>NZ_GG657738.1:6786081-6798591 GCF_000158815.1 Micromonospora sp. ATCC 39149 | reverse complement strand
CCCGTCGTCGCCTTGGTAGGCCATCACCCCACCAACAAGCTGATAGGCCGCGAGCCCATCCCAGGCCGAAAAACTTTCCACCACCAGTCATGCGACCAGCAGTCCTATCCGGTATTAGCCCCGGTTTCCCGGGGTTATCCCAAAGCCTAGGGCAGGTTGCTCACGTGTTACTCACCCGTTCGCCGCTCGAGTACCCCGAAGGGCCTTTCCGCTCGACTTGCATGTGTTAAGCACGCCGCCAGCGTTCGTCCTGAGCCAGGATCAAACTCTCCAACAAAAACTTGTTGAACAATCCATCCCGACAACAAAAAGTGTTGCCAAAGGAATCCCCACCAACCAAGCAAAAGCTCGGCCAGCACGGGGTCATAAAACTAATTGGCACTGGCTTATCAAGCACCCTGTTGAGTTCTCAAAGAACAACCACACACCATCCGAAACCCCCAACCGAGGGCCCCGTCCGGGGCATTCAAACCAACCCTGCACCCGCCACTCTCGCACCGGGCACTTTTACTACGCTACCCTCCGGTTTCCGCACTGTCAAACCGGAACATCCCGATCCGACCCGCTTCCACCCGAATTGCGGACACCATTCAGCGTCCGGCTGCCGCCGGGCACTTTCTGGGATCCGGCAGGCCGTCCGCCGTGGTCTCCCACTTGGCGCCCGTTTCCCTGCCGGCGCAGAACATTACTCCCTCCCAGCCGGCCCACAAAATCGGCCCCCTCCCCTGACGCGAAGAGCTGCCTGACCTGCGGGTATGTCCCGGCTGGACATTCTCGCCACCACGGATCCCGGCGCATGCCGCACGCCCGGCACCCGGCCCTGGCCGCGCCAGGCGCCCTTGCGCCGGTGCCCCATGCTGGGAGGCGAGATCCGTGCGGCTGGCAAGGAGGTGTCCCCCCGCCCATGAGGATGCAACCCCGGCAACAGCTGCTGGAGATCTGGCGGGCGACGGCGCGGCTGTGCTACCGCGATGGCACCTGGGTGTGGGGAGGCCGCGACGGTTCCAACTCCATCAGCGACGCCGAACAGCTGCTCTGCCTGATGCTCCCCGCGACGACCGATCCGCGCTTCGTGTTGGAGTGGCCGGACGCGACATCCGACGACGTGCTGCGGGCGTTGAACGACTTCGGCGACGCGATCGAGGTTCCCCGGCTGCTGGTCAGAGTCCTCAACGAGTACCTGCTGCGGTACACCCGTCCCGACGGCACCCCGATCTTCTCCGGCGCGGGCTACTTCCACGTCGACGGCTCCGACGAGCTCAGCGCCGAGCAGGCCGGCATGGACATCGTCGACTCGTACACCATGTCGGTTGCGGCTTGTCCGCTGGCCGGCCGATCGGTTTCGCCCGGGGTGTTCCGGGACCGTCGTGGACCCGGGTCCAGCTTCGCCCACGAGATCGACGGAGCTGGAAGAAGCGGGCGAACCAGCGGCTGACGGCGGGCGATGGTCGGGCTGCTGCGCAGCTTCGCGGTGAACGCGTTCGAGGCGACTCGCGCGCGACGTGATCCGCACCGTCAACAGACAGGCTGCCGACCGGCTGGTCGTCGAGAGCCTCCGGCAGGGGCTGACCGACGTCCGCGCCGCGTTGCGGGGCGTGCTGATCGCCGCGCCCGACATCAACGACACGCTGGACCACCCGGGCCGGCTGTTCGAGTGCGGCTGGTCCTGGGGGGTGATCAAGGACGCCCCCGAAGTGGACGTTGGCGAGGAGATCGGCCTCCAGCGGCCCGGCGTCGCCGAGGCCGCGCCCTACCTCTACTTCTCCCTCGCCGCGCTGAACGGGATCGAGGAGCTGTTCTCCGAGCGGACGCGCATCCTCGGCCTGCTGACCGAGGAACAGGAACGCCTCGCGCGGGCGCTGCAACTACGCTGGGACATCACCCAACGCTACTGGTCGACCGTGGCCAGTTTCGGCACCGCGCGCTGGCCCCTGGAGGACATCCCCTGGCGGACGACCGACAACCAGGAGTCCGACTACTTCAGTCTCCTGGTGACCGCGATGACCGTGCAGGACCTCATCCAGCAACGCTCCCCCGACACCGAACTGGGCCGGGTGGCCCGGGTGCTCGACGAGCTGGCCGGGCGGGCCCGGATCGTGCGCCGGCCCTTCGAACGCGACCCGGCGGTCGCCCTGCACTCCCCCGGGGTGCTCATCTCCCTCGTCGGCAGCGAGGAGGCCGGCCCGGGTCGGCTGCTGTGGCCGTGCACCGACTTCTCCCCGCTGCTGCTCAAGCGCATGCTCGGCCTCGCCGGCCTGATGCGGGACCCGGGCCTGCGCGGCGAGCTGCTACAGCAGGCCGACGAGGTATGGGACCACCTGTCGCGCCGCCGGATCCACGACGGGCCGGCGCGGAACCTGTGGGACCAGGCCGTCAACGTGTACCCCTTCGTCGACGACCGGCACGACCTGCCGTCGTGGCGGTACACCGAGCGGGTGGTCGAGTGCCTGGTGGCGGCGGCGAGGCTGACGGGCGGGCCGCCGCTGCGCAGCGAGCGGCTCGTCGCGTACGGGGAGGATCTGCTGCTGGAGGCGGAGCACCTGTTCAGCCAGGAGCTGCTGAACGGGGCCGACACCGCGGGCCCGGCGATGCGTCAGCACCTACAGGCCGTCCAGGCCCGCCTGGACCGCGCCCGGCGGATCATCGACACCCGGCCCGGTACGGCCGTCGCCCTCGCCACGCACGTGCTGCAGGAGCTGGACAAGCTGTCCGCGGCCCGCCAGGACGTGGAGTGACCCGTGCTGGTCTTCGCCGCCTCGGACAAGGGAGGAACCGGCCGGTCCGTCACCGGCTGCAACATCCTCTACCGGTGCGCCCTGGCCGGTAGGGACGTCTGTTATCTCGACTTCGACTTCGGCTCCCCGACCGTGGGCACGATCTTCCAGGTCGACTCCGTCGGACGCGGCACGCCGTCCGGGGGGCTGCACAGCTACCTGACCGGCTCGGCGGCCAGCCCGCACCGGGTGGACGTGTGGACTGAGAGCGAGCGACCCGGGTTGCGCACCCGGCCGGCCGGAACGGGTCAGCTGGTGCTGTTCCCCGGTGACGAGGGCGGCGGCGAGTTCCCCATCGGCGCCGAGACGGTCCAGCAGTGTGCCAACCTGCTGCTGCGGCTGGAGGAGGAGTTCGACGTCTGCCTGGTCGACCTGAGCGCCGGCCGCTCGTACGCGACCCAGCTCGCGCTCGCCGTCACCGCGCAGTCCGCCCTGGCGGCGGTGCCGGCGCGGTGGCTGGTCTTCCACCGGTGGACCCGGCAGCACATTCTCGCCGCCGCCGGTCTCGTCCACGGCCGGCGTGGCATCGCGGACACGGGCGCGGCGCTGGGGCACGATCGGGCGGCCCTGCTGGACGCGATCAGGTACGTCCGCACCGCCGTGGTCGACCTGGACTCCGCCGAACTCGCCGGCCTGCGCCCGGGGCAGATCGCGTGGCTGCGCGACTGCAACCAGGATCTCCAGGAGCTGGCCAGTCGCCACCGCATGGGGCGCACCACGCTGCTGGGCAGCGCGCCGCTGGAGCCGCTGCTGCAGTGGCGCGAGCAGATCATCTCCGACAACGACGTCTGGGGCCGGGGGATCGCGAACCAGGCGACCGTCGAGGCGTTCGACTGGCTGGCCCGCGCGGTGACCGACGACGAGGCGTGGGAGAGCCTGTGACCGCCCTGGAACCGATCGGGCCTGAGTCGATCGGGCCGGCGCAGGTGCGGTTCGAGCAGGCCGGCGCCCGCCGCCGGGTGGAGGCCGTGCCGCTGGCCCGGCTCTCCGTGGAGCTGGGCCACCTCTACCAGGCGGACTACGCCGAGAGCGCGGACCACTACCGGGAGCTGTTCGCGACGGTGGCTCCCTGGTTCCGGGCGGCGGTCGAGTCCGAGCGGCGCGGCACCGACGCCGCCCCACGGGTGAGCACGTGCTACCTGGTGGACGACTACCTCTCCGCGCCGGCGTCGCCGCGTGAGGTCCTGCCGCCCCTGCTGCGGGCCGCCGAGGAGAACGGCGTCGCGATCGACTACCTGGCCCGCGAGTCCGCGTGCGCACAGGTCGGGGACGTCTCGCCGGCCGCGATCGTGGCCGGCAGCCTGGTCTGCGAGCCCACCCCGGGCACGAACGGGACGCGACCGCCGCCCCCGGTCGCCGGCTGGCTGTCCAACGGGCAACGCTCCGGGCCCGGGGAGGCCGCCGACAGCGGCCAGGCGATGTCGCCGGGTGGGCAGTGGACCCCGCCACGGCAGAACGTCCCCCGCCGGCATTCCGTCTTCGTCGACGTCGAGCTGTGGGACGAGCGGGACGGCTCGCGCACCTGGTCGTGCGCGTTCCTGTCGGGGGTGTGGCAGCTGCTGCGGCTGGGGCTGCTGCGCGACGCCGGGCGACCCGTCGCGCAGCCCCGACGGTGGCGCGGCGCCTTCCCGGACACGTGGGCGGAGCTACCGGCCGTGATCCAGGTCGGCGACCGGCCGGCGCCGTTCTGCGCGTACCGGACGCTGTCGGTCCTGCCGGGCGGGTTCCTGCCGGTCGAGACGGCGGTCCGGACGATCCTCGACCAGGTCGCCGTGGACCCGGCGGCGGCGCGGCAGGTCCGCGACCGCGCCGCCAGCGAGGGGCTGGCGCTGCCCGGGTTCCCCGTCGACCGGCTCCGCTACGTGTTCCTGTAAGGGTCCGGCAGGTCGATGGTGAGCTGGTCCACCGCCGCCAGCAGGGCGACGACGGCGGCAACCCCCGCCGAAAGGGTTCCCACCTGCTCGCGGATGCCACCGAGCACCGCGTACTCGTCGGCGTAGACGGCCACGAGCGGGGCTATGGTGCGTTCGCTCAGGGTCACCCGGGCGGCTTCCGCGAGGTGCTGGGCGTCGCTGGGGTCGCCCCGCAGGAACGCGTCGACGTCGGCGAGCAGCCGGTCGACCCGGTCGGCGGCTGCCCTGGACGGCCACGAGACGCCGTACGTGCGCAGCCGGGGGGCGACGTCGGAGCGCAGGTGCCGCCAGGTGGCCGCCGCGTCCCGCAGGGCGTCCCCGGCCGGTGGGCCGCCGAGCAGTCCCTCGCCGCACAGGTGAACCGCCTCCATCCACCCGGTGAGCGCCTCGGCCAGGGCGGGCCCGAACCGGTGGTCGGTCAGCCCGGCCAACAACTCGTCGTCGAGCCGGCGCAGAGTGGCGGCTGCCCGCTCGGCCAGCCGCCGGTCCGGGCACAGCGGCGCGAGGTCGGCGGCCAGGCGTGCGGCGGTGCCGCGGGCGATGTGCAGCGCGTCGGCGCGCTCGGTGCGGCGGCCCTCCATCGCGGTGATGCGGCGGAGCACGATGAGCGCCAGCGGAATGCCGAACAACGCGCCGACGAGCGAGGACATCAGGTTGGTCAGGAACGGCCGGTCGTTCCACCAACCGAGCTGGTCGCCCGCTGCCCCGACGGCCGTGCCGAGCCCACCGGCGGACCACATGGCCAGGCAGGCGGCGCGTACGGGCCTTCCGGTCTGCGCCCAGGCGTCGCGCAGGCCCGACAGCCGGCTCATCGCGGCCCGGCCGGTCGGTGCAGGGAGGCGATGCCCACCCGGTCGCGGACCCAGCCGGCACAGTTGTCCCACTGTCGGCTGAATCCCACCTGGCGGTCCAGGCTCGCCCACAGCGGCGCGGTGGTCCGGTCCGGGCGCGCCGCCGGCATCCACAGGTGCAGGAGGTGGTCGACGACCGGGCGCAGCCGCCGCACGACGTCGTCGCCGTCCACGCCGACGGCCTTGTCGATCAGATGGAGCAGCCCGGTGAGCAGCCAGTCGTGCAGAGCGACGTCCTCGCAGAAGGACCTGACCTCGTCCCAGGGGTCGCGGCCGGTGGGGGCCAGACCGAGGCGCAACGAACGCAGGTGGCCCTCCTCGACGCCGAAGTCGATGTGCGTGTCGGTGGTGTGGCGGGCGGTCCAGCGCAGCCGGGTGCGCGGAACCCGGAAGGGGGCACGCCGGTCCAGTCCCGCGGCTTGGACCACGTCCATCAGCCGGGTGTTGATCCCGCCCAGGTCGAGGCTCGTGCCCGGCGGCTCACCGGCGAGGAATGCCTCGTCCGCCCGGTCCGCGAGCCGGCCGCCCAGAGCCTCCAGCGTGCCGGGGTTGGCCAGGTAGTGCGACCACGTCGCGCGCCGTCCCTGGACGCCGGGGGCGATCCGCGCGAACGAGGAGGCCTGCACGACGTGGCCGCCGGTGACGGTGGACCGGGACGACACGGCCCCGACCACCCGGGTGGTGCCCACGGCACCGCCGAACCCGCAGTCCACCCCCGTGAACAGGGATGGGGAGACGGCGTACCGGATCGGCCGGTCCACGGTCCCCACCCGCTCCCCGGGACGGATGCGCAGGACCCGGGCGACGGCGCCGGCGGGAAGCGCGGTGGAGTGCTGCAGGAGGCCGGTGTGGACCTCGCCGATCAGCAGTGGGGCCCCTGGCCCGGTGGTGTCCACGTCGATGCGTCCCTCGAACCCGCGAACCCGCGTGTGCCCGGATGCGCTCCATGGTGGACCATCGCCGCAACCGGCCGGCGGCGCTGCATGTCGCGGGCCCGCTCGGCGGCGCTCCCCACCGGGCGCGGCACGGAGGCAGGAACGGGCCTATCGGGGCGGGCGGGGCGGCCACCGGCCAGCACACGTCGGGTCAGCCGCCCCGGGGCCGGCGGCGGGCGGCAGGGGCGGGGCTGCCCGCAGCAGGGTCAGCGGGTCGCCCGTGCCCAGGACGGTCCGGTCGGGTCGCACGAGCGCCGCGCGGGTCGCCCCGCGCCGCAGCCACCGCCGCAGGGCCGGGGACCGGTCGACCGGCACGCTGAGCACGCCGCGCCGCCGCGCCTCGGCGGTGGCCGCCGCGCTCAGCGGACGGTCGGTGACCAGGGCGAAGGACGAGCCGAGCAGGTCATCGAGGCGGCGGCCGTCGGCCAGCGGGGCGTTGGGGCAGAGCCGGCCGGCGAGCCCCCACGGCGTCCGGCGTCGCCACCGCAGGGCCGAGGGACGCAGCGGCGGGGTGGCGCTGTCGAGGACCCGGGCGCGCAGGCCGGGAACGTGGACGAGCCGGGGCGCGACGACGCGCCGCAGCACGTTGCCGATCTCGCCGCCCTCGGTCATGGCCCGGCCGATTCCCACGGCGAGGCGGATGAGTGAGGTGACGTGGGGGCGGCGTTCGGCCTCGTAGCTGTCGAGCGCCCGGTCTGGCAGGCTGCCGGCCAGGACGGCGGCGAGCTTCCAGCTGAGGTTGGCGGCGTCGCGCAGACCCGCCCCGAGTCCCTGGCCGATGAACGGCGGCGTGAGGTGGGCGGCGTCGCCGAGGAGGAACACCCCCCGCGTGCGCCACCGGTCGGCGACCTGGGCGCGGAAGGTGTACTCGGCGCAGCGGATAACCGTGAGCGCCTCGGACGGCAGGCTCCCGGTCCACGGCCGGACGAGCCGGTGCAGGGTCGGCGGGGCGGACAGGGCCGTCGCCGTCTCGCCCGGCAGCAGGCGGAACTCCCACCGGTGGCGGCGCGCCCCGACGCGCAGGTAGGTGGCGGCCCGGCGGGGGTCGCACACCTGGTGCACGCCCTCCCAGGCGCGGATCTCCGCGTCGGTGTCGACGTCGACGACGAGCCAGCGTTGGGCGAAGCCGAGGTCGCGCATCGTGCCGCCGGTCCGGGCTCGGACGGTGCTGTTGGAGCCGTCGCAGCCGAGGACGTACCGCGCGGTGAGGGTTTCCCGCCGGCCCGACGCGCGGTCGGTGGCGGTGACGGCGACCGGCCCGTCGCCCTCGGCGCGGACGGACTCGACCTCGACGCCGCCGCGCAGGTGGACCAGGGGGTTGCCAGCGACGGCCGCGCGCAGCAGTGCCTCCAGCGCGGGCTGGTCGAACATGTTGGCCTGGGGGTGACCGTGCGGGCCGGCGGTCGTGGCCCGGCCGAACTCGGCGAGGACGCGGTGGTCGGGGTCGAGCAGCCGCAGTCCGGCCGCCGGGCGGGAGATGGCGGAGAACCGCTCGTGCACGCCGACGCGGTGCAGGATCCGGCACACCTCGTCGTCGAGGTGCACGGCACGGGGCCGCGGGTAGGGCTGCGCCCAGCGGTCGAGGACGACGGAGGCGACGCCGTGACCGGCGAGCAGGGCGGCGGCCGTCATGCCGGTGGGTCCCGCGCCCACGATGACGACGGGGACGGAAACTTTCATGGGCTCACCTCTTCGGCTTCCCGCCCCGGCCGCCGTCGGGTAGCTCGGCCACCTTCCGTGCCCGGACCTGGACCGGGGCACCTGGAGCCTAGCGGCCGAGGCGGCGACCGCAGCGGCGCGGAATCGACCGCAGGCGCCCGCCCGCGACGGCACAGGGATAGTCGCTCACCGATTGACAAAGTTTACGTTGCAAACTTAATCTGCGGTTCTCATGGGTGCCACGTGCGCATTCGCTGACGCCCCACTGGCACCACCAATCGGCGGCATCTTCTCGGCAAGGAGCGTCATGATCGGCATACGAGGCACCACCCGACAAACCCGATGGCGGGCCGGCGCGTTCACCAGCGCGGTCACGATGCTGCTGGCCGCCGTCGGCGTCCTGGTGTCGGGCACCGCCCAGGCGGCGGCGGGCTGCGCGGTGACCTACCAGGTCAGCAACCAGTGGCAGGACGGGTTCGGCGCGAACGTGGGCATCACCAACCTCGGTGACGCGATCAACGGCTGGCGGCTGACCTGGACGTTCCCCTCCGGCCAGCGGGTGACGCAGGTGTGGAACGCCACAGTCACCTCCTCCGGCAACGACGTCACCGCTGCCAACGTCGGCTACAACGCCGCCATCGCCACGAACGCGACGGTCTCCTTCGGCTTCAACGGGTCGTGGTCCGGCGCGAACACGAACCCCACCTCCTTCGCGCTCAACGGTGTCACGTGCACCGGCGGCGTGGGCCCGACGACCGCGCCGCCCACGACGCCGCCTCCGACCACCCCGCCCCCGGCCGGCAACGCGATGGCGGCCGTGGCCGACATGCAGCCCGGCTGGAACCTCGGCAACTCCCTGGACGCCGTCGGCGCCGACGAGACCGCCTGGGGCAACCCGCGCATCACCGAGGCGCTGCTGGACAACGTGAGGGCGCAGGGCTTCAAGAGCATCCGCATCCCGGTCACCTGGAGCGCGCACCTGGGCGGCGCGCCCAGCTACCCGATCGAGGCCGCCTACCTGAACCGGGTCAAGGAGGTCGTCGACTGGGCGCTCGCCGACGGCTTCTACGTAATGATCAACATTCACCACGACTCGTGGCAGTGGATCAACACGATGCCCACCGACCGGACCAACGTGCTGGCCAAGTACAACGCGATCTGGACCCAGCTGTCGAACGCCTTCCGCGGCTCCTCGTCGAAGCTGGTGTTCGAGAGCGTCAACGAGCCGCAGTTCACCGGCAGCTCCGGCGACGCCCAGAACGCGACGCTGCTGAACGAACTCAACACCTCGTTCCACCGCATCGTGCGGGCCTCCGGCGGCAACAACGCCACCCGCCTGTTGGTGCTGCCCACCCTGCACACGTCGTCGGATCAGGCCCGCCTCGACGAACTGGTGGCCACGTTCAACGCGCTCAACGACCCCAACCTCATCGCGACCGTGCACTACTACGGCTACTGGCCGTTCAGCGTGAACGTCGCCGGGGGCACCCACTTCGACGCGACCACCCAGAAGGACCTCACCGACTCCTTCGACCGGGTGTACAACGCCTTCGTCGCCAAGGGCATCCCGGTGATCGTCGGCGAGTACGGCCTGCTCGGCTTCGACCGGCACACCGGCACCATCGAGCAGGGCGAGAAGCTGAAGTTCTTCGAATACTTCGGCTACTACGCGCGGACCAAGAAGCTCACCACCATGCTGTGGGACAACGGGCAGCACTTCGGCCGCACCTCGTTCCAGTGGAGCGACCCGGAGCTGATCGCCCAGATCAAGTCGAGCTGGAGCACCCGCTCCGGCACCGCCTCGTCGGATCTGGTGTTCAACGCCAAGGCCAGCGCCATCACCGCCAAGACGATCACGCTGAACCCCAACGGCACCACGTTCCAGGGCCTGCGCCAGGGCAACACCGACCTGGTCCGGGGCACCGACTACACCGTCAGCGGCAACCAGCTCACCCTGACCGCCGCCGCGCTGACCCGGCTGACCGGCAGTCGGGCGTACGGGGTCAACGCGACGTTGCACGCGCGATTCTCGGCCGGCGTGCCGTGGCGACTCAACATCATCACCTACGACCGGCCGATCCTGAGCAACGCCACCGGCACGACCAGTTCATTCGCGATCCCCACCCAGTTCCGCGGCGACCAGCTCGCCACGATGGAGGCGAAGTACGCCGACGGCAGCAACGCCGGCCCGCACGACTGGACGTCGTTCAAGGAGTTCGACGTCACGTTCAAGCCGAACTACACCGGCAACTCGATCGCGCTGACCTCGGACTTCTTCGCCGCAGTCAACGACAACGCCCCGGTGACGCTCACCTTCCACTTCTGGAGCGGTGAGAAGGTCACGTACAAGGTGACCCGCTCGGGCAGCAACGTCACGGGCACCACCGCCTGATCGACCGGCACCACCGGGCCCGGTCCCGCCCACCGTCGCCGTGGGCCGGGCCGGGCCGGGCCCACGACCGTCGGCACACCGACCGCACCAGCAGGTCGCGCACCGACGAACCAAAGCGCCACGCCCAGGTCGTGAAGGCCAGCTACCAGGCCGGCCCGCAGTTCCCCGGGCGCGCGGACGACCATAGGGCCACGCTATGAACCATTCGATATATATCGATGCTCGCGGATACGTCTTAGGCTCCTCCCCAACCGCTCGACCGGCCCGTTGGGTTACACGAAGCCCACCGGGCTGGCCAGAACAAGGGAGGACCGGGAGATGACACTCCCCCGCACGAGCCCCCGCCGGTTGGCCGCCTTCGGCGTCCTCACCGCCGCCGCCATGGCCGCCGCCACGGTCGGCGCCCCGGCCAGCGCGGCGCCGGCCACCGGCGACATCCTTTACGCCGGCAGCCCCACCGCGGTCAAGGACAGCTACATCGTGGTGCTGAAGGACAGCACCGTCGGCGGCCGGGCCGGTACCCAGGCCTCCGCCGTCGCGAACGCGGCCAGCACCCTCGCCGGCCGGTACGGCGCCACCGTCGGACACGTGTACGGCGAGGCGCTCAACGGGTTCGAGGTCCGGCTGTCGGAGCGGGCCGCCAAGCGGCTGGCCGCCGACCCGGCCGTGGCGTACGTCGAGCAGAACCAGACCGTCACGACCACCGCGACCCAGACCAACCCGCCGTGGGGCCTCGACCGGATCGACCAGGCCGCCCTCCCGCTGTCGGGCACCTACAGCTACACCAGCACCGGCTCGGGCATCGTCGTGTACATCATCGACACCGGCATCCGGACCACCCACAGCCAGTTCGGCGGGCGGGCCGTCGACGGCTACGACGCGGTCGACAACGCCCTGCCGGCCGCGGACTGCAACGGCCACGGCACGCACGTCGCCGGCACCGTCGGCGGATCGACCTACGGGGTGGCCAAGAGCGCCCGGCTGGTGGCCGTGCGGGTGCTCAACTGCTCCGGCAGCGGCACCACCGCAGGCGTCATCGCCGGGGTCAACTGGGTGACCTCCCACCACCAGGCCGGACAGCCGGCGGCGGCGAACATGAGCCTCGGCGGCGGCCTCAACACCTCCCTGAACTCCGCCGTGGCCAACTCGATCGCCGACGGCGTCACCTACGCGGTGGCCGCCGGCAACTCCAACGCCAACGCCTGCAACTACTCCCCGGCCGCCGTGCCGACGGCGATCACCGTCGGCGCGACCCAGAGCAACGGCGCCCGCGCGTCGTACTCGAACTGGGGCACCTGCGTGGACATCTTCGCGCCGGGTTCGAACGTGCTGTCGGCCTGGTACACCAGCGACACGGCCACCAACACCATCAGCGGCACCTCGATGGCCGCCCCGCACGTGGCCGGCGCCGCCGCCCGCGTCCTGCAGAACAACCCGTCGTGGACCCCGGCCCAGGTGGCGTCGTACCTGGTCTCCACCGCCACGACCGGCACGGTCACCAGCCCCGGCACCGGCTCCCCGAACCGCCTGCTCTACCTCGCCCCGTCCAGCTGACCTGACGATCATCCGCCGGCCCCGGGGTCACCACCCCGGGGCCGGCCCGTCGGAAAGGACCGAACATGATCGCTCCTGGCACCCGACGCCGGCGGTCGCTGGCGGCGGCCCTCGGCGCCGCCCTCGCCCTCGGCGCGGGCCTGGTCGCCGCGACACCGGCCGCCGCAGCCACCGGACAGATCCGGCACGCCGGCGGCGGCACCGCCGTGCCGGACAGCTACATCGTGCTGCTGCACGACCGGGCCGCCGCCGGGTCGGTCGCGTCGGTCGCCGCCACCGCCGACCGCCTCGCCGGCAGGTACGGCGGCGTACGCGGCCACGTCTACCACGCCGCCCTACGCGGTTTCGAGATCCGCCTGCCGGAGCGGGCCGCCCGCCGACTGGCCGCCGATCAGGCCGTGGCGCTGGTCGAGCAGAACCACGTGATCACGC
>NZ_GG657738.1:6763482-6785022 GCF_000158815.1 Micromonospora sp. ATCC 39149 | reverse complement strand
TCCGGTTTCGGTGGGTCACCGGGACAGCGCGGGGCGTCGCTCAGGGCGACTGACGTCCGACGGCCCGTATAGAGTCTCGCCGTGAGCGAGATCGGGGCGCAGGTCGACCTGTCCCATCCCACCGGTCGGGTCTGGCGCGCGTTGACGGACCCGACGCTGCTGGCCCGCTGGTACACCGAGGTCGAGCCCGTCGCCGGCAGGCCCGGCCGGCTACTGCTCTACACGGCGGGACTGCCGGGCTTCGACGCCGCTGTGGACGCGGAGGTGACCGAGCGGCGGGAGCCGGGCGCGCTCGTCCTGCGGTGCCAGGAGGCCGGCCGGCGCACCCTGCTGAGCTGCGCCATCACCCCCACCGCCGAGGGCTGCCGGTTGGTGGTCCGCGAGCGCCTCGAACACGGCTTTTGGCCCGTGGAGCAGCGCGCCCGCCGCGAGCAGTCCTACCGGCAGGCGCTGACCGGGCGGCTGCCCGCCATTCTCGACTGGCTGGCCTTCCAGCAGGTCGACCTGCAACGCGACCAGGGGCCGCCGACGGCCGAGATGCCACTGGTCGAGGCGCTGCGCGACGTGCCCGCACCCGCCGGTCGTTGGCGCCGCACCGCGCTGCTCGCGGCGCTCGGCGGCGGCGTGCTGGTCACCGGGCTGACGGCCTGGGTCCTGCTGCCGTCGAGCCCGGACCGCGCCGCCGCGCCCGACCCGGCGACGATGCCGCCCGTCGCCACCACGGCCGCCAGCAGCCCGCCGCCCCGAGCCACCGCCTCCGCCCGACCCACGCGCGGCGCGCCCCGAGGCAGCGCCCGTCCGAGCCCTTCCGCCTCGGCCACGCCGTCGCGGACGCCCACCGCGTCCCCGTCACCGGAAGCGCTCCTGGCCGCCCGGTACGAAACTCTGGCGACCAGGATCTTCGGCTATACCGGCGAGGTGGTGGTCGACAACCCGGCCGACACGGCGGCCCGGGACTGGACGGTGGTGCTCACCCTGCCCTCGGGCAGCACGGTCGCCGACGTCAGCGGCGCCGACTGGCAGCAGGACGGCCAGTCCGTCACGTTCAGCGGGCCGGCCGTGCCGGCGGGAGGGTCGCAGGTGATCCGGTTCGACGTCCGCGACGCCGGCCCCTTCGTGAAGGCACCCGAGGCGTGCGCGGTGGTCGGCACCCCGTGCGCCGGCCTGTGACCGCGCGCCGCAGGCCGGCGCGCGTGACGGGGGCCGGCGCACCGGCGAGGGCGGGGCTCAGGCACGGGGCTGGTCGCGAAAGGGGCGACCCCGCCCCAGGGCGTCGATGTAGCCCCAGCGGCCCCGGATGTCGAGCAGTTCGATCTGGCCCATGTCCTCCGGCACACCGGCGTCGATCACCAAATGGTCGTCGCGGGGTTCGAGGCCGAGCAGGGCACGTAGCAGCAGCAGGGGTGCCCCGGCCGAGGGGGCGTACGGGCTGTCTGTGGCGTGGTGCGGCACGGGGACGCGGGTGGTGGCCCGGTCGTAGCCGGCGAAGTACGCCGGCAGCGCGCCCTGGAAGTGCTGCCCCGCCTCCAGCAGCGCCCGCGCGATCCGGGCGGCCTCCTGCCGGAAGCCGTACCGGCGCAGGCCCCAGACGATGAGAGAGTTGTCCGCCGGCCAGATCGCGCCGGTGTGGTGGCCCAGCGGGTTGTACTGCCCCTCGGTGCTGGCCAGGGTCCGCACTCCCCAGCCGGAGAACAGGGCCGGCCCGAGCAGGTGGCCCGCCAGGCGCTCGGCGTGTTCGGGCTCGACGATGCCGCTCCACAGCAGGTGCCCGACGTTGGACGCCAGCGCGTCGACCCGCTGACCGTCGGACTGCAATGCCAGCGCGTAGTAGCCCCGCTCCGGCAGCCAGAAGTCCCGGTTGAACCGGTCCCGCAGCGCGGCGGCGGCCCGTTCGAGCCGGTCGGCGTAGGCCGGGTCGTTCCAGAACAGCCGGGCCATCCGGGCCGCCCGTAGCCGGGCGTCGTAGGCGTACCCCTGGAGCTCGCAGATCGCCTGGGGGAAGGTGGCGAGCCGGCCGTCGCGGAAGCAGATGCTCTCCACCGAGTTGCGCCAGCTCTCGTTGACCGGCCGCCGGGGCGCTGCCGGCGGGTGGACCAGACGTAGCCGTCGCCGACCGGGTCGGCGTACTCGTCGAGCCAGGCGATGGCGGCGCGGGCCTCGAACTCGTAGCGACGGACCAGCTCGGCGTCGCCGGTCCAGCGTTCGTACTCGTCGAGCAGGATGACGAACAGCGGGGTGGTGTCGGCGGCGGAGTAGTCGGCCGCGTCGGGGGTGTCGGCGAAGGCGGCCGACTCGCCGTACCGGCTCTCCTGGACGATCCGGCCCGGCTGCTCGCCACGGAACGGGTCGATCCTGGCCCCCTGGCTCAGCGCCAGGATCCGCAACGTGCTGACGGCCCGGTGCGGCAGGAAGGGCAGCACCTGCAGGCTGCTGACCAGACTCTCCCGGCCGAGCAGGGTCATCGACCAGGGCAGCCCGGTGGCGGGCAGGCGGTCGCGGTAGTTGAGGCCCTGGTAGTACAGGGCGGCGAGGTCGAGCACGCTGCGCCGGTACGCCTCGGACAGCGGCCCGTGGTCGGCACGCAGCTCGGGCACGGCGGCGGCGATCCCGTCGATCTCCCGGCCGGCCTCGGCCCGGGACCGGTGGGTGGAGCTGTGCAGCCGTTCCCGCAGGTCGCGTCGGCTCAGGTCGCGTACGAGGGTCAGCACGCGCAGCCGGACGGTCCAGGTGCTGTGGGAATCGACGGAGACGGTGAAGGTGAATCCGCGCTCGTCGACGTGGGCCGGCTCGCTGGCGCTGACGACCGTCTCCCGGTGCAGGGTACGCCGCCGGTAGTGCAGCCGCAGCGCGCTGTCGTCGACCGTGGTGGACACCTCGCGGGCCCGGCGCAGGCCGTCGCGGATCTCCTGCACCTCCGCGAAGTCCGCCCCGACGTCGAGCCGGAGGGCGTACCGGACCGGCTCCGCCGCGTAGTTGATCAGGGTGACCGCCTCCTCGAAGGTCTCCCCCACCGAGCGGTGCCGCAGGATCGACGTGGTGGCCTGGACGTAGTACGTGGGCTGGCCGGGCACCAGGGCGAACCTCGACTCGAAGGAGCGCACGTCCTCGATCGACAGTTCGGTGAGTTTTTCCCCATCGAGGCTCAGGCGCCAAGTCGACAGGAAGCGGGTGTCGAGGAAGAAGAGGCCGAGCGGGGTGGCCGGTTCGGTCTCGACGTCGCCGTTGCGGTTGCTGATCATGAACATGTTGCCGTAGAAGATGCCGGTCGTGTCGTGCAGTCCGATGCCGTCGTGCCCGCCGCCGGGGAGGGTCTCGGCGGTCGGCTCGGCCGCGACGCTGCCGGCGCTGCCGGCGCTGTCGGCGCGGATCGGCAGCAGCCGGCGGAACACCAGGAACAGCGGCAGGTCACCCTCGACGGACACGACGCCACGAAAGAGCATCGCCAAGGCGTGGTCGGCCCCGGCGACCAGCCGTTCGAACGTCTCGGGCCGCATCTCCACCACGCAGTCCGGGTCGTGGCCGCGGCGGTCCACCCGGACCCGTCCGCCGTCGAGGGTGACGAACCAGGTGCTGGTCGACCCGTCCTCGGTGACGAAGCGGAAGGCGATGAGCCCGGCGGGCGTGGTGGGCAGTCGGCCCCGGGCGACCTCTGGAAGGCTGGCGAAGAACCGGTCGAGTTCCGCGCTCACGGGGCGCCCCTGTCACCACGCACCCGCACACCCCTTTCGCTATAGCTGACGAAACGGATGTAATGGCACGAAGGACACAGTACGCTATCGCGGCCCGCGACGGCGCGCGCTTCGGTGGAACAGGAACCTCCCAACCACTTACCCCCGGTAGGCCGAGGAGGCTGGCCCCACAGGCTCACATCGGGCAGGCCGCCGGCTCCGGGCACTTCGTCCAGCTCGAGGTGCCGGCCCAGGTCAACGCGATGATCGACCGGCATCTGGAGCTCACCGACTGATCCGCGCCGGCCGGGCCGGCATGCTCCACGCCCCGGTCAGCGGGAGTAGTGCTCGACGACGAGCTGCTCGTCGCAGATCACCGGCACCTCGACCCGCCGGGGCGGCCGGGTGAGCCGGGCGACGAGACCCGCCAGGTCGACGTCGAGGTAGGGCGCGGGCCGCTGCGGGGCGTGCGCTCCCCCGGCGGCGAGCAGGAACGGCGCCCTGCCCCGGCTGCGTTCGGCCACCGCGATCTCGTCGCCGGGGCGCAGCCGTGCCGACGGGCGGTCCACCCGCCGACCGTTGACGGTCAGATGCCGGTGGGTCACCAGCTGCCGCGCCTGGTAGATGGTGCGGGCGAACCCCGCGCGCAGCACGAGCGCGTCGAGCCGGGTCTCCAGGTCGACCACGAGTTCCTCACCGGTCTTGCCCGGCCGGCGCACCGCCCGGTCGAACGCCCGCCGGAGTTGCCCCTCCCGCAGGTCGTACTGCGCCTTGAGGCGCTGCTTCTCCAGCAGACGGACCTTGTAGTCGCTGTCCTTGGTCCGGGCTCTGCCGTGGTCTCCGGGCGGGAACGGGCGGCGCTCCAGGTACCGCACGCACTTGGGGGTCAGGGCGATGCCGAGCCGACGTGACCGCTTGGCCTTGGGGCGGGACTGATTCATCATCTGCCTCTCAGATAAGGTAAGGCTAACCTAATAGGAGGTGCAGATGTCGGGCAACATCCCCCCGGCCGCCGTCACGGTGGCCGTCGGCACACCGGCCGAGCGGCTGCGTACCCTGCTCGTCGCCGCCGACTCGGTGACGCTGCTGACCCCGACGCACCGGGCCGACCTCACCGGCCGGCACCGCGTGGGCGCCGACGGCCGCCACGGCCCGGCCCGGCCCGATCCGCTCGCCCCGGCCGAGGCGGAGCTGCTGCGCCGCCTCGACGCCGATCCGCGCACCAGAAAGCGGCTCACCGGGCTGGTCCCCGCGCGGTTGCGCCACCAGGGCGCCCGCGTCCACTTGCTGCGGCTGGACCGCGCCGGCATCGTCCTGCGCGTGCAGCCCCCCGCCGGCGCCACCGCGCACCCCGGCGACGTACGGCTGCCCTTCGCCCGGCCGCCGCACGACCCGGGCCAGCTGGGCGCACGCCTCGACGCGCTGCTCGGTCGGCCCCCACACAGCATGTCCCGCACCGGGCGCTGACCCGGGCACCGGGCGGAGCCGCCGAGCCCGGCGGTGCCGGCGGGCGGATCGCAGACGGTCCGGTTTCGACGTCCGCGACGCCGACCCGTTCGTCAAGGCGCCCGAGGCGTGCGCGGTGGCCGACACCCCGTGCGCCGGCCTGTGACGACGACGGCGGGGCGCCCGTTCCCGTGGAAACGGACGCCCCGGCTCGTCGCGGGTCAGTACTTGTAGATGATGCCCGGCAGGATCTTCTCCGCCAGGCGGATGTCGGTGAACCACTCGCGGCAGGGCGACTCCAGCGAACCGGTGAAGTGGTCGCCACCGCCACCGCCACCACCGCTGTGGATGCCCTTGGCCACGATTTTGCCGGCCGAGTTGATCGTGAAGATCGGGCCGCCGGAGTCACCGGGGGCCGTGCAGTGGCCGTGCTTGGTGCCCTTGGTCATGTTCCGGGCGACCGTACCGTCGTCGTAGCGCACGGTGGTGCCGGTCGCGACGACCTTCCAGTTGCAGATGGAGCCCTTGGTGCTGCCGCCGGTGCAGTACTTGTCGCCGATCTTCGGCGAACGTGAGGCCGGGCCGGCCACGGGACGGTTGGTGCTGGAGGTCGGCCCGCCGGTCCACATGCGCGCCGTCATTCCGAAGCCACTGTTCATCTTCACCAGCGACAGGTCGCCGCTGTAATAGCTCGCGCCGTTGATCTTCACGGAGCCGGTGGAGTTGTTCCAGTTGTCGTCGATCACCTTGCCGACGGCCGAGGAGTACCGGTCCATGTAGACGTTCTGGCTGGCGGTGGTGCAGTGGCCCGCGGTGACGAAGTACCGCGCGCCCTCGTGGGTCCAGCTGAACCCGATGGTGCAGCCGTCCGGGCCCATCTTCGCCCCACCGTAGAACGGGCTCGTGTCGTTGTGCCGGGCCTGCGACACGCCGGCGGTCTCCCCCGGCGTGAGTCGCAGCGCCACCAGGTCGGCGGCGTACCGGGTGGCGAGGGCGGTCCGCATCCCCTCGGTCACGGCGGACGCCTCGACCACGACCCGGTTGCGGGGCGCGTCGACGTACGCGGAGTACATCGACGCCTGGCCGACCAGCCCGGCCGTGAGCACCTCGTCGCGGACGGCGGAGAGCCGGCTGAGGCTGTACTTCGCCGTCGGCGTCGCCGGGTAGTAGAGCGTGGGAAAGGCCTGCGCGGCGACCGTCCCGCCACGCGTGGCGGCGGAAGTGGTCGGCTCCTCCTTGTCGGCGGCCTCCCCGGGCACCGTCTCGTCGACGCCCGACTCGTCGACCAGGTTCGAGATCGGGATGGCTGCGGCGGCGTACGGCACGGCCGTGACGTCACCGGTGGACACCACGGGCGCGCTCACCCGGGCGGTGCCGGGGTCGTAGAACGGCGGCGCGAGCGCGTCGGGCCGGCCCTCCGCCCGCGCCTCGGCCGTCTCCAGGGCGGCGGCCTCGCGCGCCGGCAACTCGATGGCCGTGTCGGCGGGTTCCCCGGTGAAGACGGCGACCGCCGTCGCCGTCGCCGGAGCGTCGCCGGTGACCGCCGTATCGGCGGACGCCGACGTCGGCGCGGCCACCACCGCGCCGGTGACCAGCAGACCCAACGCGACGACCCGGGCCCCACCGGTGGTCAGACGTGACCTCATGCAGTTCCTTCCACGAACGGGTCCACCGTGGACCCGAAGGCGGTCAGACTGCCGGGTAGCGCCTGCCATCGGCCAGCCATTCCCCTGCCATGCCCGGCCGCCCGCCGGACGGATCACCGGAAGGGGCGCCCCGGTGGCGGGCGTCGGTCATGCTCGAAGGGTGATTCGCTTTCTGCTGAACGTGTTGTGGCTCGTCTTCGGTGGCGGGATCGTGTTGGCCGTCGGGTACGGGATCGCGGCGCTGATCTGCTTCGCGCTGGTCGTCACGATCCCGTTCGGCGTGGCATCGCTGCGCCTGGCCAGCTATTCGCTCTGGCCCTTCGGCCGGACCGTGGTGCCCAAGCCGGGCGCGGGCGTCGCCTCCGGGCTGGCCAACGTGCTGTGGGTGGTGCTCGCGGGCTGGTGGCTGGCCCTGTCCCACATCGTCGCAGGCGTCGCCCTCTGCGTCACGATCATCGGCATCCCGTTCGGGATCGCCAACTTCAAGCTCGTCCCCACGGCGTTCTGGCCCCTGGGGCGGGAGGTCGTCGACCTTGCGTGACCGGGGTGACGACGCCCGCGCGGGTGGTGGAGTGGGGCAAGACCCTGGCCGCACGTCGACCGCACGGGAAAGGCTCCGGAGAAACTTGCCGGCAACTCAACTATTGACCGGTTTTCATCAGCCGGCAATACTCGCCCGTGTTAGCGCTCACATGTAGGGCCCTCAGGGGGCGCGGCGGGTCGCGCCTCGGCATCGGCACGCCGAGGCGGGCCCGTTGTCCAGGAGGCACACATGTTCCGACCACACCCACTGCTCGGCCTCGCGGCGGCCGCGCTGGTGGCCACCACGGTCGCCGCCGCCGCGCCCGGTCTGGCCAAGACACCGGCCGCCGAGCCCGAATACACCATCACCGTCGACCCGGCCGCCGCCGGCACCCCGATCAGCGACTCCATGTACGGGGTGTTCTTCGAGGACATCAACTCCGCCGCGGACGGAGGGCTCCACGCCGAACTGGTCCGCAACCGCTCCTTCGAGTTCCTCCCGGCCGACAACCGCTCCTACACCCCGCTGACCGGCTGGACGCCCACCTCCGACGGTGGCGGGGCCGGCACCGCGTCCACGGCGGACGACGACGCCCGGCTGCACGAGCGCAACCGCACCTACCTGCGCCTCGACCTCGCCAACACCGGCGCCGGCCAATACGGCGTGACGAACGACGGCTACCACAGCGGGATCGCGGTACGCGCGGGTGGCGCGTACGACTTCTCGGTCTGGGCCCGCACCGACGCCGCCGCCGGGACCCCGCTGTCGGTCACCCTGCACGACGCCGCCGGCCAGCCCCTCGCCGCGCCCCTGTCCCGCACCGTGCGCGGCGCCGGCTGGACGAAGTACCGCGGGACGCTGAAGGCGACCCGCACCACCGACGCCGGCCGCCTGTCGGTGCGCGCGGGCGGCACCGGCGTCCTGCGGATGGACATGGTCTCGTTGTTCCCCCGCGACACCTTCCGCGGCCGGCCGAACGGCCTGCGCCGCGACCTCGCCGAGAAGATCGCGGCGTTGAAGCCGGGCTTCGTCCGCTTCCCCGGCGGCTGCCTGGTCAACACCGGCAGCATGTACGGCTACGACGCCGCCTCGAACTGGCCACGGGCCCGCTCCTACCAGTGGAAGGACACCGTCGGCCCGGTCGAGACCCGCGCCACCAACGCCAACTTCTGGGGCTACAACCAGTCCTACGGCCTGGGCTACTACGAGTACTTCCAGTTCGCCGAGGACATCGGCGCGATGCCGCTGCCCGTGGTCCCCGCCCTGGTCACCGGCTGCGGGCAGAACCAGGCCACCGTCGACGAGGCGCTGCTGCGACGACACATCTCCGACACCCTGGACCTGATCGAGTTCGCCAACGGCCCGACCAGCTCCACCTGGGGCGGTCTGCGTGCCTCCATGGGGCATCCCCGCCCGTTCGGCCTCACCCACCTCGCCGTGGGCAACGAGGAGAACCTGCCCGACGCGTACTTCGCCAACTTCGAGAAGTTCCGCGCCGCGATCGAGGAGAAGCACCCGGACATCACCGTGATCGGCAACTCCGGCCCCGACGACCAGGGCAGCACCTTCGACCGGCTCTGGCAGCTCAACCGGGCGGCCGGCGTCGACATGGTCGACGAGCACTACTACAACAGCCCGGCGTGGTTCCTACAGAACCACACCCGCTACGACACCTACGACCGCACCGGCCCGAAGGTCTTCCTCGGTGAGTACGCCTCGCAGGGCAACAAGCTGTACAACTCGCTGGCCGAGGCGTCGTACCTGACCGGCCTGGAGCGCAACGCCGACGTGGTGCGGATGGCCTCGTACGCGCCGCTGCTGGCCAACGTGGACAACGTCCAGTGGCGACCCGACCTGATCTGGTTCGACAACGACGAGTCGTGGGGCACCACCAGCTACCAGGTGCAGAAGCTGTTCATGAACAACGTCGGCGACCGGACCGTGCCCAGCCGGGTCACCGGCCCGTCCACCGCGCCGACGCCGATCAACGGCGCGATCGGCCTGTCGACCTGGGCCACCTCGGCCACGTACGACGACGTGCGGGTGACCGCCCCCGACGGCACGGTGCTGTTCGCCGACGACTTCTCCGCCGGGGCGAACGCCTGGACGCCGCTGGCCAACCGCGGCACCTGGTCGGTGGTCGACGGCGCGTACACGCAGTCGGACACCGGCGCGCAGGACACCCTGGTCAAGGCCGCCGACATCACGGCGAGCGACTACGACCTGACGCTGAAGGCCCGCAAGAACGCCGGCGCGGAGGGTTTCCTCATCGCGTTCGGGGTCAAGGACTCCGGCAACTTCTACTGGTGGAACCTCGGCGGCTGGAACAACACCCAGGGCGCGGTGGAGAAGGCCACCAACGGGGGCAAGGAGACCCTGGTCGCCAAGCCCAACCGGATCACCACCGGCACCACGTACGACGTCAGGGTGCAGGTGCGCGGCACGCGGGTCACCCTGTTGCTCGACGGCCAGGAGTGGGCCAGCTTCACCGACGACCGGGTGACCCGCCCGTTCACCCAGGTCGTCACCCGCGACGACGCCACCGGCGAGCTGATCGTCAAGGTGGTCAACGCCCAGGACAAGGCCGCCGTGACCCGGGTGGACCTGGGCGGGCTGCGGGTGCGCGAGAAGGCCCGGATGACCGTGATCAGCGGCGACCCGGGTGAGCAGAACACCCGCTCGGCCGAGCCGATCCAGCCGGTCACCCGGACCGTCGGCGGCATCGCCAGCGCCTTCACCCGTACCTTCGCGCCGAACTCCGTCACCTTCCTGCGCATCCGGACCAAGTGAGGTAGCACGATGACGTACCCGATGAGCCGACGTGCCCTGCTGCGGGGCGGGCTGGGCGTGACGGCGACCGGCATGGTCGCCGGGCTGTCCTCCGCGGCCACCGCCGGGCCCCGGCCGGGCGTGGCCCGCACCGACGCCGAGATCTACGGCGTCACCACCGTCGACCCGCTGATCACCCAGCGCGCCGACCCGTTCATCACCCGCCCGGTCGCCGGAACGTACTACTTCACCGGCTCGGTGCCGGAGTACGACCGGATCGTCGTGCGGGGGGCGTCCACCATCGCCGGCCTGGCCACCGCGACCGAGTCCGTCGTCTGGCGGCGGCCCGCCAGCGGCAAGATGGCCGGGCACATCTGGGCCCCGGAGCTGCACCGCATCGACGGCCGCTGGTACATCTATTTCGCCGCCGGCGACTCCGACAACGTGTTCCGCATCCGGATGTACGTGCTGGAGTCGAGGCTGGACGACCCGCGCGACCCCGCCGGGTGGCAACTGCGCGGCCAGATCGTCACGGAGTGGGACGACTTCTCCCTCGACGCGACCACCTTCGCCCACGCCGGGCGCCGCTACCTGGTGTGGGCGCAGGCCGAGCCGGAGATCGCGGTGAACACCAGCCTGTACATCGCCGAGATGAACACGCCGTGGTCCATCCGCACCAAGCCGGTCCGCATCGCCACCCCGACGCGCGCCTGGGAGACGCAGGGCTTCGCGGTCAACGAGGGCCCGGCCGTGCTCGTGCGCAACGGGCGGGTGTTCCTGACCTTCTCCGCCAGCGCCACGGACGCCCGGTACTGCATGGGGCTGCTGACCGCCGACGCGGGCGCGAACCTGCTGGACAACCGGTCGTGGGTGAAGACTCCCGACCCGGTCTTCGTCACCAGCGAGCGCACGAAGCGGTACGGGCCGGGGCACAACTCGTTCACCGTCGCCGAGGACGGCGTGACCGACGTGCTCGTCTACCACGCCCGCGACTACCGCGACATCACCGGCGACCCGCTCTACGACCCCAACCGGCACACCCGGGTGCAGCGGCTGTACTGGCACGGCGACGGCTCGCCGCTGTTCGGGGTGCCCGTGGGCGAGGGCGGCCCGATCGTGCGGCTGTCCCCCGCCAACGCCCGCAAGGCGTACGTCCGGCACTGGGAGTACGTGCTGCGGGTGGACACCGGCGTGCGCGAGCTGGCCGACAGCCAGTTCCGCTTCGTGCCGGGGCTCGCCGGCACCGGCACCGAGTCGCTGCGGTCGGTCAACTTCCCCGACCGGTACGTCCGGGTCGTCGACGGGACCGTGCAGATCGTCCCGGTGGCCGCCGGCAGCCCCGAGGCGACCGCGGCGAGCTTCCGGCGGGTCCCCCGCACCGGTGGCGGCGTCTCCCTCCAGCTCGCCGCGGACGCCGCCGCGTACCTACGGCACGACCGGGGCCGGCTGATCGTCGGGCCAGCGGCCGGGGACCTGACCACGTTCCTGCTGAGCTGAGCCGGGACGTGACGGTGGCCCGGCCGAGCACCGGCCGGGTCACCAGGGGTGCAGGGTGCCGTCCTCCAGCCGGTTGACCGGCAGGTACGCCGGGGAGTACGGGTAGCGGGCCGCCGCCTCCTCGTCGATGTCCACCCCGAGCCCCGGCGTCTCGGCCGGGTGCAGGTAGCCGTCGGCGAAGTGGTAGCCGTGCGGGAAGACCGCGTCGGTCTCCTCGGTGTGCCGCATGTACTCCTGCAGGCCGAAGTTCGGGATCGCGATGTCCAGGTGCAGCGCGGCGGCCAGGCAGACCGGCGACAGGTCGGTCGCCCCGTGCGAGCCGCTGCGCACGTGGTGCAGCGCGGCGTAGTCGAAGATGCGCCGCAGGTGGGTGATGCCGCCGGCGCGGACCACCGTGGTGCGGATGTAGTCGACGAGCTGCTCGCGGATGAGCGTGGTGGCGTCCCAGACGGAGTTGAACACCTCGCCGGTGGCGATCGGCGTGGTGGTGTGCTGCCGGATGAGCCGGAACCCCTCCTGGAACTCCGCGGGGACCGGATCCTCCAGCCAGGTCAGCGCGTACGGCTCCAGGCTGCGGCCGAGCCGGGCCGCCTCGATGGGGGTGAGCCGGTGGTGCACGTCGTGCAGCAGCCGCAGGGTCGGGCCGAACTCCTCGCGGACCCGGGCGAACACACCGGGCACGTGGGCCAGGTAGCGGGCCGTCGACCAGACCGTCTCGGTGGGCAGCGCCGCGTCGGCCGGCTCGTAGAACATCTTGTCGGCGCTCACGCCGTACGTCTTGGCCAGCCCCGGCACGCCGGACTGCACCCGCACCGCCCGGTAGCCGAGGTCGACGAACCGGGCCACCTCGGCCAGCACCTCGTCGACGGTCTCGCCGTTGGCGTGGCCGTACACGGTGACGCCCTCGCGGGACCGGCCGCCGAGCAGCTGGTACACCGGAAGGCCGGCGACCTTGCCCAAGATGTCCCACAGGGCGGTGTCCACGGCCGCGACGGCGCTCATGGTGACCGGGCCGCGCCGCCAGTACGCCCCCTGGTAGAGGTACTGCCAGGTGTCCTCGATCCGGGCCGGATCGCGCCCGATCAGCAGCGGCACGACGTGCTCGCGCAGGTACGCCTCGACGGCCAGCTCGCGGCCGTTGAGAGTGGCGTCGCCGACGCCGGTGACGCCCTCGTCGGTGATGATCTTCAGGGTGACGAAGTTGCGTCCCGGGCAGGTGACGATGACCCGGGCGTCGACGATCCTCACGCGGTCTCCTCCGGCTCGGTAGCGGTTTCCGTGGCGGTGCCGGTGGCGACGCCCGGCACGGCGAGCACCGAGGCGAGCCAGGCCAGCTGGCGGCGGACCTGCACGGCCTCCCCGCCCTCGTGACCGTTGAACGGGTAGGTGTGGATCTCCCGCCGGGGCGGGGCGGTCCGGCCGTTGGCGGCGCCGTACTGGTTGTAGGCGGCGAACGCGGTGCTCGGCGGGCACACAATGTCGCGCAGGCCGACGCCGAAGTGCGCCGGCGCGACCGCCCGGCGGGCGAAGGTGACGCCGTCGACGTAGGACAGGGTACGCCGCACCGCCTCCTCGGCCGCCCGGTTGGCGGCCAGGTAGCGGGCGATCTCACCGTACGGCTCGGCGTCGGTGATCTCGATGGCCCGCTGGACGTGGCACAGGAACGGCGCGGTGGTGACCAGGGCCGCGAGGTCGCCGACGAGGCCCGCCACCGCGAGGGCGATCCCGCCGCCCTGGCTGTTGCCGGCGGCGACGACCCCGCCGGGGTCGACGCCGGGCAGCGCGCGGGCCGCCTGCACGGCGCGCACCGCGTCGGTGATGAGCCGGCGGTAGTAGTAGTCCTCGGGTGCCAGGATGCCCCAGGTCACCGGCCAGGGGCCGCCGGGCGCGCCCGCGTGGGGGTCGGGGGTGTCGCCGGGACCGTAGTGGCCGGACTGGCCCCGCGCGTCCATCAGCAGGTGCGCGTAGCCGGCCACCGGCCAGGTCAGGCGCTCGTGCGGCAGGCCCCGGCCCCGGCCGTAGCCGACGTACTCCACGACGACGGGCAGCGGCCCGTCCGCCCCGGCGGGCCGGGTGTACCAGGCCCGCACCGGATTTCCGGCGAACCCCGCGAACGTGACGTCCCAGGTGTCGACCAGCCGCAGGTGGGTCGGCTCGGGGCGGACGTCGACGAGCACGGGGCGCTCGGCTGCCGCCTCGAGGGTGGTACGCCAGAACTCGTCGAAGTCGGTGGGCTCGGCCACGGCGGGGGCGTACCGGCGCAGTTGGTCGAGGGGCAGGTCGAACTGGGGCATGGGTCCTCTCCGGGTCGCGGTTCAGCGGTGCGGGGCGGGCGGGGCGGTGCTCTCGCGCACGACCAGCTCGGCGACCAGGTCGACGCGGCAGGTCGCAGGTCGGCCCCACGGGCGACTTCGAGCAGCATCTGGGTCGCCGTGGTGGCCATGTCGCGCCCCACTGGTGGACCGTGGTCAGGGCGGGGCCGGTCCACGCCGCCCACGGGCAGTTGTCGTACCGATGACCGACAAGCTCCCGGGGGACGTCGATGCGAGCTGGCGGGCCGCCCGCAGCACGCCCAGGGCCTGCAGGTCCGATCCGGCGAAGATCGCGGTGGGGCGTGCGGGGCGGTGAGCAGCTCCATGCCGAGCCGGTAGCCGTCCTTGACCTGGAAGGTGCCGTAGCGGACCAGGGTGGGGTCGACCGGGACGCCGGCCTCGTCGTGGGCGGAGCGGAAGCCGGCGGCCCGCGTGCGGGCGCAGAGCACGTCGCGCGGGCCGGTGATGACCGCGATCCGGCGGTGGCCCAGCTCCAGCAGGTGGCGGGTGGCGAGCAGGCCGCCGTTCCAGTTGTTGGAGCCGACGGTGGGCACCGACGCGGAGGTGGCACTGTCGGTGTCGACGACGACGAAGGGGATCTGCTGGCGGCGTAGCTGCCGCCGCTGCGGCTCGGTCGGGTGGCACAGCACCAGCAGCAGCCCGGCCGGCCGGCGGGCGAGGACCCCGTCGAGCCACCGCTGCGGCAGGCGGTGGCTGCCGCCGAGTTGCGACAGCACCACGTCGATGCGGGCGTGGGACGCCACGGCCTCGACCCCTCGGATTATCTCCACCGCCCACTCGGAGCCGAGCCCGTGGAAGACCAGGTCGAGCTGACCCCCACCGTCGGCCCGGCGTTTGGCGCGACGGCGGTACCGGTGCCGGTCGAGGCTGGCCTCGACCCGGGCCCTCGTTTCGGGCGAGACGTCGGCGCGTCCGTTGAGGACCTTCGACACCGTCGCCACTGAGACGCCGACCTCCTCGGCGATGGTCGCGATCGTGGCGGAGCGGGCCGGGGTGACCGAGCGCGACTCTGTCATCGAAGCCTCACAGCACCGTGGCCGAAATTTTCGAGGACTGTAGCACGGCCGACGCCCAGGTACGATGACGCCGGTCGATCCGCATCGGGGCGGGGGGTCCTTGACACGCCCGTGAGAGGCACTTAAGTTGCCCGAAAAAGGCAGGCGTCGATTTCCGAAACTTTCGGTTGTGTTCGCCGTCGCCGGCCGCCGGGAAGCGCCCCGGGTCCGACTGAAGGGGTTTGGCATGAACAGTCAGCTGCCCGTCCACCACGCGGAGACGTCCCCGGACGTCGAGCGGTGGCGTGACCCGCGACTGTGCCCGACCGAGCGCGCCGACGCCCTGCTCCCGCTCATGTCGCTGGAGGAGAAGATCGCCCAGCTGTTCGGGGTCTGGGTCGGTGCCGACGCCTCCGGGGAGGGGGTCGCGCCGTACCAGTCCGAGATGGTCGACGGCGAGCTGCGGTGGAGCGACGTCATCCGGCACGGGCTGGGCCAGCTGACCCGGCCGTTCGGGACCGCACCGGTCGACCCCGTCGCCGGCGCGCGGTCGCTGGCCGCGTCCCAGGCCGAGATCGCGGCGGCGAGCCGGTTCGGCATCCCGGCGCAGGTGCACGAGGAGTGCCTCACCGGCTTCGCCGCCTGGCGCGCGACGGTGTACCCGGCGCCGCTGTGCTGGGGCGCGTCCTTCGACCCCGAGCTGGTCGAACAGATGGCCGGCCACATCGGCCGGTCGCTGCGGGCGGCCGGGGTCCACCAGGGACTGGCGCCGGTGCTCGACGTGACCCGCGACTACCGGTGGGGGCGCACCGAGGAGACCATCGGCGAGGACCCGTACCTGGTCGGCACGACCGGCGCGGCGTACGTGCGCGGCCTGGAACGTGCCGGCGTCGTCGCCACCCTCAAGCACTTCGCCGGATACTCGGCCTCGCGCGGCGGTCGCAACCTGGCCCCGGTGTCGATGGGTCGCCGGGAGCTGACCGACGTCATCCTGCCACCGTTCGAGATGGCGCTGCGGCTGGGCGGCGCACGCTCGGTGATGAACTCCTACGCCGAGATCGACGGCGTGCCCGTGGCCGCCGACGAGGCCATGCTGACCCGGCTGCTGCGCGACGAGTGGGGCTTCACCGGCACCGTGGTCGCCGACTACTTCGCGGTGCGGTTCCTCCAGACGCTGCACGGAGTCGCCGCCGACGCCGCCGACGCGGCCCGGCTCGCCCTGCGCGCCGGCATCGACGTCGAGCTGCCCACCGTGGACGCGTTCGGCCCCCCGCTGGTCGAGGCGGTCCGCTCCGGCGAGGTCGACGAGGCGCTGATCGACCGAGCGCTGCGCCGGGTGCTGACGCAGAAGATCGAGCTGGGCCTGCTCGACGAGGGGTGGCAGCCGCTGCCCGACGGCGCCGACGAGCTGTGCCTCGACGCCCCTGCCGGCCGGGACGTGGCCCTGCGCCTGGCCCGGGAGTCCGTGGTCCTGCTGCGCAACGACGGGCTGCTGCCGCTGGCCCCCCACCGCCGCGTCGCGCTCGTCGGCCCGGTCGCCGACGACCCGATGGCGATGCTCGGCTGCTACTCGTTCCCCGCCCACGTGGGGGTGCGTCACCCCGAGCACGGGCTCGGCGTGGAGCTGCCCTCGCTGCGCGAGGCCCTCGGCGACCTGCTCCCAGGGCTCACCCACTCCCCCGGGTGCGCCGTCACCGGCGACGACACGTCCGGCTTCGCCGCGGCCGTCGCGGCGGCCACCGAGGCCGACGTGTGCGTGCTCGCCGTCGGCGACCGCTCCGGGATGTTCGGCCGCGGCACCTCCGGCGAGGGATGCGACGCCACCGACCTGCGGCTGCCCGGGGTGCAACCCGAGCTGGTCCGGGCCGTGCTCGCCACCGGCACGCCCGTGGTGCTGGTACTGCTGGCCGGGCGGCCGTACGCGCTCGGGCCCGAGGTCGACGCCGCCGCGGCCGTCGTGCAGGCGTTCCTCCCCGGCCAGCGCGGCGGGCAGGCCCTCGCCGAGGTGCTCACCGGCGCGGTGAACCCGTCCGGGCGGCTGCCCGTCAGCGTGCCCCGGGGCTCCGGTGGCCTGCCGTCCACCTACCTCTCCCCCACGCTGGGACGCCGCTCGGAGGTGTCGTCGGTCGACCCCACCCCGGCGTTCCCGTTCGGCCACGGGCTGAGCTACACGACGTTCGAGTGGAGCGACGCGGGCGTGCGCGTGGCCGACGACGACCGCGCCGGCGAGGTCAGCGCCGACGCCACGGGCGGTGGGCGCCTCGACTGGGCAGTCGACGGCGAGGTCGCCGTCGACGTCACGGTCCGCAACACCGGTACCCGGGCCGGCGCCGAGATCGTCCAGTTGTACCTGCACGACCCGGTCGCGCAGACCACCCGGCCGGTGGTCCGCCTGATCGGCTACGCCCGGGTCCCGCTCGAACCGGGCGAGGCCGCACGGGTGACCTTCCTGATCTCCGCCGACCTGACGTCGTTCACCGGCGCGCACGGCCGGCGCGTCGTCGAGCCCGGCGACGTCTTTCTTACCTCGGCCCGTCCAGCGGCGAGGTCACCGCCGCCCTCCCGCTGCGCCTCGTGGGCGCCGAACGCGAGGTCGGCCACCAGCGCCGGCTGGTGTCGACCGCGCACGTCGCTCCCGGCCGCCGTCCCGCATCCGCCTAGGCACCTCCCGCTCCCCGCCTCTGGAGGTCGAGGATGACCACCCCCGACACGCTGCACCACCACCGACGCGAGACTGCCCCGACGGCGGCCCGGCCCGGCCCGCGCCCGCCGGGGGACGCCGCCGCACCTGGCGGCAGGCGCTGCGCCGGGACTGGCAGCTCTATTCCCTGGCCGTGGCACCCCTGCTGTTCTTCCTGGTCTTCCGGTACCTGCCGATGGCCGGCAACGTGATCGCCTTCCGGAGGTTCTCCCCCGGCGGCAGCGTGTTCGGCGAGTACTGGGTGGGCCTGCGCTACGTGCGCCTGTTCCTGGCCGACCCGACGTTCTGGGAGGTGTTCACCAACACCCTCGTGCTGGGTACGCTGACCCTGCTGTTCTGCTTCCCCCTGCCGATCGTCCTGGCGCTGCTGCTCAACGAGGTCCGCGCCCGCCGGCTCAAGCGGTTCGTGCAGTCGGTGTCCTACCTGCCGCACTTCCTGTCGATCGTGATCGTGGCCGCCATGGTCATGCAGCTGACGTCGATGGACGGGACGGTCAACCAGATCGTGCGCGGCCTCGGCGGTGACGGCGTGCCGTTCCTGCAACGGCCCGAATGGTTCCGGACGATCTACGTCTCCTCCGAGGTCTGGCAGACCGTCGGCTGGGGCACCATCCTCTACCTCGCCGCGCTCACCACGATCGACGAGAACCTCTACGAGGCGGCCCGGATCGACGGGGCGAGCCGGTGGCGGCAGACCTGGCACGTGACGCTACCCGGCATCCGGCCCACGATGATGACGCTGCTGATCCTCAACATCGGCACCTTCATGGCGGTCGGCTTCGAGAAGGTCCTGCTGCTGTACAACCCGTTGACCTACCCGACCGCCGACGTGATCTCCACGTACCTGTACCGGATGGGCTTCGAGTCCAGCAACTTCAGCTACGCCGCCGCGATCGGGCTGTTCGAGGCCCTGATCGGGCTGACCCTGGTACTGACGGCGAACATCATCTCCAAGCGCACGGTGGGGACGAGCCTGTGGTGACCATCGAGACCGGCGAACCCCGGCGGGCGGCCCGCCGGCCGAAGGGGCCCCGCCCGACCCGGGGCTACCGGGTCTTCCAGGCGGTCAACGCCGTCATCCTGACCGGCGTCGTGATCGTGACGCTGTACCCGTTCGTCAACATCGTGGCCCGCTCGCTCAGCGACGAGGCGTACATCATCGCCGGGAGGGTCAACCTCGTCCCGCGCGGGTTCGACCTGACCACGTACAAGCTGGTGCTGTCCGACTCGCTGTTCTGGACGAACTACCGCAACACGGTGGTGTACACGGTGGTCGCCACGGCCATCTCCCTCATACTCACCACCTGCTACGCGTACGTGCTGTCGAAGCCGCGGCTCAAGGGCCGCGGCGCGCTCGTCGGCATCGCCGTGTTCACCATGTTCTTCTCCGGCGGGCTGATCCCCAACTACGTGCTGATCACCAGCCTGGGCATGAAGAACACCATCTGGGCCGTCGTCGTGCCCAACGCCATCAACGTGTTCAACCTGCTGGTGATGAAGGCGTTCTTCGAGAGCCTGCCGGAAGAGTTGGAGGAGGCCGCCGCCGTCGACGGACTGAACACGTACGGGACGTTGCTGCGGATCGTGCTGCCGCTGTCCAAGGCCATCATCGCCACGATGGTGCTGTTCTACGCGGTGTCCTTCTGGAACTCGTGGTTCACCGCGTTCCTCTACCTGGACCAGCAGGAGCTGTTCCCGGTGACCGTATACCTGCGCAACCTCATCGCGGGCGCCACCGGCGCGCAGTCGGCCGGCGGCGTCGCCGACGCCGACGCGGTCCAGGCCGCCGCGACGCTACAGGCGGTGACGATCGTGCTCACCACCCTGCCCATCCTGGCGGTCTACCCCTTCATCCAGCGCTACTTCGTGTCGGGCGTGATGCTCGGCGCGGTCAAGGGGTAGCCCGGCGATGTCCCCTCACCACCCCACCATCTGATCGGAAAGGACGAGCCGTGTTCCACAGAACGTGGCGGCGCGCGGCGATAGCCGCGGCCAGTCTGCTCACCCTCACCCTCGTCGCCTGCTCCGAAGAGGCCGGCGACACCAAGGACCTGTCCGGCAACCGAACCGGCGCCATGGCCGAGTACGGCGTCGGGACCCAGTTCACGGCCACCGAGCCGCTCTCCTTCTCCGTGCTGTACAACAACCATCCGAACTACCCGCTGAAGAACGAGTGGCTGTTCTGGTCGGAGCTGACGAAGCGGACCAACGTCAAGCTCGAACCGGTCGCCGTGCCGCTGAGCGACTACTCGCAGAAGCGCAGCCTGCTGATCGGCGCCGGCGACGCCCCGCTGATCATCCCGAAGACCTACCACCCGGACGAGAACGCGTTCGTCTCCTCCGGCGCGATCCTGCCGGTGAGCGACTACCTGGACCTGATGCCCCACTTCAAGGACAAGATCGACAAGTGGGGGCTGGGGCCGGAGATCGACACGCTGCGCCAGTCCGACGGCAAGTTCTACCTGCTCCCGGGCCTACACGAGAAGCCCTGGCAGGAATACTCGGTGGCGGTCCGCACCGACATCCTCGACGAGCTCAAGCTGCCGATCCCGAAGACGTGGGACGAGCTCTACTCGGTGCTCAAGGCGATGAAGGCGAAGTACCCGAACTCCTACCCGTACTCGGACCGGTGGAGCAAGCCCAACCCCGGCGGCGCCCTGCTGCGGAACATCGGCCACGCCTACGGCACCCAGGCCGGCTGGGCCTTCCAGCACAGCACCTGGGACCCGGCCGCCGGGAAGTTCGTCTACACCGGGGCCACCGAGCAGTACAAGCAGATGGTGCAGTACCTCAACAAGCTGGTCACCGAGGGGCTGCTCGACCCGGAGAGCTTCACCCAGACCGACGACGCCGCCCGCCAGAAGCTCGCCAACGGCAAGTCCTTCGTCATCACCAGCAACGCTCAGACCCTGGTCAACGACTACCGGCCGGACCTGGCCAAGACCATCCCCGGCGCGAAGCTGGTCAACATCCCGCTGCCGATCGGCCCGGCCGGCGAGATCAACCCCGCCTCCCGGCTGGAGAACGGCGTCATGATCTCCAAGAAGGCCCGGGACAGCAAGAACTTCGTGGCCATGATGCAGTTCATCGACTGGCTCTACTACTCCGACGCCGGCCAGGAGTTCGCCAAGTGGGGCATCGAGGGCACCACGTTCACCAGGGACGCCGCCGGCAAGCGGATCCCCGCCCCCGACGTCGACATGATCGGGCTCAACCCCAAGGGCACCAAGCACTTGCAGAAGGACTTCGGCTTCGCCAACGGGGTCTTCGCCTACGGCGGCAAGCTCGACCTGCTGCAGTCCTTCTTCTCGCCCGAGGAGCTGGAGTTCCAGAAGGTGATGAACGCGCGCAAGCCGATCGTGGTGCCGCCGCCGGCCCCGCTCACCGACGCCGAGCGCGAGCAGGTGTCGCTGTGGGAGACGCCGCTGAAGGACCACGTCACCCAGAACACGCTGAAGTTCATCCTCGGCCAGCGACCGCTCACCGAGTGGGACGCCTACGTCGGTGAGCTGAAGGCCAAGAACGCCGACCAGTACATCGAGCTGGTGAACAAGGCGTACGAGCGGTTCAAGAAGGACAACGGCTGACCGTCCGGTCCCGGTCGGGCCCCGCACCGGGGTCCGCCGGGGCCGGCGGCCCGGCCGGCACGACGAGCAGGACAAGGACGCCGATGCGGATCCACGTTCCCGAACGGCCCACGGGCCGGCTCACCGACGCCCGGCGGGCCCGCCTCGGCACCGGCCGGTTCGATCTGGCGCTGCGGCGCGACCACCGGTACGGCCTCGACGACCGGCCGCCCGGCCGCGCGGGCACCGACGGCGACCGGGCCGGCCGGCCGTGAGCAGCGACGCGGCGCGGACCGCGCGGCAGTTCGGCGACGGGCCGCTGTCGCGGGCCGCCGCGCGGGTCTACACCACTGATCGTCGTCGAGCTGCTCCTGCTGCTGGCCTGCCTGCCCGGCC
>NZ_GG657738.1:6753710-6763240 GCF_000158815.1 Micromonospora sp. ATCC 39149 | reverse complement strand
CGTCGTCGCGGTGAACCTCGCCCACCTCGACGTCGCGGCCGTGCCCCGGTGGTGGGCGGTGCCGCTGGTCGGCGTCGCCGCCGTGGCGACCCTCGTCGGGACGAACGCGCTGGTGATCACCTCCCTGTTCGCGTTCCGGGCCCGCGACGTCGCCCGCCTCGCCCTGCACTTCGCGGTCCGCGCCCCGGGGGTGTCCCTCGGCACGGTCCTGCTGCTCGCGGCGTCGGCCGCCGTCACGGCCGTCACCTCGGAGGCGGTGCTCGCGCTGGCGGGCTCGGTGTGCGCCCTCGCGCTGCTGCGCGTCGCCGCCCCGATGACCGCGACGATCCGGAGGGAGTTCACCGCATGATTCGGCCCAACGGCACGACCGGTCCCGCCACCACCGGCCCCGCCACTTCCAGCCCTACCGCGACCGACGCCGCCACCACCTGCCCCGCCGGGGGCGTGCACGCTCGCCTGGCTGCCGCCGGAGGCGTTCGGCCCGCTCGGCTCGCGCCGCGTCCTCGTGCGCGGCGACGGCGGGCTCGTCGACACCGTCTTCGACGAGGTCGAGCATGCCTGCGCCCGGCACGGCGGGCGGGCCGCCCGCAGCGCCGGGGACCCGGGGGTGGACCTGGTGCTCGCGCTGCGCGACGCCGGGCCGCTGCCCGCGCCGGTGGCGCGGGTGGCTCGGTCGACCGGAGCCGGCGGGTCGCTCGGCACCGAGGGGTACCTGCTGGCCCGCGCCGAGGGCGTCACGATGGTGCTGGCCGACACGCCGGCCGGCCTGCTGTACGGGCTGTTCCACGTGGTGCGCCTCGGCGCTGCGGCGTTCGACGGCGACCGCCCGGCGCGGCGGCACGCGCCGGCGGTGTCGCTGCGGATGCTCGACCACTGGGACAACGTCGACGTACACCCGGTCATGGGGCAGGTCGAGCGGGGCTACGCCGGCGGGTCGATCTTCTGGCACGCCGGCGCGGCACGCCGCGACCTGGACCGGGTCCGCGCATACGGGCGGTTGCTGGGCCGCGTGCGGCGTCAACGCGATTCTCGGTGAACAAACGTCAAACGTCCACGCGACCGAGGCGGCGGCTGCTGACCGACCGCCCTCGGGGACGTCGCCGAGCTGGCCGGACGCGCTGCGTCCGTACGGGATCAGGGTGCACCTGTCGGTCACCTTCGCCGCGCCCGTCGTCCTCGGCGGCCTGCCGACCGCCGACCCGCTCGACGCGACGGTGCGGGCGTGGTGGGCCGCCGCCACCCGCCAGGTGTACGAGCGCATCCCCGACTTCGGCGGCTACGTGGTGAAGGCCGACTCCGAGGGCCAGCCGGGCCCGTTCACGTACGGGCGCGACCACGCCGACGGCGCGAACCTGCTCGCGGAGGCCCTGGCGCCCTTCGGCGGCGTGGTGCACTGGCGGGCGTTCGTCTACAACCACCGGCAGGACTGGCGGGACCGCTCGACCGACCGGGCGCGGGCCGCGTACGACCACTTCGCCCCGCTGGACGGCCGGTTCCGGGACAACGTGGTGGTCCAGGTGAAGTTCGGCCCGATCGACTTCCAGCCGCGGGAGCCGGTGTCGCCGGTGCTGGCGGCGATGCCGGCGACCCGGCTGGCGGTGGAGTTCCAGGTCACCCAGGAGTACACGGGCCAGCAGCGGCACGTGTGTTATCTCGCGCCCTGCTGGAGCGAGGTGCTGGCGTTCGCGCCGTGGGGGCCGGGCGGGCCGACCGTCGCCGACGTGGCCGCCGGCGCGGGGCCGGGCCCGGCGGCCGGCGGCGGCCTGGTCGCCGTGGCCAACGTGGGTGACGACCCGTTCTGGACCGGACACCCCCTGGCCCAGGCCAACCTGTACGCCTTCGGCCGGCTCGCCTGGGACCCCCGCCTGGACCCGACCGCCGTCCTCGACGAGTGGATCGACCTCACCTTCCCGGCGGGGACCACCGGCGACCCGACGCTGGTGCGCCGGACGCTGCACGCCGTCATGGACGGCTCCTGGCGCACCTACGAGCGGTACACCGCGCCGCTGGGGGTCGGTTTCATGGTCAGCCCGGCGAACCACCACTACGGTCCCGACGTCGACGGGTACGAGTACTCGCGCTGGGGCACCTACCACTTCGCCGACCGCGAGGGGGTGGGCGTGGACCGCACCCGCGCGACGGGCACCGGCTTCACCGGCCAGTACCCACAGCCGTGGTCGCGGGTATACGAGTCGCTGCGGGACTGCCCGGACGAGCTGCTGCTGTTCTTCCACCATGTCCCGTACGGGCACGTGCTGCAAAGCGGGTCGACCGTCATCCAGCACATCTACGACACCCACTTCGCCGGGGTGCAGCAGGTGGCCGAGATGCGACAGCGGTGGCGGCGGCTGGCCGGGGTCATCGACCCGGCGGTGCACGCCCGGGTTACCGAGCGCCTGGACGAGCAGTTGCGCTGTGCCATCGAGTGGCGGGACCAAATCAACACGTACTTCTTCCGCAAGTCCGGGGTGCCGGACGCGCGGGGGCGGCAGATCCATTGAGCAGGGCGGCGATGCCGGCCGACGCGCGCAGTGACCGTGGCCACAGCCCACGGAGGCGATAAAGGTCGGTGGAGTGTGGGTGGGCCTTGTTAACGTCACCGCCTGGTGCATGGCCACTCGGCGGCACCCGCCAGCTTCATCAGGAGATTCGCTGTGAGCAGTCAACCCGCGGCGCCGACCAAGCTCGACGCCGCTGTACTGAAGATCGCCGGAGTCGTCGTCCTCGGCGCGATCATGTCGATCCTCGACGTGACCGTGGTCAGCGTGGCACTGCCCACGTTCCAGACCGAGTTCGACGCCTCCTACGCCCGAGTCGCCTGGACGATGACCGGTTACACGCTGGCGCTGGCCACGGTCATTCCGCTGACCGGCTGGGCCGCCGACCGCTTCGGAACGAAGCGGCTCTACATGGCCGCACTCGTGCTCTTCACGCTCGGCTCGGGCCTGTGCGCCACCGCCGACTCCATCGGCCAGCTCATCGGCTACCGGGTGCTACAGGGCCTCGGTGGCGGCATGCTGATGCCGCTCGGTATGACGATCATGACGCGGGCGGCCGGCCCTGATCGGATCGGCCGGCTGATGGCGGTGCTGGGCATCCCGATGCTGCTCGGCCCGATCGGCGGGCCGATCCTGGGCGGGTGGCTGATCGACGTGGCGAGCTGGCAATGGATCTTCCTGATCAACCTGCCGATCGGTGTCGTCGCGCTGGCCTACTCGCAGTGGGCGCTGCCGAAGGACGCACCCGAGCCGTCGGAGTCGTTCGACTTCGTCGGCATGCTGATGCTCTCGCCGGGTCTGGCCCTCTTCCTGTTTGGGGTGTCGTCGCTGCCCGAGACCGGCACGTTCGGCGACCGCAGGGTGTGGCTGCCGATGCTCGTCGGTGGGCTGCTGGTCGTCGGGTTCATCCTCTACTCGTTCAAGCCGAAGCACCCGCTGCTCGACCTGCGGCTGCTGCGCGACCGCAACCTCACCGTCGCGTCCGTCACGATGGCCGTGTTCATGATCGCGTTCATGGGCGCCGGGCTGCTGTTCCCGAGCTACTTCCTTCAGGTGCGCGGCGAGTCGACGCTCGACGCCGGCCTGCTGATGGCGCCGCAGGGCATCGGCGCGATGGTCACCATGCCGATCGCCGGCATGCTGGCCGACAAGATCCCGGTCGGCCGGACCGTGCCGTTCGCGCTGGTGCTGATCGCGGTGGGCTTCTTCGCGTTCACGCAGGTCGACACCGACACGTCGTACTGGCTGCTGTGCGGCTCGCTGTTCGTCATGGGCCTCGGCATGGGCGGGACGATGATGCCGGTCATGACGTCGGCGCTGAAGACGCTGACGAACCACGAGGTGGCCCGGGGTTCCACGCTGCTGAACATCCTTCAGCAGATCGCGGGCTCGGCGGGTTCGGCGATCATGTCGGTGATCCTCACCAACGAGCTGAACGAGTCGCCGGTCATCCCGGGGACGGTCGACCCGAACACGGGCGCGCCGGTCACCGAGGCCGGTCTCGCCATCGCTGTCAAGCAGAACCCGGACCTGGCCCAGCAGTTCCCGGTCGACCCGGGGATCCTCCAGCGGGGCCTGGAGTTCGTCGCCGACTCGTTCTCCACGACGTTCTGGGTGGGCTTCGCCCTGGTGCTGGCGACGTTCGTGCCGGCCTTCTTCCTGCCGCGCAGGCGCCAGCAGTCTCACGTGCTCGACGACGAGCAGGGCGGCGGCCAGGTTGCCGCCCCGGCGCTGATCCACTGATCGCCCGTCGCGGCGTGGGCCCCGGGGCTACACGCCGCGACGCCTTCAGCCCGCGCGGGCCGGGGGCCTACCGGTCCGGCTGGAGGCAGACGATGTCCAGACGGCGGGGGCCGTGCACGCCCTCCACCCGGTTGAGTTCGATGTCGCTGGTCGCGGAGGGCCCGGAGATCAACGTCAGTGGGCGGGTCGGGTCCGGCAGTGCCCGGACCATGTCGGGCAGATCGGCGACGATCTGGTTCTCGTCGACGACCGCAGACGTGGCGGTCGGGCACGAGGGTGAGCAGTCGCCGGCCCTGGGCGGGGCCGGCGTCCCAGCACTATGGTGCCCGGTCTCGGCGACGGCCCACCGCGCAGCCGGTCAGCACCGCCAGGCCGGGGGCGTCCAGGTCGGCGACGGTGAGCGCGTTGCCGGGCAGGCGCGGCGGGCCCAGCGCCGCCGTCCACTGCGGCGGCGTTCCGGCGGGCACCACCACGCCCGAGGCCGTCGCGAGTAGCCCGGCGAGCAGTTCGGGCAGCTCGTCGATCCGGGTGCGGTGGACGGTCGCGCGGTAGTCCCGCGCCCGTTCGGCGAATCGGGCGGGCAGGTCAGGCGCGGGCGACCCGGGCAGGTCAGCGGCCATGGGTGCGGCTCCACCAGTCGCGGAACGATTCGGCGGCGGGCAGCGGCGCGTCGCGGTGCGCCGTCCAGGCCGACAGGGGCCACGGCGCGCGGCGCAGCCGCCCCCCGCCGCGCCGGGTCAGGGCCCGCAGGGGCCGGCCACCCGCGCGGGCGGCCCGCAGCGCCGCCCGCCACCGGCGGCGGTCCCGCATCGTCCAGGCCAGCAGGCCCATCGCGGCCCGCTCGGCAGCCGGGGGCTTCCCGGCCTGGCGCAGGTGCACCAGGATCTCCGGGATGTTGATCTTCACCGGGCAGACGTCGTAGCAGGCGCCGCAGAGCGTCGAGGCGTACGGCAGGGTCCGGTTCGCCCCGGCGTCCTGCCCGGTCAGCTGCGGCGACAGAATCGCGCCGATCGGCCCGGGATAGACCGACCCGTACGCGTGGCCGCCCACCCGCTCGTAGACGGGGCACACGTTCAGACAGGCCGAGCAGCGAATGCAGCGCAGCGCCGCGCGACCCACCGGATCGGCGGCCACGGTCGTACGCCCGTTGTCCAGCAGCACGATGTGCAGTCGCTGCGGGCCGTCCCCCGGGGTAACCCCGGTGAAGATCGAGGTGTACGGGTTCATCCGCTCGCCGGTCGACGAGCGCGGCAGCAGTCGCAGGAAGTCGCCCAGATCGGCGAAGCGCGGCAGCAGCTTCTCCACCCCGACCACCGCGATCAGCGTGTCGGGCAGGGTGAGACACATCCGCCCGTTGCCCTCGGACTCGACGATTACCAACGAGCCGGTCTCCGCCACGGCGAAGTTGGCCCCGCACACCGCGACGCGGGCGGCCAGGAAGGTGCGCCGCAGGTACACCCGCGCGGCGGCGGCCAGTACCGCCGGCTCGTCGGAGTCGGCCGCGAAGCCGGGCATCCGGCGGGCGAAGATCTCCCGGATCTGGCTGCGGTTGTAGTGGATCGCCGGCACCAGGATGTGCGAGGGGGTGTCCTCGGCCAGTTGGACGATCAGTTCGGCCAGGTCGGTTTCGATCGCGGTGACGCCGACCGCCGCCAGTGCCTCGTTGAGGCCGATCTCCTGGGTCGCCATCGACTTGACCTTGACGACCTGGTCGACGCCCTGCGCCCGGACCAGGTCGGCGACGACGGCGTTGGCCCGCGCGGCGTCGGCGGCGTGGTGCACGACCGCCCCGGCGGCCGTGGCGGCTGCCTCGAACTGCGCGAGCAGCTGCGGCAGCCGGTCGAGGACGTCGTCCTTCACTGCGGCGGCGCGGTCGCGCAGCAGCTCCCAGTCCGGGACCTCGGCGACCACGGCAGCCCGCTTGTCGCGGATGGTGCGGGTGGCCCGGCGCAGGTTGCCCCGCAGCTGCGCGTCGGCGAGCTGGGGCCCGGCCGCCCGGGGGAACGGGGTGCGGGCCACGATGGGCAACTGCCGGCTCACGGGACCGGCCCGCTGCCGGGCGTCGCGGCGAGGATCTCGGCGTAGTGGATCGGCCGTGGCGCGCCGGGCCGGCGGGCCAGCCCGCCGCCGATGTGCATCAGGCAGGAGCTGTCGGCGGCGGCGAGGTAGTCGGCTCCGGTGGCCACGGCGTTGGCGCACTTGTCGGCGAGCATGGCGCCGGAGACCTTGGCGTTCTTCAGGGCGAAGGTGCCGCCGAAGCCGCAGCACTGCTCCGACTCGGGCAGGTCGACCAGCTCCAGCCGCCGCACCGCCGCGAGCAGCCGCAGGGGGCGGTCGCGCAGCCGCAGCACGCGCAGCCCGTGGCAGGTGGGATGGTAGGTGACCCGGTGTGGGAAACTCGCCCCGACGTCGATGCTGCCCAGCACGTCGACGAGCAGCTCGGACAGCTCGTACACCGGCAGCCCCGTGTGCGTGCGCAGGTGGGCCACGCAGGACCCGGACGGGGAGACGATCGCGTCGTGGCCGGCGAACACCGCCTCGACGCCGCGCTCCAGCTCACGGGCGGGCGCAGCGTAGCCGGTGTTGGCGTGCATCTGGCCGCAACAGGTCTGCGCGGCGGGGAACTCCACCGTGTGGCCGAGCCGCTCCAGCACCGTGACCGTGGCGATGCCGGCCTGCGGAAACAACGCGTCGTTCAGGCAGGTGACGAAGAGCGCGATGCGCACTGCACTCCTCCCCGCCGTGGCCGGTGTCGGACGGCAGCCTAGCGGAAAGTCGGCGTCGTGCGAGGGAGTCCTTTCGGCCCGCTCCCACCCCGTCGTGAGCGGGCGCTCAGGCCAGCGGGGCCACCGGGCGCAAGGAGCTGTCCGCCCGGAAGATGGCGGTGTCCTGGTACAGGTCGACGCGCAGCGCGTAGTCGTAGTGGCGCAGGTACCGGCCGGGATAGTTGTAGGACTCCAGCGAGACCGAGCCCGCGACCGAACCGGGCCGGGCGCAGAACGTGGCGTCCCGCCCGAAGATCGCGCTGCCGTCGTGGACGTCGGCCCTGATCCGGAAGTCGTAGTGCCGCAGGTACCGGCCGTCGGCGGTGCGCAGCGAGAAGCAGTTGGCGTCTGCGAGCCCGGCGACGACGGTGAGGGTGGCGTCCTGCCGGGCCTGCGCGGGGCTGGCCGTCGAAACCGGGTCGAGGTAGCCCAGGTTGTCCGCGCGGCGGGCCGCGTACCGGTCGGGGAAGTTGACCGACTGGAACGAGCGCGCGCCGGTGGGCAGCGTGACGCCGCCGGGCACCGTCTCGCGGAGCACGGTGAAGTGACGGGCGAAGCCGGACAGCCCGGGCAGCTCCACCGGCGGGGTCCAGGTGCGCAACCCGTCGTAGCTGTCGCTGAAGTAGTACTTGCCGACCGTGTACCCGTCGAAGTAGATCCGCCAGCCGCCGTTGTCCAGCTGCACCAGCGCCTGCCCCTCGCGCGGCGCGCCCCAACCGGCCCAGTCGCCGGTCCCGACGAAGGTGTAGGGGCCGTTCAGGCTGCTCGCCGTCGCGTGCTCGATGTACTTCGTGGTCTCCTGCTTGGCGAACGCGTGGTACGTCCCGCCGACCTTCACCACGAACGTGTCGATGTGGTTGGGGCCGATTCCGGCCAGCGGCGTGGGCGCGCCGAACGAGGTGAGCGAGGTGTTCGTCGCGCGCAGCCGGTGCGGCTTGAAGTCGGCCCCGTTGGTGGAGAGCGAGACGATCACGTTGACGCTGCCGTCGCTGTCGACGAACCACTCGGGCGCCCAGGTGTTCTGCACCGTCATCGGGATGGTGTGGTTGCGCAGGAACGTCCAGTTGACCCGGTCGGTGCTGGTGGCGAAGCCGATGGTGTTGCCGGTCCAGTTGGTGGTGTAGACGATGTAGTACCGCCCGTCGGTGTGCCTGATCACGCTCGGGTCGCGGATCAGCCCCGTCGGCGGCGTGTAGGCGGGCCCGCGTAGCAGCCGGTACCCCGTGGCGTCGGCCGACTCGTAGACGTACATGTTGGATTCGCTGCTGTTGGTGAACGCGGTCATCGTGTACCGGGAGGTCTGCCCCGCCGGGGGCACGGCGGCCGGGGTGACGGCCGCCGCGCCGGCCTCGGCGGGGGCGGTCCCGACGGCCGGCACCACGGCGACGAGCGCGACGAGGGCGGTCGCGGCCGTGAGCGCAACCCGGCGCCACGACCGGCGGACGGTTCGGGACATCTGCCACCCCCACACCAGCAATCGAAATTACTCGATGTTAACGCTCGCCTGACCGGGTGGCAACAAAGGCGTAGTCCCGTCAGTGCGCCGGCACGACCACCGCGTCGTCCACCGGGCCGGCGAGCCGGGCGGGCCGCACGACGACGAGCAGGACCGTGGTGGACGCCACCATCGCGCCGGCCACCACCAGGGCCATCGCCACCGCGCCGGTGCCGAGCACCCCCACCAGGGGCGCGGACACCGCGCCGACACCGAACTGCACCGCGCCGAGCAGGGCCGAGGCCGTGCCCGCCGCCTCGCCGTACCGGGACAGGGCCAGGGCCGGCGCGTTCGGCATCGCCAGGCCCGCCGCCGCGAGCACCACCCACAGCGACGCCAGCAGGCTGGGCAGCCCGCCCAGGCCGGTCGCGGCGAAGACGAGCAGCGCCAGCCCGGCCACTGTCCCCACGCCGAGGGAGGCGACGAGGATCCGCTGCGGCGAGTGGCGACGCAACAGCCGCACGTTGAACTGGGTCGCCCCGATCAGCCCCACCGCGCCCGCCCCGAAGGCCAGCCCGAACTGCTGCTCGTCGAGGCCGTACTGCTGCTGCAGGACGAACGACGACCCGGCCACGTACGCGAACAGCGCCGCCATGGCCAGGCCGGCGACCAGCACCAGGCCGACGAACGTGCGGTCGCGCAGCAGCGAGCCGTACACGGCCGCCGTCGCGACCACCCCGCCGCGCCGACGCCGGTCGGCCGGCAGGGTCTCGCGCAGGCCCAACACGGCGACCACGACGAGCACCGCCCCGAAGACGGCCAGGGCCACGAACACGCCCCGCCAGTTCGTCCAGCGCAGCAGCGCGCCGCCGAGGGTCGGCGCGAGGATCGGCGCCGCCCCCATGACCAGCAGCAGCCGGGAGAGCAGCGTGGCGAAGGCCGCGCCGCTGAACAGGTCGCGGACCACGGCCATCGCGACCACCGTGGCCGCCGCGACGCCCAGGCCCTGCACCACCCGCAGCGCGCCGAGGACGGTCACGGTCGGCGCGACCACGCAGAGCACCGACGCCACGACGTGCAGCGCGAGGC
>NZ_GG657738.1:6699156-6753309 GCF_000158815.1 Micromonospora sp. ATCC 39149 | reverse complement strand
GGTAACGCAGGTCACAGGCCACCGCGGATGGCCGCGCCCGTCGCCCCGGAGCGCGATCTGCCCGCGCGGGAGCGCCGTCGACCGCCCGTCGGGCCCCCCACGAACGGTACGGGCGCGGGGGGCCCGACGGACGTCAGGCGATCGAGCAGGCGGTGCCGTTGAGGGTGAAAGAGGACGGTTTACCGGCGTTGCCGGTGTGGTTCGCCTGGAACCCGATGTCCACCGACCCGTTCGGGGCGACGCTGCCGTTGTAGGAGACGTTACGGGCGGTCACCGCGCCGCTGGTGGGGGTGTAGGTGGCGTTCCAGCCGCCGGTGATGCTCTGCCCACTCGGCAACGTGAACGCCAGGCTCCAGCCGTTGACGGTCGTGGCGCTGGTGTTGGTGATCGTGACGGCGGCGGTCAGGCCGGTGCTCCAGGCGTTGACCGTGTACGACACCCGGCACCCGCCGGCGGGCGGAGGCGTCGTCGGGGGCGCCGTCGTCGGGGGCGTCGTCGTCGGGGGCGTCGTCGTCGGGGGCGTCGTCGTCGGGGGCGTCGTCGTCGGGGGCGTGCCGCCGATGCTGCCCGGCACCGCGCGCAGCGCGTTGTACCACGCAGTGGCCATCTTGCTGTAGCCGGTCGCGTTGGGGTGCACACCGTCGGCGAGATCGGCCAGGGTCAGCGCCCTGTACATGTCGACCAGGTGCACACGGCGACCGGCGTTGACCTTGCTCTGCACGATGCCCGGGATGGCCGCGTTGTACGTCCGCACCGCGTTGTCGGTGCTGCCGGAACGCGGGATGATCGTCGCGACGAAGACGTCCGCCGACGGCGCGGTCGTGGTGATGCGGTCGAGCAGCGTGGAGAGCCGGGACGCGGCGGCGGTCGGGTCGCCGTACATGTCGTTGGTGCCGATGTGCAGCAGCACGGTACGGGGGGTCGTCGCCCGCAGCCAGTTGACGACGTTGGCGTCGACCTGGGCGATGGTCCACCCCGAGTGGCCCTCGTGGTCGTGGTCGCCCAGGCTGGCCGGCCCGTTGAACATCGAACCGACGAAGTCGATCCGGTAGCCGCCGGCGGCGAGCTTCTGCCACAGGTCGATGCGGTAGCCGCCCGGGACGTTGAAGCCGTCCGTGATCGAGTCGCCGAGTGGCATCACCCGGACGCCGCCGTTGGACTCGGCGTTGGCGGGCCCGATCGCGAACGTGACAGCGGTGGCGACGACCGCCATGACCGCCGCCGCCGCGCCGAACAGGCGAGTTCTTCGTATCATGCGTATCCTCCCGATGCTGGTCGCCCTGGGCGAGGGGCACGCCAGGGCGCGGTGCTGGAGACGGGCGCGGCGCGACGGCCTCTCGGCGAGCTCCGCCCGCGCGCCGGCCTGGAAGGGTTGAGCCGGGGCACGGCGGGTCGGCGCACCACCGCAAACTGCTGGGTACGGCGCGGCACGGAGCACCGTCGACGGTGCCCGTGCGGGTGCGCTGCCGGCCCGGCTCCCGAGCGGCGACCGGCGGCCCGTGGCCCGTGGCCCGTGGCTGGAGCGTGCCCTCACCCTGGCCGCCGACACCATAACGTGTTACCGCTAACACCCACAATGGATCGACGCGACGCGATACTTTCGGGCACCGACCGTAGGCCAGGTCGTTCGCGGACCGCCACAGCCCGACGACCGGCCCGCCGTACCTGAACACGACCGGGCCGGTCAGAACGGCCGCGCGTCGATCGGATCAGTCGACGGCCAGGGGCCCGAACGCTACCGCCCGCCGCGACGGGCACCCCTCGCCGTGGCCATTCCCAGGGCGAGCAGCGCCAACGCCGCCGCGACGCCGCCCACCAGCAGGGGTGCGGTGCCGCCGCGCTCGGCACGGTCACGGGAACCGCGGCCGGCGGCCCCACCGTCATCGGCCCCGCCATCGCCGTCGCGGTCGTCGGCACCCCGGTCGTCGGCACCCCGGTCGTCGGCGCGGCCGGTGCCGGCCGGCGCCGGGCCGGTACGGGGCAGCGACGGGGTCGGCCTGGGTGGCAGGGTGTAGCGCAGGATCCTCGGTCGCGTGCCGGGTGGCTGGTTCGCCGTCTCGGAGACGGTGAGCAGGGACCGCCCGTCGCGGCTGAAGCTGACCGACTCGCCCTGCGGTTCGTCCGGCAGCGGGATGCTGCTGGGCCTGCCGGTGGTGAGGGCGGCGACGAGATCGCCGCTGGCGACGTCGAAGGCGAAGGCGTCGGCGTAGGTGCGCAGGACCACCCGCCGCCCGTCGGGCGCGCTCGCTGCGCCGGTGACCACGCCTCGGCCGACGAAGGAGTACGGGTTGCGGGTCGTGGTGGACGGCAGCCGCACCTGCCCCACCCTGGCCAGCGGCACGGTCCCGCCCGCCCGCAGCGGCAAGGCCGGGCGGTACAGGCCCGCGCTGCCGCCCTGCTTCGTCACGATCAGCGGCCGCCCGGCGCCGTCGACCAGGAGGGCCTCCGCGTCGTGCGCGCCGTCGGGGTACGTCATGCGGTGCAGCACCGGGCGGGACGCCCCGGGCGGCAGCTTCCACAGGGCGACCGTCCGGCGGGCCCGGTCGTTGTCGCCGATGTCGGCGACCCAGATCGTGCCGTCGGCGCCGACGGCCAGGTCCTCGGTGTCGCGGGGCCGGGACGGGTAGCGCACCGTCCGCACCACCGCGCAGCGGGCGTCGAGAAAGAAGATCCGGCGGCGGGACTCCTCCTCGGCGCCGTCGTTGACCACGACGAACCCGTCGTCGGTGGCGACCAGGCCGGATATCTCGGTCAACCGGTCGTCGCGGATCTGGCACACCGGGGTGCCCGGTGTCGGCGCGAGCCCGGCGACGGGATCGGCCACCGCCGCGCCGGGGGCCACGACGACGGCAGCGACGGTGGCCGCCGCGACTCCGACCCCCGGCCACCGCCGCCGTGGGTGCCGTGGTGGTCCGGGGTTGGTCACCCTTGCATCATCCAACCCCACCGTCCAGCCTGGGGGTCACGTTCCGGGCGTCGACGAAGGACACTGTTAGGCGATCGACCCCTGACCGCGTCGAGCAGCGCCGGCCCCAGATCACCGCGTTGCACGTGCGTCACCGCGCCCGTTCACCTACATCGACGCCGCTGATCGTGATCGGCTCAAGCTGTGCCGACTACGTCATGTCGGCTCGGCCCACCATCGGCCGTTCGCGGATTCCTGATTCAGGACACCCAGCCAGCCTCGGGGCGGCGCGGCGGGCCGCCCCGAGTGCTCGTGCTCAGGTCAGGTCGAGGTCGCGCAGCCGCGCCACCGGCACGTCGAGGTCGTCGACGGCCAGGTCGAGCATCCGCTCGACGTGCGTGATGTAGTCGCGCATGCGGGCGTCGGCGTAACGCCGCCGGTCCCATTTCACCTTGAGCAGCGCCTGGTCCATCAGGGTGGAGGTGTTGACTTCCATGCCGGCCCCGCCCGCTCCGGCCGGCATGCTGGTCCACTCGTAGTGGTCCGACTGCACCGCGTGCTCGTCGACGGGCTTGCGGGCAGTGTCCCAGTCGGTGGTCGGTGACTCCCAGTGGCTGAAGGTGAACACCGGGCGCCCGCCGATGCCAGCGCTGTCGAACTCCTGCTCGGCCTGGCGCGGGTCGAACCGGCCGTGCCGCAGGCTCTGCGCGAGGCGCAGCGTGAGCCGGTCGCGCACGGTGCGCAGGGAGTCCTCGGGCCGCAGGGTCTCGGCGAGGGCACCCCACTGCATGGCCAGGCCGACGAAGGACTCCGCCTCGGGGGTGGCCCGGTTGCCGACGACGATGTTGACCCACGCGCCGTTGGTCCCACGGACCCGGCAGAACGCGATCAGCGCCAGGGCCAGTACGAGCGCGGCGCGGGCCAGGCGGGAGTCCGGTTGGCTGCGGGCCAGGGCACGCAGGAGCTTGCGACTGCGCAGCCGGCAGCCGTCCACGGTTGGCTCCGGGGCCGTCCCGCGCGGATCGCTCAGGCCGTGCTCCTCGGCCCGGCGCGCGGTGGAGACGAGGTAGCGGACGTTGCGCGCGGAGAGTTCCGCGCCGCGCTCGCCGCGCTCGAACTCGAGGATGTCGTAGCAGGTCCGCTGAATCGGCGCGTCCTGCTGACCGCGCAGGACGGCCAGGAAAGCGGCGACCAGGGCACCGGCCCCGCTGGCGTCGACGAATGCGTGCGCGACGGAGATCTCGACGTCGCCACCGGTGCCCGCGGGCGGCACCACGATCATCAGGTTCCCCGCGTCGGGGTCGGTCACGAACTGGCTGATCCGCCGGCCGGCGTCGAACAGCGCGTCGGTCACGAAGTCGAAGCACCACACCCCGAGCCGCTGCACCCCGTCCAACACCGCCGGGTCGTCGGGAGCCAACACCTCCTGCCGCAGCTGCCCGTCGGCGCCGCGGCGCAACCGCGACCGCAGCGGCGGGTAGCGGCGCACCAGTTCGCCGGCGACCGCCACCGTGTCGGGCACCGTGAGGCCGGGTCCGACCGGTACCGGCAGGCTGAGCTCATAGCGCCAGGCGTCGTTCTCGTCCAGCGGCGGCGGACCGGCCATCCACTGCTGCTGGGACCAGGTCAGCGGGAACTCGCCGACGTCGGCGTCCGATCGCGACATGTCTTTCGACCTCCTGTGTGGGTCGGTGGATCAGAATGGGAGAAGCTGCGGATCGAGGAACTCGGTCAGCTCGGCGACGGTGCGTAGCGGCTGCAGCCGCGGCGGCAGCCGCAGCGGACCGGCGGCGGGCAGGTCGACCACCAGCCCGGCCAGCCCGACCAGCGGCGTGCCGGCCCATGGCCGCCCGGGCGCGTCTGGGTGGGCGGCGGCCACCCGGGCGGCGATGTCCACCGGGCGCGACACCTGGGACCGGTGCGTGGAACGGTCCGCGGATCGGTCCGCCTGCGGGGTCAGCGCCAGCGCGACCGACAGCTGCTCGGCGCCCCATCGGCGGCTTGCGTAGACGAACGCGAGCCGGCGGGTGCCACCGCGACGGTCCGCGACGCCGCCGGCCGCGGCCGGCACCGGCAGCTGGTAGCGCCGCAGCGCGGTGTGCGCGTTCTCCGGGTCGGACTTGAACAGCGCCTCCTTCACCGTCCACAGCCGCAGCAGCTGCGCGGAACGGTCGGTGGGTGGCAAGGCATCGACAAAGGCGAGCTCGTCCGCGGTGCAGAAGTAGCGTGCGGCACGCCGCGGCAGCGGCCGGTCGGTTTCCAGGTCGACCCCGACCCCGACGACTTCCGGGAGAACCGGGTCGTCGACCGCGGCGGCGCCGCCTCCGGCCGGACAGTGCGTCAACGAGACCGTGCGGTGGGGGAAGGTGCGGCCGGTGACCTGCGGCTCGCGCCCGAGCAGAACCAACACCCGGCGCAGCGCCTCCCGCGACGCCGCCTGGTCGCGCCTGCGGGCAGCGGCCGGGGCTGCGCCGGCGGCCGGGCAGGGCGGCGCGGTGGTCCGGGCGATCAGCACCCGCACCCGGCTCACCGCCCGCGCCCGCCGGCAGGGCGGCCCGGCCGCAGTTGTCGCGCCATCTCCCGGACAGTAGTCGGCGGCCAGGGCTCAGGTCAGTGCGCGAACGGCCATGCCCGATTTCCCGGCTCATCTATCGTGGGGCTCCGGCGTAAGGCGGTGCACAATTCGCCGGGACCCATGTCGACGGGCGGGTGAAGCAGCCGGAAATGCGTCGGGCGTCGCGCACCGACTCGCCGCGGACCGAGCCGAGGTGTGATGGAAGACGAGCTGTGCTGGTGGCCGGCCCGACAGGTGGCGCGGGCGATCGCCGACGGGCAGCTCTCCGCCCGGGAGTACCTGCGCGCACTGCTGGCCCGGATCGATCGCTACGACGGCGCACTCGGGCTCGTGGTGACCCGCAACGAACGCGCCGAGGCCGAGGCGGCCGCGGCCGACGAGGCGGTCGTGCGCGGTGACCCGCTGCCGCCGCTGCACGGCGTGGCAATGACGGTCAAGGACAGCTTCGCCACCGCCGGGCTGCGCACCACCGGTGGTCTGCTGCCCGACTTCGTCCCGGACGAGGACGCGGCCGCGGTGGCCGGGGCCCGGCGAGCGGGCGCGATCATCCTCGGCAAGACCAACCTGCCCCGCGCTTCGCGCGACCTGCAGGCCTACAACGAGCTGTTCGGCACCGCGCGCAACCCGTGGGACCCGACGCTGACCACCAGCGGCTCCTCCGGTGGTGCCGCAGGCGCGCTGGCGGCCGGGTTCACGCCGCTGGAGATCGGCTCAGACGTCGCCGGGTCCATTCGGATCCCGGCCGGGTTCTGCGGCGTCACCGGTCTCAAGCCGACCTACGGCACGGTCTCGATGTACGGCCACGTCCCGCCGATGCCGTTCAACCGGGGCCTGCCCGACATCGCCATGGTCGGACCGCTGGCCAGGGACGTCGACGACCTGGAGATCCTGTTCGACGCGATCAGCGGCCCGGACCCTTGGGACCGGGCCGCCTGGCGGCTGAGCCTGCCCCCGGCCAGCCGGCCGCGCCGGGTGGCGGCCTGGTTCGACGACCCGTACTGCCCGGTGGACGGCGAGGTGCGAGCGGCGGTGGAACACGCCGCCGACGCCCTCGCCCAGACCGGAGTCGCAGTGCGGGCCACCAGCCCGCTGGGGATCCGGCTCGAGCAGAGCGACCAGATCTTTCGCAAGCTGATCGCGGGTACCGCGATCGACGACATCTCCGGCGAGGAGGCCGAGCTGATCGCCACCGGCGTCCGGCCGCCCACCGGTGTGCTCGGCGGCGAGCACGTCCACCAACGCCACCGCGACTGGATCGTCGCCAACGAGCTGCGCACCCGCATGGGCCTGCGCTGGCGGGCGTTCTTCAGTCGCTACGACGCCCTGCTGCTGCCGGTCGCACCGAACACCGCGCCGGCCCACGACCACCGCCCGTTCGCCCAGCGCACCATTACTGTCGACGGCCGACCGCGGCCGTACTGGGACCAGATGGTGTGGGCCGGCGTGACCGGCATGTGCTACCTGCCGTCGGTCGTCGTCCCGGTCCGCCTGGACGCGCGCGGAGTGCCGATCGGGGTCGCGGTGGCCGGTCCCCGCCTGGGGGACCGAACGGTGCTGGAGACCGCCCGGGTGCTGGCTCGGGCGCTGGGTCCGATCGGCCGTCCGGCGTTGGAGTCCGGGCCGTCCGCGGCACCACCGGACAGTGTGCGCCGCGAGCTGACGACCGGCTGAGCCGCCGTCCCGTCGCCTGACCTCCACCCGCCGAGGGTTCGGTCCGCCGTGCCCGTCGCGCGTCATGCCCGGCCGCGCGACCACGGCCGGTGTTCTGTCAAGGCCGGCCGGCCGGATCGTCGGCGCACCTTCGGCTATGGCTGGGATGTGCGGTTGTTGGCGCGCCCGGACGAGTATTTCGGGCCAACCGCAGCCGATCGAAAATTGCGTTCGTGCCAAAGCTCGGAAGAACTGGCGACGATCGGTTGCGCTAATCGTCGCCGACTACCCGGCCGACCCGATGAGTGGGAGTTGATGTGCGCGCAATCATCTTCGCCGGGGGCAAGGCGCGGCGCCTGCTGCCGCTCACCGAGGAGCGACCGAAAATCCTGATGGACATCGGGGGCCAGCCGCTGCTCGACATCCTCCTGCGGCAGTTGCGCGGTTCCGGGGTCGAGCGGGTCACACTCTGTGTGTCGCACCTGCAGACAGCCATCCGCGAGCACCTGTTCGAGGCGATCCCGGAGGGCCTGGTGGTCGACTTCTCGGTGGATGCCCAGCCCCGGGGCACCGCCGGCCCGCTGCTGCTGGTCGGGGACTGGGACGAGCCGGCCCTGGTGCTCAACGGCGACGTGCTCACCACACTGGACTTCGCCGACGTGCACCGGGTGCACCGGAGCAGCGGTTGCGCGATGACGATCGCCTGTCGGCAGACCGAGGTGACGATCGACTCCGGTGCCCTCGAGATCGCCGACGACCGGGTGTACCGGGTGACCGAGAAGCCCCGTGTCCGGGTCGACGTCAGCATGGGTGTCTACGTCGTCGACCCGTCCGTGCGCTCGTTCATCGCCGCGGAGTCGGTGGTCGACATGCCCGACCTGATCACCTCGCTGATCGGCGCGGGCCGGTCGGTCGGGGCGTACCGGTTCAACGGCAGCTGGCACGACATCGGCACCCCGGGCCGCTACGAGCGGGCGGTGGCCGAGTTCACCGCCACCCCCGAGGTCTACCTACCCGGCGTCGGCCGGGGCGGCTTTCGGGTTTCGCATGCCAACTGACTGGCACCCGGCGGCCGCGCCGCAGGCCGACCACGACGCCGTCGCCGCACTGCGGGAGCGGCTGACGGCCCACGCCGACGAGCGCCCGGACGCCCCGGCCGTTCGCTGGCACACCGCCGCCGGCTGGTCCGAGACGACCTGGCGGGAGCTGGCCGCGACTGCGCGGCGAGTGGCCGCCCGAGCGACCGCCGAGCTACCCGCCGGCCGCGCGGTCGTGGTGGCGACGGTGAATACCGGCGGGCACGCGGCCGTGCTGCTCGGCCTGCTGGCCGCCGGGTTCGATGTCGTCATGGTCGAGCACGACAGCTCCTATCTGGCCGACCCGTTGTCCGCGGTGTACGCGGCCCGACCGGGCGCGGTGGTCGCGGCGGTGGACGGCCCGCGGCCCGCGGCGACGGGGGAGCTGCGCTGGCTGGCCGTCGAGGACCTGGTCGCCGGCGCGCCGCAGGCGGAGTGGCCGAACCGGGCGCCCGGTTCGCCGACCGTGCTGCAGCTGACCTCCGGATCGACCGGCGAACCCCGAGCGGCCGCGGTCCCACTGGGCTCGGCGTTGCGCGGGGGCGCGCTCTACCGCGATTTGTTCGACCTGGACGAGCGGGACACGATCCTGGCCGCGGTTCCGCTCGCGCACTCGTTCGGGTTCGTCGGGGCGTTGTGCGCCGCGGTGCTGTCCGGCGGCACACTTGCGCTGCTGGCGCGGTTCACCGGGCGCGGCCTAGTCGAGGGGCTCGACGCGGGCGTGACCGCGCTGCTGGCCACGCCGTTCGTGTACGGCCTGGTCCCAGACCTGTTGTACGGGCGGCGCCGGCCAGACCGGCTTCGGGTCGCCCTCTGCTCGGGCGGACCGCTCACCATGGCGGCCGCCGCGGCTGCCGCCGGCCGCCTCGGCTGCCCGGTCCGCCAGATCTACGGCTCGACCGAGACCGGGCTGATCGCCTGCCAGTTCGGCCGGCCCCAGCCGTGGCCGGCCGAGGGCGTCGGCGGATTCGTCCCCGGCGTGCAGTGGCGAGTCGAGCCGGTCCGGGACTCCGACGCCGGGCGTCTGCTGGTGCGGACCTCGACGATGTTCACCGGCTACGTCGGCCGGGGCAGGGCCGAGGCGCTGCGCCCGGACGGCTACTACGACACCGGCGATCTGGTCGACGTCAACGGCGCCGGGGACGTAACGATCGTCGGCCGCAAGGCGACCTTCATCAACGTCGGCGGCCGCAAGGTCAACCCGCGAAGGCTGGAACGGCTGATCGGTGAGCTGCCCGGCGTGCGGGCGGTGCACGTCTGCGGGCTGCCGGACGCCCGCGGCAACGAGGAGATCCACGCCGTGGTCGAGCTGGCACCCGGCACCGATCCGGCGGCGGTGGTCGCCGGCTGCCGGCAGCGGCTGACCGCCTACGAGGTTCCACATCACGTCCATGCCGTCGACCGGCTGCCGCGCACCGCGCTCGGCAAGGTCGCCGCCCCCGCGCTGCGGGACCTGATCGCCGATCGGAGCGCCGGTGCGCCGGGCGGCACCACAGCCACGAGGAGGGGTACCCGGATATGACCACACCACCGCCAGAGGTCGCCGTCGTCGGACTCGGCTACGTCGGCCTGCCGCTCGCGGTCGCCCTGGCCCGCGCCGGAGTCCGCGTCGTCGGAGTGGACGTCAACCCCGACGTCCGGGACGCGGTGACGCAGGCCCGGCCGCCGTTCTTCGAACCGGGCCTGGCCGAGGCGCTGGTCGCGCTGGACGACGGCGCGCTCACCGTGGCCGACCGGCTGCCCGATCCAGTGCCCGGCGCAGTGATCATCTGCGTGGGAACCGCGGTCGATCCGGCCACCGGCCGCTGCGACTTGGGCCCGCTGCGGGCCGCGGTCACCGCCGCGGCCGCGCGGATCACCCCGGACACGCTGCTCGTGGTACGCAGCACCGTGCCCGTGGGTACCTGCCGCGATCTCGTCGAACCGGCCATGCGGCAGGTCACGGTGTCCCCGCTGTTGGCCTTCTGCCCCGAGCGGATCATCCAGGGCTCGGCGATGGCCGAACTGGCCTCGCTCCCGCAGATCATCGGGGGCCTGGACGACGCCTCGGCCAAGCGGGCCGAGGCCCTGTTCGCGGCGGTCTGCCCGGACCGGGTGCTGGTGTCCTCGTTAGAGGCCGCCGAGATGATCAAGCTGATCTGTAACGCGCACACCGACCTGATCTACGGGTTCGGCAACGAGGTGGCACTGGCCGCCACGGCGTGCGGCCTGGACGCCACCGAACTGATCGCCGCCGCCAACCTCCGCTACCCCCGGCCTGACCTGTCCCGACCCGGCTTCGTCGGCGGGAGCTGCCTGACGAAGGACCCGTACCTGCTGATGCACAGTGCGGCCGCTGCCGGCCACGTCGAGATGCCGATGGTCGCCGCTGCCCGGCGGACCAACGAACGCGTGCCCGGCCACGTGGTCGAGCGGGTGGTCGCGGCCCTGACCGACCCGGACACCGACCGGCTCGCCGACGCCAAGGTCCTGGTGTGTGGCATCGCCTACAAGGGCCGCCCGGAGACCGACGACGTGCGCGGCAGCGCCGCCACCGAGGTGGCCACCCTGCTGCGCGGCCGGGTGGGCACGCTGGCCGGCCACGATCCGATCGTCCGCCCGGAGCGCATCGCCGACCTCGGCTACCAACCGGTCGGGCTGGATGAGGGGGTGACCGGCGCCGACGCGGTCGTACTGCTGTCCGACCACCCCGGCTACACCAGGCTCACCGCGGACTGGCTGCTGGGCCGGATGCGCGGCCGCGGCGTCGTGTTCGACATGTGGGGCCTGCTCGACGCCGAGCTCACCGGCCTCGAGGGGCTCACCTACCTGCGGCTCGGCCGTGGCTGACCGCGCTCTGGTCACCGGAGGGGCCGGGTTCATCGGCCTGCACCTGGTGCGACGGCTACTCGACGACGGCGTGCAGGTCACCGTCCTGGACGACTTCTCCCGCGGCGCCGACGACCCCGATCTGCACGCCCTCACCGGTGACGTGCACTTGGTCCGCCACGACCTGACCACACCGCTGCCCACGGACCTCGACCGGTTCGATGCCGTCTACCATCTGGCCGGGGTGGTCGGCGTGCAGCGGGTCACCGACCGGCCGGTGCACACCATGCGTACCAACGTGCTGGCCACCGTCTCGCTGCTCGACTGGTGCGCCCGGACGCAGCCGGGTGTGCTGTTCCTCAGCTCGACCAGCGAGGTCGGCGACGGTGCCGCGACCGCGGGGCTGGCCGAGCTACCGGTCCCGGAAGACGCGCCGTTTGTGCTGTGCGAGCCGCGATCGCCGCGCACGTCCTACGCGTTGAGCAAGCTCGTCGCCGAGTACCTGTTCCTGCACGCCGGCCCGCCGAGCCGGGTACGGGTGGCCCGCTTCTACAACGTCTACGGCCCGCGGATGGGCAGCGAGCACGTCGTGCCGCAGCTGATCGAGCGGGCACTGGCCGGCACCGACCCGTTCCCGCTTTACGGCGGGCGGCAGACCAGGGCGTTCTGCCACGTCGACGACGCGGTCGAGGCGATGCTGCGGCTGTGCGCGGTGCCTGAGCCGGGTCCGCTGGTGGTCAACATCGGCAACGACCGGGAGGAGGTCGAGATCCTCGACCTCGCCCGACGGATCTGCGCCCTCGCCGGAACGCACCCCGAGTTCGCCGTGCGGCCGGCCCCCGGCGGCCCGCGCCGCCGGCTGCCCGACCTGACCCTGCTGCGTGGGCTGACCGGCTACGAGCCGGCCGTCGCCCTCGACGTCGGGCTGCGGTCGACGTTCGACTGGTACGCGGCGCACCGGAGCACGTCGTGAGCCGGGTCCTGATCGCATTCGGCGGCTACGGCGGCGAGTGGACCGGGGCCGAGCGGATGGCCTGGAAGACCGCCGAGCACCTCGCTATGCATGGGCACACCGGTGCCGTGCTGACCGACTCGCTGCCACCGCGAGCGCCGGACGCCGGTCCGTGGCCGCGCATCTCCGACCCGCGCGAGTTCGGGCACCCGGACGTGGTCCACGCCTTCGACCTCGCCCGCCCGCGGCAGGTGGCGGTGGCGCTGGGCGCCGCCAACGACCTCGGGTGCCCGTTCGTGCTCACCCCGGCGACGGCCGTCGAGCTCTGGCCCGATCCCGATCTGGGTCGGGCGGCCTGTCGGGCGGCCACCGCAGTGTACGTGCTGACCAGGGCCGAGGCCGACAACGTCATCGCCGCCGGAGCGGACCCGGCGGCGATCCGGTACGTCCCGCAGGCCCCGCACCTGGACGGAACGGTGGACCCGAGCGGGCTGCGGGCCCGCTTCGCCGGGACCACCGGAACCGTGCTGTTCCTGGGGCGCCGGACCGTATTCAAGGGCTACCCGGTGCTGCTCGCGACCGCGCCGCTGGTCCGCCTGAGCCGCCCGGGGACGGCGTTCTGGCTGGCCGGACCGGGCGCGGACGGCCCGGCCACCTCGGCCGCCGACGGGCTGCACGACTTCGGCGTCGTCGACGCCACGGTCAAGCACCAGCTGCTGGCCGCTGCGGACGTGCTCTGCCTGCCCTCGACCTCCGACGTGTACCCGCTGGTCTTCGTCGAGGCCTGGGCGTGCGGCACCCCGGTGGTCAGCGGCCCGTTCCAGGGGGCGGGCGAGGTGGTCCGGCACGGCGTGGACGGCCTGGTGGTCGACGCCGAACCCGGCGCGCTGGCCGAGGCGCTGGTCGGCCTGCTGGCCGACGAACCGAGGCGCCGCGCGATGGGTGCGGCGGGCCGCAGGCGGGTCGAGCGGGAGAACACCTGGGCGCAGGTGGCGGCTGCGGTGGTGGCGGGCTACCCGATGGAGTCCACGCGGCCCCCGATGTCCGGCGGTGAGCGGTGACTGCGGCAGGCGCCGCGACGGATCCCGTGGTGCGGCTGGCCGACCCGGTGATCGGCCAGGAGGAGATCGACGCCGTGGTGGCCGTGCTGCGGTCCGGATGGCTGTCGGCGGGGCCGCAGACCGAGGCGTTCGAGCAAGAGTTCGCCGCGGCCCACGGCGCCCCGCAGGCGGTGGCGGTGAGCAGCGGGACCGCCGCGCTGCACCTGGCCGTCGCCGCGCTCGACCTGGGCCCGGGCGACGAGGTGATCGTCCCCGCGCTGGGCTTCGTCGCCGCCGCCGAGGTCGTCGCCCTGCACCGGGCCACTCCGGTGTTCGCCGACGTGCGCGCGGCCGAGGACCCGGTGCTGACCGCGGCCGAGGTCGAACGGCTGATCACCCCCCGGACCCGGGCGGTGATCACCGTGCACTACGCCGGCTACCAGGCCGACATCGCCGCGCTGGCGCAGCTGTGCCGGGCCGGTCGACTGCGGTTGATCGAGGACAGCGCGCACGCACCGGGCGTGTGCGTGGCCGGCCGGATGCTGGGCACCTGGGGCGACGTCGGCTGCTTCAGCTTCCACGCCACCAAGAACGTCACCGCGGGCGAGGGCGGCATGGTGCTGGCCCGCGACGCCGCGCTGCTCGACCGGATCCGCCGGATGCGCTCGCACGCCATCGGCACCTCGCCGCAGCAGCGGATGACCGGCGGGTCCGGTGGCTACGACGTCGCCGACCTCGGGCTGAACTACCGGCCGACCGATCTGACCTCGGCCATCGGCCGAGTCCAGCTGGGCCGGCTCGGCGTCGACCGCCGGGTCCGACGGGCGCTCACCGCCGGCTACCGCGACCTGCTCGGCGCGCTGCCCGGGCTGGTCGTGCCGTTCACCGACCGGGGGGCCGAGGATTCCGCGCACCACCTGATGCCGGTCGTGCTGCCCGCCGGGACCGACCGCGGGCCGGTACGCGCCGCGCTGCTCGCCGCGGGCGTCCAGACCTCGGTGCACTACCCGCCGATGCATCGGCTCAGCTACTATGCCGCCGCGGCCAGCCCGTTGCCGGTCACCGACGCCATCGCCGACCGGCTGCTGTCGCTGCCGCTGCATCGCGGGATGGGTGAGGACGACGTCCGGCGGGTCGTGCACGCGCTGGCGGCCGCGCTGCACACACCCGCGCGGGAGGGCTGAGCGATGGCGTTCCGCCTGCATGAGGGCCGTCTGCTGCGTGACGACCGGCCGTTCACCGCGCTCGGGGTCACCTACTTCCCGGTCCGTACCGGCTGTCAGCTGTGGGTCGACTGGGATCCCGACATCGTCGCGGCCGACATGCACCGGATCGCCGAGGCCGGCCTCAACACCGTTCGGGTGTTCGTCTTCTGGCGCGACTTCCACCCGGATCCCCGGCGCGTCGACAAGCAGGCGCTGACCCGGCTGCGCCGGCTGGTCGAGCTGGCCGAGGCCGCCGGCCTGAGCTGCGTGCTGTCGGTGTTGACCCTGTTCATGAACGGTCAGCTGCTGGACCTGCCGTGGCGGCGCGGGCGCAGTCTGTGGCGCGACCCGGAGATGCTGGCGGCCCAGGAGACGTTCGTGCAAGCGGTGGCCGCCGCGATCGCCGACTGCTCGAACGTCCTCGCGCTCGACCTGGGCGACGAGATTTCCAATGTGGATCCAGGCGAGGCCGCGACGCTGACTTCGGCCGAGGTCGCCCGCTGGTACGGACGGCTGGTCGGTGCGATCCGGCAAGTGGCCCCTGAGGTACTGGTCTGCCAGGCCAACAATGCGCTGACCGTGCTCGGCGGATCGGCCTTCGGGCCGGCCACCGGCCGTGCCCTCGACCTGCTGGCGGTGCACGGGTTCCCGCTCTGGTCGCCCGGGCACATCGAGTCCACGCTGTCACCGAAGGCCACCCAGCTGCCGGCGTTCCTGGCCCGGCTGGCCGGCGCGTACGGTGTGGCCCTGGTCGACGAACTCGGGACTACGGCGCGGGCGACGAGGTCGCCGCGGCCTATCTGCGTGCCGCGGTCGCCTCGGTGCTGGTCAACGGCGCGGCCGGGGTGATCGTGTGGTGTTGGCAGGACAGCACCTCCACCGCCGAGCCCTACGACCGGCGCCCGGCCGAACGCATGGTCGGGCTGCACCGCGCCGACGGGACGCCCAAGCCGGCCATGACGGCCTACCGGCAGGTCGTCGACGCCGCACCGGCGTTGGTCCGCACGGTCGAGCCGGCCGGGATCGCGGTGTGGCCGGTGGCCGGGCAGCCCGCCGGCGGCGGGTCCTACCTGGACCCCCACCGCGACACCGTCTCGCCGTTCTTCGCCTACCTATTGCTCAAACGCCTACACCTGGACGTGGACGTGGTGGTAACTCCGGCCGCCGGGCACCAACTGGTGGTCTGCCCGTCGGTCGACCAGGTGACGCTGGCGGACCTGGAGCACCTGCGTGCCGCCTTGCGCCGGGGCGCCACCGTGTACTACTCACTGGGTGATCACCTGCACGGCTTCCCGGGTGCGGAGCTGGTCGGCGCCGAGATCGTCGACTACGACCTGACCGGTCGGGACCGGCAGGAAATCGTCTGGGACGGCGAGGTGTGGCCGGTGGACTGGACCGTCGCGAGCGCGGTGCCCACCACGCTCCGGGCGACCTCCGGCCGGGTGCTGGCTGCGTACCCGGACGGCACGCCCGCCGTCGTGGTCAACGCCGTCGGCGCGGGTCGGCTGGTGTTCACCAACGTCCCGTTCGAACGCCAGCTCGACGCGGTCGGGCGGTTCGCGCTCGCCCCGTGGGAACGGTTCTACCGGCGGATTGCCGAGCTGGCCGGGATCGGTCCCGCCGTGCGCTGCTCGGACCCGGAGGTCGAGGTCGTGCCGGTCGACGGCGGCGTCGCCCTGGTCAACCACCGCGACCGTGCGGTGACCGTGCGGGTCGGCCGGGACGGCGACGACCCCGACGCGGATCTGGTCGTCGACCTCACCGAGAAGGGCTGGACCGTGGCGCGACTCCCGATGACCTCGATCACGGAAACCTCGACCACGGTGAGCTCGGCGTGAGGGGGGTCGTCTATCGCGGCCCGCGGCACGTCGAGGTCGTCGACGGCCTGCCGATGCCCCGGCTGGAGTCCGAACGCGACGCCGTCGTGCGGGTCACCCGCACCGCGATCTGCGGCAGTGACCTGCATCCCTACCGCGGCGAGATGCCCAGCTTCGCCCCGGGCACCGTGCTCGGGCACGAGTTCGCCGGGGTGGTCACCGAGCGTGGGTCACAGGTGCCGTTCGCGGTCGGCGACCGGGTCGTCGCCTCATACCTCATCGCCTGCGGCCGGTGTCCGCGGTGCGCGCGCGGCTGGCATTACCACTGCCCGTCGGCCACGCTGTTCGGCTACTCCACCATCGTCGGCGACGCCGTCGCCGGCGGGCAGGCCGAGTACGTCCGGGTGCCGTTCGCCGACGTCGTGCTGGGGCCGGTGCCGGCGGCGGTCACCGACGAGCAGGCGCTGTTCGCCGGAGACGTCCTGGCCACCGCCCACACCGCGGTCACCGACGCGCACGTCGGGCCGGACCACCTGGTCGGGGTCGTCGGGGCCGGGCCGGTCGGGCTGATGGCCGCGCTGTGCGCGGCCGAGCTGGGCGCCACGGTCGTGGTCTGCGACGTCGATCCGGCCCGGCGTGAGCGGGCAGGCGCGCTGGTGCCGGCGGTGGTGGAGCCCGGGCGGTTCGCCGCGACGATGGCCCGGATGCGCGGCCGGGACGAGGCCGCGGTCGTCATCGAGGCGGTCGGTTCCGGGGCGGCACTGGCCTGCGCGGTCAGCGCGGCGGGGCCGCGCGGCACGGTGCTGGTCGTCGGCGCGCACGGCGCCGACGACGTCGCCTTCCCGGCCGGCCGGGCGTTCGTCCAGGAACTCACCCTGCGGTTCGTGGTGGGGAACCCGATCCGCTCCCGCGATCCGGTGATGGCGTTGCTGCGCACCGGTCGGGTCGACCCGAGCGCCCTGGTCTCGCACCGGCTGCCGCTGACCGAGGCGGTCCGCGGCTACGAGCTGTTCGACACGCGGGTTGCGGACAAGGTCATCCTGATGCCGTCGGCGGACCCGTTCTGATCACCGGACCAGCCCGGACTTGATCGCGTTGACCACGGCCGCGGTCCGGTTCGGCGAGCCGAGCTTGAGCATCAGGCTGGCCACCAACCGCTTGGCCCCGTGACTGGAGATACCCAGGCGTCCGGCGATCTGCTTGTTGCTCATGCCCTCGGCCATCAGCCCCATCGCCTCGCTCTCCCGGGCGGTGAGCCGCGCCGGGTGCACCGGCGTGGACAACTCCACCCTGGCCTGGTCCATCAGCTCGCGGGCCAGCCGGTCGGGCACGTGAATTTGCCCGGTGGCGGTCCGGTGCAGCGCCTCGGCCAGCCCGTCCGGCGTCAGGTCGGCCAGCAGCACGATGCCGTCGGGCGGGCGCGCCGCGGCGCCGAACAGCTCCTGGACGCCGCTGCCGTCGTCCACCAGGACCAGGATCCTGGCCCCGCCCCCGGCCACCGACAGCGCCTCCCTGCCGGCCGAGCTGGTGACCAGCAGGACGTCGACTCGTCCGGTCGCGAGCGCAGCCTGGGCCTCGGCCACACCCTGGTGGTAGGAGACCTCGGCCACCCCCGACAGGTCGTTCAGGATCGACTCGAGCCCTCGTCGGGTGACCTCGTTGCCGACCAGCACGGCCACCCCGATCGAGGCCGGGACGTCGGCGGCGGGCCGTACCGTTTGATTGATCGAGTCCGCATTCGCCATGTGACCGTCCCCCGAATCGCGTCGCTCCAGCTTCGACTCATGATCCCGTGACCAGCGTCGCTCTCGGGGCGGTCAACCGGAAGATCCGGACGAGCGCACGGATGACCCTGCGCGAACGGCTATGGCGTCGACCGCCGACGGTTCAGCGCAGCCGGACCACGCGAGGCGGCTGGCCGTAGGGGGAGTACTGGGTGATGACGTCGCCGGGGTGCAGGCGCGGGTCGTCGCGGTAGCGCCGGGCCAGCTCACGCTCGGCGGTGTCGTCGCCGGCGTCGGCTTGGACGAGCAGGTCGGCCAGCTCGTCGACCAGCGGGTCGTCGACCTGGTGTGCCACGTCACCCCAGGCGTCCCAGAGCAGCAGCTCGTCCTTCTGCCGGTGGGCGAGCTCGGTGACGACGCAGTCGCGGATGAAACCCGGCCCACCCAGCTCTGACTCCGGGAGCACCCGGTACAGCTCGGCGTCGGTCTCCCCCGACCGGTGGGCCAGCCAGGCCTGGGCCGCGGTCCGGAACGGGGCTGTCGGCCCGGTGGGCATGTCTTCGACGTCGAACTCGACCGAACCAGGGGCGAACTCAGGGTCGACGCGGCGCCACCGGTCACCGGTCCGGTACTCGACGACGACGTGGTCCAGGAAGTAGCCCTCGGTCAGGTAGGAGGCGAACCCGACGCGGCTGCGCGCCGCAACACCACGGTCGCGCAGCGCGCCGACGACGAACAGCACGTGGTCGCGGCAGCAGCCGGCGACCTTCTCCGCGGTCGCCCTCGGTGTCGCCAGCGGCTCCGGGTGGCGCTCTTGGTCGAGCTCCAGGATGGCCTCCAACCAGCGGCTGTGTATCTCGTCGTGCCGCGCCGGGGGCAGCTCGGGCAGTTCGATGCGATAGTGCGCGATGACGTTGCGCGCAGCCGCGCAGATGCGCGGCACCTCGCCGCGCAGCTCCGCGAGCAGTGCCCGGTGACGGCCGGGATCGGAGTAGGCGCTGTGCACGGACCAGTTGCTTGACATGCACGTCCCTCGGTCGGCGCGGATGTTCGGGCAGGCGAGAGTCGTCTGCCAGGGTAGCGGCCCTACCGCAGCCGAGTTATCGGTGGCCGCACCGTCGGCGATCGATCGGAATCTCGGCCGAGCTGGCTGTGATCGTCGCTGGGGCCTCGACGCCGCAGTTCCAGGACCGTCGGGGCTCTCCCCCGTTGTTGTCCTCGCCGTTGGCCTCGTTGTGCCACCGCGACCGTCTACGGGCATCTGACCGTGATGACGCCCGGCGGGGGCATCTGCTGCGCTGGGCCGGCCGGAGATCGCCGCCTCGGCCGACCCGCGGTGGTGCCGGCCGTGAGCACGAGCGCGGACACAATCAGCGCCATCGTCGGATGCGGATGGGAATCACCCTCCCGGGTGGAGCTCGTGGACGACCTTGATCCGCGTGTACTCGAGCAGCCCCCACCAGCCGTACTCGACGCCGGCGCCGGAGCTGCGCACCCCGCCGAACGGGGTGTCGTGGCGGAGCGCCCCGTGCGTGTTGATCCAGACGGTGCCGCAGGTCAGCCGGGCCGCTAGCGCACGGGCACGCTCGGCGTCACCCCAGAGCGACGCGCCGAGCCCGTAGCGCGTGCCGTTAGCACGTGCGATCGCCTCGTCGAGGTCCTCGTAGGCGATCACCGGGATCACCGGGCCGAACTGCTCCTCCAGTTCCAGATCGGTGCCGGGCGGGAGGTCGGTGACGATGGTCGGCGGGTAGAACCAGCCGGGCCGGGGCAGCCGGGCGCCGCCGGTCACCACCCGTGCGCCGGCGGCGGCAGCCTCGTCCACCAGCGCGCTGACGCGGTCGAGCTGGGCACGGCTCACCAGCGGGCCGTACTCGGTGGCGGGGTCGCTGCCGACGCCGACGACCGCCTCCGAGGCCAGCTTCGCCAGCGCGGTGACCAGTTCGCCGGCCTGTGCGCCGCTGACGTAGATCCGCTTGATGGCCGCGCAGAACTGGCCGCTGTTGACCATCGCACCAGCGAACAGCGCTGGCGCCAGCGCCGTCACGTCGGCGCCGGGCAGCACCACCGCGGCGTCGTTGCCCCCCAACTCGAGCACCACCGGCAGGAAGCGGCCCGCGGCCTGCTCGGCGATCGCTTGCCCGGTGCCCACCGAGCCGGTGAACGACACCATGTCGATGCCCGGGTGCGTGGTCAGCGCCTTCCCTAGCGCGTGGTCGCCGGAGACGACCGACAGCACGCCAGGGGGCAAGTGCGGCGCGAGCAGCTCGCCCGTCCGCAGCGTAGAGAGCGGCGTCTCCGGCGACGGTTTGAGCACCACCGCATTGCCCGCCAGCAGCGCCGGTGCGACCTTGCACACCGCCAGGATGATCGGGAAGTTCGAGGGTGCGATCGCGGCAACCACACCGTGCGGCACCCGGCCGATCATGATCGAAGCGCCGGGGCCCGCATCGACCTCCTCGTCGGTGCCGGGCAGGTCGGCGGTGTGCCCGAACCAACCGGAGGACAGGTCCACCTCGGCGCGTGCGGCGGCCAGCGGCTTGCCCTGCTCGCGGCTGAGCAGCGCGGCGATCTCCTCGGCGGCGCCGGCGAGTGCGGCTCCGCAAGCACGCAGCCGGGCGCGGCGCTCGTCGAGCGGGAGCGCGGCCCACCCGGGAGCGGCCGCGGCGGCGACGGCGATCGTGGCGTCGAGTTCGGCCGCGGTGTAGACCGGTGCGGAGGCGAACACGGCACCGGTGGCGGGGTCCACCACGTCGAGCGCGGTCACGCCGGACCGTCCCCGGTGGCGCCTGCCGCCATGAGGCGCCGCAGGCTCAACGGACGCATGTCCGTCCACACCGCGTCGATGTGGGCGAGACATTCTTCCCCGGTGCCCCGCACTCCGGCATCCCGCCGGCCGTCCGGCAGTTCCCGTCCGACCGGCCGGATTGGATACTGCTCCCCGACATTCGCCACGACGCGTCGCGCCTCGGCCTCATTACGGTTGTCCATTGCGAAACCTCCCCGCTTTCCGGAGCAATTGTGAAATTGATGGGTTCCGGCGCCGGCGCGTCCGGCGGCCGAATCAACCGATCCTCGGAGGTACCATGAATCCGGCTCGGCGCCCGCCGTCGACCTTCCGCGGCGGAGAGCGGCGGGTGATTGGCGCAAGGCGCGGCCGTTGTCCTGCTGACCGTCGACTCGATGCCGAATCGCCGGTACTCGCCCGTGGTGAGAAATACCTCGGACACCTGACGACGATGCCGCACCAGGCGTTCGGCCTGCGGGTCGGCGTGCCCCGGAGCCTCGACCTGGTGGACCGCCACCAGCCGCCGACGCCGGTGTTCGTACGGGTGTGAGCGCACTGCGCTGGCCGGACGTCACGCGGACGGGGGCCGGGCACCGACGCGAGCTGGCGCCGCACGGCTTCACCCACAGCCATTCGGTCCACCTGTCGGAGACCGCACAACGCCCGGAGATCGAGTGCGGCCTGGAGATGTCCGCGCAATGCTGAGTGACCCCGACGGGGTCGCGGGCGCCGAAACTGGGAGGCCACTCGACACGGCTTGGGCCTGCTCGCCGAATCCGGATTACGGTAGGACTCGTCGCCGATGGACGACGATCGCCCGTACTCGATGGAGATCGGTGACCAGGTGCTGGCTGAATTGCCGGTCTCCAGGTTGCCGGACGATGGGGAACAACACGCGTCCCTCCCGGAGCCGAATGTGGGGAAGGCGATCCAGGCACCCGGAAAGGGCGTCGAACAGTGGATCGCCGAGCTGGACGCGATGCGCGATCTCGGGTCTGCGCGTTCTGACCGTTCAGCCGTTCCCTGCCGGGTGCCCGTCCCGCATCGGTGCGCTGGAACAGCTCATCCGGTTCGCGCTCTCTCGCGTAGGCGCCCGCGAGCGCCGCGAGGCTCGAGATCGTCCGGTCCGGTGCCACGGTCGCCTCGGTGCTCGTAAGAAGCTCAGTACACGCGGTCAGCACCGGCACGTCGTGCTCCTCGCGCAGCGCGCGCACCACCGGGCCGAACACCCGGCCGGCCTTCCCGAGCAGCCGGGTCTGCTGGATCAGGTGTTGGGCCCGCGCGACCGGCGGCAGCAGCGGATGGCCAAGCGCGGCAGCGCGACGCCGGTAGGGCCGACCGGTTCGCCACCGCGCTGCCGGCGCCACCGGTGCACCTCGTCGATGTCGATGCGCCGCCGGCCGCCCGCCGGGCCGCGGATCCGAACGGCGGATGGCTCGCGGCCACCGATGGCACCCTCCCCAGCGAGGTGCGGGCAGGCGTGTGTCGTGCGTCGTGCGTCGTCGTCAAGGCTCTCTGGCTCATGGCTCTCTCCGGCTCAGCGGGACGGCCGTCGCGATCGGACCGTAGCCACCCCGGATGTATTCCGGGACACCGTCTCCACAGTGGAGGGAGGCCGCTACCGATCCGGTGTGGAGACGAGCGATTGCACAGGACCGCGGAGCTTGCAGAATTTTGCGATTGCCGGGCGCATGACGTCCGGAGCAATGCCCGGCAATTGTATCAGGCGTATGGGGTTGGCGCGAGGTCGTCCGGTGGGCTCGATCCGGGCACTATTGCGGCAGGTCAGAGTGCAATTAAAAAAGGCCCTCGCCAACCCGAACGGCCTCGTTTAGGGTTGCTCCCATGAGCGCTCGCGGCTTCCTTGTGGATTGTCCGTTGTGACATCCGCGTGCGGCGATGTCCATAACGGAAGCCACTGTCGCACCGACCAAGTGCGTTGCGACCGGGACAGGCCTGCCGAACGAAGAAGATGGCGGGCGAGAGGGTCCCGACAACATGGCGAGTTCCACCTGACCGGTCCAACGGTGCCTATCGATCGCGCGGTGGCCTGGATAGCGCCCACCGACCCGGCCGGACCCGGCACGGGCGCGGCACCCCTCCGCGCCGTTCCCGTGCCCCACCGCCCGGTAGCGGCGGGGCGACCCACCGCCCCGCCCCCGACCCTCGACGGCTGGGTGGACGAGAACGCCCTGCGCACCACCGGAAAGGACAGGCGATGAGTGAACACGTGCGGAACCCCGAGCGTATCGTGCTCCGCGGTGTCCGCCAGCACAACCTGCGGATCGGGGAGTTGTCCCTGCCCCGAGGCGGCCTGACCGTCGTCACCGGAGTCTCCGGCAGCGGCAAGTCGTCGCTGGCGTTCGACACGATCTACGCCGAGGGTTACCGGCAGTACCTCGACAGCCTCTCCGCGCACGTGCGGCGCAGGCTGCCGAAGGTCAGTAAACCCACGGTCGACTGGGTCAGCGGCCTAAGCCCGACCGTGGCGATCGAGCAGCGGACGATCAGCCGCAACCCGCGGTCGAACGTCGGCACGATCACCGAGATCTCCGACCGCCTGCGCCTGCTCTTCGCCCGTACCGGACGGCACGACTGCCGCAAGTGCGGCACCGAGGTCACGCCGCTGGACACCGCCGCGCACCTCGCCGCGCTGGCCGAGGCGGCGACCGAGGGGCCGGTGCGGCTAGTGGCAACCGAGCCGGACGGCGGCGAGACGGAGGTGCTGCGTCTGGAGGCCGCCCCGGACGCCGACACGCTGGCCGACGCCGGGCTCCTCGTCGAACGGGAGTTGCGGGCCGAGCGGCGGCTGACCGTGCTGCGTGACCGGACGCCGGTGCGGCACCTCGCGGCCGGCTGGGTCTGCCCGTACTGCGGCACCGAGGTTCACGCGACGTCGTCGGACTGGTTCACACCGAATTCACCGGCCGGGATGTGCGACCACTGCCAGGGGCTGGGCTACACCTACCGCGTCGACGCCGCGCTACTGGTCGGTGACGCCCGCGAGTCGGTCCGCTCCGGTGCGCTCACCTTCTACGGCGACCGCCGCCGCGGCAAGAAGACCTGGTGGCCGCAGCGGGAACTGCCGGACCTGCTGGCCGAGGCGGGGGCGAGCCTGGACACCCCCTGGGAGGACCTGCCCACCGAGGTCGGTGACCGTATTTTGGGCGATCTGACCGAGCACATCGAGCGGCTGTTCAAGGACGCCGACTCGCCCGAGCGCAAGTCGTTCTACCAGGGCTTCATGGTCCAGCGGCAGTGCGGCTCCTGCGGCGGCACCCGGCACGCCGCGGAGGCGCTCGCGGTGCGCCTGGCCGGCCGCAACATCGCGGAGGTCAACGGGCTGGCGATCTCCCGGCTGCGGGACTGGGTCGGCGAGGTCCGTGCCGAACTGGCCGGCAAGTTCCTGGCCGAGCTCTCCGCCGAACTGCTCGACCAGGTTGACGCCCGGGTCGAGTTCCTCCTCGAGGTGGGCCTGCACTACCTCTCGCTCGACCGCTCCGCGCCCACGCTCTCGGCCGGCGAGGGCCAGCGGCTCCGGCTGGCCCGGCAACTCGGATCGGGCCTGGTCGGTGTCGTCTATGTGCTGGACGAGCCGTCGATCGGCCTGCACGCGCGGGACAACGGGCGGCTGATCGGGATGCTGCGCCGGCTGGCCGAGGCGGGCAACACGGTGCTCGTGGTCGAGCACGACAGGGAGACGATGGAGGCGGCCGACTACCTGGTCGACATGGGGCCCGGCGCCGGGACGCGCGGCGGACTGGTCGTCGCGGCCGGTCCGACCGCCGAGGTCATCGCCCACCGCACGTCGGCTACCAGCGCGTACCTTCGGAACGAGCGGACGGTGGTCTCCCCCCGGCCGGAGCGCCGCCGCCCGGACGACCGCAGGCTGGAACTGACCGGCGCCCGGCTGAACAATCTCCGCGGAGTCGATCTCACCATCCCGATCGGGGTGCTGACCTGCGTCACCGGCGTGAGCGGGAGCGGCAAGAGCTCCCTGATCACCCGGACGCTGCAGCCGGCCGTCGACACCGCGGTGCGATGGCGGCGCACCCCCGTCGGCCCGTTCGACCGGCTCCGCGGCGCGGAGCACGTCCGCCGGGTGACGACCGTGACGCAGGACTCGATCGGCGGCTCGTCCCGGTCGACGCCCGCGACCTACCTCGGGGTGTTCGACGAGATCCGCAAGCTGTTCGCCCGCACCGACGAGGCCGTGCGGCGCCGGTACTCCACTGCGATGTTCAGCTTCAATACCGAGGCGGGCGGGCGCTGCGACCGCTGCGCGGGCAAGGGCGTCGTCCGGGTCGAGATGCTGTTCCTCGCCGACGTCTCGGTGCGCTGCCCGTCCTGCGACGGCCTACGGTACTCGGCGCGCGTCTTGGAGATCACCCATCGTGGACGCACGATCGCCGAGACGCTCGCTCTGGAGGTCGGAGAGGCGATCGAGCTCTACGCCGACGTCCCTGCGATCGCCTATCCGCTCCGCACGCTGTCCCAGGTGGGGCTCGGCTATCTGCGGCTCGGGCAGGACACCGGAACGCTCAGCGGCGGGGAGGCACAGCGGCTGAAGCTCTCTCGCGAGCTACTGCGGCGCGACGAGGGCGGGACCCTGTACCTGATCGACGAGCCCACCACCGGCCTGCACTTCTCCGACGTCCAGGTGCTGCTCGACGTCCTGCACGACCTGGTCGACCGCGGCAACACGGTGGTCGTCATCGAGCACAGCGTGGAGTTCGCCGCCGCGAGCGACTGGATCGTCGATCTCGGACCCGGCGGCGGCGAGGACGGGGGCCGGCTGGTCGCGGCCGGCCCGCCGGAGCTGCTCGCCACCCACCCGGACAGCGCGATCGCGCCCTACCTGGCCCGTCAGCTGGCGCTGACCGCGGCCCGACGACCCAACCCGGAGGCATCGTGACGTCCGGACGGTCGGTGACCGTCGGCGGCGCACCTGGCCCTACTCGCAGCTGCGCGCGGCCGCCGACCGGGTCGCCACCGCGTTGCGCCGGGGGGTGTGGGCCGAAAGGACGTCGTCGGCGTGCCGTCCGCGCGCACCCGATAGATGGTTGCCAGAACGCTCGGTGCATAGGTGCTGGTCAGCCTGGTGAGCTGACTAGTCCGGCCTGACCCTCTACGCCGTACTCCGTGAACTACAAGCCCTCCTGACCCGGCTGGTCGGCGCCTGCCCCGCCTGCAGGACCCGCTTCCCCACGAGACGAGAACCCCGATACCAACCCGATCACGACAAAGTACTACTAGCCGCCCAGTCCGCTGACCAGCTCCACCTCGACCGGGGTCGGCGCGGACGGGCTGTAGCTGAGCACCCGCTGGGGCACGGCGAGCAGCTCGGGCTCTCCCGCGTACAGCCGTCTGGCCTCGTCGAAGGGGACCTCCGGGGTGGTCACCGCGGCCACCCGGTCGAGCAGCGCGCCGTCCTCGGCGCTGATCTCGCCGTGGCGGGTCATGCCCCAGTAATCCCAGCGCAACATCTCCACCTTGTTCAGCCCGGCCAGGTCGTCGACCAGGTTGTGGCGCAGGAACGGCCAGCCCTTCGTCAGCCCGTCCTCGAAGTCGGGGTCGACGACGAACGACATCGGGTCGGCCAGCCCGTTTCGGCAGCGCAGCCAGGCGTCGCCGGCGACGATGAAGCGGTTGGGCGGGACGTCCGACGAGCTGAAACTCACGCCGTCGGTCTCGTCGACGTGCACGTCGGGTAGCTCGACGTCGACCCGGCGCCAGCGTCGCTGCCCGTCGTCCCACACCTCGACCAGCTCGTGGTCGATGGTGCAGCCCGGGATGATGTATGAGGCGAACCCGGCCCGGGCCCTGGCCGGCACGCCGGCGTGGCGCAGCAGGGTCAGGTAGAGCACGGCGTAGTCGCGGCAGCTGCCTACCATCCGCCGGTTGGGTGGGCGCTCTTCGACGATCGGCCGGTCGTCGAGCTCGATGATGCGCCGCAGCATCGCCTCGGAGTAGCGCAGGTCGACCTCCGCCAGTCGGCCGGCCGGGATGCCGAGGGCGGCCAGGTCGGTGGACCGGAAGTGGGTGAACAGCCCGCGTACCACGGCGCGCATGGCCAGCGGGTCGGTCGGCAGGTCGACCAGGCGGGCGGCCTGCGGTCCCGGGTCGGTGACCGCGCTCTGCCCGGCGTAGTAGGCGAGCTCGTCGAGCGTAGCGGGTTCGGTCCCGGCTGCGACATCGTTCCGCGGGGTCGTCGTCACGTCTCCACCTCGATGCCGCTGTGGTCGACGATGACGGAGGCCAGCGCGGCGGGGCTGGCGTCGTCGAAGATCACCGTGAGGAGCTCGGAGCGGAGCCGCTCGACAGCCTCCTCGCCCACCGGCTCGTACCGCTCGATCAGCCGGGAGAGCACCTCGACGGCCCGCATCGAGTCGCCGCCGCAGTCGAAGAAGTCCTCGGTCGGCGCCAGCGGTGCACGCAGCAGCACGTCGCCCATCGTGTGCGCGACGACCGACATCAGCTCGCCGATGTCGTCGGTCATTGTCCCCACCTGTCCTCCGCAGTCGGCATCGGGTCGGCTCAGCTCTCGGTCGGCAGCCGGGCGGCTTGCAGTGGCGGGAAGGCGCCGCGCAGCAGGCCGCCGAAAACGCCCAGCCGCTGGATATTGCTGGTGCCCTCCATGTATTCCACCGAACCGGCGTCGCGGACCAGCTTGTCCAGCAGCGGGTGTTCCAGCCGGGCCCCGGGGCCGAAGAAGTCGAGGGCCGCCAGCGTCACGCGTTCGGCCAGCCGCGCCGAGGTGGCCTTCGCCGCCGACGCGAGGTGCCCGGCGGACGGGTCGTGGTCGACCGCGGCGGCCGCGCCGCGCAGCATCCGCCGGGTGGTGGCGATGGCCCGCTCCATCCGCTCCAGGCGCAGCCGTTCGGTGACCCGCAACGAGCTGCGCTCGGCCAGCACGTACTCGTAGGCGGCGCGGGCGACGCCGACCCCCATGACCGCCACCGCGGGGCGCAGCAGATTGAACGTGCGCAGCCAGGCGGCCATCCCGCGCCGGCTGGGCCGCAGGTGGGCGCCGAGCACCCGGTCAGGCGCCAGCTCGACGTCGTCGAGGGTGATCTCGCCGAGCCCGGCGCCGCGTACGCCGATGGTCCGCACCGGGGTGGTGGCGAACCCAGGGGCGGTCGCGTCGACCAGCGTGGCCGCGAACCCCAGCGGACCGGGCCCGGTCCGGGCGAAGACGACGCCGAACTCGGCCCGGCCCGCGTTGCCCACGTAGCGCTTGACGCCGTTGAGCCGAGCCGGGCCGTCCGGGTCGCGGGACGCCGTCAGCCTGGTCGCCATGTTCGCGGCGTCCGAGCCGTGCTCGGGCTCGGAGAGGGCGAAGAACGTCCAGGTCGGACGGAGCAGCAGCCGACCGTAGAACCACTCCTTCTGCTCCTGGCTGCCCAGCGCGTCCACCACGATGCCGCTCATGGGACCGCCCGGCGACCCGAGCATCATGCCCAGGTCTGCGCAGGCCCCTTCCTCGAAGAAGACCACCCGCTCGGACGCGCTCATGAGGTAGTAGGTCTGGTCGCCGAGCACCAGCGGTTCCGGGTTGAACTCCGGCGGGATCTGCAGGGCGGCCACCCGGGCCAGCGCCGGCAGATGCGCCACCCGGGTGACCGCGTCCGGGTCCCGGTCCACCTCGAGGGCGTACGGACGCATCTCCGCGGCCCATTCCCGGGCCTGGGCCTGCAACCGGCGAAGCCGCGGATCGAGCTCTGTCATTCGCCGAACCCCCCTGGTGTCGACCCGGTCCCGGCGCGGTAGGCGTCGGCGAGCAGCTCGGACACGTGCATCGCGCTGCCCGGACCACCCTCGACGTAGCCGTGTGCGCCCAGCAGCCGGACCCCGGCCCGGTCGACGGCGGTGATCTGCGCGTGCAGGTCGGCGACGGCCGGGGCGTCGAGGCCGTCAGGCCCGGCGCCTTCGAGCGCGCAGCGCACCTGCAACTGCTCCATGACGACGTCGGCGACCGCGCTCTTCACCACGCTGTGCTGCAGCAGCACCACGTCGCCGGTGTGCCGCTGGTCGAGGTAGCGCAACGCGTCCTCGAGCAGCCGGTAGGACAGGCCGAGGCGCAGCCCGGCCAGCGCGGTGGTCCACGACCGCGCTTCCGGCACCCGGACGGCGTTCACCGGCCGGCGGGCCCGCAACCCGGTCAGACCGGGCACGCCGGTGTTCAGGTGCTCGACGGTGTCGGCCGGGGCCCATTCCCATTCGCCCTGGCGCAGCCGGTCCGCGGTCGCGGCCGCCTCGTCCGGCACCAGTGCGTGACCAGCCGGACCGAGGACCACGACCCCCGGACCGACGGCGGCGTGCAGCGCGGTCAGTGCTGCGGACCAGCCGCTCGCGTGCGCGACGGCAAGCATCGACGGCCACGCTGCGCCAAGGGCCGTGCCTGTCCTGGTCATGGCAGCTTCTCCTGCTCCTCGGAGTCGGCGACGTGCGCACCGTCTGCACCGGGCTCGGCTGGATCGGGCTCAACGGTGATCGCACAGTGCGCGAACCGGCCCAGCTCGGGGTCATAGTCGGCGAGCAGCACCCGTCGGCCCGTGCGGCGCCAGCCATCCCACTCTGCGGCGAGCACGGACCAGATGCCGCTGGCCGGGCGTCCGGCGGGCACCGCGACGGTGCCCGCCGGGAGCCGGTCGCCGCAGGCGGCCACCAAGCCGGGCCCGGCCAGCGCGGTGACCGCTCCGGGTCGCTCCCCGGCTAGTAACGCCGACCAGCAGGCCGGCACCTGGTCGGGCGGCACGGGCTGCGGTTGCGCCGTCTCGACCCGGTGCGCTGCGTCGGCGTCCAGGACCAGCACGGTCACCGCGTCCTCGGTGACCCGCAGATGCGCCGGCACCGGTTCGGAGTGCAGCACGCTGGCCTGGTCCAGGGCGAACACCAGGATCCGGCGGGCGTCCAGCCGGCTGCGGTTCTCGGCCAGCCACAGCGCGGTGAACACCCCGAGCAGGCCCAGGTCGGCGACACCGAAGACCAGCCCGGCATCCGGGACGGCCGAGTCGAGGAAGCACATCGGGAAGCCAGGCTCGGCGTCCGGCGCCGCGCTGGCCATGACGGCGAGGTCGAACCGGTTGTCGTAGCCGTTCAGATCGGGCAGCACGGCCGCGACCAAGTCGGTGAACGACACCCGCCCGGCCGCCAGCCCTTCCTGGTCGGCCGTCAGCCCGAAGGTGCCGAACAGGTCACGGAAGTAGTCGTGGTCCTGCGGGCGGAATTCGCGCCGGTCGATCCCGGTGCGCTGGGCGACCGCGGCCAGGCGCAGTTCCTGCGGCCCGGCCCGGCCGTCGTCGGCCGGTCGGGAAACCGTGATGTACATGCCGGTGGCTCCTCCTGCGGGCTCGATCGGGTCGGTGCGGCGGCAACCGGACTCAGTGCTTGAGGACCATGGCCGAGAAGGTCGCTCCCAGCCCCACCGAGGTCATCAGGTAGCGGTCGCCAGGCCGCAGCCGTCCGGCGTCGACCGCAGTCCGGTAGTTGATGAAGCTGTCGGCCCCGAAACAGTGCCCGCAGCCGGCCAGGTTGTCCATGAACAGCCGATCGGCGCCGCGCACGCCGAGCAGCCGCAGCACCCGCAGCCACGACATCCGGTTGACGTTGTGCGGCAGGATCAACGCGATGTCGTCGAGGTCGAGCCCGGCGCTGCGCACCGCGGCGTCGATCACCTCGGCCAGCAGTGCCGGGTACTCGTCGTGGAACGCCGCGGTCAGCTCGTCGTCGAGCCAGGCGCCGCGGTGGAACTTCCCGCAGGTGCGGGTCGCGTAGGACAGCATCCGGTCCCGATCACCGCCGGCCGCGACCAAGACTGCGGCCGCGCCCTCGCCCATGACGCCGGTGTCGGCCAACACCTTGCCCGCCGTGGTGAACGCCTTCTCCCCGGCCACCAGCAGGGCCAACGCCTGCGGATCGGGGTCCGCGGCCAGCAGCTCGCCGGCCACCTCGACGGCCAGCAGCCCGGAGGCGCACGCGTGCTGGGTGAGACAGATCGCGGTGGCTGCCTCCAGCCCCAGCCGCCGGCACGCCTCGGCGAGAGGATTGACCGGGTGCGGCGCGACCACCGGCATGGTTCGCGCCTGGATCACGTAGCGGATCCGCGGCCGGTACGCCGCGAAGTCGGGCAGCCCGTTCACCGCCGCGACCAGCAGGTCGGCCGGACCGGCCGCCGGGTCGAGCGGGATCCGGTCGAACCCGAAGAACCGCTCGTACATTCGCACGCGCGGCTCGGGGATGCCGTGCTCGCGCAGGAACTCGGCCACCGGCACCGTCGCCTCCGGGATGTGGCTCGCCACCGCGACCAGCGAGGTCATCGCGGACCGCCGGGGAGCGGGCCATCGACCGTGGCCACCGGGCGCATCCGGCGCACCCGGCGAACGGCGATCACCACCACGACCAGGCCGACCACGTTACCCACGGCGGCGGTCGCGTAGAGCGCCATCGGGTCGTCGAAGGTCCGCGCCAGCACCCCGCCGATGACGACGATCTCGGCGAAGTAGATGACGTTGAGCAGCACGGCGAGCGTGCCGCTGCCGATGTGCTCCAGGAATGTCAGTGAGGCCAGCACCGGTCCCTGCGCCAGGTAGGTCAGGGCGACCACGCCGATGTAAAGCCCGACCGCGGCGACCACTCGCGGGTCGTCGGAGACGATCCGCCCGACCATGTCGCGCAGCAGCCAGATGACCACCGCCGCCACCGCGTAGAAGGCGAAGACCAGCTCCAGCCCGGCGCGCAGGATCTCCCCCGCCCGGTCCACCGAGCCCGCGCCGCGCTGTTGGTTGATCACGATCGCGGTCGCCCCGCCGAGCTGGATGCCCGGGATGATGATCAACGCTTGGAGCGTGGACGCCGCGGCGTAGCCCGAGATCGTGTCCGGACCGAAGGGCGTCAGCACCCACAGCATACCCACGTTGAACAGCGAGATCAGCACGTAGGACAGGGCGACCGGCAACCCGACGCCCCGCAGGAAGCCGGTAACCTCGCCGCGCACCGGCACTCCGGTGAGACGACCCCACAGCCGGTGGCGACGCATGAACCACAAGCCGGGGACCGCCGCGGCCGCGCTCGCTACCGCGGTCGCGATCGGCACGCTGAACAGCCCCAGCCCGGCGCCGAAGCCGAGCAGGCCGACGAGCGCGAACTCGACCGCCGCGCTGGTGAGGGTGACCACCGCGGCCGCCCGGGCGTGCCCGAACCCGCGCAGCGCCGCCGAGCACAGCGCCGGCAGCACCACGGTCAGGCTGGCCAGCGACGTCCAGCGCAGGAACGAGACGAACTCGGCCCGCTCGGCCGCCGGCACATCCAGCAGAGCGCCCAGCGCGGGGGAACCGACGTAGAGCAACAGGCACAGCACGACCCCGGTGACTACGAACACCCGCAACAGCGCCACCGCGGTCGGAACCAGGTCCTCCGGTCGTTCGCGTCCCCTGCTGATCGACGCCATGACCTGGTAGGTGATGGCGAACGCCGTGCTCATGGCGACGAACAGCAGCAGGATCGGCATGGTCAACGACCGGATGTAGAGCGCCTCGTTGCTGACCCGGCCGAGCAGCGCCACCACACCGATGATCTCGACGAACAGCACGACATCGGCGATCGTCATCGGCAGCGCCAGCCCGGCGATGGCGCGTCGGGTCTCGGACCGGTCGGCCAGAACCAAGCCGCTGCGGTCGGCCATTCTAGTCCTGCTCCTCGGCCTGACCGGCCACGTACTCGGTGAGCGTCCCGATCGTCTCGAAGTGACGCGGCTCGAAGGTGTCCGGGTCGAACTCGACCCCGAACTCGTCCTCCAGCTTCATCAGCAGCTCAAGGATGCTCGTCGAGTCCAGACCGAGGTCGTCGACGATGCGCTTGTCCGCGCTCAGCGCGCCGACATCGCGTCGAATCATCTCCGAGAGTGTGCCGACCACACGGGTGTGCGCTTGCGTCAGAGCGGCTTCGGTATTCGTCATGCCTGTGCCTTTCCGGAGGAGGGTTCAGGGGGTGGAGGCGGAGGGCACCACGGGTGCCCGCTCGTACAGGCGCTGGCGGTCGACGATGTCGGCGGGCCGGTCCCGATCCCTGATCAGGTACGGCCGGCCGGCATCGACCAGCACCTCGGCCGGATGGCCGTGGCTGAGGAACAGCACCGGTGAGGCGGTGGGCCCATAGGCGCCCGAGCGCAGCACCCCGAGCAGGTCGCCGGGCCGCAGCGACGGCAGCGGGGTGTGCGTGGACAGGGTGTCGTTCGGGGTGCACAACAACCCGGTGACCCGCCAGTTCTGGGCCGGTTCGGTCGCCTCCCGGCCGAGCAGCCGGATCGGGAAGTCCCGCTTGACGAACGAACCGATGCCGACCGCCGCCATGTGGTGGTGGGTCCCGCCGTCGGTCACCGCGAACCGCTCGCCCATGGACTCCTTGACCTGGCGGACCCGCACCAGATAGGTGCCCGACTCGGCGGTGAGGAAGCGGCCGAGCTCGGTGAACAGTCGGGTCCGCGGGTGCCGGGCTCGGAAGGCCGCGAACGCCGGGTTGACCAGGTCGGCGAGCCGGCGCAGGTTCAGGTCGCGTTCGCCGTCGAAGTAGGCGACCCCGAGGCCACCACCCACGTCCACCGTCTCCAGCTCGAAGTCCAGCCGCTCGGCGACCCGTTCGGCCAGGTCGAGGATGCGGGTGGTGTTCTCGGCGACCACCTCCTCGGCCAGGATGCGGGTTCCCATGTAGACGTGCACGCCGGTCAGCCGGACGTTACCCAACCCGGCCACCCGCGCCGCAGCTTCCAGCGCCTGTTCCTCGTCGATGCCGAACTGGCGTGGCTTGCCGCTCATCGTCAGCCGCGAACCCTTGACGGTGAAGGACGGGTTGATCCGCAGTACGACCCGGGCGACGATGTTGCGCCGCGCCGCGAGCGCGTCGATCTCGGTCAGCTCGCTCCACGACTCGCAGACGATGGCGTGCACCCCGGTGGCCAGGCAGGCGTCGATCTCCTGGATGGACTTGCCCGGTCCCAGGAAGATGGTGTCCTCCGGGGCGACCCCGGCCCGGCCGGCGATCAGCAGCTCGGCCAGTGACGACACCTCGGCTCCGGCCCCGAGCGACCGCAGGACCGCGCAGATCGACACGTTCGGGTTCGCCTTCAGGGAGAACAGGATCCCCACCTCGGGGTGCAGTACCTCGCGCAGTTGCCGATAGCGCTCACGCAGCACGTCGGCGTCGTACACGAACAGCGGCGTGCCGAACTCGCGGGCCAGGTCGGTGACGGCCAGACCACCGATGGTGTCGGTCATGCCGCACCGCCGACCAACTCGGCGACGCGCTCGCCCACCCGCCGGTCCAGTTCGGCGACCTCGTCGGCCGAACGGCCGATGACCAGGCCGTAGAGCCGACCGTCGAACGTCGGGTGAGCCGCCTCGTCGCGGTCGTCGCCGGGTAATGGGCCGGCCGCGTTCATGGTGGCGAAGTTGTTCACCAGGAAGCCGGTGCCGGTCCGGCGCTCGAACCGCAATTCGCCCAGCACCGACCACAGCCGGTGGAAGGCCACCGGCTGATGCAGCCGCAGCGGGTAGTGCCGGGCTAGCGCGACCGCGTCCGGCTCGATCAGCCGTTCCTGAATGCCTACCTGGTAGGTGGACATGTTGTTCCGGGCGTTGATCTCCACCAACGGGTAGAGCCGGCCGTCGGGATCGATCATGGCGTCGATCCCGGCCACGCCGAAGTACCCGTCGCGGTGCAGCCGCGCGCCGACCGCAGCGGCGACCTCGGCCAGCTCGGCGGCCTGTACGCGGGACAACCGGGCCGGGATGCGGTGGCCCTTGTGAACCCCGCCCTCGGTGATCGCCTCCTTGACGAAGTCGAGGTGGACGGTGCCGTCGCGGCCGACCGTCACCTGGTAGTTGAGGTCGGTCTCCTTGGCCACCCACTCCTCGACGACGACGTCGGCCCGGCTGGAACCGGCCCGTCGTTCCCGGGCCAGGATCATCCGGCACAGCCGCTCGAACCGACGGACGTTCTCCACCAGGGTGATGCCCCGCCCGGACACCCCGAGAGCGTCCTTCACCGCGACCCGGCGGCCGGCGGCGAGCAGGTCGGCGACCGGGCCGGCGATCTCCTCCAGCTCATCGAGGGTGTCACACGCCCAGCCCATCGGCTGGCGCAGGCCCAGCTCGTCGCCGATGCGCCGGCTGTAGATCTTGCTGTTCACCCGGATGCACAGCCGGGCGTCCGGTGCACACAGGGGCAGGCCGGTGGCCTCGGCCAACTTCTCCTCCACCGCGGAGACGCCGTGCGGCCACAGCCGGGCGCCACCGGCGGCGAGCAGGCGCAGCTCGTCGACCAGCCGGGGGTCGGCCAGCACGTCCTCGGTGACGGTTTGCTGGGCATCATGGGTGCCGCAGGCCAGCACCCGCGGCACCGGGAGCTCCAGCTCGTGCAGGTAGGCCAGGTAGTCCGGATCCGGGGCCGCCTTGAGGACCACGGTGTCGCCCGCGTCGCCGAGCAGCAGCGCGAACTCGTCCATCCGGTTCACCACGGCTCGGCTGCCGGCCGAGGACAGCCGCGGCAGGCCCGGCTGTTCCCGGGCCCACTGGTCCTCGACCTCGAAGTTGCCGAGCAGCACCAGTGGCCCCGGCGCACCGAGCGCGGACCGAATCCGTCCGAGGAAATCTGGTGGAGTCTCCGCCACGTGTCACGTCCCGTCTGCGCTCAAGCTGCCGGATGACACCGATCAACATAGGCGCCGGTGTGATCCGGGGTAAGGACGGGAAGCGCGCACATCCGAACCCGGCTGATCGGGTATGGCCGCCGGTCGCGCCGGACCATCGCCCGAATGTGTGCCCCGCACGACCGGGGGTGACTCACCAGCGCTGCGTAGCATGGCCGGGGAAGAATCGAGTCAATTGGTTCGAGGCTTGCCCGGGAAGCCCGAAGCGGTATCCTCACTGGCCGCGGGTGCCTAAAGCCGATACCGAGTTCCTCGTATCCGGGCGGTCGGCGCACAACCACCAACCGGACGCGGGAGTAATTTCTATGAATGATTCGGAAAAACGTCACCTCCGGCACGCTCTGGTTCGCGCGAATATTGCCATTCGTGCTGGGCGCCCGCTCTATCCCGAGTACAACAATGTATTCCTGCGCACCTATCCGGTGACCTTCGGCGCTCCCCGGAGCGAGTACCAGATGTATCAGTTCTGGTTCCGGACCCGAGGCTGCACGTACGACCGGGCCGGCCAATGCAGCATGTGCAACTACGGCATCGGCCCGGAAATCCGCCCGGAGGTCGTCGCACATTCGGTCGAGCGCAAACTGGCCACTGTTCCCGAGGCCGCCTGCCTGTATCTGTCGCCGTCCGGGAGCCTGCTCGACGACCGGGAGGTGCCCGTGGAGATGCGCGACCGACTGCTGCGCGCAGCGGCCGCGCGACACCCGTCCACGTTCGCGTTCGAGAGCCGCCCCGAGGTCTGCGACCGCGACAAGCTCGACCGGCTGCGGCGGCACTTCGCCGCCGGCACGCGGCTGGTGTGCCAGATCGGCGTCGAGTCGTGGGATCCGCAGGTGCGCTCCATGTGCCACCTCAAGCCGACCCGCCAGCAGGCCTACCTGGACACCGCAGGCACGCTGCTCGACCTGGGCTTCGACCCGATCGCCAACATCACCCTCGGCGGCCTGGGCCTGTCCCCCAGGGAAGCGTACCTGGACACGCTGGCCGGGGTGCGCGGTGCGCGGGCGGCCGGGTACCGCACCCAGATGGTCTTCCCGCTGAGCGCGAAGGCCGGCACCCTGCTCGGTTGGGCCCACGACCAGGGGCTGTGGGACCCGCCGACGCTGTGGATGCTGGTCCGACTGCTCGCCGAGTGCGCCGACGACGCCACCGATTCGGACGGCTACGGCGACCTCGACATCTCCTGGTACAACCCGGAGCTGGACGACGTCGTGCAGTCCCGGCCGGACAGCTGCGAGCGATGCCGTCCGGTGCTGGTCGAGTCGCTGTCGGCGTTCCGGTTGCGCCCCCGGGCCGATGCACTGGCCCCGGCCACGGCGTGGGACAGCTGCCCGTGCCCGGACCGGACCGACCGACTGCTGACCGACCCCGACCCACTGGACTACCTCGATCGGCTGGTCGCGGTCGCCGACCGGTGGGCCGGACAGGGCGACCTGTCGGACCGTCACGGGCTCGGCGTCGGCTGACCGAGCGGGAGCCCGTGTGGCACCGCCGGACAGCGCGGCAAGCTGCATGTCGGTCAGGTTCTGCGGGTTCTTCCACAGTGCCCACCGGGCGCCCCTGAGCTGCCGGGACACCTCGGTTCGGCCGCCCTTGCCGCCGCAGGCGGTGTTTCATACCTGCCGGCGCACCGCGTCGAGGGCATCGCTGACCCACGCCACCAGGTGTACGGGTCCAGACAGTAGACCGCCTGCGGTACCCGCTCGGCCACGACGTCGCCGATCCAGCCGGCGGCGGCAGCTGACACGTGCGTCAGCGCCGCAGCCCGATCAGCGCCCAACTCGTCGAAGAACCTGTTCATGGTGGCCTTGTCCCGCCCGTCGGCGGCCCAGACGAGTCGGCCGGTGTCGTGGTCGACGACCAGGGTCAGGTAACGCTGGCCCTTGCGGTAGGCGACCTCGTCGATACCGATCCGGCGCCGGCCGGCCAGACGATCGGTGCCGGCCGCGGCCGCATCGACGACCCGGCCGACGATGGCGACCACGTTGCGCCAGACGACGCGCAGCAGCCCGGTCACCGCCGACGCTGATGTGCGTGCGGCCAGCCATGCCGCGGTGTCCTCGAGCGCGGTCGTGAACCGGGCCCCGTGCCGCGCCCACGGCACCGCGATCACCGTCGGACCATGCACCGGGCAGTCCACGCGGGCACAACAGCCTCACGCCCGGGTCCTCATCATGCCCGAAACCCGAAACGTAACCCGAAACAGTGACAACAGTCAATCAATATCCCGAGCCTTCAAGATCGATCCGCCGGCCCGGTCGTTTCCCATGCGCCAACTGTTGACCAACGGCCCCGTGCAGGGTTGTCTGTATGGGACAAGAGCTCGCCGGCCACCGCACGCCACAGCGGGGGAAACGGTGGTCGGCTGGTGACGAAAGGGGATCTGCGGTGGATTTCGGAAGTGTGCCCTCCTTCGGAAGGCTCGGCAGCGAAGACTCAGGATACCGATCACGGTTCGGCAACGCCGAATGCAGTATCGTAACCGCGCTGCCACTCCCGCCGTTCTCTACGCACCCAGTTGGCGGTTGGCCCCGGCCGAACCGCGGCCTGAAGGGAATTCGCAAGCGATGACCCAGATCGGATCGCGGGAAGTGCCGGTCGACCTCCGCCTCACCGTCGCCGTCTGCGCCAGCAGTGAACTCGTGCGCCGCGGCCTGGGCTCCATACTGGACGACCTCGCCATCGTCGAAAACGATATCTACTGCGAGAGCTGGGAACAGGCATGCCAGCTCATGTCGGCCACTCCGGTCGACATTTTGATCATCGCGGAGGCCGGCTACGGCAGCTGCCAGCTCCCGGACGGCGTCCAGACCAAAGTCCTCGTCCTGGTCGACGCGACCGACCTGCGCACCGCGCTCAAGGACGCGCCCCCGTGGGCCCACGGATTCCTGGCCCGCCAGGACCTGACTCCAACCGGCCTCGACGAGGCGGTCCGCCGGGTGGCCGTCGGCAAGAGCCAGATCCCGGCCCGACTCGCAAGCGAACTGATCCGGCGCGCGGCGGCCCCGCTGCCCGCGCGCGCAGCCCGACCGGCCAAGCTGACCAGCCGGGAGAGCGAGGCCCTGGCGCTGCTCGCCGACGGGCTCAGCAACAAGCAGATCGCCCGTCGGCTGAGCATCTCCGACCACGGAGCGAAACGCCTGGTCGCGAGCCTGCTGCTCAAGCTCGGCTCACCGAATCGGACGATGGCCGTGGTCACCGCGATCAAATCGGGGCTGATCGAACCGTCCCTGATGTGACGCCCCAGTCGCACCGCGTCCGCCTGTGTGAGCGCTCACCTCAACGAGGCCGACGGTCCGCCGAGCGTTCGGGCCACCCGCGCGAGCGGATCCACGGCACGCCCGGCTTCCGCTGCTGTTTCGTCGAGGACCGCCCGATCCACCGGGTGCACGGCGACGCGCCGATGGTCGTCGGCGGGCTGTGCCCGCTGCTTCAGTCGCTACACCCGCTGACCATGGTCGGGGCGGCCGGGCACTCCGGCTTCCGCGGCAGAGGTCCCCCTCCTTGACCCGATGCCATCGAGTTACAAGCAGGTTGCCGTAAGTCTTGTCGGTAACCGTCTGGGTTGAGGCTCGTCGTGCGGTGTGGACCTCGCTGGGTTTGCATGAGGTTTCCGACAACGTGCAAACACCAGCGAGGCCACGATCAGTATGCGACCGGCACTGGGCTTCCCCCGGGGTGTGGACACCGGGGTTATGCCGTGATCAGTGGCAGCGTAGAGAGTTCGAGGGTTCGTTCGTACTCGCGGGGCTGCGGTAGCCGAGGGCGGAGCGGCTGCTCACCGATCCATCTGACTCGAAAATATTCACGATGACTCGCTCAGGCTGCCGCCAGAGGGTCCAGCCGGACGGTCTAACCGAGGTTGTTGAGTTGGGCGACGAGGCGGCGGGTCTGTCGAGTCTTGCCGGCCCGTTCGGTGAAGTAGCCAGCGCCTAGTTCGTGGCAGGCGGCATCGTGGGTGAGCATGTGCCAGACCGCGATCAGGATCGAGTGCTGGACCGCGACGATCGCTCGTTTCTTGCCGTGCCGGGTAGCCACACGCTTGTACCGGGCGGCCAGGTAGGTGTCCTTCGTGCGCGTGATCGCCAGCGCGGCCTCGCCGAGCGCCGCCCGCGGACAAGGAACGCGGCGAAGCCGGCACCCGCAGCCCGCAGAGCCACCTCCTGGGCCTGGCCACGGGCAGCGGCCACCAGACCCTGTGCGCGCTCGACACCCGTCATCAGCGCACGGCGCGAATCCTGGACTTCGACCTCGACCACCCGTTCGTAACTGCGGACCGCCACGCACACCTGGCGTGGAACAGCGCGAACGCGGCCGGACAGCACGGCAGGAATCTGGACTACAGGACGCGACTCGGCGGCATCAGCGGAGTTTCATCCGCTTCTGGTTACTGACCTGACAGGCGGCACCGTTGAGCGCGAAGCCGTCGGGGCGCGGGTTGGTCGCGCCGAAGCTGGCCTGGAAGCCGAAACTCACCGTGCCGCCCTGCGGCAGGCTGGCGTTCCAGGCAACGTTGCGGGCGGTGACGGCGGCCCCGGACTGGGTAACCTGCGCGTTCCAGGCGTTTGTGATCCGCTGGTCGGCGCCGAACGTCCAGGTCAGCGCCCACCCGTTCAGCGCCGGGCCACGGTTGGTCACCCGTACGTCCGCCGTGAACCCGCCGGTCCACTCATTGGACGTCCAGGTGACCAGGCACCCGGCCGGCGGAGCGGTGGTCGGCGGGGGCGTGGTGGTTGGCTGGCCCGTGGTCGGCGGGGGCGTGGTGGTCGGCTGGCCCGTGGTCGGCGGGGGCGTGGTGTCGCGGGGCGGGAAGCGCAGGATTCGGTCGTCGGTCGCCGCCGGCGTGCCGCGCCCGTCGCGGTTGCTGGTGGTGACCCAGAGCCAGCCGTCCGGGCCGTACTCGACCGTACGCAGCCGGCCGTACGCGCCGACCAACTCCGCGATCGGGGTGCCCACGCCGCCGGCGCCGTCGAGCGGCACATTCCACAGCCGGGCCCCGCGCAGTGCGGCGACGAAGAGCCGGTTGCCGGCGATCGCCGCGCCGCTCGGGGACGCCTCGGCGGGCGACCAGACCAGCAGCGGGTCGCGGAACCGGGGGTCGTTGCCCCGGCCCTCCACCGTCGGCCAGCCGTAGTTGCCGCCGGCGACGATGAGGTTGACCTCGTCCCAGGTGTTCTGCCCGAACTCGGTGGCGTACAGCCTGCCCTGGGCGTCCCAGGCCAGGCCCTGCACGTTGCGGTGGCCGAGGCTGTAGACGAGTGACCCGGGGAACGGGTTGTCCGCCGGGACCGACCCGTCCGGCCGCATCCGCAGGATCTTGCCGTTGCGGCTCTGCAGGTTCTGCGCGTTGGCGGTCTGCCCCGCGTCGCCGACGCCGGCGTAGAGCAGGCCGTCCGGTCCGAAGGCGATGCGTCCGCCGTCGTGGGTGCTGGCCCGGGCCAGGCCGGTGAGGACCGGCGTCTGGGTCTGCGGGGCGGTGAGCCGGAACCGGACGATCCGGTTGTCCGTGGCGGTGGTGAGGTAGACGTAGACGTAGCCGTCCTGGGCGTAGGTCGGGGAGATGGCGAGGCCGAGCAGACCGCCCTCGCCGACCGGGGTCACGCCGGAGATCTGGGCCACCGGCTCGGGGGTCTGCCCGGGCCGCACCCGGAGCACCTGGGCGGAGTTGCGCAGCGTCACCAGGGCGCTGCCGTCGGGCAGGAAGTCCATCCCCCAGGGCACCGTCAGGTTACTGGCGGCAACCTGGGGGCGGTTGAAGTCGAAGTCACCGACGGCCAGGGCGGCACCGGCCGCCGGGCGGGGGCCGGCGGGCGACGCCGGATCGGCGAGAGCTGCGGCGCCGGCGCCGGCCGCCGCGAGACCCGCCACGACCGCTGCCGCCACCATCGACCGGACCCTCACGGCAAACACCTCCAAACCGCTCAGCGAGTGGCGTCAATATATCCGGTCGTCGACAAATTCGACAGGCCAGCGATGCGGCGGCCTCGCCGGGGACCCACACCGCCACACCCTCGTCGACGATCCGTTGGCGCAGCCGCGCCATCGGTTGGGTGCCGAAAGTTTCAAACCGGGCTGGCGCTGTTCGGCGTGCACTCCGCCTCCATTCCCCCGCCCGCCGGTCCGATACTTTTCCGAAAGTTGTTGACGAGTCCGAAACGCCACTGAAATACTTCGATCTCTTAAGGTCGATGTGATCACCTCCTTCCGGTATCGCTCGATCCTCCCCACCCGCACCCATACGTCTGGATTGCGCCGCCCCAAAGTAGGAGCGCCCAGACCTGGCAGAAGGGCATCAGATGAGCGACGAACCCGCCGGCACCGCCGGGCGGCCGAGAAGACTGCGCGTCGTGCTCGTCACCTCGACCGTCGGCCTGCTGGCCATGGTGGGCGCCGCGGTCCTGCCCGGCACCGCCGCCGCCGCGAGCACGCTCGGCGCGTCCGCCGCCGAGCGTGGCGGCCGGTACTTCGGCACCGCGGTCGCGGCGAACAAGCTGAACGACTCGGCGTACACGACCATCCTGAACCGCGAGTTCAACCAGGTCACGCCTGAGAACGAAATGAAGATCGACGCGACCGAGCCGCAGCAGGGACAGTTCACGTACGGCAACGCGGACCGGATCGTCCAACACGCCCTCAGCCGGGGCATGCGGGTGCGCGGGCACACGTTGGCCTGGCACTCCCAGCAGCCGGGCTGGATGCAGGCCATGTCCGGCAGCGCGCTGCGCAACGCGATGCTCAACCACGTGACCCAGGTCGCCACGCACTTCCGCGGCAAGGTCGCCTGGTGGGACGTGGTGAACGAGGCGTACGCGGACGGCGGCAGCGGCGCCCGCCGCGACTCCAACCTGCAGCGCACCGGCAACGACTGGATCGAGGCCGCCTTCCGCGCCGCGGACCAGGCGGACCCGAACGCGCAGCTGTGCTACAACGACTACAACATCGACAACTGGAACGACGCCAAGACCCAGGCCGTCTACCGGATGGTCCAGGACTTCAAGAACCGGGGCGTCCCGATCGACTGCGTCGGCCTGCAGTCCCACTTCACCGGCGGCTCGAACTACCCGAGCAACTACCGCACCACGCTGTCCAGCTTCGCCGCCCTCGGCGTCGACGTGCACATCACCGAGCTGGACATCCGCAACGCGCCGTCCGACGCGTACCGCAACGTCGTCAACGACTGCCTCGCGGTCTCGCGCTGCAAGGGCATCACCGTCTGGGGGATCCGCGACTCCGACTCGTGGCGCTCGGGTGAGAGCCCGCTGCTGTTCGACAGCGGCGGCAACAAGAAGCCCGCCTACAACGCCGTGCTCACCGCGCTGAACAACGGCACCGCCCCGACCACCCCGCCCGGCGGCGGCTGCACCACCTCGGTGACGCCCGGCACGGTCTGGGGCGACAGGTACAACACGTCGGTGACGGTCAGCGGCGCCAGCACCTGGACCGTGGTCGTGGCCATCACCCGGCCGCAGACCGTCTCGACCACCTGGAACGGCAGCGCCAGCTGGGACGGCGGCAACAGCCTGCTGACGATGCGCTCCAACGGCAGCGGCAACACGTTCGGCTTCACCACGATGATGAACGGCAACTCCGGTGCCCGACCGCAGATCAGGTCCTGCACCGCCGGATGATCCACCGGTCGCCGGCCGCGCGGGCTCGCCCCGTGCGGCCGGCGACGGCTGCGCGGGCGCCGGGGCGGGCCGGTGGCGAAGGCGCACAGCAAGCGTTCGCCCAGGCGATGACAGCGCCCAGGCAAGTCGACGGCTGCGCCCGGTGGGGCACGACGTCCGCCCTGGCAGTGGGCCGGGCGGCGGCGTGCCGGAGTCACCGGGCGGCGGGGAGCCGGCCGTCGCAGCGTACGTCCGGGTCGGCGACCGGCCGCCGGGGCATCATCCAGTCCAAGACGGTCTCCTCCACCGGCCAGCCGTGCACCGTCACCACGCTGTACGGCACCCGCGCCGCCTCCGGGCAGAGGACCTGGGACCGGACCCGGCCGTTCGGCAGGAAACGCACCCCGGCGGCCCGGTCCAGCACGATCGTCGACGTGTCGGTGACCGTGATGAGCGCGCCGAGGACGACCACCGGGTCCGCCCGGACGGCCGGCGCCGGCGCGGCCCCGCCGCCCGGGCTGGCGTCGACCGCGCCCTGTGGGGCCAACTCGACCGCGGCGGTGGGCAGCACCGGCACCCGGAGGAAGACCGCCCCCATCACCAGCGGGAGCACGGCGGCGACCGTGTACGCCAGGCCGTGGGTCAGCACCGGGGCGCTCCAGCCGGGGATCGGGCCGGTGAGCAGCACGGCGGCGGCGGGCGGCACCGCCAGCAGCGCGGCCGTGGTCAGCTCGCCTTCCCAGACCGCCGCCACGATCGCCGCGTACAGCACGCTGTACGCCAGCACCGCCGCCGCCAGCGGCAGCGCCACAGCGACCACCAGGATCCGGGTCGGCTGGTCCGGGTGCAGGTAGCGGGTGCGCAGCGCGAGCAGCCACAGCCCGAGCATCAGCAGCGTCGGCAGGAAGCGGAGCTGCCAGGTGAGCGCCCCCAGCGCGACCGCGGCGCTGAGCACCCAGCCCGGAGTGCGCGCCGTCCAGGAGGCCAACAGCGACCGTTCCGGGTCGAAGCGCTCAGGGGCGCTGAGCCGCAGCAGCCGGCCGAGCACGCCGAACGTGAGCACCCCCAGGGGGAACGCCCAGACCAGGGCGATCAGGAGGGCGCTGAGCAGGCCGAGTGGGCTGACGTACTGCACCAGCAGCAGCATGGTGGACATGTCCTGCCGGCTGAGCTGCCACAGCCGCAGCACCAGGAGCAGGACGGGGAACGCGGGCAGGAGGGTCAGCAGCCACTGCTGCGCCTGCCGTGCCCCCGCCATCCGGCGCGGCCGGCCGGCCTTGGCCGGGCCGGTGGTGATCCGGGGTGCGCCGGGGCCGGTAGCGCGATCCTCTCCCAAGGCCACTGCCGTACCTCCACCTTCCTCGGCTCGGGTTGCCGCTGTTCCGCGACCGACTGCGGGAGGTTGTACCGCTGCTGCCAACGGAGGTTGGCGTCGTACGCGTTCTCCCAGGTCGAGTTCTCCTCGTCCTTGGCCGAGTCGTAGAGCGCGAGGTCGACCAGGTCGCGCAGCGCCTCGTTGGGACCGGTGTTGACGCCCCACTGCTCCTGTGCGGACGAGCCGATGTCCCAGTGTCGCAGCGGCTTGACGCCACGCTGGTCGACCGGGAAGCGCTGACCGTCGTCGTCCGGCCGGTCACCGGTGACGAAGCCCGCGAGGATCGCCGCGTCGGTGGTGACCGCGTACGCCTTTCCGTCGTAGAGCATCTGCACGCAGTCGCTGATCCTGTTGCGGCCGATCGGCACCGCGCCGGCCTCGCGCAGGCGCTGGGCGGAGGTCGAGGTGGTGAGCGTGCAGACGGTCCGGCCGCTCAGATCCTCCAGGCTGCTCACCTGCTCCCGCTCCCCGACGCTGTCCAGCGTGATCACCGACTGCTCGGTGTAGAGGTACGGGGCGGAGAAGACCGCACCCTCCTCCTCCCGTTGCTTGGTGATGCTGTACGAGGCGATCACCAGGTCGACGGTGACGAACCCGTCGCCGTCGCGGGCCTGACGGCGGGCCCGGTCCTCGCTCTCGATCGGCAGGAACCGCACCTGGGACCGGTCGAATCCGAGATAGCCGGCGATCATGTAGGCGATCTCGACGTCGAAGCCCTTCCAGACGTTGTTCGGAAACCGCTGGGAGACGCCGGGCTGGTCGTCCTTCACCCCGATGAGGAGTTGCTGGCGACCCTTGAGGCCGGCCCGCTCCAGCAACTCGTCCCGGGTCGGTGGGCCGAACGCGAGCACGATCGGGATCAGGGCCGCCGCCAGGACGGCCAGCGTTACCGTCAGCCCCACCAGTCGGATCTGCCGGGCCCGCGTGGCGCGCGGCGGTGTGGTTTCCGCCGTGGCCGGCCGGCCCGGGCTCGGCTCGCTCGCCTGACTCAACTACGCCTCCCCCGCCGCACGGCCACGTGGCCGGCCCTCCATTGTGAGCCACCGCCCGCATCGCGGCGAGCCGCCCTCCGCCCTCCGCCACCGGCCGGATGCCGGACAGCGGACACCGCCGCCGCCACCCGGCCGGGCCGGTGCCGATTCGGCCGAGCAGCCCCGGGGATTCGGCCGATCGCGAGAGAGCTCGGTGTGGAGCGACCCCGGTGCCGACCGGCCAGGGAGAGGAGCAGGACACATGCCACGGCCCCGCCGCCTGCCGGCGCTGCGAGCCGTCGCTGGGGTCCTCCCGCTGGTCGTGGCCATGATCCTGGCGAGAAGCGGCTTCGCCCTCCCCTGACGGTCACCCGCAATCCGGCCTGGCGGGATCAGGTCCCGCCGGGGACGAAGCCGTTCCTACAGTCCCAGCCCTGCGCGACGCCGGTCAGCCGCCGCGACCCGCGCCACCCCCGGTCGCCAACTGGAACCAGGCCCAGGCGCCGAGCGGATCGTTTGAGCGCGATGGATTGGCGGGCGTTGGCGGGCGTATTGTCGTCGTGTGGCACAACGGAGCGTCAGCCGCACGCGGCCGGTCGTCGTACTGGCGGGGATCAGCATGGTCGCCTCGATCGCGATGGCGGTCGGGGTCTGGGGCAGCCGCACCTGGGCCGAGGGCTCGTTCGTGACGATGTGCGTGGTCACGGCGCTCGTCGCGTCCGCCGGCGGTGTCGTCGTCGTGCCGCTACTCAGCCGGTTCGCCTCCCGCGGCGGCCGATCCTCGGCGGACTGAGCCCACGCCGGTTCGAAAGCCGCGGCCCGGCGGTGGGGCCGGGTCGGGCGGTCCCGCCGGGTCAGGGCGCCTGGCCGTCGGCGGGTGTCCCGCCGCCGCGCCGCCGGATCAGCCAGCCGGCGGCGGCTCCGGCCCCGGCGCCACCGCTGGCGACGAGGGCGAGTTGCATTATCTGCTCGGCTGACAGGCCGGCCCACTTGGCCATCGAGATGACCACGACGATCGGCAGCAGGGCCGCGCCGGCATAGACGACGAACATCAGCGCCTGGTGCCAGCGCAGCCGGATGTACAGCTGGTTCGTCGTCTCGTCGTCGGTCGCACGGCGTAGGTGATGGTCGCGGAACTCCAGCTCGTTCCTGGGGGGCTTGCCGTCGTAGGGGCTCGGCTTCCCGCGCCCGGCGGCGCTCCGACCGCGCGGTGTCCGATCGTTGTTGTTGGTCGCCGGAGCGCTCACTGTGCCCCCTCCCGGGGGAATCGGAGGTTGTTCTGTGGGGGAGCAACACGTCCAAGGCTACGACGGCCGCGACTGTCGCACAACGTGACCGCGAGCTTCGCTTCGCGTATTCCTCCACTTTCCAGCGTTGCCGGCCGTCACCCATCCGAGGGTATCCCGCAGAAACCAGCCGCGTGACTGCTCCCTCATGGAGCAGTACGCCGTACAGTGGAGGGACCCCTCGGAGGAGGTGTCGGTGCCATGACCAGGCCTGAACTGACGAAGATCATCGCTGCCCGCATCCGTCGCCTGCGCGACGAACGCGGCTGGTCCGCCCGCCGGCTCGCCGAGCAGTGCGAGGAACTCGGCATGCCTTCGCTGTCCCGCAGCACGATCGCCAAGATCGAGGCGGGCCTGCGGGGGATCGACGTCGAGGAACTGCACCTGCTGGCGATGGCGCTCGGGGTCACCTTCGACCAGCTCACCGCCGACACCTCGATCACCGTGCTCCACCTGTCCAACCTGCGCTTCGCGCCGGGGCAGGCCTTCGGCTCGCCGGTGCCGGCGGGCACCCACGAGCAGGTCCTCCAGGCACTGTGCACGGACCTCGACCTGCTGTCGCGCAGCCTCGCGGGCGCCCGGCCCGACCTGGTCGTGGTCAGCGGCGACCTGGCGGTCACCGGCCGGCCACGGGAATTCGACCTGGTGAAGGCGTTCCTGGAGGGGCTCGCCGAGCACCTCGGTGTCGGCTTCGGCCGGATCGCGATCGTGCCGGGCGAGCGGGACGTCAACGAGGCGGCCGCCCGGGCGTACCTGGCGCAGTGCGAGGCCGACGACGTGGCTCCGGTCAAGCCCTACTGGCACAACTGGCGCCACTTCGCCACCCTGTTCGACGCCTGGCCGGAGGACCGCCAACAGGCCAGGATGCAGAGGGAACACCCGTGGAGCCTGTTCGAGCTGCCCGACCTCCGGGTGGTGGTGGCCGGGCTCAACTCCACGATCGACGCCGAGCCCGCCGCCCCCGGCAGCGGTCCCCGGCCGGGTCGGATCGGCGCGGAGCAGGCGCGGCACCTGGCCGAGTCGCTGGCCACGTACGAGGAGCGGGGCTGGCTGCGCATCGGCGTCGTGCACCATGATCCACACGGAGGCACCGGGCCGGAACAAGAGCGGCTCGCCGACGCCGACCTGTTCGACGGGCCCCTGGGCCACCGGCTGAACCTGCTGCTGCACGGCAACGGCGATGAGAAGTCCCCGGCCGGCAGCCGGCTGGCCGGCGGGTTGCCGGCCTTCGGGCTCGGCCCCACCCCGGGCCCGGACGCGGCCAGCCGCTACCAGCTCTTGCGACTGACCGAGGACGGCCTGGTCCGGCTCAGCCGCCGATTCGATCGGGAACAGGCCCGCTGGGTGGGCGAGGCCGGCGACATGGTCGACCCGCCCCGGTGGTCGTCGCCGGTGACGCTGACCTGGCGGGGGGCGGACAACACGTTCCCGGTGTCGTCGGCCCACCGGGTCGTGGCGCGTTCCGGGGACGGCTGGAGGCCGGCCGGTTCGGACTGGGAGCAGCTCGACTCCCGGCGCCTGCTGCTGGACCAGATCGCCGACGTGTGCCTGGCCCGGCATCCGGGTGCGGTGGTGCACCGGATCAAGGGCGCCGTCCCGTACCTGCGGGTGACCTATGCCGACGGCGGGCGGGCACGGCAGCTACGCGTCGGCGCCTGCGTGCGTACGGTCGGCGAACACGACGTGGACGCCTTCCTGGAGCAGGTGCACGGCGCCGACCCCGACGTCGAGTCGGAACTTGTCTACCAGGGCGACGAGCCGGCGAGAGCACTGCGCGACTACGCCCGCCGACGCAAGGTGCGGCTGCGCAGCTTCCTGCAGTTCCAGGGGCTGCTCGACCTCACCGGCTACCTGCGGGCCCAGTCCGAGGCGCTGCTGGCCGACCCCCGCTATCCCGCGCAGGGTTACGTTCCGCAGCGGTTCGTCGACAAGACCCACGCCGCCGCCCGCCCGCACGCCGACGGCGAGGAGACCCGCGATGACCTCGTCGCGGAGCTGCTGGAGCTGGTCGACGGCGACGAGGGCCGGTTCGTCCTGCTGCTGGGCGACTTCGGGCGCGGCAAGACCTTCGCGCTGCGGGAACTGACCCGGCGCATCACCGCGGAACTGCCGCACGTGCTGCCGATCCTGATCGACCTGCGCGCCTCGGACAAGGCCAACACGCTGGAAGGGCACGTGGCGGCGCACCTGGCGAACCACGGTCACGACAAGATCGACCTGCCCGCCTTCCGGTACATGCTGGACCACGGCCGGATCGTGCTGATCTTCGACGGCTTCGACGAGTTGGTGGCCCGGGCGACCTACGCCCGGGCGGCGGACCATCTCGGCACGCTGCTGGCCGCCGCCCGCGGCCACGCCAAGATCATTGTGGCCAGCCGGACCCAGCACTTCGCCGCGCACTCGCAGGTCGCCACCGCGATGGAGGCGCAGCTCGGCAGCCTGCCGCAGCGGCGCGTGCTCAGCCTGTCGCACCTGTCCGCCGAGCAGATCCGCGCCCTGCTGATCCAGCGGTTCGGCGGGCAGGTCGAGGAGGTCGACCGGCGACTGGAGCTGCTGGCGAGCATCCCCGGGCTGATGCCGCTGGCGACCAATCCCCGGATGCTCAGCTTCATCGCCGACCTGCCCACGGACCGGCTGCGCGCGGTGTCGGCGGCGAGCTGCACGATCAGCCCCGCCCGCCTGTACGCGGAGATCATCGACGCCTGGCTCGGCTACGAGGGCGACCGGACGCAGGACATTCGCGGCGTGCCGGTCGGCCTGGCCGCCGGCGACCTGTTCGCGGCGGTCACCGCGCTGGCGCTACGGCTGTGGGAGCGCGGTGAGGCGCTGATGCGGGTCGAGGAGATCGAGGACCTGGCCGGCACCCTGACCGACCTGGCCGGCCGGCACCTGTCCGCCGAGCAGATCACCCACGCCATCGGCGCCGGCAGCCTGCTCATCCGCACCGACGACGGCGTCTTCAGCTTCATCCACGAATCCGTCACCGAGTGGCTGGTGGCCCGGCACCTGGCCGACGACCTCGCTGCCACCGACCGCGAGCACACCGGCCGGTTGCACGCCCACCCGCTGTCCCAGCTCACCATCGACTTCCTGTGCGACCTGGCCGAGCCGTCGGTCTGCCGGCGCTGGGCGGACCGGGTGCTCAACGACCCCGACGCCACCCCGGCCGCCCGGATGAACGCGGGACGGATCATCGCCCGGTTCAGCACCTCCCCCGGGCTCAACCTGCGCTCGGCCCTGCTCAGTGGGCTGCACCTGACCGCACGGTCGTGGCCGGCGGCGGACCTCACCGACGCGGACCTGACCGGGGCCCGGCTGGCGGACATGGCCCTCGCCGGCGCCACCCTGCGCGGGGCGCGGCTGGCCGGCGTCGCCATCGAGGACAGCGACCTGTCCGGGGCCGACCTGCGCGAGGCGAACCTGACCGGTGCCCGGATCGTGGGCAGCGACCTGTCCGGGGCCGACCTGACCGGGGCCGACCTGACCGACGCGCGGATCCTCACCACCAACCTGACCGACGCGGTGCTGACCGACGTACGGTGGCGACGTGCGGCGGTGGTGTCGGCGACCGCCGAACCGGCGGCGCTCGACGGGCTGCGGCGCTGCGGCGCGGTGGTGCTGCCCGGCAGCCCACTGACCACGGCGGTCCGGCCCGTCGCGCTGGGCGTCCTGTTCGGCTTCGAGGAGGGCCGGCTGCCGCGCCCGGTCGGGTACGACGCCGAGGGCGCGTTGCTGGCGATCGGCTGCGAGGACGGCTCGGTGCTGATCTGCGACGCCCGGGACAATCGACCGTTGCGCACGCTGACCGGACACGAGTGGCGGACGTACTCGGTGAACTTCAGCCCCACCGAGCCGCTGCTGGCCACCGGCGCCCAGGACGGCCTCGTACGCCTCTGGGACGCGACGACCGGCGAGTGCCGGCACGTGCTGTCCCGACACCGCGAGTGGGTGTGGCCGCTGCTGTTCGACAGCAGCGGCACGCTGCTGGCGACCGGCGACAAGGACGGCGTGGTCCGGGTCTGGGAGGTCGGGACCGGGCAGCTGCGCTGGGAGCTGCCGGGGCACCGGGCACCGGTGTGGACGGCCACGTTCAACCCGGACGGCTCGACACTGGCCACCGGCGACGACGGCGGCGTCGTGCGGCTGTGGGACCTGCGTACCGGCCGGCTGCGCCAGCGCGCCGAGGCGGAGGACAAGCTGACGTACTGGCTGCGGCACGACCCGACCGGCACCTACCTGGCCGGGGGCGCGGAGGACGGGGCCCTGCGGCTGTGGGACCCGAGGACGGGTCGGCTGCTGCACCGCCTGACGGGCCACGCCGGCCCGATCTACACCTTTGACTTCCACCCGTCCGGCCGGCACATCGTCAGCGCCGACGTCACCGGCTCAGTGCGGCGCTGGGACCTGCCGGAGGGGGGCGGCCCGCCGGTCGGCCGGGAGCTGGGCCGGCACAGCGGGGCCGTCTACCGGGTCGCCTTCAGCCCGCGCGGCACGATGTTCGCCACCGGCGACAGCGACGGATGGGTCAGGATCTGGGACGACGCCACCTGCGAGGTACGCCACGAGCTGGACCGCCACTACGCGTCGGTGTGGCCGATCACCTTCCGCCCGGACGGTGATCGGCTGGTCAGCAGCAGCAACGACTTCACCACGAAGGTGTGGAGCACCCGCAGCGGGGAGTCGGCCGCGGTGCTGCGCGGTCACGGCCGGCAGATGCGGGCGGTCGCCTTCAACCGGGATGGCTCGATGCTGGCCACCAGCAGCAACGACGGCCTGGTCAGGTTGTGGGACCCGATCGCCGGGGAGTGCCGGCAGGTGCTGGAGTCCAACCGGATGGACCGCCTGGTCTCCGTGGCCTTCGGCGCGGAGCCCCACCTGCTGGCCACGGCCAGCAACGACGGGCGGGTGTACCTGTGGGACGCCGCGGCCGGGGTGGAGGGCCGGCAGTTGGAGGTGTCCAGCGACGCGGTCTGGGCCATGGTGTTCGACCCGGCCGGGGACCGCATCGCGGTCGCCAACGACGACCACACGGTGCAGCTGCTGATCCGCACGACCGGGCGTACCGTCGGGTGGCTGCGCGGCTTCCGGGGCCGGGTCCGGGCCCTGGCCTACTCCCCCGACGGCGCGACGCTGGCCACCGGCTCGGACGACGAGCTGGTCCGCCTGCACGACCTGGCCGCCGACGAGGTGCGGGTGCTGCCGAAGGCGCACAGCGGACGCATCCTGTGCCTGGCGTACCGGCCGGACGGTCGGCTGCTCGCCTCGGCGAGCGTCGACGGCACGGCGGTGCTGTGGGATCCGCAGGAGCAGGCCGTGCTGCGGGTGCTCAGGCCCGAGCGGCGCAAGCTGTGGACGGTGGCCTTCCATCCCGGCGGCCGGTTCCTCGCCACCGCGGGCGACGAGGAGGTCATCGACATCTGGGATGCGCAGACCGGCCAGCGGGTGCAGGAGCTGACGGGGCACACCCGCCGGATCTGGTCGGTGGCGTTCAGCCCGGGCGGTGACCTGCTGGCCAGCGGCAGCACCGACGGCACCGTCCGACTGTGGCAACTGGCGCCGGATGGCACGGCCACCCACCGCTGCACGCTGCTGGGCCTGTCCGAGCGGTCCTGGGCGGCGTTCACCCCGAACGGGCGGCACAAGTCGGCCGGCGAGGTCGCAGCCGACTTCTGGCACGTTGCCGGCATGTGCCGGTTCGACATCGGCGAGCTCGACCCGTACCTGGACGACGTGGGACGGGTACCGGCCGGCGCGCCCCTACGGGACTGAGCCACCCGGCCGGCCACCGCAGCCTCGGCGCGCCCGGACGTGAATCACGTTTCTCCCATTCTCAGCAGCACGTTCCCTTCATCCTCAGGAGACAACTGTCATGATCTACGCGATGCTGGAGCGGGCGATCCGTGCCGGGTCATCCGACGGGGTCGCCGAGTTGGTCCGGACAACCTGGCTGGATCCCCTCGCCAACGGCGAGTCGACGCTGTCCGCGGTGCGTCACCCCCTGGGCTTCACCTGCCTTCCGGTGCTGCGCGACGGCCGGCGGGGCGTCTGCGTGCACCTGTTCGGCGAGCGACGCACGCCCGTGCGGCTGTCCGTGTCGCCGTTCCACTGCCACAGCTGGGACCTGCTCAGCCACGTCCTCTACGGCTACGTGGGCAACCAGCACCTGACGGTGGTGCCCGGCAGCACGTACCGGGTGTTCGACACCCGCACCACGGCCGCCGGTGACCGGCTGGTGCCGACCGCGCTCACCGTGGACGCCACGGCCGGCGCGCCGGAGCACTGGGCGGCCGGCACCGCGTACGAGTTGGCGGCCGGGGCGTTCCACGCGTCGACCGTCGTGGGTGGGGCGCCGGCCGCCACCGTCGTGCTCGGCCTGCACCATCCGGAGAAGCCGGACCTCACCCTCGGTGCCCTGGACACGCCCGCGCACCGGCTGACCCGGCGGCTGCACAGTCGCGCCGAGACGACGTCGCTGGCTCGGGCCGCGCGCGACCGGCTGGCGAAGGCCACCGCCGACCGGTTGGTGCCGGCCGGCCGGCCGTGACCGGCGGCGGCGCGGCGGCGGCAGCGTGGGAGGCGAACAGCCGGTGCTACGGCGACGGCCGGGCGACCCTCGCGTACGTCGACGACCCGTACCACGCGGTGCGCCGACGCCTCATCGGCGCGGCACTGCTGGACGCCGTCGACGACCTCGACGCCGGCGACGGGCCCGGTGGCCCGGCCGGGGCGCTGCTGGAGCTGGGGGCCGGGGCGCGCAGCATCTTCGACAGCCTGCCCGGGCTGCGCCGACCGACCGTGGTGGCCGACCTGTCCTGGCCGGCCCTGACGGAGCTGACGGCCGGGCGGCACCGCCCGGTGCGGTTGGACGTCACCCGGCCGCTGCCGCTGGCGGACCGGTCGGTGGCCGGGGTCGTCGCGGCCGAACTGATCGAGCACCTGTACCACCCGGGGGCCCTGCTGGCCGAGATCGCCCGGGTGCTGCGGCCCGGTGGCGCGCTGGTCCTGAGCACGCCGAACCTGGCCACGCTCCAGGACCGGATCCGGTTCCTCCTCGGCCGATCGCCGCGCCAGGTCGACCCGATGCACCGGTACCTGCACCTGCACATCCGCCCGTTCACCGCGCAGATGCTGCGCCGGATACTGCGGGCCGCCGGCTTCGTCGACGTGTCGATCCGGTCGAACTACGTCGGCGTCCACGTCGGGCGGGGCCGGTGGCTTCAGTCCCGGCTGCTGGCCCGGCTGTTCCCAGGGCTGGGCGGATCGCTCGTCGCCAGCGCCCGCCGCCCGTGGTGAGACGACGGCCGAGCGGCGGGGCCCGCCCGGCGCGACGGCCGCGGTCCGGGCCGCTCCACCATTTAGCACCGCTTACCGATGTCAATACGGATTGGCGTTCACGTGACGGCCGGGTGCCAGGCAGACTTGCCACATGACCGCCCAGTTCGGACGCCCCGCCGACGCGGCTCACTTCCTGATCAGCTATTCTCCGGCGGACGAGCGATGGGCGACCTGGATCGCGTGGGAGCTGGAACTCGCAGGCTACCGGACGGTTCTGCAGGCCTGGGATTTCGTGCCGGGAACGAATTTCATCGACTTCATGGACCGGGCGATCCGACAGTCTGCGGCCGTCATCGCGGTGCTGTCGAACAACTATCTCCGCTCCCGGTACGGCCGGC
>NZ_GG657738.1:6688840-6698905 GCF_000158815.1 Micromonospora sp. ATCC 39149 | reverse complement strand
GACGAACTGCCGGCCAGTCAGCCACCGCCGCAGGCCGCCGCGCATCATCCCCGGCTACGGATGCGGCACCCGCCGGCGTACCCGCCGCAACGATCCGCAGCACGCGCCGCCAACGCCGAGGTGACCCTGCTGCACCTGCCCGGTCCACGGTTCGCCCGCCAGCCGTCGGGCGGGTCCGTCCCGCACCAGCCGGCCAAGGAGCTGCTCGAAGCCCTCAGCGCCGGCGTGGAGCGGTTGCTCGCCGCCGGCGGTGCCCGGCCGGACGCGCTGCTGATCAGCGGCAACCTGACCGCGGCCGGCGGCATCCGCGAGTTCGACGAGGCGCTGACGTTCCTGACCCGGCTCCGCGGCGTCCTCGATCTGGACGTGCGGCGCATCGCGGTGGTGCCCGGCCCACGCGACGTCAACCACGCGGCCTGCCGCGCGTACTTCGCCAGTTGCGAGGCGGACGAGGTGACGCCGCAGCCGCCGTACTGGGACAAGTGGCGGCACTACTTCCGGTTCTTCGCCGAACTGTACGACGGGGTGGACGGGCCCACGTTCGATCGGCATCGGCCGTGGAGCGTCTTCGAGATGCCCGACCTCAGTCTGGTCGTCGCCGGCATCAACTCCACGATGGCGGAGAGCCATCGACCGGACGACCACTACGGCCTGGTCGGCGACGCCCAGGCGCGCTGGTTCGCCCGGCATCTCGACCGCTACCGGTCCATGGGCTGGCTGACCGCCGGGCTGATCGGCCACCCGGCCGAGCCGGCCGCCGCCGATGCGGTCCGCGACCATGACAGCGTCAGTTCGCTGCTGGTGCCCCGGCTGCACCTGATCGTGTCACCACCCGGGCCATGCGACGGAGGCGCGGACTGCGACCCGACCCTCATCCGGCTGTCCACCGGCGCGGCCGGCGACGTCCGGTCCCGGGTGATCGCGTCCGTGCCCGTCCACCGACCGTCCGACGACCGCCCCTGAGGCCCCGGCGCGGGGCCGGTTCTCCCCTGCCGGACACCGGGGGAGAATGGCCGTACCAGCGACGACGGCCGGTCCCGGCCGTCCGGCGGGGCTCGATCGGAGGAAGCGTCATCTTGGTCATCGCGGGACTCGTGCTGGCTGGCATCGCCGGCCTCATCCACGTCTACATCTTCTACCTCGAGTCGATCGCCTGGACGGGTGCCCGGGCCCGCGCGGTCTTCGGCATCGCCAGCCCGGCGGACGCGGAGAGAACGAAGGCACTCGCCTTCAACCAGGGTTTCTACAACCTGTTCCTGGCGATCGCCATCGCGATCGGCATCGTCCTCTTCGCGTCCGGCTCGCGGACCGTCGGCGCGACTCTGGTCTTCGTCGGTGCCGGCTCGATGGTCGCCGCCGGCCTGGTCCTCCTGCTCTCGAACCCCGCGAAGGCCGGCGCGGCCCTCAAGCAGCTCGTCCCCCCGCTTTTGGGCATCGTCGCCCTGGCGATCGGGCTCGCCTCCTGAGAGGACGTCCACCGAGTGCTCGTCGCCGAGCTTGCCCCCGACGACGAGGCGGTCCCCTACCTGGAGCCTCGTCCTCATCGACCCCCGGGCGCGCCACACCTACCCCAAGCTGCAAGATCAGCTTGGGGAGGACTCGATGCGCGGCGGCTCCTCTTCTTGCTTCCAGGCCCACCCATCGCCCAAGATGGACCCTCATGCGAATCAAGAGTCTGCTCGCCTGCGCATCGATCACGGCAGCGATGGTCGTTGCTGCGGCGCCACCCGCGTCCGCCGCAACCGGATACAACCGCTGCCCGGACTTCAAGATGTGCGTGTTCACCGGTCCGAATGGGTCGGGCACCATTGCGTGGTTCTCGACCGGTGACGGCAACCTTGGGGACAGCTCGGGTCCGGTCGGGATGAACAACAACATCGAAAGCATCTGGAATCGGAGCGGACACACCTGGGAGCTCTTCGACGGGGCCGGGTACTCCGGAACCATGTGGACGTCCAGGCCATACGTCGGTGGCAACAACGTGATCGCCGCTGCTGCCAACAGGGTCTCCTCACTGCGCGACACCTGAGGTCGAGACGTGAATGGGCCACCACTAGCGCGAATGCCCACCAACCGTCCGGTGAACAGCGGCAAGCTGATCAACCTGCTCGCGCTGCTCGCCTGAGCCGAGCAGTCCCGCGTCGCTGGCGACGACACCGCGACGGGCATCGTTTCAAATCGATGGCTTGTCTGTGTGAACGGTAACACGTTAGTCTCCCCTCAAGGAGCGAAGGGCGTGCTCCGGCCGGCCGGGCCTCGATCAGGAACCGGCAGCCGGGGTCACGAGCAGCGCAACGGCAGGTGTCCGGGCCCATCCGCCGAGCGCTACGGCACCGCCACGCGGTGCCGGCCGGCGACGGGAGCCGCTGTCGGCCATTCCTCGGAGCTGACGCCGACAGGCGCGGTGACCTGCCGAGCGATTCCACGAGCCCGCGACGCGTCCCTCGGGCGATCACCCGGCCGGTTCCACCCGCCGCCCCCTGTCCCAGCGGCTGCGGGGCCAGTCGGGCCGTCCTGACCTCCGCCGTCTCGCGCACCCGGGCACACCCCGCCACACGCGCCACCGATCAGCAGCTCCAGTACCTCACAGAGGAGGTAAACGGCAGTGAAACGCTCACGTCTTCGGCTCTGGCTCGCCGCGACGACGGCCCTCGCCGTCAGCGCCGCCGGGGCCACCACGGCCGTCTCCGCCCAGGCCGCCGTCGGTTGCAAGGTCACCTACACGGTGACCAACCAGTGGGAGGGCGGTTTCGGCGCCAACGTCATCGTGGACAACCTCGGCGACCCGATCACCGGTTGGCGTCTGACCTGGTCCTTCACGGCGGGGCAGACGATCAGTCAGTTGTGGAACGGCACGGTCAGCCAGTCGGGCGGCCAGGTGACGGTAACCAACGCCTCGTTCAACGGCACCATCCCCACCGGAGGCAACGTCAACTTCGGGTTCAACGGCACCTGGACGTCGAACAACCCGGCTCCGACCAGCTTCGCCCTCAACGGGGTCACCTGCACCGGCACCGTCCCCACGGGCAACCCGACCACTCCGCCGCCGACCACGCCCCCGCCGACCACGCCGCCACCGACGACGCCCCCGCCGACCACGCCGCCGCCCTCGGGGTCGTTCACGAATCCGGTGTTGTGGCAGGACTTCGCCGACATCGACATCTTCCGCGTCGGTGACGCCTACTACTACTCCGCCTCCACCATGCACTACTCGCCCGGCGCGCCGATCCTGCGCTCCTACGACCTCGTCAACTGGGAGTTCGCCGGCCACTCCGTGCCCCGCCTCGACTTCGGCACCAAGTACGACCTCAACGGCTCCCACGCCTACGTCGACGGCGTCTGGGCGTCGGCCATGAACTACCGCAAGAGCAACAACACCTTCTACTGGCTCGGCTGCATCGACTTCTCCAGGACCCACGTCTACAGCTCCACCGCCGTCGAGAGCGGCTGGAACCGCATCTCCACGATCAACAGCTGCTACTTCGACGCCGGGCTGCTCATCGACGACAACGACACGATGTACGTCGCCTACGGCAACACCCAGATCAGCGTCGCCCAGCTCTCCGCCGACGGCAAGACGCAGGTCCGCGCCCAACAGGTCTTCTCCACGCCCTCCAGCGTCGGCACCCTCGAAGGCGCCCGTTTCTACAAGCGCAACGGCAACTACTACATCTGGCTCACCCGCCCCGCCAACGGTCAGTACGTCCTCAAGTCCACCAACGGGCCCTTCGGCCCCTACGAGATGCGCCAGGTCCTGCTCAACATGCCCGGCCCCATCCCCGGCGGCGGCGTCCCTCACCAGGGCGGCCTCGTGCAGACCCAGAACGGCCAGTGGTACTACATGAGCTTCATCGACGCATACCCCGGCGGCCGGGTGCCCGCCCTCGCGCCGATCAGCTGGACCGCCGACGGCTGGCCCCAGATCCAGACCGTCAACGGCGCCTGGGGCGCGTCCTACCCCAACCCGCTGCCCACCCGCCCGGTCAAGCCCATGATCGGCAACGACACGTTCCCCGGCACCACGCTCGGCCCCCAGTACGAGTGGAACCACAACCCCGACGACACCAAGTGGTCCGTCAACAACGGGCTCCGGCTCCAGACCGCCACGGTCACCAACGACCTCTACAAGGCCCGCAACACCCTCACCCACCGCATTCAGGGACCGACGAGCACCGCCACCATCGAACTCGACTACTCCACGATGCGCGACGGTGACCGCAGCGGCCTGTCCATGCTCCGCAACTCCTCCGCCTGGATCGGTGTCAGACGCGACAACGGGGCCAGCCGGGTGGTCATGACCAACAACCTGACCATGGACAGCAACTGGAACACCACAAACACCGGCACCGAGATCGCCAGCGCACCGATCAGCGGCGGGCGCATCTGGTTGCGCGTCAACGCCGACATCAGACCCGGTGCGGGTCGACAGGCGCGCTTCTCCTACAGCACGGACGGCACCAACTTCGTCTCCCTCGGCAACGCCCTCACCCTCGACAACAACTGGCCGTTCTTCATGGGCTACCGGTTCGGCGTCTTCAACTACGCCACCCAGGCCCTCGGCGGCAGCACCACCGTCAGGAGCTTCAACATCACCACCCCCTGATCACGGGTTGCGCCGATGAGCCTCCGGCACGCCGGCCCACTGGCCGGCGTGCCGGAGCACCGGCCCGTGGGCCAGAGCACCGGCGGCGCTCACTCGGCCAAGGTCGACGACGCTGCCCGATGAGGCCGGGGACCGCGGGCGATCGTGCGCTGGCGCAGGTTGCGGGATCTTGCGAGGCTTACGGCGTGTATGACTACGACCTGTTGGTGTTGGGCTCCGGGCCCAGCGGTCAGAAGGCCGCGATCGCCGCCGCCAAGCTCGGTAGGCGGGTCGGCATCGTCGACCGCCGCGACATGATCGGTGGGGTGTGCATCAACACCGGCACCGTCCCATCCAAGACGCTACGCGAGGCCGTGCTCTACCTGAGCGGCATGAGCCAGCGGGACCTGTACGGCAGCAGCTACCGGGTGAAGGAGGAGATCACGGTCGGCGATCTGGCCGCCCGGACCCAGCATGTGATCAGCCGGCAGACCGACGTCATCCGCAACCAGCTGGCCCGCAACCGGGTCACCCTGATCACCGGCACCGGGCGGTTCGCCGACGCGCACACGATCTGGGTGAACGGCGAGTCCGGGCACGAGTCCCGGGTCACCTTCGACAAGGCCATCATCGCCGCGGGCACCCGCCCGGCCCGCCCGGACAGCGTCGACTTCGACGATCGGACGATCGTGGACTCCGACGGGGTCATCAACCTGGAGGCCGTCCCCCGCAGCATGGTCGTGGTCGGCGCCGGCGTGATCGGCATGGAGTACGCCTCCATGTTCGCCGCGCTCGGCACCAAGGTGACCGTGGTGGAGCGCCGCGACCGGATGCTCGACTTCTGCGACGAGGAGGTCGTCGAGTCGCTCAAGTACCACCTGCGCGACCTGTCCGTCACGTTCCGCTTCGGCGAGGAGGTCGCGGCGGTGGAGAAGCACCCGACCGCAGCGCTGTGCGTCCTGAAGAGCGGAAAGAAAATCGTCGCGGACACGGTCATGTACTCGGCCGGCCGTCAGGGCCAGACCGACGACCTGGCGCTGGAGGCGGCCGGGCTGCAGGCCGACAGGCGCGGCCGGATCACGGTCGACGCGGACTACCGCACGGCGGTGGACAACATCTACGCGGTCGGCGACGTGATCGGCTTCCCCGCGCTGGCGTCCACCTCGATGGAGCAGGGCCGGATCGCCGCGCAACACGCCTGCGGCGAGCCGGTACGCGCGCTCAACGAGTTGCAGCCGATCGGCATCTACACGATCCCGGAGATCAGCTTCGTCGGAAAGACCGAGGATCAGCTGACCGACAGCGCCACGCCGTTCGAGGTCGGTATCGCGCGCTACCGCGAGCTGGCCCGTGGACAGATCGTCGGCGACTCGTACGGCATGCTGAAGCTGCTGGTGTCGCCGGCCGACGGCCGCCTGCTCGGCGTGCACGTGTTCGGCACCGGCGCCACCGAGATCGTCCACATCGGGCAAACCGTCATGGGCTGCGGTGGCACGGTCGACTACCTGATCGACGCGGTGTTCAACTACCCGACGCTCGCCGAGGCGTACAAGGTGGCGGCGCTGGACGCGTCCAACAAGATCCGCAACATCGTCCGGATCGAGGGCTAGCTCGACCGCGCAGCGGGGGCGGGAATCGGCCCGCAACGGTCCTGGTGCGGGCCGGCCCCCGCCTCGGCGCTCGGCGGGGACAGGCGCGGAGCCGACCGCGCCCACCGCCGGGGCCGCCGTGTCCCGGCCACCCGGGTCTCATCCCCGGTCCATGGTGAACTCCGCCGTGTACACCTTCCCCTCGACCTGGAAGTCGAAGAACGCCCGGTACCGGCTCGGCCCCGGCGCCGTCAGCCGGAACCTGGCGGCCCCGTCGATCAGTTCCTGCTCCGGGTGGACGTGCAGGTAGCCCAAGTCGCCCTCGCGGACGACCACCAGGTGCCCGTACGCGCCCAGGTAGCGCTCCAAGCGTGGCGACACCGGGGAACCGGCACGGCTCACCCGGAAGGACAGGGGCACCGTCGCCCCCGCCGTGGGGTCGCCGACCATCGACACCGTGAACGGCCCGGCCGTCGCCTGCGGCTGCGCGGGCGGCAACGCGGCCGGGGTGTGCGTACCGGGCACCTCGTGGTCGACGCCCAGCACCAGCGGCAGCGCGGTGCCGTCGGCCGCAGTCGTGGCGAAGTCGGCGTAGATGCGGTAGCCGCCGGCCCGCTTCAGCGTCAGCGGCACGCTCCAGGTGCCGTCGATCGCCATCGTGGGATGCAGGTGCTGGTAGCCGCCCAGGTCTCGGCCCACCACGATCAGGTGCAGCGGCTTGTCGTGCACGACCGCGAAGCTCGTCGCCGCCCGCCCGTCGGTGCCCACGATCTGGAACCGGTAGTCCACGCTGACGCCGGCCGGCTGGGACCGCGCCACCGGTCGCAGCGTGTAGCCGCCGGCGCTGACCGCAGTCCCGGTCGCCTGCGCCTGCTGCGAGCCGCCGTCGCCGGGATGGGTGTGCGCTCCGGTTCCCGGCGCGTGCTGATGCCCGTCCCCCGCCGAGGCGGCGCCCCCCGTGGCGGGTGCCCCACCGCCGGCCGCCGTCGCGGCCCGACCGTCGGCGGTACCGATCCGCCCGAGCCCGAACCCCGCCAGCAGGGCCACCACCAGCCCGCCGGCCAGCACGGCGAAACCCCGGTCACCCAGCCGGGTCATGACGGTCGGGCGGCTCTGGTCCGCCTCGCGCCGCCCGGCCCCGCGCGTTGCCGGGCCGGGCGACTTGCCCCGTCCCGCTGTTCGGGCAGCCGAGGCGCGGCGCACCACCCGATCGGCGGGGCGGCGGCGCGTCCACGGCCAGCGGGGTACCGACATCGGCCTGCCCACCCCAGCGGCGGTGCGGCGACGCCGCCCCACGACGCCGGCCACCCCCGCCGCGACCGCCACCGCTGCCGCCACACCGAGCCACCCCGGCCAACCATTGCCCTCCTCGCCATCCGAGGCCGTCGCGGGAGCGGCCACGCCGGGTGGAGCCGGCGACGCGGTCGGCGCGGCCGACCCGACCGGGGACTGGGGCGAGCCGTGCCCGGATGTCGCGTGCCGCTCGGCTGCCGCGACCAGCGACGGGTCCGGCCGGGTGGTCGGCGGACGCCATCCCTGCGGCGCCGTCGTGGCCCGCCCGGCGTACCGGAAAGCTCATCGTGCCCCGCACCGGCTCGCCGTCCCGAGGCCACCGACAGGTAGCTGACCGTGTACTGCCCCCCGGGCCGGCAGGTGCGCGAGCGTCACCACCGCCGGGAACCCGGTGGTGTACTCGCATGGCTCGAACTTCCCGTCGACGAGAAGGTACTCCCGCACCGGCTTGTCCAGGGGCGCTGGCGATCCGTGCGTCCAGCCGTGGTCGACCCGACCGCCGCCCGGCGCGGTGACCGCGAAGTACGCGTTGTCGGCGACCCGCTCGGTGAAGTAGAGCTCCACGGCCGCCAACGGCTCGGTGACCGTGGAGCCCGCCGCCGGCGTGGACATGGCCAGGGTGCCGTGCGCCGCAGCGGGCGGGGCTGCCCCGAGGGTGGCGACCGCCGAGGCGAGGACGACTGCGAGCAGACCCGAGACGCAGCGGCCGGGGGCCGGAGGGGGACGACGCATTGGATCATCCTCGCGGCGGGCGAACTTCGGTCAACCCTCGTCAAACTTTTTACGCAGATGGCAGAAGTTTCACTCCCCTCGGCGTCGATCCACATCGGTCGATGGGTGAACCCGACATGGTCCGCCGAAGCGACCCCATCCCGCGAGTGGCGTGGGTCACCAGCAGTCACGGAACTTCACACCCCGTGACGCCGCTCGCCGTCGTGGTCGCGCCGCGCCGACGGGGTGGCCGGTAGCCGCGGCGGTCGCCGCGAAGCCAGGAACTTCACCGGGTCCGCGCCCGACTACCCCAGCGGATGGGCCCTACGGCACCGGTGCGACAGGACCCACCCGCTGTCGTACGGGAACAGTCCTACCGGGAACGATCCCGGCTACTCCGATCGGATGAGTATGTCCATCACCGAATTGCACGGCGAGTCGACGCCGGAGCCCCGCACCCCGGCCGCCGCGCCGGACCCGTCGGCACGCCGCACCCCGGCGTGGGCCGCGCTGCTGCTCCGCCTGCACTTCTACGCTGGTGTCCTCGTCGCACCGTTCCTGCTCGTCGCCGCCCTGACCGGCCTGGCGTACACCGTCAGCCCGCAACTGGACCGGGTCCTCTACGGCGACCTGCTCACCGCCGCCCCGGGCGGCCCAGCGAAGCCCCTCGCCGAGCAGGTCGCCGCCGCCCGGGCCGCCCACCCCGACGGCGCCATCGCCTCCGTGCAGCCGGGCACGGACGGGCACACCACCCGGGTGGAGTTCGCCCAGCCCGACCTCGGCGACCGGCAGCACACCGTCTACGTCGACCCCCACACCGGGCGGGTCGAGGGGCAGCTCACCACCTGGTTCGATTCCACCCCCGTCACCACCTGGCTGGATGACCTGCACCGCAACCTGCATCTCGGCGACCTCGGCCGCCACTACTCCGAAATCGCCGCGAGCTGGCTGTGGGTCCTCGTGCTCGGCGGCATCATCCTGTGGTGGCGCCGCCGCGGAGCCACCCGTACCCGGACGAGGCACCTGCTCGTGCCGGACCTGTCCGCCCGCAGGGGGGTGCGGCGCACCCGGGCCTGGCACGCCACCACCGGGGTCTGGCTCGCCGTCGGCCTGCTCTTCCTCTCCGCGACCGGCCTGACCTGGTCCCGCTACGCCGGGGGCAACTTCGACACAGCGCTCGACGCGCTGCGCGCCGGCACTCCCGAGATCTCCACCAGCCTGACCGGCGCGCCCCCGCCGGGCGGCGGGGAACACCAGCACGGCGGCGCCTCCGCCACGGCGGCGGACCCCGCGACGTTCGACCGGGTGCTGGCCGCCGCCACCGACGCCGGTCTGACCGGCCCGATGCGGATCACCCCCGCCGAGGAGCCCGGCAGCGCGTGGACGGTCGCCCAGACCGACAACACCTGGCCCGTGGCCCGGGACCGGATCGCCGTCGACCCGGTCGCCGGCACGGTGACCGCCCGCAGCGACTTCGCCGACTGGCCGCTGCTCGCCCAGCTCAGCAGCCTCGGCGTCCAGGCGCACATGGGCCTGCTCTTCGGCCCGGTCAACCAGGTCCTGCTCGCCGCGCTCGCCCTCGGCCTGCTCTGCGTCATCGTCTGGGGCTACCGGATGTGGTGGCAACGCCGCCCCACCCGGACCGCCCGCCGCGCCGTCGTCGGCACTGCGCCCGTACGGGGTGGGCTGCGCGGCCTGCCGGTGTGGGCGCTGCTGCCCGCTCTCGTGGTGACCGTAGCCGTCGGGTGGGCGCTGCCCTGGTTCGGCGGCCCCCTGCTCGCCTTCGTCGTCATCGACGTCGGCCTCGGGGCGCTGGCCAGGCGCCGCCGCCGGGACGTCCCGGTCTCGCCCGCCCCCGCCGGCACCTGACCGGCCGCCGACCAGCCGGTG
>NZ_GG657738.1:6666271-6688740 GCF_000158815.1 Micromonospora sp. ATCC 39149 | reverse complement strand
TACCGGGCGGCGCTACCGAACGCGCTGGACAGGTACGCCCGGGAGTCCGCGATCGCACCGTCGATGATGCGGGCCGCCTCCCGGGCCTCCTCGGGCCGGTGACCGGCCTGCACCTGAAGCCGGAACCTCGACGACCCGGTCGGCGTGACCGGGAACTCCACCATGAACGCGAGCACTCCCCGGTCGAACAGCAGCCGGTTCGCGGTGCGGGCGAGCTTCTCGTTGCCGATCAGCAGCGGCACGATCGGCGACGGCTCCCCCATGCAGGTCAGCCCCCGGCCGGTCAGCTCGTCGCGCAGCGCGTGGATCGCGGTGAACAGCCGGGCGCGCAGCGCGTCCCCCTCAGGGGACCGGATGATCCGGGCGGCCTCCCGGACCACGGCGGTCTGCACCGGGGAGAGCGCGTTGGAGAAGAAATGAACACCGCTGAACATTTTGACGTACTGCTTCAACGCGGGCGAGTTCGACGCCACGAAGCCGCCGTTGGAGCAGAACGTCTTCGAGAAGGCGCCCATGACGACGTCGACCTCGCCGAGGAGGTTCTGCATCCCCAGCACGCCCGTGCCGCCCGGCCCCATCGAGCCGAGGTCGTGCGCCACGTCGACCAGCAGGGTGGCGTCGTGCTCCCGGCAGACCCGCTGGAGGGTCACCAGGTCCGGCCAGTCGGCATCGACCGAGAACAGGCCGTCGGTGACGACGAGGATGCCGTTGCGGCTGTCGTGCGACCGGATCTCGGTCAGGTGCTGCCGGACGGCCTCGACGTTGAGGTGCTCGTAGCGGACCACGTTGCGGGTCGCCGCCCGGGCGCCCTGCTGGAGGCAGGAGTGCGCGAGCCGGTCGATGACGACGTGGTCGGACTGGCGGACCAGCCCGACCACGGCCCCGAACCCCGCCGCCCAGCCGGTCGGGAAGAGCGTGACGTGGTCGAGCCCCACCAGGTCGCCGAGGGCCGCCTCCAGGTCCTCGGAGATCCGGGTGTTGCCGAGCACCATCGGCGAGCCGGCGCTGTGCGGGCCGTAGTCGCGCATCGCGCGGGCCGCCGCCTCCCGGATCGCCGGGTGGGTGTTGAACGACAGGTAGTCCTGCGAGTTGAAGTTGATGCCCCGGGTCCGCTTGCCCAGGTCGTTGGTGATCTGGGCGATGCTGTCCGGTGCCGCCTCCAACACCCGGGAGTACTGCCAGGTCTCCGTGCGGCGGCGGGCCTGCACCCAGTCGTGGAAGTCCTCGGTGCGGGCGAGCAGGTTCCGGCCGGCGGGGCGGTAGAAGTCGTACGCGTTCTTGTCCAGCGCGTACTCCTCGTCCGGGTCGACGGGGTTACGCAGGTGGGCCGGCTCCCACATCTCGGTCAGGTCCGCGACGACCCGGGCGAACTCGCCGTCGGCCGCCGACGCGTCGAGCGTCGCGAGGTCGTCCCAGGGGATGTGGGTGGCCCAGTTGCGGGTCATCTCGGAGACCTCGGCGGCGGTACGCGCCATGGCCTCGACGTCCCCGCGTCGGGCGGCGTCCAGGATGGCCTCGATCAGCTCGCCGTCGTCGCGTTGGTGCAGGTCGGTAATGATCATGGTGTCAGCTCCCTGGTTCGGCATCAGGCGAAGAGGTTCTGCTGGTACATGCGCGACGTCGCGGCGAAGTCGTCGAAGACCGGGTAGCCGGCGGACGACTCCTTGGCGGCGTCATTGAGCAGGAAGAGGTTGGACGCCTGGAAGAACTCCGAGACCGGCGCGACGTCGGCGTGCGTGGCGATGAACCGGTCGGTCTCCTCCTGGTTGCCGCGCAACGCGACGAACAGTTGCAGCTCGTCGTGCCGGTACGGCCGCATCTCGGCGAACGTGCACACGTAGTCGTAGTAGGCGGCGGCGTTCTGGCTGCGGCGGCGCCCCTCGTAAGCGGCCATCGCCTCGTCGAGCGACGCCTCGCCCGCCAGCCACCGGTGCAGGGCGGCGCTGGCCAGCTCCGCGTCGCGGAACGCGTGGGTCATGCCGATCGCGGTGCACTGGTCCTTGGCGGACTCGGCGTCGCCGACGAGCACCCAGCCGGGCCCGTGCAGCGGCCGGAGGAACCCCGACTGGTCCAGAGTTCCGTAGATCCGCTCCTCCCGGGTCCCTTGGGTGCGGACCAACTCGCCCAGCTCGGGGCTGACGAAGTCCAGCGCCCGCTGGACGTTGCCGGCCACGTCGGCACGGAACTCCCGGGACCACTCGCTCGGCCCCCAGACCAGGACCATGTTCTGCCCGAAGTTGGTCGGCACCACCGCGCAGCCGAGCCGGCCACGCCGGTGGATCTGCCCCCGGCCGGGGTCGAAGCCGGACCAGTAGCTCCAGTAGGCGAACGTGCACCGGGGGCGTTCGTCGAACCGGGGCAGGCCGAGGGTGCGCGCGACGAACGAGTTGCGGCCGTCGGCACCAACGACGATCCGGGCCCGTTCCTCGAACTCCTCGCCGCCGGCCGCGCGTCCCCGGACGCCGACGACCCGGCCTTCGGAGGTGATCAGCTCGCGTACGGTGCACTGGGTGCGGACCTCGGCGCCGGCCTTGGCCGCCGCCTCGACGAGGATCTGGTCCAGCAGGCGGCGGCGGACCGAGGCGTAGCTCTGCACCACGCCCGAGTCGTCGCCGTGCAGGTCCCGGAAGTACTCACGCAGCAGCTCAGTGGGCACCGAGCCGCTCAGCGGGATGCCGTCGTTGACGATGTCGATGACCGTGTGCGTGGGGGTCACGTCGGTGACCTGGTCCAGCAGGCCCCAACGGTTGAGGTAGGACATTCCGTGCGGCCACAGGAAATGCGTCGAGATGACGTCGCTGGGGAACGACGAGCGGTCCACCACGAGTACCCGGTGGCCCTGCCGGGCGAGCAGCAGGGCGGTTGCGGCACCCGCGCAGCGACCACCGACGACTATCGCGTCGTACATGATTCGTATCCTTCGAACGAGGGTCCGGCGGCCCCGTCGGGGAAGAAGACCTTCGGTGCGGTGGTCGAGCGAAACCGCGAAATGACGCCAAGAAGGTCCGCGACCCGGCGGGAAACAAACCGCCAAAGTACACAGTGGACAGACCAGGCGCGGCGCAAGGTCGAGGTTGTTGCACCGCGGATTTTCCGCTCCGTCGATAGCGGTGCCCGGTCGATGTCACCGGTGTCCGCCGCCTGGCCCGATCCGGGCGTAACGTCGATGGCACCGGGCCGATCACGCGATCAAGGAGATGCGACCATGTCGAACGCGGCAGAGCCGGCGGCCATCCTGCCGGCCCCGGGGAACCTGGAGACCGCCCTCGCCTGCTTCGACGGGCTCCCGCCGGTCACCGTCGAGGAGATGCTGGGCCCCTGGCGGGGCAGCGGCTTCGCGACGGGCCACCCACTCGACGGCCTGCTGGAGCACTACGGCTGGCACGGCAAGCGATTCGACAGCCCCGACGAAGTGCATCCGCTGGTCTTCTCCGCCGGCAGGAGACTGGTCAGCGTCAACCCGGCGCTGGTGCCGACGGGGCTGCTGGTGCGCCCGCCCGGCGTGGTGCGGACGCCACTGGCAATACGGGCCTTCGCCCTGGCCCGGCCGCTGCTGACCACGACCCGACCGACGGCGCGGCTACGGATGACCGAGTACCGGGGCGTGGTGTCGGCGACAATGTGCTACGACCGGCTGCCCATCCACGACGTGTTCCGCCGGGTCGACGAGCGCACGCTCCTCGGCGTCATGGACCTGCGCGGGTCCGACCGGCCGTTCGTGTTCGTGCTGACCCGAGACGAGGCAAGGCCGGGAGGCCATCCGCCGGTACCACACCGGCCTTGAGAGCGCGGGCCTCCTGGCTGGACCGCTGGCCGGCATGATCACCGGTTCGGGAGCGTGGGGGTCTGTTATTGACCCGTAAGGCAAATATGTGCTGTTCATCCGGCTGCGTAGCGGACTTCGGGCTTGCGGAACAGGGCTTTCACCGTTTCGGGTTGGTTCTGGCGGCGCCGTAGGTGCGAGGCGGCTGCGGCGGCGAGGTCGGTCGGGTTGGCCGGGTTCGCTTGTGCCACATGGCGTTTGACGTCGGCGTTGAGTAGTTCTACGGGGTTCAGCTCCGGTGCGTAGCCGGGCAGGAAGTGCATCTCAATGCTGCCAACGCGTGGGGCGAGCCAGTCGTGGACGGCCACTCGGCGGTGCACCGGGTGGCCGTCCACGATGAGGTGGATCTTCCGGTCGAGGTGGCGGACCAGACGGTCGAGCCAGGCCAGGAAGAGGGGGCCGGTGAACGAGCCGTGGTAGCAGGTGAAGTACAACTCGCCCTTGTTGCTGATCGCGGCCATCACGTTGACACCGAAGCGCCTGCCGGTCTTGGCCACCACCGGGGTCTGTCCCACCGGCGCCCAGGAGGTCCCCACCGAGGCGTCGGAGCGCAGTCCGGTCTGGTCCAGCCACAAGATGATGGCCTTCTCCTTACGCGCTTGGGCTTCGATGGCCGGGTACTCCTGCTCCAGCCACCGGGCAACGGCCTGCGGGTCCTGCTCGTAGGCCCGGCGGATCGGCTTCTGCGGCGACAGGCCCCACGAGCGCAGGTACTTGCCGATCGTCACCAGGGACAGGCCGACGCCGAACCAGTCACGGACCAGTTGGCGTACCTGCGGGCGGGTCCACACCAGGCCCGGCAACGCCACCTGGTCAGGGTTTTTGTGCAGCACCGCCCGCCGCACCCGGGCCTGCTGGCGGGCGTCGAGAGCTTTCTGCTCGCCGGGTCGCCGCCCTCGCTTACCGGCTTTGAGCGCTTTGTTCCCCTGGCGGTCAAAGGCGTTGACCCACCGGGACACCGCCTGCGGCGACACGCCGAGCACTGTGGCCACCGCCGCCTGAGTATGCCCGGCCTTCACCGCCGCGACCGCCCGACGACGCAGATCCTCTTGCGCCTGCGGAGAAAGCCGCCGCGCATCTCGTACCACAACACCCATACACAAACAACGATCACCACATGTTTGCGTTACGGGTCAATAACAGCCTCAGCCCACTACGGAGAGTGCGATCGTCGACTCGTACTGCGGTGACGTGTGAACCTCAAGCCGTACGGGCACCAGGTCGCTCGGTTCTGCCAGCGCGGCACCTGTACCGGGGTTGCGTGCGAAACGCGGATGCGCTCCTCCACTGACCTGGATGCGGATGCGGTGGCCCGGCTTGAAGTGGTAAGCCGTTGGCCACAGGGTGACCTCGACTCGCCGGACGCCGGAGGTGTCCGCTGCGCTCGCGCTCACCCGGGTGAGCCCGTCGCACACGTTCCATGAGCGGCCGGACGTGTCTACGTCACAGAGGCGTACGAAGATGTCGAAGTGGTCCCGCGACGCGCTGACGTATACCGTCGCGGTGACGGGGCCGAGCACCTCGACAACGGTGCCGAGCGGATCGCTGGTGTAGGTTCGCACATCCGGTCGCGCTTCCAGGCGTCGGTTGTCCTGTCGCCCGGCTGCTGCGGCGGCGAGTCGAGGACCGCCGAGCGCGGGCGTGGGGTCGTTGGGGTCGTAGGTGAAGACATCGCGGCCGTCCGAAGCTGCTGGCGTGGTGTGTAGCCCTCCGCCGGCGTGCAGGTACCACGGCCTGGGCCGGGCCCCGGGTGGCGGCCATTGCGGGTAGTCGCGCCACTGGTTCGAGCCGCCGATGTGCACCCGAACCGGGTGTTCGCGTACCGCAGGCCGACCCTCGGCGTTGGCCTTGTACCAGGCCACGGCCTCGCTCACCAAGCGTCGGAAGAGGCCGGAGCTGTTGTGTCTCCATGGCCCGATCGTCAGATGAGGCCGGCGACCGGCTTTGCACAGAGCTGCGTAGTCGTCGAGTTGGCAGGGCAGCATGACGTCGTACCAGCCTGCGATCATGTGGATCGGTGCCTGTACGTCGGCCACGCGTGACCGGTGATCGCGTTCGAGCCAGTACTCTCCGGCGGTGTCGTCCTCTGTCAGCCATTCCTGGAAGAAGCCGACTCGCTGTCCCGTCGCGACCCGGTCGGCTTCCGCCAGCGGCAGGTGGGCAAGAGCAGCGTGAAGTCGGGAGCGGCGCAGCCACGACTCGATGAGGGTTGGCTGGCGTTCGGGGTCCGATCCGAGCGCGCCCAGTCCCCACACCCAGGTCAGCGCGCTGTCGAGGGAGAACGCCCCGCCGGTGTAGAGGGAGCCGGTGAACTGGGCGGCGGTCGCGGCCATCGTCAACGCGATGAGCTGATCACCGGCGTCGGCCGCGAACCCCCACCCGGCGTAGCCGCTATAGCTGAAGCCGAAGACACAGAGTTGGCCCGCGTACCACGGCTGGTCGGCCAGCCAAGCAACTGTATCCAGACCGTCCTCCCGTTCGTGCCGCATCGGAGCGAACTCGCCAGTGCCCGCCGCGGTGCCGCGGCACGACTGCAGCACGACGTGGAATCCCTGCGCGGCGACCGCGCGGGCGACCCGCGGGTTGCTTCCGCCGCGCCCGTACGGGGTACGGATAAGAATGGTCGGCAACTCCCCCCGGTCGGTAGCGGGACTGTAGTGGTCGGCGGGCAGGCAGACGCCGTCGCGCATCGGTATTGGTAGATCACGCTCGATGGTGATCCGCCGGGTTGCTGGTGCGGGCAATCCCAACATTCGGCGCGTCGCCTCGTCCAAGGGCGTCAGCCAGCGTTTTACTGGCGACTGGCCATTGCCGGAAATGCCCGATGCCCGGATGTCGGGTCGTCGGTTGCTCGGCGGGTACTCGGGACTCGCGGCAGATGGGCGAAGGGGCTGCATTGTTGCTGAAACTCTCCGGTTGTTAACGTTAACATCAATGGTCCGACCGGCCGGTCGACGCGGAATCCTGTCGCCCGGCGATGCCGATTCACGGGCTCGTTGAGTCGACCGCCGGCCGCATCGAGGCGGAGCGGTGTCGCCGACCGCCACCTGGGGCCTTTCATGATCGTGCCCAACGGGCTGCGAGACATGGTGATCGCTGTCGGAAGTCACGTCAAGCTTGGCGAACGATTCCCTCGTACTGCAATGCCCGCTGCTCTACTGTCGACGGAAGTGCTGGGTCGCATCGGCAATCCGGACGGTTTAGGAATTCCACTGACAAACATCTTTTATGCCCCACCCGTGCGGCCGGCCAGCACAAGGAGCAACTCGAACCGGGCGGCGGGGTCGTCCAGGTCGTCGCCGTACAGCTCGCGCAGGCGCTTGACCCGGTAGCTGACCGTCTGCGGGTGCACGAACAGCTCCGTGGCCACCTCGGCCCGCGAGCCCCAGTGCCGTAGCCAGCTGTACAGGGTGACCAGCAGGCTTTCCCGCTGAGCCGGGCGCAGGTGCGCCAGGGGCGCCAGCCGGCGGGTGGTGAGCACCGCCAGCGCGCCGGTCTCCCCGCCCAGGGTCAGCGCGATCAGGTGATCGTCGACGAAGACCGGCCCCGGGTCTGTCCCGGCCAGCCCGGCGGTCAGCTCGGCGAGCCGGACCGCCGCCGGGGTCTGGGCCCAGCCCAGCGTGGGCCCCACCACCGCCCCGCGCCCCGCCAGGTCCTCGGCGAGCTGCGGGCGGGCGGCGCGGGGACCTGCCCGCAGCAGCAGCACGGCGTCGCGTCCGCGTTCCACCACGAGGCCGTCCGCGCCGTAGCGGAACCGGGCGTCGCGGGCCTGCTCCAGTGGCAGCACGACGGGCACCACCTCGTCCGGGCGCGGCCAGCCGATCCGCGCGGCGGCGGTTTCGACGGCGGCGGGCAGGCCGTCTCCGCGCAGCAGCAGCTCGGCGAGCTGCCGTCGCCGCCGATCGCCCTCCCCGGCCTGCTCGCGCAACTGGAGGGCGTAGCCGTCGGTGCTCGCGGCGGCCAGCTCGTCGACGTACGCGATGATCGCGTCGGAGAGATCGATCAACTCCCCGGTGTCGACGGGGCGCAGCCGGGCCAGCGACTCCGACGCGGTGCGCAGCATCAGCCGCGCCGCCGTGCGCAGCGCGGCCAGCAGCGCCTCGGGCCCACGGTCCTCGCGTGCCTCGCCGGCGCCGAGCGCGACGAACACCTCCCGGGCGCGCGGCGGCAGGGCGGGCTCGTCGGTGCCGACGAGGTCGAGGAAGCGGTCGAACGCGACCTGCACGGCAGTGCGCACGTCCCGGGCGAACTTGGCGTCGGAGATGGCGGCGAAGGCGGGCGTGGCCTCGGTGACGGCGGCGGCGACCGCCCCGATGGTGGCGGGCAGCTGGGAGCGCATCGCGGTGGCCAGGTCGGCGGGGAGCCGCTGCCAGGGGGGCGGAGACGCGGTCATGCCGCGATTTTGTCACGCGGTGATAAGCGGAAGCCCGATTCTCGTGTCCGGCGAGACGGTGCTCCGCGTCCGTCGCCCGGCGACGATGGACCTCGACGGGCATCCCCGTCGATCAGCCGTTGGCCCGGACCGAGGAGAGCGCCGTGGAGCACCGCACCTCCCGCCAGCACGTCGTCGACATGTGCCGCACCATGCTCGCGCGCGGCTACCTCAAGGCGACGGAGGGCAACGTGTCGGTCCGCGTCCCCGGCCGGGAGCTGTACGCGGTGACCCCCAGCAACTACGACTACGACCGGATGCGCGTCGAGGACGTCTGCATCGTCGACTTCGCCGGCAAGCACGTGCCCGACGACTCCGGTACGGGTCTCGCGCCGTCGATCGAGTGCGGGATGCACGCCAACATCTACCGGCAGCGGCCGGACGTCAACGCGATCGTGCACACCCACCAGCCGTACGCCTCGGCGCTGGCCTTCCTCCGCAAGCCCATTCCGGCGCTGACCGACGAGCAGGTGCGCTTCCTCGGCAAGCGGGTCGCCATCATCGACTACGCCCCGTCGGGCACCGCCTTCCTGGCCCGCAACGTGCAGAAGAAGGTCGCCGGCGGGGACAACGCCTTCATCATCGCCAACCACGGGATCGTGGCCCTGGGCACCGACCCCGACCGGGCGGTGTTCAACATGGCGCTGCTGGAGAAAGTCTCGATCGCCTACCTGATGGCACTGACGGCCGAGACCGGGAAGGTCTACACCATCCCGACCGCGATCCGCGAGATCGCCTTCGGCAAGCTGCGCGCCGACGAGAAGCGGATCGCCGCCCAGATCACCGAGGCGGTGCCGCCGCTGCGGGTACCCGTCGACGAGGAGCTGCCCAGCGCCGACACGACGGCCACCGCACTGGCCACCACCCGCCCGGACACCGCCGCGGACGAGGACAGCACCGCCGCGGACGAGGACGGCGCCGCCGCGACGGGCACGGACGCCGCCGTCGCCGACAGCAGCGACCCCGGCGGCGAGGCCGCCCGGCTCGGCTACGCCATCAGCGACTATCCCGATGTCGACGACGTGATGCGCCGCCTGCGGGCGCTGATCGCCCAGCCTGTCCGCGGGCTGCGCCACGACGCGATGCTCGACGTGCTCAACTACTTCGACACCAAGTGCCGGGCGAGCCGGGAGATCACCGACCGCGCGAAGCGGCGCATCCCCGGCGGCGTGCAGCACAACCTCGCCTTCAACTACCCGTTTCCGCTGGCCATCGAGCGGGCCGAGGGCGCGCACCTGGTCGACCGCGACGGCAACACCTACATCGACTTCCTCCAGGCCGGTGGCCCGACGATCCTGGGCAGCAACTACGGGCCGGTCAACGAGCGGGTCGCGGAGGTGGTCCGGGCGTCCGGGCCGGTGACCGGGCTGTTCCACGAGTACGAGCTCAAGCTCGCCGAGATCATCCACCGGTACCTGCCGCACGTGGAGATGTACCGGTCGCTCGGCTCGGGCACCGAGGCGGTCATGGCCGCGGTGCGCGGGGCGCGCGCGTTCACCGGCAAGAAGATGGTGATCAAGGTCGGCGGCGCGTACCACGGGTGGTCCGACACGATGGTGTACGGGCTGCGGGTGCCCGGCACGTACCGGATGAACGCCAAGGGCATCCCCTTCGGCGCGACCAGCCGCACCCGCGAGGCGTTCCCGCACGACCTGGGGCAGTTGCGGCGCAAGCTGATCGAGAACCGGCTGCGGGGCGGCACGGCCGCCGTCGTGGTCGAGCCCGTCGGCCCGGAGTCCGGCACCCGGCCGGTGCCACGCGACTTCAACGCCAGGGTACGCCAGCTCTGCGACGAGTTCGGCGCGCTGCTGATCTTCGACGAGGTCGTCACCGGCTTCCGCCTCGGCCTGGGCGGGGCGGCCGGCTACTTCGGCGTGACCCCCGACCTGACCGTGCTGGGCAAGGCCGTCTCCGGCGGGTACCCGATGGCCGGCGGCGTCGGCGGTCGCGCCGACGTGATGGCGGTCTTCGGCTCCGGCCTGGACGGCAAGAGCGGCGCGCACATCCAGGTCGGCGGGACGCTGTCGGCGAACCCGCTGTCCTGTGCGGCCGGTTACTTCGCCATCGAGGAGATGGCCCGCACGAATGCGCCGGTGATCGCCGGGCGGGCCGGCGACCGGCTCACCCGGGGCCTGCAACGGCTCATCGACCGCTACGGCCTGCCCTACGTCGCCTACAACCAGGGTTCGATCGTGCATCTGGAGTGCAGCGGCGTCATGCTGCTGGACATGCGCCACCCGGTGAAGCTGCTCAAGGAGAACAAGGCCCGCAAGCGGCTGATGGAGCAGATGGGCGCGGCGTACGCTGCCCACGGCATCATCACCCTGGCCGGCTCGCGGATGTACACCTCGATGGCCGACACCGACGAGGTCATCGACGACGCGCTCGCCCGCTTCGACCAGGTGTTCGCGCTGGTCGAAGGGGTCTGATCCGGTGGCAGCAACGGCACCACAGGTCCTCGCGATCGACCTGGGCACCTCCGCGATGAAGGCCGCCCTCGTCGCCGCCGACGGCACCGTCACCGGCTGGGCCGAGCGGGCCGTGCCGCTGCGGGTGCTGCCCGGCGGCGGTGCCGAGCAGGACCCGCACGCCTGGTGGGACGCCCTCGGGCAGGTCGCCGCCGACCTGGGCCGCGCCCACCCCGACCACCTGCGGGCGGTCACCGTCGTGTGCGCCTCCACGCAGGGCGAGGGGACCATCGCCGTCGACGCCGCCGGCGAGCCGCTGACCCCGTGCATCAGCTGGCTGGACATGCGCGGCGCGGCGAACCTGCGCCGCCAGTTCCGCGGCTTCCCCGCGTACCAGGGGTTGTCGGTGCGCCGCGTCGCGCGCTGGCTGCGCCTCACCGGCGGAATGCCGTCGCCCACCGGCAAGGACCCGGCGGCGCACATGCTGCTGATCCGCGACGAGATGCCGGAGGTCTACGCGCGCACCGCGTCGTTCCTCAACGTGCTCGACTGGATCAACCTGAAGCTGACCGGGCGGACGGTGGCGACCGTCGACTCGATTCTCACCTCGTGGGTGACCGACAACCGCCGGCCGGGCGACGTCCGCTACTCCCCCGCCCTGGTCGCCGACTGCGGCATCGACCGGGACAAGCTGCCGCCGATCGTCGCCTGCACCGAGGTGATCGGCACGCTGTCCCCGGTCGCCGCCGCGCACCTGGGCCTGCCGGAGTCGGTGCGGGTGGTGGCCGGCGCCATCGACAACACCGCCGCCGCGATCGGCGCGGGCACGACCGGCGACAACGCGCCGCACCTGTACCTCGGCACCTCGTCGTGGATCGCGGCCCACGTCCCGGCGAAGAAGACCGACGTGGTCGCCGGGATCGCGGCGGTGCCGTGCGCCGTGCCCGACCGGTACCTGATGACCGCGTTGCAGGCCACGGCCGGGGCCAACCTGACCTGGCTGCGCGACAAGGTCGTCGAGTACGACGACCCGCTGCTCGGCGCCGGGCAAGTCAGCCGCGACGAGGGCACGATCTTCGACGCGTTCGACATGATCATCCCGACGGTGCCGCCGGGCGCCAACGGGGTGCTCTACACCCCGTGGCTCTACGGCGAACGCGCCCCGGTCGACGACTCGAACCTACGCGGGGCCTTCCTCAACATCTCGCTGGACACCAACCGCTCCGACCTGCTGCGCGCGGTCTTCGAGGGCGTCGCGCTCAACACCCGCTGGCTGTTTCGGGCGGTCGACCGGTTCCTCGGCGCGCCGGTCACCTCGCTGGCGATCACCGGCGGCGGGGCGCTGTCGGACTCGTGGTGCCAGATCTTCGCCGACGTGCTCGGCGTCGAGATCCGGCGCGACGCGAACCCCCTCGCGGTCAACGCCCGGGGCGCGGGCTGGATCGGCGCGGTCGGCACCGGGATGGTCACCTTCGCCGACATTCCCGCCCTGATGCGCAGCGACCGGGTCTTCGCGCCGACGCCGGCCCACCGGGCGACCTACGACGAGATCTTCGACGTCTACCGCCAGTTACACCGGCGGCTGGCCCCCGTGTACCGGCGGCTCAACCGCTAGACCGCCCGCGCACCGGCCGCCCGCGCACCGGGGCTTCGGGCCGGGGCGCGGGCGGTCGGTCGGGCCGGTCAGGAAAGGTCGGCGAGCCTCGGCAGCACCTCGTCGGCGATCCGCCGGGTGAACTCCACCGGGTGCCGGTCCGGCATGACCTGCACCTCGGTCACCCCGAGCGCGGCGTACGCGGCCACGTCGGCGACGAACGCGTCGACGTCGACCAGCGCCGGCCGCATGACGAGCGCCGTCTTGGTGATGGTGTCGTAGTCCCGGCCCTCGGCGGCGCAGTGGCCGCGCAGCACGTCCAGCTTGCGGGCCACCTCGTCGGGGCTGGTGCCGAACAGGTTGCACGCGTCGGCGTAGCGGGCGACCAACAGCAGCGTCCTACGCTCGCCCCCGCCGCCGATCATGATCGGCGGGTGCGGGCGGCGCGGCGGCTGCGGCGAGTTCAGCGTCTCGGCGAGCCGGTAGTGCCGGCCCTCGAAGGGCCCGTCGTTCTCGCTCCACATCTGCTGGCAGATCCGCAGCGTCTCCTCCAGCCGCTCGAACCGCTCGGCCACTGGGACGACCGGCACGCCCAGCCCGCGCTGCTCCCGCTCGTACCAGGACGCGCCGATGCCGAGGCGGGCCCGGCCGCCGGAGAGCACGTCCAGCGTGGTCACGATCTTGGCCAGCAGCCCCGGGTACCGGTACATCACGCCGGTGACCAGCACGCCCAGCGTCATCCGCCGGGTCAGCGCCGCGACGTACCCCAGGGTGGTGTACGCCTCCAGCATCGGCTCCTCGGCCGGGGCCTGCGCCTCCATCTGGAAGTAGTGGTCCATCACCGTGAACGACGCGAACCCCGCCTGCTCGGCGAGGGTGGCGGTCTCGGCCAGGGTCGGCGCGATCGCCGCCGGGTCGGCCGGGGTCGAGAACGTCCAGTAGTGCAGCCCGAGTTCCATCTTCACGCACCTCCGCGTCGAGCCTAGTGTCGACCGGGCCGTCGCACTTGCTGGGAACGGTACGGCGGGGCCGGGTCACTATCCGGTAGTCTCCGGCTACCAGGGCGAGAGGCGCTGCGACGGGCCCGGCCCGCCACGCTCGACCTGGGAGCATGCGAACCAAGGGCGCCTCCGAGACATCGGGGGTGGTCGCTATGAGTTCGTCCGTCGACAGGTCAGACGCGGTTTCGGCGCTGCGGCGGCTGCTGGGCGAGCGCATCGCGGTGCTCGACGGCGCCTGGGGCACGATGTTGCAGGGCGCGCGGCTCTCCCCCGCCGACTACCGGGGCGACCTGATCGGCGACGACCACCCCTGCGACGTCACCGGCGATCCCGACCTGCTCAACCTGACCCGCCCCGACCTGATCCTGGATGTGCACCGGCAGTACCTGGCGGCGGGTGCCGACATCACCACCACCAACACGTTCACCGCCACGAGCATCGGTCAGGCCGACTATGGCCTGGAGGCGCTGGCGCGGGACATGAACGTGCGCGGCGCCCAGCTCGCCCGCCAGGCCGCGGACGAGGCGGGCGGGCGGTTCGTCGCCGGCTCCGTCGGCCCGCTCAACGTCACCCTGTCGCTGTCGCCGCGCGTGGAGGACCCCGCGTACCGGGCGGTCACGTTCGACGACGTCAAAGACGCGTACGCGGAACAGATGGCGGCGCTGGCCGAGGGCGGGGTCGACCTGCTGCTGGTGGAGACGGTCTTCGACACGCTCAACGCGAAGGCGGCGATCGCCGCGGCCCGCGAGGCGGCGCCCCGGTTGCCCCTGTGGATCTCCGTCACGGTGGTGGACCTGAGCGGCCGCACGCTGTCGGGCCAGACCGTGGAGGCGTTCTGGCGCTCGATCGCGCACGCCGAACCGCTGGTCGTCGGCGTGAACTGCGCGCTCGGCGCGGCGGAGATGCGCCCGCACGTGGCGGAGCTCTCCCGACTGGCCGGCAGCTACGTCGCCGCGCATCCCAACGCGGGGCTGCCCAACGCGTTCGGCGGCTACGACCAGACGCCCGAGGAGATCGGCGCGCTGCTCGGCGAGTTCGCCAGCGACGGCCTAGTCAACATCGTCGGCGGCTGCTGCGGGACGACCCCGCCGCACATCGCCGGGATCGCCGCGGCGGTCCGGGGCGTCGCGCCGCGACCGGTCGCCCGGGAGGTGCCGGCGACCCGGTTCAGCGGCCTGGAGCCGTTCACGATCGGGCCCGACACCGGGTTCGTGATGATCGGCGAGCGGACGAACGTGACCGGCTCGGCGAGGTTCCGCCGGCTCGTCGAGGCCGACGACTACCAGGCCGCGGTCGACGTGGCGGTGGAGCAGGTGCGCGGCGGTGCGAACCTGCTGGACGTCAACATGGACGCCGACCTGCTCGACAGCGAGCAGGCGATGGTCACGTTCCTGAACCTGATCGCCACCGAGCCCGAGGTGGCCCGGATTCCGATCATGATCGACAGCTCCCGGTGGAGTGTGCTCGAAGCCGGCCTCAAGTGCGTGCAGGGCAAGGGCGTGGTCAACTCGATCAGCCTGAAGGAGGGTGAGGAGCCGTTCCTCGCCCAGGCCCGGGCGATCCGCGGTTACGGCGCGGGCGTGGTGGTCATGGCGTTCGACGAGCAGGGCCAGGCCGACACCAGCGAGCGCAAGGTCCAGATCTGCGGGCGGGCGTACGACCTGCTGGTGGGCGAGGCCGGCTTCGCGCCCGAGGACATCATCTTCGACCCGAACGTGCTGGCCGTGGCCACCGGCATGGCCGAGCACAACGGCTACGCGAAGGAATTCATCGACGCCCTGCCGCTGATCAAGGCCCGCTGCCCTGGCGCGCGCACCAGCGGCGGGATCTCGAACCTGTCGTTCGCGTTCCGCGGCAACGACGTGGTACGCGAGGCGATGCACTCGGCGTTCCTGTTCCACGCCGTGCGGGCCGGGCTGGACATGGGCATCGTCAACGCCGGCCAGCTCAGCGTCTACGAGAACATCCCGGCGGACCTGCTCGAACTGGTCGAGGACGTCATCTTCGACCGCCGACCCGACGCCACCGACCGGCTGGTCGCGTTCGCGTCCACAGTCACCGGTTCCGGGACCAAGCGGGAGGTCGACCTGTCCTGGCGTGCCGCCCCGGTCGCCGAGCGGCTCAAGCACGCGCTGGTGCACGGCATCGTCGACCACGTCGAGGCCGACACCGAGGAGGCCCGCCTGCTGCTGGACCGTCCCCTCGACGTCATCGAGGGCCCGCTGATGGACGGCATGAGAGTCGTCGGCGACCTGTTCGGCGCGGGGAAGATGTTCCTGCCGCAGGTGGTCAAGAGTGCCCGGGTGATGAAGCGGTCGGTCGCCTACCTGGAGCCGTACATGAGCAAGGAGCGGGCCGCCGGGCAGGGCCAGGGCAAGGTCGTCCTCGCCACCGTCAAGGGCGACGTGCACGACATCGGCAAGAACATCGTCGGCGTCGTCCTCGGCTGCAACAACTACGAGGTAATCGACCTCGGCGTGATGGTGCCGACCGCGCGGATCCTGGACACCGCGGTGGCCGAGGGCGCCGACGCGATCGGCCTGTCCGGGCTGATCACCCCGTCGCTGGACGAGATGGTCGCCGTCGCCACCGAGATGCAGCGCCGGGGGCTGCGGATGCCGCTGCTCATCGGCGGGGCGACCACCTCCCGGCAGCACACGGCGGTGCGCATCGCCCCCGCGTACGAGGGGCCCACGGTGCACGTGCTCGACGCGTCCCGGGTCGTCGGCGTGGTCTCCGACCTGCTCGACGCCGGCCGCGCGCAGACCCTCGACACGGCGAACCGGGCCGAGCAGGAGCGGCTGCGCGCGCAGCACGCCAACCGGCACGCCCAGCCGTTGCTCACCCTCGCCCAGGCCCGCGCCAACCGCGAGCGGGTCGACTTCGCCGACCTGCCGGTGCCCGCGTTCACGGGCGTGCGCACCGTCGAGCCGACCCTCGCCGAGCTGCGCGAGATGATCGACTGGCAGTTCCTGTTCCTGGCGTGGGAGCTAAAGGGCAAGTTCCCGGCGATTCTCGACCAGCCCGTCGCCCGCGAGCTCTACGACGACGCCAACACCCTGCTCGACGCGATCATCGCCGACGGGTCGCTGCGCGCCCGGGGCACGTACGGCTTCTGGACGGCCCACGCCGAGGGCGACGACATCGTCCTGGACGACGCCGGAGTGCGCCTGCCGATGCTGCGCCAGCAGACCGCCAAGCCCGCCGGCCGCGCCAACCGCTGCCTGGCCGACTACGTGGCGCCGGCCGGCGACCACCTTGGCGGCTTCGCGGTCGCCGTGCACGGCGCCGAGGAACTGGCCGCCCGGTACGAGGCCGAGCACGACGACTACCGCGCGATCATGGTCAAGGCGCTGGCCGACCGGCTCGCCGAGGCGTTCGCCGAGCACCTGCACCTGCGGGCCCGCCGCGACTGGTTCGAGCCTGACGCCGCCCCGGCGCTGGAGGATCTGCACGCCGAGCGGTTCCGGGGCATCCGTCCCGCGCTGGGCTACCCGGCCAGCCCGGACCACAGCGAGAAGCGCGACCTGTTCGACCTGCTCGGCGCGGAGACGCTCGGCATCGGCCTGACGGAGTCGTACGCGATGACGCCTGCGGCCAGCGTCAGCGGCCTGATTTTCGCGCATCCGGACTCGCGGTACTTCACCGTCGGGCGCATCGGCCGCGACCAGGCCGAGGACTACGCGGCCCGCCGCCGCGTCGCCCTCGCCGAGGTCGAACGCTGGCTGCGGCCGAACCTCGCCTACGAGCCCTGACCGGCGGGCCGGGCCCGCTGGCGGCGGGCCCGGCGGCCGATGGGTCAGCCGCCGTCGACCGGGCGGAACGGCGCGACGTGGTGCCGGGAGCGGGTCGTGCGGTTGGTGGTCGCGGAGATCGCGTCGAACATGGTCCGGCCGAGGACCGCGTGCGCCTGCACCGCCGGATGGGTCGACCCGTAGTTGTCCAGGTGGCCGAGGGAGTCGGCGAACAGCGCGTACGTCAGGGTGGGTGCCCCGGCGGCGTCGAACATGATGCCGGCCTCGTGCCGGGCGGCGCCGAGGTCGTCGAAGTCGGCGCCGTACTTGGTGGCGACCCGGCTGCGCTCGGCCGACGACATGGTGCGCCGGATCCCGTCGTGGTAGCCGTTGATCCAGCGGAGGATGCCGAGGAGGAAGTTGGCCGACCGGGGGGTCAGGATGGTCTTGTTGGCCAGCCGCCACAGCAGGTCGTGCGTCTCGCGCGGCGTGGTGACGCCGAGGTAGAACCGGTTCGGGTTGGCGACCGGCTCGACGCGGGTGTGGGTGAACCCCTTCGCGGCGAGGATGTCGTTGATTTCCAGCGCCGGCACCACCCGGCCGCACATGCGCACCGCCGTGTTGTCGGAGACGAGCAGCATCGCGGTGAGGAAGTTGGCCACTGTGACCTCGTCGCCCCAGACGGTCTGCAGAAAGTAGATGCCGGTGCCGCCGAGGATGATGTCCGCGTTCAGGTCGAGGCGCTGGTCCAGCCGGAGCTGCCCGCGATCGATTTTGTCCATCACGGCGACGGCGACGGCGAGCTTCTGCACGCTGTAGCCGTGCGTGACGCGGTCGGCGTCGTCCGCCACGACGGTCTCGAGCGCTCCGGCCCCGTCGACCATCGCGATATGGGCGTGCCACACACCGCCGGCCTTAACCTTCTGCTCGAGGTAGGTCCGCCGGATCGCCTCGGCGCATCCGCCGGTGCGGACCTGTGTGGCCGCCGGCGGTGTCCTGCCCTCGGCGGCGGCGGCCTGACCGGTGGCGGCGAGCGCCGCCGCTGCCGCGCCCATTCCGATGGCGGCCCGACGAGTGACGTTCTTGGTCATGTAACCCTCCCCATTGTCGCCGACGATCCTCCCAGACATGTCCATGCGGTGACGCCCCGGACAAGCCGGGGCGATCCCGGCGGGTCCCGGTCCTCGGGACAGGGTCGCCGCCCCCCGTAACCTTGCATTGCTTGGCGGTCGGCGCGACAAACGCCCAGGTCCGGAGCGGTGGGCCGAGTGGTCGGTGCCGTTACGAGAACGTGACCAGGGCATTTCTCGCAAGCTGTTGACCAGGCCAATGTGAGCGCTAACACTGTCTCGGGGCGCGATCGCGGCCCGACATTTCGGCACAAGGTCCTGGGAGGGGAAGCCTGTGGCCAGACGATTTTTGGTGGCACTCGGCAGCGCCGTGCTGGCGCTCAGCATGGCGGCGTGCGGCGGCGAGGGAGCCGGCGGGGGCGGCGACACCGCCGACAAGAAGCCCACCGACCTGACCATCGGTGTCTCCATGCCGACGCAGACCTCGGAGCGGTGGATCGCCGACGGCAACGCGGTGAAGGAGAAGCTGCAGGCCAAGGGATACAAGGTCGACCTGCAGTACGCCGGGGACGACATCCCCACCCAGTCGCAGCAGATCGACCAGATGATCACGCAGGGCGCGGACGTCCTGGTCATCGCGGCGATCGACGGCACGGCGCTCAGCGGTCAGCTTCAGGCCGCCGCCGAGGCCAAGATCCCGGTCATCGCGTACGACCGGCTCATCCTCGGCAGCCCGAACGTCGACTTCTACGTCAGCTTCGACAACTACAAGGTCGGCGTCGCCCAGGCCACCGCGCTGCTGGTCGGCCTCGGCCTGAAGAACAAGGACGGCTCCAAGGGCAGCGCGACCGGGCCGTTCACCGTCGAGCTGTTCGCCGGCTCGCTCGACGACAACAACACCGCGTACTTCTTCGGCGGCGCGATGGACACGCTCAAGCCGTACCTCGACAGCGGCACGCTGAAGGTGAAGTCCGGCCAGACGAAGATCGAGCAGGCGGCGACCCTGCGGTGGCAGCAGGAGACCGCCCAGAAGCGGATGGAGGACCTGCTCACGTCGAGCTACAACGACGGGTCCAAGGTGGACGGCGTGTTGTCGCCGTACGACGGGATCTCCCGGGGCATCATCACCGCGCTGCAGAACGCCGGCTACGGCGGCTCGGGCAAGAAGCTGCCGGTGGTGACCGGCCAGGACGCCGAGATCGCCTCGATCAAGCTCATCAACGACGGCGTGCAGAGCTCCACCGTCTTCAAGGACACCCGGCTGCTGGCCGAGCAGGCCGCGATCGCCTCGGAGGCGTTCCTCCAGAAGAAGCAGCCGCAGGCCAACGACACCACGACCTACAACAACAAGGTCAAGGTCGTCCCGGCGTACCTGCTGCCGATCCAGACCATCTACAAGGAGGACATCAAGTCCGCGCTGATCGACTCCGGTTACTGGTCGGCCGAGGAAGTTGCCTCCGGGCAGGCCAAGAAGTGACGGTCCCGTCGGGCCCGGCGCCGGTCGGCGCCGGGCCCGACGGACGCCTCGCCCCGGGCAACGACGCCCCCACGAACCCCCACCAGCGAGAGGACGACCGTGAGCGACACCATCCTCGAGATGCGCAACATCACCAAGACGTTTCCCGGGGTGGCGGCGCTCCAGGACGTCTCGATCGTCGTGCGGCGCGGCGAGATCCACGCCATCTGCGGCGAGAACGGCGCCGGCAAGTCCACCCTGATGAAGGTGTTGTCAGGGGTGTACCCGGCGGGCAGCTACGAAGGTGAGATCATCTTCGACGGCCGGCCCGTGCACTTTCGCGGCATCCGCGACAGCGAGGCCCAGGGCGTCGTCATCATCCACCAGGAGCTCGCCCTGGTGCCGCACCTCTCGATCGCCGAGAACATCTTTCTCGGCAACGAGCGCTGCGGACGCACCGGCCTCATCGACTGGAACCGCGCCAACGCCGACGCGACGGCCCTGCTGGAGTCCGTCGGCCTGCGCGAGAACGCCGTCACGCCGATCGTCGCGCTCGGCGTCGGCAAGCAACAGCTCGTCGAGATCGCCAAGGCGCTGTCGAAGGAGGTGAAGCTGCTCATCCTGGACGAGCCGACCGCCGCCCTCAACGACGTCGACTCGGCGCACCTGCTCGACCTGCTGCGGCGGCTGCGCGATCGGGGCATCACCTGCATCATGATCTCGCACAAGCTCGGCGAGATCACCGCGATCGCCGACTCGATCACCGTGCTACGCGACGGCCGTACCGTCGAACGGCTCGACGTGCGCTCCGCCGAGGTGACCCAGGACCGGATCATCCGCGGCATGGTCGGCCGCGACCTGCACAGTTTCTACCCCGACCGGGTGTCGTCCCCCGGCGAGGAGGTGCTGCGCGTGGAGAACTGGACGGTGCGCCACCCCACCCAGGACCGCCGGGTGGTCGACGACGTCAGCTTCACCGTCCGCGCCGGCGAGGTCGTCGGCATCGCCGGGCTGATGGGGGCCGGGCGCACCGAGCTGGCCATGAGCATGTTCGGCCGCTCGTACGGGCGCGACATCACCGGCCGGCTGTTCCTGCGCGGCCGGGAGATCAGGGCGCGCACGGTCGCGGAGGCGATCGGCAACGGCATCGCGTACGCCACGGAGGACCGCAAGCGGTACGGGCTCAACCTCATCGACGACATCCGCCACAACGTCTCGGCGGCGGCGCTGCGCAAGCTCGCCCGCTTCGGGTGGGTGCACGACAACGAGGAGATCCGGGTCGCCGAGGCCAGCCGGCGCGACATGAACATCAAGGCGCCCAGCGTCATGGCCACGGTCGGCAAGCTCTCCGGCGGCAACCAGCAGAAGGTTGTCCTGTCGAAGTGGCTGTTCACCGACCCGGAAGTGCTGATCCTCGACGAGCCCACCCGCGGCATCGACGTCGGGGCGAAGTTCGAGATCTACACGATCGTCAACCGGCTCGTGGCGCAGGGCAAGGCGGTCGTGATGATCTCCTCCGAGCTGCCCGAGCTGCTCGGAATGTGCGACCGCATCTACACGCTCGCGGCGGGCCGGCTCACCGGCGAGCTGCCGGTGAGCGAGGCCACCCAGGAAAAGCTCATGCAGCTCATGGCGAAGGACAAGGAACCGGCACGATGACCGACGTCAAATCCTCCTCCACCGGGCAGGGCCCGTCGGCCGACCAGGCCCCCGCCCGCGCCCTGCACACCGGCATCAGCGACCCGCGTACGCTGGTCATGCGCAACCTGCGCCAGAGCGGCATCTTCGTCGCCCTCGTCGTCATCGTCGCGCTCTTCGCCGTCCTGACCGACGGCGTGTCGCTGAGCCCGGGCAACATCACCAACATCGTCCTGCAGTACTCCTACATCCTCGTGCTCGCCATCGGCATGGTCATCGTGATCATCGGCGGGCACATCGACCTGTCGGTCGGCTCGGTGGTGGCGCTCACTGGCTCGGTCTCCGCGGTGCTCGTCATCCAGCAGGGCCATCCGTGGTGGCTCGGGGTGCTGGCCGCGTTGGCCGTCGGCCTCGCCGTCGGTGCCTGGCACGGCTTCTGGGTCGCCTACGCCGGCATCCCCGCCTTCATCGTGACGCTCGCCGGCATGCTCCTGTTCCGCGGCCTCACCCTGCGGGTCCTGGACAACATCTCGCTGTCGCCGTTCCCGGCCGAGTACCAGCGGATCGCGGCGGGCTTCCTCAACGGGCTCCTCGGTGGGCAGGGCTTCGACGCGTTCACGCTGCTCATCGGCGGCGTCGCGGTCGCCGGGTACGCGGTCAGCGGCTTCCGCACCCGGGTGGCGCGCATCCGGTATCAGCAGCCGGTCGAGTCGTTCCCGCTGTTCGTCGCCCGGGTCGTGCTGGTGGGCGCGGTCGTCATGTACTTCGCCTGGCAGTTGGCCCACGCGCGGGGCCTGCCGATCGTGCTGATCGTGCTGGCGGTGCTCGTCCTCGCGTACGGCCTGCTGACCCGGCGCACCGTCTTCGGCCGTCAGGTCTACGCGATCGGCGGCAACCTTCCCGCGGCCATGCTGTCCGGGGTGAAGGTCCGCACCGTCAACTTCTGGGTCTTCGTCAACATGGGCTTCCTGTCGGCCGTGGCGGGCATCATCTACTCCTCGCGCTCCAACGGGGCGCAGCCCGCCGCCGGCAACATGTTCGAACTCGACGCGATCGCCGCCGCGTTCATCGGTGGCGCGGCGGTCACCGGCGGGGTCGGCACCGTCGTAGGCGCCATGGTCGGCGGCCTCATCATGGCCGTGATGAGCAACGGCATGCAGCTCATGGGCGTCGACCAGTCGATGCAGTCGGTGGTCAAGGGCCTGGTCCTGCTCGTCGCCGTCGCGTTCGACGTCTACAACAAGCGCCGCGCCGGGGCGTCCCGCTGAGGGCTGGGCCGCGACGGGCCAGGTGATCGGACACGGGCCGCAGGA
>NZ_GG657738.1:6662430-6666171 GCF_000158815.1 Micromonospora sp. ATCC 39149 | reverse complement strand
CGTCCGGTCCGCGTGCGCCGTCACCATCTCCACATGGACATCTCACGCCGCAGCACCGCGACCTCGGCCGAGACCCCGGCAGGCGCGGGGCGCTGGTCGGTCGTGACGCGTCGCTGGCCGAGCCTGCTCGGCCTGGCCGTGGCCACGGCGGTGCTGGCGACCGGTGCCGACCGGGAAGTGCTGTCGATCACCGTCGCCGTCGCGGCCCTGTGCTACCTGGCCGCCGCCGCGCTCGGCCGGCCGTGGGTGGCCTGGGCGGTGGTCGGCGGCGGCGGGATGATCGTGGCGGCGAGCGAACTCGCGGGGGTGCCGTGGTGGGCCGGCGTGGGCGTCGTCGCGGCGCTGCTGGTCATCGTCGGCCTGGTCGGCGGGGCGCCGCGCGCGCCGCTCGCCGCCCAGGCGGTGGCCCTGCTCGGGTACGGGGGGCTCGCCGTCACCGCCGTCCTCGTCGCCCCGCGCGTCGGGCTGGTGCTGGCCGGGCTCGCGCTGGCCGCGCACGGGATCTGGGACGTGGTCCACTACCGGCGCGACGAGGTCGTGCCACGGTCGCTGGCGGAGTTCTGCGTGCTGCTGGACGTGCCGCTGGGCCTCGGCTTCCTCGTCCTGGCCACCGTGGCTGGCCCGCAGCTGTGACCGGGTCCCCCGCCCGCCGCCCCCCGGACCGAACCTGCCGAACCCAGCCAGGGATTGCCTGACTAAAGTCAGGCATATGGACACGGAGCTCGTCGCCGCGGTACGGCGGTTCAACCGGACGGTCACCCAACGGGTGGGGGCGCTGGACGACGCGTACATGGCGCGCGGGCGTCCCCTCGCCCAGGCACGCCTGCTGTGGGAGATCGGCCCCGACGGCGCCGAGGTCGCGGCGCTGCGGGCCCGCCTCGGCCTGGACTCGGGACACCTCAGCCGGCTCCTGCGCACCCTGGAGGGCGACGGGCTCGTCACCGTAGCGCCGGCCGGCGGTGACGGACGGGTCCGGGTGGCCTCCCTCACCGACGCCGGCCGGGCCGAGTGGACGGAGCTCGACAAGCGCTCCGACGCGTTCGCCTGGTCGGTCCTCGAACCGCTCGCCGGGCCACGCCGCACGCGCCTCGTCGCGGCGATGGCCGAGGTCGAACGGCTACTCGTCGCGTCGATGGTGACCATCGAGCCGTGCCCGCCGGGCGACCCGCGCGCGCGGGCATGCGTGCGGGCGTACGCCCGCGACGTCGCCCGCCGCTTCGACGACGGCTTCGACCCGGCGCTGAGCAGCCCGGTCGGCGACGAGGAGCTGACCCCGCCCGCCGGGGTGTTCCTGCTGGCCACCCTCAACGCCGAGCCGGTCGGCTGCGGCGCGGTGAAACTGCGGCCCGACGTGCCGGCCGAGATCAAACGCGTGTGGGTCTCCGACGCCGTGCGCGGCCTCGGGGTCGGCCGGCGGATACTCGACGAGTTGGAACGGTACGCCGCCGCGCGCGGCTGGACCGCCGTCCGGCTGGACACCAACCGCAACCTCACCGAGGCGCTCGCGATGTACCGTTCCGCCGGGTACCAGGAGATCGAGCCGTACAACACCGAGCGCTACGCCCACCACTGGTTCGCCAAGCGCCTCGCCCCCTGACCGCAGCCCTGTCCGGTTGCCGATCGCCAGCCGCCGCGAATCCCCGTACGGTGAACGCGGGGACCGGCGGGCGGCCGCCGGAGGCAGGAGCAGGATGACCCGCACGACACCGCCGCACGCCGCCGACGGAACCGAGGACGAGCTGGTCCGGTTGGCGATCCGGGCGGTAGCCCCCGAGGAGGAGCCGCTGCTGGTGTTCCTCGCCCCCGCCTACCGCCGCCGTCCGGGCCGCTGGCGGCGGGACCCGTCCCGGCTGGTGCGGGTCGGCGGCGGCGAGGCCGGAGGCGGTGGCTTCGAGGAGACGGTCGCGCCGCTGCTGCCGTACGTGCTGGTGCTCACCGGCATCGCGCTGGAGGCCCTGCGCGACGGCGTGCGCGAGCACGCCACCGAGGCCGTCCGTGGCGGCCTGCGCAGCCTGAGCCTGCGGTGGCGGGCCCGGCGCGCCCGCACCGAACTCCCGTCACCGCCGCCGCTGCGGCTGCGCCCCGGCCAGCTGCTGCGCATCGAGGAGGCCGTCACCGCAGCCGCCCGCGACCCGCGCTGGGAGCTGACCGAGGACCAGGTCGCGGTGCTGCGGAGCGCGGTGCGCGACGCGTTCGCCCAGCGGTTCGGCGTAGACGGCGGCGATGCCGACGGTTGAGGGCAACGGCCCGCCCGCCCCGCCGGCCGGCGCGGTCGCGCCTCCGCTGCCCTCGGCCACCCTCGGCCGGTTCGTCGCCGCGGTGACCGCGGTCGTGGGCACGAGCATGTTCGGCTGGCAGACCGTGCTCGTCGACAGGGACGCCACCCGGGAACGCGCGGAGTGCGTCGCCGGGCTCACCGACCTCCCGGCACCGATCGACGTACGCGCTGGCACGGTCAACGAGGAGAGCCTGGCCGCGATCCAGAGCTGCCTCGGCACGCTCCGGGCGGACTCGGTGCGTCAGATGGCCGTCGGGCTGGCCGTGCTCGCGGCGGTGACCGCCGCCGGCTACCTGCTCGCCCCCTGGTTCGAGTGCCGGCTGCGCGGCCTGCGCCGCCTCGACCGCACGCCTGGCACCGAGGCGCTGCGGGCCGCGCTGGCCGGCCTGGTCCGGGAGGCGGGCCTGCGCCGCCCGCCGGTGTTCGTGGTGTCCCGGTCCGCCCGCATCAGCGGCAACACCTTCGGCGCCGGCCCCGTCCGGTACGTCCGGCTCGACCTCGGCCTCGTGCACGCCCAGCGGACCGCGCCGCAGGTGTTCCGGGCCGTCGTCCTGCACGAGCTGGCGCACGTGCGCAACGCCGACATCCACCTCACCCGGCTGACCATCGCCCTGGCGTGGGCGTTCCCCCTGGCCGTCCTCGTCCCCGTCGCGGTCAACTACGTCGGCTCCGTGCCCGCGCGACGTCTGCTCGACGACGGCTGGCGACTGGTCGCCTTCGCGCTGATCGTGCACGCCTCGGCGTGGTCGGTGCTGCGCGCCCGGGAGTTCGCCGCCGACGCCCGCCTCCTCGGCGGCGACCGTGCGACCGCGCGGGCGCTGCTCGCCGCCGACAACAGGCGAACCGGCCGGTGGGCAGGCCTCGGGTCGGCTTTCCGGTTCCACCCGCTCTCCCGCGCCCGGGCCGACACGCTGGATCATCCCGGCCGCCGGTTCGCCGCCCGCCCCGTGGAGGCGCTCGGCGCGGGCCTCGCCGCCGGGATCGCCGCGCCGCCGCTGCTGGACCTGACGGCCAGCCTGCCCCACCAACTGCCGAGCTCGGACCGCCTGACCGGCGGGGCCTTCGCCACCGGGCTGCTGCTCGGCGTGCCGCTCGCGCTGGTCACCACCGGCGCGCTGTGGCGTTGCGCCTGGTGGGCGCGGCACACCGGCACCGCCGCGGCCACGGGCACGGCGTTCGGTGCGGCGCTGGCCTGCGGCCTGGTCGTCGGCCGCCGGCTGTCCTGGATCACCGCCTACACCGACCAGCACCGGGCCTGGTGGATCGAGGTCGTCCTCGGCCTGCTGTGGAATCGCCGGCGGGGCCCTGCTCGGTCGGTGGGTGGCCGGCAGCGCGCGGGCGTACCTGCGGAGCATCACGCCGGAGCAGACCCGCCGGACCCGGTTGGCCTGGGCCGGCGCGGTGCTGGCCACCACCGTGCTCACCGCCTGGTCCCTGGGGTTTCTGCTCATGCTGGACTTCGC
>NZ_GG657738.1:6655970-6661648 GCF_000158815.1 Micromonospora sp. ATCC 39149 | reverse complement strand
CGGCCGGCCGGTACCACCTGCCGGTCCCGGCCGACTCGACGCTCGGCGGGCTGGCCGACCTCACCCAGGACAGCACCGTCGAAGCTCACCAGCGGGCCGGAGGGCGGCTACGCCACCGCCTACCGCGCCGACGGCACGGCGACCGATCTGTACGACCTGTCCAGCGCCCAGGGCGCCCTAGGCGGACACACCGTGCGGTACACGCAACGGGGCGTGAAGACCTACCGCTGGTCGACCGACGATGGGCGGTACCGCGAGTACGACCAGGTCCACTCGGGCGGCGAAAGTGTGCTGCGGGCCGGCGCCCGCGAGGTGAAGATCGCCGCCGGGTCGCAGGAGAGCACCGCCACCTACGACTGCGCCGCCGACCGGCTGACCCTCCGCACGGACGACGGCGGGGCGTGGAGCGAGGAGACGTTCGTCCGCAGCCCTGCCTGACGAGGTGCGCCGGCTGCGAGGGGCGGGAGCAGGCTCCCGCCCCTCGCCCGGCTCAGCCGGTGCAGGCCAGGCGGGCCGCCGCCCAGTCGCCGTGGTCGTTGCCGACCCCGTTGCCGCCGTCGGTGACCCGCAGTTCGAGGCGCCGGCCGCCGGTGACGTCCACGGCGATCCGCTGCGCGCCGGCGGAGCCCGTGAGTACCGGCGTCTGCGCCTTGCGCACCCCGTCGACCCACACCTCGAACGCCACGGACCCGGCATTGCCCGTCTCGTCGTCGACCCCGACGTCGGAGCGGAACGACGTGCAGCGTCCGGCCAGGTCGAGCGAGACGACCGAGGTCGCGTGGACGCCCAACCCCTTGTCGTAGGTGACGCCGCCGATGCGCAGCGGGCCGCCGTCGCCGCCGGCCTGCTCGCCGTTGCTGCGGTCGGTCTCTACCGGGCCCCACCCGTTGGACTCGGCACGCCACGGCTGGTCGCTCAGCCACACCTGGCCGGGGGGCAGCGGCGTGCGTACGGTGGCCGGCGCGGTGACCGAGCTGCGGAAGCCGGCCGGCGAGGTCGCGGTGACGGTGGCCGTCAGGTCGTACGACCCGAGGTCGGTGCCGGACGGCGCGGTCACCTCGAACGCCGCCGTCTCCGGCGCGCCGGCCGCGACCGTGCCGAGGTCGGCGGTGGTCGGCGTGACGGTCCAGCCCGGCGGGGCGGCGAGGGTGGCGGTGACGTCGCGCAGGCCGTCGGCACAGCGCGGGGTCACCGTCACCTTGACAGGCTCGGCGATGCCGGGCGTGAGCTGCCCGTCCGTGGTCGCCGCCACGGTGGGCGGGCACGGGGCGGGGGCCTGCGAATCGACGACCCCGCCGGCGCGCACCTCGGCGGCGGTGAGCGGGCGCAGCACGAGCTGTTGGTGATGCGCCTCGGTCGCGGAGACCGCGAACGGGCTGAGCACCGAGTTGGGCGTTTCCCCCATGCCGCTCTCGCCGGCCGCGGCGTGCAGGGTCACCCAGCCGTCGTTGCGCACCAGCGGTAGCTGGTGGTCGTACTCGGCCCGGTCCAGGTCGTCGTAAGGGGTGACGCTCACGTCGAGGTCGCCGCCGACGAGCAGACCCGAGCGCCGGCCGTCGCTGAGCGTCGCCCAGGCCGCGTCGGTGTGGTTGCCGTACGCCTGGGGACGCGAGTAGCGCACGTACTCCTCGTCGACGGTGCTGCGCCACACGCCCATCAGCGCACCGCTGCGCCGGTCGTTGTACGTCTCGTGCGGGCCGCGCCCGTACCAGGCGAACCGGTCCAACCCGGCGGGGACCTGGATGGCCACGCCCACCCGGGGCAGGTACGGCAGGGAGCCGACCCGGGAGCCGCCGGGGACCACGTCGTGGTCGAGGGTGATGGTGCCCCGCGCGTCGACCCGGTACGTGCGGGTCTGCGCGAACGACAGCAGTTCGCCGGTGCCCGGCCCGGCCGAGGTGGAGCGTACCCGGACGACCACCGTGCCGTCCTCGGTGGCCGTGTCGAACCCGGTCACCTCGGTGCGCAGCCGGTCCAGGCCCAGCTCGTGCCAGACCTCCCGGTCGGCGGTGCCCCAGTCGTAGGTCTCGTTGCTGGTCGGCGGGCGGTACACGTCGAGCTGGCCGCCGGCGCGCAGCAGCTCGCGGCCGTCGGCGGTCATGGAGGTGAGCAGCCCGGTGGTGGCGTCGAAGCGGTACCGCCAGCCGTCGCCGGAGACGGTCAGCACGTCGCCGTCGCGGCGGGCCCGAGGCGCCGGGCCGGTCGGCGCCGGGCCGGGCAGCACCCCGGGCACGACCGTGCCGCCGAGGGAGAACTGGTCTTGCCCGACGATCCAGCCGGCCTTCGCCCACGCCGTGGCACGGGTGCTCGCGGCGGTGAGGGTGAGCCACCGCTGCCGGTCGTGCGGGTTGGCCGGCGCGGGCCCGAGGTCGACCTCGACGCTCTGTCCGGGTGCCAGAGTCAGCGTCCGGCTGCCCGAGCGCAGGGTGCGGTCGACCTCGGTCTGCGCCCAGCGCAGCCGTACCCGGTGCGTCCCGGCCTGTTGCTCGTTGTGCACCCGGATCCTGCCGGCCGCCGCGTCGACGGCGGTGAACCGGATCGGCGCCTGCGCCCAGGCCAGCTCGGCGGTCTCCGGTTGCAGGTAGCGGTCGGAGCCGACCAGCCCGTCCGTGCCGGAGAGACTGCGGCCCAGGCTGAGGAAGTCGCCGTCGCGGTCGAAGGTGTCGAAGTCGAGCGCGAGGACCGCCCGGTGGGTGGGGTCTGCGGCCAGGTCGGTGGCCGACAGCGCCGCCGGGTAGATCCGCACGTCGTCGACGAGCCCTCGGCCGAGGCGGCGGCCCCAGTCGTTGTCCCGCTGGGTCTCGGCGTTGCGGCCGACGTTGACCTCCCACAGGCCGGGGTCGATGGCGCCGGTGCGCGCGGTGCTGCCGGCCTCCCGGCCGTCGACGAGCAGGCGCATCGTGGCGCCGTCGTAGACGCCGGTGACCCGGTGCCAGGTGCCGTACCAGTCGGCGGGCACGTCGGCGGTGACCGTGGCGCGGCTCCCCCCGGCGTCGACCGCGAACTCCAGGGTGTCCTGGTCGCGCATCTCGATCCCGTACGCCTGGCCCTTGGTCACGATGGGCAGGCTGCCGGCCCAGGGGCCCGGGTTGACCCAGGCGTCCAGGGTGAGCGCGGAGCCGGTGACGTCGAGGCTGCGGTCGCGGAACACGTCGACGAAATCGTCCAGGCTGGACAGGGCGACGGCCTGACCGCGCCCGGGCCGCCCGGGTGCCGGCTCGGGCTTGCCGACCAGGAAGGTCTGGAGGCGGCGTGGCGAGGAGTCGGGGGTGAACACCAGCGGCTGGCGCAGGTTCTGCTCGGCCCAGTCCCAGACGAACCCGCCCTGGATCTGCGGGTAGCGGCGGGCCAGCGCCCAGAACTGGTCGAAGTTGCCCAGCCCGTTGCCCATGGCGTGCGCGTACTCCCCCATGATCTGCGGCTTGGTGCCGCCGACCGCCTTGGCCTCCAGGCGGTCGGGGGTGGGGTAGCGCGGGCCGGACACGTCGGCGAAGGGCGCGTCGCCGTCGGGGTTGTTGGACTGGTGGTACAGCAGTCGGGTCGGCTCGTTGGCGTCGGCCCAGGCGGCCATGGCGTGGTGCGCCGAGCCGAGGCCCGCCTCGTTGCCGGTGTCCCACATGATGACGCTGGGATGGTTCTTGTCCCGGGCGACCAGCGCGGCGAACCGGTCGGCGAAGGCGGCGGCCCACTCCGGCCGGTCGGCCAGGCAGTCGGCGGGGCAGTTCTCGTGGGAGTGGGTTTCGATGTCGATTTCGTCGGCGACCCACAGCCCGTGCCGGTCGGCCAGGTCGTAGAGGTACGGGTCCGACGGGTAGTGCGAGGTGCGCACGGCGTTGAGGTGCAGCCGCTTCATGGCGAACACGTCGGCGCGCTGCTTCTCGCGGCTCTGGTACCGGCCGGTGTCCGGGTCGGTCTCGGCCCGGTTGGTGCCCTTGACCAGGATCCGCCGCCCATTGACCAGCACCTGCCGGTCGCGGACCTCGACCTCGCGGAAGCCGACCGGCTGGGCGGTGGTGTGCAGGGCCCGGCCGTCGGGGCCGAGCAGTTCCAGGGCGAGCGTGTAGAGGGTGGGCTCCTCGGCGCTCCACTTGGCCGGGTCGGTGACCGGGCCGGTCAGGGTGACCCGGCCGCCGGCGGCGTCCGCGGTCAGGTCCAACGGGCCGGTGAGGGTGGTCACCGTCCGTCCGTGGGGATCCAGCAGCCTGCCGCGTACGGTGTGCCGGCCGGCCGCGCCCCGCGCCGAGCGGGCCACGTCGATCCGCACGGAGAGGGTGGCGTCACGGTACTCGGCGTCCAGGTCGGTGGTGACGTACGCGTCGCGCAGCCAACTCGGGCCGGTGCGGTAGAGCCGTACGTCGCGGAAGATCCCGCTGTAGCGCCACTGGTCGACGTCCTCCAGGTAGGAGCCGGAGCCCCACCGGTGCACCTGCACGGCGATCCGGTTGCGGCCGGGCTTGAGCCGCGCGGTCACGTCGAACTCCGCCGGGGTGTAGCCGCCCTGGTCGTAGCCGACGTATCCGCCGTTGATCCACACGAAGTATCCGCTGGTGACGCCCTCGAAGCGGAGCAGGACCTGGTCGCCGGTCCAGTCGGCGGGCAGGTCGAAGGTACGCAGGTAGGCACCGGTCGGGTTGACGTCGCGCGGCACACGGGGCGGGTCGTCGGGCCAGATCTCCTCGGCGATGTTGCGGAACATGGGATGGTCGATGAAGTCCGACTGCCAGGTGTGCGGCACCTGCGCCTTCGGGAAGGTCCGCTCGTCGAACGTGGCGGCGGGGAAGTCGGCCGGCACGTCGTCGGGGCGGTCGTAGATCCGCAGCCGCCACTGCCCGTTGAGGGAGCGCACCTCGCTGTTGCGGGCGGCGTGCTCGGTCACGTCGGCGACGGCCGTGCGCACGTCCGGGTACGGCCGCAGGTCGGCGTGCGGCGGCTGCTGCCCCTCGCCCGTCATCCGCGGGTCCTCCAGGTAGCGGTAGACGTCGGCGGCGGTCTTCGGCCCGCCCGCCGGGTCGACCGCCGGCACGGGCAGGGTGTGCGGCGGCGGGTCCGGTGTCACCGCCGCCGCGGCGGCGGTCGGCACGGCCGCAGGCGGGGCGTTGGTCGGCCCGACCAGCGCCCCGGCGGCGAGCGCGAGCCCGAGGGCGGCGTGGAGAACCCGGGACCGGCGCCGATGGATGCGGCCGGTCGGTCGTGGTCGAGCATCTGGCATGGTCGGCTCCCGGGCTCGGCGCAGCACGAAACAAGGATCAACAGGAAAGAAAGAAGGAGAACACCTCCGCACACTTCCTAACATCGGTCGGTGCGGATGTTCAAGAGCCTGCGCGGCCGGAAGCCTCTCTTGTCGCTGCCGACTGACTTCGGTAGCATTCGACCCGATCGATATAACCAACACCCGCCGCCCTGCCGGCCGTGGCGTCGCGCCGAAGAAGAAAGGTGCCGCCGCAAGCCACCCACCACCGCCGCTTCCGCGCCGTGATCCATGATGACGAACATCACGGCACACAGTCGGACTCCGGTCACTCCCCTTCAGCCCACCCGAGATGACCTCCGCGTAGACTCTCGCTGATCCAGCGCTGTCCACGGCGGTAGTTCGTGCAACCCGGGTCCGATGTCCAGGTGAGACACCGGATCTCGGCCACCTGGCGCCAATGGGTCGCGAGGGCGGACGGAGAGGTGGG
>NZ_GG657738.1:6653136-6655302 GCF_000158815.1 Micromonospora sp. ATCC 39149 | reverse complement strand
AGGCGGACTGGTCCGCGGCGTCGGGGTACCGCTGCGGGCAGATGCTGGCCGGGACACCGGGGGTGACGGCGGTCTTCACCGCCAACGACGACCTCGCCCTGGGCGTGCTGCACGCGCTGCACGAGCAGGGCCGACGGGTGCCGGAGGAGGTCAGCGTCGTCGGCTTCGACGACGTGCCGGACGCCGCGTACTTCATCCCGCCGCTGACCACCGTCCGGCCGGACTTCGACACCGTGGCGAAGGCCAGCCTCGACCTGCTCCTGACGCAGATCGAATCCGGTGCCGATCGCACACTGCGGCAGACCGTCTCCCCCACGTTGATCGAGCGCAGCAGCGTTGCCCCACCACCCAGGTGACCCCGGCCGCCCTTCCGCCATGCCGACGACACCACCGAACCCACCGGCGACCGCCAGCGCCGCCGGTTGACGGCGGATTGACGGTCGAGGTGGCCGACCGGTGGCTACCTGGCCGGGACATCTGCCCACCAGTCGACGTAGCCGCGCCCGATGCGCTCCCCCTCCCGATCCCGCTCCCCGACGTTCGCCTGAGTTGATCGGCGGTATTTGGCAGGTTTTACCCCTCTCTGCCCGGGTAGTCCTGGCCTGAAGCCACCAACGAATGGGAGTGCACGTGTTCAATCCTCTGGAGCACAAGGGAATCCCCCTGGAGGACCAGATCCGCAACTGGCGCGAGCTGAACGTCGAACCCATTGACCCGGAGGCGGTCGAGCCGTACACCCGGTGCCGGATCATCACCATGAACGGCATCGAGGTCGAGGCGATCAACTTCCAGCACCAGTTCGCCCGCAACTGCCCCGACCAGGAGGTACGCCGCCAGTTGGCGTACGTGCGGTACCTGGAGAGCCAGCAGCAGCGGGTGGTGAACTGGCTGCTGCCCGGCCTCGCCAGCGTGCTGGAGACGACCCTCGGCTACGAGCAGGTCGCCGTCGACCTGACCGCGTGGGTGGCCCGGCACGAGCCCGACGCGTACCTCAGGCAGGCGTACGAGTTCGGCGTGCTGGAGGACTTCGACCACCTGTACCGCTACGCCAACCTCTACGAGATGCTGGAGCGGCGCAAGGCCGGGAAGATCGTCGACGGCCTCACCGAGGTCATGCCGGGCCGACCCACGGTGATCGAGCACCGTCACCCCTTCGACGAGGTCCGCACCCCCTACGACCGCGAGAGCGTCGATCCCCGGTCGAAGCTGAACGCCCTGACGATCCTCTCCGCCGAGCAGCAGGTGATGTTCTACTACATGAACGTCGGACCGCAGTACATGGAGCCGATCGCCCGCCAGCTCTACCAGGAGATCAGCCTGATCGAGCAGGAGCACGTCACCCACTACGAGTCGCTGCTCGACCCGGGCGAGAACTGGTGGGAGCGGCTGCTCACCCACGAATACAACGAGTGCTGGCTCTACTACTCGTTCCTCCAGCAGGAGAGCGACCCAAAGGTCAAGGCCGTGTGGGAGTTGCACCTGCAGATGGAGCTGGCCCACCTGCAACAGGCCGCCGACCTGCTGCGCCGCCACGACGGCCGGGAGCCCGAGCAGATCGTCGGCAGCGCGGGGCTGCCCGAGCCGCTGACCTTCGAACCGAACAAGGAGTACCTGCGGCACCTGCTGGCCACCCAGATCGATCTCACCAAGCTCGGCGAGGGCTACGTCCGAGAGGCACACGAGCGCTTCGAGTGGATGCAACGGCAGCTACACGACGGGCAGAAGCCGCCGAGCGAGCAGGTGATCGACCTGCACCGCGAGCGCTTCGGCGGCGAGTACCGCATCGAGACCGAGGGCCCGCACCCGGTCGAGGAGCTGCGTACCCGTGAGGGGGTGCTGCGCCGTGCGTAAGACCACCGCGCGCCCGGCCGCGCCGGGCCCCGTCGAGGAGGACGTCGTCGACCTGCTGCTGGCCCAGCACGCCCGCATCGAGGAGCTGTTCCTGCTCGTCGTCGGCGGCACCGGGCAGGTGCGCCGGGACGCCTTCGACGCCCTGGTCCGCCTGCTGGCCGTGCACGAGACGGCCGAGGAGGAGGTCGTCCACCCGCTGTCGCGCACCCTGCCCGGCGAGGGCGGCGACGCCATGGTCGACGAGCGGCTCGCCGAGGAGAAACAGGCCAAGCAGACCCTGAAGGCCCTCGTCGCCGCCGGCGTCGACGACGCGGG
>NZ_GG657738.1:6649647-6651912 GCF_000158815.1 Micromonospora sp. ATCC 39149 | reverse complement strand
TCGGCTGCGGTCACGGCGAGCACCGTATCGCCCTTCCGCCAGCCGTGGCCCCGCCGGCCCGCACAGCGCCAGCCCACCCCGCGCCGTCCCCCGATCGACGTCCCGGGCGTCGGGTCGCCGGGAATCGTCGGGAAGCAATCTGCCGTCGCGTTGAACGACCGGCGTGCCGGCCCCGTACGGTTCGGTGAAGGGAGCTGCCCCATGAAGCGCTTGACCCCGCTGCTGACGCTGGTGACCGGAGCCGGGATGGCGGCCGTACTGTTCGCGATGAGCGCGCAGGCGGCGCCGGCGGCCGCACCGCCGAAGGTGGAAGCCGCGCCCCCGGCCAGCACCGCGGCACCCGCCGACGCGCCACCCGAGCAGGCCACGCCCCGCCCGCCCGAGCTCTCCCCGGGGGCTTCCGCGCCCCCGGCGGCCCCCGGCGCGACGGACGTCCCCGCCGCCGGCACACCCGAGCAGAAGGTGGACGCGAGCTGGACCGGCCGCCTGGACAACGGTGCGACCATCGCCATCACCTCCCGCGACGGCGCCGCCGAGGCGTACGTGTGCGACGGCAAGGAACTGGAGCTGTGGCTGCGCGGCACGGCCACCGACGGCAAGCTGAAGCTCGACGGCAAGGACGCCACCCTCACCGGGACGTTCGACGACTCCGGGGCCACCGGCAAGCTGGCCGTCGGCGGCGGCGAGTCGACGTTCACGGCGAAGGCCACGGCGGGGACCGCCCCGGTGGTGTACCGGGCCACCCCGTCGTTGCGCGACGCCGGGGTCGACGGCGGCTGGATCCTGCGCCCGGACGGCACCCAGATCGGCGTGCTCACCTGGAACGGCCGGCCGATGCCGGCACCGCCGCTCGACCCCGCGTTCGGCACGACGATCGTCGAAGGGCTGACCCTCACCGCCCAGCCGGTGATCCCCGGGCCGGGGCCCCGCCGGTGACCAGCGGCGGCGACTGGGGCGCCGGCACCAACGTCGCCCCGGCCGGCGGCACGTGGGGCACCGGCAGGAACACCCCGCCCCGCCTCGACTGGGACGCCCCACCGGAGGTCGACGTGTGGGGCGGCATCGACGACCCGCCCCCGCCCCGGGCCGGCGCACGGGACGGCGGCACCGACGACCCGGCCCGGGCCGGAGCATGGGACGCCGGCCCGGGCACCGCGCCGAAGGTCGACGTGTGGGGCACCGGAACGGGTGCCCGCCCGGGCGGCGACAGGTGGGACGCCCGCAGGAAGGCCAAGCCGGAGGTCGACAGCTGGCGTGCCAGCCGGGACGACGCGCCGGACGACAGGGCGCGCGACGACCGGGGCGCGAGGACCGGCGACGACGAGCGGAGCCTGCGGTTGCTGCCCGACCCCGCCGCGCTCGCGGCCCGGCTCGCCGCCGAAACCGAGCCGGCCCGGACGGCCTCGCTGCTGCTGCCGGTGCTCGCCGGCGCGGCGATCGCGGTGGCCATCGGCGTGTACGCGAAGCTGCACCAGCCCACCGGCATCGCCGTCAACGTCGCCGGCTTCACCGGCCCGATGCAGGTCAAGGTGTGGCTGGGCAGCGGCGCGATGGCGCTCGCCGTGGTGCAGGTCCTGTCGGCGATGTCGATGTGGGGCCGGCTCGGGGGATTCCGCCCGTCCTGGGCGGGCGTCGCGCACCGCTGGTCCGGTCGGGTCGCCTTCCTGCTCGCCGTGCCCGTGGCCGTGCACTGCCTGTACGCGCTCGGCTTCGCCGCCTACGACCTGCGCACCCTGGCCCACTCCCTGTTCGGCTGCTTCTTCTTCGGCGTGTTCACCACGAAGATGCTGGCCCTGCCGAAGCCGGGGCTGGCCGGCTGGGTCCTGCCGGTGCTCGGCGGGGCGGTCTTCGTCGCTCTCACGGCGATCTGGCTGACCTCGTCGCTGTGGTACTTCACCACCTTCGGGATCACCCGGTGACCCCGCCCGGCGGCGTGGGCAGCGGCGAGGAGAGAAGCGAGATGACCGACGAACACCGGCCCTGCCCGTCCCGCCGGGCCGTCCTGTGCGCCACCGGCGCGGCGGGCGTCACCGCCCTGCTGGCGGGCTGCCAGACGTACGGGGAGCCCGCCGCCACCCCGGTGGCGGCCGACCCACCGGCCGGCGGCGCGCCGGCCAGCGGGGACCCGGCGGCCGAGCCCGCCGGCAGCGGCGATCCGGCCGGCACCGACGCCCCCCGCCGGCGGGCAGGCTGCGGCGCTGGCCGCCGTGTCCGACCTGCCCGTCGGCGGCGGCCGGATCCTCGCCGACCAGGGCGTGGTGCTGA
>NZ_GG657738.1:6644980-6649547 GCF_000158815.1 Micromonospora sp. ATCC 39149 | reverse complement strand
TGTGGCTGCCACAACAGCGTCTTCGACATCGCCGACGGATCGGTGCGCGGCGGGCCGGCCGGCTCGCCGCTGCCGCCGGTCGCGGTGGCGGTACGCGACGGCCAGGTCCTGCTCGCCTGACGGCCGGTCCCACGCCGGCCCTGATCCGTCCGGCGCCGGCCCACCGCAGCCCACCCGACACGACGAAGGCCCGCCCCCAACGTCAGGGCGGGCCTTCGTCGTCGGCGACGTCAGGTCATGTCGTCGTAGCGGCGGTCGATCGGCGCTGGCGCGGTCACCGGCTCCGGGGCCCCGATCGGGGCCGCGGCCTCGATCTGCTGGCCGGGCGTCACCGGGTCGTCGTCGAGTTCCAGCGGCGACACCTCGTCGTCGGCGATCCCCGCGTAGACCTCCCTGCCCCGGCCGCGCCGCTTGTCGTTGAGGAACGCGACACCGACGGCGACGAAGTAGAGCAGCGACAGCGCCGCCGCCAACAAGGTCATGCCGAACGGGCCCGGGTCCGGCGTGGCGATCGCGGCGAAGGCGAACGAAATGAAGATCACCGCACGCCACCAGCTGAGCAGCCGCTTCGCGCTGGCCACACCGGTGAAGTTGAGCATCAGCAGGATCAGCGGGAACTCAAACGCCACCCCGAACAGCAGGATCATGTTGGTGACGAAGGAGATGTACCGGGTGACCTCCAGCTGCGTGGACAGGCCCGTGACGCCGGACTCCATCAGGAACGCCAGGCCCTTGTCCACCACCAGGAAGGCCAGCAGCGCGCCGCCCGCGAACAGCGGCGCGGCGATGGCCACGAACACGTACGCCCACTTGCGCTCGTGCCGATGCAGGCCGGGGGCGATGAACGCCCAGAGCTGGTAGAGCCAGACAGGCGCGCCGATGATCAGACCGATCCACAGCGCCAGCTTCAGCTTGAGGATGAAGCCGTCCGCCGGGGAGAGCTGGAGGAACTGCTGGCAGTTACCGAGCGCGTCGGTGGCTCCCGGCAACCGGCAGTAGGGCTGCTTCAGCAGGTCGAACGCCGGCTGGGCCAGCAGGAAGCCGCCGATCAGCCCGACCAGGATCGCCAGGGACGCCCGGAACAGCCGGGTGCGCAGCTCACGGATGTGCTCCATGAGCGTCATGGAACCGTCGGCGGCCTGCTCGAACTTGCTCGGGCCGCGTTTACGCAGGGCGAAGGCCACGGTGGTCGGGCCCTTCGGTCAGTGGTCGCGGACGCGCTGCACCGGGTCGATGACCGGCTGCTGCGGAGCCTGCTGCGGGGCGTACGACTGCTGCTGCGGCTGCGCGTACGACTGCTGCGGCTGCGCGGCGTTCGGCGGCAGCGGCTGGTAGCCGGCCTGGGCGTCGGCCTTCTCGGCCAGGTCGCGGTCGTCGTCGTGCAGGCTCTTCGTCTCGGCCTTGATGATCCGCAGCGAACGGCCCAGCGAGCGGGCCGCGTCGGGGAGCCGCTTGGCGCCGAAGAGCAGGATCATCACGACCACGAGTACGGCGATGTGCCACGGCTTGAGGGCACCCATGGGAAGCTCCAGTCGCTCTGTGTCGTCGTGGGGGGGTGTACCGTAGCCCATCGTACGTCTGTCGAGGGCCGTTGCCACCCGCCGGACCGCTGGCGGTTCCGCCGGCCGGTGAAGTGTTGACCAACCCTGCGCGTCCCGTCAACCACCTGCACCCCGATCGTGCCTGCGCGTTCCCGTTCCGCGACGCGCAGTCGACGCGCGCCGCAGCGGCCAGGATCGATCAGTGGCCGCGCTTCGCCTTGATCACGGCGAGGCGGCGCTGAGTGACCTCCACCTGCCCCTGAAGCGCCTCCGCGCGCTCCTGCAACGCCTCGGCGGTCACCCGCAGCGCCTCCGCCTCCACCTGGCGGCCCTGCAACGCCATCGCCGCCCGTCGTAGCCGGGGCAGCCGCGCCAGCACCGGCCGCACGGCCAGTGCCAGCACCACGAACGCGAACAGCACCACCGCGACCACGATCCACTTCACCACGGCGGCCAGCCTACCGGGGCGACGCGGGCCCCGCCGGGCCGCCCGACGGCGCACCCTCGGGGCTGGCGTACGCCTCCAGCGCGGCGACCGCCTGGGCCCGGACCTGCTCGGCCAGCTCCGCCGGGGCGACCACGGCCACGCCCGGGCCCAGCCCCAGCACGAACCGGCGGGCCCAGCCCAGGTCGGTCACCCGCAGCGACACCAGCCACTGGTCGCCGTCACCGCGCTCGACCCGCTCGCACGGGTAGTACTCGGTGATCCACCGCTCGCCCCGACCGATCCGCAGAGTGATCAACGGCAGGTCGGGCGAAGGCCGGAACACCCCGTCGGTGAGGTCGTGCGGGCGGGCCTGCGGCGGCACCACCGCCGGCTCGTCCAGCTCGACGACCGCGTCGATCCGGTCGGCCCGGAACAGCCGGACCTCCTCCGCGCGCCGGCACCACGCCTCCACGTACGCCCGGCCGCCCACCATCAGCATCCGCAGCGGGTCGATCACCCGCTCGGTCGTCTCGTCCCGGGCCGCCGTGTAGTAGGTGATCCGCAGCGCCCGGCCCCGCTCCACGGCGGCCCGTAGCTGCTCCACCCGCCGGCCGTCCGCTGGCAGGCGCACCTCGACCGGGGTGCCGACCAGGCCGCCGGCCGCGTTCTCGATCTTCGCGAGGGCCCGCTCCACGGCCTCCCGGTTGGCCACCCCCGGCGTCTCGGCGAGCATCCGCAGCGCCACCACCAGCGCCAGCGCCTCGTCGGGGGTCAGCCGCAGCGGCCGGTCGATCCCCGCGTCGTAGGTGATCGTCACCCGGTCACCGTCGAACGCCATGTCGATCAGGTCACCCGGGCCGTAGCCGGGCAGCCCGCACACCCACAGCAGCTCCAGGTCCTCCCGTAGCTGCCGCTCGGTGACCCCCAGGTCGCCGGCCGCCTCGGCGATCTCGATGCCAGGCCGGGCCAGCAGGTACGGCACCAGGTTGAGCAGCCGGGCCAGCCTGTCGGCCGAGGCCCGGTTGCCGGCAACGCGGGCACCGGCGGCACGCGGACCGGTCGAACGGGCGGCGGGTCGGGTCGCCGGGCGGGTCATCGGGCACCTCCGGTCACGGTCAGCTCGTCGTGCCGGGCGGCGATCTCCTTGAGCCGCTGGATGACCGCCTCACGCACCTCCGGCGGGTCGAGCACCCGCACGTCCGGGCCGTACCCGACCAGTTGGCCGGCCAGGGACTCCGCGTCGGCGTACGGCAGGACCAGCCGGTCGCCCTCCGGGCCGGACCCGCTGTCGACCGCCCAGCGGCGCAGCCCCGCCGCGCGCCCCGGACGAACCAGGACCGTGGCCCGCCCCGTGCGCTCCACCGGCCCGGACCAGCTGGCCACGTGGCTGATCAGATCCACCCCGGGCGGCGGCTCGTATGCCCCCGGGGTGCCGGTCACCCGGACCGCGCCCACCACCCGCGACAGCCGGAAGCAGCGGGTCGCCGCCCGGTCCAGGTCGTGACCCACCACGTACCACCGGCCGCGCCAGCAGACCACGCCCCACGGCTGCACGCGGCGGCGACTCGGGTCGTCGCGGTCGGGCACCCGGTAGTCGAAGCTCACCTCGCGGCGGTCCCGGGCGGCGGCGGTCAGCGGCGCGAACGCCGGATCGACCGTGACCATCGGCTCCAGGCCCAGGGTGGCCTGCGGGTCCACGTCCACCCCGGCGGCGCGCAGCTTCGCCAGGCCCGACGACGCCGCGGCGGCCAGCCCGGCGTGCTGCCACAGCCGGGCGGCGATGCCGACCGCGGCAGCCTCGTCCGGCTCCAGCGGGATGTCCGGCAACGCGTACTCCCGGTGGGCGATCCGGTACCCCGGCTCGGAGTCGAAGACGCTCGCCGTCCCCGTCTCCAGCGGAACCCCCAGCTCACGCAGCTCCGCCTTGTCCCGCTCGAACTTGCGCTGGAACGCTTCGTGGTCCTTCGCGTCGTCCGGGTCGTGCTCGTAACCGGGCACGGTCGCGGCGATCTGCGCGGCGGTCAGGAACCGTCGCGTCGACAACAGGCAGATCACCAAGTTGACCAGGCGTTCGGTGCGGGTCCGCGACACGTGTGCACGCTAGCAGCCCGCGCGGCGCGGGCGTGCACCCAACGCGGGCGCGTCGCGGCAACGCCCCAACACTCACTGTCCGTAATCAGGAGTGCACCACAAACGGGCCGTGTCGGTCGGCGGCGCGGTCGCGGCCATCTGGTGACCGCATGGCGGAAACGGGCCTCAAGAGCGAGAGCGGGGCACCGTCGTGGTGGCCGGCACACCAGGAGGAGCCGCCACGCCGACCCCGCCGTCGCCGCCCACGCCCGGCAGCCGCTAGCGTGCCGGTCATGGTGCGATGGCGGGCGGGGACCGTGGCGGCGCTGCGGCGGGAATGGACCGGCGCGATGGAGCTGGACGTCACGCTCGCCGACGGCACGAGCATGCGGGCCCTGGCGTACCCGGAACTGGTCGGCCGCCCCGAGCCCGGCGACCGGTGCTGCTCAACGCCGGCGCGCTGCTGATGGGCCTCGGCACCGGCGGGTACGCGCTGGTCGTGGCCTTGCCCGACCGGCTCCCGCCGGAC
>NZ_GG657738.1:6601854-6644102 GCF_000158815.1 Micromonospora sp. ATCC 39149 | reverse complement strand
CCGGGCCCGTCAGGCCACGAAGATCAACGCGAGCCAGCCGCCGACGATCACCAGCAAGCGCGACGGGCCAGCACCCACGTCGGCACCGTGTACTCGCCGCGCCGGTTCCGCTCGACCTCGGCACGGATCTTCTCGCGGCGGCGGTCGATCCAGTTCGGCTTCTCGGCGCCGCCGCGCTCGCGCCCGGGAGGTTCAGACATCGTCATGGCAGCGCCAGCCTACCCGGACGGCCCCCTCCCGCCGCGACCAGCGCCGCGCGAGGGGGCCACCGAATCACATACTGGCGATCAACCGCTCCACCCGCTCGTCGTACGCCCGGAACGGGTCCTTGCACAGCACGGTGCGCTGCGCCTGGTCGTTGAGCTTCAGGTGCACCCAGTCGACGGTGAAGTCACGCCGCTTCTCCTGCGCGTGCCGGATGAACTCGCCCCGCAGCCGCGCCCGGGTCGTCTGCGGCGGTGTCTCCTTCGCCTCGAAGATCTCCGGATCAGTCGCCACCCGGTCCACCTGCCCGCGCCGCTCCAGCAGCCCGTACAGGCCGCGCCCGCGCCGCAGGTCGTGGTACGCCAGGTCCATCTGCGCCACCCGCGGATGCGACAACGGCAGGTCGTGCTTGCGCTGGTACCGCTCGATCAGTCGCAGCTTCGACACCCAGTCGATCTCCCTCGACACCGGCTCCAGGTCACCGGTCTCCACCGCGCGCAGCACCCGACCCCACAGCTCCACCACCCGCTTGGCCGTCTGGTCCCCGCCCCGGCGCTCCACGAACTCCGTCGCCTTCGCGAGATATTCCTGCTGGATCTCCAGCGCGCTGACCTCCTTGCCGGAGGCCAGCCGCACCTTGCGCCGGCCGGTGATGTCGTGCGACACCTCGCGGATCGCCCGGATCGGGTTCTCCAGCGACAGGTCCCGCATCACCACCCCCGCCTCGATCATCCGCAGCACGATGTCCGCCGAGCCGACCTTCAGCAGCGTGGTGACCTCGTTCATGTTCGAGTCACCCACGATGACGTGCAGCCGCCGGTACCGCTCCGCGTCCGCGTGCGGCTCGTCCCGGGTGTTGATGATCGGCCGGCTCCGGGTCGTCGCCGACGACACTCCCTCCCAGATGTGCTCCGCCCGCTGCGACAGGCAGTAGACCGCACCCCGGGGCGTCTGCAACACCTTGCCCGCGCCGCAGATCAGCTGCCGGGTCACCAAGAACGGGATCAGCACGTCCGCCAGCCGGCCGAACTCACCGTGCCGGGAGACCAGGTAGTTCTCGTGGCAGCCGTACGAGTTCCCGGCCGAGTCGGTGTTGTTCTTGAACAGGTAGATCTCGCCGGCGATGCCCTCGTCGTGCAGCCGCTTCTCCGCGTCGACGAGCAGCCCCTCCAGGATCCGCTCCCCCGCCCGGTCGTGGGCCACCAGGTCCACCACCGAGTCGCACTCCGGCGTCGCGTACTCCGGGTGCGAGCCGACGTCCAGGTAGAGCCGGGCACCGTTGCGCAGGAACACATTGCTCGACCGACCCCACGACACCACCCGGCGGAACAGGTACCGCGCAACCTCGTCAGGGGACAGCCGCCGCTGCCCACGGTAGGTACAGGTGACGCCGTACTCGGTCTCAAGGCCGAAGATTCGCCGCTCCATGAGGTGACATTAGCCCCCCGAAGCACCGAATGGGCAGGGCTGGCCACCCGGACACGGGACCGGCCACCCCGCGCGGGGTGGCCGGCCGGTGATCACCGCTTCGGAAGTCACGACCCGGACGTGTCGGACTCCTGCTGCCCCTCCAGGTCCGCCGAGCCGGCCGACGTGGTCGGCTTCCCCGCCTCCTGCATCGGCGTCGTCGGGGTCTCCGGGCGCTCCTCGGTCGACGCCTCGTCCTTCGCCGCGTCCGCGTCGGCATCCAGCAGCGCGGTCAAAGCCGCCCCGGTGATCCGCCGGAACGTCCGGCCCACCCGGCGACGGTCCAGGACCGCCACCTCCAACTGGTTCGCCGCGATCGTCCGGGCCGCGCCGCCCTCCCCACCGACGCTGCCCAGCGCCGCCACGGCAACCCGGACCGCCTCGCCGAGCGACATGTCCGGCCGGTGCTGCGCCTTGAGCACCCCGGAGATCGCCTCGGCCTGCCCGCCCATCGCCATCCGGCCGGGCTCGTCGTTCACCGAACCGTCGTAGGTCAACCGGTACAGCGCGTCGGCCTCCGGCGTCGCGCCCACCTCCGCCACGCAGATCTCCACCTCGAACGGCTTCGACTGCTCGGTGAAGATGGCGCCGAGGGTCTGCGCGTACGCGTTGGCCAACGCCAGACCGGTCACGTCCCGCCGGTCGTAGCTCAGGCCGTTGAGGTCGGCCATCCGGACCCCGGCGCGACGCAGGTTCTCGAACTCGTTGTACCGGCCCACGGCGGCGAAGCCGATCCGGTCGTATATCTCGCTGACCTTGTGCAGGGTGCTGGAGAGGTTCTCCGCGACGAAGAGCACCCCGCCGGAGTAGCTCAGGACCACCGCGCTGCGACCCCGGGCGATGCCCTTGCGGGCCAGCTCGGAGCGGTCGCGCATGATCTGCTCGGGCGAGGCGTAGAACTGCATGGCCACGGCGGCGGTTCTCCTTTGGGCGCTGTGCTGACGACGACTGCTGCTTGGGGTGTGGGCGGGCTCAGCCGCCCGGGTTCTCCATCCGGCCGGCGACCACGGCCTCGGCGATGGCGGCCGTCTCGGCCTCGGTGAGCCGGTGGGTGCCCTCCGCCGTCGCGGTCATCACCACCGGGTAGATGCGGCGGATCATGTCCGGGCCGCCGGTGGCCGTGTCGTCGTCGGCCGCGTCGTAGAGCGCCTCGACCGCGAGCCGCACCGCGTCGTCGATCGACAGACCGGCGCGGAACCGCTTCTTCAGCGCCGACCGGGCGAAGATCGACCCAGAGCCGATCGCGTCGTAGCCGGTCTCCTCGTAGGGGCCGCCGGTCACGTCGAAGCTGAAGATCCGCCCGGCCCGCGCCTGGTCCGCGGCGGCCAGGTCGAACCCGGCGAACAGCGGGATCACCGCCAGGCCCTGCATGGCCGCGCCCAGGTTGCCCCGGATCATCGAGGCCAGCCGGTTGGCCTTGCCGTCGAGCGAGAGCATCGCGCCCTCGATCTTCTCGTAGTGCTCCAGCTCCACCTGGAACAGTCGCATCAGCTCGATGCCGATGCCCGCGGTGCCGGCGATGCCGACCAGCGAGTACGCGTCGGCCGGGTGCACCTTCTCGATGTCCCGCTGGGCGATCAGGTTGCCCATGGTGGCCCGCCGGTCGCCGGCCATCACCACGCCACCGGCGGCCGAGATGGCCACGATGGTGGTCGCGTGCGGCGCCAGGTCGGCGGCCATGCCCGGCGGCAACGGCCGACGGCCGGGCAGCATCTCGGGAGCCACCCTGCTCAGGAAAGACGTGAAGGAGGACGTCCCCGCGTTGGTGAACACATCTGGTAGACGCCCGGATGGATCAAAGCCCGCTGCCACGTGGTTCCCTTCAGGTACGTGATCGCCCTGGCCAGCCTCGTAGGACTGTCACGGAACTGGCCAAGACCACCGTTGCAGTTGAAGCAGAGTATCCCGCGCACCCAACCGGTGCGATGATCGTGGTCCAGATGTTGCGGGTCCGCGCCGCCACAGATCGCGCAGACCCCGCCCTGCTCGGCCAGAAGCTCGTCGAACTCCTTCTGCCCCACCCCGTAGCGGCGACGCAGGTGGTATTCGCGGGTGCCGCCGTACAGCCGCTGCACCGTTTCTTTCCCGCGGGCGTTGTGACACGGTTTGCAGTACGAGTGCCGCCCGCCGGCCTTCCTGGTGCGCGGAAAGTCCTCAAGCGGTTTGGTGTCTCCGCAGTCGGGACACCATTTCAGCCCGGCGGGGACCGGAGCCGGAGGCCTTGTCGGCGCGCTGATCCCGCGCTTGCGGCGGCTCGCCTCTGAGCGGGCCGCCGCGCAGGTCTTGCAGTAGTAGGCCAGCCCGTCCACGCGCCGCCGGTTGCGATGAAACTCGGTCGTGGGCAGCAGGCGCTCACACTGGAGGCACTTCTTGTCCGACGCACTAGGCAAATCGGACATATAGTATCATTCACCCCCCTTCTGTACGTATCCCCTCACGAACTCCTCTGCGTTCTCCTCCAGGACGGAGTCGATCTCGTCGAGCAGGTCGTCGACGTCCTCGGTGATTTCGGCGTGCCGCTCGGCAACCTCCGGGTTCGCCTCGGTGGTGACGTCCTCGATCTCCTCGCCCTGCCGGGCCTTGCCCGACTGCGACTGCCCGCCGCTGTCACGAGTGGCCATTGCTGCCTCCTCCACGATCTCCTCCGATGAACTTACCTCGCGGAGGCGACGAAAAGCCCGCCGCGCGCCGGGTTCCCGGCGCGCGGCGGGCCCGCGTCGACGGCGGATCAGCCGCCGGTCAGCGTCTCCAGCAGGTCCTTGGCGCTGACGCACCGGTCGAACAGGGCACCGACGTGCTTGCGGGTGCCCCGCTCCGGTTCCATCATCGGCACCCGCACCAGCGATTCCCGTCCCACGTCGAAGATCACCGAGTCCCAGCTCGCGGCGACCACCTCGGAGGCGTACTGGGCCAGGCAGCGGCCCCGGAAGTAGGCCCGGGTGTCCTCCGGCGGCTCGGTCATCGCCGTGCGGGTCTGCTCGTCGGTCAGCAGCGTCTTCATCGACCCGCGCTGCACAAGCCGGTGGTAGAGGCCCTTCTCCGGCCGCACGTCGGAGTACTGCAGGTCGACCAACTGGAGCTTGGGTGAGCCCCAGCCGAGGTTCTCCCGCTCCCGATACCCCTCCAGCAGCCGCAGCTTCGCCACCCAGTCCAGCTCGTCGGCGCAGAGGAAAGCGTCGCGGCCGAGCCGGTCCAGCACGCTCTCCCAGCGGGCCAGTACGTCCGCGGTCTGCGCGTCGACGTCGGTGCCGTACCGGTCGTCCACGAAGGAGCTGACCCGCTCGAAGTACGCCCACTGCACGTCCAGGGCGGTCAACCGCCGCCCGTCGCGTAGCCGCATCAGGTGCTTCAACGACGGGTCGTGGCTGACGGCGCGCAACTCGCCCACCGGGTCGGCGATGCCCAGGTCCGCACCGAGCGCCTTCTCCTCGATCATGGTGAGGATCAGCGCGGTGGTGCCGAGCTTCAGGTACGTGGAGATCTCCGACAGGTTGGCGTCGCCGATGATGACGTGCAGCCGCCGGTACTTGTCGGCGTCGGCGTGCGGCTCGTCGCGGGTGTTGATGATGGGTCGCTTGAGCGTCGTCTCCAGGCCGACCTCGACCTCGAAGAAGTCGGCACGTTGGGAGATCTGGAAGCCGCTGGCGCCGCCGTCCTGGCCGATGCCGACGCGGCCGGCACCGCAGACGATCTGGCGGGTCACGAAGAACGGCGTCAGGTACGCGACGATGTCGGCGAACGGCGTCTGCCGGCGCATCAGGTAGTTCTCGTGGGCGCCGTAGCTGGCGCCCTTGTTGTCGGTGTTGTTCTTGTAGAGGCGGATGGGCTGGGTGCCCGGGATGGTGGCGGCCCGGCGGGACGCCTCGGCCATCACCCGCTCGCCGGCCTTGTCCCACCGGACCACGTCGAGGGGGTTGGTGACCTCGGGGGTGGAGTACTCCGGGTGGGCGTGGTCGACGTAGAGCCGGGCGCCGTTGGTGAGTATGACGTTGGCCAGCCCGAGGTCCTCGTCGGCGAGGGCCTCGGCCGGGTCGTACGCGGCGCCGGAGTAGGTGAAGCCGCGGGCGTCGCGCAGCGGCGACTCCTCCTCGTAGTCCCAGCGGGCCCGGCCGCCCCGGTTGAGTTCGGGGCGCGCCCCGTAGGCGTTGACCACCTGGGAGGAGGTGACCATCGGGTTGGCCCCCGCCTGGCCGGGCACGGAGATGCCGTACTCGACCTCGGTGCCCATGATCCGTCTTACGCTCATCGACCTACCCGCTTCGCTCGCCGACCCGGTCCCCCGTCACGTCGAGCGTAGTCCGCGCCGCGCGGCGAGGGGGCGCGGCGGGCGGGCCACGCCGGGGCGGTGTCGCGGCCCCGGGGTGGGGACGCGACGGGGCCCGAGACGTCGCTGTCGCGGGCCCCGTCGCGTGCCGTCGGGGCTACAGGTACTGGCCGGTGTTGCTGGCGGTCTCGATCGACCGGCCGGCCTCCGTGCCCTTGCCACCGGAGACGAGCGTGCGGATGTAGACGATCCGCTCGCCCTTCTTGCCGGAGATGCGGGCCCAGTCGTCGGGGTTGGTGGTGTTGGGCAGGTCCTCGTTCTCGCGGAACTCGTCGACGCAGGCGTCGAGGAGGTGCTGTAGGCGCAGGCCCTTGCGGCCGGAGGTGAGGAACTCCTTGATCGCCATCTTCTTGCCCCGGTCGACGATGTTCTGGATCATCGCGCCGGAGTTGAAGTCCTTGAAGTACAGGACCTCCTTGTCACCGTTGGCGTAGGTCACCTCGAGGAAGCGGTTCTCCTCGGTCTCGGAGTACATCCGCAGCACGACCGCGTCGATCATGGCGGCGACGGTGGCCTGCGGGTCGCCGCCGTGCTCGGCCAGGTCGTCCGGGTGCAGGGGCAGCCCGGAGAGGATGTACTTGGAGAAGATGTCCTTGGCCGCCTCGGCGTCCGGCCGCTCGATCTTGATCTTCACGTCGAGCCGGCCGGGGCGCAGGATGGCCGGGTCGATCATGTCCTCCCGGTTGGAGGCGCCGATGACGATGACGTTCTCCAGCCCCTCCACGCCGTCGATCTCGCTGAGCAGCTGGGGGACGATGGTGTTCTCCACGTCGGAGGAGACGCCGGAGCCGCGGGTGCGGAAAATCGAGTCCATCTCGTCGAAGAACACGATCACCGGGGTGCCCTCGCCGGCCTTCTCCCGAGCCCGCTGGAAGATCAACCGGATGTGCCGCTCGGTTTCGCCGACGTACTTGTTGAGCAGCTCGGGGCCCTTGATGTTGAGGAAGAAGCTGGTGTGCCTCTCCTTGCCCAACCGCTCGGCGATCTTCTTGGCCAGCGAGTTCGCCACCGCCTTGGCGATGAGCGTCTTGCCGCAGCCGGGCGGGCCGTAGAGCAGGATGCCCTTGGGCGGGCGGAGCTGGTGCTCACGGAACAGGTCCGCGTGCAGGAAGGGCAGCTCCACCGCGTCGCGGATCTGCTCGATCTGCGCCTGGAGGCCACCGATGTCGGTGTAGTCGACGTCGGGCACCTCCTCCAGGACCAGCTCCTCGACCTCGCTCTTCGGGATCCGCTCGTACGCGTACGCCGAGCGTGGCTCGATCATGAGCGAGTCGCCGGCCCGGATCGGCGAGCCGATCAGGGTATCGGCGAGGTGCACGATGCGCTCCTCGTCGGAGTGCGAGACCACCAGCGCCCGGTCACCCGGAGCGCCGTCGGGACCCGCGAGGATCTCCTTGAGCATCACCACCTCGCCGACCCGCTCGAAACCGAACGCGTCGACGATGTTGAGCGCGTCGTTGAGCAGGACCTCCTGGCCGCGTCGCAGCTCCGCGACGTCCAGCGAGGGTGAGACGGCGACCCGGAGCTTGCGCCCCCCGGTGAACACGTCCACCGTGCCGTCCTCGTGCGCTGCCAGGAAGACACCGTAGCCACTCGGCGGTTGCGCGAGGCGGTCGATCTCCTCCTTGAGGGTCACGATCTGCGCCCGGGCCTCCTTCAGAGTGCTCACGAGCCGTTCGTTGTTCTCGGTCAGCCGCGCCAACTGTGCCTGGGTGGCCGCCAGCCGCTCTTCGAGCTGCCGGACGTGTCGGGGGCTTTCGGTCAACTTGCGCCGCACCAGTGCGAGTTCCTCTTGAAGGAACGCGACCTGCGTGGAGAGATCGTGGGCCTCCTTCTCCCACCGTGCGGCGCGCGAGTCCGCGTCGTCGCTGCGTGCCACGTCCCACCTCCCCGGGGGGCTTGAACGTTCTGCCCTAACACTAGCCGCTATGAGGCCGATTCGGTCCCACGCAACGCCCTCGTCACTGAAGCTTGATCGCCAAGGGTGGCCGCCGAGGCAGGTCCGGGCCTTCGGGTACCGTCGTGTCGTGGGACGGGAGAGCATGGGGGTACGCCGGTGAGCGAGGTCGCGACCGACCAGTTGCAGGTCTGGGTGGACCAGGACCTGTGCACGGGCGACGGCCTGTGCGTGCAGTACGCGCCGGAGGTCTTCGAGTTCGACGTCGACGGGCTGGCCTACGTCAAGGGCACCGACGGCGAGCTGCGGCTCGCGCCGGGCAGCCGGGTGGGGGTGCCCGAGCACCTGCGCCTGGAGGTGATCGACTCGGCGCGGGAGTGCCCGGGCGAGTGCATCCACGTGGTGCGCGGCGACGGCGTCGAGGTGGCCGGCCCGGACGCCACGGACGACTGAGCGCCCGGCTGCCCCGGCGGCCGGGGCTCGGCCCACCCGGCGGCCGGGGCTCAGAGCAGCGGCCGGCCGACCACCGAGGCCACCATCCGGGCGAACTCCTCCAGCCGCGCGATCTGCCCCGCCCCGCCGTCGTCGAGGGTCTTACCGAAGCGCAGCGCGTCGTGCCGGGGCACCCCGCCGATCTCGTCGCCGGGCGGCGCCTCGTCCAGCGAGGTGAGCAGCAGGTAGACGTCGATGCTGTCGACCCGGATCCCGCCGTCGTCGGTGCGGGTGAGCCGCCGCCGGCAGCCGACCTCGGTCACGGTGGAGACCGGCACGACCCGCAGCGACGAGGTCATCGACCCGGGCGGCCCCTCCCCCGGGGGCACGTCCTCGCCGTGCCAGAGCACGAGGCGGCTGCCGTCGCAGACCACCACCTCCTGCCACACGCCGTTGACCTCGTTGACGAACCGTTCGAGGGTGAAGCCGAGCACGGACGCGCCGCGCAGCACCCCGTCCAGGGCCTCCAGTGCGACGTCCGGGTCCCGCAGGTAGGCCCGCGCCGCCGATTCCAGCTCGGTGTAGGGCGACCAGTCGGGGAAGACCGCCGGCACGTCCTGACCGCCGAAGCCCGGCTGGCTCATCCGGCCTCCCCACGCTCCTCCGCCGCGTCGGGCAGCGCCCCGGCGGCCTGAGCGGCGGCGGCCTGCCGGGCCTCGGCGGCCGCGCGCAGCGCCTGCTTGCGTTCGGCGTACGCCTCGGCGCCCTTGCTGGGCTTGCGTCGCCGGGGCGGGGCGTTCACGCCGGGGGCGAGGCGGCGGGCCGAGACGAGGAACGCGGTGTGCGCGATCATCCGGTGGTCGGGGCGCACGGCGAGCCCCTCGGCGTGCCAGTCGCGCACCAGCGACTCCCAGGCGCGCGGCTCGGTCCAGCCGCCGCGCTCGCGCAGCGCCTCCACCAGCTCGGACAGCTGGGGGGTGGTGGCCACGTATCCGATGAACACCCCGCCGGGCAGCAGGGCCCGCTCCACCATGTCGAGGGTCTCCCAGGGGGTGAGCATGTCCAGGATGATCCGGTCGAAGCCGGTCTCCGGGCACGCCGCGACGTCGCCGACGTGCAGCCGCCACGCCGGGTGGGGGCCGTGAAAGAACGCCTCGACGTTGCGGCGGGCGATCTGGGCGAAGTCGTCGCGCAGCTCGTAGGAGTGCAGCTCGCCGGTGGTGCCGACGGCCCGCAGCAGGGAGCAGCTCAGCGCGCCGGAGCCGGCGCCGGCCTCCAGGACCTTCGCGCCGGGGAAGATGTCACCCATGGCGACGATCTGCGCCGAGTCCTTCGGATAGATCACCTGGGCGCCGCGAGGCATGGACAGCACGTAGTCCGACAGCAGGGGGCGTAGCGCGAGGAACGCGGTGCCCCCGCCGGAGGTGGTGACCACGCTGCCGTCGGGCAGCCCGATCAGGGCGTCGTGGGCGAGGATCCCGCGGTGGGTGTGGAACTCCTTGCCAGGCTCCAGGGTGACCGTGTGCATCCGCCCCTTCGGGTCGGTCAGCTGCACCCGGTCGCCGGGGCGGAACGGCCCCCTGCCATGGCGGAGGCCCGGGGCGCCGGACGCCGCGCCGTCGCCGGGGGCCGCCGGCAGGGGCGCCGGGGTGTCGGCGGATCCCGGCGCGCCGGGGTCGGCCGAGAGGGAGGAGGGATGTGCGGTCACGTGTTCATCTTCCGTTTGGGTTCCAGGAGCTGCGCCAGGTCCGCGATGTGCAGAACGCCGACGACATCTTCGCCTGCCGTCACGACGTACTGTGCGCCCGGGTGGGTCCGCACCGCCTCCATCACCCGTTCCCCGTCGAGGCCGGCCGGCAGGACCGGCAGGCCGGCCAGGGTGCGCGACACCGCGTCGACGGCGATCCAGGGCCGCCGTGCCGGCGGCACGGCGTCGGCGGCGACCGGGTCGACCAGGGCGACCGGCCGGCCGGCACCGTCGGCGACGGCGAGCGCGGCGTCGGGGCGGGCGCCCTCGGCACGGCGGCGCTGCGCCTCGGCCAGCGGGGTGCCGGTGGGCACCGCGAGGACCGGGCGGGCCAGCCGGCGCAGGTCGATCAGCGGGAACCGGCGGCTGATCCGGGCGAGACGAATGGACTGTCCCGCACCGCGCCACAGGGTGACCGCGACGAGCAGCATCAGCGGCAGGGCCAGGGGTGCCAGCAGCCGGTTGACCGTCAGCACGACCGCCAGCGCGGCGGTTCCGACGGCGACCGCCCGGCCGACCCAGCCGGCGACCTCGGTGCCGGTGTGTCGGTCGCGGGTGAGCGCCCACACCGCGGCCCGCAGCGCCCGGCCGCCGTCCAGCGGCAGCCCGGGCAGCAGGTTGAACAGCGCGACGATGACGTTGCTGAGCGCGAGCTGAAAGGCGAGCTGGTTGGCCAGGGTGCCGTCGGGCAGCGCCAGGGTGACGGCGACGGCGGCGACGCCGAGCACGGCGGAGACCGCCGGGCCGGCCAGCGACACCAGCAGGTCGACCCGGGGGCTGGGGGCGTCACGGTCCATCTCGGTGTACCCGCCGAGCAACTCCAGGGTGATCCCCCGCACGCCGATGCCGTACCGGCGTGCGGTGAGGGCGTGGCCGAGTTCGTGCAGCAGCACCGAGCCGAGCAGCGACACGACGAACCCGACCCCGATCAGGTACGCGCCGAGCTGGGACAGGTCGAGCTGGCGGCGGGCGAACTCGGCGTACGTCACGGTGACCAGCAGGGCCAGCAGCAGCATCGACCCGTTGAGGTGCAGGGGCACGCCGAACACCCGACCGACGGTGAGGCCGGGGCGGGCGGGTCGGCGGGGCGGGCGGTCGGTCTGCTGCTCCATCGTCCCGATGCTACGGACCCGGCGCGCACGATCACCTGTCGGAGCGGCGCGGTGGGCTTGTCGGACCGGTGGCCTAACCTTCCGGGCATGACGGCGGAACCGGTGATCGACCAGCAGCAGTCGCGGGCCACGGCGAAGGTGCCGGCGACGGTCCGGGCGTCGCTGTCGCCGTCACGGGCGGCCGACTTCAAGACCTGTCCGCTGCTCTACCGGTTCCGCAGCATCGACCGGCTGCCGGAGCGGCCCAGCGTGGAGCAGGTCCGGGGCACGCTGGTGCACGCGGTGCTGGAGCGGCTGTTCGACCTGCCGGCCGCCGGCCGCACCCCAGAGGCGGCCGGTGACCTGGTGGCCCCGCAGTGGGACCGGCTGGTCGCCGAGCAGCCGGAGTTGGCCGCCCTGTTCGACGCCGGTGACCCCGACGGCACGGCGGAGTTCCTGCGGTCGGCGGCCGGGCTGCTGGAGGGCTACTTCGCGGTCGAGGACCCGCGCCGGCTGGAGCCGGCCGAGCGAGAGGCGTTGATCTCCGCGGTGGTCGATGACGAACTGCTGATCCGAGGCTACCTGGACCGCCTAGACGTGGCCCCGGACGGGGCGCTGCGGGTGGTCGACTACAAGACCGGCGGCGCGCCCCGGGAGGCGTTCGAGGCGCGGGCGCTGTTCCAGCTCAAGTTCTACGCGTTGGTGCTGTGGCGCACGCGCGGCGTGGTGCCCCGGGTATTGCGGCTGCTCTACCTCAAGGACGCGGAGGTCTGCGACTACACCCCGGACGCCGAGGAGTTGGCGCGCTTCGAGCGCACCGTGGTGGCGCTGTGGCAGGCGATCGAGGCGGCCACGGCCCGGCAGGACTTCCGGCCCCGGCCGAGCCGGCTGTGCGACTGGTGCAACCACCGGGCGCTGTGCCCGAGCTTCGGCGGCACCCCGCCGCCGTTCCCGGCCCCGGCTGCCGCGGCGGACCCACTGGTCGACGCCCGGTCCCGGCCCAGCCCGCCCGGGGCGGACGAGTGAGCCTCCTCCCTGAGGAGGAGACCGGGTTCACCATCGGCGACGACCGATCGCGACCGGCGGCGGCTAGCGTTCCGGTATGACCGCAGGGCCGAAGGCGTTGCTGCGCCGCCACCCGCTGGCCGCCGACGTGCTCCTCGCCGTCGCCGTGGTGCTGGTGGACGCCGTCTTCGTGCTGCTCACCCCGGTGCATTTGCGGCCCGGCCCGCTGCCGGCCGCGATGGGTTGGAGTGTGCTCTGCGCCGCCCCGGTGGCGCTGCGCCGGGTGGCGCCGTGGCCGGCGGTGGTCGCCGCCGTGGCCACCCTTGCGGTGCCGGCGGGGCTCGGGCAGGCCCCGGCCACGCAGAGCCTCACCTTCATGGCGTTGACGTACACGATGGCGGCGCACCACCCGGCCCGCCCCGCGGCGCTGTCCGCCGTGGCGCTGTGGACGCCGGTGATGGTGGCCAACGTCCTCGTCCCGGTCGCCGACGCGGTCTTCGAGGTCGGCCCGGCCTACCTGGTGCTCAACAACCTGCTCGTCGCCGTGGTGGCGTACGCGGTGGGTCGGGCGGTGCACGCCCGCCGTGCCTCCACCGAGGCGCTGCGGGAGCGGGCCCGGGTGGCCGAGCAGAACCAGCGTTCCCTGGCCGAGCAGGCGGTCGCCGACGAGCGGCGGCGCATCGCCCGGGAGCTGCACGACGTGGTGGCCCACCACGTGAGCGTGATGGGGGTCCTCGCCACCGGCGCCCGGCGGGTGCTGCGCCGCGACCCGGACGCCGCCGACGAGGCGATCGCCACCATCGAGGACACCGGCCGGGCCACCCTGCGGGAGCTACGCCGGCTGCTGGACGTGCTGCGCACCGACGCCGAACCGGCCGCCGACCTGGCCCCCCAGCCCGGCCTGGCCGGCATCGAGGGGCTGGTGGAGCAGGTACGCGAGGCCGGGCTGCCGGTGACGCTGCGCGTCGAGGGCGTGCCGGGGTCGCTGGAGGAGGGCGTGGCGTTGACCGTCTACCGGATCGTGCAGGAGGCGCTGACCAACGCCCTCAAGCACGCCGGGAAGGCGACGGCCGTGGTCCGGTTGACGTTCGGCGCGGCGTTCCTGGCCGTGGAGGTCACCGACACCGGCCGGGGGCCGGTGCCGGGTTCGGGCCGAATCGGGCACGGGCTGGTGGGCATGCGGGAGCGGGTCGGCCTCTACGGCGGGACGCTGCGCATCGGGGCCCGGCCCGGCGGAGGCTACCGGGTGTACGCGAGGATTCCGGTGGAGCAGCTCGGGACGGCTTCGGCGTGACCGGGCCGCGCCACGACCAGCCGGGCGGGGCCGGCGTGACGGGGGGATCCAGATGACCGGAGAGGGCACGACGCCGCCGCGGCCGGTGCGGATCCTGCTCGCCGACGACCAGCCGCTGCTGCGTACCGGCTTCCGCATGGTGCTGGGCTCCGAGGACGGGCTGGACATCGTGGCCGAGGCCGGCGACGGGGTGGAGGCGGTGGAGCTGTCCCGCCGGCTGCTGCCCGACGTGGTGCTGATGGACATCCGGATGCCCCGGATGGACGGGGTGGCCGCGACCCGGGCCATCGTCGACGCCCGGCTGCCGGTGCGGGTGCTGATCCTGACCACCTTCGACCTCGACGAGTACGTGGTGGGGGCGCTACGCGCCGGGGCCAGCGGCTTCCTGGCCAAGGACGTGCCGGCGGAGGACCTCATCACCGCCATCCGCACCGTCGCCGCCGGGGACGCGGTGGTCGCCCCGCGGATCCTCAAGCGGCTGCTGGACCGCTTCGCCGACGCGCTGCCCGACCCGGCGGCGACCCCGCCGAAGGCGCTCAACGCGCTCACCGAGCGCGAGCGGGAGGTGCTCGTGCAGGTGGCGCGGGGGTTGTCCAACGCGGAGATCGCCCGCGAGTTGACGGTCAGCGAGACGACCGTGAAGACCCACGTCGGGCACGTGCTGACCAAGCTGGGGTTGCGCGACCGGGTGCAGGCCGTGGTGTTCGCGTACGAGTCGGGTCTGGTGCGCCCCCGGGCCTAGCCGGCGGGCCCGGGGCCAGGTGCGCGTACCGCGTAGCGGTCAGGGGCAACCCTGAGCCGGCATCGGGGCCCACCCGCAGCGGGAAATCCGCCTGGGCTCCCCCCGGAGTCGGAGGGTTCGGTGCCGCGGGGGGCCGAGGATGAGCACATGCCCGCACCGGGCCAGCGGGGGCCGGTGCGGACCCAGCCCGAGGAAGAGGTAGATGACGTGACCGCGACGACAGGCCGCCAGGATCGGGCCGCGGCCCGCGCAAGCGACGTGTGGAAGGTGTACGGCAGCGGCGAGGCTCAGGTCGTCGCGCTGCGGGGGGTGAGCGCCGAGTTCGAGCGGGGCCAGTTCACGGCGATCATGGGCCCGTCCGGGTCGGGCAAGTCGACGTTGATGCACTGCCTGGCCGGCCTGGACTCGGTCACTAGGGGCACGGTGTCGATCGGCGACACGACGGTGACCGGGCTCGGCGACGCCGGGCTGACGAAGCTGCGCCGCGACAAGGTGGGCTTCATCTTCCAGCAGTTCAACCTGCTGCCGACGCTGACGGCGAAGGAGAACATCCTGCTGCCGTTGTCGATCGCCGGGCGCCGGCCGGACCCGGTCTGGTACGACGTCGTGATCGACACGGTGGGGCTGCGCGACCGGCTCGACCACCGCCCGGCGCAGCTCTCCGGCGGCCAGCAGCAGCGGGTGGCGTGCGCGCGGGCGCTGGTCGCCCGCCCCGAGGTGATCTTCGCCGACGAGCCGACGGGCAACCTGGACTCCCGCTCCGGTGCGGAGGTGCTGAACTTCCTGCGCAACTCGGTGCGCGAGCACGGCCAGACGATCGTCATGGTGACCCACGACCCGACGGCCGCCGCGTACGCCGACCGGGTGGTGTTCCTCGCCGACGGCGAGATCGTGTCGGAGCTGATCGAGCCGACCGCCGACACGGTGCTGGACACCATGAAGAAGCTCGACCTGCCCGCCACCACCGAGGTGGGCAACTGATGTTCCGAGCGACCCTGAAGAGCCTGTTGGCGCGCAAGGTGCGCCTGGTGCTGTCCGGCCTGGCCGTGGTGCTCGGCGTCATGTTCGTCTCCGGCGCGTTCGTGCTCACCGACACCCTCGGCCGGTCCTTCGACGCGGTCTTCGCCGACGCGTTCGAGGGCGTCGACGTCAACGTCGCCGCGAAGCCGAAACTCGTGGTGGGTGAGGCCGAGGGCGAGCAGGTGTCCCCGCCGTTCGGCGCGGACGTGGTGGACCGGGTGCGGGCGGTGCCCGGGGTGGCGTCGGCCACGGGCGTGGTCAGCGCCGACGGGGCCCGGCTCATCGGCAGCAACGGCAAGGCGATCACTTCGTTCGGCCCGCCCCAGCTCGGGGAGAACTGGACCGGCGAGAGCGACGTGGTGCGGCTGCGCGAGGGGCGTGCCCCGCAGGCCGACGACGAGATCGTGGTGAACGCGGCCCTCGCGACGGCCGCCAAGGTCAAGGTGGGTGACCGGGTCGGGGCGCTGACCGCGTTCGAGTCCAAGCGCCGTGACTTCACCCTGGTCGGCATCTTCGGCTACAGCGGCGGCCGGGACTCCATCGGCGGGGTCAACCAGATCGCGTTCACCACGCCCACCGCCCAGCGGCTGATGCTCGGCAAGCCCGGCACCTTCAACAGCGTAACCGTGCAGGCCGCCGACGGGGTGCGCCCGGAGGCGGTACGCGACGACGTGGCCCGCGCCCTGGGCGCCGGCTACGACGTCAAGACCGGCGAGGAACTCTCCGCCGCCGCCTCGGCCAGCCTCAAGGAGGGGCTGTCCTTCTTCAACAAAGTGCTGCTCGGCTTCGCCGCGGTGGCGCTGCTGGTGGGCACGTTCCTGATCCTCAACACCTTCTCGATCATCGTGGCGCAGCGGACCCGGGAGTTGGCCCTGATGCGGGCCATCGGCGCCAGCGGGGGGCAGATCATCGGCTCGGTGGTGCTGGAGGCACTCGCGATCGGATTGGTCGCCTCGGTCCTCGGGCTCGGCGCGGGCATCGGAGTGGGTGCCCTGCTGGCCTGGGCGTTCGGCAGGTTCGCTGGCGGGCTGTCGCTGGCCGGGATCGGCGTGCCACCGATGGCGGTGCTCAGCGCGTTCGCCGTCGGCATGCTGATCACGGTGGTCGCGGCGTTGCTGCCGGCGCTGCGGGCGTCGCGCATCCCGCCGATCGCGGCGATGCAGGACGTGGCCACCCCGGACCGGCCGCTCACGAAGATCACGGTCTCCGGCGCCGTGGTCACCACCCTCGGCGGCGGGCTGCTGGCCCTCGGGCTGACCGGCAACGCCGGCGGGTCCACGCTGATGGTGATCCTGGGCGGGGTGCTGTTCACGTTCATCGGGGTGGCGCTGCTGACCCCGCTGATCAGCCGGCCGGTGGTGTCGCTGCTCGGCGCGCTGTTCGCCTGGTCGGTGCCGGGCCGGCTGGGCCGGCTGAACTCGGGGCGCAACCCGCGCCGCACGGCGATCACCGCTGCCGCGCTGATGGTCGGTATCGCCCTGGTGACCGGGGTGACGGTGCTCCTCGACTCGGCCAAGTCGAGCATCTCGGCCACGGCGGAACGCATCGTCGACGCGCAGTTGGTGATTTCCGGGGAGCAGACCGGGCCCCGGCCGCCGACGTTCGATCCGTCGGTGGTGGACCGGGCCGCCGCGTTGCCGGGGGTGGACGCGGTGCTGGGCGTGTACAACGACAACGCGGTCGTCGACGGCGACCCGAAATACGTGGTGGCCCTGACCGACCTGGCCGCGATGGCCCGGATCTACGGCACCGTCGCGCAGTCGGGCACGATCGCCACGCTAGGGCCGGACCAGGTGGCGCTGAGCGTCTCCGGCGCGAAGGAGCTGGGCAAGTCGGTGGGTGACCGGTTGACCGCGCAGTTCGCCCGGGGTGAGGGGCCGCACACATACACGGTGACGGCGGTCCTGCCCGACGAGAGGTCCATCGGGTCGATCATCCTGCCGGAACAGGCGGGGGCGGAGTTCACCAACCCGCAGCCGTTCTCGGCGCTGGTGCGGCTGAGCGCGGGCACGCCGGTGTCGCAGGTGCAGCCGCAGCTCGACTCGCTGGTCGCCGACAACCCGGAGGTGTCGGTGGCCGACCGGGCCAGCTACATCAAGCAGCAGACCAGCGTCTTCGACACGCTGCTCACGATGATCCAGATCCTGCTGGCGCTGGCCATCGTGATCGCGGTGTTGGGCATCGTCAACACCCTGGCGCTGTCGGTGCTGGAGCGCACCCGGGAGCTGGGGCTGCTGCGGGCGATCGGGCTGCGCCGGGCGCAGACCATGCGGATGATCACCGTGGAGGCCGTGGTGATCTCCGTGTTCGGCGCGCTGCTCGGCGTCGCGGTCGGCACCGGGCTCGGCGCGGCGGTGGTCCGGGCCCTGAAGGACGAGGGGATCACCGACCTGGTGCTGCCCTGGTCGCAGATGGGGATCTTCCTCGGGCTGGCCGCGCTGATCGGGATGATCGCGGCGGCGCTGCCGGCGGTCCGCGCCGCCCGGATCAACGTGCTGGGCGCCATCGCCCACGACTGACGCGGGGCAAGGAGGGGTCCCCTGCCGACGCCTACGGCGTAGCAGGGGACCCCTCCTAACCCGTCCGCGAGCACCCGATCGCGTTCACCGACGACGGCTCGCTGATCCTCACCGCCGGCTGAGGGGGTCCGGGCGGGCCGCCGGAGGTCAGGCCGGCGGCCCGCCGAGCAGGGCGGCGAGCAACTCCAGGTCCGCGCCGGTCAGGCTCTCCATCTGGTGTACGCCGTCGGCCGCCGCGATCGGCACCTCCGCCGGCACCGCCAGCACGGCCGCACCCGCGGCGAGGGCGCTGGCCACCCCGGTCGGGGAGTCCTCGATCGCCACACAACGGGCGATGGGCACGCCAAGCAGCCGGGCGGCCGTCAGGTACGGCTCCGGGTGCGGCTTCGCCGCGTCGACCTCGTCGCCGCAGACCACCGCGTCGAAGCTGTCCCGGCCCAGGGTGTCCAGCGCCACCTCCACCAGCGGCCGGCGGCTGGAGGTCACCAGGGCGGTCGGGATGCCCGCCGCCCGGACCGCCCGCAGCAGCGCCAGCGCGCCGGGCCGCCAGCGCAGCCCGGTGCGGAACAGCTCCAGGATCCGGGCGTCGATCCACGCCGCGCTGGTCAGCGGGTCACGCGTCGGCTGGCCGAGGTCGTCGTGCAGGATCCGCATCGCCTCGGCCATGCTCGTGCCGATCATCGCCCTACGGCCGGCGTCGGAGAGGGTGGCGCCGTACTCGGCCGCGAGTTCGCGCAGGGCGACGTCCCACAGCTTCTCGCTGTCGACCAGGGTGCCGTCCATGTCGAAGAGCACGGCGGCCGGATGGTGGCTGCTCAGTGGGTCCTCCAGGGGTCGCGGGGGCGACCCGATCCTCTCAGCCGGCCCGCTCCGCCGGACCCGGGCCCCTGCCGGGGCCGGCCAGGCCCCACTGTCAGCCCAGGTTGCAGGCCGACAGGCCCGACTCGTACCCGCGGAAGAAGGAGTCGGAGCGCTGCTCGGCGGTGCCGTGCGCCCCCTCGGCGAACCACGGCTGGTCGGGGTCGTCGCCGACGGCGAGCAGCCCTTCCCGGAACTCCTCGAGGTCGCCGTCCTCCAGCCGCAGCTGCCCGGCCTCGATCGAGCCGCCGATGTACGCCCCGGCCATGCAGTCGGCCTGCAACTCCTGCTGGATGGTGAAACTGGCGCGGATGCCGAGGCGCACCTGGATGCCGTGGGCGTACTCGTGGCCGAGCAGGTAGTACAGGAACGCGTCGCCGACCTGCCGGAAGGCCGCGACCGACCAGTTGACGTCGTAGGCGATGAAGTCGCCCGCCGAGCAGTACACCGCGTTGTTGCGGGGCAGCGCCTGCCCGGCGCAGGCGACCTCGCCCTCCCGCTGGTACGGCACGACCCGCCGCACCGGCTGGAACCGCCGGCCCGATGCCCGGAACTGCGCGGCCCAGTAGATCTCGGCCTTGTCCACGGCGACGGTCATGTCCTCCTTGAACTCGGCCACACTGGTGGTGCCGTCGGCGCGGGTCCGCTCGGCCTGCGGCGAGGTGGGTTGGCGGGTCGACTGGGGCAGGGGCCGCTGCGGCTCGCCCTCGTTCACCCCGCCGACCACACAGCCGCCGGCCAGCACCAACGCGGCCACCAGACCGACCAGCGATCCACCCGGTCGACGTCCCGAGCGTGCCGTCACAGCGCCTCCCCGGCTCCTCCTCGCCGGTTTCTACCCCGGCTCCCCGCCGATCATGCCCGGCCGGCGGTACGGTGACCATCCCCGGCCACGATCAACGGCGAACGCGCCGCCAGTGGGGTCAGGGGCTGGCGGCGAGGAAGACGAACGCGGCCAGCAGGACCAGGTGCACGCCGCCCTGCAACAGGGTGGCCCGCCCCGGCACCACGGTCAGCACGCCGGCGACGACGGTCAGCGCCAGCAGGGCCAGCTGGGTGCCGCCCAGCCCGAGCAGCAGCGGCCCGTCGAGCCAGATCGAGGCGATCGCGATGGCGGGGATGGTCAGCCCGATGCTGGCCATGGCCGACCCGAGGGCAAGGTTGAGGCTGATCTGCACCCGGTCGCGCCGCGCGGCGCGGGCCGCGGCGAGGGTCTCCGGCAGCAGCACCAGCAGCGCGATCACGACGCCGACGAACGACTGCGGCAAATTCGCCGCCGACACCCCGGCCTCGATCGCCGGGGACACCATCTTCGCGAGGCCCACCACGGCGATCAGCGCCACCAGCAGCATCACCAGGCTGGCCAGTGCGGCACCGGCCGACGGGGGGTCGGCGTGCCCGTCGGCGTCGGCGTCGGCGACCGTCCCGTCCGCGGTGACGGGCAGGAAATAGTCGCGGTGCCGGCCGGTCTGCACCAGCACGAACAGCCCGTACAGGGCGAGCGACGCCACGGCGGCGAAGGCGAGCTGCGGCGGGGAGAACTCGGGGCCGGGCCGGCTGGTGGTGAAGGTCGGCACCACCAGGCTGAGAGTGGCCAGGGTCGCCACGGTGGCCAGGGCCCCGCCGGTGCCCTCGGGGTTGAACACCGCGACCCGGCGGCGCAGGGCCCCGAGCAGCAGGGACAGGCCGAGAATGCCGTTGCAGGTGATCATTACGGCGGCGAAGACCGTGTCCCGGGCCAGCGCCTGCGTCTTGTCCCCGCCGCTGATCATCAGGGTGACGATCAGGGCCACCTCGATCACCGTGACCGCGACGGCGAGGACCAGTGAGCCGAACGGCTCCCCCACCTTGTGGGCGACCACCTCCGCGTGGTGCACGGCCGCGAGCACCGCCCCGGCGAGGAACGTGGCAACCACACCTACGACCAGCGGGGGCAGCTCCCTGCCCCAGGTCAGAGCCAGGATCACCACGGCCAGCACGGGCACGGTGAGGGTCCAGTCGGTGACGCGCGAACGGAGAAGGGCGGCCATGGCGTCAACCGTGCCAGAAGTCGCGATCATCTCCCATATTTCGGGATGTCGCCGGCCCCGCGCCGCGCCGCCGCGGCGGGCAGTCTTCGGCGTACGTGGATGCCCGACAATGACGCCCGGCGATGCCGGAACGCCGCAGCGGGCCGCGTCTTCCCGCACTACGAAGTCATCTGCCGCCGCACCACTGATCTCAGTCATCGTCCCCGCCTACAACCGTTCGCCGCTGCTGCGCGGCACCCTGGCCGCGCTCGCCGGCCAGCGGATGCCCACCGAGCGCTACGAGGTGGTCGTCGCCGACGACGGCTCCACCGACGACACCCCGCAGATCGTCGACGCGTTCACCGACCGGCTCTGCCTGCGCTACCACTTCCAGCCCGACCTCGGCTTCCGCGCCGCCGCCGCCCGCAACGCCGGCACCCGGCTCGCAGCCGGCGGCATCCTCGCGTTCGTCGACACCGGCGTGCTGCCCGGCCCCGACTTCCTCGCCGCCCACGCCCGACCCGGGCCAACCCGCGCCGTCCTCGGCTACACCTACGGCTACCGGCCCGACGACCCCACCCCCGGCCTGGAGGCCGCAACCCGCGACCGCAGCCCGGAGGAGATCGTCCGCGCCTTCGGCACCCTTGCCTCCTTTTGGGACGGCCGGCACGCCACGTTCGCCAGCACCGCCTTCGACCTGTCCCGCGTCCCCCTGACCTGGCAGCTCCGCGCCCTCGACGTCACCGCGGAACTGGCCCGGCTGCGCGACACCGTGCCACCCGGCGCGCGGATCGCCGTGTTCGGCTGCGGCGGCGAACTGCCGGCCGGGTTTCCGCCCGCCCACCTGTTCGACTACGACGAGACGCTGCTCGCCCGGCTCCCCGGCGACCCGGCGCGCCCCGCCCGCCACGCCCTCGACATCCGCACCGTCCTGCCCGACGACGCCGTCGACGTCGTCCTGCTGACCTCCCGGATGACCCCGCTGTGGCGGCGCTGGCGTGCCCACCTCCTCGCCGAGGCCCCCGCATCGGCCGCTCGGTGCAGGGGCCGCTGGTGCAGGCGCCCGCCGCCGCGTCGAACGCCACCGGCTGACCGGCCCCACACCCGCCCTGGTCCCGCCGGCCGGCCCCGTGCCGTCCGGCCGGACACTCGGTCGGACGGTCATTCCCCCGAGCCGGGCACCCGCCAGATCATCAGCTCCGTGTCCGGCACCCGCTCCGCGAAGCAACCCGTCGGCGAGGACGCCCTGAGCAACGCCCGCAGATCGGCGTCGAACTCCGCCAGCCGCGCCCCGAACAGGTGCGGCGCCCCGTCCGACCGCGAATGCACCCACGCCACCACGTCGTCGACCGACCGCCACGCCACCGCGCGGGAGCGCACCCGCAACCGCGTCGGGCCGGCGAACCCCGCCCCGGCCAGGACCAGCGCCTCGCCGCCCGGCGTCCCGTGTGGCAGCAACCCGCGACCGGCCCGCCGTACCGGCCCCAGGTAGCGGCGCACCAGCTCGGCGACCGCCGCGTACGGGGGCACCGGATGCGGCAACCCCGCCGTCGACACCGGCTCCTTGGCGTCGCTGACGTGCACGAACGCCCCGCCCGGCAGCAACATCCCCCGCACCGTGGCGGCGACCGAGTCCCGCACCGTCCAGTGGAACGACTGCGCGAACACCACCGCCCGGAACCGGCCCAACCCGGCGGGCAGGTCCTCCGCCCGCGCCCGTACCCACCGGACGTTGCCCACGCCGTCGCGCGCGGCCCGCAGCCGCGCCCGCGCCAGCATCCCGGCGTCGGGATCCACCCCCACCGCCTCGGCGAACCACCCGGCCAGCGGCACCGTCACCGTCCCCGGGCCGCACCCCACGTCCAGCAACCGCCCCAAGCCGTCCAGGCCGAGCGCGTTCGCCAGGGCCGCCGCGAAACCCTCCGCGTACGGCAGCCGGCCTCGCTCGTAGTACGCGGCGGCGCCCTCGAAGAGGGACTCGTCCCACACCCAGCCGTCCGCCACGCCGGCACTCTACCGCCCGAAACGCGAGCCGCCCCGCGACGCCCGGCCCGCCGCGTCACATGGCGTTGCTCGCGGCCGGGTTGCGTGCCGGCGGGCAAGGTGGAATGCCATGGGTGTACCAGGTCCTCGCCGACCTGATTCGCCGACACCGACCGGATCGGTCACTGGATCAGCCATGCCGACCGACCCTGGTGATGAGTTGTCGCGCCCGTACCCGTCACACCTACGACGGGACACGGCGAGGCGGAAGGATGACGTGATGGGTGCGGACACGCGGCTGGAGGAACTGGGCGTGAGCGGTCTGGGCGAGGTCGACGAGCCGGCGTTTTCTGGGCTGGCGGAGCGGCACCGACGGGAGCTGCACGTGCACTGCTACCGGATGCTCGGGTCGTTCGAGGACGCCGAGGACACCGTGCAGGAGACATTCCTCCGTGCCTGGCGGCGGCGGGAGACCTTCGAGGGGCGGTCGACGTTCCGGGCCTGGCTGTACCGGATCGCCACCAACGCCTGCCTGGACCTGCTCGCCAAGCGCCGGCCGGAGCCCGCGACCGGCGGCGAGGTGCCGTGGCTGCAGCCCTACCCGGACCGGCTGCTCGACGAGCTGCCCGCGGGCTATGCGGACGAGCCGGAGACCGTCGCCGTCGCGCGGGAGACGATCGAGCTGGCGTACCTGGTCGCGGTCCAGCACCTCGCGCCGCGACCGCGGGCCGTGCTGATCCTGCGGGACGTGCTCGGCTGGCCGGCGAAGGACGTCGCGGAGTTCCTCGGGGACTCCGTCAACTCCGTGAACAGCGCGCTGCAGCGGGCGCGCGCCGGCATGCGGGAGCACCTGCCCGCCGAGCGGCAGGACTGGACCGGCGGTGAGGAGGACGCAGGGACGCGCGAGCTGGTGCGCCGATTTACCGACGCGAGCGTAGCCACGGACGTCGACGTGCTCGCTGCCCTGCTACGGGACGACGTCCGCTGCTCGATGCCGCCCACGCCGGGCCTGTGCGTCGGCCGCGACGCGGTGGTGAACAGTTGGGTCGAGGATGGCTTCGAGGGCATGACGGGCCTGCGCGGCATCCGCACCTCCGTCAACCGGCAGCCCGCCGTCGCCTTCTACATCTGGCAGGAGCGCGAAGACGCGTACCTGCCATTGACGATCGACGTCCTGCGCGTCACCAGCGGGGCGATCACCGAGATCTTCATGTTTCACGACGACCAGTTCCCGCGGCTCGGGCTGCCGGAGCGCCTACCGGCGGACGGCACGGAGTAGCCCCGGTGTGGACGCTCGCGCTGCGCGGTGGCGCACGTGTCGCGGTGGTCGCGGCGCAGTGGTGAAACGCGTCCGGCGTCGTCACCCCCAGGCGGGTGCAGGGCGCATCGTCACCCCAGGGCCAGGACCGTCACATGCCAGTCAACGCACCCCGTACGCCAGTTGCCGATGATGGAGGAACGACATGCACAGCATGAATGACACCGGGATCGTCCCAGGCCCGGCATCGGGCCAGACGAGCCACACCCACCGACTCCGCGGGCTCGCCGGCACCGGCTTCATTGCCACGCTCGCAGCGACGGTGGTCACCACCCTCGCCGCTGCGCTTGCCCAGGCCGTCGGCGTCGACTTCGAGGTCCCCGATGGTGGCGAGACGATACCGTTGTCCGGGTTCGCCGTGGTGACCGGCTTCTTCTCGGTCGTGGGCATCGTCATTGCCGTGGCTCTTCTTCGTTGGAGCGCTCGCCCCGCCAAACGATTCGTGTGGACGGCAGTGTCGCTGACCGCGATCTCGTTGGTCCCGCCCCTCCTCTCCGGAGCAGAAACCGCCGCCACCACCGCCCTCCTCGGGCTACACCTCGTCCCTGCGACGGTGATGATCCCCATCCTGGCGCGATGCCTGCGCACCGGACCGATTGACGATCCCGCAACAGGACAACGTGCGGCGCAAGGGCGTACGCGAGCGCACTGACGTGGCCCCTCCGGTGCTGCGACCCTCCTTTCCGGGTCGGCCGCAGGTCAGAGCGCTCACGGCGTCACTTGGCGTTGAAGTAGTTCGCCTCCGGATGGTGCACCACGATCGCGTCGGTCGCCTGCTCCGGCACCAGCTGGAACTCCTCCGACAGCTCCACCCCGATCCGGTCGGCGCCCAGCAGGTCCACGATCTTCGCCCGGTCCTCCAGGTCCGGGCAGGCCGGGTAGCCGAACGCGTACCGGCAGCCCCGGTAGTCGGTGCGCAGCAAGCCCGCCAGGTCCGCCGGATCGTCGTCGCCCACCGTACGGCCGCCCGGCAGCGTCAGCTCCGCCCGGATCCGCCGGTGCCAGTACTCCGCCAGCGCCTCCGTGAGCTGCACCGACAGGCCGTGCACCTCCAGGTAGTCACGGTAGGCGTTGCCGGCGAACATCTTCGCCGTGTACTCGCTGATCGGCTGCCCGACGGTCACCAACTGCAACGCCACCACGTCGAGCCGGTCGCCCTTCGGCCGGAAGAAGTCGGCCAGACACAGCCGCCGCTCCTGCCGCTGCCTCGGGAACGAGAACCGAGCCCGCTCGGCGTGCCCGTTCTCGTCCAGCACCACCAGGTCGTTGCCCTCCGAGTACGCCGGGAAGTACCCGTACACCACGGCCGCCTCGAGGACCTTGTCGGCGGTCAGCCGGTCCAGCCAGTACCGCAGCCGGGGCCGACCCTCGCTCTCCACCAATTCCTCGTACGATGGGCCCTTGCCGCCCCGCGCGCCCCGCAGCCCCCACTGCCCCAGGAACGTCGCCCGCTCGTCGAGCAGCGCCGCGTACTCCGCCAGCGGCAGGCCCTTCACCACCCGGGTGCCGAAGAACGGCGGCGTCGGCACCTCCACGTCGACCGCCACGTCCGAACGCACCGACGCGTCGTTCAGCCCCGGCAGCGCCTCGCCGACCATCGCCCGCTGCCGCTCGCGACGCTGCCGGCGCGCCGCCAGGGCCGCCTCCCGCTGCGGGTCCACCACTGGCGCGCCACCCCGCTTGGCCGTCATCACCCGCTCCATCAGCGACAGCCCCTCGAAGGCGTCCCGGGCGTAGTGAACCTGGCCGGGGAACATCGCCCGCAGGTCGTCCTCCACGTACGCCCGGGTCAGCGCCGCCCCGCCGAGCAGCACCGGCCAGCGCTGCGCGACCCCGCGCTCGGCCATCTCGGCCAGGTTCTCCTTCATGATGACCGTGCTCTTGACCAGCAGCCCCGACATCCCGATCGCGTCGGCCCGGTGCTGCTCGGCCGCATCGAGGATCGCGTTGATCGGCTGCTTGATGCCGATGTTGACGACCTCGTAGCCGTTGTTGGACAGGATGATGTCCACCAGGTTCTTGCCGATGTCGTGCACGTCGCCCTTGACGGTGGCCAGCACGATCCGGCCCTTGCCGCCGTCGTCGGCCTTCTCCATGTGCGGCTCCAGGTAGGCCACCGCCGTTTTCATCACCTCGGCCGACTGGAGCACGAACGGCAGTTGCATCTGGCCCGAGCCGAACAGCTCCCCGACCACCTTCATGCCGTCCAGCAGCAGTTCGTTGATGATCGACAGTGGTGACCTGCCCCCGGCCATCGCCGCGTCGAGGTCGGCCTCCAGGCCGTTGCGCTCGCCGTCGACGATTCGCCGCCGCAGCCGCTCGTCCAGCGGCAGCGCCGCCAACTCCTCCGCCCGGGTCGCCCGCGCCGAGGAGGCGTCCACCCCCTCGAAGACCTCGATAAACCGCTGCACCGGGTCGTAGCCCTCGCGGCGCCGGTCGTAGACCAGGTCCAGGGCGATCTCGCGCTGCTCCTGCGGGATCTTCGACATCGGCAGGATCTTGCTGGCGTGCACGATCGCTGACGTCAGCCCCGCCTGCACGCACTCGTGCAGGAAGACCGAGTTGAGCACCTGCCGGGCCGCCGGGTTCAGCCCGAACGACACGTTCGAGATGCCCAGCGTGAAGTTCACCCCCGGCCAACGGCGGGCGATTTCCCGGATCGCCTCGATCGTGGCGATGCCGTCGCGCCGGGTCTCCTCCTGCCCGGTGGCGATCGGGAAGGTCAGCGCGTCGATCAGGATGTCCGCCCGGCGCAGCCCCCACCGACCGGTCAGATCCTCGATCAGCCGCTGCGCGACCCGCACCTTCCACTCCGTTGTGCGGGCCTGGCCCTCCTCGTCGATGAGCAGCGCCACCACCGCCGCCCCGTGCTCGGCGATGACCGGCATCACCCGGGCGTAACGGGAACCCGGCCCGTCGCCGTCCTCGAAGTTGACCGAGTTGACCACGCAGCGCCCGCCGAGCATCTCCAGCCCGGCCTCGATGACCTGCGGCTCGGTCGAGTCCAGCATGATCGGCAACGTGGACGCGGTGGCGAACCGCCCGGCCAGTTCCCGCATGTCCCGGGTGCCGTCGCGGCCAACGTAGTCCACGCACAGGTCCAGCAGGTGCGAGCCGTCCCGGGCCTGGCTGCGGGCGATCTCCACACATGCCTGCCAGTCACCGGCCAGCATCGCCTCGCGGAACGCCTTCGAGCCGTTGGCGTTGGTCCGCTCCCCCACCATCAGCACGCTGGCGTCCTGGGCGAACGGCACGTGGTGGTAGATCGAGGAGACCCCGGCGTCGGCGCGCGGCTCGCGGGTGCCCGGCCGCACCCCGTGCAGCCGCTCGGCGACCATCCGAATGTGCTCCGGGGTCGTCCCACAGCACCCGCCGACCAGCGCCACCCCGTACTCGGCGACGAACCGCTCCAGCGCGTCGGCCAGTTCCACCGGGGTCAGCGGGTACACCGCGCCGTCGGCGGTGAGCTGCGGCAGGCCGGCGTTCGGCATCACCGACAGCGGCACCCGGGCGTGCTGGGACAGGTAGCGCAGGTGCTCGCTCATCTCCGCCGGCCCCGTCGCGCAGTTGAGCCCGATCAGGTCGATGCCCAGCGGCTCCAGGGCGGTCAGCGCCGCGCCGATCTCGCTGCCCAGCAGCATCGTGCCGGTGGTCTCCACGGTGACGTGGCAGATCAGCGGCGCGCTCTGCCCGGCCTCGGCCATGGCCCGGCGGGACCCGACCACCGCCGCCTTCACCTGGAGCAGGTCCTGGCACGTCTCGATGATCAACGCGTCCGCCCCGCCAGCGAGCAGGCCGGCCGCGTTCTCCTGGTACGCGTCGCGCAGCGTCGCGTACGCGGCGTGCCCGAGGGTGGGCAGCTTCGTGCCCGGGCCGATGGCGCCGAGCACGAACCGGGGCCGTTCGGCGGTGCTCCACGCGTCGGCGGCCCGGCGGGCGATTCGCGCGCCCGTCTCGGACAGCTCCCTGATCCGGTGCTGGAGGTCGTACTCAGCGAGGTTGGCCAGGTTCGCGCCGAAGGTGTTCGTCTCGACGCAGTCCGCGCCGGCCGCCAGGTAGGCGTCGTGCACCCCATGGATCACGTCCGGGCGTGTGACGTTGAGGATCTCGTTGCAGCCCTCGTGCCCCTCGAAGTCGTCCAGGGTCAGGTCGGCTGCCTGAAGCATCGTCGCCATCGCGCCGTCGGCGACGATGATCCGGTCTGACAGCACATCCAGCAACGAAGTCCGCACAGAACTTAGGGTAGTGCGAGGAGTCACGGAGGGGTGACCCCCGGCTCGGGCTCTCCCAATGTGTCGGCCGGGTCACACCACCGGCGGCGGGACGCGTCGGCCGCGCCCGGGGGCCCGCCGGCCGGACCGGCGCGGCCGACGGGCCGCATCCGGCCCCGACACGTAGGCTGGCGGACGTGAAGGACATCAGGGACGCCACCGGGCCCGGCGGGCGGACGACCGGGCCGCAGCCCGGGGCCGCCCGCCGACGACAGGGTGAGGTGACGGCATGACCGAGTTCGACGGGCTGCCGGTGCTGCGGTCCCCCGTGGCCATCGCCGCTTTCGAGGGCTGGAACGACGCCGCGGACGCGTCGACCGCGGCCGTCGAGCACCTGGAGCAGGTCTGGCAGGCGCGGCAGGTCACCGAGCTGGACCCGGAGGACTTCTACGACTTCCAGGTCAGCCGGCCGACGATCACGATGGCCGACGGCGAGACCCGCCGGGTCGAGTGGCCCACCACCCGTTTCATGGTGGCCAGCCCGGAGGGCACCGAGCGGGACGTGGTGCTGATCCGGGGCATCGAGCCGAGCATGCGCTGGCGCACGTTCTGCGAGCAGGTGCTGGAGATCTGCCACAGCCTGGAGGTCGAGCGGGTGGTGCTGCTCGGCGCGCTGCTGGCCGACGTGCCGTACACCCGGCCACTGCCGATCAGCGGCAGCGCCTCGGACGCGGAGGCGGCCCGGCGCTACCAGCTCACCCCCACCCGGTACGACGGCCCCACCGGGATCGTCGGGGTGCTGCACGACGCCTGCACCCGCGCCGAGGTCGACGCGGTCTCGTTCTGGGTGCACGTGCCGCACTACGCCAACAACCCGCCCTGCCCCAAGGCCACCCTCGCGCTGCTACACCGGGTCGAGGAGGTGCTCGACCTGCCGGTGCCGATGACCGACCTGGCGGAGGAGGCGGCGGAGTGGGAGCAGCGGGTGCGCGGGGCCGCCGAGCAGGACGCCGAGCTCGGCGAGTACGTGCGCGAGCTGGAGGAACGCGTCGGCGACGCGGGCATCACCCCGCTGACCGGGGACGAGATCGCCCAGGAGTTCGAGAAGTACCTGCGCCGACGTGGCGGTTCGGCCGGCCCTACCGCCGGTTCCTGGTAGTAACCACCTGCTTGTCCTGAAAGCCCCCGGATCGATGGGTCCGGGGGCTTTCGGCAAGTGCCCTCCGCGTGTCCGGGGTAGCGCCGTCACGCGCACTAGGGCATCCTAGGAACCTAGCTGTGATCTCCAGGAGGAGCCATGCAGATCAACCCGGGTGCGGCCGAGTTCCCGCACCGGCAGATCGCCGCGCAGCTCAAGGCCCAGGTGCGCCGCGGCGACTGGGGGCCGGGCGAGCGGCTGCCGTCCATCCCGGCCATCGCCGAGATGTTCGGCGTGGCAAAGCAGACCGTGCAGCGCGCCGTCGACCAGCTACGGGTCGAGGGCATCCTGATCACCAAACCCGGCTCCGGCACGTACGTGCGCGGCACCCGGCGGCGGCTCAACCGCCTCTCCCGGGGCCGGTACGGCGGCTTCCGCGGCTACCACACCGACCTGGCCGCCCGGTACCGTCAGCAGCTCGTGTCGGTCGGCCGTGCCCCCGCCCCGCCCGAGGTGGCCGACGCGTTCGGGGTCGCCGACGGCACCGAGCTGCTGTGCCGGCGGCACCTCGTCCGTACCGAGGACTCCCCCGTCGAGGTGGGTGCCTCGTGGTTCCTCCCGGGAGACGCCGCCGGCACCTCCCTGGAACGGGGCGAGGCGTTCGGCCGGCCCCTGTACCAGGAGGCGGAGGAGGCCACCGGCCGGCGGTACGTCACCGCCACCGACACCATCACCGCCCGGCAGCCCAGCCGGGAGGAGGCCGAGACCCTCCAGATCCGCCCCGACACCCCCGTGCTGCACCTGCTGCACGTCGCCTACGACGCCCGGCGCAAGCCGATCGAGGTCGCCCAGGCCACCTGGCCCGGCCCGATGACGACCCTCACCGAGGAATACCAGATCCCGGCCCCTACCCCGGACCCCGACTCGGACCCGGGCCTGGTGCTGGGCTGACCGTGCGGCTGGCCCCGCACACCACCCCGGTGGTCAAGAGGTTCGTCACCGTCGAGATCGGCTCAGACGTTTCTCTCCTGGCCACCGGTGGTGGGTGGGCTAGAGACGGATGCCCAGCAGGGCGTCCAGAGTGTCGGCGAAGAGGGACGGGGCCGAACGGTCGTCGCCCGTGCCGGCCAGTACGCGCTCGGCCCAGTCGTCTGCGACCGCGATCGCACCCGGGGTGTCGAGATCGTCGGCGAGGCGGGCGCGTACCGCCGACATCAGCTCGACCCCCGACGGCCCGGCCGGGGCCGCAGCGGCCCGGCGCCAGCGGGCCAGGCGCTCCTGGGCAACGGTGAGCAGGTCTTCGGTCCAGGTGCGGTCGGCGCGGTAGTGGCCGGCCATCAGCCCGAGCCGGACCGCCATCGGATCCACCCTGTCGGCCCGCAGCCGGGAGACGAAGACCAGATTGCCCCTTGACTTCGACATTTTCTCGCCGTTCAGGCCGATCATGCCGGCGTGCACGTAGTGGGTCGCGAACGGCGACCGGCCGGTGAGCCGCTCGGCGTGCGCGGCGGAGCACTCGTGGTGCGGGAAGAGCAGGTCGTTGCCGCCGCCCTGCACGTCGATCGACTCGCCGAGCAGGTTCAGCGCGATCACGGCGCACTCGATGTGCCAGCCGGGGCGGCCCGGGCCGAGGTCGCCGCCGGGCCAGGACGGCTCGCCCTCGCGGGCACCGCGCCACAGCAGCGGATCGAGGGGGTCGCGCTTGCCGGCCCGCTCCGGGTCGCCCCCGCGCTCGGGGAAGATCTCCAGCATCTCCGCGCGGGACAGGTTGGACTCGTAACCGAACTCGGGTGTGGCGGCGATGTCGAAGTAGACGTCGCCGGTTCCGTCGTCGAGCCGGTACGCGGCCCCGTCCTTGAGCAGCACGAGGACCTTGTCGGCGATGTCCGGGATCGACTCGACCGCGCCGACGTAGTGCGCCGGCGGGATCATCCGCAGCGCCTCCATGTCCTCGCGGAACAGCGCGGTCTCCCGCATCGCCAGGACCTTCCAGTCCTCGCCGTCGCGCGCGGCCCGCTCCAGCAGCGGATCGTCGATGTCGGTGACGTTCTGCACGTAGCGCACCGTCAGGCCAGCATCGCGCCACATCCGCTGCACGAGATCAAAGGTGATCATGGTGGCGGCGTGGCCGAGGTGGGTGGCGTCGTACGGGGTGATTCCGCAGACGTACATGGTGGCCACGTCGCCGGGTCGACTGGGATGGGTCCCGCGTCGCGCCGAATCGAACAATGTCAGCGGGCCGCCCCTGCCGGGCAGCCGTGGCACCTCGTGTCCCGCCCAAGACTCCATGACCGTCAGCCTAGCCAGCCGCCCCACGCGCCGGACCCACCCCACGGGTGACCAACGCGACAACCGCCCGCCACCGGATGGCGGCGTGCCGGACGGTCACATGGGCGGCCAGGGCATCGCCGGCCAGTCCTGCGGCGGCTGGGGAAACCGGCCGCTGTCGCGTAGCCGGTCCACCCGGGAGGCCAACTCGGCGACCTCGCGGATCGTCAGGTGCTCGGCGAGCTCCGCGCCGAGCGCCCCACCGAGCTGGACGGCCAGGTCGGCGAGCATCTCCAGCGCGTCCGCCGGCAGCTGCCGGCCGGCCCAGCCCCAGAGCACGGTGCGCAGCTTGTCCTCCACGTGGAAGCTCACCCCGTGGTCGACGCCGTAGATCCGGTCGCCCGGGCCGACCAGAACGTGCCCGCCTTTGCGGTCCGCGTTGTTGATCACCGCATCCAGTACGGCCAGCCGGGCCAGGCGCGGGTCGTCGGCGTGCGCCAGGGCGTACGCGGTGCCGTCGTCGTCCCGGGCCGCCGCGACCGGGAACCAGCGCGGCGGCACCGACTCCGCCGGCACGAAGCCGACCAGTGGCTCGGCAACGGAGGGCTCCTCGATCCACAGTTGACAGGAGCCGGGCCCGAACGGACCGTCGCGCAGCACCGTCGGCGGGACCAGATCCCAACCGGTGGCCCGGGAGACCAGGTACGCCGAGACTTCGCGCCCGGCGAGGGTGCCGTCCGGGAAGTCCCAGAGGGGGCGTTCACCACGCACCGGCTTGTAGACGCAGCGGGCGCTGACCCCGTCGAGGGTCAGCGCGCCGAGCAGCGTGGCGTTGGAGGCGTCGACCAGCCGGCCCTCGACCGTCAGCTCACCGTCGCGGAGCAACCGCAGCGTCGCCGCGCACTCCTGCCGACGTTCGAGTTCCGACGAGGTCACCGGTGGTAACCGTTGTGCCGCGGGCAGAGGTGCCCGGCGGGGTCCAGCGGCTGGCCGCAGAGCGGGCAGGGCGGGCGGCCGGCGTTGACCACGCGGCGAGCCCGCTCGATGAACTCGCGGGTCGCCTCGGGGGTCAGCCGGACGCGCAGCCGGTCCAGGTCCTCGTCCGGCTCCTCGTCGTCGTCCTCCTCGTCGTCGGCTTCCTCGTCGCCGCCCAACTCGACCTCGGCCTCCGCCTCACTGGCCGCGATCGCCTCGATCACGACGGTCGCGGTGTCGACGTCGAAGGCCAGCCCGAGGGTGCCTACCCGGAACTCCTCGTCGACCGGCGTGTCCAGCGGGTCGTTGTCGCCCACGGAAACCGCCGCTTCGGGCAACTGCACGCCGAAGCGGCGCTGCGCCTCGGTGAGCAACTCCTCCAGCTTCTCGGCGAGCAACGACACCTGAACCTTTTCCAGCGCGACGCTGACCAGCCGGCCTCCGCCGCGCGCCTGGAGGAAGAACGTGCGCTCCCCGGGCGGCCCGACGGTCCCGGCGACGAACCGCTCCGGCGGCTCGAAGGCGTGCACCTGGTGGGTCATGCTTACGACCCTATCCGGCGCGCCGCGGCGTCGCGCACCCCACCGACCGTGAATCGCGGGCCCCCGCCACGACCGCCGTACCGCACGGCCGCCGCTGCGCGCGCCGCCGGCCTCACCGCCCGGCCCCCGCTCCCCCGCCGACCGCGGCGTCGGACTCCGCCGGCCGGGCTGCGTGCACGCCGTCGGCGCCGCCGCGACGGCGGCGGCACCAGCCCGGCCAGGTCGCCGCCCGTGTCGTTGAGCCGCATCAGGAACGGCCGCAGCGGCGTGTACCGGATCGCCGTGATCGACGCCGGGTCCGCGACGATGCGCTGAAAAAAATCAAGGTGTACGCCGAGCGCGTCCGCCACGATGGCCTTGATCACATCACCGTGGCTGCACGCCAGCCAGACCGCCTCGGGACCGTGCTCGGCGGTGATCCGTGCGTCCCACGAGCGCACCGTGGCGACCGCGCGGGCCGCCATCGCCGCCATGGCCTCCCCGTCGGGGAAGACGACGGCGCTCGGGTGCTGCTGGACCACCGGCCAGAGCGGCTCCTTGGCGAGTTTCTTCAGCGGCTGCCCCTCCCAGTTGCCGTAACCGCACTCGATCAGCCCCTCGTCCACCGTCGGCGCGGCCTGCGGCAGGGCCAGCTCCAAGGTCTGCCGGCACCGGACCAGCGGACTGGTCACCACCGCGGCGAGGGGCAACCCGCGCAGCCGCTCCCCCACCGCCGTCGCCTGGGCCCGGCCGGTGTCGTCCAGTTCGACGGGCTGACGCCCGGCGAGGCCGCCGTCGGCATTCGCGGTGGTGCGGCCGTGTCGCAGGAGGAGAAGAGTCGCCACGCTGCCCACCCTATGGGGTACGAGCCAGGGCCGGGCGGGGCCCAGGGTCGGCCCGCCGCGAGCTGGTCGCCGGCGGCCTGGCGGGTTGCGGCCTGGTTGATCGACTCCGTGTCGGCGATATGGCGGAGTCCCGCCCGCCCGGATACCCCTGGGTCGCCGGCATGGAGTCGATCACCGGGCCCGTCAGCTAGGTGGCGGTGATGGTGCCGGTCATCAGGAGGGCGAGGACCAGGGTGCCCAGGGCGACCCGGTACAACACGAAGACGTACAGAGTGTGGTGGGCGACGTAGCGCAGCAGCCAGGCGATGGCCGCGTAGCCGATGACGAAGGCGATGAGCGTGGCCACCACCATCTGCGCCCCGCTCGGCGCGGAGGTTCCCGGCGCGGACGGCTCGAAGACGTCCCCGATGCTGAAGATGCCGGACATCACCACCGCCGGGATGGCGAGCAGGAACGAGTACCGGGCCGCGGCCTCCCGGGTGAGGTTGAGCAGCAGGCCGGCGGTGAGCGTACCGCCGGAGCGGGACACCCCGGGGATCAGCGCCATCGCCTGGGCGAAGCCCATCACGACACCGTCGCGCATCCGGAAGTTCTCCAGGGTGCGGCTCTGCCGCCCCCAGTACTCGGCGAAGGCGAGTACGAACGCGAAGACGATCAGCGTGGTGGCGACCACCCACAGGTTGCGCCCGGCGGTGCGGATCTGGTCCTTGAACAGGAAGCCGAACAGCCCGATCGGGATCGAGCCGACGATGACGTACCAGCCCATCCGGTAGTCGAGGCTGGAGCGCACCGAGCGGTCCCAGAGCCCGACCAGCCAGGTCCGGGTGATCCGCCAGATGTCCTTGGCGAAGTAGATCAGTACCGCCGCCTCGGTGCCGAGCTGGGTGACGGCGGTGAACGAGGCACCAGCGTCGCGCTCGAAGAAGATCGCCGAGGTGATCCGCAGGTGCCCCGACGAGCTGACCGGGAGGAACTCCGTGAGCCCCTGGACGATGCCCAGGACGATGGCCTCGATCCAGGTCACTCGCCGACCCCGGACAGGTCGAGGGCCTCGGCGACGGTCCGCAGCGTCTGCGTGCCGCTGTCCCGGTCGGCGACGAAGAGGGTCACCGCGAGGGTGGTGACGCCGGCGGCGGCGTACTCGCGCAGTCGCTCGGCGATGCGCTCCTTGGGCCCGAGCAGCGAGGTGCGGTCGATGAACTCCATCGGCACGGCGGCGGCCGCGTCGCGCTGCCGCTTGGCCAGGTAGAGGTCCTGCACCTCGCGGGCGGCGTCGCCGTAGCCCATCCGGGTGGCGAGCTGGTTGTAGAAGTTCTGCTGCCGGCTGCCCATCCCGCCGACGTAGAGGGCGGCGTACCAGCGGACCAGCTCGGCGCAGGTCGCGATGTCGTCGCCGACGACCACCGGGACCGACGGCACGACGTCGAAGCCGGCCAGTTCCTTGCCGGCCTTCGCCCGGCCGGCGGCCACGACGGCGAGCTGTTCCTGGGCGAACTCGGGAGCGTAGAAGACGGCCAGCCAGCCGTCGGCGATCTCTCCGGCCAGTTCCAGGTTCTTCGGGCCGACGGCGGCGAGGTAGATCGGGATCTGCTCGCGCGGCGGGTGGAAGCCCAGCCGCAGCGCCTTGCCCGGGCCGTCGGGCAGCGGCAGGGTGTAGAACTCGCCGTCGTACGCGACCTCCTTGCGGGCGACGGCGAGCTTGATGATGTCGACGTACTCCCGGGTGCGGGCGAGGGGCTTGCCGAAGCGCACGCCGTGCCAGCCCTCGGAGACCTGGGGGCCGGAGACGCCCAGGCCGAGCCGGAACCGGCCACCGGAGAGCGCGTCGATGGTCGCCGCCGTCATGGCGGTCATCGCCGGGGTCCGGGCGGGGATCTGCATCACCGCGCTGCCCACGTCGATCCGTTCGGTCTGGCCGGCGATCCAGGCCAGCATGCTGGGCGAATCGGAGCCGTATGCCTCCGCCGCCCACACCACCGAATAGCCGAGCCGGTCCGCCTCCTGGGCAAACGCCAGGTGGTCGGCGGGTGTGCTCCACGCCGTCTGGTATCCGAGGCTGAGCCCGAGTCGCACTGGTCCTCCCCCATCCCGCACCACAGGTCGCATCAGGTTACGCAATGCGGGCGGCCGACCCGACCACCGGCTCACCCCGAACGCCTCACACCGTCGGGGGCCGGATCCGCCCGGAGGGCGAGCAGGATAACCCTGCCCAAAGGGCCAGCGGGGAAACCCAGTCCAGAGGGCAAGCAGGGAACCCCACCCAGAGGGCGAGCATGAACTTGACGGGAGCGAGGATATCGGTGGCGGCGGGTTCGAAATAAGGTTCACCCATGCAACAGCGACCGCTCGGCCGAAGCGGGCTGGCGGTTTCCCGGCTCGCGCTCGGCACCATGACCTGGGGCCGGGACACCGACGCCGACGACGCGGCCGCCCAGCTTAAGAGCTTCCTCGACGCGGGCGGCAACCTGGTGGACACGGCCGACGTGTACGGCGACGGGGACGCGGAGTCGGTCATCGGCTCGCTGCTGGGCAGCCTGGTTCCCCGCGACGAGTTGCTGATCGCGACGAAGGCGGGGCTGCGGCCGGGCAGCGGCCGGCGCCGGGACGGCTCCCGGGGTCACCTGCTGCGTACCCTGGACGCCTCGCTACGGCGGCTCGGCACGGACCACGTCGACCTGTGGCAGGTCCACGGGTACGACCCGGACACTCCCCTGGAGGAGACCCTGGCGGCGCTGGACCACGCGGTGGCCAGCGGCCGGGTCCGCTACGTCGGGGTGTCGAACTTCTCCGGCTGGCAGACCGCCCGGGCGGCGGCCTGGCAGGCGGCCTGGCCGGGCCGGGCTCCGGTGGTCGCCGGGCAGGTGGAGTACTCGCTGCTGGAGCGGGGGGTCGAACGGGAGGTGCTGCCGGCCTGCGCGGCGCTGGGGTTGGGGGTGCTGCCCTGGTCGCCGCTGGGCCGGGGGGTGCTCACCGGCAAGTACCGGCACGGCCGGCCGGCGGACTCGCGGGCCGCGTCGCCGCACTTCGAGCCGTTCGTCGCGACGTACCTGGAGCCGCGCTGCTCCAGCATCGTGGAGGCGGTGGCCACTGCGGCCGGTGGGCTGGGCGTGTCGCCGCTGGAGGTGGCGCTCGCGTGGATCCGGGATCGGCCCGGGGTCACCGCCCCGATTCTCGGCGCGCGGACGGTCGGGCAGCTGCTCGGCGCGCTTCAGGTGGAGCGGATGACGCTGCCGGAGGAGATCGTCGTCGCGCTCGACGACGTGTCCGCCGTGCCGGTGGGCTACCCCGAGCGCGACGGCTGAGCCGTCGGCCGGACGGGCGGCACAGTCGGGCCGCTGCGGACGGGGTGGACGGGGTGGCGAACGGCCGCCGGGCTGGGCAGCATGGAACGCATGGACTACGAATACGCGCCGCTGCGGCTGCCCTCGAACGTCGACAGGCTGACCGCCGCGGCGCAGTTGGCGATCCAGGCGGAGTTCTCCGGTTGGGAGCTGGCCCGGGTGCGGCTGTACCGGGACGGCACGCGCCAGGTGGTGCTGCGCCGCCGCCGGGTGAACCAGCCCCAGCCCGGCCTGTCGTACTGAGCCGGGTGACCGACGTACGCCGGTCACCCGGGCGGCCCGCCTCGGCCGCACGCCCCCGCCAGCCGGCCGGCCGGGCTCGTCTCGCGGTCGTTCAGCCAACCGGCCTGGTCGCCTGCCAGATGGCAAGGAGTCCGGGCAACCACGGGGTGTACCGGTCGGGAAAGCTCGCCACATCGGCGGCGAGTTCCTTCGGCGGCATCCAGCGGATCTCGGCGATCTCGGAGGGATCGGGTTGGAGGTGCTGGTCGGCCGCGAGGGAGCCGACCAGCACATGGTCATGTTCGTGTTCGACCCGCCCGGTGCCCGGGTCGTCGGCCCGGTAGCGGTGGACGCCGATTTCGGTCAGCGGTGTACCGGACACTCCCAGTTCCTCCCGGAGCCGTCTCGTGGCCGCGAACATCAGGTCGTCGCCGGGCGCGGGGTGTCCGCAGCAGGCGTTCGCCCAGAGTCCGGCGAAGCGCGTCTTCGTGGCGGCGCGCCGTTGCAACAGCAGCCTCCCGGCCGGATCGACAAGCAGGATGGAGAAGGCGCGGTGGGCCAGACCGGGCACTCGGTGGGCTCGCGCCACGGTACATGATCCGACCGCTGTTCCCGCCTGGTCCACCAGCTCTACGAGATGCTGTTCGCGGTCCGTCATCGGTGGTGTCAGACCCGGTCGGCGGCGATCAGCAGATAGTGGAAGCTGCCCTCGCGGTACGCGGTCAGGAACGGGTCCTCGATTCCCGTCGCCACCGACGACTGAGCCCGTAGCTCCCAGTAGGGGATGGTGGCTGAGGTCAGGTCGATGACGTGGATGGGCACGAACCGATTGGCGGCGAGCGCCTTGAAGTAGGCGCTCCGTGGGTGGATGTTGCAGGTGTAGTGCTCGTCGATCTGGCTGACCGCCCTGGACCGGCCGCCGGTGACGTCGTTGTAGCACCCGGTGATGCAGACGTAACGGCCACCGAACGGCAGCAGCCGGGCGAACTCCGCATACAGCTCGAACAGATCGACGTACATGGTGGTCTCGTTGGTCCAGACGGCCTGGCGGGAGCCGGCTTCGAAGCCGGTGTCGAGCATGTTGCGGAAGTGAAACCGGACCTGGTCGGCGACCCTGCGGTCGGTCGCCTGCCGGTTGGCGAAGTCGACCTGGTACTCGGAGATGCTCACCCCGTCGACCTGACACCCGAAGCGCTGGTTCGCCATGAAGCTGGTGCCACCGCGTCCGGAGCCTGCGTCGAGCAGCCGGTCGGACGGTCCGATCTCACCGAGATACGACAGGAGCATGTCCGCCTGTGCCGTCTCCAGCCGGTGCAGCTCGGCGATGATTCGCTCGTCGCGGGTCTGTTCCGGCCCGGCGAGCACGGACGGGTCGTAGTTTCCGATCCCGTAGTGGTGGTGGTAGAGGCCATCGATCTCACCCAGTCGCAGGTTGACCGGGTCCTGCTGGTTGGTGTTCCAGTAGGCTGCCACCGACTTCTGGTACTGGGTACGCAGTACCGGACTGCCGGCGGTGGGCGTCGTTGAGACGGTCATGCGGGGTCAGCTCCCTGTTGCTTGTGGTATCGGGCGGTCGTGGCGTGCCACTCACGGCTGCCGCCCAGCCAGGCCCAGGTGTCGGCCAGGAAGCGGCGCAGCATGGGTGAGCCGGTCAGGCTGAGCGTCACAGCATCGGCTACGAACTCGTGCATCAGCTCGTTGTGTATCTCGACGGTGCGGGTGATCGCCTCCTCCAGGGCGCAGTTGTGCTCCGCCGCGATGACGCGGGGCAGGTTGAAGTCGGTGTCCGACTCCTGGGCACCCGAGTAGATGTCGTTGAGCAGCACGGCGGCCAGCCCTGCCGTGGTGAACGCGCGGCGTACCAACGGGTGGAAGAACTCTTCGGGGGACAGTTCGTAGCCGGCGACCGCATCGACGAGGATCATGGGCGGCAGGTAGCTGTTCAGGTGCCGCTGGACCAGATACTCCCAGACCGGCGGGGTCCGCCGGTTGACGTGCCAGTCCGCCTCCTGGTTCCAGGCGACGAAAAGGATCGACATCTGGTGCTGGAAGCGGGCCAGTTGCGGCACCGAGACGTACCGGGACAGGTGCTGCATCGCGCTGCGGAACGCCGTGGCGATGGGCTCCTCACGCCGGTACTGGTCGAGCTGCGGTGCGTACCGGGCCGGCAGCCTGGCCGGGTCCACGATCACGTGCAGCTTGGCCAGGCGCGACCCCACGACGGTGGGGTCGGCGCCCAGCGACACCTCGTCGACCATGTAGTCGTCGGCCGCCCATTCGGCCACCACACACTTCGTCGCGGCCAGCAGTCGGTCCGGGTCGCTCGTGGCAGGATGGGCGAGCATGATCAGGCGGCCGAAGTTCCCGGCCCGGAGCCGGTCGAGCCGGCCCGGGTAGATGCCGACCTGTTCCGCCCACTCGACCACCCGGTCATTGACCTCCTCGCCCAGGGCCGGGTCGTCGCGGACCGGCCCCGGGCAGAACAGCTCTGGCCGGCCCCGGTCGGGGGCTGGCGGGACGGCTGCCGGTGCCGAAGGCGGCGAGATCCGTAGCGCCGCAGTGCCGAGACCAGTCGGCCCGTTCAGCCGCAGCGTCGGCCCGGTGAGCCGGGTCAGCTCCGCAGGTGGGGCACCCACCATGTCGGACAGGATGGTCGCGGCCAGCCCGGTCAGCTTGCCGGCGCTGCCGGAATCGAGCGACGGGAGGAACACGGCGTTGCCCTAGTCGCCGTAGTGCGACAGCTGGACATCGTCGAGCACCCCGAGCGCGTCCGGAACCAGCACGGCGACCGAGAAGTAGGCGCTGACCAGGTACGACATGATGGCCTGCTCACTGATGCCCATGAACCGCACCGAGAGACTCGGTGCGTACTCATCCGGGATGCCGGTCTGGTGCAGGCCGATCACGCCCTGGTCCTCTGCCCCGGTCCGCATGGCCAGGATCGACGTGGTGTGCGCGTCGGTGATCGGGATCTTCCCGCACGGGTAGATGGGGACGCCCCGCCAGGCTGGCACCGGCCGGCCGTTGACCTCCACCGGGTCCGGGTAGATCCCGCGCTTCGTGCACTCCCGGGAGAACGCGGCGATGGCCCGCGGATGGGCCAGGAACAGCCGGGTGCCACGCCGCATGGTGAGCAACTCGTCCATGTCGTCCGGAGTCGGCGGGCCGGTCCGGGTGTGGATCCGCTGCCGGTAGTCGGCGTTGTGCAGCAGCCCGAACTCCGGGTTGTTCACCATCTCGTGTTCCTGCCGCTCCCGCAGGGCCTCGATGGTCAGCCGGAGCTGCTGCTCCAGCTGGTTCATCGGCTCGTTGTAGAGGTCGGCCACGCGGGTGTGCACCCGCAGCACGGTCTGCGCGACGGCCAGCTCGTATTCGCGTGGCGACAACTCGTAGTCCACGTAGGTGCCCGGCAGCGCCGGTTCGCCCCGGTGCCCCGAGACGAGCTCGATAGCCGCCTCGCCGTGCTTGTTCTGCGGCACCGCAGCGGCTGCCCGGAACCGCTCCACATGGGTCTGCAACGCCTCGGACCGGTCGAGCAACTCGGCGAAGGCCGTCCGGGGCAGCGCCAGCAACGTCACCGCCGTCTGCGCCTTGGCAGTGTAGTCCCAGATCGGTTCTGGCTCGACCAGCGCCCGGTCACCGAAAAACTCCCCGTCAGCGAGCACCCGCAGCTGCACCTGGTCGCCATAGGCCCCTACGCCCTCGGCCCTGACCTTGCCGTGCACGATCAGGTAGAGGTTGTCAACGGCCGAGCCGAACTCGGCGATGACCTGGCCCGGCTCGTAGTCCTGCCGGGTGAACCGGCCGGCCAGATCACCCAACACGGACTGGTCGTCGAAACCACGCAACAGCCGCAGCTCGCCCAGCTCTGCCGGCACCACCCGCACGTCGGCGCCCGTATTGGTGAACGACACCCGGCCATCCCCGAGGAAGTACGTCGCCCGCCGGTTCACCCGGTAGGTTCCGCTGGAGACCTGCACCCACGGCAACACGCGCAGCAGCCACCGCGAGCTGATTTCCTGCATCTGTGGCACGGACTTCGTCGTCGTCGCCAGATTCCGCGCCGCCGCCGTACTCAAGCTCAATCGATGCTGTGCCTGATCCTCGAACTCAGGTGCGAACGGACCTGTCATGATCAACCCTTCGGTCTCACTGTCGACGACGGAACCGGCAACTGCGCCCGGCAGACGAGCTCGACCTGTCGCCGCTTCCGACGTTCGGTCGAACACGGCGTGTAGATCTATCAGGAACCCAAAGTCATATCTAGTGGCAGATATCCGACATGCGCCTGCACCAGGGCGGAAGTCGCCCGACGTCCACTTGATGGGATGGCCCCCCTTGCGCGGCCCTGGCCTCAACCCGATGATCGATGCCTGGCGAGGATCCCGGTGTGGGTCGCCCCGGCCCAGTACGCCCAACTCCCGGGCGAGCGCGAGAGCAGGTTGACGCAAAACGAGGGTGTCCAAGATCAGCGTTGAAGCTGAACTGGACACCCTCGTGACCGCACGCTACGTGCAACTAACCGAGCGGCACTGCCTGCGCTACGCGCGTTGGACGCCTCCGCGGAGGCCCCCCCACCCGCCTAACCAGAACGCCTACGACACGCCGATGCGCACGGCCGGCCCTGCGCTCACGCGGGCGACGCGACACCGATCACCCGCGTTCCGTCCTGGTGGGAACAGCTAGTGGCGGTGCCCCGCGTGGTCGTGCTCCTCGTCGGCCACGTCGAGGAAGGGGTGCTCGTCGAGGCGGCCCACGAGGCGGTCGTCGGCGGCCGGCTGGAACGGGCCCACCGCGTCGTCGTCGTCGAACGACTC
>NZ_GG657738.1:6593208-6601594 GCF_000158815.1 Micromonospora sp. ATCC 39149 | reverse complement strand
CGCTCGTCGGCCTCGTCGGGGTCGATGGACTCGACGTCCCAGGGTGTGACCTCGCCGAACGCGTCGAGTAGCTGCTCGTCGTAGGCGAACGAGGCGTTGTTCAGGGCAACGTACGCCCGCCAGACGTCGTCGTCGTCGATGCGGCCCTGGGCGGCGCGGACCGCGGTCAGGTGGTGGCGGGCGGCGTCGATCACCCGCTCCAGGGCGGCGTCCAGCTCACCGTGCTGGTCGGTCATGTGCGTTCCCTTCGCGATGGGGGACGGTCCGTGCCGGGCGGGATGGGGCGACGGACACGGTCAGCAATTCCGGAGGAAGCGGTCGAGAACCCGCACGCCGAACTGTAGTCCGTCCACCGGCACCCGCTCGTCGATGCCGTGGAACAGGCCGGAGAAGTTGAGGTCGGGCGGCAGCCGCAGCGGGGCGAAGCCGAAGCAGCGGATGCCGAGCTGGGAGAACGCCTTGGCGTCGGTACCGCCGGAGAGCATGTACGGCACGGGCCGGGCGCCCGGGTCCTCCGCGCGCAACGCCGCCGACATGGCGTCGACCAGGTCGCCGTCGAAGGTGGTCTCCAGGGCGGGCTGGCGGTGGATGTACTCGATTGCGATGTCCGGGCCGACCAGCTCGCGCAGCTGCTGCTCCAGCAGCTCGGACTGGCCGGGCAGGCTGCGGCAGTCGATGGTGGCGGTGGCCCGGCCGGGGATGACGTTGTCCTTGTAGCCGGCGGCGAGCCGGGTCGGGTTGGCGGTGTTGCGGATGGTCGCGCCGATGATGTTGGCGATGGGGCCGAGCTTGGCGATGGCGGTCTCCGGGTCGTCCGGGTCGAGTTCGACGCCGAGCAGGTCGGAGACCTCTTCCAGGAAGGCACGCACGGTGTCGGTGACGACCACGGGGAAACGGTGCCGGCCGATGCGGGCCACGGCCTCGGCGAGGGCGGTGACCGCGTTGTCGTCGTGCACCATCGACCCGTGTCCGGGGCGGCCCTTGGCGTGCAGCCGCAGCCAGTCGATGCCCTTCTCGGCGGTCTCGATGAGGTAGAGCCGCTGCGACTCGTCGATGGTGTAGGAGAAGCCGCCGACCTCGCCGATCGCCTCGGTGCAGCCGTCGAAGGCGTCGCGGTGGTGCTGAGTGAGGTAGTGCGCGCCGTAGTCGCTGCCGGCCTCCTCGTCGGCGGTGAACGCCAGCACGATGTCGCGGGCGGGCCGGACGCCGGTGCGTCGCCAGTGCCGCACCACGGCCAGCACCATGGCGTCGAAGTCCTTCATGTCGATCGCGCCCCGGCCCCACAGGTAGCCGTCGCGGAGCTCACCGGAGAAGGGGTGCACCGTCCACTCGTCGGCGTCGGCGGGGACGACGTCGAGGTGGCCGTGGACGAGCAGAGCGTCCCGGCCGGGGTCGGTGCCGGCGATGCGGGCGACGAGGCTGGCCCGGCCTGGGGCCGACTCGTGGAGCTGGGACTCGATGCCCACCTCGGCGAGCTTCTCGGCGACGTACTCGGCGGCGACGCGTTCCCCCGCGCTGGTGGCGTTGTCCCCGGTGTTGGTGGTGTCGATGCGCAGCAGGTCGCGGCAGAGGTCGACGACCTCGGCGGTGGGCTCGGGCGGGGCGGAGGCGGCGTCGCTCGTCATCGCTTCTTCATACCAGCCGGCCCAGGCGGGCAGCGTCCCCGGCCGGTCCGCGGCGCCCGGCCCGGCGGATCCGCTGTTTCGCGTGGACGCGTCCCGGGTATCGCCGCTGCCGTCCCGCACCGCTTCTCGGGCCGCCCGCCTCCCCCTCGGGGCCGCGCCCGCCAGCCGAGGAGGGCACCATGACCGTCCCCCTGCCCCCGCTGCCGCCCGTACCCGAGGAGGGCTACCGGCCCGGCGGTCGAAGTCTCGTCGACCTCGTCGAACGCGAGCACCGGCGGCTGCTCGACCTGGCCGACCGGGCCACCGACCCGGACGCCGCGCCGCAGCGGCTCGGCGAGGTGGTCGAGGTGCTGACCGCCACGGTGTCGCGGCACCTGTCGGCGGAGGAGCAGTACCTGTTCCCCGCCGTTCGGGCCGCCGTGCCCGGCGCCGGCGCGGCGGTCGACCGGGAGATCGGGGCCGCGGGCGAGCTGCTGACCGCCCTCAAGGCGCTGGCCGGGCCGGCGGATCCCGCGCTGGCCGAGGTGGCCGACCGGATACGCCGCCACGTCGCCAGGGCCGCGGCGCTGCTGGCGCCGCTGCGCGAGGTGGCCACCGAGGCGGAGCTGATCCGGCTGGGCAACCGGTGGGAGATCGCCGGGGAGGCCGCGCCGACCCGGCCGCACCCGGGCACCCCGGCGACCCCGCCGTGGAACCGGATCGTCGAGCCGGCGGTGGGCGTGGTGGACAAGGTCCGCGACGCGGCGACCGGCCGGCCGACCTACCCGTCGGACCTGGTTCCCCCAAAAGACTGACCGGATACCGGACGGTTACCACCGGATCACCGACCGGATACCAGTTGGTCACTGAGGGGTATCGGTCAACTCCTGTCCGCTAGGACCCTTCCATCGATCCTTCCGTGGTCATACCGTCACCGTATGAATCTGGAGCTGAGACACCTGCGGGTGGTCTGCGCCATCGCGGAGACAGGGAGCGTGACGAAGGCGGCGTCCACGCTCGGCTTGGCCCAGCCGGCGCTGACCGCCCAGCTCCAACGCATCGAGCGGGCGCTCGGCGGGCCACTGTTCGAGCGGGACCGCCGGGGGGCCCGGCCCACCGCGCTCGGCGAGCTGGTGCTGTCCCGGGCCCGGGTGCTGCTGCCAGCCATGCAGGGCCTTCAGGACGAGGCGGCCCGGCTGGCCGGCGCCGGCCCGACACCCGCCCGGTACCGCTTCGGCGGGGTGAACAGCCCCATCCTCGGCCGCCTGGTGCACCGGCTCGTCGCCGCGCACCCGCAGGCCCAGATCACCACGCACGCCTCCTGGTCCGCCGACGAGCTGGCCCAGCTCGTCGGGGGCGGCCGGTTGGACTACGCGCTGGTCGGGGTCTGCGGCGACGCGGTCCCGCCGGCCGGGTACGGGCTGACCTGGCGGGAGGTGGCGATTGAGCCCGTGCAGGTGCTGCTGCCCGAGCAGCACCCGATGTCCAACCACGACGAGGTCCGGCTGGTGGACCTACGCGCGGAGCAGTGGGTCGCCGCCCCGGGCGACGGCTGCTTCGGCGACTGCTTCGCCGCCGCCTGCGCCCGCGCCGGCTTCACCCCCCGCAAGATGTACGAGGCCGACGTGCGCGGCTGCATCGACCTGGTGGAGGCCGGCGCGGCGGTGGCCCTGTGCCAGGCCACCTTCCGTCCGGTGCCCGGACTGGTGACCCGCCGGTTGGCCGGGGCACCGCTACGCTGGCGGCTGCTGCTGGGCTGGCACTCGGACTCGGCCGGTGCGAGCTTCGCCGACGAGGTGCTGGAGGCAGCGGTGGCGGTGTACGCCGACTCGCTCGCCGCGCACCCCGACTACCTGGCCTGGCTGCTGCGGCACCCGGACTTCGGGGTGCGCAGGTCGGCCCCGGCCGGGCCGCTCGTCGGGGGCGCCGGTTCCGGAGTGCGAACCGCCTGATGGTGGGTATCAAGGGCCCCATGACCGATACCCAGCCGACCGCCGACGACCGGGAGACCCTGCGCGTGGCCGCCGCCGCGCACAGCGCCGCCGCCCGGGCCGTGGAGGCGTTCCTGCGCCGCCTGCCCGAGGTCCCCGCTCCCGCCGACGTAGCCGAGTACGCCACCCTGCTCAGCCAGGAGGAGCGGGCGCGCGGCGAGCGGCAGGCCGCCGCCGACGCCGTCGGCCTGGAGATCGGCAGTATGGAATCGGAGTAAATCCGCCACCGGCTCCGTCACCGCCGTGAAAACAGCGGCGACGGGGCCGGTGGGCCGGCCGGCACGGACCGCCGCGGGCCTGCTGACGGCTCAGCGGACCGGCCGACGCGAGCGGACGAGCTGACGGTTCAGCGTTCCACGAGGACGTCGTGGCCCAGGTCGAGCAGGGAGCGGCGCCACTCGTCGTCGGCGGCACCGGCGGCCGGGCGGGCGGCGGTCAGGGACCGGATGCGGTCGACGGCCTGGCGCATCACCTCGATGTCCGCGCCGGTCAGGTCGACCTTGCGCTTGCGGAGCACGGCCAGGATCTGCCGGCCCGGCTCGGGCAGGTCGAGGTCGGGGCCCGGCCCGAAGGACTCCGTGCCGGAGCCACGGGTCAGCAGCCAGCTACGCAGTTGCTCGGAGGTGACGTTCACCTCGGCGTGGAACTCCTCCCAGAGCTCCTCGACCTCGGGATCGAGTCGCGCCTCGCGTACCATCACGTCTCCTCTCCGGGCGGCGGCCCGGACGGCTCCGGGTCGCCGGTGTGGGAATCCAGGCCCTCCGGCAGCACCCGCACCCGGGCGGGGTTGGCCGTCGGCGGGGCCATGATCGGCTCGCTGCGTTCCGGGTCGGTCCCGGTCTCCTCGGTGGCTTCCTCGGGCTCGGTCATCCACGGCCTCCGCCACTCACCGGGGATGGGACGTGGTGGCGGCGGAGTAGCCCCGGTCTCCGGCAACCACCTCGAAGGCCAGTGCGCCGTCGCGGACGTCCACGGTGACCCGCTGTCCGGGCGAGACGGCGCTCTCCAGCAACATTCGGGACAGCCGGTTGTCCACCTCGCGCTGGATCACCCGACGCAGCGGGCGGGCCCCGAACTCCGGCTGGTAGCCGTGTTCGGCGAGCCAGTCGATGCCGGCGACGGTGAAGGCGATGTCGATGTCCTGGGCGTGCAGGCGGCGGCGGGTCTGCTCCAGCAGCAGCTCGGTGATCTGGCGTAGCTGCTGCTGCTCCAGCCGGCGGAAGATGATCACCTCGTCGATGCGGTTGAGGAACTCCGGGCGGAAGTTCTCCTGGAGCCGGCGCATCAGCCGCTCGCGAAGCTCGTCGCTCTCCCGCTCGGTGCCGGGCTCGCCGGCGCCGAAGCCGACGGCGCGCTGGCTGCCGGTGATCAGCTCCGAGCCGAGGTTGCTCGTCATGATCAGTACGGTGTTCTTGAAGTTCACCGTCCGGCCCTGGCTGTCGGTGAGCCGGCCATCGTCGAGCACCTGGAGCAGGATGTTGAACACGTCCGGGTGGGCCTTCTCGATCTCGTCGAGCAGCACCACCGCGTACGGGCGGCGGCGCACCGCCTCGGTGAGCTGGCCGGCCTCCTCGTACCCGACGTAGCCGGGGGGTGCGCCGACGAGCCGGGCGACGGTGTGCCGCTCCTGGAACTCGCTCATGTCCAGTCGTACCATCCGGTCGGCCTCGCCGAACAACGCCTCCGCCAGCGCGCGGCCCAGCTCGGTCTTGCCCACGCCGGTGGGGCCGAGGAAGAGGAAGCTGCCCATCGGCCGGTTCGGGTCGGCCAGCCCGGTCCGGGAGCGGCGGACCGCCTCGGCGACCGCACCGACCGCGTCGTCCTGGCCGACGACCTTCTGGTGCAGGTGCCCCTCCAGGCGCAGCAGCCGGTCGCGTTCCTCCTCGGTGAGCTGGGCGACCGGGATGCCGGTGGCCCGGGACACCACCTCGGCGATCTCCTGCGGGCCGACGGCCGGAACCTGCGAGCCGTTGCCGTCGTCGCCCTTGGCACGGCTGATCTGCGCCTCCAGCTCGGCGAGCCGGTCGCGCAACGCGGACGCCCGCTCGTACTGCTCGTCGGCGACCGCCTGTTCCTTGTCCCGGCGCACCTCGTCGAGCTGCTGCTCCAGCTCCCGCACGTCGGAGCCGGGGGTGCGGTTGCGCAACCGGACCCGGGCGCCGGCCTGGTCGATCAGGTCGATGGCCTTGTCGGGCAGGTACCGGTCGGTGACGTACCGGTCGGACAGTTCGGCGGCGGCGACCAGCGCCTCGTCGGTGAACCGGACCTGGTGGTGCGCCTCGTAGCGGTCGCGTAGGCCGCGCAGGATGGCGACGGTGTCCTCGACGGTCGGCTCGGGCACCAGCACCGGCTGGAACCGCCGGGCGAGCGCGGCGTCCTTCTCGATGCTGCGCCGGTGCTCGTCCAGCGTGGTCGCGCCGATCACCCGCAGCTCGCCGCGGGCCAGGGCCGGCTTGAGCATGTTGGACGCGTCCATGCCGCCCTCGCTGCCCGCCCCGCCCGCGCCGACCAGGGTGTGGATCTCGTCGAGAAAGATGATCAGCTCGTCACGGTGGGCGCGGATCTCCTCGATGACCTTCTTGAGCCGCTCCTCGAAGTCGCCCCGGTAGCGGGTGCCGGCGACCAAACCGGCCAGGTCGAGCTGCACCACCCGCTTGCCGATCAGCGTCTGCGGGACGTCGCCGTCGCAGATCCGCTCGGCCAGCCCCTCCACGATCGCGGTCTTGCCGACGCCGGCCTCACCGATGAGCACCGGGTTGTTCTTGGTTCGCCGGGACAGGATCTCCACGGCCTGCTCGATCTCGGCGGCCCGCCCGATCACCGGGTCGATCTGGTCGTTGCGCGCCAGCTCGGTGAGGTCCTGGCCGTACTGGTCGAGGGTGGGGGTGCCGTGGTCGGGCTTCGGGCCGGGCATCGGGCCGCGCTCCGCGTTGGCCGCCTGCAACGATTCGGGCTGGATCCGGCCGGCGGCGAGCATCCGGCCCGCCGGCGACTCCGGGTTCAGCGGCAGCGCCATCAGGATGTGCTCGGGGCCGATGTAGTTGGCGCCCATCGCGCGGGAAAGCTGATGGGCGTCGAGCAACGCCCGCTTCGCGGCCGGGGTGAGGGACAGGTTCGGCGGCACCTCGCCTCGGGGCGCGCCGTCGCCCCGCCCGCCGAGGGCGTTGACCAGGGCATCCGGGTCGGCACCGGCCCGCCGGATGAGGTCGCGCAGCGCCTCGCGCTGCAACGCCGCCCAGAGCAGGTGGTCGGTGTCGAGGTCGTTGCTGTGTCGCTGCGCCGCCCGGCGGGCCGCGTCGGCGAGCATCTCCCGCGCGTCGGCGGTCATCAGCCGGGTGATGTCGACCCGGTGCGCCGACCGGCGTCCCCCCTCGCCCCGGCCGAAGTACCGGGCCAGGAACTCGTCCCACGGGTCGGTGCCGAAGTCGCCGGGTCCCATCATCGCTTCCTCCCGCGGGTCGGGCACGCTCGCCGGTGGGGTCGCCGCCGGCACGGTCGGCGGTGGCTACCCGGCGGTCGGCGCGACAAACGCGGACGGGGCGGAGGCGGGCGGGCCGGACCCGACCCGGGCGCGGCGGAGGCGGGCGGTCCCGACCCGGTGCCGGCGGGGTGGGCGCGGGCGGTCCCGACCCGGTGGCAGGCTGGGGTGATGGACCCGACGCCGCTGCTGATCGTGGACGCCGCCAACGTGGTCGGGTCGCGCCCCGACGGGTGGTGGCGGGACCGGGCCGGGGCCGCCGCCCGGCTGCGCGACGCCCTCGTCCCGCTGGCCGAGTCGGGGGTGCCGCCGCAGCTCGCCGGTCCGGCCGAGGTGGTGCTGGTGGTCGAGGGAGCCGCGCGGGGCGTTCCGGCCGTGCCGGGGGTGCGGGTGGTCGCCGCCCCGGGCTCGGGCGACGACACGATCGTCGACCTCGTCGGGGCCGCTGCGGGCCGCCGCCGGCTGGTGGTCACCGCCGACCGGGAGCTGCGCGCCCGGGTCGGCGTGCTCGGTGCCGAGGTCCACGGCCCGCGCTGGCTCCCCACCTGAACCCACCCCACCCCGGGCAGTTCCGCCCCAGACCCACTTGGATGAGTCCTGTGGGCGGGATCGGTTGACCCGAGCGCAAGACAGCTGCGCGGGGTTCGCGCACGTCAGTGGCGTAATCGGACAGCCGGGCGGCAACACCGACAGGGCGGATGTTCTCTCCCCACCGGGGATGGGTTGTAATGGAGATCTCCCCGCCCCCAGGAGGTCCACGTGGCGAGCGTCGCCGAGCTGAAGGCAGCCATCGATGTCGCCCTCCAACAAATCGGTGACGGGCAGACCGCGGTGCAGGCGGCCGGTGAGAAGCTGGCGGAGGCGCAGCAGACCCTGGCCGGGGCGCTGGAGGGCAGCGGGCACGAGACGGTCGAGGCGGCGCAGGCCTCGCTGACCCAGGCCAGCCAGGAGCTGGAGGAGTGCCTCGCGGCCACCCTCGTCGCGGTGGAGCAGGCGCAACTCTACGTCTCGACCCTGTAAGGGGCGGGCGTGTCCATCATCGAGGACGTCGGGGCCCAGGTGCGGGCCGCCGCGGAGGAGTTCCCGCTGGCCCAGCTCGCCCTGGCGCTGGAGAAGTTCGGCCAGGCCACCGAGCGGCTGCGCTGGGTGCGGCAGGAGTCGGCCAACCCGATGGGGGTGCCGGAGCTGTCCGCCGCCGTCGAGCACGCCGAGTCCGCCGGTCACGCGCTGCGGGTGGCCCAGGAACAGCTCTCGACGTACCTCGTCGGCGCATCGGGCTGGCCCCCGACTTCGTCTCTCCGCGCCCCGCCCGG
>NZ_GG657738.1:6590260-6592300 GCF_000158815.1 Micromonospora sp. ATCC 39149 | reverse complement strand
GGTTGGTCGAGATCGATTTTTCGGCACACCGCCCGGATCGCCGAGCTGGCCCGCCGGGCCGTGGACGCCGCCCCGCCGCGAGGCACCAGGCGCGGCCTCCGCGGGCTGGGCGGAGTGGGCCGCGACGCCGGCCGGTCGCGGCGAGACACCCGGTGCGGTACGCGTCGGCACCGTACGCATCCCCGGCGCGGAGCCGGTGCCGGCGCTGGTGCCGCTGCTCGACGCCGGCCACGTGCACCTGACCGGGGCCGAGGCCGACGGCGGGGCGGCAGTGGTGCCGGCGCTGCTGCTGCGCAGCCTGGGCCGCGCCGACCCGGGCGCGGTGCGGCTGTTCGGGTACGACCCGGAGCACCTCGGCGGCGGGCTGGCCGGCTTCGCCCCGCTTGGCACCGCCGGGCTGCTCACCTTCGTCGGCCCCGGTGGGCTGGGCCGGCTGCTGGACGACCTGGTGGAGCAGATCCGCCGGATCAACGAGACGGTGCTGGCCGGGGAGTACCGCTCGCTGCGGGAGCTGGCCGCCACGACCGGCCGCCGTCCCGAGCCATGGCGGGTGGCGGTGCTGCTCGGCGGCGACGAGCTGTCCCGGCACGAGCGCGGCCAGCTCGACCGGGTGGTACGCACCGGCGCGGCGTGCGGGGTGCACCTGGTGACACGCGGCGTGCCGGTGCCGGACGACCCGACGGTGACCCGGGTCGTGGTGGGCCCGGACGGTGCCCGGCTGGGCGGCCCGCCCGGCCTGCCGGTGACCCTGGACCCGCCGCCCCCGGCCACGCTGGTCACCGAGACCTGCCGGCAGATCGCCGCCCGGGTCAACGCCGGCCCCCCGCCGGCCCCGTTCACCGACCTGCTACCGCCGCCGGAGCAGATGTGGCGGGAGGACTCCTCGACCGGGCTGACCGCGCCCATCGGCGAGGGCCCGCACGGCCGGCCGGTCCTGCTCACTCTCGGCGACTACCCGCCGCACGCGCTGATCGGCGGCCCGTCCGGCACCGGCAAGACCAACCTGATCTTCGCCTGGATCGGCGCGCTGGCGTCCCGCTACTCCCCCGCCGAGCTGGAGTTCTACCTGCTCGACTTCAAGGAGGGGGTGTCCTTCGCCCGGTTCGCCCAGGGCCGGCGGGACCCGAGCTGGCTGCCGCACATGCGGCTGGTCGGGATCAATGTCAACACCGACCGGGAGTTCGGGCTGGCGCTGCTGCGGTTCCTCGCCGAGGAGCTGCGCCGGCGGGCCGACGCGGCCAAGAAGCACGAGGTGACCAAGCTCGCCGAGCTGCGGGCGGTCGACCCGACCGGGCACTGGCCCCGCATCGTCGCCGTGGTCGACGAGTTCCAGGCGCTGCTGGCCGGCCGGGACGTGGTCGCCCGGGAGGCCGCCGACCTGCTGGAGGACCTGGCCCGCCGGGGCCGGTCCCAGGGCATCCACCTGGTGCTGGCCTCGCAGGACGTGCGCGGCATCGAGGCGCTGTGGGGGCGACCGGCGCTGGTCGCCCAGTTCACCCTGCGCATCGCGCTGCCCAAGGCGCTGCGCATCCTCGCCGAGCGCAACGACGCCGCCCAGTCCCTGCCCCGCCACCACGCGGTGGTCAACGCCGAGTCGGGCCTCGTCGAGGGCAACGAGGTGGCCCGCATCCCGTCGGCCAGCGACTGGGACGCCTGGAGCGAGTTGCAGCACCGACTGTGGCGGATGCGCCCGGCCGACGCCCGGCCCGCCCGGCTCTTCGACGGCGACGCGATCCCCCGGCTCGCCGACGCCCCGGACTTCCGGGCGCTCACCCCGCCCGAGGGCGAGGCCGCGCCGCGCAGCCCGGTGGCCCTGCTCGGGGAGATCATCGACGTGCAGGCCCGCTCGGCGGTGCTGCGGCTGCCCCGGGCCCCCGGGCGCAACCTCGCGGTGCTGGGCACCCGGGTCGACGAGGCGTGCGCCGTGCTGGACGCCGCCGCCCGGTCGCTGGCCCGCCAGCACCGCCCCGGCGCCGCCCGGTTCTCCATCGCCTGCCTCGACCCGGACGCCGACCCGGCCGCCCGGGAGCTCTACGCCGA
>NZ_GG657738.1:6589383-6589794 GCF_000158815.1 Micromonospora sp. ATCC 39149 | reverse complement strand
CATCATCCCCTACGGACCGGCGGCATGAACGAACCGGTGACCAGCGAGACGTACGCGGCGCAGGTGCGGCGGCTGGCCGAGCTGGCCGACCGGGTGCACACCCAGCGCGCCGAGGCCCGCACCTGGTACGACCAGCAGTGCGCCGCCGCCGAGCGGGCCGTTACCGAGGCCGCCGAGCAGCTCCGGGACGCCGAGCGGGAGGCGGCCGACGCGCGGGAGCTGGTGGAGCGGGTGGACGCCGAGGCGGCCCACCTGTGGCAGCAGCTCCGGGCCCGGTTGGGCGCCGGTGCCCGCCGCCTCGGCGACCCGCCCGGCCCGGCCCGGGACGCCCTCGGGAGATCCGCTGCTGCTGCTGCACGGGGTGCGCGGGCTGCTGGACCGGACCAGGCAGACGGGCGAGCTGCCCGCGTC
>NZ_GG657738.1:6587946-6589130 GCF_000158815.1 Micromonospora sp. ATCC 39149 | reverse complement strand
GGCCTGGTGACCACCGCCGGACTGCTGATCCTGGCCCGCTGAACCGGCCGGCCGCCGACGGTCCCGGCCGGAGTGAGCCACCCCGGCCGGGCTCGGCTCAGCTGCGCGACGCCAGGTCGCCGCAGCCGGTCTCGTCGGGCAGCAGCGGTCGCAGCGCGACCGTCCAGCGCTTCCCGCCGGAGGTCCACGGGGTCGCCGCGTTGGCCGTGCCGGCGGCGTCGAGCAACTGCCGTACCGCCGCGCCGGTCACCGTCACGCAGCCCAGCCCGAGGCCGTCGCCGATCGATTCACCGGGCAGCTCGGGGCCCGGCCAGGCCACCTCCGCCTGCTTGCCGACCTCCCCGCCGGCGGTCCACTTCTGGGCGACGGCCACGACGGCGGTCGGCTGGTACGGCTGCGGGTCCGTGCCGGACAGTCCGGTCAGCTTCTCGGCGAAGGCGCGCAGCCGGTCACGGGCCGCCCGTTGCTCGGCGCTCAGGCCGGACTCGGGGCCGGTCGCCTCGGCGAGGGCGTAGACCTCCAGTTCCTCGGTGCCGACGGGGCCGCGAACGGTGAACCGGGTCGAGGCCACATCGGTGATCGACGGGGTACCGAGGTCCTGGGCGGTGCCCACCCCGGCGGCGCGGGCCTGCGCGACCAGCTCAGCCACCGCCCCGGCATCGATCTTCGCCACCTGGACGTTGGGCAGGGCCGGTCCCGGGTACATGGCGGGGACCGGCCCGTCTGCGATGACCCGGCCGTCGCCGTACACGCTGACGGCGGGCAGCCGGGTCGCCAGCGTGATCGGCGACACGAACCCACCCGTGTACGCCATCCGGACCACCGGCACGTCGTCGGGATATGCGGCGGCGGGCTCGCCGGCGCCGGACGGGGCGTCCTGCTGGGCGCAGGCCCCGGTCAGCAGGAGCAGCGGTAGGACCGCCACCCGCATGCGTCGAAGAAGTGTCATGGCACTGCGACGCAGCCGGCGGCCGAAGGGTTCCCGTCAGCGCGACGGAGGCTGCCCTTCGGCGGGGACGGCCACGGCCTCGCGTAGCAACCGGCGGGCCAGGACGACCCGGTCGGCGTCGTCGTCGAGGCCGGGCAGGTCGCCGACGCGGGTAACCGCGCCGGTGAGCAGCGCGCGCAGCGCCGGCTCGCACCCGGCGGGCAGCGTCAGCACCCGGTCGAACAGGCGCAGCGTG
>NZ_GG657738.1:6574219-6586896 GCF_000158815.1 Micromonospora sp. ATCC 39149 | reverse complement strand
TCGTCATCGCAGGGACGTCAGACGGCACTGCCGTCGGCGCCACCGTCCCGCTGGCCCGGGGTGGCACCACCGTCGGCCGGACCCTCGGCCCCACCGTCAGCGCCACCGTCCTGCTGCCCGGGGGTCGCCCCACCGTCGGCCGGACCCTCGGCCCCACCGTCGGCGCCACCGTCCTGCTGGCCGGGGGTCGCCCCACCGTCGGCCGGACCCTCGGCCCCAGCATCCGCGCCACGGTCCTGCTGACCCGGGGTGGCACCGCCGTCGGCCGGGCCCTCCAGGCCGCCGCCGCTGGTCGTCTGGATGTCGTCGTCGTTGAGTGCCATTCGGTGCTCCCTCGCCAAGTGCCGCCCCGCCACATGACGGGGGCTCGTCGTGCGGCGGGTGGTACCCCGGCACGATCTCTCCTAACCACACCGTAGACGGCGGGCCCCGCCGGCACGCCGGGTTTGCCGGTGTGCCGGCGGAACGAGGGCGATCAGCCGTTGCGGCAGACGCTGCCGTTGAAGGTGAAGCTGGTGGGCGACGGGTTGGACCCCGTGTGGGTGCCCTGGAAACCGAAGCTCACCGTGCCGCCGACGGACAGCGCACCGTTGTAGCTCATGTTACGGGCGTTGACCTGGGTGCCCGACTGGGTGACGGTGGCGTTCCAGGCGTTGGTGACCTGCTGGCCGGCGGGGAAGTAGAAGCCGAAGCTCCAGGAGTTGATGGCGTTGGGCCCGTCGTTGCGGATCCGGATCTCGGCGGTGAAGCCGTTGCCCCAGGAGTTCGGCACGTAGGTCACCGTGCAGTTGCCGGTGGGGGTCGGTGTGGTCGGCACGGGGGTGGTCGGCACAGGGGTGGTCGGCACAGGGGTGGTCGGCACAGGGGTGGGGCCGCTGCCGAGGGCATCGGCCACCGCCTGGTACGCGGGCTTCGGCGCGTAGTTCTCGTCCCAGATCAGCGCGGCGCCCTCGCCGGGAAAGACTCCCGGGATCCAGGAGTACTTGTCGGTGATGCCCCAGACGGTCACGCCGCCGCACCGGGCCACCGCGAGGCAGATGTTGACGACCTTCTTGTAGTCAGCGGCCTGCGTGGCCAGCTTGGTGGCGTTCGCCGGGGTGGACATCCGGATGTCCAGCTCGGTGACCCGCACGTCGACGCCGAGGTCGGCGAAGCGCTGGAGGTTGGCCTGCATGTCGCCGGGGACCTGCCCGATGATCAGGTGCGCCTGGAAGCCGACGCAGTCGATCGGCACGCCCCGGGCCTTGAAGTCCCTGACCAAATTGTAGATCGCGGTGCTCTTGGCGTTGATCCCGTCGGTGCTGTAGTCGTTGATGCACAGCTTCGCACCCGGGTCGGCGGCGCGGGCGGCGCGGAACGCCTCCTCGATCCAGCTGTTGCCGATCCGCTGCTGCAGGATGCTGTCCCGGCGTCCGCCGGAGCCGCCGTCGGCGAACGCCTCGTTAACCACGTCCCAGGCGAAGATCTTGCCCTTGAAGTGGCCGGCCACCTTGGCGATGTGGTTCTTCATCGCGGCGAGCAGGTCCGGACCGGAGAGGTTCGCCGTCCAGTTGGGCATCTGGTTGTGCCAGACCAGGGTGTGGCCGTACACCTTCTTGCCACCACTCGCGGCGTAGTTGACGACCGCGTCGCCCTGGCCGAAGGTGAACTGGTTCGGGTTCGGCTCGGTGGCGTCCCACTTCATCGCGTTCTCGGCGACGACGAGGTTGAACTCGGCGTCGGCGATCTGCTTGTACGGGCCTTCGGAGAGCCGGTTGGGGTCCAGGGCGAAGCCGATGTCGCGGCCCTTGGCGTCGGCGAGGCTCTTCAAGCTGGCGGCGGCCTCGGCGGTGCCGGGCTGGGCGACGGTGACGCCCACGGCGAGCACGCTCGCGGCGGCGAGCAGGCCGGCCAGCAGGCCCGACCGGGCGTGCCGGCGGGTGAGGTGGTGGATGCGCATGCGTTCCCTGTCCTTCGTATGAGTCGCCAGCACGGCGACGACGAGACGATGGGAGCGCTCCCGACATCCTGGCACCATCACCCCCCACCGTCAACCACTCGACTCCCCACCCAGCCCGGCACCGCACCCGCACCCGCACCCGCACCCGCGATCTTGCACTTTCGGTCCCGCCCTGGGTGTTCCGCACCCATCCGTCGGGGCCGCAATCGCAAGATCGGGCAGCCATGCCGCACCTTCCCGAATATCGGGACAGAAATCCTTTATATTGGGACGATGGCTAGGGTTGGAGGATGGCCGATTCCCGACGGTGGGTCATGCTCGGCATCGGCACCGCCGCGCAGACCGCGGGCACCCTCTACCTCTACGGGCTGCCGTTCCTGCTGCCCGCGCTGCGCCGCGCCACCGGCCTGCCACTGTGGGAGTTGGGCCTGCTGGTGGCCTGCCCCAGCCTCGGCATGGTGCTCGCCCTCATCGGCTGGGGCGTCGTGGCCGACCGGCGGGGCGAGCGCCTCGTCATCGGGCTGGGCCTGACCGGCGGGGCAGCGTTCCTGGCCGGTGCCGCCCTCACCGACGGGCCGGCCCTGTTCGTGCTGCTGGCCCTCGCCGGGGCCGCCGGCTCCGCCGTGTACGCGGCCAGCGGCCGGGTGGTGACCGGGTGGTTCGCGCCCGGCGAACGCGGGCTGGCGATGGGCATCCGGCAGACGTCGCAGCCGCTGGGCGTGGCGGCTGCCTCGGCGGTCCTGCCGGTGCTCGCCGACTCCGGCGGCCCCGGGCTGGCGCTGCTGGTCGCCGCCACGGTCTCCGCGCTGGCAGGGGTCGTGGCCGCCCTGCTGCTGGTCGACGCGCCGAGATCCGCCCACACCCGCTCGCCCAGAACCGCCACCGACACAGACACCGGCGCTGGCACCGGCTCGCCCGACGCCGGCACCGGCACCGGCACCGGCACCGGCTACGGTGCGCGGCGGACGCAATCGCCATACCGGTCGCCGACGCTGTGGCGGGTGCACGGGGCGAGCGCCCTGCTGGTCGTGGCGCAGTTCGTCGTCGGCGCGTACGCCCTGGACTATCTCGTCACCGAACGCGGCTGGCCGGCGCGGACCGCCGGGCCGTTGATCGCGGGGGCGCAGCTCGTCGCGGCGGCAGCCCGGGTGCTCGCCGGCCGCTGGTCCGACCGGTCCGCCCACCGGCTCCGGCCGCTGCGGATCATCGCCGCCGGCACGGCCGCCGCTCTTGGCGCGCTGGCGCTCGCCGAGGCCCTGCACCTGTCGTTGGCGGCCCCGCTGCTGCTGGTCGCCCTCGTCGCCACGGTGAGCTGGCACGGCGTCGCGTACGCGGCCGTCGCGGACGCCGCCCCCGCGAGCTGGGCGGCACGGGCCACCAGCACCCAGACCGTGGTGCAGAACGTGGCCGCCACGGCGACCCCGCCACTGTTCGGGCTGGCCGTCGCGGGAGTCGGCTTCGGGCCGGGGTTCGCCGTCACCGCGGTGTTCCCGCTCGCCGCCGTGGCGTTGCTGCACGGCATCACCACCGACGCGCACCGGCCCAGCACCCACGCCCAGGCACCCGCCCGCCCGACGCGGGTACCATCTCCCGGACACGACGCGGCCGACCGACCGCTGTCGGGGTCGGCCGGCCGGCGCCCGGGTCGTCAGGGAATGAGCTGACCCAGGTCCCGGGGCATGACGGACCGGACGTCCTCCCACTCCCCCTGGGTGACGTGCCGGCGCAGGGTGTCCAGCACCACCTGGACCACACGCTCCGGGCCGCCCTCCACGTCGTACGGGAAGCCCTGGCGGACCTCGTAGAGGAAGTCGTCGCGGTTCAGCTTGATCGGCACGTTCGACGGCTGCCAGCCGTCGAAGTAGATGCCCCGCAGCAGCACCGGCAACTGCGCGGCGAACTCCGCGCTCTCCTGCACCGGCATCCGGTCACGCAGCAGGTGCAGCACCGTGCGCAGGGCCGCGTACGACTGGTTTCGCTGCTCCTTCGGCCAGCCGTACGCCGCCTCGATGTCCTTCAGGATCAGGTTGGTCTTGTCCAGCGAGCTCTCGAACGCCGAGATCAACTGCTCAGCCATCTGCCCACCCCCGTAGGTCGGTCGTCCAGTTGTCGGTGGCCTTCACCGTCGGTCGTCTTCGCGGCGCGGCGGCCCGGCCGGGCCCCGCCACTGCGAGGTGAGGCCCCTGCGGCCCGACCACGCCCGACCGGGGCGCGGGCCACCGGGTGACCCGACCACGTGCAGCACGCCGCCACGCCGTCGAACCGTCGTGTCCCGAACCGTCATGCTCCGCACCTCCGTACCTGTGTGCGCTGTCGCGCCCGTCTCCCGCCGACCGGCCACGGACACGGCCACGGACACGGACACGCCCATGCTGCGCCCGTCGAGGGCTACCCCGCCTCACTCTCTCCGGGTGACTTCCCTGCGACGCGACCCCGGGACCTTAGGGGCACCCGGCCGGGAAGATCAGGGATCCGCAGGGGGCGGGCCGTCGCTCACGGATGGCCCCCGGTCCCTACGCTGTACGACGTGACACTCATCGCGACCGAGTCGCTGACCAAGACGTACGGAGGTCGGGTCACGGCGTTGGCCGACCTGACCGTCGCGGTCGAGCCGGGGATCATCGGGCTGGTCGGCGCGAACGGCGCCGGCAAGTCGACCCTGATCAAGATCCTGCTCGGTCTCCTCGCTCCGACCAGCGGCCGGGCCCGGGTCCTCGGCCTCGACCCCACCACCGACTCCGCCCAGGTCCGCGCCCGGGTCGGCTACATGCCCGAACACGACGCCCTGCCACCGGACCTCTCCGCCGCGGAACTGGTCACCCACCTCGGCCGGGTCAGCGGCCTGCCGCGTACGGTCGCCCGGGAGCGGGCTTCCGAGGCGCTGCGGCACGTCGGGCTCTACGAGGAGCGCTACCGCCCGGTCGGCGGCTACTCCACCGGCATGAAGCAGCGGGTCAAGCTCGCCCAGGCCCTCGTGCACGACCCCGACCTGCTGCTGCTCGACGAGCCGACCAACGGCCTCGACCCGGCCGGCCGGGACGCGATGCTGGCGCTGGTGCACCGCATCGGCACCGAGTTCGGCATCTCCGTGCTGGTCTGTTCGCATTTGCTGGGCGAGGTGGAACGGATCTGCGACACCCTCGTCGCCATCGACGGCGGGCGGCTGCTGCGCGCCGACCGCATCTCCGCCATGACCTCCACCACCGACGTGCTCGCCGTCGAGGTCAGCGAGGGCACGGAGGAGCTGGCCGCCCGGCTGGCCGCGCTCGGCCTGCCGGTCCGCCGGGACGGCCGGCTACTGCTCGTCGAGCTCGTTGACGACGCCACCTACGACCTGATCATCGGCGCGGTCGCCGAGCTGGACCTGCCGCTGCACCGGCTGGACCAGCGCCGGCACCGGGTGGCCGAACTCTTCGCCACGAGGGAGCCCAGCCATGCCTGAGCCGACCGGCGTCATCCACGACATCGGCTACCAGCGTTACACCGGGCCCCGGCTGGGCCGCCGGGCCGTTTTCGGCGCGCTCTACCTGCACGGCCTGCGGACTGCGTTCGGGCTGGGGCGCAGCGCGAAGGCCAAGATCTTCCCCTGGCTGGTGGTCGGCATCGTCACGGCGGTCGCCGCCGCCCTCACCGCCGTCCGCGCCCAGATCGGCGAGGCGGTGATGACGTACGCCCAGTTCGCCGACAACATGAGCTGGCTGGTCATCTTCTTCGTCGCGGTGGTCGCACCCGAACTGGTCTCCCGTGACCTGCGCAGCGGGGTGCTGCCGCTCTACTTCTCCCGGCCGCTGCCGCGCTCGGACTACCCGGTGGCCAAGCTGCTGGCGCTGGCGACCGCGCTCTGGCTGCTGCTCGGCGGGCCGCAGTTCGTGATGTTCCTGGGCGCCGCCTTCACCAGCGGTGACGGCATGCGCGGAGTCTGGAACGAGCTGCTCGACCTGCTGCCGAGCCTGCTCTACGCCGGGCTGTGGGCGGCGGTCTTCGCCTCGGTCGGCCTGCTGGTCGCCTCCCTCACCGGCAAGCGGGCGTTCGCGGCCGGTGCGGTCGTGGCCGTGTTCCTGATGACCACGCCGATCGTCGGCACCCTGTCGATCATGCCCTCCCGGACGGTCAACGAGCTGGCCTTCCTCGCCTCGCCGTCGACGCTGGTGGGCAGCGTGGGCACCTGGGCGCTGGGTGACCTGCTGGTGCCCGAGGGCCAGAGTGATTTCTCGATCGGCGGCTTCGGTCCCGTCTACGCGGTCGCCGCCGTGCTGCTCGTGGCCGGCTGCGTCGCCCTGTTGCTGCGTCGATACCGGAAGGTGGCCGCGCGATGACCACGATCAGCGCCGACCAGGCGGTGGGGACACCCACGGCCGTCACCAGCACCCTCGATCTCGCGGGCGTCTCCCGCTGGTACGGCAACGTGGTGGCGGTCAACGACGTCAGCATGAGCCTCGGCCCCGGGGTCACCGGGTTGCTCGGCCCGAACGGCGCGGGCAAGACGACCCTGCTGCACATGATGGCGGGCTTCCTGGCCCCGTCGCGCGGGGTGGTGACGCTGGACGGCCGGCCCACCTGGCGCAACCCCGAGGTCTACCGCCGGCTCGGCCTGGTCAGCGAGCGGGAGGCGGTGCACACCTTCCTCACCGCGTACGAGTTCGTGCTGGCCAGCGCGAAGCTCCACCGGCTGCCGGACCCGGCGGGGGCGGCCCGCCGGGCGATCGCCCAGGTGGAGATGGAGGGCGCGCAGGACCGCCGGATCGCCACGTATTCGAAGGGCATGCGGCAGCGTGCCCGGGTGGCCGCCGCGCTGGTGCACGAGCCACAGGTGCTGCTGCTCGACGAGCCGTTCAACGGGATGGATCCGCGTCAGCGGCTACACATGATGGAGTTGCTGCACCGCCTCGGCGACGCCGGCCGCACCATTCTGTTCAGCTCGCACATCCTGGAGGAGGTTGAGCAGGTCTCCGGCACCGTCCAGGTCATGGTCGCCGGCCGGCTGGCCGCCTCCGGTGACTTCCGCACCATCCGCCGGCTGATGACCAATCGGCCGCACGTGTTCACCGTGCACTCCACCGACGACCGGGCGCTCGCCGTGGCGCTGATGGCCGAGGCGTCGGTGACGGGCGTCGAGCTTGGTCGCGCCGGGTTGACGGTGCGCGCCGGCGACTACGGCGCGTTCACCCGCGTGCTGCCGAAGATCGCTCTGCGAATGGGCATCCGGGTGCGACAACTGGTGCCCGAGGACGAGTCCCTGGAGAGCGTCTTCTCCTATCTGGTGGAGGCCTGAACCCCATGTCTACCGTTTCCTGGATCACCCTGCGCGGGCTGTTCGGGCGTCGCCGCTTCCTCCTGCTGCTGCCGCTGCCGGTGGTGCTGATCGTCCTGGCGGTGCTCTCCCGGTCGCTCGGGGTCACCCCGCACGAATGGGCCCCACCGGTGCTGGTCGGTCTCGGCCTGGCCGTGGTGCTCCCGGTCGTCGCCCTGATCGTCGGCACCGGCGTGTTGGGCGCCGAGATCGACGACGGCACGGTCGTGCACATCCTGACCAAGCCGCTGCCCCGCTGGCAGATCGTGCTGCCCAAGCTGGCGGTGGCCACCGGCGTCACCGCGGTCACCGTCGCCGTGCCGCTCTACGCCGCCGGCCTGCTGGCCGACTCCGCACGTCTCGGCCTGGCGCTCGCCGCCGCGTCGGCGGTCGGCGCGCTGGCGTACTCGGCGCTGTTCCTGGCGCTCAGCCTGCTCACCCGCCGGCCGGTGCTGCTCGGCCTGGTCTACGTGCTGATCTGGGAGGGGCTGCTCGGCAACGTCGTCAGCGGCACCAGGGTGCTCTCCATCCAGCAGTACGTGATCACCCTCGCCGACCGGATCGCCCCCACGGAGCTGCTGCTGGGCGACGTCTCGGTGCCGGTGGCGGCGGTGATGAGCGCGCTGATCAGCGTGGGCTTCACCGTACTGGCGATCGACCGGCTCCGCTCGTTCAGCGTGGCCGGCGAGACGAGCTGACCCCCGTGGACACCGCCAAGGCTCAGGTGCGCACCAGCCAGGACACGCTGCGCCAGGCGCGGCGGGAACCCGCCCGAAGCGATCGTGGCGCAAGCCCGCGCCGGCACTCGGATGCGCGACCTCGTCGCCGCCACACGCCTGTCCCGCGAGTGGATCCGCACCCTCCTGTGTCAGGCCGGCGTCGAGCCCGACTAGTTCACAGAGCGCGGGCGACAGTCACCCGCCAGAGCCCTCCGCCGCGCCGTCGGGGGTGAAGGCGCCGCCACCCGAATCGGAGTCCAGGTAGACATGCTGATGGCCATGACCGGCGTCAATGTTGACCTGATCGAGCTGGGTGGCCGCGACCGACCAGGCGGCCGCCGCTTGGGCTGCCTGTCGTTTCGCCAGTTCCGTCAGAGCGGCCCGTTGGGCGGGCGGCCCGGTAACAGCGAGGAGATACGACTCGACAGCCAGGGACGCCTGCTCGACGGCGCTGCGCAGCCCCCCGCGCGTCACATTGGTGGCGGTAGTGCCCGACGGAGGATTGGCGAACGGCTCCGCTGCCCGAAGCAAGGTCTGTCGCCACTGGCGGGCCTGTTCGGGGCCTGGTTGCCGACTGTCTGCCGGGGCCGCCCGGACGGCGCTGAGAATGGGAGAGATCTCCTCACGAAGGCGCCGGGCCGTTGTCGTCAGCTCGGTAATCTGCTGGCCGTCACGCTGCGCCTCGGCCTTGCGCATGTCCGCGACAGCCGATTCAACGCCGTCCGGTCGACCAGCCGTGTAGCCGGTGGCGCCTCCCACGAAAGCGGCCGCGAGCCCGACCGCCGCGACGACGACGGCCAGACGCGCTACCCGGCGACGGCGCGTGTCAGGCGTCGGAAGCAGGTAGGAGGGCTTGCCGGTACGGCGCGACACGGCATCTCCTTGGGCCGAGGGAAACTTGTTGGCAGCCTAGCTTTCTCTACTGGCGTTGGTCGATACCCCACCGCGGCGAGCTGACGCCGCCCACCGTCAACTGCCCCGGTCTAGAAGGGACTGGAGGCGCTGGCCGTTGCGCTGGGCGTGGTCGCGGTAGCAGTTGTTCATGAGCACGTGGGTCTCGCTCGCGTCGTCGGCGAGCTTGCGCAGTTTCGGGGCCCAGTCGCGCAGTTCCCGGTCGGAGTAGTCGTACCCGAACTTCTCGTGGATGTCCTTGCTGGTCCACTTGTCGCTGTGGCCGTGGAAGCGGACCACGGCCAGATCGGCGGTGGCCTCCAGCACCGGGGGCACCGAGGAGCGGTGGCCCTGCGGCATGTCCACGCAGACGTACGCCAGCTCGTGCTCGCGCAGGAAGCCGAGCGTCTCGTCGCGGTTGGCCCCGTCGAACCAGGAGGCGTGCCGGAACTCGTACACCGGCCGCAGGGGCGCGCACCGACGGGCCACCTCCAGCAGGTACTGCTTGTTGTCCCGTTTGATGGTGAACCACGGCGGGAACTGGAACAGCAGCGCGCCCAGCCGGTTCGCCTCGACGAGCGGGTCGAGGGCGGACAGGAACCGGGTCCACACCTCCTCGTACGCCTGGGCGGGCAGGTCGTCGGGGTAGACGTTGCGCTTGTCGGTGTCCGGCCGCAGGTCCCTGTAGAGCGCGGAGACCCGCGTCGGATGCCCGGTCAGCAGGCTGAACGCCTTGACGTTGAAGGTGAACCCGGCCGGGGTGCGCTCGACCCACAGCCGGGCCGTGCGTTCGGCCGGCGGCGAGTAGTAGGTGGCGTCGACCTCGACCAGGGGAAACTGCTTCGCGTAGTACGACAGCCGCTTTTCCGGGGTGTCCGCCGTCTGCGGGTACCAGCCGGAGTCGAGCAAGGTCCGGTCGGTCCAGGACGCGGTGCCCACCTTGATCTCACCCATGGGTGGAGTGCACCGCGTCCACACCCGACCGGCAACCGAAACGGCCCGCTCAGGCGGCCCGGCGCTCCCGGTTCTGCTTGCAGGTGACGCAGGCGGTGGCGGAGGGGAAGATCTCCAGCCGCTCCACCGGGATCGGAGCCGTGCAGCCCTCGCAGAAGCCGTACGTGCCCTCGTCGAGCCGGCTCAGGGCGTGCTCGAACTGCGCCCGGCGGTCGAGGATGGTGCGCAGCAGCGACTGCGCGGTGTCCCGCTCGGCGGTCTTGGTGCCGCTGTCGGCCTGGTCGTCGCCGGCGGTGTCGCCGACCTCCACCAGCCGCAGCACCTGGCTCTGCAGCACCGCCTGCTCGTACTCGGCGGAGAGCTCGTCGTAGCGAGCCCGCAGGGACGCCCGGATCTGGTCGGTGTCCACCTGCGATCGGCCGGTGGCTACCGTGTCGTGGACGAGCATCGCTGCCTGCCTTTCGTCGCCTGGTGCGCCGGGGCGGTCCCCGGCGGGGTCGGTACGGTATGCGGGCGGAGATCACCCGCGCTCTGTGAGGCGACCGATTACCCACGGACCGGAGGGCTCAAACCGCCGGATTATCAGGCTGCGGCTCGGGCTCCACGAGCGCGGGACGGCGGGGGTCGTCGACGCGGACCACCACGTCGGCGAAGCCGGCCGGGGCGACCTCCTCGGCGTACCGGGCGAAGGCCGGCAGGGTCCACCGCAGCGCGGGGTCGGTACGCCGGGCCAACGCGTCCGGGGAGAGTTCCAGGTGCACGGTGAGGTCGACGGGGAGTCCGCCGCCGAGCAGGAACGCCCCGCTGACCAGAACGACGCCGTCGGGCGGCAGCGTGACGTAGGCGGCCCGGCTGGCCCGGTCGGTGCGGGGGTCCCAGAGGGAGGGCAGGATCCGGCCCGAGCCGCCGGGGCCGGCCGGGTCGAGGACCTCGCGGCGCAGCCCGGGCTCGTCGACCCAGCCCTCGTAGTAGGCGTCGGGATTGGTCCGGCCGTACTCCAGCCGCAACGAGGCCGGGCGGAGGAAGTCCCCGGCCCGCACGTGCAGCACCGGGCGGCCGAGGGCGCGCAGCGGGTCGACCAGCGCGGCGGCCAGGTCGTCCGGGGCCGCCGCCGGGGCCCCGTCCACGGCGACGCGGAGCCGGCCGGGAGGTTCGGCGGCGACGAGCCGCTCGGTCAACTCGGTGACGAGTCGCTCGGGGGAAATCGGTCGCACGCGCATCCGACCATCGAGAAACGGTAAAACGGGCGCGACGCCGGCCGGGTGCGGGCGGTGGACTCCGGCCGGACGGGCGGGTTGGTGGATCCCGGCCGAAAACAGTCAGCCGCTGCGGTCGATGGTCACCCGGGCGTCGTCGGCGAGCCGGTAACCGCCGCCGTAGACGGTGGTGACCAGCGGGACGTCCACGCCGACCTTGCCGCGCAGCCGGCGCACGTGCACATCGACGGTGCGGACCCCGGCGTGCTCGTACCCCCAGACCGCGTTGAGCAATTGCAGCCGCGTGAACACCCGCCGCGGATGGGCGACCAGGTGCAGCAGGAGGTCGAACTCCAGCCGGGTCAGGGGCAGCGGCTCGCCGTCGCGCAGCACCGACCGGGACGACGCGAGGATGTGCAGCGCCGGGATGGTCGGGGCCAGGGGCCGGGGCGGCGTGCGCCCGGCGGGCACCTGATCGGGCCGGCGCTCGGGGGCGGGGCCGGTGGTGATGATCGCCTCGCCCCGTTCCAGCATCTCCCGGGCCGCGTCGAGCAGGCGGCGGGCCGCCGGGGTCAGGGACTCCTCGGCGACCAGCGGAATGCTGAACGTCACGGTGAGCACGGGCGTGGCGTTGGTGGGCCGGCGCTGGCCACCGGGGGGCCGACCGGGGACCGCGGGTTGAGACGTATGCCATCCGGCGCGCGGCGATGCGGGGCTGACCGACATGGTCCTCCTTGGCTGGTCCGGGTATCTCCCCACGGCCCGGGATGCCGCAGCATCGATGCTTCCCGGCGCCCCGGTGACGGTCAAGGGGGGGCTACGTTGCATGAATGTGACAATTGACGAACACATCGGAGCCGGATGCTCGCTCTGCGTACGAGGTCTGATGATTACAGCAGAGTCACCATGATCGTGGGATACGGGGGGGTACCTGCGCGGCCGGCCCGATGCGGTAGGGCCGCGAGGCGACCGGCCAGGCGGCACGGACGTCCGACGAGCGGACGCGGCGCACCCCAGAAGTGGGGTGCGCCGCGTCGCCGCCGACAAGGCGGGCCGCCTCAGCGGTGCGGGTCCACGCTGACCCGGGCCTCGTCGGCGAGCCGATAGCCGACACCGTAGACGGTGGTGACCATCGGGATCGTGTTGCCGAGCTTCGCGCGCAGCCGGCGCACGTGCACGTCGACGGTGCGGGCGACGGCGTGCTCGTAGCCCCAGACGTTGCTGAGCAGCTGAGGGCGGGTGAAGACCCGGCGGGGATTCGCGGCCAGGAAGTGCAGCAGGTCGAACTCGATGCGGGTCAGCGAGATCACCCGTGCCCCCCGCCGCACCACCCGGGAGGCGGCCAGGATGCGCACCTCGTCGGGGTCCTCAGGCGGCGGCGGGGCGGCGGCGAAGACCCGGGGCACGGTCGGGCGCGGCCCCGCCGGATCGGCCTCCGCCGGGCGGAACTCGACCGGGTGGGGCCGGCGCGCCGACGGGGGCCAGGGCTCCGCCGCCGTCCGGCCCGACTGCTCCGCGGAACCGGTCAGCAGCGCCCCTTCCCCCGACTCGGCCAGCTCACCGAGCAACTCGGCGAGGCGGGCGAGGCGAGGTGTCAGCTGCCCGGGCGCGAGCTCGTCGTTCGGTCAGCGTCGGAGCGGGCCGGGAGTGTCCCGGCTTGCTGACCCGGGCCGCCCGGCCCGCCGGCG
>NZ_GG657738.1:6571638-6573360 GCF_000158815.1 Micromonospora sp. ATCC 39149 | reverse complement strand
GACGAGCCGGTAGCGGGTCATCCGGGTCAGCGCGGGCCGGTAGACGTGCAGGCTGACCGCCGGCTGGTCGTCCCGGTTGGTGACCACGTGCACGTGACGGGCGCCGAAACGCCGGCCGGCGCCGGCGGCGAGGCGGTGCGGGCGCAGCCGGCCGCCGCTGACCGTCTCCTCGGTGAGCACGCCGTCGACGACCAGGAAGGCCCCGGAGGAGCCGCCGTGGTCGTGCAGGTCGGTGCCCTGGCCGGGCAGCCAGCTCAGCGCCCAGACCTCGTGGTCGGCGGCGACCGCGAGGCGGGCGTACCACCGCTGTTCGGGGTGGAAGCGGAGCGGGACCGGCCAGCTGGCCGGGTCGGCGGCGTACCGGGCGGCGACGGCAAGCGGGTCGGGCTCGAGACGACGGCTGGCTGACATGCGGAACCTCACGGTGATCGGGCGGAGCGTGCCACAAGAGCATAGAACGCAAACCCTATAGGATTAGTAGGTAATATCGCATGTTGGGAAGCCGAGGCGGCATCGGCCGCGCCGGCCCGTGCGGCGAACCGGGGCGAAGGCCGCTCAGCGGCGCACCGGCGGCTCCACCCGGTAGCCCGGCACCGACGGCCAGCGCACGGTCAGCAGTACCGACTCGCTCTCGGCATACCAGCAGTGGTCCACGCCCCGGCCCCACACCACGTAGTCGCCCGGCTGGGCGAGCAGCACCGTGCGGTCCGGCAACTCGACCCGGAACCGGCCGCCGCTAACCAGCACCAGCAGCGCGGTACGCCGCTCGCCGGTGGCCCACCGCGATCGGCTCTCCCCCGCCGCGTGCACGCCCCACTTCACCTCGACGTCGTCGCTGTGCCGGGGATCGCCGGCCGGCATGAAGTGGCCGAGCAGCCAGCCACCCTCGGCCGGGCCGTCCACGCCCGCGTTGCCCACGTACACGCTGTCGTCGCTCAACGCCCCTCCCCGTGCCGGCTCGGCAAGCTATCAGGCGCCGCCGCCCCGCCGACCAACCTGGGCCGACGCTGACCCGCGCCGCCAGGGTATATACAGGGTCGATGGAAGATCCCGTACCCGGACAGATGCGCACCGCCGGCACCGCGCTGCTCGGCGCGCTCGACGGTGCGGCGCGGGCCCGCGCGGCGCGCCGGTTCGACGACGACGCGGCCCGGCGGTGGCTGGAGTACCGTCCTCGGCCGCGACCCGGGGTCTGCCTGGCCGACCTGGACCGCACGGGCCGCAAGGCCGCACACCGGCTGCTGGCCACCGCGCTGAGCCCCGCGGCGTACGCGCAGGCGATGGCCGTCGTCGCGCTCGAGGAGGTGCTCGACCGGGCCGAGGGCTGGCGGCGCGGGCGGCACAGCGGCGACTACTGGGTGGCGGTCTTCGGTGACCCGGCCCGCGACGACCGGTGGGCCTGGCGGTTCGAGGGGCATCACCTGTCGGTGAGCATGACCGTCGTCGACGACCGGGTCTCCCCCGCACCCGTCTTCCTCGGCGCGAACCCGGCCACCGTCCGGCACGCCGGACACCCGGTCTCCCGGCCCCTCGGGGTCGAGGAGGACCTGGGCCGGGCCCTGCTCGACGCCATGGGGCCGGCGGCGCGGACGGCGGCGATCGTCGCCGACGAGGCCCCCGCCGACATCATCAGCGCCACCCGCCCGCGCGTCGCCGGGCCGATCGAGCCGCTGGGGGTGCCGGCCGACCGGCTCGGCCCCACCGGCCGGGCCATGCTGGACC
>NZ_GG657738.1:6544258-6570732 GCF_000158815.1 Micromonospora sp. ATCC 39149 | reverse complement strand
GGACGGTGCCGCCACGAATCTGCTGGGACAGGAACGTCCCGCCGGGCCGCAACACCCGCGCGACCTCGTCCCACCGCGTGCGCACCGGGTGACGGCTGACCACGAGGTCCAGCGCGGCGTCGCCCACCGGAAGTTCGCCGCCCTCGGCGACCTGGAGCACGGTCGCGCCGACCGGGCGCAGGTTACGTCGGGCCACCTCGACGTTGGGTGGCCACGCCTCGGTGGCCAGCAGGACCCGGGGCGGGCGAGGCATCTCGGCGAGAACCTCCCCGCCGCCGGTGTCGAGGTCCAGCGCCGCGTCGGCCCGCGCCATCCGGTCGGCCACGAGCCGGGCGTAGCCCCACGGCGGCCGTTCCTCGCTGGCCCGCCCGCGCAGCCAGGAGAAGTCCCAGCCCCGCACGGGCACGGACGCTCCCTCGGCGACGAGGTCCTCGAATTCCCGCCCCCCGCTCATCCGGGAAGCATCGCCGCGCCCGGCCGCCCGGACAACCGATTTCGGGCCCGGGGGATCTCAGGCGCGGGCGGATCTCAGGCGCGGGGCGGGACGATCTCCACCGTGGCGCCCGCCACCTCGCCGAGCGCGTCGAGGTCACCGCCCTCGGCTCGGCCGGCCTCGAACTGACGCATCAGGCGGGCCCCGAGCCACACCCCGACCCCGCCGAGCCCGAGCGCGACCAGCTCGGCGGCGAGCATGACACCGATCGCGCCACGCTGTGGCGAGTTCGCCCGGACCAGGCAGATCAGCAGGAACATCCCGGCCATCGCGGCGTTGACCAGATTGAATGTGATCTTGGTGCGACGGGTCCGGTCGCCTGCGGCGTCCCACAGGTCGACCATCCCGGCCACCGTGGACAGCGCGGCGGCCACGAGGGCGGCGACCGCGGTCCAGTAGCCGACCTCGCCGAGGAAGGCGGGACCGCCGACGACGTCGGCCAGGTCGAAGATGGTGGCGCTGACGAAGAGCCCGAACGGGAACGTCACCAGCATCGGTTGGATGGGATGCCCGTGCACCCGCAGTCGGCTCTCCATCGTGCCCTCCCCTGGTCGGATCAGCTCACCAGTCCAGGGTGCTACCCGCAGGTCGCCGCAGGGAAACGACCAGCCGTCGTATCGCCGACAGGACGGTGTCCGGGCGGCCCCGCCCGGCACGCCGGCGACGTGGGGCGATCGGAGCGGCACGGGCGGGGCCCCGGGGCTAGTTCTCCCGGGGGCGGGAAACCGTGGCCACCAGCCGCTCGGCGACCTCCCGCAGCGGGATGTCCAGCGACGTCGCCGCGCTGCGCAGCACCGCCAGGGCCTCCGGGGCGCGGCAGCCGCGCTGGGTCATGATGACGCCGATCGCCTGCCCGACGACCCCCTCGCCGAGCAGGGTGGCGTCCAACTCGGTAGCCTCGGCGGCTCGCCGCTCCCGGCCCCGGACGGCGGCGAGCAGCAGGCCGGCGTGCTCGGCAAGGAGCATCGCGGTGAGCTGGTGGCGGGTGCTCAGCGCGTCCGGCGTCGAGGCGTACAGGTTGATCGCGCCGATGACCTGCTCGTCAACGTCGACCGGGGCGGAGATGACGCCGCGTACCCCGGCCTGGCGGGCCCGGGCCGTCCAGGCTGGCCACCGGGACTCCCGCCCGAGGTCCTCGGCGATGATCATCTCGCGGCGGTGGATGGCGCTCATCGCGGGCGAGTCGGGCGCGTGGCTCAGGTCGTCCAGACCCGCGAGGGCCGGGTCGGAGGCCGCCACCCCGGCCGGCTCACCCGCCCGCAGCGCCGTGAAGCCGCACCAGGCGACCCCGACGACGGACGCCTGGGCGATCCCGACCAACCGGGTCAACGCCGTGTCGAAATCGGTCACGGCGATCAGGCCGGCGGTGAGTTCCCGCAGCATCGCCGCCGTCTCCAGCACGCTCAGGGTTCCGGTGCCGACGGCTCGCGTCTCCAGGTTCACCGAGCCACTGCCCCCGCCGGGACCACCGGCGACCGGTGCCTCGTACCGCCCCTGCGCTGTCTCATCGTCTGCTCTCTCCCGATTCATCCGACCCGCGCTACTACCCCCGGCAAGCCGGGTCGAAACGGCCGAAAGTCTCCGCGCCCAGGTCGGTGGGGCGGGAACGGCGGGGCGCCGCGCGGGTGGGGCGGCTCCGGTTTCCCGGAGCCGCCCCACCGACGTCAGCGCGGGGCTGCGCTGAGCCGGCGGCCCACCGAGGCGATGAGCCGGTCCAGCTCCGAGCCGAACGGGTTGTCGTGGACGAGGTACGTCCACGTCGCCGAGGGCCGGACCAGCGTCGAGGCGTCCGGCTGCCAGTCCTCGTCGAACTCGGTCTCGGTGAACGTGGCGATGGTGCGAGCCTCGATCTCCGGGACCAGCGCGTTGAACGCCGGCACGGCCGCCCGGTGGAACTCGTCGAGCGGGTCGAGCCGGCCCAGGGCGCGCAGGTGCACGCCCTCGCGTACCTCGGACAACTCGGCCAGGTGCTCGGCCCACAGCCGGTCGAGGTGGTAAAGGGCGATCGACCGGGCCACCCGGGCCAGCAGGTCCTCGTCCATCTCCCCGGCCTTCTCCGGCACCCGCTCCAGCAGCATCAACGCGGCGATGTCGCTGGTCAGCAGCCGCTCCCGCCGCTCGGCGAGGGCCTTACGCTGCTGCTCGATCACCACGCTGTAGCGCCAGGTGTTGCGGTGGATCTCGTGGTTGACGCCCTCAGCGACCCGCTGGGCGTGCTCCACCGCGTAGTCGACCTGCGGGTCGGTGACCAGGCCGTCGGCGTTCATCCGCGGCGAGGCCGGCACGGCGTCGCCGGCGTGCCGGACCACCAGGTCGTCCTCCAGGCTGACGAAGAACACCGACCCGCCCGGGTCGCCCTGCCGGCCCGCCCGGCCGCGTAGCTGGTCGTCGACGCGGCGACTGTCGTGCCGGCCGCTGCCGATGACGTAGAGGCCGCCCAGCTCGGCGACCCGCTCCCGGTCCGCCTGGTCGCTGCCGCCGAGCCGGATGTCGACGCCCCGGCCGGCCATCTGGGTGGAGACGGTGACCGCGGCGTACGCGCCCGCCTCGGCGATGATCGCCGCCTCCTCGTCGTCGTTCTTGGCGTTGAGCACCACGCAGGGCACCCCGGCGGCGTTCAGGCCGGCGGCGAGCTGCTCGGACTCCTTGACGTCGAGGGTGCCGACCAGCACCGGACGGCCGGCGTCGTGGCAGCGCCTGATCTCGTCGACCAGCGCCTCGTCCTTCTCGGCCCGGGTGGCGTAGATCCGGTCCGGCTCGTCCTCCCGGACGCAGGGGGTGTTCGGCGGAATCACCGCCACCTCCAGGCCGAAGAACTCGCGTAGCTGGTCGCCGACCAGCACCGCCGTGGCGGTCATGCCGCACACCTTCGGGTAGAGGGCGATGTACGCCTGCACGGCGATGGTGCCCAGCACCTCACCCTCGGCGGTGGCGTCGAGGCCCTCCTTCGCCTCCACAGCCGCTTGCAGCCCGTCGGGCCAGCGACGACGCTGGGCCACCCGGCCGCGCATCTCGTCGATCAGCTCCACCGAGCCGTCCCGGACGATGTAGTCGACGTCCCGGTGCAGCAGGGCGTGCGCGTGCAGGGCCACGTTGACGGCGGAGAGCTGCCCGACGTGCTCGGTGTCGTACAGGTCGATGCCGCCGAGCTTGGCCTCCACGGCGGCGAGGCCGGCGGAGGTGAAGGCGACGCTGCGACCGTCCTCGGCGACCGTGTAGTGCTTGCCCTTGCGCAGGCCGCGCACCAGTGCCGCCGCGGCGTGGACCGGATCCTGCTCGCCGCCGACCGCGCCCGCGAGGACCATCGGCACCCGGGCCTCGTCGATGAGGATGGAATCGGCCTCGTCGACGATCGCCGTGCGCAGCGGCGGCTGGACCCGGTCGTCGAGGTCGGTGACGAGCTGGTCGCGCAGGTAGTCGAAGCCGGCCTCGCTGACCGAGACGTACGTGACGTCGCAGGCGTACGCCTCGCGCCGCTGCAGTGGGGTGGACGCCTCGTTGACCCAGCCGACGCTCAGGCCGAGCAGGGTGTAGACCGGCTCCATCCACCGGGAGTCGCGGCGGGCCAGATAGTCGTTGACGGTGAGCACGTGCACCGGGCCGTTGCCGAGCCGGACGTGCCCGTACGCGGCGATTGCGGCGGTCAGGGTCTTGCCCTCACCGGTGGCCATCTCGGCGACCTTGCCGGAGAGCAGGGCCATCGCGCCGAGCAGCTGCACGTCGTACGGCCGCTGGTCCAGCCCGCGCCGGGCGGCCTCGCGGCCGATCGCGCAGATCTCCTCGTACCCCGTGGCGGAGCCGGCGGCCTCGGTGAGCTCGGCGTCGGTCAACGCCGACAGCTCCTCCTCGCGGGCCTCGATGGCCGGCAGCAGCTTCTCCAGCGGGCCCAGGTCGACCGTGGTGCCGGGACGCTGGAGGAACCGACGGAACCTGCTCTTGAACCGTTGCGACACACCCATGAGCCGCAACGGTACGCGACCCGGACCGAATCGGGTTGCCCGGCCGGTCCGTGGCGGGACGGACACGCCCCGCCACGGACCGCGGCGGGCGGCCTCTCAGGCGGTCAACACCACCTGGAGCTCCTGGCGGCGCCGCTGCGCCAGGTCGGTCAGCAGCGTCGGAGCCTGCTCGAACGGCACCACCGCCGACACGAGGTGCTTGCGGATCTGATCGCCGTACGCCCGCAGCAGGTCGATCGTCTCGATCGACAGCCGCTCCCGGTCCCAGGTCGGGGCGAGCCCGCGCGGCACCCGCCCGATCTGGGCGCAGCGCAGCGACAGCCCGTTGTGGTGGAACTCCTCGCCGAACCGGACGGCGTCCGCGCCGGCCTGGTAGAAGGCCAGGTCGATCACGGTGCCCTGGGGGCGCAGCAGGCGCAGGGCGAGCTGCAACGCCCACGCCTGCCCCCGGCACTGGAAGACGACGTCGGCGCCCCGATCGCCTGCGGCGTGGTTCCACCGGGTCTTCAGCACCACCGCCGGATCGCCGGCGTCTGGGTCGAGGGTGTCCAACCCGAGCGCCTCGGCGACCGCCCGCCGTTGCGGGGTCGGGTCGAGCACCACCACCGACGCCGCGCCGTGGCGCTGGGCGAACAGGGCGGTGAGCAGGGCCACCACCCCGCCGCCGACCACCGCGACCCGGCGGCCGGCCACCCCGTCGCCGAGCGACCGGACGTCGGGGCCGCACAGGTCGGCGGCGGCGTGCAGCACCCCGTTGGCGCAGATCGGGCCCATGTGCGCGACGTAGACCCCGAGCAGGGGGTCGAGGTCGTCGGGCAGCGGGACGAATCGCTCGGCGACCGGGTCGGCGACGTGGGAGGTGCGGTGGCCGTACGTCATCGCGCCGACCGCGCCGACGGCGATCGCCGGGGTGCGGCTGGCCACCACCCGCCCCACCTGCATGTAGCCCAGCCGGCTCACCGGGTACGGGGTGCTCGCCCGCCCCGGCTGGAACAGCCCCAGCCCGGCGTTCCAGGTGACGTTGAGGTACGGGTTGGTGCCCTTGACGAAGCTCAGCTCGGTGCCGGCGGAGATCCCGCTGTAGAGCGTCTCGACCCGGAACGTGCCGTCGTGCAGCTCGCCGGCGTCCTGCTCGACCAGTTCGACCCGCCCCGGGCCGCTGACCACCACCACCCGGTCACGCATCGGGGCCCACCCCCACCGGGGCCGGCGCGGCGGCGACCCGGAGGGTCGCGGCCAGGCCGGTGGGCAGCGACACCGGCCGGCCGGTACGCGCGGACTCGGCGACCGCGAGGGCCAGCCGCTGGGTGCGCAGCGCCTCGGCGTAGGGGACCCGCACGTCGTCGCCGACGCCCCGGACCGCGTCGACGAAGGCCCGGTCGACGGCGGTACGAGCCCCGTCGGGGTCGGCGGGCAGGTGCCGCTCGCCGTCGCCGTCGCGGACGGTCAGCCCGTCCTCACCCAGGCTCAGGGCGAGCCCGTCGGCCAGGATCTCCAGCCCGGCGCGGTGCTTCCAGCCGAGCACGCAGGCCGCGGCGAGGGTGCCCACCGCGCCGTCGGCGAAGCGCAGGGCGGCGGTGGTCACCGAGTCGATGTCGGCCCCCTCGACGGGCGGCGGAGCGCCGTCGCCGTACGCGGTCACCTCGGCCACCTCCCCGACGAGCGCGCGCATCAGGTCCAGCACGTGCGCGGCCTGCTCGACCACGGGTCCACCGGAGCGGTCCCGCCGGGCCCACCAGGCCACCGGGGGCACCTTGTCCAGCCAGGCCCCGCTGACCATCCGCACCGGCCGGTCGGCGAGCAGCTCGCGGGCCTGCTCCACCACGTGCAGGTACCGCCAGTGGTGGCCGACGCCGGTGAGCAGCCCGCGCCGGGCCACCAGGTCGGCGACCCGCTCGGCGGTGTCCAGGTCCACCGCGACGGGTTTCTCCACGAACATCGGCACCCCGGCGGCGATCACCGCCTCCTCCACCGGCCCGTGCGCGAACGGGGGCACGCACACGTACACCGCATCCGGGCCGGCGGCGAGCAGCTCGGCCACGTCGACGAACGTCCGCGCCCCGTGCGCGTCGGCCAGGTGCGCCGCCGCATCGCGTGTCACGTCGGTGACGCCAAGAATCTCCACGTCGGAAAAGCCGCCCAGCACCCGGGCGTGGCGCTGCGCCACCCCACCGGCCCCGACCAGTCCCACCCGGCACGCGCGCATCGACAAGCCCTTTCGCCACGTTTTCACATCCCGCCGGATGCACACTCCCCTTGGGGACGCGCAATCAAACGTTCATCTGCCCGGAACCGGCCGGGGCGCGGCCCGTGATCAAGCTGTTAGCGACAATCCGGTTAGCGCGCGGTCGGCGCTGGGAATTCTTCACCCGCGTTTTCCGCCATGATCTGGGGGTGTGTCAGTGGGCCGTACGGATTCGAGCGTCACACCGGTGGTGGAGGCATGGGCGACATATCGGACCACCTCGGCAACCGAGTGGACGCCACGGCGGTTGTTGCGCGCCAAGGGTGAGAGCCGGGTCAGCGTGGTGCTGCCGGCACGTAACGAGGAGGCAACGGTCGGCGCGATCGTGTCGACCATCCGCGAGCACCTGATGGACCGGATCGCCCTGGTCGACGAGCTGATCGTGGTCGATTCCCGGTCGACCGACCGGACCGCGCAGGTGGCCCGGGCCGCCGGCGCGGAGGTCGTCGGCCAGGACGAGATGACCCGGGGGTTGCCCCGGCTGGCCGGCAAGGGCGACGCCCTGTGGGCCGGGCTGGCGGCGGCCGAGGGCGACGTGGTGGCGTTCGTCGACGCGGACCTGAGCGAGTTCCGGCCGCACTTCGTCACCGGCCTGATCGGGCCGCTGCTGATCGACCCGTCGATCGACTTCGTCAAGGGCTTCTACCACCGGCCACTGGTGGGGGCGGCCAGTGTGGAGCCCGACGGCGGCGGACGGGTCACCGAGCTGATGGCCCGTCCTCTACTCAACCTGTTCTGGCCGGAGCTGGCCGGCTTCGTCCAGCCCCTCGCGGGCGAGTACGCCGGTCGGCGCGACGTGCTGGAGCGGGTGCCGTTCGTCTCTGGGTACGGGGTGGAGACGGCCATGCTGATCGACCTGCTGGACCTGGTCGGCCTGGACGCGCTGGCCCAGGTGGACCTGGGTGAGCGCCGGCACCGCCACCAGGACACGGCGGCGCTGGGCCGGATGTCGGCGCAGATCATGCTGACCGCCTGGTCGCGGTTGCAGCGGCGCGGCTGGGCCAGCCCGGGCACGGTGCCGGCCGCCCTGCTGACCCAGTTCCGGCGGGGCGGCTCCGAGGCGCTGCCGAACCTGGAGCGGGAGATCGTGGTCAGCGACGTCTCGATCGAGGAACGCCCGCCCCTGGCGGATTTGCGGCACCGGGTGCCGCGGCGCCGGGTGCCGGCGTGAGGAAGCGGCCGGACGCCGGGGAGCACCCGTCGACGCGGCTCGACGGCACCGCCGAGGGAAGGAATCCCGCATGAGCCTCACCGTCCTGATGAACGCCGGCCCGTGGTTGTCCGTGCCGCCCCCCGGCTACGGCGGAATCGAGAACGTGATCGCCACCCTGGTGCCGGAGCTGCGCCGGCTGGGCGTGCGGGTGGTGCTCGCCTCCGTCGGCAGCAGCACCCTGGCCGTGGACGAGAAGATCGCCGTGTTCGGCGACGGCCAGTTCCACGCGCTGCAACGGCCGTACAACCAGGTCTGCGGCATCTCCCAGGCGCACCTGGGCGGCGTGGTGCGGGCGCTGCACGCCCGCGACGACATCGACCTGGTGCACGACCACGTGGAGGCCGTCGGCCTGGCCACCCTCGCGGCGATGGGCCCGGACGGCCCGCCGGTGCTGCACACCCTGCACTGGGACCTGGCCAAGCATCCCGACCTGTACGGCAACCTCGACGGCGGCGACCGGGTCCGGGTCAACGGGGTGTCCGCCGCACAGCTGGCCCGCGCCCCCCGGGCGCTGCGCGAGCACTCCGTCGGGCACGTGCACCTGTCCACCCCGCTCGCGGTCGACGCCGACCGACGACCCCGGCCGGACAAGGGCGACTACCTGATCATCCTGGGCCGGATCAACCCCGGCAAGGGCCAGGACGTCGGCGCCCGGCTGGCGCGGCGGGTCGGCGTGCCGCTGGTGCTCGCGGGGCCGGTCGGGCCGTACCACCGCCCGGAGGACCTGGCCGCGGCGGGCGACGAGGCACGGCAGAACCCGGACGTGCGGTTCTTCTACGACGAGGTGGCCCCGCACGTCGACGGCGACCTGGTCCGCTGGGTCGGCACGGTCGCCGGGCAGGAGCGCGACGACCTGCTGGCCGGGGCCCGCGCCGCGCTGTTCCCGCTGCGCTGGGAGGAGCCCGGTGGCACGGCCGTGGTGGAGTCTCTCGCGCTGGGCACCCCGGTCGTGGCGACCGCCCGGGGATGCCTGCCGGAGCTGATCGAGCACGGCCGCACCGGGTTGCTCACCGACGACGAGGACGAGCTGGCCGACCTGCTGCTGGCCGCGAGCGTGCTGGACGCCGACGAGTGCCGGCGGGAGGCCGCGACCCGCTTCACCCCGGCGGTGATGGCCGAGAAGTACGTCGGGCTGTACGAACGGGTCCGCCAGGCCGCCGCCCGCCCCCTGCAACCCGCCTGACGGCGGCGCAAGGGGGATCCCGTTTCGCCCGGCACCCCGCCGGGTACGTCCGGGTCACCCCCGAGACGGAAACGAGGACCACCGCATGCCCAGCCGGATCACCTGCGAGGTCCGCGACGAGTCGCCGGTGACGGTCGTACGCATCGCCGGCGCGCTGGACCTGGCGACCATGCGGGTGGTGCACCGCGTCCTCGACCGGTGCCTCACCGCCCAGCCGGACGCGCTGGTCGTCGACCTGCACGACATCACCGTCCGCGACCAGTTGGCGCTGTCGGTCTTCGCCGCCGCCGCCCGCCGGGCGGCCGGTTGGCCGGCGGTGCCGTTCGTGCTCTGCGCGCCGCCCGCCCAGACGGCGAGCTGGCTCACGGAGTCGACGGCGTGCCGAGGGCTGCCGGTCCGACGGGACTGCGCCGAGGCGACGCGGGCGGCCGTGGCCGCCGCCGCACCCCGGCTCCGGGTCCGCCTGGAGCCCGTGGCGGGCGCGTGCCGGCGGGCCCGGGAACTGGTCGCCGACGCCTGCGGCCGGTGGAACCTGCCGGAGCTGGTCGGACCCGCCTCGGTCGTACTCAGCGAGCTGGTCGGCAACGTGGTACGGCATGCCCGCACCCCGATGACGGTCACCCTCACCCTGCGCCGGCCGTACCTTCAGGTGGCCGTCGCCGACGACAGCCGCGCGGCGGCCCGGATGGGGGCCGCGCCGGACCCGCGGGCCGAGGGCGGCCGGGGGTTGCTGCTGGTCCGGGAGCTGACCCAGCGCTGGGGCAGCGCGCCGTTGGTCGACGGCAAGGTGGTCTGGGCGATGCTGCCCGCCGCCTGACTCGACACCCCGAATTGACCGAAATTACCGCTCTCGCCTGATTACATAGGGAGAGGGGCGGGTAGGCACGCCCGTCCCTTCTGTCGCCACGACGGGGTGAGAAGCATGCCCAAGCGGGTAACCACGGAGCCTGCCCGAGACCGGGGGCCCGCGATCCTCGCGCCGGCCCGCTTCGGCGGCTTTCCCGGCCCGGTCCGCCCGGCCCTGCCCGGGGCAAAGCTGCTCAAGCTGATCGGGACCACCGACGCGAAACAGATCGGCCTGCTCTACCTGGTCACCTCGTTCGTCTTCTTCCTCATCGGCGGGGTGCTGGCCCTGCTGCTGCGCGCCGAGCTGGCCAGGCCGCGGATGCAGTTCCTCTCCCCGGAGCAGTACAACCAGGCGTTCACCATGCACGGCACGATCATGCTGCTGCTGTTCGCCACGCCGCTGGTGTTCGCGTTCGGCAACTACATCGTCCCGTTGCAGATCGGTGCGCCGGACGTGGCGTTCCCCCGGCTCAACGCCCTCGCGTACTGGCTCTACCTGTTCGGCGGGGCCCTGGTCGTCGGCGGTTACGCCACCCCGGGCGGGGCCGCCGACTTCGGCTGGACCGCGTACACCCCGCTGAGCCGGATGGAGCACTCCCCCGGCGTCGGCGCAAACATGTGGATCGTCGGCCTGGCCATCTCCGGCCTCGGCACCATCCTCGGCGCGGTCAACCTGATCACCACCACGCTGACCCTGCGCGCCCCCGGCATGACCATGTTCCGGATGCCGATCTTCACCTGGAACATGCTGCTCACCAGCGTCCTGGTGATCCTGGTCTTCCCGCTGCTGGCCGCCGCCCTGTTCGCCCTGGCGGCGGACCGGCTGCTCGGCGCGCACGTGTACGACCCGGCCACCAGCGGGCCGATGCTCTGGCAGCACCTGTTCTGGTTCTTCGGCCATCCCGAGGTCTACATCGTCGCGTTGCCGTTCTTCGGCATCATCACCGAGATCATCCCGGTCTTCTCCCGCAAGCCGATCTTCGGCTACACCGGGCTGGTGCTGGCCACGGTCGCGATCACCGTGCTGTCGATGAGCGTCTGGGCGCACCACATGTTCGCCACCGGCCAGGTGCTACTGCCGTTCTTCAGCATCCTCAGCTACCTGATCGCGGTGCCCACCGGAGTGAAGTTCTTCAACTGGATCGGCACCCTGTGGAAAGGGCAGCTCACCTTCGAGACGCCGATGCTGTTCGCCGTCGGCTTCCTGGTCACGTTCCTGCTCGGCGGGCTCACCGGGGTCCTGCTGGCCAGCCCGCCGGCCGACTTCCACCTGCACGACACCTACTTCGTGGTGGCGCACTTCCACTACGTGCTCTTCGGCACCATCGTCTTCGCCGCGTTCGGCGGGGTCTACTTCTGGTTTCCGAAGATGACCGGGCGGCTGCTCGACGAGCGGCTGGGCAAGCTGCACTTCTGGACGATGTTCGTCGGCTTCCACGCCACCTTCCTCGTGCAGCACTGGCTCGGCGCCGAGGGCATGCCCCGCCGGTACGCCGACTACCTGCCCGGCGACGGCTTCACCACGCTCAACATGATCTCCACGGTCGGGTCGTTCGTGCTCGGCGCGTCCACGCTGTTTCTCGTCTACAACGTCTGGAAGTCCTGGCGGTACGGGGCGATGGTGTCGGTGGACGACCCGTGGGGCTTCGGCAACTCGCTGGAGTGGGCCACGACCTGCCCGCCCCCGCTGCGCAACTTCGACCGGATGCCCCGGATCCGCTCCGAGCGCCCCGCCTTCGACGCCAAGTACGGCCACCTCGTCGCCGACCTGGGCCGGGACCTGCCGCAGCGCACCACCAAGCCGCCGCAGAGCCTCGCCGAGGAGCTGCACCACGAGCGGCACGTTCCCGAGTCACCGGCGGCCGAGGGCGCGCACGGTGCCCGGGAGGCAGTCGCGTACCACCCGGCGCCGCAGTCGGGCGCCCGGCCGGTGGACGTACCGGAGCCGGAGGACGTCCGCCGGCCCAGCTTCGACGCCACCGACGAGCCGGAGGTGGGCGGGCTAGGCGCGGAGCGGGCACCGCAGGAGAACGAGCGCTGGCGTCACCCGCACAGCAAGGGCGACACGACGGAGTACTGAGCCCCGCCCGGGCGAGGTGTGAGAAGGGTGGTGCCCCTGTCTACCTCAGGCGTTAACAGGGGCCCCCTCCTTGCACCTCACCCCCGCTTCGCCGGTTCCGTCTCGGCCGGGCCGTTCTGCCACGGCGGCGGGGCGTCGGCGAGCATCGCCTGCCGCAGCCAGGTCAGCGCCCGCGACAGCAGCCGGGAGACGTGCATCTGGGAGATGCCGAACCGGGCGGCGATCTCGGCCTGGGTCTGGTTGCCGTAGAAGCGCATGGCCAGAATCCGCCGCTCCCGCCAGGGCAGCCGGTGCAGCAGCCCGCTGATGGTCACCCGGTCGTCGACCGACTCCAGCGCGTTGTCGCTCTCGCCGACCAGGTCGCCGAACTCCGCGGAACTCTCCCCGCCGACCGGCGCGTTGAGCGACGCCGGGCTGTAGCCGGCCGCGGACTCCAGGGCGGCCAGGATCTCCTCCTGCGGGGTCTCCAGCCGCTCGGCCAGCTCGGCCACGGTGGGGGCCCGGGACAGCTCGCTGGTCAGCGTGGCGGTGGCCTGGCCGACCTCCAAGATCAGGTCGCGCAGCCGGCGGGGCACGTGCACGCCCCAGGTCCGGTCCCGGAAATGGCGCTTGATCTCACCGACGATGGTGATCGCCGCGTACGCGGTGAACGAGCCGCGCTCCGGGTCGTACCGGTCGACCGCGTTGACCAGCCCGAGGCGGGCCACCTGCTCCAGGTCCTCCAACGGCTCACCCCGCCCCCGGTACCGGCGGGCGAGCCGGCCGGCGAACGGCAGCGCGAAACGGACCAGGTCGTCGCGGGCCTCCTGCCGCCGTTCGGGGGGCAGGCCCTCGATCCGCGCCGCGTACGCCAGCGCCGCCGCGTCGAGATCCTCCAGCCCCCGTTCGGTGGGTGGTGGTGTGGTCGTGGTGGACTGTCCGAACATCCGCGCCTCCCTCAGGAAGGTCCCCCGCCCGGATCGGGAAACGGACGTGCGCATGGCCGAGCCACGCACCGGGCCGGAAATGGGTCACATGACGAGATCCGTCGAGGAGCGGCGACCGAGGGCCGCGCAGCGTTGCCAGGGCCGTCGCAGCCAGCGGTGTTCCCGCTCCGTAGGTACTCAATCACGCCGGCCCGGGTTCGCGAGGATGTTTCGGCCGGCTGGTGCGACCGACTGCGCCGCGCCCCTCGGGCCGCCCGCAGCATGTTGCCCTGCGGTGGCGGGCACGGCGGGCGACCGAGGTCAGCAGACCACCAGGCCCTGGTGGGCGGCCCCGACGCGGAACGCCTCGATGGCGGTCGCGGCGAGTAGCGGCGGGGGCGCGGGCAGGTCGCACGGCTGGGCGCGCAGCACCTCGGTGGCCCGGCGGGTGGGCACCGACGCGACCGGGTAGCCCCGGGCGGCCGTGCGGTCCAGGGCCCGGCGGCGGCGACCGAACGCGGCCACGGCCAGCCACTGCGGCAGCCCCGCGAGGGCCGGCGAGCGCATCCCCGGCGACTCCGGCAGCACGTCCACAGAGCTGAACGGCTCGCTGCCGGCCAGCCACCACTCGGCGGCGTCGACGCTGCGCCGGGTGGCGTTCTCGCACCAGTACGGAACCAGCCCCGCCCGCAGCACCTGCCACGGGTCGAGCAACCCGCCGCACTCCACGACGAGGCGGTCCCCCGTCTTGCCGGCCCGGCGCAGCCACCCCCGGTAAAGGTCGGCGACCGCGGCGCTGAGCGCCTCCGGCCGGCAGAACAGCACCCGGTGCACCCGGTGCCCGCGCCGGCCGGCCCAGTCCCGGACGGCGAGTTCGAAACCGGGCTCCACGCCGTGCTCGGCGTAACCCTGCGGGCAGACCGCCTGCGGGGGCTCCCAGCGGGCCCCGTCCCCGCCCACCGAGCGGAGCACCTGGCGCAGGGTGTGCGAGTCCGGGTGGAAGTCGACCGGGTCCAGGCCGCTGGCCGGGGAGCCGGCCTGGAAGCTGTGCCCGTGCCCGGCGTCGTACACCGGCCAGGTGCGCGCGTCGCGCAGCAGCAGCACCGGGGCGTCGGGGGCGAGGCGGTCGGCCAGGAACCGGGCGTACGCGGCCGGCAGCGACCGCCAGCGCACCGTGAGGGAGACGGTCGCCCCGGCCAGTGGGCCCCGGCTGGCCGGGCAGTGCACCTGACGTACGTGCACGTCCGGGTTGCCGGCGAGCAGCCGGGCGGCGAGCGCGGCGCCGTGGTCGAGGGCGGGGCCGGGCCGGTCCACCGCGCCCCCGCGCCAGTGCACCGTCGATTCGAACGCGGCGGGCAGCCACGGAACTCCGAGGGCGACCGCCAGGTGCACCGCCGCGCCGTGCGGCGAGCCGAGCACGACCCCCGGGTAGCACCGGCGCGGGTACTGGTCGACGATCCACCGGGCGACCCGGGCGGCGTCGACCTCGGCCGCCTGGTCCGGGGTGAGCGCCACCCGATTGGCCGCCCGCACCGCCGCGGCCCGGCGCACCGGCTCGGGGACGCCGGTGAAACGGGACGGCGTGCCCGGGTCACGCAGGTCGGCGCAGTCCTGTCCGCGCAGGGCCCGTACCGCGGCGGCGAGGAGGATCCGTCCCGTGCTGCCGGCTGCCAGCACCCGGTCGCCGGCCAGTCCGGCCCCGTCCGCCGTGAGGTCCGGGCGCACCGTGTGCGCCGGTCCCGACCTGCCTCGTTCACTCACCACGCGGCCCGGCTTCCCGTCCCGATGGGGTCTAAACGGGGGGTCCGCCACCGCGCGTGCCCGCTGGGCGGGTCGTCCGGGCCAGGACCGCATGTCGGAGCCGGCGGGTCAGTGGATCTTCGTGCCGCTACCCGGTGGTGTCCGGTTCGCCGGTGGAGAAGAGACCGCGCAGGTCCGCCATTGCCGGCTCCGGCGCGCGACGCGCGACGGTCGGGTCGACCACGGCCTCCAGCACGCTCGGCCGGTCCGCCGCGAGGACCTCGTCCCACGCCGCGCCGACCAGCTCGGGCCGGTCCACCCGTACGCCGTGCAGGCCGAGCAGGCGGGCCCACCCGGCGTACGGGACGTCGGGGCGTCGGTTGGCGACCCCGGCGGCCGGGCGGCCGTCGCCCACGCCCGAGTTGTCGCGGTTGTTGAGCACCAGCACGACCAGCCGGGGATCGGACCACTCCCGCCAGTGGTGGGCCACGGTGATCAGCTCGGCCAGCCCGTTGAGCTGCATCGCGCCGTCGCCGGCGAGGGCGAGCACCGGCCGGTCGGGGCGGGCGAGCTTCGCCGCCACCGCGTACGGCAGGGCGCAGCCGGTCGACCCGAGGGTGCCGCAGAGGTGGGCGGCTACGCCGGGCGGCAGCTCCAGGTGCCGGGCATACCAGTAGACGACCGAGCCGACGTCGACGGCGACCGCCGCCTCGCGGGGCATCCGGGCGGAGAGTTCGTGCAGCACGAGCTGCGGGTTGACCGGCTCGGCGGGTTCGGCGGCGCGGGCCGCCGCCTGCCGCCACCGGTCCACCGACGCCTCCACCGTCTCCCGCCACGCCCGCCGGGGCCGGTCCGGCACGCGGGCCAGCAGGGCCCGCAGCGTCTCGGTGGCGTCGCCGACCAGCGGCACGTCGACGGGGTAGCGGTTGCCGATCCGGCGGCCGTCGATGTCGATCTGGATGGTACGGACCTGGCCGGGCATCGGGTAGTAGTCGGTCCACGGGTTGTTGGTGCCGACCATCAGCAAGGTGTCACAGCCGCCCATGAGCTGTGCCGCGGCGGTGGTGCCCACCTCGCCGAGCACCCCGGCGTGGAAGGGCAGCCGCTCGTCGAGGACCGGCTTGCCGAGCAGGCTGGCGGCCACCCCCGCACCGAGCCGGTCGGCCAACGCTACGATCTCGGCGGCCGCGCCGTGACCACCCTGGCCAACCAGGATCGCCACCCGGTTGCCCATTCCGAGCAGCGACGCGGCGGCGGCCAGGTCGGTGTCGTGCGGCAGCACCTGCGCCACCGGTTCCCCCGGCGTCGCCGACATCACCCCGGCGAACTGCGCGACCAAGTCGGGCACCGAGGCCACCTGTACCTCGCGGGGCAGCACCACGCAGGTGGGGCTGCGGGTGGCGGCGGCGGTGCGGAACGCCTGGTCGAGCACGGCGGGCACCTGCGCGGGCGTGCGCCCGTAGCGCACGAACTGGTTGCAGACGTCACCGAGGAGGCGGCTCAGCCCGATCTCCTCGTACGCGCCGCCGAGCGGGCCGCTGGTGTCCTCGCCGACGATCGCCACCACCGGCTTGCTGTCCAGCTTCGCGTCGTACAGGCCATTGAGCAGGTGCACCGCGCTGGGGCCCTGGGTGGCCAGACAGACCCCGATCTCGCCGGTGAACTTGGCGTGCCCGCTGGCCATGAAGGAGGCGGTTTCCCCGTGCCGGGCGGGCACGAACTCCGGGTCCCCGCCCGCGCGGTTCAGGGCGGCGACGACCGGGTCGATGGCGGCTCCCGGGCACCCGAAGGCGCGCGGCACCCGCCAGGCCCGCAGCCGCTCCACCACCAGGTCGGCGACCGTACGCTCAGCCATCTGACCGACCGGGTGTGGCGGCGTCGACGTAGCGCAGCACCGCGCCCACCCCGTCGGCCAGTTCAGGGGCCTCGTCCGGGGCCAGCACGGTCAGCTCGGCGTCGGTGCCGACCAGCGCCCGCACCAGGGCCGCGTCGGCGCGTACCCGCTGCGGGTCGGCCACCGACACGGCGGTGAGCTGGCCCGGGTCGGTGGCGATGTCGGTCGGCGCCGGGCCGATCCACAGCTGCGCCGTCGACGACGGGTCGTCCACGATCAGCATGGTGTCGACCTGGTTGCGGCGCAGCGCCGACACGACGGCGTCCAGGCCCGCCCCAACGTCCTCCTGCATGCCGAAGCGGTCCAGCTTGGCGGCGATCCGCTGGTCGGCCACCTCGGCGATGGTCTGCACGGTGATGTCGTCCATCAGCGCCGGGTCCGCCCCGCCGTGCCGCGAGCCGGCGTCGGTGCGCACCAGCGCGTCCTGCCAGCGCTCCGGCAGCTGGGCGGCGATCATGCCGGTGGCTCGCACGTCGCCGGCGACCACCACCACCTCCGCGCCCACCTTCTCGGCCAGTTCCACGGTGGCCGCCGCCGCGTCGCCGGCGTTGTGGTGCCAGGCCTCCATGGCGGCCCGCTGGTAGCGGGACTGCGACCAGCCGCCCGGGTTGACCCGGCGAAGTTGGAAATCCTCCCGTCCGGCGACGTGGGCGCGGCGGGGCACCCCGCCGGCGCTGACGGCCACGGCGTCCGCGCCCCTGCGGTCGGCCAGCACCCGCACCCAGGCGACCTGTTCGCCGCGTTGGGCGAGCAGCGGCATGGTGTGCGGCAGTTCCGACACCGCCGCCAGATCCCGCAGCGGAGGGGCGGACAGGTACTCGGTGAGCACCGCCCGGCCCCGGGTGGCGAACACGGCGATGCCGTAGTCTCCCGGCATCGGGTCGTGTCCGCGGACCACCCGTTCGACGGCGTCCACGGTCGGCGCGTCGGCACCCTGCTCCAGCAGTTCCCCCTTGAGGGCCCGCCAGCGCAAATCCAGCGCGGGGTGGGCGTCGTGGGTGTCCCGGGAGGCGTCCAGATAGACCGAGCACCACGGCCCGGGACGGTCGTAGAGCGGGCGCAGGAAGGACAGCTGCATGCTCGACCCCTTTCCAGCTCGGCCCCCCGCTTACCCGCGTCGGTCGCCTTGTCACCTGGCGGTGCGGCTTGCCGGGTCGGCTCGCAGGTGACGGCCTGGCGGCCCGTGGGGCCGCGGACGCCACGAGCGTGACTCGCGTTCATTCATGTCGTTCGACGACACCGCCGGATACGATCGGTGTAGGAAATCAGACTCTCCGTAGTGAATGACTCTCGGTGGTGGACAATGGACAGCGACCTCGACTACCGGCGGATCGCCCGCCCGACGCAGCGGATCGTGACCGGCCGCGTCGTCCGGTTGCTCGACGGTTACCCGCGTGAGCTGAAGATCGGCCAGCCCGTGCTCGTCGCCGTGGTGACGGCGGCCAGCGTGATGGGTTTGCTGCTGCTGGCGTTCCGCTCGCTGCTGTCCAGCGGCGGCGGCGGTGCCCGGCGCACCTGGAAGGAGCTGCGCAAGGGGCCGGAGTATCTGGTCACCCCGTTGCGGCTGCGCGACTCCACCGACAGGCTGTGCGAGGTGGAGCTGCACGGGCACCTGCCGCAGAGCGCGCTGCACCCGGCCGACTGGGTGCAGATCACGCTGAAGCCGCAGGACCCGGACTTGCCGCCCCGGGTCGAGCAGATCGTCAACCTCACCACCGGGCAGCTGTTGCGCCCCCGCCACGCCACCGTGTGGACCCACCTCGGCCCGCCGCTGCTGCTCCAGGCGATGCTGGGGGCGCTGCTGATCCTCGTGGTCGGTGCGGTCGTCCTGCTCACCTGAGGTCGATCACCCGGGGCTCCGCGCGCCCCAGCGGCGGGCCTGCGCAGGTCAGCCCACCGGGGTGAGGGGTCGGTCCGGCTCGGGCGCGGTGCGCAGCATGCCCCGGCGGGTGGCCCAACGCTCGAAGGCCAGGGTGGCGAACGGCGGCACGGAGCAGGCCAGCGCCACGAGGGTCGGCCAGGGCCGCCACCGGTGCACCCAGGCGACGGCCAGCACCAGCACACCGTAGGCGACGAAGAGCCCGCCGTGGATCGGGCCGAAGATCTTCACCCCGATCTCGTTGCCCGGCGGGCCGTACTTGACGGCCATGCCGACCAGCAGGGCCAGCCAGGAGCACGCCTCGGCGACCGCCGCCGCGACGAACAGCTTGGTGATCTTCTCGCGCATCGTCACTCCCCCACCGCCGGTTGCCGGTCATGCTAGCCAGCCCGACCGACGCCCCGGTGACGCGGCGGGCGGAGGCGGCAGGGATCACGCGGGCCCTGGCGGGTACGTAGAGGGACCTTCGGGTCTTTCCCCAGCCCACCGCGTCGTGCGAGGTTAGGGGAACCAACGGTGGCAGGGCGGTGATCATGGGCGAGGAAGTCGGGGCGCGCATCTTCAGTCGTGAGGACCGGGCCCGGTATCGGGAGAAGGTACGCCGGTGCCTGGACGTCTTCGCCGAGATGCTCCGGGAGTCCCGGTTCGACGTCGAACGGCCGATGACCGGCCTGGAGATCGAGCTGAACCTGGTCGACGACGCGTCCGAGCCGGCGATGCGCAACGCCGACGTGCTCGCCGCGATCGCCGACCCCAGTTTCCAGACGGAGCTGGGGCAGTTCAACGTCGAGATCAACGTGGCGCCGCGCCGGCTGGCCGGCACCGGCACCGCCGCGTTCGAGGAACACGTGCGGGCCAGTCTCAACGCCGCCGAGGCCAAGGCCCGGGGCATCGGGGCGCACATGGTCATGATTGGCATCCTGCCGACGCTGCGCCCGGAGCACCTGACCGCCGAGACCCTGTCGGCCAACCCACGGTACGCGCTGCTCAACGAGCAGATCTTCGCCGCCCGCGGCGAGGACCTGCGGATCTCGATCGGCGGGGTGGAGCGCCTCGCCGTCACCGCCGACACCATCACCCCGGAGGCGGCCTGCACCAGCACCCAGTTCCACCTCCAGGTCAGCCCGGCTCAGTTCGCCGACCACTGGAACGCCGCCCAGGCGGTCGCCGCCATCCAGGTCGCCCTCGGCGCGAACTCGCCGCTGCTGTTCGGCCGAGAGCTGTGGCGGGAGACCCGCATCCCCCTGTTCCAGCAGGCCACCGACACCCGGGCGGAGGAGATCAAAGCCCAGGGGGTACGCCCCCGGGTATGGTTCGGCGAACGCTGGATCACCACCGTGTTCGACCTGTTCGAGGAGAACGTCCGGTACTTTCCGGCGCTGTTGCCGGTGTGCGACCCGGAGGACCCGGCCGAGGCCCTGGCCCGGGGCGACGTGCCGAAGCTCGCCGAGCTGCGGCTGCACAACGGCACCGTCTACCGCTGGAACCGGCCGGTGTACGACGTGTACAAGGGCCGCCCGCACCTGCGGGTGGAGAACCGGGTGCTGCCTGCCGGCCCGACCGTGCTCGACACCATCGCCAACGGCGCGTTCTACTTCGGGCTGGTCCGGGCCCTCGCCGAGTCGGACCGGCCGCTGTGGTCGCAGATGTCGTTCAGCGCCGCCGAGGAGAACTTCAACAGCTGCGCCCGGCACGGCATCGACGCGCAGGTGTTCTGGCCCGGCCTCGGGTACCTGCCGGTCACCGAGCTGGTGCTGCGTCGGCTGCTGCCGCTGGCCCACCACGGCCTGGACCGTTGGGGGGTGGACCCGGCCGAGCGGGACCGGCTGCTCGGGATCATCGAGCAGCGCTGCCTGACCAGCCGCAACGGTGCGACCTGGCAGGTGGATACCCTGCACCGGCTGGAGTCCGCCGACCACCTGGACCGACCGGAGGCGCTGCGCGAGGTGGTCCGACACTACGTGGAGCTGATGCACAGCAACCGCCCGGTCCACGAGTGGCCGATCCCCTGACCGACCGGTCCCGGGCCCGGGCTAGGGTGGGCCGGTGCCGACCACCGACGCGGAGATCGACGTCGCCCTCGCCCGGCTGCGGTCCCTCGGGGAGCAGCTTCCCTACCCCGGAGTCTGGCTCCCGGCCGCCCGCGCCGAGTCGACCGGGATCGTCCTCGCCGAGGACGAGGGACTGTCCCGCCTCGCCGTCGACCCGGCCACGGGTGCCGTGTCCCTCCTCGACGACGACGGCGCAGAGCCGGTGAACTCCGCACTGGCCGCGTTCGTCGCCTGCGCGGAGGCCTATCTGGCGGCCCGCGCGGAGGCCGACGCGCTGCCCGACGACGCCGACGACGAACTCGAGGCGCTCGGCGAGCGGCTCGCCGAGCGGTTCCGGCAGCTCGACCCGGTGTCGGTCGGCGACGAGAACCGCTTCTGGTCGGTGGCCGCCGAGGAACTCGGCTACGGAACGACCTGACGGGCGAGCGCTCCCCGGTGGCTACGCCACGGGCGCGTCGACCATCGGTTCGTACCGGTCACCGGCCTCGCTGATTGGCCGGTGGTCCTCGTCGGCCGCCAGGCGGTGCAGCGTCTCCAGCAACCCGTCGGCCTCCGGCAGGTCGAGCGCCTGCCGCAGCCGCGTCCGTTCCGCGTCCAGTTCCGGCCAGTACTCGCGGATCTCCTCGTCGGTGCGGGCCAGCCAATCCCGCAGCCGCGCGCCGCGGTCGTCGCCGTACGGGACCGCCGTCGCGTCGTGGATGCTGGAGATTCCGACAACGAGGGCGAGTGCGGCGCGCAGGTCGGTCGCGATCAGGCCACCCTGCCCCTCCGACCCGACGTACAGCACGGGTCGGGTGTCACCCTTCCCCACCAGCATGAAGGCACCGCCCGCGCCGTCGCCGGCGATCATCTCCAGGGGCTCACCGTTGGGCAGGCGCACCGCCTCCGGCGGCCCGCCGGCCACCCGGGCCAGGTCGAAGTCGAACTGGCGCAGCAGGTCGACGATCCACGGGTCGCCGACGATCCGCCCCAGCAACAGCCCCTCGGCTCCCTCTGCCCTCCTGGCCATCCCGGCCCTCTCGTCACCCACCCCGCGACGCTACCCCACCCCACCCCACCCCGCCCCGCCCCGGCCCGGCCCGGCGATCTTGCACTTGCGGCCCCCGTTTCGCCCGTTATCGCCGTGATGCGGGGGCCGGAACTGCAAGATCGCGGAGAACGGGGGTGGGGGTGGGGGTGGGGAGGTCGTGGGTGGCGTGGAAGGCAACCGCGCCGAGGACCTCCGCCGGGGCGCGGAACCTGTCCAGGCGTGCACCGGCGAAGGTGACGTCGCCGTGGAACGTGGCGCGCCCCTCCGGGCCGCCGAGGCGGAACGCCGCGCCCTTGAACGTGGCATCGTCGAACCGGGTGACGCCGTGGAACTGGGCGGCCGTGAAGTCCGCGTAGTCCACCGCACAGCCGCTGAGGTCGAGGTCGACCAGGGTCGCGCCGCACAGCAGCAGGTTCATGCCCGCCCAGTGCGCCGGCCCGGAAGTCGACCCGTCCGGCCTGTCGGGGATGCCGGCCGTCGGGCGCAGGCGCGCGGCGAGAAGCCGCTGGGCGGAGTCGCGCAGTTCCACCTCGATGGCCTGCGCGGCGGTCAGTTCGCCGGTCACGTGGAACGGCAGCGGGGCACGCAGGTATCCGCAGACGGCGTCCACCACCCGCTGGCGCAGCTCCGGTCGCGCGTCGCCCAGCTCGCCGAGGACGCGCAGGCCGGCCCGGCGCACGTCGGGGTCGGGGTCGGCGAGCTGGCGGGTGTACGGCGCGACGGAGTCGTCGGGCACGAGCACCGCCGCGCCGTCCGGGGCGGCCAGGCCCTCCGGGGCGGCCAGGGCTGCGGCCAGGCCCTCCGCGCCGGACGGCCCCTCCGGACCGGCCGGCCCGTTCGCGCCGTCCGGGGCGGGGCCCGGCGTCCAGCCGAGGGGCCAGCACACCGGCTCGTCGTCGGCCGAGCCGGCCCACCGTGCGTCGGCGAGGTCCACGGTGGGCTGGTCCAGGTGCACCGGCCCGCCGAACCGGGCCCCGCCGAACGCCGCGTCCGCGCCGAAGCGCGCTTTGTAGAACCAGGCGGGGCCGTCGAAGCGGGCCCGTCGGAACGACACGGGGCCGACGAAGCGGGCCCCGTCGCCACCCTCGGTCCACTCCTGGTAGTCGCCCACCAGCACCGCGACGGGCCAGCCCGGGTCGTCCTCGTTCGGCTCGTCCCAGGCGGCGGGCCGGATCTCCTCGATCGTGTCCCAGGCCGGGTCGTCCTCCCAGATCTCCTCCTCGCCCCGCCCGAACCAGGCCATCCCACCGAAGACCGCGCCCGCGAAGCTGACCGGGCCACGGAACCGGGCGCGCCCGAACACGGCGTCGGCGGCGAACCGGGCGTCGTCGAAGCGGGCCTCGCCGTGGAAGAGCGCGCGGGCGAAGATGGCGTCGCCGGCGAACCGGGCCCCGGCGAACGAGGTCGTCCCGAGGAACCGGGTGTCGGCGAACCGGGCCTCGGCCAGCTCGCAGCCGCCGAGGTCGGCGTCCACCAGGGTTGCCCCGGCAAGGTCGACGTCGACCGCCGTCGCGCCCGGGCCCGCGTCGGAGCGCAGCAGCCCGGCGAGCACCCGCACCGCCTCCCGGCGCGCGTCGGCGTCCGAACCGGCCTCCGGGCCGTCGGGTCGATCGCCGGCAGGTCCGTCGCCGGCGATCGGCGTACGCAGATAGGCGCAGACGGCGTCGGCCACGTCCTGCCGCAGCGCGGGGTGGGCCACGCCGAGCTGCGCCAGCCGCCGCAGGGCGGCCTCCCGCTGCGCGCCCACCGCCGCCAGCACCTGCCGGCCGGCTGCCCGGCATTCCTCGACGCCCGGCGCATCGACCACCACTCGACCCCCTCCGCACCCGGTGGCTGCCGCGTGCACCGGCCCCCGCCCGCCAGGGAGGCCACCGGCGGAACCGACAGGCCCAGCGGCGAGAACAGTCCCGCGAGCGTACCGGGGTGAGGTGCGCGCGGGCGACGCGGTTCAGCGGGAGCCGGGGCCGCGCAACACGTCGACCGTCACCCGGGCGGCCTCGGCGATCAACGCGTCGTCGGGCTGCGCGTCCTTCGCGGCACGGCGGGACATGACGGCGAGCACGATCGGGGCACCGTCGGGCGGCCACAGCACGGCGATGTCGTTGCGGGTGCCGTACCCGCCAGCCCCGGTCTTGTCGCCGACCTGCCAGCCGGCCGGCACCCCGGCCCGGATCAGCGTGGCGCCGGTGGTGTTGCGCCGGAGCCAGTCGACCAGCACAGTCCGGTCGGCGGCGGACAGCGCGTCGCCGAGCGCGTACGCCCGCAGGGAGGTGGCCATGGCGCGGGGCGTGCTGGTGTCGCGGACGTCGCCCGGCGCGGCCTCGTTGAGGCTCGTCTCGGTGCGCGCCGGGTCGGTGACGGTGTCGCCGATGCCGCGCAGCGCCCGCTCGAACCCGGCGGGGCCGCCGAGTTCGGCGAGCATCAGGTTGGCGGCGGTGTTGTCGCTGTAGCGCACCGCCGCGTCGGCGACCGCGCGCAGGGTCATCCCGCCCGCGACGTGCTGTTCCGTGACCGGGGAGTGCGGCACCAGGTCTGCCCGCTCGTAGCGGACGACCCGGTCCAGCTCCGCGTCCGACGTCGCGGCGAGCAGCGCGCCGGCCGCGAGGGCCTTGAACGTCGACGCGTACGCGAACCGCTCGTCGGCCCGGTGGGCGAGGGTGCGCCCGGTGCCCGTGTCGACCGCGTACACGCCGAGCCGCGCGTCGAACCGCCGCTCCAGGGCGGCGAGTTCCGCAGGCGGGGGCACCGGCGAGGCGCTCGGCCCGAGGGGAGCGCTGGTGCCGGGAACTACGGTGGTGCCGGGAACTACGGTGGCGTCGGGCGTGGCCGCGGGCCGGGCGGGTGTGCAGCCGGCTGCGAGACCCAGTGCGAGCACCGCCGCGACGGATGCTCTGCGGCGCATCGCGGTCACGAGGCTCCCTTCCTCCGCCGGCAGCGCCGGCTTCCCCGTTGTCGCTCGAATGCGGACGCCCTCCCCTGCTCGCATCGTTCGGGATCGCGGGCGTCAGAGTGCCACGACCGCCGCCGTCTCCGCCGGTAGCTCGATGCGGTCCCGGGTCACCGACACGCCCTCCCCCGTCGCCAGCAGCACCCGCCGCGCCACCCCCGGCAGGGTGACCCGCTGCGGCTTGCCGGCCAGGTTCGCCACCACCAGGCGCTCGCCCCGGCGTATCACCAGGAACTGGTCGCCATGCCGGACGTCCACGGCGTCCAGCCGGGGGTCGGACAGGTCGGGGTCCCTCCTGCGCAGGGCGATCAGCCGCCGGTGGAACTCGTACATCCGGCGGTGTTCGGGCTTGTCCAGCTCGGCCCAGTCGAGCCGGGACCGGACGAACGTCTGCGGGTCCTGCGGGTCGGGGACGTCGTCCGAGGTCCAGCCGTGCGCGGCGAACTCGCGCCTGCGCCCGGTGGCCACGGCGGTGGCCAGCTCCGGCTCGGGGTGGCTGGTGAAGAACTGCCACGGGGTGCTGGCCGCCCACTCCTCCCCCATGAACAGCATCGGGGTGAACGGGCCGGTGAGCAGCAGCGTCGCGCCGACCCGCAGCAGCGCCGGGGACAGCGTCGCGGAGATCCGGTCGCCGGTGGCCCGGTTGCCGATCTGGTCGTGGTTCTGCAGGTACGCCACGAAACGGTGCCCTGGCACGCGCTGCCGGTCGACCGGCCGGCCGTGGCTGCGGTCGCGGAAGCTGGACCAGGTGCCGGCGTGGAAGAACGCGCCGGTGAGCACCTGCGCCAGGCACTCCAGGGAGCCGAAGTCGGCGTAGTAGCCCTGCCGTTCCCCGGTGAGCAGGGTGTGCAGGGCGTGGTGGGCGTCGTCGTTCCACTGGGCGTGCAGGCCGTACCCGCCGGCCTCGCGCGGCGTGATCAGCCTCGGGTCGTTGAGGTCGGACTCGGCGATCAGCGACAGCGGCCGGCCCAGACGGGTCGACAGGGCCTCCACCGCCACCGCGATCTCCTCCAAGAGGTGGGTGGCGCGGGAGTCGGGCATGGCGTGCACGGCGTCGAGCCGCAGGCCGTCGACGTGGTAGTCGCGCAGCCACATCAGCACGCTGTCGACGATGTAGCGGCGTACCTCGTCGGAGTGGGGGCCGTCGAGGTTGACGGTGCGGCCCCAGGGGTTGCTCCGCTCGGTCAGGTACGGCGCGAACATCGGCGCGTAGGCCCCGGAGGGCCCGAAATGGTTGTAGACGACGTCGAGGATCACCCCCAGGCCCATGGCGTGGGCGGCGTCGACGAACCGTTTCAGCCCGTCGGGGCCGCCGTACGGCTCATGCGGGGCGAACCAGCAGACCCCGTCGTACCCCCAGTTGTGCTCGCCGTTGAAGGCGTTGACCGGCAGCAGTTCGACCAGGTCGACGCCGAGGTCGACGAGGTGGTCGAGCCGGTCGATCGCCGCGTCGAAGGTGCCCTCGGGGGTGAACGTGCCGACGTGCAGCTCGTACAGGATGCTGCCGGGAAGCTGTCGGCCGGTCCAGGCGGCGTCGCCCCAGCGGTAGGCGGTGTGGTCGTAGCGCCGGCTCGGCCCGTGCACCCCCACGGGCTGCCAGGCCGAGCGGGGGTCGGGCAGAGCCCGGCCGTCGTCGCCGAGGACGAACGCGTAGTCGGTGCCGGGGCCCGCGCCGGGCACCTCGACCCGCCACCAGCCGCCCGACCCGGGGCGCATCTCGTGGTCGCTGTCGCCGGCCAACCGCAGCCGAACCCGGGCGGCCTCGGGTGCCCAGACGGTGAACTCGGTCATGCGGCAGCCTCCACGGAGTCGATGGGAGCGAGGAGGGCGACGGGAAAGGTGTCGAGCAGATCGTCCAACAGCAGCTCAGAGCCACTGTAGACCCGTCCGGTGAACACGGCGGGAACACTGTTGCCGGCCAGCGACAGCCGGGTGCCCCGCCTGCCGCCGTCGCGGGCCAGCCGCAGCGGCAACCGGGTAGCCACGGCGACCGCGCCGGCCCGACCGGA
>NZ_GG657738.1:6535775-6543635 GCF_000158815.1 Micromonospora sp. ATCC 39149 | reverse complement strand
TCCACCTGCTGACCCTGCTCGTGCCCAGCGCTGGGGCAGCTCGGACAGGACGGCGAGCCGGGCCCGGACGTCCTCGCCGCGTTTGGTGTCGTGGGTGGAGAGGGTGGTCATGGCCGCCGGCCAGCGGACCTGCCGGGCGTGGGCGTTGCGGTGGAACTCCGCCGGTGGGGTGCCGAAGTGGGCGGGGCTGCCGCCGACCTCGTTGAGCGCGACGAACCGGCTCCACCGGTAGTAGGCGGTGTCCTCGACGCCCTTGGCCATCACCGCGCCGGATAGCTGCGGGAAGCGCTGCCCCAGCTCGTCGTCGGGGTCGCGCAGCCGCCGGGTGACCGCGTCGAGGGCGGGGGCCAGGTCGGGGCGGCGACGGCCGGCCTCGGCGCGGGCGGCGGCGAGATGCCGGGTACCGTGCGGCGGGTAGCCCCGGTAGACCGGGAAGCACGCTGCCAGCTCCGCCAGGGCCGCGCGGGCCTCGTCGGGTGCCAGCTCGGGGGCGAGGGCGGCGAGCCGGGTCAGCTCGGCGGCGAGCAGCCGGGTGGCCGCCGCCAGCTTGGTGTCGTGGGTGAGGTCCTGCCAGGAGGTGTGCCGGCCGGTGAGCCGGGCGTCCAGGGCGGTGAAGTCGGCCTCGGCGTCGCCGTCGACGAACAGGCCACAGATGGGCGCGAGAGCGTCGTAGCCGGTGGTGCCGTCCACCGGCCAGTCGGGCAGCTCCTCGCCGTACTCCAGGATCTTCTCCACCAGCAGCCACACGTCGGGCGCGGCGGCGCGCAGCCGGGCCAGGTAGCCGGCGGGGTCGCGCAGCCCGTCGGGGTGGTCGACGCGGATGCCGTCGACCTCGCCGGCCGCCGCCCACCGCAGGACCTCCGCGTGCGTGGCCGCGAAGACCTCCGGGTCCTCCACGCGCAGGCCGGCGAGATCGCAGACGGCGAAGAACCGGCGGTACGTCAGCTCGCGGTCGCCGCGCCGCCAGGAGACCAGCTCGTAGTGCTGCCGGTCGTGCACCTCGCGGGGGCTGCCGTCGCCGGTGCCGTCGGCGATCGGGAAGCGGTGCTCGTGGTAGCGCAGCTCCCCGTCGGCGATTTTCAGCTCGTCGAGGGCGTCGGGGGTGTCGGCGAGCACGGGCAGCAGCAGCCGGCCGCGGTCCCAGTCGATGTCGAACCACTTCGCGCACGCCGAGGCCCGGCCGTGTCGCAGCACGTCCCACCAGGCGGGGTTGGCCGCCGGCCGGGTCACCCCGGCGTGGTTGGGGACGATGTCGACGACCAGGCCGAGCCCGGCGGCGCGCAGGGCCCGGACCAGCCGGACCCGGGCGGCCTCGCCGCCCAGCTCGGGGTTGACCGCCCGGTGGTCGACCACGTCGTAGCCGTGCTGGGAGCCGGGGGTGGCGGTGAGCAGCGGGGCGCTGTAGAGGTGGGTGACGCCGAGGTCGGCCAGGTAGCCGGCGAGGCCGGCGGTGGCGTCGAGGTCGAAGCCGGGGCGGACCTGCACCCGGTAGGTCGCGCCGACCCGCGCGGCGGTGCCGGTGCTGTCGTCGGTGCCGGTGCTGTCGTCGGTGCCGTGGCCGGCGGCGGGGGTGGGCTTGTCGTCGGGGGTGTGGGCCATCGCCTCAGACCGTCCTCTCCAGGACTGCCAGGCAACGGTCGGGCACGCAGATCGTGTCGCCCGCCTCGACGAGGGTCGGCTTCTCCGGGTCCGGGTCCGCGGTGCTGATCACTAGTTCCCAGCGTCGGCCGAACTCCTCGCCGGGCAGTTTGAAGTCCAGCGCGGCGTCGTGGGCGTTGAAGCAGAGCACGAACGAGGAGTCGTGGTGGCGCTGGCCGTACTGGCCGCGTTCGGGGATGCCGTCGCCGTTGACGAACAGGGCCACCGAGCGGCCGAAGTCGTTGCCCCAGTCCTCGCCGGTCATCTCCCGGCCGTCGGGGGTGTACCAGGCCAGGTCGGGCAGGCCCGAGTCGGCGGCCCGGCCCCCGACGGGCAGGCCGGTGAAGAACCGGCGGCGGCGGAACACCTGGTGGCCGCGGCGGAAGTCGACCAGCCGCCGGACGAAGTCCAGCAGGGGCTCGTCGGCGCTGTCCCAGTCGACCCAGGCCAGCTCGCTGTCCTGGCAGTACGCGTTGTTGTTGCCGCGCTGGGTGCGGCCCAGCTCGTCGCCGTGGCCAATCATCGGCACGCCCTGGGAGAGGATCAGGGTGGCCAGGAAGTTGCGCCGCTGCCGCTGGCGCAGGGCCAGCACGCCCGGGTCGTCGGTCTCCCCCTCGACGCCGCAGTTCCAGGACCGGTTGTGGCCCTCGCCGTCGCGGTTGTCCTCGCCGTTGGCCTCGTTGTGTTTGTCGTTGTACGACACCAGGTCGTTGAGGGTGAACCCGTCGTGGCAGGTGACGAAGTTGATGCTGTGGAAGGGGCGGCGGCCGTCGTCCTGGTAGAGGTCGGCGGAGCCACAGATCCGGGAGGCGAACTCGGCGAGGGTGGCGGGCTCGCCGCGCCAGAAGTCGCGCACCGTGTCGCGGTACTTGCCGTTCCACTCGGTCCACACCGGCGGGAAGTTGCCCACCTGGTAGCCGCCGGGGCCGACGTCCCACGGCTCGGCGATCAGCTTGACCTGGCTGACCACCGGGTCCTGCTGGACCACCTCGAAGAAGGTGGACAGCCGGTCGACCTCGTAGAACTCGCGGGCCAGGGTGGCGGCGAGGTCGAACCGGAAGCCGTCGACGTGCATCTCGGTCACCCAGTAGCGCAACGAATCCATGATCAACTGGAGCGAGTGCGGGCTGCGCACGTTGAGGCTGTTGCCGGTGCCGGTGTAGTCGACGAAGTACCGCCGGTCGGACTCCGACAGCCGGTAGTAGCTGGGGTTGTCGACGCCCTTGAAGCTCAGCGTCGGGCCGAGGTGGTTGCCCTCGGCGGTGTGGTTGTAGACCACGTCGAGAATGACCTCGATGCCGGCGGCGTGCAGCGCCTTGACCATGCCCCGGAACTCCTGCACCTGCTGGCCGAGGCCGCCCAGCGCCGCGTACCCGTGGTGCGGGGCGAAGAAGCCGATCGTGTTGTAGCCCCAGTAGTTGCGCAGGCCCAGGTCGGCGAGGCGGTGGTCGTGCACGAACTGGTGCACCGGCATCAGCTCCACGGCGGTGATCCCGAGCCGCCGGAAGTAGTCGATCATGACCGGGGAGGCGATGGCCGCGTACGTGCCGCGCAGCTCCTCCGGGATGCCGGGGTGGCGCATGGTCAGCCCCCGCACGTGCGCCTCGTAGATCACCGAGTGGTGGTACGGGGTGCGCGGCGGCCGGTCGTTGCCCCAGTCGAAGTACGGGTTCACCACCACCGACTTGGGTACGAACGGGGCCGAGTCGGTCTCCGACATCCGGTCGGGGTCGCCGCCCACCTCGTAGTCGTAGACGGCCGGGTCCCACTCGACGTCACCGTCGACGGCCTTGGCGTACGGGTCGAGCAGCAGCTTGTTCGGGTTGCAGCGGAGCCCGTTCGCCGGGTCCCACGGGCCGTGGACGCGGTAGCCGTACCGCTGCCCCGGCTCGATGCCGGGCAGGTAGCAGTGCCAGACGTAGGCGTCGACCTCGCGCAGCTCGACGCGACGCTCCGCGCCGGTGTCCCACTCGTCGAACAGGCAGAGCTCGATCCGCTCGGCCACCTCGGAGAAGATCGCGAAGTTGGTGCCCATCCCGTTGTGGGTCGCCCCCAGCGGGTACCGCTCGCCCGGCCAGACCTGCATGTCGCTCCTCAGCCCATGGTGATGATCGCCCTGGACGGGCGGGCCCGCCGGGTGCGCACGCCGCTAATGCCCCGCCGTCGGTCGGCCCAATCCACCCGTTGGTGCCGTAACCGATTCCACCCACCTGACACCGGCTGGGACCTTTGGGTGGTATCCGTCACCTTGAGCCCTCTCAAGATGCGGTTCGGGCCCGGATGCCCTTTGCTTTATGCGGGGGCGTGCGGAAACACGCGTTCCCGCTCGGCTCTCGGCCATCCCACCATGACCTGTCACGCCGCCATCGTTGCCGGCGCGTTCCACCCTGCACGGACGGAGTTCGATGTGACGACCCTGCGGGCCGGCGAGCAGACCGCCACCGCCACGGACCGGACCTGCCGGCCCAGCACCACCTCACGGTCGCAGACCCCGCACCCCGCCGGGTCCGGGGTGCCCCCGCAGACCCGCCGCATCCTCATGCTCTCCTGGGAGTATCCGCCGGTGCTCGTCGGCGGCCTCGGCCGCCACGTGCACGCCCTCTCCGTCGCCCTCGCCGCCGCCGGCCACGAGGTCACCGTCGTCACCCGCCACGCCGAGGGCGCACCCCTGGAGGAGTACGCCGACGGCGTCCGCGTCCTACGCGCCGCCGAGGACCCGGTCACCTTCCCCCTGGCCACCGGCAGCCTCCTGGCCTGGACCATGGCCTTCAACCACACCCTCACCCGCGCCGCCCTGCGCGCCACCGAATCCGCCACCTATGACGTCATCCACGCCCACGACTGGCTCGTCGCGCACACCGCGATCACCCTGCGAGACCACCTCGACATTCCGCTGGTCAGCACGATCCACGCCACGGAGGCGGGCCGGCACCAGGGCTGGCTGCCGGAGGAGATGAACCGCACCATCCACGGCGTCGAACACTGGATCAGCGGCGAGTCCAACCGGGTGATCGTCTGCTCCGGGTACATGCGCGACGAGGTCGGCACGTTGTTCGACGTGCCCGCCACCCGGGTCGACGTCGTGCCCAACGGGGTGGAGCCGCACCGGTGGAAGGTGCCGACGTCGGCGGTCGTCTCGGCCCGGGCCCGGTTCGCCGGGGACGGCCCACTGGTCACCTTCGCCGGCCGGCTGGTCTACGAAAAGGGCGTGCAGCACCTGCTCGCCGGGCTGCCCCGGCTGCGCGAGCGGCACCCCGGGCTGCGCGCGGTGATCGTCGGCGACGGGCCGTACAAGTCGGCCCTGGAGGCCGAGGTGCACCGGCTCGGCCTCGGTGGGGCGGTCAGCATGCCGGGCTTCCTCGGCGGCACCGACCTGCCTGCGGTGATGGCCGCCTCGGACTGCTTCGCGGTGCCGAGCATCTACGAGCCGTTCGGCATGGTCGCCCTGGAGGGGGCGGCGGCCGGCGCGCCCCTGGCGGTCGCCTCGACGGGCGGCCTGGCCGAGATCGTCGAGTCGGGCGTCACCGGGATGACCTTCGCCCCGCAGGACCCGGAGGGGCTGACCGAGGCGGTGCACGCCCTGCTGTCGGACCGGGAGCGCGCCCGGGTGCTGGCCCGGCGGGCCCGCGTCATGGTGCAAGAGCAGTACGGCTGGGCCGCCATCGCCAGCCGCACCGCCTCGACGTACGCCTCGGCGATCGCCAAGGCCCCGGCGTTCGTCGCCGAGCGCGCCGAACAGCGGATGGCGCACGGCCGGGCCCGCCCGGCGGTGCCGGAGGGTAACCTGCTCGTCGCTGCCGGCCTGCGCTGACCCTTTCGCCCGTGGCGGTGCGAGTGCGGCCGCCGATCCTGCTCGGATCGGCGGCCGCACGTCAGCCTCGTTGAGAAGGGGCCCCGTCTCTACCGAATGCGTTGACAGGGGGCCCTTCCTTGCGCCTCAGCGGTCGGCGGGGCGCGCGTAGGGTCGCTCCGGGGAACCGGTGTAGACCTGCCGCGGGCGGCCGATCTTGGTCTCCGGGTCGTTGATCATCTCGCGCCACTGGGCGATCCAGCCGGGGAGCCGGCCGAGCGCGAACAGCACGGTGAACATCTTCGTCGGGAAGCCCATGGCCTTGTAGATCAGGCCGGTGTAGAAGTCCACGTTCGGGTAGAGCCGGCGGGAGACGAAGAACTCGTCGGCGAGCGCGATCTCCTCCAGCTGCATCGCGATGTCCAGCAGCGGGTCCGGCTTGGCCATCCGGCCGAGCACGTCCTGGGCGGCCTTCTTGACGATGGCGGCCCGGGGGTCGTAGTTCTTGTAGACCCGGTGGCCGAAGCCCATCAGCTTCACGCCGTCCTGCCGGTCCTTGACCTTGCGGACGAAGGACTGCACGTCGCCGCCGTCGACCTGGATCTTCTCCAGCATCTCCAGCACGGCCTGGTTGGCGCCGCCGTGCAGTGGGCCGAACAGCGCGTTCACGCCGGCCGAGACCGAGGCGAAGAGGTTGGCGTTGCTGGAGCCGACCAGCCGCACGGTCGACGTGGAGCAGTTCTGCTCGTGGTCGGCGTGCAGGATGAACAGCATGTCCAGCACCTTGGCCATGACCGGGTCGACCTCGTACGGCTCCGCCGGCACGCCGAACGTCATCCGCAGGAAGTTCTCCACGTAGCCCAGCGAGTTGTCCGGGTACAGCAGCGGCTGACCGATGGACTTCTTGTACGCGTACGAGGCGATGGTGGGGACCTTGGCCATCAGCCGGACGGTGGACATCTCGACGTGGTCGGAGTCGAACGGGTCCAGGCTGTCCTGGTAGAAGGTCGAGATGGCGCTGACGGCCGAGGAGAGCACGGCCATCGGGTGCGCGTCGCGGGGGAAGCCGTCGAAGAAGCGGCGCATCTCCTCGTGCAGCAGCGAGTGCCGCCGGATCCGTTCGCTGAACTCGTCGAGCTGCTGCCGGCCGGGCAGCTCGCCGTAGATGAGCAGGTACGAGACCTCCAGGAAGGAGGACTTCTCGGCCAGCTGCTCGATCGGGTAGCCCCGGTACCGCAGGATACCCGCGTCGCCGTCGATGTAGGTGATCGCGGAGGAGCAGGCCGCGGTGTTGACGAAACCGGGATCGTACGTGGTCATCCCGGTTTCCTTTAGGAGCTTGCTCACGCCGATGCCGGCGGGGCCCTCGACCGCGGACTGTACCGGCATCGACAGCTGCCCACCGGGGTGATCGAGCTTGACTTCCGTCATGTGTTCCTCGCTTCGCCGGCAGATCTACATTTAAATTGCCTTCGCTTTTACCGTAAACACGGTTGCGGGGACACCGCCCGTCGTGGTTCCGCGGTGAGGTATGCGTCACCCGGTTCCCGGAAGGCGAGCGCGGAAACCCGGCAACCCGGGGCTTGCCTCGAACAGGGCCAATGTGACAAAATGCCCCCGATCACGCACCGAGCGTGATCGGGGGCCCTGTTGGCAGCGAGGCCGAAACTCTCAGGAAATACTCAGGTGACGCAGCTCGTCGCCCGGGCCGATCTGGTAGAGGTCCAAGCGGTTGGCCCCGGCACGGAACAGCCGGTCGTCGGGAAGGAAGGCGGCGAACCGGCGGCCACCGGCGTCGGGCGGCACCACCGGGACGACCGCCCCGATCCGCCCGTTGACGGCGACGGCGAGCAGCGTGCCGTCGCGTACCGAAGCCGGCACCGTGCCCCAGACCAGGGCCGGCAACCCGCCGGCGTCCGGGTCGACGGCGCGGAACGCGGCGAGGTCACCGACCCGGGCCGACCCGCCGGTCGGCCGCTGGCCCACGGTCGTGCCGACCAGCGGATGCGGCTTCGGCTGCGGCGGCGGGGCGGGCACCCCGCCGGGGAAGGCGACCGGCTCGCCCGGCCGGTCGTAGAAGCGCTTGTCGGCGCGCTCGCGCGGGGCCTGTCGGGCCGAGCGCCCGTCGACGGGCCAGGGGATCCGCACGTGCGCGTAGTCGGCGACGGTGGGCAGCAGGTCGACGTGCTCCCAGTTGCGGTCGTCGACCCGGCCGGCCCGCTGGCCGGGTTCCTTGACGAACATCGGCACCCAGGCCACCTGCCCGGCCGCCTTGCGGATGGCGTCCATCCCCCGCCCCTGGGCGCCGTTGTCGAAGCTGACCCCGTGGTCGGCGGTGACCACCACGAGCGCCCGGTCGTACAGGCCGGTGGCGCGCAGGATACGCAGCGTCTCGCCGACCAGCCGGTCGGTGTACTCCAGTTGGGCCAGGT
>NZ_GG657738.1:6532355-6535022 GCF_000158815.1 Micromonospora sp. ATCC 39149 | reverse complement strand
CAGACGTCGGCGAGCTGGTCGACGACCTGCGCCAGCGGCACGTTGCGCCCGATCGCCAGGTGGTGCACGACGGCGAGGGCCAGCACCAGGTCGGCCCGGGCCCGGGTGCCGAACGCGGCCCGCTCGACGCCGCGCCAGCCGCCGCCGGGCGACGGGTCGGCCAGGTCCATCACCAGCGGCAGCACCCGCCGCTGGTCCTCGGCGCGCAGCGCGGCGTACAGTTCGTCGACCACGGTCGGGTCCTGCTCGACGGCGACGACGTAGCCGGCGTACCGCGCGGCGAGGCGGGCGTACCGGCCGTCGTTGGCGCCCAGGTCGAGCACCAGGCCGGGCGGCGCTCCGGCGGTCAGCGCCAGCTCGACGAAGCGCTCCTTCGCGGCCCTGTCCGCGGCGGAGTAGCTGCACGTGCGCTGGTAGTCGGCCCAGTGGCTGCGCCCGCTCCGGGGACGCAGCCGTCGGACCAGCTTCTCGATCCGGCGTACGGCGGCCAGCGCCAACTCCCGGGAGAACCCGGCGGTGCGTAATTGCTCGCGCACATCGCCGCTGGTGGCGTCGGCGTGCCGTTGCTGCATCGCGGAATGCAGGTGCACGTGGGTGGGCACGCCCGGCAGCAGCCGCCGGACGCCGGTGAAGAGCCGGCGCATCTGCTCCGGCGGGATGCCGTCGACCTGGGCCCGCAGCCAGGGCTGGAAGTCCACGCCGAGGTGGGCGGTGAGCAGCAGCGGGTAGAGCAGGGTCTGGCAGAACTGCCGGTAGCCGGCCCAGGGTTCGCCGTCGCGGGCCGGCTCGAACGAGCCGACGTCGATGAAGACCGGCGCGACGCCGCGCCACTGGAGGTTGTAGGCCGAGCCGTCCTTGGTGGTGAAGCCGGCGGCCAGCGCCGCGCGCAGGATCTCCAGGTGCAGCAGGGCCGCGTCGCGCAGCATGCCGAACGACCATTCGTACGGGTGGGAGACGAACGGGATGCGTTCGTGGCGCAGCACGGCGGCCCACGGCACGTCGGTGCCGGCGGCGTAGCGGGCCGGTTCGACCGGCTCGGTGCCGCAGACCTTGCCGGCGGCGAGCAGCGGCGGAAAGAAGTCGCTGGCGGACAGGGCCCGCCAGTGCTCGGCCGCCCGGGCGTCGAGCCCGCGCAGGACCTCCCCGTCGGCGTAGAAGACGCGGTTGGCCGGGTCGCGGAACGAGCCCGGCTCGGCCCGGACTTCGGTGTGGAGCATGGCCATGGCCCGGTGCCCCGCTCAGGAACGGTCGGTGCGCTGGCGGCGGTACCGGGCCGTCAGCCGGCGCCAGTAGAGCTTCGCGGCCACCGCCGCTCCGGCCACCCCTCCGACCACCGCCTGCACGATCAGGCTGCCGGATCCCGCGTCCAGGTAGGCCAGGTGCATCACGGCCGCTCCTTCCCCTCGCCGTCTCGGAGCCGACCCCGGGGCACACGCCGTCTGGGGTGTTCATGCCCAAAAGCCGGACTTGTCTCGTTGCCACCGTACGCGACGCTCGGTGCCCTCGAGGCCACACCGGCCAGTCCGCCGGTGTCCGTTCCGGTCAAGACGCGACGGTCGCCGCCGACCCCCCCGGCTGAGCCTGGCGTTCCGGTGCGCCGACCCGGCGGAGGTGGACCGCTGCCGGACCGAGCTGACCGGGGCCGGGTTCCACGGCCACCTGCCGCCGGGGGAGGCGCCGCTGGCGGCGGGCCGTGTCCGACCTATGCGGTCGCTGTGGGACCCGTGAACGCCGGCAACACGACGGTGAACACCGTATGACCTGGGCGGCTCCGCACCTCGACGCGGCCGTGGTGGGCGTCCACCACGGCCGCCACGATGGCCAGGCCGAGGCCGGTGCTGCCGTGGGCGCGCGAGCGCGAGCTGTCGCCCCGGGCGAAGCGTTCGAAGACCTCGCCCTGCAGGTCGGCCGGAATGCCGGGGCCGTCGTCTGCGATGCCGAGCACGGCCCCGTCGGGCGCGGCGGCGAGCCGGGCGGTGACCGTCGTGCCGGGAGGGGTGTGCACCCGGGCGTTGGTCAGCAGGTTCGCCACCACCTGATGCAGCCGGGCGGCGTCGCCGGGCACCACCAGCTCCGTCCCGGGCAGGTCGAGCTGCCAGCGGTGCTCGGGGCCGGCGACGTGGGCGTCGCTGACCGCGTCGACGACCAGGGCGGTCAGGTCCACCGGCTCGACCGCGAGGGGCCGGCCGGAGTCGAGCCGGGCCAGCAGCAGCAGGTCGTCGACGAGGCTGGTCATCCGGGTGCTCTCCGACTCGACCCGGCGCAGCGCGTGCGCGACGTCCGGCGGGACACGGTCCCGGCCACGGCGGGCCACCTCGGCGTACCCGCGGATGGCGGCCAGGGGGGTACGCAGCTCGTGGCTGGCATCGGCGACGAACTGGCGTACCCGCGTCTCGCTGGCCTGCCGGGCGGCGAGCGCGGCGGCGACGTGCCCGAGCATCCGGTTGAGCGCGGCGCCGACCTGGCCGACCTCGGTGCGCGGGTCGGTGTCGGCCGCCGGCACCCGCACCGACAGGGCCACCTCGCCCCGGTCCAGCGGCAGCTCGGTGACACGGGTGGCGGTGTCGGCGACCCGGCGCAGCGAGCGCAGGGTCGCCTGGCCGATGAGCGCGCCGAGGCTGCCGGCGACGAGCAGGCCGGCGGTGGCGACGCCGGCCTGGGCCAGCA
>NZ_GG657738.1:6500956-6531565 GCF_000158815.1 Micromonospora sp. ATCC 39149 | reverse complement strand
GAGCGTCGCAACAGCGCCCGCAACCGGGCGATCACCTCCTCCAGGCTGAACGGCTTGGTGACGTAGTCGTCGCCACCGACGGTGAGCCCGGCGATACGCTCCTCCACCGCGTCCCGAGCGGTGAGGAAGAGCACCGGCACGGTCGGGGTGTGCTCGCGCAGCCGGCGCAGCACCTGGAAGCCGTCGAAGTCGGGCAGCATCACGTCGAGCACCACCGCGTCCGGCTGGAACCGCCGGGCGGTGCTCAGCGCCGCCATCCCGTTGCCCGCGGTGCGGACCTGCCAGCCCTCGTAGCGCAGGGCCATCGAGAGCAGGTCGGCGAGCGTCGGCTCGTCGTCTACCACCAGCACCCGGACGGGCTCCCCGTCCGGCCGGCGCAGCTCGATGCGGCCCTGCGCGGCCTGCCCCTGCATGACCATGCCCTCCATCGTGGGCGCACCCGCTGTGCCCCACCTCGGCGGATCCTGTGTACCAGCTGTGGGCCGGTCGCGGCGGGGTCGGACGCGCCGGGTGGGGCTCGGCTCACTCCGTCATGCCGAGCGGGTCGGTGCGGACGAAGCGCATGGTCCAGGTCCCGGTGTCGTCGCGCCGGCCGCGCCGGTAGCGGTGGTCGGCCCCAGCGCCGGCCGGGGCCGCCGCCTGATCCGGGTGGCGCAGCACCCACACCTGCGGGGGCGCGCCGTCGGGCCCCGCCGGCACCCGCCGCACCAGGTTGTCGGCCGGCCCGCCGACGAAACGCACGGTCACTTCGGCCATCGCCCCTCCGGTTCCCGGTCGGCCTACCCGGTGAAAGCTATCCCACCGTGACCGCCCGCGCGGGGGCACCGGGCCGACGCCTCCCGGCGGTTTGCCCTGGTCGGGGCCGGGGTACCGGGGCAGGCAGCGTCGCGCGGAAGTGGCGGCGCGCAGGCGCGAGCGACGAGGAGCGGTCGATGAGGACGCTGGACGGGCGGTATCAGCTCGAACAGCGAATCGGCCTCGGTGGGATGTGTGAGGTGTGGCGGGGCCACGACATCGTGCTCGACCGGCCGATCGCGGTGAAGCTCATCTCCCCCGGGCACGCCGACGAGGTCTCGGTGGAGCGGATCCGGGCGGAGGCCCGCTCCGCGGCCCGGCTGGTGCATCCGAACGTGGCCAGCGTGCACGACTTCGGCACGTCCTCGGCGCTGCCCGGACGGCCGGTGCCGTACATCGTGATGGAACTGGCCGAGGGGGAGACCCTCGCCGCGCACCTGCGCGCCGGGCCGCTGGACTGGCGCATCGCGGTACGGGTCTGCGCCGAGATCGCCGCGGCGCTGGCCGCCGCCCACGGGCACGGGATCGTGCACCGGGACGTGAAGCCGGCCAACGTGATCCTCACCCCGTGCGGGGTGAAGGTGCTGGACTTCGGCATCGCCACCCCGGCCGGTGTGCCCGACTCCGTCCCGGCCGGCACGGTGGTGGGCACCCCCGCCTACCTGGCCCCGGAGCAGCTCGATCGGCAGCCGGCCACCCCGGCCGCCGACATGTACGCCCTGGGGGTGCTGCTCTACTACTGCCTGGCCGGGCGGCTGCCGTATCCGGCCGACAGCACCACCGAGCTGCTGGGGGCACGCCGTCGGCAACCGGCCGAGCCGCTGCCGTCGATCGACGGCCTGCCAACGGAGGTGGCCGAGCTGTGCCGGCAGCTCATGGCCGACGACCCGGCGCGGCGGCCGAGCAGCCTGATGGCCGCGCTGCTGCTGGCCGAGGCGGTCGACGCCCGGGTGTACGTGCCGATGCTCGCCACGGCCCCGCCCCGGCAGCGCGGCGGTCAGATGTCCCCGTGGACGCGGGAGGCGGCAGCCGCGGCGACCCAGGCGGCGACGCTGGGCGGGAACGGCGGTTTCGCCGGGCGCGGGGCGGGTAGCCGGGCGGGTGACTGAGGGGGAACGATGCCCGATCCGAATTCCTGGCTGCACGAAGCCACTGCCACCGCCGAGGGTGGTCACGTCCGTACCGACGACGGCGGCCTGTCCACCGCGCTGGCATCCCCGCTGGCGCCGCACTGCACTGGACTGACGCCGGAACAGCTGCTGGCGGCGGCGTTCGCGTCCTGCCTGCACCATGCCGCGGTCGAGGCCGCCGGTCGGATCACCGACGAGGCGCACACGGTTCAGGTACGCGCGGAGGCGAGGCTGGGCCGCGACGACGACGGACGCTACCGGGCCGACGTGCACGCCTCCATCTCCTCCGCCGGGCTGAACCGCAAGCAGCTCGCCGAGTTGGTCGAGCACGCCGACCAGCTCTGGCCGTTCTCCAGCGGCGACAACAGCCGGCACCGGCTCACGGTCACGTCGGCGGAGAACGGCCGGCGCTGAGCGGGCCGGCGCGGTCGACCCACACCGGCCGGACCGATCGGTCGTCCGACGATCCCCCGAACAACCGAGGCGATCGGGGGGCTACGGCGGGACCAGGCGCGGTGGCGGGAAATCCCGTTCATCCAGGCAAATGCCAAATAACGGTAATAAACACATTGGTGGATACCGCAAGCTTGCCCGCTTTTTCGGGTAATTGTCCGGGGGAAAATCCGCAAACTGTGACGCATGCCACCAACCGGTCCGATGGCAGGGCGCGAGCGACTATCTAGCCTCGGCGGGTGCGCCCCTACGACTCCGCTGAACAGAAGCAGGCCCACGAGCGCCCGGATGGCCGTACGGCCGGTGCCGCCTCCACCGAACGGGTGGTCGGCCGACACCGCCGTCCCGACCCGCCGCGCGCCGCGCTGCCGCTGCCGAGGTCCACGCGGGTACGCGCGGCGTTGATCACGGGTATGAGTTGCTGCCTCGGCGTCGCCGCGTTCGCCGGCACCTGGCAGGCCGGCGGCCCCCCGGAGCCCGTTCAGGGGGCCCTCGCCGATCGGGCCGCAGCCGCCGCCGAGGCCGAGCAGCGTGCCTCCCGCTCGCTCGACCGCTCCCCAGCGGCCCCGATGACCATCCTGCCCAGCCCGACGGCGAAGCCCAGCCCGAGCGCCACCCGCAAGCCGAAGCCGAAGCCCGCCAAGCCGGTCCGCCCCCGCCCGGTCGCCGGACTCAGCCAGCTCCAGATGGACAACGCGAAGATCATCGTCGACGTGGGCCGGGGCATGAAGGTGCCCCGGCGGGGCCTCGTCGTCGCGGTGGCCACCGCCATGCAGGAGAGCAACCTGCGCAACCTGGCCAGCGACGTGCTCCCCGAAAACAAACAAAAAAACCCGCACCAGGGCAGCGGCTCCGACCACGACTCGGTCGGGCTGTTCCAGCAGCGGCCCAGCAGCAGAAAAAGACACGGTCGGGGACCTGATGCGCCCGACGTACGCGGCCCGGGTCTTCTACGAGGCGCTGCTGGAGGTCCCCGGCTGGGAGGAGATGAGCGTGACCGCCGCGGCCCAGTCCGTGCAGATCTCGGCGTTCCCCGACGCGTACGCGCAGCACGAGGAGCGGGCCACCACGGTCGTCGCGGCGCTGACCTGAGCCGGCTCAGGCGAGCCGGGTACCCCACTCGCCCGGCGACTCGACGTCCACGCCGGCGGCGACTCGGCTCGTCGGCGCCCCACCGTTCGGCAGGGCCGCCGCAGCCGTCGGCGTGTCCGCCGCCACGACCGGCCCGGCGAGGATCTCGTCTATCCGGGCCTCCCGGCGCCGGCGGGCCGCCAGCGCAGCCTCGACGTCCCGGCGGGCGCGCAGCGCCTCGGCGTACGCCCGCTCGCGGACGTGCCGGGCCTCCTCGCGGGCCGCGTCCAGCTCGAAGCGGGCCCGCGCCAGGATCTCGGCGGCCTCGGCGGCGTCGCCCACCGCCGTTCGGGCACCGTCGGCCCCCGTCGCCGGCTCGGGCCCGCGCTCGACCAGAGCGCACAGGTGGGTCGTCTCGTCCCGGATCCGGTCCCAGTCGCGGCCCGACGCCGCACCCTCCGCGCGCGCGGCCAGCCGGCTCAACCGGACCGCCAACTCGTCGAGGCAGGAGTCGACCTGCCGCCGGTCGTAGCCGAACTCCACGACGGAGAACCTCATACTGTCGCCCCCAGGCAGCCCGGTGTTTCTTCCCCACCGCAGATCCTCGGTGGCGCTGGGGGGCCGGCGAGGACGTTCGGGAAAAATGTTCAGCATCCGAGCGGCGACGCTCGCGCGGAGTGGGGACGGTCAGACCCGCTTGGGCAGCACGACGACGCGGCCGAAGAACTCGTCGATGCGGCGCACCACGCCGTTGAAGTCGTCCAGGTCGATCGGCTTGGTCACGTACGCGTTGGCCTGGAGCGTGTAGCTGCCGACGATGTCGGTGTCGGCGTTGGAGGTGGTGAGCACGACGATCGGAATGGTCCGCAGGTCGTCGTCCTGCTTGACCTCGCCGAGCACCTGTCGCCCGTCCATCCGTGGCATGTTCAGGTCGAGCAGGATCACGTCCGGCCGGCGGGCCTCGGTGTGCCGGCCGGACCGGCGCAGGAACTCCATCGCCTCCTGGCCGTCGCTGACCACGTCGATGACCTTGTCGACGTCGGAGTCGGCGAGGGCCTCCTCGATCATCAGCACGTCACCCGGGTCGTCGTCAACCACGAGGATGCGAACGGGGCCACGGGTGCCTCCAGCCATGGGAACCTGCCTCGGGTCGACGCGGACGGCGACCTCACGATCGCCTGCTGGCGGGGAAATCTAGCCCATCACGGTGCGGACTGCGATGTCGGGTGGGCCGTGTCGGGCTGGTAACCCAGCACCTCGGCCAGCCCCGTCAACCTCAGCACCCGCTCGACCCGGCCGGTCGCGCCGGTCACCCGCAGCCAGCCACCCCGGGCGGCGGCCTGGTTGTCGCCCCGGACGAACGCGGCGATGCCGGTGGAGTCGCAGAAGGTCAGCTCGGCTAGGTCGACCAGGAGGTGCCGCTCCCCCCGCTTGGTGAGCCGGTCGAGCACCGCGTTGAGTTCCGGCGCTGTGCTCGTGTCGAGCTCACCGGCGAGCCGCAGGCACGCCCCGACGCCATTCTGCTGCGCATACGTGACGGTGAACGTCAACGTGGTCCCTCTCGCTCCACCGCAGCCGAATGATTGCAGTGAAGCAAGTATACGCAGGTGGCGGCGGCCACCGGCAGGCCGCGCTCACCGCGTCCGCGCGCCCGCCCCCTCCTCGGGCCAGGGCAGGGTCGGCACCGCGTGCAGGTGCCGGTTCGGTCGACTGTGCGGCCCGCTCGCGCGCAGCGCGAGCACCGCTATGTCGTCATGGTCGCCGTGGGCCAGCCAGTCACGGGTCATCTGCTCGACCCGCTCGGCCAGCGCGGGGGCGGGCATCCGGTGGCAGCCGTCGAGCGCGCGCAGCAGCCGCTCGGCACCGAACTGCTCGTCGCCGCGCCGGCCACCCCGGGCCTCGGTCACCCCATCGCTGTAGAGCAGGCAGGTCTCGCCCGGCGCCAGCTCGACGGTCACCTCGCCGATGCGCGGGTCGGGCACCACACCGATCAGCATTCCGCTGAGGGCGACCGGCTCCACCTCGCCGGAGACACGCAGCACGAGCGGCGGCAGGTGACCGCCGCCGGACATGGTCAGGGTGAGCCCGCCGTCGCGCCGGGGACGCGCCACACCGAGCACCATGGTCGCGAAGCGGCCCTGCCCGTGCGCCAGGGTGGTCTCCAGCAGCGTGTCGTTGAGCAGCCGCAGCAACCGGCCGGGGTCCGACTCCACCCGGTGCAGCGCCTGGAGGCACTGGCGAAGCTGGCCGGTGAACACGGCCGCCTCGACCCCCTTGCCGCAGACGTCGCCGAGGAAGAACACCGAACCGCCGTCGGGCAGCCGGTACGAGCCGTAGAAGTCGCCGCCGATGCGCAGCCCCGCCTGCGCCGGCCGGTACGCCGTGCCCCACTGCACACCGGCCGCCTCGGCCGGCTCCACCGGCATCAGGCTGGCCTGGAGGGTGTCGGCGACCTCGGCCTGGTCGCGGTAGAGCACGGCCGTGGTCAGCGCCGCGCCGGCCCGGGCCGCGAAGGCGCGGACCAGGCCGACGTCGGCCTCGTCGTCGTAGCGGGTCGAGCGGCGCGCGACGAGCAGCGCGCCCGCCGGCAGGTCCCGCCCCGGCAGCGGCACCACGCGGACGCTGACGTCGACGGCGTCCAGGCCGGGCAGCCAGCCGGCCTCGATCGCCTGCTCGACCAGCCAGTCCAGCGTGTGCGGCTCGACGCCGGCGAGCCCCTCGTCGAGGGCCGCCGGCAGGTCGACGGCGTTGAGCACGCCACTGTCGACGTTCGGGGCCTCGTCGTCGGCCCGGGTGGCCCGCCACCAGCGGGCCCGACCGGACCGGGAAGCGAGCACCAGCACGGCCACCTCGGCGAGGGTGGGCACGGCGAGCCCGACGACGGCAGCGGCAGCGCGGTCGGGGTGCAGCGGGTTGCCCAGCTTCTCCCCCACCACGGTCAGGAAGGCCGAGCGGGCCCGCTCGGCCAGCAACGCGTCGGCCCGGGCGACGCTCTCGGTGACGTCCTCGACGTAGCGGCAGCACCGGCCGGCGGACAGCGGCACCTCGCGGACGCGCAGCCGGCGGCCACGGTGGCCGAACTCGCCCCCGGCGCCCGGCGTGCACAGGCCCGCGACGCCGGACGCGGCGAGCAGCTCGCCGACGGTCACCTCGGGCAGCAGCCGCTCGGCGACCGGGCTCAGGTGACGCACCACGCCGTCGGCGTCACAGACGATCAGGCCCTCGCGGAAGTGCTCGATGACCTCCGACCAGTCCGGCATTGGCGGGTTCCGGTCGGGGGCCAGGGGTGGCAGCGCCGCGGCGGGTCGCGGCGGCACGTCGGCAGACCGGGCCGGGGCCCGCGCGGCGCTCGGCGTGGAGATCCGTCCGTCGCCCGGGTCCCAGTCCCTGACGTCGGCAGCAGTCACCAGCGGAGCCCCCACTCCCTCTCGATGCCCACCCGCCCGGCACCCGCGGGCCGCCGGAAACGGCGTATGTTGTCCAATTTCCTCACCCCACCCTACGCCGGTCTGCCGGTACCGCCACCCGACGCTGCCGGAGCTACGGAGCGGTCTCAGCGGGCGACGACGCCCGGAGATTGTTACGATCCGAAACGAACCTGCCCGACCAGCAGCCCTGCGGAAAGGCGTGATCGTGGTGCCCCAGGGGAGGAAGTCCGAGGCGACTCCGCTCACCATGTCCGTCGATCTGTCCGATCCGGACGCGCCGCTCATCCGGGTCGGCGGCGACCTCGCCTTCACCACCGCCGCGCCGCTGCGGCGCGAGGTGGACCGGCAGCTCGCCGAGCGCCCTTCGGTGCTCGTGCTCGACTTCGCCGGCCTGCGGTTCATCGACAGCACCGGGCTCTCGGTGATCGTGCACGCGTGGCGGGAAGGGCAGCAGTGCGACACCGCCATCCGGCTGCGCTCGACCCCCCGGTTCCTGGACACCATCCTCGACATGACCGGCGTCACCGGGTTGCTCGCCCGCCCGTTGCCCGACGGTGAGCGGTCCTACGGCGCGTCCGGTTCGCGCCGACCGGCCGCGTCCGCCTGAGCGCCCCGGCGTTCACCGATCACTTCGTCGCGGCAACCGGCGATGCGGCCCCGGGTCGCCTCCCTGACCGGGCTCGTCTACAGCCGCGACCTCTGCGTCGGCGACGCCCTGCGGCGTCTGCCCGGGAGTCGGGCGTTTGGAACAGGTGGCGCATGAACGCCCGGCCCGACGATCGGCCGGGTGAGCGTCCCTCACCCGGCCCGGGTGACGCTCCGGCGGCTACCGGCCGCCAGCGGGTCCCGGGCCCGTTTCGCCTCCACCCCGGCCGGGAACGCGATCGCCGAGAAGCGGACCGGACAAGGAACGAGGTGTGCCATGCGCAAGCAGATGGAAGGGGACAACCAGCGCCGCCGGGCGCTCGCCCGCCAGGCCCGGGAGCGCGGCCGGCGGGCCAGCGAGACCGGTGCCAGCCTGAGCGCGTCCAAGCAGCTCGCTCACCTGGACCAGGGCAAGCGGGCCGGGCCGCCGCCGGCCGGCCGGCACAAGCCCGACAGCACCCGGGGCGGACCGGCCCCGCCGCCGGCCGCGCGGCCGCCGGCCGCCACGCCCCGATCGCGGCCCGAGCGCGGCCCCGGCGGCGCGCCGGGGGCGACCGGGCTCGGCTACCGGGAGCTGGTCGACGACGTGGGCCGGCGGGCCGGCGTCGACTTCCGCACCGCGAAGGTGGCGGCCGAGGCGACGGTGCTGGCCCTGGCCTGGGCGCTGGACCAGGCCTCCCGGGAGCGGCTGCTCGAGTCGGTGCCCGTGAAGCTGCACGACGTGGTGCCGATCGACGGCATCGAACGCCACCACGACCTGCCCGGCTTCGTCGGCGAGGTGGCCCGGATCAGCGGGCGTACCCCGGAACAGGCCCGGCGGCAGGCCGAGGCGACGCTCGCCGCGCTGGCCGACCGCGACGGCGACCTGGTCGCCTCGCTGCGCGTCCCGGACGGGTTGCGCGACCTGCTCGGCCCCGCAGCCGGCGGCTGAGCGCGCGGGCCGGCGGGCCTCTCGCGCCCGCCGGTCCGGCCGGCGGCTACCGTGCCGGGATGCACTCCGCCGCCGAGGGCTGGAACTCGTGGTCGACCCCGAGCCGCCGCACCGGGCGCACGCTGCTCGCCGGGGGTGTCGCCAGTCCTACGTCGACCTCGCCGACCCCCGTTACCCTGCAACTTCGAAGTACGTCCGCCGGATGGCCGCCGTGGTCGACCTCGCCGCACCGCCCGTGCACGCCGGTCGACGCGCTGCACCTCGGCGGGGGCGCGCTGACCCTGCCCCGCTACGTCGGGGCGACCCGGCCCGGCTCGGCCCAGCTCGTGGTGGAGCGTGACGCGGGCGTGGTCGAGCTGGTGCGTCGGGAACTGCCCCCGCCACCGCCGGGGGTACGCGTCGAGGTCGCCGACGCCCGCGACGCGCTGACCGCGGCCCCGGCGCACGGGTACGACCTGGTGCTCACCGACGTCTACCAGGCCGCCCGGATGCCGGGCCACGTGGCGAGCGTCGAGTTCGCCGCCGAGGCGGCCCGGGTGCTGCGCCCGGACGGGATCCTCCTGGTCAACGTCACCGACCTGCCGCCGCTGGTGTTCACCCGCGCCCGGGCGGCCACCCTGCGGGCCGTTTTCGCCGACGTCTGCCTGCTCGCCGACCGCCGGATGCTGCGGGGGCGGCGCTACGGCAACCTGGTGCTCGCCGCCGCGCGCCGGCCCGGCCGGCTACCGATGGGCCGGCTGGAGACTCGGGCGACCCGCGACTCGGTGCCGGGCAGGGCGCTGCACGGCCCGGCCCTCGACGAGTTCGTCGGCGGGGCGGCCCCGGACACCGATGCGGCCCTCGGCCTCACCTGACCGCACCGCCCGATCGTGCCGCCGGAATCCGGACCCGGCCGAGCCGGCGGTCAGCGGGAACGGGCCGGGACCTCCGGCGACGAACTCTCCAGCGGCACCGCGTTGGCCGGCACCAGGCCGAGCTGCACCGCCGGGCGGGGCAGCGCGGCGTCGAGCAGCCAGTCCGCCCCGACCCGGGCCCGGTTTCCCGGCATCGCCAGCAGGTGGTAGCCCCGGGTGACGGCCTTGGCCGGCAGGCCGGCCAGCGACACCTTCAGCGGGTTCGCCGCGGCGTCCCTGCCACCGAGGTCGACCACCCAGCCCAGGTCGTGATGCTTGTACGGACGGCGGCTGCCCTGCCCGTAGGAGGCGGCGATGTTGTGGGCCACCAGCTTGCCCTGCCGCTGGGCGTGCTGGGCCGTCATCGTGCAGATCTGCCCGGGGCGGGTCAGGTCGGGCACCGCCGCCGCGTCACCGCAGGCGTACACCTCGGGGAAGCCGGGCACGGTGAGGTACTCGTCCACCACGAGACGGCCCTTCTCGGTACGCAGGCCCAGTTCGGCGACGAACGGGTCGGGACGCACCCCGACGCACCAGATCAGGCTGCACGTCGGCACGTACTCGCCGTCGGTGAGCATCACCCCGTCTGGGGTCGCCTCCGACACCGAGGTGCCCATCCGCACGTCGACGTCGCGCCGCCGCAGTACCCGGTCGGCGGTGCGCGACATTCGCTCGTCCAGCTCGGGCAGGACCCGGGGGGCCACGTCGAGCAGCATCCAGCGCGGCCGGACGGCCAGGTGCGGGCGCTGGGCGACCAGCCGGTCGGTGAACAACTGTCCGTGGGCGGCCACCTCCGTACCGGTGTAGCCGGCGCCGACGACCACGAACGTGGTGCGGGCCCGCTGCTCGGCCGGATCGTCGGTCAGCTCCGCCAGCTCGATCTGGCGAACCACGTGGTCGTGCAGGTAGAGCGCCTCGGGCAGCCCTCGGAAGCCGTGGGCGTACTCGGTCACGCCGGGGATGGGCAGCAACTTGTTGACGCTGCCGACAGCCAGCACCAGCCGGTCGTACGCGAGTCGGCCGCCGCCCCCCTCCGGCATCGTGTAGCCGACCCACCGGTTCTGCAGGTCGACCCGGTCGGCCTCGCCGACGACCACCCGGACGCCGTCGAGGGTGCCGCTGAGCGGCACGGAGAGCCGCCCGGGCTCGACCACGCCGGCGGCCACCTCCGGCAGCAGCGGCAGGTAGAGGAAGTAGTCGGTCGAGTTCAGCAGCACGATCTCGGCCCGGCTGCGGGCGGTGCGGCTCAACGTCTTCGCCGCGTGGTAACCGGCGAATCCGGCCCCCACGATCACCACACGAGGTTTCGTCATGGCGAGTGCCGTTCCCGTCACAGACGCGGGCAAACGTGCCGGGACACCGCCTGGCCGCAGACGACCGGCGCGGGCGGAACAAGCCCGGCCGGCGCCAGGCACCATCCGGGGCGGAACAGCCTCGCCGGGCTAGGGGACCATCCAGGACAGCAGCGGGGTGGCCTGCAACCCGACCAGCAGGCACATCAGGGCGAGCAGCAGCACGCTCCAGCCGAACATCCGCCGGAACAGGTCGCCCTCCCGGCCGGTGAGCCCGACGGCCGCGGCGGCGATCGTGAGGTTCTGCAGGCTGATCATCTTGCCGAGCGTGCCGCCGGAGGCATTGGCCGCGGCGAGCAGGACCGGGTCGAGGCCCGCCCGCTGCGCCGCCGCCACCTGGAGCGCGCCGAACAGCGAGTTGGACGACGTGTCCGAGCCGGTCAGGGCGACCCCGAGCCAGCCGAGGACGGGTGCCAGTACGGCGAAGAGGGTGCCCGCGCCGGCCATCCAGACGCCGAGGGTGGCGATCTGCCCGGCGGCGTTCATGGTGAACGACAACGCCAGCAGCCCGACCACCGTCAGCACGGCCCACCGCAGCTCGAACAGGGTGCGCCCGTACAGTCTCGCGGCCTCGCGCGGTGACACCCGCAGCAGCGCCATCGTGATCAGGCCGGCCACCATCAGCAACGAGCCGGGCGCGGCGAACCAGGCGAACCGGAAGGTCGACAGGGGTGAGGGGGCGCCGGAGGCGGTGCGCACGTGCAGGCCCGGCCAGGAGACCGCGAGCGTGCCGGCGTCGAGCAGGTGCTTGACGGCCGGGATCTGGGAGACGGCGAAGACCGCCACGATCGTCAGGTACGGCGCGTAGGCCCGCCACTGCGAGCCCTGCGGGGTTGGCGCGTCTCGCTCCGACGGGCCCTGCGGCGGCGGCGCGTCGTGTTCCGGCACGCTGGCGGCGGTCAGCGCGGGGACTGGCTGCCGCGCCGCGGCCCGGCGGGTGACGAGCAGCAGGACCCCCGCCCCCGCGAAGGCGGCCACGATGTCGGCGAGCGCGGCCGTCAGCCAGTTCGCGGTGGCGAACTGGGCCAGCGCGAAGGCGCTGCCGCAGGCCAACGCCGGACGCCACAGCTCGCGGACGCCCCGGCGACCGTCGACGACGAGGAGCAGGACCAGCGGTACGACGACCGCGATCACCGGGACCTGTCGGCCGGCCATCATGCCCAGCTCCGTGGCGGGCAGCCCGGTCACCCCGGCCAGCGTGGTGATCGGCAGGCCGAGTGGCCCGAAGGCCGCCGGCACCGTGTTGGCCACCAGCGCCACGGTGGCCGCCCGGACCGGGGTGAACCCGAGGGCCAGCAGCATGACCGTGGTGACGGCCACCGGCGTGCCCTGGCCGGCCAGGGCCTCCAGCAGCGAGCCGAAGCAGAACGCGATGACCATGGCCTGGATCCGGCGGTCGTCGCTGATCCGGGCGAAGCCGCGCCGCAACGTGTCGAAGTGTCCCGTGTGCACGGTCATCCGGTAGATCCAGATCGCCGTGCCGAACGTCCAGACGAGGGGGAAGATCGCGAACGTGGCGCCCTGGCCGGCGGCCAGCAGCGTCTGCGACAGCGGCATCCGCCACAGCCCCCAGGCCAGGGCGACCGCCACGGCCAGCGCGCCGAACGCCGCCACCCAGGCCCGCGTACGCACGACTCCGAGCAGGAGGAACAGGGTGATCAGGGGCAGCGCGGCGCAGGCGGCGCTCAGCGCGAGCGATCCGGCCACCGGTTGCAGGGGCTGCTGGTACATCGAGACCACCTCGGGTGCGACGCCCCCCGGTCCCGGTGGCGGGGAGTTGGGCTCATCTCACCCAAGGCCCCCGCACGACGCTTCTTCCAGGTTGCCCTGCCAACGGGGCCGGCTGCGCAAGCTCGGAGAGGACGGGCCCGCCACGGCTCGCCTACCGTCACGCCATGAGCCGAGCGGGCAACGCCGTGGTACTGGGTGCCAGCATGGCCGGGCTGATCGCCGCCCGGGTGCTCAGCGACGCGTACGACAGCGTCACGCTCGTGGACCGCGACGCGCTGCCCGACGCGGCGGTGCCGCGGCGCGGGGTGCCCCAGTCGCGTCAGCTGCACGTCCTGCTGGCCTGCGGGCGTCAGGCGCTCGACGAGCTGTTCGACGGCCTCAGCGACGAACTCCACGCCTGCGGGGCGCCCCTGGTCGACCTCAACGGGCAGGTGCACTGGTACAACGACGGCTACCTGATGCGCCGGTCCGCGTCCCAGCTCATCGGCGTGGGGGTCAGCCGTCCCCTGCTGGAGCGCACGGTCCGGGCCCGGGTGGAGAAGCTGGCGAACGTCCGCTTCCACCCGTCGGCAGAGGCGAGCGCCCTACTGAGCACCGACGATCGTCGCCGGATCACCGGGGTCCTGGTGACGCCGCGTGACGGCGTGCCGTACCGGCTCGACGCCGACCTGGTGGTCGACGCCTGCGGCCGGGCGTCGCGCAGCCCCGCGTGGCTGGCCGCGCTGGGCTATCCGACGCCGGCCGAACAGCGCGTCGCGGTCGACGTCACCTACGTCACCCGCACCTACGAGCGCGACCCCCGCCACCTCGACGGCCTGCTCGGCGCGCTGACCAACGCCGTTCCGACACGCCCACGCACCGGGATCGTCGCCGCCCAGGAGGACGACCGGTTCGCGGTGGCGCTGAGCGGGGTCCTCGGCGAGCAGCCGCCGCTGGACGACGAGGGCTACGCCCGGTTCGCCGAGTCGTTGGGCCAGCCGCTGATCAGCCAGGTGGTGCGCGAGGCCGTTCCGGTGGGCGAGCCGGCGCTGATGCGTTACCCGGCGAGCGTGCGGCGGCGCTACGAGCGGCTGCGGCGCTTCCCGAACGGGTACCTGGTGTTCGGCGACGCCCTCTGCAGCTTCAACCCCGTCTACGGTCAGGGCATGACGGTCGCGGCCACCGAGGGCCTGCTGCTGCGGCGGCTGCTGGCCGGGAAGCCGGGCCGGTTGTGGCGCCGGTTCTTCCGGGGGGCCGGCAAGCTGATCGACGGCCCATGGTCCATCGCCGTCGGCACGGACCTCCGGTTCCCCGAGGTGGCCGGGCCCCGGACGCTTCGGGTGCGGCTCGTCAACGCGTACGTGCACCGGCTGCACGCGGCGGCCCGCACCGACGCGGTCCTGGGCACCGCCTTCCTGCGGGTGCTCAACCTCGTCGACCCACCGCACCGGCTGCTGCGTCCGGCGATCGTGGCCCGGGTGCTGCGGGGCGGCTCCCGGCCGGGGTGAGGGGCTGCGGCCCGGCCACGGACGCGGCTAACCCGGCGGCGTCGGCACCTGGAGGTAGGTGGTGCCACGCAGGTCGAGCCAGGTCCGGTCCGGCCCGCGCACCAGCCGCAGCATCACCTCGGCGCACGACGGGCAGCGGGCCACCAGGCCGGGCGCGTGGGTGTAGACCCGCAGGCCGGCCATCGGACCCGTCGTGCCGCACGACGCGCAGCGCCCGGTGGCCCCGCTGAGGTCCACCGCGAAGACCTCCCGCAGCGGGCCGTCGAGCATGTTGCCGTCCAGGTAGGACATCTCGGTCATGGCGTCTCCTCGTCGGCGGTCAGCCGGTGGGGCCGAAGCGTTCAGTGCGGACCCGCCGCGGCTGGTGGCCCAGCCCCACCAGCAGGTCCGCGACCGTCTCCACGAAACCGGTCGGGCCGCAGACATAGCACAGCGGCTCCAGCTCGGCCGGCCAGCCGTGGGTGTTCACGTCGGCCAGCCCGATCCGGTGCGGCTCGCCCCGCCACCCCTTCGGCGCGGTCCGGGTGTAGACGTACGCCACGTCGAGGCCGTGGTCGTCGCGGGCCCGGCGGCGCAGCTCGTCGGCGTAGATCACGTCGGCTGGGGTGCGCGCGGAATAGATCAGCCGGAACGGCACCCGGCTGCCGGCGGCGCGACGCGCGCGGACCATCGCCATCAGCGGCACCACGCCCGAGCCGCCGGCGACCAGCAGCACCGGCGCAAGCTCGGCCGGCCGCCACACGAACCACCCGCCCACCGGGCCGCGCACCTCCACCGGGTCTCCGGTCGCCCAGACGTCGGTCAGGTACGGCGAGACCTCCCCGTCGGGCACGCGCTGCACGGTCAACGCGACGCGCTCGCCCTCGGCCGGGCCGGCGAGGGAGTACGACCGGGCGGCCTGGTAACCGTCGGGGGCGGTCAGCCGGACGTCGACGTGTTGCCCGGGCAGGTGCCCCGGCCAGCCGGGGACGTCAAGGACGAGGGTCTGCGCGGTCGGTGTCTCGTCCCGGCGCTCGACGAGCCGGGCCACCCGCCAGGTCAGCGGGGCGGCCAGCGGGCTGCTCAATCGCCGGCGTAGCGCTGCTCGCGCCACGGGTCGCCGTAGTCGTGGTACCCGGCGGTCTCCCAGAATCCGGGCTCGTCGGTGGTGCCGAGCCGGATGCCGCGCACCCACTTCGCGGACTTCCACAGGTACAGGTGGGGTACCAGCAGCCGGGCCGGTCCGCCGTGCTCGGCGGGCAGGTCCCGGCCGTCGTAGCCGTGCACCACCCAGGCGCGTCCACCGCGCAGGTCAGCCAGCGGCAGGTTCGTGGTGTAACCGCCGTAGGAATGGACCAGCGCGTACGACGCACCGGTGTCGACGCCGTCGAGCAGCACGTCGAGCGAGACGCCCTGCCAGGTCGTGCCGCGCTTGGACCAGCGGGTCACGCAGTGGATGTCGACCGTCGGGGTCTCCTGCGGCAGGGCGGTGAACTCGGCCCAGGTCCAGCGGTGCTCCGCGCCGGTCTCGGTGGCGACGACGAACTCCCAGACGTCCGGCCGCACCCTCGGCGTAGGGCCGGCGGAGAGCACCGGGAAGTCCTCGGTGAGGTACTGGCCGGGTGGCAGGGCCGGCTCCGCCGAGCGGCGCCGGCCCTGGAAGCCCGGTGACACGATTCCCACCCGTCAGTCGTACCACCTGTGAGAGTGCGGCGATACCGTTCGCCCGGACCGGGGTGACGGGTGTTCGCGGGTCAGCGCTGGCCGGCCACGACCTCCTTGTCGCCAGGGGAGGCGTTGCGGGTGGCCCGCAGGCTGGTCAGCGTGACGACGACCAGCACGCCGATGATCACGCCGAGCGAGGCCAGGGTCGGGATCTCCGGTACGCCGGACCAGATGCCGTGCGCCCAGTGCAGGCCGAGCTTGACCCCGATGAAGGCGAGGATGATCGCCAGACCGTAGCTGAGGTGCACGAGCCGGCTGAGCGCGGCGTGCAGCACGAAGTAGAGCGCCCGCAGCCCCAGCAGGGCGAAGGCGTTGGTGGCGAAGACCAGGTACGGGTCCTCGGTGATGCCGTAGACGGCCGGCACCGAGTCGACGGCGAAGACCACGTCGGTGGCGAGCACCGCGACCACCACGAGGGCGAGCGGAGTGAGCGCCCGCCGGCCGTGGTACCGGACGGTCATCTTCGTGCCCTGGTACTCGTCGACGACCGGCATGAACCTGCGCAGCAGCTTCACCGACCGCATCTTGTTGATGTCCACCTCCTGCGCGTGGCCGGAGAGAGCGTCCCGGAGCAGCTTGACGGCGGTGGCGATCAGGACGACGGCGAAGAGCAGGAAGGCGAAGTCCAGGGTCTGCAACGCCGCCGCGCCGAGGGCGATGAAGACGGCACGCAGCACCAGCGCCCCGGCGATGCCGTAGAGCAGCACCCGCTGGGCGAGCGCGGCCGGCACCGCGAACGCCCCCAGCAGCAGCATGAAGACGAAGAGGTTGTCGACCGAGAGCGACTTCTCCACCAGGTAGCCGGTGAGGTACTCGACGCCCTGCTGGGAGCCGTAGCGGGACCAGATCCAGGTTCCGAAGGCGAGCGGGAGGGCGACGTAGAACGCCGACCAGCCGAACGCCTCCTTGACGGACACCTCGTGGGGTCGCCGGGTGACGAGGAAGTCCAGCACGAGCAGTGCGAGCACCCCGGCGATGGTCACCACCCAGAGGGTGGGCGTGCCGATCGAGGACAGCTCACCGGCGGCAAGATAGGACGATTCGGTCATGTGGTCTCCTCGAACACCGTGTCATGTTCGAGGTCTCCTTCACCCACGATTCGTGGGCAACCACCCGAGGCGCGCTCCGGGCACGCCGTACTGACCGGAATGGTTCGTGGGAAGTACTCCCCTCGTGCGACCAGGTTAGGTCAGCTCCGTCGACTCGCCAAGCCGACAACCGCGCCGTCACCAGGGGTAACCCCTCCGTGGCTGTGAGGCTCGGTTCCCGACGTCTTACGGGGACACCCGCGCGGCGCCTATGGTGACCCGGTGAGCGAGCGCGTGAGCCGGCCCGGCGCGGACCTGTCGGCCGACGGCGCAACGGGCGAGCGCGGACCGGTCCCGGGCGGCGCGCCGGCCCCGGTCGGCGTCGGCCAGACCGGTCCCCTCGCCGGGGTGCGCGTGGTCGAGCTGGCCGGCATCGGGCCCGGCCCGTTCGCCGCGATGATGCTGGCTGACCTGGGCGCCGACGTGATCCGGGTCGACCGGGCCACCGGCGTCGACCCGGGCGCGTTCGGCACCCCGCACCCGGACCTGCTCAACCGGGGCCGCCGCTCGGTCGCCGTGGACCTGAAGTCGGCCGGGGGTCGGGAGGCGGTGCTGGCCCTGCTCGGCGGCGCGGGCGCGCTGATCGAGGGCTTCCGCCCCGGGGTGACCGAGCGGCTGGGCCTCGGCCCCGCTGACTGCCTGGCGGTCAACCCCCGCCTGGTGTACGGGCGGATGACCGGCTGGGGGCAGGACGGCCCGCTGGCCCAGTATGCCGGGCACGACATCGACTACCTGGCGTTGACCGGGGCGCTGCACGGCATCGGCCGGGCGGGGGAACGCCCGGTGCCGCCGATGAACCTGCTCGGTGACTTCGGCGGCGGCGGAATGATGCTGGCCCTGGGCGTCGTCGCCGCCCTGTACGCCGTCCGCGCCGGCGCCCCCGGCCAGGTCGTCGACGCGGCGATCGTGGACGGCGTGTCGGTGCTGTCCACGATGATCCACTCGCTGCGCGGGGTCGGCATGTGGCAGGACCCGCGTGGGGTGAACCTGCTCGACGGCGGCGCGCCGTTCTACGACACGTACGAGTGCGCCGACGGCCGGCACCTCGCGGTCGGCGCCCTGGAGTCCCGCTTCTACGACGAACTGGTCCGGCGCACCGGGTTCCCGCTGCCCGGCGACGACGCGCCGGAACGCACCGACCCGGCGAACTGGCCGGCCCTGCGGGCCGCGTGGGCCCGGCTGTTCCGCACCCGCACCCGCGACGAGTGGACGGCCCTGCTCGGCGCCTCCGACGCGTGCGTCGCACCGGTGCTGGACTGGCGGGAAGCGCCGGAACATCCGCACCTGGCGGCCCGGCAGGTGTTCGTCGCGCACGCCGGGGCGACCCAGCCGGCCCCGGCGCCCCGGTTCTCCGGCACGCCGACCGCGCTGCGCCGGCCGCCCCCGCACCCCGGCGAGCACACCGACGAGGTACTGAGCGAGGCCGGCTTCGCCGCCGACCGGATCGCCGCCCTGCGCGCTGCCGGCGCGGTCGCCTGACGGCCACCCCACCGCTCTCCCGGCTGCCGGGCCGTCCTCTCGGTCGCGCCCGACGGCACACCGGTCAGCGCCGGCGGGGGGCCGCCGCGCCCGGAGCAAGGGCCGGTTCCACCATGTCCCGGTAGTCCCGTGGCAGCTGCACCACGATGTCGTCGAACTCCCCGCCGGTCACCGCCTCGCGCAGCGTGGTGAACACGGCCCGGACCGCCTCCCGGGCGGCCCGCTCGTCGACGCCGGCCCGCTGGCCGACCCGGCCGACGAACTCGGCCGCGCCGAACCGGTCGGCGGCCTCGGTGTCCGGGCTGGGCCGCAGGACCAGTTGCAGCGGCCTGGGCAACTGCGCCGCGAGGTCGAGCACCTCGCCGCCGGTCAACCGCTCCGCCAGGGTCTCCAGCGTGGCCCGGGTCAGCTCGACGGCCCGGTCGCCGGAAACCCTCGCCCGCAGGGCCACCTGGTCGACGAAGGTGTCGTAGTTCATGGGTGCTCCTTCCGCTGCCTCGGGCCGGTCGCGTACCCGCCCGGCGGGAGCGGAAACGGCGGCCGGGTAGGCCCGATTGCACGCCCCGCGCGGGCGTGGGCAGCCATACGACGGGTAACCGCGGCCGTCGTGAACCCCGATCGCAGCGGCGAGGAGCGCACCCATGGCGAGCTACGACGACGTCCTGCAGTACCTGTCCAGCCTCGACTACCCGGCGGGCAAGGCCGACGTGGTCCGCGAGGCGGAACGCGAGGGCGCCCCGCCGGACGTGCTGCGCGCGCTGCGGGCCCTGCCGCCGGTCGACTACGCCAACGGCACCGAGGTGGCTCGTTCCGCCGGAATCGAGGCGGCTCCCGAGGTCGACGCGGCGCAGCGTGCGGCGCAGGCCCGGGAACCGCACACCCGGGTCTCCCAGCACCTGCGGCGCATCTGAACGCCGCATTGGCCCGGCGCCGAGTGGGGATACGGCCGGGGCGGCGCGTGGACGGCCATCTCCCGGCGGTGATCCAACTCCTCGTGATGGGGCTGGTCGGCGTGCTGGCCGGCGGCCTGTTCACGCTCGTCAGCTCACCGGGACTCGGCCCGCTGGTGGGCTGGAACGCGGCGGCGCTGAGCTGGCTGGTGCTGGTGTGGCGCACGCTGTGGCCACTGGACGGCGAGCGCACCGCCCGGCTCGCCTCACTGAAGGACCCGAACCGGGCCACCCGTGACGCGCTGCTGCTGGTCGCCTGCCTGGCGAGCCTGCTGGCGGTGGCGGTCATGCTGATCTTCGCGCAAAGCGTCCCGCCGGGGCCGCGACGCGACGCCTACGGCGGGCTGGGCATGGCCAGCGTGCTGCTGTCCTGGCTGGTGGTGCAAACCGTCTACACCACCCGGTACGCGCGGATCTACTACACGGGGCCCGACGGCGGCGTGATGTTCAACCAGTCGGAGCGTCCCCGCTTCTCGGACTTCGCCTACCTGGCCTTCACGGTCGGGATGACGTTCCAGATCTCCGACACGAACCTGACCAGCAACGAGATGCGCACCACCGTGCTGCGGCACTCGCTGCTGTCGTACCTGTTCGGGACGGTGATCATCGCCACGACGGTGAACCTGGTGGCGGGGCTGGCCAAGTGAGCGGGCCGAGGCCGACAGACGGGCGCCCCGGGCCACGAACCGCGACCTGGGGCGCCACGCGGAACCTGTGCCCCGGCGGTGAACGCGGCCCGAACCGGACCGCACCGCCGGGCGGCCACTCCCACCCGAAGAGGGCGAGAGTCAACTGCCGAGATCATCGTACCTTGCCATCGTCCGAACGGTCAGATTTCCGAGAAAGTGTGGGCCAACCCACCTCAGGTGAGCTCGGCGTACCGCTTCTCCAGCTCCACCCTGGCGAGCGCGCCGACCAGCCAGGCGAGCCGCTCCGACTCGCCGCCGCCGGCCAGCGCGGCCAGGTCTGCCGCCGACCGGCCCAGCCCGAGCCGGCGGGCCGCCGCCAGGGCCCGCCGGTCCGCCACCGGGGCCACCTCCCGCCACAGCGCCTGCGCCTCACGCAGGAACAGGTCCACCGCCTCCGCGTCGACACCCGGCAGCTCGACCAGCAGCCTCCGCTCCCCGGCCGGGTCGTGGTGAGCCAACGCCCGCAACCGGCGCAGGTCGCCCCGATACCGCTGCACGACGGTACGGGCGAGGTCGCCGAGGTCGTCGGCGAGCGCGTCGACGTCGCCGCGCTGCCCGGCCTCCCGCAGCACGCGCACCCGATCGGCGTGCAGCGACCGGGCCAGCCGGGCCGCGCTGTCCCAGCCGGCGTCGCGCAACGCCGCCGCGCCGGCCACAGCGCAGCGGAAGTCTCCCCGACGGGCCAGCAGGACCGACAGGGTGAGAAGCTGGAACAGGCTGGACGGGTTGTTGGTGACCCGGAAGCCGTACTGCTCGGCGAAACCGCGCCCGTCGCCGGCCAGGCGGCGTACCAGGCGCTTCTTGTCCTCGCTGCTGGAGACTGCGGTGGTGGTCGGCATGCCCGCGACTACCCGCGTCGCCGCCCGCCAAGCCCGCGACGGTTACCCGACATAGGCGGCCCGGCGAGCGACCCGACCGGGCCATCCGGCCACAGCGACCCGACGAGCAGACCGGAAGCGGCGGCCCGGAAGCCGCCGGCTCAGCGCAGGATCTCGCCGTGCCGGGTACGGGCCAGCAGCCGGGTGGTCGGCAACGCGGGCGCCGGCAGCGGCGGCGCCGCGTCGTCCGCCACCACTCCGAAGCGGCGGCCGGCCGTCCAGTCCTCGCGGGCCACGGCGATCTCCTCGTGCGACCGGCCGACGAAGTTCCACCACATCACCAGCGGCTCCTCGAACGGCTCCCCGCCGAGCAGCAGCAGGCGGCTGCCCGGGACCCCGGCCAGGGCCACGCTCTCCCGCCCCAGGCCGAGGTAGAGCAGCGCGCCCGGCTCCAGCGGCACGTCACCCACCTCGGCGCAACCGGACATCGCCAGCAGCGCGTACTCGAAGTCGCGGCGCAGCGGCAGCCGGACCGGCGCCGCACCCCGGACGGTGAGCTGCGCGCCGAGCAGCGGGGTGTGCACCACGGCCGGGGAACGCTCCCCGGCGAACTCGCCCACCAGCAGCGTGACGTCGGCGTCCCCGTCACGCCACACCGGCAGGTCCTCGTGGTGGGCGAAGTCAGCCCCACCGGCCCGCGCCCGGTCCGGCAGGGCCACCCAGAGCTGCGCGCCGTGCATCACCGGCGGATGCGCCGCCGGGGACCGCTCCGAGTGCGCGATGCCGTGGCCGGAGGTCATCACGTTGAGCTGCCCCGGGCGGATCGGCTGCACGTTGCCGAGGCTGTCCCGGTGCACGATCTCCCCGTCGAGCAGCCACGTGACCGTCTGCAGGCCGGTGTGCGGGTGCGGCGGCACCTCCATACCGGGCCGCTCGGCGACGTCGTCCGGGCCGAAGTGGTCGACGAAGCACCAGGCCCCGACCATCCGCCGCTGGCGCTGCGGCAGCAGCCGGCGCACCGTCGTGTAGCGGCCGAGCGGCACGTCGTGGCCGGGCAGCAGCACGCTGCCCGGATCGGCGGGCGTCACGCCCGGCGGGCGGGTCTGCGCCGGCAGGGATTCCGTACGATCCACCGCTCGACTGTACGCTCAGGCCCCGTTGACGGTAACCGTGTTGGCCCCGGCGACCATGTCCACGTACACCCGATCGGTGCTGCGGTCCCAGCCCGGCGAGCTGATCAGCGCGCCGGTCGCCACCCCCGGGCGGTGCCGGTCGTAGATGGTGACCGCGCCGGCGCCGGCACCCGCCCGGACCCGGGTCGGCAGCGCCCCGGGCACCCGGATCACCAACTGGTCCACCCCGCCGGTCACCCGCACCCTCAGCGTGCCGACGACCCGGGGCAGGCGCAGGTCGACGCGGGCGGCCCCGGCGGCCAGCTCCAGCGCGGCGAGCCGTCCCCGGGTTAGGTCGAGCACCTGCTCGGCCACCCCGCCAGCCAGCCGCAGCCGCCAGGTCACCCGGGAACTCAGCACGACCTCCGCGACGTTCGGCCCGCGCCGGCCGCTGGTCGCCATCCGCAGCCGCAGGTGGTCCCCGAAGAACTCCGTCCGGGGAATCACCCCGCCGTCGGCGGGGCTGGTGATCCGGTACAGGTCCTCGCCGAGGTCGTCGATCCGCAGGTCGAACGTGGTCAGCCCGTCGACCAGCTCGAAACTGGCCCGGTCACGCCCCGCCAGGGGCTCGGTGAGCACCGGCCCGTTAGCCGAGGCTCCCCCGACTCCGGGCTCCGCCGCCAGCGGAACGGCCGATCCGGCGTCCGGCCGGCCGTCGGAGAACGCCAGCCCCAGCCGACCCGGGTTGGCCAGGGTCACCGCCACCGCACCGGCGCCCAACGCCAGGACCACGACAGCGGCGGCGACCATGAGCCGCGCGCCACGCGGCCAGGGCGCAGCGGACGACTCCGCGACGTTCTCCCCGGTCACCTTGACGACCGGCGCGGGCACGGCAGGACCGGCCCCCGGAGGGCGATGCGCGTCATGCTCCGACACCGGCATGTGCTCCCCTTTCACGGTCCCCGCCAGGCAGTACGTACCCGACCCCGGATCGGATCAGTCCGCCGCCTGCCTGCAAGGAAGGGCGCCTTGTTAACGCTTTCGGTAGAGCAAGGGCCCCTTGTTAACGCGACTCCATGCCGGCGACATGGGGCATCCGGGCGAGCGGAACCCGCATATCGCAGACATGGAATCGATCAAGCATACCTTTGGCAACCATGCCGCGAACCACCACGCCAGGCGCAGCCGCCACGCCGCCGACAATCACCCCGCAACCCACCAGGCCACCGGGTACGAGCCAGCAGGTTGCCCGACCCGTCGCCTCACCCGCACCGGCCCAGCGGCGGCGACCGCACGGCACCCAACCCGTCAGTGCTCAGCCCCGCCGCGCCAGGAGCCGCTGCGGTAGACCGTCCCTCGGTACTCCCCCGGTGCACCACGCTCCGGCCCACCTGGCAGCCCCGCGTCAGCGTCGACATACGGGGCAGCGGCGAACGGAAAGCCGGCAGACGGGCCATCGCCCGTCTGGCCACCCGCAGAAGGAGCAGCGGAAAAGGGAGCAGCGGCATCCCGCCGAGTGGCACGGGCCCGCCGTACCCGGGTGACGACGAACCACCCGACCGCCAGCGCGGACACCGCGATGACCACGTTCTGGAACGTGCCGACGTACCCCTCGACCACGTGCCAGTTGTCGCCGAGCAGATAGCCCGCCATGACGAAGACCGTGTTCCAGATGAGGCTGCCCAGGGTCGTGTACAGCAGGAACGTCAGCACCGGCATCCGCTCCACGCCGGCCGGAATCGAGATGAGGCTGCGGAACACCGGGATCATCCGGCCGAAGAACACCGCCTTGACGCCGTGCCGGAGGAACCACGCCTCCGTGCGGTCGACGTCTTCGAGCTTGACCAGCGGCAGCTTGGCGGCGATGGCCCGCATCCGGTCCCGGCCCAGCATGGCGCCGATCACGTACAGCGCCAGCGCGCCGACCACCGAGCCGAGGGTGGTCCAGCCGATCGCCCCGACCAGGCTCATCCGTCCCTGACTGGCGGCGAATCCCGCCAGCGGCAGGATCACCTCGCTGGGGATCGGCGGGAACAGGTTCTCCAGCGCGACGGCCAGCCCGGCACCAGGGCCACCCAGCCGTTCGACCAGGCCCGTGACGAATCCGACCGGGCCGTCGGACCCGGGTTCGGGCCCGGCGGCGATCGTACGGGGGAAGGGCAGAAGCGGCTGCGTGCTGATCATCCGACAACGGTAGTGACCCTCGTCGCCGGCTGCCACGCCCCGGCCGGCGAGGCGAGAGCGGAACAGCATCGACCGTGCACCGTGGACCGCCCGGCTTCGGTGCGCGCCGTCAGCCCGCCGTGTCGCCGCGCGCTCCCGCGTACCCGGTGAGCAGGTCCTGGAGCCGGGCGCCGGTCTCCGCGTCGAGCCGATCGCGCTCGACCGCCTCGGCGACGTCCTCGCGCAGCTCCCGCAGTCGCTTGCTGCGGTCCTTGAGCTTGCCGCGGTTCAGCTTGGCGGCCTCCTCGCGCAGCTCGTCGGCGGTTTCGCGGTCGATCTCCCCACGGGCCTGCGCCTCGTCGATCAGGGCGGTGAACTCGACGGCGAGCTGGCGCAGGGTGACCGGCCGGGGTCGCGCGGTGGTCGGTGGGGCGGTCCTCGCCGGGCCCACGGCCCGCGTGGTCGTCGGTGCGGCGGCGGGAGCGGCGGTCCCGGGTGCCCCGGCCGGCGAGGTCGGAGACCCGCTATCGAGGGCGAGCAGCGTGACCAGGCCGACGAGCAACACCACTCCGGCGGCGACGAGGACGTTGAGCAGCCGGTTGCCCGGCGTCCGGGATCGGGACGCCCGCGCGGCAGGCGGCGAACTGGCGAACCGCGGCACGGACGGCGCATTGGTCGAGCGCCGCGCGGACGGCAGTGCGTCCGCGCCAGCGGCAGCGAGCAGGCCGGCCGGGTCCGAGACGTACGGCGCGGTCGGGGGGCGATCGGTGCGCGGTTGCCCAGCGGTGGGCGCCGGGGCGGACGGCCGCCCAGGGGCCGCCCACGGCCGGGCGCGGTCGACCAGGGTCGGCGAATGTGTCGGGGTCGGCGTGGTGGCCGGCTGCGTCTCGGCCGGCGACTCGGCGGCCGGCGTCGACCCGAGGCGGCGAGCCAGTTGGGCGGCGGTGGGCCGCCGGGTCGGATCGGTGGTCAGGCAGGCGAGGGTGAGCGCGGCGATGTCCGGGGGCAGCCCGGGCACGCGCAGTGGCGGGGCCTGCCGGTGCCCCGCGTGCACCTCGAAGGCATCCTCCCAGCTCTGCACGGGCAGCGGGGCGCGGCCGGCGAGGACGCGGTAGAGCAGGACCCCGAGGGCGTACACGTCGCTGGCCGGGTTCGGCGGCCCGGGGGTGAGTCGCTCGGGTGCGAAGTACGCGGGGGTGCCCATCATCAGCTCGCCGGTCTGGCCGGCACGCGGGTGGTGCGGCCCGGCGAGCGCGGCGATGCCGAAGTCGAGCACCTTCGCGCCCGTCTCGGTGAGCATGACGTTGGCGGGTTTGATATCGCGGTGCACCACGCCGATGCGGTGTGCGGCGGCCAGGGCGCCGGCGATCTGGCCGGCCAGCCGAACGGCCTCGGGCCAGGGCAGCGGACCGGTGGTGAGCCGGTCGGCGAGGTTGCGCCCCTCGACCAGCTCCATCACCAGGTACGGCACCACCGCCCCGCCCCCGAGGGTCGCCTCGCCGTAGTCGTACACCTGGGTGACGTGCGGGTGGGTGAGCCGGGCGGCGGCCCGGGCCTCGCGCTGAATGGTGACGCGCAGGTGCGGGTCGGCGGCGAGTTGGGCCGCGAGTGCCTTGACCGCAACGGGACGGTGCAGGACCTCGTCGTCGGCGTACCACACCTCGGACATTCCGCCGAGGCCGATGCGCTCGCGCAGGACGTACCGGTCGTGCAGCCGCAGGGTGGGCGTGAACGGCGACATGGTGGTCCAGTCTGCCTGTCGGCCGGTGCCGGGCACCAGTCGCATGCCCGCGCAGCGGCACCAGCGGGGCAGCGAGGACAGCCGGGCAGCGAGGACAGCAGCGCAGGCGTTGTCGGCAGGGCCGCGCCGCGCCGGGGCAGGTCAGGGCTTGCGGGCCACGGCCCCGTACATGCTGACGTCGGCCACCGAGGGTCGGGGCTGCGGCTCCCGCTCGGCGCGCCACTCGGCGACCGAGACGACGCCCGGGTCGACCAGTTCCAGGCCCGCGAAGAGGTCGGCGAACTCCTTCCGGCTGCGCAGGCTGACCGCCTCGCGCGACCCGCCGTTCCTCGTCACCGCCTGGGCCTCCTGCGCCACCTGCGGGGCAAGGTAGTCGTAGGTGGCGTGCGAGGCGGCCAGGTAGCTGCCGGCGGGCAGCGCGTCCAGCAGCCGACGGACCAGCGCGTACGGCTCGTCGGGGTCGGGCAGGAAGTGCAGGATCGCGACCAGCATCAGCGCCACCGGCTGCCCCAGGTCGATGGTGCGGCCAAGGTCGGGGTGCCGCAGGATCTTCTCCGGGTCGCGCAGGTCGGCGTCGATGTAGGCGGTGGCGCCTTCGGGCGAGCTGGTCAGCAGCGCCCGGGCGTGCGCGAGCACGATGGGGTCGTTGTCCACGTAGACCACTCGGGCCTGCGGGACGACGGCCTGGGCGACCTCGTGGGTGTTGTCGGCGGTGGGAATGCCGGTGCCGATGTCGAGGAACTGTCGCATGCCGGCCTCACGGGCCAGGTAGTCGACCGCCCGCTGGAGGAAACGACGGTTCTCCAGGGCGGCGATGCGGACGGTAGGGAAGGCCGCGGCCATCGCGTCCCCGGACTCCCGGTCGGCCTGGAAGTTGTCCTTGCCGCCGAGCCAGTAGTTGTAGCGGCGGGCGGGATGCGCCACCGAGGTGTCGATCCGGTCGCTCGGGTGGGCGGGACCAGTCGAGGCGCCGGGGGCATCGGTGGTCAAGGGGTGCCTCCATAGCTCTGCGCTGACCTGAAGCGCGGACGTCCGTCCACTCTCGCCGGTGTCGACCATGGTAGAGGCAGCACGAGACGCCGCAGCGTCTGGGAGCCCGTCACTGTGGGTAGAGATCGTCGCGCAGCCGGGTGAGCAGTTCCGGCGTCCGCTCCGGGGGCTCGGCCTCGACGCAGAGCCGCTCCATGGCCGCCGCGTAGTAGTCGAGGTCCTCGCGCTTGTCGAGGTAGATGGCGCTGGTCAGCTGCTCGATATAGACGATGTCGGGCAGATCCTGGTCGCCGAACCGCAGGATGGTGAAGGCGCCGCCGGCTGCGGCATGGCCGCCCGCGTCGAACGGGATGATCTGCAACCGCACGTGCGGCGACCGGGTCGCCTCGATCAGGGCGGTGAGCTGGTCACGCATGACCTTGGCCCCGCCGATCGGCCGGCGCAGCGCCGCCTCGTCCACGACCACCCACAAGTGCGGCGGCTGCGGGCGACGCAGCAGCTCCTGGCGCTGCATGCGCAGGCCCACCCGGCGGTCGATCTCGTCCGCGCCGGCGCAACGGTGGCCGAGCAGGACGACGGCCCGGGCGTACTCCGGGGTCTGGAGCAGGCCCGGCACGAACTGCACCTCGTAGCTGCGGATCAGCGCGGCGGCCGCCTCCAGGCCCAGGTAGGACTGGAACCACGACGGCAGCACGTCGCCGTAGCGGTGCCACCAGCCGGGGCTGTTCGCGTCCCGGGCCAGCTTGAGCAGGGCCTCCCGCTCCGTAAAATCGGTGACCCCGTAGAGGCTGAGCAGGTCGGCGACGTCGCGCTCCTTTTATTTTTTATCCTGCCCAGCTCCATCCGGCTGATCTTCGATTCGGAGGCCCGAATCTCCCAGCCGGCGCCCTCCCGGGTCACCCCGCTGGCCTCCCGCAGGCGGCGCAACTGCGCGCCGAGCAGCATCCGCAGCACGGTCGGGCCGGTGGCCGGGCCACCCTCCGTAGGAACCATCGTCACGCGCCGACCTCCGCTTGCCGCCTCCGTCGCACCGGGCCCCACCCCGGCCGACGTGTAAGCATGCCATGGACCGACAGTGAGGTGAATCGGGCCAATCGGCGCGTCAGTCCCGTTGACGGGACGCACTCGCGAGGTGACCCAAAGTCAACCGATCAAGTGGTCAAAGTCTCCGTCCCGAGCGCCGAGGACGAAGGCGGCGATCTCGTCGATGGTGTAGATGAGCGCCGGCCCCTCGGGGTGGCGGGAGTTACGAACGGCGATCCCCGCGCCACCGGGAAGCTCGGCCAGCTCGACGCAGTTGCCGCTGGGATTGCTCCGGCGGCTCTTCAGCCAGTTCAACGGGGGAAGCTGCGTGGCGTGAACGCCGTTCTGAGGCTGCTGCATGGGGCGTCTTTCTCTTCAAGAGCCTGCCGATGCCGCGGGAGGAGCGGTGTGCTGGCGAGAGGCGGGGCATACGACGGGATTTGCTGCACGTGCATCTGCTATTGCATCTGCACCGGACAGCGAGCATGATAACGCACGTACGGTGTACCCAGACATTCACTTTGGGTTACTCAACCCAAAGCCGTACCAGGGAAAACAGGAGCCCACGGACAGCGGCCGGGCACGGTCGGGGTGGGCAGACGCGGTGAGGAGGATTCGTGCCGGATCCGTTGACCATCGCGTCCGGCATTTCGGCCGCCGGAGCCCTGGTCTCCGCTTGGCAACTGCGCCGCCGGGCTCTGCTGGCCGAGGCGGAGATCAAACACCTCCAGGCGGAGCTGGCCGCCGAGCGACACGCCGCCAGCCACGACCCGCTCACCGGCCTGCCCAACCGGCGGGCCTTCTTCCGGCTGGCCGCGACCCTGCTCACCGACACCGTCGGTCAGCCGCTGATCGCCATCGTGCTGGACCTGGACGACTTCAAGCAGGTCAACGACCGCTACGGGCACGCCGCCGGGGACCAGGTGCTGATCAGCGTGGCCGAACGACTGGCCGCCTTCGCCGGGGACAACCTGGTGGCCCGGCTCGGCGGCGACGAGTTCGCGGGCCTGCTGACCACCCCGACGGTCGACCGGCGGTGGCTCGAGCACGCCTCCCGGCGGCTCTGCGAGTCACTTGCCGCGCCGATACCCCTCCGCGGCCTCAGCCTCCGGGTCACCGCCTCCGTCGGGCTCGCCCCGGTCACCTGCCCGACCCAGCTCACCGAGGCGCTCGACCGCGCCGACGCGGCGATGTACCGGGCGAAGAGCGTCGGCGGGTCCCGCTCCACTCGCCAGCTCGTCGACAGCGCGTACCTCGCCGAACGCTGACGCCCCGGCCCGGGTCCGCCGGGAAGCGCCGCCGGCGCTCAGCGCCAGCCGTAGCCGGCGCGCAGGGCTTGGCCCACCCGGTCGAAGCGGGCCCGGTCCAGCACCGCGCCCTCGCGCCGGATGCTGTCCTCCCGCATGGTGAGGACCCGGTCGAGCCGCACCCAGCTGGGCCGGTTGTCCCGGTCCCACGCGCCCGGTCCCAGCGAGAGCCAGTGCCGCTGACCGTCCCGCTCGCCCTGGCTGGACAGCATCAGGCCGAACAGGGTCCGGCTGGACCGCCCGACCACCAGCACCGGGCGGTCCTTGCCCTGCCGGGGGTCGTCCTCATAGGGGACCCAGGTCCAGACGACCTCACCCGGGTCGGCCTGTCCGTCGGGCTCCGGGGCGTAGCTGAGGTCGCGGCGCTGCAACGCCGCGACCTGCCGGCGCCGCGCCACCTGGGCCGGGATCGGCCCGGGGGTACGCGTCGGCGCGGCCCCGCCGCGGGTCACCCGTCCCAGCCGGGACGCCACACTCCTGAACAGACCTGCCACGGCGGGCAGCCTAACCCGGCCCCCGGCCCGCCGCCGAGCCGCTCCCCGCCGCGCTTCGGCGGTGGCACGATGTGGGCGACCCAGGTGAGGCGCGAGCGGAGGAACAGTGGCGCTGGAGATCCCCGACGACCTGCCGGTCGTGCGGCGGCACGCGGTACGGCTGGTGGTGCTCGACGCCGACCGGCGGCTCCTGCTGTTCCACACCCGCGACCCGGACCACCCCCGGCTCGGCACCTGGTGGGAGCTGCCCGGCGGCGGCGTCGACCCCGGCGAGACGTACCTCGACGCGGCCGTGCGGGAGCTGCGCGAGGAGACCGGCATCCGGGTGGACCCGCGACGGGTGGGGCCGCCGCGCTGGCGGCGGCGGGCCAGCTTCATCCACCGGCAGCTCCGCCACGTGCAGGACGAGGTGATCGTCAGCGTCGGGCTGGACGTCCCAGGCCCGGAGGTGGACGAGACGGATCGACTGGACTACGAGCGGGAGGACTACTTCGGGTTCCGGTGGTGGCCCGTCGCCGACGTCGTCGACAGCCGGGAACGGTTCTATCCCGGCCGGCTGCCCGGACTGCTCACCGCGTTCCTCGCCGGCGAGGAGATCGACGAGCCGTTCGAACTGTGGTCGTAGGAATGGTCCCGGGCAGGCACAGTGAGCGGATGACGAACCCGCAGGGCCCGCTGGCCCGCTACGCCGCCCGGCTGCACGCCTCGATCGGCGACCGGCACCACGTCGCGTCCCCGCTGGGCGCGTGGCTGCTGCTCGCGCTCTGCGCGTCGGCTGGCACCGACGAGCACGACGGCACCCCGGGCAGCGCCGGCCTCGCCGAGGCCCTGGGCACCGACCCGGCACGGGCCGGCCGGATCGCCGCCGCGCTGCTCGACGCGCCGCACCCCCTGGTGCCGTCGGCGGCGGCCGTCTGGCACCGGCCGGGGATCCCCACCGCCGGGCTGGACGCCTGGCGGGCCAGCCTCCCCCGTGCCACGCAAACCGGCCCGCTGCCGGACCAGGCCGGCCTGGACGCGTGGGCCCGGGAGCACAGCGCCGGGCTGATCGAGCGGTTCCCGCTGACGCTCACCCCCCCGGGTCGGGCTCGCACTGGCCTCGGCCGTGGCCACCCGGATCTCCTGGGCCGCCCCG
>NZ_GG657738.1:6495368-6500743 GCF_000158815.1 Micromonospora sp. ATCC 39149 | reverse complement strand
GCCGCGCCCGGGGTGCCCCCGACCGACGTGCTCGCCGCCGCGTACCGGATCGCCGCGGACAAAAAACACAAGACGAGCCCGCCGGCCGGCGGTCGCTGTTCGACCTGCCGCTGGGCGACACGCCGCTGTGGACGCTGCGCGAGGAGGCCGTGCGTACGTTCGCCCCCGGCCGCCGGGAGCAGCGGCACACGGCAACGCTGCCCTGCTGGTCGGCGCGGGACGAGCACGACCTGACCGGGCTCGGCTTCGCCGCCGCCGGCCGGGTGCTGGCCCCGCTGTTCGGCACGGGCGACGTGCGGGCCCGGCAGGCGGTCGTGGCCCGCTACAGCCGGTACGGGTTCGAGGCGGCGGCCGTGACCGGGATGTTCGCGAGGGTCAGCCTGCCGCCGGAGGGGGTGGCCCGCGTCGCGGAGTTGCGCTTCGGCCACCCGTACGCGGTGGTGGCCGTCGCCACCGACCGGCGCGGCGGCGGCGCCGGCCCGTGGCACGGGGTGCCGGTCTTCTCCGGCTGGATCGCCGAGCCCGACGACGTCGCCGCCACCGACCTGGCCGACCCGCCGGCGGCCTGAGCACGCGGGGCCGGTGGCGGTCGACCGCCACCGGCCCCGGCCAGGCGCAGGACGGGTCACGCCGCCACGGGCACCTTCTCCTCCTGCCGCTCGACCGTGCGGGCGGCCAGCCGCCGCTCGCGCTCCTGGGCGCCGATCAGGTCGTCGGGCAACGAGTCCGGCACCTCGATGTCGAAGCGGCGCAGCAGCCGGATGACGAAGCCGCCGAGGGTGACCAGCACCAGCGCCGCGCCGAAGCAGACGTACGCGAAGCCGATGCCCCGGCCCGGACCGGTGCCGATGACCGCGCCCACCGACCCGGCGAGCGCGCCGCCGTCGGCGAGCATCGGCTCGAACAGGCCGGTGGCCGCCGGAGCGATCAGCGCGAACCCGATCGGCAGCGTTGACCAGGAGATGGTCTGGTTGAGGCTGAACACCCGGCCGTGGTACCGCTGCGGCACCTTCACCTGGACGATCGTCGCGTAGATCGACTGGGCGGTGGTCATCGCCATGGCCAGCCAGAACGCCCCGACGCAGATGACCGCCACGGAGGCGTCCAGGCCGATCACGACGCAGCCGAGCGCGGTGCCGAGGTTGCCGATCAGCACCCCGATCATCCGCCGGTGGCGGGGGCCGCCCCACAGCGACATCAGCACGCCGCCGGCCACCGCGCCGAGCGCCTCGGCCAGGGCCACCTGCGCCACCTGCGTCGCGGTGGCGAAGGAGAGCACCAGCGGGGTGGTCAGCACCAGCGCCGGGGCCAGGAAGATGTTGCCGATCGCGAAGTAGCCCAGCATGAGCCGGAAGCCCCGGTGCTGCCACGAGTAGCGCAGCCCGTTGGCGATCGCGACGAGCAGCCGCTCCCGGGGCCGCCAGCCGAGCAGGTCGGGGAAGCGGACCACGGCCAGGGTCGCCACCGCCACCACGTAGCTGGCCACGTCGATGAGCAGGATGCCCTTGAGCTCGATGGCGGCCAGCAGGCCGGCGGCGAAGACCGGCATCAGCAGCATCGCGAAGCCGTTGGTGAGCTGAGTGACGCCCATCGCGTGGCCGAGGTACCGCTTCGGCACGAGCTGCGGCACCGCCGACTGGAACGCGATGCGCTGGAACGACCCGGCGACCTGGCTGAGCGCCACCAGGGCGTAGATCATCCACAGCCGCAGGTTGTCCGTCCAGAGCAGGGCGGCCAGCACCAGCTGGATCGACCCGGCGCCGGAGCTGGCGATCATCATGATCCGCCGCCGGCTGATCCGGTCGGTGAGCGCTCCCGCTACGGGCAGCATCAGCACGCCGCAGATCAGCGCCAGGGCCCACAGCAGGCCCAGGTTCGCCACCGAGCCGGTCTGGGTGAACAGCCAGATCGGCAGGGCGAACGCGGTCAGCGCCGAGCCGGTGGTGGAGACGAGCTGGCCGGCGGTGACCGCGACGAACCGGGCCATGCTCGGCTTCACCGTGGCTTGCTCCGGACGGGACGCCGCGCCGACGCGCTGGTGGTCGGCGACCACCCAGCCGGCGTCCTCACCCCGGGCCGCCGGCCGAAGGGCGGCGGTGTCGTCGGCGAGCACCGCCGGGTGCACCGCCGTGACGATCTCCGCCAGCTCGTCGGCCCGGTACTTGAGGAAGAAGTGCCCCGCCTGGTCGAGGACGACCAGCCCGACGGTGTCGGTAAGGAACTGCCACTCGGCGTACCGCTCGGTGAAGTAGTCGGTCACCGGGTCCTCGGAGCCGACCACCGAGATGATCGGGGCGCGCAGCTTCGCCGCCCCGGCGTTGAGCAGCCCGGTGAAGTACTCCTCCGAGGCGCGGGAGTCGGCCCGCATGTTGCTGATGATCCGGTCGGCCTGCTCCGGGTCCAGCTCGTCGGTGTCGACGCCCATCGACTTGAGCCAGCTCGCGTAGTGCTTGTTGCTGCGGAGCTGTTCCAGGCGGTTGCGGGCGGCGGCGAAGAAGCCCTTCGGACGGGCGAACGGGAACATCGCGCCGATGTAGAGCGCCTCCAGCTCCCGGCCGGCCGCCTCGACCTTGCGGGCCACCTCGGCGACGATGGCGCTGCCGACGCCGCAGTGGCCGTACAGAACGATCGGGCCCTCGACCCGCTCGACGATCTCGTCGGCGACCCGGCGGGTCAGCTCCTCGAACGGCAGGCCCTCCTCGCTGAGCCCCACGTCGTGCCCGGGGATCGCCAGCGAGTACAGGGCGTTGCCGGCGGGCAGGGCGTCGGCGAGGGGCTGGTAGACGATGGCGCTGCCGCCGCCGTACGGGACGCAGACGTACGTGCGGACCCGCCGGCCGGCGGGGATGGGTTTGGTCAGCTCGTAGAGCAGCCGGCGCGGCCCGTCGTCGGCGGCGTCGCCGGTCATGAACGCGGCCAGCTCGCGGATGGTCCGCTGCTGGAACAGGTCCATCACGCCGACCGGCCGCCCGCCACGCCCGGCCTTGCGGATCCTCGCCACGACCTGGGTGGCGAGCATCGAGTGCCCGCCCAGGTCGAAGAAGTCGTCGTCGATGCCGAGCGTGTCGACGCCCAACACCTGCGACCAGATCTCGGCCAGCAGCCGCTCGGTGTCGTCGCGCGGCTCGACCAGCGCCACCGACGCCTCGCGGGTCACCACGGGAGCGGGCAGCGCCCGGCGGTCGAGCTTGCCGTTGGGGCTCAGCGGCAGCGCGTCGAGGGTGACGAACGCGGCCGGCACCATGTACTCGGGCAGGGACTCCTTCAGCGCCGTCTTCAGCGCGGCGTGCTCGGCGTCGCCCACCAGGTACGCGGTGAGCCGCTTGTCGCCCGGGGTGTCCTCGCGGACGACCACCGCGGCATCGGTGACGCCCGGCTGCTCCCGCAGGGCGCTCTCGATCTCACCCAGCTCGATGCGCAGGCCACGCAGCTTCACCTGGTGGTCGATGCGGCCGAGGAACTCGATCACCCCGCCCGGGATGCCGCCGGCCACTGCCGAATCGCCGCCGCCGGCCGCTGCCGAATCGCCGCCACCCGCTTCGCCCGGACCGTCCGGGGAGAGCACCCAGCGGGCCAGGTCGCCGGTGCGGTACAGCCGGGCCCCCGACTCGGAGGAGAACGGGTCGGGCACGAACCGCTCGGCGGTCAGCGCCGGCCGGCGGTGGTAGCCGCGGGCCAGACCGACGCCGCCGATGTGCAGCTCCCCCGCCACGCCGATCGGGCACTCGTTGCCGGCCGGATCGAGCACGTGCAGCCGCAGGTTGGCGATCGGGCCGCCGATCGGCACGCCGGACAGTCGCGCCAGCGTCGCCGGGTCGCAGTGCCAGGCACTGACGTCGATGGCCGCCTCGGTGGGTCCGTACAGGTTGTGCAGCTCGCACCAGGGCAGCCGGGCGGTGAACTCCACGGCCGAGGCCAGCGGCAGCTCCTCGCCGGAGCAGATCACCCGGCGCAGGCCGGTGGCCGCCTCGATGCCGTCCTCGCCGAGGAAGACGGTCAGCATCGACGGGACGAAGTGGGCGGTGGTGATCCGCTCGGCCACCAGCAGGTCCCGCAGGTACGCGGCGTCCTTGTGCCCGCCGGGCTTCGCCAGCACCAGCCGGGCCCCCTCGCGCAGCGGCCAGAAGAACTCCCACACCGACACGTCGAAGCTGGCCGGGGTCTTCTGCAGCACCGCGTCGTCGGCGGCGAGGCGGTACGCCTTCTGCTTCCAGTCGAGGCGGTTGACGATGCCCCGGTGGGTGTTCGGCACGCCCTTGGGCCGCCCGGTGGAGCCGGAGGTGTAGATGACGTACGCCAGGTTGCCGGGCCCGGCCGTCGGCGCGGGGTCGGTGGTGGGCTGCTCGGCCCACGTCGCCTCGTCGTCGAGGACCAGCACCGTCGCACCGGTGTCGGGCAGCACGTCGCGCAGGTGCTCCTGCACCAGCACGACGGGCGCGGCGGCGTCGGTGACCATGAAGGACAGCCGGTCGGCCGGGTACTCCGGGTCCAGCGGCAGGTACGCGCCGCCGGCCTTGAGCACACCGAGCAGGCCGGCGACCAGCTCCACCGAGCGCTCCGCGCACACCCCGACGAGGGTCTCCGGGCCGACGCCGGCCGCGCGCAACCGGTGGGCGACCCGGTTCGCGGCGGCGTTCAGCTCGGCGTACGTCACCGAGCGGCCCTCGAAGGTCAGCGCCACCGCGTCACCGCAGGCGGCGGCCAGCCGCTCGAACGGCCCGTGCAGGGTCTGCTCCTGCGGGAACTCGGCCGTGGTGTCGTTCCACGCGGTTAGCAGCTGCCGCTCGGCGGGATCGGTCAGCGGCAGGGCGGACACCGGGGTGTCCGGCGTGGCGACGACCGCCCGCAGCAGGGTGGTCCACCGCCGGGCGATCCGCTCGACGGTGGACCGGGTGAACAGGTCGGTGTTGAAGACCAGCTTTCCCCACAGCCCCCCGGTGGTCTCCACCGCGTGCAGTTCGAAGTCGAACCGGGTGGCCCGCAGCTCCATCGGCGTCCACTCGAAGCGGACGTCGGCGGCGTCGGAGACGCCGGTGAACCGGCCCATCTCGTAGTTCTGCAGCACGAACATGGCCTGGAACACCGGGGACCGGCTCACGTCGCGGGGCAGGCCCAGCTCGTGGACGACCCTCGCGAACGGCACCTCGGCGTGTTCGAAGCCGTCCAGCACGCTGCGCCGGGTGCGTTCCAGCAGCTCGGTGAACGTCGGGTCGCCCGCCAGCTCGGCGCGCAGCGGCAGCATGTTGATGAACATGCCGACGACGTTCTCCAGCTCCGGGGCGGACCGGCCGGCCACGGACGCGCCGACGGCGAAGTCCTCCTGCCCGGCGTGCCGGGCCAGCAGCACCTGGTACGCGGCGAGCAGCGTCATGAAC
>NZ_GG657738.1:6493100-6494953 GCF_000158815.1 Micromonospora sp. ATCC 39149 | reverse complement strand
GACGATGTGGTGCTTGCCGAGGAACAGCACGTGGTCGTCGGCGGCGAGCCGGATCAGCAGGGCGCGCAGCAGCGGCCCGGTGGCCAGGTCGAACGGCTCCGCCGAGGCGGCATCGACCAGCGCCCGCGCGGCGTCGGCGTCGGCCGCCTCCGTCACCGTCAGCGGCACCTCGACGGCCTCCTCCACGACCACCGTGGGGCGGCCGTCGGCGTCGGCGGGGAACCGGGTGCGCAACGACTCGTGCCGCGCCGTCAGCCCGGCCAACGCGCTGCGCAGGCCCGCGACGTCGAGCGGTCCGCGCACCCGCAGCGGCACCGCGATGTGGTACGCCGCCTCGCCCGGGGCGATCTGGTCCATGAACCAGACCCGCTCCTGGGCGTACGACAGCGGCACCTCGGCGTCGGCGGGCCGGGGGGTGATCCGGGCCGCGGGGGCGGCGGCGCGCTTGCGCAGACGCTTGGCGATCAGCGCCTGCCGCGCCGCCTCCCGGGCCGGATCCTTCAGGTCGGTCATGCGGTGGGTCCCTCTTCCGTCGCCAACAGCTCGGCGACCTCGGCGTCGGAGAGCTCGTCGAGTTCCGCGGCGATCAGCTTCTCGATCTGGGCGGCCAGGTCGGCCACCACCGGGCTGCCGAACAGCGCCCGCATGGGCAGGTCCACGTCCACCTCGGCGCGGATGCGGGCCATCGCCCGCATGCCGCGCAGCGAGTTGCCGCCGAGTGCGAAGAAGTCGTCGGCCGCGCCGACCTTCTCCACGCCGAGGATGTCCGCGTACACCTCGGCCACCAGGGCCTCTGCGTCGGTGCGCGGGGCGACGTACGCGTCGTCGACCGCCGCCGGGGCGGCCGGGGCGGGCAGCGCGGCCCGGTCCAGCTTGCCGTTGGGGGTCAGCGGCAGCGCGTCGAGCGCGACGAACGCGGCCGGCACCAGGTGCGCGGGCAGCTCCCGGGCCAGGTCGGCGGCGACGCTCGCGCCATCGGCGTCGCCGACCAGGTAGCCGACCAGGGTCGGCTCGCCGGAGTCGGTGCGCACGACCACCGCCGCCGCCGACACGTCCGGCCGGGCCAGCAGGGCGGCCTCGATCTCGCCCAGCTCGATGCGCATGCCACGCACCTTCACCTGGTCGTCGCGGCGGCCCAGGTAGTCAAGCGTCCCGTCGGCCCGCCAGCGGGCAAGGTCGCCGGTGCGGTACATGCGCTGCCCCGCCGGCCCGTACGGGCAGGGCAGGAACCGCTCGGCGGTGAGGCCGGGGCGGCGCAGGTAGCCGCGGGCGAGCTGGTCGCCGGCCACGTACAGCTCGCCGACCACCCCCGGGGGCACCGGGTTCAGCGCGGCGTCGAGCAGCAACGCCCGGGTGTTCCAGGTGGGGGTGCCGATCGGCACCGCCCCGGCCGCAAGCTCCTGCCCCGGTGCGATGCGGGCGGCCACGCAGCCGACGGTGGCCTCGGTCGGGCCGTACTCGTTGGTCACCGCCACACCCGGGTGGGCTGCACGCCAGCCGGCGAGCTGCTCGCCGGTGAGCGCCTCGCCGCCGACGACCAGGTCCGTCGTCGGGGACACGGCGTCGTCGAGCAGCGGCAGGTGGCTCGGGGTGACCTTGAGCAACGCCGGCTTCCCCCCGGCACGGGCGGCCGGTTCGTCGATCGCGGCGAGCCGGACGGTGCCGCCGGCGGTGAGCGGCCCGAGCAGCCCGGTGACGGTCAGGTCGAACGACACCGGGGAGTGCAGCAGCGCGGTGCCGGCCAGGCCCGGGTATGCCTCCCGGGCCCACGCCAGGTAGGCGGCCACCGACCGGTGCTCCACCACGACGCCCTTGGGGCGGCCGGTGGAGCCGGAGGTGTACAGCACGTACGC
>NZ_GG657738.1:6484213-6492684 GCF_000158815.1 Micromonospora sp. ATCC 39149 | reverse complement strand
GCGTGCGGGGTGGCGGCAGCCTGCCGCTGCACCTCGTCGACGACGGTGCCGACCGGCCGGGCGTGGCCGGTGGCGTTCCAGGTGTCCAGGACCAGCCGCCGCTCGGCGTCGTCGAGCAGGGGCAGCTCGCGGACCCGCCGGCCGGGGTCGGCGACGGCGGCGTCGAGCAGCCGGACGTACCGGGTGACGATCGCCTCGGCGGTGGCCCGGTCGAACAGGTCGGTGCGGTACACCAGCCGGCTCTCCCCGGTGGTGACGTCGAAGGCCAGGTCGTCCTTGGTGGTGCCCAGCGGCACCGGGTCCAGGCCGGAGTCGGGGATGAAGTTCAGCGCGGTCTGGAAGATCGGCTGCACGGACGGGTCCCGCTGCGGGGCGACCGCCTCGACGATCCGCTGGAACGGAACCTGCCCGTGCTCCATGGCGTCGATGAGGCTGCCCCGGACCCGGCCGAGCAGCTCGGCGACGGTGGGGTCGCCGGTCAGGTCGCAGCGCAGCGCCACCGGATTGACGAACATGCCGATCAGCGGGGACACCTCGGCGGTGTCCCGGCCGGCGGTGGAGACGCCGACGACCACGGTGTCGTCGCCACAGATCCGCGACAGCAGCGCGGCGAACCCGGTCAGCAGCACCATGTACGGGGTGGCGGCCGAGGCGGCGGCGAGCCGGCCGACGGCGTCGAGCAGCCCGTCGGGCAGGTCGAAGCGGACCTCGTCGCCGGCGAAGCCGAGCTGGGCCGGGCGGGGCCGGTCCAGCGGCAGGCCGGTCACCGCGGGCGCGCCGGCCAGGTGGGCCGTCCAGAAGGCGAGCTGCCGGTCCAGCTCCGGCCCGGCGAGCTGGTCGCGTTGCCAGGCGGCGAAGTCGGCGTACTGGATGGGCAGCTCGGGCACGTCGGCGGGCGCGCCGGTGAGCGCGGCGGTGATGAACGCGGACAGCTCGCTGGTGAACAGCACCGCCGACTGGGCGTCGAAGACGGCGTGGTGCACCACGAACTGCAACGACCACGCCTCCTTGACCTTGACCAGCCGGGCCCGCCACAGCGGCGGCGTGTCCAGCGGGATCGGGGTGCGGGCCAGTTCCTCGCGGATCGCGTGGTACCGGGCGAGCCGCTCGGCCTCCGGCAGGCCCGACAGGTCCTCGGCCGCCAGCCGGACCGGCTCGTGCTCGCGGACCACCTGCACCAGTGTGCCGTCGTCGGAGCGCAGGTGGGTGCGCAGCGCCTCGTGCCGGGCGAGGACCTGGTTGAACACGGCCGTGGCGGCGTCGGCGTCCAGCTCGGCCGGGAAGGGCCACGGGTTGGACACGTTGTAGACCGGCGAGCCGGGGTCGAGCTGGTTGGCCATCCACACCCGCTCCTGGGCGAAGGAGGCGGGGAAGGTCCATTCCCGGGTCATCGCCGCTGCCTTTCGTTCGCGATTGCGGAACTCCGCTCCGCTGCACTCCTCACGCTCACTGGATGGCCTCGCGTACCGAGCGGGGACGCATGTCGGTCCAGACGGTGTCGATGTGCGCGAGGCACTCGGCACGCGTGCCGGCGAAGCCGGTGTCGTGCCAACCTGCGGGCAGCTCCCGGTCGGCCGACCAGATCGAGTACTGCTCCTCGTCGTTGCGCACGACCAGGAATCGGGTTTCGGCCATTAGTTGTCTCCAGTGCTCTCGGGGGTGTGCGGCTCGGCCATCGCGACGGCGATCTTGCGGGGGCCGGTGAACGGCTCCCGGGCGTGCGCGGCGGTCATGTTGTCGACCACCAGCACGTCGTCGCGCTGGTAGTCGAAGCGGACACTGGCGGCCCGGTACGCGGCCCGCAGGTGGTCCAGCACGTCGGCAGGAATCTCACCGCCATCACCGTAGTAGGTGTTCGACGGCAGCCCGTCGGGGCCGAACATCGCCAGCAGCCCCTCCTGGTACTCCTGCGCCAGGGTGCTCAGGTGGAAGAACGTGGCGTGGTTGAACCAGCGCGGGGTGTCCGAGCCGGGCCGGTAGTGCACCGCGTCGCGCACGGCGCGGGTACGCAGCCCGCCGGCGCCCACCCACTCCACGGCGATCCGGTTCGCCGCCGCGTACGCCTCGACCTCGGCGCGATCGTCGGTGTTGAACACGTCCTGCCAGCGGGTGCCGAAGTCGGCGTGGAAGTTGCGCACCAGCATCCACCGGCGGCGGACGAACTCCTCCCGCACGGCCGGGTCGATCAGCTCGTACACCCGCCGGACGTCCGCCAGGGGGGTCGCGCCGAGGGTGTCGGGCGGGGTGACGCACCAGAAGAACAGGGTCAGCGGCCAGCGCGCCTGGTACGAGTTCTCGTTGTGCAGGAAGATCTCCTCGTCCGGCGGGTAGTCGGTCGAGGTGTAGACCCGGCCCTTGATGGAGTGCCGGGGCGAGGACCGTTCTGTGTAGACCAGCGGCTCGCCGGCCAGCGCCCGCACCACCGCGTCGAAGCCGTCGACACCGCCGACGTCGAAGCCGCGGAACAGCAGCCCGCCGTGCGCGACGAGGGCGGCCCGCAGCTCGGCGCGGCGGGCGTCGATCAGGTCGGTCAGTGCCCGGCCGTCGCTGTCGACGACCACCGGCAGCGTGGCGATCGTGTCGCTCATTGCTCTGTACTCCCTTGTTTCCGTGAAGCCCACGGCTCCGCCTGCATGCGTGAAGCCACGACTCCTCTTGCCATCTCGGTGCTCACGCGCGGGGCAGCCGCGGGATGCTCGTGGTTGGGGCCGGGGCCGGGGGCTCCTCGGCGGTGGACGCCTCGGCGAGCAGCTCCTCGATCCGGGAGGCGAGCCCGGCGACGGTGGGCGTCTCGAAGAGGCTGCGCATCGGCAGCCGCACCCCGGTCGCCTTGCGCATCGACGCGATGAGCTGCACCGCCACGAGGGAGTTGCCGCCGAGGGCGAAGAAGTCGTCGTCGACGCCGACGACCGGCACGCCGAGGCCGTCGCGCCACACCTGGGCGATGGTGGCCTCCAGCTCGGTGCGCGGCGCGGTCGAGGCTCCGGCCTCCACCGTGGGGCTGGACCCGGCCGGTTCGCTCTCCGCGGCCAGGGCGTCGGTGGTGACCCGGGCGGCGCGAGCCCGAATGTCGGCCACCGACCGGGTGGTGATCACCACCTGGGCGCCGAGACCGGCGGTGAGGCTGCGGCGGAACGCCTCCGCACCGTCGACCGGGCGGATGTCCTCGCTGGGCGCGCCGCCCTCCGGGGCGGCGACGGGCGCGGCGGCGGCGAGCCCGCCGGTGACCGCCGAGGCGTCCACCCGGCGCAGCACGAAAGTCGCTGATCGCGACCAGCTCCCGCCCGTCCGGGTCGGTCAGGGTCAGGTCGGCGGAGACGACCTCGTCGGTGCCGCCGTCGCGGTGGCGCAGGTGGCTGTGGAACCGGCCGGGCAGCGGCCCGCGCACCACGATCCGCCCGTACGACAGCGGCAGGTAGGTGCCGGAGCCCTGGCCCCGGCCGAACGCGGTGGCCACGTCCAGCAGGGCCGGGTGCAGGCCCCACGCGCCGAGGTCGGCGGCGGCCTCGGCGGGCGCGCTGACCAGCGCCAGCTCCTCGCCGTCGGCGAGGTGGTGCGCGGCCAGCGACCGCCAGCGCGGCCCGAAGGTGAGCATGCTGGTGCGGCCCCGGCCGAACGACGCGTCGTCGTCGACCCGGCGGGACCGGGCGACGACCGCCGCGAGGTCGGCCGCCTCCGGGGCGGGCTCGGTGGTCCAGCCCGCCGTGCCCCGCACGTGGGTGCACAGCACCCCGGCGGCGAGGCTCTGCACCATGAACTCCGTGAACCCGTCCTCCGCGGCGGTGAGCGCCACCCGGTACTGGGCGATCGTGCCGTCCGGCACCGAGAACGGCTCCAGGAACACCACGTCGCGCAGCTCCACCGCCGCGTCGGGCCCGGGGGCCTCGACGGCGGCGGCCACGGCGGCGCGGACCGACTCCAGGTGGGCGGTGCCCGGCACCACCGGCACCCCGCCGATGCGGTGCTCGTCGAGCAGCCAGTGGGTCGCGGCGCTGACCAGGCCGTGCAGCACGGTCCCCTCCGGGCCGGTCACCCGAGTGGTGAGCACCGGGTGGTCGACCGTGCTGGTGACGGTGTCCCGGGTCACCGCCCGGAACCCGGCCGGGGCGGTGCTCTCCGCCGCCATGCCGACCTCGGCCCAGCCGCCCCAGTTCTGCGACACCACGGGCGCGGCCCAGCCGGCCCCGGCGCGGGCGTACGCGTCGAGGAAGTTGTTCGCCGCGCAGTAGTCGACCTGGCCGAAGCCGCCGATCACGGCGGTGATCGAGGAGCAGAGCACCACGAAGTCCAGCGGCAGGTCCCCGAAGACCTGGGCCAGGGCGAGGGTGCCGACGAGCTTCGGGGCGAGTACCCGCTCCGCCTCGGCGCGTTCCTTGACCTCGGCCATACCGCCGCCGGGCAGGCCGGCGGCGTGCACGATCCCGTCGATCCCGCCGAACTCGGCCTCGGCGGCGGCCCGGACCCGGCGCAGGTCGGCCGGGTCGGTGACGTCGGCGGCGAGGACCAGCACCGAGGCGCCGGCGGCCTCCATCCGACGGATCGCGGCGATCGCCCGGCCGGCCCGGTCGTCGGCGCCGTGCACGGCGAGATGGTCGTCCCACCGCTCGCGCGGCGGCAGGCCCGAGCGGGCCAGCAGCACCAGCTTCGCCCGCGCGCGGCGGGCGAAGTCCTCGGCGAGGGTGACGCCGATGCCGCCGAGACCGCCGGTGATGACGTACCGGCCGCCCTCGCGCAGCGCGCCGGGCTCGGCCTCCGCGTCCACGGTCACCTGCTCGTAGCCGGTGACCCAGCGGCGGGCCCCGCGCAGCGCCACCTCGGTGTGCTCCGGGTCGACCGGGCGGCGTAGCTCGGCGACCACGGCGTCCGCGCCGGTGGCGGCGGGGTCGGCGTCGAGCAGCCGGACGGTCAGCCCGGGCAGCTCGACCGGCAGGACCCGGGCCAGGCCGGCGAGGGTGGCGTGCTCGGGGCGGGTGAGGTCCGTGCCGGTCACGTCGCCGATGCCGGCGGTCACCAGGTCCAGGGTCAGGGCGCGCTCGTCGCCGGTGCGGCCGGCCCCGGCGAGGGCCTGCACGAGGTGCAGGGCGCTGAAGAACCCCCGGTCCTGGGCGGCGAGGGCGGCGGCGATGTCGGTGCCGGTGGGCTCGCCGTCGAGGGCGAGGGCGTGCACCAGCCGCGCCGGCAGGTCGTCGCCGAGGGCGGCGACCAGCGCGTCGTGGTCCTCCCGGGCGGCGGGGCGCAGCGTGAAACCGCCGTGCCCCGCACCGGCTGCGTCGCCGGTGGCGGCGAACGCGTCGCCGGGGCGTACCACGATGGTCTGCGCGCCGGCGGCGCGCAGACCGGCGACGAGCGCGTCGCCGCGGGGGCCGTCGACCAACACCAGGCACCGGCCCAGCGGCGCGGTGGCCGGCGCGGGCGCGGCCTGGCGCCACACCGGCACGGCGAACCACTGCGGCAGCGGCCGGGGGCCGGTCTCGGCCGGCGCGGCGGCGACCGCCTCCACCGGGTCCGGGTCGACCCAGTAGCGGCGCCGCTCGAACGGGTACGTCGGCAGCGACACCCGCCGGGCCTGCGGGTCGGAGCCGGTGCGCACGGGCAGGCCGGCGCACCACAGCGCCCCGGCCGTGGTGAGCAGCGTCGCCAGGTCACCGGCCGGCTCGCCCTGACCGGGGAGGCTGCCCAGCGGCACGAGGGCCCGCTGCTGGTCCGAGCCCTTGGCGACCTGCATCCGGGCCAGGTTGGCCAGCTGCCGGCCGGGGCCGCACTCGACCAGCGCCCAGGTGCCCTCGGCGAGCAGGGCGGCCACCCCGTCGCCGAAGCGCACCGGCTGGCGCAGGTGCGCCGCCCAGTACGCCGGATCGGTGGCCTGCGCGTCGGTGATCCAGGTGCCGGAGACGTTCGACACCAACGGGATGCGCGGAGCGCGCAGCGGCACGGTGGCCATCAGCGCGGTGAACTCGGCGAGGATCGGGTCCATCATCGGCGAGTGGAACGCGTGCGAGGTGCGCAGCGCCTTGCTCTTGACCTTCCTGGTGGCCTTCAGCGTCTCGGCGAACGCGGCGACCGCGTCGGCCTCGCCGGCCACCACGCAGGTGCCCGGCCCGTTGACCGTGGCGATCGACACGCCCTCGGGCAGCAGCCCGGCGACCACCGACTCGTCCAGCGGGACGGCCAGCATCGACCCGGCCGGCAGGGACTGCATGAGCCGGCCCCGGGCGGCCACCACCCGCAGCGCGTCGGGCAGGTCGAGCACCCCGGCGACGGTCGCGGCGACGTACTCGCCGATGGAGTGCCCGACCATCGCCGCCGGCCGGACGCCGAAACGCTGCCAGGTGGCGGCCAGGGCGTACTCGACGACGAACAGGGCCGGCTGGGTGTAGCGGGTCTGCGCCAGCAGCTCGACCGTCTCCGGGTCCCGGCCGAGGATCAGGTCCCGGATGTCCAGGCCCAGCTCGCCGCGGAGCAGCTCGGCGCACTCGTCGACGACGGCGGCGTAGGCGGGCTCCTCGGCGTAGAGCTGCGCGCCCATGCCGGCGTACTGGGAGCCCTGGCCGGAGAAGAGGAAGGCCACCTTCGGGGCGGGACGGTCGGTCACCCCCCGCTGCGCGCGCCGGCGATCGCGCAGGGCGGCGACCGCGTCGGGCAGGTCGGTGGCGGCCACGGCGAGCCGGTGCGGGTACTGCTGCCGGCCCACGCGCAGGGTGTGCGCGACGTCGGCGAGGTGCCCGGCCCCGCCGTCGGGGTTGCCGGCGAGGTGCTCGGCGAGCCGCGCCACGGCGGTGTCGAGGGCGGTGGCGGTCTTCGCCGAGACGTGCAGCAGTTGCGCCGGGCGCACCCGCCGGTCAACCCGGTGCTCCGGCGGCGCCTCCTCCAGCACGACGTGGGCGTTGGTGCCGCCGATGCCGAAGGAGCTGACCCCGGCGCGGCGCGGCACGCCGTCGGTGTCCCACTTGGTGAGGGTGTTCGCCACGTAGAACGGGGTGTCGGCGAACTCGATCGCCGGGTTCGGGGTCTCGTAGTTGATGGTCGGCGGGATCAGCCCGTGCTCCATCGCCAGCACCGTCTTGATCACGCTGACGATACCGGAGGGCTGGCTGAGGTGGCCGATGTTGGACTTGACCGAACCGATGCCGCACCAGCCCCGGTCGTCGGTGTCCTTCATGTACACCGCCGACAGGGCGGCCACCTCGATCGGGTCGCCCATCGCGGTGCCGGTGCCATGCGCCTCGACGTAGCTGATGGTGCGCGGGTCGATGCCGGCCATCCCGACAGCCTGGGCGACGGCCTCCGTCTGCCCGTCCACGCTGGGCGCGGTGAAGCCGACCTTGCCGGCGCCGTCGTTGTTGATGGCGTTGCCGAGCACCACGGCGCGAATGTGGTCGCCGTCGGCGATCGCGTCGGAGAGCCGCTTGAGCAGGGTCACCCCCACGCCGCTGCCCCACACGGTGCCGTTCGCGCCGGCGTCGAACGGCCGGCACCGCCCGTCGGGGGAGGTGAACCCGTCCATGCCGAGGTAGCCGGCCTGCGGCAGCTCGATGTTGACACCGCCGGCCAGGGCCATGTCGCACTCGCCGTTGCGCAGCGCCTCGCACGCCAGGTGGAACGCGACCAGCGACGTGGAGCAGGCGGTGTGCACGGTCAGGCTCGGCCCACGCAGGTCCAACCGGTACGACACGTTCGTCGCGGTGTAGTTGGGCGAGTTGCTGGTGGCGGTGGAGACGGCGCTGTGCGGGTTGCCGCCGACCCGCTTGTTGCGCAGCACGTTGCGGTTGAGGTACGACGGGGCGCCGGTGCCGGCGTACACGCCGACGGCACCGTCGTAGCGGGCCGGGTCGTAGCCGGCGTCCTGCAGGGCGGTGTAGCAGGCCTCCAAGAACAGCCGGTGCTGCGGATCGGTGACCTCGGCCTCCCGGGCGGTCATCCCGAACAGACCGGCGTCGAACTCGTCGTAGCCGTCGACGAGCGGGGCCCGGCTCACCCAGCCCGGGTCGTCGACCTCCTCCGGGGTCACGCCCCGGGCGAGCTGCTCCTCGCGGGTCAGCTCGGTGACCGACTCGACGCCGTCGACCAGGTTGCGCCAGAACTCGTGCACGTCGGCCGCGCCGGGCAGCCGGGCGGCCAGCCCGACGATCGCGATCGGCTCGATGCCGTCGTCGGAGGGGTGGTCGGTGTCGATCGCGTTGTGCATCAGGTCGTCCTTCATGCGTTGCCGCCGGGGCGGCGGGGAGGGATACGTCGGGCGCGGCTGCGGCGGGCGGCGGCCCGCAACGCGGCGCGGGCCAGCTCCGGCCGGTCGGCCGCGCCGTCGAGGTGCGCGGCGAGGGCCCGGACGGTGGGATGGCGGAACAGGTCGAGCATCGGGATCGACCGGCCGGTGGCGGCGGTCAGCCGGGCGTGCACGGCGGCCAGGGCCAGGGAGTGCCCGCCGATGTCGAAGAAGTTGTCGGTGACGCCGACGCGGTCGCGGTCGAGGA
>NZ_GG657738.1:6481863-6483044 GCF_000158815.1 Micromonospora sp. ATCC 39149 | reverse complement strand
GCGGCGAGCATCCGGGCCAGTTCCGCCTCCGGGTCACCGCCGTCGGTCAGGTCACCACGGGCACCGCCACGTCGGTGGGTTCCGCGCAGACCGCGTACGGCACCCCGGCGGTCTGCGGGATGCGCCAGCGCAGCACGTCGTGCCGTTCGGCCACCGCGCGCAGGGCCGCGCCGAGGGCCGGGACGTCCAGCTCGCCGCGCAGCCGGTGGGCCACCGCGATGTTGTACGGAGCGCTGGACGGGGCGAGCTGGTCGACGAACCACAGCCGCCGCTGCGGCGGGGACAGCGTCGGCGGGTTGCCGGTGGTCAGCCCGTCCCCGGCGTCGGGGGCGGCGGCGGTGATCCGCCGCACCAGGCCGGCGAGGGTGCGGCCGGCGAACACGTCCCGGGTGTCCACGGCGCGGCCAAGCTCGGCGCGCAGCGCCGCGACCAGCCGCATCGCGGCGATGGAGTTGCCGCCGGCGGCGAGGAAGTCGGTGTCCGGGCCGGGGGCCGCGCCGAGCAGCCGCGCCCACACCCGCGACACCGCCCGGGTGACCGGGTCGCCGTCGGCCGGGCCGTCGACGTCGGCGGGCGCGGGCCGGGCGGCGGCGGCCAGCGCCCGCAGCGCCGGCCGGTCCAGCTTGCCGGTGGTCGGGCTGACCGGCAGCTCCGCCAGGCGCAGCACCCGGGCGGGGCGCATCGCGGCGGTCAGCCGGGGCTCGGCGTACGCACGCAGCGTCGCGTCGTCGGGGGCGTCGGCGGGGGTGAGGAACGCGACCAGCTCGGCACCGGCCGGGGCGTCGACGGCCTCCACCACCACCCGGTCGACGCCGGGCAGCCCGGCGAGGACGGCCTCGACCTCGCCCAGCTCGATGCGCTGCCCTCTGATCTTGACCTGCCGGTCGGCCCGACCGAGATAGACGAACCGCCCGTCCGGGGCCTGGGTGACCAGGTCCCCGGTGCGGTACAGCCGTTCGCCGGGCAGGCCGGAGAACGGGTCGGGTACGAACCGCTCGGCGGTCAGGCCGGGTCGGTCCAGGTACCCGTCGGCCAGGCCGGGCCCGCCGACCAGCAGCTCGCCCGTCTGCCCCGGCGGCACCGGGCGCAGCTCCGCGTCGACGACGTACACGCGGTGGTTCGGCAGCGGCAGGCCGATCGGTACCGGGTCGGTCTCGGCGGCGGTCAGCTCGGCGGCGACG
>NZ_GG657738.1:6477780-6479669 GCF_000158815.1 Micromonospora sp. ATCC 39149 | reverse complement strand
GGGTCGCCGACGCGCCGGTGACGGAGGCGAACGCGGCGTTCAGGGCGGCCAGGGCGGCGGCGAGCCGGTCCGGGTCACCGGCGGCGGACGCCACGTCGTCCCGGGCGGCCCGCAACCGGTCCAGGTCGGCGACCAGGTCGGCCCGCAGCGCCGGGTCGCCGACGGCGGCGATCCGCTCGGTGAGCACCCGCTCCGCCCCGGGACTGTTGGGCAGGCCGGCGTCCCAGGTCAGCAGGCCCCGCTCGACGAGCCGGTCGAGCAGCAGGTACCCGTCGTCGGGGCGGCGCAGGCCGGCGTCGCCGTCTTCGCACAGCCGCGCCACGAGGTCCCGGGCGGCGGTGCGGCCGTCGCAACCGGCCAGCAGCCGGGCCTCCACGGCGGACAACTCCACCGCCGGGGCCAGCGGCGGGCACAGCCGACGCCCGTCGAGCCGCAGGTGGGGCGGCAACACCGGGGCCCACCAGCGGCGCACCGCCGGGTCGGCGGCGAGCCGGTCGGCGTACGCGGTGAGCGCCCACGCCTCCAGGTGCACCTCCCGGCGGTCGACCAGCTCCGGGCCCGGGGACAGTCGGGTGTGCGGGGTGTCCGGGTCGAGGCTGCCCCAGCAGACCGGCCCGAAGAAGCCGATCGTCTCGGCCTTGCCGCAGTAGCGCTGCCAGTAGCGCAGCACCGCGATCTCCCGCTTGCGGCGGGGCTTGTTGCGCACGGCCGGGTCGGTGCGCAACAGCCCGTCGAGGGCGACGAGCATCTCCGGGTTCTGCCAGGTGACCGCCTCCCGCACTCCCCGGTCGGCGCAGATCTCGGCGAGCACGGCCGACGAACGGGCCAGCGCGGCGGCCAGCTCCTTGTCGTACACCTCGGCGGTGCCCTCGCCGGCCAGCAGCGCGTCGGCCGCCGCGGCGGCCTCGGTGGCGGCGAACCGGTCGAGGCCGGCGGCGGGGAACCCGGCGGTACGCAGCAGCACGTCCCGCCACACCGACCAGCCGGTGTCGCCCAGCGGCAGCAGATGGCTCACCGGGCGGCCCGCCACTCGTCGTCGACGATGTGCAGCCGCAGCTCGCTGAAGTAGCGCCGGCCGGCGGCGTCGGGCACCCACGCGTCGTCGGGTGTGGGCAGCATCTCGCTGACGGTCAGCGACACCCCGTCCCCGCCGTCGGTGCGGGCGGCCCGGACCATCGCGGCGAACATGGCGGCGTACGCGGGACTGCCCAGGTCGACGAAGCAGGGCTTCGTCTCGGTGCCGAGCTTGACGTAGACCAGCTCGGGCAGGCCGAGGTCGCGCCGCCAGCGGCGCACGGCGAGGAACCGGTCCCGTTCGGCGGTGACGTCGGCCAGGCCGCACTCCCCCACCGTGGTACGCCACGTCTGGCGGGCCACCACCAACCGGTCGAGGGTGATCCGGGGCGTGTACGAGGCGGCGGCTACCAGCTTGAACCCGTCGACGGCGTGGGCGCTGAGCAGCCCGGCGAACACCTCGGTCAGCGGCCAGCGCGCCCCGTCGCGGGCGGTGACCACGAGCCGGCCGTCCTCGGAGCCGACGGTGAGGTCCACGGTGGGCAGCACCCGGTCCGGGTCGGCGCCCGGGGCGGGCAGGAACGCGAGCTGCCGGTCGGTGGGGCCGGTCAGGGCCTCGGCGGTGCGGCTGGTGCGCCGGGGCCAGTCGCTGGGGAACAGCAGTCGGATCCGGTGCTCGCCGAGGTCGGCGGCGAGCGCCGTGCGCAGCCGTGCCACGTCCGGGTGGGACGGGGTGAACACCTGGCAGTCGAACGACGGCCAGGCGGCGTGCAGCTCGCCGAGCACGGCGGTGTAGTCGCCCCGGGCGAGCGCGTCGGCGTCGGCGGCGCAGAGCTGAAGGTCGGGGCTGTGCAGCCGGCCGCTGCTCCAGTCGC
>NZ_GG657738.1:6473764-6476347 GCF_000158815.1 Micromonospora sp. ATCC 39149 | reverse complement strand
GTGCCCACCGGTTCCCGCCCCGGTCGCGTCCGCCGCGCGGCCCGGGGTCGCCGTGGCCTGCTCCCCCGTCGTGTCGACCGCCGCCGGCTTTGCCGGGCCGTCCGGGGCCGGCACGGTCCCGTGTGCGCCGGCGACCCGGACGGCGGCGGTGCCCCGCAGGGTGTCGGTGAGGTCGCCACGGATCGCGGCGACCAGCTCGGACAGTCGGTCGTGCAGGAAGAAGTGCCCGCCGTCGATCTCGTGCAGGGTGAACCCGGCGGCGGTGTGCCGCTGCCAGGCGGCGCTCTGCGCGTGGCTCACCGCCCGGTCGGACCGGCCGCTGAACGCCACGATCGGCACCGGCACCGGCTCGCCAGCAACGTACCGGTAGCTGTCGACCCGGCCGAAGTCGGCGCGCAGCAGCGGCAGCAGCAGCTCCACCAACTCGGGGTGGGCCAGCACCTGCGGCGGCAGCCCGCCGCCGTCGCCGAGGCGGCGCAGCAGCTCCTCGTCGTCCACGGTCGACAGGCCGTCGAACAGGCTCGCGTCGTCGACGTGCGGGGCGCGGGCCCCGCCGACGTACAGCCGCAGCGGCAGCGGACCGCCGGTGCGGCGCAGCTCGCGGACCACCTCGAAGCCGACCCGCCCGCCCATCGAGTGGCCGTAGATCGCGTACGGGCGGTCGGCCCGCCCGGCGATCGCGGCGGCGACGCCGGCGACGGTGAAGTTCGGGTCCTCGCTGATCCGGTTCTCCCGCCCGGGTAGCTGCACCGGCAGCACCTCGACGTCCGCGCCGAACTCCCGCTGCCAGTCACGGAACACGCTGGCCCCGGCCCCGGCGTAGGGCAGGCAGAACAACCGCGCCGGTGCCTGGGGACGGCTTCCGGCGGAGACGAACCAGTTCACCGCGCACCTTTCTGAGGGGGGTCGATCCAGTGCCGCTGACGCTCGAAGGGGTACGTGGGCAGCCCGGTGCGCCGGACGCCACCCTCGGGGTGCAGGGCCGCCCAGTCGACGTCGCGGCCGGCCACCCAGTCGAGAGCGAGGTCCCGCAGCTCGCCGGCCGGGCCAGCGACCCGGGCGTCGGTGTGGAGCAGGTCGTCCAGGCCGGCGAGGGCGTCGGCGAGGTCGGCGGCGACGACCGCCGCCCGGCACGCGAACGCCCGGCGGCCGAGCGCGAGGGTGGCGGCCACCTCGGCCAGCGCCGGGGACGCCCCGGCCAGGTGCTGCCGCAGCCGGCGCAGCGCCGCACGCAACGCCACGGGGGTACGCGCCGACACCGGCAACAGGTGCGCCGCCGCGTCCGGGGCGTCCGGCGGCTCGACCGGGGGCGGCTGCTCGACGACCACGTGGGCGTTGGTGCCGCCGAGCCCGAACGAGCTGACCCCGGCCACGCGGCGGGCCACCTGCGGCCAGTCCCGGGCCTTCGTCGGCACGTAGAACGGGCCGCCGGCCAGGTCGATCTCGGGGTGGGGGCGGGTGAAGTGCAGGTTCGGCGGGATGACTCCGTGCTGGACGGCGAGCACCGCCTTGATCAGGCCGGCGATGCCGGCGGCGGCGTCGAGGTGGCCGATGTTGGTCTTCACCGACCCGAGCGCGCAGGACTCGGCGGGCGCGGCGCCTGCGTACACCTCGTGCAGGGCGGCGACCTCCAGGGCATCACCGAGCGGGGTGCCGCTGCCGTGCGCCTCGATGAGCCGGACCTCGCCGGGGGCGACCTCGGCGGCGGCGAGCGCACCGGCCACAGCGGCGGCCTGCCCGGCCGGCCCGGGGACGGCGTACCCGGCCCGGTCCGCCCCGTCGTTGGTGACCGCCCAGCCGGGCAACACCGCGTAGATCCGGTCCCCGTCGGCCTGCGCGTCGGCGAGCCGGCGCAGCGCGACGACGCCGACCCCGGAGCCGAAGCCGGAGCCGTTGGCGGCCTCGTCGAAGGCGCGGCAGCGCCCGTCCGGGGAGGCCATTCCCGCCGGGGGTGTGCCGGTACCGGGGCCAGGTCACGTTGACCCCACCGGCCAGGGCGATGTCGCACTGGTAGTCGGCGAGGCTCTGGGCGGCGACGCAGACCGCGACCAGGGAGCTGGAGCAGGCGCTCTGCACGGCCAACGCCGGCCCGGTGAGCCCGAGCCGGTACGCGACCTGGCCGGGCAGGTGGTCGGTGAACTGCCGGCCGACCAGCCGGGCTTCCCAGTCGTCCGGGTCGACGTCGCCGACCACGGCCGGGTTGTCCATGAGGTGGAACAGGAAGTACCGGTTGGCGGAGGTGGCGGCGCAGACGCCGACCAGGCCGGGGAACCGGGACGGGTCGTGCCCGGCGTCCTCCAGGGCCTCCCAAGCGGTCTCCAGGAACAGCCGGTGCTGCGGGTCGGTGCGGGCGGCCTCCTGCGCGCCGAAGGCGAAGAAGTCGGCGTCGAAGTCGGCCACGTCGTCGAGCCGGCCGGCGGCCCGGACGTGCCGGGGGTCGGCGAGCAGCCGGGGCCCGATGCCCAGGGCGGTCAGCTCGGCGTCGGTGTGGTCGTGGATGGCGTCGACGCCAGCGCAGAGGTTCCACCAGAGGGTGGCCACGTCCGGTGCGGCGGGGAAGCGGCCGGCGAGCCCGACGACGAC
>NZ_GG657738.1:6470585-6473434 GCF_000158815.1 Micromonospora sp. ATCC 39149 | reverse complement strand
GCTTCCTGCCCGGTCGGGACGGCGGCCGGGTCGGGCAGCTGCCCGCTCGTCGATCTTGCCGGTGACGGTGAGCGGGAACTCGTCGACCACGACGACGGCCCGGGGCAGGGCGTACTCCGGCAGCCGCCGGGCGAGGGCGGCGCGCAGGGCCGCCGGGTCGAGGGTGCCGCCGGCCGGGCGGGCGTACGCGAGCAGTTCCCCGTCGCGGGCGATCGCGCGGACCGCGCCGACGCCCGGCTCGGCGGCGAGCACGGCCTCGATCTCGGTCAGCTCGACCCGGAAGCCGCGCACCTTGACCTGCCGGTCGAGCCGGCCGAGGCAGACGAGGTCGCCGCCGGGCAGCCGCGCCCCGAGGTCCCCGGTCCGGTACGACCACACCCCGTCGGCGTCGCGGCTGAACCGGTCGTCGACGCGGTCGAGGTAGCCGGGGGCGACGTGCCGGCCCCGCACCACGATCTCCCCGGAGTCGTCGGTGAGGTCGAGGTGGTAGCCGGGCAGCGCGGTGCCGATCGGCAGCGGGCCGGTGGCGGCCGGGTCGGCGTCGACCAGCGGCAGCGCGTACCGGGCGGCGAACGTCATCTCCGTCGCGCCGTACCCGTTGACCAGCACGCAGCCGGGGGCGAACCGGTCCCGTCCCCGGGCGGCGTCGGCGTGGGTGGCCTGTTCGCCGCCGAGCAGCACCGCCCGGACGCTGGCCAGCCGCCGGTCGCCGAGGGCGTCGAGCAGGAACCGGTAGACGGTCGGGGTGGAGTGGTAGACGGTGACCCGGTGCCTTTCGAGCTGGTCGACGGCGTGGGCCAGCCCATGCCGGCGCAGGTCGACCGGGACGACGGCGGCGCCGGTGAGCAGCGCCGGGTACAGGTCGGGGATGGCCGCGTCGAAGCTGAACGAGGCGAGCAGGCTGAGCCGGTCGTCGGGGCCGATGCCCAGCGTGGCGATCTGGTTGTCGACGACGTGGGCGAGGTTGCGGTGGGATTGCCCGACGGCCTTGGGCAGCCCGGTCGAGCCGGAGGTGAACAGCACGTACGCCAGCGCGTCGGGGTCGACCGGCGCGGGGCGCAGCGGCGCGGGGGTGACCGCGTCGGTGGTCAGCACGGCGACCCCGGGCCGGTCGCCGGCGAGCTGGTGCTCGGGGCCGGTCAGCACGGCGGCGAGCCGGTCGGCCAGGTCCCGGTGCTCGGGGGCGGTCAGCACGGCGCGCACCCGCGCGGCGGCGAGCATGTGGCGCAGCCGGTCGGCGGGGAATCCCGGGTCCAGCGGCACGTACGCGCAGCCGGCGGCGAGCGTGCCGAGGATCGCGGCGACGGTGGGCGCGCCGTGGGGGGTCAGCAGGGCGACCCGGTCGCCGGGGCTGACCCCGGCGGCGGCGAGCACCGCGGCGTGACCGCCCGCCGAGGCTGCGAGGGTCGCGTAGCTGACCGGTTGGCCGTCGCCGAGCAGGGCCGGCCGGTCCGGGAAGCCGGCCGAACGGTCAGCGAAGCGATGGACGATAGTGTATGTTCCCATGTCAGTGGGCGCGAGTCGTCGCACCGCCGACGGGCGTGCAGCATCCATGCATCGCGATCACGATCCCCCCCCCAGGACTTCACAATGGATGCAGCATAGGACTCAAGGCCCGGGCAGCAAGATCATCGATCAGAGTCGGACCGAACAGCCGACGGACGCAACCCGGGACGGTCGGCAAGATTCACCCGATCATCCCCCTAGCGCGCACATGAGTTTCAGCCTAAAAACGTACCAGCAAGTAATCTTGCGGCAAAAGCACCTGGTGACCGGCGTTTTTCCTAGACCGCCAGACCTGATTGGCAGCTCAGGAAGGGCGATGCCGGTCGAGGCGGACGTCGATCATCGTACGCCGAACGGGCGGCCCTGACCGACCCGCCGCGCTCCGCGTCCGCCGCCCCGCGCCCGAGTCGACCGACCAGCCGCATCGATGCCGCCGACGACCCCGGCACGACGAACGACCCCCGGCCGGGTAGCCGAAGGTGCTTCAGAGACGGTGCCCTGGTCGCCCCACCGGGCGCGCGCAGGATGGCGTTCGCCTGTGGCCGGTGGAACCTCGCCTGTGGCCGGTGGAACCTCGCCTGTGGCCGGTGGAACCTCGCCTGTGGTCGGTGGGACGTGGTGTCACGGACGAGAACGACACCGGGCAGACTGTCGGCGACCTCGACGCACGCCCCGCCGCTGTTGCCGCTCCTCGGCGGGGATGGCCCGAGTGCCTCGGTGACGGCACCGCATCCGAGCAGCCGGCGCGGGCGGTGGACATCCTTAAACTACATAGGTAGGCTAAGCCCATGGAGCCGCTGGGACGCATCGGCAAAGCCACCGTCGACGTGCTGGCGGTGCTGCTCGACAGCGAACGACCCCGCTGGGGGTTGGAAATCATCAAGCTGACCGGACGGCCGTCGGGAAGCGTCTATCCGGTCCTGGACCGCCTCGAGCGGGCCGGCTGGGTGACATCCCAGTGGGACGACGACAGCGACCGGCGCGGACCGCGACGGCGGATGTACCGGTTGACGGCCGACGGCGCCGCCGAGGCCCGTCGCGTGTGCGCCCGTGCCGCCACGGCGAGGACGTCGTGGCGGCCGTCGTCGCCACGGGTGGCGCGGTGAGTCAGATCCACCTGCGGGTGGCGCTCGCCGTGGTGCGCTGCGCGGCGAGCCTGCTGCCCGACGCACGGCAGCGCGCTCGCTACCTCGAACAGTGGCAGGCCGACGTACACGACGCCGCAGACCTTGACCTGTCAGCCCTACGGCTCGCGCTCGGTGCCGCCGGCGCCGCCGCGCGGATCGCCGTGACCTCTTCGAAGGGATCCACCACCATGCTTCCGATCGGGCCGCTCGCTCTTG
>NZ_GG657738.1:6452623-6470362 GCF_000158815.1 Micromonospora sp. ATCC 39149 | reverse complement strand
CCAGTGGCAGCGCGGCGAGCAGCCCGCCGGACAGGCCGGTGGCCAGTCCCCGGGCCGCCGGCTCCGGGGCGGAGCCGCAGCAGCCCTCCCCGTCGACGGAGTCGGCCGGGTCGCTGCTGCACACCCCGGTCTCGGGCAGTTCCAGCCGCACGTCGCGGGCCGCCGCCCAGTCCCCGGCGAGGGCGGCGACGACCGAGCGGACCTGTTCGTAGCCGGTGGCCATGAGGAACGTCGGTGCGCGGCCGTAGCTCTTCATGCCGACGGCGTAGTAGCCGGGCTCGGGGTGGCGCAGCTCGTCGACCCCGTGCGGCGGGACGGTCCCGCAGGAATGCTCGTTGGGGTCGATCAGCGGGGCCAGGGCCCGGGTCGCGCCGAGCACCGGGTCGAGGTCGAGGCGCAGCTCGGCGGCGATGCCGTGGTCGGGGCGGAAGCCGGTCGCGGCGACGATCCGGTCGACGGTCACCGACTCCTGCCCGCCCTCGGGGCGGCGCACGACGACGGTGACCCGGTCGCCGGCCGGGTCGAGGGCGTGCACCGAGAAGCCGGTGAGCAGCCGGATCCGGCCCGCCTCGACGTGGGCACGCAGCCGGGAGCCGAGGGCGCCCCGGGCGGGCAGCGCGTCGGCGTCGCCACCGCCGTAGGCGCGGGTCGGCGAGGTCGCGCGGATCGCCCAGGTCACCTCCGTGCCGGGCGCGTCGGCGGCCAGCTCGGCGAGGGAGAGCAGGGTGTTCGCGGCGGAGTGGCCGGCGCCGACGACGAGGGTGTGCCGGCCGGCGAACCGGTCGCGGTCCGCGCCGAGCACGTCCGGCAGGGCGTGCTCCAGGTACGCCCCGGTCGCCGCCTCGCCCCGGGCCGGCAGGCCGGAGGCCCCGAGCACGTTCGGGGTGCCCCAGGTGCCCGAGGCGTCGATCACCGCGCGGGCCAGCAGCTCCTCGCCGTCGGCGAGCCGGACGAGGAACGGGGCCCGCTCGCGGCCGGCGGTACGCAGCCGGTCCAGGCCGAGCCGGCTGATCGCCACCACCCGGGCGCGCAGCCGCACATGCGGCCCGATCTGCGGCAGCTCCGCGAGGGGCCGCAGGTACGCGTCGGCCAGTTCGCCGCCGGTCGGCAGCGCGTCGGGGTCCGGTGCCATCCAGCCGCTGTCGGCGAGCAGCCGGCGGGCGGCCTCGTCGATGTCGTAGCGCCACGGCGAGAAGGCGCGCACGTGCCCCCACTGCCGCACGGCCGCGCCGACGCTCTCCCCCGCCTCCAGAACGGTGAAGGGCAGGCCGCGCTCGTGCAGGTGCGCGGCGGCGGCGAGGCCCACGGGGCCGGCGCCGATCACCACGACGGGCAGGTCGTCGAGGACGGTCATGGAAAACTCCTCTGTCTCGATACTTGTCGAATCAATAGGGTGTGATGTGCCCCGGCACACCGGCGACGCGGTCAGTCGATGACGGCGCTGCGGCGTTCCAGCAGCACCACGTCGCGCCAGCGGCCGTGGTGCCGACCGACGCGCTCCCGGACGCCGACGACCCGGAAGCCGGCCCGCGCGTGCAGGGCGAGGCTGGCGACGTTCTCGGGGAAGACGCCGGACTGGATGGTCCAGATCCGGGCGGCCTCGGTGGCGGCGATCAGCGCGTCGAGCAGCAGCCGGGCGACGCCCCGCCCCCGCGCCGCCGGGTCGACGTAGACGGAGTGTTCGACGACGCCCGCGTAGACCGGGCGGGTCGAGGTCGGCGACACCGCGACCCAGCCGAGCACGGCGCCGGTGTCGTCGACGGCGACGAGGCGGTGGGCGGCCGACCGGGTCGCGTCGAACTCCGCCCAGGTGGGGGCGACCGTCTCGAAGCTGGCGTCGCCGCCGTCGAGGCCGGCCCGGTAGATGGCGAGGACCCGGTCGGCGTCGGCGGCGACCATGGGGCGGATCAGCAGACCATTCACGGCTCTCCCTACCTGTCTCGACATCCGTCGAATCAGAGACTTGCACGCTGATTAGGCAGGTGTCAACCTAGGCGCATGCCGAAACAAGCGCCGCCCCGGCTGGACCTCACCGCCGCCCCCTGCTGCGCACCCCTCACGCAGCGGCGGGTGCCGACCGAGACGGCGGCCGCGCTCGCCCCGGCATTCAAGGCACTGGGCGATCCGGTGCGGCTGCAGCTGATGTCGATGATCGCCTCCGCCGAGGGCGGCGAGGCGTGCGTCTGCGACCTCACCCCGGCCTTCGACCTGACCGGTCCGACGATCTCCCACCACCTCAGGGTGCTGCGCGAGGCGGGCCTGGTCGACGCCGAGCGGCGCGGCACCTGGGTCTGGTACCGGGCCCGGCCCGGCGCGTTGCGTCAACTCGCGGCCCTGCTCGCGAGTTGACACCCGGCATTCCACCCAAGAAGTCGAGTCAATGAACGCGCTTGCCGGCTGCTCGGGCGTCGGCTGGTCGATCGCCCGCCGCTCAGGCGTCGGCGAGGACGTCGAGCAGCAGCGCGGCGGTCCAGCCGAACGCGGGCGAGCCGAGCCCGGCGCCGGTGTCGGGGTGGAAGTACTCGTGGCAGCCGGCCGTCGCGACGAGGGCGATCATCGAGTCACGCAGCCCGGCCGCCAGATCGAGCCGGTGGTGGGCGCGCAGCCCCCGCCACAGCAACCAGTTGAGGTTCTGCCAGCTCGGGCCCCGCCAGTAGCGCAGCGGCTCGAAGTCCGGCGCGGTGCGGTCGTGGCTGGGCAGCGGCCGATCCATCCGGGCGGCCAGCCCGAACCGGGGCGAGCACGCCTCGGCGAGCAGCGCCGCGACCGGCCGGGCCGGTAGGCCGGGCAACGCCAGCGGCATGAGGCCGAGCGCGGTGCGGGCCGGGACGAGCCGGCCGGTACGCAGGTCCCGGGGGTGGAAGGTGCCGCCGACCGGGTCGTACAGCCGGTCCACCAGGGCCGCGGTGATCCGGGCCGCCCGCTCGCGGTGCGGCCCCGGGTCGGTGCCGATCTCGCGGGCGATCGCGGCCGAGCCCCATGCTCGGCGAGCCCCAGGGCAGTGTTGACCAGCGGGCACTCCACCAGGAACGGATGCCGCCCACCCAACCCGTCGTCGCGGTACCCGGGTGGGCGCGGTAGGCGTCGACCCAGCGCGACGTACCGCGCGTAGTCCAGGTCCGTGGGGCGGTGCGCGGCGTCGGCGTGCGCGGTGTCGTGCCGCCGGTACGCCTTCATCACCGCCGCGTCGGCGGCCACCGCGGCCAGCGGCGCGTCCCAGGCCGGGCTGTTGTCCAGCCCGGACTCCCACGGGTGCACGAGGCAGGCCAGCCCGGCCCCGCCGACGTCGCGCCGGCCGGTGAGGTAGCGCTGCCAGGCGACCAGCCGGGGGTAGAGCCAGGCCAGCTCGGCACGGCTGCGCTCCGACGGCGCCCGGCGGTGCACCAGCCACGCGGCGAGCGCGTGCACCGGCGGCTGGACGATGCCGGAGGTGGCCACCGCCGGTGCGCCGGCCGCGCGCGCGGAGTCCCAGAAGTCGGGCCCGGGGAAGTACGACCCGGCCCGCAGCGCGGGGTTGAACACGATGTGCGGCACCCGCCCGTCAGCCCACTGGGCGGCGAACAGGGTGCGCAGCTCCCGCCAGGCCCGGTCGGGACGAACGTGGGCCAGGCCGACGGCGACGAACGCCGAGTCCCAGCTCCACTGGTGCGGATAGAGGGTGCGGGACGGGACGGTGTGGTCGTGCTCCCAGTTGCCGTCGAGGGTGGCCACCGCCAGCCGCCACAGCGCCCCCGCGTCCCGGGCGCGGGCCCGTGCGCCGCCGCCCGCGGCGGTGCTGGTGCTCACGCCGCCACCCGCCGGGACTCGGCGTGCCGCAGCACGGTGACCGCCTGTTGCAGCGCCTGCACCGGCTCGCCCCGCAGCCGGCACTCCAGCGCCAGCCAGCCCGGGTAGCCGAGGTCCCGCAGGGTGCGCACCAGCGCCGCCCAGTCCAGGTGGCCGGCGCCGGGCTGGTGCCGGTTGGTGTCGCTGACCTGCACGTGCCCGAGGTACGGCGCGGCGGCCCGCAGCGCGGCGTGCACGTCGTCCTCCTCGATGTTCATGTGGAAGGTGTCGGCGGCCACGCGTACCGAGGGCAGGCCGACGGCCGCGCAGAGCGCCACCGCCTCGTCGAGCCGGTTGACCATATGGTCCTCGTACCGGTTCAGCGGTTCGAGGAACAGGGTGACACCCTCGGCGCGGGCGTGCTCGCCCAGGGTGGCGAGGGCGGCCAGCAGGACCTGCCGGTCGCCGGCCGGCGGGCGGGGCGGTTCGAACGGCGGCAGCCGGCGGGAGAACATTCCCCAGGCGGCGGGGGTCGTCACCCCGCTGCCGCCCAGCTCGGCGATGACCGACAGCTGGGAGCGCAGGTTGCGGACGGCGTCGGCGGAGCGCTCGGGGTCGAAGTCGCCGATGAGTGGTCCATCTCGACGCAGACCGTCGGCATGACCACTCCGGCGGCGCGGGCCCGGCGCAGCTCCGGCAGCCGGCGGGCGAGGGACAGCTCCCCCCGGCCGCGCAGCTCGATGCCGGCGAAGCCGAGCGCGGCGGCGAGGGCGTGCTTACGGATCAGGTCGGAGCCGGGGAGCAACTGCTCCTGGCAGGCCAGCGGAATCGTCATGGGAACCTCAGCACGACTTGGAGGGCGTCGGCGTCACCGCGGTCGAGCAACGCCAGCGCGTCGGCCACCGCGCCCGCGTCGACGACGTGGCTCACCAGTGGCAGCGGGTCCACGCTGCCCTCGGCCACCAGGTCCATGAAGGTGTGGGCGACGCGGGCGCCGGTCCACCGGCCGGCCAGGCCGGGCGCCGGGGCGGGCCCGGAGATCTGGGCCGCGACGAGGTGGATCCGGTTGTGGTGGAACTCCTCGCCGAGCCCCAGCCCGTCGGCGTACCCCTGGTAGAAGCCGGCCGCGACGACCCGGCCGGCGTGGGTCGTGGCACGGATCGCCTCGTGCAACGCCGGGTACGCCCCGGACAGCTCCAGGCAGACGTCGGCGCCCCGGCCGGCGGTGGCCGCGCGCAGCGCGACGGCGGCGGACTCGCTGCGCGCGTCCACGGCCAGCCGGGCGCCGCAGCGGGCGGCGTGCGCCAGCCGGGTGGGCAGCCGGTCGACGGCCACCACCCGGGCGCCCGACAGGACGGCCAGCCGGGTGGCGAGCAGCCCGATGACGCCCTGACCGAAGACCCCGACCCAGTCGCCGAGGTGCAGGTCCCCGGCCAGGACGGCGGTGAGCGCGATCGCGCCTGGGCGGGCGAAGACGGCGGCGATCGGGTCGAGCCCGGCGGGCAGGGGGTGAACCGCGTCGGCGGGGAGCACCGCCTCGGCCCGGTGGCCCCAGATGCCCCAGACGGCCTGGCCGGGGTGGCGTCCGACCACGTCGGGCGCGATCTCGACGAGGTCGCCGACCTCCTCGTAGCCGAAGCCGGCGAGGGGGTACGCCGGCGCCTGGCGGGGGACGAACATCCGGGCGGCGTCGTCCCAGTCCCTCGTGAGGCGGGGATTGGTGCCCCGGTAGAGGGTCAGCTCCGTGCCGGCGGAGATGCCGGAGTAGCGGGTGCGGACCCGGACCTGGCCGGGGCCGAGCGGATCGCGGGGGCAGGGCTCGAGGCTGATCCTGCGGGGCCCGGCGAGTGAGACAACCCAGTTGACCATGAGTCACATCCCGGTAGCACTGGGCTCCAGTGTAGAGCAAAAAATCGGCATATGTCTTGTTATTGATCAATCGAAGGTGTTGGATACCTCTTGTGCCCCTTCGAGAGGAGTGCCACCCATGCCGCCACCCTCGATGCGGAAGCCGCGACGGTCCGCCATACGACTGCTCGCCTCGGCCCTGATCCTGTCAGCGACCACCGCCTCCCTGCTCGCCTGCGGCGACGACCGGGCGGACGACGAGGCGACCCTCACGGTCTGGAGCCTGGAGGACGTCACCGACCGGGTCACCGCCACCAAGGCGATCATCGCCGACTTCACCGCCCGCACCGGCACCAAGGTCGACCTGGTCACCGTCGCCGAGGACCGGTTCCCCGCCCTCATCGCCACCAGCGCGGCGGCCGGCGAGCTGCCCGACGTCGTCGGGTCGGTCCCCCTGGCCGGCGTGCGCACCCTCGCCGGCAACGAGCTGCTGCACCCCAGCGCCAACGGCGAGATCGTCGACGCGCTGGGTCGGCAGACCTTCTCCCCCCGGGCGCTGGAGCTCACCGCCGACGGCGGCCGGCAGCTCGCCGTGCCCAGCGACGGCTGGGGGCAGCTCCTGGTCTACCGCAAGGACCTGTTCGCCGCCGCCGGGCTGCCCGCACCCGACACGTACGCGAAGATCGCCGCCGCCGCGGCACGGCTGAACACCGGCGGGGTCGCCGGCATCACCGCGGCCACCGCCGAGGGCGACGTGTTCACCCAGCAGACCTTCGAACACCTGGCCCTGGCCAACAACTGCCAGCTCACCGACGGGGCCGGGGCGGTGACCCTCGACTCGCCCGAGTGCGTCGAGGCGTTCCGCTTCTACGGCGACCTGATCCGCACCGCCTCCGTCCCCGGCGCGCAGGACGTCGACACCACCCGGGCCACCTACTTCGCCGGCCGGGCCGCGATGCTGATCTGGTCGCCGTTCATCCTCGACGAGCTGGCCGGGCTGCGCGACGACGCCCGACCCACCTGCCCGCAGTGCCGGGCCGACCCGACGTTCCTGGCGCGCAACAGCGGCTTCGTCACCGCGATCACCGGCTCGAACGCCACCGGGCCCGCCCAGTACGGCGAGGTCAGCTCCTGGGCGGTGCTCGACGGCGCCGCCGACCCGGCGGCCTCCCTCGTGCGGTACCTGCTCGACGACGCGTACCCGCGCTGGTTCGGCATGTCCCCCGAGGGGCGCTTCCCGGTCCGCCGGGGCACCCCCGCCGAGCCGGAGAAGTTCCTCACCGCCTGGAACGGCAGCCCGGCCGGCGTGGACCGCCGCCGGCCGCTGGCCGAGGTGTACGGCGACGACGTGCTCGCCGCCCTGCGCCGCAGCCCCGACGCCTTCGGCCGGTGGGGCCTCAACCAGGGCCAGGGCGAACTGGTCGGCGCGATGCTCGGCGAGCTGCCGGTGCCGAAGGCCCTGGCCGGCGTGCTCTCCGGCCGGTCCGAGCCGGCGGCGGCGGCCCGGCGGGCGCGCGAGGACGTCGAGGCGATCAAGGCCGGTGTCAATTGACCAGCACCGCGCCGGGCCCCGGCCGCTCCCCCACCCGGGGACGGTCCGCCCGGCCCGGCCGTCGCCCGCCGACCCTGCGCCGCCGCGAGTCCCGCGCCGGCCTCGCCCTGGTCACTCCGACCCTGCTCGTCGTGGTCACGGTCGTCGGCGTGCCGATCGCCTGGACGATCCTGCTGGCCTTCCAGCGGGTACGCCTGGCCACCCTGCGCCGCACCGGACTGTTCGGCGAGTTCACCCTGGACAACCTCGACCGGGTGGTACACACCCCCGGCTTCGCCACCACGCTGTGGACCACCCTGCTCTACAGCGTCGGCGCCACCTGCGGCTCGATCGTGATCGGCCTGGTCGCCGCGCTGGCGGTCCGCCGGCCGTTGCGGGGACGCACCCTGGTCCGGGCGTCGATGCTGCTGCCGTACGTGGCACCCGTGGTAGCCGTCTCGTTCGTCTGGCAGGTGATGCTCGACCCGCAGCTCGGCATCGTCAACGACTGGGGCCGGCGGTTCCTCGGCTGGGACGCGCCCGTGCCGTTCCTGTCGCAGGACTCCACCGCGCTGTGGACGGTGATCGCGTTCGAGGCGTGGCGGTACTTCCCGTTCGCCTTCCTGTTCCTGCTGGCCCGCCTCCAGGCGGTGCCCGGCGAGCTGGAGGAGGCCGCCCGGGTGGACGGGGCCACCCCCACCCAGCGGTTCCGGCACATCCTGCTGCCCCAGTTGCTGCCGGTGACCGCCCTGCTGGCCGTGCTGCGGTTCATCATGACGTTCACCAAGTTCGACGACGTCTACCTGCTCACCGGCGGGGCCGCCGGGACCGAGGTGGTCAGCGTCCGGGTGTACCAGTTCCTCACCGCCCGTACCGACGTCGGCGCGGCGGCGGCACAGGCGGTCGTGCTGGCCGTGGTGCTGCTCGCGTTCGTCGCGGTGTACCTGCGCTTCTTCGCTGGACGGAGGGAGTCGTGATGGACCGCGACCGGATCGAGACGGTCACCCTGCGCTGGCTGCGCCGGCTGGTCGTCGCCGGGTTCCTGGCGATCACCCTGGTGCCGTTCTGGTACATGCTGGTGCTGTCGGTGCGTCCCATCGAGGAGCTGCTGCTGCGCCCCGGCTCGCTGTGGGTGCCGCTGGGTGAGCTGACCGTCGCCACGTACGCCGAGGTGTTGCGCGCCGTCGACGACGGCGGCCAGGGTTTCGGCACCTTCATCCGCAACAGTGGCCTGGTCGCCCTCGCCGCCACCGCCCTCACCCTGGTCGTGGCGATCCCCGGCGCGTACGCCGTGGCGCGGCTGCGGTTCTTCGGCCGCCGGCAGGTCCACGCGCTGTTCCTGGCGGTCTACCTGTTCCCGTCGATCGTCGTCGCGATCCCGCTGTTCGTGGTCTTCACCCGGGCAGGGCTGCGCGGCTCGCTGACCGGGCTGGTGCTGGTGTACATCTCACAGACCCTGCCGGTCTCGGTCTACATGCTGAAGAACTACTTCGAAACCATCCCGGTCAGCCTGGAGGAGTCCGCCGCTATCGACGGGGCCGGCCGCCTCGGGATCATCCGCCGGGTCAGCCTCCCCCTCGCCGCTCCGTCGATCATGGCGGTCGCCCTCTACGACTTCATGATCGCCTGGAACGAGTACCTGTTCGCCCTGCTCTTCCTCGTCGACAAGCCCGACCGGTGGACGGTGTCGCTCGGGCTGTCACTGCTCGCGGACGGCGTCGAGGTGCCCAAGACCGTGCTGATGGCCGGCTCGGTCGTGCTCACGCTGCCCGTCGTGCTGCTCTTCTTCGCCGGCGAGCGGCTGCTCACCGAGGGGCTGACCGGCGGGGCGGAGAAGGGCTGACCCCGCCGGGCCACGTCGGGGTCCGCCCCGGCTAGCGTGGGGTGATGGCGAACCCGACCCGCTGGGTGACCGACACCGGCCCCGAACACTCGCAGTGGTACGTCGACCGGTTCCGCCGGCTGGCCGCCGAGGGCGCCGACCTGGCCGGCGAGGCCCGGCTGCTGGACGCGATGGTGCCACGGCACGCCCGCGTCCTCGACGCCGGCTGCGGCGCCGGCCGGGTGGGCGCGGCGCTGCACGCCCAGGGCCACACGGTGGTCGGCGTGGACGCCGATCCGGTGCTGATCGAGGCGGCCGGCATCGACCATCCCGGCCCCCGCTGGCTGGTTGGCGACCTGGCCGAGTTGGACCTCGCGGCGGCCGGGGAGCCCGAGCCGTTCGACGCCGCCGTGCTGGCCGGCAACGTGATGGCGTTCGTCGCGCCCGGCACCGAACGACGGGTGCTCGGCCGGGTCGCCGCGCACGTGCGCCCCGACGGCGCGGTGGTCGTCGGCTTCGGCACCGACCGGGGGTACCGACTCACCGACTTCGACGCCGACGCGGTCGCCGCCGGCCTACGCCTGGAGCACCGCTTCGCCACCTGGGACCTGCGGCCGTGGCGCGACGACGCGGACTTCGCGGTCACCGTGCTGCGCCGCCCCACCTGAGCGACCCCCGATCCCCGGCACGGGCCCCCGATGCCGGCACGGGCCAACGCCCGCGCACGGACCCCCCGACGCCGGCCGGGGAGAGTGAGAAGGGGACCCTTCTCTACCGCAGGCGTTAACAAGGTGCCCTTCCTTGCCCACCTCAGGCAACGGCCCTGGCCGCCGCCGGGTCGAGCGGGCTGCCGGCCGGCACCAGGCTGACCAGGCCCGCGGGCAGCCGGACAGGCCGCACGTCCCGGTAGCCGAGCATGCCGAGCACCGCGGGGTCCGCCAGCACGTACCGCCGGCCGAGGTCGGTGACCACGGAGAGCGCGCCGCCGGTGGCCCCGGGGGCTGCGGTCGACTCCACCACGGCGCCACGCCCAGGCTCGACCACGACGTGATCGGCGACCGCCGACCCGCGCACGGCCTGCGGGCCGTCCGACAGGTCGGGCAGGGCCGCGCCCAGGCGCACGTCGCTCACGCCCGCGTCGTCGGTGACCCGGACGCAGAGCGCCCCCGGGTCCGCCGCGGCGAGCCGGGGCGGGCTCGTCGGTGGGGCGGCGGGCCCGGTCGGCGCCAGGTCCGCCAGCTTGGGCAGGGCGGCGAACCGGCCGAGGGTCATCGCCTCCGGCTCGCCCTGGCCGGTGCGGGCCAGCAGCAGGCTGGCCTGCAACTCGGTGATGCCGGCGAGGCCGCCGGCGAGGGCGACGGCGTACTGACGGCCGCCGCCGGAGTTGCGGATTAGGAAGACGTGGCCGACGCTCGCGCCGGACACCTGGGGCGAAGGCTGGCCCAGGGCGGGCAGGTCGAGCGGGGCGAGGTCGGCGCCGGCCGGGATGCTGTTGATCAGGGCGGGCGCGGCGGGCACCGCCCGCTGCGGGGTGGCGGCGAGCGCGGCGAGCACCCGGCCGGCGTCTCGCAGCAGGTATCGGCGGGCGTGCCAGACCAGGTGCAGGCCGCCGTCGGGGTGCTGGAGCAGGATCGCGTCGTCGCCCGGGGCCCGGCCGCCGGTGGCGTCCACGCCGATCAGCACGGCCGACCAGGCGGCGGCGCGCTCGGCTCCGGCGGTGACGGCCGAGCAGACCGTCCAGCCGGCGGCGGAAAGCCGGGCCCGGTCGGGCAGCGAGTCGGGGGCGTCGGGGATCCCCAGCGGCAGCCCGCGCGGCACGCCCTCGATCGAGCGGCGGGAAACCAGCACGGTCTTCGGGCGCTCGGCCCCGATGATCAGCAGCGCGGAGGCGTAGTTGAGCACCGGATGCAACTTCTGCTCGCGGTAGACGAACCGCGCGCCGGACTCCTTCTCCACGATCACCGCGCTGGCGTCGCGCCACTTGGTGCCGCCGCCGGCGAACAGCCCGTAGAGGGCGAAGCCGCCGAGGGCGATCGCGGCGACCAGGACACTGGCCAGCCCGGCCCCGGCCAGCCGCCGAAACGGCGACCGCGCGGGATCGGTCTCCCGCATCACCAGGGCCGCGACCGCCCGCTGGACGGTGAACTGGTACGAGTGAAGCTGGTCCTGCCGCGACGGCATGCGGTCCCCTCCGACGGGTTGGTCGGGGCACAGGATAGACGCTGCGTCGATCCTCCGAGGACCCTGCGTCGCCGTCCGGGCCGGCCCCGCCGCGCCAGACGCCGCAGCCCGCGCGGACCGCTCGCAAGATCGTGCTCGGTCGCGAAACGGTGGCCATGGGGCGTAACCCCCCGGGGTACCTTGTTTCCCGGAGGTGACGTGGTGAAGCTGCGACCGGAGATGACCGCCGACGCCCTGATTCGCCTGAAGCGGGCCCGGGGCCAGCTCAACGCCGTGATCGAGATGATCGAGTCGGGAGAGGACTGCCGGGCCACGCTGACCCAGCTCGCCGCGGTCTCCAAGGCCCTCGACCGGGCCGGCTACAAGCTGATCGCGTCGGGGATGCGGCACTGCAACGCCGCCCGCGACCGGGGCGAGGACCCGGAGATGACCGAGGAGGAGCTGGAAAAGCTCTTCCTAGCCCTCTCCTAGCCCCTCCTGGCCCACCCATCCCCCTCCCCTGCCCCTCGTCGACCGAGGGTTCGTTAGCGGCGTGTCGCCGAGGTTCGTTGGCGGCGGGCTCCCTGGCGGTCGCCGGTGCGGTACTCCCAGCCCTCACGCCAGGCGAAGTCGGCGATGATCAGGGCCTCCAGCGGGACGCCGTCGAGCAGGTGGTCCAGCGCCCACCGGGTGGCGACATGCCCGATCAGCAGGATGCCGCAGCCGTCCCAGCGCAGCGGGACGTCGTCGAGGAATCGCCCGGCCCGCGAAACGGCCTGCCGCCAGCTCTCGCCGCCGGGGTAGGGCGAGTCGAGGTGGTCGACCCTGCCCCGGTGCAGTTCCACCGCGGACGTGCCGTTGCGCGTCCCGTAGTCGCACTCCCGCAGCCGCCAGTCGTGCAGGATCGGGATGCCGGTGCCCGCGAAGGCCACCTCGGCGGTCTCCACCGCCCGGCGCAGGTCCGAGGTGAAGATGGCCGCGATGCCGTCGTCCCGCCTGCGGGCGCCGAGCTCGGCGGCCAGCGCCCGCCCGCGCGCGGACAACCGCCCCGGCAGCCAGCCCGTGGCGACGCCCCGGTCGTTGTCCTCACTCCACGAATGGGTCTCGAAGACGATCCGCGTCGACATGGACCAAGGCTATGGCCCCGTGCTCGGCAGAGGTTTGCCGCCGAATGACAGCCCTGTGAGCGGCCAAGCTCCCCTGCCAAAGGCACACCCCGCCATGACGCATCATTCCTTATCCGCATCATCATTAGTATGATGGGGAGTGATGAGGGAAGAAATGTACTCGGTCGAGCAGGTGGCGGACATCCTCGGCCTGCACGTGCGCACCGTGCGCGGCTACATCCGATCCGGCCGGCTCGGGGCGACCCGGATCGGCAAGCAGTACCGGATCACCCCCGCCGACCTCGACGCGCTCACCGGCCGCTCGCAGTCGCCGTTGCGGCAGGGCGGCGGCGCGACGGCGGAGGTGTCGAGCATCGTGCAGGTCGACGGCGTCGACCGGGCCACCGCCGACCGGCTCAGCACGCTCGTGCTGGCCGGGGCGAACAACGGGTACGACCTCGCGCACCCGCTGCGCGTGCAGACCGTCCACGACGAGGAACGGAACCGGATGAAAATCGTGATCCTGGGCGGCACCGCCGCCACCGCCAACCTGCTGCGACTGCTCGACGCCGTGCTCGACGGGGCCGACGGCCTACTCACCCGCAGGGACGGCCTGCTCGCCGGGGAGGCGGGGGATGCCTGACGACGTGCGGGAACTGGCCGGCGTGCCGGTGCTGGTCTGCGACCCGGACGGCCCGCTGGTGGCCACCGAGCAGGACGCGCTGGACCTGATCGGCGCCGCCTTCCTCTGCGCGACGGTGGTGGCCGTGCCCGCGAACCGGCTGGGCGAGGAGTTCTTCTCGCTCGGCACCCGGTTCGCCGGCGAGGTGATGCAGAAGTTCGTCAACTACCGGCTGCGCCTGGCCGTCATCGGCGACATCTCCGGACACCTGGCGGCGAGTCCGGCGCTGCGCGCCCTGGTCCACGAGTCCAACCTGGCCAACCACGTGTGGTTCCTGCCCGACCTCGACGCGCTCGACGCCCGGCTGCGCGCCGCGGCCTGACCGGCCCGCGAAGCGCCGCCCGACCGACCGGGCCCGCACCACCGACGGCCGACCGCGGGCGCACCACGGCGGCCCGCCAGGGCGCGCGCCGCGTACCGGATGGCGGTTTGTTGGGCCGGCCGGGTCCGCGCGGACGGTAACATCCGCTCGGACCCGGCCGAAGTGAGGAATCCCGTGGGCGTGCGATTCGAGGAACTGGCCTGGCGGGAGACCCCGATCGGCGAGATCAGCCTACGCCGCCGGCACGACCCCGCGCTGGGCCGCGAGGTGTACGAGGTCAAGCTCGACGACGAGTTCCTGATGTCCAGCCTCTTCCCCGTCGCGGAGATCGAGCTGGCCCGGCTCGGGCTGGCTCCGCTGCGCGGCGAGGCGCTGGATGTCGTGGTCGGCGGCCTCGGTCTCGGCTACACGGCCCGCACCGCCCTGGAGGACGCCCGGGTGGCGTCGCTGGTGGTGGTGGAGGCGATCGAGGACGTCATCGACTGGCACCGGCGGGGCCTGCTGCCGTTCGCAGCGGGGCTGGCCGACGACCCGCGCACCCGGTTCGTCCGGGCGGACTTCTTCGCGGCGGTCGCCGACGGGACGGGCTTCGACCCGGACTCACCCAACCGGCGGTTCCACGCGGTCCTGCTCGACGTGGACCACTCGCCCCGGCACGTGCTGCACCCGAGCCACGCCCCGTTCTACACCGACGAGGGCCTGCGCCGCCTCGCCGACCTGCTGCACCCGGACGGGGTCTTCGCCCTCTGGTCCAACGACCCGCCGGACCCGGACTTCCAGCGGGTGCTGACCGCGGTGTTCCCGACCAGCCTGGCCCACGTCGTCCGCTTCGCCAACCCGTTGCAGGGCCGGGAGTCGGCCAACACCGTCTACGTCGCCCGCCGGTGACCGGCGGGACCGAGCCGCGTGGGGCCGCCGGTGCGGCCGGGCCGCACCGGGAGCCGGCCCACGGGCATGGTGTCGGCCGAACCGGGAAAGGCCCCTGGGCCGCGTACGCGGCGGACGCCCGGCCAACGGGACCGTCCGGTCAACGGGAGGTGGACATGCGGGCCGTACTCTGGGTCGTCGGTGTCGTCGCCGGCGTGCTCGTCCTGCTCGGGCTGCTGCTCGAAGCGGTGCTGGTTGGTGGTCATCGGGGTGATCGCGCTGCTCGCGGTCATCGTGCTCGCGTTCGTCAAGGGCCGGCAGACGGTGCAGCACCGGCATTCGGCGCGACGCTGAGCCCCGCCGGCAGCGGCCGGACCTCCGACGCGATCTCTTGTCCGGTCGTGACACTGTGACTGACCTGCCATCCTCGCGACGCGCGACCGCCGCGCCGGTGAAGGAGCAGGGTGGTGTCCAACCGGGGCGCGTACTTCGTCGCCAACGACGCCATCCTGGACCTGGCGATCGCGTTTTTGGACAGCTTCCGCGCCCACAACCCGTCGATCCCGTTGTGCCTCGTTCCGTTCGGCGACGACGTCGAGGAACTCACCCGGCTCGCGGGCGAGTACGACTTCTCGATCTGGCGGGACCAGGCCAGGCTGAGCTGGTGCGACGCCATCGGTCGCCGTTTCCACGGCCACCGGGTCGGGCAGTACCGCAAGCTGGCGATCTGGGACGGCCCCTTCGCGACGAACCAGCAGATCCCGCACTTCGAGCTGTGGGACCACTACCGCCGGCTGCGGGAGCCCGCTCGCCAGGAGCGGGCAGCACGTCACACCGAGGAGGTCGCCAGGGCGTCGGTCCGCACCTGCCCACCGGCGGGCGGCGGGGCGGGGGTCGCGCGGCTGGGCAGGGAGAGCCGGATGACCTTCCACCAGGCGGAAGCCACCTGCTTCGGCAGCGCCCCGGTGGTGTACGTCAGGCCGTACTTGGCGAACAGCGCCCGCACCTCGGGGGCGACCTCCTGGTAGCGGCAGCTCGGCAGGTCGGGGAAGAGGTGGTGCTCGATCTGGAACGACAGGTTGCCGGTCATGATGTGCGTCAGCCGGCTGCCGCTGATGTTGGCCGAGCCGAGCATCTGCCGCAGGTACCACTCGCCCCGGGTCTCCCCCTCGATGGAGGTCTTCTCGAAGGTCTCCACACCCTCCGGGAAGTGCCCGCACATGATCACCGAGTGGCTCCACAGGTTGCGGATCAGGTTCGCGGTGAAGGTGGCCGCCAGGGTGCTGAGGAACGACGGCCCCGACAGCAGCGGGTGGATGATGTAGTCCTTGAGGAACTGGCGACGGATCTTGCGGCCGACCGCGCGGGCGCGGGCCCGGAACTCGGGGGCCTTGTGTCGGCCCTTGCGCAGGTTGCGGCCCAGTTCCAGGTCGTACGCGGCGATGCCGTACTCGAAGAAGCAGGCGTTGATCAGGTTCCACAGCGGCTGGCCGAGGTGGATCGGGTGCCACGGCTGGTCCTCGTCGACGCGCATGATGCCGTACCCGAGGTCGTTGTCCTTGCCCAGCACGTTGGTGTACGTGTGGTGTAGCTGGTTGTGCGAGTGCTTCCACTGCGCGGCCGGGGAGACGTGGTCCCACTCCCAGGTCGTCGAGTGGATCTTCGGATCACGCATGAAGTCGTACTGGCCGTGCAGAACGTTGTGACCGATCTCCATGTTCTCCAGGATCTTGGCCACCGCGAGGCCGGCGGTGCCGACCAGCCAGGCCGGCGGGAACAGCGAGAACAGCAGCACCGCCCGGCTGCCCAGCTCCAACCGGCGTTGGATGGCGATCACCTTGCGGATGTACGCGGCGTCGGCCTCCCCCCGGCTGGCGAGCACCCGGTCCCGGATCGCGTCGAGTTCCCTGCCAAGCGCGTCGATGTCGGCGGCGGTGAGGTGGGCGATCGGGTTGTGGGCCTTCTTCTGGATCGCGGTCACGTCCGGTTCTCCTGTCAGAGGTCGATGTCGCAGGTACCGGCCGCCGCCGACACGCAGGTCTGGATGAGCACGTTGTCGCCGGGGACGGCGGTGGTGATCTCCCCGTTGCGCAGGTCCCGGACCGCGCCCTGGCGCAGCGGCACCACGCAGCCGAAGCAGATGCCCATCCGGCACCCGGACGGCATCAGCACCCCCGCGTCCTCCCCCGCGTCGAGCAGGGCGGTGCCGCCGTCGGCGCGCACGGTGACCCCGGCGCGGGTGAAGGTGACGTCGCCCCCCGCGCCCGGAGAGATCACCGTCGGTCGGAACCGCTCGGTGTGCAGCCGGTCGGCCGCCCCGTTGGCGGCCCAGTGGGCCTCGACCGCGTCGAGCAGGCCGACCGGGCCGCACGCCCAGGTCTGCCGGTCGAGGTGGTCGGGCACCAGGTCGGCCAGCTCGGCCACGCCGAGCACGCCGTCGGTGTCGGTGTGCCGCTCGACGAGGCGGATCGCGCCCCGGGCGGCGAGCCCGCGCAGCTCGGCAGCGAAGATCACGTCGTCCGGGGTCGGCGCGGAGTGCACCAGCACCACGTCCGCCGTGGCGGGCGCGCCGGCGCGGAGCATCCCCATGACCGGGGTGATGCCGCTGCCGGCGGTGACGAAGAGGACCCGCTCCGGCGCGGGCACGGGCGCGACGAAGTCGCCCTGGGCCTGGTCGAGCTGGACCAGGGTGCCGGGCCGAGCCCGGCGGACCAGGTGGTTGCTGACCCGGCCGTCCGGGATCGCCTTCACGGTGACCGAGATCAGTCCGTCGCTGCGCCCGGGGGCCGAGGTGAGCGAGTACGCCCGCCACTGGCGGACGCCGTCGACGTCCACGCCGAGGCGGACGTACTGTCCGGGGGTGTGCCCGCGCCAGCCGCGGCCGGGCCGGATGGTCAGCGTCGCGGCGTCCCGGGTCTCCGGTCGCACGTCGAGGATCCGCCCGCGCAGGGCGGCCCCGGAGCGCAGCGGGGCGATCAGGTCGAGGTAGTCCTCGGGCAGCAGCGGCGTGGTGACCGTCTCGGCGAGCCGGAACAGCCTGTCCCGGACGGTGCGGCGGCCGGGTGGGCGCGGGACGGTGGTGGTCATACGATCAAGCGTGACGGACACGATCGCATAACATCTTGGCCAGGAAAGATGAAAGCGCCGCACGGTTTTGTTCCGGGAGAACAACGATGTCGGAAGAGTCCGGGACCAGTCGCCGCGCCGCCCGCCTCGAACTGGACGAGCCGATGGCCGCCCGGCTGCTCGGCGCGCTGCCACTGGTCGCCGAGCGCACGGTCACCGCGATCACGGCGGAGGTGCCGGCCTACTCGGGCACCCTCACCGGCCAGATGCGGGCGAAGATCGAGAACGCGGTGCGCATCGCGTTGGGCACCTTCCTCCAACTCGTCGGGCGGCCCCAGGCGGCATCGGACCCGAGCACCCCGCTGGCCCCGGCGCTGGAGGCGGCGTACGCCCTCGGCAGCGGGGAGGCCCGCTCCGGCCGCAGCATGGACGCGCTGCTGGCGGCGTACCGGGTGGGGGCGCGGGTGGCCTGGCGGGAGGTCTCCACCGCCACCGTACGCGCCGGGCTCGCGGCGGCGACGGTCGCCGAGTTCGCCGAGCTGATGTTCGCCTACATCGACGAACTCTCCG
>NZ_GG657738.1:6449220-6450787 GCF_000158815.1 Micromonospora sp. ATCC 39149 | reverse complement strand
GCCGCGCCGACGCCGCCGAGGGAGAAGTGGATCGTCCAGAAGGCGGCGGTGACCCGGCCGAGCACGTGCTCCGGCGTCACCTCCTGGCGCAGCGACAGCGAGCAGATGCCGGCGACGCTCAGGCAGCCGAAGTAGACCGTCATCAGCGCGCCGACCTCGGCGGGCCGGCGGGTCGGCGCGAGGGCCGCGACCGCGCCGCCGGTGGCCGCGACCGCGCCGATCCAGCACGCCCCGAACCCGAACCGCCCGCGCAGCCGCGCGACGACCAGCGCACCGGTGACCGTTCCGGCGGCTCCGGCGGTGAGCACCAGCCCGACCGTTCCGTCGGACTGGCCGAGGCCGCGCTTGAGGTGGTAGATGACCACGTCGTCGATGCCGTAGGTGAGCAGCAGGTAGACGGTCAGCAGGGCGGTCAGCGGGCGCAGCACACGGTGGCCCAGCAGGAACCTCGCCCCGGCGAGGAACTCGGCCCACGGCCCCGGCCGGTCCGCCGCGTCGGCGGTCGCGGCGGACCGCGCGGGTAGCCGCACCAACGTCAGCAGCGCCCCGGAGGCCCCGAAGCTGGCGGCGTCGACGGCGAGCGCGCCGGCCGGGCCGAGCCAGCCGGACACGGCACCGGCCAGCGCGGGCCCCACGACCGCCGCGAGCGCGGTGCCGGCGTACAGTCGGCCGTTCGCCCGGGTCAGCTCCGGGGCGGGCACCAGGCCGGGCACCACGGTGACGGCGGCGACCTGGAAAACCATCCCGATCGCCGCGCCCAGGGGCAGCAGCACGAACAGCGGCCAGATCGGCGGGTCCGGGACCAGCCACCACACCAGCGGGACCACCACGAACAGCAGCATCCGCGCCACGTCGGCGCCGACCAGCAGCGCCCGCCGGTCGCACCTGTCCACCACGACGCCGGCGAACAGGCCGGCGAGCACCGCGGCCGTGCCGGACACGCCGGTGAGCAGGCCGGCCGTGGCGATCGAACCGGTCGCGTCGAGCACCAGCAGCGGCACGGCGAGCTGGGAGATCGAGTCGCCGAGGACGGAGAGGACCTGCGCCGCCCAGAACGCGTGGAAGCCACGGCTGCGCCCCGGCGGGGCGGGCGTGGCCGGCACCCCCGTGGTCACCGTCACCGGGCAGAGGGTAACCGACCGGCGAGCGGCCCGGCGGCCCGGCGAGTGGCCCAGCAGCCCAGCGAACGGCCCGGCGTGCCGCCCGGGGCGGCGGTGCCCGTGGGGTCAGCGGCGGGCGGGCAGCCGCAGCCCGCCCAATCCCCCGTCGACGGCCAGCGCGGTGCCGGTGACCGCGCCGGCGACCGGCGACGCCAGGTACACCACCGCGGCGGCGACCTCGGCGGCCGTGACCAACCGGCCGGTGGGCTGCCGCGCCGCGAGCTGCCGTTTCTCGGCCTCCGGGTCGGCGGCGGCGGCGAGCAGCCGGGCGACCCAGGGGGTGTCGACCGTGCCGGGCGCGACGCAGTTGACCCGGATACCGTCGCCGACCAGGTCGGCTGCCGTGGCGAGGGTCAGCGCGTGCACGGCGCTCCTTCGTCGCCGAGTACAGGGCACGGCGGGGCAGG
>NZ_GG657738.1:6422202-6447598 GCF_000158815.1 Micromonospora sp. ATCC 39149 | reverse complement strand
TGCGCCCACGTCATCGACCGCGCGGCCGGCCGCAAGGGGGCGTGGACCGCCGCCCCGCCGGCCGGCCGGGTCCAGGTCGACCTGGTTTGCCTGCCCCACCTGCCCGCCCGCTCCGCCCGGGTGGCGACCGGCGGGTGGGTTCCGGTGGGCGCGGACGGTCGTGGCGACATCGCCCTGCTCGAACTGTCCGACCCGGTCCCCGGCGGTCCGGGCGCCGAGCTGCGGCGGATGCCCCTGTGGGAGAAGCGGGTCTACGCCTTCGGGTTCCCGAAGGAGTTCAGCGACGGCGAGACCGTCCACGCCGTCCTGTCCGGGGAGACCAACGAGCGGATGCAGATGAACCCGAACCCGGCGAGCCCGGGGCTGTGGGTGCGCAGCGGGTTCAGCGGCGCGGCGGCGGTCGACAACGAGACCGGCTACGTGGTGGGCATGGTGGTCTCCTACTACAGCGACCCCTCCGCCGGCCGCTCGTACATGATCCCGGTGGACACGCTCCTGAACCACCTGCCCCTGTTGGAGGCGTGGGTGGTCGGCGACTCCTCCGTCGACCAGGAGCTGACGTCGATGGGCACCGGCCGCGAGGACGGCGAGTTCGCCCGGCGGACGGCCCGGTTCTTCGCCCGCCGCTCGCCGGAGAACGTCCTGGTGGTCGTCACCGGCCCGCCCACGTCGACGATCTCGGCCACCGTACGCCGGGCCGTGGTGCTGTCCAACCGACAGTTCCGGCCGTCCTCGGCCGGTCCGGCCGCCGGCGAGCGGGACCCGTCGGTGCCGCCCCTGGGCAGCATCGACCTGGCGCTGGACGCCACCGGCAAGCCGCCCCGGGAGCTGGCCGAGCGGATCCTCGGCTTCGTCGGCGTCGCCGAGCCCGCGACGGCGGGCCCGGCGGACCGTCGGCTCGGCGACAAGGCGCCGCGGGCGCTACTGATCGACGGTGTGGACGAGTCGACCGACCCCAAGGGACTCGTCGCCGACGTCATCGGGCCGATCGTCGACCGCGCGGCCGAACGCGACCTGCGGGTCCTGGTGGGCTTCCGCAGCCCCGCGGTCGGCCTGCGGCTCGCGCTGCTCGCCCGGCGGATCGCCGGGTTGCGCGAGGCCGAGGGCCTCGCCCGTGCCCAGCAGCGCGAGGTCGAGGCCCACCTGACCGGGCTGCCGCCGAGGACGCCACGGGCCACCCGGCTGCGGATCCGGCTCACCACGCTGCTGGCCGCCGCCCGGGAACCCGATCCCGGTCCGTTGCTGGAACACCTGGCCGCCGTGGAGCACAGCACCGACCGGGCGCTGCACGAGGTGGCGAGGCTGCGTCAAGAGCTGACCGCCCGGGCGACCGAGCACCAGCAGCTGCGGGGGCTGCTGGACGCGCACCGGGCGCGCGCCGTGGCCGGCGGGTGGACCGAGCACCAGGGCCTCGGGCGGTCCTACCGGCGGGCCCACGACCTGCTCTGGGCCGGCCCGTGCGACCTCGCCGAGGCCACCGAGGCCGTGCACGCCTACGCCGAGGCGGTCCGGCGCATCCTCGGCGAGCGGCAGGAAGGAGTGCCGTCCTGATGCGCTGTCCGCGTACACCGGGCTGCCCGGGCACCGTCGACGCCGACGGCTTCTGCGAGGTCTGCGGTCTCGCGCCCTGGCCCGCGAGGTCGTCGGGCCGGGTCGCGACGCCGACGGCGGGGGCACCGGTCGGGAGCGAGACGTGGCCCGTGGCCGGCCTGGTGTCCCTGCCGGTGCGCGACTTCGCCGACCGCCGGCGTACGACGGCCGGCCTGACGGTGCCCGAGCACGAGCGGTTCTGCGCCAACCCCGCCTGCGGCAGGGAGGTCGGCCGGGGCGGGGCGGACCGGCTCGACCACGGCTACTGCCCCCACTGCGGGACGCCCTTCGCGTTCGTCTCCGCCCTGCGCCCCGGTGACCTGGTAGCCGGCCAGTACGAGGTGGTCGGGTACCTGGCCCGGGGCGGCCTGGGGCAGGTCTATCTCGCCGAGGACGTCCACCTGGACCGCAAGCACATGGCCCTGAAGCGGTTGATCAACAAGACCGAGCCGAACGCTTTGGCGATCGAGGTCTCCGAGCGGCAGTTCCTGACCACCCTGGACCATCCCAACATCGTCCGGATCTTCAACTTCGTCAGCGCGGAGGACCGGCTCTTCGGCGGGCAGACCAGCTACATCGTGATGGAGTACCTGGAGGGGATGACGCTGCACGAGCTGCGGCAGGCCGCCGTCGACCCGGCCCGGCCGGCCGTCACGCTGCCGCTGGTGGAGATCCTCGCGTACGGTCACGAGATCCTGACGGCGCTGGACTACCTGCACGGCAAGGGGTTGCTCTACACCGACCTGCACCCGGGCAACGTCATCCGTACCGCCGACCGGATCAAGCTGATCGACCTCGGCGGGGTACGCCGGGCCGACGACCGGCACAGCCCGAAGGTGGGCACCGAGACCTACGGGGTGAGCCCGACCGAGCTGGCCACGCACGGGTTCACGGTGCGGTCCGACCTCTACGCGGTCGGGGTCATGCTGCGGGAGTTGAGCAAGCCCCCGCTCGGCTCCACCGACCGTGATCCCGACCTCGGGGCGGAGTCGTTCGGGCGGCTGGTCGCGCGCGCCACCCACCGTGAGTGGCGCCGCCGCTTCGCCTCCGCCTCCGACATGTCCGAGCAGCTCAAGGGCGTGCTGCGGGAGCTGCTGCCGGCACCCCCGGCGGACCGGCCCCAGGAGCCGTCCACCGTGTTCGCGCCCACCGCGGCGCTGCTCGACGCGGGGCTCGGCGCGGTGCCGGGGCTGGCGGCCTGGACCGACCCGTCCACCGCCGGGGTGCCGCACCACGGCCGCCCGGCGCCGGCCGCGGTGGCCACCGGCCTGCCGGTGCCCCGCCCCGCGACCGGCGACCCCGCCACCGCCGCCCTGGAGCTGATCGGTGCCCTCGATCCCCGCAGCCTGCTGGCCCGGCTCGCGGCGTTCGAGGCGGACTCGGTCGAGGTCCAACTGTCCCGCTGCCGGGCCCACCTGGAGCTGGGCCGGCCTGAGCCGGCCCAGGAGGCGCTGGCCGGCGCCGCCGGGCTGCTCGGCGAGGACGCGGATGCCGACTGGCGGCTGGTCTGGCACCACGGCCTGCTGGCGCTCGCCCGGTCCGACGTGGACGACGCCACCGCGCGGTTCGATCGGGCGTACGGCGAGCTGCCGGGCGAGGTGGCACCGAAGCTGGCGCTCGGCTACTGCGCGGAGCAGCGGGGCGACGCCGTCGAGGCGACCCGCTACTACCGGGCGGTGTGGCGCCGGGACCGGTCGGCCGCCAGCGCCGCGTTCGGGCTGGCCCGGCTGCGGCTGGCCGCCGGCGACCGGGAGGCGGCGGTGCAGTTCCTCGACGGCGTCCCCCGGGTCTCCCGGCACTACGACGCCGCCCAGGTCGCGGCCGTCCGGGTGCTGGCCGATTGGCTCGGCGACGACCCGCCCGGCGCGGAGCACCTCAACGAGGCGGTGCGCCGGCTCGGCCGGCTGCGGCTCGACGGGGGCGCACGGCACGGTGAGGCCCGCGACCGGATGACCACGCTGGTCCGGCAGGCCGCCCTGGACCGGGTTCTCGTCCATGGCGCGGGCGGCCTGGCCGTCGGCGAGACACTGGGCGACGCGCCGTCGGAGCGGTCCCTGCGGCGGCTGCTCGAGAGTTCCCTGCGTGACCTGGCCCGGCAGGCGCGTACGGCCAACGACCACGGTGTCCTCGTCGACCGGGCGAACGCGGTCCGGCCGCTGACCTTCCTGCGATCATGGTGAGGAGCGACCCGGTGTCCAGCGCACTCGACTTCGACCTGCGGATCGACCACGACCGGTTCCTGTCCACCAGGGACCGCCAGCTACACGCGATCCTCACCGTCACCGCGCGGGCCCGGGAGGACGGCGGCCCGGCGCAGGCCGATGGCTCCCGTTACGCCGAGGTGCTCGTCGTCGACTGCTCCGGGTCGATGGCGCAGCCGCCGACCAAGCTCGGCGCGGCCCGGCGGGCCACCGCCGCAGCCGTCGGGATGCTGCCGGACGGGGTCCGCTTCGCCGTCGTCGAGGGCACCCACGAGGCCCGGATGGTCTATCCCCGCCACCGGGGCCTGGCCACCGCCTCACCGGCCACCCGGGAGGAGGCGCGGCGCGAGCTGGGGCGGCTCGCCGCCGCCGGCGGCACGGCGATCGGCACGTGGCTGGCACTGGCCCGCGAGCTGCTGGCGGAGCACCCCGAGGCGATCCGGCACACCCTGCTGCTCACCGACGGCCGCAACGAGCACGAGACGCCGCAGCGGCTGGCGGAGGTTCTGGCGGACTGCGCGGGGCAGTTCGTCTGCGACGCGCGGGGCGTCGGCGACGCCTGGGAGCCGCGGGAGCTCATGCGCGTCGCCGAGGCGCTGCACGGCACGGCCGACGCGGTCCGCCGGCCCCAGGAACTGGAGGCCGACTTCCGGGCGACCATGCGGGCCACGATGGCCAAGCGGGTGGCCCGGGCGAGGCTGCGGATCGCCGTGGTGCCACCGGCGCGGGTGCTGTCCTGCCGGCAGGTGCATCCCACGGTCATGGATCTGCCGGTGGCACCGGTCGACGACCGGTTGGTGGAGTGCGCGACCGGCTCCTGGGGCGCGGAGAGCCGGGAGTACCACCTGTGCCTCGAGGTGGACGGGACGGGCCGGCCGACGGGCGAGGATCTGCGGGTCGCCCGGATCGACCTGCTGGTGGACGACGCGCCGGCCGCCCGGCCGGTGAACGCCCTGGCCCACTGGACCGAGGACCTGGCCCTGTCCAGCCGGATCGATCCGCGGGTCGCCCACTACACCGGGCAGGAGGAGCTGAGCCGGCTCATCGCCGACGGGTGCGACGCGTACGACACCGGCGACCGGGCGACCGCCGCGCGGCTGCTCGGCCGCGCCGTCGAGCTGGCCACCGCCGCCGGGGACGCGTTCCACCTGGAGCAGCTACGGCTGCTCGTCGAGGACGTCGGTGCCGGTTCGGTACGCCTGCGCGACGACCTGCCCCGGCTCGACGTGATCAGCGTGGCCCTGCGGTCGTCGTTCACGGTGCGCGATCCGGCCCCTCAGGTGGCGCCGTCACCGGCACCGGCCGCCGACTCCCAGCCGCGGGTCTGCCCGTGCGGCCACCGCTCGCCGCCGGGTGCCCGGTTCTGTGAGCGGTGCCGCCACGAGTTCACCGACCCGGCCAAGATCGGGCCGGTGCCGGCGTGAGCGGCGCGGCGCTGACCAGCACCACCCGGCGGACGCTGCTGCGGCTGCTGTGGGCGCTGCTCGCCGCGAACGCGGTCGCGCTGGCCGGCTGCCTGACGGTCTTCCTCGGCGTGCACCGGACCACGGACGACGCCTACGACCGTTCCGTGCCGGCGATTCTGGCGGTGTACGACACCCAGGTCGCCCTGCGGGAGGCGCACGGCGCGGCGGTGGCCAGCTTCGCGGCGTGCACCCGGCTGCTCGCCGGGCCGGGAGAGGACTACCAGAACCAGATCGCCCGCGCGGGCCAGCACCTGGCCGAGGTCGCCGAGGACAATGCCGCCGGCGACGACGGCAGCCGCGACATCCAGGTCGTCGAGGCGTCGCTGGTCACCTACACCGGCCTGATCGAGCGGGCCCATGCCCACTTCGCCCAGGCCGGCGGCAGGGCGCTGGGCACCGCCGCGCTGCGGGACGCGTCGAGCTTGCTGGAGGAGATCCTGGACCGCCTCGATTTGCTCCGGGGCAAGCAGGTCGCGGCGCTGGACCGGAAGGTCGACGGACGTGGACGGGCCCGGCGACGATCCTGCTATGGCTGCTGCCGGTGCTCGTCCTCGGCGGGCTGCTGGTCGCCACCCAGCTGTTCCTGCGCCGCCGGTTCCGGCGGGTGCTGAACGCACCGCTGTTGCTGGCGACGCTCGCGGTGGTGGCGATGGGCGGCACCACCGCGATGAGCCTGCGCTCGACCGACCAGCTCGCCGACGCCCGGGCCGAGATGGGTCGGGCGGCCGAGGCCCGGGCGGAGCAGCTCACCTCGCTGGTCGGCCGGGACGCCGAGCGGCTGGCCGCTCTGCTCAGCGCCGCCTACGCACCGTCGCCGTGCCTGGCCACGGCGACGCCGGTGGGTCCGCCCGGCGCGGCACCGCCCACCCCGGGCGACGGGCAGGCGGCACCGGGCGACGGGCAGGCGCTCCCTGCCGGGAACGCGTGGAAGCACGGCCAGGAGGCCACCAGGCTGGCGGCAGGGGCCGCGAACAGCCACGGCGGCGAAATCGTCCTGCTCGCGGCGTCCCTGCTCGCCGCCGCGCTGGTGGTCTTCGGGCTCCTGCCCCGACTAGAGGAATACAGGTATCGACAGCGATGAGACGCGGTGCGCTCGCCCTGATCCCGGTCCTACTCGCCGGTGCCGGCCTGGCTGCCTGTGCCGATTCCCCGCAGCCGCGCACCCTGAGCGTCGTCGCGTCCTGGTCGACGGACGGCGAGGGCGACACCGAGCAGGAACGCAGGCGCAGCAGCGAGGCCGGGCCCTTCCTGGCGGTGTTGGACGCCTTCACGAAAGAGAGCAAGATCAGGGTCAACTACCAGGGCACCCGGGACGTCAGCCAGGTGCTCCGGTCCGGGATCGACCGGGGCCGGCCGCCGGACGTCGCGGTGTTGCCCCGGCTCAACGACCTGAAGACGTACGTGCAGAGCGGCGACCTGTACCCGCTCGACGACGTCCTCGTTCCGGCCGAGCAGCCGGGCCTGGCGCGACAGTTACTCCAACTCACGCCCCCGAGAGGCACCCATGCCCGGGTGTATGGGCTGTCCGTCGCCGTGCACGCCAAGAGCCTGGTCTGGTACCGGGCGGACGCCCCCGGCGGCCCCACCGTGCGCAGGCCCCCGGCGACGTGGGCGGAGCTGGTCGCGCTGACCCGCGACATCGAGGCGCGCGGGGGTGTGCCGTGGTGCCTCGGGATGGGGGCGCAACCGCAGTCCGGGTGGCCTGGCACCGACTGGATCGAGGACATCCTGCTGCACCGCTCCGGGCAGACCGTCTACCAGCGGTGGGCGGCGGGGCATCAGGCGTGGAGTTCGCGGGAGGTGCGGGAGGCATGGCAGGAGTGGGGCGCGCTGGTGGGGGTCGGGCCGGGCAGCCGCACCCCCCTGCTGACCAACTTCGACGTGGCGGGGCGGGGCATGTTCGGCAAGGCCCCGAGTTGCTTCCTCGATCATCAGGGCTCGTTCATCGTCCGCTCCTACCAGGGGTCCGATCCGGACAGACCGCCACCGGCGGTCGACTTCTTCCCCTCTCCGGCGTTCGGCCCGACGCCGGGCGTGCCGGTACGGGAGATCTCCGAGGACGTGGTGGGCATGTTCGAGGACTCGCCGGAGGCCCGGAAGCTGATCCACTTCCTGGCCGGCGAACAGGCCCGCCAGGCGTGGCGCGAGGCGAGCGGCGATCTGGCGTTCACCCTCAACGCGGAGGCCGGCCCGGCATATCCGGACGGCCTGCCGCGCCGCATCGCGCAGACCCTCACCACCGGCACGCTGTGCCGCGACGCCTCGGACATGATGCCGGCGGCGATGACCGCCGCATTCCATTCGGCCGTCCTGCAGTACCTGGACGACCCCTCGCTGCTGGGCACGTTGTTGACCGAGCTGGATATCGTGCGGAGCCAGACCGGGCAGGACGAGTGGCTAGGGTTGCCCTGCCTCAGTCCGCCGAGTTGACCACCGAGAAGGGGCAGTGGATGAGCGAGGTTGTCGAGTTCGCCCTCGATGGCGGGGGTACGGTGCTCGTGGCCGTGGACGAGACGCCGGGCATCGCCCCGGCGTCCGCCGCCGACGACGTGCTCCGCCGGGCCGGGGTGAGCTTCAACAAGGCGATCGGCCAGGCGCGCGACGCCGCGTCCGCCGCGTTGACCGAGTTCCGGTCGATGGTGGACCGGCCGGACGAGGTGGAGATCAGCTTCGGCATCCAGCTCACCGCGGAGGCGGGCGCGTTGATCGCCCGCACCGGCGTGCAGGGGCAACTCCAGGTGACCGTGCGCTGGCAGCGGCTCCCCACCGCCTGACCACCGTCGTCTGCCGGCGACCGCGCCACGCCCGCTGGCCCCTGCCGGTGTGGACGGTGCGGGTCCACACCGGACCGCCGCACCCGGGAGTACCGCTAGGGAGGCCGGCGGCGGCCCACCGGCGAATCCGGGATGTCTCGGATGGATGGCGGGCGGTCCCGCGCTGGGTCTTCGTGGCCACCGTCGTCGGCGTGGCCGCCGACCCCACCATCGCCGCGCTGCTCGGCCACCCGGCACCGCTGATCTCCTTGGCGATCCTCGGCACCTGGCTGGTGCTCCGGCGGCGGCAGTCTCACGCCAGCGACCATGCCGGCGCGTCGCCGGCCCGGCGATGAGGTCGAGCAGGTAACGGCCTGACCAACTCCGGGTGGGTCCAGGCGATGACATACGGACCGCCCAGGATCACCGGGCCGGCCCGGACAACGGGCCGGCGCGGTCTACACCATCGCCAGCAGCATCAGCCCCATCACCACGCCCATGGTGGCGTGGCAGATACCCTCGGCCCGCGCCCCGGGCGGCCCCGGCCGACCGGCGGGGACGCGATCGCGCCAGGCCGGGGTCAGCCGTACCCCCCGGGCCGCCCACCAGCCTGCGGCGAGTAGCAGGTACCCACCCAGGGCCAGGCTGACCAGCGGCGGCCACCAGCCGACCGGCGCGACCCCGCCGTGCTGGCCGTGCGGCCCGGCGTGGTCGCCGGGAAGACCGCTCATCCACACCATCGCCCCCGACGCGAGGGCGAAGTACCCGGTGACCGCCCGCGAGCCGGGCCTCGATGGACGGCGGGCCGTCAGCATCGCGTACCAGGCTCCGGCCGGCGCGAAGAGGACGAGCCACACCACCGGCGGCACCCCGAGCGCCCACACCATCGCGGTCATCGCCACGCCCATGAGCACGTGGACGGCCCCGGAGACCCGGGATCGGACGGCTGGTCCCGGCCCCGTGCGCCGGGCTGTTGGGTCCAGCATCCGGAATCCGTGAAAAGCCGTCACGGCCACGAGCGCCAGCGTCATCGGCCATTGCAACGCCGGGCTCACCATGGGCTCGCTCCCCTCGTCCGGCCGCTGGCAGGGCCCGGCGTGGACAGACGGTCAGGGCCGACGGTACTCGGCGAACGGGTCGACGTCTGCGTGCGAAGTTGCCCTGCCGTCCGCGCCGGGCGAACGCGGGTGCGGGCGCCTCAGCCCCGCCGGCACGTCCTGCGCGAACGGCTGCCGCCGGCCGCCATCGGCCGTAGCCTGACCCACGCCAACCGGCGGCACCGCTCCATCCAGCCACGGCACCGGCGGCGCGCACGCTTGAATCAGCAGGCCACCGCGGCCAGCTGCGAACAGCCGGCATACGTCATCCGACAAGACTCGCCCGACGCCCCACCGGCTTGACGTATTCCGTTATGGGAATATGATGGCTGCCATGGCACGAGCAGCGACGACGTCTGACGCGTTCAACGCGATCGCCGAGCCGCAGCGCCGGGACATCCTGGCGCTGCTGCGGGCGGGTGAGCGGCCGGTGACCGACCTGGCCCAGGAGCTGGGGATGAGCCAGCCGCAGGCGTCGAAGCACCTGCGGGTGCTCCGGGAGGTGGGGCTGGTGCGGGTCCGCGGGGCGGGCAAGCAGCGCCTCTACGGCCTGAACGCCCGCGGGCTGCGGCCGGTCCACGAGTGGGTCGGCGGGTTCGAGCGGTTCTGGAACGAGAGTTTCGACCGGCTGGACACCTACGTGCAGGACCTCAAGCAAACAGCACAGGAGGAATGACCGATGGCAGGGGCAAGGCAAGAAGCACGGGCGGAGCCGGCGACGGCCGACCGGGAGATCGCGATCTCCCGGGTCATCGACGCCCCGCGGGAGCTGGTGTTCGAGGCGTTCACCGAGGTCCGGCACCTGTCGCGGTGGTGGGGTCCGGAGGGCTTCACCACCACCACGCGGTCCTTCGAGTTCCGCGTCGGCGGAGTCTGGGACTTCGTGATGCACGGGCCGGACGGGACCGACTACTCCGAGTGGATCACCTGGACCGAGATCGTCCCACCGGAGCGGATCGCGCTGCTGCACGGTGAGTCCCGCGACGACCCGAACGCCTTCGAGTCGGTCCTGACCTTCGCGCCGGACGGTGCGGCGACCCGGATCGTGATGCGCACGGTGTTCCCCACCAAGGAACTGCGCGACGACGCGGTCGAGAAGTACCACGCGATCGAGGGCGGCCAGCAGACCCTGAACAGCCTGGCGGCCTACGTCACCGAGATCGTTCAAAAGGGGGCGCGGGGCTGACGGCCGGAAAGGCGGCACCCGCCTGCTCGACGGCGTGGACACGTCCAGGGTCGCGCTGGAGGTGGTCCGTTCGGAGCCCTCGTCGCGGGTGACGCACCTGACCTACGCCGTGCACCCACGGCAGCCGCGCCACCCCAGCGACCCGAGCACCCACGGCGCACACGCCTGGATCAGCAGACCACCACGGCCAACTGCGAATAGTCACCATGAGGGCGGGGGTCGTCGCCGCACGGGCCATGAACTGGCCGACGACCCCGCACCGCGCAGCGCAACGCAACGCCGCGCCGGTCGCCCGACCGAAGGGCAGCCCCGGTACGACGACGCCCCCGGCACCGAGCACGAGCTCGACACCGGGGGCGGGCCGTACCGCGGATCCGCGGTCACGTCGAGACGACCGCTAGACGGCCGTGCGCGACCATTGCTGGTTGGTGCCGGTGTTGCACGGATACTGCTTGAGGACCACGCCGTCCGCGGTCGATGCGGCCGGTACGTCCACGCACTTGCTGCTGTGTCGCGCCCGAAGCTGGAAGTAGCTGCCGTTGGCGACCATCTGGAACTGCTGGTTCGCGCCGGTGCCACAGGTGTACTGGATGAGCTCGGCACCGTCGGCGGTGGAAGCGCTCACCACATCAAGGCACTTCCCGCTGTGCCGGCTGATGATGCGCCAGTAGCCGCTGCCGGCGTCCTGGAACTGCCACTGCTGCCACGCATTGCCGCCGTACGTGTACTGGACGACGCGCGCACCGTTGTCGGTGTTCGGTGATTGGACTTCCATTGCCTTGCCGCTGTGGCGCACGTTGAGCTGGTAGAACGTTCCCGTCGCTGGCGGAGGCGTCGTGGGGTTGCTGTCGATGGTGTCGCCCCAGCCATACCGGATCCGGTCGGCGCCGGAGATGTTGCGGACGGTCAGGTTGAGGTCGGTGCCGCTGCCGCTGAGGGCGAACATCGAGTACCAGTCGTAACCGATGCTGCCGGTCTTGCCGCCGAGCGCGGGCCAGTAGGTGCCGCCCATCTGGTTGTCACGCATGACCTGGGCCATGGCGCGGATGTGGCGCACGAAGTTGTCGGTGCTGTTCGCGTCGGCGTAGTTGCGGCCGTCGTTCATCGGCGCGCCGAACTCCGTGGCGACCGCGCGGGAGGCGCAGTTGCCGAGGCGGGTCTGGATGTGGCTTCGGAAGGCGTCGTAGGTCATCTCGCCGTAGAAGAAGGCGTAGTGGTGGAAGGAGAACAGCGTCGAGTTGAAGCGGCTGTCGTTGCAGACGTCCCGAAGGTCCTGGCTGAAGCCGGTTCCGCCGATGAGCACCCGGCCGGGCACCGCCGAGCGGTGGTAGCTGAGCCAGTTGGCTGCGACGTTGCGCCAGTCCGCCGAGCTGTAGCCGTGCGGCTCGTTCATCGGCTCGAAGTAGACGTTGGCGTTGGAGCCGTACGTGCTGATCACGTTGGCCCACATCGCGTTCCACGCGGCGAGGTTCGTGATCCTGCCGCCGGAGGCGGCGCCGTCCTCCCAATAGGTGAGAATGACCTTGAATCCACGTTCGGTGGCGGCGTCAATGGCGCCGCGGTAGGCGTTCCACCACGTCGTCCCCACCGTGTGGGTGTTGATGGGCAGCCGGATGGTGTTGACCCCCATGGTGGAGGCCATGTCGTCATAGAGGGCATTGGCCTTGGCCCGCACCGTCGCGTTGCTGTCGGACTGGCTCAGGCCCTGCACGACGAGCGGGCCGGTGCTGAAGTTGTCCCCCAGCACTGCCCAGTTCATGCCTCGGAACTGGCGCGTGGCGGCGGTGGCCGGCGACGAGGCGACGACGACGACGCTAGCCAGCGCCGTCAGCGCGGTCACCAGGGCGATCAGCATCCGGCGCAACCGGGTCCTCCGCGATGGTCCTGATGCGCGGGCATCAGACGACGTGATCCGTGTCATGGAATGTCCAATCACTGAAACTTAGCGCCTTTGCCTTGACGGCACGCAGGTTAAGGCCGTGTTACATGTGGATGCTAGTGACAACATCAGCCATGTCAAGCCCTCGACGACCATCGATGTGAAATGCGCTGTCGCCTCCGTCAGGAGCCGGCATCGCCGACGGCGCCGGCATCATCGTGCGACAGCAGCCGTCACCGATACCGGCGACAGCGTCGCCGCCATGATCGACGGTGAGGCGACCGTCAGGACCTCCTGAACCCGAAATGGGCGGGTTGAACGCGCGCCCCGCAACCGGCTCTACGTGTGAACAGTGGACGGCCTTCAACACCATCCACAACGCCGCAACCTCCGAGGCGCCGCTCGAGCCCGGCCCTGATCCTGGGCAAACTCCTCGGCGCGTTGGCAGCAACCGGGCACCCGCCGCCGGGCCGCCGCCACGGACGCCAGACCTGCTCGACATGGAGGGGACCGCCACCGGCGGGTGGCTGGGGCTCCCGACCACATCCACAACCTGGAAGCCGACACCGCACCGGCGGACCACACCAACTCCCCCCGCCAAAATCGCGACGCATCGACCTCGCCGCCACTGCCCGGACCGTCCCAGTTGTCGTCCTGCTTCCTCGGCTACTGCTACCGCATGAGCGTGGTTGCGACAAAGAGGTTCGGATTCAGTAGTCAAGTGTCATCACGCGCAGGACGACACGGGTTGGTCGCAAGCGGGATGGTGATGTCTTCCGATAATTGGGATGGAGCGTCTTGTGGCAAGATTATTGGCTCGGCTCGGCAGGTTCACTTTTCAGCGTCGCGGTCCGGTGCTTTTGGCATGGTTGGCCATTCTGGCTGGGACGGTTTTCGCGGGCCTGACGGCGGCATCGGCTCCGGCCGACGATTTCTCGGTGCCCGGCATCGAGTCGCAGACCGCTTTCGACCTGATGCAGGAACGGTTTCCCGGGCTAACGGCCGATGCCGGTGACGCGACGGTGGTGTTCGTGGCCCCGGCGGGCGAGAAGGTAACCGCCGCGCCGTACAAGTCGGCCATCGAGTCAGCGGTTCGGCAGCTTGGCGCCGGTGATCAGGTCGCCATGGTGGACGACCCGTTTCAGGCCGGCGCGGTCAGCGGCGACGGATCGGCGGCGTACGCGAGTGTGCGGTACGCGGTGAAGGCCAGCGCGGTCACTGATGCCAGCATCGAGAAAATCGACGCCGCGGCCGATGTCGCCCGGAAAGCCGGCCTGACCGTCGAGGCCGGCGGGAGCGCGATGGAGCCCGGCGGGGGCGGGGGTGTCGCTGAGATCATCGCCATCGGGCTGGCCGCGGTGATCCTGCTGATTACCTTCGGGTCCCTGGTCGCCGCAGGGCTGCCGCTGCTGACCGCACTGCTCGGAGTCGCGGTGAGCATGATGTCGATCCTCGCGGTGAGCAATGCGTTCGGCCTGTCCGCGACCACCGGCACCATGGCGTTGATGCTGGGTCTCGCGGTGGGGATCGACTATGCCCTGTTCGTGGTCTCCCGATACCGCGAGGAGCGTGCCCGGGGCCTTTCCGCAGTTGACGCGGTCTCCCTGGCGGTGGGCACCGCTGGCTCCGCTGTGGCTTTCGCTGGCTTGACGGTGGTTATCGCGCTTGCCGGTATGGCGGTGATCGGCATCCCGATGCTGACGAAGATGGGGCTTGCCGCGGTCGCGGCGGTGGTGGTTGCCGTGTTGGTCGCGTTGACTCTGGTGCCGGCGGTCCTCGGGTTTGTGCCGGACAAGGTGCTGTCTCGGTCTGCTCGCCGCGGTCAGGTGGCCACAGCGGACGAGAAGGCGCCGGGGCGCGGCGGCACGCGGTGGGCGCGGCTGGTGCTTCGCAGGCCGATCGCGGTCCTGGTTCTGGGTGTGGCGCTGCTGGGCGCGCTCGCGATCCCCGCCGCGTCGTTGCAGTTGGGCATGCCGGGGGACGAGTCCCGGCCGACTTCGACCACCCAGCGTCGTGCCTATGACGCGCTGGCCAAGGCGTTCGGGCCCGGGTTCAATGGGCCGCTCATGATCGTGGTCGACGTCAAGGGCGCGACTGAGCCGGAGAAGGCGGTCGAGTCCATCGCCGGCAGGATGGCTGGGGTGGACGGGGTGGTGTCGGTTTCGCCGGCGCTGCTCAACGACGCCCGGGACACCGCGATGTTCGAGGTCGTTCCCTCCACCAGCCCGACCGATGAGGCGACCAAGGACCTGGTCCGTGACCTGCGTGACGCGCGGCCTGAGCTGGTCGGCGGCACGGGTGCGAAGTTCCAGGTCACTGGGACGACGGCGGTCAACATCGACTTGGCGGAGAAGCTCCGGGACGCGCTGGTACCCTACCTTGCCACCATCGTCGGGCTCGCCGTACTGCTGCTGCTGGTGGTGTTCCGCTCGATCCTGATCCCCGTCAAGGCAGCCCTGGGATTCCTGCTCTCGGCGGTGGCCGCCCTGGGGGCGATGGTGCTGGTGTTCCAAAAGGGATTCGCCGCGGGTCTGCTGGGTGTCGAGCAGACCGGTCCGATCATGAGTGCCGTGCCGATTTTCATGATCGGGATCGTGTTCGGGCTGGCGATGGACTATCAGGTGTTCCTTGTGTCGCGGATGCGGGAGGACCACGTTCAGGGTGCGCAGCCGCGCCAGGCGATCGAGGCCGGTTTCCGGCACAGCGCCCGCGTCGTTGTCGCAGCCGCGTTGATCATGATGGCTGTTTTCGCCGGGTTCATCGCCGAGGTCGACCCCTTCATCAAGATGATCGGTTTCAGCCTCGCCGCCGCAGTGTTCCTGGATGCGTTCGTGGTCCGGATGGCCATCGTCCCGGCTGTCATGGCGCTGCTCGACCGCCGGGCGTGGTGGCTGCCCCGCTGGCTGGACAGGATCCTGCCGCGCGTCGACGTCGAGGGCGCGAGCCTGGAGCGGGATCCGCTGGGGGAGCCGGAGCGCGAGCGGGAGCCCATGCCCGCAAGCGCCCCGTGACAGGCGGATGAGTAGTCACTGATCATTAAGGGCCGGGTCCGCGGAGAACGGCGGGCCCGGCCCGTACGGCAGATACGAGCTGGTTGGCTCGGAAGACAATCGACTTCGGCGCCGCCGGCCCGCGGCGGATCAGGAGGAGCTCTGATGGTCAGTCTGGAGGAGTACGCGCAGCGGTATCCGCGGCTGACCGACGCGGTCATCGTGCTCGCGTTGCTTGGTGGCGCGGTGATCGGGGCGAATCTCGTCGGCCCGGGCGAGAGTCGTCCGCAGGATGTCTGGGTCGCCAATGTCGTGACGGGGATCGCCTGTCTGGCGCTGTTCGGGGCCCGCAAGCGTCTGCGGAGCGCGGTCGTGGTGACCGCTGTCTGCGCCGTCGTGACGGGAAGCCTCGGTTTCGTCCTGTCCCCGCTCCTGCTCGCGCCGCTGATGGTGGCGCTGTACTGGCTGGCTGCCGCGACCGACTCGCGGACGACCTGGGCGTACGGCGGCGTAACGACCGTGCTTGTCGTCGGCACCGCGGTCGGGGTCGACCTGGACGCGATGGTGGCGCTGCGCGCCTTCGGGCCTGCCCTGTGGCTGCTGCTGCCGCTGGCCATGGGCAGCGGGACCCGGCTGCGTCACGCCTGGCTCGAGGCCGTCCAGGCCCGCGCCGAGCACGCCGAGCGGACCCGTGAGGAAGAGGCCAGGCTGCGGGTCACGGAGGAACGGATGCGCATCGCTCGTGACCTGCACGACGTCGTGGCTCACCACATGGCCGTGGCCAACGCGCAGGCCGGCACCGCGGCCCACCTGCTGGAGTCCGACCCGAAACTCACCAAGAAGATCCTCACCGACCTGCAAGCCACCACCTCCACGGTCATGCTCGAGCTGCGCGACACCGTCGGCGTGCTGCGCCACAGCGGCCCAGACGCGGACAGCCTCGAACCGGCGCCGGGGCTGGCCCAGCTCCCAGACCTGCTGGAGGTCTGCAGGTCCGCCGGCCTGACAGTCAACCTAGCGACGGAGGGCGAGCCTCGGGACCTGCCGCCCGGGATCGACCTGACCGCCTACCGCATCATCCAAGAGGCGCTGACCAACGCCACCAAATACTCCGCGTCGGCGACGGCCGCGCTGCGCCTTCGCTACAGCAGCACCAGGCTCACCATCACGGTCACCAACGACACCCGTACCGACGAGCAACCCAGACGCGGCTCCGCCGGCTACGGCATCATCGGGATGCGTGAACGGGCCCATGCGGTCGGCGGCGACCTGCGGGTCAGCGACAGCGGTGCCGCCGACTTCGAAGTCGTGACCGCCCTGCCGCTGCATCCGCACGCGCCCGTGCCGCGCTCTCTCACACCCCAGGGGACGCCATGACGATCCGAGTCCTTCTCGCCGACGACCAAGCGCTGCTACGCGGCACCTTCAAGATGCTGATCGACTCCTGCGACGACCTCGAGGTCGTCGCCGAGGCCGCCGACGGCGCGCAGGCCGTCGATCGCGCCCGCGAACACCGTCCCGACGTCATCGTGATGGACGTGCGGATGCCCGGTGTCGACGGCCTGACCGCCACCGAGACCATCTGCGCCGACCCCGACCTGACCGGCACCCGGGTCCTCATCCTCACCACCTTCGAAAACGACGAGCACGTCGCCCGCGCCCTACGCGCCGGCGCCAGCGGCTTCCTCGGCAAGTACGTCACCACCGACGCCCTCCTCGAAGCCATCCGTACCGTCGCCACCGGCGAGAGCCTGCTCTCCCCAGGTGCCACCAAAGCCCTCATCAGCCAGTTCCTCGCCACTCCGCCACCGAACACCGCCGCCCCGCAGCCCACCACACCCGGGATCCGCGATCTGACCAACCGCGAACGCGAGGCCATGAAGCTGGCCGCCGACGGAAAGTCCAACGACGAAATCGCACGGGAACTCAATCTCAGCGCGCTCACCGTACGCACCCACATCCAACGCGCCATGACCAAGCTCGGCGCCCGCGACCGAGCACAACTCGTCGTCCTGGCCTACAAGAACGGTCTGGTCTCACCAGACCCCCACACCCCCTAACCCGGGACCGCGCCAGCTTTGGTGCTTCGACAGGCCCGCGCCTCGACGGTGCCTTCGCGATACCGCGCGTGGTACGAACCTGGCGCCTGCCGCAGCGATCGTGACGTCGGCAGCCGAGCGCGTTGGCACGTTGCGGGTGTCTGACCGACCACGCCATGCGCCAGTGCCGATCCTCGCTCCGTTCTGGGCGTACCCCTAACCCCTAGGGGGCGGTACAGCGATCGCAGTACGCCGGAGTGTCTGCGGCTGGACGATGTCGCCGCCGGATCTTCCGGCGAGTCTTGGGTCGTCGCGTGAGACAGCTGGAGGGGTGGCAGATGATCGAGGTGAACGACCTCAGTAAACGGTACGGCGAGAAGCTCGCGGTCGACTCGTTGAGTTTCGCCGTACGGCCGGGCGTGGTCACCGGCTTTCTCGGCCCCAACGGGGCCGGCAAGTCGACGACGATGCGGGTGATCATGGGTCTGGACCGGCCGACGTCCGGGCAGGTACGCGTCAACGGCCGCTCGTATGCGCGGCTCAAGGCCCCGTTGCAGGAGATCGGGGCGCTGCTGGAGGCGAAGGCGATCCATCCGGGTCGCTCGGCGTACCACCATCTGCTGTCCTTGGCGGCGAGCAACGGCATTGACAAGGGCCGGGTGCTCGATGTCATCGACATGGTCGGTCTGAGCGAGGTGGCCCGCAAGCGGGCCGGTGGCTTCTCGCTCGGCATGGGGCAGCGGCTGGGCATTGCCTCGGCGCTGCTGGGCGACCCGCGGATCGTCATGCTGGACGAGCCGGTCAACGGGCTGGACCCCGAAGGGGTGCTGTGGATCCGCAATCTGCTCAAGAGCCTGGCCGGGCAGGGCCGGACGGTCTTCGTCTCCTCGCACCTGATGAGCGAGATGGCGTTGATCGCCGAGGACCTCATCGTGATCGGGCGGGGGCGGCTGCTGTCCGCCGGCCCGATCGCCGAGTTCATCGCGCAGGCGTCGACCCGCAGCGTGCGGGTCCGTTCGCCGCAGGCCGCCAGCCTCGGCGGCGTGCTGGTGGGTGAGGGCGTCACCGTCACCAACACCGAACCTGGCGTGCTGGAGGTCACCGGGCTGGACCCTGCGGAGATCGGTGAGCGCGCCGCCGCCGCCGGCCTGGTCCTGCACGAGCTGTCGCCGCAGGAGGCCTCGCTGGAGGAGGCGTTCATGGAGCTCACCCGGGATGCCGTCGAGTACCACGCCACCGCCGGCGCGCTGGCCACCGCCGGAAGGACGAACTGATGACCACCACCCCTGCCGTCACCGGCCCCTCGCGCGACCTGCGGGTCACACTGCCGCGGGTACTCCGCATGGAGTGGATCAAGTTCTGGTCGTTACGCTCCACGATCTACACGTTGGCGATCACCGCGCTGCTCACGATCGGCGTCGGGTCGCTCGTCAGCGGCGTCATCGGCACCGGGGACGGCGGGCCCGGCCAGGACGACTTCAGCGATCCGGCCTCGATGAGCCTGGGCGGGGTGATGCTCGCCGCGCTCGCCACCGCGGCGCTCGGCGTGCTGACGAGCACCAGCGAGTACGCCTCCGGGATGATCCGGGCCACGCTGGCGGCGGTGCCGGCGCGTCTGCCGGTGCTGTGGGCCAAGGTGATCGTCTTCGCCGCGGTGAGCTTCGTGCTGATGCTCGCCACGTCGCTGGTCGCCTTCCTGGCCGGCCAGGCGATCCTCTCCTCCCGCGGCTTCACCAGCGTCACCCTCGCCGATCCCGGGGTGTTCCGGGCGGTCGTCGGCGCGGCGGTCTACCTGACCGGCGCCGGCCTGATCGGTCTGGCCGTGGGCGCGCTGCTGCGCAACACCGCCGGCGCGGTCACCACCGTGGTCGGCGCGCTCTTCGTGCTACCCGTTCTCATCCAACTCCTGCCGGCCAGTTGGGACGACAGCATCTTCCCCTACCTGCCCTCGAACGCCGCCGGGTCGTTCATGGCGGTCGAGGCGGCCAGCCCGTCGCTGTCCGCGTGGCCCGGGTTGGCCGTCTTCACCGGTTACATCGCGGTACTGCTGGCCGGCGCCGCCGTCCTGCTCAAGCGCCGCGACGCGTGACAGTACGGTGAGTACATGATCGGCCCAGCGTGGCCGCGGCAGCTGAACCGCAACCACCCGCACCTGCTCGACGCCGCCCTCGCCACCCTGGTGGCGGGGGTCGGCGCGCTGCCGCTGGTACTCAGGTTCGGCCCCGACGACGGTCCGGAACCGACCGGCGCCGACGCCGTGGCCGCCGGGATCGCTTTCGTACTGCTGCTGACCCGGCGCCGGGCGCCGCTGACCGTGCTGGCGCTCGCGGTCCTGAGCCTGATCGTGGTCACCGCCACGTCCGGTGACAAGACGCCCATACTCGAGGTCACCGCGATCATCACGCTCTACACCGTCACCCGGACCGCCAGCCGGCGGGTCGGGGTCATCGCCGCCCTCGGCACGGCCGCCAGCCTCTACACGATCGACGCCGCGGCGATCGGTTCGCTCACCGACCCGGGAAGCCTGGGGGCGATCGCCTGGACCGGCATGGCCGCCTCCATCGGCGGGGCGGTCCGCACCTGGCGCGACTACCTCGCCGCGACCGAGGAGCGGGCGATCCGCGCCGAGGCGACCAAGGAGGAGGAGGCCCGCCGCCGGGTGGCTGAGGAGCGACTACGCATCGCCCGGGAGCTGCACGACGTGATCGCCCACCACATCGCCCTGATCAACGTCCAGGCCGGGGTGGCCAGCCACATGCTGCGCAGCCAGCCCGACCAGGCCGACGAGGCGCTCGGCCACATCCGCGAGGCCGGCCGCACGGTCCTGGACGAGCTGGGCTCCCTGCTGTATGTGCTGCGCCAGTCCGGGGAGGTGGTGCAACCGACCGAGCCCGTCCCCGGCCTGTCCCGCCTCGGTCACCTCCTGGAGACGCTGACCGCCGCCGGACTGCGGATCCAGCACCGGCAGGTCGGCCAGTCCCGGCCCGTCCCGCTAGCCACCGACCTGGCCGCGTACCGGATCATCCAGGAAGGACTGACCAACGCCCACAAGCACGGCGCGGGCGCGGCACGGCTGCTGGTCGACTACCGCCCCGACGCGCTGCGCATCGAAGTTCGCAACGCCGTACACACCCGCCCGTCCGCGGCCGCCGGCACCGGAAACGGGCTGACCGGCATGCGCGAACGCGCCCACGCCGTCGGCGGCAGCCTGCATGCCGCACTCGAACCGGACGGCACCTTCCACCTCGACGCCCGGCTGCCCCTGCCCGACCTGCCAGCCGAGCGCCACGCCGCCGCGATGGAGACCACCGGATGAGCATCCGCGTCCTGCTCGCCGACGACCAGGCCCTCATCCGGGCCGGGTTCCGCATGCTGATCCAGAACGCACCCGACCTAGAGGTCGTGGGCGAGGCGGCGAACGGGCAGGAGGCGGTCCGGCTGGCCCGCGAGACCCGCGCCGACGTCATCCTGATGGACGTCCGCATGCCCGACCTCGACGGCCTCGCCGCTACCCAGGCCATCACCGCCGACGAGGCCCTGGCGGGGGTACGGGTGCTGATCCTGACCACGTTCGAGGCCGACGAGTACGTCTTCCAGGCCCTGCGCAGTGGGGCCAGCGGCTTCCTCGGCAAGGGTGTCGAGCCGGCCGACCTTCTCGACGCGATCCGGATCGTCGCCGGTGGCGAGGCACTGCTGTCGCCGAAAGCCACCCAGGCGCTCATCGCCCGGTACCTCGCGAGCCTCAAACCCGCCACCGGCGCCGTACCGACCGAGCTGGCCGCCCTCACCGAACGCGAGCGCGAGGTACTCACCCTGGTCGCCGCCGGACTCTCCAACAACGCGATCGCCGAACGCCTCTACGTCTCCCCGTTGACCGCGAAGACACACGTCAACCGAATCATGGCCAAGCTGGGCGCCCGAGACCGCGCCCAACTCGTAGTCGTCGCCTACCAGACGGGCTTCGCCCGCTCCCCTGCTCGTGACTACGGCTCCTCGCGCTGACGGCGGTCACCTGGCGTGTTGCGCGCGGGTGTGTACGGTCGTGCGATGACCGTGTCCCGGAGCATCGGAGACCCGATGAGCGACGACCTGCCCCACCTCGACCCGACCCGGCCGACGGCGCAGCGGGTGGCCCATCTGCTCGGGCGGATGAGCCTGGCGGAGAAGGTCGGCCAGATGATGCAGCTCGACGCCCACGGCGACCTGGCCGACCTCGTCCTGGAAAAGCACGTCGGATCCATCCTGCACACCTCCCCCGCGCGGGTGCTCCAGGCGCACGAGCTGACCGCGCGGACCCGGCTGCGGATCCCGCTGCTGGTCGGCGAGGACTGCATCCACGGGCACTCGTTCTTCCCCGGCGCGACGATCTTCCCCACCCAGCTCGGCATGGCCGCCACCTGGGCGCCGGACCTCGTCGAGCGGGTCGCCCGCGCCACCGCGGTCGAGGTCGCCCCGACCGGCGTGCACTGGACCTTCTCCCCGGTGCTGTGCATCGCCCGCGACCTGCGCTGGGGCCGCATCGGCGAGACGTTCGGCGAGGACCCGTTCCTGATCGGCGAGCTCGCCGCCGCGATGGTGCGCGGCTACCAGGGCGAGGACCTCGCCGACCCGACCGCCGTGCTGGCCACCGCCAAGCACTTCGCCGGCTACTCGGAGACCCAGGGCGGCCGGGACGCCAGCGAGGCGGACCTGTCCCGACGGAAGTTGCGCGCCTGGTTCCTGCCGCCGTTCGAGCGGGTGGCGCGCGAGGGGTGCCGCACCTTCATGCTCGGCTACCAGAGCACCGACGGAGTGCCGATCACCGTCAACGACTGGCTCCTGACCGACGTACTGCGCGGCGAGTGGGGCTGGACCGGCATGCTCGTCACCGACTGGGACAACGTCGGCCGGATGGTCTGGGAGCAGCAGGTCCAGCCCGACCACACGCACGCCGCCGCCGCAGCCGTGCGGGCCGGCAACAACATGGTCATGACCACCCCGCAGTTCTTCCAGGGCGCCCAGGACGCGGTGGCGCAGGGGCTGCTCGCCGAGTCGGACCTCGACGACGCCGTCTCCCGCATCCTGGCCCTGAAGTTCGAGCTGGGTCTCTTCGAGGACCCCCGCCGCCCGGACGTCGCCCGGCAGCGGGCGGTGATCGGCAGCGCGCCGCACACCGCACTGAACCTGGAGGTCGCCCAAAGGAAAAATGGTGCTGCTGCGCAACGACGGGGTGCTCCCGCTGGCGGGCGGGTTCCGGGCCGACGACACCGGCCGCGCCCGGGGCGACGGCGGCGCTTTGCGTACCGTCGCGGTCGTCGGCCCGCTCGCCGACGACGCGCAGACCCAGCTCGGCGACTGGGCCGGCTCCTCCGGCCAGGCCGACTGGATGCGCGACGGCCAGCCCCGCGACATGATCACCACGATCCTCGTCGTCCTGCGCGCGCACGCGCCCGACGGCTGGACGGTGACCCCGCCCCTCGGCGCCGACATCCTCACCATGGCGCCCGACGGCGAGGCCGAGCTGTCACGACGGCCCAGCCCAGCCCACAGATGTCGTGCCCTGCCCGCCGGACGGAGCGCTGATCGCCGAGGCGGTCGCCGCGCGCGCGGGCCGACTACGTCGTCGCGGTCGTCGGCGCATCGAGCTGGTCGGCGAGGGCCGCAGCACCGCCACGCTCGACGATCGGCGGGCAGATCGCGCTGCTGGACGCCCTCGCCGCGACCGGCACCCCGCTGATCGTCGTCCTGCTCGCCTCCAAGCCGCTGGTCCTGCCGGACTCGGCGCTCGACGCCGCAGCCCTGCTCTGGGTGGCGAACCCGGGTATGCAGGGCGGCCGGGCCGTCGCCGAACTGCTGCTCGGCCTCATCGAGCCCGCCGGGCGGCTGCCCATCTCGTTCGCCCGGCACGTCGGCCAGCAGCCCACCTACTACAACCAGCTCCGCGGCCAGCACGGCTCCCGGTACGCCGACCTGACCCAGCGCCCCGCCTTCGCCTTCGGCGACGGCCTGTCGTACACGGAGGTCGAGTACGCCGACCTGCGGGTCGAACCGGGCGACCTGTCGCCCACGGACACCGTCCACGCCGAGGTCACCGTCCGCAACACGGGGGCCCGGCCGGTCCGGGAGACCATCCAGGCGTACGTCAGCGACACCGTCACGTCCGTCAGTTGGGCGGAGAAGGAACTCAAGGCGTTCCGTCAGGTGGAGCTGCGGCCCGGCCAGAGCGCGACGGTCCGCATCGACATCCCCGTCGCCGACTGCGCCATCGTCGACGGCCGGGGCGCCCGGGTGGTCGAGCCCGGCGCCTTCACGCTGCTCGTCGGGCCGTCGTCGCGGGACGAGACGCTGCTGCGGGCAGCGTTCGCCGTACGACCGGTGGCCTGACCGCCGCCGCACCCGGAGGAACCTCGATGTCGTCGACGGCGAAGTCCCTGCCGTCGGCGTTCATGTCCCACCGGCCCGCCCACCTGCGCAGCCCGCATCGACGGCCCTGGGGGCTGCCGGTGACGGCGGCCGTCCTCACGGCGGTGCTGCCCAGCTGCCGTGGCGGTCGGTCGCCGCGCCGCCCCCGCTGCGCCCAACCACGCCGCGCGGGCCATCGCTCACCGCCTCGGCGCCGAGTCGGTCGGCGGCTCCCGAGCCGGCAGGCTCGCGCAGCCGCAGGGCCAGGAAGAGGTCCACCCGGTCCTCGAACCGGCCGAGGTCGCAGCCGGTGAGCCGCTCGATCTGACCGATCCGGTACCGCAGGGTGTTGACGTGCACGTGCAGTGACTCCGCGCACCGGCGCCAGGCGCCGTTGGCGGACAGGAACGCGTTCAGGGTGTGCACGAGCTCGGTCCCGTGTCGCCGGTCGTAGCCGGTCAGCGGGTCGAGCAGCCGGGACCGGAAGGCCCGCTGGGTGTCGGCCGGCACGCCGGCCAGCAGGATCAGGTGGGAGGCCATCTCCCCGGAGCAGACCAGGGCCACCGGCCCGGGGCAGGCCGCCGCCGCGCGCAGGGCATGGGTGGCCTCCTGCACGAGCCCCGGCAGCGCCGCGGCGGCGCGACCGGGGGTGCTGATCCCGACCGAGAGGCGCCCGGGTCCCAGCCCGGCGGCCAGGATGTCGAGGGCGGCGCGGAACCCGCTGGACGCGGCCCCGGCGGTCTGCCCGGACGCGGCGTCGCCCACCACCGCCAGCAGGGTCGGGTCCTGCGTGTTGCCGGGCAGCGCCGTCACGGCCGCCGGTACGCCCATGGTCCGGATCGCCTCGCGCAGCACCGCGAGGGCCAGCGCCGGAGGCGTCCGCAGCCCGGTCAGGGTCGCGGTCATCGCGACGAAGCTCCGGTCCGGCATCAGCCCGCAGGCCCGAAGCCGGGCCCGCAGGTCGGCCTCGTCGCCGTCGCCGGCCAGCGCCCGCCCCACCTGGTCGGCAGGCGCTGCTCGACCCGCTCGGCCTCGTCGGCCTGGGTCCGTTCCAACGCGACCATGTTGACCAGTTCGGCCAGCACGTCGTCCCCGGGCAGGGCCGGCGTGTCGGCATCCGCCCGTACCGCGCGGGGCCCGGTGACCCGGGGGCCGGGATGCGCCCGTGACCCCCCGCCCCGCCCCGGCCGGCACCTCCGGGTGCCCCCGCTGGCGCTTCCGGCCCGGCCGGCGCGGCTGGCAGCTCCGGCCCGAGCGGCGCGCAGGCGAGCAGCCAGGACGCCATCCGGTGCGCCGGGGAGCCGGGAATCGCGGTGACCGACATGAGGGTCCTGCCGGCCCGGGTCGTGAACGGCAGCCGCGCGGCGGTCAGAAAGGCGGTGGCCAGTTCCCCGGCGGCCGAGGCCGGCAACGGGGCCGTGCCGGCGACCAACCGGCCGGTGGCGGAGAGCAGCCAGCACCGCACGCCCAGGTCGGCGGCGACGGCCGGCAGCAGATCGGGCAGCCGGGCACCGGCGGCCATCGCCGCGACCACCCCCCGTTGCCGGCCGAGCATCGTGGCCAGCCCGGTCGCCCGCTGCTTCCACACCGACGGCGCGAGGGCGTCGATGACCTCCCGGAAGGACACCTCCACCGGAATCTCGAACAGGGGCACGCCGTGCCGGCGGCAGGCCTCGACCAGGTCCGACGGCACGCCGCCCGAGGGCAGCGTCGTCCCGCGCCGATCGCGCTGACTCGGGCCTCGGCGCACGACCTGGACGAATTCTTCGGGCATCGGTCGGGCCGCCTGCCGCCACATCAGCCCGGTGAGCACG
>NZ_GG657738.1:6419008-6421360 GCF_000158815.1 Micromonospora sp. ATCC 39149 | reverse complement strand
CCGGCGGCGAGGTCCAGCAGGAGCTCCCGCAGCGCGGTGGCCGCCCGGAGAACGGCGGTGCCGGCCACCGTCGTGGCGGTGGAGGCGAACGCGCCGGTGTCGTGTCCGACCAGCGCGGTGTCCGACTGCCGCACGCGGATCCGGTCCAGTGTGGTGCCCAGCACGTCGGCGGCGATCTGTTGGTGGACCGTGGTGGAGCCGTTGCCGAACTCGGCCGTCCCCACGTCGAGCTGGTAGTCACCGGCCGGGGTGAGGCTCAGCCGGGCTTGGCCGTGGTGTCCCCCCGGCGGCCCGGTCGCGATCATGGCCAACGCGGACCCCTCGCCGACCAGCCATCCCGCCGGCGCGCCCGGCCCGGTGTCCGGCTCGGCGGCCGTGGACCGCACGACGTCCAGACACTGGTCCAGGCCGTAGCTGCGGATGGCGAGGTCGTCCGGTTCGCCGGCCGGGGTGACCAGGTCGTCGCCGGCGCGGACGACGTTGCGGGCGCGGAACTCGTCCGGCGCGACGCCGAGGCGGCGGGCCAGCTCGTCGACAGCGGACTCGACCGCGAAGGAGACCTGACCGAGGCCGTACCCGCGGAAGGCGCCGGACGGCACGGTGTTGGTGTAGACCGCCCAGGCGTCGATGCGCTTGGCGGGGCACCGGTACACCGCCACCGACTCCGAGCAGCCGTGGAAGAGCACCCCCGGCCCGTGGTTGCCGTACGCGCCGGTGTCCGAGACCACCCGCAGTTGCAGCGCGGTCAGCGTCCCGTCGCGGCGACCGCCGACGCGTACCCGGATCGTGAACGGGTGCCGGGTGGTGGCGGCGTGGAACTGCTCGGCCCGGGTGAACTCCAGCTTCACCGGCCGTCCGGTACGCAGCGCGGCGAGCAGCACGACGTCCTCGACCAGCATCTCCTGCTTGCCACCGAAGCCGCCCCCGACCCGGCCGGCCACCACCCGGATCCGATCGGGCGGCAGGTCGAAGATCCGGGCGAGGGCCCGCCGGGTGAGAAACGGCGTCTGGGTGCTGCTGCGCACGACGATCCGCCCGTCCGCGTCGAACGAGGCGATCGCGCAGTGCGTCTCCAGGTGCGCGTGTTGCACCCGCTGGGTGCGGAACGTCTCCTCGTACACCACGTCGGCGGCGGCGAATCCGGCGCGCACGTCGCCGCACTCGCCGTGCAGTTCGGCGGCCACGTTCCCGGCCGGACGGGCGATCCGGCAGTCCGCGCCCTTGTCGCCGTGGATCGCCGGCGCGTTTGCCCGCATCGCCTGCTCGGGGTCGGTGACGGCGGGCAGCGGGTGGTAGTCGACCCGTACCCTGGCGCATCCCTCCTCGGCGGCGGCCTCGGTCTCGGCGACCACGACGGCGACCCGCTGCCCGACGTGCCGGACCACGTCGTCGAGGACCCGGGTGTCGGCCGGATCGTCGTCGGCGTTCTCGTGCTGGGCGGTGGAGAACAGGGTCGTCGGCGCGTCCCGGTGGGTGAGCACGGCGAGCACTCCGGGCACGGCGAGGGCGGCGCGCACGTCGACGTCGACGACCCGGGCGTGCGGCAGGGGCGAACGGACCAGCCGGACGTGGGCCAGCCCGGGCACCGTCACGTCGGCGGTGAACCGGGCCGCACCGGTGACGATGTCGGGCCCGGCCGGCGCCGGCAGGTTCCGGCCCACCGCCCCGCCCGGGGTCGCCTCCTCGGCGTTGCGGACGCCGTGCAGCGCGTCGGCGATCGACCGGTACCCGGTGCACCGGCACAGGTTGCCCTTCAGCGCGGCGGGCAGGTCGGCGCGCTGCCCCTCGTCGAGGGCGACGGCGGTCATGATGAACCCGGCCGTGCAGAAGCCGCACTGGAACCCCTGCGCGTCGAGGAACCGCTGTTGCGTCTCGGGCCCGCCGGCCACGGCGGCGACCCCCTCGATGGTGGTCACCTCGCGGCCGACGGCCCGCACGGCGGGATACAGGCAACTGTGCACCGGCACGCCGTCGACATGCACCGTGCAGGCGCCGCAGTCGCCGGTGTCGCAGCCCTTCTTCACCCCGAACCAGCCCTGTTCGCGCAGGTAGCCGCGCAGGCACTGGCCGCCGCTCGGTGCGACGGCGCACGGCTGGCCGTTCACCCGTACGCTCACCGCGCCGTCACCCCCGCCAGCTCGGCGCGGACCTGCTCGGCCAGCCGCAGGGTCATCTGCCGCCGCCACGCCGGCAGGCCGTGCACGTCGTCGTACCAGTCCCCGGCGGGGATCCGGGCGTCCAGCAGGTCGGCCAGCTCACCCGGCCGGGGCAGGTCGGCCAGGGCGACGGCGACCGGTCGCCGGGTGGCGGCGGTCACGGTGAGGGTGAACGCCCCGGTGTCCGGGTCGCGGT
>NZ_GG657738.1:6374289-6418908 GCF_000158815.1 Micromonospora sp. ATCC 39149 | reverse complement strand
GCAGCGACGCCCGCCGCAGCGTGAACCGGCCGCCCAGGGTGCGCGCGGGCAACCGGATCGTGTGCAGGTACTCGTCCGGGCGCAGCACCGTCGCGCCGACGTCGCGGACCAGCTCGGCCGCCGGCACGCGCCGGTGCCGTCCGTCGAGCCCCTGGAGCAGGCAGGACCCCTCGGCGGCCGTGACCAGGGAGATCATCGGCCCGGCCGGCAGCGCCGCGCAGAGGTTGCCGCCGACCGTCGCGACGTTCCACACCTTGAACGAGGCGAGGAACGCGTGGCAACAGCCCTGGATCAGCGGGCCCAGCGACGGCCAGCGCGCCGGCGGCGAGTACCGGAACAGCTCGGCGATGGTGCAGGTCGCGGCGATGTCGAGGCCCGGCTCGGCCGGGTCCTGGCTGGTCCGCAACGGGGGCCAGGACAGGGCGGTGAGGTCGCGCAGCCGGCGGGTGCGCGGTTGCGGCTGCGAGAAGAGGAACGTGCCGCCGGCGAGCCAGCGGTCGCCCGGCTGCCACGCGTCGGCGTCCGCGGCGATCACGTCGTGCACGGTGAACAGGTCCACAGGCTTCGCCCTTTCGCTCGGGGCGGGTGCCGCCCGCCGACGTCAGCTGACCGGTCGGGTGGGTGCGGCGGGCGGGGCGGGCGGCGGTGACCGATGGGGGAATCCAAGCAACACGGCCGCCGGCCCGACAATGCGCGCCGGTGACAACACGGTCGGACGCGAACCCGGCCTCGTTGGACGAAGCTCCAAACCGGGGCGGCGGCCGCCACGCCCGGGCCGGCCACCCCTTGACAGCCTGCGGGCCCGCTCCGCATGGTGAGCCGATCCGCCCGCCTGCTCGGGCAGCCCCGCCGCCAGGCAAATCGTGGCCCGGTGCCGTCGTCGGCCGCCCCGGGCCGGGGATGTGCGGCGGTCCCGCCCGGCGTGAGGGAGATGTCGTGCAGCTACCCACCACGACCGGGCCGAGCCCCGGGACCGTCGCCGGCCTGGTACTCGCCGCCGGTGCCGGCCGCCGCTACGGCAGGCCCAAGGCGCTCGTCCGCCACAGCGGCCCGCTGCTGGTGGAACGCGCGGTGCGTACCCTCGTCGAGGCCGGCTGCGCCCCGGCGCTGGTGGTGCTCGGCGCGGCGGCCGACCGGGTCCGTGCCGTCGCCGACCTCTCCGGCGCCCGGGTGGTCGGCAACCCCCGCTGGGCCACCGGAATGGGCTCCTCGCTGCGGGTGGGGCTGACGGCACTGACCGCCACCGACGCGGTGGCGGTGGTGGTGCTCCTCGTCGACATGCCGGGCATCTCCGCCGAGGCGATACGGCGGGTCGCGGCCGACGCCGGCCCGGCGGCCCTGGCCACGGCCGGCTACGGGCCGGGCCGCCGGGGTCACCCGGTGCTGCTGGGCCGGGAACACTGGACAGGCGTGCTCGCCTCGGCAACCGGCGACACCGGCGCGGGCGGCTACCTGCGCCAGCGCCTCGACCGGGTGCGGATCGTGCCGTGCGCCGACGTGGCCCACGACGCGGACCTCGACGTGCCGCCCGCCGACGAGGGGCGGCCCGGCGGTGGATGAGGTGCTCGCCGAGTTGCTGCGCCGCTGCGACGACGGCGATGCCGTCGCCCTGGCCACCGTCGTCGAGACCTGGCGCAGCGCCCCCCACCCGGCCGGCGCCGCGATGCTGGTCGGCCCGGACGGCTCGGTCACCGGCAGCGTCTCCGGCGGGTGCGTCGAGGCGGCGCTGCACGAGTCCTGCCAGGAGGCGCTCCGGACCGGCCGACCCGCCCTGCTGCGCTTCGGGGTGACCGGCCGGGACGCGTTCGCGGCGGGACTGACCTGCGGTGGGACCATCGACGTGTACGTCGAACGGGTCACCAGCGCCGGCTTCCCGGAGCTGGCGGTGCTGGCCGAGGCCGTCCGCTCGGGTGCCGCGGTGGCGGTGCTGACCTGCGTGCGGGGGCCGGCGGGGCGCCTCGGCCGGCGGATCGTGGCCGGGCCGGACGACCACCACGGCACCCTCGGCGACACCCGGCTGGACGAGGCGGCGGTGACCGCCGGCCGCCGGCTGCTGGCCGAGGGACGCAGCGGGCCGCTGCGCCTGCCGCCCGACGATTGCGGCGCGGCCGACCAGGTGACGGTGCTGGTGCGGTCCTACGCCCCGCCGCCCCGGCTGATCGTGTTCGGCGCGATCGACGTCGCAGCCGAGCTCGCCCGGATCGGCGTCGTCCTGGGCTACCGGGTCACCGTCTGCGACGCCCGCCCGGTCTTCGCCACCGCGCGCCGATTCCCGCAGGCGCAGGAGGTGGTGGTCGACTGGCCGCACCGCTACCTCGCGGCCGAGGTCGCGGCGGGCCGGCTGAACGAACGGACCGCCGTGTGCGTGCTCACCCACGACGCGAAGTTCGACGTCCCGGCGCTGCGGCTGGCCCTCGACCTGGAGCTGGGCTTCGTGGGGGCGATGGGCTCCCGGCGGACCCACCACGACCGGCTCGGCCGGCTCCGCGAGGCCGGCGTCACCGAGGCGGCGCTGGCCCGGCTCAGTTCGCCCGTCGGCCTGGACCTGGGTGGGCGCAGCGCCGCCGAGACGGCCGTCAGCATCGCCGCGGAACTCGTCGCGGTCCGCAACGGCCGCCGGGGCGGGCGGCTGCGCGATGCCACCGGCAGCATCCACGGCTGACGCCACCGGCAGCATCCACCCGCTGATCGGCGGCTGGCGGCTGGCGGCTGGCGGCTGGCGGCTGGCGGCTGGAGGCTGGAGGCTGGAGGCTGGAGGAACGTACAACGGCGGCGTCGGTAACCCGGCCGGTTTTGGACCTCGCGGCGCTGTTCGGCCCGCCGGCCCGCCTGTGTGACTCCTTCCGGGAGTGACGGGAGGGCGACCGTGGGTCGGATCGAGGAGTTCAACGCGCTCGCCGCGCAGCGGGCCGAGGACGAGCTTGCGGCCTGCTGCGCCGTCCCCCGCTGGGCCCGCGAGATCGTCGCCGGGCGGCCGTATCAGAACCTGGCCGCGCTGCTGGCCGCGGCGGACGCCGCCAGCGCGCGGCTCACCTGGCCCGAGGTCGAACAGGCGCTCGCCGCCCACCCGCGCATCGGCCAGCGCCCGGTGGGGCAGCGCCGGGAGGACGGCTGGTCGCGGGGGGAACAGTCCGGCCTGGACGCATCGTCCGGCCGGACCCGCGCCGCCATCGCCGAGGCGAACGAGGAGTACGAGCGCCGCTTCGGACACCTGTTCCTGATCTGCGCCACCGGCCGCAGCGACGTGGAGTTGCTCGCCGCCGCGCGGGCCCGGCTGGCGCACGACGAGGCCACCGAGCGGGCCGTGATACGCGATGAGCTGACCAAGATCGCCGCGCTGCGAATCAGGAAGCTGCTCGATGAGCCGGCCTGACGCGGGCCGCGGTGGCCCGTTCGCGCCGTTGTCCACGCACGTGCTCGACACGGTCGTCGGGCTGCCCGCGCCGGGCATCCCGGTCCGGCTCGACCGGCTCGGCGGTACGCGGTGGCGCCAGGTCGGGGCCGGGCGGACCGACGCCGACGGCCGGCTGCGCGACTGGGTGCCGGCGGGTGAGTGGGCGGCCGGCCGGTACCGGCTCGTCTTCGACCTCGACGGGCACCTCGGACCGGATCCCTTCTTCCCGGAGGTCGTGCTGTCCTTTCTGGTCGGTGATCCCGACGCGCACCTGCACCTGCCGCTGCTGCTCAGTCCGTTCGGCTACACCACCTACCGAGGGAGTTGACAGATGGGGATCGTGCTGGGGCCCAACCGGTACGGCAAGGCCGAGGTGCGCGTGGTCCACGTGGCCCGCGACGGCGACCGGCACACGCTGCGCGACCTCGACGTCCGCACCGCCCTCGCCGGGGACCTGGACGCCACCCATCTCACCGGCGACAACAGTCAGGTGCTGCCCACCGATTCGCAGAAGAACACCGTCTACGCGTTCGCCCGCGAGCACGGCGTCGCCTCCCCCGAGGCGTTCGCGCTCCTGCTGGCCCGGCACTTCGTGCACAGCCAGGCGGCCGTCCGACACGCCCGGGTGGCCGTGCAGGAGTTCGGCTGGCAGCGGCTCGGGCCGCACTCCTTCCAGCGCGACGGCGCGCAGACCCGCACCGCGACGGTCAGCTACGACGGGGACACCGCCCAGGTGGTGTCCGGGCTGACCGGTCTGGTGCTGATGAACACCACGAACTCCGAGTTCCACGGCTACGTGCGCGACGAGTACACGACGCTGCCGGAGACCACCGACCGGATCCTGGCCACCGCCGTGGACGCCCGCTGGCGGCACCTCGACGCCGGAGCGGACTGGGATGCCGCCTACCAGCGGGTACGCGAGGCGTTGGTCGCCGCGTTCGTCGAGACGTACAGCAGGTCGTTGCAGCAGACCCTGTACGCGATGGGCCGGCGGGTCCTCCAGACCCGGCCGGAGCTGGCGGAGATCAAGCTGTCGCTGCCCAACCGGCACCACATCCCGGTCGACCTGTCGCCGTTCGGGCTGGACAACCCCAACGCCGTGTTCGTCGCCACCGACCGGCCGTACGGGGTGATCGAGGGCACCGTCGGCCGCGACGACGTCGCCCCGGCCGGCGGGGACTGGTGAGCGCCGTGCCCGCCCACCCCGCCTGGCCCGCCGGCACCGCCGCATCACGCCGGGGGCACCGGTGATCGTCATCGAGAACTGCGCCGTCGCCACGGTCGACGCCGCCCGCACCGAGTACTCCGTCGGTCACGTGGTGATCGGCGACGACGGCCGGATCACCGCCGTCGGGGCCGGGCGGGCCGATGCGGTGGACCGGTCGGCCCGCCTGGTCGACGGCACCGGCTGCCTGGCCACCCCGGGCCTGGTCAACGCCCACCACCACCTCTACCAGTGGGTGACCCGGGGGCTGGCCCAGCAGTCAAACCTGTTCGGCTGGCTCACCACCCTCTACCCGGTCTGGGCCGGGCTGGACGCCGAGATGGTCAACGCCGCGGCGGCGGCCGGGTTGGGCTGGCTCGCCCTGTCCGGCTGCACGACCAGCACCGACCACCACTACGTGTTCCCCCCGGGCGGTGACGACCCGCTGGCCGCCGAGATCGAGGCCGCCCGGCTGGTCGGGCTGCGCTTCCAGCCGTGCCGGGGGTCGATGGACCTCGGCCGGTCGGCGGGCGGGCTGCCCCCGGACTCGCTGGTGGAGCGCACCGAGGCGGCGCTGCTGGCCACCGAGACCGCCATCGACCGCTACCACGACCCCTCGCCCGGCTCGATGCTGCGGATCTCCGTGGCCCCGTGCTCACCGTTCTCGGTCACCAGCACCCTGATGCGGGAGTCCGCCGCGCTGGCCCGGCGTCGGGGGGTCCGGCTGCACACCCACCTGGCCGAGACCGCCGAGGAGGAGCAGTACTGCCGTGCCACGCACGGCTGCACCCCGGTCGAGTACGCCGAGCAGCTCGGCTGGCTCGGCGACGACGTGTGGCTGGCCCACGGCGTACACCTGGACGACCCGGCGCTGGACCGGCTGGCCGCCACCGGGACGGCGGTGGCGCACTGCCCCAGCTCGAACGCCCGCCTCGGCGCCGGCACCGCCCGCGTGCCGGAGCTGCTCGCCGCCGGGGTACCGGTGGGCCTCGGCGTCGACGGTGCCGCCTCCCAGGAGGCCGGCCAACTCGGCGCGGAACTGCGGCAGGCGCTCTACGCGGCCCGGCTGCGCGGCGGCCCGGCCGCGCTGACCGCCCGGCAGGCCCTCGCCCTGGGCACCGTCGGCGGCGCCGAGTGCCTCGGCCGCGCCGACGAGATCGGCTCGCTGGAGGTGGGCAAGCTCGCCGACGTCGCGCTCTGGCGTCTCGACGGGCTGGGGCACGCCGGCATCGACGACCCGGTCGCGGCGCTGGTGCTCGGCCCACCCGCACCGCTGGCGCTGCTGCTGGTCGGCGGCCGGACCGTCGTCGAGCACGCGGAGCTGCGCACCGCCGACGCCGAGATCCTCGCCGGGCAGGCCGCCCGGGCGCACCGCCGGCTGCTGGCGCTGGCCGACTGATGCGCCTGGCCCGGGACGCCTACGCCGACCTCGACGACCGGCTCGCCGCCGTCGACGCCGAGCTGGGCGGCGCGCAGCCACCCCCCGTCGCCGTCCGGCAGCCGGTGCACACCGTGTACGTCCCCGCCGACCGGGTCAGACGCCGACCTCGGGCCGTCCTGGGGGACCGACCGCGCTGCCCGCGCTGCGGGACCACCCGCCGCTGCCGTTCGCCGAGGAGCTGCGCGCCGCCGTGGAGGGCAAGCTGACCCGGGAACCGATCGAGGACCTGCGGGTCGACCTGGAGGACTGCTTCGGGGTACGCGACGACGACGCCGAGGACGACGCGGTGCGCTCGGCCGCCCGGGCGCTGGTGCAGGCCCACTCCGCCGGGGCCGCCACGCCCTTCGTCGGGGTACGGATCAAGTGCCTGGAGGCGGCGACCCGGCGCCGGGCGGTCCGCAGCCTCGACCTGTTCCTCGACGCCTGCGGCGGGCCGCCGGCCGGCTTCGTGGTGACCCTGCCCAAGGTCAGCCACCCGGCGCAGGTCGAGGCGATGGCCGCGCTCTGCGCTCGCCTGGAGACGGCGTACGGGCTGACGGACGAGGCGCTACGGTTCGAGGTTCAGGTGGAGGTGCCCCGCGCGGTGCTCGGCCCGGACGGCACGGCGACGGTGGCCCGGCTGGTCGCCGCCGCCGGGGGCCGCTGCGCGGGGCTGCACTTCGGCACGTACGACTACAGCGCGGCGTGCGGGGTGGCCGGCCCGTACCAGAGCATGGAGCACCCGGCCGCCGACCACGCCAAGGCGGTGATGCAGGTGGCGGCGGCCGGTGCCGGGGTGCCTGTCTGCGACGGCTCCACCAACGTGCTGCCGGTGGGCGGGGCGACGGCGGTGCGGGCAGCCTGGGCGCTGCACTCCCGGCTGGTCCGCCGCTCCCTCGAACGCGGCTTCTACCAGGGCTGGGACCTGCACCCGGCGCAGTTGCCGACCCGGTTCGCCGCGACGTACGCCTTCTTCCGCGACGGCGCGCCCGACGCGGCCCGGCGGTTGCGGGCCTACCTGGACCGCCGCTCGGAGGGGGTGCTGGACGAGCCGGCGACCCGACGCGCGCTCGCCGGGTTCCTGCTGCGCGGGCTGCACTGCGGGGCGCTCACCGTCGCGGGGACCGGATTCGACCGGGCCGAGCTGCGGCGGCACGCGTCGTGACCTGACCGGCGCCGGGCCGAGGAGATGAGGAGGGCCGATGAGCTACGACCTGGTGGTGCGATCCCGGCGGGCGGTGCTGCCGGGCGGGCAACGGCCGGCGGCGATCGGCGTGCGCGCCGGCCGGATCGCCGCGCTCGCCGGATACGACGAACCGCTCGACGCCGGCGTCGACGAGGACCTGGGCGACGTCGCACTGCTGCCCGGCCTGGTGGACACGCACGTGCACGTCAACGAGCCCGGCCGCACCGAGTGGGAGGGCTTCGCCAGCGCAACCCGGGCCGCCGCGGCCGGCGGTGTCACCACCCTGATCGACATGCCGCTGAACAGCGTCCCACCGACGGTCACCGTGGCCGCGCTGGAGACCAAGCGCGCCGCCGCGCGGGGCCGCTGCCATGTCGACGTCGGGTTCTGGGGCGGCGTCGTGCCGGGCAACCTCGGCGACCTCGTGGCACTGGACCGGGCCGGGGTGTTCGGCTTCAAGGCGTTCCTCGTCGACTCCGGCGTGCCGGAGTTCCCCCCGGTCGACGCCGACCTGCTGGAGCAGGCCCTGCGTACGGTCGACGCCCTCTTCGTCGTGCACGCCGAGGACCCGGGGTCGGTGCGCCAGTCGCCCCCGTCGCCGCGCTACGCCGACTTCGTCGCGTCCCGACCGCCGGCGGCCGAGCGGTCCGCCGTCGCGACGGTGGTGGCCGCCGCCCGCCGGACCGGGGCCCGGGTCCACGTGCTGCACCTGTCGTCGGCCGGGGCTCTGCCCGAGCTGGTCGCCGCGCGGGCGGACGGCGTGCGGCTGAGCGTGGAGACCTGCCCGCACTACCTCGCATTGACCGCCGAGCAGGTGCCGGACGGCGCGACCGAGTTCAAGTGCTGCCCGCCGATCCGGGACCGCGACAACCAGGACCGGCTCTGGGCCGCGCTGGCCGACGGCACCGTGGACTGCGTGGTCAGCGACCACTCGCCCTGCCCGCCGGAGCTGAAACGGGCCGACACCGGCGACTTCGCCGCGGCCTGGGGCGGCGTCGCGTCGGTGCAGCTCAGCCTGCCGGTGGTGTGGACCCAGGCCCGCCGACGTGGGCACGGCCTGGCCGACGTCGTCGGCTGGATGGCCACCGGCCCGGCCAACCTGGCCGGGCTGCCCAGCAAGGGACGGCTCGCGGTGGGCTGCGACGCCGACCTGGTGGCCTTCGACGCGGACGCCGGCTTCCGCGTCGAGCCGGGCCTGCTGCACCACCGGCACCCCGTGACGCCGTACGCCGGGCAGCAGTTGACCGGCGTCGTGCGGGCCACCTGGCTGCGCGGCGAACCGGTCACCGGCGACGCCCCGCGCGGCCGGCTGCTGCGGGCGGGTGCGGCGTGAGCGCCCCGGGCGAGTCCGCCGGCCCGGCCGCCCGCCCCGCTCCGGCGGCCCTGCGTGCGCTGGCCACCCTGCCCGACCTGGCCTCGCGTGCCTTCGGCGGTGGCGTCGTCACCGCCAACGACGAGTTCTTCGCCGCCGCGGACAACCTGGTGGAGCCGCTGCCCCCGACCTTCTCGCCCCGCACCTTCGCCGCGAAAGGGCAGGTCTACGACGGCTGGGAGACCCGACGCCGCCGCGAGCCCGGCTCCGACCACGCCATCGTCCGGCTCGGCCTGCCGGGCATCGTGCGCCTGCTGGTCGTCGACACCAGCTTCTTCACCGGCAACTATCCGCCGTTCGCCGCCGTCGACGGGTGCGCCGTCGACGGCTATCCGGGGCCGGCCGAGCTGGGCCCGGGCGCGGTGGGTGCCGCTGCTGGGCCGCTCGCCGCTGGCCGGCGACGCCCGCAACGCCTTCCCGGTCAGCGTGCCCCACCACGTCACCCACGTCCGGCTCACCATCTTCCCCGACGGCGGGGTCGCCCGGCTGCGGGTGCACGGGGACGTGGTGCCCGACCCGCGCCTGCTGCCCGACGTCCTCGACCTGGCGGCGACGGAACACGGCGGACAGGTGCAGGGGTGCAGCGACCGGTTCTACGGCGCCCCGCAGAACCTGCTCGCGCCCGGCCCGGCCCGGGTGATGGGGGAAGGCTGGGAGACCGCCCGCCGCCGCGACGACGGCAACGACTGGGTGCTGGTCCGGCTGGGCGTGCCCGGGGTCGCGCACTTCGTCGACCTCGACACCAGCCACTTCAAGGGCAACGCCCCGGGACGCGCCACGCTACGCGCCGCCGACGACCGCCACGGCGACCTCGACGACCCGGGCGCGTGGTTCCCGCTGCTGCCGGACACCCGGCTGCGGCCGGACACCCGGCACCGCTTCCCGGTCGCCGAGCCCCGGGCCGCCACCCACGTCCGGCTGGATATCTTCCCCGACGGCGGAATGGCCCGGCTGCGGGTGACCGGCCAGATCGACCCCGCCGGCCGGGACGCACTCGCGGCCCGCTGGCGGCGCACCCGCCCGCCGGCGGCCAGCCCCGAACAGTTGACCAGGTCCGGGACCTCGGTCACCGGCGGACCCGCCTGACGGCCGCAAGATTTCGGGGCTTCGCGGCCCCGAAGGGCTTGGCGGCCTCGAAGGGCCTCATCGTCAGGTGGGTGAGCACGGGTCACGGCCCGGTCGGGTGAGGTGCAAAGACGGCCTCGCCCGGCCGGGCCGTGCGTCGTGGGGCCCGGACCGCGTCCGAACACGTTCGCGAGCCCGTCACACCATAGCGACCGGCTCGAAACTATCGCTTGATAAATCCGCAACTTTCTGAAAACCTGAATCCATCGATGAAGGTGAGCGCCGACACAGGCCGGCTCGCCCCCGAGGCCCATCGCAAAACGACCCAAAGTGCACGCGCCACCGCCCCGACTCCCGACCACCAGCCGGGCGAGGCGGTCACCCCGGCAACGCTCAACCCACACCCTAGGAGGTGCTCGAGTCGACCACGCGGGGAGAGCCCAGCGCCCGTAGCCACCACCCCTTGCAAGCCGGGCACCGGACCACTCCCCGCACGCTGTACTCGCTGGTCGCACAGCCCAAGGCGCACTGCGTCCCGGTATTCGCGCCTGACCTGGGCCGTGTCGCCGGGGCTGCCGTGAGGCGCAAGTGCCACGGCCGGCCTCGGCATCGAGGCGAGCCTTCGTACTTCCGTCCCGCCTGCTGGAGGATCAGCATGTTCTCCTCGACCCGTCCCAAGAGACGTCGACTTCGAACGCTCTCGGTCACCGGAGTCGCCACCGCCGTGGCGGCTCTCACCCTCTCCCTGCTTCCCAGTTTCGCCCAGGCCGCCGAGACCACCCTGGGCGCGGCCGCGGCCCAGTCGGGTCGGTACTTCGGCGCCGCCGTCGCTGGGCAGAAGCTCGGCGACAGCGCGTACACAACGATCTTGAACCGGGAGTTCAACAGCGTCACTCCCGAGAACGAGATGAAGATCGACGCGACCGAGCCGCAGCAGAACAACTTCACCTTCGGCAGCGCCGACCGGATCGTCAACCATGCCCTCAGCCGCGGCTGGCAGGTGCGCGGCCACACCCTGGCCTGGCACTCGCAGCAGCCGCCGTGGATGCAGAGCATGAGCGGCAGCGCACTGCGCCAGGCGATGCTGAATCACGTCACCCGGGTCGCCTCCTACTACCGGGGCAAGGTCGTCGCCTGGGACGTGGTGAACGAGGCGTTCGCCGACGGCCCCAGTGGCGCGCGGCGCGACTCGAACCTGCAGCGCACCGGCAACGACTGGATCGAGGCCGCGTTCCGGGCGGCGGACGCCGCCGACCCCGGCGCGAAGCTCTGCTACAACGACTACAACACCGACGACTGGACCCACGCGAAGACGCAGGCCGTCTACAACATGGTGCGGGACTTCAAGCAGCGTGGCGTGCCGATCGACTGCGTCGGTTTCCAGTCGCACTTCAACGCCAACTCGCCGTACCCGAGCAACTACCGCACCACCCTGTCCAGCTTCGCGGCCCTCGGCGTGGACGTGCAGATCACCGAGCTGGACATCGAGGGTTCCGGCAGCACGCAGGCCAACGCCTACCGCAACGTGATCAACGACTGTCTGGCCGTCGCCCGCTGCAACGGTGTCACGACGTGGGGCGTGCGGGACTGCGACTCGTGGCGGTCCGGTGGCACCCCGCTGCTCTTCGAGTGCAACGGCAACAAGAAGCCCGCCTACACCGCCACCCTCGACGCGTTGAACAGCGCGACTCCCACCCCCACCCCGACGACCCCGACCCCGACCACGACCGCGACCCCGCCCCCGTCGGGGGGCATCGACACGAACGCCTGGTACGAGCTGTTGAACCGCAACAGCGGCAAGGCGTTGGACGTGTGCGGCGTGTCCACGGCGGACAACGCCTGCATCCAGCAGTACACCCGCACGGGCGGGCAGAACCAGCAGTGGCAGTTCGTCGACTCCGGTGGAGGCTACTACCGGATCCGGGCCCGCCACTCGGGCAAGGTGCTGGACGTGTCCAACAACTCGACCGCGGATGGTGCCGCGATCGTGCAGTACGGTGACCACGGCGGGGCGAACCAGCAGTTCCGGGTGGCCGACTCGGGCGGCTACGTTCGGCTGATCAGCCGGAGCAGCGGCAAGGTGGTCGAGGTCCAGGGCGCGTCCACCGCTGACGGCGCTCCCGTCATCCAGTACACCGACCGGAACGGCACGAACCAGCAGTGGCAACTGGCCCGGGTCGGCGGGCCCACCACTCCGCCGACGCCGACGGCCAGCACGACGCCGACGCCGCCGGGATCGTGCAACCTTCCGTCGACGTACCGGTGGTCGTCCACGGGCGTGCTGGCGCAGCCGAGGTCGGGCTGGGTGTCGCTGAAGGACTTCACCGTCGCCCCGTACAACGGCAAGCAGCTCGTCTACGCGACGACGCACGACTACGGCACGTCGTGGGGTTCGATGAACTTCAGCCTGTTCACGAACTGGTCGGAGATGGCCACGGCCAGCCAGAACGCGATGTCCTCCGGCACGGTCGCGCCGTCGCTGTTCTACTTCGCCCCGAAGAACATCTGGGTGCTCGCCTACCAGTGGGGCGGGCCGGCGTTCTCCTACCGCACGTCGAGCGACCCCACCAACCCCAACGGGTGGTCCGCGCCGCAGACGCTGTTCTCCGGCAGCATCACCGGCTCCAACACGGGCCCCATCGACCAGGCCGTCATCGGTGACGACCGGAACATGTACCTCTTCTTCGCCGGGGACAACGGCAAGATCTACCGGGCCAGCATGCCCATCGGGAACTTCCCGGGCAGCTTCGGCACGTCGTACACCACCATCATGAGCGACACCACGAACAACCTGTTCGAGGCGGTCCAGGTCTACAAGCTCCAGGGCCAGAACCGCTACCTCATGATCGTGGAGGCCATCGGCGCCCAGGGCCGCTACTTCCGCTCGTTCACGGCCACCAGCCTGGACGGCTCGTGGACCCCGCAGGCCGCGACGGAGAGCAACCCCTTCGCCGGCAAGGCCAACAGCGGCGCCACCTGGACCAACGACATCAGCCACGGTGAACTGCTGCGTACCAGCGCCGACCAGACCATGACCGTCGACCCCTGCAACCTCCAACTGCTCTACCAGGGGCGTGACCCCCGCTCCGACGGCACGGACTACGGCCTCCTGCCGTACCGACCGGGCCTGCTGACCCTGCAACGCTAGTCACGATCAGGACCGGACGGCACTGAAGCGGCGGGCTCGGCGCAAGGCCGGGCCCGCCGCGGGCCACCAGCGCAATCAGTTCCACCGGGACACGACCATCAATGGCAAGGAGCCAGGCGATGTGGAAACGCAGGTACCTCCTCCCATCCATCGCGGCCGCGGCGGTGCTTCTCGCGGCCACCGCCGGCGGCGCGCTGAGCGGCGGCTTCCACGGGGCAGCGGTGGCCGCGACGAACGGCACCCTCGCGACGACCAGCGGCTGCGGTAGGGCCCCCACGCTGACCAACGGGACGCGCACGATCCAGAGCAGCGGCCAGAATCGCAGCTACATCCTGCGGATCCCAGACGGATACGACAGAAACCGCCCCTACCGGCTAATCTTCGGCTTCCACTGGCTGAACGGCTCGGCCAACAACGTCGCCTCGGCCGGCTACTACGGGCTCCAGCCGCTGTCGAACAACAGCGCGATCTTCGTCGCGCCGCAGGGCATCGACAACGGCTGGGCCAATCCCAACGGTCGAGACTTGACCCTCTTCGACGACATCTCCCGGCAAATCGAGAACGACCTCTGCGTCGACACGACCCAGCGCTTCGCGCTCGGTTGGAGCTACGGCGGGGCCATGAGTTACGCGGTGGCCTGCGCCCGGCCCACCATCGTGCGGGCGGTCGCCGTCCTGTCCGGCGCCAACCTCAGCGGCTGCAACGGCGGTACCCAACCCGTCCCGTACTTCGGCATCCACGGCACCTACGACAGCGTGCTCAACATCTCGATGGGCCGGTCACTGCGCGACACGTTCGTCAGGAACAACGGCTGCACCGCCCAGAGCCCACGCGAGCCGAGCCGGGGCAGCCTGACCCACATCACCACCGTCTACTCCGGATGCCGGGCTGGTTACCCCGTGCAGTGGGCAGCCTTCGACGGCGACCACACGCCCAGCCCCGTGGACGGGTCCTCCACTCCCAACGACTCCCGGACCTGGACGTCGGGTGAGATCTGGAGATTCTTCAGCCAGTTCGAGTCCACCACGCCCCCCACGACCGCGCCGCCGACCACCGCTCCCCCGACCACCCCGCCCCCTACCACCCCTCCGCCGACCACCCCTCCGCCGACGACCCCGCCCCCGACTGGCGGGCCCGGCACCTGCGCTGCCACCTACCGAGCGGTCAACAGCTGGCCCGGTGGCTTCCAGGGTGAGGTCATCGTGGCCAACAACACCGCGAGCACACTCAACGGCTGGACCGTACGCATGACCCTGAGCGGCGGCCAGGCCTTCAGCAGCGTCTGGAACGGCATCAATACGGGCACCACCGGCAACGTCAGCGTCAAGAACGCCCCCTACAACGGCACGTTGGGCTCGAACGCCACGACCACCTTCGGGTTCACCGCCACCGGCGACGGCGCCATCCCGCCCAGCAACATCACCTGCACCAGCCCCTGAGCACGGCAGCCGGTGGGGCCCGGAGCCATCTGGCTCCGGGCCCCACCGGTGTCCGGACCGCGAGCCCGCCGCGCCCTCGGTGGCCCATCTACCGATGACCCGGCCGGTGAAGCTGGTGCGACCTCGGTGGTTGGCAGGAGAGCGATCATCCGCACTCGGGGCACCGGACAGAGCAACTCGTTGCGGAAGAGCGGCGCAGTGTCCAACAGCGAACCCACGAACGGTGCGTCACCTCATCCCGGCAGGGGTCCGCCAGGCGCCACGAGGAGCCCGCGCAGCAGCCAGCCGGTCCCGATCCCCCTCCCCGGTCAGCGCAACCGGCTGACGGTTGCGCGTGCGTCCGGTCCACCTGCTCGGCAAGGAGCCGCGCCGCGCTGTCGATGATCGACTGATGGGTGTCGCTGGGCGGGCCCGGCCGTCAGCGTCGACGCCCCGGTAGGAGAAGCGCCGCGCCGGCCCGGTCGGCGGGAGCGGGTCGCCCGGGTAGGTGGAGTTGAATCCGACAAGGTAGATCACCGCCTGGGGCACCGGAGGCACCGCCGACTCGCCCTCACTGTCGGCTGCGGGGGCACACCGCAGCCGGCGCGACCCGCGTCGAGCTGGGCGGGCAGTGCGGCTCGGCCGCCGAAGCCGGGCAAGCGCCGGGGTAGCTTGCGGAGCACCGAAAGCGGTCGCGGTCGTACCGGCCAGGGAGCCGCTCCACCCTGGTTCCGACGGCTCCGAAGGCGGTGTCCAGCCGGGCCCACGAATGCCAGGGCGACCGAGTGCCGGTCCGGGGGTTATTCCGCTGCGATGACAAACAGATTTCTCCTGCGGTGGGAGTCCCGGGACCCAATCTTTTTGCTCGGCACAAGGTGGTCCGCCGGGGAGTTTTCGTTCGCATTATTCAGCAAGGGTTGGCCCGCCGTTCAATTTCTTAACGCAACGGCATCACGCCTCACTCGCCCCACCTGTCCATAGAGGCCGCCTCCTGCGGTGAATTCCCAGGTCAGGACGCCCGTCCACCAACTACGTAATTCTCGTGTCCTGCACGCCCACAGACGCGACCAAGCGTCGCAGCGGACCTGGTTGCCGGGTATGCACCGCAGTGGCCGACATGATCGGAGACGTCACAGACGAGTGATCTCAATACATTCCTACGGATCGATTGACGCGCCTTGCACTGCTGGTTATCGTCACTTCGCGGTAACAGAAGGTCGCAGGTGGATCATTCCGTCCGCTAGAAAGGATCGCAGTCGCATGGTGCAGCGAGTGGGCAGGTCCGGTAGCGCGAACCAGTTCAGCGTCAGCGGTGGTAGCCGCGGGTGCGGTGGTGCCAGTGCGTTCGGGAGAACCCGCCAGCTGCCGTGGCTGGTCGACCCCGGTCGCGGGTTCAGACGTTCGTCGGCGAAGCGTGTTTGAGATCGACGGCGACGAGTTGGTTGGCCCCTCCCCGGCGCCTGTGACGGCAAGGGTGTAGCCCATCGCGGTCGGTGCGCCCGGCGAGCGATGCCCAGACCATGCGGAAGCGGCGCGTGGGGAACGACCATGTGCAAAGAGATCATTTCTGCGGTCGGAGCAGCCATGAGCCGCCGAGGGGCGGTTGGCATCGGTTTTCCTCGGCCTTCGCCCGCGTCAGCGGCCCGCACGCCTTCTCCAGCCATCACCTGACCCCTGGAGGGATTCATGCCGGAAGTTGTCAAGTCCGGGCAGGAACCAAGCTCCGAAATCGAGATAAGCTCCCTACTCCCGGCAGACTCTCCACGTATGAAAATCGACCATGAGCATGTGAGAGTGCTGGCCGAAAGCGAGGTGGAGTTTCCCCCGATCTTGGTGCACCGAGCGACCATGCGTGTCGTGGACGGGATGCACCGGGTGCGGGCCGCGATGCTGCGCAGCCGGCACACCATTGCGGTGCAGTGGTTCGACGGAGACGAGCAGAGGGCTTTCCTGCTCGCGGTAGAGTCAAATATGAGGCATGGCCTGCCGTTGTCACGCGAGGAAAGAAAGAATGCCACCCTGCGAATCCTGCGTTCTCATCCGGACTGGTCGGATCGGAGCATCGCGGAGATGACCGGCTTGAATGCCAAGAGCGTGGGGGAGATCCGACGGCGTTCGACTGAGGCAAGTTCCGAGTCGTTGGCGCGCATCGGGCGTGACGGCCGGGTGCGTCCCTCAAGCGCCGCAGCCGGACGCTCCGCAGCCGCAGAGGTGATCAAGCAGAACCCGACGGCATCCCTGCGGGATATTGCACGACAGGCCGGGATCTCTGTGGGAACCGCGCGGGACGTCCGGCAGCGCCTGGCCAACGGCCAGGAGCCGATCCCCGCCAAAGCTCGGAAGGAGGATCCGGCGAGTAGCAGCCTCATGGCGGCCGGGGCGAAACGCACGGATGTGGGGGCCGTCCCTGATCTCGCACGCCGCATCACGCTCTTCGACGGGCTGCGCAGAGATCCCTCGATCCGGCTCAGCGAGAGCGGACGGCTCGTCCTGCACCAGCTGCGTACGCAGTTGCGAAGCACCGAGGAATGGAAGCGCCTTGCCCCCACCATTCCGATGCATGGCAGGAGCGCCGTGGCAGACATACTGTCCGCCTGCGCGGATGATCTCATCGGGATGGCGCGAGAACTACGCAGGATCGAAGAGTCGCTGGCGGGCTGACCTACCGCTCGCCGTCTACGCGCCGGCAGCAGGCGTCGGGCGCGCCCCGTCTCGCCGTCGACACTGACCGGTGCCGCCTGGCGCAGGTTCGTACGTGTCCGGATTGGACCAGCGGTCGTGCGATGAGCGTGGGCGAGAAACGCAGGCAGGCAGGATCATCCGGCGTCCGGACACCACCGCGCCAAGATGGGCTGCGGGGAGCACCGACGGGGGTGGGCAGGTGCGCTACTCCCCCGGCGGCCGGGCAGCTACCGACCGGCCTGGCACCGTTCGCGCCGTCTCCCGCCACTCCTGGGACAGCTTCAGCAGGTCGGCGTCGATCATCTGTCGAGGGTAGGACCACCGCAGCAGCGGCGCGGTCATGGCTGTCGTAACCACGGCCATGACGACCATCAGCGAGTACAGGTCGCTGTCCAGCAGATGAAGTTGCAGGCCGACGCCGAGAATGATCAGCTCGGTGAGGCCCCGGGTGTTCATGAGGACACCCAGCGTCGTGGCCACCCGCCCGGGCTGGCCGCCGGCCCGCGCACCGGTGTACGCGCCAATGAACTTGCCACCGATCGCCACAAGAAGGATCAACGCCAACTCGCCGAACCCGTCGTCGCCCACCGCGGCCAGATTCACGCTCAGCCCGGCTACCGCGAAGTACGCCGGCAACAGTATCCAGGTGACCATGCCGACCCGGTCACTGACCTGCGTGCGCAGCCGTTCGGTACCGTGACGCGGCATGATCACACCGGCGAAGAACGCACCGAAGATGAAGTGCAGTCCGAACCATTCACTGAGCCCGCCGGAGAGAAGTAGCAGCACGATCAGCACAATGACCGGCCCAGCGGTGAGTTCCCGCTCGGCAGTTCGTCGGTCGCCGCGGGCCGGTGCGGAGACGATCCTGCCGAGCAGTGGTCGCACCACCCACACCATCACCAGCGCGTAGGGCAGGGCCAGCAGCACCTGCCAGAAATGCTGGCCGCCCGTGAGCGTCACGATGGCGGCAAGCAGAAACCATGCCACCACGTCCCCGATGGCCGCGCTGGCCATCGCCAGCGCACCGAGTCTGGTGTGCTGTATGCCCCGGTCGGTGAGGATGCGGGCCAGTACCGGGAACGCCGTTATCGACATGGACGCCCCCATGAACAGCACGAACCCCAGGTGGTTGGGGACCTTGTGGTCGTGCCACAGGTACAGCGCGAGCAGGCAGCCGAGCCCGAACGCGAACACCATCGATCCGATCGAGACACCGACCGCCGCGCGTCGGCTCCCCCGTAACAGCCTGTGGTCGATTTCGAGGCCGACGACGAACATGAACAACGCGACGCCGAGGTTCCCGAGCGTGACGAGGTGCGGTCGGACGTCTGGGGGAAAGAGGGTTTCCGAGACGGCACCGTTGAACAGGGACGGGCCGAGCAGGATTCCGGCCAGGATCTCGCCGACCACCGGTGGCTGCCCGAACCGTTTCGCCAGGGTGCCGAGCAGGTGCGCGGCCGCCAGGATCAGTGCCAGGGCGAACATCGTCATTGCGGTTTGATGGGGGGCCATGAGACCTCATCTCCAGTTGTGACGTGACCAGGTGGAGGGCTTCGCCGGCTACGTGGCGACTTGGGCCGGGAGGACTCGACCGCATCGTGGAGATCGTCCGCGGACAACCCGGGACAACGGGATAGGCTCGCAAGAGGCGGCAGGGCGGCTTGTTTCAACCGGTCGGCCAAGCGCCGCCGCCGGGCCGGCGAGCCGCGCCACGGCCAGGGCAGGATCCGCCGGCGTTGAACGACGCAGTGCCGCGTCCGCGCGCCCGTGGCGGACTCACCGTCTGCGCGGGCCATGGCCACTTCCAGCGAATCCGCTGACGGATCGCGAACCCGGCCCAAGCGTTAGACAAGGCGACCCAGGCATTGCTATGTTGTGGTCGTGTCTACTCCTGAGGCGGAAAGAAGCTAGCCATCGGTGATTCGATGGCTGATCGCGTAGTCGGGTGACAACCTGCTCCGAAGTAGAGCAGCGCTTCGTGTGTCTCCTGCCGTTGATCAACCGCATCGTGGGATCTCGCCTGTGCCTTCTCACCAGGCTCTTTCAACGCACCACCCCCGTGTGGTGTCGCGTCCCCCCTTCGTGTGCGAAGTAGTTGGAGCTTCTCAATGCCTTTCGCCATCTACGTCCTTGGGCTGGCTGTTTTCGCCCAGGGAACGTCGGAGTTCATGCTTGCTGGTCTAGTACAGGACATCGCCGCCGATCTTGGCGTGTCCATCCCGGCCGTAGGCTCACTGACCTCGGCCTTCGCCGTCGGTATGATCGTCGGTGCGCCGCTGGTCGCGATGCTGAGCATGCGCTGGCCCCGCCGCAGGGCGCTGCTGACCTTCCTGATCACCTTCCTTCTGGCGCACGTGGTCGGCGCGCTCACCTCCAGCTTCGAAGTGCTGCTGGTGACCCGGGTGATCGCCGCGCTTGCCATGGCCGGTTTCCTGGCCGTGGGCCTGGCCACCGCAGCAGGCATGGCCGGTCCCCAGGCCAAGGGCAGGGCCACGTCGGTGCTGCTGAGCGGCGTGACCCTCGCCTGCGTCGCGGGAGTTCCCCTTGGTGCCGTACTCGGTGAGGTCTGGGGCTGGCGTTCGGCGTTCTGGGGCGTGGCCGCCATCTCCGCACCTGCCGTCATCGCCATTCTGCGTTCCGTGCCGCCCACTCCCGTTGACCCTGACGCCCCGACCGCCCGGCACGAACTGCGGGCGCTGCGCAGCCCCCAACTGATCGTGACGCTGCTACTGGGTGCGTGCGTCAACGGGGCGACGTTCTGCTCGTTCACGTATCTGGCACCGGTGATGACCGAGGTCACCAGCCTCGGCACCGGCTGGCTGCCGGGCATCCTGGCGCTGTTCGGCGTCGGCTCCTTCATCGGTGTCAATCTGGGCGGCAGGCTGGCGGACAAGCGGCCCATCCAGGTGGTGACAATCGGCGGTACTGCACTAATGGCAGGCTGGATCCTCTTCGCCCTCACGGCCGCCAACCCGGTCACCGCCCTCGTGTTCGTGTTCGTGCAGGGAATTCTCTCGTTCGCCGTCGGCTCCACGCTGATCTCGCAGGTTCTCTACCTGGCCTCGGATGCACCGCGGCTGTCCGGCGGGTTCGCCACCGCGGCGATGAACGTCGGTGCCGCAGCCGGTCCGGCCCTCGGTGGCGTGGCCCTCAGTGCGGGCCTCGGCTACCGGTCGCCGCTGCTGGTCAGCGCGTCACTGGTGGCCGTTGCCCTGTTGCTCGGGGGCGCGGCCCGTGCGTTCGGCCGCAGCACCGTACGCAGCCAGGCGGAACTCCAGGAGGTTCACCTGTAACCGGCTGCACTCGGTGGCCCGTACCCCGGCTGGTGGCCCCCTCCGCCGGGATACGGGCCACCGTCATGCGGTCCCGCTACAGCAGCGTGAGGAAATGCGCGACCATGCCAGCCGACTGTTCGGGATTGAGCCGTGGGTCGCAGGTTGACCGATAGTCGGAGAACTGCGGATCGGCGGTGAGGGCGGAGACGCACTCGGTCACCGGGTCCGGGGTCAGCTCCAGGTGCAGACCGGCGGGCCACCGCCGGTTGGCCTGGAGGATGCGGGCAAAGGAAGTGATCTCGGCCCGCATCGGCTCGATCAGCCTCGTCTTGAAGCCGGACAGCCGTAGACCGTTGCCGTGCATGGGGTCGCACAGCCAGACGACCGGCGCGCCGCACCTCGCCACCGCCTCGACGACCGGCGGCAGCAGCCGGTCCACCTCCTTGGCGCCGAAGCGGACGATGAACGTCAGCCGCCCCGGGACATCCTCCGGGTTCAGACTCCGGCTCAGCTCGACGGCATCCTGCGGCGACGTGGACGGACCGAGCTTGACGCCAATGGGGTTGTGCACGGCCTGGGCGAGTTCGAGATGCGCGCCGCCGGGATTGCGGGTCCGCTCACCGATCCAGCCGAAGTGCGTGGACGCGCTGTACCCGCCCCGCACACCGTCGCGGACCAGTGGGCTCTCGTAGGGCAGCAGCAGAAGTTCGTGGGAAGCGTAGACGCGCTCGGTGATCGGCCGTCCCGACCAGGATTTGCGGATCTCGTTGAGCACTGCCCCGGAGCAGTGGTAGGCGGTGATCAGCCGACGCGGGTCGGGGGTGCGCAGTACGGGGTCGAAGGCGGGGTCGTTCACGGCGTCGCCGCAGTAGCTGGGCATCTGCCGGCCCGAGTCCTCCGTCTCGAACGGGGAGGATCGTGGTTTGCCGTACTGACCGGCGATCCGGCTGATCGGCACGGTGGGAAGCCGGCTGCCGGCACGCAGGAGTGCAGCGAGTCCCTGCAGGTGGTCGACCTTCTGCCGGACGAGGTCCGGCACGGCCTCATGGAACCGCTCGGCGCAGTCGCCACCCTGCAGGACCAGCGCCGAGCCCTCGGCGACCAGTGCCATGCCCCGCGTCAGGTCGACCACCTCGTCCTCGGTGGTGAGCGCCGGCAGTCCGGCCAGTTCGCGTTCCGCCTCCGCCAGCGCCGCCTCGTCAGGCCAGTACGGCTGTTGCAGAGCCGGCCGCCGGGTCAGAGATGTGTACATCGTGTCCTCCTTCGCCCCACAAAGGAGCTGTCGCTTGCGCTGTCGCCTTCTGCCGGCACCGGAGGGTCACCGCCGGTCACTGGCTGCCCGACTCATCACCACGTCTTCGACCCGGCACATCTCGCCGATGATGGCGTCGTAGAGGTTCACCAGGAAGTCGGCGTCGAGGCCGTTGGCGGCGGCGTACTGGGCCGCCCTCTCCTTGACGAGCCGAACCCTGCCGGGCTGCATCATCGGCAGGTCGTGCCGTGCCTTGTACTCCGCGATCCGGACTCCGCACTCGATGCGCCGCCGCAGCGTGTCCAGCAGTCTCTCGTCGAGAAGATCGAGTTCCGCACGCAGGTCGTTCAGATGGTCCTGGTCGGTCATTGGTTCGTGTCGCCTCCGCCCGTCTGGTGGATGATCCGGACGACCTCTCGGCAGCGCTTCTGGTGCTCCCCGAGTCCGGCTCCCATCAGCCGTCGCAGGTCCTCGAAGGTGGCGTCGAGGCCCTGCTCGCCGTCGTCGACGACGCTGGTGAAGGCACGCAGTCCATCTGCGAGGGCCTGCCGCGCCGCGCCCGCGTAGGGATTGGCGCGCTGAATTTCCTCGTACACCTCGGGGCTGCCGTCGAGCACCCGGGCCAGCAGGGCGAGCAGGGTCAGGTGGGGCGGTGGGGCGGTCGCCGTCAGTTGCTCGACGTCCACGCCCAGCTTTGGAAGCGCGAGTCCGAAGGAGAGGATCATCGCGTGAGTCAGCGCCTGGCTGGCGGCCGTCGTTCGGTCATGCTGCTCTGGTGTGCACCGCACCAGCCGGCCACCCCATCGTTCGACCAGTCCAAGCAGGGCCGTCACGCCCGGGCCGTCCTGCGTCACCACGGCGGCCACCGGGCGGCCGGGCATCCCTGCGGCCGGCGCGAACATCGGGTTCAGGCCGACGTGTTGGATGTCGATCGCGCGAGCCTCGAGCTCAGCGGCCATGCGCGTCTTGACCGACAGGGTGTCGGCCAGCACCGCGCCGGGCCGCATGAGGTCCGTGACCGGCCCGACGGCCTTGAGGGCGACCTGCTCGTGCACCGCCAGGAGGACGAGATCCGCGCGGGTGACGGCCTCGGCAGACGCGGAATCCGGATCGGTGATGTCCGCTACGAGCCACCGGACCGGGTCCGTGCCGCCCGGCACGAGGTCCACGATCAACGGGTCACTGCCCGACTGCCGCAGCAGATCGGCGAACATGGCGCCGACCGCGCCGCCGCCACCGACGACGACGCACCGCCGAAAGGTCATCGTCGCCCACCCGCCATCGCGGCGCTGTCAAGGGCGGAGAGCATGGCGCGCGCCTTGACGACAGTCTCGATGAACTCCTCCTCGTGGTCGGACAGGGCCACGATCGCGCCACCGACGCCGAACTCCGCCTGCCCTGCCGAGAGCACGATGGTGCGGATGACGATGCTGAGGTTGGCCGCGCCGCTGAGGGAGAACCAGCCGAGCGCGCCGGAGTACACCCCACGCGGCCCGCTCTCCAACCGGTCGATGATCTCCATGGTGCGTTTCTTGGGCGCGCCGGTCATGGAGCCGCCCGGGAAGGCCGCCCGGACACAGCCGGCGGTGGTCGTGCTGGGGCGCAACTTGCCACGGATGGTCGACACCAACTGGTGCACGGGCGCGTAGGTCTCGACTCCGAACAGCCTTGGCACATGGACCGAGCCGATCGCGCAGACGCTGTTGAGGTCGTTGCGCACCAGGTCGACGATCATCAGGTTCTCGGCCCGGTCCTTCTCCCTGCTGACCAGATCCCGCCGGAGCCGTTCGTCCTCCTCCGCGCTGTCGCCCCGCGGCCTGGTCCCCTTGATGGGCTTGGACTCGACGCTGCCGTCCGTGCCAATGGTGAGAAACCGCTCGGGCGACGCGCTGAGCACCGCGAGCTCCGGGAACGCCAGCAACGCGCCGTATGGCACCGGGCTGATCGTACGCAGCGCGGAATAGAGCTCCGACGGCGTCGACTGCGTGGGCACCGTGACCATGTTGGTCAGGCAGATCTCATACGACTCGCCGTTGCGGATCTCCGCCAGGCACGCGTCGATGCGTTTGAGGTAGGCGTCCTTGTCGAGGCGTGCCTGCGCCCGGGGGCCGAAGTCCGTCGCCGCCTCGGTGCTGCCGCGCAGGACGGCCGTGTTGTCCGACGGGGTCCACTCGCCCAGGGCGGCCAGACGCTCGGCCGTGTCCGTCAGCCAGGCGCGCGCCCCGGTGTCCTGGCCACGCCGCTCGAGCGCCAGCAGGTAGCAGCAGCGATCCTCATGGTCGAGCACAATCAGCCGGTCGACGAACAGCAGCGCGGCGTCCGGATGAGCGGACTGGTGCGCGGGTTCACCGATCGTCTCTGCCTTCAGTTCGTAGCCGAGATAGCCGACGTAGCCGAGGTTGAACTCGAACGGCAGGGCGTCCGGCAGGGGGGTGCGCCGGCGGTCGAGCTGTTCTTCCAGGTACGTGAAGAAGGGCTGGCGGAGCTGTGTCGCCCGGCCGTCGGCCCCGCGGACCGAGACGGTCCCGTCCGCCACCCGGTAGGTCACGTACTCGGCGAGCGGGCCGCTGTCGTCACCGAGGAACGAGAATCGTGAGATGCCTTCGAGGAGGGCGCTGCTGTCCAGCCAGAACGTCGAGCCAGAGGTCGACAGGCAGGTCCTGTGCACCGCTTCCGCGTCCGGCAGCACCTCGACCCGGCGAACGTGGGTTTCGTAGGGCGGGACCTGCTCCCGCCGGACGCGGTTGATGGAAAGCGCGAGGTCGCGGAAGTTCGCCAGCAGTTCGCGGCCGAAGTCGCTGCCCACCGACTCCGGGTGGAACTGAACGCCCCACAGGGGTCTCTCGCGGTGCCGCAGGCCCATCACCACGCCGTCGTCGCTCCAGGCGATCGCCTCGAGTTCGTCGGGGAGTTCGCTCGCCGCCAGCGAGTGGTAACGGACGGCTTTGAACGGCGACGGCAGCCCCTTGAAGACGTCCACGCCGGTGTGCCGCACCTGTGACACCCGGCCGTGCATGGGGCTGGGGGCCGGGCCGACGGTCCCGCCGAACATCTGGGCGATGCCCTGGTGGCCGAGGCAGACGCCGAGCACGGGAAGGCCGCTTTCCAGGATCGCCTGCCGACTGATGCCGAAGTCCCGTGCCCGCTCGGGGCTACCGGGGCCTGGCGACACGACGACGGCGTCGAAGTCCTCGACGCGGATCCGCGACCACTCCGAGTCGTTGCGCACCACGACGGGCGACTGACCGGTGGCCTCGCCGATGTACTGGAAGAGGTTGTAGGTGAACGAGTCGTAGTTGTCGATCAAGAGAGTACGCATGGCAGGGCACCTTGTCGTCGGGGGACGCGGCGAAGGGTTCGATGGAGTGCGCCGTCACCGGCGCAGCGTCCGTCGGAGCTGCAGCCGATCGGCGGTTCTCCCCTTGTCCCGTACGTGCTTCACGAGCAGGTCACTGTCCACGATGGCTGGATGGTTCTCGTCGTAGTCGATGGCCATCACCACGCCCAGCCAGGGTTCGAGGCCCATCGCGTAGACGTAGACCTCGTCGGGGTCCAGGGCGTCGACGATGTCCTTGGCCTGTTGGAAGTTGGAGCCGTTCAGTCGGCGGCTCTGGTCGGTGCGACGGTCGAGCGGCGTTCCGTACAGCGGGCCGTAGATCCAACTTGCCGCCGCGCCGATGCTCTCCATGCCGATGAAGACGGTGTCCACGCGGCCGATCACCTCGGCGACCTTGGCGTACATGGTCGGGGCGATGTTGGTGGAGTCGGCAGCGAACAGTACGGACCGTTCGCCGAACCGGATCAGCCAGCCGGTCTTGCTGCGAATCCGCAGGTCACCGTGTTCACCGAGGAACGGCAGGGCAACCACTTGGGCCGACCCGCAGTCCAGCGTGTCCAGGTCGTCGACCTCGACGACGTGGGAGAATCCCAACCGCCGCAGGATGCCGCCGAGGCCGGGATCGACCAGGCTCGCGTTGGAGGACTTGGGAATCAGGACCGTGCCGACCCGGTGGCGGATACGGATCAGCGTCTCGAACAACATGTGGTCCTGGTGGTTGTGGGTGATCAGCAGGTAGTCGATGCGTTCGGGCAGGTCGGCGAAGGTGAACCGGTGCTCCGCCCCGCCGGGGTAGCCGCCGTAGCTAAGGACCGGGTCCACGAGGAACGTCGTGCCATCATGCCGAGCGAACACGCAGGCGTGGCCCACGTACTCCAGCACGTCGCCGGTCGCGGTGCCGGTGGGCTGCGGTGCGGGCTCGAAGTACGAGGCGAACAGTTCGGCCCGCTGATCGGTCAGTCCGAACCGCGCCGTGACATCGGCCAACTCGGCCTCCGTCAGCCCGCCCCGGAAGATCAGGTCGAGCAGTGGGGAGTTCAACGGCACGTCGACGAGCAGCTGGTCCGGGGTGTACTCCAGCATCGGTGTGGTCAGCGCGAACTCCCGCGCGTCCCGCGTGACCGGGCCGAACCGCACCTGTTGCCACGTCTCGTCGTAGTACTCCGACGCGTACATCAACGGTTCGATGAACCGGTAGTCGGCGGTTCGGTTGTCCCTGCCGTAGAAGACCTCCAGACGGCCGGCGAGCGCCGAGGGAAGCTCCTGGTAGACGGGATCCAGGCATTCACCGTGGTAGCGCGGCAGGATCTCCTCCTCCACCTGCCTGATGGCGTCGAAGAGTTCACCGAGCCGCTCTCGCTGGGGGGCGGCGGCCTGGTACCAGGAGGCGATCCGGTCGTAGTGCTCGTAGGCGTGTACCCAGGGGCCGCCGTGCATCTTCCGCTGCCGGACGGCGGTGGCGTGCACCTGCGGATCGCTGAGGTAACTGTCGATGATCGAGGTGAACCGGTTACGGACGAAACGGGCCAGGGTCTGGGGCGGGAGGAGGTAAGACCAGCCGTACCAGCCGGCGATCACCGGCTCGACCGCGATGTCCTGGCGCAACGAGTAGCGCATGTCGTGGAGGTCTCCGTTCTCGCTGGTGCTAGGCCCGGGCGCCGGCCCGAGGCGCCTCCTGCGGTGTGCCGAACAGGGTGCCGAGGATGTCGTGGTCGACCTCGCGCTGGGGCGTCCGCCAGCCCCGGCCGCCGAGCGCCGACTGCATGGCGGCCAACAGCGGCAGGTGGGCCTGCCCGCTGCCGCGCGCCAGCTCGAACCACTCGGCGGGCGGGAGCACGTCGGTGGGTGACAGCCCCGCGTGGTGCAGCAACTCGGCGAGTTCGTAGGTGCGGTGGACGACGACCGCCGAACCGGAGGAGCGGCCGTCGATCGCCGCGAGCAGGGTCCGGCTCAGTTCCCGTACATCGCAGACCGGGACGTAGCCCTCCAGCCGGGGCATGGCGCGCAGCCGGCGGGCCAGCGCGATCAGCCCGGTGAACCAGTCGTCCTTCAGATAGCTCCGGTCCCCGTCCTGATGGCCGTACACCAGGCCCGCCCGGTAGCAGTCCACCGCGCACCCCACGTCCGCGAGCGCGTTCACGTAGCCCTCGCAGATCAGCTTCGATCGCGAGTAAGGGTCGGCGACGGCGCCGAGCGCCGCGGCCGACAGGGGCTCAAAGTGCTCGCCCGCCGATGCTGCGGACAGGAAGGCGAACGAACGCGCGCCGAACGCGGCGGCGGCACGGACGACGAGCACCGTGTTGCGTACGCTGCCCGCCATCTGGCTGTCCAACGGCAGCAGATGGTTGACCTGGTACCCGCAGTGCGCCACGCCGTCGAGGGCCGGACCTTCCCGTTGGTCCACCCACCGCTCCAAGTCGCCGTAACCGATCACTCGCACGAGGTCGTAGTCGGCGGCGTCATGCCCGAACCGCGCGCGGTGCTCGGCCAGCACCCGATCGGAGCCGGTGGTGCTCACGACCAGCACGGGGCGTCCGGTGGGCAGCAACTGGTCCAGTACGTGCCCGCCGATGAAGCCGGAGACGCCAGTGAGCAGCACCGTCCTGCCGGCCTGGTCCGGCGCCTGCGTTGCACGCCGCGTCTCCCGCCGCAGCAGCGGCAACTCGGCGCGCAGCGCGGCCAGCTCGGTTTCGACCTGTCGGAACACGGTCTCGGCCGGGGACTCCCGGCGGACGACATCCGCGCCGTGCAGATGCCGCAGAAAGTCGACGACGACGAAGTCGTAGTCCAGCGCGGCGAACGCGGCCTCGACGGCCTGCTCGCCGTAGATCTGAGAGAGCTTGACCTGTATCTGGATCATCGCCAGGGAGCTGCCGCCCGCGTCGAAGATCGACGTGTTCGGATCGATTTGGTGTCCGAGGACGGTCGTCACGACGTCCAGCACCTGCCGAAGTTCCGGGTCGTTGGCCGAGGCTCCGCCGGAGCCTGCCGCGATGCGCTCCCGCAACGCGTTCTTGTCCAGCTTTCCGCTGGTGGCGAGCGGAAGCGTGTCGACGAACGCGATCCGGTCGGGGGCCTCCCAGGCCGGCAGCCAGCTTCTGACCCGGGCCATCAGCGCCTCCTCCGTGGCGCCGTCGGCCGTCGTCACCAGCACGACTTCCTCGCCCAGCCGCACGAGGGCCACCTCACGGTCCAGCCGGGCGGACAGGTGGGACTCGACGTGGGCGAGATTGACCCGGTGCCCGAGCCGCTTGACCTGCTCGTCGATCCTGCCCAGGTACGACAGTGTCCCGTCGTGCAGCGTGACGCGGTCGCCGGTGTAGTAGGCCCGTTCGCCGTCGAGCGTCCGGAACACCCTCTGCTCCTCCGCGCGCCCGCCCACATACCCGAGTGCCACCCCCTCGCCGACGATGACCAGTTCGCCGGTCCCTGACGTGGAGTGGTCGCCGGTCTCCGGGTCGTGCACGAGCGCCCGGAACCCGTCGATCGGGGTGCCGATGGCCGGTGTGAAGGAGGTCAGCTCGGCCAGCGAGAAGCACACCGTGGCCTCGGTCGGGCCATACGCGTTGAACACTCTGCTGTGTTGGATCGCTCGGTCGAATTCGGCCTTGCCCAGCGCCTCACCGCAGAACTCGATTTTCCGAATCCGTCGGCGCGCCGCGTCGTCAAGGCGGGCGTACACCGAAGGGGACAGCATCGCGAGGTCGCAGCCGTGCTCGGCGAGATGCCGGGACACCGATCCCAGCCACGACGCCTGGTCTCGCACAGGTACGACGAGGGTCGCGCCCGCGTACAGCGTCCCCAGAATCTCGCTGATGGACGCGTCGAACGACAGCGAGGCGAACTGGAGGACCTGCTCGCCCGGGGTGATGTCGAGCAGGCGGCGCAGCGAGCGGCACAGGTTGAGCAGGCCGCCGTGACCGACGTCAACGAGCTTGGGGACGCCCGTCGAGCCTGAGGTGAAGATCGAATAGGCGACGGGGGAGCCGCTCGGCCGGCGTTCGGTCACCTCGGTGGGCCACCCCACGTCACCGGAGTAGAGGGCGGGGACACCCGCCTTGTCGGCCCGTACGAGGCTCTCACGGTCGAGGCAGACGACCAGACCGGCCTGAGCCACTCGGACGGAGTCCTCGAACCGGTCGACGGGCAGGCCGGGGCTCATCGGTGTGTGAACGGCACCGCTGCGCATCGCGGCCAGCGCCCAGATGACGGCCTCCGCCGAGTGTTCCCCGACGACGAGCACCCGCCGCCCGGGGGCGCACTCGCGGTCGATGCGTCCGGCCAGCGCGTTCGTGAGCCGGTCGAGCTCCGCGTACGTCCACGCGCGCCCGGCGGTCCGCAGCGCCGGTCGCTCGTGGTGGCGTCGGAAGATGTCAGTCAGCAGGTCGGACAGTTGCACTGCTCACTCCTATTCGCTGCTCTAGTTCGCCGAGAATGGCCGTCGCGGTCTGAGGGGACAGGAACCTTCGCTTGTACTGCAGGCGCAGCAGCGGCGGGCCAGGCCAGGACCGGTCGGCGAGGAACTTGAGATCCTCGAAGGTCCTCGCACTGTGCACCGGAATCCAGCGCCACAGGTGCGGCTCCGGGCGCATGAAGGTCGTGTCCGACACGACGATGCGCGGCATCCGACCGCTGGTGAGCGCCGTCGCGAACGAGGTGAGTTCGGACATCGTGAACCGGCCGAGTGACTCGTAGTACCGTCGGGTTCGCTCGAAGTACTCGGGCGTGTACCGCGAAATCGAGTCGGCCCGGACAACCAGCGGCTTGATCTCGACGTAGTAGCCGCCCTTCGCGGCGAAGTCCCAGCGGGAGAACGGGTACTGGAGCACCAGGCCGCCACCGATCGTGGTCAGCAGTGCGCCGGTGACGGCGCTGAGGAACGCGTCGAAGGTGAGGCCACTGCGGAGGGGGAGCCACTGCTCGGTGGAGCCCGAGATGGTCGGGATGCCCTTGCACCCCGGGGTCGGCACCTCGCCGAGCGCCTGCTGAACCTGCGCGAAGTCGGCCGTGGGCAGGCGGGCGTACCGCTCGACGGTGGCCGCGTGGTGCCGGTAGCGCGCACCGACCCTGACCGTCTCGGCGCCGCGCAGGTAGGCCCGGAGACGGGTGAGCACGTCGACGACATCGGACAGGTCGACGACCAGGTGGCTGATCTTGACGAACACCACGTGTTCTCCGCTGGCATGCGGCCAGCAGGAGAGGAGCACCACTTCGTCGAGCCGCAGCGGGTGCGTGTTGTGGTAATCGGAAAGCAGCTCTTCCAGTTCGTCGAGATCACCGTCTACGGTGCCGTCATGCCGGACGACACGCACGATCACGTCCTGTTCGGCGAGGTCGAGCACGTTGGCGAGCGCCTGGGTCAGCCCGAGACGCCGAACGAAGTCCACGATGGCGCTCGCGTCGTCGATACGGCGTGGGTCGATCGGGCCGATCAGGCCGGTGCAGGGATTGACGTCGCAGTCCAGGTCGAGGTGGCCGAGAAAACTGTAGATGTCGCGGACGCCGACCGCAGCCGGGCGCAGTGCGATGCGTGTCGCCCTCTCCGAGGTGTTCACCGTTGCCGGTCCGTCCGTTCGCCCCAGCCGAAGTGCACCTGATCGAGGACGTCCATCTCCGACAGCAGGGTGTGCACTCCCGAGTGGTCCTGCACCAGATGCGTTCCGGTCTGCGCTTCCCGCACCTCGGCGGCAGCCTTCTCCCAGCCCGCAATTCCTTCGAACGCCATGATCGTCTCCCAGGTGGTGAAATCGGGTGCGACGAACGCTTCCAGCCCAGCGACGATCTCGTCGAGCAGGAAGCGGCGACGATCCGTCGGGAGCGCCTCGTACACCTGCTTCAGCATCTCGGCGGAAATCGATGCGTGGCAGTACTCGTCCCGGTTGTGCAGCTTCACCGTCGTGGAGTTGACCACCTGGATTTCCTGGTCGTCGGCCAGCAACTCGAGGTATGCGTTGATAGAGATCTCGGCTACTGTTGCGAAGGCGAGCGTGGTCAGGCTGCGCTCCCACCGTTCACCGCAGCGGTCCAGATGTTGCTGATGGATCGTGGTGATGTGGGAATCCGGCAGCACCCGATCGGAGAACTCCCGTTGCCGCATCCGCCTGGTCACCGCACTGCCGTTGATGTGCATCAAGGTGTGGTACTGCTCGTCCACCATGGCCTGGGCCACGGCGAGTTCCAGTTGCTGTCCCCCGATCCCGGGGTACTCGCCGGCGATCACCAGTTCGAACGCGGGGTTGGCTATCCGCTGCTCGATCAACACGGTGTTCCGGTTGTAGGCCACCCAGCCCCAACTGCACAGACGTGAACGCATCTCGTCAGACAGGGACTGCCAGATCGGATGGGACCGGAACGGGATCATGTCGTCGCGGAAGTCAGGTCGGTCCCGGTCGAACAGCGCGTATACATCGGGTTCCGCGCGCTTTACGGCGGCCCGCCGGTGCCAGTTGCCCACGAGCCGGGAGATGACCGCGTTCTCCGTCGGGTCCCTCGGATCGAAAGGGGGTAGCCCGGCGAGCTGGATGTGCCCGTCCTTACTGGCGCCTGCCACCGTGTGGTCACGCATGACCCACCACTTCCTTCTGTCAATTCCCGGCCATCGACCCTTGCCAGTCTCTGGACTTGGGCCGGCGGCCGCAAGAGTGTGCAGAATCCGGAGGGTGTTCAACTGAGTGAAAGGAGCAGTTGTACACCCGGCAGCCTCGGACACTGTTCAAGTGCCGGGCCGGCGCGGCCTTGTGCGCTTCGGTCGGCTGGGATAAAAAAACCCGGGCGCTGCGGCGTCCTGATGTCCGGCGAGAAGGAGGCCCAATCGTGGCGGATCGAATCCTGGCTATCATTGCTGCGGCGATCGACGAGATCAACAAGACCCGGGAGGAGCAGATCCCCACCAGCAACGTCCTCGACCTGTGCCTCTACGGCGATGCCGGCGTATTTGAGTCGATGCATCTCGTGGCCTTCTTGTCGCTAATCGAGGAAGGTCTCGAAGATGAATTCGGAGCTGAAGTGTCGCTGGCTTCGGAAAAGGCCGTCTCCCGCCGAGTAAGCCCGTTCAGCAGCGTAAGCAGACTGATCGGCTTCATCGAGGAGGAGCTACAGCTGGCCAGCGTGCAGAGCTAGTACGCGGATGGCCGACCACATGATCATCATGATCACCGGCACCCGGACCGGGATCGGCAGGGCGCTCGCCGAGCACTTCCTGGAGTCCGGGCATCAGGTTGTGGGGTGCAGCAGAAGACCCGCGACGATCGACCATCCGAACTATCGGCACCACCAGTTGGACCTTGCGGACGCCGGCCAGATAAGAACGATGTTCCGCAACGTCCGGGGGGAGCACAGTCACCTAGACGCGTTGATCAACAACGCCGGCACCTCCACGATGAACCATTTCATGACGACTCCGGACGAGGTCTCCAGAAGACTCTTCGACATCAACTTCTTCGCCGTTCTCAACTGTTGCCGGGAGGCGGTAAAACTGCTGCGGAAGACGTGTGGAGCGACCGCTTCGATCCTGAATGTCTCCACTGTCGCCGTGCCGTGGGCACTGGACGGGCACTTGGCGTACTCGGCCAGCAAGAGCGCGGTCGAGCAGCTCGTCCGGGTCATGAGCAAGGAACTGGCCCCGTTCGGCATCAGGGTCAACGGCATCGGCCTGCCGCCGGTTCCCACTGTCCTGACCAGAAGCGTGCCGCAGCGAAAGATCGACGAACTCGTGGCCCGTCAGGCGATTCAACGCATCTGCACGATGCCCGACATCGTCGGCCCCGTCGAGTTCCTGATCGGTCAGCAGTCGGCCTTCGTCACGGGCGAGACGATCTTCCTTGGGGGGGTGAACTGAATGCGGGACGAACTGCTGCGGAGGTTCGCGGGATTCGGCAACCGGACGGCGCTGTTCGATCAGGGCACGGGCTTCACCTACGAAGACCTCTTGAACCGGATTCACCACACGCGGGACCGACTGGCCGCGCACGGTGTGGCACCGCACGATGTCGTGATCGTGCATGGCGACTATTCGGTGGACTCCATAGCGACCCTGCTCGCGTTGTTCCTCAACCGGAACGTCGTCGTGCCGGTGGTGACGCTGAACGCGCTGGCCCTCGATACCCTCGTCGAGCACTGTCGGCCCGGGTATCTGGTCAGGACGGGAACCGGACTGGACATCCAGGACCTTCAACCCTCGGGAGACCCGCTCGCCCGGCGCGACGGTCAGCAGCGTGCCGGCACTGCGAGCATGATCGGCCGCCTGAGCACCGAGGACGCCGCAGGGCTCATCCTGCTCAGCAGCGGCAGCACCGGAGCTCCCAAAGTCATCCTGCACAATCTCGACGCCCTCGTCAGCGAGAAGCTGACCAAGAGGCCCCGACGCAGCTCCAACGCCCTGAACATCCTGATGGTGCTGATGTTCGACCATATCGGCGGCATCAACTCTCTGCTCAGTGCATTGCTCGTCGGTGGTACGGCGATCCTGCCCCGTCAACGCGTCCCCGACGAGATCTGCGGGCTGATCGAGGAACACCGGATCCTGGTGTTGCCCACGAGCCCCACGTTCCTCAACCTGATCATGGTGGGCGGGTACCACCGCAAGTACGACCTCAGCAGCCTGCGCCTGATCACGTACGGCACCGAGCCGATGTCCGAGGAGCTACTCAGACGGGTCAACCAGAACTTTCCCGGCGTGCGGCTGCTCCAGACGTTCGGAACGAGCGAGACCGGGATCGCCACGACCACCAGCGAATCGTCCAGCAGCACCTACTTCAAGATCTCCGACGACAGCGTCGAATACCGGATTGTGGACGGAGAACTCCAACTCCGGAGCCGAACCCAGTTCCTCGGCTATCTAAACTCCTCCGACGACGCGCTGACCGAGGATCGCTGGTTCAGGACCGGGGACCTGGTCGAGGAGACCCCCGACGGCTACATAAAAATCAAGGGCCGCGCCAAGGAGGTCATCAACGTCGGTGGTGAGAAACTCATCCCCCTCGAACTGGAATCGGTCCTGCTGACCAGCCCACTCGTCGAGGACTGTGTGGTGTATGGCAGGCCTAACGCCATTACCGGCCAATCGGTGTGCGTGGACATCAAACCGAAGGGCGCACTGACCCGGATGGCCGTTCGGAAGCACGTGCTGGAATTTCTTTCCGGCAGGGTCGAACCGTTCAAGATCCCATCGAAGGTCACGGTGGTCGACTCCATCGAGATGTCGGCCCGCCTGAAGAAGATACGGTCCCGACGCGGAAACAGCGAGGCGTGAACGGAGTCGACCGGTATCGCGATCAACCTCAGGAAGTCTTCGTCAGTCCTTATACGGAAATCAGGGAGTGTGAGATGGCACGATCGAGGGTGGCAATCATCGGCGGCGGGCCGGCGGGATGCGTAGCGGGCCTCACCCTGCACAAGCTCGGCCACGACGTGACGATCTACGAGAGGGACCGGTTCCCCCGGTATCGCATCGGGGAGTCCCTACTGCCGGGCACGATGTCCATCCTGAACCGGCTCGGGCTCCAGGAAAGGATCGACGCGGAGGACTTCGTGAAAAAGCCCTCGGCGACCTTCCTGTGGGGACAGGACCAGGCACCATGGACCTTCTCCTTTGCGGCGCCCAAGGTCGCCCCGTGGGTTTTCGACCACGCCATCCAGGTGAAGCGTGAGGTGTTCGACAACCTCCTGCTGGACGAGGCCAGGAGCCGCGGGATCGCGGTGCTCGAGGAAACCCCCGTAACCGGCGTGGATCTTTCCGGGGCGGACGGTGTTGCCCTGACGATCCGTCAGGACGGGAAGGCGACGCGGGTGGAGAGCGACTTCGTCATCGACGCGGGAGGGTCGGGCGGGCCGCTCGTCCGGCAGCTCGGCGTGCGCCGCTACGACGAGTTCTACAAGAACTTCGCGGTCTGGTCGTACTTTCAGCGGAAGGACCCGTTCGAGGGTGACCTGAAGGGCACGACATACTCGATCACCTTCGAGGACGGCTGGGTCTGGATGATCCCGATGAAGGGTGACCTGTACAGCGTCGGACTGGTCGTGGACCGCACCAAGTCCGCCGAGGTGCGGCAGCTGGGGGCCGACGCGTTCTACCGATCCACCCTGGCGAAGTGCGGCAAGGCCATGGACCTCCTCGCTGGCGCAAAGATGGTGGACGACGTCCGGATCGTGCACGACTGGTCCTATGACACCGAGGTGTTTTCCGCGGATCGGTTCTTTCTCTGCGGCGACGCCGCGTGCTTCACCGATCCACTGTTCTCACAGGGGGTGCACCTCGCCTCACAGTCAGCCGTCTGTGCGGCCGCGGCGATCGACCGAATCACCCACAACAAGGACGAGACCGACGCGGTGCACGCCTGGTACAACCGCACCTACCGTGAGGCATACGAGCAGTACCACGAGTTCCTGGCGTCGTTCTACACGTTCGCGTCCTTCACGGAACCGGACTCCGAATTCTGGCGGAAGCGGCGGATCAGCGAGTCCGACGACGAGCGGCTGAGCCGCAGGAAGTGGTTCGAGAAGTTGGCGCGCGATGGACAGGACTCCGGTGTGACGCTGGACGGCTTCCGCGACCGGGCGTCCACGATGATTTCCATCGGCAGGCACCAGCGGCAGCAGCTGAGCGACGAGTTCTCCGAGGCCGAGCTGAACGCGGCGCGGGTGCGCTGGATCAGCGATCTGACCGCCCGCCTCAACAGCATCACGCGGCTGCGGTGGACTGGCAGCAAGGCCATTTTGAAGCCCTACTACCGGGTCGATGCGCTGAGTTTTCGTCTTGAGCCGCGAGAGATCCTGTCCAACGAAGACGATCTGGACATGAACCAGTACCCGCTGGACGAGGCGACCCGGCAGGTCTTCCAGGACCTCGCCGAGGAGGAGTTCGGATACAAGACGCTCGTCAAGCGGCTCGGCGGTGTGGGTAGGCAGGAGCTCAGCACCCAGATTGTCCTCCGGCTCATGGAGGCCGGGCTGCTCACCGGCTACGACAGCGACGGCGCCAAGGTGACCGTACAAGGCCGGCTTCACTTCGGCGGGGTCGGCGTCGAATACGAGGTGTGACACCGGCATCCGACTGCGTGAAGTGCCGGTGCGGCCGCCGTCCGATCACCGTGCGGCATGTCGATGCACGGAGATCGGACGGCTGGTGCTGGTTGGTACGCAGCGGTGCGAACCACCAACAGATCACACATCCCGGTCGAGAGGGAAGCATGTGAAGCGCATCAAGCTGGGGACTCTGGACATTCCCCGGATCGGCCTGGGCACGATGGGCATGTCCTTTGGCTACACCGGTGCGGGCATGGACGACACCGAGTCCATCCGCACCATTCACCGGGCGATCGAGCTGGGTGTGACGATGCTCGACACGGCGGAGGTCTACGGGCCGTTCACCAACGAGCGGCTCGTCGGCCGGGCCATCCACGGCCGCCGTGACGAGGTGGTACTGGCGACGAAGTTCGGCTTGATCTCGCACACGGGCGGCGGCCCGGGCCAGCTCGACAGCAGCCCGGCGAACATCCGCGCCGCCATCGAGGGCTCCCTGCGGCGCCTCGGTACCGACTACATCGACCTGTACTACCAGCACCGCGTCGACCCGAACACACCGATCGAAGACACCGTCGGCGCTCTCGCCGAACTCGTCGCCGAAGGCAAGGTACGCCAGATCGGGTTGTCCGAGGCCAGCGTCGGAACGATCCGCCGCGCCCACGCCGTGCACCCGGTCGCCGCGCTGCAATCCGAGTACTCCCTGTGGACCCGCGACCCCGAGGCGGCCGTGCTGCCACTCCTGCGCGAACTGCACATCGGGTTCGTGGCCTACTCACCGCTGGGTCATGGGTTCCTCACAGGCCAGGTCCGCTCGGCCGAGCATTTCGACGCCACCGACCTACGCACGACCAATCCACGATTCACCGGTGAGAACTTCCGGCGTAACCTGTGCATCGCCGACGAGGTCGAGGCCATCGCCGACGAGGTCGGCGCAACGCCCGCCCAGGTGTCCCTGGCCTGGATTCTCGCCAAGGGTGACGACATAGTTCCCATCCCTGGCACCAAGCGGGTCGACCGGGTCGAGGAGAACATCGCCGCCGACCGCGTCGAACTGACCGCCGAACAGATCGCCAGGCTCGACAGCCTCCCGATGGCGGCAGGCGAGCACCACAACGAAGAGCAGATGCGGATGATGGATCGCTGATCGGGCTACCGGCAGCGTGCACCGCACGGCGCTGACCACAAGCTCAGCGCTGCGCAGTAGCCACAACATTGCAACAAGCGGTGCGGTGGGGTCGGCGCGGGGCCCGGCGCACCGGCGGCGCACCGGGCACACCGGCGGCGCACCGGAAAAGGAGTGACCCGGCGCGCCGGAACCGCGAGACGCCACACCACTCATGCATTAACATTTGTCCATGATCGCCTCGCGAGCATTATTCACGTTTCTGGGAGCGGCGGGTCTGACTCTCGCCCTGACGACATCCGCCGGTGCCGTGGTCGCCGGGCCGCGTGGCCCGGCGGCGACCACATCGGACGGTGGTGCTGTCTCCGTCGCGCCGCACCCCGCCCACGGCGGGGTGTTCCGCGACGAGCGGGGCCGCGAGGTCGTGCTGCGCGGCTTCAACGTCTCGGGCAGCACCAAGCTGTACGAGAACAACCTCCTGCCGTTCCGCAGCCGAGCCGACGCCGCCGTCTCCGCACAGGCCATGCGGGACCTGACCGGGGCGAACACGATTCGTTTCCTGATCTCCTGGGAGGGAGTCCAGCCGGCCCCGGACCGGATCGACACTGGCTACCTGGACCGGGCGGTCGAGCAGATCCGCGAGTTCACCGACCGTGGCATCTATGTCCTGGTCGACTACCACCAGGATCTCTACTCCGCTCACCTGTTCCACCGCGACAGCTGGTACACCGGTGACGGCGCACCCGCCTGGGTGATCCAAGCCGGCGGCTACCCCCGCGAGTCGTGCGGGATCTGCTTCCTGTGGGGGCAGAACATGATGACCAACGCCGCCGTGCGCCAGGCGATGGCCGACTTCTGGCACAACCGGACCCTGCGCACCGGTGCCGGCGAGGTCGGCGTCCAGGACGCGTTCCTCACCCAGGCCACGGCGGCCATGCGGCATCTCGCGCAGCGGCTGCCGGCCGCGTCGTTCCGCAACATCATCGGGTTCGACCCGTTCAACGAGCCCTTCGACGGGGGTCTGGAGGGCCGATCCGGCGCGGAGTGGGAACGCACTTACCTGCTCCCGTTCTACCAGCGCTTCCGCGCGGCGATGGACACCGCCGGCTGGGCGGCGAAACCGGCCTTCGTCGAGCCCCTGGTCTTCTGGAACACCGGCTTCTTCGAGCAGGGCGGGCTACCGGAGTCCCCGCCGCTTGGGGAGCGCTTCGTGTTCAACAGCCACTACTACGACGGCGCCCGGATCACCCTGGACCCCTCCCCCGCCGGCGACGGCACATACGCGGCGGCGATGAACCGGATCCGGAGCCGGGCCGGCGACCTGGCCACCGCGCCGTTCGTCTCCGAGTTCGGCAACAAGCTCTCCGGCCACGGCAGCGACCGGACCCCGTGGATGCTGCGCGCGATGTACCAGGGCATGGACGCCGGGGTGGCTGGAGCCCGGTGGTGGGCCGACCCGCGTGCGGGCGGGACGGTGCTGTCGGGCACCCAGTGGCAGTGGGACATCTACCACGACCGGCACCACGAGCTGATGAACGGCAACCCGGACAAGGTGCAGACCGACAGGGACGCCTGGAACGACGAGGACCACTCGGCCGTCGAGATGGACGACGCCGGGACCGTGACACTGCGGCTGGACCGGCGGCTGCTCGATCGGCTCTACCCGAGTGCGGTGGCCGGCGACACCCTCGCCTTCGCCTACGAGGACCTGGCCCGCTCCGGCTACGGCGGCGCCGGGCAGCAGCGCGCCTGGCTGACCCCGCCGGCGACCATGCCGGCGGTGTCGGCGCTGGTGGCCGGACGCCAGTACGGGGTGCTGGTCTGGCGTCAGCCGGCCACCCGTCCGAACGGGCCGACCGAGCTGCACCTGCCCGCCTCGTTCCCGGCCGCCGGCACCGCCGTGGTGAGCGACGTCGCCACCCTGCATGGCGTCCCCACCACCGGGCCGGTGTCGGTCGCCCGGGAGGTCGGCGCGCGTTCCGCGCAGCGCCTGCTGGTCGACACCGCCGACTCCCCCACCGGTACGGTGCACGTCGCACTCGTGGTCGGCGCCACGTCCGGCGCACCGGTGACCGCCGAGCAGCTCACCGCGGCCCGCTCGGAACTGCTGCGCTGGCGGGACACCATGTTCGGTCCCGCAGCCCGCCGGTAGGCCCTATCCCGAGCGTGCCCGTGGCAACGTAAGGGTGCCTTGTCCCGGCCGGACATCCGTCCGCCCGGGGCGGGGCACCCCCTCGGCCGCCGCCACCCTCGGCAGCCACGGTAGGAGTTCCTCAAGGTCGACAATCCGTGGGGAGCTGGGTCTCCTCCCCCGGGCCGCGTCTCCTGGTCGGCCGGTTCAACGGCGCACCGTGGTCGGCGCGCCCAGGGTGACCGGAGCGATGCTGATCTTGTCGATGTCGGGGGCGTAGGCGTCCGGGTTGCCGAAGACCAGCGGACCGTCGGCGGTGGAGAGCCGTACCGGGATGGTGCGTTCCAGGAAGCTGTTCCACGCGTACGTGTAGCGGAAGTAGGCGTGCGCGCTGCCGCCGCCGGTTTCCGTGACGTTCAGCCGGCGGTCGATGACCTGCGGGTTGTAGTCGTGGTTGCCGCCGAGTTCGGCGTTGGCGTACGTGACGGTGACGTTGTAGTGGCCGGGCCGGTCGAAACCGGGTCCGCGCGGCACCTCGAACGTGTTGGCAGCGCCGTCGCCGACGTATCCGAGACCGGCGAGGCCGGAGGCGTTGCTGCCCGAGGCGTCCGGGTACTGGACGACGCGGACGGCGCCGCGCCGGACGGCGTCTTCCGCCTCGACCGTGACCACGGCGGTGTCGGCCTCGGCGACCCGGGTGATGGTCACCTGCTGGAGCAGGATGCCCCTGGTCGAACGGATCTCGACCTCGTTGATGCCCTGGCTGAGGTGCACCCGCACGGTGGAGCGCCAGTCGCCCCGGCGGGGTGCGGCGACCGTGGCCACCCGGCGGCCGTTGACCGTCACCTTGGCGCTCGTGGCGCCGGTGCTGCGGTAGTCGAGGCTCAGGTCGTGGTAGCCGGCCTCCCAGGCCTGGACGTACGCGTCGGCGCGCTCCTTGGCCCCGCGAATCTCGGCGTGGCCGCGGGCCCCCGGGCGGTAGGTGAGCCCGGCGCCGCCGACGAAGCGCAGGGTCGAGGCCGGGTAGCTGGTGGGCTCGCCGTCGGTGACGTCGGTGAGCAGGAACTTGTCCAGGGTGATGTCGGCGTTCGGCAGCATGGAGGTGTCGTCCAGGCTGGCCCGCAGGGACAGCGTGTGCTGACCGGCGGTCAGCGGGACCGTCACCTCGGCGCTGCCCCGGTACTGCCACCTCTGGTGGGAGCCGAGGGCCAGGTTGGCGGCGTACTGCACGATCGTCGGGTTGGCGCCGTCGACGAAGAGCGCATGGCGGCCCGGGACGCCGGGAGCGCCGCCGATGACCTGGAAGCGGTAGCGGCCGGTGCGGGGCACGGTGACCGTCCACTCCGCCTTCGAGGTCGGCCGGTTGAACGAGCCGACGTCCCGGCTACCGGAGGCGAGGAACTTCCAGCCGCCGCCGCCCAGCGGGTCCTGGTCGTACACCGTGGCCGAGGTCAGGGTGGTGTGCTCCGCCTCGGTGCTGGCCGTCCAGACACCACCGGCCACGAGGGCGCGGTCCTGCTCGGGGGTGATGATCACCTGGTAGGCGGCGTACCGGTCGTAGGTGGGCACGTCGAGTTTCACTGTCCCCCGGTCGAGGCGGACACCGTCGAGGACCTTGACGACGGACGGGGTGCCGGAGACGCCCTCCGCGCCGGACAGGGTGATCTCGCGGACCTCGATGTCGACGCGCGGGCCGAAGAGACGCGGCTTCAGACCGGACAGGCGCAGGGACACCGGTTTGCTGCCGCCGCCGTACAGGACAGTGGCCCGCTTGTTGGCGACGTCGACAGCGCCGATGCCCTGGAGGGTGTCCACCGTGTCGAGGGCGGGTGGCGTGACGGCGACGGTCTGGGCACCTTCCAGGTCGCCGTACCACTTGAACATCCACCAGCCGGCGTTCGCGGCGTTGACGCGGGCGCTGTTGTCGCTCAGGTTCCCGGCGTAGTTCCAGTACGCGGTCTGCCCGTCGACCTTCAGGTCCTCCATGATGGACAGCCACTGGATGAGCTGTCCCGGGGTGCCCATGTCGCGCAGCATCCCCCACTCGGTGATGTTGACGTGGATCGGGTCGATGCCCAGATCCTTCTCCAACTGCCGGTAGGCGGCGTGGTGGGAGCGGAAGGTGCCCAGATTGTCGATGCCCAGCTCGTGCCAGATGAACACGTCGGGCAGGACGTCGTTGGACTTGGCGTAGCGCAGGAAGTCGGCGGAGCGTTCCGGCTGCCACCGGGTGTCACCGGGGCCACCGACGCGCGCATGACCGAGGCCGTGACGCGCGTAGACCTTCTGGATCATGTCGTAGCTGGCCTTCCAGTCGGCCAGGAAGGTTTCCCTCAGCCCGTGCCAGTCGGCGTACCAGTTGCCGCCGTCGGGCTCGTTGAAGGGGATGAACACGTAGTCGCGGGGGCGGGCCGAGGTGGTGGCGACGGCTTCCGCCACGAACTCCACGACCTCCAGGTAGTCCCAGACGCCGTTCGGCGTGTCGGTGTACGTGCCGTCGGCCTGCCGGTAGGTGCGGCTGTCCCCTGGACGACGACCGCCATGGTACGGCCAGTCCGGGTAGTAGTCCTGGACGTAGATGTACATGTCCTTGCCGTGCTTGTGGAAGAAGCCGTCCTCGACCTTGATCGCGTCACCGCTGGGGTGCTGGGTGCCGTACGGTGCTTTCTGCGAGGTGTTGGTGATGTGCGCCCCGTTGATCAGCGCCTGGGTGGGCGCGCCCTCGTCGCCGAAGCCGTAGAGGGTGCCCGTCGCGCCACCGCGGAACGCGCCGGTGGTACGGGCGAAGTCCACGCTGAGCACGTCGTTGGTGGCGGCGGCGGCCTCGGCGGGTGGCGGTATCGGGGTGGTGGTGGCGGCCAGCGTCAGGCCGGTCAGGGCGGCCGTGCGCCGTACGAAGGTGTGCATCGGTTCTCCCTCTACTTGACGGCACCGCTGGTGATGCCGGAGATGATCTTCCGTTGGGCGACGGCGAGCACGGCGATCAGCGGCAGGCTCATGAGGATCACGTAGGCGAAGATGAGGTGCCAGTTGTTGAGGTAAAGGCCCGCACTGGCGACGCGGAAGAGGTTGAGCGGCAGGGTGTCGAGCCGGCCGCCGATGACGAAGAAGGCGTAGAAGACGTCGTTCCAGACGTACAGGCAGATGAGGATGGTCGCGGTGGCCAGCACCGGCCGCAGCAGCGGCAGGACGACACGCCGGAACACGGTCAGCGGGCCGGCACCGTCGGTCTGGGCCGCCTCATCCAGGGACGTCGGGATGGTGCGCACGAACCCGGTGACGAAGAAGATCACCGTGGACAGGTAGATGCCCAGATAGACGCCGATCATCCCGACGACCGTGCCGGCGAGGCCGAGCTGGCGCAGCAGGAGCACCACGGTGACCACGGCGGGCGGCAGGATGATGCCGCTGATCGCGATGGCGTACAGGACCGCGGTGAGGCGGGACGCCCGGCGGGCCAGCACCCAGGACGCCATCGGCCCGCAGAGGAGCACCCCGAACACGGTGGGCACGACGATCAGCAGGCTACCGTCGAGCAGCGCGGTGCCCTGTTTGTCGAAGGTGGCGGTCCGGATGTCGGCGTTGAACAGCCCCTCGTCGATCAGCGTCCGGTACTTCTTGATCGCGCCGAGCACGGTCGGGTCGGTGAACTTCTCCTGTCCGGTGTTGATCCGCTCCCAGAGCCCGCTCTTGGCCGTGTCGGCGAGCTGGACCTGCACCCACCACTGGGTGGCCCACCGATCGGCGCCCATCTCGTAGAAGGGGGTGACCCCCTGGTCTTGAGTTGGCGGGCCACGGCGACCATCTCGTCGAAGTTCTTCGGCGGGGCGGTTACGCCGTGGGCGGCGAAGACCTCCTTGTTGTAGTAGACACCCTCGACCGCCGGGCTGGTGACCAGGGCGGCGTAACGGGTGCCGTTGAGCAGCCCGGTGATGTCGCGCAGCTGGGGCGCCGTCCCCGGCAGCCACGGCGCGTCGGTGAGGGGCTGCAGGTTGCTCTTGGCGTTGATCGCGGTCAGCATGGGCCCAGATGGTCAGGGAGACGCCGTCGAGCCGGCCGGTGGGGGCAGGCCAGGAGACGGTGGTGTCGGCGGGGCCGTCGGCGCTGGGGTCGCTACAGGCGGCGAGGCCGAGTGTGAGCGCCGCCGCGACGGCGACGGTGCTGGTCCATCGCTTCATCGTGCTGGACCTTCTTTCGTGGTGGGGGACGAGCTGCCGGGAGACGGGCCGGTCAGGGGGTGGGTGCGTCGGTGGCGATGCGGAAGATCCGCGCGGTGAACGGTTCCGGGCGGGTGGGTGTCACGGTGAGCGTTGCGGTGGCGGGCACCCAGGTGCAGGTCCAGGGGGACAGGTGACGCGGGTGCAGCAGCTCGACGGTGACCTGCTGACCGGTCAGGTGCGGCAGGCGCAGCGTGGCCGACCGGTCGGCGTCGTCGCGCCGCCACACCCCCAGGTAGGTGACGTTCTGGCGGCGCAGCGCGAGACTGAGCCACGGATCGTTCCAGGCGGGCAGGCCGAGCGGCCACAGTGGCACCGTGTCCGCCAGGTCGGCGCGGATACCCCGGTACGCCTCGACGGCGTCCCGCACGGCCCGCAGCTGGTCGGGCCGCATGGCGTCCAGCCGGCCGGAGAGGTAGAGGCGGCCGAGCATGCCGGTGCACAGGGTGAAGGCGAGCTGCTCGTCGGGCATGTCCGGCTGGGGGTACGCCCAGTTGGCGGACTGTTCCGGTAGGACGGACATCGGTGCCGTGACGGCGATCGGCGGGTAGCGCCGGTAGTCCTGCTGGTCGCTGGTCGACTGGAGTTGCATCCGGGACAGCAGGGCGTAGTCCATGCGCATACCGCCGGAGGCGCAGTTCTCCAGGATCAGGTCGGGGTGGCGGTGGTGCAGCCGGTCCAACCAGCCCAGGTGCGCGCGGTTGTGGGCCAGCAGGCCGGCGCCGACGCTGTCGGCGTCCAGATCGGTGCCGGTGCCGGGGTCGATGTTGTAGTCGAGTTTGAGATAGCCGACGCCGAGCTGCTCGACCAGCCGGTCGACGACCTCGTCGAGATGGGCAACCGCGGCGGGGTGGCGCAGGTCCAGGTGGTAGCGGTCGTGTTCGACCAGCCGGGTGCCGCCGCGTTGCAGGAACGCCTCCGGGGGGAGCTTGTCCGCCATCGGGCTGCGTACCCCGATCACCTCGGGTTCGAGCCAGAGGCCCGGGACCATGTCGCGGTCCCGGATGCGGGTCAGCACCTCCTCTATGCCACGGGGGAAGCGGGTCCGCGACGGCTGCCACTCGCCGACGCTGTCCCACCAGTTGAGGTCGTTGTCGTACCAGCCGGCGTCGACGCAGAAGATTTCGGCCCCGGCGTCGGCGGCCGCGTCGACGAGCGGCAGCAGCTTCGCCGTGGTCGGGTCCCCCATCAGCGTGTTCATGTAGTCGTTGAAGACCACGGGCAACGTCAACCGGTCGCGGTGCGGGCGCACCAGGGTCCGCCGGTGGCCGGTGAGGGCGGCGACCGCACCGGCCAGACCGGCGCAGGAGACGGCGACCGACACCGGCACGGTGGTGAAGGAGTCGCCGGGTTGCAGCTGCTGCTGCCAC
>NZ_GG657738.1:6342690-6374189 GCF_000158815.1 Micromonospora sp. ATCC 39149 | reverse complement strand
CCCCGTCGAGCCGTTCGCCGACCTCCCACCGCCAGGGCCCGTTGTGCTCGATCTGCCAGAGCCAGGCGTGTCCGCTGTCCCGGTCGACGATGCCGCCGGTGGGCAGGTGGACGCCGGTGGACCAGGCCCCGGTACTGACCACGGCGAACCGGCCGCGACCGTCCTGGCCGTGCATGGCCAGGTTGAGGTCGGCGGCGGCGGTGTCGCGCAGCGGATGGCGGGTCCAGCGGCCCTCGCCGAGCCACTCGCTGTCGCCGCGGACCAGGTCGATGTTCTCCATCGGGTGGCCGAGGAACCCGGCGGCGAAGGACGTGACCCCGAGCAGCAGCAGCGGTTGCGTACCGTGGTTGGTCACGGTGGTGCGCACCTGCACGGCGCTGGTGTGGTCTGCCGAGCGGAACACGGTCCGCGCCAGCAGGCCGGTCTGTTCGTCCCGCAGGTCGACGTGGAGTTCGTGCCACTGTCCGTCGCGCCGCTGCTGGCTGCCGGCGTAGACCATGCGCCGGCCGACAGCGGTCTCGGAGAAGCGTTGCGAGACCCGGGCCCGGCCCTCGCCGGCAATCAGCAGCTCCACCATCGGTTGGGTCGCCCGGATGTGGTGTCGCCGGTCGCCGTCGGACAGGGCCCGGACGGCGACCGGGCCGTCGGCGGAGATGTCGATGGTCAACTGCAACGCCCGGTGTCCCCACACCAGACTGGTGTCGCGCCAGCTCACTGCCTGCTCCTGTCGTTGGTCGAACTCGTGACCGCGTGCCGGGCGGTCGGAACCGGGTTCCGGTGACGGCGGCTGTGGTTGCCGTCGGTGCCGGTCGTGTGGTGGGCGGCTCGGGTCTCGTCGGTGTCATGGGCGTCGCTCGCCTCCCTTCGCGGTCGTGCTGGCGTGCAGGAGCGGCGACACCGGGGCGGTGTGCCCGCAGTGGCCCCGCAGCGGGGCCGGGTTTCTCAGGCCGGACCAGAAGCAAAGGATCTGGCGTGAGGACGAGTGTGACCGGTCACACGGCGCATCGGAAGTAGCGTTGCATTCTTGTTACCAGCAGATGTCCTACCGCCCGCGCGGCGGTGCGGTCGACTCACGGATCACCAGGCGGGGCGCCTCGGGCGTCACCCCGGGCGGGACGACACCGGTCAGCTCGGTGGCGAGCGCCGCCAGGCAGGCCCGGCCCAGACCCGCGAAATCCATCCGAACCGTCGTCAACGCGGGCGTCCAGTAGGCCACCCCGGGAACGTCGTCGAAGCCGACGATGCTCACGTCCCCCGGCACGTCCCGACCCGCCTCGTACAGTGCCCGGCGAACCGCGAGCGCGGTGTCGTCGTTGCCGCACAGGATCGCCGTGACGTCCCCGTCCGCCGCCAGTCGCCGGCCCGCCAGGTACGCCGACCGGGGATCCCAGTCGGCCGACAGGACCCCCGGCACCGGGGCACCGGCCTCCTCCAACGCGCCACGCCACCCCGCCTGGCGTGCGCTCGCGACCGTCTCGGAGGGAATGGCCACGTGGTGGACCGTGCGGTGCCCCAACGACAGCAGGTGCCGCGTGGCGTCGGCCGCGGCCTGCCGCTCGTCCAGGAAGATCATGGTGCGCTCGCTGCCCGGCACCCCACCGGCCTCCGTCGCCGCGACCGCCGGCACGTCCGGCGGCAACGCCCGCAGGACGTTGGCGCCGGCCGGATCGAAGGCGACCACGATGACGCTGCCCGCGCTGGGGTCGCTGACGTACTCGACGGCGTGGCGCACGTCGACGTCCTGGTCCGACTCGACCGCCCGGACACCGACGGCCAGACCAGCCAGCCGGGCGGACTCCTCGATGCCCTGCAACGTGCTGGCGTACCCGTACAACATGGTGTTCGCGGTCACCACGGTCACCGCGTTCGCCCGCCCAAGGCCGAGCGCCCGGGCGGCCCGGTTCGGCCGGTACTGCAACCGGTCGATGGCATCGAGCACCAGCCGGCGGGTGTCCGGCCGCACCTTGGGGGAATCGTTGAGCACCCGCGACACCGTCTGGTAGGAAACCCCCGCCGCGGCCGCCACGTCACGGATACTCGGAACGGCATCCCGCCCCTGCCGGGCCTGCCTGCCGGAAGACGGTCGCATCACCGCACCAGCATGGCGGTCACCCTGTGCCGGGTCAAAAACCCGACGTCCCGCCCTTACCGGGCGGGCACCGCGGAATCGGGCTGGACCCACCACCCGATGGAACGGCTGCTGGAGCGCTCCCGCTGGCACGGCAAACGGTTCGAGAGCCCTTCGCTTCCCCGACTGGCCCACCTGCCCGCACGGCTCCCCCACCCGTTCACGTTCGTCCTCACCCGTGACGAGGCGCGGTGAGGGCACCGGGCAGCAGATGTGGTTGCGTCAGTGGCCCTGGTAGAGGGCTTCGACGTCGGCGGCGTACCGTTCGATGACGACGTCGCGCTTGATCTTGAGAGTGGGGGTGAGTTCCCCGGCTTCCTCGGTGAAGTCCTCGGGCAGGATGCGGAACGTCTTGATCTGCTCCGCCGTGGACACCGTCTCGTTGGCCCGGTCGATCGCGGCCTGCACCTCCTGGCGCAGCTCCGGGCTGTCCCGCAGCTCGGCCACGGAGGCGTCCGGGCGGTGGCGCGCGGCACGCCAGCGCGCCCAGGCCCACGGGTCGATGGTGACCAGCGCGGCCGCGTAGGGCCGGCCGTCCCCGACGACCAGGCACTGGCTGACCAGCGGATGGGCGCGGACGGCCTCCTCCATCGGGGCGGGGACGACGTTCTTGCCCCCCGCGGTGATGATGATCTCCTTCTTGCGGCCGGTGATGCGCAGCCAGCCGTCGTCCCAGCTGCCCAGGTCACCGGTGTGGAACCAGCCGTCGGCGGTGAACGCCGCCCCGGTGGCGTCCGGGTTGTTCCAGTAGCCGGGGAAGACCACGTCCCCCCGGGCGAGGATCTCCCCGTCGTCGTTGATGCGCAGCTCCACGCCGGGCAACGGCCGGCCGACGGTGCCGATCCGTTGGACCGACGGCGGGTTCACCGTCAACGCCGGTGACGTCTCCGTCAGCCCGTACCCCTCCAGCACGGTGACCCCGACGCCGCGGTAGAAGTGCCCCAGCCGCTCGCCGAGCGGCGCGCCGCCGACGATGGCCGTCCGGCACCGTCCGCCCAACGCCGCCCGGATCTTCCGGTACGCCAGCAGATCGCACACGGCGTGGGCCAGCCGCAGCGGCAGGCCGGGGCCGCCCGGGGTGTCGCGGGCGCGGCTGTGGCGCACCGCCACCTGTGCGGCCAGGTTGAACAACCGGCCCCGGTGCCTGTCGGCCGCCTTGTCCCGCGCCCGGTTGTACATCTTCTCGAAGACCCGGGGCACCGCGAGGATGAACGTCGGGCGGTAGGTGCGCAGCTGTTCGGTGACGCCGGTGACGTCGGCGCTGTGCAGCAACGTGGCGCGGGTCTGCACCATGCCCACCTGGATCAGCCGGGCGAACGCGTGCGCCAACGGCAGGAACAGCACCGTCGACGCCCCCGGGTGCAGGACCGGCGACAGCACGTCGATGGCGGCGGTGACATCGCAGTGGATGTTGCGGTGGGTCAGCACGCATCCCTTGGGCCGGCCCGTCGTCCCGCTGGTGTAGACGATCGTCGCCATGTCCGCACCGGTCACCCGCGCACGACGGGCGTCGACCTGGTGGTCGTCGACGCCCCGGCCGCATCCGGCGAGGGCGATCAGGTCACCGGCGTCGATCTGCCAGACCTGACGCAACGCCGGCAGGTCCGGCCGCAGGCCGGCGAGCATCTCGGCGTGGCCGGGTTGCTCGACCACGCAGCCCGTCGCCCCGGCGTCCGCCAGGATCCAACCAACCTGGTCCCGGCTGGCGGTGTCGTAGATCGGCACGGTCACCGCGCCGATCGCCCACAGGGCGTAGTCGACGAGCGTCCACTCGTAGCGGGTACGGCTGAGCAGGGCAATCCGGTCACCGTGTGCCACACCGGCGGCGAGGAAACCACGGGCCAGGACCAGGACGTCGTCCCGGAACTGCTCGCACGTCACCGGCAGCGCGCTGCCGTGCACCGGCCGTCGGGCGGGCCACCCCCGGGACCCCGGCGCCGGGCGGACGAACTGCACCGCTGCGGGGTCCTCCCGGGCATTGATCCACACCTGCTCGGCCAGGCCCAGTGTCCCGGATACTGCGGGCGCGGTCGCCGTCGCCACGTCCTGCATCGTCATCCCCCTCGCCGCCCGCGGCACAGGCCGGACCCGCCCCGTACGGGTCTGTCCCATCGTGGCGACCCCGTCGGGGGTGATTGCCGGAAATGGCGAAAATGCTCCCGGACCGGGCCGGCGACGGGTAGTGCGACCGGGCGCGCAGACACAGGGCTTCGCGGTCAACGAGGGCCCGGCCAGCCGGTGGGCTGGCCGGGGCGCACACCGGGCCGGTCTCAGTGCAGCGTGCGGAAGAACGCGCGCAGGTCGTCGACGAGGAGGGCAGGCTGTTCCATGGCGAAGAAGTGCCCGCCCCGGTCGTACTCGGTCCAGCGCACGACGTGGTGGTCGCGCTCGGCGAGGCGGCGGACGGTGAGATCGCGGGCCGTGGCGACCAAAACCCCGGTGGGTACGTCGCCGCGACCGGCCTCGTCGCTCCACGCGGCGGCGGTGATGTCCTCGTAGTAGACCTGGGCGGCGGAGCCGCCCGTGCCGGTCAGCCAGTAGAGGGTGACGTTGGTGAGCAGACGGTCGCGGTCGACGGCGTCGTCGGGCAGCCCGTCGTCGGGGTGGTCGGTGAGCCGCTGGAAGTGCTCCACGATCCAGGCGAGCTGGGCGGCCGGCGAGTCGTGCAGCCCGTACGCCAGGGTGTGTGGGGACTTCGCCTGGATCTGGAGGTAGCCGTCGTTGTACTCCGCCATGTCTGCCAACCGGCGCTGCTCGACCTCGGTGAGGCCGTCCAGTTCCCCCTCGGCACCGGTGGGGAAGGTGAACAGCGCGTTGACGTGCACGCCGATGACCCGGTCGGGGGCCTGCCGGCCGAGGGCCGGGGCGACCCACGAGCCGGTGTCGCCGCCCTGCACGCCGTAGCGGTCGTACCCGAGCCGGGCCATCAGCCGCCCGAGCGCCCCGGCCATCCGCTGCGTGCCCCAGCCGGGTCCGGCCAGTGGGGCGGAGAACCCGAACCCGGGCAGCGACGGCACCACCAGGTGGAACGCGTCGTCGGGGTCGCCGCCGTGGGACCGCGGGTCGGCCAGCGGGCCGAGGGTGTCGAGGAACTCGACGAACGAGCCCGGCCAGCCGTGCAACAGCAGCAACGGCGTCGCGTCCGGCTCGGGTGAGCGGACGTGCAGGAAGTGCAGGCGCTGGCCGTCGACGTCGGTGACGTACTGCGGGATGTCGTTGAGCGCGGCCTCGTGCTTACGCCAGTCGTACCCGGTCCGCCAGTACCCGGCCAGTTCCCTCAGGTAGGACGCGGGGACGCCGCGCTGCCAGCCGACGTCGGGCAGCTCCGGCCAGCGGGTGGCGGCCAGCCGTGTTGCCAGGTCATCCAGGTCGGCCTGCGGGATCGCGATACGGAAGGGGCGAATGTCGTCAGCTGCGGTAGTCACGGCACCGAGGTTAGGAGCCACTCAGGTCAGGATCGGTCCCAACCGTCTGGCAGTCTCGCCACCATGGTGAGGTCCTCGGCGCGGCTGCTCCAACTGTTGTCCCTGTTGCAGTCCCGCCGGCACCGCTCCGGCACGGAGCTGGCCGACCGGCTCGGCGTCACCGTGCGCACGGTCCGGCGGGACGTCGACCGGCTACGGGAGCTCGGCTACCCGGTGCACGCCAGCCAGGGCCGCGCCGGCTACCGGCTCGGTGCCGGGGCAGTCCTGCCGCCGCTGCTGCTCGACGACGACGAGGCGGTCGCGGTCGCGATCGGGTTGCGCACTGCCGCCGCCAGCGCGGTGACCGGCATCGACGAGACGGCACTGCGGGCGATGAGCAAGCTGGAACAGGTCCTACCGGCCCGGCTACGCCACCAGGTCGCGGCGGTGCAGCACGCCACCGTCCGTGCCGGGCATCCGGGGCCGACGGTCGGTCCGGACGTCCTGGCCACGATCTCCACCGCCTGCTACCGGCGGGAACGGCTGCGGTTCGACTACACCGACCACCACGGCGGCCGGTCGAACCGGCTGGTCGAGCCGCACACCCTGGTCAGCTTCGCGCGGCACTGGTACCTGCTGGCCTGGGACACCGGGCGCGGCGACTGGCGGTGCTTCCGCGTCGACCGGCTCCGCCCCTGGACCCCGACCGGCCCACGGTTCGCCCGCCGGGAGCCACCCGGCGGGGACGCGGCGGCGTACCTGGCGCGGCAGTTGTCCTTCGGGCCGTGGGCGGTACAGGCGAGCGTGACCATGCACGCACCGGCCGCCGTGGTGACCGAGCGGCTCTGGCCCGGCATGGGCACGGTGGAGGCCGTTGACGCGACGAGCTGCCTGCTGCACCTCGGCGCCGGCACGCCCGGGGACCTGGCGTGGATGGTGGCGGTGATCGGCGTCGACTTCACCGTCGCCGGGCCGCCCGAGCTGGTCGACGCCGTACGCGGGCTCGGCGACCGGTGCCGGCGGGCCGTGCCCGGAGGGGATGTGGACGATGGCGTGGGTCGGCCGTGCTCCTCGCTCGCGGCGGGACACGGGGCCGCTCAGTCCAGATAGTTCTCGGGCCCGCCGACACGGACGGTGTCCAGCGTGACACAGTGGAAGCCGCCACCGAGCAACTGCGCGTGGCGCAGCCGGTGCGGCAGCACGGTGATCCCGCGCCCCTCGAGCGCGGCGATCAGCTCCGGCTGGTCGGCGTCGACGACCGCGTGCTCCTCGTCCACCATCAGCAGGTTCATGCTGATCCAGTGTTCGCTCAGGGTGGGCGGTCCCACCGCGGACCGACGCAGCGGCGGACACCACAGCACATCCCAGTCACGCAGCGGTTCCGGTATCGCGTCCGGCTTGATCCGGCCCGGGTTGAGCAGCACCAGCCCAGGGCGCAGCAAAGCGATGGTGCTGTCGATATGGGTGTAGCCGTAGATCCCGCGCAGCGGGTGGACCCGGATGTCCCCCAGCAGCCGGACGACGGACTCCAGCCAGCGTAGACCGAACTCGTTGCCACTACGCGACACCTGATAGAAGAGGTCGCGGCCGAGCCGGAGGACGTTGGCGGCGTCGAAGACCGGTTCGCTCTCCCCCAGGTTCGGCAGACCGTCCGGGTCGACCAGGTACAACTCGTCGAGCAGTTGCGGGCGGGGCGCGGCCAGCCAGGTGGCGCCGTGCAGCAGGTAATCCTGGAAGAGAGGGCGCAGCCCGAACAGCTCGAAGTAGCGGGACCGCGTCGGGCTGGCGGTCTCGATGATGGTCGAGCCCACCACCAGGGTGAGATCACGCGGGCAGTACGAGGTGAAGCCGGCGCTGCGCCAGTGTGGCGTGGCGAACTCGACGCTGTGGTCGACGATCGCGGGCCGGTGCACGGTCACGCCCAGCCCGCGCAGGCTGGCGCAGAGTACGGCCAGGTCCTCGTTGGTCTCCTCGACGATCTGCGCCGGTACCTCGCCCACCTCGAGCTTGCCCAGCTCGGCCCGGGTCAGTTTCGGAAAACAGCTCAGCCACGCCGACGGGTCGTCCTGCTCCGGGAGACGGATGTGCGTGGCGTCCCCGACGACGATCTCACGGAGCCCGGTGAACTCGTCCCAGGAGTTCACCGCCGGCCGATCGAACGGATCCGGGGCGGACGGGGCTGGCGTGGTGACGGTCCGCTCTGCGGTCACGGTCAGTATCCTGTCCTGTCGTCGATGCTGGATTTCTCCGTCGGCACCAGAAAGCTGCGCTCGAAGGTGAGGACCACCTCGCCGGTGGCCTTGCGGCCGGTGGTACGGCAGCTCACGATGCCCTCGCCCGGTCGGCTTGCGGAGAGCCGTTTGGCGGTCACCTCGCTCTCGGCGTAGAGCGTGTCGCCGACGAAGACCGGGTGGGGCAGGTGGATCCGGTCCCAGCCGAGGTTCGCGATGGCCCTGCCGCTGGTGCTGCGGGCGGTCATCCCGCCGACGATGCTCAGGGTCACCAGGCTGGAGACGAGTGGCCGGCCCCACGGGCCCGCCGCGGCGTACGCGCCGTCGATGTGCAGCGGTGACGCGTTCATGCTCAACATGCTCATCAGCACGTTGTCCATCTCGGTCACGGTGCGGCCGGGGCGGTGCTCGATCACCGTGCCGACGACGATTTCGTCGTAGTAGAAGCCGACCTGTTCGCGGTACCGATTCTCCCCCACCACGCGGTAACCGGTCGGACCGCAGCGGTCCGCCGCCGGCTGCCCTTCCTGTTCAGGCCGCATCGGTCAGCTCCCGCACGTGGTCGGCGAAGGTGGCCAGAACCCCCCGGTCGATATCCGCGCGGATCATGATTCGCAGCCCGGCCTGCCCCTGCGGCACGATCGGGAAGAACACCGCGGAGCTGTAGAAGCCCCGCTGGTACAGCTCCGCGGAGAGCCAGATCGCCCGATCGGCGTCGCCCACGGTGATGCGGCGTACCGGCAGGCCGTTGCCGGCGAAGGAGGTGGGCAACAGTTCGTCGAAGTACGCCACGTTCTCGTGCAGCCGGCGCTGCAACTGGCCCAGCTCAGGTGAGCGGTGAATGGCAGCGCTCGCCAACGAGGCTCCCACCAGGGGCAGGGCCATGTTCTGCGACCAGCCCACCGGCCCGCCGTGCCGGGCCAGAAAGTCGTACATCGCCCGGTCACCGAGCATGGCCACGCCGCCGCCGGTGCCGAAGCCCTTGCCCAGGCTGGTGACGATGACGGTGAGCGGGCTCATGGTCAGGCGAGACCGCACGAAGCCCTCGCCACGCTCGCCCACCAGCGAAAGCGAGTGCGAGTCGTCGATGAAGAGGAACAGTCCGTACCGGTCCTGCAGTTCCAACAGACCGTCCAGGGCGGCGGCGCCGCCCATCGAGTACGCGCCGTCGGCGACGTAGGCCACGCTGGGGTACCGCCTGCAGACGTCCTCCAGGTAGTTCAGGTCGTTGTGGTCGCAGGTGAGGACCAGGCTCTCCTCGGCGCAGATCGGCTTCACGTACGACATGCAGAAGTGGCAGAACCGGTCGAAGACCATCACCCGGGGGCCACCCGGAGCGAGGTGCCCGGAGGCGACCAGGGGCAGAATTCCGGCGGTGAGCGCGCTACAGGTGGTACCAGGGAGCACCTGGGCGCCGAACAGGTCGCCCAACTCCTCCTCCAGCCGGGCCAGCAGTTGGTGCCGGATGCGGGTGGTGGAGGTGACCAGCCAGGTGGTGCCGGCCTCGCGTAGCGCCGACATCGCACCCGCGATCACCGCCGGATGGTGGTTGAGCCCGAGGTAGGCGCAGGAACACATGTTGACGAACTCGCGACCGGTCGCCCGGTCGACGAGCCGGTTGTTCGAGTCACCCGAGGGCGTGTCGACCCTGATCCCGGTCAGGCCATGGTCGGCCGCCGCCTGCCAGACCGGGTCGGCGGTCCGGATCATCTTCTCGGCGTTGCGATACCGGTGCGGCCCGACGACGCTCTGGTGCTCTTCCGTACTCGTCATTTCCCTCTCCCTGCCGATAGGGCCGACGGCTGCTGTCTCGAGACGCTCAGCCGGATGGGTCGAACTCGTCGAGCAGCCGTTGGGACGCCTCGAAGAAGGGTCGGCCGACCATCACCCCGTCGACGGTGGTGATGCCCTGGCCGCTGCGCTGGCCCGCGGCCACCACCCGCCGGGCCGCCTCCAGCGACTCCGCGTCCGGTGAGAAGACCTGGTTGATGATGGCCACCTGGCGTGGGTGCAGGGCGATCTTGCCGCTGAACCCGAGGTCCTGCGCCAGGATGGCCTCCCGCCGCAGCGCGGTCAGGTCCTGCAGTTGGAAGGTCGGCGAGTCGATCGCCTCGACCTCGGCCGCTCGGGCGGCATTCACCACCCGGGTCCGGGCCTGCGCCAGCGGCCCCCAGCGCAGTCGGGTGCCGAGAGCGGACGCGTAGTCCGCGGATCCGAAGATCAGCGCACGCGGGCGGGGGGACGCCGCCGCGATCGCCGCGGCGTTCTCCACCCCACGCGGCGTCTCGATCACCGCGCACAGCTCGAGGTCCGGGCGAACCGGCCGGAGCAGTCGCGCCACTATCTCGACGTCGCGCGGCGATTCGACCTTGGGTACCAGCACGATAGGTGGCTTGACCGGATATTCGCGCAGAGCGAGCAGGTCCCGCATGCCATCCGGATCGGTGATCACGTTGACCCGGACGGCGCACCGGCGACCGGCCGCGCTCTCGCCAGCGAAGAACGCGGTCGCCCGGACCCGGGCATCGGCCTTGGCCTGCGGCGGTACCGAGTCCTCCAGGTCGACCAGACAGATGTCGGCTCCCGACCGGTGGCAGTTGGCGTACCGGTCGACCGCGATCGCCGGCGTGCAGAGCATGGAACGGCAGTACCGGGTGAACATCACGCCTCCCGGCGTACGTCGATGAGGACCTTGCCCGCGGTGGCGCGGGCGGCGATCGCCGCGTGCGCGGCGCCGACCTCGTGCAACGCGACCGTCCGGTCGACGTGAACCGTGAGCCGACCCCGCCCCGCCAGCTCGAAGAGCCGGTCGGCGACGCCGCACAACAGCCCACGATCGTCGACCACGTGCCGCATCCAGAAGCCGACGCACCCAATGGAGCCCTGGGCCAACTGCGCGGTGGTCACCGCGACGACGCCGGGCATGTCCTGCGTGCCCGCCGGTCCGGCCCCGGCCGGCACGGCACCGCCGCCGACGGTTCCGGGACCGCACTGTGTTGCGGAACGCCAGCCCAGGCAGACCAACCGTCCGAACGGCGCCAGGCTGGCGAGGGCGGCCTGGGCCACCGCGCCGCCCACCGAGTCGACGAACAGGTCCACGCCGGCTCCGCCGGCCGCCTCTCGCACCCGGTCGGCCAGTTCCGGGTCGGCCGGGTCCAGCGCCAGGTCAGCGCCGAGCCGCTTGACGAACTGCCGCTTCACCGAGGTCGACGCCAGCCCGATCACCGGCGAGGCCCCGAGCGCCACCGCGAGCTGCACCGCGAGGTGCCCGACCCCGCCGGCCGCGGCGGAGACCGCCACGCTCTCCCCCGCCCGCAGCCGACCGGCCAGCGACAGCGCCCCGTACGCGGTGCCGCCCTGCTCGAACAGGCCGAGCGCCTGCGCGTCGTCGATGCCCACCGGGATCTCCACGGTATGCGCGTCCCGGGCCGCCACCACCTCGGCGTACCCACCACCCTGGCGTAGCAGCGCGACCACCCGCCGGCCGTCGGTTCGCCGGTACCCGACCGCCTCCACCCCGAGCACCGCGGGCAGCGGCAGCTCCGGCTGAGCACCGGCAGTTCGCTCCACGTCGTCGAAGTTGACCCCGGTCAGCGTCACGTCGATCAGGCTCTCCCCCGCGCCGGGCGACGGTTCGGGTATCCGCTCGACGCGTAGCGCTTCCGGGCCGCCGGGTCGGCGCAGGACCACCGCCCGCATCCGCCGGCTCATCGCGACCGCCGACCGATGGGGTTCGACCTGGCGTGTACCGGCCCCCGGCCAGAGCCGCTGGTCCGCCCCGACGACGTGGCGCGGGTCATGACGACTGGTCCACGAAGAGTTCGGCCAGCCTGCTGTGCAGCTGCTCCGCCGACTGAAGATCGTCCGCGATGGCGCAGCAGGCGACGGTACCGTCCCCGTCGACGTCGTTGGAGGTGACCACGACCCCGGTACGGCTGGTCGGGTCGTAACCCAGGCCGGCCGCCGCGAGCCGCCCGATGGCCGCCGTGAACGACGGCACGGCCCAACCGTCGCGTTCCAGGAAGACTCGTTTCTCCCGGTAGCCGGGATCGACCACACGGCCATCGAGCACCAGGTGCAGGTGGGTGGTGCCGGTCAGGCGACAGTTGGTCTCGGTGAAGAGCACCTGCCCGTCCGGGGTGACGATGGCGTCGGCGCTGACCACCCCCCGGTAACCGAGTACGCGTAGGGACTCGACCAGCCGATCGGCGCCGTCGAGCAACTCCGCTCTGGTCTCCGCGTCGATCGTCTGCGCCGGCACCACCGCACCGATCGCCACCGGCTCCATCAACAGCTCACCCACCCCGATGAGCTGGGCTGCCTCGTCGGTGACGAGGAACTCCGCGTAGACGGTGGTGGAGCCGGGGAAGAACCGCTCCACCACCAGCCGGTGCGCGTGGCCGACGGTGAGCCACTCCCAACGCCGCTGGACGTAGGACAGCAGCGCGGGACGGTCCGGCAACACCACCACCCGGGGTGCGCCGGTCGGCACGACGCCATCGGTACGGCTGAGGATCTCGTTGCCGAAACCACCACCGTTGAACTCCAACTTCACCATCACGCTGTGGCCCTGATCGAAGAGGTCGGTGATCGCCTCCAGCGCCTGTTCCGGCCAGGTGACCACGGTGCCTGGGGCGATCGGCACCCCAGCTCCGGCGGCCAGCGCCCGAAATCCGGCCTTGCTGTTCACCAGCGCGTCGCCGGCCTGGGCGCTGAACGGATAACCGGGTAGGGCCGCCTCCGCGGCCAACGCCCGGGCGAGCCCGGTGACGGAGAGATCCTTGTAAACGGCCACGATCTCGACCGGCGGCCGGTCGCCGAGGCTGCGGCGAAGATCGTTCAGGAAGCTCGGATCGGTGAGCCGATCCGGGGTGAGGATGTCCGAGCCGAGACTGCCAGGTGGGGGGATCACGACGGTCAGCGAGGAGGCGTCGGTTCCGGTCAGGTCAGTGACGTAAGTCAGGTAGTCCGCCGGCGGGGCGAACGGCAACACCAGTACGTCGCCGTCCCGGGCGAACCAGAACATGCGCTGCGCGACGCAACCACCGGCCCGCAACTGGTCGGGGGTCAGTCCCGCCAGATCGCCGACCATCTCCCAGGTCCGGCTGTTGCCGATGATCAACGTCGCCATGACCGCCCCATCACTGTCGGCGGCATCCTCGGGCACGGCTCCGCCCAGCCGGAATCAACCGACGACGAGCATGCGACAGAAGACAGACCGGGTCACCGCCATGACCCTGGCATCAATACATAGGAATGATTGAAATCCGCCGACCGAAAGGATACCGATCGGCGCCAATGATCACAAGGAGTGATTCGAATCGCACTCAACGTGGCAACGGCCGGGCCCCGCGCCCTGGGGCGGACGGTACGCGAGGCGAGCCGAGCCCGGTCCACGATAACGCCTTGACCGCCGATGCTAGGAAGGACACGTGCTAACGATCGGGATGCTAGGCGGAATGAGCTGGGAGTCCAGCGCCCACTACTACCGGTTGGTCAACGAACTGGTACGTGACCGCCTCGGCGGCCTGCACTCGGCACGGTGCGTGCTGCATTCCGTCGACTTCGCCGACATCGAGCACCTCCAGAGCACCGGGCAGTGGGAACAGGCGGGTCGCCTGCTCGGCCAGGCCGCCGCCGCGGTGCAGGCCTCAGGCGCCGACCTGTTGCTGCTGTGCACCAACACCATGCACAAGGTCGCCGACCAGGTCCAGGCCGCCGTCAGCATTCCGCTGCTGCATCTGGGCGACGCGACCGCCGAGGCGGTCACCGCCGCCGGCCTGCACACAGTGGGACTGCTCGGCACCGCCTTCACCATGGAACAGGCCTTCTACCGCGATCGGCTCGCCCGCCACGGCCTGCGCGTGATCGTCCCAGAACCGGACGACCGCGCCGAGGTGCATCGCATCATCTACGACGAGCTATGCCTCGGCGAGGTCCGCGAGGCATCCCGACAGACCTATCAGAAGGTCATCGAGCGCCTCGTCCGGTCCGGTGCGCAGGGCGTCATCCTCGGCTGCACCGAGATCGAACTGCTGATCTCACCCGCCGACAGCCCCGTTCCCGTCTTCCCGACCTCTCGGCTGCACGTCGAAGCCGCCGTCAACGCCGCGTTACAAGACCGGACCTCGCATCTCGGAGCCAGCACAGCATAATCCCAGCAGGGCCGTCCTCATCTGGCGCGACCCGCGCGGCCAATCCAACTGCCCGGGTGGCGGGCGGTAGTCGCCGGTGACGACCTTTGATCTTCGCGGCGTCGATCTCCAACCGGCAGGAACCGCAGAGCTCGCTCGGCCGCCACAAGATGACCCTGAGATGTGGACACCCTGAAGCTGGATGTTGGTCCAGGGGAAGGGGTGTCCCCGTCGGGGCGTCCATCGAAGTGCACGGAATGGTTCCAGCGGAGGACGCCGAGATCGCCCGCTTGCGCCGCGAGGGTGGCCACAACGCGACGTCGTAGGCCGGCACCTGCGCCGCGGCACCGCACGACCATCCCGGATCCTGCTGTCCCGCCGGCGCTGGACCTGATCGGCCAGGCCATGATCAGGAACTATCGGTGGCGACGGTCGAGCGGCGCGGCCGTCGAGGAGGTGGTCGGCTGGTGGTGAGCTCAGTCAGGGGTGGCCAGCAAGCTGGGCTGCTGCTGCAGCCCAGCTTGCTCTACGTCGACCGTCAGTCATTTCCGGGCATGTACCGGTGGCGTGCTGCTGGACGATCCCAACTGCCCGGCGTGCCCCTGCCGCACCGGGTCGGCCGGCGGCGTGGTCGCTGTGAGGACGTCATGGGCGACGGCGTTCGCGAGGGCCAGGTCGTGGGTGACGAGTAGCAGGGCGCAGCGGGACCGGTCGACCTGTTCCATGAGGGCACACATCGTCTCCTCCTGGGTCACGAGGTCCAGGCGTGAGGTGGGCTCGTCGGCGAAGATCAACAGTGGGTCGAGGAGCATGGCGCGGATGATCGCCACGCGCTGCAGTTCGCCGCCGGAGACCTGCCCGGGGGGTCGGTGCAGCAGATCCTCGCTGAGACGCATCGCGCCCATCAGCTTCTCGAGGCGTCCCGGCTCGGGGCGGTGGCGGCGCAGGACGTCTCGCAGCCCGACGATGATCGGCACCCGGGAGGGAAATGCCACGGCGGGATCCTGGTACAGCTTCTGCAGCCTTCCCCCGCCGAGATCGGCGGCATGGACGACCTTGCCGGCGTCGGGCGGCAGCAGGCGCAGCAGGACGTTGCCGAGGGTTGTCTTGCCGGATCCGCTGGGCCCGGCCAGGGCCAGCCGCTGCCCGGGGCGGATGGTCAGCGTGACGTCCGAGAACAGGTCCCGCTTGCCATATCCCTTGGTGACGCGGTCGGCCTGGATGAGAAACGGCGCGTGGGGTTCATCTGCCGGTGGGGACCCCGTGGCGGACACCCATGGGTGCTGCCATCGGCTGGGTTCGGCAGCCAGCAGCCGTTGTGTGTACGCATGCGACGGGTTGGTGAGGACCTGCTCTGCGGTCCCGCGCTCGACGATGGCGGCTTCGCGCATCACCAGTACCTGCCCGCCCAGGCGGCGGGCCAGGTCTAGGTCGTGGGTGATGGTGAGCAAAACGCCGTCGCCGGTGACGTGCTGCCGCAACAGGTCGGCGAGTTCCTCACGGGCGTGGGTGTCGAGGCCTTTGGAGGGTTCGTCGGCGATGAGTATGCGGGCTCCGCCGACGGTGGCCGCAGCGAACGCGACACGCTGTGCCATCCCGCCGGAAAGGGTGTGCGGGTAGCTGCGGGCAGCGTCGCCGACGCCGAGGGTGCCGAGCAGCTGCTCCGCGGCGTGGTACGCGGACCGCCGGTCGGAGCGGAAGGCCGGAGCCCCTTCGGCGACCTGCCCCCGTACCCGCATGGTCGGATCGAGCGCGAGCACCGGCTCCTGCGGCAGCAGCGCCATCACCCGGCCCCACAGGCGGCGGCGGGCGCTCCGTTCCGCCAGGTCGTACCCGGTGCCGTCGATGGTCACCCGGCCACGGGCGGTCAGCCCGGCGGCGAGGGTACCCATGACGGCGTGCGCGAGCAGCGACTTGCCGGAGCCGCTCTCCCCGACGATCGTCACGGCCTCACCGCGGGGAAGGTGCAGGTCGGCGACGTCGACGAGGGTGCGCCCGCCGTGCGTGATCACGACGTCCTGCAGGTGCATGCTCACGATGCGCTCTCCTTGGTTCGCAGGCCGAGCAGCCCGACGAGGACGACGACGAGCACGAGCGCCGGCGCCACGGACATCCACGGTGCCTCGTGGTAGAACGGGAACGCCTCGGTGATCATCTGGCCGAGCTCGGGGGTCGGCGGCGCGACGCCGACACCGACGAAGCCGAGGGTGGACACGGCCAGCACGGCGGTGCCGATGCCGAAAGTGGCCATGGTGGTCAGCAGCGGGCGCAGGTCCGGCCACAGGTGGCGGCGTAGCACGTGCATCGGCCCGAGGCGCAGCAGCGTCGCGGCCTCGACGGCCGGTCCGCTCAGCAGCAGGGCGCTGCGGGCCCGCACCACGCGGAAGTACTCGATCCACTGGGCCAGGGCAATCCCGGCGTAGAGGGTCCACAGCTCGCCGCCGGACATCGCGGACACCATGAGGACGATGAGCAGCGCGGGCAACGCCACGAATGCCTCGGACAGCCCGTGCAGGACGGTGTCGACGAGTCCGCCGCGCCAGGCGGCGAGGATGCCGGCCAGCATGCCGGCGACGATCGCCGTCGTGACGCAGGCGACGGCGATCAGCAGCGACAGCCGGGTGGCGGACGCGAGCCGTCCGGCGACGCTGCGCCCGAGGTGATCGCGGCCCAAGGGTTCGGACAGGCTGGGCGGTTCGAGGAAGCGGGACAGGTCCTGCGCGACGGGGTCCGGCCACACCCACGGGCCGGCGACGGCGAACACCGCGAGCAGCATCAGCAGCCCAAGGGCCGCGCGTTGCGCCAGGGAGAGCCCGCGCAGCCGCGCCCGTACGCTCATCACGGCGGCGCTCATGAGGGCACCGACCGGCGCCGTGGCCGCGGGTCGAGGCCGAGCCCGGCTACGTCGACCACGGTGTTGACCGCGACGACGAGCAGCGCGAGGGCCACCGCGGCGGCCTGAACGACGGGAACGTCACGCCAGAAGATGGCATGGACCAAGGCGTGCCCGAGGCCCGGCCAGGCGAACAAACTCTCCACGACCACCACCCCCTCGATCAGGACCAGCGCCTGCACGCCCACGTACGCGGCGAGGGTGACACCGGCGTTGCGCAGCACGTGCCGCAGCAGCACGGCACGCTCACCGAGGCCTTTGCTCTCGGCGAAGGCGACGAAGTCGCTGGTGCGGATCTGCGCCACGGTGTCGCGGGTGACCCTGGCGAACAGCCCGGACAGACCGACCGCGAGCGTCACCGCGGGCAGCACGACGTTGGAGGCGGTGCCGTGTCCGACAGCCGGGAGCCAGCCGAAATGCACGGAGAACACCAGGATCAGTAGTAGGCCGAGCAGGAACGGGGGCAGCGCCCGGGAGCCGGCGACCCATACCGTGGTGACCCGATCGAGCAGGCCATTGGGCCGCCGGGCGGCCACCACCCCCACCGGGACGCCGACAGCCAGGGCCAGGGCGAGCGCCGTCCCGGCGAGGTGCAGACTGCTGGTCACCGGCACGTACAGCTCGTGCAGGACGGGAGCGCCGGTGACCAGGGACGTACCGAAATCGAGCCGTACGAGGTCGGCCCACCAACCGGCCAGCTGCTGCCATACCGGGGCGTCGAGGCCGAGGTCCGCGCGGACCGCGTCGGCCGATGCGGCGGTGACCCGGTCGTAGCCGTAACGTCCGGCAGCGATGCGGTACGCGAGGTCGCCGGGCAGGTTCTGCACGATGAGGAAGCAGGCGGTAGACACCAGCAGTGTGACCGAGACGGCCTGCAGGGCCCGCTGCGCCAGTACCCGCAGGATCGGCCGGGCCGCGCCCCGGCGCACCGCGCCGCGCTCGACTCGTGTGGCTTCCACGGTCTCCTCGGCGTCCAACAGCGGCGGAATCGTCGTCACGCCGACCACCGCAGCTTGTCGATCAGCCACGAACGCTCCAGCGGATCCAGGGTGAACCCGTCGACGCGGTCGCTGACCACCGCGCTCTGCCGGTACCAGGCCACCGGGATCAGCGGCAGCTCGCTGTGCAGGATGGCCGCCACCTTCGTACGTGCCGCCGTAGCCGTGGCGGTGTCGACGCCGCCGGCCAAGTCGTTGAGCGTGCTCGTCAGTTCGGCGTTGTTCCAGTCCATCGCTCCCCAGTCGGCACCGCGCGGGTCGTAGTCGCCGATCAGGGTGGCCAGCGGGTCCGGCACGAGGGCGAAGTTGCGGGCGAACAGAGCCAGTTCCAGCGTGCCGTCCTGGTGACCGGCGGGAATCTCGCTGGAGTTGCCGACCTTCACCTTCACACCGATGCCCACCTGCTTCAGCGCCTCCTGGATCGCGGTGGCCAGCACCGGCAGCTCGGGGCGGTCCGGGAAGGTTCGCAGGCTTACCTCGAACCGCTTCCCATCCTTGGTAACCACGCCGTCCGGGCCAGGAACCCAACCGGCCTGGCGCAGCAGCTCCCGGGCCCCCTCCACGTCGTGTCCCAGCGGTGCCACCGACTTCTGGTGCCACTGTTCCAGCGACGGCGGGAACAGCTGTGTCGCCGCCATCTCCTCATCGCGCAGCAGAGCGGTCGCCATTGCCTTGCGGTCCAGGGCAGCACTGATCGCCCGGCGCACTCGGACGTCACCCAGCTTGTCGTGCCCCGCGTTCACCTTCAGCAGGATGGTCCGGGGAAGGGTCACCGACCTGATCTCGACACCGTCGGCACGCTCCACCCGCTGGCGGCTGACCGGGTCGAGGCCGAACGTGACATCGGCCTGCCCGCTCTCGGCCATCAGTGCCCGGGTCTCGGCGCGCCCGACCGCCTGGTACGAAACGCGCTGAATGGCCGGTGCGGTACCTGCCCAGCGGTCGAACGCCACCACGTCGATCTCGGCGGGCTGCTTGACGCGCTCGACCTTGTACGGGCCGGTCCCGATGACGGCCTGCACGGTCTTGTCCTTGCCGTACGACGCGGGCGCGAGCACCTGCGCGCTGGTGTGCGCCAGGACGGCGGGAAGAGGTGCGTACGGCTTGCTCAACTGCACCCGGACCCGGCCGTCGGTCGCCGTGACGGCCTCGATCGGCGCGTCGGCCAACGGCGTCGCCGGCTTGCCCCGGGCAATTTCCAGCGAGGCGACGACCGCCTCAGGGGTCACGTTCGTGCCGTCGTGAAACACCGCCCCGGGCCGCAGGGTGAACGTCCACTCCCGCTGGTCTGCAGAAACCTTCCACGACGTCGCGAGGCCGGGCTGCACGGCACCCTGGCCGTCGGCGTCGACCAGAGTCTCAGCCACTTGCAAACGGGTGAAGAAACCGTCACCTGTGGACGGATCGAGGCTGTGCACCTCGAACGGACCGACCACCCGCAGCGTCGTCGACGCGCCACTGTTCCTGCCGTCGGCGCCCGGTGACGCGCTGCACGCCGTCAGGGCCACCGATGCCGCGATCAATACGCCCGCGAATAGTCGCCTGGCCCACGTCATGTTCATCTCCTTCTCCGGTAACAGCGAGAAGGTAAATGAAAACCATTTTCATATCAAGTTGTAATATATGCATGCTGGCATCCGACTGGACCACTCCCGACGTCGAACCGCGACCCGCCACCGACCGCGCCAGCCGGTCCAGCTTCGTCACGGTCATGGCGCCCCCGGCCCGACACGCGGCAAGGGCCTCGCGCAGGCCGGGGCCGGGCTCGGTTGGCACCAGTCAGCCCCTTGTCGAGGTGCCCGGCAAGACGTGCCCACATGCGGTCACCCACCAGTGTCGATTGGCGTGACTCACTCGTGGCCTGCGGTCTCGCCAGGCACCCCGCGAGGAAGGGCCGGGAAGGGCTCCGCCCTGCTCGACGTGCTTGTCGGCTCGGCCAGGCCGGGACGAACTGTCACTGTTGGTTGGTTCCGCCGTTGACGTTCCACTGCACGACCTGGGCCCCGTCGTCGGCCGCGCGGGCGTACACGTCAGCGACGAGGCCGCTGTCGCGGCTGACGATGGTGTAGCAACCGTCCCCGGACGAGCGCAGGTACACATATCTGGTTAGTGCCGCCGTTCGCCGACCATTGCTGGAGTTGGAGGCCGGGGGTCTGGTCGCCGCCGTTGACGTCGAGCAGCTTTCCTGAGGGGACATAGCGCAGCGTGTAGCTGCCCTCCTGGGTGGCACCGATGGTCCATGTGGCGCTGCCGCTCTGCTGCACGACCTTGGCGCCGTCCGTGGTGGATCCGCCGGCCACCGCGAGGGGCTTGCCGCTGTTGCGGTTGACGATGCGGTAGGCGCCCGGCGTCGGGCCGCTGCCACCGCTGCCCACGGTGAAGCACTCGACCGCGTCGGTGAACATGATTCGGTCGTAGTTGGCGCCCCGCAGGCTGTCGCCCCGGATGTTCACTCGGACGCCGTTGAGGTAGTAGTACTCGCCGTTCTGGATGGCCTGCCGGAAGCCGCGAACCGGTAGGTGCCATCACTGGTACGACCGTCGTCGGTGGACGCGCGCACCGACAGGCGGTGCAGTTGCGCCCAGTGTCCGGATCGGTAGGACACGTTCGGCCACCAGTACGAGGCGCTACCAAGCACCCGGCCGGGCCAACCGCGACCGTCGCCGTCGAGCGGGCCGCCACCGTGACCGTCCGGTCCGGCAGTGCCGGGTGGCTGAAGGACGCCCCGTCCGACGCCAGCGCCCCGGTCAGGGTGACCGACCTGGCGCTAGCCGAGGAGTTGGTGATGGACACGTCGTAGCTGAGAGTCCGCCGCGCGTGGTCCCCCGGCCCGCCGGGGTGAAGCTCCACGTCCCGGCCAGGTCAACCGAAGCGACCGCAGCGTTGCCGGCGGAGAAGCCGTCGGTAGCGGCCGCCTTGGCGACGCCGCCCGGTTCGAGAGGCGTCACGGAAGCGGGCGGCGCGATGGCGTGTGCGACCGTCACATCGGCGGCAACGACAGCCACCGTACCGGCGGAAAACATGACCATCGAAGCCAAGAGCCCCAGCGGTTTTCGGCCGCCGAGGAGGTTCCAAGCGGAGGGGCGGATCGTGCGGAGCACACGCTTCTCCCTTCTGACTGGATCTGCGTGCCACCTGGGGCAGACAGCAGGCGCCGCGCGGACACCTCAGGATGGATAGGTCCTTCACCAGCCGTCAGCGTCGACGGACGGGCGCAGCGCAACGGGCTCGAGCAGGGAGGGCCGCCAGGCAGGCACCGCCGACGCGAGTGGGCTCGCGGTCACGTGGTGCTAGAGCGTGATGGCTGAGTCGCAGCTCGGTGGTGGCTTCCGCCGCGAGCGAGCCGTCAACCGACCAGCGTGTCGCGGTCCATGTCGGGGCAGCCGTCGATACCCTGGTTGGGGATGCATGACGGCGGGCGGCGCCGGGCAGTCGACTGGCCTGTAGGCGATCGAAGCGGTGCCACCTCCCAGGCGGCCAGGGGCTTTCGCGGACCCTGCCCCAGCGAGTAGCCCGAGGTCCGCGCAGCTTGACGTCGACGCGGACATCCAAAGTCCCTCCAGCCGTATACGCAATACGTCATACGTCTTGACCGACACACGTCAATCATGTCGAAGGAGTCGAGACCCGTCGGGGGCGATGGCCACCACCGGACCCCTCGTGTTCCTGTCAGGAACCAAAAGGTCGTCGGCGGTGGCCGTCCGCGCGTCGGGCGAGGCGTGCCGCCATCTGCAGAAATGACGGGCAGCGGAAACAAGCAGATTGCCGCGGGTCGAGGGCTGGTGCAGGCTATCGTCGGAGTCGACGGCCATCTAGTGCCGTGACCGGATAGGTCCACCGTGTTGGGGCCCTGGCACGGCACTAGATTGGGCCTTCCTGACCAAGATGCGGCTCGTGTCGAGCCGCGCGCTGCCCCGGGTCAGTGGCGTCCGTTACGGTCCCGGAATGACCGAACTGGACTCACTTTCCGCCACCCGCGACGCCTACGACGCCGTCGCCGCGCGCTACGCGCAGCAGTTCACCGATACCCTGCGCGACCGGTCACTGGAGCGGGCGCTGCTTGCCGCGTTCGCCGAGTCGGTGCGTGCTGGTGGTGAGGGCGAGGTTGCAGACCTGGGGTGCGGGCCGGGGCATGTCACCGCTCATCTGCGGGGGTTGGGACTACGTGCCTTCGGCGTCGATGCCTCACCGGCGATGATTGAGCTGGCCCGGAAGGCCAACCCGGATCTGCGGTTCGAGGTGGGCTCGATGGCGGCGCTCGACATCGCGGACGGCGCACTGGGCGGGGTGCTCTCGCGGTCCTCGATCATCCACACCCCGCCGAAGGATCTCCCGGCCGTGGTCGCGGAGTTCGCCCGGGTCTTGGCCCCCGGCGGCCAGCTGCTGATCAGTTGCTACGCCACCGACGACGCCGCGATCCCGACACAGTCTTTCGACCACTCGGTGGTGACGGCCTACCGCTGGTCGCCCGACCACCTGGCGGGGCTGTTGCGCGATGTCGGCGTGAGCGAGGTCGCCCGGGTGCTGTGCGAACCGAAGCCCACGGACAAGCGGCAATTCCAGGAGTTGCAGCTGCTGGCCGCCAAAAACTAGTGCTCTGACCAGTAGGGTCGCCGAGTTGGTGTTCCAGCGGTTGTGTGGTGTCGTCCGGTCCGGCTGCTGGGGGTGTGGTGGCTGAGCCTGTCCGTGTGCGCAGGTTGACCGACCAGGAGGGGCAAAAACTGCAGCTGGTCGTACGCCGGGGCAGCACCGGCTCGGTGCGGTTCCGGCGGGCGATGATGCTGCTGGCCTCGGCCGGCGGGAACCGCGTCCCGGTGATCGCGAAGCTGGTCCAGTCCGACGAAGACACCGTCCGGGATGTGATCCACCGGTTCAACGAGATCGGCCTGGCCGCCTTGGACCCGCGGTGGGCGGGAGGCGTCCCCGCCTGCTCAGTCCTGAAGACGAGGACTTCGTCGTCCAGACGGCCACCACCCGCCCGATCAAGCTCGGCCAGCCCTTCACCCGCTGGTCGATCCGGAAGCTCGCCGCCCACCTGCATAAGGTGCACGGCCGCGTGATCCGGATCGGCCGTGAGGCGTTACGGTGCCTGCTCACCCGCCGCGGCATCACCTTTCAGCGCACCAAGACGTGGAAGGAGTCCCCAGACCCGGATTGTGACGTCAAGCTCGACCGCATCGAGCACGCGCTGGAGCGATTCCGGGACCGCGTGTTCGCGTTCGACGAATTCGGCCCGCTCGGCATCCGCCCCACCGGCGGGTCGTGTTGGGCCGAGTAGGGCCGGCCCGAACGGCATCCCGCGACCTATCACCGCACCCACGGCGTCAGGTACTTCCACGGCTGCTACTCCGGGCGACGACACCCTGTGGGGCGTCAACCGGCGCAACAAGGGCACCGCGAGCACTCTGGCCGCGCTCAGGTCGAGCAGATCCGGCGCTGGGCGAAGAAAAACCGGGTCGAGCTGTGCTTTACCCCGACCTACGCGTCCTGGGCCAACCCGATCGAGGCCCACTTCGGCCCGCTGCGGCAGTTCACCATTGCCAACTCCCACCACCGTAACCACACCATCCAGACCCGGGCCCTGCACGCCTACCTGCGCTGGCGCAACACCAACGCCCGGCACCCCGCCGTCCTCGCTGCCCAGCGGAAGAAGCGTGCTCGTATCCGCAGCGAGAAGGGCGTCCGCTGGGGCGGACGACCGCTCGCCGCGTGATCAGTCGCTGACGTCCAACGTCGCGTACTCCTGCACGCCGAGCCCGGCCAGCACGGAACGAACCCGTTCCAGTGTGACGCCGCGATCGAGGCCTCCCTCGATCTCCAGGTCGAGATGACAACGTCCCATCCCGCTGCCCGCGCCCGTGATCTCGCCGTCGGGGCCGAACGCGGCGTCCAGCGCTTCCTCGACCTTATCCCGGTCGATGGGCAGACCGGCAAAGACGATCTCAACGAACACGCATTCCTCCCCTGCGGCCCGGCGAACCATACCGGTCACGGCACTAGCTGCGCATCACCTGCGTGTTCTGCGCCGCTGCGATCCGCCAGGTGCCATCGTCCTTCGCGAGGACGTACAACGGGCGACCCTCGTGGGCGTCCGGGAGCGGGTCGCCGTCCAGCCGGATCGGTCGCTGCCGGACGTTGACCACCGCCACGTCGGGGCGCACGAACAGCACCCGCTCGATGTCGTAGACCGCGGTGGAGTCCCGCATCGCACCGGGCAGGACCTTGTGGGTGAACGCGCTGATCTCGTCCCAGCCCGCCAACCGCATGCCGTGGGCGGTGGTCCACACCGGGTGCTCGGTGCGGAACAGGCTCATGAACGCGTCGGGCAGCTCGTTCTGTTGGGCGTGCTCGACGGCGGCGACCAGCGCGGCAATGGCTTGGACGTCGTCTGCGGCGTCCGGCGTGCCCAGCACCTCGTACGTGCGGTAGGAGCCGGTCGCCAGTTCGGCGACGGCACCGGCGCGGCGCGGCCGCCAGCCCAGCCGCTTCCTGGCGGCATCGCCGGTGACCCGCTGGTCGAGTGCGAGGGCACCGGCGAACGCCTCGCCCAGCGCCTCGCGGGCCTCGGAGACTGGCCAGGCGCGCGGGGCGGCCAGGATGCCGGCGGCGCGTCCGGCGGCGTGCGTGAGGTCCCGCACCGGCACAGCCGATTCGGTGACGCCGTGCCAGATGGTGCCGGCATCGGCGCGCTCCAGTACCGCCACGTACAGCTCGGCAAGATCGTCTACGTGGACCATGGGCCAGTGGACGGGCTCACCGCCCTGGTCTGCAGGGGTCACGAACACCGGCGCGCCGTGCTTGCGGGCCAGATCCACCAGCAGGGCGGGGATCCCGCGTCCACGCCCGTGCACGATGCCCGGCCGGATCACGGCGGCGCGCACGTCGTCGTCGGCGGCCGCGCGGACCTGCCGCTCGATCCCGGGCCGGTAGCCGACGATGGGGATCGGATTGGCGACGGCGTCCTCCCCAGCGGGCACGGGTCCGGTGGCGCCCAGCACCCATACGCCGCTGGTGTAGACGAACGCGCGTCCGGTGCCGCGCAGGGGAGCGAGCAGAGCCTCGACGGCGGCCGCGTCGGTGGCGGCGTCACCGGTTGGGGTCGCCGCGTGGACCACGGCGCCGATGTCGGGCGTCACCGCCCGGGTGAGGGAGTCAGGGTCGGCCAGGTCGGCGATGCGCCGTTCGTGGCGGGACTGGTCACCTGTGCCGCGGGTCAGCTCGACGACCTCGTGGCCGTGGTGGATCAGGTGGTCGGCCACGGCAGAGCCGATGTAGCCGGTGGCACCGAGCATCAGGACCTTCATGACGACCTCCCGTCGAACATTTCGATGTCGAAACTTTAGACCCCTGCGTCCACTCGTCAAACAGTTCCATGTCGAAATGTTAGACTGATAACATGACTGGCACGGACCCCCGCGATGGCGTGGACGCGATCGTCGACCAGTGGCGGACGACCCGCCCCGACCTCGATTGCTCGCCGATGGAGGTCGTCGGCCGCCTCTCGCGCGCCTCCCGCCTCCTCGAACGCGCCGTGAGAGACGAGTTCGCCGCGCACGGCGTCGAGCCCTGGGAGTTCGACGTGCTGGCGACACTGCTGCGCGCTGGGCCGCCGCACACACTCAGCGCCGGAGCGCTCAGCACAGCGGCGATGGTCAGCTCGGCCGCGCTGACCAACCGCATCGACCGGCTCGTGGACCGGGGCCTGGTCGACCGTGCTGTCGATCCGGGCCACCGACGCCGGGTGCTGATCTCCCTCACCACGGACGGTATGAACCTGGTCAACGAGCTCGTCGAGCGCCACCTGGCCAACGAGCGGCGCCTGCTGGACGGGCTGACCCCGGCCGACCAGGCCCACCTGGCCAGGCTCCTACGCCACCTGCTGACTTCGCTCGGCGACTGCGCGCCCGGCTAGCCAGGCCGTCGTTCGAGATCGTCGAGGCCTTCGCCGATCCACGGCGCGGCGATAGATTCCATCGATTCCCAACGGCAAGCCCGTGAAGCTACGCCACCACATCCTCGCCAGCCAGAAGCTCACTGACGGTTAGCGCCAGAGGCCGCAGTGGTGGGTGGTGTTCGTGTCTATGGGGCGCGGGGGCCGGGCGCCAAGCGCAGTGCGGTGTCGGAGGCGTCGAGAGCGGGCCAGATTGTCGTCCCGGCGCTGTTGGGATTGCCGGTACGGATGAATCGGGCCCGGTAGCCGACGAGTTGACCGGCCAGGAGTTGCTGGTCCGCGGTGCGGGTAGCCAGTGCCGGCCGCGTGGACACGGTCACTGAGTTCCGCCGTCAGCAGCGAATCCTGCCCGGGCGAGACCGAGCACGCTCGTACGAGCAAGGCGGTCGATGTCCACCGCTTCGGCATCGGTCCCGGGTGATGCTGTCAAGATCGTGTCGTGCAGGTCGGCTGCTCGGACGCAAGCTGTCCGGGTCAGCCGGGCTACCGTGCAGCGGGCGGTTTACCGACTGGACGGCCAGGCCTTCGCCGTCATCACCCCGGCTCTGCACAGCGCATGGACTTCGAGCAGCTGACGGGCGCCGATCAGCTGCGGGCCGCGGCCGGCGCGTGCACCGTGAGGTGTGCGGACAGGGCGCCGAGGAAGTCGGGGGCGTCGAAGACGGCGCCGGCGGAGACGACGCCGGTCGCCTTGGTCCGGCCGGTGAGGATGCGCTCGACAGCCTCGACCGCGAGCGGTGCGCTGATGGCGTAGATGTCCTGTCCGGTGGCGGTGATGCGACGTTCGGTGCCGGCGGAGCGGATGAGGACGTCGACGGTGAAGGTCTGCGCGGAGCGGCCGCGCTCGTCGACGGCGGGCGGTGCCGCCGGGTCGGGAGAGAAAAGGTCAGAAGCCGCGTTCGTGGTCATGTACGTGCGCACCTCCGACACGTCCAAGTGGCTGGGGACGGTGACGATGTCGGCCATGGAGAACTCGCCGATGACAGTCTGCGAGCCGAGCGGCGCCGGGAAGGACCACTCCATGGTCGGAAGGGCATCGTCGTGATACCGCAACTGTCCGTCGGCGAAGCGGACCCGGCGGCCACCGCGCCGCTGCGACGAGACCGTGCCGGAGGCGAGCGTGCCGCCCGTCGGATGCCAGCTGCTCAGCCCGTAGGCGACGTGCACCTCGTCCGCCGTCGTCCAGTCACCCATCGCGGTGGTGACCAGCAGGTCGCCGAGTGCTCCGAAGAAGGCCATCGCCGGGACCACCACGGTCCCGGCGGCTCGGGCCTCATCGGCGAAGTGCGCGAACGTGTCGACGTTCGCCTCGATCTCGGCCGCCACGTCGACGTAGGGGATGCCGGCGCGCAGCGCCGCCTCGACCACCGGGCCGGCGGTCGAGGCGAACGGCCCGGCGGTGTTGATCACCGCGTCCGCGCCGTCGAGTGCGCGGTCGAGCGAGATCGGATCATCGACCGACGCCTGCCGGGTCTGCAGGCCCGGGAAGTCCCGCGCCAGCGCCTGCAGCCTGTCGCGGTTGCGACCGAGCAGCAGCGGAACGTATCCGCGTTCTTGCAGCTCGGCGACGACGAATCGCCCAGTGTGCCCGTACGCGCCGTAGACCGCGACGTTCCGAACCGTTGTCATGTCGTGCTCCTGTGCTTGAAGTGATGCTGTTGAAGATCTTGGCTGAGTAGTCGCACCTGAACCAGTGTCCGGAACGACACGTCCCGTACAATTTCCGACATGGCTTCTGGTCCGCGCTCCGTCGCCCTCGCCGCTACCGAGGGGATGCTGCACTTCGAGCTCGCCCTGGCCACCGAAGTGTTCGGCTCCGCACCGGACGCCGTGAAAGGTCCCTGGTATGACCTGACGGTTTGCGGCACCCACGCGGTCCGGGTCGGCCGGTTCCTGCTGGAGCCGGACTGCGGGCTGGACCGGCTCGCGCACGCCGGCACCGTGATCGTCCCGGCCCTGGCCGACGTCGACCAGAACCCGCCGGCCGACCTGGTCGAGGCGGTACGCGCGGCCCACGAGGCGGGCGCACGGGTGGTTTCCCTGTGCACCGGCGTGTTCGTGCTCGCCGCCGCGGGCCTGCTGGACGGGCTGCGGGCGACCACTCACTGGGCGCACGCCGAACAGCTGGCCGCGCGCTACCCCCGGGTACAGGTCGATCCGGACGTGCTCTACGTCGACAACGGCAGCGTGCTCACCTCCGCCGGCAAAGCCGCGGCGATGGATCTGTGCCTGCACCTGGTCCGCCGCGACCACGGCTCAGCGATCGCCAACATCGCCGCTCGCCGCCTCGTCGTGCCACCGCACCGCGCTGGTGGCCAGGCCCAGTACGTCAGCACACCGGTGCCCGCCCAGGACGATCACCCCTTGGCCGACCTGTTCCCGTGGGTGATGCGCCGACTGGACCAGCCGCTCACCGTGGAGGACCTGGCCCGCCAGGCGAACATGAGCTCACGTCACCTGACCCGCCACTTCCACGCGATCAGCGGGACCACCCCGCTGCAATGGCTGCTGACCCAGCGGATCCGCCGCGCGCAGGAGCTGTTGGAGAGCACCGGCGACAGCATCGAAACCATCGCCGCGGCCGCGGGCATGGGTACTGCGACGACGCTTCGCCGCCACTTCCACCGCACGGTCGGGGTACCACCGGACACGTACCGCCAGACGTTCCGGGCCTGACGCCAGGGTCCGCGGCCCCGCGTGACGACCCACTGGGCTCCCTGGCCCGCACCGTCCTCGGTGGCGAGGCGGCCCTACGTACGGCGGTCGAGTTCTCCTGGCACGCGTCGGCACCTTCGCAGGCGCCTACGCCGACCGGGTCATCCCTCCCCCGCTGGCTCGACCGTTTTGCGCGCCGCCTTCGACAGGTGCGACACCCTGGCGCCGGCTCCCTGCACCAAGCCGCACGCTTCGAGTAAGTCGGGGTTCCCTCATCAACCGGTGTGGATCGACGGCGCCGAAGGTCTCGTCCAGAATCAGGACGTGCGGGAGCGCGTTGGTGCGTACCTCCGCGACGATCTGTCGTGCTGCGGCGTCGAGTACGGCCAGCTCAGTCCACCCGTCCGCGGCCATGGCTGACGAGATCATCGCGTCGGCGTCAGCCGGTGCGACGGCCAGCCGGGTCAGCGCGTTGCGCAGCGGGCCGGTCAACGCCTCGGAGCGGGCCCACCGGTCGAAGGCGGCGGCCGGAATCGTAAGCTCGTGGACGTAGACGTCGGCGAGGAAGCGCGTGGCGGAGACCCACCGCCGGCCGAGAGCCGGGTCCATCACCTGCAGCAGCCGACCGTGTCGACGCCACACCACCACGAAGTGCGTCAGGCCGCCGGGTAGCCGCGTGACGACGATGGCAGGCAGCGCCTCGGCCTGCTCCGACAGCAGATGCTCCACCGGCATCATGACCTGTTGCACGTCCAGGCCCAACAGCTGCGCGGCGTCCTGTATGGCGTCGATGGAGGTGCCGTCGACATCCGTGGCACAGATGTCCCGGAGCCGCGCATAGCTGACCCGGATGCCGAAGCCGCGCAGCAGGCCGGTCAATGTCGCCGGACCGCAGTCCATCGCCGACGTCTGCACCACCTCCGGCACCAGGCGGTGACGCCGCGTCTTGCTCACCCTCGCCGGGTCGCGGAGATGGCGGCGAGGGTGGTGTTGGCTGCCACCAGCGCCGGGTGGTCGGTCGCGACCGCCGCGGCCAGCACCATCTGGGCCCGGTCGGCGAGTTCCGCGGCGCGAGCCAGATCGCCTCGGTCGGCCACGAGAACCACCAGATTGTTCAGCGTGAGACCGACCTGCGGATGGTTCGGGCCCAGCAGCCGGCTCTTGGCGGCCAGTGCCCGCCCATAGAGCGCCTCGGCCTCGTCGGGATAGCCGAGGCCCGCACGCACGTCGGCCAGATTGTGGAGATTGACGCCCACGTCGTAGTGGTCGGGGCCGTACCGTCGGTGAAGTAGGACACCGCCCGCCGCAACAACGGCTCGGCCTCAGTGAGCTTGCCCTACGCCTGCAGCAACGCGGCGAGGTGCGCCTCGTCTGCCACTACCACCGGGTGATCGACTGGGAAGACTCGCCGGTGCAGCGTCAACGACCGACGTGCGTGCTGTTCTCCCTCAGCGGGCCGTCCCCGACTGTGCGCCAACCCGGCCAGGTTGTGGCACACCCCGGCCAACTGCGGCGCGTCGGGGCCGAACGTGGCCTCCAACGCGCCGTAGGCCCGGAGGTAGAGAGTTTCGGCCTCGTCGAATCGACCCGCGAACTTGCCCAGGACGCCGAGCTCGTTCCAGATCGACACAAAATCGATGTCGGTCTGGTCGGCTGCCGCCTTCGCGATGCTCGGCGCCGCACTCAGCTCGTGGCCAGCCTCCACATAGCGGCCCTGCCTGCGCAGGTTGGCACCCAGCCCGACCCGGGCCAGGATCGCCAGCCGCAACAGGACGCCGGGCTCACGGGGCAGCGTGGCCATGACGGCGACGGCGCGGCGGTGATGCGTTTCGGCATATGCGCCAAGCTCGTCCTCGGCGCCGCCGAGCAGACTGAGCACGTTGGCGACATCGGGATGGGTGGAACCGGCGTGCGCATCGAACAGGTCGAGGGCACGCCGGCACAGTGCCAAGGCTTCGCGATGGCGATGAGCGTCCATTGCTGACAATGCCCTCTGGTGCAGTCCGACGGCCAGTTCCGCCGGGTCGTTCGTCGTGGTCATGGCCGCCTCTCCTCGGGTTCGTCGTCAATGCGCCCAACGGGTGCCGCTCACCGCGGCCCGCGATCAGGCGTGCGGCGCGCCCAGCAGTGCCACGGCCTCACTGTGGTTCGCTCCGATGGGAACCACTCCGGCCCGGACGTCACTGCGGACGGTCAACCCCTCGCTGTGGTTGAATCGCACGCCGCCAGCGGTCACCTGGGTGCGCACCGCCAACGCTTCGCCGCCCTTGCCGCGCGGCGTGCCGGCCGGCGGATCGTTGCTCACATCGGGCGGGCCGGCGTCGTGGGCCTGAGCCTGCGCGGCGGATTGGCTCGTCTTCATGTCGACTCCCTTGTCTGGTTCGATGTCGCGGCGGGCCGGTGCCCAGCCGTCGAAACCCATGAACCGACGGCCTCGTACCCCCGTTGCCGGTTGCCGTGACTCGCAGGGCCCGGCCGAGGCCACGCGGTTCAGGACGGGCCGGTCAGGCGAACCACCGGGTGCACCGGGTGTGTCAGCGCCACTACCTCGTCGCCGAGCTCCAGGCCCGCGAGCTGCCCGGCGGTCAGGGTGGCCCGTTGGCGCAGCCGGCGCGCCGGGCCGGCGACCGGCGACCTGTTCCCGTGCATGCGCGTCGATTAGGGTGCTTGACGACGTGCCGCACGTCGTTGAGCCCGCCAAGCCGAAAGCAACAATGATCGACACATCCGCACCCCCGCCCCTGCAGGAGCGGGAACGGCCCTTGTCGACACTGGTCGACATCGCACTCGGTACCACCACCGCCACCGATGGGCAAATCGTGGTCGTCTCGGGGACCGCCGGGATCGGCAAGAGCCGGCTGCTCGCCGAGGCCGTGCACCGCCTGTCCCGGCAGGGCCGGGCGGTGGCCCTGGCCCGCGCCGCCCCGATCGAGCGCGACTTCGCGTACGGGGTGGTCCGGCAGCTGTTCGAGGCGGAGCTGCGGGCCGGCACCGGCACCGGGCGGGAGCGCCTGCTGGCCGGCGCGGCGGCGCAGGCGGCGGGTGTGTTCGGGCCCGACGCCGCGGCCGCCGGGCCGCTCGGCGACCTCGCGGTGCTGCACGGGT
>NZ_GG657738.1:6340710-6341773 GCF_000158815.1 Micromonospora sp. ATCC 39149 | reverse complement strand
GACGTCGCGCTGCATACCCGACGTCGCCGTGGCCGCCCGCTGCGCCGCACAGGTACTGGAGTCGACCGTAGAGCCGCCGGACCGGGCCGTCGCCGGGCTGCGGTTGGGCGGCGCTCTCTTGCTGTCCGGGGACACCGACGGCGCGGTGGACGCGTGGCGGGCGGCACGAGCGGAGCTGACCGGCGTGGCTGGCCCTGCCGCGGCCGAACTGGACGACCTACGGCTGGCTCTGGACGCCTTCCTGGTGAACGTCACCATCCTGGAACCGGGCCGGCTGGACCTGCTGGCCGAGGTCGGCCCGGTGCCCGACGACGGCGCGCCGGCCGGCCCGGGCGCCCGCGCCCTGGACTGCGCGCTGGGGTTCCGGGCCGCATTCGAGGCTCGGCGGAGCGCGGCGGCGAGCGCCCGACGCGGCCTGTCGGACGGCCTGCTGATCCGGCACGGCAACGCGGACAGCCTCCTGGCATGCGGCTGGGTGGCCCTGCTGAGCGCGGAGGACGACGCGGCCCGGGAAAGCCTGGCCCATGGGCGGCAGGAGGCGTACCGCCAGGGCAGCGTCCGGGCGTACGGGCCGGTGCACGCGTTCGCCGCGCTCGATCAGTTGTGGCGGGGAAACCTCGCCGAGGCCGAGCGGGAGGGACGGGCCGCGGTCGAGGCGGTCGAGCGGTCCGGGGTGCGCCTGGGCCGGCCGTTCGTCGCCCCGATCCTCGCCGACGTCCTGGCCGAACGCGGCGACCTCACCGGCGCGGCGGCGGCGATGGCATGGGCCGGCCTGCCGGAGGAGCCGCCATCGGTCGGGCCGATGTACTTCTACGCCGACACCCGCGCCCGGCTGCTGCGCCGCGCCGGACACGCGGAGCGCGCGGCCGAGGCCGCGCTGGACGCCGGCCGGCTGTTCGCCGCGTTCAGAGGCGACAACCCGGCCCTCGTCCCGTGGCGGACGGAGGCGGCCCGGGCACTGCACCAGATCGGCCGGTCGGAGCGGGCGGCGGAGCTGGCCCTGGCAGAGGTGGCCCTGGCCCGCCACTGGGGCGCGCCCCGGCCGCTGGGTCGAGCGCTGCGG
>NZ_GG657738.1:6339474-6340610 GCF_000158815.1 Micromonospora sp. ATCC 39149 | reverse complement strand
CGCCGCGACACCGCCGGTCACCGCACCGGCCGGCTGGTGTCCGCTGAGCCCCGGACGGTTCAGCCGGGATAGGTGAGGACGCTCTCGAAGGTGCGCACCGCCCGGCACACCTTCTTGTCGGCCAGCTGGCCGACGTCCAACACCAGGCCGGCGGGGGCCGCCTCCGGGTCGACCTGGTAGAGACCCGCGAGCGGTGCCGCCCGCACACCGAGGGCGGCCAGCTGCGTCGTCACCGGCTGGACGACCTGCCGGGGCAGCCGGATCGTCGCGAACGGGCCGCGGGAACCCACCAGCAGCCGGGCCGGGCGTGGGAGCGCGCAACCCACGGCGCGCAGCTCCTCGCGGCGCCGCGCGTAGACCCGGGCGACCCGGGCGCCCCGGCGGGCCAGGGTGCCGTCGCGCAGCAGCCGGGTGAACGCCGCCTGGGTCGTGCTGTCGACGTGGGCGTCGTCGTGACCGGCCAACCCGGCGATCACGGGCCCCAGCACCCGGGGCATGACCAGGTAGCTGAGGCCGTGCGGGACCAGGGCATCGCCGAGAACGCCGACCACGGCGACCCGGTCGCCGCCGTACAGCGCGGGCAGCGGCAGGCCGGTGCCGATGCCGTCCCGTTCGGAGCACACGTCCACGACGTAGCCGCCGGTGCGGTCCGACCAGGACAGCAGCTCCCGGCGCCGGGCGGCGGACAGCACCGTGCCGAGCGGGTGATTTCCCTCGGCGAACACCAGCGCGCAGCGCGGCCCGGTCGGCCGGGCCAATCGACCGACCAGGGCGCCGTGGTCGTCGACCGGCAGCGCCTCGATCCGCCAGCCGACCTGTCGGGCGGCGACGGCCGGATACGCCGGGGCCGGCTGCTCCACCGCGACGGTGGCGGGACCGCCGTCGCGGACGGCGATCGCCTCGAACAGCAGCCAGCACGCCTGCCGCAGCCCGACGGTCACCGCGACGTCGGCGGGGTCCACCAGAATCCCGCGGGTCCGGTGCAGGTGCCCGGCGATCGCCTCGCGCAGCGCCGGTGAACCGAGATGCGCCGCCTCGCCGGCCGGTGGCCGGGTAACTGGCCTCCCGCCAGGCCGCCCGCCAGGCGGCCAGGGGGAACGCGTCGGCCGGGAGCGCCGGTGCCGGCACCGAGCCCG
>NZ_GG657738.1:6244786-6338575 GCF_000158815.1 Micromonospora sp. ATCC 39149 | reverse complement strand
CCGGTGCTGATGGGCGCCGACACCGCCGAGCGGGTTCCGGCTGCTGCGCGGTGCCGCCCACCGCGCCGCCGCGCTGCTCGACGCGCAACTGGCCGGGCCGCCCCCCGGCGACCTGACCGCGACCAACGCCTTGTACCAGCTGCTGGTCAACCTCACCGGCGCCGGCCCAGTGGCGCTGGTCATCGACGACCTGCACTGGGCAGACGACGCGTCGGTGCGCTTCCTCGTCCAGCTCGGCCCCCGGCTCGCCGACCTGCCGCTCGCGGTGGTGCTCGCCGGCCGGCCCGGCGAGCGGGTCGAGCTGGCCACCGGCCCCGCCAGCACGATACTGCGGCCTGCCCTGCTCACGCCGGACGCGGTGGCCCAGTTGGTCCGGTCCGTCACCGACGGCCGGGCCTGCCCCCGGCTGTCTGCGGCCTGTCACGCCCTGACCGGGGGCAACCCGTTGTTCGTCCGGGAGCTGGCGCACGCGGCACAGGCGGCGGGCGGGGCGGCCGCCGACGGCGACGAGGCGACGTTGCGGGCGATCGCCGGTACCGCTCTGGAGCACCGGATACCGGCCGTCCTCGCCAATCTCACGCCGGAGGCCGTCCAGCTGGCCCGGGCCGCCGCCGTGCTCGGCGACGAGGCCGACCCGGCCCTGGTGGTCGGGTTGACCGGCGACCCGACGGGCCTGCCCGACCGGTTGGCCGAACTGATCGCGGCCGGAATCCTGTGCCCGGACCACCCCGTGACGTTCGGCCACGCGCTGACCCGCGACGCCGTCTACGCCGTCACCCCGCCGGTGGACCGCAGCCGTCTGCACCGCCGGGCCGCGGAGCTGCTCGACGCCGCCGGGCAGCCGGTGCCGCTGGTCGCCACCCACCTGCTCGCGACGCTGCCCGCTGGGGACGCCTGGGTGGTGCGCATCCTGGTGGCCGCCGCCCACCACGCCCTCAGCCGGGCATCGCCGCGCTCGGCGCTGACCTTTCCTGGAACGGGCGATCCAGGAACCGCCGGCCACCGCGGAGCTGACCGCCGAACTTGATTCCGGAAGGCCGGCAGCTTGCGCCCAGGGCGTGAGTTGGCCGACCGCGATCACGTATCTGCGCCGGGCCGCCGCGCTGGCCGGCGGCGTCGTCGAACGGGCCCGAATCGTCGAGCTGCTGGGCCGGGCCACGTTTCTCGCCGGCCGCAACGCCGAGTCGATCTCGTTGCTGGAACGGACCCTGACCGAGCTGGGCGGCACGCCCGCCGACCTGGACCACCGCCTGCGAACCGTGATCCTGGCCGCGGCGGCAGCCGACCTCGACCTGCGACACACGGGTGCCCGGCACCTGGCCGTGCTGCGGGCCGCGCCGGAGCTCAGCGATGAGGTGCGGTTCCGGTTGAACGCGTTCCTCGCCCTGTGGACCGCGGTCATCGAGCTGGACCGGGACGCCTCGGTCGCCGCGGCCCTGCGAGTGTTGGACGGCCCACTGGCCGCCGCCCCGGACCAGGGCGCCTCGTCGGCGCTGCTGGCCTACCTAGCCCTGATCCAGGCCGACCACGACGACGCACTGTCCTGGCTGGACCGGGCGTCGACCGCGGCGCGGGAGAGCGGCCAGTCGCATCTGGTCGCGATGACCGGCACGTTCCGCGCCTACGCGCTGCTGCGGCAGGGAAAGCTCAAGGAGGCCGGAGCGGCGGCCCGGGAGGCGGCCGCGGTGATCGATGTCGCTCCGGCGACGCTGACCCGGGTGTACGCCGGCTCGGTTCTCGCCGAGTTCCACCTGGCCTGTGACGAGCTGACGCCCGCGGCGCGCGCGCTGGCCTGGGCCGGTATCGGCGATCCGCCCGGGCCGGCCCAGCGCAGCCGGCTGGACTTGCTGGCCGCGCGACTCGATCTGGCCAACGGGCTGCCGGAGGCCGCGGTCCGCCGCGCCGAGGACGTCGGTCGGCTGCTCATGACGGACGGTTGGCTGAACCCGGCCGCGCATCCGTGGCGATCGGTGGCCGCCCTGGCGCGGCACGCGCTCGGGCACCATGACGAGGCTCGGGCGTTGGCGTTGGAGGAGCTGGATCTGGCCCGGCGGTGGGGTGCCCCGCAGACCCTCGGTGCCGCGCTGCGAACCATGGCCACGGTGACCGGCGGACCGGTCGCGCCCGAGCTGCTCGCCGAGGCGGTGGCGGTGTTGCGAACCAGTCCCGCGCGGTTGGAGCTCGCTGAGGCCCTGCACGCGTACGGCAGGTCGGTGCGCCTGCGCCACCCGGGGGCGGCCCTCGCCGCGTCGACCGAGGCGCTGGAGATCGCCCGCGCGTGCGGCGCCGAGGGCCTGGCCCGGCGGGTGGCTGCCGAGCTGGCGGAGTCCGCTACGCCGGCGGAACCGCCGCACGGTGCACTGACCGCCGGCGAGTGGCGGGTGGCCCGGCTGGCCCTGAGCGGACGGACCAACCACCAGATCGCCCAGGAACTGCACGTGACCCCGAAGACCGTCGAGACGCACCTGAGCAGCGTGTACCGCAAGTTGGGCGTCCGTAACCGGACAGCGATGGCCCGACTGTTCGCCGACCATGAGGCGGACCGGGCGGGCTGACCTCGACGGCAGAGCCGACGTGGTCCGGCCGACGGTCGAGCAGCTGGGTGGCAGCCGGAGACGGGGGTGCGGAGTTCGGAGTAGCAGGCGGCCGGGCTGCAGTGGGACAGACCTGAGCCTGTACGTGTCAACGAGCTCGTCCGGACCACCTTGCCAGAGTGAACCCAACTGTTCTATAACTCTTGCATGAGTTCTATAACAGTGCGGCCGACAGTCGTTCCGGGGCGGTACGGGAGCTACGGCGGGCGGTACGTGCCGGAGTCCCTGATCCCCGCCTGCGAGGCCGTCGCCGAGGCCTTCTCGGAGGCGTGGGCCGATCCCGGCTTCCGCGGCAGCCTCGCCGCGCTGCTGTCGGCGTACGCGGGACGGCCGACCCCGCTGACGCCGGCCCTGCGGCTGTCGGCCGAGCTCGGCGTGACGGTACTGCTCAAGCGGGAAGACCTGACGCACACCGGATCACACAAAATCAACAATGTGCTCGGACAGGCGTTGCTGGCCCGGCGCATGGGGCGTACGCGCCTGATCGCCGAGACCGGGGCGGGCATGCACGGCGTCGCGACGGCGACGGCCGGTGCCCTGTTGGGTTTGCCGGTGAAGGTGTTCATGGGCGAACGCGACGTGGAACGCCAGGCGCACAACGTCTTCCGTATGCGGCTGCTGGGCGCCGAGGTCGTTGCGGTGACCACCGGCAGCCGTACGCTGAAGGATGCCACCAGCGAGGCGATGCGCCACTGGGTGACAGACGCCGACGAGACGTACTACTGCGTGGGCTCGGTCATCGGTCCGCACCCGTATCCGGCGATGGTCCGCGAGTTCCAGCGCGTCATCGGTGACGAGGCCCGGCGGCAGTGCGCGGCCGAACTGCCCGGTGCCACCCCCGACTACGTGGTCGCCTGCGTCGGCGGCGGCAGCAACGCGGCGGGCACGTTCGCCGGATTCGTCGAGACATCGGCAAAGCTCGTCGGGGTGGAAGCCGAGGGCGGCTCCGGCGCGGCGAACGGGGAGATCGGCGTATTGCACGGCTTCCAGTCGCTGTTCCTCCAGGACGAGCACGGGCAGATCAAGGAGGCGCACTCGATCGCGGCTGGGCTGGACTACCCCGGCGTCGGCCCCGAGCACGCGTACCTGCGCGATCTGGGGCGCGCCCGGTATGTCACCGTCTCCGACGGGGAGGCGGTCGCGGCCGCCGTCCGGCTCGCGCGGGCGGAGGGCGTACTGCCCGCCATCGAATCGGCCCACGCGGTCGCCTGGGTCGTCCGCGCCGCCGGTACGCCGGAGCTGCCCAGCGGATCGACCGTGCTCGTCACGCTCTCGGGGCGCGGCGACAAGGACATCACCACCCTGATCGCGGAGGCGGACCTCGCATGAAGCTGCTGATGCCCTACATCACCGGCGGGGTCGTGCCGGGCTGGACGGCGTACCTGAGCGCCTTCGAGCACGCCGGAGCCGACTTGATCGAGGTCGGGCTGCCGTTCTCCGATCCCACGGTGGACGGTCCCACCATTCAGGAGTCCTCGGACGCGGCGCTCGCCCGAGGCACGACGCCCGCCTCGGTCCTGGAAGATCTCGCCAAAGTGCGGATAGACATCCCCCTCATCGCCAGCACATACGCCAACATCGCGCTGCGTCCCGGGTTCGGCGACGCGCTGACGGCGGCCAGGGTGACCGGGCTGATCGTGCCCGACCTGCCCCTCGACGAGTTGGCCGGGTTGGAGGTGCCGGGCGTCCAGGTGAGTCTGCTCGCCTCGCCCGCCACGCCGGACGACCGGCTCGCCGAGATCGGCCAGCGCAGCCAGGGCTTCGTGTATGCGATCTCGGTCATGGGCACGACCGGCGAACGCGACCGGCTCGCACCGTCGGCCGCCGCTCTGGCCGCCCGGCTCAAGCAGGTCACGGACCTGCCCGTGCTGCTGGGCTTCGGCATCTCCACCCCGGAGCAGGCGGCCGAGGCGGCGGCGGTCGCCGACGGGGTCATCGTCGGGGCGGCCGTCATGCGGCGCATCCTCGACGGGGCGGGTCCCGCCGAGGTCGGTGCCTTCGTGGCGTCGCTGCGGGCCGCGCTGTCTCTGGTGGCCCCCGTGCGATGATCGGCGGTGGCCGCAGATCAGCGACAGCCGCGCCTCAAGATCGGCGGCTGCCGCTGATCTGTAACACCGGAGCGCATTGATCAGCGCAAGTCGCCGATCCTGGAAGCGGAAAAACCGACGCAGCGGGAGGGAGAACAGTGGCACGCTATCGGGCCATCGCCGCCGACCTCGCCGCAAAGATCCGCGACGGTCACTACGTGCCGGGCGAAGCGTTGCCCCCGCAACGCGAGCTGAGCGCGGAGTACGGCGTCACTCTGATGACGCTGCGGCAGGCCCTGCGCGAGCTGAGCACCGAGGGGCTTATCGTCCAGCAGCCCGGCAAGGGCACCTTTGTCGCACCGCCCCATGCGGCATACCAGCTGGGAGCTTTGCGGAGCTTCGACGACGATTTGCGCGAGCAGGGCCACGAGGTCCGCACGACGGTGATCTCCCGCGCACAGCGCCGCGTGCCCTCGCGCGTCGCTGCCCGGCTGCGGGTCCGCGAGGCCGAGACGGGCCTGCGCCTGGAGCGGGTCCGCGCGTTCGCTGGTCGCCGCGCCATTCATCAGATCTCCTGGGTACGCGAGCCGCACGCGGACCGGTTGCGCGACGTGGATTTCACCGACACGTCGCTGTACGCGGCCCTGGCCGACCTGGGGGTGGTGGTGGCCCGGGCGGCGGAGACGATCCGGCCGGAGGTGCTGAACGCGGACGTAGCCCGGCATCTGGACGAGGACGAGGGAGCGCCGGTGCTGGTCAGCGACCGGATCACGTACGCGCCCGACGGGACGGCCCTGGTGGCGGACCGGGCGACGATGCTGGGAAGCATGATGCAGATCACCGCCGACCGGGCCGCCACTGGCCTGTCCCTTCACTGGGGAGCGGTCTAGGTTCCGCTTCCGGTTGGCAATCTGGTCGTTGGGCTCGGGGATGATCGTGGTGATGCCCTTGTCCCGCAAGGCGGTCCGGTTCGCGCCTGCGTGCTTGGGCGACGCCCAGCCACGGGAGGTGACCCTAGGCCGATCAGGCCGACACTTGGTCAATCGACGCACATCGCCTGGTGGGTGGACCGGAAGACCCACGTGCCGCCACCGGGGGACATATAGGTCAGAAATGTATCGTACTGCCCGGGGGTGCAGTCGTGGCCCACTGCAAGGACGGCCGCCCGGGCCCGCTGTTCGGCCGCCGCCTTCCCGGCCGCATAGGTGCTGCCCGCCCCGTCGACAGTGGCGCTGCGAGGGGTGTCATAGCCGTCGGCGTACGCGGCCACAGGTGTGGTTGCCAGGCCGAGCGCCACCGCTGCTGAGACGAGGCCGAGCCGGCGGAGCCGAGTGACTTTACGCATGCTTGTCCTTCGAGAGTCACTAAATCGATCAACATAAATTTTTGAACAGATCGATGTGGAGCGGGATCGGCCACTCGGTCACTAGAATTCGGCCATAATGCCGTTGTCCGCACGGTGACAAATTCCGGTTGGCGATCTGGTCGTTGGGGACGTGGGCCTCCAACCGGCCCACGTCCCCCCAGCAGATCCCGTTGATGACCTGCCGGTAATCCCGCCACCGGCCACCCCGTACGGGCTGCGCCGGCAACAACGGTGCCAGCACAGCCCACTCGTGGTTCGAGAGATCACCTCGAGCCTTACAGGCTCAACGAGCGGGACTCATGATCCGCAAGACAGAACCTAGCCCGGCCTGAACCGCCTCGCCAGCGATCTCGCCTGCGGCCCCGTCAGCACGGGATGGAGCGGGCGAGGCGGAATCCCAGGTCGTCGATGCGCAGGGTGGGATGGCTGCGGCGTCGTACCGAGGCCCGGCAGCTCCAGGGTTCGTCGAACCAGCCCCCGCCACGCAGAACCCGGTAGGTGCCGTAGACCTCGGCGTCGTAGATGTCCCAGCACCACTCCCAGACGTTGCCCAGCATGTCCCGCAGGCCCCACGCGTTCGCCTGCTTACCGCCGACCGGGTGGGGCCGCTGCTGGGAGTTGCCGCGATACCACGCGATGTCGTCCAGCGGGCCGTACCGGGGACCGGTCGTACCGGCTCGGCACGCGTGCTCCCACTCCGCCTCGGTCGGGAGCCGGTACCCGTCGGTGGTCGCGTCGCACTCGACATCCTTGCCGTCAAGCTGATACGCGCAGGCCAAACCCTCGTATCGCGACAAGGCGTTGCAGAACCTGACCGCCTCCAGCCAGGACACGCCGGCCACGGGCAAGTGGTCATCCGCCGGCGTGCTCGACCGTTGACCAGTGATCTGGGCGTAGAGCGCTTGGGTAACCGGGACCACCGCGAGCCAGTGCGGCGCGAGCTCGACCGGCCAGCTGGAACACGTCCGTCGGTCCGACAGGGTCACCCGGCCTGCCGGGATTGCGATCATGTCGATTCTGGCGTCGGCGTTCATCGACAGGCGATCCTACCGATGGTCGGCCCGACTATCTGATCCTCAGAAAACCGGCCCAGCCTGGACCGCTGCGAGGCCGCCTGCGCCAACATCACCTGCACCGACACCCACGTCGAGCTGGCACGCGCCGAGGCCGGCCGCAGGCAGGCGCTGATCGCCGGCCCGCTCACCCCGCAACCACTGCGATTGACGCCACCGTCAGCGCGCGCCGCCCTCCACCAGATCATCGACCGGCACGAGCGAACCAGACCCGGAGGCGGTCAGCAGTGAGCGATGACGACGAACGCGAAGCGATCGCCGCCATGGCGTGCCTGTTCGCCGTGCAGTTGGGGCAGGGCACCGGGTCGGGATGGCGGACGATCCCCACCATAAGGTCGCCCGAGGCCAATTCCGGGCGGCGCGAGCGACCGGGGAATGGCGGGCGTCAGGAGGGGTACCCGGCAACGCCGCCATTGCGGGCGAGAGGAGGGAACGTGCAGCGTGCGCGGGTGCGCCTGGCACTGCTCCTCGTGCTGACCGCGGCGCCACCCGCGGCGGAGGCGGCAATGATGACCGCCGTCGGCTACCTGTTTACCCGGGCCATGACGCCGCAGGCCAGCGCCATCTGGCCGTACAGCGTGTTCCATGATCTGCGTTGGGTGCTCGTCTATCACCACGGCTGGTTGGGCTTTGCCGCCGCACTGGTCGGGGTGGTCGTCGTACGCGGGCTGCTTTGCGCTGGGTACGTCGCGCTCGCCTGGCCCCAGGAGCGTCCCCGGCCGGCGTTGCGCCGGCTGGTCGGGCGCAGCCTGCTCTTCACCATGGCCATGGTCGTGATCCTGCTGCCGTGGGCTGCGCTGGACGTGGTCACCGCCGAGTTCTCGCTGGCCCCCATCTTCTTCGGGCTGCTGGTGCCGGTGGTGATCCTGGCGGCGTTCGTGCTGCCCGGCGGGATCGTGCGGGGCTGGTGGCACGGCCTGCCGCCGCTCCGCCTGATCGGTTGGACGCTTGTCAACTTCGCGGCCCTTACCGTCGGCGGTGTCCTCGTTGCCGCCACCCCGGCCTTCTGGGCAGCGCTGACGGCCGGCGTGGTGGGGGCGGTCAACGGGTTGCTCTGGCAACGGCTGGTCCGGGCCGACGTGCGCCAGGAGCGGATGCGCTGGCGACTGGTCCCGGTGGCCCCGCTCGTCGCCGTCCTGGCCGTCGTCGGCCTGGTGGTTGGCGACCGCGCGGCGCTGCGCAGTCAGACTGACGTGCTCCCGCCGAGCCCCGAGCTGTCCCGGGTACGGCACATCGTGATCTTCATTGCCGGTCACGAGTCCGCCTTTGCCGGGGACCCCGCGCCGCCGGCCGGGCCGGTGCTGCGCTTCTCCTATCGGGGCCTCGACGCCGACGGCCGGGCCCGCCCATACTCCGCCGTCGACACCTACCAGTCGATCCCGAACTCGGCTCGGCTCCTCGGCGAGCAGGTGGCGCGGGTACACGCCGCCACCGGCCGGCCGGTGGCGATCGTCGGGGAGAGCGAAGGAGCCATGATTGTGCGTTACTACCTTTCTCGCGGGCCGCATCCGGGGGTGGACAGCGCGGTCCTGGTCAGCCCGCTGGTCCGGGCTGGCCGTGCCTACTACCCGCCGAGGGGGGCCAACGCAGGTTGGGGGATCGGTACGGGATGGCTGCTGCGCGGGTTGTTCTGGACGGCCGGGCACGACGCTGACGCGCCGTTCCTGCGTTCGCTGCTGGACAACGCGCCGCTCTACCGCAACCAGATGCTCTGCCCGGTGCCCGGGGTGCGGATGGTCGCGTTCCTGCCGGCCATCGACACCCTGGTCCTCCCGCCGCCGCCGGGGTCCACGCAGATCACCCTGGTCGAGGTCGCGGCCACCCACGGGCGGCTGATCGGCAAGCCGGCCATGTCACGGATGCTGGCCGCCTTTCTCAACGGTGACCTGACGCCCGGCCCGCCGCCCCGCCGCGCTCGGGCGATCTCGCTCGCGGCCACGGCGTGGCAGGCGCCCGCCCTCCCGGTACGGCTGAACCCGAAGTGGCGGGCGCAAACCACCGCCGACGTCGTGCTCCAGCCGATCGGGCCACGCCGTAGCCGCTGTCCATCTTAAGGCGGGTCTCGTAGAGCCAAGATGGGCCACCACCGCGCGCAGCGCGTCTACAAAGCGACACATTCATGGACCATTGCATCTGATCGCATTGGTATGCTCTGATAATGATCAGAATACGGCCAGCATCGCTTGACGAACTTTCAGGTAGAGACTTCACCTACTCCAACCCGGGAACTGCTGGCCGCGAGCCCCGTCGCGGTTACCGTCACATCTCCCTTGTTGAGGCGATCGGCTTGGGCGATGCCTCATTCAACAAGGCTTCAGATGCTCTCCTTTGCCTGGAGATGCACAGAAGGGCCGGTCTGGCAGTCTCGTCATCTGCCATTCCCGTCAACGCCGGCGCCAACGTTTCTCTTGAGCTCCCAGTTGCTGGTTTCCGCATCCAAGCGCCGTGTCGGATCGTTTACGTGGTCAACGAACGACAAGCGAATGGGTTCGCCTACGGCACGCTGTCCGGACATCCGGAAAGCGGTGAGGAGGAATTCGTTGTGACGCGTGACCTCGACAACCGGGTCTGGTTCTCGATTCGAGCATTCTCACGGCCGAGTTCGCGTTTGTTGCGGCTAGCCGAACCTCTTTCCCATCTCGCGCAACGCGCGATGACCTTACGCTATCTGTCCGCACTGCGGAGTATCGCAAGCTCCCCATGACCCAGTGACGTGATCTCAGCAAGGGAGGGCGTTACGCGCTCATCTAGTCTGCCGGAATCGACGTTGATCCCCTCTCCCGGCGAGGTGAGCACTCACGTGTGGCGGACGACGCGGTGCGACCGCGTTCAGTCGGGTTGTCGCCCGGATTGACGCAGGAGGTCAGAGCGTCAGGATGATCTTTCCTTTGGTGCGGCCGGTTTGGCCGATCTCGTGGGCTTTGGCGACCTGGTCGAGGGGCAGCACTGTGTCCACCTCGACGCGAAGTTGCCCCGTGCCGACCAGGCCGGCGAGCGACGTGAGCCCGGCAGCGTCCGGCTCGACGATCATGAATCGGGCGCGCTTGCCCTGCTGGGCTGCCTGCTCCTCCAGGTACGTCTCGGCCGGCGAGGCGAGGGCGACCAGGATGCCGCCTGGGCGCAAGGTCCGCAGCGAGCGCGGCCCGTACTCGCCGCCGATCGAATCCATGACGACGTCGAGGTCGTGGAGGCGCTTGGCGAAGTCCGTCGTGGTGTAGTCGATGACCTCATCGGCACCCAGCCCATGGACGAACGCGTGCTTGGCGGCGCTTGCGGTGCCGATCACGTGCGCGCCGCGCGCCTTGGCGATCTGCACGGCGAGGTGGCCGACGCCGCCCGCGGCCGCGTGAACCAGTACGCGCTGGCCCGGCTGGACACCGGCGACGTCGACGAGGGCCTGCCATGCGGTGAGCCCGGCGAGCCCCAGACCGGCCGCCTCGACGTGGGACAGCCCGGCGGGCTTGCGAGCGAGATGGCGCGATGGCGCCGTGACGTACTCCGCGTAGGTGCCGGCCGCCTGCGGTAGCCGTGGCATGCCGAAGACCTCGTCACCGGGGCGGAACAGCGCGGCGCCGACACCGACGGCCTCGACCACCCCGGACAGGTCCCAGCCCAGCCGCACCGGCTGGCCGAGCAGGCCTCCGGTCGCGCGGTGCCAGAAGTCGGTCGGGTTGACCCCGGCCGCGTGGACCCGGACGAGTACCTCCGCCGGGCCGGGCTCGGGGCGGTCGACCTCCACCAGGTTGAGGACCTCCGGCCCGCCGAACCGGTCCTGTTCGATCGCACGCATCGTATGCCTTTCTGTTCGTCTTCGGTGTGCGCGATCCACCCTGCCGGAGCGGCGGCCCGGGTTCGAGTGGCCAGATCGCCAATATGTGAAAGGATCTGGCCATGCATCGTGTGGTCGTCCTGGCGCTCGACGGCGTGTACCCGTTCGAGCTGAGCATTCCGGTCCGCATCTTCGGTACCGCTGCCGGTTCCGACGGTCAGCCGCTGTACGAGGTCGTCACCTGCAGCGTCGACGGCAATCCAGTCGCCACCAGCGCTGACTTCACCGTGGCCGTCCAGCACGGCCCAGAGGTGATCGACACGGCCGACACACTGGTGCTACCGCCCTTCGTGTGCGACCCGGAGGACGACCAGGACTGGCTGCCCGAGCTGGTCACGGCGGCGCTGCGCCGGCTGCGGCCGGATTCGAGGATCGTGTCCATCTGCACAGCCTCGTACGTCCTGGCCGCCGCCGGGCTGCTTGACGGCCGGCCTGCCACCACGCACTGGAACAATGCGGATCATTTCCAGCGCACGTTCCCGAATGTGAAGGTCGATGCCGACGTGCTGTTCGTCGACGACGGACAGGTGCTCACCGCGGCCGGCGTGGCATCCGGCGTGGACCTGTGTCTGCACCTGGTACGCCGCGACCACGGCAGCGCGGTCGCCAACCGGTTGGCACGGCTGTGCGTCGTGCCGCCCTGGCGCGAGGGCGGCCAAGCGCAGTTCATCGACCGTCCGGTGCCAGAGCCGGCGACCGCGACGACGTCCGAGACCCGGCAGTGGGCACTCGGAGAGCTACACCGGCCGATCACCCTCGCCGAACTGGCCCGGCACGCCCGCATGAGCGTACGCACGTTCTCGCGCCGCTTCCGCGCCGAGGTCGGCATGACACCCGTGCAGTGGCTCGCGCGGCAGCGGGTCGAACACGCCCGCCGTCTGCTGGAGACCACCGACCTGCCGGTCGACCAGGTCGCTGCCGAGGCCGGCTTCGGCACCGCCGCGTCGCTGCGTCAGCACCTGACCGCCGCGATCGGGGTCTCGCCGACGGTGTACCGGCAGACGTTCCGCACCCTGGCGCCAACGGCCCGCGCGTCGTGACCGGCACCCGGCATCCGCTTGGCCGCCGTGCGCGTGGATGCGGCTGGCTCGTCGGGGCCGACCCGGGCTGGGTCTGCGTGACGCCGTGCTCAACATCGGCCGCCGAACTGGGCCGACGCGGCGGCATAGTATGCATCCACGTCGAAGTCGCGGCCCCACATCACGCGTGAGCGGCGGTTGAGTTCAGCGGCGTAGGTGTGGTCGGCGAAGACGGAGCGTGGTGGCAGCATGGGGCGCAATCCGCCGCACCGTCCGAGGAACAGCAGCGCGTCCACGTCGGCCAGGGTGGGCTGGACGGGCTGGGTGGGTAGCCCGGTGCCCGGCAGCGGCTGCGTGCCGCGTGCCGGCGGGTCGACAGGCTGCATGACGTCGCCGGGTGCGCCGGGGTTGCCCAGTTGGTCGACGCCGGTCAGCCAGGTGCCCCGGGTCGGTACCACCGCGGGGACCGGCCAAGCTGCGGTACGCCCCTCCAGCTCCTGGGTCCTGCGACCGAAGCCGGTGTACAGCGACAGTGTGTAGATGGGCTGACCTGCATGCCGCTCCAGCGCACCCCTGGCTGCCTGCGTCGCCAGGTGCGCGCCGCCGACGACCCAGAGCACCCGCTGTCGTTGGTCGAGCGCGCCCGCGCCGATGACGGCGGCCATCGCGGCCTCCCGATCCTTGTCCACGGTGTCCGAGGCCGGCACCTGTTGCCACGACAACGGAGCGTCCGCCGCGAGGATCCGCGTCCGGTGATGCGGCTCGCGGTCGGCGTTGGCGTCCCGCACCGTTCGATAGAGATCGACGGTACGCGGGTCGGCCGCGCCGCTGTCGCTGAAGATGCTGTTGCGTAGTGTGGCGAGCAGCGCCTTGTCGCCGAGCCGGCGGTCCAGATACGCGTCGATCGCGGGTTGAGCGGTGGCCCCGACCTCGACGGCAACGACCTGGGCGGCGGCCGCGAACCGCGCGTCGCGTATCAGTGTGAGCAGGAAGTCGTGCAACTCCAGGCTGCCGTGCGTCTCGCCGATCGCGACGACCGGGTGGTCCCGCAGGGCGGCCACGATGCCGTCGACCGCAGGCACCGCGCGCGGTTCGGCGGTACTACCGGGCGGGGCGGCCGGCTGCGGCGTGCTGCAGCCGGCGACGAGGCCGGCGCTGCCGAGCAGCAAGGCGCGGCACATTGCCCGACGGGAAAACTGGTACGTCATTCGTGTTCCTTCTGTGCGGGATGTCCGGTTCGGGCGCCCGTCGGTGCCCGCCTGGCCAGAAAACACGTGCACCGGTGGCGGCAGCGGGGCGCGGTCCGACACACGGAAGACACATCGCCGCAGGCAGACTGGCTGGTGGCGACCGCTCTGCGGTGGCTGTGGCAACCTGGAGGGGGACCATGCGCGTACTGGTGGTGGAGGATGACGTCGACCTGGCGGAGCTCATCGCGGCCGGCCTGCGCGACCAGCACTTCGTGGTGGACGTCGCCGGTGACGGCGCCCGCGCCGTCGAGAAGGCGCTCACCACGCCGTACGATGTCGTCGTCCTCGATCGCGATCTGCCCGTGCTGCACGGCGACGACGTGTGCCGGGCTCTGCACCGGTCAGCGTCACCAGCGCGGATCCTGATGCTCACCGCGTCCGGCACCGTGGACGACCGGGTCGACGGGTTGCTCATCGGAGCCGACGACTATCTGCCGAAGCCGTTCGCGTTCGTGGAGCTCGTCGCCCGCCTCGTCGCGCTGGGCCGGCGGGCGGCCGCGCCGGCCAGCAGTGTGCTCAGCCGGGGCGACATCCGCCTCGACCAGGCCCGGCACGAGGTGAGCAGGGCCGGCCGCTTCATCCGGCTGACCCGCAAAGAGTTCGGTGTTCTGGCCGAGCTGCTGCGCCGCGATGGTGCGTTGTGCAGCGCCGAGGAGCTGCTGGACCGGGTGTGGGACGAGAACGCCGACCCGTTCACCAACGCCGTTCGCACGGTGATCAAAAATTTGCGGCACAAGCTTGGCGAGCCGGAAGCCATCGAGACCGTCGTCGGCTGCGGCTACCGGCTGCGATGAAACCACCAGCGATCCGGTCCCGGTTGACGATCCGGGTCAAGCTCACGCTGCTCTACGCGGGGCTCTTCGCGCTGAGCGGCGCCGCACTGCTCACGCTCACGTACCTGCTCGTCCGGTGGCAGCTCGCCCGGCCCGGCGCGACGCCGCTACCCGAGGACCTCGAACGGGCGACGGCCGGTGGCGGATCCGACGTGATCGTCGACATCGAGGAGGCGGTCCAGGCCGACGTACTCGCCACCGCACTGTGGCAGTCCGCCGTGGCGTTTGCCGCGATGGCCGCCGCGACGCTGGTGCTCGGCTGGTTCACCGCAGGCCAGGCGGTGCGCCCGGTGCGCGACATCGCCACCCTGGCGAGCCGGCTCTCCGCCGACTCGCTCGGCGCGCGCATCGGCTACACCGGCGCCCGCGACGAACTGGCCGAGCTGGCGTACACGTTCGACGCCATGCTCGACAGGCTCCAGCGTGCCTTCGACGCGCAGCGGCTGTTCGTCGCCAACGCCTCGCACGAACTGCGCACGCCGCTCGCGGTCATCGGCGCGGCCGTCGACGTCACACTCGCGCGGCCAGCCGCGTCCATCGAGGACTACCGATCGGCACTGCGCCGGATCGAGCGGGCGGCGGGGCGATGCGAGCAGCTCACCACGTCGCTGCTCCAACTTGCCCGCACCCAGCATGGCCTCGGCCAGCGTCATCTGGTCGATGTGGCGGCGCTGGTGGACGCGCACCTGCAGCCGTTGTCGGGCGGCGAGCTGCACGTGCAGGCACGGCTGACCGCGGTCAGCGTCGAAGGTGACCCGGTACTGCTCCAGCTCCTGGTGCGCAACGTCGTCGAGAACGCCGCGCGGCACAACACCCCGAACGGCCACGTCGAGGTAGAACTCACCAGCGACGACGGCGTGGCGGTCCTCGTCGTGGAGAACTCCGGTCCAGAGGTGCCGGCCGCCGACCTGCCCCGCCTGCGGACCGCCTTCCACCGCGCCGGTGGCCGCACCGCGGCGACCGGCGGGCACGGGTTGGGTCTGGCCATCGTGGATGCCGTCGCCTCCGCCCACGCCGGAGCGTTGACACTCACACCGGGCCGCGCCGGCGGACTTCGCGTCGAGGTGCGGGTCCCGGTGTACGCGGGTGAGTCCGGTCAGGCGACCTGTCGGCCGCCCGCGTATCCTTTGGGTCGCTGACTCACTTGATCGTCACTGCCTGGAACTGGGATGCGGGATACGGTTTCGTTCGAGCGGTACCTCATGTCATTGATCGGGTCGTGGCAGGCGCTCGCGGCGCCGCACCGGGACGCGGAGGTCGTGCGTGGTGACGGGTTCGTCGCGGCACGCTTTGCCCGCTACCCGGTGCTCAACAACGCCGTCCTGTTGCGTCCGGACGCGCTGCCGGCGGCGCTGGCGGTGTTCGCCGGGACCGTGCAGTATGCGGTCTGGTCCGCGGACGAGGAGACCGCCGCGGTGATCGAGGCAGCCGGGCTGCGGCGGGATATGACCACCGTGCCGATGTGCTGCGACCTGCGCGACGTGCCGTTGTCGGGCGGCGCCGACGACGGCGTGCTGGAGGAGGTGGCGCCGGAGGTCGTCGCGGAGCTCACCGAGGTGGACCCCGCCCTGCTGCGGGGTGTACCGGGCCTGTGGACGTTCGTCACCGAGGGACACGAGTCGGGACTGGTGCTCATCCCGGTCGGCACGGACGTCAACGTCTCGTTCGTCACCACCCGTGAGTCGGCCCGCCGGCGGGGTCTGGCCACGGTGGTGCTGCGTCGTGCGCTCGCCCGGGCCAGGGACCGCGGGTTCGTCACCGCGAGCCTGCAGTCGACCGCGATGGCCGAGCGGCTGTACACGCGGGCCGGGTTCGTTTCCGTTGGCCGGTGGCAGGAGTGGGTACCGGCGGAGGGCTGAGCCCTCGCGTCTGGGGTCAGGCGGTGTCGTCGAGCGCGATGAGCAGGGCGCGAAGCGCGTCGATCGCGGCTCGTCTGGTTTGTTGCGGGACCGGGTCGAGCACCTTTGTCTGGGCGGCGGTGGCCGCTCGGACCGCTTCTTCGGCGGTCTTGATCCCGTGCGGGGACAGCCGCACCCAGGAGCTGCGCGCGTCCTCGGGGTTTTCTTCCCGCTCGATGAGCTCGGCGGCGGTCAGTCGGCGCAGCACGTTGCTGGTGCCGCCGGAGGAGAGCACGAGCCGCTGGGCCAGGTCGGACGGCCGCAGCCGGTAGGGCGAGCCGGACGCCCGCAGGACGGCGAGGATCTCGTACTCGGCTTTGGTCAGCCCGAGCCGGGCCAGCTCGGGCTCGACCCGCTGGTTCAACATGGCGGCCAGCCGCCCGGCGCGTTTGGCCAGCTGGAGCTCGTCGCCGACGACGCCGGGCAGCTCGCGTTCCCATGCCTCGGCGGTCACGTCCGTGGTGTCTCTGCTCACATGGCGAGGATACCGCCTTGCGCTGAAGAAAGCTTTTCCGATAGCTTTTCGGAAAGCTTTATAGGGAGGTAACGGTGACGCAAGTCCTGCTCAAAGGTGGTCACGTGGTGCCCGGCGACGGCAGCGCGGAGCGGCCGGAGACCGACGTGCTGGTCGACGGCGGCGTGATCACCGCACTCGCGCCGGGGCTGACCGGCGCGCCCGGCACCACGGTCATCGACGCCGCCGGCATGATCGTCATGCCCGGGCTCGTCGACAGCCATCGGCACGTCTGGCAGGCGCCGCTGCGTGGCGCCGGCGCAGACATGACCCTTCCCGACTACCTGGCCACCGTGCTCGGGCCGATACTGACCGGCTACACACCACACGACGCGGGGCTGGCCACCCTCCTGGGCGCCGCCGAGGCGCTCGACGCCGGCATCACCACCGTCTTCGACTGGAGCAACACGACCACCACCGAGACGCACACCGACGCGGTGCGGGACGCCTACGCGGCGGCTGGCATCCGCGCCGTCGTCGGCCTGGTCCACCCCGACCACGAGGCGTACGCGCGGCGGGTCCAGCGCGGTCCCGCCACGGTCACCGCCGGGTTCGCCGTCGCGGGCATGGAGTACGGCGACCACGACGACACCGTGCGGTCGGTCCGGCTCGCCCGCGACATGGGTGTCACCGTCTCCATGCACGCCGCCGGACCAGCGGTCCGGGCGCTCTACGACGCGGGCCTGCTCGGCCCGCACGTCAACCTCGTGCACCTGAACGCGATCACGGCCGACGACGCCAAGATGCTCGCCGACACCGCCGCCGGAGTCACCGTCACACCCGTCGTCGAGGCCACCATGGGGCACGGCACGTCCGCGTACGGGCGGCTACGCGACGCCGGTGCCCGCCCCGGCGTAGGCACCGACGTGGTGGTCAACGCGCCCGCCGACCTCTTCGAGCCGATGCGCGACACTCTGCGCACCGAACGACTGCGCACCGGCACCATGCTCCCGGCCGCGGCGATACTCCCCGCCGCGACCCTGGACAGTGCCCGGGCGATCGGCCTCGACCAGCTCGTCGGCACGATCGAGGTAGGCAAACGCGCGGACCTGGTCCTTTTGAATGGACTGCCCTCGCCGTCCGCCGCCGCGGCCGTCACCAACGCCACCCCAGCCGACGTGCACACCGTCATCGTGGACGGCCGCCTCGTCAAGCGCGACGGGCGACTGGTCGACCTCGACCTGGCCGCCCTGCGCCACGCCGGTCGCACGCTGGCCCACCGGGTGCTGAGGGAAGCGAGCATGGTGGCATGAGTGTGCTGGCAGCGATCGGAAACACGTCCCTGGTCGAGCTGAGCCGGGTGGTGCCACCCGGCTGCGCCCGGGTGCTGGTGAAGGTGGAGGGCGAGAATCCCACCGGGAGCATGAAGGACCGCATGGCGCGGGCGATGATCGGCGCAGCCGAGAGCGACGGCCGGCTGCGGCCCGGCGGCACCATCGTCGAATACACCGGCGGCAGCACCGGAGCGTCCCTGGCCCTCGTCGCCGCGGTCAAGGGCTACCGGCTGCGGATCGTAACCTCCGACGCCTTCAGTGAGGACAAGCTGATCCAGATGGCGGCGTTCGGCGCCGAGCTGACGGTCATCCCGAGCCCCGGGCGGCTCATCACGAAGGAACTCATCCAGGCCATGATCGACACGGCCCGGACCATCGGCCGCGAGCCGGGGACCTACTGGACGGATCAGCTGAACAACACCGACAGCATCGCCGGCTACCACCCGATGGGTGAGGAAATCTGGTCACAGACCGGCGGGCGGGTCGACGCCTTCGTCCAGTCGATCGGCACCGCGGCGTCGCTCCGCGGGGTGGGCACGGTGCTGCGAAGGCATCGACCACAGGTCAAAATCATCGCGTCCGAGCCCGCGGAGTCCGCGGTCTTGTCCGGTGGCCGGCCCGGTGCCCACCGCATCGAGGGAATCGGTATTGGCTACACCCCGCCGATGTGGGATCCCGACCTGGTGGACGAGGTCGTTCCGGTTTCCACCGTAGACGCCGAGGCGATGGCCCGGCGCCTGGCCCGAGAGGAGGGCCTGTTCGCCGGCACCTCCTCGGGAGGCAACGTGGCCGCCGCGATCCGGATCGGACAACGCCTGGGACCAGACGCGACGGTGGTCACCCTGCTGGTCGATTCCGGCCTGAAATACCTCAGCAGCGGCGTGTACGCGCGGTCCACCTGAGCCAGGACCGCCGGGCAGCGGCACGGCGGGCGGCACCATGCCGTCATCTGGTCGATGGCGAACCGGATATCAGCGGCAATAGCGCCGCGACCAGCGGCGATTCGGCATTCGTGGTCGCCCGCCGAGCCAATCCCCCCTCACGGATGGCGTCAGCGCACGCCCATCCGACCACGCCGACCGACGGCGCCGGCACGTTTCCACGCGCCGACGAGGCCGAGCGTGGCCCTGGTCCTGGGTGAATGCGCGGTCGTGCTGTCCCGCCCTGCCGGGCTGCCTGCTGCCGACCTGCTGCGTTGGCCGTGGCGAACGCTGGCCAACGTCGCGTCGTGGTGGATCTGCTGGCCCCTTGCTGCGATCGGTCCGCAGCCGTCAACCGGTAGCGGTGATCTCTCCGGTCGGCTCGTTTCTACTCCGCGCCGGTAGCCGGCCGGCGGCTCGGCGCAATGCGCCCAGCTCTTCGAGGGAGCGCGAGTGCCACGGACCGTTCTCCTGCATTGCGAATGCGTTCGCGGCCTGCACGAAGAAATGTTCCGCGGTATCGAACTCGCCCCGGCCCATGTATACCCGGCCGAGCCCGAACAGGGCGTGTGCGTGCACATTCCGCTCGTTCGTCATTCGGCAGATTTCGACGGCCTCGCTGAAATGAATCTCCGCCGCGGTGAATTCGTTCTGCTCCAACATGGCACCGCCAAGGCCGTTAAGGGCATAGGATTGGCCGACGCGATCGTCCTGCGCCCGAGCCAGATCCAGTGCCGATTGGAAGACGGCCTTTGCGGTCAGCGCCTGCCCCGATTCGGCGAATACCTCACCGAGCCGGTACAACGCCTGCGCCTGAAGGCGCCGGTTACCGAGCTGTTCACCCAGTGCGAGCGACTCCTTCGCCAGCGTTTCGGCCCGTTCCGGGGAACCGAGATCCAGGTGGCTACGGGCGAGTCCGCTCAGTACGTGAGCCTGTGCGCCCAGGTCGCCCACTGTCCGGAACCTCTCCAGGGCCTGCTCGTAACGCAGCACCGCCATGCTGGTCCGGCCCTGGATGCGGTCCAGGTGGGCAAGGTTTCGCAGCGTCAATGCCGCCCCAGCCTGATCGCCGGCCGCATCGAACAACCCCATGGCGTGCAGCAGGTTCTCGCCGTCGTCCTCGGCGTGTTGGGCGACGCCCAGCGAGCCGAGCGACGCCAACACGGCGGCTTCGCCCCGGCGATTGCCGGCCCTGCTGGTGGCCTCCAGCGCGATGTTGTGCGTCGCACGCCACTCGGCGAACAGGCCGCGCCTCTCATACATGGTGACCGAAACGATGGCCAGCTCCCAGCACAACTCGTCCAGCTTCAGCTCCGCCGCCTGGCGGATGGCCACCTCCAGCGTGATGCGCTCCTCGTCAAACCAGGCCGTCGGATCGCCGAGGAACCGATCGAACTCGGCACGTGCGCCGGGCCACCGGGGCGCCGTTCCGTGCAGCACCGCGAAGCGTCCCCCGTAGATCCGTTGATGAGCCTCCTCCGCGAAGGCGAGCAGGGCGCCGAGCGACCGCGCGACCGCGTCGATGCACTCCCCCCTGTCGTCCTGCGCCAGCCGGTGCTCGCTCGCAAACACCCGCACCAGCTCGTGGAATCGGTAGCGGGGTTGCCTGGTGAGCGCGGAGAAGTGGGCCTCCAGCAGCCAGACGTCCGCGAGTTCGTCCAGGAGTACCGTCGCCCGCTTCGTATCGCAGTCCAGCAGAGCCGCTGCGGTCCAGGCGCTGAACTCGTGTATCTCCAGTGCACTGAGGAGCCAGAAGAGAGTCTGCGCCGGTACGGTGAGTGACTCGTACACATCAGCGAGCAGCGTGCGGACCGCGACGTCGCCGTGGGACAGTTCGTCCAGCCGGGACCGCTCGTCGCGCAGCCGGTCCAGCAGGGTGCTAACCGCCCAGTGCGGGTGTGCGGCCAACCGGACCCCGGCGATCCGCACGGCCAGGGGCAGGCCGCCGCACATCTGGGCCAGCTCCGCCGCGACGTCGGGCGCCGCGGCGACCCGCTGCTCCCCGCAGATTCGGCCGAGCAGGGTCAGGCTCTCGTCGGCCGACATCATGTCGACATCGACGGTCCGAGCGCCCGGGATGCCGGCGAGCCTGCGGCGGCTGGTGATCAGCACCGCCGGACCCGGCACTCCGGGGAGCAGGTCGGCGATCTGGTCCTCGCTGCCGACATCGTCCAGCACGATCAGCAGCCGTCGCGTCGCCATCTGGCTGCGTAGCAGGTTGATCCGCTGCCCGGGCTCGACCGGGATCGCCGCCGCGGCGACGCCGAGCCCGTGCAGGAGGTCGCTGAGCACCGCGTCGGTCGAGCGTGGCTGCGCGGTGCTCCCGTACAGGCAGGCGTAGAGGCTGCCGTTGACGAACTCGGTGCGAAACAGGTGTGCGACGTGCAAGGCCAGCGAGGTCTTGCCACAGCCCGGTGCGCCGGTGACGACCGCAATCGGTACCCGTTTGGCGTCCCCGCTGGTCAAGGCGGCGGTGAGGGCGTCGATCAGCGCGGCATGGCCGACGAAGTCCGGCAAATCGGCGGGCAACTCCTGCGGACGGTGCAAGCTGCTGGCGGTCCCGGTACGTCTGTCGTCCACGTCGCCGCTGAGGCTGGTGTCCTGGCTGAGAATCGCGCGTTCCAGTTTGCGCAGGTACTGACTCGGTTCGATGCCCAGTTCGCCCACAAGTTTGGTGCGGGCCGTACGGTACGTCGCCAGCGCTTCAGCCTGACGTCCGGACCGGTAGAGAGCGAGCATCCGGAACCCCCATAGGCGTTCCCGCAGGGGGTACTCCGTGGTCAACGCGACCAACTCCTCGACAAGCTCCCGGTGACCGCCCAGGCCCAAACGGATCTCGGCGCGGTCCTCCAGCGCCATGATCCGCCGCTCCTCCAGACGGTGGGAGACGACTTCCACAGCCCGCCCGGGCACTCCACCCAACGCCGGGCCGGACCAGATGTCGATCGCGCGGTTCAGGTGTGTCAGCGCCTCGTCCAGCCGCCCTTTGGCCGCGGCGGACCGGCCCTGGGCGAGGGCGTCGTCGAACACGAGGTAGTCGAGCTGCTGGCGGGCCACCCGGATGGAGTAGCCGAGTGGGTTGGTATCGATGATCTCCGGGCTGCCGAGAGCCCGGCGCAGCGCGGAGATGCAGATCTGGATCTGACCACGCGCGCTGGGCGGCGGGGAAGCATCCCAAACGGCGCCGATCAGCTTGTCGACGGTCACGACATGGTTGGCAGCCATCAGCAAATTGGCCAGTACTATACGTTGCCGCGGCGAGGTTATCGGCACGGGGGAACCATCGACCACGGCTTCCAATGTTCCAAGGACCCGGAACTCGACTCGGACCATGTCGGGAGTATACGGTCGATAGAAAGATGAACGCCAATCTCATTGAACCACCGTTCCGCCGTTCAGCCAACAGGCGGGCGAACGCGAGCGGGACGCCGAGCCGGGCGGAGTAGCCTCGATTCACTAGAGGGCGGTTTGACAGGTTATAGCTGGCCTTGCGGCTTGAGTAAACATGGGGAAGATCTCGGTAAATTATTGTGATTTGGCGTCACTCAATGTCGTGAGGATCCGGCTGGCGGTGATGACCGGGGTCTGGTGGCTACGTGGGGCCGGTCGTGGGAGAACGTGCGGCGTATCTGAGTGATCTCGCCGATGGGCGGTGGGCGTTGATCGGTCCGTTCCTGCGGGCGTGGAAGGCACCCGCGCCCGTCGGTGTCCGGGGGTGAGGGCCCGTCCGGGATCGTGTCGGAGTTGATCATCGCGGTTGGTGGTGACCGCGGCATCGACCACCGACAACCAGATCGGGATCCAGTTGATCGACCGGGTCGTGGCACACACCCCCGACGGCGACCAAAGCGCGGGGTCGACGCCACCCGTCGCACCATGCTCCACGAGCCGATCATGAAGACGTCTCGCCTACTCACTGCCCTTGCAGCACCAGGCGCCCACGCAGGAGGCTGGCGACGCCTCTGATGCTGTAGGTGCTCATGAAGTCGTAGACGTCCAGCGCCTCGCCGAACTCCTCCTCGATCTTCGAGAGAATCTCGACCGCGACCATCGAGTCGCCACCGAGGTCCAGGAAGTCGTCGTGCACGCCGATCCACCTCAGGTTCATGGTGCCGGTCCAGATCGACAGGAGCCGTTCCTCGATGCCGTCGACCGGACCTTCGAAGAGGGTGCACGTGCCGGCGATGACGGCGGAACGGATGTACTCGGTGTCGAGGGCGTCGCCGGCGAGCGGCATGGCGTCGACGAGTAGCACACCGTCCAAGCCGCAGTCCGCACCGAGCCGGTCCCACACGTAGCCTCGAAGCTCCGGCCCGCTCACGTATTGGGAGAACTCGACCAAGCCGATCGTGGCGTCCCGATCATCGTGGCGTATCGTCGTCGCCCGGGCATCGCGCACGGCCGAATGCCCCCGCAGGGTGGATGCGAGCTCTGCCAAGCCAACCATCAACCGCTCCTTCAATAACGGCGGCAATCCGAGCCGTCGGCGCGGATTGACAACAGTCGCCAATGTGCCACGGAAGCTTGAGTGGTCGCAGAGAAGGATCGGCAGAAATTTCGGAAGAGGCCGACTGCCGCTGCTTCTTCCCGCCTGCCCTTGCCTGCGCCGGTCGAATCGGACCACAATTCATGCCGACGGGTGGCGAGCCTGCGACCGTTCGCTATTCGACGCCACATTGTCGCCGGTTCAGGGGGTAATGAATGATGAACGAAACCAGCTACGCGCCGTCATCGCTCGCCGAGGAAGATGTGCCGAGCACCACAACCGAGCGGATCATCGCCGAGGTGTGGGCCGAGGTACTGAACCTTGACGAGGTCGGACGGCACGACAACTTCTTCGACCTCGGCGGCCATTCGGTGCTCGCGACGCAGGCCGTGGCCCGGTTGTGCGTGGCACTGGGCCGACACCTGCCGGAGCGAGCCTTGTTCGACTGGCCGACCGTCGCGACCCTGGCCTCGGCCCTGCCCGACTATCCCGCCGCCGAACAGGATGTACGTATCAGGCGCAGGTGAACGACGGGTCCGGTGGGAGCCAGGACTTAAAAGGAGTGTCGCTTCACGCCCTTGAGCGCGCACAGCAGATGCGCGGCGGGTGCCGCGCGGCGGTCTACGGCTGGCGGCATCGCTGGACGGCCGGCGGCGAGCAGGCCATCGCCCGCCTGGTCCAGGCCGACGAGGACACGATCCGGCAGGTCATCCACCGATTCAACGAGATGGGGATGGCCAGCCTGGACCTTCGGTGGGCGGGTCCCCGCCTGATCAGTCCTGACGGGGAAACCTTCATCGTCGCGACGGCCCACACGCGCCTGAAGCCTGGGGGCGGCCATTCACCCGACGGAGCGTCCGCAAGCTCGCCGACTACCTATATCCACAGGCCGCCCGCCCGATCGAGATCGGGCGGGAACGGCTGCGGCAGCTACTGATCAAGCACGGGATCACCTTCCAGCGGACCAAGACGTGGAAAGCGTCCACCGATCCGCAGCGTGACGCCAAACTCGCCCGCCTCGACTATGTCACCAGCAACTTCCCGCAGCGGATGTTCGCGTTCGACGAGTTCGGGCCGCTGGCCATCCGGCCGCAAGCCGGGGCCGGTCGGGCGCCCAGAGGCCACGCCCGTCTCGTCCGGCTCACCACCGCCCACGTCGTCAGCAACGAGACGGGCGTCTGCCTTCGCCTCAACACGATCCCGCCGCAGATCGGTGGTTGGCCGGTGCCACGAGAACCGCTCACGCAGCTGAAGTAACCCGTCGAAGTTAGCCCCGATCAGATCGGCTCCGGCAGTGCCCCGAGATGCTTGCCCACACGCTCACGCAGCAGCAGGTACTCCTGCCAGCGCCGAGGCAAGGGCCCCACAGGACGCTCGACCACCCGCGCTTCCTCGATGGACTGTCCCGCCTGGAACTGCTCGCGCGTCAGATCGAGCTCCACTCCACTAGACAACCGATTCCACCAGTGGAAACCGCGCTGAACTGCACCGAGATACACCTTGCCGACCACGAGATCGCCGCGGAAGACGTCATTGACGATCAGGGCCGTGATGTCGCAGTGACCCCAAGCCGGGTTACTGGGCTGCCAGTCAGCCTGGTCGTCGGGCGAGCAGGTGTCGGCAGCCCAGCTCACACGCAGAGCCTTATCAAGATCCAAAAGATTCCAGGGAGCCACCCCAACAGCATCGCAGCACCCTCTGACATCCGAGGGCTCGCCCCTTCAAAGGGCCTATTCCACGCCTCCGAATGCCCAAAGCTGACGATAGAAGCTGTGCCTGCGGTAGAACGCCTGCGCGCGAGGCGTTTCGCAGGTGAGTGCGGGCGGTCGGAGCCGCGACGGAGAGCCCGGTAGGAGCTGCCCGACCTGGATCGCGACCGCCAGCGGGCCGAAATGCCGGTGAAGACCGGGCCGTGATCAGCCCCGCTGGCCGGCCAGCCGCCAACGTTCGAGCTTGCCGGCGGCCGAGCGCGGTACTTGATCGACGAAGGTCACCCGCGTCGGCACCTTGTAGTTGACCAGACCGGCCCGGCAGTGGGCCATCAGTTCGCCGCTACTGACCGACGACCCCGGGTTGCAGACGACGTAGGCTCCGACCGTCGACCCGAGCAATTGCTCCTCGGTTGCCACCACCACGGCGTCCAGCACTGCGGGGTGTTCCAGCAGCTGCGCCTCGACCTCGTTGGGATAGACCTTCTCGCCGCCCACATTGATCACGTCGTGCCGTCGGGGGGCGAGGAACAGATAGCCGTCCTCGTCGAGCCATCCGAAGTCACCGACGCTGGCGAAACCGTCGGCCGTCGTCTCCAGCACCTGGCTGCCCAGGTATGCGTCTCCTCTGGAGACCCGACCGGCGCGCATGAACACCTTACCGGTCTGTCCCGGGCCGAGCCGGTTCCCGGCTTCGTCCCTGATGCTGATCTTCGTGAAGAACCCGCGACCCACCGTTCCGGGCCGCTGTTGCCATTCGTCCCCACGCACCAGCGTGCCGCCGATGTTCTCGGTCGAGCTGTACACCTCGTACAGATGTTGCGGCCCGACCAGCTCGATCCACCTCTTCTTGGTGAACGAGTCGCACGACGCGGCCGTGTGCATCACCGTGCGCACGCTGGTGAAGGATGCCGGGTCGGGCTGGAGAAGCATCAGGATGGTGCGCATGTGCGCCGGGGTGAGCTGGATCCATTCCACCGCGTAGCGCTCGACCAGCTCCACCGTCCATGCCGGCAGAAAGTACGGCGGCAGAACGGTGGTGTTACCGTCGAGGAGCCCGTCCAGCAGCGTGGTGAACGGGGCCGCATGGTGCAACGGGCCGAGGATCAGTTGCCGCTGACCGGATCGCCAGCCGGCGCGGCGGCGCAACGGCAGCGGCACCTGGTGCGGATCGTAGACGAGCGGTCCGGGGCGAATCGCGATCTTCGGCCGGCCGGAACTGCCGCCGGTCGGCAGCAGGTAGGCGATCCGGTTGGCCATCGACGCCGGCGACCGCCCCGGCCGATCGGCGTCGGCGTCGGCCTCGGCGTCGATGAGCTGAGCCTGCCCGTACGTCTGACCGATGAAGTTGAGGAGTTTCTCCCGCTCGGGGGCGGGCGAGGCCGGGTTCAGCGGCAGCAGTGGCAGCTCCGCGGACAGGACAGCCACGATGTCGACCACCGCCTGGATCGTGTTGTTCGCCTCGATCGCGACCACGCCCGGACCGGTCCCTCGTGCGGCGGCGTCCACCAGTGCGTCCGCCCGCCGGCCGCTCCGCTCGGCCAGCTCCCGCCACGTCAGTACCTGCTCGACGGAGTTCTCGTCGAAGCCGACGACCGCGGGCCTGTCGGTTGACATTTCCGCGATATCGGCCATCCGCTGGCGGATCGATATGCTCATTCGGGCCTCCCACGATCGAGTGTGTCGTCATCCACCCGGCGGTCGGCGACATGCCGGGCGGGCCGGCCGTAGTGGGCGAAACGCAAGCCCACGCGGCAGACCGAGCCGGCGCACACATGATGGACGCAGGTCGATGATGGCCCGCAGAGCCTGGCGCACGCAGAGAACAACCGGCAGAACAACGCACACGATCCGACCCACGAGTCGCTGCCGGTCCTTCTCTACTGCGCGACGCGGACCGCTCAATAACCTGGCGCACATGGTCTCACCAGGGCATGTCGACAGTGCCGCGCCGAGCACTCGGGCGACGCCGACCCACCAGGCAACCCGAACCCGCGGTCCCCGCCGCCGGGAGCGATCGGTGAGCCTGGTCCCGCGGTCTTCGGTGACCGTGCGGTTCAACGGAACGCGAGCAGCCGAGGGGCCGCTCAACATCGGCCAATACAACGTTCTGCAGTGGCTGCGCGGCGAGTCGGAGCATTTCTTCGCGGCCGTCGCGGGGGAACTCGACGTTCCGGCCGCAGCCGTGGTCGATGACGTCGCCGAGGCACTCGCAATTCTGGTCGAACGGCACGAAGGACTTCGTACGACGTACGTCGACGGCGTCGAACCACAGCAGTTCGTGCACGCCACCGGCGACCTTGTCGTCGAGGTTTACGCAATCGAGGCCGCTGACCCACAACTCGTCGACCGGGCCGGCCTGTCCAGGGACCTCACCCGGCGGTTGCGCGCCGCGGGCGCGTACCGCACAGGCGAACTGCCGGTCCGGGCCGCCCTCGCGGTGCTGCCGAGTGACGCGTCCAGCAGCTCCGCCTGCGTGGTGCGGGCCGCGGTGATCGGCTGCTCGCATCTCGCGGTCGACTATCAGGCGATGGAGATCATCAAGCGGGAGTTCGCGGACCTGATCCGTGATCGCACCGCACGGCCGGCCGGCGGACCACCGATCCAGCCGTTGGACCTGGTCGCCCTGGAACGCACACCCAAGGCGTTGCGGCACGAGGAATCGGTTCTGCGCTACTGGAAGGACGGGTTCTCCCGCATGCCGCAGTGTCTGTACCCCGTCCCGCGGGTCGCCGCCGGCAACGGGTCAGTAGCCGTCGAGATGACCTCCACCGCGGCCGGGATGGCGTTGCGAGCGGTGACGGCGCGCACCAGGACGAGTCGCGCCAGCGTCGTGCTGGCCGCGATCGGCGCGGTGCTCTCGCACCGCACCGGCACCCGGGAGCTCGTGCTCCCCACCCTGTCCGCCAATCGCTTCGAGCCGCACCTCCGGCAGCACGTCGGCAGCCTCGCGCAGCTCGCGTTGATCACGCTCACGATCAGTGACACCACCTTCGACCGGCTGGTCCGGCAGGCGTGGGCCGCGGTGATCGATGCCAGCCGGCACGGACGCTACGACGTGGACCGGCAGAGGGCCATCGCACATCGGATCGAACACGAGCGCGGCGTCGCATTCGACTGCGAGCCGCTGTTCAACAACCTTGTCATCGAGTCGGGTCCGGCGGCCGGCAGGGCCACGGCATCGGTGCCCACGCCGGGTGAACTGGACGCCGCGCGGCGCGCGACGCGACTCCGGCGGCAACCGATGCCCGTCGGGACCACGCTGATCCGGTTCGATCTCTATGGGACCGACGGACAGTTGCGTCTCGGCTGTTGGAGCAGCGACACCGGCCGCATCTCCGACGACGAGGTCGAATCGCTGCTCGTGGCGGTCGAGAACCTGTTGATCGCGGCCGGCTCCGGTGACCTCGACGCCCGCGGGATCCGCGGCTCGATCCCGCTCAGCCCGGTACAGCGGGGCCCCGGCTGGCTGCTCGTGGACGGCTGCTGGGTCGAGGTGGCCGAAGTGCAACGGCTGCTCGACGACGGGCTGGCGTCCACCGGTGCAAAGGTTTTCGCAGCCGTGAACGGCCTGCCGTTGGTCGCTCATCTGGCGCGGACCGAGTCCGTACGCACACCCGAACAGGCCCATGCCGCTTGCATGGCGGCGCTGAAGGCGTATCCGACGGCGATAGCGCCACAGCACTACGTCATCTACGAACGCGTCCCCGGTGACCCCGATGACCCGGCCGCATGGATCGGCGCGTGCTGCCAGGGATCCGGCCGGAACTTCAGAACCGTCGACCCGGGGCTCTGCTGATCCCCATCCGCCCAACAGATTCAACGAAGGGAGCCGACGGGTGACCACGAGCATGATCACGCCCGCGCGCCTCGTGCCCGCGGCGTCAGCCGATGAGTCGGCACTGCCCGGTGTGCTGACCGCGCCCACCGACGGCGTACCGGCCGCGAGTCATCTCGCAGGGGTCCGGGACTCGGTCCGTCGGCAGCTGCGCACCCACGGCGCGGTCCTGCTGCGCGGCTTCGACATCGGCGACGTCAGCGGGTTCGAGCGAGTCGTCCGGGCGGTGTCCGGCGCGCCGCTGTCCTATGCCGAGCGGTCGTCACCGCGCAGCACCATCGAGGGCCAGGTCTACACGTCGACGGACTACCCGCCGACCGAGGAGATCTTCCTGCACAACGAGAACTCGTACCAGGCGACCTGGCCGTTGACGTTGTTCTTCTACTGCATCACCCCGCCCGACACGCTGGGCGCCACTCCGCTCGCCGACACCCGCCGGATCCTGCGGTCGATCGACCCGGCCGTGCGGGAGGAATTCACCCGGCGCGGCTGGACCGTGGTGCGCAACTTCACCGAGGGCTTCGGCGTGCCGTGGCAACAGGCGTTCAACACCACCGACCGGGCAGAGGTCGAGCGCTACTGTGCGCGCAGCGGTGTGGAGGTTCAGTGGATCGGGCGCACCGGCCTGCGTACGACGGCCCGCCGACGGGCGGTGCATCAGCACCCTGTGACCGGCGAGACCGTCTGGTTCAACCACCTCACGTTCTTCCACGTGACCACGCTGCCCGAGGAGGACTGTGAGGGGTTACGGGAGATGTTCGACGAGGCGGACCTGCCCACCAACACGTACTACGGAGATGGCGGACCGATCCCCGACGAGATCGTGGCGCACCTGCGCGACTGTTACCGCGCCGCCCAGCGCCGATTCGATTGGCAACGTGGCGACGTACTTATCGTGGACAATATGCTTTCGGCCCACGGCCGCGAACCGTTCACCGGACCACGCAAAATTGCCGTAGCGATGGCCGAACCATTGCCGGTTTCGTCATGACAGGTGGCACAAACCGACGGAGGGCCACCTCTGTGGCAGCCCTCCGTGAGCCTCTCCAGGAGAGGCTGATCAGCCCCACGGAGTGTCGTCGGGAGCGGCGACCACCGATGCGGGCGGCGTGGTGATCAGGCGCGGGCCGGAAACCATTGATACTCGCAACTCGGTACCCCTTGTCTGCTTCGGCTCTCGTGCCGGCTGCCGCCGACAGGAACAAAACTATCGCCGACCGTTTTCAGCTCCCCATCATGACGCTTTCCTCGCCGACCGGGACTTGCCCGATCGGCGATAGCGACATGGAGGCGCTCGGAGCGACGATTGAGCAACAATTGCCTACTCTCCGTCAACGAAGGCGACCTTCCTCATGGCCTCATGGTTGGACCACCGCACCGATCCCCCGCATGCCGGCACCGCAGCGCTGATCTGCATTCCCAGCGCCGGTAACGGCGACTTCCAGTTCGATCGGTGGCCCGACACCGTCGGCCCGTGGTGCGTTGTCCGCACGCCGGCCGCGGGTGGCCCAGGCGGCGAAGCACCGGGGACGAGGTCCGCGGCCTCAGCCACACCGGCGCCTTCAGGGCTGCCGGAGCGGGCCGCGGAGCTCGTGGCCGACCTCATGCGCCGAGGGGTCGAGAACTTCGCGTTGTTCGGCCACGAGAGCGCCGCGCTGCTGGGCTACCAGGTCGCGGTCGAATTGGACCGGCGGGGCGCGCCGGCACCGCTGCGCCTGTTCGTATCGGGCTGTCCCGCACCCCAGTATCTCAGCCGATATGCCGGCGAGGCGCACGCCGAACCGACCGACGATGAGCTGACCGAGCGTGCGCTGGCGACCGCGGTGGCCATGGGCGGCATCCCGCTGCCATCGATCGTTGCGACGGGCGTGCGGGCGCTCCGGGCCGAACTGGCCGCGTTGCGGGCCTATCGGATGCCCCGCCCGGTACCGCTGCGCTGCCCGCTGACCGCGATTCGGTGGCTGGACCAAGGCATCGAACTGGAGGCACTGGCCGGCTGGTCGGCGTACGGGGACACCGATCTGGTGCAGTTGCCCGGATCTGGGTTGAGCTATGCGACCGAGCCGGCTGACCTGTTGCGGGTCATCGGCGACCGAGCGCCGGCGCCGGCCGGTGACATCCGTCGGCCGGCCGAGTGGTGACACCGGCCGGCCGACGCCACGGCTTTCGAGACCGCTCGTGACGCTGATCGGGCGGATCCGTGCCGACCGTGTCCTACGGCCAGACCATGGGAACGACCGACCGCACCCGAGCGACTCACTCCAGCCCAAGTCCGCCGCGGCTTCACGCCAGCGTGAAGCCGCGGACCGACAGACTCAGATCAACCCGGCCTCTACCCCGCAGGCCACGGCGTGGGCGCGATTGCGAACCTGCAACCGCGCCATCATGTCGTAGATGACGTTCTTCACCGTGTGGTTGGAACACAGCAGCGACCGGGCGATCATCGCGTTGTCCTGGCCCTCGGCCATCAACGCGAGCACCCTCGTCTGCCGGGGCGTCAGCGGTGACCGGCCGGCCGCCCGGGACGTTCCGGCCGGGTCCGGTGTACCGGCGCCACCGAGCACCCCGACCAGCACCTCGTGCGGCAACCGAACCTCCCCGTCCCGGGCCGCCTGCAACGCGGCGGCCAATCGGCTCGGTGTGGCGTCGGCGAACCGGAGCATCACCAGAGTCCCCGAACGCAGTACGCGTACCACGTCCGCCGGCGAGAAGCGGTCCGCGATCACCAGCGTCCCCTGTGGCGCGGACCGCGGCTGCGGCGGGCACGCCACCAGCGCCTCACTCACCGTAGCGACCGCTGTGACGATGACGGTGTCCGGTGATCCGTCCGGCTCGGGCACCGACGTGATACCGGCCTGCCGCAGCGCGGCCAGCACCTCGGCCCGGATGGTCGCGTCCGGGGCCACCACATGCGCGGTCGGTGCCGTCATGCTCTTCCCCTGTTCGCCGTTCACAGCATCCCGGCCCGCAGGGCGAAGGCCACCGCGTGGGCCCGGTTGCGCAGCCGGAACCGCCGCGTGATGTCGTGCACGACACTCGTCACGGTGCGCGTCGAGTAGCACAGCTCCTGCGCGATCTCGCCGGTCTCCCGCCCGTCGGCGAGCAGCCGCAGTACCGCGCGCTCGCGGTCGCTGATGTTCGACGCGAGGGTGCCGGCGGGAACGGCCGGCGCGGCGAGCAACCGGTCGAGCATGTCCGGCGAGACCGTACAGTCCCCCGCACCGGCGGCCAGCACGGTGCGGGTGAGCCGGTCCGCGGTCGCCTCCCGGCGCCGGAGCAGGCCGCGCGCACCGGCCGCGATGGCCCGCAGCGCGTCAGCCGGTTCCACCTCGGGCACTACGAGCACCACCTCGGGCCGGTCCGCCCCGGCACGGACTGCCCGCACCGAATCCAGCGCGTCCTGGCCCAGATGGTCGACCACCAGGACCGTGACCACGGCCCTCTCCCGCGTCGTCACCACGGCGATGTCCGGGCACCCGAGCATCGCGCTCGTCACGCCCGCCTCCAGCACGGGGTCGGTCGCCACGACGTTGACCCACATCGGTTCGCCCATCACGCCTCCTTCGTCGCCGCGCCGTGGCGTGGCGTGGCGTCGGAATGTCCTGGGCGTATGGTTCCGCGACGAGCTAACTGGTCGCTGTCGACTCGCTGTCAGCCGCCGGCGCAGGACGATAGCGGACCATCGACTCGCTATCGTCGCGCACCGCCGGTCCTCCTGCCCTGGTACGCCGAACGGGCCGGCTCAGACGGCAGCCGACCCGGTGGCGGCGGTGTCCGCGCCCACCGCCCGATAGCCGGCCGGCCGCCGTGCCCGCGACACGATCGACGAACGGCAGGCGACAGGAAGCAACGACAGTCGACGTCTTCCCGTATGTCTGCCGATTCTTCTCTGCAGTCGGTCGCGTTTCCCGTGGCACATTGACAACCGTTGTAGATCCTTGCCGAAAACGCGGATAGCCGCCGTTGCGGAAGGAACGGTTGATGGATGACCTGGCAGAGCTCGCATCCACTTTGGCAGGGCATCCGGCCGTGCGCGATGCACCAGCGACGATAATTCGCCACGACAAGCCGGACGCGACGATCGGCGTGGTCGAGTTCTCCGAACACGTGAGCGGACCGGAGCTTCGAGGCTCGACACCCCCTGCGGCATCGCCGGCCTCCTGCCTCAACGGACGCGAACCGGAAAAGCAAGGGTCGATACCGAACAATCGCCGAATCGGCGGGACGTGGGTGAATAAGTGATCAGTTCTGACGTCAGTGAAATCGCTGCGGATCTTGCTGCGAATGCCACTCTTCTGGAGATCGCCGAGAATCTGGGTCTTTCGCCGCTTCTCGATCGTGGGACGCCGTTCACGCTGGCCGAGGCAACGACCGCGGCCGGCGTTGCCGAAGCTCGCACCCTGCCCTTCCTGCACGCCATGGTCGCCGCCGGGCTGCTGGAGCGCGACGCCGAGACCGGGCCGTTCGCGCCCTGCGCGGACCTCGCGGACCGGCGGTACGAGGCGGGTTACCTGTCCTGGTCGCTCAATGCGAACCGTCCGTACATCGATCACGCCGAGCGATTCCTGCGCGAACCGGAAGCGGCCGGCCGGCAACACCAGCGCGACGGCCGACGCGTGGCGGTCTCGTCCCGCTGGATCGGCTCGCACGGCTTCTACCCCGGTGTGTTGTCCGAGATCATCAACCGCAAGCCCCGGCGCATCGTCGATCTCGGCGCCGGCGCGGGCGCGCTTCTGATCCGGCTCCTGACCGAGCTGCCCACCAGCACCGGCGTGGCCCTGGACCTCAGCTCGGGGGCGTGTGAGGAGGCCGAACGCGCCGGTCGCCGCGCCCAGGTGGGCGACCGGCTCACGGTGGTCAACCGGTCCGTCGAAACGCTCGTCGACGACCCCGGTCCACTCGACGGCGCGGACATCGTCCACGCCGGCTTCGTCATGCACGACGTCGCCCAGACTCCCGAGGTCTTCGCGGGTGTCCTGCGGGCGTGCCGCGAGCACCTCGCCGACGGCGGCTGCCTGGTGATCACCGACGCGGTGCCGTATGTGGACACTCCGGGCGAGCGCGCCTTCAGCGCCCTGTTCAGCTATCTCCATGAGAGCTCCATGGGCGTACGGCTGCCGGCCGAGAACCAGTGGTGCGAACTCTTCCGGCAGGCCGGTTTCTCCGACGTGACCAGCACCCCCCTGCGGATGCCCGGCAGCCGCCTCTTCGTGGCCACGCGATGAGCCGCAGCGGCGGATCACCGGCCCTAGCGGAGCACGACGCCGAGCGCATGGCCATGGCCCTGTACGAGGCGCGGAGGAAACGCGTACCGATCGCTCCGTTCACCGACGCCTGCCCCACGCTCGACGCGGCGGGCGGATACGCCGTCCAGCGTAGGCTGACCGAATTGCTGATCGCCGACGGCGAGCGTGTGATCGGCTACAAGGCAGGGCTCACCTCCGCCTCGATGCAGGAGATGTTCGGGGTCCACGCCCCGGACTACGGGCCGGTGTTCGCCTCGACCGTCCGCACGGACGGTACGTGCTTCGCTCGTGGCGAGTTCATCTCGCCGAAGGTGGAAGCCGAGATCGTCTTTCGTCTGGCAAGCCCGTTGACCGGTCCTGGCGTCACTGTGGAGCAGGCCCACGCGGCGATCGGAGAGGTCATCGCCGGTCTCGAGATCGTCGACTCCCGGATCACGGATTGGCGCATCCGGCTGGGCGACACGATCGCCGACCTCGCCTCGAACGGCGCAGCCGTGCTGGGACGCTCGATCCCGGCCCGCGCGGAGCTGGACTACCGGCTCGTGCGAATGGCCTTCCGCCGCAACGGGGAGCTGGTCGCGTCCGGCCGCGGCGCCGACGCGCTGGGCGACCCGGTGGCGGTGGTGGCGTTGCTGGCGAACCTGCTGGGCGAGAGCGGCGTCACGCTGGAGGCCGGGCAGCTGATCATGACCGGTGCCCTGCACGCCGCGGTCCCGTTGAGCCCCGGTGACACCTACACCGCCGAATTCGATCATCTGGGCACGGTCACTCTGCAAGTGGCAAATGCGTAGTCACGACCCGGGTAGGAAGGCGATCCCCTCGATGAACTCAGAACGACGGCTGTCAGTTGGGGTGCTCGGCGCCGGGCTCATCGGCGTCGACCTGGCGATGAAAGTCGAGCGGTCCCCCGTACTGGACCTGCACCTCATCGCCGGCCGGACGGCCGAAAGCCCGGGCCTCAAGCAGGCCGCTCGGCTGGGGCTGCCGGTCGCGAGCCGGGGCCTACCTTCACTGGCCGACCTCGACGAACCGCTCGACGTGGTCTTCGACGCCACCAACGCCGGCTCGCACGCCGAACACGCCGCCGCGCTGGCGCCGCTCGGCACGCTGCTGGTCGACCTGACGCCCAGCCGGATCGGGCGCATGGTCGTCCCCACCGTGAACGGCGCGGACGTCGCCGCTCACCGCGACCTCAACATGGTGAGCTGCGGCGGGCAGGCGTCGGTGCCGATCGTACGGGCGATCGCACGAGCCCACCGGATCGACTACGTGGAGGTGGTCGCGACCGCCGCGACGCTCAGCGTCGGCCGCGGGACCAGGTTGAACCTCGATGAGTACGTGGAAACCACTCAGGACGCGCTCCGCGAGTTCACCGGCGTCGGGGACGTGAAGGCAATCCTCAACATCAGCCCGGCTCGTCCTCCGGCGACCTTCAGGGTGGCCATGTCCCTGGTCGGCGAGGGGCTGACACACGATTCGGTGCACCCGCTCGTGGCGGCCGCCGCCGCCGACGTCCGTGCCTTCGCCACCGGCTACACCGTGACGAGCTGCATCGTGAACGACAGCAAGGCGTTCATCGCCGTGGAGGTGACCTCCGCAGGCGACCAGATACCCGCCTACGCGGGCAACCTCGACATCATCAACTCCGCAGCGATACGGGTCGCTGAGCGTTGTGCGGTGGAACGCCGATCGATCGAGGTCATGGAGGTGGTGTCATGAGCCAGCAAGCCACGGAGAGTTCGCCCAGACAACCGATCCTGATCCACGACCCGACGTTGCGCGACGGACACCACGCCGTCCGCCACCAGCTCGGGCGGGAGCAACTTCGCGCGTACGCTAAGGCCGCGGACGCCGCCGGGATACCCGTCGTCGAGGTGGGGCACGGCAACGGCCTGGGCGCCTCGTCCCTGCAGGCCGGCCGAGCCCTCCTCAGCGACGAGGCGATGCTGTCGGTGGTCCGGGAGGCGTTGACGACCAGCAAGCTCGGTGTGTTCATGCTGCCGGGCTGGGGCACGACCGAGAACATCCGGCAGGCCATCTCGTACGACGTCGACCTCGTCCGTATCGGCACCCACTGCACCGAGGGCAACCTGGCCGAACGGCACCTCGGGCTCCTGCGCGACGCGGGCGTCGATGCACACGGCGTTCTGCTGATGAGCCACATGGCGAATCCCGAGCGCCTGGCCGAGGAGTGTGCGCGGCTCGTCGGGTTCGGCGCGACAGGCGTGGGCATCCTCGATTCCTCCGGCTACTACCTGCCGGCGGATGTGACCACGCGTATCGCGGCCATCCGGTCCGCCGTCGACGTGCCGGTGATGTTCCACGGGCACAACAATCTCGGTATGGCGGTGGCGAACTCGATCGCCGCCGCCGAGGCAGGGGCCACCATCCTGGACGCTTGCGCCCGGGGGTTCGGCGCGGGGGCCGGCAACACGCAGCTGGAAGTTCTCGTGCCCGTGCTCGAGCGGCTGGGCTACGACACCGGCATCGACCTCTATCGACTGCTGGACGCGGCGGACATCGCCGAGCGGGAGCTGATGCCCGCACCGCCCACCATCGATTCGATCGGCGTGGTGAGTGGTCTCGCCGGGGTGTTCTCCGGCTTCAAGAACCGGGTGCTGGACGTCGCCGCCCGCGAGGGCGTCGATCCGCGCGACGTCTTCTTCGAACTGGGCCGCCTGCAAGCGGTGGCCGGGCAGGAGGACCTCATCGAGGACGTGGCACTCACGCTGCGTGCCGGGCCCACGGGCCGGAGTGAACGGATGGCAAGCCATGTTTGACCAACTCAAGACCATCCTGGTCGAGGATCTGCAGATGCGGACCGAGGACGTCGTCGCCACGGCCGATCGCGCCGAGGTGGGCCTCGACTCCCTCGCCGTGGTCGAGCTGTCGGCCCTGCTCAGCAAGCGGCTGGACATCGAGATCTCCGACTACGAACTGCTGGAACTCGCGACGGTCGGCGACATCGCCGATCTGGTCGCGGAGCGCTGTCGTGCGTGAGCCCGCCGGACCGCCCCATGCCGTCACGCGGGTCCTGTCACGCAACGAGTCATCGCACAGCCCGTTGCCGGACATCGTCGCCACGGTCGCGGCGAGCGGCCGGGACGTCAACCGCTATCCCGACCCGGCGTGTGCCGACCTGACCCTGGCGCTCGCTCACCGGCACGGTGTCGAGCCGGATCGGGTGGCGGTGGGCGCCGGGTCCTGTGCGTTGCTCCAGGCGTTGTTCCAGCTCGCCGGGCCGGGTGCGACGGCCGTCTACGCCTGGCGGTCCTTCGAGTACTACCCGGTCCTCGCCGGCCATCTGGGGATCCACTCGGAGCAGGTGCCGCTGGCCGACGACGCGCACGACCTCACCGCCATGGCCGATCGCATCACCTCCACCACCCGGCTGGCCGTCATCTGCAATCCCAACAACCCCACGGGTACGCTGGTCGGCCTGGACCGGCTGCGCGCGTTCCTCGATCGCGTCCCGCCGACCTGCCTGGTGGCCCTCGACGAGGCGTATTTCGAGTACGTCGACGAGCCGGTCGGGACCGGCGGCATGGCGCTGTGCGACACGTATCCGAACCTGGTGGTCCTGCGCACGTTCTCGAAGGCGTACGGCCTGGCAGGACTTCGGGTCGGCTATCTCATCGGCGCCCCACGTATCGTGGCGTCGCTGCGCGAGATGTCGCTGCCCTATGCGGTGAGCGGGCCGGCCCAGCACGCGGCAGTCGCCGCCCTCGGCCTCGAGGAGGTGCTCCTGACGCGTGTCCGAGAGACGATCGCCGAGCGTACCCGCGTGCGGGCGGCCCTGCTGGCCGACGGCTTCACGGTTCCCGCCAGCCAGGCCAACTTCGTGTGGCTCGGGCTCGGCGAGAACGCGGGACCGTTCGGCCGTTGGTGTGCACGGGCCGGCATCGAGCTGCGGGTCTTCGACGGTGACGGCGTCCGGGTGTCGATCGGTTCGCCCTCGGACAACGACGCGTTCCTCGCGGCGGCACACCAGTGGCGCGTCCGCAACGCACCGGAATCACTCACGACTGGAGCGGTGAGATGACGCCAGAGAACACAGCCCTTTCCCGAAAGGTGGTCGTCGCGCCGGGAATGTGCAGCGGTGGCTCACTGATCTTCGGACGGATCGGGGACTGGACGTGGGAATCGGTGGCCGAAGCCTGCCGCACCAACGTGCACGCCGCCCGTACCGCGGAGGGCCAACCGACCTACCTCTCGTTCTACTACTACCGGGTGCGTGGCGGGAAGGCCGTTCATCCGCACGGCCTGGCCTTCGGCGACGAGCTCGAGGTGACGTCGAGGGTCTTCCAGTTCGGCGGCGGCTCGGTTCTCACGTTGCATCGGCTCGCGCCCGCCGGCTCCGGCCTCGGCACCGCGTTCCTCGACCCGGCGGAGGTCTACGAGACGCCGAACCCGGAGTGCATGTACGCGGAGACTCTCAACCGGTGGATCGCGCGTGGCCATCCGCACAGCAACCGGGTCCTCACCGAAACCGTCCCCCACGATTTCGACTACGCCGACCTGCCGCGACTTCCGAATCAGTTCTCACCGCGTACGCTCGTCGGCCGCGCCCGTCATGCGGGCAGCTTCTGCACTCCGGGGCCGCCGGGATTCACGGTCGGCGGGGACGAGCAGTCCTTCGAATACGCATTGGACGCGGTACGGGACATCAACGGCGCCGGGCTGGTCTACTTCGCCTCGTACTTCTCGATCTTCGACACGGCGCTGTTGCGTCTGTGGCGCGGGCTCGGCCGCAGCGAGCGGCAGTTCCTCCAGCGGCGGGTGATCGATCAGAAGGTGGGCTTCTTCGGCAACGCCGACCTGGGCTCGCTTTTCACCATCACCGCCCGCAGATGGCAGAACGTCGCCGACCCGCTCTCCGAGATCGCCGACCTGGAACTCCGCGACTCCACCACCGGTCGGCTGCTGGCCGTCGCGGCGATCGAGACGGAAACACCGTCGACGCCGGCATGACGACGGCGTCAACGGCGACAGGTTGCGGTGCCGGTCAGTTCAGCTGACCGGCCAGCCGCCGGCGTTCGAGCTCGCCGGCGGCGAGCAGTGGCCCAGGCCGATCCGACACGACAGATCAGCCCGGCCTGCACCCCACAGGCCACCGCATGGGCGCGGTTGCGAACCTGCAACCGCGCCCATCGTGTCGTAGATGACGGGCACCACCGTCAGTGTTTCCATGTCTTCTCCCGATCACCGGATACGGCAACGGGAACGGCCGACGCGGCGAGCGACCGGTCGAGCGTGTCCGGCGAGACCGTGCAGTCGCCCTCGCCGGCGGCCAGCACGGGTGCGGGTGGGCCGTCCGCCCCGGCGCGACGGCCACACCAAATCGAACTCCCCTGGCCCAGGCAGTCGGCTACCAGGACCGTGACCGCGGCTTCCTCCCGCGTCGTCACCACGGTGATGTCCGGGCAGAGGTCGACTGACATCACACCCTCCTTGAATCTTGGGCGAACTGTTCCGCAAGGAACCAACCGGGCACTGTTGCCACACTGTCCGCCGCAGGCACTGGGCCCGAGCGGGCTATCGAGCAGCTGTCGTCGCGTACTGCGCGCTGGTCAGCGCCACGGGACTGACACGCCGCAGCGCCACCACAAGGTTGACCGCCGCGAGGGTGGACAGGGCCGCGAGGACGAGCAGGGTCGTCGTCACGCCGAAGCGGCCGATCGCCATCCCGCCGACGAGGAAGCCCAGCGGGCCGGCGATGTTGCTGATGGTCATGACCGCCTGGATCACCTTCGCGCGGATGTCGGCCGCGAACCGAGTGGCCAGGATGCTGAAGAACGGGGCGTTGGACAACGGGAGTGCCGCACCGGACACCGCGAGCGCGGCGACCAGGACCGGCACCGGCACGTTGAACAGCAGCACCCACCATGGAAGAACGAGTTGGAAGGCGGCCAGGCCGAAGACCAGCGCCGGGGACATCCGGCTGCCGATCAGATAGCTGACGGCCGCCCCGGCGATCGCGCCGGCACCGAAGCCCGAGAGCAGCAGCCCACCGACCTTGGCATCGCCACCGAAGCGGTCGAACGCCAGCAGCGGCAGCGCGAGCATCAGGACCCGCAGAAGGAAGCCGAAGCTGATGGTCGAGACCATCACCCGTCGCAGGAAGTCGTCCCCGCGCACCGCGCGTACACCGGCCAGGACTCCCGTATGGGCCGCGGTGCGCTGCTCCTGCTGCTGTGGTGGCGGCGGCGGTTCCGTCCGCCACGTGCGCGGGACGAACCACCACAGCAGCAGACCGGACAACGCGTAGGTCGCGGCGTCGAACCACAGCACCCGCTCCGCACCGAGCGTCGCGATCAGCACGCCCGCCACGGCCGGGCCGGCGAGCGCGGCGACGTTGAAGCCCCCTTCCAGCACGCTGTTCGCCCGCATCAGCGCCTTCGGGTCCGGGCCGGCGAGCTCGGTGGCCAGGTCGCGTTGCGCGGCGAAATAGGGCACCCCGAGCACGCCGATCACCGCGACGATCGTCAGGAGCAGGGGGAAGCTGAGCAGGCCCACCGCGGCCAGCGCAGGTACCGCCGCGATGGCCGCGGCCTGCGCGAAGTCGGCGACCACCATGGTTCGGCGTGCGCCGAACCGTTGAATCACCTCTCCGCCCGCGAATCCGAGCAGAGCCATGGGCAACACCGACACGGCGAAGACCAGACCTGCCCGCGGGGCCGAGTCGGTGCTCTCCAGGACCAGCCACGGCAGCGCGAGCATCGTCATCTGGGTCCCGAAAGCGGAGCCGCTGCCGGCGACATACACTGCCGCGAGTGCGCGTCTGGCGGGGGCCGGTCCGGGCGGTTGCCCGGTTCGCATCCCGTTCACCGTCGCCCGGCCGGCTTGTCGATCAGCGCCGTCACGATGCGAGCGAGGTCCGCCACGTATTCCTTCATGACCGAGAAATGTTCACCCCTCATCCGATGGACCCCCACCTCGGCGGTCCGTTCGCGCCACCGCTGCAGGTAGTCGCTGAAGCTCTGTCCGGAACTGACGACCTCGTGCGCGCCCAGCGCCAGTTCGTCGCTGACGATCAGATCCAGGTGACCGGCGTACGGGCGATCACGGTAGGACAGCACCATCTCCATGACCTCCTCCCACATCCGCGCGGCGGGCAGCCACATCGTTCCCGCGCCGCGCTCGGGCAGCGTGATCCCGTCGTTGCCGACGATGTCGTCCACGATGTGTTCGAGCAGCGCCAGAGTCTCCTGCCGAAGCACCGACGTGTCCTCGTCCGGCGACGCCGCGTCGAGCCGCTCCAGGTTTGTCACACACTGCTTGATCAGGGTGTACTCGTCCCAGAGGTGCTCCTTCTGCCAGGCGTCCTGCCCCGGGTCGAGCAGGATGAAGGTGACCTCCTCACCATCGGCCGTCAGCCGGTTGGCCATCTCGGTGCTCACCCCGCTGCCGCCGCACCAGCTGAAGATCCGGTACGGCCCGTGCGGGACGGCCTCGCGCAACTCTGCGACGTAGCGGGCCGCCATCTCCTCCGTGGACGGGACCGAGCCGGTCGACGGGTCACGGCCCGGCCATTCGAAGGCGACCACCGGCAGATCCGGGTCGAGGTGTTCGGCCAGCCGCCGGTACCAGTGCGCGCTGCCGCCGCCGGGATGCACGCAGACCAGTGGGGGCTTGTCGCCGGTACGGCGCAGCCAGAGCAACGCCGTGGCCGGCAGCCGCTTGCGATCGATCGATTCGGCGAGCGCCGCGAGCGTGCGGTGCTCGACGAAGGATCGAACGGTCGTCTCGATGCCGTGCCGGTCCCGCAACATCGCGATCGCCCGCAACGTCAGCAGTGAGTGCCCACCGAGGTCGAAGAAATCGTCGTCACGGCCGACGCGGGGCAGGTGGAACACCTCGGTCCAGACTTCGGCCACGGCCAGTTCCGCCGGCGTGCGCGGCGCGCTGTATTCCCGTGCCGATGATCCCGCCGCCGGCCGGGGCAGCGCGGCCCGGTCGAGCTTCCCGTTGTTGTTCAACGGGAGCCGGTCCAGGCGCACCCAAGCCGTCGGGACCAGGAAGCCGGGCACCCTGCTCCGCATCAGGTCACCGAGCCGGGCGGGGTCGGCCGGTCCGTCCTCGTCGAGAACGACGTATCCGACGAGCTGCTTGATCCCGTCCACGCCCTCGTACGCCGCCGCCGCGGCGGCCCGTACCGTGGGCAGCTCGGCGATCGCGACCTCCACCTCGCCCAGCTCGACGCGGTGTCCGCGGATCTTCACCTGGTGATCGCGCCGCCCGATGAATCGGACGGTGCCGTCCGGGTCCTGGCGGACGATGTCCCCGGTGCGGTAGAGCCGGTTTCCTGGTGAGTCCCCGGACGGGTCCGGTACGAAGCGTTCGGCGGTCAGGTCGGGGCGGCTCTGGTATCCGCGCGCGACGCCCGGGCCACCCAGCAGCAGCTCACCCGGCACGCCGAACGGGACCGGGTCGAGGTTCTCGTCGACGACCCGCACGTAGGTGTGATTGATCGGCTTCCCGATCGGGATGGCATCAGTGACCGCAGGCAGCGGGATCCGCGGGTGGACGGTGGCGAACGTGGTGCTTTCGGTCGGGCCGTACCCGTTGCTGACCATCACGCCGTGCTCCATCGCCTTGCGCACATGCAGCGGAGACAGCACCTCACCACCGACCACCACCTCCCGCACCCCGGCCAGCGCTTGCGGCCGAACGTCCAGGATGGTGCTGAAGAGGCCGGTGGGCAGGCACAGCACGGTCACCCCGTGCCGGCGCAGGATCTCTTCGAGCTCGGCTGCGGTCGGCGTTTCCGGGGAGACGACCAGCCGTGCCCCGTTGCACAGCGCGCCCCAGACCTCGAAAGTCGACGCGTCGAAGGCGAGCGTGCCGGCCTGCAGGAGGACCTGGTCGGCGTCCAGCTGCGCGTATTCCTGGCCGTGCACCAGCCGTACGACGCCGCGGTGCGGGACCATCACGCCCTTCGGACGGCCGGTGGATCCCGACGTGTACGTGATGTAGGCGAGGTTCTCCGGTGACAGTGTCACCTGTGGCGCGGTGGTCGGCCGGCTGCTGGTCGACCACCAGCCGGAGTCCAGGCTCAGCGTGGTCAGCCCGGCACGCGCCGCGAAACGGTGAGCGTGGCTCGGCCCGCTCACCAGGATCCGGGCGCCGGAGTCGTCGAGGAGGTACTCGATGCGGCCGTCCGGATACTTCGGGTCGAGCGGCAGGTAGCAGGCGCCGGCCTTGAGGATGCCGAGCAACGCGACCACCGCGTCGATCCCGCGGTCCATGCAGACCGCGACGGGCGTTTCGGGGCCGGCGCCGTGCTCGCGAAGCTCCCACGCCAGTTGGTTTGCCCGGGCGTCGAGCTCGCCGTAGGTCAGGCGCGACTCGCCGAGCTCCAGTGCGACCGCGTCCGGGCGGGCGTGTGCCTGGGCCGTGAACAGGTCGGTGATGCACACCTCGGGCAGGGCGGGCCAAACCTGCTGCGGCACGGTGAACCGGTGCGCCGGGGTCGAGCCGAGGTCCACCGGATTCGCGCCGCCGTCGACGATCATCGCGGTGAGCAGTTCGAGGAAGGTCTCCCCAATGGCGGCCAGCCGCTCCTGCGTCGCCCAGCCGGCCCGGCACTCCAGTCGCAGCTCGCCCGGGAAGGTCAACGTGACCAGGGTGAACTCGTTGGGGCTGTCGTCGACGACCGTGCCGAACACGTCCTGCTGCGCGTCGAGCACGTGGAAGTCGAGGTAGGAGAAGATGCCGCTGATCAGCGGCGTCCCGGCACCCCAGGCGCGCTGCATCGCGGGGATCGGGTAGCGCCGGTGCGGCCAGACGGCAAGCTCCTCGGCGAAAACGGCGCGCACGAGGTCGCGCCAACGGGGCGTGCGCAGGTCCACCGCGAACGGCACCGTGTTGAGGTACATTCCCATGACCTCGTCGCCGCGCAGCAGTTCGGGCCGGCCGTTGACGACCAGACCGCTGAAGAACCGCCGCTGGCCGGTGATGACGCCGAGCATCGCGAGGTGCGCGGTGTGCAGCACGGCCTTGAGCGAGGTCTGCGTCCGCGCGGCCAGCTCACGCAGCCCCGGTTCGAGATGCCGCCAGGACATCCGCAGCTCCGGAACCGCGCCGTGGCCGGCCGGGGCGGTGTCCGCGGGCAACCTGACCCGGTCGTAGTCGCCGACGCGGCCCCGCCAGAACCGCTCATCCGCCTCGGACGACAGCGATCGCCGTTCCAACCTGACGAAATCGGCGTAGCGCCCCGGGGGCGGAGGCTTCAGCGCATCGGTGTCCGAGTCCCGGATCGCCCGGTAGGTGTCCCGCAGCTCACCGATGAGGGAGTGGTGGCTCCAGCCGTCCAGGATGGCGTGGCACTCCGTGTGGGTCAGCACCCACGTCCGCTCCCCGGTGCGGTGCACGTGCCAGCGCAGTTGCGGGGCGTGGTCGATGGGCAGCATCGTCGACTGCATCGTGTGCCGGTACCGCGCCAGGATGTCCTGCTGCTCGGTTTCCGGGAGCCCGCGCAGATCGTCGAAGCCCACCTCGACCCGCACGTCGGCGTGAACGAGTTGCATGGGCTCGGAGTAGCCGGACACGTCGAACGTGGTGCGCAGGACCTCGTGCCGGTCGACCAACCGTTGCCCGGCCTCGCGCAACGCGGCCAGCGAGAACGGGCCGTCGTCGGCAATGTCGAAGCTGGTGACGTTCTGGTACGCCGGGTGCGAGTTGTCGACCAGCATCTCGTACACCATGCCGGCCTGCACCTGGCCCATCGGGTAGGCGTCGACCAGGCCGTCCGGGAGCCGGTCGCGGTCGCCCAGATCCAGTTGTTCGAACGGGCCGACCAGCGGGTCGTCCGCACCGGCCGCCGGCCGGTCGGCGAGCGTCGCCAGCTGCGCCGCGGTCTGGTGGGTGAAGATGTCCTGCACCGACAGGTCCAGGCCCGCGCGGCGCAGGGTCCCGATCGCGCGGATGGCGCGGATGGAATCGCCCCCGACGTCGAAGAACCGGTCGTGCACACCGACCCGTTCGACGCCCAGCGCCGCTCCGAGTGCGTCGGCGACGACGCGTTCGGCCTCGGTGCGGGGGGCGACGTACGCTCCGGCCGCCCAGACGCGGCCAGGCGTCGGGGCCGGCAACGCGCGGCGGTCGGTCTTTCCGCTGGTGGTCAGGGGCAGCGCGGGGAGCAGCTGCCAGTGGCTCGGGATCATCGCCTCGGGCAGTCGACCACGCAGGAACGTCGCCACGTCGCTCACATCGATGTCGGCGCCCGTGTCCCGGGCGACGAGGTAGCCGACGAGCTGGCCGTCGTGCACCGTGACGGCGACCGCGGACACGCTCGGGTGCTCGGCCGCCACCGCCTCGATCTCGCCGAGCTCGACGCGATGCCCACGGATCTTCACCTGGTCGTCGAGCCGGCCGAGGTAGTCGATCCGGCCGTCCGGCAGGTACCTCGCGAGGTCACCGGTGCGGTACAGCCGCCCACCGCCGGACTCCTCGAACGGGTCGGGAACGAACCGCTGCGCCGTGAGCCCCGGGCGGTCAAGGTACCCGCGGGCCAGTTGCACGCCGCCCAGCAGCAGCTCACCCGGCACTCCGATCGGGACCGGTCGCAGGGCGTCGTCGACGATGTAGGTGCGCGTGTTGGCGATCGGTCGTCCGATCGTGACCGGCGTCCGGGGCACGCACCGCACCGCGGTGACGTCGACGGCAGCCTCGGTCGGCCCGTAGAGGTTGTGCAGCTCGCACCCGATCCGCTCGTCGACGGCGGCGACCAGGTCGGCGGGCAGGGCCTCACCGCTGCAGATCATCCGGCGCACCGACGGCAACGGCCCGAACGATTCGGCCAGGAACACCCGAAGCATGGATGGTACGAAATGCAGGGTGGTGACCTGCTCGGTGGCGATCAGTTCGGCGAGGTAGTGCGGGTCGCGGTGGCCGTCGGGACGGGCGATCACCAGCGTGGCCCCGGTGATCAGCGGCCAGAAGAACTCCCACACCGAGACGTCGAAGCTGTACGGGGTCTTCTGCAGCACCCGGTCGGAGGCGTCCAGCCGGTAGGCGTCCTGCATCCAGCGCAGCCGGTTGACGATCGCGCGGTGCGTCACCACGACGCCCTTGGGCCGGCCGGTCGAACCGGACGTGTAGATCACGTACGCCGGGTGGTCCGGCCCTGCCACGACCGCCCCCGTCGGTGCCGGCCCGCTGTCGGAGATGACCGGTTCGGTGTCGGTGAGCACGATCGTGGCACCGGCGTCGGCCTGCATGTAGTCGCGGCGCTCGGCCGGATGGTCCGGGTCCAGCGGCAGGTAGGCGCCGCCGGCCTTCTGGATCCCCAGCAGGGCCACCACCAGCTCGATGCCGCGCCGGCGACGCACACCGACGATCGACTCCGGCCCGACACCCGCATCGACCAGGTACCGCGCCAGTCGGTCGGCTCGCCGGTCCAACTCGGCGTAGGAGACGTCCTCGCCCTCGAAGCGGACGGCAACGGCGTCCGGGGTGCGGGCCACCTGCCGCGCGAACAGCTCCGGCAGCGTGCCGGTCGGGTACGCCACCTCGGTCTCGTTCCACTTCCGCACCACCAGCTGCCGTTCCGCTGGCGGGGACTCGACCAGCCGGCTGATCGGTGCGTCCGGCTTGCGCGCGATGTTGCCGATGAGCGCGGCGAAATGGGTGGCGAACCGCTCGACGGTGTCCCGGTCGAACAGCGCGGTGGCGTAGTTCAGGAAACCGGTGAGTGTGCCGTCGGGCTGGTCGACGACCACCAGGGTCAGGTCGAACTTGGCGTCGCTCTCGCCGACCGGCAGCTCCTCGGCGCGAAGCCCGCCGACGCGGCGGACCTCGGAGTCCCCGCTGGCCCACAGGAACATGGTCGAGAACAGCGGGGTCCGGGACGCGTCGCGTACGGGGGCCAGCTCGTCCACCAGCCGTTCGAACGGGAGTTCCTGGTGGGCGTAGGCGCCGAGCGCCGTCTCCTTCACCCGCCGGAGCACCTCGAGGAAGGACGGGTCGCCGGACAGGTCGGTGCGCAGCACCAGCGTGTTGAGGAACAGCCCGATCAGGTCCTGCACTTCGGCCCGGTCGCGACAGGCCACCGGGGTGCCGACTGTGATGTCGTTGCTCCGGGCGAACCGGCCGAGCATGATCGCGTACACGGTGATCAGCACCATGAACGGCGTCGCACCGGCCTGGCGGGCGAGCTCGTGCAGGGCTCGGGCGTCCGGGGCGGGCACCGCGAACGGGACCAGGTCGCAGGCGCTGTCCCGGACCTGCGGGCGCGGCCGATCGAGCGGCAGTTCCACCGCCGTGGCGCCGGCCAGCGCCTGCCGCCAGTAGTCGAGCTGGCGATCCAGCTTGGCGCCGGACATCACGCCGCGCTGCCACGCGGCGAAGTCCGCGTACTGCACCGGCAGTGGCGCCAGCGGGGATGGTCCGCCGGTCAGCGCCGCGGTGTACAACCGGTCGAGCTCACGCCACAGCACCTGCTCGGACCAGCCATCGAAGGCGATGTGGTGCATTGTCACGACCAGCGCGTGCTCCTCGTCGGCCAGCCGCGCGAGGGTTCCGGTCAGCACCGGCCCGGTCGCGAGGTCGACGGGTTCCCGGTCGTGGGTCATCCAGCCGGCGATCCGCTCGTCCTGTGCGGCGGGGTCGAGGCCACGCAGGTCCACCTCGTGCAGCGTGGCCGGCTGCGGAGGGTCGATCACCTGGGCCGGTTCACCGTCGAGCACCACATAGCGGGTGCGCAGCACCTCGTGCCTCGCCACGATCCCGTCCAGCGCCGCCCGCAGCGCGTCGGGCTCCAGCGGCCCGAAGAGTCGAAGGCCGGCGCTGGCCAGATACTCCGTGCCGCCCGGACGGACCTGGTCGAGAATCCACAGCCGGCGCTGCGCGAACGACAACGCGAGCGGCGTCTCGCGCGGTACCCGGGTCATTCCTCCGTCCGGCGCGGCGGCCGCGGCACCTACGAGCCTGCGCCGAAGCAACTCCGCGCGCAGACCGGCTCGATCGATTGTCTCAGTCACAGGGCACCTTCCCGGGAAAGCAGCTCGCTCATCTGGGCGTCGGTCAGTTCGTCGAGCTCCGCCGCGATCAGGTCGGTCACCACCACCGCCAGCTCCGCCACGGTGGTCGCCTCGAACAGGCAACGCAGCGGGACCTCGACGGCAAGGGCCGCCCGCAGCCGGGCCAGGACCCGAGTGGCCAGCAGCGAGTGCCCGCCGAGTCCGAAGAAGTCGTCGTCGACGCCGATGCGGTCGACGCCGAGAATGTCGGACCAGATCCCGGCGATCGTCTCCTCCGCCGGGTCCCGCGGTGCCACGTACCCGCGGGCACCGTCGAGCTGAGACGGTGTCGGATCCGGCAGCGCCGCCCGGTTGACCTTCTTGCTCGGTGACAGCGGCAGGGCCGCGACGGTGACCCAGGCCGACGGGATCATGTACGAGGGCAGCGACTCCCGTAGGTATGCCCGCAGCTCGTCGATGTCGGGTCCGGTGTCATGGGGCCACTCCAGGTAGGCGACGAGCCGCTTGTCGCCGGGCCCGACGTCCTTCGCGACGACGGCAGCCGCGGACACCGCGGGGTGCTTGGCCAACACGGCTTCGATCTCGGCGAGTTCGATCCGGAAACCACGGATCTTCACCTGGGTGTCGAGGCGGCCGAGGAACTCGACCGTACCGTCCGGCCGGTGCCGGACCAGGTCACCGCTGCGGTAGAGGCGCGCTCCCGGTTCGGTCCCGAACGGGTCGGGCACGAACCGCTCCGCGGTCAGCGCGGGCCGGTCGTGATAGCCGCGGGCGAGGCGCACGCCGCCGATGCACAGTTCGCCGGGGACCCCGATCGGAAGCGGACGCATCCCCGCGTCGAGCACGTACACCCGGGTACCGGCGACCGCGCGGCCGATGTGCAGGGTGGCGGTGCTGCGCTCGCCGGCGGGGTCGCCCGAGACCGGGTTGAGCATGCAGGTGACGCTCGCCTCGGTCGGCCCGTAGTTGCAGAGGAACCGGCCGGGCAGACCGGTCGCCGCCCACCGTTGGGCATCGGCGACGGTCACCACGTCCGAGCCCACGTTCATGAGCTTCATCCCGGCGAGCCGGTCCACGCCGGACTCCAGCATCTCCCGGTAGTAGGCCGGGGTGATCTCCATGATCGTCACGCCGTAGTGCTCCAGCTTGGGCGGCAGCTCGCTCGGCGTCCAGAAGACCGGGTCACTCACCACGAGCGTGGCGCCGGCGGTCAGGGTGGCGGCGATCTGATCCATGGCGACGTCGAAGGTGAGCGCCGAGAGCAGGACGACCCGCTCGCCGGGGTGAATGCCGTAGTAGTCGGCGATCACCCGGCAGTGGTGCGCGTACGACCGGTGCGAGATCATCACGCCCTTCGGGCGGCCGGTCGACCCGGACGTGTAGATGATGTACGCGAGGTTGTCCGGAACGGTCACCGGTGTCGGGTTGACCGACGGCCGTCCACTGACCCGGTCCTCGTCGTCGACGACCAGCACCGGGCGCTCGTGCCCGGCGAACCGGTCGGCGAACTTGCCTGTGGTCACCACCAGGTGCGCGCCGGCGTCGGCGAGCATGTAGCGCAGGCGCTCCGGCGGATGTTCCGGGTCGAACGGCGCGTACACCCCGCCGGCCTTGAGCACCGCCAGCAGTACCACGACCGGCTCGAACCCGCGCTCAAGGCACGAGCCGACGACGACCTCCGGGCCGACGCCCATCGAACGGAGATGGTGCGCAAGCTCGTTGACCCGCGCGTTGAGCTCGGCGAAACCGAGCCGCTCATCACCGAACACCACCGCGGTCGCGTCCGGGGTCCGGGCCGCCCACCGTTCGAACAGCTCCGGTACCGCGATGTGCCGTTCGCCGGGCGGGTCGAGCAGGTCCAGCCGGTCCGCGTCGGGGTCCGGCCACTGGTGCACGACCGCGTGGCGTTCGTCGGCCGACAGCAGATCGAGCTCGCTGACCCGGGCGTGCGGGTCTGCGCTCACGCTGCCCAGGAGGCGTAGGTACTGGCGGGCGAGGCGTTCGATCGTCGAGCGGTCGAACAGCGCCGTGGCGTACTCGAACCAGCATTCCAGCCGCCCGTCCGGCTGCTCCATCACGGACAGGGTGAGGTCGAACTTCGCCACCGACACGCCGCTACCCAGGCCGGCCGCGGCGCACCCGGCGAGGGTGGCCTCCGAGGTACCGGTGGTGTGCTGCACCTCGAACATGATCTGGAACAGCGGGTTGCGGGACAGGTCACGGTCCGGTTGCAGGGCGTCGACGAGGTGTTCGAACGGCACGTCCTGGTTGGCGAACGCCTCCAGGGTGGTCCGGCGGACCCGGTCGATCAGTTCGATGAAGGTCGGGTCCCCGCCCAGGTCGGCCCGGACCACGAGGTTGTTGACGAAGAAGCCGATCAGGTCCGCGCTCTCCGGCCGCGTCCGGGCGGCGACCGGGGTGCCGATCGCGATGTCGGTGCGGCCGGTGTATCGGCTCAGCAGCACGTCGAACGCGGCCAGCAGCACCATGAAGAACGTGGCGCCGGTTCGGTTGCCCAGCTCGCGTACCGCCGCGCCGGCGGCCTGCGGAACATCGACGATCAGCAGGTCGCCGCGTAGGTCACGCCCGGGCTGGCGGGGCCGGTCGGGGGTCAGCTCGACCGGCACGAGCCCGGCGAGCCGGGTTCGCCAGTACTCGAGTTGGTTGCCGATGGTGCCGTCGGCCAGCCGGTCGCGTTGCCAGGCGGCGAAGTCGGCGTACTGCACCGGAAGCGGCTGCGTCGGCCACGGGGTACCGACGAGGTCTGCCGCGTACGCCTCGTTCAGCTCGCGCAGGAAGATGCCCAGCGACCAGTTGTCGAAGGCGATGTGGTGCAGGGTGATCGCGACCAGGTGTTCGTCGGTCGCCGTGTGCACGACCGTGACCCGCAGCGGGCGCTCCTGGGTGAGGTCGAACGGCCGGGCGCTCGCCGCGTCGATGATCGCCTTGGCGCGCGGGGCGGCATCCACGGCGCCGGTCAGGTCCACCACGTCGAAGACCACCGGGCCGGCGGGGTCCACGATCTGCAACGGGATACCGCCGTCGCCGACGTAGCGGGTGCGCAGCACCTCGTGCCGGGCGCTGACCTGCTCCACCGCATGACGCAGCGCCGTGGTGTCCAGCGTTCCGGTGAGGTGGTACACCATCGGGATCAGGTATTCCGCGCTGCCCGGTTCGAGCTGGTCCAGGAACCACAGTCGTTGCTGGCCGAACGAGGTCGGCAGGACGCCGTTGCGGGGTACGGGCACGATCTGCGGCTCGCTGTCGAGCGTCGTGCCCGCGTCGATCGCCGCGGCGACCCGCTCCACGGTCCGTCCCTCGAACAGGGTGGCCACCGTCAGCTCCAGCCCGAACCTGCGGCGCAGCCGATGTGCGAGCCGGATCGCCAGCAGCGAATGCCCACCCAACGTGAAGAAGTCGTCCTTCACGCCGACCCGCTCAACCCCGATCAGCTCGCCCATGACCGTGGCGACCGCCCGCTCGGTCTCCGTCCGTGGCGCGACGTGACCGGGGTCGTCGTCGCGTGGCCGGCTGTCGGGGGCCGGCAGCGCCGACCGGTCGACCTTTCCGTTGGGCAGCGACGGGAGCTCGACCAGCGGGATGATGCCGGCGGGAACCATCGCGGCGGGCAGCCGGGTGCCGAGGAACCTGGACAACTCGTCGGGCTCCACCGTCGCCCCTGCGACCGGCACCACGTAACCCGCGAGTTCCAGATCGCCGGTGGCGGATCGATAGGAGGTGACCACGGCCGCCGCGACCGACGGATGCGCCCGGAGCGCTGCCTCCACCTCACCGGGTTCGACGCGCACGCCCCGCACCTTGACCTGCGCGTCGAGGCGGCCGACGAACTCCAGGGTCCCGTCGGCACGCCACCTGGCGAGGTCTCCGGTGCGGTACCACCGCTGACCCGGCCGGGTGGCGAAGGGGTTCGGGGTGAACCGCTCGGCGGTGAGGTCGCCGCGCCCGGCATAACCGCGGGCGAGGCCGACGCCGCCGACACACAACTCGCCGGGTACACCGATCGGCGCGAGCCGGTCGGCGGAGTCCACCACGTACACGTCCACGCCGGGCAGCGCGGCACCGATCGGGACCGTACCCTCCGTCTCGCCGCGCTCGTAGCGCCGTGCGGTCGAGTCGATAGAACACTCGGTCGGGCCGTAGGTGTTGTACAGCTCCACCTCCAGCACGCCGAGCAGTCGCTCGCACAGGTCGGCCGGCAGCGGCTCGCCGGCGGAGCACACCAGCCGCAATGCTTTGCAGGCGGCCAACTCCGGCTCGTCGACCACGGTACGCAGCACGGACGGGACGAGTTGCACCACGGTGATCCGGTACGCCGCGAGGGCACCGACCATCACGGCGGTGTCGCGGTGCGCGTCCTGCGGTGCCATCACCACACAGCCGCCGGACACCAACGGCGCCAGGAACTCCCACACCGAGGCGTCGAACCCGATGGTCGTCTTCTGCAGTACGCGGTCGGTGCTGGTGAGCTGGTGCTGGTCCACCGCCCACAGCACCCGGTTCCGGATCCCGCCGTGGGTGATCACGACCCCCTTGGGGCGACCGGTGGATCCGGACGTGTACATGACGTAGGCGGCGTTCGCGGCGTCGAGCGCCACCGGAGGCGGCGGCGCGGCGCGGACGATGTCGTCCCACTGCTCGTCGAGCACCACCACCGGTGTGCGCTGCGGTGTCCGCTGTCGCAGCGCCGCCTCGGTGAGCACCAGTTCGATGCCGGCGTTGTCGATCATGAACTCCAGCCGATCGGCTGGCAGGTCGGGTGCGAGCGGGACGTAGACCGCGCCGGCGGTGAGCGTCCCGAGCAGTGCGACCACGACATCGGTACCGCGGTGCATGGCGACGCCGACGGCGGTTTCAGCGCCGACTCCGCGGGTGCGCAGGAAGCCGGCCACACTGTCCGCCCTGGACATCAGCTCGGCGTAGGTCAGCTGGACTTCACCGCTGACCACGGCCACCGCGTCCGGCGTGGCCTCGGCCTGCGCCCGGACCAGGTCCGGCAGCAGCGCGTCGGTCGCCTCGCGCGCCGTGGGGTTCCAGCCGAGCAGCCGCTCCTGTTCCGCGGTCGTCACGGTCGGCACATCGCGCAGCGGCTTCTCCGGCGCCGCCGCGAGGTTCTCCAGGAGCGTCAGGTAGTTGTCGGCCATCCGCTGGACCCGGGCCCGGTCGAAGAGCGCGGTTGGATAGGTCATCCGGGCGATCCACGATCCGTCCGGCTCCTCGGCCATCTGCAGCGACGTGTCGAAGGTGGCGCTGAGCACGGGGGTCGGCACCCAGTCGACCTCGATCCCGGGCAGGCGCAGCGGCTCCCCCTGGCCGTTCAGGACCGCGAACCCGACCTGGAATAGCGGGTTGCGGGAAAGGTCGCGGTCCGGCGCCAGTTCGGCGGCCAGGCGTTGCAGAGGCACGTCCTTGTGTTCGAAGGCGTCCAGGGCCGTTTCGCGGACGCGGGCGAGCAGCTCGACGAAGGTAGGATCGCCGGACAGGTCGGTACGCAGCACCACCGTCTGGGCGAGCGATCCGATCACCGGCTCCAGCTCGACCCGGTTCCGCCCACTGGTCGACACCCCGACACCGAAGTCGAGCTGGTTCGCGTAGCGGCTGACCAAGAGCTGGTAGGCGGCCAGGAACACCATGAACGGGGTCACCCGGGCGGCGCGTCCCACGGCGATGATTCGCGCCGCCAGCGGCGCCGGCACAGCGAACGCCACCACGTCGCCGGCCGGCTCCCAGACGGCCGGGCGCTGCCGGTCTGTGGGCAGCTCCAGCGGCTTCAGCCCGGCCAGTCGCTCGCGCCAGTAGTCCAGTTGCCGGACGAGCGCCGCGTCGTCCGCGCTCCAGCGGGTCCGCTGCCAGTCGGCGAAGTCGGCGTACTGGAGCTCCAACGGCTCCAGCGGCTCCAGCGGCGGCTCCTCGCCCGGGGCGTAAGTCGCGTAGAGCACGCCCAACTCCCTGGCCAGGATGCCCAGCGACGGGCCGTCGAAGGCGATGTGGTGCACCACGATCATCAGGATGGCGTCGCTGGGCGAAAGCTGGACGACTGTCAGCCGCCAGGGCGCGGCTTCGCGCAGATCGATCGGCGTGGTCACCGCGACCTCGCCGATCTCCCGTACCCGTTGGTCCTGTTCACCCGCCGGGTACCCGCTGAGGTCCACCACCGTGATTTCGGCCGGCGCCGGCTCGTCGATGATCTGCACCGGCTGTCCGTCAACCGTCGCATAGCGGGTACGCAGAATCTCGTGCCGGCCGACGATCTCAGTGAAGGCGGCGGTCAGTGCTTCCCGGTCCAGCGGCCCGCGCAGACGGAATCCCCAGTGCAACAGGTACTCCTGCGCGCCGGACCGGACCTGGTCGAGGAACCACAGCTGCTCCTGCTCGAACGACAGTCGGCACTGGTTGCCGGTTTCGAGGATGTCAGTCATGCGAACACCTGCTGCTTCGTCGGTAGGAAGTCATCCAATGTGGTGCCCAGACCGCGGGCCGACGCCGCATGCCGGACCACGTCGGCCACCGCCAGATCCAGGCAGCCGAGGCCGAACGGAGAGAACACCGTCACGGCGTCGTCGCTCCTGACGTACCGCTCACCGGCCACCAGGATGTGGCCCAGCGAGGAGGAGATGAAGTCGCGGTGGCCGGCTTCCTGTTGAGCCAGATCCAAGGACGTCGCTGCCCGGCACACGTGGTCGGCGTCGTCGACGATGTTCACGCTGGAATGGATGGAGTCGGTGGTGAGGTCGCGCAACGACAGGTGCAGCACCAACGTTCCCGGGCGGCAGTGCTCGGTACCCAGGTGCGGGGCGCTCGCCGTCGTCGCCAGGCACACCAGCTTGTGGCGGGCCAGGGCGTCGGCCGCGCTCTCGGCCACGTCGACCTGCAACGTCGGCCAGACCGACCGCGCCTCGGCGGCGAAGGACTGCGCCCGCTCGGCGCTCAGGTCGTACAACGTCACCGTGTCCACCGTCGGCAGCACGGTCTGCAGATACCTCAGCACCTCGAAGTTGATCGGACCGCAGCCGACCAGCGTCACTGCAGTTTCCGGGCTGGACGAGGAGAGCGTGGACGCCGCCAGGGCGGCGCTCGCGGCCGTACGTCCAGCCGAGATCGCCGACGCTTCGAGGATCGCCTCCGGCACACCGGTGTGTACCGAATTCAGGATCATCACGGCCGATGCCCGGTGCATACCCCGCCTGAGGTTGTCGGGGAAGGACGACACCCACTTCACCCCGCAGGTCGGCGTCGCACCACCCAGAAAGGCCGGTAGCGCGATGATCCGCTCGCGGTCTGCGTTCGGGAAGCGGAGGAACACCGACTGCGGTACCTGCGTACGGCCCAACGCATGCGACCGGTACGCCGAGTCCACCGCGGCCACCACCTCGCGCTCGGCCCCGTCGAGGACGGCACGGACCTCACCTGCCCCGAGGATCAACACGGCGCTACCTGCATGTCGGGCTTGTTCCACAGATGCGACACGTCACCGAAGTACGTCATGACCCACTCGTCGTCGTAGATGGTGTCCAGGTACCGCTCACCGCCGTCGGCAAAGACCATCGCGCACGTGGCCCCGGGCCGGATCTGATCGCGCATCTGCTCCAGGCCCGCCACGACGGCGCCCGACGAGCCACCGACGACGATCGCCTCGCGGGCGGCCAGCCGGCGGCAGGCCACGATCGCGTCGAGATCGTCGACCCGGACCACGATGTCGGCCAGATCGCTGCGGTACAGCTTCGGGCGCACCGATGCGCCATGGCCGGGAATCATCCGCCAACCGACCGCTGGGCCGAATATCGCACTGCCCAACGCGTCCACCGCCACGATGGTCACCGGCAGCTTGTGCGTCCGGATGTACTCGGCGCACCCCCGCAGAGTGCCGCAGGAACTCGTGGCGCAGAACAGGTAGTCGATCTCGGGCAGGGCCCGCACGATTTCTCGCACGGTCGTGTGGTGCGCCTGCGGGTTGAGGGGGTTCGAGTACTGGTCCGGGCAGTAGGCATGGTCGATCGTCGCGACGAGCTCACGAACCCGACGGATACGAACGGGTAGGTACTCACCGGTGGCCGGATCGACGTCGGTGACCACCTCGACCTGAGCGCCGAGGGCACGCATTATGGCGATGTTGTGCCGGTTCGTGCGCGGGTCGACCACACAGATGAAGCGGATTCCGTAGTATCCGCAGACCTGCGCGAGACCGATCCCGAGATTGCCGGAACTGGACTCGATTACCACCGACCGTCCGGGTACGAGCCGCCCGTCGCGGATGCGCTCTTGCAGCATCTCCAGCGCCGAGCGGTCCTTGATGCTGCCGCCTGGGTTGTGCGACTCCAACTTAGCGAACGTCCTGAATGGACTTGTCGGGTCGAGCTTCACCAGCTCGATGATCGGTGTCGCTCCGATGGTCGCCAGCACTCCTGACCCGGGCGGTGTTTGTTCGGTCATAGAGCCGCTCCTCGAATTGCATCCGCTCTGCGATGCGCCTACTACGAGACTCCTCCGCACCACCGAGAAAGCGCAGGGAAGAACATGCAGACTCACCAGTTGACGCCGGCAGCAGTTCTGCCGGAGGTTCTTCTGTTGTTCTGGTGCTGCCGTTGCCGACCGTGCCGTTTCCACCGGACACGATCGCCACCGCAGGGCCGGCAGATCCGCGCCGAAGCGCGCCGGCCAGCGCTACCGCACCGCTCGGCTCCGCGCTGACACCGGCGCGGCGAAGGACCCCCAGCGCGTGGGTGATCGCGTCGTCGGTCACGCCGATCAGATCGTCGACCCGGTGCCGAATGATCGGCCAGGGAACCGCACCGGGGCGTTGACCTCGGAGGCCGTCGGCGATCGTCATGGACGGCGGCAACTCCGTCGGCGCACCCCGGGTAACGGAGACGGCGTAACGGCGGGCGGACATCGGCTCCACCCCGACGATCCGCACCGGCCGGGACAGCACCGACGCGGCAAGGCACACGCCGGCCAGCAGGCCGCCGCCGCCGGTCGGCACGAAGATCGTCGACACGCCCGGCACATCCTCGAACACCTCGAGCCCGACGGTGCCGGCCCCGGCCACCACCAGCTCATGGTCGGAGGACGGCACGAAGACCGCCCCGGTCGCCGCGGCGATGTCCTCGGCCCGGCGGTCGCGTTCGACCACGCCGCCGTCCACCTGAACCACGCCGGCGCCGAGTGAGCGGATCGCCTGCGCCTTGCCGTCGCTGGCCCCGGCGGCCATCACGATGGTCACCCTGATGCCCAACGCGGCACCGAGCATGGCGACGGCGATGCCGTGGTTACCGGACGAACCGGCCACCACCTCGTCCGCGTACCGCGCGAGCATCGCGTTCGCCGCGCCCCGGGCCTTGAACGAGCCGCCGCGCTGCCGGTGCTCGGCTTTGAGCAGCAGCCGCGAATCCAGGGCCAGCAACGGGGTACGATCCACCAGGCCCGTGATCCGGTCGGCGGCCATGCGCACGTCCGCGAGGGTGGGCACGGTGCCCGTCGTCTTCATGGCCCGTCCACAGTGATCGCCCGACGGTCGGTCTTGCCGCTGACGGTCGTGGGTACGCTGTCGATCCGGACGAACCGTCGCGGGATCATGTAATGGGGCAGCGTCATCGCGAGATGCGCGCGCAATGCTGAGTCCGTCACCTCCGCCGGCGCGCCAGCGACATGCGCGATGAGGAAGACCCGGCCGTCGACGTCGGTACCCGCGGTGACCACCGCGCCAGCGACGGCGGGGTGGGCCAGCAGCGCGCCCTCGATCTCGGCCGGGTCGATCCGGTATCCACGGACCTTGATCTGCCGGTCGATGCGCCCGAGGTACACGAGATCACCGTCGGGCAACCGGCGTGCCAGGTCCCCGGTGCGATACATGCGCGTGCCGGGCGTCCCATGGGGGTCTGGCACGAACCGGGCCGCGGTCAACGCCGGCCTGCCGCTGTACCCGCGCGCGACACCACATCCACCGATCCACACCTCGCCGACACCGCCGTCGGGCACGGTGTGCAGATTGTCGTCGAGCAGGCGCACGCTGACGCCGTCGATCGGTTTCCCGATCAGGTCGACCGTCGCGTCGGGGACCGCCGGCACGTCGAATCGTGTCGCGGTCATCGTGGTCTCGGTCGGACCGTACTGGTTGACCATCCGTCCGCGTACGCAGTCCCGGCCGCCGGCGACAAGGAAGGGACGCAGCGACTCACCGCTGGAAACGGTCAACCGCAGGTCGGGCAGATCGCTCTGACGCAGCGACGTCAGGAACGTCGGGGTAGCCGAGAGGATCGTGTTCACCCCCCACTCGCGGACGGCCGCGGCGAACTCGCCGTTCCGCAACAGGGTGGAGCGCGGTACCAGGACCACCTGCCCGCCGGCGACGAGCGGGGCGAACGTGTCGCGGATCGAGGCGTCGTACCCGAACGGCGCGAATTGCAGCACCACGGTGTCCGGATCGAGTTCGTAGTCGTCGACGATGAACCGTAGGTAGTTGGTGACGCCGCGGTGCTCGAGCAGTACCGCGTTCGGCGGCCCGCTCGAGCCGGAGGTGTGACTCACGTAGGCGAGCGAACGGGGCGACAGCGGTCGCAGGGTCGCAGGCACGTCAGGCGCGTCGACGAACACGGTCGGGCCGTCGATGGGGAGGTCGAGCTGCCCGGCCCGGGTTGGCGTGGTGACCAGGAACCTGGCCTGGGCGGTGCGGACCATGGCCGCCAGCCGCTGATCGGGTAGCTCGACGTTGAGGGTGAGGAAGGCGCCGCCGGCTCGAAGCACGGCCGCCATCGCGATGACGGCCTCCGGGCCTCGGTCGACCATGACCGCGCATACCTGCTCCGGTCCGACGCCCCGGGCGACCAGCGCCCGGGCCAGCCGATCGGTCCGGGCGGCGAAATCCGTGTAGCGCACGACGGTGTCCGGGGTGACAATCGCCGACGCGTCGGGCCGGGTCGCGGCGTGGGTGAAGATGTCGTCGAGGAAGGTGCTCACAGCCCCACTCCGCCGCTCGGCCGGTCGGCGGCGCACCACTCCAGGACCGCCCGGGCGCTGTGGTACTTGTTCTCGGCCTGGGCGAAGGCGATGCTCGCGGGCCCGTCGAGCACCGCCCCGGTCACCTCCTCGCCCCGGTGGGCCGGCAGGTCATGCATGAACACCGCGCCGGGACAGGCGGCCATCAGCGCCTCATCGACCTGGAACGGGGCGAATTCGGAACGCCAGTCGGGCGTCGGCTTCGTCGATCCCGTGGTCTGCCAACGGGTGGTGTAGACGACATCGACCGGCGGCAGGCCCGACAGATCGTGCCGCTGCTCGACGCGCGCGCCGCTACGCCCGGCGGACGCCGCCGCTTGATCGAGGTATCCCTTTTCGACGCCGTACCCGGGCGGGGTGCGCAGGTGCAGCTCGGTGCCGGGGTACCGGGACAGTGCGAGCGTCAGCGCGGAGGCGGTGTTGTTCCCCTCCCCCACGTACAGCACCCGTACGCCCTCGACCCGACCGAAGTGCCGGACGATCGTGGTGAGATCGGCGAGGGCCTGCGTCGGGTGTTCGACCGCGCTCATCGCGTTGATCACCGACATGCGTTTCTGGGCGGCGTACGCCCGAAGCTCGGCCTCCGGCCCGGCGGTGCGGGCGACCAGAACGTCGAGCATGCCGGACAGCACCGCGCCGGTGTCCTCGACGGACTCGCCGGTGCTCAGCTGCAGGTCGTCTGGGCCGTACGTGATCAGTTCGGCGCCGAGACGCAGCGCACCGGCGGAGAACGCGGTCCGGGTACGGGTGGACGTCTTACGGAACAGCACGCCGACGACCGTCTCGGACAGCGGCCGGGCCGCTTTCACGGAACCACGCGAGTACTCAGCGCCGCGCTCGACGATCCAGCGCAGTTGGTCGTCCGTGAGGTCGTTGATAGAAATCAGGTGGCGCCGCTCGGCCATGTCGAGGCCCCTTCCAGGTGGCGATCCGCCGTGACCAGAGCCTGCGCGACGCGGGGGACTGTCGAACAGGGACGGAACCGCACGACGCGCCTGCCTGTTCGTCTCTATGGATGGTGTGGGTGGGCCCGGCAATATCGGGCTCACATATTCGGATCACCCGACCAGGCCGGAGGGGCCATGACTGACGACGGTGTCTACCGCGTCGTGCGAAACGACGAGGAGCAGTACTCGATCTGGTGGGCCGACCGGGAGCTGCCGCTCGGCTGGACCGCGGAAGGGACGTCCGGGTCGAAGCAGGAGTGCCTGGATCACATCGGAAAGGTGTGGTCGGACATGCGGCCCCGAAGCCTGCGGGAGCAGATGGCTCAGGCCTGAAGGCCAGAGTCCGCACCGCACCGCACTGCCACGCCGACCCGCCGACCCGCCGTGCGCGGTGTGCGGCGGGTCGGCAGCAGAACTTCCAGTCCGCCGGAGGCCTGCAGTTCAGCGCCGCGGACGCTTGCATCTACGTCGACGGCGACTTCAAGACCGTGGTGGACGGGCAGCTCCAACTCCGAGGAGACATCATGATCGCCCCGACAATTGAGTCCGAGGTCCGTAGTTACTGCCGGAACTGGCCGGTCGTGTTCGACCACGGGCGAGGTAGCCACATGTTCGCCCGCGACGGCCGCGTCTACCTCGACTTCTTCGCCGGCGCCAGCGCCCTCAACTACGGCCACAACCACCCGATACTCAAGCGAGCCCTGCTGGATTACCTCGAGCAGGACGGAATCACCCACAGCCTCGACATGCTTACCGCCGCCAAACAGGACTTCCTCACCGAATTCGCAACGCGAGTACTCGGCCCGCGCCACTTGGACTACCGCGTACAGTTCACCGGACCCACCGGAGCCAACAGCGTCGAGGCCGCACTCAAACTCGCCCGCAAAGTGACCGGACGTCACACCATCGTCGCCTTCACCGGCGCCTTCCACGGCATGTCACTCGGCTCACTAGCCATCACCGGAAACGCCACCAAACGCGCAGGCGCCGGCGTCCCACTCGGGCACACCTGGCACATCCCCTACGACGGCTTCGCCGGCGGCCAGATATCCGGGCTCACACTGCTCGACGCCATGCTCGCCGACAGCAGCAGCGGAATGGACCTACCCGCCGCCGTCATCGTGGAGACCGTACAGGGCGAAGGCGGTGTCAACCCAGCCCGCGCGACCTGGCTCGCCGACCTCGCCGAGTTGTGCACCCGCCGCCACATACTCCTGATCATCGACGACATCCAGATGGGCTGCGGCCGCACCGGCCCGTTCTTCAGCTTCGAACACGCCGGGATCACCCCCGACATCGTCTGCCTGTCCAAGTCCATCAGCGGATACGGCCTGCCGATGTCCCTCACCCTGTTCCGCACCGAACTCGACGTATGGCAACCCGGCGAACACAACGGAACATTCCGCGGCAACAACCCCGCCTTCATCACAGCAGCCGCCGCGCTGAAGGAGTTCTGGACCGACAGCAAACTGGAGAAGCAGACGGCGGAACGGGACATCCTGCTCGAGGAGATCCTGGGGGAACTCGCCGGTCGGCACCCGGCGCACATAGCGGCCGCACGTGGTCGGGGCCTGGTGTGGGGTCTGGCCTTCCGGGAACCGCGCATGGCCGGACGGGTCGCCCGGGAGACGTTCTCCCGTGGACTGCTGATGGAGACGTCCGGGTCCGTTGACGAGGTGTTGAAGCTCATGCCACCCCTGACATCGACGGATCAAGAACTGGCCGAGGGCCTCGGCATCCTGGAGGAAGCGGTGGCGGCAGCGGTCGATCGCTGAGTGCACGGCACCCAAGACAGCTGGCCGAGCGCCTCCGCGACCTGCAGATCCCCTGGTACGTCGCAGGCGGCTGGTCGGTGGATCTGTTCCGCGGGGAGCAGACCCGCGCACACGAGGACCTGGAGGCCGCCGTGCCCGCAGCGCGTTTTGCGCTCCTGCCGCCGCTGTTTCCCGAGCCTGAGTTCTGGGTGCCGGCGGGCGAGGGCGTTCTGGCGCCTTTGGCGGCCGAGACCTTGGCCGGCGACTCGCATCAGACCTGGGCCTGGGATCCGGCGGCAGCCAGGTGGCGCTTCGACCTCTTCCGGGAGCCGCACGATGGGGACGTCTGGATCTGCCGCCGTGACGAACGGCGGATCCGCCGGCCGTACTACGAGATCATCCGGCGCACCGACGACGGGATCCCGTACCTGGCTATCGAGGCCGTGCTGCTGTTCAAGGCAAAGCACACGCGGGACAAGGACGAGGCTGACTTCACCGGCGTGCTGCCGCTGCTGTCCCGAGCGGAACGCGGCTGGCTGGACGCGGCACTCGGCCTGGTCCACCCTAATCATCCGTGGCGAACGCGGCTGCGGCGTGTTGAACGAGGGCGTTGCGCCCCGACAGCTCGCCCTCCCTCGACGCCGGCTTCAAGAAACGCCTCGTCGAACACGGCGCCCACCTCGGCGTCGACGTCGAGATCGTCACCAAAGACCCGCAGGTCAAAGGCTTCAGCGTGGTCAAACGCCGATGGGTCGTCGAACGCACCATCGGCTGGCTCATGCACCACCGCCGACTCGTGCGCGACTACGAAACCCGACCCGACAACTCCGCCAGCATGACCACCCTCACCATGATCGACAACCGCGCCAAACGCCTCACCACCGAAACCACCCCAACCTGGCGAGACGACTAAAAGCACATAACTGACTAAATACGTGAATCAGACGTCCTCTAACGACCTCGCGCATGATCGCGGATCCTTAGGTATCGATGATCGTTGTTCGTTCCATGCGGGTGTTGCGATCATGGCGAACCGGCGGTCGACGGGCCTGCCCCGCTCGGTGATTGAGGGCCTGGGCCGTGCACATATCCTTGCCCCGGCTCCACAGTGGGCGGTGGCTTGGGGAGGGCAGTCGTGGGCTGGGTCCGTTCGCGGGTGACGGTGGCGGTGTTGCTCGTGCTCTCCTACTCGGCCGTGCTGCTGCTCGTCTACCTGCGACAGGGACCGTTTGCGGATCAGTCGTCGGCGCCGCTGGAGGTCGCCAGCTGGGCGTCGGCCGTGGCCGCCGTACTGCTGTCGATCCTGCAGATCTTCCTGTCCCTGCCGCGCCGGCAGTCGGCCGGCGAACGCGCCAGCACCCCGGAGCAGGTCACCCATGCCCGAGCGATGATGGCCCGCGACTCCCGTTTCCTGGTCCAGCGTGAGATCCGCCGGCGTGAGCTCGGCGGTTCGGTGCCGTTGCAGGTCCGCTGGTCGGCCGGCGGCCGAGGCAGGGGGGAAGACGGCCGCAAGGGCGTCGCGGTCGCCGGCAGCACGGCCGGGCTGAGCGGTACGGTCGACGACATCGCCGTCCGGCTCGGGGAGGCGGGCGTCTCGCGGTTGGTGCTGCTCGGCAACGGCGGCTCCGGCAAGACCTCGCTGGCGCTGCTGGTCGCCGACCGGCTGCTCGTCACCGGTTCCGGCCCGGTCCCGGTCGTGCTGTCCCTGTCGTCCTGGGACCCAACCGACGAGGACCTGCTGGAGTGGATCCTCCGCCGGATCTGCACCGACTTCGCGGGTTTTGCCAACGTTGCCGCCTATGGCAGCACCGCCGCGAGCCAGCTGCTCCTCGACGGCGAGCTGCTGCCGGTCCTGGACGGCCTCGACGAGGTGCCATCCGCCGTCCGCCCGAAGGCCTACCGGCAGCTCAGGGACCTTCCAGAGCGGATACCGCTGCTGCTCACCTGTCGTTCCAAGGAGTTCGGGGACCTCAAGCTCCACGCGGGCACGCCGATCCTGGAGATCCAGCCGCTCGCCCCCGCCGCCGCGCTCGATTACCTGGCCGGGCAGGACGAGCGGTGGCGGCCGCTGAGCCGGAGGATCGAGGACGGTGAGGACATCGGGGCGCTGGCCGGCGTACTCAGCACGCCCCTGATGGTCTTCTTGGCCCTGCGGGTCTTCCGGTCCGGCGACCGCGACCCCGCGGAGCTGCTGGATCGCAAACGGTTCCGGACCAAGGGCAGCATCGAGGACCACCTGCTCGACGAGTTCGTGCCCGCCGTGATCGGTCAGCACGACGACTTCGTCGACGGGACCTCCCGAATCGAGGCGCAGCTGGCCGGTCATTCCGAGCGGCGCGCGAGGTGGAGCAAGACCAAGGCCCAGACGTACGCCCGGGTGCTGGCTCGTCATCTGCGCCTCACCGGCGAGCGGGACCTCGAGTGGTGGACGTTGCGGAAGTCGTTCCCGACCCCGGGTGGCACCTTCCCGGTGGTCGCGATCTTGGCGGTCATCACCGCCGCCACGCTGGTCCGGCTCCTGCGGGGCGAGAGTGTGCTGCCGACCGGCCTCGAGATCGCACTGGGCGGCGTTGCAGGAGCGATCGCGTCCCAGATCCACCGGTGGGCCGACCTCCACTCGGGGATCCGCATGCAGCCGGCCCTGAACCTCGGCGCCGGCCTGGCCGCCCTCGGTGGCCCGCTGATCGGCCTGCTGGTGGGCCGCTGGGCCGGCGACCCGAGCCTTGGCGTCATGTCCGGCGCCGCCGCCGCGACCGTGATCACCGTCGGCACGAGCCGGCTGGCCGCCCGCACCGGCGGCAGCGAACGGGTGCTGACCGCCCGCCGGCTGCTGCGCCGGGTCCGCAACGCGGCGATCGCCGGGGCGCTGATCTGGGGCAGCGGCTTCGGCCTCCTCACCTGGCTCACCACCCACGCCGCCGTCATGGCCGCCTGCATCGCCGCCGGTGCGGCCGTAATCCAGCTCCGGGTGTCGCCGTGGGCGTTCTACGTCGACGCGCGCCTATCGGCGGCCCGGCAACAGCTGCTGCCGCTGCGGCTGCTGCGGCTACTGGACGACCTGGCCAGGCTCGGGGTGCTGCAGGAGGCGGGCGCCAGCTACCAGTTCCGGCACGAGGCGCTGGCAACCCGGCTGGCGGTGGACCCCATCCCCCGCCCGGCGAAGTCAAGCGGGTAGATCTAGGGCGTGTATCGAAGGTGCTGCCAGGTGCCCGAGGTGTATGCGCGATGAACGAGCGCAACTCGATGGCGTCCGGAGTGGAAACCAGGGAGGCTGGCGCGCATGGTTTCGGTATTGCAGAACGTGGCGATTGACTGCGCGGATGCCTACGAGCTGGCCCGGTTCTGGAGCAGGGTGACCGGCCGTCCGCTGCATCCGGAGGACGAACCGGGTGATCCGGAGGCTCAGGTGCTGCTGGCGGAGGGCCCAGTGCTGCACTTCAACCAGGTGTCCGAGTCCAAGACGATCAAGAACCGGATCCATCTGTGTTTGCGCCCGGAGACCTCGCGCGAGCAGGAGGTGGAACGACTGCTCGGCCTCGGCGCCACCCTTGTCACCGATCACCGGAAACCCGATGGCTCTGGCTGGGCGGTCCTTGCTGATCCCGAAGGCAACGAGTTCTGCGTTCTGCGCAGCGAGTCCGACCGAGCCGCCATGACTTCCTGACGCCTCCGCGACCATCCTGGCCGATTTCGGATGAGTGCTGGTCACAGCCGCTCAGCCTCCTGGCCGCCGCGCGCCGGATATTCCGCGAGCTGCGCCTGGACGCGAGCGCAGCCGACGACCGACCAACCGGCCATGCAGCCGACGGGCTGGCGGTGGCCGGAAGCTCAAGTCACGGTCAACGAGCCAGGCCCACAACCCACCGGACCGGGCTGTCTCCGGACGGCAGACGTGGGCCGGCCTCGCACTCAAGCCTTGACCACCGACAACGCGATCTCACGGGAGGCATCCAGAAGTTCAAGACGCTTGACGTACGACGCGCGCACGTCCCGATAGGTGTCCCCGCCTAGCGGCAGCCGCAGCGGCGCGTCCGGCCCGTCGGCGCTGGCAATCATCGCCCGGACGATCGCCTCCGGGTCGTTGTCCAGGGCGAACGAGCCGTCCGCGATCGCCCGCCGGGTGTCGCCCGCCGGGGTCGCGTCGTACTCCGCCATGATCGGCGCGGTGTCCATGCCGGCGCCGAACCCGGTCGGGGTAGCGCCCGGCTCCACGATCGTCACGCCGATCCCGAACGGTGCGACCTCGGCGGCGACCGTCTCGCAGAAGCCCTCGATGCCCCACTTGGCCGCATGGTAGTAACTGAAGTTCGGGTACGTAGTCTGCCCGCCCGCCGACGACACCTGCAGGATCCGACCGTGTCCCTGGGCGCGCAGGTGAGGCAGGGCCGCACGGATCACGTCGATCGAGCCGAGCAGATTGGTGTCGATGACCCGCTGGATCTGCTCGCGAGAGGCCTCCTCAACGGCAGCGAACAGCCCGTACCCGGCATTGTTGACGACCACGTCCACCGTGCCGAAATGCGCGAACGCCTCGTCGACCCGCTCGCGCACGTCGTCCGGCCGGGTCACGTCAAGCGTCGCCACCCACAGCCGGTCGCCGGCCTTGGCGCGGAGGTCGTCGAGCGCGTCCGGCCGGCGTAGGGTCGCGGCGACCCGGTCCCCGCGGTCGAGGAGCAGTTCGGTGAGGATGCGGCCGAAACCCGACGAGGTTCCAGTAATCAGCCAAGTCTTCATACGTTCCACTATCCGCCTCCGCCAGCCCTACCAGAAGCGATGATCACGCACGCTAGTCATGCGTCCAGCGCTGGGGCGCAGCCTGCGCTCTCCTGCTCGATTCCGCCGACGGTGAGCGGAAACCTGTCGACGGTCCGGGTCCAGGCCCCGTGCACCTTGATCTGGTCGGATCGCTCGCTCAGTCGCAGGCAGAAAAAGCTGAAGCCCGGCAGTGGGACGGGCTCTGCGTGCTGGGCGGCTCGGCTTGCGCCGAGCCCGCCCAGTTATTGACCCGTAAGGCAAATATGTGCTGTTCATCCGGCTGCGTAGCGGACTTCGGGCTTGCGGAACAGGGCTTTCACCGTTTCGGGTTGGTTCTGGCGGCGCCGTAGGTGCGAGGCGGCTGCGGCGGCGAGGTCGGTCGGGTTGGCCGGGTTCGCTTGTGCCACATGGCGTTTGACGTCGGCGTTGAGTAGTTCTACGGGGTTCAGCTCCGGTGCGTAGCCGGGCAGGAAGTGCATCTCAATGCTGCCAACGCGTGGGGCGAGCCAGTCGTGGACGGCCACTCGGCGGTGCACCGGGTGGCCGTCCACGATGAGGTGGATCTTCCGGTCGAGGTGGCGGACCAGACGGTCGAGCCAGGCCAGGAAGAGGGGGCCGGTGAACGAGCCGTGGTAGCAGGTGAAGTACAACTCGCCCTTGTTGCTGATCGCGGCCATCACGTTGACACCGAAGCGCCTGCCGGTCTTGGCCACCACCGGGGTCTGTCCCACCGGCGCCCAGGAGGTCCCCACCGAGGCGTCGGAGCGCAGTCCGGTCTGGTCCAGCCACAAGATGATGGCCTTCTCCTTACGCGCTTGGGCTTCGATGGCCGGGTACTCCTGCTCCAGCCACCGGGCAACGGCCTGCGGGTCCTGCTCGTAGGCCCGGCGGATCGGCTTCTGCGGCGACAGGCCCCACGAGCGCAGGTACTTGCCGATCGTCACCAGGGACAGGCCGACGCCGAACCAGTCACGGACCAGTTGGCGTACCTGCGGGCGGGTCCACACCAGGCCCGGCAACGCCACCTGGTCAGGGTTTTTGTGCAGCACCGCCCGCCGCACCCGGGCCTGCTGGCGGGCGTCGAGAGCTTTCTGCTCGCCGGGTCGCCGCCCTCGCTTACCGGCTTTGAGCGCTTTGTTCCCCTGGCGGTCAAAGGCGTTGACCCACCGGGACACCGCCTGCGGCGACACGCCGAGCACTGTGGCCACCGCCGCCTGAGTATGCCCGGCCTTCACCGCCGCGACCGCCCGACGACGCAGATCCTCTTGCGCCTGCGGAGAAAGCCGCCGCGCATCTCGTACCACAACACCCATACACAAACAACGATCACCACATGTTTGCGTTACGGGTCAATAGTTCAACCCGATCCTCGTCGCGAGCCGTGGGCAACGCTCACACGGTTCGGCGTCCGTCGTTGCCGCGAACGTCAGGAGCACCCGAACCGGGCCTGCGTCACGCCACTAGCTAGCGCTGCAGGGTCAGCACGCCCGGCCGGTACGGCAGGATGCCGTAGTCCATGCCATCGGAGCTGGGATCGCGCCCCTGGTAGAGGAACTGCAGGTTGCACGGGTCAATGGTCTTGGTCTGGTCGGGGTTGGTGCGAAGCACGTCGCCGTGGCTGATGTCGTTGGTCCAGGTGGCGCCGCTGTTGGCCTTGCCGGCGAAGGGGTTGGTCAGGGTGTCGGCCTGCGGTGTCCACGTGCCGTCGAGGCTGGTGGCCGTGAACGAGCGGAAGTAACGACCCTGCGAGCTCTGCGCCTCGACGATCATGAGGTACTGGTTCTGGCCCTGGACCTTGTAGACCTCGACCGCTTCGAACAGCCTCTGCGGCGTGTCGCTCATGATCTTCGTGTAGCTCGAGCCGAAGCTGCCCGGGAAGTTCCCGAGGGGCATGCTGGCGCGGTAGATGTTGCCGAGGTCGTCGGCGAAGAACAGGTACATGTTCGTGCCGTCGGCGATGAGGGTCTGGTCGATGGGGGCCCCGGTGGGGAGGGTGCCCGTGAACAGCTCCTGGTGCGGCCCCCAGCCGTTGGGGTTGGTGGGGTCGGTCGAGGTGCGGTAGGAGAAGCTGTACGGCCAACCCCACTGGTACGCGAGCACCCAGATGTTCTTCGGGGCGAAGTACAACAGCGTCGGCGCGACAGGATTGAAAGGCAGGGTGTGCTGGGTGGCCGACGCCATGTCGGACCAGTTGGTGAAGGGGCTGAACATCGTCGATTCCCACTTCCCCCCTTCACCGGCGATGGTGTTGTGCGTCGTGGCATAGACGAGCTTCTGGCCGTTGTGGACGACGGCGCTGAAGTCCTTGAGCGCTGCCCACCCCGCCTTCGGCTGTGCCAGCGGGCCGGTCGATGTCCAGCGGTACGTCGACGGCAGCGCGCACGTGCCGGTGCCCCCATCGACGCGGACGAGTTGCCACTGCTGGTTGGCGCCGTTCCAGTTGTCCCACTGCTGGACGTTGGCGCCGTCGGCGGTCGACAGGCCGGCCACATCGAAGGCCTTGCCGCTGTTCCGGTTGATCAGTCGGACGTAGCCGCCGTCCGAGTCGACCAGCTGGAACTGCTGGTTGGTGCCGTTATTGTCGGTTGCCTGCACGATCGCCGCACCGTTGGCGGTGGAGGAGCCGGACACGGCGGCAACCTTGCCGGAGTGACGGGCCTTGAGCCGGTAGTAGCCGCCGCCGGAGTCCACGAACTGGAACTGCTGGTTGTTGGTGTTGGTACGGGTCCACTGGATGAACTGGGCGCCGTCGGCGGTGGACGCGCCGTTGACGTCGAGGGCCTTGCCGCTGTTGCGGTTCACCAGCACGTACCAGGCGGTGGTCTCCACCGTCGCGGCCGACGCCGGCGTAGCCACCGTGAGCAGCCCGCCCACGACCGCCATGACCGCCGCAGCGGCCAACCCCGACCGCCACCGACGACGCCACCTCACGGGGCGCGCAAACCCAACCGACATAGCATCTTTCCTTTCATCATTGGGCACCGCCGACATGAAGCGAGCCAGGCAGTGGCTGATGGGCCGACCCACCAACACAGACATAGGTGTCTATATATGTGAGCGTTAACATCGGCGGCCGGACGTCAGCCCGGCGCGTCAACCATCGATGCGGCACCCGGGTTGGGTGCGCAGCTCCCCCGCGGCACCGGTCGCCCGGCACCCCGACATGCGGCTCGACGGGACCGCTCAGCGCTGCCGCATCGGGCCCGGACGAGCGATGACCGACTGCCCGTGCGGCCGGTTACACGTTCGTGTCCAACAAGTTGCGGCACATCCTCAGCGATCAGCGTGGGGCAAGTCAACACCCCGGCCTCGCGACTGGGGCAGGTTGCGGAGATCATCACCAACCGCGGCCAAGGTGCGGAAAAGCCCTGTTGATGCCTTGATCGAAGAAGTTGAGGCCCAGTCTGACGACACAGCCGCGATCGCCCTGCTCGTCCAGCCGCTCACCGACCTCAGCACCCGGCCCAAAAGCCGATCTACGCGGCCAGCTGGTTGCGTCGGTGCGGAGTGGTGTAACAGACGGCCATCGCGGGATCCGGTCTGATGTTATGCGGCGATCGGGGTGGGATCGGGCTAATTGGTGTCGTGTTTGGTTGGTGTCGGCAGTGATCATGCGGGCTTTGCGCCCTTACCTCAATGAGCCGAAGAGCAGGTCGAGGTGGGCGTCCAACGCGCTCAGTGCCTGCTCGGCGCTGTACTGGCCGCCGAGCAGATAGACACCGAGCCCCTCCATGAGCGCCAGCAGTCCGGCCGCGGCCTCGTCGGGCTTCGGGGACGGCACGAGGCCGGCCATGAAATCGAGCATCTGCGCGGTCTCCTCGCGGAGGGCGGAAGCGGCCGCCGGTCGCACCGCGGTGTAGGCGAGGAACCCCAGCGCCACCCGTCCGTCGTCGCGCGTCTGCTCGTCGAGCGGCAACAGGGCGGCGATCATCGTCCGCAGCAGCGCACGCGGCGACGGGTTGTCGCCCAGCCGCGCGACCGCCTCGGTGACCCGGGTCTGGCTGCGCTCGCCGACGACGGCCAGCGCGAACATCATCATCTCGTCCTTGGTGCGGAAGTAGTGCTGCACCATTCCCGGGGAGACACCGGCCTCGGCAGCCACGTGGCGCAGGCTGATCGCGTCCAGGCCCTGTTTCGCGGCGACCCGCATCAACGCGTCGGCGATGAGCCTGCGTCGCTCCTGGGGGTCGACCTTCTTGGGCATGACGCCGATGCTTTCACAGTTCGATCGGGCGGACGTGCGGCTGGGCGGCCGGTCGCGTCACCGCGCGCTCCGGCCGCCCGAGCCCCGCCCACCCGCATCGGTCAGTGGATCGTCACGGTTCCGGTTGCGGCGTCCACGGTGATGATCTGCCCGGTGGAGATCTTCCGGGTCGCGTCGGGAACGCAGATGACGGCGGGGATTCCGTACTCCCGGGCCACGGTGGGGCCGTGGGCCATGACCGCACCGGTTTCGGTGACCAGCGCTGCGGCGGTGAGGAACAGTGGGGTCCATCCCGGGTCCGTGGTGGCGGTGACCAGGACGTCTCCGGGTTCAATGTGGGCGGTGGCCGGGTCGTGAACGACCCGGGCCGGGCCAGTCGCCCGGCCCGCTGCCGCCCCTACGCCCGTCAGCGCGCCATCCGCGGCGGCCAGCGTCGGCTGGATCGCCTCCAGGTCGGTGCCGTCCGACAGCAGCGCCACCGGTACGGTCCGGCGGCGCAACTCTCGCTGGTGGATTGCTCTGCGGGAGGCGACCGTCTGCCGGTGGTCGACGTTCTGGTGCACGGCGTCGCGCACCTCGTCGAGGGTGAGGAACATGATGTCGCCGGGCTGATCGAGCAGTTTGGTGCTGGTCAGGTCGACGCCCACGGAGAGCAGTTGCCGCCGCATCTCCCGCAGCCGGTACAGGCCGGCGAACTTGCCCGCCTCCCGCAGCCCCGTCAACGCCCGGGCACGGCGCAGCAGGAACCCAGCGAGTCGCCCCCGCACCGGCCTGCGGCGGCGGGCCCGGGCGACGAGCTGGTGGAGGGTGGCTTCCGCCGTGGCGGCCGCGCGTGCGAAGCGCCGGTCGGGTGCCTGCTCCGGATCGGTGACCCGTAGGTAGTTGGCGATCATGGTGAAGACCGGCGCCGGGTCCTCGTCCCAGCGCGGCACTCCGAGATCGACCTCGGCAGCGCAGCGGTGGCCGTAGGTGTCCAGGAACGCCGCCAGTCCGATGTCCGGGAGCGTCCCCTGCCGGTACCGCGCGGCCAACTCGTCCGGCGGCGTGTGCAGCAGCAACTGTCGGTGGTCGCCGGCGCGCTCGGCGAGCCGCCACAGCGCGAGATCCATCTCGATGGTGACGTTGTAGGGCATCCCACGCAGTACGGCGTGGATCTCGTCCTCGCGGGCGACGCCCTTGAGCAGGTGAGCCGGCAGCGCGGCCGCGAGCATGCCGGCCACGATGGGTGAGACGATGTCATCGGGGCTGCTCGCCGACTCCTGGGCCTGCACGAAGCGCAGCCGTTCCACGGCGGTACGCAGGCCGTCGGGCGCAGCCGACCGGAGCTTAAGCCGCTCGATGGCGTCGAACATCCGCGTCCGCGCCGCGTCGGGTCGGGCCAGCGCCCGCACGACCCCGACCACCAGCCGCACGGCCGTCCGCAGGGACGCACCGTCCGCCCCACGCCGGCGTTCCGGGCGGTCCTTGCTCGGGGCGAACCGCGGGTCCGCCAGAACCTGCTGCATGACCGCTTGGGCGCGCGGTCCGAAGTCGACAGCCATGAGCTTGACCAGTCGCCTGCGGGCGGACCTGCTGCGCGCCAGATCGGTCAGGTCGCCGTAGAGCCGTCCACCGATGCCGACGATCTCGGCCCTGATGCCGAGCGCGGCGAGCATCGCCGCGACCAGCGACTTCAGCGTTGACATGCCCATCGGCGTGACGGGCTGGAGCATGCCCTGGACGTGGCCGAACTCCAGGTAGACGCGCGGAAGGGGTTTGTCGGTGTCCGGAGGGAGGGGGAAGAGTGTGGTGATCGGCCGGGACTGCAGCAGCCACACCGTCCCACCCTCGTCGATCGCCCACTCCACGTCCTGCGGGCAGCCGAAGTGCCGCTGGAGGCGCTCGCCGGCGCCGCGCAGCTCGGCCAGTTGGGCCGTTGCCAGACAGCCGGTGCCATCCTGGTCCGACCCGTCGAGGATGTAGTGGTCCACGACAGCGCCGCCGTCCACCACCGCCGTACCGGGACCCGGCGCGGCGTCGACCATCATCTCCGTGCGGCAGCCGGTCACTGGGTTCGCGGTGAACAGCACCCCCGACACCTCGGCGGCGACCATCCGTTGCACGACGACGGCCATCCGGACCGCGTCGTGGTCGATGTGGTGGGCGTCGCGGTAGGCGGCCGCGCGGGCGTCGTGCAGCGAGTCCCAGCACTTCTCGATCGCGGCGATCAGTTCAGCGGTGCCGGTGACGTCGAGAACGGTGTCCTGCTGTCCGGCGAAGCTCGCGTCCGGCAGGTCCTCGGCCGTCGCGCTGGACCGCACCGCCACCGGGCCCCCACCGAGCCGCTCGTACGCGTAGACGATCTCCGCCTGCGGGATGACGCCCGACCGGTACGCCTCGGTGGTGACGCAGAACCCCGGCGGCACACGCTCGCCCCCACGGATCAACTCGCCCAGGCCCGCCGCCTTGCCGCCCACCAGATCGACCATATCGGCGGACGTCTCGGACAGCGGGATCACACGCATCGGGGCCACCTTCTTTGCAATACGACTGCATCGCGAACTACCGTACCTAGTTGGCAATACAATCGCAATGCAAACGACCACCCCAGGACAGGGCGACCCCGGCCGCGGCAACCTGGGCCGCAGCTTCGACGCCAGAGACGAGGCCATGGCCGAAGCAATGGCCGGCTCGGCCGCTGGCTCCGGGCCGCCGCCCACCGAGGGGGCTTCGAGCCCGACCCCTGGTCGCTGCTGGCAGCCGTGCCGCACAGCGGTTCGACCTTCGACGTGCTCGGCAGCCTGGGGTGACGATCACCGTGTTGCTATGTGCGGTCGCGGCGATGGCCAGGCTGCCGTGGCTACGCCGGCTCGCCGGTCCGGTCATCGCCGTGGGCACCATGTCCCTGACCGTCTACGTGGGCCACATCCTGGTCATTCCCGCGCTGCCCGGCGAGAGCGCCACTCCCCCGGACGCCAACTCGACCGCACTGCTGTCCGCGTTCATCCTTGGCGCCGTCGTGGTCGCGGCGCTCTGGTCGCGCTTCTTCCCGCGGCCACGGCGACCGGCATCCCCAGCGCTACGCAACCTGCTCAACCGGCTTCTCGGATGCCTGCATCACTGCCTGACCACAGGGCAGTCCTACGATCCCGAAAAGGCGTTCCCCGGCTCCAACTGTCCCGTCACTGCACCGGCAGCGGCTTGACCCACCGTGACCACTGAGCCTGCGGCTGGTAACCCAAAGCCCGCCACGCTGGATGAGCCGCGCTGTTGTCGTCGAGAACCATCGCGTCGACGCGGATGCCGCCGAGCCGCCGAAACCGGTCCTCCGCAGCTTCCACCAGCGAGCGGGCGATACCTTGCCCGCGGTAAGCGGGGGCTACCGCCAACCGGTACAGGTGACACCGCCATCCGTCCCACCCGGCGATGACCGTGCCCATCAACACCCCGTCGTCCACAGCGAGGATCAGCGCCTCAGGATCTCGGGCAATGAGAGCCGCGACGGCCTGCGCACTGTCTGCCGGACGGTGCGCATCCTCCGCTGCCGTCCGCCAGAAGTCCAGCACCGCCGGAATATCCACGGTGTTCGCCCTACGCAAGATCATGTCCATCACAGGTCGAAGCGTACTGAGCCACCTCGCCCACGAGCGGTCCACCACGACGCAAGAACACTCGACCGCAACGGATATCGGGAGTCTTTTCGGCCGTCCCCAGCCGGGGACCGCTGGGGTGGATCTCTTCGTAACGTGGCTGCCGGCAGTCCGACGCCCCAGACCAGCGCCGAGGCCACGGGAACGATGCGTGGAGGCGTTCTGGTGCGCGGGTCTGGTGCGCGGGTCTGCTGGAAGGCACAGGTTAGAGGATCAAGTTAGGCGATGACCTCCCGGAGATAGCGCAGGCCGTCCGTGGCGAGACGGTCCTGCGAGGGGGCGAGCGGACGCCAGATCGCCGCAGCGGTGGCGATGGTCTCGTTCTCTGCCGTGAACGACTCGATGCAGACCGCGCCCCGGTAGCCGGTGTCCCGCAGGACGGCGAAGAAACGCGGCCAGTCGAAGTGGTCCGTACCGGGTGCGCCCCGGTTGGTGCCGCTGACCTGAACGTGCTTGATGTGCCGGCCAGCGACGGCGAGTGCCGCGTACGGATCGGCCTCCTCGATGTTCATGTGATAGGTGTCGATCATGATGCCGACGTTCGGCGGCAGCCCGTCGATCAGCTCGACCGTCTGCTCGATGGTGTTGACGACGCTCGTCTCATAGCGGTTCAGCGCCTCGACGCCGATGCTCACGCCCCACTCACCGGCCTGCTCTGCCACCGGTGCCAGGGCCCGGCGGAAATCCGAGTAACAGGCCGCCCGAGCCGCCGGCGACATCCGCCAGGTGCGGCCGACCGCGGCATACACGGGGCCGCCGACGCACGGCGCGCCTACGGCCGCCGCGGTCGCCACGCACCCCAGGAGGTACCCGACGGTCGACTCCACGACGGCCGCAGCGGCGTTCACCAGGTCCCGCCCCGGAGGGGTGACCGCGCAGACGCCGGCCGCGACGAGGCCGTGTGCTGCCAGCAGGTCCCGGGTGCGGACCGGATCCCAGTCGCCAGGCTGCTCGATCGGCAGTTCGACCGCGTCGAAGCCGTACGAGGCGATCCGCGGGATCAGCTCGGCGAGGGCCTGGTCGTTGACGGGCGAGGCCCACACCCAGGGGTTGACACCGACGGCGTACACCGCAACCTACTTCCAGCGCTGGGGATAACCGGGCAGGTCGGTACAGCCGCACATCGCGTAGTGCAGCGGCGGCATGTTCGCATCGAGGTACTGGTCCAGGTTGTCCTGGGTGATGGTCGGCTGTGGCAGCTTCCAGGGGTTGGACACCTGCTGGCCGTCGAGAATCCGCAGCGCGGCGATGATCGGCGTACGCCACTGGTAGGTCGGGTAGGTCGGCGCGATCGCGGTGAGGTTCTTGTCCTTCCAGATCTTCAGGAAGTCGAGCTGGTCCTCGCCGTTCATCGGTGGCACGGGCTTGCCCGCGTCCTGGAACGCCTCGACCGCCGCGACAGCGACCGCTCCGGCGTCCATCCAGAGGCCGTCGATGGTGCCGTACCGCTGGATGTAGTCGTCGACGATCTTCTTGGTCTTGGCCGGGTCGCCGTCGGTGAACTCGACACCCACGACGTCCACCTTCGCCTTGTCGAACGCGACCTTCGCCGCCGACCAGCGGGTCTCCAGGACGTCGACGCCGGGCAGGATCCGCAGGGCGAGGACCTTCCCGCCGGGCTTCATCCGCTGGCTGACGAACTCGGCTCCGACGTGGCCGAAGCCGTAACCGCCGATGGGGTTGATGAACGTCACCGGGCACTTCGTGTTGACGCCACGGTCGAAGACGACCACCGGCAGCCCTGCCTTGCAGGCCGCCTCGACGGCCGGGGTGAGCGTGGCGGTGGTGTTCGGCGAGACGATGAGGGCGTCGCAGCCCTTGCCGAGCAGGTCGTTGATGTCCGCGATCTGCTTCTGGTCCTTACCTTCGGCGTCGACGTGCACGAACTCCGAGATGCGGCTGCGCTGTGCCTCGACCTCGGCCTGCATGGTCTTGAACCCGACCTGCCGCCACGGGTTGTTCAGCGCCGCGTTCGAGAAGCAGATCTTGTGCGGACCGCTCTTCTTGAACTTGGCGGTGTCGACCATCGTCGGGTTCAGCACCTGTTCCCACGGCTTGTCCGCCGGGCCGGTCGGGGCCGCGTCGAGCAGCGCGAGCTCGGCGTCGTAGTCGGCCTGCACGAAGAATTTCGACTGCTCCCCCGTGCCCGATCCGGCGGCGGAGGCGCTGCCGGAGGGGCCCGCGGCGGGCTCGTCGGTGGCGCAGGCGGTGAGGGCCAGCAGGGTAACGGCGGCCAGCGCCGCCATGGAACGTCGCACTATGGTTTCCCCTTGTCTCGTTATCTCGCCGAGGAACGCGTTGCCGAGACCGCCACGGCGAGCAGGATGATCGCGCCCTGGACGGTCGACCTGAGGGCGCCGGAGACGCCGTAGAAATTCATGAGGGCGAACAGCAGTTCGAGGGTCAGCGCGCCGAGCATGGCGCCGACGACCGAGCCGCGCCCCCCGCCCAGCGCGACGCCGCCGAGGACGACTGCGGTGATCGCACCGAACTCCAGGCCCGCACCGGCCTGGAACGACACCCCGCTGTAGCCGCCCAGGAGGATCGCCGCCACGGCCGCCGCGAGCCCGCTGAGGATGAAGGCGATGGTCCGGGTACGCCAGACGCGTACCCCGCTCAGTTCCGCCGTACGCGGATTGTCGCCGACGGCAACCAGCGTCCGGCCGAAGTCGGACCGCGTCAGCAGCACGGCAAGGGCCGCGACGGCCAGCAGGACCAGCAGGGCGTACGGCACACGGCCGAGCAGCGGCACGTCCTCGACGGCCCGCCGGCCGAAGCGCCGGAACTCCTCGGAGAGCCCGCCCTTCGGAGAGCCGTCGGACCACAGGTACACCGCCCCGACGAGGATCAGGAACATGCCGAGGGTGGTGATGAACGACGGCACCCGCAGTCGCGTCGTGATCAGGCCGTTGACCAGCCCGACCGCCGCCCCGAAGGCGAGCAGGAGCAGCACCACCGGCCAGGTGCGTGCCGGGTCACTGTCGATCAGCCGGGCGGCGACGACCACCTGCGCGGTGACCAGCGAGCCGACGGAGAGATCGAACTCACCGCAAACGATCACGAAGTACTGGCCGGCGGCGAGCAGGATGATCGGCGCGGAACGGCCGAGGAAGGACATCAACGACGGCGGGTCGAGGAAGTCGGGCTGCCGGATGCCGACGAGCACCAGCAGCACCGCGAGAATGGTCAGGATCGGCAGCACCCCGCCGGGGCGGACCCGGATGAGGCGCAGTGGCAGCCGACGACGCTGGACGATCTGCATGGCTAGGACGCCGCCTTTCGCAGGGCCCGGCGGGCGTAGACAGCGACCGCGGCGATGATGATGGCGCCCCTGATCACCTGCTTGAAGAAGGCGTCGACGTCGAGCTGGTTAAAGACCGCGTCGATGCTGGCGAGCAGCAGCACCCCACCGACGGTGCCGACGACGCCGCCGCGCCCACCGGCGAGGGCAGTTCCGCCGATCACCACGGCGGCGATCGACTCCAGGTCGTAGAGACCCTCGGTGCCCACCCGGGGCGCGCCCGAGCCGAGCCGGCTGGCGAGGTAGATCCCGGCGAGCCCGGCACACAGCGAGCACAGCACATGGGCGGTGACGAGGACCCGGTCGTTACGGACGCCGGAGAGCCGAGCGACCTCCGCGTCCCCGCCGACGGCGACCAGGTGGTGGCCGAAGCGGGTCCGGGAGAGCGCGAACCAGGCCATCCCGGTCACGGCGACCAGCAGGAGGAACGACAGTGGTACCGGACCGACGCGTTGGTAGCCGAGGGTCTGCACGAGGGTGGGTGAGGTGGTGCCGGCCGGGCCGTCGTAACCGCTGTCGAGGTACCCCTTGAGCAGCAGCCCGACGCCGAGGGTCGCGATGAACGCGTTGACCCGGAGCTTGGTGACGAGCAGCCCGTTGAGCAGCCCGATGCCGGCGCTGACCGCGAGCGCCAGGCCGATCGCGGGCACCACCGCGCCGTCGTTGCCGTTCATCGTCTCGGCCGCGACGAGGGTGCTGAGGCTGATCACGTACGCCACGGAGAGGTCGAGCGAGCCACCGAGGATGACCAGGGTCTGGCCGACGGCGACGAACCCGAGGCCGGCGGCGACGTGCAGCAGGCTCACTGTGGTGGACTGGTTGAACAGCTGACCGCCGTCGACCAGGACGACCAGCCAGCCGATCGCGAGGGTGAGGGCCAGGGCCACGAACACGCCCGGTACGGGGCGTCGGGCCGGCAGGAGCGACCGGGCACTCACCGGGTCGTCTCCGTTCGCGACTGCGGGGCTCGCAAACCCAGCTCACTCCTCACGCTCACCGGGCTGTCTCCGGTACGTTGCCGACGGCCAGGGCGACGACGTCCTCCTCGGTCGCGCCGGCGGGCAGCTCGCCGGCGAGGCGGCCGTCGCGCATGACGACGATCCGGTCGCTCATCCCCAACAGCTCGGGCAGGTCGGACGAGATCATCAACACGGCCGCGCCGTCGCGGGCAAGGCGGCGGACGAGATCGTGGATGGCTGACTTCGCGCCCACGTCGATGCCTCGGGTCGGTTCGTCGAAGAGCAGGACCCGCGGGTCGAGCGCGAGCCATCGGGCCAGGACGACCTTCTGCTGGTTGCCGCCCGACAGGAAGCGGATCTCCTGGTCGTCGCCGGCGGCGCGGACCTCGACGGCGGCGAGCAGTTCACGCACCCGTTCGGTGCGGGCGGCGCGACCGGACCGGGCCGCGAAGATGGCCCGGCTGGCGAGCAGCGCGTTGTCGAGCACCGACTGCCGGGGCACGATTCCCTCGCCCTTGCGGTCCTCGGTGACGTAGGCGATGCCGGCCCGCATCGCGGTACGGGGTGAGCGCAGCCGGACCGGTCTGCCGTCGAGCGTAACGTCGCCGGTCGTGAACGGGGACACGCCGAAGAGCGCACGGGCCAGCGCGGACCGCCCGGAGCCCTGAAGGCCACCGACGCCGAGCACCTCGCCGGCCCGCAACTGAAGGTCGATGCCGCGCAGCTTCTGGTTTCCCGCGTCGCGGACGGTGAGCCGCACCGGGCCGACGTCGCCGGGGCCGGCCCGATCCGGGTAGTAGCTGGACAGCTCCCGACCGACCATGTGCCGCACCAGCTCGTCGGCCGTGGTGTCGGCGGTGTCCACGGTGGTGACTCGGCGGCCGTCCTTGAGGACCGTGATCCGACCGGACAGGTCGAATACCTCGGTGAGCCGGTGCGAGACGTACAACAGGCCGATGCCCCGTTCCTGTAGTCGGCGCACCAGCCCGTAGAGCAGCTCGACCTCGTGGTCGGCCAGTGCAGCGGTGGGTTCGTCCATGATGAGCAGCCGTGCGTCCAGGGCGAGTGCCTTGGCGATCTCGACGACCTGCTGCTGCGCGACGCCGAGCCGCCCCACCCGGGCGTCGGCCGGCAGGGCGGTCTCCCCGATCGAGGCGAGCAGTCGGCCGGTGCGGTCGAGCATCGCCCGACGGTCGACCAATCCGCGGCGGACCGGCTCGTGTCCCAGGTAGACGTTCTCCGCGACGGTGCGCTCCGGCAGCAGGTTGAACTCCTGGTGGATGATGCCGATCCCGGCCCGCTGCGCGTCGCCTGGTCCACGGAAGGCGCGCGGTTCACCGGCGAGCTCGACGGTGCCCTCGTCCGGGACGTACGCGCCCGAGACGATCTTCATGAGGGTGGACTTCCCGGCTCCGTTCTCACCGACGACGGCGTGGACCTCGCCCGGCGCGACATCGAGGTCGACACCGTCGAGGACGCGTACCCCGAGGAACGACTTGCCGATGCCCCGAAGGGTGAGCAGCGGCGCCGGCGGTGGGTCAGGCATTCCGGAAACCCTCACAGACAGTAGTCATCGACGTGATCCGGGCATGGCGTTCGGCTCGTCCGAGCGGTGCTGGAGAGCGAACTTTCGCTGGTAGCCAAGGGCGTTTACGTTTCACCGGGAACTTTCCCTTGACATCGACGAAACATCACACGTATGAAGATAGATGTTTGGATGCGGGTTCACAATCCTCAACCTGAGGCGGCTGCCAGGTCCGCCACTCGCTCGGCACTGGCGCCGCACCGAGGGGTTCGGCGCGGCCACCGCGATCCCGGCAGGGCGTCGAACATCCTTCAATCCATTGACACTTGCCGATGACTGACTCATCCTGGCCTCGCGGCCCACGGGGACGAGAACAGCAACAGCACTACTCTCTGTGACATTTCTGTGGGGGCCGACGGCCGTTGCGGCGGACGGCACGACGACCCGAGCAGCACACTCGTGCCCTCACGCGTCCCAGGCACCGCCTGGCGCGACGTCGGGTCCGTGGTCGTAATTCCGTTGCCCGCCGAAACCTAGGAGACGGCATGCGTCGCACCACATGGATTGCCATGATCGCCGCCCTGTTACTGTCGCTCGGCCTCGCACCACCCGCCTCGGCGGCCCCGACCTTCCGCGCCCTGCTGTTCACCAAGACCGTGGGCTACCGGCACGACTCGATCCCCGCCGGTGTCAGCATGTTCCAGCAGCAGGCGACAGCGAACAACTTCGAGGTGGTGCACACCGAGGACGCGAGCGTCTTCACGCCGGCCAACCTCGCGACCTTCGACGTGATCATCATGTTCCAGACCTCGGGCATGGTCTGGACCTCGGCCGCCCAACGCCAGGCCGTGGAGGGCTACCTCGCCAGCGGCAAGGGCATCGTCGGCATCCACAACGCCACCGACATGGGCATCGAGGCCGAGTACCCCTGGTGGGACCAGACCCTCAACGGCGGCGCCCACATGCCCGAGCACTCCCCCGGCGTGCTGCCCGGCACCGCCATCGTCGCCGACAAGCAACACCCGTCGACGGCTGGCCTGCCGGACCGCTGGAACCGCAGCGAGGAGTGGTACAACTTCGACACCAACCCGCGCGGCAACGTACACGTTCTGGTGACCGCCGACGAGCGCACGTACAACCCGGGGTCCCGGGCCATGGGCCCGGACCATCCGATCTCCTGGTGCCGTAACGTCGGCGGCGGACGGGTGTGGGCCACCGCGATGGGCCACGCGATCGAGTCCTACAGCGAGACGAACTTCCGCAACCACGTCCTCGGTGGCGTGAAGTGGGCCGCCGGCAACGCCCCCGGCGACTGCGGCGGCACCGTCTGGGGCAACTTCGAGAAGCGCACCCTGGACGACAACACGGTCGACCCGATGGCCCTGGCAGCGCTGCCGGACGGCCGGGTCATCTACGTCCAGCGCGGCGGACAGGTCAAGATCTTCAAGCCCACCACCAACAGCACCGTCACCGCCGCCACGCTGAGTGTCTACACCGGAGGCGAAGACGGCCTCACCGGCATGGCGTTGGACCCGAACTTCGCCAGCAACGGATATGTGTACCTGTACCACTCGCCGGCGAGCAGCACGACCGACGTCAACCGCGTCTCCCGCTACACCCTCACCGGCGACACGCTCAACCTCTCCAGCGAGGCCCGGATCATCGACATCCCGGCCTACCGTGACCGCACCTTCCCCGAGCCCGGCCACACCGGTGGCTACATCGAATTCGGCCCGGACGGGAACCTCTACATCGGCACCGGAGACGACACGCCGCCGAACCTCGACCCCAACTGGCAGGGCTACGCCCCGCTGGACTGGCGGCCGGGCAAGGCCAACCTCGACGCCGCCCGGACCGCCGGCAACACCAACGACCTGCGCGGCAAGCTGCTGCGCATCCGGCCCTCGGCCGGCGGCGGCTACACCATCCCGACGGGCAACCTCTACCCCGAGGGCACGGCGCAGACCCGGCCGGAAATCTACGCGATGGGCTTCCGCAACCCGTTCCGATTCTCGATCGACCCGGCCAACGGCTGGGTCTACCTGGCCGACTACGGGCCGGACCGCAACCCGCCCACCACCAACCGCGGCCCCGAGGGCCTGGTCGAGCTGAACGTGATCAAGGCACCCGGCAACTACGGGTGGCCGTTCTGCCACGGCGACAACCAACCCTACGCGCCGTTCAACCCGGACACGGGCGTCGTCGGTGCCAAGTTCAACTGCAACGCACCGGTCAACAACTCGCCCAACAACACCGGCCTGACCAGCCTGCGTCCGATCGTCGCGCCCAACATCTGGTACGGCTACGGCACCTCGCCGACCTTCCCGGAGCTCGGCTCCGGCGGCTCCGCGCCGATGGGCGGGCCGGTCTACCGGTACGACGCGGCGAACCCGTCGGCGACGAAGTTTCCGCCCTACTACGACGGTGTGCACTTCTTCTACGAGTGGTCGCGCAACTACATCAAGGAGGTGCACTTCGACTCCGCCACCGCGGTGACCCGCACCAACCCGTTCCTGCCGGGGGGCAGGTTCAACAAGCCGATGGACATGGAGTTCGGCAAGGACGGCTCGCTCTACCTGCTGGAGTGGGGCACCAACTTCGGTGGCGGCAACAGCGACTCCGGGCTCTACCGGATCGACTACATCCAGGGTGGCCGGTCGCCGATCGTCAAGGCCGTCGGCACGCCCACCAGCGGCCTCGCCCCGCTGAACGTCCAGTTCAGCAGCGCCGGCACAGCCGACCCGGACCCGGGCAACACGCTCAGCTACCAGTGGACGTTCGGCGACGGCACCACGTCGACGGCGGCCAACCCATCGCACGTCTACACCACCAACGGCAACTACACCGCGCAGCTCAAGGTCACCGACAACACCGGTAAGACGGGCTTCGCCAACGTCCAGATCACCGTCGGCAACACCGCGCCGGTGGTCACCATCACCACGCCGGCCAACGGCGGCATGCTCACCTTCGGTGACAAGGTGTCGTACCAGATCAGCGTCACCGACCCGGACGGCGGCACGGTCGACTGCACGAAGGTGCTCCTCAACCCGGCGCTGGGCCACGACGACCACGCGCACGAGACCACCGAGTATCCGGGCTGTTCGGGCACCATCTCCACCGACCTGCTCGGCGGGCACCCCGACGGCGCGAACCTGTTCTACGTGCTGAACGCGCGCTACACCGACAGCGGTGGCGCGGGCGGCGCGTCCCCGCTCACCGGCACCGCGCAGGCGATCCTCCAGCCGAAGCACAAGCAGGCCGAGTACTACAGCAGCCAGTCCGGCATCCGGGTCATCGACCAGGCCGGCGCGCAGAGCGGCAAGCGCGTCGGGGACATCTCCAACAACGACTGGATCTCGTTCACCCCGATGAGCCTTTCGGGTATCACGACCGTCAGCTACCGGCTGTCGTCGCCGTCCGGTGGCGGTTCGATCGAGCTGCGTGCCGGCTCGCCGACCGGCACCCTGCTGGCCACCACACCCGTGCCCAGCACCGGCGGCTGGGACAACTACCAGTCCACCCCGCCGGTGAACGTGTCCGCCCTGGCCGGAACACAGACGCTCTACATGGTGTTCAAGGGCAGTTCGAGCAACTGGTTCGATCTCGACTCGCACACCTTCGGCGGCGCCGGCGTCGGCGTGCCCAGCACCGGTAGCGGCGTGGCGGGACGAACCTGGACGCTCACCGCGCAGCACAGCGGGAAGCTGATGGACGTCAGCGGTGTCTCCACCGCCGACGGCGCCCAGCTCACCCAGTGGGCAGCCACCGGTGGCAACAACCAGAAGTGGCAGGCCGTCGACGCCGGTAGCGGCGCGGTCTACCTGAAGGCGGTGCACAGCGGCAAGTGCGCCGAGGTGATCGGCGGCTCCACCGCGACGGGGGCCTTCCTCCAGCAGGCCACCTGCAACAACAGCAACCAGCAGAAGTTCACCGCGACCGCAACCACCACCTCCGGGATCTACACGGTGCGCAACGTGCAGAGCGGGCTCTGTCTGGACGTCAACGGCGGCTCCACCGCTGACGGCGCCCGGCTGGTGCAATGGACTTGCCACGGCGGCACCAACCAGCAGTGGCGGTTCACCTTGGCGTGACGAACCGCGCTACCGCAGTCACGGCGATGGTCCGGTAGGGGCCGGCTCCAAAGAAACGGAGTCGGTCCCTACCGGCGACACCTCGTCGTCCGAGTTCGGCGCTCGGCCGTCTTCGCCTTCGAGCCGGTGAGGCGCATCCGGCCCCGTGACGGGGCCGGATGCGCCTGACCTCACTCGGCCGCCAACCGACGGGCGATCTCCCGCACCAGCGCCTGCTCGTCCTGGTCGGGGTGAATGAAGAAGTGGTCGCCGGAGAGCACGGTCAGGTCGAACGCGTTAGCGGTCAGCCCCTTCCAGGCCCGCATCTCGTCCTCGGTGACGAAGGTGTCCTCCTTGCCGTGGAAGGCGGAGATGGGCGCCGGCAGCGGCGGCTCGGCCGGGTCGTGCCGGTATGTGTGGACCATCCGGAAGTCGGAGTAGCCGACCGGCTTGATCGCGTTGCGCATCTCGTCGTCGATCTCCATGCCGAACTGGTCCTCGACGAACCGTTCGTAGTCCCGCTGGCGCTCCTTCGGCACCGTCGCCAGCTCCTCGATGTCCGGGATGGAGTCGAACCCGAACGCCTGGAACGACTCCATGACCCGCCGGTAGACCGGGTTCGGGACGATCGACGGGGACGTGTACGCCCCGACGAACAGATGCCGCAGCAGGTCCCCGTGCCGCTGGTGCAGCCGGTGGGCCAGCCGGTACGCGATCAGCGCGCCGACGCTGTGCCCGTAGATCGCGAACGGCCGGTCCAGCAGACCGTCCAGCGCCACCTCCAGGGCGTTCACCGCCTCGTCGATGTCGCTGATCGGCCGCTCGTGGATGCGGTTCTCCTTGCCGGGGAACTGCACCGGGCACACGTCGACGTCGTTGTCGAACAAGCCGGTCCACGACGAGAACAGCGATGCGCCCTTGACCCCGTACGGGACGCAGAACAGCCGTACCCGGGGGGCGGCACTGATCCGATGGTGGGCCAGCCAGCGGTCCCGGTCCAGCTCGTAATCGCGGGTGTACCAGTCACCGTCGACGCCCGCGACCGGGTCCGCGCCGGGCTCCAGCAGGTTGGTCAGCGTCTCTGCGAGCCCGTCCACGGTCGGCCCCTGGATGATCAGCTCCATGGCCAGGTCCACGCCGGTGTCGCGTTTGACCGAGCGGCGCAGTTCCAGGCCAGCCAGCGAGTCGATGCCCAGCTCCGCGATGGAAACGGTGGTCGGCACGTCCCCGGCGTCGCGGCGCAGCAACTCGCCGAGCACCGTGGAGAGGTGGTCGCGGATCCGCGCCTGCCGGGCGTCGGTGGGCAGCGCGAGCAGCTCCGCCGCGAGCGCCGGCCGTTCGGCGTCGCCCGCCGGCCCGGTCGCCCCTTCCTCGTGCGTCGCCTGGCCTGCCTTCAGCGCGTCGGCTGGGATGATCCGCACCCGCAATCCGCCGGCGCGGGCGAGGAAGTAGCCGTCGGCGTCGAAGAGCCGATAGTCGACGCTCAGGTGCCCCTCGTCCGGGTCGTCCAGCAGCGTCAGGTGGCACCACACGTCGCCGCGCGGCGGCCGGTTGGTCAGGTCGAACTCGGCAGTCGCGACGGTGATGAACAGGTCGTCCGGGGCCAACCGGTCGGCACCGGCGGCCACGATGAGCTGTGCGCAGGCGTCCAGCACACCCGGATGCAGGGCCATCGACCCGGCGGCCGCGGTGTTGGACGGCGCGGGCCGGAGCCGAGCCAGCACCTCCCCCTCGCCGGCCCAGACCTCCTCGACGAGTTCGACGCTGGCACCGGAGGCGAAACCACGCGCCACCAGGTCCGCGTAGAAGCGTTCGCCGGTCAGCGGCCCGGAGCACCGGTCGCGGATCTCGTCCCGGGCCGCCGCGGTGACCTTCGGCCGCATGGGTACCTGGTGCGGCCGCATCCGGCCGTGCACGTGGCTGCTCCACACCCGCCCGTCGTAGGGCCGACTGTGCACCCGGAAGTCGTGCCAGCCCTCGTCGTCGGCCGGTTCCAGCACGAACTGCACAATCCGATCGGCGTCCGGGGCCACGTGCAGCGCCTCGGCGAAGCGCATCCCGTGTACCTCGTGGTCACGCCCGTGCAGTACCTCGGCCGTGGCCTGGGCCAGCATCTGCTGGTAGTAGCCGACGTGCAGCACACCGCCGGTGTGCGCCAACTCGGGCAGCACGGTGTGGTTGAGCCGGGCCTCGTACTGCCGCTGCGGCAGCGGCGAGGAGAGCAGCCGACCCGGCACCGTCACCGGTGCGACCGGCTCCGCCGCACCGACCGCCGGCACCGTCGGTGACGCCGCCACCGGTGACACCGTCGCCGACACCACTGTCCGGTACGGGCGCCGCTGAAACGGGTACGTGGGCAGGGTCAGCAGTTCGGGCCGCCCGGAGCGGGCGTAGCCGGCCCAGTCCACGTCCCACCCGCCCTGGTACAGCGCAGCCACTCCCTCTGCGAGCGCCACCCAGACCGGGACGCCGTTCAGCGCGGGTGCCAGCACCATCCCCGCCGGCACGGCGACCGGCGCACCGGCGATCTGCACCACGGCGCGGTACCCCCGGGTGGCCAGGTCGGCCAGGACAGCCGGCAGGTCCACCGGTGCGGGCGGAGCCGACCAACGCGCCGGGTCGGTGTGCTCGGCCGTACCGCCGCAGACCAGCCGCAGCCGGGGAGCGCGGGGCGTGGTGGCACCGTCCGGTGCCGGTCCGCCGTGCCGGTGACGCAGGTTGGCCAGGGCCGTCTCCGGGTCCAGCACCCCGGCCACCACCGCCGCCACCAGGTCGCCCTCCCCGGTGGCGACCACGGCCGCCGGTTCGATCCCCCAGGCTTCCCACTGCCGGGCCAGGCCGACCCGGGCGGCGAACGACCGCGCCGCCCGGGTCGCCGGGTCGGCGGCCGCGCCGTCGAACCCGTGGCCGGTGCGGGCCCGCCACCACTGCTCGGCTGACGCCCAGGTTTCGACGAAGACCGGTTCGGCGCGCAGCGCATCGACCAGCGCCGCCGGGTCGTCCGGCTCGTCGCCGACGACCAGCGCGACGTGCCCGGCCCCGGCCGGGACCACCGACGGCGGCTCCTGTCCGACCCGGTCCAGTCGCGCCACGAGGTCGGCGGTGTCGGTGGCCACCAGCCCCAGCCGGTACGGGTGATGGACGCGGCCGGCGCCGAGGGTGTGCGCCACCGCGGCCAGCGGCAGGTCCGGGTGCGCGCGCAGATGGGTCAGCAGCCGCTCGGCGAGCGCGGTCAGCGCGGCACCGTCGCGTGCGGACAGCGGCACCTGGGTACGCCGCCCGCGCTGGCGCGTCGACGCCGTCCGCGTCCGGCGCGACGGCACCGGGCGGTGGGGCCTCGGCGAGCACCACGTGCGCGTTCGTGCCACTGAAGCCGAAGGAGCTGACCGCGGCGACCCGACCGTCCTGGCCGGCCGCCCAGGGCTCGGGGCTGGTGGGGAAGCGCACCGCCCAGCGGCCAGCCTGGATGCGGGGGTTGAGAGTGGTCAGGTGCGCGTTCGGCGGCACCTGCCCGGCGCGCAACACAAGCACCGCTTTGATCAGACCGGCGATGCCCGCGGCGGCCTCCAGGTGCCCAATCACCGACTTGACCGCGCCAACCCGCAGCGGGTTGTCCGACGCCCGGCCCGCGCCGTACACGGCGGCCGACGCCTCCATCTCGATCGGGTCGCCCAGCGGCGTACCCGTGCCGTGCGCCTCCAGGTAGCCGACCCGGTCGGCACTCAGCCCGGCATCGGTCAGGGCCCGGGTGATCAGCGCCCGCTGGGCGGGTCCGTTGGGGACGGTCATCCCGCTGCTGTGGCCGTCGTGGTTGACGGCGCCACCGCGCAGCACGGCGAGGATGGGCGACCGGTCGGCCAGCGCGTCGGAGAGCCGGCGCAGCGTCACCATGCCGCAGCCCTCGGCGCGCACGTACCCGTCGGCGGCGGCGTCGAAGACCTTGCAGCGCCCGTCCGGGGCCAGCGCGCGCATCTTGGACAGCACCAGGAACGTACCGGCCGACAACAGCAGGTTCACTCCCCCGGCCAGCGCCGCGTCGACCTCACCGCGGCGCAGGCTCTCCATCGCCAGGTGCACCGCGACCAGCGACGACGAGCAGGCGGTGTCCACCGCCATGGCCGGGCCGCGCAGGCCCAGGGTGTGCGCGATGCGTCCCACCGCGACGCTCACCGTCGACCCGGTCGCCGTGTACGGTCCGATCCGCTCGGCCGTGCGGGGCAGCATGGCGTGCTCGGAACCGGAGATGCCGACGAAGACGCCGACCCGGCGATCCGGCACGCGGTTGGGCGGCAGTCCTGCCGCTTCCAGCGCCTCCCATCCGGTCTCCAGGAGCAGCCGGTGCTGCGGGTCCATCTCCCGCACTTCCGCCTCGGAGATGGTGAAGAACCCGGTGTCGAAGGCGTGCAGGTCCTCGCGGAGGAAGCCGGCCCGCATGGTGTACGCCTTGCCCGGCGCGTCCGGGTCCGGGTCGTAGTGCTCGGCGGCCGACCAGCGGTCCGGGGGCACGTCCACGATGGCATCCCGCCCGGAGCGCAGCAGCTCCCAGTATCGCTCCGGAGTGTCGGCGCCACCGGGGAACCGGCACGCCATGCCGACCACCGCGATCGGCTCGGTACGCCGGGCCTCGCTCTCGGCCAGTTGGCCCCGCAGGCTTCGAATCGTCGCCAGCGACCGTTGGATCAACGCCTCGTTACTCATCGACAGTCCCCTTGTTCCACCGTGTCGGTCGCGGTTCCTCCGTCTTGCTGGGTCCCGCAAGTTGGGGTGTCAACCGCCCTCACCCGTCCAGCTCCGCGAGCAACTCGCGCAGCGCCTGCTCGGCGGCGGACGGCGGGTCCGCCACCGGCGGCAGGATCGGCAGCAGTCGCTGCAACCGGATCGGGTCGGCCTGGACCACGCCGGCCTCCGGTTCTGCGGTGGCCAGCGCGGTGTCGAACGTGGCGAGTCCCACCCCGGTGTCGAGCTGCCCGATACCGAGCTTGCGCAGCACCAGTTCCTCGGTCTCGGCGTCGACCCGCATACCGCCCTCCCGCCAGAACGGCCACACCAGGGCCCGGGTGAGCCCGTGCCGCTCGCCGACGGCCCGTCGTTCCTCGCGCTGCGCGGCGAACGCGGCGAGGAACCGGTTGGCGAAGGCGTAGTCGGTTTGCCCGGCGTTGCCGCCGACCGCCGCCAGCGAGGAGAACAGCACGAAGTAGTCGAGGTCGTCGTCACCGATGGCCGCGTCGAGATGCAACGCGCCGCGCAGCTTGGGCGCGATCACCTGCTCCGCCTGCGCAAGGGTGCGGGACACCAGCATCCCGTCGCGCAACATACCGGCCGAGTGGATCACCCCGCTGATCCGGTCGAACCGCTCACGTGCCTCGGCCACCACCCGCGCCACCGAGTCGCGGTCGGTCACGTCGGCGGGCAGGTAGATCGCCTCGGCGCCGAGCGCGGACAACTCGGCCAGCGCCGCCCGGTGGGTGTCCTGCGGTGCGGTGCGGCCGGTCAGAACCAGCCGCGCCGGGCCGCGCCGGGCGAGGTGCCGCGCGAAGATCAACCCCAGTCCGCCGGCACCACCGGTGATCAGGCAGGCTCCGTCACCGGCGAGTGGGTCCGGCCCGGACGGTCCGCCGGCCGGGTCCAGTTCCCGCAGCCGGCGGGTCCACCGCCGGCCCCAGCGGTAACGGATCTCCAGGTCCTCGTAGGAGTCGACGGGCAGCTCGGCGCGACAGACGTCGACCAGGTACGCCCGGCGCGCCCCCGGCCCGCCGTCGGGTTCCTGCACCCCGACGGTCCGCAGGAACAGCCGTGGGTTCTCGTGCAGCACCGACCGGCCGAACCCGGCGAACGCCTCGTGCACCGGGTCGGGGCCGTCGGCACCGAACCGGTGCAGGTAGAGCAGGGTCACCGGGCTGGCCGGCCGGGCCGTCAGCAGCGCCCGGGTGAGGTGGAAGGCCGGGTGCAGGCCGGTGGCCAGGGCACGGTCCGGTCCGTCCGCGTCGGTGCGCGGCCAGAGGTAGAGAATCCGGGACGGGGCGGCGCCGAGGTCGGCCAGAAGCGTCGCGTGGTCGTCCGGCTCGTCCGGTCGCAGCTGGAACGCGGCCGAACCCAGCCGGGCGTACCGGTCACCCGGCAGCACCAGGACCGGCGGCACGGAACCCGGAGCACGCTCGGCGGTGAGGATCCGGTGCACGGCGTCGTCGGTGTCGAAGACCAGCAGCGGACCGGCGTCGGCCGGTGCGGGGTTGCCGGCGGGCGGGTCGGCCGGCTCCCAGCGGGCGGTGAACGTCACCCGGGTCAGGCCATCGTCGACGGTTGGCTCCGGGGCCTTCTGCTCGGGCAGCAGGGTGAGTAGGTGCGCGGAGAGCTCGGCGACGTTGGGGTGGTCGAAGACCAGGTTGGCGTAGACCTCCACGTCCAGGTCGCGTTCGAGCCGGGTGCCGAGCCGGGTGGCCAACACCGAGTCCATCCCGAGTTCGAAGAAGCCCGAGCGCAGATCCAGCGGGGTGTCCGCCGGCAGCTCAAGTAGCGCCGCCACCTTCCGTCGCAGGTACGCCGCGAGCAGCGCGAATCGCTCACTGGGTGCCGCGCCGGCCAGCTCCGCACGGATCCCACCCGATTCGGGTACGGCTGTCACCGACGCGCTTCCCCCGCCGGCCGACGCGACGATCTCGTCGCCTGGTCGCACACTGACCGTCGCGGTGGGCGACGGGGTGTCCGTCGTGCTGGTCGGCGGGGTGCCCGTCGCGGTGGGCGTCGGCGCGTCGCCGCCACGGGACGGCGTGAGCGTGCCGGTCGCCTGGTCGACGGGTGGCTCGGCGAAGGGGTCCACGATCCAGTACCGCTCGCGGACGAACGGGTAGGTCGGCAGCGACACCCGTGTAGGCGGCTGCCCATCCGGGTACAACGCGCGCCAGGACTGGACACGGCCGGCCACCCAGTCTCGGGCGATCCGCTCCCAGCTGTCGGCGCCAATCAGCTCGACCGGTTCGCCGGTGCCTGCCAGCGCGTCGCCGGCCCCGACGGAGGTGCCGGCGGCAGTGGTCCCGACGGCGGCGGTACCGGTGGCGACGACACCGATGCAGAGGCCGTGGCCGGTCCCGCCGGTCGCGTACCGGTGTAGCCGGTCGGCGGCAGTGACCGGATCGGTGGCCACCAACGCCAGCCGGTGCGCCATCGGCTGCCGACCGGCCTGCAACGTCCACGCGATCGTGGTCAGGTCCGCGCCGTCGCCGAGCGTGCACAGATGGGCGGCGAGCGCGGCGGCGTACTCGCGCAGGGCCGGCTCGGTGCGCGCGGAGAGCACCAGGACGGCGGGCTGCGCCGGCCCGGACCCGGCGGTGGACACCGGGGCGGTCCGCGGCGGTGCCTCCTCCAGCACGAGGTGGACGTTGACCCCGCCCGCGCCGAACGAGCTGATCCCCGCCCGGCGCGGTGCGCCACCGGGGGGAGTGGGCCAGGGCGCCAGCTCACGCTGCACCTGGAACCCGGCCCGGTCGAAGTCGATGTGCGGGTTGAGCCCGGCGGAGTGGGTCAGCGAGGGCACCAGCGTGCGGTGCGCCAACTGCAACGCCACCTTGTGCAGCTGGGCGATGCCGGCGGCGGCCTCGGCGTGACCGATGCCGGACTTGACCGAGCCGAGCGCGCAGGGCCCGACACCGGGGGGCCGCTCGCCGAACGCCTCGGCGAGCCCCCGCACCTCGATCGGGTCCCCCAGGCTGGTGCCGGTGCCGTGCGCCTCGACGTATCCGACGGTCCCGGGCTCCACACCGGCGTTGTCCAGCGCCGCCCGGACCAGCTCGGCCTGGGCCACGGGATTCGGCACGCTGTAGCCGAAGGTACGACCGTCGTGGTTGACCGCCGATCCACGGATGACCGCGTAGACGTGGTCGCCGTCGGCCAGCGCGCGGGCCAGCGACTTGATCAGCACGGCGCCGACCGCCTCGGCCGGCACGTACCCGTCGCCGCCCTCGCCGAACGAGCGGCACCGGCCGTCGCGGGAGGTGAAGTTGGCCTCGGCCAAGGTGACGTACTTGCTGGGGTGCAGGGAGAGGTTCACGCCCCCGGCGATGGCCGCCTCGCACTCACCCCGGCGGATCGCCTCGCAGGCCAGGTGCACGGCGTACAGCGATGAGGAGCAGGCGGTGTCGACGGTGAGGCTGGGCCCACCGAGGTTCAGCAGGTACGAGACCCGGTTGGCCACCGAGAAGGTCTGCGAGTTGACCGGTAGCCACTGCCCGCGCTCCAACTGGGAGGCAGCGTACATCTGGTAGTTGTTGTAGGTCACCCCGGCGAAGACTCCGACCCGGGCCCGCCCGTCGCCGGCCGGGGTCGCGGTGATGGTGGCCGGGGTGTGTCCCGCGTCCTCGACGCACTCCCAGGCGGTCTGGATGAACAAGCGTTCCTGCGGGTCCAGGAACCGGGCCTCCAGCGGGGAGATACCGAAGAACAGCGGGTCGAAGGCGTCCACGTCGTCGAGGAAGCCGCCCCAGCGCGGGTACTCCTCGCCGTAGCGTTCCCGGGCAAGCTCGGCGTACTGCCGCCAACCCGGCCGGTCCAGCGGGATCTCCCCCACGCAGTCCCGACCGGCCCGCAGGTTCTCCCAGTAGGTGTGCAGGTCGCGCGCCATCGGGTACCGCCCGCTCATGCCGACGATGGCGAACCCGGCGGGCTCGCTGGGCGCCGTGGGGCCCTGCGGGACTGCCGGAGCGGAGGCGGCCGGCGCCGGCCGGGCCGCGACGACAGCCGGGGCCGGTGCGGGCACCTCGACCGGTGCCGGGGTGGGCAGGGCCGTCAGGTACCGGGCCAGCGCGTCGACCGTCTTGTACTCGAACAGTGCGGTGACCGGCACCGGACCGAACCGCTCGGTCAAGCCGTCCCGGACAGCTCGTGCACCAGGATCGAGGTGAAGCCGAGTTCCTCGAAACTGGCGTCCGGGCGGATCTCCTCCCGCCGCCAACCGAGCACCTCCGCGATCAGGTCGTACAGCCGTTCCCGCTGGTCGGCGGTCCCGTCGGCGGTCGCCGCCGCCGGCGCACTCGGCAACGCCGGCGCGGGTTCCGTGACGGGTGCCGGGTCCGCGCCGGCCCCGGGCGGTCCGGCGGGCCGGTCGATCAGGCCGTCGGGCCGCAGCCGGCCGGAGACCCAGCAGCGTCGAGGTTCGAACGGGTACGTGGGCAGCGGCAGCCGGGTCGGACGGGGGCCGGCGTGCAGCGCCTCCCAGTCCAGGTCGACGCCGGCGGTCCAGAGCCGGGCCAGCTTGTCCACGTTGCCGTCCTCGCGCAGCACGCGCAGGTACTCGGCGCCCTCACGGCCGTCGAGCAGCAGGTCGGAGAGGACTCCGCGTTGTGCTCCGCCGCCGGTCCACACGCCGTCGAGGGTGGGGTCGTCGGCGAGGTGACGGACCAGCCGCTCCCGCAGGTCGGCGACGCTGGTGGCGACGATGGCCAGCCGTTCGGTCATCTGGTCGCGGCCGACCTGGAGCGTGTAGGCCAGCCGGGCGAATTCGAGGTCGTAGCCCACCGGCGCGCGTCGCACGGCCGGGGTCGTGATCGCCTGCACTCCGGTGCGGTCCGAGGGCAGCACGGCCGCGAAGTCGGCGAGGGTACGGCAGGCCGCGAAGCGTTCCGGGTCGACGGGCAGGTCGTACCGAGCATCGACGCGGGCGCCGAGCTGGGCTAGGTTGACCTGGTCGAAGCCGTACTCGCCGAGGTCGTCGCCGGGGTTCAGCTCGGCCGCGGCGACGCCGACCAGCCCGGCCGCCAGACCGGCCAACTCGCGCAGCGTCGTCGG
>NZ_GG657738.1:6239622-6241297 GCF_000158815.1 Micromonospora sp. ATCC 39149 | reverse complement strand
GGCGAAGCCACCACCACCCGACCCACCACACCAGACAACACCGACACCACAGCATCATCACCACCAACCACCAACACACACCACGCCGACACATCACCCAAAGACGCAGACTCCACCACCCACCGCTCGGCCAAACCCACCACCACACTCTCCGGTGGGGCAGCGACCTGTCGCAGCTCGAAGTCCCGGACGACGACGAGGAGCCGCCCGTCGTCGTCGAGCAGCCGGACGTCGAAGCGCGTCCGGTCGCCCTCGGTGGGTGCCCCGGCCGACGGGGTGACGTACGCCCAGCAGTGGACGGGCAGCGGCGCGTACGGCTCGACCCGGCCGACCGCGTAGGGCAGGTAGAGCAGCTGCCCGGCGTCCGGGGTACCAGCGGCACCCGAGGTTTCGGCGTCGGACGCGCCGGTGACCCCGGTGACCGCCTGGAGGGCGGCGTCGAGCAGCGACGGGTGCAGCCCGAACCGCTCCGTCCCGGCGGCCAGGTCGGCCGGCAGTTCCAGCCGGGCCAGCGCCTCGCCGGGTCCGTAGCGCAGTTCGCGGATGAGCCGGAACGCCGGTCCGTAGCCGAGTCCGGCCGCGGCGAAGCCGTCGTAGCACTCCCGGCCGTCGCGTACTCGCACGCAGCGGGCCGCGATCGCGGCGGGGTCCATCCGCTCCGGCGTGCCGACCGGTTCGCCGTACTCGACCGTTCCCCGGGAGTACGGTCGGGCCTGCGGGTCCCCAGCGTCGCGTACCTCGAACGCCACCCGGCCGTCCGCCTCGACGCGCAGCGCGACGTCGACCGTCAGTCTGTCGCCGACCACCACCGGACGGACCCACACCACCCCGGTCAGCGCGGTGACCGTCGCGTCCGGCCGGGCCAGCTCGCCGGCCGCGCGGGCCAACTCCAGGTGCGCCGTGCCGGGCAGGACCCGCTCCCCGCGCACCACGTGGTCGCGGACGTAGAAATCCTGCGGATCCAGCACCGCCCGCTGGCAGAACCCGTTCAGGTCGGACACGTTGACGTCAAGCATCGGGTGGTCGGAGGACTTGCCACCGGCCCGGCTGGTCACGCCGGCGGGGCCGGCGGGCGCGCCCGGCGTCACGTCGGTGAACCAGTACCTTTTCCCGGGCGAACGGGTACGTCGGCAGGCTGACAATCCGTCCGTCACCCCGACGCGCCGGCCGCCAGTCGACCGCCTCCCCCGCCACGAACCGGGCCGCGACCCGGTGCGCCTGGTCCGCGCCGGACGGCTCCTCCACCGCGCCCTCGGCGATCCGCCGCAGCCGGCGTACCGCGTCGTCGTGGTCGGCAGCGACTACCACGGCCCGCGCGGCCATCGCGGTACGCCCGGTCTGCAGGGTGTATGCCACGTCGGCCAGCACCGGCCGCTCGCGCTCCAGATGCTCGGCGAGCCGGCCGGCCATCTCGCGCAGTCGCTCGCCGTCGCGCGCCGAAAGCGGCAACGCGTACGGGCCCGGCACCGGCACCGCCAGCGCCCGCTGGACGTACTCCTCCACCACCACGTGGGTGTTGTTGCCGGACATGCCGAACGAGCTGACCCCGGCCCGGCGGGGCTGCCCGGCCGGCGCCCGCCACGGCTCGACGGCGGTGTTCACCCGGAACGGGGAGCCGTCCAGGTCGAGGTACGGGTTGGGGGTGGTGAAGTTCGGCATGGCCGGAATTTCGCCG
>NZ_GG657738.1:6230984-6239041 GCF_000158815.1 Micromonospora sp. ATCC 39149 | reverse complement strand
GCGCAGTGCCCGCACCGCCAGGTGCAGCGCGGTCAGCGACGACGCGCAGGCGTTGTCCACCGGCACGCTCGGCCCGTGCAGGTCAAACAGGTACGACAGCCGTCCGCTGAGCGACGACGGTACGCCGGTCACCGCCTGGTAGTCGGTGATCGGGACGCCCGCCCGGATGATCTCGTCCCAGTACTCGTGGAACGACACGCCGAGGTACAGGCCGGTGCGGCTGCCGCGCAGCCGGTCGGCATACCCGGCGTCCTCGGTGGTGCCGTGGACCACCTCGAGCAGGACCCGCAGCTGCGGGTCGAGCCAGATCGCCTCGCGGCGGGAGACGCCGAAGAACGCCGGGTCGAACTTGTCGGCCTCGATGAAGCTGCCCCATCGGGAGTACGTGCGGTTCGGTTCGGCCGGGTCGGCGTCGTACCAGTCCCGCCAGTTCCACCGGTCCGCCGGGATCTCGGTGACCAGGTCGGTGCCGGCGCGCACGTGCGCCCAAAAGGCCCGTACGTCCGGGGAGCCGGCGAACCGGGCGTCCATGCCGATGACCGCGATGTCCCGCCGCGGGTCGCGGGACGGGTCCAACGCCACCACGGCGGAAGCCGACGCCGCCACGACCGCGGGAGCCGACGCCGGCCCGGCGGGAGACTGGATCGGCGCGACGGCGGGAGCCGGCACGGGCTCGACGGGGACGGACCCCTCGGCGCGGGCCGACATCGGCGCGGCGGCGGGCAGGCGGTGCGCCAGCACGTCGCCGTGCGCGGCCACCAGGGCGGCGGTCAGCTCGTCGATGGTCTGGTGCTCGAAGAAGAGCGTGGGATACAGCTCGATGCCGAGGTCGTTCTCGATCTCGCGGGTCAGTCCGATGAGGGTGCTCGAGTCGGCACCCAGTTGCATGAACGGCACCCGGCGGTCCGGGTTGGCTCCCGCCCCGGCGGCCTGGGTGAGCAGAGCGGCCAGGTACCCGGCGACCCGCTCAGCAAGTCCACCGGCGGCGGGGACGGCGGCTGCCGCACCGACCGTCGGGGCGACGCCCGGGGCCGGCGCGGCGGTGGCAGCCCCGGGATCGGGCTGGGTGACCACGCCCGAACCGACCCGGCGTACGGACAGCCCGCTGACGGCCAGCAGCACGGTGCCGGTGTCGTCGCAGTAGGTCAGGTCCATGCTGATGAGATCGGACTGCTGGCCGGTGATCTCGGCACGGCACCAGCAGTCGTCCGGCAGAGCGGTGCCACCACCCCGGACGGCGCGGATCGCCACGGTGACCCAGGTGCTGCCGTCGGTCGGGGTGAGCAGAGCCGGCTCGAGCGCGGCGGCACCGACCACGAAGCCGCCGTCGAGCAGGGCCGGGTGTACGGCAAGGTCGGTGACGGCGGCCCGGGCCGCCGGGTCGAGCCGCAGCCGACCGAGGGCACCGCCCGTGGTCAGCCACACCCGCTCGACGCTGCGCAGCGCCGGGTCGCGGGCGAGCAGCGGTACCGCCGCGACCTCGCTGGCGGCCCGTTCGGCGGTCGCTGCGGCGAGCAGCGCGGCGAGGTCGACGGGCTCGCCAGGGGCAGTAGGGGTGGTGAACTCCCCGGACACACTGCGCCGCTCGGGCCCGCCGTCCACGGTGTAGACGCTGTCGAAGCGGACCCGGTCGTGGTCGCGCCGGGCCCGGACGGTGACCGTCGCGGACTGCCCGGCGGTGAGCACGACCGGCTCGTGGAAGGCGACGTTGGCCAGATCAGCGGAGGCCCCGCCGGTCGACCTGGCCGCCTCCGCCGCCATGGCGCAGTGCGCCATGCCGAGCAGCACCTGCTGGCCGAAGATCACGTGTGCGGCGAGGAACGGCTCGTCGTGCCGCCAGATCCGGCTCACCGGCTCCGGCACCGCCGGCCCGCTCAGGGCCGCGATCCGCTGGGTGACCTCCGCCCGGGTCAGCTCGCCACGGCCGAACGCCTCGAGCAGTTCCCGCACGTCGGAACGGGACGCGGTCACCCCACCGGCCCGGTCTGCAGTGCCGTGGTCGTGGTCGGTGCCCATCGTCCATCGTCCTTCCACCCGTTGAATCCACTGGGGCCGAAGAGGCCCGCCGCAGCGTCCGGCGTCAGCGTGCCGGCCTGGATCCGGTCGAGAATGTCGTCGAGTTCCGGCTTCCCGTTGCCGGCTTGCAGGTCGGCGACCGGGCCCCCGGCCCGGACGTCGGTCACCGGATCGCCGACCCGGTAGTGCCGGCGCGCGAAGCGCGGCGGCGGCAACGGCCGCCGGTGCCCGCCCGGCCCCACGTGCCCGGCCAGCACCAGGTGCGCGTTGGTGCCGCCGAAGCCGAACGCGGAGATAGCGGCCCGGCGCGGCCGACCGGCCTCCTCCGGCCAGGGCAGGGGCCGGGTCACCGGGAAGAACGGCGACTCGGCGAACCGGAACCGGGGGTGCGGCCGGGCACAGTGCAGGGTCGGCGGGATCAGCTCGTGCCGCAGCGCGAGGACCACCTTGATCAGTGCGGCGGCACCGGCCGCCCGCATCAGGTGCCCGATGTTGGACTTCACCGACCCCACCGCGCACCCCTGCGGGGCCGCGCCGTCCGCGCCGTAAACGCTGGTGGCGGCCCGGATCTCGATCGGGTCGCCCAAGAGCGTCCCAGTGCCGTGCGCCTCCAGGTAGGAAATCTCCCCGGCGCGGACACCGGCCGCGTCCAGCGCCCGACGCAGCACGTCACGCTGCCCGTCGAGGCTGGGCACGGTCAACCCCATCGTCCGTCCGTCGTTGTTGACCGCGCCCCCGAGGATCACCGCCCGGATGTCGTCGCCGTCGCGTACCGCCGCCTCGTACGGTTTGAGCAGCAGCAGGCCCGCGCCCTCGCCGGGCACGATGCCGTCGGCGCTCTCGTCGAAGACACGGCAGGCGCCGCCGGGTGAGAGCACCTCGGCCTTGCTGAAGCCGATGTGCAGATAGCCGTCGGTGATCAGCTCGACGCCGCCGACGACCGCCAGGTCGCAGTCGCCCGTCCGCAGCGCCTGGCACGCCTGGTGGACCGCGACCAGCGCGGACGAGCAGGCCGTGTCGACGGTCTGGGACGGTCCTCGCAGGTCGAAGAAGTCGGAGAGGCGGGCGGCGGCCATGTTCGGGATGGTGTTGACCACCGCCCGGCGCATCAGCCGGCCCGGCAGGCTCTCCAGCCGGCCCTTGAGGTAGTTGCTCTCGCCGCCACCGAGGAACACCCCGGCCCGCGTGCCGGCCAGCTCCTCCGGGCGGTAGCCGGCGTCGTGCAGCAACTCCTCGGTCAGCTCGAGCATGACGCGGTGGTGTGGGTCCATGACCAGCGCGTCGTCTTCGTCGATGCCGAACCGGGCCGCGTCGAAGGCGAAGATGTCGCCATCGAGGAAGCCACCCCACCGGGAGTACGTCCGCCCCTCGGCAGTCCGGTCCGGGCTGTAGAGCGCAGCCACGTCGAACCGGTCGGCGGGCAGTTCCCGGACCAGGTCCCGACCGGCGCGCAGGTGCTCCCAGAAGGCGTTCACCGTCGGGGAGCCGGGGAGCCGGGCGGCGAGCCCGATCACCGCGACACGCTGGTCGGTGGCGCGTCCGGCGCGGGCCGCGCCCGCACGGGCGGGAGCGGGCACCGGCGCGCGGGTCGGGCCGGTGGTGGCCGGTGCGGTCCGCACCCTGGCGGCGTGCAGGTGCCGGGCCAGCGCGCGCAGCGTGCCGTACTCGGCCAGCGCGCTCGGTTCCACGGCGGTGGCATACCGCTGCTCGATCCGGTTGAGCACGGTCATCATGAGGATCGAGTCGAGGCCGTACGCGCCGAGGTCCTCCTCGGGATCCAGTTCACCGACGGGGATCTTGAGCACCTCGGCGCAGATCTCGGCCAGCGTCGACTCGATCTCCTCCGGGCTGTCGGTCGCGCCGCCCGCCGGGTCCTTGTCTGCCGGCCCGACCGGCGGCGAAACCGGCCCGACCGGCGCGGCGGCACGGAGACCCATCCGCTCCCGCAGGGTGTCCCGCCGGCCGTGCAGCACCCCCACGTACGGCAGGCCGTGCGCGAGGGCGGACTCGAAGACGGCCAGCCCGGTCGCGGTCGGGATCGGCAGGGTGCCGGCGGTCCGTTCCAGGTGCGCGGCGGTCCGCTCGTCGACGCCCATCCCCCCGTCGGCCCAGAGACCCCAGCCGATCGAGAGGCTGCGCCCCCGTCGCTCGCCCCGCTCCCGCAGCCGGTCTCGGTGCGCCGCGTACACGTCGAGGAAGCGGTTGGCGTAGGCGTACTCGGCCTGACCCGGGTTGCCCACCGCACCGGCCGCTGACGAGAAGGACACGAACCAGTCGAGCTCGGCGTCGGCGGTGGCCGTGTCGAGCAGTTGGGTGCCGATGACCTTCGGGGCGCACACCGGCTCCCAGGCGTCGTCCCCCTTGGTTACCAGCAGCCCGTCCCGCAGCACCCCGGCGGCGTGCAGAACGCCCCGCAACGGCGGGTACTTTCGTCCGAAGCGTCCGGCCAGTGCCGCCACCGCCATCCGGTCGGTGACGTCGACGGCCTCGTGGACCACCCGCACCGGCAGGCCGGCGAGCCAGTCCCGGGCCGCCGCGTCCGGTGCGAAGCGGCCGGCGACGACCACCGTGCCGGCGCCCCGCTCGGCGAGGTACTCCACGAACAACCGGCCCAGCCCGCCCAGGCCGCCGGTGACCAGGTACGCCCCGTCCGGGCGGACCAGCGGCCGATCGGTGACGGCGGGGGCGGGCAGTTCCCGCCACTCGGCCACCCAGCGGCGACCGCCCCGCCACCGGACCTCCACGTCGGCGCCACCCCGCGCCGCCTCGACGGTCAGCGCGGCGGCGGTGACGGTGTCGTCGGTCTCCAGCGTGGACACCACGAGCCGGGGCTGTTCCAGCCGGGCGGTGCGGGCCAGCGCCGGCAGGCCATTCCCGGCCGGGGAACCCGCCGGGTGGGCGAGCAGCAGCCGCGCGTCCGCGCGGGCGGCGGCGAGCCGCCGGAGCGCGTCGTAGGCCCCACTGGCGTCGACCTCGGTGTACGACAGGCCGGTGCCGATGGCGGCGGCCCGCAGCTCGGCATTTGCCTCGACCAGCAGCAGCCGGGCGGCCGGGCCCTCCGACGCGACCTGCGGCAGGGCCGCCTCCCGCCAGTCGGCGGTGAACAGCAACGGCCCGACGCCGCGGTTCGCCGGTCGGTCCGCGACGTCCGCCGGGGTCGTGCCGGCCGGTACTGCCCGAGCGGTGGTGCCGGCCGGGCCGGTGCCGGTGAGCGCTCGCAGGGTCAGCCCGGCGATGCGGACCGCCGGCCGGCCGGCCTCGTCGACGATCAGGACGTCCACCTTGCGCAGCCGGGACCCGCCGGCCGGCGTGGCGTATGCCCACCCGCCACGCGGCAGCGGCGCGTACCGGACCACCTCGGCCAACGCGAACGGCACGTACGCCTCCGGCACCCCGCCGGTCTCCGCGTCCAGCAGACCCATGGCGGTATGCAGCGCACCGTCGAGCACGGACGGGTGCAGGCCGGCAAGTTCGGCGTCGGAACAGCCCGCCGGCAGTTCCCAGCGGGCCAGCGCGCCCCCGGTGCCCCGGTACAGCTCACGGACGGCGCGGAAGGTCGGCCCGTACCCGAACCCGGCCGCGGCGAGCAGCCGGTAGCAGTCGTCACCCGGCACCGGTCCGGCCAGTCCGGCCCGGATCGCCGCGACGTCCAGCGGGGTGGCCGGCGCGGGCGGCTCCCCGCCGAGCAGGACTCGGCCCTGCGCGTACCGGGCCGGTTCGCCGTCTGCGCCGGCAAGCTCGAAGCGGGCCCCGCCGTCGGCGAGTGTGAGCGTGAGGTGCACCCGCAGCGGCGCGTCGACCCGCACCGGCTGTGCCCAGAGGACGTCGCGGAGCGCGGTCACCGGGGCTTCCCCGGTCAGCTCCGCCGCCGCCCGCGCCATCTCCAGCACGGCCACCCCGGGCAGGGTCGGCCGGCCGGCAATCACGTGGTCGCGCAGGACCGACTCGGCACTGGACAGCAGGGTGGTGAACCGGGTCAGCGCCAGGGTGGAGGTGTTCGCGCCGAGCAGCGGATGAGGCCGATCCTCACCGACCGGGCCTGGGGCGGGGGCGGAACCGGTCGGGCTGCCGGGGCCCGCGTCGGCCTGCCGGGGGAACCAGTAGCGCCCGGTGGCGAACGGGTACGTCGGCAGTGGCACGGTCCGGCCGGCGTCGTGTCCCGGCACAGTTGTCCAGTCGACGTCCACGCCGGCCACCCACAGCCGGGCGAGCTGGTCCCAGTCCCCGGAGGAGGTCAGGGCGCGCAGGTACTCCGCGCCGGCCGGACCGCGCACTAGGTCGCGGGCCATCTCACCGTCACGGACGGCGCCGTGGTGCACTCCGCCGGTTTCGCCGGCCAGGTAGGCGTCGAGCCGGTCCACGAGTTCCGCCACGTTGGACACGACCAGCGCGAGGCGTTCCGCCATCGGCTCGCGCCCGACCCGCAGTGTGTGGGCGACGTCGACCAGCCGCAGCGCCGTGCCGGTGCCGTCGGCACCACCACCCGCCGGGCCGGAACCGTCCGGACCGATGGCCGGGCCGGCGGTCGTGGCCGGGCCGGCGCCGGCGAGCTGGCGCAGGGTGACGTCGGCGGAAAGTTCGTCGGCGTACCGGGCGACGCCGGCCGCCTCGGCGAGCCGGCCGGCGAGGGTGGCCAGACCGATCACGTCGAGTCTCTGTTCGGCGAGGGGCTCGTCGGGGTCGAGGCGGCAGGCCGGTACGCCGAGCATCTGCGTCTAGCTCAGCGCCGCCACCTCGGTCAGCCGGTCCGTGTCGCCACCATCGGCCGGTCGGGACGGTCGCCCCGGTGTCGCCACTCGTTTGGACGCGTCCCGCAGGTACCCGGCCAGTCGCCCGGCATACGCGCGCAGCCGGTCATGGGTACGGGCGGACAACACGACCAGCTGCGGCCCGGTGGGCTCGGGTGTCGGCGCGGGTTGCGGGTACTCCTCGACCACGACGTGCGCGTTCGCGCCACCGGCGCCGAACGAGCTGATGCCGGCCCGACGCGGGACAGTGACGTGCCCGTCGTCGACCGGCACCCGGGGCTGTGCCCAGGCGGCCCGCTCCCCTTGCAGGTAAAACGGGGTGGCGGCCAGGTCGAGGTTCGGGTTGACCGGGTCGCAGTGCAGGGTTGGCGCCAGCGTGCGGTGCCGCATCTGGAGCAGCACCTTGGTCAGGCCGGCGATGCCCGCCGCCGCCTCCAGGTGCCCGATATTGGACTTCACCGATCCGAGCGCGCAGAACTGCCGGTCGGTGGTGCCCTCGCGGAACGCGGTGGTCAGGCCCGCGACCTCGATCGGGTCGCCCAGGTCCGTCCCGGTGCCGTGCGCCTCGATGTAGCTGACGGTGCGGGGGTCCACACCGCCGGCGGCCTGGGCGCGGGCCACGACGGCTGCCTGCGCGGCGGGGTTCGGCACGGTGTAGCCGGTGGTGTAGCCGCCGTGGTTGACGGCAGTGCCCTTGATGAGGCCGTACACGTGGTCCCGGTCGCGCAGCGCGGCGTCGAGGGGCTTGAGCAGGACCGCGCCGACTCCCTCGCCGGGCACGAAGCCGTCCCCGCCGGCACCGAAGCTGCGACACCGGCCGGTCGGCGAGAGCATCCGCGCCTGGGACAGCGTCACGTACCGGGCGGGGTGCAGGTAGAGGTTGACCCCGCCGGCCAGAGCCAGGTCGCACTCGCCCGAGCGCAGGCTGTCGCAGGCGAGGTGCAGCGCGGTCAGCGACGACGAGCAGGCGGTGTCCACGGGCATGCTGGGGCCGCTCAGGTCGAGCAGGTAGGACACCCGGTTGGCCAACGACCACGGGGTGGTCTGCGGGTTGGTCGGGTTGCCCCGGGCCCACTCGTGCGGCCCCCAGAGCAGGTACGTGTAGCTGGTGACACCGGCGAAGACGCCCACCGAGCGAGCCTGGGTACGCAGCCGCCGACGCGGGTAGCCGGCCGACTCGAACGTCGCCCAGGCCGCCTGGAGGAAGAGACGCTCCTGGGGGTCCATCACCTCGGCCTCGCGCGGCGAGATGCCGAACAGCAGGGGGTCGAACTGGTCTATGCCGTCGAGGAA
>NZ_GG657738.1:6228022-6229654 GCF_000158815.1 Micromonospora sp. ATCC 39149 | reverse complement strand
CCACGCAGGAAGCCGTCGCGCAGCACCCCCGCAGCGTGCACCACGCCGTCGATCCGGCCGAAGCGCTCCCGCACCGTGGCGACGATCCGGGTGACGTCCTCCAGCCGGGACACGTTGCCGCTGAGGTAGAGCACCTCGGCGCCGGTGCGTTCCAGGGCCGCGATCCGCTCCGGGTCGCCGGTCGCCGAGCGGCCGACCAGGACCAGCCGGGCGTCGACCGTCCGGGCCAGGTGAGTGGCCAGGTGAGCGCCCACCCCGCCGACCCCACCGGTGATCAGGTAGACGCCGCCGTGGCGCAGCCGGATCACACCGGCCGGCTCGCCGGGGCGCGCCTCGGAGGAACCGCCGTACTCCTCCTCCACCAGCCGACGGACCAGCCGCCGGCCGTGCTCGTGGCGTACTTCCACGGCCCCCGCGCGGTCGAGTTCGGCGAGCAGCGCGGCCCGGTCCGGTGCGCCGACCACCTCGACCGTCCGTGCCGAAAGCCGGCGGTCCTCCTGCATGGCCGAGCGCAGGAGCGCGGCGACGGCGGCGTGCCGGGGCGACGGCGTCCCGTCGATGGCGGGGATGCCCGTACACCAGTCGGAGGGAGCGCAGGTCGGGTCGGTCGAGCAGGCCCACGAGCAGCGGCAGCAGTACGCCGAGGAGGGCCGCCGGGTCACCCGCGTCGGGGTCCGGGTCGGAGTTGGGTGCGGCGTCGAGCGCGGCGCTGTGCAGCACGTCGATCCGGTGCGCGGACGAAGGCAGCCCTCCGAGGCCACCGGCCGGGTCGTCGGCGCTCGCGGTGATCACGTGCTGCCAGCGGTGACGGTCCGGGACGGCACCGTCGCCGATCAGGACCAGGACGTCGCCGGCCGGGGCCGGGTCGGGCGCCGGTGCAGGCCGCCAGACGGTACGCAGCCAGGTCGTGGACGGCACGTCCGGGTGGGCCGGGGCGCGCAGCGGACCGGGCACCCAGTGCCGCTCGCCCGCAAACGGGTACGTGGGCAGCGGCAGCCGGCGGCGGCGCTCGCTCCGGTAGAGCGAGCCCCAGTCGACGTCGAGGCCGTTCGCCCAGCAGAGCGCCAACCGCTCGTGGTCGCCGCCGTCGACGAGGTGGTCGACGAGCACGGCGGCGGTGTCACCGGTGGACAGCACCTGCCGTAGCGGATGGTCGGCGCCGGCCGTGCCCCGGTGCACACCGGGCGGCTGGTCCCCGTCGAGGAAGCGGTCGAGTGCGTGGCGCAGCTCACTCCATCGTGGACGCGACGACAAACGAAGCCGATCGCGCATCGGGTCCCGGCCGACGTGGAGGGTGTAGGCGATGTCGGCCAGGGGCTGCCCGGGGTGGGTAAAGAAGTGGTCGAGGAGGGCCTGGGCGTACGCCCGCAACCGGTCCGGAGTCCGCGCGGACACCACACACCACCCGCGCCCGCCCATCATCAACCACCCCCGCACCAGCGGCAGGAACATACTCCTCCACCACCACATGCGCATTCACACCCCCATACCCAAACGACGACACCCCCGCCCGCCGCGGCACCCCACCCCGACGCTCCCACCGACGCAACCCATCCACCCCTAAAAACGGCGACCCCCCCACCTCCACAAACGGCGACATCTCCCGAACGTCGCCTGCGGCGCCAACACCCC
>NZ_GG657738.1:6218374-6227768 GCF_000158815.1 Micromonospora sp. ATCC 39149 | reverse complement strand
CAGCATCATCACCACCAACCACCAACACACACCACGCCGACACATCACCCAAAGACGCAGACTCCACCACCCACCGCTCCGCCAAACCCACCACCACGGGCTCGGGCGCGGCGGCGCGCAGGCGCCGGATCTGGGCCGCTGCCTCGGCCGGGGTGAGGAGTCCCGAGCGGACCTGTTCCAGCAGCTCGTCGGTCTTCGGGGTGACGGTCACTGCATCTCCTCGAGCTGGTTTTTGGCGTCACTGATGTCGATATGCCCAGAAGCGAGCCGGCTGAGCATCCGTTCAAGCTCGTCCAAGGGCCCCGTTCCGTTCACGTCGTCGGTTGGCGGTACGGCGGCCACCGGCCCCGTGGCACCGTCGCCGGGCATCGCCCGCAGCGTCAGGTTCCGCAGCCGTACCCGGGGAAGGCCGGTGTCGTCGAGCAGGTCCACGTCGAGCCGGCGACCGCCGGACCCGGCGACTCCCGCCGCCGGTCGCGCGTACGCCCAGCCGGCGGCCGGAACCGGGCCGAGGATCTCTACGCCGCCCAGGTCGAAGGGCACGTACGGCTGGTCCGTGCCAGGGTCGGTCAGGTCGTCGCGGAAGCCGATCGCGCTCTGCAGGGCCGCGTCGAGCACCGACGGGTGCAGGACGAAGCCGGTGGACGGCGTACCGGCCGGCAGCACGACTCGGGCCAGCACGGCGTCCGGCGTGCGGTAAAGCGCTTCGATCCCACGGAACGACGGTCCGTAGTGGAGTCCGGAGTCGTCGAAGATCCGGTAGCACGCGGTCCCGGCCAGGGGCTCCGACGCCCGGTTACGCAGTGCCACGAGGTCGACGGGTGCCGGCTGGGCAAGCCGCGCCGCTCCGGTCGGGGTCAGCCGGCCCCTGGCATGCAGCACCGTGCCGTCGAGGCTGGTCACCTCGAACGCCAGCGCGACGCCCTCGGATCGCAACCCGACGTCGACCGTCAGCCCGCCGCCGGTCACCACCAGCGGCCGGAACCACACGACGCCGTGCAGCCGGCCGATGGGTTCCTCCGCCACCAGTTCCCCGGCCGCCCGTGCCAACTCCAACTGGGCCACGCCGGGCAGCGTCGGACGGCCGGCGACCACGTGGTCGGCCAGCACGAACTCGGCGCCGGTGAAGTGGGTCCGGAAGCGGTATCCGCGCAGGGTGGAGACGTTCGCGCCGAGCAGCGGGTGCGGCCGGGCGGCACCGGCGTCGACCGGCGTGTCCGGACCGGCCGCCGGTCCGGCGAAGGCGGCAGCCGACACCGGAGACGGCAGCGACGGCGGGAACGGCGGAGACGGCGGGAACGGCGGAGACGGCGGGAACGGCGGAGACGGCGGGAACGGCGGAGACGGCGGAGACTGCACCCAGTATCGGTCACCGGCGAAGGGGTACGTCGGCAGCGGCAGTCGCCGGCAGCCCGCCTCGTCGAACAGCGTCGCCCACGGCGGGGTTCTCGCCGTGCCGGGAAGGCACGTACCGTTACGTCGAGGCGAGCCTCTCGAGGCAGGTCCGCCCCGGACGTCCCCGCCCGTCGTCCAGGGCACCCGCCGGGCCGGGGCGGGCCGAGGCGGGTTCGGCCGGCAGGGGCTCGGTACCGGCCAGTGCCGCGTCGATCCGGTCGGCCAGCTCCGCCAGCCCGGTCACCACCCAACCGGTGCGGTACGCCAGGTGGGCACGGCCGAGCGCCAGTGTGAAGGCGATGTCGCGCAGGTCGGCGTCCGGGTTGGCGCGCAGCCAGGCCCGCAGGTCGACCAGGCGGGCACGCAGCGTCTCAGGCGTGTGCCCGGACACCGGTACCGGGTACGTCGGGAACGCCGGTGCCGGTGCCGGCCCGACCTCGACCGGCTCGCGGACCACGAGGTGCGCGTTGGTCCCGCTGAACCCGAACGAGCTGATCGCCGCGAAGCGGGGCCCGCCATCCGGTTTCTTCCAGGGGCGGCAGCGGGTGTTCACCTGGAACGGTGAGTTGGCGAAGTCGATGAGCCTGTTCTCCCGATCCACGTTGACGGTCGGCACGAGGGTGCGGTGGTGCAGGCAGAGCAGGGTCTTGAGCAGGCCCGCCATGCCAGCGGTGGCGAGTGTGTGGCCGATGTTCGACTTGATCGAGCCGATCGCGCAGTAGCCGGTCCGGTCGGTGAAGCGGCGAAACGCGTCGGTGAGCGCGTCCACCTCGATCGGGTCGCCCAGTCGGGTGCCGGTGCCGTGCGCCTCGACGTAGGTGATGCGGTCCGGGTCGATGCCGTACCGCTCGTAGACCGACACCTCCAGCGCGGTCTGGGACGGGCCGTTGGGCGCCATGATGCCGCTGGTCTGGCCGTCCTGGTTGACGCCCGAACCGGCAATCACCCCGTACACGTGGTCGCCGTCGCGCAGCGCGTCCGGCAGGCTCTTGAGCACGACGATGCCCACGCCCTCACCCGGTACGAAACCGTCCGCGTCTTCGGCGAAGGTCTTGCACAGCCCGGCGGGGGAGATCATCCCAGCCCGACTCGCCAGATGGTGGAAAAACGGCGTGGTCATCAGCATCACGCCGCCGACCAGCGCGGTCTCGACCGTGCCCCTCCGGATCGCTTCACACGCCATGTCCACCGCGACCAGCGAGGACGAGCAGGCGGTGTTCACCGTGATGCTCGGCCCCTTGAGGTCGAGCAGGTACGGCAGCCGCGCGGAGAGGATCGCCTCGCTGTTGCCGGCGAAGGCGTGCGAGTCCGGATCGACCCCGCTCTCCTCGACCAGCCGGTAGTAGTCGTTGCCGTTGAAGCCGACGTAGACACCGCAGGCCCGGCCGCGCAGCGAGTCCGGCGAGTGGCCGGCGTCCTCCAGCGCCCGCCACGCCTCCTCGAGGAAGAGCCGGTGCTGCGGGTCCATCAACGCCGCCTCACGGGGCGAGATGTTGAAGAACAGCGGATCGAAGCGGTCGATGTCGGTGAGGAACCCACCCCGCTTGCTGTACGTGAGACCGGGCCGCCGGGCGTCGTACGGGTTGTCCGCCGACCACCGGTCGCCCTCGCCGACGGTGCACCGGCCGGCGCGCAGGTTGTCCCACAGTTCCGCGAGATCGCGGGCACCGGGGAAGCGGCCGGACATGCCGATCACGGCGATCTCCAGCGGGCGCTGCGTCCCGCCGTCGCGCCGACCGGTACCCGGCTCGTCCGAAACGGGTACGGCGTCGACCACGACCGGAGCGGGCTCGACCCGGATCGGAGCGGGGCCGGTCGGAACGGGAACGGGCTCGCCCCGCATCGGTACCGGGTCGACCGGGCTGGGCACCGGGTCCACCGGGACCGGAGCGGGTTCGCCGCCCGGGGCGGGTGGGGTCGCCGGGTCGGCCGACGGGAGTACCGGGTCGAAGTGCTGTCCGATGTGCACGGCCAGCTTCGCGGGGGTGGCGTAGTTGAACAGGTCGGTGGAGCGGATACGGACGCCCAGCGTCGTGTTGATCGTGTTGGCGATCTCGATGGCGAGCACCGAGTCGACGCCCCGGTCCGCGTGCGGCCCGTCCGGGTCCAGGTCGGCCGGATCGATCCGCAGCGCCTGGGCGATCGTCGCCAGGACCGCCGCGCCAACCGCATCACCCGACGGGACCGGAGCCGACGACCGGTCGGACGCGGCCGGCACCACCGACGCGTCCGATGCCACCGACGTGCCCGACACGGACGCGACCGCCGCGACGGACGGGGACCCGGACCGGACCGGCGCCACGGACGGGGCCGCACCGGACACTCCGCCGGCCGGGGAACGCCCGGGAACGCACATGCCGTCGCTGACCGCCACCAGGACGCTCTGCTGGGCGGTGAGGCTCGGCGGGCAGTCGGCACCGAGGCCGAGCACCACCGTGTCCCGGAATCCCGCACCGGCCAGCGCCGCCAGCCACGCGTCCCGGTCGAGCATCGGCGCGTCCGGGATGCGCAACATCGCGTCGGTGTACCGCCACCAGCCGTCGAGCAGCCCGAACGTCAGCGTGGCGTAGTCGTGCACCCGGGTGCCCTCGTTGATCACGAGCCAGCCGCCCGGCGCCAGCAGCCGCTTGGCCTGGGCCAGCGCCACCGCCACGTCCGAGGTGGCGTGCAGCACGTTGGTCGCCAGCACCAGGTTGGCCTCACCCGGGACGAAGTCCTGCCCGGCGACGTCGCGTTCGATGTCGAGCACCCGGAACTTGGCCGCCGGGAACTGTGGGCCGAAGCGTTCGGCGGCCCGCCAGACGAACTGGTGGGACACATCGGTGAACACGTACCGCAGCCGGTCGGCGTACGGGCGCAGCACGCGGAACAGCACCTCGCTGGTGGCTCCGCTGCCGGCACCGATCTCCACGACACGTACCGGTGCGGCGCCGTCGGACGTGCGCCGTCGGACGAACTCCGCCACCGCGTACCCGACCAGGTCGTTGAAGTGGCCGGTCACCTCGTCACCGGCGTAGATGCCGTCGAGCAGTTCACCGGAACCACCCGGGAAGAGCACCTCGGTCGCCGGGACCCGCCCGGCGAGCACCTGCGGGTAGCGGGACAGGCACGCGTCGAGCAGCCGCAGGTGGGGCCGCATCGCCGGATGCTCGGCGGCCAGCCGCCGAGCCTCGTCGGCCACCGGCACCCCCGGGACGTCGGCCGCCGCGGTGACGAGCAGCCGCTCGCCGTCGCGGGTCAGCCAACCGGCCCGGACGAGCAGGTTGACCAGGGCGGTGAGCAGCCGTTCGTGGTCGGCGGACACCCCGAGGATCTCGCGCAGCTCGTCGAGGCTGCTCCGCTGCCCGGCGGCGGTGAGCACACCGGCCCCGCGCAGCGTCTCCAGCAACCAGCGGCGGGCCAGCGCGTCCAGGGCGTCCCAGGCCACACCGGCCCGGCGAACGGTGTCCACGGCGAGCCGGGGCGGGTCCGCCAGCAGCCGGGCCGGCGGCGGGAGCGCCGGCTCGGCCGGCACACCGACCACAGCCGCCGGGGTCGCGGCATCATCCGGCCCGGCCGACGGGCCGACCCGCAGCACTTGGGCCAGCCGGGACGGGTCCGTCCGCACGGCGAGGACCTGGTCGACCGGACCCGCCAGCAGCCGGGTGACGACCTCCATACCCTCGGCCGGCTCGATGGACCGGGCGCCCTGCGCGGCGAGCCGTCGGGCGTACTCGGGGGTCGCCACCGCGCCGACGCTGCCCCAGTAGCCCCAGTTCACCACGCATACCGGCCAGCGGCCGTGGTGACGCAGCAGCCCGGCGAACGCGTCCTCGTAGGCGGACGCCGCCGCGTAGTTACCCTGCCCGGCGGCGCCCACGAAGGACTGCGCGGAGGAGAGCAGCAGCAGGAAGTCCAGGGATTCCCCGGCCAGCGCGTCGGCGAGCGCCACCATGCCGGCGACCTTCGGCGCGAACACCGCCCGCAACCACTCGTCGCTCATCGACCGCAGCGTGCCGTCGCGCAGCACGAGGGCCGAGTGCACCACGCCGTGCAGCGCCCCGAACCGGCGCCGGACCTGGGCCACGGCCGCACCGAGCGCCGCCGGGTCGCTGACGTCGGCGGACAGGTAAACCGCCTCGCCACCGGCTGCCGCGATCCGGTCGCACAACCGTTGGTGCGCCTCGCCGGGGACGGACCGGCCGACCAGGGCCAGCCGGGCCCGGACCGTCCGGGCCAGGTGTTCGGCCAGCTTTGCACCGATGCCGCCGGCACCGCCGACGATCAGGTAGACCCCGCGCTCCCGGTACGGCGACCGGGCCGCCGGAGGCAGCAGGGCGGGACGCAGCTCACGTACCAGGCGGCGTACGCCGCGCAGCAGCACCTCCTCGCCGACGGGCAGGTCCACCGCCATCACGGCCTGCGCCGCCGCCCCCGGGTCGGCCAAGTCGGCTGCCGCGACGTCCAGCACATGCACCCGCCAGGACGGGTGTTCGCGGGCCGCCGCGCGGGCCAGCCCGTGGCACGTGGCGCCGTACGGGGTGGGGGCGGTGGCGCCGTCGAGCGGGTACACGCCCGCGGTCACCACGCGCAGCGTCAGGGCCGCGTCGGTCCGGCCGGCCGCGCCCAGGGCGCGGACGAGCCGCACCAGACCGAGCGCGGCGTCGTCCCGGTCGGTCTCCGGCAGCACCGCGCCGGGCGGGTCGACCGCCACGACGCAGATCTCCGCGTCGTCCTCGGGCACGCTCGCGGTGGCCAGGTCACCGACGGTGGCGTGCGGATAGCGGCCGGCCAGAGCCTCGGCCAGTGGCCGGCCGGCGGGCGTGGTGAGGATCCAGCCGGCCCGCGCGGGTGGCGTCGCGGGAGCCGGATCCGCCGGCACCCACCGGGGTACGTACAGGTCGGGCAGGCCGGGCCCGGCCGCCTCCGGTACCGCCGGCCGGGTCGTGGTGTCCGCCACATCGGCCGATGCGGGGGTCGGCGGCGTGCCGGGCAGCACCGGGGTGAACCAGTACCGGCTCGGCGCGAACGGGTACGTCGGCAGCGGCGCCCGGCGCGGGGATGCCGCCCGGTGCAGCAACCGCCAGTCGACGGCGACCCCGGCGACCCAGAGCCGGCCGAGCTGGGCCAGTTCGGCCGACTCGCACAACGCCCGCAGGTAGTCCCGTCCGGCCGGGCTGTCCACCAGGGACCGGGCCGCCTCGCCGGCCGCCCCCGCCCTGCCGGTGAGCACGCCCTCGGCGTGGCCGTCCGTGGCGAACCGGGCCAGCAGGTCGGCCGTCTCGGCGATGTCGCCGACCACCACGGCCATCCGCTCGGCCATCGGCTCCCGCCCGGTCTGCAGGGTGTACGCCACGTCGGCCAGGGTCAGGTCCGCCGGGCCACCGCCGTACCCACCGTCGCCGGCGCGGCCAAGGACGGTGGCGAGCCGACCGGCGTACGCCCGCAGCCGCTGCGGGTTCCGCGCGGAAAGCACCAGAAGCTGCGGCCCGCCCGACGGCGGGGCCGGCAGCGGCGGTGCCTCCTCGACCACCAGGTGCACGTTGCTGCCGCCGAACCCGAACGACGACACACCGGCCCGTAGCGGCAGTGGCCGGCCGTCCGAGTCCGGCCAGGGCAGCCACGGTCGGGTCTCCCCCACCACGTGGAACGGCCCGCCGTCCAGGGTCAGGTAGGGGTTGAGCGTGTTCAGGTGCAGCACGCCGGGCAGGGTGCGGTGCCGCAGCGCCAGCACCACCTTGACCAGGCTGGCCACACCGGCGGCCGGCTCGAGGTGGCCGATCTGCGTCTTCACCGAGCCGAGGCCGCAGCCACCGGGACGGAGCGTGCTGCCGGCGGCGCGGGCGGCGGCGGCGAAGCCCTCGGTCAGCCCCTCCACCTCCACCGGGTCGCCCAGCTCGGTGCCGGTGCCGTGGGTTTCGACGTACGAGACGGTGGCCGGGTCCACGCCGGCGTCGGCGAGGGCGGCGGCGACCAACTCGGCCTGGGCGGCGGAGTTCGGCGCGGTGGGCGAGCTGGCCCGGCCGCCGTGGTTGGCCGCACTGCCCCGGATCACCGCGTACACGTGGTCGCCGTCGGCGAGCGCGCGGCGCAGCGGTTTGAGGACCACGACACCGGCGCCCTCGCCGCGCACGTACCCGTCGGCGGCGGCGTCGAAGGTGCGGCATCGGCCGGTCGGCGAGAGCACCCCGGCCTGGTTGGACAGCACGTAGTAGTACGGCGTAAGGATCAGGCTGACCCCACCGGCCAGCGCCGCCTCACACTCCCCCGCGCGCAGCGCGCGCATCGCCCGGTGCACCGCCATCAACGACGACGAGCAGGCGGTGTCCACGGCCTCACTGGGTCCGCGCAGGTTGAGCTGGTAGGACACCCGGTTGGGCAGCATCGTGTGGGCGTTGCCCGTGCCCACCTGCACCTGGCTGATCCCGGCCTCGGTGAGCAACTGCTGGTACTCGGCGAACTGGACGCCGGCGAAGACGCCGATCCGCCGGCCGGACAGTTCGGCGGCCACCCATCCGGCGTCCTCGACGGCGGCCCACGCGGCCTGCAGGAACAGCCGGTGCTGTGGATCCATCAGCTCGGCCTCCCGGGGGGAGATGCCGAAGAAGTCGGCGTCGAACCAGTCGTGCCCGTCGACGAAGCCGCCCCACCTGGACTGGGTGCGGCCCGGCGCGAAGCGTTCCTCGCTGTAGAACTCCCGCCAGTTCCACCGGTCCGCTGGTACCTCGGTGACCAGGTCCTCTCCGGCGACCAGGCGCTGCCAGAACTCGTCGGGGTCGGCGACGCCGGGGAAGACCCCGGCCATGCCGACGATCGCGATCGGCTCCGCGCCGCCGATACCGCCCGGCCCTGCCGGGTCCGGCCCGTCCACCGGTACGGCGGCGGCCCGGGCCACTGGTCCGACCGGTGGCTGGCCGACGACCCGGGTGGCCGGTGCGACAGCAGCGACCGGCGCCGGGTCGGCTGGCGCGGGGACGGGCGGAGCCGGCACGGCGTACCGGGCGCGGATCGCGTCGCCCTTCTCCTCCACCAGGTAGCGAGCCACCTCGGCCAGGGACGACCGGGCGTAGAAGAGGGTGGGTGTGACCGTCACCCCGAACACCTCGCTGAGGCGTCCGGCGAGGTCCCGCAGAGTGATCGAATCGAAGCCGAAGGCGCCCAGGTTCTCGTCCAGGTCCATCCGCTCGGCGTCCACACAGAGCACCTCGGCGGCGATGGCCCGTAGCTCCTCCGCCAGCCGATCCCGCACGACCGCGTCGTCGTGCCCGTCGACCGCGGTGCTCACGGCCACAGCGCCGTTGCTGGCGGCCGCCCCGTTGGCCGGGACGGAACCGGTCGCGGGGGCAAGGCCGTTCACGGGGGCGAGGCCGTTCGGAACGCTGGTGCCGTTCCGGGCGGCGACACCATTCAGGACGGCGGCACCGTACGGATCAGCAGCACCGTTCACGACGGCGGGGACGCCGTCCGGCGCTGCGGGTCGCTCAGAAGCAGGCGCGGATGACGGCGCGGCGGCACCTGTCAGCCGGTCCAGTGCCGCCGGACTGCCGGCCAGGACGAGCGCCTGCGGCCAACCGCCGGACAGGATCCGGTCGAACGCGGCCAGCGCGGCTGGGGTGTCCAGGTACGACAGCTCGGCCGAGGCCAGGTACATCGCCTCGCCGGGCAGGTGCATGCCGCCGTCGCGCCACAGCGGCCAGTTGACGCTGACCGTACGACCCCGGCGCTCGCCCCGGGCCCGGCGCGCCTCGCGGGCTTGCGCGTACCCGTCGAGGTACCGGTTGGCCACCCCGTAGTCGCCCAGTCCGATGTCGCCGAGCAACGCCGCCGCTGAGGAAAACAGCACGAAGGCGTCGAGGTCGTCCCCGCGGGTCGCCTCGTCCAGGGCCCGGACGCCGTCGACCTTCGGTCGCAGCACCGCGTCGACGGCGGCGTCGTCCTTCTCCGGCCACGGTCGGGGATCCATCACCCCGGCCGCGTGCACCACACCGGTCAAGCCGCCGTACCGGGTGCGCACGTCGCG
>NZ_GG657738.1:6206657-6217434 GCF_000158815.1 Micromonospora sp. ATCC 39149 | reverse complement strand
GGCCGAGGTGACCGGGAACCAGTGCAGTTCCCCGGCGAACGGGTACGTGGGCAGCCGGATCAGCCGGCCGTCCGGGGCGGGCACGTCCTCGCCGGCCAGCCACCGTGCGGCCAGTGCCGCCGATGCCGAATCCCCGGTCGCCGCCCCGCCGAGGGTGCCGGACTGCGTGGCGCGCAGCAGGCGTACCGCCTCGTCGTGGTCGTCGGCGAGCACGGCGAGACGGGCCCGCATGGGCTCGCGTCCGGCGCAGAGCGTGTGGGCGACGTCTGCCAGCGGCGGACGGACCCGGTCCAGGTGCTCGGCGAGCAGCGCCGAATACACGTGCAGGCGTTCGGCGCTGCGCGCCGAGAGCAGCAGGAGGTACGGCCCGGAGCCGGTGCGCGGTGCGGGCAAGGGCTCCGGCGCCTCCTCGATCACCACGTGCGCGTTGCTGCCGGTCAGGCCGAACGAGCTGACGCCGGCCCGGCGGGGTGCGCTCGCGGTGCTCGGCCACGGCGTGACGGTCCGGTCCACGCGCAGCGGGGAACTCTCCAGCGACAGATACGGGTTGGGGTCCCGGAACCCGGGCATCGCGGGCAGTTCGCCGTGGCGCATCGATAGCACCACCTTGACCACCCCGGCCAGCCCCGCCGCGCCCTCCAGATGGCCTAGGTGCGCCTTGGCCGAGCCGAGCCCGCAGAAGCCGACCCGGTCGGTATGCCGGGAGAACGCCTCGGTCAGCGCCCGTACCTCGATCGGGTCGCCGAGCAGGGTGCCGGTGCCGTGCGCCTCGATGTAGCCGATCGTGTCGGCCGTGATTCCGGCGTCCGCCCAGGCGTCGACCAGCAGGCCGGTCTGCGCCTCCGGACGCGGCGCGGTCGGATTGTTGGCCCGACCGCCGTGGTTGGCCGCCGAGCCCTTGATCACCGCGTGCACCGAGTCGCCGTCCCGCAGCGCGGCCTCCAGCGGTTTGAGCAGCAGCGCGACGACACCCTCACCGGGTACGTACCCGTCCGCCCTGGCGTCGAAGGTGTGGCACCGGCCGGTCGGCGACAACGCCTGCACCCGCGAGCCGTTGACGTGGTGCAGGGGGCTGAGGATGAGGTTTACCCCGGCGACCACGGCGGTGTCGCACTCCCCGCCCCGCAGCGCGCGTACCGCCAGATGCAGCGCGGTCAGCGACGACGCGCACGCGTTGTCCACCGGCACGCTGGGCCCGCGCAGGTCGAAGGTGTAGGACAGCCGGCCGGCCAGCGCGGAGACCAGCCCGGCGCCGCCCTCGTAGTCGCCGATCGGCAGGCCGGCCCGGACGATCTCATCCCAGTAGTCACGGAAGCAGCTGCCCACGTACACACCGGTACGGCTGCCGTGCAGGCGGCGGCCGTACCCGGCGTCCTCGACGGCGGCGTGCGTCACCTCGAGCAGCAGCCGCAGCTGCGGGTCGAGCCAGCGGGCCTCGCGTGGGGCAATGCCGAAGAAGGTGGCGTCGAACCGGTCGGCCTCGATGAAGCTGCCCCACCGCGAGTAGGTGCGACCGGGCCGGTCCCGGTCGGCGTCGAACCAGGGCCGCCAGTCCCAGCGCTCCGGCGGAATCTCGCTGATCAGGTCCGTACCGGCGCGGAGATGGTGCCAGAACGTGTCCAGGTCGGGTGAGCCGGCGAACCTGCCGGCCATGCCGATGATCGCGATGTCCCGGCCGGTCGGTCGGTCCCTGACCCGGGGCCCGGCCACGGCGTCCTCCGGGACGGCCCCTCCCGCCGACGCGGTCGGGGTGACCTCCGCCGACACGGCGGACGCCGCCGATCCGGACAGGCCGGCCCCCGCCACCAATGCGGACGGGCTTGCTTCGGCCGGCGCGGCGGGCGACGGGGATGCCATGGTCTGCGGCGGGAATGCCTCGGGGTGCTCCCCGGCGAACCAGGCGGACAGCTCCTCGACGGTCTGGTATTCGAAGAAGAGCGTCGGGTACAGCTCCAGACCCAGGTCCCCCTCGATCGTCCGGGCGAGCCCGATCAGTGCGGTCGAGTCGATGCCGAGGTCCATGAAGGTGGCGCGCGGGTCCACCGGGCGGTCCCCGTTGAGCGCGGCGAGGCGGCCGGTGAGGTAGGCCGCGACCCGTTGCTTTACCCCACCCGCCGGTTCCGTGTCGACCGGGCCGGTGGCTGTGGTCGGTCCAGCCGGCGTCGACGCGGTGTACCGGGCGTATCGGTAGGTGAAGCCGTCCAGCGCGAGCAGCACCCGACCGTCGTCGGCGCAGAAGGTGACGTCCACGATCTCGGTGTCCGGCAACGACCGCACGTGCCGTACGAGGCAGTGGCAGTGCGCGCCGACCGGTTCGTACGCGCGGACCCGCTCGATCAGGAACGGGATCCACACGCCGGCCGCGCTGGCCGGGTCACCGCCAGCTCCCGCACGGGCAGGCAGTGCGGCGAGGCTGGCGACGTACGCCCCGTCGAGCAGCGCCGGGTCGGCGGTGTCGGCGTACCGGAAGCCGACGAACTCGTCGGGCAGCCGCAGCTCGGCGAGCACCTGACCGGGCGTCGGCCACGCCCGGACGACGGTGGTCAGGGCGGGGCCGCGCTGGCTCTCGGTTCCGCCGTACAGCGCGGCGCCGGGCAGGACGGGACCGGTTGCGCGCAGGCCGGACAGGTCGACCGGCTCGGTGGTGTCAGCCAGCGGTTCGAACCGCCCGCCGGCCACCTCGCGCTCGCCGTCGCCGGTCTCCACCAGCACGGAGAACGATCCGTCGCCGACCGGGTCGGCCAGCCGGACACGAGCGGACTGCTCCGGCCCGAGCAGCACCGGCCGGCCGAGAGTGAGTCCGCGCACCGCCACCGGAGCCCCGGTGGCCGCGCGCCGAGCGGCCACCGCCACGGCGCACCAGGTCACGCCGAGCACCACCCGGGTCGCCGGGTCCCCGTCGAACGGGTTGCGGCCGAGGTGGTCGCGGACGCGCGGCTCGTCGTACGCGAAGGTCCACCCGCTCGTGGCGCGTAGCTGACGGATGCGGGCGGATACCTACGCGCCGGTGAGTCGGCCCGCCCGCAGCTCGTGCAGGATCTGCCGCAGCTCGCCGCCGGACGGGGCGTCGGCGGTGGGACTCATCGATCGGCCTCCAGCAGCGTGAGGGCGTGGTCGGGGTCGATCCGCTGGTCGCGGACCGCGGCGAGCAGCTCCTCCAGCGAACCGCCGGGCCCGGTCGATCGCCGTTCTGGTCGGCGGGGCGGAGACCGGCACGGCCAGGGTGGGCGCGATGTCGGGCAGGTCGACCACCGGCCAGCCGAGCCGGTACCGGCGACGCCGAAAACGTCGGCGGAGGCAGCGGGCGGCGGGCGACCAGGTGCCCGGCCGGCGGGGTGAACTCCTCCAGCACCAGGTGCGCGTTGGTGCCGCCGAATCCGAACGAGGAGATGGCCGCGCGGCGCGGCAGCCCGTGCGGCGGGCCCCAGCCCTGCAGCCGGGTCACCGGATAGAACGGCGACTCGGGAAACCGGAACCGAGCGTGCGGGCGAGCGCAGTGCAGGGTTGGGGGAATCATCCTGTGACGCAGCGCCAGCACCGTCTTGACCAGCGACGCCACGCCGGCCGCCCGCAGCAGGTGGCCGATGTTCGACTTCACCGAGCCCACCCCGCAGTAGCCGGTGCGGTCGGTGTACTCCCGGTGCACCCGGCTGGCGGCCCGGATCTCGATCGGGTCGCCGAGCAGGGTGCCGGTGCCGTGCGCCTCGAAGTAGCTGACGGTGTCCGGCGCGATGCCGGCCGCCGCGTACGCCCGGCGCAGCACCTCCTGTTGGCCATCGGCGCTGGGCACCGTGAGTCCCATGGTGCGCCCGTCGTTGTTGACCGCACCGCCGAGGATCACCGCGAGGACGTCGTCGCCGTCGCGCAGCGCGGCGGCGTACGGCTTGAGCAGCACCAGACCCGCGCCCTCGCCGATCACCAGGCCCTTGGCCCGCTCGTCGAACACGTGGCAGCGGTCGTCGTCGGAGAGCACCTCGGCCTTGCTGAACGCCACGTGCAGGTAGCCGTCCACGAGCAGCTCGACGCCACCGACGACGGCCTGGTCGCAGTCGCCCGACCGCAGGTCGCGGCAGGCGTTGTGCACCGCAACCAGCGACGAGGAGCAGGCGGTGTCGATGCTCTGCGCCGGACCACGCAGGTCGAACGCGTCGGCCAGCCGGGCCGCCATCATGTTGGGAATGGTGTTGACGATCAACCGGCGGGCGTGCTCGGCAGTCAGCCGTTCGGTACTGCGCTGGACGTAGTTGCTCTCACCACCGCCGATGTAGACCCCGGTCCGTGAGCCGGCCAGGTCCGCCGGCCGGTAACCGGCGGCGTGCCACAGCTCCTCGGCCAGCTCCAGCAGGATCCGATGGTGCGGATCCATGGACAGCGCGTCGTCGTCGCCGATCCGGAACCGGGCCGCGTCGAAGCCGTAGATGTCGTCCAGGAACCCACCCCACCGCGAGTACGAACGCTGGGGCGCGGTGCGGTCCGGGCTGTAGAAGCCCTCCATCGCCCAGCGGTCGGCCGGTACGGTGCCCACCAGGTGCCGTCCTGAGCGCAGATTGTCCCAGAACGCGGCGACGTCCGGCGAGCCAGGCAGCCGGGCGGCCATTCCGATCACCGCGATCCGGCCGTCGTTGGCCGACGCCGAGGGCCGGTTTACCACGACCATCGGCGCCGCAGTGGGCGCCCCGGCCGGGGTCGGGGCGGGCGCGGCGCCGGCCGAGGCCGACGGAATGACGACGGGCGCGGCCGACGGGATGGCCACAGGCGCGGCAGCCGTGGCCGACGGGCCCACGCCCTCGGCGGACAGGTAGGCGGCCATGCCCCGGATGGTCGGGTGCTCGGCCAGCACGCCCGGTTCGACGACGACGCCGTACTCCCGCTCCAGGACGTTCATCAGTGACATCATCATGATCGAATCGACGCCGTAGCTGCTCAGCTCCTCCTCCGGGTCCAACTCGGCCGCGTCGACCTTGAGCAGCTCCGCGCAGATCCGGGTGAGGCCCCCCTCCAACCAGGCCAGGCCCGACCCGGACGCCGCACCGGCCCCATCAGGACCGGCCATGCGCCGACCAGCCGCGTCCGGACCGGCGGGAAGGTCCACGGTGGTTAGTGCGGGTGCCATGGTCGGAGTGGCGGCCGCCAGCCGGGCCCGCAGCCGGGCAGGATCGCCGTACATGACGCCTACCTGCGGCTCGTTGCCCGCCAGTGCCGCCTCGAACGCTGCCAGGCCGGCCGTCGCCGGCATCGGTGCCAGCCCGGTGTCGCGCCACAGCCGCTCGCGGGCCACCTCGTCGACACGCATGCCGCCGTCGGCCCAGAGCGGCCAGGCCACCGAGACGGTACGGCCGGCGCGCTCGCCTCGGGCGCGCAGGTGCTCCCGCTGCACGGCGAAGGCGTCGAGGTACCGGTTGGCGTACCCGTATTCCGACTGTCCGGGGTTGCCGAGCAGCCCGGTGCAGGAGGAGAAGGTCACGAAGAGGTCCAGCTCGTCGCCGGCGGTCGCCTCGTCGAGTACCCGTACGCCGGTCACCTTGGGGGTCAGCACCTCGTGCCACTGCTCGTCGGTCTTGGTGGCGAGCAACCCGTCCCGGATCACCCCCGCTGCGTGCAGCACGACCTGCACACCGCCGAACCGCGACCGCGTCCGGTCGAGCACCGCGCCGATCTGCTCGGGGCACGACACGTCGGCCGCCTCGTAGACCACCGGTACGCCCAGGTCGGCGGACCACCCGGCCAGCCCGGCGTCGGGGCGGCCCCGACCGACCAGGACCAACGCGCCCGCGCCCCGGCGGGCGAGGTACTCGGCGAAGATCCGGCCCAGGCCGCCGGCACCTCCGGTGATCAGCGCGACCGCGCCGGGACGCAGCAGCGAACCGGCCACCGTTGCGGGCTCCGCCTCGACCCAGGAGATGCGCAGCCGCCGGCCGCCCGCGTACCGCACTTCGACCTCGTCGCCACCGGCGGCTAGTTCGGCCGCGACCGCCGAGGCGGTCAACGTACCGTCGGTGCCGACCGTCGACAGGCGCAGCCGGCTGTTCTCCAGCCGGACGGTCCGGGCCAGCCCGGCCAGCGCCGCGCCCTCGAGGTGGTCGACGGGGTGCACGACGAGCAGGCGCGCCGGGTTCCGGGAGCGGGCCGCTTCCCGGCACGCCCGGAAGACGGCCAGCGGCGTGGCCTCGACGACGTCCGCAGCGGCCAAGTCCGGGCCGGCGAGCGCGGTGGCTGGCACGCCGACGGTGAACACCCGCCCGGTGACCGGCTGCCCCGGTACGGCCGGCAGGTCCGCCGGCCGCCAGCGCGCCCGGAACAACAGCGCCGCACCGACCGCCGACGCCGGACCGGGAGCGGGGATGGCGAGTCCGGCCGGCTGCGGCGCAGCGGCGACCGTCGGGGTCACGGCGGCGGAGAGGGTACGGACGGCCAAACCGAGCAGTCGGACGGAGACCCGCCCCGGCGTCGTCGGGTGACCGTGACGTCGAAGCGGCGTACTCCGGCACGGGCGGCACCGTCGCGGACCGCGTACGCCCAGCCCCGGGCGGGGCAGCGGCGCGTCGAGCAGCACCCGTGTGGCATGAACGGCACCGACGGGCGCTCGCCGTCGTCGGTCAACCCGAGCAGGGTGTGCAGCGCGCCGTCGAGGATCCCCGGGTGCAGCCCGAACCGGTCGGCGTCACCGGCCGCATCGTCCGACAGCACCCAGCGCGACAGCGCCTCGTCCCCGGCCGCGTACAGCTCACGCAGGCAGCGGAAGGTAGGGCCGTACCCGAAACCCGGCGGTGGTCAGGTCGCGGTAGCAGTCCGCGCCGTCCCGGCCGGCACCCAGCCGGGCCCGTACCGCCGGGATGTCCACTGCGGGCGGCGGGGCCGACGCGTCCGGCACCGTGCCGGTGCGGGCCTGCCCGTACGGGACGCCGCCGGTCGACCGGAACTCGATCCGCAGGTCACCGTCTGCGGCGCCCGTCACGGTGGTGTGCAGCTCGACGGGTTCGGCGTCCACCGTCACCGGCCGGGCCCAGAACACGTCCCGCAGGACGTTCACCGGCCGGCCGGCGTAGCGTTGGGCGGCGACCCGGGCCAGTTCCAGGTAGGCCACACCGGGCAGGGTGCGCCGACCGGCGACCACATGGTCGCGGAGGAAGAACTCGGTCCCGTCGAGGCGGGTCACCATCCGCCAGTGCCCGTTGACGGTGCCGTCACCGTGCGCCAGCGGATGTCCGTCCACGGCACCGGCGGGCTGTCGGGCCTCGGGCGACGCGCCGTCGCCGGTCGACCCGGCGAGGGCTCCGGATGCCCCGGCGGTGGTCTCGAACCAGATCCGAACGGGTGCGAACGGGTACGTCGGCAGGGGCACCCGCCGGCCGGACAGCCGTGCCGTCCAGTCGACGTCCACCCCGGACACCCAGGCCCGCGCCAGGCTCGCCGGATCGGTACCGGCCAGGTCGGCACCGGCCGCCTCCGGCGACGCGGACGCCGCCTCCGTACCGTCGGCCCGGCGGGTGGCGACGGTTCCGGTCAGTACGCCCGGGGCGGTGCCGGTCGCGGTGAACGTGGCCAGCCGGTCGGCTAGCTCCGCGCGGTCGGCGACCACCGTCGCCAGCCGGGTGGGCAGCGTCGCCCGTCCGGTGGCCAGGGTGTACGCGATGTCGGCCAGCGCCGGACCTCCGGGCAGCCGGGCGGCCAGAGCCCGCACGGTGGTGTCGGGTCGGCAGGCCGCCGGAGGCAGCGCCGTCCCCAGCACGGCACCGAGCCGGCCGGCGAGGGTGGCCGCGCCGACAAGGTCCATGCCCTGCTCGGCCAGGGGCGCGTCCAGGTCGACGACGGCGGGGGCGACGTTGAGCACGTCGGCGACCACCGCCCGTGCCCGGTCGAGGTCGGCGTCGGTCGTGTCGCGCAGGAAGGTCGCCAACCGGTCGGCGTACGCGCGCAGCCGCTCCGGGGTACGCGCCGAGAGCACCACGACGTGCTCCCCCGACGGGTACGGGTCGCCGGCCGGCTCCGTGACGTGCTCCTCCAGTACCACGTGGGCGTTGGTGCCACCGAAGCCGAACGAGCTGAGGCCCGCCCGACGCGGCAGCGTCACCCCGCCAGGGCTGGTGGGGCGCGGCCACGGCATGGCCCGGTCGACCACCCGGAACGGGCTCCCGTCCAGGCTCAGGTACGGGTTGGGCGGGCTGGCGTGCAGGGTCGCCGGGGAGGGTCCCGTGCCGCAGCGCCAGCACCACCTTGATCAGTCCGGCGATGCCGGCGGCCGGTTCCAGGTGCCCGATCTGTGACTTGACCGAACCCAGTCCGCAGCCACCGGGGACGGGCCTCGGACCGCCCCGCCGGCCCGCCTCCTCGAACGCCTCCCGCAGTCCCTCGACCTCCACCGGGTCGCCCAGTTCGGTGCCGGTGCCGTGCGCCTCCACGTACGAGATGTCCGCCGCGTCGACCCCCGCGTCGTCCCAAGCGGCCAGCACCAGGTCGGCCTGGGCGCGGGAGTTCGGTGCGGTGGGTGAGCTGGCCCGGCCGCCGTGCCCGACCGCCGAGCCGCGCAGGACGGCGTACACGTGGTCGCCGTCGGTGAGCGCCCGCTCCAGCGGCTTGAGCACCACCACGCCCACGCCCTCGCCCCGGACGTAACCGTCGGCGTTGGCCGAGAAGGTACGGCACCGGCCGGTGGGCGAGGCGACGCCCATCTGGGTGGTCAGGATGTGGTACCGGGGGGTGAGCATGAGGCTGACGCCACCGGCGACGGCCAGCTCCGATTCCCCCGACCGCAGCGAGCGGATGGCCCGGTGCACCGCCACCAGCGACCCCGAGCAGGCGGTGTCGATCGCCTCGCTCGGGCCGCGGACGTCCAGCAGGTACGACAGCCGGTTGGGCAGCATGGCGTGCTCGTTGCCGGTGCCGATCTGCGCCACCCGGATGCCGGCCTCCTCCAGCAGCTGCCCGTACTCGCGGAACTGCACGCCGGCGAAGACGCCGACCCGGCGGCCGGCGAGCGTGGTCGTAGACCAGCCGGCGTCCTCCAGCGCCGCCCAGGCGGTCTCCAGGAAGATCCGGTGCTGCGGGTCGATCAGTTCGGCCTCGCGCCGGGAGATGCGGAAGAAGGCGGCGTCGAAGTGGTCGGCACCCCCGATGAAACCGCCCCACCGGCTACGGGAACGACCCTCCGTGTCGCCGCCGGAGGCGTCCACCGCCCGCCAGTCCCAACGGTCGGCCGGCACCTCAGCGATCAGGTCCCGGCCGGCGACCAGGTTGCGCCAGTACGCGGCGAGGTCCGGTGAGCCCGGAAACCGGCCGGCCATACCGACCACCGCGATCGGTGCCCCGCCCCGGCTCGCGCCGGACGGGGTCGGTTCCGCCGACCTGGGTCGCGTGAGCGCCACCGGCTGCGGGCCACCCGACGGCGGCTCCGGCGCCCCGCCCCGGGCACCGGCGGCGGTCCCTTCCGCGAGAACGGGTGCCGGGGCGGAAACGGGGTGGACCGGCGGGGCGGCCATGGCGTGGGGTGCCGGGTCGGCGGGGAGGTGCGCGGTGGCGTACCGGGCACGCAGGGCCGCCCCGTGCCGGTCGGCGAGGTGGTCGGCGACCTCCCGGAGGGTGCCCCGGGCGAAGAAGAGCGTCGGGGAGACCGGAACGCCGAAGACGTCGGTCAGCCGCTGGGCGTAGGTCTTCAGGCTGAGCGAGTCGAAGCCGAACGCGCTGAGGTTCTCGTCCGGCACCAACCGGTCGGCGTCGAACCGTAGCACCTCGGCAGCGACCGCGCGCACCTCGCTCCGCAGCCGCTCGGGCCAGTCATCGGGGGCGTCGTCCGATGCCCCACCGGACTGGACCGTGCCGGCTCCCACCGGCACAGCCCCGACCGGCGGTTGATCGCCGGCGGCTGCGGCGGGCAGCACCACGGTCTGCGACCAGCCCCGGGCGAGGGCCAGGTCGAGGATGTCGAGCCCGTCGGTGGTGGAGAGCGGCACCACCCCGGTCGAGCGCAAATACAGGTCCTCACCCGGCAGGTGCATGCCCCCGTCCGCCCAGAGCGGCCAGTTGAGTACGGCGGTGGCGCCGCGACGCTGCCCGGCGGCCCGTCGGGCCTCCCGCCACTCGCCGAAGGCGTCGAGGAACCGGTTGGCCACCCCGTACCCGCCGAGGCCGAAGTCGCCAAGCACGGCGGCGGCCGAGGAGAACAGGACCACCGCGTCGAGGTCCTCGTCCCGGGTCGCCTCGTCCAGCGCCAGCACGCCCGTCATCTTGGGGCGCAGCGTGGCGGCCAAGCCCGAATCGTCCACGTCGGTCAGTGGGCGGGGGTCCAGCACGCCGGCCGCGTGCACCAGCACGTGCGTCCCGCCGTACCGCTGCCGCAGTCGGGCCACGAGGTCCCGGGCGGCGGCCGGGTCGGCCACGTCGGCCGACAGGTAGACCGCGTCGGCGGCACCCCCGCCCCGCAGGGCGGCCAGCACGGCTTGTCCGTCGGCGGTCAGCGGCGAGCGACCCACCCAGCACCATCCGGCCGTGGTGGCGGCGGGCCAGGTGAGCGGCGACGATCCGGCCGAGTCCACCCATGCCACCGGTAATCAGGCAGACCGCGCCGGGGCGGATCCGCACCGCCGGGCCGGTGGCCACGTCGGCCGGACGCAGTCGGCGGACCAGCCGTGCGCCGCCCACGTGGCGGACCTCGGGATCCGACCCGTGCCACTCGGCCAGCGAGCGGTCGACACACTCCGCCGGCGGGAGATCGCCGCCGACCCCGACCGTGCTGAACCGCATGTCCGGCACGGCCAGCCCGGCAGAGCCGGCAAGCGCCGCC
>NZ_GG657738.1:6201296-6205925 GCF_000158815.1 Micromonospora sp. ATCC 39149 | reverse complement strand
CAGGAGCGCCACGTACGCCTGCCCGTCGTCGCCGTCGAGCAGGCCGGCCACCGCGTCGTCGGACGTACCGGCTCGACCGCGCACCACGCCCGCGACCTGCCGCCCGGCGGCGAACGCGCGCAGCCGGTCGGCCAGCTCGTCGAGGCTGCCGGCCAGCACCGCGAGCCGTTCCGGGCACGCGGTCCGCCGCTCCTGCAGGGTGTACGCCACGTCCGCCAGGCGCGGGCGGTCCGCCCGGTCCGGACGACTGACCGCGTCGGCCAGCGCCAACGCGTACTCCCGCAGCGCCTCACCGGTGCGGGCCGAGACCGGCACCAGGTGCTCACCGGCCGGCGGCAGCCGGCGGTGCCCGCCCATCCCGGGCGCCTCCTCGACAAGCACGTGTCCGTTGGTGCCGCTGATGCCGAACGCGCTGACCGTGGCCCGTCGGGGCGCGCCGGCCGGCGCCGGCCAGGGGCGGGCCTCGGTGGTCAGGTAGAACGGCGAGTCGTCCAGCGCGAGCAGCTCGTTGGGCTCAGTGACGTTGATCGACGGCGGGATGGTCCGGTGCCGGATCGCCTGGATCACCTTGATCACTCCGGCCACGCCGGCCGCCGCGGCGGTGTGGCCGATGTTGGCCTTGACCGAGCCAAGGGCGCAGTAGTTTCGCTCGTCGGTGAACCGCCGGTGGGCGCGGATCAGTGCCTCGGCCTCCACCGAGTCACCGAGCCGGGTGCCGGTGCCGTGCGCCTCGGCGTACCCGATGGTCCGCACGTCGATGCCGGCGCGCCGGTAGACGTCCACCTCCAGGTTGGTCTGGGAGCGGGCGCTGGGCGCGGTGAGGCCATTGGTGGCGCCGTCGTGGTTGACGGCGCTGGCCCGGATCACCGCGTACACGTGGTCGCCGTCGCGCCGCGCAGCGGTCAGCGACTTGAGGGCCAGCACGCCGACGCCCTCGCCGGGGACGAACCCGTCGGCGGCGGCGTCGAACGGCCGGCACTGGCCGCTGGCGGAGAGCACACCGAGGTTGCTCATCGCCACGTGGAACCGGTGCGAGCCGGAGACGAAGACACCCCCGGCCAGCGCCAGTTCGCTCTCGCCCGCCCGGATGCTCTGCACCGCCAGGTGCAGCGCCACCAGGGACGACGAGCAGGCGCTGTCGACCGCGACGCTGGGGCCGCGTAGGTCGAGCACGTACGAGATCCGTCCGACCAGGACGGACGAGTACCCGCCGAGGGTGACCCCGGCCTCCAGGGGCAGCCCTGCCTCCTCCGCGCGGGCCGGAAGGTCGCTGCCGGTGGTGCCGGCGAACACGCCGCAGGCCAGCCCGGCCAGCCGTGCAGCCGGGTAGCCAGCGTCCTCCAGGGCCTTCCAGGCGTGTTCCAGGAACAGCCGCTGCTGCGGGTCGGCCAGTTCGGCGTCCCGGCCGGACATGCCGAAAGAAAGAGCGGGTCGAACCGGTCGACGTCGGGCACGAACCCGCCCACCCGGCAGTGCGTGGTGTCCGGCCGGTCCGGGTCCGGGTCGTAGTGCGCGTCGATGTCCCAGCGGTCGGCCGGTACCTCCCTCGACGGCGCACCGCCCGGCCACGATGGCCGCCCAGAACTCGTCCGGGTCCCGGGCGCCGGGGAAGGCGCAGGACATGCCGACGACGGCGACAGCTTCGTCGTCGGACGCCGGCTGAGGAGCGGCCGGCCCATTCTGGTCGGCCACGGGGCCGGCGGTCACCGGCGCGTTGACACCGGTCGCCGGGGCACCGTCGGCGGGGGTGTCGACGACGGGGACGGGCAGCGGCGCGCCCGTGGCACGGGGGGTCGGGGCGTGGGCGGCGACGTGCGCGGCGAGCCGGGTCACCGAGCCGTGGTCGAACAACACGGTCGGGCTGAGGTCGGTACCGACGGCGGCGTTCACGGCGTCGACCAGTTCGAGGCCGAGGATCGAGTCGATGCCGTACTCGGCGAACGGCCGGTCGGGGCCGATCGCGGCCGGGTCGGTCTCGATCACCTCGGCGACGACGGCGGTCAGCCGTTCCCGCAACCCGGGAAGGTCCGCCCGCGACGGCACGGGCACGTCCACCGTCGGAGTCGGTGCCGGGGGCAGCGGCCCGGCGGGCGTGGCCGGCACGGCCACCGCCGGTCCCACCTCGGCACCGGCGGTGGCCACGATCACGTGCTGGCCCACACCGTGCGGACCGACCCCGTCCGGACCCGTGGGCGGACCGAACACGGTCACACCGGTGAAGCCCGCCTCGGCCAGTACCGACCGCCAGGTCTGCGCGGTGAGCACCGGCGAGCTGGGCAGCCGCAGCTGCGGGTCGCGGGCGAGCCACCAGCCGTCGAGCAGGCCGGCGATGATCGCGTACACGTCCGGCACGGTGGTCAGCTCGTTTATCACCACCGCGCCACCGGGGCGCAGCAGCGTCCGCAGATGCCGCACGGTGGCCCGGATGTCGGGGGTGGCGTGCAGTACGTTGGTCGCCACGACCAGGTCGGTGCCGCCCGCCGGGTGGCCCTGCCCGACCGGGTCGGTGGACACGTCCAGCCGGGCGAATTGCACATACGGGTGCTCGCCCTGGAACCGCCGGGCGCCGTGCCGGCCGAAGGCCGCCGACACGTCGGTGTAGAGGTAACGCAGCCGGTCGCCGTACTCCTGGATGGCGGGCAGGACGTACCGGGTGGTGGAACCCGTCCCGGCACCGACCTCGACCACCTCGAGACGCGCGCCCGGTGCGACACGGGCGCGTTCGCCCAGCAGCCGGGCCGCACTCCAGGCCACCAACTCGTTGCAGTGGTCGGCCATGTCGTTGCCCCGGTAGAGGCTCTCCATCAGCGCCAGCGACGAGCCAGGGAAGAGCACCTCGGTGGCCGGCACGACACCGGACAGGATCTTCGGGTAGTTGTCCAGGCAGACGGTCAGCAGCGGGGTGTAGGCGGCGGCCTCCCGGTGCCGGGCGGCCAGGTCGGCGCGTTCCCGGTCGAGGTCGGACCGGGCTCGGGGTGCGGCGACGACCTCCACCGTCGACCCGTCGCGGCGCAGCTGGCCGCCGTCGATGAGGACCTGCACGACCTTCTGGAAGTGCGGCCGGTGCCGGTCCACCACACCCCACCGCTCACCCAGCACGGCGACGTCATACCGGTCGCCCGGCCGCCACCCCTCACCAGCCGTGGCGAGCACGTGGAAGAGCAGGTCGCGGGCCCACCGGCCGAGCGCGAGGTGCGCCTCGCGGTGCGCGGCGAGCCGGTCCGGACCGAACGCCGGGGCACCGGCGTCGAGCAGCCCGGCCGAGGCGGCCCCGGCGGGCGCCACCGCTGTCTCGGGTGTGGACGCGGCGATCCAGTAGCGGTGCGGGTCGAAGGGGTACGTGGGCAGCGGCACCCGCCGCCGAGTGCCCGGCCGGTGCAGGGTGTCGAACGGCACCGTCGCGCCGACCGCGTACAGCTCGGCCAGCTCGCGCAGCGCGGCCGGGGTGGCGTCGGGGACGGCCAGCTCGCGGGCCCGCGTGTCACCGGTCGCCGAGCCCGCCGGGGTCGAAGTGGGCAGCGCGGCGAGCTGGCGGTCCAGCTCGGCGACCAGGTCGGCGAGGTCCACGACGACCAGCGCCACCCGGTGCACCAGGTGCGCCCGTCCCACCTGCAGGGTGTAGGCCACGTCCGCGAGCGGGGCGTCGGGCGTGCCGGCCGCCCAGGACCGCAGGTCCACCAGCCGTCGCCGCAGCGCGGACACGGAGCCAGCGGAGACCGGGACCAGGTACGGCGGCCGGCCGGGCGACGGCGGCGGTACGGCCGGCGGCTGCTCCAGGATGGCGTGCGCGTTGGTGCCGTTGAAAGCGAACGAGTTGATCCCGGCACGCAGCGGGGTGCCGGGCGTGGCGGGCCAGGGTCGGGTCTTCCCGGAAATTTGGAAGGGCCCGCCGTCGAGGGTGATGTTGCGGTTGAGCTGTCGGACGCCGACGGTGGCCGGCAGTTCCCGCCGCCGCAGCGCCAGGACCACCTTCGCCAGCGCGGCCATCCCGGCGGCGGTGATGCCGTGCCCGAGGTTGGGCTTGTGCGAGCCGACGACGCAGCCGCCAACTTCCGCGCCGAGCTCGGTGAACGCCCCGCCGAGCGCGGCCAACTCGATGTGGTCGCCCAGTCGGGTGCCGGTGCCCTGCGCCTCCAGGTAGCCGACGGTACGCACGTCCACGTCGGCCGCGCGGTACAGGCGGGTGACCAGGTCGCGCATCGACCGGGTGGCCGGGGCGGTGAGCCCCTGGGTACGTCCGTTGTGGTTGGTCGCGGTGCCGCGGATGACCGCGTGCACGTGGTCCCCGTCGGCGAGTGCCCGGTCCAGCGGCTTGAGCAGGACGGCACCGGCGCCCTCGCCGACCGTCATGCCGTCGGCGGCGTCGTCGAAGGTATGGCACGCGCCGGTCGGCGACAGCATGTCGGTCTTGGAGGCCATCACCAGGAAGCGCGGTGACGGGGCGACGAAGACGCCACCGGCGATCGCCGCCTCGCACTCGCCGCGCCGGATGCTCTGCACGGCCAGGTGCAGCGCGACCAGCGCAGACGAACAGGCGGTGTCGACCGTGAGGGTGGGGCCGGTCAGGTCGAGCAGTACGCCACCCGCCCGGCCAGGATGGACATGTCCGTGCCGAGGAACACCTGCGAC
>NZ_GG657738.1:6150067-6200718 GCF_000158815.1 Micromonospora sp. ATCC 39149 | reverse complement strand
GGGCGTCCACCAGGTCGACCGACCGCACCGAGTTGATCCCCTGGTCCACCAGAGGCACGTCGGGGACGACCACGTCGACCGGCAGGCCGGCGAGCGCCGCGACGTGCCGCCGTACCGGGTCGTCGAGGTCGCCGTCGAGACCCGGCCCGCAGACGGCGGGAGCGGGTGTCGGGACGCGCCGCCGGTCGATCTCCTCGGCCAGCCGGACCGGCGTGGGGTGGTCGTAGACCACCTCCGGGCCCAGGTCCAGTTCGAGCGCAGCGTTGAGCGCGTCGACGAGGTCCATCCCGAGGACCGAACCGATCCCCTGGTCGACGAGGGTTCCCTCGCAGTCGACCGTCTCCGGGGGCACGCCGAGCAGGCGCGCGACCTCCCCGACCACCACCGGTAGCACCACAGCCGCCATCGCTCCGTCCCCTTACCGGTCGGCCGCCGGCCGGCGGCCGGTGCCCAGGTGTAGTTGACGGATCAGCGCGTGTCCGTCGCTGCGCAGCAGGTCACGCCAGCGGCTGGAAACCAGCCCGAGGGTGCGGCTGCTCAGGTAGCCGTCCTGAACCAGCCGGGACGGGATGCCCACTCCCTCGGAACGGGCGAACAGATCGTCGCCGAGCAGGGCGCTGTGCGCGCTGATCACGTCGTAGTCGACGTCCACGAACCCGCCGGCGGCCAGCAGCACCGGCAGTTCCCGGCCGATCCGCGGGTTGCCGCCCTCGTCCTCCCGCGAGCGGCAGTACGCGTCGTACACCTCACGCAGCTCCGGGATGGGCGGGAAGCTCATCAGGTGCATCTCGAAGTCGTTGTCCACAAAGACCGCCCGGCCACCGGGGCGCAGGATCCGGTAGACCTCCCGGATCGCCGTCATCGGCTCGGGCAGGTGTTCCAGCACCAGTCGGATGACGGCGAAGTCGAAGGTGGCCTCCGCATAGCCGGTGTCCAGGATCGAGCCCTGCCGGACCGACACGTCCAGCCCCTGCTCGGACAGGTACCGACTGGCCCGCTCGACCAGCAGCGGGTCGAGTTCCAGGCCGTGCAGGTTCAGACCGGGAAAGGCGGTGGCCAGTTTCTCCAGCAGGTAACCGGGCCCGCAGCCCAGCTCCACCACCGTCAGGCCGGCGGTCAGACCGTAGCCGGCGTACCGCTGGCTCTCCTTGGCCCAGAACAGTTCGACCTGGCCGCCCAGCCGATCGATCTCCGCGTCGACGCTCGCGCCGATCCTGCTCACGTCGTACGAGCCCGTTGTCCCCACTGACTGTCCTCTCTCGTACGGCGGGTCAGCGGGTCACACAACGGGGCAGGAAGGCCAGGATGTGCTCGGCCACTTCCTCCCAGCCGGTGTCCAACATGGCCGCGTGCCCGGTACCGGGCACCAGGATGGGCTCCACCCCGTACGCCCGGGCGGTCCGCTCGGCGACAACCGGCGGGAAGAACCAGTCCTCGGCGCCGGCGATCACCGCGATCGGCACCCGGATCGCACCCGGGTCGCGGACCACGCGCCGGGTCAGCTCCTTGCCCGCGCGCTGCGACTCGCGCTGCATCCGCCGTCCGTACGAGGCGAGCCGCTCGGCGGGCAGGTCACCGTGGAAGAAGCACGAGTAGGGGAACGTCTCGGGCGAGTCCGGCGCGTCCGGCGGCAGCTTGCCGCGGTGCAGCTTCGACAGCTGCATCAGCGGGCGCATGCCGCTGCGCAGCCAGCCGAAGGCGGCGCCCTTGCTGAAGCCGTCCGGAGGCAACGAGGAGAGCAGCACCGCCCCGCGAACCCGGTCGCCGTGCTCGGCCACGACCCGCTGTACGAGGCCGCCGCCCATCGAGTGGCCGACCAGCACCGGCGGCTCGTCGATGGTCTCCAGCACGCTGACCACGTCGGCCACGTACTCGGCCGTCCGGAACGAGTCGATCCGCTCGATGCCGGGGCTGCCACCGTGCCCTCGCAGGCTCGGCGCGTACGAGGCATAGCCCCGGTCGGCCAGGTAGGGCTGAAAGTTCTCCCAACACCAGGCAGCGAAGTAGCCGCCGTGCACGAGCAGCAGCGGCGGCCCGACGGCCGCCGAGGTAGGACCGTCGCGCAGGACCTCCAGCGTTGGTTTCACCGGTGACGCCTTCCTGTAGTCAGGGAGTGGTGGCTCGACGGGACGCGGGGCCCCGGCGCGGAGGCACCGGGGCGTGGGGCGCCGGTGGTCTAGGTCAGGGCGGGGGCCAGCTCCTGCGGCGGCCGTGCCGCCGGCCGGACCAGGTCACGCATCCGCCGGTCGAGCAGTTCGGCGGTGCCGGCCATCAGGCGGTGGCCGATGTCGTCCACGTGCCGGGCCCGCCAGTCCTGCAACGGCGTGCCCTTGACCCACTGGTTGAACGCACCCAGCGCGGGACCGCAGTGCACCTGGAAGTCGACGGTGTTCTCCTCGTCGCCGTCGAGGGCGAGCTGGTTGGAGTAGGCGAAGTACCACTTGAACACCAGCAGCATCCGCTGCTTGGGGTTGGCCGCCGCACGGGTCCCCCTCCTCGGCGGACTTTGTGCTGGCGGACCAACTCCCACACCTCGTCGAAGGTGCGCTTGAAGTAGCGCTGCTCCAACTGCTGGCGGGTCCGGGCGTCGATGTCCTCCAGCGAGTCGTACTGCCGGTACAGGCTGTACAGCTTGTTGGCCCGGGCCGGGAAGAACACCCCCCGGCGCAGCACCTGCACCCGGCTGCCCAACTCGAACATGTCACCGGCCGGGGCGTAGTCGGTGTCTTGGACGTTGATGTCCTGCAACAGGGCCTTGACCGGGTCGCTGGCCCCAGACTCGACGGTGCACTGGTTGATCGACCCGGTGACCAGGTAGTCAGCGCCCAGCACCAGGGCCGCCGCGGCGGCCTCCGGCGTGCCGATGCCGCCGGCCGCGCCGATCCGCACCCGGTCGTGGTACCCGTGCTGGCGCCTCAGGTCGTCACGGAGCCGCAGCATCGCCGGCATGAGCGCGTACGCCACCCCGCCGTCGGTGTGTCCGCCGGAGTCGGCCTCCACGGTCAGGTCGTCGGCCATCGGCAGCTCGGCGGCGAGCGCGGCCTGTTCCGGGGTGACCCCACCGGCGGCGAGCAGGGCCTCCACCACCCGCCGTGGTGCCGGGCTGAGGAAGGCGGTGGCCACCTCGGGACGGGAGACCTTGGCCATGATCCGGTTGCCGGCCCGGACCCGACCGTCCGGACCACGACGCAGCCCGGCCAGGCGGTACCGCACCAGCGCCGGGGAAACGTCGATGAACGCGGAGGCCTCCACCAGTTCGACACCGTGGGCGAGGAACAGGTCGATCTGTTCCTCCTCCCGCTCCGGGTCGCCGTGGCTGTGCAGCAGGTTGAAGCCGTAGGCGGTGCCGGCCGGCAGCCGGCGGCGCAGGTACTCGATGGCGTCGACCACGTCGGGGCGGCGCATCCCGCCGGTGCCGACGAAGGCCAGCATCCCGGCGCGGGCCAACCGCTCAACCAGTTCCTTCGAGGCGATGCCCCTGTACATGGATCCGCTGGCGTAGGCGTGCCGCAGCCCGTACGCGGCGCGGAACTCGTCGTTGCCGAGCACGGTACCGCCGGTCGGCGCCGACGCCTCCCCGATCGCCCGGGTGCGGGCCGGCGCGGGAGCCGCCGCGACGGGAGCCACCACCGGAGGGATGACGGCCGCTGGCGTGACGACGGGCGGTGTGACGGCCGCTGGTACGACCACCGGTGGCGTGACGACGGGCCGTGCGGAGGTTCGTCCGGAGGGAGCGGCCGAGGCACGGGCCGATGGGACCGGGTCGGCCAGGTCGTCGAGGACCAGCGGTGCCGCCTCCCGTTGGATCGCCCGGGTCAGGCCGGTGAGGACCGCGCCGGGACCGACCTGCTCGACGGTGACGCCCCGGGCCAGCAGATAGCGGACCGTGTCAGTCCAGTTGACCGAGCTGGCGATCTGGCGCACCAGCAGATCCGCGACGTCGGCGCCATACGGTCGCGCGGTGACGTTGGAGATCACCGGGATGCTCGGCGCAGGCAGGGTGAACCCGGCCAGGAACGCGCCGAATTCTCGCTGCGCGTCCCGCATGTAGCGGGAGTGGAACGCACCGCTGACGTTCAACGGCACGAACCGGGCACCGGCCGTGGTGAGCAGGTCCCGACAGGCGAGCACGTCGGCGCGCGGACCGGAGAGCACCACTTGGGACGGTGTGTTCAAGTTGGCCAGGACGACCGTGTCCCGGCCGTCGCGGGCGAGGAGGGCGCTGACATCGTCGGCGGGCAGTCCGATCACCACCGCCATCCCGCCACCGGTCGCGGCACACATCAGCTCGCCCCGGCGGCGTACCAGGGTCAGTCCGGTGGCGAAGTCGAACACCCGGGCGGCGAACAGCGCATCGTACTCACCCAGGCTGTGACCGGCCAGGAAATCCGGCTCGCGGCCGGTACGGGCGAGCTGCCGCAGGTAGCTCAGCGCGTTGACCACGTACAGCGCCGGCTGGGTGTACTCGGTCCGGTCCAGCCGCCCGTGCGGGTCCTCCAGACAGGTCTCCCGTACCGACCAGCCGAGCACCTCGTCGGCCTGGGCCACCAGCTCGGGGAACTCGTCGAACAGGTCCGCGCCCATGCCCTTGCGCTGTGCGCCCTGACCGGGAAAGACGTACGCGAGCATGGGTTGGTCCTCTCTGGTCTGGCCGGCCGGACCGCTCCGCCGTGCCGCCGGTGCCGGCGACCCCACCAGGTGGCACAGTTCGGCCAGGGTGCGGGGCTCGGCGTGGAACGGCGTGAGCACGGTGTGACTGGACCGCGACGCGACACTGTTCTGGCGCAGCGTCGCGGTCAGCGGGGTACCGGGGCCGATCTCGACGTAGCGGTGGCTGCCGACCGAGGCCACCGCACGCAGCGCGTCGACCGCGCGGATGGGCTCGCGCAGCACCCGCCACCAGTGCCCCGGAGGCAGCGCCGTCAGCGGCCCGCCGGTGGCGCAGGAGACCATCGGCAGGCGCAGCGGCCGCCCCGTGCCCACCTCCGACAGCCCGTCAAACTCGGGTCGGGCCGCCTCGACGTACGCGGAGTGGAAGGCGTAGCCGACCGGCAGCCGCTGGTGGGCGATCCGCCGCGCGTCGAGCAGGCGGGCGAGTTCGTCCAGGGTGTCCGGGGCACCGGCGACGACGAAGTACTCCGGGCCGTTGACCGAGACCAGCTCGCACCGGTCCCGCAGCAGGGGCTCCGTGGCGGTCAGCTGCGGCGGCGCCAGCACCGCCATCATTCCGCCCGGCGGGCAGCTATGGATGACCCGTTCGGCGTGTCCGCAGACCAGGTCCAGGGCGGTCTCCGCGTCGAGCGCCCCGGCGATCGTGGCGGCGGCAACCTCGCCCAGGCTGGCGCCGAGCACGTGGTCGGGGCGGACGCCCCGACGGATCAGCAACCGCGCCGTCGCGTACTGCACCATGAAGATCGCCGGGTGGGTGTCGCGCAGGTCGTCGAAGGGCCGGCCGGGCGGCGTCGACCGGTCGTAGAGCCGGGTGAGGACCCCGTGCCCCCGGCGGGCCGCGAGCCGATCGTCGAGCGCGACGAGGTCGTCGCGGAAGTCCGGGTACGCCCGCCACAGCTCCTCGCCCATGCGCGGGTACTGCGAGCCCTGCCCCGGAAACAGGAAGACCAGGCCGTCAGCCAAGGCGCACCTCCGCCGGGCTGCCCAGGGTGCCGGCTGGCAGGGTCAGCGGGTCCAGCCGGGTGTACCGGGGCAGCGCCAACGCCAGGCAGTACGCGCCGATCCGGACGGTCATCGCGGCGAACTGGAAGAAGTTGCGGAACTCGAACCGGACACAGCCGACGGTGGCGACCGCCGCCGAGACCTCCAGCAGCGGCATCGGTACGGTCAGTCCGGTCCGCATCGCCTTGGTCAGCGACTCCCGGGCGCTCCACAGCCGCACCGCCGCTTCCAGCAGCGGCAGTCCGAGCTGGTCGACCAACGCCCGCTCGTCTCCGCTGAGCTGCCGCAGCAGGGTGGGGAGGCGACTTTCGTCGATCTGCTCCAGGTCGACGCCCATCGGATGCGCCTCGTCGAACGCGACGGCTGCGGCGGCGGGTCCATTGTGTGTAATGCTCACCTGCACACCGGCCCGAGCGGTACCGCGCACGACCGGGTGGCCGAAAACTCCCCGGTCGATCCGGAATCCCGCCGGGTCCGGCTCGCCGACCAGCGCCGCGACCGCTCGCTTTCCCACGTACCGACCGATCAGATAGTCGCCACGGCGCTTGGGATAGCGCAGGCCCGCCAGGTAACCGGCCTCCTCCGGGTGCAGGTAACCCGACGGTCCGTCCCCCCGTGGACCGTCGAACGCGTCCGTCACACAGAGCACGCCCCGGTGATCACCCTCTTTTCTGCGCAGCATCAGCTGACGCAAGAAATCCCCCACCTCGCCCCCCAGCGAAAACAACCCGTACTGCCCCCCGGCGAGGAAGCGTCAGGCTGATAGATCCTTGCGGTTGTAGGTCAGATACGAAAGCACCGTTCCCGCCGTGATCACGGACGCGAAAAGCACCAGGTAGACGGCGCTGATCGCCCCGTTTCGAACAATGTCTGCCGCGTCGACGTACGCGAAGAAGGACAGGTACCGCACCCAGCCGGCGTTCTCACTCGAATTCGCGACGATAAGCAGGAAGTAGGCGAGCAGCACCAGGCTGATGGAGATCGGGTAAACGGTCCTGGCCCGCACCACGTAGACCGAGAGCAGGAATCCGACCACGACGAACGCCAGGTGCACCAGCAACGACCCGACACTGAGCACGGCCAGCGTCCCGAGGTCGTACCCCTCCTGCTCGAACGCCGCGAACATCCCCCACACGGCGAGGAAGAGCACGAGGTTGAGGGCCACCGTGTAGACCACCACGGCGGCGAGCTTCGCCGTCACGACCGAACTTCTCGTCACGGGCTTGACTAGGAGGAACTCGACAGTCTTGTCGTCCTCCTCCTTGGCCAGGATGGTCGCGGCGAGCATGATCACGTAGACGCTGCCCAGCAGGAGCAGCAGCGAGTAGATCCGGCCGCCGTAGTAGTCGACGATCTCGGTGAGCCGGAGGCTGTCCAGGCCGAACAGCTCGATCTCGGTCGGCGAGAACTGCTCCAGGGCCGCCTGCGCGTTCCGGTTCTCCCGGTAGAAGGTCGGATACTCCGCCATCCGGAACAAGCTCAGCAGCGGCAGCACGGCCGCCCAGATCAGAAAGCCTCGCCGGTGCCGGCGCAACTCGTTGCGGAACAGTACGCCGCTCACCGGGCCACCCCATCCCCGTCGGCGGCGGACCGCTCCGCGTCGCCCTGGTAGTAGTGCAGGAAGATTTCCTCCAGCGGAGGGTCTTCGATCCAGACGTCCTCGACCTCGTGCCGGGCCAACTGTTTGACCAGGTCGTCGATGCCGCCCCGATAGATCAGTTCGACGTCGGCGCCGGGCCCTGCTGGCCGGTGCGCCCCGGGCAGGTCGAGCGTCGCCCCAGGGTTGCGTAGCTTGACCCTGACCCGCTTGTACTGGCCGACCCCGAGGCCGTCGACCCGCTCCACGTCGATGATCCGACCGTCGCGGATGATGGCCACCCGGTCGCACAACCGCTGCACCTCGCTGAGTACGTGCGAGGAGAAGAAGATCGTGCGGCCCTGCTCTTTCTCCGCGCGCAGCAACTCGAAGAAAGTGTGCTGGACGAGCGGGTCCAGCCCGCTGGTCGGCTCGTCGAGGATCAGCAGGTCGGGCTCGTGCAGCAGGGCCTGCACGATGCCGACCTTCTTACGGTTGCCGGTGGACAGCGACCGGATGCGCTTGCCCAGGTCGAGGCCGAGCGCCTGGCTGAGTTCGGCGATCCGGGCCGACGCGGCCACCCCGTGGAACCGGGCGGACAGGTCGAGCAGTTCCCCGGCGCGCATGTCGTCGTAGTAGTTGACGTCGGCGGGCAGGTACCCGATCCGCTTCTTGATCTCCTGCCCCTGGCTCACCACGTCCAGGTCGAAGATCCTGGCCGAGCCACTGGTCGGCCGGAGGAAACCGAGCAGCGTACGGATCGTCGTGGTCTTGCCGGCCCCGTTGGGGCCGATAAACCCGAAGATCTCGCCCTGCTCGACCTGGAATGTCACGTCCTCGACACCGCGCGCCTTACCGTACCGCTTCGTCAGGGAGCGGATGTCGACAACGGGAGACAAGCTTCCTCCTACAGAGCGGGTAGAACAAAACTACGTGCGGCCCGGCGGCCGGCGCGCCACCAGCCTGAAGGGCCAGGATAAATTAACTGAACGGACAGCGCCACTTTACCGGCGGGAAACATTCCGACTGTCGACAAATAGTCAAACAATGGCGATTTCGAAGCGACTCGAGCGTACTTGATGGAGTCACACCTGATCAAGCCCGACACCGACGCCAGTCGATGGCCAAGGATAATCGCAATCCGCCCCGGTACGGACGATTCGAGTTGTCCGCTCCGATCTGTCGCGGGATGTCCTCATTGGACGCCGACCCCGACCGCAGGCCCCCGACCCGACCCTCCGTGCGGCTACCGCCCATGCGGATCGGGTGGAACGCCCAACATGGGCACGCCCCTGATCTCGGCAATGAACTCCTCGATCGCCCGGACAAACTCCTCCGGCTTCCGCCGGTGGATCACATGGTTCGCGGGGATCCTGCGGTAGACCGCACCCGGGACCAGCGCGCACACCCGCCGCGCGTCGTCGTCGTCCATCGCGCCGACCAGACCGTGCTCTGCGTAGCGGTGCCAGTTGGCGTGAAGCAGCAACAGCGGACAGCGCACCGCCCGCAGCGCCGCCTCGTGCGAGAAGTCTCCGTAGAAGCGGCGATCCACGAAGGCACGGGCGAAATCCGGGTCGAACATCGACAGCGAGCGGAAGAGTTCGCCCATGGAGGCCGGCAACCACCACGCGTCCGCTCCGGACGGTTGCCCCGGATGCCGCTGTTCGTAGCGGGTGATCGCCCGGTCGAGCAGATCGACGAACCAGCCCGGCATTCGTTTCGTCCGCCGCTCGGACACCGGCAGCCCCTGACCGCGGAAGTAGTCCGCCAGATGCCGATTCTCGCGATCACCCAGCACCTCGACGATGTGCGCCAGACCGTTGTAGACGAAGCGATCACGCTCGGCGAAGCGGGGCATCTCCACAGAGAAGACCGGAGCGTCCTCCAGCACGATGCCGGAGACCAGGCCCGGCGCGTTGGCCGCCAGCCACAGCGCGAGGATCCCGCCCGAGGAGTTGCCGCTGACTACTGCCGGCCGCCCGACCATCCGCTCGAGAAAAAGCCGCAGGTCGCCGCCGACCGAGTCCCAACAGTAGTTTCCCGGCGTCCAGGACGAGTTCCCGTGCCCGCGCAACTCCACCACGAAGACCGAGAAGCGCTCCGCCAACGCCGGCATGACCTTGGCGTACGTCGTCCACGTGCCCATCTGCGCCGGTACCAGCACCAGCGGCGGACCCGCCTCGGGACCACGCAGGTAGCTCAGGACGATCCCGTCCAGCTCGGCGAACTCGTGCCGGTAGCCGATCCCGGACAGCTCGGTGGGGAGCGGCTCGCTTTGCCCCTCGAAGGGGTTGCGGTACGTGGTCATCTGCCGTGCTCATCCCTTCAGGTCCTGCTTGTCGGGGCGGAGGTAATTTTCCCACCTTCTCCGTTTGCGACACCTTGCCGCGCGCCGACAGTGCGACCTTCTTCCCGACGTCATCACCCATCGCGATGAAACTCTGTTGGCGGGACCAGGGTCGACGGGCTCACCTGCCGCCTTCCGCACGCCGGACGATCGGCGCGGCCGGCTCGCCCGTCCGCCGGTCGCGAACGGAATCAGGCGAGGTCGACGCGGATTCCAATCCACCCGCCCTCTCACGTACTGTCGGATCGAGCTGTTTCTCCCCCGACGCACCGTCGAACGCCATATCTCCAGCCGGCCGGACGCGCGCTGGTCGATAGGGTTGCGTGGGCGAGAGCATGATCGATATCGGCTTGGCCGGTGTGGTGTGCTTGGTCGGTGAGGTTGTCGTCTCGTGTTCGGTCCTGGTCTCCGCCGGCGTCGGCGTTCGTCGGGTTCCGGTTCCCGCCCGAGGTGATCGTGCTGGCCGTCCGAGGTGATCGTGCTGGCCGTCCGCTGGTACCTGCGGTTCAACCTCTCCTAACGGGATTCGGCGTGGCACCACGTCGAACGACCCGCCAACAATCCGATCGAGGCCGATGCCGCCGGCCTCGCGGTGGACCTGCCCGCCTCCTGACCCGTTCAGCCGATACCGGCCACCGGTCAGCGACATGCCCGCTGAGCGGATCAGTAGTTGCAGATCTCCCCACCCGGGTGTCGCCGCAGATGTTCTGACCGGAGTGCTGATCCGACGCCGGCGTTCCGGGCAGCCCGGCAACGTCCAGTGCTCGACAGGGCTCAGCGAAAGGGGGCACCGCCGAGGCCGGCGGAACCCCCTGCATCGGAGCCGGTGCTACTCGCTGAAGGTGACGATCCGCCGCCGCCTGGCGAAGAAGAACAGCGCCGCGCCGATCGCCACGACCCCACCGCCGATCCCGCCGAGGAACGCCGCGTTGGCCCCGGTGACCGGCAGGCCACCGCCACTGCCGCCCACCGTGACGACCAGCTCGACCTCGTCGTTGGCCGGGTTGGGATCGGCGTTCGCCGGGTACGTGCGGACCCGCAGGGTGCCGTCGTTACCCGGCGTGGAGATGATCCGGAGCTTCATCTTCTCCTTGACGCCCTGGTAGCCGGAGGCCTTGGCCGGGAACTCGCTTTCGGTGCTGCAGCTTACCTCGGACAATTCCTTGACCGGATGGCCATCCTCGTCGCTGAAGTTGCACCACGGCCCGTCGTATTCGTCGTCGCGGACCAGGACGGTGCCGGCCGGCGCCTTGAACGTCCAGCTGGCACCGCCGTCGGACGGCCCATTGTTGATCACCGCGTACGGGATCTCGACGGTGTCGCCGATGTCGCCGCTGACCGGCTCCGCGGTGATGGCGAAGTCGTGCGTGTTCGGCTTGGTCCAGATGGCGAAGCCGGCCCAGTTGTTTGCGGTGTTGCCCTCACGCCGGCTGGCAGCCCGAGTGGTGGGCTTCAGCTCGGCGACCGCGTCCGCGAACGTCTTACCGGATGACCCCTTGCGGGTCAGCTTACTCGGCGCGCGCTCCGCCTCAAGGTCGTCGACGAAGCCGACCTGGACGGCTCCGCCAGTCTCGTCGGGACCGCGGAGGTTCTTGCCGAACGCGACGTGGAAGAGGGACCTGCCAGTCTCGTCGGCGAAGTTGAGTCCTTCGCCGCCAGCGAGCGGGTCCAGGTCCGCAGGTGCCGGGCAGGTGACCACGTTGGGGCCGTACACGTAACCGTCGGGGTGCTCGCCCGGCCACCAGTCCCGGTACTCGCAGTCCGAGTACCGCTCGACGATGCCGGCGCCCGTGGGCACCGAGATCTGGACGTACCAGTCGCCGGCCGGTGTGTCGCCGTCGTTGTAGATGGCGGCCCTTACCGGACGCACGTCGCCGCCGCCGACGGGGTCGTCCGCGCTGTTGATGTCCGCGGTGAACGCGACCAGGTCGGGACCACTCTCGACGATGGAGACCTCGAGGTCACCGCCGCCGGTGTATTCGGTGCCGTCGGGGCCGAACGCGCGTATCGTGCCCTTGACCGTGCCGGCGGGGCCCGGCTTGGACTGCTGCTTGCTCTTGAGTTCGAACGCATGCGTCCATTCGGTGTGCTCCGCAGCCAGGGCCGGGAGATGACAGGTGACGATCTGACGGTCGAGCTGACAGTGGTCGATCCAGTCGGGCACGCTGATGTCGATGTCGCGCAGCCCGCTGGCGTCGAATGTCATCGTCACGTCACTGGCCAGTTCGTCGCCCCAGTTGTAGGCGTAGGCCCCGACCAGCCGACCGCTGTTGTCGACTTCGCCGACCGTGTCGTAGGAGATCTCCAGCTGCGGTCCCGCGGCCAGCACGGGTGAAGATATCGAAGCGCCGACGGACGTGGCGACCACCAGCGCGGCCGCGCCCGCCACCAGGCGGAGCTTGAGGAAGGACATGGGGCTGGAAGATACATGAGCATTCCTCGCCGCACTGCCCGGTGGACGTCAGGAGCGCGCCCTGGTTACCGACGTTCTCCACGCCGCGGTCGCCGATCGCCATTGATCGATAGCAGTATTCTTATTATTTTACGTACATGATGATTCCCTCCGAACCAATCGGCAGCATCCCTCGTCCCGCATCGCTCCTCGCCGGGCTGGATGACCATGCCGCCGGTCGCATCGGACCAGAGCAACTTCAGGACCTCTATGACGCCGCCCTTCGCGACACAATCTCGCGTTTTGAGGCGACCGGCTCCTCGGTGATCACGGATGGTGAGCAGACCAAGCCAAGCTTCGCCACCTACCCATTGCAGGGCTTGACCATGCTTGCTCCCGATGGTGCGGTCATCCCGTTCGCCGATGGACACACCCGGCAGCTTCCACGCCTCACGGCCGGACCCTTCCGGTACGGAGTCCGGTCCGCGACGTACGTGACCGCGGCTCGGGCGTTGACGACCACCCAGGTGAAGCAGGCCGTTATCGCTCCCTCGGCGCTGAGCCTGCTGTATCCGACCGGCGGCGTCGACGGATATTCCCGGGAGGAATTCCTCGCTGACCTGATGGACGAGGCGGAAGCCGACATCCGGGGAGCGCTCGATGCTGGTGCGGCCTCAGTGCAGGTCGATTTCACGGAGGGACGGCTCTCGCTCAAACTTGACCCGTCAGGCGGTTTGCTCAGGTCGTTCATCGAACTCAACAACGCTGTACTCGACCGTTTTAGCGAGGCCGAACGGGCCAGGCTCGGGGTGCATACCTGTCCGGGTGGCGATCAGGATTCGACGCACAGCGCCGACATCGACTACGCCGACCTGCTGCCGAGCCTGCTCCAGCTACGTGTCGGCACATTCTATATCCAGCTTGCCAGCGAACCCGACCCCGAACGGGTGCTGGAGATCGTCGCCGATCACGCACGACCTAGTCAGCGGATCTTCGTCGGTGTCACCGACCCGATCAACCCCGTCGTCGAAACACCCGAGCAGGTATGCGACCGGGTACTGCTCGCGGCCCGCTACCTGGGCACCGACCGCCTGGGCACCTGCGACGACTGTGGCTTCTCGCCGTTCGGTGACGATGTGTCCACCTCCCGCGACACCGCCTTCGCCAAGATCAAAGCCCGTATCGAGGGAACGGCCCTCGCGGCGACCGCGCTCGGCGGCTAGCTAGGGCTGCACCACCCCGTCCATGACGTGGCGGACCCTGGCCTCGGCTGGGTACTGGCCGGTTAGGAAGTGTCTGGTGCTCAGCCTGAGCCCGCCACGGCCGCCGATCACCTCGCCGTTGGCGCGGATCGGAACGATCTCGTCCCGGGCCTAGCTTGATCTTTGACCTGCGGGGCGGTGGTGTCGTCCTTGGCTGATCATGGGGACAGTCCTTGATCGATCATTCCTCTTGTCTGGGGAAGAAGATCGCATACCAGGGGTTGTCTGGTGATCGGTGTGCTCGATGCCAGGTCGACCGGTGAGGTCGGGCGGCTGGCCGCGTTCCGGTGCGAGTTCCACGTCTGTCTGACCGCTGGCCGGGGTGCGTTGTTCGAGCTGGCCGATGCGCTGTTGTGCGCGGACGCGCCGGTGCGGTCCCTGATGGAGTTGTCGCTGGTGGGTGAGTGCCGTCGCGGTCACGGCTCGTTGTATGCGGCGTTGAACCGTGGTCGGATCGACATCGGTCGGCTGTGGACCGCGGTGGCGGTGGTGCCGCTGCCGCGGGCCGCTGACGGCCGGCTCGTCTTGGCGGTGGACGTCACCTGCTGGCTGCGGCCGGAGGCGCACACCTGTCCGGAGCGCGTTTCTGCTACACCCAGCTACGCCTCGCCCGAGGCGCCGTCGGCGACCACGCCGACCATGGGAACGCCCAGCCCCCCGAGCGACTCACACCCGCCCGCGTCCGGCGAGGGTTGCGGCACCTGCGCAGCAAAGCCGGCAACCCCGCCCGCGCGCCGAAACCCTCCCGGCCAGGACCCGGCCGACCACCCGGACTACCCAACCGCCACCCGACAGCCCGCCACGACGTCCACATCGCCACCGCCGCTACCAGCACAAGCCGAAAGGCGACACGAAGAAAACGAAGACTTCGGATAACCCGAGGCCACGCCGCACAGGTTAAAGATCAAGGCTAGAGGACGTCTGATTCACGTTTTTTGCGAGTGATGCGTGTTTATGTGTCTCGCCAGGTTGGGGTGGTTTCGTTGGTGAGGCGTTTGGCGAGGTTGTCGATCATGGCGATGCGGATCATGCTGGCGGAGTTGTCGGGTAGGGCTTCGTAGTCGCGGGCGAGGCGTCGGTGCTGCATGATCCAGCCGAGGCTGCGTTCGACGACCCACCGCCGCTTGACTACTGAGAATCCCCTGGCCTATGGGTCTTTGGTGACGATTTCGACGTCGATGCCGAGGGTGGCGCCCGATCCGTTGCAGTCGCTGGGCTTGGCTCTGCTTCTCGGCCAAGAACCGCAGGGTGAGGTCGATGCCCTCGATCTCTCCGAGCCACCCTTCGGCCTGGGCGCGAGACCGTGGATTTCGCTGGTGGCGAGCCGCATCCCCTCCGCCTCGCTGCGGAATTGACCCTGGACCCGATGATGCAACCGTGGTTACATTGGTTCTCGTTGCATCAGGGGGAGGTGGTGGCTGTGGGCTCAAAGCCGGGCGAGTGGGTCCTGCTTGCCTACCGGGTGCCTCGGGAGCCGTCGTCGCCGCGGATCGCGATCTGGCGGCGGCTCAAGCAGTTCGGCGTCGCGCAGATCGGCGACGGCCTCGTCGGACTACCCGCCGATGCCCGGACCCGGGAGCAGCTGGAGTGGGTTGCCGACGACGTGGCGGCTGCGAATGGCACGGCGAGTGTGTGGCTGGCCCGACCGGCGTCGGCTGCGGCAGAGCGTGAGCTGGCCGGGCAGATGGCGGCGGCCCGCGCGGTCGAGTACGCGAAGATCGCTGCCGAGGCCGACACCTCCAGGCAGCTGGGCGGGCAGGAGCGGGCCACGGCGGTCCGCCGGTTGCGCGGGGAGCTGCACCGCGTCCAGCGTCGGGACTTCTTTCCGCCACCGGAACGGGATGTCGCCCAGCAGGCGGTCGCCACGCTCGCGGGCGAGCCGGCGACGGAGCCGGTACGTGGGGGTGCGTCGTGAGGTGGGCGACCCGAGCCGGGGTGCACATCGATCGAGCGGCCTGTGCGTGGCTGATCCGCCGGCATGTTGATGCGCAGGCAGAGTTCGTCTTCGTCGCGGATCCGTCCGAGGTTCCGGCTGACGCGACGCCGTTCGACATGCGCGGAGTCGACCTGTCGCATCACGGGTCGGACTGCACGTTCGAGACGATCCTGCGCCGTTACGACCTCGCCGATCCGGTGCTCTGGCGGATCGCTGAGATCGTGCACGAGGCCGACATCGACGACGGACGCTACGACGCGCCGGAGGCGGCCGGCCTGGACGTCGCTCTGCGCGGCCTGTCGATGGTCTGCGACGACCCTCGCACGCTGGAACTCACCGCGCCCCTGTTCGACGGCCTCTACGAGTACCACCGTCGCGCCCTGCTTCTGGGTCGCACGCCCGCATAGCCCGCCCACCCCGCCATCACGCGACGCGTCCGAGGCGTGCGCGCGTTGGATCCTGCCCGCCATCCCTGAGCCCGACCGGCCACCCATTCGAGTTGGAGGTCCTGCGGTGACGACCACCGAACCCCCGGCGACCCGTGACGTCGTACCCTTCGGCCAGGCCGTGAAGGCGTGGTTCACCATCTCGTTGCAGACCTTCGGCGGACCGGCCGGGCAGATCGCCGTCATGCAGCGCCACCTGGTCGATGAGCGCCGCTGGATCGGGCAACGCCGGTTTCTGCACGCCCTGAACTACTGCATGCTGCTGCCCGGTCCCGAGGCCCAGCAGCTCGCGATCTACGTCGGCTGGCTACTCAACGGCATCCGGGGTGGCCTGGTAGCCGGGACCCTGTTCGTGCTTCCCGGGCTGGTCGCGCTGCTGGCGCTGTCGGCGATCTACGTCGGCTACGGCGACACCCACGCCGTGACCGCCGTGTTCGCCGGTCTCGCCCCGGCCGTGGTCGCGATCGTCGCTCAGGCGGTGTGGCGGGTCGGCAGCCGGGCTCTGAACAACAGGGTCCTGGTCGGATTCGCGGTCGTCGCGGTCGTCGCGCTCGCCGTGTTCGGTGTGCCGTTCCCGGTCGTCATCGCGGTCGCCGCGCTCGCCGGTTGGGCCGTGCACCGGTGGCGGCCGCAACTCGTCACGGCCGGTGGGCACGGCGGCAACAGCAAGGACGGGCCGGCGCCGTTGATCCCGGACGACGCCCTGCATCACGACAGCCCGTCCGCTCGGCGCGCCGTCACGATCCTCGCCGTCGGGCTCGTCGCCTGGTTAGCTCCGGTCGCGCTGGTCGCCGTGACCACCGGGGTCGGCAGCGTCTACACCCAGCAGGGGTTGTTCTTCTCCGGCACAGCGGTGGTCACCTTCGGGGGCGCCTACGCCGTCCTGGCCTACGTCGCGCAACGGGCTGTCGAGGACTATGGCTGGCTTTCTGCCGGGGACATGGTCCGCGGCCTGGCCCTGGCCGAGAGCACTCCCGGTCCGCTGATCATGGTGGTGCAGTTCGTCGCGTTCCTCGGCGCCTACCACCACCCGGGCAGCCTCGACCCTTGGGTCGCGGGAGTGGTGGGTTCGCTGCTGACCACCTGGGTCACCTTCGTGCCCTGCTTCCTGTTCATCCTGCTCGGCGCCCCCTACGTCGAACGACTTCGTACCAACCACACCCTCTCCGCCGCGCTGACCGGCATCACCGCCGCCGTCGTCGGCGTGATCGCCAACCTCGGCCTGTACTTCACCGTCCACACCCTGTTCGCTGACAGCCACACCGTCACCAGCGGGCCGCTGCGCCTGGAACTGCCGGAACTAGGCACGGTGCGGTGGATACCTCTGGGCATCGCTGTCATCGCCGGTGTGCTGATCTTCCGGTTCAGGTGGTCCGTTCTGCGTGTCCTCGGAGTCAGCGCCCTCCTCGGCCTCGCCGCCGGGCTGGCCGGCCTGCCCGTCACCTGACCAGCAGAGCAACACGAGCACAGGTATGGCTCATGAGGAGCAGCGACACCCGGTGGGAGGCTCTCAGGTTGCCGGTTGACAGGTACTGGCGGTTACCGCGGAAGTCCGCCCAAGCGAGAAGGCAGGCGCCCGCTTCGGCACCGATGACTTTGAGGAAGTCGGGCAGACCGCCACGGTACCGCACGTACGGCCACCCGCTCTCGCCGACTGTTGCGAGATAGAAGCCGTCCCGGTCGGCGATGTAGTCGACCTCGTCGTCGCCGAGAACGCCATCGGTGTGCCAGTTGGCCGTCATTCGCTGCATTGCGGTGTAGCTGCCGTACTCCCTCTGTGCGGCCTCCACCGACGGAGTCGTGAGCGCTGCCAGGTATTGGTGCGACATGATGCCCTCCCCTGGGGTTTCGCTCAGTGCCGTCGGGAGGTCTGCACCGAACGGGCAGCGATCGCTGCGACGAGGACGGTGCAGGCCGTGACGAGCGCGCCTGTGGCCGGGCGCCAACCCGCCGGCTGGAGCACCTCAAGCCACTCGACGGTCAGAGCCACCGCCGCCGAGAACCACGAACTGCACACCGGCAGAGCCGGTCAGCTGATCGCCCTTCCCGCCGCCAACAACCGCTGATCCGGCCCATGACCGAGGACCATTGGCACAGCGAACTCACTCATGCTTTGACCCGCTGTTTACCTATGAGGGCCAGCAGGGCGGCATATGTCTGTCCGTCCGCGGCCACGACAGGCCCCCAGCGCCGGTATGCAGTGGTTGACCCTCGATCCCGGTCACAACGCATCCGGCCGCCTGGCAGAGGGCGATTCCGGCGGCGAAGTGAACACTGTCGCGCAGATGGCCATCTGTGACATAGGCGGCGCGGCGCCCAGCAGCGACCCAGGCCACGGCCAGTGTCGTGGACACCACCCTTGGACGGAATTGTTCAATAAAGCCCTCGTCAGCCAGCATCCGAGCGGCCAAGAAGATGTGCTTATTCGGAAACGGCGAATCGAGATTGACGTCGGCAAACCTCGACGCGGCCGACGGAACGAGTCATGGTGCTGACGCCCACCAGCAGCTCCTCGAAGAATTGTCGGCACGGAAGCGGTCGAGCACCCCCGACGGAGGTATTGATCATCGCGTGCCGGGACGGTCGCCACTGATGCCAGTCGCACGTACTTGCTAATGAGGTGCGAGAAGCGCCACCGCCCGCACCGCCCGGTGTGGGCGGCCAGCAGTGTGGCCAGCCATCGCGCTCGCTGGAGGTCCCTCTGTCGGGTCACCGGCTCGCGTCCTGCCCGATGCCGGATCGGTCAGCTGTATGCCGTCACGCGTGGATACCGCCCGGTGAGAAGGTAGTCGCCGAGCTCTTGTGCCTTGTATGCCACGGGATCGTGCAGGGTGAGCGTGCGGGCGTCGCGCCAGAACCGGTCGAGGCCGGTGGCGCGGACCGTTGCGCGTGCGCCGGTGAACTCGAAGATCCGGCTTGTCGCTACGCGGAACTGGCCGGCCTGGTGCACATCGCGCTGCCCAGCAGACCCCTGACGGTGGTGGCCAGCGTCGGCACCGGCGCGTCGAGCGCCGGCCTGATCCAGCCGCTACGCCAGCACGACCCGTCGGCCAGACTGGTCGGGGTCCAGCCGTTCGGCAGCGTCAGCTTCGGCAGCGAGCGCTTCCAGGACCCCGAAGCCATCATCGCCGGCATCGGCAGTGCCATCCCCTTCGACAACATCCGCCCCGACCTCTACGACCAGCTGCACTGGCTGACGTTCCGCTACGCCATGGCCGGCACGATCGACCTGATGCGGACGCACGCCGTCTTCGCCGGCCTGTCCACCGGAGCGGCCTTCCTGGTAGCAGCATGGGAGGCACAACGTCACCCCGAACGCGAGCATCTCGTCATCGGCGCCGACACCGGGCACCGATACGTGGACAAGGTTTTCGCCCGACACGAGGAAGCGCTGGCCCCGGCACCGCTGAGACCCACCGAGATCGGCACCCTGAAAGACCTGGCACCACCGTGGTCGACCATGGACTGGGAGCGGCGAACCTACCCGGACCACGCCCGACCCTCCGTCCCCGCATCACGACCCTCTCCGGAAACGTGCCGGGCACCCGGTTCATGACCAGCGGCGCTGATAGGTCACCAGTTCAACTGGCGCGAACCTTCTGGCGTACACCCAGCCGCTAGGTCGGCGGATGACCCAGTCGTACGGGACCGACGCGCCCGCGTCCTGGTCGCCACAGCACGCCCACGAGCCCGGTAGCGTTCTCACCTCCGACGACTCTGGAGCCTGATGACCGCGGCGGCTGTCACCGTTCAACTCAGAAAGTGATGAACAGCCGCGGCAAGAGCCAACGGGTTCTCCTGCGCCACGTGGTGGCCCGACTCGATGGGCGCGCCGCGCAGATCGTCCGATGACTGCCAGATCGCTCGGGCCAGTTCGGTGAACGTGGCCAGCCTGATCGGTCCGATGCTGCGCCCGGCCACCGCGCCAGGCGAGGATCGCCGGCCCGGCCTCGCCGCTAGACGATCATGGACGGCAGCGGCCACCGGCGCAGCCGGTACGGCAGCCACACCAGCATGGTGCCCACCTGTGCGACCAGGCCCTCGGCCGCGAAGTCACGGGCGATGTCCAAATCGACGTCGCTGGCCGGCGCGCCCTCGACGACCTGGGCCAGGACCCGCAGGTACGCCGGGTCGTCGACGGTGTGCAGGTTGAGCCGGCCGGCCCGGCGGTCACGGACCTGAACGAAGCCCGGGCCTGCGCGGAACGTGCACTTGTCGATGTAGTGGGAGCGGCGCCACGCGTCGAGGGGGTCATCGGTGTCGTCGTCGGCCGCCGCCGACAGCTCCGTCGGCGGATGCAGGTGGCAGTAGACCCGCCAGTTCGACCCGCCGTAGGGCAGCAGCAGCCGCCAGTCCACTGCGATCCCGAAGCTGGTCAGGTCGCGTACCAGCACGAGGCGACGCACCGCGTCCCGGGACGCCGCGTCGGTGTCGTCGACGGCCAGGTTCACCGGATCAGGCAGCGACACGTGCCGTACCCCGGCGTGGAACCATCGGGCGGCGGCCTCGCCGGCCGGCTCACGCAACTCGGTGACGCCGAGGTCGATTCCGGGTATGGCGCGCACCGCCGGGTCGTGATCGCGGGCGAGGCGGACCAGGACGGGCTCCCGGGTGGATGCGGCGACGGCCATGGCGGCCTCCCCTCAGACGGCGCTCAGGGCGGCCTGCTCGGCCGGCCCGTTCGCGGTGTGGTCGGTCTCCGGCCGCGCGCCGACGCGTTCCGGGTGCAGGTGGTCGATGCGGAGCAGGTCCTGGTTCATCGCCCGGGGCGCGACATGCACGAACTGCCCGCCGTCGGTGAAGACGATGCCCAGCTCCCGCCAGCGCCGCAGGAGGGATGCCACCTCGGGCTCGGGGCGGTGGAGCCGGCGGGCCAGCGAGTCGACGGTGTGCGGCTGGTCGAGCTGCCGGAAGGCGGCGACCTCCGGCGCGGCGGTCAGGCGAAGCACCCGCCAGGCGAAGTGCTTGCGGCGGCTGACCAGCACGATCTCCTCGCCGAGATCATGGTGGGTCAGCTGGCTGCGGGCGTACTCGTGCTGCCACTCGGTCACGGCCTCCTCCAGCCGGGCCGCCAGCTCCGCGCCGATGCCCTGCTCGGGCACGTCGAAAATGTAGGCCAGGTCCATCAGCTCCGACTCGGGCAGGTCGTAGTTCAGGCGGTACTGTCCCGCCGGCCGCAGGTCGCCGAAGCCGAGCTCGGGACGGTTGAAATACGGGCTGAACCGCTCGATGGCGATGCGGCTGCTGCCGCCGGCCGGGGCCAGGTGGTGCAGTGCCGGGAACTGGTCCAGGATCGTCTGGTAGTCCTCGTCGGTCTCGCCGGGGAAGCCGTAGAGGTAGTTCCAGGCGACGGTGACGCCGCTGGTCTCGGCGTCGCGCAGCATGCGTACGTTCAGACAGCCGGTCACCCCCTTGTCCATGATCTTGAGAACCCGGCTGCTGAGGTTCTCGATCCCGGGCTGCACGCTCACCAGGCCGGCGTCGGCCAGCGCCTGCACCTGCGCGCCCTTCATGTTGGACTTGATTTCGTACTGCAACCGCAGGTCGTAGTCGGACTCGGCGAGTCTGGGCAGCAGCGAGGTCACGTATCCCATGTCGAGGATGTTGTCGACCACGAACATGTCGAGCACCTGGTGCCGCTCGGCGAGAGAGACGATCTCGTCGTAGAACCTGCTCGGGCTCTTGCTGCGGAACTCCATGAACGAGCCGTTGAGCCCGCAGAAGGTGCAGTGGTGCTTCTCGCCCCACCAGCATCCCCGGGCGCCCTCGACGACCAGTTTCGGCTCGACCCAGTTGCGGGCCCGGGAGGCGGCGAGCCGCTCGAAGTAGCCGGCGTAGTCAGGGGTGACGATCTCGGCGGGCGGCAGCGGCTTGGTGCTCATCGGGTTCGCGATCCGCCGGCCGTCCGGGGCGGTCCAGCACAACCCCTCGACGCCGGCCAGTCCCGCGGCGGCCCCCGGCGGCACCGGTGGGCGCGCGGGGTCGCCGCCGGCCAGGGCGGCCAGCAGTCGCGGGAACGCCGCCTCGCCCTCGCCGCGCACCACCAGGTCGACGAAGGGGAAGTTGCGGTGCAGGGCCGCACCCTGCTCGCCGTCGCAGTTGGCCCCGCCGAACACGGTACGGATCGTCGGATCCAGCCGCTTGACGTGCTTGGCCGCCGCCAGCGCGGCGGTGTTCTGCTGGAAGGTGGAGGTGAAACCGACCAGGTCCGGCGCCCGCTCGACGATCCGCGTCGCCAGTTCGGCGATGAACTGCGGGGCGGACCGGTGCAGCTCGACGTTGCGCGCGAGTTCCCGCTCGGACATCTGGTCGCGGACCCGGCTGGTGAACTCGTCCAGCCGCCACTGCGGGTCGTCGTAGAGCGCGGAGGAGAAGACCCAGTCACCGCACCCGGCGAAGTAGGTGAACAGGGAATAGTACTGGTAGTCGTGCAGGGTGAACTCGGTGCGGTCGACCACCCAGTCGACGTAGTCGAGGTTGGCGTGCACGACCTCGACCTCGGCATCCGGGCAACTCCGGCGGACGCTGTTGGTGAGGATCCCCAGCGCCAGGGACGGGACATCGATGGACGCCCACGGCATGTTGACCAGCAGAACCCGCATGTCACCTCTCCTTGCTCACGAAGCCCGGACCCGACGAGGGCGACACCGAAGTGGGATCGCCGGGTGCCGGCCGAGGCGCGGGACCGGCGATCCCACTCGGTGGTGGATCAGAACTTGACGGTGACCGTCACCGTGACGGCGACGTCGGAACGGACCTGGTCGCGGTTGCCGCTGATCGGGTCGTTCTCGATGATGTTCTTACGCATGGGCTCTCACCTCCCCTCGCCATTCGTGGACCGTCAGGCCGCCGTCCGGTACGTCAGTCCGTCGGTCGCGCCATGGCGAGCGCGACCGGCGTCCCTTCGTCCCGTACGCCGTCGAAATGCCGCTGCATGAACAGCAGCACCGCCTGCATCAGGGAGACGTGACCACGGGCATCGAAATCCTCGTGCCCGGCTCGCGTCCGGAGGAGTTTCACGGGGACCCGGCGGCGCGACAGCGCCTCGGCGTAGCGTTCCACCGGGGCGGGCGGGCACCGGACGTCGTCGGTGGCCACGGCTATGAAGACCGGTGCGCGTACCCGGTCGATGTAGCTCGTGGGAGAGGAGTCCGCGTACCGCTGCGGGACCTCCTGCGGCGTGCCGTCGAACAGCATCGTGTCCAGCGCGCGGATCGCCGGGGTGGCGGCCGCGAAGGCGGCGGCGTAGTCGGCGACCGGGTTGATCGCCACTCCGAGCCGCCACAGGTCCGGCTGCACCCCGAGGGCGAGCAGGGTCAGGTACCCGCCCCAGGAACTGCCCCAGAGCGCCACCCGGTGCTCGACGATCACGCCCCGCTCGCAGAGATGGGACCGGACCGCCGCCAGGTCCTCCAGCTGGGTGAGCCCGACGCCGGCGCGGAAGTCGTTTCGCCAGGCGGCCCCGTATCCGCTGGAGCCCCGGTAGTTGACCCGGACCACCGCACAGCCGGTCCGGACGAGCACCTCGACCAGCGGGTCGTACGCGTCCCGGGCGTGCTGGAACGGTCCGCCGTGCACCAGGAACACCGCCGGCAGCGGCCCGGTCCGGTCGGCGGGCGCCGCGACCAGCGCGTGGATCGGCCCGGCCGGCCCCGGCACCCAGACCTGCGTCCGCCGGCAGTACTGCGCCAGCGACACCGCCTCGTCACCCGGGCCGTCGTCCGGTGCCGTCGGCAGCTCCACCCCGGCGACGGAGCGGATCTGCGGCGGTGTCGTGGAGTCGGTCCAGACGTACGCCACGTCACCGTCGGGCCAGGCCGCGGCGTCCAGGATGCTGCCGGCCGGGGTGGGTACCTCGGTACGCGTCCCCGCCGACAGGTCGACACAGTACAGGTGGCTGCCGGCGTGTCGATCCTGGCGGACGAGGACGCGGGTTCCGTCCGGATACCAGCTGGCGGTGATCTCGGTGTCGAAGCGCCACTCGTGCCGGGCCAGCCCGCCGGCCCGGGTCCAGGTGGCCAGCGCGTACTCGCCGTTCTCCTCGACCACCAGCAGCAGCCGGGCCGGACCGGTCCCGGGCGCGAATCCCAGCGGCCAGACCCGTCCGGTGGCACTGCCCGGCAGCACCGCCACCGGCGTGCCGTCGCCGGTCAGCACGGTGACCGCGGTGGGCGACGCGGCGTCGGTGCCGACCACGAGTAGCTGGCCGGCCGGGTCCACGTCGACCAGGTGGGCGTATCCGGAGACCCGGGAGATCCGGTCGACCCGGCCGGTGGCGGTCCGCCGGAACAGCGTCATGCCCCCGGTGTCGGAAAGGCCGATCACGGCGGTGCCGTCGGCGGCCATGGCGAGGCCGGCGTGCCGGGCCGGGGCGAGCCCCGGCAGCGCCTCGGTCGAGTGTTCCGGGTGGTCGATGTCGCAGACCCGCCAGCTGCCCACCCCGGTGAGGTCGTCGTCGAACCACCAGACGGTGGTGCCGCCAGGGTCGATGGCGGCCCGGACGGTGCCGGCCGCCCGGTCGGTGACCTGGCGCGCCGACCCGACTTCGCGGTCCCAGACGAAGACCTGGCAGCGCCCGTCGGCGTCGCCGACGAAGGCGGCCCGGTGCGGCGCGTGCTCGGCCACCAGCGGCAGCGCCGGGTAGTAGACGCGGAAGTTGCGAGCCATCCTCAGTCCTCCTTCGCCGGGGCCGTGCCGGTGCGCAGCTTCCGGACGTTGGCGGTCGCGTATGCGGCCAGCATGGCCAGGACCGCCGCGAAGATCAGTGCCACCGCGCCGGGGTGGTACCGGGCGACCAGCGCGCCGGCGAGCACCGGCGCGAGCACCCGCAGCGCCTCTCCGGTCGTGCCGATCACCGTTGCCACCCGGCCCTGGAGGTGGTCGGGGGTGATCGTGATGGCACGGGACTGGAAGACGATGGCCACCATGGGCGTGAGGAGGAAGACCAGCCCGAACAGCAGCCCGTAGCTCCAGGGCTGCCGGGCCACGCACAGCGCGGCGACCAGGCCCACCGTCGCCCACGACGCGATCGGGATGGCCACCACCGGCCGCAGGTGTCGCAGCACCCGCGGCGCGGACAACGCGCCGACGAGACCACCGACGCTGGCGATGGTGAGAATCAGGCCGACCGACACCGGCAGATCGCCACGGCCGCCGGCGACCAGGATCGTGTGGTATATCAGTGCGCCGAAGACGAAGTTGATGCCGGCGGCCCAGATGGTGACGAAACGTAGGAACGGGTGTTCCCACACGAAGCGCAGTCCGGTCCGCAGGTCGGCCAGGAACGAATTGCGGTCCGTCCGCTGTGGGTTGAGGTCCGTGCGAATTGCGGCAACGCAGGACGCGGCGACCAGGTAGGAGACCACGTCGGCGAGGAATGGTGCCCAACGCGCCAGTTGGAAGAGTGCCCCACCCAGCAGTGGCCCGGCGATCTGCATGGCGTGGTTGCGGGCCTCGAGCCGGGCCAGCGCCCGCTGGTCGTCAGGGGGCAGGACCCGCCGGATGGCCCCCGCGCCGGCCGACTCGTAACCGGCCTGGGCGACGCCCTCCACGAAGGCGGCACCGGCCAGGATGCCGAGGGTGACCGCGTCGGCCGCCAGAGTGCCGGCGACCGTAGCCATGGCGCCGGCCGCCACCAGCAGCGCGGTGACCATCATGGCCTTGCGGGGCAGCCGGTCGGCCAGCACGCCCGCCGCCGGCGCCGCCACGAGCCGCCCGGCCAGGCCGAGGCCGCCCACCAGGCCGGCGGAAGTCGGCGAACCGCTGACGGCGAGCGCCACCAGCGGCAGGACCAGGCCGGAGGCCTGGGAGCCGAGCAGGTTGATCCCGCCGGCCAGCCAGTAGAGACGAAAGTCGCGTGGGCGGGACGAGTCGGGCCGCAGCGGCAATTCACGGGCAGAGGTCGCCGTCATATTCTTCGTCGCGAGAATCGCACGTCTGGCTCCCATTTGCGGGCGCGGGAAAGGTCGACTCTGCAAAGCAGAGAGTTTCTACCTGTACATGAACGCTAACAGTAGGTGGCGTAACTGACAAGACATCAACTTTATTGAATGGTTGGCGTCGATTTGATCTGACTTGCGGCGGGTGACGAAATTCGCTGGGCCTCTCCATGTAACGGCGTGAGTGTGGAGGGTGGCCGATTTAGGTGGTTGGTTGCAGACACGCCCGAACCCGTTGCGCGGTAAGGGAAGGCCGCGGAAGCCCGTGGAACGGTGCCCCCTGATGAGGGACGATCGAGGCCGACCACAGCCAGCTCAAACACCGGCTCGGACCGATGCGCGGACTCCGCACCGACCGGACCGCCCAGACGATCGTCACCGGCCACGCCTTCGTGCAGAACCTCCGACGCGGACACCACGAACTCGCCACCGACGCCCCACCCGCGACCCGCGGCCTGGTGGCTCAATCTGCAGGCGCACCCGGACGCGACCGTTGACCTGGTTGACGGGCCGCGGCCGGTGCGTGGTCATGCTGCGACAGGCGACGAACGGTCGCGGCTGTGGGCCCGCTGGCGTGAGATCGACAAGAACCTGGATGGCTACGCTGCCCGGCGCTCGTCCGAAACTGCGGTGGTGGTCCTGGTGCCCCGGTCCGGCACGTCTGAGGCATCGCGGGGCACCTGATCGACTGGCTTTGCCCGATGGGCTGATCAATCACGTGTTCATGGACTGCGACTGCCGCGCCGAGGTCGGCCGTAACGCCAGGTAGCGAGCTGGTTTCGGCAGATCCGCGCACCTGATCAAGAGACTGACGGACAGCCCGCCGCGCTCGATCGGGCGGCACAAGTAGGCTACTCCGTGAAGTAGGCGGCACTCTCCGCGTCCGCCGGGTAGTAGGACTCGCTCGCCGCCGTCCGCGCCGCACTGGTACCGCTCGCCGGTATGCAGGTCGAGATCCATCAGGTGCTAACCGACGGCGATCACGTCGTGATGTACTCGCGGCGCTGGCTTCCCGACGCGGGACCGGAGATCGCGGTCGTCGACATCTGGCGGATCGACGACGGGCTGATAGCCGAGGCGTGGGAGATCATCGAACCGGTGGGCCAGGTGGCCGCCAACCTGGTGTGGTGGGAACCTGCTCAGCGCTGAGCATGCGTAAGCACCTGCGGTGCGGACCTGGCGGCACGGGCTGCGGACCTGCCGCAGCAATTAGTGACCTCGGTCCCGGCGGAGGAAGCACGACAACAGTAGCCTGAACTCGTACGGGTGCTCGATCGCCGGCACGTGCCCGCATCGGCCGAGCACGTGCAGACGGACATCGGTCAGGTGTTCCAGCAGGGGCTGGGCTGCCGTCTCGAGCGGGGTGACTCGATCCTCGGCGCCGTGAACGAGTAGCACGGGGGCGCGGACCGCTGCCAGCGTGTGCGCCGAGAGGGTGAGTTCGTCGACCCATCGTGCCCTAGGTGGAGGGAACAACGACGCGAATGCGGCCGCCCCCGCTCGCATCGCAGCTGCACGGGCATCGACGGCCGAGTCGGTCACGAGCGCTTGGTCGAGGACGAGGCGACTCAGCATGTCTCGTGCCCCGAGCGGGCCGGCGGGGGCGGCCCAGATCGCGTCGAGATCGGCGGACAGCGGCGCCCCGGGAGCGCCCATCGTCGAGACCGCCACGACACGGGTGACCTGCTGGGGGCGCGCGGCCGCCAACGCCAGCGCCACGGCACCGCCCATGGAGTGACCCACCACGGCGTAGTGCTCGATACCGAGAGCATCCATTAGGCCCGCGGCCTGCTCCGTCCACAGCCGGAGCCCACCCCTGGAGCCCGCCGGGATAGGTGTACGGCCGAACCCCGCCTGGTCAGGAGCCACCAGGTGCCAGGAAGTGCCCAGCGCCTCCACCGTCGTTGCCCAGGCGCCGGACCCGGTCGTGCCGGGTCCGGAGCCGTGCAGCATCAGCACCGCGGGCCCGGTGCCGCTCTCCAGGACGTGGACGGGGGAACCGTCGACTGCGACGGTCCGAAGTGCCGTCACCGGGGCAAGCCAGGTGTGCTCATGCCGATGCGGGGTTGACGGACTTCGAAAAGACCTCCATCATCGCCCTGCCGAATTGCGGCATGTCGGGCCACCCCCGGCAGGAGACGAGGTTGCCGTCCACGACGTCGGGAGCGTCGATGACCGTCGCGCCCGCGTTCTCCATGTCACCGGTGATGGGGGGGAAGCACGCCGTCTTTCGACCCTTCAGTAGCCCGTACACCGCTGGTACCTGCGCGCCGTGGCACACCAGCGCGATGGGGAGGTTGCGCGCGAAGAAGTGCTCGGTGATGCGCCTGACGTCGGCGTCGACCCGGATCCACTCGGGGGCACGTCCCCCGGGGATGATGAGGGCGTCATAGCGCTCGACGTCGACGTCGGCCCAGGGCACGTCAACCGGCAGCTTCCGGCCGTTCTTCTCCACGTAGGCGTCGGAGTTGGGGTCGAACTCGTGGATGACCAGTTGCACGTCACGCAGCGTCCGTGACGAGACGTCAACGTCCCAGCCACCCTCCTGCACGCGGTAGTAGGGGTACATGGTGTCGAGTTCCTCGGCGGCGTCGCCGGTCAGGAGCAGCGCTCTGGGCACCTGCTTCTCCTCGCATCTGGTGGCGGTGAGGTGGACGCGATCCAATCCGATCCGATTGGGCTAGCATTCCTCTGCCCCGCCCGCCCGTCAAGCCGCCACCGCCATTGCGTCCGCATCCTTGGCCTCGTCGAACAATCGTCGGAAACGCTCGCCGGACCGCAAGATGTGCCGACGCATCGCGTAGGCGGCGGCGTCGGGGTCACGCGCGGCGATCGCGGCCACAACTTCCTCGTGCTCGGCCATGGCCAAGTGAGTGACCTGGGTGTCGTGGTGAAGCCTGAAGAGGTGCACGTGGCTGTGCAGGCGAGCGAGCGCTTCACGGATGACCTGGTTCTCCGCGCTCAGGGCGACGAGATCGTGAAAAGCGGCGTCGCGCAGCCCGAAGGCGCCATAGGCCATGGGCCCTTTGCCCCCCTCCAACTCCGCCATCTCCTCCAGCATTCGTCGCAGACCGGCCACCTGCTCCGAGGAGGCGCGTTCGGCGGATCTGCGCGCCGCTGCCGGCTCGAGGAGCAGGCGGACCTCGAGCATGTCCTCGAATCGATGCCGGGTGATTTGGGGGGGAATGCGGTAGCCAGCATGGGGCACACGCACGACCAGGCCCTCGGCCTCCATACGGTTCAGAGCGTCTCGGATCGGCGTCTGCGAGACCCCCAACTCTCGCGCCAGGACGTCGATCGTGACGCGGGAGCCAGGCTCGATCCGTAGCGACATCAGCTGTCCGAGCAGCGTGTCGTACACCTCGTCGGCAAGCCGGCCGCCAGACCTTCCCGGCGGCATTCCGCCCGTCACGGCCCTACGGCCCCGCGCGATCATCGCTTCGTCGTCCATCGTGACGTGAGGTCCCTTCTTGCGCCTTCGTGAACCTGTTGACATCAGTCACGACGCTGCGGCATGCTGACGCCCCAATCGATCGTATAGGAAAAGCGTCGGATGCCCGCCATCCTGCACCATCGCGGAACCGCCCGCCATCGCTCTACTTCGATCACCTTGAGTTCCGATGGGCATGATCGACGTCCTGCTCGGTTCGTCACCGGCCGCAGACGAACCGAAGGACTTCTCGACGGCATGAAGACCCGGTACATCGCGGCGCACTCGTGACGCCGGCCCGCGGGGCGGCCCCCGCGACAGCCCGGCAACACGCCTGAACAACCCAGCACCTGCTCGGCGAGGCACATAGCGAGGCTCTAGAAGTCCCCACCCGGAAAGCAGGCAAGAAGATGCGGTATCCACAGCGAATGGGACGAATTTCCGTTTCTGGTCGAAAGGTGCTGCTGGCGACGGCGGCCATGCTGCTGGTGACCACGACCGTGGCGGCTTGCGGCGATGGCCAGGACGACGGCGCGAAGGCGAGCGCCCCCAAGGCACCGGCGGCCATCCCGGAGCTCACCAAGGACCCGCTGACCCTCAGCTTCATCTGGTTCGACTGGCCTCCCGCCCACGCACTGGAAGCCTTCGCGAACGCGGAGTACAAAAAGGAGCGACCGAACGCGACCATCAAGGTCAACACCGTGCCGAACGCGAACTGGCACGACGCGATGTTCACCCAGTTCGCCGCGCGCAAGACCGACTTCGACATCGCGATCCTGGACTCGCAACACATCGGCGAGGCCGTGACGAACGGCAACATCCTCGACATCACCGACTTCGTCAAGAACAACATCGACGTCAAGGCCTACAACCCGTACCTCCTGGCGGCCTACGGCCAGTTTCCCCAGGCGGAGACCGGCAAGCGCGACGAAAACGCCAGCCTGTACGGACTGCCGCTGCTCGGCGACACCTGGACGATGATCTACCGCAAGGACCTGATCGGCGACAAGCCACCGCAGACCTGGGACCAGATGATCTCAGTCGCCGAGAGGTGCCAGGCGGACAACCCCGGCGTCAGCGGGCTGGCTTTCCACCAGGCCAACGGCTCCGACGCCGCTGCCGTCACCTACAACACGGTCAACGGCGTCTACGGCGGCAACCTCTGGGACGCCAAGACGCGCAAGATCGAGGGCGTCCTCAACGACGCTGCGGGCCAGGAGGCGATGGACGTCCTGGTCAACAAGATGAAGCCGCTGACCGCCAAGGGCTCCGGCAACTGGTTCATCGACGAGGTGAACGCGGCGGTCGCCCAGGGCAAGGCATGCATCGCGTTCAACTGGATCGCCGCGAGCGGCGGCCTGCTTGATCCGAAGCAGTCGACGCTCGGCACCACGCGGGAGCAAATTCTCGACAAGCTGGGTTTTGCCACCCTGCCGAGCCAGAAGACGAACCTGGTCCCTCTCGGCGGTATGGGGATGCACGTGTCGGCCTACTCCTCCACGGCAAACCAGGCGGAGGCCCTGAACTTCATGAAGTGGTTCGAGCGGGCTGATATCCAGAAGAAGTGGGCCGCCGCTGGCGGTGTGCCATCGCGTACGGACGCCCTGGAGTCGCCCGAGTTCCTCAATGCCGGGCCGTTCAACCAGGTGTACACCGACTCGGTTCCCCGGATGCGGGACATGTGGAACGTGCCCGAGTACGCGCGCCTCGTCGACATTGAGAACACCAACGTGAACGCGGCTCTCAACGGCGCGAAGAAGCCGAAGGATGCGCTCGACGACATCGCCAAGGAACAGCAGGGCGTGCTCGACTCCAGCAGCCGCAAGGGCGGCGGCGGACTGTGAGCGACCCCGTCCCTCTGAGGACCGACGCGGTGCAGGTGGCGTCTGCGACGCCACCTGCACCGGGTCGGTCCCGCCGGCTGAGCGACCGCGGGCTCGCCGTGGCCTTCATCTCCCCCGCGCTGCTGCTGCTGCTCGCAATGTCGGTGTTCCCGTTGCTGTGGGCGTTGTACCTGTCTTTCACCGACTACTCGGCCACCCGCGGGGGGCCCGCCCATTTCATTGGGTTCGGGAACTACACCGCCATCCTGAAGTCGGCGCAGGTCCACCAGAGGGCCTTGACGACGTTGATCTACGTGGTAGGCGCGGTCGGCCTGCAGACCGTGCTCGGTTTCGCCATCGCCTACCTGATCTCACGGCGCACGCACGGGCGCGGACTGCTGACCACTCTGTTCCTGGTTCCGATGATGCTGTCACCGGTCGTGGTCGGGCTGTTCTGGCGATTCATGCTCGACGCGCAATTCGGCGTGATCAACAGCATGCTCGGCTCGCTCGGCCTGGGACAGGTGGAGTGGCTCACCCGGCAGCGAACGGCGTTGATTTCCCTGATCGTGGTCGACACCTGGCAATGGACGCCGTTCATCATGCTCATCGCACTGGCGGGCCTTACCGCGGTTCCCAAGTACCTGTACGAAGCCGCCTCGATCGACCGGGCGTCCGAGTGGTTCCGGTTCCGCACCATCACTCTTCCGCTGGTGTGGCCGCTGCTCCTCATCGCCGTGTTGTTCAGGGCCATCGAGGCCTTCCGGCTGTTCGACCTCGTCTACATCCTCACCAGCGGAGGTCCGGGGGTCTCCACCGAGACGTTGTCGTTTCACGTCTACAAGGTCGCGTTCCTGGGCTTCAACACCGGAACCGCCTCGGCGTACGGGATCCTCATGGTCCTCGTCGTCATCGTCCTCACGCAGCTCTACCTGCGCTACTTGAACAAGCTCAAGGAGGGCTGATGGCCGTCTCCGTCGACGAGGCCGTGTCCACAGGTCCTGCCCGGGATCACACGCCCCCCGCGCGCCGCGTTGGCGGCCGGGGCCGCTCCGTGCTGGAGATCGCGCTGCTGACCGTGCTGGCCGTCGTGATGCTCTTCCCGGTGCTGTGGATGATCGAGACGTCCATCAAGGAGAACCGGGACGTCTACGCCATTCCGGCCGAGTTCTTCGGCTTCAAAGTCACTATGGACCATTTCAAGGACGTGTTCGTCGCCTCCGGCGGCGGTCGCTCGGCCTTGTCCGTTTCGTTCCTCAACTCCGTCGTGGTCGCCGGGGCCTCCACGGTGCTGGCCACCACGCTGGGGGTCCCGGCGGCTTGGGCCTACTCACGCTTCGCCGTGAAGGCCAAGAAGGACCAACTCTTCTTCATCCTGTCCACCCGCTTCATGCCGCCCGTGGTAGTCGTGATCCCGATCTTCCTCATGTACCGCCAAGTCGGACTCATCGACAGCAAGCTCGGCCTGATCCTCATCTACGCCGCGTACAACCTCCCGTTCACGATCTGGATGATGAAGGGGTTCGTCGACGAGGTGCCCGCGGAGTACGAGGATGCCGCCATGCTCGACGGCTACACCCGCTTGCAGGCGTTCTGGCGTTTTACCCTTCCCCTGCTCGTGCCCGGCATTGCCGCCACGGCGGTCTTCGCACTCATCTTCTCGTGGAACGAATTCGTGTTCGCCATCTTCCTTACCTCCAGCGACAACGTGCGGACGGCTCCACCCGCCATCGCCGGCCTCATCGGTGGCACCACCGTGGACTGGGGTCTCGTGGCCGCCGCCTCCGTGGTGTTCGCGCTACCGGTACTCGTCTTCGCCTACCTGGTGCGCAAGCACCTCGTCGCCGGCGTGACGCTCGGGGCGGTGCGACGCTGATGGCGGGCATCGAGGTGACCGCCCTGCACAAGCGCTACCCGGACGGGACGGTCGCGGTTGATCACGTGGACCTGTCCATCGGCGACGGCGAGCTGTTCGTGATGCTCGGCCCTTCGGGTTGCGGCAAGACGACCACGCTGCGGGCCATAGCCGGCCTGGAGAGGCAGACGACGGGCGACATCCGCATCGGCAACACGCTGGTCAACGACCTGCCGCCCGCCGAGCGCGACATCGCCATGGTGTTCCAGTTCTACGCTCTCTATCCGCATCTGAGAACCCGCGACAATCTGGCGTTCCCACTGCGGGCCGAGGGACTGCCCAAGTCGGAGGTGCACGAGCGGGTCGACGAGGCCGCCCGGCTGATGCGGCTTGGTCCGCTCCTGAACCGGCGACCGCGCCAGCTGTCGGGCGGAGAGCAGCAGCGCGTCGCGCTTGCTCGCGCCCTGGTGCGACGACCGCGCGCGTTCCTCATGGACGAACCTCTCACCAATCTGGACGCGGAGCTGAGGGCGGACATGCGCACGGAGATCAAGCACCTGCAGGGGCAGTTGGGGACGACCATGGTCTACGTCACCCACGACCAAGTCGAGGCGATGTCGCTCGGTCACCGAATCGCCATCCTCAACAAAGGCCGCGTCGAGCAGATCGGCACGCCGCTGGAAGTCTACGACCGTCCGGCGAGTCTTTTCTGCGCCGCGTTCATCGGCTCCCCGCCGATGAACCTCATCGAGGTGGAGGTGGCCGACGGGAAGCTGCGCAGTCAGGGCGGACTGGTCCTCACGCCACCACCGGGCCTGCCGCGCGACCGTTGCCTGGTCGCAGGCGTACGGCCGGAGGCGCTGGAGGTAACAGAACCAGGGGCGGAACGTTCGGTCCCGGCCCGCGTGGTCTCGGCGGAGTGGCTGGGCGACGAAATCATCTACGTAGTTGACCACGGCGGCCAGCGCGACCTACGGGTTCGGATGCCACCGACGGGCCGTTTCGCCGCTGACGCACCGGTCGGGCTGCGGCACACCGGCGGGACCCCGGCGGTCTACGACGTGAGCACGGAAGAACTGGTGGCCTGATGGGAACCGTGGCAGTGCACGGGCTGTGCAAGTCCTTCGGCAAAGTCCAGGCCCTGGACGGGGTGACGCTGGACGTGCCGGACGGCTCGTTCTTCGTCGTGCTCGGGCCCTCCGGGGCAGGCAAGACGACGACCCTGCGCGCGATCGCCGGCCTTGAAAAGCTTGACGCCGGGTCGGTGCATCTGGACGGCAGGGACGCGACCGGTGACCCCCCGGCCGCACGCGACCTGGCCATGGTCTTCCAGAGCTACGCCCTCTACCCGCGACACACGGTGTACGAGAACATCGCTTCGCCGCTGCGGGCACGCCGCTGTTCTTCGAGCGAGATCGCCGCTGCCGTCGAACAGATGTCGAGCCTGCTGCACATCGAACGTCTGCTGCGGCGTCGCCCCGCGCAGTTGTCGGGCGGTGAGATGCAGCGTGTCGCCCTGGCCCGGGCGCTGGTCCGTCGCCCGCGCGCGTTTCTCATGGACGAGCCGCTGACGAACCTCGACCTCAAGCTCCGCGTCGAGATGCGCACCGAGCTCACCCGCATCCACCGGAGCCTCGGAGCAACCTTCGTCTACGTGACCAACGACCAGGTCGAGGCCCTGTCCATGGCCGACCAGGTCGCGATCCTCAAGGAGGGAAAGGTGCAACAGGTCGGAACGCCGACCGAGGTGTACGAGCGTCCGGCCAACCAGTGGGTCGCAGGATTCGTCGGGAGCCCGCCGATCAGCCTGCTCGCCTGCCACGCCGAGGGAGATCGTCTGGTCGGTACGGAAGGCTGGACGTTGCCGCGGCCCCGCTGGACCACGGCTGAGGACGGTCGTCCGCTGCTGCTGGGCCTGCGCGCGGAGGACCTGTCCGTCGAGCAGCGTGGGAACGCGTCGTTGTCGGGGGAGCTCTACGGGCTTGAGCCGCTCGGTGACCGGACGGTGGTCGATGTCCGAGTGGGGACGGAGATCCTCAAGGTCAAGGCACGACCCACCGTCACCGGTACGCCGGGCGAGCGGCTGCTTGTCACGGTCGACCTGGAGCGTGCGCACCTGTTCGATGCGGGCACCGGGGTGTCGCTGTCCGGGGCCGGGCGGTAACCGCGCCGGGCGGCGACGGCAACATGTGCCCGCACGTGGCAGTCGAGCCTCGACGGGCCGTCACCAGTGAGCACGGCCCGACGACGCTGAAACGGCCGTGGCCAGAGAAGGCGATCGGTAGCGCGTGGCCTCGCCCTACAGCCAAGGCCGAGGCCACATTCGACCCGCTCGCCAACCTCGCCCCCGACGAGGGCGTGTGACCCGTTCGTCTACCCGCACAGCGCGATCGCTGAGGCGCGCCGGACATCACCGAGAACCTCACAGGAGCTGACGCAATGAGTGACCTGATGAACGTCCTGGCCCCCGAGCACCGGCGGCTCCGGATCGGCGACGCCTGGCGCGACGCCGCAAGCGGAGCCACCTTTGCCGTCGAGGACCCGGCCACCGGCAGGACCATCGCCGAGGTGGCGGACGCCGACGTCGTTGACGGGATCGCCGCTCTGGACGTGGCGAGCAAGGCAATGGCGGAGTGGGCGGCGACCCCGCCGCGGAAGCGGTCGGAGCTGTTGACCGCGACATACCGGGCACTGACCGAGCGATCCGAGGAGCTCGCCCGGCTGATAACGCTCGAGATGGGCAAGCCGCTCGCCGAGGCTCGGGCAGAGGTGGCCTACGGCGCCGAGTTCTTCCGTTGGTTCGCCGAGGAGGCGGTGCGCGTCGAGGGGCGCTACAGCACCGCTCCCGCAGGTGGATATCGCATCCTCACCGTGCCGAAGCCGGTCGGACCGTGCGTCTTCGTGACGCCCTGGAACTTTCCGTTGGCCATGGGTGCCCGCAAGATCGCTCCTGCGCTGGCGGCGGGCTGCACGACGATCACCAAGCCAGCAGCCCAGACGCCGCTCACCATGCTGTTCCTGGCCCGCGTCATGGAGGAGGTCGGCGTTCCCCCGGGCGTCGTCAACGTGGTGACCACCAAACGTGCCGGCGAGGTGGTCTCAGCACTGCTAGCCGACGGTCGGACCCGCAAGCTCTCGTTCACCGGGTCGACCGAGGTCGGGCGCGTGCTGCTACGACAGGCTGCGGACAACGTGCTGCGCACCTCCATGGAACTGGGCGGCAACGCGGCCTTGATCGTGTGTGCCGACGCTGACCTGGACGTCGCGCTCGACGGCGCCATGGTGGCCAAGATGCGCAACATCGGGGAGTCCTGCATCGCGGCCAACCGGATCTACGTCGAGGAGCCGGTGCGCGAGGAATTCACGGCGCGCTTCGCCGAGCGGATGGGCGCGCTTTCGGTGGGCCATGGTCTCGACGACGGCGTGGACGTCGGGGCGTTGATCGACGAGGCCTCGGTCACCAAGATCGACGAGCTCGTCGCCGACGCTGTCGATCGCGGCGCCCGGGTCTTGGTGGGCGGCGAGCGTCCGGATGGGCCGGGCCACTTCTACCCGCCTACCGTCCTCGTCGACGTGCCCGAAGATGCGCGGATGCTCAGGACGGAGATCTTCGGCCCGGTGGCGCCGATCATCTCGTTCACGTCCGACGACGAGGTGATGGCAAAGGCCAACGACACCGAGCACGGCCTGGTCGGATACATCTTCACCCGTGACCTCCAGCGGGCGCTCCGGTTCATCGAGGGGCTGGATACGGGGATGCTCGGCATCAACCGTGGTCTGATATCGGACCCGTCAGCTCCGTTCGGCGGCGTGAAGCAGTCCGGGATCGGCAGGGAGGGGTCGCACGAGGGCATCCTTGAGTACCTCGACCTCACCTACGCGGCGATCGACCTACCGTGACCGGCCTGCTGCCCCGGGCACCCGCCGAGGATCACCGCGCCCTGTGCAAACATGACCTGACCGACCTCCACCGCGGGACCCTCGACCCGACCCACCCGTCCACCAAGGGTGACGTCTTCATCGCGATGGAGCCGAGGGCGCCTGGGCACGATCGAGTCCGAGCGCCCGGCGCGCGCGCCTGCGCCACCCGGGCGGCCAACCTTGCCGACGCCGTCCCGGTCTCGCAGGTGACCTGGACGTCCGCCCAGCAAATCGCCGCCGACGTTCCAGAGAGGCACTGACATGCTTGAGACCGTCCGCGGACCACGCCAGCTGATAGTGGGCGAGGGGGGCGCGCAGAATATCCCACGAGTGGTGGCCGAGTGCGGCTCGCGAGTCCTCATCGTGACCGACCAGGTTCTTCTGGGGCAGCCGGGCGTGGCCGAGATCGTGGTTGCCGTGCGGGAGAAGGTCGAGGTCGTCGAGGTGTTTTCCGACGCGACCCCAGACGTGCCACTCGCCGATGTCGCCTTGGCCGTCTCGGTCGCCGCCGAGGTGGACGCGGACGTGATCCTCGCCATCGGGGGTGGCACAGTGATCGACCTCGCCAAAATCGTCGGGGTCATACGGCGCCACGGTGGGACGCCGCGCGACTTCTACGGCGAGTCGAAGGTGCCGGGGCCGACGATTCCTCTCGTCGCGGTCCCGACGACGTCAGGCACCGGCTCCGAGCTCTCACCCGTCTCGGTGTTGACCGACCCGGACCGCGAGCTGAAGGTGGGGGTTTCCAGCGTCCACATCGTGCCCGACTTCGCCATCGTCGACCCCGAACTCACCTACACCTGCCCTGCGACCGTCACCGCCCACTCCGGCATCGACGCGTTTTGTCACGCGGTGGAGAGCTACACCGCGCGACCCCGGGCCCACGGACCGCGCGACCCGGTGGAGCAGGTCTTCCTCGGCCGCAACCCGATCACCGACCACTACGCGCTCCGGGCTGCGGAGCGGATCGCCCGTAGCTTGCGTCGTGCTGTCAGGGACGGAGGCGACACGGACGCGCGAGCGGACATGTCCTATGGGTCCATGCTCGCCGGGCTCGCATTTTCCCACGCGGGCAACGCGGCCCCGCACGCTCTCCAGTACCCCATCGGCGCAGCCACGCACACGCCGCACGGCCTGGGCGTCGGGCTGCTACTGCCCTACGCGCTGGACGCGGCCAGGGATGCCATCGGTGACCGGTTGGCCATCCTCGCCGGGGTGTGCGGGCTCGACGTGACCGACGCCTCGGATGCCGAGGCCGCAGATACGTTCCTCACCTGGCTCGACGGGCTCCTTGCCGACATCGGCATCCCTCCCACCTTGGCGGACATCGGCGTGGCGCGCGCCGACCTCCCGCGCTTCGCCCAGATGGCCAGTGGCGTCACCCGCTTGATCCAGAACCATCCAGGCCCGACCGACACCGCCAGCCTGACCGCGATCCTCGAAGCGGCCTGGACCGGGGACCGGACCCGACACGTCCTGACTCCGAGCAGAGATCGTGACCGGCCTTCCACCTGACGACGGGTTCCCGGCCCCACCCTTGGGGGTGGGAGTGCTCGGCTACGCCATCGCGCCCGACGTCGCAGCCCTCCTCGGTCACTCACCCCGACCAGGCGGTAATGCTGATCCGCCCGACGGCCACCAGCAGCCGCGCAGAGCGCTCCATCGGGCGGTGGCTGCTCCTGACGGGGAGGGTTCCGTTCGAAAACCACGCCCACTGCCGCCTGCAGAAGTATCCTGCTGAAGGTGGTGCAACTTGGCTATTCCGATCAGCGTGCGGACGTCGAGGCCATGGCTGCGCTGGCGGGTCGAGCCGCGCCGTGGCGACAGGTCGTGTCGCGCGACTGGAGGGAGACAGCATCGCCATGCCCGACGCCATCCGTACCGTCGATCTGTTGATCGGCGGTAGGTGGACACCCGCCCAATCAGGGCGAAGGACCACAAAAGTTCGTAATGTCGATAACGAGCCGCTGTCGGAGGTTGCCGCCGCCAGCCGTACCGATGCGGCGGCCGCCGTTGATGCGGCGGCTGCCGCGAAGGCTACTTGGGGAACCTGGTCGCCGGGGCAACGGCGCGAGGTACTGCAGCGCGCCGCGGGTCTGCTGACCGAACGCGGCGACGAGATCGTCGGGGCGATGTGCCAGGAGACCGGCGCGGTGCTCAGCTGGTGCCACTTCAACCTGAAGCTCGCCACCGACATGCTCATCGAGGCGGCCGCGCAGACGTACGGCATTGTCGGCGAGGTCATCCCGTCTGACGTGCCCGGCATGACCGCGCTCGGCGTCCGCCAGCCGGTAGGAGTGGTCGTCGGTCTTGCCCCGTGGAACGCGCCGCTGATCCTCGGCATGCGAGCCGTCGCGCTTCCGCTGGCATACGGCAACACGGTGGTGCTCAAAGCGAGCGAGGAGGCCCCGGCGACCCACGTGGCGATCGCCGCCGCCCTGCATGACGCCGGCATGCCGCCCGGCGCGATCAACGTGGTCACGAACGCGCCGGCCGACGCGGCGGACATAGTCGACGAGTTGGTCTGCCATCCGCAGACCCGCTGCATCAACTTCACCGGTTCGACCTCGATCGGGCGCATCGTCGGCGAGAAGGCCGGTCGGCATCTGAAGCGTGTCGTCCTCGAACTCGGCGGCAAGGCGCCGATGCTGGTGCTGGCCGACGCGGACATCCCGGCGGCGGTGCGCGCCGCCGTCGCCGGCTCCTTCCTGAACCAGGGTCAGATCTGCATGTCGACCGAGCGGATCGTGGTGGAGCGCACGGTCGCCGACGAGTTTCTCGACCAGTTGGTGGTTCACGCCGGCAGGCTGACCATGGGCGATCCGCATGAGCCGTCGACCGAGCTCGGCCCACTGGTCAACCAGCGAGCCGTCGACCACGTCGCGTCGCTCGTCGCCGACGCCCAGACCAAAGGCGCCAAAGTGCTCATCGGGGGCCGAGCCGACGGCCTGTTCTACCCACCGACCGTACTGCGTGGAGTGACCCCGAAGATGCGGGTCTACAGCGAAGAGTCGTTCGGGCCGGTCGCTGCGGTGATCGAGGTGGATGGCGTCGACGAGGCTGTCCGAGTCGCCAACGACACCGAGCTTGGCCTGGCCAGCGCGGTGTTCAGCCGCGACGTCGCCAACGCCTTGCAGGTGGCCCGCCGGATCGAAGCCGGAATCTGCCACATCAACGGGGCCTCTGTCCACGACGAGCCGCAGATGCCATTCGGCGGCGTCAAGGCCAGCGGCTGGGGCCGGTTCGGTTCCCGGGCGGCGCTCGCCGAGTTCACCGACCTACGGTGGATCACCATCTCGCCGTTGGACCGGCAGTACCCGCTAGGGCCTCGCGTCCCGTCCCTGTCCGGGATCTGAGAGGCGGCGTCATGCGCAGCTGGTGATGCGGACCCGACCGGGGCTGGTTTCGGTCATGCCGAGGTGGCACGCGAGGGAAGGAGGGTGACGCCAAGTGGGCGACCAGCTGGCTGACGCACTTCAGATGCTGGAGCGTGGGGAGAGCCGTACTTTCAAGAGTATTCCTCGGGAGACCAAGGGCACCGTCCGCCTGGACGTGACAGAGTCGGCCGGCACCGTCGTGGAACAGTGGTTTGTCGCCATAGAGAGCGGGACTGCCCGGGTCCGCAGGGCAAATCCGGAAACGCCTCAGCCGGAGCCGGACGCCGTTCTGCGCACCGACAACGATACGTTCGACCGGCTCGTTCGGGGCGAGGAACGTTTCGTGCCGTTGTTCTTCCGCAACGCGCTTGTGGTCGAGGGGCAACTGGGGCTGGTGGACCTGCTCGGAAGGGTGCTGTTCACCGGACCACCCTCCGGCCGTCACCCACGGGATTTCGTCCATGAGGAAGCCGCCGGACCATCATGACCGAGAAGACGCTCAGCATCCTGGACGGAAACACCTTCCTCGTCACTGATGTGCGTGGAGATGTCACCAGGTCCCCCGACACCCCGGCAGGGCTCTTCTCGTTCGACACCCGCTTCCTGTCGACCTGGGTGCTGCGCGTCAACGGGGAGCGACTCAGCCCCCTGTCCCGCAGCGATCTGCACTTCTTCGAGACGCGGTTCTTGCTCGTCCCCGGGCAGCCCACGCACTACGTCAACGCCAAGATCTCGGTCATCCGCGAGCAGTCCATCGGCGCGAACTTCGTCGAACGGCTCGTGGTTCTCAACCACGACATCGAACCGGCGGACGTCTCCATCCGGATCGACGCGGAAGCCGACTTCGCCGACATATTCGAGATCAAGGAGAATCAGCCGAAGCACGGTAAGCGATCGGTGTCCCACGAAGACGGGCGCCTTCATCTGCACTACGAGCGGGCGACGTTTTGCCGGGACACCATCATCTCCAGTGATAGACCGGCCAAGGTGGACGACGGCGGCATGACCTTCGACATCTGTCTCGAACCGCACGGCCGCTGGGACGTCGGGCTCCAGGTGGAACCGATTATCAACCGAGGCGGCGGCGGCTCCGTTACCGTCTGGGAGGCGTACCGCCGGCGGAGCAGGCCACAGGTGCGCGAGGAGTTGGAGCACTGGATCGACCGCGCGCCGCGACTCGCAAGCGACTACGAGCCGCTCACGGCGGCATACAAGCGCAGTCTGTACGACCTGGCCGCCATGCGTTACTCGTCGCTGACCGCGGTTAGCCCGATCCCGACCGCCGGGCTGCCCTGGTACATGACTCTCCTCGGCCGGGACAGCATCTTCATCAGCCTGCAGACACTGCCGTTCGCGCCCACGCTGACCCCGCCCGTGCTGCGCCTGTTGGGGGCGCTGCAGGGCACCACCTTCGACGACTTCCGCGAGGAGGAGCCGGGTAAGATCTTGCACGAGTTCCGGTACGGCGAGTCGGCGGCGTTCGAGGAACAGCCACACACCCCCTACTACGGATCTGCGGACGCCAGCCCGCTGTTCGTCATTCTGCTCGACGAGTACGAGCGGTGGAGCGGCGACGTGGAAACCGTACGGCTGTTCGAACCGCAGGCCCGTGCCGCGCTCAACTGGATCGACGAGTACGCCGATCTGCTTGGCACCGGCTACGTCTACTACTGGCGGCGCAACACCCGCAACGGCCTGGAGAACCAGTGCTGGAAGGACTCCTCGGACGCGATCTCCTACCGGGACGGCCGGCTGCCCGCCCTGCCCAGGGCAACCTGCGAGCTACAGGGGTACGCCTACGACGCCAAGATGCGCGGGGCGCGAATGGCCCGCGAGTTCTGGAACGACCCAGAGTACGCCGACCGCTTGGAGCGCGAGGCGGCGCAACTGCGGGAACAGTTCAACCGCGATTTCTGGATCGAGGAGGAGGGTTACTACGCGCTTGCGCTCGATCCGGACGGCAAGCCCGTCGACGCGCTCGCCTCCAACATGGGGCATCTGCTCTGGAGCGGCATTGTCGAGCCGGAGCGGGCACGCCGTGTGGCGGACCACCTCCTTGGACCGAGCCTCTTTTCCGGTTGGGGCGTGCGCACCTTGTCCACCACCAACCTGCGGTACAACCCCATCGGCTACCACGTCGGTGCGGTCTGGCCGTTCGACAACTCGATCATCGCCTGGGGTCTGTGGCGCTACGGTCTCCGGGAGGAGGCCGCCAGGATCGCCGATGGCATGATCACCGCGTCGGGGTATTTCGACGGCCGGTTGCCCGAGGCATTCGCCGGCTATGACCGGAGCCTCACCGACTACCCGGTCGAGTACCCGACGGCGTGCAGCCCTCAGGGCTGGTCAGCGGGCGCGCCACTGCTACTGCTTCGCACAATGCTGGGGCTCACCCCACACCCGGACCATCTCGCCGTCGATCCGTACCTGCCGTCGTCGGTGGGCCGGATAGAACTGCTCGACGTACCGGGGCGGTGGGGGCTCGCCGACGCGTTCGGCCGGCGCACCCGCCGCCGCCGCGAGGACGACCACCGTTCGGAGCCGGTCGCCCGACTCACCCATGGCGAGTAGCCTCCGCACCATGGGCGAGGTCGATGACCTGGGCGAACTGTGCGTCCGGCTTGACGACACCCCACTCACCGACGTGGCAATGGCATCTACCGGCAGCGCCAGGGCTCGGAGGAGTTCGGGCCCGCACGGACGGTCTGGTCGCCGTAGTCGTTACGGCTGGCGTAGCGGCTTGAAGCCGCGCAGCCGCAGGCTGTTGGAGACGACGAAGACCGACGAGAACGCCATCGCGGCGCCGGCGATCATCGGGTTGAGCATTCCGGCGGCGGCCAGCGGCAGGGCCGCGACGTTGCAGGCGAAGACCCAGAACAGGTTGCCCTTGATGGTGGCCAGAGTGCGTCGGGAGAGCCGGATCGCGTCGACGGCGGGCATCCAGGTCGCCTCGGACCAGGGTGAGGTCGGATGCTTCGATCGCCACGTCGGTACCGGTGCCCATGGCCAGGCCGAGGTCGGCCTGTGCGAGCGCGGCAGCGTCGTTGACGCCGTCGCCGACCATCGCCACGACCGTGCCCTCGGAATCCGGCTCACGACACCGAACGCAGTTTCGGCACGATACAGGGTCCCTGCGGATCTGCGGCGTGTCGGTGCTCGACGTTAGCTGACGACCGGGCCAGCCACCGGACCCCGCCGTAGAGGGTAGGGAAATCCCCACCCCTATTTGGGGGCATAGGTCGTTTGCCGGCATCCGGTGCTCCTTCTACGGTGAAGGTGCCGAGAAACCGCACCGGATGGAGATTTTGCGATGAGCATGCCGACCAGCCCTCGTCGCCGCCTCCTCGGCGGTCGCGGCGGCACCGACCTGATCATCGCGGAGGCCGGTGGGGCGGCCAGCCTCGCCCTGCTAACCGGGATGATCTGGGCGGTCACGGGGGGCGGCTACTTTTGGCCACGGTGGACCTGGTTCGGCCTGGCCGTCGCCGTCGGGACGCACCTGGCCGTCCGGCGTGCGCTGCAGGTACCGCGTGGTCGACGCCGCTGGCTGGCCCTGCACGCCGCGCTGGCGTGCGTGCTGGCGTCGGCCGAGCTAGCGGTCTGGGCGCTGTCCGGAGGCGGGTACTTCTGGCCGATCTGGGCACTGATGCTGCTCGCCTCGGGGGTGGGCACGCACGCCTGGGTGGTGTCGCAGCTGCCCCCGGAGCGGGAGCGGGAGCTGACCCGACGCATCGACGCGCTGGCCCGGACCCGGCGGGGCGCGGTCGACGCGCAGGTCACGGAGCTCAAGCGGATCGAGCGCGACCTGCACGACGGGGCCCAGGCCCGGATGGTCTCGGTGGGCATGACGCTCGGGCTGGCCGAGCATCTGCTGCGCACCGACCCGGCGGCCGGCGCCCGGTTGGTCAGCGAGGCCCGGGCGACCACCCTGTCCGCGCTGGACGACCTGCGCGCGGTCATGCAGGCGATCCACCCGGCGGTGCTCGCCGACCGGGGCCTGGACAAGGCGGTCGAGGCGCTGGCCCTCGACCTCGCCGTACCGACCAGCGTAAGCTGCGACCTGCCCGGGCCCGCGCCCGCCGCGATCGAGTCGGCACTGTACTTCTCCATCGCCGAATGCCTGGCCAATGTGGTCAAGCACAGCCACGCCACCACGGCCGCGGTGGACATCAGTTTCCTGGACGGCCGACTGGTGGCCGTGGTCGTCGACGACGGGGTCGGCGGCGCGTCGGTCGACGGCGGCACCGGCCTGCATGGCATCGCCCGGCGGCTGGAGGCTTTCGACGGCATCATCTGGGTGAACAGCCCGGCCGGCGGGCCCACCTCGATCACTCTGGAGGTTCCGTGCGAGTTGTCATCGCGGAAGACCTCGCTCTCCTCCGGGACGGCCTGACCCGGCTGCTGGAGGCCCACGGCATCGAGGTGGTGGCCGCCGTCGGCGATCCGGAGGCGCTGGCGGCGGCGCTGCGCGAGCACGAGGTCGACGTGGCGGTGGTGGACATCCGGATGCCGCCGACTTTCACCACCGAGGGCCTGATCGCCGCGATCGAGGCCCGCCAGCGCCGGCCGGGCATGCCGATGCTGGTGCTGAGCCAGTTCGTCGAGCAGCTGTACGCCCTGGAGCTGATGCACTCCGGCGAGGGCGGGATCGGCTACCTGCTGAAGGACCGGGTGTCCGACGTGTCGACGTTCATCGACGCGGTGCGCCGGGTCGCGGACGGCGGGACGGTCCTGGACCCGAAGGTCGTCTCCAGCCTGCTGGGCCGGGCCAGTCGCCGCCCGCCGCTGGCCCGACTCAGCCGGCGGGAGCGGGAGGTGCTGGATCTGATAGCGCAAGGGCGATCGAACGCCGCCATCGCCAACATGCTCGTGATCACCGAGAAGGCGGTCGGCAAGCACATCAACAGCATCTTCGGAAAGCTCGACCTGACCCTGGCCGCCGAGGACAACCGCCGGGTGCTCGCCGTGCTCGCCTACCTCCAGGAGGCGCCGACCGGCCCTGGCTGACCGCTCAGGGCAGGCGGACCGCTCAGCGGGCCGGCACGGCCAGGTCGGCCAGCCGGGCGGTGAGCGCGTCGAGCGAGTACCGCTCGGTCAGCAGCGTCCAGGCCGCCCGAGTGAGCTGGGTGCGAAGTGCCGGGTCGCCGACCAGCCGGTCCACCGCGTCGACGAACTCCTCCGGCTCCTCCGCCGCCAGATAGTGCTCGCCGGGCACCGCGCCGAGCCCCTCCGCGCCCTTCGCCGTGGAGATCGTCGGCGCACCGCTCGCGAACGCCTCCAGGATCTTGAAGCGACTGCCCCCGCCGAGCTTCAGCGGAACCGCCATGATGCTGCCGGCGATCAGGGCGGCCGGGCTGGGCGGATCGGAGATCAGCTCGACTCCGGGCGCCAGCTCCACGTCCCCCAGCATCTCCCGGGCCATCGCGCCGGCCACCACGACCGGCAGTTGGTGGCCCCGCTTCCGCAGCAGCGGGGCGATCTGGAGAAGGAGGGCGAGCCCGGCCTCGATGTTGGGATACCAGTCCATGCGGCCGGTGAAGCAGACCGAGCGGACGTCAGCCGGTGGCGGCACGGCGCCGGTGACCTCGACGACGTTGGGCACCACCCGGACAGTGTCGGCTGCCACCGCGTACCGCCTGATCACCTCCGCCCGGTCCTCGTCGCTGCACACCCACACCGCGTCCGCGGAGCGGACCGCGGTCCGCTCCGCGGTGTCCACCAGCCGCACGTGCCGCTGGGTGTAGAAGCCGGCCATCGGTGATCCGGGCGGCAGCGCGGCGTGGATTGCCTCGTGCAGCTGGGCCTCCACGTTGTGCAGGTCGAAGACCACGGTGAACCAGCCCAGCGCGGCCAGGGCGGTGACATACCGGTGGGTGTCGAGGCCGCTGCACACCACCGTGGTGACGCGGGCCGCGACCAACTCACCGGCCAAGCGCCGGACGTACTCCGGGCAGTAGGTCCGGTCGGCGTGCCAGACCTGCACGTCGTCGAGCATGGCGACCTCGGCGGTGCCGCCCGGCCGGCCAGTGAGCCGGCAGCCGGCCCGGCACCGGTCCCACCGGTCGCAGCCGAGCTGCTGGAGCCTGCACGGCAGGTGCCGGTCCAGCGCGGTTTGCAGGGCGCGCCACCGCATGGACAGCCCGCCCGGATGGTCGTGCGCGTCGCCGGTCAGGATCACCGCCCGCGCGCCTCGACGGCCGGCCCGCCCGTTTCGCTCCCCGATCATCGGATTCGCACCTCCCCCAGCTCCCCGGCGCCGGCTCAGCCGACCGTGCGGCGACGGAAGAGCCGGGCGGCCAGCGGTACGGAGAGCAGCAGGATGGGTATCCACCAGGCCAGCGCCAGCCAGACCGCGTGCCCCGCCGGCACGCCGGTGAGTAGTGACCGGACCGAGTCCACCACCGGGCTCACCGGCTGGTTCACCACGATCGCCTCGACCACCGGCGGCATCGTGCTGGTCGGGACCAGGGCGCTGCTCAGGTACGGCAGGAACACCAGGATCATGCCCAGCCCGTTGCCGCCCTCGACCGACTTCGCGGTGATACCGAGGATCACCGCCACCCAGGACAGCGCGGTGACGAACAGCAGCAGGATGCCGAACGTGGCCAGCCACTCCAGCGGGCCGGCGGTGGGCCGGAAACCGACCGCGAACCCGGCCAGGATCAGCACAGCCGCCGAGACCGCGTTGCGGCACAACGCGCCGACCACGTGGGCGATCAGCACCGCGGACCGCAGCACCGGCATCGACCGGAACCGGTCGATGATGCCGTTACGCAGATCATCGGTAACCCCGACGATGGTCGTGGTGAGGTTGAAGCCGACGCTGATCACGATGAGCCCGGCGATCACATAGTTGATGTACGCCTGGTCCACTTTGATCGCGCCGCCGAGCAGGTAGCGGAACATCAGCAGCAGGATGATCGGCAGCGAGACCATCTGGATCAGCTGTTCCGGGACCCGGATGATGTGCCGCAGGTTGCGGCCGATCAGGGTCAGGCAGTCGCTCAGCGCCAAGACGAAAGCCGGGCGTTGCAGCGGTTCGATCCGGGTCAGCCCGTGCGACATGGTCTGGGTCATTGAACTTCTCCCGCGTTGTGGCCGGTCAGGGTGAGGAACACGTCGTCGAGCGTGGGCCGGCGCATGGCCAGGCCCTGCACGTCGAGGCCGGCGTCACCGACCTTGTTGAGCAGCCGGCGGACCTCGCCGGCGTCCTCGACCGGGATGCTGATGCTGGTCCCGGCCAGGCGTACTCCACCGATCACATCCTGCGCCCGTTGGGCGTCGCGCTCGGTGGCGAAGCCAAGCTCCAGCCGCTCGGTGCCGACCTGGCGTTTGAGCTCGTCCGCGGTGCCCTCCGCGACGATGCGACCCTCGTCGATCAACGTGATCCGGTCGGCCAACTGGTCGGCCTCCTCCAGGTTCTGCGTGGTCAGCAGGATGGTGGTGCCGGCCGCCAGCAGCTTCCTGATGGTTTCCCACAGCGCCTGCCGACTGCGCGGGTCCAGCCCGGTGGTGGGTTCGTCGAGCAACAGCACCGGCGGCGCGGTGACCAGGCTGACCGCCAGGTCGAGCCGGCGTCGCATGCCGCCGGAGTAGTACCGGACCTGCCGCTCCGCGGCTTCCACCAGATCGAACTCGCTGAGTAGTTCGGCGGCGCGCTGCCGGGCCGCGGACCGGCCGAGGTGGAACAGCCGCCCCATCATGACCAGGTTCTCCCGACCGGTGAGCACGCCGTCGATGGAGGCGTCCTGGCTGGTCAGCCCGATCACCTCGCGGACCCGGGCGGCGTCGCGGACCACATGGTGGCCCTCGATCATCGCCACCCCGTCATCCGGGTTTAGCAGCGTGGTCAGGATGCGGATCAACGTGGTCTTGCCCGCACCGTTCGGGCCGAGCAGGGCGAGCATCGTGCCCCGTTCGACTCTCAGGTCCACGCCCTGCAGCCCGCGTACGTCGCCGTACGACTTGCGTAGCCCGCTCGTCTCGATCGCGAACGTGGTGTCCATTCGGTTCAGCCCTCTCTGTGGCTTGGCTGCTGCTGGGATGGACTGCTCAACCACGATCGGCATGCTCGCCGATCGCCAGGTTGATCAGCTCTTCGCTGTCCATGTCATCTATCGACGTGGTCGTCGGGTGGTGTGGTGCCGCCGGGGCGCCGGCGAGTTTGAGGAGGCTGTCCAGCAGGCCGGCGTCGCGCAGCCGGTCCAGCGGGATCGACGCCAGCATCTGCCGTACGTCGACGGGGTCGACCGCCTCGACGGCCGGTTCGGGCTCCGGCAGTAGCTGCGCGCCGAGATGCTCGGCCAGGGCCCGCGGGTTCGGGTAGTCGAAGACCAGGCTGGCCGACAGGTTCAGCCCGGTGAGCAGGGTGAGTTTGTTGCGCATACCGACCGCGGCCAGGGAGTCGAAACCCAGGTCGAGGAAGGCGCGTTCGACCGGGATGTCGGCCGAGTCGGGGTATCCGAGCAGCGCCGCCACCTGGCTGCGGACCAGATCGAGCAGGGCCGGTGCCCGCTTGTGCGGCGGCATCCCGGCGAGCCGCTCGCGCAGCGACCCGGCCTCGGCCGGCGCCGCCGCGACGGCCCGACGGGTCTGCGGGCCGGCCAGGTCGCGCAGCAGCGGCGGCAGGTCCGCCGTGTCGCCGGCGGGCGGCGCCAGCCGGGCGGCCAGCAACACCGGATCGGCCAGGCCGGTGGCCGCGTCGAGCAGGCCGAGCCCGACCTCGGTGGGCAGCGCCGCGATGCCGGCCGCGGCCAGCCGCTGGGTGTCGATCTCGCTCAGCCCCGCACCCATCCCGGCCTCGCCGGTCGCCCACAGTCCCCAGGCGAGGGAGAGCCCGGCCAGCCCGGCCGCCCGGCGGTGCGCGGCGAGGGCGTCCAGGAACGCGTTGGCCGCCGCGTAGGCGCCCTGCCCGGGGCCGCCCAGCATGCCGGCCGCCGAGGAGAACAGGACGAACGCGGACAGGTCCAGGTCCGCGGTCAGCTCGTGCAGGTGCCATGCGCCGTCCACCTTGGGCCGCAGGACCGCGCCAAGCCGCTCCGCGGTCAGCGTGGTGACCAGCCCGTCGTCGAGCACCCCGGCGGCGTGCACCATCCCGCGCAGCGGCCGGTCGTCCGGGACGGTGGCGAGCAGCGCCGCCACCGCCTCGCGATCGGCCAGATCGACGGCAACCACGTCCACGGTCACCGCGCCCAGGTCGGCCAGCTCGCCGGTGAGCGCGGCCACCCCTGCGGCGTCCGGACCCCGCCGGCTGGCCAGCAGCAGGTGCCGGACCCCGTGCCGGGCGACCAGGTGGCGGGCCACCACCCCGCCCAGCGCGCCGGTCGCCCCGCTGATCAGGACGGTGCCGGTGGTGGTCCAGACCGGTTTGCCGTCCCCGGCGGGCGGGCTCACCGGAGCCAGCCGTGGCACCCAGAGCTCGCCCCGGCGCAGCGCGGCCTGCGGCTCGCCGGAGCGCAGCGCGGCCTGGACCAGGTGCCCGGACGCCGCGGCCGTGTCCAGGTCCACCAGCGCGATCCGGTCCGGGTGCTCGGCCTGTGCGGCGCGGACCAGCCCGGCCACGGCGGCGCCAGCCAGGTCCGGGACGCCGGCGGTGGAAGGCGCGTCCACCGCTTCGATGCCGGTGCCGCTGACCGCGCCGCTGGTCGCCACAACCAGCCGGGCGGCGGCGAACCGAGAGTCGGTCAGCCAGGCACGCAGCAGGTCGAGGAGCCGGGCCGTCTCGGCGTACACGTCGGTGCCCGGGCCACCGGCCGGGAGCACCAGCACGTCGGCGTCGGCCGCCGCGTCCAGGTCGGAGACCACCGGGGCACTGAGCGGTTCGGCCAAGCCCCACCGGTCCGGGCCGAGTACGCTCCACCGGCTGGTCAGGTCGGCACTGTGCACCGTGAGCGGGCGCCACTCCAGCCGGCGCAGGGTGTCCGTGGCCCGGGCGGCAGCGGTCGGGGGTACCGGCGCCTGGGACATCGGGCGCAGGATGAGCGAGTCGACGGTGACGACCGGCTGCCCCGTGGGGTCCGCGACGTGCAGGGACACCGCCCCGGTGCCGGCCGGCGTGACGCGTACCCGCAGGCTCGTCCCGCCGACCGCGTGCAGCCGCAACCGGGACCAGGAGAACGGCAGGGCCGGCTCTGCACCGGCCAGCCCGCTGCGCCCGATCACCTGGAGGGCGGCGTCCAGCGCGGCCGGGTGCGACTCGTAACGGTCCACTTCAAAGTCCGCCGACTCGGGCAGGCTCACTTCGGCGAACACCTGGTCGCCTCGGCGCCAGGCGCGACGCAGGCCACGGAAGGCTGGGCCGTAGTCGATGCCGACGGCGGCGAACTCCGGGTACATCCCGTCCAGTGGCAGCTCGGCGGCGCCGGGTGGTGGCCAGGCGGCCAGTTCGGTGCCGCCCGCCGCCCCGCGGTCGGGGGCCAGCGTCCCGGTGGCGTGCCGGGTCCAGGGCAGGTCGGCGGAGCCACCCTCAGGTCGCGTATGGACGGTGATCCGCCGCAGCCCGGCCTCGTCCGGCGCGGTCACCGCGCACTGGAGCTGGACGCCGCCCTCGGCGGGCAGGACGAGGGGGATCTCGATGGTCAGCTCGTCCACCCCGGGGCAGCCGGCCCGGGCGCCGGCGTGCAGCGCCAGCTCCACGAAGCCGGTACCGGGGAACAGCGTCGCCCCACCGATCACG
>NZ_GG657738.1:6149135-6149967 GCF_000158815.1 Micromonospora sp. ATCC 39149 | reverse complement strand
CGGGCGGCACCACACACCACCGCCCGATGCTCAAACACCGAACGCCCAGTAGCCAACGAAAAACCCACATCCCGCAGGTCCCGCTCCGGCTCCTCATCCAGGAAATCGAGCAACCGCTCCGCCTGAGCCCGCAACGCCCCCGCACTACGCCCCGACACCACCCACGGCAACGTACCCGCCACAGCCGGCCGCCCCGCCGGAACAGGCTCAGGCACCTGCTCGATGATGACGTGGGCGTTGGTGCCACTGACTCCGAACGAGGAGATCCCGGCGCGGCGGGGGTGCCCGTGCTCGGGCCAGTCGACCGGCTCGGTCAGCAGGCGCACCGCGCCGGACGACCAGTCCACCTCCGCCGACGGGCTGTTGACGTGCAGGGTGCGCGGCAGTTCGCCGTGCCGCATGGCGAGGACCATCTTGATCACGCCGGTCACCCCGGCTGCGGCCTGGGTGTGGCCCAGGTTCGACTTCACCGATCCGAGCCACAGCGGACGCTCGCACTCCTGGCCGTACGTCGCCAGCAGCGCCTGCGCCTCGATCTGGTCGCCGAGCCGGGTGCCGGTGCCGTGCGCCTCGACAGCGTCCACATTGGCCGGAGTGAGGCCGGCGTCGGCCAGCGCCCGGCGGATCACCCGCTGCTGGGCCGGGCCGCTCGGCGCGGTCAGCCCGTTGGAGGTGCCGTCCTGGTTGACCGCGCTGCCGCGCAGCACGGCGAGGACCGGGTGGCCGTTGCGGCGCGCCGCGGACAGCGGCTTCCAGCACCAGGCATCCCGGCGCCCTCGGACCAGGCGTCCCGTCCGCGTCCGCGGCGAACGCCTTGCACCGGCCGTCCCGG
>NZ_GG657738.1:6138214-6147153 GCF_000158815.1 Micromonospora sp. ATCC 39149 | reverse complement strand
CCCGGCCGGGCCAGCCAGTCCTGCACCGCGTGCAGGGCCCGGAGGCCGGCGGCCCGAACCGTGGCCGGGTCGAGCCCACCGGTCACCTCCAGCAGCTCCGCCGCCACCGGTGCCGCGCCGCCACCGGTCGGGATCCGCTGCCAGGCGACGCGGTACAGCGGGGCGACCGCGGAGACCGGGGCGACCGGCCGGAAGACGACGGTGTCGATCGAGGCGACCGGCGCGCCGGCGGCATCCGCGACGGTCACCGCCCACCGATCGGCCCCGGTCGGGGTGAACCGGACCCGGGCCGGCGGGGTACCGGTCCCGTACGGCTCCACCCCGGTCCAGGAGAACGGGACCTGCCCGGTGCCACCGCCGTCGGAACGGGTCAGCGCGTGCGTGGCGGCGTCCAGGGCGATCGGGTGCAGGGTGTACCGGTCGCCGGGGCCGGTCGCGCCGTCGGGCAGCCGTACCTCCGCGAAGATCTCTTCACCCCGCTGCCACGCCGAGCCCAGCGCCTGGAAGGCGGGCCCGTAGTCGAGGCCGGCCGCGGCGAGCTCGGGGTAGAGCCCGTCCAGCGGGATGAGCCGGGCCCCGGCGGGCGGCCACTGGGCGAGGTCGGTGCCGGGTTCGCCGGTAAGCGGGCGCGCTGTGCCGGTGGCGTGCCGGGCCCACGGCTCGTCCCGGTCGGCGTCGGCCGGGCGGGTGTAGACGCCGATCGCGCGCCCGCCGGTCGGGTCGGCCGCCTCGACGGTGACCTGGGCCTGCACGGCTCCCCCGGCCGGCAGCCGCACCGGCTGGTGCAGGGTCAGCTCCTCGACCCGACCGCAGCCGACCTGAGCGCCGGCGCGCAGGGCCAGCTCGAGCAGCGCGGTCCCGGGCAGCGTCGGTACCCCGGCGAGCGCGTGGTCGGCGAGCCAGGGCTGCTGGTGCACCGACAGCTGGCCGGTCAGCACGGTGCCCTCGGTGCCGGCCAGGGTGATGGCGGCGCCCAGCAGCGGATGCCCGGCCGGGTCCAGGCCGGCACCGCTGACGTCGCCGCCCCGCGCCCGCAGCCAGTAGCGCCGGCTCTGGAACGGGTACGTGGGCAGGGCCACCCGGCGGGCGGGCCGGCCGGCGAAGACGCCCTCCCAGTCGGCGTCGGCGCCAGTGACGTGCAGCTGGGCCAAGGCGGCCAGCACGGTGTCCGGTTCGGGGCGGTCGCGGTGCAGCATCGGGGTCAGCACCGCCGGTTCGGGCGCGCCGGCGAGGCACTCCCGGGCGAGCGCGGTGAGCACCCCGTCCGGGCCGACCTCGACGAACCGGGTCACCCCGGCGGCCCGCAGCGCCTCGATTCCGTCCCGGAACCGGACCGCCTCGCGCGCCTGCCGTACCCAGTACGCCCCAGTACGCAGCTCCCCCGCGGTGGCCACCGCACCGGTCACACTGGACACCACCGGTACGGCCGGCTCGGCGTAGGACAGCCCCTCGGCGACCCGGCCGAACTCGGCCAGCATCGGCTCCATCCGTTGCGAGTGGAACGCGTGCGAGACGCGCAGCCTGGTGCTGGTCGGGAACCGGGCGGCGAGTTCGGTCACCGCGTCCGCGTCGCCGGAGACGACGACAGCGTTCGGGCCGTTTGAACCGCGGCCAGGCCCGCCCGGTCGGTCAGCAGCGGGCGGATCTCGTCCTCGGGGGGCTGCGAGGGGCCACCATTCGCGCCGCCGGGTGGCAGCGCCGCCATCAGCCGGGCCCGCTCGGCGACCAGGGTGCACGCGTCGGCCAGGGAGAGCACGCCGGCCAGGTGCGCCGCAGTCAGCTCGCCCAGCGAGTGCCCGAGCATCAGAAAAAGAAAAAGATGCCCCAGCTCTCCAGCAGCCGGGCCAGCGCGACCTGCACCGCGAAGAGCGCGGGCTGGGCGTACCAAAGTGCCGTCCAGCAGCTCGGGGCGGCCGATGACCTCGGACAGGGGGTGGTCCAGGTGGAAGCCGGCGCACACCTCGTCGAAGGCGACCGCGAAGGCGGGGAAGGCGGCGTACAGCCCGCGCCCCATGCCGGCCCGCTGCGCGCCCTGCCCGGACAGGAGCAGCGCGGTGAGCCCTTCGCCGGCGGTACCCCGCAGCACGGCCGGATCGGGCGTGCCGGTGGCCAGCGCGGCCAGCGCGCGCGGCCCGTCGGCCGGCCGGTCCACCAGCACCACCGCGCGATGAGCCAGCGGCGACCGGGTGGTGGCCAGCGAGTAGCCCAGGTCGGTGGTGGCGGTCGCCGGCTCCGCGGCCAGGTGCGCGGCCAGCCGACCGGCCTGGGCGCGCAGCGCCTCCGCCGTCGCCCCGGTGACCGGCCACGGCACCGGCCCGGTCACCACCCGGGCCTCGCCGGCCGGCTCGGCACCGTCGGCCGGCTCGGCCACGGCAGCCGGCTCGGCCACGGCAGCCGGCTCGGTCGACTGCTCCAGGATGAGGTGCGCGTTGGTGCCGCTGACTCCGAACGAGGACACCCCGGCCCGGCGCGGGTGGCCGGGCCACTCGCGCGCCTCGACGAGCGGCCGGACCGCGCCGGCCGACCAGTCCACCTGGTCGGACGGCTCGGTGATGTGTAGCGTCCGGGGCAGCTGCCCGTGCCGGATGGCCTGCACCATCTTGATGACTCCGCACACCCCGGCGGCGGCCTGAGCGTGCCCGAGGTTCGACTTGACCGAGCCGAGCCACAGTGGACGGTCTGCGGGGCGGCCCTGCCCGTACGTGTCGAGCAGCGCTTGCGCCTCGATCGGGTCGCCCAGCGTGGTACCGGTGCCGTGCGCCTCCACCGCGTCGATGTCGCCCGCGGTGAGGCCGGCGTCGGCCAGTGCCCGGCGGATCACCCGCTGCTGGGCCGGGCCGTTCGGCGCGGTCAGCCCGTTGGAGGCGCCGTCGGAGTTGACCGCGGAGCCACGGATCACCGCCAGCACCGGATGTCCGTTGCGCCGGGCGTCGCCCAGGCGTTCCAGCAGGAGCAGGCCGGCACCTTCGGACCAGCCGGTCCCGTCCGCGGCCGCCGAGAACGACTTGCACCGGCCGTCCGGGGCCAGCCCGCGCTGCCGGCTGAACGCCACGAACGGTCCGGGCGTGCTCATCACCATCACGCCGCCGGCCAGTGCCAGCGTGCACTCGCGCCGCCGCAGCGCCTGCCCGGCCAGGTGGATCGCGACCAGCGAGGAGGAGCAGGCGGTGTCCACGGTCAGCGCCGGCCCTTCCAGGCCGAACGCGTAGGCGACCCGGCCGGAGATGACCGACGCGGCGTTGCCCGTACTCAGGTAGTCGTCGATCAGCTCGGCGGCGGCCGGCGCCAGGTTGTCGTAGTAGTCCTGGGCACCGCTGCCGATGAACACGCCGACCGGCGCGCTGCGCAGCGAGCGGGGTGGGAGCCCGGCCCGCTCGAACGCCTCCCAGGCCAGGTGCAGCACCAGCCGCTGCTGCGGGTCCATGGTGACCGCCTCGCGGGGCGAGATGCCGAACAGGCCCGCGTCGAACCCGGCGGCGTCCGGCAGGAAGCCACCGGTCCGCACGTAGCTGGTGCCGGGGCGGTCGGGGTCGGCGTCGTAGCGGACGCCGGTCGGCCAGCCACGGTCGGTGGGGAACGGCCCGACCGCGTCCACGCCCTCGGCGACCAGCCGCCACAGCTGCTCCGGGGTGTCGGCGCCACCCGGGTAGCGGCAGCTCATCGCGACGATGGCCAGCGGCTCCCGGTCGGCGCTCTCCAGCTCGCGCAGCCGGTCACGGGTCTGGTGCAGCTCCACGGTGGCCCGCTTCAGGTATCCGAGAAGCCGTTCGTCGTCAGCCATTCGAACTCCTCGTCACCCGGTCGGATCCCAGCTGTTGGTCGAGAATGTCGAGTACGTCGTCGGCGGTCGCCCCATCGAGCAACTCCTCGATGCCCGCCCGCCCACCGGTACCGGCAAGTGCCCCGTGTACCGCGTTCGCCAGCGCTTGCAGCCGGGCGGGCAGGGCACAGCGCTCGATCTCGGCGGCGGGCAGCCCGGCCACCAGCGCTTCGAGCTGATCCAGCAGGACGGGCAGCGGGGGTTCCGGTGGGCCGCCGCCGAGCCGGGTACCCAGGTATTCGGCGAGTGCCCGTGGATTGGCGTGGTCGAAGGCGACGGCGGCCGGCAGCTTCAGCCCGGTCGCGGTGCTGAGCCGGTTACGCAGGTCGACCGCGGACACCGAGTCGAAGCCGAGTTCCTTGAACGCCCGCTCCGGGGCGACCGCCGCCGCTTCGTCGTGCCCGAGCACCACCGCCGCCTGCTCGCGTACGAGCGTGAGCAGGGCCCGGGACCGTTCGGCCGGGGTCAGGCCGGCCAGCCGCGCCGCCAGCGGTGCCGCGTCCGCGGCTTCGGCGGACGCTCCGGGCCCGGCCTCCCGATCCAGTGCCGCGCGGGCGTCCGGCAGATCCCGTAGCAGCGGACGGTGCCGGGCCAGCGTGTAGACCGGGGTGAACCGGGCCCAGTCGATGTCCGCGACCACCAGCCCGCTCTCGTCCCGGCCCACCGCCTGGACCAGCGCCTCGACGGCCAGCGCCGGGTCCAGCGCGCCCAGCCCGAGCCGGCGCAGCTGCTCCCCGGCGGCCTCGTCGACCATGCCGCCACCGCCCCACGATCCCCAGGCGACGCAGGTGGCGGCGTACCCGCGGGCCCGGCGGCGTTCGGCCAGCCCGTCGAGGAACGCGTTGCCGGCCGCGTACCCCGGCCGCCCGGCGCTGCCCCAGATCGCCGCGCCCGAGGAGAACAGCACGAACGCCTCCAGTGGATAGTCGGCGAGCAGCTGGTCCAGGTGCACCGCGCCGGCCACCTTGCTCCGGATGATCTCGGCCAACTCGGCCGGAGAAAGGTCGGCCAACGGGGTCTCCTCGGGCAGCACCCCGGCCGCGTGCAGCACGGCAGTCAGCGGTGGCCCGCCAGCGAGCCCGTCGAGCAGCGCGCGCAGTGCGGCGGCGTCGCCCACGTCGCAGGCGGTGATGGTCACCTTGGCGCCGAGCGCGGCTAGCTCGGCCGAGAGCTCGGCGGCCCCGTCGGTGGCCGGACCGCGCCGGCTGGTCAGCACCACGTGCTCGGCGCCCGCCCGGGCAAGCCACCGGGCCAGGTGGGCACCGACCGCGCCGGTACCACCGGTGATCAGGATGGTGCCGCGCGGCCGCCAGGATCTGGCCGGAGCCGGAGCGGGTGCAGAAGCGGGTGCCCGCACCAGCCGCCGGGCCAGCAGTCCCGATGGGCGGATGGCGAGCTGGTCCTCGCCGTCCGGGTTGGCCAGCACGGCGCAGACCCGGTCCGCGGCCCGCGCGTCGAGCGGCGTGGGCAGGTCGATCAAGCCACCCCAGGTGTCCGGCCGGTCGAGGGCGAGCACCGTCCCCATGCCCCAGACCGAGCGGGCCTCCGGGTCGACGTCGACGTCGTGCTCGACCCCCGCCGCACCCGCGGTCAGGCACCACAGCGGAGCGGTCACGCCGGCATCCGCGAGCGCCTGCACCAGCAGAACGGTGCCCGACAGCGGCGGCGGCACCGCCGCGTCGACGAGCGCGGCCGGCGCGTCCCGGCCGGGCACGCCGGCCGCCCCGCCCGGCGCCGGCCGGTCCGGGCCGGGCAGCGCACCCGGCGCCGGCTGGTCCGGGCCCGGCAGGGCGGCCAGGGAGAGGACACCGGCGGGGGTACGGTCGGCGAGCGCGGCCCGGATCCGTTCGGCGAGCGCGGCCCGGCCGGTGCCGTCCAGTTCGGCGTACCGCACGGTGGCGCCGTGGGCGGCCAGCCGGTCGGTGAGGATCCCCGCCAGCGGGGCGTCCGGCGGCGCGACGAGCAGCCAGGTGCCAGTGTGGACACGCGGCGGCGGGTCGGGCAGCGGGCGCCAGGCCAACCGGTATCGGCAACGGTCCACGGCCGCGTCGCGCACCTGATCGGCGTGCCAGCTGGCGAGGGCTGGTAGCACCGGGGCCAGCCGTCCGGCGTCCAGGCGCAGCCGGGCACCGAGCGCCTCGGCGTCGCCGCGCCGCACGTCCTGCCAGAATCCGCCGTCCAGCCCGCCCTCCGGCCGGCTCTCCGGGGCCGGCGGGGTCGGGTCCAACCAGTAGCGCCGGCGCTGGAACGGGTAGGTGGGCAGCTCGGTCCGACGACCACCGGGGCAGAAGGCGGACCAGTCCGGGGTGGCTCCCCGGACGTAGAGTTCGGCGGCGGACGCGGCCAACCGGTCGAGCCCGCCCTCGCCACGGCGCAGCGTTCCGGTCACCACCGCCGGCAGGTCCACCCGCTCCAGCGTCTCCTGCATGCTCAGCACCAGCACCGGGTGCGGGCTCACCTCGACGAACCGGACATGGCCGGCGGCGGCGAGGGCCCTCACCACCGGAGCGAACGCGACCGGCTGGCGCAGGTTGGTGAACCAGTAGCCGGCGTCCAGGGCAGTCCCGTCGACCCACTCGCCGGTGACGGTGGACATCATCGGTACCGTCCCGGCGCCCGGCTCGACCGGGGCCAGATCGGTGAGCAGCCGATCGCGGATCTCCTCGACCTGAGCGCAGTGCGAGGCGTAGTCCACCGGTACCCGCTTGACCCGCTCCACCCCCGCAGCGGTCAGCTCGGCCTGGAGCGCGTCGAGCGCCGCGCCGTCGCCGGACAGCACCACCGACGCGGCACCGTTGTCGGCGGCCACCCAGATCCGGTCGGGCCAGCCGGCCAGCCGGGGGCGGATCCGCTCGGCGGGGAGGCCCACCGAGAGCATGCCGCCCCGGCCGGCGAGCACGTCGCCGATCGCCCGGCTGCGCAGGGCGACCACCCGGGCTCCGCCGTCCAGCGAGAGCGCGCCGGCCACGCAGGCCGCGGCGATCTCGCCCTGGGAGTGGCCGATCACCGCGTCGGGCACGATGCCGTAGGCGGACCAGGCGGCGGCCAGCGCCACCATCACCGCCCACAGCGTCGGCTGCACCACGTCCACCCGGTCGGCCGGCGGGGCACCCGGTTCGCCACGCAGCACCGCGGTCAGCGACCAGTCCACGAACGGGGCCAGGGCCTGCTCGCACTCGGCGATCCGCGCCGCGAAGACCGGGGACTCGGCGAGCAGCCGGGTCGCCATGCCGGCCCACTGCGACCCCTGCCCGGGGAACACGAACACGGTACGGCCACGCAGGTCGGCGTACCCGGCGACGGTCTCCGCGCAGGCCCGTCCGGCGGCTAGGTCGCGTAGCCCGGCCAGCAGCTCGGCCCGGTCGGTGCCGAGGACCGCGGCCCGGTGCTCGGCCGCCGACCGGCCGGCCAGCGTGTATCCGATGTCGACCAGTGGCTCGTCCGGGTGGGTGGCCAGGTGGGTGGCGAGCCGGTGGGCCGACTCGGCCAGCGCCACCGGCGACCGGGCGGACAGCACCAGCGGCACCACGGCGGGGCCGGTGACCGGCGCGGAGCCGGTGACCGGCGCCGGGGCGGGCGCCTGCTCCAGGATCACGTGGGCGTTCGTGCCGCTGATCCCGAAGGAGGAGACCGCCGCGCGGCGCGGCCGGCCGGGCTCCGGCCAGTCCCGGGCCGCGTGCAGCAACTGGACCGTGCCGGCGGACCAGTCGACGTGCGGGGTCGGCCGGTCGGCGTGCAGGGACCGGGGTAGCCGGCCGTGCCGCATCGCCAGCACCATCTTGATCACTCCGGCGACCCCCGCGGCGGCCTGCGAGTGGCCCAGGTTCGACTTGACCGAACCGAGCCACAGTGGGCGGTCCGGAGGCCGCTCGCCGTACGCCGCGATGACCGCCTGCGCCTCGATCGGGTCACCCAGCGCGGTGCCGGTGCCGTGCGCCTCCACAGCATCGACATCGGACGGCGTGAGACCGGCGGCGGCGAGCGCCCGCTCGATGACCCGAACCTGGGACGGGCCGTTCGGGGCGGTGAACCCGTTGCTCGCCCCGTCCTGGTTGACCGCGGAACCACGGATCACCGCCAGCACCGGGTACCCGGCCCGCAACGCGTCCGAGAACCGGGCCAGCACCAGCACACCGGCCCCCTCCGACCAGGCGGTTCCGTCGGCGTCGCCGGAGAACGACTTGCAGCGGCCGTCCGGGGCGAGCCCGCGCTGCCGGCTGAACTCGACGAACATCTCCGGGGTGGCCATCACGGTGACCCCACCGGCCAGCGCCAGCGTCGCGTCGCCGCGCCGCAGTGCCTGGCCGGCCAGGTGGATGGCGACCAACGACGAGGAGCAGGCGGTGTCCACGGTGACCGCCGGCCCTTCCAGGCCCAGGCTGTACGCGACCTGGCCGGAGACCAGACTGCCACCCGGGCTGCCGAGCAGGTAGTCGTGGTACATCAGGCCGGCGTACACGCCGGTGGGGGTGCCGCGCAGGGCGGCCGGGTCGATGCCGGCCCGCTCCACCGCCTCCCACGCGACCTCCAGCAGGATCCGCTGCTGCGGGTCGGCCCGGCGGGCATCGCGCGGGCTGATCCCAAAGAAGTCGGCGTCGAATTCCGCCGCGTCGTAGAGGAACCCGCCGTGCCGCACGTAGCTGCGGCCGGGCTGCTCGGGATCCGGATGGTAGATGCCGGCCAGGTCCCAGCCCCGGTCGGCGGGGAACTCGCCGATCGCGTCCCGCTCGGCGACCAGCAAATCCCACAGCTCCGCCGGCGAGCCGACCCCGCCCGGATAGCGGCAAGCCATACCGATGATTGCTATCGGTTCGGTGGCGTCGGCCTCGCTGTCCCGCAGCCGCTGCTTCGCCTCCCGCAGGTCGGCGGTGGCCCGGCGCAGGTAGTCGCGGAGCCGGTCCTCGGTGCTGGTCGGCTCGCTGAGCTTTCTGATTCGCTCGCTGGGCTCGCTCATGAGATGCCCAGCTCGTTGTCGAGGACCTGGAAGAGCTCCTCGTCGCTGGCCGCGTTCAGCAGAACCGGTTCGCGGTCCGGCGGGTCGACGGCGCGCCAGCGGTGCAACAGCGCCTCCAGCCGAGTGGTGATCTTGGTCCGGTCCACCGGGGTCGCGGCCAGGGCG
>NZ_GG657738.1:6136388-6137724 GCF_000158815.1 Micromonospora sp. ATCC 39149 | reverse complement strand
CGGTGGCGTCCCGGTAACCCCATCGCGAGGTCAAACAGGGCGAGCCCGCGCTCTGGCGAGAGCGGCGGGGTGCCCAGCCGACGCAGGCGAAGCAGCCCGGCTTGGTCCAGCTCGCCGGTCATCCCTCCGGCGGCGCTGTCCCACGGTCCCCAGGCCAGGGAGACCGCGGGCAGGCCGGCCGCCCGGCGGTACCGCGCCAGCCCGTCCAGGAAGCCGTTGGCCGCCGCGTAGTTCGCCTGCCCGGCGCCGAGGGCCAGGCCGGCGGCCGAGGAGAACAACACGAACCCGCCGAGATCCCGGTCGCGGGTCAGCTCGTGCAGGTGCCAGGCGCCATCCACCTTGGGGCGCAGCACGGCGGCCAGCCGGTCGGCCGTCATCGCCTCGACCAGTCCGTTGTCCGCCACGCCCGCGGCGTGCACCACGGCGACCAGCGGATGCCGCTCCGGGATGGCGGCGAGGAGCTTCCCCAGATCATCCCGATCGGCGACGTCGCAGGCGGCGAGCTGGACGTCGGCGCCAAGCGCGGCGAGCGTGTCGCGCAGTTCGGCGGCCCCGGGCGCGGCCGGTCCACGCCGCCCGGTCAGCAGCAGGTGACGCACCCCGTGATCGGTGACCAGATGCCGGGCGAGCAGCGCGCCGAGCCCACCGGTACCGCCGGTGATCAGCACCGTACCCGCCGGGTCCCAGCCGGAAGCGGCACCGTTCGCGGGCACCGCGGCCAGCCGTGGGACCAGCAGCTCGGTCTCCCGAATCGCAACCTCCCGGCGGCCGGCGGCCAGGGCGGCACGTACCTGAGCCGGCGAGATGTCCCGCCCGTCGCCGTCGATGAGTAGGAACCGGCCCGGGTGCTCGGCTTCGGCGGCGCGTACCAGGCTCCACACCGCCGTGGCCGCGAGGTCCACCCGGTCGCCGGGGCGGGCCGCCACCGCGCCGGACGTCAGCACGGCGAGTTGGGAGGGGCCCACGGTCTCGCCGAGCGACAGCCAGTCGCGTACCGACGTGAGCACTCCGGCGGTGACCGCGTGGACGTGTGCCGGGACGTCGACCGGATCGGTCGCCGCAGGGACGGTCAGCGTGACCGGATCGACGGTGGCCGGGCTCATCTCCGGGGCGGGTATCCAGTCCAGCCGGAACAGCGCGTCGCGGGCGGGGTGGTCGACCTCGGCCGCCGGCCGGGTGATCAGGGAGTCGATGGTGGCGATGGGAAGCCCGGCCGGATCGGCGATGGTCAGTGCGACGGCGTCCCGACCGGCTGGCGAGATGCGCACCCGCAGTACGGAGTGGCCGGCGGCGAAGAGGGTGACACCGCTGAAGTGGAACGGCAGCACCGGGCGGC
>NZ_GG657738.1:6129731-6131283 GCF_000158815.1 Micromonospora sp. ATCC 39149 | reverse complement strand
CGAACGCCCAGTAGCCAACGAAAAACCCACATCCCGCAGGTCCCGCTCCGGCTCCTCATCCAGGAAATCGAGCAACCGCTCCGCCTGAGCCCGCAACGCCCCCGCACTACGCCCCGACACCACCCACGGCAACGTACCCGCCACAGCCGGCCGCCCCGCCGGAACAGCCTCAGGCACCTGCGCCGGGGCCTCCTCGACGATCACGTGGGCGTTCGTCCCGGAGATACCGAACGACGACACCCCCGCCCGCCGCACCCGACCCACAACCGACGGCCACGACCGAGAATCAGCCAACAACTCCACCGCACCAGCAGACCAATCCACCACCGACGAGGGAGTGCCGACGTGCAGGGTGCGCGGTAGTTCGCTATGCCGCAGCGCCATCACCATCTTGATCACACCAGCCACCCCAGCAGCCGCTTGGGTGTGCCCGAGGTTCGACTTCAACGACCCCAACCACAACGGACGCTCCCGACCCTGCCCATACGTGGCCAACAACGCCTGCACCTCGATCGGATCACCCAACCGCGTCGCCGTGCCGTGACCCTCCACCGCGTCAACACCACGCACGTCCAGCCCAGCGTTCGCCAACGCCGCACGAATCACCCGCTGCTGCGCCAACCCACTCGGCGCGGTAATGCCGTTGGACGCACCGTCCTGGTTCACCGCCGAACCACGCACCACCGCAAGAACCTCATGACCGTTGCGCTGAGCATCGGAGAGCTTCTCCAACAACAACACCCCGACACCCTCGGCCCAACCGGTGCCATCCGCGCCGTCCGCGTACGACCGGCACCGCCCGTCGCGGGACAATCCACCCTGCCCGCTGAACTCCACGAACGTCTCCGGGGTGGCCATCACCGTCACCCCACCGGCCAGCGCCAGATCGCACTCCCCCTGCCGGAGCGCGTGCGCCGCCCAGTGCAACGCGACCAGCGACGACGAGCACGCGGTATCCACACTCACCGCCGGCCCCTCCAGCCCGAGGGTGTACGCGATCCGGCCGGAGACCACACTGCCAACGCTCGCGCTGCCCGGGTAGTCGTGGTACATCACCCCGGCGAACACCCCGGTCCGGCTCCCCCGCAGGGTGGCCGGCACGATCCCGGCCCGCTCGAACGCCTCCCACGACACCTCCAACAGCAACCGCTGTTGCGGATCCATCAACACCGCCTCACGCGGACTGATCCCGAAGAAACTGGCGTCGAAAGCACCGGCTCCAGCGAGGAAGCCACCGGCCCGCACGTACGTCTTGCCAGGGCGACCGGGTTCCGGGTCGTACCACCGCTCGATGTCCCAGCCCCGGTCCTCCGGGAAGTCGCCGATCCCGTCACGTCCCGCGGCGACCAGGTCCCACAGGTCCTCCGGCGAGCCGACCCCGCCGGGCAGCCGACAGGCCATGCCGACGATCGCGATCGGCTCGTCGGAGCCGGCGACGGAACTGGGCTCGGCGGCGAGGCCGGGACTCCCGCCGGTGACTTGGGATCGCAGGTGTTGGGCGACCGCGAGCGCGGTGGGGTGATCGAAGACCAGGGTGGCAGCCAGCCGCAGA
>NZ_GG657738.1:6115097-6127930 GCF_000158815.1 Micromonospora sp. ATCC 39149 | reverse complement strand
TGGTTGGTGGTGGTGTCGGGGAGGTGGACTTCGGCGTAGATGGTGTTGTGGTGTTGCCAGGCGGTGTGGAGGGCTTGGCAGGCGGGGCCGTAGTGGTAGCCCTGTTGGGCGAGGCGGGGGTAGGCGTTGGTGAGGTCGATGGGGGTGGCCTGTGGTGGTGGCCAGTCGGTGAGGGGGGCCGGGGGTGTGGTGGGGGTGGGGGTGAGGGTGCCGGTGGCGTGTCGGGTCCAGGGTTCGGTGGTGGTGGTGCGGGCGTGGATGGTGAAGGTGTGGTGGCCTTGGGGGGTGGGGGGTTGGATGGTGATTTGGATGGTGGTGGTGCCGGTTGTGGGTATGGGTAGTGGGGTGTGCAGGGTGAGTTCGTCGATGTGGGGGCAGCCGATTTCGGTGCCGGCGCGCAGGGCGAGCTCGACGAGGCCGGTGCCGGGGAACAGCGCGCGGCCGTTCACCAGGTGGTCGGCGAGCCAGGGTTGTGTGGTGGTGGACAGGCGGCCGGTGAGGAGCACGCCGTCGTTGTCGGGTAGGTGGGCGACGGCGGCCAGGAGTGGGTGTTCGGCGGGGTCAACCCGGCGGCGTTCAGGTCGGTGTCGGTGGTGGGGGTGAGCCAGTACCGTTGCTGCTGGAACGCGTACGTCGGCAGGGGTACCCGGTTGGCGGCGATGCCGGCGTAGTAGGCGCCCCAGTCGATCTGCACGCCGTGGGTGAACAACTCCCCCGCCGCCTGGGTGACCGCGGTGACCTCGTCGCGGTCCTTACGCAGGCTCGCCACCACCACCACCGGCGTGTCGTCGAGGCACTGCGCCACCAACCCACTCAACGAGGCATCCGGGCCGATCTCCACGAACCGGCCCACACCCTGCCCACGCATCGCGGCCACCGTGTCCACAAACCGCACCGTGTCCCGCACCTGCCCCACCCAAAAATCCGGATCACCCACCCGGGCACCCACCACCGCAACCTCCGGCTGACGAAACTCCACATCAGCCAACACCCGACCAAACTCCGCCAACATCGGCTCCACCAACCGCGAATGAAACGCATGCGAAACCCGCAACCGACGCGACCCCACAAACCGATCCCCCACCGCCAACACCGCCTGCTCCGGCCCAGACACCACCACCGACCGCGGCCCATTCACCGCCGCGACATCCACCCCCACCGGAAGCACCGCCCGGACCTGCTCCTCCGAAACCGGCAACGCCACCATCGCCCCACCAGGAGCAAGCGCCTGCATCAACCGAGCCCGCGCAGCCACCACCCGACACGCATCCTCCAACGACCACACCCCCGCCACATACGCAGCCGTCAACTCACCAACCGAATGACCACCCACCACATCCGGAACCACACCCCACGACCGCCACAACCGCGCCAACGCCACCTGAAACGCAAACAACCCCGGCTGCGCGAACCCCGTCCGGTCCAACAACTCAGGCTCATCCCACACCCCAGCCAAAGGCCGCTCCAACAACCCATCCAACACACCACACACCTCAGCCAACGCCTCCGCGAACACCGGAAACCGCCCCACCAACCCCCGACCCATACCCACACGCTGCGAACCCTGACCAGAAAACAACCAACCCGTACCACCCTCGACCACCGCCCCGGACACCACACCCGACACACACTCGCCATCAACCACCGCGGTCAAACCACGCAGAAAGTCGGACCGGGCGGCACCACACACCACCGCCCGATGCTCAAACACCGAACGCCCAGTAGCCAACGAAAAACCCACATCCCGCAGGTCCCGCTCCGGCTCCTCATCCAGGAAATCGAGCCGCTCCGCCTGAGCCCGCAACGCCGCCGGACTACGGCCCGAAAACACCCACGGCACGGCACCATCCCACGGCCTGCCGGTCGCCGGCTCCACGGCGTGTGCCGGGGCCTCTTCGACGATCACGTGGGCGTTGGTGTTCGTCCCGGAGATACCGAACGACGACACCCCCGCCCGCCGCACCCGACCCACAACCGACGCGGCGGCCAGCAACGGGTGAACAACTCCACCGCACCAGCAGACGACGCGGCGTCCCCGCCCTCCGCCGAGGCCGCCAACCAGTACCGTTGCTGCTGGAACGCGTACGTCGGCAGGGGTACCCGGTTGGCGGCGATGCCGGCGTAGTAGGCGCCCCAGTCGATCTGCACGCCGTGGGTGAACAACTCCCCCGCCGCCTGGGTGACCGCGGTGACCTCGTCGCGGTCCTTGCGCAGGCTCGCCACCACCACCACCGGTGTGTCGTCGAGGCACTGCGCCACCAACCCACTCAACGAGGCATCCGGGCCGATCTCCACGAACCGGCCCACACCCTGCCCACGCATCGCGGCCACCGTGTCCACAAACCGCACCGTGTCCCGCACCTGCCCCACCCAAAAATCCGGATCACCCACCCGGGCACCCACCACCGCAACCTCCGGCTGACGAAACTCCACATCAGCCAACACCCGACCAAACTCCGCCAACATCGGCTCCACCAACCGCGAATGAAACGCATGCGAAACCCGCAACCGACGCGACCCCACAAACCGATCCCCCACCGCCAACACCGCCTGCTCCGGCCCAGACACCACCACCGACCGCGGCCCATTCACCGCCGCGACATCCACCCCCACCGGAAGCACCGCCCGGACCTGCTCCTCCGAAACCGGCAACGCCACCATCGCCCCACCAGGAGCAAGCGCCTGCATCAACCGAGCCCGCGCAGCCACCACCCGACACGCATCCTCCAACGACCACACCCCCGCCACATACGCAGCCGTCAACTCACCAACCGAATGACCACCCACCACATCCGGAACCACACCCCACGACCGCCACAACCGCGCCAACGCCACCTGAAACGCAAACAACCCCGGCTGCGCGAACCCCGTCAGGTCCAACAACTCAGGCTCATCCCACACCCCAGCCAAAGGCCGCTCCAACAACCCATCCAACACACCACACACCTCAGCCAACGCCTCCGCGAACACCGGAAACCGCCCCACCAACCCCCGACCCATACCCACACGCTGCGAACCCTGACCAGAAAACAACCAACCCACAGACCCCGAACCACCACCGACCCGACCCGACCCGCCATCAGCGACCCGCCTGAGCCCACCCAGCAGCTCCACCGCGCTGGCCCCCACCAGCACCGCCCGATGCTCAAACACCGAACGCCCAGTAGCCAACGAAAAACCCACATCCACCGGAGCCACCCCAGAACCGGCCACATACGACGCGAGCCGCTCCGCCTGAGCCCCCAACGCCGCCGCACTACGCCCCGACACCACCCACGGCACAGCCCCATCCCACGGCCTGCCGGCCACCGGCTCCACGGCGTGTGCCGGGGCCTCTTCGACAATCACGTGGGCGTTGGTGCCGGAGATACCGAACGACGACACCCCGGCCCGCCGCACCCGACCCACAGACGAGGGCCACGGCCGAGAATCAGCCAACAACTCCACCGCACCAGCAGACCAATCCACCACCGACGACGGCACCTGCGCATACAACGACTTCGGCAACACCCCCGCCCGTAGCGCCATCACCATCTTGATCACACCAGCCACCCCAGCAGCCGCTTGGGTGTGCCCGAGGTTCGACTTCAACGACCCCAACCACAACGGACGCTCTCGACCCTGCCCATACGTGGCCAACAACGCCTGCGCCTCGATCGGATCACCCAACCGCGTCCCGGTCCCGTGACCCTCGACCGCGTCAACCGCATCCACCGGCAGCCGCGCATCCGCCAACGCCGCCCGGATCACCGCCTGCTGCGCCAACCCACTCGGCGCGGTCAACCCACTGCTGGCACCGTCCTGGTTCACCGCCGAACCACGCACCACCGCAAGAACCTCATGACCGTTGCGCTGAGCATCGGAGAGCTTCTCCAACAACAACACCCCGACACCCTCGGCCCAACCGGTGCCATCCGCGCCGTCCGCGTACGACCGGCACCGCCCGTCGCGGGACAATCCACCCTGCTCGCTGAATTCCACGAAGGTGTCCGGCCGGGCCATCACGGTGACGCCGCCGGCCAGCGCCAGCGAACACTCCCCCCGCCGCAACGCACCCACCGCCACATGCAACGCCACCAACGACGACGAACACGCCGTATCCACCGTCACCGCCGGCCCCACCAACCCCAACGCGTACGCCACCCGGCCGGAGACGATGCCGGAGGAGCCATAGCTGCCGGGGTAGTTGTGGTACATCACCCCGGCGAACACCCCGGTCCGGCTCCCCCGCAGGGTGGCCGGCACGATCCCGGCCCGCTCGAACGCCTCCCACGACACCTCCAACAGCAACCGCTGTTGCGGATCCATCAACACCGCCTCACGCGGACTGATCCCGAAAAAGTCCGGGTCGAACCACGGCGCTTCGTGCAGGAACCCACCCTCGCTGACGTAACTGGTCCCGGGTCGCTCACCGGTCGGGTCGAACAGCCGGTCCAGGTCCCAGCCCCGGTCGTCGGGGAACCGGCCGATTCCCTCCCGGCCGCCGGCCACCATGTCCCACAACTCCTCCGGTGAGCGCACCCCCCCGGGGAAGCGACAGGCCATGCCGACGATCGCGATGGGTTCCCGGGCGGCCTCGGCGAGCACCTGGTTCTGTTCGCGAAGGCGTTCGGTCTCTTTGAGGGAGACTCGAAGGGCATTGACCAGTCGGTCCTGGGTGTCGTCCACTTAGCCGTCACTCCTCACGCATACGGCCCGACACCGCATCCGGCGGGCCCGGTCCACGGCGACACCTTAAGAGCCGAGGGCAGCAAGGCCCCACCCCTAGCCGGCCGGCCCCCTCAGGGCACGTGCGAACGCGACGGCACGCGGATACACCGCACGGAACGCCTAGGGGTTGTCCAGCCGGGCATCCGCTGGAAATGTCCGGCAACGAAGGCTAGGCGCGACCGTGATCCTGACGCAGGCCAAGAACGTCGCCCCCAAATCACCGTGGCATCAGTACCCGGGATGCCGCGACGGCGCGCCCGAGACATATCCGTCCCAGGTGATCGAGACGCCATCGAAAGGTGACCATGGACAGGCTACTCATCGTCGTCGCCCACGGCGACGACGAGACGTTGGGCGCTGGCGGCACGATCGCGCTCCTGACCGACGCGGGCGTGGAGGTCAGCCTGTGCGTCCTCACCAACGACGACAGCGCGCGGGCCTGCACCGGACACGCCGTCACCGACCGGACCTCGCACATACAGGCGGCCGCGAGCATCCTGGGCATCAAGCGGGTCCAGGTGAACACGTTCCGCGACAGCAGGCTGGACCAGGTCGGCCAGCTTGAACTCAATCGCGTGGTGGAGCGGGAGATCCGCGAATTCGAGCCGGACGCGCTCTTCACCACCAGCATGGCCGAGTTGAGCGTGGACCATCAGCTGGCCAGCCGCGCAGCCCGGGTGGCCGGTCGCCCGGGACGCAGCGACATCCGGGAGATCCGGTGCTTCGAGGTCCGGTCGGCGACCGACTGCGCGGAGGCGTCCGGGGTCACACCCACGTTCCGGCCGAACTGCTGGCAGGTGCTGAACGAGTCGCACCTGGAGCGCAAGCTGGAGGCGCTGCGGGCGTACGGCAAGGAGATCGAGGAGTGGCCGAGCGCCCGGAGCGAAGACGGCGTCCGGGCGCTCGGTGCCTATCGGGGTTCGCAGGTCTCCGCTCCGCTGGCGGAGGCGTTCGAGTTGGTCAGGCTTGTGCTGTAACGAAGCGGGCCGGCGGGTCACCGGCAGACCACTCTCCGAGGTGCCGCAGGATCGCCCGGTGTACCCCCTCGGCCTGGGCCCGAAGGAAGAAGTGGCCGCCCGGAAACACCTCGACCCGGCACCCGGCGGTGGTATGCCCGTCCCAGGCGCGGGCCTCCGCCAGGCTGGTCACCGGGTCGCTGTCCCCGACCAGTACGCAGATCGGCCGGGTGAGCTCCGGGCCACCACCGTGCCGGTAGGTCTCCACCGCCCGGTAGTCGCCGCGTACCGCGGGCAGCACCATGGTGAGCATCTCCTCGTCGACCAGGACCGCGGAGTCCGTACCGCTCAGCTCCCGCAACGCCTGCACGATGCCCTGGTCGTCACGGAGGTGTACGGACTCGTCGCCGTTGATCGAGGGGGCCCGCCGGCCAGAGGCGAAGAGTCCGATCGGCGGGGTGCCGTCGCGCTCCAGCCGCCGCGCCACCTCGTACGCCACCGTGGCGCCCATGCTGTGCCCGAACAGCGCCAGCGGTCGGTCGCACCAGGGCCGCAGCTCCGCCACGATGAGACCGGCCAGCTCACGCAGGTCGTCGACGCACCGTTCGGCGCGGCGGTCCTGGCGGCCCGGGTACTGCACGGCGAGAACCTCGACCGCCGGGCCGAGGGCACGAGAGACCGGAAAGTAGAAGGTGGCCGCTCCCCCGGCATGCGGAAAGCACACCAATCGGACCGGCGCATCCGCATTAGGGTGAAATTTTCGGAACCACGGGTGATTGTCATCCATTACCGCTGCCATGGTTCCGGAATGCCAGATCCGGCCCACCTTTATCAACCCCTATACATCGCTCCCCTATGGCGGTCTCTGGCCGCTGAGTCCAGTCCGAGTCCAGTCTGGTGACAGTCACGTCAATGATCCTGTCCTGGAAAGCTCGACAAGCATCGATCAAACAGCCACTAGGCACCGAGAACGATGGCGGTGAGCATGAACCTTGCGCTTGCGGCGCCTGGCTGCGCATGCGCTTCCCTGACGATTGGAAACCCGGCAAATGTATCGGTACCCGATGAAGCACTGACGGTCCTGCGCGAACAGTTCGCGCACAGCGAATCCGGCGCCGGCCGGCTGGTGCTGGTGACCGGACCGGCGGCCAGCGGAAAGACCCAGCTGTTGACCCGGTTTCTGCCCTACGCGGCAGAATCGGGAGCGCTGATCCTGCACGCCACCGGCGCCCCGGACGAACAGCGCCTGAACGCCGGCATAGTTGATCAGCTTTTTGCCAACTCGGCCCTGCCCACGGCCGTCGCCGATCAGGTCGCGGCGGTTCTGTCGCTGGTGCACCAGGCGCCGCCGGGGGAGCACCAGCCCGGTTCCCAGGTCGAGGCGGCACCGGCCGTGACGGACAGCGAGATCTGCCGGATCCTGCTCGGCCTGACCCGGACCCAACCGGTCGTCATTGGGGTTGACGATCTGCACTTCGCCGACGAGAGCTCGGTCCGGATCCTGCTGCGCCTCCAGCGGCGGATCCGCTCCAGCCGCCTACTGATGCTGGTGAGCCACCCGGACGCAGCCGGCGCGGCGGAGCGGCAGCTGCTCGGCCTGTTCACCCGGGTCGCGCACGACCACGTACGGCTGGGGCCGCTCTCCGCGCCGGCCCTCGGGCAACTGGCCAGCGCATTGCTGGACGAGCCGGTGGACGCCGAGCTGACCGGACGGCTGCACGAGTTGAGCGGGGGCAGCCCGATGCTGGTCAACGCGCTGCTGGAGGACTACCGCCGGAGCGAGCGCGACGGGCAGCCGGTGACCGGACCGGCCTTCGTCCACGCGGTGTCGACGTTTCTTCAGCGCCGGGAGCCACCGCTGCATCAGGTCGCCGCCGCGATCGGGATGCTCGGTGACGAACTCAGCCGGGACACGATCGCCGGCCTCGCCGGGGTGACCGAGGACATCGCCGAGGACATGACCGCCGTCCTCGCCGGCGCCGGCCTGCTCGCGCACGGCCGGTTCCGGCACGCCGTGGCGGCCGCCGCCGCGGTGGACAGCCTGCCGCCGGCGGCCAGGGCGCAGCTGCACGTCCGGGCGGCCAAACTGAAGCTCCGGCAGGTGGCGCCCGCCAGCGAGGTGGCCGCGCACCTGGTCGCGGCGGGACAGCCCGCGCCGGCCTGGGGGGTTGACGTGCTGCGGCGGGCCGCCGACCGCGCCGCGCAGGCCGACGAGATCGGCTTCGCGGTGCGGTGTCTGGACCTGGCGCTGTCCGCGGCACCGGAACCCGGGCAGCGGCACGCGATCCTCGACGCGCTGGCCCGGATCGTCTGGCGGGTCAACCCCTCCGCCGCCGCGGCCTACCTGACGGAGCTGCGGCACGACCCGGAGACGGTCGGCACGGAGCCGTTCACGCTGGCCCGGCATGCGCTGTGGAACGGGGAAGCGGACCTGTTCGGCAAAGCCGTCGCCGATCTGGCCCGGTGCCCCGACCGGTTCGACGCGCCGGCCGCGGCGAAGCTGACCCTGGCCGCCCAGTGGCACTTCGGCCGGTGCGAGGTACGGGTGGAGCCGCCAGCCGATCCGGCGCCCCGGCACTCCGACCCGTGGCGGCACACCGCGGCCGCGCTGGTCGGGATGTGGACGGTCGGCAGCAGCGACGCCACCACTGCCAGCGCCGAACAGATCCTGCGCAACTGCCCGCTGGCGGATATCACGCTGGAGTCGCTGCTCACGGCGATCCTGGCGCTGGCCTACGACAACCGCAGCAAGCGCGCCGAGTACTGGTGCGCCATGCTCAGCCAACAGGCGGCGCGCCGAGGTGCGGTGGCCTGGCAGGCACTGATCGACGGGGTCTGGTCCGGGATCGTCGTGCGCCGGGGTGACGTCGCCCAGGGGGTGACCCGTGCGCACGCCGCGCTGCGGCTGCTGGATACCCAGAGCTGGGGAGTATCGATCAGCTACCCGCTGACCACGCTGCTCGTCGCCAACACCGCCGCCGGTGCCTTCGACGCGGCCGCCGCGACCCTGCGCGAACCGGTACCGGACGCCATGCTCGGCACCATCGGCGGACTGCGCTACCTGCGGGCCCGGGGACAGTTCCACCTCGCCACCGACCGGGTGCTGGCCGCGATCAGCGACTTCCAGAGGTACCGGCGGCTTATGGCCCGCGCCAAGCTGGACCATCTCTCGCTGCTGCCGTGGCGTACCGACCTGGCCGAGGCCCATCTGCGCCTCGGTCACCTCGTGGCCGCCCGGGAGCTGGCCAAGCAGCAACTGGAGCGGTGTGCCGAGACTGACACGTACGGGCGCGGCTCGGCCCTGCGGATCCTGGGTATGCTCGCCGTGCCAGCGGAGCGGCCGATCCTGCTCGGCCAGGCGGCGGAGTGCTTCAAGCGCTCCGGGGACCTGCTGGAGTTGGCCCGGAAGCTGAAGGTGCCGGGGCAGGAGTTACCGCAACCGGTCGACCAGACCGAACCAGCCCTGGTCGGGGCGCCCAAGGCCCTGCGCGTGGTGTCCGCCCCCGACACACCGGCGGCGGCATCCGGCGAGCTGCCGGAGTCCGGCGTGCTCACCGAGGCAGAACTGCGGGTCGCCCAGCTCGCCGCGCTCGGCGAGACCAACCAGCAGATCGGCAGCCGGCTCTTCATCACGGTGAGCACCGTGGAGCAGCACCTGACCAGGGTGTACCGCAAGATGAGGATCCGCGGCCGCAGCCAGTTGGCGGAGCAGCTAGCCTCCTCGGTCTTCGGTGCGGCTGGTTAGCTAGTGCTTCGTTAGGTTGTGGTGTCGTTGCGTTACTTCGGTGGTGGTTGTCGCTGCAGTGGTGGGTTGTGAAGGCTGAGGAGGTGGCGCGGCTTCGACCACGGTTGGCTCCAGCCGCCCGCCGCCGGTGGCCACCCCGGGCATGCGGCCGGCCCTCTCCCGCCCGGCCAGCCACACCACACGCAGCTCGGTTCGTAGCAGGTGCAGATGACGACGGGAGATTCCGGTGAACGCGGGACGGCTGAACACAGGTCGCGCCCACCGAATCGATACCCGGAAATCATACGTACGTTGGAGGGCCGCCGCCGACGGTCCTGTTGCACACGAGATCGATAGTACTCCCACGTCACCTGGTTGCGGCGTTGGGCGTGGCGCGGGCATCAGGACGGCCAACGCTGGTCACCTTGCCCGGTGCCGCTGCACACCCTTGTCAGGGTGGCCGGTACCCGAGGAACGCACTACCAGCGCAAACAGGCGAAGCGAGTTGGAGTACTAGCCTCGAGCGTCCAGTTCGGCGTCCAGGATGCCGAAGATCTCCTCCACACCGGCCGCGTCCAGGTCGGCCGCCGGCATCGGGTCCGCCCGATGCCCCTCGGACCACCGGGCGGCAAGCGACCGCAGCCGACCGGCGATCCCGCTGTGCGCGCCGGCATCGGGTACCCCGGTCGCGAGCGCAGCCTCGATCGCGGCTTCCAGCGCGGTGAGCGACGCGTCCAGCGGGACCACGCTCGGCGCCTGCTGCGTCAGCTCGGCGCCAAGGTGCTCGGCCAGGACGGCCGGCGACGGGTAGTCGAAGATCAGGGTGGCCGGCAGCTGCCGCCCGCTGCCGGTGTCCAGCCGGTTGCGCAGCTCGATCGCGGTGAGCGAGTCGAACCCGAGGTCGAGGAAGCCGCGCCCGGGATCCACCGCCTGCGGACCGGGGAAGCCCAGCACGGCCGCGACGTTCTCCCGTACCAGGTCGAGCAGTGCGGCACCGCGTTCCCTGGCGGGCAGGGCGGCGATCCGGGACCAGGCCGGGTCCGTGGCCTGCCGCGCAGGTCCGCCGCGAGCCACCGGCCGGCCCGAGTTGGCGGCCGGCCGGCGGACCGGATCCGGATCGAGGTCGCGCAGCATCGCCGGGACCGGGTCCGGGCCCGGCGAGGGGACCGCGAGCCGGACCGGCAACAGCACCGGCTGGTCGGCGCGCAGCGCGGCGTCCAGCAACGCCAGGCCGTCGGCCGCGGACAGGCCGATCACGCCGGCGCGGGCCATCCGGGCCACGTTCGTCGGGGACAGTTCCCCGGCCATGCCCTGGCCGGTCCAGGGGCCCCAGGCCAGCGACAGCCCGGGCAGCCCGCGGCTGCGCCGGTGGGCGGCCAGGCCGTCCAGGACGGCGTTCGCCGCCGCGTAGTTCGCCTGGCCCGGTGCTCCGAGCGTGCCCGCGACCGAGGAGAACAGCACGAAGAAGGAGAGATCGAGCCGGTCGGTGTACTCGTGGAGATACCGGGCGGCATCGGCCTTGGCCGCCAGTACGGCATCCAGCCGGGCCGGGGTGAGCGAGCCGAGCACACCGTCGTCGAGCACTCCGGCGCAGTGCACCACACCGGTCAGCGGCTGGTCGGCGGGGATCGCGTCGAGCACCGCTGCGAGCGCCGCCCGGTCGGCCACGTCGCAGGCGACCACCCGGACCGAGGCGCCGGCGGCGCGCAGGTCGGCGACGAGCTGCCCGGCGCCGGGCGCATCCGGGCCGCGCCGGCTGAGCAGGAGCAGGTGCCGGGCACGGTACGCGGTGACCAGGTGCCGGGCGACGAGACCGCCGAGGGTACCGGTGCCACCGGTCAGCAGCACGGTACCGGCGGCCAGTTCGGACGAGTTGGGCCGGCGCGACGCGGTGGGCGGCCGGGTCAGCCGGGGTACCAGGATCTGGCCGTCCCGGATCGCCACCTGAGGCTCGTCCAAACCGGGCACGTCGCGCACCAGGCGCAGGGAGGCGGGCGCACCGTCGACGTCGACGAGCAGCAGCCGGCCGGGATTCTCCAGCTCGGCCGAGCGGACAAACCCCCAGACCGCCGCGCCTGCGAGGTCGGGTACGTCTTCGCCGTCCCGGGCCGGCACCGCCCCGGACGTGAGCACCATCAGCCGGGAGCCGGCCAGGCGCGGCTCGGCCAACCAGTCCCGCACCGTAGCCAGCAGTTCGTGCAGCATCCGATGCAGCTCGCCGTGCCCGGCCGGGACCAGCACGTTGTCGGGTACCGCGTCGGCGCCGGCCAGTGCGGGCAGGTCGGCGTACCGCCGGCCGCCCGGCGGGAGTATCTGCTCAGCCCGCCACGGATCGTCGCCGAGCATCGCCCAGTTGCCGTTGTCCATCACGGACGGTACGGGCACCGGGCGCCACCGCACGGCGTACAGCCACCCGGCGGTGTCTTCGGGTCCGGGCAACGGCGCCGGGCGGACCGCCAGCGTGTCGACGGAGAACACCGGTGTCCCGGAATCGTCGGCGCAGCTCACCGCGACCGAGCCGTCCGGTCCTGGGCGCACCCGCACCCGCAGGCTCGTGGCCCCCTGCGCGGTCAGTGCGGCACCGGTCCACGCGAACGGCACCATCGGCCGGCCGTCCTCGGTGGACTCCCGACGGGCGGCGGCGTGCAGCGCGGCGTCCAGCAGGGCCGGATGGATGCCGTACCCCTCGGAGTCGACCCCGTCCGGCAGGCCGACGTCGGCGAACACCTCGTCGCCGCGCCGCCAGGCGGCCCGCAGTCCCCGGAAGGACCGCCGGTAGTCGAGCCCGGCGCCGTGCAGGGCCAGGTAGACGTCGTCGATCTCCAGTTCCGTCGCGCCCTCCGGCGGCCAGACCGTCAGGTCGGTGGGCGTCGGCCGGGGAGCCTCCCGGGTCAGCCGGCCGCGGGCGTGGGTACGCCACGTTCCGTCGCTGGGTTCGTCGACGCGCGAGTGCACGCTGACCGGGTGCCGTCCGTCCCGGTCTGCGGCTTCGACCCGCACCTGGAGCAGCACGTCGGCGCGCTCTGGTAGGGCGAGCGGCTCGGCGAGCACCAACTCGGCCAGGCCGGTGCAGCCGAGTTCGTCGCCGGCCCGGATGGCGAGCTCGACGAGGCCGGTGCCGGGGAACAGCGCGCGGCCGTTCACCAGGTGGTCGGCGAGCCAGGGTTGTGTGGTGGTGGACAGGCGGCCGGTGAGGAGCACGCCGTCGTTGTCGGGTAGGTGGGCGACGGCGGCCAGGAGTGGGTGTTCGGCGGGGGTCAACCCGGCGGCGTTCAGGTCGGTGTCGGTGGTGGGGGTGAGCCAGTACCGTTGCTGCTGGAACGCGTACGTCGGCAGGGGTACCCGGTTGGCGGCGATGCCGGCGTAGTAGGCGCCCCAGTCGATTTGCACGCCGTGGGTGAACAACTCCCCCGCCGCCTGGGTGACCGCGGTGACCTCGTCGC
>NZ_GG657738.1:5872477-6108996 GCF_000158815.1 Micromonospora sp. ATCC 39149 | reverse complement strand
TACCCGGCCACCTCCTCGGAGACCGCGCCCAGCCGGGTGGCCCAGTCGTGGTACATCACGCCGGCGAAGACCCCGGTGCGGGTCCCCCGCAGCGAGCCGGGGTCGATCCGGGACCGCTCCAGCGCCTCCCAGGACACCTCCAGCAGCAGTCGCTGCTGCGGGTCCATGGCCTGCGCCTCCCGCGGACCGATGCCGAAGAAGTCGGCGTCGAACTCGGCGGCGTCGTGCAGGAAGCCGCCGTGCCGCACGTAGCTACGGCCGGGCCGACCCGGCTCGGGATCGTAGATCGTCTCGACGTCCCAGCCGCGGTCCGCCGGGAACGGAGTGATCGCGTCGACTTCGTCGGCCAGTAGCCGCCACAGGTCTTCCGGCGACCCGACACCGCCCGGGTATCGGCACCCCATTCCGACGATCGCGATCGGCTCGTCCGCGTCCGTGGTCGCGCCGCCCGGGCCGGACGGCTCGACGCCAGCGGCGGACGCGGCAGAGCCCGCAGAGCCGGCCAGGCCGGCCAGGATGTGCTGGGCCACCGCCCGCGGCGTCGGCTGGTCGAAGACAAGCGTGGCCGGCAGCCGGAGCCCGGTGGCCGAGTCGAGGGCGTTGCGCAGCTCGATCGCGGCGAGCGAGTCGAAGCCCAGCTCGCTGAACGGTCGGCGCGGGTCGATCGCGTCCCGGCCGGGGTGGCCGAGCACCGCGGCCACCTGGGTCCGCACCAGGTCCAGCACGACCCGGCCGCGGTCCGCCTCGGTTAGGCCGCGCAGCCGCCCGGCCAGGTCGGGCCCGGTCGGGGCCGGGGACGGGCGGGCGGGGGCGCCCGCCGGTCGGGCCGGTACCAGCTCACGCAGCAGTGCCGGCACCCCGTCCTGGCGGGTCCGCAGCGCCGCGGTGTCCAGGCGTACCGGCACCAGGGCCGGTTCGGTGCAGCGCAGCGCGGCGTCGAGGGCCTCGAGGCTCTCCTCCGGGGTCATCGGCGCCAGCCCGAGCCGGTCGATCCGGTGCCGGTCGGCCGGGGCCAGCTCGGCGCCCATGCCCTGCGATCCGGACCACAGCCCCCAGGCCAGCGCGAGCCCGGGCAGCCCGAGCGCGCGCCGGTACCCGGCGAGCGCGTCCAGGAACGTGTTGCCGGCCGCGTAGTTGCCCTGCCCGGCGCCGTCGAGCAGGCCGGCCGACGAGGAGAACAGCACGAACGCCGCGAGGTCCAGGTGCCGGGTCAGCTCGTGCAGGTGCCAGGCGGCGTCCAGCTTGGCGCGCAGCGCGGTGTCCAGCTGTGCCGGGGTGAGCGTACCGATCATGCCGTTGTCGAGCGCTCCGGCCGCGTGCACCACCGCGGTCAGCGGGTGGTCGGCGGGCACCCCGGCGAGCAGCTCGGCCAGCGCGGCCGGGTCAGCCACGTCGCAGGCTACCACCCGGGCCGTCGCGCCCAGCCCGGCCAGCTCGGCGACCAGCTCGGCGACGCCCGGGGCGCCCGGACCGCGCCGGCTGGCCAGTAGCAGCCGGGACACCCCGTGGGCGGTGGCCAGGTGCCGGGCGACCAGCCGACCCAGCCCACCGGAACCGCCGGTGACCAGCACCGTACCCGCGGGATCCCAGTCGACCGGCTGTGCGGCCGGGCGTACCCGGGCCAGCCTCGGGGCCAGCAGCACCCCACCGTCCAGCCGCAGCTCCGGCTCACCGGCGGACAGCGCGGCGCGCAGCAGGCACGTGGTCAGCGCCGCCTCGTCCAGGTCGAGCAGGACGAACCGGCCCGGGTGCTCGGCCTGCGCGGAGCGCACCAGGCCCGGCACCGGGGCACCGGCCAGCCCGGCCGGGCCGGTGACCCCCCGGGTGACGACGACCAGCCGGGACCCGGTGAACCGGGCATCGGCGAGCCACTCCTGGACCACGCCGAGCAGCCGGTGTACCGCCGCCCGCGCCGCCGGCACCAGGTCCTCCGCGAGGTCCGGCCGGACCGGGACCACCACGATGTCCGGGACCCCGGCCGCGGCCAGCGCCGCCAGGTCCGGAAAGGTCGGCGCGTCCAGCCCGAGCGGATCCGGCCCGAGCACCGCCACCACCCCGGACTGGTCGCCCACCGAGTCCACCACGTCGACCGGCCGCCACTCCACCCGCAGCAGCGGCCGGTCCCGGCCGGCCCGCAGCGCCTCGGCGGGCACCGGCCGGGAGCGCAGCGACGCCACGGAGGCCACCGGCGCGCCGGACGGGTCGGCCAGGGTCAACGACGTCCCACCACCGGGAGCCGGCGAGATCCGCACCCGCAGCCGGGTGCCGCAGGCCGCGAACCGGCGTACCCCGGTCCAGGCGAACGGCAGGTGCAGCGAGTCCGGCTCCGCCTCCGCGGGGGTGTCGATCGCGTGCAGCACCGCGTCCAGCAGCGCCGGGTGCGGGTCGAAGCCGTCGGCCGCGGCGGTGGCCGGCAACTCCACCTCGTCGAAGTTGTCCGTGCCGCGCCGCCAGATCGCGCGCAGACCACGGAACGCCGGGCCGTAGCGTAGCCTTCGCGCCAGCCGGGGATAGAGGTCGTCCATCGGGACCGGCCGCGCACCCTCGGGCGGCCAGGTGACCAGCTCGACCGGGGTAACCCCGGCGGCCGGCGCCAGGTGCCCGGCGGCGTGCCGGGTCCAGGTCGTGGCCACGGGCTCGGCCTCCGACCGGGAGTAGAACTCGATCGTCCGGCGCCCGTCGTCACCCGCCGCCCCGACAACGACCTGCATCGCGATCCCGCCCTGCGGGGCCAGGACCAGCGGGGTGTGCAGGGTCAGCTCCTCCACGCACCCGCCGCCGGAGTGCTCCACGGCGCGCAACGCCATCTCCACGAACGCGGTACCGGGCAGCACGATCTCACCGGCGATGGTGTGGTCGGCCAGCCAGGGCTGGGCGGTGACGGACAGCCGGCCAGTCAGCACGATGCCGTCCGAGTCGGCGACCCCGACCACCGCGGGCAGCAGCGGGTGGGCCGACGCCACCTGGCCGAGGGTGCCCGGGTCGGCGGACCGGGCCGGCGGGCTGAGCCAGAAATGGCTGCTCTGGAAGGGGTACGTGGGCAGGTCGACGCGGCGGTAGGAGCGTCCACTGTAAAAGGACGACCAGCGTACCGGTCCGCCCCGGGCGAACACGGTCGCCAGCGCGGCCAGCAGCGTCGCCCCGCCGGTGCCCCGGCGCATGGTCGGGGCGACCGCGATCTCCTCCCCGGCCAGCCCGTCCCGGGCCAGCCCGGTGAGCACCTGATCCGGGCCCAGCTCCAGGCAGGTACGCACGCCGAGGCCGGCCAGCGCCCGTACCCCGTCGGCGAAGCGCACCGGCTGGCGCACCTGGCGTACCCAGTACTCCGGGGTGCCCAGCTCCTCGGCGGTGGCCGGCCGTCCGGTCACGTTGCTGATCACCAGGAGCCGGGGCGGCGCGTAGCTCACCGCCCGCAGAACCCGGCGGAAGTCGGCCAGCATCGGGTCCATCAGCGACGAGTGGAACGCGTGCGAGACGCGCAGCCGTCGGCCCCCGCCGAACGCGGCGGCGACCCGGTCCACCTCGTCCCGCTGGCCGGAGACCACGACCGAGCGGGGGCCGTTCACCGCGGCGATGTCGACGCCGCCGGTCAGCCGGGCGCGTACCTCCGGCTCGGTGGCGGTCACCGCGACCATGGCGCCGCCGGACGGCAGGGCCTGCATCAGGCTGGCTCGGGCGGCGACCACCAGGCAGGCGTCGGCGAGCGACCAGACCCCGGCGAGGTGCGCCGCGACCAACTCGCCGATCGAGTGGCCGAGTAGTGCCTCGGGTGCCACGCCCCAGGACTCCATCAGCCGGTACAGCGCCACCTCGACGGCGAAGATCGCGCACTGGGCGTACCCGGTCTGCTCCAGCGTCGTCGCGTCGGTCCCCCACAGCGCGTCGCGCAGCGGCCGGTCCAGGTGGACGTCCAGGTGGTCGAGCGCCTCGTCCAGAGCCTCGGCGTACACCGGGAAGTCGCGGTAGAGGTCCCGACCCATGCCTGGCCGCTGGGTGCCCTGGCCGGTGAAGAGCATGGCCACCCCGCCGGGCGCGGCGCTGTCCACAACGGCTCCGCCGCCCTGGGCCACGACCGCCAGGCCGTCCCGCGCCTGCGCCGGATCACGGGCCACCACCACGGCCCGGTGCTCCAGCGCGGCCCGCGTGGTGGCCAGGGCGTGGCCAAGGTCCGGCAGCTCGACCCGGTCCAGCACCGGCAGCAGCCGACGAGCCTGCTCCCGCAGCGCCGCCGCCGACCGCGCGGAGAGCACCAGCGGTACGGCCGCCGGTGGGTCGTCGGGGGTATCGGTGCTGATGGGGTCCGGGTCCTCGGCCGCCTCCAGGATCAGGTGAGCGTTGGTGCCGCTGACCCCGAACGAGGAGACCCCGGCCCGGCGCGGACGATCGGTCCGCGGCCAGTCCCGCGCCTCGGTGAGGAGTTGGACCGAGCCGTCCGACCAGTCCACGTCCGGGGTCGGCTGGTCGACATGCAGGGTCCGGGGCAGCACCGCGTGCCGCATCGCCATGATCATTTTGATCACACCGGCGGCGCCGGCCGCCGCCTAGGTGTGCCCGATGTTCGACTTGACCGAGCCCAGCCAGAGGATCCGCTCAGCCTCCCGGCCGTACGTGGCCAGCAGCGCACCCGCCTCGATCGGGTCGCCGAGCCGGGTGCCGGTGCCGTGCGCCTCCACCGCGTCCACATCGGCGGGGCGCAGCCGGGCATCGGCCAGGGCCCGCCGGATCAGCCGCTGCTGGGCCAGCCCGCTCGGCGCGGTCAGCCCGTTCGAGGCGCCGTCCGAGTTGATCGCGGTACCCCGGATCACGGCGAGGACCCGGTGCCCGTGGCGAACCGCGTCGGAGAGCCGCTCCAGCACGAACAGCCCGACGCCCTCGCTGAACCCGGTGCCGTCGGCCGCCGCCGCGAACGCCTTGCACAACCCGTCCGGAGCCAGCCCGCGCTGCCGGCTGAACGCGGTGAAGGTGCCCGGCCCGGCCATCACCGCCACCCCGCCGGCCAGCGCCAGCGGGCACTCGCCACGCCGCAGTGCCTGGACCGCCAGGTGAACCGCGACCAGTGAGCCCGAGCAGGCGGTGTCCACGGTGAGCGTCGGCCCCTCCAGCCCGAACACGTACGCGACCCGGCCGGAGATCACGCTCGGCGCGTTGCCGGTCAGCAGGTAGCCGTCCAGCGAGCCGGGCGCTTCGGGCAGCCGGGGACCGTACTCCTGCGCCTCCGCTCCGATGAACACGCCGGTCGGGGTGCCGCGCAGCGCCGTGGGATCGATCGCCGCGCGCTCCAGCGCCTCCCAGGCGGTCTCCAGCACCAGCCGCTGCTGGGGGTCCATGGCCGAGGCTTCCCGGGGCGCGATGCCGAAGAAATCGGCGTCGAAGTGGGCGGCGTCCGGCAGGAACCCGCCGACCCGTACGTAGCTGCTGCCCGGCCGGTTCGGGTCCGGGTCGTAGAGCCTCTCCAGGTCCCAGCCCCGATCGGTGGGGAACCCGGACTGCACGTGCCGGCCGTCGGCGACCAGCCGCCAGAGGTCCTCCGCGGAGCGGATCCCGCCCGGGTACCGGCAGCCGATCCCGATGACCGCCACCGGCTCCGCCGCGTCCCCGATGGCCGGCTCGACCGGCACCCCGGCATCGCCGACCGCCGCACCCCCCAGCCGAGCGCACAGGTATCCGGCCAGCTGCGCCGGCGTGGGGTGGTCGAACGCGACGGTGACCGGCAGGTCCAGGCCGGTCTCGGCGGCCAGCCGGGCGTGCAGCTCCACAGTGGCCAGCGAGTCCAGGCCCAGATCGCGGAACGGCACGGTCGGGTCCACCGGCTCGACCGTTACCGGCATGACCTCGCGGAGCACGGCGGTGGTGTGCTCCTGGACCAGCCGGTGCAGCAGGCGCTCCCGCTCGGCGGCGGCCAATGCGGTCATTGCGGTCAATTCGGCGAACGCGGCCTCGTCCATCGCGCCACTCCCATCGTCGTTCGCGGTCATCACCAGGTGACCGGCAGCCGAGCGGGGCCGCGCACGATCACGCCGTACTTCCACCGCACTCCGGCCCGCCCCTCGGCCAGCCGCAGCCCGGGCAGCCGGGTGAGCAGTTCGGTCAGCGCCTCCTGCAGCTCCAGCCGGGCCAGTTGGGCCCCGATGCAGTGGTGCGGCCCGTGCCCAAAGGCCAGGTGCGGGTTGTTGCGCCGGGTCAGGTCGATGCGCTCCGGATCGGCGAAGACCTCCGGGTCCCGGTTGCCGGCGGCCAGGGCGGGCAGCACCGGGTCGCCGGCGCGGACGACCACGTCGCCGAAGGCGACGTCGGCCAGCGCGTAGCGGGCGAACATCGCGGCCGTGTTGATCGGGACGAAGCGCAGCAGCTCCTCGACCGCGGTCGGCATCAGCTCCGGCGAGCCGCCCAGCAGGGCGAGCTGCTCCGGGTGGGTGAGCAGGGTGAACACAAAGCTCGGCAGGCCCGAGGAGACCGTCTCCACGCCGCCGGTGAGCAGCCCGGGCCCGGCGATCGAGATGAGCTCGTCCTCGGACAGCTTGTCGCCGTTGTCCCGGGCCCGCACCAGCGCGCCCAACAGGTCGTCGGTGGGCTCCCGGCGACGCTGCGCGACCAGCCCGGCCATGTAGTCGCCGAGCGCGTCGCCGAGCTCGAAGAACACCTCGCGCTTGGCGGTCGCGTCGTCGGTCAGACCCTCGGTCCACTCCCGAAAGATCTGGTGGTCGGCGAAGGGTACCCCCAGCAGGTCACAGATCACCGAGACCGGCAGCGGGCGGGCGAACTCCTCGACCAGGTCGGCCGGCGGCCCCTTGGCCACCATCGCGTCGACCAGGCGGCGGGCCCGGTTTCGCACGTCGGCCCGCATCGCCTCGACCCGCCGCGCGGTGAACGCCTTGCCGACCAGCCGGCGCAGCCGGGTGTGGTCCGGCGGGTCCATGCCCATGATGCCGTCGCCGTCCAACTGCCGGCGCAGCCTCGGCTGGTCCAGTCCCTGGGCGATGGCCCGGCTGAACCGCGGGTCGGTCAGCACCACCTTCACGTCGGCGTACCGGGTGGCCAGCCAGGCCGGTTCGCCGTACGGCAACTGCACCCGGCTCATCGGCTCGTCCCGGCGCAGCGTCGCGTACAGCGGCGAGCTGTCGATCTCGTGCATCTCGAACGGGTAGTCGCGGATCGGACCGCCGGAGACCATCAGACCTCCTTGAGATGGGGTGCGTCGAAGGTGCGCTGCGTGTAGGAGAGGGCGGACAGCAGCTCGGTCGAGCCGACCGGGTCCCGGGGGCGCAGTTCCGCCAGGCCGCCGAGCGGCAGGTTGCCCAGCCGGGTCCAGCGCAGGGTGCCGTCCTCGTCCAGGTGGCTGCGGCTGCGCCCGGCGTTGTCCGGGTGGATGCAGTAGGGCACGTCCAGCAGCCCGCGCCGGAACGCCAGGACGATGGCCCGCCCGAGGTCGGGGGCGCCGTCCAGCACCGCCTCGACGATCGCACGCGCCTCCCGGTAGACCTGGCCCCCGGACGCCGCGGGGTCCGCCGGCCGGGGCATGGCCCGGGCGGTCGCCGCGGCGTGCTCCAGGGCGGCCACGTTCTCCGCGATCGTCGGGATGCGGTACGCCTCGGCGACCGTCTTGACGATCAGCCGCTGCGCGCCGCCGGCGACCGCGAGCCGCACCGCCTCGGCGAACAGCCGGCGCGCGCCGGCCGGGGTGCGCGGTGCCAGGCCCATGTAGGCGTACACCACCACGTGGGTGTCCGCGCCGGGCAGCAGCTCGGCGCAGAGCCGGCGCAGCGCGGTCACCGCCTCTAGATCCTGGGCCGGGTTGGTTTGCTGGGCGTAGCTGACCGAGATGGACCGCAGCCCCATCCGGTGGAAGAACAGCGCCTCCAGCACGCTGATCGCGACCAGTTCGCTGGGCGGGCAGAGCTGGCCCAGCATGCAGCCGCCGAACGTCTCAAGGTGCGGCTCCACCCCGTCCTGGCGGGTGGTCAGCAGCAGCTCGCAGGCGGCCGCCCAGTTCGCCACGGACTCGGCCAGCGGGGTCCGGCCGTAGGGCAGGCAGTACGACACCGGGCCGCCCTCGGTGGCGTGCAGGCCGGCCCGGATCAGCGCGGCGAAGATGTCCAGCGGCCGGGCGGACCCGTGGCGCACCTGCACCGGGAAGTCCTCGGCCAGCACCCCGTCCAGCACCGCCCGGGTCGTGTCCACCGGATGATTGACGATCGGGTACCCGTTGAGCGCGATCCCCTGGCGCAGCGCGTGTCCCGCGGCGTCCAGGTCGCCGACCCGGGTGTAGCTGTCCAGCGTGATGGTGCCCACCGTGGCGGCGTCCGCCTGCCGGGTGGCCAGCAGCCCGGCGCGCATGAGGGTCGGGTCGGCGAAGCCCATCCGGGGCTGCACCACCAGCGCGCCCCGGGCGTGCCGCCAGCGGACGAACTCCCCGAAGTTCACGGCCGGCCCACGGCGACCCGGCCGGCCACGAACCGCCGGAACGACTCGATCGCGTCGGGCCGGTCGTCGTACACCGCGTCGAAGCCGGCGTCCCGCAGTTCGGCCACCCGCTCGGCCCGGTGCTCGCCGGAGACGCCGAGCTTGCCGCCCAGCACGATGGGCATGCCGGCCAGCCCGGCGGCGCCGCGCAACTGCCCGATCACGCGCAGCCCGTCCTGGTAGCCGTGGCCGTTGACGCTGCTGAGCACGACCAGCGCGGGCCGGCGGATCCGGCATTGCTCGACCAGCAGCCGGTCCGGCACGCACGGGCCCAGGTTGGTCACCTCGAAGCCCAGCTCCTCGACCAGCAACTGGAGGAAGACCAGGTTCCAGGTGTGCGCGTCCGAGGCCATGCTGCTGACCACCGCGGTCGGGTGGCCGTCGCGCGACGCCGCGGGGTGCGGGTCGAGTCGCGCGGTCGACGTCACGACGGGGCTCCCTTCGACAGCGGCACCCGGCGCGGCTCCAGCCGGGACACCGACACCACCTCGCCGTTCCGGACCGTCACCTCGGCCGGAGCCGGCCGGCTCAGGAAGCCGAGCAGGCTGGCGGTGATCCCGTACGCGCCGACGTTCGGTATCCGCACCACGTCACCGGCGGCGAGGACCGGCACCTGGACATCCCGGCCGAGCAGGTCCCCGGGGGTACACAGTGGACCGACGAGGCTGGCTCGCTCGGTCGCGTCGGCGCCGTCCAGGCACACCGCCATCGGCAGCAGCCGGCCCAGGCCGGAGAGCCCACCGATCGCGTTGATCCCGGCGTCCACGATCACGTAGGTCTGCCCCCGGCCCCGCTTGACGTTCACCACGCCGCACAGCAGCGTCCCGCACCCGGCGACCAGATAGCGGCCGGATTCGCAGGCCAGCCGGGGGGTGCCGGTACGCCACCGGGGCAGGTTCAGGTCGAGCAGCCGCTCCAGCTCGGTACGCAGCTTCGGGTAGACCATCGGGGCGCCCGGCACCGCGTACGGCGCGGCGAACCCGCCGCCCAGGTCCAGCAGCTCCAGCGGCAGGCCGGAGTCGACGGCCAGCCCGGCCGCCAGCTCGACCACCTGCTCGAACTCGGCGACCAGGTTGGACTCGTCGCCGGCGTTGCTCATCGTGAAGAAGTGCGCGCCGACCAGCCGGGCCCCGCGGGTCGCGCGCAGCTCCGGCAGCAGCGCCGGCAGACTCTCCAGATCCAGGCCGAACTGGGACGGCCGGCCCATCATCCGGATTCCGGTGGCGGCCCCGGCCGTGGTGCAGTTGATCCGCAGCAGGCATTCGGCCACCGCGCCGTACCGCTCCGCGACCGCGCCGATGCGCCGCAGATCGGTCGGTGACTCGGCGGAGAACAGCCGGACCCCGCGGGCGATCGCGACGGCCAGCTCGGTGTCCGTCTTGCCCGGTCCGGTGTAGAGGCACTCCCCCGCGGCGTACCCCGCGGCGAGCGCGGCGTCCAGCTCGCCGGTCGAGCTGATCTCGGCGCGGCAGGCCGGTCCGGGCCCGTCCCGCAGCGCGCCGGCCACGTCCGGGTGCGGGTTGGCCTTCACCGCGTAGAAGAGGTCGAATCCGCTGGGCAGGGCGGCGAACAACCGGGACCGGGCCTCGGCCACCCGATCCAGGTCGTAGACGTAGAGCGGGGTACCGAATCGCTCGGCCAGCTCGTCCGGGCCGGTCATCGGGCCGCCCTCGCCCGCAGCTCCCGGATGGCGTTCTTGCCGTGCGCGGTGAGCGGCACCTTGTCCACCACGTGGCACACCGCCGGTACCTTCGCCGGCTCCAGCCGCTGGGCCAGCTCGCGCAGCACGGCGTGCGGCGCCAGATCGGCCTCGACGTAGACGGCCAGGTCGAGTTCGCCGGTCGGGGGCACCGCGGCGGCGGCGCGTACCCCGGGAATGTCCATCGCGGCCGCCTCGATCTCGAGGGTGCTCATCCGGATGCCCTTGCGCTTGAACATGTCGTCGGACCGCCCGGTGAAGTAGAGGAACCCGTCCGCGTCCATGTGCCCGTAGTCGCCGGTGTGCAGGCGCCGCGCGCCGGTGACCGGATCGGGCCGGAAGGTACGCGCGGTCAGCTCCGGATCGCCCCAGTAGCCGGGCATCACGTGCGGGCCGGACACCACGATCTCGCCGATCTGGCCGGGCGGCAGCGGGCGGCCCTCGGAGTCGATGACCGCCACGGTGGTACCGGGCAGCGGCAGGCCGACCGCCCCCAGCCGTGCGCCGTCCTGCTCCGGCGGCATGATGGCGATCCGCTTGCACTCGGTCTGGCCGAACTGGCGGACCACCCAGGCGCCGGGGAACGCGGCGCGCAGCCGGGCGATGGTGGTCGCGGACAGCGCGGCACCGGTGTTGGTGAACATCCGCACGGTCTCCCGGGCCGGGGCGGTGAATTCCCGATCCACGTGGGTGAGGATCATCGTGGCCAGCGACGGCACTATCGGCACCACCGTCGCGCCCACCTCGCGCATCCGGGCCAGCAGCACCGGATCCGCCTCGGCGCCGGCGAATACCAGCTCGGCGCGGCCGAGGCAGCACAGCAACACCTTGTAGAGGCCATAGTCCCAGGACATCGGAAACCGGCAGAAGACCACGTCGTCGCCGCGGTAGCCGAGCACCGCCTGGATCGCCCGGGACGCGAAGGTGAGCTGCGCGTGCGGCCCGATGACGCCCTTCGGGGTGGCGGTGCTGCCGGAGGTGTACATCAGCACCGCCACGTCGTCCGGGGCGACCGGGACCGGATCGGCGCGGCCGGCCGAGCGCAGCAGGCGCACCTGCGTCCACACCTCCGCCGCGTCGGCCTCGGTGAGGAACATCCGGGGCTGCGCGCCGGCCAGCACGGAGCGCAGCTGGAACGGCTTCATCGCGGGATTCAGCGGTACGAACACCGCGCCCCGACGGGACACCCCGAAGAACATCGCGACCAGTTCCCGGGTCGTCGGCCACTGCACCGCGACCCGGTCGCCCGGCCGCACGCCCCGGGATTCCAGCCAGGCGGCGACCGCGTGGCTCCATGCGGCGAGTTCGGCATAGGACCACCCGCCGGCGGCGTCGCGTACCGCGGGGGATCCGGCTGCGGCGGCGGCCGCGGCGTCCAGTAGAGAGTGCACTGTCGACTCATCGGACAAAGGCTTCAACAGGTCCAACGCAACGCTCCCGAGCAGGCCCGCAAGCGGGAAAAGACCGGTGACTTTCGGCAAGCTACCGTGGCGGCCGACGGGCGCCACACCCCTACTAGGCGTCCACTACGCGTCCCCCTATGCCGCGCCGGATCCGGTACCGGCCACCAACTCCCGGGCCCGGTCGGCCAGGCGCGCCCGGTCGACCTTCCGGTTGCCGTTCAACGGGAACTCGGCCATATGCCGGTAGTGCCGGGGAATCACGCCGTCCGGCAGCAGTTCGCGCAGCCGGCGTACCAGATCCACCACCGGCACGGGGGTGCCGGTGTAGAACGCGAACAGCTCGGTGCTGGCCTGCCCCGGGACGCCGACCGCGACCGCGTCGTACGCGCCGCAGGCCCGCAGCGCGTGCTCCACCTCGGCCAGCTCGACCCGCTGGCCCTGGACCTGCACCTGGAAATCCCGCCGGCCCAGGTAGAGCAGCTGGTCCCCGGCGACCCGTCGGACCCGGTCACCGGTGCGGTAGAAGCGCCGCCCGGCCCGGTGCAGGAACCGGCCCGCCTCGTCGGCCGGGTCGAGGTATCCGGCGGCCAGCTGCGGACCCGCGACGCACAGCTCGCCCTCCCGGTCGTCCCGCTCGCCGTCGTCGCCGAGTAGGAGCCGGTCGTGGCCTTCGTGCAGGACGCCGATCGGCACCACCCCGTTGACCGCCAGGCGCTCGGAGTCCGCACCGGCCCAGCGGTGCGCGGTGACCGTGATGGTGAGTTCGGTCGGGCCGTACAGGTTCTCCAGTGTGGAGTGTGGCGCGGCGCGTTGCCAGTCGGCGGCGTCCCGGCACTGCAACGCCTCGCCGGCGAAGAAGCTCCACCGCAGCCCGGCCAGCGCGGCCGGGGTGAGCCCGCCCATCCGGCGGACCAGGTCGATCGCGCTCGGCGTGGAGAACCAGACGGTGACGCCGGCCCCGGCCAGGAACGCGGGGAGTTCGCGGTACGCCGGCGCGGGCACCGCCACCGCGGTGGCTCCGGCGCCCCAGGCGGAGAACAGGTCGAACAGCGCGCAGTCGAAGTTGAGCTCGAAGGTCTGCGAGAACACGTCCTGCGGGGCGAAGTCGTAGCGCGCGTCCAGCTGCCGGAAGTAGTGTGCAGTGTTCCCGTGGGTGATCCGCACTCCCTTCGGCCGGCCGGTCGAGCCCGACGTGAACAGGATGTACGCGACGTCGTCCGGCCGCACCGGTACCGGCCGGTCGAGGGCGCCCGCCGCGGGCCGGACCCGATCAGCGCCCGGTGCAGCCCGGGGCCAGATCCGGGCCCAGAACCGGCGGTCCGGAGACCGCTCGTCGAGCAGCTCCGGCAGCAGCCGGCACCCAGGACTCGTCGACGACCAGCGCACCGACCCCGGGCCGCGGCCAGCAGTTGCCGGGTACGCGCCGGCGGGAAGTCCGGCCGCAGCGGCACCACGGTGGCCCCGGCGTACAGCGCGGCGAGCGTACCCACGTATCCGGTCACTCCCTTGTCGGCGAGTACCCCCACCGCCCGCGCCCCGGTGCCCGCCAGGGCTCCCGCCCAGCGCAGCGCCAGCTCGTGCACCTCCGGGTAGCTGGCGCACCGGTCACCGACCCGGATCGCGGGTTCCCGCCCGGACCGGGCCAGTCCCCGCAGGAACCGGGTGTAGAGCGGCTCGCTGGGCGTCTCAGCCATCTCGACCTCCGTCATGAATAGGGGTTCCGCCGCCCTGCCCGGCCGGTAGCGTCCTGGATCGAGCCGGTCCGGCCGGTCCGGCCCGACCGCCATCGCCGATCGGAGCGACGCATGTGGGACAACCGGTTCGCGGAGTTGCTGCGCGGGCATCTGCCGTTCCTGTCGCCGGACGAGCCGCTGGAGCAGGACGCCCGGCTGCGTGACTTCGGCCTCGACTCGCTCGCCACGGTCGAGTTGCTGGCCGAGTTGGAGCGGGAGTACCAGGTGCACTTCGCCGACCAGGCGCTGTCGCTGGAGACCTTCGCCACCCCGGCCATCCTGTGGAAGACGCTGTCCGGACTGACCGGCGCCGCCGAGTGAGTCACCCGGCGACCGCGTTCCGGCGCCGGGGCAGCAGGGCCAGCCTCGGGTTGACCGCCAGCACCTGGAAGTTCCGGGTGGTGGCGGGCACCCGGCCGAAGAGGCTGTCCGGCCCGGCCACGCAGACCGTCCCGACGGACAGCCGGCGCAGCGTCGCCAGCACGGCCGGCCACCGCATCGGGTGGTCGAAGCCGTCCAGCAACATGGCCCGGATCCCCTCTCCGGTGCGTACCACCGACCCGTCCTGGTCGGCCACGACGGCCGTTCGCGGGTCCGCGAACGGCAGGTCACCGAGCACCTCGTCCTCGGCCTTGCGGCGCAGCGCGCCGAAGGCCGCCGAGTGCATCGGCGGGCGCATGGCGTAGAGCGGCAGGCCGCCCGCCCGGCGGACGCCGGCCTCGAACCGCTCGACGGCGCGCTCGCGCAGCGACACCATGGCGAAGTCGTCGTCCAGGTAGCAGGAGATGTCGTACCACTCGCCGCGCGCGCCGAGATCTGCCAGCACCTCGCCCAGCCGCTCCGCCGGGGTCCGCACCACGGAGACGGTCACCACGTCCCGGTGCTCGGTGGCGAAGAACTCGGCCATGCACCGGGCCAGCCGGACGGTCAGCCAGATCGCCTCGTCGGCCGGCAGCGCCCCGACGAACGCGGTCAGCGGCTTGCCCCCGAAGCTGGGTCCGGCACAGACATCGGCCTGTACCCCGAGTTCGTCCCGGGCCCACTGCGCCAGGGCCAGGCAGCTGACCAGGAAACCGACCTGGGCGTACTCGCTGTAGTCCCCCTCGGCCTCGCTGAACCGATCGATCAGCGAGTAGCCGAGCCGGGCGTCGGCGATCGCGACCAGTCGCCGCGCCGCCGGGTTGGTCACCAGAAAGCGGCCCACGTCGGGGAACCGGGTCGGCCCCATCCCCGGAAACACCATCGCGGTCGCCGTGCGCTCCTCGTCCACTGTGTACACCCTTTCGGCTCTAGCCGCGGAGCCCGTGGAGGAAGTCGACCATGACGCGGTGGAAGCGCTCCGGCTCCTCCAGGTGCGGCAGGTGACTCGACTCCGGGAAGATCTCCCACCGGACGTCCGGGATGTGCTCCTGGTACGGGCGGACGGTGGTCGGGGTGGCCTCGTCGTACCGGCCGGAGATGACCAGCGTCGGAACCGCGATGTCGGCCAGCCGGTCGATCACCGACCAGTCCCGCAGCGTCCCCGTGACGTGGAACTCGCTCGGCCCGTTCATCACCGAATACACCGTCGGGTCGTTGCTGGTCTCCAGGAACGAGGCCAGGTAGTCCGGCGGCCACGGCACGACCCGGCAGACATGCCGGTCGTAGAAGACCCGCATGGCGCGGTGGTACTCGTCGCTGTCGGTGGTTCCGGCGGCCTCGTGCCGGCGCAGCGTGGCGTCCACGTCCGGGGGCAGCGCGGCCCGCAGCACCGCCATCTCCTGACGCCACAGAACGTACGAGGCGGGCGCGTTCGCGATCACCAGGCCGCGAAGCCCCGATGGTCGGCCCGCGGCGTGGCAGGCGGCCAGCATCCCGCCCCAGGACTGCCCGAACAGCACGTAGTTGCCGGCCACGCCGAGCCCGTGCAGCAGGTTGTCCAGCTCGTCGAGGAACAGCCGCGGGGTCCAGAACTCCGCGCCCCGGTCGCTCAGATGCGTCGAGCCGCCGTTGCCGAGCTGGTCGTAGTGCACCACCGGCCAGCCCGCAGCGGCCAGCGAGCACAGGCCGAGTAGGTAGTCGTGGCTACTACCCGGTCCACCATGGACGGTGACCACGGCCGGAACCGGGGTGTCCAGCGATCCGGTCACCCGGTACCAGGTGCGGAACTCACGGTAAGGCAGCCAGCCCTTGGCGTCGGGCGCCACAGCCACGCGACATCACCTCACCGGAGAAGCCAGAGTCCGCCCGACCGGGCCACCCGGACCTGTCTAGCCGGGGCGTCGACCGGCCCACCAGCCCCTATGGGGTCGGCCGGTCGACGCCCCCTAACCCGGCCGCGCACTGGCCCGGACCCGGCCGGGGCGTGGTTACGCTGGCCGCCGTGCGAGTCATGTTGATGGTCTTCCCGACCAGGACGCATATCTACGGCGTCGCGCCGATCGGCTGGGCGCTGCGGGCGGCGGGGCACGAGGTGCGCTTCGTGGTGCAGCACAACCCGGCCGAGGTCGAGCCGTTCCTGGAGACCGGCCTGGACACCATGTGGTTCGGGGACGACTTCGACCTGGCCCGGCACCGGCGCGCGGCCCGGGGGCTGGACAGCGAGGGCGGAATGGACTCGGCGTACAAAATCTCCGAGAGCCGGCCGGAGAAGTACACCGACGACTACATCCGCACCGTCTACGACATGTGGGCCTGGGCCCTCCACTGGGCGGCACCCGAGTCCTTCCTGGACGATGTGCTGCCTTTTGCCCGATGGTGGCGACCGGACCTGGTGCTCTGGGATCCGATCGTCTACGCCGGGCCGCTGATCGCCCAGGCGGTCGGCGCGGCGAGCATGCGGATGCTGATCGCGGCGGACCAGACCGCCCGGATCTCGTTCCAGTACCGGGACCTGATGCGCCGGGTGGATCCGGCCGGCCGGGAGCCGGACCCGCTGGTGACCTGGATGTCGCAGTGGCTGGACCGGCACGGCTGCGCGTTCGACGAGCGGCTGCGGTTCGGGCACGCCAGCATCGACCCCGGGCCCGCGTGCATCCGGTACGACCTTCCCGTCAACTACGTACCGGTCCGGTTCGCGCCGTTCAACCGGCCGCTGCCGATGCCGGACTGGCTGCTGGAGAAGCCGGCCCGGCCGCGGATCTGCGTGACCCTCGGCGTCTCCGCCCGGCAGGTGCACGGGCAGGAAGAGACCTCGGTGGCCAGCCTGCTCGACGGGCTGGCCGACCTGGACGTCGAGGTGGTCGCCACGCTCAACGCCGAGCAACTGGCCGACGTGCCCCGGCTGCCGGACAACGTCCGCGCGGTCGATTTCGTGCCGCTCAACGAGCTGCTGGCCGGCTGCGCGGCGATCGTGCACCAGGGCGGCGGCGCGACACTGGGCAACGCGGTGGTCAACGGGGTACCGCAGCTCATCATCCCGGGTACCACCTGGGCCGAGCGGGTCTCCGCGCTGGCCCAGGAGAAGCGCGGCTACGGCCTGTTCCTGGAGCTGGAGGAGGTCACCGCCGAGGCGGTCCGGCATCGGGTGATCCGGCTGCTGGCGGAGCCCTCGTTCCTCGCGTCTGCCCGCGAGGCACAGCAGGAGATGCTGGCCACCCCGACCATGCACGACATCGTTCCCGAGTTGGAACTCGCCGCGGCCCGGCACCGTGGCGCCTGATCGAGTGGAGACCGCCGTGTTGAGTGTGGTTATTCCCACCTACAACGACGCGCACTGCCTGGAACTCACCCTGCGCTCGCTCGCCGGGCAGACCCTGCCGGCCGAACTGTTCGAGGTCATCGTGGTCAAGGACGGGCGGTTGAGCGGCTACGAGGGCATCGAGCGGCACGGTCCGGGCCTCGACCTGCGGGTGGAGACCCTTCCGCAGCGCCGGGGGCGGTCCGGCGCCCGGAACGCGGGCATCGCGCTGGCCAGCGGAGCGACGGTGCTGTTCCTGGACAGCGACTGTTACGCCGATCCGCAGTTGCTCGCCCGGCACCACGCGTTCCACGCCGAGCGGACCGGCCCGCACGTGCTGCTGGGCAACCGGCACGAGATCGACTGGCCGCACTTGGCGCTGCTGCTGCGGGATGAGCCGATCCCGCCGGACCTGCTCGCCGCCGCGCGGCACCAGGACATCAAGTTCGCCGGCCTGGACCCCGCGGAGATCGCCGGATACATGCAGACCCCCTGGCTGTTCGCCCACTCCAACAACGCCTCCCTCCCCCGGGACCTGCTGACCGCGGTGGGCGGATTCAACGAGGAGTTCGGCAAGCGCTGGGGCTGGGAGGACCTGGAGCTGTTCTACCGGGTGTACCAGCACCTGGACCGGCACGCCGAGGCGTTCGAATACGACCTCGGCGCGGTCTCCTACCACCTCCTTCAGCACCGCGACCAGAACAAGTACTACCAGGAGATGTTCGAGAACAGGCCGGTGCTCCGGCGGCTGCACCCCAACATCGACTGGGAGTTCCAGTCGATGCGGTCGTCGCCCGAGGTGTCCACGAAGGTCCGCTACTACCGCGCGGTGATCGAGCAGTGCGTCAAGGCCGGCACCGGCCGGTTGGCTCCGGTCTGGCCGTGGCTCGCCCGGAAGCTGCCGTCCACCGGCCAGATCCTGTTGATCGGCACTGGGACCGGCGAGGTGCCGGTTCCCCAGGACGCGTTGACCTTCGACTACCAGGCACCGCCCGGATCGGGCAACTACCACCTGGTCGGGGTCAACATCCCGGCCGGCGGTGGCGCGCTGGACCGGGTGGTCAGTGTGGACTTCTGGCGCTGCCTGCAGTGGTACGACCTGTGCGACTTCCTCCACGAGGCGACCCGGGCAGCCGCGCAGGTGCTGCTGGTGCACACCGCCGGCGCCGAGGTGCCGCACGACGCGATGCGCACCCCCGCCGAGATCGACTACCTGATCCGGGCCCTCGCCCCGGCGTTCCAGGTGACCGTGGACCACGCCGGGTCGGGCATCACCGGGATCACCGTACGCCGGCGGCCGGCAGGCTGATTTCCCGGACCCGCCGCTGCCGCCTACGGGCGAACGCATGGTCCCGCGAGACGTTCGCCAACCGACGTACAGTCAATGGCGTCTATATGATCGCAGGCATGCGTGCGGGCGAAGGCGTGCTTGTCCAAATCCTCGGATCGGTCCGCATCTGGCGCGACGGGCAGGAAATCGGTCTCGGCGCCACCAGCAGGCGGACCGTCCTCGGCATCCTGGCGCTGGCCAACGGGCAATCCGTGCATAGATCCGACATCGCTGATTCGCTCTGGGGCGAGCATCCGCCGGCCAGCGCCGCGAACGTGATCCAGACGCACATCAAGCACCTGCGCCGGCTGCTAGAGCCGCACCGGCCGGCCCGTTCACCGAGCAATATCCTGCCGTCGATGGGCGACGGATACGCCCTCTGCCTCCCCGACGGCAGGCTGGACCTGGCCCGGTTCCGCAGCCTGGTCGCGACGGCCATGCAGGTCCGCGCCGAGGGCGACGAGCATCGGGCGGCGGCCCTGCTCGCCGAGGCGCTGAGGCTATGGCACGGCCCGCCGTTCGCCGACGTCCCGGCGCTGGCCCGGCACCCCAAGGCGGTCGCGCTGGAGGTGGAGCGGCGCAGCGTGCTGGCCCGGTGCGGTGACATGATGATCAATATCGGGATGGCCGCGGACGCCCTGCCGTTGCTGGAGGAGGCGGCCGCCGCGCAGCCGCTGGACGAGGACGCGCAGGCCCGGCTGATCCGCGCCTATCACGCAGTCGGGCAGCGCGGCCGGGCATTCGCCACCTACCACGCCACCCGGCGCCGGCTGGCCGACGAGTTGGGGGTGGATCCCGGCCTGAACCTCGCCTCCACGCACACCGCGCTGCTGACCGACGCCGCCCCGGCCGCACCAGCCCGGCCGCCCGCGGCGCACCCGGTGCCGGCTCAACTGCCCGCGGACATTCGCGACTTCACTGGCCGGGTGAGCGAGCTACGCGAGCTGGACACGCTGCTGGACGAAAACGGCCCAGGTATGCCGATCTGCGTGATCTCCGGTACCGCCGGGGTGGGCAAGACCGCGTTGATCTTGCACTGGGCGCACCGGGCCCGGGCCCGGTTCCCGGACGGCCAGCTCTACGTTGACCTGCGCGGCTACGACCCGAAGCAGCCGGCCTCGGCCGATGACGTGCTGGTCCGGTTCCTGACCGCGCTCGGCGTGCCGGCCGACAGCATCCCGCTCGACCTGGAGGGCCGGGCCGAGCGATACCGCACCGAGATGGCCGACCGGCGGGCACTGGTGGTGCTGGATAACGGCGCCAGCCCCGACCAGATCCGGCCGCTGCTGCCCGGTGCCCCCTCCTGCGCCGTGCTGGTCACCAGCCGCAGCAGCCTGGCCGGCCTGGTCACCCTGCACGGCGCCTACCGGCTCAGCCTGGACCTGCTCACCATCCAGGACGCCACCAGCCTGCTCCGCCGCCTGATCGGTGCCCGGGCGCAATCCGAGGAGCAGGCCACCGCGGTGCTCGCAGAGCAGTGCGCCCGGCTGCCGCTGGCGCTGCGGCTCGCCGCCGAACTGGCCAGCACCCAGCCGACCACCCGCCTGGCCGATCTGGTGCGGGAGCTGGAGGATCAGCGGCGCCGGCTGCGGTGGCTGGACGCCGGCGGCGACCCCCGAGCCGCGGCCCGGGCGGTTTTCTCCTGGTCGTACCGGCACCTCCCGGACCGGGTGGCGACGGCGTTCCGCCGCGCCGGCATTCACCCCGGCCCCAGCCTGGAGCCCTACGCGATGGCCGCGCTGAACGATGCCGACCTGCCCGCGGCTGACCAGATGTTGACCCAGCTCACCCGGGCCCACCTGGTCCAGCCGGCCGGCGCCGGGCGGTTCAGCATGCACGACCTGCTGCGCGCGTACGCGGCCGAGCTGAGCGAGGCGGAGGACACCGCGGCCGACCGCGCGCAGGCGATCGGCCGGCTCCTAGACCACTACCTGTTCACCATCATCGTCGCGATGGACCTGCTGCACCCCGGTGACCGGCACCACCGGCCCCAGGTGGCAGATCCGGGAACCCCCGCGCCACCGATGCCGGACCCCGCCCAAGCGCGCGGCTGGTTGGACGCCGAGTTGCCGACGCTCACCGTGATCTGCGGGTACGCCGCCACCCACGACTGGCCGACACACGCGATCCGGTTCTCCACCGCACTCTTCCGCTACCTGGAGTCCGCCCCCTACGCCGACGCGCTCACCATCCACACCCACGCCCTGCACGCCGCCCGCCGGATCGACGACACCGCCGGGCAGGCGCACGCCCTGACCAACATCGGCTCGGTGTACCGGCTCCAGGGCCAGTACCGGCCGGCCATTACCCATCTGGAGAGAGCGCTGGCCCTCCACCGGCAGACCGGGGACGGCTACGGCATCGCACGTACGCTGTCGCACTTGGGCATCGTTTACGAGCGGCTGGGCGACTACCGGCGCTCCGTGCGCTACCAGGAGCAGGCGCTGGCCGCGTACCGCCAGATCGCCGACCGGTACGGCGAGGCCGGCTCGCTGATCAACCTGGGCACTGCGAACGGCTACCTCGGCCGGCACGACTTGTCCAGCGAGAACCTTCAGGACGGGCTGACCATCTTCCACGAGATCGGGGAACGCAGCGGCGAGGCGATCGGCCTGGCCAACCTCGGGGACCTCTACAACCAGCTGGGCCGACACCACGAGGCGGCCGAGCACCTGGAGCGAGCGCTGGTGCTCTTCCGCGAGCTCGGCCACCGCTACGGCGAGGCCACCACACTGGCGAACGCCAGCGCCGCCCAGGTCCAGATCGGCCGGTACGAGCAGGCCCGGGAGAACCTCGAACAGGCCCTGACGATGTACCGCGACCTGGGGCACCGCTACGGAGAGGCGAGCGCGCTGAATGGGCTGGGCGAGCTACTCCACGCCACCGGCCGGCCGCACGAGGCGCTGTACCACCACAACGCCGCGCTGACCCTGGCGGTGGAGACCGGCGACCGGGACGAGCAAACCCGCGCCCAGCACGGCATTGACCGCGCCCGGCAGCCGCGGCCCGGCGATCCGGGCTGAGGCCGCTTCAGACCTCCTGGGTCACCGGCCACACCATCGGACAAAAACACCAATCGTCACCACGTATCCCGGTCGAACCTGCACCCGGTCTGCCGGGAACCACGCCCGACATGACCGTCTGCACCGGGTCTGTCAAACGAACGGCCCTGTCTCAGTTTCGGTGGTGACAGACAGTGGCCGGTGTCGTTGTTCCTATGTGGAGGACGTCAACAGACTTGTACAGACGGTGTTCTCCGGGCTGTCCCCGCTGGTCATCGAGGACGTGACCGACGAGGGTGAGCGGATCCTAGTGCTCGCCCGGACGCCACGGGACACCGCGGTCTGCCCGAGGTGCGGGGCGTCGTCGGGACGGGTCCACGGCTATCACTGGCGGACAGTGGCCGACGTTCCGCTCGACGGGCGGGTGGGTGGTGGTCCGTGTGCGGGTGCGGCGTCTGGTGTGTCCCACGCGTGGCTGCCGTCACAGGCCGGTTCGTTTGGTTAGGTCCCTTTCGGGGTGAGGGTGAACACTCCGGGTTGGTGCTCGGTCAGGATGTGATGCTTGACCATGCGTTTGAGCTTCGCGCGGGCGCTCTCGACATGTTTCGGCACGAACCCGGGCCGGGTGTCGGACCGTTTGACGACCTCGACGTCGACCCCCAGGACGGCGCCGTGCAGGGCGAGTTCCTGCTTGAACCCGGCATCCACCCAGGCCCGGGTGACGGTCGGGGTGTGCGCGACGACTTTGTCGAGCAGCTGGATGCCGATGGCGTTGTCGGTGACCGAGGCGGCGGTCACCACGACCGCGATGACCAGACCGAGTCTGTCCACGGCCAGGCCCCGCTTACGGCCGGGCACCTTCTTGCCGACGTCCTTGCCGGTCGTGGACGCGGGCACATGGTTCGCCGCGCGGATCGACTGGGTGTCCAACACGATCGCGGTCGGGTCCTCGGCCCGGCCGGCCTTCTCCCGCGCCTGGCAGCGCAGCAGGTCATGGATCGTCTGGTCGGTGCCGTCGTCCCGCCACAACGCGAAGTAGTAGTAGGTGGCCGACTTCGGCGGCAGGTACGCCCACTGGCAGCCGGTCCGGTTCTGGTAGAGGATTGGGTTCACGATCTCCCGCAGGTCGTAGTCGCCCTGATGGCCCGAGACCGAGACCCGCCTGGCCTTCCACGCGCGCAGGAACGGCCAGATCAGCGCCCACTGCGCGTCGGTGACGTCACTGGGGTACGGTTTTCGATCACCCATGACCGGCCTAACGCTGCCCCGCCTCGAAGGTCACGACCGAGGTTCACATTCCACGGCATCGTGGATCAGCTATCATGGCTGACCCACACAAAGCCCCTCAACCGGGCGCGGACCATAGATCAACTCAAAGATTCTCGAGCCGTCCTCTCATACTGCCTCTCCGGGGATCGCTGTTGGGTTCATGAGCACGAAGCCACCCGCTGAACGTCACCTCGTGGCGACGTCGGACGGCAATGCGTATCGGTCACTTCGCACCACGCGAAGCTGGCCCGTGTTCTTTAACGATCGAGTCGCGGCAGCAGCCCGCTCCGACCGTCAAGCCCGGCGGTCGGAGCGTAACGGTGTAACGGATAGCCCGGGTTACTGAGAATGGTCACCGTACGGGGTAAATGAGAATGTGCAGGTCCTAATACTGCAACGGCAGTAGGCGAATCGTCTTCGGGTCGGGTTCGTTGGTCTGCTTGTGACGGATGTTGATGTCGATCGTTGGCATGGGGAGTTGGACCGGCTGCATGCTCGGATCGGTGTGCGGTTTCGCCGGTCAGAGCCTCGGCGGCGGGCGCGGCAGTACCTGTGCGGGCTGGTCTCGGGCTTGGGCCGTAAGAACGGTTGGACCCTGGCGGAGCAGGCCGGGGATGTGTCGCCGGACGGGATGCAAAGGTTGTTGCGGTGGGCGGACTGGGACGTCGACGCGGTCCGTGACGATGTGCGGGACTACGTGGTCGAGCACCTCGGTGACCCGGCCGGGGTGCTGACCTGGCCTTCATCATCACCCCGACCTGACGACGGGGCAGGCTCCCACACGAGATGACGGTGATCCTGCCCTCGTTCCACCGGCGCCCGAGGGTGTTGCTGCAACGATACGAGACGTGGGAACTGTGAAGACTGCGACGCCCGTCATCTCGCCCCTTGCCGGCGAGCCCATCAAGCGTGCCGATGCCGAGCGGCTCGCGGGAGTGCTGAAGGCATTCGCGGGACCCGGCCCGGCTACGCCTGCTCAGTTTGATCCAGTCGGCTCCAGAGGGGGAAGCGTCCGTCAGTGACCTCACCGCGCCACGCGGGCTCTCCCAGCCGACCGTGAGTCATCACCGGATCCTGACCGAGGCCGGCCTGCTTGAGCGTGAAAGCGCGGCGTCTGGGCGTACTACCGCCTCGTGCCGTCCGCCATCGCCGCGATCGCCGACCTGCTGACGCCACCCCGCGAACGAGCAACGAAGAAGACTCGCTGACCGGCGCCATTTAAGACCGGTGCCGGTGCCGGCTGACCCGGCGATGCGAGGGCCGGAACGCCTCGGGTTCTAGCCTGCCGTGATGGTGGACGAGGAAGCGCGGCCGGAATTCAGGAAGTGGTCCGACCGGGTGTTCGACGGAGGCCCGGCCGGCAGCCCTTTCGTTGTCTTGATCGTGGGGTTCGGCCGGGCCGTCGAGGTCGGGGTAGCGCACGACATCAGCGGCCGGTGGCGAGGCGGCTTCGGAGGAACTCCTCGAGTGTGAGCAGGGTGGGGAATCGACGGCGTAGGTCGGCAATGTCGGCTTCGTAGCCGCTTTCGGCGAACCATTCGAACATGCGACCGTCGATGGGTTGCGGTTCGAGGCGCGTTGGTGTGCCGGTGAGCTTCTCGTAGATCTCGGCGACCTGGGTGAAGGTGACCTCGTCACCGGCGATCTCAATCTGCTGCCCGAGATCGGCCGGGTGGTCGAACGCGTGCGCGGCGATGAGGCCGATGTCGTCCGAGGCGATCATCTGCATGGGGCGGTCGGGCAACACCGGCAGCTTCAGGACGCGTTCATCGGCGGCGTCGGCATAGTAGAGAAGGTTGTCCATGAAGAACACCGGCCGCAGGATGGTCGCCGGCAGGCCCAGCGCTCGTATGTGACGTTCGATCTCGGCTTTGCTCTCGAAGTGTTCGATGCCGGTGTGTCGGTCCGCGCCGCCGACCGAGCTGTAGATGAGATGCTTGACACCGCTCTGCGTGGCGACATCCGCGACGGTCTTGCCTTGTCTGACCTCTGCGGCGAGGGTGTCCGGCTCGTGCGCCAGCGCCTGGACGCTGAAGACGCCATGCACGCTGTCCATCGCGGTGCGCAACGAATCCGCGTCCTCCATGTCTCCGGTAACAAGGGTGGCGCCCAGATCCTGGAGTGCCCGCGCCGCCGGTTTGGCAGGGTCGCGAACGAGTGCCCGCACCTGCCAGCCGCTTTGCAGTAAGTGTCGTGCGGTGGCCCCGCCCTGGTTGCCGGTAGCGCCGACGACAAGAACAGTTTTCTGCTGGGTCATTGTTGTCCTTCATCAGAGGGTGGTTGCGAGGTGCGCACCGGACATGAGGGGACCGGTGGGCCGCCCGGTGCGGCGCTTGACGTGGTTGGTACCGGCAGCGGCCGAGTGGTGCGAGGGTGGCGCGGGCGGCCACCGAGGCGGTCAGGACACGACGAGCAAGGTCTTGCCGACGGTTCTGCGTTCCTCGATGGCCCGGTGCGCGGCGGCGGCCTCGGCGAGCGGGAACGTCTGGCCGACGACCGCCCGTAGTCGGCCGCGGATCGCGAGCACAAGCGCCTGCTCGGTCAGCGCGCGTGCCTCCGCCGCAGTGGGGGCGGTCCCGTTGTCCACGACCCGGATCTGGTGGTCGGGCCGAGTGAACGAGCCAGCTGCCATTCCGTAGATACTGACCCGGCCGCCGGCCCGCACCGCGGCAAGGCCTTGTGCGCCCACGTCACCGCCGATGCCGTCGAAGACGACATCGGCGCCGGCGCCGCCGGTGAGGTCGACCACCTCGCGTTCCCAAGCAGGACGGGTGTAGTCCACGTAGTGTGCGGCCCCCAGCGAGGTGATCAGATCGCCCTTGCCGCGGGCCGCCCCGATGACCCGGGCACCCGAGTCGACCGCGAGCTGCACCAGCAGGCTGCCGACACCACCGCCGGCCGCCTCCACCAGCACCCATTCGCCGGGCCGGACCTGTGCCCTGCGATGCAGCAGGACAGCCGTGCGACCGTCGGCCAGCAACGCCACCGCGTCACGAAGCAGCATGCCGGCCGGAACTGGTACGCAGTTGGTGGCCTCCGCCACGGCGAGCTGCGCGTAGCCGCCACTGCCGCCGGTGGTGGTCACCACGACTGTCCCGCTCAGCGCGGGGTCCACCTGCGGCCCGGTGGCGACGATGCGGCCACCGACGCCGTTGCCCGGCACCATCGGCAGCGGCGGCCTGGCCTTGGCCGCCGGACCGCGCCCCGCACGCACCTGTGTCTCGACAAAGGTGATGCTGGCGAACTTCACCGATACCAGCACCTGGCCCGGTCCCGGTGTCGGGTCGTGGATCCGGCGGAACCGCAAGACCTCCGGACCTCCGAACTGTTCCAGCGTCACCGCGTACATGATCAAAGCCCCTCCGCCTTAACGGAGCGATATGCTCCGCATGGGTCACGTTATACCGGAGTAAATCGCTCCGCAACTGGTAGGATGTGGCCGTGAGCACACCGCCGCCGCGTCGCGCTCCCCGGCAGGCCGAAGCCGAACGAAACGACCGTGCGCTGCTCCAGGCCGCCAGGGAAGTCCTCGCCATCGATGGAGCACACGCCACCGTCGCCGCGATCGCCGCACGCGCCGGCGTCGGAATCGGCAGCCTGTACCGCCGGTACCGCACCAAGGAGGAGCTGTTTCAGCAGCTGAGCACGCTCTCGCTGCGACACTCGGCCGAGGCGGCCGAACGGGGCCTGGCCGCTGAAGACCCCTGGGAAGGCCTATCCCGCTACGTGACCGCGTGCATCGAGTTCGGGCAAGGCTCGCTCGCCCCCGTCGCCGGCACCATCGAGGTCACCGACGACATGCGGGCGCTGGCCAGAACGGCCAACAAACGGCTGATGGCCCTGGTCACCCGCGCCCACCAGGCCGGCGTCCTGCGGCCGGAGGTCACGCCGGTAGACATCTCGCTCCTGATCGAACAACTCGCCAGATCACCTGTCGTCGACCAACTCCGCCAACAGGGTCGAGAAGGCCTGATGCCCGCCGCGACCGAGGCACGCAAACGAATCATCACCATCGCACTCAACGGCCTACGCGCCGGCAACGGCGACCCGCTACCGGGCGAGCCACCCACCGACCAGCTCTTCACCGAACGCTGGCGGTAACTCAGTCGGGGCTGTCTCGGGGCCTCGCCAACGGTTTTTCCGGTGATCGTGGCTTACTACTGCAAGGGCAGTAGGCGAATCGTCTTCGGGTCGGGTTCGTTGGTCTGCTTGTGACGGATGTTGATGTCGATCGTTGGCATGGTGAGTTGGACCGGTTGCATGCTCGGATCGGGCCCAGGTTTCGTCGGTCGGAGCCTCGTCGGCGGGCGCGGCAGTACCTGTGCGGGCTGGTCTCGGGCTTGGGCCGTAAGAACGGTTGGACCCTGGCGGAGCAGGCCGGTGATGTGTCGCCGGACGGGATGCAGCGGTTGTTGCGGTGGGCGGACTGGGACGTCGACGCGGTCCGTGATGATGTGCGGGACTACGTGGTCGAGCACCTCGGTGACCCGGGCGGTGTGCTGAATGTTGACGACACCGGGTTCCTGAAGAAGGGCACGCGGTCGGCCGGGGTGCAACGCCAGTACTCCGGTACCGCTGGGCGGACGGAGAACTGCCAGGTCGGGGTGTTCCTGGCCTACCGCTCGGCCAAGGGCCACGCGTTGATCGACCGGCAGCTGTACCTCCCGACGTCGTGGACCGACGACCGCCAGCGGTGCCGGGCCGCCGGGGTCCCGGACGAGGTGGAGTTCGCCACGAAGGTGCAGATGGCCCGCCAGATGCTGGCCCGAGCGTTGGACGCCGGGGTGCCCGTGGGGTGGGTGACGATGGACGAGGCCTACGGGCAGTCGAAGTCGCTGCGGGTGTGGTTGGAACACCGGGATGTGGCTTATGTGGTCGCGACCCGCTGCAACGACGACATGATCACCACCACGATGGGCATCGCCCGCGCTGACCAACTCATCGCCGCCCTGCCTGCTCGGGCGTGGTGCCGGCTGTCCGCCGGCGCCGGCGCCCACGGCCCCCGCGAGTACTGGTGGGCACGAGTGCCGGTGCGCGTCGGCTGGCAACCCGGACGCGGGCACTGGCTGCTCGCCCGGCGCAACATGAGCACCGGGGAGATCGCCTACTACGTCTGCTACGGCCCTCGCCGCACCCGCCTGGTCGACCTGGCCCGCATCGCCGGCACCCGGTGGGCGATCGAGGAGTGCTTCCAACAGGCCAAGAACGAAGCCGGCCTCGACGAATACCAGGTCCGCGACTGGCGAGCCTGGCACGCCCACATCACCCTCGCGATGGCCGCCCACGCCTGGCTGTCCGTCGCCCGATCCCTTACCACAAAAGGGGAACCGGTCCCGGCGACGACATGATGATCGGCTACACGGTACCGGAGATCCGAAGACTGCTCACCGCACTCGTAGTGCGATCGACCCACCTACCCGAGCAGGTCTGGGCCTGGTCCCGATGGCGCCGACGACGCCAACACCAAGCCCGAACCTGCCACTACCGACGACGCGGCTACCCCTGACCAACTGCCGTTGCAGTACTAAGCGTCGTCGAAGTCGACCAGGCCGTGACCTGTCCGGTGAGGGACCCCTCAAGGAGGCGGCCGGTTCGCGCAGCAATCGGCGAGCTCCCGCCGATCGAGATAAAGGGGGCGGAGTCGGCGCCGATCACCTCGGGAAGGCGAGCGTGAAGGTTTCATCGAGCAGGTCGGCGATGTCGCGCTTGCCATCGCCGGCGACCCATGCGCCCAGCGCGGCATCGAGCGCGGCGAAGGCGACTCCGACGGCGACCACCGGTTGCAAATCGTGCCGGGAGGCCTTTTCCCGCAGCGCCAAAGTTTCGGCCAACGCGGCCTTCCACTCCGCCTGCCGCTCCAGATATCTGGCGTTGAGCGCAGGCGTGTGCAGGATGAGCCGGGTCAACCGCAACGTCTTTTCCGGGATCTCGGCGCATGCCTGTTCAAACAAGCAAAACGTCTGGCGTAACACCGTCGCGGGCCGCTCGCCCGTAGGTCGAGCCTCGAGCGCGGCACGTAGTTCCTCGCCCACCGTGGCCAAGGACTCGACGATCACATCCTCCTTGGATTGGAAATAGCGGAAGAACGTGCGCCGCGACACACCCGCAGCGGCAGCGATCTGATCGATGGTGGTGTCCTCGAAATCCTGGATGGCCAGCAGCTTGAGCGCGGCCTCGGCGAGCTCGTCGCGGACGAGCTGCCGCTTGCGGTGTGCGAGGTTCACGTGACCATGGTAGCTGATTCGTCACGCCACGCCAGGGTTGACACTGAGTGCCACTCGCGGCATGCTGTGAATATGACATGGACCGCGCAGGATATCTCCGACCAGACCGACCGCACCTTCCTCGTCACCGGCGCCAACAGCGGCCTGGGCTACGTCACCGCGCTCGAGCTGGCCCGCCACCACGGCCACGTCATCATGGTCGTGCGCAACGAGGCCAAGGGCCGCGAGGCGCTCGCCTCGATCGGCGCAGCCGTGCCAGGCGCCAGCCTGCAGCTGCTCGTGGCCGACATGGCTGACCTCGATTCGGTCAAACGGCTCGCCGCCGGACTGCGCGACCACACGATCGATGTGCTGGTCAACAACGCGGGCATCATGATGCCGCCCCGCTCGCTGAGCCCGCAGGGACACGAGAGCCAGTTCGCCACCAACCATCTGGGTCACTTCGCGCTCACCGGGCTGCTGCTCGACCAGATCACCGATCGGATCGTGACCGTCAGCTCGGACCTGCACCGCTCAGGCTCCATCCACTGGGATGACCTGACCGGCGCGAAGAAATACTCGCCGGCCGGCTTCTACTCGCAATCCAAGTTTGCCAACGTCCTGTTTGGACTCGAACTCGACCGGCGGCTGCGCGCCGCAGGCTCGGCCGTGCGCAGCATCATCACCCATCCCGGCTACGCTGCCACCAACCTGCAGACCACCGGACCCACCGGCATGATGAAAGTTCTCGGCCGCATCACCAATCGCGTCTTCGCCCAGCCGGTGCAGAAGGGCGCCTGGAGCCAGCTCTACGCGGCCGTCTCACCCGAGGCGCTCAGCGGACAATACATCGGACCCAAGGGCCGCAGCGGTTTCCCGACCGTGCAAGATCCCGTGGCCGCTGCCACCTCGCCAGAGTCGGCCAAACGGCTGTGGGAGCTATCCGAAGACCTCACCAGCGTGCACTACCACCTGCCGGTGACAGCATAGGTTCGGACACACCCCAACCGGAGTGTTCACCCTCACCCCGAAACGGACCTAACCTAACGAACCGGCCTCTCACACCTTCCGTGAACAGGTTCCCGGGTGTTGGAGCGATACCAGCGCCGCACGGCCCGTTTGAACAGGCAGGTAAAAGCCGTCGTCAAGGAGTTGGCGGGCCGGGCAGGGGCGCGTTTGCTGGCGATACCGGCCATGGGCCTGTCCCGTCACACGGCCCTGCGCACTCTGCTGCGCATCCCGTTGCCCACCGGGCGGACGCCCCGGGTGATCGGCGCCGACGATTTCGCCCTGCGCCGGCGGCACCGCTACGCCACCGTGGTGATCGACGCCGAGACCCATGAGCGGATCGACGTACTACCCGACCGCACCGCCAACACCCTGCAAGCGTGGCTGCGCGAGCATCCCGGCGTCGAGGTCGTGTGCCGAGACGGCTCGGCCACCTACGCCGAAGCCATCCGCCGCGCCCTACCCCACGCGGTGCAGGTCGCGGACCGGTGGCACCTATGGCACAACCCATGCGAAGCGACCCTCAGCGAGGTGAAGGCACACAGCACCTGCTGGGCCCCCGTACTGGACGCACCCATCTACGACGGGCCCCGCGCACAGACGACCCTGCAACGCTGGCACCAGGCCCACGACCTGCTCGACCAGGGCGTGGGCCTGCTCGAATCCGCCCGCCGCCTACAACTGGCCCTGAACACCGTCACACGCTACGCACGAGCAGACCGACCCGAGCGGATGCTCCGCGTCCCCAAATACCGCGCCAGCCTCGTCGACCCCTACCGCGAACACCTGCGCAAACTTCCAGCCCAGGACCCCGGCGTCCCCGTCGCGCACCTCTTCTACGAGATCAAGGCCCTCGGCTACACCGGCTGCCTCAACCTCCTGCACAAGTACATCAACCAGGGCCGCGCGGACGCCGACCGCAGCCACATCTCCCCCGCCGGCCCGCCCCGATTATCCTCACCAGACCCGACAACCTCACACCCGAGCATCGACATCTACTGGCACAACTCACCGCAGCCTGCCCCGAGATGACCCAACTCGCCGCCATAGTCGGGCGCTTCGCCGAACTCCTGACGCCCCAGCCGAAAAACCCGACCGGCTCTCGCTCTGGACCGTCCAGGTCCGCGCGGCCGACCTACCTCATCTGCACGCCTTCACCCGAGGCCTGCAACGCGACCGCGACGCCGTGAACGCCGCGCTCACGCTTCCCTACAGCAACGGCCCCACCGAAGGCGTCAACACCAAAACCAAACGGATCGCCCGCCAAATGCACGGACGAGCAACGGGATCAGCGTGGACGAGATCGGCCGGGGCTCGAGATTCCGACGTCGGCTACATGCGTAACGTGCATGCGATTCTTGCCGGACTTGCCTTCTCCGAGACGCGGGAGTAGACGCGGCCCAGGACGCAGGACAGACGCGGCTCTACCATCAAGAACCGCAGACGATGCAGGTCGTTGGTGGCGGACCGGCTGTTCGGCGAGCCGGCTGGCGGTACTGCCCGAGACTCGGCGGCAACGGATCATCAAAGAACGACAATTCGATCTCTTTGAGGTCGACGAGTCTCGAACTGGGCATTGCCGCGTTTGGCCGCCAAATCGTAGACCCAGCGGCCGACCTCCTCTCCCTTGCGCTCGACACCGACGGCGTCACCGTTGCGTTCAGGATGCGTTTGAGGCCGGACGCGACGGCGGCGATGTCGGTCTCGGCGGCGTTGCAGCTGTCCGTTCAACAGAAATTTCGGGCAGTGCAGGATGGGCCGTCGCGAATGTCGTGGTCTGTTCCGTTGGGGGGCCAGTCTCAGCGCCCGGTGAGGACCTCACCGGCGGCGGCACTCAGCGCGCCGCGGTCGACGCCGAGTGTCTTCAACGCCCGGGCGACGGTGCCGCGTTCCTGGTCGGCGACCGCGGCGACGACATGCGCCCCGCGCAGCGGTGACCGCCGACCGGCCTTCGCGAGTTGCACCGCGGCCTGGAAGACCTCCTGCCCGGGAGCGGTCAGCCGGTAGATCCCGCCGGCCGGGGCGGCCGCCGGCAGCGGCAGGCCGGCGCTGGCGACGTGGACGCCGATGTCGTGCATCGCCTGCTGGTGCGCCTCGTCGACCGCCGCCCGGAACCCGGCCGGGTCGGTGCCGGCCCGTTCGAACGCCCGCCGGGCCGTGCCGTCGGGCAGGTCGAACGCCGCCAGCAGGAGGTGCTCGGGGCCGGGTAGGTTGTCGCCGGACTGCTGCGCCTCGGTCTCCGCGGCGGTCAGCAGCATCTTGATGGTGCGCATGTCCTGGATGGTGCGGGGAAGTCTCACGTTTCGTCCTTCTCCTGTGCGATTTTCTGGGCGAGTTTCTTGTGGGCCGCCTGGGCGCTGATGCCAAGTGCCTGGCCGATGTGGGCCCAGGTCCACCCCTGCCGCAGCGCGTGGTCGACCGCGGCGCGCTCCAGCTGGTTGGCGAGGCGTCGCAGCGCCACGACCGCGGCCAGTGCGGCCTCCGGGTCCTCGGGTGGTGGAACCTCAACCATGTCATCAACTTTAGTTGATAGGGAGATCATCCGTCAACAACCGTTGATGATCAAGAAGTACTCGGGCCTGGCCATCCCTGCCAACCGGCGTAGTCACACGAGCGCGGTGACAATCACCGTGGAAAAGTGACAACTACGGCCGGCTGTCACATTCAGCGACCAATCCCCGCTACCGGGGCCAGACGCTGGGTCATACCCGGACACGCCGGATGGGCCTACCAGGGGCACAAGGCGATCCACCTCGGCCGCAGTGCGCCCCGCCCGCAAATCCTCCTACCCGACAGCACCAACCCGCCCGGCCGCACCATCTCTAAGATCATTTTGGCTACCATGGGCGCATGCTGGTCGGCCGCGAGGCGCAGTCCATCGTGCTGACAGCGGTCGTCGATGGGGCGATAGACCAGCGTGGCGGTGCCACGGTAGTGCGCGGCGAGGCCGGGATCGGCAAGTCGGCGTTGCTCGCGCACGTGGCCACCCTGGCGGGTGAGCGCGGGATGCGAGTCATCGGCACGTCCGGGGTGCAGGCGGAGGTGCATGTGCCGTATGCGGCGCTACATCGGCTGCTGCGGTCGCTGCAGGTCGGTGCCGCGTTCCGGGCCGAGGACATCGAGTCGCCCTTTCGGGCCGCCGTGGATCTGCTGGAACTGCTCGGCGAGCAGCGGGAGCCGGTGTTCGTGGCCGTGGAGGACACGCATTGGCTCGACCGCGGCTCGTGGGAGGCGCTGACGTTCGCGGCTCGGCGAGTCGGGTCGGATCCGGTCGCGTTTGTGCTGACCGCGCGCGACGGCGAAGACATCGACGAGCTGCTGGCCAAGGCGGGGCTGCCGGAGGTGCGGCTCGAGCCGCTATCGGCGGTCGACGCGGGCGTGTTGCTCGATCGGGTTGCGCCGGGCCTCCTTCCCGCGCTGCGGGAGCGGGTGTTGGAGCAGTCGGCGGGTAACCCGCTGGGGCTGGTCGAGCTGGGCGGCGTGGCCGCGCGGTCGGGCAGCGGGGCGCTGCTCCCGTCGTGGTTGCCGCTGAGCACCCGGGTGGAGCGGACGTTCGCCGCGCTGGTGGCCGAGCTGCCGGTGGTCACGCGGTCGCTGTTGCTGGTCGCGGCGTTGGACGACGGCGACGGCCTCGACGAGGTCCTCGCGGCGTGCGCCCAGGTGGAAGGGCGGCCGGTGACCGTCGACGACGTCGAGCCGGCCGTCGTGACCCGGCTGGTCCAGGTCGACGACGCGTACCGGCTGCGGTTTCGGCATCCGCTGCTGCGGTCGGCGCTCTATCAGTCGGCCAGCGCGGCGCAGCGGCGGCGGGTGCACGCCGCGCTGGCCGAGGTGGTAGCCGCCGACCGTGAGCGGTATGTGTGGCACCGGGCAGCGGCGGCGGCCCGGGCCTGACGAGGCGCTGGCGCGGGAGCTTGCCGAGACCGCCACCCGGGCCGGGAACCGCCAGGCGGCCGGCGTCGCCTTGGCCGCGTTCGAGCGGGCGGTGCAGCTGAGCGAGGACCCGGCTGAACGGGGCCGGCGGCTGTTGGCCGCTTCGGAGGTCGCCTCCCAGCTCGGCGACATCGGTGCCGCGCGGCGGCTGCTCGGGGAGGTGGTCGACGAGCACCTGCGACCGGCCGACCAGGCGTGGCTGTCGTATCTACGCGAGACGTTCTTCGTCACCGGCTGGTCCGGCACCGCCCGGCTGGCCGTCTACGCAGAGCTGGTGGACGCCCTGCGCCGAGAAGGCGACCTGCGTCGGGCGGCGGACGCGTTACACGCGATGGGTCTGCGGTTCTTCTGGTCGAACGCGGAGCCCGAGACGATTCAGCTGTACCTGGACGTCGCCGACCAGTTCGACGCCGTCGAGGAGGACCCCCGCCTGGTGGCCACCGTGGCGATGATCGCGCCGATCGAGCGGGGCGCCGTCTCGCTGGAACGGATCACCCAACTGCGCACCCGTTTCGACCTGAATCCGGCCGAGCTGCACGCGCTGGGCTTGGCGTCCGGCGCCATCGGGGCGCTGGATATGGCGGCGCAGTTCTACGCGGCTGCCGCGGCCGGCGTGCGCGCCCAGGGGCGGATCGGTGTCCTCGCCCAACTGCTGACGAGCCAGGCGTTCACGGCGGCGAACCTAGGTGACGCGCGGGTGGCCGTGCCGGCGGCTGCGGAGGCCGCGAGCCTGGCCACCGAGACCGGCCAACCGGCGTGGGCGCTAACCGCACGGCTGATGCTCGGCCACGCCGAGGCCCTGCGCGGCGACGGTGCTGCCGCGCGGCAGGCGGCGGATCTCGGCGAGAGCATCCTGCTGCCGAGCGGGCGGCTGCCGATGCTGGCGCTGGTGCAGACGATCCGCGGGGTGGAGGCGCTCGCCGGCGGCCGGCCCGAGGACGGGTACCGGCAGCTGCACCGGATCTTCGACCCGGGTGACGTGTCGTACCACCCGCAGATGCGTTTCGTGACGTTGGGGCATCTGGCCGAGGCGGCCGCCCGGAGCGGGCAGGAGGGCGCGCTGCGCGCGATCGTCACGCAGCTCTCCCCGGTCGCCCGCGAGTGCGGGTCGCCCGCGCTCGCGGTGGCGCTGCGGTACGCCGGGGCGCTGCTCGCCAACGATGCCGCAGTCTTCGAGTTGGCGCTCGACGCTGATCTGTCCGGGTGGCCGTTCGAGCGGGCGCGGCTCCAGCACGCGTACGGCGTGTGGCTGCGGCGGCAGCGGCGGGCGGCCGAGTCGCGGCCGTTGCTCCGCTCGGCCGCGGCGACATTCGACGCCCTCGGCGCGGTGCCGTGGGCCGACCGGTCCCGGGCCGAGCTACGCGCGTCGGGTGAGTCGCTGCGCCGGTCGGTCGACGCGGCCGGCGTCCTGACCCCACAGGAGCTGCAGGTCGCTCGGCTGGCCGCCGAAGGGCTGAGCAACAAGGAAATCGCTGAGCGGCTGTTTCTGTCGCCGCGCACGATCACGACGCATCTGTACCGAATTTATCCGAAGCTCGGCATCAAGTCGCGCGGCGAGTTGGCACGGCTGATGGCCGATAGTACGTAGTCGTACGTACGCGAGCCGCCGGCCGTCGATCCTACGTTGGGCGGGTGGCAGGTAGGGCAATCCGCAACGGCAGCACACCGACGGTGCTGCTGGTGCACGACGCGTTCGCCGATACGGGCAGCTGGGGTGGCACGCTCCGGGCCGGCGCCGATCTCGGTACGGATGTCGTCGCTGTGCCGAACCCGTTGCGCGGTCTGGCTACGGACGGTCGGTACGTGGCGGCCGCCGCGGCGCTGGTTGACGGGCCGGTGCTGTTGGTCGGGCACGGCTATGGCGGCGCCGTCGTGTCCGTGGCGGCGGCGCGGGCCGACAACGTGGCGCGAGATCTTCGCTGCCGACGTGCCCGCCTCCACCGCTGCCGTCATGGCGGTCTCGCAGCGCCCCGCCGACCTGGCCACCCTCCGGCAGCCGTCCGGCGAGCCAGCCTGGAAGACCATCCCGTCCTGGACCCTCGTCGCCAAGGACGACCAGGTTATCCCGGCTGCCACGCAGCGGTTCATGGCCAACCGGGCCAGCGCCCACGTGGTCGGGGTACGCGCCTCACATGTGGCCATGACCTCCAGGCCCGACGTCACCCTCGCCCTCATCCTTCAGGCCGCATCACACCACTAGGAGCAGACCATGCCTTTCGTCACCACCGCCGATGGCACCGAAATCTTCTACAAGGACTGGGGCGCCGGCCGCCCGGTCGTGCTCAGCCACGGCTGGCCCCTGAACTCCGACAGCTGGGAGGCCCAGCAGCTGTTCCTCGCCGAGAACGGCTACCGGGCGATCGCGCACGACCGGCGCGGGCACGGCCGGTCGACGCAGACCTGGCACGGCAACGAGATGGACACGTACGCCGACGACCTCGCCGCCCTGATCGAGCATCTCGACCTGACCGACGTCACCCTGGTCGGGTTCTCCACCGGCGGTGGCGAGGTGAGCCGATACATCGGGCGGCATGGCACCTCGCGGGTCGCGCAGGTGGTGCTGGTCTCCGCGGTGCCGCCGCTGATGGTGCGCCGCGACGACAACCCTGGCGGCGTGCCGATCGAGGTGTTCGACGGCATCCGCGGCGGCTCCGCGGCGGACCGTTCCCAGCTGTACAAGGATCTCGCCGACGGGCCGTTCTTCGGCAACAACCGACCCGGCGCGTCCGTCTCGCAGGGCATCCGGGACGCCTTCTGGCTGCAGTCGATGGCCGCCGGACACCGCAACGCGTACGAGTCGATCGCCGCGTTCTCGGCCACCGACTTCCGCGACGACCTGGCGAAGTTCGACGTGCCCACCCTCGTCATCCATGGCGACGACGACCAGGTGGTGCCGTTCGAGGTCGGCGGCAAGGCGTCGGCCGCCCTGGTCAAGGACGCCGAGCTGATCGTCTACCCCGGCGCGCCGCACGGCATCACCGACACCCACAAGCGGCAGCTCGGCGACGACCTGCTCACCTTCCTGAAGGAGCACGACGGGTGAAACCGATCGTTCTGGTCCACGGCTTCTGGGTCACCCCACGCAGCTGGGAGAACTGGATCGCCCACTACGAGGCCAAGGGACACCAGGTGATCGCCCCGGGCTACCCCGGTTTTGAGGTTGAGGTGGAGGCGCTCAACGCCGACCCGGGCATCATCACCGCGGTGACCGTGCCGGCGATCATCGAAAAGCTGGAAGCCGAGATCGAGGCTCTGTCCGAGCCGCCGATCATCATCGGGCATTCGGCCGGCGGAGCGTTCACCCAGATCCTGCTCGACCACGGTTTCGGCGCGGCCGGCGTGGCGATGAACTCGGCGCCCACCGAAGGCGTCCGGGTCGTCCCGCTGTCCCAAGTCAAGTCGACGTTCCCGGTGCTCAAGTCACCGGCCAACCGGCACAAGGCGATCGGCCTGACTCTGGACGAATGGAAGTACGCCTTCACCAACACGTTCACCGCCGAGGAGTCGAAAGCGCTGTACGAGCGCTACCACATCCCGGCCAACGGCGGCATCCTCTGGGGCAGCGTGCTCGCCAACTTCCAGCCCGGACACCAGGACACCTGGGTCGACTACCACAACGACAACCGCGCGCCGCTGCTGTTCATCTCCGGCAGCGAGGACCACATCATGCCACCGGCCGTGCAGCGCTCCAACGCCAAACACTACAAGTCGAACACCGTCACCGAGCACGTCGAGTACGACGGCTACGCGCACCTGCTGCCTGCCCAGAAGGGCTGGGAGGAGATCGCCGACTTCGCCCTCGACTGGGCGCTACGCCACGCCCGATGACCACAGTGCGGATCACCCACATCGGCGGCCCGACCGTGCTGATCGAGGTGGAAGGGTGGCGGATCCTCACCGACCCGACCTTCGACCCGCCCGGACGCCGGTACACGTTCGGCTGGGGCTCGGCCTCCCGCAAGGAAACCGGGCCCGCGGTCCCGCTGTCCAGCCTGCCACCGGTCGACGCGGTCCTGCTCACCCACGACCACCACGCCGACAACCTCGACGACCTCGGCCGCTCGGTACTGTCCGCTACCGACACCGTCGTGACGACCGCGGCCGGCGCCGGGCGGCTCGGCGGCAGCGCCCGCGGTCTGCGGCCCTGGCAGGCCACCCGGCTCGAGTCCCCTGGGCGGCCCGCCCTCGACATCACTGCCACCCCGTGCCGCCACGGCCCACCGCTCAGCCGGCCGATCACGGGTCACGTCGTCGGCTTCGCGCTGCGCTGGGAGGGCCAGCGGCACGGCCAACTCTGGATCTCCGGCGACACCGTTTTCTACGGACGCGTCCGGCAGGTCGCGTCCCGACTCGACGTAGGCACGGTCCTGCTTCACCTGGGCGCGGTGCGGTTCAGCGTGACCGGCCCACTGCGCTACACCATGACCGGCCGCGACGGCGCCGCACTCTGCGACCTCCTGTGCCCACGGACGATCCTGCCCATACACTACGAGGGCTGGAGCCACTTCCACGAGGGACGCCCCGGAATTGAGGCAGCCTTCGCGAGCGCCTCACCCGCCGTCCGCGATGCCGTCCACTGGCTACCCCTCGGCACCCCCGAACCTATGGAGGTCTGACGCCCACGTCCTTTTCAGTGGGCGGTCCGGAGGACTATGTCCGTCATGACTCTGGCCGGCTACCCACCCAGCCGGTCCCGGATCGCCGCTAGCACCGCAGGCTGCTGGTCGATCAGATAGAAGCGCCTGCCGGGCAGCACCCGCAGCTCGCACGCACCCGTGGTGTGCTGGCACCACCCGCGCACGAGAGTCCCCTGGCACGACCGCCAACCCCCCGTCTTCGCCGGCGGGCCTTGCCCCTGATCTTGGACGGGACTGCGTAGATTTCCGTGTTTGGCCTGGGTGTTGTCCCTTGGGCAGGACGTTGATCCTGTCCGGGAAGGACCACGTCATAACAGACAAGAAGAACGCTGTGCCGCTTCCACAGCCGACGGCGGCGGAGGTGGAGTTCGCCCAACAGCTGGTGGAGCGGGCCAAGGCCGACGGAGTCTCGTTGGTCGGGCCCGGTGGTCTCCTCGCGGGGATCACCCGTACCGTGCTCGAATCGGCCCTCGATGCGGAGCTGGATGCGCACCTCGACGAGGCCGGAGTCGACGAGACGACTGGTCGGCGGGGCAACGTGCGTAACGGTCACGGGGCGAAGACGGTGCAGACCGAGGTCGGGCCGGTGCGGATCCAGGTCCCGCAGGATCGGGCCATTCACGCCGCGGATCGTGCCCAAGCACACGCGCCGCCTAAATGGGTTCAACGAGGCGATATTGTCGCTGTATGCCAAAGGGCTGACGGCCGGGGATATCTCCGCGCATCTGGCAAACGTGTACGACGTCGACGTGTCCCGGGAGCTGATCAGCCGGGTCCCTGACAGCGTCCTGGACGAGATGCAAGCCTGGCGGCAACGCCCCCTGGACAGGTCTATCCGGTGGTGTTCATCGACGCCCTCATGATGAGGATCCGCCAAGGGCAGGTCGCGAACCGGCCCGTCTACGTCGTGGTCGGCATCAGCCTCGACGGGGAACGCGACGTGCTCGGTATGTGGGCCGGGACCGGCGGTGAGGGTGCCAAGCAGTGGGCCGGCTACCTCACCGAACTACGCAACCGCGGTGTCGAGGACGTGTTCGTGGTCTGCTCCGACGGGTTGAAGGGCATGACCGACGCGATCGAGCAGGTCTGGCCGCGGGCGGTGCACCAGCAGCGCGTCGTTCACCTCGTGCGGGCATCCCTGCGCTACACCAATCGCAGGAGCTCCTCTACACCACCAACATCATCGAGAGCCTGAACGCCGGTTCCGCCAAGCCGCCCGACGGCGCGGGCACTTCCCGACCGAGCAGGCCGCGATGAAGGTCCTCTGCCTCGTCGTCCAGCAGAAACGCAAGGGCGGTGGGAGCATCACCGGCCGGGTCTACGGTTGGGCCAAGGCCCTCAACGCCCTGATCCTCGCCTACGGCGACCGGATCACCATCTAACAACCTCGATCACACCACAGGCCCAAACACGGAAATCGCCACACTCCCGAGCCGGAGGAACCGGGTGACACGCGACAGCGTGTCACCCGGTGCTGGCCTTACCGAGGCACCCAGGCACTTTCGGGCGTGAACCCTCCGAAGTCCGGCCGGGAGCTATTGCCAGGGACTTCGAAGGCCCCCCCGACACAGTCATCGTTCATAAACATCGCAGCACTCCGACTGTTGGTGTTGATCGCGGAACGCGCACGGTCTCCCCAACCGGCGTCCACCAGACTTACGTATGTACCGGGCGATACCAGGGAGCTCACGGTGAGACGCTCACCGGTGAAGTTGGTGCCCTCGAACAGGCAGAGCGTGTTTGTGAATGGGCAGGCGTCAACGGCTGGCGTGCTACGTGCGGCGGGGCCCGGACTCGCCGCGGCAGGGGCCGAGGCAGTACCCAGAACCGCTGCCAGGAGGCCGACCACCACCAAGGTGTGTGGCAGCCGCCGAACGGTCGGCGGAACGGACTGAATCATCATCGCAATACCTTTCTCTGCTCCGATTGGTCTCGATGCCGCACCTTCGGCTGCGGTGGCGCGGACGGATGAAAAACCCGGCTCGGACAGGTTCAAGCCGAGCGAAGACGCACGGAGGTTCGCCTTCCAACGGAAGGTGGGCGTCATGTCGTTGAGGGATTGCGTTCAGTGTTGAGCGCGGGTGACGCCCGATCGAGTGCAAGGCCACCGTCTGAGAAAGTCGAGTCGTCCACTGACGATTGCTGAGGGTAGGAGTACGCGCCGGGCCGCGCGTTTGCGGTGTCGGTAAATCATGACTTGCACCAATTGCTCCACTTTCATCGATAGTAGTCGATGCTTTGGTGAGGTGCAACCTCTGTGGATGATCTTCGGACCGCCATCTCGTCAGAGCTGGGGCGACGGTCCAGACCATCGCGACGGCGACAGCAAGGGGCGCTGCGTCGTCGAAGATCAGCGCCAGGGCGACTACCGCGCCCCGAGCAAGATCCACAAGACAGGCCACAGTGGACAACAGCCGCACTCCGACGCATCGGCCTCCCGACCATGATCCCGACCAGCCGACACGCAAACACACTGGTCAGCACAGATCGGCACGGACCACTGCCGGAACAGCACACCGACAACGGAGCACCATCGGAGCACCAGATTCCAAATCCTGAGAAGATCCGTCCCAGCCCACAGAAGCGATCAAGGCCGTGACCCGCGTTTCCGCTGGCCACGTCCTTGATCGTGAAGTGTGCCCGAAGGCACTCGAACCCCTAAAGGTTTGCAGATCCTGGCGGAGCAGGGTCGGCAGGTCGCCGATCGCGGCGAGTGTGTGCCCTGCCAGTTCGGATTGGTGTTGTTGAGTTCGATGATGCGCAGCGTGGTCAGGCCTGGCTGCGGTTCTCCGGCCAGTTCGTCGCCGGCACCGGTGCCGGCGTAGAGGCAGTCTGCGGGGTCGGCGCCGAGTTGGTCGGTGGCGGTGAGGTAGATCGCCGAGTCGGGCTTGGCCATTCCGAGGTCGCAGGAGAAGAGGACGACGCCGAATGTGGCATTGCTGACCAGCGCCAAGGAGGTGGACCACGGCGAGGTGTTCCGTCCGCACACTTGCGGACAGGTGGCGTCGGTGTCGCCTTACGACGAGAAGAGGCGGATGAGGAGCAACCCGGCGAAGGCAAGCAGAGCGACGCCGGACATCGCTTCGATGGCTCTGATCGCGGTGGGTTTGAGAGCGCGGCGCACTCCCGCGATCATCCCCGCGCAGACGAAGCACCACAGCAGCGAGGAGACCATGAATCCGGCGAAGAACGCGACGAGGTGACGCGGCTCGGGCTGCTGACCGAGCGTTCCGGCCACGGCGCCAGCCGCGCCAGCCCAGTAGACGACGTTCCAGGGGTTGCCCAACGACATACCGGCGCCGGTCAGAACCGCCGACGACCGCCCGCCGCGGGCCTCGGCGGGTACCGCGCTGCGATCACCGGCAAGAGCATCGCGTATCCCCAGTGCACCCAGCCCTGCCAGGATCAGGCATCCGACCACGGTCAGGGGGATCTGCACCGAAGGTAGGAGGAACAAGGCGGCCACGCCGCTGAGCCCGAGAATCGCCCAGACGGCGTCGCCGGTCAGCGAACCGACCTGCACGGCAAAGGCCGGGCGGAAGCCGCCCCGGACCCCGCGGCGCAGCGACTCGGTGAACACCGCTCCGGGCGTGGCGTTGAACACCAGCCCGATACCCATGGCCGTCATGATGATCTGCAACATGGGCTCCAGCGTGCCTACCGGCGAGCTAGCGGGTCTTGTCAGATGTTGACACGCGTCGGAACCGTCCCGGCGTCATCGCGTAGGCGGCACGGAAGTGCTTGTGGAAGTGAGCCTGATCAGCGAAACCGGCCGACGCCGCGGCGTGCGCGATCGGTACGCCCTCGCGCAGTAGCCGGCGTCCGTGCGCCAGCCGGGCCTGCAGATGCCAGGCATACGGCGAACATCCCACCGCGCGGGAGAATGACCGGATCAGCTGCTCCCGCGACAGGCCGACCTCGGTGGCTACATCCGTCACGCTGACTGCAGCCGACAAGTCCTCCCGGAGCCGTCGCAGCACGTGGGCGATCCGCACGTCGCCGGGCGCGGGTCCGCCGGGCCGGGACCCGCCGGCGCCTCGACGCAGCACGTCAACCAGGATCGCGTCGAGGTCCGCCGGCGCCCCGGCCGCGATGGCCAGTATCCGGTGGCGCAGATCGGGTGCGGACAGCACCGGGCGGGCGAACTCGACCGGCTCGCCGCCCGTCAGGGCCAGCATGTCGGCGACCGGAACGTACAGGCTGACGCAGGACCAAGGGCGGGTGTCCGCGGTCTGGGTGGTACTGGACTGCACCTGGCCGGGGTTGTAGAAGGTGACCTCTTCGACGCCAGCCTCGAACGAGGCACGATCGAGGCGGACCTTCTCCCAGCCGTGGACGTTGACGCTGATCACGTACTCGTCATCATGGCTGTGCCGGGGAAACCCTCCCGACTCCGGCGTAACCACCGCTACCTGCACCGGAACAACTGTAGCGACCAGCCGAGGCGATCAGTAGAAACCGGTTAGCATGAGCCGGCTCACTGGTTGACTCACACAGCATCCATCGCCGATCGTTTGTGTTACCGCCAGTTGGTCCAGACGAGATGGTGACCCTACGCGACCACCACAACGAGGCGGATCGGCGCGAGCCTTCCCGCCGGCACCGACGGGACGGCGGACTCCCGGCCGTGTAGGGGAATCCAGGGCAGCTGTCCGGACTTATAGAGGTCAGGCTGGAGCCCGCTGCGCAGGTGGCAGCGGCGTGAGGCGGAACGAGCCGGCGACCTTCCGCTGGTAAACCTCCCGGATGGCGGGGTCCCAAGGGATGCACCAGCGTCCGCTGGGGCCACGGCGGGCGGGGACCTGGCCGTGGCGCAGCCAGTTGTAGACGGCGTCGGCGGGGGTGCCGAGTTCGGTGGCGGCCTGTTTGACGCTGACCTCGCCGGCTTGGACGGCGACGGTGCGTGGGCCGAAGATCTTGTAGGCGTCGCCGAACACCTCGGCTACGAGAAGCACGATCAGGCCGGCGTCGGGTCGGGCAACGTCCGCAACGGGACCCGGTCGAAGACCGTGCTGACCGCCGCGTCCGGGCCGGTGCAGATCGATGTGCCGCGGGATCGGGCCGGCACCTTCACCCCGCAGATCGTGCGGAAGCGGCAGCGGCGCCTCTCCGGCGTCGACGAGGTCGTGTTGTCGCTGTATGCCAAAGGGTTGACCACGGGTGAGATCTCAGCGCACTTCGCGGAGATCTATGGGGCGTCGGTGTCGAAGGAGACGATTTCGCGGATCACGGACAAGGTGATCGAGGAGATGACCGACTGGTCCCACCGCCCCCTGGACGCCATCTATGCGGCGGTGTTCAGCGACGCCATCGTGGTCAAGGTCCGCGACGGGCAGGTCGCGAACCGGCCGTTCTACGCCGCGATCGGCGTGTCGCTCGACGGGGAGAAGGACATCCTCGGCCTGTGGGCCGGCACCGGTGGTGAGGGCGCGAAGTTCAGGATGAGCGTGCTCACCGACCTGCGCGACCGGGGCGTGAAGGACGTGTTCTTCCTGGTCTGCGACGGGTTGAAGGGCCTGCCGGAGGTGGTGACGAACGTGTGGCCCCAGACGATCGTGCAGACCTGCGTGATCCACCTGATCCGCAACACGTTCCGGCTCACCTCCCGCAGGTACTGGGACGAGTTGAAGCGGGACATCAAGCCGATCTACACCGCCGTCAACGCCACCGCCGCGAGGGCGGCGTTCAACGACCTGGCCGACAAGTGGGGCGGCAGGTATCCGGCGATGATCCGGCTGTGGGACAACGCGTGGGCGGAGTTCATCCCGTTCCTCGACAACGAGCTGGAGATCCGCACCGTCATCTGCTCCACCAACGCCATCGAGTCGTTGAACGCCCGCTACCGTCGGGCGGTCAAGGCCCGTGGCCATTTCCCCAATGAGCGTCTGTACCTGGTGACCAGGTCGCTGGACCCCACCGGCACAGGCAGAACCCGATGGACGATGCGCTGGAAACCCGCGTTGAACGCCTTCGCCATCACCTTCAGCGACCGCTTCCCGGCCGCTGAAACCTACTAAACAAGACCGCCGGAAACACCGTTGGCGAGACAGGCCCACCGGTCGTGAAGTTCGATGGAAGCGCTCCTACGCTCCGTCTGTCGGATTGAATTGTCAAGACACGCCAGGCGGCTATCGAGATCCCGTCGGGCGCGCACGTGTGGTGAGTCGGGTCAGGGCGTCGTCGATGGCTCGGCGTTGCTGGTCGGGGTGGTAGGTCGCGATATCGAGCGCGGCGAGGGTGTTGAGGCCTTCGACGAGCGCTACGAGAGCGGTGGCGGCGTCTGCTCGGGCGTCGTCTGGGAGGTGCGGGTACGCATCGGACAGGAGCCGGTCGATGCGGGCGACAAAGGCACGGTTGTGTTTGCGGTGGAGCTCGGCGAGGTCGGCATCGGCGACGGCGGCCGCCGCGTACGCGATCCAGACCCGGGCTTCCTGGCGCTTGTCGTCGGCGAGGGTGACCGCCTGCGACAGCACGGTTCGTAGCCGGCTCTGCGGGTCGGCAGCGGCCGCCTCTGCTTGATCGGCGCGCTCGGCGGTGCGCTGGTGCAGCAGGTCCCGTGCGTGCCGCAGTAGGGACCGTTTGTCGGGGAAGGTGTGCATCACCAGGCCCGTCGTGCAGCCGGCGCGTTCGGCGACGGCCCGGACCGTCAGTCCGGTCAGCCCGTCGTGGGCTAGTACCGCCCACGTCGCGGTCGACAGCCGTTGCTGCTGAGCCTCGAGATCGCGGGTGCGAGACATGCCGTCCTTCCGGCCGAGCGGGACCTTCACCTCCACGGTAGCACGTGTTACGGTAATAATTGATACGGTAACGCTTGTTACGATCAGGGAGATCAGATGAACGTGGCAATCGCTCCGGAGCCGTGGGACGCGCCCGACGCCGCCCGGCTGCGCGCCGCGCAGCGCGCCGAACTCGATGCCCGGTACGGAAACGACGATCACGAACCGGGCACGGCGCCCAGCGCCGGCGACATGGCGGTCTTCGTCGTCGCACGCGAGCGCGAGGGGGCTGCTGCCATCGGCTGTGGCGGGCTGCGCATGCTCGCTTCTGGCGTGGCGGAGATCAAACGGATGTACGTGGCCCCGGCGCACCGCGGCACGGGCGTCGCGACGGCGATCCTGCGCGACCTCGAAGCGCGCGCCTACGATGCCGGCATCCGGCGGCTCGTGCTCGAGACCGGGACGTCACAACCCGAGGCGATCAGGTTCTACCAGCGTGAAGGCTACGAGCAGATCGACAACTTCGGCCCCTACGTGGGCGCGACCCAGTCGGTGTGCTTCGCGCGCACGCCCCATCCCCCGACCGGCTCGTGACAGCCGGGGACCCCACCCGTCGGGGAACAGCGACGGTCGGACCGCTCAGCGCGTTCGCCCGCAGCGCCGCGGCGGCGCTACGGCCGGCCGACCCGATCGCCGCGGCCTTGACGACCTCGGCCATGGCCTCGTCGTTCAGCAACGGGGTGTTCTACGCCGTCAGTGCCCTGTTCTTCACCAAGGTCGTCGGCCTGAGCGTCGGTCAGGTCGGCGTCGGACTGACCGTCGCGGGCGCAGTCGCCATCGCCGCCTCGTTCGCCGCCGGCCGCGTCGCCGACCGCGTCGGCGCACCTGCCGTGCTGGTGGCAACGACCGCCACCCAGGGACTCGCCCTGCTCGCCTACCCCGTCGCGTCGGCCGTCACCACGTTCACCCTGGCCGCCTGCCTCGCCGTCGCCAGCAGAGCCGCCCAGGGCACCGCCCGTGCCGCCGTCCTGGCGCAGGCGTTCACCGGCGCCGACCGTGTCCTCGTCCGAGCCCACCTCGGCGTCGTCATCAACGTCTTCATGGGTGTCGGCAGCGTCTGCGGCGGATTCGCCCTGCTCACCGACACCGACGCCGGTTACACCCTGGCGATCCTGGGCGCCGGGATCTTCGTCCTGACCTCCGTCTGGCCCCTGCTGGCCATCCGTGCCGAGCTTGCCGCCCGCAGACCACCCGGCGACGACGTGATCGCTTCTCTGCCCCCGCCCCCCGCCGGACGGTCACCACTGAAGGACCGCACCTACCTGATGGTCAGCGCCCTGAACATGCTCCTGGCCATGCACGCCGGCCTCCTCACCGTCGGCGTTCCCCTCTGGATCACCGAACACACGTCGGCGCCGCCGATTACCGTCACATTGGTGCTGCTGCTCAACACCGCCGCCGTCGTCGTCATCCAGACGCCTGTCGCACGACGAGCCCACGGCATCCACACCAGTGCCCGGGCCGTCCACGTAGGCGGGTTCTCCCTCGCCGCGGCGTGCCTCATCTACTCGGCATCCGCCGGCGCACCCACCACCATCGCCGTCATCCTGCTGCTCGGCGCGGTCATCCTGCACACCTTCGGCGAAGTCGCCGCCGACGTCGGCAACTGGGGCCTCGCCTTCGACCTCGCACCGACCAGCGCGGCCGGCGCCTACCAGGGCATCAACCAGGCCAGCGTCGCCGCTGGCGCCATGCTCGCACCCCTCGTCGTCACCGGCACGGCCCTGACCCTCGGCACCACCGGCTGGCTCGTGCTGGCCGCCGTGTTCGCCGCCGCAGGCGCGACCACGCTCCTGGCCGTCAGAACACTCCCCACCGCTGCCGCACACTAGCGGCCGTCCCACCGGGACAACCCGTTTCTTCGCCGACGTCGTAGTTGGAAGGTGCCTCCGTGACACCCACCTGCATTCTGCTCGACCTCGACGGCACACTGGTGGACTCCGCTGCGGGCATCGCCGCCAGTATCGTCGTGGCCCTCAAGGAAATCGGCGTCCCCCTTCCCGATGGGGGCACGCTGCTCAGTTTCATCGGCCCGCCGATGTACCAGTCGTTTCGCAGCGTTCTCGGCCTCGACGAGTCGACCGCCAGCCGGGCCCTGCAGCTCTACCGGGCGGCCTACGTGGAGAGGGGTGCCCTGAACAGCAGACTGTACGACGAGGTCCCGGCGCTGCTGGAGACGCTCGCTGCGGCTGGCTTCCCCATGGCGGTGGCGACCTCGAAGGTGGAGCACCAGGCCGAGCGGATCATCGAACACTACGGTCTGACCGAGCACCTGGTGACCGTGTGCGGCACCTCCGATGGGGCGGGCCGGAGCACCAAGCGGGACGTGATCCGGGAATGCCTGCTGCGGCTACGGGCGCAGGGGATCGACACGTCCCGGCCCCTCATGGTGGGCGACCGGGGCTACGACGTGCAGAGCGCCGCCGCCGAAGGCATCCCGGCGATCCGCGTGCTGTGGGGGTACGGCGCTCCCGTCGAATCGACGGGAGCGTACGCGACCGCCGAGTCCCCGCGAGCCCTGGCGCAGATGTTGGTGTCCCCGCGAGAGCCAAAGGACCTCGTCTCGCACCCCTGTTCCTGACCGGCTTCGATCCATCACACCCGTCTCCAGTAGCGCGCCATCGACTGCCGGGGGCCTTGTCGATCACGAAGGAGGGCACCCATCTTGGACACGATCGACGAAAAGATCATTGCCGAGCTCACCCGCAACGCCCGCATCTCGCATGCCGAGTTGGCCAGCCGGGTCCTGCTGTCCCGCAACGCGGTGCGCCAGCGCGTCGAGCGGCTGGAACGGCAGGGACACATCGCCGGCTACACCGTCGTCCGTCCTACCCGCGACGCCGCCGACGACCTCGTCTGCGCTCTGGTGCTCGTCTACCGCCAGGACCGTATGCGCGGGGGCGATGTCCTGGCTGCGCTCACACGTATCCCCGAGGTCACCATCTGCGAAGTCCTCAGCGGCGACTTCGACATCATGGTGCGGCTCGAAGCGAGATCCCTGGACCGCATACAGGACATTTGGGAAGAGGTTGCCCAGATGCCCGGCGTACGTGACATGGTCACGGCGCTTGCCCTGTCCCGGGTGGTCAACCGACCGCGAGGAAGGCGGAGGATCGCCGGGTAAGGTGAGCAGCCAACCAGCCAGCCTGCTTCCTTCCGAGCAGCCCGGCCTGGACCAAGGACGGCGAGTTCATCCGGTGAATCGCACCCGGTATAGAGGGCCGTCACCGCACATCGTCCAAACGATTGAGGCAGACGACCTTCGGCTGAGTCATCTCCTCGAAGGCGAAGCGCACGCCCTCGCGGCCCATGCTGCCGTACTTGAACCCGCCGAACGGCATTGCGTCGAGCCGGTAGTCGGACGAGTCGTTGATCATCACTCCGCCGGCATCGAGCAGTCGGGCCGCCGACAGCGCGCGGTCCAGACGTGAGGTGAAGATCCCCGCGTGCAGGCTGAATTCGATCGCGTTGGCCTGGTCGATGGCGTCCTCGAAGGAGTCGAACGGCTGCAGAACGACGACCGGTGCGAACGCCTCCTCCCGCCAGATCCCGCAGCTGGCCGGGACGTTCTCGATCACCGTTGGCGTGTACAGGGAGCCGTTCAGCTCGTTGCCGCACAGCAGCACCGCCCCGTCGGCAACCGCGGCGTCGACCTTGGCCCGGGTGGCCCGCGCAGCCTCCTCGGTGATCATGGGGCCGACATCCGTGCACTCGTCGGACGGGTCACCGACGCGGAGCAGCTTCGTGCGGGCGACGAACGCGTCGCGGAAGCGCCCGTACACCCCTCGGGCGATGAGGATCCGCTGCGTGCCGATGCAGTTCTGGCCAGCCGCCCAGAATGCGCCGGAGACGCAGGACTGCACCGCCGCGTCCAGGTCCGCGTCTTCCATCACGATGACCGGAGCGTTACCGCCCAGATCCATGGCCAGTTTCTTCAGCCCCGCTGTGCGGGTGATGGCCTCGCCAGTGGCAAATCCACCGGTGAACGACACCATGCGCACGTCGGGTGCGGTGACGATCGCAGCGCCGATGTCGGCGTAGCCGTTGACGACCGTGACGATCTCCTCGGGCAGGCCGGCCTCGATGAGCGTGTCGGCCAGGCGGAGCGCGGACAGTGGGGTGAGGGCGGACGGTTTCAGGATCACCGCGTTCCCGCCGGCGATGGCCGGGCCGAGCTTGTGAGCGACCAGGTTGAGGGGATCGTTGAACGGGGTGATGGCGGCGATGATCCCGAGGGGTTCACGGGTGAACCACCCCTGCCGCCTCTCGGAACCCTCGTGGGCATCGAAGGGTATGATCTCACCGGCGTTGCGCCGGGCCTCGGCCGCGGACAGGGCCAGCGTGTTGGCCGCGCGGGCGACCTCTTTGCGGGCCTGGGCGATGGTCTTGCCGGCCTCGCTGACGATCAGATGGGCGAAGGACTCAGCGTGCCGCTCCACCAGCCGGGCCGCCCGGTCCAGAGCACCGGCCCGGGCGGCGCGCGACAGCGCGCCCGCGGTGCGGCGCCCGCGCCTGGCCCGCTCCAGGATGCCGGCGATGGCGGTGGCGTCCACGATGCAGACCGAGCCGACGACCTCACCGGTGTACGGGTTGTGCACGGCCTGCATGCCGGCACCGAGCTGGATGCGGGCGCTCACCACTGTGTCAGCCATGGGGGGTCTCCTGAGGAACGCGGCGCAGGGCGCTGTCGTCGTCCGCGGGATGACGCTGGTGGATTGCGATGATGTCCGACAGTAGGGCGTAGGCGGTCTCGGTACGTCCGGCACCCGGTCCGGACACCGTGACGATGCCGAGCAGGTCCGTGTGGAAGGCGACCGCGTTGACAGGTCCGGATATCCCGGCGAGCGGGTGATGGGCGGGCAGCGCGCGCGGGGACACCCGGGCGTCGACGCTGCCGTCCGCCTGGCGCGTCGCCGAGCCGACCAGCTTCCAGCGCAGTCCCTTCGACATGGCGTTCTGCACATCCTGCTGAGTGATGTTGGAGATGCCTTCGCGGAAGACGTCCTCGCGACGCAGGTCGGCGCCGAGGACCTCGTTGGCCAGGATCATCAACTTGAGCTGGACGTCGTGGCCCTCAAGATCGGCCGTGGGGTCAGCCTCGGCGTATCCCAGCTCCTGGGCTTCCGCGATGGCCGTCGCGAGATCGATACCGGCCTCGATCCGGCCGAGGATGTAGTTCGACGTGCCGTTCATGATGCCCTGGACGCCGGCGATCTCAAGCCCGCCGAGCATGCGCTGGGCGGTTCGCAGGACCGGTGTGCCGCTGAGCACCGCGCCCTCGAACTCGAAGCTGACACCGCGCTCGGCGGCCAGCCGCCGCAGCGCACGGCCGCCGAAGGCGACCGGCCCCTTGTTGGTGGTGCACACGTGCTTGCCGGACTCCAGGGCCCAGCGCACATGGGAGAGGGCGGGCTCGCCTTCGGTGGGGTCAGTGAACGTCGCCTCCACCACGATGTCTGCCGGCACCTCGCGGATCACCCACTCGTTGCGGGGGTCGGCGCTTCCGCCGGTCATGCCGGCGAACGTGAGCTCGCCGAATTCGACCGCCAGCAGCGGAGCGAGGTCGATGCCCTCGGTGTCGACCAGGGAACCGGCCCGCAGGTCGGTGATCGCAACAACGCGCAAAGCGAAGCCCAACTCCGCGGAAAGCCGCTCCCCGCGCTCGCAGATGAGCGCCGCGAGCGCACGATTGACACCGCCGAAGCCGATGAGGGCGAGGTCATATCGGCCCATGTGATGCTCCTTCCCGGTCAGCCGTACCCTTCACGGCGCGGCTGATCAAAGCCTCGCTCCCCGACCTGCCACCTGCGCCATGCCGAAACGACCACGCTGCATGCCGATGTGCGCGTCCCTGGTGACAGATCGTCTGCCGCCGGGCAGTGCGGGCATATCCCCGCTGCCTGCTCAGCATCCGACTGGCGACCCGTCCGAGTGCCTGCCGGAGACGAACCGGTCCCGACCCGCTCGGCCCGCGACCGGCCGACGTACCCGCACCTCGGTGGCGTCCATCAACGCTTGCGGGTGGTAGCCGAGGTGGGCCACCACGTCGGCGAGGGTCCAGAGCCGGACGCCGTCGTGCACCCGGCAGCCGCGCTCGGCCAGCAGGGGTCTGATCTCGGCGATGCTGCGGCTGATCGTCGAGCGATGCACCTCGAACCAGGCCGCGATCACGTCGTGGGTCAGCCCGTGCCGCAGATGCACCAGCGTGGCCAGCAGCCGATCAACGAACCCGAACCGGTGCTTGGCACCTGCTTTGATCCGGCGACGGCGTATCCGCGAAAGCGAGCCGGTCACGGTGCCGTGCCCGCCACCGCAGCCTCAACTCGCTGACCAGGATCTCAATCACCGAGCGGGACAGGCCCGTCAAACGCCGGTTGGTCATGATCGCAGCACCCACCAAGACGCGAACAACAACCATCGATGCTCAAGGACTCGCTACCGTGCACGAGGTCGTTAGTCCGAATTCACGCTCGTTGCGGCGCCGGAGACAAATCGTGCGCGAAGGGTCGCTACCGGATTCCGAGTAGCGACGTCGAATGTCGTTCATTCACGGGCCGAGCGTGAGGGTCGGCTCCCGACATGACGTGTCGGGAGCCGGGTCCCGCTTGCCCGGGTGACCGGGCCCGCGCAACGGGCGCGGACTCAGGCCCTGGTCAGGGCGTCGATGGCTGCTTGGCCGATGAGGTTGATGCAGGTGGTGGGGTCGCCGACGGTGATGGCGGTGGTGGCTCGTACACCCGGGGTGGCCAGCTTTCGTGGGCTGGTGCGAGCCACAGGACGGCGCAGCCGGTGTGGTGGAGTCGGGTGATGGTGGCTTGGCTTTCGTCGGGGTTGACGTAGTGGCCGTCGGAGACGACGACGAGCAGCCGTGCGGTACCGGGGTGGACAGGTACAGGAGCCGGTCGGCTTCGGCGCAGGCCTCGACGAAGCGTTCGGTGCCGGCGTCGGCTCGCATGTCGCGGACCTTGACCGGGCGGCGGCCGGGTGGGATGAGCACGGTGATTCGGTCGCCGTAGGCGAGGGTCGCGGTGGTGGCTCCGGCACGGGTGGCCGCTTGGGCGACGATCCACGCCGCCGAGGACATGGGTTTCGCAAAGTCGGTCATCGACCCGGACGCGTCGATGAGGATGCCGACGGTCAGCTCGGGGTCGGGGACCGGGCGGCGTACGGTGCGCTGCCAGGGCTGGGCGGTGGGGATGGCGCCGCTGGCGCCGCCGTCGCCGTGGCCGGCCTCAACCACTGCCCACCGGACTCGGACACGCTGATCCGTCGCTGGCTGGCGCAGGCATTGGCGCTAGGCCCATGGCTGGACCCGCTCCGAGCACTGGCGCACTACGTCCCCGAGGTCGCGCTGGCGATCGCCGACGAGCATCTGCGGGTACGACGTGAAGCAGTGACCGATCGTCGCCTTGAGCAGCGAGATAACCGCGGGCGACCAGGGCGATGAGCAAACTCAGGACTAAAGTACGCCGCGAGGCTCGGCTACAGGCATTAAAGACTGACATTGGTGGATCAAGGGCCACCCGCAGTGCCGGCCCGCAGGGCAGGAGGGCAGGCGGTACCTGACCGAGCGTGGAGTACCTGAACAGCTGCATCCTGTGTTGGCCGCCGCCACCGGTCAGCAATGCGGCGAGCCGTCCGATGCGCACGTTGACGACGTCCGTCGACAGCTCACCGCCGCTATGCCCTCACCTACCGGCAGGGCAGTGGTCCTACTGTCCTGGCTGGGCCGGCTCTCCGTTCCGGTAAAGGCACTCTGGGGCGAAGGTGTCCTGGTGCGGAAGCTACTCGCCGATCTCGCGCTACCCGACATCGCGGCCGCAGCCGCCGAAACCCGCACCGGACACGCCGCAGCCGGGGTGGTCAACCTGGTCATGCACTCCGGCGACGATGGGACCCTGGCCAGGGCCATCGGCCCGGCGCTGCGTCAACTGTTCCCACCGGCATCAGTGCCCCAGCCAGCCAGCAGTGCCGGTCCCTGGCGTAAACGAGAACGAGTCGGAAGGCCGGCCTGGCCGGTGACGTACAGCAGGACCACCCGTCCGGCGTGCGCACTACCTGAGCCTTCGAAACCCGTAGCGGTGGTCCGCGCGGGTGACAAAGCACCGCTCGTGATGGGATCTTTGGCGCGTGATGGAGGCTGCGCGGCGTGAGCTGGACCGGATGCGGGCGTCCTCGGCTGCATGGGAGGACCTGCGCTACAAGCGGGTGACCGGCGCCGACGGGTATGCCTGTGACGGTCATGCGGCGCGACGGGCGTCGGTGTTGTGGGCGTTGCAGTACGACCGGCGGGCGGCGGATCTTCCGCTGGTGCGGTGGCTGGCCGAACAGGAGGCGCTGTGCCGACGCGAAGCGCCGTTTCAGGGGCTGACTGAAGAGACGGAGCTGGCTGGTCTTCTGCTCGCGGAGTACCGGCAGGTGGAGGATGTCTGGCTGCACTGGGAGATCAAGCGGGCCAACTTCGACACGTGGTGTGGCTACGACATCGAGCACCTGTTCGGTGCCGGGGCGCAGGCCACCGTCGATTTCGTCCGTGACAGCGCCCACGTCGACCGGGACGATGTGCTGGAGCGTCTGCTGAACGAGGAGGGCCAGCCGTGCGTGTCCGAGGACGACCTGGCGCAGTGGGCGCGACGCGAGCGGTCGCGTTTCCCGGCTGACCCGGCCGCCGAGGATCCGCTCCGATGGGTGCAACGGGCCCAACTGATGGGCGATGGTGAGCTCGCCCGCCGGTGGCTGGATCGGTGGGCGGGCGGTCGCCCGCGCGACAAGAGCACGCTGAGCCAGCTTCGGTACCAGTTGGCCGAGTTGGGAGAGTTCGCTGAGGCGGCCAAGGCGCAGCGGGAAAGCCTGGTGTTCGCCGGCAGCGCCTGGGACTCCGCTTCGGCATGGCAGTCCCTGGCTCGACTGGAACGCCAGGCCGGCACCCACCACGCCGCCTGGGAGGCGCTGCGTGAGTGCCGCCGGGGCCCTGGACGGCGTCGCCGGCTGGACGAGGGTGGGCCTGGGACGGATGTACGTAGAGGAGCTGTTCCTTCTGGCCGGCTCCGCAGACCGCGATCTGGCCGACGTGGTGTTCGCCGAGGCAGACCGCCAGGCCGGCCACGTGCCCGGATTGCCCCTGGTAGTGCTACGGGCCGCCACCGCAGCCGCCAACCGGATCGGCGACCGCGGCAAAGCAGCGCACTACCTGAATCTCCGCGATGCCGAGCAACGACGCATCGACGCCGAGATGGGCCATGCGCACCCCTGACCGCGATAACGCTCCAAGCCGCGACGGGACAGTGCGTACTTTCCGGCGTTGACACTGCTGCCATCCCGACCGAGCGGCAAATGCTCCGGCCCTCGGGCGCCCCGGGGTTGACCGCCGCCAGAGCCGGCCATACGTGCAGCAATCAGATGCGTCGGCCTCCCGGGCGTTCCCGCCGGTGATCGCCTGGTCGACATAACGACCTCCACTGGCCGCCCTGCACCAGCCCAGGTCAACGGCGACCGACCGGACACCCACCTCGCACAGGCGACCCGGGAGCTTTGTCCCCGGCGGTTAACGGATGCTCGGTCTTGGTGTAGCTACGTGTGGGCGGATGCGGCAGACGTGTCGGGTGTGCCGGTCGGGACGGACTGCTCGGGCGCACGTCGGATCAGGATGACGCCATACGCCCCGATCCATACCAGCCAGAGGAGCCAGCCTACGAGGCCGAGTAGTGCGAGGGGATTAACGCTGCCGACGCCGTACGGGCTGGTCGTCGCGGTGACGAAGAGCAGCGTCGCGGCGAGGAGGCCGGTGCCGGCGTGCCATCGGGCTATGGCGCCGGTGCGGATGCCGAGCATGGACAACCCGAGCAGTGCGGTCGCCAAAAAGACCTGGTTGAAGCCGAATAGGGCGCTGTACAGGCCCCAGAGCCCGGCGACGCTGCCACTGTCGTGCTGGGCTGCGGAGATCAGTGCGAGGCGGGTGGCCTCGACGCTGGTGAACACGACCGACTGCATAAGGACTCCGGCGAGACCGACAAGGGACCACGGATCCGTCCGGGTCCGCTCGTCGCGGCGGACGCAGACGCACACCCCGACGGCGAAGATCGTGGCCAGCAACCAGGCCACCGGCAGGAGTGCCGAGGCCAGGCGCAGTGACCCGGATCCGGCAGCGAAGACCGCGGTGATCTCGTCGAGGGACGCGGCTTCGGACGGGGTGGGAAAGCCCGCCATGGTCAGCAGCAGGTTCGCCACGATGAGGATGACGACGAAGCCCATCCCGGCGATGCCGGCAAGGCGAGAGAAGCTCACGGCAGTCTCCTTCGATCGAGCGTTACGCCGACGCGTGGACGAGCCGGTGGACGGCCGGCAGGGCGCGCATTTTATGGGCGTCGAGGGTGGCGCGCACGAAGCGATGGAAGCTCGGCCGCGTGAGTTGTCCGGATAGGAAGCGGATCGACCCGGCAGGCAGACGCGCGTAGTTGACGAGCGCGAACGACGAGGGCCCGATGGGCCGCAGGGCGGTGGAGTTGTCGACTCCGGTCTTGGTGGTGTACCAGCCGGTGACAGAGCGCCAGACCGCTTCGGCGTCGGTGTCCGGCACGGCGGTGAAGTGGTTGAACAGGAAGTCGCCGTCGGTTCGAGCCTCGGTGTCGCCGATCCGGGCCACGTTGACGCCGGCGAGGATTTGCTCGCCGGCGAAGACCGAGACCTCGTCACAGGTACGCACCGTTTGCAGCTGGTCCACACGCATGGTGCGGATCAGCATGGCGAGGTCGTACCGCGGTGCGCCCGGCAGTGGCGGAATGAACACCGCCCGGAAGATGCGGACGGACACGACGTCCTCACGGCGCACGAGGGCGGGGACGGCCTGCGCCAGTTTTGCCGCCACCTGTTGCCGGCGCGGGGTGCGGGTGTAGACGGGTGACCGTTGTGCGGGCTCGGCCTGAAAGCCCAGATAGATGAATCCGTACGGTTCGGGTTCGGCGAACCGGGGTGGCGGATAGGGCATTGTGCATCCTTCGGGATTGCCGGTAGACGGTGGCCGGTCAGTACGCGATGCCGATCGCCCGGTAGATGGTCGCGGGGTCGCCTACGGCGTCGAGCATGGCATGGGCCACGTCGGCCCGCGAGATCGTGTAGCCGCGCGCGACGTTGCTGCCGATGGCGCTGCGGTACCGGCCGGTCAGCGGTTTGTTCACCAGCTTCGGCGGCCGTACGACCGTCCATTGCGCCGGGCTGTTCGCCATTGCGTGTTCCATGGCGCGCAGGTCCGCGTACAGATCTTTGAGCAGGGCGCTGATGGCCGGTAGAACGATGCGGCGGTTGAGAAAACTGTCCCCGTCGGGTGTGGGGCCGACCGGAGCGGCGCTGACCGCGACGAGTCGGCGGACACTTTCGGCGTGCATCGCGCGCAGAATCGCGCGCGTGGCGGTGGAGGCGACGGGTCCGTCGTGGCGACCGCGCGGGCCCACACCGGACAGAACCGCGTCGCTGCCGCGCACCACGGGGGCCAACGCATCGGCGTCGTCGAGTGTCGACACCGTCGTGACCTCCAGTGCGGAATGGCGCACGTCGAGGCGGACCGGGTCGCGAACGACCGCGGTCACGGTGAACCCGCGGTCGAGCGCCTGGCGCACGACGTGGCTGCCGATGCCCCCGGTCGCCCCGAAGACGGTCATCCTCATCAGCATCCTCCAGTTGTGGAATGTCGGTAACTGTTACCGTAGCGGACAATAACGAGGACGTACAATATTGGAGTGTTCGACGACTCCGCACCAGGCACGTACCGGCCGTTGGCCAGCCGGGCCAACTTCCTGCTGTCACAGCTCGGCTTTCACGTCGCGCAGACGTTCGCCGCGCGGCTGGCGCCGCTGGGCATCGCGCCGAACCACTTCGGGCTGCTCATGCACTTGGAGCGCAGCGAAGGCAGCACCCAGCAACAACTCGCCGACGCGCTGGGCATTCACCGCAAGGTCATGGTCGGCCTGCTCGACGACCTCGAGCAGCGCGACCTGGTCGAACGTCGACGGCATCCCAGCGACCGCCGCGCCCACGCCATCCACCTGACCGAAGCCGCGCGCGGGCTGCTACCCCGCGCTCGCCGCGTCGCCGACCAGCACGAGGCCGAGATCCTCACCCCACTCGACGCCAGCGAACGCGCCCGGCTCGTCACTGTCCTGCAACAGCTCGCCGAGCACACCGGAAACCCGGCGGGTGTCCACCCGGGCCTGCACCAACCAGCCGCCCGTTCTCGCCATCAAGACGACTGAACGCCCCCAGCTCGGCGCGCATCTCGGTCTGCAACGCGTCGATGAACATCGCCGGGTCCAGCGACTTGCGCAGCGACTGGTAGTGCTCCGTGCGGCGCACGTCGAAGTCGCGGGGTAAGGCCTCGTCCGGGTTGCGGAACTCCACCGCGCCGACCCCAGACGATGCGCACCATCCGGCGGCAGCCACGCCCGTCGACCCGATACGCCAGCTCCGCCCATTCGCCGCTCAAACCCGGGTGTGTCGGCACCGTCTCCCGGCCAGGTAGAAGGTCAGGTCGCGGGTGAGCCCGCCAAGTCAGCCTCGAACGGCTCCTGCGCTACCTCAACATCCAACGCGTCCGCGACGTCTACCTCGAAAGCCGCGCCAGCATGCGCGAATGGCAAGAAGCCCGCGACGCCCGGCAGCCGCCTACCGCGACCGAGCCGCGGCAGCCCACCCCTGAGACGGTGCCGTCCGGCCAGGGGCTGTTGGTGGCCGCGGTGGTGTTCGCGGTGGCGGCCATAGTCGCGCTGGTCATCTCGTGGACCGCGGACGGGTCGGCGTGGCTGGTCGGTGGTATCGGCTCGGTGGTGTGCGGGGCGCTGGCAGTGTGGCTGGCCGGCTTGTGGTACCGACGACGGGCGCCTCTGGATTGACGCAGTTCGTCGAGCTGCTGGTCGGCGACCCCGTGGAATGACTGCCGTCGCGATTGCGGGGTAGCTGGCGAAGGTGCCGGCGAGAGCGTGGTCGAGGCGGGAGCCGATCATGGCCGGCACGCCCCAATCCAGCCTGCCGATCAGTCGTGCAGCCAGCTCGCCGGGCACCGGTATAACGGTGGCGCCGCGCTCGTTGGGGTCGAGCGGTTCGAGGTCGGCGACATCATCCGGCCATACCCGACGGTGGCCGAAATCGGTTGCCACCCGGGAACCGGAACCGATCAAGTGGTGCGGTGACCACCGAACCCGACATCGTGCCTCTGCCCGATCGCCGCCTCGTCGACGCCGACGTCGTTCGACGCCTGATCGCCACCCAGTTCCCGCAGTGGGCCGGCCTGCCGGTGCGGCCGGTGGCCACCAACGGTTGGGACAACCAGACCTTCCACCTCGGTGACACCATGTCCATACGGCTGCCGACCGCCGCCGAGTACGCCTTGGCCGTGGCCAAGGAGCACCGCTGGTTGCCGGTCATCGCCGAGCGGGTTCCGCTGCCGGTTCCCGTGCCGCTCGCACAGGGTGAACCCGGCGGAGGGTTCCGTTTCCACTGGTCGGTCTACGAGTGGATCGACGGTGCGCCGGCACGGCCCGGCACGGTTGCCGACCTCACCGTGTTCGCAGCCGACCTGGCCGGTTTCCTGGTGGCGTTGCAGCAGGTCGACCCGGCCGGCGGGCCCGGGCCGGGGCTGCACAACTGGTTCCGTGGTGGGCCGCTGGACCGCTACGCCCCGGCGGCCCGGCAGGCCATCGACGCCCTCGGTGACCGGATCCCCCGTGATGCGGTCACCGCGGTGCTGGGCGCGGCGCTGGAACCGACGTGGGACGGCCGGCCGGTGTGGTTCCACGGCGACATCGCCGTCGGGAACCTGCTGGTCCGCGACGGCAGGCTGGCCGCAATCATCGACTTCGGCACCTGCGGCGTCGGTGACCCCGCCTGTGATCTGGTGATCGCCTGGACGATGCTGACCGGGCGCAGCCGCGCGGTGTTCCGCGACCGGGTCGGCGCCGACGACGGCACGTGGGCGCGTGCCCGCGGTTGGGCACTGTGGAAGGCCCTGATCCTCCTCGCCGACGCCGTCGACGAGGACGACCCGGCCAAGGCCGCCGATCAGCAACGAGTCATCGCCGAGATCCTCATCGACGCCGGCCATGGCACAAACCACTGACGACCTGGTGGCACTCAGCGTCGGTTGGGTGTCGGCGCTGGCTGCGCAAAGCCACCGACTCACCACACCAACAAACTCCAGCTACAGTCGCTCGGGGGGCTGGGCGTTCCCATGGTCGGCGTAGGTCGCCGACGGCGCCTCGGGCGAGGCGTAGCTGGGTGTAGCAGGAACGCGCTCCGGACAGGTGTGCGCCTCCGGCCGCAGCCAGCAGGTGACGTCCACCGCCAAGACGAGCCGGCCGTCAGCGGCCCGCGGCAGCGGCACCACCGCCACCGCGGTCCACAGCCGACCGATGTCGATCCGACCACGGTTCAACGCCGCATACAACGAGCCGTGACCGCGACGGCACTCACCCACCAGCGACAACTCCACCAGGGACCACACCGGCGCGTCCGCGCACAACAGCGCATCGGCCAGCTCGAACAACACACCCCGGCCAGCGGTAAGACAGACGTGGAACTCGCACCGGAACGCGGCCAACCGCCCGACCTCACCGGTCGACCTGGCATCGAGCACACCGATCACCAGACAACCCCTGGTATGCGATCTTCTTCCCCAGACAAGAGGAATGATCGATCAAGGACTGTCCCCATGATCAGCCAAGGACGACACCACCGCCCCGCAGGTCAAAGATCAAGCTAGGTGGTGTTTCGTAAGTGGCGGACCAGGCAGAACGGATGCCCCGCGGGGTCGGCACAGATACGCCAACTGCGCCCATCTGCTCCATCGTCCAACACCGTTGCGCCCAGGGTCAGCACCTGCTCTTGGGCGCGTTCTAGGTCGGCAACACCGAAGTCCAGATGAAACTGCTGGGGCCGGGCCGGATCGGGCCAGAGCGGTGGCCGGTAATCCGCCACCCGCTGAAAGGCCAGGACAAGGCCAGACGGCGTGTGTAGCGTGGCCCAGTCGTCGCTGAGTGCCCATCGCTGATCCCGCTGATTGACGGCACCGCCAAGGAGTGCCTGGTAGAACTCGGCGAGTTCCGCCGGGTTAGAGCAGTCCAGCACCACACACTGCAGGTCAGCGATCATGGGCTGACCCTACAAGGCACCGGGCGGGTCACGGCTCGTTGGCGTGTCGGTGATCGATAGACGGTGAGATCTCCGGTAGATGGTTCTTCGACCAAGAAGACCTGAATACCGGAGACCTTGTGGCCAGCGTAGCGGCAACGAGGCGGCACGATCTGACCGACGCGCAGTGGGCGGTGCTGGAGCCGGTGCTGCCCGCGGGCAAGAAGCCAGGTCGGCCGCCGAAACATCATCTGGGACGTGAGCGTGGACTCCGCCCTGCCTCCTGACCGTGTTCGGCGGATCTGACGACGAGATAGGCATCCGACCCTGCCCGTGTGATCTTCCTCGCCGTACCCTGCCTGCGGTTCGCCCGCGCCGCCACCGCGCTGCGCGCCGCACGCGGCACCGGCGTGATCGCCGCCGCGGTCCGCGGCTCCCGATCGGCAGGCCGGCTCCTGACCGATCGGCTGGCCTGGCTCGCGGTGGTCACCACGGCGATCATCCTCGCCGCGGGCAACTCCTGGTCGTCACCAGCTCATACCGGACGTACGAGCAGGCCCTACACGATGTCGCCCTGACCACCATCACCGGCGAACCGCTCACCGCCACCGACACCTTCTTCCAGGTCCTCGAACTGCTCCTCGCCGCGTACTCCGTGGTCGTCCTCGGCACCCTCGCCGGCGCACTCGGCGCCTTCTTCCTCAGCGGCCAGCGGGAGGAGACAGGACGAGCGGCCGCCGAAGCGGAGCAGTGACAGGTGATCACGGCATAGCTGGCGAACCGTCGCGGCCAGTTCCTGGTGCCGCGCCCCCAGCCCTGGTCCCATTCGTCCACGATGACGTGTAGGTCGGTGCACGGGCTGCGCGGATCTCGTCGAGATCGAGGTGCCAGGATACGAAGGCTGAGACGTGTTCGCTGACGGTTCGCGGGTCGACTTCACCGTCGATCAGTCGTTGCGCCAGGGTGGCCAACCACGTGTCCGCCGCTTCCTCCGCGGACGGGGCGGGGCACATAACGTCCGACGTGCCTCACCGATCGATTCCGGCCATCGTGCTACACGGGCCCTCACTCGTCGCGCCGACACTCGCGTGCCTGGTCACTCACGCACTGCAGTGGCTCATTTTGCTGGCGTCCAGCGTCGGTGCCGAGTTGCCGCCGCCCTTGCCCAACGTGGCGTCCCAGGCCGCTTTGTACGACCCGTCCCGCGCGGCGGCCTGCAGGATCTCGTTGATCTTCTCGCAGCTGGCTCTGTCTCTCTTCTTCATCCCGATGCCGTACGGTTCCTCGGAGAAGGTATTGCCCACCAGCTTGAACTTGCCCGCATTCTCTGGCCGCATGGAATAGCCGAGGAGGACAACATTGTCGGTGGTCACAGCGTCGATCGCGCCTGACTCGAGGTCCGGCAGGCACCGGGACTCCTGGTCGTACTGTTGCAGGCGGGTTTTCGGGTACTGCGATCGGATCCGTTTGGCCGGTGTCGAGCCGGCGCTCGAGCAGACGACCTTGCCTTCGAGATCCTCCGGCCCTTTGATGGTCGAGTTGGCCTTGACCAGCAAGTCCTGGCCGGCGACGTAGTACGGACCGGCGAACCTGATCTCCTTCTTACGCGCGTCGTTGATTGTGTAGGTGGCCACGACGAGGTCGACTGTGCCGTCCTTGATGACCCGTTCGCGGTCCGGCACGGTGGTGTCCTTCCACTGGATGTTGGCCGGGTCGACGCCGAGTCCCTTGGCGACGATTTTCCCGATCTCGACGTCGAAGCCCACGTAGGTGCCGTCGGTTTTCAAGCTGAGGTTCGGCTGGTTGGGAATTACGCCGATGGTGATCGTCTTTGTTTCCGCGGCCTTCTCGATGACATCGGGGCCGCTGTCGCCCCTGCCGCAGGAGCCAGGAATGAGTGAGAGTGTCGCAAACACGACTACTGCCGCCGCCCGCGTGACACGCATTCTTTCTCCTTCTTCGACGGCGTACGGCCCGCAGCCGCACCCACACTGCCCTGGCGCATCGGAATCGGCGGCGGCGAAGTCCTTCGCCGCTCGCTCACCGAACCGGCACGGGCCGGGCGTACCGGACGGGCCATCGTCAAAGAGCTTCGCCGGGGCCGCGCCGCAGCACGGGCCCTGGCCGACCGCGTCTCGACCGCGGCAAGCGGGATGAGCAGTCGGCCGATCACCCGGCCCCAGCCTACTGTCTCGTCTCGGCCGCACGGGGCAGAAACGACTGTCTCGGTGAGGGCAGCCCAAGGGGCCGACGTGTGCTCCCTCGGGCTGACCGGGATCGTCCTACTGGCCCGGAAATAGCCATAAAACGGTAAGTTGATCCCAACTGGTCTCGTGCCCTCCGGTGGCTGGCGGAAGGTGGAACCGTGCGCCCTGAGCGGGTACGTCTGCTGTGGCTGCTCGTCCTGACTGCCGTGCCGGCGGCGGCGGTGGCGGCCGTGTTGTACGCCGTCGACTTCTCCTCGGCGTTCGGCCTGGCGCCCCAGGTCAGTGCGATCTCGCCGTACGCGACGTTCTTCGACCTGCGCTGGATACTGGTGTTTCACAACTCCTGGGCCATGTTTGCCGGCCTGTCGCTGGGTGCCATCGTGCTCCGCGGGCTGTTCTCGGCAGTCCTGGTCGCGCTCGCCTGGCCAGCCGAACGGTCGCGTCCGTCGTTTCGCCGGCTGGCCAGCCGCAACCTGGCCTTCGCGGTCGTCGCCACCGTGATTCTCTCGCCGTTCACCGCGCTGGCCGTGGTCGTCTCGGACGTTTCGCTGGCCTACTTCCAGTTTCTTGTGTTGATGCCGGTAATAGTCCTGGCCCCGCTGCTCCAGCGGGGCGGGATCCTGCCGAACTGGTGGCGTGGCCTGCCGTCGGCCGCCATAATCGGCTGGTCGCTGCTCAACTTCGTGACCCTCTGCGCGGGCGCGGCGCTCGTCTGGTCCGTCCCGGATCGGTTGACGGTACCGGCGGCCGCCGTGGCCGGCATGGCCAACGGCCTGCTGTGGCAGCGAAAAGTGCGCGCAACGGTGCTCCAGCAGCGGGTGCGGTGGCCCCGACTGCCCGGAATGCCGCTCGTCGTCACCTTGGTGGTGAGCAGCCTGCTGTTGGTCGAATACGCCGAGGACCGGGGGGCCCGCGGTGCCGGCCAGTCATTGCAACCTATCGACGCCCTGCCACAGTTCGGGGACATCGACCATCCAGTGATCTTCCTCGGCGGCTACAACTCGGCCCACTATGGCGACCCGTCGGAATCCGAACCTCCCGTGGTGCGCTTTTCCTACCGGGGCACCGACAACCACGGCAAACCGGTGTTCTACGTACCGGCCGACACCCACCAGTCGCTGTCCATCAGCGCCCAACTGCTCGCCACCCAGGTGGATCAGTTGCACTCGCGTAGCGGCAAACGGGTTTCGTTGGTGGGGCAGAGCGAAGGCGCCCTCGTCGTACGCTACTACCTGGACCGCTACCCGCACCCCGCGGTCGACACCGTGGTCCTGGACAGCCCGATCCTGCGGGCCGGGCGTGTCTACTACCCGCCGCCGCAGGCTCGTTCGGGATGGGGCATCGCCACGGGTTGGCAACTGCGCGGCATATTCAAGCTGATGGAAGCCACCAGCGAGGCACCGGACAGTCCCGACTCGCCGTTCATTCGCTCCCTGCTGGACGACGCGCCGTTCTATCGCAACCGCGTGCTCTGCCCGGTGCCGGGCGTGCGGATGATTGCGTTACTGCCGACTGTCGATGCGATTGCGCTCCCGGCGGAGCTCAACGCCCGGATTCCCGTGATCGAAATGGCCGGCTTCCATGGCCACCTGATCGACCGGCGACGCGGGCTGCGCCACCTGGCCGACCACCTCACCGGTAAACCGCCGCGCAACCTGCTCACGTGGGAATACTCGGCCCTCCAGAGAGTCGCCGGAGCGTGGCAGGCACCAGCCCTGCCGTTGGCACTCAACCCGGTATGGCATGCCGCCGACCAACCCGATGCGGCATTGCGACGGGAACCCTGCCAAACCTGAGCCGAACCGCCAAGTTGCCTACTGCGGCGCCGGAGGGCAGTTCTCGATCAGTCACTCACGCGGATCTAGTCCTGCAGCTCGGCCGGTCGGGCGTCGGCGGTGGGGATCGAGAGGGTCTGTGGATCTAACGGCTCTGGCACACGTTGAGCCCTTTTCATCCTGCGTAGCGGTTGGCTTCGACGTGGTGCAGAACGACGATGGCCTGCACGATCGTGGACGCTCGTCGTGGGCAGCAGCGCGAGTGGCCCGACGTGGCGCAGCCCGGCGGCGGCCTCCCCTCAGCGGCCCTCCGCCCCTGATCCGGACCCACCCGGCCCGGGTCCGGCCGGCGGGTCTAGCTCGTCAGGGATCCGGTGCGCTTCACCCAGCAGATCCCGTTGATGACCTGCCGGTGATCCCGCCACCGGCCACCCCGTACGGGCTGCGCCGGCGACAACGGTGCCAGCGCAGCCCACTCGTGGTTCGTGAGATCACCTCGTGCCATACCAGGCTCAACGAGCGAGACTCATGGTCCGCAAGACAGAATCTAGTGGCAGAGGCCGGTGCCGACCTCGTTGAAGGTTTGACCGGCGACGGGCACGAATCGCCAGCGGTACTCGCCGGGGAGCAGGGTCAGGCGGAGCACGCCGAAGACGTTGCCGTTGCGGACCTCGCTGTTGGCCGCGACGGTCGGGAAATCTGGTTGGAGTGAGCGGCCGCCGGTGCCGATGATGAACTGCCGGACGCCTCGGTCGGGGTCGGCGGCTCCGGTCGGGGTTTGTGGGGCGAAGCGTTCGTACTGGTGGTTATGGGCGTTGAGCAGAACCTCGACTCCGGCGTCGTAGAGGGCCTGGAACAGGGGCCGATAGGCGGAGCTGCCGCGGCCTCCGGAGGCGAAAAGCGGCTGGTGCCAGTAGGCAACGGTGCATCGTGCCTTGCTGGCAGCCAGATCGGCGCGCAGCCACCGTTCCTGAGGTGATCCAGCGTGACAACCGCCGATCTTGGCGCAGTTGGAGTTCAGCACCACCACGTGCCACTGGCCACCGGCCATGTTGTAGGAGTACCAGCCCTGACCTGGCGGCCCGGCGGCGGCACCGAAGTAGCCGAAGTAGCCGGCGGCGTTGGGGGTGAGGTACTCGTGGTTGCCCACAGCGGGGCGGGTGCGGGACTTGTGTCGTCCCCAGGTGGGGGCGTAGCAGGCGGCGTACTCCTCGGGGGCGCCTTTCTCGTAGGCGGTGTCACCGATCGCGGCGACGACGCCGACTTCGGTGTCGAGGATCTTGGCGGTCTGCTCGTCGCGTTCGGTGCGGCAGTCGGCGATGTCTCCGGCGGCGAGTATCACGGTGTCGTCGGTGCTGGGTACCCCGGTGTAGACGAGCAGGGCGGGGCCGGCCGCCTCGTTGTTCTCGCGGCTGTGGTAGTACGCGCCGTCGGTGTGGTTGGAGAAGATGCCGAAGCTGACCACCCCGTTGCCCCGGATCGCGTCGGTGACGTCGATGTCGTGGATGGTGTCGGGTTTCACCCGCTCGATGGGTGTGACGGAGGGGCCGATCGGTGCCGGGCGGGTGGCGTAGGTCAGCGTGGTCTCCGACCACGAACTGCCAACCGGGAAGACGCGGCCGCCGTCGGTGCTGCCGGCGTTGCTGGTGTCCAGGGTCTTCATCCGTAGGGTCGCGTGCAGGATCGGCTCGGTGAGGCCGGTGACCGCGAAGGCCAGATAGGAGATCCGGTCCGGGCTGCCGGCGACGACGAGCTGTCGTTGACTGTTGTAGTTGGTGTTCGGGGAGCTGGCCTTGACGTAGGTGTCCCGGGTGGCGGGATAGATGTGGGTGGTGACAGCCTGCGCGGGGGCCGGTGTCACGAGGGTCGCCGCCAGGACGGCGACCACGAGCAGGAAAGCGCGGAGGGTTCTCATGGGCCCCATTACAGCTATGTCCACGTCAACCAACCGTCACCGAGACGGGTCGCCTTTTAGGCTCTGTCTCACATTCGGGATGCTGTTGGTGATCTTGGTAGTTTGGTTGGGTCGGGTGCGTCGCTGCCAGAGCTGAGGACTCTTCAGTGTTGGAGTAGCGGATGTCGTTGGGGCGGGGTCGGGTTCGGTGGTGCCGGTGGAGACGGCTCGGGTGGCGTGGGCGGCGAGTCCGAAGGGCACGCCGGCGATGGTGATGCGGGATCGGTTGGAGGACCTGTTCGTTGACGATGACTTCGTCGGCTGGTTCCCGGCCGATGGTCGTCGTGGGGTGTCGCCTGCCCGGTTGGCGTTGGTGTCGATGTTGCAGTACGCGGAGAACCTGACTGATCGGCAGGCGGCGCGGGCGGTGGCGTGTCGACTGGAAGTACGCGTTGGGGATGGAGTTGACCGAGCCGGGGTTTGATCATTCGGTGCTCAGTGAGTTCCGGGACCGGTTGGCCGAGGGTGATCGGGCTGATCGGTTGCTCGCGGTGATGGTGGAGCGGTTGGCGGGAGCGGGGTTCATGCGGGCGCGGGGCCGGCAGCGTACGGATTCCACCCATGTCCTTGCGGCGGTGCGCCGGCTGAGTCGGGTGGAGTTGGTCGCGGAGACGATACGGGCGGCGTTGGAGGCCCTGGCGAGGGTGGATGAGGTGTGGCTGCCGGTGTCATGCCGTCGGAGTGGGCGCAGCGGTATGGCCGGTCGGTGCGTCACGAGCGGCAGCCGACCGGGGCGGTCGCCCTGCGCGAGTACGTGCAACAGGTCGGTGCTGACGGTATCGCCTTGCTACGGGCCGTCTATGGCCCGACCGCCCCGGCGGCCGGGCCGGGGGGCAGCACGCCCTGCTCAAACCAATCCGCCGCCTGCCGTCGCACCTGCTCTCGCTTCGCCCGCGCCGGCGCGGTCAGACCACCACTGTCGGGATACCTCAACCACCCGGCCTACAACAACTGATCGATTCCAGTCACGCCGACCACCAATAGATCGACTCAACCATTCAAGCTCTGCAGTGAACAGGAACATCAGATGGCCAACGCGGTCTGGACGGACTCCGTGCGGCGGCAGCGAGCTCCGGCGGGCTGAGCCGGAACGTGTCACGGCGGCGCCCGACCGGGTGTGCGAGCGTCACCCTCACCCAGCACCAACCTCGCCCGTGGCGCTTCTGGATCCTTGGAAGCACTCTTGACATGGTTTATGTGAACGGTAACACTACCGAAACTAAAGTCGTGGTTGCGGGTTGACCCACTCTGCGAGGCCGCTCACGTCGTCACATGATCCATTGTGGCCGCACACCATCCCCGATCACCCGCCCACCCAATTTCCAAAAATGTTAACGCTAACATCGATGTCAGTCCATTTATTGCATCAGGAAGGGGGTCTTCGACATGCGTCTGTCCCGTCGGTCGGTCAACCGCCTCGCCGTGCTGACCACTGCCGTCAGCGCCGGCGCGGTCCCGTCCAGGCCGCGTGCCGCGTTGGCGGCCAACACCGCGTACGTCTTCGCGTACTTCACCGAGAGTCCCAACCGGCTCGGTGACAGCTACGCACTGCACCTGGCCGTCAGCTCTGACGGCCTCAACTGGTCTTCGCTGAACCAGAACAACCCGGTGGCGAGGCCGACCGCTGGGACGCTGGGTTGCGGGATCCTTCCCTGACCGGTACATGCACCAGGCTGACTTCGACGCACGGATCGACCCCAACCCGAGCCCGGCGCGTTCCAGCGCGTACCCGGTCTGTCGGACGCCTCGGCCGTGTCGTTCCGGTCGGTCAACCACCCTGACCGCTACGTGCGGCACTTCGACTACCTGCTCCGCCTGGACCCGATCAGCACCGCCACCGGACGCGCCGACGCCACGTTCCGCATGGTCGCTTAGGAATGAGACGCGAATGTCCCGGCTGGACCGCCGACTTAGGTTATTTATCCCAAAGGAGACAAATGTCCAAGATCTTGCTCAGGCTGGTGGCGACGTTGGCTGCCGCCTGCCTGCTGTTCACCTCCTGGGTGGTGACCGCACCGCAGCGAGCCGTCGCCGCCGACCCGGGCTACCTGATGGTCCACTTCATCGGTGAGGGGTCGACCGGTCAGCAGATCTACCTCTCGCACAGCACCGACGGCCTGCACTGGAACGACCTCAACGACGGGGCGTCGATCCTGCGCTCCCCGCTCGGCACGCGCGGGGTGCGCGATCCCGCACTGGTCCGCTCCCCCGGTGGTGACAGGTACTGGATCATCGCGACCGACCTGTGCTGGGGCTGCGGGTCGACGGTAGACGGCTCCATCAACAACGGCAGCCGCAGCTTCGTGGTGTGGGAGTCGACGGACCTGATCAACTGGTCGCAGCCGTGGCTGCTCAACGTCGCCGGCGCGATCCCCGACGGACGCAACGCCTGGGCGCCCGAGGCGATCTGGAACCCGGCCACCAACGACTACGTCCTGTACTGGGCGACGAACGTGCCACTCGACGGCAAGACGAAGCACCGCATCTTCTACGCCCGCACCAGCGACTTCCGCACCATCACCACCCCGCAGATCTACATCGACCGCCCCGGCACCCAGGAACTCATCGACACCCAGATCGTCGAGCTGCCGGCCGGCGTCGGCACCCACCGCTACGTACGGGCCTCCGGCGACGGCCAGATCACCCTCGAAGGCAGCAACTCGATCCTCGGGACGTGGACACACCTGGGCAACCTCTCCGGCATCGGCCTCACCGGCTCCCAGGTCGAGGGCCCGATGTGGATGAAGTTCCGCGACCGCAACGAGTGGGCCATCTACCTCGACCAGTACTCGTCCGGACGCGGGTACATGCCGGTCACGACGACCGACCCCTCCACCGTGGGCACCTACCAGATCCCGGCGTCGGGAAGCTACAACATGGGTGTCACCAAGAAGCGCCACGGCTCGATCCTGACCCTCACCGCCGCCGAGGAAGGCCGCGTCCTCGCCCGCTGGCCCAGCACCCCCGCCAAGCGGATCCAGTCGTACAACTTCCCCGACCGGTACGTGCGGCACGCCAACTACGACGTACGCATCGACCAGAACATCACCGGCCCGGACGCCCAGTTCCGGCTCCGGCCCGGCCTCGCCGGGTCCGGCACCGTCTCCTTCGAGTCGGTCAACTTCCCCGGCTACTTCCTGCGCCACGCCAACTACGACTTCCAACTGGTCCGCAACGACGGCACCGCACAGTTCGCCGCCGACGCCACCTTCCGACAGGTCGCCGGCCTCGCCGATCCCACCTGGTCGTCCTTCCAGTCCTACAACCACACCGACCGCTACATCCGCCACTACGCCTACCAACTCCGCCTCGACCCCATTACCACCACGACAGCACGCGGCGACGCCACCTTCCGCGTCACCAACTGACCCCACCGTGATGCCGGCGCCCTCACCGCCACCCGCGGCGAGAGCGCCGGCATCCCCCACACGCGCCGGCCGAAGGCTGGCTCGGCGAAACCGAAGGCCTCGAGCTGACCTTGCGGTTCCTCGCTGACAAACGGCAACTGTGCACTTGACTCGGCTGAGTGCGTCAGCCGTGCGCGAGGGTTTGGTCAGCTGGCTGCGGGTAGGGCAGCGCGGCTAAACCACCGAGTCACTACGGCCTCGCGGTAACCGCGCTGCGCCGCTCCGGCCGCCCGAGCGGCGTCGACCTGCTGGCGCACATCTGGCCCGGCCACGGTGCCAACGTCAACTTCTCCAGCACCCTCTGGGTGGAAATCGACGGCGAATCGGCCGAACTCGACGAGAACGACTACCGGCCGCTGCGGGTAGCCGCAGCCAAGGAGCCGATGAGGCACTAACCGGGCGGGCCGCAACGCCTGCGCTTCGACCGCAGCGAACACCGGGGCCGGGGCGTTGCGATGCCCGCGTGGTGCCATCTTGACGTGCTGATCCGTCGATCGGGCCGTACTGGCGCGACGGTGTTGCCGTCGTCGTCGCGTGCATAATGGGATCGACACGAGGTGATCGAGGTGGAGGGCGCGGAACGGTGGAGGGGCTCCAACTCGGTGACCACGTCTGCGCCCTTGTCGATGGTGCCGCTGACGGGTTCGAGGTGATCGCGCAGGCCGTCGCGGTCGGCCTGGCTGCCGGTGACCGGGTGATGGTGTTCACCGAGTCGGTGCCGCCGGCGCAGGTGCTGGCCCGGCTGGAAACCCGCGGCATTCTGCCCGGCCGGGAAGGCCGGCCGGGGCAACTGGAGGTGCTGTCGGCGCGGGAGGCATACCTGCCGGCGGGCCGCTTTGAGCCGGACCGTCTCATGGAATCGCTGCTGGGTCACGTCGAGCGGGCAACACTCGACGGCTTTCCGGGGCTGCGCCTGGTCGGTGACATGGCCTGGGCGCTGAGCGATCCGGCCGCTGTCGGGCAGCTGGCCGCCTACGAGGCGCAAGTCAACCACCTGTACATGGACGGGCAGGCCCTGGGTGTCTGCGTCTACGACCGGCACGCCTTCGACGGTGCCCTGCTGCAGCAGGTCACGTGCGCGCACCCCGCGACCCGCGCGACAGCGGCGGCCCCGGGTTGGGCGCCGCTGCTGCGCATCCGCCGCACCAGCGACCCGTACGGGCTGAGGCTGACCGGCGAGGCGGACTACAGCAGCGGCCAAGCGGTGGCCGCGACCGTCGAGGCTCTGGTGGACCAGCATCCCGACCCGGCCACGCCCATCCACGTCGACCTGGCAGGCCTGCGGTTCGCCGACGCCACGACCGCCGCGCTGCTCACACGACTCGCGCTGCGCGCACCTTCCGGCGTGCGCCTAATCGGATACCACGGCCCGGTGGCAAGGGTTCTAGCCTGCCTGGGCATCACCGAACTGCCGGCGGTTCACCTCAGCCGCGCCACTGGGACGGAGCTGGAGGCATGAGCACGACGACCGCGGAAGCGTTCATCCATCCGGCGCTGCTGTACTGCGACGACGACGAATACCTGGCCGGCACCGTGCCATACATCCGCGAGGGCTTGGCCGCCGGGGAACCGGTCGCGGTGGCCGTGCCCGCCGACAACCTCGCCCTGATCCGGGACGCTCTCGGCGCGGACGCCGAGCGGGTCCTGCTGCGCGACATGATGGTGGCCGGCCGCAATCCGGGCCGGATCATCCCCACCGTTCTGCTGGCCTTCGCCAACGCCCACCCGGGGCAGCGGGTACGGTTGATCGGCGAGCCGATCTGGGCGGGCCGCAGCGCCACCGAATACCCGGCATGCGCCCAGCACGAGGCGCTGATCAACGCCGCGTTCACCGGCCGGCCAGCCACGATCCTGTGCCCCTACAACACCCGGCTGCTCGACCCGGCGTGGATCGAGGACGCCTACAAGACCCACCCGGTCATGCTCAACGCCGACGGTGGCTTCGACAGCGTCCATTACGACGACCCCGTCGTGGTGGCCGCGAGCTTCAACCTGCCGCTGCCCGACCCACCACCGCATGCGGCCACCCTCACCGTCGACGTGTTCGCCCTGCCGATCGTGCGGCGCATGGTCACCGAGCACGCCGAGCGGGCCGGGCTGCCACCGCAGCGGACAGAGGATCTGGTCCTGGCCGTGAACGAGCTGACCACCAACACCGTGCGGCACGGCGGCGGAACGGGGAAACTCGCGCTCTGGACCGACCATGACCAGCTGGTTTGTCAGCTGACGGACGACGGGTGCCTCAGCGATCCCCTCGCCGGACGTATCCCTGTGCCGCCCGACGCGCTCGGCGGCGGCCGAGGCCTGCTGCTGGTCAACCAGCTGTGCGATCTTGTCCGGGTCCACACCACCTCGGCAGGCACCACCATCCGCGCCTACCTGCATCGCTGAATCGACCGATGGGCCCGGACCGCGGTCTCCCTAGTGCGTGCCGAACACCAACGGATACGGCTCACCCGCACTGATGTCGGCAGGCCGCACGCCGCTACCTGCTCGGCGCTGGTGACGGGTCGGGCCAGCCACCGGTAGTAGGGCTGACGAGCGATCTTCAACACCCGGCACGTCACCGCCACGGGGATCCCGTCAGCGGCCAGCTCGCTCACGAGCGGGTAGAGCCTTTCCCGGCAGATGCGCCTGCGACAAGTAGGCAGCGGCCCGCCGCAGAACCTCGTTCTCCTGCTCCAACAACCTGATCCGCTTACGCGCCTCCCGCAGCTCGACCGACTCACCGCCGGCCGTCCCCGGCGTGAGGCCGGCGTCGACGTCGGCCTGGCGCAGCCACTTGAACAACGTCATCGGATGGACCCCGAAGTCCTTGGCGATCTGCTCGACCGTCACGCCTGGCTCGCGGTCACGGGTCACCCGCACGACATCGTCGCGGAACTCCCGGGGTAAGGCTTGGGCACAGCAACATCCTTCCAGCCCGCCCACCGGGCGAGCCATCTCAGATGTCACCTATCGGTGCAGCAGACCCATGCGCCTGCCGGCTATTGGCGGGTTCGCGAGCGCCGGGGCGTCGAGTTTCCCCGGCTGCGCTGTGCACGCTCCCACTGGCAACGCGCCTGGGCAAGCGGTGTCCATAGCTCGCCGCGTCAACCGCGCTTGAGCCGGCACGTCCACCCGCGCCGCCTGCGTCGGCAGCAAGAGATCAAACCAGCGAGTTGATTTCGGCGATCCCTCAGGGGCGGACCAAGAGGCTACGAGTCGATTCGGAAGTTCTCGCTCAGGTTGCGCCCTCTGCGCGGCGTGCGGCGCGGCCGGGATCAGATGGCCAGGTGCGCTGGCAAGTGCCGCCGTGGTGCACTCAAGAGATAGACCTATTTATATCGTTCACTTGATGGTAGCATTCGCCGAACCGGTTCGCTCAGTCAGCGTACGCACGCCGGCCATCCCCAGACCGGCGAGCACAGATTGAGCGCGACGCGAAGGCACCGCACGTCGATTCGATAACTCGTCGCTTCCGCGTGTGGTGCGCGTCCGGCCGAAGGGAGAACGCTGCGCCACTCGATCCAAACGTCCGCACGGTTCCCGACGGTCGTCGATGCGGACGCCGACGGCGCCGGCACCGCCGACATCATCCTGTGGTCCTGCAACGGGCAATCCCACCAGCAGTGGAGCCTGCGTAACTGAGCCGTGCCCGGCACGGCGAAGGACGGCGGCCATCGGGCCGGCGGGTGCGCAGCCCGCGCGCCCTGCCCGCCCGCTCTCGACCGCATGACCGCGACGAAGGAGTCTCGTTGATGGATTTGCCCATGGATCGCAGGCGCTTTGTCACGGCCGCTGCGTTGACCATAGGCGCCGCAACCCTGCCCGCGGCGGTCTTCGCCCGATCGGCCGCCGCCGCGGTGCCTCCCCAGGTCACGCTCCCCGAACGGGGGATCTACGACACCGCCCCCGCCACGGACTGGACGCACGGCTTCCTGACCGGCAACGGCGAATACGGCGCTGTCCTGTTCGGTGGTCCGGCGCTGGAGCGGGTGGTTCTCAACCACCATCGCTACGTCCTGCCCAACGGCACCCGGAGCCAGACCCCACCGGTCATCTCCGGACGACTCGCCGGCGTCCGAAGCAAGGCGATGGCCGGTGACTACCGCGGCGCGAACACCGATTTCACCTCCGGCTGGAGCCTGCGTTGGACCCAGGCGTTCCACCCGGGCTACGAGCTGCGGATCAGCACTCCGGGCGTGACCACAGTCAACGACTACGCCCGGATCACCGACTTCCGCACCGGCGAGGTCACCTCCACCTGGACCGATGGCTCCGGCGTCTGGACCCGGCGGGCCTTCGCCTCCCGGGCGGACAAGGTGGTCGTCCACGAACTCGCGCCCGCTCCGGGCCGGACGATCGACACCACGCTGAGCCTCAACACGGCGCTGGCCGGCGTCCCCGGCTCGGTCAGCTTCACCACCCTCGCCACGGTCAGCAACGGCTCCGGCTATCTGAATTTGCGGGGCACGTACCCGTCCGGGCAGGGTGCGTTCGGCTACGAGGGGGTCACCCGGGTCGTCCCTACCGGTGGCACGGTGACCGTGAACGGAACCACCATCGTCGTCACCGGCGCCACCAAGCTCGTGCTGCTGACCAAACTCGACCGGTACGAGTCGCCCACGGCGTGGGACGCCAGACCACTACACGCCGCGCTGGCCACGCTGAGCGCCGACTACACCGCGCTCCGTAGCCGGCACGTCGCCCTGCATTCGGCGATGTACGACCGTTCCCGCCTCGACCTGAACGTCTCCGCCGCCGACCGGCAGCTGTCGACGAGTGAACTGATCGCCCGGCAGAACGCCAACCGCAACGTCATCGACATCGCCCTGCTGGAGCGGCTCTACGACTCCGGCCGCTACCTGTTCATCAGTTCCAGCGGGGTGCTGCCGCCGCGGCTGACCGGCATCTGGGCCGGATCCTGGAACGCCGCCTGGGCCGACGACTTCACCACCGACGCCAACGTCAACCTGCAGGTCGCCGGAGGCAACATCCTCGACCTCACCGACGCGATGCAGGGCTACTTCGACCTGATCCTCGGCCAACTCGCCCACTGGCGGACCAACGCGCGGAACCTCTACGGCGCCCGCGGCTTTCACGCCCCGTCCCGCACCGACGGCGAGTACGGCCACATGCTGCACTTCGACGCGGGCTTTCCCGGTCACTGCTGGACCGGCGGCGCCGACTGGTTGCTCTACCCGCTACTGGAGTACTACCAGGTCACCGGCGACCAGGCCTTCCTCCGGGACAAGCTGGGCCCGGCGCTGATGGAGCTGGCCCTGTTCTACGAGGACTTCCTGACCCGCACGGACGCGAACGGCGACGTGGTGTTCGTGCCGTCCTTCTCCATGGAGAACTCGCCGGCCAGCACCGGCGTCCTCCTGGCGATCAACGCCACCGGCGACATCCAGGCCGGCAAGCACGCCCTGCGTGCCGCTGTCGATGCCGCCAACGCCCTCGGCGTCGAACAGGGCCGCGGCCAGGGCGTCGAACGCTGGACCGCCCTGCTGGGCAAGCTGCCGCCCTACGCCGTCAACGGCGACGGCGCCCTCGCCGAATGGTCCTGGCCCGGGCTGACCGACCGCTACAACCACCGGCACGTCCATCACCTGTACGGGGCATGGCCGCTGCACGAGATCAACCCGGAGGACGAGCCTGCCCTGGTCACCGCCTCGCTCCGGGCGCTGGCCCTGCGCGGCGACGAGAATCTCTCCGCGCACGGCAGCCTGCACCGGGCCCTGGCGGCCGCACGGCTGAAGGACAGCAACCTCGTCTACGGCAATCTCCGGAAGATCCTCGGCAACAACATGGTCTTCAGGTCGCTCATGACCTCACACAACCCGAACCTGGACATCTACAACGCCGACGCGGCCAACGCCCTGCCTGGCGTGCTCGCCGAAGCGATCGTCTACACCAGGCCCGGCCTCGTCGAACTGCTGCCTGCCCTGCCCGACCAGCTCGCAAAGGGCAACATCACCGGCGTACGCGGCCGCAACCGGGTCCGCATCGACAGCCTCGGCTGGGACCTGGCCGCCCGCACCGCAACGGTGACGCTCACCTCGGCGGTCACCCAGAACATCACGCTCATCAGCCGCCGCGGTATGGCATCCGTCTCCACCTCCGCGCCCGTCGCCTCCTCCCCCCTCGGGTCACACGCCCGCGTGATCTCACTGACCGCCGGTCAGCAGGTGCAGATCACCGTGGGTCTGCCTGCCGGGGGTCTGCCCCAGGGCTACTACCGCCTGGTGAACCGGCGCAGCGGCAAGGTGCTCGACGTCTCCGGCGGGTCCACCGCCGACGGCGCCAAGGCCATCCAGTGGACCTGGACCGGCGGCGCCAACCAGCAATGGCGGTTGGAGCCCGGCGTCGACGCGTCATACAAACTGGTCAGCCGCCACAGTGGCAAGGTGCTAGAGGTCCCTGGCGGCTCGACCACGTCGGGCGTCCAGCTCGACCAGTGGTCCGACACGAACAGCTCCCACCAGAGGTGGCAACTGGTCGACACCGGCGACGGCTACTACCGCCTGGTCAACGTCCGCACCGGACTTGTCGCTGACGTGTCGGGCGGCTCGCTGGACGACGGCGCCCAGGTCATCCAATGGGCCGCCAGCGGCGGACCCAACCAGCAGTGGCAAATCGTCGCGACATGACCTCGCACGTACCGATCGGCGGAGAACCGATGAACGTGGAAAGTAAATGTCGCCGCCTCTTGGGTGCGGTAACCTCGTTGGCTCTCGCGGGCGTCGGAGTCGCAATCATCTCCACCGCGTCGTCGGCGCTGGCCGCCACGACGGGGCCGTGTGACATCTACGCCTCAGGTGGCACACCGTGTGTGGCGGCGCACAGCACCACCCGGGCGCTGTACGGCGCGTACAACGGTCCGCTCTACCAGGTCCGGCGCTCGTCGGACAACACCACTCGGGACATCGGTGTGCAGAGTGCTGGTGGCTACGCCGATGCCGCCGCGCAGGACTCGTTCTGCGCTAACACAACCTGCCTCATCACGATCATCTACGACCAGTCCGGCCGGAACAACCGCCTGACCCAGGCGCCCCCCGGCACCTGGCCCGGGCCCGCCCCCGGTGGATGGGACAATCTAGCCGACGCGAAGGCGGCCCCGGTCATGGTTGGCGGCCAAAAGGCGTACGGCGTCTACATCGCCCCCGGCACCGGCTACCGCAACAACAACACCAACGGCGTCGCGACCGGCGACCAGCCGGAGGGCATCTACGCCGTCGTCGACGGCACGCACTACAACGAGTGGTGTTGCTTCGACTACGGCAACGCGCAGACCGACGGCGTGGCCGACGCCCCCGCCATCATGGAGACCGTCTACTTCGGAGCGAACAAGCAGTGGGGCTACGGTGCCGGGCCGGGCCCTTGGATCATGGCCGACCTGGAGTGGGGACTCTTCTCCGGAGTGAACGCGGGGTACAACAACATCCCCTCCATCAACCACCGCTTCGTGACTGCCATGGTCAAGGGTGAGCCGAACCACTGGGCGATCCGGGGCGGCAACGCGCAGTTCGGCGGCCTGACGACCTACTTCGATGGAAGACGCCCCAACGGATACCACCCGATGAAGAAGGAAGGGGCCATCCTGCTCGGTATCGGCGGCGACAACAGCGTCACCGGCCGCGGCACCTTCTTCGAGGGCGTGCTGACTTCCGGCTACCCGTCAGAAGCCACCGAGAACGCCGTGCAGGCCAACATCACCGCTGCCGGATACGCTCCGGCCGGCGGCAACCCGCAACAGGGTGTCCAACTCGTGGGTGGGCAGTCGGGTCGCTGCGTCGACGTGCCCAACGCCAGCACCGCCAACGGCACCCAGGTGCAGCTGTGGGACTGCGTCAGCAACAGCACCGCCCAACGCTGGACCTACACCGCCAACAAACAACTCCAGGTGTACGGCAATAAATGCCTGGACGCCAACGGGCAAGGCACCAGCAACGGCACCCAGGTGATCATCTGGGACTGCCACGGCGGCACCAACCAACAGTGGAATTTCAACTCGAACGGCACCCTCACCGTCGCGCAGTCAGGGCTGTGCTTGGACGCCAACGGTGCCGGCACCGCCAACGGCACCAAGCTCATCCTCTGGTCATGCCACGGTGGGTCGAACCAGCGGTGGAGTCAACGCAGCTGATCATCCAGTCGCGATCCGGACGGTGGACCCTGGGGCCGACCGGCGCGGCCATCCTGGCGGCCAGGCGCGGTGACACCCTTCCGCGCCCGACCCGGGAGTAGATCTAGGCGTTGACCAGATGCTCAACGCCGTCGGCAAGCCGGTGATGGCGGGGCGATGTCCTCGCTGATCAGGTGGCACCTCGCGCAGGTCGGAGGCCGTCGATCATGACCGGGGTAGTCGGACAGGTCGATGCCGGACAGGCTTCGGCCGAGGAAGTAGCCGTCCTCGGTGGCCATGCCGGCGCCGTAGGCGGCGTACGACCTGGTGGGGTGAGCGGCGTCGCCGACGAGCGTGACCCGGCCCTTCGACCACCGCTGGAGGGGTTCGCGGTCACGCAGGACCCAGTGCTGCACATTGCCCGGCTCGGTCGCGGCGATCAGCTAAGGCAGCGGCGCCGCGAATTCCGCGGCCATTCGGGTGGCGGCCTCGTGCGGGTCGCCGACGAAGGGTGTCCGGGACTCGAAGGCGCCGAGCACCCACCATTGGAAGCCGTCGCGGCCTTTGCTGCGGATCGCCGTCCAGCTGCCCTGCACCGTGCGGCTGTGGGAGATGCGGCCTGCCCTTTCGGCGCGTCGATCTGGTCGTCGAAGGTGAAGCCGCCGAATACGTGGTGCCGTCGATGATCGGCAGCGGGCCGTGCTGGGCGGTCCAGGCGGTGCGGTGAGTCAGCGTGGGGTGCAGCCGGTGCCAGGCCCGTGCGGTCGCGGTGCCGTGGAGGCGGGTGTCGGTGGCCGTGACCACGTCACCATGGCCGGCTCCCGGGCCCTGTCGCGCCTGGAGCGACACCCAGTGTTCGTCCATTGTTGGCAGTCACGTTGGTTCGCCGGTGCTACCAACAACCTCGATCCGACCGAATGTGGTGTTCGACCGAACAGGGACGGGGTGGACGTGCGGGCCACGAGGTTCACGGCGCTTGCCGCCATGGTGCTGGTGCTGGTCACCGGCTGCACGAACGACAAGGGCGAGCCGGCGCACAGCGACACACCGAGGGCCGGCACGCTGCGGATCGTCGCTGGCAGCGAGCAGCAGAGCGTGGTCGACACCATCGTCAAGCCGTGGTGCGCCGCCCGGAGGTACACCTGTGAGGTGACCCTCAAGGGGTCGGTGGACCAGGCCCGGATGCTCGCCAGCGGCAGCCGCGACCACGACGCGTACTGGTTCGCCTCCAGTGTCTTCCTCCAGCTGGGCGACCAGTCGAACGCGCTGCAGGACGTCCGGCCGATGTTCCTGACCCCGGTGGTCTTCGCCGCCTGGCGCTCGGAGATGACCAAGCTCGGCTTCGCCGGCCGCACCGACGTGCCGATCGCCGACATCCTGGCCGCCGTCGAGTCCGGGAAGACCCGGGTCTGGATCACCAACCCGACCCAGTCCAACTCCGGCGCCACGGTGCTGTTCGGCTTCATGAACCATTTCGCCGGCAACGGCCCCGGCACGCCGCTCACCCAGCAGCAGCTCGACTCGCCCGCGGTCGAGCAGGGCGTCACCCGGTTCGTCAAGGCGATGGACCAGACCCCGCCGTCGACCGGCACGCTGATGACCGAGTGCCTCGCCCACACCGACCAGTGCCGGGCCATGTTCACCTACGAGGACCTGGTCATCGAGAAGAACGCCGAGCTGGTCAGGGTCGGCAGGGAGCCGCTGCTGGTGGCGTACCCCCGGGGCTCGCTGGCGGTGAGCGACGCGCCGCTGGGTTTCCTGCCGCAGCCCGGCAACGACGACGCCCGCCGGATCTTCACCGAGTTGCAGGACCACCTGCTCAAGGACGCCGGCGCGCAGGCGGCACTGCTCAAGCTGGGCCGCCGGCCCGCCGCCAGCGTGGGGCTCACCCTCGACAATCCCGACCTGACGGTCTTCAACCCGGCGTGGGGCATCCAGGGCACGATCAACGAGCAGGGCATCCAGTACCCGTCGGCGCCGGTCATCCAGGCGGCGCTGGACCGTTACCAGACCCGCTACCGCCGCCCGGTCGCCGCGTACTACTGCCTGGACGGCAGCGGCTCGATGGGCGACAACGACGGGTGGACCGGCATCGAAGCCGCCGCCACGCAGGTCTTCGACCCGGAGCAGGCCGCGCAGAACCTTCTACAGACCCACCCGCAGGACGTCACCACGGTCGCCATCTTCAACGGCGGCGTCACGGGCGGCAGCCCCTGGCAGGTACGCGGCAACGACGGCGACGCGCTGCGCGACCTGGCCCGCAGTGTCGCCGACTACGAACCCGAGGGCGGCACCAACATGTACGCCTGCCTGCTGCGCGCCACCACGGAGCTGACCGGGCAGCAGAACGGTGACCGCAAGCGGCTGGTGGTGCTGATGACCGACGGCCAGTCCGGTGCCGAGCAGCGGGACGATGCGCTCGACGCGCTGAGGTCCGCCGACGTGCCGGTGGTCGCGATCGCGTTCGGGCGGGACGCCGATCCGCGCCAGTTGGAGGAGGTCGCCAAGGCCACCAACGGTACCTTCGTCCGGGAGGACGACCTTGTCGCCGCCCTGCGGCAGGCGGCGGGGTACAAGTGAGGCACCGGCTCGCCGCCCCCGTGGCACTGGCCGCCGCGGTGGCCGTCTTCGCGATGGTCTTCCTGATCACCGACAGCCTGATCTGGGCGCCGCTGCTCGCCGTCGGCAGCGCCGTCGGGCTCTACCTCATGATCGACGACCGTACCGCCGCACGGGTGGACAGCGACAGCTATGCCGACGACGCCCGCGGTCGGGTCGAGGAGGCGCTGCGGGTGGTGCGCGGCATCCAACGGCTCAGCCGGGACGTCCGCCGCCCCGAGGCGCGCCGCGCGTTGGAGGACGCCTGCCGGTACGTCCCGGAGTTGTTCGACCGGGTCCGGGACCGCTCGCCGGACAGCCTCTACTCCACCGCCGCCCAGGTCGGCGGGCACCTGCGCAGCCTCGACGGGGTGGTCCGGCAGTACCTGGACATCCAGCGCCAGCCGGTGCTCTACCACGATCCGGAGCGGCTGCAGCGCGACGGCGAGCGGGCGTTCCGCCGGTTCGCCGATTTCGCCCTGGACAGCGTCCGGCTGGTCAACCAGGGCGAGATCGCGCAGTACACCGCCAACCTGGACACCGTCGCCCCACCGAGCCTACCCGACCTTGGCCGATGAAGGAGTCACGTTGAGGTTGCCGAGCACCCGGTTCCTGATCGGACTGGTCACGGTGATCGCCGTCTGCGTCGTCGCGGCGGTGCTGTGGAAGCGGTCGGCCGACGCGCCGGCTGCCGCCGCCCCGCCCACCACCGTCACCTGCGTCGGCGGTTCGGAGAAGTCGGAGCTGATGGCCGACGCGGAGGTCAAGCGGATCCTTCGCGACGACTACCGGCTGGAGGTCGCGTTCCAGCCGCTCGGCTCGTACGACCAGGTGCAGCTGAGCACCGACGAGATCAAGGCCCGCAAGCTGGACTGCCTGTGGCCGTCCAGCGCCAGCGCCCAGGGCGTCTTCGAGGCCCAGCACGCCGGGGCGTTCTCCGGCTACCGGGCGGAGAACGTGCTGCAGTCGCCGGAGGTCATCTACGCCGGTCCGCGCGGCACCGACGCGCTGCTGAGGAAGGGCATCGTGCAGCGCCGCGGCGACCGGTACTTCGTGGTGGACATGAAGGGCCTCCTGCTGAACCAGGTGGTCAGGCGGGGCACCTGGGAGGCGCTCGGCGCGACCGACCTGCGCGGCCCGATCACCGTCTCCAGCACCGACCCGGTGAGGTCGAACAGCGGTTTCACCATGGCCCAGCTACAGCTGAACATCATCGCCACCGACGACGGCTTCTCCGCGCCGAACCTGGCCCAGGCCCGCAAGGCGCTGCCCGCCGTGCGCGCCCTGTACGACGCGCAGGGCCTGCAGTCGCGCAGCTCCGACTCCGGGTTCCGGGAGTGGCTCACCCAGGGCGGCGAGTTCAAGGCACCGCTCTACGCCGGCTACGAGAACCAGATCATCCAGCAGGTGGTGCAGAGCGGCGATGCCAGCGCCGCGCTGCTGAAGAACGTCCGGGTGCTCTATCCCGACCCGACCATCTACAGCGACCACCCGGTGCTGGCCCTCGACCCCGACGCCGGCCGGTTCGCCGACGCGATGAAGGACCCGAAGATCCAGCAGATCGCCTGGAAGCGGTACGGCTTCCGCTCCGCCGTTCAGGTCGGCGCCAACGACGTCGGCGACTTCCCGGGCATCGGCCTTGCCGATCAGATCCGCGCCGCGCCGGCACCCGCCGCGGACGTGACGCTCGCCCTGCTCAGCTGCATGAAAGATGCCAACGCGTGCCGATGAAGGGGACCGGACATGAGTGAGGGACTGCAGATCGACTTCGGCACCATCGTGGGTGGGCAGGCCGAACCCCCCGCCGGCGCCGCCGACGCCGCCATCACCACCGCGCTGGCCACCGGCGCCCAGCCGGCCACGTTCGCCTGTCGGGACCTGCTCACCCCCGGGCAGCTCGACCAGGCGCGGCAGGCCGCCCGACAGCTCTACCCGACGATGCTGGTCAACACCGAGGCGTTGGCGAGCTTCGGCAATCAGGCGCTCGACCAGGTCAATGCCCAGGTCAGCCGGATCTTCCGGGAGGTCGGTCGGGTCGACATCCCGGAACTGACCAGCATCATGCACGAGATCAACGACCGGATGCGCGGCTTCCGCCGCAAGTACGATCCGAGCGACCCCAAGGTGCGGGAGACCTTCACCAAGTTCTCCGACGCCATCCGCGGTCTGTTCCGAAAGGGCCGGGACCTGCTGGAGATGCTCTTCGAGGAGGCGCGCACCGTCGAGCAGCAGCTCGACCGGGTCGCCGGGCAGCTCAGCGACAAGCAGCTCCAACTGCGTCGCAACGTGGTGCTCTGCGACGAGCTGTACAGGGCCAACGAGGCGGCCATCAGCCAACTGGTCGGCGCGATCGCGGTGATGGAGCTGGTCCGCGACGAGGCCCTCGCCGAGGCGAAGTCCATCGTCGTCACCCCAGACGCGCCGGACGAGCGGGACCGCCAGGAGCGGCTGTCGGCGGTCACCGAGTTCATCCAGGCGCTGGAGGTGCGGATCAACGAGTTCCAGCAGCGGCTCTTCGTCGCCTGGTCCACCTCACCGCAGGTGCGCAACATCCGCAGCCTCAACTACGGGCTCGGCCAGCGGCTGGCGTTGCTGATCAACCTGACCATCCCGACGATGAAGCTGACCATCGCCCAGTGGGCGCTGCTGCTGCAGGCCAACCAGGCCGCCGACATGCAGCAGGCGGTGGCCGACGGCGCCAACGACGTTCTGTCGGCGTACGCGTCGGCGTCGAAAACGGCAGTGCCGCAGATCGCCCGGGTGGTCCAGACCCCGACGGTCCGGCCGGAGACCATCCTCGAGGTCGCCGAGTCGATCGACGCGCAGGCCCGAGGCATTGAGGACGCGGTTCGCCATGGCCAGCAGGCACGGGCCGAAGTGGTCGGCGCGATCGTCACCGCCAACCGGTCCATGTCGGAGTCGTCGGCGCGACTCAGCCGTACCGTGGTGGAGCTGGTTACCCGAGCCAAGGTGCCGCTGGCGCTACCGGCCGGGCCGCAGCTGCCCGCCGCGGTGCTGGAGCAGGCCCCGGCGGTCGTGCCCAGCAGGGACGTGTCACGCTAACGGCTGATCATGGTTGGCGTAGCCGACGTGGTCGGTGATCTCAGCTTCTGGATCCTGAACTCGCCCTGTCCGGCGGACTTGCTATGAGCCGCTGGCCTCAACCCACCGTGCCAGACAGGGCATGGCGGTGACGAGAAGGAGGCCGTCGGTGAGGTCAAATATGCCAGTCCGGCGGGTAACCACAAAAGACGCGAGGGTCGGCTTGAGGTTCCCTCAGGTGACTGCGGCATGGCCGCCGGGGCCGGGGCGTCAGTGTTGCGTGCGGCGCAGCACGATCAGGTCGCTGCGGTGGTCGGCGCCGATGGGTTCCCAGGAGGTGGGGCGGATGCCGACGGCCATGAGCGTGCTGCCGTGCCAGCGCGACTCGACGGCCAGCCGTCCGGGTACGCTGTCGGTGTCGCCACCGGTGGCGACCTCGTAAAGTGCGCCCGGGTCCAGGGCGGTCAGCCGCAACCACCGGGGGCCACTCTTGGCGTTTCCGTGCGGGTTGTAGACGAGTACCACGACCTGGTCGTCGAGCACGTACTCCAGGGCGGACCGCTCAGCGCCGGGCCGTCCGCCGAGCCGGTACTGCTGGCCGTGCTGGATGGTGCGGCGTACCGTCTTGTACCGCTCGACGAGTGCGCGGGCTTCGTTCATCTCCGCGGCCGACCATCGGGCCAGGTCCACTCCGATACCGAGCACTCCGGCCATCGCTACGTGGAAGCGGTAGCGCAATGGCGTGGACCGGCCGACGTTCGCGTTCGGCGAGTCGGTGACCCACGCGGACATGACGTTGGCCGGGTAGAGCTGGGAGACGCCGTGCTGCGTGGTCTGCCGGTCGACCGGATCGGTGTTGTCCGACGGCCAGGCTTGGTCGATGTGGTGCAGGATGCCGAGGTCGAGCCTGCCGCCCCCACCGGCGCACGCCTCGATCCGCAATCCGGGATGGCGGGCGCGCAGTTGGGCCATGACCTGGTAGACGTGCCGGGTGTGTTCGATCCAGACACGGTCGTGACTCTGGCGCGGGTCGGGCCAGCCCGCCTGGGTGAACGGCCGGTTCATGTCCCACTTGAGGTAGTCGAGGCGTAGGTCGGTGACGAGCTGGTCGAGCCATCCCAGGGCCCAGCCGCGTACGTCGGTGCGGGCGAAGTTGAGCACGAGCTGGTGGCGTTTGCGGTCGCGGCGACGGTTTTCGAGGTGCAGCGTCCAGTCCGGGCGCGCCCGGTAGAGGTCGCTGTCCGGGCTGACCGCCTCCGGTTCCACCCACAGCCCGGCCTTCATACCCAGCGCGCGAACGCCGTCGAACAGGTCCTTGAGCCCGTCGGGGAACCGTTTCCGGTGCGGCCACCAGTCGCCCAGGGAGCTGTGCTCGTCGTCGCGCCGGCCGAACCATCCGTCGTCGACGACGAACAGCTCGACGCCAAGGCCGGCCGCACGCCGGGCGAGGGAGAGCTGTTCCGGTTCGGTGACCGCGAAGCCGGTTGATTCCCAGGAGTTGTAGAGCACCGAGCGGTCCTCGTCGCCGGCGGGCAGGATGTGCCGGCGTATGTGCTCGTGCCAGCCGCGGCTGGTGCCGCCGAACCCGTTGGTGCTGTAGAGGCCGAGGACCGTCGGGGTGACGAGCTCGGCCCCGGCCGGCAGCGGCCACCGCAGACCGTCGTGACCGAACCCGGCGGTCACGGCGGTCCCGCCCTCCGGCCGGCGGGTGGTGGTCATCCGCCAACTGCCACTCCAGGCCAGGGCGACACTCCAGACCTCGCCGTGTTCCTCGCCGGCGTCTCCGGCGTCGATCGTGATCCAGGGATTGGCGTGGTGGCCGGTGGTGCCCTGCCGGCTGGTGAAGGTCAACTCGCCCACCGGCAGCCGACCCTGCTGGAGTTGGCTCTCCTCCGCCCAAGCCCCGGACAGCGCCCGGTACCGGTAGTCCTCGGCGTCGGGAATGAACCAGCTGCCGGAGTCCAGGCGGGTGATCTCCACGGTCGCGTCGCTGCCGGCACGGTGCCGCACGGTCACCCATCGTGCGATAACGTCCGAGTCGGCGTAACGCGCGCGTGCAGCACCACGTCGATCGGGAAAAGCGGTCCTCCTGTGTGATGTCGAGCCGGTCCGCCCCCTCTTCCGAGACCGCGCTGGCGCTGACGAACCGCAGCTCCAGCGACCGCACCTGGTCCACTGCTACCTGCAGGGCCGGCACGCCCCACCGCAGGCCGCCGTCGACCGGTAGCAGTTCCTCGATCTACGACGGGCGGGAGAAACTGGTGACGTGCCGTCCGGCACCCGACGGGTTGGCGGGCCCGGCCGACATGGTGGCGGCTTCCCGGGCGGCCTGCGGCGGTAGGCTCGTTCCCCAGTACTTCTGAAGCACCAGCGCCTCGTCGGTCGCGGGGTCGACCTCGACCCCGACCACGTAGGTGGAATTGCGGGTGCTGAGTGCCCACAACCGGCCGTGCTGGTCGAGCGGCACCAGCGGTATTATGTCCTCCGTGAACTATGTTCGGCAGAACAAGCGCCGAGCGGCGAGCGGGCCACGTTCATTCCTTGACATCATCAACAAACCCGGTCAGGATGTCCAGTGTGTTGTCCGAGGCGCATCTGACCGAGGGCATGCGATCGGTTTTCGTGGAGCTGCTGGTGCACGGGCCGCTGTCACGGGCAGAGGCGGCACGCCGGCTGGACCTGTCGCCGTCCGCCGTGACCAAGCTGACCAAGCCGTTGCTGCAAGATGGCTATCTGCTCCAACAGCCGGTCGGCGACCGCAACGCGATGGGTCGCCCCTCCCAGCCACTGGCGGTCGATCCGGCCCGTGCGGCGTTGATCGGTGTCAAGCTGACCGAAGACGAGCTGTTCGCGGTCCGCACCGATCTTCGCGCCGAGATACAGCGCGAGCTGCGTCGCCCCCTGATCAGCCACGACGTCGACGACGTCGTGGCCTGCGTCGGCGAGGCCGTACGCGATCTGACCGGATCGGGGAAGCCGCCCGCGGCGGTCGGGATAAGCCTGGCGGGCACGGCCTCCGGAGGAGACCCGGTCGTGCCCACCTCTCCGTTTCTGGGTTGGCGGAATGTGCCCCTGGGCGGCCTCGTTGCGGCGGCCACGGGCATACCAGCGGTGGTGGTGGAGAACGACGTACGCGCGCTGACCGCCGCGCAGCAGTGGTTCGGTGCGGGCGTGGGGCACAGCTCGTTCGCGCTGGTCACGGTAGGCGCCGGTCTCGGTTGCGGCCTCGTGATCGGCGACCGCCTCGTGCGTGGCGCCGGCCGAGGCACTGGCCTGGTGGGCCACATGTCGATCCACGACAGCGGTCCGCTGTGCGAGATGGGCCACCGCGGCTGCGCCCGGGCGTACGTGAGCTCGGCGGCGATCCGTCGCGCTGTCGCGACGACCCTCGACCGTCCGGATCTGACCTTCGAGGCGTGCCTGGCGCTGGCGGCGGAGGGCCAGCCTGCTGCCCGGCGCATCTTGGAGGAGGCCGGCGAAGCTCTTGGGCAGGTGGTCGCCACGGTCGCGAACATCACCGGCGTGCAGCTGGTCATCCTGTCCGGTGAGGCGGTGGCGATGTACGACGTGTGCGCCGGGGCGTTCGACGCGGCGCTCGCCGCCCATACCCACTGGACCTCGACGCCCATCGACGTGGTGGTCAAGCCTTTCACCTTCAGCGAGTGGGCCCGGGGCGCCGCCGTCATCGCTCTGCAGCACCGCATCCTCGGCCGCTGACGCCCGCCTCCCGCGACCCGGGTGAGGCTGGCCCAGTTTCTTGATGCCATCAACCAGCTCCGCGCCCGAACCGGACATACATGCTCGCGACGCATCGACATACTGGCCGCGCTGGAATACCTCACCGGGCAGAGCCCGGTCCGAGACCGGGCCGACCCGAATCGGCTCGCCGTGCTCGGTCACTGCATGGGCGGCGGCGGTGCCATCAGCGCCACCATGCGCCGACCCTCACTCAAGGCGGCCGTGCCCCTGGCGCCGGCCTCGTTCTCCCAGAACCTGTCCAGCGTACGAGTACCCACGCTGATGATGGGCGCGCGGGACGACGGCACCATCCCCGCGTCCTCGCTCAACAGTCTGTGGGCCACCAAACCGTCCACCACGAAGGGCGCCTACGTCGAGCTCTCCGGCGGCGGCCACGGGTTCCCCACCTGGGGCAACTCCCAGGTGACCCGGCGGGAGATCCCCTGGCTGAAGATCTTCCTCGACAACGACAACCGCTACACGCAGTTCCTGTGCCCGTCACTCGCGGACTCCACGGGCGTCTCGCGGTACCTCAGCGAATGCCCGTACGGATCCACCGGTCAGCCGTCGTCCCCGCCGGTCACCACGCCGCCGGCCTCCGGCGGGCCGATCCGCGCGGTGGGCGCGGGCAAGTGCCTGGACGTCCCGAACGCCTCCCAGACCAACGACACCCAGCTCACCATCTGGGACTGCACCGGCAACCCCAACCAACAGTGGAACGTCAACGCCAACGGCACCATCACCGGCGTCCAGTCCGGCCTCTGCCTCGACGTCACCGGCGGCTCCACCGCCAACGGCGCCCTGGCACAACTGTGGTCCTGCAACGGCGGCAACAACCAACAATGGCGCCTGGGATAGCCGCCACCGCATCCGGTTCAGGCACCGCCGCGTGCCGAGCCTGAGATGGCATCGGCTACTGACATGGAGCACATGATGATGATGGCCGTACGGCGCAGGTAGCTACCAGCCGATTCCGAGGGGCAACTGGGCGGACGCCAGGGACAACTTTCCCTACGACGAGAACGAGGTCCTGCATGCCGGCGGCCTCGTAGGGGAGGCCGGCGCAGGTGCCGCCGTCGCGTAGGCACTGCCAGCCCAGGGTCTTGTTCCATTCGGCGGGCATGTCCGGGTACGGCTCGTTGAACAGGTCGAAGACGACCGCGTCGTTGCCCTTGAAGGTGTTGGCGACGCCGGTCCAGAACTGCGGGGCGTACCGCGCGTCCGGCATCGGCTTCTGGCAGGTGGCGTGCTCGTCCTTGCAGTGCCAGTCCGGGCTGTTCGTGTAGGCGCCCCAGTTCCAGTGCAGGTCGAGGATGACGTTGATGCCGTTGGCGACCAAGAGGTCCACGTAGTCCTTGACGCCCTGTTGGTAGGTACTTGACCGCGCAGCCGGGGGAGGCCGCCGCGGCAGGGAGGGTGGCCGTTGCCATGCCACCCAGCATCAGCGCGCCAGCGGTGCCGGCGGCCAGCAGCGCATGACGATGTTGCATCTGATCTCCTCGTGCTGGTGAGAGATCGATGGGAGCGCTACGGAACACCCTTTATTAGGCTGGTTATGAAAGTCAATACACCGCAGGGCCGCGCTTGAGTTATGGGCGAAGGCAGTGCGGGTGACCAAGAAAGCGGTAAGTGAAGTAACCTGGCAAAGCGGGCGGAATACAGGGGGAGGGACCGTGGCGAGCAGCCCGATCTGGGCCAGCCGGCCGAAGACGCGCGGCCTGGTGCTGGACGTGATCAGGTCGGCGCGCAGCATCAGCCGGGTGGAGCTCGCGGCGGCGACGGGTCTGACCGGCGCGACGATCTCCGAGGTCGTGCGCGAGCTGATGGGTGACGGCCTGGTGGTCGAGTCTGGCCGGGGTGCGCCGACGGGTGGCAAGCCACGCACCATGGTGCAGCTCAATCCGCTGGCCCGCTACAGCGTCGGGGTCCAGCTCGAGCGCAACACGTGCGTGATCGTTGTCGTCGACCTGGCGGGCCGGCAGGTGGCCCGGACGTCGTTCCAGGGGGTGGCGTCGATGCCGCCGGAGCGGGCACTGCCGTTGGTGGCCACTCAGGTGGACGCGTTGCTGGCCACGGCGGCCGTCGATCGCGACAGGGTATTGGGGGTCGGCCTGGTCAGCTACGGGCCGCAGGATCGACACGCGGGCGTGCTGTTGACGCCGCAGCCGACCGACGAGTGGCTCGACCACCCGGTCGTGCGGCGGCTGGCGGAGAGTCTCGGGCTGCCCGTCCTGCTCGACAACGACGCGGCGGCGGCCGCGATCGGCGAGTACTGGATGGGCTCGGTGGACCCGCGTAGCACCTATGGCTGCATCTACATGGCCACCGGGATCGGCGGCGGGGTCGTGGTCGCTGGCGAGGTCTATCGGGGAAGTTCCTCGAACAGCGTGGAGATCGGTCACATCTCGATCGACATCAACGGCGACGAGTGCCCGTGCGGCAACGTCGGCTGCCTGGAGAACTACGCAGGCCCGTCGGCGCTGGTCCGGCAGGCCCTGGCCACACCGGGGCTCGCCCGGCGGCTGGCGCTGGACCCGACCGCCGCCGACGTCCTCACCGAGTTCGCGCGGATCGCGGCCGCGGCGAACGCCGGCGACACCGACGCACGGGGCCTCGTCGAGCAGTCGGCCCGCTATCTCGGTTGCGCGGCGGTCACCATGGCGTGCCTGTTCGATCTGGACGCGATCGTCCTGGCCGGCCCGAGCTTCGCGGTGGCCGGCTCGATCTACCAGGCGATGATCCAGCAGGAGGTGGACCGCCGCATGTTCGCACGGCGGGCGCACCCGGTACGGATCGTGCCGTCGGTCAACGGGTCGGACGCGGCGGCGATCGGCGGGGCGGTCCTCGTCCTGCAGAGCGAGCTGACCCTCGGCCGTCCCCGCCCGGAGGGCAGGACGCGCGCCGCCGGTTCGGGCGACGCCGCGCGTTTGGGCCCGGATGTCGCTGTCCGCTGAGGCCCCTGCGCACCTGGTGCGTTGACTTACTTCGGTAACCTACGTAAGGATCATCCTCGTGTCTGGTCCCTGCCGCCAACGAGGAGGACCCCGATGATGCGCACGACCTTGCACGCGGGCTGGCGTCTGCGTGCCATCAAAGGCCCCGCGCCGGACATCCTCGCCGAGCGGGACGTTCCCGCTCAGGTGCCCGGCAGCACCCACCTCGACCTGATGGCCGCCGGCCTCATCCCCGACCCGTATCTGGACCGCAACGAGGCGGCCCTGACCTGGATGCACCGCGTCGACTGGCAGTACACGACGGGGTTCCAGGCGAGTGCGCCCGGCGTGGGCGAGCGGGTCGAGCTGGTCTTCGACGGCATCGACACGGTCGCCACCATCGAGCTCAACGGCGTCGTGCTCGGCCACACCGCCAACATGCACCGCGGCTACCGGTTCGACGTCCGCGAGTCGCTGCGGGAGGGCGGCAACGAGCTGACCGTGACGCTGGGATCCGCGCTCACCCACGCCGAGCAGATGGAGGCCCGGCTCGGCTGGCGTCAGCGCGCCTACCCGCACCCGTACAACGCGATCCGCAAGATGGCCTGCTCGTTCGGCTGGGACTGGGGACCGGACCTGCAGACGGCCGGCATCTGGAAGCCTGTGCGGCTGGAACGCTGGGACACCTCCCGCCTGGCCAGGGTGCGCCCGCTCGTCGCCGTCGACGCCGACGGCACCGGACGCGTCGACGTACACCTGGAACTGGACCGCGCCTCGGACCGCGACTACACCGCGGTGGTCACGGTCGGCGACCGCGAGGAACGGGTAACCGTATCCGGCGACGCCGCCCACGTCACCGTCCTCGTGCCGGGCGCCCGGCTTTGGTGGCCGGTCGGCTACGGCGAGCAGCCGCTCTACGAGCTGGCCATCACGCTCCTGGCCGACGGCGAGCCGGTGGACACCGACCGGCGCCGGATCGGGTTCCGCACCGTCGCCGTGGACACCGAGCCGGACGAGACCGGCACGCCGTTCACCTTCGTTGTCAACGGCACCCGGGTCTTCGCCAAGGGTGCCAACTGGATCCCGGACGACCACCTCCTCACCCGGGTCACCCCCGAGCGGCTCGCCCGCCGGATCGACCAGGCCGTCGGGGCGAACATGAACATGCTGCGGATCTGGGGTGGCGGCATCTACGAGACCGACGACTTCTACGACGCCTGCGACGAACGCGGCGTGCTGGTGTGGCAGGACTTCCCCTTTGCGTGCGCCTTCTACGCCGAGGAAGAGCCCCTGTGTGGCGAGGTCGAGGCCGAGGCGCGGGAGAACGTCACCCGGCTGGTCGCCCGCCCGTCGCTCGTGCTGTGGAACGGCAACAACGAGAACCTGCCCGCCTACACTGACTGGGAGGGTTGGCAGGAGGCCCTCGACGGACGCAGTTGGGGGCTCGGCTACTACACCGAACTGCTGCCCGGACTCGTCACCGAACTGGACCCCACCCGCCCCTACGCGCCCGGCAGCCCCTACAGCCCTGGCGACCTTCCGCCCAACGACGCCCTCTATGGCACCCGCCACGAGTGGGACGTCTGGAACGTGCTCGACTACACCCACTACCGCGACCAGATCCCGCGGTTCTGCGCGGAGTTCGGCTTCCAGGGCCCACCAACCTGGGCGACCCTCACCCGCTGGATCCACGACCAGCCGCTGACACCCACCTCACCCGCGTTCCTGCTCCACCAGAAGGCCGGTGACGGCAACGGCAAGCTGGACCGCGGCCTCGCACCCCACCTGCCGGTCCCGGACGACTTCGAGCAGTGGCACTGGGCGACACAGCTCAACCAGGCGCGGGCGGTGGCGTTCGGCGTCGAACACTTCCGCTCCTGGTGGCCACGGACGGCCGGAGCCCTTGTCTGGCAGCTCAACGACTGCTGGCCGGTCACCTCTTGGGCTGCCGTGGACAGCGACGAACGGCCCAAGCCCCTCTACTACGCGCTCAAGCACGCGTTCGCGCCGCGGCTGCTGACCGTGCAACCCCGCGAGGGACGAGCCACACTGGTCGCGGTCAACGACCACGACGAGCCGTGGACGGGTACGATCCTCGCCGCCCGGCAGACCCTCGCCGGCGACATCCTGGCGACCGCCGAGCTGCCGCTCGATGTCGCGCCCCGGTCCGTCGCCCTGCTGGATCTGACCGACGACCTGCTTACACCCGTCGATCCGAGAAGCGAGATTCTGTTCGCCGCCGCCGCCGGCGGCGCCCGCGTCCACCACCAGTTCGCCGAGGACCGCGACCTCGCCTACGACCCGACGCCCTACACCGCCGAGGTCACGCCCGTGGCCGGCGGCTACCGGGTGGTCGTGCGAGCCACGTCGTACGTGCGGGACCTCGCCCTGCTCGCCGACAAGGTGGCCCCCGACGCGGTAGTGGACGACATGCTCGTCTCGCTGCTCGCGGGCGAGACCCACGCCTTCACCGTGCGCACCGCGGCGTCCCTGGCCGACCCGTCCGCTCTGCTGCATCCGCGCGTGCTGCGCTCCGCCAACGCGGCAGCTCGGGCCGAGGAAAGGCCCGACAAGGACTGACCGGGCGTCCCCCGCGTCCCCGCCGGAACGGCTGCGGGTCTTGTCCGACCCGCAGCCGCCGTGGTGACGCTGTCGCCTCAGGCGGTCGCCGCCTGCGTCGCCGCGTCGAGCTCGGCCGGCGTCGGTGGGTCGGCGCCCGGCCTGGACACCGTGATGGCGGCGGCGCTCGCCGACCGAGACGCAGCCCGGCGCAGTTCTCCCGGCTCAGTGCGGCGAGCGCCTCGCGCGGTCGGACCGTGCGCCCCGAGACCCACGAGCGCGTCGATGAGCGCCCCCATGAAGGTGTCGCCGGCGCCGATCGTGTCGGCCACGGTCACCGGCACGCCCGGCACAGTGACGACTTCGTCGCCGCGTACGAGCACGCTGCCGTCCGCGCCCCGGGTGACAACGACCAGGACCGGCCCCGACGCCGTCCAGGCGCGGGCCACCTCCACCGGGTCGGCGCCGGGGTGGTACCAGCCGAGGTCCTCGTCGGACACCTTGACGACGTCGCTGAGCCTGACCAGCCGCTCGACGCGCGGCAGCACCTGCGCGACGTCCGGGGTGATCGCCGGGCGCGCGTTCGGGTCGAACGTCACCAGCCCGCGCCCGCGGGCCTCGCGCAGCGCGTCCTCGACCGCGGCGGCGCCCGGGTCGAGCGCGGTGCGCCACGACGGCGACGTCCGACGCCTCGAGCCAGTCCCGCGCGGCGGCGCCGCGCGAGTCGTCGGCGAGTGTGGTGACGAGCACCGGCCCGCGGCCCAGGCGCCCGAGCGTCACGGCCACGTTCGCGGGGCTGCCGCCGGGTAGCTCGCGCACACCGAGGTCGGCACCGTCGCCGCGGCTCGCCGACACCACGTCGATCAACGTCTCGCCGATCACCACCACCGCCCTCACCGGGGGCACGTCCACGCGCCTGCTCACGTCAACTGCCATCGGCCGTCGGTGCCCGTCCTGGAAGGGCCGAGCAGCCCCGCCCGTAGCGCCCGTGCGAGCGTGGGCGCGAGCGGCAGGCGCGGCAGCAACGTGGCCTGCAACGCGTGGTAGACATCGGGTTTGCCGGGCCACACGGTCGCGGCGGGCCTGTTGTGCGGGTCGAGCTCGTGCCACCACGAGCCGCCCGTGTGGTCGAGCAGATGACGCTCGGCGTAGTCCCACCAGGCGGCGTAGCGGGCGGCGTACCGCCGCTGGCCAGTGCGCCGGTACAGCGCCGCCGCGGCGGCGATCGCCTCGGCCATCACCCAGTGCATCCGCTGGCGCACCAAGGGCGTGCCGTCCCAGTCGACGGTGTAGACGAAGCCCTCCGCGCCGTCGGCGTCCCAGCCGTCTTCGACGGCCCGGTCGAACAGGCGCACCGCCGCTGCGGCGAGGGCGTCATCGGCACCGACCGCGGCCTCGACGTGCAACAGCAGCCGTGACCACTCCAGACCATGTCCGGGGGTGGCGCCGTACGGCTCGAAGGGGTCGGCCGGCTGGTTGCGGTTGCGGCCGAGATCCGGAGCCCAGTCCGGCCCGAAGTGTTCAGGCAGGCGCCCGTCGTGGGTGGCGGCAAGCTCGACGACGAACCGTGCCGCCCGCGCGGCACGGTATCGCCAGGCGGCCGCTCCCCCGCCGACGGCGGGTGCGTCCGGGGCCTCGAGCACCTCGACGGCGTCGGCCACGGCGAGCAGCGCCTCGACGGAGTGCATCGTGGCGTTGAGGCCACGGTAGTCGTCGGGCCGCGTGAAGTCGGCGTCCCAGGTGTCCACCGGGCGACCGGCGTCGTCGTCCCAGAACCGCTGGAGGTAGACGTCGGCGGCGTCGGCGAGCAGCGTGGTGCCGCCGGGCCGGCCGGCGAGCGCCGCGGACGACGCAGCGAGCAGCACGAAGGCGTGGTCGTAGCAGGACTTGCCGGCGGCGCGATCGGGGACGCCGTCGGGTCCGAGCGCATGGAACCACCCACCGTGCTCGGCGTCACGCAGTCGGCTGGTCAGGGCCTTCAGCGCGGCGTCGGCGACGGGAGCGCTGCCGGGCACGCCGAGCAGCACACCGAGTGAGTACGCGTGCGTGGTGCGGGCGGTGATCCAGGTGAGCACGCCGTACGTGGGATCCGGTTCGCCAGTCGTGTCCAGGTAGGCGGCGCCGCCGTCGGGCAGCGCGGACCGCGCGCCGAAGGCGAGCAGCCGGCGGCACTCGGCGTCCAGCCATGCGTGGTGGGCGGGCAGGGCGAGCCGGTCCACGGGGACGGCCGGGGTGGCGGTCACGGAAGGGTCCTCTCTGCCGGGCCCAAGAGGGTGTTGGCGCAGCGCACGGCGGCGGCGAAGGCCTGCGGGTCGCCTGACGGCGACGTCACGCGGAAGGTGACGGACCGGCCGGCCCGAAGGTTCACCATGCCGTCGTTCACGCAGGCCGCGGGATCGACCACGTCGGCAGGGCAGAACACGTCGCGGGTGTAGGACGTGGCGGTCACGTGCAGCAGGCAGCCGTCGTCCGTGGGCACGGCCTCGACCCGCAGCGGCTGGGGGTCGAGGCGCTGGTCGAGCACCTCGGCGCCGTGCCGGAACGCCGGCGCGAATCCTGCGGTGGCGTCGTCGGGCTCGGTCACGATGACCTCGGTGGCGGGATCCCCGAACGCGGCGACCTCGTCCGGGACCGTCAGCGTGGCCGCCCCGCGCGCGGGCACCGACGCCTCGAGCGTGGCCTTCGCCAGCAGCGTGCCGTCGAACGTCTCCCGCGTCACGGTGAAGGTGCCGCGAAACGCCTCGGCGGTGTCGTTGACGAGCACGAGCGCGAGGGTGTCCGGGTCCGGCTCGAGTCCTTCCCACGCGCTGGCCCACGCCTCGGCGGACGCGCGCGGCTGCAGTGTGGCCAGGCGCGGGGCGTACGCGGCCCGCAGGGCGTACCAGAGGGGCTTGCGGCGCTCGGCGAAGTCGATGGCGGCCCAGGACACCACCGGCCAGTTGTCGTTGAGCTGCCACAGGATCGTCCCGGTGTTGTGGGGCGTCAGGGAGCGGAAGTGTTCGACGCCGAACCGGATGGCGTGCGCCTGGTTGAGCTGGGTGGTCCAGTGCCAATCCCCGATGGTGACAGGGTCGGGCAGGTGGCCCTTCCACCCACGTTCGAGCTTCGCGTTGCCGAGGTTGGCCTTCTGGTGCACCAGCATCTGCGGGCCGAACGGGTCGAGCGGCTCGTCGTGCACCACGCTGGTGAGGCTGGACCAGGCGGGCGGCGCCTGGAAGCCGAACTCGGAGACGAAGCGCGGCTTGTACCGGGCATAGACGGTGTAGTCCGCCCGGTTCCACACGTCCCAGATGTGCATGGTGCCGTAGCGCTCATCGTTCGGGTGCCGGTAGTCGCCGAACGAGTAGGGGCTCGCCGGCGAGTAGGGGCGCGTGGGGTCGAGCTCGGCGAGCACGCGCGGCAGCAGGTCGCGGTAGTAGAGGTCACCCCAGCCCCGGCCGTCCAGGCGGCCGGGCCACCCCCAGTCCACCGAGCCCCACGTGTTCTCGTTGTTGCCGTTCCACAGCACGAGGGACGGGTGGGGGCTGAGCCGTGCCACGTTCTCGCGGGCCTCGGCGTCGATTTCCGTCCACATCGGTGCGTCCTCGCTGTACGCGGCGCAGGCGAAGAGGAAGTCCTGCCACATCAGCAAGCCGTGCTCGTCGGCCAGGTCGTACAGGTCGTCGGACTCGTAGATGCCGCCGCCCCACACGCGCAGCAGGTTGATGTTGGCCTCCAGCGCGTCGGCCACGCGTCGGCCGTACCGGTCGCGGTCGATCGCGGTGAGGAACGCGTGATCCGGGATCCAGTTGGCGCCCCGCACGAGCACCCGCTCGCCGTTGACCCGGAGCAGGAACGGTGCCCCGGCCTCGTCGGGTGTCGTGTCGAGCTCGACGGTGCGGAAGCCGACGCGCCCGTACCAGGACGCGACGCCGCCCGCGGTGCCTGCCTCGACCTCCACGCCGTACAGCGGCTGGTCTCCGTACCCGACGGGCCACCAGCGCCGCACGTCGGTCACCGTGACGAGGACCACGGCGGATGTCTCGCCGGCGGGCACGATGCCGCTGGCGTTCAGCGTGGCGCCGTCGGGGTCGGTGACGGTGACGACGAGCGAGACGTCCTCGTCGGCGCGTACGCCGTCGCGCTCCACCTCCACGTGCACTCTCAGCAGGCCGTCGTCGTGGCGGACGGGGCCGTCGCTCCCCCCGGTCGGCACCACGTCCACGAGCGGCCGTACCGAGGCGATGCGCACCCCGGACCACGAGTCGAGCCCGATCGGCTTCCAGATGCCGGCACCGGCGACGTCGATGCCCCAGTCCCAGCCGAACGAGCACGCCATCTTGCGCAGCTGGTTGTACTCGTGGTGGTTGGCGCGCGGCAGGGCGCCGTCGCGCTGAGCCCGCGCCGTCGCCTCGGGCACCGGGGCGGCGAACGTCACCGTGAGAGTGTTCTCCCCCTCGCGCAGTGCCCCGCGCACGTCCCAGCGGTAGGAGCGGTGCATGTTCTGCGTCCGCCCCACCACGTCGCCGTTGAGCTGCACGGTGACCACGGTGTCCAGCCCGTGAGCCACGAGGTCGTGGCGCGTCGAGGGGTCGTCGGACCACCTGAACGTCGTCGAGAAGCGCCACGCCGTGTCGCCGATCCACTGCTGCGCGGCCTCGTTGGCGCCGTCGAACGGGTCGTCGATCAGGCCGGCGCGCCGCAGGTCCAGGTGCGCCTCGCCGGGCACGACGGCGGGTACGCCGCCGGCGAGGGCCGCGGCGACGGCCGCGGGGACGTCGTCGGGGAGCGCGGCGGCGGTGAGGGCCCAGCCGTGGTGCAGGGCACGGAAGGTGGAGGGGAGGTGAGCCATGCGATGTCCTCGGGTTCGAAAACGAATGCGGAAGTACGGGAGCTGGGTCAGCCCCCGGGCGGGCCGTCCGCCGCGGCCGGCGGCACCCCGGCCTCCTCCCACCGACGGGTGCGGTGGTCGTAGCAGACGCTGTTGTCGATCGCGTCGCGGTCCACCGTCACCGCGGCCGTGACCCGGTCGAGGCGCTCGGGATCCGGCGCCGCGCTCGCCAACAACTTGGTGTAGTCGTGGTGCGGGTCGAGGATCACCGCATCGGACGGCCCGCGCTCCACGATGCGACCGCGGTAGAGCACGAGGATCTCGTCCGAGAAATGTCGCGCGGTGGCGAGGTCGTGGGTGATGTACAGGACGGCGAGCCGGTCCTCCCGCTGCAGGCGGCCCATGAGGTTGAGCACCCCGAGGCGGATCGAGACGTCCAGCATGGACACCGGCTCGTCCGCGACGAGTACCTGCGCCCCCGGCGCCAGCGCGCGGGCGATCGCGACGCGCTGCCGCTGGCCGCCGGAGAGCTCGTGCGGACGGCGCTGCGCGATGGTCTCGGCAGGTGTGAGGTTGACCCGTTCGAGCATCTCCAGCACCCGATCGTGTGTCTCGGCGGCGGTGCGGGTGCGCTGGTGGATGCGCAGCGGACGGGCGATGTGGTGCTCGATCGAGTGGAAGGGGTTGAGGGAGGCGAACGGGTCCTGGAAGACCATCTGCACCTGCCGCCGGTACAGCGACCCCTGCACCGGAGTGCCGTCGTCGAGACGCACGTCGACTCTGCCCGACGTGGGCTTCTCCATGCGCGTGAGGATCTTGGCGATGGTGGACTTGCCCGATCCCGACTCCCCGACGAGGGCGACGGTGCGCCCGGGGACCAGGTAGAAGCTGACGTGGTCGACGGCACGCAGCCGCGTGCGGCGCAGGCCCGTACGAATCCGGTAGTCCTTGACGAGGTCGGTCACGTGGACAAGGGTCATGCTCGCTCCTCGATGGCGCCGTCGGTCGGTACGGCGGTCTCGTCGACCCCGGTGCGGATGAACGCGCCGCGCGCTCCGGACAGGCTCGGGAACGAGCCGAGGAGCCTGCGCGTGTACGGATGCTGTGCGTGGCGGTACAGCAGGCCGGCCGCGCCAAGCTCGACGATCTCGCCCGCCAACATGACGGCGATCCGGTCGCTGATCTCCAGCAGCAGCGGCAGGTCGTGCGTGATGAAGACGACGGCGAAGTCCAGCTCGTCGCGTAGCCGCACGATCTCACTCAAGATCTCGCGTTGGACGACGACGTCCAGCGCCGTCGTGGGCTCGTCCATGATCATGACCTGCGGTTCAAGCAGCATCGCCATGGCGATCATGACTCGCTGGCGCATTCCTCCCGACAGCTCGTGCGGGAAGGAGCCCAGGCGCCGGGGGTCCACCCCGACACGTCGCAACACCTCTTCGGATCGCTCGCGCACCTGGGCCCGCGACAGGCCGGGGCGGTGGGCCAGCAGGGTGTCGCGTAGCTGCGCCCGCACGGTCGTGACGGGGTTGAGGGCGTTCATCGCCCCCTGGAACACCATGGAGAGCTTCTCCCAGCGGAACGCGCGCAGCTCGGCTTCCGTCAGCGCGAGCACGTCGACGTCTTCGCCGCCGCCGTCGTGGAACGTCACGCGGCCGGACGCGATCCTGGCGGGCGGGCGGTGCAGGCGGTTGATCGCGTACGCCAGGGTGGTCTTGCCGCACCCCGACTCGCCGGCCAGGCCGAGGATCTCCCCCCGGTGCAGAGTCAGGCTCGCGTCCCGGACGGCCGTGACCAGCGCGTCCGCCTCGTACACGACGGTGAGGTTCTCGACCGTCAGCACGGCGTCGGCCCTCGACCCGTCGGCAGCGGGAGCGTTGTCGTGCGGGAGCCTCGTGTTCACCGCGGGGGCACCTCCGAAACGGTCGAGCGGTCGGCGGGGGTGCCCGCGGCACCTGTCCCGCGTCGTGCCAGTCCCCGCTCCATGCGCGCGACCTGCCGCGCGCGCTTGCGGTACAGGCGGAGGTTCTTGAGCCTCGGGTTGATGATCTCGTCGATCGAGAAGTTCACCAGGGACAGGCCCATCCCGAAGAGCGCGATGATCAGGCCCGGCGGCACGAACCACCACCAGGCGCCGAGCGACAGCGCGAACCCGTTCTGCGCGTAGAAGAGCATCGTGCCGAGCGTCGAGGAGTTCGAGGCGCCGAGGCCGATGAAGGCCAGACCGGCCTCGCCGAGGATCGCGGCGATGACCGCGAACACGAACTGGGACGCGATGACGGGCAGAAGGTTCGGAAGGATCTCCACGACGATGACCCGCCACGGTTTCTCGCCGGCGACCTTCGACGCGGCGACGTAGTCGCGGTTTCGCACCGAGAGCGTCTGGGCGCGCAGCACCCGTGCCGACGCGGCCCAGCTCGTCAGGGCGAGCACCACGACGATGGTCCACAGGCCGCGGCTCTCGCGCGGCACGAAGCCGGAGATCACGATGACCAGCGGGAGGCCGGGGATCACCAGGAACACGTTCGACAGCAGGGAGAACGCCTCGTCGATGAACCCGCCGCGGTAGGCGCCGTAGATGCCGAAGAACGCCGACAGGACGGTGGCGAGGATGCCGACGAGCACGCCGATCTGCAGCGAGCCGCGGGTGGCGTAGGCGAGCTGCGCGAGCACGTCCTGCCCGGTCTGGGTGGTGCCGAGCGGGAACTGCGCCGACGGCGGCGTCAGCCCCTGGTCCCGGATCTGCCTGGGGTCGCCCACGAAATAGACGGCGAAGATCCCGAAGAGCGTGATCCCGACGACCAGCGCAAGACCGAGGGCCAACCAGGGCGTCATGGGGGGCAGAAGCATGCGCCAGCCGGCCCGTGCCCGGCGGCCCGCCGGAACCGTCGTCCGGGTCAGCGTGCCGGCAGCGTCAGCCACGGTCGGCGCGCTGGCGGGGGTGAGGTTCGTCATCGTGCTGTCCCCGTCAGTGCCGCGCGCGGGTGCGCGGGTCGATCAGGCCGTAGAGCAGGTCGACGACCAGGTTGGCGCCGAGCACGGCGAGGGTGATGAAGAGGAAGACCCCCTGCATGAGCGCATAGTCGTTGTTCGTCACGGCACCGAGCAGGCGCCCGCCGATCCCGGGATAGGAGAAGACCTGCTCGGTGATGACCGAGCCGGAGACCACGAACCCGAGAGAGATGGCGAATCCGGCCACGGAGGGAAGGACGGCGTTGCGCGCCGCGTAGGAGCGCCGGATCTTCCTCGGCGACAGGCCCTTCGCCTCCGCCGTCAGGACATAGTCCTCCGACAAAGTGGAGACCATCATGTTCCGCATGCCGAGCAGCCACCCGCCGATCGAAGCCAGGACGATGGTCAGGGCGGGCAGGATCGCGTACTGCACCGCCGAGAGGATGAACGGCCCGTTCCAACCGGGTGTGAGCGCGACGTCGTAGCCACCCTGCAGCGGCAACCAGCCGAGAATCCGGGCCAGCAGGTAGGTGAGGATCAGGGCGAGCCAGAAGTACGGTATTGCGGCCAACAGCGTCGTGGCCGGGACCAGCGAGTCGAGCCACGTGCCGGGTCGCCACCCCACAATCGCGCCGAGGAGCACCCCGAGCAGCGCGGCGAGGACGGTGGCGACCCCGACGAGCACCACGGTCCAGGGCAGCGACGACAGGATCACGTCGGAGACCTTGGCCGGGTAGTAGCTCACCGAGATCCCGAGGTCGCCGCGCACCAGGTTCTTGAGGTAGTTCAGGTACTGGCTCCACAGGGGCCCCGTGTCGTCGCCCCCGAGGAGGAGCGCGTACGCCTTGCGCGTCTCCGGGGAGACCGTGCCGCCCCGCTGCTGCAGCTTGGCCAGCAGGATGTCGACGGGGTTGCCGGGCAGGAGGCGCGGGATGGCGAAGTTGAGGGTCAGGGCGGCCCACAGGGCAACGACGTAGAAACCCAGCTTGCGTAGGAAGTAACTCACGGCATAGCTCTTTCCTCGGGGCGACGTCTGGGGCGGTCAGCTCTGGGGCTTGAGCCGCTTGAAGATCTCCGCGGCGTCGAGGGCCGACCACACCGCGGGGAAGGCGTACAGGTCCTGGTCCGAGGGCCAGCCGCTGAACTTCGCGGTGTTCCACACGCTCGTCGTCCCGCCGGTCAGGACCGGGACGTACGGCATGTCCCGCACGACCGCCCGCTGGATGGTGTCGAAGTACGGCTGCCGGGCTGCCTGGTCGTCGAGCGGGAGCGCGGCCAGGCTGTCGAGCGCCGCGTCGACGTCGGGGTTGGCGTAGCGGGAGTAGTTGTTGCCGGCGGACTTGCCCACCTTGGCCCCGGTGCCGGAGTCGAAGAAGTAGGTGTAGAGGTAGTACGGATCCGGCGCGGGGCCCTGCCCCAGCGAGTCGATGACCAGCTGGAAGTTGCCGGATCCCTTTTTCTCCGTCCACTCGTTCCACGAGGACTGGGCGGCTTGCAGCTCGATGCCGGCGGCCTTGGCCTGCGAAGCCATCGTGTCGATCGCGGTGATGTAGTCCGTCCAGCCGGTGACGACCTCGACCGTCAGCGACAGCCGCTGGCCGCCCTTGGCGTAGATGCCGTCGGCACCCTTGGCCCAGCCGGCCTTCTCCAGGGTCTGCGCGGTCTTCTCCGGCTCGGCGGCCATGGGCGCCACCTTCTCCGCGAGGCTGGCGGAGACGAACCGGTCCTGGCTGGGGGTGAGCGTGAAGGTGGGGGAGATTTCGCTCGCGGTCTCCTGGAACGCCAGCTTGTTGAGCTGCGTCCGGTTGATGGCGGAGTAGAGGGCGTGCCGGACGGCAGGGTCGGTCTGCGGGCCCTTGCAGCCCATCTCCGCGCTGGAGCAGGTGGCGAGCACCATCTGGTTCTGCCACTGGGTGTACGCGTCGTACTTCGGGAAGTTCTTCCTCGTGTTCTTGATGTCGGGGATCGGCCCGGTGAACCAGTCGGTGGTGCCGGCCGCGATGGAGTCGGCGCCGGCCTGGTTGCCCGACAGGGAGACGAAACGGATCTTCTTGACCTTCGGTTCGCCGCCCCAGTACTTGGGGTTCGCCCCGTAGGTGAAGGCCTGCGGCTTGAACTCGTTGAGCAGGTAGGCGCCGGTGCCGATGGGCTTCTCGACGACGTCCTCGGTGGGGTTGGTGGTTTTCCACAGGTGCTCGGGGACGATCGGTACGCCGAGCACGTCGGGGCCCTTGACGAAGGCGGGTGCCTTGAAGGTGAAGGTGACGTGGGTGTCGTCCACCGCCGCGGCGGTGCCGTCGAACCCGGTGTTGTTGATCGCCGGGTTGTTCTTCACCAGATCGAAGGTGAACGCGACGTCCTTCGCGGTGAAGCGCTGGCCGTCGCTCCACGTCACCCCGTCGCGCAGGGTCACCGAAAGGATCGTGCCGTCCTTGTTCCAGGACTGCTGCGTCCCGAGCAGCGGCACCGGGTCGGAGACCCTGGCCTTGTTGAAGAAGAACAGCGACTCGTAGATCGTGCCGAAACCCCCGATCCGGGACGGCGAGAACGGGTTGAAGTTGATCTGGTAGTCGCCCGCTTGGCCGCTGTAGGCCACGAGCGTGGCCTCCGAGCCGGCGGACGAGGTCCCGCCGGAGCAGCCGGTTAGCACGAGGCCGAGCGCGGCTGCGCCCGCGAGCGCCGCAGCGCGGCGCGGCCTGCCGGTGAGAAGAGACATCTTGGTCCTTTCACGTGCGGGGGCGATGCTCGCCCGCCGTGGCCCAGGAAGGGCATGGCATGCATTCTTAGGCTACTTAATTTACTCAGTCAATAAGTAGACTTGATTGATCTCGCTAAATTTCAGCACCGCAACCGCCACCCAGCGGGCCCGCAGCTACCTGGACCCACCCCGGCCACGATCACGGGCTGCCGCCTCGCCGAGGGTCACTCGTACGTCAAATAGCGCACGAGCAGCGGATATGCCTTGGGGCCGTCGCCGGTGTCCACTCGAGCCGGACGCGGGTGCCTGGTACGCCGTCGGCACCCAGCTCGACCCACACCACGCCGATCCCCACCATCATCAACTTCGCTGGCCAGCGTGGTCGCCGCCACCGGATCATTGACAAGTTAGTTGATTACCTCAAGACATGAGCTGGAGCGATCACCGGAAACTCCAGCTCCGGGACGGGTCTAGGAGGCCTCGCGGCATGCTCCGCAACGACGATGGCCGCGTCACCACGGCTGGGCGGATGCTCGATCTCCTGCGCACGCGCAGCACGCTCAGCCGGGTAGAGCTCGCCGAGCTGTCCGGCCTCACACAGGCCACGATCACGCACGTGGTCCGCCGCCTGATCGACGGTGGCCTCGTGCTTGAGGTGGGCCGTGAGCAGCAGGGCCGGGGCCAGCCCCGGCGGCTGCTGGAGCTGAATGCGGACGCCTGGTACGCCGTCGGCGTCCAAGTCGACCGCACCACGACGACCATCGTCGTGATCGACTTCGCCGGCCGGCGGGTCGCGACCGCCGGCTTCCGCGGTACCGGGACAAGCGGGCCGGATGCGGCCGTCTCCGCGCTGGCCGACCACATCGACGACCTGTTGCACAGCACCGCCGTGCCGCGAGAGCGGGTCATCGGCGTCGGCCTGGTCACCCACGGACCTCAGGACCGCGAGCGCGGCATGCTCCTCATGGCCCATCCGACGCCCGACTGGCTCCAGTATCCCCTGACGTCGACGCTGTCGAACCGGCTCGGCCTGCCCGTCCTGCTGGAGAACGACGCGACGGCGGCAGCCACGGGCGAGCAGTGGTCCGGCACGGTGCCGACCGACACGTTCGGGCTCATCTACCTGGGTTCCGGCCTGGGCGGCGGCATCGTGGCGAACGGCAACGCCTACCGCGGTCGCGCCTCGAACGCCGTCGAGATCGGGCACGTGGGGCTCATGGGTGCCAGCGCCCCCTGCGTCTGCGGCAACTGTGGCTGTGCCGAGGCCGAGGCGGGTCCGCACACCGTCGTCGCGCAGGTGCTCGCTCATCCCGACCTCGCCGGGCGCCTCGGCATCAAGGCCCACGAGGAGGACACCCTCGCCGACTTCGAGCGCGTCGCCCGGGCGTGGCAGGCAGACGACCCGGACGCCACCGCGATCCTCCAGCGATCCGCCCGATGGATCGGCCGCGCCGCGGTGACCATGGTAAATCTCTTCGATCTCGACACCGTCGTGCTGGCCGGACCCGCCCTCATCAGCGCCGGCCCGCTCTACCAGCATTTCGTCGAGGCGGAGCTGACCCGCCACGCGCTCAGCCGGGCGCTCAGCCGGCCTCGTGTCCTCCTCTCCGCCAACGTGGACACCGCCGCTGCCATCGGTGGCGCCCTCCACGTCCTGCGCAGCATCCCCGTGCAGCACATGGCCAGGACGCCCGTCTGACGCGGCCCTTCCACCCCGCCCAGTACCGCTCGACGACGGGAACCAGGAGAGACGTATCCCCCGCACCGCACGCCGCCTGGACAGTACTGCGCCGCGACGGCGTCGCCATCGTCCTCGTCCACCCCGCCACCGGCCTGCCCGCCGTCCTCAACTGGGACGCCGACCTCGGCCCGATCCAGGGCAGCGACCTCAAGGTCCTGGACCGAACCACGGCCGCCAGACGGTGCCCGGCACGCTGGACGCCGCCTGGCGCCTACCGATCGTGCCCGAGGAGACGAACGGCTACTCCGGCTCGAGCGCCGATGTTCGGTGCCGGGCGCCTCAGCATCATCCCGACGATGAAGCTGACCATCGCCCAGTGGGCGCTGCTGCTGCAGGCCAACCAGGCCGCCGACATGCAGCAGGCGGTGGCCGACGGCGCCAACGACGTTCTGTCGGCGTACGCGTCGGCGTCGAAAACGGCAGTGCCGCAGATCGCCCGGGTGGTCCAGACCCCGACGGTCCGGCCGGAGACCATCCTCGAGGTCGCCGAGTCGATCGACGCGCAGGCCCGAGGCATTCAGGACGCGGTTCGCCATGGCCAGCAGGCACGGGCCGAAGTGGTCGGCGCGATCGTCACCGCCAACCGGTCCATGTCGGAGTCGTCGGCGCGACTCAGCCGTACCGTGGTGGAGCTGGTTACCCGAGCCAAGGTGCCGCTGGCGCTACCGGCCGGGCCGCAGCTGCCCGCCGCGGTGCTGGAGCAGGCCCCGGCGGTCGTGCCCAGCAGGGACGTGTCACGCTAACGGCTGATCATGGTTGGCGTAGCCGACGTGGTCGGTGATCTCACCCAGCGACGCGCATGGTGTACCTGCCGACGTACGCGTCCTGGCTGAACTGGGTCGAGGCCGAGTCGCCGCCGTGCGCTACTTCGCCCTCAACGGCACCGACCACCGCAGCCACGCCGAGCAGGACACCGCCATCGGCGCCTACATCCGCTGGCGCAACCAACGAGCACGCCCGAAACCGGATTCGCGATCAACTCCGAAATCCGCCACCCGGATTACCCGTTCAAGGCTGCATGACGAGGCACTAGGTCACCGACGCAAAGCCGAGGTAGGCGCGGTGCGGGCCGGACCAGCCGGAGCCGAACGAGCTGTCGGGCTGCCCCTGCGCGTCGAACACCACCACGTGCAGCTCGCACGTGGTGATATCGGAATCCGGCGCGCAGCTGGGCCAGTACTGGACGGCCACGGTCGTCGTGAACATGTCGTCCTCGGTGAGCGGCACCGTGGCCAGCGGCGTGCTGTCGACGCAGCCGCTCTCCTGGATGATGTCGTAGCACGCGATCTGCGTGATGGTCACGTGCCGGCTGGGTGAGCCCTTCGCGGTGCCGGTAACCTGGACCAGTTGCCCGTCGATCAGGCCTGTGTTCGGGGTCGCGGTGATGGTGGCCGGGTCGCCGGTGAACTCCAGGGCCGCCGTGGCGACCGAGTGCCGATCACCATCGGTGACCCATTCAACGAAGAATCGGCAGGTGTCCGCGCGGCAGTAGACCGGCTCGGAGTCGCCGTAGGGGCGGCTGCGGTAGACCGTGATGCTGGCGTTCACCCGCTCGGAGATCCGCCCCAGCCCGCTGGTGGTCGCCGTTTGCACGACCGGGCAGCCGATGCGGCCGCCGTCGTCGTAGGTGGCCTCGTCGCACTGGACGATGTCGACCTCGGTCTTCCTGGGCAGGCCGGTCGCCGTGACCCTGACGACCGACGAGGCCGACAACCCACTCGTCGGGCGGGCCGTGGCCGACGGCGTGGCGTCGAACTGGGCCGACACCGCAGGGGCAGGCGGGCTCACGGCCACCACGCCCGCCGCCGCCAGCACTGCTACGGACAACCATGACCGGAACCTCATGTGGTGCTCCTTCCACAACAAGGGCCAGCTAGCGACACCCATCGTTGTAGCATCGATCCCAGCCGAGGAAGGCCCAGACGGGCTCGGCCACTGTCGGCTGTCGGACAGCGCTGCTCACCGCAACTCGCAACGCCAGAGCGCCGCCCTCAGGTGGCGCAGCCCCTCCGGCCTGCTCCACCGGTACGCCGAAAGTCTGGTGTCCCGGGCTCCGCTGACCGCCCGGTCCGGCTCTTGGGGACCAATGCTCGGGGAAAATTTCGCTCGGCAGGATCAGCCAGGGCTATTGCATAGTCGGATTACTCCAACCATCGGTGACCACAGCCGGCCGACGGCATAGTGGGGGTCGGTACGAAAGCACGATCTCGGTCAGTGATGCTGACATCAGCGGGTGCGGTCCTGTTCTGGGTCATGGCTTCGCAAACTCATGATCACCAGCAGGTCGCACCCGTCCTACATGGACCCCCGGATCTCGCCGAATCCCGGCCAAAACCCCAGCTCAACAGCCCTGCAACCGACTATGTAACAGTCCTGACATCCGGCCCCACAGGAAACTCCCGCAAGTGAAGCCGACGGCTGTCTCCTGCGGGAGTTGTCTCAGCGGGGACCGCCAGTGACGTGCTAGCCGCCGTTCACCCTGAAAAACCTAACCCGGCAGTTTCCCGCCGTCCTGGGTCAGAGCTCAACCTGCACGGTCTTGGTGGCGTCGGCCACCAAGTGAGCCGCGCCGCCCAGACCGCTGTAACACCCCGAGACCGAGAAAAGGCGGATCATCGCACCCTTAGGGGCCACCACCTCGATTGTCGGGAGCGGCGTGTAGCGACCCGCACACTGAGTGTTCCCATCTCCGACGCTGTAGAGCACCGAGGGAAGAGCGTACGGGACGCTGTTGCGGATGACCTGGATTGTCACGGTCACGGTCTCCGTTGCAGCGCTGGCCGGGGTCGCTCCCACACCGCCGACAACGGCAGCGGCCGCCAGAAGTCCTGACGCGGCGATCTTTGCCTTGAGGGGCAGCATATGTCCAACTCCTCTGCTTTGTGTCGCCTACGACGCCGCAGGCAGGGCATACGCTAGATCATATCAATACATTTCACAATGTCGATGTATCTGATGTTCCCCGGGTTCTTCCGAGCCGTGTTGGTTGGCGTCAGGCTACGGATAGGGCGATCGGGTGGAGCCTTTCATACTCGGTCGGGTGAGCATGCCGAGTGAGCTGTGGCGGCGTTGCCGGTTGTGGAAGATCTTTAGGTACTCGAAGATTGCGTTGGCTAGTTCGATGCGGGTGCGCCAGCGGCGGCGGCTGAGCCGCTCGGTCTGCATCCGGCCCCAGCACGACTCGATCATGCCGTTGTCGTAGCAGTCGCTGATCGATCCCATCGACGGCGCCAGGCCAGCTTCCTGGACGCGGCGGGTGAAGGCCCATGAGGTGAACTGGACTCCGTGATCCGAGTGGATCACGGTGCCGGTGGGCTGGCGGTTGCTGATGGCCATGCTCAGGGCGTTGGTGACCAGCATGGCCGTCTGCGTGGCGTCGATGGACCAGCCGACGACCTTGCGGGGAAAGGTGTCCAAGCACGACGGCGCAGTACACCTTGCCCTCCCGGGTCGGGTGCTCGGTGATGTCGGTGACCCACAACTGGTTCGGCGACGAGCGGGTGAAGTCGCGGTTGACCAGATCGCTCGCGGTTGGGCTCTGGTGCTTCGGCCACGGACGCCGGCTACCGGCTGGAGGCCAGATGCACCGCGCGGATCTGTTCGGTCAACCACGCGTGACGCAGCGCCCGCTGCGATGGCGGCCGGTTCGGAGCGGCGCGGCACCATACTGGTGCCGCGCCGCTTGTGGATCAAGTGGCGGTGCAGGTGAGCGAAGATACGCCGGACGCACCACTCCCCGAGCCGATGAACCCGAACGCCGTACTGGCGCCGGCGCCGACCGATCCGTTGTAGTCGACGTTCCGCGCGGTCACGTTGGGGCCGCTCGACGTGACCGTGGCGCTCCAGGACTGGCTGATGGCCTGCCCGTTGGTGAACGTCCAGGTGACTGTCCACCCGCGGATCGAGGTGGAGCCGGCGGTGATCCGCACCTCGGCCTGGAAGCCACCGGACCATTGGCTCGTCACCGAGTACGCCGCCGTACATCCACCGGGCGGCGGGGTCGTGGGCGGTGGCGTCGTGGGCGGTGGCGTCGTGGGCGGTGGCGTCGTGGGCGGCGGAGTGGTAGGTGGCGGAGTCGTCGGCGGCGGCGTGGTAGGTGGTGGCGTGCCGTTGAAGGTGAACGCGTCGACGTCGAAGAGGTTGCCCGAGCCGCCGGTGAAGACCAGGAACAGGTTCTGCGTACCGGCCGGTGCGTTGACCGTGCCGGTGACGTTCGTCCAGGTCTCCCAGCCGCCGGTCGGCGAAACCGTGGCCGAGCCGATTACCGGCCCGGTCGCCGAGCCGGTACGCAGGGAGATGGTCCCGCCCGAGCCGGCGGAGGCGACCCGCGCGGTGAAGGACGTGGCCCCGCTCAGGTTGTACGGCGTGAACGAAATCCAGTCACCGTTTTCGATGTACCCGACCGCGTTGCCGCCGTTGGCCGACGGCTTCGCCACCGTGGTGGTGCCCTGCTGGGCGCTGTAGTGCTCGGCCTGCCGGGTCCGCGGCTGCATGATCACCTGCGGCGAGGTCACCGGCGTGGTCGAGCCGGCCGGCGTGTACTCGGCGGTCAGCACGCCGAAGATGTTCGCGTTGGTGTCGTGCTCACCGTCCGCGGTGGTCTGCAGCGTGCCCGAGCAACCAGTGGCGCTGCTTATGTCGTGACCGTGGCTGTCGTGCCCAAGGGTGTACTTGACCCTCACGCGGCTACAGTCGACGGTCGGTGCGTTCGCGTCGGTGACCGTGACATCGAACGGGATGGCGTCACCAGGGTCGAACAGCCTGCCGTTCAGCGGCAGGTTGAGGACGACCGTCGGCCGGCCCACCCCGATCACCAAGCTCGCCGTCGAGCTGCGGCCGGTGCTGTCGCGCACCGTGAGCGTGGCCGTGAACTCGCCGTTGGCCGTGTAGGTGAACGACGGGTTGGCGGCCGTCGAGTCGGTGGTGCCGTCGGTGGTGAAGTCCCACGCGTAGGTAATCGGGTCGCCGTCCGGGTCGCCCGAGCCGGCCGAGCTGAACTGCACGGTCAGCGGCGCGCTCCCGCTCGTCGGGTTGGCCGAGGCGGACGCGGTCGGCGACCGGCCACCGCCGGAGTTGTACTCGATCCGGTACACCGCCGAGCTTGCGTCACCACTCCCCCAGCCCGTGCCGTAGTCGAGCACGTACAGCGCGCCGTCCGGCCCGAACTCATGATCCATCACCTGGGTACCGGTGTACGCCGGGAAGGCCTCGATCGTGCCCACCCCACCGGAGCTGGTGACCGTGGCCGTCTTGATCCACCGCCGGCCGAACTCGCCGAGGAACACCTTGCCGTTCATCGACGCCGGGAACTTCACGTCGGAGGCGAGCGAGGCGCTGTAGTTGTACACCACGCCGCCCATCGGTGACAGGCCGCCACTGCCCAGCGCCGGCGGATTCTGCTCACCGCCGTACGGCAGCCACGCCCGCTGCGAGGGGGGCAGCTGGGTGATGCCGGTGTTGTTGGGAGAGTTGTTCACCGGGCCGCCGGTGCAGTTGAACGGGGCACCCGAAGGACCGGACGGGAAGGTGTAGTCGATGTACGGCGTGTTGTAGCTCGAGCAGTACGGCCAGCCGTAGAAGCCGGGCTGGGTGATCCGCTCGAACGCCACATGGTTGGCCGGCCCACGGTTGGGGTTGCTGGTGCCGGCATCCGGCCCGTACTCACCGAGATACACGATGCCGGTCGCCCTGTCCACGGACATCCGGAACGGGTTGCGGAAACCCATCGCGTAGATCTCGGGCTTGGTGTTGGCCGTACCCGGCGCGAACATGTTGCCGGCCGGGATCGTGTACCCACCGCCGGAGCTCGGCCGGATCCGCAGTATCTTGCCCCGCAGGTCGTTGCTGTTGCCGGCGCTGCGCTGCGCGTCGTAGGCCGGGTTGCGGTTGGACCGCTCGTCGATCGGCGTGTAGCCGCTGGAGTCGAACGGGTTGGTGTCGTCCCCTGTGGTCAGGTATAGGTTGCCAGCCGCGTCGAAGTCGATGTCGCCGCCGACGTGGCAGCACATGCCACGACTGGTCGGCACCTCCAGGACCGTCACCTCCGACGACGCGCTCAGCGTGAAGTCGTTGTTCACCGTAAAGCGGGACAGCCGGTTAACGCCGTTGAACGGGGCGAACTGCGCCGGCGTGCCGGTCGCCGGCGCGTCGCCGGACGGGGTGGACAGCCGCGGCGAGTAGTACACATACACCCACCGGTTGGTGGCGAAGTTCGGGTCCGCCTTGATGCTCTGCAGCCCCTCCTCGTCGTGCGTGTACACCGGGATGGTCAGCGCCACCTTGGTGATGCCGGCCGGGTCGGTGTAGCGGATGGTGCCGTCCCGCGAGGTGTGCAGCACGCCCCGGTTGGGCAGCACCGTCAGACCCATCGGCTCGCCGACCTCTGCGACGCCCTTGGCCAGGTTCACCATGCGGTAGCCGGCCTGCGGCGGCGGAGCGGTCGAGCAGTTGCCGGTCCCCTGCGCCGCGTACCGGAGACCGCCCAGCAGGTGCGTACGGAAGTTCGCCTCGCTGTAGCTCTCGTTCGTGTGGCCCATGCCCGTGTACCACGAGCGGCCACCGTCGTAGCCCCGGCACCACGCGATCGGGTGGTCACCCCCCATCGAGCCGCCGGTATACGTGCTCTCGTCCAAACTGGCCAGCACGCGGACCTGCGAACGCGGGTTGGTCCGGTAGTTGTACCACTCGTCGAACCGGGACCACGCCGTCGGCAGCCCGGCCGTCGATGGATGGGAGGTGTCCTCGATCCGCACGGTCGCGTTCTGGTTGGCCGGATGGCTGGCGAAGTACGCGCCGACCAGGTTGCCGTACCACGGCCAGTCGTACTCCGTGTCAGATGCCGCGTGGATGCCCACGTACCCGCCGCCGCCGCGGACGTAGGCCTCGAACGCCGCCTGCTGGCTGGCGTTGAGCACGTCCCCGGTGGTGGACAACCAGACGACCGCCTGGAACCGGGCCAGGTTCGCGGCGGTGAACTGGGCGGCGTCCTCGGTGGTCTCGACGGTGAAGTTGTTCTGCGTGCCGAGCTGCTTGATCGCGGTGATGCCGGCCGGGATCGAGTCGTGCCGGAAACCGGCCGTCTTACTGAAGATCAACACATTGAAGTCCGCAGCTGCGCTTGCGGGCACGGGGGTGAAGCCTACCGCCGCCACGATGATGGCTAGGCAGAAGGCCAATCTTCGAAACATGGTTGGCTGCTCACTTCCTGTCGTACGACGTGCAGACGGACCTGCACCGGAGGCCGCGCCTGGGGTGAATCACCGTGGAGCAGATGCACTGGTTAACGGAACGGGAGCCAGTGTCTGAAATGGGGAGTATTGTGAGTCCTTCTCTCATGTGGATGGTCGAGGCACCGGTACCGGTCATGCGCCCGCAACACTCATCCGGCGAACGGGCGCGGTGCTGGCCCGCGCCACGAGGTTGCGGCGGTTGCGCGTGCTGGATCCGAGCGTTGGGTGGGTGACCAGGATGTCGAGGTGGAAAGTGGGCGGGCGTCATCCGTAACGTCTCGCATCGATGTATGGGAGCGCTCCCCATCGATGCTAGGAAGGTTGCCAGATTGTTTCCGGTCCATCAAGAGGGGACCGTAACCCAGGGTCATTGCGTAGTGGGTAGCTGCTGGTCACGGTGGTGATGAGGTCGTGGGGCGGCGGTTGGCGCGTCGGGTGGCTCGGGCGATGTTGGTTTCGCCGTTGCCGCGGTGGAAGCCGATGGCGGTGTTGCGGAGGACGGCTGCGACGGCGGGTCCGGTGCCGGTGCGGGCTCGGTGGGTGCCTTCGCCGAAGGTCACGTCGCGGACCCAGTGCAGCCGGTTCTCGATATGCCATTCCAGCCGGGCCCATTGCTGCAGGTCAGCAGGCTGGGCGTAAGCGGCGGGCAGTCTTCGTGATGCCATTGCGGATCTCTAGCCTGCAAGGGCACCGCTCTGGGCCGCAGCGTTGTTGGCTGCGAGCCATCCGGCGGGGTTGCCGCAGTCGTGGTACTCGCCTGTGACGGGGTGGATCAGCACGTCGTGGTCCCGCGCGAAGGCGATCACTGCGTCGGTGGCCTGGGCGATTCAACCGGTCGTCGCAACACGGGGTTGCTGGAGCGATCGGTTGAATCCGCCTCTTCGCCGCCCTCAAGACCGAACTGGTCTACACCCGAGCCTGGCCCAGCCGACACGAGCTGGAGATGGAGGTCTTCTCCTACATCGAGGGCTTCTACAACCCTCGCCGCCGGCACAGCCGTCTAGGTAACGTCAGCCCCGACACCTACGAGAAGATCCACCGAGAGTCCCTGACAGACATCGAGGTGTCCGGCCGACAGGGGTCACTTCAGTGCGCGGTCGCCGTGTCGCCGTACGCGGTCACGTCGGTGCGCGACCCGTCCGTGGCGTACCAGACGAACGACACGTGGAAGTTGCGGCCCTGCCCCTGATAGCGGCGGACCAGCGACGCGTACTCCCAGGCAACCCTCCGTCCATTATCTACGGACGGATGTCCCGCCGGAAACACGGATGGTGACGTAACGACGACACCGCGGTGTCACGCCGGGGCGGGCAGGGCGGCCAGCTCGGCCCGGGTGGGCGGGTCGGCGCCCCGCCGTCCGCAGGTCCACGCCGCCACGCGCGCGGCGTCGCCGAGCACGGCGGCGAGCGTCTCGGGTCCGGCGGCCCGCAGCGCGGGACGCCGGGCGGCGCCGAGTAGGTCCCGCGCCCGCAGCGCGGACAGCAGTCCGGCGGTGAACGCGTCACCCGCGCCGACCGTGTCCACCACGGTCACCCGTGGAGCGGCCACCCGGAGTTCCTCCCGCGCGGTGACGGCCAGCGCCCCCTCCGCACCGAGGGTGACCACGACGAGGCTGGCCCCGAGCGCCAACCATTCCCGCGCCACCCGCTCCGACGACCGTCCCGGGTGCAGCCAGTCCAGGTCCTCCCGGCTGACCTTCACCAGGTCCGAGACCGCGACCAGTTCCTCGACGCGCCGCCGGGCCCGCGCCGCGTCGCCGGTCAGCGACGGACGGCAGTTCGGGTCGAAGCTGATCATCGTGGTCGCCCGCCGCTGCCGGGCCAGTGCCAGCACGTCGCCGGCGCCCGGTTCGAGGACGGTGGCGAGCGACCCGGTGTGCAGGCACGCACTTCCGCTGGCCACCGCGCCGATGTCGGGGAAGGACCGCCAGTCGATGGCGAAGTCGTACCGGGCCTGCCCGTCGGCGCCCACCTGGGTCCGGGCCACGCTGGTGTGCGGCAGGTCCGACACCGACGCCGGATCCAGCCGTACGCCGCTGCCGGCCAGGTGGGCGCGGAGCAGCCGCCCGTACGCGTCGTCACCGAGCTGGGTGAGGAGGGTGGTGGGTTCGCCGAGGCGGGCGAGCGCGATCGCGACGTTCGCCGGGCTCCCACCCGGGTACGCGGTCGCCTCGCCCGTCGGCTCCTCGATCAGGTCCACCAGGCTCTCGCCGACAACCGTGATCAACGATGCTCCCTTCCCGGGCCGCGGGCCCGGTCGCGTCGGCGGCGGGTCAGCCCGCCTGCCGGCCCGGCGTCTCTTCGAGCGTGGTCGCGCCGGTCATGATGGCCACGGCCTCGGGCATGGTGTGCGACGCCGGGGTCACCACCCCGGCACAGCGGCCCAGCCGCTGGATGTGGATCCGGTCGGCCACCTCGAACACGTGCGGCATGTTGTGGCTGATGAGGATGACCGGCAACCCTCGGGTACGCAGCTCCTCGATCATCCGGAGCACCTGGTTGGACTCCTTGACACCGAGCGCCGCGGTGGGCTCGTCGAGCACGATCACCTTGCTGCCGAAGGCCGCGGCCCGGGCCACCGCGACCGCCTGGCGCTGGCCACCCGAGAGGGTTTCGACCGCCTGCGCCACGTTCTGCAACGTGCCGATCCCGAGTTCCGCGAGGGCCTGTTCCGCGTCCCGGCGCATCCCCTTCTGGTCGAGCATCCGGAACACCGAACCGAGCACACCCCGCCGGCGCTTCTCCCGGCCGAGGAAGAGGTTGCTCGCGATGTCCAGCGCCGGCGCCACGGCGAGGGTCTGGTAGACGGTCTCGATCCCGGCGTCCCGGGCGTCCTGGGGGCGCTTGAACTGCACCGGCCTCCCCTCCAGGAACAGTTCGCCGGCGTCGGGGGTCAGCGCCCCGGTCAGGCACTTGATCAGCGTGGACTTCCCGGCACCGTTGTCCCCGATGACGGCGAGCACCTCGCCCGGGTACAGGTTCAGGTCCACCCCGTCCAGGCCCACGACCTTGCCGAACGTCTTGACCAGGCCCCGGGCCGACAGCACCGGCATACGCTGTCCGCTGTCCGCGCTGCCCGGCCGCCCGGCGGGGGTCTGCGTGGTGGTGGCGGTCATGACCTCACCTTCCTGATCCACTGGTCGACGGCCACGGCGAGGATCACCAGCACGCCCACGGCGAGGACGCGGTACTGGTCGTCGACCCCCGCCAGGGAGAGGCCGCTACGGAAGAAGCCGACGATCAGCGCGCCGAGCAGGGTGCCGAGCACGGCGCCCCGGCCGCCGAAGAGGCTGGTGCCGCCGATGACGACGGCGGTGATGCTCTCCAGGTTGGCGTCGGTGATCGCGTTCGGGCTGGCCGCGCCGGCGCGTCCGATGAGGATCCAGGCGGTGAGGCCGTAGATGGCGCCGGCGACGAGGTAGACGCTCAGCAGGACACGGTCGACCCGGATGCCGGCGAGCCGGGCCGCCTCCTTGTCGTCCCCGACCGCGTAGACGTGCCGGCCCCAGGCGGTCTTGGCGAGGGCGAACCCGACGGCCAGGTAGAGCAGGAGCACCATGATCACGCCGACGGTGATCCGGAACCGGCCGACCGGGAAGGTCTCCCCGGTCCAGCTCAGCACCGCGGGCAGGTCGGTGCCCTGCACGCTGCGCCCCTCGGAGTAGAGGAGCCCGACGGCGGTGAAGACGCTGAGCGTGCCGAGGGTGACGATGAAGGGCGGCAGTTTCAGCCGGGTCACCAGCCCGCCGTTGAGCGCGCCGGCTGCAGCGCCCACCACGACGGCCAGCCCGATGGCGAGCAGGCCCGGCAGCCCCTGCCCGACGGCGATCTTGGCGCCCAGCATCATCGCCAGGATGGTGATCGCGCCGACCGACAGGTCGATGCCCGCGGTCAGGATGATCAGCGTCTGCCCGACGGCAAGCGCGCCGATGACGGCCACCTGCTGGAGCACGAGCGAGAGCGAGTTCGGCGAGGCGAAGCGGGGGTTGAGGGTGGCGAAGACGACGAACGAGATGACGAGGACGAGGAACGGGCTGATCGCGGGGTGGGCGTGCAGGACGTGCTGCACACGTTGCAGTGGCGAGTGCCGGCGCAGCGCGAACTCCTGCGCGGCGGTCGTCGGTGTGGTGGCGGTCATCGCGGGCTCCCTCTGCCGGTGTCGGCGGTGACGGACGGGGTGCCCGGGCGAGGGCGCGGGGTGGATGCCCCCGCCCCGCCCGCGGCCGGTGGCTCAGCCCCAGCAGCGCTGGGCGCCGTCGGTGCTGGTGATGCTCTCGACCCCGGTGGCGGTCTTGTCGGTGACCAGGGCGACGCCGGTGTCGAAGAAGTCGAGACCGTCGGTGACCTTCGGCTTCTCCCCGCCGGTGGCGATCTTCTTGATCGCCTGCACGCCCAGCTCGGCCATCTTCAGTGGGTACTGCTGGGAGGTGGCGCCGATGACGCTGTCCTTGACCTGCTTCACGCCGTCGCAGCCGCCGTCGACGGAGACGACCAGGACGTCCTTCTTCCCGGCCGCCTGCAGCGCCTTGTGCGCGCCGACCGCGGCCGGCTCGTTGATGGTGTAGACGACGTTGATGCCCGGGTTCTTGGTGAGGCAGTTCTCCATCGCGGTCCGGCCGCCGTCCTCGGCGCCGTTGGTCGGCTCGTTGCAGGCGATCGTGTAGCTGCCGCCGGAGTAGCTGCCGGTCTTCGCCTCGTCGCCGTTCTTCTTCTTGTCGGCCGTGTCGATGCCCATGCCGGTCAGGAAGCCCTGGTCGCGGTTGTAGTCGACGGAGACGATCTTGTCGCTGAACAGGTCCAGCAGGGCGATGGTGGCCGGCTTGCCGCCGAGCTGGACCGCCGTCCACTTGCCGATCAGCTCGCCGGCCTTGAAGTTGTCGGTGGCGAAGGTGATGTCCACGGTGTCCGCCGGGTCCGGCGGGGTGTCCAGGGCGATGACGTAGAGCCCGGCGTCGCGCGCCTTCTTGATGGCGGGGTTGACGCCGGGGCCGTTCGGCGTGATGAGGATGCCGGCGTCGCCCCGGGCGATGGCGTCCTCGATCGCCTGCACCTGGCTGGCTTCGTCGCCGTCCTCCTTGCCGGCGGCCAGGGTCAGCTTGACGCCTTCGGTCTCGGCGGCTTTCTTGGCGCCGTTCTGCATGGCGACGAAGAAGGGGTTGGTGGAGTTCTTGGTGATCAGGGAGACGGCGACGGTCTTGCCGCCGGAGGCGTCGTCGCCGGAGCTGTCACCGCATCCGCTGACGACCAGGACAGTCGCCGCGGCGGCGGCGAGCAGCATGGCGGCGCGGCGGCGGCGGGTGCGCTGGATCATATGTGCTCCCTCGGGGGTCCCATGGTCCTGCCGTGGCAGAGGCTGACAACGATGTCAGCGCAGTTTCCGAGGTGTTGACCGCCGATGTCAATAAGTTGAGCACGAGTTTTTCAGGAGCAGTACGTAACCCGGCCGCAACTCTTGACAACGATGTCAGCAGCCTCGACGATGCCCCTGCACGTACCGGCCGGACGGCGTGGCCAGCGGGCCGATACCGTGTCGGTCGATCACCGTCGGTCGGTGGCCACGGCGTTCCGATGGCCGCCCGCCACACCCGTCCGGTAGGAGCGCCCATGCACAGTGCCGCCTCCGCCGCGCCGTCCGAGGGCCGGGCCCGGCCCACCCTCCGCGACGTCGCCCAGCTCGCCGGCGTGAGCCCGAAGACCGTCTCCCGGGTGGTCAACGGTGAGGCGGGCGTCTCCGCGCCGAAGACCGCCGCGGTGCGGCGGGCGATCGCGCAGCTGGACTACCGGCCGAACTTCACCGCGAGCAGCCTGCGGCGCGCCAACGGCCGCAGCGCGGCCATCGCCGCGGTCCTGGAGGACCTGGCCAACCCGTTCTCCGCCGCCCTGCACCGGGCGCTGGAGGACGTCGCGCGGGAACGGGGCGTGCTCATCTTCGCCGGCAGCGTCGACGAGAGCCCGGAGCGGGAGCGGGAACTGGTCCACGCCTTCACCATGCGGCAGGCCGACGCCCTGGTCGTCGTGCCGGCCAGCGACGACCAGAGCTACCTCGCCGGCGAGGTCAGCTCCGGCACCCCGGTGGTGTTCGTCGACCGGCCGCCGATCGGCCTCCCGGCCGACGCCGTGCTCGCCGACAACCACGAGGGTGCCGCGACCGCCGTCCACCACCTCGTCGCGCACGGGCACCGAAACGTCGCCTACCTGGGCGACCTGCAGACGATCGCCACCGCCCGCCAGCGCTTCCAGGGCTTCCGCGAGGCCCTCGCCGAGCACGGCATCCGGCCGGCCGGCGTCGTCCACGACCTGCACACCGAGCGCGAGTCGGTGGAGGCGGCACGCCGGCTACTCACCGCCGACGCCCCACCCACCGCGCTGTTCACCTCGCAGAACCTGGTCACCGTCGGCGCCATCCGCGCCCTCCAGCAGCTCGGCTGGCAGGACCGGGTCGCCCTGGTGGGCTTCGACGACTTCCCCCTCGCCGACCTGCTCCAACCGGCCGTCACGGTGATCGCGCAGGACGCGGCCGAGATGGGCCGGGTGGCCGCGTCACTGATCTTCCGGCGGCTGGACGGCGAGCGGTGGCCGCCCCGCACCCACCTGGTCCCGTCCCGGCTGATCCCCCGCGGCTCCGGCGAGATCAGGGGACCGCACCCGGGCTGACGAGCCCGGCGTGGGCCAACTCGTCGGTGACCAGCGCGGCGAGCCGGTCCAGCCCGAGGCCGATCTGGTCCGGGGTCACCGCGCTGACCGACAGCCGCAGGGCGTTCACCGTCGCGCCGTCGTCGTAGAAGTCCGCAGCCGTCGGGCGGTGGCGCTAACGGTAGGATGGGGACGGCTTGGTCAGTAGCCGGCGGCGGCGCGGCGGACCAGCCGGCGCGCCTCGTCGTGCCGCACACCGGTGGCCCGCAGCAGCTCGTTGGCGACTGTCCGCAGCTGGGAGACCACGATCGTCCCGGAGAATCCGATGTCCTGCCGGCACGCCTCCCCGGCATGGCGCACCGCCTGCAGTACGCGCTCCCGGGCCTGCAGCGGCTCCTGCCCGGCCAGGAACTCGCGGTGCAGCAGCCGCACGGCCGCTGCGTAGTGTTCGAGCGCGGCGGGCAGGTCCGGTGGCACCGACTCGGCGTCCCGCAGGGCGGTGCCGGCACGGCGGACCAGGGTTCGGCTGTTGCGGAACGCCCGCTCCATGTGCTTGACGCCCTGGCGGTAGGCGCGCACGATCCGGCGGCGGCGCCAGCGGAGCGGTGAGAAACGGACCACCTCGTCGGCTGCGGTCACCACCTGGGTGAGCTGGGTCAGCTTCGGCTCCGAGTCGCGCATCTGGTCCAGCACCGCCTCCGCCAGGCGGGCGTCACGATCGGTGAGAGACTTGGCGCAGATGGTGATCTGGTGGGCAAACAGGTCCAAGGCGGTGTCGGCGGCCCGGCGTACGGTGCGCAGCGGGTTCAACGGTGCGAGGACCAGCATCACGAGGAGTCCGACCGCGCCGCCGACCAGGGCGTTGACCGTGCGCGGCAGCTCCAGGTCGGGAATTACCGGGGGTCAGCGTCGCCACCAGCACCGCCGTGGCGCCGGCCTGCGTCATCAGCAGGCCGGCGCCACGGATGGCGGCTGCCCCGGTGACCGCCAGGAAGACGATCAGTCCGGTCTGCCACGGCCCGGTGCCGAGCACGGCGATCAGCAGGTCACCGGCCGCGATGCCGAGACCGACGCCCACGAGCAGCTCGATGGTGCGCCGGGCACGGTTGCCCAGCGACGTGGCGATCACCGCCACAGCGGCGGCCGGAGCGAAGGTGGGTTCCTCGGTGCCCAGCACCTCGTGGGCGATCAGCCAGGCGATCGCCGCCGCGAGGCCGGCCTGGACGCCGATGATCAGGTACGTCCGCAACCGCCGCACGCTGTCCCGGCCGGTGCCCGCGAGCCAGGTCCGCAGCCAGCCGGCCAACAACCCACCCGCAAGGTCGGACGCCATGGCGGCGGTTACCCGTGCTGACGCCGGTCGAACTTGGCACGCTCTCAGGCCGGGTACGCCATGGTGCCGGTCAGCGCCACCGTTCCAGGCAAGCGGGTGTCCTGGCGGAGGAACTGCACGACCACCGGCACCGGCGAGCGCAGCACGCACCCGTACGGCCGGTCGAGGAGGACCGCCTCGGGATCGATCAAATCGTTGACCCGGATGTGCCGGATCCTCCGCCCGCCGACCAGGAGCCGGTACGGCCCGGCCGGGTCGGCGTCTTCGTAGTAGAAGTCGAGGGCCAGCTCGGCCTCCCGGTCCGTGGCGTTGAGCACGCAGAGCTGGTCGAAGCCGGTGAACCCCGGTTCCGGGCCGTGACTGGGGAACGGCACCCGTCCGCCGGACACCACCCACGTCCGCGCGCCGATCTCCGCCATCACGCCTTCCCCAGCAACCGGGCCAGGTCGGGGCTGAGGAACACCCCGTCCGGGTCGAGCCGGCGGCGCAGCTCCTGGAAGTCGTCCCACCGGGGGTACAGCGGGCGCAGCTCCCGGGCGGTCAGCCAGTGTTTCTTGCCCCAGTGGGGCCGGCCACCGTACTGCCGGAAGACCGCCTCCACGTCGCGGAAGTATTCCTCGTACGGCAAGGAGGTGTTCTGGAGGCACGCGATGGTGGTCGTGGGCCGACCGTACGCGTTGCTGAGCCAGATGTCGTCGGCGGCGATCGTGCGGACCAGCACCCGCCAGCCCACGTCCCGGCGGTGCCGCTCCCGGATCCGGCGGCGCACCTCGGCGAAGCACGCTGGGAACGCCTCCGACGGCAGCATGTACTCGATCTCCTCGAATCGCAGCTCCCGGTGCTGGGGGATGGTCCGGTGGGTCGGGCCCACCCGCACCTCGCGCGGGTCCTCCCAGGGCCCGGAGCCGGGAACGCGCGGCACGGCCCACGGGCGCTCGGCCGCGACGTCGTCCGCCCGGTTCATGATGCGCACCTGCGTCATGTCGCTGCGGGGGTACCAGTAGAAGTCCATGTTGCGGTTGGTGTGCTGGAGTTCCGCGAGGTGGTCGAGGGTCCAATCCACCGGGGCGCACCACGCCCGCCGCTTCAGCTCGTACCGGGGCTGCACGTCCAGCGTGACCTGGGTGACGACACCGAGCGCGCCCAGGGAGAGCCGGGCCGCCGGCAGCACCTCGGGGTTGTGCTCGGCGGAGATGTCCAGCGCTTCGCCGGTGCCGGTGACCAGACGGATCCCGGCGACCTGGGTGCTGAGATTGCCGAACCCCAGGCCGCTGCCGTGGGTGCCGGTAGCGGTGGCCCCGGCGATGGACTGATAGTCGACGTCGCCGAGGTTGTCCATGGCCAGACCGGCGTCGTACAACCCCTCCCCCAGGTCCTTGAGTCGGGTCCCCGCCCAGACCGTCGCTGCATTCCCGTCGTCATGGATCACCCCGGAGAGCCGGTCCAGGCTCAGCAGGATCCCGCCGGTGCGCACCAGCGGGCTGGACGAGTGGCCCGAACCGACCGGCCGAACCGTGGTGGCGGTCTCCCGCGCGCGGCGCACCAGGTCGCGGACCTCGTCCTCGGTGGCGGGCTCGGCGTGCTCACCCGGCGTGAACGCCAGGCTGCCAGACCAGTTGACGAACTCCACCACACAACCCTTTCCCGCCGTCGCGCCGGCGCTTACCCGCCCCTTCGCCGAATAAGCGCCGGGTCGGCCAGCCCAGCATCATGACCGACCGGGAGATCGCCACCCACGTCGGCGCGTTCCTCCAGCACCACCCGTTTCGGCGGTTGGTGTCGTAGCCGACCGATGGGAACCAGCCGGACCTGGCCCGGCATCTCGATGACCACCCGGCGCGTCGACGGGACGTCACCGTGGACCGGAACGGGGACGGGGCGCTCACCGCGTGGACGACCGGTTGCCACATGACCCGCTGCCCACGGTCGGGACCGCGGCGTCTGCGCTGGACAAGGCGACCCAGGTGCTGTTACCGACCGAGATCGGCGGGCCGTTCGGTCATCCTGGTTGCGCAGTTCGCCCTCTGGAGGGCCCAGCCTCGGCGGGTCGGGCGGTACGTTGAACAGCGGCCAGATGAAGGCGTGGACCACCCGCAGCGGCAGATTCCGCCAGCTTGCCGTCTTCGGGCCTTGTCGACGCGGACGCGTCGGCTGTCGAGCGCCTACGGGCGTGGCTGCCCGGTCGCGAGATCCTGGCGCACACAGCTCTCGCCGGTGAGCCGGTACGCCTGACCGTTGACGATGACGGTCACTGGCGGGGCGGTGGTGGGGAGTGCGCGCACAGACACCAGGTGGCGGCTGCAGTGGATGCGGAGCCAGTGTCCCCGGTAGCGCAGGTCGAAGTCGAGGTGGGTGAGGGTGTCCGGTAGTTGCGGGTGGAGATGGAGCGCATCGTCGCGGGTCTCCAGGCCGGTGTAGCAGCGCTGGAGGATGTCGGCTGTGCCAGCCATCGCGCCGAGGTGGATGCCCTGACGGGTGGTGCCGTCCTGGGTGTCGGAGAGGTCTGTGGCGAATGCGTCACGCAGGAGGTGCCAGGACTTGGAGCGTTCGGTGCGGGCGAGGACCCAGGAGTGCACCACACGGCTGAGGGTCGACCCGTGGGTGGTCCGGGCGAGGTAGTGGTGGACGGTGGCCGGGATGGTCGCGGGGTCAAAGTCGTAGCCCAGCCGGTGCAGGAGTGCGGTGACTTCTTCCGCGCTGAACAGGTAGAAGAGCATCAGGACGTCCGCCTGCTTCGACGTCTGGTAGCGGTTGGTGTGGTCGCCCTCGGCCTCGAGGATGAGGTCGAGGCGGCCCACGTCGCCGTACCGGTCGCGATATGCCTCCAGGTCTAGTTCGTCGAGGTCGGCGAAGCCCTCGAACTGACTGATCAGGCCGTTGGGCAGGAACGGGACGTACAGGCGCCGGCTGAGGTCGTCCCAGTGGGCGACTTCTGAGTCGTTGACCTCCAGCCGCCGCCAAAGGTCGTCGGTGTGGTGCCCACCGAGGATGCGGTAGGCGTCGGCCGCGCGGGCGAAAGCCCAGGCGGTCATAACGTTGACGTAGGCATTGTCGTCGATACCTGATCCTGGGCGGTCGGGGTAGCCGTCGTGGAACTCGTCCGGGCCCATCACGCCCCGAATGTGGTAGCGGTCGTCCCGCGGGTCATGGGCGACGACGGCTGCCCAGAACCGGGCGATGTCGACGAGGAGTTCGGCCCCGTAGGTGGCAAGGAAATCGATGTCGTCGGTGGCCTGGTGGAACTGCCAGACGTTGTAGGCCACGGCCAGGTTGACGTGGTGTTGCCGGCGGGAGTTGTCGGGCATCCACCGCTGGGAGAGCGGGTTGTGGAACCAGTCGGGTGTCTCCTCGCGGCCGTCACTGCCGCTCTGCCACGGAAACAACGCGCCGGCCAGACCGAGCGCGCGGGCGAGTCTGCGAGCCTGGGGCAACCGGCGGTGCCTGTAGAGCAGCAGGGCCCGGGTGAGCTCGGGGGTACGCAGGTTGAGCAGCGGAAAGACGAACAGCTCGTCCCAGAAGACGTGCCCCCGGTAGCCTTCGCCGTGCCACCCCCGTGCGGGCACGCCCGCGTCGGCGTCCGCGGTGTACCCGGACAGAGTCTGCACCACGTGGAACAGGTGTACATTGAGGGCCCGCCGTTCCCACATTAAATCGTGGCCGCCGATGCGGAGGTGGAAGCGCCGCCAGAGCTGTTCCCAGGCCAGGAGGTGCGCATCCCGTAGGGCGGGGAACGGTGGCGCGGTGGTGATCTCGCCCAACGCGGCGTCCAGCGGTTCGGAGATGGCCCGATCCCGGGACGTGTTCGAGGCGACGATCTTGTCGATCACGACCGGCGTTCCCGATGTCATGGTCAGGTGGATTTCGTGCCCGACGTGCCCGGGGCCGCTGAGCTGTTGGCGGGAGACCGGCCCGTCATGCTGGTAGAGCACTGTGCGGGCGGCCTGGGCGATCCGGATGAGGGACTGCGTGGTCCGCACGGTCAGCCAGCAGGCGTCCCCCTGGTGCCCGGTGGCACAGTCGGTCAGGTGGTGCCGGGCCAACGCACCGTACTCGGCGACGTTGTCGTTGGTGACGCGGGCGTCCAGAAGGCTACGAACGTGTAGCGGTCCCGACCAGTCCAGGGCGGTGATGGTCGTACGGAGACAGGCCACGTGCGGACGATCCATCGAGACGATCCGCTCCTGGACGACGCGGGTGCACCGACCGCGCGGGTCTTGGACCACCATGTCCCGCCGCTCCGTGCCCTGCCGCAGGTTGAGCGCCACGTGTTGGTGCGCGACGTGGAACACCGGGCGGGAGAACCAGGGCCCGTCCGGGTGGCGAAACGTCAACGGCAACCAGTTGGGCAGGTTGACCAGGCTCTCATCGACCCGGCGGCGGCCGTCGACGTTCGAGGTCAGCCGGTTGTAGAGCCCTGCGACGTAGGTGGCGGGATAGTGCACGCCGTCGGCGGTGGACTCGGTCGCCGCTCCGCGGGTCACCTGATAGCCGTTGCCCAGCGCCAGCAACGCCTCCCGCGTCCCCTCGGCGGCGGCGTCGAAGCCCTCGTAGCCCAGCAGCCACTCATCAGCGGGCAGACGGCACAGCCCGCACTGATCAGCCGTCGTCGGGTCCCGCGAGGTCACATCAGGTGCCTTCGTAGTCGCTTGTCGATCGCAACCACGGCTGCGGCGGCGGCCGCGATCGCCAGAATGCGCAGCCAGACACCGCCGCCGATCGGCGCGGTGTTGAACACGCTGTTCATCACCGGCAGGTAGGTGATGACGAGCTGGGCGACGGCCTGCAGCGCCACACCGGCCAGGATCCACCGGTTGGAGAACAAGCCCACGTGCCAGGCCGAGTGGACCAGGGACCGGCAACTGAACAGATAGAACGTCTCCACCACAACGAAGAGGTTGAGCGCAGCGGTGCGTGCTTCGGCCACACCGGCACCGCGGGCCTGTTCCCACTGGAACAGCCACCAGGAACCGGCGACGAGCAGTGCGGCCACCAGCACGATCCGGACCACGAGAGCGCCGGTCAGCAGCGGCCGACGCGGGTCGCGCGGCGGTCGCCGCATGATGCCGGCCTCCTTGGGCTCGAAGGCGAGCATCAGGCCGAGCAGGACAGCGGTGGTCATGTTGATCCACAGGATCTGCGTCGGTAGCAGCGGCAGGGTGGTGCCCAGGACGATGGCCACGAAGACGACCAGCCCCTCACCAAGGTTCGTCGGCAGCGTCCAGGCGATGAACTTGGTGAGGTTGTCGAACACCCCGCGGCCCTCCTCGACCGCGGCTTCAATGGTGGCGAAGTCATCGTCGGTGAGCACCATGTCGGCGGCCTCCTTGGCCACCTCGGTCCCGGAGCGCGCCATGGCGATCCCGATGTCCGCCTGACGCAGGGCCGGAGCGTCATTGACCCCGTCACCGGTCACCGCGACCACGTGGCCTCGCTGCTGGAGCGTCTCGACCAACCGCAGTTTCTGCTCCGGCGACACCCGGGCGAACACCGCAGCGCGGTCCACTGCCTCCGGCAACCGCTCGGCGGGCAGTGCCTCCAGGTCTCTGCCGGTGAGCACCCGCCCCTCATGATCGTCGCTGAGTACGCCGAGGTGGGCGGCGATGGCGGTGGCCGTCGTCGCGTGGTCCCCGGTGATCATCTTCACGCCGATGCCAGCTGCGTGACAGGCCTGCACCGCAGGCGCGGCGGCACTCCTGGGCGGGTCCAGCATGGCCTGAAGGCCGGTCAGGCTCAGGGTGCCGGGCAGGTCCTCCTCGCCGAAGCCGGCGGACTCGCCGGCCGGACGCACGGCCGTCGCGAGGACCCGAAGTCCTCGGCCGGCCAGGTTCTCCGCCGAGCAGAGGACCGCCTCGGCGTCCAGCGGACGGCGGTGTCCGTCGGCACCCATTTCGGATCGGCACATCGACATGACCCGCTCCATGCTGCCCTTGACCAGTACGACCTCGCGTCCGGAGTCGTGCTCACTGTGCAGGGTGGCCATGTACTGCCGCTCGGAGCTGAAGGGAATCGTGGCGGTACGCGGACGCTCTTCATCGAACCGGTCACGGTCGATGCCGCCCTTCCCGGCGACCACCAGCATCGCGCCCTCGGTCGGGTCGCCGGCGAGGATCCACTCGCCGTTCTCCTCGCGTAGTCGGGCGTCGTTGCAGCCAGCGCCCGCGAGCAGCGACCAGTGCAGTGCCTGACTTGTCGCCTCGCTGGCCGGGGCGCCCGAACCGTCGCAGATCTCCCCCTCGGGCCGGTAGCCCGAACCGGTGACGGTGAACTCGCCGTCCGGCGTCCACACCGCCCGCACCGTCATCTGGTTTTCCGTCAACGTGCCCGTCTTGTCGGAGCAGATGACCGTGGTGCTGCCCAATGTCTCGATCGCCGGCAGCCGGCGGACCACCGCTCGTCGTCGCGCCATCCGCGTCACTCCGATGGCCAACGTGATGGTGACCGCCGCCGGAAGCCCTTCGGGGATCGCCCCCACCGCAAGTGCAATGGCCGCGGTGAACGTCTCGGACGCGTCCTGCCCACGAAGCACACCGACACCGAAGGTCGCCGCCGCCAGGATAAGGATGGCCACCGTCAGCACTTTGCTGAACCGGGCCAACTTGCGGGTCAACGGGGTCGCCAACGTCTCGGCCGCACCCACCAGCCGGTGGATCTGCCCCAACTCCGTCTCGGCACCAGTAGCCACCGCGATGCCGGCACCACTGCCCGCCGTCACCAGGGTGCCCGAGTAGACCATGTTGCGCCGGTCCGCCACGTCGGTCACTTCCGGCAGTTCCGCCTCGTCCTTGGTCACCGGAACCGACTCGCCGGTCAGCGCCGACTCGTCCACCCGAAGTTCGGCCAGCCGTACCAGCCTAAGGTCGGCCGGCACCTTGTCGCCTGCCTCGAGCACGATCAGGTCGCCGGGAACCAGTTCGTCCGAGGAAATCATCCTCTCCTGCCCGTCGCGCAACACCCGCGCGTCGGTGCGCACCATCGACCGCAGGCTGTCCAACGCGGCCTCCGCCTTGGACTCCTGCACGTACCCGATCGCCGCGTTGATCAGTACGACGCCGAAGATCACCATCGAGTCCACGTACTCGTCGAGGACCGCCGTGATCACAGCGGCCGCCATCAGCACGTAGATCAGCGGGTGGTGGAACTGTCGCAGCACCCGCCGCAGAAGACCACCGCGACCGGCGGCAGGCAGCACGTTGCGTCCGTACCGTTCCAGACGGCGCGCAGCCTGCTCCCCGCTCAAACCACGGTGCGGGTCCGTCTCCAGCAGGAGCACCACCTCGTGGGTGGACATGGTGTGGTGTCCGTCCTTGCGAGGTGACTCAGCCGGCTCCCCAGACCTCACCGTCACCTCGCAAATCGGGAATCGAACTCACACCGCCGGCCCGGAGCCGGGTTCCCCCTAACCTGGAGAGCTGAGCTGCGGCCCGAGCAGCTAATGGAATCCTCGGCGAAGCCGAAGGCGGACGACCGGAAAATACGCCAGAACACCACGAAAGATCGTACGAGACCGACCCTGACGGCCCCTTTTCGAGCCCGGGCCACCGGGTCACCGCCGAACCTCGTGGGGTACCAGACGTGCACGGCTGGCTGAGGGTTGAGGCCGTCGCCATACCGATCGCGGAATGGTCAGCGCGCGACGGACTCCACGTTCAGCGAGCGGTCGAACCCACTGGTGCGGTGCCACACGAGAGCTCACGTGGTCTGCCCACAACGAGCTACCCGCCGGCGTCGCGGGTCTGGCGCCACCGGCGCTGCAGGCCGGCCACCTCCTGGAGAGCCCGCTTGAAGGTGGCGTATGCCTCGACGCCGAGCGCCTGTGCGTGGCGGCGCTCGATGGCGGCGAGAATGGCACGCGCCTTCGCGATCTCGTCGAGCCCGGACGCGGTCGGCACGACCAACTTGGCCCGCCGATCGCGCGGATCGGGCTCACGCGAGACGTAGCCGAGCTGCACGAGCTCGTCGACGATCGTGCCGACGATCTGCTTGTGCTGACCGGAGCGCTGGGCCAGATCCGTCGGCCGGGTCCCGGCACGGTCGAGGAACGCCAGCACCGACCCATGCCGCGGCCGGACATCGGGGTGCCCCCGCTCGGCCAGGGTCTCGAACAGCTCCTCCTGCACGGCACGCATGTACTGGCCCGTCAACATGCCCACATCGGGCTCGACCAGCTCGTCACCCATACCATCCCCAGTTTCGTCGCGATTCTTGACTGTCACGATTCTTGACTATATGGTCTGTGGCAAGTCGATCGCCACACGACACGCGAAAGGAACCACCGATCATGCGCAAGATCATCGCCTCGACGTACACCACCCTCGACGGCTTCATCGACAACCCGCACCTGTGGTCCATGCAGCACAACAGCGAAGACGCCATGGCCTACGCGCTCGAACTCACCCTTGGCTGCGACGCGCTGCTGCTCGGCCGGGTCACCTACGAAGGCATGGCACAGGCTTGGCCGAACATGGGCGGCAACCCCTACGCCGACCACGTCAACAGCATCGCCAAGTACGCCGTCTCCGCCACCCTGGACACGCCCGCTTGGGACAACTCCCACATCATTCCGGGCGACAAGCTGATCGAGACAGTCACCGCGCTTAAGAATGAGCCGGGCAAGAACATTCTCGTCTGGGGCAACGGCCGGCTCACCGACGACCTAGCCGCACACGGCCTCCTCGACGAGTACCGAATCTGGATCTACCCCGTCATCAAAGGCGGCGGCGAGCCCCTGTTCCGGCCCGAGAGCAAGGCCGCCGTCGAACTCATCGACAGCACCACGTTCAGCTCCGGCGTCGTCGTCCTCACCTACCGCCCAACCCAGCCCTGACCGCCCCCGCAGATGCCTCAGCTTCGTGGCGTACGTGCGGACGGTGAGGACGGTGAGGACGGCTTCCGGGGCGCGGGCGGTGCAGATCGTGCACTCGCAGTGCCGGGGATCGCGGGATCGAGCACATCGGGTCTGCGCACACCGATGCGGACTTGGAGTTACTCAAGGCGGTGCGCGGCAGCGGCTGGCCGCGGGGCAGGCCGAGTTGGACCTGCGGCTGCCGGACGGTCCGGCAGGCGGAGGTGCTCCGCTGCCGATCACGTCCACGCGGGCCGGGCATCTGCTAAACGCGTTGGGTCACGGGTATCAGGTTCTGGGGTGCGCCGCGGCTGCCGAGTCCGACGAGGTGTTCAAGGCGTTGGTGCTGGCCAGGATCATCGAGCCGGCCAGCGAGCGCGACTCGCTGCGGGTGTTGGACGAGGCCGGGGCGTGGGCGCCGTCGTACGCGACCGGTCAAACGGCGGCTACGGGTGTACGCCACAGGAGGTAGGGCCGCCGACGACGCTGAGCCGGCGGTTGATCCGGCTGGCGGTCCGTGGCGTGCCCCGCCGGCACGCGCCTGCGCCGCCCACGTGCGCTCGGGCCCGGCGACGTTGCTGCTCTACGACGTCACCACGTTGTACTTCGAAGCCGACGAGGGTGACGGGTTCCGTGAGCCCGGCTTCTCGAAAGAACGCCGTCTGGAGCCGCAGATCACCGTCGGGTTGCTGACCGAGCTGCCGAATTCCTGACGCGCCGTCGGGATCGTTCGTCCTGGCCGGTTGCGGGGTGATGATCACTGTTCGCGGTCGTGTTCTCTCCGTCGGCGGCTGCGGGATGGGGTGTGCGGGTGTCGATGCAGCCGCGGTTGCGGGTCCAAATTCCTGATCAGACGGTGATGGTGGCCCGCGCGGCGTTCCCGAAGGGCAGCGTGCCTGCCTGGAAACACTGTCGGTGGCCGCACCGGACTGGCTGGCCACGGCGATCGGCGTCGGCGAGTGGGCGTACCGGGGTCGGCGTCTCTACGCGGGTGGGTCCCATCGGCTCTACCGCTTCGAGTTCCGCCGACCGCCCGGAACAGGCCAGGCAGGGGTGGCATCCGGGCTCCACTGACTAGTTTGATGGGATCATGCGCCGTCGATGGGCGATCACGGTGGTCGCCGCGACCTTCCTCGCGGCGATCGCCACGGCCGTGTCCGGGGTGGCGCTCAACGTCGCCACCGGCGGCGACGCCGCCTGGTTCCCCACCATGGAAGATCATCCGCTGCGCTGGCTGGCGGCCTCGGCGACGGCGGTCGCGGTGGCCGGGGTGCTGGTCTGGTGGGCCCAGCAGGGGTACGAGCAGAGCCTGGTCACGTCGGTCCCCGCCACCCAGCGCCCGGAGCCCTGGGTCGTCGACCGCCCCCGCGAAATGGCCGGCATCGTGCGCGCGCTCCGTTTCCAGCCCGGCGCCACCACGGTGGGGATCACCACCGCCGTCCACGGGGCCGGCGGCTTCGGCAAGACCACTGTCGCCCGCCTGGTCCGCGCCCACCCCCGGGTGCTACGCCGCTTCGGCCGGCGCATCCACTGGGTCACCCTGGGCCGCGACGTCCGCCGCGGCGCGCTGGTCGAGAAGGTCAACGACCTGGTCCGGCAGATCGATCCGGCGCGGGCGCAGCCGTTCACCGACGTACGACAGGCCGCCGACCATCTGGCCTCGGTGCTCGCCGACGGCCCCCGCCGCCTGATCGTCCTCGACGACGTGTGGTTTCCCGACCAGCTCGCCACCTTCCCGGTCGCCGGACGGTGCGCCCGGCTGGTCACCACCCGCAACCCGTCCCTGGTCGAGCACGGCGTGCCGGTCAAGGTCGACCAGATGTCACCGGAGCAGGCCCGGCGCGTGCTCACCGCCGACCTGCCCGGCCCGCTGCCGAACCCCGTGATCGACCGCTTCCTCGTGGAGACCGGCAACTGGCCGCTCCTGCTCCGCCTGGTCAACAAGATCCTGCTCGATCAGGCCCGGTCCCGGCCCGACCTGGCGGCAGTGGCGCAGGACCTGCTGGCCCGGCTGCGACGGGACGGCGCGCTGGAGGTCGACGAGCTGAGCGGGGCGTCCTCGCAGACGCTGGACGTCAACGACCCGGAACAGCGGGAGAAGGCGGTCCGGGCCACCATCGAGGCGAGTACCGGCCTGCTGAGCGAGGGCGAGCACCGGCGGTTCGCCCAGCTGGCGATCTTCGCGGAGGACGAGTCCGTGCCGGTGCGGCTGGTGGCGGCGCTCTGGGAGGCTTCCGAGATCGACACCGCGGCCTGGTGCGCGCGCCTGGCCGACCTGGCGCTGGTGACGCTGTCCCCGGCGGACGGCGGCCGGATCAGCCTGCACGACGTGATCCGGGACTACCTGGCCAAGACGCTCACCCACGCTGCCCGGCTGCATCGCCGGCTGTTGGACGCCGTCCACACCGGGCCGTGGTGGGAGCTGCCGGACACCGAGCGATACCTGCGGGACCATCTGATCGAACATCTACTGGCGGCCGGCCGCCGGGACGAGGCCGAGGCGCTCGCCCTGGACCTGCGCTGGATCCTCACCCGGCTCGAGGACGCCGGACCGGCAGCCCCGGCGGCGGACCTGGCGCCCTTCGACAGCCCGCGCGCCACCCGGCTCAAGCATCTGCTCGCGCAGGCCGACCACCTTCTGGGGCCGGCCCAGCCGGCCCACGCATGCGCCGACATCCTCCTCGACCGCGTCGCCAACGACCGGGACTGGGGCGGCCCGGCCAAGCGGATCATCGCCGCCCGTACGACGCCCCGGCTGGTCAGCACCTGGCCGCTTCCCGACCTGCCCAGCTCGCGGCTGCTGCGCACGCTCGCCGGTCACGACCACTTCGCCAGCGCTCTGGCGGTGACCCCGGACGGCGACACCGTGGTCGCCGCCGACCACATCTCCGTGCTGACCTGGGACGCCGCCACCGGTCGCCTGCGCACGAAGGTGGACGGCGGTGGGACCGTGCAGGCCCTCGCACCGGACGGCGCGACGTTCGTCGCCCGCAGCCTCTTCGGCACCGTGACCCTTCGCAGCACCCTCACCGGCCGGCAGCTCGCCCGGATCGGTCGGCGACTATGGCGGCTGAACGAGGTGGCGATCGCCCCGGACAACTCCTGGCTCGCCACGCTCACCTTCCACCGGTTCGTGCGCATCTGGGACACCACGACCGGACGGCAGCGGTCCAGCCTCGGCAACCTCTTCTCCATCCGCCATCTGGCCGTCTCGCCCGACAGCACGCGCATCGCCACGTTCGGCTCCGGCTACGCCGTACAACTCTGGGACGCGGCCACCGGCCGTCGGATCCTCGGGATCCCCACCCCGAGCCAGTTCATCACCACGGTGGCGATCACGCCGGACGGCAGCGGGCTCGCCACCGGCGACATAGACGGAACCGTGCACATCCGCGACACCGCGACGGGACGGGTCCGGGCCACGGGGCCGCGGCACGAGGGCTGGATCGATCAGATCGCGGTCTCGGGCGACGGCGCCTGGATCGCCACCGCGGGCCACGACCGCACCATCCGCGTCTGGAATCTCGCCGACGTCCGGCGGGGCACCGTCCTGCACGGACACCTCCGCAACGTCCGTGTGGTGGCCCTGGCGCCCGACGGCAGCTGGCTCGTCTCCGGGAGCGAGGACGCGACGATCCGCGTCTGGGACAACCGCACCCGCACGGATCGCGTCCCCACCTCGTCCGGCACCCCGGTGGCCGCGATGGCGCTCGCGGCGAACGGCACCTGCCTCGTCATCGCCCGATCCGACTACGGCGTCCGCTTCCTGGACCCGCGGACCGGCGGGGAGACCGCCGCCATCAGCCGGAAATCGCCTGCCGTCGCCGCCGCACCGAACGGTGACTGGGTCGCCATCGCCGACGGCTCCGACGTGCTTCTGTGGGATGTCGGTGCCGACAAGCCCCGGGCCCGTCTCCACAGCCACCGGGAGGACTACGCCCGCCCACCCGGACGCCCGCCCGTCGTCCACCGCGCCTCGATCCGTGCCGTCGCCGTCTCCCCCGACGGCGCCTGGATCGCCATCGCCGACGACCACGTCGTGACCGTCCACAAGGTGTCCACCGGCCTGGAGCAGTGCCATTTCGCCCTCGTCGGACGGCTGCACGCTCTCAAATTCGCACCGGACGGCTCCTGGCTGGCGACGGCCGCCGACAACGGGACGATACGCACCTGGGACACCCGCTCCGGTCTGCAGCGGACCCGGGTCAGGAGCCGGGCCCGGCATCTGAGCGCGTTCACGACGACACCCGACGGAGACTTGCTGCTCATAGCCGGCCGGTTCGGAGGCGTCTTCGCCACGGGCGTGGCCGACAAGCGCATCGGCAAGGAACTCACCGGCCACCCCGACCAACCCAGCGCGATGGCCGTCACCCCGGACGGGCGCTGGGTCGCCGGTTGCTCCGCCTCCGGCGCCGTCTGGATCTGGGACTTCCACCGCGGCCCGGTCGTCGCCATGACCCGCGTCGACGGCAACCTCATCGCCTGCGCCTGGAGCCCGGACGGCCGCCATCTTTACGCCGGCGGGTCGAGCGGGCCCTACCGCTTCGAGTTCCGCGACCGCCCCGCCTGATCCGGCTGTCTGGCGTCTTCCGACCGGTGCGAGCGTGAACAGGCCCTGGTCGAACGACTCGTGCAAACCCGCCGCGCGTCGACCCGTCGAGTTTCCTGGTCAGCCAGCCCTCCAGAGCGGCCGGAGGGTCATCGTCCACGACGTCCATGAGGGTGAGGATCTCGACCACGAGCGGCGGCTGGGTTCGCAGATGCCCGGCATCGAACAAGGCGGGCTGCACCCAGCGGGTCACCGGCGCCCCGGCGACCTGTGGCGGCGCCTTGGGCGGGCGTCCCCCCCGCCAGCCACCCCCGCGTCCCTTGGCGCCGTAGCGGCGCGGCATGGTCGGCGGCGGTGCGTAACGCCGGTCCAGGCCTGCGAGGAACAGCTGATGGTGGCGCACCTCGGGCAGATACGGCGCGAGGACGACCGCATTGCGGGCGTCGTCGGCCAGGGCGAGCCGGTCGAGGCGGGCCTGGCACCAGCACAATCGGCAGAAGCCCTTCAGCCGGCGGGCGAGTCCGCATGCGCCGCAGTCACCCACGTGATAATCGGCTGTCGTCAAGCGATGTGGAGGCACGCCGGTGCTGGCGTTGGGCAAGCTCATCATTCCGGCCGGCCTCGGCCTGCTGGTCGCCTGTGCGACCGGGGCATCAGGGCTGGAGTCCGCACCGACTTACCTGCTGCTGACCACGATTCTGCTGGCTGTCGGCCTGTACGGCAGCACGTTCGGCATCGATTTGCCCCACGCCCGCAAGGACTGGCGCACCATCGTCGCCGCGGTGACGATCGGCGTGGTTGCCAAGGCCGCGCTCATCGGCGTGAGCCTGGCACTGGCGTTCCAGAACCCGTTGTACCTCGTGCTCGGTGTCGCGGTGGCGCAGATCGACCCCCTTGCCGTCGCGGCGATCGTCGGCAATCCGCGCATGTCGGCGCGGGCCAAGTCGATCTTGGCCGCCTGGTCGTCGTTCGACGACCCCATCACGGTGCTGCTGTCGGTCTACGCCGCGGCGATCGTCGCCACCGCGCAGGGCGTGCCGCAGTTGCAGGCAGGCACTGCCGGGTCCTACCTCACCAGCCTGGCCGCGAACGTGGTGTTCATCGCGGTGGCGTTCCTAGGCTGGTACTGGCTGCGCCGCTATCCCAAGGCGATGGCTGTGCTCGCGGTCGCTCTCATCGGGCTGGCGGTGTGGCAGTTCACGTTGCTCGGCCTGGCCGTGGCAGGCCTGTTCATCCGGCCCAACATCAGCCGTCAGCTCGGCCGGGCCGTGCAGGCGGCCCTGATCGGCGCGGCGTTCATGCTCGGGCTGCTGCTCACCGAGGGCGTCCACAGTGGCCGGGTTGAACTCGAGTAGGGCCAGCCCGGGACACCGATGTGGGTGTCCTTGGTACGTCCGTAGGTGTGACACAACACCCGCTGCGGGCTGGTGTGTGCTTCCGGGCGCAGCCAGCACGTCACGTCCACCGCAAGCACGATCCTGCCGTCCGCGGCTCGCGGCACCGGCACTACGGACAGCGCGGTGCGCAGCCGGTCGACGTCGATGCGGCCGCGGTTCAGCCCGGCATACAACGAGCCGTGACCCCGGCGATGCTGCCCGGCCAGCGATAGCTCCGCCAGTGAACGCACCGCTGTGTCCCCGCACAACACCGCGTCCACCAGCTCGAACAACGCGTCCCCGCGAGCGGTCAGACAGCGATGGAACTCGGCCCGGAACCCGACCAGACGCTCGAGAGCACCAGCCCGATCCACGTCAGGCACACTGATCATCAGACAGCCCTTGATTCGGTTTTCTTCCCCAGAAAGGAAGATCATCGATCAAGGGCTGTTCCTGTGATCAGCCGGGGTCGGTACCACCCGGCCTCAGGTTAGAACTCAGGTTAGGGGTGCCGACGTGTGACTGCGGCATATGCGTCGACGATGCCGTAGCCGTAGAAGCCGTTGTGCCACTCGGTGCCTTCACAGTAGGCGTCGTACGCTGGCGGACGGCCGATGCCGGCGTAGGACACCAGGCGCGGTGTCGGGCAAGGGTGCCGGCGGGCGCTGGTCAGCAGGACGTGCCGCACGCTGGCCGGGTTCATGCTGATCCGGCCACCACCCCGGTTTTTGATGCCATACTGGCTGATCACCAGGGCGGCCGCGCCGGAGACATGTGGGGCGGCCCGGCTGGTGCTCTCGGCCCAGCGGAAGAACGAGCAGGTGCCGTCCTGGGTGCAATCTTTGAGCATCCCCTGCGCATCGCCGAGCGGAGTGATGTCGCCCTCCGGAGTCAGCCAGCCCTTGCCGGTGGCTGCGGCGCGGGAGTACGTCGACAGGATCTGATTTTCCCTGGCATCGAATGAAGGGGTGCCCAGCCCGTCTTTGCGGAAGCCGCCGGGGCCGCCGAGCTCGACCTCGGGGAGACCGTAGTTGGAGTAGTCGGCTTTGCCCTCCGACGGCCCGAGGCCGCTGACGCCGATCACGTGGCGCCCTTCGATGGGCATGGCCGCACAGCTGGCGCCGTCGATCTGCCGGGTGTAGGCAGAGTTGGCCGGGAAGGTCGGGCTGAGCGTGTCCGGATTGGGGTGCCCGAGGTCGTCGTGGGCGAAGCCGATCGGCGAAATCAGGGTGACGCCCTTGCGGTGCGCGTAATCAAGCGCGCGGTTTACCGCCTCGATCGTGATGCGCTGTTCGAGCTGTTGCGCGGGCGTGTCGGCGGGGTTGTCCGGGCAGTTGTAGAGCCACGGGTCGATGTAGAACGGCAGGTTGATCACGTTGAGCCCGATGTCCGCGCCGTAGGTCAGGGCGTCGAGGAAAGGCTGCAGGAAAGTCCAGCCGCTGTCCTGGGTGGCCCTGATGTCCACGAGCGTGACACCGGGCGCCACGCCGGAGGTGCCGGACCCGTTGGCGGCGGCAGCGATCGTTCCGGCGACGTGGGTGCCGTGGCCGTAGTCGTCGTGCCCGGGCGGGTCCACACAGCCGGCGAACTCGCACGGCCCGTCGATCACCACGCCGTTCACGTCGTTCGGGATGTCGGCCACGAAGTTGCGCGACGCGGCCAGGTCGACGTTCGTGGCCAGGTCACGGTGGGTGGCGTCGATCCCGGAGTCGATCACACCGACCCGTACCCGGTGGTCGCCCGGCTGACGCTCGCGGGCCTTGTCGGCACGCACCATCCGCAGGCCCCAGAGCTTGGCGTCCAGCGGGTCCATGCCAACCGCGGCCGTGACCGCACCGGCTCGGGACGGACCGGCTGGGCTGTAGCCGGTCACGTCGGCGACCGTGGCGCCGACGCCGAGGTCGCGGCCGACGCTGCCCCCGCTGCGGCTGAGTGCCCGGCTGCGGGCCGCACCGAGCACCCCCGGTACCACTACGCGCTCGGCAAAATCGGCGGCCGAGCTCTCCGCCACGACCAGCCCGAGCGCGCGGTTCTCACGCAGCACTGTGCCCTGAGCTGCGCGGATGGCGGCCAGTGCAGCATCATGCCGACCATCTTCGGCGAGCAGCACAGTGTAGGCCACCGGCCCGGTGGTGGGTGCCGCCCCGGCCGGTGCCGCCCCGGCCGGTGCCGGGCCTGCCATCGCCAGCCCGGACACCACTGATAGTGCTGCGGCGAGCACCCGTCCTCGTTTAACCATTTTCGGTGTTACTCCCTCGTACGCTCGGGATCGGATCGATCGGATTGAGTGGTGCCTTGGAACGGGTTTCCGGCATCGCCGCCAGTCGGCTGACCGGGGACAGCAGCACCGGCAGCAGCATCAGCACCGCGGCGGCGCCGATGGTCCACAACGCGGGGCGCAGGCCGACGGCGCCGGCCAGCAGGCCGCTCACCGGGCCGCCGAGAGCGCCGCCGCCGAACAGCAAGGTGCGAATGGCCGCGTTCATCCGGCCCATCAGGTGCGGCGGCGTCACCGTCTGCCGAAGGCTCACGATCAGCACGTTGGACACCGCGAGCCCGCCGTAGGCGATGAGGAACGAAGCCACGAACAGACCGAAAACCAGCCAGTGTGGCCCGGCGGCCAGTGGGATCAGCACCGGGCCGATGAACGTCGCGGCCAGCGACCAGAAGTAGACCCGGCCGGGCGTGTAGTGGGCGAGCAGCCGGCCGGACACTAGGGAGCCGAGCAGCCCGCCGACCGCGCCGAGCGAGAAGACGACGCCCAATTGCGCCGGGGACAGGCCGCCATCGCGCACCGCATAGACGATGAACATCGTCGACGTAGCCATGGTGAAGAAGTTGCAGAAGGCGCCGACGAAGGCGATCGACCGCAGGTAGCTGTTACCGAACACCCACCGCAGGCCGTCGGCCAGTTCGGCCAGCAGATGTCGCCGGACCGCGGCCGATGAGGGCGCCGGCTCCCGGGTGGGGATGGCGGCCAGCAACACCACCGAGACCAGATAGCTCGCCGCGTCGACAACCATCGCCACCGGCGCGGTGAGCGCACTGATCAGCACGCCGGCCAGGCCGGGCCCGGCAGCATCTGCGGAACTGGCGGTGATCGACAGCTTGGAGTTGGCCTCCACCAGGTACTTCTTGTCGCGGAGCAGGCCCGGCAGGTATGACATCCAGCTGACGTCGAACAGCACCGACGCCACGCCGATGCCGAACGCCAGCGCCAGCAGCACCGGCTGCGTGAGCCTGTCCATCCCGGCCAGCACCGGCACCAGCCCGATGAGCACCGCCCGCACCGAATTGGCGCCGAGCATCAACGGCCGCCGCCGCACCCGGTCCACCCACACGCCGAACAGCAGCGCGAAGGCCGGGTACGGTGCCAGCTGCATGAATCGCAGGAACCCGACCTGCTCGGGACCGGCATCGAAGACCAGCATCGCGGTCAGCGGCAGCGCCAGCGTGGTGACCTGCGTGCCGTAAAGCGACAGCGTCTCGCCAGCCCAGAACTTGAGAAAGTCCGGGTTGCGCCACAGCACGCCACGAGACCGCGTGGAGCTCATCGCTGCAGGCCCGCGACAATGCCGGCGATGGTTGACAGGCCGTTCCCGGTCCAGATGGAATGGTGGTCGCCCTCGAGGGTGTACTTGCGCAGGTCCGGTGCCACCCGATCCCAACGCATCTGATCATCGGGTGACTTGGCGGCCCTGATAAGGGTCACCGGCCCGTGATACGGCGTGCGCACCTCGAAGTCGAACAGCGCGGCCACGTGCGCCCGGAAGATGCGGTAGCGCTGCAGGAGCATCTCGGCGTCCACCTCCTCGGGCAGGATCGCCGCGCATTCGATCGCGTCGAAGACCGCCGCCGGGTCGGCGTCCGCGGGTTGCGGCCCCACTATCGCGTCGAGCTCGCCGGCCAAGGGGGTCGACGAGGCCGCGGCGTCGGTCGAGGTATGTGCCACCGCCGTCAGATCGTGCAGGAACTTCAGCAGCATCGCCTTCTCCGGCGGCAGCGGCGCCCGATACGGCACATCGGCGTCGACCAGCACGAGCGCCGGCACGGCGACCCCTGCCGCGACCAGCTGCTGCGCCATGTCGTAGGCCACCACCCCGCCGAACGACCAGCCGAGCAAGGTCACCGGCCGGCCGGGCCAGTGCGTGCATAGCAGCGACACGTAGTACTCGGACAACTCCCTCAGGGTGCGGGCGGGCGGGCGATCGTCGTCGTAGCCGGGCGCTTCGAAGCCGTACACCGGCTGGTCGTCGCCCAGCAACCCGGCCAGCCCGAGGTAGGAGTACGCCGAGCCGGAAACGGGGTGCACGCAGAACAGCGGCGTGCGCGTACCCGTCTCCCGCATCGCTACGACCGTGTTCGGCAGCGAGTCAGGCATCGATCATTTCCTCTATCTTGGCGGCGATCGCGTTCACCGCTGACCTGCCGTAGAGCATCCGGACATTGATCTTGATTCCGAACTTCTTGTTGATCCGGCTGACCGCTCGCATGGCCTGCAGCGAGTTGCCGCCGAGTTCGAAGAAGTTGTCCAGCGGGCCCACTCGCGGCAGCGCCAGCACCTCGGCGAAGATCTCGCAGACGCCGGCCTCGGTCGGGGTCTGCGGCGGTACGAACTCAGCCTCCGCCGGCTCGTTCTGCTCCACCGGTGCCGGTAGCGCCTTGCGGTCGATCTTGCGGGCCGTGGTCAGCGGAAACTCGTCGAGCACCACCCAGGCCGTGGGCACCATGTATTCCGGGACCTGCTCGCCGAGGTGCCGCTTGAGCTCGGCGATGCTCGGCGCCGGCTCGGACTCGGCGGTCACGTAGCCGACCAACTGCTTCTCGCCGCGCGAGTCCGGCCGCAGCAGCACCACGGCCATCCGCACCTGCGGGTGCAGCTGCAGCGCCGACTCGATCTCGCCGAGCTCGATGCGCAGCCCACGCAGCTTCACCTGGTGATCGATGCGACCGAGGAATTCCAGCTCCAGGTCCGGCCGCCAGCGCACCAGGTCGCCGCTGCGGTACACCCGGCCGGCCGGCCGGAACGGGTCGGGGATGAACGTCTCCGCGGTCAGCTCAGGCTGGTTGAGGTAGCCGCGGGCCAGCCCGTCGTCGCCGCCGATCAGCAGTTCACCGGCGATGCCCGGCGGGGTGAGGTTGCCGGCCCGGTCCACGACGTACACCAGCCGGTTCACTTCCGGGTGGCCGATCGGCGGCGGGGTACGCCAGTCCACCTGCTCGCAGACGTACTCGGTGCAGGCCACCGTGGCCTCGGTCGGACCGTAGAGGTCCACGAAGATCCGGCCGGGCAGGTTCCACTTGTTGACCATCTCGGCGGGCACCGCGTCGGCACCGCTCATCACCCCGCGCAGGTCGGGGTACGGGTCGGGATCGAGCACCGACAGGATGGCCGGCGACAGGCCGGCGTAGGTCACCCGCTGGTCGCGCATCAGCCGGCTCAGTGCGTCCGGCGACAGCCCTTCCTCCGGCGACACCAGTACCAACGTCGCGCCCACGGTGAGGCCGGTGAAGATTTCGCCGATGGACATGTCGAAGGTCAGCGCGGGCAGCTGCAGCATCCGGGAACCGGCGCCGAAGTCGAACGTCCGCCGGTACGCCTGCAGGAAGCATTGGAGATCGCGGTGATCAACCATGACGCCCTTGGGCTGGCCGGTCGAGCCGGAGGTGTAGAGCACGTAGGCAAGCGACCGGCCCGTGGCCCACTCGGCCAGTGGCCGGCCGGCGGGGATGGCCTCGATAGAGTCCCACTCGGCGTCCAGCGCCACGACGGCCCAGCCGCTGGCCGATGGGAGCTGCGGCAGGTGCCTGGTGCGGGTGAGCAGCAGCCGGGTGGCGGTGTCGTGCAACATGTAATCCAGCCGCTTGGCCGGGTGGCTCGGGTCGAGCATGGTGAACGCCGCACCGGCCTTGAGCACGCCGAGCATGGCGACCAGTGCGTCCAGGTCGCGGTCCATCGCGATGGCCACGATGTCCTCGTGCTCGATGCCGTGCGAGCGCACCAGCCGGGCCACCAGGTCGGCCCGCCGGTCCAACTCGGCATACGTCATCTCGACGTTGCGGCAGACCAGCGCCACCGTGTCCGGTTTGGCCCTAGCCACCTCCGCGACGGTGACGTGCACGGCGTCGTGGGGGTACTCGACGACCTCACCGCGGCCGGCCGCCAGGATCCGGGACCGCTCGGCCTCGGACAGCATCGGCACCTGCCACACCCGCAGGGACGGCTCGGCAGCGACCGCGCTGAGCACGGTCTGGATGTGGTCCGCCAGCCCTTCGATCCGCCAGCGGTCGAACAGGTCGGTGGCGTAGCCGATGTCCAGCCGTAGGCTGTCCGCCGACTCCCAGAAGTTGATCACTAGGTCGAACATGGCCAGCACCGAGCCGAGCTTCACCTGCTCGGACTCGATGCCGGGTAGCTGGAAGCCCGCTCCGGACATGCTGTCGCCGAGAACCTGCACCGACACCTGGAACAGCGGGTTGCGGCTGGGGTCGCGGATCGGCTGTACCCGCTGCACTACCAGCTCCAGCGGGATCTCCTGGTGTTCGTAGAGATCGAGATTGGCGTCGGCGATGCGTTCCAAGAGCTCGGCGAAGGTCGGGTCGCCGGCCATGCTGGTGCGCTGAACCACCATGTTGATGAACATGCCGACCACGTCCTCCAGGTCCGGGTCGACCCGGCCCAGCATCGGTACCCCGAGCGGGATGTCCTCCTCGCCGGAGTAGCGCGCCAGCACGATGGTCACCGCGGCGGTGAGCACCATGAACAGCGACACACCGTGCTGCTGGGCGAGCTCGCGCAGGCTGGCCAGCAGCTCCGGGTCGCAGTCCACGCTGAGCATGTCGCCGCGACCGCTGGGTACCGTGGGGCGCAGCCGGTCGGTCGGCAGCTCCAGCACCGGCAGCCCGGCGAGCGACTGCTCCCAGTACCGCAGCTCCTCCTCCAGCGCCTCGCCGGAGAGCCGCTCGCGCTGCTGCGCGATGTGCTCGGCGTAGCTCATCACCGGCTGCGGCAGCGCCGGCTCCGATCCGGCGAGTAGCGCCCGGTACGTGGCCGTCAGCTCGGCGATCACCGAACCCGACGACCAGCCGTCGATCACGATGTGGTGCCAGCCGAACCAGAACACGTGCTCGTCGCCGCCCAGCCGCCAGAGCTTGAAGCGGTACAGCGGCTGTGTCAGGTCGAACGGGGTGCGGCTCTCGGCGTCCAGTGCGTCCTGGAGCGCCTGCTCGCGCTCAACGGCGGGCAGGTCGCTCAGGTCGGTCACGATCAGCTCGACCTCGCGGCACGGGCCGATCACCTGGTACGGTCTGCCGTCCTCGGTGCCGAACGTGGACCGCAGCATGTCGTGCCGGTTCACCACCCGGCTGAGGCTGGCGTGCAGCACGCCGACGTCCAGCGCCCCGCGCAGCCGGTAGGCGAATCCCAGGTTGTAGACGATCTCATCGGGATTCAGCTGACGAAGAAACCACAACTGCTCCTGTCCGAAGGACAGCGGAAGCCGGGTCGGCTCGGCGGCCACGGCTCGGTCGAGCGCCTGCGCTCCGTTGGCGGTTCTCATCTGCTCACGTACTCCATTCGGCCCGGGCCGTGGTTCGGCGACATCGTGGTTGGGGGATCCCGGTCGACCGGAACCGATTGCAGTACGGCGTCGATGCGACGCAGCCCTTCGGCCAGTTCTCGCTGCTCACGGGCGAAGCACAGCCGCACACCGCCCTGGCCGCCGAGCGTCTCGGCCGGCATCAGCAGCACACCGGCGTCGAGCACTCGGCGGCAGAACGACAAGGCAGACTCCCCCGTGGTCAGCTCCAACCATGCGAACGGAGTCCCGTCGGGCGGCAAGAGATGCAGCTTGCCGGGGTGCCGCGCCACCCAGTCGCGCAGCAGCCGTAGGCCGCCGCCGGTCAGCCGGTGGTACTCGGCGGCGTAGAACTGACGATCGGCGAGCACCTCGCACGCCAGCGCCTCGCAAAGCACCGAGTTCGAGATGGACGTCAGGTGCTTGCGGTCGGCGCACGCGGCGACCACGGTAGGCGGCCCGTACAACCAGCCCACCCGCAGCCCGGGCAGGCCGTAGACCTTGGACAGGCTGGAAACCGAGAGCACCCGGTCGTTGCCAACCGCGGCCGAGGAGGCCAGGTCCAGCGAGTACTCCTCGTCCAGCAGCAGGTACCCGCCGGTCCCGCCGACCAGGTCGGCGAGGGCGGCCAGCTCGTGCTGCCCGGCACGCCTCCCGGTCGGGTTACACGGTGTGTTCACCACCACCAACCGCAGGTTCGGGCGGGCTGCGGCCCGCACCGCGTCCATGTCGATGGTGAAATCGTCGCTCAGGTCGAGCACGTCCACCTGGGCGGACAGCAGGGCGGGCACGGCCCAGGACTGCGGCCAGCCCGGCCGGAAGGTGATCACCTGGTCGCCCGGCCGCAGCAGCACGTTGTACAGGAGGTACAGCGCCTCCTGCGCCCCGTGCGTCACCGTAACCGAGTCGGCCCGGTCGCCGTACTGCTCGGCGATCAGCTCGCGGAGCCGCTGAGTTCCACGGTCCATGCCGTAGTTCAGCTCGATGTCGGCCGGGACGACGAGCGACGCCAGTTGCCGGCACTGCACGTTGCTGTCGCCGAGGTCGATGTCGTACCGGCCGGCGGCGTCCTCGAACACCCACCGCCGCATCGGGTACTCGGTGCTGATCCCGGCGCTCATGCCTGCACCGCCGCGGGCTCAGAGTGCGGTACCGCGGCGTCTTGACCGGCGTGGTTGCCGAGCCGGGCGACTAGCGCGGCAGCCAGCGTGCCGCTCAGCACGTGCTCGGCGCTGCCGGTCATGGTCACCGTGCCGTCCGGTGCCACGGTCACGCCGATCTCCCCGCCGGCCATCCGCACGGTGATCTCGGCGCCGGTGTCGACCTGGCCGAGTCGGTGCGCCACCGCGGTCGCCGCGCAGCCGCTGCTGCCCGAGGCCAGCGTGTAGCCGGCCCCGCGCTCCCAGACCTCAATCTGGATCGTCCGGCGGTCCAGCACCCGCAGGAACTGAACGTTGGTCCTCGTCGGGAAGCGCTCGTGCTCGGCGATCAAGGGTCCGAGCGCGCAGGCAAGCTCGCGGGTCGGGTGCTCAGTGAGCACCACGGCGTGCGGGTTGCCCAGGTTGAGGGCGGTCACCGTCAGCTGCCGGCCGTCGACGAGCAGCGGTTGCTCGACGGCGAGCCCGGTGATGCCGAGCATCGGCACCGCTGCGGCCTCGAAACACGGCTCGCCCATGCCGACGCTGACGACGCCGGCCGGCTGGTCGACGATGCGCACCGACGAGTCGCCGGACAAGGTGCGCACGGTGAACTCCCGTACTCCGGGCAGGTGCCGCGCGGCCACGTGCAGGGCGAATATCCGGATGCCGTTGCCGCTCTTCTCGCACTCGCTGCCGTCAGAGTTGAAGATCCGCAGCTGCACTGGTCGGCTCGCATGCACCGGGCCGATCGGGCCGTAGAGCACCCCGTCAGCGCCGATCCCGAAATTCCGGTCGCACAACAGTAGGGCGTCCTGTCCGGTCGGCTCGAAGGCGACGTCCCTCGGGTCGATCACCACATAGTCGTTACCAAGGGCCTGGTATTTGGTGAAGTGAGTCATCTCGTCAATCCCCATCACGGGCGGGCCCAGCCGGCGGCACCGTGTACTAAGGACGGCGCTGGCGGGACCCACAATGCTCAGCTGCCAGTGACCCCGGGCTCGGTCAACGCCGCACGGTCGTGCTCGTCGCCGTACCACCTCTCCTGCCAGCGGGAGAACGCCACGATCACGATGTCGCGGTGCGCCGGGCCGCCATCCGCGGATTCGACGTCGGTCACGTCGTGCGCGATCGCCCGGTCGTCCAGCAGCACCGCCTGCCCGGCCTCGAGGGTGCCGCTCCAGAACGGCGCTTCGGCGCCGTCGTACCACAGCCGGGTCTCGGCGCCGGCGACGTTGTGGCGCCTCAGCACGGCGATCATCACGAACTCGTGGCCGTCGTGGTGCACGCCCTCCGGGGTCAGCGGGCCCACCCGATCAGCCTCGGCCCGCGTCCGGTTCTGGTGCACGTTGATCTGCCAGCTCTCGCTGGTGTCCAGGGGGAAGGCTGCGGCGCCGACGGCGATCATCTTGGTGAAGTCCGCCTCGATCGGTTGGTAGACCCGACGGATACCGCCGGCCACCGGGTTGAACTTGGTGAACGTGGTGTAGTCCCGGTGCGGCAGCAGCTCGAAGTTCCAACCCTGGTCCTGCTCCCAATGCATCCGGTACTGGGAGAACCGCTTGTAGCGGGTGCCATTACCCATGTAGTCGTCGACCGGGCAGCGGTCGTAGCTGTGCAGGACGTCCACCGGTGGCGCCGGCAGGTCGATCACGGTGAAGTGCTGGTGGTTCAGTGCCATGGAACGTCTTGCCTTCCTGTGTGTTCTTGGCAGGATGTGCGCGGCGGTCAGCGGTAGGTGTTGGGCATTCGCTCGTCGAGATAGCGGCACGAGGAGTTCAGCCGCCACAGGGCGCCGCGCGTTATGCCGCGGCGCATGGCGGGCGAGGACGCGGCGGGGATCACCACGTTGTGGAACCAGCCGGCGGCGTGCTGCGCGTCGATCGTGATGTGCAGCCGGTGGTAGACGATGCCGGCATCGGGCAGGCCGAGCCGCTCCCATGCCTTGACCACCTGCACGAATCGGTCGGGCACCAACCACTCGGTCATCCCGAGGAAGCCGACGGCCTCGGCATAGAAGTTGCGGTAGCGGCTCAGTAGAACCGCCAGGTTGCCGTTGAGCAGGGCGTTCGCGCTGAGCCCGGTCTCCAGTTCCGCCGAGGTGATCTCGAATACCTCGAATATCTCGTTGAACAGGTGGGTGTGGACCTCGGCCTGGTTGCCATTGCCCATCTCGTCCCAGAAGTTGGTGGCAATCTCCATCTTGGCGCCGCCGCTGGTGCCCACCTGCATCATCGCCAGCAGGTCGTCGAAGCGGCCGTCGACCACCGACTCCTGCATCACGTAATTGCGCAGGTCGTCGACCGTCGCGTGGTCTTTGATGAAGTCCTGGTAGTACGGGTGCTTGAACACCCGGTGTGCGCGGGCGGTCCTTTTGAGCCAGGACAGGTACGCCTTCGGCTGGGCCGGCGCCTGCTCCAGGATGCCCGGCTCGATCCGGCCGTCCTCGGCGGCCAGCGTCGCGGTCTCGAGCAGCCGCATCACCTCGTGCACCACCACCGATCCCTCAGCGGTCGGCTGTTCGGGGATCTGCATGGTCAGCTGGTAGATCCTGGCCAGAAGGAGTTGCTGGCAGTAGTGGGCGTGCCGGTCGCCGGCAGCGGCGTCGGCATTCATCACCGAAACAGCGAGTCGCAACCGGTCGAGCTCGCCAGCAAGCTCCCGGTCGACCTCCTCAGCGGGTGTGGACAGCCAGGCGGAGATTTCTTCGACAACAGCCATCGGATCAGATCCGATCGCATTGGCGCGGACAGAAACATCGATAGTGGTGGACAAACCAACTACTCCCATCTCGTTGAAATGATCGAGCCCCCGTGGCAGGAGCCTGGAGCGATCACGCTATGCAGGCATGCCGGCACCGATGGGAACCGGCAGCCCGACGGGAACCAGCAGGACGGCGGCGGCCACGACAACAACGACGGCCGCAGCGACGGAGATCAGATAGCGCCGGTGGGAGGGCTGGTGTCCTTGAACCGGTATCCGTAGCCCGACATCACGTTGACGATACGAGCGGCCGGGAACCGCGTGGACAGGTCGAGCATCACCTCGATGGCGCTCTGGCTGGCGCCCACGGCCGCCAGCGTGCCGGCCCAGTCCCGGTCCAGTCGGCGATGCCGGGCAGGAAGCGCGACGTGTGGACGGCCCGCGGGAACGGCACTCCGTCGAAGACCGTCGGCAGGTACGGGCTGCGGCCCGGCGCGACGACGACGGGCCGGCCCAGGTAGGAGCCGCCGTCGGTGGTACGCACCTCCGCCCCGCTCCCGGCGAACCGGATCGCCGTGACGTTCCGGCCATAGTCGACGTCGGCGGGCACGGTCTCCGCGACCCACTGGATGTAGCGGGCGTACTCCTTGCGCAGCGGACGGTCCACCGGCAGGTTCAGGTACTTGGAGAGCCGCCCCTGCTCGTGCAGGAAGTTGACGAACGTGTAGCGGCTCCGCGGGTTGCGCGGCGTCACAAGGTCGCTGACGGGATGGTTCTGGATGTCGGCGCCGTCGGGCATCATCGCCGCTGCCAGCACGGAGCCGGATCCCGTTTTACGAAATTGACACGCGCCGCGGGCCAGATCTCGTCGAGCGCTACGGCGAGCGCGATGTTCGCGGGCCCGAACCCGACGCAGACGACGTCGAACATGAAACTCCCCTCTTGCTGGATCTCCACCGATCGCAGCGATGTGTATGCCCTGGTTCCCATGGTCGGGATGCGGTTGGACAAGTCGCTGGACTTCCGGCTGGACTTCGTTGGAGCCATACCTGGAGGGCTGACCAGTAAAGTCACTTGCCGCCGCACCTCGCACAACTGCATGCCGGACGCCACCTTCATCCTGAAGCTCACTTTTTCAGGAACCAGGGGCCTCCGACTTCACGATCAACTCAGCTTCAAGGACGTAGGGCCTCAACGAGCCCGGAAGGCCCTACGTCCTTGAAGCTGTGCTGATCTGAGCTGCGGAGACATATTGGCTGCCCCGGCGACGGGACCTCGGCGAGCGGATCGACGCTGGACGATCGCAGCCGCGCGGCGACCCGCTGGCGTCGGCTCAGCGATCCCACCGACGGCGGGGCCCGCCTGACGGTTACGGTCGACACCCGGTTGGCTGACCCACGGACAGATCGAGCGACGGCTGCTGGGCTTCGACGGGCGCGTGGATGACATGATGGGGTGCGCCCGACGAGACGGTTCCGACGACAGGAGCGGTGGATCCGCCGTTGCATGCGGCGGCCCGTGTCGCCGACCTTGACGCGGCGTGTCGGCTGCTCGCTGGCGGCGCCGAGGTCGACGGGCGGGAGCGGCGGCAAGGGCGTACTGCGTTGTTTACGGCGGTCGAGCAGGACGCGGGTATGGTCCCACGCCTGCCGGCAGCCGGGCCGTAACTGCGAGCCGGGATCGATGCTGGTTGCGGTGGGCTCAGATAAGACGGGATTACTGGTGGCTACGCCTTTTGCCTGCTGCACTTTGGAAAACTAATCAGGACAGACATTGATGAAGTCCACTATACTCTGAGCACCATAGCAACCTAGCCGATCCGGGTGGCTACATGCGTTTCGAGGTGCTCGGCCCGTTACGGGTGCGGAGTGGTGACAGCGAGCTGAACCTTGGTCCGATTCAGCAACGGGTGGTCCTCGCCGTGCTGCTGTCGCGAGCCAACCGGCCGGTCAACCGGGATCAGCTCATTGCGGCGGTGTGGGGCGACGCGCCACCGGCATACGCCGTAAACCTGGTGCAAAAGCATGTCGCCCGGATACGCCGGGTGCTGGAGCCGGCCCGGGCCCCTCGCACGCAATCGCACAGGCTCACTTGGACCGACGCCGGCTACCGCCTGGCCGTGCCGGCTGAAGACCTGGACCTCAGCCGATTCGATACCGGGCTCGCCGAGGCGCGCCGCGCTCGGGCCGCCGGTGACCTCACGGGCGCGATCGTGGCCTTGCGGGCGGCCCTGGACCAGTGGAGCGGCCCGTTCTGCACGGGCCTGTCCAGCCCGCTGCTGGACGCCGAGCGTGACCGGCATGAAGAGGGGCGCGTCGAGGCCATCGTGGAACGCATCGAACTCGACCTCGAGTCAGGCGCGCATCGTGACCTCGTCCCGGAGCTGCGCGGCCTGCTCGCCGAACATCCGCTGCGCGAGCGGGTGTGGAGCCTGCTGATGATCGCGCTGTACCGGACGGGCCGTGCTGCGGAGGCGCTGTCGGTGTTCCAGGAGGCGCGGCGCTATCTCATCGACGAACTCGGCCTGGAGCCCACCGAGCAGCTGTGCCGGGTACACGAACAGATCCTCAGCGGCGACCCCGCCATCGACCAGCCGGCCCCGCTGGGCGGAGGCGTCGTCGTCGGTGGTATGAGCACGGTGCCGCGGCAACTGCCCGCGGGCGCCTTCTGGTTCGCCGGGCGGGCGGAGGAGCTGGCTCGCCTGGACGACCTGCTGGCCCAACTGCCGGCCGGCGCGCCCAGCGCGGTAGTGATCTCAGCGGTGTCAGGCTCCGCCGGCGTGGGCAAGACGGCGTTGGCCGTGCACTGGGCCCACCGGGTCGCCGACCAGTTCCCCGACGGTCAGCTCTACATCAACCTCCGCGGCTTCGACCCGGACCGGCGGGCGATATCGCCGACCGCGGCGGTGCACGCGCTGCTCGTCGCCCTCGGCGTGCCGCCCGAACGGATCCCACCGAGCCTCGACGCGCGGGCCGCCCTGTACCGGAGCATGCTGGCCGACAAGCGGATTCTGGTACTCCTGGACAACGCCCGCGACGCCAACCAGGTCCGTCCGCTGCTCCCCGGCACCCGTTCGGCGCTGGCCATGGTGACCAGCCGCAACCGGCTGACCTCCCTTGTCGCGGCCGAGGGTGCGCACCCGCTCAGCCTCGACGTGCTCTCCCCCGCGGACGCCTATGACCTGCTCCGCAGGAGGCTCGGCCACAGCCGCGTCTCGGCCGAGCCCGAGGCGGCCGACCGGATCGTCGCGGCGTGCGCCCGACTGCCACTCGCGTTGAACATCGTCGCGGCCCGCGCCCAGCAGACCGGCTTTCGCCTGGCCGAGATCGCAGCCGAGCTCCGCCGGGCCGGACAGCGGCTGACCGTACTCGATGCCGGCGACCCGACCGGACGTGTCCGTTCGGTGTTCGCGCTGTCGTACGCCGCGCTCACCGAACCGGCGGCGCGCTTGTTCCGGCTGGTCGGCCTGCACCCGCGGACAGAGTTCTCGGCGACGGCGGCGGCCAGCCTCATCGGCGAGTCGCCGGCCCAGGTCCGTGCGCTGCTGGTCGAGCTCGACTTGGCCAGCCTGTTAACCGAACACACGCCGGGGCGGTACGCGCTGCATGACCTGCTTCATGCCTACGCGGGGGAACTCGCCGACGATCGGACGGCCGAACCGGATCGGCGAGCGGCTCTGCACGGGATGTTCGACTACTACCTGCACAGCGCCTACGCGGGCGAGCGGCTGCTGTACCCCAACCGCGATCCGATCACTCTCACCCCACAACTCCACACGGTCGTCGTCGAGGAATTCTCCGACGAAGCCCAGGCGATGAGCTGGTTCGCGATCGAGTACCCGGTGCTGGTCGCCAGCGCCGAACTCGCCGCCAACGCGGGGTTCGACCAGCACGCCTGGCAGCTGGCCTGGGTCCTGGGGACGTTCCTGCAACGACGCAGGCAATGGTCGGATCTCGCCGCGATCGGACGGGTCGCGCTGCAGGCCGCCGACCGGCTGGCAGACGCCACCGGTCAGTTTCACGCGCTGCGCCTTCTAGCCATCGCGCTGACCCAGTTGCGCTGGTACGACGAGGCCGAGGCCTATGCGCGGCGAAGCATCGACGTGTCGGCGAGGTGGAACGATCCGGTCAGCCAGGCCATCGGCCATCGGATCCTGAGTGATCTGCTCCTCGCCCAGGAGCGCCACCAGGAGGCGATCACCCACGCTGAGCGGGCGCTCGACCTGTACCTGGCGGTGAACCACCTGGCCGGTCAAGCCCTTGCCCTCAACGCAATCGGCTGGGGCCACGCCCGAGCCGGCGACCATCGTCGCTGCATCACCCGCTGTGAACAAGCGCTGGGGCTACACCAGCAGCTCGGCAACCGCCTGGCGGAGTCGGCCACCTGGCACAGCCTGGGCTACGCACACCACCACCTAGGCCACGACCGTAAGGCCATCGCCTGTTTCGAGCGTGCGTTACGGATAACCCGGGAGATGAGCGACTGGGACGGCGAGGTCACCATACTCAACGACCTCGGCGATGCCCTGCACGCCGCCGGCGACACCGACGCGGCCCGCCACGCCTGGCAGCACGCGGCGGACGTACTCGGCGCGGCAGACCCCTCGGTCGCCGATCAACTCCAGATCAAGATTGCGACGGTGAAGTTTCGGGAAGAGCTGCCTTCTTCGGGCAGTGTGCACACCCGTGCGCACTGATCCGCGGGTTCCCCGGCACATCGGCGGTGCCACGGTCTTGGCTGTCGCGCGCGGCCGCACCGCCGGTGCCGGCCACGATGACCGCGGCGCAGAAGAGCGCCATTGACAAGCGACGAAGTAGGACATTCATGATTTACTCCACGGATGCTGGCTGACTTTGGAATGTCGAGAGTAGCAATTCGTGGGCCAGGCGCTGACTTTCATACAGAGATTGAAAGACGGGCGTCTGTTTGATCATGGGGGTTCGGGGTTCGAGGGTCATGCCGGTCTGGGCGAGGAAGAGCGCGCCGGCTGCGCATCGACTTCCCCGATGATGAGGACATGCGCATCTCGCACGAGGCGATATACCAGGCGCTGTTCGTCCAAGGCCGGGGCGCGTTGAAGCGCGAGCTGGTCGCCTGCCTGCGGACTGGGCGCGCCCTTCGGGTGCCACGCGCCCGGGCCCGGCAGCCTCGCGACGGCATGGTCACCCCCGAGGTGATGATCAGCGAACGGCCCGCCGAGGCAGCGGATCGTGCTGTGCCCGGCCATTGGGAGGGTGACTCATCATCGGACTGGACCGCTCCGCGATCGGCACCCTTGTGGAACGCACGACCCGCTACACGATGCTGCTGCACCTGCCTCGCATGGAAACTACCCCGACGTGCGGTTCCTGGTCGACGTCGGCTACCGCGGCCTCGCCAAAGACCACCCCGGACAGGTCATCGCCCCACCACTGAAGCCCAAGAAGGACACCCCACCCGACCAGATCAACGCGTACGAAACAGCCCGCAAAGCCCAGTCCTCGCAACGCATCCCCGCCGAACACGCCATCGCCAATATAAAATGGTGGCGCACCCTGCAACGCTTCACCGGCCGCCACGATGCTCTACCCGAAACCATCCGCGCCGTCACAGGCCTCGCCAGCGACCGCGCCGCCGCCCGACGAACCCACCACAACACCCACGTCAATTGAGCCCCAGGTCGTTAACTTTTGGGCAGTGCTGCCTGGGGCCACCGCCGGCCTACCAGCTGACCGCCCGGGTCAGTCGCCGACACCGCGCCCGGTCCGGCCCCGCCGTCCGTGCGACCGTGGCGGGTGGCGGAGCGACCGCCGCCAGGACTTTCGCTCCCGGCGGCGGTCGGGCGAATCAACCGGCGGATCGGGCCGGACGCTCGAAAAGGTATTCAGTGTCGTCCTGCTCGTCCCGCTGCTCGCCGACGTGAATGAAACCGAAACCGGCGATGGTGGCCAGTGAGGCTTCGTTGTCCGGGCGGATACTAGCCCGGACCGTGATCGCCGACGGCTCCGCGGCCGCCCACTCCAGCAGCGCGGCCACCATGGCCCGAGCGTAACCACGCCGGCGGAACGCCGGGTCCGTGCCGTATCCCATCTCCACCATGCCGGCGGCGTCGGGCGGTCCGTGGAAGCCACCGGCGCCCACCACCACGCCGTCGGGCACCGTTACCGCCGCGCGGACGACCCAGTCTTCGGCGGACGGGTCGGCGGCGATCTGGAGTAGTCGCATCCGCCACAGCCAGTCGACCTCGTCGGAGAGGAACCATTCCGAGAGCGGAACACCGGTCAGCGTCCGGGCGGTGGCCAGGTCGCCGGTGAGTAGAGCCTCGAAGACGGCCGGGCCCAGGCGGACGAAACGTACGGACGGGGGTGCAGTGTGGGGCATGCCAGAGATCATCGCATGTCAATCCCCCGGAATCGTGGAGGGTTCCGTTATGCAGCTTCGGTCCTCTTGGCTTCGACCATGAAGTGTCCGTAGTCGATGGGTGACATTCCGTCGCAGGTGCTGTGCCTGCGGCGCAGGTTGTAGAAGTCGACGATCCAGGTGGAGATCTTCAGGCGGGCCTCGACCCGGGTGGTGAACCGGTGCCGGTGGATGTACTCGACCTTGATGGTGGAGTTGAGGATTCCGCGGCGGCGTTGTCCAGCGCAGAGCCGACCCGGCCCATGGACTGCAGCACGCCCAGACGCCGGCAGGCGGTCTCGTAGGCCTCGCTGGCGTCCTCCCCGGTCGGAGTGGAAGATCACCCCGTCCACGGTGCCACAGCGGGTGGCGGCGGCCATGTTCAGCGACGCGACGATCAGCGCGGCGTCGTGGTACTCGGACATGGCGTAGCCGAGCAACCGGCGGCTGAACAGATCGATCACTGTCGCCAGGTAGAGTTTCCCCTGGTCGGTGACGATCTCGGTCATGTCGCCGCACCACAACACGTCCGGGCCGGGTGCCCCGAACCTGCGACCGACTACTACAGCGCCTCCGAGGACGGCAAGCAGCGGCTCCGCGACCAGCTGTGTCCGACCAACTACTCGTCGGCCGACCGGGACGTCATCGACGCCCTCTACCTGCGAATGTACGAGGACGAGCTGGACGAGCGGCGCCGGATGACGCTGCTCGGCAACCGACTGATCACCGCGGCCCGGCACGACGCCGGTGGCGTGACCCTAGACCTGACCGAGCGGATCACCGGTGAGCGCGAGCAGCTCACGGCCGACCGGCGCATCCTCGCCACCGGCTACCGCGATCTGGGCACGAAGGGACGCACCGAGCAGCTTCCGCCGACGCCCTGCGCCCCCGTCCGCGACCTGCTCGGCGACACCGGCATCGACACCGCGTACGAGGTGCAGAGCCGCGCGGCTCGATTGCTCCCGTGCTGCCACAGCGGTCGTCGAGCTGTCGTGGTGTCCGGGTGATCTCCAGCAACAGGCACAGTGTGCGGTGGGCCGGTCTGGTGACTGCGCTCGTCGAGCAGTTTCTGAACGGGCTAGAGGGGGGTGGCGTCGGTCGCCGTGAGTGTTTTGATCGACGCAAGTGCGGTGTCTGGATCGGCGCCGAGGCCGCTGAGCATGGTGACGAGCATGGGCACCAGGACATGCTCGGTGCCGTCCTCGCCGAAGTAGCCGCCGACGTCGGCCATCACGTAGCCGTGCATCGCGGTCCATAGTTGGCTGGCGATCGCCAGCGGGTCGGCCGGTCGCAGTCGTCGCTGTTTCACGGCGTGGCCGCAGGTCTCCACGATCTCCTCGAAGGCGTGCCGGCCGCGTTTGCGCTCGTCGGCGGTCTGGGGGCGGTACATGCCCAGCGGGGCGGTACCGAACATGACGGCGTACAGGTGCGGGTTTTGGCGCGCGTTGACCAGGTAGGCGCGGGCCAGGCCGGCCAGGTCGGTGATCGCGTTGTCCGTGCGTGGCACCTCGGCGAGTCGCGCGGCCAGCCGGGCGAAGCCTTCCGTGACCACCGCGTCGGCAAGATCGGCCATCGAGCCGAAGTGCGTATACACCCCCATCGTGGAGGTGCCGGCCTCGGTGGCGACTCGGCGCAGGGTGAGTGCCGAAGGGCCTTCCTCGGCTAGCAGGCGAGCGGCGCCTTCCAGGAGGCGGACACGCACGGTGGAATCGGTACGACGTTCAGCCACGGACTGATCCTAGTGCTATAGCAAATGATATATCGAATGATATGCTGCTCGGTGGAGGTGGTTCACATGAACGACTGGGACGCGATCGTGATCGGCTCCGGCCTCAGCGGGCTCACCTGCGCCGCGTATCTCACCGCTACCGGCAAGCGCACCCTCGTGCTCGAACAGAACCAGGTAGCCGGCGGCTGCAGCCAGGTCTTCCGGCGCAAGGGGAACCGGTACGAGTTCGACGTCGGCATGCACTACATCGGCGAGTGCCACCCGGAAGGGCGGATGACGGCGGCACTGCGCGGCCTCGGACTGGACGGTCGGATCGATTTCCGCCAGCTCGACCCCGACTGCCACTCGACGCTGGTGTTCCCTGATCTCACGTTCCGGGTGCCCAGCGACTGGGACACCTACCTGGCTCGGCTGGTCGAGGCGTTCCCTCACCAGGAGCGTGGCCTACGGCTATGCGTAGGCATCCTGCGACGGATCGGCGCCGAGTTGCGTGCCGCCACGATCCCCGGGCGGACCATCGCAGGCATGCTGCGGATCGTCCGGGCGGCACCGACCCTGGCCACCGTCGGGCTACTGCCGTTGACCTGGCTGTTCGCCGCGTGCCGGCTCAGTCCGCTAGCCAGGGCGGTGATCGTCGGCGAGTCCGGCGACTACGGGGTGCCGCCGTCGCGGACCTCGGTGGCGCTGCACGGCGGTTTCCTTGACCACTACCTCACCGGCGGCGCCTGGTACCCGCGCGGCGGCGGTCAGGTCATTCCGGCTCATCTCATCGACGTCATCCAGACCCACGGCGGCCAGGTGCGCACCAAGGCGCGCGTCACACGCATCCTGACAGACGACGGAACCGTGGTCGGCGTCCAGCTCGACGGGGGCGAGGCGATCCGCGCCCCGATCGTGGTGTCGGGCGCTGACCTCAAGCGCACCTACCTCGACCTTGTCGGCCGCGACCACCTGGCGCCGGCCACCGTCGCCCGGGTGGAGAAGTACCGGATGGCGCTGCCGTTGTTCAGCGTCTATCTCGGACTCGACATCGACCTCGCCGACCAGCTGCCCAACAGCACGTACTGGTGCTACCCACACGCCGATGTGGAACAGGTCTACCGCGACATCTACGACGGCCGGATCCCGGACGAGATGCCGATCTTCCTCACCTCGGCCACCACCAAGGATCCGGGAAACCCGCACGCCGCTCCGTCCGGACACTCCACCCTCGAGGTGATGTGCCTCGCCCCGCAGGGCACGTTCTGGCCCAGCAGCGACGGCTACCGGAAGGATCCGCAGTACGCCGTGCTCAAGGAACGCCTCACCGAGCAGCTGATCGACCGCGCTACCACCGTGATCCCGCACCTACGTCAGCACATCGTCTGGCAGGAGGCGTCCAGCCCGCTCACCCATGAACGGTTCACGCTGTCCACCCTCGGCTCCTGCTACGGCATCGAGATGGCCGCCGACCAGATCGGTCCACGCCGACCCGGCCCGCGCACCGAAATTCGCGGCCTGTGGCTCACCGGCGCCAGCACCATCTGGGGCAGCGGCATCGTCGGCGCCGTCAGCAGCGGCCTGGGCACCGCCGGAGCGATCCTCCGCCGCCCGCTCAGCGCCGAAGTCAAGAACGGTGCCGTGATCGCCGACCCGTCCAAGCTCACCCCGATCAGCCCCGACTGGGATCCGCTAGCCGCGTCCAAGCCCAACTCCCCGCTCCGCCGCCGGTCCCGCGCCGCAGCCAAATAGCAGCCGTCGTCGGCATCCCGGTGGTCGCCGGGCCCGCCCGGCACGCTCATGGGGAGGACGACGTCCGCGCCCCCTTGTGGTGCCCGGCTGCGGCGCCTGCCCGCAGGCGGGCGCTGCGGGTCAGGTAGCGCGGTGGTGGCGGTCAGCCGACCGGGTGGCTGCCTGCGATCAGTGCGCTACCGCCGGGCGGCGGCCCGCTGACGTGCCGATTCGTACAGCATGACAGTCGCGGCGGTCGCCGCGTTCAGGGAGCTGGCCGACCCGAACATGGGGGTCCGGACGAGCTGGTCGCATGCCTCGCGCCAGCCGGAGCTGAGACCGGTGGTCTCATTGCCGATCAACGTCACGGTGGGTTGTGTGAAGTCGTACTCGGCGGCGTCCAGGATGCCGCGCTCATCGGTTCCCATGATGCTCATGCCGATGCCGTCGGCGCGGACGTCAGCGACCAGGATAGAACGGCCTGGTGGGAGGGTACCCGGACCACGGGCAAGGCGAACAGCGAGCCGGTGCAGGCCCGCGCCGACACCGACCTCGCCTGGGTCACCCCGCACACCTTCCGCAAGACCGTGGCCACCCTCATCAAGGAAGACACCGACACCAAGAGCGCCGCAGCAGCTCGGGCACTCCAGCGAGGAGTGTCACCGCCACCTACTACATCGCCAAGCCCATCCAAGCACCGGACGTCTCCGTAGTCCTCGAGCGCCTCGGCGCCGACCGGAACGGACGCCCCACGCCCGGGGCGCACGACGATGACGATGGATGACAAACCTGGTTGCCGCCCCGGGTAATCGGAGGGTTTTCGGGGGGCGGTTCAAAAATCCATAGACGAACGCAAAAGCCCTGACCAGGGTTTCCGCTAGTCAGGGCTTTTCTTGTGTCGGGACGGCCGGATTCGAACCGACGACCCCTTGACCCCCAGTTACATCACAGTTGTATCACGGCGTGACGAATCATGCCGATAAATACGCAGAACCGGACCATTCGATAGTCCACGATACCGTGATGCCCGCCGGTATCGCCATCCATACTCGAGGCTGTGACCAGCGCCGTGACCACCGAAAGTTAAGTGGGGACCCGCCAACGACTCCGGATCGTAGCCCGGCCCGGCATCATGACGCCCGGGCCGAGCCTCAACCTCACCACGGTGCACCCGAGGGACTGCAAACGAGCCGCCCTGCCTCACCCAGCCGAGCCGGCGAGTCGCGATAGCGGCTCAGGCCGCCCAGAAGACAACGCACTGCGCGCTCCGGCCGACCGTCGGATTACGCACCCGGCCCGCGACGAAACGGGCGAACCGCCGGCTAATGTCGACATCCACGTCAGCGACCGCAAGCGCGTCCCAGTCCGGCTCTGCCATCCCGAACAACCCCCGGGCCGAAGCACCCGGCGCACCTCCCGGACCGCCTTCGCCGGGTCCGCCACATGCTGCAGCACACGATCCACCCGCGCCCGACCGACGCTGACGTCCGCTATCGGCAGGTCGTGGATGTCGCCCGAAGACAAACGCACGTTCGACCGGTCAACCAGGCGGTGCCTCGCCTCCTCAAGCATCCGAGGCTCCCGGTCCACCCCGACGACCACCCCGTCCTCACCCACCGCATCGGCAAACCGAGGAAGGTCGGTTCCCGGACCGCACCCGATATCGGCCACCGCATGCCCAGGCCGCACGTCCAGCGACACCACGAACCTCTGCTTGTAGTCCAAGCGCCGCCGTACCGGCAGCCACATCAAGGTAAGCGATTGGATCCAGTCCGGCTGTCGCCGCGAGTCCCACCATCCGCCCACTCATGCACACGAACAAGGACGGCTGGTCGAGGGCCTGTGGAGGTGTTGGGGAGATCCGCGGTCACGACACCGATGGCCCCTCGGCTACTCAACACCCTGACCTGGGACCGCGGCATGGAACTGGGGTCACGCGGAAGGGTGATCAATCGGGCATCGGCCAGTAGCCGGAGTCGCGCGTAGGCACAGGCTTCGGAATCCATTCGGACCGATTGGCATCTCGGCTCCAATTTGGCACTTCGCCGCCGAAGTAGATGAACAAGGCCCAGAAGTATTCATCCTCATGGAGGATGATCTCGTCGTTCGACGAAAGGTCCTGACGATGCCACTGTTCATTGATCCGAGCTACCGCCTCCGCCCGCGTGATCCCAAACTGGTCGACCATCTCACAAGCAATTGCGTTCAGCAACTCAGCAACATCCGGCGACGCAGGCATCTGAAACTCTGACATGGGCATTCCTCACTGCAACGCAGCATCTAGCATTTGGCCAGTATCACCAAAGAATACAACTTGATTTCCGAACCAGCGCGGTTCTCCACCTCGCATAAACCGACCCGGATTACCCAACATCGGACCTTCCACCATATCGAAGGGTGCATCCGTTCCACCGCCACGATAGTAGTTGACGAACTTCCTCAACGCGAGGCTGTCGCCGACGAACTTCATCGAGTTGAGCCCCTCCAGCTTAGTGTTGGCTATGCGAAAATGGAGCACTTCTCCATTGTCGCCATAGCGTTTCGCGGCCCACTCCGCCGCCTGCGCCGAATCGCGGGTGGTGTAGAAACCGTTACCAAAGTCCATGGGCCGTGAGGAGTATCCAGTATCGACACCGTTTGCGCGAATACTCGCGGCAGCATTATTGCTCGTACCGTGATACAGGTCCGTATAGCCGTCACCGCTGCTGTCTCCACAGTTGTGTACCAGCACCGGCGTGTCACCGGTGATCACATAGTACGTGTGGATGTCGGCGACGGTGAGGTCGTGCATCGGCTGGTTGCCGGTGTGGTTGCGTACTGCGGTGACGGTGACCTGGCGGCCGGGTCCGCCGCCGCCCATGCCGGCGCCGGTGCCGTCGCCTTCGAGGCGTTTGTCGTCGTGGACCAGCAGCCGGTGGCCGGGCATGAGTTGACCCGCGTCGACCCAGCGCCGTTCGGTCGCGTCCCAGAACGGGTGGTGCTCGGTGGTCTTCAGGACCGTCCGCTTGCCCGACGACGTGTCGCGTACAGTAACGTCGGTCAGGTTCCGGTCCTGGTTGAGGTGCAGTTGGGTGACGCGTTTGGCCTCGGTCCGGCCGCTGTGCGGTTCGGTTGCCGCCACCTTGTCGCCGATGTTGAGCGCGGAGATGGGGCGGCTGCTGCCGTTGGCGAGCAGAACCCGGGTCGATGGGTCGAAGCTGTGGCAGTTCTCCTGCCGGCGGCCCGAACCCGCCTGCGGCGAGCCGCCGCCCGAGGACCGGTCGGCCGCACGCGCCGACGAACCACCACCGCCACCGCTCCGGTTTCCGCCGCTTTTGGTCGCTGCGGCGCGGGCCGAGGAGCCACCACCGGCCTTCACCGCGCTGCCGCCGGGCATCCGGCTTCCCAGGCTGGGCAGGCGGCTGGCGGCACCGCCGAGCGCCCTGGTGCCGACTGCTCCCCCGAGTCGTCCGAGGCCTGCGGACGCGGCACCGTCGAGACCGCCCTCGATCATCGTGCCGGCGAGGCCGCTCCAGGAGAACTCCTGGTCGCCGCGGGAGACGTCGACCATGTAACCGGTGCCTGAGGCGAGTGCTCCTGCGGCGGCGCCGGCGAGGATGAGGCATCCGACGCCGGTGGCGCACAGGGCACCGACGGCGACGGTGGCGATCAGGCCGGCGGCGGCGGTGGCGGCGAATCGCCAGGGGTCCTTCTTGATGGCCTGTACGGTGGCTTTGGCGCTGTCGATGGTCTTCTTGACGGTTTTCTTGGCTGTTTCCTTGACGCACTTGCCTACGCCCTTGGACATGCAGCTGCGGGTGGCGTGGTAGGCGTCCTTGAGGGCTTGGCTCTTCTTCTTCGCCCAGCGGACGGTGGACTTCTTGACCGTGTGCCAGGCTTTGGTGGCTTTGCTCGTGACCTTCTTGACGCTGGACTTGACGTCTTTCCAGGCGCGGCCGGAGGAGACGTACTTGAAGGTGGAGGCGGTGTAGCTGGCGGCGGCGCGGAACGTGGAGACGGGGTTGGTGACGACTCTCGCGGCGCTGGAGAGGCCCCGCTTGAAGCTGGACCAGCCGAAGTGTCCGGTGGGGTCGATGGTGGTGAGGGGGTTGCCGTCGCCGTACTGGAAGCGGTTGGCGGTGATGGAGTCGGGGACGGGGGTGACGTCGGCGCTGTCGCGGGTGTCGAACTGGCCGGTGGTGGTGTTGTACCAGCGGGCGTGCATGTTGACGCGGCCGGTGAGGGATTCGGTCCACTCCGACTGGTAGCCGAGGTTGCCGACCATGCCGCTGGTGGTTGTCACCTTGCCGAGGGGGTCGTAGGTGGTGGAGCCGGCAATTGTGGTGCCGGTGGCGGTGAACTGGGCGACGACGTCGGTGTGCTGGTCGGTCCAGGTGTAGCGGGATCCGGCGCCGGTGCCGCTGCCCGTGCCGAGGAGTTCTCCGGAGGGGTCGCGGGTGTAGGTGGCGGTGCCGTCGCTGGCGAGGTCGTTGCCGAGCCCGGTGTAGGTGAAGCCGGGTTTGAGCGCCCGGCCCAGGGCGTCGTAGGTGTAGGTGGTGCTGGCGCCGCCGGTGCCCTGCTGGGTGATGACCTGGCCGAAGGCGTCGGTCTCGGTGGCGTAGGCGACGGATCCGTTGGCGGTGCTGCGGAGGGTGCCGCGGGCGGTGTAGGTGTAGGTGGTGCCGTCGTTCTGGGTGCTGAGCTGGTTGCGGGCGTCGTAGGTGAAGGTCCTCGACCCGTTCTGGATGCGGTTGCCGGAGTCGTCGTAGGCGTACGTCGTGTTGGTGGTGCCGTTGTTCCACGAGGTGAGCCGGTCGGCGAGGTCGTAGGTGTAGGTGTTGCTCGCGGATCCGGCGAGTCCGGTGGTGGTCTTCGAGGTTTCGTTGCCGTTGTTGTCGTAGCCGTAGGTGATGAAGCCGAGGGTGACGGTGCCGGCGGAGTTCTTGAGGGTGTCGGTCTTGAGTCGGTGCAGCGGGTCGTAGGTGAGGGTGCGGACGTTGTTGTTGGTGCCGTAGGTGATCGTCGCCGGTTGGGAGGTCGTGTTGTAGGTGACGGCGACGTTGATGCCGGTGGTGGGGTTGGCGGTGGTCTTGAGCCGGCCGGCGATGTCGTAGGTGTAGTTGGTGGTGCCGGCGGCGTCCGTGCGGGCGGCCATTCTGCCGTCGCGGTTGTACGAGAAGGAGTTGCTGCCGGTGGGGCCGGTGATGGTCAGCGGGAGGCCCCGGTCGTCGTATCCGATGGTGTTCGTGCCGGAGGGGACGGACAGTGAGGTCAGCCGGCCGGCGTCGTCGTAGTCGAAGACGCGGTCGGCGGTGGTGGCTTCGGCGCCGCTGCCCGTGACTCGCTTCAGCTGGCCGAGGTCGTCGTAGGTGTTGGTGACGGTGACGCCGCCGGGTGAGTCCTGGCGGACGGGGCGACCGAGGGCGTCGTAGGCGATGGTGAAGGTGCGGTCGGCGACGTTGGGGTAGGCCGGGGTGGCCGGTTCGATCCGCGACTCGGGCAGGCCCCACGAGTTGTAGGTGGTCCAGAAGGCGTTGCCGCGGCCGTCGGTGAACCGGGTCTGGTTGCCGGCGAGGTCGTAGCCGAAGGAGGTGCCGATGGCGGTCGTGTTGGTGACCGGCTGGGTTTCGCTGGTGAGGTTGCCCCGGGCGTCGTAGCCGAAGTTGGTGGTGGTGCCGCGGGCGTCCTTGACCCAGGTGAGGTTGCCGTTGTCGTCGTAGCCCATCTTCTCGGTGGTCTGCACGACGTTGCTGGCGTCGAGGTTCTGCACCATGGTGGGGCGACCGATGCCGTCGTAGGCGACGGTGGTCCTGGTCGAGTCCGGCAGGATCGTCCTGACCGGGCGGCCAAGACCGTCGTAGTCGGTGGTGGTCACGTTGTTGGCGCCGTCGGTGACGGTGAGGGGTTCGCCAACCCAGTTGTAGGTGGTGGAGGTGGTGACGCCCTCCGGGGTGGTGACCTTGCGCAGCCAGGGTCCGGCGGCGGGAGTGTTGCCGTACGCGCCGGTGCCGTAGTCGTAGGTGGTGGTGTTGGTGATCGGGGTGGGCTGGCGGACGACCTGGCTGCGGGTGAGGACGCGGCCGAGGTAGTCGTACGTGGCGGTGGTCTTGGCGCCGGTGGGGTCGACGGTTTCGATGAGGTCGCCGACCTTGTCGTACGCGGCGGTGGTGACCTTGCCGGCCGGGTTGGTGACCTGCACGGTGTTGCCGAGCGCGTCGTACTCGAAGGTGGTGGTCTTGCCGCGCGCGTCGGTGGTGGACTCGACCTGGCCGAGCCCGTCGTAGGCGGTGCTGGTCTCGGCGGCGGGGATCGGGGTGCCGCCGGGTGGTGTGTAGGCGGGCCGGATCGTCTTGATCGGTCGGCCGGCGGCGTCATAGCGGGTGGTGAGGACGTTGGTCAGCGGGTCCTGGGTCTCGGTCGGCTCGCCGAAGGTGTTGTAGCCGGTGCGAAACACGGGCACCGCCGGCACGGGCGCGCCGCCGCCGAACGTCTCGGTGGACACCGGCGGGGCGACGACCTTGGCCAGGTTGCCGGGGGCGTCGTACTCGTAGGTGGTGACGTTGCCCATCGGGTCGGTCACGGCGGTGATCAGACCGCGTTTGTCGACGGTGTAGCTGGTGGTCAGTTTCTTCGGAGTCACCGTCGTGGTGGCCTTGCGGCCGTTGCCGGCGCCGTAGAGGGTGCCGACCTCGTCGGCGCTGAGCTCCTCCTGGAAGATCTGCACGTTGTCGATGGCGCCGTTGACCAGTTGCGCCTCGTTGGGGCCGATGAGGATGCCGCCGACGGCCAGTGGGGTAAGGGCGTTCCAGGGGGTGGGTTGGGTGGTGCTGCCCGACAGCGAGCCGTTGACGAACAGGCTCATCTCCTTGGTGCCGGCGTCGAACACGGCGACCAGGTGGGCCCAGGTGTTCACGGCAGGCGCGGCGCTGGACCGGGCGGCGCTCCAGGTCGTGGAGGTGGTGTCCGTCCGGGCTGCGGCGAACTCCCACCGGTTGTAGGACTTGCTGTACTTGAGGAAGAAGGCCCCGTTGTTGTTGCCACCCTCGCCGACGACCGTCTGGTCCTGGTTGAGGTCGCTGAGCTTGACCCAGGCGGACACCGAGTACGACTGGGTGGTGTTCAGCGCCGGCTGCGCGGTCTGCAGGACGTTGGTGCGGGTGAACAGCGCGGCTCCGTCGGAGCGGCCGACGGTGCCGTTGTACGAGTAGAGGGTGCGCTGCGACGGCGAGGAGTCGTACGCCTCGTAGCCCGCCGCCTCCTCCATCCGCCACCAGCCGGTGGGTAGGGCGGCGCTCTTGACGCTGACGCTCTCGGAGGTCACCCGGCCCATCGGGTCGTAGGTGTTCTCGACGGTCTGCAGGGGCGTCTGGAGCTGCCCGGCGAGGCTCTGGGTGCTGGTGACGTGGTCGTCGGCGTCGTAGGAGTACTTCGTGACGCGTTCGAGGTCGCCCGGCTGCTCGGTGGAGGAGACGAGCCGGCCGGCGGCGTCGTAGCTGTAGGTGGTCCAGTTGGCGCCGTTGTCGGCGCGCTGGGTGATGACGTTGCCGATGGCGTCGTAGCTGCTCTGTTCGCGGACGAACCGCTTGACGCCGTCGGTGCGGGTGACCTTAGTGACGTTGTCGTTGAAGTCGTACTCGTACTCCGTCACCCAGTTCATCGCGTCGGTGTCGGAGGCGAGGTTGCCGTTGGCGAAGTAGGCCTTCGATGACACGCGGGTGTTGGTGCCGTCGGCGCCGGTGATCGTGGTGGTCAGCTGCTGTCCGGCCGAGTCGTAGGTTTCCGTCTTGGCGCGTAGGACGTCGCCGGCCGGGCAGGGGCTTGCCGGGGGTGGGCTGACGGCGCACGCCACTGTTTCGGTGGTGTTGCCGTAGTCGTCGTACTCGAAGAGGGTGACCGCGCCGACGGCGTCGACGGTCTTGACCAGTTGGCCGTGGGTGTTGTAGTCGCTGGTGGAGTCGTGGGGCGCGTCCCCGCCGGTGGTGTCCTCGACCTTGCGGTAGGTGACGTTGCCGTCGGCGTCGTAGGTGGTCGTGGTTTTCGCGGTGTGGGTCGCGCCGGTCACCTGGTTGAGCACCGGCGGGTCGAGTTGCTCGACGACCTGCCCGGCCGCGTCGTAGGTGTAGGTGGTGGTCAGGTCACCGGAGGGTGCCTCGGCCTTGACGGTTTTGGTGCGGGTGCGTCCGATCCCGTCGTAGGTGAACTCGGTGACCAGTCCGGCGGGGTCGGTGATGCGGACGGCGTCGCCGGCGGAGTCGTACTCCGTCTGCTGGGTGGCGCCCTTGGCCGACACGGTGGTCAGTGGAAGGCCGGGTGGGAAAAGAGCCGCCCCCGACCGCGGGTGTAGTCACGAAAAAAGTACGTCATCGTCGTGGTCCGCCCGGACGCGTAGCCCGGGACGGGTGGGGAGGTGACGCTGACCCGGATAAAAAGCGGTGTCGTAGCCAAGTTTGGTGAGGTGGGTGTTGTCGGTGGCGCTCTGCGAGCGGGCGTCGCGCACCTCGATGAGCTGGTCGTTGCGTGGGTCCGGGGTGAGGTTCACGGTGGTGGAGTCGGGCCAGTACTTGTAGTACGTGCTGTCGCACGTCGTCTGGTCGCGGCAGACGGTGGAGCGGATGGTGTTGCCCCGCACGTCGCGGCCGGAGGCCGTCTTCCTTCCAGGGGGTCGAACTCCACGGACTCGAAGCCGCCGACGTCGTAGCCGTAGGAGGTGGTCCGGCCGAGCGCGTCGGTGGCGGCGATGAGGCGGTTGCCGTTGACGATGTCGTAGACGTCGGTGGACGTCTTGTTCGCCGGGTCGGTGGTGGTGACGGTGGCGACGGGGGTCAGGGTCGCCGTGGGGCCGGTCTGCGCGGCGCTCTTCGCGGCCCGGTAGTGGGCGTCGACCTCCGCCGGCGGGAGTTCCCGGTCGTAGTAGGCGAACTCGGCGATGTTGCCCTTGAAGTAGCTGACGTCCCCCGACGAGCTGGGCCAGCCCCGGGTGGTGCCGGCGCCGACGTACGAGACGGTGGCGTTGGTGGCGACCATGGCGCCGAGGAAGCCGACGATCTTGTTGTCGAGGTAGAGGGTTTGCCGGGTCGTCGACGCGGACAGCACGACGTGGTGCCACTTGCCGTCGTTGACCTTAGTGGTGGAGGTGATGGGCGCGTTCCAGGTGCCGTTGTAGAACTCGCCGCGCAGCAGGCCGTCGGCGCCGACGTACAGCGCCGGCGTCCAGTTCGTGGTGGTGGGGGCGTTGTTCAGCTCGTTGCGCTGGTAGGAGTAGAGAACGCCGCTGGCGGCGTGGTTGGTCGGCGTCTTGAACCACATCTCGACGGTGGTGTCGTCGACGACCGGGAAGTCGATGCCAGGGATGGTCTGGTTTGCGGGGTTGTACGGCTTCACGTACGACGAAGTGCCGTTGAAGATCGCGCCGTAGGTGTCGGAGAACGGGCTCGTGTCCGACTGGTTGGTGTCGAAGGTGACCGCGTTGTAATGGGCCTCGTGGCTGTGCACGACGTTGACAGCGTCGGCCGGCGCCTCGACGTCCCCCAGCCGCCAGTAGTCCGTGGGCTGCGAACCCAGCACCGACGACACGTACACCAGGCTGGAGCCAGACGCGGCCGGCGCGCCGACCTTCCACACGCCGCCGTTCTCGTCGGTGATCTGGGCGACCCGGCCGGTGACGCTGTGGTAGACGACCTGGGCCTGGACCCGCCCGGCGGCGCTGGTCACCAGGGACAGCTGCGGGGTGCCAGCGCGACCCGACTCGTACGCCGCAGCGACGTCCGTGCCCGACAGGCCCCGATTGTGGTAGGCGACGTCGGTGATCGACCCGGTGAAGAAGGTGGCGGTCGGCGTGCTGTGCGGCTGGTTGGGCCAGGCGCCGCCGAGGTATCCGGCGCCCAGGTAGGCGTTGCCGGCGTCGAGGCTGTGCAGGTTGATCGCGCCGGTCAGGCTGCCGATCTGCGTGCCGTCGAGGAACAGTTGCTGGCTGCCGCCGTTGCCGGCGAGGACCACGTGGTGCCACTGTCCGTCGGTGACCGGGCCGGGCGAGGACATCGCGCCCGCCGGGTTCGCGGTGCCCAGCTCGCCGTGGAGCCTGCCGTCGGAGCCGACGTAGAGGGCGGGGACGTAGGCCGCGGTCGTGGTGGCGCCGGGCGTGACCTGGTCCTTCTGGTAGCTGAACAGGACCCCGTTGGGGGTGCTGGTCCTGAACCACAGGCCGATCGACTGGTACGCGCTTTCGGCGACGGCCTTCGCGGGCAGGGCGACGCGCGACGTGATCCCGTTGAACGTCGCGGACGTCGACGTCGAGTCCGGCAGCGCCGCAGCGCCGCCGAGGGTGACGTCGGTGTAGGTGCCGGTATCGGCGCCGTCCTTGGAGATCACGGAGCTGGGTGCGGCGGTGGCGTTCGGGGCGTCGTTGAGCCGCCAGAACGCGTACGGGTCGCTGTTGAGGACGGTGTTGACGTGCTGCGACACCGACGTGTAGCCGTAGGTGTCGCACTGGGTGCCGGCGTCGGGTTCGCAGACCGACGTCAGCAGGTCGCCGTCGTAGCCGTAGGTCCAGGTCTGGACGCTTCCCGGGTCGGCCGGCACGACCGGGTCGGTGCTGACAGTGGCGACGTGCGCAACCGTGGCGGTCGGCGGCGTCGACCAGGTGAACGACAGACTCCGATTGGACGCCGCCGACGTCATCTTCTCCAGCCGGCCGCCGGTGCCGTACTGGAAGGTCAACGCGCGGCCGGAGGCGTCCGCGATCTTCGTGATCCGGTGCACGCCGGTCCCGGCGGCCTGGGTGAACTCGTAGGACGTGGCGTCCTTGTCCGTCAGGGAGTATCCGCCGGTGATCGGCTTGAACACCGAGTAGCGACCCAGCGGCGCGACCCAGGTGCCGCTGTTGTTGCGGCCGAACGCCACCTCCTGCCCGTCGGGGTAGCGCACCGTCACGGTCTGCAGAGTGTTCGAGGCGTCGCGGGTCTCGGTGGCGCGCATGTCGAGGATCGACGACCAGCCTCGGCCGAAGGCGTTGTCGGTCCTGGTGTCGAGGCTGTTGTAGTCACGGTTGACGGCCAGCGCCGGTCCGACGGCGGTGACCTGCGCGTCGGTGTCGGAGGTCGTGTAGTTGCCGATGTTGCCGTCGTAGCCCCTGCCGCCGTTCTGGGCGAGCGCGGAAGTGACCGGCGGTTGCCGTACCTGGGGGGTGAACGCGTACATCGGTGTGGTGGCGCCGGTGGAGGAGTTGTCGCTGACCCGGACCGCGTACAGGTAGGTTTTCTTCCACTCCAGCACCCCGGCGGGGACCTTCCACACGCCGCCGGCCACCCAGCCGGAGTTGGCGATTTGCGTTGCCTGGTCGTTGTAGACAAGGAAGTTGAACCACAGGCCCTTCGCCGGCCAGTTGTCCGAGTCGTGGCCCTGGGCGATCAGTTCCGGGGTGAGGGTGTCGACGGTGCCGTTGTTCGACGGGTACCGCAGGTCGACCTGCGGGGCGACGTTGTCGGTGTAGGTGACGTCGATGAAGGGACCACAGTCGATCAACCCGTAGACGCTGTTGTTGCAGTCCAGGTCGGCGTTGGCCGACGTGAACCGCTTCCACGCCACGGTGTCGGTCTCCGAGGCCGTCAGGGCGAGCCCGTAGTTGTTCGCACCGCTCACCCATTCGTTGACCTCGGCGACGTTCAACGGCACGGACACCCAGGTGCCGACCGTACGGACCGCGTTGACGTTGCCGCACGCGGCAGCGCTGCTCGGCGACGCGTTACCGATCGAGCTCGTGTAGGACGGGAAGCTGTTGTAGGTGACCGACGCCGCCGACCAGCTCTGCGTCACCCGGTGCACGTCGAACCGGCGGGCGGCGCACTCGCCGCCGAGTCCCTGGTAGCTCATGAACAGGTTCAGGTCGGCCGCAGTGAGCCGCTTGCCCTCGTAGGTGGCGCTCAAGGCGGCAAAGGGCAGCAGCGCTTTGGCGCTGCCGCTGCCGAAGGAACCGACCGCGACGTTGTCCGCGGTGAACCGCGCGGTGGTGCTGTCCGACTGCACGTACGTGTCGTCGGTGTTCGTGGCGATGGTGCCGGTGGTCGGGTCCAGTTCCACCGGGAACTTCCGTGCCGGGTCCCGCAGCCAGGCGCCGTCGATCGACACCTTCAGGGCCTGCCCGTCGCCGTGCTCGACGATGGCGTAGCGGATGTCGTGGGAGGTCGCCTTCGCCCCGGTCCGGTCCACCGCCGAGTCCTGCATCCACCCGATCGGCATGACGGCCACCGCCTTGCCGCCACTATCGACGAAGCGCACCTCACCGTCGTCGTCGACGCGCGCCGTCAGGCCGGTCAGGCGCAGCGGGTACAGGTACTCGGTCGCCACGTCCGCCGAGTGGAAGACGAGACTCTCCTTGACCGCGTTGCCGCTAACGCGAAGAGTCAGGTCGACGTTGGGGAACACGCCCGGATACGTGGCGACACCCCGCTCCACGGAAGCCGTGCTGGGCGCGGCTCCCGCCAGGTCGTAGCCGAGGCTCTGCCCACCGGGAAGGCCCATCCGCACCAGCGGGGTCCCCGGATCGGTGCTTCCGGCAAGGGACACGTCGATCGGGACGGCCCTGGCCCGCAGGCGCCCGCCGTCGGAGGTGAGACTGTTGTCGATCCGCTGCCAGCGTCCCTGCCGGTCCTTGAAGTTCACCGGGCTCTGCCGCACGCGACGGGTGTAGGAGCCGTCCGGGTTCTGGAATACATCGGAGGTGCTGGTGGACGCTTCCGGGACGTGCCTGCTAACCGCGGGGTCGAACCCGTCGGCGGATCGGGTGGTCCGCTTGCCCGTGGCGGGCTTGCGCGACGTGTGCAGCGCCAACTCTCCCGGGGCGGGCCGCACGGAGCTGCGGTCCTGCACCGTCGGCGAGTCGACGTAGTGCCCCCGCTGGGGTGACCGGCCCATCTGCTGTTTCGGGGTCGCCGGGTCGGCCCACGAGAACCTGAGCGCCAACAGGTCAGACAGCCAGGACAGCGGAAAGCCGCTGTTGCCCTGGTGATGCAGCGGCGCCTTCGGGGCAGCCACCGTCATCAGCATCGTCAGAACGAGGACGACGGCCAAGCGGCCGGTGGCCCGGCGTCGACGGCGGCCGGGGCGACCACGTACCGCTAGCTGCGCATGCTGCCGCCGACCGCCCATGGCAGCCCTCCCCCGTTGACCAGATCACACCGAGAGCAAAGCTTCCTGGACGCTCCGTAATAACACAAGCATGGATGTATGCAAGATTATCTGGTAGAAGTTGCGGCCCAGACCTCGCCGACCGCCGCCTCGACCCCCGTGCGGATGCCGTCACTCGTGGCAGCGGACACAACCCGGGCACCCTCCACCTCGGACCCCACCGTCACATAGCGAGGCTTCGGGAACCGCCCCCTCCCCTGCTCCACCGTCGCCACCGGCGCCTCACCCACCGCCACCACAACCCCACACCCCTCCAAGGCCAGGGTGTTGAAGTACGCCAGCGCGTTCGCCGGCGTCTGCGGCCCCTCGACGGCGAGGTACTGCACCTTGATCGAATGGGCGGCGGAGGCGGATTGCATGCCAGCCCAGGCCGCCTTCGCCTGCTCACCCGCGAGACCCTTGTCGTCGGTCAGCAGACACGCGGTGAATGCCTCGTACCTCCGCTCGCGAGGCTCCGGAACCGGTCGATCCCGCGCAACGAGCACCCAGACCCCGACGATGGTCAGCCCCACCACGGCAAGCAACGAGGCCAGAACGACCCGCCGATGCAACCAACTCATCCGACCTCATCACCGTCAGGGACACGGACGCAACAGCTTGAATCCGAGTGAGCGTAGTAGACGCTGCAGGCGCGATCCTGCCCTCAGCGGCGGGAGAGCGACGTCCTGCGGGGCTGCCCCAGCAAATGGGTCATCGCGGGCGTGGAGAGGCCTGTCTGCTTTCCGTCACTTCGAGGGCCGTACCTGGGCCAGTCTTCTTCCATAGCACGGTGGATCTCATCGCCCCTCCGATGATCGCGTGCGAGCGCCGGAAACCGCGATGCTCGGTCCGGCCTGGACAGCCAGCCGGGAACCTCTGAGGACACTGGTCGTCGGCCCCTCGCCGTCGAAACGGTGATCGGAACAATGCTGCCGCGCTGATCCCCGGCGTCATCACCACCACTCCCCATGCCCACTACCTGGCTCTGCACGCCCGTCTCGCGGTCGAGGCCCAGCGCCGTGGCTGGACCGACAAGGCTGACCTGAGACGGTTCCACGCACTGATGCGCCGCGCCGATGTCGTGCTGGGCGTGGTGCCTGCGGCGCGCGGCGACGCGGACGACGGCCACCGGCTCCAGACAGGTTTTTTCTGGACACCAGGAGTAGACGCAAATCGGCCGGAACCACACTGGCAGCACGCCATCCCGTTCTGATGTTCCTCACGCCCCGTCTCACTGGACGACAGAGCGACCGGATGAGGCGCGGCTGCTCGTCCACAAGTCGGGACCCGCAGAGCGCCGCGTTGACCTAGGCTACGCGAAGCTCTGGGAAAGGCCTGCGTCCGCGCGAACGTCGCGAGGACATCAGCGTGCTGGGCGGCGGCCGTAGCAATGGCGTGGTCAGCGATGTCGTCGGGCCTGGCCGAGCAGTCCGAGGTCGGTGCGGTACCAGGATTCGCCGATGATGACGTGGAGTTCTGGGCCGCGACAGAAGATGCGGGCGCGGCGTATCTCCATGCCGTCGGGCAGGACGAGCCGGGCCTGCTCACCGGCAACGGCCACCGATGCGGCCTCGATCTGGAACGGGGTCACCAGGTCGTACTCAGGTCCGTAGCCCGAGATGAACGCACCGATGCTGCCGTCGGTCAGCAGGGCGTGGGCGCCGCGGTAGGGGGCTCGGCCGTGGTCGGTCGGCGTGTCGCCAGCGACGGAGACGAGGTGGAACGGGGTGTAGGCGCAGGTCCATGCTGTCTCCTCGGCCAGGTTGAGGGCGTAGCAGTCGAAGATCTCTGGCATTGCAGGGCGCTGCGGGTAGAGCCAGTCGGGTTCGAGGTCCGTGGTGAAGCGGGCGAGGCCGTGTGTTTGGGGGCCGCTGCCGGCCATGGCCTCGTCGAAGTAGCCGGCCCAGATAGCGCCGGCGGGGGTGGTCAGCACGTGCTCGATCGCGTCGCCGAGGTCACCGTGGTGTTCGCGATGCCCGTCGCAGGTCCAGATTTCGGCGTTGGCGCTCCCCTGGTTTCGTCCCCGGACGAGCAGGATGCGGTCGCCGGGTAGGGGCTGCACGAAACTGGGTCGGATGCACCCGTCGAGTTGCACGGACCGGACCGGCTGTCGGCTGCCGTCATGGATGGTGACCAGACGCCGTCCGGGTTGCTCTCGACTGGCCCAGACGGCGAAGGCGCGATGGTCCGGGCCCACACCCACCGTCTCAGGTATCCGCTCCCACTGTGGGTCGGTTCGGTGTGGGGTCAGGTAGCCGGCATGACGCAGCGGTACGACGGGAAGCCGGAGGACTTCCAGCCGGCGGCGCAAGCTTTCCTGTTCACGCTCACGTCTGGTCTTGGGCACAGCGATGGTTCCTCCTGATCGTTGCACGGGTCGGTTGGTCTTGACGGCCCTGCGGCTCCTGCGGGGGCCGGTCAGATGGGGGCGGCGGTGATCTGGGCGCGGGCGGCCAGGGCCTGCTGCAGCAGGTGATCGTCGGCGCGCATCTCGGCGTCGGCGTCGCCCAGGTACACCGCAACGCGGTGCCGGGAGGTGATCAGACGATCGAGCACGGGGATCACCGGCCGGGCATGTGGGCCCATCGCGGCGAGGGCCTTCATGACCGGTGGCGCGAACGCGTCGTCGTCGAAGTACGGGGGAAGCGTGCTCAGAAGCGTTGAAGCGGCTGGCGGGCCGTGGTGACGCCCATCCTTCCCGCTGGGTGAACAGGTGGTTCAGCTGCCGGACCTGCCGATCCGTGAGGCCACCGTGCTGGGCCAGCCAGTCGAACAGGTCCGGGGCGATGCGACAACGGCGGGGCCGTTCCGGGCGGGCGCCAAGGTAGTCGTCCGCGATGCGCCGGTCCCCCGTGATCGTGAGCAACGCGCGCACGGCGATATCCGCCGCCGCATCGTTCGAGACGGCGAACCGGCGCAGAAGCGGCACCGCCGGCGCGGCCGCCGCACCGATCGCTGCGAGCGCACCCACCACCGGCCGGGCCTCGGGCAGGACACCGCGCTGCATCGCGTCGGCGAGCCGGGCAGCCAGATCGGGCACCGCGTCCGCCGCATGCGGGCCAAGCGCCGACAGCAGACGCACCGCCACGCGCGTGGGACACCTGTGCCGGTGCGGTCCCTCGCGGCAGGACCCCGGATGGCCGGCCAGCACCTGCCGCGCAGCCCGGACCAGGCCCGTCGGATCGGGTGACGCCGACGCCACCATGGCGAGCGCGTCACCGAGCCGAGAAGGCGGATCGTCGTCGCCCAGCAGACGCAACAACTCCGGAACCGCGCGAGTATCCCCGACACAGCCCAGAGCCACCGCGACCTCCGCCGACACGGCCGGCTCGACCAGCATCCGCGTGAGCTGTTCAGCGACCAGACGCGTGGCGGTCAGCGAAGCGCACACCACGCCGACAGCTGCGATCCGCACCGCCGAGGCCCGTTCCGGGAACACGGCCGACAGCACCGGTGCCAGCCGGACCGGGGCAGCCCGCCACGCCCGCATCGCCTCCGCCGCGATCGCCAGGCCCGCTTGACGAACGCACTCTTCCTCACCCGCGCGAACCAACTGCGCCACCGCGGCGTAAGCGTCCTGCTCCCGATCCCTGCGCCGCAGGACGATCGCCCACCGCTCGCCAGCACTCCACGAGATCCGTCCGCCCTCCCCGCCGAGTGCCTCGGCGGCCGGCACCAGGTCCCCGCGAACCGCGGTGTCCAGCCTCGGCCAATCGGGCGGGGCGGCAGTCAGCAAGCCAGCGCAGGCACCGAGGAAACGCACCGCCGGATTGTCGTCACGCCACATCCGCTCGACCAGGCCGACCCACCGGTCACCACGGTCGCCCCGCTGCAGCATCCGAAGCCACAACGCCTCCGCCAACGCCGTTCGCGTGACCGGATCAGACGCCCCGAACAGCAGCAGAGTCCCCTCGTCCGCGCCGGCCGCCGCCACGAACAACCAGGCCGCCGCACGCCGTACCCGCTCATCGGGGTCGCCGAGGGCAACCGCTGCGGCGTCAGCGGCTGCCGGCCACAGACCCGCCTGCGGACACAGATCGGCAAGGACCGCCGGGACCGCCGGTCGGACATCGGAAGAACTACTGGCAACGCGAGCCAGCAGGTGCCGGACGACCACGCCGTCGCGTTCGAGCTCGGCGGCTTCGAACACCCTCGACCGAGCAGGACCGTACCTGCCGACGTCACCTGCACGGAGAGCATCGTCCAACCACGCCAGATCCGCCGATCCACCCATCGGCACCGGCGCGTTCATCGAATGGGGCGGAGGCCGCCCTTCACATCAGACACGACCCAGATCATGGAGCACCGCAGCAGGACACGCAACCGACTACCACCAGCTCCGGCCCGGATCGTCCAGAGTGCGGCCGGACTACCTGTCCGGCTTGACCGCGGAGAGCACCAGGATCGGATGACCTCCCAGCACCGGCGCTATTGCACCACCGAGCTCGTCGCCACTCACGAAGCGATCGTGGCCAAGTACTTCGACGTGGGCGACTCGCGCCGCCACGATTGGCGGCAGCCCTTGCAGGCCACCACCTTGTTGGCCACGCTCCCCGATGCAAGCCACGGGTTCGACACGACCGTAGTCGGCGAATACGGACACGCGTTCGCCGCCGACCAACTGCAGTGCCCGGAACCCCTGCCACCTCGGCGGCAGGCCACCCTACGGCTACAGACTCGCCGACGCGGGCCCACGCCCAAACCCGGCGCACGTCGGATGGGGTCGTCAGCTCCAACTTGCTCCCGGGTGTCGTCGGCGCGTGAAATCGGACCCTGCTGCGACGTCTGAAATCGGACCCCTTTGCCTGGGTATGACCTTACTCAGTCGTTGGTCTTGGTAGCCGCAGGAACGCGGCCGAGGTCGCGGTCTTTGAGTCGGTAGCTGTCGCCCTTCATCGAGATGACTTCGGCGTGGTGGACGAGGCGGTCGATCATGGCTGCGGCGACGACGTCGTCGCCGAACACTTCGCCCCACCGGCCGAAGGGCTTGTTGGACGTGACTATCAGCGAGGCTCGTTCGTAGCGGTTGGACACGAGTTGGAAGAACAGGTTCGCGGCTTCGGCTTCGAAGGGGATGTAGCCGACCTCGTCGACGATCAGCAGCGGGATCCGGCCGAGCTTGACCAGCTCGTCCTGGAGACGGCCGGCGTGGTGGGCATCGGCGAGGCGGGACACCCACTGGGCGGCGGTGGCGAACGCGACCCGGTGTCCGGCCTGGCAGGCCCGGATCCCCAGGCCGATGGACAGGTGGGTCTTGCCCGTGCCAGGCGGGCCGAGGAACACCACGTTCTCCTTCGACGCCACGAAGTCGAGGGTGCCGAGGTGGGCGATCGTCTCCCGCTTCAACGACCGTTGGTGGTCGAAGTCGAACTCCTCCAGGCTCTTGCGGGCCGGGAACCTCGCCGCCCGGATGCGGCCCTCACCGCCATGAGCCTCACGGGCAGCGACCTCGCGTTGCAGGCAGGCGGCGAGGAACTCCTCATGCGTCCACGACTCCGCCCGGGCCCGCTCCGCCAGCCTCTCGACCGACGCCGCGAGGGACGGCGCCTTCAGGGCACGGGTGAGGAACGCGATCTCCGAGACGACGTTGCGGCTGGTCTTGGCGGCCATCACGCAGCCACCTCATCCAGGCCGAACAGGCGGTCGTAGTCACTCAACGGCCGCCGTTCGACCTGGCCGTCGACGGCGGCCGCCGGCTTGTGTTGCGCGGCGATACGCAAATCCGCGGCGGCCCGGCGGTGGACGGGATCGGTGATGCTCTGATGCTTGGCCCAGCAACGATCGTGCCGGGCCACCGCCCGACCATCACAGAACACCTCCACCCGATCGACATCGGCGGTGACCTCGACGCGGCGGCCGACCACCGACGGGTGCACCGAATAGTCGTTGCCGTCCAAGCGCACGTAATGATCACGAGGAAGGCGGGTGGTCTGCCGCCAGCCGACCACCGGCGCGACCGGTGGCAACGGCAACATCACCTGCCGGTCGGCGTCCCACCGCTGCACCGGCCGGCAGCCCAGCGTCCGGTGCTGGCGGTTGTTCGCCCGCACCAACCACTCAGTGAGTTGGGCGTTGAAGTCGGCCGGCGAGGAGAAGCGGCGTCCGGGCAGAAACGAGGTCTCCAGATAGCCGTTGGCCCGCTCCACCAGGCCCTTGGACTCCGGGTCCGCCGGCCGGCACTGGATCACCTTGATGCCGAGGGTGCCGCGGAAGGCGTTCATCGCCTCCGTCAGCTGCGGCCTGCCGGCCCGCCACTGACCGATGGCGGACTCGTTGTCCCACACCAACGCCTTGGGCACCCGTCCCCAGCCGGAGATCAACGTCCAGTGTCCGACCAGCAGGTCCGGTGACTGCCGCGACGGGATCATCACCGCCGACAGCCACCGCGAATAGCCGGACACCATCACCAACACCGGCGGCCGACCCACCTGCCCGAACCCCAACGGCACATCCGCCGGCGGGAACCACAGATCACACTGCGCCAACTCGCCCGGCAGATACTCCGTGCGCTGCGCCGGGTCCGGCGCCATGAACAACGGCCGCAACAGGCGCACCCGCTCCTTGAGCACGGTCAACGACCGCGTCCAACCGATCCTCTCCGCGATCACCGTGGCCGGCATCGACGGCCACTCCCGCAGCAACGCCCGGATCTGCGGCTCCACCGCGTCCACGATCGAACCCTTCGCCGGCCGCTGGTACTTCGGCGGCCCCTGCGCGGCCAACGCCCGCCGCACCGTGTTACGACCCACCCCAAGCGTGCGGGCGATCACCTTGATCGGCATCCCCTCAGCCCGATGAAGACGACGGATCTCCGCCCAGTTCTCCATGCTCAACACCCCTCCGATCCTCGAAGAGGGGTCCAGATTCACCCGCCGACCCGGGGTCCGATTTCACGCGTCGCCGACACCGGGTGTCCGAAAAGACCGCCGCAGTGCAGCCCAAAAGCCGAGCGCCCCCTCACCGACCGCGGGGACCGGGGCCCGTATACCCCGACGAGCGCAGCCACGCAGCAGTCGGACCTGGCGCAGGACTGGTAGCTGAACCCACCGCCTCATTTGTCGGTTCACCGGCCACTCGAACACAGACCGCCTTGGCCTGCCGCCATCCACGTTGTCGAAGGATGACGTCCGGGTCTTGACCCTGATGCGGGTCAGCCTCCCAGAATCGGCTCATGGACGACGATCACACGGACGACCGATCCGGGCGGTGGCAGATCGGACAGTTCGCCGAGCTTGTCGGCCTGAGCATCCCGCAACTACGCCGCTATGACCGGCTGCGGCTGCTCGAACCTGACGGCCGCGAAGCGCAGTCCGGCTACCGCTACTACACGCGCGGCCAGACCGGCGCCGCCCGGGCGATCGCCCTGCTCCGCTCCTTGGACATGCCCATCGCCGACATCCGCCGCATCCTCGCCGGTACCAGCGACACGGAACGGCGCCAACTGTTCCGCGACCACCGCGCGCGGCTGGAGGCCCGCCTCGACGAAGTCCGCCGCCTACTGGAAGCGGTGGACGCACTCACTCAGGAGGACCACATGACCGTTGACGCACCAACCGACCTGACGACCTGGCTGCACCTGATGCCGAAGCTTCCGGTCACCGACATGGACCGCTCGGTCGCCTACTACCAGGAAGCGCTCGGCCTTCACCTCGCCTGGCGCACCGCCGACGGCAACCTAGCCGCACTGGCCAGCGGCGAGATCGAGATGCTGCTGCTCGCCGCGTGGGCGAGCGACTCCCCACCGCCCCCGCAGTCCGCCTACGTGTACGTCGAGGATCCCGACGCCCTGTGCGCGGAGTACCAGCAGGCCGGCGCCGACATCGCCGACCCGGTGGCCTCCCGTCCCTATGGCATGCGGGACTTCGTCGTACGCGACCCGGATGGACACCGCTTCACCCTCGGCCGTGGCGAACAGCGGCTGCGGGAAGTCGCCGACCAATACGGCCTCACTCCCGAAACAATCTCCGTCAACCCGCCGTGGCTGCAACCTCGCGGCAGGTCGTAGCCGACCCCTCAGCCGGCACGCCGACAGGCGACTGGGGCCTTGTCTGAACGCTGACTGGGTGGTCTTCCCAGGCGATCCCCTACGTCTTCAAAAGCCGACCAGTGAGCTTGCTTAACACCCGCCTGCCGACCGGTCACCAGCTAGTGCCGGAGAACCTCGAACCGGCTGGGCGGTTGCTGGTCTATCAGGCCGCGATCTCCAGGCGTTTCGTGCTCATCTGCGGAGGGGATGCCCGTTTCGACAACGTCACCGATGCCCGGCTCGCGGTGTTTCCACCCGACCCCGAGCACACCACCCACACCACCACCTGAAGGAGACCCATGGCAAAGCTCATCTACTCGATGATCACCTCGCTCGACGGCTACGCCGAGGCGGCGGACGGAAACCTCGGCACCGGGGCGGAGGATCCGGAGGTGCACACCTTCATCAACGACGTCTTCCGTCCCGTCGGCACGTACCTCTACGGCCGGCGGATGTACGAGACGATGGTCTACTGGGAGACCGCGCACACCGAGCCCGACCTGCCGCCGCACATCCTGCAGTACGCCCGCGACTGGCAGGCCGCGGAGAAGGTCGTGTACTCCACGACGTTGGAATCGGTGTCCAGCGCAAAGACCAGGATCGAGCGGACCTTCGACCCGGACGCGGTGCGCAAGCTCAAGGCCGAGGCCGATCACGACCTCACCGTCGACGGCCCGAACCTCGCGGCCCAGGCGATCGCGGCCGGCCTGGTGGACGAGTACCACCTGTTCATCACCACGAGCGTGGTCGGCGGCGGCAAGCGGTTCTTTCCCGACGGCGTGCGCCTCGAACTCGAGCTGGTCGAGGAACGTGCCTTCGACAGCGGACTGATCTACGCGCGCTACCGGACCCGCTGAGCCGCGCCGGTTGCTGACATTGCGCCGGCTTCGGCTGTGCGACGCTGGGGGCGTACCGTCACCTACATCGCCGCCGCGGTTGCCCTGGTCTACTGCCTGACCCGATGGGCGTGGGCGCTCGGTATCCCCCTCGGCGTATCGCCCGAGTTCCTGCGGGCATCTCTACAGGCCACCGCAGGTTATCGCACGTCTAACGCGGTCACGGCTAACACCGCCACGGCGGTGGCTTGCGACCTGAAGGTGTTCTTCGCAGTGGTTGCATGAGGCGGAGCAGGCCAAGGGTCAGCGTCAATCCGGCGTTTCGGGCCGCGTTTGCTCCCGCGTCTCGGAGAGGGCAAGTCCGGCAAGAACCGTATGCATATCGATATCCGGGTGGCCGGTCCAGGCCCCTGGGACATGGTCGAGCGCGCCCGACTAATCCGGCAGAAAGTGCCCGACCTGGTCGCCGCCGGCGCGACGGTGGTCCGCGAGGAGTGGTACGGCGACGTCCTCGGGCACGTCGTCATGCAGGACCCCGAGGGGGTCTGCTGCACCGATAGGTGGCATCTGAGATGGCTTGCCCTGCGGGCAGGCTGGAAGGATATCGCTGTGCCCAAGCCCTACCCCCGAGAGTTTCGTGATGATGTCGTGCGGGTCGCTCGTGACCGCGAGGCGGGAGTGACCGTTGAGCAGGTCGCGAAGGACTTCGGGGTTCACCCGATGACGTTGTTCAAGTGGCTGCGCCAGGCCGACGTCGACGCCGGGACCACGTCCGGGACAGCCAGCAGTGAGTCCGCCGAGCTGCGCGAAGCGCGCAAGCGGATCAGGTTGTTGGAGCAGGAGAACGAGGTCCTGCGCCGGGCCGCCTAACTGTCACAGGCGAACTTGCCGGGAAAAGGCTCTACCCGCTCGTGAGCGAGCTGGCCGCCGACGGGATCCCCGTGGCGGTGACGTGTCGGGTACTGAACATCGCTTGCAGCCCTACTACCGGTGGCTGGCCCGACCCGTCACCGGCGTCGAGCAGGTGGCGGCGTATCGGGCCAACGCGTTGTTCGACGCCCACCGTGACGATCCGGAGTTCGGCTACCGGTTCCTGGCCGACGAGGCCCGCGACGCCGGGCAGCCGATGGCCGATCGCACCGCATGGCGGATCTGCTCGGGTAACGGCTGGTGGAGTGCGTTCGGCAAGCGCAAGCGTCGGGGCAAGGGCAGCAAGGTAGGCCCACCGGTGCACGGCGACCTGGTCAAACGGGACTTCACCGCCGACGGCCCGAACCGGCTGTGGCTGGCCGACATCACCGAGCACCACACCGGAGAGGGCAAGCTCTACCTGTGCGCGATCAAGGACGTCTGGTCGCACCGGATTGTCGGCTACTCCATCGACTCGCGGATGAAGAGCCGCCTGGCCGTCGCCGCACTGGACAACGCCGCCGCCAGACGCGCCGGCCTGGCCGGTTGCATCCTGCACACCGACCGCGGATCCCCAGGCGGATTCAACCGGTGGTTGCAACACCGGGTTGCTGGAGCGATCGTAGGTGATCGTCGAGGACTTCGGCTGGAGTCTTCCAGTCGAGAGTTTTGCGGGGTCGGCTGTTGAGGGCGTGGGCGACGGCGTTGATCTCGTCGGCGCTCCATCGGGACAGGTCGGTGCCTTTCGGAAAGTACTGCCGCAGCAGGCCGTTGGTGTTTTCGTTGGTGCCGCGTTGCCAGGGGCTGTGGGGGTCGGCGAAGAATCCGGGACGCCGGTTCGACCGTGAAGCGTGCGTGCGCCGACAACTCCTTGCCGCGGTCCCACGTCAGCGACCTGCGCAGTTGCTCGGGCAGTTGGGTGATCGTCTCGGCGAGGGCTCTGCTCATCGTGATCGCCCCGTAGCCGGCGAGATCGGGGCCGTTCTTCGTCCGCGGGCTCACTCCCCAGCCGGCTTCACGCGGCAGGTGGATCAGCATCATGAACCTCGTCGTCCGCTCAACCAGTGTCCCGATCGCGGAGCGCTGCAAACCGATGATCAGATCCCCTTCCCAGTGCCCGGGAACAGCACGGTCGGCAACTTCGGCGGGCCGTTCGCTGATCAGGGTGTCGCTGGTAACATGCGCCCACGCGCGTTGCTTCGCCCGTGCTCGGGGAACGCGAAGCGCGCGACCGGTTCGCAAGCAGGTGACGAGTTCGCGCTTGAGGGCGCCACGGCTCTGGACGTAGAGCGCCTGGTAGATCGCCTCGTGGCTGATGCGCATGGACTCATCCTCCGGGAACTCGGCCCTGAGCCTGCGGGAGATCTGCTCCGGGCTCCACCCGGTCGTCCATGCCCGATCGGCCCGGTGGGGCTTGTTGCGGCCCTCCACTGCGGGCCCTGGGGGCCGGTGACCGGCCGGCCGTCCGCTGTCCGGATCACGCCCGCCAACCGTTGCTGGATGTACTCTCGCAGCCGCTCATTGGTCAGCAGCTTCGCGATCTTCGGCCGGCGGGCTCGACGCTCCGCATGCCACTGCGCGGTCGAGGCCTTGTAGTCCAACCGGTACGTTCTGGTCGAGGCGTTACGCCGCAACTCCCGCGAGATGGTCGACGGGTCCCGACCGACCTGGCGGGCGATCGCACGAACACCCAAGCCCTGCGCCCGCAACAGAGCGATGTCCTCTCGCTCACAGAACGACAGATAGCGGCCCGACACCGTCGGCGGCAACCCAGGATTCACGCCGCCAGCGTGCCGGAACCACCGGAACGCCACCGGCGACGACACACCCGCCGCCGCGGCCGCGTCCTCGGTCATCACACCGGACCGGATCGCAGCCCAGAAACTTGACCCGGTCCTCACGCCACGCCACCGTCGGTCGTCCCGGCGAAGGCATCTGACCCCGACACTCCCGAACCCGCCTCTGCCCCGGCCCATAAGCCATCGCTCCACCTTTCCGACAAGGTGTTGCGACGACCGGTTGAATCCGCCCAATTTCGATCACGAAAGTTCGTCCGGGCACTCGACCGGTACCGGATGGCCGGATCGATGGGTCGCGTGGGCGCCGCCGGCGACAACGCCGCCATGGAATCCTTCTTCGGGCTGCTGCAGCACAACGTTCTGAACCGACGGACCTGGCGCACCCGCGAGGCCCTACGGATCGCCACCGTGACCTGGATCGAACGGACGTATCACCGCCGCCGACGACAACGGTCCCTGTCCCGGTTGACCCCTATCGAGTACGAGACAATCATGACCCCACCGGCCAGTCAGGCCGCGTGACTGAACCTGCCACCTATCGGTGCAGCAGACCCCTTCCCCGCCGACCGCGAGGCCGCTCGACAGCTCCTGCTGGCCCTTCCGCAAGCCGCCGACATGGCTGTGTCAAACCGGCTGTTCCTGCAGCGCGTGGTACGTGTGCTCGCCGAATCGGGAATCCGGCAGTTCCTCGACCTGGGCTCCGGGTATCCCCACCCAGGGCAACGTGCACGAGACCGCTCAGTCGATTGCCCCCGACAGTCGAGTGCTGTACGTCGACATCAACCCTGTGGCGGTCGTCGCCTCCAACGAGATCCTGATCGGCAACCCACACTGCCACGCCATCCAGGCGGACCTCACCCGCCCACAGCTGATCCTCGACGCGCTCACCGACAGCGACCTGGCCACGACGATCGACCTGGACCAGCCCACGGCGCTGCTCTACTGCGCGGTGCTCCACATGATCCCCGACGACCGCATCGCCGATGTCGTCGCACCGATACGGGATCGGCTCGTGCCGGGCAGCGCCATGGTCATCTCTCATGCAAGCACAGCCGTGACCGACCTCTTCGGCGAGTCGAGCGTGTCCGCGGCGAAGGGCGTCTTCCGGACGCAGGCCGCCACCGAAGTCACCGCCCGAACCGACGAGCAGATCATGGCGCTGTTCGACGATATGACGCTGATGCCTCCCGGCCTGGTGTCGCTCAGCGACTGGCGCCCGGAACTGAGCGACCCCGACCCTTATGCCTCGACCCCGACTCGATCGCCAATACACGGAGCCGCCGGCACCCGGTGACACCGACCGCTAGGCTGCATCGAGTCCTGCCCTGGGTTGGGCAGGGGCGGTCAGCGATTTGAGCGTGCATTCGCGTCGAGGTGGGATCGCCGCGCGAGGTAGCCCTGCGGGGACCCCCTGCTGGCAGCGCTTTCCCAGGGATTCGCTCCCGACTGTGGCAGTCGGCCGAGCTGGGCACTTTCTGCGGTCATACCGCGCTGGCCACCGGCGACGACAGCCGGCAGCCACCCGGCGATGACGCCAACCCGGGACGGCGTCGCCGGCCCACCGATCCAGCCGAGCAGGGGTGACGACCATGCCGCAGACCGCCCTGTGTGCCATGCTCGCCGTCGCCGTCGCCGTCGCCGTCGCCGTCGCCGCACCGGTCCGGTCAGTGTGGGCCGACGCCGCGCACGGCATCGGCGCCGACGTCGCCGCCCTGATCACCTGGGCCGATCAGCCCGACGCGGTGGGCCGGTTTCACGGCCGACTGCACACGCTGCCCCTACGGTTCGCGCAGCCGCAGCCGCAGCCGCAGCCGCAGCCGGCTCAGCTCCAGATCCGCGTCCCGCCTGTCCGGCGGATCCGAGGTGTGCACCGGGGCATGGGACGAGGTGGGGCACCAGTCCACCACGATTCTTTGGTTGCTCAGGCCCCCGCAGCGAGGAGCCCTGCGCGGCGAGGCGATCGCCGAGCACATCGGCCTGGCTGACGGGGGTGCTGCGCGCCGAGCTGCCCGTCGGCCAGGACCTGGCCGACCTGACCGTGGTCACCGCGATGGTCGGCGAACTGGAGGCCGTCATGTCTGTCTCCACGGTCGCCGGCTCCCGCCGCGACCACACCCACAGGCTCTACCTGCTCGTGCTCGTCGGCGTGCTCGCGGGCGCCACTACCAGGTCCCCCGGCACACCGCGCAGGGCTGGATCCGGACCCTGCGCCGCCGGCAAACCGCCTCCGCCGCTGAGTAACCCTGGCCCGCCCTCCTGGGCAGGCCCAACACCAAGTCAGGTCCTGAAAGGCCAGATGTACGGCCCAGCCGAATTCGTACATCTACGACAACGGATCCTGCTCGCATAAATTAATCACGACCACTCTCTTTCTATCAGGGCCGTTGGGTGGACGGCCCGACCGTGGGCGACGGAGACGGCGACAAATTCCCTACTCGGCGAGAACCCGACAGGACGGTAACGCCTTGCTGCCGGAACGGCTTCCATTGTCGAGACGCCAGGCGCCAGCCTGGCGTCTTCGACGAGGAGGCGAAAGTGAGAAGGATCCTGGCGGGTGTGCTCGGCGTGTCGAGTCTGGCGGCGGTCCTGCTGGTGGCCGCGCCAGCGACGGCGCGGTCCGTACCGGACATCGCGACGCTGGACCGGATGAAGGTGGGGCTGGACCACGCGGCGGACATCCCCGCCGAGGTGAGCAGCTGGCGCACCGACCCGGCCACCGGGACGCTGGTCATCCGGGTTCGGCCCGGCGGTGCCGAGCGGGCGCGGGCGTTCGCTCGGGCCAACGGGGTGGCGCCGGGAGTGCTGCGGCTGGTCGAGGCCGCCGGGCGGCCGGAGAAGCAGGCGGAGCGGCTGTTGGCCGGCAGCGCCCTCGAGATGGGCCCGGCTGCCTGCACGCTCGGCTTCGCCGTGACGCAGAACTCCACCGGCCGGGCCGGCTTCGTCACAGCCGGGCACTGCGCCACAGCGTTGCCAGGTCAGCCGCTCACCACGCAGGTGGGTAAGCCGCTGGGCACCTGGGCGGGCGTCGTTAGCGGGGACCAGGACATGGCCTGGCTGCTCACGGACCCCGCCTGGAGCCCGGCCGCCGAGGTGCGCGCCCTCGGCCCGGTCAATGGCGACGAGCCGGCCGGCGTGGACGCCCCGGTCTGCCGCTTCGGGTTCACAACCGGCATGCATTGCGGGCAGATCCTGGCCCTGAACGTCACCGTGGCGTATCCCGCCCCGGACGGCTCCTACAAGCCGGTCACCGGCCTGACCGAAACCTCCGTCTGCGCCGAGAACGGGGACTCCGGCGGCCCCTTCGTCTCCGGCGACCAGGCACAGGGCGTGCTCTCCGGCAGCCTGACGGACTTCGACTGTGGCGACGAGGAAGACCGCTCCTACTTCCAACCGATCCGGCCGATCCTGCGGCAGTTCGGCCTGAGCCTGCGTACCTATTGGCAGGGCGCGACTCCGCTGCCCGGCGGACAGCAGATCGTCTCCACCCCAGCAGTGACCACCTTCGCCGGCGGTGAGTCGGTCTTCGCCCGTCGCGCCGACGGCCAGATCGTCACCACCACCCGCGCCCGCAGCGACTGGTCGCCCTGGACCGTGGTGCCTGGCGGCCGGACCACCCCGAGCGCCCCGGCCGTCGCCGTCCGCAACGGCGTCCTCTACCTGTTCGTACGCGACAATTCCGGCCGACTCTTCGTCAACACGGCCACCCGTTCAGCGTGGTCCGGCTGGATCGAGGTGCCCGGCGGCGGCAGTACCCCAAGCGCCCCGGCCGCAGCACTCATCGGCGACGCGCTGCATCTGATCGTGCGGGCCGGCAACGACAAGCTGGCCGAGAACGTATACACCGCGAGCGGCTGGTCCGGCTGGAGCGTGCTGCCCGGCAACGGATCGACCCCCGACGCGCCCGCCGTCGCCACGGTCGGGGACACGCTGCAGTTGGTCGTGCACGCCACCGACGGCCGGATCTACGGGAACATCTACAAGGACGGCCGCTGGCTCGGCTGGGTCCAGGTGGACGGCAACGGCTGGACCGGGAGCCCCCTCGGGGTGGCCGGCTACGACGACAAGGTGCGGATCTTCGCGCGCGGTGGCGACAACCGGGTCTACACCATCGCTACGAATCCGGGCCTCAGCTACTTCTACCGCTGGACCCCACTGTCGCCCGTCGGCCTGACTCAGGACGCCCCAGCCGTCAATGTCTACGACAGCGAGCTGCACCTGTTCGTCCGCGACTCGAAGAACCAGCTATACGTCGCCACCGCGCGGGTCTGAGCCGGCCGGGGCCGTCGTGACCACGACCCGGAAGACCGCGATATCGGCTTTGTCACGCGTGAACTGGGCGAGTTCCTCGACGCGCCCCGATGCCGTCCTGGTGCGAGCGGGTCATGCCCGTCGTGGGCGATGAACGCGTACCCGTAGGGATTGGTGAAGGTGAAGGTCCGACCGAAGGGTCGGACCTGACCGCGTGTGCAGCCGCACTCAGCGACCTGGCCGGAGACGCCGGGCCAGGATGAGGTGCAGGAACTACGCGGCATGACGCCGGAGGTCGAGCACCCGTACCGGTTCCGTTTGTGTCGCGGCCGGCTCGTCGGCAGCGGAGGGGGCGAATCGGGCGGCACGGCCGGGGCCGGGGCCGGGCCCGGGTGCGGCGGTGAACCGCCGCCGCCAGGTCGTCCAGAGGCCCGTGTCAGCCAGATGCTGTCGACGCCCACCGATCCGATACCAATCTAGGCAATCTAGATCCAACGCCGTTCAGTTAGGGCGGTGGCTGGTTGGTCAAGGGTCGTTGGTAATGACGTTGATGCTGGTGGTGGCTTTGTAGGTGCGGCGGTCGATGTTCGGTCCGCGGGCTTGGTACTTGGAGTTCGAGCGTTTGATCATGCGAGTTTTCCTGCGGATGCGGCGCTTGGGCAGCAGATTGACCAAGACGTGTTCCCCGATGACGCCGACCAGGTCGATGACGGTGTCGGCGATGACGCCGGCGGCGTGGACGACCTGCTCACGGGCGGTGTGGAGGGCGGTGGCGAAGCTGGCGCGGTCCGGGTCGAGGCCGGGTCGGCTGTCGGTGGCGTCGACCATGGCGGGCTCAGGCATCTGTGATTGATCTTGGGGGTAGCTCAGGGCAGGGCGAGGACGCGTTTGCGGAGGAGGTCGAGGTCCGCGCGGCCGTACATCTGTCGTTTGATGGTCTTGATGCGGTTGACGTGGCCTTCGACCGGGCCTGAGCTCCAGGGCTGGGTGAGGCCGGCGAGGACCGCGTCGCGGTCGCTGGCCAGGCCGGTGGCGAAGCCGCGCAGTTCGGGGTATCCGGCGTGCCGGGCCCGGTCGATCCAGACGTCGAGGTGTTGTCCGGTGCCTTGGTGGCGGACCAGCGCGGCGAACCCGCGGGCGAGGTCAGCGACGGTGTCGAGGTCCGGGCAGCGGCTGCGGGCGTCGGCGAGATGGGTGCGGTCGTCGTCGGTGAGTTTGTGGCCGGGGCGCATGATCCAGGCGGTGATCCGCCGCGCGGACGGCACCCGGACGGTCACAGGGGTGGGGCGGGTGCGGTTGATGGTGAGCCAGTCGCGCAGCGCGCGCAGGTTGCCCTGGTAGCCGCGGGCGAGGATCTCGGCGTGCAGGTCGGCCGTGTCGTGGACGCCGCCGATGAGGCGCTCCCGTAGGTGGGTGTGGAACGGGGCCAGGACGCTGGGACGGCTGGTGGCGTTCGGGCCGATCAACGCCTCAGTGGTGGCGGCTCGGGCGTACTTGCGGGCGGTCCTCGGCTTGATCCTGGTCATCGAATGCGGACCACGCGGCTACGGCCCCGAGCACCTCGCCTTCTGCGAGGAATCCCTCGCCAACTGGGCCACCGCTCTACGCGACCTGTAGTGGTGCAGGGATCTCGACGGCCCGGTCCAGGAACATGCTCTACTATTGAGTATAGATGCGGCTGAACCCATCGACCTTCCACATCGTCGCGTCGATGCCGCATTCGCCATAACCGATCTTGAAGTAGCCTCGCTCAAGATATGGCTGAACGTCCTCATTGCCGAACCTGGGTACCTGACCCCACCCTGTGGCCCATTGGTTCTTGCATAGCCAGGCTTGTTCGTGGTCGCTGTAGCCGACGACGCAGACACAGTGACCACCGTCCAGACCGCCCCACCTGTGCTTGTAGACACCACCAGTGTAGTGACGAAAGTCTTCGTAGATGGTGAAGCATGTGGTGAGAGGGGCGGTTGTCAGCCAAGCCTTCATCATTGAAGGATCTCCAGCCCAGGAGTAGCCGCTGATAATGGTGAGCTGTCCTGCCAGTAATTACAGAGATTACAGAACTGATCACCTGGAGTGTAGGGGAAGCACGACTCGGGCACGACACCAGCACGCTCCGCATATTGGAACGCCGCAGAGGGGTACCAACCATTGAGGCACCCATTGGATCCTCCGCAGTAGAACAGTTGCGCCGGAGACAGTTCGGAAAGGACGTTCCCATTAGGATCGGTGTAAGCGATGTTACTTCTCGGTTTGTTGTGGCCGCCCGGCCATACCGTGGCCGGCACCGTGCGGGGCGAAGCGATCGCCTAGATCTTCGCGCTGCACAACGGTCTGCCCCGACAGGGCCCGGGCTCGGAGACGACCACCCGCCGCCTGCTGGCGCTGGCAGGTCCGCTACCCGAACATCCCCGCGTGCTCGACCTCGGCTGCGGCACTGGACCCGCCGCCCTGCTGCTGGCGGCGGAGGCCGGCGCACAGGTGGCCGCCGTGGATCTGCACCAGCCGTTCCTTGACGAACTCGCGGCCGTCGCCGCCGCGCGGCGAATCACCTCCATCACGACCGCGCGGCTGTCAATGGCCGATCTGCCCTTTCCCGACCGCAGCTTCGACCTGGTCTGGGCGGAGGGTTCGGTCTACAACATCGGATTCGACACCGCGCTGGCCAGTGGGCGACGTCTGCTCGCTCCCAGCGGCGCGCTCGTCGTCACCGAATGCGAATGGGGCACCGACACCCCCTCCATCGCGGCCCGCACGTACTGGGGCCGTCACTACCCGCTGCGGACCAGGGCCGCCAACATCGCCGCGGCGGAAGCCGCCGGATACACCGTAGAGGGCGTCTATGAGCTACCGGACAACGATTGGTTCGACGACTACTACACCCTGCTGACCGAGCGCGTCGAGACTGCGCCCGCCCGGCCGGGAATGGCCGAGGCCGTGACCGCCACGCGCGAAGAGATCCCCCTACGTCGCCGTCACGGTACCGACTACCGCTACACCGGGTACGTCCTGCGCCCTGTCACCCAATCGCCGAGAACGCACACCCACGAGGAGCCGTACCCCGCCATGACCACCCGCATCTGGCGCACCCGCCTGGAAGCCGGGCCTGACGACCGCGCCGCGATCCGCCGGATCAACCTGTCCGCGTTTCCCGGCCCGCTCGAGGCCGACCTGGTAGACGCGCTGCGGGAGGACCGGCAGGCGTGGCTGCCGTGGTCCTCGTGGATCGCCGAGGACCCCAACGGCGCCCCCGCCGGCTTCGCCCTGCTGACCCGATGCCACGTGGACGGCGTACCGGCCCTGGCCCTCGGTCCGTGCTCGGTGCTACCCGAACAGCAGCGCACGGGCGCCGGATCGGCGGCGATTCGCGCCGCTCTCGACGCCGCCCGGGCGGCGGATGAGAACCTCGTCCTCGTCCTCGGCCACGCGCCCTACTACCCCCGGTTCGGCTTCACGCCCGCCTCCGGGTACGGGATCCGGCCGCCGTTCGACGTGCCGGACGAGAACATGATGGCGCTGGTATTCGACCCCGCTCGCCCTGTCCCGCGCGGAACCATCCGCTACGCGGCGGCCTTCGGTGTCTGAGCTGCACCACTTCCGTCAGGTGCGGGCCCGATCGCCCCGCACCTGACCGGCCCTGCCGACGTGCCCGGTCTCGAAGCGGCCGAGTGCGTGGTGGTGTTCGCGGTGCTCACCACGGCGTGTGTTTGCGCTCGCCAAAGCGGACGCCGGGCCTCTCGGTTTGCACGTTCAGTCGTCTTTCGAGATTCTTTGTCCTGTTTTGAGGGAATGGGCGATTAGTGAATGTCGAAGATCTTTCGGATGGCGGGGTCGTTGAGAGGTTGTGGACATCGGGAGGCTGCTGACTGTTGCCGTTGGCATGGCTGGGGAGTTGGCCGGGTGGCATGAGCGGGAGGGTCTGCCGCACGGGCGCGTTTGTCCGGCGGCATTTGTGGAAGATCACCGTCCAGGTAGGTTGCTGCTACGGCCCGTAGAGGCTGGGGCGGCGCGTGGGTGGGCGGCGCCGGAACAGGCGCCGTGGGGCTTGGGCGGCGTTGATGAGCGCTGTGATCTTTACTGCCTCGGGCTGGTGCTGTACGAGTTGTTCGGCGGTGCGTTGCCGCAGCGTGGCAGCGCCGCGGGGCCTCCTGCGGGGTGGTCGCCAATCCTGTCCGATGAGTCGTTGCCGGGAGTGCCGGGGCCGGTCGTGGCTGTCCTTGGACGGTTGCTGGAGGCCGATCCCGCCCGTCGTTACCAGACGGCGCGTGGCGCCGCCGCTGATCTGCAGCGGTGCCGGGCGCAGTGGAGACGCAGCGGCCGTCTCACGCATTTCGCCCTGGGCCGTCGCGATGACTCGCGCCGGCTGCGCTTCAGCGTGGCGCTCCACGGGCGGGAGCAGACGCTGGCCAGGCTCCACGCTATTTTCCGGCGAGTGGTGAACGAGGCTCGGCCCGGGCTGGCGTGCCTCGCGGGTGAGCCGGGCGTGGGCAAGTCGGCGCTGCTAGCCGAGTTCAGCGCGCGGGTCGCACGCTCCGGCGGGCGGGTACTGGTTGCGCGCTTCGACGCGAGCGCACGGCATGTGCCGTACGCCCGGCTGGCTTCCGCGTTGACCCAGCTGGCCTCGCAGCTGCAAGAAGAGTCGGCTGAGCGGTTGGCCGCGTGGCGAACCCGGCTGGCCGCCCGGGTCGGCCCGGGCGCGGATCTGCTCGTCGAGCTGGCGCCGGCGTTGGCGCCGGTGCTTGGTGATCCCTGCACCGCGGAGCACTTGTCCGCCACCCAGGCTCACCGGCGTTTGTGCTCAGCGGTACGGCGGCTGATCACGGAGGTTTCCGCGGATGGCCCACTGGTCATCGTTCTGGACGATCTACACCAGGCCCACGAGATGAGCCTGAAGCTGCTCGCGGGGATGTTGACGGGTATGGACAGCGGGCCCGTGTTGCTGGTAGCCGCCTACCAGCCGCGGGCGGCGAAAAACCTTGGGCTGACGACGACGCTGTCGGCGTTGGGCGGGCGGGGCACCACGGTGGTGCTGCGGCCGTTGCCCGACACCGCCGTGCGGGGTCTGCTCGCCGAGATGCTGCAGACCACCGCCCCATCGGTGACGCCGCTGACGCAGGTTATCGGTGCGGCCACCAGGTCGAATCCGTTGGCGATCATTCAGCTGATGCAGGAACTGCACGATAGGCGAGCGTTGCTGTTCGAGCCGCACATCGCCGCTTGGACGTGTGACTTCGAAGCGGTCTTCGGCAGCGCGAGGCCAGGCGACCTTCGCAGGTTGATCTCCTTGCGGATAGCCGCTCTCCCCGCACCGTTGAGCAGGCTGCTTGGTGTCGCCGCTCTGCTGGGGGAACAGTTCGACGCGCAGGTGCTGGCCGCCGCCGTGGGCAAGCCGGTTGAGCGGGTGCAGCGGTCGCTGCGGCGAACGTTGGGACGGCAGTTACTGCGGCGGGAGGGCGGGGCCACCACCTACCGCTGGATTCACGAACAGGTACGTCAGGCCGCGCTGAGGCTCCTTCGCAAGGAGCAGGTGCCGGTGTTGCGGCTCGCGGTCGGCCGGGCGATGCTGGCGAATCCGCAGGAGCGAGCGTACCCCTTCGACGTGGTGGAGCATCTCAACGCGGGCCGCCACCTCATCGTGGAGCGGGCGGAACGGGTGCAGTTGGCCTCGCTGAATCTCACCGCGGGGCGCATCGCCAAGCGTCGCGGCGCCGCCGTGCCCGCCCGGCGTTACTTCCATGCCGGGCTGGCCGCGCTGCCTACGGATGGGTGGTCGCGGTGCAACGACCTCGCTGTCGCATTGCACGTCGCGGCTGCCGAAGCTGAACACCTCGCGGGCGAACAGGACAACGCGCGTCGCCTGTTGGACACCGCGATGACCCACGCCGAGGTCGACCTCAGCCAGGTCGACGTGCTCGCGCTGCACGCCAACCTGCCCAAGTTGAGCGGCGACTGGGATGCCGACGCCGAGCCGGCCTTACGGGCACTGCGGCTGCTCGGCGTCAACGCGCCAGATGATCCCGCCGAGTGGCGACCGGCAGCCGCAGCGGCGTTGCGCGCACTGCGTGACCACCTGGCTGAAACCGACCTCCACGCGCTTACCACAATCCCCGCCATGACCGACCGGCGAGCACTGGCTGCCGCCAACCTCATCGCCACCCTGCTCCCGTCAGCCCAGGCCCGCGACCCTGCCTGGTTCACCCTGCTGGCGGCGAAAGGAGTGGCACTCACGCTGGAGAACGGCTGCGCGCCCGCCTCGACGGTGACGTTCGCCTTCGCCACCCTGGTCCTGGCCGATCACGATCATCTCGACCAGGCAGCGCTGTGTATGGATACCACGCTGCGACTCATGGACCGTGTGCCGGCGTCGCCTTACGGCGTCCACGCCAAAGCGGCCCTGGCGCACGCCCTACCCGCCTGGTACCGATCAAGTGAATTCGCCACGGGACTGCTGCATCAGGCGTACCAGGACGCAATCGAGCACGGCGAACTCAAACAGGTGAGAGTGAACCTCATCCTGCACCACATGTACCTGTTCGCCGCCGGCACTGCCCTGGACATCGTGGCGGAACAGGTCGGCGCGGCATGGCGGCTCCTAGCCGAGCACGGCGGCGACGACCTCAAAGCGGCGATGGGCAACCGGATCATGGACAGGCTCGTCAGCCGGCTACGCAACACGAAACCCGAGCCCGTGCCCGAGACAGCTACGGAAGCCCAACTGGCGGCGCTGTGCCGAAAGGGCGAACTCGGCTACGCCTCCAGTGTGTTCCTCACCCGCATGCTCGCCGCGGCATACATCCTCGGCGACCACGCCGAAGCGCTCGAACTCGTCGAGACCGCCCAGCGCATCGAACCAGCGGGACCCGGCCGGTTCAACGTCGCTGACCGAACCTTCTTCCACGCGCTGACGCTGACCGCCCTGTACCACACCGCCAGTCCCGCGCAGCAGCGCGCCTGGTCGATCACCCTTGACGAGCTACAGGCCGCGCTCGGCGACTGGGCCACGGCCGGGCCACGCGTCTTCGGCTGGCAAGCCCTACTGGTAGCCGCTGAACGCGCCCGACTGGCCGGCCACGTCGACCAAGCCGTCGGCCGCTACACCCGGGCCATCGGCACCGCCCGCGAGCACGGCACCGTCCACGGTGAAGCCATCGCCGCCGAACTCGGCGGACGGTACGCGCTCGCCCGCGGTCAGGCCGACGTCGCCGCAGCCTACCTGCGGCGGGCCCGCATCTGCTACCAACAATGGGGAGCCGACGCCAAGGTCAACCACATCGACGAACTGCTCAGCACACTCGCCACGCCCGCGACGATCCACCTACACGACACGCTCGACCTGTTCACCATCCTGGATGCGATCCAGGCCATTCACTCCGAACTCGAAATCGACTCTCTGCTTACCACCATACTCGACGCAGCTATCCATCACGTCGGCGCGCAATACGGCGCTCTGACATTGCCCAGCCTCGACCCATCAACATCGGTAACCGTTCTGCGGCAAACAGCCACAGGCCCGACAACGGCGGCCGAAAAAACACCGAAGGCGCTGATGCTCCACATTGGCAACAGCCGCTCAACGGCGGTTGGAAGTTACCAGGAAGCCTTCGCACTCGCCGCCGACCCCTACCTGGCCCAGCACCAACCGGCGTCGCTGCTATGCGCGCCGATTCTCCACCGTGACGAGCTCGTCGCGGTGCTCTACCTGGAACACCGCCACACCAGCGACCTGTTCACCCCACCCACCCGCCAACTACTACACACCCTCTGCGTCCACGCCGGCATAGCCATCCGAAATGCGAACCGATTCGCTCACCTCAACGACCTCACCACCGCAACGACCTGATCACCCGCTCTGGCCCATACCCCTACAGCCGCAGTCTCCAGCTTGGATAGCAGGAACTTGCCATGCCGGAATCGAGCGCCGCCTTGCCCTGCCGAATCCACTCGGCGAGCTGAGCGAACCCTTGGTCGATCGGGTCTGCTGCACCGGCAGGTGACAGGTGTAGTCACGCGGCCTGACTGGCCGGTGGGTGCATGATGGTCTCGAATTCCACGGGGGTCGACCGGGACAGCGACCGCTGGCGTCGGCGGCGGTGGTAGGTCCGTTCGATCCAGGTCACGATCGCGATCCGTAGTTGCTGGCGGGTGGCCCACGTTCGCCGGTTGAGGACGTTGTGCTGCAGGAGGCCGAAGAAGGATTCCATGGCGGCGTTGTCGCCGGCGGCGCCCACGCGACCCATCGATCCGGCCATCCGGTACCGGTCGAGTGCCCGGACGAACTTTCGTGATCGAAATTGGGCGGATTCAACCGGTCGTCGCAACACCTTGTCGGAAAGGTGGAGCGATGGCTTATGGGCCGGGGCAGAGGCGGGTTCGGGAGTGTCGGGGTCAGATGCCTTCGCCGGGACGACCGACGGTGGCGTGGCGTGAGGACCGGGTCAAGTTTCTGGGCTGCGATCCGGTCCGGTGTGATGACCGAGGACGCGGCCGCGGCGGCGGGTGTGTCGTCGCCGGTGGCGTTCCGGTGGTTCCGGCACGCTGGCGGCGTGAATCCTGGGTTGCCGCCGACGGTGTCGGGCCGCTATCTGTCGTTCTGTGAGCGAGAGGACATCGCTCTGTTGCGGGCGCAGGGCTTGGGTGTTCGTGCGATCGCCCGCCAGGTCGGTCGGGACCCGTCGACCATCTCGCGGGAGTTGCGGCGTAACGCCTCGACCAGAACGTACCGGTTGGACTACAAGGCCTCGACCGCGCAGTGGCATGCGGAGCGTCGAGCCCGCCGGCCGAAGATCGCGAAGCTGCTGACCAATGAGCGGCTGCGAGAGTACATCCAGCAACGGTTGGCGGGCGTGATCCGGACAGCGGACGGCCGGCCGGTCACCGGCCCCCAGGGCCCGCAGTGGAGGGCCGCAACAAGCCCCACCGGGCCGATCGGGCATGGACGACCGGGTGGAGCCCGGAGCAGATCTCCCGCAGGCTCAGGGCCGAGTTCCCGGAGGATGAGTCCATGCGCATCAGCCACGAGGCGATCTACCAGGCGCTCTACGTCCAGAGCCGTGGCGCCCTCAAGCGCGAACTCGTCACCTGCTTGCGAACCGGTCGCGCGCTTCGCGTTCCCCGAGCACGGGCGAAGCAACGCGCGTGGGCGCATGTTACCAGCGACACCCTGATCAGCGAACGGCCCGCCGAAGTTGCCGACCGTGCTGTTCCCGGGCACTGGGAAGGGGATCTGATCATCGGTTTGCAGCGCTCCGCGATCGGGACACTGGTTGAGCGGACGACGAGGTTCATGATGCTGATCCACCTGCCGCGTGAAGCCGGCTGGGGAGTGAGCCCGCGGACGAAGAACGGCCCCGATCTCGCCGGCTACGGGGCGATCACGATGAGCAGAGCCCTCGCCGAGACGATCACCCAACTGCCCGAGCAACTGCGCAGGTCGCTGACGTGGGACCGCGGCAAGGAGTTGTCGGCGCACGCACGCTTCACGGTCGAACCGGCGTCCCGGATTCTTCGCCGACCCCCACAGCCCCTGGCAACGCGGCACCAACGAAAACACCAACGGCCTACTGCGGCAGTACTTTCCGACGAAGTCCTCGACGATCACCTACGATCGCTCCAGCAACCCGGTGTTGCAACCACCGGTTGAATCCGCCTAGGTAGCCGCGATCCGGTCGCAATTACGGGTGACGAAGCTGCGTTGATCGCTGGCGCGTCTATGAACTTCGGAAGCCGCCTGTCCCGTGATTTCCTGCGGGACAGGCGGTGCGGCCGGGGCTGCGGGTCCTACGGTTCGACGTGGGCCTTGGAGTCCGGCACTGCTGTGTAGTCGGGCAGCTGGACGCCGTTGATCGCGCGTTCGACGACCACCATGAGCGCGTCCATGTCGGGCTCCGGGGCGGGTTCGGCGTCCGGCGCGGGGACCGCGCGGCTCTGCACGTGCAGCCGGCCGATTTCCTGGTTGGCCTCGACGAACGGGCGCATTCGCTGCTCGTAGCCGGCGAACCCGGCCCCGGGATCCCACCCGGCGGCGGCCAGCTCTCCGGCCAGCAGGTAGGCCCCGACCAAAGCCATCCCCGTGCCCCCGCCGGAAAACGGCGACGAGCTGAACGCCGCGTCCCCGAGCAGCGCTACCCGTCCGCTGGACCAGCGGTCCATCACTACCTGGGCGACCTGATCGAGGTAGAAGTCTTGGGCGTCGTCGAGGTGCGCGAGGATGCGCGGGGTCAACCAGCCCAGGCCGGCCATCCGCTCGCGCAGCAGGTCCTTCTGGGCCGCGACGTCGCGGTAGTCGATGTCGAAGTCGGGCGCGGGGAACGAGAGCATGGCCATCGCCCGGGTGACGTCCGGGACAGGTCGCAGGCCGGCGGAGCGCCCGGACCCCTGGTCCTGGTAGTCGATCAGCCAGCGGTCCAGCCCGAACTCGTTGGGCACGCTGTAGAAGGCCAGCACGAGCCCAAGGTGACGGACGAACCGTTCGTGCGGCCCGAAGACCATCGCCCGTAGCGCCGAGTGCAGCCCGTCGGCCCCGACCACCAGGTCGAAGCGCCGTCGGTCGCCGCTCGCGAAGGTGACGTCGACCCCGTCCGCGTCCTGGGCGAGCTCGGCGATCCGGTCGCCGAATACGTACTCGACACCGTCCCGAGTGTCGTCGTAGAGCACCCGGGAAAGATCCCCACGCAGGATCTCGATCTCCGAGATGTACCCGTCGCCGCTGTCATCCTCCGCGCGGAAAGTCTCCAGCACGTTCCCGTTGACGTCGACCGTGTGCGCGCCGGCGGTCTCGGTGCGGGCCGCGCGCACCGCCGCGTCCAGCCCCATGCGCCGGATCACCTCCTTGGCCACGCCGCGGGCGTCTACCGCCTGCCCACCTGGACGCAACTCGGGAGCCCGCTCCACCACGGTCACCTCGGCCCCGCGCCGGCCCAGCCAGTGGGCCAGCGCCGGCCCCGCGATGCTCGCTCCCGCCACCAACACCCTGGTACCGCTCACAACGCCCCCTGCTGGTCCGATTCAAGTCGAATGTCGGGTCGGCCCGGTCCTCGGCCCGCCCCCACCCAGACACTGAGACTTGGGCGCGGCCAGGAACTCATCGCTACACACCCATCGGGTTCTGTGCCGATGGATCAGCGCAGCCTCAGAAGATCGTCGCAAGGAGATCGTCGCAAACAATGGCCAGGACAATGACCCGGCACCCGCAAAACCGACGCCGCGGACGCCGCCAGCGTCGCTCACGCCGCCATGCGGCACCAGCGGCTGCGCCACGTCGTCGCCGAGGACCATCACACCCGGCTTCGGCTACTCTCCGAACGCCGCGACGACCTGGCACGCGAACGCGTCCGGCTACTCAACCGCCTCCACGTCCTCCTGCGCGATCTGATCCCCGGCGGCGCGGCGCTGGACCTCACCGCGGACAAGGCCGCCGCGCTGCTGCGCAACACCCGGCCGCTCACCGCCACCGACAGCTGCCGCCGCGACCTGACCCGCGACCTGATCACGGACCTACGCCACCTGGACCGACGCCTGCACACCAACCAGACCCAAATCCGCCAGGTCCTCACCGAAACGCGCTCCACGATCACCGACATCCGCGGCGTCGGACACATCATCGCCGCCAAGACCCTCGGCCACGTCGGCGACATCACCCGCTTCCCCACCGCCGACCACTTCGCCAGCTACGCCGGCACCTCACCACTCGAAGCCTCCAGCGGCGAACGCCGCCGCCACCGGCTCAACCCCACCGGCAACCGGCAACTCAACACCGCCCTGCACACCATCGCACTCGTCCAAGCCCGCGATCCCGGCCCCGGCCGCGTCTACTACCAGCGCAAACTCAACGAAGGCAAGACACCTGCCGAAGCGCGCCGCGCCCTCAAACGACGCCTCACCAACGTCCTCTACCGACACCTCACCAAAGACCAACTCAAACCCGCCACCGGCACGGATTGACACACAGAGGCGCTCTTGAGCCTCTCCCCGCCCTGGGGCGACGCCCGGGCCGCGCAGGCCAGATGAGAGCCACACGACCAGCGTGGGCAGCCGCAATAAGAGTTCCTAACAAAATGACCACCTGGTTTTTCGTCCCTTGTAGAGGGTGATCTACGATGTCGGGCCGTGAGGCGTGGCGAGCAGCCGCCGTGGATCGTGCCGGACGGGCTGTGGCAGCGCATCGAGCCGCTGCTGCCCACACCTGAGCGCAACCCACGGCACCCGGGACGCAAGCGGATCCCGGACCGGCAGGTGCTGTGCGGGATCCTGTTCGTGCTGCACACCGGCATCCAGTGGGAGTTCCTGCCCCAGCAGTTGGGGTTCGGCTCGGGGATGACCTGCTGGCGGCGCCTGGAGGAGTGGAACCGGGCCGGGGTGTGGCAGCGACTGCACGAGTTGCTGCTGGCCGAACTCCGGGCAGCCGGCAAGCTGGACTGGTCCCGTGCCGTGATCGACTCCTCGCATGTGCGGGCCGCCCGACGTGGCCCAAAAGCGGGCCGAGCCCGGTCGACCGCGCCCGCCCGGGCTCGAAGCACCACGTCCTGACCGAGGGCGCCGGCATCCCCCTGGCCGTGTCGCTGACCGGCGGCAACCGCCACGACGTCACCGAACTGCTCCCACTGATCGACAAGATCCCACCGGTACGCGGACGGCGCGGCCGGCCACGACGCCGCCCGGATCAGCTCTTCGGCGACCGCGCCTACGACCACGACAAGTACCGTCGGGCGGTACGCGGCAAGGGCATCCGCCCACGCATCGCCCGCCGCGGCCACCCCCACGGCTCCGGCCTCGGAGTAGTCCGGTGGATGGTCGAGCGGACGATTGCCTGGTACCACGGCATGCGACGGCTACGCATCCGCTGGGAACGCCGTGACGACATGCACGAAGCCTTCCTCAGCCTCACCACCTGCATCATCACGTACCGACACGTCGTACGACTTTGTTAGGAACTCTAAGAGGGCGTCTGATTCACGTATTTTGCGAGTGATGTTGCCTTCAGATGTCTCGCCAGGTTGGGGTGGTTTCGTCGGCGACGCGTCTGGTGAGGTTGTCGATCATCGCGATGCGGATCATGCTGGCGGAGTTGTCGGGTAGGGCTTCGTAATCGCGGGCCAGGCGGCGGTGGAGCATGATCCAGCCGAGGGTGCGTTCGATGACCCATCGGCGTTTGACCACGGAGAATCCTCTGATCTGTGGGTCTTTGGTGACGACTTCGACGTCGATGCCGAGGGTGGCGCCGTGTTCGATGACCTTGTTCTTGAAGCCGGCGTCGACCCAGGTCTTGGCCAGGGCCGGGTGGGTGGTCTTGGCCTGGTTGAGCAGGTCGATGCCGATGGTGTTGTCACTGGTACTGGCGGCGGTGACGACGACGGCGAGGAGCAGGCCGAGGGTGTCGGTGACGATGCCGCGTTTGCGTCCGACGATCTTCTTGCCGGCGTCGATACCCTGGGTGGGCAGTGGTGCGTTGGTGGAGGTCTTCACGCTCTGGGTGTCGATCACGGCGGCCGATGGCTGTGCGGCGCGTCCGGCTTTGGTGCGGGCCAGGCCGGTGAGCTGGTAGTTGAGCTGGGTGAAGATGCCGTCGGCGGTCCAGGCGGTGAAGTAGCCGTAGACGGTCTGCCAGGGTGGCAAGTCGTGGGGCAGGTAGCGCCAGGCGATGCCGGTGCGGTTGACGTAGAGGATCGCGTTGAAGATCTCCCGCAGGTCGTGGCTGGCGGTGCGTCCGCCGACGCCGGCGTCGGTGCGGGCCTGGCGCCAGGCGGCAAGGCGTGGTGCGATCAGCGCCCAGCGGGCGTCGGACAGGTCGGAAGGGTAGGCGGGTTGCTCAACCATGTCGAAGGTCTACTGTGGAACGGACGTGGTGGATCGCACCTGGAGTCCGACGATACGAGGGCTTTTCTGAACCAGACACGATCTGCGGAACGAAGCTGGCATATCGATGCGGTATCAGTCAGGGCAAATAGTGCCGATAGCCATGAGTCGGCTGCTCTGCTGGCCTGTCATTCGGCGGGCCGAATGCCGCCAATCGTACACAGACAAGATCAAAACGCCCAGTAAGAGGGCGTCTAGTTCATATTGATCATGGTTTGTGTGATCGTCACGCTCGGCCGGACGCTGAAGAAGCGTGCGACCGACGTCTTGGCGTACTTCGACCGGCCCGGCACGTCCAACGGCCCGACCGAAGCGATTAACGGACGGCTCGAGCACCTGCGCGGCTCCGCCCTCGGGTTTCGCAACCTGACCAACTACATCGCCAGATCCCTGCTCGAAACCGGCGGCTTCAGGCCGCAACTACACCGCCAACCGTGAAGAGCCACTTGACGTTGCCGACTAATTAGCAATCGGCGTCACGTATCAACGTCCTCGTCGTTCGGAAGCCTCCGGTCCGCTTTATCTTGCTGGGTGCTCAGTCTGCGAACGGATCTGCCTGAACTTCTCGCCCGGGTCGTCGGCTTGGGTGAGGCCACCAAAGTGGATCATGCCGAGAGTCTGCGCGGAAGCCCAGACGCAGACATCGACGCGGAGATCCTTGCTCTGACCCGTACCGCACCGGGCCTTCCCTCCGAGTGGACCGGACGGGACGGGCTCTACATCGTCGACAGCCGTCAGTCCGGCGAACACCGCATCCAACACCGCGTCTGGAGCGGTGGCGGTTCCGGACACCCCACTGAGGAGGATGAACCGATTGTCATCGCGATAGACCCCGAGTTCGGGTGAGTAGTGCTCTTTCACCGCCACATAGGCGGTGCCTACTGCGCTGGTCGGCTCTCCCTGGACGAAACCCTTGAAGTAGCCCATGTTCTTCTCGGCCAGCCCGATCAGTCGTCGATCGACTGATTCGTTCCACCGTCCGAGCAGCTTCTCCGGCTTGTCGAGTCGCATCGCCGCAGGACTGAGGCTGGGCGAGGGCGGGGTGGAGGTCCGCGACTCGACGGTGTCCGCAGAGCGCGAACATCCAACCGTGCCCAGCAAGGCCACCATGACGAGGATGCCGAGCGCCGTAGTGTGACGTGCGCCGTCGATCGACGGTCTTCCCATCATGTGCGCCGCTTTCCGAAGCAGTTGTCGGCGCAGAGTATCGCAAGCCCTCCGCCTCACGTTGGTGCGGCACCGGGTCGATCCACTAGAGAACTACGCCGGTGAACGGGACTTGGCCGCGTGATGCCCTGGCCGGCCGAGACAGCCAGGGCCCGCCGATCTTGGCCGGGCAGCCCACGAGTCGCTCTCGCCCTCCTCGTCCTTCGCAGCACCGGGACCCCTTGCCAGACGATCACTCAGGGGCAGCAGAATCCAGACCACATGCCACATATGAACGTGGCTCGCGTTACGCACCGTCACACCCTGTAGGGGTATTGACGCGAAGAGTGCCGGGCCTTAGCTTCAGTCGACTTCAATCTCGGGGGAGGCGACGTGCGACGTCGTTGGTCGATGACGCGTGTCCGCAGAACGGCGTGGGGGCTGACAGCCGCCGTTGTCGCTGGCAGTGCGGCGGTGAGTGTTCAGGCCCCGGCGACGCCGGCATCGGCGGAGGCAGCGGAGGCCCCATCAGCCGAGGCGGTGGCGTTGGCGGCGGCCGAGCGTTCTGGCTCGCCCGTGGAGGTAACGGACTTGAGGTCAGAGTTGTCGCGGGTCTTGGCGACTCCGGAAGGTTCGCTGCTGCTGGAGTCCTACGCGACTCCTCGCTGGACCCGCGGGACTGACGGTGCGTGGCGGCAGATCGACACGACCCTGCGGATGACGACTGACCGTGGGGTCGCCCCCGTGGCGACGCTGGCGAGAGTTGCCTTCTCGACTGGTGGTGCCACTCCGGCAGTGCGGCTACCGATTGGCGACAGCAGCGAGGTGAGCCTCGGCTGGCCTGGCCAGTTGCCCGCTCCTCGGCTGGAGGGCGACACGGCCGTATACGAATCGGTATGGCCAGAGGTTGACCTTCGGGTGCGGGCACTGGCGGACGGGTTCACCTGGGCCGTGGTGGTGAAGTCGGCTGAGGCAGCGGCCAATTCTCAGCTCCAGGAGCTTCGCATGCCGTTGAACACGCCCGGGTTGACCCCACGCGACCGCAGCGGCGGCGGGTTCGAGGTGGTCGACGGCGCTGGCGTAGCAGTCCTGTCGAGCGGCAACGCATTGATGTGGGACTCGTCCACGAACGGTGGGGCGACGACGCAGGCCGCGAAGGCCGCTGCGGCGCAACAGCAGCGCGATGTCGTTCGCGCTGCCCCGGATCTGGCTGAACAGGCCGAGTTGCCCACCAGCATCGAGGGTACGGATTTGGTGATCCGGCCGGACCTGGACCTGCTTCGGGGGCCAGACACCGTGTACCCGGTCGTCATCGATCCTTGGACGACCATCAACAAGGCGAAGTGGGGCTACACGGGATCGGAGAACCTGACGCGGGACGACGGCGTCGCCCGGGTGGGCAAGGAGCCGACCGGCGCGGGGACCTTCCGGTCCTTCTTCCGGTTCAACCTGACGAGCCTGTCCGGCAAGGCGATCCGGTCGGTGAAGTTCCTGACCGAGATGACTCATTCGTGGGATTGCGCCAACACCCCGGTCAACCTGTGGCGGTCGGCCGATCTCGCCACCTCTGGTAAGCAGATGTGGGACGGGCCGAACCTGGCGTTGTGGTTGGAGGAACGGTCGGGACACGCGCACAAGGCCCCCGCCGCGCCGAGCTGCCCCAATGACCCGCAGCCGGACCTGCCCATGGAGTTCACCAGCACCAACCTGAAGAACGACGTGGCCGCGGCGATCGGCCAGGACAACTACACCCTGGCGTTGTCCACCCGCAAGTCCGATGGCACTTTGGAGACCACCAGTAACTGGTGGAAGAAGTTCGACCCGGCGATGACGAAGCTGACGGTGGAGTACAACACCAGCCCCACCACACCGACCGCCGGGCAGATGAGCACTCACACTGGATACACCGCCCCTGCGAAGGCCTGCGTCACGGGTGCCTCACGTCCCGTGATCAACTCCTCTGCGCCCTGGTTGAAGGCCACGCTTACCGATCCCGACGGCAGCAACGGCGGTAGCCTCTCGGGCGTCTTCACCGTGCAGAAGTGGAACGCGACGACCAGTACGTGGGCGGCGGCGACGGGCTGGCCGAAGACCGATTCCGGCGTCGCGCCCGGGGCCAAGGCCGAGGTGCAGTTCACCGTGAGCACCGCGAACGGGGACCGCTACCGGTGGCAGGTGCAGACCAAGGACACCCTCGGCGGCACTTCGAACGCGTCACCGTGGTGTGAGCTCGATATCGATACATCGTCACCGGAGGCTGTCCCGGCCGTAACGACCGCCGACGGCCTGTACCCGGCGTCCCCGCCCTTGGGCACGAACGTGGACGCCCAGGGCGGGATCGGATACTCGGGGCGGTTCACGTTCTCGCCCAACGGGGCCATGGGCGTCTACGACTACGTGTACCGACTCAATGGTGGCGCCGAGTCCATCGTCAAGGCACCTACCCTTGGCGGCTCAGCGACTGTGTGGATCACCCCGGAGCTCATCGGCAACAACGTGCTGACCGTCGTGAGTCGCGACCAGGCCGGGAACCCCAGTGGCGCACTGGACTACAACTTCCTCGTCAACATCGCTTCCCTGCCGAAGGCGCATTGGGCGATGGACGAGGGAGCAGGGACCTCTCTGGCCCCACCGGCCGAGGTCGGCGGGGCCACCGCGACCCTGACCAACGGGCCCACCTGGACCGACTCACGGATCGCTGGCACGCACAAGTCCCGCGGCAAGGACTGGGCGGTCAAGTTCGACGGCGTGAACGACTACGCGAGCGCCAACGTCGGCCTGGACACGTCCCGAAGCTACTCGGTCGCCGCCTGGGTGCGCCCCGACGCCGATGGGCTGATGGAGATCGCGGGGTCTCCCGCGAGCGCGACCGACTCGTTCATGCTCCGCAAGTGGGGCGACAACCGCTGGACGTTCGGGGTCATGGAGGAGAACCTCGGGGGCACCGCCTTCACGAACATCTTCGGGCCGGTGGCGGTCACGGGCGTGTGGACCCACGTGGCCGGCGTGTATGACGCAGCCGGCGGCAAACTGCTGCTCTACGTCAACGGCACGAAGGTCAGCACCGGTACGGTTCCCCGGACCTTCAACGCCGGCGGCACGATCACCATCGGCCGTGAACGCTGGAGCGGCACCGATGTGGCGCACTGGAACGGCGCGATCAGCGAGGTGTCGGTGTGGGACCGTGTCATCGACCCGGAACTCGACCTGGCGCCGCTGGTCGCGGCTGTCAAGGTCGGAGCCTGGGACATGGAGGACGTCGACACCGAAGCGCCCCGTCAGGAGGGCGACGCATCGGGATACCAGCGCCCGCTGACCCTGGCCGATGCCCCCGCCGCTGACTGGGCCATGGAAGGCGGACACAACGGCTCGACCGGCCTGCTGGTCAACGGCAGCCCCGGCTCCGCAGACACCGCAGCGTCCGTCCTGCGCACCGACCAGTCGTTCACCGTCGCCGCGTGGGTCAAGGTCACCACGGCAGATCACCAGGCGGTCCTGGCGCAGGACGGCGCCACACGCGCCGCCTTCTACCTGATGTACGACGATCCCACCGACAAGTGGTGCATCACCATCCCGTCAGTGGACACCGGCACCGCGACCTGGCAGTACATCGTCTCCGTCAACCCAGCGCAGCTGGACACGTGGACGCATGTCGCGGCCCGGTACGACGCTTCTGCCCGGGAACTCAGGTTGTACGTCAACGGCGTTCTGCAGGGCAGCCGCGCCAACACCGTCACCTGGAACAGCTCGTCGGTGTTCCACGTCGGCAAGGCGAAGAGCTCCTACTTTGTCAACGGCGGCACTGTCGACCGGGTCCGTGCCTGGCAGGGGCTGCTGTCCGAGGGCGACATCCTCACCGACATGAACGAAGGCTGAGCCGCCTGGCCTGAACATGTGGCCACCTGCTGCCCGGCCGTATCGCTGCCATGTGCACCGCTACGGCCGGGCGGCAGGGTCGCCACGACACGTCCTACCCGGCTGGCCCCGGCCTCATCAGTGGAAGGCCAGTCGCACTGTCCCCACCTCTCCGGCGAAGCCCAGCGAACAACGACTGCCCATGCGGCTTCGGCCGGCAGGAGCAGACGAGGCGCGCCCCGGCTGCCGGCCCCCACCCACCGCCGTGGATGCCAGCACGGCGCGCAGCCCTCAGGCGAAAGGACACCATGGCCACCGTCAGACCCCGCCGCCCGATACACCCGGCCCGGCACCGACCACACATTCCCCCACTGTTGCCCCGACGTCCGCTGACCGCTGCGGTGATCGTGCTCGCCATGGCGTTGGCGACCCTCGGTGGACAGGTCCCGGCGCAGGCGCGACCAGAGGCCACCGCCGAGCTGCTCAAGCCGCAGCGCTACGAGTCGGTGCCCGTTCACCCGGTCAAGACCGCGAAGCCGGCGCCGGATGCTGAGGCCGCCGCCAACAAGATCCAACGCCCCTCGCCGGTGTGGCCGGTGGCGGGAACCGCCGAAGTGACCCTGCCTACGAAGGACGCGCGGGCGGCCACCTCGAAGCCGGTCCGCGCCGGATCGCTTCCGGTGGCGATCGCACCCCCAGGCTCCGACTCGGCACGCCGTCCGGCGACGGCAGTTCCGGGCAAGGTACGGGTCCAGGTGCTACCACAGGCCACTGCGGAGAGAGCCGGCTTGCGTGGCGGCCTGCTCATCCGGGTGGGACGTACCGACGGCGGGCAGTCGGACGGCCAGGTCGAGGTGACGGTCGACTACTCGACGTTTGCCAGCGCGTTCGGCGCCGACTGGTCATCGCGGGTGCGGCTCGTGCGGGTGCCCGAGTGCGCGCTGACCTCACCGGAAGCCAAGGACTGCCTCGTGACGCCGCTTGAGTCCCGCAACGCGGTGCGCGACCGCACCGTGTCGGCGTCGGTGCCGGCAGGGCCGATCCGCCCCGCGATGTCGAGAGCGGATGCGAAGCGCTACGGGATGGTCCCGTCCACCGCGACGAGCGGGACGCTGATCGCGTTGGCGGCGGGCCCGTCCGGTGGTGCTGGCAGCTTCACCGCGTCGAGCCTCGCGCCGTCGTCCTCGTGGAGCCATGGTGGCTCCACTGGTGGCTTCAACTGGTCCTACCCGATGAGGACCCCGCCCGGCCCGGGCGGCCCCGCCCCGAGCCTCGCCCTGTCGTACTCCTCGCAGGCGGTCGACGGCAGGCAGGCGGCGACGAACAACCAGCCGGGAATGATCGGTGAGGGCTTCGACTACTCGCCGGGATTCATCGAGCGGCAGTACAAGGCATGCGCCGACGACATGGACAGCTCTGGCGCGAACAACACCGTCAAGACCGGAGACCTGTGCTGGGGGCCCGACAACGCCGTCATGTCCCTCGGTGGGTCGTCGGTCGAACTACTCAAGGGCAGCGACGGCAAGTGGCATCCCCGCCGCGAGGACGGCTCCAAGATCGAGCTGCTGACCTCCCCGGTCTACAACAACGGCGACAATGACAACGAGTACTGGAAGGTCACCACCGCCAACGGCACCCAGTACTGGTTCGGTCGCCACCAACTGCCGGGCTGGAGCACCTCGCGCCCGACGACCAACTCCGTGCTGACCGTCCCGGTGTACGGCAACAACCCCGGCGAGCCGTGCCACCAGAGCACCTTCGCCGCGTCCGAGTGCGGCGGCAAACGGCAGGCGTGGCGCTGGAACCTGGACTACATCCAGGACGTCCACGGCAACACCATGTCCCTGTGGTGGAGCAAGGAGACCAACCACTACGCCAAGAACAAGGCATCCTCGGCGCCCGTCGCATACGACCGGGCGGGCTACCTCACCCGCATCGACTACGGCACGGACAACCGCGACAACACCGAGTACGCCGCGGCATCCCCGTACGTCCAGAACGCCCCGATGCGGGTGGCCTTCACCTACGCCGACCGCTGCCTGGCCAACTGCACGACCAAGAACGACACCACCTGGCCGGACACCCCCTGGGACCAGGAGTGCACCGCCACCACGAACCCCTGCCAGAACGGCTCACCCACCTTCTGGTCGGTCAAGCGGACGACAGTGATCACCATCTCCGTGTGCAAGACCGCCCTGTCGAGTACAGCCCGCCGACTCCTGGACGCTGCGCCAGTCGTTCCCCGACCCCGGTGACGGCACCCGCGCCGGCCTGTGGCTGGAAGGCATCACCCACCGCGGCCTGAACGACCCCGCGCTGATCACCACGCCGAACGATGACACCAAGGCGGTCGTCGCCCCCGAGGTGACCTTCGAGGGCATCCAGATGCAGAACCGGGTCGACGCCACCGGCTCGGACTGGGCGCTGGCCATGAACTGGCGCCGGGTCAACCTGATCACGCTCGAGACCGGTGGCCAGCTCTTTGTCACCTACAGCGACCGCCAGTGCGCCAAGGGCGGCACCATGCCGTCAGCCAGCGCCCTGGACAGCAACACCCTGCTCTGCTACCCGGTCCGATGGACCCCACCGGCCTACACCGACCCCATCACCGACTACTTCCACAAGTACGTCGTCCGCGAGGTCCAGCAGATCGACCCCACCGGCGGGGCCCGACCGCTGCGCACCAGCTACGAGTACGGCAACCCGGGCAACCAGCCGCTGTGGCACTACGACGAGGACAACGGCCTCGCCCCGGACAACCGCAAGAGCTGGTCCCAGTGGCGCGGCTACCCGAAGGTCACCACCTACGTCGGTGAGGGCACCAACCGCGTCAAGACCGAAACCCTCTACTACCGGGGCATGTACGGCGACAAACTCGCCGGCGGCGGCACCCGCACCAGCACCGTCGAAGGCCTCGAAGGCGGAGCCGTCAACGACTACGACCACTACGCCGGCACCCCACGGGAACAGATCAGCTGGCTCGGTAGCAGCGTGCTGGCCGCCACCGTCAACGACATGTGGCGATCGGCCGCCACCGCGACCCGCGCGGGCACCCCGATCGCCGAGGCCCGCTACAGCCGGGTCACCACCGTCCGCAGCCGGGCCACCACCGACACTGGTGTCCGCCGGGCCAGCACGACGACCACCTACGGCGACTACGGCATGCCAACGACCGTTCAGGACAACGGCGACGACGACAAGACCGGCGACGAGGCCTGCGTACAGACCGAGTACGCCCGCAACACCACCGGCGCGAACTGGCTCCTGACCCCGGTCAAGCGCACCCACGGCTGGATCGGCACCTGCGCCACCACGCCGACCACCGCAAGCCAGATCACCGCCGACACGAAGTTCAGCTTCGACTCGCTCACCTACAACACCACCCCGACGAAGGGACTGCTGACCAAGATCGAAGCCATCACCGGCTTCAGCGGCGGCACCCGCACCTACCAGCAGAAATCCACGGCCGCCTACGACGCCCGCGGTCGCGTGACAGAGTCCACCGACGTCGCGGGGCAGACGACCACCACCACCTACACCCCGCTCGTCGACGGTCCGGTCACCAAGGTGGAGACAAAGAACCCGCTGTTGTGGAGCGACATCGTCGACCTCGACCCGGTCCTCGGGCTCCCCCTCAAGGCGACCGACCCCAACCTGCGGATCACCGAATACACCTACGACGCGATGGGTCGCAACACCGCCGTCTGGCTGCCGGACCGCGATCGCACCGCGAACCCCTCCGCGCCATCGACCCGCTACAGCTACCAACTACATAAGACCCAGCCATCCACGATCACGACCGAGTCCCTCAACGCCAACGGCGGATACGACACTTCCCACGTCCTGCTCGATGGCCTCGGACGCGGCAGGCAGACCCAGGAACCGGCGTACGGCGCCGGAAGGATCCTCACCGACACCTTCTACGACGCCGCTGGCCGCATCTACAAGGCGAACTCGGCCTACTGGAACAGCAGTCCGGTCGACCTCACCGAGATCCGCCTCGGCAACGACTACGAGATCCCCAGTCAGACCCAGACCCTCTTCGACGTCGCGGGACGACCGCTGCACTCTCTCCTGCTCGCCGGCCAGAACGGGCTCCAGGTTGAGAAGTCCCGCACCTCGATTACCTACCACGGAGACCACACCACCACCGAACCCGCGCAGGGCGAGGCGGCCATCACCACCTGGACCGACGTCCAGGGCCGCGTCGAGAAGCTCTGGCAGTACCACAGCCACACGGCGACCGGCACCTACGACGAAACCAGCTACACCTACCACCCCACCGGCCAGCTGAGCACCGTCGCGGACGCCTCGGGCAACACCTGGTCCTACACCTACGACATTCAGGGCCGCCCGGTCTCGGTCAACGACCCCGACCAGGGCACCTCCACCATGACGTACAACACGTACGGTGACCTGGAAAAGACCACCGACTCCCGGCCCGACACGCCGGACCTCTACTACACCTACGACCAGGTCGGCCGGCTCGAAACCCTCCGCGAGGGCAGCCTCACCGGCCAGAAACGCATCGGATACACCTACGACTCGCCGGTCAAGGGCGTCGTCAAGTCGGCCTCCCGGTTCATCGGCACCGACGAGTACCGCGACGAGACCGTCACCGTCGACAAGCTCTACCGGCCGACGCAGACCAAACTCACCCTCCCAGCCTCGCAGGCAAGCTTCTGCGGCATAGGAGCCACGACCTGCAGCTTCACCAACAAGGCCACGTTCAAGGCCAGCGGCGCGCTCAACAACCTCACGCTCCCCGCAGCCGGCGGGCTAAGCCAAGAGATCCTCACCCACAAGTACGACACGACCTACGGCATGCCCAACCAGCTGGCCACCGACTACGGCGACGCCAGCTACTACGCCATCCAATCCGGCTACACCAGCCTGTTCGAACTCAACACCATCACCCGCGCCACCGCCCTAACAGGCGCCAAGTTCCTCCAGTCCGCCACCTACTACGACGAAGCCACCGGCCGGGCCAAGAGCAGCTCGGTCTCACGCTCAACCTCCCCGGGTCTGATCGCCAACGTCGAGTACTCCTACGACCCCAGCGGCAATCTCAAGAAGATCGACGACAACCCCGGCAGCGCCACCCGCGACACCCAGTGCTTCACCTACGACCACCAACGCCGACTCACCCAAGCGTGGACACCCGAGTCCCATGACTGCGCCACACCACCCCAGAACGACCAGGAACTCGGAGGGCCGGCACCCTACTGGCAGCAGTGGTCGTTCGGCGCGCCCACCGACCCGAAGGGCCGCATCGGGAACAGGCTGACCCAGACCGAGCGGGCCACCCCGACCGGAACCATCACCACCACCTACAACTACCCGAGCCCGCAAACCGCTCAGCCCCACGCCCTGCTGGGCTGGAGCCGAACGGACAACACCGGCACCACCACCGGCTCGTACTCCTACGACAACGCCGGCAACATGACCAGCCGCCCCGGCCCCTCCGGTCAACAAACGATGACCTGGGATGCCGAAGGCCATCTGGCCACACTGACCGACAGCGCAGGCACCAACTCCTACATCTACGACGCCTCCGGCAACCGACTCATCGCCACCGACCCCACCAGCAGCACCCTGTTCCTCGACGGCCAAGAGGTCCGGCGAAACAACAGCACCGGACAGGTCGACGCCACCCGCTACTACACCTTCAACGGCGAGACCATCGCCCAACGCACCGTCACCGGCCTCACCTGGCTCGCCAGCGACTACCAAGGAACCGCCCAGCTCAGCGTCGCCACCGACACCAACCAGACCATCACCCAACGCAGACAAACCCCTTACGGCACACCCCGTGGACCACAGCCAACCTGGCCCAACCAACAGGGATTCCTCGGCGGCTTCAAGGACCCCACGGGCCTGACACACCTGGGCGCACGCGAGTACGACCCGACCATCGGCCGGTTCATCTCCGTCGACCCCATCAACGACCCCGGCAACCCCCGCCAACTCCCCGCCTACACCTACGCCGCCAACAACCCCATCACCTACAGCGACCCCAGCGGCGAAATCATCCCCGAGTACGGTGGGATCGATACGCCCACGGGCCTATGCGACCATGGGTTGGGTGGATATGCATGTCAAGAAGATGTCGAAGGCGGTGGTTCCGGCAACGACGGGGTAGGGCCTGCGAGGAAGACCGGTCGCCAAAAAACGCATGAAAGCCTGGAGGCGTGCGGACTGTTCTTGCCTGTCGGAATGGTCTGCGACGGGGTCAATGCGGCCATCTACGTCAAGGAAGGCAACTACACCGAAGCGGTAGTGGCAGGAGTCTCCACTGTTCCCGTCCTGGACTGGGCATGCAAGATCAAAGCCTGGTGCAAGGCCACCGTCGGCTGGATCGCCGACAGAGCAAAGTCGGCTGTCGGAAAGGCGCCGACTGGAGCTGCACCCAAGATCGATCATGCGGCCGACGCCCGCGAGATGGCAGCCATCAAGGCAGATGCCCGGTCCGCAGCCAATCAATCCCCCGCCCCGAAACCGCCAAAGCCGCCGACGAAGGAACCAGGGCCAACGACCAAGGGGAAGCCTTCCAACAATGGTGGCGGTGGTGCACCTGCAGCGAAGTCCGGCTGCGCCAAGCACAGCTTCGCCCCTGCCACACCCGTACTCATGGCCGACGGCACCACCCGCCCTATCGCTGAAGTTGCCGTGGGCGACGAAGTTCTAGCGCATGACCCCATGACCGGCGTCACGAGTTCCCAGACCGTAGAAGCGCTTCACATTAATCAGGACGAGTCACTTACCGATCTCTCCATCCAGACCGACGATGGTTCGATCGCCCCACTAAAGACGACACAGCATCATCCGTTTTGGAGCGCAAGCCGCAACGCGTGGGTAAATGCGGCCGACCTCCAGGCAACCGAAGAGTTGAAGGCGCCGTCGGGCGCCCCGGCGACGGTGGCAAAGGTCCACAACTTCCTCGGCGCAGAGATCATGCGCGACCTTACAGTCGCCGACGTCCACACGTACTATGTGATGGCCGGCACCACGCCGGTCTTGGTCCACAACTGCGGCGAAGATTTTATCGAGAGTGCCGCCGGTGATCGTCTCTACGGGCCGTTCCATCGGCTGGAGTCTCCTACCCAGACTGCCGAGGTGGCTGCTCAAATGACAGAGAGCGGTGAGTTGTGGGGGAGGGTTGCGCGCATCTCTTACCAGGACCGTCCTATGGTCCAGGCATATCGGGGTGCCCTGCCGCAGGGTAGGCGGGGTGTCGAGTTCTACACGCCGGTCCAGCCGTTGTCTCCGCGCAACTCGCCCCCGGGGGAGGCTAGATGGCTTGCTGGGATTCCCGGCGTTAGACACGAAGATGAATTTGCGAAGATCTCGATTATCGTGACACGGAATACCCAAGGATAAGTGATGGAAGAAGATCGTTTCGGGACATCTGTCGAGCTGGGCGATGGGGTGGTAGTCGTCCGCCTTGATCTAGTGACCGCCGAGTGGCTGTGGGAAGCTCTCTATGCGCTTGGTGAGCACGTCGCTGCAGGCGTGAAGGTTGAGACCATGCCGAGCGACATGTCGGAGAGGTTGGGTTCCTTCATGGGGCAATTGTCGAAGGTCGTACATTCAAGAGATGGCGATTCGTAGACATGTTCCTCCCCTGGTTGGCACCCCGGAATAGGCGGGACCGCTGTCGGCTCGTGGCTTCTCAATTCAGAGCTGGGAAAGCCTTTGATCGGGGCCGAGGGGGCGCGTCGGACGGCATAGCGATGGCGCATAACGGCTGCAATCAAGGAGGGTAGTACGGGCGGAGTGGCACCACTACCAGTTGTATGGTGTCACTCCGCAATGCGCTGGTGGGCACGGCTGCGTGCCCCGGTCGCTGTCATGGCTGATGTCAGACGCCTGGAACATGGTCATAGCAGGAGAGACCCATTGATCGGACCATGACTTGGTGGCCATCTCTCCGGCGACGATCAGGTGGTGCAGGCGGGTGACCCCCGAGGAGGCACCAGTAGCAGATTACCGTGGCACCTGCCGGACCAACTCGTGCCAGGCGACGAGGTGGTCCAGGTGCCGATGCGGAACTCGCGTGCAGCACCACGGGCACCGGTGGCAGCTTCCGCGAATCGGAGGCCAGGTCGAGGACAAGGACGTGCGTCCCGCCGAAATCGATCGGGGGCGGCTCGAGCCCCGCGCACTTCGGATGCGGGGAAGGTTCTCGACGACGATGGCCAGCAGGTCAGCTGACCTCGCGGCTTCGGGGCGTCGCCGGCTGCGCGCGAGATCGGCTTGCCCGTCTGGCCAGCGAAGGGTCGACGCCAAGAAGCGACTTGATCAGGCCGCCCGCTCACGCGCGGCACTGATGCGAAACGGGTGGGTGAACTCGACACCGCAGCCGGCGCACCAGGCTCGAAACAGCAGGCTGATCGCGGTGTCGTCGGGGCTCGGGTCCACCTCGTAGCGAACGCCTTCGATGATGGCGTAGAGGCACCGCCAGCGGATCGGGCAGGTCCAGGCCGCTGCGCTCATGCCGTTGCACTTCGGTCGTCGGGGTGGGGGGCTCGCCACTCGCGGGGCTTGGCGCCGGTGGCATCGGCCACCTGGGCGACGTCGCGATGGCCGTAGGCGGTGCGCACGCCGGAGATGGACATGCCGGCGGCTGCGGCCAGGTCGCCCAACGTGTAGGGGCGGGGTTGGACGAACTCGCGGCCATAGGCGAGCAAACCGCGGATCCGCTGCTCCGCCTCCTCCTTCGCGCGTCGAGCGGTGGCCAGCGCCCCGATCAACGGATCCTGGTCGCCTTCCTCCCACGCGGCCCGCAGGTTCTCGACGGCGTGCTGCTGGTCTTCGGCAGCTTGGTCGCGCGCGGCGAGGAAGCCATCGAAGTCTTCCTCGCCAGGTTCGGGTCGCGGGATCGGGTACAGGATCGCGGCCACGTCCGTGAAGATGTCCCATTGAGTCATGCCTTACATTCTGCGCACTTGTTTAAGATGAACGCAACTCTTTGCACTCAACGCAGTCGAGCAGGAGGCTGGCGCCCGGCGAGGACGGCATCCCGTCGGCGGTCACAGACCAGCGACAGACGCAGCGGCGCGGCTGGGCCGACCTCCGGACGGGCACCACCAGACGCCCGGTCACCTGCAAGGCCAGGCCATGCGGCAGCCTGCACCTGCACTCGACGTTGAGTTCCCGCTTTGATGAAGCGGGGTCTACTCCGCTCCCGGGGAGGCCCACCGATCCGGGGCAGTACCGCGTGCGATGAAGATGCAAGACTGCTGAGGCGCAACGGATTCGGGGAGGGGCGGCCGGTGGCTGATGACGCGCCGACTCCGGTCCACCTGTCGAAGGTGCTGGACGGCCTTGCCGAGAACCCCGCGCTGCCCGCCAGCATGGTCTGCCGCTTGGTGGGATACCGGCGTGGCTCCGGTTACGTCGCCACGCGCGCCGACCTGACCCTGGACCTGATCGAGGAGATCCTCACCTCGGGTCATCACTGGCTGCTGCACTCGCTCGCACTCAACCCTCGGTTGCCGAACACCGTCCGGATGCGATTGGCCGCGCACAACGACCCCGCCATCCGGGCTGCCCTGGCCGCCCGCGCCCGTGACGCACCCCGCGATCTCTACGAGCGACTCATCGACGATCCGGATACACGGGTGCGCAGTTACCTTGCCGAACGCGACGACGTACCGGCCGATCTGCTGGCCCAGCTCGCCGGCGACCCTGACCCGCAGGTCCGGACCACGCTCGCACGGTGGTGGACGCAAGCACCCGAGACGGTCCGGCGGATCCTGCTCACCGACCCCGTCGGCGAGGTACGCGCCGCCGCATGCACGACCTACTACGCGAGGTCGCCGCATCCGGTGCCGCCCCCCGACCTCGTGACGGGACTGCTTGCCGACCCGGTCACCCGCGCCGGAGCGGTACGCCACGCGATCCTGACCCCGGAACTGGCCGCACGGCTGGCCGGCGACCCCGACCACCAGGTCCGCCGCCAACTCGCCGAACACCCACAGCTACCCCCACCAGTACGCGACCAGCTCACCGACGATCCCAGCGCGAACGTACGCGTCGGCATCTTCGGCCGCCGGGACACACCCGAACCGGCACGCCACCGGATCTTCGAGGACATTCAGCAGGGCGAGCGCCCACTGACCGACCTGCTCGACGACGAACTCGACGACGATGCCCTTCTGCAGCAGGTCGAAGACCACATGGCCCTCGCCGAGTTGCGGTGCCTGCGGCTCGACTGGGTCACCGCAGACCCGCTGCCACACCTGTCCTCGCCATACATCTGCTTCCGCCGCTCCGCGGCACGCAGCCGGACGCTGCCCGCCGACGCGGTCATCCGGCTACTCAACGACGACGACAGCGGCGTACGCACGACCATGGCCACCCACGCCCCGCACCTGGTCGACCCGGCCACAGCCGAGCGCATCGACCGTGAGTTCCAGCCGGACAAGAAGACGAACTGGCGCCCCGCCGACGACTTCACGTTCCCGCCGCAAACCCTGCGCCGGCTGGCCACCGACCCGGACCCACGGATGCGGTGCCTGGCACCCCGAGATGAGGACCTGCCCGTCGAACTGGCCGAACGTCTGGCCACCGACCCCGAGATCGTAGTTCGCCATGCAGTCGCCGGGCACCCGAACCTACCAGTCCACGTACGTCGCACCCTGCTCGCAGATCCAAACGAATGGGTAGCGCACGCCACCGCCGCAGCACCAACGCTGCCAGTGCCCGAAATGGATCGACTCCTCACCCTCGCAGGCATCTGACCGGACACCTCAGCGGACCGAGACGACTCGAACCCACGAGAACCTCTTGTCGAGCCTCCCCCACACTTGTCATCGCTTGCCAAAACGCATTGTTACGGAACGTAGCCGAATCCAACTTGTCGTCGGTTGCCGACGTAGGCGTTGAGCTGCACAGACACAGCCAAGCACTAGGCGCTTCTTCTCACTGATTGTCAACCTTCAGCGAGGGTTTTCGGGGGGTGAACGGGGGCGATGCCCTGCCGGCTCCCGTCGTCCGCCCCCTGGCCACTGCGTCGCCGGCCGCACCCGGACGCCAGCCAAGCCCCCTTTTCGGGGTCACCACGGCAGTGATCCGGGTCACCGTCGCCGCCGAGTCCAGCCATGAACTGCCGGTGACCGCGGTGCGGGCGGAGTCATTCAACCGACACAGACAGCATGCATCCATCGGGTGAGGTAACCGCCTCAAGCTCCCGGCCATCGGCGGTCTCGGCGGGTACGAGCCAGTAGCCATGTCCGTCACGTCCACGGCGGTAGGACGAACGGCGCGCAGTCAGGTCACGGCCAGCGAGTTCCTCGAGCGGTATTATCAGTTCGTCGGCGACGCCCGTACGCACATGGAGCATCTGCTGGCTCAATGGGATCCGGGTGCTCTCGCACCTGAACGTCGCGCCCTGCGCGTACACCGGTTCCAGAGTCCTGATTCTCGCCCTGGCCGCCTGGGAGTCGGCGCGGGTGGTATTCCTCGTTACCGGCTGCCCGGCAAAGTTGTGGAGCCGCACCTGATCCTCGATCAAAACCTCGCGGGCGGCAACTGCCGCATCCACCGTAGCGAAGTAGGCCGCGTCGTCCTTGTCGAACTGGCGACGCCCCCGTGCGGGCACCGCCTTCTCCCTCTCCCGAATGACAGCCACGGCATCCTGACGTGTGCTGATGTCCGGCTCGCCGACCTCCACCGCGTAGGCCCAGATACGGCGCCCCCTGAAGCCCGCGCCCACCACGATTCTGCGCATCGGTACGCCCGGAATCTGACTCGGGACGAGCACCTGCTCCACCCCTCGCGCCAACTGCGCGACCGTCCGACGGACGCCAGACGTCGTACCTTTCGCTTCAACCACGACCACTTGCGAAAAATGGTCGTGTTCATGGCAGTACCAGAAGTAGTCGGGCTTGTGTGATCTCAGCTCACTCATCGAGATCCCCAGGACGGAATCGTATGCGACAGCATCCGCGTCGACGACCGACGCCGGCTTGCCAAGGATCAACCGAAGCGGATCGGTGTCGCTTCGACGTGTACCGGGCTCGCCCCACATCCATTGGCGCCGAGCATCGCCCAGGCGTCGTGACCCGGATAGGACGGGTCACGCCATGTTGTTGCAGCGGCGCCGCAACAGTCGCGCCGCTGCTTGTCGACGACGCGCAGGCGGCTCACCAGGTAGACCACGCATCGGTTGACATGCAGCGCGAAGACATCGTCGCCGACACCGACGCTGGTCCAACTGGGAAGAGACTGGTGCACCCCGCTGAACGCCACCGAGGGCCGCTCGCCGACTCGGTGCCGGCGTAGCTCCCGGCAGACGTCATGGGTCCACAAGGTGGTGAACGCAGTCGACATGGCCATGATCATAAGAGCGACGACTGACAGTCTCGATCCATCACGGCCACCCGCTGAGGCCACTACGCTGACCTTTACGCACCCGCCCTCGAACCCATCCGGATCTGCCGCTGTGATCGCGTGCTGACCCCGGCGCGGCAGGCACGGTCGGTGGATGTCGGTCGAGGTGTGCCGCCCGTCACGGTGTGCCGCCGGCCGGAATCGGTTGAGGGTCATCGAGGTTCGCGCTGTCATGACGACGATCGGACTCATCGGCAGTGGCAACATCGGAAGCACGGTAGCGCGGCTGGCGGTCGCCGCTGGTCACGACGTGGTGCTGAGCAACTCGCGTGGCCCGCAGACCCTCCAGGACCTGGTGTCCGAGCTGGGGCCGAAGGCGCGCGCCGCGACCCCCGCGGAGGCGGCCGTGGCCGGCGACATCGTGGTAGTGACCGTGCCGCTGCGGGCGTACCAGGACGTCCCTGCGCAGCCCCTCGCGGGCAAGGTGGTCATCGACACCAACAACTACTACCCGGAGCGCGACGGCGTCTTCGACGCGATCGAGGACGGCTCCACCACCACGGGTGAGCTGCTGCAGAAGCATCTCCCGGAAGCCCGCGTGGTGAAGGGTTTCAACAACATTTGGTTCGAACACCTGCGGTCCCTGGCGCGACCGGCTGGCAGCGCGGACCGGTCTGCGCTGCCGATCGCCGGTGACGACGCGGCCGCCAAGCAGGCAGTCACCGAGCTTTTCGACAGCCTCGGCTTCGACACCGTGGACGCCGGCCCGCTTGCCGAGAATTGGCGCACTCAGCGGGACACCCCGGTCTATGTGATTCCCTACGGCGCTTACGGGGTGCTTCCTGGTACGCCGGCCAGCGCCCAGGTCGTACGCGAGGCGCTTGCCGCGGCGAAGCCCACCATGGCCTGAAGCCTTCCGCCGGCTGAGACCCGCTGCCGAGGCCATGGGCGGCGGGGCCAGCGCTCTTGATCGCTACATTCGGTGGATGGTGGGCGACCGAGCCGGAACGCGGGAGCATTACTGGCGAGCAGTGCCGCCCACGCTCAGCCGGCCCGAGCAGCGGCCATCTGGAGTCGCGGGCCGCGTAGCCAGCCCGGACGGGTATAACGCCGCCCTGGTTCCTGGCCGGTTTCTGGCACAGCCACACGCGTGACGGTCCGAGCAGCACCACCAACCCGTACGGTCAGCGATGGTCGCGCGTCGCTTCAGCCGGTGTGCCGCGCGAGGACCCGGACGACTGCGCCGACGCACTCACTCCGTTGCTGCGCCCGGTCGACCCGTACGTGGACCTGACCAGGGCGTGCCACAACACCGCTTGATCACGTGCTCGCTCATGCCGCGATGATGGTGCTGTGCGAGTCGCAGGTCGACCTCGGCGGGCTGGCGCAGGTTACTGCGGGTAGGGCTCCACAGCCGCCCACCATGTTCGGGGCATGTCATCGGAGGCCCAGCCGAGCAGCAGCATGAGATCGCCAGTGTCTCCCCCGGCGCGCTTCCACTCATGGGCAAAGTTGTGGCGCCACCGGTGCGCGTGCACATCCGGCACACCGGCCGCCTTACCCAGCCGCTTGAGGAGGATCTTGATGCCATTCGGAGTCAACGGGGCCCCGCCGCGCTCGGCCAACCACAGCTGAGGCAGTGCGGCGCCCTTGTGCTTGTCCCGGGCCCGGAGATAGCGGCTCAGCGCCCGGGCGGTCTTCGGCCCGAAACGTACCCGCCGGTCCTTGGCACCCTTGCCGTGAAAGTGCACCGACTCGGTGTTCAGGTCGACATCGGCCACAAGGAGGTTGCCCACCTCGGACAACCGGGCGCCGGTGTTGCAGTACAGCCGAATCAGCGCCTCGTCGCGCATATTGGCGAAGCCCTTGCCCCTACACGCGTCGAGGAGCTTGCCGGTGTCCTCGTCGCGCATAACCGGGATCAGCTTTCGGAGTGTCTTCGGCTGCCGCACCCGCTCCATCGGCGAGCGGTCGATGGCCTGCTCGTCGACCAGCAGCCACTTGAAGAACTGCTGCAGCCCCTTGTGCTTGTTCAAGGCGGTCGACGCGGACCGGGTGTCGATCATCCAGGCCTGGAACGCCTCCACGTGCGCCCGAGTCACCACGCACGGGTCGTCGGCCGCGTCCTCGGCATCCGGGTCCGGCGAGTGCTCCCCCAGATAGCGGCCAAGTTGCGCGGCGGCGAGCAGGTAGTTGTAGCGAGTGGTCGCCGGGTAGTTCCCGGTCCGCAGCGACCGGTCCCAGTCTCGAAGGAACCCGGCCCAGGTCCGGGACAGTCCGGCGGTGAGCTTCTGAAGATCCAGTAGTGGCATGACAACCTGCCCGAGTCAAGAGGTCCAACAGCGGCGTGCTAGACCAGGCATCCATGCCAAGCAATGAAAATAGGGCTTCCGCAAGTCGTTGACCTGCGGAAACCATTTCGCTGTCGGGACGGCCGGATTCGAACCGACGACCCCTTGACCCCCAGGACGCTTCGTCACACGTCCACGCACGTCACGCACGCTATCCCCAAGATCAGACTGTTCGCTCAACGTCGTGCCGCGCACCATCGCGCAGGCCGTGTGGTCCCCACGTGGTCCCCGGGACGCTGACACGGATGGTGGCCGCCAGCCCACGGTTTAGGAAGTGTCGACACGGGCGGAGGTCGCTCGGCAGTGACCTGGCTTGACTTGCGTCACCACGCTGGCGGCCACGTCCACGGGCTGACTTGACTCTCGGCTCCCGTCCCGACGGGCACGCGGCACGGTCATGAGCCCTCATCCCGCAACCGGGCTCGCGCCTGCTCAACCAACTCGGCGTACTGCGGCGAGAACGGCTCGACCAGCTCCCGTTCCAGTAGGCAGGTGAGATTCCACAGCGCCCGTTGCTCTGCCTGATCCTCGACCAGGTCAGCGAAGTCGTTGGTGGTCTCGTCGGTGCGATACAGCCACTCGAACAGAACCAGCGCCTCGTCGCGGTTGAGCCGCAAGACCACCTCGTCCTCTGCCACACCAAGCAGCGTACGGACACCTTCAATTCGGAAGGACGAAGATCACGGCCGTCAACGGCCTGGTGGCCCACGTCAAGCCAGCACGCGTGTGACCGTTCGTGCCTCCTCGTGACTGCCCGAGGTGCCGGCTCCTGGCGCGTCGATGGCACCGCGACCTACGCATTACGAGATCAAGTCGCCCGCCCCGTCGACCTGGGCAAGCGGGGGTCTAGCAGCGGAAACGCCTCTCGACATCTCCGGCAGCCGCCACACCGCTTGGCGCACAATAAGCTTGCGCTGTCGAGACAGGAAGACCAGGCTGGAGCGATGGCCACGGTGGACAGCCAGTTACCCGAACTTGCAGCGGTGCCGACTACGAAGATCATTCGCACTCCGACAAGCAAGGCATGCCTGAATTTTGTATCAAACGCCAATGACATTCGCGACTTCTACTCGCTACATCAAGAGGCCAAAAAGGTAAACGTTAAGGCGATTTACAAGAAACTGCACGTCGCCAACAAGGCGGTGCTTGTGCTCGTCGCCGCACTGTGGGAAGCCTACTGTGAAGACGTCGCAGAAGAGGGACTGCACCTTCTCGTGCAGCACGCGCCTTCGTGGGAGTCATTGCCGAGGCCCTTGTTAAAGTCTGTTGCAAAGGAGCTTCGGCGACTAGACGAGGAGTTCGCGCCGTGGAGCCTGGCCGGCGAGGGATGGCGACAGTACCTGACGGATCGGTTAGCCCTGTTGGGTCAAAAGCGAAACTACTCCTTTGCCACGCCGAAGTCGAAGAACGTTGACACCCTGTTTCTCGAATCCATCGGCATCGTTCGCATATCAGATTCGTGGTCGCTCCCACAGGGTGCCGACTGGGCGCGTAGTGAATTGGACCGCTTTATTGACCAGCGAAACATGATCGCGCATAGATACGTGCCGGGCGACATTGTTGCGAAACGCCATGTCCGGGAGTTCTTTAACCTGGTCGCGGGCCTAGTGGCCAGGACGGACGCAGAGGTGGGGCGCGTAGTTGCGGAGGTAACGGGAAGGAATCGCTGGGTCGAGGCCTCGATCCCTTCCCCTCGGGGCAGCGGATAGCTCCCGCGCATACCAGGCTTCTCGACGGAACGCTAACCGTTGATACGTGACGTGGACCGCTAGCGGATCTCCTCGTCGGGCAGCCGCAGACCGTCCAGCCTCCCAGGACGGGGAGGCTGGTAGCCCTTGTGGTGCCCGATGAGGTGATGCGGCGGCATCTTTGAGGAGGGGCCGGGGTTCGGGGCGGAGCCCCGAGGTCTTCCGATCCTGTGACACCCAAGCGTGGCCGGCCGGCCCGGCCAATGCCGGCCGGAGGTCGCCAGCAGGCCGGGGCCGGGCCGGCGCGGCACGCTTTTGGGCCGCCTTGATGAGCGAAGAGAACAATTCCGCAGGCAACAGGGCTGGCCGTAGAGCCTGCCGCACGCCACAGCTTGACCAGCGGTCAAGGAGCGCCAACGGGTGGCCCACTTGACCAGCGTGGTCCCCAGAACGCCGGAAAGGGCCGACCCGATATACGAATCAGCCCTCTGACCTGCGTCGGGACGGCCGGATTCGAACCGACGACCCCTTGACCCCCAGTCAAGTGCGCTACCAAGCTGCGCCACGTCCCGATGCTCCCGCGAGGCGTTCTCCGCCTGCGACAGCCGCTACAGCTTAGCGCACGATCTTCCTCGTGCACGCATCGGCCCGGGCCCGCCCAGCCGCCTCCCCCACACCCGCCAGGCCGTCCTAGGAGGATAGGTGAAAGCGTGAGCTGATGGGCGCCGCCCGCCGAACCCGCCGTCAGGCCAGTCAGTCGGGAGTCTCGGGTTCCAGGGCATGATGGCGACTCTCGAAGCCGCCGCGGCCGGCGCGGCCTCGCCGCCGGGGCGGCTAGGCAGGACCGAGTGCCCGCCCTGCGGCAACAGGACGGGCACTCGGAACAGAACCGGACACTCGAGCGGGTCAGGACACGAGGGCGGGCGAGGCGTGCGGGGGCAGGGGTGGAAGCGGAATCAGCCGTGCGCCTTGCCCCGGCCGCCCGGGCCGAGCTTCTTGCGCGGGCGTACCGAAATCTCCACCGGGCTGCCCTCGAAGCCGAACTCCTCGCGGAGCTTGCGCTCCACGAAGCGCTGGTAGCCGGCGTCCAGCGGCGCGGTGGTGAAGAGCACGAACCGCGGCGGGGCCACCCCCGCCTGGGTGGCAAAGAGGATCTTCGGCGCCCGGCCGCCCCGCACCGGGTGCGGGGTGGCCTGCACCAGGGCGGTCAGCCAGGAGTTGAGCTGCGCCGTCGGCACCCGGGTCTCCCAGCTCGCCAGGGCCTTGCGCAGCGACGGGGCGAGCTTGTCGACCGCTCGGCCGGTCTTGGCCGACAGGTTGATCCGCAGCGCCCACGGAATGCGGCGCAGCTCCCGCTCGATCTCCTTGTCCAGGTAGTACCGGCGGTCGCCGTCGACCAGGTCCCACTTGTTGAAGGCGATGACCAGGGCCCGGCCGGCCTCGGTGACCATGGACAGGATCCGTTGGTCCTGCTCGCTGATCGGTTCGCTGGAGTCGAGCAGCACCACGGCCACCTCGGCGGCCTCGATCGCCGAGGCCGTGCGCAGGCTGGCGTAGTACTCGGTGCCGCTGGCCTTGCCGACCCGCTTGCGCAGCCCGGCGGTGTCCACCAGCTGCCAGGTTTCCCCGCCGATCTCCACGAGGCTGTCCACCGGGTCGACGGTGGTGCCGGCGACCGAGTCGACGACCGCCCGTTCCTCGCCGGAGAACCGGTTGAGCAGGCTGGACTTGCCGACGTTGGGCCGGCCGACGAGGGCTACCCGGCGCGGGCCGCGGGGGCGGTTCTCCACGATCGCCGGTGCCTCCGGCAGCGCCTGGAGGATCTTGTCGAGCAGGTCGCCGGAGCCCCGGCCGTGCAGCGCCGACACCGGGTACGGCTCGCCGAGGCCGAGCGACCACAGTGAGGTCGACTCCATCTCGATCGTGGCGTTGTCGGCCTTGTTCGCCACCAAAATGACCGGTTTGGCGCTGCGCCGCAGCATCTTCACGGCGGCCTCGTCCACGTCCGTGGAGCCGACCATGGCGTCGACCACGAAAAGCACCACGTCGGCGGTGGCGACGGCGATCTCGGCCTGTGCGGCGATCGCCGCCGCCCGGTCCTTCGCGTCCGGCTCCCAGCCGCCCGTGTCGACGACCGTGAACGCCCGGCCGGACCACTGCGCGTCGTACGGGACCCGGTCCCGGGTCACCCCGGGGATGTCCTCGACGACCGCCTGCCGGCGGCCGATGATGCGGTTCACCAGGGTGGACTTGCCGACGTTGGGACGGCCGACGACGGCCACCACGGGCATCGGCCCGGTCGGCTCCTCGGTGTCGACGGCCGGCTCGCGCAGCTCCACCCAGCCCTCGTCGGTCACGCCACTCCCCTATCGGTCAGCAGTGCGCGCAGCCGGTCGACGACCTCGTCGATGCCCAGTTCCGTGGTGTCCAGCACCACCGCGTCGGTGGCCTGCTGCAACGGGTCGGCCTTGCGCGTCGAGTCGAGCCGGTCGCGGCGGGCCAGGTCGGCGGCGGTGGCGGCCACGTCCGTGGCGTCCTCCGCGCTGCGCCGCTGGGCGCGTGCGGCCTCGGAGGCGGTCAGGTAGACCTTCAGGTCCGCGTCGGGGGCGACGACCGAACCGATGTCCCGGCCCTCGACCACGATCCGGCCGGCCTTCGCGATCAACTCACGCTGCCGGGCCACCAGCAGCGCCCGCACCGACGGTACGGCGGCCACGGCGGAAACCGCGCCGGTGACCTCGGGGCCCCTGATCTCGGAGTCGACGCTCACGCCGTCGGCGGTCACGCCGTACCCCTGGGGGTCGGTGCCGATGCGCAGGTCGACCTCGGCGGCGACCTTGCCCACCGACTCGGCGTCGGTGAGGTCGACCCCGGAGCGCAGCACCGCCCAGGTGATCGCCCGATACATCGCCCCGGTGTCCAGATAGCGGGCGCCGAGGCCCACGGCGAGCCGCCGGGAGACGGTGGACTTGCCCGAACCGGACGGCCCGTCCACAGCGACCACGCAGTGCCCGGCCCGTACGTTTTCCTCCACCGTGTTCCTCCTCAGCCCGTGCCTCGCGGGGCCCGGCGGCCCGTCGCGAGCGGTTGTCGTCGTCGTCGATCATGCCCCGCGGCCCGTCTAGGGCCGCGCGCGACGCCGTCGGTGGCGACCTACGCCACCGCACGCCCCATCCGGGGCGTCACGAAAGCCTACCCGTTGTGGTACCCCGCCCCACGGGGTCAGTCACCGACCGCCTTGAACAGGGCGGCGACCTCGGCGTTGGTGAGCCGCCGGGTCCGTCCGGCGCGCAGGTCACCGAGGCGGATCGGCCCGATCGAGGTCCGCACCAGGCGGAACACCGGGTGCCCCACCTCGCCCAGCAGGCGTCGGACGATGTGCTTGCGCCCCTCGTGCAGGGTCAGCTCCACCTGGGCGGTCTTGCCCAGGGTGTCCACCACCTTGAAGGAGTCGACCGTGACCGGGCCGTCCTCCAGCTCGATGCCGGCGGCCAGCCGCTTGCCGAGGTTGCGCGGGATCGGCCCGGCCACCTCGCACAGGTACGTCTTCGGCACCCCGTACGACGGGTGGGTGAGCCGGTGGGCGAGGTCGCCGTCGTTGGTGAGCAGCAGCAGGCCCTCACTGTCGGCGTCGAGCCGCCCGACGTGGTAGACCCGCTGTTCCACCCGGTTGCCGATGAAGTCCGACAGGGCGGCGCGTCCCTTCTCGTCCGCCATGGTGGAGACGACCCCGCGCGGCTTGTTCAGGGCCAGGTACACCAGTCGGGTGTCGGCCTGGAGCCGCTCGCCGTCGACGAGGATGACGTCGCGGGTCGGGTCGGCCTTGTCGCCGAGCTGGGCCACCTTTCCGTTCACGGTCACCCGGCGGCGGAAGATCAGGTCCTCGCAGGCGCGTCGGGATCCCACGCCGGCGGCGGCCAACACCTTCTGGAGGCGTTCGGCCCCCTCGAAGACGGGCGCGTCGGTCTTGGGGGCACGGTCATCGCGTCGCATCGGCAAGCTCTTCTACGTCGTCGGGGAGGAACGGGGCGAGCGGGGGCAACTCGTCGACCGAGTTCAGCCCCAACTTCTCCAGGAACATCGTGGTGGTCCGGTAGAGGAAGGCGCCGCTGTCCGGTTCTGCGCCGCACTCTTCGACCAGCCCGCGGGAGACCAGCGTACGGAGCACCCCGTCGCAGTTGACACCCCGGATGGCCGAGATGCGCGACCGGGTCACCGGCTGCCGGTACGCCACCACGGCGAGGGTCTCCAACGCCGCCTGGGTCAGCCGGACCGACTGGCCGTCCAGGACGAAGCGCTCGACGTACGTGGCGTACTCGGGGCGGGTGTAGAGCCGCCAGCCGCCGGCGGCCCGGCGCAGTTCGAAGCCGTGCCCGCCAGCAGTGTATCCGGCCGCGATGTCGTCGAGCAGCGGGCCGATCCGCTCGGGGGACTGTTCGAGGACCTGGGCGAGGGTCAGCTCGCTGACGGGTTCGTCCACCACCAGCAGGATGGCCTCCAGGGCCCCGCGCAGTTCCGCGTCGTCGAGCACGGGCGCCGGCTCGGGCGCGGGCGCGGGCCGCCGCCGGCCTCCCGTCGACCTTTTCGGTACGTCCGCCCTACCCGAGTCACCCGCCGTATCCGACTCCGCCCCCTCAGCCCTCTCCCCCGGCTTCGCCGCCGCCCCCGGCGAAGAAATCTTGGAAGGATCCGGCCCCGCCGGGGGCCCCTCGCTTCCAAGATTCTCCGGAGAGTCGGGAGAGTCCGGGGATGCCGGTCGGGTCGGGGGGCGGGGGCGGTCCCAGGGCGGCACCCAGGCGGCAGCCTGGTCGGCCAGGGAGTCCCGGCGCTCCTCGTCACTCATCGCGTTGCTCCTCGCCGTCCACGCCGGTGCCGGCCGTCTCGCCGGTGCCACCGGCACCGTCCGCGTCCACGCCGTCCCTGCGCCGCTCACCCATGCCGCCCACCCCGTCCCGGCCCGCCTCACCACCGGCCCCCGGCTCACTCCGGTCGAGCTCACCACCGCCGCCCGGCTCGCCCCGGCCCGCCTCGCCCGACGCGCCAGGGCCCGAGCCTGGTCCCGCGGTGCCCGGCTCGGGCGCGGAGCCGGCGTACTCATCGACGTGCAGGTCGGTGCCGCCGTCGGCGGGGCCGGTCCAGCGGACGGTCAGCTCCTCCAGGGCCTGCTCCTGCAGGAAGGACACGAGACCCTCCCGGTACAGCTCCAGCAGCGCGAGGAACCGGGCCACCACCTCCAGGGTGGCCTCGCAGTCGGCGCAGAGCAGGGAGAACGTGGCGATGCCGGCCCGGCGCAGCCGCTCGGCGATGATCGCGGCGTGCTCGCGGACGCTGACCCGGACCAGGTGCACGTGCGCGATGGAGACCTCGGGCACCGGCTTCGGCGTCATCGCCCTGATCGCCAGCTTGAGCAGCCGCTCGGGGCCGATGCCGAGCACCAGGTCGGGCAGCGCCTCGGCGTACCGGGCCTCCAGGGTGACCGCCCGGGGGTAACGCCGGCCGCCGACCGCCTCCAACTCGGCGATGTGCGCTGCGGCCTCCTTGAACGCCTTGTACTGCAACAGCCGGGCGAACAGCAGGTCCCGCGCCTCCAGCAGCGCCAGGTCCTCCTCGTCCTCGACCTCGGCGGCAGGCAGCAGCCGGGCCGCCTTCAGGTCGAGCAGGGTGGCGGCGACCAGCAGAAACTCGCTGGTCTCGTCCAGGTCCCACTGGTCGCCCATGGCCCGCAGGTAGGCGATGAACTCGTCGGTGACCCGGTGCAGGGCCACCTCGGTGACGTCCAGCTTGTGCTTGCTGATGAGCTGCAACAGCAGGTCGAACGGGCCGGTGAAGTTGTCCAGCCGGACGGTGAATCCGGTGGACTCCCCGCCCGCGCCGTCGCCGGCCGCCCCACCCCGACCGTCACCGGCCACGCCGGGCGCGGGCGCGGCGGGCGGGTCGAGGGGCGGCGCGGTCACCGCACGACCGTAGTCCACGCCCCGGGCACCGCGACGGCAAGGTACGGCCCCGGGCAGGGACGTACGCGCTGGCGACGGGGCACTCGGCCTACCGCTCCGCCTGCGCGGCGATCACCTCGCGGGCGAGCTGCCGGTAGTTGCGGGCGCCGGACGAGGCCGGGTCGAGGGTGGTGATGGGCGCGCCGGCGACGGTGGACTCGGGAAACTTCACCGTCTTGGTGATCACCGTCTGGTAGACCTTGTCGCCGAACGCCTCGACCACCCGCTGGAGCACCTGACGGCAGTGGGTGGTGCGGCTGTCGTACATGGTGGCGAGGATGCCCTCGAGCTCCAGGTCGAAGTTGAGCCGCTCGCGCACCTTGTCGATCGTGTCCAGCAGCAGGGCCACGCCCCGCAGGCTGAAGAACTCGCACTCCAGGGGAATGAGCACGCCGTGCGCGACGGTCAGCGCGTTGATCGCCAGCAGGCCGAGGGAGGGCTGGCAGTCGATGAGGATGTAGTCGTACTCCTTGCGGATCGACCTGAGCACCCGGGCCAGGGCCATCTCGCGGGCAACCTCGTTGACGAGCTGTATCTCGGCGGCGGAGAGGTCGATGTTGGCCGGCAGCAGGTGCAGCCCCGCCACGTCCGTCTTGATCAGGACGTCCTCGGCGGTGACATCGTCCTGCATGAGCAGGTTGTAGACCGACAGGTCGAGGTTGTGCGGGTTGACGCCGAGGCCCACGGAGAGGGCGCCCTGCGGGTCGAAGTCGACCAGCAGCACCTTGCGCCCGTACTCGGCGAGCGCCGCGCCCAGGTTGATCGTGGTGGTGGTCTTGCCGACGCCGCCCTTCTGGTTGGCCATCGCGATGATCCGGGCCGGCCCGTGCCGGTCGGTGGGCATCGGCTCGGGAATCGGCTTGCGCATCGTGTAGGCCGCCGGGTCCGCCGGCCCGAGGTCCGCGCCGAGCGTGGCCTGCTGCTCGCGGAGCTCCGACGTCCAGGTCTCGGCACGGTCACCGTTGCCAGCCATGTCCTCGTTGCCCCCTCCCGACGACCACCCGGCGTCGGAGCCGTCCGACGTCCCTCGCGGCGCCGCTGCGCACCCCGGTCCTGTCGCCCCGCAAGGTCCGCGCCATGCCGACTGTACGCCACCGGCCAGCAGGGCGTTCGGCACCGGTACGGCGTGTCGGCCCGGACCGGCCGGCACCGGCGGGACGACGGGGCAGCTCGTCACGCACGGTCAGCCGCGGGCGCGGGGGTGGGCGGTGGCGTACACCTCGCGCAGCCGCTCCACGGTGACCAACGTGTACACCTGGGTCGTGGTCACCGAGGCGTGGCCGAGCAGCTCCTGCACCACCCGCACGTCGGCGCCGCCGTCGAGCAGGTGGGTGGCGAACGAGTGGCGCAGGGTGTGTGGGGAGACCGCGTTCGCACCGTCCACCGGCAGCCCGGCCCGCTCGGCGGCCCGCCGCAGGATGGTCCAGGCCCCCTGCCTGGTCAGCGTGCCCCCGCGCACGTTGACGAACACCGCCGGGGTGCCCCGGCCGGCGGCCACCAGGGCGGGCCGGCCGCGCACCAGCCAGGCCCGCAGGGCCTCGGCGGCGTACCCGCCGACGGGCACGAGGCGCGACCGGCCGCCCTTGCCGCGCAGCAGCACCGTCGCCTCGCCGGTGTCGAGGCCGTCGAGGTCGTCGATCGCCGCGCCGACGGCCTCGGAGATCCGCGCGCCGGTGCCGTACAGGAACTCCAGCAGCGCCCGGTCACGCAGCGCGAGCGGCGCGCCGTCGCCGGCGGCAGTCACCGGGCCGGCGGTCTCCAGCAGCCGCACCACCTGGTCGACGGCGAGCGCCCGGGGCAGCCGGCGCGGCGGGGCGGGCGGGCGGACGTCGCGGCTCGGGTCGGCCCCTGCCAGCCCCTCGCGCAGGGCGAAGCGGTGCAGCCCGCGCACGGCCGACGCCGCCCGGGCGGCGGAGGAGACCGCCAGGGGCGGGTGGCCGTCGTCGCCGGCGCGCAGCCGGGCCAGGTGCGCCTCGACGACGCCGGCTGCGACCGAGGCCAGGTCGCCGATGCCGGCGTCGGTGAGGGTGGCGAGGTAGCGCTCCAAGTCCCGGCGGTACGAGGCGAGGGTGTTCGCGGACAGGCCACGCTCGACGGTGAGGTGGTCGAGGTAGCCGCGCACGGCGCGGCGCAGGGCCGGCGCGGGTTGCGCGCCGGCCCCGTCCGGTGCCCCGGTGCGCCGCTGCTCGGTCAGGCCAGCACCTCGGCCAGCGGCAGGGTCGGCATGCCGTGCGCCTCGGCGACCGGCCCGTAGACGACCTGCCCGTCGTGGGTGTTCAGGCCCAGCGCCAGGGCCGGGTCGCGGCGCAGCGCCTCGCGCCAGCCCTGGTTGGCCAGCTCCAGGGCGTACGGCAGGGTCACGTTGGTCAGGGCGTACGTGCTGGTGTGCGGCACCGCGCCGGGCATGTTCGCCACGCAGTAGAAGATCGAGTCGTGCACCCGGTACGTCGGCTCGGCGTGGGTGGTGGGCCGGGAGTCCTCGAAGCAGCCACCCTGGTCGATGGAGATGTCGACGAGTACGCTGCCCGGCTTCATCCGGGACACCAGCTCGTTGGAGATCAGGGTCGGGGCCTTCGCGCCGGGGACGAGGACCGCGCCGATGACCAGGTCCGCGTCGAGCACGGCCCGCTCGATCTCGTACGCGTTGGAGGCGACCGTCTGCAGGTGGCCCCGGTAGATGGCGTCGGCCTGGCGCAGCCGGGCCACGTTCTTGTCCAGCAGCAGCACCTCGGCCTGCAGGCCGAGCGCGATCGCGGCGGCGTTCATGCCGGACACGCCCGCGCCGATGACCACGGTCTTCGCCGCGTACACGCCGGAGACGCCGCCCATCAGGACGCCGCGCCCGCCGCCGGAGCGCTGCAGGTGGTACGCGCCGACCTGCGGGGCGAGCCGGCCGGCCACCTCGGACATCGGGGCGAGCAGCGGCAGCGACCGGTCGGGCAGCTCCACCGTCTCGTACGCGATGCCGGTGACGCCCCGTTCGACCAGCGCGTCGGTGCACGCCTTGGACGCGGCCAGGTGCAGGTAGGTGAAGAGCACCTGCCCGGTGCGCATGCGGTGGTACTCCTCGGCGACCGGCTCCTTGACCTTGAGCACCAGCTCGGCGGTGTCCCACACCTCGTCGGCGGTGGCCAGGATCTTCGCGCCGGCCGCGGCGAACTCCTCGTCGGTGATGCTCGACCCGACGCCCGCGCCGGACTCGACGAAGACGTGGTGGCCGCTGCGGGTGAACTCGTTGACGCCTGCGGGCGTGATCGCCACGCGGTACTCGTGGTTCTTGACCTCGCGAGGGATTCCGACCTTCACGATGCAGACACCTCTCTCCGGGGCCGTCGCGCCCCGACCGCCCGGTGCGCGAAGGCCCCATTGCCGCCGCCGTCCACCGGTCCCGCCGGCGGCAGTCTAGGCGGGCCGCCCGTTTCGCGGCGCCGACACAGTGCCATCCGGTGCCCGGCGGCGCTGACGATGTGTCAGGCGTGGACCGGGCCAGCGGCGGAGAGTGGATCAGCCGTTCCGACAGTATTCGCCTCCCATCGTCCCACCGGTGGGGTGCCGCTGCGGACAAGGCGCGAGTCGATCACTATGGTGTCGCCCCATGACCACTCCTCACCAGCAGTACCCGCAGGGCGTCTCCGACAAGAGCAAGGTCGTCGCGGGTGTTCTCGGCATCCTCCTCGGCGGCTTCGGCGTCGGGCGGTTCTACATGGGCGATACCAAGACCGGCGTGCTCCAACTCGTGGTGACCGTGGTGACCTGCGGCCTCGGCGGCATCTGGGGCGTCATCGACGGCATCCTGATCCTGGTCAACGGCGGCGTCGACGGGCAGGGCCGCCCGCTGCGCGACTAATTTCCGGCCTTATCCGTCAGGGGCCGTGCGGTTCGCCGCACGGCCCCTCGTCGTCGCCTAGCCTGCCGGTGCACGCGGGCCCGCGCCGGGGCACCAGCCGTAGCAGCTCAGCGGGACAGCGGCGCGTCCTGGCGGCGCAGCGCCGACCAGCCGACGTCCCGGGCCCGGGCGGCGGCGAGCAGCCCGGCGACGGCGGAGGCGTTGGTGATCTCACCGGACAGCACCATCCGCACCGCCGTGTCGAGGTCGAGCCGCACGACCTGGAGGTCGGCCTCCTCCTCGCTGCGCTCGTGGCGCTGACCGGCGGGCACGTCGGCGAGGTCCCGGGCCAGGAACACCCGGACGATCTCGTCGGAGAAGCCGGGCGAGCTGTGCAGGTCGACCAGCACGTCGATGGTGCCGGCGGTGAGGTCGGCCTCCTCGGCCAGTTCCCTGGCCGCTGCGGCGACCAGGTCCTCACCGGAGACGTCCATCAGGCCGGCGGGCAGTTCCCACAGGTGCCGGCCCACCGGGTGCCGGTACTGCCGGATGAGCACCACCTGGCCGGCGTCGTCGAGGGCCACGACGGCGACCGCGCCGACGTGCCGGACGTAGTCGCGGGTGGCGGTGGCACCGCCGGGCATGGTGACCTCGTCGGTGACCACGGAGAAGATCGACCCGGCGTAGAGTTCCCGCCGCTCGGTCACCTCGTAGCGGTGCGCGACCGCCCTCACGACGCCGCCGCCGTCTTGCGCCCGGCGGCAGCGCCACCGTTGCGGTCGGCCCGGCGCGACGCCTCCGCCGGCACGCCGACGGAGTCCAGGTCGACCGGGAGCTGGTCGGCCTCGGAGTACGCCACGGCGGCCTTCACGAACGCCGCGAACAGCGGATGCGGCCGGGTCGGGCGGCTCTTCAGCTCGGGGTGCGCCTGGGTGGCCACGAAGAACGGGTGCAGGCCGCGGTCCAGCTCGACAAACTCGACCAGCCGGCCGTCCGGGGAGGTGCCCGAGATGTGCAGCCCCGCCTTGGTGAGCTGCTCGCGGTAGGCGTTGTTCACCTCGTACCGGTGCCGGTGCCGCTCGCTGACCTCGGTGACGCCGTACGCCTCGGCCACGATCGACCCCTCGGCCAGCCGCGCCGGGTACGCGCCCAGCCGCATGGTGCCGCCCAGGTCACCCTTGCCGGCGACGATGTCCTCCTGGTCGGCCATGGTGGCGATGACCGGGTGCGTGGCCTCCTCGTCGAACTCCAGGGAGTTCGCCCCGTCCAGGCCGGCCAGGTGCCGGGCCACCTCGATGGTCATGCACTGCAGGCCGAGGCAGAGGCCGAGCAGCGGGACGCCGTTCTCCCGGGCGTACCGGGCGGTGCCGATCTTGCCCTCGATGCCGCGTACGCCGAAGCCGCCGGGGATGACGATGCCGTCCACGCCGGCCAGGGCCGCCGCCGCGCCGGCCGGGGTGACGCAGTCGTCGCTGGGCAACCAGCGCAGCTGCACCCGGGACCGGTGGCCGAACCCGGCGGCCCGGATCGCCTCGCTGACCGACAGGTACGCGTCGGGCAGCCTCGACGTACTTGCCAACCACCGCCACGGTGACGGTGTGCCGGGGCTGGTGCACCCGGTCGAGCAGGTCATCCCAGCTCGCCCAGTCCACGTCGCGGAAGGACAGGCCGAGGCGGCGCACCACGTACGCGTCGAGTCCCTCGCGGTGCAGCACCTTCGGGATGTCGTAGATGCTCGGCGCGTCCGGGGCGGCGACGACCGCCTCGGTGTCCACGTCGCAGTAGAGCGAGAGCTTGATTTTGACCTTCTCCGGGATCTCCCGGTCGCAGCGCAGCACCAACGCGTCGGGCTGGATGCCGATGCTGCGTAGCTGCGCCACGGAGTGCTGGGTGGGCTTGGTCTTCAGCTCGCCCGACGGGGCCAGGTACGGCACCAGCGAGACGTGCAGGTAGAAGCAGTTGTCCCGGCCGAGGTCGTGGCGGACCTGGCGGATCGCCTCCAGGAACGGCAGCGACTCGATGTCGCCGACGGTGCCGCCGACCTCGGTGATCACCACGTCCGGGACCTGGCCCTCGACGTCCGGGTCGGCCATGCCGAGGATGCGGGCCTTGATCTCGTTGGTGATGTGCGGGATCACCTGGACCGTGTCGCCCAGGTACTCGCCGCGCCGCTCCTTGGCGATCACGTCCGAGTAGATCTGGCCGGTGGTGACGTTCGCCTTGCCGGACAGGTCCCGGTCGAGGAAACGCTCGTAGTGCCCGACGTCGAGGTCTGTCTCGGCGCCGTCCTCGGTAATGAAGACCTCACCGTGCTGGAACGGGTTCATCGTCCCCGGGTCGACGTTGAGGTACGGGTCCAGCTTCTGCATCACCACGCGCAGCCCCCGGGCCGAGAGCAGGTTGCCGAGGCTGGAGGCGGTGAGGCCCTTACCCAACGAGGAGGCGACGCCCCCGGTGACGAAAATGTGCCTGGTCGTCCGTGCTGAAGGGGCCAACGCTTGCTCCCGTGTTGTCCGTCGCGGTCGTGCAGACCGCCGTGCCGATCAGCAAAGTGATCACGCGATCCACGGGACTCCACGGTAACACCTCTCCGGGCCGGGTCCGCAGGCCGCACCCGAGGTCGCCGGGCCGGGGCGGGGTACCGGGTCAGGCCGTCGCGACCCCGGTCGATGTGCGGGCGGCCCGGTCGGGTGCCCCCTCCGGCGCGGCCGGGCCGCCCGCCGGGCCGACACCGCCGAGACCGAGCCGGCCGTTGGCGGGACCGCCGTCGCCCGGCTGGGTCCGGTCGGCGGAGTGGTCGAGCACCCGCAGCGCGGCGAGCGCCGCCATCGGCACCACCAGCGCACCGGCGGCACCGGCGACGTCGAGCGCGGAGCCGCCGAGCACCCCGCCGATGCCGGCGGCCACCGCCGTGCCGGCCATCGCGGCCCGCATCGCCGGGTAGATGCCGAACAGCCGCATCAGCCCGCCCCACGGCTGGAGCAGCGCGAACCAGACCAGCAGGGCACCGGCCAGGGCCAGCACCGTGAGCGGGCTGTTGATCAGGGTTTCGAAGTTGGCCGTGCTGGACCGGTGCACGGTCAGCCCGCCGGTGCCGTCGCCGAGGGCGGCCAGGAACCGGCCGAGGCTGCCCCGCTCGGTGGCCGGCCGGCGCAGGTCGACCACCGCGAAGCCGATCGTGACCGCCAGCCCCGCCATTGCCGCCCAGAGCAGCCGGCTGACCGTCAGCCAGCCGCCGGTGCTGATCGCGGCGGCCACGCTCACCCCGGCGGTCAGCGCGATCGCGCCGATCGAGTCCGCGCCGAGGTACGGGCTGCCGACCACCACCACGGCGGCCCCTCCGGCGGCGACCACCACCATGGGCCGCCACCGGCGTGGCGCCCGCTGGGCCAGCCAGCCGGCGCACAGCAGCGACCCGGCGACGAACACGCCGAGCCCGACGGTGCCCAACCCGGAGAACCGGCCGCCCTCCAGGGCCGAGTAGCCGGCCACGCCGTTGAGCTGCAACCGGGCCCCGGTGAGCACGTCCGCGGCAACCACGAGGGTGGCCAGGCCGGCGACCGCGCCGAGCGGCCCGAGCGTCGAGTCGTGCCCGGGAGCGAATCGGACGGCGGCGGTCGCGCCTACCACCAGCAGGACGGTCACCGCCGCGAACCACCAGCCGGCGTGGTCGCCGCGCCACCAGGGCACCACGTCGGCGAGCAGGGCCGCCGGGATCGCGAGGGCGGCGGCGACCAGCAGCAACTCGACCATCGCCACCACCCGCCGGGGCACCGGGGCCGGGCCGACCGGCCCGGCGTGTCGGCGGGCACGGCGCAGCAGCGGCAGCACCGCCACGGCGAGCAGCACCTGCGCGCCGGCGAGCAGGGCGAAGAACCAGCCGGCGACCCGGCGCTGGGCGGCGGCCTCCCGGTCGGCGTCGGCCGGCGCGGCGATCGCGGTGGGCAGATCCGCCGGGCGACCGCCGACGGAGACGGCGGGCCGGCCGAGGAACAGCCGTTCGGGCATCGGCCGGCCGAGCGCGGCGAGCGCGGTCGGCGCGATTTTATAAACAGTTGCAGGTAGCCCTCCCGGCCGGTGGTCGGCGAGGTGAGCCAGCCCCGTTCCCAGCCCGGGCCGTCGGCGACGGCGACGTGCAGCCGGGACGGCAGGCCGGTGTCGGCGATCCCGGCCACCAGCACCAGGGAGCGCGGCGGCCGGGCGGCGAGGACCCGGGCCAGGTCGGCGTCGGCCCGACGGGCCTGCTCGGCCCGTGCCGCCCGGTCGGCACCGGTGAACGGTGCCGAGGTCGACGATGCTCAGCACGCAGGAGCCGAGCAGCGGAGCCGGGTCGTCGGGCAGCGCCGAGGCGTACCGGTCGACCCGGCCGAACGGGCGGGCGGCGGCCACCGCCGCGCCGGGACCGACGGCGACCGAGCAGCGCACCGACTCCGCCAACGAGCCGGGCACCGCGCCCCAGGGCAAGCGCTGCTGGTTGTGCAGCACGACGCCCTCCTGGTCGGGAAGGTTCGCGCCGATGCCGTCGGGCTGCTCGACGGTCACCCCCGCCGGCGGGCACCCGCCGCCGACCCGGCTGCCGTTCCAGGCGGCGAAGTTGCCGGCAAGGCAGGGTCAGCCAGCCGTCGACGGGGCAGGTGGGCCGGTGCGCGGAGCGCACCGACAGGGAGCCGATCGAGCCCTGCTGGGCCATCCGCCACAGCGTCGGGGTGGTCTGCGGGTCGACGTCGTCCCAGCGCAGGCCGGCCACCCCCGGGCGAAGCCACCACGAAGTCGGCGGTTGCGCCGGGGGCGCGTCGGTGGCGGGCCCGGGGCGGCGAGAGCGGTCACCCCGAGCCCCACGACCAGCAGGGTCCGCACAACCGGCGGCAGTCTGGCAGCAGCACCGGCTTCAGTCCGCGCAGCATCACCGGCGTCCCGTCGACGGGGCGTCGGCGCCCGGGGCCGCCGGGCCGGGGGCATCGCCGGCCAGCGCCGCGTAGAGGGCGGCCAGCTCGGCGACGGTGTCCGCCTCGGTGGGCCAGGTCGCCGCCCGCGCGGCGCCGGAGCGGCCCAGCGCGGCCCGCCGGTTGGGGTCGTCGAGCAGCTCGCGCACGGCCGCGTCGACCGCGTCCACGTCGCCTGCGGGCACCAGCACGGCGGCGTCGCCGACCAGCTCCGGCAGGCCGCCGACGGCGGTCGCCACCAGCGGTACGCCGGCCCGCAGCGCCTCCTGCGCGAACAGCTGGCGGGCCTCCCAGTCGCTGGTCACCACGGCCAGGTCCGCCCCGGCGAGCAGGTCGGCCACATCGGTGCGGTGCCCGAGCAGAGTGACCGGGGCACGGGCGGCGGAGATCCGCGCGGCGAGGGGAAGGTACGCCGGCCCGCTGCCGGCGATCACCACGACCGGCGGAGGGGTACGGCCACGCCACCGGGCGGCGGCGTCGACCAGCACGTCGTACCGCTTCTGGGGGTGCAGCCGGCCGACGGAGAGGATCAGCGGCTGGCCGGCGGCGACCCCGAACTCGGCGCGGACGGCGGCCCGGCGGCGGCGAGGCGCGGGCAGCGCCGGCGCGGCGACCGGGGCGAGCCGGGCCTCGGCGGCACCGAGCGCGGCGGCCCGCTCGACGAGGTCGGCGCTGGCGCCGAGGGCGACCCGGACACCCCGGGCGACGACCCGTTCGGCCACCCGGGACAGCGCGCCGCGCAACCCCCGGGCGAGCACCGCGTTGTGCCAGGTGACCACAAGTGGGGCGGCCGGCCGGGCGAGGACGGCGACGAGCCCGGCGCGCAGCCCGTGCGCGTGCACGACGGCGACCGGTTCGGCGGCCAGCGCGCGGCGCAGCGCGGCGACCGCCCGGGCGTCGGCGGGGGTGGGGCTGGCCGGGATCTCGACCGGCTGGAAACGGGCACCCGCCCCGGTGAAGTCGAACTGCTCCTCGGTGGCGGCGGGCCCGCAAACCAGCACGGTCGCGCCCGCCGCGGCGAGGCCCCGGGCGACGGAACGGACGTGCTGACCGACGCCGCCGGTGCTGGAGGCGAGCAGGAGCACCACGGTGCCGTGCCGTCCGGCGGCCGGTGTCGCGCCCGTCACCACGGCCACCTCCGGTCCACTGCCACCCCCGGCCGGCCGCCCGTCGTCGCGCTCACCCGGACACCGTCTCCTTCCCGTCGCCCCGTTCCGGACCGACCACGTCCTGCTGCCGAGGCTTCCCGGCCCGCCCGCGCCGCCGACCCGCCCCGGCCAGCCGGCGGCGCACGGCGGCGAGCAGCGGCCGCACGTCCCGCCGGTCGGTCAGGTACGCGACGGCGAGGAACACGACGCCGACCACGGCTGAGGACAGCATGCCCTGCACGAGGGCCGCGAATGTCGTCGGGGTGCCGGCCCCGGGCCCGGCCAGGGCACGCGCGGTGGCCGCGCCGGCGAGCGCGCCGAGCACCCCGCCGAGCAGCCCCGCCGCCCCCGCGCGGGCCGTCCCTGCCAGCGCGGGGGGCCCGGCCGCACGGCGCGCCGCGACGACCAGCAGGACGCCGAGCAGCAGCATGCCGGCGGAGTTGTCCAAGCTCACCGCGAGCACCTGGTCGGCGCGGGGCAG
>NZ_GG657738.1:5864984-5870690 GCF_000158815.1 Micromonospora sp. ATCC 39149 | reverse complement strand
GCCGCGCCCACCCCGACGATCTTGACGAGGCCGGCGGTGACCCGGCCCTCGCGCAGCGCGGCGAGGTGCCCGGCGAAGCCCTTGGCGGCCTTCTGCTCGGGCCGGGCGCCCACCACGTCGTCGTAGACCCCGACCGCTCCCCCGCCCACGCCGGCCACCAGCGCGGCGGCGCCTGCGGGGGCGCTGGCGGCGCCGAACGCCCCGGCCGCGGCGGCACCGGCGGCGAGCGCCGGCCCGGCGGCGAGGGTGACGGTACGGCCCCGGAAGTTGGTGCGCTCCAGTGCCGGGGCGGCCGGCGAGGTGCGCACTTCGCGCAGCGCGTACCGGGCGGCGGCGACGCCGGCCCCGGCGATCAGTAGGCGGCCCAGCAGGCTCACGCGGTCACCCCATTCGGCACGCCGCACGCGCGGCGGAGAGGATCGGACACCCGGGTACGTCGTTCGCTCACTGGGGCAGTTTAGGCAGCAACGAGGAGGCGTTGTCGCCCACGCCGTACTGGCCGGCCTTCTTCTCCACGAGTTGCTGCACCAGGGCGAGAGTGGTGACCAACTGGCCCTGCGTGGTGTTGGCGTCGTCGACGGTGGAGACAGTCTGCGACAGCACCGGGTCGCCCCGGACGACGGCGACGACGTTGCCGCCGGCCGAGCCGTTGCCGGCCACCACGATCGCCCCGGTCCGGTCGAACTGCTCGGCGACCTTGACGACCGACTCGTCCTTCTTCGCGGAGTCCTTGTCCACGTACGGCTGGCCGCTGACCAGTACCACTGCCTCCGCCGGCCCGGCCACCTTCTCGTCGGTCGTCAGGTACCCGGCGTTGCTGTAGGACGCCAGCACCGCCCGGCGGTCGGCGTCGGTGGCTGGGTTGGCACCCCCGGCGCGGTCCAGCAGCACGCTGGCCAGCAGTGCGCTGGATGTCTCCACCCCGTGCCCGTTGCCGGGCAGCCCCGAGGCGGGCGCGCTCGGCCGGGCGGCGGTGACGGCCAACTCCATCAGGTTGTTGTTGTTGTCCGGGTTGATGAACTTGTCCTGCAGGTCGACCCGGCCGGTGACCTGGGCGCCGGCGAGCTGGAGCATCTTGAGCACGCCCTCGGTGTGCTCGCGCCCGCTGGGCAGGGTGAGCAGCAGCACGCGGCGGCCGGTGAGCTTGCCGGGCAGGACGACCTGGGCGATCTCGCCGGCGAACTGCTCCTCCAGCTCGATTTCTTTCTGCATGTTGTTGACCGCCTGGCGCATCTGCTGGTTGTCCTTGCTCAGCCCGTTGACCCGCTCCTTGAGCGAGTCGGCGACCGGGCCGTTGAGGGCGGCCGTGCCGACCACCAGGCCGATGGCAAGCGCCAGGAAGACCGCGGTCAGGGACACCACGTGGTAGCGGAAGTTGATCACGCTGACAGCCTCTTGATCGGTCGGGAGCTAGAAGAGCTGGCCGAGCTGGAACACAAAATTGTTCCACCATTCACTGACCACGCCCAGGTACGCCTTGCCGACGGTGGAGACCGCCACGGCCGAGGCCATCGCCGCCACCGCCGACAGGACCAGCAGCAGCAGCGAGGACCCGGAGATGCTCTGCCGGTAGAGCCGGCTCACGCCCTTGGCGTCCACCAACTTCCCGCCGACCTTGAGCCGGGTGAGGAACGTCGAGGCCATCCCGCCCCGGCCCTTGTCCAGGAACTCGACCAGGGTCGCGTGTGTGCCGACCGCAACCAGCAGCGAGGCGCCCTTCTCGTCGGCCAGCAGCATCGCCAGGTCCTCGCTGGTGGCCGCCGCCGGGAAGGTGATCGCCTCGACGCCCAGCCCGGTGACCCGGGGCAGCCCCGGGGCCCGGCCGTCGGGGTAGGCGTGCACGATCACCTCGGCGCCGCAGCGCAGCACGTCGTCGGTCACCGAGTCCATGTCCCCGATGATCATGTCGGGGGTGTAGCCGGCCTCGACCAGCGCGTCCGCCCCGCCGTCCACGCCGATCAGCACCGGCTTGAACTCCCGGATGTACGGACGCAGCACGTCCAGGTCGGCCTTGTAGTCGTAGCCGCGGACCACGATCAGGCAGTGCCGACCCTGGATCTGAGTCTGGATCTCCGGCACGCCGACGCCGTCGAGGAGCAGGTCACGCTCCTGCTTGAGGTAGTCCATCGTGTTGGCGGCGAACGCCTCCAGCTGCACCGACAGCCCCTCACGGGCATCGGCCATCGCCTTGGCCACCGACTCGGCGTCCTGGAGCGCGCCGTGCGCGACCGGCTCGCCGCCGACGAACACGGTGTTGCCCTCGATCCGGACGGTGTCGCCCTCCCGGACCCGCTCGAAGATCCCCTCGCCCAGGTCGTCCAAGAGGGGGATGCCGGCGGTCACCAGCACCTCGGGGCCGAGGTTCGGGTACCGGCCGGAGACCGACGGCTTCGCGTTGAGGACGGCGGCGACACCGACGGCGACCAGCGAGTCGGCCGCCACCCGGTCCAGGTCGACGTGGTCGATGACCGCGATGTCGCCCGGACGCAGCCGGCCGACCAGGCGCTTCGTCCGGCGGTCGAGGCGCGCGGTGCCGAGGACTGTGTCCGGCTCGGTGTTACGGGTCCGGCGCAACGTGGGTAGACGCATCGTGACCATCCTGGCATGTGAGGCAGGCTTTTCTGTCGCGACATGCCTGAGCAGCGCCGCCTACCCAGGGAAACACACCAGAGCGCGTGCCGGTGTGGGTGCGCTCACAATAACTCGCCGTCAGGGTCGTCTTTCCCGTGCCGCGACGGCCAACAGTTCCTCGGCGTGAGCGATACCCAGATCCGAGTCCGGCAAACCCGCCAGCATCCGGGCCAGCTCCCGGGCCCGCTCGGTGTCCTCCACGACCCGCACCCCGCTGGTCGTCACCGCGCCCCCCGTGTCCTTCGCCACCACCAGGTGCCGGTCGGCGAACGCCGCCACCTGCGGCAGGTGGGTGACCACCAGCACCTGGTGGCTGCGGGCCAGCCGGGCCAGCCGCCGGCCGATCTCCACCGCCGCCTGACCCCCGACGCCCGCGTCGACCTCGTCGAAGACCAGGGTCGGCGGACCGCCGGACCCCGCGAAGACCACCTCGATTGCGAGCATCACCCGGGACAGCTCACCGCCGGACGCGCCCCGCTGCAACGGCAGCGACGGGGCCCCCGGGTGGGCCAGCAGCCGCAGCTCCACCTCGTCGCCGCCGTCCGGGCCGACGCCCACCTCCACGCCGTTGACCACCAGGCTCGGCTCCGACTTCCCCGCCGGTCGGGGCAGCACCGCCACCTCGATCCGGGCGTGTGGCATCGCCAGCCCGGCCAGCTCGACGGTCACCTGCCGGGCGAACCGGATCGCCGCCTCCTGCCGGGACACCGACACTCGCCCGGCCAACTCGGCCACCTCACCGGCCAGGCGGGACGCCTCCCGGTCCAGTTCGTCGAGAAGATCGTCGGAGCTGTCCAGATCGGACAGCCGCAGCCGGGCCCGCTCCGCCCAGGCCACCACCCCGTCGACGTCGTCGGCGTATTTGCGGGTCAACGCGCGCAACGCCGCCCGCCGCTCGTAGACGACCTGCAACCGGGCCGGATCCGCGTCCAGCGCGGTCAGGTACGCCGACAGCTCCGCCGAGACGTCGGCCACCAGGGTCGCCGCCTCCTCCAGCCGGGAAGCCAGGTCACCGAGGGCCGGATCGGTGCCCGCCTGCGCCTGAAGGGTTCGCCGGGCCAGCCCCAGCAGCGCCGTGGCGTCCGGCGTCTCGTCGGTCGGCTCGGTGCCGCCGGCCACGCACTGGTGCGCCATCTGCGCCGCCGTACGCAGCCCCTCCGCGTGCTCCAGGCGCTGCGCCTCGGCCTTCAGCTCGTCGTCCTCGCCCGGCTGCGGATCGACCCGGCTGATCTCGTCCAGCCCCAGCCGGAGCAGGTCGGCCTCCTGGTTGCGCGCCCGGGCGTTGCGCCGGCGGTCGGCCAGGTCGTCGACCACCGCCCGCCACCGGGCGTACGCCTCGCGCAGCGCGTCGAGAAGCTTCTCGTGCTCCGGGCCGGCGAACCGGTCCAGCGCGGCCCGCTGCTCGGCCGGCCGCAGCAGGCGCAGCTGGTCGGACTGGCCGTGCACCGCCACCGCCTGCTCGCCGACCTCGCCCAGCATCGCCACCGGCATACCGCGCCCGCCCAGGTGCGCCCGGGAACGCCCCTCCACGGTGACCGTCCGGCTCAGCAGCAGCGAACCGTCTTCGTCGGGCTCCCCACCGGCGTCGATGACCCGGGCGTGCACGGCGGCGGCGACCCGGCCGCCGAGGCGCAGTCGCCCCTCGACCACCGCCCGGCCCGGCTGGGCCCGCACCCGGCCGGCGTCGGCTCGGCCGCCGAAGAGCAGGCCGAGGCCGGTCACCACCATCGTCTTGCCCGCACCGGTCTCGCCGGTGATGACGTTCATCCCGCCGGTCAACGGCAGCGTGGTGTCCTCGATGACGCCCAGTCCGGTGATGCGCAGCTCTTCCAGCACAGCACCCGACAGTAGACGCGGGCCCCGACAGTTGACCAGCCGGCGCGGCCGGGACGCGGTGACCGCCCGCCGCCCGGCCCGCCCGTCACCACCGCCGGCGCACCGGCCGGCCTGCGGCGGGCCAGCGCCGCCGGGCCACCACCGAGACGTCGCTCACCTGCGGTTGCCCCGCCAGCCGTGTACCGGCAACCCGAACTTCGCCACCAGCCGGTCGGTGAAGGACCGGGCCCGCAGCCGCACGACACGAACCGGCAGCGCACCACGACGCACCGTCACCTGCGCCCCCGGCGGCAGGTCGTAGACCCGCCGGCCGTCGCAGCACAGCACCGCGAGGGTGGTGAACGGGTCGACCGTGATCGAGAACGTCGACGTGGGCGCGGTCACCAGCGGCCGACTGAACAGCGCGTGCGCGCTGATCGGGACCAACAGCAGCGCCTCCACCTCCGGCCACACCACCGGCCCGCCGCCGGAGAACGCGTATGCCGTCGAACCCGTGGGGGTCGCGCAGACCACGCCGTCGCAGCCGTACCGCGACAGCGGCCGACCGTCCACGTCGACCAGCAGTTCCAGCATCTGGGCCCGCTCGCCCTTCTCAACGCTGATCTCGTTGAGCGCCCAGGACTCGATCGTCGGGCCGCCGTCGAACTCCGCGGTCACGTCGAGGGTGAGCCGCTCGTCCACCGTGTAGTGGCGACCCACCACGTCGCGCACCGCCACGTCCAGGTCGTCGATCTCCGCCTCGGCGAGAAAGCCGACCTTGCCGAGGTTGATGCCGAGCAGCGGTGCCTTCGCCGGCCGGGCCAGCTCCGCCGCGCGCAGGAACGTGCCGTCCCCGCCCAGGGCGAAGACGATCTCGGCCCCCTCGGCGGCCTCCAGTCCGGTCACCGGCACCACGCCCGGAAGGTCCAGGTCGTCGGCCTCCTCGGCCACCACCCGCACCTCGAACCCCGCGGCGATCAGGTCCGCCGCGACCGCCCGGGCGTGCTCGGTGCTGCGACGCCGGCCGGTGTGCGTCACCAGCAGCGCGGTACGACTCAACGGATCCACCTTCCGTTCGCGACTGCGGGGCTCGCAAGCTCACTCCTCGCGCTCACCCCACCGCCTCCTCCGGGGCCACGTCCGGCACGTCGCCGGGCGGGGTTGCACCCTGCGGGCCGGCCGCCACGACGGCCCGCACCCGCTCCGGGTCGGCCGCCGCCGCGCCCCGGCGTAACCATACGAAGAACTCGACGTTGCCGC
>NZ_GG657738.1:5862440-5863822 GCF_000158815.1 Micromonospora sp. ATCC 39149 | reverse complement strand
TCTCCGTAGCGACGGCCTTCTTCGCGACGGCCTTCTTCGCCACCGGGGTCGGGGATGATGCCGGCGGCGAAGACGGCTGCGAGCCGCCCGGTGCCCCGGCCGGCTGCGGGGCGGGCTCGGCGAGGCCCGCCCTGGCCTCCCTCAACTGGCGTTCCAGCTCGTGCACCCGGCGGGTCAACTCGGCCACCTCATCGGCGGTGGCCAGCCCGACCGTGCCGAGCGCGCGGTCGACCTCGAAGCGCACCAGCTTGGTCAGCGCCTCCCGATTCGCCGCGCCGGTCGAGACCAACTCCTCGGCGAGGGCCTGGAGCTGGGTTGCGGTCGCCTCGCCGGAGCCGACGACCCGGCGCACGACCTCCTGGGCCTTCTTCCGGGGCGCCTCCGTCAGGCCCATGGCCAGTCCGAGGTAGGCGCGCCACGCGTCCTGCATGCCTGAGTCCTTCCACGGGGGTGGGGTTGGGTTGCGGGTCTCACGCTACCGGGCGCCGTGCGACGCCCGTTGCGGTACGGTGCCGGGAAACGGACGTGGCGTGCATGAGGAGACGAAGTGGCCAGCGTGGACGAGTGTCGGCAGGCGTTGCAGGATCTGGCCGCCCGGCTGGACCGCAACGCCGATACCGTGCGGGAGCGGGTCGACCTGGACCGGACCCTGGCCTGCCGGGTGACCGACCTGGGCGCCGCCTTCCACGGCCGGCTCGCCGACGGGCGGCTGCTCGACCTGACCGACGGAGACGACCCGAAGGCGAAGATCGCACTGAGCACCAGCAGCGACGACCTGCTCGCCCTGGTGCGTGGCGAACTCGACGTGACCAAGGCCGTCGCGTCCCGCCGGGTGTCGATCAAGGCGAACCCGTTCGACCTGATGAAGCTCCGCAAGCTGCTCTGACCGCCCAGAACGGGCACCGCCCGCGGCACCGGCCCCGAAATACCCGGGTCGTGCCGCAGGCGGCCCCGCTACGCGGTGAGTTCAGTCGGCCAGGCCGAGGGCGGCCAGGGCCACCCCGGCCTCCGGCGAACCCGGCCGGACCCGAGGGCCGACGTCGGCCTCCCACGCGACGGCGCAGAGCGCGGCGAGAGCGTCCAGCGGCCCGCCGGCCCCGGTCAACTCCAGGTCACCGTCGACCGCGCGCGCCGACCAGCCGCCCGTATCGGCGTTACCCGGCACCCGGACCACCGCCGCCGGGTCGAACAGCCCGGCGAGGTCGACCGAGACGTACGTCGGCCGGCGCGCCGCCGGGGCGGCCAGCAGTTCGGGTACGTCACTGACGCCGGTCAGCACCAGCAGGCTGTCCAGGCCGGCCCGGCGGGCACCCTCGATGTCGGTGTCGAGCCGGTCGCCCACCACGAGCGTGCGCCCCTGACCGGCCCGGCGGGCGGCGGTG
>NZ_GG657738.1:5858848-5861525 GCF_000158815.1 Micromonospora sp. ATCC 39149 | reverse complement strand
GTCGTCGCCCTCGATCAGTACCCCGTCGAGTTCGAGCAGCCGCTCGGCCGCGTCCGTCTCGCCCTCGGCATCGATTTCGTCCGCCCGGGAGAACCATTCCCGGGCCTCCTCGCGCCGGTCCACGGCGAGCAACGCGTCGGCGTACGCGTACCGGAGCCGGGCTGCCCACGGTTCCGTCGCGTCGTTGGTGAGCTCGCGGACCTGGAGCATGGCGACGGCCGCGTCCTTCTGACCGAGGTCACCCCGTGCCCCGGCGGCGACGATCAGCAACTCGATCGCGACGGCCTGATCGAGCTTCTCCCGGTCGGCCCCCCGGAACAGGTCGATCGCCCGCTCCGGACGCCCGAGCGCCCGCTCGCAGTCGGCGAGCACCGCCAGGTGGCTCTGCAACCCCGTCATCCGGTGGTACGTGCGCAGCTCGGCGATCGCCGTCTGCCACTCCCCCGCGTGGTACGCGGCCAGCCCGACCGCCTCGCGTACCGCCGAGATGCGCGACGCGAGCCGACGGGCGGCGAGCGCGTGCGCCAGCGCCTGCGCCGGGTCCTCGTCGATCAGCTGACCGGTCGCGACCAGGTGCCGGGCGACGGTGTCCGCCACCGGCTTGGCCAGCGACAGCAGTTCCGCGCGGGCGGCCTGGTCCAGGTCGGACGCGACGATCTCGTCGGGCAGCGCCGGAGCGACCGCCCCCTCCCGCTCGGCACGGTCGCGCCGGTCGTCCCGGCGGTCGCGCGACGCGTCCCCACCGTGGCCGCCGTCCCGACGCCGGTCCTCGAAGCCCCGCTGGTCGTCCCGGCGCGGGCGATCGCCCTGTCCGCCGGTTCTGTCCCCGCCCCGGTAGCCACCCTCACGACGGTCGCCGCCACGGAAACCACCCTCGCGGCGCTCGCCGCCCCGGAAGCCACCCTCGGGACGGTCACCCCCACGGAAGCCACCCTCACGACGGTCACCCCCACGGAAGCCACCCTCGCGGCGCTCACCGCCACGGAAACCACCCTCGGGACGGTCGCCGCCCCGGAAGCCACCCTCACGCGGACCGGAACGGAAACCACCCTCGCGACGGTCCCCACCGAACCCGCCTTCGCGGCGGTCGCCACCCCGGAAGCCACCCTCACGCGGGCCCGAACGGAAACCACCCTCGGGACGGTCACCGCCCCGGAAGCCACCCTCACGGCGCTCACCGCTACGGAAGCCACCCTCGGGACGGTCACCGCCCCGGAAGCCGCCCTCACGGCGATCCCCGCCACGGAAACCACCCTCGGGACGGTCGCCGCCACGGAAGCCACCCTCACGCGGACCGGAACGGAAACCACCCTCACGGCGCTCCCCGCCGGCACCGCCCTCACGACGGTCACCCCCACGGAAGCCACCCTCGCGACGCTCACCGCCCCGGAAACCACCCTCGGGACGGTCGCCACCACGGAAACCACCCTCACGCGGGCCCGAACGGAAACCACCCTCGCGACGGTCCCCACCGAACCCGCCTTCGCGGCGGTCGCCACCCCGGAAGCCACCCTCACGCGGGCCCGAACGGAAACCACCCTCGGGACGGTCGCCGCCCCGGAAGCCACCCTCGCGGCGATCCCCGCCACGGAAACCACCCTCAGGACGGTCACCCCCACGGAAGCCACCCTCACGCGGACCGGAACGGAAACCACCCTCACGGCGCTCCCCGCCGGCACCGCCCTCACGACGGTCACCCCCACGGAAACCGCCCTCACGGCGATCCCCGCCACGGAAACCACCCTCGGGACGGTCGCCACCACGGAACCCGCCCTGACGGGAGTCACCATCGCGGCGGAAACCACCCTCACGCGGCAGGCCCGACCGGAAACCGCCCTCGCGGCGGTCACCGCCGCGGAAGTCCCGGCCGTCGCCGCGCGGTGCGCCCTGCTGGCCACCGTCTCGGCCACCGCCGGCGAAACGCGAATCGTCTCGGGGGCGGAAGCCACCCTCACGGCGATCGCCGGAGCCGCCGCGCTGGTCGCGCGAGCGCTCGTCCCGATCCCGGTACGGCGGGCGGTCATCCCGTCGGGGCGCGCCGCCGCGTCGGTCGGAACGGTCTTCGTAACGTCGAGGACGGTCGCCGTCCTGGGGTCCTGAACTCACAGGTACATCCTTCCTGATTGCGCCGCACCCGACGCTACGCAGTCGAGGGCCGACCCCCATAGGGGCGGCCCTCGACTGGAAAGAATGTCCGGCGGTGTCCTACTCTCCCACACCCTCCCGAGTGCAGTACCATCGGCGCTGGAGGGCTTAGCTTCCGGGTTCGGAATGTAACCGGGCGTTTCCCCTCCGCCATGACCGCCGTAACTCTATGAACATACCAAACAACCCCACCAACACACACGTGGGTCGCTTGCCCGTTCAGAGTTGCACAGTGGACGCGTAGCAGCTTGGGTAATCAAGTCCTCGGCCTATTAGTACCGGAAAACTCAACCCGTTACCGAGCTTACATCTCCGGCCTATCAACCCAGTCGTCTAGCTGGGGGCCTTACCCCTACAAAGTAGAGTGGGATACCTCATCTTGAAGCAGGCTTCCCGCTTAGATGCTTTCAGCGGTTATCCCTTCCGAACGTAGACAACCAGCCGTGCCCCTGGCGGGACAACTGGCACACCAGAGGTTCGTCCGTCCCGGTCCTCTCGTACTAGGGTCTCCCTTATCAAGTATCCTACGCGC
>NZ_GG657738.1:5850658-5857730 GCF_000158815.1 Micromonospora sp. ATCC 39149 | reverse complement strand
CCCGTCGTCGCCTTGGTAGGCCATCACCCCACCAACAAGCTGATAGGCCGCGAGCCCATCCCAGGCCGAAAAACTTTCCACCACCAGTCATGCGACCAGCAGTCCTATCCGGTATTAGCCCCGGTTTCCCGGGGTTATCCCAAAGCCTAGGGCAGGTTGCTCACGTGTTACTCACCCGTTCGCCGCTCGAGTACCCCGAAGGGCCTTTCCGCTCGACTTGCATGTGTTAAGCACGCCGCCAGCGTTCGTCCTGAGCCAGGATCAAACTCTCCAACAAAAACTTGTTGAACAATCCATCCCGACAACAAAAAGTGTTGCCAAAGGAATCCCCACCAACCAAGCAAAAGCTCGGCCAGCACGGGGTCATAAAACTAATTGGCACTGGCTTATCAAGCACCCTGTTGAGTTCTCAAAGAACAACCACACACCATCCGAAACCCCCAACCGAGGGCCCCGTCCGGGGCATTCAAACCAACCCTGCACCCGCCACTCTCGCACCGGGCACTTTTACTACGCTACCCTCCGGTTTCCGCACTGTCAAACCGGAGCATCCCGATCCGACCCGCTTCCACCCGAATTGCGGGCACCACACATTTGCCGACTCGCGTCGGCTCACTCGTGGCTTCCGGCAGGCCGGCCGCCGCGGTTTCCCGCAGCTCGCCCGGTTCCCTGCCGGCGTCAAACACTACCCGGTCGGTCACGCCTCACCAAATCCGCCCTCCGGCAGATCCGGGGCACCGCCCGGACTGGGTCACGGTGAGTGTCAACCCCGAAACCCAGTGTTCTATTCCGCGCTCCGGCCTTGGGGACTTCCGCCCCGTTTCGCCCGTTCCGCGCTGACAGAGAGAAAGCTACGCCCCCGGCGGATCGGTCGTCAAATCCGCCGGGGGCGTCCCGCGTCACACTCCCGACGCACCGCTATTGACGCAGCTCGACGCCGGCGAACGACTTCTTGCCGCGACGCAGGACCAGGTACCGGCCGTGCAGCAGATCCTCCGGCGTTGGCCTCGCGTCCACCTCGGTGATCCGGTTGTTGTTGACGTACGCGCCGCCCTCGGCGATGACCCGCCGGGCCTCCTTCGCGCTCGGCACCAGACCCGACTCCCGGAGCAGCCCGGCGACGTCGGGCAACTCGTCGAGGTGCACCAGCCCGGCCTCGGTCAGGGCCGCCCGCAGCGTCTCCGGGGTGAGGTCGTCCAGCGATCCCCGGCCGAAGAGGGCCTGGCTGGCGGCGACCGCCTGAGCCATCTCCCGCTCGCCGTGCACGAGGGTGGTCAGCTCCTCGGCGAGGGCCCGCTGGGCGAGTCGGGCCGCCGGCCGCTCCGCGGTCTCCTTCTCCAGCCGCTCGATCTCGTCGCGGGAGCGGAAGCTGAAGTAGCGCAGGTAGCGGACCACGTCGCGGTCGTCGGCGTTGAGCCAGAACTGGTAGAACGCGTACGGGCTGGTCAGCTCCGGGTCGAGCCAGACCGCGCCGCCCTCGGTCTTGCCGAACTTCGTGCCGTCGGCCTTGGTCACCAGCGGCGTCACGAACGCCTGCACGGGCCCGGCCCCCCGCCGGCGGACGTAGTCCACCCCGGCGGTGATGTTGCCCCACTGGTCGGAGCCGCCGAACTGGAGCTGGCAGCCGTGCCGGCGGTGCAGCTCGTAGAAGTCGTTCGCCTGGAGCAGCTGGTAGCTGAACTCGGTGAAGCTGATGCCGGTCTCCAGCCGGGCCTTCACCACCTCCCGGGCCAGCATCTTGTTGACCGGAAAGTGCTTGCCGACGTCGCGGAGGAACTCGACGACCGACAATCTCCCCGGTCCAGGTCCAGGTTGTTGGACCAAGCCGCCGCCGCGTTCTCCGCCCCGTTGTACGAGACGAAGGGCGAGAGTTGGTCGCGGATACGACCGACCCAACCGGCCCACCACCTCGGGCGGGTTCACGTCCGCACGGCGCTCTCCTTCGGGTCGCCGATCTGCCCGGTGGCCCCGCCGACGAGCAGCAGGGGCCGGTGCCCGCCGAGCTGGAGCCGGCGGGCCGTGGTGACCTGCATCAGGTGGCCGACGTGCAGGCTGGCCGCCGTCGGATCGAAGCCCACATAGAAGGTGGCGCTTCCGCCGTCGAGCAGCGCGCGCAGCTCGTCGAGGCCGGTCGAGTCCTGGATGAGGCCTCGCCACCGCAGGTCTTCGGTCAGAAAGTCCCGCCCGGTCGGCGGGGGGCTGCTGTCGGTCACGGTCACCGATTCTCCCCCATCGCCGGAACCGGCCGGTACCGGGTTTGCCACTGATCACGGATGGCTAGGCTGGCCCTTCCTACTCGAGGAGGAGCCGTCGTGGAGTTGCCCGAATTGGCCGGGGGCTTCATCGCCCTGCTTGGCCTGAAGTTCGACGAGGCGACCGCCGACCGGGTCGTCGTCCGCTGGCGGGTCCGCCCGGACCTGCACCAGCCGTACGGCATCCAGCACGGCGGGGTGTACTGCGCGGTGGTGGAAACCGCCGCGAGCATCGGCGGGGCCCTGTGGCTGGGCGGGCAGGGTCGGGCGGTGGGGGTGTCGAACCAGACGGACTTCCTGCGCGCGGTTCGCGAGGGCGAGCTGACGGCCGTCGGCACGCCGGTGCACCGGGGCCGCAGCCAGCAGCTGTGGCAGGTGGAGATCTCCGACGACGCGGGGCGGCTGGTCTCCCGGGGCCAGGTGCGTCTGCAGAACCTCAGCGCGAGCTGACCCACCCCGGGCGGCCGACCCGCCGCCGGATGCCCGGTTTAGGGCTTAGGAAGTATTCTGCCCGGTTATCGTCGCGGCGATGGCATCCGTCGGCCCGTACCCGAGGTGAGGAAGCTCCTCGCCGCGACGCTCGGCGTGCTCTCCGCCGTCGGCGGGTTCGTGGACATCGGCGACCTGGTGGCGGCGAGTCAGGCGGGGGCGCGCTTCGGCATGGCGCACACCTGGGTGGTGCTGGTCGGGGTGGTCGCCATCTGCGCGTACGCCGAGATGGTCGGACGGGTCGCGGCCGTGAGCGGCCGGGCGGTGTTCGACCTGGTCCGGGAGCGGCTGGGGCCCCGGGTGGCGCTGCTCAACCTGGTCGCCTCCTACCTGGTGACCGTGCTGACCCTCGCCGCCGAGCTGGGCGGCGTGGGGTTGGCCCTGCAACTGGCCTCCGGGCTGAGCTACCTGCTCTGGGCGCCCCTCGCCGCGGCGGCGGTCTGGCTGGTGCTGTGGCGGATGCGGTTCCAGCTCATGGAGCGGGTGTTCGGCCTGGCCGGGCTGGCCCTGGTGGTGTTCGCGGTGGCGCTGATCCGGCTGCCCACCGACTGGGCGGCGCTCGGGCGCACGGTGGGGCACGGCGGCGCGGCGGGGCAGGGCTGGGGGGCGTACTGGTTCGTGGCGGTGGCCCTGTTCGCCTCCACGGTCAGCCCGTACGAGGTGTTCTTCTTCTCCTCCGGCGGGGTGGAGGAGCGTTGGAGCGCCGCCGACCTGGCCGACGCCCGGTCCAGCGTGCTAATCGGGTTCCCCGTCGGCGGGTTCCTCGCCCTGTCGCTGATCGCCACGGCGGCGGTGGTGTACCACCCGGGCGGGACGGCGCCGGACTCCCTCGCCCAGGTGGCGCAGCCGGCGCTCCTCGCGTTCGGGGCGGTGGGGCTGGCGGTGGCGGTGCTGGCGTTCTTCGCCGTGACCTTCGGCGCCGCGCTGGAGACGGGGCTGTCCGCCGCGTACGCCGCCGCGCAGTACTTCGGCTGGCAGTGGGGCAAGCGGGTGAGCCCGCGCGAGGCGGCCCGGTTCCACAGCGTGCTGCTGGTCAGCGGCCTGCTCGCCGTGCTGGTGCTGCTGAGCACGGTCGACCCGGTGACGCTGACCGAGTACATGCTGATCGTCAGCGCGGTGGTGCTGCCGCTGACGTACCTGCCGATCCTGATCGTGGCCAACGACCGGACGTACCTGGGCGACCGGGTCAACGGGACGCTGGCGAACCTGCTCGGTGCGGTGTTCCTGCTGGTGATCGTGGCTGCGTCGGTGGCGGCGATCCCGCTGGCGGTGGCGACGGGGATGGGCCGGTGAGGATGCAGCTCGGCCGGCAGCTTCTCGACCGGCAGATCGTCGACCGCGACGGGCGGCTGGTCGGCAAGGTCGACGACGTGGAGTTCGGCGTCGACGGCGACGGAGTGCCGTACGTGGCCGCCCTGCTGACCGGGCCGGACGCGCTCGGGCGGCGCATCGGCGGCCGGATCGGGCGGCTCCTCGTCGCGGCGGCCGACCGGATCGCCGAGGACCGGCCGGTGACGCCGCTCTGTATCCCGTACCCGCTGGTGGAGCGGGTGGACAGCGCGGTGCGGCTGCGGGTCCGCCTCGCCGACCTGCCCGCCTCGCCGGTGGAGCAGTGGCTGCGCCGGCACCTGATCGACCGGATCCCGGGGGCCGACAGTGCGAGCGGGTGAGCTGCTCGGCCGCACCGCGTACGACCTGCACGGCCGGCGGCTGGGCCGGGTGGTGGACGTGGTGGTGCGTGGCACGGTTCCCGACGGGCGGCTACGGCTGACCGACGTGATCGTCGCCGGACGCTGGTACGCCCGGCTGATCGGGGCGGACCGGCACCTGTCGGGGCCGTGGCTGATCCGCCTGGTGGCCCGGCTGCTCAGCGGCAGCAGCCACCAGGTGCCGGCGGACACGGTGCGGTTGGTGCCGCCGGTTCCCGGCTTCCCGTTCGGCGAGCCGGATCCACCCGGGAAGCCGCAGCGGCCGGAAGCGCCGGACGGGTCCGGCTGAGCGTCAGCCCTGGGCCGGGTCGAGGGCGGGCTCGACCTCGGCGTCGGTGGCCGCGTCGCCGTCGGGCTCGGCTCGGGCGGCGACGCGGCGCAGGCGTACCGCGGTGATGGCCCGGTGGTCGATGTCGGCGACCTCCAGCTCCCAGCCGTCGATGGTGACGTCCTCACCCGGCATCGTGGGGATGTGGCCGAGCAGGGTCAGGACCAGGCCGGCCACGGTGGTGTAGTCCCCGGCGGGACGACCGGGCAGCTCGACGCCGACGTCGACCATGTCGTGCACGGGGAAGGTGCCGGGCAGCAGCATCGCGCCGTCGGCCTCGGTGCGCACGGCGCGCACGTCCCGGTCGGTCTCGTCGTAGATCTCGCCGACGATCTCCTCCAGGACGTCCTCCAGGGTGACGATCCCGTCGACCGCGCCGCGCTCGTCGACGACCAGGGCGATGTGCTGCCGTTCCGCCTTGAACTGGCGCAGCGCGTCGACCACCGGCAGCGAGTCGGGCAGCAGCATCGGCGGGCGGGCGCACTCGTCGACGGGTCGGCCGTCGGGCACCCCGACCAGGTCGCGCAGGTGGATCACGCCGACCGCGTCGTCGAGGCCGCCGTGGCGCACCACGGGCGCGCGGGAGTGCCCGGTGGCGGCCAGCACCAGCCGCGCGGCCTCCGCGGTGGTCCCGCTGTCGAGCGTGAAGACCTGCAACCGGGGTACGAGCACCGCGCGCAGCCGCCGGTCGGCGATCTCCACCGCCCCGGCGATGATGGTCCGCTGTTCCTTGGTGAAGCCGTGGTTGCCGGCGACGATGTCGCGCAGCTCGTCCGGGCCGATCTCGTCCGGCTCGTGCCTCGGGTTGAGCCCGACGAGGCGCACCACCAGGTCGCTGGTGGCGCCGAGCGCCCAGACCGCGGGGCGGGTGAGGCTGGCGAGCAGGTCCAGCGGACGGGCCACCAGCAGCGCCCAGCGCTCGGCGGCCTGCATGGCGATCCGCTTGGGAGCCAGCTCCCCGAAGACGAGGGTGACGAACGTCAGAACCAGGGTGACCAGCACGATGGCGACCGTCTCGGCGGCCCCGCCGAACACCCCGAGCAGCGGCACGAGGGGCTTGGCCAGGGAGACGGCCGCAGCGGCCGAGGCGAGGAAACCGGCCAGGGTGATGCCGATCTGGATGGTGGCGAGGAAACGGTTCGGGTCCTTGGCGAGGCGGGCCAGCACCCGGCCGCCCCGGCTGGTCCGCTCCAGCCGCTGGATCTGGCTGTCGCGCAGCGAGACCAGCGCCATCTCGCTGCCGGCGAAGACGGCGTTGAGGACGACCAGGACTCCGACCAGGGCCAGTTGGCTCCAGTAGCTCTGCACGCCCGGTTCTCTCCTCGCGGGACGACGACCCGGTCGGGTTCGACCGGCGGCACCGCCCGGCGGACCCGGGCCGGCGTAGGCCCCTGTGTGCCCCGTCGGCGGGTCGGCGAATCCTCCGGCCGCCGACCGGCCGGTCAGGGTCGGCGTATCCGCTGCCCGCCGCGCGGGCCGCCCGGTCAGGCGCGGTCGGCGGCGGGCAGGTCGAGCACGTACGCGCCGTCCTCGGCGCGGAAGCCGAGCCGGTGGTAGTAGGGGGCGACCATGTCGGGCGGGCTGACCACCCGGCGGAACCCCCGGTCGGTGAAGAGGCTGCTGCGCCGGTAGACGAACTCGCCGGGGGTGAGGTCGCGAAACGGCGGGGTGACGTAGTCGAGGTCGACCTGGGCGGTGTCGTCGCCCTCGGCGTGCGAGAGCACCACCCCGACCACCTCGTCGGCGCGGACCACCAGGAACGCCGAGCGGCGGGCGGTGTGCTCGCCCCAGTGGAAGCCGGGGTTGAACCGGGCGATGTCGGCCGCGTGCACCCGTAGGGTGTGGGCCAGAAACTGGTCGTCGACACCGACCTCGACCACCTGGTACGTGCGCTCGTCGTGCCGGGTGGCGAGCATCTGCCGCAGATACCACATGTTGATCACGGCGAGCACGACGTTGAGGCCGACCATCGGCCACACGGCGAGGGCGGCGTTGTAGCCGATCAGCACGAGACAGCCGACGAGGTTGAGCGCCCGCAGCCGCAGCAGGCGCGCCTGCAACAGGGACCAGACCAGCAGCGCCGAGCCGGTCCAGCCGATCAAGTCCAACCAGTTCACCTTGCGAGACTAGTGCCTGCCCAGCTCAGCCCGGCTGCGGGGCGACGCCGGGCGGGTGCTGACCGTCAGTCGGCCAGTTCGAGGACCCACTCCTCGACGACGGCGCGGCGGCCGTTGGCGTACCCGGAATCCTCGCCGCACACGACGAAGCCGCACTTGCGCAGCACGGCGAGGGAG
>NZ_GG657738.1:5843315-5849428 GCF_000158815.1 Micromonospora sp. ATCC 39149 | reverse complement strand
AGCAGGCGATCCCGGTCGACGGCCCGGTGGTCGCCGGGGTGGACGGGTCGCAGCCAGGGCGGCTCGCCGCCGTTCTCGCCGCCGACGAGGCGGCCCGCCGGGGCACCGGCCTGGTGCTGGTGCACGTGGCGACGGCCGACGACGCGCGCCCGGTGCCGAGCGAGGTCGAGGAGGCCGGGGCCGTGTCCCGGGCCGAGTCCGCGAACCTGCTCGACGCGACCGCCGCCGAGGTCACGGCCGCCCACCCGGACCTGGCCGTCGAGCGACGGCCGGTGCGGGCGGCCAAGCCCGAGCGGGTCCTGATCGAGTTGAGCGGGGACGCGGCGCTGGTGGTGGTCGGCTCTCGCGGGCGCGGCGGCTTCAGCGGGCTCGTGCTCGGCTCGGTCAGCCAGGCGCTCGTACAGCACGCGCACTGCCCCGTGCTGGTCGCCCACCCGCAGCCGGCAGACGCCGCGTGACCCGGCGGCGGGCCGGGGCGGTCAGGCGGGGCCGGGAGGGCCGGCGGAACGGACGGTCAGGCGGGGTCGCGGCCGGCGAGCAGTTCGTCGAAGCCGGCGGTGAGCGCGAACGGGTCCGGCGGCGCGGCGGCGGGCCGCTGCCGCACCTGGTCGGCCAGTTCGCCGGCCGCGCGGACGATCCGGGAGCGCAGGGCGCCCTCGGCCGCCGCACCCGACCAGTCCTCGGGGGCCGCGAAGACCGCCGTGGGCACGACCACCGCCCGCAGGTACGCGAACATCGGCCGGACGGCGTGCTCCAGGGCGAGGGAGTGCCGGGCGGTGCCGCCGGTGGCGGCGATCAGCACGGGCCGGTCCACCAGCGTGCCGGCGTCCAGCACGTCGAAGAAGGACTTGAACAGCCCGCTGTAGGACGCGTTGAAGATCGGCGTGACCGCCACCACGCCGTCGGCTGCGGCGAACGTGTCCAGCGCCTCGCGCAGGGCGGGCGGCGGGAAGCCGGTGAGCAGGTGGTTGACGACGTCGTGGGCGTGGTCGCGCAGTTCGACGGGACGCAGCTCCACCTCGACGCCGCGCCGGGTCAGCTCGTCGCGGGTGGCCGCGGCGAGCTGATCGGCGAGCAGCCGGGTCGACGAGGGCCGGGAGAGCCCGGCGGAGACCACGGCGAGGGTACGGCGGCTCATCGCCCCGTCTCCGGGGCGGCACCGGCAACGGCCGGCTCGCCGACGGCACCCGACCCGGCGCCGGTGCTCGACGCGCCCAGCGCGGTGTCGGCTGCGTCACCGGCGTCGCGGGCGGCCTTCAGCGAGGCGTGCGTGGGAGCCTCGGGCACGTGCGCGGGCCGCAGCGCGGCGAACTCCCGGCGCAGCACGGGGACCACCTCCTCGCCGAGGAGGTCGAGTTGCTCCAGCACGGTCTTCAGCGGCAGCCCGGCGTGGTCGATCAGGAAGAGCTGCCGCTGGTAGTCGCCGACGTAGTCGCGGAAGCCGAGAGTACGGTCGATCACCTGCTGCGGGCTGCCGACGGTCAGCGGGGTCTGCGCCATGAAGTCCTCCAGCGCCGGTCCGTGGCCGTAGACGGGGGCGTTGTCGAAGTACGGGCGGAACTCCCGGACCGCGTCCTGCGAGTTGCGCCGCATGAACACCTGGCCGCCGAGGCCGACGATCGCCTCGTCGGGCGAGCCGTGCCCGTAGTGCGCGAAGCGCTCCCGGTAGAGGCCGACCATCCGCTGGGTGTGCTCCTTGGGCCAGAAGATGTGGTTGGCGAAGAAGCCGTCGCCGTAGTACGCGGCCTGCTCGGCGATCTCCGGGCTGCGGATCGAGCCGTGCCAGACGAACGGCGGCACCCCGTCCAGGGGGCGCGGCGTCGAGGTGAACGACTGTAGCGGGGTGCGGTACTTGCCCGACCAGTCGACCACGTCCTCGCGCCAGAGCCGGCGCAGCAGGTCGTAGTTCTCGATGGTCAGCGGGATGCCGTTTTCTGATGTCCTTGCCGAACCACGGGTAGACCGGGCCGGTGTTGCCCCGGCCGAGCATCAGGTCGACCCGGCCGTCGGCGAGGTGTTGGAGCATCGCGTAGTCCTCGGCGATCTTCACCGGGTCGTTGGTGGTGATCAGGGTGGTGGCGGTGGAGAGCAGCAGTCGCTCGGTGCGGGCCGCGATCCAGCCCAGCATGGTGGTGGGCGACGACGGCACGAAGGGCGGGTTGTGGTGCTCGCCGGTGGCGAAGACGTCGAGCCCGACCTCCTCGACCTTCCGGGCGATGGTCACCATCGCCTTGATCCGCTCGTGCTCCGACGGCTCCCGCCCGGTGGTCGGGTCGACGGTGACGTCTCCGACGGTGAAGACCCCGAACTGCATGACGGCTCCTCGTGTGGCTACCGGGCCGGTGCGGCCCCGGACATGGCCCACAACATATTTGACGAGTCAACTATTCCGTCGGTCGGGGCCCATGCTCCCGTGCCGCGGGCGCGCGGTGGCCTGGTCGGCGGCGGCGAATCGGCTGCCCGGTGCCCTCGGGTGGAGGCGGCGAATCGGGTGCGCCCGGTGGGATTCCGTGGCGGGAACGCGGGTCAGCCGCCGGCCACCGAGGGCAGCACCCGCACCTCGGCGCCGGGGCGGACCGGCGCGTCCAGCCCGCCCAGGTGCCGGCAGTCCTCCCCGTCGACGTAGACGTTGACGTACCGACGCACCTCGCCGCGCTCGTCACGCAACCGCCGGGCCAGCCGGGGCCACTGCCCGGCCAACTCGTCGAGGACGTCGCGCAGCGTCCCGGCCGCCGCGACGGTGAGCCGCGCCGCGCCGCCGACCTCGCCGCGTAGCGGCCCCGGCACCAAAAACGGTGACCAATCAGACCTCCGCGGCGCGGACGCAGAGCACGTCGGGCAGGTGCGCGGCGACCAGGGACCAGGAGTAGCAAATAGTCGCGGCTGGCGTAGACCTCGCCGGAGCGGGTGCCGAAGTAGACCCCGGCCCCCTCGGCGTCGTCGGCGCACATCGCGTCGCGCAGCACCGCCGGGTAGAACGGCCCATCGGGCACCCCCCGCCGAAAGCGCCTCCCACGTCTCGCAAAGCATCGGCGGAACGGTAGACCCGGCAGCGCTCGTCGCCCGGGAAGCGCCGGGAGTCGGCGGCGAGGGGGATCGACCTATTATCCCGGGGCGGCGGGGGTGGGCCACCATCGGGACCCGAGTCGCTGGGCAAGCGGCGGCGATCGACACCAGGTCCGCCCCCGTCGTCGAGCGGTAGACGCCGTGGTGGTCTGCGCGTAGAGCCGCTCCGGATCACCGGCGTCCCGGGCCACCTTGTGCACGCACTGGCCGAACTCGGGCCACTCGTCGGGCAGGAAATAGGCCCGGATGCCCGTGTTGCCCGGTGCCCAGCTCGCGCCCGCGTCGTCGGAGTGGTAGACCCCACCGGTCGACATGGCCACCGTGAGTCGGGCCGGGTCGTGCGGGTGCGGCAGGACGGTGTGCACCGCCTGGCCGCCGAAGCCCGCCTCCCACTGCTTGCGGTGCGGGTGGTCCCACAGCGCGCGGACCAACTCGAAGGTGCGCCCCCCGTCGGCGGAGCGGAACAGCGCCGACGGCTCGGTGCCGGCCCAGACCACCTCTGGCTCCGCCGGCCCGGCGGGCGCGAGCTGCCAGACCCGCCCGAGGCTCGCCCCGGTGTCGGCCGGGAAGGCGACCGGGGCCTGCTCGGGCTCCTGCCAGGACGCCCCCAGGTCGTCGCTGGTGGCCACGCTGGGCCCGAAGTGCGAGCTGGTCGTTCCGGCGAGCAGGCGGGGAACGTCGCGCCGCGTGTCCACCGCCACCGCGTACACGCCGGTCATCGGGTGGTGCGGGCCGCTGACCCGCCAGGTGCGGCGGCCATCGACGCTGGTGGCGAGGAAGAGGCCCTTGCCGGTGCCGATCGCGAGCAGGGTCGTCATGGATGTCCTTCGCGGAGCCGGAAGCCGAATGGCGTGATTATGACCACGGGGACCGACAGAAACCGGCCGACGCACCGGGAGCAGGGGGCGGTCGCCGCAGGTCAGCGGGGAGCGGCCGCCGCAGGTCGGCGGCGGGAGCGGACAGTTCCAGCCGTCGGCCTCTGGGTAAGTCAGCGGCAGGAGCTGGGTAAGTCAGCGGCGGAAGCGGGGTGGGTCAGCGGCGGGAGCGGGGCACGTGCCGGCGGTACTGGCTCACGGTCGGCTCGCCGGCGATCCAGAACCGCCACGGCACGTCGTGTGCACCGGTCACCCCGACCCGGGGCCCGGCGGCGATCGTCGCCTCGGGCACCGGCTCGGCCGCCGGGCGCAGCCGCACCGGCCCGTCGCCGAGCAGGTACCGCCCGTACAGCGTGCGGTCGATACCGAGGGCGGCGCAGAGCCGCGCCGGGCCCCGCGCGAGATCCACATCCCGGCGTACGGCGGTGCGGCGGGACCGCGCGACCTCGACGCCCTCGACCACCTCGCCGGCCCGCAGCAGCACTGCCGCGGCCTCCCCCTGCGGCCCGGTCACCACGTTCACGCACCAGTGCATGCCGTACGTGAAGTAGACGTAGGCGTGCCCCGCCGGGCCGAACATCACGGCGTTGCGCGGGGTGCGCCCCCGGTGGGCGTGCGAGGCGAGATCTCCGGCCGTGCCCGCGTACGCCTCGACCTCGGTGATCCGGACGGTGACCCCGCCGGCCGAGAGCCGGCAGCCGAGCAGCCCCCGGGCGGCCGGCACGACGGGCCCGGCGAGCAACTCGGCCAGCCCGGCGATGCCCACTTCGGGGTAGGACATGGGCCGACCCTACCCAGTCCCGACCCTCGACCAGCCCCGGCCCGGCGCGGGCTGGACTCGGGGCGCGGGCTGAGCGGGGCGCTACAGCTAGGGCTGGGCGGGGCGCCTCCATGTCGGCGACATGGGGGCTTCCCCGAGCTTGGGTTCGCCCCATACCGCCGACGGGAGTCGATCACCACTGAGATTTAAACACTTCGTTGACAATTATTCGTTCAAGTGTTGCAATCCAGGAATGAGCCTGGAGCAGCAAGAACCTTTCGCGATGCCCGATCCGGGGCGGGCGCGGGCGCACCGCACCCACGCCGCGCTGACCCGGATCGCCGAGCGACACGCGGCCGACGACGCGCGCCGCCGCCGCTACGCCCACCCGTACGTGCTCGACCCGTACGAGGCGGTGGCCCTGGTGACCGCGCTCGCCGCCGGTGGCGCGGAGCTGGCCGACGGCGAGGAGCCGGTCGATCCGACCGACCTGGTCGCCGCGCTCACCCTCGTGCCGCACCTACGTGCCGAGGTGGACGCACTGGAGGCCGGCCTGCTGCGGCTCGCCCGCGACCGGGGCCTGACCTGGCAGGCGGTCGCCCACGGCCTGGGGCTCGGTTCGGCGCAGGCCGCCCGGCAGCGCTACGAGCGGCTCACCGGCCGGGTCGGCGTCGACGCGGGAACAGCAGGGGGCGAGACGGAATCGACCGGGGGCGAGAAGATGGACGGGGCCAGACCGGGTGGCAACGGCGACGGGGAGGCATGAGTGGACCGCGCGGAACTGCTGGCGTACTGCCTGGCGAAGCCCGGCGCGTGGCTCGACCAGCCGTGGGACGAGGAGATCGTGGTGAAGGTCGGCAGGAAGATCTTCGCCTTTCTCGGCCCCGAGTCCGCCGACCGGGTGGGCGTCAAGTGCGGCCCCACCCGCGAGTTGGCCGACGAGTGGCTGCACCGGTTCCCCGGCGACGCCGTCGCCTCCTCCCACATCGGCCGGTTCGGCTGGAACAGCCTGCGGCTGGCCGGCGCGATCGACGACGACGAGCTGCGCGAGGCGGTGGACGCCTCGTACGAGGCGGTGGTGGCGAGGGTGCCGCGCCGCGAGCGCCCGGCCGCCCCGGCCTGATCCCGTCGCGGCCGCCGGCCACTCTTTTTGTCGAGACGTGGTCAGCCGGGCGTCGAGACGTGGTCAGCGATCCGGCTCGCCGTCGGCGCGGGGTGCGCTTCCCCGGGTTTGGGCCCAGTTGATGAAGCGTTCGTGCAGGTCGGAAGCGCTCTCGGGGTGGAGTTGGGCGAGCTGGGCGCGGGCCTCGACCATGAGCTGGGCCAGGTAGAAAATCAGGGCGGTCCGATCGCCCCCGGAACTCCACCAGCAGGCCCAGCCGGGCCGGCTGGCAGGGCCATTCCGCCCCGCA
>NZ_GG657738.1:5832754-5842971 GCF_000158815.1 Micromonospora sp. ATCC 39149 | reverse complement strand
GCTTGTCGGCGGCGGCGGCGAGCTGGTCGGCGACCGGCCCGGGGCCGGTGGAGCCGGGGGTGGTCCGGGCGGCCAGGGCCGACCGCACCGACAGCACGTCGCGCACTGACGGGTCGAGATGCTCGCTGACCGCCGCCAGGTCGGCGTCGGAGACCTCGTCGAGGGCGCAGTCGCGGGCCGCGCAGAGCGCCACCAGCCTGCCGGTGATCTCGTGAGCGTCGCGGAACGGCACGTTGCGCCGGACCAGCCAGTCGGCGACCTCGGTGGCCAGGGAGAAGCCGACGGGGGCGGCGGCGACGAGGCGGTCGACGCGTACCGTCATGGTGGAGATCATCCCCGCGAGGGCCGGCAGCAGCAGTTCCAGGGTGTCGACCGCGTCGAAGGCCGGCTCCTTGTCCTCCTGCATGTCCCGGTCGTACGTCATGGGCAGGCCCTTGAGCATGGTGAGCACGGCCATCAGCCCGCCGACGAGCCGGCCGGACTTGCCCCGGGCCAGCTCGGCGATGTCCGCGTTCTTCTTCTGCGGCATGATCGACGAACCGGTGGCGAAGGCGTCGTCCAGCTCGACCCAGCCGAACTCCTGCGACGTCCAGAGCACCACCTCCTCGCCGAGGCGGGACAGGTGCACCCCGATCAGCGCGGTGATGAAGAGGAACTCGGCGACGAAGTCACGGTCGGCGACCGCGTCCATCGAGTTGGCGAAGGACGTGCGGAAGCCCAGCTCCTTGGAGACGGCCACCGGGTCCAACGGCAGCCCGGACCCGGCGAGCGCGCCCGCGCCGAGCGGGCTGATCGCCGTACGGTGGTCCCAGTCGCGCATCCGCTCCAGGTCGCGCAGCAGCGGCTGCACGTGGGCCAGCAGCCAGTGCCCGAAGGTGACCGGCTGGGCGTGCTGGAGGTGGGTCATCCCCGGCGCGGCCGTGTCGACGTGCCGGGCGGCCTGCTCGACCAGGGCCTCCGCCAGCTCGACGAGGCGGGCGGCCACGCCCCGGGCGTGGTCACGCAGGTAGAGGCGCAGGTCGGTGGCGACCTGGTCGTTGCGGGACCGGCCGGCGCGCAGCTTGCCGCCGAGGCTGCCGAGGCGCTCCAGCAGCCCCCGCTCCAGCGCGGTGTGCACGTCCTCGTCGTCGACGGTGGGGCGGAACGCCCCCGAGGCGCAGGCGGCCTCCAGGTCGTCCAGGGCGGCCAGGATCTTCCCCAGTTCCTCGGGGTCGAGCAGGCCCGCGCCCGCGAGGACCCGGGCGTGCGCGCGGGACCCGGCGATGTCGTACGGGGCGAGGCGCCAGTCGAACTGCACGCTGACCGACAGCCGGGCCAGCGCCTCGGAGGGGCCGCCGGCGAACCGGCCACCCCACAGGCTCGTACGGTTGGTCGCGGCGCTGTTCTCGGTGAGGCTCTTGTCGTCCACGCCGCCCATTGTGGTTCCCACGGTCAGCACCCGCCCAACCGGGCGTCCCGCGCGGCGGCCAGCCTGCTGGGCAGGCCCCACAGCCGCACGAAGCCCTTGGCGAGGGACTGGTCGAAGGTGTCGCCGGTGTCGTAGGTGGCCAGGCCGAAGTCGTACAGGCTGGCCTCGGAGCGCCGGCCGGTGACGGTGGCCCGGCCGCCGTGCAGCACGAGCCGCACCTCGCCGCTGACCTGCTGCTGGGCGTCGTCGATGAACGCGTCCAGGGCCTTCTTCAGCGGGGAGAACCACAGGCCGTCGTAGACCAGCTCGCCCCACCGCTGCTCCACGCCCTTCTTGAACCGGGCGAGGTCCCGCTCGACGGTAACCGCCTCCAGCTCCTGGTGGGCGGTGATCAGCGCGATCGCGCCGGGGGCCTCGTACACCTCGCGGCTCTTGATGCCGACGAGCCGGTCCTCGACCATGTCGAGCCGACCGACGCCCTGCGCGCCGGCCCTGCGGTTCAGCTCGCGGATCACCTGGTACGGGGTGACGGTCTCGCCGTCGATCGCCACCGGTACGCCGGCGTCGAAGGTGATGACGACCTCGTCGGCGTCGCGCTCCTGCGCCGGGTCGGACGTGTACGAGTACAGGTCCTCGATCGGGGCGTTCCAGATGTCCTCCAGGAAGCCGGTCTCCACGGCCCGGCCCCACAGGTTCTGGTCGATGGAGTACGGCGACCTGGCCGACACGTCGATCGGCAGGCCCTTCTCCTCGGCGAAGGCGATCGCCTTGTCCCGGGTCCACGCGAAGTCCCGGGCCGGGGCGACGATCTTCAGGTCGGGGGCGAGCGCCCCGATGCCGACCTCGAAGCGGACCTGGTCGTTGCCCTTGCCGGTGCAACCGTGCGACACGATCGTGCCGCCGTGCTTGCGGGCGGCGGCGACCAGGTGCTTGACGATCAGCGGCCGGGACAGCGCGGAGACCAGCGGGTACCGGTCCATGTAGAGGGCGTTGGCGCGCATCGCCGGCAGGCAGTACTCGGCGGCGAACTCGTCGCGCGCGTCGACCACCTCCGACTCGACGGCCCCGCAGTCCAGGGCGCGCTGCCGGATGGCGTCGAGGTCCTCGCCGCCCTGCCCGACGTCCACCGCGACGGCGATGATCTCGGCGTTGGTCTGCTCGGCCAGGTAGGGAATTGCGACGGAGGTGTCCAACCCTCCCGAATACGCGAGGACGACCCGCTCGGTCATGGTGTGTTCCCTTCAACGGTCTCCTCGCGGCGGGACCACGCGGTGAGCTTCTCGCCCAGCGCGGCCCCGCCGTCGGCCTCGCGGGCCACGACGAGGATGGTGTCGTCGCCGGCGATGGTGCCGACGACCTCGGGCAGACCCGCCCGGTCCAACGCGCTGGCCAGGTAGTGGGCCGCGCCCGGCGGGGTACGCAGCACGGCGATGTTGCCGCTGGAGTCCACCTCGTTGAGCAGTTCCCGCAGCAGCCGGGTCAGCCGCGCCGGGGCGGCCTCGGCGTCGCGCAGGGGCCGGTGGCCGTCCTCCGGGATGACGTACACGGGGCGACCGTCGCCGCCTCGGGCGGTGACCGCGCCGAGTTCCTTGAGGTCCCGCGACAGGGTGGCCTGGGTGACTCCGACGCCGTCGCCGGCGAGCAGGTCGGCCAGCTCGGTCTGCGAGCGGACCGCCCCGTCGCGGATCAGCTCGACGATCCGGGCATGCCGGGCGGCGCGGGTCAACGGCGGGGTCATGCCGACTTCTCCAGCAGGTACGTCAGCACCGCCTTCTGGGCGTGCAGCCGGTTCTCCGCCTGGTCGAACACGGCGCTGGCCGGGCCGTCGAGTACCTCGTCGGTGATTTCCTCGCCCCGGTGCGCCGGCAGGCAGTGCAGCACGATCGCGCCCGGTGCGGCGTGCCCGAGCAGGGTCTTGTTGACCTGGTACGGCAGGAACGGGGTGATCCGGTCCAGCCCGTCGTCCTCCTGCCCCATCGAGGTCCAGGTGTCGGTGGCCAGCACGTCGGCGTCGCGGGCCGCGGCGACCGGGTCGCGCAGCACGCGCACCGATCCCCCGGTGCCGGCGGCGATCTCCTCGGCCCGCGCCACCACCTCGGGGTCGGGGTCGAACCCGTCCGGCCCGGCGACCCGCACGTGCATGCCGGCGGTCGCCCCGGCCAGCAGGTACGACTGCGACATGTTGTTCGCCGCGTCCCCCACGTACGCCAGGGTCCGCCCGTGGGTGCCGCCGCACCGCTCGCGGACGGTGAGCAGGTCGGCGAGGAGCTGGCAGGGGTGGAAGCCGTCGGTCAGGGCGTTGATCACCGGGACACTCGCCCCGGCGGCGACCTCGGCGATCCGGTCGTCACCGTGGGTGCGCAGCACGATCGCGGCCACGTACCGGGAGAGCACCCGTCCGGCGTCGGCGAGGGTCTCGCCGCGGCCGAAGTGGGTGACCTGGGTGTCCACCACGAGGGGGTGCCCGCCCAGCTCGGCGATGCCGGCGTCGAAGGAGATCCGGGTGCGCAGGCTCTGCTTGTCGAACAGCACGGCCACCGACCTCGGCCCGGCCAGCGGCCGGTGGGCGAACCGCTCGGCCTTCATCCGGGCGGCGAGGTCGAGCACCGTCGCCTGCTCGGCGGGCGTGAGGTCGTCGTCGCGCAGCAGATGGCGGGTCATGCGATGGCCTCCGGGGTGAGGTCGTCGTCGCGCAGCAGGCGGCGGGTCATGCGATGGCCTGCGGGGTGGCGGCGTCGAGGGCGGCGGGCAGGGCGGCGAGAAACGCGTCGGTCTGTTCGACGGTGAGGATCAGCGGCGGGGCGAGCCGGAGCACGCCCGGCTGTACCGAATTGACCAGGAACCCGGCGTCGCGCAGGGCCGTCGCGACCGGGCCGGCGGCGTCGGCGGTGAGCACGATCCCGAGCAGCAGGCCCGCGCCGCGCACCTCGGCGACGAGGGGATGCCCGAGCGCCTCGACGCCCCGGCGCAGCCGCTCGCCGATCCGCTTGACGTGGTCGAGCAGCCCCTCGCTGGCGATGGTGGACACCACCGCGAGGGCTGCGGCGCAGCTGACCGGGTTGCCGCCGAAGGTGGTGCCGTGCGAGCCGGGGCCGAGCAGCTCGGCGGCGGGGCCGAAGGCCAGGCAGGCCCCGATCGGCAGGCCACCGCCGAGGCCCTTGGCGAGGGTGACGATGTCGGGTTCGACGCCGTCGGCCTGGTGGGCGAACCAGTGCCCGGTGCGGCCGACACCGGTCTGCACCTCGTCGAGCACCAGCAGCGTGCCGTGCCGGGCGGTGATCCGCCGGGCCTCGGCGAGGTAACCGGCGGGCGGGACGACGACGCCGTTCTCGCCCTGCACCGGCTCCAGGATCACCATGGCCGTGGCGTCGGTCACCGCGTCGGCGAGGGCGGCCACGTCGCCGTACGGGACGTGGGTGACGTCGCCGGGCAGCGGGCGGAACGGGTCGGCCTTGCTGGGCTGGCCGGTGAGCGCGAGCGCGCCCATGGTACGGCCGTGGAACCCGCCGACTGTGGCGACCACGTGCGAGCGGCCCGTGAGCCGGGACAGTTTGAACGCGGCCTCGTTGGCCTCCGCGCCGGAGTTGGCGAAGAGAACCCGGCCGGGGCGGCCGGCGAGGGCCAGCAGCAGCTCGGCGAGGGCCACCGGCGGCTCGGCGACGAACAGGTTGGACACATGCCCGAGGGTGGCGACCTGCCGGGACACGGCGGCCACCACGGCGGGGTGCGCGTGGCCGAGGGCGTTGACCGCGATGCCGCCGAGCAGGTCGACGTACTGGCGGCCGGCGTCGTCGACCACGACGGCCCCGGACCCGGACACCAGCGCCAGCGGCGGCGTGCCGTAGTTGTCCATCAGCGACTGCCGCCAACGCTCCACCAGCATACTCATGACGGGACCGTGCCTTCCTTGTTCGTGGCTGCGGGGCTCGCAAGCTCACTCCTCGCGCTCACAACGCCCTCCCCGTTCGCGACTGCGGGGCTCGCAAGCTCACTCCTCGCGCTCACCACCATCGTGCCGAATCCTTCCGAGGTGAAAACCTCCAGCAGCGTGGAGTGGGCCACCCGGCCGTCGACGACGTGCGCGGCGGGCACGCCGTGGCGCACCGCCCGCAGGCAGGCCTCCATCTTCGGGACCATTCCCGACTCCAGGGACGGCAGCAGCTTCGCCAGGTCGTCCGTGGTGATCTCGCTGACCAGACTGTCGGTGTCCGGCCAGTTGGCGTAGAGACCCGGCACGTCGGTGAGGACGACCAGCTTGCGCGCCTCAAGGGCGATCGCGAGGGCGGCGGCGGCGGTGTCGGCGTTGAGGTTGTGCAGCACCCCGTCGGCGTCCGGCGCGACGGTGGAGATCACCGGAATGCGGCCGGCCGCGATGAGGTCGGTCACCGCCGAGGTGTTCACCGACTCGACATCGCCGACCTGGCCGACGTCCACGGCCTGCCCGTTGACGTACGCCGGGCGGCGCACGGCGGTGAACAGGCCGGCGTCCTCGCCGGAGAGGCCGACGGCGAACGGGCCGTGCGCGTTGATCAGCCCGACCAGCTCCCGGCCGACCTGGCCGACCAGCACCATCCGCACGACGTCCATCGCCTCGGGGGTGGTGACCCGCAGCCCGCCGCGGAACTCGCTGTCGATGCCGAGCCGCCCGAGCATGGCCGAGATCTGCGGGCCGCCGCCGTGCACGACGACCGGTTTGATGCCGACGTAGCGCAGGAAGACCATGTCGGCGGCGAAGGCCCGCTGGAGCGCGGGGTCGACCATGGCGTTGCCGCCGTACTTGACCACGATGGTGGCCCCGGACAGGCGGGCCAGCCAGGGCAGCGCCTCGATCAGCGTCTCGGCCCTGGCCTGGGCCCGGGCGAGGTCGTCGACGCCGCTCACGTGGAGTACGCCGAGTTCTCGTGCACGTACGCGTGGGACAGGTCGTTGGTCCACACGGTGGCCTGGGCCTCCCCGGCGTGCAGGTCGATGCGGATGGTGACGTCGCGGCCGGTGAGGTCCACCTTGGACCGGTCCTCGGCGGCGGCGCCGGAGCGGCACACCCAGACGCCGTTGACGGCGACGTCGAGGGCGTCCGGCTCGAACGCGGCGGCGGTGGTGCCGACGGCGGCGAGGATGCGGCCCCAGTTCGGGTCGTTACCGAACAGCGCCGTCTTGACCAGGTTGTTGCGGGCCACCGACCGGCCCACCTCGACCGCGTCGTCCTCGTCGGCCGCGCCGACGACGTCGATGGCGATCTGCTTGGTGGCGCCCTCCGCGTCGGCGAGCAACTGCTGCGCCAGGTCGTGGCAGGCGGCGGTGACGGCCTCGGTCAGCTCGGCCTCGGTGGGCTCGATGCCGGACGCGCCGCTGGACAGCAGCAGCACCGTGTCGTTGGTGGACATGCAGCCGTCGGAGTCCACCCGGTCGAAGGTGACCCGGCAGGCGGCGCGCAGTGCGGCGTCGAGTGCCGCCGGCCCGGCCACCGCGTCGGTGGTGAGCACGCACAGCATGGTCGCCATGGCCGGGGCGAGCATGCCGGCGCCCTTGGCCATGCCGCCGACGGTCCAGCCGCTGCCGGCCGCCACGGTGGTCTTCGGCCGGGTGTCGGTGGTCATGATCGCCTCGGCCGCCGCCGCGCCTCCGGCCCGGGACAGGGCGCGGATCGCCGCGCGTACGCCGGGCAGCAGCTTGTCCATCGGCAGCCGCTCGCCGATCAGGCCGGTGGAGCAGACCGCCACGTCGCCGGCACCGAGCCGCAGCCGGGAGCTGGCCGAGGTCAGCGCGGCGGCGGTGTGCTCGGCGGTGGCGTGGGTGTCCTGGAAGCCGGACGGACCGGTGCAGGCGTTCGCGCCGCCGGAGTTGAGCACCACGGCCCGGGCCACCCCGCCCCGGACGACCTGCTGGGTCCAGAGCACGGGGGCGGCCTTGACCCGGTTGGCGGTGAAAACCCCGGCGACCCCGGCGTCGGGGCCGTCGTTGACGACGAGGGCGACGTCGGCGCCGCCGCTCTTGAGCCCCGCGGCGACGCCGGCCGCCCGGAACCCTCTCGGTGTGGTGACGGTCATGGTGCCACTCCGAACGTGGACAGGCCCGTGGTCTCCGGGAGCCCGAGCATCAGGTTGGCGCACTGCACGGCCTGGCCGGCGGCGCCCTTGCCGAGGTTGTCGATGACGCTGGCCACAATCACCCGGCCGGAGTCGACGTCGACGCCGGCTTGGAGGTGGCAGGAGTTGGAGCCGAGGGTGGCGGCGGTGTGCGGCCACGCGCCGTCGGGCAACACGTGCACGAACGGCTCGTCCGCGTACGCCTCGGCAAGAACGGCCCGGGGGTCCGCGCCGCCGGTCGGCACGGCGGTGACCATGGCGAGGATGCCGCGCGGCATCGGCGCGAGGACGGGGGTGAGCGACAGGCTGGTCGCGCCGGTGGCCTGCTTGATCTCCGGCACGTGCTGGTGGGCACCGACCCTGTACGGCGACAGGTCGCCCATCACCTCGCTGCCGAGCAGATGCGCCTTGGCGGCCCGGCCCGCGCCGGAGGTGCCGGAGGCGGCGACCACGACCACGTCGGCGGGCGCGACCGCGCCGGCGGCGACCAGCGGGGCGAGTGCGAGGGTGGTGGCCACCGCGTAGCAGCCGGTATTGGCCACCCGGGTCGCGGCGGCGATCTCCGCGCGCTGGCCGGGCAGCTCGGGCAGGCCGTAGACCCAGGCCCCCGCGTGGTCGCCGCCGTAGTACCGTGACCAGGCTGCGGCGTCACGCAGCCGGTGGTCCGCGCCCAGGTCGACCACCCGCACCGACTCCGGCAGGGCGGCAGCCAGGGCCGCCGACTCGCCGTGCGGCAGGGCCAGGAAGACCAGGTCCGCGTCGGCCAGGGCCGCCGGGTCGGTCGCCGCGAACACCAGGTCCAGCCCGGCGAGCTGCGGGTGTACGGCGGTGACCGGCGCGCCGGCCTGGCTGTGCGCCGTGGCGGTGACCAGGTCGAGTTCGGGGTGACCGGCGACCAGGCGCAGCAGCTCGCCCCCTGCGTAACCACTCGCCCCCGCGACCGCGACTCGGATACCCATTCTTACCTCCGCATGACTATGCAGAGAAGGTTACCGGCTTGTCACGTCGGGCCGCAAGGTCATACCTCCCGCTGCATGGGCATGAGGAGGTGACCGGTGACACGGGCACGGGGAGACTCCCTTTCGCGGCGGGGAGCGCCGGGAAAGGGAGTCGATCAGTTCGCGCGCTGGTCGATGCCGTGCTGCCGCTGGTACGTGCGCAGCGCGGCGTCCCACGCCTCGGTGTACTCCGACGGGCCCAGGCCAAGGTCGTTGTGCCCGCGCACCGCCTCCCGCAGCAGCGTCAGCAGCTCCGGCACCGCCTCCCGGCGCTCAGCGACGTAGCGGCGGAACACCTCGGCGAACTGCTCCCCCGTCAGGCGGGCCGCGTGCGCGGTGACCGGATCGTCCTCCAACGCCTGCAACACCGCGCACCACCGGCGGGTCAGCTCGTCGGTCTGGCGGGCGCGGATCTGCTCCAGCTCGTGGTTGCACTCCAGCCTGATCCGCTCCTCCCAGTACGGCCGAAGCCGCTCCCGGACCCGCTCGTCCGGGCTCACCCGTACCTGCACGGTGAAGTGCGGACGGCTCTCGTCCCGAGGCCAGTGCTGCCCCACCAGCAGGTTGTTCAGCGCCCGTTCCAGCTCGTGCGAGCGGTGCGGCTCGTGTTCACGGGCCAGGTCGGTGGCGCGCTCCCGGACGATCCCGGCCGCCCAGGCGAGGTAGCTCTCCGCGCGCTGGCGCAGCGCCCCGGCGCTCATGTGGTGGGCCCGCCAGTGGTAGACGGCGAACAGGCGGAAGTCGAACGCGTCTCCCCGGGCCGGCACCAGGATCGGTTCCGGCGCATCCAGGCGGTAGGTGACCACCTGCGGTGGTGCCAGCGGCACCGGCAGCGGGGGCGGCGGACTCACGGGCGCCGGCCCGAACAGCGAGAGCAGGATCTGCCACCAGCGCCGCTGCGCCGACGGACGGGGCTTGTACGGAATGCTCATGAGGGGTCCTCGTCAATCAGGCGTCGTACGTGGCGCAACAGGGTGTTGCGGGGCATCAGGGGCCCCCAGACGTGCCGGAGCTGGTGGTCCAGCCGGTGGCGTAGCGGCTCCCGTCCCGCCACCACCAGGTCGACCAGGTGCAGGCAGAGGGCCGCCACCTCGGGGTTCCCGTCGGCCCGGTTGAGCCAGAAGCCAAGCGTCCGCCACGCGCGGTACGCGGTCCCCGGCAGGCTGAGCGCCGTCGCCCAGCAGGTGGCCAGGTCCGACATCCGCACGGTGCCCGCGCGGGCCAGGTCGAGCAGCTCCGGCCAGCTTTCCCGGGGGGCGGGGACCCACCTGTCGGCGAGCACCCGCAGCGCCCGCCCGGCGTGCAGCCGTACCTCCGGCTGGTCCTCGGCGACGGCCCACTCCGCCAGCGCCGGCAGCACACTCGCCGCGTGGCCGGCTACGTACACCTCCACCAGGCCGCGTACCACCGAGTTGTTCCGGCGCTGCATGCGCGCCTCGGCCACGCGGCGTAGCTGCACCAGGGCGGTTTCCGGCCAGAGCCGCGCCAGACCCAGCGCATACGCCCGCGCGACGGTGTCGCGCAGGTGCGCCGCCCCGCCGGTCGCCCACCGGTCCAGCTCCACCCGGACGCGCTGGCGCAGCTCTGGCTGCATCGCCATGCCGACCAGCGCGATGGCGGCGGCCTGCCGGACCCCGGCCCGACGTTCCCGGGCGAGCTGGTCCACGGTGTGCAGCGCGGCGTGTACCCCGTGCACCGCCGACCAGCCGACCGCCCCGGCGGCGG
>NZ_GG657738.1:5807745-5831281 GCF_000158815.1 Micromonospora sp. ATCC 39149 | reverse complement strand
CATCCTTCGGGCGTCGGGGGATTGCCGCGCCGCCGGCGTCTCGCCGGGGACGCCGTCGGGAACCGGCGGCGGCCCGTCCGGGTCGTCGAGGTCCCCGGTCTGCCGGGGCACGGGCCACGGCGGGAATCCGTTCACCGGTCGCCCCCGCCCCGGCCGAGGATCGCGTCCCGGCCGACCGACCCGATCGCCGTCGCCCCGGGGCCGATAGCGTTCTGCCCCCGCACCCGAACGTCGCCGGTGCGGATGCCATCCGCCGTCGCGCGGCCACCGGCGTCCGGGCGGGACGGGCCCGGCGGCGGGCCCGCCGGCACACCAGCCGCGCCGTCGTCCGAGACGCCCCGGGGATCGTCCGGCCCGTCCCCGGCCAGCGCCGGCCACGACGACAGGTCCTCGTCCACCACACAGAGCCAGGCGAACTCGTCGAAGCCCTTGTCGGGCTTGCTGATCCGCACCCGCCGGAAACGCTCGGGTCGCATCTCCTCCGGGTACTCCGACACCACGTCGCGGAATATCTCGGCGGACACCACCAGCGCGACACCCGCGTCGTGAAACGCCGCCAGCGCCCGCCGGACGGGGTCGGCGTCGCACAGCCGGCTGACGAACACCACGGCGTTGCCGGGAAATCCGTTCGCCCCGTCGAGGTGGACGAGCCCCTGGTGGACAGCGATCCGCAGCCGCACCCGCGCCGCCGGCAGCCGACTACTGTTGTACGCCCGCAGCCGCCGGTTCAGCTCGGGCACGAACCGGCCGATGACCCGCGCCTCGGGCACGTCCCGGGGCAGAATCGCCAGTTCCCCGTCGCCAGCCTGCTGCGTGCTCCAGGCCACCCGGTCCAGTCCGACGGCCTCGGCGGCGGAGTGCAGCAGCTCGTGGAACGCCTGCTGCGCCTCGTACTGCTGCAGGTTGCTGCGCCGGCTGTAGCGCTCCATGTCCACGGAGATCAGCAGTCGTCGCTCGGGATGGTCCATCGGTTTGCCGCCTCTTCCTCACCGGGCCCGCCTCCGTCGGGCGGGCCGCCGGGAACATCGAAACGGTGGCGGCCGACCGGAACCCCGTAGATGTACGGCTTCCGGCGGATTCTGTCCGGCACCGGTCATCCCCCGCTGAGCCGGTATCCCGGCGGGCCGGGCGGGCTGTGCTGGAGGCATGACGGACCCCGTGACCGAACTGCTGTTGGCTGCCGGCTGGTCACCGGTCGAGATTCTCGCGGTGCTGGCCCTGCAGGCCGTGGCGGTCACCCTGATCCGCACGGGGGCCTCACGTTACGCGCAGGGCCGGCTACGCTTCGACGGTTTCCGTCCGACAAGGAGGGCGAGACCGTCGATGCGACACCACGAGCTGCCCCGAGCCGAGTGGCCGTACGGCACCTTCCTGCGAAGGCTGGACCCGCCGGCCCGCGCCGCCCTGCTCGGCCTGGGCGTACGTCGCCAGGTGCCGGCCGGGCAGATCCTGATCCACGAGGGCGTCCGCGAATCGCACCTGGTGCTGCTGGAGGAGGGGCTGACCAAGGTGACGGCCAGCGTGCCCGACGGGCGGGCCGCGCTGCTCTCGCTGCGCGTCGGCGGGGACCTGATGGGCGAGATGTCGGCCCTCAACGACAAGCCGCGCTCGGCGACGGTCATTACCTGCGGGCCCACTGTCTACAGCGTCATCTCCCGGAACCGGTTCAACCGGTTCCTGCGGGCGCACCCGCAGGCCGCCCTGGAGCTGGCGGCGATGGTCTCCGACCGGCTGCGCTGGTCCAACCGCCGCCGGATCGACTTCACCTCGTACGCGGTGAAGATCCGGGTGGCCCGGGTGATCGCCGAGCTGTGCCGTACGCACGGCCGGCGCAGCCCCGACGGGGTGGTCATCGACGTGCGGCTCACCCAGCCGGAGTTGGCCACGATCTGCGGTGCGGCGGAGACGTCCATCCAGAAGACGCTGCGCGAGCTGCGGGCCGAGGGCCTGGTGGACACCGACTACCGGCGCATCACCGTACGCGACCTGCCAGGGCTGCGCACCCTGGGCAAGCTGGACCCGGAGGAGCACTGACGGCCGGTCGGGCCTGGGCGGCGGCGGTTAACAGGGGCCCCTTCCTATACAGAAAGCGTTAAGAGGGGCCCCTGCTTACACCTCAGGTGCCGCGGAGGGTGGCGCCGTAGCGGTCCGCCGCGCGGGCCACCGCCGCGTCACGGGCCGCCACCGCTTCCTCGACCGTCAGGGTGCGGTCGGGGGCGCGGAAGGTCAGCTTGTACGCCAGCGACCGCCGCCCCGCTCCGAGCTGCTCCGAGGCGTAGACGTCGAACAGCCGCACGCCCTCCAGCAGCTCACCGGCGCCCTCGACGAGGGCCTGCTGCACCTGCGCCGCCGGCACCCGCTCGTCCACCACCAGGGCCACGTCGATCAGGGCCGGCGGGAAGCCGGAGACCGTCGGGGCCGGGGCGACCGGGGCGGCCGGGAGCGCGTCGAGGTTCAGCTCCATCGCGCTGGTGCGCCTCGGCAGCTCCAGCGCGGCCAGCACGGCCGGGTGCAGCTCGCCGGCGTGCCCGACCACGACCCCGTCGACCAGCAGCTCGGCGCAGCGGCCGGGGTGCCACGGGGCGTACTCGGCGGCCCGCACCTCGACCCGGTCGGCGGGCAGGTCGGCGGCGGCGAGCACCACCCGGCCGGCCTCGACGGCGTCCGCCCAGCCGGCCGGGCGGCCCGCGCCCCACCAGCCGGCCGGCTCGACGTCCCCGGTCAGCACCACGGCGACGTGCCGGGGCTGGTCGGGCACGACCGCGTCGGCGGCGGCGAGCTCGGCGTCGGTGGGCCGGCGGTCCACGCCCATGGCGGGCGGTGCGCCGGCGCCGGGGCGCGGGTGGAAGACCGCTCCGATCTCGTACAGGGCCACGTCTCGGTGGCCCCGGCCGAGGTTGCGCTTGCAGATGCCGAGCAACGGGCCGAGCAGCGTGGTGCGCAGCAGCGGCTCCTTCTCCGACAGCGGGTTGGCCACCCGTACCGCCCGGCGGCGCGGGTCGTCGGCGGGCAACCCGAGCAGGTCGGCCAGCTCGCCGGCGACGAACGGGTGGGCCAGCACCTCCACGTACCCGCGCTCGGCCAGCGTGCGGGCCACGGCCCGGCGGCGGCGCTGCTGCCAGGTCAGGCCGCGTCCGGGCGGCGCGGTGGGCAGCACCGACGGCACCCGGTCGTACCCGTCGAGGCGGGCCACCTCCTCGACCAGGTCGGCGGGGTCGGTGAGGTCGGGACGCCAGCTCGGCGGGACCACGGTGAGCACGTCCGTGCCCCCGGTGGCCGGCACGCCGGCGGAGCCCGGGTCCTCGCCGAGCCGGTCGGCGCCCCGCGTGACGTGGCAGCCGACCTGCTCCAGCAGGGAGACCACCCGCTGCGGGGAGTACGCGACGCCGACCCGCCGGCTCGGCAGGTCCGCCGGCAGGGTGACCGGGGTGCGCGGCCGGATGTGGTCGAGGTCGAGAATCTCGGCCCCGGCGGTGCCGCCCGCGTGCTCGGTGAGCAGCCCGACGGCCCGCTCGATGGCGACCAGCGGCAGGGCGGGGTCGACGCCCCGCTCCCAGCGCTTCGCCGCCTCGCTGAACAGCTTGTGCCGGCGGGCGGTGCGGCCGACCATCACCGGGTCCCAGTGCGCGGCCTCGAAGAGCACGTCGGTGGTGGAGGCGACGACCTCGCTGGTCTCGCCGCCCATCACGGCGGCGAGCGAGACGGGGCCGGTGTCGTCGCAGATCACCATGTCCTCGGCGGTGAGGGTGCGGGTCACCCCGTCCAGGGTGGTCACCTTCTCCCCCGCCTCGGCGCGGCGCACCACGAGCGGACCGGTGATCCGGGCGGCGTCGAAGGCGTGCATCGGCTGACCCAGTTCGAGCATCACGTAGTTGGTGATGTCGACCGGCAGCGAGATGCTGCGGACGCCGGCCACGGTGAGCCGCTGCCGCATCCAGCCGGGGGTCGGGGCGGTCGGGTCGACGCCGCGCACCATCCGGGCGGCGAACCGGTCGCAGCCGACGGTGTCGCGGATCTCGACCGGGTACGCCGGCTCGGCCGTCGCGCCGGGGGCCGGTGCCAGCCCCGGGTCGCGGAACGGCACGCCGAGGGCGTGGGCCAGTTCCCGGGCGATGCCCCGGACGCTGAGCGCGTACCCCCGGTCGGGGGTGATCTCCACCTCGACGACCATGTCGTCGAGGCCGACGACCGGGCGGGCGTCGTCACCGGGCTTGGCGGGGGTGTCCTCGGGCAGCACGATGATGCCGGAGTGATCGTCGCCCAGGCCCAGTTCCTTGGCGGAGCAGATCATGCCGTTGGAGTTGCGCCCGTACGTCTTGCGCGCGCCGATGGCGAAGCCTCCGGGCAGCACGCCGCCGGGGAGGATCACCACCACCCGGTCGCCGGGGGCGAAGTTGCGCGCCCCGCAGACGATCTCCTGCGGCTCGCCGGTGCCGTTGGCGGCGCCCACGTCGACCCGGCAGAACCGGATCGGCTTCTTGAAGCCGGTCAGTTCCTCGATCTCCAGGACCTCGCCGACGACCAGCGCGCCGGTGACCGTCGACCGCAGGTCCACGATCGACTCGACCTCGATGCCGAGGTCGACCAGCGCCTGCTCCAGGTCGGCGGCGGGCAGGTCGGCGGGGAGGTCGAGGTACTCCCGCAGCCAGCTGACAGAAACTCGCATGACTCTCAGACCACCGTCTCGTTGTCTCGTGCCCGCACCGTCTACGCCCCGGCCCCGAACGCGCGGGTGAACCGCACGTCGCCCTCGGCCATGTCCCGCATGTCGCTGACCCCGTGGCGGAACATCACGGTTCGGTCGATACCCATGCCGAACGCGAATCCGGAGTAGACCTCCGGGTCGATCCCGCAGGCGCGCAGCACCCGGGGGTTGACCATGCCGCAGCCGCCCCACTCGACCCAGCGCGGCCCGTCGCGGTGCTCGGGGAACCACACGTCGAACTCGGCCGACGGCTCGGTGAACGGGAAGTAGTGCGGTCGCCAGCGGGTCTTCGCGCCCTCGCCGAACATGGCGCGGGCGAAGTGGTCGAGGGTGCCGCGCAGGTGCGCCATGGTGATGCCCCTGTCCACCACGAGGCCCTCGACCTGGTGGAAAACCGGCGCGTGGGTGGCGTCCAGCTCGTCGGTGCGGTAGACGCGGCCCGGCACGACCACGTAGATCGGCGGCTTGCGGGCCAGCATGGTGCGTGCCTGCACCGGGGAGGTGTGGGTGCGCAGCACCAGCCCGGAACTCTCCGCGCCGTCGGGCGGTGCGATGTGGAAGGTGTCCATCAGCCCCCGCGCCGGGTGGTCGGCGGGGATGTTCAGGGCGTCGAAGTTGGTCCACTCCAGCTCGACCTCGGGCCCCTCGGCCACCTCGTAGCCCATCCCGACGAACAGGTCGCTGATCTGCTCCATCAGGGTGCTCAGCGGGTGCCGGGCGCCACGCGGGCGGCGGTCGTAGGGCAGGGTGACGTCGACCCGCTCGGTGGCCAGCACCCGCTCGGCCTGCTCGCGGTCGAGGACCTCGGCGCGGGCGGCGTAGGCCGCCTCGATCGAGCGGCGGGCCTCGTTGACCCGCTTGCCGGCGTCGGCCTTCGCGGCCGGCGGCAGGGCGCCGATCTCCCGGCGGGCCAGGGAGACCGGGGACCGGTCACCGAGGTGCGCGGGGCGCAGCGCGGTCAGCGCGTCCGGGTCGGCGGCGGCGGCGAACGCCTGCTCGGCGTCGGCCACGGCACCGGCCAGGGCGTCCGGGTCGAGCAGGGCGACCTGCTTCGGGTCGTACGGATCGTTGCGGTAGGTCATGGCGTACGGGCACTCCTCACGGCGGCGCCGGCCCTGCACGGGCGGCGAGGCGAGTCTACGGACGCGCGGCTTCGCCGCAGCCCGCCGGTGGGGAGTCGCGCAGGGGAAGGGTCAGGCCCGCCGCCCGCCGACACCGGCGGGCTGGCTAAACGAACGCCGTGGCGCGTTCATCATCTCGGGCGACTCCCTGCTGTGTGACCGCGCCGCCCGTCAGGGGCGTCGGCGCAGTGCTCTGGCTGAAGCGTACAGGCAGACGGCGGCGGCCGCAGCCAGGTTCAGGCTCTCGGCGCGCCCGTGCAGCGGCACCCGCACCCGGGCGTCGGCGGCGGCGGCCAGCCCGCCGGGCAGCCCGTGCGCCTCGGAACCGAACAGCCAGGCGGTCGGTGCCGCGAGGGCGCCGCCGTCGGCGAGGTCGTCTAGGTCGCTGTCGCCGTACCCGGTGGTCGCGAGAACCGCCAGGCCGGCGGCGCGTAACGCTTCGACGACCGCGACCGGGTCGCCGGCCCGGACCACGTCGACGTGGAAGAGGCTGCCGGCGGAGGCCCGCACGCACTTGCCGTTGTACGGGTCTACGGCGTCGCCGGCGAAGACCACCGCGCCGGCCCCGGCGGCGTCGGCGGTGCGCAGCACCGTGCCGGCGTTGCCCGGGTCGCGGATCTCGGCGAGCACCGCCACGAGGCGGGGGCCGGCGGCGAGGGCCGCGTCCAGTGGCACGTCGAGGTGCCGGCAGACGGCGACGAGTCCCTGCGGGGCGACGGTCTCGGCGAGGGCGGCGAGAGCTTCGTCGGTGACATCGGAGACCGGCACGTCGGCGTCGGCGGCGTGCTCGGCCAGGTCGGCGTACCGGTCGAGGGCGGCCGGGGTGCCGAACAGCTCGGTGACCGTGCCGGGGCGGGCCAGGGCCTCCCGGACGGCCTGCGGGCCCTCGGCGAGGAACCGGCCGGCGGCGTCGCGGTCGCGGCGGCGGTGCAGCCGGCGGGCGGCGACGACCCTGGGGGTACGCGGGGTGAAGGGCATGGTGGGCGGCTCCACAGCGCGACCGAGGCGCCCGCCGCGCGTCGTGGACGACACGGGGGGCGCCTCGGTCGGGTGCTGGCGGATCAGGCGGCCTGGGCCGCCGCGCCACCGGTGCCCTCGGCCGCCACGGCGGCGCGGGCGACCTCGACGATCGCGGCGAAGGCTGCCGCGTCGTTGACGGCCAGGTCGGCGAGGATCTTGCGGTCGACCTCGACGCCGGCCAGGCGCAGGCCCTGGATCAGCCGGTTGTAGGTCATCCCGTTGGCCCGGGCGCCCGCGTTGATCCGGGTGATCCAGAGCTGCCGGAAGTCGCCCTTGCGGTCGCGACGGTCCCGGTAGGCGTACTGCATCGAGTGCAGCACCTGCTCCTTGGCCTTGCGGTAGAGGCGGGAGCGCTGACCGCGGTAGCCGCTCGCGGTCTCCAGCAGGGTACGACGCTTCTTCTGGGCGTTCACAGCCCGCTTGACGCGTGCCATCTCAACTCCTTCTTCGGTTCAGGTGGCGCGCGTCAGCGGCCGAGCAGCTTCTTGATGCGCTTGGTGTCGGCCTTGGCCAGCTCGACCGTGCCGGTCAGCCGCCGGGTCTGGGTGGAGGGCTTCTTCTCCAGGTTGTGGCGCAGCCCGGCCTGCTGGGCAACGATCTTGCCCTTGCCGGTCACCTTGACCCGCTTGCCCATACCCGTGTGGCTCTTCATCTTCGGCATTGGAACGTCTCTCCCCTGTTACTGACCGCTGGTTTCGGCGGTCGTGCCGGTCTCACCGGCTGCTGCGGTCTCGCCGGCCGCCGGAGTCGCGCCGGCCGCCGGAGTCGCGGATTCCTCCGCGACCCGCTCCCGGGAGGCACCGCGGGACGCCGTCGCGGCGACCGCGGAGGCCTTGACGGCCCGGTGCGGGGCGAGAACCATGATCATGTTTCGGCCGTCCTGCTTCGGAGCGGCCTCCACGTAGCCCAGCTCCGTGATTTCGGACTCGAGCCGGCGCAGGAGCCGGTAACCCAGCTCAGGGCGGCTCTGCTCCCGACCGCGGAACATGATCGTCACCTTGACCTTGTCGCCGGCCTTGAGGAACCGCACCACGTGACCCTTCTTGGTCTCGTAGTCGTGCGGGTCGATCTTCGGCCGGAGCTTCATCTCCTTGATGACGGTCTGCTGCTGGTTTCGCCGCGCTTCGCGCGCCTTGAGTGCGCTCTCGTACTTGAACTTGCCGAAGTCCATGAGCTTGCACACCGGCGGGCGCGCCATCGGCGCAACCTCGACCAGGTCCAGGTCGACGTCCGCGGCCAGCTGAAGGGCGCGCTCCAGCGGGACGATGCCCACCTGCTCACCCTCGGGACCGACCAGTCGGACCTCACGTGCCCGGATCTGCTCGTTCACGCGTGGTTCGACGCTGATGGGGCCTCCTCGAGTCGAATTCTCTGCGGTGGCCGACTCCCGCGACCCCCGTGGTGGGGGCCGACCCGGAAAGCAGAAGGCCCCGGCGCATGCCAGGGCCCGCTCGACCGGTCGGCACGATCACAGGATCGCGCATCCGGGCCCGGGACGTGCCCGGAACCGGTGACCGGAACCCGGCCACCGACTGGGGTGACTCGGGTGGGAGCAGGCGCTCCGCTTCAGGACGGCCCACGTGTGGAACACGGGGGCAGTCTGGTCGACTCAGCAACACTACACCGCCACCCGACCCGCCCCCAAACCGGGCACCAGGTCGGCGCGGTGGGATCAGCGCCCGGCCGCGCCCTCGACGAGGGCCGCGAGGTGGGCCTGGTGCAGCCGGCGCAGGGCACGCACACCCTGCACCGCCAGCTCCTTGTCGGCGGCCTGGAGGGCCACCAACGGCAGCAGGTCGTCGTCGTGCAGCTCCAGGCTCGCCCACGGCGCGCCCCGGTCGAAGCGCACCCCCCGCACGACCTCCCAGGGCAGCTCGTACGAGCCGAGGACGTTGCGCACCCGCACGCCGAGCGCGTCCGCCTCGACGCGGGGCCGGGTGAACAGCAGGATGCCGAGCGCGCCGAGGACGCCCAGGCCGATCATGGCGAGCTGGTCGCCGCGCTGGAAGGTGCCGTAGCCCTCGCCGGTGGGGCCGGTCAGCGACGTGGCCACCAGGCTGAACACGACCAGTAGCGCGGCGGCCGACACCCAGCAGACCAGCCGGATCCGGCGCGGGCGCAGGATCACCGGTTCGGTTTCGCTCACCCGTGCAGTCTGCCACCCACCGGCCGGGGCCCGGAGTGTGACCCCTGCGTGTCGCCGCCCCGGCGGCGTCCGGACGCGCCGGCCGGCGACCACCACCGCCAGAGGCAGCCGCCGAGATCGTTCGCCGGAGATCGGGGCAGCGGCCCGCTCCCCAGCGCCACGTCGCCCGCCGCCTGGGCCGCCGGCGCCACCCCGCCCAGCACCACCGTCGACAGGGCGGCGACCGGCGGCAGCGGCCTCACAACCGGCAGGCGTGGATGTTGGTGACCAGGATGGCGCGGGCACCCAGCTCGTACAGCTCGTCCATGATCCGGTGCACGTCGTCGCGCTGCACCATCGCCTGCACCGCCACCCAGCCCTCGCGGTGCAGGGGCGAGACGGTGGGCGACTCGATGCCGGGGGTGAGCGAGCTGGCGCGGTCCAGCAGCCCGGCCGGCACGTCGTAGGCGAGCATCACGTAGCGGCGGGCGACCAGCACCCCATGCAGCCGGCGCAGCAGCTGCGCGGCCTGCGGGTGCTCGGGGGCGCCGCCCCGGCGGACCAGCACCGCCGAGGAGTGCAGCAGCGGATCGCCGAAGACGACCAGCCCGGCCTGGCGAAGCGTGGCGCCGGTCTCCACCACGTCGGCGACGACGTCGGCGACGCCGAGCCGGATGGCGTTCTCCACCGCGCCGTCGAGCCGGATCACGTCCGCCTTCACGCCGAGTTCGGCGAGGTACCGCTCGACCAGCCCGGGGTAGGCGGTCGCGATCCGGTGCCCGCCCAGTTCCTGGACGTCGGCCACGTCCTGCGGGCGGGCGGCGAACCGGAAGGTGGCCCGGCCGAACGCCAGGTCGACCACCTCCTCGGCGGGTGCGCCGGAGTCGATCAGCAGGTCCCGGCCGGTGATCCCGACGTCGAGGTCGCCCGAGCCGACGTAGGTGGCGATGTCCTTGGGCCGCAGGTAGAAGAACTCGATGTCGTTGGCCTCGTCCGGGCAGACCAGGTCCTTGGGGTCGGCGCGCTGGCGGTAGCCCGCCTCACGCAGCATCTGGGCGGCCTTCTCGGCCAGGGCGCCCTTGTTGGGTACGGCGACACGCAGCATGACGGAGTGCTCCTTCGATCGGATCAGATCAACGGCGGGGCGCACTCACAGATGTCGGTAGACGTCCTTCAGTTCGAGACCGGTGGCCAGCATCAGCACCTGCGCCTGGTAGAGCAGCTGGGAGATCTCCTCGGCCGCCCGCTCCGGGCCCTCGTGCTCGGCCGCCATCCACGACTCGGCCGCCTCCTCGACGACCTTCTTGCCGATGAAGTGCACCCCCTTCTCCAGCGCGGCCACCGTGCCCGAGCCGGGGGTGCCGGCAGCGGCCTTGGCCTGCAGCTCGGCAAACAACTCCTCGAACGTCTTCACGGGGTGCGATTCTTCCAGCACCCGCCCGGCCGGGCGCGCGGCGGGTCCCGCCGGCCCGCCGACCGGCCCGAATTGCCTACCGGGGCAGTGCGACACACCTGCGCGACGGCCGTCGATGGCTCTACGCTGTCCGCCATGCTCAGCTCCCGTACCGTCGCGCTCGCCGCCGCCGGCACCGTCCTCGTCGCGGTAGCCGCCTGCGCGCCCCAGGGCGACGACATCTCCACCACCCCCGCCACCCCCGCCGCCACGGCCGGCCCGGACTGCCTGAAGGGCAAGCTGCCCACCCGGACGCCGGGCAAGCTCACCGTCGCCACCGACGATCCGGCGTACGAACCGTGGTTCGTCGGCAACAAGCCGGAGAGCGGCGAGGGCTTCGAGGCCGCCGTGGCCTACGCGGTGGCCGAGAAGCTCGGGTACGCCCGCGCCGACGTCACCTGGACCCGGGTGAAGTTCGACGTCGCCATCGCCCCCGGCCCCAAGGAGTTCGACTTCGACATCAACCAGTTCTCCATCACCGAGGAGCGCAAGAGCGCGGTCGACTTCACCGGGCCGTACTACCTGGTCCGGCAGGCCGTGATCGCGAAGAAGTCCGCGAAGATCGCCGGCAGTGCGTCGCTGGCGGACCTGCGCGACGCGAAGCTCGGCGCCCAGGTCGGCACCACCAGCTACCAGGCCATCACCGACGTGATCAAGCCGAAGGCCAAGCCGCAGGTATACAACAGCAACGACGACGCCAAGAAGGCCCTCCAGAACGGGCAGATCGACGGCCTCGTGGTGGACCTGCCGACCGCCTTCTTCATCACCGGCGCGGAGATCACCGACGCGACTGTCGTCGGGCAGCTGCCGCAGGTCGGCACGCCGGAGGCGTTCGGGCTGGTGCTGGACCGCAACTCCCCGCTCACCCCCTGCGTCACCGGCGCGGTCGGCCAGCTCACCGCCGACGGCACGATCAAGAAGCTGGAGCAGAAGTGGTTGGCCCAGGTCGCGGGGGCGTCCGAGCTCAAGTGATCCTCGCCCCGCACGAACCCTCCGCGGCGCAGCGGCGGAGGGAGGCATACCGCCGCCGCCAGACCGTCACCAGCGTGCTGGTCGCCGCCGCGTCCACGGCGGCGCTCGGCACGCTGCTCGTCGTCGCGGTGACCGGCGCGCCCGGGTGGGACCGGGTCCGCCGGTCCTTCGCCGACCCGGCGATCGCCCGGGACGCGCTGCCCGAGGTGCTCGCCGGGCTCTGGCTCAACGTCCGGCTGCTGTTCTGCTGCGCGGCCGGCGCGCTGCTGCTCGGCCTGCTCGTCGCGATCCTGCGCACGCTGCGGGGCCCGGTCTTCTTCCCGGTCCGGGCCCTCGCGGCCGGCTACACGTACACGTTCCGGGGCCTGCCGCTGATCATCGTGCTGTACGTGCTCACCCTCGGCGTGCCCGGCCTGCGCCTCGCGGGCATGCCACCGGTCCTGGTGCTCGGCGGGCTCGCGCTGGTGCTCACCTACGGCGGGTACCTGGCCGAGGTGTTCCGCGCCGGCATCGAGTCCGTGCATCCCAGCCAGCTCGCGGCGGCCCGCTCGCTCGGGCTGAGCTACCGGCAGACGATGCGGCACGTGGTGCTGCCGCAGGCCGTCCGCCGGGTGGCCCCGCCCCTGCTCAACGACGTGGTCGCGTTGCAGAAGGACGTCGGGCTGGTCTCCCTCGCCGGGCCGATCGACGCGGTACGCGCCGCGCAGATCGCCACCGCCGAAACGTTCAACTACACACCGTACATCGTGGCCGGGGCGCTGTTCGTGCTGCTCGCGATCCCGCTGATCGCCGTCACCGACTGGGTGACGCTGCGCGCGGCCCGGCGGCAGGAAAGGGGCTGACGATGACGCTGCTGCGGTGCCGGGGGCTGCGCAAGACCTTCGGCGGCCACGTGGTGCTCGACGGGCTCGACCTGACCGTCGACGAGCACCGGGTGGTGGCGCTGATCGGCGCGTCCGGTTCGGGCAAGTCGACGCTGCTGCGCTGCGTCAACCTCCTCGAAGAGCTGGACGACGGCACCATCGAGCTGGACGGCGAGGACATCTCCGACCCCCGGGTCGACCCCGACCGGGTACGCCGGCGCATCGGGATGGTCTTCCAGTCGTACAACCTGTTCCCGCACCTGAGCGTGCTGGACAACATCTCCCTCGCCCCGGTGCGGGTGCACCGGCGGCCCCGCGCCGAGGCGCAGGCGCAGGCGCGGGAGCTCCTCGACCGGGTCGGGCTCGGAACGAAGGCGGACGCCTATCCCGACCAGCTCTCCGGCGGGCAGCAGCAGCGGGTGGCGATCGTGCGGGCGCTGGCCAACTCGCCCCGGCTGATGCTGCTCGACGAGATCACCTCGGCGCTGGACCCGGAGCTGGTCGGCGAGGTGCTGGCCCTGGTCCGCGAGCTCAAGGACGACGGGATGACGATGGTGCTGGCCACGCACGAGATGGGGTTCGCCCGGGAGGTCGCCGACCAGGTGTGTTTTCTCGACGGTGGGCGGGTCGTCGAGTCCGGGCCGCCGGAACGGGTGTTCGGCGACCCGACCGAGCCGCGCACCCGCCAGTTCCTGCGCCGGATCATCGCCGCCGGCCGGCTCTGACCCACCGCGAGGCCGGACCGCCCTGGATGGCGCGTGGACCTGGCGAGTGTCGAGCGACAGTTTCCGCCGCCCCATTTCCGGGGAACGCAAATTGCTGCTCTCCGACCGCCCACCAAATAGCTAAGCTTCACTTGCATCTGGTGAGGGCATGGCGCGGCTGGAATCATCTTCCGTCGTGAGTCACGTTTCGATGGATTTGATCAGATGAGTCGACGCTGGTGGGTACGGCTGGGCGGGGGCGCGACTGCGGCGCTGGCCGTAGCTGTCGGAGTGGCGATCAACCAGGTGCTCGACAACGGCAGGTTGAGCTGGCCCTGGCTGGTCGCCGCAGTGAGCATCGCGCTGTTGACCGTGGTGCTCGACCGGCGTCTGAGTGCGGCCGGGGAACCCGGCGCGGTTCGGGACTCGGATCTCGAACTGTCCGCCGTCACCCTCACGCAGGCCGGTCACCCTCGGGATTCTCGTGCCAACATCGACCTGAAACTCCGCAACACCGGGGGCCAGCCGGCCATCCTCCACCGCGCCACGTTCCACATCCACGATGCGGTCAGCCTTTCGCCGCATCACCTGGTCGGGTTCCTGCCCTACGAGGAGTTCTGGGTCCGGGGTGTGCTGCATGTCAGCGCCACGTACGACCTCGCCCTGCCCGAGGTTGAGCAGGCCGCTGGCAGCCGCCAGGAACTGGATCTCTCGCAAGCCATCGAACCTGCCGGCACGGATCGTTTCCACATCCGGCTCGGCATCCCGCCAACCCAGGACACCCTGATCTACCGGCTTCATTTCGACATTCACTACGACGCGCACCGCACTGTCACCTCACAGGCCCTCGTGATCGCGCATCCGCCCGGGAGCTGGCTCGTCACCCCCGACGAGATCCGCCGCGATCTGCATCGTTTCCGCCAGGCCGTGCGCCAGGTGCGCGATGCCATCGACCGGGAGATGACCGCCCGAGGTGTGCCGATTCCCGATTGGGACAGCCACCCGCCCGCCGGCAGGGAAGACCTGCCGGCCAATCTGCTCTCCGTCGATGGAGACGCAGAATACCCTCTTGGCGCCGACCCTCGTCGGGGAATCTACGAAGTCAACGACGCGTTCTGGAACCCCGAGGATTCTCTCACTCGACATCTGCGTGACATCCGCGACTACTGCGCCCGGGTCGTCGCCATCATCACCGGTGTCGACAACCGCGACGACTCGTTGCCCCTGGTCCTAGCCCAGGCACAGGCCATCATCGATCAGCTTCCGGCGCTCGCTGCGGAGTTCAGCGCGCCGGAGAAGATGATCACGGGCCAAGACCACGCGGGCAGCGGCAGCCCGGACACCACCGACGAGCTCCTCCGATTGCTGGGCAGGCAGCAGCTGGAAGAGTTGCGGGCGCGCGCCAGTGCCGGCGAACTAGACGCCGCACATCAGTTGAATTCCGCCTTCGGTCTGGTCGACAAGATACGACGGTTGGGACCCGACCACCCGGAGGCACTCAACGCCAGGGAAACCCTCATATTCTGGCGGGTAGGCGGGGACAAGGCCGGTGCCGCGGTTGCCCTGGCCGAGCTCATCCCCGACCAGTTGCGGGTCCACGGCCCCGATCATCCACGCACTCTCGATGCCCGTCACCACCTGGCCATGTGTCGCGGAGAGACGGGCGATCCCGCCGGAGCAGCGGCTGCACTCGCCGAACTCGTACCCGCGCGGGAACGAGCGCTGGGCCCGGACCATCCCGACACCCTGAACAGTCGACACGAACTGGCACGGTGGCGCGCCATGGCGGGTGATCCCGTCGGCGCTGGGGAGGCATTCGCCGAACTCGTCGCAGACCGGACCCGGGTCCAGGGCCCCGACCACCCGACCACCCTCTACGCCCGGCACAACCTCGCCGTGTGTCGCGGGAAGGCGGGGGATGCCGCCGGAGCAGCGGCGGCACTCGCCGAACTCGTCGCAGACCGACGACGAGTGTTGGGCCCAGACCACCCCGACACCGTCACTAGCCAACGTGAACTGACCCGCTGGCAGAATCAGGCAGGCGCGACATCGTGACTGCGGGTCTGGGCGGTCGACCTGCCGGACGCTGTCGGCGATATGGCGGCATCAGCGGGCCGGGATACCGCCATATCGCCGACATGACGGGCCACAGCCCGGCCGGGGCGGGTCAGCGGCCGAAGCCGAGCCGGTGGCCGGCGGCGGCGTCCAGGCCGCGTACCGCCAGCGCCGCGTCCAGCGCCGCCACCGTCGCCGACCAGCCCTTGTCCTCGGCGGAGCCGGGCAGCCCGGCCCGGTCCCGGGCCTGCTCGATCGTGTCCACCGTGAGCACCCCGTGCGCCACCGGCTTGCCCTCGTCGAGGGCGACCCGGGTCAGCCCTTCGGTGACCGACTTGCACACGTAGTCGAAGTGGGCGGTGGCCCCCCGCACCACCACGCCGAGGGCGACCACCACGTCGAAGCGGCGGGCCATCGCCTGCGCCACCACCGGCAGCTCCACCGAGCCGGCCACCCGGGCCACCACGGGCCGCGCCCCGCACGCGTGCGCGGCGGCGACCGCCCGGTCGAGCATGTGGTCGGTCAGCTCGCCGTGCCAGCGGGCGGCCACGATGCCGACCGTCATCCCGGCGGCGTCGACCGCCGCCACCCCCGGCTCACCGAAACCCGCCATCGCTACGCTCCGATCTCGTCACCGGCGACCGGGCGGCCGAGCGGTGCCTCGGTCGCCTCGTCCAACTCGTCCAGCAGGTGGCCCATCCGGTCCCGCTTGGTGCGCAGGTAGCGCACGTTCTCCGGGTGCGGCCGGATCGGCAGCGACTCGCGGCCGGTGACGGTCAGGCCGTACCCCTCCAGCCCGGCCCGCTTGGTCGGGTTGTTCGTCAGCAGCCGCATCGACCGCACGCCCAGGTCGTAGAGGATCTGCGCGCCGGTGCCGTAGTCGCGGGCGTCGGCCGGCAGCCCGAGGTCGAGGTTCGCGTCCACCGTGTCGCGGCCCAGGTCCTGCAACTGGTACGCCCGCAGCTTGTGCAGCAGGCCGATCCCCCGCCCCTCGTGCCCGCGCACGTAGAGCACCACCCCGCGTCCCTCCCGGGCGACCCGGGCCAGCGCGGCCTGCAACTGCGGCCCGCAGTCGCAGCGCAGCGAGCCGAAGGTGTCGCCGGTGAGGCACTCGGAGTGCACCCGCACCAGCACGTCCTCCCCGTCGCCAAGGTCGCCCATGACCAGGGCGACGTGCTCGGCCGGGTCGTGCTCGGCGCGGTACCCCACGGCCGTGAACACCCCGTACGGGGTGGGCATCCGGGCCGTCGCGACCTGCTCGACCTGCTTCTCGGTGCGCCGCCGGTAGCTGATCAGGTCGGCGATGGTGACCAGGGTCAGGCCGTGCTCGGCGCAGAACTTCTCCAGGTCCGGCAGGCGCATCATGGTGCCGTCGTCGTTGACCAGTTCGCAGAGCACGCCGGCCGGGCGCACGCCGGCCAGCCGGGTCAGGTCGACCGCCGCCTCGGTGTGCCCGGGCCGGCGCAGCACCCCGCCGGAGCGGGCGCGCAGCGGCACCACGTGCCCCGGCCGGGCCAGGTCGGTGGGGTCGGTGGACGCGGCGGCGAGCAGCCGGATGGTGTGCGCCCGGTCGGCCGCCGAGATGCCGGTGTCGATCCCCTCCCGGGCGTCCACCGTGACCGTGTACGCGGTGCCCCGGCGGTCCTGGTTGGTGTGGTGCATGGGCGGCAGGTCCAGCCGGTCGCACTCGTCCTCGGTCAGCGGCACGCAGATGTAGCCGGAGGTGTACCGGACCATGAACGCGACCAGCTCCGGGGTGGCCAGCTCGGCCGCGAAGATCAGGTCTCCCTCGTTCTCCCGGTCGGCGTCGTCGACCACGACGACGGGCCGGCCGGCGGCGATGTCCGCGACGGCCTGCTCGATGCTGGCGAAGGTGGTCATGCCGGGACCTCCGAGTAGGTGGGCGGAAGGGTGGTGCGGGCCGGGCGGGCGGTACGCGAGGTGCGCCACCAGGAGGCGAAGCCCCAGACGCAGAGCGCCCCGTAGACGAGGTACATCGCCGCCGACGGGTAGAACCCGCCGCGCAGTAGCAGCGGCACGCCGACGGCGTCCACGGCGATCCAGACCAGCCAGAACTCCACCCAGCCGCGGGCCATGCCGTAGGTGGCGAGCAGGCTGCCGGTGAGGATCCACGCGTCCGGCAGCGGCCCCCAGGAGCCGAGCGCGGCCAGCACGGGGTACGCGGCGGCGGTGCCGGCCGCGGCGGCCAGCAGCAGGCCGAGCCGCTCCCGGTTGGTGGCCCAGCGCGGGGCGACCGCCGCGTGGGCGCCGCCGCCCGCGCCGAAGCGGCGGTTGCGGGTCCAGCGCCACCAGCCGTAGACACTCACGGCGAAGAAGAACACCTGCCGGCCGGCCTGCCCGTAGAGGTCGTGCGCCTGCGGGGTGGCGAACGCGCCACCGAGGAAGACGGTGAGCAGCAGCGCGTTGCCGACCATGCCGACGGGCCAGGCCCAGACCAGCCGGCGCAGCCCCAGCAGGGCGGACGCGAGGCCGAAGGCGTTGCCGACGATCTCCCGGACCAGCACGGGCGAGCCGGCGACGTGCACCTGGGCGTCGAGCAGCCAGCCGAGCGGCCCGGTCACCGCACGCCCCCGCCGGCCGCCTGGTCGCCCCCGCCGGCCAGCCGGCCCTCGTCGCCGCCGGCCAGCCCGTCGCCGCCCCCGCCGGCCAGCCGGTCGCCGAGCAACCGCTCGACGTACTTGGCGAGCACGTCGACCTCCAGGTTGACCGGGTCGCCGGCGACCCGGTCGCCGAGGGTGGTCAGCTTGAGGGTGGTGGGGATCAGCCCGACGGTGAACCAGTCCGGCCCGACGCCGGCCACGGTCAGCGACACCCCGTCGACGGTGATCGAGCCCTTCTCCACCACGTACCGGGACAGGGCGGCTGGGAGCCGGAAGCGGACCGTCTCCCACTGCTCGGCCGGTTCCCGGGACAGCACCTCGCCGACGCCGTCGACGTGGCCCTGCACGAGGTGCCCGCCGAGGCGGCTGTTCAGCGCGGCGGCGCGCTCCAGGTTGACCGGGGCGCCGGGGCGCAGCGCGCCGAGCGCGGAGCGGCGCAGCGTCTCGCCCATCACGTCGGCGGTGAAGACGTCGCCGTCGACGTCGACCACGGTCAGGCAGACCCCGTTGACGGCGATGGAGTCGCCGTGCCGGGCGTCGCTGGTGACCAGCGGGCCCCGGATGGCGACCAGCGCGTAGTCTCCCCCGGTCTCGGCCATCCGGACGACCTCGCCCAGCTCCTCGACGATGCCGGTGAACATGTCAGCCCTCCCTCTTCCGGGGCAGCGCGGTGATGCGCAGGTCCGGACCGACCTGCGTAACGTCGGTGATCTCCAGATCGATGGCGTCGGCGATGGTGGTCACGCCGGCATCGGCCAGCGCGGTCGGCCCGGCGCCGAGCAGCTTCGGCGCGACGTACCCGACGACCCGGTCGACCAGGCCGGCGGCGAGGAACGCGCCGGCCAGCTTCGGGCCGCCCTCCAGCAGCGCGGCCCGGACCCCCCGGTGGTGCAGCTCCGCGAGCAGCGCCGGCAGGTCGACCCGGCCGTCCGGGCCTGCGCCGACCTCCGCGGCCGTGGCGACCCACGTCCGGGCGGCACCGTCACGGACCCGGGCGTCGGCGGGGGTACGCCCGAAGGTGTCCACGACCACCCGCAGCGGCTGCCGGATGGCCAGGGTGCCGTCGCGCAGGTTGCGGGCGGTGAGCCGGGGGTCGTCGGCGAGCACGGTGCCCACCCCGGCGATGACCGCGTCGACGGTTCCGCGCAGGGCGTGCACGTCGATCCGGGCGGCTTCCGAGGTGATCCACATGCTGGTGCCGTCGGCGGCGGCGGAGCGCCCGTCGAGCGTGGCGGCGTACTTCCAGGTGACGTACGGCCAGCCGCGGCGCATCGAGGTCAGCCAGGCGACGTTGCCGGCCTCGGCCTCGGCGGCGCGCACCCCCACCTCGACGTCGAGGCCGCCGGCGCGCAGGGTCGCGGCGCCGCCGGAGGCGACCGGGTTCGGGTCGGGCACGGCGATCACCACCCGGGCGACGCCGGCGGCGATGAGCGCGTGGCTGCACGGGCCGGGGCGGCCGGTGTGGTCGCAGGGCTCCAGGGTGACCACGGCTGTGCCGCCCCGGGCCCGCCGGCCGGCCTGGGCGAGCGCGACGATCTCGGCGTGCGGTCCGCCCGCGTACGCGTGGAATCCCTCCCCGACGACCTCGCCGTCCGCATCGAGCAGCACGCAGCCGACCACGGGGTTGGGGCTGGTGGTGCCGAGGCCACGGGTCGCGAGCGCGATCGCCCGACGCATCGCGTCGTCCACGGAGACGCTGGCCATCGCCCTGTCCTGCCCTCTCACTCGCCGGTCCGCGCGCGGGCGAACATGGGAGGCCGCGGGCAGGCGGCGGCGGTCCGGGGACGGCAAAGCCGGCCCGGGGAGCCCACGCGGGGCTGGGATCAGCCGCCGACACAGGGCCCGCCCCGTCCCGCGCGCTGTCTCCCATCCGGACTGTCTGGGGGTGGGCCGACCCGCCCCCAACCGTCGGCCCCGGATTCTCACCAGGTCCACCGGGCGGCAGGGCCGTCCGGGTCGCGGGCTTACCACGGCGCGCAGCCGTGGATCACCGCCGGTTCGGAATTACACCGAGTCCCGCCAGCGCGTGGTGGGTACCTTGAGAAGTGTGGCACGGCGCGCGCCGCGCGTCTGCCCTCGGGGAGCTACCTCACACAGGTGGGCAAGATTCAAGAAACGCTGCGTCGGCGGTCGACCGCCACGTACGAGCCGGGTTGGCTCTTGGCCACGGACTTCATCTCCGACGCGACCGCGATCGCATCCAGCGGGTTGGTCAGGCGCCTGTCGGCGTCGGAGACGGACACCCCGATCGAGAGGGTGACCAGGGCCGCCCGCCGGATGTTGCCCCGGCGGTCCTTCAGCTCGACGTAGCCGCGTTGGGCGTCGGACTGGTCGTAGAGCTTGTCGGCGGCGGTCTCGAAGTCGACCACCGCCCGGGAGGTGAGCGGGCGCACCTGCTCGGGGGCGCAGACGACGACGAAGTCGTCGCCGCCGACGTGGCCGAGGAAGGCCGGCGGCAGCCCGATCGCCACGACCGCCCGGTGCAGGCTGCGGGCAAGGGCCGAGATGAACTCGTCGCCCCGGACGAAGCCGTACCGGTCGTTGACGCTCTTGAACCGGTCGATGTCGACGTAGCCGACGGCGTAGTCGACACCGCTGCGGACCCGGTCGCTGATCTCCCGCCGGATCCGGGAGTTGCCGGGCAGCCCGGTCAGCGGCGAGACCTCCCGGAACTCCTTGTTGCGGCGCAGCGTGGAGCTGACCCGGGCGACCAGCTCTGCGGTGTCGAAGGGCTTGACCAGGTAGTCGTCCGCGCCGGCGCTGAGCCCGTGGACCTTGTCCACGGTCATCCCCTTGGCGGTCAGCATGATCACCGGCAGGGCGGAGGTCATCGGGTTGGCGCGCAGCCGCCGGGTCAGCTCCAGCCCGTCGATGCGCGGCATCATCAGGTCGACCACCGCCAGGTCGGGTCGCTGCCGCTCGATCACCTCGAGGGCCTCCTGGCCGTCGCTGGCGTGGATCACCTCGAAGCCGTGCAGCCGCAGGTTGAACTCCACGAACCGGGCGATGTCGGCGTCGTCGTCGACGACGAGGATGACGTCGGGGCGCTCGTCGGCCGGGTCCACCTCAGGCCCCGGCGGACGCGCGCTCCGCCAGCCCCCGCAGGCAGCGGACCGCCTCGGCGGGGTCCTCCGCACCGTAGACGGCGGTGCCGGCGACGAAGGCGTCCGCGCCGGCCGCGGCGGCCTGCTCGATGGTGTCGGCGGCGATCCCGCCGTCGACCTCGATACGCAGCTCCAAGTGGCCGGCGTCGACGTGCCGGCGGGCGGCGCGCACCTTGTCCAGCAGTTCGGGGATGAACCGCTGCCCGCCGAAGCCGGCCTTGATCGTCATGATCAGCAGCGTGTCGAAGCTGGGCAGCAGCTCCAGGTACGGCTCGATCGGGGTGTCCCGGTCGATCGCCAGCCCGGCCCTCGCCCCGGCCGCCCGCAGGTCCTTGGCCAGCGACACCGGGTTGTCGCACGCCTCGGCGTGGAAGGTGACGTTGTACGCACCTGCGTCGGCGTACCCCGGGGCCCACCGGCGCGGGTCTGTGATCATCAGGTGCACGTCGAACGGCAGCTCGGTCGCGGCGCGCAGGCTCTGCACGACGGGCAGCCCGATGGTCAGGTTCGGCACGAAGTGGTTGTCCATGACGTCGACGTGCAACCAGTCCGCAGCGCCCTCGACGGCACGGACCTCTTCGGCGAGACGAGCGAAATCGGCGGCGAGGATGCTGGGCGCGACGATCGGCGGCGGTACGGTCACGAAGTCAGTGTACGAACGCGGCCACCAGCCGCCCGCATCGCGGCACCTTCCCGGACGCGCTGTGACCCAGCCGTGACCGGTGGTGCAAGATTGGCCGGTCCGGATGGGAAATTCGGACGAAAGTCCGCCGCGACTGGCCGATCGACGGAAACGCGGCAAGACTCCATGCAGGACGGTGACGTAAGCTGCACGCCCGGTGGCGCGGTAACGCCGCACGGGCCGTGGAGCCCGACCGTCAGCTCCCGGGAAGGGCAGACGATGCGACGGTGGCTTGTGGCGCTGGCGCTGGCCGGCACGGTGATGGCACTGCTGGGCGGCTGCGCCCGGCCGCCCGGGGCCGACGGCGACCTCACCGACGACTGGCCGGCACTGCGGGAACCGCAGATGTTCATCCCGGCCACCGACGCCTGCCTACCCCGGATCACCGCGGTCGTGCAGGCCGGCACGTACGAGACGGTGGACTGCTCCCGCAGCCACCTGGCCGAGACGATCCACGTGGGCATCTTCACCGACCCCGCCATCGACGCCGGCCCGCGTCCCGAGGGGGGCACGCCCGTGCTGCGCGACGCCCGCGCCGAGTGCGACCAGCGGGCCCGGGAGGTGCTCGGCGGCGACTGGCACTCGGCCCGGCTCAGCCTCACCATCGCCCTGCCGTCAACCTCCGCCTGGGCGAGCGGGGCCCGCTGGTACCGCTGTGACCTCAGCGAGACCGACAGCATCGACAACACCCGGCCGGTCAACCGCGTCGGCAGCCTACGCGGCGCGATGGTCGGCGACTCGCCGCTGACCCACCGCTGCTTCGACCCGAAGCTGATCGGCACGAACCTGAACTACATGGCCCCCGTGTTGTGCACCGAGCCGCACCGCGCCGAGTTCGTCGGGGTGTACACCGAACGCGAAATGACCTGGACCGAGTTCGTCCGGTCCAACCAGCAGGTGCACCGCCGCTGCATGGCGCTGATCGCCGAGTTCGCCAAGGTGCCCAACAACAGCGAGTTGCCGTACCGGGCGGGGTCCATTTTCTACCCACCGTCGCAGCGGGAGTGGAACGAGGGCGACCGCGGCGTGCGCTGTTTCCTGTGGAGCGACAACCGCAAGCTCACCCGGTCGATGCACGGGGCTGGGCCGAAGGGGCTACCCGCGAGCTGAACGCCGGTGCCGTAAGCTCCCGCTCCGTGGCGCGCCCGGCGACGGAAGCCGGTGTCCGCGACCACCAGCGACGGGGAGGTTGAGCGGATGCGGCGATGGTGGACGGCGGTCGCCGGGGCGGCGGGAGCGGCGCTGGCGCTGGCCGGTTGCGGCGCGCCGGCCGGGCTGGACGGCGACCTCGCCGACGACTGGCGGGCGATGGTGACGCCGACGCAGTTCGTGCCGGCCGCCGGGACATGCCACACCGTGTTCGCCGACGTCGGCTACCTCAGCGGCTACAACCCGGTCGACTGCGCGGGGTCGCACCGGGTCGAGACCCTGCACGTCGGCACACTGAGCGGGTCCGCCGCCGAGCTGAGCGCGCCCCCGGCCCCCGGGTCGGCCGGGATGAGGGCCGTCCGCGCCGAGTGCGACCGGGAGGTGAACGAGGCCCTCGGGGCCGACTGGCGCTCCGGCCGGCTGAACCTGTCCGCGGTCTTCCCGTCCCGGCAGGCATGGTCCGGCGGGGCCCGCTGGTTCCGCTGCGACGTCAGCGAGGTGGAGAGCGTCGACGACCCCAGCGCCGTCCCCCGCACCGGCAGCCTCGCCGGTGCCCTGAAGGGCTCCTCGGCGCTGGCCCACCGCTGCTTCAACCCGAAGATCAAGAAGGACGACGTGGAGGAGATGATCCCCGTGTCCTGCACGAAGAAGCACCGCGTCGAGTTCGTCGGCGTCTACCAGGCCCCCGACGTCTCGTTCGGCCAGATCGACAAGAACCGGCTGCGCATCCACAAGGGCTGCCGGACGCTGATCGCCTCGTACGCGAAGGTGCCGAACGACGGCGACCTGGAGTACCGGGCGGGGACCATCTTCTACCACCCCTTCGAACCGGAGTGGAAGGACGGCAACCGGGGGGTGCAGTGCTTTCTCTGGGTCGACCGCGACCTCACCCGCTCGGTGAAGGGCGTGGGCACCAGGGGCCTGCCGGTGCAGTGACCCGCCCGGCGGGCGGCTGACGCGGC
>NZ_GG657738.1:5793636-5807645 GCF_000158815.1 Micromonospora sp. ATCC 39149 | reverse complement strand
CCCGCCGCGGTTCGCCTCAGCCCCGGCGCAGCACCGCGAGGAACATGGCGTCGGTCCCGTGCCGGTGCGGCCAGAGCTGCACCGACGGCCCGTCCCCCAGCCCCGGCATGCCGGCTGGCAGCAACGGCCGAGCGTCGACGAAGTCCGCCGGCACCCCGGCACGACGCGCCGCCTCCGTCACCGTCACGTGTGTCTCCACGGTATGCGGCGAGCACGTCACGTAGGCCACCAGGCCGCCCGGACGGGCCGCCCGCAGCGCCGCCGACAGCAGTTCCCGCTGTAGCCGGGTCAACGGCGGCAGGTCCGACGGCTGCTTGCGCCAGCGGGCCTCCGGCCGCCGGCGCAGCGCGCCCAGGCCGGTGCACGGGGCGTCGACCAGGACCCGGTCGAAGTGCCCCTCCGGCAGCTCCGCGTCGGCGCCGACGGTGCGGCCGTCGGTGTGCAGCACGGTCACCGGCAGTCCCCGCGTGGCCTGGCCGACCAGCCGGGCCCGATGCTCGGAGACCTCGACCGCGGTCAGCCGCGCCCCGCGCTGGGCGGCCAGCGCCCCGAGCAGGCCCGCCTTGCCGCCCGGCCCGGCGCACAGGTCCAGCCAGTGGGCGTCCGGGCCGTCCAGCGGGGCGACCGCGAGGGCGTTGGCCACCAACTGGGAGCCCTCGTCCTGCACGTGCGCCCGCCCCTCGGCCAGCGCCGGCAGGTCGCCCGGCGCGCCGCCGGCGAGATAGACCGCGTACGGCGAGAACGCCCCCGGCGCGCCGCCGACCTCGTCGGCCAGGACGACCGGGTCGGCCAGCCCCGGCCGGGCGCACAGGTGCACCGGCGGGCGCTCGTTGTTCTCGATCAGCAGCCGGGTGGTCTCGCCCAGGTCGCCGCCGAGCGCCTCGGCGAAGGAGCGCACGATCCACTGCGGGTGGCTGTACGCCAGGGACAGGTGCCCGATCGGGTCGCTCTCGTACGCCGGGGCGAGCTTCGCCACCCAGGCGTCGGCGTCCCGGCCGGCGACCTCGCGCAGCACCGCGTTGGCGAAGCCGGTGGCCCCGATGCCGACCGTGCGCACCAGGTCGACGGTCGAGGAGACCGCCGCGTGCGCCGGGACCCGGGTGTGCAGCAGCTGGTAGGCGCCCAGCCGCAACGCGTCGCGCACCGGCGGGTCGATCCGGGCCACGTCGCGGCCCGCCGCGTCGGTGAGGATCGCGTCGAGGGTGCCGAGGTGCCGCAGCGTGCCGTAGGTCAGCTCGGTGGCGAAGGCGGCGTCCCGGCCGGTCAGCCCCTCCTGCCGAAGGAGCACCGGCAGCACCAGGTTGGCGTACGCGTCGTCGCGGTGCACGGCCGCGACGACCTGGTACGCGACGTGTCGGGGCAGGTCGACGGCGGGCCGCGCCGGTCGCCGCGCGTCCCGCCGGTCGTCGCCCCGCCCGCCCCGCGCCGGGCGGTCGCCGTACGCCGGTCGGTCGGGGCGGGGGCCACCGGCCGCCCGGTCGGGGCGGGGGGCACGCTGCTCGTCGTACCGTCGCTCGGATCGTTCCCTGGGCCCGGTCACGCGAACTCCTCCCCGGCGGTGACCCGGGCGCCGCGCGCCCAGTCGCTCGCCGGCATGGCCTTCTTGCCCGCCGCCCGCACCTCGCCGAGGGCCACCGGGACGGTGGCCGTGCCGGCCAGCACCCGGGACTTCTCCGCCAGCAGCTCGCCGGGCTTGAGCGCCGGGCCGTCCGGCGCCGGGACGACCGGACCGAGCTTGACCCGCTCGCCCCGGAACGTGGTCCACGGGCCGGGTGCCGGGGTGCACGCGCGGATCCGCCGGTCCACCGCGAACGCGGGGTCGCCCCAGCGCACCCGGGCGTCGTCCACGGTCAGCTTGGGCGCGAGCGACACCCCGTCGGCCGGCTGCGGCTGCGCCCGGGCGGTGCCCGCCGCGATCGCGTCGAGGACGGCCACCAGCAGGCCGGCCCCGGAGTGGGCGAGCCGCTCCAGCAGGTCGCCGGAGGTGTCGGTGGGCCGGATCTCGTCGGTGACGGTGCCGTACACCGGGCCGGTGTCCAGCCCCTCCTCCAGCGCGAAGACGCTCGCCCCGGTCAGCTCGTCGCCGTGCAGCACTGCCTGCTGGACGGGGGCCGCGCCCCGCCACGCGGGCAGCAGCGAGAAGTGCAGGTTGATCCAGCCGTGCCGGGGGATCTCCAACGCGGTCGGGGGCACCAGCGCGCCGTAGGCGACCACCGGGACGCAGTCCGGGGCCAGCTCGCGCAGCCGGTCGAGGAACTCCGGCTCGCGGGGACGGGCCGGGGTGAGCACCTCGACGCCGTGCTCGTCGGCCCAGGCCCCGACGGGCGAGCGGACCAGGCCCCGGCCCCGCCCGGCGGGGGCGTCGGGACGGGTGACGACGGCGACCAGCTCGTGCCCGGAGGCCGCGACGGCGGCCAGGGCGGGAACGGCGACGGCCGGCGTGCCGGCGAAGATCAGGCGCACCGGGTCACCGCCCCAGGCCGAAGGGGCTACCGGCGTGCGGGTCGAGCTTGACCGTCGGCGGGGCCGCCGGGTCGTACCACTCGGCCTGACGGATCGCCTTCATCGCCTCCTTGCGGCCGGCCGGGTCCAGCCGGTCGACGAAGAGCACCCCGTCGAGGTGGTCGGTCTCGTGCTGCACGCAGCGGGCCATCAGGCCCGTGCCGACGATCTGCACCGGGTCGCCGTAACCGTTGAACCCCTTGGCGACCACGTTCTGTCGGCGCTTGGTGTCGAAGTAGAGCCCGGGGATGGACAGGCAGCCCTCGGGGCCGTCCTGCTCCTCGGAGTCGGGGAACTCCAGCACCGGGTTGACCAGGTGGCCGAGCACGTCGTCGACGTCGAAGGTGAACACCCGCAGGCCCACTCCGAGCTGCGGCGCGGCGAGACCCGCGCCGTTCTGCTCGCGCATCGTGTCGGTGAGGTCGGCCACGAGCCTGCGCAGCTCGGCGTCGAAGTCGACCACCGGATCGGCCGGCGTGCGCAACACCGGATCCCCGAACAGACGGATGGGCTGGACGGTCACGCGGGATGGCTCCTTCGGTCGGGCGGATCGGGCCGTACCAGTCTACGGAGTGCCCGGGGTGGTCCCCGCCCGTGACCGGAACGCGTCAGGTGCCGGGGACGGAGTCGCCGGCGAGCACGGCGTCCCCGGCCCGCAGGCAGTGCGCCGGCAGCGGCAGCGTGATCTTGTGGGCGGCTTCCCAGTCGTACACGGTGCCGGGGCGGACCTGGGCGGTGAAGTAGTCGACCGCGCTCGTCATGCCCACCACCGGCTCGTCCATCTCGGCGACCAGCCGGGCGGGGACCAGTGGGAACCCGCTCTGGATGGCCGCGCTGAGCCGGCGGTGGCCGTCGACGACGAAGAAGTACTCCCCGGTGAAGCCGATGGTCAGCGGCTCCAGCGCCTCGTCGCCGGCGGCGGCGACCTCGCCGACGAACCCGGCGTCCCACAGCCCGCGCAGGGTGCCGATGTCCTCGGTCGGGTAGACCCGGGTCGGGTCCAGCAGCAGCAGGGGCGGGGAGTCGCGCAGCACGTCCGCGCCGAGCCGGCCCTCGTACACCTCGATGATGTGCTCGATGACCTGCTCCGGGTTGGCCCGGGTGGAGTCGCAGATCAGGTCGTAGTTGCGCAGCCGGGCCTTGTCGACGCCGTAGCGGACGATGAACCGGCTCCGCTCGCTCTCGCTGCGCTCGCGCAGCTTGGCCTTGGCCTCCTCCAGCGAGGTGTAGCTCTCGGCCGGGCCGGAGGGGCGGGCCAGCACCCGCCGGGCCGCCTCGGTGGGCTCGGTGATCATGTGCACCTTGAGCGCGTCGGTGAAGAAGTGCCAGGCGAGCCGGGAGTCCATGACCAGGCTCTCGCCGGAGGCGGCGATGTCCTGCTGGAGCTGGTCGACGTAGCCGTCGACGGCCTGGTCCAGCTCGGCGTGCAGATTGAGCTGGAGCGCGGTCATCTGCCGCTCCTGCGCCATCTGGCGGTAGAGGTCGCCGACGCTGACCCGGCGCAGCCCCAGCCGCTTGGCGATCTCGACGGACACGGTGCTCTTGCCGCTGCCGAGGTCACCGTTGAAGACGATCGATTGACGAACGGTCACGACTGGTCCATCCCTGATCACCGGCTGACTGACATCATCGACGTGGCGTCGTGGTACCGACGCGCCGTCGTGCGCCCGGGCATGACGGGCGATGCTATCACGCAGGGGCGACCACGGATCGTGACCGCCGCCCCGATCGCCTAGAACAGGGCCAGCGGGTCGACCTGGAGGCGGACCGGGTCGGCCGCCTTGCGGGCCGCGCGGGCCCCGGCGGCTGCGTGCAGCGCCTCGGCGAGGGCCGCCGCCCGGGCCCGGGGCACCCGAACCAGCATCCGTTCCTTCTCGCCGTCGGCGGGGACCGGGCCCAGCACCTCGGCCTCCGCGGGCAGCCGGGCCTCGGCCAGCAGGTCGGCCACCGCGTCGGCCGGGCCGGTGACGCTGGCCATCCGCACCGCCGGCGGGAAGCCCAGCTCGCGGCGCTCGGCCAGTTCCCGGGCGGCGAACCAGGCGGCGTCCCAGCGCAGCAGCGCCTGCACCGGCGCGAGGGCACCGTCGGCGACCACCACCACCCGGCCGCCGGCTGAGGCGGGACGGGCCAGCGCGGCGGCGGCCAGCCAGCGGCGCAGCGCCTCCTCGCCGGCCCGCAGGTCGGCCCGGGTCAGCAGGGCCCACGAGTCGAGCAGCAGCACCGCCCCGTAGCCACCGTCGGTGACCGGCTCGGCCCCGGGGGTGGCCACCACGAGGCCGGCGCCGCCGGGCACCGTGCTGAGCACCTCCTCGCGGCCGGAGGTGCGCACCGGCACCCCGGGAAAGGCCCGGCCCAGTTCCTCCGCGGTGCGGCGGGCACCGGTGACGGCCGCGCGCAGCCGCCGCCCGCCGCACTCCGGGCAGGCGTACGCGGCGGCGATCCGGCCGCACCAGCGGCAGGCCGGGATCCCCCGCGCCGACGGCAGGGCGAGCGGACCGGCGCAGTGCGGGCAGCGGGCCGGGGCGCGGCAGTCGGCGCAGGAGATCGAGGGCAGATATCCCCGGCGGGGCACCTGGACCAGCACCGGCGCGTCCGCGCCGAGCGCGTCCCGGGCGGCGGCCCACGCCAGGCTGGGCAGTCGGGCGGTCGCCGCGCCGGGGTCGCGGGCCAGCTGCGGGTCGTCGCCGGTCGGCGCGACGGCGGGGGTACGCGCCCGCACGGTGGCCCGGTCGGCGAGCACTTCCCGGGCCCATCCGGTCTCCACCAGCAGTTGCGCCTCGGCGCTGCGGGCGTACCCGCCGACGAGGGCCGCCGCGTCGGCGAGCCGGGCGCGGATGAGCAGCACCTCGCGGGCGTGCGGATAGGGGGCGCGCGGCTCGGCGTGCAGGTCGTCGCCGTCGTCGACGATGGCCACGAGGCCGAGCCGGGCCACCGGGGCGAACATGGCCGCCCGGGTGCCGATGACGACCGGCACGTCCCCGCGCCGGGCGGCCAGGAACGCGCGGTACCGGCGAGCCGGACCGGCGGCGGCGGCGAGGCTCACGTGCCGCCCGGGGCCGAGGGCGACGGCCAGCGCCGCGTCGAGGCGGTCGAGGTCGCGGGCGTCGGGCACGACCACGACGGCGCCTCGGCCGCCGGCCACGGTGGCGGCGACCGCCTCGGCGTATCGGGCGGGCCAGTCCTCCCCTGGCAGCGCGGACCAGACCGCCCGCGCGGGGCGGCCGTCGGTCAGGGCCCGCAGGAACGCCGGCCCGGCCGGGTACGCCCGCCAGCCGGCCGCCTCGGGCGGGTCCAGGGGCGTGCGCGGCTCCGGCGGGACGTGCGGCTCCTTTTCCACCCGGGCGTGCCGGGGCGGCACGGCCAGCCGGAGCACGTCGGCGAGGCTGCCGGCGTACCGGTCGGCGACGGCCCGGGCCAGCCGGGCGATCTCGCCGGCCAGCACCGGCTCCGGCGAGACGAGCCGGTCCAGGTATGCCAGCTTCCCGGTGTGCCCGGAGGCCTCGGCCCGCTCCAGCAGCCAGCCGTCGACGAGCTGACCGGCGAAGCGCACCTTCACCCGGGTGCCGGGAACGGCGGCGTCGGCCAGCTCGGCGGGGACCAGGTAGTCGAAGGGGCGGTCGAGGTGCGCCAGGGGAACATCGACGCAGACGCGAGCGACCGGCGACCCGTCCGCGGGTCGCCGGTCGCTGCTCCTGGTGCCGGTCAGGCTCCCGCGGCCGACTTGAGGTCGGCGGCCCGGTCGGTGCTCTCCCAGGTCAGGTCGGGCAGTTCCCGGCCGAAGTGGCCGTACGCCGCGGTCTGCCGGTAGATCGGGCGGAGCAGGTGCAGGTCCCGGATGATGGCGGCCGGGCGGAGGTCGAAGACCTCGTTCACGGCCTTCTCGATCGAGGCGACCGGCACGGTTTCGGTGCCGAACGTCTCGATGAACAGGCTCACCGGGTGCGCCTTGCCGATCGCGTACGCGACCTGCGCCTCGCAGCGCTCGGCGAGGCCGGCGGCCACCACGTTCTTGGCCACCCAGCGCATCGCGTACGCGGCCGAGCGGTCCACCTTGGACGGGTCCTTGCCGGAGAACGCGCCGCCGCCGTGCCGGGCGTACCCGCCGTAGGTGTCGACGATGATCTTCCGGCCGGTCAGGCCGGCGTCGCCCATCGGGCCGCCGACCTCGAACCGCCCGGTCGGGTTGACCAGCAGCCGGTAGCCGTCGGTGTCCAGGCCGAGACTCTCCAGCTCCGGAGCGATGACGTGGTCGCGCACGTCCGGGGTGAGCAGCGAGTCCAGCGAGATGTCGGCCGCGTGCTGGCTGGACACGACGACCGTGTTCAGCCGGACCGGGCGCAGCCCCTCGTACTCGATGGTGACCTGGGTCTTGCCGTCCGGCCGCAGGTACGGGATCGTGCCGTCCTTGCGGACCGCCGTGAGCCGGCGGGCCAGCCGGTGCGCCAGGGCGATCGGCAGCGGCATCAGCTCGGGGGTCTCGGAGCAGGCGAAGCCGAACATCATGCCCTGGTCGCCGGCGCCCTGGGCGTCCAGCGCGCTCTCCGACGAGCCGGTGCGCAGCTCCATCGCGTTGTCGACGCCCTGGGCGATGTCGGGAGACTGGGCGCCGATGGAGACGCTGACGCCGCAGGACGCGCCGTCGAAGCCCTTCTTCGACGAGTCGTAGCCGATGTCGAGAATCGTCTCCCGCACGATGGTCGGGATGTCGGCGTACGCCTTGGTGGTCACCTCGCCGGCCACGTGCACCTGGCCGGTGGTGATCAGTGTCTCGACGGCGACGCGGCTGCGCGCGTCCTGGGCCAGCAATGCGTCGAGAATGCCGTCACTGATCTGGTCGGCGATCTTGTCCGGGTGGCCTTCCGTGACCGATTCGGACGTGAAGAGGCGGCGTGTCACGGCACTCCTAAGTTATGGAATAGTCGTTCCGCGGAAGTGTAGTCAATCAACCACGATCGTGGTGGGCTGGTCACCTCTCGGTCACCCCTCGGGGCGGGAAGCCCAACGCGCCACGACGAGGTCCCAGACGCCGTCGGCCAGGTCCTCTTTGGACTGCTCGGGCAGCGTACGCATCGAGCCGTCCGCGCCGATGACGGTTGCCGCGTTGGTCTCGGCGCCGAACACTTTGTCCGGACCGACCTCGTTGATGACGATCAGGTCCGCCCGCTTGTGGGCGAGCTTGGCCCGGCCGTTGGCCTCGGCATCGCCCGTCTCCGCGGCGAACACCACCAGCACCTGCTCCGGTCGACGGTGCCGGCCCAGCTCGGCGGCGATGTCCGGGTTGGTGACGAGCTCGATCGTAGGTGGCCGGGCGTCCGATTTCTTGATTTTGGCCGGCGCGTACGTGGCGGGCCGGAAATCCGCGGGCGCGGCGGCCATCACCACGGCGTCCGCCTCGGCGGCGGCCTGCACCGTCGCCTCGCGAAGCTCCTCGGTGGTGCTGACCCGCACCAGGTCCACGCCGGCCGGGTCGGCGAGCGCCACGTTGGCGGCGATCAGGGTGACCCGGGCGCCCCGGGCGACCGCCGACCGGGCGAAGGCGTACCCCTGCTTGCCGGAGGAGCGGTTGCCGAGGAACCGGACCGGGTCGAGCGGCTCGCGGGTGCCGCCCGCGGTCACCACGACGTGCCTGCCGGCGAGGTCGGCCGGGGCGTGCGGGCCCCGAGCCAGGGCCCGCCGGACCACGGCGAAGATCTCCGCCGGGTCGGGCAGCCGGCCCTTGCCGGTGTCGGCGCCGGTGAGTCGGCCGACGGCGGGCTCGACGACGCGAACGCCGCGGGAACGCAGCGTGGCGACGTTGGCCACGGTGGCGGGGTGCTCCCACATCTCGGTGTGCATCGCCGGGGGCGAGCAGCACCGGGCACCGGGCGGTGAGCAGGATGTTGGTGAGCAGGTCGTCGGCGAGGCCGTGGGCCGCCTTCGCGAGCAGATCGGCCGTGGCCGGGGCGACCACCACCAGGTCGGCCCGCTGGCCGAGCCGGACGTGTGGGACCTCGTGCACGTCGGACCAGACGTCGTCGGCGACCGGCTGGCCGGACAGGGCGGCCCAGGTCGGCGCCCCGACGAAGCGGAGCGCCGACGCGGTGGGCACCACGCGGACCCGGTGGCCCGACTCGGTGAGGAGCCGCAGCAGCTCACACGCCTTGTAGGCGGCGATGCCGCCGCCGACCCCGAGGACGATCTCGGCGGACATCGACGCGGGCGCGACTACGGCTGGTCGGTCGGCTCGGCGGTGAGCAGGCCCGCGTTGATCTCGCGCATGGCGATGGAGAGGGGCTTCTCCTGGGGGGTGGTCTCCACGAGCGGGCCGACATACTCCAGCAGGCCCTCGCCGAGCTGGCTGTAGTAGGCGTTGACCTGCCGGGCGCGCTTGGCTGCGAAAATCACCAGGGCGTACTTCGACGTCGTCTTCTCGAGCAGCTCGTCGATCGGCGGGTTGGTGATGCCCTCGGGGTTGGCGATGGATCCCACGAAATAACCTCTGCGTCTGTCGTCACCGCGCGGACGCGGTTCGGGCTGGCAACCGCGCGGACGCGGTTGGTGGGGTCACTCAACCGCTCAGCCGCGGTTGGGCCGGAGCCAGATAGGAAGAACCGAACAAGCCTACCAGCTCATCCACCGCCCGCCCGGTGCGGTCGTGCGTCAGGACGTGCGCGGCGCCGGCCGCCGGCGGCCGAGCGCCGGGCGGGACGAGCAGGACGAGCCGGGCGTCGGGCCACGCCGCGTGGACGGCGAGCGCGCCGGGCAGGTCGAGCGGGAGCAGCACCGGCCGGCCGGCGGCGAGCCGATCGAGGACCGGCGCGGCCGGGGTGCCGCGCGCGTACGGCCCGATGCGGGCCCACTCCAGTAGCTGACCGGCGGCGATCAGCCGGTCGAACCTGGCCGGCGCGAGGAAGATCCGGTCGCGGCCGTCCACCTCGCCCGCGCGGCGGGGCCGGGTGGTCGCCGGCACCGGAATCCAGACCAACGGAGAACGCGCCCGGAACAGCTCGACGACACTGCCCACACCGGCCCCGGAGGGACCGGTGAGGACGGTGAGCCGAGCCGCCGGGCGCGCCTCGTCATCCGTGCTCACGGCTCGTTTCTACCCGCTGCCACGCACGGCCGGCGGCGAACCGCCGGGCTCAGTTGGCGGCGAACTCGCCGAGCAGGGCCTTGCGCTGCTGCTCGCCCAGACCACGCAGGCGGCGGCTGTCGGCGATCTTGAGCTTCTCCATGATCTGGGTCGCTCGGATCTTGCCGATACCCGGCATCGCCTGCAGGACGGCCGAAACCTTCAGCTTGCCGACGACGTCGTCGCCCTCGGCCCGCTCGAGAACCGCGGCGAGGGTGGTCTTGCCCTGCTTGAGCTGCTCCTTCAGCTCAGCGCGGGCTTTGCGGATCTCCGCAGCCTTCTCGAGGGCAGCTGCACGCTGCTCGGGGGTAAGTGACGGGAGGGGCACCAGTTCTCCTCAGGTCCTTGTCGCGACGGGCGGGACGCCACGCCGCGGATGTGAAACGTGGAGTCGCCGGAAACCAAAGGGGTCCGTGGTTCCCAGCGCGGGGAAAACTAGCGGTCGCGGACGCATTCGGCAACGTGGGCACGCCACGAGCACGACAAAATGACCGAGCCGTCAGTCAGTCAGGAGCCGTCGAGGGCCGCTCGGCAGTCGGCCAGGGCCCGCTGTGCGGCGGCCCGCAGGGCGGTCACGTCGGGCCCGGCGTTCAGCACCTCGCGGGAGTACGACGGCAGCACCCACGGCAGGCTCGCGCCGAACACGGTCCGTAGGTCGGCGGCCGTGGCCCCCTGCGCGCCGAGCCCGGGGGCGAGCAGCGGACCGCGCACCGCCGACAGGTCGTGGCCGGTGTCGCCGATGGTCGCACCGACCACCAGACCGAAGCTTCCCAGCGGCTGCGCACCCTGGTTGAGCTGGGCGATCTCATCGATCACCGCCTGGGCGACGGTGCGCCCGTCGGCACCCCGCGCGCGCTGTACGGCGGCCCCCTCGGGGTTGGAGGTGAGCGCCAGAACGAACACCCCGCCACCGTGTGTGGCGGCGAGCTCGAACATCGGCGCCAGCGACATTACTCCCAGGTAGGGGCTCGCGGTGATCGCGTCGACATACATCGGGCTGGATGGATCAAGGTACGCGGAGGCGTACGCGGCGACCGTGGATCCGATGTCCCCACGCTTGACGTCGAGCAGAACGAGCGAGCCAGAATCCCGCAACTGTCGGATAGTTGACTCTAGGACGGCCACGCCCCGCGCTCCGAAGCGCTCGAAGAACGCCGACTGGGGCTTGACCACCGCGACACGGTCGCCGAGCGCCTCCACCACCGTGCGGCTGAAACGTTCCAGCCCGTCCACGTCGTCCGTCAGCCCCCAGCGGGTCAGCAGCCCGGGGTGCGGGTCGATGCCCACACAGAGCGGCCCGCGCTCCACCATCGCCCGGTGCAATCGGTGACCCGAAGCTCTCCATCCGCGCCTCTTCTCTCTCGGCTCCTGGCGGGCGCGCGGCGTCCACCGACGCGCCCTCTGCGTGCCCTACGCCGGGCGTGCCGGTCAGCCGGCCGCCGCGGCGGCGGCCATCCCGGCGGCGATGCGGGCCACGTCCGCGTCCTCGGTGACGTACGGCGGCATGGCGTAGACCAGGTCGCGGAACGGCCGCAGCCAGACCCCCCGGTCCACCGCCGCAGCCGTCGCCCTCGCCACGTCCACCTCGTGGTCGAGTTGGACGACGCCGATCGCGCCCAGCACCCGGACGTCCGCGACGCCCTCGACGCCCCGCAGCGGCTCCAGACCGGCCCGCAGGGCCTCACTCACCCTGGACACCTCGGCCGCCCAGTCTCCGGCCCGCAGCAGGCCGATGGAGGCATTCGCGACCGCACATGCGAGGGGGTTGCCCATGAACGTGGGCCCGTGCGCGAGCACCCCGCCACGGGAGATGCCCGCCGCCACCTCCGCCGTGCACAGCGCGGCGGCCAGCGTCAGGTAACCGCCGGTGAGCGCCTTGCCGACGCAGAGGACGTCGGGGCTCACCCCGGCGTGCTCGGCGGCGAACATCGTCCCGGTGCGGCCGAAGCCGGTGGCGATCTCGTCGAAGACCAGCAGTACTCCGTGGGCGCGGGTCACCTCGCGCAGCACCCGCAGATAGTGCGGGTGGTGGAAGCGCATCCCGCCCGCGCCCTGGACCACCGGCTCCACGATCACGGCGGCCAGCTCGCCCGCGTGCCGCACCACCGCGTCGACGAGCGCCGCCTCGTACGCGGGGTCGGGCGGGGTGTCGAAGCCGGCCGGCGGGACAGGTGCGAAGACCTGCCGGGGCAGCGCCTCGCCCCACAGGTGGTGCATGCCGCCCTCGGGGTCGCAGACGCTCATCGGGTGGAAGGTGTCGCCGTGGTAGCCGCCCCGCCAGGTGCCCAGCCGGCGGCGCTCCGGCCGCCCGAGCGCCCGCTGGTACTGCAGGCACATCTTCACCGCCACCTCGACGCTCACGGAGCCCGAGTCGCAGAGGAAGACCCGCTCCAGCCCATCCGGGGCCAGCTCGACCAGGGTCTGCGCCAGGCGTACGGCCGGCTCGTGGGTGAGCCCGCCGAACATCACGTGGCTCATCCGGCCGAGCTGGTCGGCCACCGCCGCGTCCAGCACCGGGTGCCGGTAGCCGTGGATCGCCGCCCACCAGGACGACATCCCGTCCACCAGTTCCCGTCCGTCGGCCACGCCGCAGCCGGACCCCCCGCGCGTCGCGCACCACGTACGGCGGCGTCGCGGGCGGCAGCGGCGCGTACGGGTGCCACACGTACGCCCGGTCGGCGGCGAGGATCTCCTCCGGTGTCACCCCCGGCCCCTCCGGCCCCCGGCGCGATGTGCTGTGGCCGGCTTTCCGGTCACGGCCCGTCCACCCGCCGGCGCGGGCTCCGGCCGGCCGCGCCGGGCGGCGGCGCGGACGAGCGCGGGGCCCCGGTAGATGAATCCGGTGTAGAGCTGCACCAGGCACGCTCCCGCGTCGAACATGCGGTCGGCGTCGTCGGGGTCGACGATGCCGCCCACGCCGATCACCGGCAGCCGCCCGCCGGTCTCCCGGTGAACGAAGGAGACCACCGCGCGGGCGCGGGCCGCCAGCGGACGCCCGGACAGGCCGCCCGCCTGCGCGCCGCGCTCCCGGTCGGCGAGGGCGAGACCGTCACGGGCCAGGGTCGTGTTGGTGGCGATCACCCCGGCCGCGCCGCGCGCCAGGCAGACCTCCAGCAGCTCGGCGATCGCCGGCTCGGTCAGGTCCGGGGCGATCTTCACCAGCACCGGCTTCTCCCCCACCAGCGCCGCCAGCAGCGCGTCCAGGTGGGAGCGGTCCTGCAGGGAGCGCAGGCCCGGCGTGTTCGGCGAGGAGACGTTGACGGCGAAGTAGTCGCCGTGGCCGCGCAGCGCCCGGTACGAGGCGAGGTAGTCCTCGACGGCCTCCTCCAGCGGGGTCACCTTGGACTTGCCGAGCGAGATGCCCAGCGGCGCGCCGACCGGACGGGGCAGCGCCGCCAGCCGCTCCGCCAGGGCCCGCGCGCCGGCGTTGTTGAAGCCCATCCGGTTGACCACGGCCTCGCTGTCGCGCAGCCGGAACAGCCGGGGCCGCGGATTGCCCGGCTGGGCGTGCGCGGTGACCGTGCCGACCTCGACGAAGCCGAAGCCCAGCGCCGGCCACGCCGGCAGCGCCGCCCCGTCCTTGTCCATCCCGGCGGCCAGCCCCACCGGGTTCGGGAAGTCCACCCCGAACACCGTCCGGGGCGCCCGCACGGCGTAGCGGGCCCGCAGGGCGGCCAGCGCCACCGGCGACCGGGACACGGCGGCCAGCCGCCGCAGTGTCCACTCGTGGGCGGCCTCGGCGTCGCCACCGCCGACCCGGAACAGCCAGGGCCGCACCCCCCGCTCGAAGATCACCGTCCCCTCCCCGGGGCCCCGGCGGTCACTCGCCCGCCCGCAGGGTGGCGTGCAGGGCCTGCAGGGGGCGGACGGTCATGTCGCCGCGGATGCGGGCCTCGATGCCCATCACCGCCGCCGCCGCGCCCGGGACCGTGGTGATGCACGGGATGTCGGCTGTCACGGCGGCGCTGCGGATCTCGTAGCCGTCGGAGCGGGCGCTCGCCCCGGAGCCCTGCGGCGTGTTCACCACCAGCGCCACGTCGCCACCGAGGATCATCGACACCGCGTCCTCACCCGCGCCGGACTCGTAGTGCTTGCGGATCTGCTCGCAGGCGATGCCGTGCCGGCGCAGCACCTCCGCCGTGCCGGCGGTGGCGACGATCTCGAAGCCCAGGTCGGCCAGGCGCTTGATCGGGAAGATCATGCCGCGCTTGTCCCGGTTGGCCACCGAGACGAAGATCCGTCCGGCGGTCGGCAGCGACCCGTACGCGGCGGACTGGCTCTTGGCGAAGGCGTGCCCGAACTTGGTGTCGATGCCCATCACCTCGCCGGTGGACTTCATCTCCGGGCCGAGCAGCGAGTCGACGCCCTTGCCGGACGGGGTGCGGAACCGTTGAAC
>NZ_GG657738.1:5776668-5793432 GCF_000158815.1 Micromonospora sp. ATCC 39149 | reverse complement strand
GTACTGGACGTTGAGCAGGCCGCGCACCCCCACCCCCCTGGCGATGGCCTCGGTGTAGCGGCGCACCTGCGCCAGGTGCGAGCCGGCCAGGGTCATCGGCGGCAGCACGCAGGACGAGTCGCCGGAGTGGATGCCGGCCTCCTCGATGTGCTCCATCACCCCGCCGAGGTACACCTCGCCGTCGGCGTCGCAGAGGGCGTCCACGTCGATCTCGATGGCGTCGTCGAGGAACCGGTCCACCAGCACCGGATGGTCCGGGGAGATGTCGGTGGCCCGGCCGATGTAGTCGCGCAGCGTCGGGTCGTCGTAGACGATCTCCATGCCCCGCCCGCCGAGCACGTACGAGGGGCGGACCAGCACCGGGTAGCCGATCTCGGCGGCGATCGCCTTGGCCTCCTCGTACGAGGTGGCCATGCCGTGCGCCGGGGCGCGCAGCCCGGCCCGGGCCAGCACCGCGCCGAACGCGCCGCGCTCCTCGGCCAGGTGGATCGACTCCGGGGAGGTGCCCACGATCGGCACGCCGGCGTTCTTCAGCCGCTGCGCCAGGCCCAGCGGGGTCTGCCCGCCGAGCTGCACGACCACCCCGACCACGCCCGGCCCGCCGGCCGCCTTGCCGGACGAGTCCTCGGCGTGCCAGACCTCCAGGACGTCCTCGAAGGTCAGCGGCTCGAAGTAGAGCCGGTCGGCGGTGTCGTAGTCGGTCGAGACGGTTTCCGGGTTGCAGTTGACCATGACGGTCTCGTAGCCGACGCCGTCGCCGCCGGGACCGGACACGGCGGCCGGGCCGAGGGGCGCGCTGCGCAGCGCCTGAACGGCGTGCACGCACGAGTAGTCGAACTCGATGCCCTGGCCGATCCGGTTCGGCCCCGAGCCCAGGATGATCACCTTGGGCCGGGCCGAGGGCGCGACCTCGGTCTCCGAGTCGTACGTCGAGTAGTGGTACGGCGTGGTCGCCTCGAACTCGGCGGCGCAGGTGTCCACCGTCTTGTACACCGGGCGGACGCCGAGCCGGTGCCGTAGGGTGCGTACCCCGTCCTCGGCGGCCAGCTCGGGGCGCAGCGCGGCGAGCTGCCGGTCGGACAGACCGGCCCGCTTGGCGCGGCGCAGCAGGTGCGCGTCGAGCACCGGGGCGTCGACGATCTCCGCGCGCAGCTCCACCAGGGCGGCGATCTGGTCCAGGAACCACGGGTCCATCCCGCCGGACGCGGCGGAGACCTCCGCGATCGACGCGCCGAGCCGCAGCGCCCGCTCGACCGTGTAGAGCCGGCCGTCGTGCGGCGTGCGCAGCGCGGCCAGGGTGTTCTCCCTGGTGGCGTCCGCCGGGTCCGGGATGGTCCAGAAGCCCGCCGACTTCGTTTCCATCGAGCGCATCGCCTTGTTCAGCGCCTCGGTGAAGTTGCGCCCGAGGCTCATCGCCTCGCCGACCGACTTCATGGTGGTGGTCAGCTCCGCGTCCGCGCCGGGGAACTTCTCGAACGCGAACCGGGGGATCTTCACCACCACGTAGTCCAGGGTCGGCTCGAACGCCGCCGGGGTCTTGCGCGTGATGTCGTTGGGGATCTCGTCCAGGGTGTAGCCGATGGCCAGCTTCGCGGCGATCTTCGCGATCGGGAAGCCGGTCGCCTTCGACGCCAGCGCCGAGGACCGCGACACCCGGGGGTTCATCTCGATCACGACGATCCGGCCGTCGGCCGGGTTCACCGCGAACTGGATGTTGCAGCCGCCGGTGTCCACCCCGACCTCACGCAGCACCGCGATGCCGAGGTCGCGCAGGTTCTGGTACTCCCGGTCGGTCAGCGTCATCGCCGGGGCCACCGTCACGCTGTCGCCGGTGTGCACGCCCATCGGGTCGACGTTCTCGATCGAGCAGACCACCACCACGTTGTCGTGGCGGTCGCGCATCAGTTCGAGCTCGTACTCCTTCCAGCCGAGCACGCTCTCCTCGATGAGCACCTCGTGCACCGGGCTGGCGGCCAAACCCGCCCCGGCGATGCGCCGGAGGTCGGCGTCGCTGTGCGCCATGCCGGAGCCGAGGCCGCCCATCGTGAACGACGGCCGGATCACCACCGGCAGGCCCAGCTCGGCGACCGTGGCCTCGACCTCGGCCATCGAGTGGCAGACCCGCGAGCGGGGCACCAGGGCGGCCGGGTCGGCGATGCCGAGACGAACGCCCGCCTTGGCGACGATGTCCTTGAACAGCTGCCGGTCCTCGCCCCGGTTGATGGCGTCGATGTTCGCGCCGATCAGCTCGACGCCGTACTTGTCCAGCACACCTGCGGCGTGCAGGGCGACCGCCGTGTTCAGCGCGGTCTGCCCGCCGAGGGTGGGCAGCAGGGCGTCGGGACGCTCCTTGGCGATGACCAGCTCGACGAACTCCGGGGTGATCGGCTCGACGTACGTGGCGTCGGCGAACTCCGGGTCGGTCATGATCGTCGCCGGGTTGGAGTTGACCAGGCTGACCCGGATCCCCTCGCTGCGCAGCACCCGGCACGCCTGGGTGCCGGAGTAGTCGAACTCGCAGGCCTGCCCGATGACGATCGGCCCGGAGCCGATCACCATGATGTGCTTGAGATCGGTCCGCTTAGGCATTTGCGCGCCCCTCGCTGTGGGTCCGGCCCTCGATGAGCTCGGCGAAGCGGTCGAACAGGTAGTCCGCGTCGTGCGGGCCGGCCGCCGCCTCCGGGTGGTACTGGACGGTGAAGGCGGGCACGTCGATCGCCCGCAGCCCCTCGACCACGTTGTCATTGAGGCAGACGTGTGACACCTGGACGCCGCCGAACTCGGTGTCGATCACCTGGTCGGGCACGACCGCGCCGCGCTCCGGTTCGCGGCCCGGCCAGGCGACCGCGAAGCCATGGTTGTGGCTGGTCACCTCGACCTTTCCGGTCGCCCGGTCGAGTACCGGCTGGTTGATCCCCCGGTGGCCGTAGCCGAGCTTGTAGGTGCCGAAGCCCAGCGCCCGGCCGAGGATCTGACTGCCGAAGCAGATGCCGAACAGCGGGATCCGCCGGCCGAGCACCTCCCGGGCCAGCGCCACCGGGCCGTCGGCGGTGGCCGGGTCGCCCGGGCCGGGCGAGAGGAACACCGCGTCCGCGCCGGTGGCGAGCAGGTCGTCGACGCTCGACCCGGCGGGCAGCACGTGGGTGGTGACGCCGCGCGCGGCGAGCCGGCGCGGCACGTTGCGCTTGATGCCCAGGTCCAGGGCGGCCACCGTGAACCGGTGCGTGCCCTCGGCCGCGACGACGTACGGCTGCGCGGTGGTCACCTCGGCGGAGAGGTCCGCGCCGACCATCTGCGGCGACTGGCGGACCCGGGCCAGCAGGGCGCGCGGGTCGTCGTCGACGCTGGAGATGCCGACCCGCATCGCGCCGCGCTCGCGCAGGTGCCGGGTCAGCGCCCGGGTGTCGACGCCGCTGATGCCGACCACGCCCTCGGCGGCGAGCCGGTCGGCCAGCTCGCCGGTGGACCGCCAGTTCGAGGCGGTCCGGGCCGGGTCGCGCACCACGTAGCCGGCGACCCAGATCCGGGCGGACTCGTCGTCGTCGGCGTTGACGCCGGTGTTGCCGATGTGCGGGGCGGTCTGCACCACCACCTGCCGGTGGTACGACGGGTCGGTCAGGGTCTCCTGGTAGCCGGTCATGCCGGTGTTGAAGACCGCCTCGCCGAAGGTCTCGCCGACGCTGCCGTACGCCTCGCCGTGGAACGTGCGCCCGTCCTCCAGGACCAGGATCGCCGATCTACCCCTGCTCACGCTGTGCTCCCTTCGACCCGGACAGCGGGACTCCGCTGCGCTGCATTCCTCGCTCGGATCACTTGACAGCCTTTCCGTCCAGGACCGTCGGCTCGCCGCGCAGGAAGGTCGCCACGATGCGACCCGGCAGCGTCATGCGGGCGTACGGGGTGTTGCGACTGCGGCTGGCCAGCTCCGCGGGCTCGATGACCCGACGGACCGCCGGGTCTACCAGGGTCAGGTTGGCCGGCACGCCCGGGGCCGGGTCGAGGCCGTGGCCGTCGAGCCCGGCGATCCGGGCCGGGGTGCGGGACATCCGCTCGGCGATCAGATTCCACTGCGGGCCGAGCACGTCCAGGGCGATCGACAGCGCCGTCTCCAGGCCGAGCATGCCCGGCCGGGCGTACGCCCACTCGCACTCCTTGTCCTCCACGGCGTGCGGGGCGTGGTCGGTGGCGATGACGTCGATCACGCCCTCGGCCAGCGCGGCGCGCAGCGCGGCGATGTCGGTGGCCGTACGCAGCGGCGGGTTGACCTTGAACACCGGGTCGTACGGGCCGGCCGGGCTCCAGTTGTTCGCCAGTGCGGGGCTCGCAAGCTCACTCCTCCCGCTCACGACCTCGTCGGTGAGCAGCAGGTGGTGCGGGGTGACCTCGGCGGTGACCCGTACGCCGCGGGCCTTGGCCTGGCGCAGCACCTCGACGCTGCCGGCGGTGGAGACGTGGCAGACGTGCAGCCGGCTGCCGACGTGCTCGGCGAGCAGCACGTCCCGGGCGATGATCGCCTCCTCGGCGACCGCCGGCCAGCCGGTCAGCCCGAGCCGGGTGGAGACCTCACCCTCGTGCATCTGCGCGCCCTCGGTGAGCCGGGGCTCCTCGGCGTGCTGGGCGATGATCCCGTCGAACGCCTTGACGTATTCCAGGGCCCGGCGCATCAGCTTCGGGTCGGCGACGCAGTGCCCGTCGTCGGAGAAGATCCGCACCCTGGCCGCCGAGTCGGCCATCGCGCCCAGCTCGGCCAGGCGCTCCCCGGCCAGGCCGACGGTGACCGCGCCGATCGGCTGCACGTCGACCAGCCCGGCCTCCCGGCCGAGGCGCCAGACCTGCTCGACCACGCCGGCGGTGTCGGCGACCGGCGAGGTGTTCGCCATCGCGCAGACCGCCGTGTACCCGCCGAGCGCCGCCGCCCGGGAGCCGGACTCCACGGTCTCGGCGTCCTCCCGGCCCGGCTCGCGCAGGTGGGTGTGCAGGTCGACCAGCCCGGGCAGGGCGACCAGCCCGGTGCCGTCGACGACGCCTGCGTCCGACGCGGTCAGGCCGGACCCGACCTGCGCGACGACGCCGTCGCGGATCAGCAGGTCGGTCGGCGCGGCGCCGACGACGCTCACGTTGGTGATCAGGTACGCGGTCACAGGTTGTTCCCCCCGAGCAGCAGGTAGAGGACGGCCATCCGCACGGAGACCCCGTTGGCGACCTGTTCGACGATGGTGGAGCGGGGCGAGTCGGCGACCTCGGGCGTGATCTCCATGCCCCGGTTCATCGGCCCGGGGTGCATGACGATCGCGTGCTCCGGCAGCCGGCGCATCCGAGGCGCGTCGAGCCCGTAGCGACGGGCGTACTCGCGGGCCGAGGGGAAGTAGGAGTCGGTCATCCGCTCCCGCTGCACCCGCAACATCATCACCACGTCCACGTTCGGCAGCACGGCGTCGAGGTCGTAGGAGACGTCGATGCCGGACGCGAGGGCCTGCGCGATGTCGACCGGGATCAGCGTGGGCGGCCCGACCAGGGTGACCTTCGCCCCGAGGGTGGACAGCAGCAGCACGTTGGAGCGGGCGACCCGGGAGTGCAGCACGTCCCCGACGACCGCGACGTGCAGGCCGGCGAGCCGACCCAGCCGGGCCCGCATCGTGTACGCGTCCAGCAGCGCCTGGGTGGGGTGCTCGTGGGTGCCGTCGCCGGCGTTGACCACCGACCCGTCGACCCAGTTGGCCAGCCGGTGCGGGGCGCCCGAGGCGGGGTGCCGGACGACGACCGCGTCGGCCCCCATCGCCTGGAGGGTGAGCGCGGTGTCCTTGAGGCTCTCGCCCTTGGTCACGCTGGAACCCTTGGCCGAGAAGTTGATCACATCGGCGCTCAGCCGCTTCGCCGCCGCCTCGAACGAGATCCGGGTCCGAGTGGAGTCCTCGTAGAAGAGGTTCACCACGGTCCGGCCGCGCAGCGCGGGCAGCTTCTTCACCTCCCGGCCGGCGACCGTGGCCATCTCGGCGGCGGTGTCCAGGATCTGGGTGGCGGCGGCGGCGTCCAGGTCGGCGCCGGAGAGCAGGTGCCGGATCACTGGGCCTGCCTCTCGTTCGCGACTACGGGGCTCCGCTTCGCTGTGCTCCTCGCGCTCACCGGCCGGCCTCCCCGTACAGCTTGACCTCGTCGGCACCGTCGGTCTCGGCGAGGGTGACCTTGACGTTCTCGGCGAGGGCGGTCGGGATGTTCTTGCCGACGTAGTCGGCGCGGATCGGTAGCTGTCGGTGGCCCCGGTCGACCAGCACGGCGAGCTGCACCGAGGCGGGGCGACCCACGTCGCCGAGCGCGTCGAGGGCGGCCCGGACCGTACGGCCGGAGAAGAGGACGTCGTCGACGAGGACGACCCGCTTGCCGTCGATCCCGCCCAGCGGTAGCTGGGTCGGGCCGACCGCGCGGGTGGCGTGTCGGCGCAGGTCGTCGCGGTAGAGGGTGATGTCGAGCACACCGACTCCGACTGCGATGTCCTCGAAGGTGCTGATCCGGGCGGCGAGCCGCCGGGCGAGCGGAACCCCACGGGTGGGAATCCCGAGCAGCACCGTGTCGGCGGCTCCCTGGGTCTTTTCGAGGATCTGATGGGCGATGCGGTCCACCACGCGCGAGACGTCCGCTGCGGTGAGGATCACCTTCACCGAGGGTTGTCGCGGCGGCGACGCGTGGGCAGCCGGTGGGTAGGCCACGGCGGACCTCCTTCCCCGCCTCACCGGACGGGTCGTTAAAGGACGTCTGACTCCTCCGGCGGGCCGCGAGCGGCCCGAACGGGGGCTGCGGGCCACGTTACCAGCGGTCACGGGCCGCCCGACGTCGGCACTGACCCCAGGATCAGGCTGGCGAATCGGGATAAGTCCCCCTGCGCAGCCCAACGGTAGGGTCACGACCACTTGACCAGTTGTCGCAATCCCCGTACCGTCACGCTCCGTAGCGATCGCGGGGAGAACCCCGAGCAGCACTGGGAGTGTCCGAATGCCCTCTGAATACGCCAAGTCGCTGGGCGCCCGCCTGCGCTCCATCCGCCAGCAGCAGGGCCTGTCCCTGCAGGGAGTGGAGGAGAAGTCGAACGGGCGGTGGAAGGCCGTGGTGGTCGGCTCGTACGAGCGCGGTGACCGCGCCGTCACGGTGTCCCGCCTGGCCGAGCTGGCCGACTTCTACCGGGTGCCCGTCTCCGAGCTGCTGCCCGACGGCAGCGGGGTGCGACACGAGCCCACCAGCAAGATCGTCCTGGACCTGGAGCGGCTCTACGACGACGCCTCCGAGGACCTGGCCTACGTGGCCCGGTACGCCCGCGCCATCCAGCAGCAGCGGGGCGACTACAACGGTCGGGTGCTCTCCATCCGCGCCGACGACCTGCGCGCCCTGGCGATCGTCTACGACGCCTCGCCGTCCGGGCTGATCGAGCGGCTCACCGAGCACGGCGTGCTCGTCGCCGACCCGCGGGCATTCTTCGCGTCCTGACCCGGTCACGCCGAAAGGGCCCGTGCCAACGGCACGGGCCCTTTTCGACACCGCCGCCCCGGCCGGGACCTTGTCGACGACGCCGGTCAGCGGGTGGCGTACTCGGCGATCCGGCCGAGCACCCCGTTGAGGAAGCGCGGCGAGTCGTCGGTCGACATCTGCCGGGCCAGCTCGACGGCCTCGCTGATCGCCACCGCGTCGTCGAGCTCGTCGACGTAGAGCAGCTCGTACACGGCGATGCGGGCCAGGTTGCGGTCCACCGCCGGCATCCGGTCCAGCGTCCAACCCTCGGCGTAGCTGGCGATCAGCTCGTCGATCCGGCCCAGGTGCGCGGCCACTCCCTCGACGAGGCCGACCGCGTACCCCAGGTGCTCCGGGTGAGGCTTCTCGATCCGCTCGACGTAGCCGGCGAGCACCTCCACCGGCGGCCGGTCGCGCAGGTCGGCCTCGAAGAGCACGTCCAGCGCCCGCTTGCGCGCCTTACGGCGCGCCGGCATCTGCTGCTTGGACCCCTCGGCCATCAGGCGCGGCCGAGGTAACGGCCGTCGCGGGTGTCGACCTTGATCTTCTCGCCGGTGGTGATGAAGAGCGGCACCTGCACGGTCGCGCCGGTCTCGACCGTCGCCGGCTTGTTCCCGCCGGTGGACCGGTCGCCCTGCAGACCCGGCTCGGTGTACGTGATCTCCAGCACCACGGAGGTCGGCAGCTCGATGTAGAGCGGCACGCCCTCGTGGGTGGCGACGGTCGCCTCGGCCTCCGGCAGGAGGTAGTTGGCGGCCTCGCCGACGGTGCCCCCGGGGACGGTGATCTGGTCGAACGTCTCCAGATCCATGAAGACGTAGTCCTCGCCGTCGGCGTAGAGGTACTGCATCGTGCGCTTGTCCACGGTCGCGGTCTCGACCTTGGTGCCCGCGTTGAAGGTCTTGTCGACCACCTTGCCGGACAGCACGTTCTTCAGCGTGGTACGCACGAAGGCGCCACCCTTACCGGGCTTGACGTGCTGGAACTCCACGACGGCCCAGAGCTCCCCGTCGAGGTTGAGTACCAGGCCGTTCTTCAGGTCGTTGGTGGTGGCCATTTCCTGCCTTGATCATCAATTGGCGGACAGACCTGGCAAGTCTACTAGCTGCCGCCGCCGGCCGTTCCCGCCGTCAGCCGTCAGCCGCGCCCGCGCGGGCCGCCAGGTGATGCAGGGCGAGACGGTAGCCGTCCACGCCCAGCCCGCAGATCACCCCGGTCGCCACCGCGGAGATCACCGAGTGCGCCCGGAACTCCTCCCGGGCGTGGATGTTGGAGATGTGCACCTCCACCAGAGGGCCGCGCAGCAGGGCGCAGGCGTCCCGGACCGCGATCGAGTAGTGCGACCAGGCGGCCGGATTGAGCACCACCGCCGCCTGCTCGTCGGCCGCGTCGTGCAGCCAGCCGACCAGCTCGTGCTCGGCGTCGGTCTGCCGGACCGTCACGTCCAGCCCCAGCTCCCGGCCGGTCGCCTCGCAGAGCCCCACCAGGTCGGCGTAGCTAATCGCCCCGTACACGTCGACCTGGCGGGTGCCCAGCCGGCCCAGGTTCGGCCCGTTCAGCACGTACACCCTCACGCGTTTCCTCTTTCGTTCGCGACTGCGGGGCTCCGCTGCGCCGCGCTCCTCGCGCTCACTGCGAAACCTCCCGGTAGGCGGCGTGCAGCAGCTCGTCGTCCGGGCCCTCCAGGATCGCCGGACGGGCCAGAGCGTCGAGCACCACGAACCGCAGCCGCGAGCCGCGGCTCTTCTTGTCCACCCGCATCGCGGCCAGCAACTGCGGCCACGCGTCGGCCCGGTACCGCGTCGGCAGCCCGAGCGCCGTCAGCACCGTGCGGTGCCGCGCGGTGGTCTCCGGGTCCAGCCGCCCCGCCAGCCGGGCCAGCTCCCCCGCGTAGACCAGCCCGACGGAGACGGCGTGCCCGTGCCGCCACCGGTACCCCTCCACCTTCTCGATCGCGTGGGCCAGGGTGTGGCCGTAGTTGAGCACCTCGCGCACCCCGGACTCGCGCAGGTCGCCGGAGACCACGTCGGCCTTCACCCGGATCGCCCGCTCGATCAGCTCCCGGACCACCGGCGACGTCGGATCCGTCGCCGCCGCCCGGTCCCGCTCCACCAGGTCGAGGATCACCGGGTCGGCGATGAACCCGCACTTGACCACCTCGGCCAGCCCCGCCGCCAGGTCGGCCCGCGGGAGGCTGTCGAGCACCGCGAGGTCGCACAGCACCCCGACCGGCGGGTGGAAACCGCCGACCAGGTTCTTGCCGGCCGCCGTGTTGATGCCCGTCTTGCCGCCCACCGCCGCGTCGACCATGCCGAGCAGCGACGTCGCCACCGGCACCCAGCGCACCCCGCGCAGCCAACAGGCCGCGACGAAACCGGCCAGGTCGGTGACCGCGCCGCCGCCCACCCCGACCACCGCGTCGGTGCGGGTGAAGCCCGCCTCACCCAGCCGGTCCCAGCAGGCCGCGGCCACCTCGATGGCCTTGCCCGCCTCGGCGTCCGGCACCTCCACGGCCAGCGGGGTCGCGCCGGCCGCCGCCAGGCGCGCGCCGATCGCGTCGGCCAGCCCCTTCAGCGGCGGCGCGTGCAGCACCGCCACCCGGGTCGCGCCAGGCAGCATCGTCGGGAGAGCGTCGAGCAGGTCGCGTCCCACCAGCACGTCGTACGGCCGTTCGCCGCCGACCGGAATCCGGGTCACCTCGTCCATTGCCCGGGAGCCTAGTCCAGCCGCAACCCCCGCTGCGGTACCTGTCCACTCCGTGGCGGGCCTGGTGCAAGGAAGGGCCCCTTGTTAACGCTTTCTGTATAGGAAGGGCCCCTTCCTAACACTGCGGCCGGCGTGACTCCGACGTGCGGCGCGGCGCGGCACGGCGCGGCACGGCCCGCACGTCACCGGCGGCGGTCGGCGGCCGTTTAGCCGGGCAGAGCGGGGGCAGCGTTTCCAGCACGGGCGACGTTCCGGACACGGACGGCGTTTTCAGCACGGGCGCCGCTTCCAGCCCTGGCGGCGTCTCCGGCCCGGACCGGCCGACGAGGCGGAGGTACCCCGCGATGAGCACACCCACCACCGACGGCGCCGACATCCGGCTGCCCGCCACGATCCTCGGCGTCGGCCTCGGCGGCTTCGCCGACGGCATCGTGCTGCACCAGGTGCTCCAGTGGCACCACCTGCTCAGCGGCACCGGCAGCGACAACATCGGGGTACGGGCGTACCCGGTGGACACCGTGCCCGGCCTGGAGATGAACACCCTGTGGGACGGGGTCTTCCACGTGGTGACCTGGGTGGCGGTGCTGACCGGCCTGGCTTTGCTCTACTCCCGGGTCACCCGGTCGCGCGGTCGGCTGTGGCGCTCCCCGGTGCTGTGGGGCTGGGCGCTGGTCGGCTGGGGGCTGTTCAACCTCGTCGAGGGGATCGTCGACCACCACCTGCTCGGCATCCACCACGTGCGTGAGGGCGCGTACCGGACCTGGTGGGACCTCGGGTTCCTGGCGCTCGGGGCGGCGCTGGTCGCCGCCGGCTGGCTGGTGCAGCGCCGCGGCACGGCCGTGGACGTCTGCGCCGACCGCCCGTGACAGGGACCCACGCCGGCCACGACGGGTACACACCGGGGCCGGCGCTGCTCGTACCCCTGGTGCTGTTCTGGGTCTATCTCGCCGCCGCGCTGCGCCAGCGGGGACCGGGCGGCGGCGGCTGGCCGCACCGGCGCACGGCGGCCTTCGGCGCGGGCGCGGCCCTGCTCGCCGCAGGGCTGGCCCTGCCGGCCGGCGGCTTCGCCGCGCACGCGTGGCAGCACCTGCTGGTCGGCATGCTCGCCCCGCTCGGGCTGGTGCTCGGCGCGCCGGTCACCCTGGCGCTGCGGACCCTGCACCGGCGGCGCGGGCGGGCCCTGGTACGGCTGGTGCGCCGCCCCGCCCTCGCCCAGCTCGCCCACCCGGTGACCGGCCTCGCGCTCACCACCGGCGGGTTGTACGTGCTGTACCTGACGCCGCTGTGCAGGGCGACGCTGACGCACCCGGCCCCTGCACCACCTGGTGCACCTGCACTTCCTGCTCTCCGGGCTGCTCTTCACCTGGTCGGTCGCCGGCCCCGACCCCGGCCCGCACCGTCCCCGGGTGCCGGCGCGACTCGTGGTGCTCGGGGTCGCCGTGGCCGCCCACGCCGCCCTCGCCCAACTGCTGTACGCGGGCCTCGCCGTGGACGTACCGGTCCCGCCGGACCAACTGCGCGCCGGGGCGATGGTCATGTACTACGGCGGCGACCTCGCCGAGATCGCCCTGGCGCTGGCCCTCCTCGGCACCTGGCGCCCGACGGTAAGGAGGGGCCCCTTGTTAACGCATTCGGCAGAGGAAGGGCCCCCTGCGAACACCGCAGGCGGCGCGACGCCAGCGGGCGGCGAAACGGGGCGGGGCGGCGGCAGGGCGGCGGCGGAGCGGGGCGACGTCCTCAGGGCTTGAGCAGGGCCGCGACCTCGGCGGCGATCTCCTGCGGCGTACGCCCGTCGGTGACCACCGTCGCGGTCGCCACCTCGGCGTAGAGCGGGCGGCGCTGGTCCATCAGGTGCTTCAGCGTCGCCCTCGGGTTGATCGCCAGCAGCGGCCGGCCCACGCCCAGCCCCACCCGCTTCACCGCGTCGGACAGCTCGACGCTCAGGTGCACCACGGTGTGCCCAACCAGGGCGGCCCGGTTCTCCTCGGCGAGCACCGCGCCGCCGCCGAGGGCGAGCACCCCGACGCACGAGGTCAGCGCCGCTGCGGTGGCGGCCCGCTCCAGGGCGCGGAAGTGGGCCTCGCCCTCGTCGACGAAGATCTCCGGGATCGGCTTGCCGGCCATCCGCTCGATGTCGGCGTCGGTGTCGCGGAACTCCACGCCGAGCAGCGCGGCGAGCATCTCCCCGACGGTGGTCTTCCCCGAACCGGGCGACCCGACGAGGACGACCACCGGCCGCGTCCGACCGACCGGATCACCAGGGAGCGTGGGGTTCACCGGATCACCAGGGAGTCGAGGTACCCGGCCAGGTTGCGGCGCATCTCGGTCACCGAGTCGCCGCCGAACTTCTCGACGGCCGCCTCGGCGAGCACCAGGGCCACCATCGCCTCGGCGACCACGGCGGCGGCCGGCACGGCGCAGACGTCGGAACGCTGGTTGATCGCGGTCGCCGGCTCCCCCGTGGTCACGTCCACCGTGGCCAGGGCCCGGTTCAGCGACGAGATCGGCTTCATCGCCGCCTTCACCCGCAGCGGCTCCCCGGTGGTGATGCCGCCCTCCAGGCCGCCGGCCCGGTCGGTCACCCGGCGCACCCCGGTCGCGGTCGGCACGATCTCGTCGTGCGCCTCGGAGCCACGGGAGCGAGCCTGCGACCAGCCGTCGCCGATCTCCACGCCCTTGATCGCCTGGATCGACATCAGCGCGGTGGCGAGCCGGGCGTCGAGCTTGCGGTCCCACTGCACGTGGCTGCCCAGGCCCGGCGGCACCCCGTACGCCAGCACCTCGACCACGCCGCCGAGCGTGTCGGCGGCCTTCTTCGCGGCGTCGACCTCGGCGACCATCCGGGCGCTCGCGTCGGAGTCGAGGCAGCGCAGTGGGTCGGCGTCGATGCGCTCGGCGTCCTCGGGCGTCGGGCGCAGCCCCGGCTTCGCGGCGACCGGGCCCAGCTCCACGACGTGCGAGACGATCTCGATGCCGAGGGCCTGCTTCACCAGGGCCTTCGCCACTGTGCCGACGGCGACCCGGGCGGCGGTCTCCCGCGCGCTGGCCCGCTCCAGGATCGGCCGGGCGTCGGTGTGACCGTACTTCTGCATGCCGGCGAGGTCGGCGTGGCCCGGACGCGGGCGGGTCAGCGGCGCGTTGCGGGCCTGCCGGGCCAACTCGTCGGGGTCGACCGGGTCGGCGGCCATCACCGTCTGCCACTTGGGCCACTCGGAGTTGCCGACGCGGATGGCGACGGGGCTACCCAGGGTGACGCCGTGCCGGAGCCCGCCGATGATCTCGACGACGTCCTGCTCGAAGGCCATCCGGGCGCCCCGGCCGTAGCCGAGCCGGCGGCGGGCCAGCTCACCGGCGATCTCGCCGGTGGTCACCTCGATCCCGGCGGGCACGCCCTCCAGCATCGCGACGAGGGCGGGACCGTGCGATTCACCTGCAGTCAGCCAGCGCAACACGTGGGCAAGTCTGTCACGCCCGGGTCACGTCCCACCGCGCCGCCCACCGTGTCCCGCCCTACGGACGCGCCGCGTGGTCGGCACCGACCTCGCCATGATCTCTGCCTTCGGCTATTGCCCGGCCAGTCCGAGGACGGCGGCGAGGCGGCTGACGTCGGCGGAGGTGGGGCCGGTGCGGAGGATGGCGGTGAGGGCGGCTCTGGCGGCGGGGCGGGTGCGGGTTTCGGCGCGCGCGATGTGGTCGGCGGTGACCAGGGCGCGGCCGGCAGCTCCCGGGTCGCCCAGGTCGAGATAGGCGCGGGTGATGTCGATGAGGTGGGCGGCGCGGTGCTCGGCGGGGAGCCGGTGCCAGCCGCCGTCGCCGGTGGCGTATCGGTGGACGGTGACGGCCTGGTGGTGGTCGCCGAGGTGGGTGGCGACCAGGGCGCGGGCGAGCGTGACGACGGTGGGGCCGAAGGCGGTGCCGTCGTGGTGCGGGTTGTCGTGGGCGGCGGCGAGACGGGCGGCGCGTTCGGCGAGATCGTGGGCGGTGACGGCGTCGCCGTGGGTGGCGGCGGCGAGGGCGGCTTCGATAAGCAGGGTCCCGGCCAGTCCAGGTTCGTCGGGCAGCAAGGCGCGCGACGGCGTCAGGTCGAGCTGATGTACGGCACCGAGCGCGGCAGCCTTGGCGAGGCGTCCTCGGCGCAGGGCGCGCAGGGCCTGGGCGAGGGAGACGGCGGCGAGGCCAGTGCGGTGTGGGTCACCGGCGGCGGCGATCATGGCGCGGTCGGCGGCCAGCCAGGCAAGAAGGGGTTCGCCGAGTTTGACCAGCGTCTGGGCGGTGAGTAGGGGCCGCGGACGGGCAGGTCGGCGGCCCACGCGTCCCCTGCGCGGGGGTGGCAGGTGTGCCGGGTGCCGGCGAGCAGGTCGGGCAGGATCCGTAGGACCTGCGGGTGGTGCCCGTTGCGGTAGGCGGCCCAGGCGTATCCGGCCTGGTCGTCGAGTTGCCGCACCGTGGGGCTGTCGGCCTCCGGAGGGTCGTGGCGGGCCAGCGCCGCCCGGATACGTTCCACGGCGGCACCGATGTCGGTGCCGGGTTCTCGTCGGGTCTTGTCGGTGTTCAGGACGTTCGGGGCGACACCGAGAGCCCCGGCCACGGTTTCGATGACGGAGAGCCGATCGAGGGTGCGTACGCCTCGTTCGACCTTGTCGACCCAGCTCTTGGACTTGCCGATCCGGTCGGCGAAGACCTGCTGGCTCATGCCCCGACGGGCCCGCAACTCGGCCATCCGCCGCCCGATCGGCAGTTCGTTGCGGCTGCGCCGGCCGGGCCCGGTCACCTGTCCTGCTCCGGCGGCACGGCCAGCGTGGACTCGCCGCAACGCGGGCACCAGCGGGACTTGACGCGGAAGGCGAGGAGCCCGAGCAATAAGCCGGGGAGCAGGCCACCGAACACGATCGACACGACTCCGGAGATCACCGGGAACCGTCGCCTTCTTGCGGGGCGGAGGGCCGGCATGCTGGCTTGACCGGAGTCGTCAACCGCTCCAGCCACCCGGGCCAGCGCCGGGAACGCGTCACCTGTGACCGATGCGGAGCGAACAGCACGTGTTGCGCAGTGAATGACATGCACTGAAAGGTGCCAGCGTGTCACGGACGGCGAAACCGCCCACGTGCAACCATGAAGGGACGTCTACGAAAGGTCCCTAGTTGCCATGGCGCGAAACGATGCACTCAAGGCGGCGATCGTGGCAGCCGGTCTTTCCTTCGCTGATCTCGCCGAAAGGTGCGATGTGGACGTGAAGACCGTCGAAAGGTGGGTCAGCCGAGGGCGCGTCCCTCACCCTCGTTCCAGAGTGCGAGCGGCCGAGGTGTTGGGCGAGGATGTGAGGGTGCTGTGGCCTGAGATGATCCGACGTGCCGTGAAGGTTGGAAGCGATCGCGAACTGGTCGGCATCTATCCTCGCCGCGCCGACCTTCCGCGATCGGTCTTTCGTGAGGCGATCGGGCGGGCCAGTTCTCGGCTCTGGTTCGGTGGATACACCAGCTACTTCCTCTGGCTGGAGGTGCCCGGCATCTCCGCCGCGCTCGAAGCCAAGGCCAGCGCCGGGGCCGACCTGCGATTCCTGCTCGGAGATCCGGATAGTCCGGTCACGGCCGAGCGGGAGAGGATCGAAGCGACTCCGCTCACCCTGGCGACCCGCATCGCGATGACGCGCGCAGAGCTAAGCAAGGTCGGCACCGTGATACCGGTCCGCTTCTCTGCCCGTCATCTCGCCATGTCCGTGTGGGTCTTCGACGAGGAGGCCATAGTCGCCACGCACATCGGGGCGGGGCTCGGGCAGGACTCCGTGACGCTGCACCTGCGACGATGGCAGGACGGGGGAGCTTTCGACCGGTATGTCGAGCACTTCGAGTCGTTGTGGGCCGATGGCAGACCCGCTACCCAACAGGACTGAGCCGTAGGGAGCTGAGTCGAGGGCGACATCGTCCGCACCGTCCCGGGCGGGGGCGGTGCGGGCCGCCGGCGACGGCCCGCACCGCGATCCGTCAGCGGTTGGCGAGGGTGCGTGCGTCGGCGGCGATCACGCGCGCCTTCGCCTCGGGCAGGAACCGGCCGGCGTGCTGGTCGACGTACCGGGCCAGCTTCGCGTACCGGCCCTTGACCAGGTGTTCGGTGAGCACCGTGAGTGCCGAATCCTTCACGCCGGAGGTGAGCACCAGGTGCCCGAGGCCGGCCGGGGTCACCGCGACGGTGAAGGTGGCCTCGGCGGTGGCCGTGCCCCTCGGTCCGATCACCTCCGCGCGCAGCCGGTGCGCGCCGGCCGCCAGCCCGGTCAGGTCGAGCGGCTCGCCCACCGGCACCGCCGCGCCGTCGAGGGTGACGGTCACGGCGTCGGTGGCCGGCACGGTGAGCACCGGCCGCTGCGCCCGGTCCAGCTCGACGCCGTCGGCCGGGGCGGCGATCGACACGGTGGGCCCGGCCGCGCCGAGCTGACCGGCGGCGTTCCACCCGGCCAGTTCCGCCGGCCGGTTCGTGATGATCCCGTCGGTGCCGATCCGTTCAAGCTGCTGCCTACTGGGCGCGGCGAGTCGACCGTCCAGGCCATCACCGCGACGCCGGCGGCGG
>NZ_GG657738.1:5773289-5775496 GCF_000158815.1 Micromonospora sp. ATCC 39149 | reverse complement strand
CTCCTTGCACGGCATGGTCACCGACAACCCGGCCCACTCGGGGCCGAGGCCGCCGACCATCGCCGCCAGCTCCGCCTCCGCGCACTCGATCTTCGTGTACGACCACCCGACGAGGCCGGCGGCGGCGTAGCCGGCGTTGTGGATCACGGGGGAGAGTGAGTGGCTGATCGGCTTGCCGACCACCGCCGCCCGCCGTGGCGTCGTCATCAGATGATCCCGGCCTCCCGGGCCTTGGCCTCGTTGCGCTGGTGCCCCTCGTACGTCTCGGCGAAGGCGGAGTGCCCCTCTTTGTCGATCGCCACGAAGTAGAGCCACTTGCCGGCGGGCGGGTCCATCGCCCCTTCCAGGGCCTGCTTGCCCGGGTTGTTGATCGGGGTGGGGATCATCCCCTTCAGCTTACGGTTGTACGGGTTCTTCGGGTTGTCCAGCTCGGCCGGGGTCATGTCCTTCGACTTCTTGCCCTCCTGGCCGATCGACTCGAAGTAGTAGTTGACCGTGACGTCCATCTCCAGGCAGTTGCACGGGAACTCGCCGTACACCCGGTTGTAGGCCACCCGGGCGACCTTGCCGAGGTCGTCCTTGTTGCCCGCCTCGGCCTGGGCGAGGGACGCGACGATCAGCGCCTCGTACGGGCTGATGCCGCCCCGTTCCTCCTGCACCCGGTCGGCGAACTTCATCTCGCCGGTGACGGTGAGGAAGTTCTCCACCATCATCGTCAGCAGGATCTCGGCGGTGGCCTTCGGCGGGATCTCGTACGTGTCCGGGTAGAGGAAGCCCTCGATCGACTTTTTGACCGGCTTGCCGTCGGTGCGCTTGAACCACCAGTCCGGCACGCCGAGTGCTTCCGGGTCCTTCGCGGCGGCCTCGAACTCCTTGACCGGGATCTTGGTCTTCTCCGACAGCAGCTTGTAGACGCCCTTGGCCGTACGCCCCTCGGGGATGGTGACCTGGTTGGTGACCTTGTTCTTCAGGTCGAGCAACATCACCAGGGCCTGCTCGCCGCTCATCTGCTTGCGGACCTTGTAGGTGCCGGGCTGGATGTTCTTGCTGCGCGAGTTGGCCTCGGCCGCCTCGACGAACGCCTTGGCGCTCTTGACCACCCCGGCGTCGTAGAGCGCGACGGCCATGTCGGCGATCAGCGCGCCCTGCTTGATCTCGACCGTGACCTCGCCGGTGCCGGCCCCGTCGTAGTCGGGAGTGACGAAGTAGCTCTGCACCCGGTCGAAGCCGTAGAAGGCCCCGCCGCCGATCACGCCAAGCAGGACGAAGGCCATCAGCAGGGCGAGGGCGGTCTTGCCCCGGCCCCCGGAGGACTCGCCCCGGCGCTTGCGCATGGAGCTGCGCCGGTGCTTGCCCTTCTCACCCCGCGCCGGCTCGTCGAACCCGAGCTCCAGATCGTCGATCATCGCGTCCGCCTCCGCTGCGCATCCAGCCAGCTCTGCAGGATCTCGACCGCAGCGGCCTGGTCGACCACCGCGCGGCGGCGTTTTCCCCGGACGCCACCCTCGGCAAGCCTACGAGAAGCCACCACCGTCGACATCCTCTCGTCGGTGAGCGTTACCGGAACGGGCGCAATTACGTCAGCCAGCCGGTCAGCATACGCCTTGACGTTCCGCGCCGCCGGGCCGTGCTGGCCGGCGAGGTTGATCGGAAGGCCGACGACGACCTCGACGCACTCGTGCTCGGCGATCAGAGCGACCAGTTCGGCCATGTCGCTCGGCACGGCGTCGTCGGCCGTGGTGAGGTCCCGGGCAAGCGTCACCAGCGGGGTGGCCAGCACCCCGTGCGGGTCGGAGCGGGCCACGCCGACTCGCACCTGCCCCACGTCGACCCCCAGCCGGACACCGCGCAACGTCTCGGTCATGTTCCGTTCATCCTGCCCTGGAACGGGTCAGGGCGGACCGTGACGGTCCGCCCTGACCCGGCGTACGGTGCGCTCACGCGTCGGCGATCGCCTGCTCGACCGTGGCCAGCAGTTTAGGGGCATCGTCCGCCGGCAGGCCACCGCCCTGAGCCAGGTCGTCGCTGCCGCCGCCCCGGCCGGAGAACGCGGCCTTGACCAGGTACCGCGAACCGTTCTCCCGCATGTGTCCTCCCCGTCGTGACTGCACGGACGCCCCAGCCACCGGCGGCCGGGCGCCCCCGGACCGACCGGCCGCCGGGCCCGTGCGCTTTAGCCAACCAGGTTCCCGCCGCCCTGGGAGGGG
>NZ_GG657738.1:5769465-5772799 GCF_000158815.1 Micromonospora sp. ATCC 39149 | reverse complement strand
GGAGCACCTCGTTGACCTGCTGCTCCACGTGGGGCAACGCTCGGCGCCACCCCGGTCGGGGTGTTGAAGTCGAACCGCAGCCGCCCCGGCGCGTTCAGCGAACCGGCCTGGGTGGCCGACTCGCCGAGGAAGTTGCGCATCGTCTGGTGCACCAGGTGGGTGGCCGTGTGCGAGCGGGAGATGGCCCGCCGCCGGGTCACGTCGATCTCGGCGTACCCGTTCTCGCCCGCGCGCACCTCGCCCCGGACCACCCGGGCGCGGTGCACGATCAGGCCCGGCACCGGCTGCTGCACGTCGAAGACCTCGACCTGGCCGCCGCCGACGGTGATCAGGCCCTGGTCGGGCTGCTGACCGCCGCCCTCCGCGTAGAACGGGGTGGTGTCGAGCACCAGCTCGACCGTGTCGCCCTCGACCGCCGCGCCGACCTGGTCGCCGCCGGAGAGCACGGCACGCACCCGGGACTCCCGGTTCAGCTCGGTGTACCCGGTGAACTCCACCGGCCCGCCCGCGTCCAGCACCGACCGGTACGCCGACAGGTCGGTGTGCCCGGTCTTGCGCGCCCGCGCGTCGGCCTTGGCCCGGGCCCGCTGGTCGGCCATCAGCCGGCGGAAGCCGTCCGCGTCGACCGCGAGGCCCTGCTCGGCCGCGATCTCCAGGGTCAGGTCGATCGGGAAGCCGTAGGTGTCGTGCAGCTGGAACGCCTTGTCGCCCGACAGCGCCGGCTTCCCCGCCGACTTGGTCTCGGCGATCGCCGTGTCCAGGATCGTCGTGCCGGCGCGCAGCGTCGCCAGGAAGGCGTCCTCCTCGGCGTACGCGTACTGCGCGATCCGGTCGAACTCGGTCGCCAGCTCCGGGTACGACGGGGCCATGCAGTCCCGGGCCACCGGCAGCAGCTCGGGCAACGCCCGCTCCTGCCAGCCCAGCAGCCGCACCGCCCGGATGGCACGGCGCATGATGCGGCGCAGCACGTAGCCGCGCCCCTCGTTGCTCGGGGTGACCCCGTCGCCGATCAGCATCAGCGCGGTGCGCACGTGGTCGGCGATCACCCGCAGCCGCACGTCGTCGGGGTGCGACTGCGCGGCCACGTGGCCGGAGTGCGCCCCGTACCGCTTGCCGGTCAGCTCGGCCGCGCGGGCCAGGATCGGCCGGACCTCGTCGATCTCGTACAGGTTGTCGACGCCCTGCAGGATGGACGCCATCCGCTCCAGGCCCATGCCGGTGTCGATGTTCTTCTTCGGCAGCTCGCCGACGATCCGGAAGTCTTCCTTGCTGGTCACGTCGGCGATCTCGTACTGCATGAAGACGAGGTTCCAGAACTCCAGGTACCGGTCCTCGTCGACCTCCGGGCCGCCCTCGCGACCGTAGTCGGGGCCCCGGTCGTAGTACAGCTCCGAGCACGGGCCGGCCGGGCCGGGAATGCCCATCGACCAGAAGTTGTCCTTCTTGCCCCGGCGGACGATCCGCTCGGCCGGCATGCCGACGGAGCGCCAGATCTCGGCCGCCTCGTCGTCGTCGAGGTAGACCGTCGCCCAGACCCGCTCCGGGTCCAGCCCGAAGCCGCCCTCGGCGACCGACCTGGTGACCAGGTCCCAGGCGAGCGGGATCGCCCCGGCCTTGAAGTAGTCGCCGAAGGAGAAGTTGCCGTTCATCTGGAAGAACGTGCCGTGCCGGCTGGTCTTGCCGACCTCGTCGATGTCCGGGGTGCGGATGCACTTCTGCACGCTGACCGCCCGGGGGTAGGGCGGGGTCTGCTGCCCCAGGAAGTAGGGGACGAACTGCACCATGCCGGCGTTGACGAACAGCAGGTTCGGGTCGCTGATGGCGGGCAGCGGAGCGGACGGCACCACGGCATGGCCGTTCGCCTCGAAGTGGGCGAGGTACCGCCGCTTGATCTCCGCCGTCTTCATCGCTGGTGCCCCTCCGGAAAGATCTCTCGGTCGCCGATGCGCGGGTCCTCCCGCAGCTCGGCGAACTGGTCGTCGAACGCCTCGCCCCGGGCGAACGCCTCGTGGATCTCCTGCTCGCGTTCGGCCATCCCGATCCGGACGTCCTCCACGAAGCTACGCAGCGACTCCACCAGACCGCCAGCGGATTGTGACAGGCCGCCGGCGATGCCGGCCGGCGTGTACGCCTGAGCGGCGCGGGTCGCCTTGCGCACCACCACCACGCCGACGGCCAGCCCGATACCCAGCCAGAACAGGCGCCTCATGAACTCATCCCTTCCGTCGCCGGCCGGCTCAGCCGTTGCCGCGCTTGGCGGCGCGGCGCTGCTGCTTGATGGTGTCGCGCACCTCGCGCTCGGTCTCGGCGTGCCGGCGGGCGGCGGCGGCCCGGCGTACGCCGTAGCCGAACGCGGCCACCTTCACCAGCGGGTTCGCGGCGGCGGCGGAGACCACGGTGGCCAGGTTCGCCACGTTCGCGGTGACGTTCTGGGCGTGGGTGGTCATGGTGTCCACCTTGGCCAACTGGAGGTTGACCCCGTCCAGCGAGGTCTGCACCTGCTCCAGGGCGGTGTTGACGTTCTTCACCGTGGTGTTGACGTCACCAAGCAGGGGCGCGGTGCGGTCGTTGAGGTCGTTGATCATGCGGGTGGTTGCGTCCACGGTGTGCCGCAGCCGCAGGATGGGCAGCGTCAGGATCAACACGAGCATCGCGAACGCGATCGCCGCGATCAGCGCCGCGACCTCTCCAAAACTCACGCCTGTCCTCCTCGACCAGTTTCCCGGGGCCCGACGCCCCGGAACTCGCGACCGTCCATACCCACACCGTCGTTCGGCGACCCAACACGGGGCAGCGGGGGCAGGCGGGCCTGCCAGCCCCAGACCCTACCGTCAGTGATGAAACCCGGCTCACGACGGTGAGGGTGTCGGCTCGCCGAGCGGATCCTCGCTCAGGGTCGGGAAGGGATCCTCGCCGGTGAGTGACGGGTCGGTGCTCGGCTGTGGCCGGGTCCGCTCGTCGTCGATGGCGTTGCGGACCTTCACCGACACCAACGAGCCGGTGCACTCCTGCGCTGCGGGAGGCGTGGCCAGTACCGTCGGCGCGGGCTCCCCGTCGACCGGCGGCGGAACGCAGGTCGGCTCGCGTACCCACAGGTCGAGGGTCAGCTCGTCGCGGCGCCAGCAGGTGTAGTCGCCCTTCGCCGGCTGCTCCGGACAGCGGGTCACCTTCCAGGGCTGCCAGCCATCCTCGATCAGCGCGCGTTCGTAGGCCCGCGCCGTCTCCTCGACCGGCCGCTGCGACTCGACGGTGCGCTCGCGCAGCCGGCATTCCTCCACGCACCAGCGGCTGCCGCTGACGTTGTCGACGGTCTTCGTGGCAGCCCAGCTGGGCA
>NZ_GG657738.1:5768451-5768926 GCF_000158815.1 Micromonospora sp. ATCC 39149 | reverse complement strand
CCGACCGGCCGGCCCTCCCGGCGGCGTCGCCCGACCGGCGGGACCGGGCGGCGGGGTGACCGGGCCCGCCGGACCGGGCGGGGGCACGGCCCGGCCGGCCGGCCCCCCCGGCGGCGTCGCCCGACCGGCGGGACCGGGCGGAGGAGCGGCCCGGCCGGCGGGACCGCCCGGCGGGGCGGCTCGACCGGGCGCGGCGGGTGCCGCCGAGGCCCGCGCGGTCGGAGTCCCGGGCTCGGATCCGGCGGCGAGCCGGTGGCCGGCCGCCGCGGACCGGGGATCCGGGGCGGGGGATCCGGGGGCGGAACCGGCCGGCGGAACGGGCGGACGGCGTTCCCCGGGCAGCGACGGACGGAACTCCCCCGTACGCGGGCCCGCCGGCGGGCGCATCTCGCCGGTACGCGGGTCCACCGCCGGCGGACGCATCTCGCCGGTACGCGGGTCCACCGCCGGACGTGGACCACCGGCACGCGGATCG
>NZ_GG657738.1:5764991-5766892 GCF_000158815.1 Micromonospora sp. ATCC 39149 | reverse complement strand
CGCAGGTCGTCGATCCAGCCGAACTCCTCGCCGGAGATCGGCTCCATCGGGCTCGCTGTCGGGCCGGCCCCGGCCCCACCGGCGCCCCTTGGCGCGCGGTTCGCGCCGCTCGTCGGGGCCGTCCTCCGGTCGCTCCGAACCACGGGATTTCACTGCTTGCCCTCCCCGACGGCGCCCGCGCCGTCCTCGTCCGCCGCGCTGGCGTGCCCGTTGCCCGACGGGTGGCGGCCGTTGCCCGGCAGGTCCGGACCGTCCGGACGTGCCGGGGTGGGCAACCCCCGGACGATCCGGCGCAGCAGCGGCAGCCGGGTGGCCACCGCCCGCTCCGCACCATGCCCGCTGGGACGGTAGTAGTCGGCCCCGACGAGATCGTCGGGAGCGTACTGCTGGGTGACCACCCCACGGGGGTCGTCGTGCGGATAGCGGTACCCGGTGCCGTGGCCGAGCCCCCGCGCGCCGGAGTAGTGGGCGTCGCGCAGGCCGCGCGGCACCGGCCCGCCCCGGCCGGCGCGGACGTCGGCAATGGCGGCCCCGAGCGCGCTGGTCGCCGAGTTGGACTTCGGCGCGGTGGCCAGGTGGATAACCGCCTGGGCGAGGTTGAGCTGCGCCTCGGGCAGGCCGACGAACTCCACGGCGTGCGCGGCGGCGATGGCCACGCCCAGCGCCCCCGGGTCGGCCATCCCGACGTCCTCGCTGGCGAAGATGACCAGCCGGCGGGCGATGAACCGGGCGTCCTCGCCGGCCACCAGCATCCGGGCCAGCCAGTGCAGCGCCGCGTCGACGTCGGAGCCGCGCATGCTCTTGATGAAGGCGCTGGTGACGTCGTAGTGGGCGTCGCCGGCCCGGTCGTAGCGCACCGCCGCGACGTCCACCGCCTGTTCGGCGGTGGCCAGGTCGATCCGGTCGACGCCGAGTGCCGCCGCCGAGGCCGCTGCGGCCTCCAGGGCGGTCAGGGCCTTGCGCACGTCGCCGCCGGCAAGGCGTACCAGGTGGTCCTCGGCGTCGGTCTCCAGGGTGAACGCGCCCGCGAGGCCGCGCGCGTCGGCGACCGCGCGGCGCAACAGGCCGCGCACGGCGGCGTCGTCCAGCGGCTGGAGGGTGAGCAGCACGCACCGCGACAGCAGCGGCGAGATGACCGAGAAGTACGGGTTCTCCGTGGTCGCCGCGAGCAGGGTGACCGTCCGGTCCTCGACCGCGGCGAGCAACGAGTCCTGCTGAGTCTTGCTGAACCGGTGCACCTCGTCGATGAAGAGCACGGTCTGCGGACCACCGGAGCGGCGCTGCCGGCGGGCGGTGTCGATCACCGCGCGGACGTCCTTGACCCCGGCGGTGAGCGCCGACATGGCCACGAAACGGCGGTCGGTGGCGTGGGCCACCAGATGCGCGATCGTGGTCTTCCCGCAGCCGGGCGGCCCCCAGAGGATCACCGACATCGGGGTGGCCCCGACGACGAGCTGGCGCAGCGGCGCGCCCGGGGCGAGGAGGTGCCCCTGCCCCACCAGCTCGTCGAGGCTCGCCGGGCGCATCCGGACGGGAAGTGGCGAGTCGGCCGCCACGGGGGTGAAGCCGTCGACGCCGACGGAGCCCGTGGGGGCGCCGGGCGCCCCGGCGGGCGCGCCGAGAGAGAAGAGAGCGTCGGACTCCATCACGAAGACAGTACCGGGCCTGGTCCGCCGCGCCGGAACTGCGCCGCGGACCCGGCCCGGTTAGATCACTTTCGGTCAGCCGCGGCCGGGACGGCGGCCGCGGTACCAGCGGCCACCGCCACCGCCGCGCGGGCCGCTGCCGACCCCGGCCAGGTAGAGGGAGAGCAGCAGCAGGCCGAGCATCAGCAGGGTGTGCACGTTGAACAGATCCGGCGCGCCGAGGTCGGTGTCGAGCAGGTCGAGCAACAGGGCGAA
>NZ_GG657738.1:5751546-5764593 GCF_000158815.1 Micromonospora sp. ATCC 39149 | reverse complement strand
GCTGACGCTGGTGTGCTCGGCGATGACGGTCAGCACCACCGCGCCGAGCGCCCCGGCCGGCTGGGCCATCATCGAGTTGAGCGAGAGCACGCTGGTGCGGTACGGGCCGTCGACCTGGCGGTGCAGCAGGCCCAGGTGCAGCGGGTTCGACGCGCCGTGCACGGTGTAGCAGGCCAGGTACGCCACGAGCACCCCGACCGGGCCGGCGAACAGCCCCATTCCGACCACGGTCACGCCCTGCAGGACGCGCAGCAGCGCGGCGCCGGGCGCGGCGCCGGGCCAGCGCAGCAGCAGCGGGGTGAGGGCGGCCCCGGCGGCCGAGGCGAGCCACGCGGCGGAGCTGGCGGGGCCGAGCAGCGCGGCGGCCCGCTCGGGGTCGCCGACGACCTCGGCGAGCCGGACCGGCAGCAGCGACTCGAAGGTGATCATGCCGAAGCCCCAGAACAGCTCGACCGCCACGAGGGCGAGCAGCACGCGGGAGCGGCGCAGCAGGCCGAACGCCTGCCCGACCATCCGGGGCGCCTGCGCGACCGACGCGCGCAGCGCGCCGGCTCCCCGTCCCGGCCGGACCTCGACCAGCAACGTCACCAGGGCGGCCAGCGCCACCGCCTGCGCCACGACGGCGGCCAGCACCGGCACGGCCAGCGCGCTCACCGGGCCGAGCGGGCCGAGCGTGATCAGGCCGCCGCACAGCAGCGCGCCGCCGGCGATGGCGACGCCGGCGACGGTGCCGCCGAGGCCGAGGCCGCGCTCGTACCCGGCTTCGGGATCGGCGGCGAGGGTGGCGTCGACGTACCAGGAATCCAGGGGGCCGCTGTCCAGCGCCCGGTGGATCCCCTGCACCGCGAAGACCAGAACGAACAGGGCGAGGGAGTCGGCCACCGCGAACAGCGCCAGGGACACCAGGTTCAGCGCCGCGGCGGTGACCAGCACCGGCTTGCGACCCAACGCGTCGGCCAAGCCACCGGTCGGCAGCTCCAGCGCCAGCACCACGAGACCCTGGGCGGTGAAAGCCACGCCGATCTGGGACAGCGACAGGCCGCGCTCCTGCATCAGCAGGATCATGACCGGGATCAGCAGGCCGGTGGGCAGCCAGCGCAGGCCGTGCAGGACCAGGTAGCGCGACTGCACCTGGCGTACGGACAGCGCGCTCACCGGGTCGGCTCGATCATCGGGTACGCGGCCAGGAAGACCTGCACCGGCCGGGCGTCCGCCTCGTCGGGGGTCGACTCCGCGCGGTAGCGCATGAGGACCTCCCACACCTCCGCCTCCATCGCCTGGAGCCGCTCGGGCCCGAGGTGCAGCAGGGCGTCGCTCATGCCGGCGGCGTTCCGCCAGGCGGCTGGGAAGTCCTGCTGGGCGGCGAACCACCGGTCGGAGTGCTCGACGACCAGTCGCACCTGTTCGGCCTGGATCCACTCGGCGGCGGCCCGGGCGTCCGGGTCGTCGTCGAAGTCGGACGGCTCCCAGCTACTGATGTCGTGCGCCGCCCGCCACCAGCGCTGTCGCCCGACGGCGAGGTCGTGGGCCTCGACAACGAGCCCGACCTCGGCGAGTTGGCGCAGGTGGTAGCTGGTGGCGCCGGTGTTGGTGTCGAGCCGCTCGGCGAGCCCGGTGGCGGTGGCGGGCCCGTCGGCCCGCAGCGCGCCGAGCAGCCGCAGCCGCAGCGGGTGCGCCAGCACCCGCAGTTGTCGCTGGTCCAGCCGGACCTGGCGGGGCGCAGGCAGCCCCACTCCCTCATCGTTCTCCATGAACGCACAATAGTTGTGCACATCTCCTGTGCACAATAGTTGTGCGTAAAAACCGTGCGAGACCCGACAGCTGCGGGAACGGGACGTCAGGGGGCGAGGAGTTCGCTGACCCCGCGCAGGCGGGTACGCAGCAGGCCGGCGGCGCGGGAGCTGTCGAGGCGTACCTCGACGGGGCGGGCCAGGCCCGACGCAGGCGCTCGTGGCGGTCCGCAGGCCGGCCGAGTCGAGCCCGAACCGCCGGACCACCAGCAGCCCCAGTCGGCACGGCTGACCGCCTCCGGGCCGGCCACGTTGAGCAGCCCGGCGTGGTCCCCCTGGGCCAACTCCAGAACGGCAAGCGGCCAGGTCGCCACGTCGACCGGGCAGCGGACCTCGTCGGTGAACAGGGCCACGCCGCCGGCGAGGGCCTCCAGGCAGAGCCGGATCTGCCTGCTCCGCTCGTCGCCCACGATCAACGAGGTACGCACCAGCGCGGCCCCCGGGTCGATCGCCCGCACGGCGGTCTCCGCCGCCGCCTTCGCCGCCCCGTACGGGAAGACCGGGGTCGGGGCGTCGTCGTCGGCGTACGGCTGCGGTCGGCCGGCGTGCAGCGCGTCGCTGGACAGGTGCACGAGCCGCGCCCCCGCCTCGACGGCGGCGCATGCGACGCGGGCCGCGCCGTCGGCGGTGACCGCCCAGTCGTCGTACCGGTAGGGGGTGCTCACCACGGCGGCCGGCCGCACGGCCGCGACCAGCGCGCGCACGGCGGCCCGGTCGGTCACGTCGAGCCGGCGCACCTCGACCCCGGCCAGCTCGACGGGGTTGGCGTGGTACGTGCCGACCACCCGCTCCCCCGCCGCGACGGCCTGCCGGCACACCTCACCGCCGAGGTACCCGCTGGCGCCCACCACGAGCAGCGTCACGTCGCCCCCGTTCCCTCCCGTCGCCCGCGCTTTCTCCCGTCGCCCGGCGGGCGGCCACCGTCGGGCCGCCCGCCGGGGCCGGTGGTCGCCTCAGACCGGGTCGGCCACCGGGGCGGCCGGGCCGGCGGTGCCGGAGTGCGCGGCTGCGGCCGGCTTCGGCTTGGCGTCGATGCCCGCCTCGGCGCGCTGCTGGGCGGTGATCGGCGTCGGCGCGCCCGTCAGCGGGTCGAAGCCGCCCCGGGTCTTCGGGAACGCGATCACCTCCCGGATCGAGTCCGCGCCGGCGAGCAGCATGCAGACCCGGTCCCAGCCGAACGCGATGCCGCCGTGCGGCGGGGCGCCGTACTTGAACGCCTCCAGCAGGAAGCCGAACTTGTCCTGCGCCTCTTCGGGGGTGATACCGAGCAGGTCGAAGACCCGCTGCTGCACGTCGCCCCGGTGGATACGGATCGAGCCGCCGCCGATCTCGTTGCCGTTGCAGACGATGTCGTACGCGTACGCCAGCGCCCGGTCCGGCGCTTCCTCGAACCGGTCCACCCACTCGGCGTTCGGGGAGGTGAACGGGTGGTGCACGGCCGTCCAGCCGCCCGCCCCGCCACTGTCGTCCGAGGTCCGTTCGAACATCGGGGCGTCGACCACCCAGCAGAACGTCCACGCGGACTCGTCGATCAGCTTCGCCCGCTTGGCGATCTCGATCCGGGCCGCGCCGAGCAGCTCCTGCGCCTCCCGGGTCTCGGTGCTCGCGGCGAAGAACACCGCGTCGCCCGGCTTCGCGCCGACCGCGTCGGCCAGCCCCGCCAGGTGCTCCTCGGAGAGGTTCTTCGCCACCGGGCCGCGCGGCGCGCCGGTCTCGGCGTCGAGCACCACGTACGCCAGGCCCTTCGCCCCGCGCGCCTTCGCCCAGTCCTGCCAGCCGTCCAGCTCCTTGCGGGTCTGGCCCGCGCCGCCCGGCATGACGACCGCGCCCACGTACCCGCCCGCGTCGATCGCGCCGGCGAACACCCGGAACGCGGTGCCGCGCAGGTAGTCCGTCAGCTCGGTCAGCTCGACGCCGTAGCGCAGGTCCGGCTTGTCGGAGCCGTACCGAGCCATCGCATCGTGCCAGGTGATGCGCGGGATGGGCCGGGGGATCTCGTACCCGGCCAGGTCGGACCAGAGCGCCGACACGATCGCCTCGCCGAGGTCGATCACGTCGTCCTCGGTGACGAAGGACATCTCGATGTCGAGCTGGGTGAACTCCGGCTGCCGGTCGGCGCGGAAGTCCTCGTCGCGGTAGCAGCGGGCGATCTGGTAGTACCGCTCCATGCCGCCGACCATCAGCAGCTGCTTGAACAGCTGCGGGGACTGCGGCAGCGCGTACCAGCTGCCCGGCTGGAGGCGGACCGGGACCAGGAAGTCGCGCGCGCCCTCCGGGGTGGACCGGGTCAGCGTCGGCGTCTCGATCTCCAGGAAGTCCCGGTCGTGCAGCACGCCCCGGGCGAGCTGGTTGGCCCGGGAACGCAGCCGCATCGCCCGCGCCGGGCCGCCCCGACGCAGGTCCAGGTAGCGGTACTTGAGCCGGATGTCGTCGCCGGCCTCGACCTGGTCGTCGACGGGCAGCGGCAGCGGCGCGGCCTCCGAGAGCACCTCCAGTGCGCTGGCGGTCACCTCGATCTCGCCGGTGGGCAGCTCCGGGTTCTCGTTGCCCTCGGGACGGCGGGTCACCTCGCCGGTCACCTTGACGCAGAACTCGTTGCGCAACGCGTGGGCGTCCTCCTCACGGAAGACCACCTGGACGATGCCGGAACCGTCGCGCAGGTCGACGAAGATGACACCGCCGTGGTCGCGCCGGCGGGCGACCCACCCGGCGAGCGTCACCGTGGTGCCGGCGTCCGTCGCGCGCAGGCTGCCGGCGTCATGGGTACGGATCACGGCTTGCGTCTCCCTCATCGTCTGCGATCGGTCTGCCCTCGCATTCTGTCAGGGCACCCCGGCCCCCGCCGCCACCGGGCGCGGTTGGGGGGTAAGGAAGGGCCCCCTGTTAACGCATCCTGTTGTAGAGGGGCCCCCTGCTAACACGTCCCGCTTCACACGTCCCGCGCCGCCGACAGGCCGACCGGGCGTGCCGCGTACGGTGTGCCGGATGCGTGTCGCACCCCCTTGGGTCCTGCTCTCCGCCGGCGCGGCGCCGGTGTTCCTGGTCGGCGGCTGGCTGCTCGGCGCTGCCCGGCAGCCCGGCGGGTTCGACCAGGTCTCCGGGACGATCAGCGCGCTCGCGGCCGTCGGCGCGGCCGACCGGTGGATCATGACGCTCGGCCTCGTCGGTCTCGGCCTGTGCCACTGCGTGACTGCCGCCGGGCTGCGCCCGCTGGCAGCTGGCGGACGGGCGCTGCTCGCGGTGGGCGGGCTCGCCACGCTCGCCGTGGCGGCGTTTCCGCTGCCGCCCGATGGCGGCTCGGTGCCGCACACGCTCGCCGCCGCCATAGCGTTCGGTGCGCTGGCGCTCTGGCCGAGCCTCGCCCTGGCCGGCGGCGGACCGGGGCGAGGCAACCCGCGACCGGCCGGCGACGAACCGTGGCCGGCCAGCGCCGGACCACGACCGGCCAGCGCCGAACCACGACCTGGCGGCTCGCGACCGGCCGAACCGCGCCGCCGCGACGCGCCCCGGCCGGCGGGCGGCGACGCGGGGTCCGGATCCGACGGGTACGCCGGCGCGCGGGCCGCCTGGACCGCACTGACGGTGGGGCTGCTCGTGCCGGTGGCCTGGTTCACAGTCGAGCTGGCCACCGGCGGCGACCGGATCGGCCTGGCCGAGCGGGTGGCCGCCGGCGCGGAGGCGCTCTGCCCGTTGCTGGTCGCCGGATGGCTGGGCCGGCGCGGTTGACCCACAGGGCCGGCGAACCACGCCAGGCTCACGGTCGCCGCCCGCCGGCACGACCCCCGCCGGTCGCCGTCCTAGCGGCTACGCCGGTTTCCCGGGGTACGCCTGAAGCGGGCCGCCGGAGGCCGGCGACCCGCTTCGCGGCAGGTGCGGTGGATCAGATGATGCTGACGCCGTAGACGCTCAGCGGCTCGGTGACCGGCTGGAAGTAGGTGGTGCCGCCGCGGGTGCAGTTGCCGTTGCCGCCGGAGGTGAGGCCGAGGGCGCTACTGCCGCTGAACAGGGAGCCGCCGCTGTCGCCCGGCTCGGCGCAGACGTTGGTGCGGATCAGGCCGGAGACCGAGCCCTCGGCGTAGTTCACGGTGGCGTTGAGCGCCTGGACCGAGCCGCTGCGCAGGCCGGTGGTGCTGCCGGAGCGCTGCACGCTCTGGCCGACGTACGCGTTGGACGCGCCGGTGACGTCCCGGTAGCTGCCGTTGTAGAGGGAGACGTTGCCCGTCGCGTTGGCGGAGTTGCTGTGCCGGACGATGCCGTAGTCGTTGCCCGGGAAGCTGGTGCCGGCGCGGGTGCCGAGGGTGTTCGTCTGGGCCGAGTTCGAGTACCAGGTCGAGGCGATGTTGGTGCAGTGCCCGGCGGTCAGGAAGTAGGTCACCCCGGAGCTGCTGCGGACGTTGAAGCCAAGCGAGCAGCGACCGCCGCCGGCGGCGTAGATCGCCTGGCCGCCGGAGATGCGGGTGCTCAGCACGCCGGCCTCGGCCTCGATGCGGACGGCGCCGCCGGTCCGGGCCACGGCGGCCTTCACGCGCTCCAGCTTGGTGCCGGTGACGGTGCTGTCGACGGAGACGACGACCTGGTTGGTGGTCGGGTCGGTCCACCACGCGGTGCCGGGGATCTTCGCGGAACGCTCCAGCTCGGCGGTGGCCCGGTTGAGCTCGGCCGCACCCCGCTTGACGAGTTTCGGGGTCGCGCCGGAGGCGCGGACCTGGCGGGCGGCGGCGGCGTCGGTCACGGTGACGACCATCTTGCCGCTGGCGTCGGCGTAGGTGCCGGCGGAGCGGTCGCCGAGCCGCTCGGCCAGGCTGGCCGCGGCGTCGGGCGAGGCGGCGGGAGCGGCCTGGACGGGGGCGCTGATCAGCGCGGTGGCGACCAGGGTGCCGGCCGCGGCGACGGACACGGCGCGGAGAAGCGATGACCTCGTGGGTCGCATGTAACAGCCTCCCGGAAGGGGGTGACGGGTCGCGCCGGGGTGACGGACCCGAGGGCGACCCGGCCGGAACTGGGGTGAACCGGCCGAGTGATCTGAAGTATTCACATACTTAAGATCACTAACAAGACCCCGACTTCGGCCTGTTTCGCCCAAGCTACGCCCGACGCGGGTTCGCAACGTTGTGGCCGCCGATGTCGATCAATATGATCGATGCATCTCGATTTCCTTCATCGGCACCCGTGATCCGGAGGCCACCATGACCCCCATCCGACGCGCCCTGGCCGCCCTCGCCGCCACCACCGCCCTCGTCCCCCTCGGTGCCACCGCCGCCCACGCCGACGCCGGCCCGCCGCCTAACTCCATGGCCAGCCTCGGCGACTCGATCACTCGCGGCTTCAACGCCTGCGGCTTTTACGTCGACTGCACCTCCCGATCGTTCAGCACCGGCGACAACTCCTCGGTGAACAGCCACTACCTGCGCGTACGCGCGGTCAACCCGGCCATCGGCGGCAACAACCACAACGACGCGAAGACCGGCGCGAAGTCCGCCGACATGTACGGCCAGGCCGGGACCGCGGTCAGCCAGGGCGTCGGGTACGTGACGATGCTGATCGGCGCCAACGACGCCTGCACCGGCTCGGAGTCGAGCATGACGCCGGTGAGCACCTACCGGGCCAACATCGACTCCGCGCTCGGCCGCATCAGGTCGGGCCTGCCGAACGCCCGGGTGTCGGTCGTCAGCGTCCCGGACATCCACCGGCTCTGGTCCGTCGGCAAGGGCAGCGTCAGCGCCCGTACGGCGTGGTCGCTGTTCGGCATCTGCCAGTCCATGCTGGCCAACCCGACCTCCACCGCCCAGGCCGACGTCGACCGCCGGGCACGGGTCCGCCAGCGGGTGATCGACTACAACACCCAACTCGCCCAGGCGTGCGCCGCGTACGGCCCGAACTGCGACTTCGACGACAACGCCGTGTTCGGTTACCCGTTCACCCTGAGCCAGCTCTCCACCTGGGACTACTTCCACCCGAATGCCACCGGGCAGCAGGCCCTCGCCAGCGTGTCGTACGCCGCCGGCTTCCGCTGGTGACCCGTCCGCGCCCCGGCGTCCTCAACCCACGCGGCGGCGGGCGCCGGGGCCCGGCCGCGGCACCACGTCGCGCGGGGCGGTCACCTCGTGCCCGGCGGCGCAGCGCAGTTCCACCCGCACCTCGGCACCGCAGTCGCGGTGCCCGACCGACAGCGGCGAGCCGCCCGGGTCGGCGAGGTGGCGGTCCCCCCAACCGAGCACGGCGACCAACACCGGCCACAGGTCGAGACCCTTGTCGGTGAGCCGGTACTCGTGACGCATCCGGCTGCCCGGCTCCCGGTACGGCTCGCGGCGCAGCACGCCCTGCTCCACCAGGGCGGCGAGGCGATTCGTCAGCACCTGCCGGGGAATGCCGGTGCGCACCCGCATGTCGTCGAAGCGGCGAACGCCGTTGAACACCTCGCGGAGCACGACCAGGGTCCACCGCTCGCCGAGGATGGCCATCGCGCGGGCGATGGTGCAGTTCTCGACCGACCAGTCCAGTGCCGCGGGTCTCATGCCGACCAGGCTAAGTCCGATTGACAGACTCAGCAACGCGCTGCCAGGCTGCATCCATGGCACAGACGCAGCAGCCGGCGCGCAGCCGTACCTTCTCCTGGTCCGACCCTGTGGCGGGCGCGGCCCACGTGGGTCGGCGCAGCGGTCTGGAACTGCTCCGGGCGATGATCGCCGGCGAGTTGGCCGCGCCGCCGGTGATGCACCTGATCGACATGGGCCGGATGGAGGCCGACGAGGGCCGGGTGGTCGTCGAACTGGTGCCGCAGGAGTTCCACTACAACCCGCTCGGCACCGTGCACGGCGGGGTCATCTCCACCCTGCTGGACACCGCCGCCGCCTGCGCCGTGCACACCACCCTGCCGGCCGGCGTGGGCTACACCTCGCTGGACCTGAACGTGAAGTTCCTCCGCCCGGTGACGGTCGACAGCGGCACCCTGCGCTGCGAGGGCACCGTCCTCCAGGCCGGCCGCCGCACCGCCCTCGCGGAGGCGAGACTCACGGACGAGGCGGCCCGCCTGATCGCCCACGCCACCTCCACCTGCCTCCTCTTCCCCCTGGCCCCCACCCCCTGACCCCGCCCCCCACTCTCCCGCGATCTTGCACTTTCGGCCCCGATGGCGGGCGGTGTGCCCCTTTCGCCCGGGCCCCAACTGCAAGATCGCGGAAGAGGGGGCGGGGTGGTCAGGGGGTGGGGGCCAGGGTGGCGCGGCGGGCGGCGCGGGCGTCGCGCTTCTCCTCGAAGCGGGACGCGTGGGTCTGCAGGGTGTCCAGGTGGGCGGCGATCTGGTCGCGGGCGGCCTCGCCGTCGGCGTCCAGGCCCGTGACGTTGAAGACGTCCCACTGGCGCAGCACCGGGATGACCACCTCGTCGCGGTGCTGGCGCAGGTCGTAGATGCCGGCCAGGGCGATCGCCACCGACTTGCGGGCGAAGCCCTCGATGCCCACGCCGGGCATCTGGAAGTCCTCCAGGACGTCGGCGATGGCCCGCATCGCCTGGCTCGGGGCCAGTTCGAGGGCGGCGGCGAGCAGGTTGCGGTAGAAGACCATGTGCAGGTTCTCGTCGGCGGCTACGCGGGCCAGCAGCGCCTCGCAGGCCGGGTCGCCGGTCACCCGGCCCGTGTTGCGGTGCGAGATCCGGGTGGCCAGTTCCTGGAACGACACGTACGCCAGCGAGCGCAGCATCGAGTCGTCGTGGGAGTTGGTGTAGCCGGCGGTCATGTGCACCATCCGGGCCCGCTCCAGGGCCACCGGGTCGACTGCCCGGGTCACGGTCAGGTAGTCGCGGATGGCGGTGCCGTGCCGGCCCTCCTCGGCGGTCCACCGGCCCACCCACGTGCCCCACGCCCCGTCCGGGCCGAAGAGGGTGGCGATCTGGTGGTGGTACGAGGGGAGGTTGTCCTCGGTCAGCAGGTTCACGATCAGCGCGGTGCGCGCGATCTCGGGGATCGTCGAGTCCGACGGCGACCACGCCTGCCCGCCGAGCGGTCCGTCGAAGGTGCGCCCCTCGCTCCACGGCACGTACTCGTGCGGGAACCATTCCTTGGCCATCGAGAGGTGTCGGTCGAGGTTCTTCGCCACGACGGGTTCGAGCTCGACGAGCAGGGCGGTCTGGCTGAGTGCGGTCACGAAGTTCTCCCTACGGTGGCGTAACTTACGCCACCGTAGGTCGTCCGCGCCGTACGCGCCAGTAACGCCCCGCCCGCGCGTCCCGCCTCAGCCGACCAGGGGTTTCAGGTCCGCCCGGGGCGGGGTCCACTCTCCGGCCGCCGCCACCACCTGCTCGCCGGAGCGGATGTCCTTCACCTCGTCGGGCGCCCCGTCGACGCCGGGGAACCAGACGTACGGAATGCCCCGCCGCTCGGCGTGCCGGATCTGCTTGCCGAACTTCGCCGCGCTCGGCGCCACCTCCGTGGGCACCCCCCGGCGGCGCAGCGCGTCGGCGACCGCGTTGCTCGCCGACCGCAGCTCCTCGCTGGTCACCGCTACCAGCACGCACGTCGGTACGCTGCGGGACACGGTGAGTGCGCCCGCGCCGAAAAGCAGCCCGAGCAGCCGGCTCACCCCGATCGAGATGCCCACTCCGGGGAAGGACACGCCACCGGCGCTGACCAGGTTGTCGTACCGGCCGCCGGAGCAGACCGAGCCGAACCGCTCGTGCCCGGCGAGGGACGTCTCGTAGACGGTGCCGGTGTAGTAGTCCAGCCCGCGCGCGATCCGCAGGTCCGCCACGCACAGCCCCGGGGAGTGCGCGGCGGCGGTCTCCACCACCGCGGCCAGCTCGGCGATGCCCTCGTCGAGCAGCGGGTGGCTCACCCCGAGGCCGCGCACGGCGTCGGCGAACGAGCCGTCCGGTGCCGAGATCTCAGCGAGGGCCAGGCACGCCTTGGCCTGTGCCTCGCTCGCCCCGGCCGTCTCGGCGAGCAGCTCGGCGACCTTGACCGGGCCGATCTTGTCGAGCTTGTCGACCGCGCGCAGGGCGGCCTCCGGGTCGGTCAGCCCGATGCCCCGGTAGAACCCCTCGCAGATCTTGCGGTTGTTCACCTGGATGGTCACCGGCGGGATCGGCAGCGAGCGCAGCGCGTCGCCGATCACCAGCGGCATTTCGGCCTCGTAGTGGGCGGGCAGGGTGTCCCGGTCGACGATGTCGATGTCGGCCTGGAGGAACTCCCGGTAGCGCCCCTCCTGCGGGCGCTCGCCCCGCCACACCTTCTGGATCTGGTATCGGCGGAACGGGAACTGGAGCCGGCCGGCGTTCTCCAGCACGTAGCGGGCGAACGGCACGGTCAGGTCGAAGTGCAGGCCGAGGGAGTCGTCACCGGCCGGCCCGTCGGCGTCGGCCTGGAGGCGGCGCAGCACGTAGACCTCCTTGGAGGTCTCCCCCTTGCGCAGGAGCTGATCGAGGGGCTCGACCGAGCGGGTTTCCAGCGGCGCGAAGCCGTACAGCTCGAAGGTGGCGCGGATCCGGTCGAGCACGAACTGCTCGATCATCCGCTGCGCCGGCGTCCACTCGGGGAAGCCGGAGATGGGCGTGGGCTTGCTCATGACGCTCCTTCACAGACCCGCGCCGCCGGCGCGGGAAAGACCGAGGCGCGGCCTAGAGACCGCGGGTGGGTGCGGCCGGGCGTGCGCCGCCCGAGGCCGCCACCTCGATGAGGTACGGGTTGCTCGCGCGCTCGCGGCCGATGGTGGTCGCGGGGCCGTGGCCGGGCAGCACCACCGTGTCGTCGGCCAGCGGGAGGATCTTGTCCCGCAGGCTGGTGAGCATCCGGGGCATGCTGCCGCCCCACAGGTCGGTGCGGCCGATCGAGCCGGCGAAGAGCACGTCGCCGGAGAGGCAGACCTGCTCGGCCTCCCAGCGGGAGCCGGCGCCGGGCAGCCGGAACAGCACCGACCCGCCGGTATGGCCCGGAGCGTGGTCGACGGTGATCTCCAACCCGGCCAGCGACAGGGTCGCGCCGTCGGTCAGCTCGGCGACGTCGTCGGGCTCGGAGTAGGGCAGCCGGCCGCCGAAGAGCGCGGTGAGGTCCATGGACAGCGCCTTGCCCGGGTCGGCCAGCAACTCGCGGTCCTCCGGGTGGACGTACGCGGTGAGGCCCCGGGCGCCGCAGACCGGCGCGACGGAGAACGTGTGGTCGAGGTGGCCGTGGGTGAGCAGCACGGCGGCGGGGTGCAGGCGATGCTCGGCGAGGACGGCGTCGAGTCGGTCGACCACCCCGATGCCCGGGTCGACCACCACGCACTGCTCCCCCGGCCCGGTCGCCACCACGTAGCAGTTGGTGCCGAAGGCGTCCGCGGGAAAGCTCGCCACGAGCACGCCGCTCCCCTTCCGTCTAGCTGTCTCACCCTGCACCGGCAGCCTAGTCGCAACGGCGAGCCGGTTCCGCCGGCCCACCCGCCCCGGTGGCCCCAGCGGCCCAGTGAGCAACTCCGATAAACCCAGCCCGGACCTCGTACACCACTTTCCCAGTCGCTACCCGTACACTCTGGCGGGCGTGTGGCGTGGCGCACGTGGCACCCGACGGGGCGCGACACCGACCGCCGGTGACCATCAGGGTAGAGGAAGGGGAGCACGGGTGGCTTCCAGCAGGGACCGGCAGCGCAAACTGGCGCGGGCCAAGCTCGACCGGCAGCTGGCGCGACGGGCCGCCCGGAGCAGACGTCGGCGGCAGATCCAGGCCGGAGTCGGCGCCGCCGTGGTGCTCGCCCTGATCGTGGTCGGTTCGGCCTGGGCGCTGGGCGCCTTCGACGACGACCCGAAGCAGAACACGGCCGCCGAGGACGTCTGCCTCTGGACGCCGCAGGACGCCACCGCGAACACCAACCTCAAGGACGTGGGCACCCCGGCCACCAAGGGCCTGCCGACCTCCGGCACCCGGGCGCTGACCGTCACCACCAACCAGGGCGCCCCGATCACCGCGGAGCTCGACCTCGCGTCGGCCCCCTGCGCCGGGGCGAGCATCGCCCACCTGGCCAGCCGGGGCTTCTACGACAACACGAAGTGCCACGAGATCACCTCCGAGGGCGCGCTGCGCTGCGGCGACCCGAGCGGCACCGGCCTGGGCGGCCCGACGTACTCGTTCTACGACGAGAACGTCCCGGTGCTGCCCGAGGCCAGCCCGTCGGCCAGCCCCGCGCCCGACCAGCCCCCGGCGTACCCGAAGGGCACGGTGGCGATGATCGCCCACCCGCCGGGCGCCAACGGCAGCCAGTTCCTGATCTTATTCAAGGACTTCAACCCGGCC
>NZ_GG657738.1:5725415-5751446 GCF_000158815.1 Micromonospora sp. ATCC 39149 | reverse complement strand
TCGGGAAGGTCACCGGCGGCCTGGACGTGCTCACGAAGATCGGTGCCCTGCCGACCGTGGACAATGGGAGCGGAGCCAAGGTCAAGCCGAAGACCGACGTGGTGATCCAGAGTCTCACCGTCGGCGAGCCGACGACGGCCCCGGCCCCGGCCACCAGCGGCCCCACGGCCAGCCCCGACGCCGGCTGACCCGGCTCCCCCGAACCACACAGCCTGCGGCACCGGCCGCGCCCGAGACAGTCCAGGAGGATCGACCGTGACGTCCACGAAAGAGCGGCAGCGCGCGGCGGCGCGCGCCCGACTCGAGCGGGAGATGGCCGAGCGCGCGGCCAGGGCCCGCAAGCGCCGGCAGACGCAGGCGATCGTCGGGGCCGGGGCGGCCCTGCTGCTCGTGGTCGCCGGCACCGTCTGGCTCGCCACCAGCATCGGCGGTGACGACGACAAGGCCCAGGACACCGCCGCCAACCCCGGCTTCGTGCAGTGCGCCTGGACCGAGATCCCCAAGGACCAGCGGACCAAGGAGATCAAGGACGTCGGGCTGCCGGCCGCCCAGCAACCGAACACCGGCACCCAGACCCTGACGATGGACACCAACCTGGGCCCGATCACCGCCAAGGTCGACCGGTCCGCCGCGCCGTGCACCGCCGCCAGCTTCACCCACCTGGCGAGCAAGAACTTCTTCGACAACACCAAGTGCCACCGCCTGGTGACCGAGGGCATCAAGGTGCTGCAGTGCGGCGACCCGAGCGCCACCGGCAAGGGCTGGCGGGACACCGACGGCACCGGCGGTCCCAGCTACCGGATGACGGAGGAGAACCTGCCGACCGACAAGCGCCCGCCGTACCCGGAGGGCGTCATCGCGATGGCCAACTCGGGGCAACCGGGCAGCACGGGCAGCCAGTTCTTCGTCGTCTACGGCGACTCGCCGCTGGACGCGAACTACACCGTGCTGGGCACCATCACTGGCGGGATGGACATCGTCAAGGAAGTGGCGAAGGCCGGCGACGACGGCGCGTACGCCAAGCAGGCCGGCGGTGGCCACCCCAAGAAGGAGGTCGTCATCACGAAGCTGACGATGAGCGAGCCGCAGGGCTGACCGCCCCCGCACACGGAAAGCGCCCGCCGGCTCTGTCGCCGGCGGGCGCTTTCCGTGTGCGGTTCAGGCCCCCGAGGTGACCCGGTAGGCGTCGAACACCCCGTCGACCTTGCGGACGGCGGCCAGCAGGTGCCCGAGGTGTTTCGGGTCGGCCATCTCGAAGCTGAACCGGCTCACCGCCACCCGGTCGCGGGTGGTGGTGACCGTCGCGGAGAGGATGTTGACCCGCTCCTCGGAGAGCACCCGGGTGACGTCCGCGAGGAGCTTGTGCCGGTCGAGGGCCTCCACCTGGATGGCCACCAGGAACGTGGAGGCGGAGGTGAGCTTCCAGCTCACCTCGACCACCCGTTCGCTCTGGGCCCGCAGGTCCTCGGCGTTGGCGCAGTCGTCGCGGTGCACGCTCACCCCGCCCGATCGGGTGACGAACCCGAAGACGGAGTCCGGCGGCACCGGCGTGCAGCACCGGGCCAGCTTGATCCAGACGTCGCTGACGCCCCGGACCACCACGCCGGGGTCGGCGCTGCTCTGCCGGCTGCGCGGCGGCCGGGTGGCCACGGCGGTCTCGGCGATGTCCTCCGCCGCGCCCTCCTCGCCCCCGTACGCGGCCATCAGCTTCTGCACCACCGACTGGGCGGAGACCTGGCTGTCGCCGACCGCCGCGTACAGCGAGGCGACGTCGGCCAGGTGCAGGTCCCGGGCGATGGCCATCAGCGCGTCGGAGGTGAGCATCCGCTGCAGGGGCATGCCCTGCTTGCGCATCGCCTTGACGATCGAGTCCTTGCCGGCCTCGATCGCCTCCTCGCGCCGCTCCTTGTTGAAGTACTGCCGGATCTTCGTGCGCGCCCGGGGGCTCTTGACGAAGCCCAGCCAGTCCTGCGTCGGCCCGGCCGTCTCGGACTTCGAGGTGAAGATCTCGATCACGTCGCCGTTGGACAGCGTCGACTCCAGCGGCACCAGCTTGCCGTTGACCCGCGCCCCGATGCACTTGTGCCCGACCTCGGTGTGCACCGCGTACGCGAAGTCCACCGGCGTCGACCCCGTCGGCAGGGGGATGACGTCGCCCTTGGGGGTGAAGACGTACACTTCCTGGCTGGACAGGTCGAAGCGCAGCGCGTCGAGGAACTCGCTCGGGTCGGCCGCCTCCCGCTGCCAGTCCAGCAGTTGACGCAGCCAGGTCATCTCGTCGATGTGCGCGGGCGGGCCGACGATCTGGGTGCCCTTGTGCTCCTTGTACTTCCAGTGCGCGGCGATGCCGAACTCGGCGGTGCGGTGCATCGCGTACGTGCGGATCTGCATCTCCACCGGCTTGCCGGTGGGCCCGATGACCGTCGTGTGCAGCGACTGGTACATGTTGAACTTGGGCATCGCGATGTAGTCCTTGAACCGGCCCGGCACCGGCTGCCAGTTCGCGTGGATCACGCCCAGCGCGGCGTAGCAGTCCCGCACCGTGTCGACCAGAATCCGCACCCCGACCAGGTCGTAGATGTCGTTGAAGTCGCGGCCCCGCACGATCATCTTCTGGTAGATCGAGTACAGGTGCTTCGGCCGGCCGGTCGTCTCCGCCTTGATCTTGGCGGCCTTCAGGTCGGTGCCCACCTTCTGCGTGACCTGGCGCAGCAGCGACTCCCGCTGCGGCTGGTGCTCCCCGATCAGGCGCAGGATCTCCTCGTACCGCTTCGGGAACAGGGTGCCGAACGCGAGGTCCTCCAGCTCCCACTTGATCGTGTTCATACCGAGGCGGTGGGCCAGGGGGGCGAGGATCTCCAGCGTCTCCTTCGCCTTCTGCTCCCGCTTCGGAGCCGGCAGGAAGGAAAGGGTGCGCATGTTGTGCAGCCGGTCGGCCAGCTTGATCACCAGGACCCGCGGGTCCTTCGCCATCGCCACGACCATCTTGCGGATCGTCTCCGCCTTCGCGGCGTCGCCGAGCTTGACCTTGTCGAGCTTGGTCACCCCGTCGACGAGCAGCGTCACCTCGCCGCCGAAGTCGGCCCGCATCTGGTCGAGCGTGTACTCCGTGTCCTCGATCGTGTCGTGCAGCAGCGCGGCGACCAGGGTCGTGGTGTCCATGCCCAGGTTGGCCAGGATGGTGGCCACCGCGAGGGGATGGGTGATGTACGGGTCGCCGGACTTGCGGTACTGGCCGGAGTGCCAGCGGTTCGCGGTGTCGAACGCGGTCTGGATCAGCCGCGCGTCGGCCTTGGGGTGGTTCTCCCGGTGGCTGGAGATCAGCGGCTCCAGCACCTCGCTGACCTGCGAGGTCTGCCAGGGCGCGTTGAACCGGGCCAGCCTGGCCCGTACCCGCCGCCCGGTGGGCGCGTTGGAGAGGGCGAATCCACCGCTCGGCGACGGATCGTCGGCGACGTCGGCCGCGAACACCGGCGTCCCGACACCGGCCCCCGCTGCCCTGCCGTCGGCGGACGCGGGGCCCGCGCCGTTCCCGGCGGCCCGGGCGTCATCGCCCCGGTCGGTCACCAAACCGTCAGCGTCGCCTGTCGGGTGCACCGTGCCCTCCACCGGAGGGACGACATCGTGGGACACCGGCCTCCTCACCGCTCGCCGGGGATGCGCCGACCGTCCGGCCGGCCTGGTCTCGTGCCGCCCGGACGGTCACCCGCCCGGTCAGCAAAGGGCAATGCTACCCGCACGCACGGTGCCCCGCCGCTCCGCCGGACGGTCCCCACCGGGTCCGTCCGGCGGCGGGGGCCCACCAATCGGGCAGCGGGGCACGAACGGCACAGCCGGCGCGCCGGGTGCCGGCCACCGGGTGCTCGGCGGTGGCACACCCCGGGCTGCTCACACGCTCAGCAGGGCGTGCACGAGGCGCGGGGCGAGCCGCTCGCGCCCGCCGAGGAAGCCCAGCTCCAGCAGGACGGTGAAGCCGGCCACGGTGCCACCCGCCCGCTCCACCAGGTCGAGGGTGGCCTCGGCGGTGCCGCCCGTGGCGAGCACGTCGTCGACCACCAGCACCCGGTGCCCGGCGGTGAACGCGTCCTGGTGCACCTCCAGCGTCGCCTCCCCGTACTCCAGGGCGTACGAGGCCGAGTAGGCGGGCCGGGGGAGCTTGCCGGCCTTACGCACCGGCACCACGCCCACCCCGGGTCGCGTACGCGATGGCGGCCGCGATGACGAAGCCCCGCGCCTCGATGCCCACCACCGCGTCGAAACGCGTCCCGCCCGTGGTACGCCACGATTCCCGTCGACGACCTGCCGGAACACCTCGCCGTTCGGCGAAGAGCGGCATCAGGTCCTTGAACATCACACCCGGCTTCGGGTAGTCCGCACGTCCAGCACGCTGTCTGGCGACCAACTCGGCTGGCCTGTGGGCCGCTGTCTCCCCGTACCCCGACGCTGTGCGTCTCCGTCACGACGGTCCCGTCTCCCTTCATAGCCGACGGCGTCCTGCACGCTGCTCGCACAGCATGAAGGACGCCGTCGGATCGTTTCCTACCGGGTGTGGCGGATCAGCGCCGCTTGGCGCCGCCTGGCCGGTTACCGCCGCCGCCGGCGGGGCGACCGCCCCGGGCGCCGGTCGAGCGCTTGCCGGCGGGCCGGGCCCCCACCTTCGGGGTGGCCCCGGCCAGGGCCGCGTCGGCGTCGACGGGCTCGTCGCCGTCGGCGGCCGGTCGCGGCGTGCCCTTCGGGGTGGTCTCGCCCCCGGCGAGGGCACCCCGCCGGGCCAGGACCCGCTTGTTGTGCGCCTGGATCCGCAGATCGTAGTTCTTCAGCAGCACCAGCAGCGGGGTGGCCAGCAGGATGGAGGTCAGGAAGGCGACCGCCATACCGACGAACAGCACCAGGCCGAGGTCCTTCAGGGTGCCCGCGCCGAGCAGGCCGGCACCGATGAAGAGCAGGCCGCCGACGGGGAGCAGCGCGACCACCGAGGTGTTCAGCGACCGCATGAGGCTCTGGTTGATGGCCAGGTTGGCCGCCTCACCGTACGTCTGGTTGTTGTTCGCGGTGATGCCCCGGGTGTTCTCCTGGACCTTGTCGAAGACCACCACCACGTCGTAGAGCGCGAAGCCCAGGATCGTGAGGAAGCCGATGATCGTCGACGGGGTGACCTCGAAGCCGACCAGCGAGTAGATGCCGGCGGTGAGGATCAGGTTCATGAACAGCGAGGAGACGGCGGCGACCGCCATCCGCCACTCGAACCGCAGGACCAGGTAGACCGTCACCAGCGCGATGAAGATCACCAGGCCGAGCAGCGCCCGGGAGGTGACCTGGCTGCCCCACGCCTCGCTGACCTGGTTGCCGCTGATCTGGTCGGGCTGGATGCCGAACGCGCGGGCCATCTCGGTCTTCGCCGCGTTGGCCTGCTCGGCGGTGAGCTGCGAGGTACGCATCTCGTAGAAGTCACCGCCGGTGCCGCCGACCTTCTGCGCGGTGACCACCTCGGCCCCGGCCGCGGTGCTCGCCAGCGCCGCGTCCACCGTCCGCTCGGCGTCGTCGAGGGTGCCGACGCTGGCCGGCACCTGGAACGAGTTGCCGCCGGCGAACTCGATGCCCAGGGTGAAGCCGCGCAGGGCGAAGCTCAGCACGGCGATCAGGATCAGCGCCCCGGCGACGCCGAACCACAGCTTGCGCCGGCCGATGACGTCGAGGCCGGCCTCGCCCGCGTAGAGGCGACTCGCCAAACCAGTCTTAGCCATCTCAGGCCTCCTTGACGCGCGAGGTGCGGGTGGCCTGCTCGCTGCGCGCGGGCGGAAGGATCCGGCCGAGACCACTGACCCGCGGGGACAGGAACGCCCGGGTCCGGGCGAACATCGTCATGATCGGGTGACGGAACAGGAAGACGACGACCAGGTCGAGGACCGTGGCCAGGCCGAGGGCGAAGGCGAAGCCCTTCACCGCGCCGACCGAGACGATGTAGAGCACCACTGCCGACAGGATGGTGATCGCGTTCGCCGAGATGATCGTCCGCCGGGCCCGGATCCACGCCCGCGGCACCGCGCTGCGGGGGCTGCGGCCCTCCCGGATCTCGTCCTTGAGCCGTTCGAAGTAGATGACGAACGAGTCCGCCGCCACGCCGAGTGAGACGATCATGCCGGCGATGCCGGCGAGGGTGAGGGTGAAGCCGATCTGCCGGCCCAGGACGATCAGCGCGCCGAAGACCAGCAGCGCCGAGAGCACCAGGCTCAGGAAGATGACCGAGCCGAGCAGCCGGTAGTAGAAGAACGAGTAGATGATGACCAGCAGCATGCCGATGCCGGCGGCGAGCAGGCCCGCGCGCAGGTGGCTCGCGCCGAGGGTGGCGGTGACGTTCTGCTGTTCCTGCGCCTCGAAGGTCACCGGCAGCGCGCCGTAGCGCAGCTGGCTGGCCAGGGCGCTGGCCGTCTTGTTGTCGAAGCTCCCGGTGATCTGCGAGTCACCGGTCAGCACGCCCTGGATCTCCGGCGAGGAGACGACCTTGTTGTCCAGCACCACGGCGACGCGGCACTTGCCGTCCTGGCCCAGCGCGGTCTGGTCGCAGGCCTGGCCCTCGTTGTTGAACGCCTCGCGGGTCAGGTTGGTCCACTTCTCCTGGCCGTCGCCCTTGAAGTCGAGGCTGACCACCCAGGAGCTGGTCTGGTCGAGCACGGCGTTGGCGTCACCGACGTCGGTGCCGAGCACCTTCGCCACGTCGAGCAGATATTTCTGGACGCCGTCCTCGCAGGCGACCGCCTTTTGCTTTTCGTCCTTGATCGACGCCGGCGGGCGCTTGTCGAGCTGCGCGCAGGTGATCGTCGGGACGGTGAACTGCATCTCACCGGCAGCACGGCGACCTCGCGCGGCGTGAGCGTGCCGAACGGCTTGAGCTTCTCGGCCAGCGACGGGTCGGCGGTCAGGTCGGCCGGGGCCTGCAGGCCGCTGGCGGCCTGCCACGCGGCGGCGCCGACCTTCTGCTCGACGGCCTTGCGCTGCTCCTCGACGCCCGGCGGCACCGGCTCGGCGCTGGCGCTCGGCGACGGCGCGGCGGCGCTCGGCGACGGCGAATCCGGAGGCGCTGGCGCTCGGGGCCGGTGCCCCGCCGCCCTGGCCGCCCGCGCTCGGCGACGCGGTGGCCTTGGCGCCCGATGGCGACGCGCTGCCCGACGGCTTGGCGCTGCCGGACGGGGCCGGCGAGGCCGTGCCGGACGGGGCCGGCGTCGGGGTGGGCGCCGGGGCGGCTGCCGCGCCGCTGCCGTCGGCGGCCTTGAGCACCTTGCGGAAGCGCAGCTCGGCCGCGCTGCCGACGTCGGTGAGGTCGCGGTTCTCGCCGGGCAGGGAGATGACGATGTTCCGGTTGCCCTCGGTGACCACCTCGGCCTCGGCCACGCCGTACGCGTTGACCCGGCTTTCGATGATCTGGCGGGCCTCTTCGAGGTTCTCCGCCGTCGGGGGCTTGCCGTCGAGGCTGTTCGTCGCCTCCAGCGTCAGCCGGGTGCCGCCGACCAGGTCCAGACCGAGCCGGGGCTCCAACCGGTCCTTGAAGCCACCACTGGCGCCGCCCGAGAAGAACACCAAGAGATAGAGGACGACGAAGATGAACCCGAGCACGGCGAGCTGCCGTCCGGGCCGCATCTGTCCCTGAGGTGGTGGTGCCACGGCTGTCTGTCTCCCTGTTACGGTCGCGCCGCCGGGGCGGCGGCACGAGTGTCGGGCCGGGGATCCCGGCGACGGGTGTCGGGGCCGGCGACCCGACGTCGACATGGCTGCCCCCGGCCGCCGCGGGGGCGGCGGCCGGCAGCGCTCACGCGGCGGCGTCGGGTGTCGACCCAACTATCCAGTTCTATCGCTGTCTCCGCTGCCCCGTCCCGGGACGACGGGTCACTCCTTGACGGTCTCGGCGTCCTCGGTCGCCTCGGCCGGCTCGGCCCGCGCGGCCTGACTGACGACGCGGGCGATGGCCGGACGGGCGTACCGGGTCTGCACACCGGGGGCGACCTCGATCAGGACGGTCTCGTCGTCCACGCCGGTGACCGTGCCGTAGAGACCGCCGATGGTTACCACCTCGTCGCCGGGGGCGAGGGCGGACTGCATCCGCTCCGCCTCGCGGCGGCGCTTCTGCTGGGGGCGGATCATCATGAAGTACATGACGCCGAAGAGCAGGGCAATCATGAGGATCGGCGTGAGTCCGCCGGCTCCTCCGCCACCCGCTGCTGCGTAAAGCACGGTTACTGACCTTCCGATTGGCCTCCGGCTCGGCACGAGGGGCACCGGAGCGGAGGCGGATTCTCACGTCCTGTACAGACCGCGGCGAGTCTAGTCCCTGCACCTGGGAACGCCGAATGCGACACAGATCACGAACGGATCACGGCTCATCAGGCGCGGCGGAGAACAGATCGGGCACGGGAGCAGCCTCAATGCCAAATGTACCATTCGGCGGGGTACGGCCCAGATGTCGCCAGGCCGCCTCGGTGGCCACCCGCCCCCGGGGCGTACGGGCGAGCAACCCGGCCCGAACCAGGAACGGCTCGCAGACCTCCTCGACGGTGTCCGGCTGCTCCCCCACCGCCACGGCCAGCGTGGACAGGCCCACCGGGCCGCCCCGGAACGAGTCGACCAGCGCGGTGAGCACCGCCCGGTCCAGCCGGTCCAGCCCGAGCGCGTCGACGTCGTACACCGTCAGGGCCGCCCGGGCGGTTTCCACCGTGACCACGCCGTCGGCCCGGACCTCGGCGAAGTCGCGCACCCGGCGCAGCAGCCGGTTGGCGATCCGGGGGGTGCCCCGGGACCGGCCGGAGATCTCGACGGCGCCGTCGTCGGTGATCGGCACCCCGAGGATGCGCGCCGACCGACGCAGCAGCACCTCCAGGTCGGCCGGGGAGTAGAAGTCCAGGTGCGCGACGAAGCCGAAGCGGTCCCGCATCGGCCCGGTCAGCAGGCCCGAGCGGGTGGTCGCCCCGACCAGGGTGAACGGCTCGACGTCCAGCGGGATGGCGGTGGCCCCCGGCCCCTTGCCGACCACCACGTCGACCCGGAAGTCCTCCATCGCGCTGTAGAGCAGTTCCTCCGCCGGCTTGGCGATCCGGTGGATCTCGTCGATGAACAGCACGTCGCCCTCGCCGAGGCTGGTCAGGATCGCCGCGAGGTCGCCGGAGCGCTCGATGGCCGGGCCGCTGGTCACCCGGATGCCGGCGCCCAGCTCGGCCGCCACGATGTTGGCCAGGGTGGTCTTACCCAAGCCGGGCGGCCCTGACAGCAGGATGTGATCGGGCGGGGAACCGCGCCGCATCGCGCTGCGCAACAGCAGGTCGAGCTGCTCGCGGACCCGGTGCTGGGCGATGAACTCCTCCAGCCGCTTCGGCCGGACGCTGGCCTCCGCGTCCCGCTCCGCGTCGTTGACGTACGCCGAGACGAGGTTGCCGTCGGGGCCCGTCATCGGGCCCGGCCGAGAAGACGGATGGCCTGCTTGAGCAGGACCGGCACGGGCGGCGGCGGGCCGTCGACGGTCTCCGCGACCGCGGCCACCGCCTGGTCGGCCTGCCCGGCCGTCCAGCCGAGGCCCACCAGGGCCTGACGGACCTGGTCGGGCCAGGCGCCCCCGGTCACCCCGGCCGCGCCGTCGGCGCCCACCGGCACCGGGCCGATCCGGTCCCGCAGCTCCAGCACCAGGCGCTCGGCGCCCTTCTTACCGATGCCCGGCACCCGGGTCAGCGCGGCGGTGTCGGCATTGGCGATCGCCTTGCGCACCGCGTCCGGCGTGTGCACGGCGAGCACCGCCTGGGCCAGCCGGGGACCCACCCCACTCGCGGTCTGGAGCAGCTCGAACAGCTGCTTGGCGTCGTCGTCGGCGAAGCCGTAGAGGGTGAGCGAGTCTTCCCGGACCACCAGGCTGGTGGCCAGCCTGGCCGGCTGGCCGATCCGCAGCTCGGCGAGCGTGCCGGGGGCGCAGTGCACCGCCAGGCCCACCCCACCGACCTCCACCACCGCGTGGTCCGGGCCGGTCGCGGTCACCGTCCCGCGCACACTGGCGATCATCGTGCTCCTCCTCGTCGTACCCGGTCGGCCGCGGCGGCCAGCTTCGAGCGGGTGCCGCCGCGCCAGACGTGGCAGATGGCCAGGGCCAGGGCGTCGGCGGCGTCTGCCGGCTTCGGCGGCTCGGGCAGCCGCAGCAACCGGGTCACCATGGTCGTCATCTGCGCCTTGTCCGCCTGACCGGACCCGGTGATGGCGGCCTTCACCTCGCTCGGGGTGTACGTCTGCACCGGCAGCCCGGCCCGCGCGCCGGCCAGCACCGCGATCCCGCTGGCCTGGGCGGTGCCCATCACGGTACGCACGTTGTGCTGGCTGAACACCCGCTCGACGGCGACCGCGTCCGGCCGGTGCTCGGCCACCAGGTCGGTGAGCGAGCGGTCCAGGTGCAGCAGGCGCAGCGGCAGGTCCTCGCCGGGGTCGGTGTAGACGACGTAGTAGGCGAGCAGGGTGCAGGGGCGGCCCGGCACGCCCTCGACCACGCCGACCCCGCACCGGGTCAGCCCCGGGTCGACGCCGAGCACGCGCACGCCGCCTCCTCCCACCACGCCAGCAGTACGTGTGTTCGACACCCTACTGGGCGCCCCGGAAACCCGCCCCGGGGACACGCCGGCACCCCGCCCCGGCCGGCGGCGGCGGGTGCCCGGCGGGCGGTCCGTGGGGCCGCCGGAGCGGACGGAATGCGTCTTGCGGCACACAGTCGAGGTGTCGAGTATGTGCTCCGGCCCCATGTGCCCCCGGCCACCCAGCTCGTAACTTTGTGCGCCATGACGGCAGAACCCGTGGTGGTCCCCCACGTCGTACAGGTCGACCTGGCCGGTCGCACCGCGTTGGTGACCGGCGGTGGCGGCGGCATCGGCCGGGCCTGCGCCCTACGGCTCGCCGCGGCCGGCGCCCGCGTGCTGGTGGTCGACCGCGACGCCGAGGCGGCCGAGGAGGTCGCCGCGCTGGCCGGCGGCCGGGCCGAGCGGGTGGACCTGGCCGACCCGGCGGCGGTGGACCGGCTCGACGCCGACGTGGACATCGTGGTCAACAACGCCGGCCTGCAACACGTCGCGCCGGTGCCGGACTTCCCGACCGAGCGCTTCGCCCACATACACCGGGTGATGGTGGAGGCGCCGTTCCGGATCGTCCGCCGGGCGCTGCCGCACATGTACGCCCGGGGCTGGGGGCGGATCGTCAACATCTCCTCCGTGCACGGGCTGCGGGCCTCGCCGTACAAGTCGGCGTACGTGTCGGCGAAGCACGCCCTGGAGGGGCTGTCGAAGGTGGTCGCGCTGGAGGGCGCGGCGCGCGGGGTGACCGCCAACTGCATCAACCCGGCGTACGTGCGGACCGCGCTGGTGCAGAGCCAGATCGCCGACCAGGCCGCCACCCACGGCATCGGCGAGGCCGAGGTGGTGGAGAAGATCATGCTGGCCCGGGCGGCGATCAAGCGGCTCATCGAGCCGGAGGAGGTCGCGGAGTTGATGGCGTACCTGTGCGCGCCGCCGGCCGCGTTCATCACCGGCACGTCCATCGCCCTCGACGGGGGCTGGACGGCGAACTAGTGGCCTCGCGCACAATGTCGGTCATGTCGTCGCCGGTGGAGTTCCTGGAACTGCTCGCCCGGGAGGCCGCCGCGGTGGAGTTCGAGGGCCCGCTGGTGGCGGCCCGCGCAGCCGGCGTGCCCGCCGACCGGCTCGCCGAGCTGGAGCAGGCGAAGGTGGTCGCGCTACGGGTCCGCGCGCTGCTGGAGCGCCGACGCCGCCGGGAAACCGAGCTGTCCGGCCTGTACGACACCGCGAGCGACCTGGCCGGCCTACGCGACCTCGACGACGTGCTGCGGGCGATCGTGCACCGGGCACGCCACCTGCTCGGTGCCGACGTGGCGTACATGACGCTCAACGACGACGAGCGCGGCGACACGTACATGCGGGTCACCGACGGGTCGATCTCGGCGCGGTTCCAGCGGCTGCGGCTGCCGATGGGCGCGGGCCTGGGCGGCCTCGTGGCCCAGTCCGGCACCCCGTACGTCACGGCCAACTACCCCGACGACGAACGCTTCCACCACACCGGGGAGATCGACGCCGGGGTGGGCGAGGAGGGCTTGGTGGCGATCCTCGGCGTGCCGCTGCGGCTCGGTTCCACCTCGATCGGCGTGCTGTACGCGGCCAACCGCTCCGCCCGGCCGTTCGCCCGGGAGGAGGTGTCGCTGCTGGTCTCCCTGGCGGCGCACGCGGCGGTGGCGATCGACACCGCGCGGCTGCTGGCCGAGACCCGCGCCGCGCTGGAGGAGTTGTCGGCGGCCAACACCACCATCCGGGCGCACAGCAGCTCCGTGGAGCGGGCGGCGGCGGCGCACGACCGGATGACCGCGCTGGTGCTGCGCGGCGGCGGGGTGGAGGACGTGGCGTCCGCCGTCACCGACGTGCTCGGCGGGGCGCTGCTGGCGCTGGACGCCCAGGGGCGGCGGCTGGCCCGGGTCGGCCAGATCGACGAGCCGGAGCGGGCGGGCCTGGTGGAGGCGGTGGCGGCGTCGCGGACCGAGGGGCGCAGCGTCCGCCGGGGCCCCTTCTGGTACGCCGCCGTGGTCGCCGGCACGGAGAACCTGGGCGCGCTTCTGCTGCGCCCCGACGGCGAGCTGGTCGACGCCGACCAGCGCATCCTGGAGCGGGCGGCGCTGGTGACCGCGCTGCTGTTGCTGTTCCGCCGCACCGTGGCCGAGGCGGAGGGTCGGGTGCGGGGCGAGCTGCTCGACGACCTGATCGCCCGGCCGCTGGCCGACACCGACGCGCTGCGCAACCGGGCCCGTCGCCTCGGGGTGGACCTGGATGCCCCGCACGTGCTGGTGGCCGTCGGGGACGACGCGATCGCCTCGACCGGGTCCGCCCGGCAGCGGGTGCTCTCCTGGGCCACCACGTACGCCTCGACGCGCGGCGGGCTGGCCGCGGCGCGCGACGGCCGGGTGGTGCTGATGCTGCCCGGCCGGGACGCCGGCGGCGCGGCCCGCGCGGTGTCCCGGGACCTGTCCCGGGTGACCGGCCGGCCGGTGACCGCCGGGGCGAGCGGCCCGTCGACCGACCCCGCCTCGCTGGCGACGATCTTTCAAGAGGCGGACCGCTGCCTGGCGGCGCTCGGCGCGCTGGGCCGGGCCGGGCAGGGGGCGAGCACCGCCGAGCTGGGTTTCGTCGGGCTGCTGCTCGGGGCGGTGGGCGACCGGGGGGACCGGGACGTGGCCCGGTTCCTCGCCACCACCGTCGGGCCGGTGGTGGACTACGACGCCCGGCGGGGCACCGCGCTGGTCAAGACCCTGGAGGCGTACTTCGGGGTGGGGGGCAGCCTGGCCCGGGCGGCCGAGCTGCTGCACGTGCACGTCAACACGGTGACCCAGCGACTGGAACGGGTCGGTCAGCTTCTCGGCCCCGACTGGCAGAAGCCCGGCCGGGCGCTGGAGGTGCAACTCGCGCTGCGCCTGCACCGGCTGCGCGAGCCGTCGCCCTGACCGGGTGGGATGCAGCTCCGCGAGCCGTCGCCCTGACCGGGTGGGATGCCAGCTCCGCGAGCCGCCGCCCTACTGAGCGGTCTGGGTGCCGTCAGCGGGCCCGGATGCCGTCCAGGACGCCGTCGACGATCCGGTCCGGGAGCAGGGTGTCGTCCAGCTCGGGGTGCCAGCGCAGCATCCGCTGGATCAGCATCGGCCCGGTGAGCAGCGCCATCGCCACCTCGATGTCGAGGTCGGCCCGCAGTTCGCCGAGGCGCACCCCCCGGCGGAGCACCTCGCGCATCAGCTGCCGGCGGGGCTCGATGATGTTCTGGTAGAGCTGGAAGTGGTCGGGGCTGCGGTTCACCTCCGGCACGAGGCACGGCATGATCTTGGCGGCGCGCGGGTCGATGTGGTGCCCGACCGCGCCGACCAGCAGCACCAGGTCGTCCCGGACGGAGTGGCCCGCCGGATTCGGCATGGCACCCTTGAGCCGACGCAGCGCGTCCAGCAGCAGCGCGTCCTTGCTCCGCCATCGGCGGTAGATGGTCGCCTTGCCGACCCCGGCCCGGGCCGCGATCGCCTCGATGGAGAGCGCCTCGATCGTGTTGCCCTCGGCGAGCAGGTCGAGGGCGGCCTCCACGATCGCCTCGTCCGCGCGGCTGCTCCGCGGTCGCCCGGGCGACCGCGGAGCATCGGCGGTGGAAGTCATGTCCGACATTGTTGCCGTACCTATGCGGTTCCGGCCAACTCCGGTTCACCTGTCACCGGTGAGCCGGCTGCCCGGCCGTTGGGCCGGCCTGGCATCCAGCGCAGCACGACCACGAAGCCGAGCGCGGCGACCACCGCAGCGAGCGCCGCCGCCCAGTGCATCGCCGAGACGAAGGCGGCATTGGCGGCCGTGACCAGCGCCGGCCCGGTCGGGCCGAGCTGCCCGGCCGCCGCGTACGCGCCGGAGATCGACTCACTGGCCGCCTCGTGCGCCCCGGCCGGCAGGCCACGCAGGGCAGGGGCGACGTCACCCCGGTAGACCGCGGACAGGACCGAGCCGAGCACGGCCACGCCGAGGGCACCGGCGACCTGGCGGACGGTGTTGCTGACCGCCGACCCGACGCCGGCCTTCTCCCGGGGCAGCGCCGACATGATCGACTCGGTGGCCGGCGGCATGATGTTGGCCATGCCGATGCCCTGGAGGAGGAAGACCACCAGGACCACCCAGATCGGGGTGCTCGCGTCGATGAACGCGAACGCCGCGAGGGCCACGGTGGACAGCGCCAACCCGACGGCCGCGACGGCCCGGCCCCCGTACCTGCGGACCATCGCCGCGCTACGCGGGGCGAAGATCAGCTGGGCGGCGGCGAAGGGCAGGAAGAGCAGGCCGGTCTGCAACGGGGTGTAGCCACGGACCAGTTGCAGGTAGAACGAGCTGAAGAACATCACGCCCATGGCTGCGAAGAAGATCAGCCCGACCAGCGCGACCGGGGCGGCGAAGCGGGGCACCCGGAACAACCGGACATCCAGCGACGGGTGGTCGCTGCGCAGCTCCAGCAGCACGAACCAGGTCAGCACGGCCAGGCCGCCGAGGATCGACACCCAGACCAGGGGCCGGTCGAAGCCGTGCTCGCCGCCGTCGATGATGCCGTAGGTCAGCGCGACCAGACCCACCACCGACAGCAGCACGCCGGGGACGTCGACCCGCCCCGGGTCGGGGTCGCGGGACTCGGGCACCAGCAGGGCGACCAGGACCACGCCGAGCGCGACCACCGGCACGTTGATCAGGAAGACCGAGCCCCACCAGTAATGTTCCAGCAGCGCACCGCCGAGAACCGGGCCGATCGCCACGGCCAGGCCGACCGCGCCGGCCCACACGCCGATCGCCCGGCCACGCTCTCGGGGGTCGAAGACGTTGGAGATGATCGACAGGGTCACCGGCATGATCGCCGCCCCGCCGACGCCCATCAGCGCGCGGGCGCCGATGAGCTGGGCCGGGCTCTGCGCGTACGCCGACAGCAGCGACGCCAGGCCGAACAGGGCCAGCCCGATCAGCAGGAAGCGTTTACGACCGGCGCGATCACCGAGTACGCCGAAGGTGAAGAGCAGGCCCGCGAAGACGAGCGTGTAGGAGTTGATCGACCACTCCAGCTCGCCCTGGCTCGCGCCGAGGCCGTGCACCGGGTCGGCGAGCGTACGCAGGGCGACGTTGAGGATGGTGTTGTCGAGGACGACGACAAGGAGGCTGATCACCAGCACCCCGAGGATCGCCCACCTCCTCGGGTGTCCGGTGTTCTCGTGCGCTTGCATGGGCCTTCCCTCTCCCCCGGTGCGCCCCGCTACGCAAATACGACACGGGGCGGACTCGTAACCTGGACGAGGTTAGGCGAGGAATTTTCGATACGGAACCGGACCGTATCGTTTGTGCGCCAGGTCACGCGCGCCCGTCGCGCGGGCTCTGCGTTGATCGACTCCGTGTCCGCCAGATGGGGGCATCCGGCCCGCCCACATGCCCCATACCGCCGGTATGGAGTCGATCACCCGACCCGTCAGGCCCGCCCTGGGGCGATTGCCCGATCCGTCCCAGGGGGCTGGGTGGGCGTGGCCGTAGACGCCCCCGCCCGACCGGCCCTCAGGGCCCCCGGGGGTGACCGCCGGCACCCCGACCGTGGAATGACGGCCCGGCCGGGGTCGTTACACCTGACAGACGATCGAGCAGAACCCCGCTCCACCGCCCCTTTCGCGGAAACGGGCACCCGGTGACCACCCCCGGGCGGGGAGCCACCCCGGTGGAATGCGCACCGGCCGACGGTCGTCACACCGCGACCGGCCACCACCAGCCACCCCTGGCAGACCGGCCCCCTCTCCACTGCGCTCCCCGCGACTTTCCCCGCTCCGCCCCCGCTCCGCCCCCGCTCTGCTCGCCGCGACTTTCCCGCTTCAGGCCTGTTTCCCCGCTTCAGGCTTGCCTGCCGTTGTTCGGGCGCCTCGACGTGGTGCACACACCCACCCCCCCAGGTAGGTGTCGACCCCCGATTGGAGTCACCCCCATGAACACGACGATCCTGCGCAACAGCATCCTCGGCATCGCCGGCCTCGCCTTCGCCGGTGGCCTCGCCGCCGGCCCCCTGCACCACACCGACACCACCACCGCCGACACCCGCCCCGTCGCCGCCATCCAGACCGACAAGGCAAACACCGTGGACACCACCAAACTCATCCCCCACGGCGTACAGGGCACCCAGTCCCACATCAACCTCAACACCGAACAGACCGCCAACGTCAAGGCCATCATCGCCGCCACGAAGAAGACCGGCCTCGACGAACGAGCCGCCGTGATCTCCATCGCCACCGCCCTGCAGGAATCGAAGCTGGAGAACCTCGGCCACCTCGGCGACCGCAACGACCACGACTCCCTCGGCCTGTTCCAGCAACGCCCCTCCAGCGGCTGGGGCACCCCCGAACAGATCACCAACCCCGAATACGCCACCACCGCGTTCCTCAAGGGCCTGCGACAGGTCGACGGCTGGCAGAACATGCCCCTGACCGACGCCGCCCAGACCGTCCAGGTCTCGGCCTACCCCGACGCGTACGCCCAATGGGAACAGCAGGCCGCCGACCTCGTCGCCCAGCACTGGAACAACTGACCCACACACCCACACGCACACAGGCACAGGCACAGGCACAGGCACCGACACACCACCGGCCGGGCCCCCACACACAGGGGACCCGGCCGGCCGGCACCCCCGAACCCGACCGGTGGACAGTTGCCGGGCGGGCTTACGGACGGAACCGCGCACGCCGCCGTGGTGGGCCCGGCCGGCCGATCCGCCACGGCGGGCGGCGGTAACGGCCGGTCAGCCGGCAAGCGCCTCCAGGGCCAGGTCGACGTCGGCCTCGGTGGTGTAGAGATGGAACGAGGCCCGGACCCGGCCGGTGCGCACCGCCGCCCGGATGCCCGCCCGTTCCAGCTTTTCCTGCGCGCCGGGCACCTCGACAGCAACGATCGCGCTGTTTCCCGGCGGCCGACCCAGCCCGGCGAGGAACCGGTTGGCCAGTGTCACGTCGTGCTCGCGCACCGCCGGCAGGCCGATCTCGGCGAGCAGTTCCAGCGCGGGGGCGGTGCCGACCCAACTGAACCACGCCGGGGACTGGTCGAACCGCCGGGCGTCACGGGCCAGCCGCAGCGGCGGGCCGTAGTAGGAGGAGAACGGGTCCTCGCCCGCGTACCAGCCGGCGGCATCGGGGCGCAGCCGCTCGCGCAGCGCGGGTGCCAGGTAGGCCAGGGCCGACCCGCGCGGCCCCATCAACCACTTGTACGCCCCGACCGCGACCACGTCGGCCAGGCCGGCGTCGAACGGCAGCCAACCGCACGCCTGGGTCGCGTCCACGGCCACCAGCGCGCGGTGCGCCCGGGCCGCGGCGACGATCCGGTCGTAGTCGGCGACGGTGCCGTCGGCGGACTGCACCAGGCTGAACGCGACCAGGTCGGTGCCGGCGTCGATCGCGTCGACGAGGCCGGCGAGCGGGACCGTCCGCACCCGCACCCCCCGCTCGACCTGCGCCAGCCAGGGAAAGAGGTTGGAGGTGAACTCCACCTCCGGAACCACCACCGTGGCGCCGGCCGGCAGGGCCGCCGCGACCGGGGCGAGCAGCCCGGAGACGGTGCTGCCGATCGCCACGTCGGTGGCCGGCACGCCGACCAGGGCGGCGAAAGGCCGCCCGGGACCGCCGGGTCGCGTCGTCCCAAACCTCCCAGGAGGTACGTCCCATCCGCCAGTCGGCCAGCGCCTCCTGCACCGCCGCCCAGCCCGGCTCGGGCGGCAGCCCGTAGCTGGCGGTGTTCAGCCAGCCGGGCTGCGGCTGCCACAGCTTGCGCGCCTGTTCCAACTCCATGCCACCGACCGTAGTGCGCCCGCGCCGCCGTCGTGAGCGCCAATCGACCGACGGTGGCCGCCCCCGATCGGACACCGGCAGCGGGCTACGGCGGCTGAATCGGGGGCGGCGACGGGCGGCTGGCGGAGGCGGCAGCGGGGCAGGAGGGGCAGTGGCGGGGCCGGTCAGGCGGAGGCGCTGCTGAGGGCCGGGCGCTGCGGCTCGGCCGGCGGCTGCGAGCCGTCGGCGGGCTCGTCCTCGTCGAGCATGGTGGCCTCGTCGAAGGGGCAGCGGCCGGCGAGCACGTCCCGGGCCTGCTCGCGGTCGAACTCGCCGGTCCAGGTGCCGACCAGGACGGTGGCCACGGCGTTGCCGGCGAAGTTGGTCAGCGCGCGGGCCTCGGACATGAACCGGTCGATGCCGACGATCAGTCCGACGCCGTCGAGCAGGTCGGGGCGGTGCGACTGGAGGCCGCCGGCCAGGGTGGCCAGGCCGGCACCGGTCACCCCGGCCGCGCCCTTCGAGGCGATGATCATGAACAGGAGCAGGCCGATCTGCTCGCTGATCGACATCGGCTTGCCCATGGCGTCGGCCACGAACAGCGACGCCATGGTCAGGTAGATCGCGGTGCCGTCGAGATTGAACGAGTACCCGGTGGGCACGGTGATCCCGACGACGGGCTTGCTGACACCGATGTGCTCCATCTTGGCGATGAGCCGGGGAAGCGCCGACTCCGACGACGAGGTGGACAGGATCAGCAGGAACTCCCGGCCCAGGTAGCGCAGCAGGGAGAAGATCGAGATGCCGGAGACCAGACGCAGCAGCAGGCCGAGCACCACGACCACGAAGATCAGGCAGGTGGCGTAGAAGCCGAGCATGATCTGGGCGAGGCTGGTCAGGGCGTCCATGCCGGTCGCGCCGACGACGGCGGCCATCGCGCCGAACGCGCCGATCGGGGCGACCCACATGATCATGGCGAGCACCTTGAAGACCAGTCGTTGCAGCAGCCCGATGGCACGCAGGACGGGCTCGCCGCGACTGCCCAGGCTCTGCACGGCGAAGCCGACCAGGAGGGCGACCAGCAGCGTCTGGAGCACCTCCCCCCCGGTGAGCGCGGAGACCAGCGTGGTCGGGATGATCCCGAGCAGGAACTCGGTCGTACCCCCGCTCTCGCCGCTGGCCGCCGCCTGGCCGGCGCTGGCGGCCTGCGTGCCGAGGTCCAGGCCGGTGCCCGGCTGGATCAGGTTGCCCACGACGAGGCCGATGGCCAGCGCGACGGTCGACATCAGCAGGAAGTAGCCGAGCGCGAGGCCGCCGACCTTGCCGACCTTCGTGGCCTGCCGCACGGAGCCGACGCCGAGGACGATCGTGCAGAAGATCACCGGGCTGATCATCATCTTGATCAGCGAGACGAATCCGGTGCCGAGCGGTTTCAGCGCCTTGCCCACCTCGGGCGCGACGAGTCCGACGATGATGCCCGCGATCGCGGCGGCGATCACGGCCAGGTAGAGGTATCGGGTGGGGTCCCGACGGGTGGGGGTGGACTTGGCGGTGGAGGTGGCGGTGGGGGTGGTGTCCATGCCCACAATGTGAACTGCGCCTCACGGCACGGCAGCCTTGTGGTCATTCTGTTCACTCCCGTGACCCACGGCCGACATCGGCGGCCGACCGGCGCGCCACACTTGCGCCAGCAGCAGAATCGCGGACAGGAGGTGTCGTGGCCCGACGGCAGTGGAGCATCGCGGGGCAGCTCTTCGCCCTCCAGGCCCTGGTGGTCGGGCTCCTGGTGCTGGCGGCGTCAGCGGGCGGCGTGTGGCTGGCCCGCAGCGACGCACGGGACGCCGCCCGGGAGGAGGTGCTGGCCGTGGCGCACACCGTGGCCGGTTCTCCGGACGTGCGCGCGGCCCTCGCCTCCGCCGACCCGTCTGCGTCGCTCCAGCCGTACGCGGAGGCCACCCGGGTGGCGACCGGGACGGACTTCGTGGTGGTGATGGCCCCCGACCGGACGCGGTACTCGCACCCCCGGCCGGAGCGGATCGGTCAGCCGTTCGTCGGCGACATCGGGCCGGCGCTGGCGGGTCGGGCGTTCACCACCACGAACGTGGGCACCCTCGGCGAGTCGGTGCGGGCGGTGGTGCCGGTCCGCGCCGCGGACGGCCGGATCGTCGGGCTGGTCTCCGTCGGCATCTCCACCAGCGCGATCAACCGCCGCCTGCTGGCCCAGGCCCCCGTGCTGCTCGCCGCCGCCACCCCGGCGCTCGCCCTCGCGGCGACCGGCTCGTGGCTGCTGAGCCGGCGGCTGCGCCGGCAGACCCACGGCCTGGGCCCCGGTCAGATGACCAGGATGTACGAGTACCACGACGCGGTCCTGCACTCGGTGCGGGAGGGGTTGGTGGTGGCGACGGTGGACCGCCGGGTGGCCCTGGTCAACGACGAGGCGCGGCGGCTGCTGGGGCTCGCCGACGACGCGACGGTGGTGGACCGGCCGGCCGGGGAGGTCGACCTGCCGCCCGCCGTGGCGGACCTGCTGACCTCCGGGCGGGACGCGCACGACGAGCCGGTCGTGGCCGGCGACCGGGTGCTGGTGGTCAACCAGCGCACGGCGATGTTCGAGGGGCACCGCCTCGGCACCGTGCTGACCCTGCGGGACCAGACGGAGCTACGTACCCTCACCAGCGAGCTGGACTCGGTGCGGGCGCTGACCGACGCGCTGCGGGCGCAGACCCACGAGTCGGCCAACCGGCTGCACACCGTGCTGACGCTGGTGGAGCTGGGCCGGGCAGACGAGGCGGTCAGGCTGGCCACCGAGGACCTGGCGGTCGCCCAGCAGCTCACCGACCGGGTGGTCGGCGCGGTGACCGAGCCGGCCCTGGCCGCCCTGCTGCTGGGCAAGTCGGCGCAGGCCGGCGAGCGCGGCGTGGACCTGCTGGTGGAACCGGACTGCCGGCTCGACGGCACCCCGCTGCCTGTGACGGACCTGATCACCGTCGTCGGGAACCTGATCGACAACGCCCTGGAGGCGGTGGCCGGCACCGAGGCACCCCGGCGGGTGCGGGTCTTCGTCGGCGCCGACGACGGTGCCGTGGTGGTCCGGGTCGGCGACAGCGGGCCGGGGCTGGCACCGGAACGGGTGGCCGACGCGTTCCGGCGCGGCTGGTCGACCAAGAGCGCCGGGCGGGGCCTCGGTCTGGCCCTCGTCGGCCAGGTGGTACGCCGCCACGGCGGCCGGGCCGACGTGGGCCGCTCCGTCGACGGCGGGACCCTGTTCACCGTCCGGCTGCCGGTCCCGGGCCGGGTGGGGCAGCCCGTGACCGACATCCCGGGTGCTCGTGGTGGAGGACGAGCCGCTGCTGGCCGAGGCGCACCGCACGTACACCTTTTTGTGTGCCCGGGTTCGTGGTGGTCGGGGTGGCGCACACCGCGCGGGAGGCGATGGCGGCGCTGCGGCGGTTTTTAGGAGAATCCGGTCGATCTCGTCCTGCTCGACTTCCGGCTGCCCGACCTGCACGGGCTGGAGGTGTGCCGGGCGCTGCGAACCGCCGGCAGCACGGTGGACGTGCTGGCCGTGACCTCGGCCCGGGACCTGGCGGTGGTCCGTACGGCGGTGTCGCTCGGGGTGACCCACTACCTGCTCAAGCCGTTCACCTTCGCGGCGTTCCGCGACAAGCTGCACCGGTACGCCGAGTACCGCCGCCAGGTGCTGGCCGAGGGTGAGGTGGCCCGCCCAGCACGAGGTGGACCGGATGTTCGCCACCCTGCGCGGCCCGGCCGCGCACACCCTGCCGAAGGGGCTCGACGAGCAGACCCTGCGCACGGTGCTCGGCTCGCTCACCGGCGACGCCGGCCGATCCGCCTCCGAGGTGGCCCGGCTGGCCGGCATCTCCCGGGTCACCGCCCGCCGGTACCTGGAGTACCTGGTGGCTGCCGAACGGGCGGTGCGTACCCCCCGCTACGGCTCCCCGGGCCGCCCGGAGATGGAGTACCGCCCGGCCTGACCCCCGCGGTGCCCGCTGTTCACCGGCCGGCCGGTGAACGGCGGGTCAGCTGACGTTGGCGGGGCCGAGGACGCTCTTGAGGTCGCCCATCAGGGCGGTGGTGGCCGCGACCCGGAACGGGCCGAGTCGCAGGGTGGTGGTCTTGCCGCCGTTGAGGAGCTTGACGTGGACCTCGGTGTCGCCGGGGTGCAGGACCAGGGTTTCCTTGAGGCGTTCCACCAGGGGTGGGGTGCAGCGGTGCACGGGGATGGTGAGGGTGACCGGTTTGCTGCCGGGGTTGCTGGTGACGTCGGGCAGCTGCATGTCCATGGCCATGATGCGGGGGGTGTCGTCGCGGCGGTCGACCCGCCCCTTGACCACCACGATCGCGTCCTCGGCGATGTACTGGCCGATCACCTCGTAGGTGTTGGGGAAGAACAGGGTCTCCACGCCGCCGGCGAGGTCCTCCAGGGTGGCCGACGCCCAGGCCCGGCCCTGCTTGGTGACCCGCCGCTGCACGCCGGAGAGGATGCCGGCGAGGGTGACGACCGCCCCGTCGGGGACGGTGCCCTCCTCGGACAGGGCGGCGATGGTGGTGTCGGCGGCGGCGCCGAGGACGTGTTCGAGGCCGAACAGCGGGTGGTCGGAGACGTAGAGGCCGAGCATCTCGCGTTCGAAGGCGAGCTTGTCCCGCTTGTCCCACTCGGCCTCGCCGATGGTCGGCATGACGGTGGTGCTGCCGCCGGCGGCCTCGGCGTCGCCGAATCCGGCGCCGAACAGGTCGTACTGGCCGACGGCTTCCTTGCGCTTGACGTCGGCGTACGCGTCGATGGCGTCGGCGTGCACGGCGAGCAGGCCCTTGCGGGTGTGGCCCATGACGTCGAACGCGCCGGCCTTGATCAGCGATTCGATGGTCTTCTTGTTGCAGACCACCGCGTCGACCTTGGCCAGGAAGTCGTAGAAGTCGGCGTACTCGCCCTTGTCCTGCCGGCACCGCATGATCGAGGCCACCACGTTCGCCCCGACGTTGCGGATCGCCGCCAACCCGAACCGGATGTCCTTCCCGACCGGGGTGAACGGCCCGGCGGAGGTGTTCACGTCGGGCGGCAGCACCTGGATGCCCATCCGCCGGCACTCCGACAGGTACAGCGCCATCTTGTCCTTGTCGTCGCCGACGGAGGTCAGCAGCGCCGCCATGTACTCGGCCGGGTAGTGCGCCTTCAGGTACGCCGTCCAGTACGACACCAGCCCGTACGCCGCCGAGTGCGCCTTGTTGAACGCGTACCCGGCGAACGGCACGAGGACGTCCCACACGGCCTGGATCGCCTCGTCGGAGTAGCCGCGCTCGCGGCAGCCGTCCCTAAACGGCACGAACTCCTTGTCCAGGATCTCCTTCTTCTTCTTGCCCATCGCCCGGCGCAGCAGGTCCGCCTGGCCGAGCGTGTACCCGGCGAGGATCTGCGCCGCCCGCTGCACCTGCTCCTGGTAGACGATCAGGCCGTGGGTGGGGGCCAGGATCTCCCGCAGCGGCTCCTCCAGCTCCGGGTGGATCGGCGTGATCTCCTGCAACCCGTTCTTGCGCAGCGCGTAGTTGGTGTGCGAGTCCACGCCCATCGGACCAGGCCGGTACAGCGCCAGCACGGCGGAGATGTCCTCGAAGTTGTCCGGCTTCATCAACCGCAGCAGCGACCGCATCGGCCCACCGTCGAGCTGGAACACCCCCAGCGTGTCGCCCCGGGCCAGCAGCTCGTACGCGGCCTTGTCGTCCAGGTCCAACCCCAGCAGGTCCAGGTCCTTGCCGTGGTTGAGCTGGATGTTCTTCACCGCGTCGTCGATGATCGTCAGGTTCCGCAGACCCAGGAAGTCCATCTTCAACAACCCGAGCGACTCGCACGTCGGGTAGTCGAACTGGGTGATGATCACCCCGTCGGAGTCGCGCCGCATCAGCGGGATGTGCTCGATGATCGGCTCCGCCGACATGATCACCCCGGCGGCGTGCACGCCGGTCTGCCGGATCAGCCCCTCGATGCCCTTCGCCGTGTCGATGACCTTCTTCACGTCCGGATCCGACTCGTACAGGCCCCGGATCTCCCCCGCCTCCGCGTAGCGCGGGTGCTTCGGGTCGAAGATCCCCGACAGCGGGATGTCCTTGCCCATCACCGCCGGCGGCATCGCCTTGGTGATCCGGTCCCCCACCGCGTACGGATACCCCAGCACCCGCGCCGAGTCCTTGATCGCCGCCTTCGCCTTGATCGTGCCGAACGTCGCGATCTGCGCGACCTTGTCCTCACCCCACTTGTCGGTGACGTACTTGATCACCTCACCGCGCCGACGCTCGTCGAAGTCGATGTCGACATCCGGCATCGAGACCCGCTCCGGGTTGAGGAACCGCTCGAAGATCAGCCCGTGCGGGATCGGGTCCAGGTCCGTGATCCCCAACGCGTACGCCACCAGCGAGCCGGCCGCCGAGCCACGACCCGGACCCACCGCGATGCCCTGACTCTTCGCCCACCCGATGAAGTCGGCGACCACGAGGAAGTACGACGGGAACCCCATCTGGATGATGACGCCCAACTCGTACTCCGCCTGCACCACGTGGCCCTCGGGGACACCGCCGGGAAACCGGCGGGCCAACCCCTTGAACGTCTCCTTGCGGAACCACGACTCCTCCGTCTCCCCCTCCGGGACCGGGAAGCGCGGCATCAGGTTGTGGAACTCGAACATCCCCGCCGGGTCGACCTTCTCCGCCACCAGCAGCGTGTTGCGGCAGCCCTCCAACCAGAGCTGGGAGGAGTCGACGGCGCGCATCTGCTCGGCCGACTTGATGAAGTAGCCGCCGCCCTCGAAGCGGAACCGGTTCGGGTCGGCGATGTTGCTGCCGGTCTGCACGCACAGCAGCACGTCGTGCGCCTCGGCCTGGGCCTCGTGGGTGTAGTGCGAGTCGTTGGTCACCACCGGCGGGATGCCGAGCTTCTTGCCGATCTCGGTGAGCCCGTCGCGGACCCGGCGCTCGATGTCGAGGCCGTGGTCCATCAGCTCCAGGAAGTAGTTGTCCCTGCCGAAGATGTCCTGGTAGGCGGAGGCGACCTTGAGCGCCTCGTCGAACTGGCCAAGCCGTAGCCGGGTCTGCACCGCACCGGAGGGACAGCCGGTGGTGGCCATGATCCCCTCGGCGTGCTCGGCGATCAACTCCATGTCCATCCGTGGCCACTTGACGTAGTGACCCTCCATGGAGGCGCGCGAGTTGAGGGTGAACAGGTTGTGCAGGCCGGTCTTGTTCGCCGCCCACATGGTCATGTGGGTGATCGCGCCGTTGCCGGAGACGTCGTCGCTCTTCTGCTCCGGCCGGCCCCACTTCACCCGCGCCTTGTGGTAGCGCGACTCCGGCGCCACGTACGCCTCGACGCCCAGGATGGGGGTGATCCCGGCGGCCATGGCCTGCTTGTAGAAGTCGTTCGCGCCGTGCATGTTGCCGTGGTCGGTCATCGCGACCGCGGGCATGCCCGAGCCGGTTGGCCTCGGCGAAGAGGTCCTTGAGCCGGGCCCGCACCCGTCGAGCATCGAGTACTCGGTGTGCACGTGCAGATGCGCGAACGAATCGCCCATGCGTGGCGCCCCCCCGGGTCGGATCATGGGTTGTCGAGATCGGTCGGCCCACCCTATCGCCGGGCATCGGCGACCTCCAGCAGCCGCGCGGGC
>NZ_GG657738.1:5723735-5724389 GCF_000158815.1 Micromonospora sp. ATCC 39149 | reverse complement strand
CCGGCCAGCACGGACGCGAGCACCCGTACGCCCGCCGCGCCGCCGTCGCGGACGGGACTGCCCAGCGCGTGCCTCGGGGCGGTCCGGTACGAGCTGGTGCTCGCCGAGACCGAGCTGGCGCTGCTGCCCGCGATGTGCTTCGCCACCGGGGCGGTGCTGGCAATCCGGGGCATCGGCCCGGGCGAGGTGACCGTCGACCGGGAGGACCTGGTCTCGCGCAGCTACGAGGCCGGGGTGGTGGAGATCCGGTTCGTCCGCGCCGGCACCGTGGTCGTGCTGATCCCGCAGGAGGGCACGACGTACCCGCTCACGGTGGTGGTGCGTTAGCGGCGGCTACCGCACCGCCACCCCGGCCAGCAGCGAGTCGACGAAGTCGGGCCCGCTGCCCGCCGGCGGCGCGACCTGCACGTAGAGCAGCCCGGCGCGGCCGGGGCCCAGCCCGGCGGCCTCGACGAGCACCGGCCGGCCCCGGGGGCAGGTGAACCACGCCACCACCCAGTCGATGCCCGCTTGCCGGGTGTGCCGCGTCGGGGCCGCAACGCAGTCGGCGTGCGGGCGCTCGGCGACGAAGCCCGCCGGGGTGGTCCGCGCGGCGATGCCGGCGGACAGGCCCACGAAGGCTCCCGGCACCGCGGGGTCCGCCGCCCACCGGTC
>NZ_GG657738.1:5704591-5723298 GCF_000158815.1 Micromonospora sp. ATCC 39149 | reverse complement strand
GCAGCACCGCCGCCACCCCGGGCGGGACGCCCGGGCGCAGCCGGGCCGGATCCGGCCGGGCCGCGTCCGCGCCGAGCAGCCGCAGGCCGAGCCGGCCCAGCCCGTACACGTCGGCGCGGGTGTCGACGACGGCGAGGGGGTCGTCCTGCTCCGGCGCCATGTAGCCGGGGGTTCCGGCGCGGGCGGTGAGACCGGACGCGGCGGCGAGCGCCTTGGCCAGCCCGAGGTCGGCGATCAGCACCCGTTCGCCGTCCGGCGTGGACCGGAAGAGGACGTTGCCGGGGGTCAGATCGCGGTGCACCACGTCGTGGCGGTGCAGGACGGCGACCCCGGCGGCGATCTCGGCGAGCACGGCCAGCGCGACCGGCACGGGCAGCGGGCCGCCCGCCAGCCGGTCGGCCAGGCTGCCGCCGTCCGCCCAGGCCATGACGAGGTACGGCCGGCCGTCGGGCAGCTCGCCCACCGCGTGCACCCGGACCAGCCGTTCATGGTCGAGCCGCCGCAGCAGCCGGCCCTCGTCGAGGAAGCGTTCGCGGACCCGCAGGTCGTGGTGCCAGTTCTCGGCCAGCACCTTGATCGCCACCCGGGCGTCGAGGACCGGGTCGTGGCCCAGCCAGACCGTCGCGAACGACCCCGCGCCGAGCAGCCGCTCGATCCGGTAGGGCCCGATCCGCCCCGGACTGGTCACCGCGTCACCCCCGCCGCTGCGTCTCGACGGTAGACGGTCATGTCGGGAAACCGACGAACCGTGGCCGCCTCCGGGGAGACCAACAGGTCAGGACAACCCGATCCGGAGGAGGAGATCCCCATGCACCGTCTCCCGTACCCCATCGTCTCAGCCGCGCTAACCGTGGCCGCGCTCGTCGCGGTCGCCGCCGCGCCCCCGGCCGTCGCCGCCGCGCCGCTCCACCCCCGGCACGGCGTCGACGCCGGTGCGACGGCACCCGGCCGGGCCGCCACCGCACCGGGTCCCGTCGTCGGGGACCAGACCCAGGTCATGAGCGTGCGGGGCGCCGGGCCGTTCCGGATCGGCGCCGACCTGGCACGCCTGTCGGCGGCCGGGCTGATCGACTGGACGGCACCCGGGTGCGACGGCGTGGTCCAGGCGGGCGTCACCGGGGCCTGGGCGGGCCAGATCATGCTGGCCTTCGTGGGCGGCCGGCTGGTGGAGATCGGCACCGCCACCGTGCCGCCCTACTCCCCCGCCGGCGCAGGGGTCGGCATGACCTTCGACGAGCTGGAGGAGATCTACGGCCCCCGGGGCGAGCTGATCACCAACAACGCCGGGGACGAGTCGGGCTACCTGGTGCGGTACGGCTCGCGGGTGGAGCTGTTCACCGGCCACCCGATCCGGCCGGGTGTCGGCTACTTCCAGGTCGGCCCGGCCTCCTTTGTCGAGCGCGGCTTCCGGGAGGGCCGCCCCTGCTGACCGGCGACCGGCGGGGCGACCCGGTCCACGGGCGCCCCGCCCCCGCCCAACACGCACATTGATGTCCGGCGCACGACGCTACATCAATAGACAATGCTGGTGGCACACAATCGCTGGACCTGGCCGCTGGTCGCCGCGAAGGTCGCCCTCGACCTGGCGTTCGCGGTGCCGGTGGCGTGGCTCGTCCTCACCGACCGGCTGCTGAATCCCGAGTTCGTGCAGCGCGTCGACTGGCTGCGCGACGGCGCCAACCTCGACATCGTCTACTCGGTCGCGCAGCGCCGGCACCGGCCAGCCGGGGTCCGAGCGCCGATCAGCTTGCCGTGCCCGCGCCGCGCCCGGCGCGAAAACGCCGCTCGGCCCCGGCCGCCACGGCTCAGCCGACCGCCGCCATCACCTCGTCGGAGACGTCGAAGTTGGCGTAGACGTTCTGCACGTCGTCGCAGTCCTCCAGCACGTCGATCAGCTTGAAGACCTTGCGGGCGCCGTCCTCGTCCAGTTGCACGTTCATGCTGGGGATGAGGGAGGATTCGGCCGACTCGTACTCGATGCCGGCGTCCTGCAGGGCGGTGCGCACGGCGATGAGATCGGTCGCCTCGGAAATCACCTCGTACGCCTCGCCGAGGTCGTTGACCTCCTCCGCGCCGGCGTCGAGGACCGCCATCATCACGTCGTCCTCGCTGGTGCCGGCCTTGGGGACGATCACCACACCCTTGCGGGAGAACATGTACGACACCGAGCCGGCGTCGGCGAGGGACCCACCGTTGCGGGTCAGCGCCGTGCGGACCTCGGTCGCCGCCCGGTTGCGGTTGTCGGTGAGGCACTCGATGAGCATCGCGACGCCGTTCGGGCCGTACCCCTCGTACATGATGGTCTGCCAGTCGGCACCGCCGGCCTCCAGGCCGGAGCCGCGCTTGACCGCCCGGTCGATGTTGTCGTTCGGTACGGAGTTCTTCTTCGCCTTCTGGATGGCGTCGTAGAGCGTCGGGTTGCCGGCCGGATCGCCGCCGCCGGTGCGGGCCGCAACCTCGACGTTCTTGATCAGCTTGGCGAACATCTTGCCGCGCTTGGCGTCGATCACGGCCTTCTTGTGCTTGGTGGTCGCCCACTTTGAGTGGCCGGACATCTGCTACCTCCGTCTGTTGATCACGCCTGCGTCGACTGCCCGCGCCAACTCCACTTCTCCACCGGCGTACGACGGGCCGGCCGGCTCTGCGTGGATGGCCGCGGCGGGCGCGGAGCCCTGCCGAACCGCGGCAATCCTACCGAGGTGGCGCGGGTCGGTGTCACACCCGGCACCGGCTCGCCCGGCGGCCGACGCGCCGAGGGGCCCGCCCGACGTCCGGGCGGGCCCCTCGGGTACGGCCAGGCGGCACGGGCCGAGTACCGCCAGGCGGCACCGACCCGGGCATGGCTCACGCCGTGCGGATTGGGTGCCGGCCAGGCGGCGCGGACCAGGTACGGCTCAGGCGGCGCGGACCAGGTCCACGAAGTAGCGGTGCAGCCGCAGGTCGCCGGTCAGCTCGGGGTGGAAGGAGGTGGCCAGCAGGTTGCCCTGCCGGACCGCGACCACCCGCCCGGCGGCCGGCCCCTCGGTCACCTCGCCCAGGACGTCGACGCCGACGCCGACCCGCTCGACCCACGGGGCCCGGATGAACACCGCGTGGAACGGCTCGCCCTCGACCCCGGCGAGCCGCACCGGGGCCTCGAACGAGTCGACCTGCCGGCCGAACGCGTTGCGCCGCACGGTCATCTCGATGCCGGCGAAACCGCGCTGGTCGGGGCGGCCGTCGAGCACCTCGGTGGCCAGCATGATCATGCCGGCGCAGGAGCCGTAGACCGGCATACCGGCGGCGATCCGCTTGTCGATCGGCTCGCGCATCTCGAAGATGTCGGCGAGCTTGCTGATCGTGGTGGACTCGCCGCCCGGGATGACCAGGCCGTCGACCGCGTCCAGTTCCTCGGGCCGGCGCACCGGGCGGACGTGCGCGCCCACGCCGGTCAGGGCCGCCACGTGCTCCCGGACGTCGCCCTGGAGCGCGAGCACACCGATGGCGGGTGCTGCCGTCACGTTCGCTCCTCTCCTCGGCTGTGAGGAGTGGCCCCTCCTATACCGAAAGCGTTAACAGGGGCCCCTCCTTGCACGTCACCAGCCGCGCTCGGCCAGGCGGTGCGGCTGCGGGATCTCGTCGACGTTGATGCCCACCATGGCCTCGCCGAGGCCCCGGGAAACCTTGGCCAGCACGTCCGGGTCGTCGTGGAAGGTGGTGGCCTTCACGATCGCGGCGGCGCGCTGGGCCGGGTTGCCGGACTTGAAGATGCCGGAGCCGACGAAGACGCCCTCGGCACCGAGCTGCATCATCATCGCGGCGTCGGCCGGGGTGGCAATGCCGCCGGCGGTGAACAGCACCACCGGGAGCTTGCCCGTCTCGGCGACCTCCCGGACCAGCTCGTACGGGGCCTGCAACTCCTTGGCCGCGACGAACAGCTCGTCGGTCGGCAGGGAGCTGAGCCGGGCGATCTCCTGGCGGATCTTCCGCATGTGCATGGTGGCGTTGGAGACGTCGCCGGTGCCGGCCTCGCCCTTGGAGCGGATCATGGCCGCGCCCTCGGTGATGCGGCGCAGCGCCTCGCCCAGGTTGGTCGCCCCGCACACGAAGGGGACGGTGAAAGCCCACTTGTCGATGTGGTTGGCGTAGTCGGCGGGGGTCAGCACCTCGGACTCGTCGACGTAGTCCACGCCGAGGGACTGGAGGATCTGGGCCTCGACGAAGTGCCCGATGCGGGCCTTGGCCATGACCGGGATCGAGACGGCGTTGATGATGCCGTCGATCATGTCCGGGTCGCTCATCCGAGACACCCCGCCCTGGGCGCGGATGTCGGCGGGGACCCGCTCCAGGGCCATCACCGCGACGGCACCGGCGTCCTCAGCGATCTTGGCCTGCTCGGCGGTGACCACATCCATGATCACGCCGCCCTTGAGCATCTCGGCCATCCCGCGCTTGACGCGGGCGGTCCCGACGACGGGGGTGGTGCTGGCGTTCGGGGAAGTGGTTTCGGGCACGGGTCATCGCTCCTTGGCGTGCTCGGGGGGTGGCTCAGCTGAATGCTACGACGGGTGCAACGCCACTCCGACAGCCAATCAGACCCACGGTGGCCTGCCCTGTGGCCGTCATCACCCCACCGGCAGCGGCTCAGGCGGGCACGTCGGTGGGCAGTTCGAGGGTCGGGTCGTCGATGTCGAAGTAGCGCGGCCAGGGGTGTCGCCGCCCCATCCGCAACAGCCGCACCAGGGGGCGGCCGCGGGCGGACCGGGCGTCGCGGACCAGGTCGGTGTGCACCTGGCGGGCCAGCGCGAGCCGCCGGCTCGCCGCGATCACCGCCTCGCATTCCGGGTCGGTCGGGTCCAGCCGCACCGCCCGCAACTGCCGGGTGAGGTCGTTCTCCGCGGCCTCCCGCTCCTCCGGCTCGGCGTCCAGGGCGATCCGGGCCGCCGCGTACAGCTCCACGCCGTAGCGCCGCTCGGCCAGCACGGCCGCCGCCGCGGCGCGGCGCAGCAGGTGCGCGTCGAGGGCCCGGGCCGCGGAGTCCGCGCGCACGCGCAGCCGCTCCACCCGGCCGGCGGTCCAGATCAGGTACGCCGCGACGAGCCCAACGAGCAAGCTCGCGCCCACCACCCACCACATGCCCGGCATCGTAGTGCTGCTCCGTTCGCCTCGTCCGGGGTGCGGCGGACGCCGACACCCCGGTCACCCCGGCCACCCGGCCCTACGGGGTCACCCCGCTCGCCGGCCCGCCGGTCTCAGCCGAGCCCCGCCCACTCCTGGTCGATGACCCGCCCGTCGGTCGCCTCGATCGCCGCCGCGTACACCTCCAGGACCCGGCGGGCGACCACGGGCCAGTCGAAGTGCGTCACCACCAGGTCTCCGCAGGCGGTCAGCTCGGCCCGCCGCGCCGGGTCGTCGAGCAGCCCCGCCAGGGCCGCCCGCAGCGCCACGGCATCGCCGGTGGGGAAGAGGTGTCCGGCCCGGCCGCCGTCGAGCACCCGGCGGAACGCGTCCAGGTCGCTGGCCACGACGGTGGTGCCGGCCGCCAGGGCCTCGGTGAGGATCATCCCGAACGACTCCCCGCCGGTGTTCGGGGCCACGTAGAGGTGGACGCTGCGCAGCATCCGCGCCTTGTCGGCCTCGGAGACCAGCCCGAGGAAGGTGACCCGGTCGCGCAGCGGGGCGGGAAACCGGTCGAACAGGTCGTCCGGGTCGCCCGGCCCGGCCACCAGCAGCCGCAGACCCGGCCGGGAGCGGGCCAGCTCGACGAACGCGTCGCGCAGGATCGGGAAACCCTTGCGGGCCTCGGTGAACCGGCCGAGGAAACCCAGCGCGCCGCCCTCGCCGGGCCCGCACTCCCCGGGCCAGCCGGGCAGCGGGGCCGCGTGGCTGAACTTGGCGACGGTGACCCCGTTGGGGATCTCCACCGCGCCGCCGTCCATGTGCTCGACCTGGACCTTGCGCGCGAGGGCGCTGACCGCGATCCGGGCGGTGATCCGTTCCAGCACGATCTGGAGCACGCCCTGCGCGGCGGCGAGCACCCGGGACCGGGTCATCGCGGTGTGGAAGGTCGCCACCACCGGCCCCTTGGCCGACAGTACGGCCAGCATCGACAGGCTCAGCGTCAGCGGCTCGTGCACGTGCAGCACGTCGAACTCGCCGCGGGCGATCCAGCGCCGGACCCGGGCGGAGGAGACCGGACCGAACGCTATCCGGGCCACCGACCCGTTGTACGGCAGCGGCACGGCCCGGCCCGCCGGCACCACGTACGGCGGCAGCGGGGAGTCCTCGTCGGCGGGGGCGAGGACGCTCACCTCGTGCCCGAGCCCGAGCAACGCCTCCGCGAGGTCCATCACGTGGTTCTGCACCCCGCCCGGCACGTCGAAGGAGTACGGGCACACGATGCCGATCCGCATTCCAGCGCCCCTTCGCCTCAGGCCGTTCCGGCGGCGGCCGGCGGCCCGGCGGCGGGCCGGGACCCGTCGTCGCCGGTGCCGCGCTGATCCAGCCACATCCGCTGCAACATGTGCCAGTCTTCCGGATGCCGGGCGATGCCCGCCGCCAGACCGTCGGCAATGCGCTGGGTCAGCACCCGGACCCGCTGGTCCAGCGGCCCACTGTCCGCCTCGGGCAGGGGCAGCGGGCCGGCGATCGAGGCGCACGCGGCGTCCGGTTCGTACCACATCGAGGTGACGTAGAGCGGCGCGCCGGTGCGGATCGCCAGCAGCGCCGGGCCGGCCGGCATCCGGGTCCGCGCGCCGAAGAAGTTGACCTCCACCCCCCGGGCCGACAGGTCCCGGTCGGCCAGCAGTGGCACCACCGCGCCGTGGCGCAGCCGGTCCACCAGCACGTCGAACACGGGGCGGTCCCCGCCGTGGGTGGGCAGGATCTCCATGCCCAGGCCCCGACGGAAGGCGAGGAAGCGCTGGTAGACGCCCTCGGGCTTGAGCCGTTCGGCGACCGTGGTGATCGGCCAGCCGGTGGCGGCCACCCAGGCCCCGGCGGCGTCCCAGTTGCCGGCGTGCGGCAGCGCCACCACCGCGCCCCGGCCGGCGGCCACGTCGGCGGCGAGCTGGTCGATGCCCTCGGGGGCGAGCCGGAACCCGGCGAGGATCTGCTCGCGGCTCAGCGCTGGCAGCCGGAACGCCTCCATCCAGTAGCGGGCGTAGGAGCGCAGGCCGCGGCGGACCAGGTCGTCCAGCTCGGCCTCGGGCAGCTCGGGGCCGACGACCCGGCGCAGGTTGGCGCGCAGTCGGGCCGTACCCCCGCCGCCGGCGCGGTGGGCGCGGTCGGCACCGGCCCGGAAGGCCGCGGCGACGACGGGCCGGGGCAGCGCGCGGGCCAGGCGCCAGCCGGCGACGTAGCCCAGCTCCGTGAGGTTCACCCCCGGGACCCGCTCGGCGTGGTCGCGTGGGCCTGCCGGTACACGTGGGCCATCCGCTGCCCCACGGTGAAGATCGAGACGGCGGCCAGCAGCCAGAGCGCGACCTGTAGGGCGTACGGGACGCCGACGCCGGTGAGCAGGCCGCCGACGCCGACGATGAGCAGCCGTTCGGTGCGCTCGGCGATGCCGACGTTGCAGGTCATCCCCAGCCCCTCGGCGCGGGCCTTGACGTAGGAGACGAGGCCGCCGGCGGCCAGGCAGATCAGCGCGGCGGCGACGCCGGCCTGGTCGCCCTCCCTGGCCAGCCAGTACGCCACCGCGCCGAAGACGGCGCTGTCGGCGACCCGGTCCATGCTCGAGTCGAGGAACGCGCCGAAACGCGTCGAGCCGCCGCTCATCCGGGCCATCGTTCCGTCGAGCAGGTCGGTGAGCGCGAAGACCGTCACGATGAGGGCGCCAGCGACGAGGTGCCCGCGGGCGCCGAAGCCGAGCGCGCCGACGAGCACCCCGAAGGTGCCGGTCACGGTGACGGCGTTCGGGGTCACGCCCGCGCGGAGCAGGCCGCGCGCGATCGGCTCGACGACGCGGGTCATCCCCGCCCGGGCCGACACTTGGAAGATCTTCGCCATGGCGGTCCCACGATAACGGCCGACACCCCGCGACGGTACGCCCCGGTCGCCGACCCGCCCGGGGAAGTCTTGTGTCGGCTCCGCAAGAGGTGTGAGATCGAGTGTGGGGGTGATTTAGCTCACCCGCCGGACCGTCCCGTACCCGTCGCGCAGCGGATCACCGGAGGATGTCGCCGCGGCAGAAGCACCGGGCCGCTTCTCCGTCGCGCGCGGCGGTCGCCACCCACCACCGGTTAAGGGAGGTGCGCCCATGGCGCAGAGGAGTCAGGAGAAGGGGGCCGCCGGCGGCGCGCCGACGGTGACCGAGCCCGGCGGGGTACGCAACGTGGTGCTCGTCGGCCACTCCGGGGCGGGCAAGACCACCCTGGTCGAGGCGCTGCTCGCCGCCACCGGCACGATCGGCCGGGCCGGCACGGTCGCCGACGGCACCACGGTCTGCGACCACGATCCGGCGGCCGTACGCCAGCAGCGCTCGGTGAGCCTGGCCTGTGCCCCGTTGGTGCACAACGGCGTCAAGATCAACCTTCTGGACACCCCCGGCTACGCCGACTTCGTCGGCGAGCTGCGCGCCGGCCTGCGGGCCGCCGACGCCGCGCTGTTCGTGGTCTCCGCCGTCGACGGGATGGACGCCGCCACCGCCGCGCTCTGGGAGGAGTGCGCCGCCGTCGGCATGCCCCGGGCTGTCGCGGTGACCCGGCTGGACCATCCGCGCGCCGACTTCGACGAGGCCGTGGCGCTGTGCCAGCGGGTCTTCGGCGACAACGTGCTGCCGCTGCACCTGACGATGCTCGGCGACGACGGCGAGTCGGTGGCGGGGCTGCTCAACCTGGTCACCCGCCGGGTCTTCGACTACACCGCCGGCCTGCCGGCGCAGGTACGCGAGCCCGACCCGGAGCACCTGCCGGCGATCGCCGAATCCCGCAACGAGCTGATCGAGGGGATCATCGCCGAGAGCGAGGACGAGTCCCTCATGGACCGCTACCTCGCCGGCGAGGAGATCGACACCGACGTGCTGGTCGCCGACCTGGAGAAGGCCGTCTCCAAGGGGCACTTCCACCCGGTGCTACCGGTCTGCGCGGCGACCGGGGTCGGCCTGGACGTGCTGCTCGACGGCCTGGTCTCGGCGTTTCCCTCACCGCTGGAGCACGAACTGCCCGCCGTCACCGGCGTGGACGGATCCCCGCGCCCGCCGCTGACCTGCGACCCGGCCGGCCCGCTCGTCGCCGAGGTGGTCCGCACGACGGTGGACCGGCACGTGGGGCGGGTGTCCCTGGTCAGGGTCTTCTCCGGCACCCTGCGCCCCGAGCTGACCGTGCACGTCGCCGGGCACGGCATGGCCGAGCGGGGGCACCCCGACCACGACGCCGACGAGCGGGTCGGACACCTCTACACCCCGCTGGGCGCGACCCTGCGCGAGGTGGGCGCGTGCGTGGCCGGCGACATCTGCGCCATCACCAAGTCGGGCAGCGCGGAGACCGGCGACACCATCTCCGCCAAGGCCGACCCGCTGTTGGTCGCACCATGGGAGATGCCCGAGCCGCTGCTGCCGGTGGCGGTCGTCGCGCACAGCCGCGCCGACGAGGACGCCCTGGCCCGCAACCTGGCCCGGCTGGTCGCCGGTGACCCGACCCTGCGGCTGGAGCGCAACCCGGAGACCCACCAGCTCGTGCTGTGGTGCATGGGCGAGGCGCACGCCGACGTGGTGCTCGACCGGCTGCGCGCCGGCGGCGCCGAGCTGGACACCGAGCCGGTGCGGGTGGCCCTGCGGGAGACTCTCGCCGCGCCCGCGAAGGGGCACGGCCGGCATGTCAAGCAGTCCGGCGGCCACGGCCAGTACGCCGTCTGCGACATCGAGGTGGAGCCGCTGCCCCGGGGCGCGGGGTTCCAGTTCGTCGACCGGATCGTCGGCGGCGCGGTGCCGCACAACTACATCCCGTCGGTGGAGAAGGGCATCCGGGCCCAGCTGGAGCGGGGCGTGGTCGCCGGGCACCCGGTGGTGGACCTGCGGGTGACCCTGGTCGACGGCAAGGCGCACAGCGTCGACTCCTCCGACGCCGCCTTCCAGACCGCCGGGGCCCTCGCCCTGCGCGACGCCGCCGAGAAAGGCCAGCCCATCGTGCTGGAGCCGGTCGACGAGGTGGTCGTCCGGGTGCCGGGCCACACCGTCGGCGCGGTGCTGGGCGACCTGGCCGGCCGGCGCGGCCGGGTGCTCGGCACCGAGCCCGACCCGGACGCCGAGGGGCACACGCTGGTCCGCGCCGAGGTGCCGGCCGTCGAGCTGCTGCGGTACGCCGTCGAGCTACGCGCCCTCACCGCCGGCACCGGCACCTTCCGCCGCCACTTCACCCACTACACCCCCGTCCCTTGACTCGCCCCTCCCTCCCCGCCCCGACGATCAAGAAGCTTGCGTCCAGACATAGATCAACTCTGACGCACTTCTCTTGATCACCCCAGCGGCGCACGCTGGGGCGGCATTGTGGTTAGGGGCGGATGGGTGACGTGGGGGGCACGGGCCAGTAGGGGCGGTCGGCGGAACGCAGGGCCGCCGTGCGCAGCGCCGCCAGTTGGCGTTCCACCTCGGCGAAGTGGTCCGGGGTCAGCGGGCCGAGGGCCAGGGCGGCGACGTTCTCTTCCACCTGGGCGACCGTGCGACAGCCGGGGATCGGGATCGCGCGGTCGCTGCGCGCCCAGATCCAGCCCAGCGCACCCTGGGCGAGGGTACGCCCGTCGGCGGTCAGCGCGGCCCGTACCGCACCGACCCGGCGCAGCCACTCCGGGGCGGGACGACCGCTGCGGAACCATTCCAGCCAGCTCGCCGTCGCCCCCCGCACGTCGTCACGGGGCAGCGTGGAGCCGGCGCCGTACTTGCCGGTGAGCAGGCCCATGCCGAGCGGGCCACGGTTGATGCTGGCCAGGTCGTACTTGTCGCAGACGGCGAGCAGCCCGGGGGCGTCGCGCAGCACGGACAGGTCGTGCTGCACGGCGGTGCCGAGGCGGGCGCCCTGGCCGACGGCGGTGGCCCGGTCGACCCGGTCGGTGCTCCACCCGTACGCCCGGATCAGCCCATCGGCGACGAGGTCCTCGCAGGCCGCGAACAGCGCCTGCGCCTGCGGCACCGGCAGGTCGCCCAGGTGTAGCTGGTAGAGGTCGATGCGGTCGGTGTCCAGGCGGCGCAGCGAGTCGACCACGGCCCGGCGCAGGTACGCCGGCGAGGCGTCCTGCCCGGTGGCCTGGCGGGTCAACTCATCGAACGTGTAGCCCCACTTGGTGGCGATCACGGCCTCGTCCCGCCGGCCGGCGAGGGCCCGACCGAGGATCCGCTCGCCGTGCCCAGCCCCGTACGTGTCGGCGGTGTCGAAGAGGGTAACGCCGAGGTCGAGCGCCCGGCGGACCGCCCGCACCGACTCGTCATCGTCGACCGCGCCCCAGCCCAGCGGCTGGGCGCCCTCGGCCCAGGGGCCGCCGATGGCCCAGCAGCCCATGCCGAGGGCGCCGACCTCGATGCCGCTGCGGCCCAATGTCCGTGTCGTCACTGCCATCGCCAGATCGTGCCACTCCACGCTGCGGCGGGGGCAACGAATTCACCGCAACGACACGACCCCGGCCACGGACTGTCAACCCGGCCAGGCGCGGATGAACAGGTTCCGGGTGTCGGCGAGCAGTTGCGGCAGCACCTTCGTCTGCCCGATCACCGGCATGAAGTTGGCGTCGCCGCCCCACCGGGGAACCACGTGCTGGTGCAGGTGCTCGGCAATGCCGGCACCGGCCACGCCGCCCTGGTTCATGCCCAGGTTGAACCCGTGCGCGTTGCTGACCCGCCGCACCACCCGCATGGCGGTCTGGGTGAACGCCGCCAGCTCGGCGGTCTCGGCGAGGTCGAGGTCGGTGTAGTCGGGCACGTGCCGGTAGGGGCAGACCAGCAGGTGCCCCGGGTTGTAGGGGTACAGGTTGAGCACCGCGAAGACACGCTCGCCCCGGGCCACCACCAGGCTCTCCTCCGCCGGCAGCCTGGGGGCCAGGCAGAACGGGCAGCCGTCGGGCTTGTCGTACCCACCCTCGGGACGGTCCTCGCCGGAGACGTACGTCATCCGGTGCGGAGTCCAGAGCCGTTCCAGCCCGTCGGTCATGCCGTTGCCCGCATGCCGTTCCAGCCCGTCGGTCACGCCGTTGCCCGTGTGCCGTTCCGCCCCTGTCACGCCGTCGATCCTACGTTCCCGGCGGCGTCCGCCCCAGCCGTGCGAACCGGCGGCCGGCAGCCGGCGACCGGGTGGGGTCGGCGCGCGGACGCCGGGTCGGACAGGGGGTGAAACGAGGGGCCGCGGCTCGCGGCGGGACCGGACCTCAGACCTCGGCTGACGGCCCGGTGTTGCTGCGGGAGTTGACCACGTCGAGCACGTGGGCCACCGCCTCGGCGGTCGGCACGCCGTTGCGTTGCGAGCCGTCCCGATACCGGAACGACACCGTGCCGGCGGCCACGTCGTCGTCCCCGGCGATCACCATGAACGGGATCTTCTGCTGCTGGGCCGTACGGATCTTCTTCTGCATCCGGTCGTCACCCGCGTCCACCTGGGCCCGGATGCCCTCGGCGCGCAGCGCCGCGACGAACCCGCGCAGGTAGTCGGTGTGGTCCTCGCGGATCGGGATGCCCACCACCTGCACCGGGGCCAGCCAGGCCGGGAACGCCCCCGCGTAGTGCTCGGTGAGCACGCCGAAGAACCGCTCGATCGAGCCGAACAGCGCCCGGTGGATCATCACGGGCCGCTGCCGGGTGCCGTCGGCGGCCTGGTACTCCAGGCCGAACCGCTCGGGCAGGTTGAAGTCGACCTGGATCGTGGACATCTGCCAGGTCCGGCCGATGGCGTCCTTGGCCTGCACGGAGATCTTCGGCCCGTAGAAGGCCGCGCCGGCCGGGTCGGGGACCAGGTGCAGGCCGGACTCCTCGGCGGCGGTGCGCAGCGCTTCCGTCGCCCGCTCCCAGTTCTCGTCGGTGCCGACCGACTTCTCCGGGTTGCGAGTGGACAGTTCCAGGTAGAAGTCGTCCAGGCCGTAGTCGCGCAGCAGCTCGAGCACGAAGGCGAGCAGGGACTTCAGCTCTCCCGCCATCTGCTCCTCGGTGCAGAAGATGTGCGCGTCATCCTGGGTCATCCCCCGGACCCGGGTCAGGCCGTGCACCACACCGGACTTCTCGTACCGGTAGACCGTGCCGAACTCGAACATCCGCAGCGGCAGCTCCCGGTAGGAACGCCCCCGGGACCGGAAGATCAGGTCGTGCATCGGGCAGTTCATCGGCTTGAGGTAGTAGTTCGCGCCCTCGACCTCCATGGGCGGGAACATCCCGTCGGCGTACCAGTCGAGGTGCCCGGAGACCTCGTACAGGTGCCCCTTGGTGATGTGCGGGGTGTTGACGAAGGCGTACCCCGCCTCCTCGTGCTTGATCCGCGAGTAGTTCTCCATCTCCCGGCGGATGATCCCGCCCTTGGGGTGGAAGACCGCCAACCCGGAGCCGAGCTCGTCGGGGAAGCTGAACAGGTCCAGGTCGACGCCGAGCTTGCGGTGGTCGCGGCGGGCGGCCTCCTCAAGGAGCTTCAGGTACGCCTTCAGCTCGTCGCGGGTCGGCCAGGCGGTGCCGTACACCCGCTGCAACTGCGGGTTCTTCTCACTGCCCCGCCAGTACGCGGCGGCCGAGCGCATCAGCTTGAACGCGCCGATCAGCCGGGTGTTCGGCAGGTGCGGGCCCCGGCACAGGTCCGACCAGCAGACCTTCTCCTCCTTGGCATCGAGGTTGTCGTAGATGGTCAGCTCGCCACCGCCGACCTCCATCACCTCGGAGGAGTCCAACCCCTCACCCTTGACGGCGCCCTGCTCCTGATCGCCCTTCAGGTCGACGAGCTCCAGCTTGAACGGCTCGGCGGCCAGCTCGGCCTTCGCCTCGTCGAGGCTGGCGAACCGCCGCCGCCGGAACCGCTGCCCGGACTTGACGATCTCCTGCATCCGCTTCTCGAGCTTCGCCAGGTCGTCGGGCTGGAACGGCTTGTCGACGGCGAAGTCGTAGTAGAAGCCGTTCTCGATCGGCGGGCCGATGCCGAGCTTCGCCTCCGGGAAGACGTCCTGCACCGCCTGGGCGAGCACGTGCGCGGTCGAGTGACGCAGCACGTTGAGCCCGTCCGGGGTGTCGAGGGCGACCGGCTCGACGGTGGTGTCCTCGGCCGGCACCCAGTCCAGGTCGCGCAGGTTGCCCTGCGGGTCGCGGACCACGACGACCGCCTTCGGACCGCTGGACGGCAGCCCGGTCGCGGCCACCGCGTCGGCCGCCGTCGTCCCGGCGGCGACGACGACGGGGTCGGCCACGACGGGGATACGGGGTGCGGACACGGTGACTCCTCCAGCTGACGACAGATGCGGCCGGCTGACCGCCCCCGCTGATGCTAGCGGGCAAGGAAGGGCCCCTTCTTATCGCATTCCGTAGAGGAAGGGCCCCTTGTTAACGCCGGGCCCGGCAGCGGGTCCGACGGCAGCCGGCGCGGATTGAACCTTTCGGCCGTCCCAGCCGAACTATCGGGTGAGGCCGGTGTCGGTGCGGCCGGAGGAAGACGAAGGGCGGGCGAGAGTGGCGATGATCGGCAGGGACAACCGGCGGCTCCGGATCTCGGCGGCGGCCGTCCTGGCCGTCGTCGCCGCCGCGCTGGGCTGGCCGGGCACGGCGCTGGCGGCGGACGTGACGAGCACCCCTTCGCAGGCCCGGCAGGGCGACCCGGTACGGCTGGAGATCGTCGTTCCCGAGGAGCGCCCGGGTGCCCGGACCGAGCGGATCGAGCTGCGGCTGCCGGCGGCGGCGCCAGTCGGCGAGGCGTACCCGATGTCGGTGACCGGCTGGGCGCCCCGGATCACTACCCGGAAGCTGACCGAGCCGATTTCCGGCATCCACGGCACGACGATGGACACGGTCACCGCCTCGGTGATCTGGGCCCGGGCCAAGGGGGCCCCCGCCGGCCCGGCCCGGCTCGCCGTCTCCATGGGGCCGCTGCCCCAGGCCGACCGGATGGTGTTCGAGGTGGTGCAGACGTACTCCGACGGCACGGTGGTGCGGTGGGCCGACCCGGCCGGCAGGCCGCGTCCGGCCCCGGTGTTGACCCTGCTGCCGCGGCGAGCGGACATGGTGGGCAGCCGGGCACGCGCGCACGCCGGGGGGCCGTCGGACCGGGCGGCGGCCGCCATCTCCCGACGACGACGCGGAGGGCGACCGCGGGAAAACGGACGCCCTACTGGCGGCGGGGTTGGTCGCGGGGCTCGGCGGCGGCGCCGCGCTCGGCTGGCTGGCGACCCGGTGGCGGCGACGGACCGACCCGGACGGGGCGGGCGGGCACGAGCTCGACGAGCTGCGCCGGATCCTCGACGGCGACCTTCCCCCGCCGGGCGCGGACGCGACGGTCGCCGCGGCGCAGGAGCCGCAGCCGGCGGGGCGGTAGGCCAGGCGGGGCCGTAGGCCAGGTGGGGCGGCAGAAGCGGTAGGAGAGACGGGTGGGGAACGGGGATGGTCAGTCGACCCAGCCGGGCAGGGGCTCACGGGCGGCGAGCCAGTCGGCGGGTACGCCGCCCGGCGTACCGACGCCGGTGTGGGCGGCCACGACCGCCCCGACGATGGCTGCCGTGGTGTCCACGTCCCCGCCCGCCTCGACGCAGGCCCGGATCGCCGCCGGGTAGTCGTCGAGGTGCGTCGCCGCGACCCAGAGCGTGAACCCGACGGTGTCCTGCGCGGTCACCCGGGAGCCGTTGCCGAGCGCGTCCACGGCGACGGCGAGGGGGCGGCCCAGCAGGCCCGCCGCGCGGCGTACCCTCTGGTGCACCTCGCCGCCGGAGTCGAGGGCGGCGGCCACCGCGGCGAGCAACCGCGACGGCGGCGGGCGGTCCCCGTCGAGGCGGGCCCGGGCGGCCAGGGCGGCGGCCACGGCCACCGCCACCGCGCCGGCGATCCCCTCCGGATGGGCGTGGGTGATCTCGGCGCAGGCCCGCGCCTGGGCCGCCGCGTGCCGGGTCGAGTCGGCGAACCAGGCCCCGAGGGGGCCCACCCGCATCGCCGCGCCGTTGCCGCACGAGCCCTGCCCGTCGAACGCGGAGGCCGCGGCGACGGGCCACGGCGTGCCGGTGCGGATCAGCCGCAGGATGGTCACCGCACCGGGCCCGTAGCCGCGGTACGGCTCGCAGCGGTGCGCGAAGGCCAGCGCCAGCCGGTCCCGGTCGATCTCCCCCGCGCCGACCAGCTCGGCCACCACGGAGCAGGCCATCTCGGTGTCGTCGGTCCACTGCCACGGCGGCGGCGGGAACCGGCCGGCGGCGAGGTCCGCGGGCTGTCGACCAGGCACGAAGAACTGCGAGCCGAGGGCGTCGCCGACGGAGAGGCCGTGCAGGCTGTCCCGGGCGAGTGCCGTACGGGTGTCCGCGAAGAGCGTGAAAGGCATGGCGGTACCAGCTTGCCCTGTCGCGGGGTGCGCCGCAACGCGCCCCGCTTGCCCCGGCGAGTACGGTGCTGACGTGGCCACGGTGCTCTTGGTCGAAGACGACCACGTCGTACGCGGCGCGATGTTGCGGTCCCTCGCCGAGCGTGGGCACGCCGTGCACGCCGTGGGCACCGCGCTGGAGGCGCTGCGCCGGGTCGCGGCGCAGGCTCCCGACCTGGTGGTGCTGGACCTGGGCCTGCCCGACCTCGACGGCTCGGACGCGCTGCGGATGCTGCGCGGGATCACCGACGTGCCGATCATCATCGCCACCGCCCGCGACGACGAGCAGTCGGTGGTACGGCTGCTGCGGGCGGGCGCGGACGACTACATGGTCAAGCCGTTCACCGGGGCGCACCTGGACGCCCGCATCACCACCGTGCTGCGTCGCGCCGGCCGGGCCAGCCGGAGCGTGCAGCCGGCCGTGCACACCGTCGGCGGCCTGCGGGTGGACGTCGGCGAGCGCAGCGCCCTGCTCGACGGGGTGCCCCTCGCGCTGACCCGCAAGGAATTCGACCTGTTGGCGTATCTCGCCGCCCGGCCGGGGCGGGTAGTGTCCCGCCGGGAGCTCTTGGAGGAGGTATGGCGGCAGCCGTCGGTCGGCGAGGACCAGACCATCGACGTTCACCTGTACTGGCTGCGCCGCAAAATGGGCGAGTCCGCGGCGAAGCCGCGCTACCTGCGCACCGTGCGGGGGGTGGGCTTCCGGTTGGTGGCCCCGGACTGAGGGTCACGCTGGCCTGGCTCACGGCCGGCATGTGCGCGCTCGTGGCGCTCGCGTTCCTGGTTCCCCTCGGCATCAGCCTCGGCGAGCAGGCCCGCAAGGAGGCCATCGCCGATGCCGCCCGGCGTAGCGCGCTGGTCATCGGGGCCCTAGCGGTCAGCACCGAGCCCGCGGTGGTCCAGCGCGCGGTGGAGGCCAGTGGCGAGGACCCGGCGACCCGGCCGGTCGTGCACGGGCTGGGCGGCGACGACACGACCGGCCGGGCCGACACAGCGGCGCTGGCCCGGGCCGTCGCCGACCGGCGTTCCGTGGTCACGGACGTGCCGGGCGGGGTGCTTCGGCTCGATCCGGTGGTGCTCGGCGACACGGTGGCGGTGGTCGAGGTGTTCGTCCCGGGCTCCGCCCTCGACGAGGGCGCCACGGGGCGCTGGCTGCTGCTGGCGGCGGTGGCGGCGGCGCTGGTCGGTGCCGCCGTGCTGGTGGTGGACCGGGTCGCGGCCCGGGCGGTCGACTCGACCCGGGGGCTGGTGCAGGCCGCCCTCGCCGTGGGCGACGGCGACCTGGGGGTACGCGTCGAGCCGAACGGCCCGCGCGAGCTGGCCGAGGCCGGCTACGCGTTCAACCGGATGGCCGACCGGTTGGTGACGGCGCGCACCGACGAGCGGGAGCTGGTGGCCGACCTGTCGCACCGGCTGCGTACCCCGCTGACGGTGCTGCGGCTCGACGCCGAGGGGCTGGACTCCGACGACACCAGCGTGGGCTCGTTCACCGAGGCGGAACTGGACCGGCGGCGCACGATCCGGCGGATCCGGCAGGCGATCGTCACCTTGGAGGGCGAGATCGACGTGCTGATCAAGACGACCCGCAAGGCCGTCGCCCACGAGGCCGGTCCGGCGATGTGCGACGTCAGCGAGGTCGTCCGGGACCGGATGGTGTTCTGGTCGGCCCTCGCCGGGGACCAGAACCGCCCCCACCGGGTCAGCGACGGCCAGTTGCGCATCCCGGCGCCGGTGCCCCGCGCCGAGTTGGCCGCCGCGCTCGACGCGGTGATCGGCAACGTGTTCCGCTACACCCCGCAGGGCACCGCGTTCGAGGTGGCGGTCTCCCGTCGGGACGGGTACGTGGCGATCCGGATCGACGACGCCGGCCCCGGAATCGCCAACCCGGACCGGGCGTTGCGCCGGGGTGCCAGCGACCAGGGCTCCACCGGCCTGGGCCTGGACATCGCCAAGCGGGTGGCGTTGCAGGCCAACGGTTCGGTGAGCATCGACCGGGCCCAGCTCGGCGGGGCCAGCGTGGTGATGCTGCTGGCCGACCCGGAGGCCATCCCTCGACAGGTCAACCGGTTCGGCCTGGTCGGGCGGATGGCCCGGGACGCGCGGGAGCAGAAGGCGGAGGGCCGTCGCTGGCCCCGCCGGCGGCCCTCGGCCGGCTGACGCGGCAGGCCGCTCGTTCCGGCGGGTTGTGCGAAGACGCAAGTCTTTCTTAGATCCGGATTAACC
>NZ_GG657738.1:5702103-5704491 GCF_000158815.1 Micromonospora sp. ATCC 39149 | reverse complement strand
ATATCGGACGCGGGGGTGGCAAGAAATCTGGGCGAACCCATCAGTTCCGCCCGGCACTCCGGGGTTTCCTCAGGTCGGTGGAGCCGTGCGCGCGGCGGGAGTGCGGTCCCCCCCACAACCTCCTCCCGCCGCGCGCCACTCCCCAGATCGGGGTGCCCATCGGCCCGTGGTCCGGCGGGGCCGGCAAGGAGGCCCGGTCAGCCGGCCGTCGTGGCCAGGTAGCGGTCGATCTCGGCGGTGAGCCGCGCCTTCTCCCCCGGTGCCAGGAACGACGCCGTCACCGCGTCGGCGGCCAGCGCCGCCAGCCCCTGCGGGCCGAGGTCGAGCAGCCGGGCAGCCACGGCGTACTCGTCGTTGAGCGTGGTGCCGAACATCGGCGGGTCGTCGGAGTTGATGGTGACCAGCACGCCGGCCTCGACCAGGCGGGGCAGCGGATGCGCGTCGAGCGACGTGACCGCCCGGGTGCGCACGTTGGAGGTGGGGCAGACCTCCAGGGCGATGCGCCGCTGCGCCAGGTGGGCGAGCAGCTCGGGGTCGTCGGCGGCGGAGATGCCGTGGCCGATGCGTTCCGCGCCGAGGTCGCCGAGCGCGTCCCAGATCGTCTGCGGGCCGGTGGTCTCGCCCGCGTGCGGGGCCGAGTGCAGCCCGGCCGCCCGGGCCTGGTCGAAGTACGGCTTGAACTGTGGCCGGGGCACGCCGATCTCGGGGCCGCCCAGGCCGAAGCTGACCAGCCCGTCCGGCCGCTCCTGAAGGCAGATCCGCAGGGTTTCCTCGGCGGCCGGCAGCCCCGCCTCGCCAGGGATGTCGAAGCACCAGCGCAGGGCGATGCCGAAGTCGGCCTCGGCCCGCCTGCGGGCGTCCTCGATCGCCTCGCAGAACGCCGGCGCGGGAATGCCCCGGCGCACGTGGGAGTACGGGGTGACGGTCAGCTCGGCGTACCGGACCTGCTGGCGGGCCAGCTCGCGGGCCACCTCGTGGGTAAGGATCCACACGTCGTCGGGGTCACGGACGAGGTCCACGACGCTGAGGTAGACCTCGATGAAGTGCGCGAAGTCGCGGAAGGCGAAGTAGTCGGCCAGGGCGTCCGGGTCCGCCGGCACCGGGCTGGCCCCCTCGTGGCGGGCGGCCAGCTCGGCCACGATGCGCGGCGACGCGGAGCCGACGTGGTGCACGTGCAGCTCCACCTTGGGCAGGCCGGCGATGAACGCGGACAGGTCGGTCACGGGCTCTCCTTGGCAGGGTGCGACGGGCGGGCACCGGTGCGGGCGACGACGAAGACGCGGCGGAACGGGAAGCAGACCTGCCCCTGGCGGACCGGGTAGGCCGCCGCGAGGCGGGCCGAGAGCGCGGCGCGGAAGCCGGCCCACCGGGCGTCGTCCAGGGCCGCCCGGACCGGGCGCAGCGCGGTGCCCTCCATCCAGGTCAGCACCGGGTGGTCGGCGTCTGCGGGGGCCGGCAGCAGGTGCACGTAGGTAGTCTCCCAGGCGTCGACCGCGCAGCCGGCACCGGTCAGCAGCGTGGCGTAGCCGACCGCGTCGTCTACCGGGCTGTCGGGTTGCATCAGGGCCAGCTCCGCGGCCCACGGCCCGCTTCGGCCCACCTCGCGCAGCGCCCGGTGCGAGGGAGCGTCGAAGTTGCCCGGCACGCCGAAGGCGAGCCACGCCCCGGCGGGCAGCTCGGCGACCCATCGGGTCAGCAGTTCCCGGTGGCCCGGCACCCACTGGAGCAGGGCGTTGCTGACCACCACGTCGACGTCCGGGGCGGGGTGCCAGTCGCGCACGTCGCCGACCGTGAAGTCCACCGGCGCGTCCAGCTCGGTGGCCCGGTCGATCATCTCCGGCGACGAGTCGAGGCCGGAGATCCGCGCGTGCGGCCAGTGGGTCGACAGGCCGGCGGTCAGGGTGCCGGGCCCGCAGCCGAGGTCGACCACGGCCCGCGGCCGTTCGGCCGGGACGCGCGCGAGCAGGTCGTAGAACGGCCGGCCCCGCTCGTCGCGGTAGCGCAGGTACGTCGCCGGATCCCACATCACGCCTCCAAACCGTACGTCCGTCTTGTTTCAGAGTACGACCCGCCGCGCGGCCAGACAAGCAGGTCACTTAGGCTCCAGGGCATGGAGCAGCGCACTTTTTCCCGGCTCGGGCGGCACGTCGGCGTGGTCGGGCTCGGCGCCTGGCAGCTCGGCGCGGACTGGGGCCGGGTCGACGAGGCCGACGCGATGGCCGTCTTGTCCGCCGCCGTGGACGCGGGCGTCACGTTCATCGACACCGCCGACGTGTACGGCGACGGACGCAGCGAGCAGTTCATCGGGCGGTTCCTGCGGACCCGCCCCGACGCGGGGCTGACCGTGGCGACGAAGATGGGCCGCCGGGTCGAGCAGCGGCCGGAGGC
>NZ_GG657738.1:5695932-5701583 GCF_000158815.1 Micromonospora sp. ATCC 39149 | reverse complement strand
GAACGCGCTGCGCCACAAGCCCCTCGAACGGGTGCTGCCGGCCGCCTCGGCCGCCGGGGTCGGCATCATCGCGCGGGTGCCCCTGGCCAGCGGCCTGCTCTCCGGCCGGTACGACGAGCACACCACCTTCGCCCCCAACGACCATCGCACGTACAACCGGCACGGCGAGTCGTTCGACGTCGGGGAGACCTTCTCCGGGGTGGACTTCGGCACCGGGCTGGCCGCCGTGCGCCGGCTCGCCCCACTGGTCGGGACGGGCCGCACGATGGCCCAGTTCGCGCTGCGCTGGGTGCTCGACCAGCCGGGCGTCACCGTGGTCATCCCCGGCGCCCGCGACGCCGAGCAGGCCCGGCGCAACGCCGCCACGGCCGACCTCGCGCCGCTGACGCCCGACGAGCTGACCGCCGTCCGGGACACCTACGACGAGCTGGTCCGGCCGCAGGTGCACGACCGGTGGTGACCCGACCGGCGGCGGTGCTCGTGCACCTCAGCGACGAGGCGCAGGCCGGACCGGGCCGGCGCGGGTGCCCAGCCGGCAAGGGAGGAACGCGATGAAGGGGTGGCTCCGGCTCACCCTCGGCCTGCTCGCGGTGGTCGTCGGCGCCGTCTGGACGGTGCAGGGCCTCGGCTACGTCGGCGGCAGCGTCATGACCGACCGGCGGGTCTGGGCCCTGCTCGGCCCGGTGCTGGTCCTGTTCGGACTCGCGACCCTCTGGTACGGCCTGCGCGCCCGACGTCGCCGCCCCTGACCCCCCCCCACCGCAGGGCGGCCGGCCCCGTCCCGGGCGGGCCGGCCCCGACGACATGGAAAGCCCCGCATCCCGAACGGGACACGGGGCTTCATTGTGATCCGGGTCGGATCATCCCCTCGGCCGGCACGCCGGCCGGGACTGCTCAGATCGGGCGGACCTGCTCAGCCTGCGGGCCCTTCTGACCCTGGGCGATCTCGAACTCCACCCGCTGGTTCTCCTCCAGCGTGCGGTAGCCGCTGGTCTGGATGGCCGAGAAGTGGACGAACACGTCAGCACCCCCGCCGTCGACGGTGATGAAGCCGAAGCCCTTGTCTGCGTTGAACCACTTCACGGTTCCCTGCGCCATGTGTATCTCCTTCTAAAACTGGCGGCCGAGCACGCCGTGCGGCCGATTGGCCGTTTTCGAGCAGCGGCGCCTGAGGCGGCCCCCTATGCAGGAGACTTCTCTCAACCCACGCCATCTCGCAACAGCGTGGAACAGCAAACCACGTAGCGAAAACTCTGCACAGCCTACCCGACGAAATTCTCCGACATGTGACCCGAAGGACGCCCGAATTCCGGCCTCGCGGGCCGGCACCGTCGAGCGAAAGGGCCCCCTCCCGGTCTACCAGGAAGGGGGCCCACGCCTGTTTCGGCCGCTCAGTCGGGCCACCGGCCGGTCATCCGGCGTACGCCCACCGCGCCGCCACGGTCCACGGCCGCCCGGACCACCGCGAAGATCGCGCCCTGGAGGGCGGCGGCGGCGAGGATCTCGCCCCAGCCGCGGTCCTCGTCGGTCGCGCTCGGTGCCTCGCCGTCGCCGGCGGTCACCTTCCACACCTGCCGGAAGATCGCGCCCGCGACCGCACCGGCGGCCAACCCCATCAGCACCCCGACCGGCCGGTACGCGGCCCTGCCGATGCCCTTGCTCACCTGCGCCTCCCCCGGACAACCAACAGCACGATCATGGTAGCCACCGCGCCGGCCGCGACCGCCGCCCACGGCAGCGGGCCACGCGTTAGCTCCGCGCCCGAGGCGGCCCGGTTCCTGGCGGCCTCGGCGCCCTGGGCGGCCTGCCCGCGCACCCGGGCCACGGTCTGCGCGGCCTGCTCCCGCACCCGTCCCTTCGCCTGCTCGGCGGAGGAGCGCAGCCGGGCCTTCACGTCCGCTTTGGCGGCCAGCGCCTCCATCGTCTCGCCCAGTTCCACCCGGGTACGCCGGATCTCCTCGCGGAGCGCCTCGGTGTCGCCGGTGCCGTTGCCCACGCCGCCCGTCATGCCCGTCCCCTGTCCTTCAGCGCGGCGGTGACGGTGTCCACGTCCGCCCGGACGCTGCGTACCGTCGCCGCCGGCACCGGCGGGACCGCCTGGCTGACCTGCTTCTTGCCGACCAGGGCGAGGATCCCGGCCACCAGGAAGAGCGCCACCGCGACGATCAAGGCGGCCAACCAGGCGGGCACGACCAGCGCCAGCAACAGGATCGCGGCGGCGACCAGCGCGCCGAGGCCGTACAGCGCCAGGGCACCGCCGCCGCCGAAGAGGCCGATCCCGATGCCGGCGTGCTTGCCCTTCTGGGTCAGCTCCGCCCGGGCCAGGGCCAGCTCGTCGCGGACGAGCCGGGAAACCTGCTCCGTGGCCCGCTGCACCAGTTCGGCGGTCGACGGCTCGCTTTCGGTCCGAGGCATGCGGTGATTCGCAACGTCAGCCATGCTGTCCTCCTTTCATCATCACCGCGCTGTATGCCCGGAGTCGCCGCCCGTCAATCCTGCGCGGAGCGGCCAGTCACACTGACCGCGTCGCGCAGCAGTCCCCAGGGAACGGCCGTTCAAACCCTGCCCGCCCCTTTCGGCAGATCAACGCACCGCCACACGCACGAAAAGACGCGCACCGTCAGCGCCGGGCCGGGACGTGGTTCCCCGACGGGTCCGGGGCGTCCTGCGACGGCTTTGGCGCGTTCCCCGACGGGCCCGGGGCGTCGGGGCGGCCGGTCGGCTCGTCCGGGCCGACGAACGCCTCGCTGCGGGCCGCGCCGTCGTCGCTGCCGCCGAAGACCCGGGCGTCGTCGCGTGTGCCTCCGGCTCGGTCCGGCGGCGCACCGGGTGCCGGGACTGCACCGCCTGCCAGGGCAGCGCGCCGGAGGCGTCGCCGACCTCGGCTCGCATGCGGGGCAGCGCGGTCGGCCGGTGGTCCCGGACCCAGCCGACCAGGTGCTCGCGGACCAGGCAGCGCAGGTCCCACAGGCTGCCGGCGTTCGCGGCGCTGACCAGCGCCCGCACCTTGATCAGGCCGCCGGTGGCGTCGGTGACCTGAAGGACGCACACTCGGCCGTCCCACAGTTCGCTGCCCTCCACCAGCCGGCGCAGTTCCTCCCGCATCTCCTGCACGTTGATCGACCAGTCGACGTCGAACTCGGCGGTGCCCAGCACGGCCGCCTCGGTGCGGGTCCAGTTCTGGAAGGGCTTGCTGGTGAAGTACGAGGTGGGCAGGATCAGCCGGCGGTCGTCCCAGATCTGCACGACGACGTAGCTGAGGGTCAGCTCCTCGATGCGTCCCCACTCCCCCTCGACGACCACCACGTCGTCGAGGCGCACCGCGTCGCTGAAGGCGAGCTGGAGTCCGGCGAAGACGTTGCCGAGCAGGCTCTGCGCGGCGAGCGCGGCCACCACACCGACGACGCCGGCAGAGGTCAGCACGCCGGCACCGACCCCGCGGACGCTCGGGAAGGTCATCAGCATCACGCCGACGGCGAGGATCACGATCACCGCGATCGTCAGCCGGCGCAGCATCACCACCTGGGTACGGACCCGGCGGGCGTGCCGATTGTCCGGCACGTCGACCCGGAACCGGGCCAGGGCGACGTCCTCGACCACCACCAGCAGCGAGGCGACCAGCCAGGACACGGTGGCGATGATGCCGAGCACCAACATGTGCAGCACCACCTGCCGCCACGGTGTGCCGACGGCGTAGCCGGTGGAGAACCGGACGGCGAACTGCACGGCGAGCACGGTCGCGGCGACCTGGAACGGGCGGTGCGCGTGGTCGGTCAGCTCGGTCATCAGCAGCGAACGCCGGCCGAGCCGCCGGGTCATCCGGTGCACCACCTCGGCCAGGAAAAGGGCGATCGCCGCCGCGGCGAGCGCGGCGACGACCGTCGTGAGGTAGCTCTGCACGGGTGTCTCTCCCCCCTTCAGCGGGTCCCTCGATCCGGGCGAAAGCCCAATGTTGCCCGCTGTCCGCCATCGCGGCCAGGTCAGACCTTGCGGTACCGGGACTGGAGGAAGCAGTACACCCCGTAGCAGGCGATGCCGAGAGCGACCAGGGCGAGCAGGAACGGGCCGTACGACTGCTCGCGCAGGGCGCGCAGGGCGGCGTCGAGGCCGCGGGCCTTCTCCGGGTCGTAGTTGACCCCGGCGACGACCACCAGCAGGCCGGCGATGCCGTACGCGACGCCCTTGGCGACGTAGCCGGCCGTGCCGAGGCGGAGGGCCAGGGTCCGGGTGTGGGTGTTCATCTCCCCGGTCCTGAGGTGCTTCTGGAACTTCTTCCTCCACCCGTAGATCACCAGGCCGACGCCGATCGCGGCGAGCACCAGCCCGGCCAGGCCGACCAGCAGGCGACCGCCGCCGGACTCCATCAGCCTGCCGGTGAGGGCCTCCTGCTGGTCGGCGCTGCTCGAACCGGCGTTGGAGAAGACCTTCCAGGCGATCCAGGCGAAGTACAGGTAGACCAGGGTGCGCGCGGCGGAGGCGATCCGCCCGAGGAGCCGCTGCCGGCCACGCTCGGCGCGGTGCCCGACAGCGGCCTCCAGCGCCTGCCAGATCGCCATGGCGAGCATGCCGACGGCGATCGCGACGCAGAGGAACTTGCCCATCGGCTGCTCGGCCAGGGTGCTCAGCGCACCGGACTGGTCGCCGTCCTTGCCGCCCGAGTCGCCGAAGGCGATCTGCAGGGCGAGCCAGGCGAACAGCAGGTGCACCACGCCGTAGCCGATGAAACCGGCCCGGGCGAGTAGTTCGAGCCACCGGCTGTCCGCGGCCTGCGAGGCGGTGGCTTCGGCGTTGCGGGTGAGTGACATGGCGCCACAATCTCCGATTCCGGAGATTCCCAAACGTCGACCGCCACCGTCAGGTGACGCGCCGTTAGCCGTTGGCGTTGCGCGAAACGCGGATTTTGACCTGCTCGTCGGTGACGCTGTCCAGGGTGACCGCGAAGCCGCCGACCTCGGTGGCCTGCTGGCCCACGGTCAGCGACAGCTGCTCGCCGGCGACCTCGACGGTCACCTGGTCGCCCTGGGCGCCGACCAGCTTGGTTTCGACGCCGAGAATGGTGGCGCTCGCCTCGACGCCCCGGTCGAAGGTGACCGTGCAGGCGTCCAGGCCGCAGTCGGTGGAGGCGCCCTCGGAACTGCAACCGGCGAGCAGGGCGACGCCGAGCGCCAGGCCGGCCAGCAGGCCGGCGGCGCGGCGGGTGGGGGTGGACGGGAAGGTACCGCGTCGGTTCGTCACGCGATCAAGGGTACGAGACCCCCGCGACCCCCGCATTGGTGCAAGGAGCGGCGGCAACCCGCTCGGCACGGTGCCGGACGTGGCGGCGATCGCCGCGGCGGCGCACGCGGCTACAACACCGGCGACGAGGCCGACAGGTTGCTCGCCGAACTGGACCGGCTGGCGGCGGCCCGGGGCAGAATGGCCGGGTGAGCTTCCTGGTCGAGGACAATCCCGCCCGCCGCCGCTTCGAGATCCTGGTCGACGACGCGCTGGCCGGGTTCACCGCGTACCTGCCCCGGGGCGCGGTGCTGGTCTTCACCCACACCGAGGTCGACGCGAAGTTCCAGGACATGGGAGTCGGGGCGGCGCTGGTGCGGGCCACTCTGGACCAGGTCCGCGAACGCGGCGGCCGGGTGGTGCCGAAGTGCCCGTTC
>NZ_GG657738.1:5688592-5695617 GCF_000158815.1 Micromonospora sp. ATCC 39149 | reverse complement strand
GCGTCCGGGCGGGCGGCGAGGGCCCGGGCCACGGCGGCGCGCATCCAGTCGTGCCGGTGCAGGTCGCGCACGACCAGCACCAGCGGCCGGCCGACGGCCCCGGCGGCGACGCCGGCGGGCGGGTCGCCCTCGCCGAGGCGGACGGCGGTCGTGCCCGGCAGCAGGGCGGCGAGCGGGGTGGCGATCCCCCACGGGGTCTCCGCGCCGATGGCGATGTTGCGGGGTGGCTCGAACTCGACCACGTGCGGGGCCGCGGCCAGCGGCAGGGCCGCAGCGGCAGCCGTCGCGGTGACCCGTACGGCGCGACGGGCGGCGGCCAGCCCGATCGGGGAGCCCTCCGGGGCGGCGGTGGGGCGCGACGGGGCGCCGGCCCGGGCGGCCACCGTCCAGGCGGCGAGTTGCCCGACGCGCTTGGCCGCCTCGGCCAGCCGCTCCTCGGGCAGCTCGCCTGCGACGACCGCGGCGACGATCGCGTCGCGCAGCTCCCGGGCGGCGTCCTCGTCTGCGCGTTCGCCGCCGACGCAGATCGCGTCCGCCCCGGCAGCCAGGGCGCGGACCGCCGCGCCGGCGAAGCCGTACCGGTCGGCGACCGCCCGCATCTCCACCGCGTCGGTGACGATCACGCCCTGAAAGCCCAGCTCCTCGCGGAGCAGGCCACCGAGGATGCGGGGGCTGAGGGTGGCCGGCAGCTCCGGGTCGAGCGCCGGGACGAGCAGGTGGCCGGTCATCACCGCCTGCACCCCGGCCGCCACGGCGGCCCGGAACGGCACCAGCTCTGCGGCGTCGAGCTGCTGCCGGCTGCCGCCGATGCGGGGCAGGTCGTGGTGCGAGTCGACGCGGGTGTCGCCGTGGCCGGGGAAGTGCTTGGCGCAGGCGGCCACGCCGCCGGCCTGGAGTCCGCGTACCCAGGCGGCGGTGTGCCGGGCGACGAGGGCCGGGTCGGCCCCGAAGGCGCGTACCCCGATCACCGGGTTGGCGGGGTTGGAGTTGACGTCGGCGTCCGGGGCGTAGTCGAGGGTGACGCCGACCGAGGCCAACTCCCGGCCCAGATCGCGGGCCACCTCGGTGGTGAGTTCGGCGTCGTCGACGACGCCGAGGGCGAAGTTGCCGGGTCGGGAACTGCCCTGACGCGACTCGATCCGGGTGACGTCGCCGGCCTCCTCGTCGATGGCGACGACGACGTCGGGACGCTCGGCGCGCAGCGCGGCCGTGAGCGCGGCGACCTGGTCGAGGTCGACGATGTTACGGGCGAAGAGCACCACCGAGCCGAGCCCGTCGCGGAGCCATCGGCGGACCCACGGAGGCGGGGCGGTGCCGACGAATCCGGGTTGCAGGACGGCGGCCGCCAGGCTCGCCAGGTTCCCCGTCGGTGCGCTGCTCATGCGGCTGCCGTACCCCCGTCTTGTGCCGTGTCGGACCGGCCGCGGCCCCGCGGCGGTGCTGCCATGGTCACATCACCGCCGGCAAACAGTCAATAAACCTTACTGTTACTCTCTGGCGCGAGCCGGCCCTTCGTGGGAGAGTTCCCAACATGCCCGTCCCGCCGCTCGCCGACGCCACCAGCGCGGCCGACGTGCCCGGCGTCCGCCTGCTCGGTCTGGTGGTCGGCGGCCTGCTCCTGCTCGCCGCGATCCGGGCCATGTTCGGCCGTCGCTGACCCCGATCCCGGCGCTGACCCGATCCACCGGCCGGACCGCGCTGACCATCCCCCGCGCTGCCCGAGGTGCCAGGAGAGGCCCCTGCGCTGCACAGGGACCCCTCCTTCCCGGCGGGTTTCGGCGGTGATCGCCGGGGGTACCTCCGGCCCTCGATGAAGCTGTCCACGCACTCCATGACGTTGCGCCGCGCGGCGCGAAGCCTCTTCGGCTGGAAAGCGCTGCGGCCCAACCAGCTCGCCGCCATGCGCGCGGTGATGAAGCGACGCGACGCCCTGGTGGTGCTTCCCACCGGCGCCGGCAAGTCGGCGATCTACCAGATCCCGGCCAGCCTGATCCCCGGCCCGACCGTGGTGATCTCCCCGCTGCTCGCCCTCCAGCAGGACCAGATCGCGGCCCTCAACGAGCGTCGCCGCCCCGAACTGCGGGCGGTGCGGATCAGCTCGGACGAGACGCCGGCCCAGCAGGCGGAGGCGATCGAGGAGATCCGCGCGGGCCGGGCCGAGTTCCTGTTCATCACGCCGGAGCAGCTGGCCAACCCCGACCGGATGGCGGAGGTCAGGTCGCTGAAGCCGGCACTCGTGGCGATCGACGAGGCGCACTGCATCTCGGCCTGGGGGTACGACTTCCGCCCCGACTACCTGGCGCTGGGTCACCTCATCGAGGGCCTCGGCCGGCCCCCGGTGGTCGCCCTGACCGCCACCGCCTCCCCGCCGGTACGCGACGACATCATCGCCCGGCTGCGGCTGCGCGACGCCGAGGTGGTCGTCTCCGGGCTGGACCGGCCGAACCTGTTCCTGGAGGTCGCGCACTGCCCCACCGAGGACTACCGGTGGCGGCGGCTGCTCGCCCTGCTGCGCGAGGACAACCGCCCCGGGATCATCTACGTGCCGACCCGGCGGGCGGCCGAGGAACTGGCCGCGCGGCTCACCGGCGCCGGCTTCGCGTCGGAGTTCTACCACGGCGGCATGCCCGCCGGGGCGCGCGGCGAGCTGCACGAGGCGTTCCTCGCCGACCGGGTGCCCATCATGGTGGCCACCTCGGCGTTCGGCATGGGCATCGACAAGCCGAACATCGCCTGGGTGGTGCACATGGCGCTGCCGGACTCGCCGGACAGCTACTTCCAGGAGATCGGCCGGGCCGGGCGCGACGGAAAGCCGGCCCGGGTGCTGCTGCTCTGGCAGGCCGAGGACGTCGGCCTGCAACGCTTCTTCAGCGGCGGCCTGCCGGACGCCGGCGAGCTGCGCGACCTGGCCGCCCTGCTGCGGCGCGGGCCGGCGACGAAGAAGGAACTGTCGGAGGCGACCGGTCTGGGGCCGCGCAAGCTGGGGCAGTACCTCGCCCTGCTGGAGCAGGTCGGGGCCGCCGAGCCCCGGTCGCGGCAGCGGATCGGCGCGCCCCGGTACTCCCCGACCCCGGTCGAGGCCGGCGACGCGGCGCGGGCGGAGGCCGAGCGGCAGCGGGCCGTGACCCGGTCGCGGACGGACATGATGCGGGCCTTCGCCGAGACGACCGGCTGCCGGGGACAGGCGCTGCTGGCGTACTTCGGCGAGCAGATGACCGAGGTCTGCGGGCACTGCGACAACTGCCTCGCCGGCACCAGCGTCGCCGACGACGGCGCCAGCGGACCGTTCCCGGTGCACAGCCAGGTGCGCCACCCCGAGTGGGGGCCGGGCCTGGTGCTCAGCTACGAGGACGAGCGGATGACCGTGCTCTTCGACGAGGTCGGCTACAAGACGCTGTCGGTGCGCGTGGTGTCCGAACAGGGTCTGTTGACCCTCGACTAGCCTGAGCCGGGCCACCGTGCCCACGGCACCGAGATGGACAGACGAGAGGAGCGCGGTCGTGATCGAGCAGCCGGCGTACACCGGGTTCGGTTTCTCCGACGAGGAGTGGGGGCTGCTGGTCGGCCTGCCGCAGTCGGTGCTGACCGCGGCGAGCGCCGCCGAGCACGACGGCGCCCGCCGGACCATGGCCGAGAACGCGGCCGGGCTGGAGAGCATCGCCACGGGCCGCGAGTCGGGCAGCCGGCTCGTAACCGCCGTGGCGGGCGAGATCGTGTCCCGGGTGGGTGACCCGGAGGCCGGCGAGGAGCTGCCGTTGATCGCGCCCGCCGACCCGCGGGCGGTGATCGAGGACGTGCTGAACCGGGCGGCCTCGGCGGCCCACCTGCTGGCCGAGAAGGTCGACGAGGGCGAGGCGGGCGCCTACAAGCACTGGCTGGTGGAGATCGCCGAGCACGTGGTGACCGCGGCGCCCAGCGGCGGCATCCTGGGCCTCGGCGGCGACCAGGTGAGCGACTCCGAGCGGCGCTTCCGCGACCGGCTCGCCCAGGTCCTCAACGACTGATTGCGCGAACGACGACTGATTCCCCGAACGACGCGCCGGCCGTCCCCGCACCGGGGACGGCCGGGCCGCTTGCCTTCCCTGGGACTCGCGCCACCGGCGCGGCGTGCGTCTAGCGGCCGACCCTGTCCAGCTCGGCGAGGTCGTCCTCGCGCAGGGTGAGGCCCGCGCCCGCGATGTTCTCGCGCAGGTGCGTCGTGGACGAGGTGCCGGGGATCAGGAGGATGTTCGGTGACCGCTGCAACAGCCAGGCCAGGGCGACCGACATCGGCGCCGCCCCCAGCCGGGCGGCCACCGCCTGTAGCGCCGAGGACTGCAGTGGGGTGAAGCCACCGAGCGGGAAGAACGGCACGTAGGCGATGCCCTGGTCGGCGAGCGCGTCGATCAGGGCATCGTCCTGGCGGTGCGCGAGGTTGTACATGTTCTGCACGCACACGATCGGCGCGATCGTCCGGGCCTCGGCGACCTGTTCCGGCGTCGCGTTGCTCAGTCCGAGGTGCCGGATCAGGCCCCGCTGCTGAAGATCGACGAGTGTCTCGAACGCCTGGGCGACCGAGCCGGGCTGCGGCCCCTCGGCATCGCCGAGCCGGAGGTTGACCAGGTCGAGCACGTCGAGACCAAGATTCTGGAGGTTCTCGCGCACGGACCGGCGCAGGCTCTCCGGGTCGCGGGCCGGGGGCCAGCCGCCCCGCTGGTCGCGGTTCGCGCCGACCTTGGTCACGATGTGCAGCGATTCGGGGTACGGGTGCAGCGCCTCCCGGATCAACTGGTTGGTGACCTGCGGCCCGTAGGCGTCGGAGGTGTCGATGTGGGTGATGCCGAGTTCGACGGCCTCGCGGAGGACGGCGAGTGCGCCGTCGTGGTCGGCCGGCGGCCCCATGACCCAGGGGCCGGCGAGCTGCATGGCGCCGTAGCCGAACCGGGTGACGGTCAGGTCCCCCAGCGTCCAGGTGCCGCCGGGAAGGGAAGTGAAGGTCATGCTCGTGCCTCTGGCTTTCGTGTGACGCCGATCTGTTCCGGCGCATCGCGGCTGTTCTGGCGCGTCGCGCAACGCCTGCTTCACTGTGAGCGAGTAACTTTCCGTCCGGAAGTAGGCACCTGAAGGTGTGTAACGCACCAGCGGTGGGAGGAGCGGTTCGATGGCAACGACGACGGCGGAGCAGAAGAGAGCGCAGGCGAAGGCCGAATACGATGCTTTTCTGGCACAGTGTCCGAGTCGCCAACTACTCGACCGCATCGCGGACAAGTGGGTCACGCTGGTGCTGGCCGCGTTGGGCAGCGACGGCTCGCACCGGTTCGGCGCCGACTGCGCCGGTGAACCCCGGCCGCTGCGGTACTCGGAGCTGTCGCGCCTGCTGGCCGGCGTCAGCCAGAAGATGCTGACCCAGACGCTGCGCTCCCTCGAACGCGACGGTCTGGTCACCCGAACCGTGGTGCCGACCGTGCCCGTCACGGTCAGCTACGAACTGACCGACCTCGGCCACTCCCTGCACCGGACGGTGCGCGGGTTGAAGGGGTGGGCCGAGGCGCACATGGACGACGTGCTCGCCAACCGCGCGACGTACGACGACCACGTCGCCTGAGCCCGACCCGGCACGTCCCCCAGGCCCTAGGCGTCCTCCAGCAGCTCCAGCACCCGCAGCTCCGCCTCCGCCCGGGGGGTCCGCGGCCCCACCGGCGCGACCACGCCGTCGTGGAACAGGTCCACCACCCGGGGGTCCACATAGGAGGTGCGGGCGACGGTCGCCGTGTTGCCCAGCAGACCCGCGACCTCCCGCATCACGGAAGCCACCGCCCTCTTGCGGGCCGTCGCCGAGCGGGCCGGCGCGTGGGCGGCCAGCTCGGTGGCCGCCAGCACGGTGGCGTGCCAGGTGCGGAAGTCCTTCGCGGTCATCTCGCCGCCACTGGCGTCGCGCAGGTACCCGTTGACCTCGTCGCTGCGCACGTCCCGCCAGGCCCGACCGTCCCAGTAGCCGAACAGCCGGTCGGCGGCGCGCCTGCGGCGGCGCAGGTTGGTCAGCACCCGGCACAGCTGCGGGTCCTCGATGCGGCGCACCTGTTCGACGCCGCCCTTGGCGGGGAACTCGAAGACCACGCAGCCGCCCCGGCTACGCGCGTGCTCGGGGCGCAGCGTGGCCACGCCGAAGGTGGCGTCGTCGCCGACGGCGTACTGGTCGCTGCCGACGCGGAACATGCCCATGTCGAGCAGCCGGGCGACCGTGGCCAGCACCCGGTCCCGGTTCAGCCCCCGGCCGGACAGGTCGTGCCCCACCCGCTCGCGCAGCACCGGGAGCCGGTGGGCGACCTCCAGCACATGGTCGAACTTCGCCTCGTCCCGCTGCTGCCGCCACCGGGGGTGGTAGAGGTACTGCTTGCGCCCGGCGACGTCGACGCCGGTGGCCTGGATGTGCCCGTTCGGGTGTGGCGAGATCCACACCTGCCGCCAGGCCGGCGGGATCACCAGTTCCCGCAGTCGGGCCAGCTCCTCCGGGTCGCGGACTGGGTCGCCGGCCGGGTCGAGGAAGAGCCAACCCCGGCCGCGGCGACGGCGGCCGTATCCCGGCCCGCCTGGATCGCTACGCCGTAACCGCACCGGCAACTCGCACCGCCTGTTCCGCTTCCGTCACGGCGGCCAGCACCTCCTCGACGCCGATCGCCGCCAACGCCGGATGGGGTTCTACCCCGCCGGATGCGGACCAATCACCCTCCGGTCCGCCGCTCCCCGCTCGGGCGCCGGCCCACAGCGCCCGGTGCCACGGTCGGCCAGGCGGGGGACCCCACCGGGCCGGCGGGGCGGGACCGAAGAGGACCACCGACGGGGTGCCGTAGCCGGTGGCGAGATGGGCGACGCCAGTGTCGCCGCTGACCACGACGCGGGCGTGCGCCACCAGGGCGGCCAGCCCACCGAGGTCCGTGCGGCCGGCGAGCACCGCGTCCGGCGCGAGGCCCGCCCGGCGCGCCACCCGCCCAGCCAACTCCCGCTCGTCGGCCGACCCGGTGATCACCACCCGGTGCCCCCGCCCG
>NZ_GG657738.1:5686056-5688160 GCF_000158815.1 Micromonospora sp. ATCC 39149 | reverse complement strand
TCGGGGTGGGCGGCGCGCAACGCGCGCAACGCGGGGACGGCGGTGGCGAGGTCGCCGACGCCGAGGGCGCGCAGGGCCAGGATCACGGGTACGACGACTCCTGCTCGGCGCAGACGACCAGTTCGCGGATCGTGCAGCCGGGCGGCTGGGAGAGGGCGAACAGGACGGCGGCGGCGGTGTCGGCGGGGTCGTTGAGGCTGGCGTCGGGGCCGGGGCGGTACCGGGCGTCGCGTTCGTCGAAGAAGGCGGTGCGCATGCCGCCGGGGACGAGCAGGGTGACGCCGACCGTGCCGGCAAGCTCGGCGGCCAGGGCGCGGGTGAAACCGACCACGCCGAACTTCGCGGCGCAGTACGCGGTGGCGTCGCCGACCGCCTTGACGCCCAGCGTGGACGCCACGGTCACGACGTTGCCCCGGGACTCCTCCAGCCAGGGCAGGGCGGCCCGGATCACCGCGGCGGTGGCGAGCAGGTCGATGGTGACGATGCGGTCCCAGGTGTCGCCGGGGATGTCGGCGAGCCGACCGGGCACGTCGACGCCGGCGGCGGTGACGACGGCGTCCAGGCCGCCGGAGCGTTCGGCGAGGTGCCGGGTGGCGGCCTCGGCGGCGCGGGTGTCGGCCAGGTCGCACTCGGCCCAGGGCACCCCGTCGGCCGGCGGCTGCCGGTCCAGCACCAGCGGCCGACCGCCCGCCTTCGCCACGGCGGCCACCACGGCCGCCCCCAGCCCGCTGGATCCGCCCGTGACCAGGACGCTCGGCCCGGCTCCCGGTGCGCTTGCGTTCATCGTGCCCCCTTGATCGTCGTGCCGTCCGCGTCCGGGGCGACGCCCACCCCGAGGACCCGGGACCGAGGACCGGCGGGTACGCCGCCGGCCCGGGCGACGGCGATCATGTCGGTGGTCGAGCGCCCGTCGAGGTACGGCACGACCACCGTGTGCCCGCCCCAGCGGCGCAGCACCTCCGCCTCGGGTAGCGCCGGCTCGCCGCCGCCGGCGTAGTCGCCCCCCTTGACCCACACGTCCGGGCGCAGCCAGGTCAGCGCCGCCTCCGGGGTGGGCTCGTCGAAGACCAGAACCGCGTCGACGCAGCCCAACGCCGCCAGCAGCCGGCTACGGTCGCCCTGCGGCACCACCGGCCGGTCCGACCCCTTCAGCCCGGCCACGCTCGCGTCCGAGTTGACGCAGACGACCAGGCAGTCGCCGAGTTGCCGGGCCGCCTCCAGGGTGGCCACGTGCCCGGCGTGCAGCAGGTCGAAGCAGCCGCCGGTGGCCACGACGGTGCCGCCCGCCGCGCGTACCCTCGCCACCACCTCGGCGGCGGCACCGGCCCCGATCCGGGGTCCACCGGGGCGCGACGGCGGCGCGGAGGCGGTCCGGGGCGGCGCCGGCAGGGCGGCGGCCACTCCCCCGGCGGCGACGTACGCCGACGCCTCGGTGACGGCCGCCTGCACCGCCTCGGAAACCAGCGCGCCCCGGGACAGGGCGATGGCGGCGGCTGCGGCGAACCGGTCGCCCGCGCCGCAGGTGTCCCCCTCGGCGCTGGCCGGCGCGGGCACCACCAGCGGGGTGGAGCCGGCGTGACAGAGCAGCGCCCCGTCGCCGCCCAGGGTCACGGTGACCGCGCCGGCCCGCCAACGCCGGCGCAGTTCCTGCGCGCCCCGCGACGCGGTGGCCAGCCGGGACGCGCCCGGCCCGGCCTTCACCAAAATAAGCGCACCTCCGACTCGTTCGGGGTGGCCAGGTGCACCCCGGGCACCGCGGCCGGGCCGCGCGGGTGCGGGTCCCACACCACCGGGGCCCGGGTGCCGGCGAGCGCCGCCCGCAGGGCCGGCTGCCGGGCCACTCCCCGGCCGTAGTCGCTGACCAGCACGGCGGAGGCGGTGGCCAGCAGCCGCAGCACGGCCTCGCTCGGCTCGCCGGACTCGCCGGCCGCCCCGCCCCGGTCGTGGCGCAGCAGCACCCGGCCCCGGGCGTGCAGCCGGATCTTCTCGCAGGTGACGCCGCGCAACGGCAGCGCGTACACCCGCACCCCGGCGGCGGCGAGCAGCTCGGCCAGCCGGGCCCCGCCCGCGTCGTCCGCGAGGGCGGTCACCAACGCCACCTCGG
>NZ_GG657738.1:5675488-5684753 GCF_000158815.1 Micromonospora sp. ATCC 39149 | reverse complement strand
TCTCCTCCCGGGGCACCGCGCCGACCAGCCGCACCCGGTCGGCGACCCCGCACTTTTCGGCGAGGGCCCGCAGCCGTCGGGCGTGCGGGTCGGTCTCCAGCAGCCCCTCGGGCGGGCCGCCCACCACCACGCACTCCGCGTCCGGCACCAGGGACATCGCGCGGATCACGTCCTGGAAGCCCTTGCGTTCCACCAGCCGTCCGACGGTCAGGACGCGGGCCCGGCCGGGGTCCCGATCGGCGGCCGGGCCGAGCGGGGCGAAGGTGGCCAGGTTGACCCCGGACGGGACGACGGTGATCCGGTTGCGGGGCACCCCGAGGCGGACCAGCTCGCCGACCTCGTCCTGGCACTGCGCCACCACCCGGTCGACGGCCCGGCCCAGCTCCCGTTCGTCGCGGATCCGGCCGGGCGGGCTGGTGTCCTGGGCGCCCTGGTGCCGCCGCTTCACGGTGCCGAGGGCGTGGTACGTCTGCACCACCGGCACCCCGGTCCGCCGGCCGGCGGCCAGCGCGGCCAGGCCGCTCATCCAGAAGTGGGCGTGGACCACCTCGGGCGTCCAGTCGCCGGCGCGCCACCGCTGCGCCAGCCAGTGGCCGAACGCCGGCATGTGCGGCAGCAGCGCGTCCTTGGCCACCGGCTCGGCCGGGCCGGCCGGCACGTGCACCACGTCGTACCCGTCGGGGGCGCGGACGGTCACCGGCAGGTTCCACCGCGTCGCGGCGGGTGTACACCCGCACGTCGTGACCGGCGGCGACAAGCGCGGCGGAGAGCTCCGCGACATGCGTGTTCTGGCCGCCGGCGTCCTCGCCGCCGAGGACGGCGAGTGGACTGGCGTGCTCCGAGATCATCGCGATGCGCATACTTCCTCCTCCAGCAGCCGGTCCCAGTCGGCCAGGAAACGCTCCAGGCCGTAGCGGTCCCGGGCGGCCTTGCGGGCCGCCGCGCCCGCCTGCCCGGCTGCCTCGGGGTCGTCGAGGAACCGGCGGGCAGCCCCCAGCAGGTCGTCGACCCGGGTGGAGAGCGCACCGGCCTCGGGCGGCACGGCCACCACCGCCTCGGTGGTGGCGAGCGCGACGACGGGCATGCCGATGGTCATGGCCTCGATGAGGCTGAGCCCGAGGGACGTCCACCGGCACAGGTGCAGGTACGCCCGCCGCCGGCCCAGTTCGGCGTGCATCCGCTCCTGGGGGACGTCGTCGTGGCTGGCGACCCGGTCGGCGGGCAGCCCGAGCCGGTCGGCCAGGCCGGTCACCCCCATGCCGAAGACGTCGAGGGGGGCCAGCTCGGCGAAGCGGGGCAGCAGGTCGGTGCCGGTGACCCGCCAGCGGCGTACCGGTTCGTTGATGACGACGGCGAGCCGGTCGAGTTCGCCGGTCCACTCGACGCCGGGCGCGACGACGCCGTGTTCGACGACGGCGGTGCGGGTGGCGCCGTTGTCCCAGAAGAGTTCGTTGAACCCGGTGACGTGGGTGAGCAGCAGGTCGTCGCGGTCGGCCATCGGGTGTCGGGTGTTGGGCACGTCGCCCTTGGGGGTGTTGTGCTCGACGTAGATCGCCGGCACGTCCCGGCCGACCCGCCGGCCCAGCCACTCGCAGGCCAGGTCGAACTCCTCGGGGCGCTGGAGGACGACCACGTCGACGTGGGCCCGGCGCAGCTCGTGGGGGGTGATCTCCACGGCGTTGTCCGGCCACGGGTAGGTGCGGGCCCGACCGAGGCCGTAGGGGCCCCGGTCGGGGGTGACCGGCACCAGGTAGCGGTGTCTGCCGTGCACGAAGGACGTGGGTCCAGGAGCCGTGTACGTGCCACACCAGGACGTACAGCGGCCGCTCCCGACGCCGCCGGCCGGCACGGCCACCCGGGCCGGCGCACCGCCCGCCAGCCCACCGCCGGGGCCACCGTCACCGGCCGCGCCACGAGGACCGGCCGGGCTGCCGTCACCGGCCGGGCTGCCGTCACCGGCCGGGCCGGCGGTCGCGTCGGCGTGGACGCCGAGGAGGCGGAGCGCGTCGAGGACCGCGTCGGGGTCGACCCCGGCCAGGCAGGGGTGCCCCGGGACCGGGCAGGTGGCGGCGCGGGTGTCCCGGCAGGGGGCCTCGGCGTCGCCGAGGCGCACCGTGGGCACCCGGTACGGCCCCCACTGCCCCGTACGGGACGGTCGGGGCGAACAGGCTGACCACGGGCACGCCGAGCGCGGCGGCCAGGTGGGCGGGCCCGGTGTTGCCGACGACGAGGGCGGCGGCGCCGGCGACGATCCCGGCGAGCTCGGCGAGCCCGGTGCGCCCGCCGAGGTCGTAGGCACCGGCGGCGGCGGCCCGGGCGGTCAGTTCGCGTTCGGCGGGTCCGCCGGTGACCACCACCCGGTGGCCCGCCCCGGTGAGCGCCCGGACGATCCGGGCGGCCAGTTCGGGCGGGCAGGCCCGCGCGGTCGCCGTCGAGCCGGGGTGCAGCACCACGTACCCGGGGCGGTCCAGTTCCGGTGGCGGGGCCGGCACCGCGTCGCGGCGCAGGCGCAGCCGGGGCTGGTCGTTGTCGGGCAGGGCGTGGCCCGCGGCGGCGGCCAGGGCCAGGGCCCGCTCCGGCTCGGGTACTCCCGCCGGCGACCGGTGGCGCACGTCGAGGAGGCTGCCCGGGTAGTCGTCGCTGATCGCCGCGATCCGGGGGACGCCGGCCAGGCGCAGCAGCAGGGCCAGCGGCAGCGGCGACTGGTGGAAACTGGTGAAGATCACCGCCTCGTCCGCCCCCACCGCCGCCAGCCGCTGCACCAGCCGGCCGGTCCGGTCCGCGTCCACCCGACCCGGGTCCGGGTCGATCCACTCCAGGGGCCACTCGATGATCTCGTCCACCCCGGGCAGCAGCTCCGCCGCCGCCCGGCCGCGCGGCCCGCACAGCAGGACCACCCGCCGCGCGTGCGCGGCCACCGCCCGGATGCCCGGCCCGGTCACCAGGACGTCACCGGCCGAGTCGCTGCGCACCACCAGCACCGTGCCCGCCGCGCGGGGCGCGACGGGGAGCACGGCGGCCTGCCGGCGCAGGATCTCCTCGACCGCCGCCGACAGGGTGGGGCTGACGAACGGGGCCGCCGCCACCTCCTGGGGCCGGGTCACCGGCGTCGGCACCAGCATCGCGCACGCCCCGGCGGCCAGCGCCGCCGTCATGTCCCGCCCGATGTCCCCGACCACCACGCACCGCTGCGGCGTCGTGCCCAGCCGCGCCGCCGCCGCCCGTACCAGCCCCGGGGCGGGCTTGCGGCAGTCGCACCCGGCGTCGTCGTGCGGGCACACCTGCCACGAGTCGAACGGCCCCAGCAGCTCCTCGACGCGGGCGTGCACCCGGGCGAGCTGCTCCGCCGTGAAGTACCCACGGGCCAGCCCGGACTGGTTGGTCACCACCGCCAGCCGCAGCCCCGCGGCGCGCAGCCGGTCCAGGGCCTCCCGCGCGCCCGGCATCGGGCGCACCTTCTCCGGATCACCGTTGTACGGCACGTCCTCCACCAGCGTACCGTCGCGGTCCAGCAGCACCGCGTCGAACAGGAGACCGCCGGACCTGCCCCGGCCAGCACCCGGGTCGACCCGGGCTGACCTGCGCTGATCCGGTTTCATCTGGTCCCGTCGCACGCGCGGCGGGTTCCCTGCGCCCCGAGGAGTAAACGTTCCCCTCCGGCGCGGTGCCGCCACCGTCGAAGGCCCCGGCGCGGGGAGGGTGGCGGGCGTCGTGTGCGGTGCCGCGACACCGGCTCGTGCGTCGGCTCCGGTGCGGCGATACCCGCCGCCGCCGAGAAGCTAACCCGCGCGGGTCGTTAGCGGCTGCCGGGATCCGGGTATGGGAGTGCCGTGGCGATTGTGGAGAAAGTGATCCAGGCACCTCCGCAGCAGGTCTTCGACGTACTCGCCGACGGCTGGACGTACAGCGACTGGGTGGTGGGCACGGTACACGTGCGCGACGTCGACGACGCCTGGCCCCGGGTCGGTGCACGGCTGCACCACAAGGCCGGGCCGTGGCCGTTCTCCCTCCAGGACGCCTCCACCGTGCTGGCCTGCGAGCCCCCGCACCGGCTGGTGCTCAAGGCGGGGCTCTGGCCGGCGGGCGAGGCGACCGTGGACTTCAGCCTGGAACCCGTCGGCGACGGCGCGACGCGGGTCCGCCTCGGCGAGGACTTCGCCGCCGGCCCGCTGCGGTGGGTCCGCAACAAGCTCAACGACCTGGTGCTGCACCAACGCAACAAGGAGACGCTGCGCCGGCTGTCCGACATCGCGACCCGGCAGAAGGCGAACCGGTGAGGGGCCACGACGCCCGGACGACGCTCGGAGGGCGGCGATGACCCAAACCGTGATGATCACCGGGGCCAGCGCCGGGGTGGGCCGGGCGGTCGCCCGGGCGTACGCCGAGCGGGGTGTACGGCTGGGGCTGATCGCACGGGGCTCGGCCGGGCTGGCCGCAGCCGAGCGGGACTGCCGGCAGCGGGGCGCGGCGGACGTACGGACGTACCAGGTGGACGTGGCCGACGCGGGGGCGGTGCAGCAGGCCGCCGACGACCTGGTGCACCACGCGGGCGGGCTGGACCTCTGGGTCAACGACGCGATGGTGTCGGTGTTCGCCCCCGCCTGGGAGATCACCGCCGCCGAGTTCCGCCGGGTCACCGAGGTCAACTACCTGGGCACCGTGCACGGCACCCTCGCCGCGCTGCACCACATGCGCCCGCGCGGGCGCGGCGCGATCGTGCAGGTCGGCTCGGCGCTGGCCTACCGGGGCATCCCGTTGCAGTCGGCGTACTGCGCGAGCAAGCACGCCATCCAGGGCTTCAACGACTCGCTGCGCGCGGAGCTGCTGCGGGAGAATCCGGGGGTGCGGCTGTCGATGGTGCAGCTCCCGGCGATCAACACGCCTCAGTTCTCCTGGGTGCGTACCCGGCTTCCCCGGCACCCGCAGCCGGTGCCGCCCATCTTCGCGCCCGAGGTCGCGGCGCGGGCGATCCTCTGGGCCGCCGACCACGGCCCGCGCGAGCTGAACGTCGGCGGGCCCACCTGGAAGGCCCGGCTCGGCGACGTCGTGGCCCCGGGGCTGCTCGACCGCAAGCTGGCCCACGACGGGTACGACAGCCAGCAGACCGACCTCCCGATCGACCCGGCGACCTGGCGGGACAACCTGGACTTTCCGGTCGACGACGAGACCGACCACGGCGCCGAGGGGGTCTTCGCCGAGCGGGCACGTTCCCGGTCGGCGGCGCTGTGGGTGAGTGCCCACAAGCCCGCCCTGTCGGTGGCCGGCCTGCTCACCGTCGCCCTCGCCGCCTCCGGCCTGGCCCGTCGCCTGCGCTGAGGCCCGGCTGGCACCCGGCCCGGCTCCCGCCCTGCGCACGGCATGTCACGCGCGCGGAACGGGGAGCCATTACGACATGGAACGGGCAACTGGCTACCCTCTCAGGTAAACCTGTCGGCAAACCGAGGATGTCCGTCATGATCGAACCCGTGCAGTTGCCCGCGCCCTGGCGGGACGCACGCCTGACCGTCGTGGTTCCCACCTACAACGAGGCGGGGAACCTCCCGGTCCTGGTCGAACGGCTCCTCGCGCTGCCGCTGCCGGGCCTGAAGGTGCTGGTCGCCGACGACAACTCCCCGGACGGGACGGGCGAGGTGGCCGACAAGCTGGCCATCGAGCACCCCGACCGGGTGGAGGTCGTGCACCGCGCCGGCAAGGAGGGCCTCGGCCGGGCGTACGTCGACGGGATCGGCCGGGCGCTCGACGGCGGCGCGGAGTACGTGGCGCAGATGGACGCGGACCTGTCCCACCCGCCGGAGGCGCTGCCCGGCATGCTCGGCGCGCTGCTTTCCACCCGGGCGGGTGTGGTCATCGGGTCCCGGTACGTGCCGGGCGGCCAACTCGACGAGGCGTGGCCGTTGTACCGCCGCGCGCTCAGCGGCTGGGCCAACCTGTACGTGCATACGCTGCTACGGGTGCGCATCCGCGACCTCACGGCGGGTTTCAAGATCTGGCAGGCCGACGCGCTGCGTGACATCGGGCTGGACCGGGTGCAGTCCAACGGCTACAGCTTCCAGGTGGAGATGCACTACCTGGCCACGAAGCTGGGGCACACCATCCTGGAGGTGCCGATCCGGTTCGAGGAGCGCCGCGACGGCGCCTCGAAGATGACCACCGCCACCAAGATCGAGAGCGCCCTGATGCCGTTCATGCTGCGCTCCCGGCACCGCAACATCGAACGCTGACCACCCGTTCGGGCCCGCGACGGGTTCGGGCGCTGGCGGGTTCGGGCGCTGGCGGGTTCGGGCGCTGGCGGGTTCGGGCGCTGGCGGGTTCGGGCGCTGGGCAGGTTGGTCCGTCCCACCGCCTTTGGAACTGCCCCGTCGATGCGCCCAGGTGGGGAAAGCGCGGACGGCGGGTCCGCGACGCGTCCGCGCCTCGCCCGCCACGACATCGGCGCACCACCGATGCGACACCACCGATGCGACACCAGCGCCCCGTTCTCGCGGGCAGCTCCAAAGGCGGATCAGCACCGCAGCCCGGCGACGCTGAGCGCTAGACCGGACGGCTCAGCGGTAGACCGCCCGGTGGGCCACGCCGACGACGCCCGCGTACAGGCCGCCGGTGACCGCCCGGTCGCGGGCCAACGCCGCCCGGGCGGCGTTCGCGCCCGGCGCGCCGTGCACCCCGCCGCCCGGGTGGGCGGAGGCGCTGGCCAGGTACAACCGGTCCACCGGGGTGTCCGCGCGGCCCAGGCCGGGAATCGGCCGCAGGAAGAGCTGCTGGTACGCCGCCGCGGTGCCGCCGCCCAGCGCCCCGCCGACCAGGCTCGGGTCGCCCCGTTCCAGGTCGGCCGGGCCGGCGACGTGCCGGCCGAGGACCCGGGCGCGGAAGCCCGGGGCGGCGGCTTCCAGCACGTCCTCCATCCGCTCGACGTGCGCGGCGACGTCCTCGGCCCGCCAGTCGCGCCGAAACGGCAGGTGGGTGTACGACCACAGCGATTCGGTGCCGGCCGGCGAGCGGCTCGGGTCGGCCACGCTCATTTGCCCGACCAGCAGGAACGGGTCGCGCGGCAGCTCACCCCGGGCCAGCTCGGCGGCGTACGTGGTCAGCCCGTTGAGGTCCGCGCCGAGGTGCACCGTGCCGGCGGTCGCCACCGCCGGGTTGGTCCACGGCACCGGCCCGGACAGCGCCCAGTCGACCTTGAGCGTGGAGCCGTCCCAGCGGAAGTGCGCCAGGTCCTGCACGAGCCGGGGCGGCAGGGCCGCCGGGCCGACCAGGTCGAGGTAGAGCGCGGGGGCGGGGACGTCGGCGAGCACGGCCCGCCGGGCCCGCCAGGCGCCGCCGCCGACGGCGCGTACCCCCACGGCCCGGCCCCGGGCGGTGAGCACCCGGTCGACCCGGGCACCATAGTGGATCCGGCCGCCCCGCTCGGTGAGCCGGTCCACCAGCGCGTCGGTGATCCGCTGCGCCCCGCCGACCGGGACCGGCCAGCCAACCTGCTGGCCGAGCATGGCCAGCAGCCAGCCGTACACGCCGGAGCCGGCCTCCTCCGGGCAGAGGTCGGTGTGCAGGGCGCAGCCGGCCAGCAGTAGCTTGCCGCCCTCACCGTCGAACAGCTCGGCGCCGAGCTTGCGGACGGGAACGACGAGCCGGCGGGCCAGCCGCAGCGCGCCGCCGACCCGCAGCCGGCGCAGCAGCCCGACCCCGCCGCGCACCGGCGGGAAGGGGCTGGTGATCGTCTCCAGCATCGGCCCGGCGACGTCGAGCCAGTCGCCGTACGCGTGCCGCCAGCGTTCCCCGTCGGCGGGCGCGAACGCCGCCAGCGACGCGGCGGTGGCGTCGAGGTCCCGGTTGAGCACCGCCGCCCGCCCGTCGGGCAGCACGTGGGCCAGCACGTCGGGGGCGTGGGTCCAGCTCAGGCCGTGCCGGTCGAGGCCAAGCCCGGCCAGCACCGGGGAGGCGTACCCGAGGGGGTAGAAGGAGCTGTAGAGGTCGCTGAGGTAGCCGGGGACCGTCACCTCGGCGGAGCGCACCGCGCCGCCGGGCGAGCCGGTCGCCTCCAGCACCAGGACGTCCCAGCCGGCGTCGGCAAGCAGGTTCGCGGCCACCAGGCCGTTGTGGCCCGCCCCGACGACGATCGCGTCGGCGCTCTCCGGGCCGCTCGGCACGCCGGCCCCGGCGTCGGTCGGGATGCCGGTCGAGGTCATCCGATCCGCCTACCCGGGGCCGGTCCGGGCGAAACGCGTTTGCCGGGCCGGGGCCGGGGGATGCACCGCCGCATGTACACGGTTGCGCAGCTCATCGGGGGTGTCTGGGGTGCCGGCGGCGCGGGGGGCGAGCTGGTCGTCCACGATCCGGCCGACGGCCGCCCGGTCAGCACCGTGCCGGTGGCGACGGCGGACGAGGTCGGCAAGGCGGTGGAGGCCGCGCGGGGCGTCGCGGCCGGCTGGGCGGCGACGGCCCCGGCGGAGCGGGCCGCTGCCCTGCACCGGGCCGCCGACGCGGTGCAGGCCGCCACGGACGAGTTGGCGGCGGCGGTGACCGCGGAGATGGGCAAGCCCCTCGCGGACGCCCGGGCCGGCGTCGAGGCGGGCGTCGGCACCCTGCGACAGTACGCCGAGCTTGCCCCGGTGCGGGGCGGGCGCACGCTGCTCGGCGGCACCGAGGCGATCGATTTCATGGCCCCCGGACCGCGCGGCGTGGTCGCCGCGATCACCCCGTGGAACGACCCAGTGGCCGTCTCCTGCGGGCTGCTCGGCGCGGCCCTGGTCACCGGCAACGTGGTGCTGTACAAACCGAGCGAGCGGACCCCGGCGACGGGGTGGCTGCTGGCGCGGGCGCTGGACGCCGCCCTGCCGCCCGGGGTGCTGTCGGTGCTCACCGGCGGCGGCGAGGTCGGCGCGGCGCTGGCCGGCGCCGACGTGGACGTGGTGGCGCACGTGGGCTCCTCCCCCACGGGACGGGCGATCGCCGCGGCGGCGGCCCGCACCGGGGCCAAGGCGCTGCTGGAGAACGGCGGCAGCGACCCGCTCGTCATCGACGCCGGAATCGACCCGGTCTGGGCCGCGGAGCAGGCGGCGCTGGGCGCGTTCGCCAACGCGGGGCAGATCTGCGTGGCGGTGGAGCGGATCTACGTGCACCGGGACGTGGCCGAGGACTTCGTCGACGCGCTCGTGCGGCGGGCCGAAGCGCTGCGGGTCGGCCCGGGGCGGGACCCGCAGACCGAGCTGGGGCCGCTGGTCGACCGGCGACACCGCGACCACGTGCACGGACAGGTGACGGCGGC
>NZ_GG657738.1:5649291-5675022 GCF_000158815.1 Micromonospora sp. ATCC 39149 | reverse complement strand
GCGTCCCGGGATCCCGCCGTGGTGGTGGCCGGTCAGCGGCCCCCGCGCGCCCGGCGGGTGGCGTTGTTGTTCGCCTTCTCGATGGCCTTGACGAGTTCCGGCTTCGTCATCCGGGAACGGCCGGGGACGTCCAGCTTGCGGGCCACCGTCATCAGGTGGTCCTTGGTGGCGTTGGCGTCGACGCCGCCCGCCGTCGGCGCACGCCGCGCGGGTCCGCCGCCGGCCGCCTGGCGGTCGCTGGGCCCTTTGCGACCCTTGGGCTCCCAGTGGTCGCCCACCTTCTCGAACTCGTGCTTCACGGCGGCGAACGCGGTGCGGTGCGCCCGCTCCCCCTCGCCGTACGTCTGCACCGCCGAGTCGTGCGTCTTCTCCCAGGTGCGCTGCGCCTTCTCCGGAGAGCGTCGCAGCGTGCTGGGCAGTACCTCGCGCCCGGGCATGTCGTCCTCCTCCGCGTCGACTGCTTCCCCATTGACCGTTCCCCGGGGTCGCACGGGCAAACTGGCCAGGACGCTCCGACGACGGCGGCACCGGCCCGCCCCGGTGTCGGGTTTGTCAATTTCCGTCAGGGGGTACGGGCAGGGCCAGGCGAGCGCCGGGTGCCGGTCACCCGGCCGCCCGGGGCGCAGGGGGCGGTCATGGCAGCGACGACGGAACCGGGCACGACGACCCCCGACGGCGGCCGGGCGCGGCTGCCCCGGCGGGTCCGCCAGCTCAGCTGGCCCACCTGGCGGGGGGTGCTGCTGCGCAGCGGCCGGAACTTCGTCAAGGACAACTGCGCGGACTGGGCCGCCGCGCTCACCTACTACGGGGTGCTCGCGCTGTTCCCCTCGGCGATCGTGGTGGTCGCCCTGGTCGGTCTGGTCTCCGACGGCGAGCGGACGGTGGACACCGTGATCGACCTGGCCCGGGAGGTCGGCGCCGGGTCGGTGGTCGGCAACGACGGGTTCGTCAGCGCGGTGCGGGGCGTGGTCGACCAGCAGAGCGGCACGAAGGCGCTGCTCAGCTTCGGCCTGCTCGGCGCGCTCTGGTCGGCGTCGGGGTTCATCGGCGCGTTCACCCGGGCCTCCAACGCCATCTACGGCGTGCAGGAGGGCCGGCCGGTGTGGAAGCTGCGCCCGTTGCAGATCGGCCTGGCCGCCGTGACGCTGGTGCTGCTGGCCGTGGTGGCCACCGGGCTGATCGTCAGCGGCCCGGTCACCGACGCGGTGGGCGAACTGGTGGGCGCGGGCGGGCTGGCCCGGACGGTGTGGGGCGTGGCGAAGTGGCCGGTGCTGGCCATGGTGATGATGGTGCTGCTGTCGCTGCTGTTCTGGATCGCCCCGAACGTGCGCCAGCCCCGGTTCCGCTGGCTCACCCCGGGCGGCGCGGTCGCCCTGGTGTCCTGGGCGCTGGCCTCCTTCGGTTTCGGCCTGTACGTGGCGAACTTCGGCTCGTACGACGTGACGTACGGCAGCCTCGGCGCGGTGATCGCGTTCCTGGTCTGGCTGTACCTGTCCAACTCGGCGCTGATGCTCGGCGTGCAGATCAACGCCGAGCTGCAACGGGGCCGGGCGTTGCAGGCCGGCGAGCCGGACCCGGAGGAGCCGGTGCTGCCGGCGCGCAGCCCCGCCCATTCGTGACCCGGCGCGCCCAAATCGGGCACGCGTCGCGGTTTACCGGCGGCCGGCTCGGGTAGCGCAGAAGGCATGGAACGTGGCAGCAGCAAGCACAGTCCTAGGGTCGACGAGCAGATGAGCCAGGAGGTCAGCGGCCTGGTCCAGGGCCCCGGCACCGGTGGCTCGCGGGTGGACGAGTTCCGCCAGCCCGAGCCGGCCGGCGAGGACCAGCCGGAAGCCACCACGGCCCCGGCGGGCGAGCTGCGCACCGGCGCCCCGAAGGGGATGAGCTCCGTCGACGTGGAGCAGCGCAGCCGGCTCGGGCGCTTCATCACGATGACCGCCCTGCCCGGCGACCGGGAGACGCTCGTCGCCAACGCGCGCGACAACGACGCACCGGACGACCTGGTCACCGCCCTAGAGGGCCTACCGCCGGGCACCCGTTACCAGACGGTTTCCGAGGTGTGGGCCGCGCTCGGGCACAAGAACGAGACGACGCGTTGGTGAGTGGATCGGCCCACGGTTCCACCCCGCACCGACGTACTGAGGAGGATTGCTGATGAGTGGCGTCACCGAGCACGTGGAAGTGTCCGTCCCGATCCGGACCGCGTACGACCAGTGGACGCAGTTCGAGGAGTTCCCCCACTTCATGGAGGGGGTGCAGGAGGTTCGGCAGCTCACCGACACGAAGACCCACTGGACGGTGGAGATCGCCGGGGTGAAGCGCGAGTTCGACGCCGAGATCACCGAGCAGTTGCCCGACGAGCGGGTGGCCTGGCGCTCCACCGGCGGCACCCAGCAGGCCGGCGTGGTGACCTTTCACCGCCTCGACGAGGCGAACACCCGGGTGACCCTGCAGTTGGAGTTCGAGCCGCACGGCATCGTGGAGAAGGCCGGCGACAAGCTCGGTGTCGTCGACCGCCGGGCCAAGGGCGACCTGGAACGGTTCAAGCAGTTCATCGAGCGGCGCGGTCAGGAGACCGGCGCCTGGCGCGGCAGCGTCGACCGCCCCCAGCCCTGATCTTCCCCCGGGCACGAGCTGACCATGGCCGCCGGCATCCGGCGGCCATGGTCGTGCCCGGGGCATCCGCAGGGGTACGGGTACACCCGCCCCGTTGCGCTCGCCGACCCGTTTGCGCCCACCGGGCCCGGGTACCGCGAAGGGCATGACGGACAACGACCGCCACGTGTGGCGCGACGAGGAGCGGCTTCCCCTGGAGGAACTGGACCGGGCGCTGGCCCGGTCGACCCTCGACGGGCAGGCCGACGACGTGACCGGCAACGACGCCGGCGAGGAGGCGGCGTTCGGGCACGGCCCGGAGGCGGTGGACCGGGGCGCGTCGCCGACCGGCCGGGAGCGCGAGCGCACCGACGCGGAGCGGGCGTACCGGCCGTCGACCACGGGACGGACCGGCCCCGACACCATGTGACGGGGCTGGCGAACCGGGAGCGGACGGGGTCAGGGCCGCCGCGGCGAGGCAACGGCGTGCACGACGGTCAGGGCCACCGCGAGGACCACCAGCGCCGGTCCGAGCGCCTCGATCGAGGTGTTCGCGACCAACACGCCGATGCCGGTGGGCACCAGCGCGCCGCCCAGCCCGGCCGTCGCGATCTGGAGCCCGATGGCCCGGTCGGCGTGCGCGGCGCCCACCCGGTCGGCGGTGTTGAGGGTGAGCAGTGGGAACACCGGCGCCGCGGCGAAGCCCAGCACCAGCAGGCCGGCCACCGCCACCCAGGCCGGCGCGGGCAGGGCGATCAGCACCGCGCCGGCGACCATGCCGAGCAGGCTGCCGCGCAGCACCCGCCCGGTGCCGAGGCGCTCGGCGACGAAGCCCTGCACCACCCGCCCCAGGAACAGGCTCCCCCAGTACCCGGAGACACAAACGCCGGCCGCTCCGGCGGCCAGCCCTCGTCCCTCGGTGAGCAGCAGGAACGCCCACAGGCCGGCGGCGATCTCGATCGCGACGTACACCGCGAAGGCGAGGGCACCCAGCCAGACGGCAGGCAGGAGCAGCGTCTCGCGTACCCGCACGGGGTCGGTGGTCGTCGGCGGGGCCGGGCCGGTGGGGGTCGCCCCCGGCGCGGGTCGGTCGGCCCAGGCCCGCACGGTGAGGGCGAAGGCCAGGCCGAGGGCGAGCTGTGCGGCGGCGACCATGCCGTACCCCCAGCGCCAGGCGAGGCCGGCGCTGAGCACCAGCGTCATGATCAGCGGGCCGATGGCCACGCCGAGGCCGAAGAACGCGTGCATCCAGTTCATGTGGCGGGAGCCGAACGCGCCGGCCGCGTACGCGTTGAGCCCGGAGTCGATGGCCCCCGAGCCAAGCCCGAGCAGCAGCGCGCAGGCGGTCGTGACGGCAAGCCCGGGGCTGGCGGCGTAGCCGGTCAGCGCGAAGCTGGCCAGCAGGGTGCTGCCGGCCAGGAGCCGGCCGACGCCGAGCCGGGCCAGGGAGAAGCCGCCCAGCACGCTGGCGGTGAGGTAACCGATGGTCCCGGCGGTCAGCATCAGGCCGACGGCCTCGGTGGGCACGTCGAAGTCCGCCCGCATGGACGGCCAGCCGACGCCGAGCAGCCCGTCGGGCAGTCCGAGGCTGACGAAGGCGAGGTAGGCGAGCAGGAGCAGGGCGGGGCGGGGCGGCGCGGGGGTGGACACGATCGACCATCCTGCCTCACCGGCCCGTGAACGACCATCTACTTCGCTCGCATCCCCCGAAGGGCCAATAAGTACGGTACGTACAGCCAGGAAACCGGACAGGTCATCCAGAATCGTCCGATCGGGTGACGGCGATCCGGGCGCGCCGCGCAAGACTTTCCGAATGCGACAGGGCTCCGGCTTCCTCACCGTCCGTCAGCGTCGTCTCGCCTGGCTCGGCTTCCTCCTCGCCGCTGTCCAGGCACCGGTCGCCGCCAAGTTCGCCACCGACGACTCGTGGCTGTTCAGCCTCTGCGTCGCCCTGATGGTCGCCACGGTGATCATCGCCGACGACGCCTCCCGGCGTCGCCCGGCGAACGCCCGCTCCTCCGACTAGCTCGGTCGGGAGCCAACCGTCCGGCCGTCGGTCGCGTCAGCCGCCGACCGGGCGTGCCTCGTGTCCCGGGCGACCCCGGGTACGCCGCCGCTCCTTCATCTCCGCCTCGTACAGGTGCCGCCGGCCGCCGGCCAGCTCGTCGCGGGCCTGCCGGTCGAGGTCCCGGAACAGGGCGTAGTACCCGTCGTCGAAGTCCTCGACGACCTGGAAGGTCCACCGGCCGGCGATCACGTTGCGACCGAGCAGGTCGGTGGCGATCCGGTCGGCGATCGCGTCGTGGCCGGCCGCGCGGAACCTCTCGACGACGTCGTCGAGCATCAGGTCGGCGTGGCCGAGGAGCTGGTGCAGCGAGTACAGGTGCCCGCGTACCCGCTCGACGGTTTCCAGCGCCTCGCTGAGCCTGCCCAGCGCCTCGACGGTGGCATCGCTCACCCCGGCGGGGCGGCGGTGCCGCTCGTCGGGTTCGTCCTGCTGTCCCATGCGTTCCTCCCCGTGCCGGACGCGCCGGTGTCGACCCGTTCTCCCTTCTGCCCCTCGCCGGCCGGATCAATCCTCCCGGCTCGGGTGCCGACCGATGGGTGGGGGAGGCGGGACCGGCCGAGCGGCCGAGGCGAGCACGGGTACCGGCCGATTAGCCTCGGTCCTCATGCGCGCGTCGTCGAACCAGGTTCCGAGCAACTCCGCCGTGGACTCCGCCAGCGCCGCCCTGGCCGTCCTGGCGGTGTCGATCGGCACCGCCGGGCTCGCCGCCGCCGCCACCCGCCCCGGCCTGCTCGCCGAGATCGACCAGCACGCCGCCGCCGTCCGGGACAGCCTCGGCGGCGACCGCCGCCCGCTGACCGCAGCCGCGCTCGCCGGGTACGCCGAGGGCGTACGGGACGCGGCACGGGAGCACGGCTGGCAGGCGCCCACCCGCTCGGCGGACTGGTCGGCATCCGACTGGCTGCTCACCCGCCTGCTCGCGGTCTGTGCCCTGGCCCGTTCCCTGGGCGCCCGCCCGGCCGCGCCGCCGGCTCCCTGACCAAACCGCACGGCCTCTCTGACACACACCCACCGACGGAAACGCAGTGGGCGTGGGCGACCCGCACGACGGAGGGAGCCCGCGCGGGCCCCCTCCCCCTCGTGCTCCCCCGGTCAGCTACCCGGGCGGCCGAACTGCTGGGTCTCGTCGCCCGGCATGTTGCCGGAGCGGTACGTCCCCTGCCCGCCGCGCGCGCCGGTCATCGACCCCTCGGGCATGGCCCGGACACGCTCGGCACCCGCCCGGTCGGCCATCCGCCGCTCGACGTCGCCCCGGCCGGCGGTCTCCGCCTGGCGGTGCTCCCGCAGCGCCCGGGACTCCGCGGCGGCCCGGTCGAGCCAACCCTCCCAGCGGTTCTGCATCGGCCGTACCAGGCCACCGCCGACGCCGACGATCAGGATGCCGGCCACCGTGGCGAGCACCGCGATCAGCACCGGCGTGGTGACGGTCGTGGCGATGCCCACCTGGTTGAGCGCGGCGATGACGCCGAGCGCCAGAATGAAGACCGCCGTCAGGTCGGCCAGCACCCGGCCGTAGGACAGGCCGCCCAGGAAGCCGGTGACCAGGTCCCGCACCGCGTTGGCGATCGCGGCGGCCACCACCACGATGACGATCGCGATGAACGCCCGGGGCAGCCACGAGACCACCCCCCGGATCAGGTCGCTGATCGCGTTCGGCCCCCACACCCCGAAGGCGAACTGCAGGGTGAACAGCAGCACGGCGTAGTACGCCAGCTTCGCCAGGATGTCGCTGGCGTCGTACTTGGTGCGTTCCAGCGCGCGCCGGATCCCACCCCGTTCGACCGCGCGGTCGAACCCCACCCGCTCCAGTGCCGCGTCCACGATCTTGAGGACCGCTTTGGCGATGAGCCACCCCACCACGAGGATCACGATGAACGCGATCGCCCTCGGGACGAAGAGCAGCACCGACCTCCACATATCGGTCAGGGCGTTACCGATGTCTACCTGCCCGACCGCGAGGGTTTTCTGCATGGTGTCCCTCCTGTCGCATGGACTTCGGCGCGCGCATACCCGCCTCGTCCCGGCGCACGCCGCGCGACGCGCACCGATTTTTCCGACATCTGCCTCCAGAACCGCCCTGACCTGCGCTGACAGGCACCTGCCGCCGGCCCTGCGGGACCGTCGGACGCCGGGCGGCCCCGCGATCGGGCCGTGGGGCGGGCGCTCCAGCTAGGCTGCGGACATGCCAGGCACGGTCGGGCGAGTCCCCACGCCAGCAACGCCCGCCGCAGGGGCGTCCGCCTCCGACTCCGCCGGCGTCGTTCTCGGCCACTCCTGGGCCACGACGGCGCTCGGCCCGATCCAGCGCTGGGATCCGGCGGCACGCGGGGCGATCGAGCTGATCCTCGCCTCGCCGGTGCCGATGGCGCTCGCCTTCGGCGACGACCTCCTGCTGCTCTACAACGAGGCGTACGCGACGCTGATCGGTGACCGCCACCCGGGCGCGGTGGGCCGGCCGGCGGCCGAGGTGTTCGCCGACGTGTGGGACGAGCCGGGCGTCGGCGACGCGTTCGACCGGGCCTACCGGCAGGGCGAGTCCTCCCTGGAGCGGGAGGCCGTACTCCCGTTCGACCAGCCCCACCCCGACGCCCGCGCGCAGCCGGTGTTCACCCGGGGCCACTCCCCCGTACGGGACAGCGCGGGGCAGATCGTCGGGGTGCTGATCGTGGCCGCCGAGACCAGCCAGGTCACCGAGCAGTTGCAGAGCCTCGGCGACGTGGCCGCCGCCCTGGCGGGCACCCTCACCCTGGACGACGTGGCCCGGGTCGCACTGCGCTACCTGCTCACCGCGTTCGACGCCGACCGGGTCACCTTCGGGGTGGACGACGGCGCCGGGTGGCGCACGGTGCGGCGGGTACGCGGCGAGCTGCTGGACGAGGCCGACGAGCGGCTTCCCCCGCTGTGGCGGCGCTCGCCGGCCGAGTCCACCGGCCCGCTGATCGTCGCCGCGCGCAGCGGGGTCGCCCAGATCGTCTCCGACGGCCAGCCGCTGCGCGACGTCGCGGTGGACCGGCACGACCAGAAGGTCCGGGCGCTGGCCGCCCAGCCGCTGCGGACATCGGCCCTACGGGGCGGACTCACCGTCGGGTACCACGCGGTCCGGCCCTGGTCGGCCGCAGATCGGGCCCTGCTGGCCGCCTCAGCCGAGCTGATCGGCCAAGCCGCCGAGCGCGCCCGCCGGTTCGAGACCCAGCACGGCACCGCCCAGCTTCTCCAGCGCAGCATGCTGCCGGAGCACCTGCCGGACTTGCCCCGGCTGCGGATCGCCGCCCGGTACGACGCCGGTGTCGACGGCAACGCCGCCGGCGGGGACTTCTACGACGCGTTCCTGCTGCCCAGTGGCGAGCTGGGCGTCGTCCTCGGCGACGTCGCGGGGCACGACGTGCAGGCGGCGGCCCGGATGGGTCAGGTCCGGGCGGCGCTGCGTGCGCTGGCGCTGACCGATCCGCGTCCCGACGCCGTGCTCGCCGGGCTGGACCGCCTGGTGGGCAGCCTCGGGGCCGAGACCGGCAGCCAGGAGCTGTTCGTGACCGTGGTCTTCGGGGTGGTCGACGCACAGCGGGAACGGCTCACCCTGGCCACCGCCGGGCATCCCGCGCCGCTGGTGCGCCGGGGCGGGCCGGACGGCGAGCCGGTGGCGGAGTACCTGGACGTGCTGCCGGGCGCTCCGCTCGGGCTGGGCTGCGACCCGCGCACCACCACCGTCCGCTTCGCCCCCGGGGACACCCTGCTGCTGTTCAGCGACGGCGTGATCGAGCGGCGGCGGCAGAGCCTCGCCGCCGGGCTGGACAGCCTCGCCGGGGCCGTGGCCGACGCGGCCAGCGGCGACCCCCGGGCGCTGTGCGCGGTGGCGATGGCGGCCGTCGCCGGCCCCACGGAGGACGACGTCGCGGTGCTGGCGGTGGAACACGCGCTGATTCCCAGCCGCTCGGCGAGCGTGGAGGTGCCGGCGGAGCCGACCGCGCCGAGCCGGGTACGGCACTGGATGACCGCCCAGCTCACCGACTGGGGGGTGCCCGAGGGCGTGGTCGGGGCCGCGGTGCTGTGCACCAGTGAGCTGACGACCAACGCGCTGCTGCACGCCGGCACCGCCGCCCGCGTCGAGATCGACCTCAGCCCGGAGCGGTTGCTGGTGTCGGTCGCCGACTCCGGCACCCGGGGCACCGTGACCCGGGCCCGGACCGACACGTTGAGCAGCCGGGGCCGGGGCCTCGGCCTGATCGAGCAGCTCAGTGACGCCTGGGGTACCGACCCGACGGTGCGCGGCTCGACCGTCTGGTTCGAGATCCTCATCCCGACCGGGTAGCACGATCCCGACCGGGTGGCACGATCGCGGCCGGGTGGCAGGCGAACCCGTCGATCAGCCGCGCTTCGCCGCGTCGCCGACCGGGTAGGAGGGCACACATGACCACCGAGAATTCCTGCGGCGTCCTCTTCGACGTCGACGGCACCCTGGTCGACACCACCTATCTGCACACGGTGAGCTGGTGGGAGGCGCTGCGCCAGGCCGACCAGCCGGTGCCGATGGCGACCATCCACCGCGCCATCGGGATGGGCTCCGACAAGATCCTGGGCCACCTGCTCGGCCCGGAACGGGACCGCAGCGCCGACGGAAGGCTGCGCGACGCCCACAGCAGTCTGTACGGCGAGTACTGGGAGCGGCTGACCCCGCTGCCGCGCGCCGCCGACCTGCTGCGCGCCTGCGCCGGACGGGGGCTGCGGGTGGTGCTCGCCACCTCGGCCTCCGCGCACGAGGTGGGGGCGCTGCGCCGGGCGCTGGACGCCGACGACGTGATCGCGTCGGTCACCTGCGCGGCCGACGCCGACCAGAGCAAGCCCGCGCCGGACATCCTGGTCGCCGCGCTGGAGCAGTCCGGCCTGAACGCGTCCCGGGTGGTCTTCGTCGGGGACTCGGTCTGGGACGTCGCCGCCGCCGGCAAGCTGGACATCCCGTGCGTGGGGCTGACCTGTGGCGGCACCAGCCGGGGCGAGTTGGCCGGGGCGGGTGCGGTGGCCGTCTACGACGACCCGGCGGCTCTGCTGGGCGCCCTGGCGGACTCCCCGGTCGCGGCGCTGGGCTGACCGCCGGCCGTGCACAACCCGCGACGCGGGCGCATCGGTTGCGAGCAGTACGCATACGGCGACCGCCGACGGGGCAAGGTCCGTCACCACTCACCCACACCTCGCGGGTGGGGTGGAGGAGTGGTGTCGTGGAGCCCGTAGACGTCTCGTTCGCGGTGGTGGGGTTGAGTGCCCTGCTGGCCGGAATCCTCCCCCGGGTGTTGGAACGCCGCCCCCTGTCGATGCCGATCGCGTTCCTCGGCCTGGGCATGCTGATCTTCGTCCTTCCGACCGGGCTGCCCAACCCCGACCCGCTGGAGTATCCCCAGGTCGCCACCCACCTCACCGAGATCGGCGTGATCGTCGCGCTGATGGGCGCCGGGCTGAAGATCGACCGGCCGCTGAGCTGGGCCCGGTGGTCGTCCACCTGGCGGCTGCTGGCGATCGCGATGCCGCTGTGCATCGCGGCGGTGGCGCTGCTGGGCTGGTGGTGGGCGGGGCTGGTGCCGGCCGCCGCGCTGCTGCTCGGCGCGGCGCTCGCCCCGACCGACCCGGTGCTCGCCTCCGACGTGCAGGTCGGCGAGCCGACCGACGTGGAGGACTCCGAGGACGAGGTGCGGTTCGCGCTGACCAGCGAGGCCGGCCTCAACGACGCTCTGGCCTTCCCCTTCGTATACGCGGCCATCGCGATCGCCGCCGCCGGCCTCGCCCCGCGCGAGTGGTTCGCCGACTGGTTCACCGTCGACGTGCTGTACAGGCTGGCCGTCGGCATCGGCGGCGGGCTGCTGGTCGGCTGGCTGCTCGGCAAGCTGTTCTTCCGCGCGCCCAGCGAGCTGCGGCTGGCCCGGCACGCCGAGGGGTTCCTGGCGCTGGCCGCGACCTTCCTGGCGTACGGGCTGGTCGAGGTGGTGGGCGGTTACGGCTTCCTGGCCGTGTTCGTGGCGGCCCGGGCGATCCGGTCGGCGGAGCGCACCCACGAGTTCCACTCGGTGCTGCACGACTTCGCCGAGCAGGTCGAGCGGCTGCTGACCGTCCTGTTGCTGCTGCTGTTCGGCGGCGCGGTGGTCGGCGGACTGCTCGCCCCGCTGACCTGGCCGGCGGCACTGGTCGGGTTGGCGCTGGTCTTCGTGGTCCGGCCGCTGGTCGGCTGGCTGTCGCTGCGCGGCGCGCCGGGTCGGCCGGCGGAGCACTGGGTGATCTCGCTGTTCGGCATCCGGGGCGTCGGCTCGTTCTACTACGTGGCGTACGCGACGACGAAGGCCGACTTCCCGCAGTCCGCACTGCTCTGGGCCACGGTCGGCCTGGTGGTGATCGTGTCGGTGGTGGCACACGGCGTGGCCGCCACCCCGGTCATGCAGCTACTCGACCGCAAGGGCGAACGCACCGCCCGCCACTCCCGCGATCTCGCACTTGCGGCCCCGGAATAACGAACAAAAGGCCCGCCCGCGGACCTGCACGGCGCCCCGGCAGGCTTGCGGCCAGCGGGCCGGGCCGGGCTCGTGGGGATGAGCGACGGCCTTGCCAATCTGGCAAGCGCGTCAGATGAGCCGGTCTGGCAAGCTCGTCGCATGACCGACGACCTGGATCGGGCGCTCGCCGACGTCGGGCCCCGGCTGCGGGCGCTGCGCCGGCAGCGCGAGACGACGCTTGCCGAGTTGTCGGCGGCGACCGGCATCTCGGTGAGCACCCTGTCGCGGCTGGAGTCCGGCACCCGTCGGCCGACCCTGGAGCAGTTGCTCCCGCTGGCCCGGGCGCACGGGGTGACGCTCGACGACCTGGTCGGCGCCCCGCCCACCGGCGATCCGCGCATCCATCTTCGCCCGGTCACCCGGCACGGCATGATCATGCTGCCGCTGACCCGCCGGGCCGGCGGCATCCAGGCGTACAAGCTGGTGATCCCGGCTGGCAGCGGTCGCCGGGAGCCCGACCGGCAGACCCACGAGGGCTACGAGTGGCTCTACGTGCTCAACGGCCGGCTGCGGATGGTGCTCGGCGAGCGGGACATGATCCTCTCCCCCGGCGAGGCGGCCGAGTTCGACACCCGCGTGCCGCACTGGTTCGGCGCCGCCGACCCCGAGCCGGTCGAGTTCCTCAGCCTGTTCGGCACCCAGGGCGAGCGCGCCCACCTGCGTGCCCGCCCGAGGGAGTGAACCGACCGCCGGCGGGATAGAACCGGAGCCCGCCGGGCCCGGGGCAGTGAACCGGAGCCGCCGAGCCGGGGCAGCAGCCGGAGCCGGCGAGCTGCCAGCGTGATGCGGGGCGGTGCGCCGGCGTCGGTAGCCGGCACCGGCGGTCAGGGCGGGGGGAGGCGATGCAGCTCGACGCGGTCGAGTCGCCCCGACGCCACCCGCGCCGTCAGGTAGGTGGCGTGCGGTTGACGCCGCCGGTCGGTCGGGGAGCCGGGGTTGAGCAGGCGCAGCCCGCCGGGGGCGACGGTGTCCCACGGGATGTGCGAGTGGCCGAAGACGAGCAGGTCGCAATCGCCGTACGCGGCGGCGCAGCGCTGCTCGCGGCGAGCGCTCGGGCCGGTTTCGTGCACCACCGCGACCCGCAGGCCGGCTAGCTCGACGCGGGCCACCTCGGGCAGCCGGGCCCGCAGGTCGGGGCCGTCATTGTTGCCGTACACCCCGACGAGCCGGCGCGCCCGGTCCCGCATCGCATCGAGGAGCGCGACGTCCACCCAGTCCCCGGCGTGCAGCACCACGTCGGCGGCGTCGATCTCCGCCCAGAGCGGCTCGGGCAGGTCGCGGGCCCGTTTCGGCACATGGGTGTCGGCCGTGATCACCAGGCGCATGCCGCCATTGTCTCTCTTCACGAACCGGAAGATGGCGTCACAGGGTCTTCACATGCCGGTAATGGACGCGTACCTTGTCGAGAAAGCATGGGAGCGCTTCCACGCATACTCATCAATAATGGAGGACGACGTCAATGAGAAGCAGACCTGCGCTCACAGCCGTGGCTGCCAGCGCACTCACCGCCGCCGTCGCGGTCAGCATCCTCGGCGGCACGCCGGCCTCCGCCGCCGACTCCGCGTTCTACGTCGACCCTCAGGCCAGCGCTGCCCGCTGGGTCGCCGCCAACCCCGGCGACTGGCGGGCAGCCGTGATCCGGGACCGGATCGCGGCCGTGCCGCAGGGTCGCTGGTTCACCACCACCAACACCTCCACCGTACGGTCGGAGGTGGACCAGTTCGTCGGCGCCGCCGCCGCGGCGGGGAAGGTCCCGATCATGGTGGTCTACAACATCCCGAACCGGGACTGTAGCGGCGCCAGCGGCGGCGGCGCGCCCAGCCACACCGCCTACCGGCAGTGGGTGGACCAGGTCGCCGCCGGCCTGGCCGGGCGGCCCGCCACGATCGTGCTGGAGCCCGACGTCCTGCCGATCATGACGAACTGCCAGAACGCCAGCCAGCAGGCCGAGACCCGGGCGTCGATGGCGTACGCCGGCAAGAAGCTCAAGTCGGGCTCGGCGCAGGCGAAGGTCTACTTCGACGCGGGGAACTCGGCGTGGCTGGCCCCCGCCGAGATCGCGTCCCGGCTCAACGGCGCGGACATCGCCAACAGCGCCGACGGCATCTCGCTGAACGTGTCGAACTACCGCACCACCGCCGAGTCGGTGTCGTACGCCAAGCAGGTCATCGCCGCCACCGGCGTGTCCCGCCTGAAGGCCGTGATCGACACCAGCCGCAACGGCAACGGCCCGCTCGGCTCCGAGTGGTGCGACCCGCCGGGGCGGGCGATCGGCACGCCGAGCACCACCGCCACCGGCGACTCGGCGATCGCCGCGTACCTGTGGGTGAAGCTGCCCGGTGAGGCCGACGGCTGCATCGCCCCGGCCGGCCAGTTCGTCCCGCAGCGGGCGTACGACCTGGCAATCGCCGCCGGCCCGGTCCCGACCACCGCCCCACCCACCACGGCTCCGCCGACCACCGCTCCCCCGACCACCGCTCCCCCGACCACCGCGCCGCCGACGACCCCGCCGAACGGCGCCTGCAAGGTCACCTTCACCCCGAACACGTGGTCCGGTGGGTTCACCGCCGAACTGCGGGTGACCAACGGTGGCAGCGCACTCAACGGGTGGTCGCTGAGCTTCGGCTTCGGCTCCGGTTCCGGGGTGCGGCTGACCAGCGGCTGGAACGGCGAGTGGAGCCAGAACGGCGACGTGTTCCTCGTCCGCAACGCCGCCTGGAACGGCAACCTGCCGGCCGGCGGCACGCTCAGCGTCGGGTTCCAGGGCACCTTCTCCGGAGCCTCGCTGCCCACCGCCGTCGGGTTCACCCTCAACGGCTCACGCTGCAACTGAGGCGACGACACCCCGACCGCGACGACCCGCGACCGGGATGACACCCCGACCACGATGACGCCCCGACCGCCGTGCCGCCGCGCGGCGGTCGGGGCCCGTCGGCCGGGCGACGCCGGTCAGGCGCCCTGGCCCTGGTTCTGCATCAGCCCGCCGTCCATGAAGTACGTCGACCCGGTCACGTAGTCGGCGTCGTCGCTGGCCAGGAAGACGGCGAGCCGGGCGATCTCCTCCGGCTCGGCGGCCCGCTTCCACGGGATGCTCTGCACCTGCTCCTCCAGGTAGGCCGGGTCGTCGATGGCCTTCTGGTTGAACGGGGTGAGCACCATCCCGGGCCCGATGTTGTTGACGTTGAGGTGCATCGGCGCCACCTCCAGCGCGAGGCTCTTTGCGAACTCCAGCAGCGCGCCCTTGCTGGCGTCGTAGTCGGAGCCCCCGGCGCGGGCCACCTCCTGGTGGATCGACGTGATGTTGATGATCTTCCCGTGGCCGCCCTGGTCGCGGCGGTGTCGCACGAACCGCCGCGAGCAGAAGAACGCCCCGTAGACGTTGATCCGGATCGCCCGGTCCCACGTCTCGGTGTCCAGGTCCGCCACGGGGATGCCGGAGGCGTCCACCCCGGCGTCGTTCATCAGCACGTCGAGGGTGCCGAACTCGGCGATGGCCGCGTCGAACATCGCCTCGACGTCCTGCTCGTCGCTGATGTCGCAGCGCACCACCACCGCCCGCCGGCCGGCCTGCTCGACCCGTTCCCGGGTGCTCTCGGCCCCCTGCCGGTCGTGCAGGTAGTGCACCACCACGTCGGCGCCCTCGCGGGCGAACTCGATGGCCGTGGCCTGCCCGATGCCCGAGTCCGAGCCGGTGATCAGGGCGGTCCTTCCGTCGAGCCGTCCGGTCATCAGCGTGCTCCCTCCGGTCGTCCCGTGCCGGTCGGCACGGTCTGGCGCGGGCGGTCCGCGCGTGCGTGTGGCTGCTGCTCGGCCTCGGTGAGCCGCCCGGCGGCGTTGATCAGGCCGATGCGCGAGAACGCCTGCGGGAAGTTGCCGACGAAGCGGTAGTCGAAGTTGCGGTCCCCGCCCAGCGCTTCGGGCAGCGAGGTGGTCGCCGCCGCGACGATCGCGCCGCTGGGCTGGTACGTCATGCCCTGCACGACCAGCGCGCTGCGCCGCACCAGCTTCCTCGCCCTCGCCGCAGGTCACCGGCACGTCGCCGCGCAGCCGCAGCCGGGCCGCCCCGCAGGAAGCCGTGTTCGCCGATCCGTCCGCTGTCCACGGCGGTGCCTACCCGGCGTCGGCGAGCAGCATTCGCTCCGGCGACGACGTTACCGCCCGCCGGCCGGGGGAACGCGGGTGGTCGACGAAGGAGGACACCATGACCAGACCCTCGACCTCGACTGCGGCCTGGCAACCCGGCATGCCGGGCGCGAGCAACCTCCCGTCCGGCCCGGCGGGCCGGCCCGCCGCGCCCAGTGGCGACGGCAACGGCCCGCAGGCGGGGCCGCCGACCGTGACGATCGGTTCGTACCCGGACTATCCGTCCGCGCAACGGGTGGTGGACTACCTGGCCGACAACCGGTTCCCGGTGGAACGCACCGCGATCGTGGGGACGAACCTCACTCTCGTCGAGACGGTGCTCGGCCGGCTGACCACGGGCCGGGCGGCCCTGCTCGGCGCGGGCACGGGTGCCTGGTTCGGTCTGTTCATCGGCCTGCTGTTCGGGATCTTCACCGCTGGTAGCTGGCTCGCGGTGATCCTGGTCGGGCTGGTGATCGGCGCGATCTGGGGTGCCGTGTTCGGCGCGGTGGCGCACGCGATGACCGGGGGCCAGCGGGACTTCACCTCGGCGAGCACGCTGCGCGCCGCCCAGTACGCGGTCACCGTCGATGCCGACCTGGCCGACCAGGCCCAGCAGCTACTGAACCGGATGCACCTGACGCCGACGGGCGCGACCGCCCGCTGAGCGGTGACCTGACTGCCCAACGGGCGGCCCCGGGGACTCCCCTGGGCCGTCCGCCGTCCGTCGGGGGGTGGACGCCCACCGGCGGCGTCCGCGACCTGGTGGTATCCGGCCGCCGGGATTCGGCCAGGTCGGCCACATGACGCCCCCTGCCCCCGTCCGGTCCCGTCGGGCGATTCCGGGCCGGCTGTTCAAATCCGAATGGACTCGTCCATCAATCTCCGTGTGATGTCTGCCAACCGCAGCGGCAGCAGTAGTCAAAATTTGAAAGAGTGCTACTGTTGCGGCATGTCGGAGAGTCTGGATCGGCAGCGGATGGCCTGCTGGCGGGCCTACATCGAGTCGAGCCAGCGGCTGTTCACCCAGCTTGAGGACGACCTGCGGGCCGACAGCGAGCTGACCTTCGCCGACTACCACGTGCTCGTGCTGCTCTCCGAGGCGCCGGGCCAGCGGCTTCGCATGGGCGAGCTGGCCAGCCGGCTGGTCTTCTCGCCCAGCCGGCTGACGTACCAGATCACCACGATGCAGAAGCGCGGCCTGGTCGCCAGGGAAGCCTGCCCGGTCGACCGGCGCGGCAGCGAGGCGGTGCTCACCGCCGCCGGGCTGCTGGCGCTGCGCGAAGCCGCGCCGCACCACCTGCGCTCCGTGCGCACCCATTTGATGGACGACCTCGACGACACCGAGGTCGCCTGCCTGACCCGGGTCTTCGAACGCCTCGGCCGGCGGCTGCGCGCCGACCGCGACGCCTCGGCCACCCCCAGCGAGTAAAGGAGTTCGAGATGCCCGCCATCACGGTCGACGACGTTCTCGTCCTGCCCCGCCTGCCCCGGCTCGACGAGTCCACCCGCTACCGCCCGGTCCGCAGACTAAGCACCGCCCCCAGCGGGTACGAGGGCGAGGGCTTCCCGGTCCGCCGGGCCTTCGCCGGGGTGCCGATGCACGAGCTGGATCCGTTCATCCACCTCGACCAGATGGGCGAGGTCGACTACGCCCCGGGCGAGCCGAAGGGCACCCCGTGGCACCCGCACCGGGGCTTCGAGACGGTCACCTACATGATCGACGGGATCATGGATCACCAGGACACGCTCGGCGGCGGCGGCACGATCACCGACGGCGACACCCAGTGGATGACCGCCGGCAGCGGGTTGCTGCACATCGAGGCCCCGCCGGAGCACGTGGTGGTCAGCGGCGGCCTGTTCCACGGCCTCCAGCTCTGGGTCAACCTGCCCAGGGTCGCGAAGATGAAGCCGCCGCGATACCAGGACATCCGCGGCAAGGAGTCGGCGCTGCTCACCACGCCGGACGGCGGGGCGCTGATCCGGGTCGTCACCGGCGAGATCGCCGGGCACCGGGGGCCGGGCTCGACCCACACCCCGATCACCATCGCCCACGTGACCGTGCAGCCCGGGGCCGAGTTGAGCCTGCCCTGGCGGGCCGACTTCAACGCCTTGGTCTACGTGCTCGCGGGGCGCGGCACGGTCGGCACCGACCGCCGGCGGTTCCACACCGGCCAGCTCGCCGTCCACGGTCCGGGCGACGCGCTGCGGGTCACCGCCAACGGGACGCAGGACTCGAACAGCCCCACCCTGGAGCTCTACGTCATGGGCGGGCAGCCGATCCGGGAGCCCGTGGCCCACCACGGGCCGTTCGTGATGAACACCCGGGACGAGCTGATCCAGGCGTTCGAGGACTTTCAGGCCGGCCGGCTCGGGGTGATCCCGGTCGAGCGGCTGCCGCACTCCGCCGGGCAGGGCGACCGCCCCTGACCGACGCCGGACCGGGCGTCACCGGGTGGCACCCCGGTGGCGCCCCTCGGCGTACGCGAAGAAGCCCCGTGCTCGAGACACGGGCTCAGGAGAGCGCGAAGATTCCCGCCACCCCCAGCAGCACCATCACCAACACGGCGACCAGCGCGCCCCGCTCGCCCTCCACCGGCTGTTCGCGGTGCTCGGTCATGACATCGTGTGGCTCGGCGGGCATCGTGCGGCCTCCTCGGTGTTCGCTTCGCTGTCGGGCGGCTCCGCGCCGATCGTCGGGCAGCCCACCGGGGGTACCGGTCGGCATGCGGACCCGGCGCGGGGGTCCTACGGTGAGGACGTTGTCGACCTCGGGAGGCTGGAGCGTGCCGATGCGGGACTGGTTCCTCACCGCGGCCGAACGCGCCAACCCGGTCTCACGGATACCCGTCTGGACGACCGGAAACCTCGCCGAGCCGCTGATTCACGGCGCGGCGTACTTTGACCGGCTGGTCAGCGAGGTGGAGGCGCTGCGGGCCGGCGACCACCTCTTCTTCACCGACTGGCGCGGCGACCCGGACGAGCTGATGCGCCCCGGCGGCCCCACTGTCGCCCAGTTGTTCAGCCAGGCCGCCCAGCGCGGCGTGGTGGTCAAGGGTCTGCTGTGGCGCTCCCACCTCGACGCCCTGGCGTTCAGCGAGGCGGAGAACCGCAGCCTGAGCGAGACAGTCTGCGCGGCCGGTGGCGAGGTGCTGCTCGACCAGCGGGTCCGCCGGGGCGGCTCGCACCACCAGAAGCTCGTCGTGCTGCGCCACCCGGACGCCCCGCAGCGCGACATCGCCTTCGCGGGCGGAATCGACCTGTGCCACAGCCGCCGCGACGACACCGCGCACCACGGCGACCGGCAGGCCGTGCTGATGTCGCCCCGGTACGGCGACCACCCGCCCTGGCACGACGCGCAGCTCGCGCTGCGCGGGCCGGTGGTCGGCGCGCTGGACACCACGTTCCGGGAGCGATGGACCGACCCGATGCCGCTGGACTCGGAGAACCCCCTGGCGTACCTGCGGGACCGGCTGCGCAGGGCGGACCTGCGCCCGGATCCGCTGCCCGACCAGCCGGCCGACCCGCCGCCGTGCGGCCCGCACCAGATCCAGGTGCTGCGCACCTACCCGGCCGTGCGCCCGCGCTACTCCTTCGCCCCCGACGGCGAGCGGACGGTGGCACGCGGCTACACCAAGGCGGTACGGCGGGCCCGCCGGCTGATCTACCTGGAGGACCAGTACCTCTGGTCGACCGAGGTCGCCGACCTGTTCGCCCGCGCGCTGCGCGCCAACCCGGAGCTGCACCTGGTGGCCGTGGTCCCTCGTCATCCCGACGTCGACGGCCGGTTCGCGCTGCCGCCGAACCTGGTCGGGCGGGAGCAGGCGCTGGCGCTGTGCGACAAGGCCGCGCCCGACCGGGTGCACGTCTTCGACCTGGAGAACCACGCGGGCGACCCGGTGTACGTGCACGCCAAGGTCTGCGTGGTCGACGACGTGTGGGCCAGCGTCGGCAGTGACAACTTCAACCGCCGCTCGTGGACCCACGACAGCGAGCTGTCCTGCGCCGTGCTCGACGAGACCCGGGACTCCCGCGCCCCGCAGGACCCGGCCGGGCTGGGCGACGGGGCCCGCCGCTTCGCCCGGGACCTGCGGCTGCGGTTGTGGCGGGAGCACCTGGATCGGGATCCGGGCGGCGGTCAGGACGACGATCTGCTCGACCCGGCCTCGGCGGTCCGGGCGATCACGTCGGCTGCCGACGCGTTGCAGCGCTGGCACGACTCGGGGCGGGTCGGCCCGCGCCCGCCGGGCCGGCTGCGCCCGCACCGCCCCGAGCGGCTGCCCTGGTACACCCGGGCCTGGGCGCTGCCGGCGTACCGGCTGGTCTACGACCCCGACGGCAGGCCGCTGCGGGCGCGCCGGTCCGGAACTTGGTGACCGTCGGTCCACTCCCGCCGGGCCCCGGAACCAGCAATCGCGATCACTAGTTCGCATGTCGGTGACCCTTTTGAGGCAAAAACATGCTGGAAGAACCTTAAGTACATCGTACTTTCGGCTAGATTTCCGGGAGCCGATCAGGCTAAGGTAAGTCCCGAACGGCCCATCTGAAGCTAAACCGAAGCGTCACGTCTTTATCCGCGGACGAGGTGCAGGGAGGACCACCCATGACCGCGCCAACGACCAGCGAGCAGACGATCACAACGCCGGCGACCACGGCCAAGCTCGACCCGCGTGCGCTCACCGACAGCGCAGCCGATTTGCTCAACGCGATGGCGGCACTGCCCGCCAACCACCCGTCGCGCGCCGCGATGCGGGACCGGGCGATCGAGGCATGGCTGCCACTGGCCAACCACCTCGCCCACCGCTACAGCGGCCGGGGCGAGCCGACCGACGACCTCGCGCAGACCGCCGCCGTCGGCCTGATCAAGGCCATCGACAAGTTCGACCCGTCGCGCGGCGTCGACTTCGCCGGCTACGCCATCCCGACCATCATCGGCGAGCTCAAGCGGCACTTCCGGGACCGCACCTGGGACATCCGGGTCCCGCGCCGCCTCCAGGAACTGCGTCTCGCGATCTCCGACGCCAACAGCACCCTGCTCCAGACGCTGGGTCGCTCCCCCACGGTCGCCGACATCGCCGCCCACCTCAAGCTCACCGAGGAAGAGGTGCTGGAGGGTCTGGAGGGCGCCCGCGCCTACAACGCGGTGTCGCTGTCCACCCCGACCGGCGACGGCGACCGGGCCACCGAGCTGGGCGACATGCTCGGCGGCGAGGACACCGAGTTCGAGCTGGCCGAGCTGCGGGTCGCCCTCGGCCCGGCGCTCGCCACGCTCGACGAGCGCGAGCAGAAGATCCTCACCCTGCGCTTCTACGGCAACCTGACCCAGTCGCAGATCGCCGACCAGATCGGCGTCTCGCAGATGCACGTGTCCCGGCTGCTCGCCCGGGCGCTGACGAAGCTGCGGGGTCAGCTCGACGGCACGTACTAGGAACACACCGGCGGTGGCGTGCGCCACCGCCGGTCCCGTGGCCCGGTCGGCGGTGCGCCGGCCGGGCCCTCGCGCGGCCCAGGGCGGAACCGGGCCCGCTGGCCCGACGCACCCCGTTGTCGTCCAGCCAGGCGTGGTCGTGGCGCAGCAGCGCGGAACCGAGCCCCTCACTCACCTCGACGACCCCGCACGCACCCGCGCCGGCTCACCGCCGAAGTCCTGGGCGGCCAGCAGGGTGGCGCTCTCCGCCCCCAGCCCGATGCGGGCGTAGACGTCCGGCCGGCTACGGCGCAACACCAACGCCCAGAGCACGCCCACCAGCGCGGCCACCGGGTACGCCGCGGGGACGGCCCAGCGCAGCACGGAGTCGGGAGCGACGCCGAGCAGGATGGCGAAGTTGTCCACCGCCACCGTGATGATGGCGACCAGCGCCACCGCGGCCAGACCGGGGGCGATCAGCCGCCGCCACAGGCTCTCCTGCGCCCGGGTCCGGGCGAAGTACGCCATGACCGCGATCGACGTGGTGGCGATCAGCAGCAACACGCCGAACCCGCCGCCGCAGGCGGCGTAGTAGAAGAGCTGGAGCACCGGGTCCCAGCCGATGACCGCGTACAGCACGATCACCACGAGGCCGAGAACGCTCTGCGCGAGCGAGGCGACCCGGGGCGACCCGGTGCGCGGCGAGGTCTGCCCGAACGCCGCCGGCAGCACCCGCTCCCGGCCGAGCGCGAACGCGTACCGGGCGGTGGTGTTGTGGAGGGAGATCATCGCCGCCGGCACCGAGGTCATGAACAGCACCTGGCCGATGGTGAGGGCGGTGTCGCCGAGGTGGGCCGCGGCCAGGTTGAAAATCAACTCGACGCTCTGCTCGCCGGCCCGCGCGGAGATCCGCTCCGGCCCGACGGCCACGGTCATCGCCCACGACGACAGGGCGTAGAGCCCTGCGATGATCGCCACCGACAGGTAGGTGGCCATCGGAACCGTGCGCCGGGGATCCTTGCTCTCCTCGCTGAACACCACGGAGGACTCGAAGCCGACGAAGCCGGTCATGGCAAGCACCAGCAGCGCGCCGGCCCCCGGGACGAGCAGGCTGTCCGGGGAGAACGCGGCGAGGTTGACCGAGCCGCCGGCCGGGTGGCTGAGCTGCCCGAGGTCGAACACGAGGATCACCGCGATCTCGGCGACCAGCAGCACCGCCAGGACCATGCCGTTGACGTCGACCCGCAACAGACCGAGCACGGCGACCAGGGCCCAGGCGACCAGGGCCACCACCCACCAGGCCGGCGCGACGCCCAAGAGCCGCTCCAGCACCGGCGTCGCCGCCGCCCCGATCGCGCCGTACAGGCCGACCTGGAGCGCGTTGTACGCCAGCAGGGCGACCCACGCCGCGCCGACGCCGGCCGGCCGGCCCAGCCCCCGCGAGACGTACGCGTAGAACGAGCCGGCGTACTTCACCCGGCGGGCCATCGCCACGTACCCGACGGAGAAGAGGGCGAGCACCGCGCCGACCACCAGGAAGGCCAGCGGCATGCCGGTGACCCCCGTGACGGCGTACCCGGTGGTGACCACGCCGGCCACCACGGTCAGCGGCGCCGCCGCGGACAGCACGAAGAAGATCACCGACGGCACGCCGCGGCGCCTGCGGGCCAGGGCGTCGGAGACGTTGCTCGGTCGTCCGGTTGCCGTCGTCGGAGGCATCGAAGGGCTCCAGTTCGAGAATGGGGTGAGGGGCCGGCGGCCGTCAGGGCATGCCGCGCAGCACGGCCGCGCCGACGGCGGCCTCGGTGTGCGCGACGAGTTCCTTCAGGGGCGGGGGCAACGCCGGGATGAGAACACTGAGCCGGTGGTGGGCGCGGGGGCCGGCGCTCCACAGCACCTCGCGGGTGAGGCCGGCGGCGGAAACCAGGCCGAGCAGCAGCGCGTCGGGCACGGTCGGGGGCTCCGGCCGGTCGAGCAGGGCACGCAACCGGGTCGCCGGCCAGGCCACCGCGTTGAGGTCGATCGGGGCGTAGCTGACGCTGGTACGCAGCAGGCGGCGGTTCTCCTGCCGCCGCAGCACGCCGGCGCGGGCCAGCCGCTCCGCCACCGAGGTCGCCGCGCTCTGGCCGAGAAAGCTCAGCCAGGTGCGCACCGACTGGTGCTGGGACTCGCCGACCAACTGGTCCAGGACGGTGTGGGCCAGGGCGTCGGCGGGCGGACGGCGGTCGACCACGGTCACGTTCCCGGCGGAGACCGTAAGCTGTCCGAACAGGACCAGCTCGCCGAGCAGGGCCGCCGCCAGGCCGATGCCCGCCGCGCTGGAATGCAGCTTCGGCTTGCCGCGGCTGTCGTTGTGGACGATCAGATAGAACTCGTCAGCGGTGAGCACACGAGCCTCCCGAACGGATTGTCCACAACTGATCGACGCCGGGTGAAAGGATGCACGTCAGCGGATTGCAATGCAACTCCCACTTTCGGCAGTTGCACTCCGTATCCGAACGACCTGGGGATCTTGGCATGACAGACTCGGAGGGTGACCGCCAGCCCGACCATCCGTCGCCGCCGAATCGCCCGCGAGCTGCGCCACCTGCGCGAACTTTCAGGGATGACCCTCGACGTCGCCGCCCGCCAGCTCGACATGTCCAAGAGCAACCTCTCCCGGATCGAGAACGCCCAGATCGGGATCAAGCCCCGGGACGTCCGGGCCGCCCTGGCGCTCTACCAGGTCACCGGGGCCGACGCCGAGGCGCTGATCGAGATCGCCCGGGGCGCGCAGCAGCGCGGCTGGTGGCAGAACTACAGCGAGGTGCTTCCCGAGTGGTTCGAGTTCTACGTCGGGCTGGAGGCCGACGCGGCGTCGCTGCGCACGTACGAGGCCGAGGCCGTGCCCGGCCTGCTCCAGACCGAGGCGTACGCCCGGGCGATCTACCGGCTGACCGCCGGGGAGGAACGCATCGAGCGCAAGGTAGCCGTCCGACTGCGCCGCCAGGAGGTGCTGTACCGGGAGGACCCGGTCGAGTTGTCGGTGGTGCTCAACGAGGCGGTGCTGCTGCGGCCGGTCGGCGCGCCGGCCGCGATGGCCGAGCAGCTCGCCCACATCCATCACGTCGCGCAACTACCGAACGTTACGGTGCAGGTACTTCCATTCTCGGCCGGCGGGCACCCCGCGATGACCACCCCGTACGTCATCCTGGGCTTTTCCGACGACGCCGACGCATCCGTGGTTTACCTGGATAACCTCACAATGGGACTGGCTCTGGAGGAAGCCGATCATGTGTGCGGGTATAGCCTGTTGCACGAGAAGCTGTGCCGGATGGCGCTCAGTCCGGCGGATTCGTTGACCCGCCTGGAGGACGCTTCTCGTAACTTTGCGTGACCGCATCGCGGCGCGCTAGCAGAAGATGAGAGGTACGGCGATGACCGCGCTCGACCTGTCCCGGGCGGCCTGGCGGACCAGCAGCCGCAGCAGCGGCAACGGCAACTGCGTCGAGGTGGCCACAGCCGACGGTCGGATCGCGGTCCGCGACTCCAAGGACCGCGGCGGGCCCGCGCTGGCCTTCGCCCCGGCCGCCTGGGGGGCGTTCGTCGCCGGCCTTGACGCCGTACGCCCCTGCTGAGGCCCGGCGGCCCGGTGCGACAGTAGGACGGTGCTCGCCGACGTATCCCTCGACCTGCCGGTCCGCCCCGCCCTGCCGGCGCTGCTCGACGCGCTGCGCGCGACCGGCGGCGCGGTCCTGGTCGCGCCACCGGGCACGGGAAAGACCACCCTCGCCCCGCTGGCCGTGGCCGGGGCGGTCGCCGGCCGGGTGGTGATCGCCCAGCCACGCCGGGTAGCCGCCCGCGCGGCGGCGCACCGGATGGCGGCCCTGCTCGGCGAGCGGGTTGGCGACCGGGTCGGGTACGCGGTACGCGGCGAACGCCGGGTGGGCGCCGCCACCCGGGTCGAAGTGGTCACCACCGGTCTGTTGGTACGTCGGCTACACCGCGACCCCGAGCTGCCCGGCGTCGGCGCGGTGCTGCTCGACGAGTGCCACGAGCGGCAGCTCGACGCCGATCTGGCGCTGGCGTTCACCGCGCAGGCGCGCGAGGCGCTGCGCCCCGACCTGTGGCTGCTGGCCATGTCGGCGACCCCGGACACGGACCGGTTCGCCGCGCTGCTCGGCGCAGACGGCGCACCGGCTGCGGTGGTGCGGGCGGAGGCGGCGCTACACCCGGTGACCCGGGTCTGGGCCCCGCCGCCCCGGCCGGCCGCCGTGACCGCGTCCGGCCGGGTCGACCCGGCGCTGCTGGACCACGTGGCCGCGACGGTCCGACGGGCGCTCGCCGAACGCGACGGGGACGTGCTGGTCTTCCTGCCCGGGGTGGGCGAGATCGCCGCCGTGACCGGCCGGCTGGCCGCCCTGCGAGGCACCGTCGACCTGCTGCCCCTGCACGGGCGGCTACGCGCCGCCGAGCAGGACGCCGCGCTACGCCCGGCCGGCCGGCGGCGGGTGGTGCTGGCCACGGCCGTGGCGGAGAGCAGCCTGACCGTGCCCGGGGTCCGGGTGGTGGTCGACGCCGGGCTGGCCCGGGTGCCCCGGGTGGACCTGTCCAGAGGGCTGGGGACGCTGGTGACCGTGCCGGTGTCCCGGGCGGCGGCGACCCAGCGGGCCGGCCGGGCCGGCCGGGAGGCCCCCGGCCACGTGTACCGGTGTTGGTCGGAGGCGAGCCACGCCCGGCTCGCCGCCCAGCCGGAGCCGGAGATCGCCACCGCCGACCTCACCGGGTTCGCCCTGGAGTTGGCCGCCTGGGGCAACCCGGACGGCACGGGGCTGGCCCTGCCCGACCCGCCGCCGGCCGCCGCCATGACGGTCGCCCGGGACACCCTGACCACTCTCGGCGCGCTGGACGCCACCGGTCGGATCACCGCCCGGGGGCGGGCCATCGCGGGGGCCGGTGCGCACCCTCGGCTGGCCCGGGCGCTGCTCGACGGCGCGCCGGTGGTCGGCGCGGACCGGGCCGCCGAGGTG
>NZ_GG657738.1:5607778-5648489 GCF_000158815.1 Micromonospora sp. ATCC 39149 | reverse complement strand
CGTCGTGCCCAGCGGCTCCCGGGTGCGGGTGGACTACGCCGACCCGGCCGCCCCGGTGCTCGCCGTGAAGCTCCAGGAGACGTTCGGCTGGGCCGACGCGCCCCGGGTCGCCGGCGGGCGGGTACCGGTGCTGCTGCACCTGCTCTCCCCCGCCGGGCGGCCGGTGGCGGTCACCGCCGATTTGGCGTCGTTCTGGCGCACCGGGTACCCGCAGGTCCGCGCGGAGCTGCGCGGACGCTACCCCCGCCATCCCTGGCCGGAGGACCCGACCACGGCCGAGCCGACCCGCCGGGCGGCCCCCCGCCGCCGCTGACCGGCGCTCGGTCGGCCCGGGCGCGGCGGGGCCGGACCCCGCCATGCTCACAGTCAGTCCTCGGCGACCACGTCGGCGATGACGACGGTGATGTTGTCGGGGCCGCCGGCGCGCAGCGCCAGGTCGATCAGCCGCCGGGCGCACGCCTCCCGGTCCGGGTTGCCGCCCAGCACCTCGGCGAGGGTGTCCGGGCGGACCACGTTGGACAGGCCGTCGCTGCACAGCAGCCAGCGGTCGCCGGCCCGGGGCACCATCGTCGCGTACGCCGGGGAGACCTCCTCCCCCTGCAACGCCTGGGTCACCACGGCCCGGCGGGGATGGCTCGCGGCCTGGTCGGCGGTGATCAGGCCCTGGTCGACGAGCATCTGCACGAAGGTGTCGTCGCGGGTGATCTGCTTGAGCACCCCCTCCCGGTACAGGTAGGCGCGGGAGTCGCCGACGTGGGCCAGGGCGAGGCAGCTTCCGGTGCGGGCGAAGAGCAGGGCGGTCAGGGTGGTGCCCATGCCCTGCCGCTCCGGGTCCTCGCGCACCGCCTGGGCGATCCGCGCGGTCGCCAGCTCGATACCGCTCTGCAGGGCGGCGACCAGGGCGTCCTCGGGTGTGGCCAGGTCCAGGGGACCGACCGCGTCGATCGCGATGCGACTGGCCAGGTCACCGGCGGCCATCCCGCCCATGCCGTCGGCGACGGCGACGAGCCAGGTGCCGGAGTGCAGGGCGTCCTGGTTTCCGCTGCGGATCAGCCCGCGGTCGCTCGCCCCCACGGAACGCAGCTTCAGGGTCATGGCACGCAGCCTGCCAGTTGGAGGGCGCAGTTGTCTCTAGGAGATCGCGACGACGCCGCGTGGCGCGGCGAATCTCACGCGTCGGGCCAGGCCGGTAATCTTATCCAGCCTCCTCAATTGACATGGCAGACACCCGCTGGAAATATCGGAGCGATATTGGGAGCGCTCCCAGAATCGGTTCAGTCTGTCCCCCTGGAAGGAACCCCCGTGACGCCATCCCGACGCCGTCGAGGCCGCCTCGCGGCCCTCGCTGCGGCGACCGCCCTGGCCCTCACCGGCACCACCGCCGGCGTGGCCCACGCCGAGGTCCCCCCGGACGCTCCCGATCAGATCAAGAACGGCGACTTCGGCGAGGGCGTCGCCCCCTGGTTCTCCTACGGCACCGGCCCGCTCGGGGTCACCGACGGCCGGCTCTGCGCCACCGTCCCCGGCGGGCTGGCCAATCCCTGGGACGCCGGGTTCGGCCAGGACGCCGTGCCGCTGACCGCCGGCGCCGAGTACGAGCTGTCCTTCGACGTCTCCGCCACCCCCGGGGCGAACGTCAAGGCCGTGCTCCAGCTCGGTGCCGCCCCCTACACGCAGTACGCCAATGTGGACGCCGCCGCCACCGGCACCAGTCAGCGCTTCACCAAGACGTTCACCGCCGCCGAGAGCAACCCGAGCGCCCAGCTCGTCTTCCAGGTCGGCGGGGCTGCCGCCGAGCAGACCATCTGCCTGGACAACGTCTCGCTGCGCGGCGGCGAGCCGCCGGAGCCGTACGAGCCGGACACCGGGCCCCGGGTGCGGGTGAACCAGGTCGGCTACCTGCCCGGCGGCCCCAAGAACGCCACCGTGGTCACCGAGGCCACCACCCCGTTCGCCTGGCAGCTCCGCTCCGCCGCCGGCGCGGTGGTCGCCAGCGGGCAGAGCACCCCGCGCGGGGTCGACGCGGCCTCCGGGCAGAACGTGCAGACCATCGACTTCTCCGCCTACCGGACCCCGGGCACCGGTTACACGCTCGTCGCCGACGGCGAGACCAGCCACCCGTTCGACATCTCCGGCACGCTCTACGACCGGCTGCGCAGCGACGCCCTCCAGTTCTTCTACATCCAGCGCAGCGGCATCGCCATCGACGGCGACCTGGTCGGCGAGAAGTACGCCCGCGCCGCCGGCCACCTCGGCGTCGCCCCCAACCAGGGCGACACCAGCGTGCCCTGCCAGCCGGGTGTCTGCGACTACTCCCTCGACGTGCGCGGCGGCTGGTACGACGCGGGCGACCACGGCAAGTACGTGGTCAACGGCGGCATCGCCACCTACCAGCTACTGAACACCTTCGAGCGGACCAAGACGGCGGCCACCGCCGACGGCGGCGCGGCGCTGGGCGACAGCACCCTGCGGGTGCCCGAGCGCGGCAACGCCGTGCCGGACGTCCTCGACGAGGCCCGCTGGGAGCTGGAGTTCCTGCTGCGCATGCAGGTGCCGGCCGGCAAGCCGCTGGCCGGGATGGTCCACCACAAGATCCACGACAGGAACTGGACCGGCCTGCCGCTCGACCCAGCCGCCGACCCGCAGCCGCGCGAGCTGCACCCGCCGTCCACGGCGGCCACTCTCAACCTGGCCGCCGTCGCCGCCCAGTGCGCCCGGCTGTTCGCCCCGTACGACGCGGCGTTCGCCACCCGCTGCGGCACCGCCGCGAAAACCGCGTACGCGGCGGCCAAGGCCCACCCGGCGATCTACGCCAGCCCCACCGACGGCACCGGCGGCGGCGCGTACGACGACGCCGACGTCAGCGACGAGTTCTACTGGGCCGCGGCCGAACTGTTCCTGACCACCGGCGAGGCCGCGTACCTGACCGACCTGACCGCCTCGAAGCACCACACCGGCGCGGTCTTCGGCGACCGGGGCTTCAGCTGGCAGGGCGTCGCCGCGCTGGGCCGGCTCGGCCTGGCCACCGTCCCCAATGGCCTGCCGACCGCCGACCGCAACCGGGTGCGTGCCTCGGTGGCCGCCGCCGCCGACCGCTACCTGGAGATCATCGCCAGCCAGCCGTACGGGCTGCCGATGCCCGACGACAAAGACAGCTACTTCTGGGGGGCCAACGGCAACATCGCCAACAACGCGGTCGTGCTGGCCACCGCCTTCGACCTGACCCGGAACGCGAAGTACCGCGACGGAGCCGTGCAGGCGGCGGACTACCTGTTCGGCCGCAACGCGCTCAACATCTCGTACGTCACCGGCTGGGGCGAGCACGCGGCGCACAACCAGCACAGCCGGATGTTCGGCAACCAGTTCGACCCGACCCTGCCGAACCCGCCCGCCGGCTCGCTCGCCGGTGGCGCGAACGCCGGCCTCCAGGACCCGTTCTCGGCGAACAAACTTGCCGGTTGCAAGCCGATGTTCTGCTACATCGACGACATCAACTCGTACTCGACGAACGAGGTCGCGATCAACTGGAACTCGGCGCTGACCTGGCTGGCCTCGTTCCTCGCCGACCAGGACGACGCGGCGGCCGTGCCGGCGCCCACCTGCTCGGTGTCGTACGACAACTACGGCACCTGGCACGGCGGCAACGGGTTCACCGCCCAGGTGACCATCCGCAACACCGGCACCGTCGCGGTGAACGGCTGGACCGCCCGGTTCGCCTTCACCGGTGACCAGAAGGTGCGGGAGGCGTGGATGGCGAAGGTGACCCAGTCCGGGGCCACGGTGACGGCGAAGAACGAGTCGTACAACGCCCGGATCGCCCCGGGCGGCAGCGCGAGCTTCGGCTTCAACGCGACCACGGCCGGCGGCGCGAACCCGGCACCGGGCCTGGTCACGGTCAACGGCTCCGCCTGCACCCTGTCCTGACCCACTGATACGGGTGGCCTCCCCGTGCGGGGAGGCCACCCGCTGTCGGCCACGATCGTCCAGCCCCCGGGCCACGGTCGTGACGGGTCAGCCGATCTCCTCGTCGACGAAGCACCAGCGCCACGCCTCCCCCGGTTGGATCGAACGCATCACCGGGTGACCAACGTCCGCGAAGTGCTTCGACGCGTGCTGGTACGGCGACGAGTCGCAGCAGCCCACGTGCCCGCAGGTCAGGCAGGACCGCAGGTGCACCCAGTCGTCGTTGCCGACGGGCACGCAATCCGGGCACTCCGGTCTGGTACCGAGAGTCTGGCGTGCCCGCCCCCGTCAGGTGCTCGCAGCTCACGAGTCCCCCTCCCGCCGCAGCAGCGACTCCTCCAGGTCCAGGTCGCGGTACGCCTGCACCAGCACCTCCTCCGGTATCCGGCCGGAGTCACGGGCGGCCCGGAACACCTCCCGCTCCGCGTCGATCATCTCCTGCCGCAGCCGACCGTACGCCTGCGACGGCGTTTCCCGCTCGGTGCCGCCGAGCCGCTCCCACGCCAGGTTGGTCCGCTCCGTCGACACCCGGCGCAGCCGCTCCACGACCGCCGTCGGCGCGGACTCGGCCAACTCGTCGAGCCGCTTCCGGGCGGCCCGGCTGGCCTGCTGCTGGACGCCCGCGGCGGAGAGCGCGTCCTGTACCGGGTCGTCCGCCGGCAGCCTCAGCCGGCGCGCCACCGCCGGCAGGGTCGCGCCCTGACCGACCAGCGTCACCACGATCACCGCGAAGGCCAGCCAGATGAACAGCTGCCGGGGGTAGGGCCGGTCCTGCGCGAGGGTCAGCGGCAGGGCCAGCGCGGCGGCCAGGGTGACCACCCCCCGCATCCCGGCCCAGCCGATGACGATGGGGAACTTCGCCGGCGGGGCCGAGTCCCGCTGCCGCACCCTGGGCACCAGGCGGGCCAGGTAGGTGGCCGGGAAGATCCAGACGAACCGGGTCAGGAAGACGGTGACCAGCACCGCCCCGGTGATGGCCGCGAGGAAGCCCAGCGGCTCGTCAAGGTCGCGTACCACCTCGCGCAACTGGAGGCCGACCAGCAGAAAGACCAGCCCCTCCAGCAGGAAGCGAGCCAGCCGCCAGAACGCCCCGATCTGAAGCCGGGAGGCCGCCGACATCAACATCGGCATCTTGTGCCCGATCCCGAGCCCGGTCACCACCACGGCCACCACCCCGGAGGCGTGGATCTCCTCGGCGGCGAAGACGACCGCGAACGGCACGATCAGCGACACCGCGTTGTCCAGCAGCGGATCGGTGATCCGCTTGTGCAGGAACCCGAAGGCCACCACCCCGGCCACGCCGACCAGGATGCCGCCGCCGGTGGCGATCAGCACCTCCCAGGCCACGTCGACGACCCCGACCGAGGTGCCGATCGTCGCCATGGTGGCCACCCGCAGCAGGACCAGCGCGGTGGCGTCGTTGACCAGGCTCTCGCCCTCCAGGATCGTCACCACCCGGCGGGGCAGCCCGATCCGGCGGGCCACGGCGGTGGCCGCGACCGCGTCCGGCGGGGCGACCACCGCGCCGAGGGCCAGGCAGACGGCGAACGGCACCGCCGGCAGCAGCAGGTGCACCACGAGGCCCACGGCGAACGCGGTGAAGATCACCAGCCCGACGGCGAGCAGCAGGATCGGCCGCAGGTTGAGCTTGAACGCCGGCACCGACGTCTCCACGGCCGCCACGTACAGCAGCGGCGGCAGGATGCCCACCAGCACCAGGTCCGGGTCGAGCTGGACCTGGGGGAAGCCCGGCACGAAGGAGAGCGCGAGGCCGACCACCACGAGCAGGATCGGCGCGAGCAGCCCGAGCCTGCGCGCCAGCGCCGCGCCGAGCGTCGCGATGGCGAGGAAGACGACGACCTCGAACAGGGACTCCATGGAATACGAGCCTAGGACCCCACCCGGAGCGCGCCGATCACGCGGCCCGCAGTCTCGGTAACACCTGCGCCCCGAAGGCGTCGATGAAGGCCCGCTGCTCCTGCCCGACGTGGTGCAGGGCGATCTGGTCGAAGCCCAGCTCCAGGTACTCCTGCAGCCAACCGACGTGCCGGCCCAGGTCGGCCGAGACGTTGACCGTCGAGGTGACCCGCCGCATCGGCACGTCGGCGGAGACGGCGTCGAAGTGCTCAACCGTCTCCAGGTCCCAGCAGACCGGCGGGGCGAAGACGTTGCTGCGCCACTGGTCGTACGCGATCGCCTCGGCCTCGGCCTGCTCGGGCGCCCAGCTCACGTGCACCTGTAGGTGCAGCGGGCCCCGGCCCCCGGCGTCGCGGTAGGCGTCGATCATGTCGCGCAGGTGGCCGGTGGGGGCGTTGACGGTGATCAGGCCGTCGGCCCACTGCGCGCACCAGCGGGCGGTTGTCACGCTGACGGCCGCCCCGATCAGCGCCGGCGGCTGCTCGGGGCGGGTCCACAGCCTCGCCCGGTCGACCGTGACGAGGCCGTCGTGGCTGACCTCCTCGCCGGCCAGCAGCGCCCGGATCACGTCGACGCACTCGCGCAGCCGGGCGGCGCGGACGTCCTTGCGGGGCCACGCGTCGCCGGTGATGTGCTCGTTGCTGGCCTCGCCGGTGCCCAGCGCGGCCCAGAACCGGCCCGGGTACATCGCGCCGAGCGTGCCGATGGCCTGGGCGATGATCGCCGGGTGGTACCGCTGGCCGGGCGCGTTGACCACGCCGAAGGGCAGGTTGGTGGCCTGGAGGGCCGCCCCGAGCCAGGACCAGGCGAAACCGGACTGGCCCTGCCGGGCGCTCCACGGGGAGAAGTGGTCCGAGGACATGGCGGCGTCGAAGCCGGCCCGTTCGGCGTGGGTCACCGCCTCCAGCAGCCTGGCCGGGTGGATCTGCTCGTGGGACGCGTGGAAGCCGAACACCGTCATGGGCGCACCTCCTACCCACGCCGGAGTCCGACCAACCCACGCCTGCCCCGCAAGGAAGGGCCCCCTGTTAACGCATTCGGTAGAGCAGGGGACCCTTGTTAACCAGCGCCGACCCAGCGCCCGCCTACTCTGCGTGCGCCCCGGCGCCGGCCGTCGTCTCGCCCCGGCCCACCCAGACGGTCTTGGTGTTGCAGAACTCGCGCATGCCCAGCGCCGACAACTCGCGGCCGTACCCGGAGTTCTTCACACCCCCGAACGGCAACTCGGGGAACGAGGTGGTCATGCCGTTGACGAAGACGTTGCCGGCCTCGAGGTGGGTGGCGAAGCGCTCCTGCTCCTCGGGGTCGGTGGTCCAGGCGTTCGCGCCGAGGCCGAAGGCGGTCCCGTTGGCCACCTCGATCGCCTCGGCGTACGACGACACCCGGTAAAGCCCCGCGACCGGCCCGAACACCTCCTCGGACCACATCCGCATCTCCGGCCGCAGGTCGGTGACCACGGTGGGCGGGTAGAACCAGCCCGCGCCGGCCGGCTTCTCGCCGCCGCAGAGCACGGTGGCACCCCTGCCGACCGCGTCCCGGACCTGGGCGTCGATCTCGTCCCGGCCCTTCTCGCTGGCCAGCGGGCCGACGTCGGTGGCCTGGTCCATGGGGTCGCCTACCCGCAGCGCGGCCATGTTCGCCGCGAAGCGCTCGGCGAACGCGTCGAAGACGTCGGTGTGCACGACGAACCGCTTGGCGGCGATGCAGGACTGGCCGTTGTTCTGGCAGCGGGCGGTGGTGGCGACCTCGGCGGCCCGGTCCAGGTCCGCCGAGGGCATCACCACGAACGGGTCGCTGCCGCCCAACTCCAGCACGGTCTTCTTCAACTCCCGGCCGGCGATCTGGGCGATGGACCTGCCCGCGCCCTCGCTGCCGGTCAGGGTCGCGGCGCGTACCCGGGGGTCGCTGAGGATGCGGTCGACGGCGTCCGAGCCGACGAGCAGGGTCGTGAAGACACCCGCACCGAATCCGGCGCGGCGGAACAGGTCCTCCAGGTACAGGGCGGTCTGCGGCACGTTCGAGGCGTGCTTGAGCAGGACGGTGTTGCCGGCCATCAGGGCCGGCGCGGCGAACCGCATGACCTGCCAGAGCGGGAAGTTCCACGGCATCACCGCCAGCACGGTCCCGATCGGCTGGTACCGGACGAAGGCCCGGCTGGCCTTGACCGACCGGGCGTCGGCGGGTTCGTCGGCAAGCATCCGCTCGGCGTGGGCGGCGTAGAACCGGCACGCCGAGGCGCACTTGACGACCTCGGCTTTCGCGGCGGCGTACGTCTTGCCCATCTCGGTGGTCATTCCCCGGGCGGTCTCGTCGCGTTCGGCGTCGAGCAGGTCGGCGGCGGCGGTCAGCCACCGGCCCCGCTGGGCGACGGTGGTTCGGCGCAGGTCCCGAAACGCCAGGTCGGCCCGCTCGATGGCGGCGTCGACCTGCGCGTCCGACATTGGGTCGTACGACTTGAGCACCTGTCCGGTGGCGGGGTTGGTGGTGGCGATGGACATCTCGTACTCCTGTCACTCGAACAGCGAGTGCCGCGCGCCCGGGGACTCCCGGCGGCGCGCGGCACGGCGGCGCTGGATGACGACCAGGTCGACCGCGGCGACGACGGCGAAGAACGCGCAGACGACGCCGAGCCACACCACGTCGGCCCACACCGCCAGCACGGCGAACAGCGCCATGGTCACGAGCCCGAAGCCGGCGAGCGCGAGGCGAAGGTTCAGCGCGCTGTACGCGTGGCCCACGGTGCCGCGGGCGCGGCGGGGCTGTGATCTCGTCATCCCTGCGGGCTACCCCCAATCGGCCCGGTTAACCGGGCATCGGGTCGCGGTCGAGCCGTATACCACACCCGGGGACGTCTGGGCCGTCGAGCGCCGGAAAGCCGACAGCAGGCCACCGCCCGCGCCGGCCCCGCACGTAGGGTTAGCTGGCTGTCGCACTCCGCCGCAGGACTGGGGAAAGATGCCTCGACGCTGGGTCGCCGCCGTGGCCTGTCTGCTGGCCCTGGTCGCGCTCGCCTGCGAGAGCGGCGGCGAGGCCAGCCCCCGGCCGTCCGGCGGGTCGCCGGCTCCCGGCACGCCGGCCGTGATGGCCGCCCTCGGCGACTCGATCAGCACCGGCTTCGCCTCCTGCCTGATGCTCAGCTCGTGCGAGCGCAACTCGTGGTCCACCGGTGACGGGCTACGGGTGGACAGCCACTACCAGCGACTGGTCGACCGGAACCCGAAGCTGCGCGGCGCGGCCCACAACCACGCCAAGCCGGGCGCGCGGGCCGCAGCGCTGGCCGGGCAGGCCGAGGCGGCGGTCCGCGACCGCGCCGACTACGTGACGGTGCTGATCGGCGCGAACGACGCGTGCCGCGACGACGTCGACGCCATGACGCCGGCGGCGACGTTCCGCAAGCAGGTGGACGAGGGCCTAAGGGTGCTGCGCACGGGCCGCCCCAAGGCGCGGGTGCTGGTGGTCAGCATCCCCGACCTGCACCGGCTCTGGGAGGTCGGGCACACCGACTCCCGGGCGGTGCGGGCGTGGCGGCAGGGGGTGTGCCCGGCGCTGCTGGCCGACGCGACGTCGACCGCGCCGGACGACGTCGCGCGGCGAGCGAAGGTCCGGGACCGCATCGACGCGTACAACGCGCAGTTGAAGTCGGCCTGCCGGGCGTACGGCTCGCGGTGCCGGTACGACGGCGGGGCGGTGCACCGCGTCCGGTTCACCCTCGACCTGGTCAATGCACTGGACTGGTTCCACCCCAACGTCGCCGGTCAGGGCCGGCTGGCCGACGTGACCTGGCGCGCCGCCGGCTTCGACTGACGCGCCCGGAAGCGCCGTCCGCTGACGCGCCCGAAAGCGCCGTCCGCGCCCTTCCCGGGCGGGAGCGTCGCCGATCTCTTCTCACGGCCGCGCCTTCCCGGGCGGGAGCGCCCCACCTGGGCTCACGGCCGCGCCCCCGTCTGGGCAAGGGCGCGGCGGTGACGCGGGCTCAGCGGGGCCGGGGGACACCCCCGGCCGGGCCCATGCTGCGGTAGAGCTGGCGCGACCGCTCGGCGAGGTCCTTGGTCGCCGACGAGTTCGCCCAGGTGCCGAGGATGATCGCGGCGCCGGGAATCACCTTGGCGAAGATTCGCTTCGCCGCCCGCACCCCGGCCATCTGGGCCAGCCGTACGCCCAGCCGGATCATCACCTTGCCCAGCGCGGCCTGCCCGCCGGAGCCGAACAGAGCCCCGGCACGTTCCCGGCCGGCGGCCACGCCCAGCGCCAGCCGGGCGGTCTCGGCCACCTTGTGCACCTTCTGCAACACCAACAGGTCGGTGGCCCGGTCCGGGTGCGTCGGGTCGATCCCGTGGGCCGCCGCGACGTGCAGGACCATCCGCGCCTGGGTCCAGGCCAGCACCCCGACGTCGATCACCGCGCCGGGGAGCCCGGCCGCGCCGGAGACCGCCCCGGAGAGCCGGGCCCGGTTGACGAATCGGCGCACCGCCTGCTCGGCCAGCTCCTCCACCTGAGCGTCGGGCCGCTCCGCCCGCGCGCGGGCCACCCACCGGGCCGCCTCGGGCCCGAGCCGGCGCACCGCCTCCAGGGCCAGGTGCTCCGGGGCGTACTGCGGGTCCTCCCGCATGCGGTCCCAGAGCCGGGCCGGCGGCCCCTCCGGGGCGTCCTCGACGGCGGCCGGCGGGAGCGGCGCCCCCGGCACCTCCGGCGCGACCGGCACCGCCGGCGGCTTCGGCACCGCTGGCGGGACCGGCGTGGAAGCGGCTGGCTGGCCGTCGACGGGGGCGGAATCGGTCACGGAAGCTCCCGGGGGTCGGTGACGGGCGGGTACGGCGGCGTCGGCGCGGTCAGCGCCGGCCGGACAGGCGGGAGGCGAACTGCTTCAGCTTGCTCCGCGTCTCCGGCTTGGCCAGCTCACGGCGGCCCCGGTCCACGAGCTGCTGCCCCTGCGGCGTCCGGAGGAACCGGGTGATCCGCTGCATCAGTGCTGACATGTCGTCCTCCTGTCGGTCGTTCTTCATCATGTGTACCCTGCCGCGACAAACGCCAACCGTCCATTGTGTCCGGTGCGGGGCCCGGCGGACGCCCGCGAGCGAGATCCGGGGGTCACATTCCGGCGGACAGGAACGCGTCGACCACCTCCGCGGCCCGCCACTCGTGCTGCGCGTAGAGGTCCGGGTACGCGGAGATCTGCACGGACTGGGCCGCGACCGTCAGCGGCAGCTCTTCCCAGCCCGGGATCTCCGCCAGGGCGGTAAGGAACTGCCGGGTGGCGAACTCGGGATCCATCAGTTGCCCCACCTCGCCCCAGCCGCTGCTGGCCCGCTGCTGGAACAGCCCGACCGAGTCGTGATCCCAGCCGACGCCCTGGTGCGGGTACTCCTGCGACTCGGGCAGCACCCCGCTGGCGAGGTTGTAGAGGTTACTTTCCTGCATCGCGGTGGCCACCGCGATGACCAGCCCTCGCCGGGGGAAGCCCAGCTCGCGGCCGGTCCGCACGATCACCTTCGCGTTCGCCATCTGGGCCTTCGTCAGGCCGGCCACGGGGGCGGGACCGGCGGGTCGCTTCGGCGCGGTTCGCTTCCGCGCGGCGGAGGGCGTGGCGGTGACCGAGGGCGAGGCGGTGGCGGAGGGCGAGGCGGTGGCGGAGGGCGAGCCGGGGGGCGCGGAGGGGGAGACCGTCGGGGCGGGCGCGCGTTCCAGCGACCGGGCGGCCACCTCGGCCGCCGCGCGCCGGTCCAGCCCCGCGTCGGCGGCGAGGGCACCGGCCCGTCCGGTGTCCGCCGCCTCCTGCCGCGCCTGGGCGAGGGCGGCCAGGGCGAGGCAGCAGACCACACCCACGGCCACCACCGCCCCGGCCCGCCGACCCCGGCCCGCCGGGCCGACCCGCTCGCCGGGGCCGCCGGCCGCCGCCGGCCGTGCCGCCGATCCGTTCGGGGTCGGGAGGTCACGCAGCCACCCGGAGCGGGTACGGATCAGGTCGGCGAGGGAGTTGCGGCGGCCTCCGAGGCGCGCGCCGCTGGCGATGGTGGTGGGTGACCGTTCGGACGATAAGGTAGCGTCCGAACGGTCGGCCACCGCGTCGGGATCGGGCTTGTCGTCGAGGGTGCCGTCGTCACGCATCCGACGAGGCTATGCAGGTCATATCCGGATAACCCAGGCTCATCGGGTGGCCCTCGCCACACCGGCAGGCCCCCAGTCCGGACACCCGGGCACCGGTAGCCCCGAGTCGGCAGGGACGGGGCGAGTCCGGCGAACCTCCGGTACGGGCTGGCCGGCACCCGGCAGGGCGGTGACCGCCCGGAACATCGGGCGCTCCCACCCGGATGCCCTCCCTCCACCGATCGGCCGACCCCGCACCACCGTCCGGCCCAGCACAGGGGGCCACCCGACGAAACGGGGCCGTTGCCTGATTGTGATCATGGATCTCACGCCGGAACGTCCGGCGCAGGAATGCACGAGGATGGCGGGTACGTTTCCCCGAACCGGGAGCCGTGCGCGACACGGCCCCGTACGCGCCATCCCAGGGAGGTCCGCACCGGTGCTCGACCCACACGAGCTCTACGAGCTCTCCGACGATCTACCCGAACTCGGACAGCCGGTCCTGATCCAGGCTCTCACCGGCTTCGTCGATGCCGGAAACGCCACCCGGCTTGCCCGGGAGCAGCTACTCACCTCCCTCGACGCACGCCCGGTCGCCAGTTTCGACGTCGACCAGCTCTACGACTACCGGTCCCGGCGTCCCTCGATGACCTTCGTCGAGGACCACTGGGAGGAGTACGACGCCCCGACGCTGAGGGTGCACCTGCTGAACGACGACGACGAGACCCCGTTCCTGCTGCTCACCGGCCCCGAGCCGGACCTACAGTGGGAGCGGTTCGTGGCCGCCGTCGCGGGGCTGGCCGCCCGGCTCGACGTCCGGCTCACGGTCGGCCTCAACTCGATCCCGATGGCGGTGCCGCACACCCGTCCGACCGGGGTGACCGCGCACGCCACCCGCCGCGAGCTGATCTCCGGGTACGAGCCGTGGCTGCAACGCGTCCAGGTCCCCGGCACTGTGGGGCACCTGCTGGAGTACCGCCTCGGCGAACAGGGCCGCGACGCGCTCGGCTTCGCCGCCCACGTGCCGCACTACGTGGCCCAGGCCGAGTACCCGGCCGCCGCCGAGGTGCTGCTCGCCTCGGTGTCGCGCAGCACCGGCCTGCTGCTACCCCGCGACGGCCTGCGCTCGGCCGCCGAGGTGGTGCGGGTGGAGATCGACCGGCAGGTCGCCCAGACCGAGGACGCCGCCGCCCTGGTGGCGGCGCTGGAGGAGCAGTACGACGCGTTCGCCCGGGGGCGGGGCGAGAACCTGCTGGCCGCCGAGGCCGGCCCGCTGCCGACCGCCGACGAGCTGGGCGCGGAGCTGGAGCGGTTCCTGGCCGAGCAGGGCCGGCCGGGCGACACCCCGGGGAGCTGACCCGGCGGCCGGGGCGGGGATGCGGCAGGCTAGGGGCATGCGCCTGGCGACGTGGAACGTGAACTCGGTGAAGGCCCGCCTGCCCCGCCTGCTCGACTGGCTGGCCACCACCGGCCCCGACGTCGTCTGCCTCCAGGAGACGAAGTGCCCCGACGGGGCGTTCCCGGTGGCCGAGGTCGGCGAGCTTGGCTACACCGTCGCCAGCCACAGCGACGGCCGGTGGAACGGGGTGGCCATCCTGTCCCGGGCCGGGCTGGCCGACGTGACGGTCGGCTTTCCCGGCGAACCGGGCTTCCCGGAGCCGGAGGCCCGGGCCATCTCGGCCACGTGCGCCGGGCTGCGGGTCTGGTCGGTGTACGTGCCCAACGGCCGCGCCCCGGGCGACCCGCACTACGCGTACAAGCTGGCCTGGTTCGCCGCCCTGCGCGACGCGCTGGAGCAGGAGCTGACCGGCGGGCTGCCGCTGGCCGTCTGCGGCGACTTCAACGTCGCCCCGACCGACGCCGACGTGTGGGACCCGGCCCTGTTCGCCACGTCCACCCACGTCACGCCGGCCGAGCGGGACGCCCTCGCGGCCTTGCGCGACCTGGAGCTGAGCGACGTGGTGCCCACCCCGATGAAGGGGCCACACCCGTACACGTACTGGGACTACCGGGCCGGGATGTTCCACCAGAACAAGGGCATGCGGATCGACCTGGTGTACGCGTCCGCGCCCTTCGCCCGCGCGGTCCGCGCCGCGTACGTGGATCGGGAGGCCCGCAAGGGCAAGGCCCCCTCCGACCACGCCCCGGTCGTGGTGGACGCCGACCTGACCCCGGCCGTGGAGACGTTCTGAGTAGGGTGGGGCCATGGCAGTCGTGAAGATCAACGCGATCGACGTTCCCGAAGGCGCGGGCGAGGAGCTGGAGCGGCGGTTCGCCGCCCGGGCCGGCGCGGTGGAGGGCTCTCCCGGGTTCCTCGGGTTCGAGCTGCTGCGCCCGGTCGGCGGCGAGAAGCGTTACTTCGTCTACACCCGGTGGGAGTCGGAGGAGGCGTACCAGGCGTGGGCGGCCGGGCCGTCCCGGGCCGCGCACGCCGGTGGCGAGCAGCGACGCCAGGTCGCCTCCGGCGCGACCCTGCTGGAGTTCGAGGTGGTCCAGCAGGTGCCGGCCCCTGGTGACCAACGGCCCTGAGCCGCCCGGGCGGCCACGCCCTCGGGCCAATCCCTGACCCGCGACCCTCTGGTCACGCCGGCGCGCGCCCCTTTCCGCGGAGGGTCGGCGGGAGGCGAGCCGGGACGCCCACGCACGGCCACTGTCGGCCGTCGGCCCGATCCGCCAACACTGCCGGTGAGCCAAAACAGGTTGCTGGCCCGCCGACCCGTGGCTACGGTGCGGTGATGCCCTCGCCACTTCTCACGGTGACCTTCGACGCCCACGACGCGGTTCACCTTGCGCGGTTCTGGGCCGGGATGCTCGGCCGGGAGGTCGTCGAGGACGCCGCTGGCGCGCTCCTGCCCGGCGACGACACCCAGCTCAGCCTCCGGTTCGTCCCGAGCCAGGCGGAGAAGGTCGGGCCGAACCGCGTGCACCTGCACCTGACCAGCGCCGACCACGACGACCAGCAGCGCCTGGTGACGACAGCGCTGGGCCTCGGCGCGGACCACCTCGACATCGGGCAGCGCCCCGAGGAGGGGCATGTCGTGCTGGCCGACCCCGAGGGCAACGAGTTCTGCGTGATCGAACCGGGCAACGGCTTCCTCGCCGGGTGTGGCCTGCTCGGGGAACTCGCCTGCGACGGCACCCGCGAGGTCGGTCTCTTCTGGAGCGAGGCGCTCGGCTGGCCGCTGGTGTGGGACCAGAACGAGGAGACCGCGGTCCAGTCACCGCACGGCGGCACGAAGGTCGCGTGGGGAGGCCCGCCCGTGGCCCCGAAGGAGGCACGGAACCGGCAGCGCTTCGACCTCGCCCCGCCCGGTGGCGACCAGCACGCGGAGGTCGACCGGCTGATCGCACTCGGGGCCACCCGGCTGGAAACCGCTGCGGACGGTGCCGTCGTGCTGGCCGATCCCGACGGCAACGAGTTCAGCGTCACGACGAACTGACCGCCGACGACGAGGTGTGTGTCGCGCGGTGGTCACGGGAGGCGCGTCGGGGTTGATCTCGACGAGGAGGTGAACCTCTTGATCCCCTGGGGTGGGCGGGGTCAGGGATGGGGGCTGAGCAGGGAGGCGAACGCGATGACGTTGTCGGCGTAGCCGGTCCGGCCGCCGACCCACGCGCCGCCGCAGGTGATCAGCCGCAGCCCCGGTGGCCCGTCGTCGCCGTACACCCGGTCGGCAGGCAGGTCGTCCTTGCCGAAGTGTTCCACCGAGTCCACCGCGAAGACCGCCACGCTGCCGTCGGCGCGGGTCACCTCGATTCGGTCGCCGGCCCGCAGCTTGTCCAGGTCGTAGAAGACGGCCGGGCCGTCGCGGGTGTCCACGTGCCCGACGATGACGGCCCTGCCCGGCTCGCCGGGGATCACGCTGCGGTCGTACCAGCCGGTCTCGTCGGCGGCGCTCAGCGGCGGCACGGCGATCGACCCGTCGGCGGCCTGCCCGACCGGGCCGACCGACGCGGACACCCGGATCGCGGGCACCCGGAGGCTGACCGGGCGGCCGACGGCCGGGCGGGGCGCGTCGTCGACGGCGGCGGGCCGGCCCGCCGGGCGGGCCACCCATTCCAGCGGCCCCGCCGCGCGGCCGAGGCCCGCGCCGATGGTGAAGACGCCGAGCAGCACCAGAACCACCGCCGCCGGCACCGACCAGGACCGGCGACGACCGTCCGCCGGGGCAGACCGAGACCGGGCGGTACGCGGGGACGCCACGGCTCGCACGCTGTGCGCGGACCCCACGGCTCGCACGCTGTGCGGGGACGCCACGGCCGGCCTCAGCGGCGGTTCCCGCTGCGACGGGACCGGGGTCGACGGGCCGTGGCCACGCCGATCGTCACCCCGGCCACGGTCAGCGCCACACCGCCGGGCAGCAGCAGCCCGTCCGTGGCGCCCCGGCCGGTGCCGCCGAAGCCGGTGTTCGGCCCCCGGCTGGGGTGATGGGTCGGCGGGTGCCTCGGCTGGCGGGTGGTGGGCGGGGGTTGCTTCTTCACCACCTGGAGCATCGTGGTCGCGGTCTCCCCGCCCCGGCATTCGAGCTTGACCCGGTAGTTGCCCGGCCAGATGCGCTCGCGGACCATCGGAGCGCCGATGAGCAGGCCTCGCTGCGGGTGCACGGCGACCCGACCGAAGGCGTCGGAGACCACGATGGCCGGCACGGAGTTGTCGTGGCAACTCGCCCGGATGCCGACGAGGTGGCCGGGCTGCACGGTGCTGGGGGTGACCTCGACGAAGACGAGCCAGCCGGGCTGCTGCCCACCGGGCGGGCCGGGCAGCGGCTCGCGGGCGGGGACGCCTGCGGGAGCCCCGGCGGCCCGCGCGCCCGCCGCGAGCGGCCCGGCGAGCGCGGCGACGGCGACCGCCAGCGCGACGCCGATCCGCGTGGCTGCCCCCATGACCCCTCCCGGCGCGGTAGTGCGTCGCCGGGCAGCGGCCGCCCGGCCTGCCATACGGGATGAATCCTCTCATCCCCGGCCGTACCTCACATCCGATCCGGCACGATCGTCGTGTTCGCTCGGCGCGATCGTCGCGTAGGCTCGGAGCGCTGTGACCTCCACCGACCCGAACCCCGTCGTGACCGTGCCGCCGCACGCGTCGCGGATCCGCACCTTCCACCCCCGCCGGGGCCGGATGACCGGCCGCCAGGTCGACGCCCTCGACCGGCTCTGGTCGGCGTACGGCCTGACGGTCAGCGAAGACCCCGCCGCGCCCGTGGATCTGGCGGCGCTGTTCGGTCGCCGCGCCCCGATCGTGCTGGAGATCGGGTCGGGGATGGGAGACGCCACGGCCACGATGGCCGCCGACGACCCACGCCGAGACTATCTGGCGGTCGAAGTGCACACGCCCGGAATCGCCAACCTGTTGGGCCTGGTGGAGCGCCTCGGGCTGGGCAACGTTCGGGTCGCCCGGGGCGACGCGCTGGACCTGGTCCGGGCGCTGCCGGACGGGTCGCTGGACGCGGTGCACGTCTTCTTTCCCGACCCGTGGCCGAAGTCGCGGCACCACAAACGGCGGATCATCCAGCCGGCGCACGTGGCGCTGCTGCGTTCCCGGCTGGCGACCGGCGGGACGCTGCACTGCGCCACCGACTGGGCCGAGTACGCCGAGTCGATGCGCGAGACGCTGACCGCCGACCCGGGGCTGGTGGACGTGCACGGCGGGTACGCATCGCGCCCGGCCCACCGGCCGGTCACCAAGTTCGAGCGCCGCGCCCTCACGGCCGGCCGCCCGGTGTTCGACCTGGTCCACCGCCGCGCCTGAGGCGCAAGGAGGGGCCCCTGTTATCGCATTCTGCTGTACAAGGGGCCCCTGCCAACCACCGCCGACCACACCGGCGTCGACCCGGTTGGCGCGAGAGGGCCTGCGGCAGGCACGATGGACGGGCTATGACGCTCACCGCCGCGCTGCCGACAAGCGCCGACCCCGACACCCTCTTCGACGCGTTCGCCGGCTGGGCGAAGGAGCGCGGCCTCGACCTCTACCCCCACCAGGAGGAGGCGGTCATCGAGATCGTCTCCGGCGCGAACGTGATCATGAACACGCCGACCGGCTCGGGCAAGAGCCTGGTGGCGATCGCCGCCCACTTCGCCGCCCTGGCCGACGACCGGACGACCTTCTACACCGCCCCGATCAAGGCCCTGGTGTCGGAGAAGTTCTTCGCCCTCTGCGAGGTCTTCGGCGCCGACAACGTCGGCATGCTCACCGGCGACGCCAGCGTCAACGCCGACGCCCCGATCATCTGCTGCACCGCCGAGATCCTGGCCAATCTCGCGCTGCGCGAGGGCACGCGGGCCGACGTCGGCCAGGTGGTCATGGATGAGTTCCACTTCTACGCCGAGCCGGACCGGGGCTGGGCCTGGCAGGTGCCGATCATCGAGCTGCCGCAGGCGCAGTTCATCCTGATGTCGGCCACCCTGGGCGACACCACCCGCTTCGTCGACGACCTGACCCGGCGCACCGGCCGGCCGACCGCCGTCGTGCGCTCGGCCGAGCGGCCGGTCCCGCTCCTCTTCTCGTACGCGATGACGCCGCTGCACGAGACGCTGGAGGAGCTGCTGGAGACCAAGCAGGCCCCGGTGTACGTCGTGCACTTCACCCAGGCCGCCGCCCTCGAACGCGCCCAGGCGCTGATGAGCGTCAACGTCTGCACCCGGGCCGAGAAGGACCTGATCGCCGAGGCGATCGGGCGGTTCCGGTTCACCTCCGGCTTCGGCAAGACGCTGTCGAGGCTGGTCCGGCACGGCATCGGGGTGCACCACGCCGGCATGCTGCCCAAGTACCGCCGGCTCGTGGAGACCCTCGCCCAGGCCGGCCTACTCAAGGTCATCTGCGGCACGGACACGCTCGGCGTCGGCATCAACGTGCCCATCCGCACCGTGCTGTTCACCGGCCTGAGCAAGTACGACGGCGTGCGTACCCGGCTGCTCAAGAACCGCGAGTTCCACCAGATCGCCGGCCGGGCCGGCCGGGCCGGCTTCGACACCCTCGGTCGGGTCGTCGTGCAGGCCCCCGAGCACGTCATCGAGAACGAGAAGGCCCTCGCCAAGGCTGGCGACGACCCGAAGAAGCGGCGCAAGGTGGTCCGCAAGAAGCCGCCGGAGGGCTCGATCGGCTGGGGCAGGCCCACCTTCGACCGTCTCGTCGAGGCCGAGCCGGAGCCACTGACCTCCAGCTTCCAGGTCAGCCACTCGATGCTGCTCAACGTCATCGGCCGTCCCGGCGACGCGTTCGCCGCGATGCGGCACCTGCTCACCGACAACCACGAGGAACGCGCCGCCCAGCGCCGGCACATCCGCCGGGCCATCGCCATCTACCGGGCGCTGCGGGCCGGCGGGGTGGTCGAGGAGCTGCCCGAGCCGGACGAGACCGGCCGCCGGGCCCGGCTAACCGTCGACCTCCAGCTCGACTTCGCGCTCAACCAGCCGCTGTCGCCGCTCGCCCTGGCCGCCATCGAGCTGCTCGACGTCGAGAGCCCGTCGTACGCCCTCGACGTGCTCTCGGTGATCGAGTCGATCCTCGACGACCCCCGCCAGGTGCTGTCCGCGCAGCAGTTCAAGGCCCGCGGCGAGGCGGTCGCCACGATGAAGGCCGAGGGCATCGAGTACGAGGCCCGCCTCGAACTGCTCGACGAGGTGACCTGGCCCAAGCCCCTCGCGGAGCTGCTGGAGGGCGCGTACGAGATGTACCGGCGGGGGCACCCCTGGGTGGCCGACCACCAGCTCTCCCCCAAGTCCGTCGTCCGGGACATGTACGAGCGGGCGATGACCTTCACCGAGTACGTGCAGTTCTACTCCCTGACCCGCTCCGAGGGCCTCGTGCTGCGCTACCTCGCCGACGCGTACAAGACGCTGCGGCAGACCGTGCCCGAGGACGCCAAGACCGAGGAGCTGATCGACCTCATCGAGTGGTTGCACGAGCTGGTCCGCCAGGTCGACTCCAGCCTCATCGACGAGTGGGAGCGGCTGCGCAACCCGTCCGACGTCGCCGAGGCCGCCGAGGCGCACGCCGCCCTGGACGACAGGCCGCCGGCGGTCACCCGCAACGCCCGGGCGTTCCGGGTGCTGGTGCGCAACGCGCTGTTCCGCCGGGTCGAGCTGGCCGCCCTGCGCCGCTGGGACCTGCTCGGCGAACTCGACGCCGCCGACGGCTGGGACGCCGACGCGTGGGCCGACGCGCTCGGGCCGTACTTCGAGGCGTACGACTCGATCGGGACCGGGCCGGACGCCCGCGGCCCCGCGCTGCTGATGATCGAGCAGGGCCGGGACCGGTGGACGGTCCGGCAGATCCTCGACGACCCGGACGGCGACTACGACTGGCGCATCAGCGCCGAGGTCGACCTGGCCGCCTCCGACGAGGTCGGCGCCGCCGTCGTCCGGGTCACCGACGTCGGCCAGCTCTAGCCGATTCTCGCCGCAGTGGCCGGTCGGGGCGCGGCTGGCACCGAGGTGACTGCCACGTGCACTCGGCGGTCCCTCGTCCTGGCCGGCCCCTGAGGCCCTTCAGCCGAGCGGCCGGCCAGCGCGACGATGATGCCCGCCGGGCCACGGACGCAACAGAGCCGGTAGCTGTCCTCGTACCGCGCGACCTCGCCGACGAGTTCGGCGGAGGTCGTCGAGCCCGACGACCCGGTCCACCCGACGTCCCTCGACCGACATCTCGCCTGTCGTGTTCGGTCTAAGGTTGCGGACGATCACACCGCTGACCAGCGGTCCGCAGAGTTGGTACGAACGGCACCGGGCGGGATCGCCCGATTCGACTCTGCGGTTTCCGAACATTGGCCGTCCGGAGTTAGAGAAGCTCGTCCAGCAGGCGGTAGTAGTACAACCGCTCTTCCGCCGGGACGTCGATAATCACGGGCTCTCCGGAGGCAGGCAGCAGAACGTTGGACGGGGTGTAATCCCCGTGCGCGACGACGAGGTCCTCGACGCGTGGGCGTGTAGCCAGCATCGCAGGATTCGCGCGGTAGCGACGTCGCCCCACCCTTCTTTCCCCTGGGCGATGTCAGACCCGTCGATTAGAATGTATGTACTAAACCAAGTCCTGACCTGGGAGGACTTCCGTGACCGCGCCCACCTCCAGCACCCTCCCGCCCTACGCCACCCTCCTCGGCTTCACCCGGTACGTCGACCGCACCGGGCCCACCAAGGCCAGCTTCGTCGGTGGCCTGCGTAAGCAGCGGGCCAGCCGGCACGGCTTCAACCCGCACGGTCAGTTCGTCAAGGCACTCAAGGCCGACGTCGCCTTCCACACCGGTGGCACGCACCTGGCGCAGGTGGCCGACGCGGTCAAGCCGCGCTGGCAGCCGCTCTACCGGGCGCTCGTGCCGGGCGCGACAACCTGGCTGCGTTCCCTCGGTGAGCCGACCGGCGTCGATCTGGCCCAGACCCGCGACGCCCTGGCCATGCTCGGTGACCTGCCGGTGAAGATCAATCCACACTTCGGCATCCGATACGCCGCCGACGGCCGCGCCGAGGCCGTCCGCCTGCACTTCGACGAGGCCCCGCCCAGCGAGGAGGCGGCCCTGGCCACCCTGCACCTGATGGCCCGGCACATGGACGCGGTCCTGCCGCACGCCGCGCCGGTCCTGGTCGACGTGCGGCGGGGCGTGACCCACCGGATGCCCGACGGCGTCAAGCCCGAGCAGGTCGAGCAGTGGCTGGCCGGCGAGGCCGCCGCGTTCCGCGCGATCTGGTCCACCGCCGCCTGATCCACCCGCCGCCTCCCGACCTCCCGGCCCATCCACCGCCCCGACCTAGATCCGACCGCCTGGAGTCCGACCGCGCCACCTCCCGTGCGACAAGGGAGGTGGCGCGGTCGCGAATGGGGACGGGACCTCAGGTCGTGGGGACGCACTTCTCCAGGGTCGTCGATGATCTTGTTGGCGGCGCCGACGCCGCGGATCCCGTACGGCTAGAACTGCGGGCCCAGCTGGTGGTCGGCCCACACGTACGTCTCGGGCAGCAGCTCGGCAACCGGCACGGCGCGCAGCGCATCCGCCGGGCCGACGATGACCCGGACGGACGGGAAGTAGTCGCGCAGCACCTGCCGGCACCGGCCGCAGGGCGCGATGACGCCCCGGCCCCGATCGCCCACCGCCACGATGGTCTCCAGCTCCGTCTCGCCCTGGGTGGCGGCGGCCCCGATCGCCACCACCTCGGCGCACGGTCCCCCGGTGAAGTGGTAGACGTTCACGCCGGTGAAAACCCGGCCGTCGGCGGTGCGCGCGGCGGCGGCGACGGTATGGTTCTCGCTGCGGCAGCGCAGCTTCGCCACCGCCGTGGCGGCCTGCACCAGCGCCCGGTCGGTGTCTCGCATGCTCATTCCAGGCCCCCGTGGTCGGCGTCGGTCGGCGGTCAACTCTAGACCCCGACCGGCAGGGCCGACCCGGTCCGGCCCCGGGAGCAGGGGATCGCCCAGCCCCCGGTAACCAGGGGGCGGTCCGGCTCACGGCTGCCTATCCTTGGCGACGACATGCAGAATCCAGCCGCTCCCGCCGCAGCCGCCGTGCCCGACATCGCCCGCGAGTTGCACCGCCGCCTGCCCGCCCTGATGTTCCGCGACCAGCGCCGGCTCCAGCGGCGGCTCGACGGCGTGCGGCGGTTGCGCGACCCGCAGCGGCGCGACGCCGCGCTCGCCGAGATCACCGCCGACGTCGCCCGGGCCGAGCAACGGCTCGCCGACCGCCGGGCGGCGGTGCCCGTGATCACGTACCCGGCCGGGCTGCCGGTCAGCGAGCGCAGAGACGACCTGGCCGCCACGATCCGCGACCACCAGGTGGTGATCGTGGCCGGCGAGACCGGCTCCGGCAAGACCACCCAGCTACCCAAGATCTGTCTGGAGCTGGGGCGCGGCGTGCACGGGCTGATCGGGCACACCCAGCCCCGGCGGCTCGCCGCCCGCACGGTCGCCGACCGCATCGCCGAGGAGCTGGGCACCGAGCTGGGCGACGTGGTCGGCTACAAGGTCCGCTTCACCGACCAGGTGAGCGACCGCAGCCTGGTCAAGCTGATGACCGACGGCATCCTGCTCGCCGAGCTGCAGACGGACCGGATGCTGCGCCAGTACGACACGCTGATCATCGACGAGGCGCACGAGCGCAGCCTGAACATCGATTTCATCCTCGGCTACCTGCGGCAGCTCCTGCCCCGCCGCCCCGACCTCAAGGTGGTCATCACCTCGGCGACCATCGAGACGGACCGGTTCGCGAAGCACTTCGCGGACGCCGAGGGCCGGCCCGCGCCGGTGGTCGAGGTGTCCGGGCGGACGTACCCGGTCGAGGTGCGGTACCGGCCGCTGGTCGAGGTCACCGATGCCGACGACGAGAACGGCGACGACGAGAACGTCCGCGACCAGATCCAGGCGATCGGCGACGCGGTCGAGGAACTGGCCGCCGAGGGGCCGGGCGACATCCTGGTCTTCCTCTCCGGCGAGCGGGAGATCCGGGACACCGCCGACGCGCTGGGCAAGCTGGTCGGGTCCCGGCGGTCGCTGCTGGGCACCGAGATCCTGCCGCTGTACGCCCGGCTGTCGGCCGCCGAACAGCACCGGGTGTTCGCCCCGCACACCGCGCGGCGGGTGGTGCTCGCCACCAACGTCGCGGAGACCTCGCTGACCGTTCCCGGCATCAAGTACGTGGTGGACCCGGGCACCGCCCGGATCTCCCGCTACTCCAGTCGGCTCAAGGTGCAGCGGCTGCCCATCGAGCCGGTGTCGCAGGCGTCGGCCAACCAGCGCAAGGGCCGCTGCGGGCGCACCTCGGACGGCATCTGCGTACGCCTCTACGACGAGCAGGACTTCGCCGCCCGTCCGGAGTTCACCGACCCGGAGATCCTGCGCACCAACCTCGCCTCGGTCATCCTCCAGATGACCTCGATCGGGCTGGGTGACGTGGCGGCGTTCCCGTTCATCGACCCGCCGGACCGGCGCAACATCGCCGACGGGGTGAACCTGCTGCACGAGCTGGGCGCGCTGGATCCGACGGAGACCGACCCGGCGAAGCGGCTCACCCCGCTGGGCCGGCGGCTGGCCCAACTCCCGGTCGACCCCCGGTTGGCCCGGATGGTCCTGGAGGGCGAGCGCAACGGCTGCGCCACCGAAGTGATCGTGATCGCCGCCGCGTTGTCCATCCAGGACCCGCGCGAGCGGCCGGCGGAGAAGCAGGCCCAGGCCGACCAGGCGCACGCGAGGTTCGCCGACAAAGAGTCGGACTTCGTCGCGTACCTGAACCTGTGGCGGTACCTGCGCGAGCAGCAGCGGGAGCTGTCGTCCAGCGCGTTCCGCCGGATGTGCCGGGCCGAGTACCTCAACTACCTGCGGGTACGCGAGTGGCAGGACATCGTCAGTCAGGTGCGCCAGGTCCTGCGTACGGCGGAAAAGGGTGACGGCCGGCGCGGGGCCGGCGCGGACCTGCCGGAGGAGATCGACACCCCGAGGGTGCACCAGTCGCTGCTGCCGGGCCTGCTGTCCCACATCGGGCTCAAGGACCCGCAGAAGCACGAGTACCTCGGGGCGCGGGGGGCGAAGTTCGCCCTGTTCCCCGGCTCGGCACTGTTCCGCAAGCCGCCGCGCTGGGTGATGGCCGCGGAGCTGGTGGAGACCTCCCGGCTGTGGGGGCGGGTCGCCGGCCGGGTCGAGCCGGAGTGGGTCGAGCCGCTCGCGCAGCACCTGGTCAAGCGCAGCTACAGCGAGCCGCACTGGGAGAAGAAGCAGGCGGCGGTGCTGGCCTACGAGAAGGTCACCCTGTACGGCGTTCCGCTGGTCACCGGCCGGAAGGTCAACTTCGGACAGATCGACCCGGCGCTGTCGCGTGAGCTGTTCATCCGGCACGCCCTCGTCGAGGGCGACTGGTCCACCCACCACCAGTTCTGGCGGGACAACCAGAAGCTGCTCACCGAGATCGAGGAGCTGGAGAACCGGGCCCGGCGGCGGGACATCCTGGTCGACGACGAGACGATCTTCGCCTTCTACGACGAGCGGATCCCGGCCGACGTGGTCTCCGGCCGGCACTTCGACGCCTGGTGGAAGCAGACCCGCAGGGAGCGGCCCGACCTGCTCACCTTCACCCGGGAGCTGCTGGTCAACGCCGGCCGGGGCGGGGTCGACGAGGCCGACTACCCCGACGAGTGGCGGGCCGACGGTGTCACCCTGCCGCTGACGTACACCTTCGACCCGGGCACCCCGACCGACGGGGTGACCGTCGACATCCCGCTGCCGCTGCTCAACCAGGTGCCGGCGGAGAGCTTCGACTGGCAGGTCCCCGGGCTGCGCGAGGAACTGGTGATCGCGCTGATCCGGTCGCTGCCCAAGCCGATCCGGCGCAACTTCGTCCCGGTCCCCGACTACGCCCGGGCCGCGCTCGCGGCGATCACCCCCGGGCAGGAGCCGCTGCTGGACGCGCTGACCCGGCAGCTACGCCGGATGACCGGGGTGACCGTGCCCCGGGACGCCTGGGAGCCGGGGAAGCTCCCCGCCCACCTGCGGGTCAGCTTCCGGGTGCTCGACGAGGAGAACAAGCCGGTCGCCGAGGGCAAGGACCTGCCGGCGTTGCAACGCCAGCTCCGCCAGGAGGTACGCCAGGTGGTGGCCGCCGCCGCCCCGGACGTGGCCCGCACCGGGCTGACCGAGTGGAGCATCGGCACCCTGCCGCGCACCATCGAACAGGTCCGCGCCGGGTACGCGGTGACCGCGTACCCGGCGCTGGTCGACGAGGGGACCACGGTCGGGGTGAAGGTCTTCGACTCCGAGGCCGAGCAGGCCGCCGCGCACTGGGCGGGCACCCGTCGGCTGCTGCGGCTGACCGTGCCGTCGCCGGCGAAGTTCCTCCAGGGGCGGCTGTCCAACGAGGCGAAGCTGGCGCTGAGCCGCAACCCGCACGGCGGCGTGCAGGAGCTGATCGCCGACGCGGCCGGGGCGGCGATCGACAAGCTGATCGCCGACACGGGCGGTCCGGCCTGGGACGCCGAGGGCTTCGCCGCCCTACGGGAGCGGGTCCGCGCCGACCTGGTGGACACCGTCGTCGAGGTGATGGGCCGGGTGCGGCAGGTGCTCGCCGCCGCGTACGCCGTCGAGCAGCGCCTCGGCAAGACCCAGAACCTGGCCGTGGTGGCCGCCCTGGCCGACATCCGGGCGCAACTGTCGGGTCTGGTGCACAAGGGGTTCGTCACCGAGACCGGGTACGCCCGCCTGCCCGACCTGCTGCGCTACCTGACCGCGATCGAGCGGCGGCTGGACCGGCTGCCGGGCAACCCGCAGCGGGACCGCCAGCAGCAGGACCGGATCGCCGCCGTGCAGAAGGAGTACGCCGACCTGCTCGCCGCGCTGCCGCCGAGCCGGCGGCGGTCGGCGGCGGTGCGGCAGATCCGCTGGATGATCGAGGAGTTGCGGGTCAACGTGTTCGCCCAGGCCCTTGGCACCCCGTACCCGGTGTCGGAGCAGCGGATCTACCGGGCGATGGACGAGGCCGAGGGACGCTGAGCCCTCGGCCCTTGGCCAGCACCCCGGCCGCTCAGCGGGGTTCCACCCCCGGCGGCAGGACGTTCTGCTCGGTGGCCTCCCGGACATACTCCATCAGGATCCGGCGCAGCTCACGGCCGGCGTGGGTGGGCTCCACGTCGCGGCGCTGGGCCACGGCGATGGTCCGGCGCACCCCGGGCGGGGCCAGCCGGGTGACCCGGACCCCGGGGCGGCGGGCCACCACCATGCCGGGCACCAACGCCACCCCGAGGCCCTCCTCGACGAAGCTGAGCACGGCGTCCATCTCACCGCCGTCGACCGACAGAGTGGGCTCGAAGCCGGCCTCCCGACACGCCTGGAGGGTGGCGTCGCGCAGGTCGTACCCCTTTCGGAACATGACCAGGGGCTGGCCGCGCAGGTCGGTGACGCGCAGCTCGCCGGTGGCCGAGGTGCCCGGCACCTCGGCCAGCGAGGCCACCACCAGGCTCTCCCGCAGGATCTCCTCGGCGCGCAGCCCCGGGTCCGCGCCCTGGGCGGGCATGATGATCAGCGCGAGGTCGAGGTCGCCGCGCAGCAGGTCACGGACGAGATCCTGCGAGCCGCCCTCCTCCACCCGCAGGTCGACGGCGGGGTGGGCGTCGCGGAACCGGCGCAGCACGGGCGGGGCGAGCGAGGTGGCCAGGCTCGGGGTGGCGCCGAGGCGGACCCGGCCGCGCCGCAGCCCGACCAGCTCCTGCACCTCCCGCGCGGCGGTGTCGACGTCGGCGAGGATCCGCCGGGCCAGCGGGAGCAGCACCTCACCGGCGGCGGTGAGGGCGATTCGGCCACGCACCCGCTCGAACAGCGGGGCCCCGAGGCCGGCCTCCAGCGCGTGAATTTGCTTACTCAACGACGGCTGGGTGATGCCGACCGCGTCGGCAGCTTGGGTGAAATGTCGTAGTTCTGCGACAGCGACGAAGTACCGAAGCTGATGTAGCTGCATCTACATAGCCTATGGCTATCAAGGCTGCGAGGTCGATGCATTGGACGACTAGTCCAAGGTCTCCTAGCGTCGGTCGGGTGGTACTCACGAGATCCCGGTCGCCCATCCGCTCCAACGTCGGCCTGAAGGCCGTCATGGCGGTGACGGGCATCCTGCTGGTGCTGTTCCTCGTCGCGCACATGCTCGGCAACCTCAAGATCTTCACGGGCGAGACCGCGTTCGACCACTACGCGCACTGGCTGCGCGACATCGGCACCCCGCTGCTGCCCTCGACCTGGTTCCTGTGGATCCAGCGCACGGTGCTGCTGGCGGCCGTGCTGGGCCACATCGGCGCGGCCACCCTGCTCGCGCTGCGCGCCCGCGCCGCCCGCCCAGTGCGGTACGCGCACCGCAAGAAGGTCAACGGCAGCTACGCGGCCCGCACGATGCGCTGGGGCGGCGTGATCATCCTGCTCTTCGTCATCTACCACATCCTGGACCTGACCACCGGTCACCTGAACCCCCAGGGCGACCCGGGCAACCCGTACGGCAACGTGGTCGCCGACTTCGCGCCGGCCCGCTGGTACGTCACGCTCTTCTACACCCTGGCGATCGTGGCGCTCGGCCTGCACCTGCGCCACGGCGCGTTCAGCGCGTTGCGCAGCCTCGGCCAGCAGACCCCCGCGGGCGAGCGCCGGGCACGCGCCGCCGCGCTCGTCTTCGCCATCGTGCTCTGCGCCGGCTACCTCGTGGTGCCGTTCGCCGTACTCACCGGATTGGTGGCCTGACCATGGATCTGTTCACCGAGGGCGACCCGATCGCCGACGCCCACGCCCCGCAGGGCCCGATCGAGACTCGCTGGGCGCGGCGCCGTTTCGAGGCCAAGCTGGTCAACCCGGCCAACCGCCGCAAGCTGACCGTGATCGTGGTCGGCACCGGCCTGGCTGGCGGCTCGGCCGCCGCCACGCTCGCCGAGCAGGGCTACCGGGTCAGGTCGTACTGCTACCAGGACAGCCCGCGCCGGGCCCACTCCATCGCCGCGCAGGGCGGCATCAACGCCGCCAAGAACTACCGCAACGACGGCGACTCGGTGCACCGGCTGTTCTACGACACCGTCAAGGGCGGCGACTTCCGCTCCCGCGAGTCGAACGTGCACCGGCTGGCGGAGGTCTCGGTCAACATCATCGACCAGTGCGTCGCCCAGGGCGTGCCGTTCGCCCGCGAGTACGGCGGCCTGCTCGACACCCGCTCCTTCGGCGGGGCGCAGGTGCAACGCACCTTCTACGCCCGGGGCCAGACGGGCCAACAGCTCCTGCTCGGGGCGTACCAGGCCCTGGAGCGGCAGATCGGCCTGGCCAACGTGGAGATGAACGCCCGGCACGAGATGCTGGAGCTGATCGTCGTCGACGGTCGGGCCCGGGGCATCGTCGTCCGGGACCTGGTCACCGGCGAGATCACCAGCGAGTTCGCCGACGCCGTGGTGCTCGCCTCCGGCGGCTACGGCAACGTCTTCTACCTCTCGACCAACGCCAAGGGCTGCAACGTCACCGCCACCTGGCGGGCGCACCGCAAGGGCGCGTACTTCGCCAACCCCTGCTACACGCAGATCCACCCGACCTGCATCCCCGTCTCCGGCGACCACCAGTCGAAGTTGACGCTGATGAGCGAGTCACTGCGCAACGACGGCCGGGTGTGGGTGCCGAAGGCCAAGGGCGACGACCGCCGCCCGAAGGACATTCCCGAGGACGAGCGGGACTACTACCTCGAACGAATCTACCCGTCCTTCGGCAACCTGGTGCCCCGGGACATCGCCTCGCGGGCGGCGAAGAACGTCTGCGACTCCGGGCGCGGCGTGGGCCCCGGCGGGCTCGGCGTCTACCTCGACTTCGCCGACGCCATCGGCCGGCTCGGGCGCCAGGCCATCGAGGCCAAGTACGGCAACCTCTTCGAGATGTACGAGCGGATCACCGGCGAGGACCCGTACGAGGTCCCGATGCGGATCTACCCCGCCGTGCACTACACGATGGGCGGACTCTGGGTCGACTACGACCTCCAGTCGACGATTCCCGGCCTGTTCGTGATCGGCGAGGCGAACTTCTCCGACCACGGCGCGAACCGGCTCGGCGCGTCCGCGCTGATGCAGGGCCTCGCCGACGGCTATTTCGTGCTGCCCAACACGATCGCGAACTACCTGGCGGCCGGCCCGTTCGAGCGGGTCGACGCCAGCCATCCGGCGGCGGTCGAGGCTCGACGCGACGTCGAGGACCGGATCCGGCGGCTCCTCGCCGTCAACGGCGACCGGACGGTCGACTCGTTCCACCGTGAGCTGGGTCAGATCATGTGGGAGCACTGCGGCATGGAGCGCAGCGAGGCCGGGCTGCGCAAGGCCATCGACGAGATCCGGGCGCTGCGCGAGGAGTTCTGGCGGCGGGTTCGCGTCCCCGGCGACGGCGAGGGGCTCAACCAGTCGCTGGAGAAGGCCGGCCGGGTGGCCGACTTCTTCGAGCTGGCCGAGCTGATGTGCGTCGACGCCCTGCACCGCGAGGAGTCCTGCGGCGGCCACTTCCGGGCCGAGCACCAGACCCCCGACGGCGAGGCGCAGCGCGACGACGACCGGTTCGCCTACGTGGCGGCCTGGGAGTACACCGGTGGCGACGAGCCGGTCGTACTGCACAAGGAAGACCTGAAATTCGAGTACGTGCACCCGACGCAGCGGAGCTACAAGTGAACCTGACCCTGCGCATCTGGCGCCAGTCCGGCCCCGAGGACAAGGGGCGGATGGTGACCTATCAGGTCGACGGCGTCTCCCCCGACATGTCGTTCCTGGAGATGCTCGACGTGCTCAACGAGCGGCTCATCCTCGCCGGTGAGGAGCCGGTGGCGTTCGACCACGACTGCCGCGAGGGCATCTGCGGCATGTGCGGCCTCATGATCAACGGTGACGCGCACGGCCCGCAGCGCGGCACCACCGCCTGCCAGTTGCACATGCGACAGTTCTCCGACGGCGACACGATCGACATCGAGCCGTGGCGGGCCCGGGCCTTTCCCGTCATCAAGGACCTGGTGGTCGACCGCACCGCCTTTGACAAGATCATCGCCGCGGGCGGGTACATCACCGCGCCGACCGGCAGTGCGCCCGAGGCGCACTCCGTGCCGGTCGCGAAGGCCGACGCGGACGCGGCCTTCTCCTCGGCCGCGTGCATCGGCTGCGGCGCCTGCGTGGCGGCCTGCCCGAACGGCTCGGGCATGCTGTTCACCGCCGCGAAGATCACCCAGCTCTCGCTGCTGCCGCAGGGCCAGCCGGAGCGGTACACCCGGGTGATCGGCATGGTCGACGCGCATGACGAGGCCGGCTTCGGCGGCTGCACCAACGCCGGCGAGTGCACCGCGGTCTGCCCGAAGGGCATCCCGCTGAACACCATCGGCCGGCTCAACCGCGACTACCTGAGGGCCACCGCCAAGCGCGGCGGCACCCCCGGCTCCTGACACTGGCCGGCGGCGGAATCGGGCGGACGTCGCGCTGCTGGTCGGCCCGCCGCAGTCGGTGCTGACCGCGGGGCCTTGCGGGGCTGCCGCAGTCGGTGCTGACGTCGGCGGGGCCTTGCGAAGCTGCCGCAGTCGGTGCTCACCTCGGACGGCCTATGGAGCTGCCCCGGCTGTGCGCCCAGCATCGCCGCCCGCCCGCCGCGAGACGCCGGCCCCACCTCGTGCCCAGCCCGCAGCACAGCCGCACGCCCACACCCCCCGCGCGCCGAGCACGGCCGCACGCCCCCGCCGAGCACAGCCGCCTGCCCCGGCCGCACGCCCACCGCCACGCGCCCGGCACCACAGGCCCACGGCACATCCAGTACCGGCGTACGCCGGGGCACCACGCCACCGCCGCACGCCCACGCCGCGAGCCGGCATGCCGCGCCGGCCCGGTCGTGCCCGGTCACCGCCCGGCGATCCGGCCAGGGGCCGGGTGACCGGCTGCGCGAGCGGAAGGAGTGCGAGCGGAAGTAGACGGCAGCGACAGCAGGGCGCAAGCACGGCTGCCCCGTCTGCGCGGGCAGCTCCATAGGGCACGCGGGAGCCCTTCCCTCCGCCCGCCCTTCCGCCCTTCCGCCCGGCCAGCCTGCCGGCCGGCCGGCCGGGACAGGGGTGCCGCCGGTTCAATGGCCGTCACGGGGTTGCCGACGGACGCCTGCGGATCGTGCTGGATGTGCGACCGGCAGCTCTACGGCCAGTGCGAGACCACCCAGGTCACCGCCGAGGGCAAGGGCACGGCGTGTTCGGCTACACCTCGCTGTACGGATCGGTACCTCGCTGTACGGATCGGTGCCCGGGCAGGCCGACTGACCGCCGTCACCGGGCTGATCGGCGCCCGCCCCACCAACCGGGCCGTCGTCCGGCGGCCCAGCAACGGAGGCTGCCCCACGCCGGGCCGCCACCGCGCGCGCGGGTGCGAGGGCGGACTACGGTGTACTGCGGGACACCGGTGGAGGGACAGACGACGATGGCGGTACCAGCGGAACAGGTCGCCCGGCGGGCGTTGGCGCGGCGGCTGCGCGGCGCGGTCGGGTTCGCCGCCCTGGCCGGCCTGGCCTGGGCGGTCCGGGACGTGCCGGCCGCCCTGGGCGGGCGGATCACGGGGGCCCGCGCCGAGCGGGCGGCCCGCTCCCCGCAGTTCCGCGACGGCATCTTCCACAACCGGGCGAGCACCCGGACTATGGCCGGCGCACCCGACCGCAGCCTCGTCCGCGAGCTGATCTTCGGTAAGCAGAAGCGCCGACCGTCCGTCGCCGTCCCGCTGCTGCGCCCGGCCGACTCTCCGGCCACCGCCGCCACCGAGCGCGAGCTCGGCGTCGTCTGGTACGGCCACGCCTCCGCGCTGATCGAGATCGAGGGTCACCGGGTGCTGGTCGACCCGGTGTGGAGCGACCGGTGCTCACCGTCGGCGCTGGTCGGGCCACACCGGCTGCACGAGCCTCCGGTCGGCCTGCACGAGTTGCCCGCCGTGGACGCGATCGTGATCTCCCATGACCACTACGACCACCTCGACATGGCCACGGTGCGGGCGCTGACCGCCGGGCAGTCCGCGCCGTTCCTGGTACCCCTGGGAGTCGGGGCGCACCTGGACCGGTGGGGCGTCCCGGAGCAGCGGATCATCGAGCTGGACTGGTCGGAGAGTCACCGGGTGGGCGGGCTGACGATCACCGCGACCGCCGCCCAGCACTTCTCCGGCCGGGGGCTGCGCCGTGACGGCACGCTGTGGAGTTCGTGGGTGGTGGCCGGGGTCCACCGGAAGGTCTTCTACACCGGCGACTCCGGCTACTTCGACGGGTACGCCGAGATCGGCGCCGAGCACGGCCCGTTCGACGTGACGCTGATGCAGATCGGCGCGTACGACCGGGCGTGGCCGAGCATCCACATGTTCCCGGAGGAGGCCGTCACCGCCCACCTCGACGTGCGCGGCGGGCTGCTCCTGCCGGTGCACTGGGCGACGTTCAACCTGGCCCTGCACGACTGGTCCGAGCCGGTGGACCGGCTCTGGGCGGAGGCGAAGGCCCGCGACGTCCGGCTGGCCGTGCCCCGCCCCGGCGAGCGGGTGGTCGTCGACGCCCCGCCCCCGGTCGACGGATGGTGGCAGTCGATCGCCTGAGGCGAGCGCCGCTCGTCGCCGCCCTGCCCCGGCCCGGTTCGTAACCCGCGCCGCTTTTCCTCGTTGGACCAGACCTAGTCGCCGTTATCGGCACCCATCGCGAATGGGCGTCGCCCGTGCCTCGGGCACCGCCGTTCGCAAAGGAGACGACAAGGACACGGTTCGTGGGCAACCTTCGCATCGCCATCCTGCTGCGCACGACCGAGGGCTGTTTCTGGACGCTTCCCCAGGTCGACGAGCTGCGTCGGCGCAACCACGAGGTGATCGCGATCCTTCCCCCGGGGCCGGGCGCGTTGCGGGAGCAGTTCAGAAAACGTGGTGTCGAGACGCTGGACTCCCCGTTCGACTTCCGGTTCCGTCCCACCCTCAAGGCGGTGCGAGGGCTGTGGAGACTTCGCCGGCTCCTTTGCGGGCTGCGGTTGGATGTCCTGAACTACCACCTGTACGCGGCGGCCCTGGCTGCCCGGATTGCGGCGTTTCGGCTTCCGCTGCGCCGGGTGCACATGGTCGCCGGGCCGCTCTACCTGGAATCGCCGGTGGTCCGTCCCGTGGAGCGCCTGCTGTGGCGGCTGGACGACCTCATCATCTGTTGCACGCAGCACATCTCGACGATGTACCAGGCCCTCGGCTGCCCGGCCGAACGGCGGCCGGTGGCCCAGTACGGGGTGGACCTGAACCACTTCGATCCCGCCAGAGTCCGAGCGCCCGGCCCCGCGGCCTCGGCTCGCGCCTCGGTCCGCGCGGAGCTCGGCATCGAGGACGACGTCTTCGTCGCGATCATGGTGGCGAACATCTACACGCCCAAGCGGATCGCGTTCTCCGGCCAGAACATCAAGGGCCACGACGTCCTTCTGGAGGCGTGGCGCGACTTCCACGCGGCGCATCCACGGTCGCGGCTGCTCATGGTGGGGGTGGGCTTCACCGAGGCCGGCGAGGCACACCGCAGGCACCTGATGGACAGGTTCGCCGACGATCGGAGCATCGTGTGGTTGGGCCGGCTGCCCGACCTGCGCCCCTACTTCCTGGCCGCTGATGTCAACGTGACGCCGTCGCTGTCGGAGGGCAGCAACGGAGTGGTCCGCGAGGCATCCGCCATGGGCCGTCCCAGCATCGTCAGCGACGCGGGGGGGCTGCCCGAGGCGGTGAACGACAGCTTCGCCTGGATCGTGCCGCGTGGCGACGCGGCCGCTCTCCGGGAGGCGCTCTCGATCGCTCATCGCGCCTTCACGACCGGCGAACTCGCCCCCAGGGGCAGAAGCGCGAGAGAGCACGCGCTGCGGGCCTTCGATCGCACGGCGGCGGCAGAGGCGGTGGCGGACATGGTGACGCACCGCCACCCCCGGAATCGTGCCGCCGACGTGCCGATTCCGTAACGTCCACCCGCGATCTCGGTTAACTGGGTGTAAGCAACACGGATCGCAACATTCCTGCCACCCGACCTGTCGCCCGGAGGCCCTCATGGTGGATCAGTACTGCGGAGGCAGACCTTCCCCCGCCCGGCGGATCCATCTCTCCCCGCCCGACGTCGGTCCAACCGAGGAGGCGCTCGTCGTCGCGGCCATGCGGTCGGGCTGGGTGGCACCGGCCGGCCCCGACCTGGACGCGTTCGAGCGCGAGGTGGCCGACCGGGTGGGTTGCGGCTACGCGGTGGGGGTCAGCAGTGGGACGGCCGCGCTGCATCTCGCCCTGGTCGCGGTCGGCGCCAGGCCCGGAACCGTCGTCGTGGTGCCGACCCTTACGTTCGTGGCGACGGCCAATGCGGTGACGTACACCGGGGCGGAACCGGTCTTCGTCGACTGCGATCCGGCGACCGGGAACGTGGACGTGGACCTGCTGCCCGACCTGCTCGACGACCTCCGGCGCCGGGGTCGGCGGGTCGCCGCCGTGATGGCGGTGGACATCAACGGCGTCTGCGCCGACTACGCCCGACTGCTGCCGGTCTGCGCGGCGGCGGGCGTGCCGGTGGTCGAGGATTCGGCCCAGGCCCTCGGTTCCACGTACGAGGGGCGGCACGCGGGGAGCTTCGGCCGCGTCGGCATCTTCTCGTTCAACGGCAACAAGATCATGACAACGTCGAGCGGTGGCATGCTGGTCTCCGAGGACTCCGTGCTGATCAGCCGGGTCCGCCGGCTCTCGACCCAGGCACGGGAGCCGGTCGCGCACTACGAGCATCGGGACATCGGCTACAACTACCGGCTGAGCAACGTGCTCGCGGCCCTCGGCCGGGCCCAGTTGCGTCGCCTCGACGGGATGATCGAACGGCGGCGTGCGCTGCGGGAGCGCTACGCCAAGCTCTTCGCCTCGGTGCCGGGTACGCGCATCCTCGGCGACGGGGATGCCGGCTCGAACTGCTGGCTGACCTCGCTCGTGGTGGAACCGGCGACGGCCGGTTGGCGGGCTGCCGACCTCGGCGAGCACCTGGCGGCGCACGACATCGAGACCCGCCCCATGTTCAAGCCGATGCACCGGCAGCCGGCGCACCTCGGCCGGCGGGCGGTGGTGACCGGAGCAGCGGATCGACTCTTCGCCAGCGGCATCTCGCTGCCGAGCGGGTCCACCCTCCTCGGCGCCGACGCCGATCGCGTCTTCCAGGTCGTCGAGGAGTTCCTGGTTCGACATCGGTGAGCGGACCCGGGGGCAGGCGGGCAGGCGGGTAACGCCCTCCCGCCAGACGGCCGCGCCGGTCAGGACGCCCCGATCACCGCGCCAGCGCCGGGTCGCACATGGCCAGTTCGGCCCGAACCTGCGGGAGGGTGAGCAGCAGCTCCATGATCTCCGGCACGTCCAGCCGCCGGGCGGTGGCGGAACTGAGCTCGGGCACTGGTGGCATCCCGATCCTGCCCTCGCTGACGTAGGACGCGTAGTTGAGTCGCCTGGCGTCGACCGGCAATCGGTAGAAGTCGCCGAAATCCTCGGCGCGGGCCAGTTCCTCACGGCTGGCCATCGTCTCGAACTGCTTCTCACCGTGCCGTACGCCGATCACGTCGTACTTCGGGGGCACGTCGAAGAGCTGGCACAGGGCGACGACGAGGTCCCCCACCGTGCAGGCACCGGCTTTGCGCACGAAGATGTCGCCGGCCCTGGCGTGCTGGAACGCGTGCTCGACAAGCTCCACGGAGTCGGCGAGCGACATCATGAAGCGCGTCATGTCGGGGTCGGTGACGGTCGGCACGACCCCGGCCTTTATCTGTTCGATGAAGATCGGAATCACCGAGCCCCGCGAGTACATGACGTTGCCGTACCGGACACAGGAGACGACCGTCCCGTCGCCCGAGCTGCCCCGAGCGTGGGACTGCGCGAGCTTCTCCATCATCCCCTTGCTCATCCCCATCGCGCTGACCGGGTGAACCGCCTTGTCGGTGCTCAGCATCACCACGGAGCCGACCCCGTGCCGATCCGCTGCCTCGATCACGTTCGCGCTGCCCACCACGTTGGTCCGGAAGGCCTCCAGCGGGAAGAACTCGCAGGACGGGACCTGCTTGAGCGCCGCGGCGTGGAAGACGAAGTCGACACCCCGGGTGGCGTGCAGGACGCTGTCGAGATCCCGGACGTCACCGAGGTGGTAGGAGACCCGGTCGTCCCCGAGGGTCCGGCGCATGGCGTCCTGCTTGGCCTCGTCCCGGCTAAGGACGCGTACCTCCGCGACGTCGCGGTCCAACAGCCGTCGCACCATCGTCTGGCCGAACGAGCCGGTCCCTCCGGTGATCAGCACACGGCGACCAACAGTCGAGCAAGTCATCCAAGTTCTCCTATTTCTTGGAGCGGCGCCGGCCTTCCTGGCACCGCGCAGCAGCCACTGCGGACGGTCACGGGCCGCCGAGCCGCGCGGCACCCGGTTCAACGAAGGGCAGAGTGCTGAGAAACGCACGAAAAATGCATATTGTCCGCTTCGCCGCCGGTAGCTGGCCGCCACGGACCGACAGACACGCCGAGCCGGCCGCTCGGGCGGGCGGACGGGCGGTCGCCGGCCGGCGCTCAGAGCACGAAGGCGTCCGTCCAGAGCGCGCCGGAACGGCCGGAGAGCGCGTCCAGCATCGCGACCGCCTGGCCGTCGGTGAGCTGCGCGACGAAGTCGATGATCGCCCGCCCCCGGGCCCGGCCGATCCGGTCCGGGGTACGCGGGTGCAGCTCCGCCTCGGCCAGCTCGACCAGGTCGTGCAGCCGGCGCGGCAGCCGGGACTCCTCCTCCGGGTCGAGCAGCCACTCCCACAGCGCTTCGACGAGGGTCCCGAGCAGCCGCGCCTGGCCCCGCTGGTGCAGGGCCAGGTCCGGGCGGGCCAGCACGAACCGGTGGTGCACGAACTTGAGCACCTGCACCTCGTGCCACTGGGCCGGGGCGAGCAGCACGTGCCCGGAGCGCATCGACGGCGTCTCGGCCACGGTGATCGCGTCGACGAACCGGGTGGTCCACCGGGCGGAGAACCGGGCCACGTACTGCTCCGCCTCGATTGAGCCGTCGAACGGCAGCGCGAGCAGCCCCTCGACCAACTCCTGCCGGACGTGCTCGACGGCGGCGGCGAACGCCTCGTCGTCGGCGACCCAGCCGTCCTTGCGGTGCAGCTGGCGGCGCAGCCGCTCGATGGCCGCCCCGGGCCGCCGGGCCGCTCCGTCCAGCGCCGGCCCGGTGATCGCCCGCAGGTGATCGTTCTCCCGCTGCCAGGCCATCAGCTCGGCCGCCACCGTGCCCTGCTGGAGCACCCCGACCCGGTAGAAGTCCTCCACGTCGTGGATGGCGTACGCGATGTCGTCGGCGGTGTCCATCACCGACGCCTCCACGGTCTGCTGCCAGTCGGCGATCCGCCCGGCGAACGGTTCCCGGGCCTGCCGCAGGTCGGCCAGCTCCGTGCGGTACGCGCCGAACTTGGCCGACCCGCTGTCCGGATCCTCGGGGGGCGCGGCGGCCCCCCGGGGCGGCGGGACGAGGTGCCGGGGGTGCGGGTCCGGGTGGTCCAGCCGGGTCCACGGGTACTTCAGCATGGCCGCCCGGACCGCCGCCGTCAGGTCCAGGCCGGTGGTCGCCGCGCCGCGGATCTCGGTGCTGGTGACGATCCGGTACGACTGGGCGTTGCCCTCGAACCCGTCGGCCAGGCCGAGTCGCTGGCGGGCCAGCCGGTCGAGCACCCGCTCCCCCAGGTGCCCGAACGGCGGGTGCCCGAGATCGTGGGCGAGGGCGGCGGCCTCCACCACGTCCGGGTCGCAGCCACCGAGGACGTCCAGCAGATCCCGCCAGCGTTTGTCGGCGGTGAGCCGCTCGGCGATCGCGCGGGCCACCTGGGCCACCTTGAGGCTGTGGGTGAGCCGGTTGTGCACCAGCAGGCCGGAGCCGCCCGGGCTGATCACCTGGGTGACGCCGCCCAGGCGGGTGAAGAAGGGCGAGGCCACGATCCGGTCCCGGTCGGCCCGAAACGGGCTGGCGGCGAGGTCGCCGAGGGCCCGCGCGCTGCCGCCGAAGAGCCGCCGCGCCCGCGGGTCAGCGGGATGTTCCATGATCGCACGCTAGCGCAGCCGGCGGCGCGGCACATCGGGTCGCGCCCCGCCCGGGTCGGGGCGCGGCGTCGGGGCGATCGGCGGGGGTGGCGCGCGGCGTCGGGGGCTGCCGGCACAATGCAGGGCGGAACCCACATTCGAAGGCGGATGAAGATCGTGACCCAGTCTGTGCACCAGCGGATCGCCGACGAGCTCGGCGTCGCCGAGCGTCAGGTCCGGGCGGCCGTGGAGCTGCTCGACGGCGGCGCCACCGTGCCGTTCATCGCCCGCTACCGCAAGGAGGCCACCGGCCTGCTCGACGACGCCCAGCTTCGCACCCTGGAGGAGCGGCTGCGCTACCTGCGCGAGTTGGACGAGCGCCGCGCCGCGGTGCTGGAGTCCATCCGCGGCCAGGGCAAGCTCGACGAGGCCCTGGAAGCGCAGATCATGGCGGCCGACTCGAAGTCCCGGCTGGAGGACATCTACCTGCCGTTCAAGCCGAAGCGGCGGACCCGGGCGCAGATCGCCCGCGAGGCCGGGCTGGAGCCTCTCGCCGACGCGCTGCTGGCCGACCCGGGCAAGGACCCCCGGGAGCGGGCCGCCGGGTTCGTCGACGCGGACAAGGGGGTGGCCGACGCCGCCGCCGCGCTGGACGGCGCGCGGGCGATCCTCATCGAGCGCTTCGCTGAGGACGCCGACCTGATCGGCACGCTGCGCGAGCAGATGTGGTCGCGGGGCCGACTGGTCTCGCGGGTACGCGAGGGCCAGGAGTCCGCCGGCGCGAAGTTCGCCGACTACTTCGACTTCGCCGAGCCGTACGCGAAGCTGCCCTCGCACCGGATCCTGGCGATGTTCCGGGGCGAGAAGGAGGGCGTGCTCGACCTGACGATGGACCCGGAGGCCGAGGGCGACTCCGATGCTCCGGTCACCGGCCCGACCCGGTACGAGGCGGCGATCGCCGGCCGGTTCGGCGTCAGCGACGCCGGGCGGCCCGCCGACCGGTGGCTCGCCGACACGGTGCGTTGGGCCTGGCGTACCCGGATCCTCATCCACCTCGGGGCCGACCTGCGGATGCGGCTGTGGCAGGCTGCCGAGGAGGAGGCCGTGCGGGTCTTCGCCACCAACCTGCGCGACCTGCTGCTCGCCGCGCCCGCCGGCACCCGGCCGACCATGGGCCTCGACCCTGGCCTGCGCACCGGGGTCAAGGTGGCGGTGGTCGACGCCACCGGCAAGGTCGTCGCGACCGACACGATCTACCCGCACGAGCCGCGCCGGCAGTGGGACGCCTCGATCGACACCCTCGCGAAGCTCGCCGGGGCGCACGGCGTGGAGCTGGTCGCCATCGGCAACGGCACCGCCAGCCGGGAGACCGACAAGCTGGCCGGTGACCTGATCAAGCGGCATCCGGAGCTGAAGCTGACCAAGGTGGTCGTCTCCGAGGCCGGCGCGTCGGTCTACTCGGCGTCGGCGTACGCCTCGCAGGAGCTGCCCGGGCTGGACGTGTCGTTGCGCGGCGCGGTCTCCATCGCCCGCCGGTTGCAGGACCCGCTCGCCGAGCTGGTGAAGATCGACCCCCGTTCGATCGGCGTCGGCCAGTACCAGCACGACCTGTCCGAGGTGAAGCTCTCCCGTTCCCTCGACGCCGTGGTCGAGGACTGCGTGAACGCCGTCGGCGTCGACGTGAACACCGCCTCCGCGCCGCTGCTGACCCGGGTCTCCGGAATCGGGGCCGGGCTGGCGGAGAACATCGTGCTGCATCGCGACGCCAACGGCCCGTTCCGCTCCCGGGCGGAGCTGAGGAAGGTGTCCCGGCTCGGCCCGAAGGCGTTCGAGCAGTGCGCCGGCTTCCTGCGCATCCCCGGCGGCGACGACCCGCTCGACTCCTCCAGCGTGCACCCGGAGGCGTACCCGGTGGTGCGGCGGATCCTGGCCCGCACCGGGCAAGACCTGCGTTCGCTGATCGGGCAGAGCGCGATCCTGCGCGGGCTGCGGGCCACCGACTTCGTCGACGACACCTTCGGCCTGCCCACCGTCACCGACATCCTGGCCGAGTTGGAGAAGCCCGGCCGGGACCCACGGCCGGAGTTCCGCACCGCCACCTTCGTCGAGGGCGTGGAGAAGATCGGCGACCTGACCCCCGGCATGATCCTGGAGGGCGTGGTCACCAACGTGGCCGCGTTCGGCGCGTTCGTCGACGTCGGGGTGCACCAGGACGGCCTGTTGCACGTCTCGGCGATGT
>NZ_GG657738.1:5566209-5607640 GCF_000158815.1 Micromonospora sp. ATCC 39149 | reverse complement strand
CGAGGCCGGGCGGGGTGGCCCCGAGAGTGGGCGCGGCGGCGCGTGAGGGCGGGCGGCGCGAGCGCGGCGGGCCCCGGGGTGAGCAACCCGGCGGGCGCGGCGGCGCGCGGGCAGGCCAGACCGGCGGCCAGGGGCGCGGCGGTTCGCGGGACGGGCAGGGGCGCGGCGGGCCGCAGCAGCGGCAGGGCCGGGGCGGCGGGGCTCCCGCGCCGGTCAACGACGCGATGGCCGAGGCGCTGCGCCGCGCCGGGCTGGCCTGACCGACGCGAAAACGGGTGCCGTGGGGCCCCCGGCACCCGTTCCCGCCCCGGCAGCACCGGACGGATGGCTTCCCGGGTACGCGGTCGCGCCGCGCACCCGGGACCGTGGCCGCGAGGAGGCGCGCGGGTCGCGTACCGTCGCTCGGGTGGGTGAGGACGACGGCCTCGCATGGCGGGAGCGGCAGCGGCGGGCGGTCCGCGCGCACGCCGAGGCGGACGGGCGGCGGCGGGCGGCCGAGCAGGCCGGGGCGGCGCAGATCGTGGCATGGTTCGTGGCCGAGGCGACTCGACGCGGTCTCCCGACGACCCGGCTGCACGCCCGGTCGTACGACGGCCGGGGCCGCTACCGCACCCAGCTCACCGGCTGGTACGTCGACCGGGCCCGCACCCGGGCGGTGGACACCGCCGGGCGGTGGTATCTGCTGACCGTCCCCGCGAGCCTGCGCGCCCTGGTCCTCGGGGCCGATCCGCCGCCCTCCCCCGCTCCCCTGATCGTCGGCGAGGGCGGGCGCGACGGCGAGTCGATCCCGCTGCGTGACCTGCTCGCCCGGCTGCTGGACGAGGGTGCCGGCCCGGGCTGACGGGGCGCCGGCCCGGGCCGGCGAGGGTCGATCGCTTGCTGACGCGGGGGCCGATGCCGGCCGACGGGGGCTGTAGCCCCGGGCTCACCGGGCGGTCGCGCCGCCCCGTGGTCAGCGGCCAGCCCCGTCCGCCCGGGCCGTCCGGCGGCGGAACCGCCGGGACAAGCGCCACCACGAAAGCTGCTGTACGGCGAGGGTCGCCAGGCCGGACAGCACGATCGCGCACAGGTTGATCACCAGTTGGAGCGCGGATCCGGCCGCCTCCTGCCACACCCCGTAGGCGACGGCGACCGCGACGTTCGCGGCGGCCGGAACGGTGGTGACCGAGATCAGCACGCCGACGAGCGAGCCGGACTTCTTCGAGGTCAGCGAGAGCATCCCGGCCACGCCGGCCAGCAGGCCGACCACCCAGGACAGCGCGTCGGGCCGCCAGATGAAGTCGGTCAGCGGCCGGTCGGCCAGCAGCATCCCACGGTTCACCAGGCCGGCGGCGGTCAGTGCCCAGGTGCTCAGCACGGTGGCCAGCATCGCGGCCAGGAAGCCCACCGCGAGGGCCTGCACCGAGCGGCCGATGATCGCGGGCCTGCGGCGCAGCAACGCCACGCAGAGGGCGGCGAGCGGGCCGAACTCGGGGCCGACCACCATCGCGCCGACGATCAGGATCGGCTGGTCGAGCAGCACACCGATGCCGGCGATCATGGTGGCCACCACGATCAGCACCAGATACGTCGCGGAGAGTTCGGTCTGCTCGCCGGTCTTGGCGGCGACCTCGTCCCAGACGACCGCGTCCGCGCCGCTGCCCGGCACCTCCTTGGCGGCCCGGTCGGCAGCGGCGGACAGCGTCAGCTCCACGTCGTCGGCGGCGATGCCGCCGTGTGCCTCGACGCCGAGTCGTTGCAGGTCGTGCAGGATGGCGTCGGCCCGCTCGCGGACCACGTCGCAGAGAACGAGATCGCCCCGGGGCAGGCGGGCCGCGCCGGGCAGGACCACCAGGTGGGTCACGCCGGGGTCCCCGCCGAGCAGATCCACCACTGCCGACGACTGGTCCGGCGGCGCGATCACCCGCAGATGCAGCACAGCTCGCTCCCCAGGAGGTGGGCCGGGCCGGACGCCCCGCCGCAGCACCATATACCCGTTCGGTGTTCCCCGGGCCGCCGCCGGCCGTGGGCCGTAACGCGGCACGTCGCACGGGGTTAGTCGGATGGGGATCACGCGTGACGGCCCCATGTCGGTCCCCGCGCCGTCGGCCATCCTCCACCGCTTGCTGCGCCACCTCGGTGCCGGCTCCGCCACGCCGGCGGGCCTGCCCGCCGAGCGCTGAGGCGCTCGCGCCCGACGCCGCCCGTCGAAGCACCGCCGTCGCGACCACTTTGGCCATTGGGCCTTCTATTGTGATCAAAGCTGATAAAAGTGGAATACCGTATGAATCCCCCACAGGAGTCCACCATGAGCGCTCACCGTCCCGCAGCCCGGCCTCGCGCCACGTCCTTCTCCTTCAGGGCGTGCGAAGAATTCCTGGGAGAACGGGGATGAACCAATACCGCTACGAGCGGATCAAGCGCTTTCTCGACGTGACGGTAGCGGCCCTGGTGCTCGTCCTGGCCGCCCCGGTGATGGCGGCGACCGCCCTCGCCATCGCCCTGACCATGGGCCGACCGGTCCTGTTCCGCCAGCCCCGCCCCGGGCTGCACGGCGAGCTGTTCGAACTGGTCAAGTTCCGGTCCATGCGGGCCGAGGGCGACCCGCTGTCCCCCGCCCACGACGCCGCGCGGATCACCCCGCTGGGCCGTTGGCTGCGGGCCACGAGCCTGGACGAGCTTCCCTCGCTGTGGAACGTGCTGCGGGGCGAGATGAGCCTCGTCGGGCCGCGTCCCCTGCTCCCCCAGTACGTGCAGCGCTACACCGCCGAGCAGTTCCGCCGGCACGAGGTCCGTCCGGGCGTCACCGGCCTGCAACAGGTACGCGGACGCAACGCTCTCGGCTGGGAGGAACGCTTCGTACTCGACGTCTGGTACGTCGACCACCGCAGCCTCCTGTTGGACCTGCGCATCCTCGCCTGGACGGTGGTCACCGTCCTCCGCCGGGACGGCATCACGGCACCCGGCAGCGCGACCGCCCACGAGTACCGGGGCGTACCGGTGCCCGACCGTGTGAGGGAGCCGGCCCGGTGAGCCCGGAACTGGTGATCGTCGGGTGCGGCGGCCACGGCCGGGAGATCCTAGGCATCGTCCGGGCGGTCAACGACGCGGCACCCGGCGGCCCCGTCTGGCACGTCCGGGGGTTCGTCGACGACAACCCGGCGGAGGAGAACCGCAAGCGGGTGCAGCGGCTCGGCGTGCCGTGGCTCGGCCCGGTGTCGACCCTGGCCGACGCCGGGGGCGCGCACGTCGTGGTCGGCATCGGCGACCCACGGGCGCGCGGGCGGGTTGCCCACCGGATCGACTCGTACGGGCTGCCGGCGGCGGTGCTGGTCCATCCGGATGCCACCCTCGGCCCGGACGCGCGTGTCGGCGAGGGAACGGTGCTGTTCGCCGGTGCCCGGGTGACCACCAACGTGGACCTCGGCCGGCACGTACACCTGAACCAGAACGTGACGGTGGGCCACGACTGCGTCTTCGGCGACCACGTCTCGGTCAATCCGCTGGCCGCCGTCTCCGGCGACTGCCGGCTCGACGCGGAGGTGCTGATCGGGGCGGGCGCGGTGGTCCTGGAGGGACGCCGCGTGGGCGCTGGCGCGACGGTCGGCGCGGCGGCCTGCGTGGTGCGCGACGTGCCGGCCGGCGTGGTGGTGAAGGGGGTGCCGGCGAGGTGAGGGTCGTCGTCACCACCGAGTACCGCTACGCCATGACGCCCGACGGTCGGGTCTGGACCACTCACGCGCACGGCTACGACGTCTGGCGGCGCTACCTCACGGCCTTCGACGAGGTACGCGTGGTGGCCCGGGTCGCCGCAGCGCCCCAGGTGCCGAAGACGGCGCTGCGGGTGGACGGCCCCGGGGTCACGGTGCACCCGGTGCCGCACTACGTCGGGCCGCAGCAGTACCTGCGCCAGCGGGTGCCCATCGGCCGCGCCATGGCGACCGCGGCCGGACGCGACGACGCGGTGATCCTGCGCGTGCCCTCCGCACTCGGCTCCCTGCTGGCCGGCGTCCGCCGCCGGCACGGCCTGCCGTACGCCCTGGAGGTGGTGGGCGATCCGTACGACGTGCTCGCGCCGGGGGTGGTCCGCCATCCGCTGCGGCCCCTGCTGCGCCAGCGCTTCGCCACCCGGCTGCGCCGGGAGTGCGGCTCGGCGGTCGCCGTCTCCTACGTGACCGCGGACTACCTCCAGGCCCGCTACCCGGCGGCCCCGCACGCCCCGACGGCCAACGTGTCGAGCATCGACCTGCCGCCCGAGGCGTTCGCCCCCGGCCCGCGTGTCGTCCGGGCCAACTCCAAGCGTGGGCACACGCTCATCTCGATCGGTACGCTGGACCAGCTCTACAAGGGCGTCGACACCCTCGTCGAGGCGGTGGCGGTGCTGGTGTCCTCCGGGGTCGACGTCCGGCTCGTCCACGCCGGTGACGGGCGGTTCGCCGGGCACCTGAAGGGCCTGGCCGAGGCGCGGGGCGTCGCGGACCGGGTGACGTTCGCCGGCTGGGTGGCGCCGGGTGCGCCGCTGCGTGCCCGCCTCGACGCGGCTGACCTGGCGGTCATGCCGTCGCGGACCGAGGGGCTTCCCCGCGCGCTGATCGAGGCGATGGCCCGCGCGCTTCCGGCGATCGGCACGGCCGTCGGCGGAATCCCGGAGCTGCTGTCCCGCGAGGACCTGGTCCGCCCCGACGATCCCGACGCGCTTGCGGGGGCGATCGCCGGGATGCTGGCCGACCCGGATCGGATGACGGTCGCCTCGGCCCGCAACCTGGCCCGGGCCCGGCACTACTCCCGGGACTTTCTGGAGCCCCGGCGGCACGCCTTCTACCAGTCGGTCCGCGAGGCCACGGACCGGCGGTGAGCCCTCCGCCTCCGCGCGCCGGTGGACCGCACCGCCGGCGCGTCCGATCGTCGGCGGCCCCCACCCGGTCACGAAACGCGGCGGTGGCGGGAGCCGACCGCTCCCGCCACCGCCACCAACCCGCACTTCACCAGTGGCGGCTGCCCGCCGTGCCGGCACGCCACGCGCGGTACCAGTCGAAGGTCCGGCGGACCCCGTCCTCCAGCGGCACCGTCGGCTCGAAGCCGGTCAGCCGGCGCAGCGTCGCCAGGTCCGGGCAGCGGCGGTGCACCGACCCGGGCGGCGCGGGCATCGGTTGCAGGGCCGGTGCCGCGTCGGCGACCCGCAGCACCAGCTTGGCCAGGTCGCCGATGTTGGTCTGCTCGGCGTCGTTGCCGATGTGCACGATCTCGCCGGCCGCGGCCGGGCAGCGCATGAGCCGCAGCACCGCCTCGACCGCGTCGTCGACATGGCAGAACGCGCGGTACTGGTCGGCGCCCCACACCCGGAACGGGTCCTCCCCGTCGAGGGCGCGCAGCGACATCTCCGGGATGACGTGGTCCGTGCCCATCCTCGGGCCGTACACGTTGTGGAAGCGCCCGACCGTGGCGGCGCACCGCCGGGCGCGGGCGGCGTGCACGAAGGCGGCCTCGCCGAGCAGCTTGCTGATGGCGTACGAGAACCGGGGCGACGTGACGTCGGTGATCATGACGGGGACGTCCTCGGCGGTCGGCACCGGCACGACGCGGGCGTCGACGCCACCGGCGTACACCTCGCTGGTGGAGCTGAAGAAGACCCGGTCGCCGGGCTCGACCCAGTCCAGCAGGTGCAGCGCCGTCAGAGTGTTGACCCGGATCACCCGCGCCGGATCGGCCTCGACGTTGCGCACCCCGACCACGGCGGCGAGCAGGTAGATCTCGTCGCAGCCACGCGGCAGCGCCGCCCACGCCCGCGGCCGGGTCAGGTCCGCCGAGACGACCTCGACGGCCGGGTCGGCACGCAGCGCGCCGAGGCGCTCGTCGTCGCGGCCCCGGGAGAAGTCGTCGACGACGACCACCCGGTACCCGTCGGCAAGCAGTCGCTCGGTCAGGTGCACGCCGATGAAGCCGGCACCGCCGAGGACGAGTGCCCGCGTCACGCCGTCACCCGGCCGGTGGGGGCGGCGGCGCGCGGCGCGGGAAGGTACCCGATGCCGGCGTACCGCGCGCCGGCGGCGGTCACCGCAGCCTCGTCGAGGATCCGCCAGGAGTCGTAGACGATGCCCGCCCCGCCGGCTGCGAGCAGCCCGCCGACCTCCAGCGCCCGGTAGTCGGGGTGGTCGTTGACCACGAGCACCGCGTCGCTGTCGCTGAACGCCTTGTCCAGGCTGGTCGGCTCGCCGCCGTAGGCCCGGATCACCTGGCCGGGCACCATCGGGTCGTGACCGAGCACGACCAGCCCGGCCGCCTGGAAGACCGGCATCATCGCGGCGATGGGCGTGCCCCGCATGTCGTCGGTGGGGGGCCAACCCTTGTACGCCCAGCCCAGCACGGCCAGCCGGGCACCGGTGGTGTCGCCGCGCCGCTGCCGGATCAACTCCACGACGGTCTCGGCGACGTGCACCGGCAGGTGCTCGTTGAGCCGCCGGGCCGCCCCGACCAGGAAGGCGCCGTCGTCACCGGCGCTGGACACCATCAGGTACGGATCCTTCGACAGGCAGCCGCCGCCGACGTACCCGGGCCGGCTCAGGTCCGGCCGGGGATAGTCGAGATTGGCGGCCCGGATCACCTCAAGCGGGTCTAGGCCGTGCCGCTCGGCGATCAACGCCACCTCGTTGCCGAACGAGTAGATCAGGTCGGTGTGGCAGTTGTTCGAGAGCTTGACCAGTTCGGCGGCCTCCAGACTGGACACCGGGACGGTCTGCCGGGCGAGCCCGCCGAACAGCTCCAGCCCGGCGTGGAGGCTCTCGTCGTCCAGGCCGCCGACGACCTGGGGCAGCTCGACCAGTTCCCGCAACGCCTGCCCCTGGATGGTCCGTTCCGGCGCCATCACCAGCAGCGCCCGCCCCCACGCCCCGGTCAGCGCCGGCAGCACCACCCGCCGGCTCGTCCCGACGGGGACGGTGCTGCGGACGACCACCAGGGTTTGCGGGCCGCACCAGCGGGCCACCTGTCCGGCCGCCGCCGCGAGGTTGGTCAGTTCGGGCCGTCGGGACCGCTCGTCCACCGGCGTGGAGACGCTGAGCACCACCGCGTCGAGGTCCGCCGGCAGTCTGTCGTCGACGAACACCGATCGGCCGGCATGCTCGGCAAACACCTCGGCGATGCCCGGCTCGAAGATGTGCGGGCGGCCGTCGCGCAACGCCGCTCGCACCTCCGGGTTCGCGTCCACCCCGTGAACCTCGAACCCCTTGCGCGCCAGCGCGGCGGCCAGCGTCAGCCCGACGTAGCCGAGGCCGACGATCCCTATCCTGCGATACACGTTCTTCTCTTCCCCTCGTTTGTCGTGCTCGGTGCACCGGTCCGCCCACGCGGGCGGACCGCTCAGGCGCCCGCCCCGGCCCAGCTCGCCTTGACCGACTCGGCGAGGTCGTACGAGGGCGTCCAGCCCAGGTCGCGCGCGGCTCGGGAGATGTCGCCGCACATCCAGTCGACCGCCGCCGATCGGCCCGGAGCCGGCTGGTTCTCGCGCACCCCGCCGGTGAAGCCGGCCACCTCCACCATCAGCCGGACCGCCTCCCGGACCGGCACGGCCCGGCCGCTGGCGACGTTGTAGACCCGCTCCGGCAGCCGTCGCGCCCGGACGGCGGCGACCACCGCGGCGGCCACGTCCCGGACGTCGACGAAGTCCCGGTGGGCCGACAGCGGGCCGACGGTGACCGGGCCGCCGGGCGGCGTGGCGCGGCGCAGCAGCGTGGCGACCCGGCCGAGCACGGTGTCGGCGGACAGGCCGGGGCCGATCGGGTTGAACACCCGCAGCGTGACTCCGTCCACCCGGCGCGCGGCAGCGGCCAACTCGACCAGCCGGGTGGCGGTCAGGTGGGTCAGGCCGTACTCGCTCACCGGGCGCGCCTCGTCGCTCTCGGCGGCGGCGTGCCCGTGCGGCACCGGCCCGTACTCGCCGGCGGAGCCGATCCGGACCAGCCGCGCGCCGGGGGCGTGGGCCGCGACGGCCTCGACGAGTTTCGCGGTCACCGACACGTTCGCCGCGACGAGTTCGTCAACCCGCCCGTCCATCCGGCCGGTGCAGGCCACCACCGCGTCGGGCCGGCAGGCGCGCAGCAGCGCGCCCAGTTCGTCGACGCCGCAGGCGACGAGGTCGAGGTCGCGCCGGCCGGGGCAGACCAGCGCCGCGTGCGGGTGGAGGGCGGCGCGGACGTGCCCGCCGATGAATCCGGAGCCGCCGAATACCAGGACGGTGGTCACACCGGCTCCGGGGTACGCGGGGACAGCAGGATCGGCCGGAGCCGCTCGAACGCCCGGTTTGCCTCGTCGTAGTCCTCCGGCCGGCCGATGTCGAGCCAGTACCCGTCGAACGGGTAGCTCGCCGGCGGCTCGCCGCGGTCGAGCAGGTCCAACACGAGTTGGTCGAAGCCGAACGCGAGGCCCTCGGGGTACGCGGCGATGGTGCGCGCCGACAGGCCGTAGACGCCCATGCTGACGCGGTAGTCGAGGACGGGCTTCTCGCTGAACTCGACCACCCGGCCGTCCTCGACCGACAGCACCCCAAAGTCGATCTTCACGGTGCGGCGGAAGGTCGCCACGGTCAGCGGGGCCCCCGAGGCGGCGTGGGTACGCAGCAGGTCGCCGTAGTCCAGATCGGTGAGCACGTCCCCGTTCATCACCAGGAAGTGCTCGGGCAACCGGTCGCGGATGCCGAACAATGGCCCGATCGTCGACAGGGGGACGCTCTCCTCCACGTACCGCACGCGCAGCCCGAACCGGGCACCGTCGCCGACGAAGGCCCGAATCAGCGAGCCGAGATGGTTGATCGCCAGGGTGACGTCGGTGAACCCGCAACGTGCGAGCTGGTGCAGGACGATCTCCAGGATCGCGTGGCTGTCCCCGATCGGCACCAGCGGCTTCGGCAGCGAGGTCGTGTACGGCTTGAGCCGCGTTCCCTTGCCGCCGGCCATGATCACTACATGCATCTCTTCATCCGATCCGTCCGCCGCTGCCGGCGCCCCGGCCGCCGGCAGGCGTGAGCCGGTTGCCGCCGGGCGATACGCCCCCGTAACACCCATCGCAACGACCGAACAGCGCCAGAGAAACGCCCATAACAGACCATTTGCCCACTTTTGCTCGATATGGTCTCCGGCCACCCGGACGGAGCTACCTGAGCCCTCGACCCGTCGCGCTGAGTAACGTTCCCGGCCCGGACCTGGTTAGAGGGGTGTCGACGCCACCTGCCCACCCACCGTCGCCGCACGAGGAGGATCCGATGACGACCCTGGCTGGTCCCGCCACACGACCCGTCGACGCGTACGGCGCGACCGGGCCGGTGACCACGGGGAAGCCGGTGGACGACAATGTGTTGGCCGGGGTTCTCGTGACGTCGTTGAGCATCGCGCTGCTGGTGTGCCTACCGGACCTGCGCCACTGGTTCATGGTTCCCACGACCCTGACCGGCATCCTCATCGGCGCCGAGGCGCTCAGGTGGTTCCGCCGGGACACCGACGTGTTCGACCCCCGGGCCTGCGCGGGCCTGCTGGGGCTCCAGTTCCTCTACCTCGCGCCGATCTTGAACGTGGCCTTCAACGAGTGGGTGACGGGGGTCTACGACCAACCGGCCTGGCGCGACGCGCTCGGCGCGCTCGGCATCCTCAACGCGGTCGGCACGGGCCTCTACCGGGTGGTGCTCGCCCTCCCCCGCCGGCCACGCCGCCGGCCACGCCGGGTCCGCGCGATGAACATGCCCACCTTCTACCTGGCGGGCCTGGCCCTGGCAGTGCTCAGCATCGCCGCCATGGGCTACGAGATCGCCATCTTCGGCGGCCTCGACGGCTTCGTCGACACGATGGCCGACCAGGCGAACCGGGTCAAGGACATGACCGGGCTCGGCCCCCTCATCGTGCTCGCCGAGGCGTTTCCCTACCTCGTCTTCACCCTCGTGCTCGTCCGCTGGCGGAAGACGTTCGCCCGGCGCACCGTCCTGCTGGTCCTGCTCGTGCTCGCGCTGACCGTGACCCAGTTCTTCATCGGCGGGCTCAAGGGCAGTCGCAGCAGCACGCTCTGGCCGCTGCTGCTGGCCCTCGTCCTCGTCAACGTCACGGTCCGACGGGTGCCCCGCAAGGTCCTCGCCATGGTGGGGGTCCTCGTCTTCGCCTTCATCTACCTGTACGCCTTCTACAAGCTGGGCGGCACCAAGGCCATCGACGAGATCCGGCGGGCCGGCACGATCCAGGGCGCGGTGTCGGACACGGGGCGGGACATGCCGATGCTGCTCACCGCGGACCTGGGCCGGGCCGACATCCAGGGTGTCATCCTGCACCGCTACCTCGACGGCCAGTTCGAGCCGGTGCTCGGGGCGACCTATGCCAACGCGTGGTTCATGTTCCTGCCCGACGGCCTCTTTCCCAACGTGCCAGCCAGCAAGGTCGATGTGGGATCGCGGATCCTCTACAACCCGCTCTACCCGGAGGGACGGGGCGATTCAAGCAAGATCTACGGCATGGCCGGCGAGGGCATCATCAACTTCGGCCTGGTCGGCGGCGTGCTCTCCTTCGTGGCCTTCGGTCTCGTCATCCGAGCCGTCCAGGGCTACTACACGGCGGCCGTGGACGCGCCGGAGCTGGTGCCGAAGCTGATCGCACCCTCGGTGTGGGTTCTCGTCACCACCCAGGGTTCGGACCTCGACAACATCCTGTTCTGCCTCTGCAAGTACTCCATGCCGGTGATCCTGCTGGTGTGGCTGGCCTGCCGGTTCGGCCCCCACCGCAGACGCCCGCTGCCCGCGGTGCCCTGACGCCCGACGGCCTGGCGCACGGCACCGCCCGGCCGGCCCCACTGCCGAGCAAGGAGTTCCCATGACCCTCGCGGACCCGACCGGAACCCGTCCGTCCCAGCACCGTCCACGGGAGTCGGCGCCGGCCGTCCGGGTCCTCCACGTCGTCGGGCGCCTCGACCGGGGGGGCATCGAGACGGCCTCGCTGGACATCTGCCGCACCGTGCCGCCCGAACAGGCGCACCAGACCTTCGTCACCCTGGACGACTCGGAGGGGTCGCTGGCGCCGGCCTACCGGGCCGCCGGGGCCGCCGTCCTGCGGTGTCCGGTCCGTCCGCTCGCCCTGTTGCCCCTGCGGATCTGGCGCTGCCTCCGCGCCACCCGTCCCGACGTGGTCGTGTCCCACATCAGCCTGTTCAGCGCGGTGGTCCTGGCCGCCGCCCGGGTCAACCGGGTGCCGGTACGGATCGCCCGGATCTGGAGCGAGGGCGACAGCAAGCCGGCCTCGCTGCGGCGTCGGCTCCTGCGCGGACTGTGCAGGGCCGTGCTGGCGCACGCCGCGACCGACGTCCTCGGGGTGACGGCCGCGGCGCTCGACTTCGCCGGGCCCCGGCCGAACGACCGCCGGTACCGGGTGCTGTACAACGGCGTGGACACCGCCAGGACCGACGGCTGGGACCGCGCCGACGCCCGACGGCGGTGGAACCTGCCGGACGACGTCCCGGTGCTCGGCTACCTCGGTCGGGCCGACCCCGTGAAGAACCGCCCCTTCCTCGTCGAGGTGCACCGCGCCGCGAGAGCGCGTCGCCCCGGCACCAGGCTGCTGGTCGCCGGCCCGCTGGGCACCGGCGACCTGACCACCGCGCATCCGGGCGTCGACCGCGACCCGCACGTCGTGCTCGCCGGGGAGGTGGAGGAGATCGGTTCGGTGCTGCACGCAGCCGACGTGCTGCTGCTGCCCTCCATCCGGGAGGGCCTGCCCGGTGTGGTGCTCGAAGCGCTGGCGGTCGGTGTTCCGGTCGTGGCGAACGACCTGCGGTGCCTACGGGAGCTGTCCACCCTCGTCACGGGGCTGACCCTGGTGCCACTGAGCGCCGGGCCGCAGGTCTGGGCGCGGGCCGCGCTGGAACAGGCCGGCATGGCCGACGCTCAGCGCGCCGAACTCGCCCGCGTGCTACGCGATTCACCACTCACTCTTCACCACGTCGCGCGACAGTGGTGCCGACTGTGGCGGGTCGACCGGGTCCCCGTGTCGTGACGAGCCGCCGCCGGCCGGCGGCGGCTCGTCACCGCGTGGGCTGGAGCCTGGGGCGGATCCCGGCCCAGTCGTGGTGTCGGCGCACGGTCGACAGAATGAAGTCGACCACCCGACGGGAGGTGTCCCCCACCTGGTAGTCCGCCGGGCACGGCACGCCGTGCGCGGCCACCTGCTCGACGGTGAGGGCGACCGCCTCGACGACGCCCACCGGGTCCAGCCCGGTCATGATGATGCCGCCGGCGTCCAGCGCCTCCGGGCGCTCGATCGACTCCCGCAGCGTCACGGCGGGAAAGCCGAGGATGGCGGATTCCTCGCTGATCGTGCCGCTGTCCGACAGGGTGCACCGCGCCTGGGTCTGTAGGCGTACGTAGTCGAGAAACCCGAACGGCTCGTGGAAGTCGATGGCGTCGAGCGCCACGTCGGCGGCGGAGATCGCCTCCAGCCGCTTACGGGTACGCGGGTGGGTGGACACGAGCACCGGCAGCCGCCAGGTGTCCCGGACGGCGGCCAGGCAGTCCAGCAGGCGCCGCAGCCTCGCCGGGTCGTCGACGTTCTCCTCGCGGTGGGCGCTGACCACGAAGTACCCTCCCGGTTCGAGGCCCAGCCGATCGAGCACCGAGGAGGCGTCGACGGCGGCGCGGTGGTGTTCCAGCACCTCGCGCATGGGCGAACCGGTGTGCAGGACGCGGCGCGGGTGCAGCCCCTCGGCGAGCAGGTTGCGACGGGCGTGCTCCGTGTAGACCAGGTTGAAGTCGGCGACGTGGTCGACCATGCGCCGGTTGGTCTCCTCGGGCACGTTGAGGTCGAAGCAGCGGTTGCCGGCCTCCATGTGATAGACCGGCACCCGCATCCGGCGGGCGATCAGCGCCGCGATGCAGCTGTTCGTGTCGCCGAGCACCAACAGGGCGTCCGGGCGGTACTCCTCGATCGCCGCCTCCACACCGACCAGCACCCCGCCGAGCACCCGGCCGAGGGACGACGTGTCCACCCGCAGGAACCGATCGGGGCGGCGCAGCCGCAGGTCACTGAAGAACACGTCGGACAGCGCCGGGTCCCAGTTCTGCCCGGTGTGCACGAGGACGTGGTCCACCGTCCGGTCCAGCAGATCGAGCACCCGGGACAGCCGGATGATCTCCGGTCGGGTGCCGACCACCGTCATCACCCTGGTCATCAGGGCCACCTCCGTCGTTCGATCCCCGGACCCCCGGCTGCTCACGCCGCGCTCTACGCGGCGGCCACGGGCTCCGGGTAGGTGTCCGGCCGGGCCGGGTCGAAAAGGTCGTTCGTCCAGAAGAGGGTGAGCAGGTCCTCGTCACCGGTGTTGGTGATGTCGTGCGCCCACATCGTCGGCATGTCCACCACGACCGGCTCGGCCCCGTCGACCGGGAACCGGACCAGCCGCCGCTGGCCGACCCGGCGGAGCCTGATCTCGGCGCGTCCGCGCAGCACGACGAAGCGCTCGACCTTGGCGAGGTGGAAGTGCTGCCCCCGGGTGACGCCGGGGCGGGTGGCCGAGCAGAACGTCTGCCCCCCGCCACCGTGGGTCCTGACGGCCTCCACCAGTTCACCCCGGTGGTCGACGCGGCGGACGAGCGGCATCGGGTAGCACGCCGGGAAGAGGTGCGAGCGGTAGGTGTTGAACAGCCGCACGTCGTGCCGGTCGGCCAGCGACGGGAGTTCTCCCCCGCGATAGGTCGCCGCGAACCCGGCCAGCCGGTCGGCGAGGGCGCGGACGCTGATCCGCAGCGCCGGCATCGAGGCGTCCCAGACCCCGGCCGGCGGGGCGTCGAGCAGCGCGGCCGCGGCGTCGGTGACGTGCACGAGGCGCAGCTCGCGGTCGTCGCGCAGCTCGGGTTCCCCGCCGTCGGCGAGAACCCGGCAGAACGTCGCCGTGACCGAGTTGTAGAACGGCCGCCCGTGCTCGCCGTACAGGTGCGGCAGGCGGTGGTCGACGAGCTGGCAGCCGGCGGCGGCCCCGGCCAGGATCGCCGCCGCCGCCGCCTTCGAGTCGCCGTAGGGGGTGCCGTTGCCGGCCTGGGTGGTGTTCGCGTACACCAGGGTCTTCGGTGGTTGCGCGCAGCGGCGCAGGCCGCGCACGAGCGCCTCGGCGACGGCGACGTTGCCGGCCGCCACCTCGGTCGGCTCCCCACGGTTGACCCCGGCCAGGTGCAGCACCCGGTCGACGCCCCGCAGCCGGTCGGCCAGAACGGCCGCGTCGGCCAGGTCGGCCCGGCCGATCAGGACGGGATCGGGCCAGCCGAGCGCGCGCAGGAGCACCCGGGTGTGCCAGCCGAGGAAGCCCTCTGCGCCGGTGATCGCCACCCTCACGAGGTCAGCGCCGGTTCGCGCAGGGCCAGCTCCGCGCGGACCTCGGGCAGGGTGCGCAGCAGCGCCACGATCTCCGGTACGGTCAGTCGCCGCGCGTTCGCGGAGGTGAAGTCCTCGGCCGGGCGCCCGCCGAGGATCCCCTCGGTCACGTACGCCGCGTAGTTGAGGTCGCGGGCGTCGACCGGCACCCGGTAGAAGTCGCCGAAGTCCTCGGCCCGCGCCAGCTCCTCTCGGCTGGCCAGCGTCTCGTGCTGCTTCTCGCCGTGCCGCACCCCGATTACGTCGTACTTGGCCGGCACGTCGAAGAGCTGGCACAGGGCGACGACCAGGTCGCCGATGGCGCAGGCGGCGGCCTTGCGGACGAAGATGTCGCCGGCCCGCGCGTGCGCGAAGGCGTGCTCGACCAGTTCCACCGAGTCGGCCAGGGACATCAGGAACCGGGTCATCGCGGGGTTGGTCACCGTTGGCATCGCGCCGGCCTTGATCTGTTCGATGAACAGCGGGATCACCGAGCCGCGGGAGTACATGACGTTGCCGTAGCGGACGCAGGACACGACGGTGCCGCCGCCCGGGTTGGCCCGGGCGTGCGCCTGGGCGACCTTCTCCATGATCGCCTTGGTCAGGCCCATGGCGTTGATCGGGTGGACGGCCTTGTCCGTGCTGAGCACCACCACTGAGCGGACGCCGTTGCGGGTGGCCGCCTCGATGAGGTTCGCGCTGCCCAGCACGTTGGTGCGGACGGCCTCCAGCGGAAAGAACTCGCACGACGGCACCTGCTTGAGCGCGGCGGCGTGGAAGACGAAGTCGACCCTTCGGCAGGCGCGCTCCACGCTGTCGTAGTCGCGCACGTCGCCGACGTGGTAGCTCACCCGCTCGTCGCCGAGGGCGCGGCGCATCACGTCCTGCTTGGCCTCGTCCCGGCTGAACACCCGGACCTCGCCCACACCCCGATCGAGCAGCCGCCGGGTCATCGTCCGGCCGAACGAGCCGGTCCCCCCGGTGATCAACACCCGACGCCCCGCTGTCGTTGGGTTCATCAGCGTTCCCCGTCCCCGACCTTGTTCGGACTGTCGTTCGTCGCTGGGATCAACGACCCAGACCACAGCCAGTCACGCAATAGCACTAAAAGGTACATATTGCACTCAGGGTCAGTGCCGGACCGAGTCCAGGAAATCGGTCAGCGCCCGTGCGTGGATCCGGAAGTCGAACGCCTCCAGCGCCCGTCGGCGAGCGGCCTTGCGCATGAGGCACCGATCCTCCACGCTCAGCCGCAGCGCCCGGTGCAGGGTCTCGACGAGACCGTCCACGGAGTGGTCGGGGCAGACCAGCCCCTCGACCCCGTCCGTCAGGTACTCACCCAGGTCGCTGGTCAGGTTGGCGATGACCGGCGTGCCGTTGGCCAGGCTCTCGCCGAACTTCGTGGGGAACCCGGCCCGGTTGAAGCGCGTCGGCGGGCGCAGCAGCACGCTGAAGTCCGCCTCCCGGACCTCGGCCCACACCTCCTGCTGCGGCAGCCGACCCAGCACCCGCACGCCGGCCGGCACCGGCTCGCCCCCGAGCAGTTCGCGGACCCGCTCGACGGTGGGACCCACGACCCGCAACTCGACCCGGTACCCGGCCCTGTTCACCTGCCGAACCGCCCGCACGATGGTGGCGACGAGGTCCTTGCGGCCCGGATCCCCCGCGTACACGAGGCGGACGGCATCGCCCTCGTCTGGCCGGCGGTCGGCGAGGCCGGCCAGCCCGCGCGCGTCAAGTGTCGGCGGCACCCGCAGAACCGGCAGGCCGTACCCCCGAAAGTGGTCGCTCAGGTAGGAGCTGACCGCGATGACGCCGGCACAGCGCGGGTAGTGGTACCGGAACGCCAGCAGCGCGCTGAGGTACGGCGGGGCGAACCGGCCACCCCGGAGCTGCTCGGGGCTGTACCGGTCCACCACGTCGGCGATCACGGGCACCGCGTTCCGACGACACCAGCTCCGCAGGCGCGCGGCGTACGGGGCGTCACCGTTGTAGAGCACGACATGACTTGGCCTCGTGGGCCGACTGTCCAGCCAGCGCACCGTCCGCGCCCCCCAGCTCCACCACGCCCGCACCGCCTTGTCGATCTTTCCCGCCCCAACCGGCGGGATCTCGCCCATCCCGAGGTAGGACACCGAGCCGGGCCCTACCGCCTCGGGCAGCGGGGTCAGCCCTGGACCGTGCTCGCCGCAGGCGACGACGACGTGGCGCCCCGCCGCCGCGAGCGAGCAGGCGATGCCGTGGACCCGCCGGGAACTCGCCTGGCCCCAGGGAAACCGGAAGGGACCGACAATCGCCACCCAGTCCGCCCGGTCGGCCGTCTGCGTCATGGTCTCGATCTCCGTTCCTGGCGGACTCCGGTGGCGGCGCTGCCCTGCTCAACGGCGTGCCCCACGGACGGACTCGCCGGGTGGGGGCTGTCGTACCGCGCGAGCGTCCGCCGGTAGCCGTACAGCCCGGCGGGCAGCACGGTCAGCGCGTACACGGCGGTGCCGACGAAGGGGATGGCCGCGATGCCGTACGCCTCGACGGCGTGCCACTTGGCCACCGCGGCGACGGCGACGTAGGCGATCAGCCCGACCATCTGCGGGCGGACCACCCCGGCAGCGTTCTGGACCATCATCAGGGCCGAGAACGAGCCGATCAGCAGAAACCACAGTGCGAGGCCGCCGAGCAGCCACCGGTTCCCGTCCAGCGGCACCGGCAGCCAGACGGCGAACAGTCGATCACCCGCCACCACCAGGCCGATCGCCGGCGGCACGGTGGCGAGCAGGGAGAGCACGACCATCCGACGGACCGTCCGCCGGATCCAGGACAGGTCGCCGCGGGCCAGGGCGTCACCGTTGGCCGACCAGAGCGGCAGGTTGAGCATCGTCACGAGCGCGCCGAGCAGGAGGGCCAGCCGAGCCGGCACCGCGTACGCGGTGACACTCTGCGGTCCGAGGGTGTGCGTGATGATCAGATTGTCCATGTTGGTGGACAGCCCGGTCAGGACGGTCACCAGGAAGAACATCCCGCCGAGGCGGAGCAGCGCGGCCCCCAGCCTGCGGTCGACCGCGCCGATCCCCGGCCGTAGTCCGGGCATCCGCCGGCCGTAGACCCACACGCTGTTCGTCAGGTTGGCCAGCAGCGGCCCCGCCGACGCGGCGGCGACGACCGCGACGGCCGGCAGCCCGAGCCACGCCACGAGCAGCACGAGGGGGACCGTCGCCAGGGCGCCCGCCCCCTGCCACAGGTTGCTCTCGCCCACCTGCTGGTAGGCGTACTGCACACGGACCACCAGGGCCAGCGGGATGTTCACCAGGAACGAGGTGAGGCAGATCAGGACCACGGCCCGGGTCTCCGCGGGGTCCACCGCCCCCGCCACGTTGAACAGCGACGTCCACGGCACCAGCCAGGCCAGCGACCACAGCAGCGCGCACAGCACCACGGCCACGGCGGTGAGCACCGCGTAGGCGGTGGAGACGTACCCGCGCGCGCGGGCCGTGTCACCGCTGGCGTAACAGGGCGCGAGCTTGGTCATCAACCCCGCGCCGAGGCCCAGGTCCGCGAAGGCCGCCATCCCCGTCAGGGCGAGCACCGCCATCCACAGTCCGTAGCGCTCCGCGCCCAGCCGGGACAGGCAGATCGGGATGAGGAGCACCGGCGCCAGCAGGCCGGCACCCCGGGCGAGGCCGGCGGTGAGGACACCGGCGGCGAGCCGGCGGCTACGGCCGGCCCCGGCGGGCGGCTCGGCGACGGGCACCCGCGTGCCGGAATCCGGCGGCCCCTCGGGTGCGACGGTCCCCAGCGCCGAGTGGGGATCCGGCATGGTCAGCGACCGGCGGGCACGCGACCGGCCATCCAGCCGACGGTGGCCTCCAGACCGGCGCGCAGCGGGTGGGGACGCACGGCGGGAAACAGCTCACACAGCCGCGCGGAGTCCGCCTGGGAGTCTCGTACGTCCCCGACGCGCGGCGGGCGGTGCACCCTCTCCAGCCGCCGGCCGAGCACCGCCTCCAACTCGGCGACGAGGTCGAGCAGCGAGACCCGGGCGCCGAACGCGAGGTTCACCGTGTCCGGGGTGTGCACCCTGCGCAGGATCGCGTCCACGAGCACGGCGGTGACGCTGCCGACGTAGGTGAAGTCGCGGGTCTGCAGGCCGTCGCCGAAGATCTCCAGCGGGCGGCCGTCCAGCGCGGCCGAGACGAAGCGCGGGACCACCGCCGCGTACGCGTGGTCGGCGGCCTGCCGGGGCCCGAAGACGTTGAAGAACCGGAACGGCAGCACGGGCAGCCCGTAACAGGCGGCGTACGCGTTGGCGTATGCCTCGGTCGCGAGCTTCGACACCGCGTACGGGCTCATCGGCATCGGGCGCAGCGTCTCCCGCCTCGGCAGCACCGGGTTGGCCCCGTACACCGACGACGAGGACGCCAGGATGGTCTGCCCGACGCCGTGCCGCCGCGCCGCCTCCAGCACCGTCAGCGTGCCGGTGGCGTTGGCGTGGTGGCTTCGCAGCGGGTCCGCGATGGATCGGGGGACCGACCCGAGGGCACCCAGATGCACCACGCTCGCCGCGCCGGGAACAGCCTCGTCGAGCAGGTCCGGGTCCATGACGGAACCGACCAGCAGGCGAACCGGGAGGTCCGCCAGGTTGTCCAGCGCGCCCGTGGACAGGTCGTCCACCACCACGATCTCGCTGATCCCGTCGACCCGGAGGAGTTCCCGGACGAGATTGGCACCGATGAAGCCGGCGCCCCCGGTCACCACGACCCTCACGACCCGGCCCCCGTCATGGTCACCGCGCGCATGGCGCTCCTTCCCCCGCGACCCCGGGGCCGTAGCCGGCCCGGGTTTCCGTTAGGGGTAACGGATCACCTCCGCTCAGGTTATTCGGATCCGGCGATGTCGCTCGGGATCACGCCCGCTTGAGCACCGCCGTCACCAGTTCCTTGGCCTCCTGCTGGATCCGGGCCAGGTGCTCCGGCCCCTGGAAGGACTCGGCGTAGATCTTGTAGACGTCCTCCGTGCCGGACGGCCGGGCGGCGAACCAGCCGGACTCGGTCGTCACCTTCAGCCCGCCGATCGCCGCCCCGTTGCCGGGCGCGGTCGTCAGCGTCGCGGTGATCGGCTCGCCGGCCAGCTCGGTCGCCGTCACCTGCTCGGGCGAGAGCTTGGCCAGCACCGCCTTCTGCCGCCGGTCCGCCGGGGCGTCGATGCGCGCGTACGCGGGGGCGCCGAAGCGATCGGCCAGCTCCGTCCAGTGCTGGCTGGGCGTCCTGCCGGTCGTCGCGATGATCTCGGCGGCGAGCAGGCAGAGCAGGATGCCGTCCTTGTCGGTGGTCCACGTGCCGCCGTCGCGGCGCAGGAAGGACGCCCCGGCGCTCTCCTCGCCGCCGAAGCCGACCGCCCCGTCGAGCAGGCCCGGTACGAACCACTTGAACCCCACCGGCACCTCCAGCAGCGGCCGGCCCAGGTCGGCGGCGACCCGGTCGATCATCGAGGAGGAGACCAGGGTCTTGCCGACCGCGGCGTCCCGGCCCCAGTTCGACCGGGTACGGAACAGGTGACCGATGGCCACCGCGAGGTAGTGGTTGGGGTTGAGCAGGCCCCCGTCGGGGGTGACGATGCCGTGCCGGTCGGCGTCGGCGTCGTTGCCGGTGGAGACCTGGTAGTCGGCACGGGCCGCGATCAGCGACGCCATCGCGTTCGGCGAGGAGCAGTCCATCCGGATCTTGCCGTCGCCGTCGAGGGTCATGAACCGCCAGGTCGGGTCGACCGTCGGGTTGATCACCGTGAGGTCGAGCCCGTGCCGCTGCGCGATCTCCCCCCAGTACGCGACGCTGGCCCCGCCGAGCGGGTCGGCGCCGATGCGCACCCCGGCGGCCCGGACGGCGTCGAGGTCGAGCACGGCGGGCAGGTCGTCGACGTAGCGGGCGAGGAAGTCGTACGCGCCGGTGGTGTCGGCGGCGCGGGCCCGCGCGTACGGGATGCGTTTGACCTCCTTGAGCCCGGCGGCGAGGATCTCGTTCGCGCGGTCCTGGATCCACCTCGTGACGTCGGAGTCGGCCGGGCCGCCGTGGGTCGGGTTGTACTTGAACCCGCCGTCGTCGGGCGGGTTGTGCGACGGAGTGATCACGACGCCGTCGGCCAGCCCGGAGGCGCGGCCTCGGTTGTGGGTGAGGATCGCATGCGACACCGCCGGGGTGGGGGTGTACCCGTCGCGGCTGTCCAGCAGCACGGTGACCCCGTTGGCGGCGAGCACCTCCAGCGCGTCGACGGCCGCCGGGGCGGACAGCGCGTGGGTGTCCCGGCCGAGGAAGAGGGGCCCGTCGAGGCCCTGCCGACGGCGGTAGTCGCACAGCGCCTGGGTGACGGCGAGGATGTGGTCGGAGTTGAACGCGTTGCGCAGGCTCGACCCGCGGTGCCCGGAGGTGCCGAAGGAGACCTGCTGCGCCGGGTCGTCCGGGTCGGGATGCTCGGCGTAGTAGGCGGTGACCAGCCGGGGCACGTCGACCAGGTCGGCGGGCTCGGCGGGCTGACCGGCGCGGGGGTGGGCCACTGCTGCAACCTCCAGGGACGCTACGGACGATGGGGCTTTCCCGGCGGGGCCGGGGTCACACGCGACGGGGGCACCGCGACTGGGCACGGCGGCCGGTTCAGGGCTCGACCCGCTGCCCCTTGCCGATCACCACGATGCCGTTGTCGGAGACGGTGTAGCGCTGCCGGTCCTTCTCCAGGTCGACGCCGATCTCGGCCCCCTCGGGGACGATCACGTTCTTGTCGAGGATGGCCCGGCGGACCACGGCGTGCCGGCCGATGTCCACACCCTCCATCAGCACCGAGCCGTCGACGTGCGCCCAGGAGTGCACCTTGACCTTCGGCGAGACGATCGAGTTCTCCACCAGGCTGCCGGAGATCACCGCGCCGGGCGAGATCATCGAGCCGACGGCCCGGCCGACCCGCTCGCCCCACTGGTGGACGAACTTCGCCGGCGGGTACGGCGGCTGCTCGGTGTAGATGGGCCAGTCGAAGTTGTAGAGGTTGAACACCGGGTGCACGTTTATCAAGTCCATGTGGGCGTCGTAGAACGAGTCGAGCGTCCCCACGTCCCGCCAGTAGCCCCGGTCGCGGTCGGTGCTGCCCGGCACCTCGTTGTCGCGGAAGTCGTAGACGTTGGCCTCGCCGCGCTCCACCAGCATCGGAATGATGCTGCCGCCCATGTCGTGCTTGCTGCTCTTGTCCTCCGCGTCCCGCTCGACCACCTCCAGCAGCGCCTTGGTGGTGAAGACGTAGTTGCCCATCGAGGCGTAGATCTGATCGGGCGCGTCAGGCAGGCCGACGGCGTCGGTGGGCTTCTCCCGGAACGACCGGATCCGCCGGCCGTCGGAGCCGACCTCGATCACGCCGAACTGGTCGGCCATCGACAGCGGCTGCCGGATGCCGGCGACGGTCACCCCGGCGCCGGAGGCGATGTGGTCGTCCACCATCTGCCGGGGGTCCATCCGGTAGATGTGGTCGGCGCCGAAGACGATGACGTAGTCGGGCTGCTCGTCGTGGATCAGGTTGAAGCTCTGGTAGATCGCGTCGGCGGAGCCGGCGAACCACCAGGGACCCCGGCGCTGCTGCGCCGGCACCGGCGTGACGTAGTTGCCGAGCAACGTCGACATCCGCCACGTCATGGTGATGTGCCGGTCCAGTGAGTGGGACTTGTATTGGGTCAGCACGACGATCTTGATGAAGCCGGCATTGGCGAGGTTGGACAGGACGAAGTCGACCATGCGGTACATCCCGCCGAACGGGACGGCGGGCTTCGCCCGGTCTGCGGTGAGTGGCATCAGGCGCTTGCCCTCTCCACCGGCCAGGACGATCGCGAGCACCTTGTCAGCCATGCCCAGACGCTAACCATCCGCGTGCCACTTCACCACTCGTACGGACGGACTTCTGCACTAGGGTGCGGGGCATGAGCGCCTCCACCCCGGCCACCGCACCGCTCCGCGTCGATCTGCTCACCCGCGAGTACCCGCCGGAGGTATACGGCGGGGCCGGCGTGCACGTCGAGTACCTGGCCCGCGAGCTACGCCGACTCGCCGACGTGCGGGTGCACTGCTTCGGCGCACCGCGCACCGAGCCGGGCGTCACCGCGTACGCCGAGCCGGCCGCCCTCGCCGGCGCGAACGCCGCGCTACGCACGATGGGCGTCGACCTGGAGATGGCCGCCGCCTGCGCCGGCACCGACGTGGTGCACAGCCACACCTGGTACGCCAACCTGGCCGGGCACACCGCGAAGCTGCTGCACGGCGTCCCGCACGTGGTCACCGCGCACAGCCTGGAGCCGCTGCGCCCGTGGAAGGCCGAGCAGCTCGGCGGCGGGTACGCGCTCTCGTCCTGGTGCGAGCGCACGGCGTACGAGGCGGCGGACGCGATCATCGCGGTGAGCGCGGGGATGCGCGCCGACGTGCTGGCGGCGTACCCGACGGTGGACCCCGAGCGGGTGAAGGTGGTCTACAACGGCATCGACACCGCCCAGTACGCCCCGGAGCGCGGCACCGACGTGGTGGACCGGCTCGGCATCGACCCGGCCCGCCCCAGCGTCGTGTACGTGGGACGGATCACCAAGCAGAAGGGGCTGCCGTACCTGCTGCGGGCGGCCCGGGAGCTGCCGTCCGACACCCAGCTCGTGCTGCTCGCCGGGGCCCCCGACACGGCGGAGATCGCCGCCGAGGTGGAGGGCCTCGTAACCGAGCTGCGGGCGACCCGATCCGGGGTGATCTGGGTGGCGGAGATGCTGCCCAAGCACGAGGTGATCCAGGTGCTCACCCACGCCACCGTCTTCGTCTGCCCCTCGGTCTACGAGCCGATGGGCATCGTCAACCTGGAGGCGATGGCCTGCGAGACGGCCGTGGTGGCCACCGCCACCGGCGGCATCCCCGAGGTCGTCGCCGACGGCGAAACCGGGCTGCTGGTGCCGATCGAGCAGGCCGCCGACGGCTCGGGCCGGCCGCTGGAGCCGCAGCGGTTCGTGGCCGACCTGGCGGCGGCGATCAACGAGATGCTGGCCGACCCGGCGAAGGCCGGTGAACTGGGCCGGGCCGGGCGGCGGCGGGCCGTCGAGCACTTCTCCTGGGACGCGATCGCCGCCCGCACGATCGACGTCTACCGCTCGGCCGGCGCGTAAGGAAGGGCCCCCTGTTAACGCCTGCGGTATAGAAGGGTTCTCTTCTCACCAGCCACAGCAGGGCGCGGCACGCTGGCGCAGCGGCAAGTCAGGGGCGGGTGCGGCAAGTCAGGGGCGGGTCAGGTGACACCGAGGGTGGCGGCGAGGCGGGTCAGGCCGGCCGGGGCGGCGGCGGAACGCGCCACGACGGCGACCAGCTCCCGTGCCGCCGGGCGGTCGTGCACCTCGCCCCGGGCGGTGCGCTCCGCGTCCAGCACCGCCCGGCCGGCGCGGAGCCCGTCGCCGGCCGAGGCGTACAGCCGGGCCACGTGGAGCAGGTACGCGGCCCGGTGCTCGGTCGGCAGACCACCGCCACTCGTCGCCGGTATCAGCTTTTCGTGTCGTACCGTCGACGCCGCGACCTCGCCGAGCGCGAACTCGGCCACCTCCCGGGCGGCCTCGACCGCCGCTGGGTCGTAGCCCCCATCGTCGATGCCTTTGGGCTCTGCGACCTGGTCGGTCTTTCCGGCACGGCCGAGCAGCTCGTGGGCGGCCCGATCGTCGCCCCGGCCGGCGGCGGCGAGGGCGGCCTGGAGCAGCAGCGTCCCGCGCAGGGCCCAGCCATCGGCGGGCGCGGCACCGGGCCGGGCGGGCCCGACGCGGTGGGCGGCCACGACCGCCGCCTCCACCGCCGACCGCAGCCGGCCGCTCGCCCGCAGCGCCTGACACAACGGTACGGTCGCGGCGGCGGCCAGCCACGGGTCGCCGGCGGCCGTGGCGACGGCCAGCCCCCGGTCGGCGGCCAGCCACGCCAACTCCCCCTGGCCGAGCTTCACCAGCACCAGGGCGACGAGCCCGTACCCGGACCCCAGCAGCTCGTCGGCAGCCCGGCCCGGACAGGTGGCGCGCGCCTCGCGGGCGGCGTCGAGCAGGCCGGGCAGCAGGCCGAGCAGCTCCCGGTACCGGGCGTGCCGGTAGCTCTGCCCCGCGTGGCCGAGCCGGGCCCGCACCTGCGCCACGTCGGGCGGCCGGGCGGGTGCCACGACGTGGTACCGGGCGAGGGCGGCCCGGATCCCCTCCACGCCCGCCGAGGCCGGGTCCGCCGGGCCGGGCCGGTCCGCCAGCAGCATTTCCAGGTCGATCCGGAGCGCCTCGGCGACCTCCCGCAGGTTGGACACCCGCTCCAGCCGGCGCACCCCGCGCTCGACCTTGTCGACCCAGCTCTTCGACTTGCCGAGGCGGTCGGCGAACTGCTGCTGCGTCATGTTGCGCCGCACCCGCCAGTGGGCGACCCGGCGACCGACCGGCAACTCGTTCACCGCCGGGCCGTCCCGCTCACCGGAGGATCCCAACGAGCAACAGCACGAGTACGACCAGCGCGATCGTCAGACCGTAGGCATACTGCCGACGGCTGATCGGCACGCGGTCGGGCCGGGGCGGACCGGGCACCCGGTCCCCGTCGGGTTGCGGAGGCCGGCCGTCCGGCATCGGGTACGCCGCCGGCAGCGGCCCGTCGTGCGGGCGCTCACGCATCTGCGCCTCCCTCGGAGTTCGGGGCTGTCAGGGGGCGGGGCGCACGGGAACCGCCCCGCCCGGGTGAGGAGCACTCCGTTTGCTGACGAGAGGCCCTCATCCGCAACCTAGAGTGCAGTGAATACAGAGTCAGCCCAACATGCACAGAATGCTGTGTCGGGTGGAATGCTCGGAGGGCTGACGAGAGGTGGCCCTGCCATGCCGAGACAACCCGTATACGAGCAGGTCATCGATGACGTCACCGCGTCGATCCGAAGCGGCACGCTCAAGCCCGGCGACAAACTGCCCTCCATCACCGAGCTGTGCGAGCAGTACCGCGCCAGTGCGACGCCGATCAGGCTGGCCCTGCGGATCCTTGACGAGCGGGGTTGGATCGAGGTGCACCAGGGCAAGGGGTCGTTCGTTGCACAGAGTCCCCCGGCCTAGTAGCGCGACAATTCACGCCCCGCAACCGGCAAACCCCGGTCCCAGCGCTCCGCGAGGGCTTGATCGCGTGCCGTGATTCCGCGTACCGTCTGGCATCGATGGATACGAACGGGTCCGCGCAGGTGCTGGACATCCTCGACAAGGTGGCGCCGGCCGAGTTCGTCCCGGCCAGCCCGCACAACTTCGTCGTGCGGCCGGGCGCGTCGGTGCCCGCGGAGAGCCTGCTCGACGACCCCGACGTCAGCCTGCACTGCCTCGACGACGAGCAGCGCCTGGCGTACTTCGTGCAGGCCCCGCCGGGGGGCGACCTGGCCGGCGGGTCGTTCCTCTACCTCGACCAGTACCGGGCCGCGCAGCAGCTGATCACGGTGCCCTACGACACCCTGCACCGGCTCGCCGACGGCCTGCCCGACCCGGCCCGGCTGATCTTGGTCTACTCCGTCGGGCGCTGCGGGTCGACGCTGCTCAGCAGGGCTTTGGGCGAGGTGGCCGGGGTGCGCAGCTACTCCGAGCCCGACGTCTTCACCGAGATCGCGCTGCTGCGGCACGAGGACCCGAGCCGCGAGGCGGAGTACGCGCGGCTGATCCGCAGCTGCGTCCGCGTCCTCGGCAACGCCGGGGGCGGGGGCGGCGGGACGCTGGCGGTCAAGTTCCGGGCCAGCGGCATCCAGCTCGGCGACCTGTTCCACCAGGTGTTTCCCGACGCCCGAAGCGTGTTCCTGCACCGCGACGCGCGCCCGTGGCTGGAGTCGATGCACCAGGGCTTCACGCCGCACCTGCCCGACCCGCAGGCGCAAATGGCGTTCCTGAGGTACGTGCTGGCCCAGGCCCCGCTGATCATGCCCTTCGTCGCCCGGCACGAGCGGCAGCCGACGCCGACGGAGGCGTACCTGTTGACCTGGCTGTCGGTGCTGGACCGCTACCGGACGCTACGCCGCGACGGGGTGCCGCTGCTGCCGGTGGCCTACGAGGCGCTCGACGCCGAGCCGAAGGCGACCCTCGCCGCCGTGCTGGCCCACTGCGGCCTGCCGGCCGACGGCGTGGACGCGGCGTACGGGACCTTCGCGGCGGACTCCCAGGAGGGGACCCTGCTCTCCCGGGCGAGCCGCCGCAGCAACCCGGCACCGGCGCTCGGCGCGGAGGACTTCGCGCAGGCGCGGGCGGTCCTGGCGGAGCTTCCGGTCGTCGACCCCGGTGATCCGCTCGTGCGCGGGCTGATCGAGACGTAGCAGGATCCGGGGAGAACTTGCCCGCGCGCGAGACGATCTCGCACAGGTAGGTTGACAGGGTGACTGGACGGTTCCCGATCGAAGACGTCTCCCCCGCCGTCTCCTGCGGTCGCTACCCGGCCAAGGCGGTGGTCGGCGAGGCGGTTCCGGTGTCGGCCCGCGCCTACCGGGAGGGGCACGACGCGCTGGGCTGCAACGTGGTCTGGCTCGGCCCCGACGGGCGGGCCCGGCCGTTCACCCGGATGCGTCCCGGCGAGCCCGGCCAGGACCGGTGGCACGCCACCATCCGTCCCGACGCCGTCGGCACGTGGACCTTCGCCGTCGAGGCGTTTCAGGACCCGTACCTGACCTGGCAGAACGCGGTGACCAAGAAGATCGCCGCCGGGCAGGGCCCGACGGAGCTGGCCAACGACCTGGCCGAGGGCGTACGCGTGCTGACCGCCGCCCTGGACCTGGTACCGACCGGCGACGCCGCGCGGGTGCGGGCGGCGGTGGCCGCGCTCGGCGACGCCGGCCGGGAGCTGCCCGCCCGGGTCGCCCCGGCCCTCGACCTGGCCGACCTGCTCTGGGCGCACCCGGTGCGTGAGCTGGTCACCACCGGCGACGAGTACCGGCTCTGGGTGGACCGCCCCCGGGCGCTCTTCTCCGCCTGGTACGAGTTCTTCCCCCGCTCCGAGGGGGCGATCCCGGCGACCGTCGACGCCCCGGCCCGCTCCGGCACCTTCGCCACCGCGATGGACCGGCTGCCCGGCGTCGCGGCGATGGGCTTCGACGTGCTGTACCTGCCGCCGATCCACCCGATCGGCCGGGTCAACCGCAAGGGCCGCAACAACGCCCTCACCGCCGGCCCCGACGACGTGGGCTCGCCCTGGGCGATCGGCGCGGCCGAGGGCGGCCACGACGCCATCCACCCCGACCTGGGCACGCTGGAGGACTTCCGCGACTTCGTGGCCGCCGCCGTCGAGCAGGGCCTGGAGGTGGCGATGGACCTGGCGTTGCAATGCGCGCCGGACCACCCGTGGGTGACCGAGCACCCGGAATGGTTCACCACCCGGGCCGACGGCAGCATCGCGTACGCGGAGAACCCGCCGAAGAAGTACCAGGACATCTACCCGCTGAACTTCGACAACGACCCCGAGGGCATCCGCGCGGAGGTGCTGCGGGTGGTGCTGCACTGGGTCGGCGAGGGCATCCGCATCTTCCGGGTGGACAACCCGCACACCAAGCCGTTCGACTTCTGGCACTGGCTGATCGCCGAGGTGAAGAAGGTCGACCCGGACGTGCTGTTCCTGGCCGAGGCGTTCACCCGGCCGGCGATCATGCACGGGCTCGGCAAGATCGGCTTCACGCAGTCGTACACCTATTTCACCTGGCGCACGACGGCGGCGCAGATGCGGGAGTACTGCGAGGAGCTGGTCGCCTCCGCCGACCACATGCGCCCCAACTTCTGGCCCAACACCCCCGACATCCTGCACGAGTCGTTGCAGCACGGCGGCCCGCCGATGTTCAAGATCCGGGCGGTGCTGGCCGCGCTGCTGAGCCCCTCCTGGGGCATGTACGCCGGCTACGAGCTGTTCGAGCACGTGGCCCGCCCCGGCGCGGAGGAGTACCTCGACAACGAGAAGTACGAGCTGCGGCCCCGGGACTGGGCCGGCGCGCAGGCGCAGGGGCGGTCACTGGCCCCGTTCATCGCCACCCTCAACCGGGTCCGGCGCGACAATGCGGCCCTGCACCGGCTGCGCAACCTCGTCTTCCACGACATCGACAACCCGGCGCTGCTGTGCTGGTCGAAGCACGACCCGGACACCGGCAACACGGTGATCGTGGTCTGCTCGTTCGACTCGCAGACCGTGCAGTGGGGCAACACCACCCTGGACATGCCGGCGCTGGGCCTGGACTGGCCCGACCGGTTCACCGTGCACGACGAGCTGACCGGCGCGGCCTACGACTGGGGCCAGCGCAACGCCGTCCGGCTCGACCCGTACCTCCAGCCCGCGCACGTGTTCACCGTGCGCCGGCCCGTCTCCGGGGGCACCACCGCCCCCACCGCCGCTGCTGACAAGGACGAGGCCCGATGGACGAGCTGATCGCCGGCACCGCGCACGACCCGCACGCCGTGCTCGGCGCGCACCCCGCCGGCGGGCGCACCACGATCCGCACCCTGCGCCGGGGCGCCCGGACGGTGAGCGCCGTCGTCGGCGGGCAGCGGTACCCGATGACCCGGGTGCACGACGCGGGCGTGTTCGAGGTCGTCCTGCCGGGCACCGTGCTGGACTACCGGGTCGACGTCGACGGCGCGCTGCGCGACGACCCGTACCGGCACCTGCCCACCCTCGGCGAGCTGGACCTGCACCTGATCGGCGAGGGCCGGCACGAGCGGCTGTGGGAGGCGCTCGGCGCGCGGGTCGTCGACGCGGGCGTCGCGTTCGCCGTGTGGGCGCCCAACGCGCGGGGCGTGCGGGTGGTCGGCGACTTCACCGGCTGGGGCACCGACGACGGCTGGCCGATGCGGTCGCTGGGCTCCAGCGGCGTGTGGGAGATCCTGGTGCCCGACGTGCCGGTCGGGGCGAAGTACAAGTACCGGGTCCTGGGCGCCGACGGGCGGTGGCGGGACAAGGCCGACCCCCTCGCGGCGTACGCGGAGGTGCCGCCGGCCACCGCGTCGGTGGTGCACCGCTCCACGTACGAGTGGACCGACGCCGACTGGCTCGCGCGCCGGGCACGCCGGCAGCCGCACCAGGAACCGATGAGCGTGTACGAGGTGCACCTCGGCTCGTGGCGGCCCGGCCTCGGCTACCGGGAGTTGGCCGAGCAGCTCACCGCGTACGTGACGGAGCTGGGCTTCACCCACGTGGAGTTCATGCCGGTGATGGAGCACCCGTTCGGCGGCTCCTGGGGGTACCAGGTCACCGGCTACTACGCGCCGACGTCCCGCTTCGGCGACCCGGACGATTTCCGCCACCTCGTCGACACGCTGCACAACGCCGGGATCGGGGTGCTCCTGGACTGGGTGCCCGCGCACTTCCCCAAGGACGAGTGGGCCCTGGCCCGCTTCGACGGCACCCCCCTGTACGAGCACCCCGACCCGCGTCGCGGCGAGCACCCCGACTGGGGCACGTACGTCTTCGACTTCGGCCGCCGGGAGGTGCGCAACTTCCTGGTCGCCAACGCGCTGTACTGGTGCGACGAGTTCCACGTCGACGGGCTGCGGGTCGACGCCGTGGCGTCGATGCTCTACCTGGACTACTCCCGGCCGGAGGGGCAGTGGGCCCCCAACCAGTACGGCGGCCGGGAGAACCTGGAGGCGATCGCCTTCATGCAGGAGGTCAACGCCACCGTCTACAAGCACCACGCCGGGGTGGTGATGATCGCCGAGGAGTCGACGGCGTGGCCGGGGGTGACCCGGCCCACCGCCGACGGCGGGCTGGGCTTCGGGTTCAAGTGGAACATGGGCTGGATGCACGACACCCTGCTCTACACGTCGAAGGACCCGGTCTACCGCCAGCACCACCACCATCAGCTCACCTTCTCGCTGGCGTACGCGTGGAGCGAGAACTACGTGCTGCCGATCAGCCACGACGAGGTGGTGCACGGCAAGGGCTCGCTGGTCGCGAAGATGCCCGGGGACACCTGGCAGCGGCTGGCCAACACGCGGGCGCTGCTGGCGTACATGTGGGCGCACCCGGGCAAGCAACTGCTGTTCATGGGCTGCGAACTGGGCGACGACCGGGAATGGAGCGAGGAGCGGGGCCTCGACTGGTACCTGCTGCACGACCCGGCACGCGCCGGCGTGCAGCGCCTCGTCGGCGACCTCAACCGCGTCTACCGGGACACCCCGGCGCTGTGGGCGCAGGACACCACGCCGGCCGGGTTCCGCTGGATCGCCGGAGACGACGTCGCCCACAACGCGGTGTCGTTCGTCCGGATCGCCCCGGACGGCGCGACCCTGGTGTGCGTGGCGAACTTCTCCGCCGTGCCGCTGGAGGACTACCGGATCGGGCTGCCCGCCGCCGGCACCTGGACGGAGGTGCTCAACACCGACGCCCACCACTACGGTGGGTCCGGGGTGGGCAACCTGGGCGAGGTACGCGCGCAGGACGTGCCGTGGCACGGGCTGCCGGCGTCGGTGGCGCTGCGGGTGCCACCGCTGGGCGTGCTCTGGCTGCGCCGCGACTGACCCGCGTCAGCCAGAGCGGCGTGGCGGGCCAGCAGTGGCCCGGCGGGATCAGGCCGCGTCCGCCCGGGGCGCGAACGTGACGTCCAGTCTCATGTTCAGCGCCCTGGCCAGCCGTTCGAGCACCGTCAGGGTCGGCACCGTTCCGCCGGCCTCGAAGCGGGCCATCCGCTAGCCGGTGCGCCCCGTCACGCGGATCCTGCCCGACAGGCCGAGCACCGTCGGGGCGGCGTACTCCAGGTCGACGGTCTCGCCCGCGCCGACCGTGACCTCGTGCTCGGCCACGGCGAAGTCGTCGGTGCCGCCGAAGGGCACGACGACCCGCACGCTGCTCGGGCCGGCCGGCACCGGGAACTCGTGGCTGCCCCAGCCGAGCACGGGCACCTCGACACCGGCGAGCAGCAGCCGCGGCCCGGTGGACCGGTACGCCTCGGCGAGAGGACCGTCCGGATAGGAGAACGTGATACGCAGGGACGGGCTCATCGGCCCGGGGTAGGGGTGGCTCGTCGGGCGGAACGGCAGCGGCAGGACCGGGTTTCGCCGCGCCTCGCGGCGGTTCAGCCAGGCGAAGTAGCGCGGAACGCCGAGGACCGATCGGAGCAGGGAGTACCAGACGCCGAAGATCAGCACGATGGTCAGCGCGATCCGCGCCATGCCCAGGATCGTCACGGCCAGCGCCCACACCCGGGACGCTGGCCGGCCGTACCGGCAGTCGGTGTTGCCCTTGCCGAAGCACGCCTCCCGGAAGTCGACCGGCCTGCCCCGGTCGGCCGGGGTGACGACGGAGTTGCCGGTCACGATCTGCAACTCGCGCCCGTCATCGGTCCGGACGGTCACCGCGCAGTGCCACCAGTAGCCGAGGCCGTCGCCACTGACCGGCCCGACCCGTTGGCACTCCCCCACCGTGGCCCGCGCCGGCCGTTCCCTCGGGGTGGACTTCACCACCCCCGTGCCCGGATAGAAGCCCGCCACCGTGTTGAACACCAGCCACGAGCCGACGATGGCAGCCGCGCAGGCGACCGCCACCCCGAGCTGCGCCAGCCGGCCCCAGAACGGCCCGCGTCGCTCGTACGCGGCGATCTGCTCACGCTGCATCGCCGCCGTCTCCTCGGGAGTGGTCCGACTCACCGCGGCCCCCCTGTCCGGCCGCCGCCGTCGGACGGTCGCCCCGTCGCCTTCCCCGAGACTGTCCGAGCGCTCTCGCCCTCGTCCACGAACATCACGACGAAGATCGCCAAGAGGCCCCAGCCGAACACCCGACGCCGGGTGTAGGCGCTCAGCCCTCTGCGCCTGGCGACGATCCAGGCCAGAAGGTAGCCCAGCGGCCACCCGAGCAGGAACGTCCAGATGGTGCTCCGGTCGACGACCACGAGAAACGGGAAGATCGCCGAGGCCACCATGCCGACGCAGGCCAGGAGCCAGGTGATCGCCGAGGACGACCTCCCCCGACTGGGCACGCTCATGCCTGCAACGCGAACAGGTACGCGCCGCCGATCAGGGCCACCACACCCCGCAGCACCATCAACACCCCGAAGGCCCGGTCGAACAGGATGAAGCGATTCCGAAGTCGCTCCCGAAGGAGACTGCCAGCACCGCTCGCTCCACGATGACACCTTTGCGTACGGGCGGGCTCCGGTGCCGGCCCCACATTGATCAACTCGTCAGAGTGAGCACGGCACGCCGCCGCGACAGCTCTCCGATCTCCACAGTCCGGCCCTGGTCGTCAGGAGTCAGGATGGAGGGACCCAATGGCTCAACGAGATTCGAGTTCGCAGCCGCCTTCCTTCAGATACTCCAGTTCCTCTTCGTCACTCCCTGGGTCGTTCACCAGCAGGCGCACGTCTCCGCTCAGGTCCCGACGAGTTCTGACCTCCAAGCTGGCGCGAGCCTGCTCGAAGCGCAGAGTCAGCGTTCCCTCAATCGACGCGCCCTGCTCGAATTCCCATCCGCCGCTGCCGGAAATCGTCGAATCCGAGAAGGGCACATCCACGGCCGAGAAGGCACCTTCCCGCTTTATATCAATCCGACTTCCGGTGGATGCTCGCCATGAACCACAGAGCGCTTCGTCGCCGACGGGAGGCCAGACGAAGTGCCCTAGGCTGACCCAACAGCAAGCCAGAACCAAGAGGCAGGCCACTCCAATCACGTAGGGCCACCTCTTTGACAATTTAATCACCCCCCAGGAATTGACCGAGCAATGCCTCCGAAGCTTATTACGCCAAGGCCCAAGAAGCCAGAGCGGGTTGATCTGGCGCACCGGTACGCAGGCGACAACTGCACCGACCATGACGCGACGCCGTAGATCCTGCACCCACCTCCCACCGTCCACGTATAACGCTGTCAGCAGGAAGACCTGCGGCGGAAGGTTTCCCGTTCCCCGCTGTCAGGGTCATCTACATAGCGCCAAAGTGTGACCTCTCCCCGCCAACTGCGCTCCACCTTCAACTCCACGCGAGCCCTGACATCCTCCATCACCAAAGTCGCCTCGGTGCTGGCGGTCAGGCTTCGCTCCAGATCCAAATTTCCAGCACCGGAGACCCTCTCCAATTCAGCATCAGAATTCCGCCCAAATGTGATATTCGAAGCCGAGAAGGAACCGTCGTGCGCAAAATTTATCGATCCCTTCAATTGCGACTCGAACGTTCCACACAGGGATTCAACTCGCACTGGCGGCCAGACAGTCCGACCGAACGTGCCGCAGCAGGTCAACAGCAGCAAAGCACCGCCGACAATAGGGACGAGCCGCTTCCTCTTCACCACTTTCTTCGCAGACCCGATGCGCCAGAAGTGGGCTTGTCAGGGTCGCCCGATATTCCAGCCCAGAACACTATTCCTCACTCTGACGAGACGGGGGAATATCGACACTAGGACGAGTAGATCGGAGAGGCGCGAGAGGTGGATCCGGCCGAACGAACATCACAATGAAGATCGCCAGGATTCCCTTCGCCATGAGGCTTCTACGCTGTTCCACACTGAACCCTCGCCGCCTAGCTATCAGCCAGGCGAACAGCACGCCCATGGACCAACCCACCAAAACGCTCCAGAGGTTGTCTCTGTCGACGAACGAAAGGTAAGCACAATAGATCTCGGCAGATCCGCCCGCCGCCGCCAAGAACCAATTAAGAATGGCGGCGAAGCTAATGCCGCGCACCAACCGGGTCATCTAACCGCCCTGGTAATACGAGTTGTCCTCAGCCCAATCGGTCTCAACCGTATAGGGATCCGTGAACCCCTTGAAGACCCACTTTTCCCGCACCTGCTCTTCTGTAGCACTGACTCGATACTGCCAGCTACCCTTCTCGCGGCCGCCCACCCAGCGGCGCTCAATCACGTCACGCTTTCGATACTGAAAGTTTCTCTCATCAATAAGGTTCAGAGATGCACTAAAAACCCCGCACACAAAACACAAGACGCCCATGGCGAAAGCGCCCGCCTCCTTGGGCACGCCACCTTCATTCCAGAATGAAGGAATCCAGGCAGTAGTTTCCCATTGCGCGCGATGCGAGAAGGTCCAGCCATCACACTTGGGCGCATTGTTGTCACACCATGGGTCGTAGTGACCTGGATCAGGAACCGACGGCCCGGGCGCAGGCGCAGGCGCCTGCGTAGGCTGCATCGCAGTGGCTGCGACAAGCTTCAGGAAGGCAAGTTGCATCTTGATCATCGCGATGATCCGGCTGGCGCCGTTCTTCCGAGACCCTCCACGATCGGCTGCCGAATCGCCCTTGTCTCGATTCAGTCGGGACTTCGTTGTCGACTTGTGGTTCTTCTTGCCCCACTCCACGTTCTTACTGCTACCGCATCCGTGCGGGCACCCATTACTCGGACTGTAGCCATAGCAGTCGAAGTACTTGCAGTCTTCGGGGATCATCCCCGTAGGGTCACTGGAGGTGACCGGGGTGTTGTTGGCGTAAGAATAGGCGTTCCACTGTTGCGGTTGTCCCGTGTCGAGCAGAGGGTCGACGGAGGCGAAGCGTCCGACGGTCGGGTCATAGGCGCGGGCACCGATGATCGTTAGTCCAGTCGGGCTCATCGGCTTGTTGAGGAAGCCGCGGTTGTCGGGGACGGTGACCGCCGCGCCTCGGGCCGCGCCGTACGGGGTGTGCTGCCGCCAGGTGGGGTTCTGTGCGGTGTTGTCGAGGTAGAGATTCGGGGTGCCCTGGTGGTCGGCGATGGCGAAGGTGTAGGCCGTGCCGCTGCCGGAGCGGATGCAGCCAGCGCCGCCGGGGAGGCTGTAGTAGCGGTTGCCGTCGACGACGTTGGTGCTGGTGTTCAGGGTGAGTTGCTGTCCCGGCAGGTAGAGGGTGGTCTTGCCCGGTTCCTTCTGGAGCAGCAGGTTGCCGTCGGCGTCGTAGGTGAAGGTGTTGTCGCCGCTGGTGCCGCCGGTGACGCTGGTGAGCTTGCCGGCGTCGTCCCAGGTGAAAGCCTGGTTGCCCTGGGCGGCGTTGCGGCCGGTGGTGTTGCCGGCGGCGTCGTACGTGTATGAGGTGCTCCCGGTCACCCCGCCGCTGGTGGCGGTGGAGGTCAGGGTGTGGGGCTTGTTCTGCCCGTTGCCGTCGTAGGTGTAGGTGGTGGTCGTGTCAGTGCCCGCCCCGAGGCCATGTTCGACCTGCTGGGTGCGGTTGCCGATCGGGTCGATCGTCCAGCTGGTCCAGTAGGCGCTGCCGGCGCCGATGGCGTTGCCGACCATGCTCTTGTTGGCGTTGGTCGGGGTGGTGGCGCAGGCGTCGGTGGCGGTCCATGCTTCGGTGAGTCGGGCGAGGCCGTCGTAGCCGTAGCACTGGGTCTCCGCCGGGGTGGTGACCCCGAGGCGCTTGCTGGTCTTGCGGGTGATGTTGCCGGCCAGGTCGTACTTGTACTCCTGCTCGTCGACGGTGGCCGGGGTGGCCGTGGATCGGGTGACGAGTTGGTTGGTCAGCCGGCTGGTGTGGGTGTCGTAGGTGTTGGTGACGTAGGCGGCGCTGGTGGCGGTGCCGAGGGTCTGCTGGTTGACCCGGCCCCAGGCGTCGTAGGTGACGCCGGTGGCGTAGCCGGCGAGGCCGGCGAGGGTGGTGGGCAGGTCCAGCAGGCCGGAGTAGCCGTGCAGGACGGTCTCGGCGGGCAGGCTGCCCTTGGCCGGGTAGGTGTCGGTCAGCGGCAGGCCGAGCACCGAGGTGTACGAGTGCCCGAAGACGTAGGAGCCGGCGAGGGCGCCCTCGGTGGCGGGGATGGTGACCGTCTGCCCGAGGCTGCTGCCGAAGACGTTGAACGCCTTCTGCTGGGTGGTGTAGGGCTGGCCGTCGCGGTAGGCGATGGTGGTGGTGAGCTGGCCGACGGCGTTGGTGACCCCGGCGACGGCGTTGCTGTTGTCGTAGATCCAGGCCGCGCGTTGATTCGCCGACGACTGGCTGGCCACCGTGGCAGCGTACTCGCCGGTCTTGCGGTCGAGGGCGTCGTAGGTGAACGACAGCGTCTTGTTGCGGCCGTCGGTGGACTGGACGACGTTGCCGTTGGCGTCGTAGAGCAGGCTGCTGTTGCCTGCATCGGGGTCGGTCTTGGTCTCGACCTGGCCGAGCAGGTTGTAGGTCGAGGTCCACACGTTGTTGTCGGCGTCGGTGAGCGTGGACTGGTTGCCACGGCTGTCGTAGCCGTACGTGCTGGTCGTGGCGGTGCCACCGGTGACGGTGAAGTCACCGGTGAACGTGTCCGCCGGGGTGGTCACCGTCGGCCGGACCTGGTACTCGTGCAGTTCCTTCTTCCGGCCCAGCGGGTCGGTGACGGTGGCCGTGACGACCCCGCCGTCCGGCGGCACGACGGTCGTGCGGTCCCCGGCGTGGATCGTGGTGGTGGTGGAGACGGTGACGCCGTTCTTCGCCGCAGTGGTGACGATGGCGCGGCCGAGGCCGTCGTAGGTGGTGAAGGTCTGGTTGGGCACCTGCTTGCCCAGGCCCGCCGCGGAGACCGGGGTGGTGACCGTCGGCGTGGTCGCGTCGTCCCACCACCCGTTGTACGACGCCCTGGTCCAGCCCCGGGTGTCGTAGAACGTGTCAGTGATCATCCGGCCGCCCTGCGGGGTGACCGACTGCGTCTGCCGGTTGCGCAGCAGGGCGTCGTAGAGGGTCACCGAGGTCTGGTAGCCGTTGGAGTTGTTCAGCTTCTGGCTGGTCACCGCCGTCACGCCGGTCTTCGACACCGTGTAGGTGAACTTGTGGTTGGCGTTGCTGCTGGTCGCCCTGTTGTGCAACCAGACGGCGGTGGCGCGGCCCAGGGCGTCGTACTGCTGCCGGGTCACCACGTTGTTGGCGTCGGTGCTGGTGAGCGTGCTGCCACGCCTCGGGTTGAGGGTCACCGACGACGTCTGGTTCAACGCGTTGGTCGTCGACGTGGCGGTGACCAGGCCGGCGGCGTTCATGGTGTAGCCGGTGCTGGTCTTGTTGTTCTTGGCGTCGTAGGTGTCCGTCACCCGGCCGTACGAGTCGTAGGTGGTCTTCTCGCTGGTCTGCCAGACGTAGGCGCCGGCGGTGTGGTCCTTGGCGAGTTGGGTGAGGGTGAGGTTGCCCTTGGTCGGGGCGGCGGCCTGGGGGAAGGTCGTGGCGAAGGTGGGGTCGTCGTAGAAGTTCCGTTCGGCCTTGACCACCTGCGCCGGCCGGTTCACCGTCGCCGGGGCGGTCAGCGCGTTGACGCTGCCCGGTTCGGAGGCGGGGCTGCCCTGGGTGAAGCCGCCGCAGGCCACCGACACCGTCTCGGTCTGGCTGACCAGCCCGGCCAGGTTCGCGCCGGTGTTGACCGGGGCGTACGTGTAGCTGGTGCACTGGTCGTACGCGGCGTTGACCGGCACCGTGTACGTGTAGGTGTGCTTCAGCTCGCCGAAGGTGGCGCTGGCCGTGTTCGCGTCGTAGCTGTTGTCGCTGCCCGTGTACCGCCAGGTCAGCGACGCGCCGCTGGTGACCGCCTGCCGGCTGTACGTCTTCACCGGCGCGACCCACTGCGCGGTCAGCGCCGACAGGCCGGTGCGCGAGCGAGTGGCGGTGGCCCCGGACACCCAGTACGAGGTGATCGTGGAGGAGTCGACCCGGCCACCCTCACCCAGGTACTGCGTGGTCTCCAGTTCCTTGCCGGCGAGCTCGTCGACGTCCTCGTGCACGCCGCCGGCGGAGTCGGTCAGATTGATCACGGTGGTGGAGTTGTTCTTCGACATGCCCCGGTGGTAGGCGGCCTCGGACTGGGTCCGGCGGTCGTTGACCCCGTCACCGGTGAAGGTGCGCACCTTGGCGTAGCCGCGGAACTGCCCGTACGTGCGGTACTTGGCCTTGACGACCTCGTTCTCGTCGTACCGCCACGCCGCCCCACCGAGGTAGCTGTAGCTGGTCGACAGCGCCGGCGCCCCGCCCGTCGGGTCGGTGGAGGTGACGCGGGTGACCGCGTACTTGTGGAACCAGTCCCGGAACGGGTTCACGTACCCGTCCGGGGTCCAGTAGACCGGGTAGCACGACTTCGTGTTCGCGGCCGGGTCGGTCGTCACCGGGGCGGTGCACGGCACCGGCAACTCGTACGTCGGGGATACCACCGAACCGGTTTCGGTGGTGATCGTGGCGATGCGCTGCCGGTAGAAGTTCGGCAGCCCGCCGGTGGTGTCGACCCGGTTGGCGAGCTTGATGCCGGTGAACGACACCGACGGCAGGGAGATCGCCGCCGTCGAGCCCCCCGCGCTCGTGTCATGGCCGGTGCGGACAACCGACGACAGCCACAGCGTCGGCGACGTCCCGTCGCCGGTGGCCGGCATCGTGTGCGACAACGCGTACGAGTCGACCTTCTCGTAGGCCGACGTGGCCGTGTTGTACTGCTGCGCCTCGATCGACGTCAGGCGGACCGTGGAGAAGAACGACGGGCTCCAGTCGTCACAGTCGGTGCCGGAGTTGCAGATCAGGTCGAACGGCACGTCCGGCCAGTTCGCCTTGTTGGCCGAGTTCAACGGCTGGCACGTCCCCGACAGGCAGCGGTCACCCGTGGTGAACACCACCCGGTTCGGCACGGTGCCGTAGGCGTTGCCGTCGGTGAACCCGTAGTCGATGCGCGCGAGGTTGCTGTCCCGCACGTACGACACGTCCGTGGCACCCTTGTTGCGGCCGTAGAAGTTGGTGGCCTGCTGGTAGTAGTACGCCATCGCGTTGCCGTGCACATCGCGCACGTAGTCGAGGTTCCAGCGGTACGCCATCGTGCACACCGACGAGGAGAACCCGGCCGAGTTGTAGCACGGGTCCCCCGAGTGCGGCGAGTACACCGGGCTGTGGTCGACCGACTTCGTCTCGGCCTTGCCCGACGTCCAGCCCGGCAGCCGGTTACGGCCGAACTCGTACACCGTGCCGTCGCGCAGCGTCACCCGCCAGTAGTCCGTGTTGTAGGTGCCGGTGCCGTTGTTCGAGTTCACGACGTGCGTGACGACCTCGCCGTTGTCCGACTCCGGCTTCCACACGCTCTTTCCCGCGTCCCACACCAACGAGGTCGAGGACCCGTTCAACGACAGGGTCAGGATCGGCCCGTCGTAGCAGCGGTCCGGCGTCTTCACCGGCGAGGCGCTGCCACCCGGATCGTCCATGCACGAGGCGAACGTCTGCTCCACGTACGACCGGGGCGTCGACCAGCCGTCGCCCACCCACGACGACTGCGCGTTCGTCGACGCGGTCTGCCCGTCCACGCTGCCCGAGTCGTACGACAGGGCGACCGTGGGAACCAGGTCCGACGCCGCCGGCGGCACCGTCACCGGATACGAGTACGTGAACGAACCCGTGCTCCCACCGCCGGTCCACGAGCCGGACGGCTTGAGGTCGGTGGCCGCGTACGTGCCGCCGTTGCCGCCCTCCTCGCCGGCTGCGGCCACCGCCGCCAGCACCACACGCGCACCGGACGCGGAGGCGGTCATCGGCACCTCGGCCGAGACCGCCCGCGCCGCCGCGTCGTTGGTCGACGCCAGCGGCTGCGCCACCCGGCACGCCGCCACCTTCGGCGTGGTCAGCGCGCACTCAGGCAACCGGACCAGCCGCAACCGCGACCCGTAGTTGCCGCCGAACGCCTCCGCGAACCCCGCGTAGTCCACGCCGACCCGCGCCGCACCCGACGACCGGTCCGGCGTCACCGACAGCAGCACGCCGTCGACCCCGGCCGCCTCGGCGGCCTTCCGATCCGCCACCGTCACCGCGAGCCGCCTCGGCCCGGCGGGTTGTCCGTTCCTGACCACCACCGGCTGCGCCCACACCGGGGTGCCCGCCGCCCGCGCCTTCGCCGACCCCGCCGACAACGCCTGCGGCGCACCCAACTCGACCTGCGCCGACGCAGCGCTCGGCCAGACCGTCCGCGACGGACGGTAGGTCGACTTCGCGTCGTCGCGCGGCGTCACGAACCGCGTCGGCAACGGCTGCACGCCGTCGACGGACGGGCCGGGTGACGTCGTGGGCGGCTTCGCCGCGCCCTCGCCCTTCGGCTTCGCCGAGGCCGGCGCGCCCGACCACAACCCCGCCACCAGCGCCGCCGACGCCACCACCGCGACCAACCGCCCCGGACCAGTCAACAGGCGCATGCCCCCGTGCCCGACCATGCCCACCCCACTCCACAGAAGACAGAAAGCCACGCAGCGTGCCCGAACGAGCACCCACGTGGCGCCAACAATGTTTCACGTTCACCCAGACAGAAGGTCACGGCAAGGTAACGATAGGCAGGTGGCGCGGGGATCAAATGCGCCACAGCGAGCCCGAAAGGGACAGCCCGGTGTGATCTTCGGCGTTCCCCCGGGCCGCGCGGGCTGATTCACTGTGCCCGCCCACCGGACGCGGTCCCGCGTCCGCCGGACACGCGAACGGGGGAGGAACCACGCCATGCCCATGAACAGCCCTCCTATCGGGACAGCCAGAGTGAAGGCGATCGGATCGGTCGCCGCCATGGCTGTCGTCGCGGCGGGCGCGGCCACTGGTCTGGCCGCCCCGCCGGCCGCCGCCACCGCCCCTGCGGCGTCAGCCGCGAAGCCGGCCGACGCGCCGCTCGGCGTGGATCGGGCGATGGCCGAGGCGCGGCGCATTGGCAAGCCGGTCGAGGCGACCGCCGCAGGCACCTCCACCTCCACGGTGACCGCGCGGCCCGACGGCACCGTCGAGCTGACCCAGACCGCCGTGCCCACCCGCACCCGCGTCGACGGAAAGTGGCGCAGCCTCGACGCGACCCTGATCCGCCACGCCGACGGCAGCATCACCCCGACGGTGACGACGAACCAGGTCCGGCTCTCCCCCGGCGGCACCGGCCCCCTCGCCGAGCTGACCAGCGGCGACCGCGCCCTGTCCATCACCGCCCCACTCACCCTGCCGAAGCCGGCCCTGTCCGGACCCACGGCCACCTACCCCGAGGTCCTGCCCGGCGTCGACCTCACCGTCCGGGTCACCCCGGAGGGCGGCTTCTCCCACGTCTTCGTCGTCAAGAACCGTCAAGCCGCCCGGCACCCGAAGCTGGCCACCCTCGACCTGACCACCACCGGCCGGGGCGTCACCCTCACCGCCGACACAACCGGCAACATCACCGGCCGCGACCGCACACAGGTCAGACCGTCCTCACCGCCCCCGCCCCGACCATG
>NZ_GG657738.1:5559275-5565968 GCF_000158815.1 Micromonospora sp. ATCC 39149 | reverse complement strand
TCGGACGCATGCAGGTCGGCAACTCCGGCAGCCAACGCTCCCAGACCCTGGTCAACTTCCCCGTCCCCTACAGCACGCTGGCCGGGGCCGAGATCTACGACGCCCTCTTCAAGATCACTAATACCCGGTCGTGGAGCTGCACCGCCAAGACCGTCAACATCTACGCCCCGGCAACCACCCTGGCCTCCGGCAACGCCACCTGGAACCACTGGGAGGGTGTCACCAAGGGCAGCGCCGTGGCCTCCGAGAGCTTCGCCTACGGCTACAGCGGCTGCGACGCCGCCGCCGTCTCCTTCGACGTCACCAACCAGATCAGGGCCGACGTCACCGCCAAGAAGCCCACCCGCACCCTCTGGATGGTCGCCGCGAACGAGGCCGGCGACACCCAGAGCTGGAAGGAGTTCCTCGAGACCAGCCCCACCCTCACCATCCGCTACAACCACAAGCCCAACACGCCGACGGGAATGACGACGTCCCCCACGACGTCCTGCGCCGCCGCCAGCCCCACCGTCGTCGGCGACACCTCGGTCTCGCTCTACGCCCCGGTCTCCGACACCAACCGCGGCACCCTCGGCGTCACGTTCAAGCTGTGGAAGGTCAGCACCCCCGGGACGCTCCTGGTCAACACCAACCCGAACCTGCTGACGTACTCCTCCGGCAGCACCGCCGTGTACGTCGTGCCGCGCGCCACCCTCGCCACCGCCGCCGGGGTCACCGGGACCAGCAACGGCGTGCCGACCACCTTCGCCTGGCAGGTCCAGGCCACCGACTTCCGCACCCCCAGCAACTGGTCGGCCACCTGCAAGTTCACGTTCGACGCGACCCGGGCCGGGCCGCCGAGGATCTCAGCGCCCGCCCAGCAGACCACCGTCGGTGTCCAGGCCAGCTTCATGATCACGCCGCCGGAGGCCGGCACCGTGCCGACCGGCTACACGTACCAGCTGAACGCCGCGCCGCCGGTGACCATCACCGCGAATGCCAGCGGCAACGCGACAGTCCCCGTCCGGCCCACCCGGCTGACGAACACCCTTTCCGTCACCAGCGTCACAGCGGATGGCCGGAACTTCGGCGAGACGCAGACCCTGACCTTCAACGCCATCCCCCCGGACGCTGCGGCGGCGGACAGCGACCTGACCGGTGACGGTCGGGCCGACCTGCTCAACGTGGGCTCCACCAACAACCTCGCCGCGGGGATCTGGCTGGCGGAGAACAACGGCGCAGCCGGCGTCAACCCGAACATCAGCAACATCGGCGCCCGGGGCAACGGGGTCTCCGGGACGAACTCGCCGGCCGACTTCGACGGCACCCAGGTCATCAGCGGTCGCTTCCTGGGGGGCAGCTTCCAGGACGTCCTCGTCTACTACCCGGCCGCCGACCCCGTCCGCGCGGAGTTGATCGCCGGCAACGGCGACGGCTCGGTGCTGCGGCCGGAGCGGGTCGAGAACCAGTTCGGCATCGATGGTTCTCTGCTGAACGACCCGAACGGCAACCCGCCGATCCAGCTCGCCAACGCCGGCGACAGCCGTCAGCTCAGGTCCGGCTACCCCGACCTCATCGGCACCAGCGGGGACGCCACCAGCGGCTACTTCCTGACCTACTACCCCAACCTCGGCACTGCCGGCGGCTACCTCGGCACCCAGCACACCACCGCGTCGACCCCGACCGGCGGCACCGACTGGAACAACTGGCGCATCGCCACCGCCCAGGCGACCGACGGCACCGCCATGTTCCTGTGGAACCGCACCACCGGCGCGCTGCACCTGTGGTCCGGGCTCGCGTTCAACCAGGACACCGGGCAGCTCGCCTACACCGCCCGCACCCTCGCGGCGGCCGGCTGGAACGCGGGCGCGAACCTGAGCCTGCGGGCCGGTGACATCAACGGCGACGGCATCCCGGACCTGTGGACCGTGGGCGCGGACGCAGCCACCACCGCCTGGCTGGTGACCGACCTCCAGGCCGGCAGCGCCACCGTCACGGCGCAGCCGAGTCAGACCCTGCTCACCTCGGACCACACCTGGAAGTTCGACGACTCGGGCGACGGGGCGGTGACGACCGCAACGGACGTCACCGGCGGCAGTGCGCTGACCGCCACCGGCGGCGACGCCTTCTGGCGCAGCGACGACCTGTTCAGCCCGGCCCTCATCATGAACACCGACGCGACCGGCACCGAGGTGAACGCCTCGGGCGACGGGGCGTTGACGGTCAACAGCCCCCTGATCGACACCGCGAAGTCGTTCAGCATCTCGGTCTGGGTCAAGCCGACCGCGGCCGGCGGGGTCATCGCCAGCGCGGACGGCGCCAACGCGTCGCGCTTCCTGCTGTGGAACAACACGAGCGACAACACCTGGCGCTTCGGCATGGGCAACGCCGACAGCGGCTGGTCGTACACCCAGGTGGTGACGCCCGCCGGGACGGCGCTCGGCGTCTGGACGCATCTGGTGGCGACCTACAACGCCGAGACCCGGACGATCTCGCTGTACGTCAACAGCGTGCTGAAGGGCAGCGCCCAGTTCACCGCGACGCCGACGTGGCCCAGCGGCGGCAAGTTCGTCGTCGGCCGCTACCTGTACCAGGGCCAGCCCACCGCCTACTACGCCGGGATGATCAGCAACCTCCAGGTGTGGAAGCGGGCGCTCACCCCGGCCCAGGTGGGGGCGAACAACACCGTGCCGGTGGCCGGGGCACGCACCCCGTTCGGCGCGACCACCTGGACTCCCCCGGGCACCGGGACCACGGAGACGGACATCTACACGGCCGACAGCAGCGGCAACCTGTGGCGGTACCGCAAGCAGAACGCGCAGGTGGGCACCCCTCGGCTGATGTCGACCGGATGGAACCAGTTCACCGTCTTCGGGATCGCCGACTGGAACCACGACGGCAACCAGGACATCGTGGTGCGCGACAACACCTCCTGCGAGCTACAGGTCTTCCTCGGCACGGCGGACGACCTGAGCGCCAAGCCGGAGGTCCTCGGCGTCCAGTGGTGCAACTACCGTCCGTACGGGGTGGCCGACTGGAACCGCGACGGCTTCCAGGACGTGATCGCGGCGGGCTCGACCAACGACCTGTGGGTGTATCCCGGCGACCTCAAGGGCGGCAAGAGCGCCCGGGTGGACGTCGGCGACGGCTGGTCGACCGACTACACCCCGTACGGCATCGTCAACGTCGTCGGCGATGCCACGCCGGACGTCTACACCCGGTTGGTGAGCAACGGCACGCTGCGGTTGTACGACTTCCCGGCGGGAAGCATCACCCAGGTCGGTGTGGGCTGGGGCGGTTACACCTCGTTCGGCCTGACCGACTTCAACCGGGACGGCAGGCCCGATGTCGTCGCCCAGGAGAACTCGACCGGACTCCTGTGGCTGTACCCGGGAGCCCCGGCGGGTCTGCTGAGCGCCCGCAGCCAGATCACCGGCTGGTGACGTAGCGGGCGGCGGGCCGGGCCGGTGGTGGTCCGGCCTGCCGTGGCGTCGCCGTCGGAAAGCGGTCAGACCAGGCCGGCGTCGCGCAGCAGTTTCCACAGCCCCGCGCCGTCCGGGGCGGAGAGCCACTTCTGCCCCACCGGCCCCGACGACGAGCTGCCCGACGCGGCGGGCAGGCTGCCGGCCAGCACCGACTGGGTGGGCGACAGGCGGCGGATCGCCACGCCGGCCACGTTGTCCGGGTGCCCGGCGGCGAACTCCCGGTAGATCTCCGGGTCGTGCTGGCCGTCGTCGCCGATGAGCAGCCAACGCACGTCGGGAAACTCGCGGGACAGCCGGGCCAGGGTGGCCCGCTTGTGCTCCCGGCCGCTGCGGAACCACCGGTCGGCCGTCGGCCCCCAGTCGGTGAGCAGCAGCGGCCCGGCCGGGTAGAGGTGCCGGGACAGGAACCGGGTCAGCGTCGGCGCGACGTTCCACGCGCCGGTCGACAAATAGAACACCGGTGCGCCGGGGTGGGCGGTGACCAGCCGTTCGTAGAGCACCGCCATGCCGGGCACGGCCGCGCGGGCGTGCTCGTCGAGGACGAAGGTGTTCCACGCGGCCAGCAGGGGACGCGGCAGGGCGGTCACCATGACCGTGTCGTCGATGTCGGAGAGGATGCCGAACTTGACGTTCGGGTCGAGGACGCGGATCAGCGCCTCCACAAGGCTCGGCGTCGGCGACGCTGAGGCGCACCGACGCCCAGCCGGGGGGTGAGGTCGGCCTCGACCACGGTGTCGACGAAGCCGCTGCGGTCGGCCTTCGCCTCGTGCGTCACGCCGCCGGCCTCGATGGTGACCGTCACGTGCTTGGCGGGCAGGGTGGTGAAGCTGCGCCAGCCACGGACCTTCTCCAGGCGCTGCCGGGTCCGGGTGTCGGGGCGGCCGAGCAGCACCCGGCACAGCACCCGCGCCCAGCCGGGGGCGCCGTAGCCGGCGTACGCGATGATGTTGGTCTGCCACCCGGTGCGCCGCAGCCGGCGCTCGACCAGGTTGTGCACGGCATCCTCGATCCGCGCGGCCCGGTGCAGGGTCGGTACGGCCAGTTCGCCGGCGGGTGTCGGTGGCACGTTGCAACCCTGCCACACCCCGGCCACGACAGCCACGCGAGACCCCGGCTCCCCCGCCCACCGCGCCGCCGACCACCACCCGCCGCCGGTCTGCGGCGAACCGGCCCGGCCCGCCCCGGGAGCGTGACACACTCCGGTCGGGGCGACGACGGGGGCGTTGGTCGTGTCGACACCTGTGCAGGACCGTGGGCGGCGGCGTCCGGCGCTGGACCGGCCGGCGCGGGCCGCGCTGCTGCTCGGGCTGGCCGGGTTCGGCTACCGGCTGGTCCTCACGCTGCTCACCGTGCCCGTGTCGAACAGCGACGAGGCCACCTTCGGCCTGGCCGCGCTGCACATCGCGGCCGGCCGGGAGCACCCCGTCTTCCTGTACGGGCAGCGCTACATGGGCATGGCGGAGGCGTACCTGGCGGCCCCGCTGGTCGCCGTCGCCGGGCCGAGCTGGCCGGTGCTGCGGCTGCCGATGCTGGCGCTGTGGGCGCTCTTCGTCTTCCTGGCCTACCGGCTGACCCGCCGGATCTGCGCGCCGTGGTACGCCGTGCTGGTCGTCGGCCTGCTCGCGCTGGGCCCGGAGCGGGTGGTGCGCGACCAGTTGCAGGTCGTCGGGGGGCGGCCCGAGGTGAAGCCGGCGGTGCTGCTGATCCTGCTGGTGGCGGTGGGGCTGGCCGACCGGCGGGTGCGGTCCCGGCCGCTGGCGGCGGGGGCCGCGGGGCTGCTGGCCGGGTTGGCCGTCTGGTCGGACTGGCTGATCGTGCCGTACCTGGCGGCGGCCGGCCTGCTGCTGGCCTGGGTGCTGCGCCGGGAGTTGCTCGGCTGGTGCGGGGCGACGCTGGCGGCCGGGTTCGCCGTCGGGGCGGCGCCGCTGGTCGCCGACAACCTGCGCGCACCACCGGGGCAGGACTCGCTGTCGGTGCTACGACGCATCAGCCAGGTGGCCGGCGCGACGCCGCCCCTGACCGACCGGCTGCGCGGCGGGCTGCTGGAGGGGGTGCCGCTGGCCACCGGGCTGTGCCCGGTCGACGGCTGCGCCCACTGGCAGCAGTGGTTCGGGCTGTTCTACCCCGCGCTGCTGGCCGCCGCCGCGGTGCTCGCTCTGGTCGCGTACCGGCGGGCCGCCGCCCGGCCGGCCGGCGACCAGGTCGGGCCGGCCGCGCAGCTAGCCCTGGTCGCGGGTGCCGGGTTGACCCTCGCGGCGTACGTACGCAGCCCGCTGGCCGCGACCGACCCGCTGAACAACGCCCGCTACCTGTCGGTGCTGCAGCTCTCGCTGCCGGTGGCGCTGTGGCCGCTGTGGGTGGCGGCGCGGCGCGCGTGGCGGGGCACGGCGGGCGCGGCCGGGCGGCTCGCCGGAGCGTCGGCCACCGCCGCGCTGGCCGGGTTGGCCGCCACCGCGCTGGCCGCCACGGCGTTGTTCGGCGCCGGCCTCGAGCCGTCGCGCGTCGAGGAAAGGCAGGCCCGGGAGCTGGCCGACGCGGTCCGCCGGGCGGGGCTGCGCGCGGTGTACGGCGAGTACTGGACCTGCAACCGGCTGGTCTTCAACACGGCCGAGTCGGTGGTCTGCGGGGTGCTCGACGGGCGGCTGACGCCCGGGCAGAACCGCTACCCGCCGTACTGGCGGCAGGTGGGCCGGGCCGAGCGACCCGGGTACGTGCTGGTGGCCGACGGCCCGGCCGACCGGCGGCTGCGGGAGCTGCTCGGCCCGCGCGCCGGGCCGGCGCTGCTCGCCGAGGTCGGCGGCTATCGCGTGTACCACCCGGAGACGGCCGTGCGGCCGTGGCGGTGAGCGCGGTGCGTACGCTGGCCCGGCCGGCGCGGACGACGCCGGGTGCGCGAGGAGTCGTGAGGCGATGCTCATCCTGCTGCCGCCCTCGGAGGGCAAGGCCGACGCCGGGACCGGCCGGCGGCTGGACCTGGCCCGGCTGTCCCTGCCCGAGCTGACCGGTGCCCGCGCGCGGGTGCTGGCGGCGCTGGTGGGGCTCTGCGCCGGCCCGGGCGGGGCGACCGCCCGGGGCGGGACGGCGACTGAGGACGAGGCGGCGGCCCTGGAGGCGCTGGGGCTGACCCCGGGGCTGGCCGGCGAGCTGCGCCGCAACGCCCGGCTGGAACGGGCGGCCACCGCCGAGGCGGGCCGGCTCTACACCGGCGTGCTGTACGAGGCCCTCGACC
>NZ_GG657738.1:5522943-5558868 GCF_000158815.1 Micromonospora sp. ATCC 39149 | reverse complement strand
GTCCGCGCACCGCCGACGGACTGGTGACCGCCCTGCGGGACCTGAAGTACACCGTGTTGGAGCAGCCGGTGTCGGCCGGCCGGCCCCGGGCCGTCGACGTCGTGGTGACGCGGCTGTGACGGCCTGAACTGTCGCAAGATTTCCTCAAGCCTGGCGGCCACGGGTACCACCGGGCCGCCCGGCGGGCCACGGTAAGGGGAACCCGATGCCGACAAGGAGGCTCTGGTGCCCCTCGAACCCACGCTGCTCGACCGGCCTCGCCTTCCCACGACACCGCCCCCGCTGGACTGGCTGACCCTCGCCGACGCGTTCGAGGTGGCCTGCCTGGTGCGTTGCGTGTCCGCGGCGGCCGGCCCCGCCCGGGCCGGCCGCCGCCCGCCGGCCCCGGCCCACGCCGGCCCCGCCGCCGAGTTCAACCGTGAGGAAGCGGCGCACCGGATGCGCCAGCTCCTCGCCCGGCTGGAGATCCCGGTCCGGCACGAGGTGACCACCGGCGGCCTGCGCCGCCGCTATGAGCTGCACCGCCTCCAGGTGCCCCGCGAGCACCGGGCGACGTACGCGACGCTGGTCGACATCGGCTGGCGGCAGGGCCGCCGGGAGCTGATCGGCGGACCCGCCTCGGGGGCGTCGGCGCCGCGCCGGGCGTGGCGGCCACGGCTGGCCGCCGCGGCATGGCGGGCGGCGCTGCTGGCCGGCGGCCGGCACGTGCGCCGGCACATCCTCGGCATCCGGCTGACCGACCGGGAGTTGGCCGCCGTGCTGGTCCGGGGAGCCGTGCTGCTGGAGGTGCCCGCCCTGCTGCGACCCGGCGCGGGCTGCTTCGTGGTGAGCGTGGCCGACGGCCCGGATCGGGACCGGATCCTGCACAGCGTCACCCTGGACCCGGCGACCGGGCCGGGGGTGGCCGCCGTCGGCTGACGGGGCTCGCGCGGGCGGCGACACACGGGCCCGCGCGGGCGGTGGCTGGCGGGCTTGCGCGGGCGGTGGTGCACGGCGCAGAGTGCCCGGGTGAGCCGTAGCTGGACTGTGCCCCCGCGCGCCGCCGGTGTGGCGGTGCTGCTACTGGTGCTGGTCGCGGCGGCACCCGGGCTCGCCGGATGCCGGGAGTCGCCGGGCGAGCCGGCGCTGATCCGGATCGCCACCGGCAGCCCCACCGCCGTCTACCACGCGTTCGGTCGGTCGCTGGCCGACATCCTCAACCGTGAGCTGCCCAGGGTGCGGGCCAGCGTGGTGGTCACCGCCGCCTCGGCGGAGAACATGCGGCTGGTGGGCACGGGCCAGGCCGAGCTGGGCTTCACCCAGGCCGACGTGCTGCCCACCGGCCTGAAGGAGCACCAGGGCGTCCTGGCGGTGGCCCGGGTCTACGACGACCTGCTGCACCTGGTCACCACGGCCGGCGGCCCCGTCCGTTCGGTGGCCGACCTACGGGGCCGGCGGGTTTCCGTCGGCGCGCCCGGCTCCGGCACGGAGATCACCGCCACCCGGCTGCTGGAGGTCGCCCACCTCGGCGGCACCGCCGTGCACCGGGAACGCCTCGGCCTCGACGACTCGGTCGCCGCGCTGCGCGCCGGCCGCATCGACGCGTTCTTCTTCTCCGGCGGGCTGCCGGTGCGCGGCGTCGAGGAGTTGGCCTCCGGCAGCGCCGTGCGGATCGTCGACCTGGGCGAGTGGACCGAGCCGCTACGGCGCAGCTACCGCGAGGTGTACGTGTCCCGGGACATCCCCCGCTCCGTGTACGGGGTCGAGCCGGTCACGACAGTGGCGAACCCGAACTACCTGGTCGTCCGGGCCGACCTGCCGGAGCCGCTGGTCCGCGAGGTGACCCGGCTGTTGATGGAGCGCCGGGCGGAGCTGGCGGCGGCCCATCCGGCGGCCGGCCGGATGAGTACCCGGTCGGCGATCGCCACCACCCCGTTGCCGCTGCACCCGGGCGCTGCCGACTGGTACCGGTCGGCCAAGCCCTGACCCGTCAGCCCGCGACCCGGGTCGGGGGCAGCGCTCGGGTAGGGGCCGAGGCCGGGGGCGTCCCCCCGGCGGCGTCCGCTGGGCCCGGGGCCGGGAACCACAGCCCGGCCACCAGCCCGTGTGGCTCCCCCGGCCGCATGGTGAGCCGCCCGTCGGAGGCGTCGACGAGGACCGCGACGATGGTCAGCCCGAGCCCGGCCCCGTCTACGTTCTGCACCTCGGGGGCCCGCCAGAAGCGCTCGGTGGCCCGGTCGATCTGGTCGGGGGTCATGCCCGGGCCGGTGTCCCGCACCTCCAGGGCGATCCCGCCGTCGGCGTGCCGGACGCTCACCGTCACCTCGCCGCCGGCGCCACTGAACTTCACCGCGTTGTCGATCAACGCGTCCAGTGCCTGGTCGATCGCGGTCGGCACGGTCCGGGCGTACGCCGGGCCGTCGGCGGGAGCCAGGCGGAGGGTGACCGACCGGTGCCGGGCCAGCGGCTGCCAGGCGGCGACGCGGGACGCGGCCACCGCCGCCGCGTTAACGGTGACCCGCTGGTTCTCCTCACGCTCGGCGCGGGCCAGGGTGAGCAGGGCGTCCAGCACCAGCGCCAGCCGGTCGGTCTCCTCCAGCGCGAGCCGGTGCTCGGCCAGCCCCTGCGGATCGGTCAGGCTCGGCCCCAGCTCCTCCACCCGCAGCCGCAGCGCGGTCAGCGGGTTGCGCAGCTGGTGGCTGGCGTGCGCGACGAAGGCCCGCTGCCGGTCCATCACGTCCGACACCACGTCGGCCATGTTGTTGAAGCTCGCCGCCAGGCGGCGCAGCTCCGGCGGGCCCAGCCGGTGCTGCACCCGGGCACCCCGGTCCCCCTCGGCGATCTCGAGGGTGACGGCGTCCAGCTCGGTGACCGGGCGCAGCACCCACCCGGCCAACCCGAACGCGGTCAGCACACAGGCCAGCACGGCGACGATGCCGATCGCCGCGAGCAGCAGCCACCACGCGGTGACGGTCCGCCGGACCCCGGCGGCCGGGGTGGTGATGACGACCGCCCCGAGCACCTCGCCGCCGTCGTTGATCGGCACCGCCACCACGACGGGCCCGTCGGCCCAGGGCCACACCGAGCCCGGGGCGCTGAACTGCTGCCCGGACAGCGCGTTGTCCAGCGCCGACTCGGTGCCCGGCCCGGACGCCCAGCTACGCGACGCCACCACCGTGCGGCGATCGCGGTCGACCACCGCCGCGCCGATGCCGTACAGCTCGTCGTAGCTGCTCAGCTCGCCGTCGATAGGCCCCGGGACGCCACCGCGCAGCGCCGGCCCGGCGAGCGAGGCGAACCGGGTGGCGTCGGCGAGCCGGTCGGCGCGCACCAGGTCGGTCTCCCGGGTGGCCAGGGTCGCCGCGAGCGGGGTCTCCAGGGCGATGAGCACGAGCACCATCAGCAGCAGGTAGCTGATGACCAGCCGACGACGCACCGGGCTCCCTCACTCCCCGCGCAGCCGGTAGCCGACCCCGCGGACGGTCTCCACCAGCCGGGGGTCGCCCAGCTTGCCGCGCAGCGACCCGACGTGCACCTCCACGGTGTGCCGGTCGGCCCAGGTGGTGCCCCAGACGTCCAACAGGATCCGGTCGCGGGACACCGCCACCCCGACCTGCCGGGCCAGCGACAGCAGGATGTCGAACTCCTTGCGGGTCAGGGTGACCTCCCGGGCGTGGACCGTGACGGTCCGCGCGGCGACGTCGATGCGGACCGGGCCCGCCTCGATCACGTCCCGCTCCGGCGCGGCGTGGGCCGCGCGGCGTAGCACCGCCTCGATCCGCGCCTGGAGCTCGACCATCGAAAAGGGCTTCACCACGTAGTCGTCGGCGCCCAGCCGCAGGCCCAGGACGCGGTCGCGTTCCTCGCCACGGGCGGTGACGGCGATGATGCCGAGCTGGGCGCTGCGCCGGCGCAGGGCGCGGCAGAGGTCGGTGCCGTCGCCGTCGGGCAGGGTCAGGTCGAGCAGCACCAGGTCGCAGGGCGCGGCGCGCAGCGCCGCCGCGACGGTGGCGGCGTGCTCCACCTCGTAGCCGCGGCGGGTCAGGGCGGACGACAGGGCGGCGGCCACCCGACGGTCGTCCTCGACCAGCAGGATACGCAACCCGCCTCCCCGCTTCCTCGTTCTCGACCGTGGAATGGTCGCAGAAGTGCCGGCCGGGCGGGAGGGCCGCCCGGTCACTACTCCCCGCATGCCCGTTGGGGGCACGCCCGGCGACCGCGCCGGTTCCGGTCCGCGGGACGACCGCCGCCGTAGGCTGCCGCAGTGATCTACAAACTGCTGACAAGTACGGAGTGGGACGCCGCCCGCGAGGCGGGGCACTTCGCCGGCTCGGCGGTGGACCGCCAGGACGGATTCATCCACCTCTCCGCCGCCGGCCAACTGGTCGAGACCGCCCGGCGGCACTTCGCCGGCGCCACCGGGCTGACCCTGCTCGCCGTCGACCCCGAGGCGCTCGGCCCGGAGCTGCGCTGGGAGCCGTCCCGAGGCGGCGAACTCTTCCCCCACCTGTACGGGACGCTGCCAGTGGCCGCCGTGATCGAGGCCCACGCCCTGCCGGCCGACACCCCGCCCGCCGACGCGGTCGCGCACCTGCTGGGCTGAGGGCTCGCTATGCTCACCCGGCCGGCGCCCCCGGCTGGGCCGCCCGGGCTCACCGCCGGGCGCGGCAGTCCGATCCCCGCGCGGGCGGTGGCGAGCACCCGCCGTCTCACCGCCGCGTACACCCGCCGGCGCACGGCGCCCCGAGCGATGCGAGTTGAAGGATGACTGACACCACCGAACAGCCCAGCGCGGTCTTCGTCCACCCGAGCGCCGATGTGGAGGAGGGCGCCCGCGTTGGCGACGGCACCAAGGTCTGGCACCTGGCCCACATCCGGTCCAGCGCCCGGGTCGGCGCCGGCTGCGTGATCGGTCGCAACGTGTACGTCGACGCCGGTGTCACCGTTGGCGACCTCGTGAAGATCCAGAACAACGTCTCGGTGTACCAGGGCGTGACCATCGAGGACGAGGTCTTCGTCGGCCCGTGCGCCGTCTTCACCAACGACTTCCGCCCCCGGGCGCAGAACCCGGACTGGACCATCACCCCGACCCTGGTCCGCCGGGGCGCGTCGATCGGGGCGAACGCCACCCTCGTCTGCGGAATCGAGGTCGGCGAGTACGCGATGGTCGCCGCAGGTTCGGTGGTCACCCGGGACGTCGCGCCGTACCAACTGGTCGCCGGCAACCCGGCCCGGCCAAAGGGGTGGGTGGACGAGAAGGGGCAGGTCGTCTCCCGCGACCTGGCCAACCCACCCCGCCGTGGCTGATCTTCGGTACAGGAAAGGGGGACGGCTCCCGCCGCCCCCCTTTTTCCCAGCGTCGCCGGATCAGCCGCAGAGGCGGCCGATCTCCTGCCGGAACCGCTCCATCGGGTTCGGCTCGTCCGGGCCGAGGAGGTAGACCTTCAGCTCCCGACGCGCCTCGGTCATCGGGTCGTCGCCCGCCCGGGTGACGGCGACGATCTTTTCCAGCTCCCCACAGTCCTTCGACAGCAGGTACGCCCCCCGCGAGGTGGGGAAGTTCCGGCGGAATTCGTCCTCGGGCAGCCCGCTCGGGTTCGCCACCACGTACGGCCGCTGGCTCTGCACGAAGTCGGAGACCACGCTGGAGATGTCGCTGATCAGCAGATCGGTCTGGTTGAAGCAGTCGAACAGGGCCGGGACCCGCCCGGTGACGACCCGGTGGCGGGGGCCGTCGAGGGAGGTGGCGTCGACGTCGCCACCGGCTGCGCCGATCAGCCCCACCACCCGCTCGTGGACCGCCTTCGCCTCCTTCGAACGGGTGCCGGTCAACGGGTGCGGCTTGTAGATCAGCCGCAGCGACGGGCGGGTGGCGAGCAGGCCCCGGACAATCCGCTCTCCCATCAGCACCAGCGACGTGTGGTACGGGTCGTCGTCGAGCCACCCCTCCCACGTCGGCGCGTAGAGCACGGTGAAGGGCCGGTCCGGCGACCCCGAGCCGAACGTGTGCACCCCGGCGAGTTGCGGCCGTCCGATTTCGACGATGTCGGCGTCCAGCACGCCGACGCCGGCCCGGGCGTACCGCTCCCGGCCGGCGAGGCCGGCCACCCACACCTCGTCGTACACCTTGCTGTACGGGTTGACGCTTGCCTGTTTGTCGCTGTCGCCGTGCCCGACGAAGACGTGCTTCATGCCCGGCTCGCGGAGCATGTGGATGTTCGCGCCGACGTTCGCCGCGTACAGGGCGGCACGCACGCTGCCGAACTCCAGGTTCATGAAGTCCACACCGGCCGGCACGCAGATCACCGGCAGCCGGGTGTCGGCCAGTTCGTTGAACGCCTCCCGGCTGCGCGTCAGCACCACGGCCCGCCGCTGGAGGGCCTCGGTCGGGGCCAGCCACATGTTGGCCTGGTAGACGTCCTTCGCCGGCCCGGCGAAATAGAGGGCGACCTCGGGCCGGTAGGAGTCCAGCCAGCGCTGCACCGCCGGCAGCACCGGGCTCTTGCCGGTGCCCCGGCCCCGCAGCCAGGTCAACGCGACGATGCCGCCGGCCACGGCCGCGGCGAGCACGGTGGCGGCACCGCCGGCCAGCATCGGCGCGGCGTCGTCCCACAGCACCGTGAGCACCGCCGCCGGGACCAGCACCACGTTGGCCATGGCGAGCCGCTCACCGGCGACCCCGGCCGCCCACTCGGGCGGGCGTGGTGCCGAGCGCATGGGGCCGAGGTCGATGTTGCGCACCAGCGCGGTGAGCGGGTTGCGCCGGTCGATCATTCGGTTCAGCGCCCCGGCGAAGACCGCGATCACCCAGGTCGCGGCCGGCAGCAGCAGGATCGCGGTCAGCTCGACCGGGCTGGGCCGAATCGCCGCGACCACGAGCAGGACGGCCGAGAGGTCGCGGGTGAGCTGGCGGTAGCCATGGCCGAGGCCGACCTTCTCCAGCAGCGTCATGGTCGGCGCCGACCAGCGGGCGAGGGCGAACTCACCGACGATCGCGGCGACCCCGCTCACCGCGAACACCCAGACCGCGCCGAGAGCTCCCGCAGCGAGCGCGATCAGGTAGAAGAGCAGCAGCACGGCTCCGCGAGCGGCCACGCCCGCCGGTCCCATCAACTTGCCGAACAACGGTTACTCTCCCCCAACGACATCGGCGACGGGGCCGGGCCCTGTCCGGGACCGGCCTCCACGTTCAGTGCGGCTAGCGGCGGGGACCCCCCGTACGTCGTCCTGGTCCCACTCGCCCCCAGACCTTAACGCGAGGCGAACGGCGAGCCATATTCGGGTATTACGGGCTTCGTCCCGTTGCTACCCGATCAGCCCCCGGCCGCACCCGACGGGCGCGGTCGGACGGTTCGCCTCGCGCCTGCTCAGGGCTGCCGGAAGCAGCGGACGGCACCGGGGGCGAACCTGCGGGCGTACATCTCGTAGCCGAGTCGCTTGAGGGTGTCCCTGGCCTGCAGGTTGACCCAGTAGACGCAGATGGTCGTCACGTTCAGCCGCTCGATGGACGCCTTCACCTCCGCGTCTGAGGCGATCGCCGTGCCGTCGGCGAACGCGGCCAGTCGCTGCCGGTCGCGGACGAAGTCGGAGTTCTGGTCGTACTCGACGAGGTAGCCGTCGCGGGGCATGACGACCCGCAGCCGGCTGCTCACGACGGGCGCGACCCGCATCAGCGTCGACGGGGCGAGCAGCAGGCCGGGCTCCCGGGGCAGCCCGTCGATCCACCGGACGATCTCCAGCCGCTGCTGCGGCAGCTTCCACAGCGGGCGCGACGCCACCTCGACGAAGCTGTCCTTGTGCCACATCGGCACGCCGAACGTCGCGAAGCAGAAGATCAGCGCGCTGGCGACGACGAGACCGACCAGCCGGGACGACCACTTCAGCCGGGGCAGCCCGACGGTGCAGAGGATGCCGATCAGGCCGGGCAGGGCGAGGATCCAGGGCACCCGCCACAGCACCGCCGAGACGCCGCTGGCCTCGGCGAGCGCCTCCAGCACGCCCGGCACGAACAGCACGCTCATGGTCAGGGCAGCCCCGGCCGCGAGCAGCCGGGGGGTCCGTCCCCGGACGAGCAGGGGCGACAACCACAGGGCGAGGCCGCCGATGACGCCGAGCACGCCGACGAGCAGCGTGCGGCGGTAGGTGCCCTCGGCGTCGAAGAACTGGGTCTCGCCCCCGGCGCTGGCGACCGGCCCGAGCGCCAGCCGGGACACCAGCACCGCGCCGACCGGATAGGCCAGCGCGGCGACCCCCGCGCTCAGCGCGGCCCCCCAGCGGCCCACCAGCAGCATCGCCAGGCCGGCCGCGCCGACCAGCAGCGGCAGGATGATCGCGGACGTCGTGGACAGCCCGGTCGCCACCACGGAGAGCGCGGCGACCAGGAACAGCTTCCACGTCGACCGGGACTCGAACCAGTCGGTCAGGTAGACCCACATGAGCGGGATCACCGCCGAGACGAACATGCCCTTGCCCTCGTAGAGCCGGGGCAGGTGGAAGGTGCCGAGCGCGGCGTCCGAGCCGACCACCAGGTAGAGGTACGCGATGGCCACGATGAACGCCAGCACCGGACGGCGGGGCGCCCAGCGGTGCACCAGCCGCCACAGGGCCAGCACCGCGAGCACGGCCAGCGCCGGCAGCAGCACGAACCAGGTGGCGTCCGCCGCGTGCATACCCAGGAACCGGGCGAGCGCGCCGGCGAAAACCTCGATCGAGGCGGTCGGCGGCTGCGTGCTCAGCGGGGCAGCCACGTTCTCGGTGAACAGGAAGTCCCGCAACGGGACGATGTCCCGCTCGGCCACCCACACCGACTTGCCGACGTAGAACACGTCGTCCTTGCTGTTGCGGGCCATGTAGAGCGAGGAGACCGCGACCCCGGCCGACACGAGCAGCACGAACAGCGCCTGCCAGCCCGTGGCGATCGGCTCCTGCGGATCGCTCCGGGCCAGCCACGCCCGTCGGGCCAGCAGCGCCGCGCCGACAGAGGCGGCGAGCCCGAGGCCGGTCGGCACCCACCACGACACGAGCCCGGCCACCCCGGCGGTGACGGCGGCGCCGATGCCGAGCGCGCCGGTGACCAGGCCGACGGCGAGCCACCACCAGCGCCGCGTCCCCGGGGGCTCGGCGTCGGCCACGGCGGGCGGCGGAGCCGGCGCACGCCGCCGCCGTACGGCGCGGACCACCCCGAGAACGAGGGCGAGGACGGCGAGCGCGGCGCAGCAGTAGAGCCAAATCCGGAAGATCACCGAGGGCCGCAGCTCGACCAGGAACGCCGCGTGGTAGATCACCGTGAACAGCGCGAAGGCCAGCACGGCGGCGTCGGTGATCCCGGCGCGGGAGGGCCCCGACGACGGCACCCAACCGCCGGGTGAAGGGGACCCGGGCGGGCCCGGCCGGGGCGTCGGACCGGCCCGGCGGCGCATCCCGGTCCTCGGTCGCACCGGGCTGGTCCTGCGGCCTCCCGGGCCTGTCCGCGGCCTGCTCGGGCCGCTCCTCGCCCGTGCCGGGCTGGTCCTGCGGCGTCTCGGGCTGGTCGTCCGGCGCGCGGGGCAGGTCCTCCGGCACGCGCTGGTCCTCCACTGCCAGGGCGTCGTCTGCGACGTTCGGCACAGGGGATTCCTTGATCTTTGTCGAGTGGGAAGGCGGGCTGCCGGGGCTCACCGTCGGCGGGCGGCGGGCGGCCGGGCGCACGGTGGGCAGCCTACCCGAACGCGCCCGCCGGCCGGTCTGGCGACACGGTGCCGCCGGTCCCGCCCGGAGGCCTCAGGCATGGTCGGCGAAGAGCTGGCCGACGGCCCGGTGCGCCGGAAGGATCCGCCGCCGTTCCGCTTCGGCGTCGGCGGTGCCGGCGAGGATGTCCAGGAAGTGATCGAGCTGGGCGGCCAGCGGCTCCCGGTTGGAGAGCAACTCCGGCACCTCCATGATGCTCTGCTGCCGGTAGCCACGCCCGTCCGGCGTCGCGGCGTCCAGCGACACGTGCCGGTAGATGGTGACGTCCCGGCGGATCAGGTCCGCCTCGATGAGCCGGTCCACCTCGCTGATGATTAGCGTCCGCACCTTACGCTGGCCGATCCGGCTCGCCGAGACGTTGGCCAGCGCCGCGTCGCCGAAGGTCAGCAGGGCCTCGGCGACGTCCTCCGCGCCGGGGAGCGAGCCCGGGTGGAAGTGACCCAGCACACCGCGTACGTTGGTCGGCTCCTGGCCGCCGAACGCCTGGATGGCCAAATCGACGTCGTGGATCAGCAGGTCCCAGGCCACGCCGGTGCGGATACGCGGCGCGTACGGGGAGTGCCGGGTGACGGTGAGGTGCACCGGGTTGTCGACCAGGGCGAGCGCGGTGAGCACCGCCGGGTTGAACCGCTCCAGCAGCCCGCACAGCAGGGGGACCCCGCGCTTCTCGGCGGTGGCCACGACGTCCTCGGTCTCGCCGAGGCTGCCGCAGACCGGCTTCTCGATCAGCAGCGGCTTGTCCGCGGCGAGCACGTGGCCGGCGAGGTCGTAGTGGAACTCGGTGGGGGCGGCGAGCACCACCGCGTCGACGCCGGACAGGTCCGAAGCGTCGGGCACCCACTGCGCGCCGTACCGGTCGGCGACCTCCCGGCCGGCGGCCTCGCGGGGCTCGACGACCCGCACCAGCCGGGCCCGGTCGGACTGGGCGATGACCCGGGCGTGCAGGGAACCCATCACGCCCGTGCCGACGAGGGCGAAACGCACCGGCGCGGTCACGCGCCCACCGCCTTGCGCACGGCCTCGACCACCCGGTCCACGTCACCGTCGGCAAGGTGGTGGTGCACCGGCAGGGAGAGGCACTGCCGGGCCACCCGGTCGGTGACCGGGGCGGGATCGGTGACCACCCGGGGGTGCTCCCGGTAGCAGTCGTAGTCGTAGACCGCCTTCGGGTAGTAGACGCCGCAGCCCACGCCCTGCTCGCCCAGGCGGGCGACCACCTCGTCCCGGCCGGCCGGGGCGGCGTCGGTGACCAGGACGGTGTACTGGTGCCAGACGTGCGAGCGGCCCGGCAGCTCGGCCGGCAGGCGCAGCCCCGGGACGTCCGCCAGGCCGGCGGAGAGCCGGGCCGCGTTGTCCCTGCGGCGCTTGACGTTGCCGGCGTAACCGGCGAGCTGCGGGATGCCGAGGGCGGCCTGCAGGTCGGTGAGCCGGTAGTTGTGGCCGGCGACCTCGTACTGGTAGCGCTGGCGCATGCCCTGGTTGCGCAGCACCCGGAGCCGGTCGGCGAGGATGGCGTCGTTGGTGGTGATCATCCCACCCTCACCGGTGGTGAGGTTCTTCGTGGCGTACAGGGAGAAGGTGCCCAGGCCGAAGCTGCCGGCCCCCCGCCCGTCGACCGTCGCGCCGAGCGACTGCGCGGTGTCCTCGACCAGGCCCAGGCCGTGCCGCTCGACCAGGGGCACGATCGCGCCCATGTCCGCTGGCTGCCCGTACAGGTGCACCGGCACGACGACCCTCGTGCGCGGGCCGATCGCGGTGGCGAGGGCCGCCGGGTCCAGGCAGAAGTCGTCTTCGCGGATGTCGGCGAACCGGGCGGTGGCGCCGGCCTCGAGGATCGCGTTGAGGGTGGCGACGAACGTGAACGGGCTCGTGACGACCTCGTCGCCGGGCCGCAGGTCGAGCACCTCCAGGGCGGCGACCAGCGCGGTCGTGCCGTTGTTGACCGCAACCGCGTGCTCCACCCCGACCAGGTCGGCGAACTCGCGTTCCAGCCGGGCCACCATCGGACCCTGCGCCAGCACGCCGGAGCGGATCACCTCCACCGCCAGCTGTTCGGCCTCCTCGTCGAGTTTCACGACGGAAATGGGGATCACAGCGTCTCTCCTCGGGGTCGGTGGCAGCGAGCACGGTAACAGCGGCGGACGTCGACACGGCGGGCGGTGGCCGGCGTCGCGGTGGCGTTCCGCGCGGGCGCGCCGGGCGGGTGCGGGCGCGCGGCCTGGGCTAGTGTAGTGCCCTGCTCGGCCCGTCCTCACTTCCCGCGGCGGGCGAAACGAGACGTGGAGGCACGTGACGCATGGTTCAGACCGCCACGCGAAAGGATGTCGGCACCGCCGGGGAACCGGCGACGACCGACGCTGCCGCGCCACCGGCAGGCCCGCTGAAGCGGTGGCTGTCGCTGGGCGTCCGCGTCGCCGTGGTCGTCGCCATCGCCGCCGGGATGACCTGGAGCGTCGTCGACCAGTGGCCGCAGGTCCGGTCGACGTGGCTGGGCCTGGCCTGGCAGTCGGTGGTGCTGTCCGTCCTCGCGGCGCTGGCCGGGATGGTGGCCAACACGATGGCCTGGCGGGCCGCCGTGCGCGACCTGGAGCACCGGGTGTCGGTGTCCGCCGCCCTGCGCATCTGTCTGGTGGGCCAGCTCGGCAAGTACATCCCCGGCAGCGTGTGGGCGTACGTGCTCCAGGTCGAACTGAGCAGGCGGGCCGGCCTGCCCCGCGCCCGCGCCTTCCTGGCCACCCTGGTCAGCGTGGGTCTCGGCGTGACGGCCGCGCTCGGCCTCGGCCTGCTGAGCCTGCCGGCGCTGCGCGACGCGGCCGGTGGGGGCGACTCCACGTACGCCGACTCGGTGCGGGTCGCGCTGTGGATCGTGGCGGCGCTGTTCCCGGTCGCGCTGGTCTGCGCCGTGCCGCGGGTGCTCACCGCGCTGGTGCAGCTCGCCCTGCGGGTGCTGCGCCGCCCGCCGCTGGAGCACCGGCTCACCTGGCCGGGCGTGTCGAGGGTCGTGGGCTGGAGCGCGCTGGGCTACGCCCTGTTCGGCGTGCACCTGTGGCTGCTGGCCAACGCCCAGGCCACCCCCGGCATGGAGGGGCTGCTGCGCAGCGTCGGCTCGTTCGCCATCGCGATGACCGTGGGCATGTTCGCCTTCCTCTCCCCCTCCGGGCTGGGCGTACGGGAGGCCGTGCTGGTCGCCGCGCTGGCCCCGTTCCTGGTGGGCAGCGGCGGCGTCGGCGCGGCGATGGGAATCGCGCTGGCGTCCCGGCTCATCTTCACCATCGCCGACGTGCTCGCCGCCGGCCTGGCCGCCCTGTCCGGGGTACGCCAGCTCCGTCGGGACGCCCCGGCGCAGGCGGTCACCGCCGACGAATAGCGGCCCCGGTAGAAGCGTGCCCCTCGGGGATCCCGGGGAAGGCAAGCCTCCTCGGCGCATCCAGGGGAAAGGCACGCCCCCGTCGGCGCATGGCGTCTCCGGGGCCGTCGCTCAGCGGGTGACGACGCTGGTGATCCGGGTGAACTCGCGCATCAGGTCGTGCCCGTCCCAGGTGGCGGCGAAGCTCAGCGCGTCGCCGACCGGGACGATCCGGTCCACCCCGCGTCCCGCGAGCGTACGGGCGAAGGCGACCAGCTCGTCGGCGGCGAAGCCGAAGTGGGTGACGGTCTGGTCCCGGCGCACCACCACCGGCGCGAGGTCGGCGAGGGTGTCGACGCGGGCCTGCGGAAACGTCCCGACGCCGAGCCAGCGGCGCGGAATGTCGCCCGGCTCGGCCAGCTCCACCGTCGCCAGGTCGTTGCCATCGAAGTGGATGGCCGTGGCCGTTCCCTCGATGGCCAGGCCGTAGGTGGCCACCCGCTTCTCCACCGCCATCGCGGCGTCCACCTCGGGCCGCTTGCCGTCGAGCACCGTACGCAGCCGGGCCAGCAGGTCCGCGCGGGCGGCCTCGGTGCTGGCCCGGTCACCGACCCAGTACACGGTGCGGGGCGAGGCGCAGGCCGCCTGGTCGAACCAATACGAGTCGTTGTAGAGGCCGAGGGCGGCGGCGTCCCGGTCCCGCTCGGCGGCGGCGAGCCAGCCGGCCGCGCCGATCACCGTGAACGACGACCGGTCCGGGAAGGTCAGGTCCCGGGCGTGCGGGGCGAGCGGGTGCCGGCGGATCTCGCCGACGGACCGGTCGCCGCCCCAGATCACCCGCAGGTCCGCAGCGGCCGACAGCGCCGCGGTCACCGCGTCGTCGCGCCCGTACGTGACCATCCGCTGGGTCTGCCGGACCACCTCGTCGGCGTCGGCGAGGGTGTCGTCGAGCGCGTCGAGCACCGCGTCGGCCGCACCGGCCGACCGGGACGAGATCCGCACCACGTTGGCGTTGCCGGCGAGGGCGGACAGCGCCCACGAGTAGACAAAGATGGTGTCCACGTTGGCCGGCGGCACGTGGAAGACCAGCCCCCGGGGGAAGCGGAGCTGGCCGGGCTCGTCCGCGACCCGGGCGAGGGTCTTGGCGATCTCGCCCCGGCGCAGGAAGAAGCCGAGGGAGGCCAGCTCCGGGTGCCGGCGGGCGACGGCCGGGCGCAGCAGCCGCCGGGCGAACGCCACCAGGAACTCGACGATCCGCTCGTCGCCGACGGTCAGCGGGCCGCCGGCCGGGACCGCGCGCAACGCGGCGGCCAGGTCGTCGACGGCGATCGCGCCGCCGGCCGGGAACCGCTCGATCACCTTGCCGCTCATGCCGCCTCCGCGAACGTGTCGCTGCACCCGCGCGCCTCGGCCCGGGGCAGCCGGCCCAGAATGGAGAACCGCTTGCCGGGCCAGGCCCCGTCGTCGACGCCGTGCACGACGCCGCGGTCCTCGGTGAGCAGCAGGTGCCCCGGGTACGACCGGGGCATCGTGCTGACCACCTGCACCACGCCGGGAGTACCCACGGGCACCTCCGCCCAGGTGTGCGGGTCGCGGACGATGACGTCGGCGAACTCGGGGCAGTAGAGCCCGCCGCCGTCCGGGCCCTCCAGGAACGTCGTGCCGATCTGCTCGACCATGCCGTAGAAGTTGTGGATGCGGGTCAGGCCGGTGTCGGCGGTGAAGCGGCGGCGGAACTCGGCGTTGTCGACCGCGCGGTCGACAAGCTTCTTCCAGCCGCCGCTGTGGATCAGGATGCCGTTGCTCAGGTCGAACCTGTGGTCGCGGGCCAGCTCGTAGAGGTAGAGCCAGGTCATGAAGGTGAAGCCGAAGATGAGGAACGGCTGGTCGCCGTGGCGGTCCAGGAAGGCGCGCACGGCGGCGGGGTCGGGCCGCTCCTGCTCGTCGAGGACGAAGGTGTGGTCCCGGCCGAAGTTCATCAGGCCGAGCACCCCGGCACCCCGGGCGGAGAACGACGTCCTGTCCTTGAACAGGGCCTTCGTGTCGACCAGCAGCATCGGCAGCCGCTTCGTGCCGATCACCGCGCTCAGCGTGGCGGAGAGCATCTTCTGTTGCACCCCCGCGGCCTCCCGGTCCAGGAAGATCCGGCTCACGTCGCCGGTGGTGCCGGAGGAGGTGAGGACCTTGAAGACCTCGTCGTCGCCGATGCTCTTGAGAACGTGGTGCTTGAACAGCCGCACCGGCAGCCAGGGCAGGTCGGCGACGCGGTCGTACCGGCGGCCGGGCAGGTGGCCGAGGGAGGCGAGCAGGCGGGCGTACTCGGGGCTGCGGGCCCGGTGGTGCTCGGTCAGCTCGACCAGCTCCGGCAGCAGCCTGGCCTCGCGGGCCGCCTGGTCGAGGGCGAACAGGGTCATACCAGCGCCTCCAGGGAGCGGTAATCGATCTTGCCGTTGGGTAGCTGCGGCAACCGCTCGACAGTACGCACGTCGAAGCCGGACCGGTGCAGCCGCAGCCGCTCCGCCAGCCGCCCGGCGAGGGCCCGCGCGCCGTCGTCGGTGATGCCCTCGACGAAGACGACGACCCGGTCCGGGCCGGAGACGGCGACGACCGGCCCCTGGTCGCGGGCCATCTCCTCGATGTCGTGCAGGTTGACCCGGATGCCGAAGATCTTGCCGAACCGCTTGAGCCGGCCGCGCAGCCAGACGAACCCGTCGGCGTCGAGGTGGCCGAGGTCACCGGTGCGCAGCACCCCACCCTGCTCGTCGCCGCGGGCCAGGTCGGCGGAGCTCTCGGCGTACCCCATCATCACGTTGGGGCCGCGGTAGACCAGCTCGCCGACCACGCCGGGACGGTCGGTCTCCGCGCCGTCGGGACCGAGCACCGTGAACGAGCCGCCGGGAAGGGCCGGGCCGACCGAGCCGACCCGGTCGGGCAGCGCGTCCGCCGGCAGGGTGCTCATCCGGGGCGCCGCCTCGGTGCAGCCCCACATGACGTGGAACCGGCCGCCCACGGCGGCGATCTTCTCGTGGAAGGCGAGGATCGTCTCGTCGCGCAGCTTGCCGCCGGCCTGGGTGAGGGTGCGCAGCGACGGGTACTTCGCGGGGCTCCACCGGATCCGGTGCAGCATCTCGTAGTTGTACGGCACCCCGGCCAGCGACGTCGCGCCGTGCGCCGACACGGCCTGCCAGAACTCGCGGGCCAGCACGCCCCCGTCGACGACGAGGACGGTCGCCCCGGCGGCGAGGTGACTGTTGAGCACGGACATGCCGAAGCTGTAGTACAGCGGCAGGCTGGTCGGGGCGATCTCGTCCGGGCCGATGGCCAGCGTCCGCGCGATCGCCGCCGCGTTGGACTCCACGGCGGTGCGGGCGAGCCGGACGAACTTCGGGTCCCCCGTCGAGCCGGAGGTGGCCAGCAGCACCGCGAGGTCCGGGTGCGGCTGGTCGGCCGAGGCGCGCTCGCGGACCCACACCGGGCCGAGGACCTCGTCGTCGACCGTGCGGTACTGCTTGGGCCGCTCACCAGGCTCGGCGCCCGCGCCGCCCTCGGCCAGGCCCACCACCACGGCGGGCTCGAAGCGCCGGACGAAATCGGCCAGCACCGCCGGGTCCAGCGCCGGGTCCAGCAGCGCCACCGGGCGCTGCGCGCGCAGCGCGCCGGCGTACCGCAGCACCGCCGGCACCGAGGTGCCGCTGCGGGCGAAGACCACCCCGGGCGGGAACCCGGCGTACGCGGCGGCGTGCCGCCCCACCTCGGCGGCGAGGCCAGCGCCGCCGAGGACGGCGCCGGTGGCGGCGTCGATCAGCCGGGCGGTCGGGGCGACCAGGTTCACGCGGGGCTTCCCTCCATCCGGGGCGGGGCGAACCGGGTCAGTGGGCACCAGTCATGCGGGCGAACGCCGCAAGGTGCCGCTGGGCCACCACGTCGAGGGTGAAGTTGGCGTGCACGAGCTCCCGCTGCGCCTTGGCGATCCACTCCCGCTCCTGCGGATCGTCGAGCAGCCGGATCACCGCCTCGGCCAGGTCCTGCCCGTCGTTCGGCCGGGCGAGCACGAAGTTCTCCCAGTTGCGCAGCTCCACCGCCGGGAAGTTGGTCTCGGTGATGGTGCCGATGGTCGCCCGACCAGCCGCCATCGCCTCCAGGCTGGCCGTGCCGAAGCCGGTGCCCTGCAGGTCGTGGGTGACGATGTCGGCGGCGGCGAAGAAGGACGGCACGTCCGCCGGGGGCACCACGCCCGTGGTGATGATCGCGTCGGTAACTCCCAGCTCGGCAGCCCGCTTCGCGAAGGCGTCGTAGTAGACCCGGCCCACGATCATCACCTTGGTCTGCGGGTGCTTGTCGAGGATCGTCGGCAGCGCCTCGATCAGGGGCAGCCGATGGCGCAGCGGGATGACGTGCCCGAGCGAGACGATCAGTGGCTGGTCGCCAACACCGTACTCGGCCCGGATGTCGCGCGTCGGGGGCGCCTCGAACCGGCTTGGCTCCACTGCGACGGGAATGTATTCGAACTCGTCGGGGGTGGCGAGGTACCGCTGCTCGCAGTACGCGCCGCACAGCTCGTCCATGATGACGTAGCGCGGGCGGTAACTGCGCAGGATCGGCTTCACCAGGAAGCGGTCCAGGCCCTTGAACAACGTCATGTACTTGGGGTCGGGGCTTTCCAATCGGGTGTGCACTGACAGCAGCACGGGGATCTTGTGCCGCCGCGCGTACCAGCCGGAGAGCCAGGTCAGGTCGAAGAACTGGCCATGCTGGTGGATCACGTCCGGCTGGAAACCGTCCAGCAGCCTGCCCACCCGGCGCAGGTTGGCCGGGCGCGCCACGGTGAAGGCCATGTCGAAGTCGATCGACAGGCCGAGCTGCGGCATCGGCATGGCCGGCAGCCGGACCACCCGGTACCCGTCGCGCTCCTCCTCGGGGGGCGCGTCCTGGTACGCCGCCGTCAGCACCAGCACCTCGTGACCGGCCGCCGCGTACCGCGCGGCAAGCGACGCGGACAGGTGGGAACTGCCACCCGGCCGAGGCGGGAAGAAGTTGTTGACAACAGCGATCCGCACGGTGGTGGCTCCTGTCAGCTCCGGTGGGGGGACGGCGTGACCGGAGAAAGACCTGGACACGTGTAGGTATCGGTCGGGACGGTTCCGGCGCACCGCGCCACGCTACCGCAACACCGGCCGGGTCACCGTGGACCGCCCCGGCCCCTGCATGGCCGAACGTCCTTCGGAAGCACGATGAACGGCTCCGCCGACACTGTCGATGACGTGGGAAAGAACGCTGGACGAACGCCTGGGGGCGGTGATCCCGGTGGCCGGTATCGGGCATTCGGTCCGGTAGGCTGGCCGACCGAAACCCAACCGGTCACGGGCGGCGTTGATCCGCCCGGCCGAAGGCGCAGAGCGGACACGCATGGCTAACAGAATCCACCCCACCGCCGTCGTCGGCGCTGATGTGGAGCTCGGCGACGACAACGTGGTCGGCCCCTACAGCGTCGTCGTCGGCCCCTGCCGGATCGGCAACGCAACTGGTTCGCCCCGCACGTGGTGATCGGGACACCGGCCGAGTACCGGGGCAGGCCGCACCCGGCGGCCTGGGACGGCGAGTCCGACGGCGCCGGCGTGGTGATCGGCGATCGGGCCGGGCACGATGATCGGGATGGAATCGGCCGTGCGCCGCACCGTCGAGCCGTTCACGATCGCGGTCGGCAACCCGGCGCGGGTCACCGGGGTGAACCGCGTGGGGCTGTCCCGGCGCGGCTGCGCCGACGACGTGATCGACCAGTTCGAGAGCTTCCTCAAGGGCCGGGCGGAGCTGCCCACCGGCCTGCCGGTCGAGGTGGTCGAGCAGATCACCGCCTGGACCAAAGTCATCTCTGCCGAGAAGGAGTAACCCCGTGTCGCTGTCCGACCGCCTCCGCGCCGTCTTCGTCGAGACCCTCGAACTGGGCGAGGACGTGGACGTGGAGAACCTCAAGTACCGCGAGATCGAGCAGTGGGACTCGCTGGGCCACATGACCCTCGTCGGGGCGATCGAGGACGAGTTCGACGTCCAGCTCGACACCGAACAGGTCATCGACATGAGCAGCTTCAAGGTCGCCCTGGACATGCTGTCCGGGATGGGCGCCCGTGACTGAGTCGGCTCGCGCCCTCGACGGGCGGGTGACGGTGGTGACCGGTGCCACCCGGGGGATCGGCCGGGCCACCGCCGAGGCGTTGGTCGCCGCCGGCGCCTCGGTGATCGTCACCGGGCGCGACGGCGACCAGGCGCAGCAGGTGGCGAAGGAGATCGGCGCCGTAGCGGGCCACGGGCTCGACGTCACCGACCCCGAGGCGGTCGGTGCGGTGTTCAAGGCGATCGCGTCGGGGCACGGCCGGATCGACGCGCTGGTGGCCAACGCGGGTGTGCTGGAGAACGCGCTGATCGGCATGATCAAGCCGGAACTGGTCGCCCGGATGCTGGACACCAACGTCGCCGGGACCATCTCCACCGTCCAGGCCGCGGCCCGGGTGATGATGCGCAAGAAGAGCGGGTCGATCGTCCTGCTCGCGTCCATCCTGGGCGAACGCGGCAGCGCCGGGCAGACCGCGTACGCGGCCTCGAAGGCGGCGGTGGCCGCGGTCGCCAAATCGGCGGCGAAGGAACTCGGGCCGCGCGGCATCCGGGTCAACGCGGTCGCGCCCGGGCTCATCGAGACCGACCTGATCCGCGACCTGACCGCCGAGGTGATCCAACAGCGGGTCGCCGACACCGCGCTACGCCGGCTGGGCCGGCCGGACGACGTCGCCCGGGTCATCCGTTTCCTGCTCAGCGACGACGCCGCGTTCGTCACCGGGCAGGTCATCGGCATCGACGGCGGCCTGGTGCTCTGATCCGCCCCGGCCCGCAGAGCAACCCGGCCCCGGTGAGCACAGCTCACCGGGGCCGGCTGGTACGTGCCGGCGTCAGTCGGCGGAGGAGGCGTCGAGGGCCACGAACTCGGGTGTGCCGTCGGCCGCGAACTCGACCCGGGCGACCGGGCGGGCCGGCACTCCGGCGACCACCGTCCGGGCGGGCACGTCCCGGGTGACCACCGCGCCGGCCGCGACCACGGCCGAGTCACCGATGGTCACGCCCATCATGACGGTGGCGTTCGCCCCGATGAACACCCGGTCGCCGATGCGGACGGGCGCGCGGTCGACCGTGGCGTAGGCCCGACCCGAGACGCAGCGCTTCGCGGACGAGTGGGTGTAGATCTGCGCGCCGCTGGAGATGTCGCAGCCGACCCCGATGGTCAACCCACCGGAGCCGTCCACGACGGTGAAGGCACCGATCCAGGTGCCCTCACCGATGACCGGGTCGCCGGCGACCCAGGCGTGCGTGTTCCACCGGTTCGGCGGCAGCTCTGCGGCGGGCACGTGCTCAGGCCACCTCGACCTTGATCAGGTCGGCCATCCCGTCCTCGACCGCGATGGTCGGCTCCCAGCCCAGCACCTCGCGGGCCCGGGTGATGTCCGCCGCCCGGCGGCTGACCAGCACGTCACGCGGGTTGAACTGCGGCGCGACGTCCACCCCGACGGCCTTGATGAGGATCTCGGCGAGCGTGGCCACGGAGGTGTCGATGCCGGTGCCGATGTTGACCGGTACGTTGCCCCGGTCGGCCTCCAGCGCGGCGACCACCGAGCGGGCGATGTCGTGGACGTGGATGAAGTCCATCGACTGCTCGCCCCGGCCGTCGATGATCGGCGGCTGGCCGGTCTTCAACCGCTTGACGAAGTGGTTGATCACGGAGGTGTAGTACGCGGTCGGCTTCTGGCCGGGGCCGTACACGTTGAAAAAGCGCAGGGCGATCCAGTTGAGGCCCCTGCTGCGCTGGTAGTAGGCGAGCAGGTCCTCCCCGGCCCGCTTGGAGATGCAGTACGGGGTGAGCGGGTTCAGCGGGTCGTCCTCGTGCATCGGCAGCTTCTTCGGGTCGCCGTACACCGACGCCGAGGAGGCGAAGACCAGCCGCCGCACGCCGTGGTCGGCGGCGGCGGCGAAGACGTTGTGGTTACCGACCATGTTGATGTCGATCGACTCGTACGGGTCGGCCTGGCTCTTGTTGATGGAGACCGCCGCGAGGTGGATGACCAGGTCGCAGCCCTTCATGGCCGCGTGCACCGCGCCGCCGTAGCGCACGTCCTGGTCGACGAGTTCGACGTCACCGGCGGCCACCAGCTTGGCGACCTGATCCCGGTCGCCGCGGAACATGTTGTCGAAGATGCGGACCCGGTAGCCCTTGTCCAACAGCAACGGCACCACGTGCAGGCCGATGAAGCCCGCACCTCCGGTAATGAAGACGGTCTGCTTCGACATGTCGGGCGATGTCCTTCCCTGAGGGTTTCAGCGGCCGGTGGCTGCGCTGGCGACGACGTCGACCAGGGTCGCGACGACGGTCTCGACCTGGGCGTCGGTGAGGTTGGCGTGCATGGGGATGGCCAGGTGCCGGGCGAACAGGTCCGCCGAGACCGGGCACGGCGTCGTCTGGCCGTACAGCGGCTGCAGGTGCGAGGCGTACGTGCCGAAGGTGCACTGCACGCCGCGCTGGCGCAGCCCGAGGGCGACCGCGCCACGATCGATCGTGGGGTCGAGGGTCACCACGTACGACTGCCAGGGGTGCTCGCGGTCCGGCGCCTCGTGGGGCGGGGCGATCAGCTCGTGGTCCTTGAGCAGCTCGCCGTAGCGGGCGGCGGTCCGCCGTTTGGCCGCGAGCAGTTCCGGAAGCCGGTCGAGCTGGGCAGACATGATCGCCGCCGCCACGTCGGAGAGCCGGTAGTTGTAGCCCAGCTCGGTGAAGGCCGGAATGGGCAGGTTGGACAGCTCGGCCCGGGTGAGCGCGCCCTCCACCCCGTACGTGTGCAGCTTGCGGGCGTGCGCGGCGAGGTCGTCGCGGTCGGTGACGTACGCCCCACCCTCGCCGGCGGTGATGCCCTTGCGGCCGTGGAAGCTGAAGGTCGCCACGTCGGCCAGGCTGCCGGCGGGGCGGCCCCGGTAGGTGGCACCCGCCGCGCACGCCGCGTCCTCGACCAGGAACAGACCGTGCCGGTCGGCGATGACCCGTAGCTCGTCGTAGTCGGCCGGTTGACCGAACGCGTCGACGGCGATGATTCCGACGGTGCGGGGAGTGATCGCCGCCTCGACGGCGGCCGGGTCCACGGTCCAGATGTCGGGCCGGACGTCGGCGAAGACCGGCTTCGCGCCCGTCCACAGCACGGCGTGGCCGGTGGCCGGAAAGGTGTAGTCGCCGACGATGACCTCGTCGCCGGGCGTGACGCCGAGGGTGAGCAGCGCGAGGTGCAGGGCCGAGCCGCAGTTCGCGGTGGTCAGCGCGTGTCGGGTGCCCGTCGCGGCGGCGAAGCGCTCCTCGAAGCGGCGGCAGGTGGGCCCGGCGCCCGCCAGCCAGCCGGAGGCGAACACCTCGGCGATCGCCGCGAGCTCCGCCGCACCGACGGTGGGCTGGCCGAGCGCGATGACGTCGTCTGACATGAGGCTCCCTAGAAGACGGACCCGGTGAGTGTAGGCACCCCAGGTCGGCGGCGACGAATCGGGCACGCCGGGCGCTGGTTACCATCGGTCGTCGCCGCCGGCGGCGACGACCAGGCAGGGGAGAGCTAGATGACGAGGTTCGTGGTCGTCGGTGGCGGCATCGTCGGCCTGGCGGTCGCCCACCGGCTGGTGACCGACCGGCCGGGCGACCGTGTGACCGTCCTGGAGAAGGAGGCCGGCTGGGCGGCGCACCAGACCGGCCACAACTCCGGCGTGATCCACGCCGGGGTCTACTACAAGCCGGGCAGCCTCAAGGCGACCCTGTGCAGGGCCGGCAGCGCGTCGATTGTCGAGTTCTGCGCGGCGCACGGGTTGCCGTACGAGGTCTGCGGCAAGCTGATCGTCGCCACCGACCCGGCGGAGGTGCCCCGGCTACGCGCGCTGCACGAGCGGGCCAGCGCCAACGGCCTGCCGGTGCGGCTGATCGGGGCGGCCGAGGCCGCCGAGTACGAGCCGCACGTGTCGGCCGTCGCCGCGCTGCACGTCGCCTCGACGGGCATCGTCGACTTCCGCGCGGTCTGCGGCAAGCTGGCCGAGCTGCTCGCCGCCGGCGGGGCAGACCTGCGTACCCGCGCCGAGGTGACCGGGGTGACCGACCGGCCGGAGGGTGTGGTGGTCACCACCACCGCCGGCGAGGTGGTCGCGGACGTGCTGATCAACTGCGCGGGGCTGCACGCCGACCGGATCTCCCGGCTGGCCGGGGTGCCCACGCCGGTGCGGATCGTCCCGTTCCGGGGCGAGTACTACGAGCTGACCCCGCAGCGGCGCGACCTGGTGCGGGGGTTGATCTACCCGGTGCCGGACCCGCAGTTCCCGTTCCTCGGGGTGCACCTCACGAAGATGATCGACGGCAGCGTGCACGCCGGCCCGAACGCGGTGCTGGCCACCGCGCGGGAGGGCTACTCGTGGGGTCGGTTCAGCCCCCGCGACGTCTGGGACGAGCTGACGTACCGGGGGCTGTGGGCGCTGGGCCGGCGGCACTACCGGTACGGGTTGACCGAGGTGGCCCGGTCGCTGTCGAAGGGGCGGTTCGCCGCGAGCCTGGCTCGGCTGGTGCCGGAGCTGACGCCGGCCGACATCGTCCGGGCCGGCGCGGGGGTGCGCGCGCAGGCGATCCTGCCCGACGGGGGCCTGGTCGACGACTTCCTGATCGTCGAGGCAAACCGGCAGGTGCACGTGCTCAACGCCCCCTCTCCCGCCGCGACCAGCTCGCTGGAGATCGCCCGGCACATCGTGTCCCGGCTGCCGCTGGACACCGCCCGCTGAGGCGGATGGGCCGTCCGGCGGACGGGACGGCTCAGGCCGGGGTGGCGTCGCGCTGCCGGGGCACGGCCACGGCGGCGCCGAGCCCGGTCGCCACGGCCTCCACCAGCGCGTCGAGGTACGCCTCGGTCGGCATCGTGCGGGTGATCGCCAGCCGCCAGTACAGCGGCCCGACGATCAGGTCCACGGCGGCGGCGGGCTCGGTGTCGGCGGGCAGCTCGCCGCGGGCGACGGCGCGGGCGACCAGCGACCCGCCGATCTCCTGCTGCTTGGCCCGCAGCACCGCCTGGAGGGTCTCGTCGATCTCGGGGTTGCGGGCCGCCTCGGCCAGCAGGTCGGGAACGATCTGCGCGGCCAGGGGGTGACTCAGGGCATGCGCGACCACCCGCAGGAGCAGGCCGAGGTCGCCGCGCAGGGTGCCGGTGTCCAGCGCCGGCAGCTTGCTGCCCGCTGCGGCGGCGACGACCTCGACGACCAGCTCCAGCTTGGAGCTCCACCGGCGGTAGATCGCGGTCTTGCTGACCCCGGCCCGGCGGGCGACCGCCTCGATGGAGAGCCGGCCGTAGCCGACCGCGGCGAGTTCCTGCATCAGCGCGCGCCGGATGGCCGTGGTGATCTCGCCCCGGAGCACCGCCGCGCCGGCCGGCGGGCGCCTCTTCTCGGTGGTCACGGCGAATTCTTCTCGGGCGTCACGGCAGACTCTCCTCGGCTGTCACGTGGGACAATGTACCGCAACGACGGTACGGTTGCGTCCCGACGTGGTTATGGACTACCTTCCACCCAGCGACGAGGCGGCGCTCCACGCACCGGCTACCCTCTCGAATCCGTCGTCGCGCTCATCCCGTTGGTACAACAGACGCACCCCGCTGGCACGACAAGATCGGAGCGCCCATCCCATGGCCAACACCGCGCTGGCCGACCCCGACGCCGGCCTGACCCAGGCGCAACTGGCCGCCCGGTACGGGCTACGGGTCGCCGGCGAGCGGCCGTCCCTGGCGGAGTACACCCGCCGCCTGTGGGCCTACCGGCACTTCATCGCCGCGTACTCGAACGCCAAGCTGGTCGCCTCGTTCAGCAACGCCCGGCTCGGGCAGCTCTGGCAGGTGCTGACCCCGCTGACGAACGCGGCGGTCTACTACCTGATCTTCGGCCTGGTGCTGGAGCAGAAGAGCATCCCGAACTTCATCGCGTACCTCACCACCGGGCTGTTCATCTTCAACTTCACCCAGACCGCCGCGCAGAACGGCACCCAGTCGATCACCGGCAACCTGGGGCTGATCCGGGCGCTGCACTTCCCCCGGGCCTGCCTGCCGCTGGCCGCCATGCTCACCCAGTTCCAGCAGCTCATTGCCTCGCTGGTGGTGCTGGTGGGCATCGTGCTGGTCACCGGCGAGCCGCTCAGCGTCGAGTGGCTGCTGCTCATCCCGGTCGTGCTGCTCCAGGCGCTGTTCAACGCCGGCCTCACCATGGCGGTGGCCCGGATGGGCTCGAAGGTCGCCGACCTCAAGCAGGTGATGCCGTTCCTGCTGCGCACCTGGATGTACGGCTCCGGCGTCCTCTACAGCGTCGCGCTGTTCGAGCAGAACCTGCCGGGCTGGGCGACCCGGATCGTCGAGGCGAACCCGATGCTGGTCTACATCGAGCTGGCCCGGCACGCGCTGCTGGAGGGGGCGCCGCTGCTCAACTCCTCCATGCTCCAGGCGTGGTCGTACGCGGTGGGCTGGGCGGTCGTGATGGGCGTGGGTGGTTTCATCTACTTCTGGCGGGGCGAACAGGAGTACGGCCGTGGTTGAGCACATCGAGGCGTCCAACGACGTCACCGTGACGCTGCCGAGGATCGTCGAGCGCATCCCGACCGTGGTGGTCGACGACGCGCACGTGATCTACCGGGTGCACCAGGGCGCGGCGGCCGGCACCAGCCCGGTGGCCGCCCTGAAGCGGATCGTGTCCCGCACCTCGGCGCCGAACGTCCGGGAGGTGCACGCGGTCAAGGGGGTCAGCTTCACCGCGTACCGGGGCGAGGCGATCGGGCTCATCGGCAGCAACGGCTCCGGCAAGTCCACCCTGCTGCGGGCTATCGCCGGCCTGCTGCCGGTCAACCGGGGCGCGGTCTACACCCAGGGGCAGCCGTCCCTGCTCGGCGTGAACGCCGCCCTGCTCAACGACCTGCCCGGCGAGCGGAACGTCATGCTGGGCTGCCTCGCCATGGGCATGCAGCCGGCGGACGTGGCGCGGCTGACCCCGGAGATCATCGAGTTCTCCGGCATCAACGAGCGTGGCGACTTCGCCTCGCTGCCGATGCGGACGTACTCCTCCGGCATGGCCGCCCGGCTGCGCTTCTCCATCGCGGCGGCGAAGAAGCACGACGTGCTGCTGATCGACGAGGCCCTGGCCACCGGCGACAAGGGCTTCCGCAAGCGCAGCGAGCAGCGGGTCCGGGAGCTACGGGAGGGCGCGGGCACCGTGTTCCTGGTCAGCCACCAGCTCTCCTCGGTGCGGGACACCTGCGAACGGACGATCTGGCTGGAATCGGGCGTGCTGCGGATGGACGGCCCGACCGACGAGGTGCTGCGCGCGTACGAGGACTTCTCCAACAACAAGAAGTAGAGTCGCGGCGTCCGTACGGTTTCGTGCGGATGTCTTCCCACCGCGTCGCCCCTGGGGGGCGGCGCGGTGGTTGCGTTATGGTTCACCCGGCCGCCGTGCGGCCGTCACCCCCTGTTCGCGAACCGTGAGAGTGAGGATCGGCAATGACGCAGGACCACACCACTGGCCCGGCCGCCACACCGGAGACCCCGGCGCCGTGGCGGCCCTCGCGGACGGTGGCGGTGGTGCTGGCGGGCGGCACCGGGACCCGGCTGGGGCTCGGCATCCCGAAGCAGCTGCTCAAGATCGCCGGCAAGCCGATCATCGAGCACACCCTGGCGGTCTTCGAGGCGGCCCCCGAGATCGACGAGATCATCGTGCTGATGGCCGAGGGGCACGTCCCCGACGCCCAGCAGATCGTCGACAAGGCCGGCTTCCGCAAGGTCAGCAAGGTCATCTCCGGCGGCGACACGCGCAACGCCACCACCCGCATCGCGCTGGACGCGATCGGCGAGGGCGACGTCAACATCCTCTTCCACGACGCGGTGCGCCCGCTGCTCAGTGGCCGGATCGTCCGGGAGTGCGTCAACGCGCTCTGGACGTACTCGGCGGTCGACGTGGCGATCCCCTCGGCCGACACGATCATCCAGGTCGACGAGAACGACTGCATCACCGACATCCCGGTCCGGTCCACGCTGCGCCGGGGCCAGACCCCGCAGGCGTTCCGGTCGGGCACGATCCGCGAGGCGTACCGGGTCGCCGCCGGCGACCCGGACTTCGCCGCCACCGACGACTGCGGCGTCGTGCTGCGCTACCTGCCCGGCACCCCCATCAAGGTGATCGACGGCTCGGACGAGAACATCAAGGTCACCCACCCGGTCGACGTGCACCTGGCGGACAAGCTGTTCCAGCTCGCCGCCGCGCAGGCCCCCCGGCTGACCGACCGGGGCTACACCGAGGAGCTGACCGGCCGCACGATCGTCGTGTTCGGGGGCAGCTACGGCATCGGCCACGAGCTGACCGAGCTGGCCCGCCGCTACGGCGCGCAGGTCTTCCCGTTCAGCCGCTCCACCACCGGCACCCACGTCGAGCGCGCCGAGGACGTCGAGGCCGCGCTGAAGACCGCCTTCGAGGCCACCGGCCGGATCGACCACGTGGTGGTCACCGCCGGCGTCCTGGAGAAGGGCGAGCTGGCGGAGATGGACCAGGAGAGCATGGACCGGGTCCTGGACGTCAACTTCGTCGGGCCGGTCACCATCGCCCGGCAGTCGCTGCCGTACCTGCAACAGACCAAGGGCCAGCTGCTGCTCTACACGTCCAGCTCGTACACCCGGGGCCGGGCCCGCTACGCGCTCTACTCGGCCACCAAGGCCGCCCTGGTCAACCTGACCCAGGCGCTGTCCGACGAGTGGGCCGAGTTCGGCGTACGGGTCAACTGCATCAACCCGGAGCGCACCGCCACCCCGATGCGCACCAAGGCGTTCGGCGAGGAACCCGAGCACACGCTGCTGGCCGCCGAGACCGTCGCCCAGTCGTCGCTGGACGTGCTGATCTCCGAGCTGACCGGGCAGGTCATCGACGTACGCCGGGCACCCGGCGAGCTGCCCGGAGCGAGCGTGCCCGCCCAGGCCAGCCGCGCGGTCTCCCCAGCTGCGGCCGGCTGAGGCGGCGACGACCCACCGCGACGGGCGAAGGAAGCGGAAGCGACATGCGTGGTGATCTGGTCAGGAAGCTGACCGCCCGGGTGGCGGCCACCGGCCTGACGGTGCTGGCGTTCCTCACCCTCGCCCTGACCGGGGCGACGGGCTGGGGCCTGGCGCTCGCGGTGGCGGCCCTGGCCGCCGCCGGTTGGGAGCGGCGGGTCCGCCCGGCTGCCGACAGCACGGCCGAGGCGGTGCTGCTCGCCGCCGCGATCCTCGTCGGGTACGCCCGGCGGCTCGACGCCGGATTCGACCCGGCGCTGACGGCGACGGCCCTGGTGCTGCTGGGGCTGGTGCTGCTGGTGGGGCCGCTGCGCCAGGCCGGCGACCTGGAGATCCGGGCGGCGAACCTGCCCGTGCGGTCGTGGACTCCGCTGGTCGCGGCCCGGCTCGGCGACGCGCTGCTGGTGCTGCTCGCCGGGGTGGCGCTGGCCGCCGCCCTGGTGCTGCCGGCCGTGGTGGCCCTGCTGGCGGCCCTGGCCGTCGGGGCGGTCGCCGGGACGGTCGCGGCCGGCCTGGCCAGGCGGCGGTTGCGGCCCAGGGCCGGCGGCGGGGCGGTGACCCGGGTGCTGCGCGCGCACCGGCCGGAGTTCCTGCTGCACTTCTCCGCCCCGCCCGGGTCGGAGTACCAGGTCACCATGTGGCTGCCGTACCTGGAGCGGATCGGCCGGCCGTTCTTCGTGATGGTGCGGGAGCCGGAGTTCCTCGCTTCGCTCGCCGCGGCCACCACCGCCCCGGTGGTGTACTGCCCGACGCTCAAGGCGATGGACGAGGCGCTGGTGCCGAGCCTGAAGGTGGCGTTCTACGTCAACCACGGGGCGAAGAACAGCCACTGCATCCGGTTCTCGCAGCTCACCCACGTGCAGATCCACCACGGCGACAGCGACAAGGCCCCGAGCGCCAACCCCGTCACGGCGCTGTTCGACCGCAACTTCGTGGCCGGCCGGGCCGCGATCGACCGGTACGCCCGCGCCGGGGTGGACATCCCGGCGGAGAAGTTCGTCGTGGTCGGCCGCCCCCAGGTCGAGGCGATCGAGGTACGCCGCACGCCGACCCCCGGCCTGGCGAACCCGACGGTGCTGTACACCCCGACCTGGACCGGGCACCACGCCGACGCGAACTACTGCTCGCTGCCCGTGGGCGACGCGATCGTGCGGGGGCTGCTGGCCCGCGGCGCGACGGTGATCCTGCGCGCCCACCCGTACACCGGGCAGAACCCGGCGTCGGCACGGCAGCTCGCCCGGCTCACGGAGCTGTTGGCGGCGGACCGGGCCCGCACCGGGCGGCAGCACGTCTTCGGCGCGGCGGCCAGCCGGGAGCTGTCCCTGGTCGACTGCGTCAACCGCTCCGACGCGCTGGTTTCGGACGTGTCCGGGGTCATCTCCGACTACCTCTACTCCGGCAAGCCGTACGCGGTGACGGACATGGTCGGCGACGGCGACCGGTTCGTCGAGCGGTTCCCGCTGGCCGGCTCGGGTTACGTGCTGCGGCGCGACGCGGGCAACCTCGACGAGGTGCTCGACCTGCTGCTGGACACCGACCCGAAGGCGGCGGCCCGCTGGGGCACCCGGGCCCACTACCTGGGCGACTTCCCGGCCGAGTCGTACGCCGAGGCGTTCCTGGCGGCGGCCCGGCGGGAGCTGGAGCCGGGCTGGAACCCACCGGTCCCGCATGCCGCCGACACCGCGGCGCAGGTAGGCTCGCCGCTCTCCCCCACCGCCTGAGCGTCCCGCCCGCCGTACCTGCTCGCCGGCGGATGCGGAGAACGGCACCGGGCCCCGGCTTGCGGAAGCAGCGCCGGGGCCCGGTGGGGGGAGGGTGATATCAGGCCGAGTAGCCCCGGGTCGCGGCCCAGTGGGCCAGCGCGGCGGTGCTGATCCAGTACGCCGGGACGGCCGGGTCGGCCGAGTCGGCGATCCGCACGGTGCGTCCGGCGTCCCGGTAGCCGACGACGGCGATGTAGTGGCCGCCGGGGAAGGAGTGCCAACCGCCGTCGACGTCGGTGGCGTCGCCGGCGATGTTCACCACGACGCCGCGCCCGGCGCTGATCGCCTTCACCACGTCGGCCTTGAGCTGGTCCGTCTGGGCCGGGGTGGCGGCGCCGGCGGGGATCAGCCGGGTCCGGTACGGGGCACCCTTGACCATCTCGTTGAGCACGCGGGTGGTGTCGTAGGCGGAGTTGGTGCCCATCTCGGTGGTGCCGAGGTCGGCGGCCAGGCCGTCCTGGGTGCTCGCGACGCCGGTGGCGGAGAGCGCGTTGCGCACCGCCGCGGGACCGCAGTAGTAGTACGTGGTCTGGGCCTCGTAGTCGTAGTCGAGGACCTTGGACGACGGCGGCTTCGGGGCTGTCGGCTTCGCCGTGGTCCGCTTCGGCGTCGCCGTGGCGGTCAGGTCGGGGTTCGGGGTGGAGCTGGACGACGGCGAGGCGCTCGGTGAGGCCGGCACGGCGAGGCGGGCCTGGGCCCGGCTGGCCGCGCCGTCGAGGCGGGGTGCGACCTCGGCCACGGCGGCGTTGGTGGTCCGCTGCGGTGCGGGGGCGTCGCCGACGGCGACGAGCAGCGCGCCGGTGCCGGAGGCCAACAGGAGCGCTGCGGCAGAGCCGGCGACAACCTGGTACGGACGCTCCGTGGCGAGTCGCCGCAGGTGCCGCTTGAGCTGATCGTTCACGTGTTCCTCCACGGGACGGGGACGGAGGCGGAGGCACCCGGGCGTGCGTCGTCGCACGGCGGCGCGGATCGTGTCCGCGGCCGGTGGGGTCCGCTTTCGAAAGGGCGCCCGCTCAGGCGGGCGTACGGAAGGGTGCGACGGTCAGTGCGCCGGCTCGGCGGCGGACACGGGCACCGGGCTCCGTGGTGGAGGAACAACCCGGGGGGTGGGGTCGAACTGCACGGGGATGGAACTCCTTCCGACACCGCCTACCGGGTTAGCTGACGGATTCGGGCGGGAAGATCGCCCTACCACGGGCCGCAGCCTGCGGATTCACCCCGGACGTGCAATGGGTCCCCGGTTCGTGATGATCACGATTGAGCGGGTCGGCGCGGCGTCGCCTCTTGCGAACGGGTACCGCACCGGACGGGCCGACACTACTGGCCGACCGAAGCCCTGCCAACCCCTTCTCACCTGCTTAAACATCCAATATTGGCCTCGTTTACGGGCCATTCGGAGCTGACGTGTCTCAATGGGATGCTCGGCTCAGACGACGTCAGCGGAAACGTAACGGGACAACGGGTCGTGATCGTCGGCGAACTGCGGCGGCCGATCGGACCGAATGGGCCGGCTGCCCGATTCCGGAAGGGCGTGACCCGACTCACGGCGAAATCCCGGAAATCGCATCGGGGTGGTCGCGCTCAACCGATGCGGGCCAGCCGCCAGCCGGTGGCCGGGACGGGCCGGCCGGCCGCCGCGCGGGGAGCCGGCGATCGGCCGGGCCGGACGCGCTGGGCGGCGGCATACGCCTCGGCGGCCAGCGCCCGGGCGGCTTCGGCGGCCAGGTCCGCGTCGCGCCACGCGGCCCGCTCGCGCTCGGCGGCGACCCGGTACCGGGCCAGCCTGCCGTCCCGGACCGCCCGGGCCAGGACGACCTCCTGCTGCACCGGGTGCAGGCGGGGGTCCCAGCCGCCCCGGCGGGCGAAGACGTCGCAGAGCTGCCCGATGGACAGTTCCCCCCGCAGGTGGGCGGCCGTGGCGGCATGGTGCAGCCAGCGTTCCCGGCTCGCGTACTCGGCGGGGGTGCGCGGCGTGCGCGGCGTCGGCAGGGCACCCGCGTCACGGAAGCGCCGGGCGGCCGTCTCCGCCTCGTCGTACGCCTGCCAGGCCTGCTCGGCCGCGTCCTGGGCGGCCATCCACGCGGCCCGCCGCCGGCGGGCGGTCTGCGCGGCCCCGGCAGCGGCCACCGCCACCTCCTCGGCGTACCGGCGCAGATCGGCGACCGCCTGGGCGGCCGGCGCCACGGGCCGGGCCATGGCTTCGGCGTCGGCCGGCCGGTCCCGCGCCGGGCGGGCGACCAGCACGGTGAGCACGCTGAGTGCCACCACGAGCAGCACGGACCAGATGGCGGCGGCCAGCGGCACCTCGGTCAGGAACCGGTAGAGAACGATGTCCATGATCGGCACCTCACGGGCGGTGGAGGCGGAAGGGGCTCCGCACCGCCGGGCGGGACTCGTGCGGCGTCACGGGCCCGGCGGGCGGGTGCGGCGGTGAAGTTCCTCGGCGACAGCGGTGACGGGCGCGGCCCGTCGCGTGGCTCAGGCGCCCGGCGGCGCGCGGGGGCCGGCGACCTCAGGGGCGAGCCCGGCCGGCGCCCGACGCGAGGCCGCCACGGCGGACACGGATTGCCCGGCCGCAGCCGGCGGCAGCGCGTCGGTCTGCGCGAGCGGGCCGGCCACCGGGTCGGTGGAGTCGGTGCCGGTGGAGTCGGTGGGGTCCGTAGCGTCGGGGGCGCCGGAGGCCGCCGCGACCGGACCGGAGCCGGTGCCACCGGCAACCACCGGGCCGAGCGGCAGCGACGCGGCACCGAGGGAGAACGCGACCACGACGGCCAGGCTCGTCAGCATCCGCGCCGTCCAACGCGCGACCCACCACAGGGGACAGGTCAGCGCGACGGGAAGCACACGCCCACGCTACCGTCACCGGCCGCACGACGCACCGCTGCGGCGGGTGAGCGCTGCGGGCGGGTCAGGGCGCGGCGGGGGCGGCGGCCGGGGCGCGGGGGCGGCGCGGCGGCCCGAGCCGGCGGGTCAGCGGCGTCTCGACCCAGCGGTGCAGCAGCGCGGCCAGCCCGAGGTTGACCAGCAGGAAGCCGATCGCGGCCAACAGCCCCCACCAGCCGGGCAGCCCCACGCCGAGTCGGTCGGCCAACCGCAGGACGGTGACCATGACGAAGACGTGCACCAGGTAGAAAGCGAAGGAGACCTCGCCGAGCCAGACCATTGGCCGGGACCGCCAGGGCGTCCGCGCGCCGCGCACGTCCGCGTCGGCCGCAGCCACGATGACCAGCAGGTACGCCGCCGCGAGCAGCGCTGCCCACAGCTCGGCGCGGATCCACTGGGCGGCGACCACCCAGGTGAGCACGAAGATGGCGCTGGCGGCGGTGAGCCCGGGGCCGCGCCAGCGCCCCCGCCGCAGCAGCTCGGCGGCGGCCACTCCCATCCAGAACTCCAGGGAGCGCACGACCGGGAAGATCTGGGTGAACCACCAGGTGCTCTCCTGTGGCACCACGCGCTGCCCGGGCCAGAGCGCCACGATCAGCAGTGGCACCGCCACCACCACCGCCCACAGCGCCCCGACCCGCGCCCGGCGCACCAGCGGCAACGCGAACGGCAGGCAGAGGTAGAAGAACAGTTCGCAGGAGAGCGACCAGCTCACCGAGTTGACGCTGTAGAAGTAGCCGGGCGTCGGGTCCCATGCCTGAACCAGGAACAGGTTCTCCACCGCGGCGCGGACATTGACCGGGTCGGCGAAGACCCACACCCCGGTCACCAGCACCACCGCCCACATCAACAGGTGGTTGGGGTAGATCTTGGCAAGCCGGCGACGCAGGAAGTCGCGCCGGCGGTCCCCGTCGCGGGCCGACCAGACCAGCACGAAGCCGCTGAGGATGAAGAAGAACTCGACACCGGACAGGCCCAGGGTGAACAACCAGTCGACGGCGGCCTTGGCCTCGGGCTGGCCGATGATCCGCATGGTGCCGACGTGGTAGCCGAAGACGAGCAGGGCCGCGACCCAGCGCAGCCCGGTCAGCGAGGGCAGCCGGCTCGCCGGGCGGGCGGGCGCGTCGGGGCGTACGACGGTCGGGGCGCTGGGCCTGTCGGCGGTCCGGCCGTCCGCGCGGGTCACCAGCACCGCTCTCCTCCTCACAGACGCCCGGGGCCGGCGCCGCCGCCCCGGTGGCGACGGGCCGCTCGGTGCCGCCCGCGGGCACCCTACCCGGTGCGGCCGGCCGCGCCGTCCGCCGTTGGCCGTGGGGTGACGCGCATGGCTACGGCGGGTGTCCGATGGCCTAATATCGCGGTCTCGGCCACGACGAGAGGGACACACCGATGCACCAGCGGATCCTGCTGCGGGCCAGGAAGGGTCCGTTCGACGTCTACTCGCCGGAGGAGACGTTCGAACGCAACTGGATCGGTGAGAACGCCGGCAACCTCGTGTTCAGCCACGCGGCGCACAAGCTGCTGCGGACCACGACGGCGGAGGTCAGCTCCTCGGAGTTCCGGATCAACCCGCGCGAGGCCGACGAGATCAACGAGCGGTACGACGTGTTCGTGGTGCCGCTGGCCAACGCGTTCCGGCGCAGCTACGCCCACCGCCTGGTCGCCATGACCCGGCTGATCGAGCGGCTGAAGATCCCGGTGGTGGTGTTCGGGGTCGGCGCGCAGACCAACGTCGACGGCGACCGGGAGTACCTGCGGCCGATCGACGACGCGGTGAAGGCGTTCGTCTCGGCCGTGCTGGACCGGTCGCACACCATCGGCGTGCGGGGCGAGATCACCGAGGGGTACCTGCGGACCCTGGGCTTCTCCGCCGTCGACGTGATCGGCTGCCCGTCGATGTTCCTGCACGGCGAGCACCTGCGGGTGGAGAAGCGCAAGTACACGCTCACCGTCGAGGACCGGGTGGCGCTGACCGTCTCCCCGTACGTCAAGTCGATGGCGAAGGTCATCGCCTCGCACCACCGGCGGTACCCGAACCTGCGTTACATCCCGCAGGACCTCAAGACGCTCGGCACCCTGCTCTACGGCGACGCCTCCGAGGACCGGGGCAAGAAGGCGGCCATCCCGATCCACACCTCCCACCCGCTGTTCGTCGAGGACAAGGTGCGGATGTTCGTCGACCCGTGGACGTGGATGCAGTACCTGTCCCGGTTCGACTTCAACTTCGGCACCCGCATCCACGGCACCATCACCGCGCTGGTGGCGGGGACCCCGGGGTACCTCTTCGCGCACGACTCGCGCACGCTGGAGCTGGCCCGGTACTTCGACATCCCGCACCGGCTGATGAAGGACGTCCCGCCGGACATCGACGCCATCGAGCTGTACGACGAGGCCGACTACACCGCGCTGAACAACGGGCACAAGGCGCGGTACGCGACGATGACGGCGTTCCTGGCCAGGCACGACCTCGGGGTCTCGTTCGCCGACGGCGACAGCGCCGCCCGGTTCGACCGCCAGGTCGCCGAGACGACCTTCCCCCCGGCGGTACGCGCGCAGTCGGCCACCGACCCGGCCGAGCTGATCGCCCGCATCCAGTGGCTGCACGACCGCAACCAGGAGCTGACGCAGACCGTCGCGGGGTTCGAGGCGCACCGGCTGCGGGCCCGGGTACGGGCGGCCGGCGGCCGGGTGAAGCGGATGCTGAACCGTTAACCCTCCGTCGGCGGTCTGTTCAACCAGCCCACCCCCGGCGGATACGTCAGGTTCCGGGGCCGTCCATCCGGGCGGTCGAAGGTGTCGGGCGTGGTCAATGAGCCGACGCGGAGCCCACTGCTGAGCATCGTCGTGCCTGTACACGGTGTCGAGGCGTATCTGTACCAGTGCCTGGAGTCCATTCTCGGCGGCCTGCCCGCCGAGGACGCCGACGCCGTCGAGCTGGTCGCCGTCGACGACGCCTCCCCGGACCGGTGCGGGGAGATGCTGCGGTCGTACGCGGCCGGGCGGCCCCAGGTACGGGTGGTCTCCCTGACCCGCAACGTCGGGCTGGGCCTGGCCCGCAACGCGGGGCTGGCGGAGGCGACCGGCCGGTACGTCTGGTTCGTCGACAGCGACGACTGGC
>NZ_GG657738.1:5516503-5522607 GCF_000158815.1 Micromonospora sp. ATCC 39149 | reverse complement strand
GACCGGGTCTGCTACCACTATGGGACGACTCGCCTCGGCGCGATCACCTCCACCCGCAGTGGCCGGCACTTCGACGCGTTCGTCCAGTACGAGCGCCTCCAGCAGTGGGTGGACGAGCACGTCACCGAGGACTGGATCCGGACGGACCTGTTCGGCCTGATGATCAACCACTATCTCGTGGTGGTGGGCAACGACGGCCGGGTGCACCCTCGGCTGCGGCGGGGGTTCTTCCGCCGGGTGGCCGAGCACTACCGCCGGTACCTGCCGTCGGGCGGGTACGCGCGGCCGGGCGGGGTGGCCGGGCTGAAGCACCGTCTCGTGGCCCGGGACAGCTACGTCGCGTACAAGACGTTGCGCCGGGCGCACCGGCTGGCCGGCTCGCTGCGGCCCGCGTCGCCCGCGGGGGCGGCGCCGGGCGGGGACGGGCCGCAGGTCGCCGATGCCCCGGCGTCCGACACGGACCAGAGCGCGGCCATGGCGGGCCGGGGATGAGTGGGACCACCACCCGGGCCTCTGACGCCTTGCGCCCCGCCCGCGACGCCGACCTGGCGACCATCCTGCGCTGGCGCAACCATCCGCAGGTACGCGAGGTCAGCCTGACCCGGCACGAGATCGGCCCGGCCGAGCACGCCGCCTGGTGGGCGGGCGTACGCGGCGACCCGGACCGGCGGGTGCTGGTGCACGAGCATCGCGGCCTGCCCTGCGGTGTGGTGACCTTCTCCGGCGTGGCCAGCCCGGACAAGGCGCTGACCTGGGGCTTCTACCTCGACGTCGAGGGCTTGGACGCGCGGCGGGCGCTCATGCCGGCCTGGCTGTCGCTGGAGCGGGCGGCGATCGCGTACGCCTTCGATGTCCTCGGCGCGCGCACCCTCGGCGGGGAGACGCTGGCCACCAACCGGCCGGTGCTGGCGCTGCACCGGCGCTTCGGATTCACGATCGTCCGCCGCTACGAGCGGGACGTCGACGGCACGCCGCACCAGGTGGTGTGGACGGAACTGAGCAGGGGAACATGACGACAGTCAAGATCGGCCCGCACGCGGTGGGCACCGGCGAGCGGCCCTTCGTGGTCGCCGAGATGTCCGGCAACCACAACGGCAGCCTCGACCGGGCCCTGGCCATCGTGGACGCGGTGGCGGCCAGCGGCGCACACGCGCTCAAGCTCCAGACGTACACCCCGGACACGCTGACCATCGACGTGGACGCGCCGGAGTTCCGCATCTCCGGCGGTCACGAGCTGTGGGGCGGCGAGCGGCTGTACCAGCTCTTCGAGCGGGCGCACACGCCGTACGAGTGGCACGGGCCGATCTTCGAGCGGGCCCGCCGGCACGGCCTCACGGTCTTCTCTTCGCCGTTCGACCACACGGCCGTGGAGCTGCTGGAGGAGCTGGACACCCCGGCGTACAAGATCGCCTCGTCGGAGCTGGTCGACCTGCCGCTGATCCGGCTGGTGGCCGCCACCGGCAAGCCGATGGTCATCTCCACCGGCATGGCCACGGTCGGGGAGATCGACGCCGCGGTGACCGCCGCCCGCGCCGGCGGCGCCGGCGGCATCGTGCTGCTGGCCTGCACCGCCTCGTACCCGGCCCCGCCGCAGGACAGCAACCTGCGCCGGCTGCCGGTGCTGGCCGACACGTTCGGCGTGCCGGTCGGGATCTCCGACCACACCCCCGGCATCGGGGTGCCGGTGGCGGCGGTGGCGCTGGGCGCCTGCCTGATCGAGAAGCACGTGACGCTGCGCCGCGCCGACGGCGGGGTGGACTCGGACTTCTCGCTGGAGCCGACCGAGCTGGCCGACCTGCGCGTCGAGTCCGAGCGGGCCTGGGCGGCGCTGGGCGCCACCACCATCGGCCCGACCCCCACCGAGCGGGAGGGGCTGCGGTTCCGCCGGTCGCTGTACGTGGTGGCCGACGTCCGCGCGGGCGACCCCGTGACCCGGGACAACGTGCGCTCGATCCGCCCGGCCGGTGGTCTCCCCCCGGCCGACCTGGACCGGGTGCTCGGCCGTACGTTCCGCCGCGACGTGCCCCGGGGCACCGCGCTGGGCTGGGACCTGGTCTGACCGGTGGCGGTTCGACACCCCCTGTTCACCCACCGGACCGCCACCGACACTCGGCGGGCATGACGCATTCACCATGCGCGTCGTGCCCGTTCACCGCGCGGCGTCGGGCCGTTAACTCTGCCGGCTTAGCGTCACGATCCGTCCGCCGGCCGGAACCGTCCCCGGCCGAGAGATCAACCGACCTTGGGAGCACCAGTTGAGCGAGTTGAATGGGTCCTCCATTCTGATCACCGGGGGCACCGGGTCCTTCGGCCGCACCTTCCTGCGGCACCTCCTGGCCGAGGCCGACCCGGCCCGGGTGGTGGTGTTCTCCCGCGACGAGCTCAAGCAGTACGAGCTGCGCCAGCAGCTCGGCGACGACCCGCGGCTGCGCTGGTTCATCGGCGACATCCGGGACCGCCACCGGCTCACCCGGGCCATGCACGGCGTCGACCACGTCGTGCACGCCGCCGCGCTCAAGCAGGTGGACACCGCCGAGTACAACCCGTCGGAGTTCATCGCCACCAACATCACCGGCTCGCAGCACGTCGTCGACGCGGCCATCGAAGCCGGGGTGAAGAAGGTCATCGCGCTCTCCACCGACAAGGCGTCCAGCCCGATCAACCTGTACGGCGCGACCAAGCTGGTGGGCGACAAGCTGTTCGTCTCGGCGAACCACTACGCCGCCCACCACCCGACCCGCTTCGCCGTGGTGCGCTACGGCAACGTGGTGGGCAGTCGGGGCTCGGTGGTGCCGCTGTTCCGCCGGCTCGCCGCCGAGGGCCGCAGCCTGCCCATCACAGACAAGCGGATGACCCGGTTCTGGATCACCCTGGACCAGGCCGTCCAGTTCGTCATCGACTCGTTCGACCAGATGCAGGGCGGCGAGCTGTTCGTCCCGCGCATCCCGAGCATGCGCATCCTCGACCTGGTCGAGGCCGTCGCCCCGGACGCCACCACCCACGAGATCGGCATCCGGCCCGGCGAGAAGCTGCACGAGGAGATGATCGCCCCGGACGACAGCCGCCGGACCCTGCGCACCCCCGACCGGTTCATCGTGCAGCCGACCATCGCCACCTGGGGCTACCAGCCGCCGGCGCACTGCGAGCCGGTGCCGGACGGGTTCGCGTACCAGTCGGACACCAACGACGAGTGGCTCGGCGTGGACCAGCTGCGCGACATGCTCGGCATCGCCGCGTGATGGCGATGCTCCCGTACGGGCGGCAGTCCGTCACCGACGACGACGTCGCCGCCGTGGTCGCCACGCTGCGCAGCGACTGGCTCACCACCGGCCCGCAGGTCGACGCGTTCGAGGCGGACCTGGCCGGCTGGACCGGTGGGGTCGGCTGCGCGGCGGTGTCCAATGGCACCGCCGCCCTGCACGTGGCGTACGCGGCGGCCGGCGTCGGCCCCGGCGACGAGGTGATCGTCCCGCCGATGACGTTCGTGGCCACCGCCAGCAGCGCCGTCGCCCTCGGCGCGCGGATCGTCTTCGCCGACGTCGAGCCGGAGACGTACACCCTGGACCCGGCGGCGGTCGGCGCGGCGCTGACCGGCCGGACGAAGGTGGTGGCGGCGGTCGACTACGCCGGCCACCCCGCCGACTACGACGCGCTGCGCGCGGTGCTGGACGGTGGCGACACGCTGCTGCTCGCCGACGCCGCCCACTCCGTCGGCGCGGCCTACCACGGCCGGCCGGTCGGGTCGCTTGCCGACCTGACCACGTTCTCGTTCTTCCCGACGAAGAACCTCACCACCGCCGAGGGCGGCGCGGTCGCCGCGGTGGACCCGCTGCTACTCAAGCGGGCTCGGCGCTTCCGCAACATCGGGCTGGTCCGCGACCGCGACGAGCAGCGCTGGCCGGACGAGGGCGGCTGGCACCAGGAGGTCCACGAGTTCGGGCTCAACTACCGGCTGCCCGACGTGCTCTGCGCGCTGGGCCGCAGCCAGCTACGCCGACTGCCCCGGTTCCTGGCCCGCCGCGCCGAGCTGGTCGCCCGGTACGACGAGGCCCTCGCCGACCTGCCCGGCGTGTCGGTGCCGGGCCGGCGGTCCTGGGCCGACCCGGCCTGGCACCTGTACCCGATCCGGGTGCACGAGGGCCGCCGCCGCGCCGTGTACGACGCGATGCGCGCCGCCGGCATCGGCGTGCAGGTCAACTACGTGCCCGTGCACTGGCACCCGGCGTTCGCGGACCTGGGCTACCGGCGCGGCTCGTGCCCCGTCGCCGAGGGGTTCTACGCCGAGCAGCTCTCCCTGCCGCTGTTCCCCGACCTCACCGACGCCGACCAGGAACGGGTGGTCGACGCCCTGGCCGACGCCCTGCACGCCGCCCCGGCGCGCGCCGCCGCCTGAGGGGACCGGGATGCACCACGCGAACCACTTCTACGGCCACGCGCACGTGCTGGCCCGCTACTGCGGCCTCGGCGACGGGCACCCGCCCCGGATCAACGGGTACGTCCAGCACGGCTGGAACATCGGCGACGGCCTGGCCCCCGGTCACCCGTACGTCGAGGGCACGCCGAGCCTGCTGTGGTCCGATCAGACCCGGCGGCGGGCCTGGTCGGTGGGGCGGCGCAACGTCGTGGTGACCGGCGCGCCGTTCGCGTACCTGCTGGCGCTGCGCGCCGACGACCCGCCGGAGCCCCAGCGGGAGGGCACCATCTGGTATCCGTTCCACGGCTGGGAGGGCCAGCACGTGCGCGGCGACCACCGGGAGCTGATCGCCCGCATCCGCGCCACCGAGCCGGGCCCGGTCACCGTCTGCCTCTACTGGCACGAGTACGGCATGCGCCGGGTCCGCCGCCTCTACGAGCAGGCGGGGTTCCGGGTGATCTGCCACGGCTACCGGGGCCACTGGTGGAAGGACACCGACCCGCTCTTCCTCGACAAGCAGCTCACCGAGCTGCGCCGGCACCGCCGGGTGGCGTCCAACCGGCTGACCAGCGCCATCTTCTACGGCATCGCGGCCGGTTGCGAGCCGGCCGTCTACGGCGACCCGATGATCCTCGCCGACGAGGACCCGACGTTCGGCGGCACCGCCCGCATCCGCCGCCAGTGGCCGGACCTGCACGGCGAGTCGGTGCACCTGCCGACCGCGGTCGAGATCGCCCGCGCCGAACTGGGCACCGACCACCGCTGTACGCCGGCCGAGCTGCGTGAGCTGCTGGGTTGGGCGACCCTCCAGGAGGAACCCGTTGACCACTGACACCTCGCCCCGGATCGCCCTGCCCGGCGGGGAGATGCTGACCTGGTCGGACCGGCCGGCCCGGCGGTTGCCCGCCGGCGGGCCCCTCGCGGCGCTCGCCGCCCGGGTCGTGCCGGTCGGCGCGCGGGTGCTGCTCGCCGGGCCGCACGATCCCGAACTGGTCGACCGGCTGGCCCACGCCGAGGTCACCTGCCTGCTACGCGGCTGGCCGGACGGTGCGGCCCTGGCCGAGGACCGCCCCGTTCGGGTCGTGGTCGGCGGCCCCGGTGGGCTGCCGGCCGACGAGACGTTCGACGTGGTGATCGCCGCCGCCGGCCTGGACGCGGTGGAGTCGGTGGAGGGGACCCCGGTCGGCTGGGACGGGCTGCTGCGGCGGTTCGCCGCCGTGCTCGCCCCGGGCGGGAGCCTGCTGCTACGGGTGGACAACCCGGTGGGGCTGACCCGGATGGTCGACGCCGCGCCCTGGTACGTCGGGCGCGACGACGCCGACTGGACGATCAGCGGAGCGCTGGACGCCGGCCGCCCCGCCAACCTGGATCAGGTGCGGGACCGGCTGACCGGGGTGGGGCTGCGCCCCGGCGGGTGTTTCGCCGCGTACCCCGACCCGGCCGCGCCGACCGTGCTGGTCGACGCCGGGGCGCTGGCCGCGCGCCCCACGAGCGCGCTGCTCGACGCGATGCTGCACGGCGCGTGCGCGCGGGACCGCTCCGACGGCCCCGTGCTCCAGGACCCGGCCCGGCTCGCGGTCGACGCGCTGCACGCCGGGCTGGGTGCCGCGCTCGCCCCGGGCTGGCTGGTGCTGGCCCACCGCGCGGGCAACTCGCCGATCCCGGCCCCTCCCCTGGGCGATGAGACCGG
>NZ_GG657738.1:5513769-5516132 GCF_000158815.1 Micromonospora sp. ATCC 39149 | reverse complement strand
CTTCGCGGTGCTCGACCCGAGCTGGCGGGCCAGCGACCCGTGGCCGGTGGACGTGACGCTGGCCCGGGGCCTGTGGGGGTTCGCCGCCGCCCTGGCCACCGGCGGGTACGCCCACCCCTGGCCGTCCACCCTCGACGTGGCCGGGCTGACCGTGGTGCTGGCCGGCACCGCCGGCCGCGACCTGGACCGGGCGACGGTGACGGCGGCCGTCGACGCGGAGGTGGCGGTCACCGCCGCGCTGCGCGGGCTGGACGGCGCCGACCGCGTCGCCCTCGCCGACGAGCTGCGCGCGGTCGAGCCCACCGCGCCCCCGCCGGGCCTGGACAGCCACCAGCAGCTACGCGAGGCGTGGCTGCGGCAGAAGGACGAGCTGACCCGGCTGGCGGCCCTGCTGCGCTGGACGGAGGAGCTGCTCACCTCCCGGGAGCGGGCGCTGCGCCGGGCCGACGCCACCATCAACCTGCTCAGCGGCTCGCTGAGCTACCGGGTCGGCCGGCTGGCGATCACGCCGGCCCGGCTGGCGAAGCGGGGCGCCCGCGCGGCGAAGCGACGGGCCAAGGACGTCCTCGCACCCCGGCACGGCGAGGAGGAGCAGCGGTGACGCGGATCGTGGGAATCGTGCAGGCCCGGATGGGGTCGTCGCGACTGCCCGGCAAGGTGCTGCGCCCGCTGGCCGGGCGCTCGGTGCTGGGCCGGGTGGTCCGGGCCGCCGCCGACGGCGGGGTGCTCGCCGACCTGGTCGTGGCCACGAGCACCGACGCCGTCGACGACGCCGTGGTCGCCGAGTGCGCCCGGCTCGGCGTTGCCTGCCACCGGGGCTCCGTCGACGACGTGCTCGACCGGTTTGTCGGCGCGCTGGACGCGCACCCCGGCGACGCGGTCATGCGGTTCACCGCCGACTGCCCGCTGCTCGACCCGGAGATCGTCCGGCTGGTCGCCGACGTGTACCGGGCCGTGCCGGGGCTGGACTACGCGAGCACCTCCATCGCCCGTACTTTGCCGCGCGGGCTCGACGTGGAGATCATCCGGGCCGACACGCTGCGTACGCTGCACCGGATCGCCGCCGACCACCACCGGGTGCACGTAACCTCGTACGCGTACACCCATCCGGAGCTGTTCCGGGTGCTCGGGGTGACGCTCACCCCCGACCGGTCGGCCCTTCGGCTCACCCTCGACACCGAGCAGGACTGGGCGCTGGTCAGGGCGGTCACCGACCACTTCGGCGACGTCAGCGTCCCGCTGGCCAAGCTCGCCGACTGGCTGGCGGGCCAACCGGCCCTGCGTGCCCTGAACGCCTCGGTGCGGCAGAAGCGGCTGGAGGAGTCCTGAGCACGGTACGCGTCGGGGTTCGCTGCGACGCCGGGCCGACCCGGGGGGTCGGGCACCTGGTGCGCTGCCTCGCCCTGGCCGAGGAGTTTCTCGCCCGGGGCCACCGGGTCGACTTCTTCGGCACCGTCGAGGGGGTCGGCTGGGCTGCCCGGCAGCTCGCCGACCGGGGCATCCCACTGCATCCCGGCCCGGAGCGCCCCGACGACCTCGTCGCGGCGGCCCGCCGGCACGGCCTCGACGTGATGGTGCTCGACTCGTACGAGCTGGACCCGGCCGGGGCGGGCGCGCTGCGCGCGGCCGGGGTGGTGACCCTCGCCGTCGTCGACGGTGACACCCGGGGGCAGGACGCCGACGTGTACCTGGACCAGAACCTCGGTGCGACGCACGGGCCGCTGCCCGGCCGGCTGCTCGCCGGGACGGCGTACCCCCTGCTGCGCGACGCCGTGGTGGCCGCGCGGCCGGCGGCTCCCCGCCCGCCGACGCGGACGCCCCGACCCCGGGTGCTGGCCTTCTTCGGCGGCACCGACGCGTTCGGGGCTGCCCCGGTGCTGGCCCGGGTGCTGCTGTCCACCGGGCACCCGATGAACCTGACCGTGGTCGTCGGTCGCGCCGACGTCGAGGCGGACCTGGCGGCGCTGGCCCCGGGGCGGGGGCAGGCGGTGCGGCCCGTCCCGCCCACCGACAGCCTGCCCGCCCTGGTCGCCGCCGCCGACCTGGTGGTCAGCGCGGCAGGCACGTCCACCTGGGAGCTGTGCTGCCTCGGCGCGCCGGCCGCGCTGGTGTGCGTGGTGGACAACCAGCGCGAGTCGTACCGCCGGGTGGTGGACGCGCGGATCGTGGCCGGCCTCGGCGAGCTGCCCACGCTGGCCGCCGCCGGGTTGCCCGGCCGGGCGGCCCGGGCCGAGGCCGCGCGGACGCTGCGCGCCCTGCTCGACTCCCCCGAGCGCCGGGCGGCCCTGGCCGGCCGCGCCTGGGCCACCGTCGACGGGCGCGGCCGGGCCCGGGTGGCCGACGCGGTGCTCGCCCTCGTCGGC
>NZ_GG657738.1:5446591-5512086 GCF_000158815.1 Micromonospora sp. ATCC 39149 | reverse complement strand
CCGGGACCGGGTGCAGCCCCCACGGCCAGGCGGAGTTATTAGCAGCCCGGCGGCGCACGTCGCGCCGGCCAGCAGCCCACCGGCCAGCACCAGCCGGTCCAGCAGGGTCCGGCCACTGCGCAGCAGCCCGGCCGTCAGACCGAGCAGCACCAGTGGGAGCACGCCGGCCAGGCCCGCCGCGTACGCCAGCAGGGGCCCGAGCCACGCGGCGGCGAGCCAGGCCGCCAGCCACCGGGCGGGGCGGGCCGGGCGGCCGGGCACCGCCCGCCGGGGCACGGCCGCCAGAGCGGTGGTGAGCTGACCCTGCACGGGCGGCCTCCTCGCGGCGGTGGGGAGCCGGCTCCGCATGGGTGGGTCCCCTCGCGGCACCGGCGACGCCCACCCGGTGCCGGGCGGAGCGCAACCACGCTAGACCCGTCCCGGCGACGGGCGGCTACGCCCACGTGTGCGGCAGGTGACCGGCGGGTGACAGGCCAGACCGCGCACTCGCACGCGTGTACGAAAAGCCAGGTAGGCTGCGGACATGTCCGGTGGCGCCTACCAGCCGTCCATGCTCGACCTCACCGACGACGGCCCGGGGCTTGGCCCGCTCGCCGGGCTGCGCCGGCACCCGCTGGGCCGGGGCGCCTGGGTGGACCACCTGCCCGGCTGGGTACGCGGCTCCGACGCGGTTCTCGACGTGCTGCTCGCCGACGTGCCCTGGCGGGCCGAGCGCCGCACGATGTACGACGCGCGGGTCGACGTTCCCCGGTTGCTCTGCTGGTACGCCGGCCACCGGGAGCTGCCTCATTCGGTGCTCACCCGGGCGCGGGCGGCCCTGACTGCGCATTACGCCCCGGAGCTGGGCGAGCCGTTCGTCACCGCCGGAATGTGCCTCTACCGCGACGGGCGCGACAGCGTCGCCTGGCACGGCGACACCCTGGGCCGCGGGGCGCACACCGACACCATGGTCGCCATCGTCTCGTTCGGCTCGCCGCGCCCGCTGCTGCTGCGCCCGCGCGGCGGCGGGCCCGGCCTGCGCTTCCCGCTCGGCCACGGCGACCTGGTGGTGATGGGCGGCTCCTGCCAGCGCACCTGGGAGCACGCGATCCCGAAGACCGCGCGCCCGGTCGGGCCCCGGGTCAGCGTCCAGTTCCGCCCGGCCGGGGTCGCCTGAGCGCCGCCCACACCGGGCGTGTGTTGCCGGGCGGGCCGGGCGCCGAGGGCATCGGCCTCGGCCCCTATGGAGCTGCCCCGTTTGTGCTACTGGCAGCGCAGCGCCATCAGTCGCAGCGCCATCAGTCGCAGCGCCATCAGTCGGCGACCCGGAGTGTCCGGCCACCTCTGGGCGCACATCCGGGGCAGCTCCATAGGGGCCGAGAGGAACTCCCGGTACCGGTGCCAGACGCGGGCACCGACGCGCGACACGAGCGGCCCGACGCGGGGCGACACGAGCGGCCCGACGCGGGGCGACACGAGCGGCCCGACGCCGGACACGAGCGCTGGCTGCCCGCGCGCCAAGAACACGCCCTCTGCTAGAAACACTTCCAGGGTCCACGCCCCTCACCGCCGTCGACGCGAAGGGCGCGCCATGACCCAGACCCCCACCGAAGCACGCTCCCGCTGGTCCCCCTGGTCCCTGCACGGCGACGGCCGCTCCGTCAGCCCGGGCGACGTGGTCCACCCCGGCGAGCGGCTCTCCTGGCCGCGCACCCTCGGCGTCGGTGTGCAGCACGTGGTGGCGATGTTCGGCGCCACCTTTTCACCGTGCCGCTGATCACCGGCTTTCCGCCGGCCACCACGCTGTTCTTCTCCGGCGTCGGTACCCTGCTCTTCCTGGTGATCACCGGCAACCGGCTGCCGTCGTACCTCGGGTCGTCGTTCGCGTTCATCGCCCCGGTGCTGGCCGCGAAGGCCGGCGGCGACATCGGCCCCGCGCTCGGCGGCATCGTCGTGGCCGGCGCCGCCCTGGCCACCGTCGGCCTCGTCGTCCAGCTCGCCGGGGCGCGCTGGATCGACGCGTTGATGCCGCCCGTGGTCACCGGCGCCATCGTGGCGCTGATCGGGCTGAACCTCGCCCCCGTCGCCTGGGACGGGGGCGGCAGCGGCACCGGCGTGAAGGCCCAGCCGCTGATCGCCGTGCTCACCCTGGCCGCGATCCTGCTCGCCACGGTGGCGTTCCGAGGCTTCGCGGCCCGGCTGTCCATCCTGCTCGGCGTGGTCGTCGGCTGGCTGCTCGCCGCCGCCCTGGGCGGCCTCGACCCGAAGGCCGTCGACGGGCTGCGCGAGGCGGCGTGGATCGGCCTGCCCGAGTTCCACGCGCCGAGCTTCAGCCTGCGTGCGACGGTGCTCGTGATCCCCGTCATCCTCGTGCTGATCGCGGAGAACGCCGGGCACGTCAAGGCGGTCGCCGCGATGACCGGCCGCAACCTCGACCGGGACATGGGCCGGGCGTTCCTCGGCGACGGCCTGGCCACGGTGCTCGCCGGCTCCGGCGGCGGCTCCGGCACCACCACGTACGCGGAGAACATCGGCGTGATGGCGGCGACCCGCGTCTACTCGACCGCCGCGTACTGGGTGGCCGGGATGGCCGCCGTGCTGCTCGGCCTGAGCCCGAAGTTCGGCGCGCTGATCCTCACCGTGCCGGCCGGGGTGCTCGGCGGCGCGACCACCGCCCTGTACGGCCTCATCGCCGTCCTCGGCGCGCGGATCTGGATCGAGAACCGGGTCGACTTCCACGACCCGGTCAACCTGATGACCGCCGCCGTCGCCCTGATCATCGGCGCGGCCAACTACACCCTGGCCACCGGCGACCTCTCCTTCAACGGCATCGCCCTCGGCACCGCCGCCGCCCTGGTGGTCTACCACGGCATGCGCCTGGCCACCCGCCTCCGCACCCCCGCCCCCTGAGTTGATCGCAGGGGCGGGGGTAGGGATGAGGTCAGTTGCGTTCGATCTGGTGGCCGACCACCGTCGGCCCCAGCATCACCGCGAAGCCGCTGCCGTCGCGGCGCGGATCGGCCGGAGGCAGCTCCACGGGGTCGCCGGTCGCCGTCGCACCGACCGGCCGAGGGCCGATCCAGGCAACCACCAGGTCCGTCTCGCCCTTGAGGAACCGCTGTGCACGCACCCCGCCGGTCGCCCGCCCCTTCGCCGGGTACGCCTCGAACGGGGTCACCTTCACCGTCGCTCCGGTGGACGTCACCACCATCGGCTCGCCGTGGGACGGATCGTCCTCCCGGACCGCGCCGAAGAAGACCACCCGCGCCCCCGCCGGCAGGTTGATGCCGGCCATGCCGCCGCCCTTCGGCCCCTGCGGGCGCACCAGCGACGCCGGAAAGCGCAGCAGCGACGCCTCGGAGGAGACGAAGGCCAGTGTCTCCGAACCGTCGGCGAGCCAGGTCGCCCCGACCACCTCGTCGCCCTCGCGCAGCCCGACGACCTCGAACTCGTCGGAACGCACCGGCCAGTCGGGGGCGCACACCTTCACCACGCCCTGCCGCGTGCCCAACGCCAGCCCCGGCGAGCCCTCCGCAGTCGGCCCAAGCGGCGCCAGCCCCACCACCGACTCCCCCGGCTCCAGGGGCACCAGCTCGGCGGCGGACATGCCACCGCGCAACGACACCGTGCCGGCCTGCTCCGGCAGCACCGGCAACGGCAGCACGTCGATCTTGAACGCCCGGCCGGCGCTGGTCACCAGCAGCACCCGGCCCCGGGCCGTGGAGTGCACGAGGGCACGTACCGCGTCGTGCTTGACCCGGCCGCTACGCCGGCGCCCCTCGGCGGCCTCCTCCGACTCGGCCGCGGTCCGGGCGACCAACCCGGTGGCGGAGAGGATCACCTGGCACGGGTCGTCGGCCACCTCCAGCGGACCCGCCGGCGCGGACGCGGCCAGCACCTCCTTCAGGTCCCCGTCGACCAGCGTGGTCCGCCGCTCCGTGCCGAACTTCTTCACCACGGCGGCCAGTTCGTCGGAGACGACCTTCCGCAGCACCTTCTCGTCGTCCAGGATGGTGGAGAGCTGGGCGATCTCCTTGCGCAACTGCTCCTGCTCGGCCTCCAGCTCGATCCGGTCGAACTTCGTCAGCCGGCGCAGCGGAGTGTCCAGGATGTAGCTCGCCTGGATGTCCGAGAGCTTGAACTGGCGCATCAGGCCGTCCTTGGCGGCCTGGGCGTCGTCGCTGCTCCGGATCAGCCGGACCACCTTGTCGATGTCGAGCAGGGCGATCAGCAGGCCGTCGACCAGGTGCAGCCGTTCCTGCCGCTTGCGCCGCCGGTACGCGCTGCGCCGGGTCACCACGTCGTAGCGGTGCCGCAGGAAGACCTCCAGCAGCGCCTTCAGCCCCAGGGTCTGCGGCTGCCCGTCGACGAGGACCAGGTTGTTGACGCCGAACGACTGCTCCAGCGGGGTGAGCCGGTACAGGTCGGCCAGCAGCGCCTGCGGATTGACTCCCACCTTGCACTCGATGACCAGGCGGGTGCCGTTCTCCCGGTCCGTGAGGTCCTTGACGTCGGCGATGCCGGTGAGCCGCTTGGTCTTGTTGACCTCGTTGGTGACCGCGGCGATCACCTTCTCGGCGCCGACGCCGTAGGGCAACTCGACCACGGTGATGGCCTGCCGGCCCCGGCTGCCCTCCAGGGGACCGATCTCCACCCGGCCGCGCATGCGCACGACGCCGCGCCCCGTCTCGTACGCCCGGCGCACCTCGTCGAGGCCGAGCAGCACGCCGCCGGTCGGCAGGTCGGGGCCGGGAACGAACTCCATCAGCTTGTCCAGGTCGGCGTCCGGATGGTTGATCAGCCATCGGGCTGCGGAGACGACCTCGGCCAGGTTGTGCGGGATCATGTTGGTCGCCATCCCGACCGCGATCCCGGACGCGCCGTTGACCAGCAGGTTGGGGAACGCGGCCGGCAGCACTGTCGGCTGGGTGAGCGAGCCGTCGTAGTTCGGCTCGACGTCGACGGTGTCCTCGCCCAGCTCGCCGACCAGCAGCATCGCCTCGTGGGACATCCGGGCCTCGGTGTAACGCGCGGCAGCCGGGCCGTCGTCCGGGCTACCGAAGTTCCCATGCCCGTCGATGAGCGGGACGTTCAGCGAGAAGTCCTGGGCCAGGCGGACCATCGCGTCGTAGATCGCGGTGTCGCCGTGCGGGTGGTATCGGCCCATCACGTCGCCGACCACCCGGGCCGATTTCACGTGCGCCCGGTCGGGGCGATGCCCCGCCTCGTGCATCGAGTAGAGGATGCGCCTGTGCACCGGCTTGAGGCCGTCTCGGGCGTCGGGCAGGGCGCGGGAGTGGATGACCGAGAACGCGTACTCCAGGTACGAGTCGGAGACCTCGGTGACCAGCGGGTTGTCGAAGACCCGCGCGCCGGCCTGGTCGAAGGCTGCCAGGTCCGCCCTGGGACCGGTGTTCTTACGACGTGCCATGGTTCAGCTCTCTCCTCGGCGGGCCACGGTCGGGCGGCGCTTCCCCCGGCGGGCCGGGGTCGGGCGGGGGTCGGTCCTCATGCGTCGATCGCGTCCCGGTCGACCCGGTCGGCGGACTCGATCAGCCAGTTGCGGCGCGGCTCGACCTTCTCCCCCATCAGCAACTCCAGGATCCGCTCGGCGGCGTCGACGTCGTCGAGGGTGATCCGGCGGACCGCCCGGGTGGCCGGGTTCATCGTGGTCTCCCACAGCTCGTCGGCGTCCATCTCGCCGAGCCCCTTGAACCGGGGGATCGGGGTGACAATCTGCCGGCCGGCCTTCTCCAGCTTGCGGACCGTCGCCTCCATCTCCGCCTGGGTGTACGTGTAGATCGTCTGCGGGTTGCGCCCCCTGGTGGTGATCTTGTGCAGGGGTGGCATCGCGGCGTAGAGCCGGCCGGCCTCGATCAGCGGGCGCATGTACCGGGCGAACAGGGTGATCAGCAGGGTACGGATGTGCGCGCCGTCCACGTCGGCGTCCGCCATGATCAGCACGCGGCCGTACCGCATTGACGCCAGGTCGAAGGTGCGGCCGGAGCCGGCCCCGAGCACCTGGACGATGGCGGCGCACTCGGCGTTGTCCAGCACCTGCTGGAGGTTGGCCTTCTGCACGTTGAGGATCTTGCCGCGAATCGGAAGAAGCGCCTGATATTCGGCGGATCGGGCAAGTCGCCCCGTCCCGAGAGCGCTGTCCCCCTCCACGATGAACAGTTCGCTTCTGTCGATGCCTGACGCGCGGCAGTCGACCAGCTTCGCCGGCATCGACGCGCCCTCCAGCGCCGTCTTGCGGCGGGCCGCGTCCTTCTGCTGCTTCTGGGTCAGCCGGACCCGGGCCGCGTCGACGATCTTCTGAAGCACCGTACGGGCCTCGGCCTTGGTGCGGCGGTCCTCCAGCCACGCCTTGACGTGCGCCTCGACCAGCCCCTGAAGCACCTTCGTGATGCCGGCGGTGGAGAGCTCGTCCTTGGTCTGCGAGGTGAACTGCGGCTCGGGGATCCGCACGTGCACGACGGCCGTCATGCCCTCCAGGACGTCGTCCAGGGTGGGCGCGTCCTCCTTGGGTCGCAGCAGGCCCCGGGCGGCGCGAGCCGCGTCGGCGAGGGCACGGGCCAGGGCGCGCTCGAAGCCCTTGCGGTGGGTGCCGCCGTGGGCGTTGCGAATGGTGTTGGTGAAGCACTCGACGGTGCGCTCGTAGCCGGTGCCCCAGCGGAACGCGATCTCGACCTCGGCCCGGCGCTGCACGTTGGACTGCATGACGCCGTTGGCGTCGGCGGCGTTCTCCCGGTAGGTGCCCTCGCCGGTGACCAGCAGCGTGCCGGAGACCGGCCGGTCGCCCGCCGGGGCGAGGAACTCGACCATGTCGGTGAGGCCGTTGGGAAAGTGGAAGGTCTCCTCGACCGGCTCCTCGCCCGTGTGGTCGCGCAGCAGGTAACTCACGCCGGGGACCAGGAACGCGGTGTTGCGCAGCTTGAGCCGGACGGCCTCGGCGTCCAGCGAGGCACCGGTCTCGAAGTACCGGGCGTCGTGCCAGTAGCGGATCGAGGTGCCGGTGCGCTGGCCGCGCTTCATCGCGCCGACGATCTGCAGGCCGGGGCCGGGGGTGAAGGCGGCGTCGGGGCCGGGGCCGGCGAAGGCGCCGGGCACTCCGTGCTGGAACGACATGGCGTGCACCTTGCCGCCCCGCCGGACGGTGACGTCGAAGCGCCGGGAGAGGGCGTTGACGGCGGACGCGCCGACGCCGTGCAGGCCACCGGAGGTCTTGTAGCCGGAGCCGCCGAACTTCCCGCCAGCGTGCAGGCGGGTGAGCACCAGCTCGACGCCGGAGATCCCGGACTTGGCGTGCACGTCGGTGGGGATGCCCCGGCCGTCGTCGTCGACCTGCACCGAGCCGTCGGCGTGCAGGATCACCTCGATGCGCGTGGCGTGACCCGCGACACCCTCGTCGGTGGAGTTGTCGAGGATCTCGTTGACGAGGTGACCCACGCCACGGCTGTCGGTCGAGCCGATGTACATGCCAGGACGCTTGCGGACGGCGTCCAAGCCCTCGAGGTGCGTCAGGTCGTCGGCCCCGTAGAGCGTCTCAGGCTGTGCGGTCAACTGGTCGAACTCCCAGGTCTCGGCGGTGGTGGTGTCGCTCACCGGCTCGATCACCTCGCGCGGCGCGCCGCAGCGAGCCTAACCGGGAGGTGGGACAGGACGCCGGCACCCCGCACTTCGGGCCGCGCCGCCGTCGGTGGGGGCCGTCGGACCCGGCCTGCGGGCCCCGACACCGGGCGTCAACGCCGCCGGGGCCGCGGTTCATCCCGCCCCCGACGGTACGCGCCGTCGGTTCACGCCGCCCACCCCTGTCGTTCCCGGGCCGCCGGGCGCCGCCCGCCCGTCCGGTCTTCACCGCGCCCGCCCACCCCTGTCGTTCCCGGGCCGCCGACCCGATCTCGGGCCTCGGTTGCGGAGGGTGACCGCCCGTTGACGCCCGCCACACGGCCGTGATGTGATCACCACCTCGCAGAGACTCCCACATTTCCATGGATGGATGGCGCGCATGTCCGTATTCCGTCGTACCGCGCTCGCGGCGGTGCTGACCGTCGCGGCGGCGGCGCTGTCGACCGCCGTCGCGCCAACCGCCCCGGCGGTGGCCGGCCTCCCCACCGCGGCCGTGGCGCTCGGTGACAGCTTCATCAGCGGCGAGGGGGCCGGCCCGTACTCCCCGGTCGTCGACGTCAACGGCATCAGCCAGGGCTTTCCCGGCTGGGACGCGCCGAACAGCAACGCGTACTTCTGCCACCGCTCCCCCAACGCGTCGCTGTTCCAGGCCGACCTGCCGGGCATCACCGACCGGTTCAACCTGGCCTGCTCGGGCGGCCAGCCGTACGACATCGCCAGCGCCTCGGTCAACCGGGCCCAGGGCCGCTCGGTCGCCTCGCAGCTCGACCAGCTCCGCGCGGTCGGTCAGACCCACGACATCGACCTGGTGCTGGTCGGTCTCGGCTCGAACAACAGTTCGTTCACCTTCGGCAGCGTGGCGGAGAAGTGCGCCAACCGGTTCATCGCCGACGCGTGGACCGGCTGGTGGGAGTTCTGGGCGTACCTGGGTGGGCCGGTGCCGCAGGAGCCGTGCACCGACGCCGACCTGGCCACCGCGGCCCAGTTCAGCGCCGCCACGGCGGAGACCACGGCGGCCGTACGGCAGCTTCTCGCCACCCTCGACCAGATCGACGCCGACGGCCAGCACCGGGTGGTCTTCCAGGACTACACCAACCCGCTGCCGTTCGACCTCGCCTCGAACTACTGGGAGGAGGACGACCGGGCCGACGACCGGGACAAGTTCCGTGACCTCGGCGCCGAGCGGTACGCGGCCGGCTGCCCGATCCACCGCGCCAGCCTGGCGCCCGGGCACCGGTTCTCCACGGGTCTGGGCACCCTGGTCCGCTCGGTGCGCGACACCCTGGCCAGCGAGTTCCGGGCCGACGACCTGGTCTACCTGAATGTGCAGCGGGCGTTCGACGGTGCCCGGCTCTGCGAGCAGCCGACCAGCCCGTCGGGGGCACTCGCCACGCCGATCCGGCTCATGGACGGCCCGAGCGGCACCTTCGTGACCAGCCTCGCCGGCAAAGACAAGATCGACATCGAGCGGATCGCGAACACCTGCGTGACGTACTTCCAGACCTGCCAGGAGTCGTGGCACCCGAACGTGGCCGGGCACAAGGCGCTGGGCCGATGCCTGACCGGGGCGGCCGTCACCGGCGCCCGGGCGGTGGCCTGCGTCCGCGCGGGCGACGGAACGATCACCGTCAGCTGACCGGGAGTGCAAGGAGGGGCCCCTGTTACGCCTTCGGTATAGCAGGGTCCCCTTCCTGCGGCCGGAGAGCTTCTTGCCGAGCCCGGCGACGAACGGCGCGGCGGCCAGGTCGCCGGTCGGGGAGAAGTCGACGCTCCGCCGGTTGGGCCTGACGGGCCACCCGACCGCCCAGGTGTTGATCTGGCCCGACGAGATCCGCCCCCGCCACGAGATCGTCCGGTCCCGGTGCGTAGTCGGGCGATCGGCGGGTATGCCGCAGCGCCCGTACGGTGGAAGGGGATCAGATGTCCGAACGACACACCGCCCTGCGCTCGATGCACGACCTCGGCCTGGCCGCCTGGTTCGGCGGCTCGCTGATGGGGGCGCTCGGCGTCAACGGCGCGGCGACACAGATCAACGACTCGACCCAGCGGCTCCCGGTGGCCTCGGCGGGGTGGGCCCGGTGGACGCCGGTCAACGCGGCGGCGATCGGGGCGCACCTGGCCGGCGCGGTCGGCGAGCTGGCGACCGAGAGCCCCCGGATGCTCGCCCAGTCCGGGGTGGGCCGGATGAGCGCGGTGAAGACGGCCCTCACGGTCGGCGCGCTGGCGGTCACCGGCTACAGCCGGCTGCTCGGGATGCGGCTGGAGCGGGCGGGCGGCCCGTCGGTCGGGGGGACGACCGAGCCGAACCCGCAGACGCCGGTCGACGTCGCCTCCTGCCAGCGCCAGATGAAGCTGCTCCAGTGGGCCGTCCCGGCGCTCACCGGCGCGCTGGTGGTGGTCACCGCGTACATGAGCGAGCAGCAGAGGCCCGGCCAGGTGTTCCGGGGGATGCTCGGGCCGGGTCGGCGGGCTGGCCAGCGCGCCGAAGGCGATCGGCAAGGTGGCGGCGATGGGCACGGCCAAGCGCCAGCTCGCCATGTCCGGCCGCTGACCGCCTGCCGCTCGTGTCCCGCCGGCCACGGTCGGGGCATGAGCGGCGCGCGCGGGCCCGGGCGGGCGCGCCGCCCGGGCCCGCGCCGTCGGGGCGCGCCTTCCCGGACGGCAGCACCGGCGGTGACCGGCCGGACGACGCCCGGGAGTCGGCGACCGGCCTGCGCACCGAGGGGATCAGCCGCTGCGGCTGACCCCGGCGGGCGCGACGGCCGCCCGGCCGAGGAACTCGACCAACCGGGCGGCATCGCGCTGGGCCTGGCCGCCGCAGCAGTTGTTGAACAGCACGTGCAGCTCGTCGACGCCGTCGGCCAACTCGACGAGCAGCTGCGACCAGGCCCGCAACTCCCGCTCGCCGTAGGCGTACCGGAATTTTTCCTGCTTGTCGCCGCTTCCCCAGGCGGCGCTGTGGCCGTGGAACCGGACCACGGCCGGGTCGGCGGTGGCGACCAGGATCGGTGGCACCGACGAGGCGAACCCCTGCGGCATGTCCACGCAGACGAAGGAGAGGTCGTGCTCGCGCAGCAGGCTCAGCGTGCGCAGCGCGGCCTCGTCGGTGAACCAGGAACCGTGCCGCAGCTCCACGCTCACCCGCCAGGGGCGTAGCCGCTCGGCCGTTTCGACGATGCGCCGCTCGGCGGCGGCGCCGCGCGCGAGCCACGGCGGGAACTGCAAGAGCACCACACCGAGCCGGCCGGCCGCCGCGATCGGCTCCAGCGCCGCCCGGAACCGGTTCCACAACTCGTCGTACGCCTCGGCGGGCAGGTCCCGGCGGCGGACCCGGGACGGGCCGCCGGCCGGACGCAGGTCCCGGGGCAGCGCCGAGACCGGCGTGGGGTGGCCGGTGAAGAGGCTGAACGCCTTGACGTCGAAGGTGAACCCCGGCGGGGTGGCGGCCACCCAGCCGGCGGTGGTCTCCGGCACGGGCACCGCGTAGTACGACGTGTCCACCTCGACCAGCCCGAACCGTTCGGCGTAGAAGCCGAGGCGGCCGGCGGGGGTGTTGACAGCGCGCGGGTACCACCCGGAGCGGAGCAGCATCTGGTCGGCCCACGAGGACGTGCCCACCCTGATCTCGCCCATGTGGACAGTGGACCGCGCCGTGGGCGGATCGGCAACCGGAGGGAACCGGCCGGCTCACCGTCGGGGTGGCCGGGAGTGTCGGTGGGCCCGCATAGGTTGGTCGGACCTGATTAGGAAGGACGGTCGCATGACCAACTCCGTGCAGCTCCTCACCGGCGAACGGGCAGACCTGTTGCAGACCCTGCGCCAGCACCGCGGGTTTCTGCGCAAGACCGTGGACGGCCTCACCGACGCGCAGGCCGCGCTGCGCAGCACCGTCAGCGAGCTCTGCCTCGGTGGCCTGATCAAACACGTCGCACTCACGGAGGCGACCTGGCTGCGGTTCGCCGTCGACGGCGCCGAGGCGATGCGGGCCGAGCCGGCGGACTGGTCCGCCGAATTCCGGATGGGCGACGACGACACCCTGGCCGCATTGCTGGACCGCTACGCCCAGGTGGCCGCCACGACCGACGAGCTGATCGCCACGCTCGACCTGGACGCCGCCCACCCGTTGCCCCTCGCCCCCTGGTTCGAGCCCGGGGCACGCTGGTCGGTGCGCCGGGTGCTGCTGCACGTGATCGCCGAGACGTCCCAGCACGCCGGGCACGCCGACATCCTCCGCGAGGCCATCGACGGCGCGAAGACCATGGGCTGAGCGCCCCCGGCGGGCGGTGGGCGCCCGTACCCGTTCGTCGACGCCGGGCCCCGACCCGCCGCCCCGCCCCGCTCTTCGTCAGCGCAGCCCGGGGCGGCGGCCCCGGCCGGCCAGCGTCCGGTCCCGGCCGTACGCGTCGGCGTGCCCCCACCGGCCGGGGATGTCGAGCAGCTCGATCCGCCCGAAGCCCTCCGGAATCGCCGGGTTGACCAGTAGGTTCTCCCCGCAGGGCGACAGCCCGAGGATGGTGCCGAGCAGCATCAGCAGCGCGCCCGAGGACCACGACTGGGGTCGGCCGGCGTGCGGGAGCTGGACCGGGTACCGGGTGAAATCACGGTGGTAGCCGGCGATCACCTCCGGCACCGGGCTGCCCAGCGTCCCCACCATGTCGAAGATCCCGGCCGCGACTCGGGCCGCCGCCTCGTCGTAGCCGTACCGGCGCAGGCCGGCCGCGACGATCGCGTTGTCCGACGGCCACACGGCGCCGAGGTGCAGGCCGACCGGGTTGTACACCAGCTGCCCATCGGCCAGGGTGCGCACCCCCCACCCGGAGAACAACTGTGGCCCGACGAGGTGCCGGGCCACCGCCTCGGCCCGGTCCTCGGCGACGATGCCGCTCCACAGTAGGTGACCCATGTTGGAGGTGAGCGCGTCGAACGGCTCGCCGTCGGGCCCCAGGGCCAGCGCGTAGTACTCCCCGTGCGGCAGCCAGAAGTCCCGGTTGAACCGCGCCTTCAGCTCCGCCGCCTCCCGTTCCAGCCGATCGGCGTACGCCGCATCGCCCCAGAACTCGCGGGCCAGGCGGGCGCCGCGCCGCTTCGCGTCGTACGCGTACCCCTGTAGCTCGCAGGTGGCGCGGGGGAGCGCCGGCTCCCGGCCCTCGGCATCGACGATCGCGCCGGGCGAGTTCTTCCAGCACTGGTTGACCAGCCCGAAGCGGGTGTTGCGCCGCTGGTAGCGCACATAGCCGTCGCCGGTCATGTTGCCGTACTCGTCGATCCAGTCCAGCGCCATCCGGGCGGCGTGGCGCAGTTCGCGGACCAACTCCGCGTCGCCGGACCAGCGCTCGTACTCGTCGAGCAGGATCACGAACAGCGGGGTGTTGTCGGCCGCGCCGTAGTGCAGGTAGGTGGGCGCCTCGCCGAAGACCGCACTCTCGCCGTAGCGGTACTCGGCGACGATCTTGCCAGGCTCCTCTTCATGGTGGTCGTCGAGCTGGCCACCCTGGCCGAGGGCGAGCAGCCGCAGGGTGGCCGAGGCCAGCTCCGGGGTGAACGGGAGCGTCTCCAGGCAGGTGATCAGGGCGTCCCGGCCGTACAGCGCCATCGCCCACGGCAGGCCGCCCACCGGCAACCGGCCCCGGATCGACAGCGGTGCGAACCGCAGCGCGGCGAGGTCCGCCAGGCTCCCCTCGTACGCCTCGCGGAGCCCGTCGCGCTCGGCGACCAGTTCGGGGGCCCGCGCCCGCCAACGGCGTAGGTCCTCCCGCATGTCCCGGCGGATCCGCTCGCGGTGGGCCTCCAGGCTGGCCCGCAGGTCCCGGGCCCCGGCCCCCTGGATGATCATGACAATGTGCAGGTCGGTCGTCCACGAGCCGTTCGGGGGGACCCGGATCCGGAAGGTCATCCCGCTGGGGTCCACGTCAACCGGGGCGGTGGACGACACGACGGTCTCGCGGGTGAACCTCTCCCGCTGGTAACGCAGCCGCAGCTCGCCCTCGGCCGGCATCGGCGTGACGACGACCCGCCGCGCCCTCGGTTCCTTGATCTCGACGGTGTCGGCGAAGTCGGAGGCGATCTCCATCCGAACCGTGAACTCCGCCGGCTCGGCGGAGTGGTTGAGCACGACGATCCGCTCGTTGAAGCTGTCGTCGATGGACCGGTGTCGGATCACCGAGACGTCGGCGTCGACGTAGTGGCTCGCGGCGCCGGGCACGAGCACGAACTTGGTCTCGAAGTACGTCATCTCGTCGCGGGACAGCGCCTGCAGCCGCTGCCCGTCGACGGTGAGCACCCAGTGGGACAGGAACCGGGTGTCGAACGTGAAGAGCCCGACGGGCGCACGCGGGTCGGGCATCATGTCGCCCTGCGCGTCGCTGACCGCGAAGGCGGTTCCGGTCAGCACGGACACGAGTTCCTGCTTCACTGCCGCTCACCCCGCTCCGGGGACCGGTCAAACCCCGACGCGTCGCGGGACGTCGGGGCCCGCTCGGCGGCGACCTGCCGGGGGTGGCGGGCGTCGGGCGGGCCGGGGAACAGCCGCCGCAGCAGCATCAGCAGCCGCAGGTCTCCTTGCGCGGTGATGTCGTTGCGGACCAGCGCCGCGCCGATGTGCGTGCCCTCGGCGACGATCCGGTCGAACACCTTCCGGTCCCCCGCGACGACGAGGTCCGCCGCCTCCGCCGACCGACTCACCCCGACCCGTTGGTCACCGATCGTGAGGAACCAGTGGTCGGTGCTGCCCTCGTCGTGGAGGTCCAGGCGCACCGTGCCGTTGATGGTCTCGGGGAGATTGTCGTGGCGGCCCGCGACGCAGCGGGACAGGTAGTCCGCAGCCGATGCGGCCATCAGCCCTCCCTCCCGGACAACACACGTCGTCTGCCGACCATCCCCGCGGTGTGGGTGATCCCGGCTCACCCGGTCCGGGTGAATCCGCCCTGGCCGGCTGGGTGCACGACCTCGGCGCCGGGGTGCAGGCACGCGCGGGCGTGTTCGCCTCGGGCGGCGTCAGGAGGGGCCCCCTATGCGGAATGCGTCAGGCGGGCCCCTTCTTGCAGAAGCAGGCCGCGGACGTACCCGGCCTGTCCGACGTGCTGGAGGTCGTCCTCGGCGACGCTGACCAGCCGCACCCCGAGGGTCACCGGCGGGTCCCACGCCTCGTCGACCACCCGGTCCAGGTCCGCCGGCCGTAGCCCGGCCAGGAATCCCCGGGTCCGCTCCGCCACCGCGTCGTGGTAGTCGACGAGCACCCGGGCGCTCTCCGGCGCGACGCTGGCGACCCGATCCGGGGTGTGCGCGTAGCCGGTGTCGTCGGGGTCGGCGGCGAGCCCGAACCGGCCCGCCCAGTCGCCGGTGGCCCAGAGCTGCTCGGCGTCGAGCAGGTCTGCGACGTGGTGGTCCTGCACCCGGGTCAGGTGCCACACCAGCCAGCCCACCGGGTTCCCGCCGGGCGCGGGCGCGCGGCGAAGCTGCTCCGGGGACAGACCGTCGACCGCGGCGCGGACCAACGCGGGCAGCCGGCCGTAGGTCTCGGTCAGTACGTCGTTGACCTCCACGCGTTCCTCCTTCTGCCGGGGTCTCCGGTCTCCCCGGCGGCCGGCACCCGGCGGGCGTTCTGCCATCATCGTCACGATGTCCACCACCCCGCCCGCACCGGTCTCCGCCCCCTCGGCGGGCCCGGGTGCCCCCGCGCGCGGCACCGTGCTCGAAGCGGTGCTGGAACGCGTCACGTACGTCAACGAGGAGACCGGGTACACCATCGCCCGCGTCGCCACCGACCGCTCCGGCGACGACCTGCTCACCGTGGTCGGCCCGCTGCCCGGCGCGCAGCCCGGGGAACGGCTGCGGCTGGTCGGCCGGTGGGGCTCGCACCCGAGGTACGGGCGGCAGTTCGAGGTGCACCAGTGCACCACCGTCCTGCCGGCGACGGTGCAGGGCATCGAGCGCTACCTGGGGTCGGGACTGATCAAGGGCATCGGCCCGAAGATGGCCGCCCGGATCGTGGCCGCCTTCGGGGTGGACACGCTGCGGATCATCGAGGAGGAATCCGCCCGGCTGGTCGAGGTGCACGGCCTCGGCCGCAAGCGCACCGCCGCGATCGGCGCGGCCTGGCAGGAGCAGAAGGCCATCAAGGAGGTAATGGTCTTCCTCCAGGGCGTCGGGGTCTCCACCTCGCACGCCGTGCGCATCTTCAAGCAATACGGCGACGAGTCCATCGCCGTCGTGCGCGACGACCCGTACCGGCTCGCCGCCGACGTGTGGGGCATCGGGTTCCGCACCGCCGACAACATCGCCAAGGCCGTGGGCATCCCGCACGACAGCCCCCAGCGGGTACGCGCCGGCATCCGGTACACCCTCTCCGAGGCCGCAGACAGCGGGCACTGCTACCTGCCCGAGCCGAACCTGGTCGCCGACGCCGCGACGATCCTGGAGGTCCCGACGGAGTTGGTCGCCGCCGGCCTCGCCGACCTCGTGGCCACCTCCGACGGCGTGGTCCGCGAGGCGGTGCCGAACCCGAGCAGCGAGGGTGCGGTCATTCCGGCCGTCTACCTGGTGCCGTTCCACCGGGCCGAGTCGGCCCTCGCGGCGAGCCTGGTGCGGCTGCTGGGTGACCGGGTGGACCGGATGCCCGCCTTCGCGGACGTGGACTGGGGGCGGGCGCTGGCCTGGCTGAAGGCGCGGACGGGGGCGGACCTGGCCCCCGAGCAGGAACAGGCGGTACGGCTGGCGCTGACCTCCAAGGTGGCCGTGCTGACCGGCGGCCCCGGCTGCGGCAAGTCGTTCACCGTCCGGTCGATCATCGAACTGGCGGCGGCGAAGAAGGCGAAGATCGTGCTGGCCGCGCCGACCGGGCGGGCGGCGAAGCGGCTCACCGAGCTGACCGGCCACCCGGCCACGACCGTGCACCGGCTGCTCCAGCTACGCCCCGGCGGGGACGCCACGTTCGACCGGGACAACCCGGTCGACGCCGACCTGATGGTGGTCGACGAGGCGTCCATGCTCGACCTGATCCTCGCCAACAAGCTGGTCAAGGCGGTCCCGCCCGGCGCGCACCTGCTGCTGGTCGGCGACGTGGACCAGCTGCCCTCGGTCGGTGCCGGCGAGGTGCTGCGCGACGTGCTCGCCGCCGAGAGCGTGCCCCGGGTCCGGCTGACCCGGATCTTCCGGCAGGCGCAGGAGTCGGGCGTGGTGGTCAACGCGCACCGGATCAACGCCGGCCAGGCCCCGGTCTTCGGCGAGCACCCCGACTTCTTCCTCTTCCCCAGCGACGAGCCAGAGGTAACCGCCGAGCAGGTGGTCGACATCGTGGCCCGGCGGATCCCGCGCCGGTTCGGGCTGCGTCCACGCGACGTGCAGGTGCTCACCCCGATGCTGCGCGGGCCGGCCGGCGCCGGGAACCTGAACACGCTGTTGCAGCAGGCGATCGCCCCGCACCGCGAGGACGCGCCGGAGCGACGGCACGGCGGCCGGGTCTTCCGGGTCGGCGACAAGGTCATCCAGGTCCGCAACAACTACGACAAGGGCGCCGCCGGGGTCTTCAACGGCACCGTCGGCGTGGTCACCGCCCTGGACCTCGACGACCAGACGCTGACCGTCCGCACCGACGAGGACGAGGACATCGGGTACGAGTTCCACGAGCTCGACGAGTTGCAGCACGCGTACGCGATCACCGTGCACCGGTCGCAGGGCAGCGAGTACCCGGCGGTGGTGGTGCCGGTGACCATGGGGGCGTACACGATGTTGCAGCGCAACCTGCTCTACACCGCCGTCACCCGGGCCCGGAAGCTGGTCGTGCTGGCCGGCTCCCGCAAGGCGTTGGCCATCGCGGTGCGTACGGCGGGCACCGGTCGCCGGCACACGGCGCTGACCCACCGGCTCTCCCCCGACCGGCCCTGACCCGCCGCCCCGCAGGCGGCGTTACTCGGCCCGGGCCGCGCCGACGACTGCCCAGCGCTGCCCAGCGCCCGCCGGGCCCCGGAACGCCACGTCCCGGGACCCACCGACGGGCGGTTCCAGCTCGGCTCCGGCCGCCACCGCCCGCCCGAGCAGCAGCTGCGGGTCGGCCGGCGTGGCCGTATCGCCACCTGGCCTACTCGGCGATTCTGGTACGGCCGGTCCAGCGGAAGACCACCGGCACGTCGCCGCCGATCCCGGCGGAGTCCCGCTCGAAGTGCTCGTAGCCCCCGTAGTGGCGTACCTTGATCTTGTGCTCCACCGGTGAGACCCGGTGGCTGCGCAGCTCGGCCGGCAGGTTGGCGGGGCCGCCCTCCAGCACCACGTCGATGATGCCGGCGGCCTCGCCGTTGATGGTCCTGACCGGCACGGACCGGACGATCCGGTCGTCATCGTTGACGATGGGATCCGTCGTCCGGACAGTTGGGGCGGGATCGGAAACGTTCATCGCACGACCTCCGTCGCTCGTCGCTCCGCCAGGGACACCGGTCACCACGGAGCGAATCGCCGACGGGGCGACACCTGGTTCCGCGGCAACGGAACGGGCGGAGAGAGAACGCCCCCGGCGGTCGGTGACGACCCCGTCCACCTCGAAAGTAATCCGGGTCACAGTCGACAAACACCCTTAGCAACCCCCTAGCGGGGCGGTATGCACGGCGGGCGGCCCCCGAGCAGGGCCCTCCTCTCACTCCCAGCGGAAGAAGCGGGTGGCCAGGACGCTGCCGACGACGGCGGTCACCGCCAGGGCGAGCAGCTGCGGCCACGCCGGGCTGTCGCCGGCCCAGGCGGCGGCGAGGGTGTCCACGGTGGCTCCGAGCGGTGAGTAGTCGCCCATGCGAGCCAGCACGGCCGGCATCTGGTCGCGCGGCAGCCAGGCCCCGGCGAGGAAGAGCAGCGGGAAGAACAGCGCCGGCCCGATGGACCGGGCCGCCCGGGCGGACGGGGCGAGCGCCGCGATGAGCGGGCCGACGGCGAAGAGGCAGGCCACGCCGAGCAGGAAGGCCAGCACGAAGGCGGGCACGTTGGCCGGGGCCGGCGTCGGCCGGCGCGACGCCGAGCAACTCCAGCGCCCGGCGCACGATGTCCGGGGCCGGCTTCGGCCGGGCCACCTCGTCGGAGCCGACCACGTGGTCGAGAAGGGGCAGCATGTCCAGCCGGCCCAGCAGGTCGCGGGCCCGGGCCCCGCTGCGGCCGGTCGCCACGGCCAGCCCGATGCCCCGTCGGCGCAGCGCGCCGAGCAACCCGGCCGCCCCGTCCACCGGCACGACCAGGTGGGACAGCCGGTTGCTCTCCCGCACGAAGGGATCGGCCATCGCCGCCGGCAGGTTCATCAGCCGCAGCACCTCGGGCAGGTAGCGGCCCGGGTGCCGGCAGTACTCGTCGACCGGCGCGTCGCCGTCGCCGACCACCTCGGCGTACGCGAGGGCGCACGCCTCGCGGGCCACGGCCAGGCTGTCGACCAGCACGCCGTCGAGGTCCAGGACGACCGCCCGGACTTCCCCCGGACGACCCGGACCACCGCACCGCCACACCGGCCACCTTCCCCGTTCGCGCACGACACGCTCCGGCGCCGGCCGTAGGGGTGGCCGGCCCCGGGGCGCCCCGACTAGCGTCGGGTCGTCCGGGACCGCGTGCCGGGCCCACGGCGACGACGCGACCGGCCGCCGTCCCACCGAACCCTACCGGCGTGCGGGGCGGTCCGGCCCGGTCGGCGGATCCGCCGTGGCCGGGGTGGCGCGGCGCCGCCACGGGGTCCGAGCCGCTGGAGAGGTGCGTCCACATGCCGCTGCTGAGCTGGCTGTCCGAGTCCGCCGACGACCGTCCGGACGCGATCCGGGTCGACGACCGGGCCGTGTCCTGGGTGGAGCTACGCCGACTCGCCACGGCGGTGGCCGACGACCTGGTCGGCGTCGACCGGGTGGCCGTCGAGGCGACCCCCACCCTGGAGACGGTGGTCGGGGTGGTCGGCGCGCTCCTGGCCGGCGCGGCGGTCGTACCGGTGCCGCCCGACGCCGGGCCGATGGAGCGCGACCACATCCTGCGCGACTCCGGCGCGGCGGCGCTGCTGGTCCCGGCGGGGGGCGACGGGCCGACCGACGGCGGCCCGCCGGTGGTCCCGGTCGACCTGGCGCGGCGGTCGGACACCGTCCACCCCGAGCCGGACCCGGCCGCCACCGCGCTGATCCTCTACACCAGCGGCACGACCGGGGCCCCGAAGGGCGCGGTGATCCCCCGAGGGGCGGTCGCCGCCTGCCTGGACGGGCTCGCCGACGCCTGGGCCTGGACGCCTGCGGACCTGCTGGTGCACGGGCTACCGCTGTTCCACGTACACGGCCTGGTGCTGGGGGTGCTCGGGCCGCTGCGGCTGGGCAGCCGGCTGCACCACGTGGGCCGGCCGCGCCCCGAGCGGTACGCGGCGGCGGGCGGCACGGTCTATTTCGGCGTACCCACGGTGTGGTCCCGGATCGCCGCGGACCCGGACTCGGCGCGGGCGCTGCGCCCGGCGCGGCTGCTCGTCTCGGGCAGCGCCGCCCTGCCGGCGGCGGTCTTCGCGGATCTCGCCGCGCTCACCGGCCACGAAATCGTCGAGCGGTACGGGATGACGGAGACCCTGATCACGGTGAGCGCGCGGGCGGACGGGCCGCGCCGGCCGGGGACGGTCGGCGTGCCGCTGCCCGGGGTGCGGACCCGGCTGGTCGACGAGCACGGCGCGGCGCTGCCGGCCGACGGGGTCGCGATGGGCGAACTCCAGGTCGCCGGCCCGACCCTGTGCGACGGGTACCTCAACCGGCCGGACGCCGACGCGGCCACCCGCACCCCGGACGGCTGGTTCCGCACCGGCGACGTCGCCACGGTCGCCCCCGACGGATGGCACCGGATCGTCGGCCGCGCCGCCACGGACCTGATCAAGAGCGGCGGGTACCGGATCGGGGCCGGCGAGGTGGAGGATGCCCTGCTGGCCCATCCGGGCGTCCGGGAGGCCGCCGTGGTCGGCACCCCGCACCCGGACCTCGGCCAGCAGGTCACCGCGTACGTGGTGGGCGACGGGGTGAACGGGCCGGAGCTGATCGACTTCGTGGCCCGCCACCTGTCGGCGCACAAGCGGCCCCGCGAGGTGCGGCTGGTCGACGCGCTCCCCCGCAACGCCCTCGGCAAGGTGCAGAAGTCCAGGCTCGCGGCGGACTGAGGACACGGTGCCCGGCCCGGGGCGACCGCGCGGCGCGCCGGCCCGCCGCGTTCAGCCGGCGACCGCCGGGATGCTGATGGCGGTGAGCACCAGGCCCCGGTCGACCAGGAACCGGCCGGAGAAGGCGGTCACCGGGGCACCGCCGAGAACCGGGCCGGGCACCAGCAGATGGGCGACGAACGCCCCGGCCGCGTTGACCACGATGTCCGCCTCGGCGAAGTCCAGCCACCGGCCGGTCAGCGGGAACCACGCCTTGTAGACCGACTCCTTGGCGCTGAACAGCAGGCGGTCCCAGCAGACCGTGGGGTGGTCGGCGGCCAGTGCGGCCGTGCGCGCCCGCTCGGCCGGCAGGGCGATCGCGTCGAGCACCCCCTCGGGCAGCGGCGCGTGCGGCTCGGCGTCCACGCCGAGGGTGGCGAACGCGGTGGTGCGGCCGAGGACCGCCGCACGGTAGCCCTCGCAGTGCGTCATGCTGCCGACGACCTCGGCGGGCCAGACCGGGGCGCCGCGCGCACCCGGAACGATCGGCACCGGCGCGATGCCCAGCTCGCCCAGCGCCTGGCGGGCGCAGTGCCGCACGGTGGTGAACTCCCGGCGGCGCTTGTCGACCGCGTTGGCGACGAGCCGCTCCTCCTCGGGGAAGAGGCGCAGGCCGTCGGGGTCGGTGAAGGATTCGGCCACCACCACGGCCGGGGGCAGGATCTGCTCGATCACAGCCGTCGATGCTAGGCCGCCGCGGCGGCCCGCGCCGCCCCGCCATCCGGCGCGACACGCCGATAGGGGTGGGTACGGGTGGAGGATGACGGGAACGGATGTCACCCTGAGGGGTGCCCCGGCCTGGTCGGCCGGGGGTGTGTAGTGGTCGTGGTCTTTTGGTCTGAGGAATGCGGGTAGCGATGCTCACTGGCAGGGTAGTGCGGTTCGACGAGGTTCGGGGCTACGGCTTCATCGCTCCGGACGGTGGTGGAGACGACGTGTTCGTGCACGCCAACACGGTGGACGGCGACAAGTGGGCGCTGGGGCCCGGTGTCCCGGTGGAGTACGAGGCGGTGGAGAACGAGCGTGGCCCGAAGGCGCTGACGGTGCGCGTGCTCGGGCCCGCCGTGGCGGGCGAGCGGGCCGCGCCGGTCCGGACGGTCGTGCCGTCGAACGGGCGGGGCCAGGAGCCGGGCCTGGGTGGCGTCGAGGACGAGGAGGGGCTCTGCGACGTGCTGTCCGAGCGGTCCTTCGTCACCGAGACCACCGAGGCGTTGCTGATCTCCGTACCGGATCTGACCGGGGCGCAGATCGTCGCGGTGCGCGCCCGGATGCTGGCGCTGGCCCGGCGGCACGGCTGGGTGGAGGGCTGAGGCTCCCGCCGCCCCGGGCGGGCGGCGCGCTGCGGGGCAGTTCGTCGACGAAGAGGACCCGGCGGGGCCGCTGGCCGGCAGACAGCTGGCGGCCCACGTGGTCGATGAGCGCCTGGGCGGTGAGCCCTTCGGCGGCGACGACGTACGCGGTGACCTGCTCGCCCTGCACGGCGTGCGGGATGCCGACCACGGCGGCGTCGCACACCGGGGTAGCTGAGCAGCACCTCCTCGACCTGCCCGGCGTGCACCCGGCAGGTGCGGCTGTGCACCACGTCGGTCAGCCGCCCGACTATCCGGTGCGAGCCGTCCGCCGCCACGGCGGCCAGGTCGCCGGTGGTGTGCCACCCGGCGGCGTTGGCGCGCCGCTCCCACCCGTCGACGTACCCGCTGAACAGCGTCGGGCCCCGGATGCTCAGCTCGCCGACCGACTCGCCGTCGGCCGGCACCGGCTGGTCCTCCCGGTCGAGGATCCGGGTTTCCACGCCCGGCAGGGGGTCCCAACGATGCCGGCGGCGCAGCGCGTCCGCCCGCCCGGTCACCGCGATCAGCGTCTCGGTCGTGCCGTACCCCTGGATCAGGGAGTGCGAGGTGAGCAGCCGGATGCGTTCGGTCACGGCGGGCGCCAGCGGAGACCAGGAGCCGCCTCGGCAGCGACCGGGCCCGGCGTGCTTCCACCAGCGCGGATGACCGGGATGGCCGGCACCGGGACGGCCCAGGGGTGGGCATAGACTGCGGGCATGGGGCGGCAGGTGAGCGGCGGCGCAGGCCCCGCGCTGCCCGCCAGCCACATCTGCTGGCGCTACGACGATCCGGCCGCCTTCGAGGCCACGGCCCATGCGATCCTCATCGCCGGCCTCGCCCGGCTGCGCTTCGTCGACCACCGTTCTCTGCTGCTCCTGAACGAGTACGCCCGATGAGAACGGACGCCGCAGCCGGGCATCGGGGGTACTTACACGACGCGGTCTACTACGATTCCGACGACGATCTGCTGGCCGTCACGGTGCCGTTCCTGCTCGGCGGGGTCAAGGCCGGGCAGCCGACCGTGGTGTCGCTGGGCGCGCGCAACTCGGCTCTGCTCCGGGGGGCGCTGCCCGCCGGCTGCGGGGTCATCTTCCTGGCCGGCGGCGACCTCTACGCCCGGCCGACCGCCGCCATCCGGTCCTACCGGGAGATGCTCGCCGGGTACGTGGCCGACGGGGCGCGGCAGATCCGGATCGTCGGGGAACTGCCGTCGAGCGCCCTGGGGGTGACTTGGGACTGGTGGGCCCGGTACGAGTCGGCGATAAACCACGCGTACGACGATTTTCCGCTGTGGAGCTTGTGCGCGTACGACACCCGCAGCACGCCCGCGCCGGTGCTGCGGGACGTGGCGCGGACCCATCCCCGGCACGCCACTCCGGACGGGGGGCGCATGCCCAGCCCCGGCTACACGGACCCGTTCACATACCTTCGGGAGAATCGGCCGGCGCCGCCCGACCCGCTCCAGTCGACGCCACCGGTGGTCGAGCTGTTCATGCCGACGGCGGCGCAGGCCCGCGCCGCCGTGTACGCCGCCGACGGGGGCCGGCTGCCTGCCGACGACGTGGAGGACCTGGTGGTGGCGGTCAGCGAGACGGTGACCAATGCGATGCGCCACGGCCGGCCGCCGGTCTGCCTGCGGCTGTGGGTGGGGACGGACCGGATGGTGGCGACGGTCAGCGACGGCGGGGACGGGCCGAAGGACCCGTTCACCGGCCTGCTCCCGGTCGGCGACGGCACGGACGGCGGCCTCGGCCTGTGGATCACCTACCAGTCCTGCAACCACGTGACGGCGCACCGGGGGCCGGGCGGCTACACGCTGCGGCTGACGGCGGGGAACCCGCACTTCACCGCGTGAGGCCGCCCGGTTCGCCGGCTCACGGGATCGTCACCCCGTACGCGGCGAGGATCTCGTTGATCGGCTGGTAGTAGGTGGTGCCGCCGGTGGTGCAGTTGCCGCTGCCGCCGGAGAGGATGCCGACGATCTTGCCGGTGGCGGCGACGTAGAGCGGGCCGCCGCTGTCCCCGGGCTCGGCGCAGATGTTGGTGCGGATCAGCCCGGAGACCGAGCCCTCGGCGTAGTTGACCGTGGCGTTGAGCCCGGTGATCGAGCCGCACCGCACGCCGGTGGTGGAGCCGCTGCGGCAGACCGCCATGCCGACGACGGGCGGGGCGGTGCCGGTGACGGTCACCGTGCCGGGGTAGGTGTAGACCGCGCTCGGGTGGGCGATCGTCGTGGAGGTGTACCGGACGATGCCGTAGTCGTTGCCGGGGAAGCTGGTGCCGGCGCGGGAGCCGAGCACGCTGGTGCCCGCGCTGTTGGCGTACCAGGTGGCGGCGATCGTCGTGCAGTGGCCGGCGGTGACGAAGTAGTAGGTGCTGCCGCTGCGGACGTTGGCGCCGAGCGAGCAGCGCCCGCCGCCGGCGGCATAGATGGTTTGCCCGCCGGCGATGAGGGTGCTCAGCCGACCCGGCTCCCGGCGGACCACGGCGCCGGTGGCGGCCAGGCGGGCGCGCAACGCGGCCAGTTCCCTGTCGCTGACCGTGTCGTCGGCGGCGACGGTGGTCCGGCCGGTGGCCGGGTCCACGGTCCACGCGGTTCCGGCCGGCGCGGCGGCGGCGAGGACCTCGACGGACGCGCCGGGCGGCCCGGCGGGGGCGGCGTGGGCGACCGCCGGCGGCGCGAGCAGGGGGATGGCGAGCAGGAGGGTGAGCAGGGGGAAGCGGCACATCCGGACCTCCATGTATCGGCATGCGTGGATGCTTACAGCTTCCCGCCCGGGCCCGCCCGGTTCAAGCACCGCGGCGCTCGGCGATTACCACCGAGATGCCGTCGAGCACCCGTTGCAGGCCCCACTCGAACGCGTGCTCCGGCCCGTACGCCGCGCCGTGCGCCTGGCCAGCCGCGGTACCGACCCGGGCGGCCGTCGGGTAGCTGCCCGACTTCATGAAGTGCTCCAGCCAGGGTGCGTGCGACTGCCACCACTGGCCGTCCGTCATGCCGGTCTCGCGCTCCAGGTTCACCACGTCCAGCTCGGCGCGCGCCGCGCTCCGGACGTGGCCGAGGACCAGGGTGAGCACGGCGTCCATCTCGACGTCGTCGAGGCCGATGCCGGCCACGGCGCCGAGCTCGTAGTCGTACTTGGCGAGCAGGTGGGGGCCGAGGACCGGCCGGCTCGTCTCCGCCCGCAGCAGCCACGGGTGCGCGCGGTAGAGCCGCAGGTTCTCCCGGGCGATGCTCTCCAGCCGGGCCCGCCAGCCGCCGGGCACGTCGACCGGGCGGCTCATCTCGCCGTAGAGCGTGTCGACCATGACGTCGAGCAGTTCGGTTTTGCCGGGCACGTACGTGTAGACCGACATGGTCCCGGCCCCCAGCGCCTCGCCGACCCGGCGCATGGTGAGCGCGTCGATCCCTTCGGCGTCGGCGATCTCGATCGCCGCTCGGACGATCCGGTCGACGCTGAGCCCCGGCCCCGCGCTGCGGCTCGCCGGCTCCCGGGTACGCCAGAGGATGGCCAGGCTGCGGGCGGGATCGACCCTGCCCTTGCGCGCGTTCGACATAGTGCCGCCATCGTACCTTCCCTGCCGTACCGCGTACGGGACCGAGCCGCGGGGGCGTTCAGTCCTCGGCAGGTCGAGCCGTTCAGTCCCTCCGCAGGTCGAGCAGCGCGTCCGCCGGGTCTCGGCTTGGCGGCCCCGCCGGCCACCAGTCCCCCGAACGCCCGCGGAACGGGTACCAGCGGCCGTCCCGGCCGTAGCGCACCTGCGCGTAGCGGCCGACGGTCCACCGGTTGCGCCAGTTCCTGACCTCGGGCGCGGCCCCCTCGCCCTGGGCCGCCGCGCGCAGCGCGTCGGTGGCCCGGGCGACCAGTTCCCTCGGTGGGCTGAACACCGCGTCGACGACGTCCACGCCGGCCGCGCCGGCGTACTCCCAGGCGCGGACGGCCCGGGGCAGCTCCACGGCCCGGCCGCTGGCCTCGCCGAGCCGCTTCGCGGCCGGGGAACGGGGCATCCGGGCGGCCAGCCGCACCGCGTCGGACCAGGCATCGGGCTCGGGGGCCGGCAGCTCCGCCCCGGTCGAGGCGAGCAGCTGCCGGGCCCGGGACGCCGCGTCGGCGGCGAGCACCCCCAACGCCTCGGCGTCGATGCCGGCCGCCTCGTGCTCGGCGAGCAGCGGGGCGAGGGCCAGCGGCTCGCCGGTCACCGGCCCGGGAGGCGCGGGCAGCGCGACGGGCGGCGCGGCGTACGCCTCCTCGGCCGGGGTCCCCGCCGGGCCGTCGGCGGCGTCGACGGCGATGGACCGGCGGGCGTTGCGCCGCCGCAGGTCCTCGATCAGCTCCACCTCACCCCGCCCGCGCATCAGCAGCAACACGAACGGGTCCCGGTCGAGCAGCCACGCCGCCTGGTACGCCAACGCGGCGGCGTGCCGGCACGGGTGATCCCAGGACGGGCAGTCGCACTCCGGTTCGAGGTCGCCGTAGCCGGGCAGCAGGCGCACCCCGGCGTCGTCGGCGGTGTTCACCAGGTCGTGCGGCATGTCCCGGTCGAGCAGGGCGGCGATGTGTCCGGCTTTCGCGGCGACCTTGTCGAGCAGCCGGTCCCACTCGGCCTCGCCGAGGGTGCCGATGCGCACGACCGTTTCGTGCCCGGTGTACTGGTCGCCGTCGTGCACCGCGGCGGAGATCCGGCCCGGGCTGACAGTGACCGGTCCGACCTGGCCGGCGAAGGCATACCGGCGGCCCTTTCTGAGCTGCTCCGGGTCCAGCGCGGTGCGCTCCATCGCCTCGATCCAGGCGTTGCCCCACCAGGTGTCGGCGAACTTCTTGCCGATCCGCCTACCCGGGCCGAACCTCGGGAAGCTGCGCGCCCGCCGCTCGTCCCCGTCCCTGGACGCCTCGTCGTCGGGCTCCCGCTCGTCGTCGGGCTCGTCGAAGTCGAAGTCCACGTCGCGGCTCCTCATCCCTCGTCGCGCAGCCGCACGAGCCGGAGCAGCTCGGCGTCGGAAAGCTCGGTCAGGGCGCTCTCGCCGCCGGTGAGCACCGCGTCGGCCAGCTCCCGCTTGGACTCCAGCAGGGCGGCGATCCGGTCCTCCAGGGTGCCCTGGGCGATCAGCCGGTGCACCTGCACCGGCTTGGTCTGCCCGATCCGGTACGCGCGGTCGGTGGCCTGCTCCTCCACGGCCGGGTTCCACCACCGGTCGAAGTGGATGACGTGGTCGGCCCGGGTCAGGTTGAGGCCGGTGCCGGCCGCCTTGAGCGAGAGCAGGAACACCGGCACCTCACCGGCCTGGAACCGGCGCACCATCTCCTCTCGCTGCGGCACGGGCGTGCCGCCGTGCAAGAGCTGCGCCGGCACGCCCCGCTCGGCCAGGTGCCGCTTGAGCAGCCGGGCCATCTGGACGTACTGGGTGAAGACCAGCGCGCCGCCCTCCTCGGCGAGGATGGTTTCCAGCAGATCGTCGAGGAGGTGCAACTTCTCCGACCGGCCGGTGAGCCGGCCGTGTGGCTCCTTCAGGTAGTGCGCCGGGTGGTTGCAGACCTGCTTGAGGCCGACCAGCAGCTTGAGCACCAGGCCCCGGCGGGCCATGCTGGTGGTGCTGGCCCGGATCTCGGCCAGCACGTCGTCGACCACCCGCTGGTAGAGGGCTGCCTGCTCGCCGGTGAGCGGGACGAGGTGGTCGGTGACGGTCTTCGGGGGCAGCTCGGGGGCGATCCCGGGGTCGGACTTGCGCCGGCGCAGCAGGAACGGGCGGACCAGCCGGGACAGCCGCTCGACGGCGGCGCCGTCGCGGTCCACCTCGATCGGCCGGGCCCAGGTCGCCCGGAACGCGCCGACCCGGTCCAGCAGGCCGGGGGTCGTCCAGTCGAGAATGGCCCACAGCTCGGAGAGATTGTTCTCCACCGGCGTGCCGGTGAGCGTGACCCGGGCCCGGGCGGGGATCGCCCGCAGCGCCTTCGCGGTGCCGCTGAGCCGATTCTTGACGTACTGCGCCTCGTCGGCGATCACCATGCCCCACTCGTGGCCGGCGAGGCTGCCGGCGTCGACGCGCATCGTGCCGTAGCTGGTCAGCACGAACCCGTCGGTCAGGCCGTCGAGGGACCGGTCGGTGCCGTGGAACCGGCGGACCGCGGTGCCGGGGGCGAACCGCCGGATCTCCCGCTCCCAGTTGCCGAGCACCGACGCGGGGCAGATCACCAGGGTGGTCCCGGCGGTCGCCGGATCCGCCTGGCGGCGCAGGTGCAGCGAGATGACGGTGACGGTCTTGCCCAGGCCCATGTCGTCGGCGAGGCAGCCACCGAAGCCGAGTGAGGTCATCCGCTCCAGCCAGCGCAGGCCGCGTAGCTGGTACTCGCGCAGGGTGCCGTCGAGCCCCTCCGGCGACGCCAGCGGCTCGGGGCCACCGTCGGGCTCGGCGATCCGCTCGCGCAGCGCGCCCAGCCAGCCGTCGGCGACCACCTCGACCCGCTCGCCCTCGACCTCGGTGCTGGCGATCAGCGTCGCGGCCAGGGCGTCGTACGCCTTGCGTGGCGCGAGCTGCCGCTCGCGGGCCTTGCGGGCCAACTCCGGCCCGACGGCCACCCACCGGTCCCGCAGCCGGACGATCGGCCGGGACTTCGCCACCAGGTCCATCTCGGCGTCGGTCAGCGCGTTGCCGGCCAGGGTGAGCTGCCAGCTCAGCGGCATCGGCGCGGCGGAGCGGAGGAATTCCGCCACCTCGGCGGGCCGCTCCGGCGGGGAGCTGACCAGCACCCGGGCGGCCAGCTCGCGGCAGAGCTGCGGCGGCCACTCGATGTCGATGCCGGCGGCGGCGAGCCGCGCCTCGGCACCGTCGAGCAGCTCGACCAGGTCCTCGTCGAGCAGCTCCAGCTCGACGGGCGCGGCGGAGTCGAGGAGCCGTTCCAGCGGCGGCCACACGGCGGCGGCGCGGCGCACGGCGCGCATCGCCTCCAGGGTGGCCCCGTCGCCCAAGCCGTGCTCGTCGCCCTCCCACAGGGCCGCCGCGTCGCTGACCACCGTCGGGTCGGCGAGGCTGCGCAGCCGCACCACGGCGGCCAGCGGCGCGGCGTCGAGGTCCCCCCGGCCCTGCAACCGCAGCGCCACCCGCAGGCCGGTGTCGACGCCGGCCGAGACGTCCCGCGCCCAGTCGCGCAGGTCGTCCGCCGGCTCGGGCTCCAGGCTGGTGAACCGGGCGTCACCGGTCAGCCACGTCGCGGCCGGGGTGCGCGGCAGGGTGTCGGCCACCGCGTCGAGGAAGGCGCGGACCAGCGCCTCCGGCTCGGGCAGGACGAGTTGTTCGGCGCCGGGGTCGACCGGGACCGCCCGGGCCTCGGGCGGCATCGCCGCCGCGAGTGCCCGGAGGCGTGCCACGTCGGCGACGTCGAACGGGCCCACCCGCCAGGCGTCCCAGCCCTGCGGGGAGACGCCGGGCAGGATCCGCCCCCGGGCGGCGAGGTGCAGGCCGGTGACCGCCACCGCCGCCCAGAACGCGGCGGCGGGGGTGGGGTCGTCGGCGTGGCGCAACGCGACGAGCTGCCGGACCGCGTCGCCGACCGGGACGACGCGGACGGGGACCGTCCACGCCGTCACGGGGCCGTCGAGGGGCAGGGCGAGGTCCAGCTCCGCACCCTCCCCCAGCGCGTCGAACTCCTCGGGCAACGCGTGCCCGGCGGGGTCGAAGAAGCTGACCGTGCCGGTCCGGGGCGGGTCGCCCGGCTCGAAGACGACCGCGAACCGCCCGAGTCGCACTGGGCCTCCTCAGTGATCGGACGGGCATCGGCCGCCCGTGGGGTGACAACCTAGCGTACGTCGTACCGTATGTTACACGCCCGACGCGCGGCGGTCGGGCCGCTACCGGCCGATGGCCGCGTAGCGGGCCTCCGTGGCGGCCTTCTGCGGCCCCCACCACCACTCGTTGTGCCGGTACCAGTCGATGGTGACGACCAGCCCCTCGGCCAGGTCGGGGTGCCGGGGCCGCCAGCCGAGTTCCCGGCGGATCTTGGAGCTGTCGCAGGCGTAGCGCAGGTCGTGGGCGGGCCGGTCCGGCACCCGGTCGAAGTCGTCGGCGGGCCGGCCTAGCAGGGTCAGGGTCAGCTCCAGCAGGGCCCTGTTGCTCCACTGCGCCCCGGAGCCGATCAGGTACGTCTCCCCGAGGACACCCGCGTCGAGGATCAGCAGGACGGCGTCGTTGTGGTCGTCGACGTGGGTCCACTCCCGCACGTTCGCGCCGGTGCCGTAGAGCTTGGGCCGCTGCCCGCGCAGGACGTTGGTGATCTGCCGGGGGAGGAACTTCTCCACGTTCTGGTACGGCCCGTAGTTGTTCGCGCAGTTCGACAGCGTCGCCCGCAGCCCGTACGACCGGGCCCACGCCCGGACCAGCAGGTCCGAGGCCGCCTTCGTCGCCGAGTACGGGCTGGACGGGTCGTACCGGGTCTCCTCGGTGAACGCCCCGCCGCCGTGCAGCGGCAGGCTGCCGAACACCTCGTCGGTGGAGACGTGGTGCAGCCGCCGGTCGTGCCGACGGACCGCCTCCAGCAGCACGAACGTGCCCTCGACGTTGGTACGCAGGAACGGGGTCGGGTCCTGCAACGAGTTGTCCACGTGGGACTCGGCGGCGAAGTGGACCACCGTGTCGCAGTCCTGGACGAGGGCGTCGACCAGGTCGACGTCGCGGACGTCGCCACGGACGAAGGCGATCCGGTCTGCCACCTCGGCGAGGCTCGCCCGGTTCCCGGCGTAGGTGAGCGCGTCGAGGACGGTCAGCCGCAGGCCCGGCCGGGCGGCCAGCGCCCGGCGGACGAAGTTGGCGCCGATGAACCCCGCACCCCCGGTGACAAGCAAGTGCTCCATGCCGCGACGCTAACCGACCCGGGTCGCACCCGGGCCGAACCCGGCCCGCCGCCCGCCGCAGCCCCGCGCGGCGGCGTCGTCGCGCCCTCCCCGGCCGGCTCGGTCGGCAATCGGCCGCCGCCACCCTCTCCGGCGGGCGGGGCCCGTCCCGGGTCAGTCGGAGGGCATCGGGGCCGGCTCGGCGCTGCCCATCCGGCCCGGGTCCCAGTACGAGTCGTCCGGGGACGGCAGCCGCGTGCTGGACGAGCCGGTGTCGCCCACGGAGGCCGGCGGTGCCGCCGGCTCCTGCCCCGACCCGGACCGGCGGACGGCCACCCCGGCAACCACGACGGCGACCACGACCACCGCGACGGCCACCGCCACCGCCGCACCCCAGCCCTGCCTCATTCCGCACCCCTCTCCGCCGCCCCGGCGGCGACACGGAACCGGGGCTCGACGCCCCGGCCCATCGGACGACCACACCCCTTGGACGCGCGCCGCCCCCGACCGGATCCGTCGGATCCCGGCCGGGGGCGGGCACCACCCGATCGGATGACTCAGACGCGGGCCGCGACCGAGTTGTAGGCGTCCATGACCGCGGTGTCGAAGTACGGACTCTTGTTCACGCCGGCACTGTTCAGCGTGCTCATGACGCCGTTGACGTAGCCGTACGCGTCGTTGTAGAGCCGTAGCCAGACCGCACCGCTGGAGCCGCCCGTGAAGCCGCAGTTGAGCGCGATCTTGTACTCCGAGCCGGGGCGGTACGTCGTGCCCTGGCAGTACTGCTGCCACCCGCCGTCGTACGGCGGCGCCGCCGGGTAGGCGAGAATGGTGACGGCTTGGGTGTAGCTGTAGTTGACCGAGAGCCCGTTGCCGCCGACCACGTTGACCAGCCGCTGACCCGACGCGTTCGGGTACACGGTGATGTACGAGACGTCCCGCTCGAGGTTGCTGTCGTTGATCCAGGCGTTGAACGCGGTCAGGTACTTGGCCGACCACCGGCCGTACGGCTCGGCACCGTAGTTGTAGAGCGGGACAAAGATCCAGTTCTGCATCCACTGGCCGCCCCTGCCGCCGTGCACGCAGTGCCCGGCGCTCATCACGAGCAGCTTGGAGGAGCTGTTCACGGCACCGGCCGAGCAGACGTAGTTCCTCCCGTCCGCCGGGTTGTAGAAGAAGACCTTGCCGACGGTGGTGGAGGCGGCGACGTTGGCACCGATGTCCCCGCTGGCCAGCGACTTGGCGCGGCTGGCCGCAGGTGCGACGGTGGGCGCGGCCGGCGGCACGGAGCGGGCCGCCCCGGTCGGCCCCAGGCCCTTGCCGGCCACGGCTCCCGCCTTTTCGACCAGCACGTCCGCCGAGATCGCGGTGCGCATCCGCTCCTTGGTCCAGTAGTCGCTCGCCTGCTGGGCGGCGGTCAGCCCGCTGCGGGCGGTGGTGGAGGTGGTCGCCGCCACCGTGCTGACCGACGCGCCGCCGGAGGTGCCGCCCCCGGGGGCGGCCTGCGCGGGACCGGTACCCACCAGAACCGTCGCCGCAACGAGCGCGGCAGACGCGGCGACCGTGGCAACCCGCCGGATGTCCGGAAAGTGCATTCGTTCCCCTCCCACAAATCACATTGGCGCTCGTCTAAGCGCTTGGCACAGCATGCGGGGCCGTGAAACGGCAGCGGAAGCACCCGGGGCCGTCAACTCTGTCGCTGACAGTGTGTCCGTGACATGACTGACCGCAACGAGTCAACATCGGAGAGTGGTAGAACTCGGTAGTCACCTCCGGACCAGCGTCAAAATGTGGGGAGAACGCCAATGGGCCGGCTCACCCGCCCCCTCGTGCCAGCAGGTCCCGTCGCCGACTTCTACGACCGACTACACGCCCTCCACCTCGCCGCCGGTCAGCCCAGCGTGCGCCGGCTGCAACAGCTCACCCGCGCAGAGCGGCGGCCCCGGGGCATCAACCCGACGTCGATCCACGCGGCCTTCGCCCGCCCCCGCCTGGCCCGGTGGGAGGTGGTGGGCGAGATCGTCCAGGTGCTCGGCGGCGACGTCGACGAGTTCGCCGCGCTGTGGCGCCGGGCCAACCGCTTCCAGTCGCTCGACTACGGTCCCGGCCCCGCCTCGCACGCCCGGCCGTGGGCACCGGGCGGGGTCGCCACCGTGCCCCGGGAACTACCCCCGGACGTGCTGCCGTTCACCGGGCGCGGCCCGGTCCGCGCCGCGCTCGACGACCTACGCGCCGAGGGCGCGACCCGCGCGGCGATGATGACGGTGCTACTCACCGGCACGACCGGGATCGGCAAGAGCGCGCTGGCCGTGCACTGGGCGCACCGGGTCGCCGGGTACTTCCCCGACGGCCAACTCTATGCGGACCTGCGCGGGGATGCTCCGGGGCAGCCGCCGACACCGGTCGAGGTGCTCACGGCCTTCCTCAACGCCCTCGGCGTCGCCACCGCCGACCTGCCCGCCACCCCCGCTGCCCTGGCCGCCCGCTACCGCACCCGGATGTCCGGCCGCCGGATGCTGGTGCTGCTCGACAACGCGAGCACCGTCGAGCAGGTGCGTCCCCTGCTGCCCGGCTCGCCCGGCTGCCTGGTCCTGGTGACCAGCCGGGACGGCCTGGCCGAGCTGGTCGTGCGGCACGGCGCGCGGCGGCTGGAGCTGGGCCCGCTGAGCGCCGAGGCAGGATTCGAGCTGCTGCGCGGGCTGATCGGCGACCGGGTCGACGCCGACCCCGAGTCCGCGTACGACCTGGTCCGGCGCTGCGGCGGCCGGCCGCTGGCTCTGCGGGTCGCGGCGGAGCGGATGACCGCCCAGCGCACGGCCACCCTCGCCGTGACGACCGTGGCCAGGGTGGCCGCACCGGCGCGGGTGGCGTCGGTATTCACCCCGGACCATGCCTGGCCGCGCGTGCAGCCGGTCAGCCCGGCGGCCAGCGCCAGGCCGCCCCCGACGCGGAGTCGGGGGCGGCCCAGCCGCTGATTAGGCCGTCGCGGTGCAGCTCAGGGTCGGGGTGCTGGCCGCCCCGGAGCCGGTGAAGCCGAAGCTGGCCTTCCCCCCGGCCGCAAGCGTGCCGTTGTAGTTGGCGTTCCTGGCGGTCACGGTCGACCCGCTGGTGGTGACCGTGGCGCTCCAGGACGAGATGATCTGCTGGCCGCCGGCCCACCTCCAGGTGACCGTCCAGCCCCGGATCGCGCCGCTGCCGGCGGTCACCTCGACCTCACCCTGGAAGCCGCCGGACCACTGGCCGACTGGCTTGTAGACGGCCGAGCAGCCGGCGGAGGCCGGCGGGGTCGTCGGGGGCGGGGTGGTCGGCGGCGGGGTGGTCGGCGGCGGGGTGGTCGGGGGCGGGGTGGTCGTGCCGCCGAAGTTCACGTCGCTGCACAGGTAGTAGGACTGGTCCGAGTGGCTGGCCTGCCAGATGGTGTAGACGATGTGCCGGCCGGTGCGCCCCGGCGCGTTTGCCGGGATCTGGATCGACACCCCCTGGCTCTCCTTGGTCGGCCACTGCGACGCCGGGGTGTTGCCGATCTGGCCGACCAGCTCCAGGTCACCCCAGGCCAGCGGCTTGGTCAGGGCGTCGAAGCCCTGCTTGGTCACGTACACCCGGATGTAGTCGGCGCCGTGACTGGCCTGGTCCCAGAGCTTGACCCGGAAGCTGTTGGCGACGTTGGTGGTCTTCCACGCGCCGACCGCGTCGAGCGAGTTGTACCGGCCGTCGCCGGTGCGGCCCGCGCTGCACAGCTGGCCGTCGGGGATGGCGGCCTGGTGGTTGCCGGCGACGCCCTCGCGGTACAGGCCGTTCCAGTTCCACATGGCCGAGCTGTTGTACTGCCAGGCCTGCCAGCACATCGGGTCCTCGGTGGCCATGGCCGGGTTCTGGAAGTCGGCGCCCCAGCGGGCCCAGCAGCCGTAGTTGCGGGACGCGGGGTCGACGGTGGAGCCGTGGGCGGCGGCCGGGTTGGCCAGGGCGGTGGTCAGCAGCAGCACGGTGGCCGCGCCGACGGCGAGTAGCCACGCCACGAGGGGAATGCGACGTGGTTGGACGAGTGTGGACACGGAGCCCTCCAGGGAGAGTCGGACGACGACACCCGGACAGCCGGGAGTTGCCCGCTCCCGCGCCTGATTGGGTGGCTCCCGCTGCGGCCCTGCCTGGCAGACTCCCACATGCATTTAAACTAGTCAATCTATACCAGGTGGGCGCTACGGCCCGCAGCGCCCACCTGGTGTGGCACAGGTCGAGGTGGTGCCGCCGGATCAGGCGACGAAACGGGTGCGTCGACGGCGGGCCAGCAGGTAGCCGCCCGCGCCGGCGGCGACCAACAGGCCACCGAGGCCGGCGATCAGGCCGGTGGGGGCACCGGTGATCGGCAGCGACCCGCCGTCACCGCCGCCGGTGCCGCCGGCCTGCTTGACCGTGATCTTCGCGGTGTCGTTGCCCGGGTCCAGGTCCTTGACCGGGCCGTCGCCGTCGAAGGTGTGCAGCTTCACCGTTCCGGTCTGGCTGCCGGCCCGGTCGACCCGCAGCGTGAAGTCGAAGGTCACCCGCTCGCCCCGGGGGATCGTGCCACGGGCAGAGCACTCGTAGACCCGCGCGCCGGGCTTGCCCGGCTTCCACTCGTCCTCGTCCGGGTCGACACAGGACTTCGACACCGTCACGGCGGTGACACCCTCCGGCAGCGTCACCATGGTGGCGATGTTGAGGCCCCGCTGGCCGCTGGGCCCGATGCGCGCCGGGCCGTTGTTGCGGTAGCCGACGGTCAGCGGCACGGTGGCCCCGACCGCACCGGTGACGGTGGCGCCCTGCGCGGCGGCGTCGCCGCGCTGGTCACCGGCGACGGTCAGCGTGACCCGGGTTTCGTTGTCCACCGGGTTGGTGTCGATCTGGTCGAGCGCCCGGGCCCGTTGCGCGCCGCCGGCCGACACCAGCGTCAGGGCCGCGTCGGTGCCCCTGCTGCCCAACGGCTCGGCCGGCGAGTACTGGGCACGGAACTCCTCCCAGTCGGCCGGGGTGAACCACAGGGCGAAGCTGTAGTGCAGGTTCGGCGCCCAGGCGTCGGCCGGGATGGTCCCGCCGAACGTGGGGTCCACCCGGACCGTCGCCCCGGGTGCCAGCGAGTCGTCGAAGGTGCAGGCGAAGCTGCTGTCGTCGAGTGCCAGGTCGGTGTACTCGCAGTTCTCGTACCGCTTCGACGGGGTGAACCCGTAGGAGCCGGACAGGTACAGCACCAGGCCGTGCACGGTCTTCGTGCCCCGGTTGGTCACCGTCAGCGGGACGTCGACCCGGGCACCGGGCTTGCCGTCGAGCGGGAGTTGCCGTTCGGCGGCGAGGTCGACCCCCTCGCCGGTGGTGACGGTGGAGCGGTACGTAGCGGTGCCCACGCCGGGCGCGGTGACCGTGAACGCCAGGGTGCCCCGCTGGCCCGCCGCCGCACCCGCCCGCGCCGTCACGGCCAGGCTGAGCAGGCTCGAATCCTCGCCGTCGTCGGTCATCGCGCAGGTGAGGATCTCACCCGCCGTCGTACACGAACCCCGGTCGTCGCCCTCCTCGACCTCGGCGAACGCGGCGACCTCGCTGCGGTCCACCCGCACCGTGTACGTGCCGAAGGGCCGGTCGGGCAGCGAGCGGAGCGAAACCCACTTCTGCGGGCCGCCGGGCGCGACGGTCACGCTGTTGGCGTAGAGCGTCACATCCTCGGCCGGTGCGGCGGCCACAGCGGCACCGGTGGAGACCACGACGAACGCGACGGGGGCGACGAGCGCGGCCAGCCCGCGTCGGACGGGATGCGGGTGCATGGCGGGTGCCTCCGGTCGGGGGAAGAGGACGAGGTGTGGCCAGGCTCTCACGGATGGTCCCGCCATGGTGACCCGTACCGCGCCACGGGTCACCGCAGGTGGATGCGGTTGCCGCTGATCAGGGCGGCGGCGTCGGAGGCGAGATGGCAGATCACCTCGGCGACCTGTTCCGGGGTGGCCAGGTGGGTGCCGCTGTCCGCGACGTACTGCCGGACGGGGTCGGTGACCCACCCGGTGTCGGTCACCGGCGGGTGGACCATGTTCGCGTGATCCCGAACGGGGCCAGCTCCGCCGCCGCCGACATCGTGTAGTTCTCCTGCGCGGCCTTGGCCGCGCCGTAGGAAACCTCCTCCGGAAAACCGCCGCTGCTGCCGGAGGTCAGCCCGACGATCCGTCCCCAGCGCGCGCCGCGCGCCGCGTGCCGGCGGGCGAACTCGCCGATCAGCAGCGCCGGAGCCATCGCGTCGACGGTGAACTGCTGCGACCAGGACGCCGCGGTGACCGGTTGCAGCGCCCGCCCGTGCCGGTCGGTCGAGGCCGGGGTGAAGGTGTCCGCGACCCAGCCGGTGGCATTGTTGATCAGGATGTCGACCGGCCCGAACGCCTCCTCGGCCGCGTCGAAAAGGAGGCCGGCGGCCTCCGGGACCCGCAGGTCCTGCTCGACGGCGACCGCCCGGCCGCCCGCCTGACGGATCGCCGACACCACCGAATCGGCGTCGCGGGCCCGGCTGCGGCGGTACTCGTCGGGCAGGCCGTGGCCGGCCGGGTCGTGCACCCGCCAGTACGCGCAGAGCACCGCGCAGCCGGTCCGGGCGAGCCCCCGGGCGATCGCCGCGCCGATTCCGTGGTTTGCTCCCGTGACGATCGCGACGTGACCGTTCTGCGGACTGCTCACCGTCTCACCTCCGATACGGCCGGTGTGGTTCCGGCTCCCGGCAGCATGGGCTGAGGGTCGCGGGCGATCAACCGCGTTCCGCACACCCGGCATCCGCGCCGTCCCCGCCCGGCGGCCGGGGGTGTTAGATGGGATCGTGGACATCGTCGACCGGCTGGCCGGAGCCTCGCGGATCGGGCTGGGGCTGGCGGCCGTGGGTCGGCCGGGCTACATCAATCTCGGCCGCGCCACGGACCTGCCGGCCGACCGCACGGTCGAGGCCATGCGCGCCCGCGCCCACGAGTTGCTCGATCGGGCGTACGCGGCCGGCATCCGGTACGTCGACGTCGCCCGCTCCTACGGCCGGGCCGAGGAGTTCCTCGCCCAGTGGCTGCACGCCCGGCCGGACGCCCACGACGTCGTCGTCGGCAGCAAGTGGGGCTACACCTACACCGCCGGATGGCGGATGGATGCCGACGTGCACGAGGTCAAGGACCACGGCGTCGCCACGTTCGAGCGGCAGCTCGGCGAGACGCGGGCGCTGCTCGGCGACCGCGTCGACCTGTACCAGGTCCATTCGGTCACCGTGGACAGTCCCGCGCTGCGCGACGCGGAGCTGCACCGGCGGCTCGCCGATCTCGCCGCGCGGGGCACGGTGATCGGGCTTTCGACCAGCGGCCCGTCGCAGGCCGAAACGATCCGGGCGGCACTCGACGTACGGGTCGACGGACGGCCGCTGTTCCGCAGCGTGCAGGCCACCTGGAATCTCCTGGAGCCCAGCGCCGGGCCGGCGCTCGCCGAGGCGCACGAGGCGGGGTGCCTGGTCATCGTGAAGGAGGCGCTCGCCAACGGCCGTCTCGCCGTGGGTGCGCACGCCCCCGGCGACGCCGCCGCGCTCGCGGCGGCGCTGCGCCAGCCCTGGGCGACCATGGTGCTCTCCGGGGCCGCGACCGTCGACCAGTTGGCCTCGAACCTGCGGGCCGAGAGGGTCAGCGGCGATCCCGCCCGGCCCGAGGACGTGGCCGTGCCCAGCGTCCGGTACTGGGAAGAACGGTCGCGCTTGCCCTGGGGCTAGGGCTCTGCCACCTGCGGGCCCGGGGTCGGCGGCGCCGGTGCGCCGGCCGGTCAGAGCGGGTTGAGCCGGGCCTTGAGCAGGCAGAACTCGTTGCCCGCCGCGTCGGCGGCGACGACCGCCCGTGGTGCGGACGAGCCCCGGTCGATCGCTGGTGGATCGACCGGGGCTCGCCGGTGGAAACCGGATCAGGCGAGGTCGAACCGGTCGAGTTCCATGACCTTGGTCCAGGCCGCGACGAAGTCGGTCACGAACTTCTCGCGCGCGTCCTCGCTGGCGTAGACCTCGGCGAGTGCCCGCAGCTGGGAGTTCGAGCCGAAGATGAGGTCGACCGCGGTGGCGGTCCACTTCACCTCGTCGGTGGCCAGGTCCCGGATCTCGTACACGTGCTCGTCGGACTCCGACGCCTTCCACCGGGTGCCCGGGGAGAGCAGGTTGGCGAAGAAGTCGTTGGTGAGCACGCCGGGCCGGTCGGTGAGGACGCCGTGCCGGGTGCCGCCCACGTTGTTCCCGAGGGCGCGCAGGCCGCCGACGAGGACGGTCATCTCCGGCGCGGTCAGGTTCAGCATGTAGGCCCGGTCGACGAGCAGCACCTCCGGCTGGGTCTTCTCCCCGGCCCGCAGGTAGTTGCGGAAACCGTCGGCGCGCGGCTCGAGGACCCGGAACGACTCGACGTCGGTCTGCCCCTGGCTGGCGTCGGTGCGGCCCGGGTGGAACGGCACGGTCACCTCGACGCCGGCGTCACGCGCCGCCTTCTCGACGGCGGCCGAGCCGGCCAGCACGATCAGGTCCGCGAGCGAGATCTTCGCGCTGCCGGCGGCGTTGAACTCCCGCTGGATGCCCTCAAGGGTCTCCAGGACCGTCGCGAGCTGCTCGGGCTGGTTGACCTCCCAGTTGCGCTGGGGTTCGAGCCGGATCCGCGCGCCGTTGGCACCGCCGCGCTTGTCGGTGGACCGGTAGGTGGCGGCTGAGGCCCAGGCGGTGGAGACAAGCTGGGCGGTGGTGAGACCGGACTCCAGGACCTTGGCCTTGAGGGCGGCGACGTCGGCGTCACCCACCAGCTCGTGGTCGACGGCCGGCACCGGGTCCTGCCAGAGCTGGGCCTCCGGGACCCACGGCCCGAGGAAGCGGCTGACCGGGCCCATGTCGCGGTGCAGCAGCTTGTACCAGGCCTTGGCGAACGCCAGCGCGAACTCGTCGGGGTTCTCCAGGAAGCGGCGCGAGATCTTCTCGTACGTCGGGTCGACGCGCAGCGACAGGTCGGTCGTGAGCATCGTCGGCTTGTGCTTCTTCGACGGGTCGTGGGCGTCCGGGATGATCGCCTCGGCGTCCTTGGCGACCCACTGCTTCGCGCCACCGGGGCTCGTGGTGAGCTCCCACTCGTAGCCGAAGAGGATCTCGAAGAAGCGGTTGCTCCACTGCGTCGGCCGGTCGGTCCACGTCACCTCGAGACCGCTGGTGATCGTGTCGCCGCCCTTGCCGCTGCCGTAGGTGCTCAGCCAGCCCAGGCCCTGCGCCTCCAGCGGGGCGGCCTCGGGCTCGGGGCCCACGTGGCCGTCGGCGACGCCGGCGCCGTGGGTCTTACCGAAGGTGTGGCCACCGGCGATGAGGGCGACGGTCTCCTCGTCGTTCATCGCCATCCGGGCGAACGTCTCGCGGATGAAGTGAGCCGCCGCGGCCGGGTCCGCGTTGCCACGGGGGCCCTCCGGGTTGACGTAGATGAGGCCCATCTCGGTCGCCCCGACGCCGGCCACCATCTCCTTCTCGGAGGCGTAGCGCTCGTCACCGAGCCAGGTGTCCTCCGGGCCCCAGTAGATCTCCTCGGGCTCCCACACGTCCTCCCGGCCGAAGCCGAAGCCGAAGGTCTTGAAGCCCATCGACTCCAGGGCGACGTTGCCGGCGAGCACGAGCAGGTCGGCCCATGAGATCTTCTGGCCGTACTTCTGCTTGACCGGCCAGAGCAGCCGGCGGGCCTTGTCTAGGTTGGCGTTGTCCGGCCAGCTGTTGAGCGGGGCGAACCGCTGGCCGCCGTCGCCGGCGCCGCCGCGACCGTCCTCGATGCGGTAGGTACCTGCGGCGTGCCAGCTCATCCGGATCATCAGGCCGCCGTAGTGGCCGAAGTCTGCCGGCCACCAGTCCTGGGAGGTGGTGAGAACGTCGACGATGTCCCGCTTGAGGGCCTCGACGTCGAGCTTGGCGAACTCCTGGGCGTAGCTGAAGCCCGCCCCCAGCGGGTTGCCCTTGGGCGAGTGGGCGTGCAACACCGAGAGGTCGAGCTGGTTGGGCCACCAGTCCCGGTTGGTACGCGGACGACCTCCGGTCTTCGGGGTCGGCGAGTCGATCGCCGGGTTCTCGCTCTCGCTGCCGTGCGCGGTGACAGAGTCGTGCGCGACCGGGCAGCCGGCCGCCTCCTTCCTGTCCACGCCCTGCGCGCTGGAGGGAACGTTGTCCTGGGTGTCGCTCATCTGTTTCCTTCCGGACTGGCGGATCACTGGGAAGTGCGGTCGGTCGCACAGCCGGGGCAGGTGCCCCAGTAGACAACCTCCGCCTCGTCGACGTTGAAGCCGTGGTCGTCGGAGGCGGTGAGACAGGGGGCATGGCCGACAGCGCAGTCGACGTCGGCGATCGTGCCGCAGGAGCGGCACACGACATGGTGGTGGTTGTCCCCCACCCGGCACTCGTACCGGGCGGTCGCGCCGGCGGGCTGGATGCGCCGCACCAGACCGGCCTCGGTGAGCGCACGCAGCACGTCGTACACCGCCTGGTGGGAGACCGTGGGCTGGTCCGTCCGCACCAGGGCGATCACCGTGTCGGTGTCGACGTGCGGATGGTCGCGCAGCGCTGCGAGCACCGCCAACCGGGGCCGGGTCACGCGCAACGAGACCGCCCGAAGCTGGGTCTCGAAGTCGGACGTCACGAACCAAACCTAGCCCACTGTTCTGGAATGAATCAAGTATTACTCTGAGTCAACTCACATATCTCGCCGCAGATCCGCCCGGCTCGCCTGCGCGCCGCCGTCGACACGCAGGCACCTCACGCACGCCGGTGCGGGCGTCGGCTTAGCGGCCCTGCGGCTAGCCGCCAGCTGCCGCTGCACGGTCAGGCGGTTCGGTGTCCCGGCGTTCGCGGCCGAGGGTTTCGGTGCATGCGGGTCCGGCGCAGGGGGCCAGGACGCGGCGACTCCCCCGCTCGGCCAATAATTATCCCGGCAATACTATCCCGGCACTAGAATCGAAGTCATGGTCAGGCTGCCGCTCACACCCGAAGACGTCGAACGCGGGCAGCGCCTCGGTGCCCTCCTGCGCCGCGCCAGGGGGCAACGCTCGATGCTCGGCACCGCGCTGGACGCGGGCGTCTCACCGGAGACCCTTCGGAAGATCGAGTCCGGCCGCGTAGCCACCCCCGCCTTCCCGACCATCGCCGCGATCGCCGACGTCCTCGGCCTCTCCCTGGACGCCGTGTGGTTTGAGATCAACAAGTCGGACGGCGGGGCCGAACTCGCGACATCAGGTCGCGGCGCCGGCGAGCGGCTGGCCTCGTAGCCCTCGACCCCGCACCTCCGTCGCGACTGCCGACGGCAGGAGGCAAGGTGGTGGGGCAAGCCTCACCGGCCTCGGCTGGACTCTCGTCGAGCCCATCGAGGTCGTGACGAACTGGGCGAGGGGCCACGGCGGGGCCATCGTCGACTTCCAGGAGGCGACGGAAGCCGCTACTCTGCTCGGGCTCGCCCGGTGGATTGATCTTCGCGACGGGCGGTCTCGCCGATGGGGCGGCGACTGTCGACTGCGCGGCGGCTTGTCGGCCGGCGCTCGTGGGTGGTATTCGACGGCTCCGCGTGCGGGGGCCGCCCGTTTGCGGGCGCGTGCAACGACGCCAGTAGTTGCAGCCGGTCCGCGTCGGCGCTGCCCGGCTCGGCGGTGAAGACCAGCATGACCGGGCCAGGGTTGCCGGGAAGTGGGTACGTGTCCCAGTACAGGACGATGTCGCCGACCTCGGGGACCTTGAAAGTCTTGGTACCGCTGACCGACTCGCGTACGTCGTGCCGGGCCCACAGCCGCCGAAACTCGGCGCTGCGGATGCTCAGCTCACCGACGATCGCGGTGGCGCGGGGGTGCGTGGGGTCGGTGGCGACGGCGGCGCGCATCATGCCGATGTAGTCCAGGACTTGGCGCTCCCAGCCCGGGCAGCTCCGTTCGCCGGTCAGCGTGTCGTCGAACATCAGCAGGAGCATGTTGAGCCGGTCGGGCGGATAGGCGTCCGGGTCGCCGAGTAGCGCCCTGGCCATCGGGTTCCAGGCGAGCAGGTCGAGGTGCCGGCCGAGCACGACCGCCGGGGTGTCCAGCACTCGCAGCAGCCGCCGGGTGCTGTCCGGCACCTGTTCCGGACCGTGGTCCATCCGGACAGGGATCGGCCGGCGGGCGGCGTGGGCCAGGACGAACAGGTGCCGGCGTTCCTCGTCGTCGAGGCCGAGCGCGCCGGCGAGCGCGTCCAGGACGCCGTCGGACGGGCGTACCTCCCGGCCCTGCTCCATCCGCTGGTAGTAGTCGGTGCTCAGCCCGGCCAGCAGGGCCAGCTCCTCGCGTCGCAGCCCGGTGACCTTGCGCCGGCCGCCCGGCTCCAGACCGACGTCGCTCGGACGCAGCCGGCTGCGCCGGGCGCGCAGGAAATCGCCGAGTTCGCGAGCGTATGGATGGCTCATGCCGCAAGTGTGCCGCCGCCCGGATCGCCGACGGTAGGTCCGGCAAACCTAGGCAACCGCGAACGACCGAGCCGGCTCGCGTCCCCCCTAGCGTCGGCGGTCTACCGCACCGACACTTCCAGGAGCAGCTGATGACCGGATGGACCACCGACCGAATCCCCGACCAGCACGGCCGGATCGCTGTCGTGACCGGCGCGAACTCGGGCCTCGGCCTGGTCACCGCCACCGAGCTGGCCCACCACGGCGCGCACGTCGTACTCGCCGTCCGCAACACCGCCGCCGGCGAGGAGGCCGCCCGCCGGATCGGCGGCGACGTAGAGGTACGCGAGCTGGACCTGGCCTCCCTCGCCTCCGTACAGACCTTCGCGGCGAAGCTGGCCGCCGACCACCCGGCAATCGACGTGCTGATCAACAATGCCGGCGCGGTGCTGCTCGGCCCGCGCCGAACCTCCGCCGACGGCTTCGAGCTGCAGCTCGCCACCAACATGCTGGGCCACTTCGCGCTGACCGGCCTGCTGCTCGGCAACCTGGCGGTGGCGCGGGAAGCCCGCGTGGTCAGTCTCAGCTCGCTCGTCCACAAGAGCGCGCACCTCGACTTCGACGACCTGATGTTCGAGCGTGACTACCGGGCAGCCACCGCCTACCGCCGATCCAAGCTCGCCACCACCGTCTTCGGCATCGAACTGGACCGCCGTCTGCGCGCCGCCGGATCGCCGATCGTCAGCGCGCTGGCCCACCCCGGTCTCACCCGCACCAACCTGGCTCCGCGCGCCTTCGAGCACCGTGGCCGGTCCGGGCAGGCGATCGCATGGCTCGGCCTGGTGGTCACCCAGTCGGTGAAGCAGGGCGCGCTGCCGCAGTTGCGCGCCGCAACCGAACCCGGCGTACGGGGCGGCCAGTTCTTCGGGCCATCCAGGCTATGGGAGACGCGGGGCCCGGTCACCGAGGCCCAACTCAGCCGCGAGGCCGCCGATCCGGCAGTTGGCAAGCGGCTCTGGGCGGCGGCCGAGAAGCTGACCGGCATCAGCTACCTCTGAAGCCGGCGGTCACCCGCCGTCGGCACCGCTCATCGGCACGTCCGCGCGTCGTCACCTGTCAGCCGGCTGCGCTCCACGAAGCTCGGTCTGCGGCGGATGAGTTCACCGAAGCTGAAGCAGCCCGCGTTCGGCCATATAGGCCCGCAACGTCTCGGCGTCCTCGGCGGACATCAAGCCACGTGGGATCACGGTCGCCGGCACCCGGCCGACGTACACGATCCAGAACTCAGGGGTGTCCCTTACCTGGTCGACCCCGTCCCAGGCGATCCCGCCGGACACCGAGCCGCTGCGCATCATGATGTTGTCGTCGGTGATGTCATAGGCGCCCTCGACGGCGTAGCGACTGGAGCGCCGCCGGGCCCGCCACCGCACCCACGGCGAGTACAGCATCGACAGCAGACCACCCACGACAATCGCCATCCACAGCGACGAGATCTGCTCGCCCCGTGCGAGCCCGCGCGAGACTGCGAACCCGATCGCCCCGACCACCACCAGCGACACGCCGATATAACCGTACTTACGCAGCCGAACACTGCTGAGCGCAGCGGCCACGCGGCCGGGGTAGCCAGGATCGGCGGGGACGTCAAAACGGATGTGCACACCAGAACGATAGTGCCCACGCACGCCCCCGGGCAGCGCCTGACTCCCGCCCCGCTGGCCGGATCGTCGAGGCACCGTTGTCGAGGGCGACTCTGCGGTGGCGCGGGTGGAGGTCCGCTACGGCGACCCAACCGATCAGGAGTATCGCGACGGCCAAGGGCATCCCCGCAACCGGCACCGGTAGAACGCCCTACCGGCAGCTACTTGTTCAATTGGAGCTACGACCCGTGCCCGGCCAGGTGAGTGCTTTTGATCATGAAGATGTCGATGACGGCGAGTTCGGCGGTTTGGCCTTCTGTGGGTAGATCGTCTCATGGCGGGCCAGCATGGCGACGAACTCGCCAATCTTCCGCTCGCGGGTCTGCGGTCGTTTGACGGCATTGACGCGGTAGATGAGAGCGAACCGATTGGTTCTGGTGAGTACGTCGAACATGGCCTGGGCGGCGGGGTCGGCGGCGATGGCGGCGAGGAGGTCGGCCGGCACCTCGGCTTCCGACGGCGGGGCGTAGGCGGCTGCCCACCGCCCGTCGGCCTTCGCGGCTTCCACCGCAGCGCGGCCCGGGGGCTGCATTCGCCCCTGCGCCTCCAGCCGGGCCACGTTGGCGACGTTGCGTTGCGACCAGGAACTGCTGGGCCTGCGCGGGGTGAACCGGATCCAGGAGGTTTCCTGATCCCGTTTACGGGCCTGCCCATCGATCCAACCGAAACACAGAGCCTCGTCGACGGCCTGCTGCCAGGTCAGCGAGGTGACTGTGCCGCCCTTCTTGGTCAGGGCGAGCCAGACACCGGGCGACGTGGCGTGGTTGGCCGACAACCACGCGCGCAGCGCGTCGGCGTCCGCGACGATCAACTCACCCAGCTCGGCACTCGCCATGACGGCAGGCTAGCCGCTGCCCCGTGGCCGGGCCACTGCCTGTCGGCCCAACCGACTCGCCGGGCTGCCGGCACGCCGGTCGCTCGGCGGACCGTCGGGCTCCTGCGCGCCCGCAAGGCACAACTCGAACTCGAACTCGACTTGGACCAGCGACCCACCGACTCCACGCCGGCCGAGGTGTCCACAACGCCGTGACCAGCACTTTCATCAAACCCTAGCCCGCCTTCCCCTCCAGCCCTCGAGCGATCGGCCGCTCGCGTCCCCAGGCGGCCAGCGGCTGGAGTGCATCGTTGAGGCGCACGCCGTCCTCGGTCAGCGAGTACTCGACGCGGGGCGGCACCTCGTCGTAGGAGACGCGGTGCACGACGCCGTCCGCCTCCATCTCACGTAGGTGAGAGGCCAGTACCTTCTCGGTGATCCCCGGCAGCAGTCGACGCAGTTCGCCGAAGCGGCGGTAGGGGTGCTCATGGAGTGCCCAGAGGATCAGCACCTTCCACTTGCCGCCGATCACCTCCATCGCGGTGTCGATCCCGCAGACGTGTCCGTCTGGTGCGCCCGGCCGGTTCAGCGTCGTCATGCCCCACTCTCCCGACGTGCTCGCTCACCCCGGGGTAAGTACCCACTCCGAAGTGCGTACTTGATCACCTCCGGGCCCGCGGCCAGCCTAATCGGCATGGCACAGAACGCTGTTGAGAAGACTCCCGTCACGCTGCTGGGCCTCGGTGCGATGGGCACCGCACTGGCCCGTACCTGGCTTGCCGCCGGCCACCCGCTCACCGTCTGGAATCGCACCCCGGCCCGCGCCGCGGCGCTGGCCGCCGAGGGGGCGAGGGTCGCGGACAGCGCCGCTGAGGCCGTCGCGGCGAACACCCTGGTCGTCGTCTGTCTATTGGACGACGCCTCGGTCGAGGAGGTGCTTGCCGGCACCGACCTGGCCGACAAGGATCTGGTCAACCTGACCACTAGCACCCCTGCCCACTCCCGCGCTCGTGCCGAGTGGGCCCGCGAGCGCGGCGCCCGCTACCTGGACGGCGGGATCATGGCTGTCCCTCCGATGATCGGCGTTTCGGAAGCCGGCGGCTACGTCTTCTACAGCGGCTCGCGGGAGCTGTTCGAGCGGCACCAGGAGACGCTCGGCATCCCGGCCGGCACTACCTACGTCGGCCAGGACGCGGGCTTCGCGGCCCTGCACGACGTGGCTCTGCTCAGCGCCATGTACGGGATGTTCGCCGGGGCAGCGCATGCCTTCGCCCTGATCCGCAAGGAGGACATCGACCCCGCGTCGCTGGCCCCGCTGCTCGCCGACTGGCTCGTCGCGATGGCCCCGGCAGTTCACCAGACCGCCGACCAGTTGCGGAGCGGCGACTACACCAAGGGTGTCGTCTCCAACCTCGCCATGCAGGTGGCCGGCACGCAGACCTTCCTGAGCACCGCCGAACAGCAGGGGGTCAGCCCGGAACTGCTCAGCCCCTACTTCGAGCTGATGCGTCGCCGCCTAACCGAGGGCAGCGGCGAGGAGGACCTGACGGGCGTAATCGACCTGCTGGTGCGCTGACCGGCCACTTGTCGGCCAGCGGCGACCGTGCTGGTCACAGTTCCCAAGAGTAGCTGTGACCAGCACTTTCACCACACGCTCTAGTCGTGGGCGCCTGGCGATGCTGACGGCGTAGTCGTCTTATGGAGTCTTGGGCGGTGCGGGGTCCGCTGCCCCACACGCCAACAATCACCAGTCGGTGTCGGCGACGGGCTTCCGGCCGACGAAGGAGAAGCCGAGTCCGAAGGGAAAGGATTGCGCAGAGCGCGAGCACGACGGCGAGGCCGGCGACCAAGCGGGCGCCGGTCAGGATGCGCATCAGCCAGGTCCGACGGATACCGCCGTTGTCGCTCCACGACCCACTCATCGAGCCAGCCCATTTCGCGGGCCAGATACGCCGTGTGAGACCTACTGCAAAGACGAAGGTTAAGGCTTGCGGCCCAAGCCGCCCGCGATGATCTTTCCGGCGAAGCTCATCGGGTCAGGTACGACGTCGTTCGGATCCGGACGCCAGAGCGGGTTGTAGACAACGCCCGGCTCCAGCAGCTCCATGCCGGCGAAGAAGCCGCGGACCTCGTCGAAGCTCCGGAACCGTCCACTGCCCAGGCCGCCGAGCATCACCCGCTCGATCTCGGCGGTCTCCTCGCCGCCGTCGATGAAGTGGGTAATAAATATGAAGCTGCCCGAAGGGATCGCGTCCCGATAACGCGCAACCAGCTCGCCGGGGCGTTGAGAGTCATCAAGGTGGTGGAGTACGGCGACCATCAGCAGCCCGACCGGCCGGTCGAAGTCGATCAGAGCACGCAGATCGCGGTTGTCCAGCACCGCGTCGGGTTCGCAGAGGTCGGCTGTGATCACCGTGGTCTTCTTGTTGTCTGCCAGCAACGCGCGACCATGGACCAGCACCATCGGATCATTGTCGACGTAGACCACATTGGATTGCGGATTCACGCTCTGCGCGACCTCGTGGGTGTTCTGCACCGTCGGCAGGCCGGCACCGAGGTCGATGAACTGATCGATGCCCTGGCTGACCATGTGCCGGACGGCCCGACCCAGGACAGCCCGGTTGTAAAGCCCCACGTCGACCCCGCCGGGAGTCAGTTTCATGAGCTTGTCGGCGATGTCCCGGTCGACGGCGAAGTTGTCCTTGCCGCCCAGAAGGGCGTCGTAGACCCGTGCCACGCTCGGCACCGTGGGATCCACACCGACCGGCTGTGTGCGCTTCGGCCGCTGAGCATGGTCGAAGGGTTCGGCGATGCGATCCACTGTGAACTCCCGGGTCAACAGGACGCTAGAAGGAGCACAGTGTATCCGGCTTGCCCAGGCCACCCACCCGGCCCCTACAGATTCACGGAGTGGACGAAGGGCGGCGACCAGGCCCGGCCGGCAGGCTCCCCGCGGCCTTCGGGGCGGGCGGCCTGCCACCGTTGCTGCCGCGGCGGACGCGGCCCGGCAGCACTGAGCCCGGTGCCGGGTTCGGTGACCAGGTAACGGGGTCGGGTCAGGTGCCTGGCCCGCTGAGCTGCCAGCCTGCCGCCTCGAGCTGCCGGCTGCCGAGTTGCCGGGCGCGCTGTGACGGGGGAGGCCCTATCCCAGGCTCAGATCGTGCTGCTCCAGCGCGCTCTGAATGATCCCGAGCGCCTTCGGTCCCATGCCATGCAGTTTGGCCAGGTCGGCACGCGGCACTCCCACAAGATCGCGCAGCGTCGAATAGCCGGCGTTGTTCAGGGCCCGCGTCGCTGGCGCACCGATCTTCGGCAGGCTGTCGAGGACAGAACTCACTTCGCTGACTTTAGCGAACAGTCCTCACCCCTTCACCCTCACCTGCGGCAACGCCTCGCCGGCGGCGTCCACCAGACCGCCAACCTGAATGCCGAGATCCTGGCCTGCGGTCACGAGGCAGCCTGCGTGTGCTGCGGACTGGCCCACCACCGCCTGGATCGGCCGCCTGTGCCTGTGAATCGATCACAGTGGCCGACCCGGGGTGTTGGCCAGGCCCGACCGGCACTGAGGATTGTCGATGTTGTGGGAGTGGATCGGGGCGTGATGGAATGGCTCACATCGCCGCAGCGCGGGGGCAACCGTGCTGGGAACGGCCAACCCGGGAGCATCGCAGTGCCCGCAGCACGCAGCTACGCCAGAAGCTCGCGTGCCGCACTGCCGGGCCATCGCTACGACGACGGGCGTCTGCCGGGCAGGGCATCCTCGCCCGCCGTACGTACTCCCAGTACCTCCCCCCGGGTGGCCGACGCGTTCGACGTCTGACACGTCGGGGGAGTCCGATGCGGTCTGCCAACGCACCAGAACCGGCGACGAGGTGAGAAGCAATCATGATTGCTCAGAGGAGTTTCGCGGGGTGGTACCGGCACCGCCTGGTGTGGGTGGCGGTGATCCTGCTGGCGACGTTGGCCGGCACGGTCGTACTGGTCAACCGGGCCGGCCCGGAGGCGGAGCCGGCGGATGTGCACGCGCAGGTCATGACCCGGATGCGGGCCACGCTCGAACAGGCGGACCCGGGGCAGCACAACCACGCCGGACACGGTGGCCAGCAGGCGGCGACCGGGAAGGAGAAACCGGCGGTGATCTGCGGGGTCCGCGTCTACGGCTACGAGCCGGCCGAGGTCACCACGCTCGCTGACGTGCGGACGGTCTACGGCTTCCACCTCTGCGGCGTCGCCGAGCAGAAGCGCCCCTGGGACGTTGCAGTCAAGCTGGCCGGCCCGGTGATCATCGACATGTCCAGCGAGCCCCCGGGCATCCAGGTGGTCGAGGCGACCGCCGACACCAGGTTCGTCGACCGGCTGCGGGAGATGTTCCCGGACAAGTACGAGGAGTTGGCGCTCAAGGAGGCGCTGGCCGAATCGGAGATGGCCGATCTGCGCCGCCGGTACGACGCCGCAGCGGGGATCTGACCATGCTGGGCGGCCGGACTGCGCCGCCGCATGGTTCCATCCTGCCCGATGTGTCGCACGCGTGCGGTGTGCATGACCCTGCCTGTCGTTCTGTACGCGATCGGCACCCGAGCCGCCGCAGCGCGAGGAACGGAGCAGCACGGATGAAGATCGGCATTCTCGGGACGGGCGGTATGGCTGTGGCGCTCGGCGCCGCATGGTGGGCTGCCTTGCTGGGAACCCTCAGCCATGGCGGGGCCGCAGGCTCTTGTGCTTGCGGCCCCGCTCGGGCGTTGGGGTCAGGACGGGTCGCCGTACTGGAGGCCACGTCCGTTGGTGCCGACATAGACGCGGCCGTAGGTGTCGGGGTCGCCGGCGATGACGCCGACGCCGCCGATGCTGCCCCACTGGTGGGCGTCGTCGTAGGCGCGGAGCCAGGTGGCGCCCTTGCCGGTGGAGCGGAAGACACCGTGACGTTCCTGACGGTACCGATCAGGTACAGGGACTGGTAGGCGCCGCCCAGCGCGGCCTTGCCGAAGCCGAGGGCGGAGGCGGACTGCACCGTTGTGAGCGTGGTGAAGCTGCGGCTGACGCTGACACTGAGGCGAGTGACGACCCGGCCGACCTGCCGGCGTCAGTCCTCTCACGACGACCGGATCGTGCCGCCCGGTCTGCGCGCCGCGCGTTCTGCCGCCGGTCGGCGGCGCCTCAGCAGCATCCCCGTGGCAGCGCCAGCGGTCAGTAGCACGCCGGCCCCGGCGAGCCACACGACGCCCGTACCGCCGAGGGTTGCGGCTGCGGGAGCCGGTACGTCGCCGTCGGCCACCGGCGGAGGCGCCGACATCGTGGCCGGGAGTGGGGACGTGGACAGCGCTGCGGAGAGTGGGGCCCTGGACGGCGCTGCTGAGGCGGGGCTCGCGGATGCCGCGGCGGATTTCTTGGGAGTCGGCGACGCCGTGGCTGTCGCCGTGGCCTTCGTCGGCTGCGGGGTGCTGCGGGGTGGGGCGGAGCTGCCCACCGTTATGTTGGAGTTCCCGCTGCTTTGATATCCCTCTGTGGCCAGCATCATGTAGCTGAAGCTGCCCAGCTTCATTCCGTGGCGGGCCCACGCGTCGAAGTGGTTGCCCGTCGTTATGGTGCCGCCCGTCCTCTTGGATCGCCGGACGCTCCAGTACTGATCGAAGGTCGCGATGCCCTCGATGGACGGGGCGTCGTGTCGCGTCGTCTGGTAGATGTCATACGTGCCGCCGTCGCTGGTGACCGTGCCCTTGTGCGTTCCCGTGGGTCGGTAGGTGCCCCAACTGTCGACGATGTAGTACTCCACGAGTGGGTCGGTCGTCCACCCGTAGAGAGTCAGGTAGGCATTGCCCGACGGATTGAAGCTGCCCGAGTAGCTCACACTTCTACGTCCGCCGGTGCGCCAGCCCTTACCGGCGACGAAGTTCCCGACTTTGCTCCACGAAGTGCGGTAGTTGCCCCCAGGTCCGAGGGTCATGGAGACCGATCCAGCGCGATCGGTCCAGAACGAATAGTGATAGCCGTTGTCGTTGCCGGCCTGGTAGCCGGTCTGGCCTGAGGTTATGGTCGTGTCGGCGTGGGCGGTGCCGGACAGGGTCACCGTGGCCGCGGCCACGGCCAGCGCCACGGCGCAGGCGCCGCGCTGGAGCAGCCCGGCGCGGCCACGTGTGCGCCTCGTCGGGTGGGCGGGGGCGTTGTTCATGCACGTTCCTCCGGTGGGGGCTGGCTCGGTCTGACCCTTTCGATCGAGTTCCACGGTCAGGGCTGCTGGAAGTTGGGAGTGGTCCATATCCGCTGGGCCAGGTAGTCCTTGACCCGGGTGACGTATCCCTCGGCCGCGCTGGTGTGCCACCGCCCGGAGAACCACACGCCCACGCAGCCCCACGCGTCGCCGGCCTTGTACTGGGATCCGCGCTCGACCGTGTTGAGCCAGGTCATCTTGCCCTCGTAGCAGGACCGCCAGACCGCGTACCCGTAATCGAGGTTCATGGCCGTGGACTTCTCGACGCCCGGGAACGCGTGCGTGTTGTAGGGGTAGCGGACCTGGAGCATCCCGTAGCTTTCCGGGCACTTGCCTGGGGTCCCGTCCACCCCGAGACCGTGGTCGGCCGGACAGCGCGAGGCGTCGGTGCCCCAGTCGCCCTTGTTGTCCATCCGCCACCAGCTCTCGATGGCGGCCTGCGCCTTGACCATGTCCTCGTCGACACCCCACTTGCAGGCCGCCCAGCGCAGGATCTGCTCGGTCGTGCCGGTGAACTTCCCGTCGACGCGGGTCAGCGGGGCGCTGGCACCCGGCACGGTGTGGCCCATGGTCTTGTTGGCGCTCGCGTTGACCGCCTTGTTCTCGCGGATGGCCTTGGCCCGCACCGCGGCGGCGCACTGTGCGCCCGATGGCAGCTTGGCGCCGGGCGGCAGCAACCGGAACCGGCCGGAGGGCAACGCCGTCGGCGACGTGGTGGGTTTCGGGCTGGCCAACGAGGGGGACGGTGACGTGGCCGCGCTCGGGGCGGCGGCCGGTTGCGCCGACGCCGTATGCGCAGCGGCCGTCGGCACGGTGAACGACGCCGACGCCGACGCCGCGCGCGACGACGGCGCATCGAACACCCCGGCACCGTACGCCGCGACCGTGCCACCGCCGAGGACCGACATGGCGGCCACCGCAGCCACCGCCGGCTTCGCGGACAGCGCGGATCCGACCTTGGCGAACCAACCGGACGAATGGCCGCTACCGGCAACCGACACTTCGACACCAGCCCGCAACGCGGGCAGGTCGAACCCGACCGGCAGCGGGACCATGGACAACGCGACCAGCAGCCGGTCGGCCGGCACGAGATCGGTCCAGCCATCGACACAGCTGCCGCACTCGCGGGTATGACGGGCGAACCGCTTGCGCCACAACGTCGACGGCCGGCCATCCCAGTCGCGGGCCAGATGGGCAAGCTCGGCGCACCGCGGCGATGCCCGCAGCGCCCGCACGATGGCTCGGGCCGCGTCCAACTGCCCTCTCATCCGCTGCACCCGCACGGTCGCCTGCTGCGGCGTCAGCTCCAACGCACCAGCCAGCTCCGAGCGGGTCAGCTCGCCGGCGGCCTCCAGCCACCACAGCGACAGCAGATGACGGTCGTCGTCGTCGAGCCACCGGGTCGCCTCGGCGACCTCACGGCGCTGCCCCTGCAGGCCGAGCTTGGCGATGGTCAGGTCCACGAAGTCGGCCCCAGGATCGCTGAGGTCCACATCCAGATCGGCACGGCGCGGCCAACGGCTGCTGGCTCGCCACCGCCCACGCACCTGCTGGATCGCGATCGTCACCAGCCACGACCGGAACCGTTGCGGATCACGCAGGCCCGGCAGCCCACGCACCGCGTGCAGCATCGTCTCCTGCACGACGTCATCGACATCGGCGTGCCCGTCCATCGACCGGCCGACGATGTTGTACACCAACGGCAGGCACGCCGCCACGAGCCCATCCAGCGCCGCCTGGTTTCCGCCCATCGCGGCGGCCACCGTCGCAGGATCGAACCTCACGTCCTGGTACACCTGTGTCGACCTTTCACGCGCCATCGGCATCTCACGGTCCCTGGTCAAGGAGATGCACGCGCGGAGGCGGCATGGCAGAAATCCTGAGAACTGATGTCGAGGAAATTCCAACCGGCTGGGCTGGGCGTGACAGCCGCGCGTGGCCGCGGGCGACGTCCGGGCCGGCCGGCGGCGAGAATCGGCAGCTCAGGCACGTTGGCCAGGGTGAGGGGGCCGCAGCGGCGGACGATCCGCGTCGTCGAGTGGTCCGCCTAACTCCGGCGTTGGGTGTCACGGCGGGTAACCCAACCAAACGGGCGGTGTCCTGCGCAAGCGCGTCCCAGCCCGGGCACATGCGCCAACATTCAGCTACGCACAGTAACGCACTGGTGCGGCGGGTGCGGGAACGGCGGTGCGGCTGCGAGCGTGCAACGCAAGGACTTCCTTCGAAACATTCCGGTTACATCTTGACGCCGTCAGTGTTATCACTCACAGTCCCTGTGGTGCGTCCAGTCGCACCGCCGGCTGGCCGCCTGTCGCCCACATCACCCACATGTTCCTACCCGGATCGCCGTCGGCGAATGTTAACGCTAACAACGGTGCTACCTGGGCCTTTGCCCGTGCGCTGGTGTCGTCGGTCCGCGCCGATGGGGCCGCCGCAGGTCGGCCATCCCAAATTATGGAAGGAGAGCTGCTATGTCGGTTGGGTTTGCGCGCCCCGTGAGGTGGCGTCGTCGGTGGCGGTCGGGGTTGGCCGCTGCGGCGGTCATGGCGGTCGTGGGCGGGCTGCTCACGGTGGCCACGCCGGCGTCGGCCGCGACGGTGGAGACCACCGCCTGGTACGTGCTGGTGAACCGCAACAGCGGCAAGGCCCTCGACGTCAACGGCGCGTCCACCGCCGACGGCGCCCAGTTCATCCAGTGGAACCGCACCAACGCCAACAACCAGCAGTTCCAGTTCGTGGACTCCGGCAGCGGCTACTACCGGCTCAAGGCCCGCCACTCCGGCAAGGTCGCCGCCGTGTCCGGCTCCTCCACCGCCAACGTCGCGGCGATCGTGCAGGCAACCGACACCAACGGCACCAACCAGCAGTTCCGGCTCGCCGACTCCGACAGCGGCTACGTCCGACTGATCAACCGCAACAGCGGCAAGGCCATCGAGGTGGGGGGCCTGTCGACCGCCGACGGCGCCAACATCCAGCAGTACGACGACTGGAACGGCGCCAACCAGCAGTGGCAACTCGTCCGCGTCGACGGCGGCACCGGCACGTGCGCGCTCCCCTCCACGTACCGCTGGACATCGACCGGCCCGCTGGCGCAACCGGCGCCGGGATGGGTCGCGCTCAAGGACTTCAGCGCCGTCGTCCACAACGGCAAGAAGGTCGTCTATGCCACGACGCACGACACCGTCGCCGGTGCACAGGGGAAGTGGGAATCGATGATGTTCAGCCCCTTCACCAACTGGTCTGACATGGCGTCGGCCACCCAGACCAAACTGCCTTTCAACGCTGTCGCGCCCACCCTTCTGTACCACGCCCCGAAGAACATCTGGGTGCTGGCGTACCAGTGGGGTGGCCCGGCGTTCTCCTACCGCACCTCGACCGACCCCACCAACCCCAACGGCTGGTCCGCGCCTCAGACGCTGTTCACGGGCAGCCTCCCCACCGGGGCTCCCATCGACCAGACGCTCATCGCCGACGGCACGAACATGTACCTGTTCTTCGCCGACGACCTCGGCAACATCTACCGCGCCAGCATGCCCCTCGGGAACTTCCCGGGCAGCTTCGGTTCGAGCTACACGAGGATCATGAGCGACACGCCGCAGAGGCTGTTCGAAGCGGTCGAGGTCTACAAGGTCCAGGGCCAGAACCAGTACCTCATGATCGTCGAGGCGCAGAGTTCGCAGGGCCGCTACTTCCGCTCGTTCACGGCCACCAGCCTCGACGGCACGTGGACACCGCAGGCCGACACCCTGACCAACCCCTTCGCCGGCAAGGCCAACAGCAACGCCACCTGGACCAACGACATCAGCCACGGCGATCTGGTCCGCACCAACCCCGACCAGACCAAGACCATCGACCCGTGCAACCTGGAGTTCCTCTACCAGGGGCGCGACCCCCGCTCCGACGGCCAGGACTACGGCATCCTGCCGTACCGTCCGGGCGTGCTGACCCTGCAGCGCTAGCCCGCACTCCACGGCGCGCTCCGCAGGCAGGTGATCCGAGGTCATCCGGTCTGCCGCGGCTCCTCCCGGTCGGGTTGGCTCGGGAGGGTCGCGGCAGACCGCTGCGGTGCTTCCTCGGCGGTGTCGATGACGGTGCGGGCGGCGGTCGCCACCGGGCAGTCCGGTGTTCGGCAGGTCGGGCAGCGGCCGTCGGGGCCGGGTCGGTGGGCGCGGAGGATCGCGCGGGCGGTGAGGGTCAGCCGGTTGCGGATCTGGGCCAGGGACAGGAACGGGGCGGTCACGGTTCAGGTCACCCCGAGGGTCGCGGCGAGCTGGACGATCGTGGCCGGGGCGTGCGGGTCGCGGGCGACCTGGGCGACGACGTCCCGGGCGGCGGGGCGCTGGCGTACCTCGGCCGGCGCGGTGCGGTCGGCCTCGACCAGGGCCCGCGCCGCGTTGGTCGGGTCGTCGGTGTGCAGGTAGGCGCGGGTGGCGTCGAGCAGGTGCGCGGCCCGGTGCTCGACCGGTAGCCACCGCCACCCGTCCCGCGCGGTGGTCTTCTCGTGCCCGACGACGGCGTCGTGGGCGTGGCCCAGGTCGAGGGCGACAGCGACCCGGGCCAGGTCCACGGCGGTCGGCCCGAACGCCGTCCGGTGGTGGTCGTGGCCGTCGCCGACGCGGGCGGCCATGGCGGCGGCCTCGTCGAGCAGGTCGGCGGCGGTGCGGTCGTCGCCGTGGCGGGCGGCGGCCAGGGCCGCCTGGACGAGCAGCGTCCCGCACAGTGACAGCTGCGGCGGTGGCGCGTCGTCGGGGTCGGGCGGCGCGATCCGGTACGCGGCGGCCAGCGCCGTCGACAACGCCGCCCGCACCCGGCCCGAGGCACGCAACACCTGGCCGAGCTGCACAGCGGCGGCAGCCACCAGGACGGGGTCCCCGGTCGCGGTGAGCATCGCCCGGTCGGCGGCCAGCCAGGCCAGATCGACCTCGCCCAGCTTCACCAGCAGCGACGCGGTCACCCGGTACGCCTCCACCAACGCTGCCCGCCCCTGCTCCGGGTTGTCGGCGTGGGCGTGCTGCGCGGCGGCCAGCAGCTCCGGGAGCATCGCGGTCACCTGCGGATATCGGGCGTGCTGGAAGGTGATCCACGCGTGGGCGACATCTTGCGCCAGCCGGTCCGCCGCCAGCACCCGGCGGCGGGCCGGCTGGCGTCCCACCGCGACGTCGTACGTCGACAGCGCCTCCCGGACATGTTCCACGCCCTCGACCCGCCCGGTCACGTCGGCGGGCTGGGCGTCCCGGCCCAGCAGGACCGCCGCGTCGATGCGCAGGACGGCGGCAATGTCGTGCAGGGTCGACACCTTGTCCAGTGATCGGATGCCCCGCTCGACCTTGTCGACCCAGCTCTTGGACTTGCCGAGCCGGTCGGCGAACACCTGCTGCGACAACTTGCGCCGACCCCGCCAGTACGCGACCCGCCGGCCCACCGGCAGCGACTCAAGGCTGTCCACGACGCCACCGCCGGTCGGGTACGGCCCGGGTGGTCTCCTCGGCCGGTATCCGCTCGGCCTCGGCCTGCGCCAGGATCCGCCGTCGGGCGGCCTCCCGCTCCGCCTGCTGGATCTGCTCGCCCCTGCCCTCGACCGGGCCGGTGTCGCCCATTCCCCACCTCCGCTGGTAGGGGCGCGGCGGCGTGCTCGTGGAAGGACCGACACCGCCGCGCCCGGCTCCGGGCGGGTCTCGACGATCTCATGGGTTCGCGCCGATTCCGCCCTCGGTCACAGCATTGAGCGATCGGGCGGTTACTCAAAGGTGTCGGGTGTCCGCTGGGCGGGTCGACTGTCCTCTGTCAGCCGGCGGGCCGGTACGCCTCGCACACCTCGCGCAACGCCGACGCCTCCGCCGTGTCAGTCTGCTCGACCCTTCGCAGCACCTCGCGCGCCCGCCACCAGTTCGACGGTGCCACCCGCCCGGAACGGATCGCCTCACCGGCGACAGCGCTGGCCTCGTCGGGCTGGCCTGCGGCCACCAATGCCAGGGCCAGGTCAAGACGAGCAGACGCGGACCGCCGTGGCCGGTCACCGCCGTCGCCGCGCGGGTCCAACTCCGCCAACGCCACCCGAGCCACCTGCTCGGCAGCCGGGTCACCCGCCCACGACAGCGTCGTCGCCGTGTACGCCAACGCCTTCGTCGGGTCGTACCGGTAGTGATGCTCGGCCCGTTCCGGCACGGGCAGGTTCGCGGTCAAACGCTCCAGGCGGTCCAGCGCGTCACGGGTCCGCCGCACGTCACCCACGCGCGCCCACCCCCGCGCCTCCTGCGCCGTCGCCTGAATGTGCGCCGAGCTGCCCCGAGGTGCCACCCGCTGGGCCTGCTGAGACAGGTCGATCGCCTGCCGATGCTCACCCTGGGTGAGACGGTCCCACGCCCCGGTCTCCAGACACCACGCCTGGATCCCCGCATGCTCGGCATGTTCGGCGAGCGCCGCAGCAGCGAGCAGGTGCGCGCCGGCTGCGGAACGCTGCCGAAGGTCGATGTGCACCGTCGCACGCAGCACGGTCAACCAGCCGCCGGCAACGACCAGACGCCGTCGCTGAGCCAGAGTGCCCCGGCCGTCGAGCAGCCGGCCCACGTACGCCAGGTGCCTACGCACCATCGGCAGCAGGTCTACCGGCGGGGTGATCGCGTACGCGCTGGCCAGGTCGTCGACGCTGGCCTCGATCCGGGCAAGCGTCTCGGCGCTCACATCGCTGGCCCGCACCCGGGCAAGCAGGTCATCGGCCTCAGCGTCATGGTCGACAGCCTGACCGACAAGCCGCGCGAGCGCACCGCCAGCCTGGAGCACCTCGTCAATATGCCGGGCCGTCTCGGGCGTCGGAGCCTTGGCACCCGTCTCCAGATCATGGAGATGGCTCTTGCCCCGGTGCGCGAGCTGCCCGAGCGCCCGGAGCGACAGACCCCGGTCGGCACGCAGAGCCCGCAACCGAGCCCCGAAACGCGGATCGACGTGCGACACAACGACGCCTCCAGCAGGAACGAGAATCCGCCCTACTCTCGTCAACGAACAACCACTACCGACAGTACAGGGAGAAATGATCGACCGTAACGGCTGCGGCTGCGGCTGAGTAGTAGGCAGGCGAGGACTGGACCACACTGAGGAGGCGGTTCAGCTTGCCGGCTTCTGCCGACTGGTGGCAGCCGCATCGACAAACACAGGTACCGAACGTCGTTGGTGCGCTATCAAGAGCGACCAATCTCGACGTTCGTATGCTCAGTAGCGGGCACTCCGGCACGGCCGTCACGGAGAAGGTCTACCGGCACCAGCTACGGCCGGTGCCACCCACAGGCACGTCGCCATGGATCGCATCTTCGCTCTCACTCCGGAGCGCTAGTCATCCAGAGAACGACAAAAGGCACATCCATCGATTGGACGTGCCTTCTGACCTGGTGGGCGATACTGGGATCGAACCAGTGACCTCTTCGGTGTGAACGAATGATCATGGAGCGCCGGCCAGCATCGACACCCCACTTGATGTTGGCCGATAGTCCGTCACCGTTCGCTGACGTACGCGGGTGTGAGGCTCGATTGTCACTCAGTTGGTCACGCAGTCAGCGCTTGTGACGGATGGACTCCCGCAGTACCAGGGGGCATGCCGCGCGAGTCGCCTGCCGGAAGCGCAGCGACACGCCTCCGGCCCCGCTCTCGTCGCCGGCATGGTGCGCCGCGCGGGGGCAGGCGGGGCCTTTGGGCTGCCCTATCGAGGGTCGGCTACGTACACGAGGGTGGCGTCATCGCTCTTCTTGTTGCGAGGCCACTGGAGGGCAACCGGGTCGGACTCTTCGAGCTGGCGCACGCGCCGGAGCACTTCGCTTGGCCCTTGATTCTCCAACAGGTCGAGCATTCCTCTCCAGCTAACGTCATTGAACATCCGCACAAGCCTTGCCGCTCCATCGGTCAACAGGATCGACCGAGTGACGGTTTCAATGAGCACCGCTTCAACGATTGCGTGACTAACGACCGCGGGGTCTGCCGCCGAAACCCAGAATCCTCCCTCAGCGTTTCGGGCGGCAAGTTCAGCGTGCTTCATTCGGATCAGGGCATCGGCTTTCTCGGCGGATCCGATCGGGTATTTATCCGCTTCTCGGCGCTCTGCCTGCGCAGTCTTGTCTACCCGATCATCAATGATGACGCTTAGGTGTGATTCGGAAGCAAGGATGATGCCGACATCTCCGAGAACCAGGTATTCGAGGTGACTCGGCGTACGGCGGAGAATGGCCACGGCAGCCGAAGGTGTGCCGGGACTCGTTAGGTCGCAGTCGGGGTGCTTCTCAGCAACAACCTTGATCGCCGTTGCCAGTGCTGCCGGCAACGCCACTGACGCATTGCTTGCCTGTGCTGAGACTGCGGCACCGAGCTGCGCTGCGTACCAGGAGACGCCGTGGATGCAACCGGTGTCGGTCCGGGCGGTTGCACCGTCTAGCACCACGACCAGATTCGGCGACGCCGAGAACCAGTCTTCATTTAGCTTGTCTGCCTTCGACGGCTCTGACGCTGCAAGGATTCGCATACTTCTCAGCTTTCGTGGCGGTAGATCGGAGTCACGCGCTCACAGGAAAGAATCTTCCTTGGGTTGGTCGGGTCGTACTCGCAGCGAACCACCATCGAGAATCGGCGACTCTTAAGCTCCTTGTGGAGCTGAGCAAGGTTATTGGCGACGAAATGAGCAGCGCCTAGCGTTCCCTGCGCGTGGGTGCCAGCGAGGTACAGGAACGATCCCCTGCCATCAGGTCGGGGCAGGCGACCAACATAGCCGTAGTCTGCCGATTGCCCGTCGTCACGGGGAGAGCGATATTCGGTTTCGCCGTCGATAAGGTACCAACCGCGTTCGTCTGAGGCGAACCGCAGATGCGGATCGGCTTCCATTACCTGACCCACGAAAGGCAAGAGTCGTGGCGAGGTAAGGACAATGAGGTTCGGGCGATTCAGGTGCACGAACCCTGGGGGCGGTACTACCTCGTAATTGGCATCTAGTCCGACCGTCCGGGCCAGGTCCGCTAGGACGTTGTAGGCCGCGAAGCTCTCGGCCGAGAGCATGTCGCCCGGGTCGTGCCGGCCAGACTCCTGCTTGCCGCCGATGGCAACCGTCAACCGACCGGTGCCGAGAAAGGCGCGTTCGGGGCGAGTGCCAGCGGAGAGCAGTTGCGAGACCCGCGACCGAGACATGTCGAGCAGGTCTGCGATCTGCGCCTGCGTCATGCCGTCGACCAGGAGTTGTTCAAGGGCTTCCCGCCGGATTCGTGACAGTTCGGCGATCGCGGCTTGGTAGTCCTCGATCAGCGTGTGGGCGGCCCTTGCTCGCTCTCGCGTGTCGCCCACGGTGGCTACCGCTGCGGGGTCCTTCACCCGGCGCTCCCTTCGTCAAGGGGGCTAATCCTACCTGAGCTGCCTTGACCCACCCGAACGCCTGCCGCCCTGTCAGTGGGGGCGAACTCGCTTGTTAAGGGGGGTTGACTCGCCTGGGCGAGGCGTGTTCAACTTGTCGCCACCACCCCCCTGGATCACAGGGTTTAGGGGGATAAACTGCCGGCCTTGCCGGCAGCCGTCACGCTCTCGCCGTACCGGAAGGAACCGATCGAAGTGAGCCCTGACGACCGGCACGGACCGTCCGTCTCTGACCTGGCCGCGATCGAGGCCGAATGGCCGCTGATCGCCGCCGAACTCGACCTGCTCGACGCTGAGATCAGCCTGATCTACGCCGAGGACCACGGCGGCCCGTCGCCGCTGGACTGGCGACGGCTGCGCCGGGCCGAGGCCCGCGTCACCCGTACGGCCACCACGACTGTCCGCCCGTCTTGGAGCGCCGACGGGTGTATGTCGCACAGGCTGGCCGTGGTCGGCTGGACCGGTTGCGGCTACGGCTGCGAGATCGTGCGCTGTCCCGACTGCGGTGGTGAGCAGGTGCTTCACCGCACCGAGGACTGGTGCCGGGCCGGCATGGCTCACGCGGCCTGATGTCCCGCATCCGCGCCGCCTACTGGGACCCAGACGGGACCCGGTACGGCATCCCCACCTACTGGTGGCGGGGCGCCCCGCCCGGCTACGCCACCCGCCGCCAGTTGCGCGCCGCCGGCCTGCGCCCCGCCCAGCCGATTGCCGCTCAGGTGCTCTGGCGTGGCGTCGGCGGCACCCGCGCGGCGTACCTGTACCGGGTTGACCTGGCCCGGCCGAAGCGCACCGCCACCCCCGCCCAGCTTCGCGCCGTCCGCGCCGCGCTGACCGCGCGCCGCACCTGCCGCATCTGCGGCGTGACCCGCTCCTACTACATCCCGCGCTCCCTCGGTGAGTGCTTGACCTGCTTCGAAGGAGGTGCCTCGTGATCTGGCTGTTGCTGATCCTGCTGGGCGGTCCGCTGGTGATGCTCGCCCCGTTCGTCCTCGGCCACGCCCTCAACAGCGACGTTCCGACCGTGAAGGAGACGCTTCGATGACCACTCGCAAGACCCGCCGCGCCGTGATGGCGGAACTGATCTTGCTGGCCAACCCGACCGAGATCCGCTTCCGCTCCGACGGCACGTCGGTGGCGGTCGACTTCGACAGCATCGCCGACCTGAAGTCGTGGCTGCACCTGGCCGGACTCAACGACCCGGACATGCTGACCGGCGAGCACGACGGCACCACCGACGACGGCCGCCCCTACCGGCAGATGAACGCCTACCCGACGTGGCACGGCTGGGAGTTCTACGCCTCCGCTACCGAGTACACCGACGCCCCGGCGCTGGACGCGTCCACGGCGGACCGGCTCGCGGCTCTGGCGGTGGCCTGATGACCGCGCCGACGCTGAGCGTCTACCCCCGGTCGGTGGATGAGTTGATGCCGCAGGCTCACGACCTGGTCGCTCGGCTCGGTACGGTGCCCTCGCGTAACCGGATCAAGACGGAGTTGCGGGTCGGTGGGCCGAAGGCGGACGCCATCCTTGACCGGCTGACCCGCCCGACGGTCGACCCGGACGCCACCCCGACCGGCACCGCCCCCGACGCGGGTGCCGCCGACCGGCCGAAGGTTCACCCGGACCCCCACCCGGACGCCACCGAAGCCGACCCGCTCGCGCCGGACGCGCCCACGGTCCCGGGGCCGGACGCCTCGCCCGTGGTGGGCCCGGCACCGGACGTGGCCGAGGCACCCGAGGCCGCGTCGGGGCAGGCAGCACCCGCCGTAGACCCGGGCCCCAACATCACCACCACCCCGACCGCCAACCGGTCGACGGGCCGGGGATGGGCCTACGTCGGGGTGATTCTGGGCGGGGTGGTGTCGATCGCGGCGAACGTGGCGCACACCTACCTGCCGAAGCCGCCCGACGGCGCACCCACCGGGTGGGCACCGGACCCGGGCTGGTCCCCGTCGCCCCTAGCCGTGGCGCTGTCGGTGTTCTGGCCGGTGGCCCTGTTCGTCGCGGTGGAGATCCTGACCCGCATCCCCTGGGGCGAGGGATTCAGTTCCGTGGTCGCCCGGGTCGCGGGTGTGCTGCCGGTCGCGGTGGTCGCCGCCGTGGTGTCCTACCGGCACCTGTCCGGGCTGCTGGAGCACTTCGGCGAAGACCCGCTCACCATCGCCATCGGCCCCCTCGCCGTCGACGGCCTGATGGTCATGGCATCGGCCGCGCTGCTGGTCACGAACCGCCGTAGCCGTACGTAGCTTCGCCCGGCGGCACGGCCCCTGGGCCTGGAAACCTGTGCCGTGCCGCCGGCCCTCACTCCTCCTGATGGAAGGCGAGACCTGAGATGTTGCCAGATACCACGTTCCTCACCACCGAACTGGCCACCGTGCGCGCCGAGTTGGTCCGCGTGGACGCGAAAGCGTCAACGTTGCTCACCCTCGCCGGGACCGCCCTTACCGTCGGCCTGGCCGTGCTGGCCCGTGCTGACCTGCCCGTCCCCGCCCTCGCTACCGGCGCGGTAACGGTCGGCGTGATCGGTGTCGCCGTCGGGTTGCTGGCGTGCGCGGTGCGCCCGTCGCTCGGCGGCGGGCACGGCCTGATCCGCTACGCGACCAGCGCGCCGGGGGACCTAATGACCGACGCCGCGCTGCCGCCGCTAAGCATGGCGTCCCTGCGAGCACACGAACTGGTGTGGCTGTCCCGAACCACGGTGGCCAAGTACCACCGGGTCCGTACCGCCGTCGACCTGCTGCTGTCCGGGCTGGCCGGCACGGCGCTCACCGCCGCCCTGGTCCTGATCCTCGGCTGACCGGTCACCCGGCCGTGCCTGCCCGCACCCCTACGTCGGGGGGTTCGGGTGGGTGCGGGGGCCGACCGGCCCGCACCACCCCAGTGTTTGCGCCGGGCGCGGCGCGTCTGGACAACTCCCGCGCCCGGCCCTCCCTGAAGGAGAACCACAGCATGGCAGGCATGCCCCAGGAACGTGGCATCTTCACCGGTGCCGACGCCCTCACCGACAACGTCGCGTTGGTGGAGTGGTTCAACTCCACCCGCCGCATCCTGCACGCCGCCGCCCTGGAACTCGGCGTCACCGCCTCCGAACTCGACGCCCGGCTGCGCGCCGTCGGCGGCGGCGTCATGGTCGGCGGCCTCACCGGCCGCGCCCGCGCCCGGCAGGTCGCCCGACCCATCACCCACGCCTCCGAAGCCCTCGTCACGGCGTCGCAGTACATCGTGACCGCGTCGACCCGCTTCGAAGCCGTCTACCTGCCCGAGCTGGAGGCCGTCGGCTACAAGGCACGCCGCGACGGGTTCCGGTTCACCACCGGCGGGGGTGGCCGCTGATGGCCCGCGCCCGTACCCGGATGCCCCGCAACGGCGGACTCCCACCGGTCCGCTACTCCGTCGACCTCCGATCGGCCGCCATCCCCTACCTCGCCTGCCCCACCGGCTGTTTGCTCGCGTGGCCGGCCGCCGCCGCGTCGCACCACTGGTGGGGCACCAACCCGTGGGCCGCCGCCGGCATCACCGCCGCCGGCGGCGGACTCACCGCCCTCACCTGGGCCACCGGCCGCGCGCGGGGGGTCATCCGGCAGCGGGTGGCAACCCTGCTCACCGCGACCGGGTCGGCGTGGGCCCTTGGCGCGACCATCGGCGCACCCTGGGAACGGCCGTGGCTGGACGTGTGGGCCGGCGGCACCGTCGTCGCCTCGGTCGCGGTCGCGGTGATGCGGCTGATGGCCAAGGCCAACCCCGACGAACAGTCGACCACCACCGGCGGGGGTGGGCTGGCTGAGGCCGTCGCTGCCCTGCGGGATGCGCGGATCGGTCGGGCGAAGGTCGACGGGGCGAAGGTCCGCGCGTCGGTCACCATGCCCCACGGCGACACCCTCGCCGAGGTCGAAGGGTCCCGCGAGTCCATCGCGTCCGCCCTCGACGTTGCGCCGACGGCGGTGCGGGTGCACCGCAACCCCGACAGCGTCCGTACCGGTCACATCGAGGTGGTGCCGGTCGACCAGCTCCGCGACACCATCGCGTGGGCCGGCCCGTCCGCGCCCGGCCGCTCC
>NZ_GG657738.1:5438228-5445928 GCF_000158815.1 Micromonospora sp. ATCC 39149 | reverse complement strand
AACCGGTGGCCGATCCCCTGCCGCGCCGAGCTGGCGCAGCGCGCCGACCTCGCCGAGGCCGTCACCGGCTGGACGCCCGTGCGCCGGCCCCTCGACCCCGTCACCGCCAAGGCCCTCGCCCCCGTCATGCCCACCACCACCGCCACCGCCACCGCGACCGCCGGCCCGGCTGCCACCGCCGACCACGACGACGACCAGGAGGTACCGGCCATGGCCACCCGCCCCGGCGTCAACCCCAACGACCCACCCGACGACATCGACCCCTCCCAGGAGATCGACACCACCCCGACCCCCCGGCGGATGTCGCTCGCCCTGCCCCCGCAGGCCAACCCCGAACGCGCCCGCGCCGTGCTGCGCGAGCACATCACCGCCCTCGCCGAGCAGGGGCACACCGAGGTACGCCCGGCCGACCTCGGCGACGTGCTCGCCGCGACCGGCTACGGCGCGAAGTGGCTCAGCAAGGCCCTCGGCGAACTCACCACCGGTAACCACCCACTGCTGATGGCCGTCAACCGCAACGGCCGCTACCGCATCCTGCACACCGGCCAGTAGCCACCCCAGGGGCCGTGGAAATCCACGTGGAATCCACACCGATTCCACGGCCCCTGACCTAAACAAACCCGCCGTGGAATCGACGTGGAATCCACGGGCGACCCGTCATGCCCACCATCAGGGAGCATCGATGAAACTCGCCATCCTCACCCTCGCTCTGGGCATCATCCTCGGCCTCACTCTCGGTGTTCCGCTCGGCCGCCGCGTCGAGCGCGTCGCCTGGCACGCCGACGCCGCAATCACCCGCGCCCGCGTCACCGGATGGCTCATCCGCGACCTCGCCGGCTACGCAACCGCCACCGCCGGCACCGTCGCCGTCGCCGTCTTCGTCGTGTGGGCGCTGGCCCGCTGATGACCGGCACCCGCCGCGACACCCCATCGCGTCACGACCCGGCCCTGTCCGGGCTGGAGGTGTGGTTTACCGGCACCCGCGCCGAGCTGCGCGCCGCCACCACCGCGCTCGCCGGGGCCGGGTGCGTCATCTGGCAAGGCACGCCCCGCCCGCTGACCGGTGCCGACGCTGGACGGTTCCGCCTCTACCTACGCCTGTCGGTCACCGCCGACCGCGCCACCACCGGGCGACCCGCCCCGGCCGCCGACAACGGGGCGGCCCTGATCGACCTGGACGCCGCACGCACCACCCGCCGCCCCGCCTGACCACCGGAGGGAGAACACGCCGTGTCTGACCTGCTCGCCGCCGCCCTCGACTACGCCGCCCGAGGATGGCCGGTATTCATGCTCGCCCGCTCCAAACGACCCGTGGCCAACTGCCGTCCCTGCGTCACCGTTGGCACCGGCCACGACCCGCACGCCTGCCCCTGCCTGACCTGCCACGGCTTCTACGCCGCCACTACCCACCCTGACCGGGTCGCCGCGATCATCGACGCCGTGCCGCGCGGGCAACTCGCCCTGCGCACCGGGGCGGCGTCCGGGACGGTGGTCGTGGACGTCGACCCACGCCACGGTGGCCACCACAGCATGGCCGCGCTCATCACCGAAGGACTCCTACCCCGCACCCGCTACGCCGTCACCGGGTCCAACGGGCTGCACCTGTACTACCGGCACCCCGGAACCTCGGTGATCTCCCGGCCGATGCCCGGTCGGTACGGCATCGACATCAAGGCCGATGGCGGCTACGTCGTGCTGCCGCCGAGCAGACACCAGCGCACCGGCCGCCCGTACCGGTGGGCTGACGGCGAACACGACCTGACTGAGATGGCCCCCGCCCTGCTCGACGCCTGCCAGGCCGCACCGACCCGCACCGTCAGCGACACGACCAGGTCGACCCGCACGCCCGGGGGCGGGGCCATCTCATCCCCTGACGCGCTGCTCGCCTCCATCCTGGCCACCGTTGCCGCCGCCCCCAAGGGACGCCACCGCGTGACCCTCTACGGCGCCGCCCGAGGCGTCGCCCGGATGGTCGCCGCCGGAGCCATCAGCCACGCCGACGCGATTGCCGCCCTCACCGACACCGGCCGCGCCGCCCAGCAGACCGAACGCGAAATCCGCGGTGCCATCACCGGCGGGTTCCGAGACGAAGGAGTTGCCCCATGAGCCACGCCGCCCAGGTCGACGGTGCCGCGATCCTCGACGCCGTTCACGCCGCGCTGACTCGCTACGTCGTCCTGCCCTCCGCCGAGGCCGTCGATGCGGTGGTGCTGTGGGTCGCTGCCACCCACGCCCAGGCCGCGTGGGCGCACGCGCCCCGACTCGTCATCCGCGCGCCGGAACGGCGCTGCGGCAAGTCCCGACTCCTCGACGTAGTCGAGAGCACCTGTCACAACCCGCTCATCACCGTCAACGCCTCACCCGCCGCCGTCTACCGGGCCATCGGCACCGACAACCCGCCCACCCTGCTTATCGATGAGGCAGACACCATCTTCGGCGGGAAGAACGCCGACGCCAACGAAGACCTACGCGGGCTGCTCAACGCCGGTCACCAGCGCAACCGGCCCACCATCCGGTGGGACAACAACACCCGCAGCCTGGAGAAGATCCCCACCTTCGCCATGGCCGCGCTCGCCGGCATCGGCGCGATGCCCGACACCATCGAAGACCGGGCCGTGGTCGTGCGGATGCGCCGCCGCGCCGCCGGGGAGAGGGTCGCCCCGTACCGGATGCGCCGCGACGGGCCGCCGCTGCGCACCCTCGCCGAGCAGCTCGCCGCGTGGCTACGCCCCCACCTGACCGCCCTGGAAGCCGCCGAACCCGCCATGCCCCTGGAAGACCGCGCCGCCGACACCTGGGAACCCCTCATCGCCGTCGCCGACCTCGCGGGCGGCACCTGGCCCGCCCGCGCCCGCAAAGCCGCCGACATCCTCACCACCGAACACACCGACACCGCCGCCGCATCCGACCGCATCCGGCTCCTCGCCGACTGCCGCACCGCCTTCGGCGACCTCGACGCCATCCCCACCAGCGTCCTACTCGACCGACTCCGCGCCGACCCCGAAGCACCCTGGGCCGACTACGGCCCCGCCGGACTCACCGCCGTCAAGCTCGGCACCCTGCTCCGCGAGTACGACATCACCTCGGCGAACATCCGCTTCCCCGCCCCAATCGGCCAGGTCAAGGGCTACCAGCGACACGCATTCATCGACGCCTGGACCCGGTATTGCCCCCTGCCCGACCCCGCCCCCGCACCCGCGCCGTCCCACCCGTCCCACCCGTCCCCGCCCAGCTCAACCCCGGGACGGCAAAACCCGTGGGACGGCACGACCCGTCCCAACCACCACCCCCACCGGGACGGGTCAACCCGTCCCACCCTCCAAGCCGTCCCGCCCCTGACCAGCGTGGGGACGGGTGGGACGGGTGGGACGGATACCCCCCGCAACCACGCCAACGGTGGCGCTGCATGACCAACCGCCTCGGCCCAGCGATGGGAGGACATCCGCCGGTGAAGAACTCGACTGGCAAAGCCCTCTACCGGATCACCGAAGCCATGGACCTGCTCAGCATGAGCCGCACCGTCATCTACCAGGAGATGCGCGCCGGTCGACTCCGCTACGTCCGCCAGGGCAGCGACCGCCGCATCACTGCCGCCGCTATCACCGAATACGTCGCGCTGCTGGAGCGCGAGACCGCACAAGGAGTTGCCGCCTGATGAGCAAGCGTCGAAGCCGTGGCGACGGCGGACTGCACTGGGACGAAGCCCGCCAACGCTGGATCGCCTCCGTCACCACCGGCTATACCCCCGCCGGGAAGCGCATCGTCCGCCGAGGCAGCGGCAAGACCAAGACCGAGGCCAAGGCAAAGCTCAAGGAGGTACTGCGCGACCACGAAGACGGGCTGACCATCGCCCCCCAGGGGTTCACCGTCGCGAACGCCGTCAACGACTGGCTTACCTACGGGCTCAGTGGACTGGCGAAGGGCACTACCGACAAGTGCGGCTACCTCTGCCGGGGGCACATCCTCCCCGAGCTGGGCGCGCGAAAGCTGCGCGACCTCAGCGCGGAAGATGTCGACCGGTGGCTAGCGGGCAAGGCGGAAACCCTGAGCACACGCACCCTTGGTGAGTTGTACGCCTGCCTGAATCGGGCGGTCAATCGGGCGATGGCGCGCGACAAGGTGAAGCGAAACGTAGTGGCCCTCTGCTCGATCCCCAAGGGACAACAGGGCCGCCCGTCGAAATCGCTCACTCTCGACCAAGCCAAAGCGATCCTTGTCGCCGCCGAGGACAGCCGCCTTTATGCCTACGTCGTGCTGTCCCTGCTGACCGGTGCGCGCACTGAGGAGTTGCGGGCGCTTACCTGGGATCACGTCGACCTGGACGGCCGGCCTGACGATGACCCGCCGCTACCGCCGTCTATCGCGGTATGGCACTCGGTCCGGGCCGGTGGCGACACCAAGACCAGGAAGTCACGGCGCACTCTCGCACTGCCGCTCCGGTGCGTGGTCGCACTGCGGCGGCACCGGGCGCGACAGCGCCGAGACCGGGAGAAGGCTGGCAAGGACTGGCAGCCCCGGAATCTCGTGTTCGCCAGTTCGACCGGCAACGCCCTGGACGCCGCGAACGTCCGGCGAGCGTTCCGGCGCGTCGCCGCTAAGGCCGGACTGACCGCCGCCGACTGGACGCCCCGGGAACTGCGACACAGCTTCGTGTCGGTGTTGTCGAGTAGCGGCGTGAGCTTGGAAGACATCGCCGACCTGTGCGGGCACTCCGGCACCACGGTCACGGAGAAGGTCTACCGGCATCAACTCCGGCCCGTGTTGCTCAGTGGCGCGGTTGCTATGGATCGCATCTTCGCGCTGACCCCGGACCGTTAGTCACTCAGTTAGGCACTCAGGATACGGAAGAGGGCACATCCATCGATTGGATGTGCCCTCTGACCTGGTGGGCGATACTGGGATCGAACCAGTGACCTCTTCGGTGTGAACGAAGCGCTCTCCCGCTGAGCTAATCGCCCTCAGCGCCGATGACTCTACCTGATCGAGGGACCGGACCGCGAATCCGGGGTCAGTGGGTCGCGAGGTAGTGCAACAGCCGCGCCACCAGGTCGATGCCGAGGCTGTACTTGAGCGACAACCAGACCACCGTGGCGACGAAGACGAGGCCCACGGAGCCGAGGAGAAGCCGCACCGGCAGGGACCGGCTGGTGGCCCACCTGGTCCAGGCGTGCACGTGCCGGCGGGTGAAGCCGAGTAGCCGGCGGGCCCAGTGGAACTCCACGGCCCAGATGCCCAGCCCGGCGATGACCAGCAGCCAGCCGGGGCCGGGTAGCGGGATGAGCGCGATACCGACGGTGACGACGATCGCGCCGGTGACGGAGATGACTATCTTGAGGGTGACCCGGCCCGTGGGGTTGGCGCGAATCAGGTCGAGGGTGGTGCCGATCCGTTGCCGTAGACGCCCGCCACGCCGTTCGGCGAGCGCCGTCCCGCCCCCGGGCGCCGCGTCGTGGGGCCCCTCCGGCCCGCGCCGGCCATGCTGTTCCTTCGGCACTGCGTACCCCCGCCTTTCGGCTGCCCGGACCCCGCCGTTCGGGTCTCCGGGCCGGGCCATGGCATCCACTGAGGATCGCTTCGTGGTCATTTCGTCCTCCAGTGTCGCTCCGGCCCGTCACTCCATCGGACCACTGGACGTTACCGGAGTAAGTCGACGTCTGAACCACCCCGATACCGGGCGGGATCAAGCAATGGGCAAAACCGGATATCGTACAAGAATTCTCACATTCTAGCGGCGTTTCCGACCCCCTTCCCACCACAGGGTGAAGTCAGCGTATGGCGGAGCGTAGCCAGAGGTAGCACCTGAGTATGGGGAAAGCGGGACACGCGCGTTCCGCAGCGGTGCCGGGGGGAGAACGTCCATGAGTGTCATCCGACCGACGACCGTAGAGGTCGAGACGTCGCTAAGGCTCGTCGCGCCTGACGCCACCGCCTTGCCGGTGCGTGCCAGCCTGCGTTACGACCCTGCTGACCCGTATGCGGTCCATGTCCTGTTCCATGCCGAATCAGCCGGCGGCGAGGCGGTGAGCTGGTCCTTCGCCCGCGAGCTGTTGGTCACCGGCCTCGACGAGCCGGCCGGCATCGGCGACGTGCGGGTCTGGCCGTGGGCCACCCCGCGCGGCGACTTCGTCGCGCTGGCGCTGTCGTCCCCGGACGGCAATGCCCTGTTCGAGGTGCCGCGCAGCGTCCTGGTGCGTTTCCTGCGGCGGACCTACGTCGTCGTGCCGCGCGGCCGGGAGGCCGACCATCTGGACGTCGACACGGCGGTGACCCGGCTGCTCGCCGGCCGCTGACCAGGCCACACCGGGGCCGCGCAGATCTGCCGAGTCCGCGCGGCCCCGGATGCCATCCTCAGGGGTACGCGTTCAGCCGTGCGTCGTGATCCCGCCGTCGACCGGGATCACCGCGCCGGTCAGATACGCCCCGGCCCGGGACGACAGGTAGATGGCGGTGCCCGCCATGTCCTCGGGGCGCCCGATGCGCCCCAGCGGCACCTGCTGCTCGATGGCCGCGCGCGACTGCGGGTCGTCCAGCGCGAAGGCCATCATCTTGCTCTCGAACGGCCCCGGCGCGATCGCGTTCACGGTGATGTGCTCGCCGGCGAGCTGGTGAGCGAGGCTGCGGGTGAGCATATGCACGGCCGCCTTGGTCGCCGAGTACGCGTAGACCTCCAGGTATGGCACCCGGATTCCGTCGACCGAGCCGATGTTGATCACGCGGGCCGGGTCGTCGGCGCTGGCCGCGGCCCGCAACGTGGGCAGCAGGGCGGTGGTGAGCCGGAAGGCGGCCTTGACGTTGACCGCCCAGAGCTTGTCGAAAGCGCTCTCCGGGTACGCCTCGAGCGGCGCGCCCCAGGTCGCCCCCGCGTTGTTGACCAGCACGTCGAGCCGGTCGGTGCGCTCCCGAACGGCCTGGGCCAACCCGCGCGCGCCCTCGTCGCGGCCGAGGTCGGCCGGGATCGCCTCGCAGCGGCCCTCGGCGGAGAGTTCCTTCGCCACCGCCTCGCACACGTCCGCCTTGCGGGACGAGATGATCACCTGTGCGCCGGCCCGCACGAAGCCTCGGGCGATCATCAGCCCGATCCCCCGCGATCCGCCGGTGACCAGGACCGTTTTGCCTTCGACCGAGAACAGATCCATCATGCCCATCCCCTCGCTGCTCGGCGGTCCGCCGGTGGTCCGCCGAACCCAGGCGCTACCGATCGGTAACGTAGCCCGCCCGCCGAACCCCGACAAGCCACCGAGCCGACCGGGGAGAGGCGGAAGGCGGGAACGGCCGGGGGAAGCAGGAAGGAGCCGGGCGCGGCGGGACCGGGAACTCGTCGGGATGCGACCGTCCCGAGCGCGGGATACCGTCACAGATGATGGTCCCCTCCGGTCAGCTTTCCCCGGCGACGCGTAGTGACCTGGCGTCAGCCCGTACCGACCTGGCGCCTGCCCGAATCGCACCGGCGTCCGCCCGCGCACCGGCGAACGCACGCACCGCGCCGGCGGCACCCGGCACCGCCGCGGCGGGCCCGGCCGGCGACCCCCCGGCCCGGCCCGCCGACATCACCACCCTCACCCTCGACGACCTCGCCGGTGGCACCGGCTGGCGACGCCCGGTTCTGCTCGACGCGGACCTGATCGTCCTCGTCACCGGCGGCCACGGCACCGCCGAGCTGGACTTTCGGTCGTTGCCCTGCCGACCCGGCACGCTGCTGC
>NZ_GG657738.1:5434744-5437240 GCF_000158815.1 Micromonospora sp. ATCC 39149 | reverse complement strand
GCTACGACGGGGCGGCGGAGAACCTGCCCCGGCTCTGGTGTGGCTCGTGCGGGCGGCGGTGCGGCAGGTGGTTGACCAGGTGAACCTGGCGGAGATGGCCAGCGGGCGGCTGCCGGGCCACGTCCGGCGGCTGATCGCCCGCCCGGACGCCTGGGAGCCCCGCTGATCCGACCGACCGTCCGGCCGCACCGCCCCCGCACGGGTGCGGCCCCGTTCTGCGCAGGCGGCGGGCACGGCGGGATCATGGGCACGGCGGGGCGGCGGGCCCGACGGGCACGGTCGCGGATGCGCTGCTACTGCTCGGCGGTGGCGAAGTGGCCACCCCGGTGGTGCACCAGCGGGGCACCGTCCTCTCCCACGCCGAGGGCCAGCGGTTCGGCGATGACGATGGCGTGGTCCCCCGCCGACACCCGGTGCGCCACCCGGCAGAGCAGCACCGCGGGCGCCCCCTCGACCAGCGGCACACCGAACGGGCCGGGCGCCCAGCCGGGACACGCGGCGAACCTGTCGACGCCGCTGGTGGCGAAGGTGCGTGCCACCTCCTGCTGACCGGCGGCGAGCAGGTGCACGGCGACGTGCTCGGCGCGTTCGACGGTGGGCCAGTTCGACGACGCCCGGCCGAGGCAGAACGACACCAGCGGCGGCTCCAGCGACACGGAGGTGAACGAGGTCGCCGTGAACCCGGCCGGTGGCAGCGCCGGCCGGCCCCGGCCTCCGGAGCGCCCCGGCGTGGTGACCACGGCGACCGTGGTGGCCTGCCGGTGCAGCAGCGCGCGGAGCAGGTCGATGTCGACCGGGCGCAGCTCGGTGGTGCCGGCCACGGGCCGGTCCACGGTGGTCATGCCGGCCGCCGCAGGGAACGTCGCCGGTCGGTGCAGGCAACCGGGAGGCCGGCTGCCCGCTGACGGGCGGGCACCGTGTCGACGAGAGAGTGGTGTGTTGTGCGACGGGAAGGGGACACGGCTGTCTCCTGATCTGTCCGCTGGGCGGTGCGGCCACGCCGCGCGGCGGGCGCCGTGCGGTGCGGGACGCGGCGGCGCGCCGACCGCGCTCCGGGCGGACGGGCGGAAACGGTGGCCGGGCGACCGGTCACCTCAACAGAGCGCGCCCGCGTGTCGGACCAGGTCGACGTGCATGCGGGCGATGAGAAGGAACTCGTCCCGCTGCGCCATCACCCCATGGTGCCGCCGCCCTCTTCGAACGGTCAACGCCCTTCCACAATATGAGATATGAATCGCTTTCATCTGGGCATGCACTGCCTACAGCAGAGAACAGATCGCGAAATCCCATCTGTTGAGTGTGAATTCCCGGGTCGGCTGGGCGGCGGCGTCCAGTGCGGACGGAGGCGGGTTTCGCGAATTGGAGTTTCGGGCATGTTCGAGTTCGACACGGCAGGGTGTGGTCACGAAGGGAGCCCCGCGATGGGCCTGATGTTTCGCAAGCGCAAGAAGTACGGCCCGATCATCCTGAACTTCACCGAGAACGGGTTCTCCTCCTGGAGCATCAAGATCGGCCGCTGGTCCTGGAACTCGCGGGCGAAGGCGCACCGCGTCGACCTGCCCGGCCCGCTGTCGTGGAAGCAGGACAAGTCCCGGGCCTGACGTCCCGGGGTCGAACGGGGCGCCGGTGACCGACCGGCGCCCCGTTCGATGTTTAGTCCCCGGCCCCGACCTACGGCGGGGCGGGCTGGCCGGTTCCCCGCCGCGCCCGGGAACCCGGCGAGAATCGCCGCATGGCGCGGGACCACCACTGACCCGTCAGCGCCGTAGGGCGGCCCTGTCGGTCCTGCTACCGCTGGTCGCCTACTTCACGGTGCTCGTCGAGCACGGCCTTCGGCTGGTCGCACGCCGCGCTGTCCGTGGTGCTGGTGATCGCCGTGGCGTGGCTGGTCACCAGCCTGGTGCGCCGGCAGCTCGCCGTGGCCGACGACCCCGAGCAGATACAGGTCCGGTCGCTGGTCGGGCTCACGGTCGCCCGGGTCGCGGTCTGCCTCCGGATGGTCTTCGGCATCGGCGCGGTCACCACCGGAGTGTCCATCGCGGTCAAGCAGTTGATCCGCTGTTTCCGGCCACCGCCCTGATCAGCACGTCCCCGCCGAGCCGGCCGTGCTCCGGGTCGCGGGCCACCGCTTTCGCGTCGAGCAGGCCGGTCAGCGCCCGGGTCGCGTCCGCCGCCCGGTACACGGTCGAGGTGAGGGCGAACCGGCGCAGCTCGGTCACCGTACGCGGGCCGCACCGGCCCAGCTCGGCGAGGAGTTCCCGGCGCAGCGGACCCGGGTCCGGGTCAAGCGCGATGTCGAGGGCGCGCCCCTGCGGATCGGCCGGGTCACGGTACCGGAGGCCGGCAGACTCGTCGACCGCCCAGAGCGCGTCCTTGAACGCCTGGAGGCTCCGGTCCGACCCCGTCGCGAACGCGATCCGCAGCCCCTCGGCCCCGCCCGTCGGGAGCCCCTCGGCCCCGCCCCTCGAAGCGCTGCCCGCTCCGGCGACCGCGTCG
>NZ_GG657738.1:5432238-5434495 GCF_000158815.1 Micromonospora sp. ATCC 39149 | reverse complement strand
GCCGCCTCGGCCGCGCCGAGGCGGGCCGGCAGGCTTTCGTCGCCCTCGGCGAGCACCAGCACGGTCAGCCGGGACCCGCGCAGCCGGTCGGCGAACTCCCGCATCACTCGCAGCGCGGCGTCCGCGCCGCCGCCGTCGGTCCCGGCGTACGCCAGGGCGAGGGTGGCCCGCCGCGAGCGCTGAAGCGCTGCGGGCAACCAGGCGTCGAGCTGTCGGACGAGCAGCTCGCGGAGGACGGCATCGGTCGGCATCCTGCCGTTCTACCCCACCGCCCGCCGCCCGGACGCGGCGATCCCCCGCGCCGGGCCGGCACGGCGGTCAGGCCGGGACGGAGATCCCGACGCCACCGCGGGTCTGGCCGCCGTAGCGCTGCCGCTCGCGGTCGAGGTCGAGGCGGCCGATCCGCTTTCGGGCGGTGAGCGCGGCGTCGTCGAGTCGGTCGGCCGGTACCAGCCAGACGACCTCGAACTCCAGCCCGTCCGGGTCCTGGCCGTAGAGGCTCTTCGTGGTGCCGTGGTCGGAGCTGCCGGCCAGCGCGCCGGCGGCGGTCAGCCGCTCGGCGACGGCGGCAAGCTCGTCGAGGGTGTCGACCTCCCAGGCCAGGTGGTAGAGACCGACGGTGGCCCGGCCGGCCGTGGAGCGCCCGGCGGCCCGGCCGATCTCGAACAGGCCGAGGTCGTGGTCGTTGGTGGAGCCCGGCGCCTGAAGGAAGGCGGCTCCCCGGAAACCGTCCGGGGTCATCGGGATGACCCGGAAGCCGAGCACGTCGCCGTAGAAGGCGACGCTGCGCTCCAGGTCACTGACGTAGAGGACGGCGTGGTTGAGGCGGTGGATTCCCATGACCCCACGGTAGCGCGCTTTAGTTGAGCGTTCAACGACATGCGGTATGATTGCGGTCATGACCCGCTGGCTGAACCCCGACGAGCAGCGCACCTGGCGGGCGTACCTGGCCGCCTCGCGGGCGCTGATGGAGAAGCTCGACCGCGAGTTGCAGCGCGACGCCGGGATGCCGCACGCCTACTACGAGATCCTCGTCCGACTCTCCGAGGCCCCGGACCGGCGGCTGCGGATGAGCGACCTGGCCGACGCGACCGGCTCCTCACGCAGCCGCCTCTCGCACGCCGCCGCGCGGCTGGAGGCGTCCGGCTGGATCCGGCGCGAGGACTGCCCGACCGACCGGCGGGGACAGGTCGCCGTGCTCACCGACGCCGGGTTCGCCGCGCTGGCCGCCGCCGCGCCCAACCACGTCGAGGGCGTACGCCGGCACCTCTTCGACGCGCTCAGCCCCGCCCAGGTCGACCAGCTACGGCGAATCAGCGAGGCGATGACGGACCACCTGACCGGATGATGACCGAATCGCGATCGTCGGGGGGTTGTACATATTGTCGCGGTGCGGCCACGATGGGACGTGTCTCCCGCCTTCGGTGAATTGACCGGCCAGGCGCACCAGCTGGTGTCCGCCGGCGACCTGGCCGGTGCGCAACAGCTGCTCTCCGACGCGTTGAGCGACGCCGACCCCCGCCCCGACCACGCCTCGCCCGAGCTGGCCGAGGCCGCCGGCCTCCAGGCCCGCGTGCTGGTCGCGCTGGGCGAGCCGCACTCCGCGCGCGGCTGGGCCGCCTTCGCGTACGCGGCGACGACGCGGCTGCACGGTCACTCCGACCCGCGCGCCGTGGCGGCGGCGGCCACCCTCGCGGCGGTGCTGCACCGGGTCGGCAGTTACGCCCGCGCCGCCCGGCTCTACTCCGACGTCATCATCGAGCTGACCGCGTCGGACGGGCCGGAGTCGCTGCGGGTGCTGGCCGCGCACGCCGACCTGGCCACAGTGGAGTACGCGCGGGGCCAGTGCGAGGTGGCCCGGGACCGCCTGCAGGACGCCTGGGAGTTGCACCGCGAGGTGTACGGCGACGGGCACCTCAGCGGCATCAAGATGCTGGCCCGGCTCGGAGCGATGCAACGCGACTGCGGGGAGTTCGCCGAGGCCCACGACAACCTGGCCCTGGCCCGGGAGCTGTGCCGGCAGCACCTCGCCGCCGACGACCCCCTCGCCGGGCAGGTGGCGGCCCTGGCCCGGGCAGCCGCCAACCCCGACCACGTCTGCGGGCGCACGCCCCCGGCCGAACGGGAGACGCCGGCCGCCCCGCCCGAGGCGCCCGTCGCACCCACCGTGCCGGCGGCGCGGGTGGCGACGCCCGCCGAAGGGCCCCCGACGTACCAGCCGGGGTGGCCGCCCCGGGAGGAGCCCCACCCGGACGGG
>NZ_GG657738.1:5417560-5431677 GCF_000158815.1 Micromonospora sp. ATCC 39149 | reverse complement strand
GGTGCTGGTCCCCCGCCCGCCCGCGCCGCCGCCGCGCCGGCTCACCCCGCTCGTGGTACTCGCCGGGGTGACCGTGGTGGTGCTGGGCACGGCGGCGGTGGTCGCCGGGGTCGCCCGGGTCGGCGGCACGAAGCCGGAGCCGGGCCCATCACCCTCGGCCTCCGCCCCACCGGGCCCCAGCCCGTCCGGCGCGGGGCCCTCGGGCGGGACCCCCGGCCCGGGTGCGTCCGGCGGGCGGTCGGCCAGCCCACGGGCCGCCGCCTCCCCGGGTACCCCACCCGGCGGGGTGAGCCTGCGGGACGACCGGGACGACATCGCGCTACGCGGGACGTACCCGGTCGGGGCCAGCGGGCCCGTGGTGCTGTCCGGGCGGCAGCCGAGCGCGTTCGAGCCGCCGCCAGCGGGCACCGGCTTCCTGGTGCACGGGCTGGACCGCACCAACGGCTAACGCGCCACGGTTGGTCGCCCTGGTCTGGTCGGCGGACACGATCGGCCCAGCCGCAAGGTCTGCACCCGCCGACGCTGACCTCCGACGCCTCAGACGGCGACGGAGGCCGGGCGGGTTAGCGGGGCGGGCTCGCCCCTACGGCCAGGGCCGGCCGTCAGGCCCCGAGGGCGGCCAGGAAGGCGTCGGCGATCACCGCGTGGCCCGGCAGCCCCGGGTGGACGCGGTCGCTCGCCCAACGGCTCGCCGGGCTGTGCGCCAGCACCCGGTTGAAGGCCGCCTGGGTGGCGACGTGCACCGCGTCGAAGTCCTTGGCGAGGGCGGCCACCACCGCCGCGTACCGATCGGTCTCGGCGCGCTGCGGCTCGTCGACGTGCGCCTCGATGAAGAACGGGTCGGCCAGCACCAGCCGGCAGCCGGTGACGGTGACGGCCCGGCGCAGCAGGGCACGCAGGGTGCGCTCGTACTCGTCGATTCCGACGGCCTCGGCCTCCCGGCCGGGGCTGAACGCACGCCAGATGTCATTGATGCCGATCATCACGGAAAGCCAGTCGGGACGCTCGGCGACGGCGTCGGCATCCCAGCGGACCGCGAGGTCACGGACGGTGTCGCCGCCGACGCCCCGGTTGACCCAGGTCAGCTCGCGCTCGGGGTACCGGGCGTCGACGAACGCACGGACCAGGCTCATGTACCCGTCACCGTAGGGGGCGGCGCTGTCGCGCCGGCCGCAGTCGGTGATGCTGTCCCCGATGAACACGACCCGTTGACCGGCATCCAGCAGCATGTGTGCGACTCCGTCCCGACCCGGTGGCATGACCCCGCTCGGATCGCTTGGCCGGAGGGGCACCCGCACGGTATCTTTGACAATTCAGGCACAAAAAAGGAACGGCGCGCAAAATGCCGTTCCGGCGCAATTTTAATTATAAGGGAGAAGGCTTGTCAAGGCACTCCGCGGGCACCGACGAGCTGCGGCACGACGACGGGATCGGCCACGAACAGGAGTACGTCTCCATGCTCTACGGCCGGCTGGACGGCATGCGGGAACAGTCCGCCCGCCGGCTCGCCGAGGAACTGCGCAAAGCCGGCGGCACCCAGCAGGACCGGTCCCAGCGCGATAGCGCCGTGAAGATGTACGCCGAGCAGGTCGAGCAGTTCTCCGCCGTGGAGAACGGGCTGTGCTTCGGCCGGCTGGACACCGACGACGGCACCCGCCGCTACATCGGCCGGATCGGGATCTTCGACACCAGCGGCGACTACGACCCGCTGCTGATGGACTGGCGGGCCCCCGCCGCCCGCGCCTTCTACCTGGCCACCGCCGCCAACCCGCAGGGCGTACGGCGGCGCCGGCACCTGCGTACCCGGCAGCGCAAGGTGGTCGCCCTCAACGACGAGGTGCTCGACCTGACCACCGCCTCCCCCACCGCGCACGAGGAGCTGACCGGCGAGGCGTCCCTGCTCGCCGCGCTCAACGCCGGCCGCACGGGGCGGATGCGCGACATCGTCGAGACCATCCAGGCCGAGCAGGACCGGATCATCCGGGCCGACCTGCCCGGGACGCTTGTCGTCCAGGGCGGCCCCGGCACCGGCAAGACGGCCGTCGCCCTGCACCGGGCGGCGTACCTGCTCTACACCCACCGGCGGGAGCTGGCCAGCCGGGGCGTGCTCCTGCTCGGCCCGAACGAGACGTTCCTGCGCTACATCTCCCAGGTGCTGCCGGCGCTGGCCGAGACGGGCGTCTTGCTGCGTACCCCCGGCGACCTGTTCCCGGGCGTCAGCGCCCGCCGGGCGGAGCCGGCGCGCGCGGCGGCGCTCAAGGGCCGGGCGGAGATGGTGCAGGTGCTGGCCGCGGCCGTGCGCGACCGGCAGCGGGTGCCCGACGAGCCACTGGAGATCGAGATCGAGCGGGAGGTGTTGCCGCTGGCCCCGGAGACCGTCCGGACGGCCCGGGACCGGGCCCGCCGCTCCGGCCGGCCGCACAACCTGGCCCGCGCGGTCTTCGACGTCGAGATCGTGCACGCCCTCGCCGCCCAGGTCGCCGACCGGATCGGTGCGGACCCGCTGGGCGGGGAGAACCTCCTGGAGGAGGCCGACCTCGCGGAGATCCGCCGGGAGCTGCGCGAGGAGCCCGAGGTCCAGGCCGCCCTGGACCACCTCTGGCCGGTGCTCACCCCGCAGCGCCTGCTCGCCGACCTGTACGCCGACCCGGACCGGATCGCCGCCGCCACGCCCGGGTGGTCCGATGCCGAGCGGGCGTTGCTGCGCCGCGAGCCGGGCGGCTGGGCCCCGGCCGACGTGCCGCTGCTGGACGAGGCCGCCGAGCTGCTCGGCGAGGACGACCGGGCCGCCCAGGCCCGCCGGGAGCGCATCCGTGCCATGCAGCGCGAGTACGCCGAGGGCGTGCTGGAGATCGCCCGGGGCTCCCGGTCGATCGACGTGGAGGACGAGGCGGAGGGCGGCGAGATCCTCGGGGTGACCGACCTGCTCGACGCCGACCGGCTGCTGGAGCGGCAGGAGTCCACCGACGGGCTGACCACCGCGCAGCGGGCCGCCGCGGACCGGAACTGGGCGTTCGGGCACGTGATCGTCGACGAGGCGCAGGAGCTGTCGCCGATGGCCTGGCGGCTGCTGATGCGCCGCTGCCCCAGCCGGTCCATGACGATCGTCGGGGACGTGGCGCAGACCGGCTCGCTCGCCGGCACGCCGTCGTGGGCGGACGCGCTGGAGCCGTACGTGGCGCAGCGGTGGCGACTGGAGGAGCTGACGGTCAGCTACCGCACCCCGGCCGAGATCATGTCGGTGGCGGCCGGGGTGCTGGCCGAGATCGACCCGCAGCTGCGCCCGCCCCGCTCGGTGCGCCAGAGCGGGGTGCCGCCGTGGGAGCGCGCCGTGGCCGAGGAGCGGCTGGCCGCCGAGCTGGCCGACGCCGCCGTCGCCGAGGCGGCCAACCTGGCCGACGGGCGACTCGGAGTGATCGTGCCCGCCGGGCGGGTCGAGGAGCTGGGTGCCGCCCTGGTCGCGGCGCTGCCCGAGGCGACCGTCGGCGAGCACCCGGAGTTGGAGAGCCGGGTGGTGCTGCTGACGGTGGCCCAGGCCAAGGGGTTGGAGTTCGACTCCGTCCTGGTGGTGGACCCGGACGCGATCGTCGCCGAGTCGCCGCGTGGGCACAACGACCTCTACGTCGCACTCACCCGCGCCACCCAGCGCCTGGGCGTCCTCGCGCTGTCCCGCCACTGACCCGAATCTTGGGCAGTTACCGTCCGGTGTGGACGGTAACTGCCCAAGATGGGCGCGGCCGTCACTCGTCGGTGAAGTTGCCGACCCGGGCGGCGCTGCTGGACTGGTCGCTGGTCGATCCGCCCGCCGGGGTGCTCAGGCCACCCGTGGTGGCGTCGCCGGTGGTGGTCGGGGCGACCTTGCCCGGGTGCCGCTCCGGCTGCCGGGCCAATCGACGGACGCTCGCCGGGCCGGCCGTGCCACCGGTCGTGGTGATCGCGCCCTGGCCCCGGGTCGGGCCGCCGTCGCGCAGCACCTGCGGGTCGATCCGGACGTGCGCCGGGTCGTCCGGGTCCTCGTCCTGGATGATCCGCTGCACGTCGGTCTGCGGCACGGTGACCTCGTCGAGCGCCCCCTCGCCGTACACGCCGCCGGCGATCCGTTCCTCGGCCTTGCGGGCGGACTCCCGCATCGTGTCGTCCTCACGCACGTCCATCACCTCGCAGAAGTGTCGGAATCCTCCTGCGTGCCCCGCCGCCGGACCGCCAAACCCGCCCCCACCGCCGGGCATCCGGGCCTGTCGCCGCCGCCGGGCATCCGGGCCAGCGCGAAGCCGCCGGCGGGAACCCGGCATCACGCCGCAGAGGTGACGGAAACACCTGGCCCGCCCGGGGGGTCGCCTTCGTCGCGCCGCGGCGGCGCGTGGCCCGCGCCCCGGGTCCCGCGACGGCGCCGTTATCCGGGCCCCGACGGGTGTTACCTCGTCAGGGAAGTCGGGTAGTCGGGGGGTGCCCCCGCCAGGAACGTGAACCGTGCCGTGGCCGAAACGCGGTAGCGGGGCGAGGGAGCGCAGTAAGGACTCATCGCATCCTGAGGAGGACAAGATGAGCACGCAGGCTGCATCCACCAGGCCGATGAACCGCACGCAGGAAGCGCAGAACCGCGCGATGCAGGAGGCACCCACCCGGCCGATGCCGATGATGCACGACGGGCGCCAGGAACCGATGGCGGCACCGGGCACGGAGACCAAGCCGTCGTTCGCGACCACGGAGTTCTGGGTCTACATCGCCTCCGTTATCGGCGTGCTGGCCGCGTCGTACCTGGTCGGCAAGAACTCGGTCGGCGTGGACATCTTCCGCGCGCCGCAGGCCTGGTTCTTCATCACGCTGCTGACCATCGGTTACCTCGGTAGCCGGGGCCTGGCCAAGGCCGGCAGCAACTTCCGCAGCGGCACGGAGCGCAAGGCCCGGCACTGACGCCGGCCTGATCGGCTCCGAGCAGCACGGTGGCCCTCCGGGATTCCCGGAGGGCCACCGTCGCACATGGAAATCGGATACGTCGGCCGCTACTCCTCGCCAAATCCCCAGTCCTCGGCGAAATCGCCCTCGACGGCATCCTCGACCATCTCACCCGCGACCATCCCGCCGACCGCGCCGAGCGCCGCCCCGGCGACGATCCCGCCCATGCCGGGACCCCGGCCGTGGCCCTGGCGCGTCGGGTAGCCGTGCGTCGGGTACCCCGGCGGGACCCCGGCGCCCTGGGCTCGCAGGCCGCCGTAGCGCGAAATGGTCTCCTTCAGCCACCCGTCGACCACCTGCGCCCAGTCCACCCGGTCGGCGTCGGCGTGCGAGACGGTGTACCGGCCGAACACGTCGTGGCCGGCGCTGAGGAAGCCACCCCGCTTGCCGCACTCCAGGATCACGTCGATGCCCTGCTGGCTGGTGACGAAGGTCAGCTCGACCTCGTTGACGCTCTGCGCGTACTGCGGGGCGGCGAAGAACTCGATCTCCTGGTAGAACGGCAGCGTCTGCTGTACCCCGAGAATGTGGCCGCGCTCCAGGTCGGCGCCCTTGAACCGGAAGCCCAGCTGGGCGAACGCCTCCAGGATGCGCTCGTGCACCGGCAGCGGGTGCACCGCCACCTGGTCGAGGTCGCTCTTGTCGACGGCCCGGGCCACCGCCACCTCGGTACGCAGCCCCATGGTCATTCCGTGCAGGCGCTGCCCGTACACGTCGGTGATCGGGGTCTCCCACGGCACCGAAAGCTGGAACGGGATCGACAACTGCTGTTTCGGGGCGAGCTCGAAGGCCCCGCTCACCGGCATGCGGTGGAACTCCATGATGCCCGCGTACTCGCTGTCGCCGCCCTCGATCTCGACCCGGGTGACCAGGCCGACGGCGATCTGTTCGATGGCGGCCGGCGCTTCCCCGCCGACCAGGTTGACCTGGCCGTCGAGGGCGAGACCTGGCCGGGTGTTCGGGTTCGCCAGGACGGTGTCCACCGTGGGACCGCCCACGCCGAACGCGCTCAACATCTTCTTGAAGACCATCGTCACTCCCGCAGACGGGTGCGCGCGCTCCACCCTGGAGCGTCGCAGCTCACCGGACCGACCCTAGCCGCCACTCCTGTGCGGCGCCTGGGAAACACACCGCGTGCGCTGTTGGTAACAGCCGAGTGGTGAGAAGGGGACCCCTCTCTACCGTAGGCGTTAACACGGGGCCCTTCCTTACACCTCCACCACCAACAGGTCGCCCACCTGCTCGGCGAGTTGGGCGCGGGCGTCGGGGTCGAGCCCCGCATCGGTGATCAGCACGTCCGCGTCGGCCAGCGGGGCGATGGTGGCGATCCCGATCGTCTCCCACTTGGTGCGGTCGGCCAGCACCACCAGCCGCCGGGCGGCGCGCACCAGCCGCCGGTTGATGCCGGCCTCCAGCAGGTTGGGAGTGGTGAAGCCGGTGCGGGGGCTCAACCCGTGTACCCCGAGGAAGAGCACGTCGACGTTGAGCGCGCTGACGGCCGCCTCGGCCACCGGCCCGGTGAGCGCGTCCGAGGGGGTGCGGATGCCACCGGTGAGCACGACCGTCCGGTCGGCGCGCGGGTCCTGGTGGAGCGCGTCGGCGACGGGGATGGAGTTGGTCACCACGGTCAGCCCGCGCACGTCGGCGAGCCGGGTGGCCAGGGCGGCCGTGGTGGTGCCGGCGGACAGCGCGATCGCCATGCCGGGTTCGACCAGGGTGGCGGCCCGTTCGGCGATGGCGCGTTTCTCGTCGCGCTGGCGGATCGACTTCGCGGCGAAGCCGGGCTCCTCGGCGGCGCCGGGGCCGGCGAGGGTCGCCCCGCCGTGCACCTTGTCGACCAGTCCCCGCTCGGCGAGGGCCTCCAGGTCGCGACGGATGGTCATGTCGGAGACGCCGAAGCGGCTCACCAGGTGGCTGACCCGCACCCCGCCGCGCTGTCGGATCAGCTCAAGGATGGCGCTCTGCCGTTGCTGGGCGAGCATCGAACCTCCTCGACGCGGACGAGCGAAGGGCAAGCAGCTCAGGAGGCCTCCACCGGGCGAGCCCCCGGCGTGTCCGACAGCTGGGCGGACTCCTCCCGCACCACGGCCACCTCGCCCGGGACGACGACGAGCTCCCCTTCGCAGCGGGCGCCGGTGAGCAGTTCGGTGCCGGTGGCGGCGATCCGGGCCGGCCGGTCGGTGTGGTTGACGACGAACAGCCAGCTCCCCCGGTCGCCCCGGCGGCGGACCACCTCGACGCCGCGGGGGGCGTCGGCGGCCGGCCGCGCCCCGGACTCGGCCAGTAGCCGGGTCACCAGGCGCTCGGTGGCGGCGTCGTCGAGCCGGGTGCCCACGTACCAGGCGGCGCCCGCGCCCACCGCGTGCCGGGTCAGCGCAGGGACCCCGGGCAGCGGCCCGTCGGCGTACGAGGCGAGGACCTCCGCGCCGGCCGGGTGCAGCCACTCGGTCCACACGTCGGCGGCGGAGCCGTCGTCGAGGGTGACCCGCTCGCCCTCGCGCAGCGGAAAGAACTCCTCGGTACGGATGCCGAGCAGGTCCCGGAACGCGCCGGGGTAGCCGCCGAGCCGGATGTGGTCGTGCTCGTCGACGATGCCGCTGAAGTACGTCACCAGGGCGGTGCCACCGGCGGAGACGTACCGGTGCAGGGCGTCGGCGTCGGCGTCGCGGACCAGGTAGAGCGTCGGCACCAGCACCAGCCGGTAGCGGGACAGGTCGGTCGACGGGTGCACCACGTCGGCGGTGATGCCGGCCCGCCAGAGCGCGCCGTACAACGCGGCGATCCGGTCGTTGTACGTGACGTCGACGCTGGGGTGGGAGTCCAGCTCGACGCCCCACCACGCCTCGAAGTCGAACAGGATCGCCACGTCGGCGTCGACCCGGCTGCCGCGCACCTCGGCCAGGGCCTTGAGGTCGGCACCGAGCCGGCAGACCTCGCGGAAGACCTTGGTGTCCGCCCCGGCGTGCGGGACGAGCGCCGAGTGGTACTTCTCCGCGCCGGCGCGGGAGGCCCGCCACTGGAAGAACAGCACTCCGTCGGCGCCCCGGGCGACGTGGGCGAGGCTGTTGCGGCGTAGCTGCCCCGGGACCTTCGCCATGTTGCGGGGCTGCCAGTTGACGGCGCTGGTGGAGTGCTCCATGAGCAGCCACGGCGCGCCGCCGGCGACGCCCCGGGTGTGGTCGGCCGCGAAGGCCAGCCCGACGTGCGACTGCGGATCGGCGGCGGTGAGGTAGTGGTCGTTGGCGACCAGATCCACGTCGCCGGCCCAGGAGTAGTAGTCCATGTACTTGGTGCCCATGCCGATCATGAAGTTCGTGGTGACCGGCTGGCCGACCAGCCGCTTGAGCAGCTCGCGCTCGGCGCGCAACTGGGCCCGCTGCTCGTCGGAGGAGAAGCGCATGAAGTCGAGCTGCTGGGTGGGGTTGGCGAAGGCCGGCGCGGTGCGCGGCGGGTTGATCTCGGCCCAATCGCCGTACCGCTGGCTCCAGAAGGTGGTGCCCCAGGCGTCGTTGAGGGCGGCCAGGTCGCCGTAGCGCTCGCGCAGCCAGCCCCGGAACGCCGTCGCGCTGACGTCGCAGTAGCAGTGCACGTTGTGGCAGCCCAGCTCGTTGGAGACGTGCCACATCACCACGGCGGGGTGCGCGGCATACCGGGTGGCCACGGCCTCGACGAGGGCGAGCGAGCGCTCCCGGAACACCGGCGAGCTGGGGCAGTACGCCTGCCGGCCGCCCGGCCAGAGGATGGTGCCGTCGGCGCGGCGGGGCAGCGTCTCGGGGTGGGCGTGGGCCAGCCACGGCGGCGGGCTGGCGGTGGCGGTGGCGAGGTCCACCTGGATCCCCCCGGCGTGCAGCGTGTCGAGCGCGCGGTCGAGCCAGTCGAAGTCGTACCGGCCGGGGACCGGCTCCAGCAGGGCCCAGGAGAAGATGCCGACAGAGACCAGGTTGACCCCGGCGCGGCGCATGAGCTCCACGTCCTCGGCCCAGGTCTGCTCGGGCCACTGCTCGGGGTTGTAGTCGGCGCCGTAGAAGATGCCGTCGCCCTGCCAGGTGCTGTCCTGTCGATCCCGCATGGAGGCACAGCGTGCCCGCGCACCCAAACCAAGTCAACACTTTTCAACATCCGAGTTCTTTACAACGTTTACCTCATCGATCCCCTTGTCACAGCCCGATTCCGATCGCCCGAGTGGCTCTTGACAGCGCCGGGCGGACGGGTAGCTTGAGGCGCCTATGGTCGTTCGTGTTCGCTGATGTGGGTTCACGGTGGATCCGCTGTGGCATTCCCGAACGTCCACGACTCACCCCACCACCCCTCCCCCGGGTGCCGCACACCTTCTCATTCGCAGGAGGCACCATGTCCCGTCCCCGAACTCAGGCCGAGTACCTCGCCCGGCTCGTACCCCCCTCCGTCGCCGGTCTGCGCCGGCGCTCGCTGCTGGCCGGCGCGGCCGGCACGGGCGCCCTGCTCGGCACCGGCCTGCTCGCCGGCTGCGGCTCGGACTCCAAGTCCGGCGGCACGGAGTCGAAGACGGTGTCGCTCGGCTCCAACCAGTCGGACCCCAAGCCCAAGGACGTGATCGCCAAGGTCATGGCCGGGTTCCAGACCGCCTCCGGCGTCGAGGTCGCCATCAACACGGTCGACCACAACACGTTCCAGGAGAACATCAACAACTACCTGCAGGGCAAGCCGGACGACGTGTACACCTGGTTCGCCGGCTACCGCATGCGGTTCTTCGCGGCGAAAGGGCCTGGCCGGCGACGTCAGCGACGTGTGGGGCAAGCTCTCCGGCTACTCCGACGCGTTCAAGAAGGCGTCGACCGGCGACGACGGCAAGCAGTACTTCGTGCCGGCGTCGTACTACCCGTGGGCGATGTTCTACCGCAAGTCGGTCTGGCAGCAGCGCGGGTACCAGGTGCCGAAGACCCTCGACGAGTTGAACGCCCTCGGCGCGCAGATGAAGAAGGACGGCCTCAACCCGATCGCCTTCGGCGACAAGGACGGCTGGCCGGCGATGGGCACCTTCGACATCCTCAACCTGCGGATCAACGGCTACCAGTTCCACGTCGACCTGATGGCCGGCAAGGAGGCGTGGACCTCCGACAAGGTGAAGAAGGTCTTCGACTCCTGGGCGGGGCTGCTGCCGCTGCACCAGCCCGACAGCCTCGGCCGGACCTGGCAGGAGGCTGCCCAGTCGTTGCAGCAGAAGAAGTCCGGCATGTACCTGCTCGGCCTCTTCGTCGCCCAGCAGTTCACCGACGACGAGCAGAGCGACCTGGACTTCTTCACCTTCCCCGAGATCGACCCGGCGATCGGGGCGAAGGCCCTGGACGCGCCGATCGACGGCTACATGATGGCCCGCAAGCCGAAGTCCGAGGCGAACGCCAAGAAGCTTTTGGAGTTCCTCGGCTCGGCCGACGCCGCCAACATCACGGTGAAGAACGACCCGAGCACCCTGGTCGCCAACAGCGGCGCCGACGTCAGCGGCTACACCGCCCTGCAGAAGAAGGCCGCCGAGCTGGTCGGCTCGGCCACCGAGATCGCCCAGTTCCTCGACCGGGACACCCGGCCGGACTTCGCCTCCACGGTGATCATCCCGGCGATCCAGCAGTTCATCAAGGACCCGAAGGACATTAGCGGGCTGCTCACCAGCATCGAGAACCAGAAGAAGTCGATCTTCACCGGCTGACGACGGCGAGAGGGGAAGGACACATGTCCGACCTGCCCCTGATCCAAGTGGATCCCGCCGTGTCGTCGCCGGCCGCGACCACCCGCAAGGGTGGTCGCGGCCGCGGGCCACGGCTTTTGTCCCGCACCGACCGCGTGGTGATCACGCTGATGGTGCTCGTACCGCTGCTGCTGGTCGTCGGTCTGGTCTGGCTCCCGGCGGTGGCCACCGTGGCGCTGTCCGGCACGAACTGGGACGGCATCGGCCCCCTCGGCGAGATCGAGTGGGTGGGTGGCCGCAACTACTCCGACGTGATCAACATCTATCCGCCGTTCGTGCCGGCGGTGCAGCACAACCTGCTCTGGCTGGCGGCGCTGTTCGTGGTCGCCACCCCGTTCGGCATGTTCCTCGCCGTGCTGCTGGACAAGGAGATCCGCGGCAGTCGGTTCTACCAGACCGCGCTCTACCTGCCGGTGGTGCTCTCCCTGGCGCTGATCGGCTTCGTCTGGCAGCTCATCTACTCCCGCGACCAGGGCCTGCTCAACGCGGTGCTGGGCACGAGCACCGACTGGTACGGCGACCCGGATGTCAACATCTGGGCGGTGCTCGTCGCCGCCGGCTGGCGGCACGTCGGGTACATCATGCTGCTCTACCTGGCGGGGCTGAAGGGGGTCGACCCGTCGCTGCGGGAGGCCGCCTCCGTCGACGGCGCGTCCGAGGTCACCACCTTCTTCAGGGTGGTCTTCCCGGTGCTGCGGCCGATCAACATCATCGTGCTGGTGGTGACGGTGATCGAGTCGCTGCGCGCGTTCGACCTGGTCTGGGTCGTCAACAAGGGCCGCAACGGGCTGGAGATGATCTCCGCGCTGGTCACCCAGAACGTGGTCGGCGAGGCCAGCCGGATCGGATTCGGCTCGGCGCTGGCGACGCTGATGCTGGTCGTCTCGCTGGTCTTCATCACCATCTACCTGGCGACCGTCATGAAGGAGAGCCGGAAATGACCGCCGCTGCCCTGACCCGCGAGCCGGCGACCGCCGGGGCGCCAGGCCGGCGCCGGCCGCCCCGGCCTGGCCGGGTGGTCCTGCACCTCTTCCTGGGGGCGGTGGCCGTCGGTTGGCTGTTCCCGATCCTCTGGGCGGTGCTGACCTCGCTGCGTTCCTACGAGTACACCGCCGTCAACGGCTACGTCTCCCTTGGCGGCTGGACCTTCGACAACTACGTCACCGCGTGGCGGACGGCCGAGTTCGGCAAACACTTCCTCAACTCGGTATACATCACCGTCCCGGCGGTGCTGCTGGCGCTCTTCCTGGCCTCCTGCGTCGCGTTCGTCATCGCCCGGTTCAGCTGGAAACTCAACATCGTCCTGCTGGGCGTGTTCACCGCGGCGAACCTGCTGCCCCAGCAGGCCCTGCTGATCCCGCTGTTCCGGCTGTTCACCGAGATACCGCTGCCGCTGTTCATGAGCGACTCGGAGCTTCTCTACGACAGCTACTGGGGGCTGATCCTGGTCAACGTCGCCTTCCAGTGCGGCTTCTGCGTCTTCGTGCTGAGCAACTACATGAAGGCCCTGCCGTACGAGCTGTACGAGGCGGCGATGGTCGACGGGGCCAGCGTGTGGCGGCAGTACTGGCAGGTGACCATGCCGCTGTGCCGGCCGGCGCTGGCGGCGCTGGCCACCCTGGAGGTGACCTGGATCTACAACGAGTTCTTCTGGGCCACCGTGCTCATGCGCACCGGGGACAAGTTCCCGGTGACCAGCTCGCTGAACAACCTGCGCGGCGAGTTCTTCACCGACAACAACCTGGTATCGGCCGGCTCCGTACTGGTCGCGATTCCGACCCTGGTGATCTTCTTCCTGTTGCAGAAGCAGTTCGTCCGGGGCCTGACCCTGGGGGCCTCCAAAGGATGACGATCGTCCACCTGCGCCGGGCAGCCACCAGCCTGGTGCTCGACGCGCGCGGCCCGGGCTTGCCCCGGGTCGCGCACTGGGGTGCCGACCTCGGCCCGCTCACCACCGACGACCTGCCCACGCTGGTCGCCGCAGGCGTACCGCCGGTGGTGGCGAGCAGCTTCGACGCGCCGACCGTGCTGTCCCTGCTGCCCGAGGCGAGCGCCGGCTGGAGCGGCCGGCCCGGCCTGGCCGGGCACCGCGCCGGCACCGCCTGGTCCACCGCGTTCCGCCTGGACGTCCTCGACGTCGCCGACGAGCCGGCCGGCTCCGCCCGGGTGACCGTCACGGCGACGGACCCGGACGCGGCGCTGACGCTGACCGTCGAGGTCGAACTCGACCCGACCGGGCTGGTGCTGTTGCGGCACCGGCTACGCAACGACGGCGACGCCCCGTACGAGCTGCGGGAGCTGACCGCAGTGCTGCCGGTGCCGGCGGTCGCCACCGAGCTGCTCGACCTGACCGGCCGGTGGTGCCGGGAGCGGTCGCCGCAGCGGCACCCGTGGCCGATGGGCGCGTGGGTGCGGGAGGGCCGGCACGGTCGGACCGGGCACGACGCCACGCTGCTGCTGGTGGCCGGGACGAGCGGCTTCGGCTTTCGGCACGGCGAGGTGTGGGCGGTGCACACCGCGTGGAGCGGCGACCACGTCACGTTCGCCGAGCGACGGCCCACCGGGGAGTCCACGCTGGGTGGCGGCGAACTGCTGGCCCCCGGCGAGGTCCTGCTGGGCCCCGGCGAGTCCTACGCCACTCCCCTGCTGTACGCCGTGCACTCGACCGCCGGCCTGGACGGGCTCAGCGATGCGCTGCACACCCACCTGCGCGCCCGGCCGGGACACCCGCGCTCCGCGCGTCCGGTCACCCTCAACGTGTGGGAGGCCGTCTACTTCGACCACGACCTGAACCGGCTGCGCGCTCTCGCCGACCACGCCGCCGAGGTAGGGGTGGAGCGGTTCGTGCTCGACGACGGCTGGTTCACCGGCCGTCGGCACGACCGGGCCGGGCTCGGCGACTGGTACGTCGACAAGACGGTCTGGCCCGGCGGGCTGCAACCGCTGATCGACCACGTGCGCGGGCATGGGATGCAGTTCGGGCTCTGGGTCGAGCCGGAAATGGTCAACCCCGACTCCGACCTGTTCCGCGCCCACCCGGACTGGGCGCTCGCCGCGCCCGGCCGGCTACCGCTGACGTGGCGGTACCAGCAGGTGCTCGACCTGGTCAACGCGGACGCGTACGCGTACGTGCTCGGGCGGCTCGACGCACTACTGCGCGAGCACGACGGCATCGCGTACCTGAAATGGGACCACAACCGCGACCTCACCGAAGCCGGCCACGCCGGGCGGCCCGGGGTGCACGCGCAGACCGTCGCCGCCTACCGGCTGCTCGACGAACTGCGCGCCCGGCACCCGGGCCTGGAGATCGAGAGCTGCTCCTCCGGCGGTGCCCGGGTGGACCTGGAGATCCTGCGCCGCACCGACCGGGTCTGGGCCAGCGACTGCAACGACGCCCTGGAACGGCTTGCCATCCAGCGCTGGACCGGGCTGCTGCTCC
>NZ_GG657738.1:5413799-5417278 GCF_000158815.1 Micromonospora sp. ATCC 39149 | reverse complement strand
TCCGTCACCCAGACCCCGGGTGCGCTGCGGCTGCCCGGGCTCGACCCGGCCCGGCGGTACGCGGTCCGGCCGGCGGCCGGCGTGCCGGGGCCGGCCGTGCTGGACCTGACGGAGCCGGGCTGGCTGCCCGGGGTCACCCTGCCGGGCGCGGTACTCGGATCGGTCGGCCTCCAACTGCCGGCCCTGCACCCCGAGCAGACCCTGCTGCTGGAGGTCGACGCGGCCGACTGACTCCCGGCCGCGACCTTCCCCCTCGGGCACGCGGCCGGTTTGGCCTGCCCCTCGTCGGGCAGGGCAGGGACGGTGGCCGGGCCGGGTGGGCCCGGCCACCGCCGGTGGCGGGTAGGGTCAGCTCGCCGTGCAGGTCACCGCAGGGACGGTGGGGGTGCCGGTGGAGCTGCCGATGAAGCCAAAGCTGGTGCTGGCACCGGTGCCGAGCCTGCCGTTGTAGCTGACGTTGGTGGCGGTCACGCTCGACCCGCTGCTGGTCACCGTCGCGTTCCACACCTGGCTGATCTGGCCGCCCGGGTACGTCCACTTCGCCGTCCAGCCGTTGATGGCGGCGGAGCCGGCGGTCACCCTGACCTCACCCTGGAAGCCGCCCTGCCACTGGCCGACGATCGTGTACGTCGCCGTGCAGCCCCCCGTCGCCGGCGGGGTGGTCGGCGGGGGCGTCGTGGTCGGCGGCGGGAGGGTCGGCGTCACGGTCGTCGACGGCGTGGGCGTGACGATGCCGCCGTAGACCGACGCCTCCTTCGACGTGGCCTTGATGCCGTTGGCGCCGTTGAAGATCCGCTGGCCCCAGGTGGTCAGGGCTGCCGGGTTGAAGTTGGTGACCATGTCGAGGTACTCGACGCCGCCGCTGTTGCCGCTCCATGACCAGCCCAGGTATCCGATCCCGTTGGCCTGCGTGTACGACAGGATGGTGTCCTCGTCGGGGTTGCCGTCGGAGTGGTCGAAGCCGAACTCGCCCACCACGATCGGCAGCTTCGCGGTGCGGAACCGGCCGAGGTAGTCGGAGATCTCCGCGGCGGTGTCGAAGACGCCGTACATATGGACGGAGAAGACGGTGTTCTTCTGCGGGTCGGCCGCGAAGACCGAGGCGGCGTTGTCGCGCATGGTGAACGACCAGTCCTGACCCCAGTTCGGGGCGTCGATCATGATGGTGTGCGCGAGGCCGGCGGCGCGCAGCCGCTTGATCGCGTTGGCCGAGTCGGTGGCCCAGGTGCCGTAGCCCCGGTTGCCGTACGGCTCGTTGCCGATGTTGACGATCACGTACTTCTCCTGGCCGGCGAGGGCGCTGGAGATGCTCAGCCAGTAGTCGACCGCCCGGTCCAGGGTGATCGCGCCGCTCTGCTCGCCGTACCCGGTGGTGTCGTGTACCTCCAGGACACAGATCAGCTTGTTCGCCTTGCACAGCGAGATGACGTTGGCGACGTCGGCCGTGTCGTTCTTCGCCCAGCGGTCACCGCTGGCCAGCACCACCCGCACCGTGTTCGCGCCGAGCGCCTTGATGTTGGCGAAGGAGCTGGTCTGCTGCGGGTACCAGGTGTGGGCGTGGTTGACGCCGCGCATGACGAACTCGTTGCCGTTGGCGTCGTACAGCTTGCCGTTGGCGACGGTGAAGCCGGCGGCGGCGTGCGCCGGCTGCCCGAAGGCGAACACGGCGGCGAGGACCGTCAGCAGGGCGACAGCCGCGACGGAGAGACGTTTTCTCATGGTTTCCTCAGGGGAGGGTCACCCCCGTGCCCAAACGGGGGGTGCGGTGGTGGTGACGAAGAAGGCGGCTGGCCCGTCAGCCGCTGGCCGGCTCCCGACGGCGCAGCCATCAGCGTAGGCCGATCGACCGACCAGGGCAACCGGTTCAGTGAGCCGCCACTCAGGTGGGATTCCCTGTGGCGGCTCGCGGGACCACAAGCCGCCACAGAGTCGGTCATCCCCACCACAGGATGCAGCACCCCCGGCCTGAACCGGTTAAGGTCCGACCTTATGCACCCTGGGCCGCCCCGTCAAGGCCACGAAGACGCCGAGGATTGACCGACGCCCACCGGGGTATGCGATGTGGGTCGAAAGAGCGAAGGAGATGCCGCGATGGTCAACGTCGGCTACACCCTGATGTGCGAGCAGGCCGGGCCGAAGGAACTGGTCGACTACGCGGTGCGCGCGGAGGCGGCCGGCTTCGACCAGTTGGTGATCTCCGACCACTACTACCCGTGGCTGGATTCCCAGGGTCACTCCCCGTACGCCTGGTCGGTGCTCGGCGCGGTCGCCCACGTCACCAGCCGGGCCGAGCTGATGTCCTTCGTGACCTGCCCGATCCGCCGCTACCACCCGGCCGTCGTGGCGCAGAAGGCCAGCACGATCGGGGTGCTGTCGGACGGTCGGTTCACCCTCGGCCTGGGCGCCGGGGAGAACCTCAACGAGCACGTCGTCGGCGGCTGGCCGCACGTGCAGCAGCGGCACGAGATGTTCGAGGAGGCGTTGCAGATCATCCGGCCGCTGCTGAACGGGGAGACGCTGACCTTCTCCGGAAACCACTTCGACGTGCCCGACGCGTACGTCTGGGACCGGCCGGAGCGTCCGGTGCCGATGGCCGTGGCCGCGTCCGGCCGGCAGTCGGCGGCGCTCGCCGCCGACTACGCCGACGGCCTCGTCGCCACCGAGCCCGACGCCCACCTCATCCAGATGTACGACGACGCGGGCGGCGCCGGACATCCCCGGTTCGGCCAGGTCGCCATCTGCTACGGCCCCGACGAAGCGGAGTGCCGCAAGATCGCGCACGACCAGTTCCGCTGGTTCGGCGCGGGCTGGAAGGTCAACGCCGAGTTGCCCGGCCCGAACTCGTTCGCCGCCGCGACCCAGTTCGTCCGCGAGGAGGACGTCGCCGAGGGGATCTCCTGCGGCCCGGACCCCGACCGGCACGTCGCGGCGTTCAAGAAGTTCGTCGACGCCGGCTTCACCCACGTGGCGCTGGTACAGGTCGGCGGGGACACCCAGCCGAGGTTCCTCGACTGGGCCCGGGAGGAACTGCTCCCCCGGCTGCGCGAGCTGTGATGGCCGGCCGGCCGGACGGACGGACGGCTCTCGCCGGCCCCGCCACGGCCGCGCTACCGCTCCGCCGGCCCAGGTCGCCGCAGCGGTACGCGCCCTGCTCGCTTCGACCCGGTGAAAGGTGACCTCATGCGCATCGGCAACACGGAGATCCGCCCGGTGGGCGGCGGCCTCGGCTGCCTGCTGATGATCCTCTTCTCGGTCCTCGCCTCGATCCTGCTGACCGTCCTACTCAACCTCGCCCTCTAACCCACCCCACCCCACCCACCCCCGCCCTTCCCCGCCCTTCCCCGCCCCACCTCGACGATCTTGCACTTTGGGCCCCCAGAAAGAACCATGTGCACCATTTGTCGGGGCCGCAACTGCAAGATCGCCAGGGCGGGGCGGGCGGGCGGGCGGGCCAGGGCGGGTCAGGCCGGGTGAAGGTC
>NZ_GG657738.1:5394835-5413451 GCF_000158815.1 Micromonospora sp. ATCC 39149 | reverse complement strand
CCGGCACCGGGGACCCGGCCGACGGCCGCCGCGAGCCAACCGGCCTCGACCCGGCGTCGCAGCCCCGAGTACGGGTCGAGGTGCGCGCCGAGCACGGTGAGCGGCCCCGCGTCGGTGGCCACGGTGACGCGTACGGCGGCATGGTGGAACGGGCGGCGGACCGGGCCGGCCGCGACGACCCGCAGTGGCGGGCGGACCAGCACCGCCACGGGCTGACCGAAGCGGGAGCGGGCGAGGTACGGCCGCATGCCCACGGCGGCGGCGAAGCCGGCCAGCACGCCACCGGAGTCGAAGCCGCGCAGCTCCTGTGCGGCCAGCAGGTCCGGCCGCCACGCGGCGACGACCCGGGCCACCCGGTCCAGCCGGCCGGGCCCCGTCCGGTCTCGGCCGCCGGTCTTGATGTTCCAGGTCATCATCCGCAGCACGGGGCGTTCCCGGTCGTCATCGGCGGGTGGCCGATCCGTCAGTCGGGGCGGCCGGCGGTGGCCAGTTCGTCGTCCAGCTCGTCGACCTGCTCGGACCCGATCGCCGGACGGTTGCCCTCGGCGAGGTCGGCGTTGGGGCGGATCACCCAGTACAGCAGGCCGATCCACAGGGCGCTGAGCAGGATCGCACCCATGAAGTCGGTCGGGTGGTGCATGCCCCGGTACATCCGGGAGACCGCCACCCCCACCGGCATGACCACCGCGAGGGCTACGAAGAGCCACCGCCACCAGCGGTCGGTGCGGGGGAACACGATGACGGCGATGGCCAGCCAGAGGCAGATGGTGGCGGCGATGTGCCCGGACGGGAACGACGAGGTGGGCATCGGCCCGTCCAGGTTCTCCACGGGCGGGCGGGGCCGGTCGACGGCGCGGGCGGAGGCGAGGAAGAGGGTCAGCTCGCCGAACATCGCCAGTGCCACGAAGAGCACCGGCCGCCAGCGCCGCCACACCGCGAGCACCAGCGGGCAGAAGACCAGCGACACCAGCAGGATCGCGTGGGTGTCGCCGAACTTGCTCCACCACCAACTCAGGCCGGTCCACGCGTCGGTGTGCCGCTCGGCGAACCAGCGCGGCACCTCGGTGTCCAGGGTGCCGAAGAACGTGTCCTTGGCGTGGTAGCTGACGAGCATGCCGAAGGCGTACAGCGCGCCGAAGACCAGCACCCAGCCGACCAGCAGCTCGGCGAGGGCCGAACGGGGGTGCTCCAGCACGTGCTCCTCGGCGGGGGCGGGGGCGATGTCGTGGCCCGCCTCCGGCTCCAGGCCCCCGGTCAGCGGCGGCACCGGCCGGCCGCGTTCGCGCCGCCACAGCCGGAAGGCGTACGCGGTTACGCCGAGCCAGGCCGCGCCGAGCAGCCAGCCGCCGATCACGTCGGAGACGAAGTGCACGCCCAGCGCGATTCGGGTCAGCCCGACCAGGGCCACCAGCACGGCGGCGACGGCGATGGCCGGCTTGCGCCAGCGGGGCGCCACGGCCGGGAGGAAGACCAGCAGGATCGCCCCGTACGCGACGAAGGAGCCGAGGGCGTGGCCGCTGGGGAAGCTGTTGCCGGGGGCGCTGGCCACCGGCACGTCCACCACGGGGCGGAGCCGGCCGACGAGCGTCTTCAGCGACGGATCGAGGATCAGCCCGCCGAGCCCGGTGATGATGAGGTAGACGGCGAGCCGGGCCCGCCGGCGGATCAGCAGCCCGATCACGGCCACGCTGACCAGCCAGAAGAGCACGGGCCGCCCGCCGAGGTCGGTGATCGCCTGCAACACGGTGACCAGGGCGTGATGCGGGGCGACGAGCCCGTTGAACCACTCGGCGGCCTCGTGGTCGGCGTGGTAGAGCGGGCTCCACCGGAAGCGCACCAGCGTCAGCAGCAGACCGAAGGCGACCCCCGCGCCGGCGACGGCCACCAGCCCGGCGATGCTCCGCTCGGCGAAATGGCCGAGTGGTCGCCGCACCACCTCTTTGACCGCGGTCACCCCGCACCTCCCTTGTCCGCTCTGGCGAGGCGCTTTACCCGATCCGGCCGTCGCGTACACCGGGGGGTGTCGCCGCCGGGTCAGAGCGCGGTCATCTCACCGGTGTCGTAGACCTCCTCGCGCTCGGCCTCGGGCTGCCACAGGTCCGGCTGGGCCGGCTCCGCCACGCCGATCCGCATCGCCTCCAGCTGGGCGGCGAAGGCCAGCCCGCCGAAGAGCGCCATCCCGGTGAGGTTGGCCCAGAGCAGCAGCGCCATCATCCCGGTCAGCGCCCCGTAGGTCTGCCCGAACCCGTCGCTGAACCGCACGTACGCGGCGAGCAGCAGGCTGGCCAGCCACCACAGCGCGGTGGCGATGCCGGCGCCGAAGAACAGCCAGGACAGGCCGGGCTGATTGCGGCGGGGGGCGTGGCGGAACAGCAGGGCCACGGCGAGCACGGTCAGGCCGAGGCTCAACGGCCAGCGGGCCACGTCCCAGGCGACGGTGGCGGCGTCACCCCAGGTGTAGTTGCGGCGTACGGAATCGCCCATCGCCCCGCCGCCTACCAGGATCAGGAATCCGGTCAGCGCCGGGACACCCGCGAGGAGCGCGAGGACGCTGGCGCGCAGGTACTTCCACAGCGCCGGCCGGTCCCGCTCGACGCCGTAGATCCGGTTCGCGCCGCGTTCGATCTGCGCCATCGTGGTGGTCAGCGCGACGATGCCGGTCAGCAGGCCGAGGGCCAGCGCCAGCTCGCCGGCGTCCTCCGTGCGCTCGCTGTCGACCAGCAGGTCCTCGACCATCTGCTCGCTCTGCCCGGGGGTGAGGGCCAGCACGGTGTCGGCGACCACCCGGCCCCCCTCGTCGGCGCCGAGGTCGGTGATCAGGCCGGTGAGGGCGATCATGAACGGCACCACGGCGAGGCAGAGCTGCAACGCGAAAGCCCGCGAGTGGCTGAACCCGTCGCCGTAGCGAAACCGGACGAACGCGTCGCGCAGCAGACGCCAGCCGCCGTGGCGACGCAGTGTGTGCCAGGCGTCGTCGGCGGAGAGTTCCTCGTCGGCCATGAGCCGGGTCTCGGGCACCATCCGGGTGCTACTCACGGCGGGCCTCCTCGACCAGTTCCTCGCCCCGCTGCCCGGCTGCCTCGGCGTCGACGGCCAGGTCGGGTGCATCCTGCGGCTGCGGCACGCAGAGCCAGAGGGCGCGGGGGCGGACCTCCGCCACCAGCCGCCGGCCTGGGAGGATGAGGTCCCCGTCGAGCTCGCGCGGCTGGGCCCGGTTGCTGGTGACCTGCACCCTGCGGGCGCGGAAGACCTCCATCCGGGGGACGCTGTCCCGGCGGCGGACCAGCGCCCAGCTCATGGCCAGCCAGTGCCGCAGGGTACGCGGGGTGAGCACCGCGACGTCGAGCCAGCCATCGTCCGGTTCGGCGTCGGCGAGCAGGGTGACGCCGCCCTGGAGGCGGCCGACGTTGGCCACCAGCACCGAGCGGGCGCGCCGGCGCAGCGGCGGCCGGTCGTCGAGGCGGATGGTGACCCGCATCGGCCGGTCCCGCAGGTGTCGGGCGGCCCCCATGACGTACGCCGGCCAGCCGATGCGGGCCTTGGTCGTCTCCGAGGTGGCTTCGAGCATCTGGGCGTCGAAGCCCATCCCGGCCATGACGGTGAAGTAGGCGTCCTCGACCGCGCCGACGTCGAGCTGCCGGCGGCCCCGCTCGACGGCCACCTCCAGCCCGGCGGCCAGGTCGGTGGAGAGGCCGAGGTTGGCGGCGAGCAGGTTGCCGGTGCCCTGGGGCAGGACGGCGAGCGCCACGTCGGTGCCGACCAGGGCGCTGACGCAGGACATCACGGTGCCGTCGCCGCCGCAGGCGAAGACGACGTCCACCCCGGCGGAGACGGCCTTCTCGGTCTGGCCGCGGCCCGGGTCCTCCGGGGTGGTCTCGAACCACAGTGGCGGCGGCCAGCCGGCGGCGGCGAGGGCCCCGTCGACCGTTTCCCGCAGTTCGTCGAGATCGGCGACCTTCACCGGGTTGACCACCACCGCAGAGCGTAGCCCGCCGCCGGTCGCGGTCGAACACGTGTCCTGCTGAGCATCCACGGCGTCAGTGTGCAGCAACTCGGTCCGGGCGGCGAGCCGGCGACCGGTGAGGTTACGCGCACCGAAAACAGGTTTGGGCTTCCCGAGGTCCGGGAGACCGGCCGGCCCGCATTCTTCGTCACGTCCCCCGGCATGCTGTGCGACGAGTCGGTGACGAGTTGGGCGCGTGGGAGAGCGGGGTCGACCGGCCGGTCTAGGCTGCCGCCCGCAGGGCCGCCTCCACCCGGCGGCGCAGGTCGTCCAGGTCCAGCCCAGCCTCGGTGAGCACCAGCGCGGCCGGTCCGCCGCCCTCGCGGAGCAGCCCGAGCAGGATGTGCTCGGTGCCGATGTGCCTGTGGCGCAGCCGGAGCGCCTCGCGCAGCGACAGCTCCAGCACCTTCTTGGACCGGGGCGAGAACGGGCCGCCGGGCCGCTGCCGGCGGCGCAGGCCGCGGCGCGGGGCGGGGACGGCCGCACGCAGCGCGTCGGGGCCGAAGGACTCCTCGATCCGGGCGACGATCGCAGCCAGGTCGATGCCGATCTCGCGCAGCGCGGCGGCGTCTGCCTCGGCGAGCCCTGCGCCGCCCTCGGCGGTGTGCCGGGCCACGGCGGCACGCAGGCCGGCGGCGCGGACACCCGCGTCGCGCAGCACCCGGCTCGCGAGATTGTCGGGGTCGGCGAGGACGGCGAGCAGCAGGTGCTCGGTGCCGACCGGGCGCTGCCCGGCGGCCCGTGCCTCGTCGCGGGCCCGCTTGACCGCCTCGCGGGCCCGGTCGGTGAACCGTTCGAACATCACGCCTCCCAGGTGCTCGGGACCGCCGGTCGCCCGGCGTGCTTCTTGTGGACCGCCTGCCGGCTGACCTCCAACGCGTCGGCGATCTCCTGCCAGGACCAGCCCTGCCGTCGGGCGTTGTCCACCTGGACCACCTCAAGCCGTTCGAGGAGCCGACGCAGGGCGCGCACGGCGCGTAGGCCCACCCGGGGATCGGTGCTGCCGGCCGCCGCCGCGAGTTCCGTCGCCTGACTCATGTCGTCAACATACGTTGACAGAAGGGGGCTGTCAACCCACGTTGACGCACACGGGAGCGACACGCGATACCGGCCCCGGGACGGGCCGGTCCGATTACGCTCGGTCGCAGGGAACGGACCAGCCGTGCGCGGCACCCGGGGGAGGTGAGGCCGGATGACCCCACCCGCCGACGCGCCGGTGGTGGCCGCGCTCGGCTCGCCGGAGACCGCCATGCAGGTCGTCCGGTTGGCCGCGCGGGAGGCCGCCGACCACCGCCGCCCGCTCCGCCTGTGGCACGCCCTCAACTGGTCGGCGGAGCAGGAGACCCCCTCGCTCGGCCCGCGCGCCGAGGCCGAGGAACTGCTCGAACGGGCCGCCGCAGCCGTCGGCGAGGAGGACCCGGCGGTGCCGGTCAGCGGCGAGATCGTCGAGGGCGCCCCGGTGGCCGCGCTGACCCGCCGCTCCGAGTCGGCGTTCCTCGTCGTCGTCGGCGACGGCGGGATGTCCTGCGAATGAGCGCGCAACCCCGCCGACGCGCCCGCGGTGCAGCTCGCCGCCCGCGCCGACTGCCCGGTGCTGGTGGTCCGCTCCGAACCGCCGCCGCGTGGCCCGGTCCTGGTCGGCGTCGACGGCTCGGCCAGCTCCCGTACGGCGCTGGCATTCGCCTTCGGCTGCGCCGCCCGCCGGTCGGCCCGGCTGCTCGCCGTCCGGGTCACCGAGCCGCCGGACGTGCCACCCGGCGGTGGCCCGCCGGCGGCAGCCGGCGGCCCGCCGCAGCAGGACCAGCGCGATGCGCACGCCGAGCTGGCCGAACTGGTGGCCCGGTTCGGGCGGCGGCACCCGGAGGTGCCGGCCGAGTGTCACGTGGTCGGCGGCGACCCCGGCGGAGTCATGGTCGACCAGTCCCGCTCCACGCAACTGACCGTGGTCGCCGCCCGGGGCGACGAACCGCTGCGCGGGATGCTCGGCGCGGTCAGCCAGTCGCTGCTCTACCACTCCCCCGCCCCGGTCATCGTCGTCCGTGGAATGACCCCCACCGCGCCGAGCGGGGCATGACGTCCCACGTCCCGGGACCTACGGCCCTGATCAGTTCCGGCGGCCCGGCGAAGCTGTACGTGACCAGGAAACACCCGGCGCCCCGGATGCGAACGTCCCCGATCCGCGAGAGGCTGACGCAGCATGGACACCGTTGTAGACCTGCACGGCCCCCTGACCGACGACGAGCTGCGCCGGCTGGACGCGTACTGGCGGGCCGCCAACTACCTGACCGTCGGGCAGATCTACCTGCTGGACAACCCGCTGCTGCGTGAGCCGCTGCGACCCGAGCACGTCAAGCCCCGGCTGCTGGGGCACTGGGGCACCGGTCCGGGGCTCAACCTGGTCTACGCGCACCTCAACCGGGTCATCGTCAACCGGAAGCTGCCGACGATCTTCATCACCGGCCCCGGCCACGGCGGCCCCGCCCTGGTGGCCAACACCTGGCTGGAGGGCACCTACAGCGAGCTTTACCACTCGGCGAGCCGCGACGAGACCGGCATGCAGCAGCTGTTCCGCCAGTTCTCGTTCCCCGGCGGCATCCCGAGCCACGTCGCACCGGAGGTGCCGGGCTCGATCCACGAGGGCGGCGAGCTGGGGTACGCGCTGAGTCACGCGTACGGCGCCGCGTTCGACAACCCCGACCTGCTGGTCGCCTGCGTCATCGGCGACGGCGAGGCCGAGACCGGCCCGCTCGCCGGAAGCTGGCTGTCCAACGTCTTCCTCAACCCGGCCCGCGACGGCGCGGTGCTGCCCATCCTGCACCTCAACGGCTACAAGATCGCCAACCCGACGGTGCTGGACCGCATCCCCGCCGACGATTTGCTGGACATGATGCGCGGGTTCGGCTACCAGCCGTACGTCGTCGCGGGCGACGACCCGGCCACGGTGCACCAGACCCTGGCCGCCACCCTGGACCGGGCCGTCGACGAGATCGCCGGGATCCAGCGCAGGGCGCGCTCCGGCGCACCCGTCGAGCGCCCCCGCTGGCCGATGATCATCCTCCGGACGCCGAAGGGCTGGACCGGCCCAACCGTCGTCGACGGCAAGCAGGTGGAGGGGACGTACCGCGCCCACCAGGTGCCCATAGCCGAGGTGCGGGACAACCCGGAGCACCTGGCGGAGCTGGAACGCTGGCTGCGCAGCTACCGGCCACAGGAGCTGTTCGATCCCACCGGCGCGCCGGTCGCCGAACTGGCCGCGCTGCCACCGACCGGTGACCTGCGGATGAGCGCCAACCCGGTCGCCAACGGCGGGCGGGTGCTGCGCGACCTGGACCTGCCGGACTTCCGCCGGTACGCCGTCGACGTCAAGCAGCCCGGCGCGCCGGCGGTCGGCGCGACCGGCGTGCTCGGCGCATGGGTCCGCGACATCATCACCGCCAATCCGCATACGTTCCGCCTCTTCGGCCCCGACGAGGTCGCCTCCAACCGGCTCGGCGCGGCCTTCGAGGTCACCGACCGGGTGTTCGTCGCCGACCGGGTCGACGGCGACGAACACCTCTCCCCCGACGGCCGGGTGATGGAGGTGCTGTCGGAGCACCTGTGCCAGGGCTGGCTGGAGGGGTACCTGCTGACCGGCCGGCACGGGATCTTCACCAGCTACGAGGCGTTCATCCACATCGTCGACTCGATGGTCAACCAGCACGCGAAGTGGCTGAAGGTGACCCGGGGCATCCCGTGGCGGGAACCGGTGGCGTCGCTGAACTACCTGCTCTCCAGCCACGTGTGGCGGCAGGACCACAACGGCTTCTCGCACCAGGACCCGGGCTTCATCGACCACGTGGTCAACAAGAAGGCCGAGGTGGTCCGGGTCTACCTGCCGCCGGACGGCAACACCCTGCTCTCCACCATGGACCACTGCCTGCGCAGCCGGCACTACATCAACGTGGTGGTGGCCGGCAAGCAACCCGCCCCGAACTGGCTGACCATGGACGAGGCGATCCAGCACTGCCGGCGCGGCCTGGGCATCTGGGACTGGGCCAGCACCGACGACCGTCGGGAGCCGGACGTGGTGCTCGGCTGCGCCGGCGACGTGCCCACGATGGAGACCCTCGCCGCCGCCGACCTGCTGCGCCAGCGGCTGCCCGAGCTGAAGGTGCGGGTGGTCAACGTGGTCGACCTGATGCGGCTCCAACCGCCGTCGGAGCACCCGCACGGCCTGCCGGACAACGAGTTCGACACCATCTTCACCCGCGACAAGCCGATCATCTTCGCGTACCACGGCTACCCGTGGCTGATCCACCGGCTCACCTACCGGCGCGCCAGCCACGACAACCTGCACGTGCGTGGGTACAAGGAGGAGGGCACCACCACCACGCCGTTCGACATGTGATGCTCAACGACCTCGACCGGTTCCACCTGGTCATCGACGTGATCGATCGCGTGCCGGGGCTGGCCGCGCGCGCCGCCCACCTCCGCCAGGAGATGGTGGACGATGGTCGCCCGACCACACCCGGCGGTACGGCTCCGATGACTAGATCCCGAGTGGCGGTGGATCCGGGAGACCGACGCCGAGCTTAGGAGCGGGAAGTGAGCGGTGACGAGATCCTCGTCGGCTACGACGCATCCGCCGACGCCACGGTCGCCCTCCACTGGGCGCTGGCCGAGGCGGAGCACAGCGGCCGGCCGGTCCGCCTGGCGTACGTCTTCGAATGGGTGGCCGTGGCCGGCTGGGTCGGCCCCGGGGTGGCCCCCGGGATCTGGCCCGACGAGACCGCCCGCCGGCAGGTGAAGGAGCTGGTCGACAAGGCCGCCGCCGACGCCGCCGCCGCGCGGCCCACCGTGACCGTGCACGGGGAGGTGTTCGACGGGCCGCCGGCGCTGGTACTTGAGGAACGCTCCGCCGAGGCGGGCCTGCTGGTGCTCGGCACCCGGGGCCATGGCGGATTCGGCGGCCTGCTCGCCGGCTCCACCGCCGTGTCGGTGACCGCCCACGCGCACTGCCCGGTGGTGGTGGTCCGCGACGGCGACGCCTCCGCAGGCCGTACGGGCCGGGTGGTGGTGGGGGTCGACGGGTCGGCGACCTCCCTGCTGGCCCTCGGGTTCGCCGTCGAGCGGGCGGCCCAGCGGGGCGTGCCGCTGCATGTGGTGCGGGCCTGGGAGCCGTCGGCCGACCGGGGCGTCGGCGGGGACGACGCGGTGGCGGCGGAACGGGCGGCGCTGGACGAGCCGCTGGCCCGGTGGCGGGAGACGTTCCCGGACGTCGCGGTGACCGTGGACGTGGTGACCGGCCGCCCGGCCGGCGCACTGGTCGAGGCGAGCCGCGACGCCCAGCTCGTGGTGGTCGGCAGCCGGGGCTGGGGCGGGCTGCGCGGGATGCTGCTCGGCTCGGTCGGCCAGCAGCTCATCCACCACGCGCACTGCCCGGTAGCGGTCGTCCGCGAACGCTGAGCCCGTGCACGCGGCTCAGTCGGACAGGGGAGAAGCAGCCCGCGCCGGGCCACCCCGGACACCCGCGTCGCCCGCCGCACCCCGACCCTGACCGGAATAGGCCCGTCGGGCCACACCACTGGATGGTCGCCGAGGTCCTCCATCTCGACCCGGTCCCGGCTGGCCAGCCGATGATCGGAGGCGACAGCCAGCACCAGCGGCTCGGTGTGCAGCTGCGGCCCGACGGTGAGGTCGGGCTCGCGGACGGGTAGCCAAAGCATCCCGATGTCGACTCGGCCGGCGCGCAGCCCACCGAACGGGTCGGTGGGAAGAATTTCACGCATGCGCAGCTCACATTGCGGATGCCGCTGTCGGAACAGATCGAGGACGGCCGCGATCTGCTGGTGGTTGGTGGCCATGGTGCCGATGGTCAGGGTGCCAGCCTGCCCGCGGGCTGCGGCAGCAGCCTCATCGAGGCCCGCCATGATCTCGCGGTAGCCCGCGGCGCGCAGTTCGTGCTGGTGGACCCGGCGGCGCGAGCGGGCCGAGTTCACGCCGCCGGGCAACCCCCCTCGAAGTGCCGTCCCCGGACGCGAAGATCGCGGTGTCCCGGCGGGGGCACGACCTGTGGGCGCGTTCGCTGTCCGACGGCCGGGAGTGGGCGCTGACCACCGACGGCGAGCCCGCCTACCAGTACGGCTCCAGCCCGGAATGCCTCGGGAACGGGACCCTGCTGCGCAAGTTCGGCCTGCCGCACCTGCCGCCTGCGGTGGCATGGTCGCCCGACTCCACAAAGATGCTGACGCACCGGACCGGACGGGCCGGCAGCGGGTCAGCCGGCAGCGGCGAGCAGGGCGGCCTCCCGCTGCGGGTCCAGGCCTACGGGCGAGCGCGGTGGGCGGCCTGCGCGCGGCGGCACGCCGCCCACCGCGCGCAGCCAGGCCCAGGTGTCGGCGACCGTCGCGGCCACCGGCCGACAGGTCAGCCCCATCGCGTGCGCCCGCTGCACGCCGCGCTCCAGCAACCAGCGGTACTCGTGCCCGGCGGGGATCCAGATCGGCAGGTCGTTCCACGGTTCCACCCCGGCGGCGAGGATCGCGTCCGGGTTGGTCCAGCGCAGCCGGGCCGCCGAGCCGGTGGCGGCGACGCAGGCGTCGAGCAGCTCACCCATCGTCGTGTGCCCGGTCCGCGACACCACGTTGTACGCCCCGCCGTCGCCCGCCACGCCCCGGTCCAGCAGCCACGCCGCCAGGTCGCGGGCGTCGACGTACTGCAGGGGCAGGTCGGCGGGGCCGGGGGCGAGCACGTCGCCGCCCCGGGCGACGCGGGTCAGCCACCAGGGCAGCCGGCCGATGTCCTCACCGGGGCCGAGGATCAGCCCGGCGCGGGCCAGCAGCGCCCGGTCGCCGAACACGGCTGTGGCGGCCCGTTCCCCGCCGGCCTTGAGCTGCGGGTAGCCGCCGTCGACGGCGTCCGGGTCGGCAGCCACGGTGGGCGCGTCCTCGCCGACACCGGGCGGGACGGGCGGGGCGTAGACGGAGCCGCTGGAGACGTACCCGTACCAGCCGGCCGCGTCGCGCAGGGCCCGGGCGGCGTCACGCACCGCGCGGGGCGCGCCGTCCCAGGTGTCGACCACGAGGTCCCACTCGCCGCCGGCCAGCGCGGCCAGGCCGCCGGGCGCGGTCCGGTCCCCCCGCAACCGGTGCACGCCCGCCGGCAGCGCGCCGCTCACCCCCCGGTTGAACACCGTCACCGACCAGCCGCGCCGCGCCGCCTCGGCGACCGTCGCCCCGCCCACGAAACCCGTACCGCCCAGCACCAAAAGTCTCATCGCACCACCCTGCCCCGGGCGGGGCCCCGGCGGCGACGGTGTTCACCGGCAGCGGATCTGCCGTCGGCAGAACCCGGGGGCGGCCGGCCAGCCGAGGGCGTTAGGAATGGGCCCCTGCTCTACAGAATGCGTTAACCGGGGGCCCTTCCTTACCCCAAGGCGGCGAGGAGCTGCTCGCCGTAGCGGGCGAGCTTGGCCTCTCCGACGCCGTTGACCCGGGACAGCTCGTCCAGCGTCGACGGCGGGTCGGCGGCGATCTGGCGCAGCGTCGCGTCGTGGAACACCACGTACGCGGGGACGCCCTGCTCCTTCGCGGTGACCGCCCGCCAGGCGCGCAGCCGCTCGAACACCGGCTCGGCCCCGGCCGGCAGCTCGACGACGGCCGCCGCACCGGGACGCGCCTTCGCCGCCCGCGCCTTGGGCGGCCGGATCGTCTCGCGGCGCATCGGCACCGACCGGCGGCGGCCCAGCACCTCGGCGCTGGCGTCGGTGAGCGCCAGGGTGCCATAGTCGCCCTCGACGGCCAGCAGGCCCTGGGCGAGCAACTGCCGCACGACGCCCCGCCACTCGGCCTCGCTCAGCTCCTCGCCGATGCCGAACACGGTCAGCGTGTCGTGACGATGCTGGACGACCTTCTCGGTGCGCCGGCCGAGCAGGATGTCGACGCACTGCCCCGCGCCGAACTTCTGGTTGCGCTCCCGGTGCAGCCGCAGCACCGTCGACAACAGCTTCTGGGCGGCGACCGTGCCGTCCCACGACTCCGGCGGCTCCAGGCAGGTGTCGCAGTTGCCGCACGGCCCACCGCCGTCCTGGCCGAAGTAGCTCAGCAGCCGCACCCGGCGACACTCGACGGTCTCGCAGAGGGCGAGCATGGCGTCGAGGTGGGCTGCGAGCACCCGCCGGTGCGCCGCGTCGCCCTCCGAGGAGTCGATCATCTTGCGTTGCTGCACCACGTCCTGCAACCCGTACGCCAGCCAGGCCGTCGACGGCAGGCCGTCGCGGCCGGCGCGGCCGGTCTCCTGGTAGTAGCCCTCCACCGAGCGGGGCAGGTCGAGGTGGGCGACGAACCGCACGTCGGGCTTGTCGATGCCCATGCCGAAGGCGATGGTGGCGACCATGACCAGGCCGTCCTCCCGCAGGAACCGCTTCTGGTGGGCGGCGCGGGTGGCCGCGTCCAGCCCCGCGTGGTACGGCAGCGCGGCGACGCCGTTGGCGGCGAGGAACTCGGCGGTCTTGTCGACCGAGGCGCGGGAGAGGCAGTAGACGATGCCGGCGTCGCCGGGGTGCTCGGTGCGAATCAGGTCCAGCAACTGCTTGCGGGGCTCCCGCTTCGGCGCGATCCGGTACTGGATGTTGGGCCGGTCGAAGCTGGCCACGAAGTGCCGGGCCCCGGTCAGGTTGAGCCGCGCGGCGATCTCCGTCGCGGTGGCGGCGGTGGCCGTGGCGGTGAGCGCGATGCGGGGCACGGCGGGCCACCGCTCGTGCAGCATCGACAGCGCCAGGTAGTCGGGGCGGAAGTCGTGGCCCCACTGCGCCACGCAGTGCGCCTCGTCGATGGCGAACAGCGCGATCCGACCCCGGTCGAGCAGGTCGAGGGTGCCCCGGCTGCCCAGCGCCTCGGGGGCGAGGTAGAGCAGGTCCAGCTCACCGGCGACGAACTGCGCCTCGACGAGGCGGCGGGTGTCGACGTCGAGGGTGGAGTTGAGGAAGCCGGCGCGCACTCCGACGGCGGTGAGCGCGTCCACCTGGTCCTGCATGAGGGCGATCAGCGGGGAGACGACCACCGCGACGCCGTCGCGCACCAGCGCGGGGATCTGGTAGCACAGCGACTTGCCGCCGCCGGTGGGCATCAGGACCAGGGCGTCGCCGCCGCCGACCACGTGGTCGATGATCTCCTGCTGCTCGCCCCGGAAGGCGTCGTAGCCGAAGACCCTCCGGAGCACGCCCAGCGGGCTCTGGGCGACGGTGTCGGTCAGGGAGGTCATCGCCGGAGTCTACGAGGCGCGGCGGACACTCCCTTGCCGACCCGGCCCCCGCAATTCGCAAGGAATTCCGGCGACCAGGCACTACCGCGTGACGCGGCGGCACCAGAATCGGAACTGCTCGTACTGGTGGGCGATACTGGGTTTGAACCAGTGACCTCTTCCGTGTCAAGGAAGCGCGCTCCCACTGCGCCAATCGCCCGCGCTCGCCAGCGCCCGGAGCGAGAAGGCCGGGCTCGGCTGCGGTCGGCCCCGAGGGGCGGATCGCGAGCGGACGACGGGATTCGAACCCGCGACCCTCACCTTGGCAAGGTGATGCGCTACCAGCTGCGCTACGTCCGCGTGCCGCCTGTGTTGACCGGCGACGGGATGAACTGTACCCGATGACAAGATCGCACCGCGCGCCGCCCCGATGCCCGAGTGATTGCGCTGCTCACCGCCGGGGTACTCAGGTCCATCGACAGCACACTGCATCCCCCGAAGGAGGCTGTCGTGGGTATCGGAACGAGCATCTTCCTGATCGCGGTCGGCGCGATCCTCACGTTCGCGCTCGACGCCAGCGTCGCCGGCGTCGACCTGGACGTCGTCGGCTGGATCCTGATGGCCGCCGGCGCGCTCGGCCTCGTCATGACCACGCTGGTCTGGGGCCGCCGCCGCGAGGTGGTCACCACCTCGGAGCCGGTGGAGTACCGCCGGGTCGAGGAGCGCCGGGACGCCGCCCCGCCACTGTAGGGCTCCCGCCCGCCTGCGGGGCAGGACGGTCCCGGGCGGCAAAACGGCCCGGCACCTATAGGTGCCGGGCCGTTACCCGTGGTGGGCGATACTGGGTTTGAACCAGTGACCTCTTCCGTGTCAAGGAAGCGCGCTCCCACTGCGCCAATCGCCCTCGTCAACTGCCGAGGTGGAGACGGGATTTGAACCCGTGTACACGGCTTTGCAGGCCGTTGCCTCGCCTCTCGGCCACTCCACCAAGGTTGCCCCCGACATGCGTGGCGGCAGCTCCGAGCGGACGACGGGATTCGAACCCGCGACCCTCACCTTGGCAAGGTGATGCGCTACCAGCTGCGCTACGTCCGCACGCCCCCGGCGTTTCCCGGTGACGGATGAGAACTTTAGCCGAGCCCGCGATCGGTTGCCAAATCGGGGCGGCGCCCGGCGCGTCCGCCGCACCCTCCGCCGTCGTGGGCGCCGGGCCCGCGCACGCCCAGCGCCTCGCCAGGTCGGCGACACGGTGACCTGCCCCGGCTCAGGATGCCCCCGACGTCACCGACACCGCGGGCCACCCCGGGCGAGCGAGCCCTGGTCGCGCCCGGCACCCTGGGCAGGCTTCCTAGGAGCCTGGCCAGGGTGCTGGCGCGGGACCGGGCATGCTCAACAAGACCGGAAAAGTGTCCTAATTCCGACTCCAGGGGATCGAATCCGCCGGGGCGGTAACTGTTTGTGCACGAACGGATAGGTTACGGTAGCGGCGTGACGAGACGTGCCGCCGAGATCCGCCTGGATGCCCTCTTGCGCACGGCCTGTGACGTGATCGCGGAACGAGGACTGGCCAACACCCGCACGGCCGACGTGGCCCAGGCGGCGGGGGTCAGCCAGGCGCTGGTCTTCTACCATTTCGCCACCAAGGAGCGGCTACTCTCCCAGGCCTTCGCGTACGCGGTGGAGCAGGATCTCGCCCGGCTCGACGCCGTGGCCCGGTCCGCCGCCTCGCCCCTGGTCAAGCTCCGCCGGATGCTGAAGCTCTGCACCCCGACCGGCCGGCCGACCTCCTGGTCGATATGGATCGACGGCTGGTCGGAGTCGCTGCGCGTCCCGGAGTTGGAGAAGGTCTCCCGCCGGTTGGACCTGCGCTGGCGAGAGGATCTCGCCGCGGTGATCGCCGACGGGGTGCGCGAGGGCGTCTTCGTCTGCGCCGACCCGGCCGGTGCCGCGTGGCGGATCAACGCCGTGATGGACGGGCTCGCCGTGCAGTTCGCCGTGCACGACCGGGTGATCTCGCGCCGGCAGTTCGCCGAGTGGATCCGGCTGGCCGCCGCCCGCGAGCTGGGCCTGGAGCCGGCGCAGCTCGACTGGTCCGCGCCGGCGCAGCACCGCTCCCGCCGGGCCGAGCGGACCCAGCCCGACGCCGTCAGCCGACCAGCCCCGCCCCAGCCCGACGCCGTCAGCTGACCAACCGGCGCAGCCGGGCCCGGGCCGGCGGGTGGACGTTGGCCAGCTCCAGGTCGCCACCGTAGTGGGCGAGCACCCGGCGGTCCATCACCCGCCGCCACACGGGCGGCACGAGGGCGGCCACGACCATCGTGGCGTACCCGGCGGGCAGTTGCGGCGAGCAGTCGAAGCTACGCAACGTCTGATAGCGGCGCAGCGGGTTGGCGTGGTGGTCGCTGTGCCGCTGGAGCTGGAACAGGAAGACGTTGGTGACCGTCCGGTCACTGTTCCAGCTGTGCCGCGGGTCCACCTTCTCGTACCGGCCGGCGGGGTTGCGCCGCCGGGCCAGGCCGTAGTGCTCCAGGTAGTTGACCACCTCCAGCAGGGAGAAGCCGAACACCGCCTGGAGCAGCAGGAAGGGCAGCACCCCCGGCCCGTACGCGCCGGCCAGCGCGGCGAACAGCACCACGGTCATGGCCCAGGAGTTGAGGATGTCGTTGCGGTACGTCCACGGGCTGCGGCCCCGGACGCGGAACCGGCCCGTCTCCAGCCGCCAGGCCGAACGCAGGCTGCCGAGCACGGTACGCGGCCAGAAGGCGTAGAAGCTCTCCCCGAGCCGGGAGCTGGCCGGGTCGGCCGGGGTGGCGACCCGCACGTGGTGGCCCCGGTTGTGCTCGACGTGGAAGTGCCCGTAGCCGGTCGGGGCGAGGGCCACCTTCGACAGCCAGCGCTCCAGCTTCTCCCGCTTGTGCCCCAGCTCGTGGGCCGTGTTGATGGCGATGCCGTTGACGACGCCGAGCGTGGCGACCAGCCCGGCCGCGCCGAGCGGGGACAGCCCGCCCGAGGCCCACACGGCACAACCGAGCACCAGCGCGGCGTACTGGGCGGGCAGGTAGAGGTAGGTGAGCCAGCGGTAGTAGCCGTCGCGGGCCAGGCGCGGCACCGCCTCGTCCGGCGGGTTGTGCCGGTCGTCGCCGACGAGCAAATCGACCACCGGGATCACCCCGAAGACCACCACCGGGGCGAGCCACCAGGCCCACGACCCGGCCCCGCCCCGCCAGGCCAGCCAGGCGGCGAAGGGCAGCGCCGGGACCAGCAGTGCGAGCGGCCAGAGCGGCTTGCGCGGGTCGCGCCAGGTCGCGGGCGGGACGGTCGCGGTGGCGCCAGCGGTCATCGCCGGACTCCGATCTCTCGGGTACGCCCCGACTGTGGCACGCGCCACGGTGTTTTACAAGAGTCGAAGTTTTGTAAAGCGCACGCCACCGCCTCGCCTCGTCAGCGGCGCAGCAGACCCCACCCCCGCTGCGGCGGGACGGCCCGCTCGAAGTCCAGCCCCGGGCCCGGCCCGCCGTCGTCGGCCGTCCGCGTCAGGTGCCGCAGCCGCAGCAGCAGCCCGACTCCCAGCGACAGCAGCAGCGCGCCGAGCAGGAACGCCGCCTGCACCACCCCGAAGCCGCCCGAGGACGACACCGGACGCCCGCCCGCCGCCGGCGGCACCTCGGCCACCACCTCCTCGCTCGGCTCGGCCTCCTCGTCCACGCCGGCCGGCTCCAACGGCTCGTCCGTCGGATCCGCCGACGGTTCGTCCGGCGTCGGGACCGCACCGGGCGGCGTCGCGTCGGCGCCCGCCCCGATCACCTCGCGGGTCGCCGCCTGCCGGGCCAACAGCCGCGACTGAGGGTCGTACGCCTCGGCGGCCAGCGTCACACTGCCCCGGGTGACGTCCTCGGCGAAGGCCACCCGGTAGCGGGCCGTCACCGTACGCCCCGGGCAGAGCGTGCCCGGGTCGAGCTGCCGGTCGGTCAGCCGGGCCGTGCTGCCCTCCGTCCGGATCTCCAGCGGGAACAGCCCGGTCTCCTCGACCCGGTCCATCCTCACCTGGTCCAGCCGCAGCCCCTGCACGGTGAGCACCATCGACCAGCGGACCTTCACGCAGCCGCCGTCGCGGCGGGACACCACCGCCGAGACCGTCTCCACCCCGTCGCCCGCCGTGAACTCCGTCGGCAGGCCGCTCAGCTCGGTGGCGAACCCGGCCGCCGCCGCCCGAGCCGGCGCGGCCACGCCGGCCCCCACACCGGACAGGCAGGCCAGCACCACCCCGACCCTTAGCGCGTACCGCACCACCGTCACCACCGCCCTCACCTTCCGTCGGATCCGTCCATCCGGCAACGCTATGGGCGTATCGGGCAAGCGGGTAGACGGGCGTGTTCGCACGGACCGCGAAGCCCGGGGGGCGATTTCACCGACAGTGGTGAACCGGTGACCATCCACCCGCGACGCGCCCGGGATCGCCCCCTGCGGACGCCCGCCCGCGCCCGCCCGCCACGCCGGGTGCGACGCCCCGGTGCCGGCGCGCCCCGCCGCCCGGGGAGAATCGGGGCGTGTCCGACCTCTCCGCGGCCTTCGTCAGGCTGCACGCGCGGCTCGCCCCGGTTGCTTTCGTCCCCGAGGTCCGCCTGCACCAGGCCGACGAGCCGATCGGGCTGTGGGAACTCACCGAGGGCGAGTTCCGCAGCTCCCAGCCGCCGCCGTTCTGGGCGTTCGCCTGGGCCGGTGGGCAGGCGCTTGCCCGGTATCTCACCGACCACCCCGAGGTGGTCGCCGGCCGCCGGGTGCTCGACCTGGCCTCCGGCTCCGGCCTGGTCGCCGTCGCCGCCGCCCGGGCGGGCGCGGCGGCCGTGCGCGCCGTCGAGGTCGACGAGCGCGCGGTGGCCGCCGTCGCGCTCAACGCCGAGGCCAACGGGGTACGCGTCGACGCCGAACTCGGCGACGTCCTCGACGGCGACGCGGGCGACGCCGAGGTGGTGCTCGCCGGGGACGTCTTCTACAGCGAGGCGATGGCCCGCCGGATGCTGCGCTTCCTGCTCCGGGCCGCCCGGTCCGGAGCGCGGGTGCTGGTCGGCGACCCGGGGCGGGCGTTCCTGCCCCGCGACCGGTTCCGCGAACTGACCGGCTACGACGTGCCGGTGCCCGAGGCGTTGGAGAGCGTACGGGTGAAGCACACCACCGTGTGGGAGCTGGACCCCGCGCCACCGGGGGCCGCCCGCTAGGTTGACCCCGTGCTGTTCCGGGGCTGGGGGGACGCCGTCGACGGGCGGTGGCCGGACGTGGCGGCGGTGACCGACCACGTCTGCGGGGGGCACCTGGGGGGGGGCCCCGACACGCGTTGGTCGGCGGGTGTTCGCCGACCCCGGGAACCTTCCGGGCCCGACAACGCCCTCGACGCGG
>NZ_GG657738.1:5363888-5394608 GCF_000158815.1 Micromonospora sp. ATCC 39149 | reverse complement strand
CGCCGACCTGGCGGCGGACCTGCCGCTGCTCGTGCTGGCCCGGCTCGTCGAGTTGCCCGACGCGCCGGTCGGCGCGGTGAAGGAGTTCGCCCGCGCGGCCCTGGAGCTGTTCTGGGCCCCGCTCGACGCCGACCGGCAGGCCGCCCTCGCCGCCGAGGTGGGCCGGTTCCACCGGGCGCTGCGCGCGTTCGCCGCCACAGGCGGCGGGCTCGCCGCCCGGCTGCGCGCCGCCGGGCACCGCACCGACGTGGTCGTCGGCGCGCTGTTCTTCCTGCTCGTCGCCGGCCAGGAGACCACCTCGCAGTTCCTCACCCTGCTGCTGCACCGGCTCACCGCCGAGCCGGCGGTACGCGCCGGGCTGCGCGCCGGCACCGTCGAGGTTGCCGACGTGGTCGAGGAGGGGCTGCGGCTGGAGCCGCCGATCGTCACCTGGCGGGCGCACGGCCGCCGTCGACACCGAGCTCGGCGGCACGGCCGTCGCGGCGGGCACCAGCGTCGTGCTGTGGCTCGCCCGCGCCGGCCGGGACCCGGAGGTCGTGGCCGCGCCCGGCGAGTTCCGCCCCGGGCAGCCCGGCTCACGCCGGCACCTCGCGTTCGGGGCGGGCGCGCACCGCTGCGTCGGCGCGCAGCTCGCCCGGCTGGAGGCCGCCGTGGTCGTCACCGAGGCCGCCGGCCTGCTCGACGGCGTACGGGTGCTCCGGCCGCCGTGGTGCCCCGACAACCTCACCTTCCGGATGCCCGACGCCTTCGTGATCGCCCGCGACTCGGCCGCCGACTGAGGGGAGCCAGGACGCAGCCCGGCCGCCGACTGACGGGAGCCAGGACGCAGCCCGGCCGCCGACTGCCAGAGGCCCTACGGGGCCGCTGGTGGCCGGCGGGTCAGCCGGCGTCCTCGGCCCAGGCCCGCCAGTCGTCGAGCACCCCGTACAGGGCGGGGGTGAGCCAGCCCGGCGCGGACCGGCGGAACACGCCCGGGTCCATCGCCCCGGCGCCCGCCGGCAACGCGCCGAGCAGGTGGGGCACCAGGTCGGTCAGGTTGGCCCAGTGCACCAGCTCCGGCTCGGCCGGCCACGCGCCGATCACCACGCCGGCCGGCACCGCCCGCCGTTCGAGGGCCTCCAGAGTCAGCGCGGTGTGGTTGAGGGTGCCGAGGCCGGCTCGGGCCACCACCACGGCGGGAGCGCCGAGCGACACCGCCAGGTCGGCCATCGTCCAGGCATCGCCGGAGGGGCGCAACCCCATCGGTACGAGCAGCCCGCCGGCCCCCTCGACCAGCACGAGGTCGTGCTTGTCGGCTTCCTCGCGGATCGCGTCGACGGCGGCGTACAGCTCCAGCGGCTCCAGCCGCGCCACCCGGGCCGCCGCCAGCGGGGCGAGCGGGTCGGGGTAGCTCGCCAGGGTCCGGCCGGTGAGCGGGGCGGCCAGCCGGGTCACCGAGTCGACGTCGCCCGGGATGCCGGTGGCCGTACCGGTCTGGCCCGGTTTGACCACGGCGACCCGCAGCCCGGCGGCCTGGGCGGCGGCCGTCACCGCCGCGGTCACCACCGTCTTGCCGACCTCCGTGTCGGTGCCGGTGATCAGCACCGGCCCGGCCCACGCCGCGCTCACGACGTCACCTCCACCCGATCCACCCGATCCCGCCGTCGGTCACGGGGCGCACCCCACGATCACGTCGAGGGCCCGCTCGAAGCCCGCCCGGGTGACCCCGGCGCTGATGGTCAGCCTCAGCCGGGAGCGGCTGTCCGGCGTCGACGGCGGGCGGAAGCAGCCGACGGCCACCCCCCGGTCGGCACAGTCGGCGGCCCAGGCCGTGGCCGCCTCGGGGCCGGGCGCGGTCACCGACACCACGGCGGCGTCCGGCGCGGAGACGGCCAGCCCGGCGGCGCGCAGCCGACGGACCGCCAGGGCGGCCCGGTCGGCCAGCTCGGCGCGCAGGTCGTCGCCGGCGCGGGCCAGGTCCAGCGCGGCGCGCACCCCGGCGGCGACGGCGGGCGGCAGGGCGGTGTCGAAGATGAAGGTCCGGCCGGTCTCGACCAGGTGCCGGACGAACTCGGCCGGGCCGGCGACCACACCCCCCGCGCCGCCGAGGGCCTTGGACAGGGTGGCGGTGACCACCACGTCCGGCTCGCCGGCCAGCCCGGCGGCGGCCACCCCGCCCGCGCCAGCGGGCCCGAGCACACCGAGCGCGTGCGCGTCGTCGACGAGCAGCAGCGCGCCGTGCCGGCGGGCCACGGCGTGCAGCTCGGCCAGCGGCGCGAGGTCGCCGTCGACGGAGAAGACCGACTCGGTGACCACCACAGCCGGGCGGCCCGGCGCGGCGGCCAGCGCGGCGGCCACCGCCGCCGGGTCGGCGTGCGGGGTCACCACGGTCTCCGCGCCGGAGATGCGGCAGCCGTCGATCAAGGAGGCGTAGTTGTGGGCGTCGGAGACGAGCAGGGTACGCGGCTGCGTGAGCGCCCGGACCGCGCCGAGGTTGGCCAGGTAGCCGGAGGAGAACACGAGGCTGCCGTCGACGCCGAGCCAGTCGGCGAGAGCCGCCTCCAGCCCGTGGTGCACGTCGGTGGAGCCGCGCACCAGCCGGGAGCCGGTCGCGCCCAGCCCGTACGCCGAAAAGGGCCCGCCCCGCGGCGGCGGGTGACCTTCCGGGTGGGTGGCCAGGCCGAGGTAGTCGTTGCCGGCCAGGTCGACCACCGGGTCGCCGGCAGCGCGGGGCCGCAGCCGGCGGGTCAGTCCCGCCTTCGCCCGCAGCTCGGCGCGGCGGTGCAGCCCCGCCAGCCAGTCCCCCACCGCCACACTCCCCCCGCTCCAGCCGATCCGGCCCGCTGAGACCGCTTCGTTCGATCCGGCCCGCTCGATCCGGCCCGCCCGGCTCGGCCGCTCCCGCCGGGCGAAGTTACCACCAGTCGGCCGCGCTCCGGCGTGGCGCGGGCCCGGCGCGCGGCGGGACCGCCGGGCCGCCTCCCGGTCGGGTACCGGGCCCACCGGGGCGCGCGGCTCGGGCGTTTCTTCGGGTCCGGGGGCCTTGTAGGGTACGAGCCATGCCAGAGATCCTCGACCAGGCCCGCACCCAGGTGCTGGAGAGCGGCGTCGGCCTCGACCAGGCCGGCGTGCTCGCGGTGCTGAAGCTGCCCGACGAGCACCTGCCCGCCGCCCTCCAGCTCGCCCACGAGGTGCGGATGCGCTGGTGCGGGCCGGAGGTCGAGGTCGAGGGCATCGTGTCGCTGAAGACCGGCGGCTGCCCGGAGGACTGCCACTTCTGCTCGCAGTCCGGGTTGTTCGCCTCGCCGGTCCGCTCGGTCTGGTTGGACATCCCCTCGCTGGTGGAGGCGGCAAAGCAGACCGCGGCGACGGGAGCGACCGAGTTCTGCATCGTGGCCGCCGTGCGCGGCCCCGACGCCCGGCTGATGAAGCAGATGCGCGAGGGCGTCGCCGCGATCCGGGCCGAGGTCGACATCCAGGTCGCCGCGTCGCTCGGCATGTTGAGCCAGGAGCAGGTCGACGAGCTTGTCGACATGGGTGTGCACCGCTACAACCACAACCTGGAGACCTGCCGCTCCTACTTCCCGAACGTGGTCACCACCCACTCGTGGGAGGAGCGCTGGGAGACGCTGCGGATGGTCCGCGAGTCCGGCATGGAGGTCTGCTGCGGCGGCATCCTCGGCCTCGGCGAGAGCGTGGAGCAGCGGGCCGAGTTCGCCGCCCAGCTCGCCGAGCTGGACCCGCACGAGGTGCCGCTGAACTTCCTCAACCCCCGCCCGGGCACCCCGCTGGGCGACCGCCCGGTGGTCGAGGGCAAGGACGCGCTGCGGGCGATCGCCGCGTTCCGGCTGGCCATGCCGCGCACCATCCTCCGGTACGCGGGCGGCCGGGAGATCACCCTCGGCGACCTGGGCACCCGCGACGGCCTGCTCGGCGGCATCAACGCGGTCATCGTCGGCAACTACCTGACCACGTTGGGCCGGCCGGCGACCGACGACCTGGCGCTGCTGACCGAGTTGAAGATGCCGGTCAAGGCGCTCTCCGCGACGCTGTGACGGCGACGCCGGGGTCAGTGGGGGCGACGGGCCCGTGCGGGCGACGGGGCCAGTGAGGGCGACGGGGACTTCGACGACGACCGGGGTGACGATGGCCGGGGTAAGGGTGACGACCGGGGCGTGGTGCGACCGCTGCGGTGAGCCGGTCGACGCCGGCGACCACGCGGCGTGCCGGTCGGCGCGCGCGCTGGAGCCGCCGCGGTTCTGCGCGGGCTGCCGCCGCCGGATGAAGGTGCAGGTGCTGCCGGTCGGTTGGGCAGCGGTCTGCGTCGAGCACGGCGAGCTGCGGGGCTGAGGCCGGTGCCGGTGCTGCGGGGCAGGGCGGTCACGCTACGGCCGGCGACGGCCGCCGACGTGCCGGCCCTCGCGGCTATCCGGGCCGCGCCGGAGGTGCGCCGCTGGTGGCGCGGCGGCGACGACCTGACCGCCGCCGTCCGCGCCGACCTTGGCGACGACGACCTGACCGTGTACGCCGTCGAGCACGACGGCCGGGTCGTCGGGGCCATCCAGTGGTACGCCGAGGACGACCCCGACTACCGACACGCCAGCCTGGACGTCTTCCTCGACCCGGCGGTGCGCGGCGGCGGGCTGGGCGGGGATGCGATCCGCACCCTGGCCCGGCACCTGATCGACGACCACGGCCACCACCGGCTCACCATCGACCCGGCGGCGGCGAACACCGCCGCGATCCGGGCGTACGCGAAGGTCGGCTTCCGCCCGGTCGGGGTGCTACGCCGCTACGAGCGCGGTGAGGACGGCCGCTGGCACGACGGCCTGCTGATGGACCTGCTCGCCGAGGACCTCGCGGACTGACCGCCCGCGCGGGGCCGTCGTGCCACACGCGGGGGATGGGGCCGGTGGCACACCCATCCGGTCGGGCGCAAGTGGATAGCCGACTGACTCGGCGGGTCTGGGCGACGCCGGGCGCGCGGATCGCCGACTGACATTTACGAATGTCGATGAATACTGTGGACGGGCCCGGCGCGGTCACGCGGCCGGCAGCCCGAGGGCAGGGGATCACATGAGAACGACACGAATCCGAACACTGGCGACCGGACTTGCGGGTGCCGTCGCCGTCGCCGTCCTCATCACCGGCGGGACGGTGGTCGCGCCACCACCCGCCGCGGCGACGACGACGGTCACCGGTACCGTCGCCAAGCCCGCCGTAGGCACGTTCGACCTCGACAAGTACGGTGTGAAGGCGTACGAGGACCTCATCACGCTGATCCGGGTGCAGAACCAGCAGCTCAGCGCCAACACCCCGGTGACCCCCGCGCCCACGGCGTCGGACGCGGATCCGGCGGGCTACTTCTCGGTCGCGCTCGTCGCCGGCGGCCGGCGAATCGAACTGGTGATCCGGCGCGACGACCTCTACCTGGTCGGCTGGTACCAGGCCGACCAGGACAGGGCGGGCGACGCTGACGTCTACTTCCGCTTCCGGCACGACCGGAGCGGGTCGCCGTACGACTTCCGACGGACCACGCGGACCCGGATCGTCGACCTGACATTCACCGGGAGCTACCTCGACCTGGGGTACCCGGCTGAGAAGCGCAAGGCGCTCAACCTCGGTGGTGGCGCGTTGATCAAGGCGCTTCAACTGCTCTCCGGGACCAACGGGCAGCAGCCGAACGAAGCCCTCGTCGTGACGATCCAGATGGTCCTGGAGGCGGCCCGGTTCCACCCGCTGTTCGAGCATCTCCGGGAACACTGGGACGAGTGGGGCGCGCCGCCGCCCGCACTGGTGGATCTCCAGAACAACTGGGGCGACCTCTCCCAGGACTGGTGGCGGGGTCAGGACGCACGGGTCGCCATCACGGTCACCTACGCGGGCATGATCTTCAAAGCCGTCGCGGACATCCTCACGGTGGTCGCCGTTCTGCACTACAAGAACTGCGGCCGGAAGCCGTTCGCCGCAGCCGCAGCCGCAGCGGAGAACGAGGCCTGCCCGCCCACCGGCGGCCGATTCCTCGTCACCGTCGAGGAGCTGGTCTTCGACAATCCCGGTGACGCCGGGTCGGACTTCGAGCCCTACGGGTCGGTCTCGCTCGTCGACGGTCAAGGCACGCCGATCCGCACCGCCTGGCAACAGGCCGACCACGACATCCCGCACGTCGTGCGGGTGCCACTAACCGACGCCCGGGCCGTCGTCGACAGCGAAACCGGGGTGTTCTGCTTCCACGCCAGCGTGCGGGAATCCGACAGCAGCAACGGCGACGACGACCTGAGCTCACAGGTCAGCGACGTGTGTGGCACCGGTGGGGTCGGCACGTTCCGGGGCGATGACGGCACCGTCACCATCTACTACGCGGTGCAACGGCTGGTGCGGCCCTGCCTGTCCTGGGCGACGTCGATCCCGTGTCAGACCAGCCCGTACCAGTATCTCTACCACGTCACGCGCGTCGACTTCGGCAACCCCGGCGACGCCGGGGACCCCGAGCCGTACGGCTTCATCAAGGTCAAACCCGGTGGCGGATCGGCGTACTCGCTGTGGGAGCAGAGCAGCGACAACCCGCCGACCATGAGTCACTGGATCCCGCCGACCGTGCTCGCGCCCCTGCGCGTCGGCTCCAGCGCGCAGCCATGCTTCTACGTCAACGTGGAGGAGTCGGACAGCAGCGGCCGCAACGACTGGCTGACCCCGTTCGGCACGTTCTGCGGGGACGAAAGTCATCTCCGGCTCACCGAGGGCGAGAACTGGGTCGAGATCCACTACGAGTTCCTACAGCTCATTCCCGGCGAGTGAGCCGTACGCCGCTCGCCCGCGTCGTCGCCGACCACGTCGGTGAGTACGGGGCCACGTCGACCGGGGGCGGAACTTGCGCGGCTTGCCAGGGCCCACGCCCCGGCTGAACCGCGAGCGCGCCATCCGCGAGCGCGCGCAGAAATCCTGGCCGACCACCGTCCATAGGAGACGGTGACCGGCCAGGACTCAGCAGGACGGCGTCAGCCCAGTGTGCAGGCGGAGCCGTTCAGGGTGAAGGCGGTTGGCTTCGGGTTGGTGCCGGTGTGGGTGCCGTTGAAGCCCAGGGTCGTCGACGCGCCCGGCGCGAGCGCGGCGTTGTAGGGGGCGTTCGACGCGGTCACAGCGGTGCCGGTCTGGGTGAAGTTGGCCGACCAGCCCTGGCCGACCTTCTGGCCCGTGGTCGGGAAGGCGAACGCCAGGCTCCAGCCGTTGAGCGCCGTCGAGCCGGTGTTGGTGATCGTGATGTTCGCGGTGAAGCCGGTGCTCCAGTCGCTGGTCGCGTACGCGACCTTGCAGGACCCGGCGGGGGTCGTCGGGGTGGGGGTGGGGGTGGGCGACCCGGGCAGCGTCCGCACCGAGATGCTGGGGGACGTGACCGACGGGTTCCCGGCGGCGTCCACCGCGACGATGTAGAACGGGTACGAGGTGTCCGGGGTCAGCCCCGTCACCGAGTGGCTGGTGCCGGTGACCGTGGCGACGACGGAATGCAGCGGCCAGGTGACCTTCCAGATCTGGTAGCCGACGACCCCGACGTTGTCGGTCGACGGCGTCCAGGTGAGGGTCACCCCGTTCGAGGTGATGTCGGACGCGGTCAGGTTGCCGGGCGCGGTCGGCCCGGTGGTGTCCGACCCGGTCCCGGCCGGCGTGGCCACGGCGAGCACCGGCGAGGACGGCGAGTCGTTGCCGGCGCCGTCGCGGGCGCGCACCCAGAACCGGTAGTTCCGGGCGGGCGAGAGGTTGGTCAGGGTCAGGCTGTTGGTGGTGGTGCGGTGCAGCATGAGCGCGTCGCTGCCGATCATCTCCTGGGTGATGTCGTAGCCGGCCAGCCCACTGCCCCCGGTGTCGGTGGACGCGGGCCAGGTCAGCGTGACCGAGGTGGGGCTGATCGCGGAGACGACCGGGGTGCCGGGGACGGTGGGCGGGGTGGTGTCCGAGGGGGTCGAGGTCGGCTCCGTACCCCAGACGAGGGTGCTGCCGGCGTACAGCGTCACCTTCTTGTTCGGCCCGGCCGTGGTCTGGTACGACGGGTCGTTGGTCGGGTCCCAGGTGCCGCCCTCCGGCACGCCGATCTTGAACTGCACCTCCATCCGGTGCTGCGACTGTCCGGCCGGGGCGATGGTGTGCCCGGTGCAGTCGACCTCGACGTACCAGATGTCGCCGCTGAGCTGCTTGGCCGCCGACGGCGACGGGCAGCCCTGGGTGTAACCGGGGGTGACCTGGACGGCGGTGCTGCCCTCGGGGCGGAAGTAGTAGCGGAACTTCCCGTTGGTCAGCGCGCGGGCCGGGAACGCCGACTTGTTGTAGACGATCGCCTTGAGCCCGGTGGCCCGGGGCTCGGCCTGCATCACCGTGGTCTCCACGGTCAGCTCGTCGATGTCCGGCTTCTCGATGCCCGGGAAGCCGGCGAGCGGGGTGCCGCCGTACTCGGAGGAGAGCCGGGCCAGCGCGGAGGTGAAGCCGGCGTTGTAGTCGGTGGCGACCTCGTTCATCACGAAGTCGGACCGGCTGTCGGTGTACGCGTCGTTGGCCGAGGACGGGCCGCCGACGAGCGCGCCGAAGAGCACGTGCCGAGTCTCGGTGGGCACCGTCTGGCTGTCCCACCAGGATCCGTGCGCCGTGCGGTGGTGCGGGTTGCGCGGCGCGTTGGCCCCGAACCCGATCTGGTAGCTGGACTTGCGGGGGTTGTCGCCGAGCGCGTAGTTGATCTGCCGGACGGCGAAGTCGTGGTAGCGGGTCTTGCGGGTCGCGTCGGCGGTCTTGTCGCTGTAGACCAGCGCGGCGAACGCGGTGTTGGAGGCGTAGCGCAGCGCGCCCCAGGAGTCGAGCACCGCCATCCCGCCGGGCGAGTACGGTACCCGTTGCCCGTTGACGCCCACGGTCCAGTAGTCCAGCCACCGGTTGGCGTCGTCGACGTACTTCTGCTTGCCGGTCAGGTTGGCCAGCAGCACGTACGCGCCGAACTGCTTGTTGTCCCAGGCGATCGTCCACTTGTAGGAGCGGGTGGTGGACTGCGGCTCGGTGCCGAGCTTGTCGTACTCGCTCTCGGCCTTGGCGAGGTAGCTCGCGTCGCCGGTGGCCCGGTGCAGCCAGATCGCGCCCCAGACCAGCTCGTCCTGCCATCCGCTCCACGACTTGTAGAATTTCGTCGCGTCGGTGATGCACTCGTGGTAGCTCTTGCGCACCGTGTCGGCGAACGTGTAGAGCTGCTTGGCGTGGGTGAGCAGCTTGTCGGCGTAGGCGGCGTCGGTGGGCCGGAACACCATCGACGACGCGGCCATCGCCGCCGCCGTCTCCCCCGCGAGGTCCGCGCCGCCGCAGCTTGAGTCGATCTTGTACGCGGGCCGCACCATCGGCATCACCTCGGCCGGGCCCCACCACTTGTGGTCGTCGTCGCCGTTGCCGACCTGTCCGTAGAGGACGTTCGGCGCGGGGTGCGCCTTGACGAAGTAGTCGTTGACGAAGCGCAGGTTGTTGAGCAGGTGGGTGAGCTGCCCGGAGGCGACGTACCCGTCGCGGTACTCGACCGCCCCCCAGGCGAGCATGGTGGCGCTGAACGCCATCGGGAAGCCGAACTTCACGTGGTCGCCGGCGTCGTACCAGCCGCCGGTGAGGTCCACCCCGACGTCGGAGCCGTCGGTGAGCGCCGAGTCCCCGCGCCAGGAAACCCGGTTCCAGGTCGGCTTCTTCCCGGACTGCTGGGCCTCGTAGAAGAACAGCGACTTCTGCAACGCCTCGGCGTAGTTGAAGGCGGGCGCGGCGGCGACGGGCGCGGCCTGCGGGGCGACGACGCCCACGGCGAGGCCGCTGGCCAGGGCGGCGCCGGCGGCGAGCAGGCGGCGCAGCCAGGGTCGGCCGCGCGGCGACCGGGACGGCCGGTTCGGGTGACGCATCTGCGAACTCCTGACGGCTGGCGCCCGGCGGCCCCGACCGGACGCGGGACGGCGTCGGCTGGGTCGGGGCCGCCGGGGCGGGTGGTGGAGGGTTTCCGAGGAGGCGCGGGAGCGCTCCCATCGATGCCGGACAATGTATCCAGCGGATTGCACACTTGGGAAGACCCCGGTGCCACGAGGCTCGTGCGTCGCGAGAGCCGAAAGCGTTACGCCGACACGCCGCCCGATAGCGACCTTCCCCTCCCCGAGGGAGGGTTAGACACGGTTTCTTCCCAGCTCAGGCTGTTCATCCGATCCCCCGGCAGGGCCCGGTGCGGCGATCATGTGGCGTCCCCTCGGCTCTCCTTCGGAGGAAACCTCATGTCACAGCGTCGGCGCGTGACGCGCGCGGTCCTCACCGCGACCGCCGCCACGGCCTGCCTCGCCCTCGCCACCCCGGCGTGGGCGTCGGCCACCATCGGCCTGAGGCCGGCCCACAAGGACAAGACGGCGTCCTTCTTCGAGCAGAAGTGCGACGACGAGCGCTTCGCGAACCTGCCGGACGACCACGACGGCTGGCACTTCGTGCTGCCCGGCAGGGCGAACGGCGACTTCGAGACGCTGACGCTTACCTTCTCCGACGGCACCGACGACGTCACGGTGAACATCCCGGACAGCTCGGACGCATACCCGGACTTCTTCTACTCCACCGGCGGCAACAACCCCCGGCAGATCCACGCCTACCTCTTCACCCCGGCCGGGTGGACGCTGGTCGACGGGTCCGCCACGATCAGCGGGACCGGGACCGTCTTCAACGTGAGCCACGCCTGCGAGGGCGAAACCCCGACTCCGACGCCGACCCCGACGCCGCCGGTCTCGGAGTCGCCGCAGCCGTCGGAGTCCCCGCAGCCGTCGGAGTCCCCGCAGCCGTCCGAGACCCCGTCGGCGTCCGAGTCGCCCACCCCGTCGGACTCGGCCTCGCCGACGACCTCCGCCTCCCCCTCCGGCGGTACCGGTGGTGGGGACCTGCCGCTGACCGGCGTGGCCGTCACCGGCATGGCGCTCACCGGCGTCGCGCTGATCGGCGGCGGCGTCGCCCTGATGACGCTGCGGCGTCGCCGGGACCGCATCACCTTCACGGGCTAGGTGCAAGGAAGGGCCCCCTGTCAACGCTTTCGGTAGAGCAGGGGGCCCCTCTTAACATCCCGTGCGGCAGTACGGTCACCGGGTGGCAGTGATCGCGCAGGTTTCGCTGGGAGTGTCCGACTGCGAGCGGGCGGGCCGGTTCTGGGCTGCCGCCCTGGGCTACGTGCGTCGGCCACCACGCTATCCGGGCGACGACTGGATCGTGCTCGCACCGCCGCCCGGGGTGCCCGGCACGGCGCTGGCGATGGACCTCAGCGAGAGCCCGGTTGAGCCGTACCCCCGGGTGCACCTGGACCTGAACGCCGGGGGCCGCGACCTTGAGGACGAGGTGGAACGCCTCGTCGGGCTCGGTGCCCGGCGGGTGGACTGGCCGCACTACCCGGCACGGCTCGAACCGGGTGCTTCCCCGTACGTCGTGCTCGCCGACACCGAGGGCAACCGATTCTGCGTCAGCGGCCGGTCGCGTACCCGCTGATCAGACCCGGCCGGGCGACCGGGACCGCACCGAGGGACGCGGCCGGGACCGGGCCGGTGAACGGATGCGCCGTCAGCGGTGGCGGCTTTGGGCCAGCACCACCCCGGCCACGGCGGCGGCGGTCACCGGCACGCTGACGGTGACCAGGGAACCGTCCCGCTCGGTCGCCGTCGGCCGGGCGAGCCGGTGCAGGGTACGCAGCATCGGGGTGTTCTCCGCCTGGACGTGCAGCACCAGGGCCGCGAGGCCGACCCGCTCGGCGTGCCCCATCAGCCGGCGCAGCAGGGCCGTGCCGATCCCCCGCCGCTGCCAGTCGTCCCGCACCAGCAGCGCCACCTCGGCCTCGTCACCTTCGGTGAGCAGGCTCGCCATCGCGACGACGACCGGCTCCGCCGCCCCGCCGGAACCGGTCGTCGTCGCGATGAGGGTCAGGCCCTGGGCCGGCTCCACCAGCCGGCGCAGCCGGGCCGGCGCGGGCGGCGTCGCCCCGCCGAGGTAGCGGCGTTGCAGGGTCCGCGCCGAGCAGCCCTCGTGCAGCTCCAGCACGCCGGTCAGGTCGTCGGCGGTGGCGGGCCGGACGACCGCCTCCGCGCCGTCGGGCAGGAGCAGGGTGACCTGGTCGGCGGTCCGCCGGCTCGCGGTCGCCGCCAGTTCGGCAAGCGCCTGGGCCCGGGCGTACTCCGCCGGGGTGAAGCTCGGCGCGGCCCGGCTCAACTCGTACGACCCGCCGGTGGGGTCGGGCAAGACCATCGTCGTGCCGGTGACGCCGCCCGCGACGGCCGCAGGCCGCCAGGTGACCTCGTCGGCCCCGAGCAGCGTCCGCAGCGCCTCCCCCGCCACGTCGGGGTCACGGACCAGCCGGGTGGCCAGGCCGAGCACCCGGGTGGGCTGGTCGGCGAGGCCACGCGCCTCGCTACGCGCCACCCAGCAGTCGCGGCCCCGGCCCCGCTCCACGGCGGCGATCAGCCCCGCCTCGTCGAGCGTGTCCGGCGCGTCGACAAGGAAATCGTCGACCGCACCGACCTCGGTGGTGTGCACCTGCACGGTGAGGATGTTGACCCCACGCAACGCGAGGCTCGCCGTGAGGACCGACAGGTAGCCCGGCCGGTCGTCCACGGTGGCTCGGATCCGCCAGAGCGCCATGGTTGTCTCCCTTCGCCCGCCTACGACGATGCCGGCCGGCTGTTGCCGGCCCGTTGCCCGGGGGTGACGTCACGGAACCCGTGCGCATGAGCATTGCCACAGGTGGTGACCCATGCCACGCCTGGTCGGCGACGTGGGACAGGACGACAGTGCGACGTGGGACAGAACGACAGTACGGACCCGGCCGCATCGGCCAGGTCCGTACTGGTGCCGCCGGCGCGGGCCCCGCATCGGGATCCAGCTCCGGCCGACGGGCCCCGCACCGAGGCCCGACAATCTCACCCGCCGGCCACCACTGGCGGGGTGCCCACCAGGTCCAGCCGGTCACCGAGGATGACCGCGCTGGCCCGGACCAGCTGGGCGAGCCGGTCCACCTCGGTGGAGTGGAAGGCAGCGGGGCTCAGCGTCTCGGTGTGGTCGCGCGCCACCACCAGCACCAGCCCGGCCCGGCCGAACGGCGCGATGGCGTAGTGGGTGCCGTCGACGGCGGTCATCGCGCGGGCCCGCAGCGGGGTGATCTCGGGCAGCTGCGCTGGGACGGGCACCCGCCAGCTCGCGTGCGCCACGGTGGCGTCCCCACCCCCGCCGCCGGTGCGTGAGGCCCAGTCCAACGGAACCACCGCCGCCACCGACCAGTCCGCCGCGAGCAGCCCCGGCACCGCGTCGACCAGGGTGGCCAGCCCGTCGGCCGGGTTGCCCGCGACCTGGGCCAGCAGCTCGGCGTCCTGCCCGGTGGTGGTCGGCGCGCCGATCGCCCGCCAGACGCCGTCCACCCGTACGCCGGGGATGGCGGCCAGGCCGGCCAGCAGCCGCTCGACCCGGGAGGCGCCCGGCCACACCACGGTGAAGTCGTCGACCGCCCGCCCGCCGAGCCGTTCCAGGACGACGACCTGGACGATGTCTGCACCGGAGACGCCGAGCGTGCGGGCCACCTGGCCGAGGGTGCCGGGGCGGTCCGGCAGGGTCACCCGAACTCTCAGCAACATGATCGTCCCTCCGCTCGGCGGGCCGGCGCAGGGCGGCCGGCAGGCTGGGCACCAGCCTGCCGGTTGACCATTTCGCCCCTGTTGCCGCGCCATGTCCCGGGGGAAAATCCCGCCTTGACAAGGGGGCTGAGCTGCCATCAACTAGTCGGATGACCGATCCGGCCGTCGTCGACCCGCGCACCGGATCCGGTGCGGGCGCGGGTGCCCCGAAGGGTCTGGATCTCGATCGGCTCGCCGCCCACCTGGCCGTGCACCGCCCCGAGCTGGCCGGCGCGCCGCTGCGGGCCCGGCTCATCGCCGGCGGCAAGTCCAACCTGACATACCTGCTCCGCTGCGGCGAGCACGCAACCGGGCGGGCAGGCGGACAGGCAGGCACGCCGGCGCACGGACAGGCAACCGGGCGGGAGGTGGTGTTGCGCCGGCCGCCGCTGGGTCACGTGCTCGCCACCGCGCACGACATGGCCCGGGAGCACCGGATCATCTCGGCGCTCGCCCCCACCGCCGTCCCGGTCCCGGCGGCGCTGCTGCTCTGCACGGACACCGGCGTGATCGGCGCGCCGTTCTACCTGATGGAGAAGGTCGACGGGGAGGTGTTCCGCAGCCGGTCGCAGACCGACGCGCTGACCGCCGGGCAGCGCCGCGACCTGGCCATGACGATGGTGGACACCCTCGCCGACCTGCACGCGGTCGACCCGGCCGCCGTCGGGCTGGCCGACTTCGGCCGCCCCGAGGGTTTCCTCGGCCGGCAGGTCCGGCGCTGGGCCGGCCAGCTCGACCAGTCCCGCAGCCGCCCGCTGCCCGGGATCGACGAGTTGCGCGACGCGCTCGCCGGCTCGGTGCCCGAGGGAGCGAACGCCGGGCGGATCGTGCACGGCGACTACCGGCTGGACAACCTGCTCGCCACGGTCGACACCACCACGGCCACCACGGCCGACGGGGCCGCCCCGGCGACCGGGGCCACCACGACCGCCACCGCCGCCGGGGCCGCCGCCGGGACAACAGCCGCCGGGGCCGACGGGGCCCCCCTCGAGGGGGCGACCGCCGCGGCCGGGCCGGGCGCGGTGTCGGTGCGGGCGGTGCTGGACTGGGAGATGGCCACCCTCGGCGATCCGCTGGCCGACCTCGGGCTCCTGCTGACGTACTGGGACGTGCTCGGCGACAGCGAGGCCGCCGCCGGCAATCCGGTCGCCGACGGGCTCGGCCCGCGCGCCGGCTTCCCCACCGGCGGCGAGCTGATCGAGCGGTACGCCCGCCGCGCCGACGCCGACGTCGGGCCGCTGCACTGGCACGTCGCCCTGGGCTGCTTCAAGCTCGCGGTGATCTGCGAGGGGATCCACTACCGGCACACCCTCGGGCAGACGCTCGGCGGGGGCTTCGACCGGATCGGCGACATGGTCGCGCCGCTGGTCGAACACGGTCTGCGCGCAGTCAGGGAGAAGTGATGGACTTCCAGTTCGACGCCCGTACCGAGAAGCTGCGCGCGCGGCTCGGCACGTTCCTGGAGGAGTGCGTGTACCCGGCGGAGGCGGTGCACGCCGAGCAGATCGCGGCGGCCGGCGACCCCTGGTCCCGCTCGCCCGTGCTGGAGGAACTGAAGGCCGAGGCACGCCGGCGCGGCCTGTGGAACCTCTTCCTCCCCGACACCCGCTACGGCGCCGGGCTGACCAACCTCCAGTACGCGCCGCTGGCGGAGCTGACCGGGCGCAGCCCGCACCTGGCCCCGGAGGCGGTCAACTGCGCCGCCCCGGACACCGGCAACATGGAACTGCTCGCCGAGTTCGGCTCGGAGGCGCAGCGGGACCGGTGGCTCAAGCCGCTGCTGGAGGGGGAGATTCGGTCCGCGTTCTGCATGACCGAGCCGGAGGTGGCCTCCTCCGACGCCACCAACATCGCCACCCGGATCGTCCGTGACGGCGACTCCTACGTCGTCGACGGACGCAAGTGGTGGTCGTCCGGGGCGATGGACCCCCGCTGCGAGATATTCATCGTGATGGGCAAGACCGACCCCGGGGCCGACCGGCACCGCCAGCAGAGCATGGTCCTGGTCCCCCGCGACACCCCGGGGGTGACCGTACGGCGCGGGATGACGGTCTTCGGCTACCGCGACGCCCCACACGGCGGCCACGCGGAGATCGACTTCACGGGTGTTCGGGTGCCGACGGAGAACCTGGTCGGCGCGGAGGGCGCGGGCTTCGCCATCGCGCAGGCCCGCCTCGGCCCGGGGCGTATCCATCACTGCATGCGGCTGGTCGGCATGGCCGAGCGGGCCCTGGAACTGCTCTGCCGCCGGGCCAACCAGCGGATCGCGTTCGGCCGTCCCCTCGCCGAGCAGGGCGTGGTCCGGGAGTGGATCGCCGAGTCCCGGGTCCGGATCGAGCAGGCCCGGCTGCTGGTGCTCAAGACCGCTTGGCTGATGGATACCGTCGGCAACCGGGGCGCGCACAACGAGATCCAGGCCATCAAGATCGCCACCCCGGCGATGGCGGAGTGGGTGATCGACAAGGCCATCCAGGGGTACGGCGGTGCGGGCGTCAGCCAGGACACCCCGCTCGCCGCTCTCTGGGCCCAGGCCCGTACCCTGCGCCTCGCCGACGGCCCGGACGAGGTCCACCGGTCCTCCCTGGCCAAGCGCGAGCTGCGCCGCTGGGCCTGACCAGGCGCACCGGGTCGTCCCCCGGGCCGCGCCGGCGAGGGGTCAGACCGACACCAGGTCGCGCCAGGCGATGTTGTTGTTGTGCCGGACGTTGGTTGGTGTGTCGCTGGTCAGGAACGGCAACGGGTCGTTCGGTGAGTCCCAGACGGCCAGCAGGGAGAAGTGACCGGGGCCGGGCACGGCGGTCCACGTGACCGCCACAGTCGTCACGCCCGGGACGACGGTGACGGTCCGCGAGGTGATCGGCGTCCAGTCCGTCGGCCAGGACAGACCGCCGCCCGGACTCGTCCGGTAGAACCGCAGCACCCCGCTGTCGGTGCCCGACCCGTACGGCCCGGGATTGCGCAGCTTGACGAAGATGTGACTGGTCGTGCCGGCGACCGGGAGCTCGCCGATCGCGCACTCCACCGACGTCGGGCAGACCTTGATGTCGGGGCTGGCCCAGATCGGGGTGCCCGCGTGCGGCTCAAGGCCGATGTCGCCGGCGACATCCTTCATCCAGACGTCGGTGACGGGCGTGCTCCGGTCCGGCTCCGCGGCCGGTCGGGCGGCAACGGCAGTGGCGGTGGCGGTGGCCAGCAGGACGGCCAGGGCCGGGCCGGCGCACAGGGCCAGGGCCACGCGGCGGGCGCGGCTACCGAGGTTTGCCATGACAGCGATCTCCCATCGACAGTGGCGCCGACCCGGAGGACTCCCCGCACCGGCGTGGTCTTGCCTTCAGGAGCCGGTGTGGGGTGCGGAGATACCGGCTGGCGGCACGGGTTTTCCCGGATGACGCCAGGCCGGATCAATCAGACAGCGCGCCTCCCCGTCCGGTCGCGGGAGATCACTCAGGCGGAGGCGCGGCGGACCACGTGGGTGTCGAGGAGGATGTGGTTGGTCGGGATGTCCGCGCCCCGGATGCGGGACACCAGCAGGTGGGCCATCTGCCGGCCCATCTCCTCGACTGGCTGGAAGACGGTGGTCAGCGGCGGCTCGGCCTGCCGGGCCACCGGCGCGTCGTCGAAGCCGATCACCGCCACGTCCTCCGGCACCCGCCGGCCGGCCTCGCGCAGCGTCCGCAACGCGCCGAAGGCCATCAGGTCGGAGGCCACGAAGACCGCGTCGAGGTCCGGGCAGACCTCCAGCAGCCGGCGCATGCAGGCCGCCCCGCTGCCCTCGCTGAAGTCGCCGTACGCGATGAGGTCGGGGTTGAGGCCGGCCCCGGTGGCCTGGACGGCCTCGCGGTAGCCGGTCAACCGGGCCAGGCCGGCGCCCATGTCCTGGGTGCCGGCGATGGTCGCGATGCGCCGCCGCCCACGGGCGAACAGGTACTCCACCGCGTGCCGGGCGCCGCCGACGTTGTCCACGTCGACGTAGTACGCGGGCTGCGCACCCGGCTGGAGCATCCGGGCCGGCCGGCCGCCGAGCACGGTCGGCAGGCCACGCTCCTCCAGCAGGGTGGGCAGCGGGTCGGAGTCGTGCAGCGACAGCAGCAGCACGCCGTCGACGTGCTGGTTGGTCAGGTGGTGCTCGACGCGTTCCCGCTCGACCGGCGACTGGGCCATGGCCAGCCAGAGCTGCATCGGGGTCTCCAGCAGCCCCGAGCTGATCCCCCGGACGATCGCGGCGAAGAACGGCTCGGTGAAGACCCGGTCCCCGGACTCGGAGACGACCAGCGCCACCGAGTCCGTCCGCTGGGTGACCAGTGCCCGGGCGGCGCGGTTCGGCACGTACCCCAGCTCGGCGATGGCCTGTTGCACGGCGGCCCGGGCCTCCGGGCTCACCTGGGGTGAGCCGTTGACCACCCGGGAAACCGTGCCGCGCCCGACGCCGGCACGCGCGGCGACCGCGTCAAGGGTCGGGCGCCCGAGCGACCGGGTGCGCTGCGTTGTCATCGTCTGCTCCTCCGACATGGGCGACCCGGTGCGCCCCGGGTTCGGGGACGGGCACCGGGTCCACCCGTCACTGGCTGGCCGTGTGCCCTATTGTGCGGCCAGACCGTTGCGTCGGATCACCTCGGCGTACCACCTGGCGCTGGCCTTGGGGATGCGGATTTGACTGTCGTAGTCGACGTACACCATGCCGAAACGCTTGGTGTAACCCCAGGCCCACTCGAAATTATCCATCAGCGACCAGGCGAAGTAGCCCCGCAGGGGCACCCCTGCACCGATCGCCGCGTGTGCCGCCCGCAGGTGCGAGTCGAAGTAGGCCAACCGGTCGGCGTCGTCCACCTGACCGTCGACCACGACGTCAACGAACGCCGAACCGTTTTCGGTCACGTAGAGCGGCAGGTCGGTGTACTCCCGATGGACCCGCTCCAGGGTCTCGACGAGCCCGGGGGCGTCGATCTCCCAGTCCATGTCGGTCACCGGGACACCCCGGGTGACGAACCGGACGTCCTCGCTGCCCGGCCAGCAGGTCGGTGCCCGCCAGTACTCCTCCGGCTGCTCTCCCTCGACGGGGGCGGCAACCACGTGCCGGCTGTAGTAGTTGATCCCGACCAGGTCGAGCGGCGTCGAGATGATCTCCAGGTCGTCGTCGCACACGTGCCCGAAGTCCGTCACCGACGCCAGGTCCGCCTGGAGGTCCGTCGGGTACGAACCGCGCAGCACCGGGTCGAGGAAGAACCGGTTGGCCAGCGCGTCGATCCGCCGGGCCGCGTTCGCGTCGGCCGCCGAGTCGGTGGCCGGGGTGACCGGGTAGAGGTTCAGCGTGATGCCGAGTTGGGCCTCCGGGCGGGACGCCCGCAGCGCCTGCACGGCGAGGCCGTGGCCGAGCATCAGGTGGTGCCCGGCCCGGACCGCGGCCGCCCCGTCGGTACGCCCCGGCGCGTGCGCGCCGGAGCCGTACCCGAGGAACGCCGAGCACCACGGCTCGTTGAGCGTGGTCCAGTAGCGCACCCGGTCGCCGAGCGCGTCCGCGACGAGCTGGGTGTAGTCGGCGAACCGGCCGGCGGTGTCCCGAGCCGGCCAGCCGCCGGCGTCCTCCAGCGGCTGCGGCAGGTCCCAGTGGTAGAGGGTCAGCCACGGCTCGATGCCGTGGCCCAGCAGCTCGTCGACCAGCCGCCGGTAGAAGTCCAGACCCTCGGCGTTGGCCGCGCCGGAGCCACCCGGCTGCACGCGCGGCCAGGACACCGAGAACCGGTAGGACTTCAGGCCCAGCTCCGCCATGAGGCGCACGTCGTCGGGCATCCGGTGGAAGTGGTCGCAGGCCACGTCGCCGGTGTGCCCGCCGACGGTCCGTCCCTCGGTGTGGCTGAAGGTGTCCCAGATCGACCGGGTGCGGCCGCCCTCCGTGGCCGCGCCCTCGATCTGGTACGCCGCGGTCGCGGCACCCCACAGGAAGCCGGGTGGGAAGGTCAGGTCCGTGCCCTGGTCGAGGACGCCGACGGCGGGCGGACGGCTCGGATCGCTCACGACTTGACGGCACCTTCCATGATCCCGCCGATGATCTGGCGGCCGAACAGGACAAACACGACGAACAGCGGGAGCGTGGCGACCAGCGTGCCCGCGAAGATCTGCGAGTTGTCGGCGAAGTACGCCGTGTTGAGGCTGCGCAGCGAGATCTGCACGGTCGGGTTGGCAGGGTCGGCGAGCACCACGAAGGGCCAGAAGAACTGGTTCCACTGCTCCATGAAGGTGAGCAGGCCCAGCACCGCCGCCGCCGGCCGCAGCGCGGGCACGACGACGTGCCAGTAGACGCGCCAGGTGGAGCAGCCGTCCACCCGGGCCGCCTCGATCAGCTCGTTGGGCACGGCCTGTTCGGCGTACTGGCGCATCATGAAGATGCCGAAGCCGCCGATGAGGAACGGCACCGTGACCGACGGCATGGTGTTCAGCCATTCGAGCTTGGCCATCAGGATGTACAACGGCAGCACGCCGAGTTGGATCGGGACCATCATCGAGGCGAGAATGATCAGCAGCATCGCGTTCTTGCCACGGAAGCGCAGCTTGGCGAAGGCGAAACCGGCCAGGGAGCCGAAGAAGACGGTGGCGATGGTGATCGTCCCGGAGACCAGGAACGAGTTCATCAGCCCCTTGACGATGTTGGCGTCGCCGTTCTCCAGCACCCGCTGAATGTTCTCGCCGAGCTTGCCGCCAGGCAGGAACGGCGGCGGCCAGGAGTTGGCCGCGTCGTTCGTCCGGGACGCAATGACGATCATCCAGTAGAACGGGAACAGCGAGAGGATCACGCCGAAAACCAGCCCGACCCAGGTCAGCGGGGTCGCCTTCCAGAGCCGGTCGGCCTTGTGGGCATCGCGCGGCGGCCTCCCGGCCGGGCGCGCAGGTGGACGGAGCGTCGTGGTCGTCATCTGGGCGCAACCCTCACTTGTCGGAACTGATGCGGCGGGCGAGCAGATAGTTCACCAGCGACACCAGCGCGATGAGCAGGAACAGCACGAGGGCCACCGCGCCGGCGTACCCCCAGCGGAACCGCGTGTTCATCACGTCGAGCAGGTACATGGTGATGGTCTGGAACTGCCCCTCGGAACCGCCGGAGATCGCCCCCGCGCCGCTGGTGAACATCAGCGGCTCGGTGAAGAGCTGGAGCCCGCCGATGGTCGAGACGATCAGCGTGAAGATGATCGTCGGGCGGAGTTGCGGAATGGTGATGGACCAGAACTGCCGACGTCGGGAGGCGCCGTCCAGCGCCGCCGCCTCGTACATGTCCTTGCTGATCGACTGCATGGCGGCCAGGTAAATCAGGGCGTTGTAGCCGACCCACCGCCAGTCGACCATGGTGGAGATGGCGAACCAGGAGGCGTAACGGTTCGCCCGCCAGTCGATCGGGTCGAGGTCGATCTTTTTCGAGCGCCCAGTTGGCGAGGCTGAACTCCTTGGCGTAGATCATCGAGAAGATCAGCGCGACCACGGCGGTGGAGGTGATGATCGGCATCGCGATGGCCATCCGGAAGAAGGTCTGCGCCCGCAGCTTCCGGTTCAGGGCATTGGCCAGCACCAGTGCCAGCATCAGCTGCGGCACGGTGGAGAGCAGGAAGATGCCGAACGTGTTGACGACCGCGTTCCAGAACTGCGGGTCGTTGGTCAGCAGCTCGACGAAGTTGTCCAGGCCGACGAAGCTGATCGTGGCGTTCAGCGGCGACCGGTCGGTGAGCGCGATCCAGACGGTGTAGATGATCGGGTACGCGCTGAAGACCGCGAAGATTACGAAGAAGGGCAGGACGTACAGGTACGGGGAGAACTTCAGGTCCAGCCGGGTGAAAGAGGCCGGGCGACGGTGCACGGCACGGGCGGGGCGGGCGGGGTCACCGCCTCCGCCGGGGGGCGCTGCGGTGTGGAGGTCCAGGCTCATCGACGGTCCTTCTCGTCGGTCGGCGCGACCCGTCCGCGTGGGCTACGCCGGGGGATTACCGGCCTTCCGCGTGGACGCGCCGGGGGGTAACCGGCCCGGCCGCGCGGGCGGCGCCGGGGCTTACCGGGCACCGCGGGTGGCGCCGACAGTCGCCTGTCGACGCCACCCGTGGTCGGTTCGGCCGGTCACTTACCGGCGGCCTCGCCGTTCTTCAGCGCTGCCTGCCACTGCTCGGCGGCGGGCTTGCCCTGCTCGACGGCCCGCAGGGTGTTCTCCACGGCGGTGCGGACCGCCTGGTTCTTCGGGCCGAGGTAGACCGGCTTCAGCTCGCTCGCACCGGCGGCGAAGATCTTGCCGACCGGGGCGTTGGTGAAGTACTCGTTGGTCGAGTCGGCGACGGCCGGGTCGGCCAGGGCCTGCGGCGACGAGGGCAGGTTGCCGACCTTCTTGAACGCCTCGATCTGGCCCTTGGCGCTGGTCAGGAACTTCACCAGCTCGGCGGCCTCCTTGGCGTGCTTGCTGGACTTCGGCACGGCCAGGAAGGAACCGCCCCAGTTGCCGCCGTTGCCGGGGGCCTTCGCGACGTCCCACTTGCCGGCCGCCGCGTCACCGGCCTGGCCCTTGATGACACCGGTCATCCAGGCGGGGCAGGCGATGGTGGCGAAGGTGCCGTTCTTGAAGCCGGCGTTCCACTCGTTCGAGAACGACTGGAGGTTGTTCGACAGGCCGGCGGCGATCATCTTGGTGGCGAGGTCGTACGCGGTCCGCACGTCCGGGTTCTCGCCGATGACCAGCTTGTTGCTCTTGTCGTAGTAGGTGTAGCCGGTGCCGTTGCCCGCGGTCTGCATCAGCACGACGTTGTAGAAGTTGGTCGCCGAGTCGACGAACTTGTGCTTCTTGTCGGCGGCGACGAACTTCTGGCCGGCGGCGATGAACTGGTCCCACGTCGGCCAGAGCGCGCCGACCTCTTCGCGGTCCGTCGGCAGGCCGGCGGCCTTGAACAGGTCACTGCGGTAGCACAGCGCCATCGAGCCGACGTCGGTGCCGAGGCCGAGGACCGTCCCGTCCGGGGTGGTGCCCTGCTCCCACTTCCACGGCAGGAAGTTGCTCTTGAGGTCGTTCGCGCCGTGGTCGGCCAGGTTCACGAACTTGCCGGCCTGGCCGTAGAACTGGACGATCGTGCCCTCCTCGAGGGCCACCACGTCACCGGCGCCGGCGCCGGCGGTGATCTGCTGGGTGAGGCGGGTGTTGTAGTCACCGAGGCCGAGGCCCTTGCCCCGCTCCTGGATCTTGATATTCGGGTGCTCCGACTCGAACTGCTTGTAGAGCTCGTCGTAGCCGAAGCCCTGGTCGCCGAAGACGTCGACGACGAGGGTGATCGGGCCGTCGCTGCTGTTCGAGTCCGAGTCGTCACTGCCGCAGGCGGAAGTAGTAGCGATCATCGCGACGGACGCGAGCGCGATGGCCGCGAGCCGCCGGCGACGGATTGGGACGCTCATCCGAGACCCCTCTTTCGGTGGTGAGGCTGTGTCATGTGGTGGGGGTGCTGTGCAGGCGCTCACGGCCGACGGCCAAAGCCCACGGTCGACGCCCGGCGGGGTGACGGAAAGAGATCCGCAACACAGGCCGGGAGCGCTCCCATGAGACTGGAGGAGAGTCCCGAAGGTGTCAATAACCCAATGGGAGCGTTCCCAGATCGTTACCGCCGTGTGTCGGACCGTCGCTTCAGGCCGCTCAATGAGGCATTGCGGTGACACAGCGGCATCACGTCACCCCCGACCGCACCCTGTCCGCGACATCGCGGCGTCCCGCTGGCGACGCACGCGCGGAGGCGTCGACTTCGCTGGCAGCTCACGGGTGGAGGCGTCGACTTCGCTGGCCGCGCGCCGGCACGGACGGCCGCGCTCGACTCACGGCCGGCTGCCGCCCGGCACGGTGGCGGCCGCCTCTCGACTTTCGGCCGGCTGCGCCCCGACACGGAGCGGCCGCGTCTCGACCTTCAGCCGACTGCCTCCCGGCACGGGGCGGCCGCGTCTCGACTCCGGCCGGCTGGGTCCCGCCGGCACCGGCGACCCCATCTCCGATCCGCGGCCCGCTGCGGCATGTCGGCGACATGGGGGCGTCCCGCGCGTCGGATACCCCCATCTGGCCGACATAAAGCCGATCATCCGACGGATCGGGCGTTATATCCGATTCGGGGGCTGGGTGGGCGTGGCCGTAGACGCCCCCGCCCGACCGGCCCCCCGGGCCCCCGGGGGTGACCGCCGGCACCCCGACCGTGGAATGACGGCCCGGCCGGGGTCGTTACACCTGACAGACGATCGAGCAGAACCCCGCTCCACCGCCCCTTTCGCGGAAACGGGCACCCGGTGACCACCCCCGGGCGGGGAGCCACCCCGGTGGAATGCGCACCGGCCGACGGTCGTCACACCGCGACCGGCCACCACCAGCCACCCCTGGCAGACCGGCCCCCTCTCCACTGCGCTCCCCGCGACTTTCCCCGCTCCGCCCCCGCTCCGCCCCCGCTCTGCTCGCCGCGACTTTCCCGCTTCAGGCCTGTTTCCCCGCTTCAGGCTTGCCTGCCGTTGTTCGGGCGCCTCGACGTGGTGCACACACCCACCCCCCCAGGTAGGTGTCGACCCCCGATTGGAGTCACCCCCATGAACACGACGATCCTGCGCAACAGCATCCTCGGCATCGCCGGCCTCGCCTTCGCCGGTGGCCTCGCCGCCGGCCCCCTGCACCACACCGACACCACCACCGCCGACACCCGCCCCGTCGCCGCCATCCAGACCGACAAGGCAAACACCGTGGACACCACCAAACTCATCCCCCACGGCGTACAGGGCACCCAGTCCCACATCAACCTCAACACCGAACAGACCGCCAACGTCAAGGCCATCATCGCCGCCACGAAGAAGACCGGCCTCGACGAACGAGCCGCCGTGATCTCCATCGCCACCGCCCTGCAGGAATCGAAGCTGGAGAACCTCGGCCACCTCGGCGACCGCAACGACCACGACTCCCTCGGCCTGTTCCAGCAACGCCCCTCCAGCGGCTGGGGCACCCCCGAACAGATCACCAACCCCGAATACGCCACCACCGCGTTCCTCAAGGGCCTGCGACAGGTCGACGGCTGGCAGAACATGCCCCTGACCGACGCCGCCCAGACCGTCCAGGTCTCGGCCTACCCCGACGCATACGCCCAATGGGAACAGCAGGCCGCCGACCTCGTCACCCAGCACTGGAACAACTGACCCACACACCCACACGCACACAGGCACAGGCACAGGCACCGACACACCACCGGCCGGGCCCCCACACACAGGGGACCCGGCCGGCCGGCGCCCCGGACCCGACCAGACACCCCCGACCCGACGCACGCGGCACCCCCGACCCGAACCCCGCCCCGGTGCACCCCGCCAGCGAGGCGTTAACAAGGGGCCCTTCCTATACCAGAAGCGTTAACAAGGGACCCTTCCTTGCGCTGCTCCCCGGCTGGGTGTCAGCAGAGGTGGCGGAGGAGGGTGGCGGCGCGGGCCGAGTCGAAGGCGTCCGGGTCGTACCCGTCGCCGGCCCAGTCCCGCAGCCTCCGGTGCTCGGGGTGCTCCGGGTCGGCGAGCGCCGCCAGCAGCACCTGGTGCCCGGCCGGGCCGCCGACGTCCTCCGGTGGGCAGGCCCGCTCGCCGGCCTGGCAGGTCGGGTACCGCTCGTCCGGGTCGGCGGTGAAGGCGTCCTCGACCAGGAGGTCGTGCTCCCACCAGTCGCCGAAGTCGTAGGTGTAGTGGAAGCGGCTGCCCTTGCCGAGCACCGCGTCCAGCCGGACGTCCAGCTCGTCGCGCACGGTCAGCTCCCCGTCCGGGTCGGGCTGGCCGTACTGCGTGCCGTCGATTTCGAACGAGTGCAGGTGGCAGTCGCGCCAGCCCATCGCGTGCTGCACGACGCGGTGCAGCCGGTCCAGCGTGTACCCGGCGGGGACCAGCACCCGCCGCCAGACCGGGGGGTGGACCCCGACGAGGGACACCTTCAGCTGGAAGATCTGACGTGGCATGTGCTGCCCCCTCCCTCCACAACATAGGCTGCCGGCATGATCTGCCGAGCCTGCCGGGAACGGCGGCACGACGAATGTCCGGGCCGGAAGTGGTGCGACTGCCAGCACCGTACCCCCGAACCGACCCCTCCGGTCACGGGTCCGGCCGGCGAATGAGCGCCGAGGTTCCGATTTCCCGTCTCTGGCCGGCCCCGTCGGCCGGACTGGACGACGCGGAGCTGACCGCGCTGTACGGCCGGGCGGACCGGCCCCACCTGCGGGTGAACTTCGTGACCAGCGTCGACGGCGCGGTCTCGCTCGACGGCTACTCCGCCGGGCTGTCCGGTGAGCCGGACAAGCGGGTCTTCGGCCTGCTGCGGATGCTTTGCGACGGGCTGCTGGTGGCCGCCGGGACGCTGCGGCACGAGGGGTACCGCGCGGTGCGGCTCGACGCGCCACGTCGGGCCTGGCGGCGCGAGCACGGGCTGGCCGAGTATCCGACCCTGGTGGTGGTCTCCGGCTCGCTGGACCTGGATCCGGCGCAGGCGGCCTTCGCCGACGCGCCGGTGCGGCCGGTGGTGCTCACCCACGCCGCGGCCGAGGCGCCACCGCGCCTGGCCGAGGTGGCCGAGCTGGTGCGCTGCGGAGCCGACCGGGTGGATCTCGCCGCCGGGCTCGCGAGTTGCGCCGGCGCGGCCTTCGGGCAGGTGCTCTGCGAGGGCGGCCGCACCTTGTTCGGCGCGTTCACCGGCCGCCGACTTGGTCAACGAGGTCTGCCTCCACGTCGCTCGCTGCTTCGCGGGGGTGGCCCCCGGGGCGGATCGCCGCGGGGCCCGCCGGCGGGAGGGGAGCTGTCGCTGCGGCACGTGCTGGCCGCCGGTGGCGCGCTGCTGCTCCGCTACGCCCGCGACGCCGCTGCCCCGGCCCCGGCCCCGCCGACCGCCAGTTCCTAGGCGGGGCGACAGCGCGGGGCGGGCCGTCGCCGTAGGTCACGCAGCAGCTCGATGGATGCCGGTGTCGCTGTCGTGCCGAGCAACCGCTTTCTGTCATGCCGGCGGCGAGAACTTTCCCGAAACCGTACGCGTTCGGAAGAACGCGGCCAGTGATGCCGGGCGGGCGGCGGCGTAACGTCCGCCGCGTCGCGTGGCAACCTGTCACATCCCTCGGGCAGGATGCTCCTCGTGTGCCGTGACCGAGACGACCAGCTGACGGGAGCGGGCCGATGAACGAGCGCCTGCCGATCACCGACGACGGGTCCGAAGGCCCCGGCGAGGGGGTCGGTCGCGTGCTCGGCACCGCCGACGCCACCCCGCTGACGTTCTGGACGGCCGTGGCCCCCGGCAGCTATCTGCAGCTCGACGACGTGGTGGTGACCCGGCGAGAAATGCCCGACCGGGAGCCGGTGACCATCGCCGGGGTGGTCACCCAGGTGCGGGCTCGGCACGAGGGGGCCCAGTTCGACTCGGACGTCTTCGCCATCGCCGACGGCACCCTGCCGGCGATGGTGCAGGAGGCCGCCGAGATCACCACGACCCGGGTCGACCCGGAGGTCTACGTCCCGCCGACGCCGGGGGCGGTGGTGCACCGCGCCGAGGGCGACGCGCGGGCCCGGGCGCTGCACTTCGACCGGATGGAACGGCGGATCCCGATGGGGATGGGCCGCGACGGGGTGCCGGTCTACCTAAACGCCGACTTCCTCGACGGCACCCGGGGCGCGCACGTCTCCATCTCCGGCATCTCCGGGGTGGCCACCAAGACCAGCTTCGCCACGTTCCTGCTCTACTCGGTCTTCCGCTCCGGCGTGCTCGGCGGCGACGCGGTCAACGCCAAGGCGCTGATCTTCAACGTCAAGGGCGAGGACCTGCTGTTCCTCGACCACCCCAACACCCGCCTCGACGACGCCACCCGCGCCGGCTACGCCAAGCTCGGGCTGAGCGCCGGGGCGTTTCCCGACGTGCGGGTGTACGCCCCACCCCGGGTCGGCGACTCCTCCGGCACCCCCGACGTGAGCAGCCGGCTGACCGGGGTGGACAGCTTCTACTGGACGCTGAGCGAGTTCTGCGCCGACCGCCTCCTGCCGTACGTCTTCGCCGACGCCGACGACGAACGCCAGCAGTACACGATGGTCGTCCACTCGGTCGCCGCCCACCTGGCCCGCTACGCCCAGCCCGCCGACGGCGGGGTGAGCGTCGACGGGGTACGCCTCGGGTCGTACACCGACCTGGTCGACCACATCGTCGAGCAGCTCAACGACGACGAGACCCGCGGCGACTGGGCGGGCAGCGCCGTCGGGCTGGGCACGGTCAACGCGTTCGCCCGGCGGCTGATCGGCAGCAAGAAGGACCTGGCCCGGCTGATCCGGGGCGACCTGGCCACCCGCCGCCCGCACTCGATCAACACCAGCGAGTCCGCGCAGGTGACCGTGGTCGACCTGCACAACCTGCCCGACCGGGCGCAGCGGTTCGTGGTCGGCGTGACGCTCAAGAGCGAGTTCGAGCGCAAGGAGAAGGCGGGCACGGCCAAGCCGCTGCTCTTCGTCGTCCTCGACGAGCTGAACAAGTACGCCCCCCGGGAGGGCTCCTCCCCCATCAAGGAGGTGCTGCTCGACATCGCCGAGCGGGGCCGCTCGCTCGGGGTGATCCTGGTCGGCGCGCAGCAGACGGCGAGCGAGGTGGAACGGCGGATCGTCACCAACTCGGCGATCCGGGTGGTCGGCCGGCTCGACCCGGCCGAGGCGTCCCGCCCGGAGTACGGCTTCCTGCCGCCGGCCCAGCGCCAGCGGGCACTGCTGGCCAAGCCGGGCACGATGTTCGTCAACCAGCCGGACATTCCGGTCCCACTCTGCCTGGAGTTTCCCTTCCCGGCGTGGGCCACCCGGGTCTCCGAGGCCGGCCGGGCGCCCTCGGAGACGCTACGGTCGATCACCGGGGCGGCCGACCCGTTCGCGGTGGTCGGCTCCGGCGGCGGCACGAGCGACGACGACATCCCGTTCTAGGGGGCACCGGGCCATGAAGATCCTGCACACCTCGGACTGGCACGTCGGCAAGGTGCTCAAGGGGCAGTCCCGGGCCGAGGAACACAAGCAGGTCCTCGCCGGGGTGATCGATGTCGCCCGCGCCGAGCAACCCGACCTGGTGATCGTCGCCGGCGACCTGTACGACACGGCCGCGCCCACCCCGGAGGCGACCCGGCTGGTCACCCGGGCGCTGACCGCGCTGCGTCGCACCGGCGCCGACGTGGTGGCCATCGGCGGCAACCACGACAACGGCCAGGCCCTCGACGCGCTGCGGCCGTGGGCCGAGGCCGCCGGCATCACCCTGCGCGGCGGCGTGCGGGACAACCCGGACGAGCACGTCATCGACGGCACGACGGCCGGCGGAGAGCGGTGGCGGGTTGCCGCGCTGCCGTTTCTGTCCCAGCGGTACGCCGTGCGGGCCGTCGAGATGTACGAGCTGACCGCCGCCGAGGCCACCCAGACGTACGCCGACCACCTGGGCCGGGTGCTCGGCCGGCTCACCGAGGGCTTCGCCGAGCCCGACCGGGTGCATTTGGTCACCGCCCACCTCACCGTGGTCGGGGCGGCCACCGGCGGCGGCGAGCGGGACGCGCACACCGTCCTCGGGTACGCCGTGCCGGCGACGGTGTTCCCGGGCACCGCGCACTACGTGGCGCTGGGCCACCTGCACCGCTCGCAGCGGGTCTCCGGCCCCTGCCCGATCCGGTACAGCGGCAGCCCCCTCGCCGTGGACTTCGGCGAGCAGGAGAACGTCCCGTCGGTGACGATCGTCGAGGTGACCGCGACCAGCGCGGCGCGCATCCGGGAGGTGCCGGTGCCGGCGGCGGTGCCGCTGCGCACGGTGCGGGGCACCCTGGACCAGCTCGCCGAGATCGCCCCGCCGGACGGCTGGCTGCGGGTGTTCGTCCGGGAGCAGCCCCGGGCCGGGCTGCGCGAACAGGTGCAGGAGCTGCTACCCCGGGCCCTGGAGATCCGGATCGACCCGGAGATGGTGCCGGCCCCCGGCAGCGGCGCCCGCACCGCCCAGCGGGCCGGCCGCTCCCCCCGGGAGCTGTTCGCCGACTATCTCGACAGCCGGGGGCACGGCGACTCCGACGTCCGGGAGTTGTTCGACGAACTCCTCGAGGAGGTGGACCGCTGATGCGCCCGATGCGGCTGGACATGGCGGGCTTCACCGTCTTCCGCGACGAGACCACCGTCGACTTCACCGACGCCGACTTCTTCGCCCTCGTCGGCCCGACCGGCTCCGGCAAGTCGACGGTGCTGGACGCCATCTGCTTCGCCCTCTACGGCACGGTACCCCGCTGGGGCGGGACGCGGGGGCTGGGCAACGCGCTCGCCCCGTCCGCCACCGAGGCGCGGGTCCGGCTGGTCTTCGAGTCCGCCGGGGACCGCTACGTGGCGACCCGGGTGGTCCGCCGCGACGGCCGGGGCAACGTCAAGACCGCCAACGCCGGGTTGCAGCTCATGCCGGCCGGGTTCGACGTGACCAAGCTGGACACCGGGCTCAGCCCGGAGGACCTGGGCGAGGTGGTCGCCGGCACCCCGGCCGAGATGGACCGGGCCGTGCTGGAGGCGGTTGGGCTGCCGTACGAGCAGTTCACCAGTTGCGTGGTGCTGCCGCAGGGGCAGTTCGCCGACTTCCTGCACGCCCGGCCCGCCACCCGGCAGCAGATCCTGGTGAACCTGCTCGGCCTCGGCGTCTACGAGGAGGTGCAGCGGCGGGCCACCGAGCGGGCCGGGCAGGCCGAGGCGAAGCTGGAGGCGGTCGACCGGATGCTCGGCGGGCTCGCCGACGTCGACGACGCGGCGCTGGCCGAGGCGCAGGCCGACATCGGGCGGGCGCACGAGCTGGCGGAGACGGTCGCGGCGGCCGTACCGGAGCGGGATCGGGCCCGGGCGGCGGCGCGGGACGCGCACGCGGCGCTGGCCGCCCTCGACGCCGAGCTGGCCGTGCTCGACGCGGTGCGCGCGCCGGCCGGGGTGGCCGAGGTGGCCCGGGTCGTGGCCGACGCGCGGGCAGAGCAGGCCGAGGCGGCGGGCGCGGTGACGCTGGCCGAGGCGCGCGAGGAGAAGCTGCGCGGTGAGCTGGCCGGCGCGGGCGACGAGA
>NZ_GG657738.1:5360716-5363633 GCF_000158815.1 Micromonospora sp. ATCC 39149 | reverse complement strand
TGCGAGCAGGTGGTGCCCCGGGTGCCCGCCGTGCCGGCCGGTTCGGCGGTGGCGCGGGCCACCGCCGCGGGGAAGGCGGCCCGGGCGGCGGCCCAGGCGGCGCAGCGGGTGGTGCAGGAGCGCGACGCGGCGGCGCGGGACCTGGAGCGGGTGCTGCTGCGGGCCCGCGCCGAGCACGACCAGCTCCGGGGGCGGCTGGCCGAGCTGGACGACCAGCTCGCCGATGCCGCCGCCCCGGCGGCGCTGCGGCACGACCTGGCCGAGCACGCCCGGCTGCGTAGGGCCCTCGACGAGGCGGCGGGCGCGGTCCGACTGGGGCGGGACGCCGCCCGGCGGGCCCGGGGGGCGCTCGACGGGGCCGAGGAGCGGCTGCGCGCCGCGTGGCGGGACTTCGACGCGACCCGCGACGGCCTGGCCCGGTTCGGCCCGCCTGCCGCCGACCGGGACGACGTCGCCGCGGCCTGGGCGGCGCTGGCCGGGTGGGCCGACGGGGAGGCGGCGCGGCGGCGCGCGGACCGGTCGGGGCTGGCCGAGGCGGTCGCCGGGGCGGAGGCCGCCGAGGCGGCCGTCCAGGAGCGGATCGCGGGCGTCTTCGCCGCCGCCGGGTTGGCTGCCGGGGACGACCCGGTGCGGGCGGCCACCGTCGCGGTGGAGCGCGCCGAGGCCGCCCTACCGGCGGCTGGTGGAGCGCCGCGCACAGGCCGCCGAGCTGCGCGAACAGCGGGCCGGGCACGAGCGGCAGGCCCGGGTCGCCCGCGCCCTGGCCGGACACCTACGGGCCAACAACTTCGAGCGCTGGCTGCTCGCCGAGGCGCTGGACCTGCTGGTCGACGGCGCGTCGGGGATCCTGCGGGAGCTGTCGGGCGGCCAGTACGACCTGGTGCACGACAAGGGCGAGTTCTTCGTCGTCGACCACCACGACGCCGGGCTGCGGCGCGGGGTGCGCACCCTGAGCGGCGGGGAGACGTTCCAGGCGTCGCTGGCCCTGGCCCTGGCGCTGTCGGAGCAGCTCGCCGGGATGTCCACCACGGCGGCGACCCTGGAGTCGATCGTCCTGGACGAGGGGTTCGGCACCCTGGACACGGCCACACTGGACACGGTGGCGGCCACCCTGGAGAGCCTGGCCGCCCGGGGCGACCGGATGGTGGGTGTGGTCACCCACGTGCCGGCGCTGGCCGAACGCATCCCGGTCCGGTTCGAGGTCAGCAAGGACGCCCGTACGGCCCGCGTGTTACGGACCGGCCGGTGACCGGCCCGGCGGAGCAGGAGCCACCACCCGGGGCACCGCCCGAGCTGTTCGTCGACACCTGGGACCCGGGCTACGGCGCGTCCTTCGAGGCGGTGCCGGGCGGGCCGGCCACGCCGAGCAGCCAGCAGGTCGACGCCGACGTGGAGCTGCCGGCGGTGGACTGGCGGGCCGTGGACGTCCGGCCCGGGGTGCGGGCGCCGGCCGTGGTGCTGCTGGTCGACGGGGTACGCCGGGTCGACGCGAGCGTGTGGACGGCCGAGGCCGACGGCGCGTCGTTCCCCGGCCTCGCCGCCTCGTACGCGGCCGGGGTGGTCCGCTGCGACCTGGAGCGGGGCGCCGCCCGGCTCGCCGGAACGCAGGTGCGTCGGGGCCTGTTCACCGCCAGCCCGTCGGCCCGGGAGGTGCGGGCCGGTACGGTGCGCTACCCGGTGCACCGGGTCGGCGGCACCGGCGAGCTGGCCAAGCTCCAGGCGGCCGTGCAGGGGCCGCTCACCGCGCTCGAGGTGGAGGTTTCCGGGGCGGCCCGGGTCGACGGGGACCTGCTGGTCGTCGACGGCCCGCTGCGCAGCCGCCGGCAGCTTCCCCGCGCGCTCGGGTACGTCAAGACCCAGCACAGCCAGTACCTCGACGCCCGACTGACCGCCGTGGTCACCGGGCTGCGGGCCGGCCAGCGGTCCCCGGTGTTCAAGCTCGGCACGGCCTGGGGTGGGTACTCCTGGTACTTGCGGCTGCCGGTGGCCGCCGGCGCGCCGTGGGCCGGCATCGTGCGGGTGGAGTGCTCGGCCGAGCTGGCCGAGGAGGAGGCGATCGCCCTGGCCGACCTGTCGCTGGTCACCCTCCCCCGGTTCGCGTCCACCCCGTACAAGGACCCGCGCGCCCCGCAGAACCTCATCCCGATCGCCGGCCTGGAGCGCCGCCTGCGGGCGCTGCTCGGCGACGCCCGCCTGCTGCACCGGGCGCTGACCGCCGCGGCCCGGGGTCGCGGGCCACGCCGATGACGACCGGATCCGCCGCGATGTCGGCCCCGGCGGGCGGTCGCTGATGGGCCGCCGCCGGGACGCGGACCGGGTGACCGCGCGGGTCGACACCGGCGAGGCCGAGCTGGTCCCGGACGCCGACCGGCCGGGGTCGTTCACCCTGCTGCTCGACGGCGCGCCGCAGTCACACGTGGACCTCGCCGACCCCACCCACCTGGAGTTCGAGTACGTCCGGCGGCTGGCCGCCGCCCTCGACCTGATCGCACCGGCGGGTGCCCCGCTGCGGGTGCTGCACCTCGGCGGCGGTGCGCTCACCCTGCCCCGGTACGTGCAGGCCACCCGTCCCGGCTCCACCCAGCGGGTGTCCGAGGTGGACGGCGCCCTGGTCGACCTGGTCCGCCGCGAGCTGCCCTGGCCGGCCGACCCCCGGCTGCGGGTGCGGGTCGCCGACGCGCGGGCCACCCTGGCGTCCAGCCGGGATGCCGGCTACGACGTGGTGGTCGCCGACGTCTTCGCGGGCGCCCGCACCCCGGCGCACCTGACCAGCGTGGAGTACGCGACCGAGGTGGCCCGGGTGCTGCGCGCGAACGGCTGGTACCTGGCCAACGTCGCCGACGGGCCGCCGCTGCGGTACGCCCGCGCCCAGGTCGCCACGGTGCGCGCGGTGCTGCCCCGGGCCTGCCTGATCGGG
>NZ_GG657738.1:5349823-5360455 GCF_000158815.1 Micromonospora sp. ATCC 39149 | reverse complement strand
GGGGGGTCGGGCTGATGTCATCGGACACCCGGAGGTCTGCATGCATGCGGTGGCGGCCGGCTGGCACGGCGACGCGGTGAGGGCGGACTGGATGTCCGCCCGCGCGCAGCCGCAGTCCCGCGCGTCCAGGTCGACCCGGGGGGTCGACGTGCACCCCGTCGACAGCCAGAATGGCCCGGTGTCTCCGCGACCAGCACCCGGGCGGCACCAGGCCGTGTCCACTGAGACCAGCCACTCGGACCAGTTGATCCGGCTGCTCTACGCCGAGCACGCCGGGCCGCTGCTGGCGTTCGTCATGCGGCTCACCGGCGGGGACCGGCAACGCGCCGAGGACATCGTGCAGGAGACGCTGCTGCGGGCCTGGCGCAACGCCCACCGCCTCGGCGCGCAGGGGCAGGGCTCGTTGCGGCCCTGGCTGGTGACGGTGGCCCGGCGGATCGCCATCGACGAGCACCGCAGCGAACAGGCCCGCCCGGCCGAGACGTACGACCGGGACCTGACGGCCTTCGCCGAGTCCGACAGCACCGACCGGGTGCTGCGCACGATGACGGTGGCGGACGCGCTGCGTACGCTGAGTCAGTCGCACCGGGAGATCCTGGTGGCGACGTACTTCCGGGGCCGGACGGTGCCGGAGGCCGCGGAGGAGCTGGGCCTACCGCTCGGCACCGCCAAGTCGCGGGTCTACTACGCCCTGCGCGCGCTGCGCACGGCCCTGCAGGAGAGGGGGGTGACGGAATGAGCCGGGCAGATCACATGGACGTCGCCGCGTACGCGCTGGGCGTGCTGGACGAGCACGACACCGAGCGGTTCGAGGAGCACCTCGCCACGTGCTGGGCGTGCGCCGCGGAGCTGGAGACGATGGTTCCCGTGGTGGGGCTGCTCTCCGACATCGACGGCGAGACGATGACCGCCCTGGAGCAGACCGCCACCGACCCGGCCCTGCTGGACCGGACGCTGGTCGCGGTCCGGGCACACCGGCGGCGGACCCGGTTCCGGCAGATGCTGGCCAGCGCCGCCGCCGTGGTGGTGTTCGGCGGGCTGACCGGGGTCGGCATCGCCAGCGTCGCCGGCGGTGACGCCCGGCCGCAGATCGGCGCGCAGCCGACGGGGTCCGCGCCGGTCGACGGCACGCCGAGCCCGGGGCGCAGCACCGACCCGAACGATCCGGGCACCGGCGGCAACGAGCAGGAGGGCGAGCCGTTCACGGCCGTCGACGCGAGCACCGGCGTCCAGCTCAACATGTGGCTGATCTCGAAGGACTTCGGCACCCGGATCGACTTCCAGCTCAAGCGGCTGCCGGGGCCGCGCACCTGCCGGCTGATGGTGGTCCGCAAGAACGACACCACCGAGGTCCTTTCGACCTGGTCGGTGCCCGGGGGCGGCTACGGCACCACCACCAATCCGTTACCGCTGGAGCTGAGCGGTGCCACGTCCGTGCCCAAGGACGACATCGCCAAGCTGGTGGTGCAGTCGGTGGACGTCAACGGGGTGGCCAGCCCGCTGGTGCAGGTACCGCTGTAGGAACGCGTACGCCGAATCGGCGTCGGCCGCTGTCGCGGCCGGTGCCGATTTTGCGTATTCGCAGCTCGCAGTAGGTTGCCCGGCGGTACGCACGGCGGCCAGAAATGGTTCAACCAAGAAAAGTGAAATTGACCACTGTTATTCCTTCAACCTTGACAGCCGGCCAGCCGTACTACTCGGCGAACTGCAAAGAATGAGGAGGGCACGTGGCACAGATGAAGCGGACCGTCATCGTCGCGAGCGCCATGGTCGCACTTACGGCCTGCGCTCCCGCAGGTTACGACGGGGCGAACTCGAGCGCGGCCGAGCCGGTCGCCGTCGCCGCGGCCGAACCCACTGCGGCAGTCGAACCGGAGGCCTCGGCCTCCCCTGACGCGGCGGCCACCGAGGCCCCGGACGCCGCGCCGCCGGCCGACGTCGAGCTGACCGACCAGCTGATCGGCAAGACGGTCGCCCGAATGGGCAAGGTGGTCACCGACGAGGAGGGCTGGGTCCTCTACCGGTTCGACAAGGACTCCGACGACCCGCCGGCGTCGAACTGCGTGGACAAGTGCGCCGAGGTGTGGCCGCCCGCGCTGACCGACGGCAGCCCGCAGCTCAACGGCGTCTCCGACGACAAGGTCGGCACCATCACCCGGCAGGACGGCACGCGGCAGATCACCCTGGGCGGCTGGCCGCTGTACCGCTACATCGGCGACAAGAAGCCGGGCCAGTGGAAGGGCCAGGGCGTCAGCGGCACCTGGTTCGTCGCCCAGCCCGACGGCAAGAAGAACCTCGAGTGCCTGCCGACCGGCACCCCGAAGGCGGTCGCCCCGCCGTCGTCCGGCGACGCGGGCGCGGCGGACTCCGGCTACTCGTACTGAACCCCGACAGACCCGGTGGTCGGTCGTAGTCGGGGAGGGCACGACCGGCCACCGCCGTGAACCGGACCGGCGTACCGGCAACGCCGCGTCCCGGCCGCGGCGCCGGCCCCCCGAAGGTGATGGGCCGGCGCCGCGATTCGCCGGACCCCCGGAGCGGAGTAGGGCGGTGGGCGCGCTGACGCCAGCCGCCGCGCCCACCGAGGTCCCCACCCCGCGCCCCTGGCCGATTCGGCCGCTCCGCTCCGGTCAGGCGGCACCGCCGACGCTCCCGCGTCGGCGGTGCCGCGCTCTGCGCCGTGGTCGCCCCTGCTGCGGCCCGGCGCGGACGCGCCTCGGGCGGCGGGCCGGCCGTAGCCCGGTGGGGCCAAGCCTCGGGCGACGGGCGTCGTGGCAGAGTGACAGGGGTGAGCGAACCCTCCGCCCGCCGGGCGCTGCGCCCGCCGGCCGGCTACCGGCTGGCGGCGTCGGTGCGGCCGCTCACCTTCAGCACGTACGACCCGTGCGCCCGGATCGCCGCCGGCACGTTCTGGTGGGCGGCCCGCACCCCCGCCGGCCCCGCCACGCTCGCGCTGCGCCCAGGCGGCGCCGGGGACCTGCTCGCCGAGGGGTACGGACCGGGGGCCGACTGGGTCCTCGAGCGGGCCGACGCCGTCGCCGGGCTCTCGCGACGACCTCACCGGATTCGCCGAGCGGGCCGCCGCGCACCCGGTGGTGGCCCGGCTGGCCGCGCGGCACCCCGGGCTGCGGATGCCGGCCACCGGTCAGGTCTTCCCCCGGGTGCTGCGGGCGATCCTGGAGCAGAAGGTCACCGGCACCGAGGCCTACCGGGCGTACGCGGCGACCGTGCGCCACTTCGGCGAGCCGGCACCCGGGCCGATGCAGCCGCTACTGCTGCCACCCGACCCGGCGGCGGTGGGCCGCCCGCGGCGTACCGGGTGTTCCACCCGTTTCGGGGTGGAGCAGAAGCGGGCCGACAACGTTGCGCCGGGGCCGCCGCCGAGGCCGGTCGGGCTGGAACGCTGTGTCGACGCCGCCGAGGCTACCCGCCGGCTGACCGCCGTGCCCGGCATCGGCCCGTGGACGGCCGCCGAGGTGGTGCGGATCGCGTACGGGGACCCGGACGCGGTCAGCGTCGGCGACTACCACGTGCCCAACACGGTGGCCTGGGCCCTGGCCGGCGAGCCGCGCGGCGACGACGCCCGGATGCTCGCGCTGCTGGAGCCGTTCCGGGGGCACCGTGGCCGGGTCTGCCTGCTGCTCGCCGCTGAGGGCGTGCAGGCCCCACGGTACGGGCCGCGGATGCCGATCCGCTCCTTCGCCCGGTACTGAAAGCCGGGCGACGGGACGTAGGTGAGCCCGGCCACCCGGCCGCTTTGCCTGTGCGGGGAGCGGGTGGACGCGGCCGGGGATCAGGCGGCCTCGTACAGGTCGGCCAGGGTGAGCGGGGTGAGGCGGCGCAGCAGCTCCTCCAGCTCGGCGACCGTGCCGACCTCGCCGAGCACGTCCTTTCCGCCGCCGAAACGGGCCGGATAGCGGCGCACCAGCCGGTACCGGTACCGGCCATGGATCAGCTCGACGCTGACCCGCCAGCGCCCGCAGCATCCGCAGACCCACTCCCGCACCCGGCGAAACTAGCTCTGACCTGGTGAAACACCATCCGGTCGCGGAGGCGGGGACGGGACGGGCGGGGACGGGTGGGGACGGGACTCCCCGCCACCGCCGGTGATCTGCCTCACGACTGTCGGTGGCGTCTGGTTGACTGTCGCCGTGGACCTGCCGATCAACCCGCCGGTCGAGCCGATGCTGGCCAAGGCCGTCTCGCGACTGCCCACCGAGCCGGGCACGACGTACGAACCGAAGTGGGACGGCTTCCGCTGCATCGTGTTTCGCGACGGCGACGAGGTGGAGCTGGCCAGCCGGGGCGGCAAGACGATGACCCGCTACTTCCCGGAGGTGGTCGAGCAGGCCCTGCGGCAGCTCCCCGAGCGCTGCGCCGTCGACGGCGAGCTGATCGTGATCCGGCGGGACGGCCCGGGCGGGCAGCCCCGGCTCGACTTCGAACTGCTCGCCCAGCGCATCCACCCCGCCGCGTCCCGGGTGAAGCTGCTGGCCGAGACGACCCCCGCCGACTTCGTTGCCTTCGACCTGCTCGCCCTCGACGACGAGCTGCTGACCGACCAGCCGTATCCGCAGCGCCGGGCCCGCTTGGAGCAGGCCCTGGCCGGGGTGCGCCCGCCGGTGCACGTCACCCAGGTCACCACCGACCTGGCCACGGCCCGCCGCTGGTTCGACGTGTTCGAGGGCGCCGGGCTCGACGGGCTGATCGCCAAGCCGGCCGACCTGCCGTACGAGCCGGGCAAGCGGCTGATGGCCAAGGTCAAGCACGCCCGCACCGCCGACGTGGTGGTCGCCGGCTTCCGCTGGCACAAGACCGGCCCGGTGGTCGGCTCGCTGCTGCTCGGCCTCTACGACGACGACGGCGTGCTGCACCACATCGGGGTCAGCTCCTCGTTCACCGCGGCCCGCCGCAAGGAGCTGCTGGACGAGCTGGAGCCGTACCGGGAGGCCGGCCCCGACCACCCGTGGGTGCACGGCGACCACGAACGCGGCCAGCGCATCCCCGGCGGGGTGAGCCGGTGGACGGGCACGAAGAACCTGGAGTGGGAACCGCTGCGCCCGGAGCTGGTCGCCGAGGTGGGCTACGACGCGATGGAGGGTGACCGGCTGCGGCACACCGCCCGCTTCGTCCGCTGGCGGCCCGACCGCGACCCCCGCTCCTGCGGCTACGACCAGCTCGACCGCCCGATCCGCTACGACGTCGACCAGGTCCTGCGCGGCGATCCGGCGGCGACGGCCGAGCCCGCGCCGGGCCGGGCGTAGCCTGAGGCGTCGACACGATCACGAGAGGCGCGCGCCGGTGACCCGCATTCCCGACCGGATCCGCCGGGCCCGGCTGGCCCTCGCCGGGCTCGTCGCGGCGGCCGTGGTCGCCGCCGGCTGCACCCTGCCGGCGTTCGCGCCGCGCACCGAGGGCGAGGGCCGGGCGGCACCGCCGGGCACCGCACCGACCTGGCGGGCCTGCCCGGAGGTCGCCGACGACCTCGTCGGCCGACGCGCGCCCGACATGCGGTACGAGTGCACCCGCATCGCCGTGCCGCGCAACTGGGGCACCGGCGGCGGCGCGACGGCCGGGCCGGGCACCGGGGAGACCTTCGAGATCGCCCTGCTACGGGCCCGCTCGACGAAGCAGCGCGACCGGATCGGCTCCCTGGTGATCAACCCGGGCGGTCCGGGCGGTTCCGGGGTGGACACCGCCGTCTACCTCTCCTTCGGCCCGACGTTCGGCGGCCTGCCCCCGTCGGTCACCGAGCGGTTCGACATCGTCGGCTTCGACCCACGCGGGGTGGCCCGGTCCAGCCCGGTGAAGTGCATCTCCGACGCCGACCTGGACGCCAGCTTCGGCTACGACCCGGACCCGGAGTCCCCGGCCTCCTTCGACGGCTTCGTCGCGCTCAACGAACGGATCGGGCGCGGCTGCGGCGACAAGTACGGCGACCAGCTCGCGCTCTACGGCACCGAGCAGGCCGCCCGCGACATGGACGCGGTGCGCGCGGCGGTCGGCGACGAGAAGCTGACCTACCTCGGCTACTCCTACGGCACCCTGCTCGGCGCGACGTACGCCCAGCTCTACCCGCAGCGGGTGCGGGCCCTGGTGCTCGACGGCGCGGTCGACCCGACGCAGGACCTGGTGGCCGGCTCGGAGAGCCAGGCGAAGGGCTTCGAGCGGGCGTTCGACAACTTCACCCGGTGGTGCGCGGCCAATGCCGGGCGCTGCCCGCTCGCCCCGGACGCCCGGGCCGCGGTGACCTCGGCGATCGACAAGGCGAAAGTCTCCCCCGTCAGGGCGGCGGACGGCCGGGAGGCCACCTCCGGCTGGGTCTTCTACGCGGTCATCTCCTCGCTCTACACGGAGTCGGGCTGGCAGGAGCTGGCCCACGCCATCAAGCGGCTGGACGACGGCAACCCCGGTGAGGTGTTCCGGCTCGCCGACGCGTACGCCGGGCGGGACGCCGACGGGAGATACTCGAACCTCTTCGACGCGAACCTCGCGGTCAACTGCGCCGACGAGGCGGAGAAGCCGGGTGTGCAGCGCATCCGTCAACTCCAGTCGCAGTGGCGTCAGACGTACCCGCTGTTCGGGCCGGCCCTCGCCGTCGGCATGCTCGGCTGTGCCGAGTGGCCCGGCGGGCGGGACCCGTACCCGACGGGGAAGGCCGTCGGCGCGCCGCCCATCGTGGTGGTGGGCACCACCGGTGACCCCGCGACGCCGTACGAGCAGACCGCGAAGCTGGCCTCGATGCTGGGCGTGGGCCGGGTGCTGACCTGGGAGGGCGAGGGGCACACGGCGTATCCACAGACGAGCTGCGTGACCGACGCGGTGGACGCGTATCTGATCTCGCTGACGGTGCCCCGAGAGGGGCTGCGCTGTCCGGCCCGGTGACGCTCACCTGCGGAACCTGCGGGACCTGCGCCCCCGCCGCCCGGGCGGCGGGGGCGGCGTGGGTTCGGGTGGCAGGGCGATTCCCTGCCGGGCCGTCAACTCCTCCAGCAGGGCCCGCATCCGCCGTACGTCGGCCTTCAGCTCCTCCTGCTCGTCGTGCTCGAAGGCGTCGTCGTCCACGATCAACTGGCTGGCGAAGTGCGCGGTGATCAGCGGGATGACCAGCAGCACCATGGTCGAGATGAGCAGCGCCGCGAGGGCACGGCCCGCCCCCGTGGTCGGGGAGATGTCGCCGTACCCGACGGTGGACGCCGTGACCACCGCCCACCACACCGAGTCGGCGGCGCTCTTGTTCTCCACGTAGCTGTAGATCACCCCGGCGACCACGATCATCAACAGGTACGACGTGATCAGCGTCCGGGGCGAGTTGGCGAACCAGACCAGGCCCCGGTAGATCCAGCGGAACGGCTGCAGCAAAACGTCCATGCCGCATCATGCTGCCCGGTTGCGGCAACCCGCCGCCGGGACATCGCCGGCTGTCGCTGTGCCAGGCTGACGTCATGCGCACAGTGATCTTCCGGGAGGCGGTCCGGGCCGACCTGCCGGCCCTCGTCGCCCTGCTCGCCGACGACGTGCTGGGCCGGGCGCGTGACGTCGCCGAGGTCGACGACGCGTACGAGAGGGCCTTCGCGGACATCTCCGCCGACCCCCGCAACCATCTCGTCGTGGCCGACGACGGCGGGGTCGTCGTGGGCTGCATGCAGATCACCTACATCCCCGGCCTCGGCCGCCACGGCGCCGAGCGGTCCCTCATCGAGGCGGTGCGGGTACGCTCCGACCGCCGGGGGCAGGGGCTCGGCCGAGAGATGATCCGCTGGGCGATCGACCAGGCCGCGCGGCGCGGCTGCGGGCTGGTGCAGCTCACCACGGACAAGACCCGCGCCGACGCGCACCGCTTCTACCTCCGCCTCGGCTTCGTGGCCAGCCACGAGGGCATGAAGCTCGCCCTCTGACGACCCCGCCACCTGACCCCCTGAAGGCAGAGCACCCACCCACCCCCTACCCTTGCCCACCTCTCCCGCCTCACCCGCCCCGCCCTCGGTGGGCCCGAGGGCTTGGGGCCGGGGGTGGGGTGGGAGGGCGGGAGTGGGGTGGGTCAGGGGGTGGTTAGGTGGCCGTCGCGGAGGGTGAGGGTGCGGTCGGCCAGGTCGATCAGGGCCGGGTCGTGGGTGGCCACCAGGGCAGTCATGCCGCGCGCGTGCACCACCGCGCGGAGCAGGTCCATGATGGACCGCCCGGTTTCCGAGTCGAGCTGGCCGGTGGGCTCGTCGGCGATCAGCAGGTCCGGTTCGTTGGCCAGGGCCCGGGCCAACGCCACCCGCTGCTGCTGCCCGCCGGAGAGCTCGTACGGCCGCTGCGCGGCCTGCCCGCCCAGCCCGACCAGTTCCAGCAGCACCGCCACCCGTTCCTCCCGCTCGGCGGCGGGCACCTTTGCCAGCCGCAACGGCACCCCGACATTCTCGGCGGCGGAGAGGATCGGGATCAGCCCGAAGGTCTGGAAGACGAACCCGACGGTGCCCCGGCGCAGCCGCAGCAGCTCCCGCTCGCCGGCCGCGCCGAGGTCGTGCCCGGCCACCCGCACCCGGCCGGAGTCGGGCCGGTCCAGCCCGCCGACCAGGTTCAGCAGCGTGGTCTTGCCGGCACCCGACCGGCCCCGTACGGCGACCAGCTCGCCCCGGCCGGCGGTGAACGAGACGTCCCGGACGGCGTGCACCGCGCGCTCGCCTCGGCCGAAGGTGCGACTCACCCTGTCCACCCGCACCACCTCCTGCGCCTCGACGGGGAGCACCGGCACCGGGGTGTGGGCGACGAGGGGGCCGGGTTGCTGCTCGCTCACGCGTCACTCCGTTCGGCATCGGTCCGGTTGCCGGGCCGAACCTCGACGTGGTCTGGTTCCAGGGTGAGCCGGACCCGGTCGCGCAGGGCCAGGGCGTCGACGAAGGACGCCGGCAGCTGCATCCGGCCGGCGCGGTCCAGCACGGCGTACTCCTCGCTGACCAGTTCCGTGCTGCCGTCCGCGCCGATCCGCGCGGTGCGGCGTACCTCCGAGGAGGTCCGGCCGTCGCGGATGGCGACGGTCCGGCGGACCTGGGTGGCCACGGCGTGATCGTGGGTGACCACCACGACCGTCACCCCCAGTTCCGCATTGATCTGCCGCAGCGCGGCGAAGACCTCCGCGCCGGTGGCCTCGTCCAGCTCGCCGGTCGGCTCGTCGGCGAAGAGCACCTCCGGGTCGTTGGCCACGGCCACCGCGACCGCGCAGCGCTGCTGCTCCCCGCCGCTGAGCTGCCCCGGCCGCCGCTCGGCGCAGTGACTGACGCCAACCAGGTCGAGCAGTTCCCGGGCCCGATCGCGGCGGGCCCGGCGGGAGCGCCGCCCGGCCAGCCGCATCGGTAGCTCCACGTTCTCCAGCGCGGTCAGGTACGGCAGCAGGTTGCGGCCGGTCTGCTGCCAGACGAACCCGGCCATCTCCCGGCGGTAGCTCAACCGGCGGCGGGCGGACATCGCGAGCAGGTCGTACTCGGCGACCCGGGCGATGCCGGCGGTCGGGGTGTCCAGCCCGGAGAGGATGTTCAGCAGGGTGGACTTGCCCGAGCCGGACGCGCCCACGATCGCGACCAGTTCCCCCCGGTCGATGACCAGGTCGAGGCCCTGCAACGCGACCACCTCGACCCCGTCGGTCTTGAAGATCCGCACCAGGCCGTCGCAGACGATGTGCCCGCGCAGCCGGTCGTGCCCGCCGGCCCGTTCGGCCGCCCGCTGCGCGGCCCGCCGCTGAAGGGTGGCCAGGTCCGGCGCGGCGGACGCCGCCACGGTGGCTGTCATCTCAACTTTCCTCTCCGAGCATCCCAATTCTCCTCTGCGAACACGTCGGGATTCCTCCCCCGAACACGTCAGCTCCCCTCCCCGAGCCGAAGCACCTCACCGAGGCGCATTCGGCGGTTGTTCACCGTCTCCACGGTGACCGCGAGGGCCAGCGCCAGCGCGCCGGCCGCCAGCACAGCCCCGACCAGGCCGGGGGAGAACGCGACCCGGACCGGCTCGCCGCCGGTGAACGCGGCCAGCCCGAGCACCGGGGTGAGTAGCAGGGGCAGCAGCGCCCCCGTCAGCGCGCCGGTGAGCAGCGCTGCGGCGACCAACGGCGTCAGCTCCACCAGCAGCAGCCCCCGCCACTGCCGGCGGGACAGGCCGAGGGTGCGCAGCCGGGAGAGCACCTGCCCCCGGGCCCGAGCCCCGGCGAGCACCGCGAAGGCGATCGCGAGCAGGCCGAACGCGGCGCCCCCGGCCGCACCGGCGGCGAACCCGAAGACCAGCAGGCCGTTCGCGCCGCCGCCCCCGAGCTGTTCGCGGGCGCCCTGCCAGGTGGTCACCTCCGCGCCGCGCGGTCGCTCCGCCGCGACGAAGCTGCCGCCGGTCTGGTAGCGGCGCTGGCCCTCGTCGCCCGCCTGCCGCAGCGCCTCGACGTCGAACCCGTCGCCGGAGACCAGGAAGGCCGTCGGCACCGGGCCGGTCGGCCCCGCGTCGGGCAGGGCCTGCCAGGGCAGCACCACGAACCGATCGACGTCGGCCGGGACCAGCGGGAAGTCGTCGGCCGTGTCGGCCACCCGGAACGGGTGGGCGCGCCCCTGCACGGACACCAGGGCCGTCCCGTCGAGGCCCGCACGGGCCAGTTCGGCGGCGAGCCCC
>NZ_GG657738.1:5303075-5348910 GCF_000158815.1 Micromonospora sp. ATCC 39149 | reverse complement strand
TCGGCCTCCCGGCGGCGGGCCGCCAGCCGGGCCGCCAGCACGATCAGCCCCGCCACGGTGGCGAACATGCCGGCGGCGATCACCGCGAGCAGCGTCCGGGCGGCGGAGACCGCGTCGAGGAACTGCCGCAGCGGGATGTCGACCGCCTGGGTGACGTTCAGCCCGGCGGGCGGCGTGCGCTCCAGCAGCCGAACGCCGTCGATGACGGCGCGCAGGTCGGCGACGTCCATGTTGCCGAGGCGGTAGCGCCAGGAGAACCGGGCCGGCGTCCCGGTCGCGATCGCCGCGTCCAGGCCCGCGTCGCTGGTCAGCGCCACCATCTCGTACGGCTCGGCGTCGCCGGCCGGCTCGGTCACCCGCAGCGCCGACGGTAGGGTGTTCCAGATCCCGTCCGTGGCCCGCACCGGCTCGAAGACGCCCACCACGAGCAGCGGGAGCGGTTCTGTGCCGCCGGCACCGCTGGAGCGCAGGCGGCTGCCTGCGCGCAGGTTCAGCTTGCGGGGCCGCCTCGGCGGCCAGCGGGACCTCGACGGGCTGCCCCGCGCCCACCGCCTCCGCCGGCCAGCGTCCTTCGGACAGGGTGGCCGCCCCTGCGACGCCCGGTGCCGCGCGGAGCCGGGCGACGACGAAGTAGTTCTTGGCCGCGAGGTCGGGCCCGGTCAGCCGGCTGAAGGCGGTCTCCGCGAGGTACCACCGGCTCTCCACCGCCTCCCGGACCGCCTCGGGCAGGCCCGCCTGGAGCGTGTCGAGTTCCTGGCCCCGCATCGCGGTGACCGGCTGACCGGCTCCGCCGGCTTCCGCCGGCCGGTGCCTCGGCGGTGGCGAGGGTCAGGTCCCGCTCGGCGGCCGTGACGGCTGGTGACGTGCTCCCGCAGTCCCTGCTCGGCGAGCCGGTCGGCGGTACGCGGAAGCCCGGTCACCAGCAGCGCGGCCACCAGGGCCAACACCCCCAACAGGAGGAACTGACCGCCGAAGGCCCGCACCCGGCGGGCGGCCCCGAACAGCGCCAGACCGCCTCCACCCACCGGTGGCCGCCGCGCCCCGAACCCGCTGTCGCTCACCGGTTTCGAACCTCCTTCGAACCCGCCGCCGCTCACCGGCCCCGACCCTCCTTCAAACCCGCCGCCGCTCACCGGTCCCCGCCGGTCCACCGCCCCGCCCTCGCTCACCGGTCGCCGCCGATGCGCAGTTGGGCCGCCGCGACGCGGTGGCGCAGGCCGGAGGCGATCGCCGTGCTGAACGCGAGCGCCGCCAGCAGCAGGCCGAGGGCGGTGGCGGCGACCGGCAGCCAGGGCAGCGCGAAGGCCGCCTCCGGCACCGGTCGGTCCGCCGACCGGGTGAGCACCACCAACGGCGCCATGGTGGCGCCCACCCCGGCACCGACCAGCAGCCCGACCCCGACGCCGATGCCGGCCAGGAAGGTCTGCTCGGCGAGCAGGGCGCGGGCGAGCAGCCGCGGCGTGGCACCCAGGGTGTGCAGGACCGCGAGCTCGCCGATCCGCCGGCGCGCGGTGGCCCAGACGTCCACGCCCAACCCCACCAGGGCCAGCAGCACCGAGCCCGCCGCCGCCGCGAGCAGGCCGGTGCGCGTGCCGAGCCAGTACGGGTCGCGGCTGGCCTCCTCCGCCGCCGCCCGCCGATCCAGCACGGTCACCCCGGGCAGGTCGGCGACCGCCCGAATCGCCTCGGCGGGCCCGGCGGGACCGGTGCGGATCCACCACTCCGAGACCGGTCGGACGGTCCCCGTGGCCCGCAACAGCCAGTCGACGGCCGCCGGCAGGTCCAGCAGCATGCCGCCGGCCGCCCCGCCGCTGGCCGGCACCGCGTCGACCTCACCGACCACCTGGACGGTGAGCGTCACCCCGGAGAGGCCGACGTCCATCGTGTCGCCCCGACCGATGCTCAGCGCCCGGGCCACCTGCGGCGTGATCAGCGCCGGGACCGGCGGTCCGGTCCCGGCCGGCACCACGGCGAAGCGGCTGGGCGGCTGCGTGGCGAACCGTCCGCCCTCGACGAGTTCGACCTTGCGGCCGGCGCGCAGTACGCCGTCGGAGAACCCGGCCGGCTCCGCGTTCTCCGGGTCGTCCAGCCGGGTCGTCCAGCCGCCGGTGAGCGGCACCGGGCTGGCCACCCCGTTCGCGTCCACCGTGCGCAGCCCGGTCACCTCCAGCCGGTAGCCCGAGCCGAGCGCCGGTCCGGCGTCGACCTCGAAGCCGGCCAGCCGGTAGGCCCGGCCTCCGTTGTCCGGCAGGTCCACGGCCACCGCCACCGGCCGGCCAGCGCTGCCCGCGCTGGCCAGGGGCAGCTTCCAGGCTCCGCCGTCTGCCGTGGTGAGCAGGACGGACACCCGGACCGGGTGCGGGTACGCGGCCCCGGTCACCGGGGTGCCGACCGTGCCGGCGAGCCGGCGCGCGGCGGCGGGCAGTTCGACGCCGAGGGGCGCGACCCGCCCGCGTACCTGCCGGTCGAACAGGGCGCGCGCCGGCCCGCCGGCGAGCCGCTCGTCGAACCGGACGACCCCGGGCGCCGCCGCCGCGTCCAGGCTCAGCACGCTCACCGGCAGGTCCTCGCGTCCCACCCGGATGTCGTCGCGCCAGGCCGGCACCGCCCGGTCCACGCCGGGCGTGGCGGCGAGCCGGCCGGCCCGGTCGGCCGGTGCGGCCCCGGACCGCTCGACCAGCCGCAGGTCGGCGCCGACGGTGAAGTCCGCCTGGTCGACGTGCGACCGCTCCCCCGTCGTCACCAGCGACCAGGCCAGGGTGCTGCCGCCCACGGCGAGCGCCAGCAGCAGGACCGGGCCGGCGTGCGGGCGGCGGCCCGCCTGCCACATGCCCAGCATCGCGGCCAGCCACGGCCGGCGGTCGACGAACCGCCCGGCGACCCGGGCCGCCGGCGGCAGCAGGCGCAGCGCGACGACGGCACCGGCGAGCACGCCCAGCGTGGGCGCCGCCACCAGCAGCGGGTCGACGCCGAGCCGGCCGTTGGGGCCGGTCAGCGGGGAGGAGTACTGCCGTAGCTGCGTCCAGGCCAGCAGGGCCAGGCCGACCAGGGCCAGATCGGCGCCGACCCGCTGGGCCGCCGCGCCCCGACTCGGCCGGGACCGGGCCGCCAGGTCGGCGACGTACGTGCCGGCCCGGCGCATCGCCGGCAGCACCATGGCCACCAGGCAGCCGGCCGCCGTGGCGGAGGCGACCGCCCAGGTGAGGGTGTTGCCGCCGCCGGCCGACAACTCCGACCAGCCCTGGTCGCGGCCGATCCGGCGCAGGGCCTCGGCGGCGATCGGCGGCCCGAGCAGCGCAGCCGGCAGGACCACCAGGGCGGCTTCCCGCGCGGCCAGCCCGGCGACCTGCCGCCGGGCCGCGCCCCGGGCGCGCAGCAGCGCCGTCTGCCCCCGGCGGTCCTCGTTGAGCAGGGCGGCCACCAGGACCAGTGCGTACCCGCCGAGAACGAGGATGAGCAGCAGCGGCGTGAGCAGCGAGGACCGGCCCACCAGATCGGCCCGGACGAGCCGGTCGATCAACCGGTCCATCGTGGTGACGGTCTGGGCGGAGGAGCCGAGGCCGGTCGCCTCGGGCAGGTCGGCGACCTCGGTGGCGACCGCGCGCCGCACGGCGTCGAGCCGGCCCGGCCCGACCGCCGCCAGGTCGGGCTCGACCAGCCAGGACGCCGAGGTCGTGCCGGGGAACGTCCGGTCGAAGTCGGCCGGGTCGAGCAGGAACGGCCCGTACGACGTCTCGGAGCCGGCGGCGACGGCACCCGGCGCGAGCCGCCAGTACGACCCGGTGGGATCCCGGGGCCGGAAGAGGCCGACCACCTCCACCTCGCCGGTCCGCTCGGTGGCCCGGTCGCGCAGCGGCACCCGCTCGCCGACGGTCAGGCCGAGCACCCCGGCGACCCGCTCCGGCAGGAGCACCTGCGTCGGCACGGCCCCGCTGCTGGGCTGCCGCCCGGCCACCAGGTCGGCGTGCCCGGCGAGGTCCTCCAGGGTGGTCAGCGCGGCGAAGACCGGGTCGTCGCCGACCCGGGCGGCACCGAGATTGCCGGTCAGCTCCCGCCCGGTACCGTAGCGGGCCCCGCGCACCGCCACCGTGGCCCCGCCGAGCCCGTCGGCGAAGCGGGCGCGCACCGCCCGATCCCGGGCGGCGAAGGCAGCCCGGTCGGGACCGCCCGAGCCGCTGATCAGCAGGCTGCGCTCCTGGGCGGGGGACGCGGCGAGCACCGCGCGCTGCCCCGCGTCGACGGACCGCCGGCTGTAGTCGGCCAGCCCGGTGACGAGGGCGACCGCCACCAGGGCCGCCACCAGCGCGGCGAGCAGCAGCCCACGGGCGGCCCGCGCCCGCCTCCACACCATCACCATCGCGCTACCTCCCCGGGCCCCAGCGGAGCCGACGGTCACAAAGACCCCTTGCGGGTACGGAAAGGTTCGCGCCCGTTATCCGACCGTTATGCCTACGGCGGGTCCGACCCGCCATGCCTGCCGTGAGCTGGACGGGGCCGCCCCGTCCGTGACCGCCTGACCTGGCGTCTGTCTGCTTGGATGGCGGTCGTGGATATCGCCCTCGCCGTACTGATGGTCGGCGTCGTGCTGCTGCTGGCCGCCCGGCTGGCCAGCCCCAGACAGGACCGGGCCACGGCGGCCCGGCTGGCCGAGATCGAGCGCCGCCTCCAGCTCCTGATGAACCATCTCGGGGTGGTCGACGTGCGGCCGGATCCGCCCGGGGTCCGCGAATACCTGGCCCGGGGCCAGAAGATCCAGGCGATCAAGGCGTACCGGGAGGCGACGGGGGTGGACCTGCGCGCGGCGAAGGAGGCCGTGAAGGCGATGATGGGCCCCATCAGCTGAGCCTGCGGTCAGCAGGGGCGGTCGGTCATGGTGTGGTGGCTGTCGTGTGCCCGCGCCGGCCAGCCGCCGTAAGCAACGCACAGTTAAAAAGACGAACTTAGGGTGAGGTTGCTTTCCTGATGCGAGGGAGGAACCCATGCCCCGACTCGAACGGCTCCGGCGCATCGCGCTCATGGTGGCGGTGGCCTTCGTGCTGCCGCTGGCCGTGGCGCCCGCCCCGGCGGCCGCGAACGACTACGAGCCCTTCTACCTCCGCAGCGACATGAACGGTAAATGCCTCGAAGTCGTCGGTGGCGCCGGCAACGGCTCGAAGGCACAGATGTGGGACTGCTGGGGTGGATACAACCAGCAGTGGTACCGGGTTGGTGACCGGATCATCAGCGTCTCGACCGGGAAGTGCCTGGAGATCCTCGACATCTACCCGCACAGGGGTGGGTACGTCGGGATTTGGGACTGCTGGGGCGGCACCAACCAGCTCTGGTACTGGGGCAACCAACTGCCCGCTGGCGGGTACGAGCTCAGGAACCGGCTCAACCGCCTGTGCCTGGAGATCCAGGACAGCTGGCCCCACAACGGCGCCTACGTAGGCATGTGGGACTGCTTCGGCGGCGTGAACGAATCCTGGTACATGGATCCGGTCTACTGGTAGAACCCGGCCGTCAGCCGGCGCGCCGGCCCGGTGCGGGAATGGACGCCCAGTTTTCGATAGACCCTGCCGGGGAGACGTCCGGTGCCCAGTACCTGCTGCCGCTGTCCGTCGACGGGCTGGTGGTCGTGGCGTCGATCTGCCTGGTGGAGCTGGGCGGTCGGATCGCCGCCAGGCGCACGCCTCTGCGGACCTGATACCGGCCGGGTGCCCTGCTCGCCGTGTGGCTGGTGGGGCACCCGGCCGGGCGGGACTGGCCCGCCGTCTCACCGGGCCGTGGCGCGTGCACCGACTCACGGTCGAGCAGGTACGACGACGCGGCGACGGAGCCGGGACGCGGCCAGCGCGGAGTGATCTGGGCCGGGGACAGCGCGTGATGCTACCCCGTCCGCGCTCAACGGTTCGGTGTCTTAGCTGGTGGACCGCTTCGCTCGGCTTGGCTGCACCCGCTTCGGCTCGCCGGGCATCTTCGGGTGGTCCGGCGGGTACGGCAGGTCTCCCCGCCCGGCGGCGTCGTCCCGGTCGGCCCACTCCAGCAGCGGGGTGATGTCCCACGGCGCGTCGTCGATGCCGGCGTGCGGGTCGCCCCGCTGCGCCAGCCGGGCCGGGACGCTGCCCAGGTGCAGGTCGTCGGGGTCGACGTCGGGCAGCTCGTCCCAGGTGACCGGGGCGGACACGGTGGCCCGGGCGTTGGCCCGCAGCGAGTACGCGCACGCGATGGTGCGGTCCCGGGCCATCTGGTTGTAGTCGACGAAGACCCTCTCGCCCCGCTGCTCCTTCCACCAGGCCGTGGTGACCAGGTCGGGGCGGCGGCGCTCCAGCTCCCGGGCCAGCGCGATGGTGGCCCGGCGCACCTCGGTGAACGCCCATCGGGGCGCGATCCGCAGGTAGACGTGCACGCCCCGGCCGCCGGACGTCTTCGGCCAGCCGGTCGCGCCCAGCTCGGCGAGCAGGGCCCGCACCTCGGCAGCGGCGGCGACCGCGTCGGCGAAGTCGGTGCCGGGCTGCGGGTCGAGGTCGATGCGCAGCTCGTCGGGGTGGTCGACGTGGCCGGCGCGGACCGGCCAGGGGTGGAACACGACGGTGCCCATCTGGGCGGCCCAGGCCACGTGGGCGAGGTCGGCCGGGCACAGCTCGTCGGCCGTCCGGCCGCTGGGGAAGCTGATCCGGGCGGTGGTCAGCCACGGCGGCACGCCCCGGGCCGGCACCCGTTTCTGGAAGAACGCCTCCCCGCCGATGCCGTCGGGGAAGCGTTGCAGCGTGGTCGGGCGATCCCGCAGGGCGCGCATGATGCCGTCGCCCACGGCCAGGTAGTAGCCGAAGACGTCCGCCTTGGTGAAGCCCCGCTCCGGGAAGATCACCCGGTCCGGGCTGGTCAGCCGTACGGTGTGCCCGGCCACCTCGACCTCGGCGGCCGTGGCCTTCGCGGTGCCTGCCATCACGCGACCATATGCCACGGCACCGACACCCGTCGTACCGTTGCGGGGTGAGTCTTGACGAGAACGAACTGCCCCGCACCGAGGACGAGTGGCGGGTCCGGCTCAGCCCGGAGGAGTTCCGGGTGCTGCGTGAGGCGGGCACCGAGCGCCCGTGGACCGGCGAGTACGTGAACACGAAGACCCCGGGCGTCTACCACTGCCGCGCCTGCGGCGCGCAGCTCTACCCCAGCGACACCAAGTTCGACTCGCACTGCGGCTGGCCTAGCTTCGACGACGCGATCCCGGGCGCGGTGAGGGAGATCGAGGACAACAGCCACGGCATGCGGCGTACGGAGATCCGCTGCGCGCGCTGCGACAGTCACCTCGGGCACGTCTTCCGGGGCGAGGGGTTCACCCCGAAGGACACCCGGCACTGCGTCAACTCGGTCTCCATCAGGCTGGAACCGGCGCAGGGCTGACGGCGGGCACGGCTCAGACGAGCAGCAGGCTGCCCTGCTCGTCGACCCGGTCGGCGGAGTCGTCGTCGAGCCAAATCCCGCCGGTGGCGAGGTAGCGGAACCGGTACGCCCCGGGCCGGAGCCGGACGGTCACCGTACGGGTGCCGTCGCGCCGGGCGACCAGCTCGTGGCGGCCCGGTTCCCAGTCGTTGAAGGAGCCGACCACGCTCACCGGGCCGGCCGGCGCGTCGCGGGGAAGGCTGAAGGTGACCCGGGTCTGGTTGCCGAAGAGCCTGCTGCGCTTGATCACATCATCCTCCGGGGTCGAGGCCGTCACCAGGCACAACGGCCGACACGCCGGTTGCGACACGCCGCCGGGGCGGCCGGGTTCGGCCGTTTCGGTCGCCCGGTTCGGGCCGCTGTCGCACGCTGGGAGGACATCTGTCCTTATTGCTACGGGGGTCCGGCCATGGCGACGTGCGAGGTCTGCGGCAACGACTACTGGATGGCGTTCGAGGTGCGCACGGTCAGCGGCGACGTGCACACCTTCGACTGCTTCGAGTGCGCGGCGCACCGACTGGCCCCAATCTGCGAACACTGTCAGGTCAAGATCGTCGGCCACGGGGTCGAGGTGTCGGGGCGCTTCTTCTGCTGCGCGCACTGCGCCCGGCAGGAGGAGGGCGACCGGGGCGCGCAGATCCGCGACGCCGTGGGCTCCCGCCCCCGCTGAGGTGCAAGCAGGGGCCCTTGTTAACAGCCGGGTGTTAACAAGGGGCCCCTGCTATACAAAAGGCGTTAGCAAGGGGCCCTTCCTTGCGCTGGCGGCGGTCTACCATCGCCAAGTGTCGCCGCAGACCGTCGAGGCCCGGATCGCCTCCTTCGCCGAGTTGGACGCCCGCACCTTCCACGACCTGCTGCGACTGCGCATCGACGTGTTCGTGGTGGAGCAGCGGTGCCCGTACCCGGAACTCGACGGCCGGGACGTCGAGCCGGGCACCCGGCACCTGTGGCTGACCCGCGACGGCGCCGTCGTGGCGTACCTGCGGATACTGGCCGACCCCGGCGGCCTGGCGCGGATCGGCCGGGTCGTGGTGGCGCCGCAGGCCCGGCGCGGCGGCTACGCCGGGCGGCTGATGGCCGAGGCGCTGGCCACGGTGGGCGACCGGCCGTGCGTGCTGGAGGCCCAGTCCCACCTGGTCGGCTTCTACGCCCGGCACGGCTTCGCCGTCAGCGGGCCGGAGTACGTCGAGGACGGCATCCCGCACACCCCGATGAGACGGTAGCCCGCACGCCCGATGCCCGGCGTCCCCGCGCCTCGAAGCCGGGAGAACGCCGTCGATTGACACACCCCTATGAGTGTGGGAATCTCGCAGCAGAGCCGCCATGGGAGTCACGCGAGCCGGCACGGGAGGGGCAACTCCCGCGATCCGGGCGTCGTCACGATCACACCTCTCACCCGGAGGCTCCATTGTCCACCCTCCCGCGCAGGCGCTCCACGCCGCGCATGGCAGCCTGGCTGCTCGCCGTCGGCGCGACCGTCGCCATGCTGCTAGCCACCGCCCTGGCGAACCCCGCGTCCGCCCACGGGTCCGTCGTCGACCCCGCCTCCCGCAACTACGGCTGCTGGCAGCGTTGGGGCGCCGACCACATGAACCCCGCCATGGCCACCCAGGACCCGATGTGCTGGCAGGCATTCCAGGCCGACCCGCAGGCCATGTGGAACTGGATGGGGCTCTTCCGGGAGGGCGTCGCCGGCAACCACCAGGCCGCGATCCCCGACGGCCAGCTGTGCAGCGCCGGGCGCACGCAGAGCGGCCAGTACAACTCGCTGGACACCATCGGCGCGTGGAAGACCACCTCGATCGCCAACAGCTTCCGCATCCAGCTCAACGACCAGGCCAGTCACGGCGCCGACTACATCCGGGTGTACGTGACGAAGCAGGGCTTCGACGCCCTGACCAAGCCACTGGGCTGGGGCGACCTGGAGCTGGTCGGCCAGATCGGCAACACGCCTGCGTCCCAGTGGAAGAGGGAGGCCTCGGGCGTGTCGATCCAGGTACCGGCCAACGCGCCGGGGCGCACCGGCCGGCACATCGTCTACACGATCTGGCAGGCCAGCCACCTGGACCAGTCGTACTACCTGTGCAGCGACGTCGACTTCGGCGGGGGCAGCCCCACCACCCCGCCGACCACCACGCCGCCGACCACCACTCCCCCCACCACGACCCCGCCGACGACCCCGCCGGCAACCAGCGGCTGCACTGCGACCTACCGGACCACGTCCTTCTGGAACGGCGGGTTCCAGGGCGAGATCGAGGTGACCGCCGGATCGTCGGCGATCAAGGGCTGGACGGTGACCTGGACGTGGGCCAACGGCCAGCAGATCAGCTCGTACTGGAGCTCGACGGTCACCAGCAGCGGGTCGACGGTGACCGCCCGCAACGCCCCGTACAACGGGTCCCTGGCCGCCAGGGGCAAGACGTCGTTCGGGTTCGTCGCCTCCGGAGCCAGCACCAACACCGCGCCGACGCCGACCTGCACCGCGACGGTCTGACGGCCGGCAGCACCGCGCCCGCCCGGCAGGCCCGCAACGCCGCGCCCGCCTGACGCGGCAGCGCGTAAAGAAGGGCCCCCTGTACAACGCTATGCGTTAACAGGGGGCCCTTCCTTACGTCAGGACGTCACGGCAGGCAGGTGACGATGTCGGCGATCGCGCGACGGCGGCCCGTGTAGAACGGGATCTCCTCCCGGACGTGCCGGCGGGCCCCCGACGCCCGCAGGTCACGCATCAGGTCCACGATCCTGTGCAGCTCGTCGGCCTCGAAGGCGAGCATCCACTCGTAGTCGCCGAGGGCGAACGAGGCGACCGTGTTGGCCCGCACGTCCGGGTACCCCCGAGCCATCTTCCCGTGCTCGGCCAGCAGCTCGCGCCGCTCCGCGTCCGGCAGCAGGTACCACTCGTAGGAGCGGACGAACGGGTAGACGCAGAGGTACGCCCGGGCCTGCTCGCCGGCCAGGAACGCCGGGATGTGGCTCTTGTTGAACTCCGCCGGGCGGTGCAGCGCCAGCTGCGACCACACCGGGGTCATCGCCCGGCCCAGGGTGGTCCGGCGGAACCGCAGGTACGCGTCCTGGAGCGCGTCGCTGGTCGAGGCGTGCCACCAGATCATCAGGTCGGCGTCGGCGCGCAGCCCGGCGACGTCGTACGTGCCACGCACTGTCACGTCCTTGCCGGCCAGCTCCGCGAAGAGCCCCTCGACCTCGCCGATGACGTTCTCGCGCAGCGACGGCAGCGGGCTGGTCGCCCGGTACACCGACCACATCGTGTAGCGGATGCTCTCGTTCAGCTCCCGCAGCCGCGCCGCGTTGGTCTGCTCGGTCATGCCGATCCTCCCAGTGCCTTGATGATCTCCTCGGCCGCCGTCTCGCCGGAGCGGACGCAGACCGGAATGCCGACGCCGTCGTAGCCGGCGCCGGCCAGGGCCAGGGTGGGGTGCGTACCGCGCAGCGCCGACCGCACGGCGGCCACCCGGTCGAGGTGCCCCGGGGCGTACTGCGGCAGCGCCCCGCCCCATCGCTGCACGTGGCTGGCCACCGGCGCGGGCAGTGGCGTGCCGAGCACCTTCGACAGTTCCCGGTGCACCACCTCCACCAGGTCGTCCCCGGTGACCTGAAGGGGCACCTCCTCGCCGTACCGGCCCACGGAGGCGCGGACCAGGGCCAGCCCGTCCGGCCGGGCCAGGCGCCCCCACTTGGTGGTGAGGAACGTCGACGCCTTGATCAGCAGCCCCTCGGTCGCCGGCACCAGGAACCCGGACAGCGCTGGCAGCTCCGGGCGGGGCAGTGCGAGGGTGATCAGCGCGACGCTGGCATAGTCCAGCGCGCCGACCGTCGCGGCGACCCCGGGGGCGAGGTCGGCGACGCCGGCCAGCAGCCGGGCGGCCGGGCGGGCCGGCACGGCCAGCAGCACGGCGTCCGCGTCGACCAGCTCCGGGGCATGGGTGGGGCCGACGGTCAGCCGCCAGCCGGTCGCCGTCGGCGTCAGCTCCCGCACGGCCGCGTCGCGGCGGATCGTCGCCCCGCCGGCCGTGGCGGCGGCCTCGACCAGCCGGCTCAGCCCGCCGACCAGGGTGCCGAAGACCGGCTCGCCGGGGGCGCGCGGCGCGGCGGCCTGCGCCGCGCGGACCGCGCCGAGGAGGGTGTGCTCCACCCGCGCCGCGCGGGCCAGCGCCGGCATCGTGGTGGCCAGGGACAGGTCGTCGGCCCGGCCGGCGTAGACGCCGCCGAGCATCGGGTCCACCAGCCGGGTCGGCCACCGCGTCGCCGAACCGGGCGCGGACCAGCGCCCCGACCGAGACGTCCGCGTCGGGGGCCAACAGCGGCCGGCCGCCGTCGCGGTCGGCGTCCGCGGCGGGCTCGGCCACCGCCGCCACCTTCGTCAGATCCCCGGGTACGCCCACCAGCGTCCCGCCCGGGATGGGGCGCAGCCCCCCGTCGACGGCCAGGGCGGCCTGCCCGACGCTCGGGTGCACGAGGTCGCCGGCCAGGCCGAGCCGGCGGACCAGGGTCAACGCGGCCGACTCGCCGCCGGCCGGGTCCCGCATCAGGAACGACTCGGCGCCGAACTCCACCGGCCCGCCGGCCAGCTCGCCGGTACGCAGCTTCCCGCCGAGCGCGCCGGACTGCTCGTACACGGTGACCTCGGTGCCGGCGGGGGCCCGGTCGGCCAGCCGGACGGCTGCGGCCAGCCCGGTGATCCCGCCCCCGACGATCGCCACCCGCCACCGTTGCCGCACGCTCACCCCGCTACTCGCCCGGACGCGCGGACACCTCGTGCACCAGCGCGACCACCCGGGTCAGCACGTCCGGATCGGTCTCTGGCAGGACGCCGTGACCGAGGTTGAACACGTGGCCGGGGGTCGCCCGACCCTCGGCGAGGATCCGCCGCACCTCGGCCTCGACCACCGGCCACGGGGCGAACAGCACGCACGGGTCGAGGTTGCCCTGCACCGCCTTATCGGCACCGATCCGGCGGGACGCGACGTCCAGCGGCGTACGCCAGTCCACGCCTACCACGTCCGCGCCGGCCTCGCCCATGGCGGGCAGCAGTTCGGCCGTGCCCACCCCGAAGTGGATCCGGGGCACCCCCGCGTCGGCCAGTCCGGCCAGCACCCGCGCCGAGTGCGGCAGCACGTAGCGCCGATAGTCCGCCTCGGACAGCGCCCCGGCCCACGAGTCGAACAGCTGCACCGCCGACACCCCGGCGTCGACCTGCACCCGCAGGAACGCGAGCGTCACCTCGGCCAGTCGGGCGCACAGGGCGTGCCACAGCTCCGGATCGCCGTACATCAGGGCCTTGGTCTTCGCGTGGGTCCGCGACGGCCCGCCCTCGACCAGGTAGCTGGCCAGCGTGAACGGGGCACCGGCGAAGCCGATCAGCGGGGTGTCGCCCAGCTCGGCGACGAGCAGCCGCACCGCCTCGTCGACGCAGGAGACGTCGTCGCGGGTGATCGGCCGGATCCGCTCGACGTCGGCGGCGGTGCGCACCGGCTCGGCCACCACCGGCCCGGTGCCCGCGACGATGTCCAGCTCCACCCCGGCGGCGGCCACCGGCACCACGATGTCGCTGAACAGGATCGCCGCATCGACGCCGTGCCGGCGTACCGGCTGGAGGGTGATCTCGGCGACCAGCTCGGGCCGGCGGCAGGACTCCAGCATCCCCACGTTCTTGCGGATCTCGCGATACTCCGGCAGGGAGCGGCCGGCCTGGCGCATGAACCAGACCGGGGCGTGCGCGCCGGGCTCGCGCCAGCACGCGCGGACGAACAGCGACCCGCCCGTCCCGCTGCGGCCTGCTTCTCCGTCTCGGGCGGCGGTGCCCGTCGTCTCGGTGCTCATCGCGGCTATCGTGCCACGGCCCTCGCCTCCCTCCCCCACCCCCGCCGCCTTTTGTGACGCACAAGAAAGGGCCCCCTGTTAACGCATACGGTCGAAAAGGGTTCCCCTCTCACCCCTTGCGTTCGCGCGTCCGGCTGGGCGGGGCAGGGCGAGAGGGCGGCGCGAGGGCTCGGCGGGCGAGCGGGGCGGGAGCGGGAGGGCGGGCAGGAGTGCCGCCGCAGGCCGTCGGCGTGCCGTTCCGCCGGGCGGGCGGCGGGCGGCATAGGCTGCCGGCATGGCCCCCCCGATCGCGCTCCCGGAGACCTTCGCCCGCGCGGTCGCCGGGCTGCGGTCGGCCGCGCCCCGATCGGAGATCCTCCTGGAGGAGGTCGGCGCACCGCAGCGCCTCGCGCCGTACTCCTTCGCGCTTTCCGCGACGGTGCTGCGCGACGGCGACGAGGTCGCCACCGGGCGGTTGATCCTGCTGCACGACCCCGCCGGGCACGAGGCGTGGCAGGGCACCCTGCGGCTGGTCACCTATGTCACGGCGGAGCTGGAGGTCGACCTGGCCGCCGACCCGCTGCTGCCCGGGGTGGGCTGGACGTGGCTGACCGACGCGCTCGACGCGCAGAGCGCGCCGCATCGCGCCATCGGGGGCACGGTCACCCAGACCATGTCGACCCGGTTCGGCGACCTCGCCGGGCCGCCGGCCGCCGCCGACATCGAGATCCGGGCCTCCTGGACGCCGCTCGGCGAGGACCTGACCTCGCACCTGCTGGCCTGGTGCACCCTGCTCGCCTCGACGGCGGGCCTACCCCCGCCCGGAGTGACGGCCCTGCCGGAACGCCGCCCAGCCGGCGCCGCCTGACCCACCCGCCCCGCCGCACGCCACCCCCGCCCATGGACCTGGCCCGGCCCCGTCCGGCGCGACGGGCGGGGCCGGGGCACGTCAGAGGTAGTCCTCGGCCTCGTCGCAGACCTTGTCCATGCCCTGGGTGGCCTTGTCGTACGCGGCCTTGTTGTTCGCCGCCGCCGCAGTCAGCGCGCTGGTGAGCTTGTCCAGGCAGGTGGCGATGACCTTCTTCTGCCGGGCCTGCTCGTCCCGGTCGTTCCGGGTGCCGGTGAGATCCTGCTCGGTCTCGGAGAGCTTGTCCCGCACGCCCTGCAGGTCCGCCTTGAGTTTCTCGATCTCGGACTTGTTCGCCGCGATCGTGCCGTCCCGCTCGCTTACCTGGCCGGTCAGCCGCTTCTCGGTGCGGTCCAGCTCGCTGCTCTTGGTCAGGTAGAGGCCGGTCATCACGCCGCCGAGGACGAAGAGCAACCCAGCCACCACGGCCAGAACCAGCACGCTGCGCCTGCCCGGGGCGGCGGCCGACGCCGGCGGGCCGTAGGGCGGCGTCGCACCCGGCGGGCCGTAGGGCGGCGTCGCACCCGGCGGGCCGTAGGGCGGCGTCGCACCCGGCGGGCCGTAGGGCGGCGTCGCACCCGGCGGGCCGGACATCGGCTGGCCGGGCGCCGGCCCGGAGAGGGGCGGCACCGACATCGGCTGCCCGAAGGCCGGCGCCGACGGAAGGTACCCGGCCCCGCCGGGGACCGGCGGGGCGGAAACGGGCGGGGTGGAAGCCGGTGGGGCGTACGGCGGGGCGGACTGTGGCTGCTGCTGGCCGTAGGCGGGCGCGGGCGGGGCGGACTGCGGCACCCCGGGGCCGGCCGGTTGGACCGGCTGCGGCGCGCCCTACTGGCCGGGCGTGAACTGCTGCGTCGGCTCCGCCGCCGGCTGCGGCGTCCCGTACTGACCGGGCGTGAACTGCCGGGTGGGCTCCACCGGCTGGCCGGTCGGGTCATACTGCGGGGGAACGGGCTGGCCGGTGCCGCCCGGCGGCGGGTACGGCGACTGGTCCTCCGACCCGGTCGGTGGCTGCGACATTTCTTTTCTTCCTTCAGGTGAGGCGGCCCGTGGCGGGGGCCGCGACGAACCGGCTGGTACGGGGCGGGCGGCGCTGGACGGCAGGTTCAGCAGATCCGGAAGCCGTCGCAGGCGACCTTGATGGGCACGGCGAGGCCGATGCCCTCGGCGTCGCGGGCCTTGGCGGTGGCGATGCCGACCACCTGTTTCTGGGCGTTGATCACGGGGCCCCCGGAGTTGCCGGGGTTGATCGGCGCGTCGAACTGGATGACCGGGCCCGAGCCCTGGCCGGCCTCGCGGAATGCGCTGACCACGCCGGTGGTGACGCTGTCCTGTAGGCCGAGCGGGGCACCGACGACGACGATCTGCTGGCCGGACTTGACCGCGGCGGACGCCGTGACCAGCCCGGCGAACCTGCTCGTGGTGCGCAGTTGGGCGACGTCGTTGGCCTCGTCGACCTTGACGATGGTGGCCGGGTAGCGCTGGTCGGTGCGTTCCAGGAAGACCTCCCGACCGCCGGTGGACCAGACCGACTCCACCACGTGGAAGTTGGTGAACAGGTTGGTGCCGCCGCCGCTGGCGGGTTTGCCGACCGCGAAGGCGGTGCCGGTGAACTGCCCGGCCTTGACCCGGAACACGCTGGGCAGCACGGCGCTGGCCACCGCCTCCGGGTTGAACTGCGCCCCGGCCTGCTTCTCCAGGGCCTGCGTCCGTTGGTCCAGGCCGTCGAGCCGGGCACCGTCGCCGCTCTGTGCGGTGGCCAGCCGCCGGTCGGTGTCGGCCAGCCGGCCGGAGAGCCGGTTGATCTGGTACGCCTGCACGCCGGCTACCACCGCCAGGACCACGGCGAGCCCGAACGCGACGAACGTCAGGGCGCGACCCCGGGCCCGGGGCGGCGGCGGGGTCGAACCGCCGGTCGGGGCGGGCGCGGGCCAGGCTGGCCCGGGGACGGGGGACGCCCCGCCGTGCGAATACGCCGGGCCGGAGACCGCAGACGGGGGCGCCGGTGCGGCGTACCCGGCCGGCGGCTGCTGCACGGCGGGCGGTGACTGCTGCCCGGCGGCAGGCCAGCCGGGGGGTGCCGAACCGGACCACTGGTTGGGCACAGCGGCGTGACCCGACACAGCGGCGTGACCCGGCCAGCGACCGGGCTCGGTGGGCTGGCCGGCGGGCGGGTAGGGGGCCGCGGCGTGCGGGTACGGCACGGCGGAGCCTCGGGGTGGGTTGAGCCGGGGCGGCAGCGGGCCGGGCCGCGCGTCGCCTGTGGACGGCTCGCCGGCCCGGGACTCGGCGGGTCGCGCCGGAGCGGGCCAACCCCCGCCCGAGCCGTCGTCGGGCCCCTGCCCCGCGCCCGTCGGACCGTACCCAACCGTCGTCATCGCCACGTCCTCCCCGTAGACGCCCCGCCGCCCGACACCGGTGCGGTCCCGGGCGGCGGCCCGAAGGAACGTACCCGCGTCGACGCGCTTTGTCTGCCCGATGTCCGACCCTGGCACGCCGGGTCAAGTCGCCGACGCCGACACACACCGCACCCGGCTACGCGCGCCGGATCGCCGCGCGCACTAGGGTTGTCAGGTGACCGACGAACCACCCCTGCGCCGTCGGGCCGCCGAAAGCCGAACGGGAAACGAGCCGCACCAATTGCCGTCGGCCGCGCCGGAGCCGGTGGACGCGGGGCCCGAACCGACCGCCGACGGGCCCGTGCCCCTGACCGCCCCCCGCGAGGGGACACCCGAGCCGGTGACGACCGTGGCCGGGCTCGCCGAGGTCGTGGCCCGGTTCGCCGCCGGCACCGGCCCGGTCGCCCTGGACGCCGAACGCGCCTCGGGGTACCGCTACAGCCAGCGCGCATACCTCGTCCAGCTGCGCCGGGCCGGGGCCGGCACCGCGCTGATCGACCCGCTGCCGCTGCCCGACCTGAGCAGCCTGGACTCGGCCATCGCCGACGCCGAGTGGGTGCTGCACGCCGCCAGCCAGGACCTGCCGTGCCTGGCCGAGGTGGGGCTGCGCCCACGCCGGCTGTTCGACACGGAACTGGCCGCTCGGCTGGCGGGTTTTGAGCGGGTCGGGCTGGCCGCGCTGACCGAGCAGCTACTCGGCTTCAGCCTGGAGAAGCACCACTCGGCGGCGGACTGGTCGAGCCGGCCACTGCCGGAGTCGTGGCTCACGTACGCTGCGCTGGACGTGGAACTGCTGACCGACCTGCGCGACGCGCTCGACGCGGAGCTGGCCCGCCAGGGCAAGTCGGCATGGGCGGCGGAGGAGTTCGCCGCGCTGGTGCACAGCGGGGCCCGCCCGCCCCGGGTCCGGGCGGAGCCGTGGCGGCGTACCTCCGGCATCCACCGGGTGCGGGGGGCCCGCGCCCAGGCCCGGGTCCGTTCCCTCTGGTACGCCCGCGACCAGATCGCCGCCCGCCGCGATGCCGCGCCGGGCCGGGTGCTGCCGGACTCGGCGATCGTGGCCGCCGCCGAGCTGGACCCGAGGGACGAGAAGACGCTGCTCACCCTGCCGGGCTTCGGCGGTCGGTCGGTGCGCCGGCTGGCCCGCACCTGGTTGGCGGCGCTGGACGACGCCCGGCAACTGCCCGAGGACGCGCTGCCGGTCACGCCGGCGGTGGAGGGTCCGCCCCCGCCGCACCGCTGGGCGGAGCGGGATCCGGTGGCCGCCGGCCGGCTGGCCCGGTGCCGGGAGGTGGTAATCCGGGTCGCGGGTGAGCATGCCCTCCCGCCGGAGAACCTGATCGCCCCGGACTCGATCCGCCGGCTCGCCTGGGCCCCGCCGGAGGAGGTCACGGAGGCCACGGTCGCCGAGACGCTGCGTGGCTTCGGCGCCCGCGAGTGGCAGCTCGCCCTCCTGGTTCCCGGCCTGACCCCCGCCCTGACGAGCCCTTCCCCGGGGGCCTGAGCCACGTCGATCATGGGGTCGGCGGCGGTCGGAGGGATCGGCCGTGCCGTCAGCCGCATGATCGGCCGACGTGGGTCGGGGGTGTGGGGTGGGTTACACAGGGGGTGGTGTCAGGCTTGGTTACTGGCGAGTAGCATCCGAGTAACCACGCCCGTGCCGCGATCCTCGTTCGGTCCGTGGTGCCGCCTGTCGGCGACGTGGCCGAGTCAGGGTCGAAAAGGAGGCTCAAGTGCCCCGTGAAGTTCGAGATGTCGTCTTCGTCGACGGCGTCCGTACCCCGTTCGGCAAGGCGGGTGGCATGTACGCCAACACCCGCGCCGACGACCTGGTGATCCGCTGCATCCGCGAGCTGCTGCGCCGCAACCCGCAGCTACCGCCGGAGCGGGTCGAGGAGGTCGCCATCGCCGCCACCACCCAGATCGGCGACCAGGGCCTCACCATCGGCCGCACCGCCGCCCTGCTGGCCGGCCTGCCGAAGACCGTCCCCGGCTTCGCCATCGACCGGATGTGCGCCGGGGCGATGACCGCCGTCACCACCGTGGCCGGCGGCATCGCCATGGGCGCGTACGACGTCGCGATCGCCGGCGGCGTCGAGCACATGGGCCGTCACCCGATGGGCGAGGGCGTCGACCCCAACCCGCGGATCGTCGCGGAGAAGCTGGTCGACCCGTCCGCCCTGGTCATGGGCGCCACCGCGGAGAACCTGCACGACCGGGTCCCGCACATCACCAAGGAGCGCACCGACGCGTTCGCGCTCGCCTCGCAGCAGAGGACCGCGAAGGCGTACGCCAACGGCAAGCTCCAGGGCGACCTGGTGCCGATGGCGATCCGCGACGACGAGGGCGGCTGGGGCCTGGCCACGACCGACGAGGCGCCCCGCGACACGTCGCTGGAGAAGCTCGCCACCCTCAAGACCCCGTTCCGCCCGCACGGCAAGGTCACCGCCGGCAACGCGGCCGGCCTGAACGACGGCGCCACCGCGAGCCTGCTCGCCGCCGAGGACACCGCCCGCGAGCTGGGCCTCCCGGTCGCCATGCGGCTGGTCTCGTACGGCTTCGTCGGCGTCGAGCCGGAGGTGATGGGCGTCGGCCCGATCCCGTCGACGGAGAAGGCGCTGCGCATCGCCGGTCTGAGCATCGACGACATCGGCCTGTTCGAGCTGAACGAGGCGTTCGCCGTGCAGGTGCTCGCCTTCCTCGACCACTTCGGCATCGCCGACGACGACCCCCGGGTCAACCCGTGGGGCGGCGCGATCGCCATCGGTCACCCGCTCGCCTCCTCGGGCGTGCGGCTGATGACGCAGCTCGCCCGGCAGTTCGCCGAGCACCCCGAGGTCCGCTACGGCCTCACCGCGATGTGCATCGGCATCGGCATGGGCGGCACCGTGATCTGGGAGAACCCGCACTGGACCGGTTCCGCCGTTCCGGCTGGACAGGAGGGCAACGAGTGAGCACGCTCGCCGCACCGAACGAGGTGGTCACCCGGGCGCTGCTGCGCCAGGTGAACGTGCCGGGGCTGGCCCGCCCGGCCGCCCTGATCACCCTCGACAACGGCTTCGACCACACCAAGCCGAACAGCTTCGGCCCGGGCGGCCTGACCAGCCTGGACGAGGCGATCACGGCCGCCCTCGCGGCGGACCCGGCGTTCGTCGCGGTCACCGGCAAGCCGTACATCTTCTGCGTCGGCGCCGACATCACCAGCCTGCCGCAGCTCGCCGACCGGGAGCAGGCCCTGGAGATCGGTCGGCTCGGCCACCGGGTCTTCGCCCGGCTCAAGGACAGCACGGTCCCGACCTTCGCCTTCGTCAACGGCGCGGCGATGGGCGGCGGCCTGGAGCTGGCCCTGCACTGTCACTACCGGACGCTGTCCGGCGGAGCGTCGGCGCTGGCGCTGCCCGAGGTCTCCCTCGGCCTGATCCCCGGCTGGGGCGGCACCCAGCTACTGCCGCACCTGATCGGCATCCCGGCCGCCACCCAGGTGATCCTGCAGAACCCGCTGATGCAGAACAAGATGCTCAAGCCGAAGCAGGCCGCCGAGCTGGGCATCGCCGACGTGCTGCTGGAGCCGGCGGACTTCCTGGAGCGGTCCCTGCTGTGGGCCGCGGGCGTGGTGCGCGGCGAGATCACCGTGACCCGGCCCGAGGTCGACAAGGACATGTGGGCGGGCGTGCTGTACTTCGCCCGGCAGACCCTCGACGCGCGGCTGCACGGCGCGGTCCCCGCCGCGTACAAGGCGCTGGACCTGCTGGAGACGGCGAAGGACGCCGAGTTCGCCGCCGGTACCGCCGCCGAGGACGAGGCGCTCGCGGACCTGATCTTCTCCGAGGAACTGCGCAGCGGGCTGTACGCGTTCGACCTGGTGCAGCGGCGGGCCAAGCGGCCGGCCGGCGCACCGGACAAGGGCCTGGCCCGGCCGGTGAACAAGGTCGGCATCGTCGGCGCCGGCCTGATGGCCAGCCAGCTCGCGCTGCTGTTCGCCCGCCGCCTTCAGGTGCCGGTCGTCATGACCGACCTGGATCAGGCCCGGGTCGACAAGGGCGTGGGCTACGTGCACACCCAGATCGAGAAGGCCGTCAGCAGGGGCCGGATGGACAAGGGCACGGCCGCCAAGCTGTACGGCCTGGTCAGCGGCTCCGTCGACAAGGGTGTTTTCGCCGACGCCGACTTCGTCATCGAGGCCGTGTTCGAGGACCTGGCCGTCAAGAAGCAGGTCTGGGCCGAGCTGGAAAAGATCGTCTCCCCCGAGGCGGTGCTCGCCACGAACACCTCCAGTCTGTCGGTCACGGCGATGGCCGAGGAGCTGGAGCACCCGGAGCGGGTGGTTGGCTTCCACTTCTTCAACCCGGTCGCGGTGCTGCCGCTGCTGGAGATCGTCCGGGGCGAGCGGACCGACGACGCCACCCTGGCAACCGCGTTCGCGGTCGGCAAGCAGCTCAAGAAGTCCAGCGTGCTGGTGAAGGACGCCCCGGCGTTCGTGGTGAACCGGCTGCTCACCCGCTTCCTCGGCACCGTCTTCGCCGCCGTCGACGCCGGCACCCCGCTGGACGTGGCGAACAGCGCCCTGGACCCGCTGGGCCTGCCGATGCGCCCGCTCGCGCTGCTCCAGCTCGTCGGCCCGGCCGTGGCGTACCACGTGGGCGGCACCCTGCACGGGGCCTTCCCGGACCGGTTCGGCGTCAGCGAGAACCTGCGGCGGATCGCCGAGTCGGGCCAGCCGATCGTGGTCGACGACGAGATCAACGCCGACGTCGCCAAGCTGCTGGTGGTGGGCGACGAGCCGCTGACCGCCGAGCAGCTGCGGCAGAACGCGCTCGACGCCCTGGCCCAGGAGGTCCGGCTGATGCTCGACGAGGGTGTCGTCGCCGAGGTGCAGGACATCGACCTGTGCCTGATCCTCGGCGCCGGCTGGCCGTTCCACCTGGGCGGCGTCACGCCGTACCTGGACCGGACCGGCACCAGCGAGCGGGTCACCGGCCGGCGGTTCCTGCCGCGCGGCCTGGCGAGCCTGCCCGCCTGATCCTGTCGCCGCACGCGATCGCGGTGGCCGGGCTCCCCCGACAGGGCGTCCCGGCCACCGCGATCGTCATCCCGCTCACCTTTGCCCCGCCAGGGGCACCGACCGTCGGTTGGTCTGGCTACGATCACCGCTCCTGATCAACTAACTGGAGCTGACTCACATGTCCCAGCCGTCGGGCAACCCTTACCCGCACCAGCCGCAACAGCCTTACGGGGAGCAGCCCGTCCCGCAGCAGCCGGGCGGCTACCCGCCCCCGGCCGGCCAGCCGTACGACGCGCCGCTGCCGCCGAAGAAGTCCAAAGCCGGCAAGATCGTGCTGATCTCACTGGCCGTGGTGCTGGTGCTCTGCCTCGGCGGCGCGGCGATCACCTGGTTCACCGTGAAGGACGAGGTCGGCGACGTGGTCGACGCCGCCAACACCCGGGTCGTCGCACCGGCCACCCTCGCCGGCCGCAAGCAGGTCACCGACCCGGAGCTGACGAAGCTGTCGGACCAGATGGTCACCGAGATGAAGTCGACCGTGCAGAACGAGACCGGCACCGTCGGGGCGTTCTACGGCGACGTCGCCAAGCAGGACCTCGTGATGGTCGTCGCGGCGTCCGGCGTGCTGGCGGACCCGAAGAAGGAGATGGACGACGCAATCGCCGGCCTCAAGACCGACCTGGCCGTGCAGGAGATGACCACGACGGAGCCGGGTCCGCTCGGCGGCGAGGCGCGCTGCGGCGACGGCAAGACCGAGGGGATGCCGCTGGGCGTCTGCGTCTGGGCCGACCGGGGCAGCGTCGGCCTGATCGTGGTGTTCTTCAAGTCCGCCAAGGAGGCGAAGGCCGAGTTCGTCACCATGCGCGGCCAGATCGAGCAGCGTTCCTGACCCGGACGGGCCGGGCCCCCGCGCGGCGCGCGGGGGCCAGCCCGCGGGCTACGCCGACGCGGCCCGCTCGGCGGTGGTGCGCAGCACGCAGAACTCGTTGCCCTCCGGGTCGGCGAGCACCAGCCCAGCCGGTGCCGCCCGGCCGCCGCTGGTCGTCGACTCCCGCGCCTCACTCCTTCACAGCGTCGATGAGGGCGTCTATCAGTGCGCGTGGTGCGGGCTGGGCCAGTGAGATCTCCCGGACCGCGGCGTAGATCGCCCGGACCGGTTCGGGGTGGCGGACCGGACGGATGGTGACGCCAGGATGGCGGGTCAGTCCGAGTCGGGGGATGAGGCCGACGCCGAGGCCGGCGGCGACGAATCCCTGAGCCGTGGCGTAGTCCTCCGACTTCGCGAGGAAGTTCGGGGTGAAGCCAGCGGCGGCGCAGGCGTCAATGATGGGCTCCAGGCAGGGGCCAGGCGGTTCGCTGCCGACCCACGGCTCACCTGCGAGGTCGGCCAGGTCGATCACCTGTTGCGCGGCGAGCGGGTGCCCGGGAGGCAGCACGGCCTGGAATGCATCGTCGAGCAGATGCACCATGCGGATGCCCTGGCGAATGTCATCGCCCGGTCGGCGGACCACGAGGGCCAGGTCGGCGTTGCCCTGTTCCACGTCCGGCAGTGGGTCACCCGAATCGGCAAGCTTGGGGTCGATCGTCACGCCGGGGTGCTCGCGGCGGAGTCGGGCGAGGGCGGGTGCCAGCAGGGTCGGCCCGACCGAGGCGAAGTAGCGGATCGTCAGCCGTCCGGTACGCCCTGCGCGCAGGTCGGCCAGCGCCGTCTCCGCCTCGGCGACCTGCTGGCTGATGATGGCCGCGTGCCCGGTGAGCAGCCGGCCGGCAGCCGTGGGCTGCACGCCTCGGCCGACGCGTTCGAGCAGCGCGATCCCGGCTTCCTTCTCCAGCGCCGCCACCTGCTGGCTGACGGCGGAGGGGGTGTAGCCGAGGTGCGCCGCCGCTGCGGTCACCGACCCGCTGGTGACCACCGCCCGCAACACCTGCATCCGTCTCACATCGAGCATGTAGCAGAGCTTAACTCTTGTGCAGAATCTTTCGCTTTTCCTTCCAGGTTGGCTCCGGCACCGTGTGAGGAGTGAGCAGGCTACGAACGTGGACGCAGGTGGGCGTACTCGCCCTGCTGTGGGGGTCGACCTTCCTCTGGATCGATCTGGCCCTGGACGCTTTGACTCCGGCCCAGGTCACTTTCAGCCGGTGCGTGCTCGGATCGGCCGCACTGTTGATCGCGTGCCTCGTCTCGGGTCGACGGCTGCCGCGGGATCGTGCGACGTGGGGTCACATCGTCGTGGCCGCGTTCTTCGGCAACGCCCTGCCGTTCGCCATGTTCAGCATCGGACAGCAGACCATCGACTCCGGGGTGGCTGGGGTACTGAACGCGACCACCCCGCTGTGGTCGCTGCTGGTCGCCGTCGTCATCGGCTCCGACCGCGGTCTGCGGTCGGTCCGGCTGGTTGGTCTCATCCTCGGGTTCACCGGCGTCGTACTGATCTTCGCACCGTGGCAGACGACCGGGCCGGTCGGCTGGGGTGCCCTGGCCATCGTCGCCGCGGCGGCGAGCTACGCGGTGGGCTTCGCCTACATGGGCCGCCACCTGGTCGGCAAGGGCATACCCACGATCTCGCTGTCCGCGGCGCAACTCATCGCGGCGACCGGCCTGACCGCGCCGACCCTGTCGGCCGACGGTCTGACGCAGATCGAGATCGGCCCGAAGACGCTGATCGTGGTCATGATTCTGGGCGTCGTCGCCACCGGGGCCACCTTCCACCTCACCTATCGGATCATCGCCGCCGAGGGCGCCACCAACGCCGCGACGATCGGCTATCTGCTGCCGGTGGTCTCGGTGGCGCTGGGGGCCATCGTGCGAGAGGAGGATCTCAGCCTGCGGATCATCGCCGGCATGGTGGTCGTGCTCGTTGGGGTCGGCCTGACCCGCCGGCACCAGCGGCCGGTGCCGGCACCAGCGCCGGCGGAAACCTCGGCCGTATCCGCCACCCTCCACCGGCAAGAACGGTGAACCGGTGGTGGCGGCAGGGGAGCCCCCGCGCGGGTGGTACTTCAGGTGGCCGGGTCGCACCACGGCTTCCGGGTAGCCGCCGACGCCGCCGGCCACGACGGGAACGGGTCACGCGCGCCGTTGAACAGCAGCACCGGTCCGGATAGCGGCGTCAGCCTGGGGTGAGGAGGCAGAACTCGTTGCCTTCCGGGTCGGCGAGGACCATCCAATGGACATCGCTGTCCAAATCGATGGCGGTGGCGCCGAGAGTCCGCAGTCTGGCCGCCTCGGCCTTCAGGTCGTCACCTGGATAGGGGCGGAGGTCTAGATGGACTCGATTCCACGTGGTCTTTGCATCGGGTGTGCGGATGAACTGCAGGTATGGGCCGACGCCCTTGGCGGAGCGCAGTACCGCGTTGTGGTCGGTCACCTTGTGCAGGGTCCAGTCCATGGCCTTGCCCCAGAAACGGGCCATAGCTCGCGGATCGACGCAGTCGACCACGACCGTGGCGATCGGTCCAGTGTCTTGGATCGGGTCGTGCCAATCCAGCACGCAGAACTCGTTGCCCTCCGGGTCGGCCATGACCGTCCATGGGACGTCGCCCTGGCCCACGTCGGCGGGTGTTGCGCCGAGATCCCTCAGGCGCGCCACCAACTCCGCATGATGGGCCGCCGAGGTGGTGGCGAGGTCGACGTGCACGCGATTCTTGACCGTCTTGGGTTCCGGGGAGGCGACGAGGTCGATACAGACGGCGACGGGGTCGGGGTAGACGAAGCCCTCGGGTTCGAGGTTGGTCACGCCGGGTCCCTCGCTGGAGACTCCCCAGCCGAGCGCCTCCGCCCAGAAACCGCCCAGCGCGGAATCGTCCCGAGCCTTCATGTTGATCTGAACAAGCCGCGTTGCCATGCCGGCAATGCTAGCGACAGTCCGGCATCAAGATCAGCCGCACTGATCTCGGCAGGTCCGTGCGCCATCGGGACACTTACGCCTCGGCCCGCCTCTACGCGGCGATCTGCCCCTGGCCAATCGGCGGCAGTGACGCGATCTTGATCCGCCCTCGGCCGGGTTGCCGCGGGTTGGTGCCTGCCGATGCGGCAACCGTCTACCTCAAAGTCTGCTCCGTCCCGACCCCATACCGGACACGGCCAGAACTGCGAGCAGAACGAGCGCACCGGCCGGGCCGAGCACGGTCCAGGGGGCCAGTTCCACGTATGGCTGGTTCTCCGACAGCAGGCGTCCCCACTCGGGAGTCGGCGGTTGCTCACCCAGGCCGAGGAAGCCGAGGGAGGCCAGCACAAGGACCGTGGTGGGCAGGCGTAGGACGGCGTTGCGCAGTACGGCGGGCAACACCGCGGGCAGCAGGTGGCGGCGCAGCAGATGTATCGGCCCCGCACCGAGCGAGATCGACGCGAGCAGGTAACCGGTCGCCCGTTCCTCTTCCAGCAGAGCCGCGGCCTGAGCGGCATACGGCGTCCAGGCGACCAGGCACACCGCGCACGCGGCTCCCCACACCGACGGCCCGGTCACCGCGGTCGTCAGCAGTCCGGCCAGGACGGCCGGGAGCGTCGACATCACCTCGGTCAGGCCCGCGCTCGCGCGACCGGCCATTCCCAGCAGCAGCCCGACGACGGCGCTGACCGCAGTCACCGCGAGGGCGACTCCGGCCGTGCGTAGCGCGCCGTGGCCGAGCCGGGCCAGCAGGTCACGGCCCAGCGCGTCGGTGCCCAACGGGTGCGCGGCTGAGGGGACCAGCAGGCGGGCTGCCGTGTCCACGTGCAGCGGATCGCGCAGCAGCCCGGCTATGACCAGCGCGAACAGGGCGAACGCACACAGTCCGGCGACCCAGCCTGTGGAGCGCCGGCGTGGCAGGGCCGCCGGGTGCAGTGCGGGCAGGGCCGCGTCGCGCAGGGCGGGGCCGAGAAGCGTTCGGCGCAGGGCCTGGATGAGCAGGCCGGCGGCGGTGCCGAGCAGGACGAGGAGCAGTGTCGCTGTCTGCAGGGGCGGGAGATCCTGGGCCAGAGCGGCGTCCAGGGCGAGCCGGCCCAGGCCGGGAATGTTGAAGATCTTCTCCACTGCGACGGCGCCGCCGACCAGGGCGACGACGGTCGGCAGAAACTGTGGGAGCACGCCGGCCACCGTGCGGCGCAGCGCGTGCCAGGCAATGCGGCCGGGCGAGAACCCGCAGAGGCGCCAGGTCCGCACCCACGGCTCGTGGAAGGCGGCGGGCAGAGCGTGGCCGAGCAGGCCGCCGATCATCGCCCCGGAGGACAGGCCCAGGGCGAGCGCGGGCAGCACCATCGACCCCGGTCCCGTCCAGCCGCTGGACGGGAACCAGCCCAGCCACACACCGAATACGGTGGCGAGCAGCGAAGCGAGCAGGAACTTGGGCAGCGCGGCGAGGACGGCGGCCCCGGTGCCCGCGCTCTCTCTGCGCAGCCGCTGCCGGGAGCCGAGGTACAGGGTGCGGGCGCTGACCAGCACGGCTACCGCGATCGTTACCACGAGTGCGCCGAGCATCAGCGTGAACGAGACGGCGAAGGCGGCCGTCACCTGGGGAAGGACCGGTTCGCCCGACACCCACGAAATGCCGGCGTCGCCGCGGGGCAGACCACCCAACCAATGCGCGAGATGGCTGAACGGCCCCTCGTCCAATCCCAGTTGTTCTCGTACGGCTGCCAGCCGCGCCGGGGTGGGATCCTGGTCGGCGGAGCGAGCCCGTAGCACCGTCAGCGCGGGATCGGTCCTGGACAGCCAGGGCAGCAGGGCGACGGTCACCAGCAGGGCTGCCCCGGCTACGACGCGGCCGACGGCAACGAACCACCGGGCCCGCCGAGCATCGGCCGCGATCGAGCCTGACAGGGTTCCGCTGCTCATCGCCGGGGTTATTTCAGCTGGGTGCCGACGTTGATCAGGGAGCGTTCGCGGGGATCGAGGAGCACGCCCTCGACGCTGGAGCTGACACCCTGCACGACCTTCTCGTGGACCAGCGGCACGATCGCGTCCGTCCGCAGAATCTCCGCCTCGGCCTGCATGATCTTCTGCTGCCGCTGCGCGGTGTCGCCCTCCTCGGCGGCAGAGGTGATGGCCTGGTCGACACTGGAGTCCTTCAGACCCGCGATGTTGTAGACGCCGTTGCTCATGAAGTCGCTCGCCAGGTATGCGACCGCGTCGCCGGTGTCCAGGAGCGTCACGCGGGAGAAGACGAGCGCGTCGTATTTGCCGGCGAGGAGGTCGGGCTCCATCTGCGTGTACTCGCGTACGTCCTGCTGCACGGTGAACCCCGCCTTCTCAAGCTGCTGCTGCACGACGGTCGCGGCCTCGGGCAGTTCGGCGCGGTTGGTGTAGGCGGCCAGGCGCAGCGTCCTGCCGTTGGTCTTCGACTCGACCTCGGCGGTGGTCGCGGCCACCGCGCGGCCCGTAACCTCGACACGCTTGTGGGCCGCCCAGGAAACGGCGGGCCCGAACAGGCCCTGCGCGGGGTCGGCGTACCCGCCGAAGATCGAGCCGACCAGGGCGGAACCGTTCACGGCCTCGCGGGCGGCCCTGCGCAGCGACTCGTCGGTGAAGATGCCGCTGCGGGTATTGAGGATCAGGCTGTCGGTCCGCACGGAGGGCACCTCGCGACGGGTGTTCTTGTCCAGCAGATTCGCCTGGGCGGTGGGGATCCACTCGGCGATATCGACTTCGCCGGCGCGCATGGCGTTGGCGCGGGCGGTCCCGTCGGCAATCCAGGTGACGTCGATGCCGGATGCCTTGGCCTTGCCGCCCCAGTAGCCGTCGAAACGGTCCAAAGCCGCCTTGGTCTTCCCGATCAGCTTGGTGATCTTGAATGGGCCGGTTCCGGTGCCGACGGGGCTGACGGTGCCGTCGCTGGCGTACGCCTTCACCGAGAGGATGCCCAGCGCGGGGCTGGCGAGCCGCAGCGGGAGCACCGGGTCGGCAGTCTTCGTGCTGACCATGACAGTGTCGCTGTCCTCGGCCTTCACGGTCAGCGTCACGTCACTGAGGACGCGTGGCTTGGTCTTGGCCGCATTGGCGTGGTCGAGCGCATTGACGACGGACTCGGCGGTGACCTCCGTGCCGTCCTGGAACGTCGCCTTGCGCAGCTCGAAGACCCACAAGGTGGGGTTCTTTCGGATCCAGGACTTTGCCAGCGCCGGCACTGCGGCTCCGTCCGCGTCCAGTGCCGTAAGCCCTTCAACCACAGAGAGCTTGCTCAGAACGGTGGCGTCATTGCTGTAGGGGGACAGTGCCTGCACCGGCGGTACCGCGAGTGCGACCCTCAGGCGACCGGCCGACCGGGCTTGGGCATCCGTATTGGAGCCACCGTCGCCCGGGGCGAAACAGCCGGATAGCAACATGGGGAGAGCAAGCGCCACGACGATGCGGCGGGGAACACTGCGCATGACCGGTCCTATCGTGCAAGAGTTTCTGTCACCCCGACAGCTCGTTGGATGCCGCGAGGAGCGAGGCCAGGCTATAAGGTAAGGCTTACCAAACCTCGCCGGGGTGATGGAGATCGCATCCTCCCGCACTGCTGGGCGCACCTTCCGCCATCCGCTGGTGGACCGGCCCTGGTCTGTCCCTGTGGGCAACTCACCTACCGGGTGTCGAAGTCGACATCGAATGCGGACGGGCCGAACGGCGTACCCGGAAAAGGCACCGGCCCGGCACCGCGCGAACGCGGAACCGGGCCGGGGTGCCCCCCGTGGTGCGGCGGGGGTCTACGGGCCGACGAAGACGGCCTTGGCGCGCCAGTCCACCCCGTCGAGGGTGGGGCCGCTGACGGTGGTGAACGCGCCGGTGGGCACGCCGCCGGCCCACGCGGTGGAGGCCAGCGCGCCGGTCGAGCGGCTGACCCGGTACAGGGTGCCGTCGGCGAGGAAGATCGACCCGGTGTCGGCGAACCCGGTCACCCCCGCGACGGTGAACTTGTCGGCGCCGACCGCCCCGCTGTCCGGGGTGAACCAGCGCCAGTACAGGCCGCTCTGGCCGGAGAGGGTGTAGTAGAGCCGGCCGCCGGTGTAGAGCATGCCGGTGACGTTGGGGATCTCCGGGTAGAAGTTGCTGGTCGCGCCAGCGTACGTCTGCCCGGCCGCGCCGGAGTCCGTCTCCACCGTGTCCCAGTACGCGTCGTGGTACGGGTCGACGAGGCTCGGCGTGCCGAAGGTGGTCCCGTCGAAGGTGCGCCGCTGGAGCGCGCCGTTCATCCCGTAGAACAGGGTGCCGCCGACCCAGAACGCGCCCTTGGCCTCCGACCAGTCCGTGTCGTCCGGGTTGGCCACCGGAACCGCCGCGCCGACGGTGGCCGCCCCGTCGTACGAGCGGGCCTGCACCTCGTCGCCGGTGGGCAGCGGGCCGGCCCTGACGATCTCGATCGCGCTGACGAGCGGGTTCTGCACCACGTGCCCGAAGTCGATGTCGACGTTGCCGTCGCTGACCACCGTGAACGCCCGCATGGTGCCGATGTTGTGCCCCGGCGTGACCGCCAGGTCGATGTCGTTCAGGACGAGCGTGCCGTCGAGGGTCACGTCGAAGACCCGCTTGCCGGGGGTCGAGGTGCCGACGTACCGGTTGGCCAGGTAGAGCCGGACGGTGACCTCGGTGCCGGCGGGCACCGGGAAGTCCCACTGCATCTCCGGGGCAGCGTCGCCGTCCCACCGCTCGTCGTTGTACAGCCCGGCCGGGGTGCCGGGCGGGACGGTGGCGTCGAGGCTGGCCTGGGTGAGGTAGCTGGCCGCGCTGCTGCCGGTGTTGCGGTACGGGCTGGGGTTGGCGGCGGTGTCGACGCTCCACTCCGGCCCGTTGTCGGTGGACGCGATGGCGGGGCCGGCGGCGTTGACCCGGTACAGGACGCGCGGCGGCGCCGGCACCCCGGCCTGGTACACCGTGCCGGGCAGGCCGGCGGCGGTGGTGGTCGGGTGCGGGGCTTTGCCGCCGGTCAGCGGGAAGAACGCGATCCGCTCCCGCCGGTACTGGAAGTTGCCGATCCAGGACTGGTCCGAGCCCAGCCAGATGCCCTGGGGGGTGACCAGCATCTCCGCCACGCCGTAGCCGCGCGGGTGCCGGCCCGGGTTCCACGACAGCGGCAGCCCGTTGCGCGGGTCAAGGGCGGCGATGCTGGCCCGGCCGATGGCCCCGGCCTGCGCGCTGTCGCCGCCGAGGCTGTTGTTGAGCCAGCGCATGTGCCCGCCGACGTAGACGGCCTGCTCGCTGATCCCCACCGAGAGGAAGGTGTCGCCGCCGGAGTAGTTCACCCAGGTGGGCTGCTGTTCGTCGCCGGTCGCGGCGGCCTCCCAGCGGGCGGCGGCGTCGCAGAGCGACCCGCTGTACCGGCCGCCGGTGGTGACCACCACGAAGTAGCTGCCGTCCGGGGCGAAGGCCACGTCCCGCATGTACGAGTCGAACGTCTTCCACGCGCAGCGCGGGGTGTACCGGCTGGTGTTCCAGTTGGCGACGGTCGCGGCGGTCGCGCCGAGGTCCAGCTTCACGATCTGGTCGTGCAGCACCCCGTCGGCCTTCTTGAAGTTGCCGATCACGACGAGTTGGGTGCCGTCCGGGGAGAGCGCGAGCCTTTCCGCGCCGACGCCGGCCTTGGCCCCGCTCACCCCGTCGTAGTTGTGGTTCTCGGTGAGGGTGGTGGTCAGGTAGCTGTCCAGCGCGCCGGTGGCGGCGTTGAGCGAGGCGAGGCCGCCGCGCGGGTTGGCGTTGCCGGCGGTGGTGAAGATGCCGCCGACGAGCAGCCGGTCCCCAGCCAGGGCGACGTCTTCGATGAGTCCGTTGAACGCCGGCCCGGCGAAGCTGGTGACGGTGGCCCCCGTGGCGACGTTGACCAGCGCCAGCTTGCGCCGGGTCGCCCCGTTTACCGTGTTGAACTTGCCGGCCAGGTAGACGGTGCCGGCCGTCGGCCCGGCCGCCACCGCGCTCACCTCGTCGTCTACGACCGGCGCGAACGCGGTGTCCACCGCGCCGGTGGCCTTGTCGAACGCGAGCACGTAGTTGCGGGGGATGTCCACGTCCGAGTTGCGGTTCTGCACGGTGGTGAACGAGCCCGCGGCGATGATCTTCGTGCCGGCGTCGTGGATGGCGAACACGGTGCCGTCCATGATGTCCGGCGACGCGGTCGACGGAACGTCGGAGACCAGTTTGTCGTGGTCGGGCGCGGCGCTCGCCGGGCCACCGACGGCGAGGCCGGCGACGGTCAGGGCGACCGCGGCAAGCGCCGCCAGGGTACGGCGGGTCAGGGCCGAGGGGAAGATCACGGGCAGCTCCCGGAGCACGGGCGGGCGGAGACGCGGTTCGCCGCCGGACGGCCGGGGCGGCCGACGCGGGGCACGCACCACGTGGGGCATGGCACCAGCACACCTTTACCCACCGCGGCCCCCGCGTCCAGGGCGGATGACCGATTCTGACCGACCGCGCGACGGCTCCACCCGAGCACCCGACGCCGGCCCGGCCACCCGACGCGGACCTCGCCGGGTCAGCCGGGCGCGGCACACGAACAGCCGATCGCCGACCGCCCCTGGGGCCAGGTCAGGGGCGCCCGGCGTGGGACGGGCCGGCACCGGCGGAGGCGGCGTCGGCGGCGGGCAGCGTCACCGTGACCTCCAGCCCGCCGCCGGACTGCGCGACCACCCGCACCGTGCCGCCGTGCGCGTCGCTGACCGCCCGGACGATGGAGAGCCCCAGCCCGGAGCCCCGCGCCCCGGTGCGTTCCTGCCCGCCCCGGCGGAACGGCTCGAACAGCCCCGGCACGTCGGCCTGGCTGACCTCGAAGCCGGTGTTGGCGACCACCAGCCAGGACGTGCAGCCGTCCGTGCCGGTGCGCACCGTGATCCGGCCGTGCAGGTGGTTGTAGCGGACCGCGTTCTCGATCAGGTTGCCGGCAAGCCGATCCAGCAGCCCGGGATCGCCCACCACCGGCGCGGACTCCAGCGACGTCTGCACCCGCAGCCCGATCCGCTCCACCTCCCGGCGCACGGCCGAGAGCGCGTTGGCGGCACCGGCGGCCAGGTCGCACTCGACGCGCTGGCCCAGCCGCCGGCCCGCCTGGGCCTCGCTGCGGGCGAGCACCAGCAGGGCGTCGACCAGCCCGTTGGCCCGTTCCGAGGCGTCACGGACCACGGTGGCCATCCGGCGGTACTCGGCGGCGTCGGCCTCGTCGTCGCTGAGCGTCACGTCGATCTCGGTCCGCATCACCGCGAGCGGGGTGCGCAACTCGTGCGAGGCGTTGGCGACGAAACGCTTCTGCGCCTCGAACGCGGCGGTGATCCGGTCCAGCATCGCGTCGAACGTCTTGGCCAGCTCGGCCACCTCGTCGTCCGCCCCGGACCAGCCGATCCGCTGGTCGAGGGTGGCCTCGCCGAGGCGCTGGGCGGTCGCGGTGACCTGGTGCAGCGGGCGCAGCGCCCGGCCGGCCACCGCGTACGCGCCGGCCACCCCGACCACGCTGATCGCCAGCAGCGCCATCAGGCCCTTGGCCAGCAGCTCCCGGGACGCGGCGTCGGCGAGCTGCCGCTGCCACTCCGCCGCGTCCAGGGACCGGCCGTCGGCCAGCAGCACGGTGGTGCCGGGCAGCAGCTCGTCGGTGGGGCGCAGCGCGTCACGGACCAGCAGCCAGGCCAGCAACACCAGGATCGTTCCGGCGCCCACCAGGAGCACCCCGTTGAGCAGGGTGAGCCGCAGCCGCAGGGTGGGCCGCAGCCGGACGGTCGGGCGGCGCAACGCCGGACGAGGCAGGGCGCGTCGTACCTGCGGGCGGGGCGCGGCGGTCACCGTACCTCCTTGGCTCGCGACTGCGGGGCTCGCAAACCCGGCTCACTCCTCGCACTCACGACACTCCCTCAGTTCGCGACTGCGGGGCTCGCAAACCCGGCTCACTCCTCGCACTCACGATGCCCCCTCCGCGGTGCGGTAGCCGGCCCCGACCACCGTCTCGATCAGTGGCGGGTCGCCGAGCTTGCGCCGCAGCGTCATCACCGTGACCCGGACGATGGTGGTGAACGGGTCGGTGTTGGCGTCCCAGACCCGTTCCAGCAGCTCCTCGCTGGAAACCACGGCACCGCGCGCCTTGAGCAGCTCGGCGAGCACCCCGAACTCCTTGTTGGTCAGGTCGACGGCCGTCCCGCCCCGGGTCACCACCCGGCGGGCCGGGTCGAGCACCAGGTCGGCGACGGCGAGCACGGGCGGGGCGGCCGGGGTGGCCCGCCGGCCCAACGCCTGCACCCGGGCGACCAACTCGTCGAAGGCGAACGGCTTGGGCAGGTAGTCGTCCGCGCCGAGCTGCAACCCCTCGACCCGGTCTGCGACGGTGCCGCTGGCGGTGAGCATGAGCACCCGGGTCAGGGTGCCCGAGGCGGCCAGCTCGGCGCAGATCTGGTCGCCGTGGACGCCCGGCAGGTCCCGGTCCAGCACCACCACGTCGTACCGGGTGACGAAGGCCATCTCGTGCCCGCTGTCGCCGTCGTAGGCGACGTCGACGGCCATGCCGCGCTTGCGCAGCCCTCGCGCGATCGCGTCGGCGAGGTTGCGCTCGTCCTCGACCACCAGTACCCGCATACCCGCCTCCTCGCCGGCCGACCTCCCGACAACCTAGTGCCGGCCACCAAACCAGCGTCCCACCCCGGCCCGGTCCTCAGGCCGGCAGCCGCCACCAGCCGTACGTGCCGGACTGCTGGCGGCAGACCATGTCGCGGCCGTCGGCGGCGCAGTCCCCCGCCGCGCCGGGCAGCACGACGCGCAACCGGGCCGTCGCCCCCGCCACGTCCAGCTCCGCGACGACCAGGCCGGCACCGCCACGGTCGGGCCGGACGCCGTACCACGGCCCGCCCGGGTGTGGCTCCGCACGATCTCCCAGCGCCCCAGGTCGGCGACCTCCCGCCCGGTCGCGGCGTCCAGCACCCTGACGGTGCCGATCGGGGCGTCCGGCCGCCCGCCGACGGCCGCGAGGAGCCGGTCGCCGTGCACCGCGAGGACCGTCTGTAGGCGCGGGTTGGCCCATCGGGTCTGGCCCGTGGCCGGATCCAGCGCCGACACCCCGCTCGGGAACGCCCCCGCGCAGAGCAGCGGACCGCACTCGATCGCGTACCCGAACGGCGGCCGGTCCAGCTCCCAGCGCCGGTCCAGGTTGGCGAGCCCGTACGCGGTCAACCGTAGGACCTGCTGCTGCTCGTGCCTCCCGACCAGCAGCAGGTCACCGGCGACGGTGACCTGCAGGTACCCCCGCCGCCCGCCGGCGGGCGGGGCGAGGCTCGCCCGCACCGCCCCGGACAGCGCGTCGCGCAGCTCGATCCGGCCGGCGGCCGTGATCAGCACCACCAGGTCGACCGCGCCGTCGTCGGCGCGACTGTGGAAGGTCGTCACGCCCAGGTGATCCGGGAGCGACCACCGGACGCTGCCCGACGACGGTTCCACCGCCCTCAGCTCGCCCCGCCGCTCGATGTCGTCGCCGACGAGCAGCAGACCCCCGCCCACGGTGGGCACCGGGTCGCCGGGCCGCTGCCAGCGCCGCTCGCCGGTCGCCGCGTCCACGGCGAGGGTCTGCACGTCCCGCCCGTCCCGGTTGCCGGTGAAGAGGACCAGGCCGGCGTACTCCTGCACGCCCAGCAGGTTGCCGACGCCCGACACGGTCGTGCGCCACAGCGGCCGGGCGGCGGGCCCCGCGTCGGCGGGCAGCGCGTGCACGGTCACCTCGCGCCCCCCGGCGTCACCGGACTGCGCCGGTTCCAGCAGGTAGACCCGACCGCCGATGACGAGGACCTGGCTGCCCAGCCGGCCGCCGAGCATCGCCGACGCGGGACGCACCACGGGTGCCGACGAGGCCAGGGCGAGCAGCGCGAGCAGGCCCGCCAGCGCCACCCGCAGTGGCCGGCCCACCGTCCGGGGCGGCCGGGGCGGCGACGCCGGGGTGGCGGCGCCGCGCACCTCGCCGAGGTCGATGAGGGTCACCCGCGCTCCTCACCGGGCCGTGGCCGGCCGCCGGTCGACCGTCCCGCCGGGCCGCTCCGGGGCGTACCGGCCGGCCGGGACCGCACGAGCGCGCCTGTACGATGGCGCGTCGTGGCTGTGCCGGTGGTAGACCCCTCGCTGAACTCTGACTCCGCACCCGTGGCGACGCGGACCGCGTCGACCGGACCCGACGCGGCGGGCACAGGCACATCCCGCCGGCCCCGGCGCCGACCCGGCCGCGCCGACCTGCTGGCCATCGGAGCGTACGTGCTCCTCGGCGTCCTCGTGTGCCTCAACTACTGGGGGGACGTCGAACACCGCGTCTCGTCGCACCTGCCGACCGACCACAGTTGGTTCGAGTGGCTCTTCGCACACGGCGCGTACTCGGTGCAGCACCTGGAGAATCCGCTCTTCTCCACCCGCCAGAACGCCCCGGACGGGGTGAACATGATGGCGAACACGTCGCTGCTCGGCGCGACGCTGCCGCTGGCGCCGGTGACGCTGCTGCTCGGCCCGCAGGTCACGTACGCCCTCTACCTCGGCGGGGCGCTCGCGGCGACGGCGGCCACCTCGTACTGGATGCTGTCGCGGCACCTGGTGCGCTCGCGAGCGGCGGCGTTCCTCGGCGGCGCGTTCCTCGGCTTCGCGCCCGGCATCGTGCACCACGCCAACGGGCAGCCGAACTTCGTCTCCAACTACCTGCTGCCGCTGATCGTGGCCCGGGTGCTGCTGCTGGGCGCGCCGGGGCGCGGCTGGCGGCGGGACGGCGTGGTGCTCGGCCTGCTGGTGGCGTACCAGATCTTCATCAACGAGGAGATGCTGCTGCTCACGGCGCTGGCGTGCCTGGTGGTCGTGCTGGCGTACGCGGCGCAGCGCCCCCGGGCGGCGTGGGCCCGCGCCCGCGGTTTCCTGTCCGCGCTCGGCCTCGGCGGCGCCCTGGCGTTGCTGCTCACCGCGTACCCGATCTGGTTCCAGTTCAACGGCCCGCAGTCCTAACCGGGGGTTGCCAGGGGGGGGGTGTCCCCAAAAATGGGGGCAAAGGACCTGGGTGGCCTTTCGTACACGTTCGCCCGGGACACCGGGGCCCGGCGAACGATGCGGTGGTAAATAACCATCGGGCCTGACCGAGCAGAACACCTGATTCGGCTGGCCGCTGGTGCTGGGTGGCGCTGGTCGCCCTGGCGCTGCTGGTGCGCCGGTCGCTGGCCGCCCGGATCGTCGCCGTGCTGGTGGTCGTGTTCACGGTCGCCTCGATCGGCCCGGTGGTGCGCTTCGACGGGGCGGAAACCACGATCGACGGGCCGTGGGCGTACATCCCGGACGACCTGCCGCTGGTGGAGATGATGATGCCCACCCGGCTGGCCCTGGTGGTGGTCGCCGCCGTCGGGGTGCTGCTCGCCCTCGCCTGGGACGCGCTCGCCCGCACCGCGCCGACCGACGCGGCACCGGCCGGAGCCGGGGCCGCCGGCCGGTCGCGGCGCTGGCTGCGCCCCGTCGGGTACGCGGCGCTCGCGCTCGCCGTGCTGCCGCTGATTCCCCGGCCGCTGCCGGCCGAGCGGATCGACCCGCCGCCGCACTTCATCACGTCCGGCGGCTGGCGGCCGTACGTCCCGGCGGGCCGGACCCTGGTGCCGGTGCCGATCCCCAGCAACGTGCACGGCCTGCCCACGCTGCGCTGGAGCGCGCTGACCCGGCACGAGTTCCCGATCCCCGGCGGCTACTTCATCGGGCCCAACCCCGACGGCGAAGGCGTCTTCGGCGCCCCGAACCGGCCGACCAGCACCCTGATCTATTCCACGATGGACGCCGGCACCCTGCCGCCGCTGACCGAGGAGAACCGCCGGCAGGCCGCCGAGGACCTGCGCCACTGGAACGCGTCCGTGGTCGTCCTCGGCGCGCACCCCCGCGAGGCGGTGCTGCGTGAGCTGATGACCGCCCTGCTCGGCCCGCCGCAGCGGGTCGACGACGTCTGGCTCTGGGACGTCCGCTGACGGTGTGGGCGGTGGCGGTCAGCCGGTCAGGGGGCGTACGTCCCACACCCACGCGCCGTCGATTTCGCGCCCTGGGCCGACGAGCTGGTCGACGGTACGGCGGACCGGGTCGCCCCGGTGCAGTCCGCCCTGGACCAGCACGGCCGCCCGCCAGTGGCGCAGGTCCGTCACCGCCTGCCGGCGGTCCGCGTCGGTCAGCACCGGCACCTGGCCGGTCTCGGCCACCCGGCGCAGCAACTCCGCCGTCGGGCGGTCGGGCGCGCCCCAGCGGGCGGTCGGATCGTCGGCGGCGCTCGGGCCGATGAAGTAGCCGCCCGGCGCGGTGAAGGCCAGCCCGGTGCGGGCCGACCAGAACATCGCCGGGCTCACCCCGGCGCCGGTCACCGGCGGCACCGGCACCAGGGTCCGCCCGTTCGGCACGTACGCCCGCCAGCCGCCACCGGCCACGAACGCCGGCACCGGCCACGCCGGCACGGTACGGATCGGCGTGGGGGCCAGCGGGAGCAGCGCGGCGGCGACGGCCCCACCCCAGAGCAGCCGCACCGGCACCCCCGAAGCGTCGGCCGACCGGGCCCGGTCCAGGGAGAGGGCGACCAGCACCCCCAGCACCGGTACGCAGATCAGGGCGAACCGGGCCGGTACCACGAGGTCGAGCAGCGGCGCCCCGGCCAGCAGCCGGTACGGGCCGGGCAGCCCGGTCGACGCGCCGTCCACCCGCACGGGGTCGCCGAGGGAGAGCAGCGCGGCGAGCGTCCCGACGGCCGCGAGTGCCGGCACCAGCGGCCGGTGCCACAGCCAGACCACGGCCACCACGGCGACCACCAGCAGGCCGGGCCCGAAGAACGAGTTCTCCTCGGTCGGGTTCGGCGAGAGCAGCCCGGGCACGTACCGGTCGCCGAGGACGGTCTGCCGGGCCGAGGCGGTGAACGAGGCCGCGTCGAGCTGGAAGCCCCGCGCGTGGAAGGGCATCCCCCGGTAGTGGTACGGCCCGAGGAACTGGAACCACAGCGGGTACGCCAGCAGCGCCCCCGCCACCAGCGCGCCCACGCCGAGCCGGCCGAGGATCGCGGGTGCCAGCCGGCGGGCCGCCGCGCGGTCGACGAGGGCGTACGCCACGGCGAACGTGCCGGCGGCGAGCGCCAGGAAGACCAGCACCTCCTCGCCGATGAACACCTGGTACGCCACGAGCAGCCCGAGCGCCACCCCGTGCCGGCGGACCCGGTCGGCGTCGGGCCGGAACACCAGCGCCAGAATGGGCGGCACCAGGAACTGGGCGGCCATGTGCAGGTGCGCCCCGGCCTGGGCCACCATGCCGGGGGCGAAGCCGCAGACGAGGCCGCCGACCGCTGCGGCGACCCGGGAGTCGACCAGCCGGCGGGCCAGCAGGACGTACCAGGCGGTGGCGGTGCCGGCGAGGCTGGCGACCACCGCCACGAGGAAGGCCGCCTGCGTGCCGAACAGCAGCGTCACCGGGGTCAGCGGCACGCCCAGCCCGAGCACCGAGGTGTTGGCCATCAGGTTCACCCCGTCCGGGGCGTTCAGGGCCGCGCTGTGCAGCGGATGCTCACCGCCGGTCACGGCGCGGGCCGCCCGGGCGAGCATCCACTCGAACAGCATCTGGTCGTTGTCCTGGTGGAACAGCCGGTCGGGCCGGCCCCACTGCCGGCTGGTGAGCAGCACCGCCAGGCCGAGGTAGCCGGCGACGACGGCGACGTCGACGCCCCGTATCCACCGGGGCCGCGCGCCCGGCGCGCCGCCGGCGGCGGGCTCGGCCATCAGGCCGACGGGTCGGTAAGGGTCCGTACGTCCCAGACCCAGACGTCCAGCTCGCGGCGCGCCGGGCCGACCAGGTCCTCGACGGTACGCCGCAGCGGCTCGGCGTTGTGCTGGCCCACCGGGAGCACCAGGATCGCGGCCCGCCAGTGCCGCAGCTCGTCCAGCGAGCGGCGGCGCTGGCGGTCGTCGAGCTTCGGGGTACGGCCGGTGCTGGCCACCTCCTCCAGCAGCTCGCCGATGCCGCTGGGCCGGCCGCCGAACCGGCCCGGGTCGCCGGTGTTGCCGTTGCGCGGGGCGAGGAAGTACCCGCCCGGGATCTTGAAGTCGAGATTGGTGGCGGCGGCCCACCGCATCCCGTGCGTGTTGCCCATGCTCGGCACCGGGATCGGCACGAGGGTCTGGTCGGGCGCGACGTAGCCGCGCCACCGGTCTGCGGTGATGAACTTCGGCACCGGCGGACGGGAGGTGACCTTCAGCGGCATCGGTGCGATCGGCAGCAGCGCCATGACCAGGGCGGCCACCCCGAGGGTACGCATGGTGCGAGCCTCGGCCGTGCGCAGCGACCAGACCCGCTCGACGGCGAGCGCGAGCAGCACCCCGACCACCACGGTGGTGATCATGCCGAACCGGGTCGGCACGACGGCGTCGAGCAGCGGCAGCCGCACCAGGTACTCCCAGGGGCCGGTGAACAGCTCCCGGTCCCACCAGGACACCCGCTCGCCCAGGGAGAGCACCGCGAAGAACGCGCCGGTCGCCGCGAGGGCGCGGACCACCGGCTCGCGACGCAGCCAGAGCACGATACCGACGGCGATGAGGGCGAGGCTCCAGCCGAGGAAGGCGTTCTCCTCGGAGTAGTTCGGGGCGAGGTTGACGTTGGCCCGCTCGTTGCCACCGAGAGTGGGTGATCCGGGGGCGAAGAACGCGGCGATGTCGTTGCCGTAGTCACGGACCGCGTCACTGAGCCCGTGGTACGCCATCGGCCCGGCGAACTGCACGTAGAGCGGGTACGCCAGCAGGGACCCGGCCAGCACGGTGCACACCGCCACGGCGATGCCCAGGGGCCGCCACACCGCCGACCACAGCCCCGGCCGCTGCACCAGCATGGCGATCAGGAACACCCCGCAGGCCAGCGCCGTGAACAGCAGGATCTCCTCGTTGATGAACGCCTGCACGGTGACCAGGAGGGCCAGCAGCGCCCCGTCGCGGACCGGCCGCCGGGACCGGGTGATCACCAGCACTCGCCACACGATGAACGGCAGCAGGAACTGGCTGATGATGTTCGGGTGCCAGTTGGCGTGCGAGAGCATCGCCGGGGAGAATCCGCAGAACCAGCCGGCCACGGCGGCGGCGAGCGGGTTGCGCACGACGTGCCGGGAGAGCACCCGGTACCAGGCGGCGGCGGTGCCGGCGAGGCCGCAGGTGACCAGCACCACGAAGGAGACGGCGGGGCCGAACAGCAGGGTCACCGGCACCATCGGGATGCCGAGCGCCAGGACGGCCGTGTTGGCCATCAGGTTGACCCCGTCGGGGTAGTTGAACTGCTCGGTGTAGAACGGGAACTCGCCGTGCAGCACCACCCGTACCGAGTGCGCGAGGAAGAACTGCACCTGGGCGGGGTCGCTGCTGTACAGCGAGGCGACCCGGCCGGCGGGATCGATCCAGATCTGGCTGGTCACCCAGAGCGCGGCGAGCAGGAAGAGACCGTAGACGGCGAGGTCCCGCCGCCGGGGGGTCCACCGCCAGCGCCGCCTGTCCCCGGCCCCGGCGGACCCGGCCGACGGGTCCACGGCGGCGGGCTGCGGGGCGGCCACGGGCTCCACGCGGGCCGGGGGCTCGACGGTCGCCACCGCCCCGGCCCGAACCGGCGAGTCGGTGGAGCCCCCGGAAGCGTCGGGGACCGGCGGGAAGTCTCCACGGGGCTCGGCAGGAGTCACAGTCGGCGGAGTCTACCGGAGCCGGTGCCACGCCCGGCAATCACCGTTGCGTCCCATGTGGGCGGTCCGAGCGCAGCTCGCGGCCGGGGATCGAGGTGCCGGTTCCCGCCCCGACGCCGTCTCGTACCATGTGGGACGCAACAGGACCGGGCGACGCGAACGGGGGCGTACAGGTGGCTTCAGCGCGCCGGCGCGGCGGGACGGCCGCCGGGTTGCTCGCCCTGCTGCTGACCGCGACGGCCTGCGGCACGGTGGCCGACCGCAAGCCCGACGCCCTCCCGGTGGGATACGACACCCTGGACGGCACCCTGCGGGTGTGGCCCGCGCGGGGCGGACTGGCCGGCGACGCCGCCGCCACGGCGGCCGTCACCGACGCGGTCCGGGCCTGGCGGTCGCCGGTCGACGACCGGGCGCACCTGCCCTCCTCGGGGATCCTCTGGTCCGGCGAGGCCGACGGCGCCCCGCTGGCCCTGGTGGCCGCCGACGTCCCCGGCGAGAGCGCCTCCTGGCTGCTGCAACTGACCCGCCACGGCGACCGGTACGTGGTCGACCGGGCCAGCGAATACACCGACCCCGGCTACCTCGTCTACTCCGACGTGCTGCCCGTGCAGACCAGCGCCGGGCGCCGCTACCTGCTCTCCGAGCGGGTGGAGCGGCTGCTCGGCCCCAAGGGCCGTGCCCTCGTCACCCGGGACGGGCTGACCGACCCGGTGGACGTTCCGGCCTGCCAGGCCGTGCCGCTGACCACGACGCTGCGGGCCACCAGCTCGCTGCCGCGCGGCCGGGCCGCCGACCGCCTGCTCGACCTGGGCACGGCCACCACGGACCCGCGCTATCCCCTGGTCCGGGACGAGACGGGCTCGGGCCGGCGGGCGCTGGACGACCTGGACACCTGCGAGCTGGCCGACGAGCGGGGCCCGTTCGGCAGCATCCCGCGCCGCATCGGCGACCGGGACGCGCCCCGCTCGGTGCCGGAGTCCTGGCCGAGGGGGAAGGTGAGCGTGCGCGCCCTCGGCGAGGTGGCCCTCGGCGGAGGCGAACCGGCCGACCTGGAGCAGCTGAGCTGGGAGACCAGCACGGGGACGATGACGGCGGTCGTCTACCGCCCGGCCTCGGGCGAGCCGGTGTTCTCGCCGGCCGACCGCGCCAGCACGTTGCAGGCGTACGTGCTGCCGGTGCCGGGGCAGCCGCTGGTGGTGCTGAGCTGGCGGGCCAACCGGTACACCTCGCTGTCGGTCCCGCCGGGCACCCCCCGGCTGGTCGACCGGTCGGGGCTGGTGGTGGTGCCGCAGCCGGCGAGCAAGGCCACGTTCAGCCTGGCCGGCGCGGAGAAGACGTACTACCGCTCGGTCGGCGGCCGGTAGCCGCACGCCTGCGAAGGCACCTCGCCCCGTAACCGCACGGCCCACACCTGCGTGAGCGCACGCCCGCACCGCAACGCCCCCGTCGGCGCACGGCCCACACCTCAGCGCGCGCCCTCGTAAGCACACGCCCGCACCGCAGCGCACGGCACCGGTTGGCAGGGGCGTCGAGAAGGGGCCCCTTCTCGACGCCAGGCGTTAAGAAGGGGCCCCTCCTTGCAATGCGATCAGTCGGCGGGCAGCGCGACCGCCTCGACCGACTGCGCGTCCAGGCGGGAGATCCACCCGGTGACGTCGCGGGCCACGTCCTGGGCGGTGAGGCCCAGGTCGGCGAGAATCTGCGCGCGGGTGCCGTGCGGGTGCCAGTCGGCCGGCACGCCCAGGTCCCGCAGCGGCACCCGGACGTCGGCGTCCCGCATGGCCTGGGCGAGGGCGTCGCCGACGCCGCCGACGCGCACGCCGTCCTCGACGGTGACCACGAGCCGGTGGCCGGCGGCCAGCTCGACCAGCTCGGCCGGGACGGGGCGGACCCAGCGCGGGTCGACCACGGTCACCCCGTAGCCCTGCTCCGCGACCCGGGCGGCGACCTCCATGCCGAGGTGACCGAACGAGCCGACCGCGACCAGCAGCACGTCGGTGCGGGCCGCCTCGGCCAGCACGTCGACCGGGCCGACGCGGCGCACGGCCGGCAGGTCGGCGGCGACCGAACCGGTCGGGAAGCGCAGGATGGTCGGACCGTCGTCGACGGCGATCGCCTCGCGCAGTTCCTCGCGCAGGGTCGCGGCGTCCCGGGGGGCGGCGATACGCAGGCCCGGCACCACGCCGAAGACGGACATGTCCCAGATGCCGTAGTGGCTCGGCCCGTCCGGGCCGGTGATCCCGGCCCGGTCCAGCACGAACGTCACCGGCAGCTTGTGCATCGCCACGTCCAGCAGGACCTGGTCGAACGCCCGGTTGAGGAAGGTCGCGTAGACCGCCACCACCGGATGCAGCCCGCCGAGGGCCAGCCCGGCCGCCGAGGTGGCGGCGTGCTGCTCGGCGATGCCGACGTCGTACACCCGGCCGGGGTGCTTGCGGGCCAGCTTGGCGATGCCGGTCGGCTCGGCCATCGCGGCGGTGATGCCCACCACGTCGGGCCGCTCGTCGGCGATCGCGACCAGCTCGTCGGCGAAGACGTGCGTCCACTTCACCGACGGGGCGGCGACCAGCCTGCCGGTCTCGGCGTCGAACGCGCCGGGGCCGTGCAGGCAGTCGGCCTCGTCCTCCTCGGCGGGGCGGTAGCCGTAGCCCTTGCGGGTCACCGCGTGCACGATCACCGGGCCGCCGAAGTTCTTCGCGGCGCGCAGCGCCGACTCGACCGCGGCGATGTCGTGGCCGTCGACCGGGCCGACGTACTTGATGCCGAGGTCCTCGAACATGGCCTGCGGGGCGACCGCGTCCTTGATGCCCTTCTTGACCGCGTGCAGCACCTCGTACATCGGCTTGCCGACCAGCGGGGTCGAGCCGAGGGCGTCCTTGACGGTGTCGAGGATCTTCTCGTAGCCGGGGTTGAGCCGCAGCGACGAGAGGTGGTCGGCGAGGCCGCCGATGGTCGGCGCGTACGACCGGCCGTTGTCGTTGACGACGATCACGAGGGGGTTGCCGGCGGTGGCGATGTTGTTCAGCGCCTCCCAGCACATGCCGCCGGTCAGCGCCCCGTCGCCGACGACGGCGACGACGGAGCGCGACTCGCGGCGCAGCGCGTACGCCTTGGCCAGCCCGTCGGCGTAGGACAGGGCGGTGGAGGCGTGCGAGTTCTCGATCAGGTCGTGCTCGCTCTCGGCCTGGCTCGGGTACCCCGAGAGGCCGCCGCGCTGGCGCAGCCGGTCGAAGCCGTCCTGCCGGCCGGTGAGGATCTTGTGCACGTACGCCTGGTGGCCGGTGTCGAACAGGAGCCGGTCCCGGGGGGAGTCGAAGACCCGGTGCATCGCCAGCGTCAGCTCCACCACGCCCAGGTTGGGGCCGACGTGCCCGCCGGTGCGGGAGACCTTGGCGATCAGGAAGTCACGGATCTCGGCGGCGAGGATGTCCAACTGCTCGGCGGTCATCCGCTTCACGTCCTGCGGACCCCGCACCGTGGCCAGCAGCCGGCCGTGGTTGGCCGTGTCCTCTTCAGCACTCATGAGCCAAGAGTCTATCGGCCGCCCGGTAGCCGCAGCCTTGCCGGGGAACGACCCCGCCGACCGGGCAGGCAGTCAGCCGACGATCACCAGCCGCCGGGGCGGGGCGGCCGGCGGGGCGTGCCGGGCCGGCCCGGCGGGCGTCCAGGAGCCCAGCACGGCCGCCTCCCGGGCTCCGGTCACCGACGGGATCGCCCCCGGCAGGCCGTGCCAGGACAGCCGGCCGAGCAGGGCGAACGCGTACGCCTGCCTGGCCTGGGCCGGCACCTCCAGCTTGTCGCTCACCCGCAGCCGCCACCGGCCCCGCCCCAGCGCGGCCAACCTGCCCCACAGGCCAGATTGCGCACCCCGCCGCCGACGGCGACCACCTCGGCCACCCCGTGCCGGTCGCACTCGGCGGCCACCGTCCGGGCGGTCAGCTCGGTCAGAAAGGAAGGGCCCCCTGCTAACGCTTTCGGTATAGGAAGGGCCCCCTGCAATCACCTCAGGCCCGGCGGGCGGCTCAGCGCCGGTTCAGCGCGGCCCGTGGACGCAGGAGGCCGACCAACTCGACGTGCTGGGTCATCGGGAACAGGTCGAAGCCGCGCAGCGCCGCCAACTCCCAGCCGGCGTCGGCGAACGTGCGCACGTCCCGGGCGAAGGCGGCCGGGTCACACGCCACGTACGCCACCGCGCGCGGGCCGGCCGCGATCACGTCCCGCACCACCCGCGCGCCTGCCCCGGTGCGCGGCGGGTCCAGCACCACCAAGTCCACCGGGCCGGTGACCCGGCGGCGGGCCAGGGCGGTCTCCACCCGGGCCGCCACCACCTCAACCCGGGGCAGGTCCCGCAGGTTCTCCCGGGCGGCGGCGACGCCCTGCGCGGCGGACTCGACGAGGGTGATCCGCGCGGCCGGGCCGACCCGGGAGGCCACGGCGGCGGCGAACAGCCCCGCCCCGCCGTAGAGGTCCCAGGCCGACTCGCCCGGCCGCGGGTCGAGCAGGTCGAGCACCGCGTCGACGAGGGTGTCCGCCGCCGCCGGGTGCACCTGCCAGAAGCCGGACGCCGGCAGCGTCCACTCCCGCCCGGCGGCCACCTCGCGGACCGTCGCCGGCCCGTCGACCCGGGTGACCGCCCCGTCGGCCAGGGCGGTGACGGTGACGTCCCCGCCGGTCGAGGCGACGGCCTCCACCGCCTCG
>NZ_GG657738.1:5278757-5302556 GCF_000158815.1 Micromonospora sp. ATCC 39149 | reverse complement strand
CCTCCGGGGGCGACGGCGTCGACGGTCAGCTCGACCCGCTCGGCCTCCTCAGCCCGCGCCGCTCGCCCTCGCCCGACCCGTCGCCCGGCCGAACCCGCCCCGTCGCCGTCCACGCCGGTCCGGGGCCCCGTCCATGCCTGGCCGGGTCATCGCTGGTCTCCCTCGACCGGGCCGTGCTCGCCGGGCGGGGCCGAACGCACCGGCGGGGGCAGGGTGCTGCGCGGGGCGACCCGGGGACCGCGCGCCGGGCCCCGGGTCAGCGTCGCGTCGAGCCGGTCGAGGTTCTTGCCGGCGGTGGACGCGAGCTGCCACGGAACGCTGGTGACCATCACGCCCGGCTCGAACAGCAGCCGCCCCTTCAGGCGCAGCGCGCTCTGGTTGTGCAACAGGTTCTCCCACCAGCGTCCGACGACGTACTCGGGAATGAAGACCGTGACCACGTCGCGCGGCGACTCCCGGCGGGTGTTGGCCACGAAGTCGAGGATCGGCCGGGTGATCTCCCGGTACGGCGAGTCGACCACGGTGAGCCCCACCGGCAGTTCCCGCCGCTCCCAGTCGGCCTGGAGGGCCCGGGTGTCCTTCTCGTCGACGTTCACGGTCACCGCGGTCAGCGTGTCCGGCCGGGTCGCCCGGGCGTACGCGATGGCCCGCAGCGTCGGCTGGTGCAGCTTGCTGACCAGCACGATGGCGTGGTTGCGGGCGGGCAGCACCCCCCGGACCTCGGTCGGCTCCAGCTCGGCGGCGACCCGGTCGTAGTGCCGGCGGATGGCCAGCATCAGCACGTAGAGCAGCGCCATCGCGACGATGGCGATCCACGCGCCGAGCAGGAACTTGGTGATCAGCACGATGACCAGCACCGCACCGGTCATCGCCATGCCGAAGGCGTTGATCGCCCGGGACCGGATCATCCGGCGCCGGGCTCGAGGGTCCCGCTCGGTGCGCAGGTGCCGGTTCCAGTGCCGGATCATGCCGGCCTGGGAGAGGGTGAACGAGACGAAGACGCCGACGATGTAGAGCTGGATCAGCTTCGTCACCTCGGCCTGGAAGCCGACGATCAGCACGATCGCGGCGACGGCGAGGAAGACGATGCCGTTGGAGAACGCCAGCCGGTCCCCCCGGGTGTGTAGCTGCCGGGGCAGGTAGCGGTCCTGGGCGAGGATGCTGCCGAGCACCGGGAAGCCGTTGAACGCGGTGTTGGCGGCCAGGAAGAGGATCAGCGCGGTCATCCCGGCGACCACGTACAGCAGCACCGACCCGGGGCCGAAGACCGTCTCGCCGAGCTGGGTGGTGACGGTCTTCTGCACGTACCCGTCGGGGCCGGAGAGGATCTGTAGGTCCGGGTCCTCGACGAACTGGAGGCCGGTGAGCCGGGCCAGCCAGATGATGCCGACGAGCATGCTCACCGCGATGGTGCCGAGCAGCAGCAGGGTGGTGGCCGCGTTGCGGCTCTTCGGCGTCTTGAACGCGGGCACCCCGTTGGAGATCGCCTCCACGCCGGTGAGCGCGGCGCAGCCGGAGGAGAAGGTCCGCAGCAGCAGGAAGACCAGGGCGAAGCCGGTGACGCTGTGCTCGGCCTGGATCTCCAGGCCGGCGCTGGGCGCACGCAGGTCGTGGCCGAGGACGAAGTACCGGATGAGGCCGGTGATGATCATGCCGCCGATGACGATCACGAAGCCGTAGGTCGGGATGGCGAACGCGGTGCCGGACTCGCGCAGGCCGCGCAGGTTCATCGCGGTGAGCAGCACCACCGCGCTCACGGCGATGAGCACCTTGTGGGTGGCGACGAAGGGAACCACCGAGCCCAGGTTGGCCACGCCGGAGGAGACCGAGACGGCCACGGTGAGCACGTAGTCGACCAGCAGGGCGCTGGCCACCCCCAGGCCGGCCCGGGGGCCGAGGTTGACCGTGGCCACCTCGTAGTCGCCGCCGCCGGAGGGGTACGCGTGCACGTTCTGCCGGTAGCTGGCCACCACCGTGAGCATCACCACGACCACGGCGAGGGCGATCCACGGCGAGAAGATGAATGCCGACGCGCCCGCGATGGAGAGCGTCAGCAGGATCTCGTCCGGGGCGTACGCGACGCTGGAGAGGGCGTCGGAGGCGAAGACCGGCAGCGCGATGCGCTTCGGCAGGAGGGTGTGCTGGAGCCGGTCGGACCGGAACGGTCGACCGACGAGCAGCCGCTTCAGCAGCGAGGTGGGACTGGCCACAAGCGCTAAGGGTACGACCACCTCCACGTGGTCACCCGGGGGTGGCGGGACAGGGCGCTCGGCCGGGCGGGGTACCGTCGTCCCCCGCCGGCAACCCCGACGTGGCAGGCTCGCAGTTGAGGGGTCGACGGCGGACGGGTGCGCGCACCTTGGGAGGGACACGTGCATGTCGTGATCATGGGCTGTGGCCGGGTCGGCTCGACCCTGGCTCAGAGCCTGGAGGCCCGGGGGCACTCGGTGGCGGTGATCGACCAGGACGCCGACGCCTTCCGCCGGCTCAGCCCGGACTTCGCGGGCATCACGGTCACCGGGGCCGGCTTCGACGGCGAGGTGCTCCGGCAGGCCGGCATCGAGCGGGCGGACGCCTTCGCCGCGGTTTCCAGCGGCGACAACTCCAACATCATCTCGGCTCGGCTGGCCCGCGAGACGTTCGGCGTCTCCCGGGTCGCCGCGCGGATCTACGACCAGCGCCGGGCCCAGGTCTACGAGCGGCTGGGCATCCCCACCGTGGCCACCGTGCGGTGGACGGCCGACCGGATGCTGCGGCACCTGGTCCCCGAGGGCAACGTGGAGATCTTCCGGGATCCGACCAGCACCGTCTCGATCGTCGAGGTGCCGGTGCACAAGGACTGGATCGGCCGGCCGCTGCGGGGCCTGGAGGAGGCGACCGGGGCGCGAGTGGCGTACCTGATTCGCTTCGGCATCGGCACCCTGCCCACCGGCTCCACCGCCGTGCAGGAGGGCGACCAGGTCTTCATGCTGGTCACCGACGACATCGTGGCGTCGGTGACCTCGGTGGCGGGCAGCCCGCCGGAAGGAGCGCACTGAGGATGCGGATCGCCATCGCCGGCGCCGGCAACGTGGGCCGCTCGATCGCCCAGGAGTTGATCGACAACGGCCACCAGGTGATGCTGATCGAGCGCCAGCCCCGGATGCTGCGGCCCGACCGGGTGCCGGCGGCCGAGTGGGTGCTCGCCGACGCCTGCGAGCTGGCCAGCCTGGAGGAGGCCAACGTCGCCGGCTGCGACGTGGTGGTCGCGGCGACCGGGGACGACAAGGTCAACCTGGTGGTGTCGCTGCTGGCCAAGACGGAGTTCGCGGTGCCCCGGGTGGTGGCCCGGGTCAACCGGGCCGAGAACGAGTGGCTGTTCACCGAGCAGTGGGGCGTCGACGTCGCGGTGAGCAAGCCGCGGGTGATGGCGGCCCTGGTCGAGGAGGCGGTGACCGTCGGCGACCTGGTGCGGCTGATGACGTTCCGGCAGGGCGAGGCGAACCTGGTGGAGATCACCCTGCCGCCGACCGCGCCGTACGTGGGGCAGCCGATCCACGCCGTGCCGATCCCCCGCGACGCCGCCCTGGTGGCCATCCTGCGCGGCAAGCGGGTGCTGGTGCCCAGCCCGGACGACCCGATCGAGGCCGGCGACGAGCTGATCTTCGTTTGCACGGCGGAGGTGGAGGACGACGTCCGCTCGGTGATCCTCGGCACGGACAGCATCGAGCGGACCCGCGGCGCGGGCTGAGCCCCGTCGCCTCGCCGCCCCGGGGCTGGTGCTCCGGGGCCTGCCCCGATCTCAGGCGCCGGGCAGGGGCTCCGCCGCCGGCTCCCGCGTCACCCGCCGGACCGTCCAGACCGTGATCAGCAGCAGCAGCGCGTACGGCGGGTAGCCCAGCGCCAGCCGGGCCACGCCGAGCGCGGTGTCCTGGTGGGCGAGGTAGAGGGCGGCCTGGACGCCGACCTTGGCCAGCCACACCACGCCCCACAGGACGGTGAGCTGGGTGAAGGTCCGCACGAGGCGCGGGTCTTCCCGCCATTCGGAGCGCCCCTTGGCCACCAGCACCGACCAGATCCAGCCCACGAGGGGCTGCTTGACCGCCGCCGAGACCAGCAGGGCCAGCCCGTACCCGATGCCGTAGAGGATGCCGGGGAGGTAGAAGTCGCGCTCGTCTCCGGTGCGCCAGGCGATCGCCGCGCCGATGCCGACGCCGACCAGGCCGTTGACCGCGTGCCGCACCGGCCGGCGCTGGACCAGCCGCAGCGCGGCGATGAGCAGCGCCACGGCCACCGAGGCGATGACGGCGGGGCGCAGCTCGCCGACGATGTTGGCGACGACGAAGACGACCACCGGGATGCTCGACTCGACCAGCCCGCGCCAGCCGCCGAGCTGGTCGGCCATCTGCTCGGCGAGGGTGGGCAGGGCCTCGTCGTCCTCCGGCCCGGCCCCGGGCTCGGTCGCCCGCTGGGCTCCGGTGGTCATCGCGTCCCTCCCGCCGGCGGCGTGCGCGTCGTCACTTCGGCGGCTCCAACTCGTAGTACGGGTTGTAGATGACCTTGCGATCGTCCCGCATCGCCACCCTGCCCCGGGCGGTCAGGTGCCGGCCCGGCTCGATACCGGCGATGTGCCGCCGCCCGAGCCAGACCAGGGTCACCACGTCACTGCCATCATATAGATCGGCTTCGAGGGTCGGCAGGTTCGTCCGGGGCGTGTAGACCACCGTGCGCAGCCGGCCATTCACACAGACGACCTGACCCCGCCCGCACTGCCGGGCCGGTACGCCGCCGGACTCGGCGCTCCCCCGGCGCAGCTCCTGCGCCTCGATCTCGGCCTCGCTCGCGGTGAGCCGGTGCAGCAGCCGCCGAAACGAGACTCTGCCGCCCTCGTCGGTCGTCATGACCGCGTCACCCTCTCCTCCGCCGGCCGGCCGCGCCGGCACCGGTGCGGCCCCGGTGGACGAGGCCGTCCCGCCAGCGTACGCCGACGGGCGGGACGGCGACATGGGCGGCCCGCCCGGGACCGGCCCGGCGGCACACCGACGACGGGACCCCGGCGGGCCCGGCCGGTGTGCCCGTCAGGCCTCGACGGTCGGGCCGGCCTGGTCGGCCACCTCCCGCGGCAGGCGCAGCGGCAGCGGCTCACGTACGGGCTTCGCCTCCTGGCCGCGGTCCACGACCAGCCCGTCCAGGCACTCGCGCAGCGGGCCGGCGGCGGCCGGATCGGTCGCGGCGGCGCCCTGGTAGACGCCGCGCACCATCCAGCGGGGCCCGTCGATCCCGACGAACCGCAGGTCGGTCAGCCCGTCCGGGGTGCGCACCCGGGCGTGCAGCTCCGGGCCGTACTCGCCCTGCGCCTCCTGGGCCGCCGCGCCGTCGTTGAACAGCGACTGCCGAATCTCCTCGCGCACCTCGTCCCAGATGCCCTCGGAGCGGGGGCGCGGCGAATACGCCCGAGCTGCAACGCGCTCTGCCCGTGCACCAGGACGACCTGCTGGATCACGCCCTGCGGGTCGGCCTGCACCCGAACCTCCACGTCGGCCACCGCCGGGATGTGGAGGCTGCCCAGGTCGAGCCGCTGCACCCCGGCCGGGGCCTCGGAGACGTCGTACGGGCCGCGCGCCGGGGCCTGGTCCTCGGCCTCGCGACCGTCGACCACCTCGGCGGCCCGCTCGTCACGGGCGTGCCGACCGCCACCGGCCCGCTTTCGGGAGAAGATCACTGCGCCCACCCTCCGCTGTTCGCACTCACCCTGCCACCTCTTCCGGCTGCCCGCCGGCCCGGCCCGCCGGCGGCGGGACGAGCCCCGCGTGCCCGCCGGTCGAACCGTGCCCGCCAGCGCCCCGCCGCGACGGCGGCAGCTCGGTCACTGGCCGGAAATCGGCCCGCTCCACCCGCTGGACAACGAGTTGCGCGATCCGATCGCCACGGGCGATCTTCGCCGGTGTCTCCCGATCATGATTGATCAGGTTGACCAGGATCTCACCCCGGTAGCCGGCGTCGACCGTACCGGGCGCGTTGAGCACCGTCACGCCGAGCCTGGCCGCCAGGCCCGACCGGGGGTGCACCAGGCCCACGTACCCCTCCGGGAGGGCGATCGCCAGGCCGGTCGGGACCAGGGCCCGGCCACCGGGAGGCAGCTCCACGTCCGCGGCGGCCACCAGGTCCGCCCCGGCGTCACCGGGATGGGAGTACGCCGGCAGCGGCAGCTCCGGGTCGAGCCGCCGCACGGGCACGGGTACGTCGTCGGTCACGGTCTCCCTCTTCCGTCCGTTTCTCGGGATGACCCTGCCATCCTGCCGGGTCGACCGGCCGTCGCGCGCCGTACCCTGGCAGGAGTGAGTCGATCGCCCTCCCCGACGCCCGCCACCACCCCCGCCACCGGGTACGCGGAGCGGCTCAGCCTGCCGTGGTGGCTCTGGCTGGCCGGGCCGGCCCTCGGCGGTTTCCTCGCCCTGGAGCTGTGGCTGGGCGCGGGCGGCCTGCGTTCCTGGCTGCCGTTCGCGGTGCTGCTGCCGGCAACCGTGGCCGCCCTGTGGTGGCTGGGCCGCATCCGCATCGCCGTGGCCGACGGCGAGCTGCGGGTGGACGATGCCCGGCTGCCCCTGCGGTTCGTGGCCGACGCGGTCCCGCTGGACGCCGCCGGCCGGCGCGAGGTGCTCGGCGTCGGGGGGGACCCCCTGGCCTTCGTGGTGCAGCGCCCGTGGATCGCCGGGGCGGTGCAGGTGGTGCTCGACGACCCGGCCGACCCCACCCCGTTCTGGGTGGTGAGCACCCGCGACCCGGTGCGGCTCGCCGCGGCGCTGCTCGCCGCCCGCGACGCCCACTGACGCGCCCGCGACGTCAGGGCAGGTCGGGCGGCGGGCCGGGCAGCTCGCGCCGCTGCCGGGCGAGGTCCTTGCGGAGCTGGTCGCCGAGGGCCCGGGTGGCCCGCCGGTTGAGGTAGCTGGCCACCGCCGCCCCGGTGAGAAACGGGCCGAGCGTGGTCAGGTTGCGGCCGAAGCGCTTGAGCAGGGTGTCCCGCAGCTCCTTGCGGGCCGCCGTGCCGAGCACCGCGCCCACGCCCACCCCGGGCATCATCGGGTTGACCCCCCGCTGGCTGGCCCAGGACTGCACCACGGCCACCGTGCGCTGGGTGCCGGCGGTGGGCAGCGGGGCACCGTACACCTCGTGCAGCTCACCGATCAGCTTCAGCTCGACGGCCACCACGGCGACCGTCTCGGCGGCCAGCAGCACCGGCGCGGAGAGCAGCGTCGGCGCGACGGCCCACTCGACGGCCGCGACTCCGCCGCCGGCCGCGCCGATCGCGGCCGTCGTCCGGGCAGCGTTACGGATCAGCCGGTCGGCGAGGGCCTCGCCGTCCAGGCCGGGAAAGTGCCGGCGCAGGGTGGCCAGGTCCCGGATCGGCACGTGCGGGGCGACGTCGGCGACCGCGTCGGTCATCCAGCGCACGGCGGCCCTCGGCTTGAACAAATCGGCGAGCCCCCGGCCGCGGACCTGGCCGACCAGCCGGGTCAGTAGCTGCCGTCGGCGGGCCGGCTCGATGTCGTCGGCGGTGAGCGCGGCCAGCGTCGCGCCCAGTTCCTCCCCCGCGCCGGTGCCGTCGGTGGCGGGGCGCCCGCCGTCGTCGCTGCGCTCGACCATGCGTCGACCTCCCGGGTGCGTCGGCGTAACTGCCCTCATGAGTCAAGCAGTTACCCACCACCGGCGCACGGCACCGCAGTAGGCCGGTGGCGCACCGGCGGGCGCGGACGTGGCCGGGTCGCCAGCTTCCACAGCGGCGGCCTCGTCGACGAGGCCGCCGCCGGTGTCGGGGTGGTCAGACGCACTCGCGGCAGATCAGCTCGCCGTTGCGTTCGACCGCCAGTTGGCTGCGGTGGTGGACCAGGAAGCAGCGGGCGCATCGGAACTCGTCCTGCTGCATCGGTAGCACCTTGACCGTGAGCTCCTCGTCGGCCAGGTCAGCACCAGGGAGCTCGAAGCTCTCGGCCACCTCGGCCTCGTCGACGTCCACGGCACCCGACTGTGAGTCGACCCGCCGGGCCTTGAGCTCTTCCAGGCTGTCCTCGCCGAGGTCGACCTCGTCGCGACGCGGGGCGTCGTAGTCGGTGGCCATCGGTTTCACTCTCCCATATCGATATGGTCGCTCCCGGTTGTAACGCCGGAAGGCGCTGTTTCAGTTCCACTGCCGGCCACCAACTTCTGTCGGTCACCCGACCCGGCCACCGGCCGAACCGGGCCGCCAGAGAAACTCCCCCCAGCGAGCGCGGTACCTTACCCCCTCTTGGGCGAGGCATGTATACCGCCCTCGCGGCTCAGATGTACGCCCCAGGCCTCGAAGTTGTTCCCAATGTGACTCAGGCGACACGAAGATAGGGGTAGTAGTACCCGCTTCCCGGTTGGCGCGCCGGCATGTCGGACTGTTTCCACGCGACCGCCGGACAACCGTTAGCCTCAGCGGCGTACTCGACGGCCGGCGGGGCGGCCCACCGCCTCCGACCGCCGCCACCCAATCACCGCCCGGGGAGCGCCCAGATGAGCTTTGCGCGAGTGCGAGCACTCGTTGTCGTCGGTCTGCTGGCGGTCGTCGCCCTGGTCTTCGTGGTCGTGGCGCTGGTCCGCGACACCCAGGGCAAGGGCGGCGTGGCCGGCGGCTGCCCCGAGGGCGCGCCGCTGGCGGACGTGGCCCTGCACGAGAACAAGGACGTGAAAATCAACGTCTACAACGCCACCGACGAGGTGGGCCTCGCCAGCAAGGTCGCGGACGACTTCCGCAACCGCAAGTTCCAGGTGAAGAAGGAGGGCAACGCCAAGCAGCAACTCGACGGCGTCGCCGTCCTGCGGTACGGCCCGAAGGGAGTCGGCTCCGCCCACCTGCTGCGGGCGTACTTCCTCAACAACGCCGAGCCGCAGTTCGACATCAAACGCAAGGACGACACGGTCGACGTGATTCTCGGCAACAACTTCGCCCAGCTCGCCACCACCACGGAGGTCAACCAGTCACTGGGTGACCTGGGTGCCCCGGTCGCGCCGGCCGGCACCTGCCCGATGCCCGTCGACAAGTGACCCGCTGGCCGGGCCTGGCCGCCCCGGCGCGGTCAGGGGCCGCCCGAGGCGTCCAGGTCGGCCAGCCGGTCGTGCAGCGACGCGAACAGCGCCGGCGGGGCGGCGATCATCAGGTCCGGGCCCGCCGGCCGCCCGCCGAGCCCGGCGACCAGCAGCCCGGCTTCGGTGCCGACCAGCGCGCCGGCCGCGTGGTCCCAGAGGTTCAGGCCCTTCTCGTAGTACGCGTCCAGCCGCCCCTCGGCGGCCAGACAGAGGTCCACCGAGGCGGCACCCTGCCGGCGGACGTCGCGCACGTGGCCGATCAGTCCGGCGAGCACCCGGGCCTGGTGGGCCCGGCGGGCGGGGTCGTAGCCGAAGCCGGTGGCGACCAGCGCCTGCCCGAGGTCGCTCTCGGCGGAGCAGCGCAGCCGCTGCCCACCCCGGTACGCCCCGCCGCCGACGGTCGCCGTCCACTCGTCGCCGGTGAACACGTTGCGCACCACGCCCGCGACCACCTCGCCGTCGACCTCGGCGGCCAGCGACACCGCGCAGTACGGCAGCCCGTAGAGGTAGTTGACCGTCCCGTCGATCGGGTCGACGATCCAGCGCACCCGGGCCGCCGGAGCCGCCGGGGCGGCCTCGCCCGCGCCGTACTCCTCGCCGAGGACCGCGTCGTGGGGGCGCAGGCGGCGCAGCGCGTCGACCACCTGTCGCTCGACGGCCCGGTCGGCGGCGGTGACCACGTCGGTGACGGTGGACTTGGTGTCGGCCACCGACACGCCCTCGGCCCACATCCGGTGCGCGGTCGCCGCCGCGACCCGGGCGACATCGACGGCAATCTCCAGCAGTTCCCCAGGTGGCGGCACCGAGCGGTCCATGGTTCGTCCCCTTCCCGCACGACTGGGCCCGTCCGGGTCGCGCGTGAGTATCATCCTTACAAAGTCCACATCTGCGTCGGATCGTCGACCCCGGCAGTCGGTCCGCCGTGCGGCGCAGGATGATCGCGGCAGACGGCGTTACAATTCACCCTGCCCACGCGCCACGGACCGCCAGCGACCCGGCCGGCCCGGGACACGGGGGTCCCTCAACCACATCGTCCGGCACCGTGCTCCGCGCTGCGTCGGGCAACCCGGCCGTGCTCGCTCTTCGCCTCCGGAAGGTCATTCGTGACAGAACCCCGCCAAACCGGCGCCGACGTTCGCTCGCTCACCGACACCCTGATCGCCCACGCGCAGAGCGCCGGCGGCCAGCTCACGTCGGCCCAGCTCGCGCGCACCGTCGAGTCCGCCGAGGTGACTCCGGCCCAGGCCAAGAAGATCCTGCGTGCGCTCGCGGAAGCGGGGGTGACCGTGGTCGTCGACGGCTCGGCCAGCCCTCGCCGCCGGGTCGCCGCCGCCCGGTCCGCCACCCCCGCGTCCCGGGCCACCACCGCCAAGACCACCAAGAAGGTGGCCGCGCCCGCCCCGAAGCAGGCGCCCGCCGCCGACGACGCCCCCGAGTCGGCCCCTCGAAAGGTCGCCGCGCGCAAGGCCACGACCGAGGCGGTCGCCAGGGCCGCCGTGCCGGCGAAGGTCGCGCGGCCCGCCCGGGCCACCAAGGCGACGGTGGCCGCCGCAGCGGGCAAGCCCGCCAAGGCCGCCGCCGGCAAGCCGAAGGGCGAGGGCGCCGAGGGCGACATCGACCCGGAGGAGCTCGCCGCCGAGATCGAGGACGTGGTGGTCGAGGAGCCGGTCGAGCTGGCCCAGGCCGCCGCGGCCGACGCCGCCAGCTCCGCCACCGACAACGACTTCGAGTGGGACGACGAGGAGTCCGAGGCGCTCAAGCAGGCGCGCCGCGACGCCGAGCTGACCGCCTCCGCGGACTCGGTCCGGGCGTACCTCAAGCAGATCGGTAAGGTGCCCCTGCTCAACGCGGAGCAGGAGGTGGAGCTCGCCAAGCGGATCGAGGCGGGCCTCTACGCCGCCGAGCGGCTGCGCGCCGCCGAGGAGGGCGAGGAGAAGCTGGTCCGCGAGATGGTCCGCGACCTCGGCTGGATCTCCCGCGACGGCGAGCGGGCGAAGAACCACCTTTTGGAGGCCAACCTCCGGCTGGTGGTGTCGCTGGCCAAGCGCTACACGGGCCGCGGGATGGCGTTCCTCGACCTGATCCAGGAGGGCAACCTCGGCCTGATCCGGGCCGTCGAGAAGTTCGACTACACCAAGGGCTACAAGTTCTCCACGTACGCCACCTGGTGGATCCGGCAGGCGATCACCCGGGCGATGGCCGACCAGGCCCGCACGATCCGCATCCCGGTGCACATGGTCGAGGTGATCAACAAGCTCGGCCGGATCCAGCGCGAGCTGCTCCAGGACCTGGGCCGCGAGCCCACGCCGGAGGAGTTGGCCAAGGAGATGGACATCACACCCGAGAAGGTGCTGGAGATCCAGCAATACGCTCGGGAGCCCATCTCGCTCGACCAGACCATCGGCGACGAGGGCGACAGCCAGCTCGGTGACTTCATCGAGGACTCGGAGGCCGTCGTCGCGGTCGACGCCGTCTCCTTCTCGCTGTTGCAGGACCAGCTCCAGCAGGTGCTGCAGACGCTCTCCGAGCGCGAGGCGGGCGTGGTCCGGCTCCGCTTCGGCCTCACCGACGGCCAGCCGCGTACGCTGGACGAGATCGGCCAGGTCTACGGCGTGACCCGGGAGCGGATTCGGCAGATCGAGTCCAAGACGATGTCGAAGCTGCGCCACCCGTCGCGCTCACAGGTTCTCCGTGACTACCTGGACTGACCCGGATTCGTCAACTGCTTGTGTCGCTTTGATCACCAGCCGTACAACACCCGATGGTGATCGGTCGGTTGCACGATTGTGATCGTTGACGTGGCACCCTTGGTGCACGGCACACTGTTGCTGCCAGGTGTGACTTCGGTCCCCCGCGGGCACACAGGGAAGGCAAGGCCCTCATCGGGTGTTGCACGATAGGTGAGCAACGACCGAGGAGATTGTTCATCGGTGACGACCAGAGGAGGAAGGCGATGACCCCGACCCTCACGCCGCCGCCCGAGACGGTGGCTCCCCCAGCCGCCGATGAACGGTGCGACCGCTGCAACGCTGCCGGCAAGCTCCGTATCACTCTCGCAGGCGGAAGCGAGTTGGTGTTCTGTGGGCACCACGCGAACAAGTACGCGGAGGATCTCGTGAAGATCACCGTGCGGTACGCGACGGACCCCGAGTTCAGCTGGCGTGGCGCCGATCTGATGGCGAACTGACCGCAAGAAACCCCAGACCGACCCAAGTCGGCCGGAGGTGCCCAAAGGGCCCCTCCGGCCGATTTTTCCATGCAATGTCCCGTTTCGCCGCCGACGGTCAGAGGGTCTGGACCGTGGCGATGCGCTCCTCAAGCTGCTCGATGGTGGCCTGGGCGCTGGGCGGGCCGCCGCAGAGGCGGCGCAGCTCTGCGTGGATCTTGCCGTGCGGGAGGCCCGTCCGGTGGTGCCGCGCCGCCACGAGGGCGTTCAGCTGCCGCCGTAGCGCCACCCGGCGCTGGGCGGCGCTCATGGGTTGGGGTGGGGCCGCCGTGGCGGCAGGAACCGGCTCAGCGGCCCGCTCGGTGGCCCGGCGGCGCTGGGCCGCCAACTGCTCCGCCTGCCGCTTGGTGAGCAGCAGGGAGACCTGGTCGGCGGTGAGCAGCCCGGGCAGGCCCAGGTACTCCTCCTCCTCCGGGGTGCCGGCCTGGGCGGCGGTGCCGAAGGAGGCACCGTCGAAGATCACCTGGTCCAGCTCGGCCGTGGCGGACAGGGCGGCGAAACGCTTCTCCAGCTCCCCGCTGGCCTGGTCGTCGCGCTGGGCGCGCTCCAGCAGGTCGTCGTCGAAACCCTCGCGGTCCTTCGGCTTGCCGAGCACGTGGTCCCGCTCGGCCTCCATCTCGCTGGCCAGCCCGAGCAGGTGCGGCACGCTGGGCAGGAAGACCGATGCGGTCTCCCCCGGGCGGCGGGCCCGGACGAACCGGCCGATGGCCTGGGCGAAGTAGAGCGGGGTGCTGGCGCTGGTCGCGTAGACGCCGACCGCCAGGCGGGGGATGTCGACCCCCTCGGAGACCATCCGGACCGCCACCAGCCAGCGCTGCTCGGACTCCGCGAACGTCGCGATCCGGGCGGACGCGCCCTGGTCGTCGGAGAGGACCACCGCGGCCTTTTCGCCCGTCAACCGCTCGATCAGCTTCGCGTACGAGCGGGCGGTCTGCTGGTCGCTGGCGATGATCAGCCCGCCGGCGTCGGGCATCCCGGCGTTGCGCAGCACGGTCAGCCGGGAGTCGGCGGCCCGCAGCACCTGCGGCATCCAGTCACCGGCCGGGTCGAGCGCGGTACGCCACGCCTGGGCGACCAGGTCCTGCGTCATCGGCTCGCCCAGCCGGGCGGCCAGCTCGTCCCCGGCGTTCGTCCGCCATCGGGTCTCCCCCGAGTACGCCAGGAAGAGCACCGGCCGGACCACGTTGTCGCGCAGCGCGTCGGCGTAGCCGTACACGGCGTCGGCGCGGGAACGCAGCAGGCCGTCGCCGCCACGCTCGTAGGTGACGAACGGGATCGGGTTGTCGTCGGAGCGGAAGGGGGTGCCGGTGAGCATCAGCCGGCGCACGGCGGGCTCGAACGCCGCCTTCACCCCGTCGCCCCAGGTGCGGGAGTCGCCGGCGTGGTGGATCTCGTCGAGGACGACCAGGGTGCGCCGGGTCATGGTGCGCCGCCGGTGCACCTGGGGTGCCATCCCCACCTGCGCGTACGTGACCACCGCGCCGTGGAAGTCGGCGGAGGAGTGCAGGTCGGCGTTGCGGAACGCCGCGTCGAGCTGGATGCCGACCCGGGCCGCCGACTGCGCCCACTGGGTCTTCAGGTGCTCGGTGGGGGCGACCACGGTGACCGCCTCGACGGTGCCGTCGGCGAGCAGTTCGGCGGCGATCCGCAGGGCGAAGGTGGTCTTGCCGGCCCCGGGGGTGGCGACCGCCGTGAAGTCCTCGGTGCGTCGTCGCAGGTACTCCACCAGCGCCTTGCGCTGCCAGGCGCGCAGTGGTGGGAACGTCTCGAGCGCCGGCCTCCGGGCTGCCACGCGTCAGGCTCCTCTCCGACCGCGCGACGGCGGGCCCCGGTCGAGGGCCACGGGTGCCGCCGCCCATGAAAACGCCCTCGCGCATCGGGTGCCGCGAAGGCCGGATCAGCATAACCAGCGCGGGCCGGCGGGCCCAGGCGACGCCACGCTGGTCACATCGGCACCAGCGGCCACGGACACCGTCGGCGACGATCGACTCACCACGGGTCAGGATCCGGGCCCCCGCGCGCCGGTGCGAGGCGGACGGAACGTGGCCACCGGGGCGGACCAGCGCCGCCGCAGCGACACCAGGCGCAGCGCGAAGACCAGTACCGCCGCGGCGGTCAGTCCGGCGGCGTCGGCGCGCCCGAGCGCGTCGAGCAGCGCCACGGCGGCCGACCCGGCGAGAGCCGCCACCGCGTAGATCTCCCGGCGCAGCACCACGGGGATCTCGCCGGTGAGCAGGTCCCGGCCGAGGCCGCCGCCGATGGCGGTGAGCATCCCGACGACGCACGCGCCGACCGCCGGCACCTGGGCGTCGAGTGCCTTGAGCGTGCCGGTGACGGTGAACAGCCCGAGACCGGCGGCGTCGAGCACCAGCACGGTGGTGCGCAGCCGGGCGAGCCGGGGGTGCAGCCAGAAGGTGGCGGCGGCGGTGAGCGCGGCGGTGGCGGCATACCGCCAGTCGGCGAAGGCCAGCGGGGGCACCTCGTCGATCACCAGGTCGCGCAGGATCCCGCCACCGAGCGCGGCGACGAAGCCGACGAAGACGACGCCGAACAGGTCGAGCCGCTTGGCCACCGCCGCGGAGGCACCGGAGGCGGCGAAGACGGCCACCCCGGTCAGGTCGGCGAAGAGCAGGGCGGTGGAGGTGGTCACCGCCGAAGGCTACGTGGGCGGCCGGAACACCCGCCCGTGGTCAATCGCCCCAGGAGTCGTAGATCTCCTTGCACTTCGGGCAGACCGGCGAGCCCGGCTTGGCGGCCTTGGTCACCGGAAACTTCTCCCCGCAGAGCGCGACGACGAAGGTGCCCATCACGGCACTCTCCGCGATCTTGTCCTTGCGGACGTAGTGGAACATCTCAGGACCGGTGTCGGCGTCCTTCAGGTCCGGACGTTCGAGAACCTGTGTGCTCACTTCTGCACCTCCAACTTTCCAGTCTGGCAGGTCTGACTGGCCGGGTCCACCGCAGGCCACCCCTTCCCGGCCCGTACCGTAACGGACGTGAACAGCTTTGACATCCACCTCGGCGCCGAGGTGGGCGCCGCCCTGCGCGACCGGCGTCCGGTCGTCGCCCTGGAGAGCACCATTGTCTCGCACGGCCTTCCCCGGCCCGACAACCTGCGGGTGGCCCGCGAGATCGAGCAGGCCGTCCGCGCCGCCGGGGCGGTCCCGGCGACCATCGGCATGGTCGGCGGCCGGCTCGTGGTGGGGCTCGACGACGCGGAGCTGACCCGGCTCGCCACCGTCGACGGGGTGAGCAAGCTCTCGGTGCGCGACCTCGCGGTCGCCGCCGCGGCCGGCGCGGACGGGGCCACCACGGTCGCCGCCACCAGCGCGGTGGCCGCCGCCGCCGGGATCGGGGTCTTCGCCACCGGCGGGCTGGGCGGGGTGCACCGGCAGGCCGCGACGACCTTCGACGAGTCGGCCGACCTGGGCACCCTGGCCCGCACGCCGATCGCCGTGGTCTGCGCCGGGATCAAGTCGATCCTCGACGTCGGGGCCACCCTGGAGCGGCTGGAGACCCTCGGCGTGGCCGTGGTCGGCTACCGCACCCGGCGGCTCCCCGGCTTCTACCTCACCGACGCCGGCTTCGACCTGGACTGGTCGGTCGACTCGCCCGAGCAGGTCGCCGACGTGTTGGCCGCGCAGGACGCCCACGGGGTGCACGGCGGGGGGCTGATCGTGGCCAACCCGCTGCCGGCCGACGAGCAGCTCGACCCGGCCCTGCACGACCGGACCCTCGCCGAGGGCCTCGCCCGGATGGAGCGCGACGGGGTGACCGGCAAGGCCGTGACGCCGTACCTGCTCGCGCACTTCCACGCCGCGACGCAGGGCGCGAGTCTCGCGGTGAACGTGCGGATCATCCTGCGCAACGCCGACCTCGCCGCCCGGATCGCGGTCGCCGCCGCGCGCCGCGCCGCCGCATGACCGCTCCGGGTCGAATCGTCGTCGTCGGTGACCTGATCACCGACGTGGTCGCGGTGCTCGGCGGGCCGCTCGTCACCGGCTCCGACACTCCCGCCACGATCCGGGTCAGCGGCGGCGGGCAGGCGGCCAACACCGCCGCCTGGCTCGCCGCCCAGGGCGTCGCCGTGACCATGGTCGGTGCCGTCGGCGACGACGACGCGGGGCGCGACCGGGTCGCCGAGTTGCAGCGTGCCGGCGTGGACTGCGCGGTCGAGCGGCACCCCGGCCGGGCCACGGGCACGGTGATCGTGCTCACCGGCGAGGGCGAGCGCACGATGGTGACCGAGCGGGGGGCAAACCTGTGGCTGGCCGCCGGGCACGTCGACGCGGCCCTGGCGCAGGTGCCCGACGCGCGGCACCTGCACCTGTCCGGGTACTCCCTGTTGGACGCCGGGTCGCGCGGCGCCGGGCTGCGCGCGCTGGCCGCGGCGCGCGAGCGCGGGCTCACCACCAGCGTCGACGCGGCGTCCGCGGCGCCGCTGCGGCGGGTCGGCGCGGCGGCCTTCCTGGCCTGGGTACGCGACGTCGACCTGCTCCTGGTCAACGCCGACGAGGCGGCCGTGCTGGCCGGCGGGCTGGACCCGGCGGCGCAGGCCCGGGTGTTGACGGCGACGGCCCGGCGGGTGGTGGTGAAGCGGGGTGCGGCCGGGGCGGTGTGGGCTGACCGGACGGCGACGATCAGCGTGGCCCCGTCGCGGCGGGTGGCCGTGGCCGACGTCACCGGGGCCGGGGACGCCTTCGCGGCCGGGCTGCTGTCGGCCTGGCTGGCCGGGGCCGAGCCCCGGGCAGCGCTGGACCAGGCCGGCGACCTGGGCGCGCTGGCCGTGTCGACGATCGGCGCGCGCCCGACGAGCTGACCGGACCGCCCCCGGCCCGGACCATACGGGCCCTCAGCCCGGCTCGGCCGCCAGCCCGGACCGGCTGCCGGGTCGGTCGCCCTCCCCGGACGCGCCGGGAAGCCGCCCCGGGCCGGGGTCGGCCTCCCGGCGGCGCGGTCGCCGGGTCAGGGCTCGACGTCGATGATCTTGTGCGGGCGCTCCTCGGCGGCCAGGCTCATCGGCGGGGTCGCGTCGGTGTGCCGGGGCTGGAACCGGTTGGCCAGCCGGTGCTTCTCCTTCGGTGGCCGGTCGTTCGCCAGCAGCACCGCCAGCCACGGGATGAGCACCATCCCGAGGCCGCACAGCGGCAGCCAGAGCCAGAGCAGAGGTGCCTGCGCGCCAACCAGGATCGCGCCGACGATCACGCAGGCCACCCGGACGCCCATCATCACGACGTAGCGACGCTGCCGGCTGGTGAGCTGGTCGTCCTGGCTGCGGGCCGCGTCGGTGATCAGGATCGGTTGGTACGCCTGACGTTTCACCACGGACCTCCAAGCGGGATTGCCCCCATCCTGTCACCCCGGGACGTTGATCAGTTCGTCCCGGGGCGTTAAGCAGCGAAATCGAACCGTTCCGGCTCGTGTTACGCGCGTGGTACGCTCCGCTCGTGGGCAGCCGGTTCAGCTTCACCGACGAGGCGTTGGCCAACCTGCGGGTCTACGACGTCACGCCCGGCGAGGTGTGGGAGGCCCTGCACAGCCCGCGGCGGGTCATCCGGCACCTGGGCGACGACGTGATGGTCGTCTACGCCGCCGTGCGCCACGGCAGGCGGCTGGCCGTGCTGCTCGCCGAGGCAGACGGCGCCGACAACGACTGGGACGTGCTCTCCGCCCGGGAGCTGACCGACGCCGAGGCCAAGCGCTACGACGAGGCCGTCCGCAGATTCCGCCGATAGGGAGGCGTGGCGATGAACCGTAACGACGCGACCAAGCAGTTCCACGGCGGCGACGACCGGCTCGCCGAGCTGATCGACGCCAGCGCGCCCGCGGAGCTGCCCACCCCCGACACCGACGTGCCGATGGTCAGCCGCTCGGTGCGGCTGCCGCTTGACACATACGAGCGGGTGCGGGCCGCCGCCGACGCCCGCGGCATCGGGGTGACCACGCTGATGCGGCAGTGGATCGAGGCCGGCCTGGCCGAGCTGGACGACTCGGCGACCGTCTCCCTCGCCGACGTCCGGCGCGCCCTCGCCGCGCTCTCCCGGCCCACCGCCGCCTGACGCTCCCGGCACCGCCTGACGATCCTCGACGCCGCCTGACGCTCCCGGCACCGCCTGACGCCTCGGCGAGGCCACCGGGCGTGGGGCGCGTCAGCCCTTCGCGGCCTTCGCCTCCGCCTTCAACCGCTGCTTGTGCTCGCGTACCCGGCGCAGCGAGCCCGGGTCGGTCACGTCGGCCACCGACCGGTACGCGTCGGCGTCGCCGTAGTCGCCGGCCGCCTCCCGCCAGCCGTCCGGGGTCACCCCGTACCGCTTGCCGAGCAGCGCCACGAGGATCTGCGCCTTCTGTCGGCCGAACCCGGGCAACTCGGTGATCCGGCGCAGCAGCTCCCGCCCGTCGGCGACGTCGGCCCAGAGCCGGGCGGCGTCGCCGTCGTACCGGTCGACCAGCACCCGGCACACCTCCTGCGCCCGGCCCGCCATTGCCTTCGGGAACCGGTGCAGGGCCGGTGGCTCGGCGAAGACCGCCACCAGCGCGTCCGGGTCGTACCCGGCCAGTTCGCGGGCATCCGGCTCGTGCCCGAGGCGCTGCGCCAGCACGTACGGGGAGGAGAACGCCTTCTCCATCGGGACCTGCTGGTCGAGCGTCATCCCCAGCAGCAGGGCCAGCGGGCTGCGCTCCAGCAGCCGGTTGGCCTCGGGGTCGATGGGCAGCGAAAGCGTCATGCCGTCCATCCTGCCCGCCCGCCGCCCGGAGCCGACGCCGACTCCCCGACGGTGGTTTGCCCGCCGGGCCCGCCCGGCGGTGGATTTCCGGGCAGCGGTGACGCCGTCCGCCACGGCAGAGGGCAGGATGGCGACGTGGACGAACACGACATGCTGCTCCTCCCCCCGCCGGCGTCGAGGCGCTCGGACGCGCTGTCCCGCGCCGGCGTACACGTCGAACGGCATCGCCGACCGGCTCGGCCCGCAGGCCACCGGCGGGATCGCCCGCAACGACTTCCGGGCCGCCCTGCGCGCCACCGGCGACCGCGACCCGCTCGCCACCCTGATCCGGGTCTTCATCTGCGACCAGACCGAGCCGGAGGCCGCGGTGGCCGCCGCGCTCGCCCCGCTGACCGTGGCCGAGGCGCTGGCCGGGGGCCTGGTCGAGCGGCACGGCGAGGGGCTGCGCGCGGGCGTCGACCTGGAGCCGTACGCCGACGACTGGTGGGTGCTGGCCGACCTGCCGGCCAGTTCCCGGCCGGGCCGGCCGCTGCACTCCGAGCACGTGCTCGGCATCGGCGGGGCGACCCAGACGCTGATCGGGGCGACCGTGCGCCAGCCGGTGGAGAGCGCGCTCGACCTCGGCACCGGCTCCGGCGTGCAGGCGCTGCACCTGTCCACCCACGCCCGCCGGGTCACCGCCACCGACGTCTCGCAACGGGCGCTGCGCTTCGCCGCCACCACCGCCGCGCTCAACGGCCAGGACTGGGAGCTGCTGTGCGGGGACATGGTCGCCCCGGTCGCCGGGCGCCGGTTCGACCTGGTGGTCAGCAACCCGCCGTTCGTGGTGGGCCCGGGCACCACCACCCACGTGTACCGGGACTCGGGCCGGGTCGGCGACGCGATCGGCGCCGAGCTGGCCGCCGCTGCCCCGGGGCTGCTCACCGAGGGCGGCACCATGCAGTACCTGGCGAACTGGGTGCACGTCGCCGGGGAGGACTGGGGCGACCGGGTGGCCGGATGGTTCGCCGGCACCGGCCTGGACGCCTGGGTGATCCAGCGCGAGGTCGCCGACCCGATGGCGTACGTCAACCTGTGGCTGACCGACGTCGGCGAGGCGGCCGACCCGCACCGGATGGCGGCCTGGCTCGACTGGTTCGACGCGCACAAGGTCGAGGCGGTCGGCTTCGGCATCGTCTCGCTGCGCCGCGCCGGCCACGCCGACCCGGTGGTGCGGGTGGAGGACCTGCGGCAGCGGGTGGAGCCTCCGCTGGGCGAGAAGATCGCCGCCTGGTTCGACCGCCAGGACTGGCTTCGGGTACGTGACACCGAGGGGCTGCTCGCCGCGCGCTACCGGGCCGCCGAGGGGCTCCAGCTCCGGCAGGAGGCCACCATGAGCGACGAGGGATGGGCGGTGGACCGGCAGGTCCTCGCCATGCCACACGGGCTGCGCTGGACCGAGGAGATCGACCCACTGGTGCTGGCCCTGGTCGGCGGCGCGGACGGCCGGCTGCCGCTGCGCGATCAGCTCGCCCTGCTCGCCGTCGCGCACGACGTGACGCCGCAGGAGCTGGCGGAGGCGGCCGGCCCGATCGTGGCCCACCTGGTGGAGCGCGGCATCATCGAGCCGGTGACCGCCTGATGGGGGCGCTGGGGCCGACGCGGGTGCTGGGCTGATGCGGGCGGTCGTGCAGACCGTCGGCCGGGCCAGCGTCACGGTCGACGGGGAGGTTGTCGGCGCGGTGACCGACGGGTTGCTGGTGCTGCTCGGGGTGACCCACACCGACACCCAGGAGACCGCGCGCACCATGGCCCGCAAGATTCACGAACTGCGCATCCTGGACGACGAGCGCAGCGCGGCGGACAGCGGCGCGGGCATCCTGGTGGTCAGCCAGTTCACCCTCTACGGCGACGCTCGCCGGGGTCGGCGGCCGAGCTGGGCGGCCGCCGCCCCCGCCGAGGTGGCAGAGCCCCTGGTCACGGCGGTTGTGATGGCCCTGCGTGACCGTGGCGCTCCGGTGCAGACGGGCCGCTTCCGCGCCCACATGCTGGTCGAGAGCGTCAACGTAGGCCCTCGCACCCTTCTTTTGGACCTCTGACCCACCCCCACTTGTTGATCAGGAGGTTTGCGTCAGCCGGGATCCGGATTCTGACGCAAACCTCTTGATCACCGGGGAGATCCGGGGGTGGGCGGAGAGGTCGCGGGGTGGGTCAGAAGAACAGGCCGCGGCGTTGGACCGACTGGCGGAGCCAGGCGTCGAGCTGGGCGGCCCAGTCGGTGTTGTGCGCCGTGGCGTGGTCGACGGTGAAGCGGCCGAAGGCGTCCCGGCCCTCGGTGAGGACCCCGCCCCGCTTGTCGATCTCCAGCACCACCTGCATCTGCTGCGGGTCGGTGATGAAGGTGACCTCCAGCTGGTTGATCGCGCGGGCGTACTGGGGGGCCGAGTAGAACTCGATCTCCTGGTAGAACGGCAGGTGCTGCCGTACCCCGTAGATGTGGCCCCGCTCGACGTCGGCGCGGGCGAACCGGAAGCCCAGCCGCAGCAGCGCCTCCAGCAGCGCCTCCTGGGCCGGCAGCGGGTGGACCGCCACCGCGTCCAGGTCGCCCTTGTCGACGGCCCGCGCCACCTCCAGCTCGGTACGCAGCCCCATCGTCATCCCGTGCAGGTGCTGCCCGTACAACTCGGTGAGCGGAGTCTCCCAGGGCACGTCGAAGCGGAACGGGACGTCGTACCGCTGCCCCGACTCCAGCCGGAACGCCCCCGTGACCTGCCTGCGGTGGAACTCCTGGGTGGTCTCGTAGTCGCTGTCGCCGCTCTCCACCTCGATCCGGGTGACCAGGCCCAGCGCGACGTACTCGATGTCCACCGGGTGCTCGCCGCCCGCCACGTGGACGACGCCCTCCAACTGACCGCCCGGACGGCAGTTCGGATTGCTCAGCACCGTCTCCACCGACGGGCCACCCACACCCATCGCCTGCATGAGCCGCTTGAAGACCACGAAGACTCCACCCTCTCGGAGGTCGGCCGTAGCGTCCGACCTGGTGATCCGGCCGAACGGCCGACTGCCGGAACGGTAGCCGGGCCCGACAAGGCCAGGCGTCCGGACACCCCTATCCGCTGTCGGTTCCCCGATCGCCTCACTCCCGTTTCACGTCTCGCTTGCCAGAGTGTGTGTCACCGGCACCACTGGGCCGGCAACGCGGCACCGACGTGGACACGGGGAGAGACAGAGATGGCCCTTCAGATGATCGAGAACCAGATCGGCCCGGCCGCCACCATCGACGCCGAGGCTGCCGCCGACACCCTGACCGACCTGGACGCCACCGACGAGCGCGGCGTCTCCACGGATCTGGTCCGGGCCTACCTCAACGGCATCGGGCGCACGAAGCTGCTCACCGCCGAGCAGGAGGTGGAGCTCGCCAAGCGGATCGAGGCCGGGCTGTTCGCCGAGGAGAAGCTGGCGACGTGCACGCCGGTCTCGACGGTGCTACGGGCCGACCTGGAGATCATCGTCGCCGAGGGCCGCACCGCCAAGGACCACCTGCTGGAGGCCAACCTGCGCCTCGTGGTCAGCATCGCCAAGCGGTACACCGGCCGCGGGATGGCGTTCCTCGACCTGATCCAGGAGGGCAACCTCGGCCTGATCCGGGCCGTCGAGAAGTTCGACTACACCAAGGGCTTCAAGTTCTCCACGTACGCCACCTGGTGGATCCGGCAGGCGATCACCCGGGCGATGGCCGACCAGGCCCGCACGATCCGCATCCCGGTGCACATGGTCGAGCAGGTCAACCGAATGGTCCGGGCCCGCCGCGAGCTGGCCGTCACGCTGGGCCGCGAGCCCACCGTGGCCGAGGTCGCCCGGGCGATGGACGTCCCCGAGTTCCAGGTCATCGAACTGATCTCGTACGACCGGGAGCCGGTCAGCCTCGACCAGGCCGTCGGCGAGGACGGCGAGAGCGCGCTCGGCGACTTCGTCGCCGCCGTCGACCCGGCCGCCGAACCCGGTGCCACCGCCGTGGACGGCGAACTGCGCAACGAGGTACGGATCGTGCTCGCCACCCTGTCCCAGCGGGAGCAGGCGGTGATCCGGCTCCGCTTCGGCCTGGACGACGGCCGGCAGCGCACCCTGGACGAGGTGGGCAGGGAGTTCGGCCTGTCCCGGGAGCGGATCCGGCAGATCGAGAAGGTCACGCTGCTCAAGCTGCGGGCTCCGGAACGGGCGCAGCGACTGGAGGCGTACGCCTGCTGAGCGGGCGCGCGGGAACGAAGGGCTCCGGCGGTTCGCCGGGGCCCTTCGGCCGTAGGCGACGACGTACGGATCGTGCAGCTCACGCCCCCGGCTCCGGCTGCTCGATCGTGATCGGCACCGGTGCGGTGCCGCAGATGCCCCCGGGTTCGCTGAAGGGGCTCCAACTGGTCGTGCCCGACCTGCCCACGGCCCGCGCGGAACTGGTCGCCCGGGGCGTGGAGGTGAGCGAGATCCAGGTGCTCGGGCAGAATCCCCGCCCGGTGCCGGACCCGCTGGACAACGTCGGCTTCGTCTTCTTCACCGATCCCGACGGCAACGCCTGGGCCGTCCAGCAGATCTCCAGCCGGGCCTGAGCCGCCTGCGGCGCGTGCCCCGGCGCCCGAGGTGTTGGGAGGGGGCCCTTCCTATACAGAATGCGTTAACAAGGGGTCCTTCCTTACCCCTCAAAGGCGGCGGGGACCAGTGTCGGGGCGGGCGCCCGCCGCGCCGACGCCGACCGTGGCGTGCAGCACCGAGATGCCGTCCGGGCGG
>NZ_GG657738.1:5274415-5278303 GCF_000158815.1 Micromonospora sp. ATCC 39149 | reverse complement strand
TTCAGCGCCACCGGGCAGCCGAGGGACACGGGCGGCGGCCACCGCCTCGTCGGCCGACCGCGCGGGCACCGACGGCAGCACGTCGATCCCGTACGCGCGCAGCAGCCCGGCCGGGTCGGCCCCGTCGGCGCGCAGCGCGGCGGAGGCGGCGGCCGGGTCGATTCGGGGCAGCTCGGGCGGCGTGCCGGGCGGGCGGCGCAGCCAGTCGGCGTACCTGGCGACCCGGGCCAGGGCCCGCACCGCCTCCTCCACGCTCGGGTACGCCGGCACCCCGGCCGGAGCACGCCCGGCGAGGAAGGTGGCCACCACCGGCTTGCCGGCGTCGAGCACGCCGGGCAGGGCGGCGGCGAAGTCGGCCTCGGTGTCGGTGAGCTGACCGGGCAGTGGCGGAGCGAAGACCGCGACGAGGGCGTCCACGTTCTCGTCGGCGGCGGCCACGGCCAGCGCTGCGGCGAGCTCGGCCGCCCCGGCCCGGGGCCCGGTGTCGGACGGGTACCCGGCGGCCACCGTCAGACCCTGCGCGGCGCAGGCGGTGGCGGCCAGCCCGGTCAGCGCCGAGGAGTTGCCGACCACGGCGACCCGCCGCCCGGCCGGCCGCGGCTGGTGGGCCAGCAGCACGCCGACGTCGAGCAGCTCGGCGACCGTGTCGACCCGGATCACCCCGGACTGGGCGAACAGGGCGCTGACCGCGACCTCGTCCGGGCCGGGGGCGTCGCCGCCCACGCCGGGCGGGCGGGCCGGGGAGGCCAGCGCCACCACGGGCTTGTCCCGGCCGATCCGCCGGGCCAGCCGGGCGAACTTGCGCGGGTTGCCGAACGTCTCCAGGTACAACATGATCACGTCGGTGCCGGGGTCGTCCTGCCAGTACTGGAGCAGGTCGTTGCCGGAGACGTCGGCCCGGTTGCCGGCGGAGACGAAGCTGGACAGGCCCAGGCCCCGCCGGGCCGCCTCGGCGAGCAGCGCCACCCCGAACGTGCCGGACTGGCTGAAGATCCCCACCCGGCCGGGGGCCGGCAGCGCGGGGGCGAGGGTGGCGTTGAGGCGTACATCCTCGTCGGTGTTGGCCACGCCGAGGCAGTTCGGGCCGACGACCCGCATGCCGGCGGCGTGCGCGGCGCGGACCAGGGCCCGCTGGGCCGCCGCGCCGTCGCCACCGGCCTCGGCGAAGCCGGCCGAGATCACCACCAGGCCGTGCGCGCCGGCCGCCGCCGCGTCGGCCACCACCGCGCCGACCGCCTCCGGGGCCACCGCGACCACCGCCAGGTCGATCGCGTGGCCGGCGTCGACCGCCGACGGATACGCGGGCAGCCCCGCCACCGTCGCCGCGCTCGGGTGCACCGGCACGACCGGTCCGGGGTACCCGCCGTCGCGCAGGTGCCCGAGCAGGGCCGCGCCGACGCCCTGCCCGGTGGCGCTCGCGCCGTAGACGGCGACGCCCCGGGGGGCCAGCAGCCGGGCGATGGAGCGGGCCTCGGTGCGGTGCTCCCGGCCGCGCTGCACCTCCAGCGTCGCCTCGGTCGGCGCGATCGGGAAGCTCAGGTGCACCACGCCGTCGGCGTACTGGCGTTGGACCTGGTAGCCGAAGTCGGCGAAGACCCGCAGCATCGCCACGTTGGCCGGGAGCACCTCGGCGACGAAGTGCACGATCCCGGCCCGCCGGGCGGCGTCGGCCAGGTGTTCCAGCAGCACCGAGCCGATCCCCCGCCCCTGGTAGGCGTCCTCCACCACGAACGCCACCTCGGCCTCGGGGGCCTGCGGGCCGAGCCGCTCGTACCGGCCGACGGCGACGATCCGCTCGGCGGCGAGCACCACGAACGCCTCCCGATCCCGGTGGTCGACGTGGACGAACCGGTTCAGGTCCCGCTCGGGGATGCGCGGGTACGGCGAGAAGTAGCGCAGGTAGCGGGTGCGCTCGGAGAAACGGGCGTGCATCGACACGATGCCCGGTGCGTCGTCCGGGCGGATCGGTCGCAGCGCGACGGTGCTGCCGTCGCTGAGCAGCACGTCCACCGGCTGGTCGACGGTGGTCACCTGTTCCGGCCCCACCCCGGACGCACCCCGCTCAGTCCCGGGGGTCGTACGGGTCGAGGCCGAGCAGGGGGAACACCGACTTGCGGGTGGCCGCGATGGCCCGGTCCACCGAGTTCGGCTCGCCGGTCGGCTGCCACGGCTCGTACGCGGGGTCGGCGTCGTCGGTCATCCGCAGCGGCACCTCCCGACCGGGGCGACGGGCAGCGGCGAGAGCCCGCCACCCGGGCGGGGTGAGAGTAGCCGGGTCGATCGGGTCGCCGGCCGCCACCGCGAGCAGGTGGGTCCACGCGCGGGGCACCACCTCGACGAGGGCGTACCCGCCGCCGCCGGTGGCCACCCAGCGGCCGTCGCACAGCTCGTCGGCCAGCGCCCGCAGCGCGAGATAGGTGGCGCGCTGCCCGTCGACGGTCAGGTGCAGGTCCGCGAGGGGGTCGATCCGGTGCCCGTCCGCCCCGCACTGGGTGAGCAGGAGCTGCGGCCGGAACGCGCGCAGCACCGACGGCACGATCGCGTGGAACGCGCGCAGCCACCCGGCGTCGTCGATGCCGGGCGGCAGCGGGACGTTCACTGCGCTGCCCTGCGCGCCCGGCCCGCCGATCTCGTCGGGGAACCCGGTGCCGGGGAACAGCGCGAGCGGGGTCTCGTGCAGGCTGATGGTGAGCACCCGGGGGTCGTCCCAGAAGATGGCCTGCACTCCGTCGCCGTGGTGCACGTCCACGTCGACGTACGCGATCCGCTCCGCGCCGAGGTCGAGCAGTCGGGCGATGGCCACCGCCGGGTCGTTGTAGACGCAGAACCCGGCCGCGCGGGCCGGCATGGCGTGGTGCAGCCCACCGGCCACGTTGACCGCCCGCCGGGCCTCGCCCCGCCACACCGCCTCGGCGGCGACCACGGTGGCCCCGGCGACCAGCGCGCTGGACTCGTGCATCCCGTCGAAGACCGGGTTGTCCGACGTGCCCAGCCCGAACCCGGCGAAGAGCGGGTCGCGGGGGGCGACCCGGACCGCGTCGAGGTAGCGCGGGTCGTGCACCCGGGTCAGCAGGGCCTCGTCGGCCGGCTCGGGCTTGACCAGCCGAACCCCGGGCCGGCCCAGTACGCCCAACTCCCGGGCGAGCGCGACGGTCAGCTCGACCCGCACCGGATCGAGCGGATGGTCACCCATGTCGTAGGCGAGCAGGGCCTCGTCCCACACCACCACCGTGTCCTCGGACATGGGGCCATCGTCGCACGGGCCGGCAGCGAGGCCCACCGCACGCGCTGCTCGCGGCGCCGGGTGTCGGCGGTCAGCCGCCGGTGGCGACCGGCCGGGAGCCGTCGGCGACCCAGTTGCTCCACGATCCGACGTAGAGGGCGGCGTCCGGGCGGCCGGCCAGGTGCAGGGCGAGCACGGCCTGCGCGGCGGTCACCCCGGAACCGCAGTACGCCCCCACTGGCGCGGCGTCGGCGACCCCGGCGGCGGCGAACCGCACCCGCAGCGCCCCGGGGGACGGGAACCGGCCGTCCGGGCCGACGTACTCGCCGGCGGGCAGGTTCACCGCGCCCGGCACGTGCCCGGCCACGGGATCGATCGGCTCCTGCTCGCCCCGGTAGCGCGCCGCGGCCCGCACGTCGAGCAGCGTCCCGTCGCCGCCGGCAGCGAGCACGGCGGCCGAGGCCGCGTCGAGCACCGGCAGCTCACCCGGGCGGACGGTCACGTCACCGGGGGCCGGGGTGGGCACGTCGGTCGACCGGGGCAGGCCGGCGGCCACCCAGGCCGGGAAGCCGCCGTGCAGCACCCGGACCGGCCGGTGGCCGGCCCAGCGCAGCGTCCACCAGGCCCGCGCCGCGCCCAGCGCGTCGCCGCCGTCGTACACGACG
>NZ_GG657738.1:5191299-5272755 GCF_000158815.1 Micromonospora sp. ATCC 39149 | reverse complement strand
CAGCTCGGGCAGCAGCGCCTGCTCCGCGCGCAGCACGCAGGTACGGGTGTCGTCGCGCGCGCCGGACGCCGCCACGTCGAACCGTTCCCCGGTGTGCTCCTCGACCACCCCGAAGTCGAGCAGCAGGCAGGCGCCACCGGAGGACGCCGCCGGGACGTCGACCACCACCGGCGCGCCCCGAGGCACCGCCACCGGCTCCGCCGGCTCCGTCCCGCACCCCGCCACCAGCAGCACCGTCACGCCCGCCAGGCAGATCCGACCGCGCACCCCTACCTCCGCGCTCCTCAGCGGTTCCCGCCGATGTTCGCCCGACACCGTACGGGTTGTCCGCGTCGGGTGGAAGCCCTCGGCCGGCGGTTCGCGCACCGGGCCGGAAGCCTCGGCCGGCGGTGGTCCCTGTCGGGCCGGCGGCCCTCAGTCGGCCACGTACGGACAGTGTCGACAGCCTCGCCCGCAGCAGGTGCCCCGGCGGGCCAGGAAACCGGCGGTGAGCACGAACAGGCCGGTTTCCGGGTCGGGGTAGCCGGCCTGCCCCGCCGCGAGGGCGGCGGTGTGCGCAGCGAGGATCCGCCCCCGGTGCGGGTGCTCCGGAGGCAGCCGCGACGGGTGCGGCTCGGTCAACGGCCGGGCCGCCAGCGGCACCCGCTTCCCACTCACCGCCGCAGTGTAAGGAGGGGCCCCCTGTTAAGCAGGTTGCCGTAAGTCTTGTCGGTAACCGTCTGGGTTGAGGCTCGTCGTGCGGTGTGGACCTCGCTGGGTTTGCATGGAGTTTCCGACAACGTGCAAACACCAGCGAGGCCACGATCAGTATGCGACCGGCACAGACCTACGCCAACCCGACCGACGCCGAGTACCAGCAACTGCTCACCGCGTTGCACCACCAATGGCGCGTCGCCATGCGCACGGTGATGATCCTGCTCTCCGCCGACGGCATGTCCCCGGCGGAGATCGCCGAACTCCTGCACTACGACGACCCCGTCACCGTGCGCCGCTGGATCCGACGACACAACGCCGAAGGCCTGGCCGGCCTACCCGACCGGCCTCGTTCAGGCCGGCCCCGCCACGGCAGCACCGGCCTCGGCCGACGGATCCGCGTCCTCCTGACCACCCCGAAGGCCTGGACCACCCTCCGGATCTGGCGAGCCCTCGACCGACCCGCGATCAGCCTGCGCACCACCTACCGGCGCATCCGCGAACACGCAAACTGGCGCCGGCCCCGCCTGGTCGCCAAGACCGACCCCGACCACGACACCATCTGCACCCGTATCCGCGCTCACCTGCGACACCTGCCCGCCGGGACGGTCATGCTGGCCGAGGACGAAACCTACCTCGAACTCCTCGCCAAAGTCCGCGCATGCTGGCAGCCCACCGGCATCCGCCACCGCATCCCCACCCCCGGCCGCAACCAACGCCGCAGCATCTACGGCGCGATCAACCTCACCACCGGCGTCTTCCACTACCACGCCTGCGTCAAGGCCGTGTCCGAGGTGTTCTGCTACTTCCTCCAGCAACTCCTCGACGCCTACCCCGACGCCCCGGCCGTAGTCGTGCTCTGCGACAACGACACCACCCACACCAGCCGCCACACCCAGGCGTGGCTCGCCCAACACCCCCGCCTACACCTGATCACCGGCGCCCGTTACAGCCCCCAGGACAACCCCGTCGAACGCATCTGGGCCGCCCTCAAACACCACATCGCCAACACCGCCGTCACCACCCTCGCCGACCGACTCCGCCAAGCCCACACCTTCTTCCGCCACCGCACCTCCGACCAGAACCTCACCACCGCCGCACCCTGGACCAGCCCATGGCTACCCCACGAATACCGACAGAACTTCTGGCCAGGCGCTTAACGCATTCTGCATAGGAAGGGCCCCTTCCTAACGCCCCACCGCAGGCTCCCGCACGCCGCACGCCGCACGCCGCACGCCGCACGCCGTTGCGCCCCGGGGCCGGCGTGATGCGCCGTCGGGTTGATGGGGCGGGGTCGGCGTGACGGGGTGCCGACGCGGCCGGATGCGGGGGCGGGCGTCGTCGGCCAGGGGCTCAGCGGGGGGCGTTCGCGCCTTCCGTCTCCGCGCGTACCCGGGCCATCAGCTCGACGAACGGCCCTGGCCGCTGGAACAGCGACCGGTGCCCGGCCCCGGGGATGACGACGTGCTCCTTGCGGGGCGCCTGGAGCTGGGCGTACCACTGGTCGAGGAGGCGGAGCCGCCCCGGCACCTCGTGCTCACCGTCCACCAGGTACACCGGGACGGCGAGCTGCCGGACCTGAGTGCGGAAGTCCACGTCCTGTAGGCGCGGGTAGAGCGCGTCCCAACCGTCGATGAAGCCGGGGAGCAGGTGCGCCTTCTCCAGCGGCGTGTACTCCGGCACGCCGAGGTTCTCCACCACCCCGGCGGCCCCCTCGCTGTTGCCGGAGCGGTCGAAGTCGAACGCTCCCGCCTCGTTGGCCAGCAGCGGCTCGTACGCCCAGATGTCGCCGTACGGCGGCGGGCCCTGGGCGGCCATCCGGTCGGCAAGGTCGGCCCGGCCGGTGCCCCGGGCCCAGGCCACGGTGTCGGCGTGCTGGCTGGCGTCGGCCTCGCGCAGGCTGACCACCTGGCCGACGCCGACGTAGGAGGCGAACAGCTCGGGGCGGCGCTGCGCGGCGAGCAGCCCCGGGATGCTGGCGCCCGAGTGGGCGAGCAGGTGGACCCGGTCCCGGCCAAAGCGCCGCCGCAGGTGCTCGGCGACGGCGACGAGGTCGGCCACCTCGTTCTCCAGGGTCGGCGCCGGCGGGAAGGCCGACCAGGACTTCGGCCCGCCGGCGCGGTCCCAGGTGGCGACGACGAAGTGCCGCTCCAGGCCACCCAGGTGGCGGCGCACCGAGCCGATCTCCGAGCCTCCGGGCGGGCCGGGTGCCACGAGCAGCACCGGCGCGGTCGGATCCTGACCCCGGATCAGCAGGCCGAGGTGGCGGCCGGCGGTGGTGACGGTGGTCAGCTCGGCGACCCCGCCGGGGATCCGGTCGGTGCGGGCCGGCAGCGCCACACCGACGGTGACCAGCGCGAGCACGGCGGCGAGCACCCCCACCGTGGCGCGACCGGCCCAGCGCAGCACCGGCCCGCGACCGTCGCCGCCGGCCGCCCGGCGGGCGATCCCGGCCCCGTACGCGGCGCCGACGAACAACGGCAGCAGGGAGAGCGCGCCGTGCACCCCGCGCACGGTGAGGAGCACGACAACGCCGAGGCCGCTCAGGTGCGGCCGGTCGACGCTCGGCCCGCCCAGCCGCAGCCGGGCCAGCTCGACCGCCACCGCGTACGCCACCGGCGCGGCGATCGCCGCCCACCGGGACCGGCTCAACCAGCCGGCGGCCAGCCCGACGGCGAGGCTGACGCCGATCGAGGCCAGCGCCGGGCCAGTGGAGCCGGGCCCGCGCGGGGTCCACCACCCGGCGGCCAACCCCCAGAGCACGGGAAGCGACACCGCGAGGAGCACACGACCGGTCGGTCTCATGTCGACGAACTCACCCTCCACCAGGTACGGCCGGGAGACCCAGCGTAGTCAGGAACGCCTCTCCGCATGTCCCTGCCCTCGTCAGGTCGGCGACGTGACCGGGTCCACCAGCGAACGACCGCCTCAGCGGGGCGTCACGCGAACCAGGTGACCGCCTGACCGTGCGACCGGGTCCAGGCCAGCGGCGTGCCGTCCAGCGTGAGCACGTTGTGCAACGCGTCGTCCGGCGGCGCCGGCAGCGCGTCGTGCCCGAGCACGTCCGGGGCCTCGTTCGCGAGCCAGCGGCCGGGCAGTGCGCGTACCAGATCGGCGAAGGCCGCCCGGCGCGGCACCGGCACCTGGTAGAGCACGCTGGTGTGGAACACCACCAGGGTCGCCCCGGCGGGCGCCCGCGCGGCCAGCGCCGGCAGGTCGGCGACGAGATCGCCGCGTACGAGCAGCGGCGGGTCGGCCACCGCCACGGCCGCCGCGGCCCGCAGCCGGGCGCGGCGGTGGGTGTGCTCGGGCCAGACGAGGGCGTCGAGCCAGGCGATGTCGGCGGGGTCGGTCACGTCGAGCGGGTTCAGGTCCAGCCCTGCCCGCCACGCCACTTCGGGCCGGCGGGTCGGCGGTGGGGCGCCGGTGAGCGCGCAGTCGAGGACCGGCTCCCCGGCGCCGATCCGGTGGTCGCCGTAGCGGTAGGCGTACCGGTCGGGGTAGAGGCAGAGGCCGGCGGACGCGCCGACCTCCAGCAGGGCGAGCGGCTGCGGCAGCGCGGCGAGCACCGGCAGGAGCGCGGCGCACCGGCCGGCCTCGTTGGTCTGGGTGGCCCGGGTACGCAGCTCCGCCGCGACCGCCGGCCAGTGGGCCGCCGTGAACTCGCCGAACGCGGCCGGGTCCTCGACCGGGCCGCCGAGCAGCCGGACGACACCGAACAGCAGGTTCGGTTGCCGCTTGGCCGCCGGGAGCGCGCCGAGCAGCGCGAGCAGCCGGTCGTCGCGGGCGACCGCGCGGGCCAGGCGTTCGTACGCGGGCGACACCCCGCGCGCCTCGCGGTCGGCGAACTCCACGTAGCCGGCGGCGACCGTCGCGTCCGAACCGGCCATCCGGACAGGCTAGTCGATCTGCGGGGGGTGAGAGGGGTGCCCTTCTCTACCGCAGGCGTTGACAAGGGGCCCTTCCTTACACAACCGTCGAGCCCCGGGCGCTGGCGGGCCCGGGGCTCGACGGTTGTGTACTCAGCTACAACCGCTGGTCGATCCGCAGCCCTCGCAGACGTAGCAGCTGCCGGCCGGGCGCATCTTCGTGCCGCAGGTGAAGCAGAGCGGCGCGTCGGCGGCCTTGCTGATCACGGCCTCCAGCAGCTCCGTGCTGGAGCCGACCGACGGGGCCGGCTTGGCGGCGGCGACGTCGGCGACCTCCCGGGCCGGCTGGGCGACCGCCCCGGCCGTGGCCTCCACGCCCGTCCTCGGCTCGGGCGCCTCGACGGGGGCGGACGAGGCCATCGCGGTGAGGTCCGCACCGCTGACCGTCGCGCTCTCCGCCTCCGCCTCGGCCCGTAGCTGGGCGGCCCGCTCCTTGGCGGTGAAGATGCCCAGCTCGGCGCGGCGCTCGTACGGCAGGAAGTCCAGGGCCAGGCGACGGAAGATGTAGTCCATCACCGAGGCGGCCATCCGCACGTCCGGATCGTCGGTCATGCCGGCCGGCTCGAAGCGCATGTTGGTGAACTTGCTGACGTACGTCTCCAGCGGGACGCCGTACTGGAGGCCGATGGAGATGGCCACCGAGAAGGCGTCCATCACGCCGGCCAGGGTCGAGCCCTGCTTCGACATCTTGAGGAAGACCTCGCCGAGGCCGTCGTCCGGGTAGGACGACGCGGTGAGGTACCCCTCGGCCCCGCCGACGGAGAAGCTGACCGTCTGGGACGGGCGCTTCTTCGGCAGCCGCTTGCGCACCGGGCGGTACTCGATGACCTTCTCGACGACCTTCTCGACGGCGGCGGCCTCGACCGCGGCCTCCACGGCCGCCTCGACGACGGCCTTGTTCGGCTTGGCCACCGACAGCGGCTGGCCGACCTTGCAGTTGTCCCGGTAGATCGCGAGGGCCTTGAGGCCGAGCTTCCAGCCCTCGAAGTAGATCTTCTCGACGTCCTCGACGGTCGCCTGCTCGGGCATGTTGACCGTCTTGGAGATGGCGCCGGAGATGAACGGCTGGACGGCCGCCATCATCCGCACGTGGCCCATCGGCGCGATGGACCGTTCGCCCATGGCGCAGTCGAAGACCGGGTAGTGCTCCGGCTTGAGGCCGGGGGCGTCCACCACGTGACCGTGGTCGGCGATGTGCTCGACGATGGCCTCGACCTGCTCCTCGGGGTAGCCGAGGCTGCGCAGGGCGCGCGGGACGGTCTGGTTGACGATCTGCATCGAGCCGCCGCCGACCAGCTTCTTGAACTTGACCAGCGCCAGGTCCGGCTCGACGCCGGTGGTGTCGCAGTCCATCATCAGGCCGATGGTTCCGGTCGGAGCGAGTACCGAGGCCTGCGAGTTGCGCCAGCCGTACCTGTCGCCGATCTTGTTGCCCTGGGTCCACTGCTTCGTGGCCTCCCGCTGGATGGCGGTGGCCACGGTGCCGGCCGGCTTGATCGCGTCGTTGGCGGCGGCGTGCTTGCGCATGACCCGCTTGTGCGGCTCGGCGTTGCGGGCGTAGCCGTCGTACGCGCCGACGATGCCGGCCAGCTCGGCCGAGCGGCGGTACGCCGTGCCGGTCATCAGCGAGGTGATGGCGGCGGCGACGGAGCGGCCCTGCTCCGAGTCGTACGGCAGGCCGGAGGCCATCAGCAGCGCGCCGAGGTTGGCGTACCCGATGCCGAGCTGACGGTAGGCGCGGGTGGTCTCGCCGATCTTCTCGGTCGGGAAGTCGGCAAAGCAGATCGAGATGTCCATCGCGGTGATGACGAACTCGACCGACCGGACGAACTTCTCCACCTCGAACCCGCCGTCGGCGCGGAGGAACTTCATCAGGTTCAGCGAGGCCAGGTTGCACGAGGAGTTGTCCAGGTGCAAATACTCACTACAAGGGTTAGATGCGGTGATTCGCCCGGTTTCCGGGCAGGTGTGCCAGTCGTTGATGATGTCGTCGTACTGCAGGCCGGGGTCGGCGCACTCCCAGGCGGCCTGGGCGATGGTGCGGAACAGCTTCTTGGCCTCGATGGTCTCGATGGTCTGCCCGTCGAGCCGGCCGCGCAGGTCGAAGCCGCCGCCGTTCTCCACGGCCGACATGAACTCGTCGGAGACGCGTACCGAGTTGTTGGCGTTCTGGTACTGCACGCTGACGATGTCGTTGCCGCCGAGGTCCATGTCGAAGCCGGCGTCCCGCAGCGCACGGATCTTGTCCTCCTCGCGCGCCTTGGTGATCACGAACTCCTCGATGTCCGGGTGGTCGACGTCGAGGATGACCATCTTCGCCGCGCGCCGGGTGGCGCCGCCGGACTTGATCGTGCCGGCGGAGGCGTCCGCGCCGCGCATGAAGCTGACCGGGCCGGAGGCGGTGCCGCCGGAGGAGAGCAACTCCCGGGAGGAGCGGATCCGGGACAGGTTGACCCCGGAGCCGGAGCCGCCCTTGAAGATCAGCCCCTCCTCCTTGTACCAGTCGAGGATCGAATCCATCGAATCATCCACGGACAGGATGAAGCACGCGGAAACCTGCTGGGGCGAGGGCGTGCCGACGTTGAACCAGACCGGCGAGTTGAAGCTGAAGACCTGGTGCAGCAGCATCCAGGTCAGCTCGTGGGCGAACACCTCGGCGTCGGCCGGGGTGGCGAAGTAGCCGTGCTCCTCGCCGGCGGCGCGGTAGGTGCTGACCACCCGGTCGATGAGCTGCCGCAGCGACCACTCCCGTTCCGGGGTGCCCACCGCGCCCCGGAAGTACTTGGTGGTGACGATGTTGGCCGCGTTGACGCTCCAGGACTCGGGGAACTCCACCCCGCGCTGCTCGAAGTTGATCGAGCCGTCCCGCCAGTTCGTCATCACGACGTCGCGACGCTCCCACGACACCTCGTCGTAGGGGTGGACCCCGTCGGTCGTCCACACCCGCTCGATCTTCAGACCGGTGCTGGCCTTCGTCCGCGTCCGGCTGGCTGTCACGCCGTCCCCCGCCATCTCATCCGCCCCTCGTCTGCGCGGTCACCCGCCGCGCGTCCAACTGTCAGAAACCAGGAAAAATCAATTGGTACGGCCGGCGGCCCCCGCCGCGGCCACACCGTCGCCGTCGCCGGCGCCCTCCCGGGCACGGGCGGCGGCCCGCAGGGTCTCGATCTCGCGCTCGAAGTCCGCCAGCGAGTCGAACGAGCGGTAGACGCTGGCGAAGCGCAGGTAAGCCACCTCGTCCAGGTCCCGCAGCGGGCCCAGGATCGCCAGGCCCACGTCGTGGCTGGGGATCTCGGCGGCCCCCTTGGCCCGGATGGTCTCCTCGACCTTCTGGGCGAGCAGGGCGATCGAGTCCTCGTCGACCGGCCGCCCCTGGCACGCCTTGCGCACCCCGCCGATAATCTTGATGCGGCTGAACGGCTCGGTCACCCCGCTGCGCTTGACCACCGCGAGCACCGCCTCCTCGACTGTGGTGAACCGCTTGCCACACTCGGGGCAGGACCGCCGCCGGCGGATCAGCTGGCCGTCGTCGGCCTCCCGCGAGTCGACGACCCGGGAGTCGGCGTGCCGGCAGTACGGGCACCGCATCGCCTGACCTCCTTCATCGACGGGCGGGCCGCCAGACCGACAGGCATCCCCGGGCACGCGGAACCGCGGCGCCGGCCCCGCCCGGGGGCCGCCACCGGGTGCGGTAGCGGGAAGTGCGGTCGGTAGTCGAACCCAACCTGTAGGCGACTTACGCCAGTGTGACTACTACATCTAGGGGTCGACCGTATGCGCCCGGCGGACCGTGGTCAAGTTCGCCGGCGTGTCCGGCGCGTCGCCAGGATCACGTCGCCACCCCGCGCCCCGAAGCCGCCGAAAGCCCCAACGCGACATGCCTCCCCCCGGTCACGCCCCGCCACCCGAACGGGACCGCCCGCCACGGATCGGGCGGCGCGGCGTCAGGAAACAACGCGGCCGTCGAACTGACGTTCGAATGCGCGTACCATTTACCAGAACAGGCGTTCGGATTCCCCGCTTTCCGGCTCCGACACGCCAACGAAGGTCGTACAGATGTTTGAAAATGACCGATCCCACCTATACGGTCGAGAACAACCGGGCCGGCGAGCACGCGGACCGGCCACCGAGGCAACCCGCGCGGCTCGACCCCGCACGCCCACGGGCCGCCGGGCAAGCAGCGCCGACCAGGGAGGACGGACGTGACCGAGGACCGGGCCAGCCGGCCGAAGAACCCGCAGCAGAGCACCGAGGCGGGTCCGCCGGCCAGACGCCCCCGCGCCGCGCGCAGTCGGGCCGCTCAGCCGGCCGTGCGCCCGGTCACCCCGGTGGTCAGCAGCTTCCCCGACCCGGCCACGGTCGACCTCACCACCCGGCAGCGCCGCATCCTGGAGTTCATCCGCACCTGGGTCGAGCGGCACGGGTACCCGCCGAGCGTGCGGGAGATCGGCGAGGCCGTCGGCCTCGTCTCCCCGTCCAGCGTCGCCTACCAGCTCAAGGAGCTGGAGAAGAAGGGCTTCCTGCGGCGGGACCCGAACCGCCCGCGTGCCGTGGACGTCCGGTCCCCCAACGAGACGCTCGACGACGAGGCGAGCCGTTCGCAGCGCCCCGCACCGGCGTACGTGCCGATGCTCGGCCGGATCGCCGCCGGTGGCCCCATCCTCGCCGAGCAGGCGGTGGAGGACGTCTTCCCCCTGCCCCGTGAGCTGGTGGGCGAGGGCGAGGTCTTCATGCTCCAGGTCAAGGGCGACTCGATGCTCGACGCCGCGATCTGCGACGGCGACTGGGTGGTCGTCCGGCAGCAGCCGACCGCCGATGCCGGCGACATCGTCGCCGCAATGCTCGACGGCGAGGCGACCGTGAAGACCTACCGCCGCCGGGACGGCCACGTCTGGCTGATGCCGCAGAACCCCGCGTTCGACCCGATTCCCGGCGACGACGCCACCATCATGGGCCGGGTCGTCGCCGTCCTGCGCCGCATCTGACCGCCGCCGCGGACCGGCTCAGGCGCTGATCCACCAGCAGAGCTGATCCACCAGCGAAGCTGAGCGACCAGCCTGGCCGGTCGACCGTCGGTGCCCGCGGCGTCAGTACCGGTCGCCCCGGTACTCGCGACCGCCGCCGGGCGGCTGACCGTAGCCGCCGCGCTCGTCGCCGGGCCCGCCGGCGCCGCGCCGACCCCCGCGCGGGTCCCGGGGGGCCTGTCCCCGCCGGGGCGGCTCGGCTCGCCCGCCGCCGTACACCCCACCACCACCCCGGCCGGGCTGAGCCGCCCCGCCGCCGGCGGGAGGAACGCCCCCGGGCTGCGCGCCGCCGTACCCGCCAGCGCCGGCGGGGCGGCCCCCGCCTCCGCCGTACACACCGCCGCCGGAGGGTCGGCCGCCACCGGCCGGCCGGCGGTTGCCGCCGTACACGCCGCCGGAGGCGCCGGCGCTTCCGGCGCGGTGCTTGGGGCGGCACCGTAGCCGCCGACCTGCACGCCTCCGTAGACCCCGCTCCGAACACGGTCGCCCCCAGGCGGCGGGCCGTCGACCGGCCGCCCCCGGCCGGGCCCACCCGGGCCGGCGTTAAGCGGGAACTCGTCCCGCTCGGGCAGGTCGGGGCCGCCCCTGGACTCGTCGGGCGGCACGGGGCGCTGGCGGGCCCGGAGGATGCCGAAGATCCCCGCGCCGACCATCAGCGCGCCGATCACGCCGACCGCCGCGATCAGGTACGTGATCTCGTCGAGGCTCAGCCCCTCCATCCAGGACTTCTCCGCCGCCGGCTTCGGCGGGCCGGCGTCGCCGCCGGTCAGCGCCTCGGCACCGGTGGTGGCGGGGGTGTAGGCGAGGATCTCGATGGCCTCGTCCTGGCCCAGCTCGCCGCCGTCGGAGACGGTCACGAACGACTTGCCGTCCGGGGTGTAGGAGATCGCCTCGCCGAACGGATCCGTCAGCGGGGTCACCCGGGGCTTACCGCCGGTCAGCGCGCCGACGATGTCACCGCCGGTGACGTCGTACTCGAAGGCGTCCGCGTACGTGCGCAGCACCACCTTCGTGCCGTCGGGCGAGCGGGCGGCACCGGTGATGGCGACCCGGCCGATCGTGTTGAGCACGTTCGGGGTGTTCGTCTTCGGCAGCGAGACCTCGCCGACCCTGCTCATCGGCACGGGGTCGGTGTCGCCGCTGCTGAGCTTGCCCTCCGGGGTGAAGATCTCGGCCTTGCCGGTGGCCACCTTCGTGATGATCAGCGGCTTGCCGTCGTCGCCGATCAGCAGCGCCTCGGCGTCGTGCGGCTTCTTCTCCGGGTACGACAGCCGGTGCAGCACCGGCCGGGCCGACCCGTCGACCGGCATGCTCCACACCGCCACCCGCTCCCGCCGCTCGGTGCTGGTGATGTTGTCACCGATGTCGGCGATCCAGAGCTTCTCGCCGTCCGGCGAGAGGGCCAGGTCCTCGGTGTCCAGCGGCCCGTTGCCCGAGTAGCGGACCGGCTCCCCCGCCAGCTTGCACTTGGTGTCGAGGAAGAAGACCCGCTTACGCTGCTCGATGGTGGTGCCGTCGTTGATCACGACGTACCCGGTCTTTGTCGCCACCAGGCCGGAGAGCTCCCGCAGCCGCTCGTCGGTGATCGCGCAGCGCTTCTTGCCGGGCTTCGGCTCGGGGGCTGCGGCCCCGAGGGCGGGCGCGGCCAGAGCGACTCCGGTGAGCGCCACGGTCGCCCCGAGCAGGCCGAGGGCAACCGTGACCGATGAGACAGCGCGGCGCATGGGAGTCAGTGTCGCATGCCTGTGTAAACGCGAGGGGCACGCCGCGATGCCTGGTCCGGCGGCGACGGCCCCTCGCGGCCGGGGCCCCGTGCGGGGCCCGGCCCGGCTCACCGCGCGCCGGCGGCGACGCGCCCCTCGTCCGCGACGAACGGCGCCAGCTCGGCGGCGAGCGCCTCGCCGACCCGTACGTGCAGCAGCGTGCCCTCCGGCAGGTGGGCCGTGCTGAGCACCTCGCCCTGTCGGTGCACGCGGGCGACCAGGTCCCCCCGGTCGTACGGCAGCACCGCCCGGACCTCCACCGCCGGCCTGGGCAGGCGCGCCTCGATCGCCGCCCGCACCTCGTCGAGCCCCCGCCCGGAGCGGGCCGAGGCGAACACGGCGTCCGGCCAGAGCCGCTTGAGCCGCAGCAGGGTCTCCTCGTCGGCCGCGTCGGTCTTGTTGATCACCAGCAGCTCGGGCAGCCGGTCCGCGCCGACCTCCGCGAGGACCTCGCGGACCGCCCGGACCTGCTCCTCCGGGTCCGGGTGGGCGCCGTCGACGACGTGCACCACCAGGTCGGCCTCGGCGACCTCCTCCAGGGTCGAGCGGAACGCCTCGACGATCTGGTGCGGCAGGTGCCGGACGAACCCGACGGTGTCGGACAGGGTGTAGATCCGACCGTCGGGGGCGGTGGCCTTGCGGGTGGTCGGGTCCAGGGTGGCGAACAGGGCGTCCTCCACCAGCACGCCGGCCCCGGTCAGCCGGTTGAGCAGGCTGGACTTGCCGGCGTTGGTGTAGCCGGCGATAGCCACGGCGGGCACGGAGTTGCGGGACCGGCGGGCGCGCTTGGTCTGGCGTACCGTCCGCATGGCCTTGATCTCCCGGCGCAGCCGGGCGATGCGGTGCCGGATGCGGCGCCGGTCGGTTTCCAGCTTGGTCTCACCGGGGCCGCGCACGCCCACGCCGCCGCCCGCGCCGCCGCCGCGACCGGAGCCGCCGGTCTGCCGGGACAGCGTCTCGCCCCAGCCGCGCAGGCGGGGCAGCAGGTACTCGAGCTGGGCCAGTTCGACCTGCGCCCGGCCCTCCTTGCTCTTGGCGTGCTGGGCGAAGATGTCGAGGATCAGGGCCGTGCGGTCGACCACCTTGACCTTGGTGCGCTGCTCCAGGTTGCGCAGCTGGGACGGCGACAACTCGCCGTCGCAGATCACCGTGTCGGCGCCGCTGGAGAGCACCACCGCGCCGAGGTCGTCGACCTTGCCCCGGCCGATGTAGGTCGCGGGGTCGGGGCGGCCGCGGCGCTGGATCAGCCCCTCCAGCACCTGCGAGCCGGCCGTCTCGGCCAGTTGCGCCAGCTCGGTGAGGGAGTTCTCGGCGTCGGCCTGGGTGCCCTCGGTCCAGACGCCGACGAGTACGACCCGCTCCAGCCGGAGCTGGCGGTATTCGACCTCGGTGACGTCGGCGAGCTCGGTGGAGAGGCCAGGGACCCGCCGCAGCGCCTGCCGCTCCGACAGCTCGAACTCCCCGGTGGTCGCCTCGAGCTCGTCGTCCGTGAAGGGTACGTAGGTCTCCTGGTCGCGCAAGCTGCGCCTCCTGTCCGTTCTGTTCCGTAGCGACGGATTCTGTCGCGTACGACCAATCCTGACATGTGCCAACGCCGGACGCACCCGCTTTATGCCCATCGCGTGGACCACGCAACGTGGGGGCGAGTGCTTCGCGATCCGGGCGGGCGAGTAGAAATGCGGGGCAAGGCAAGACCGACCCCGATCAGCGTTGACGGAGGGAATCCTGTGGCCATCACCCGACTTCCGAGCGCGGGATTCTCGATCACGATCCGGATCGCCGTGCCCGCGGACGCCTCCTCCATCGGCCGGCTGACCACCTCCGTCGGCGAGGCCGGGGCGATCGTCACCGCGCTGGACGTGGTCGACTCCGATCCGACCAGCGTGCTGGTCGACCTGACCTGCGACACCGCCGACGCCACCCACGCCGACCAGGTCGTCGACGCGCTCACCGCGCTGGACGGGGTGGACGTGCGCAAGGTCTCCGACCGCACGTTCCTGCTGCATCTCGGCGGCAAGATCGAGGTGAGTTCCAAGGTCGCGCTGCGCAACCGCGACGAGCTGTCCCGGGCGTACACCCCGGGGGTGGCCCGGGTCTGCATGGCCATCGCGGAGAACCCGGCCGACGCCCGCCGGCTCACCATCAAGCGCAACACGGTCGCGGTGGTCAGCGACGGCTCGGCCGTGCTCGGCCTGGGCAACCTCGGGCCGGCCGCGTCGCTGCCCGTGATGGAGGGCAAGGCGGCGCTGTTCAAGCGCTTCGGCGGGGTGGACGCCTGGCCGGTGGTCCTCGACACCCAGGACACCGACGAGATCGTGGCGATCGTCAAGGCGATCGCGCCCGCGTACGGCGGGATCAACCTGGAGGACATCGCCGCGCCGCGCTGCTTCGAGATCGAGGCCCGGCTGCGCGAGGCGCTGGACATCCCGGTCTTCCACGACGACCAGCACGGCACCGCGATCTGCGTGCTGGCCGCGCTGACCAACGCGCTGCGCGTCGTGGGCAAGCGCCTCGCGGACGTCCGGGTGGTCGTCTCAGGGGCCGGCGCGGCCGGCACCGCGATCATGAAGCTGCTGCTCCGCCAGGGCGTCGGCGACATCATCGCGTACGACCGGCAGGGTGCCCTGCACCGCGGCCTGACCGGGCTCAACCCGGCCTGGCAGTGGCTGGCCGAGAACACCAACCGGGACGGCTACTCCGGTGACCTGGCCGGGGCGGTGCGCGGCGCGGACGTGTTCATCGGGGTGAGCGCGCCCAACCTGCTCACCGGCGAGGACATCGCCACCATGGCAAAGGACGCGATCGTCTTCGCGCTGGCCAACCCGGACCCGGAGGTCGACCCCCGAGAGGCGCGCAAGCACGCCGCCGTGGTGGCCACCGGCCGCTCCGACCAGCCGAACCAGATCAACAACGTGCTCGCCTTCCCGGGCGTGTTCCGGGGCATGCTCGACGCGCACGCCGAGGAGTTCACCGAGGAGATGGCGATCGCCGCCGCCCGGGCGATCGCGGACGTGGTCGGCGAGGACAAGATCAACCCGACGGTCATCGTGCCCAGCGTCTTCGACTCCCGGGTCGCCCCGGCGGTCGCGGCGGCGGTTCGCGCCGCCGCCCAGACCCCGGCCGCGACGCCCCCGCCGGCGGCCGACCCGGGCCCGGCCGACCTGCCGGAGATCGCCGCCACCGCCAGCGCCACCCCCTAGTCAGGGGCGAAGGGTGGGCCAGGGTGCAGGGTGCCGCTGGCGACCAGCAGGGCCGGGCCCGCGAGCCAGCAGGAGTCGTCGGTCATCGTGACCGTGAGGCGGCCACCGGGGAGGTCGACCGCGACCGTGCCGGTGTTGCGGCCCGCGTCGTGCAGGGCGACCGCCGCGACCGCGCAGGCGCCCGTGCCGCAGGACAGCGTCTCGGCGGAGCCGCGCTCGTAGACCCGCATCAGCACGTGGCCGTCGGTGCCGTCGACCGGGCCGCCGGGGGCGGTGAACTCGACGTTCACCCCGGCCGGGAAGACGGCCGGGTCGAAACCGGGTGCCCGGGTGAGGTCGAGCGCGCCCAGCTCCAGCCCGGCCGGCAGGGCGCAGACCAGGTGCGGGTTGCCCACGTCCACGGCGCTGCCGGCGAGGGTCAGCCCGCCCAGGGCGGCGGTCGACGTGGCGTACACCCGGGGGCGGCGCACCTCGACGGAGATCGCCTCCCCCGCGACCAGCGCGCGCACGACGCCGGCCCGGGTGGCCACCGACAGGGCCGCGCCCTCGGGCACCGCCAGCCCGGTCTCGACCAGGTAGCGGACGAAGACCCGGGCGCCGTTGCCGCACATCTCGGCGAACGAGCCGTCGGCGTTCCAGTAGTCCATGAACCACTCGGCCTCGCCGGCCTGGCCCGCGCCCTCGGGGTGCTTGGCGGCCCGCACCACCCGCAGGACGCCGTCCGCGCCGAGGCCCCGCCGCCGGTCGCACAGCGCGGCGACCAGGCCCGGAGTCAGCTCCAGCGCGCCGTCCGGGTCGGGGAGGATGACGAAGTCGTTGCCGGTGCCGTGTCCCTTGGTGAACTCCACGACCCCATCATCGCGCAGCCGCGCCGACGAGGCGCAAAGCCTCCTCGGTGAGCCCCGGGTTGGCGGAGTCAAGCCAGTGGATCCGCGGGTCGCGGCGGAACCAGGAGCGCTGCCGGCGGACGAACCGCCGGGTGGCCCGGATCGTCTCGTCGTGCGCCTCGGCCTCCGTCAGCTCGCCGGCGAGGAAACGCAGCACCTGCTGGTAGCCGAGCGCCCGGCTGGCCGTACGGCCCTCGGGCAGACCCTGGCCCACCAGGCCCCGGACCTCGGCGACCAGGCCGTCGGCCCACATCCGGTCCACCCGCAGCGCGATCCGCTCGTCCAGCGCCGCGGTGTCCAGGTCGACGCCGAGCTGCACCGACGGGTAGTACGGGGTGGGTTCGGGCAGCGCCGCCGTGAACGGCGCCCCGGTCAGCTCGATGACCTCCAGGGCCCGGACGATCCGCCGGCCGTTGCCCGGCAGGATGCCCTCGGCCGCCGCCGGGTCCACCGCGCGTAGGCGGGCGTACAGGGGGGCCGGGCCGGACTCGGCCAGCTCCACCTCCAGCCGCCGGCGCACGCCCGGGTCGGTGCCGGGGAACTCGAACCGCTCCAGCACCGCCCGCACGTACAGCCCGGAGCCGCCGACCAGCAGCGGCACCCGGCCCCGGGCCAGGATGTCGTCGACCGCCGCGCGGGCCAGCCGCTGGTACTCCGCGACGCTGGCCGGCTCGGTCACCGCCCAGATGTCGAGCAGGTGGTGCGGCACCCCGTCCCGCTCGGCCGGGGTGAGCTTCGCCGTGCCGATGTCCATCCCCCGGTAGAGCTGCATCGAGTCGGCGTTGACCACCTCGCCGCCGAGGGCGTGCGCGAGGGCGATGCTCAGCGCCGACTTGCCGGCGGCCGTCGGCCCGACGACGGCGACGACCGTGCCGCGCCCGGCGGGCCCGTTCCGTGGTCACGCCCGCTCCCAGGTGGCCACGAAGTAGGCGACCCCGTAGGGCGCCGCGTGGTAGGTCAGGTCGCCGTGCCAGTCGCCGCCCGCCGCCCGGGCCGCGCCGGCCAGCACCTGCCAGGGCGCGCGCCCGGCGACCTTCAGCCGCGCCGACAGCACCGGGTCCAGGCCGAGCAGCGCCTCGGCGTCCGCGCCGGCCAGGGCCCGGGCCACCCCGTCGTCGTACGCCCCCGCGCGCGGGTCGTCGTAGCCGGGCGCCTTCGTCCCGTGGCACGCCGACCCGTCCCCCAGCACCAGCAGCGCCAGCCGGGGGCGGTGCTGGTGCACCTGCCGAGCCAGCGAGGCCAGCTCGGCGGGGGTCGCCCCGGCGTCCACCTGGGCGGCGTCGACCGGTAGCCGGACCCGGTGCCGGGCGAGCAGCCACGCGCCCACGGTCAGGCTCAGCGGCAGCGCCGGGACCTCGTCGGGCCGCGCCGGAGCGTCGTCGGGCCGCGCCCGGGCGTCGTCCGGCCCTGCCGGGAGCGGGACGGACAGGTCCGCTCCCCACGGGCGGAAGGTGCCGATGGCCGGCGGCACGATCCACCGGTCGCCGGGCCGGACCCCAGCAGCACCAGGCCCGTCCGGTGCCGAGGCGAGCAACCAGGCCACCGCCGCGTCGGCGGCGGCGCGGAGATCGTCCAGCTCAGCGGCGGCGGCACCGGCCAGCTCGGGCACGATCAGGGGCGGGTGGGGGCAGACGGCGGCGGCGACCACAGGCACCCGTTCACCGTAGCGGGACCCACCGGTGCGTCCCCGCGCCGATCCGGTCTTGCGGGGGCTAGGACACCGTATGGTCACGGTCGACGACAGGCGCTCGACGCGGACGGGGGCGGACCTGTGACAATGCCGGGAGTAAGTTTGCTGCGCCGTGGCGGCGATCGCGGGCCCTGGTCCGTCGACGCCGGGAGAACGAGGATGGGCACATGAGCGACTGGACGGCCTTCGGACGGGTGGACGCGGACGGCACCGTGTACGTCAAGACCGCCGAGGGCGAGCGAGTGGTCGGATCCTGGCAGGCGGGCGCTCCGGAGGAGGGACTGGCCCACTTCGCCCGCCGCTTCGCGGACCTGGTCACCGAGGTGGACCTGACCGAGGCACGGCTCAACTCGGGCGCGGCGGACGCCGGACACTCGTTGACCACGATCCGCCGGATCCGCGCCTCCCTGGCCGAGGCGCACGTCGTCGGCGACATCGATGCCCTGGCCTCGCGGCTGGAAAAGCTCGCCGCGGTCGCCGAGGAGAAGGCCGGCGAGGCACGCGCCGCACGCGACGCCGCCCGAAGCGAGGCCCTCGCGCGCAAGACCGCCCTCGTGGAGGAGGCGGAGAAGCTGGCCGCCGAGTCGACTGGCTGGAAGACCGCCGGTGACCGGCTCAAGGAGATCCTCGACGAGTGGAAGACCATCCGGGGGGTCGACAAGAAGGCCGATGGCGAGCTGTGGAAGCGGTTCGCCGCCGCGCGGGACGGCTTCACCCGCCGCCGGGGCGCCCACTTCGCCTCCCTGGACTCGCAGCGCAAGCAGGCGCAGCAGATCAAGGAGGACCTGGTCGCCGAGGCGGAGAAGCTACGGGAGTCCACCGACTGGGCGGCCACCGCCAACCAGCTCAAGGACCTGATGAACCAGTGGAAGGCCGCCCCGCGCGCCGCCAAGGAGGCCGAGCAGAAGCTCTGGGAACGGTTCCGGGCGGCCCAGGACGCGTTCTTCACCCGGCGCAGCGAGGTGTTCTCCGCACGGGACAACGAGCAGCGGGCCAACCTGGAGCGCAAGCAGGCGCTGCTCGCCGAGGCGGAGGCGCTCGACGTCGACGCCGACCCGAAGGGCGCCCAGGCCAAGCTGCGCGAGATCCAGGCGCAGTGGCACGAGGCCGGTCGGGTGCCGCGGGAGGCCGCCGCCGGGCTGGAGCGGCGGCTGCGGGCGATCGACGACAAGGTCCGCGAGGTGATGGACTCGGCGTGGCGCCGAACCACCAAGGAGGACAACCCGCTGCTGGCCCAGATGCGCTCGCAGGTGGCGGAGGCCGAGGAACGGCTGGCCCGGGCCCAGGCCGCCGGAGACAACCGGCGGATCAAGGAGGCCGAGCAGGCCCTCGCGTCGAAGCGGCAGTTCCTCCAGCTCGCGGAGCAGGCCGGCTGAGCTGAACCACCCGGGAGCCCCCGGTCCCACGTGGGACCGGGGGCTCCCGTCTGCCCGCGCCCCGGCCGACCTTCCCCCCCGTCACGTCCGCGACCCGCGCTCTGCGGGCCGGTGGGCACCGCGATCCGCCGGGTGCGCCCGGGCAGGTTGACGCATCCAGGCGAGCTGATGACAATGGTCCGCGGAGCTAGGTAGCAGCACCGGCGCGAGGGGCACCGACGGCAGGTTCGCCGTCGCGAGTCGCCGGTTCACCGCGAGCGGTCGTCCGCGTCGCCGTCGTTCCCGCATTTCGCGTTCCCGGTCGGCGCACGCCGTGGTTGCCGGTCGGCACGCACTGCGGGCAACGGCCCTCCCCTGGTTCCCCGCCCGCGCCGCCCTCGTGCGGCAGCCGGCATCCGAAGTGGAGTCCGCATGCACCGATTCACCGCCCTCGGCGGCGCGCTCACCGCGCTCGCCACCGCCGCGGCCGGCGTCCTCGTCGCCGCCGCCGTCGGCACCGCCCCGGCAGCAGCCGCCACCGGCGGCACCGGCACCGGCTACCTGCGCACCAACGGCAACAAGATCGTGGACAGCACCGGCGCGACGGTCCGCCTGACCGGCATCAACTGGTTCGGCATGGAGACCGACAACAAGACCTTCCACGGCCTGTGGTCGAACAACCCGTGGCGCGGCCAGCTCGACACGATGGCCCGCCTCGGCTACAACACGCTGCGCATCCCGTACTCGAACGACGCGCTGAAGCCGGGGGCGACGGCGAGCGGCGTCAACGACTTCGTGAACCCGGACCTGGTGGGGCTGTCGCCGTTGCAGATCCTCGACAAGGTCATCGGCTACGCGGGCAGCAAGGGGATGCGGGTCATCCTGGACCGGCACCGGCCGACCGCGGCCGGGCAGTCGCCGCTCTGGTACACGTCCACGGTCTCCGAGACGACCTGGATCAACGACTGGAAGATGCTGGCCCAGCGGTACGCGAACAACCCCACCGTCATCGGCGCGGACCTGCACAACGAGCCGCACGCCGAGGGCACCAACCCGGCGGCCACCGGCGCCTGCTGGGGCTGCGGGGACACCGCGCGGGACTGGCGGCTGGCCGCCGAGCGGGCCGGCAACGCGATCCTCGGGGTGCAGCCGAACTGGCTGATCTTCGTTGAAGGCGTGAGCTGCCCCAGCGGCGGACTGTCGAACGTCTGGGACAACGACCCGAGCAACGACGAGGACTGCGGCTGGTGGGGCGGCAACCTCTCCAAGGCCGGCCAGTTCCCGGTCCGGCTGAACGTGGCGAACCGGCTGGTCTACTCCCCGCACGAGTACGCCACCTCGGTCTACGAGCAGTCCTGGTTCAAGGCCCCGGACTACCCGGCGAACCTGCCGGCGATCTGGGACAAGTACTGGGGTTACCTGTACAAGCAGAACATCGCCCCGATCATGATGGGCGAGTTCGGCAGCACCCTGGCCGACCCGCGCGACAAGGTGTGGCTGGAGAAGCTGATGGCGTACACCGGCACCGGCGTCAACGGGATGTCCTTCACCTACTGGTCGTGGAACCCCAACTCGGGTGACACCGGCGGCATCGCGCTGGACGACTGGACCAACATCAACACCGCGAAGCAGGCGATCCTCCAGCCGTACCTGATCGCGCCGGTGGGCGGCGGGACCGACCCGACCCCGACCGGCACCCCCACGGGGACGCCGACGGCCAACCCGACCACCCCGCCCCCGGCGGGGGCCTGCACCGCCACCTACAAGCAGGTCAACTCGTGGCAGGGCGGCTTCCAGGGAGAGCTGACGGTCACCAACTCCGGCACCGCCGCCGTGAACCCGTGGTCGGTGACCTGGAGCTGGCCGTCCGGGGTGACCCTGGCCAGCGGCTGGAACGCCACCGTCACCCAGTCCGGCACGACGGTCACCGCCGCCGCGCCGATCTGGTCCGGTTCGCTCGCGGCGGGTGCCTCGGTGACCGTCGGTTTCACCGCCAACGGCGCCGCCTCCGCGCCCACCACGGTCAAGCTGAACGGCGTCGCCTGCTGAGCCACGGCGGACGGCCCCCCACCCGGCCGGGCGATCCGCTCCCCGTTGATCCGTAACCGAGCCTCGGAGGCCGGCACCACCCGGTGCCGGCCGCCGATTTTCCCCAGTTCCGTGGCAGTGGGGCAAAGGGTTTACATTGATGGATATCTGTGTTTATATCGGGAAAGCGCTTGCCTGAATCCCCGGCGGCGCCAGCACGGGAGCCGCTTCTCACCCCAGGCACGTCCACACCGGCGGGGCGCACGACCACCGTCTCCGGCCGACTCCGACGCCACACAGGGCACCGGCGTCAGCGATCGACCGATCGGTCGCGCACCCGCGACCACCGAAGGGAAGCACATGCGCATCACGGCACGACGCCGCACCACGCTGCTCGCCGCAGCCGCAACCGCCTCCGCCCTCGTCGCCGGGGCCCTCACCGCCGCCACCGCGCCCGCCTGGGCCGCGCCGAACTACATGGTCGGCTGGGCCACCCAGAACGGCGGCACCACCGGCGGGGGCGGTGCCCCGACGACCACGGTCACCAGCGCCTCCGCGCTGTCGAGCGCCCTCGGCTCCAGCAGCGCGGCGGTGATCCGGGTCTCCGGCACCATCTCCTGCTCGGGCATGCTCCGGGTCCGGTCCAACAAGACCATCCTCGGCAACTCGGGCGCGACCATCTCCGGCTGCGGCCTCAACATCAGCGGCGACCGCAACGTGATCATCCGGAACATCACGTTCAAGAGCTGGAACGACGACGCGATCAACGTCCAGGAGTCGGCCACCAACATCTGGATCGACCACAACACCTTCACCAGCGGCTACGACGGCGCGGTCGACATCAAACGCGGCTCCGACTTCATCACCGTCTCGTGGAACCGGGTCTACGGTCACGACAAGTCGATGCTGCTCGGGCACAGCGACGACAACGGCAACCAGGACATCGGCCACCTGCGGGTGACCTACCACCACAACTACTTCGACGGCAGCAACCAGCGGCACCCCCGGGTCCGCTTCGGCAACCCGGTGCACGTGTTCAACAACTACTACCGGGCCAACGGCGGCTACGGCGTGGCCTCCACCATGAGCGCCGGCGTCCTCGTCGAGGGCAACTACTTCGAGAACGTCGCCGACCCGTTCCACCTCGGTGAGGGCAGTTCCGGGCCGGGCACCCTGGTCGCCCGGAACAACTACTTCGTCAACTCCGGCAGCGGCCAGGCAGGCGGCAGCGTGAAGAGCATCCCGTACCCGTACCCGCTGGACGGCGCGAGCAGCGTCAAGTCGATCGTGACGGGCGGCGCGGGCGCCGGCAAGATCTCGGTCTGACCCGCCATGAGCTGGTCGGGGCCCGCCGGCGCGGTGGGCCCCGATCGCGTCATCCGGCGGCGCAGCCGGTCGCCGGCGGGGGCACCGCAGCCGGCACGCCGACCGTGGGCAGGCCGAGCGACACCCCGGGGGTACGCGGGGAGCGGCCGGCCTCGGCGGCATCGCCGGCCCGGGTGCGCCGGTGCGACAGCGGCTCACCGTCGGCGTTGAGGTGGTGCGGGGCGGCGTACGTGACGGTGGTGTGCACGATGTCCCCCGGGCGGATCCGCCCCGCGAGGAACCCGGCGTCGCCGGGCCGGCCGCTCGCCCCGAGCGCGCCCGTGGCGAAGTGCACGAGGCGGCCGTCGCGGGCCCGGCCCGACATCCGGCCGGTGCGCTCGTCCTTGCGGCCCTCGCCGACGGCGACCAGCACCTCGACGGTCTCGCCGATCAGCTTCCGGTTCTCCGCCCAGGTGATCTCCTCCACCGTCGCGATCAGCCGCTCGTAGCGCTCCTGCACCACCTGCTTGGGCAGCTGGTCGGGCATGGTGGCGGCCGGCGTGCCGGGGCGCTTGGAGTACTGGAACGTGAACGCCGAGGAGAACCGGGCCTCGCGGACCACGTCCAGAGTGCGCTGGAAGTCAGCCTCGGTCTCGCCGGGGAAGCCGACGATGATGTCGGTGGTGATCGCCGCGTCGGGCATCGCCGCCCGGACCCTCTCGATGATCCCGAGGTACCGCTCTGACCGGTACGACCGGCGCATCGCCCGCAGCACGTCGTCCGAGCCGGACTGCAACGGCATGTGCAGCGAGTGGCAGACGTTCGGGGTCTCGGCCATCGCGGCGATCACGTCGTCGGTGAAGTCCTTCGGGTGCGGGCTGGTGAACCGGACCCGCTCCAGCCCGTCGATCTCGCCGCAGGCGCGCAGCAGCTTGCCGAACGCGTACCGGTCGCCGAACTCCACGCCGTAGGAGTTGACGTTCTGCCCGAGCAGGGTCACCTCCAGCACGCCGGAGTCGACCAGGGCGCGGACCTCGGCGAGGACGTCGCCGGGGCGGCGGTCCTTCTCCCTGCCGCGCAGGGCGGGCACGATGCAGAACGTGCAGGTGTTGTTGCAACCCACCGAGATCGACACCCACCCGGCGTACGTCGACTCGCGCCGCGTCGGCAGCGTCGAGGGGAAGACGTCGAGCGACTCCAGGATCTCCACCTCGGCGGCGGCGTTGTGCCGGGCCCGCTCCAGCAGCGCCGGCAGCGAGCCGATGTTGTGCGTGCCGAACACCACGTCCACCCAGGGGGCCTTGCGGACGATGTCGCCGCGGTCCTTCTGGGCGAGGCAGCCACCGACGGCGATCTGCATCCCGGGGTGCTTGTCCTTCACGGGGCGCAGGTGACCCAGGTTGCCGTAGAGCCGGTTGTCGGCGTTCTCCCGGACGGCGCAGGTGTTGAACACCACCACGTCGGGGTTGTCGTCGGCCTCGGCGGCGCGCACGTACCCGGCCTGTTCCAGCAGGCCGGAGATGCGCTCGGAGTCGTGCACGTTCATCTGGCAGCCGTACGTGCGCACCTGGTAGGTGCGCGGGCTGCCCGCGGCTGCGGTAGTCATGACCCACACAGCGTATCCGCACCGAGCAGATCGACCCGAACGAGGAGGAGCCATGTGCCGCAGCATCAAGACCCTGCGTGAGCCGTACGTGCCGGAGGTGAGCCGGGCCGACATCGAGGCGGCGGCGTTGCAGTACGTCCGGAAGATCTCCGGGTTCCGCGCGCCGGCCGCGCACAACGCGGCGGCGTTCGACGCGGCGGTGGCCGCCGTCGCCGAGGCCACCGCGACCCTGCTGGGCCAGCTGGTGGTGCGCGGCGGCGGCCCGCAGCGACCGGCCACCGAGGGCTGAGCGGGCCGCTCGGGGCCGGCCGGGGGCCCGGCCGGCCCGAGCGGTCAGGCCGCGGCCAGGGCCGGGAAGACCGAGTCCGGGGCCCACCTCGACCGGTGACACCGCGACCAGCCCCGGCAACCGGGGTGGGCCACGGTGCACAGCCGTTGGTTGCTCAGCACCTCGCCGTCGTCGGTCTCCCGCACGTCGAAGTGCACCGGGCGGATCGTGCCGTCCGGCGCGACCAGCAGGTGCCGGCCGGCGTCGAGCGTGTCGTCGCGCAGCACGCAGTTGCGGCCGAGCAGCCGGGCCAGCGCGGCCACGCAGGGCAGCTCGGCCAGGCTCTCGGGCACCCCATAGCAGTCCACCACCGTGCCGAACGCCCCCGGCGCCTCCCAGACGTCGCAGATCACCGCGTACGTCGGCAGCCGGGCCGGGTCGGCCACCGCGAGCGGCATCACCACCCGCCCCAGGGCCTCGGCCAGCGCCGGGTACACCTCCACCGGGGGTGCCCCATCGATTCTCCAGTTCCACAGCTCGGTCATGCCGCCTCCTCGCTGCGTTCGTCCCACCGGCCTCCGGATCGGGCCTTACTGACGATGGTGGGGGGCATATGACCGCAGCCGGGGGCAAGTTACCGGTCTGTGACCATTCCGGGCAAAATTTCCTGGCCGCCGTCGCACTGAGTGGCGGAAAGACGACAGTTTATCGGCTATGGTGCCGGCCGGGGCCTCCGACACCGGCCGCCACGCGGGTCGGCGGTGGCCGCGACCGGGGTCAGCGCACGACCAGCAGGTGCTCGCCGCGCGGCAGCAGCTCCCCGATCACCGTTGCCCCCGGCAGTTCCCCGGCCACCAGCAGCCCGCCCGAGGTCTGCGCGTCGGCCAGCAGCAGCCGCTCCGCCTCGCCGGCCGCTCCGAAGTCGGTCCACGGGGCGACCCAGTCCAGGTTCCGGCGGGTGCCGCCGCTGACGTACCCGTCGCGGACGGCCTCCCGCGCGCCCGGCAGGTACGGCACCCGGGCCGCGTCGATCGCCACCGTGAGCCGGCTGGCCCGGGCCAGCTTCGAGGCGTGCCCGAGCAGCCCGAACCCGGTCACGTCGGTGCCGCACCGGATCCCGGCGGCGACCGCCGCGTGGGCGGCGTCGCGGTTCAGCGCCGCCATCGAGGCGACCGCCTCGGCGAACCGCTCGCCGGTGGCCTTGTGCCGGGTGTTGAGCACGCCGACACCGAGCGGTTTGGTCAGCGACAGCGGCAGCCCGGCCCGGCCGGCGTCGAGGGTGATCAGCTCCTCCGGCCGCACCACGCCGGTGACCGCGAGCCCGTACTTCGGACCGTCGTCGTCGACGCTGTGCCCGCCCGCCAGGTGGCAGCCGGCCTCCCGGGCCACGTCCTGACCGCCGCGCAGCACCTCCCGGGCCAGCTCCAGCGGCAGCCGCTCGCGGGGCCAGCAGAGCAGGTTGAGCGCGACGAGCGGGGTGCCGCCCATGGCGTACACGTCGGAGAGCGCGTTCGCGGCGGCGATGCGCCCCCAGTCGTACGCGTCGTCGACCACCGGGGTGAAGAAGTCGGCGGTGCTGACCAGGCCGGTCCGCTCGTCGAGGCGGACCACCGCGGCGTCGTCGCCGTGGTCGAGGCCGACCAGCAGCTCCACCACGCCGCCGGCCGGGCCCAGCCCGGCGACCATCGCCTCCAGCTCACTGGGCGGAATCTTGCACGCGCAGCCCCCGCCGCGGGCGTAGTCGGTCAGGCGCACCGGCTCGGTCACTTCCCCATGATCGCCTTGATCCGGCCTCGCCGCCATCCGGGCGGGCCGGGCGCGGACACGGATACCGGACTGTCGGCACGGATCGTTACCGGTGTTACCGCACCGTGACCAGATGAGTGGCGCTCCGCCACGTCGTCCCGCCTACAGTGGCCGGAACCGGGGGTCATCCGACTCAGGCGTACGTGACGACAGGGACGGTGGACGACGTGACGACGGGCGAACCGCTCATCGTGCTGGACGGGGTCAACAAGTACTTCGGGCCGCTGCACGTGCTGCAGGACGTCTCGCTCTCGGTCGGTCGGGGCGAGGTCGTCGTGGTGATCGGCCCGTCGGGATCGGGCAAGTCGACGCTGTGCCGGGCGATCAACCGGCTGGAGCCGATCAGCTCCGGCACCATCACCTTCGACGGCACCCCGCTGCCCGCCGAGGGCAGGGCCCTGGCCAGGCTGCGCAGCGAGGTCGGCATGGTGTTCCAGTCGTTCAACCTCTTCGCGCACAAGACGATCCTGGAGAACGTCACCCTCGGCCCGATCAAGGTCCGCAAGGAGAAGACGGCCGACGCGCGGGAGCGCGGACTGTCCCTGCTGGACCGGGTGGGCATCGCCAACCAGGCCGACAAGTACCCGGCGCAGCTCTCCGGCGGCCAGCAGCAGCGGGCGGCGATCGCCCGCGCGCTGGCCATGCAGCCCAAGGCGATGCTCTTCGACGAGCCGACCAGTGCGCTGGACCCGGAGATGGTCGGCGAGGTGCTGGAGGTGATGACCTCGCTGGCCGGCGAGGGCATGACCATGGTCGTGGTCACCCACGAGATGGGCTTCGCCCGGCACGCGGCGAACCGGGTCATCTTCATGGCCGACGGCAGGCTCGTCGAGGACGCTCCCCCTGCCGAGTTCTTCGCCAACCCGCGCAGCGAGCGCGCCAAGGACTTCCTGTCGAAGATCCTGACGCACTAGGCGTCCGTCCGTGGAGCGCGTCGTCCCCCGGCGGGCTCCGTCGAAGAAGGAGAAAAGTATGCGTATGAAGCGCGTGGCGGCGGTCGCCATGATGGCCTCGCTCGCCCTGTCGGCTGCGGCCTGCGGCAAGGAGGGCACCCCGGCCCCGAGCGGCGGCAACGCCTCCGGCGGCGCCCAGGGCGACACCTGCACGACCTCGGGCGCGACCTTCACCCCGAAGGGGGACGCCAACGTCGCGGGCAGCCCGACGTTCGACAAGATCAAGTCCTCAGGCAAGGTCACCGTGGGCGTCAAGTTCGACCAGCCGAACCTCGGCTACAAGGACGCCCAGGGCAAGCGGTGCGGCTTCGACATCGAGATCGCCCAGTACGTCGCCAGCACGCTCGGCGTGGACCCGGCGAAGATCGAGTACAAGGAGATCGCCTCCGCCAACCGAGAGACCGCGATCAAGGGCGGCGAGATCGACTACTACGTCGGCACCTACTCGATCACCGACAAGCGCAAGAACGACATCTCCTTCGCCGGCCCGTACTTCATCGCCGGCCAGGACCTGCTGGTCCGCAAGGACGAGACGACGATCACCGGCAAGGACACGCTCAAGGGCAAGAAGGTCTGCTCGGCCACCGGCTCGACCCCGATCCAGAAGGTCCGTGACGAGGGCCTGACCGAGCCGGAGAACATCGTCGAGTTCAAGACCTACTCCGAGTGCGTCTCGCAGTTGCTCGACAAGAAGGTCGACGCCGTCACCACCGACGACGCCATCCTCAAGGGCTACGCCGCGCAGAACCCCGACGAGCTCAAGGTCGCCGGCCAGCCGTTCAGCACCGAGAAGTACGGCATCGGCCTGCCGAAGGACGACAAGGCCCTGCGGGACTACGTCAACGACCAAATCGAGGCCGCGGCCAAGGACGGCACCTGGCAGAAGATCTACGACGGCACGCTGGGCAAGTCCGGCTCGGCGGGCAGCCCGCCGGCGCTCGAGCGCTACTGATCGTCGGTTCACCACGTGACGTGGCGTCGGGTGGGATCCTTCCCGCCCGGCGCCCGCCCGAGGACTGAGAGCGAGGCATGGGCGAGTTCTTCCGTGTCCTGACGGACAACTGGACCCTGTACCGGGACGGGTTCACCAACACCGTTCAGCTGTTCCTGATCGCCGCGGTCGGCAGCCTCGTCCTCGGCACCCTCCTCGGCGCGATGCGGGTCTCCCCCGTGCCGGCGCTGCGGGCGTCCGGCGCGACGTACGTCAACATCGTCCGGAACACCCCGCTGACCCTGGTCTTCGCGTTCCTGGTCTTCGGCGTGCCGAAGCTGGACGTGAACATCGACTACTTCGACAGCGCCTGCATCGCGCTGACCGTCTACACCGCGGCGTTCGTCTGCGAGGTGATCCGCTCCGGCGTCAACACGGTCGGCACCGGGCAGGCCGAGGCGGCCCGCGCGCTGGGCATGACCTTCGCCCAGGTGCTGACCCTGATCGTGCTGCCGCAGGCGCTGCGCGCAATGGTGCCGCCCATGATGAGCGTGTTCATCGCGATGCTGAAGAACACCACGATCGCCGCCGGTTTCTCGGTGCTGGAGGCGGGCGCGATCCCGTCGTACATGTCCGAGCGCGGCGAGCCGCAGTTCGCCGTCCTGCTCTGGATCACCATCGGCTTCCTCATCCTGATCCTGCCGCTGGTGGCGCTCCAGCGGTTCCTTGAGCGCAAGTGGAGGGTCGCCCGGTGAGCCAGGCCTCGGTTCTCTACGACCTGCCGGGCCCGAAGGCCCGACGGCGCAACGCCATCCTCGGCGTCGCCTCGATCGTCGGCATCGTGGCGCTGCTCGCCTACGTCGGCTGGAAGTTCTACGAGACGGGCCAGTTCGAGGCCCGCAAGTGGGAGCAGTTCCAGTACGCGGCCGTGCAGCGCGAACTCCTTGCCGGGCTGTGGGCCACCCTCAAGGCCGCCGGCATCGCCGCAGTGCTGGCCCTGCTGTTCGGCGCGATCTTCGCCAGCGCCCGACTCAGCGACCGGTGGGTGCTACGGGCCCCGGCCACTTTCGTGGTCGAGCTGTTCCGGGCCATCCCGCTGCTGATTCTGATCTTCTTCGGCTACTACGTGCCGTTGCAGTACGGCTGGGCGATCGACAAGCTGTGGGCCCTGGTCATCGGCCTCATGCTCTACAACGGCTCAGTGCTGGCGGAGATCTTCCGGGCCGGCATCAACGCGGTGCCCTACGGCCAGACCGAGGGCGCGTACGCGATCGGCCTGCGCAAAAACCAGGTGCTGCGGCTGATCCTGCTGCCGCAGGCGTTCCGGTCGATGCTGCCGGCGATCGTCAGCCAACTCGTCGTGCTGCTCAAGGACACCGCGCTCGGATTCATCATCACCTACCCGGAGCTGCTCTTCGTCGGCAAGCAAATCGGCGGCCGGCTGGCGTTCGGGCTGCCCTACGTGCCGACGTACCTGATCGTCGGGGCGATCTACATCGCGATCTGCGGGCTGCTGTCGATCTTCGCGTGGTGGTTGCAGAGGCGGCTGGGGCGGATTCCCCGCACCGCTGGCGAGGTGCTGCCGGCGCAGGACGCCGGCGAGGACGCCGGCCGGATGATCTGACCCTCCTCGGCGACGGGGGTATCCGACGACCGGGATACCGCCCGTCGCCGAGGAGGCCGGGTTGCCGGGGCGGGAGCGGTCAGCGGGCGATCTCGGTGACCCGGGACTCGCGGACCACGGTCACCCGGATCTGACCCGGATAGGTCAGCTCCTCCTCGATCTGCTTGGCCACGTCCCGAGCGAGGACCGCCGCGCCGATGTCGTCGACGTCGTCGGGCTTGACCATCACCCGGATCTCCCGGCCCGCCTGCATGGCGAAGACCTTCTCCACGCCGAGCTTCCCGGCCGCGATCTCCTCGATCCGCTCCAGCCGCTTGACGTACGCCTCCAGGCTCTCCCGCCGCGCCCCCGGCCGCCCGCCGGAACAGGCGTCCGACGCCTGGGTGAGCACCGCCTCGATGGTCTGCGGGGGCACCTCGTTGTGGTGCGCCTCGATCGCGTGGACGACGTCCTCGCTCTCGCCGTACTTGCGGGCCAGGTCCGCGCCGATGATCGCGTGGCTGCCCTCCACCTCGTGGGTGAGCGCCTTGCCGATGTCGTGCAGGAACGCCGACCGCTTGATGGTCGGCACGTCGAGTCGCAGCTCGGCAGCCATGATCCCGGCGATGTGCGCGGTCTCCACCAGGTGCTTGAGCACGTTCTGCCCGTACGAGGTGCGATAGCGCAGCCGCCCGAGCAGGCTCACCAGCTCGGGGTGGATCTCGGTGATGCCGACCTCGACGAGGGCGTCCTCGGCGGCCCGGTGGCAGAGCTGCTCCACCTCCTGCCGGGCCAGGTCGTACACCTCCTCGATCCGGTGCGGGTGGATCCGGCCGTCGAGCACCAGCTTCTCCAGCGTCAGCCGGCCGACCTCGCGGCGGACCGGATCGAAGCAGGACAGCAGCACGGCCTCCGGGGTGTCGTCGATGATCAGGTTGACCCCGGTGACCGACTCGAAGGCGCGGATGTTGCGCCCCTCCCGGCCGATGATCCGCCCCTTCATCTCGTCCCCGGGCAGGTGCAGGACGCTGACCACGCTCTCCGCGGTCTGCTCGCTGGCCACCCGCTGGATCGCGTCCACCACGATGTGCCGGGCGCGCTGCTCGGCGGTGTTGCGGGCGTCGGACTCGATGTCCCGGACCAGCAGGGCGGCCTCCCGCTTCGCCTGGGTTTCGATCACCTCGATCAGCTCGGCGCGGGCGGCGTCGGCGGTGAGCCCGGCGATGCGCTCCAGCTCGCGGCGGCGCTGCGCCTCCGCCTCGGCGACCTCCCGCTCGCGCTCGGCCAGCGCGGACTCTCGGGCGGCGAGGGCGGCGCTGGCGGCGGTGAGCTGCCGCTCCCGGTCGGCCAGCCGCTCCACCTCCTCGGTGTGCAGCCGCTCCCGCTCGTCCATCCGGGTGGCCCGCCGCTCCACCTCGGCGGCCTGTTCCCGGGTGGTCGCGGCGAGCACCGCGACCTCGCGTTCCCCGCTGCGCCGGGCCGCCGTGCGCAGCTGCTCGGCGTCGGCCTCGGCCTGCTTGTGGGCCCGTTCCAGGACGGTGTCGGCCTCCGCGCGGGCGTCGTCGAGCACCCGGCGGGCCTCGGCCCGGGCCGCCTTCGCCTCAGCCTTCGCGGCGGCGGCCTCGGCGCGCGCCGCCGAAGCGGCGGACTTGGCCACGTCGATGGTGCTGTTCACCTCGTCGGCGGCGGTACGCAGGGCGGCCAGCGATTGTTCCTGGCGGTCCTTCTCGGCGATGAAGGCCGGATCCTCCGGGCGGGGCGCCGAGCTGAGCCGGCGCATCGTCCGCAGCCCCGCCAGCACCGCGCCGACCACGACCAGCACGAGGAGCAGCACCACCCCCAGAAGGACGGTGTCGAAGGCGGTCACGGCCGGGGCTCCGCGCCGGGCCGGGACCCCGCCGTGAACAGCACGGTCATCGTCGCCGTCGCACGCTCCGCAGGGCACCTGCGCGCCACCCGGGACCGTGCCAGCCCGCCGCACGCGAGCCGGTCGCCACCTGCACCGCCCGTCGGCGCGCCGCCACCGACCGCCGCCTCTGCGCCGCGACGCGCGCCGTTACCGACCGCCATCCTGCCGGGACCACCGGTGAACCTCTGCCGCCCCGCCATGGCCGCCTCCCCTGAACGTCGGCGCCGCAGTGACCGTGCCGATGGGCACGCGCGCTGCGGCTCTGAGACGCCCGACCTGAGCGACTGGCCGTGGGTAGCTCTCCGTCGGCGGTGCCCACGGGGCATCGCCGACGGCCGGGTGCAATTGTCGCGCCAGCGTCGGACCGGCCTGTCCGAAGCTGGCACCGCAGGCCGGCGAGCCGGCCAAAGTGATGCTGTTCTGTTACGCGATCTATGTTGTGCGCTTTGCCTGCGCTTGGTCGGGCAATGTGAGCCTGTATGGCGAGGCTAGGTCGCCGGGTGCCGTCTGGTCAAGGACTCATGATCAAACCCCCCGAACGGAGAGAAGTCGCCGGGTCACCCACCGCTGCCGTCAGCCCGGACACGGCCGGACAAAGAAGGCGGTTACTCCGCCCACCCCACCGCCGGTCGCTCAGTCGAGCGGACGACTTTCGCGGTCGAGGTCGCCCTCCGCGTCGGCGAGCGCGTCCGCGTCGATGCGATCGGCGAACTCGGCCGCCTCGGCGCTCTGCGCGGCGAGCGCGTCCTTCACCGCCCGGATCGCCACCCCCGGCGGGTAACCCTTGCGGGCGAGCATGCCGACAAGGCGACGGAAGACGGCGTCCGGCTCCCCCCGGGCCGTACGCAGCTTCCGCTCGACCAGCACCCGGGCCGTCTCGGCCTCGGTCTCCTCGTCCAGCTCGCCGAGGGCCTCGCTGGCCACCTCGCCGTCCACGCCGCGCCGGCGCAGCTCGGTGGCGAGGGCCCGGCGGGCCAGCCCCCGGCCGGCGTGCCGGCTGGACACCCAGGCGCGGGCGAACGCGGCGTCGTCGACGATGCCGACCTCGTCGTACCGGTCGAGCACCTCGGCGGAAACCTCCGCGGAGATCCCCCGCTTGGCCAGCTCGGCGGCCAGCTCGGCCCGGGTACGCGGGCGCAGGGCGAGCTGGCGCAGACAGATCTCCCGGGCCAACTCCGCCTCGTCGCGGGGTGGGGCCCCGGCGTCGCGTGACACCTCGGCTCGGGCCTCCGGGGGGATGTCCTCGTCGTTGGGGCCACCACGCCGGCCGCGCCGGGGACGGGGCGGGTCGCCGTCGGCGTCGCCCGAGCGGGGCGGGCTGGCATCCCAGCCCCGCCCCGTCCGGGCACGTCGTCCTGCCACGAGTCAGCGACCGGTCAGAAGTCGACCGGCGGCAGCTCCGGGCCACCGGCGGCGTCGCCCGCGCCGACCCCGACGCCGAGCTTCTCCAGGATCTTCTTCTCGATCTCGGCCGCCACGTCCGGGTTCTCCCGGAGGAACTCGCGGGCCTTCTCCTTGCCCTGACCGAGCTGGTCGCCGTCGTACGTGTACCAGGCCCCGGACTTGCGGATGATCGCCTGCTCCACGCCCACGTCGATGAGCGAGCCCTCGCGGGAGATGCCCTTGCCGTACATGATGTCGAACTCGGCCTGCTTGAACGGCGCGGCGACCTTGTTCTTCACCACCTTGACCCGGGTGCGGTTGCCGACCACGTCGGTGCCGTCCTTCAGGCTCTCGATGCGGCGCACGTCGAGCCGGACCGAGGCGTAGAACTTCAGCGCCCGACCGCCGGTGGTCGTCTCGGGCGAGCCGAACATCACGCCGATCTTCTCGCGGAGCTGGTTGATGAAGATCGCCGTGGTGCCGGTGTTGTTGAGCACACCGGTGATCTTCCGCAGCGCCTGGCTCATCAGCCGGGCCTGGAGGCCCACGTGGCTGTCGCCCATCTCGCCCTCGATCTCGGCGCGCGGCACCAGGGCCGCCACCGAGTCGATCACGACGATGTCGATCGCGCCGGAGCGGACCAGCATGTCCGCGATCTCCAGCGCCTGCTCGCCGGTGTCCGGCTGCGAGACCAGCAGGGCGTCGGTGTCGACGCCGAGGGCCTTCGCGTACTCCGGGTCGAGCGCGTGCTCGGCGTCGATGAACGCGGCGATGCCGCCGGCCCGCTGGGCGTTGGCCACCGCGTGCAGGGCCACCGTCGTCTTACCGCTTGATTCCGGACCATAGATCTCGACCACCCGGCCCCGGGGCAGACCCCCCACGCCGAGGGCCACGTCGAGGGCGATCGACCCGGTCGGGATGACCGAGGTCTGCACGACAGGGCGCTCCCCCAGGCGCATCACCGAGCCCTTGCCGAACTGCTTGTCGATCTGAGCGAGAGCAAGGTCGAGCGCCTTCTCCCGGTCAGGACCTGCCGCCATCGTTGCCACCCCTGCCTTCGCCGGCGTCTTTCCTGAGCTTCGCGTCACGCGGACACGCTAGGCGCTGGGTCCGACAGAAAACCAGCCGACGGGCCGCGAGCTGTGGACGAGCACCCCGCTGTGGACAATAGCCGAACAGGTGTACGACTCGGCAAGCGACACGCGGAGGGAAGGAAAAGCCTGCTCAGCGTAGTCGTGTGGGCACCCGGTCGGGATACGCGGCGACCACCGCCCGCCACACGACGTGGGTCTGCTCACCCGACCCGAGCGCCTGCTCGATGGTCCGCCCGCCGAGCTGGGACAGCACCTGGTCGGAGGCGATGCTGGTCGCGTACCCCGGGCCGAACGCCTCCTCCAGCCGGGCCCAGAAGTCGGTCAGCCGCACCTGTCAGTCCTCCTCGTCCGGCACCCGCGTGGGCACCACGCGCAACGCTAGCGCCAGCAGGGGCACCGTCGCGATCGCCGCCAGCAGGGCCAGTGTCGGATACCCGGCGACCTGCATGACGAACCCGCTCAGCGCCCCGGCGGCGGCCCCCGCCAGGCCCATCGTCAGGTCGGAGAGCCCCTGCACGCTGGGCCGAACGGCGGCGGGCACCGACTCCGACAGCAGGGTGGAGCCGGCCACCATGGTCCCGGACCAGCCCAGCCCGAGCAGGACCAGGCCGACCGAGAGGCCGGGCGTGTGGTGCCCCGCGCTGCCCGCCACCGCGCAGGCGGCCAGCAACACGGCCAGGCCGCCGATGATCACCTGCCGCCGACCGAGCCGGTCGGTGAGCCAGCCGACGACCGGGGAGAGCGCGTACATGCCGGCGATGTGCAGGCTGAGCACCACCCCGACCACCCCGAGCACGACGGAGTCGTCGTGGTACTCGCCGAGGCGTACCGGGGTCATCGACATCACCGCGACCATCACCAGGTGGCCGACCGCGACGGCGGCGATGCCCAGGCGGGCCGCCGGCCGTTCGCGGACCACCCGCCAGGTGGCCCGCATGCCCGCGCCGCGCCGCCCGGTCACCGTCGGCCCGGCGGCGTCGGGGACAACGTCGGCGGCGGCGGGGGCCTCGGCCGCCGTCAGCCGGCGGGCGGTGAGCAGCGGGTCGGGCCGCAGCAGCACCAGCAGTACGGCAGCGGTGAGGGTGAACGCCACCGCGCTGAACGCGAACGGTCCGGCGAGCGACGGCAGCCCCCATCCCCGGGTGGTCCGGTCCGCCAGCGCGGCGAAGTTCGGCGCGGCCACCGCCCCGACCGTGGTGGCCCAGACGACCAGGGACAACTGGCGACCCCGGCGGGCCGGCTCGGCGAGGTCCACGGCCGTGTAGCGGGCCTGGAGGCTGGCCGCCGAACCACCACCGAAGAGCAGCATCCCGAGGAAGAGCAGCGGCACCTGGCGGGTCGCCGCGGCGAGCACCACCAGCACGCCCCCCACCGCCCCGACCAGGTACGCGGTGACCAGTCCCGGCCGGCGGCCGTACCCCGTCATGATCCGGGTGACCGGGACGGCCAGCAACGCGGCGCCCACCACCCCGGCGCTCTGTGCCAGGCCGGCGACCGCCGTGCCGGCGACCCGGGCGGCGAGCAGCGCGCCGACAGAGATGCCGATGGTGACCCCGACCCCGCCGATGATCTGGGTCACGAAGAGCAGCCGCAGGGTACGGCGCTGGATCGGGGCGACGTCGGCCCGGCTCGGGGCCGGGGCGGTGAGGTCGGTGGCCATCGGGGCTCCTCGGTGACGGGCGGCGGCGGCTCTCGGGTAAGGGGCGTCGGGCTGCCCCATCCTTGCGCAGCCCGGCCCGCGCCGGCACCCCGGCTCCCCTACTGAGCAAGCTGGGCCGACACCCCGGCTCCCCCACTGGCGAGCCCGAGCCAACCCACGCACCGACCTCACCGGGCGGCACGGATAAATCGTGGACAGTTGGGGTTCCGGTGAACGACGACTGTCCACGATCGGCGGCGGAAAGGGGCGGGGTCAGGCGGACAGGACGCCGGCGACGACCGTCAGGTCGGCCACCAGCCCGGCGTACGCGGTGTCCTGGTCGTCGGCGCGCAGCACCGCCGACGGGTGGATGGTGGCCAGGAGCCGGGCCGCCGGGGCGTCGGCGATCCCGCCGGCCGAGTCGACCGGCACCCGGGTGAAGTCCTCCGGCCGCTCGGCCGAGGCCGGCCAGGGCATCAGCGTGCCGCGCTGCCGGGTGACCCGGAACGACGGGCCGAGCAGCGCCTTCGCGGCGGTCGCGCCGAGCACCACGACGACCTCCGGGCTCAGCCGGGCGAACTCGGCCACCAGCCAGGGACGGCACGCGGTGACGTGCACCCGGTCCGGGGTCTGGTGGATGCGCCGCCTGCCGCGCAGCTCGAAGCGGAAGTGCTTCACCGCGTTGGTCAGGTACAGCCGCGTCGGGTCGAGCCCGGCGTCGTCGACCGCCCGGCGCAGCAGCCGGCCGGCCGGGCCGACGAACGGCAGCCCCCGCTGGTCCTCCATGTCACCGGGCTGCTCGCCGACCAGCACCACCCGCGCGTCGGAGTCGCCGCGACCGAAGACCGTCTGGGTGGCGTCCCGGTACAGCTCGCAGCCCCGGCAGCCGCCCGCGGCGGCGCGCAGTTCGTCGATGGTGTCGGCCCGGGGCGGGATGAACTGCTGCGCACCGGGGGCGGTGTCGGTCTTGTCGGTCATGGCGATCTTTCTACCCCTCCCCGCCCCGCCCACGCGGACACCGCGGCCCGGCGCGTCCTCCGCCGGCCCCGTTCCGCCCGCCCTGGAGAAGGTTGATCAAGAGGTTTGCGTCAGGATCCGGCTGGAGGTGACATACCTCTCTCTTGATCAACCTGAGCGAGGCAGCCGGGGCCGTCAGGCCCTGAAGGCCGTCGATGGGCGGGGACGGACGGCGGCGACGACCGCGTCGGCCAGCGCCGACAGGTCGGGAGGGTCGAGCTGGCTGACCGTGATCCGCAGACCGGGCCCGGCGGCGATCCGGAACAGCGCGCCCGGGGCCACCGCCCAGCCTGCGTCGCGCAGCGCGGTGAGGGCGCTGGTCTCGTCGGGCACCGGAATCCAGACGTTGATGCCCGTGCGGGCGTGCCCGGCCAGCCCGCGCGCGGCCAGCGCGGCGAGCAGGTCGCCCCGGCGGCGCTCGTAGCTGGTGCCGGCCCGGTCGACCAGGGCGGCCGTGGCCGGGTCGCGCCACAGCGCGAGCACGAGGCGTTGCAGCACGGTGGAAACCCAGCCCGCGCCGACCCGGGCCCGGCCGGCGACCCGGGCGACGGTGGCCTCGTCGCCGGCCAGCGCGGCCAGCCGCAGGTCCGGCCCGTAGGGCTTGCTCACCGACCGGACGAAGGCCCACGCCGGGGTCGCCCCGGCGAGCGGGTGCAGCGGTACGCGGGCCAGCTCGGCGGCGTGGTCGTCCTCGATGAGCAGCAGGTCCTCGCGGCCGGCGAGGAGGGCGCGCAGCGCGGCGGCCCGGTCGGCCGAGACGGCCGCCCCGGTCGGGTTCTGCGCCCGGCTGGTCACCACCAGGGCGCGGGCCCCGGCGGCCAGCGCGACCCGTACCCCGGCCTCGACCGGGCCCTCGTCGTCCACCGGCACCCCGATCGTGCGCAGCCCCAGCGCGGCGACCAGGTCGAGGAGGTTGGCCCAGCCCGGGTCCTCGACGGCGACCGCGTCGCCGGGACGCAGGTGGGCGGCGAGCAGCCGCTCGATGCCGTCGAGCGCGCCGCCGGTGACGGTGACGTCGTCGGCCGGCACCCCGTCGGCGGCGAACCGTTCCCGGGCCGCGTCGGCCAGTTCGGGCAGGACGCCGGCCGACGCGTACCCGAGGGGGGCGCCGAACTCGGCGGCGAGGGCGGCCAGGTGCGGGCCGAGCGGCGGGAGCAGCCGGGTGTCGGGCTCGCCGAGGGACAGGTCGCGGGTGCCGGGCGCGGTGCTCGGGTGCAGCGCCCGGCGGGTGGCCACCGGCGGGCGGGGGCGGACCCGGGTGCCGTGCCGGCCGGCGGTGGCGAGCAGGCCGCGCTGGCGCAGGTCCTGGTACGCGCGGGCCACCGTGGCCGGGCTGACCCCCAGCGTGGCGGCGAGGGTCCGCACCGGGGGCAGGGCGGCCCCGGCCGTCAGGTCGCCGACGCGGATGCCCGATTCGATGCTGGCGGAAATCTCGGCGGCCGTCCCGCCGGTGACCTGATAGCGTGCTGACACAATTCGAGGATTGTACTAGTACGAAAGCGGGTCCTCGCATGTACCCACCCACCCCCCGGACCACCGCCACCCGCACTCGCGACCGGATGAGCTATGACCGGGCCGCCGCGCACGCCGTGCTCGACGAGGCGTACCACTGCGCGCTCGCGTTCACCGCCGACGGTGAACCCCGAGTGCTGCCCACCCTGCACGTCCGCATCGGCGACACGCTCTACCTGCACGGCTCCACCGGCAGCCGGCCACTGCTCGCCGCCCGGGGCGACGGCCTGCCGGTCTGCGTGGCGGTCACTCTGCTCGACGGGCTGATCTACGGCCGCTCCCAGTTCCACCACAGCGCCAACTACCGGTCGGTGGTCGCGCACGGCACCGCGCACCTGGTCACCGACGCCAGCGAGAAGGCCGCCGCGCTGACCGCCCTGGTGGAGAAGGCCGCCGCCGGGCGCAGCGCGGACAGCCGCCCGCCGAGCCGCCGGGAACTGGCCGAGACCGCCGTGCTGGCGCTGCCGCTGCGGGAGGTCTCCGTCCGCGCCCGCGACGGCGGCGTCCGTGACTCGCCCGACGACCACGATCTGCCGTACTGGGCCGGGATGGTGCCGCTGCGGCTGACCGCCGGGCGGCCCGAGCCCGACGCGGGGGTGACCGCGCCGCTGCCGACGTACCTACGGCCGGCCCGCTCGCCCTGGCTGGAGCCGGCGGTGCTGCGGGGCGCGCACGTCGTCCTCGAACCACTGGACCTCGCACACGCCGACGACCTGTACGCCGCCACCGCCGACCCGCAGGTGTGGCAGCACCTGGGCAGCCGCCGGCCCGCCGACCCGGCCGGCATGACCGAGACGATCCGGACCGCCCTCGACGCCCACCACCGGGGCGAACGGGTGCCGTGGGTGCAGCGGTGCGCCGCGACCGGCGCGGTGGTCGGCACCACCTCGTTCTACGAGGTAGACCCCGAACTCCGGGCGGTGGCGATCGGCTACACCTACCTGGGCCGACCCTGGTGGCGGACCGGGATCAACACCGAGGCGAAGCTGTTGCTGCTCACCCGCGCCTTCGAGGAACTGGGCGCGGTGCGGGTGGTCTGGCACACCGACATCCGCAACGAGCGCTCCCAGCGGGCCATCGAGCGGCTCGGCGCCACCCGCGAGGGGGTGCTGCGCCGGCACCGCCTCCGCCCCGACGGCTCCTGGCGGGACACCGTGCAGTACTCGATGACCGACGAGGAGTGGCCGAAGGCACAGGGCAGGCTGCGGGAACGGCTTTGCCCTGCGCCAGCGCCGGCGCGATGATGGCGGGCGTGCTGGGCATCACCGACATCTGGACGTACGTGCTGGGAACCGTGGCGATCGTCCTGCTCCCCGGCCCCAACTCACTCTTCGTGCTCTCCACCGCCGCCAAGCACGGGGTACGGGCCGGCTACCGCGCCGCCGGCGGGGTCTTCCTCGGCGACGCGGCGCTGATGACCCTCTCCGCCGCCGGGGTGGCGTCGCTGCTCAAGGCGTACCCACCGCTGTTCGTGGTCGTGAAGTACGCGGGCGCGGCGTACCTCGGCTGGGTCGGGCTGACCATGCTGCGCGGCGCGTGGCGGCGCTGGCGGGACCGCAACGACCCGACCGCGCCGCGCCTGATCGACGCCGCCGAGCCGGCGCAGTTGCGCAGCCCGTTCCGGCGGGCGCTGGTGGTCAGCCTGCTCAACCCGAAGGCGATCCTGTTCTTCGTCTCGTTCTTCATCCAGTTCGTCGACCCCGGGTACGCGTGGCCGGCGCTGTCGTTCCTGCTGCTCGGGCTGATCGCACAGCTGACCAGCGCGCTGTACCTGACCGCGCTGATCTTCGCGGGCACGTTCCTGGCGGTCCAGTTCCGGCAGCGCCGGCGGCTGGCCGCCGGGGCGACCACCGGGGTGGCGGCGCTCTTCCTCGGCTTCAGCGTCAAGCTTCGCCACCGCCTCGGTGTAAGGCGGGGCCCCTTGTTAACGCTTGCGGTATAGAAGGGTCCCCTTCTCAACCGCCACCCCGGCGCACGCGACGGGCGGCGCGGCGGGCGACGAGGCGCGGCGGGCGGCGGGTGTCAGGTGCCGTCGCCACCACCGCCACCACCGCCACCACCAATGCCGGCGCCACCAGCGGTGCCGCCAAGACCGTAGCCAGGGTGGACCGGCTGGTCCGGAGGCCGGCTGACGTGCGCCGACTTGGTGATCCGGGCCGACCAGTCGGCGTGCGCGGCCGCAGCGGCGTGCCGGTCGATCGCGTACCGCAGCCAGCCGTCCACCACCGCGACCCAGTCCACGCGGTCCGCGCCCGCGTGCCAGACCCGGAATCGGCTGATGCTCTGGTGGGTGACGCCGGCCAGGGAGAGTCGGCGATCGGCCCACAGCAGCACCTCCAGGCCGGCCGCGTTCGCCACGAAGATCACCTCTAGCTCGGTGATCGGCCCGGCGTACAGCGGCGCCACCCACCAGCCGAGCCGCTGGTGCAGCGGAAGACCCTGCTCGACTCCGGGCAGCCGGCCGTCTACCAGGCCGGCCTGGCGCATGCTGAAGCCAAGCGCGTCCAGCGCGGCGAGGACGTGCTGCTGGGTCGGCAGGGGATGCACGAAGATCGGCACGAGCGCGCCCTGGTCCAGGTCCACGTCGAGGGACGCCTCCGTGCGCAGCCCCATCCGCAGGCTCATCAGCGGCACCCCACCGAAGATCGTCACCGGGGTCTCCCAGGGCAACGGAACGGCGAAGTCGACCGCCCGCCGCCGCCCGGCCGGCACCACGAACGCACCCGCGATCGTCACCTGGTGGAACTGGACGAGCCGCCGCGGCGCGCCCGGGTCGTCCGGCTCGACCTGGCTGACCAGGCCGAGCCGGAGCTGCCGGACCGGCACGTCGTGCGGCCCCGCGCGCAACGTGACCCGGCCGGGCAGCCGCAGCCCGGGTCGGGTGCTCGCATTGGGCAGCGTGGTCCGCACCGACAGCCCGGTCCAGCCGGACTCCGGCGACACCCCGGTCAGCCGCACGGCGCTTCCTCCGTACCCACTCGGTGGTGGCACGGCTTTCCCGGCCGGCGGCCGGACAGTCCTGCCGGACCGGCGCGGACGCCGGGACCGGCCCGGCGCCGCCGGACCTGCCGCGCGGGCCTCAGCGCATCCGGCGTCCCCGAGGCACCGGATCGGTTTCGTCGTCGAACTCGCCGATGACCTCCTCCAACAGGTCCTCCAGCGCCACGAACCCGATCGGCCGGGTCGGGCCGCCGCCGTTGCGGACCAGGGCGAGCTGGGCCTGCCGGCCCTTCATCGCGGCCACCGCCTCCGTCACCGACGCGGACGCCGGCAGCGTGAACGCGTCGCTCATCAGCTCCCCGGCGGTGGCCGCCCGGCCGGTCGTGGTGACCCGCACGGCCTCCCGGACGTGCACCAGGCCGCACACCTCGCCGCCGGCGTCCAGTACGGCCAGCCGGGACCGGCCGCTGTCGCGGGACACCTGCTCGATCCGCTCGGCCGAGTCCTCCCGGCCGACCGTGACGATCCGGTCGAAAGGCTCCATCACCTGGGCGACCGTGGTGCCCTGGAGCTCCAACATGCTGGTGAGCATCCGGTGCTGCTCCGCGCCGAGCAGTCCGTGCTCGCGGGACTGCTCGAGCAGGATGCGCAGTTCGTCCGGGCCGTGCACCTGGGCGAGCTGGTCCTGCGGGCGCACCCGCACCAGCCGCAGCATCGCGTTGGCCAGCGCGTTGAGCGCCGACAGCAGCGGCCGGGCCACCCGGGCGAACGCCCGGAACGGCAGCGCCAGCAGGGTCGCCGACCGCTCCGCGTCGGTGATCGCCCACGATTTCGGGGCCATCTCGCCGACCACCAGGTGCAGGAAGGTAACCAGGCCCAGGGCGAAGACCAGCGCCACGACGTGGCTCGCCGCGTCCGGCAGCCCCACCGCGTGCAGCAGCGGGCTGAGCAGGTGCTCGATCGCCGGCTCGGCCAGCGCGCCGAGGCCCAGGGTGCACAACGTGATGCCGAGCTGCGCGCCGGCCAGCATCAGGGACAGCTCGCGCACACCGTCCAGCGCCGCCCGCGCCCCCCGGCCGCCGCCGGTCGCGACGGCCTGCTCCAGCCGGTACCGCTTGCTGGCCAACAGCGCGAACTCGGCGGCCACGAAGAACCCGTTCAGCGCCAGCAGCACGACGGAGACGACAAGGGCCACCCCCGGGCTCATGCCGCCTCCTCCCCGCCCCGGCGGCCACCCGCGCCACCCGCCGCCTCGCCACTCGACCGGCCCGCCGCCTCGCCGGTGAAGCGGAGCCGGACCGAGTCGGCGACGTGCCGGTCCACCGCGAGCACCTCGACCAGGGCACGCGGCTCGGTCTCGGCGTCGCCGTCGACGGGAAGGACGATCTCCAGCCGGTCGCCCACCTCGGGCACCCGGCCCAACTCCCGCATGACCAGCCCGGAGACGGTGTCGTACTCGGGCGCCTCGGGCAGGGCGATACCAGTGCTGTCGGCGACCTCGTCGATCCGCCAGCGCGCCGGCACCACCCAGGACCCGTCGTCCTGCCGGGCCGGGGCACGCTCCGGCGGGTCGTCCTCGTCGCGGATCGGACCGACCAGTTCCTCGGCGATGTCCTCCAGCGTGATCACGCCGGCGAAGCCGCCGTACTCGTCCACCACGCAGGCGAGCTGCCGGTGGCCGACCCGGAGCCGGTCCAGCACCGTCGGCAGCGGCAGGGTCTCGGGCACCAGCAACGGGGGTACGGCCACCGCGCTGACCGGGGTCGTCGCGCGCTCGGCCGGGGGCACGGCCAGCACGTCGGCGATGACGATCACGCCGGCCAGGTCGTCCACGCCCTCGGCCCCGCGTACGGAAAGCCGGAATGCCCGGTGTCGAGCAGCTCCACAACCCGGCTCAACGGCTCGTGCGCCGGACGATGTGCACGTCGACCCGGGCATCATGGCCTCTCGGCGTTCAGCTCCCGGAAGTCGAGCTCCGATCGAGCAGGTCGACATCTCGTCGGTGCCCCCTCCTCGCGGGGACTCGGGCGATGATCTGCTCCCAGGTCCTTCCGGGGTGGGCGCCGCTGGGCAGTTCCTCGATCGGCTCGATGCCAACCCGGCGCAGCAGCCCGTACGGCGGCCTTGTCGAACAGGGTGATCACCGGCCCGGCGACCCTCAGGTAGATCAGGGTGGACCGACTCAGCGCCCGGGCCAGCGGCTCGGCGCGGGCGATGGCCAGGTTCTTCGGGGCCAGCTCGCCGAGGACCATCTGCACGACGGTCGCGATGAGCAGGGCCAGCGCGACCGACAGCGGCAGGGCGACGGCCGCGGAGGCCCCGGCCACGCCGAGCAGCTCGGCCAGCCCCGCGCCCAGGTACGGCTCGGCGACGTACCCGACCAGCAGCGCGGTCACGGTAATGCCGAGCTGCGCGCCCGAGAGCATGAACGACAGCCGGCCGGTGACCTCCAAGGCCCGGGCGGCGGCCGGGTCGCCTTCGTCGGCGAGCTGCCTGAGCCGGCCCCGGTCCACGGCGACGTAACCGAACTCCTGGGCCACGAAGTAACCGGTGGCGGCGGTGAGAACGATGATGAGGACGAGTCCGACGACGATCAACACGGGTCGCTCAGGGCTCCCGGGGACGTCAGGACGGGAAGATGCCGGGCACGACCCGGCTGGCTACTGCTGCCCTCCTGGGCAGAAGAGTCGATCATGCAGCCCATTTTATCGGCGTCGACTGAGCGCCCGCTGAAGGTGGGCTGCGGAAGGTGCAAGGAAGGGCCCCTTGTTAAGCGCCTGGCCAGAAGTTCTGTCGGTATTCGTGGGGTAGCCATGGGCTGGTCCAGGGTGCGGCGGTGGTGAGGTTCTGGTCGGAGGTGCGGTGGCGGAAGAAGGTGTGGGCTTGGCGGAGTCGGTCGGCGAGGGTGGTGACGGCGGTGTTGGCGATGTGGTGTTTGAGGGCGGCCCAGATGCGTTCGACGGGGTTGTCCTGGGGGCTGTAACGGGCGCCGGTGATCAGGTGTAGGCGGGGGTGTTGGGCGAGCCACGCCTGGGTGTGGCGGCTGGTGTGGGTGGTGTCGTTGTCGCAGAGCACGACTACGGCCGGGGCGTCGGGGTAGGCGTCGAGGAGTTGCTGGAGGAAGTAGCAGAACACCTCGGACACGGCCTTGACGCAGGCGTGGTAGTGGAAGACGCCGGTGGTGAGGTTGATCGCGCCGTAGATGCTGCGGCGTTGGTTGCGGCCGGGGGTGGGGATGCGGTGGCGGATGCCGGTGGGCTGCCAGCATGCGCGGACTTTGGCGAGGAGTTCGAGGTAGGTTTCGTCCTCGGCCAGCATGACCGTCCCGGCGGGCAGGTGTCGCAGGTGAGCGCGGATACGGGTGCAGATGGTGTCGTGGTCGGGGTCGGTCTTGGCGACCAGGCGGGGCCGGCGCCAGTTTGCGTGTTCGCGGATGCGCCGGTAGGTGGTGCGCAGGCTGATCGCGGGTCGGTCGAGGGCTCGCCAGATCCGGAGGGTGGTCCAGGCCTTCGGGGTGGTCAGGAGGACGCGGATCCGTCGGCCGAGGCCGGTGCTGCCGTGGCGGGGCCGGCCTGAACGAGGCCGGTCGGGTAGGCCGGCCAGGCCTTCGGCGTTGTGTCGTCGGATCCAGCGGCGCACGGTGACGGGGTCGTCGTAGTGCAGGAGTTCGGCGATCTCCGCCGGGGACATGCCGTCGGCGGAGAGCAGGATCATCACCGTGCGCATGGCGACGCGCCATTGGTGGTGCAACGCGGTGAGCAGTTGCTGGTACTCGGCGTCGGTCGGGTTGGCGTAGGTCTGTGCCGGTCGCATACTGATCGTGGCCTCGCTGGTGTTTGCACGTTGTCGGAAACTCCATGCAAACCCAGCGAGGTCCACACCGCACGACGAGCCTCAACCCAGACGGTTACCGACAAGACTTACGGCAACCTGCTTAACGCCTGAGGTAGAGAAAGGAACCCTTCTCACCCCCTTGGTGGACGAGCAGTCCTGCGCGTTCCCCGGGGCCGACGTGTTAACAGGGGGCCCTTCCTATACCAAATGCGTTAACAAGGGGCCCTTCCTTACCTCCCGTCGGCGAGTTCGTCGGCGTCGAGGAGGGAGCGGTTGACCCCGCCCGAGCGGTACGCGGCGCGGCCGACCATCTGGGCTGCCACCGGCGCGGTGGCCAGTTGGAAGACCGCCACCAGCGCGATCATGCCGAGGTCCTCGGAGGTACGCAGCCGCAGCCCGACCCCGGCGAGCAGCAGCATTACGCCGAGCACCTGCGGCTTGGTCGCCGCGTGCATCCGGTCGAGCACGTCCGGGAAGCGCAGCACGCCGATCCCGGCGGCGAGGCTGAGCAGAGCCCCGGCGACCAGACAGCCCGCACCCAGCCAATCCGCCACGGCACCAAGGCTCAGCCAGTCGGCGGCGGCGGCCATGCTCGGCCAGTCCCGGGTGGCGGTGCCGACACTCAGCCACTCGAAGGTGGTAGCGCCAGCGCTCGGCCAGTCGCGGCAGGAGACGACAGCCACGTCCAGCGGGGCATCGAGAGCGACGGCGGCCTTCACGACTCCTCCCCGACGGCGAAGCGGACCAGGGCCACCGCGCCGACGAAGCCCAACAGGGAGAGCACCACGAGCACAGGCAGGGTGGTGGCGTGGCGGTTGATCGCCGCCTCCGTCCCGACCGCACCGACCATCGTGTTGAGCAGGACGTCGGACGCGATGACGCGGTCCAGCAGCGACGGGCCGCGGTACATCCGGGCCAGCGCCAGCAGCGCGGTGACCGACAGGAGCACGGTGAGCACGGTGGCAAGGGCGACGGTCACTGGTCGGCCCCCCTTTCGGTGGGACGGGCAGAGTCGGTGGGACGGGCGGAGTCGGCGGGAGAGGCGGAACCCGTGGAAGGGGCGGGAGCGGAAGGACCGGAGGGGGCAGCGGCGGGAGCGGGGGTGAGGAGACGGAGTTCGGCGGCCGAGCCGATCGCGCGCATGATCCGGGCCTCGACGGCGAGGATGCGTTCCCGGCTGGCGGTCAGGTCCTCCGGCCCGCGTACGTCGAGCACGTGCACGTAGAGCAGGCCCCGCTCCCGGTTCACCTCGATGATCAGGGTGCCGGGTACCAGCGTGATCAACTCGGCCGTGAGTGCAAGGTTCAGGTCGGTACGTACCCGCAGTTGCACCGCGATGACCGCGCTCCGGGGCCGGTAGCCCGGCCGCACCGCGATCCAGGCCACGCGGACGCTGGCACTGACCAGTTCGGTGACGAATCGACCGGCCAGCACCAGCAGCGCCCACAGGCGTAGCCGGCCGCCGAAGGTGACCGGCGGCAACGGGAAGAACAGCAGTACGGCCGCGCCGAGCAGCAGCCCGCCGAGCAGGTTGCCCCAGGAGAACCGGCCCCAGAGCAGGCACCAGATCAGCACCATCCAGACCAGGGCCAGCAGCCGGTCCCGCCAGCGGCCGAGCCGGCCGTGTACGCGGGTCACCGGGTCGTCGGGGCCGGTCACCCGCCCGGTCACCGGACACCGCCGGAGAGCGCGCCCCGCCCCGTGACCGGGGTACCGCCGGACACGACAGCCCGCCCCGTCACGGGGACACCCCGGAGAGAACGGCCCGCCCCGTCACGGCGCGCCGCCGGGGAGTACGGCGCGTACGTACGGGGTGCGGGCGCGCAGGTCGGTCGCCGCGTCGGTGGTCACCCCGAACAGCGGGTCGGCGGTCACGGTGAGCACTAGGCCCAGCGCCACCAGGGCCGTGGTGGCGCCGACCATCAGGGTGGGCAGCCGGCTCGGCGGGGCGGCGGCGACCAGCCGGGGGGCCCGCCAGAACGCGATGCTCCACACCCGGGACGCGGCGTAGAGGGTGAGCAGGCTGGTGGCGGTACCGGCGGCGACCAGCGCCCAGGGCAGCACGCCCCCGGCGCCGACTCCGGCCTGGAGCAGGCCAAGTTTGCCGAGGAACCCGGAGAACGGCGGAACCCCGGCGAGGTTCATCGCCGGCACGAAGAAGAGCACCCCGAGCAGCGGGGCCACCCGGGCCAGGCCGCCGAGCCGGCGCAGGTCGGTGCTGCCGGCCCGCGCCTCGACCAGCCCGGCGACCAGGAACAGGGTGGTCTGGATGGTGATGTGGTGGACCACGTAGAAGATCGCCCCGGAAAGGCCGGCAACGCTGCTCAGCGCCACCCCGAAGATCATGTAGCCGATGTGGCTGACCAGCGTGAACGAGAAGAGCCGCTTCATGTCCGACTGGGCGACCGCGCCGAGGATGCCGACCACCATGGTCAGCCCGGCCACCACCATCAGCAGCCCGTTGACGTCGCCGCCGGGGAAGAGCAGGGTCTCGGTGCGGATGATCGCGTACACGCCGACCTTGGTGAGCAGGCCCGCGAAGACCGCGGTGACCGGGGCGGGCGCGGTCGGGTAGCTGTCCGGCAGCCAGGCCGAGAGCGGGAACACGGCCGCCTTGATCCCGAAGGCCAGCAGCAGGATGAGCTGGAGGGTGAGCCGTACGCCGTCGGGCAGCGCGTCGAGCCGCCCGGCGAGCTGGGCCATGTTGAGGGTGCCGGTGGCGGCGTACACGAGGCCCACCCCGACCAGAAAGATCATCGACGACAGGATGCTGACCACCACGTACGTCGACCCGGTCCGGATCCGGCTCTCGGTGCCGCCGAGCGTGATCAGCACGAAGCTCGCGGCCAGCAGGATCTCGAAGCCGACGAAGAGGTTGAACAGGTCGCCGGCGAGGAAGGCGTTGGTGACGCCGGCGGTGAGCACCAGGTAGGTGGGGTGGTAGATGGTCACCGGCGCGGACTCGCCGATGTCCCCCCGGCCCTGCCCGATCGAGTAGAGCAGCACGCACAGCGTCACGGCCGAGGAGACCACCAGCATCAGCGCGGCGAGTTGGTCGGCGACCAGCACGATCCCCACCGGCGGGGGCCAGCCGCCGATCCGCACCACCACCGGCCCGTGCCGGTACGCCTCGACGAGCAGCACCACGGCGACCACCACCCCGACGGCCAGCACGACCACGCTGACGGCGCGCTGGAGCCCGGGCCGGTTGGCCAGCAGCAGGGTGAGCGCGGCGCCCAGCAACGGCACCACCACCGGCAGCGGGACGAGCCAGGCGTACCCCGTCACGGTGTCTCCCCCCGGTGCTGCCGGCGCAGGTGCGGCTCCGGGTCGACCTGTTCCGGGTCGCCGCCGGGGCCCTCGCCGCCGAGGTCGGGCGCGGGCAGCTCGTTGTGCGCGGCCAGCGTGGCGACCTGGCGGTCCTCCAGGTCGTCCTGCACCTCGTCGTTGCCGGTCAGATACCAGTTGCGGTAGGCGACCGCGAGCAGGAACGCGGTGAACCCGAAGGTGATCACGATGGCGGTGAGGATCATCGCCTGCGGCAGCGGGTCGCTCATCCGGTCCACCGGTGCGGTGCCGACCGTGGGCGCGTCCCCGGACCGGCCGCCGAGCAGGATCAGCAGGTTGACCCCGTTGCCGAGCAGGATGACGCCGAGCAGGATGCGGGTCAGGCTGCGTTCCAGCAGCAGGGTGACGCCGGTGCCGGCGAGGGCCCCGACGACGACGATCAGCACCAGGGTCGGCCTGGTCTCGCTCACGGTCGCCATCCCTGCGGGTCGACGATCAGCCCGCCCTCGGTCTTGCCGGTCGCCTCGATGTGGCGGTCGACCTCGGCGCCGAGGCTGGCGCAGAATGTTCCAGCATCCAGGCCCGACCACGATTCAGGTAAGACCCCCGACCGTCCGAAAGAAGAATCCGACGTGACGACGGTAGAAGTTTCCGTATGCCCGGGCAGCCAGAAGGTCGACCTTCGCGCTTTTCCAGCACGGATCCGCCGACGACGAGGGCGACCACGCCGGCGCCGACCGACACCGCCAGGCCGGCACCGAGGACCGTGCCGGCGGCGACGGGGGCCGCCTCGGCCAGCTCGTACCGGCCGCCGGCGAGGTAGCGCAGGGTCAGGGCGAGGCTGGCGACCAGGCCACCGGAGAAACCGCCGCCGGGGGCGTTGTGCCCGGAGAAGAGCAGGAACAGGGAGAAGAGCACGATGGTGTGGAAGATCAGCCGGGTGACCACCTCGAAGACGATGGACCGGCGGCGCTTGGTGAGGGTGGGGCCGCCGCGCAGCCACACCGGCCGCTGCGGTCCCCGCCGCGGTCCCCGCCGCGGGGAGCGCTCGGGGCGGCGGGGGCGGCGCGGCCGGGGGCCGGTGCGGGAGCGCTGGAAGATCAGGCTGGCCACCCCGGTCGCGGCCACCACGAGCACGGAGATCTCCCCCATGGTGTCCCAGGCCCGGATGTCGACCAGGACCACGTTGACCACGTTGCGCCCGTACCCATCGCTCACCGCGAGGCCCGGGAAGGCCAGCGAGATCGGCGACGCGGTGCGGGCACCGACCGCGACCAGGCAGAGCCCGGCGAGGACCACCCCGACCGCCGCCCCGACGGACCGGCGCACCCACCGGCTGCGGCGCAGCGGGCGGGTGGAGAACCGTTCGGGCAACCGGCGCAGCACCAGCACGAAGACCGCGATGGTCGCCGTCTCCACCAGGAACTGGGTCAGCGCCACGTCGGGCGCGCCGTGCAGGACGAACATCATCGCGGAGCCGTAGCCGGTGACCCCGACCAGCAGCATCGCCGTGAGTCGGCGGCGGGCGCCGACGGCGAGCAGCGCGGCCACCACCGTCACCAGGCCGACCACCAGTTGCAGCGGAGTGTCCCAGAGCGCGACCCGCTGCCGCCACGGGCCGGCGGTCAGCATCGCCCCGCCGGGCACGACGACGAGAACCAGCAGGATCGTCCCGAGGTACTGCGGCAGGGAGCCGCGCTGGGTGGCGCTGGTGACCTCGATGGCGAGCCGGTCGAAGGCGTGGCTCAGCCACTCGTATCCGCGCGCGCTGTCGACCGGCGCGCGCACCCGGGCCAGCACGGGGACGAGCGGGCCGCGCAACGCGAACAGGGCCGCGCCGCCGGCGAGGGCCAGGGCGGACATGCCGAGCGCCAGGGTCGGCCCGTGCCAGAGCGCGAGGCGCTCGGGCATCGGGCCGAAGAGTTCGGCGTACGGGCGCAGCAGCGCGCCCAGCGGGCCGGCGAGCAGGCCGACGACCAGCCCCGCGGCGGCCAGCAGGGCGGGCGGCCCCAGCATGGCGGCGGGGACGGGCTGCGGTTCGGTCTGCTCGGCGGGCGGGCGGGCGCCGAACGCGCCCCAGACGAAACGGACCGTGTACGCGACGGTGAGCGCGGTGCCGGCGACGAGGCCCGCGAGGACCAGCGGCTGGTCGGCGAACGCGGCGAGGACGGCCTCCTTGGCGACGAAGCCGACCATCGGGGGCAGCCCGGCCATCGAGGCGGCGGCCAGCACCGCGACGGCGGCCAGCAACGGGGCCTGCCGCCCGAGCCCGGACAGTTCCCGCAGGTCGCGGGTGCCGGTGGTGTGGTCGATCGCGCCGACGACGAGGAAGAGTGCCGCCTTGAACAGCGCGTGCGCGAGCAGCATCGCCGCGCCCGCCAGGGCGGCTTTCGGGGTGCCCGCGCCGAGCACCACGGTCAGCAGGCCGAGCTGGCTGACGGTGCCGTACGCCAGCAGCAGCTTCAGATCGCACTGGCGCAGCGCGGTCCAGCCGGCGCCCAGCATGGTGAGCAGCCCGGCGGTGACCGTCACGGGCCGCCACGGGCCGACGGTGGCCAGCACCGGGGCGAGCAGCCCGAGCAGGTAGACACCGGCCTTCACCATCGCCGCGGCGTGCAGGTACGCGCTGACCGGCGTCGGCGCGGCCATCGCCTGCGGCAGCCAGCCGCTGAACGGCAGCACCGCCGACTTGGCCAGTGCCCCGGCCAGCACCAGCAGCACGGCGGTGGCCAGGTAGCCGTCGGCCGGCAGCCCGGCCCCGGCGAGCTCCGACCAGCGGTACCCGCCGGCGTGCCGGCCGAGCATCAGGAACCCGACCAGCATCACCAGCCCGCCGAACGTGGTCACGGTGAGCGCCTGCGCCGCGGCCCACCGGCTGGCCCGCCGCTCGGTGCTGTGCCCGATCAGCAGGTAGGAGAAGATGGTGGTCAGCTCCCAGAAGACGTAGAGCAGCAGCAGGTCGTCGGCGAGCACGAGGCCGAGCATCGCGCCGGCGAAGGCGACGAGCACGGCCGCGAACCGGGCCAGCCCGACCGATCCGGCGGCGAAGTACCGCGCGCAGTAGACCAGCACCAGCGCGCCGACACCGCCGACCAGCAGGGTCATCAGCCAGGACAGGGTGGTGAGCCGGAAGGCCAGCTCCAGCCGCAGTTGCGGCACCCAGGGGTACGTCTCGACGAGTGCGCCGCCGTTGCGTACCGCCGGCGTACGGGCCACGGCCCAGCCGAACGCGGCGGCCGGCGCGAGGGCGAGGGGGTAGCAGGCGCGCGGACCCCACCACCGGACCAGCAGCGGCGCGACGAGCGCCGCCACCAGGTGAAGGATCAGCAGTACGAGCACCCGCGCTCCCGGTCGAGGTGGCAGCAGCGCGCCCGAGGGGAGACGCCTAACAGCGATCAGACGCCAGTTTCCGGCCCGACGGGCGGTTTTACCGGAATTCGCGGGAGTTGGCGGCAGTGCGCGGCTGGCGTCCGCCGGCCACGCCCCGTGGTCACCTGAGAAGCTTCCCGATCACACCCCTGATCCCACCCGAGGCGGAACCGCCAGATCCCGGGGGCAGGTACTCGCCCACCACCGCCCCGCCGGCGAAGAAGCGCAGCAGGGAGGCATCGGCGAACTGCGTCGAGCCAGGGCCCGGCAGGCCACCGAATGGCAGGTACCTGGCGACGACCTCACCCTCCCCGTGCCGGAAGGCTGCCGCCAGGAGCTCCGCCAGCAGGTAGGCGGGGTCGTGGCCCGATTCCCCGAGGGCGGGCGCGGCGTCGCCGACCACCCGCTTGCCGATCAGACCGGAGAAGAACGTGCCCAGCCCCGCCAGCGCCGGTGCCAGCTCGCGTCGGACCGCGTCGCCGTCCGGGCCCTGTAGCCGGTTAGCCAGCGCGTCGGCGGCCCTCCGAGTACCGGGCCGCGTCACCGCGCACGACCGGGCGACGGCCGCGACCATGGCAGCGAGAATGTGCACCCACAGCTCCGGCTCGGCCCGGCTCGAGACGACGAAGCCGAGGGTCACGCAGAGGCCCGCCCGGCCGGAGCCGCTCTCCACCGCCTCGACCGGGATGCTGACCAGAAGGAGCCTGGCTCCTCCCAGTCCGCACGAGACGCCGGCCGGCAGGCGCGTCGCGCCCACCTCGCCGGCGAGGAATCCCGCCAGCTCATGGACCCGGTGGTTCTGGGCCTCGGAGAGGGTGCCCAGCTCGCCGATCACCAGCCCGTGCTGGACCCCGGGCATGAATCCGAAGACGAGCGGCGCGACCGACGGCGGCCCGCCGCCCGTCCCGCCGGCTGAGCCGGCGAACAGCGTCCGAACGCTCACGACATGACCACCTTCCGGATGCTCTCGCGGATTTGCTGCACGCCCCACCCGGTCTTGGCGCTCCCCACGATCCAGACGAAGGGAATCCTGTTCTTCTTGCAGATGCCCTCGATCAGGTTGCGGTGCTCCTGGAACTGGCTGTCGAACTGATCCCGGATGCCCTTGGCGCTGGAATCCTCCGGGGAACTGTTCGACAGTAGGTCGAACTTGGTACCGAAGACGATCACCAGGTCCAGCTTTCGGTTCAGCCTGCGATCTCCGAGCACCGCACGCGGCACGCTGGCGTACCCCTTCTGTTCGGCAACGTAGCGGGGATCGAAGCCCGCCCCGACCCCGGCCGCGTTGTCCGCGCGGGGAGCCAGCACGAAGACGAGGACGCGCTTGGCTCGGCGCGGCGACTGGTTCAGCTGGTTCCGGATCTCCCACGGCTCACTTCCGGCCGTGTCGGTGATGCGCGGGATCAGCGTGTACTTCCCGTACGGAACCGGCTCCAAGGCCGGGGTCCGCGCCACCCCGACGGTCGGTCGGGAGTCCGCGAAGGGAGCGCTGTCGTCCTTCCACTTCCGCCAGAGCTGCGTCTTGCCGGAACCCGGCGAGCCCAACAGCACGACGTGGATGCGCTTCTCGTAGCGCTTGGCCCACATCCTGCCGATGAAGGCGGTGACGAAGCCCAGCCCGAGGATGCTGACGACGAATCCAAAGACGTCCTTGACGACCTGCCAGTGCTCCGTGAACCAACGAGTCGTCCGCGCCCAGAGGCCGGGGTCCCACCGGCCCAGTCCGTCCCGGACGGCGGCCTCCTGCGCCGCCTTCTCCTCCTCGTCCCCGGCCGGACCGGTGATCTCGGCACAGCCCTGCCGCAGCAGTTGCCAGCGCACCTCCTCCACTTTCCGGTACGCCAACCTCCGGGCGCAGTCGAGATCGACATCGAGGCCCGAGACGTCGACCGTGACCGCGACGACCGCGCCGACGGAGACGCCCTTCAGGGTCGCCCCCTCCTGCGACCAGTCGGTCGTGACGACGTAGGCGCCCCGCGGCTCTGGAGTGGAATCCCCCGAATCGGCTTGCGGGCTGTCGCATGCCGCAATCGGCAGGGCCGCGATGACGACGAGTAAGGCCATTCCGCGCTTCAGTGCCCGCACTTGACGTAGCCCCGCTCTTTCCTGGCGTACCCCGTGGAACGCGAACCGGTCTTCACCGCGTGTCGTCACGACCTGTCAGGACGGCGCCGGGTGACGTAAGCATCATGGCGGCGGTGGACAAGCAGGACGGTCAGCGCCCGTCCGATTGGTGGGCTCTATGGGCTTTTCTAGCAATAACAGTGTCCGGAGAACGACTCCTCCGACGACATCGCGGGTCGACTCGCTGCACCGGACCGCCCGCCCCGCAGCCGGTCCAAAGGGTCGGGAGCACGAGCACGGTCCGGCTATCGTCGCCGCCGTGAGGGCAGTGGAGATCGAAGCACCCGTCGTCGGCGTCACCGTCTATCCGGACCGGGCCCGGGTCACCCGCCGCGGCAGCGCCCGACTGGCCGCCGGTGAGCACCGGGTACGCGTCGCGCCGTTGCCGCTGGGGCTGCGGCGGGACTCGCTGCGGGTCGGCGGCCGGGGCGCGGCCACCGTGCTCGGCGTGGACGTGACCACGTGGCGGCAGGCACGCAGCGCCGACGGGCAGATCCGCGAGTGGGAGCAGCGGAGCCGGGAACTGGCCGACGAGCTGGCCGAGGTCGACGACGCGTACGGGATCGAGGCGCAGCGGGGGCAGTTCCTCGCCGGGCTCGCCGAGCGGGCCGGCGGCACGTACGCCCGCGCGCTCGCCGCCGGTGACGCCGAGCCGGCCGACGTGGTCACCTTCACCGACTCGGTGGCCGGCCAGCTCGCCGACTCGCACGGCCGCCGACGCGGGTTGACCCGGCGGCGGACGGAGCTGACCGAGGAACTGGCGGTCGTGCAACGGCAGCTTGAGGCCGCGAGCGGCAAGCGGGAGCCGGACCGGTTGGCCGCCGAGGTGACCGTGTCGGTGGACGTCGACGACGCCGAGCTGGACCTGGAGCTGACCTACCTGGTCGACGGGGCCCGCTGGCAGCCTTCCTACGACCTGCGGCTGGTCGACGACACCGTGACCGTGACCTGGTTCGGCCTGGTCAGTCAGGACACCGGCGAGGACTGGCCGGAGTGCGTACTCCAGCTCTCGACGGCCCGTCCGGCGGCGGCGACCGGCGTACCCGAGCTGTCGACCTGGTATCTCGACCGGGTCCGGCCGATGCCGCGGGCGGCCATGCCGGCGGCGAGCTTCGGCGCGGTGCCGGCGCCCGCGCCGCCTTCCGGGGCGGCGGCCGACGCGGTCGGTGGGTCGGCCCGGACCGGCGTGCCTCAGCCCAAGGTGCGGCAGAGCGTGGCCAGGGTCGAGCAGGGGGTCAGCGCGGCCACCTACCGGCCGGCCCGCCCGGTCGCGGTGCCGGCTGACGGCAGCGCGTACCGGGCCACCATCGCCGTGCTGGAGCTGCCCGCCCGGCTGGACCACGTGACCGTGCCGGTCCGCGCGGCCGAGGCGCACCTGCGGGCCACGGTCCGCAACACCTCGGCACACACGCTGCTCCCCGGCCCGGCGGCGGTCTTCCACGGCGCCGATTTCGTCGCCGCGACCCGGCTGCCGACATGGGCGCCCGGCGAGGAGACCGAGCTGGCGCTCGGGGTGGACGATCGGGTACGGGTGGAACGGAAGCTGGGCCGCCGTGCCGACGCCCGGGCCACGCTCGGCTCGACCCGACGGCGGGACGTGGAGTACCGGATCAGCGTGGCCAACCACACGCCCCGGCCCGCGACCGTGGAGGTACGCGACCAACTGCCGGTGTCCCGCGACGAGTCGGTGGTCGTCCGGGAGGCCACCCTCGCCCCGCCGCCGGACGAGCGCACCGAGCTGGGCGAGCTGACCTGGCGGTTGCGGCTCGAACCGGGGGCGAGCGGCGAGATCACCATGGGCTTCCGGGTCGAACTCGCCAAGGGGGTCGAGCTGGCCGGCTGGCGGGAGTGACGGTTTCACACCAACAGGTCGCGGCGGTTCTCCACGAGCAGGTCGGGGCGGTCGAGCTGGAGGACGACCTTGTTGACCACGCGCTGGGCGGCGGCGAGGGAACGCACGGAGAGCAGTCGCCCCCGGCTCTCCCGGCGCAGGACGAAGAAGTGCACGGCGGCGCGGACCTGCCCCCGGTCGGCGGCGCTGGACTGGGCGGTCTCGCGGACCAGCTCGCGCAGGCAGGCCGCGAGCCGTTCGGCGAGCTCCAGCTCGGGGCCGTGCAGCCCGGCGCGGAGTGCGGCAAGATGGCTGTCGACCTTGCGGATGAGCACGTCGGTGCCCGGCCCGGCGCCTTGCTCCTCGACGGCCATCCGACCTCCTTCACAACTCGCTGCGGTGAAGTTACTTTAGGTTGCGGCATGGAAGCAAGCAGTTAAGTAAGGCTTAACGGAGCAAGCTCTCATTTCATCCCTAACCCGACCAGCGGGACGGCTCCGGACCGGCCCGGCGGTCCGGCCCACGCGGATGTCCCACCCCCGAGGCAGGATGGATGCCGTGGCGGAGGTGACGGCCGGCTTCGGCGCGGCGGAGGCGGCCCGGGTGCTGGCGGGGTTCGGCCCGGCGACCCGGGAGTGGTTCTCGGCGGCCTTCGCGACGCCCACCCCCGCCCAGGTCGGTGCCTGGCGGTCGGTGGCGGCCCGGCGCAACGCGCTGGTCGTCGCGCCCACCGGCTCCGGCAAGACCCTCGCGGCGTTCCTCTGGTCGCTGGACCGGCTGGCCGGGGCACCACCGCCGGCCGAGCCCCGGCAGCGTTGCCGGGTGCTCTACGTCAGCCCGCTCAAGGCCCTCGCCGTCGACGTCGAGCGCAACCTGCGCGCGCCCCTGGCCGGCATCCGGCAGGCCGCCACCCGGCTCGGCGTCGCCCCGCCGGAGATCACCGTCGGGATGCGCACCGGCGACACCCCCGCCGACGAGCGGCGGGCCTTCGCGCGCACCCCGCCGGACATCCTCATCACCACCCCCGAGTCGCTGTTCCTGCTGCTCACCTCCGCCGCGCGGGATTCGCTGCGCGGCGTGGAGACGGTCATCGTCGACGAGGTGCACGCGGTCGCCGGGACGAAGCGCGGCGCGCACCTGGCGCTCTCCCTGGAACGCCTGGACGAGTTGCTGCCCGCCCCGGCCCAGCGCATCGGCCTGTCCGCCACCGTCCGGCCGATCGACGCGTGCGCTCGGTTCCTCGGCGGGGCCCGGCCCGTCGACGTGGTGCAGCCGCCCAGCGCCAAGACCATCGAGGTCGGCGTCGAGGTGCCGGTGGAGGACATGACCCGCCTCGACGAGCAGGAGCCACCCCCCGACGAACCTGGGCGGGCCCCGGCCCGGCGCCGGGGCCTCGATCTGGCCCGCCGTCGAGGAGCGCGTGTTCGCGTTGGTCCGGGCGCACCGGTCGACAATCGTCTTCACCAACTCCCGGCGCAGCGCCGAGCGGCTCTGCGCCCGGCTCAACGAGCTGGCCGCCGAGGAACTGGCCGGCGCGGGGCCGGCTGCCGAGGAGCTGGCCGGCGCGGGGCCGGCCGCCGAGGAGCCGGGCACCGCGCCCCCGGGCCGCTCCCCCGCCCGACCGCCGGCCGAGGTGATGGCCCAGGCCGGTACGGCGGCCGGGGCGGCCCCGGTGATCGCCCGCGCCCACCACGGCAGCGTCTCGCGAGAAGAACGCAAGCACATCGAGGAGGCCCTAAAATCCGGCCAGCTCCCCGCCGTGGTGGCCACCTCCAGCCTGGAGCTGGGCATCGACATGGGCGCGGTCGACCTGGTGGTGCAGATCGCGGCCCCGCCCAGCGTCGCCGCCGGCCTGCAACGCGTCGGCCGCGCCGGGCACCAGGTCGGCGCGGTCTCCCGGGGCGTGGTGTTCCCCAAGCACCGGGGCGACCTGCTCTCCTGCGCCGTCGTCGCCGAGCGGATGGCCGCCGGGGCCATCGAGGAGCTGCACTACCCGCGCAACCCCCTCGACGTGCTTGCCCAGCAGATCGTCGCGATGGTGGCCCTCGAACCGTGGCGGGTCGGCGACCTGGCCGTGGTGGTCCGCCGGGCCGCCCCCTTCGCCGAGCTGCCCGACTCCGCGCTGCACGCCGTGCTGGACATGCTCTCCGGCCGGTACCCGTCGACCGCGTTCGCGGAGCTGCGGCCCCGGCTGGTCTGGGACCGCGCCGCCGACGTGCTCACCGGCCGGCCCGGCGCACAGCGGCTCGCCGTCACCAGCGGCGGCACCATCCCCGACCGGGGCCTGTTCGGTGTCTTCCTCGCCGGGGCGGAGCGGGCCGCCCGGGTCGGCGAACTGGACGAGGAGATGGTCTACGAGTCGCGAATCGGCGATGTCTTCCTGCTCGGTTCGTCGTCCTGGCGGATCGAGGAGATCACCCCCGACCGGGTGCTGGTCTCCCCCGCCCCCGGCCAGGCCGCCCGGATGCCGTTCTGGAAGGGCGACCAGCTCGGCCGCCCGGTGGAGCTGGGTCGGGCCATCGGCACCCGGGTGCGGGCCCTGCTGCGGCAGGGCGACGAGGCGGCGGTGGCCGCGCTGCGCGCCGGCGGGCTCGACGACTGGGCCGCCGGCAACCTGGTGGCGTACCTGCGGGAGCAGCAGGCCGCGACCCGGTCCCTGCCCGACGACCGCACCGTGCTGGTCGAGCGGTTCCGCGACGAGCTGGGCGACTGGCGGCTCGCCGTGCACAGCCTGCTCGGTGCCCGCGTCAACGGCCCCTGGGCCCTGGCCATCGGCCGCCGCCTCGCCGAGCGGTACGGCGTCGACGCGCAGGTCATGCCGTCCGATGACGGAATCGTGGTGCGGCTGCCCGACACCGCCGAGGAACCGCCCGGCGCCGACGTGGTGGTCTTCGAGCCCGACGAGATCGCCCAGCTCGTCGAGGAGTCCGTCGGCACGTCCGCGCTGTTCGCGTCCCGGTTCCGGGAGTGCGCGGCCCGGTCGCTGCTGCTGCCCCGCCGCGACCCGCGCCGCCGCCAGCCGCTGTGGCAGCAGCGCCAGCGGGCCGCCCAGCTGCTCGACGTGGCCCGCGAGTACGCCGACTTCCCGGTCACCCTGGAGGCCGCCCGGGAGTGCCTCAAGGACGTGTTCGACCAGCCGGCGCTCGCCGGGCTGATGCGCGACCTGGCTGCCCGGAAGGTCCGCCTGGTCGAGGTGGAGACGGACCGCCCGTCACCGTTCGCCCGCTCGCTGCTGTTCGGATACGTGGGCGCGTTCCTCTACGAGGGCGACGCCCCCCTCGCGGAGCGGCGGGCCGCCGCGCTGGCCCTGGACTCGGCGCTGCTCGGCGAGTTGCTCGGCCGGGTCGACCTGCGGGAGCTGCTCGACCCGGCGGTGCTCGCCGAGACCGATCGGCAGTTGCGCTGGCTGACCGAGCAGCGCCGCCCCCGCGACGCGGAGGACGCCGTCGAGCTGCTCCGCACGGTCGGCGACCTGTCGGAGGCGGAGCTGGCCGAGCAGGGCGAAACGCCGACTGGCTCGCCGAGCTGGCGGCGACCCGCCAGGTGCAGAGGGTGCGGGTCGCCGGCGAGGAACGCTGGGTCGTCGTCGAGGACGCCGCCCGGCTGCGCGACGCGCTCGGCGTGGCGCTGCCGGTCGGGGTGGCCGAGGCGTACCTCGCGCCGGTGGCCGACCCGCTCGGCGACCTGGTCGCCCGGTACGCCCGCAGCCACGGCCCGTTCGCCGCCGCCACCTGCGCCGCCCGCTTCGGCCTCGGCGTGGCCGTCGTGGAGCAGGAGTTGCGCCGGCTCGCCGCCGCCGGGCGGGTGGTCTCCGGCGAGTTCGCCCCCGACACCGTGGGCACCCAGTGGTGCGACGCCGAGGTGCTGCGGCTGCTACGCCGCCGTTCCCTGGCCGCGCTGCGCCGGGAGATCGAGCCGGTGCCGCCGAGCGCGCTCGCGGCGTTCCTGCCCCGCTGGCAGCAGGTCGGCTCGTCAGCCCGGGGGGTGGAGGCCGTCGCCGCCGCCGTCGAGCAGTTGCAGGGGGCGGCCGTGCCGGCGTCGGCGCTGGAGCGGCTCGTGCTGCCCGGCCGGGTCGCCGACTACTCCCCCGCCCAACTCGACGAGCTGTGCGCCGGCGGCGAGGTGTTGTGGGCCGGGTCCGGGGCGATCTCCGGCGGCGACGGCTGGGTCACCCTGGCGTACGCCGACGCCGCGCCGCTGCTGCTTCCCCCGCCCGACGACGCGTTGACCCGTACCCCGATGCACGACGCTGTGCTCGACGCGCTCGGCGACGGGCAGGCGCTGTTCTTCCGGTCGCTGGCCGACCGGGTCGGCTCGGCCGACGACGCCGCGCTGGCCGCGGCGATCTGGGACCTGGTGTGGGCCGGGCACCTCACCAACGACACCCTCGCCCCACTGCGGGCGGCGCTCGGCGGCGGCGGGGCGCACCGGTCCCGGCCGGCCGCGCCGCGCACCCGGTTCCGCCGTCCCGGCCGGGTGGCGCTGCCCAGCCGCAGCGGCCCACCCACCGTGGCGGGCCGCTGGTCCCGGCTGCCGGAGAGGGACCTCGACCCGACCCGGCGGGCCGCCGCCCTCGCCGACGTGCTGCTGGAGCGGCACGGCGTCGTCACCCGGGGCGCGGTCGTCGCCGAGCAGGTGACCGGCGGCTTCGCGGCCGTCTATCCGGTGCTGTCGGCGCTGGAGGAGCGCGGGGCGGCCCGGCGGGGCTACTTCGTGGAAGGGCTGGGCGCGGCCCAGTTCGCGGTGCCGGGGGCAGTGGACCGGATCCGCGCCCTCGCCGACCCGGCCGCCGACCGTGCGGGCGGGGCGGGTGTCGGTCGCGGGGGCGGGGCGACGCTCGTCCTGGCGGCCACGGACCCGGCCAACCCGTACGGGGCGGCGCTGCCCTGGCCCGAGCGGGCGGTCGACTCCGGCGACGGGGCGGCCACGGCCACCGGGCACCGGGCCGGCCGCAAGGCGGGTGCCCTGGTGGTGCTGGTCGGCGGCGAGCTGGTGCTCTACGTCGAGCGGGGCGGCCGGACGATCCTCTCCTTCGCCGACGATCCCGACGCCCTCGCGGCGGCCGGCAAGGCGCTCGCCGGCGCGGTGCACACCGGCGCGCTCGGCGCGATCTCGGTGGAGCGGGCCGACGGGGAGGCCGTCTCGGCGTCCCCGCTGCGCGACGCGCTGACCGCCGCCGGGTTCCGGGCCACCCCACGCGGCCTGCGCCTGCGCGGCTGACCGCTGCCCGGCGGTGGCGACGCGAGCAACCGGGAAGCTGACGCGGCCGGCCCGGCGGGTCGAGACGCCGGGCCGACCGCCGTCAACGGGGGATACGCCCGAGGGGCGTCCCGGCGGGACGGTGACGGAGAAGGTCGCGGATCAGCGCAGGCTCCACTGCTGGTTGGCGCCGCCGTTGCAGGACCAGAGAATGAGCTTGGTGCCGTTGGCGGTGCCTGCGGCGTTGGCGTCCAGGCAGAGCCCGGACTGGGCGTTGGTGATGGTGCCGTTGGCGTTGACGTTCCACTGCTGGTTGGCACCGCCGTGGCAGTCCCAGATGATCACCTGGGTGCCGTTGCTGGTGCCCGCGCCGCTGGCGTCGAGGCACTTGCTGCCGTACACCTGGAGTTGCCTGCTCGCGGTGAGGGTCCAGCGTTGGGCGGTGACGCCGGTGCAGTCCCACAGCTGCGTCTGGACGCCGTTGGTGGTGCTGCCGTTGGGCACGTCGACGCAGCGCCCGGACTGGCCGCCCACGATCTGCTTGCCCTGCTGGGGCCCGCCGGTGGGGGTCACCGTGGGGGTCGGCGTGGGGGTCGGCGGGGTGGTGCCGTCGAACTGGGTGAAGAAGCTCCACACCACGGGCCTGGTCCAGGAGTTCTCGCCGGGCGCGAAGGGGTCGGCGGAGCCGTCCACGGCGTTGGGGGCGTGCGGGCCGTCGAACGGCGCCCAGGCCACCGGGTAGCCGGCCCGGCATCCCGAGTAGTAGGTGAGGGTGTGCGTGAGGCTGCCCGGCGCCGGCTCCGGCGGGTTCTGCGGGGTGCAGCCGTTGTTCCTGACGAACCGATCGCGCAGCGACCGTCCGGTCGAGATCGGGATGACGTTGTCCCGGAGACCGTGGATGCCGATGTACGCGATGGGTTGGGTGCCGCCGCTGCAACCGCTCAGCTCCGCGCCGGCGTAGACCGCGACCGCGCGGAAGACCGTCGCCCGGGCGCAGGCGATGGCGTAGCTCATGCCGCCGCCGTAGCTGAAGCCCATGGCGAAGCGTTGCGTGGTGTCGACGCACAGACCTGCTTCGATCTGCCTCATCATGTCGTCGACGAAGGTGAGGTCCCGGCCGCTGGTGTTCGCCCAGCCGTTGCCGATGCCCTGGGGCGCGACGAAGATCGCCGAGTTGTTCGACAGCGCCCGGAGCCCGTAGTAGGACCAGGGGTATCCGCTGGTGCCGCCCGAGTCGACCTCGTTGGCGGTGCCGCCGTTCCAGTGGAACGCGAAGATCAACCGGTAGGGGCGGTTGCGGTCGTAGTTGTCGGGGATCCGCAGGATGAACGAACGGTTCTGGCCGCCGCTGGAGATCGTGCGCGTGCCGCTGGTCAACGTCGGGGCCTGGCCGCACCCGGCGGTCGCCGCGAGAGGAGTGACATCCTTCGCGTACGCGACCGGGCCGGCTCCGGCGGCGATCGCCGCGCCGCCGACCGCGAGGACGAGCGCTGCCGCGCCCGCCACAGCACCGACGACGAGCCGATGTCTCAACATGGGGCATCTCCTTCTGGGATCAGGCATGCGGCGGGTAGGCCCCGGGGATGCGACCGACCCGCGGTACGGATGAGAACGGCGCAGGCGACGCGGAGTCACCAGGTACCGTCGCCGACGGGCAGTGTGCCGACTGGCCGGCTGCCCGCCACCGGACCGATTCGTTGCCTGCCGGGCCCGCCCTCCGGTTTGCGTCCGGACCGAATGGGCCCCGGTCAGCGGGTCAGCTCCCGATCCCCGCTGCTGGTTGGCCCCCGCCACCCGGGAAGGCAGTCTCTTTACATCGATTAACGTTAACGTAATACGTGTGATGTTTGCTGTCAACGAGGGGCTGGCTCGCCGGTTCGGCGGTCACCGCGCGCCGTCCCACGCCGCCTCGGCCGCGCACACGCCGAAACGCGTGCGCCCCGCGAACCACGGCGCCACGGTCCACCGCCACGGGCACCCCGCGCCCGGCTCGCCCACGTGCAGCGGGCCGGAATGCGCACCGGCAGGTGGGATCCGGTCCGCGCGCTGCCCGCCTGGTTCGGCCCCGCTACTCAGCGGCCGAGCCAACCACCGTCGACCGGGATGATCGTGCCGTGCACGTAGGCCGCCGCATCGGAGGCGAGGAAGACGGTGACCCCGGCGAGGTCGTCGGGTCGACCCCAGCGGCCGGCCGGGATCCGCTCCAGGATGGCCCGGTTCCGCTCCGGCTGCTCCCGCAGCGCCTGGGTGTTGTCCGTGCCGATGTAGCCCGGCGCGATCGCGTTGACGTTGACACCGTGCCGCGCCCACTCGTTGGCCAGCGCCCGGGTCAGCCCGGCGACGCCGGACTTCGCGGCGGCGTAGCCGGGCACGGTCACGCCGCCCTGGAAGCTCAGCATCGACGCGGTGAAGATGATTTTCCCGCTGCCCCGCCGGACCATGTCCCGGCCGATCTCGCGGGCGAGCACGAACGGGGCGGTGAGATCGACCTCCAGCACGTGGTCCCAGTCCTCGTCGGTGTGCTCGGCGGCCGGGGCGCGGCGGATCGTGCCGGCATTGTTGACGAGGATGTCGACGGGCCGTTCGCGCTCGCCGAGCCACCCGGCCAGCGCGCGGACGGCGGCCCGGTCGGACAGGTCCGCCCGGTACGGGACGAAGGAGCGGCCGTGGGCCGCCACCCGCTCCGCGACCTCGCTGCCGGTGTCCTCCAGCGCGGCGCTCACGCCGATCACGTCGGCGCCCGCCGCCGCCAGGGCCTCGGCCATCGCCAGGCCGATGCCACGCCGGCAGCCGGTCACCACGGCCAGCCGGCCGCTCAGGTCGAACGGGTTCACGCGTCCCCTCCACAGTCGACGAGCACCTTCACGTCACCGCCGGCGGCGAGCGCCTCAAACGCCCGCGCCACCTCGGTCAGCGGCACGATCCGGGTGATGAGCCGCTCGGCGGGCACCTGCCCGCCGTGCACCAGGCGGACCGCCTCGGCGTAGTCCTGGTGCTCGTACACCCGCACGCCGATCATCTCCAGCTCGCGCCAGAAGATCCGGTGCAGGTCCACCTCGCGCGGGGTGGAATGGATCGCCACCATGACGAGCCGCCCACGTACGGCGAGCAGGTCGGTCGCGGTGCGGACCCCCGCGGCCGAGCCGGACACCTCGAACACCACGTCGGCGCCCGCTCCCCCGGTGGCGTCCCGGACGAACGACGTGACCTCGACCACCGCCGGGTCCACGGTGCAGAGCCCGAGGTCGGCGGCGAGCTGACGGCGGCGGGGGTCGAGTTCGAGCACGGTCACCACGGCGCCGGCCGCCTGGGCGACCGTGCCGATGAGCAGGCCGACCGGGCCCGCGCCGATGACCACCGCGTGTTCGCCGGCGACGAGCCGGGAGCGCCGCACGTCGTGCACGGCCACCGCCGTCGGCTCGACCAACGCGGCGTGTGCCAGGGGCAGCTCCTCAGGCAGCGGCACCAGGATCCGCGCGGGCACCGTCCAGGAGCGCTGCATCGAGCCGGGCGAATCGATGCCGACGAAGTTGAGCCGGTGGCAGATGTGGGTGTGGCCGGCGCGGCAGGCGGGGCACTCGCCGCACCAGTCCAGCGGCATGACGGTCACCGGTTCGCCCACGCGGTGACCGTCGACGCCCGCGCCGACCTCGGCGACGCGGCCGGACATCTCGTGGCCGATCACCGCCGGCACGCGGACCCGCTGATCCATCGCCCCGTGCGCGATGTGCAGGTCGGTGCCGCAGATGCCGGTGTACGCGACGTCGATGCGTACCTCGCCGGGACCGGGCGGCACCGCTGTGGTCTCCTCGACGACGAAGGTATGCTTGCCGACGTAGTGTGCGCTTCGGTTCACGCGATCTCCTCGGTCAGGTGCGAACATCATGCCCCCGGGGCGTTGGCGCGGACGGCGCTGATGCCTTCCCGTGGGCAGGTGCCCGGACAGGACCGTGCGCACGCCCGGATCGGGTTCCGGTCGACCCGGGTCGCGGGGCCGCGACGGCGCGGGAACCACGACGGCGGCAAACGTCCGATGTCTCTATATTGGTGGGGCTGCCGCCGCCCGCCGCCGACGGCGGGCCCATCAGGACGGCGATCGACGGCCCGGTCGGAAGGAGACGTGGATGGCACTGACCGACGACGCGATCGCGCGGATCCGGAGCATGATCCAGAGCGGCGAGCTGCCGCCGGGCGCGCGGCTGCCGCCGGAGCCGCAACTGGCTGCGCAGATGGGGCTGTCGCGCAGTGGGGTGCGGGAGGCGGTGAAGGTGCTCGAATCGGCCCGCGTGCTCGACGTACGGCGCGGCGACGGAACGTACGTCACCAGTCTCGCCCCCCGGCTGCTGCTGGAGGGGCTGGGCGTGGCGGTGGAGCTGCTGCGCGACGACACGCTGCTGGAGGTCGTGGAGGTACGCCGGATGCTGGAGCCGGTGGCGACCGGCCTGGCAGCGCTGCGGATGACCGACGCTCAGCTCGCCGAGCTGAGCCGGCTCCTGGAGGAGATGCGGGCGGCGGCCGACGACGCCGAGAAGCTGATCCGGTTCGACATCGCCTTCCACCAGACCGTCATCGCCGCGACCGGCAACGAGACCCTCGCATCGCTGCTGGACGGGCTGTCCAGCCGTACGGTGCGGGCCCGGGTGTGGCGCGGGTTGATAGAGGGCAACTCGGCACACAAGACGATCGACGAGCACCACGCGATCTACCTCGCGCTGCGCTCGCGTGACCAACTGCTGGCCCAGGCCAGCGCGCTGATACACGTCAACACCTCCGAGGCGTGGCTGCGTACGGTGCTCGCGGCCCAGGCGGCGAAGGCGTGAGCCGCCGCCGGCCGGGGTCATGCGGGCGGCGCCGGGGCGAGCTGCTCGACCCGCCGCGCCAGATCGTAGGCGCGCACGGCGGTCCCGGCGAAGATCTCGTGTCGGTCCCGGGCCGACAGTGGGGGCAGCGCGGCCGTCAACGCCCGGCGCACCCCGGGATAGTCCAATCTGAGTAGGCAGACCGGCCAGTCCGAGCCAAACATCAGACGCTCCGGCCCGAACTCCTCGATCGCCGCCTCGACGAACGGACGCAGCTCGTCCGGCGACCAGTCCGGCCCGGCCTCGGTGACCAGACCGGACAGCTTGCCGGTGACGTTGGGGTTGGCGGCCAGGGCGGCCAGCGGGCCGCGCCAGCTCCGCAGGCCCGCCTCGCCCTCGTCGATGCGGGGCTTGCCCAGGTGGTCGAGGACGAACCGGAGCTGCGGCACCGCCCGAGCCGCCCGGGCCGCCGCGGGTAGCTGGTCGGCGCGGATCACCAGGTCGAACACGAGCCCGGCGGCACCGATCTCGGCGAGCCCACGCCGCACGTCGGGCCGGTCGAGGTAGTCGGGGTCCGCCTCCCCCTGCACCTGCGAGCGCACCCCGACCAGAAACTCGCCCCCGCGCAGCCGGCGGTACCGCTCGATGGTGGCGGCCACGTCGCCGGCCGCGACGTCGAGCCAGGCCACCACCGCGAGGATCGCCGGGGTGTCGGCGGCGTAGCCGAGGAACTCGGCCGCCTCGTCGGGGTGGCAGCGACCGCCCTCCACCAGCACGGTGCCGTGCACGCCGGCCGCGGCGAGCTCGGTGGTCAGATCCTGTGGGGTGAACGGCCGGCGGATGACTTCCAGCCCGGGCGCGTCGAGCCAGTCGTAGCCGCGTTCCGGCCGCCACAGGTGGTGATGCGCGTCGATGATCACGCCGTCTGCCCTCCCACCGTGGCGGGCGTGGTCGTCCACTGCGGGCCGTCCGGGTACCGGTAGTCGGCCACGGAGGTGGCGACGATCTCCGCGCTCATCCCCGGGGCGGTGGGCGCGAGGTACCGCCCGCCGCTGAGCCGGACCGGGTCCACGAAGTGCTCGTGCAGGTGGTCGACGTACTCGATGGCCCGGTCGTCGGTGCTGCCGCTGAGCGCGACGAAGTCGAACATGGCCAGGTGCTGCACCAGCTCGCACAGCCCCACCCCGCCGGCGTGCGGGCAGACCGGCACCCCGAACTTCGCGGCGAGCAGCAGAATGGCCAGGTTCTCGTTGACACCGGCGACCCGGCAGGCGTCGATCTGCACCACGTCGACGGCGTCGGCCTGCAACAACTGCTTGAACATCACCGCGTTGTGCACGTGCTCGCCGGTGGCCACCTTGACCGGGGCGAGGGCCTTGCGCACGGCGGCGTGCCCGAGCACGTCGTCCGGCGACGTCGGCTCCTCGATCCAGTACGGGTCGAACGCGGCCAGCTCGCGCATCCACCGGATCGCCTCCGGCACGCCCCAGATCTGGTTGGCGTCGACCGCGATGCGGATGTCCGGCCCCACGGCCTGCCGGGCGATGCCCAACCGGCGTACGTCGTCGGTGAGGTTCCCGCCGACCTTGAGCTTGATCAGCCGATACCCCTCGCGCACCGCCTCCGCGCAGAGCCGGGCCAGCTTCTCGTCGTCGTAGCCCAGCCAGCCGGGGGTGGTCGTGTACGCCGGGTAGCCCTCGGCCCGCAGCAGGCGCTCGCGCTCGGACCGGCCGGCTACGGCGCCCCGCAGCAGCCCGAGCGCCTCGTCCTCGGTGAGGGCGTCGCGCAGGTAGCGGAAGTCGACCTGCGCCACGAGCTGCTCAGGGGTGAGGTCGGCGAGCAGCTTCCACAGCGGCTTGCCCGCCCGCCGCGCGGCGAGATCCCACACCGCGTTGACGAGGCCGCCGGCGGCCATGTGCACGACGCCCTTCTCCGGGCCCAGCCAGCGGATCTGGCTGTCACCGACGAGCCTGCGGGCCAGGGCGCCCGGGTCGGCGACCAGCTCGTCGACCGGCTGGCCGACCACCATCGGGGCGAGCGACTGCACGGCCGCGACCTGGATCTCGGTGCCCCGGCCCACGGTGAAGACCAGACCGTACCCGGTGGCGCCCGCCGAGGTCCGCAGGATGACGTAGGCGGCGGAGTAGTCCGGGAACGGGTTCATCGCGTCGGACCCGTCGCGGTGCCGGGAGGTGGGGAACCGTACGTCGATGGTTGCTACGGACGAGATGAGCTCAGTCACCAGAACTCCTGGGGAGTAGAACGTCGGCCGCCTTGTGCCCCGACTCGTGGATCTGCCTCGGCGGTGGGCCCGACCGGCGGGCCGGTCCGCCTCATGTCTGCGCCTTGCCCCCGGTGATGCGGGAGACCACCAGGGCCACCAGGATGACCGCGCCGTTGAGGAAGTTCGTCCACTGCGCGGGCACCCCGGCCAGGGTCAACACATTGATGATCATAAAGAGCAGTAGGACGCCGGTGAACGCGCCGAAGACGCTGCCCCTGCCGCCGTTGAGGCTGACGCCGCCGATCACCGCCGCCGCGAAGACCTGGAAGATGGCACCGCTGCCCTGAGCCGCCGGCACCGCCGCGAGCCGGCCGCTGATCAGCAGGCCGGCGAGGGCCGCGAGCACGCTGGCCACGACGAGCGCGATCCACAGCACCCGGTCGGTGCGGATGCCCGCCGCGCGGGCGGCGTCGACGTTGCCGCCGATCGCGTAGAGCGCCCGGCCGGATCGGGTGTAGCCGAGCACCACGATCCCGGCGGCGAACAGCAGCAGCGACAACCAGATCGACGCCGGCACCCCGAACCAGGTCGCGGAGCCGAGATACGTCATCGACTCCGGCAGGGCGAAGAAGGTCTGCCCGCCGGAGATGCCGGTGAGCAGCCCGCGCAGGATGATGAGCATGCCCAGCGTGACGATGAAGCCGTTGAGGCCGAACCGGACGATGAGCAGCCCGTTGAATGCACCGACGAGGGCACCGACGAGCAGGACGACCGGGACCGCCCAGGCGTCCGGTAGCGCGTCGAGACCGAGACCCCGGGTGAGCGCGGGGTCGACGACCAGCCAGGCCGCGATGCCGGGCGCGAGGCCGAAGGTGGATTCCAGCGACAGGTCCATCTTGCCGGTGATCAGCACGATGGTCTGGGCGAGGACCAGGATGGCGATCTCCGACATGCTCTGCAACACGTTGATGATGTTGTCGGAGCTGAGGAAGACCGGGTTGACGATCGACCCGACGATCGCCACGGCGATGATCGCCGGCACCAGCGCGAGGTCACGCAGCCGGGCGATGGCCAGGCTCCGCGACGGCGACGACGGGGGCGACGGCGGCGACGACGAGGACGCCGTGGCGGTGGACAGCGTCTCAGACATGGTGGAGATCCACCCCTTCCATGGCGGCTACCAGATCGTTGTCGCTCCAGCCGTGGGCCATCTCGCCGACGATCCGGCCCTGGAACATCACCAGCACGCGGTCACAGATCCGCAGGTCGTCCAGCTCGTCGGAGACCACGAGCACGGCGGTGCCGCGACGGCGCACGTCCTCGACGACACCGAGCAGGGTCTGCTTGGAGCGCACGTCGACACCGGCGGTCGGCGTGATGAGAACCAGCAGCTTCGGATCGCTGGCCAGCGCCCGGCCCATCACGACCTTCTGTTGGTTGCCCCCGGACAGGTCGGAGACCGGCACCTGCGGCCCGGACGCCTTGATTGCCAGGTCGGCGATGGTCCCCCGCGCCAGGGCGTCCCGCCGGGCCGACGAGATGAGGCCGTACCGCCCGACACGGTCCGGCACGGTCATCGTGACGTTCTCCGCGATGGACAGCAACGGCACGAGACCCTCCCGGTGCCGGTCCTGGGGCACCAGCCCGACTCCGGCGTCGAGGGCGTCGGGCACGCTGCCCGGACGCAGCACGCGGCCGTCGAGGGTGACGGTTCCGCCCGCCCGACGGGTCAGCCCGACGATCGCCTCGGCGACCTCGACCTTGCCGCTGCCGCCGCCACCCGCGATGCCGACGACCTCGCCCGCCCTGGCCTCCATCGACACCTGCGCGCCGGACGAAGTGACCAGGTCCCGCACCGACAGCAGCACCGGCGCGTCCGGCGGCAGGGGCGGGTGGTCGGCCTCCGGCATCGTCACGTCCTCGCCGGTCATCGCGGCGACCAACTCCTGCCGGCTCAGCTCCGCCACCGGGGCGGTGACGATGTGCCGGGCGTCGCGGAAGACCGTCACCCGGTCGCAGAGCTCGTAGATCTCCTGGAGGTGGTGACTGATGAACAAAAACGTCACGCCGTGGGCCCGCAGGTCACGGATCCGGGTGAACAGGCGGTTGATGCCCGCCGCGTCGAGCTGGGCGGTCGGCTCGTCGAGGATGATGAACCGGGCACCGAAGGACAGCGCCCGGGCGATCTCGACGAACTGCCGCTGCTCGACGGAGAGCGTCGAGGCGGGCTGGCGTACGTCGACGTCGACCGACCAGGCCGCCAGCAACTGCTCTGCCGCACGCCGCAGGCGCGACCAGTGGATCAGCCCGCCCGGCCCCCGGGCGTGCCGGTTGAGGAACAGGTTCTCCGCCACCGTGAGGGTGGGGATGATCGTCGACTTCTGGTAGACGCACGCCACCCGCTGTCGCCAGGCGTCGCGGTCGGCCAGTGGCGGCGCCGGACGCCCGTCGAAGGCCACCGCGCCGTCATCGGCGGCCTGAAGGCCGGTGAGAATGCTGACCAAGGTCGACTTGCCGGCACCGTTGCGGCCTACCAGGGCGTGCGTCTCACCCCGGCGGACCACGATGCTCGCGTCGGACAGGGCGACCGTCGACCCGAACCGCTTGGTGATGCTCACCGCCTCGACGACGGGCCGGCCGTCGCCGGACGGCCCGTCGGTCGGGCGGGGCGGGGCGGCACTCATGCGTTGTTGCCCCACAGCGACGCGTCGTCGAACTTCAGGGTGGGTTGCCCCGCGATCGGCGCGCCGTCCAGCGTCACCAGCGGTGCCGGAAGCTGGTCTTCGAGCAGGCCGTCGCGCACCTGGATGATGGTGCTGCCGTGCGCGGTCGGGCCGGGCTGGAACGTCTTGCCCTCGATCGCCGCCTGCACGTACTCCAGCCCGTACTTGGCGTACAGGTCGGCCGGCTGGCTGACGGTGGCGTCGATCAGGCCATTACCGATGTTCTTCAGCTCCTCCGGGATGCCGTCGTTGGAGACGACGAAGACGTGCTTGGGATCGGTCGGCGGCACCTGGAGCCCTCGCTGCTTGAGGATCTGGAGGGTGCCCGACAGCGCGAACGAGGACTGCATGTAGATGCCCTTGATGTCCGGATCCGACGCGAAGCGGGTCTGCAACTTCGACGCCGCCACGTCCGCCTTCCAGTCGGTGGCCTCACCGAACACGGTGACCCCGGGGAACTCCTTGCGCATGCACTCGTTGAACGCCTCGGTGCGGTCGCGGCCGTTGATCGAGTCCAGGCCACCCTGGAGCATGACGACCTTGCCCCGGCCGCCCAGCTTGGTGCCCAGGAACTGGCACGCCTTGATGCCGTAGGCGCGGTTGTCGGCGCGCACGACCATGAACACCTTGCCGGTGTCCGGCCGGGTGTCGATGGTGACCACCGGGATCTTCTTGCTGTCGAGCTGGGACAGTGTCGGCGCGATGGCGGCGGTGTCCTGCGGGGCCATCACCACGCCCTTCACGCCCTGGCTCATGAAGGTCTGCGCGTTGGAGATGAGGTTCGCGATGTCGTTCTGCGAGTTGGTGGCCTTGAGTTCGACACCCAGTTCGCCCGCGTACTGCGGCACGTACTTGATGTACGAGTTCCAGAAGTCCGTGTCGGAGCGGGGGTAATCCACCCCGACGAGCGGTTTGCCGCCGCCCGAGCCGGTTTCGTCGCCCGCGTTGTCGCCGCAGCCGGCGGTGACGGCAGCCGTCGCACTGAGCAGCAGGGTCAGCCCCGCGCTCAGCAGAATTCTCCGGTTCATTGTGGTTCCTCCATATCCGGGGCGTCCCCGCTGTCGGCGTCGCCGCAACCCCCTGCGGATCGCGGCGACGCATACGTCGGACGGAGACTGCGAGGATCAGACGGCCGCGATGGCCACAGCAGGTTGGTGCTGCCGTCCCAGGTCCACTGCTTGGGCGGGGAGCGCGCGGATCAACCCACCGGCCACGCCTGCGACACCGCCCGCACGGAGGCCGGCCAGCAGCGAACGACGGGTGAAAGGGGGTGGGACATGGGGATCCCTCCAGAGCAGGGGTGACGCGGAGAGGCGACTCAGACATCAGACGTTAAAGGTTTCCAACGCGTAACGTCAATGCTTGAATGTCCGGTGAAGACCGAGATTGCCCTGGCAGATAAACCGCATGCGCCCGGCGAGCATCCGATACATCCTATGACTGCGAGTCGCGGCGACCTGCGCCCCGAGGAAGCCGCGTGTGGCGCGACAGGCGGATCGCCCCACGACCCAGCGACTGCGTGGACGCTAACATCGATAACACTGACATTGCTAGGTCTTTCGCAGGCCCCTGACGGCAGGCGAGGACAGCCGACCGGGTCAGGGCTGCGGGTGGATGGGATGAGACGGAAGCGGTCCGGCCGGGTTCAGGTCAGGTCAGGTTGAGGGTGAGGGCGAGCTGGATGACGGTGGCCGAGGCGTGTCGGTCGCGGGCCACCCAGGCGATCACGTCCCGGGCGGCAGGGCGGTGGCGCAGCTCGGCCGGCGCGGTACGTTCGGCGTCGAGCAGGGCCCGGCCGGCGTTGCGCGGGTCGTCGATCTGGAGGTACGCCCACGCGGCGTCGAGCAGGTGGGCGGCGCGGTGCTCGGCTGGCAGCCACCGCCAGGCGTCCCGGCGGGTGGTCCTCTCGTGCCAGGCGACCGCGTCACGGGCCGCGCCCAGCTCCAGGGCGGCGGCGCGGGCCAGGTTGACCGCCGTCGGCCCGAACGCCGTCCGGTGGTGATCGTGGCCGTCACCCACCCGTAGCGCCAGGTCGCCGGGTCAGGAGGCGAGGCCGACCTTCAGCGCGAGATCGCGCACGCCGTTTCGCGCGGACCTGGGCCCGTCGAGGAGATCGAGGGTGATCTGACGGGCGTAGCCGTTGAAGCGGATCGTCTCCGGTGCCGCGTCGTACGCCTGACGGAGAGTCTCCACGGTGGATTCGGTGTCTCTGTTGGCAAGGTGCGCGCGAGCCACCTCGATCAGGTGGCGGGCACGCCGCGGCCTCGACGGGACGACAGCCGGGTCGAGGCCGTTGGCCTGCCGCAGCGCCTCACCGGGCTTCTGCAACTCGACGGCGAGGGTCACCGCGTGCGCGGCCATGATGATCCGGGAGAACGACGTCTGTTGCTGGTAGAAGCCCTGCGGCAGCCGCCGGGACACCTCGTCGGCACGATCCCAGTACCGCCAGGCGCGGCCCTCTTCCCCCGCCCGTGCGGCGATGTAGGCGGCCTCGAAGTGCAGAGCGCCCCACAGGGCGAGCAGGTTCGGGTTCGCATCGGCCGTTCGTGCTTCCAGCGCAGAGATCAGATCCAGGGCCACCGTCGTAGCCGTGTCCCAGTCCCCGGAGTCCCGGTGAAGCTGGCACAGGAACCAGCCCGCGCCGGCCACCGCCTCCGGATCGCCGGACTCCTGCGCCGCCAGCATCGACCGGTCGGCGACGCGCCAGATCAGCTCGGCGGCAGGTTGGTAGGCGAGGTACATCTGGGCCAGCCCGAGGGTTTCGGCCAGCAGCGCGTGTGCCCGACGGCGGTCGTCTCCCTCGTACGTCAGCGCGGCGAACTGCGCGTCCCGGACCAGGTTCGGCAACACGGTTGCCAACACCGTCCGGTGGTCCGACGACTCGTGTCGTGCCCGCCAGGCTGCGGCAAGGCGCTCGCTGAGCTGCACCAACGGCGGCGCGGTCGCGGCACCGGGCAACGCGACACGGTTGACGGCGGCGCGCACCGAGGCGAGCGCGGGATGCTCCGGCCCGTTGACAACGGCGGACCGGTCGCTCAGCTCCCCGACCAGGGCGGAAACGTCGACCTTGAGCGCGCGGGCGATCCGATCCAGCATGTGCACGCGCGGCGGCAGGATGCGATCGTTCTCCACGGCCTTCACCCACTCGGCACTGCGGCCCACCAGCCCGCCGAGCACCGCGCGGGTCTTGCCCGCCCGCTCACGGTAGAGCTTCAACCGCTGCCCGAAGGTCAGCTCCGGCATGGCGTCCATCCGACCTCCCAGCGTGACGCGCTACCCACCCAGGGTCGCCTTCCCACGGTACTCATGAGCACGGCGGCTCGTAACCCTTGCTCGGCCTGCTGGTAGCGACAGCAGGCGGCGCGCACCATGAAGGCGGCATCCAGTTCCTACGGCGGTGTGGTGGGTCTTGGGGCGGGGGCGGGGATCGGTGGAAGCCGGCGCAGCGCTCGAATGGCCAGCACCGCGAGCGGTACGCCTACCGCGAGAACAGCGACATCTCCACGGATGCCATCGTGGCGAGTGTTGTGCGCTGTGCCTGGTTGTTGACGTCGGGCAGGGTTACGGTTCGCAGGGCGAGCGCGGTTACGGCGAGCAGGGTGAACGCCAGTGACCATGGCAGTGTGCCGGATGGGCGACGGGATCCTCGAACGGTCAGGTGGACCATTATGGCGACAGTGACCGCCACGCATGACAGGCCCGGCCAGTCCAGCAGCCTCAGCGCCGGTTCGATTGCCTGGATGGTGAACAGCGGCACGGGAACGAGGAGAATGCCGATCGGCAGCGCGAGGAGCCAGGGCCGGCGCTGTACAGGCGGGGCGTCGTGGTGAAAGGCCGCCATGGCTACTGGCAGGAAGACGTCGATGAGCAACATCGCCCAGGGCGACGCGGACAACGGTACGTCACGGGCGGCTTGTTCCACCGCGGTGGTGATAGCGGAAGGCACGATGGCAAGCAGGGCGACTGCCTGGGCCACGCGCCGGCTCCCGAGGACGAGCTCGATGTAGGCCGGCAACCAGGCATAACCGGCGAGGTTCCACGTGGTGCGCCACATGCTCGACGGTGGAGTGAGCACCAATTCGGGTGCTGGAGCCGGCAACCAGGCGATCTCGCCGGAGAGCCACAGTGTGATGGCGATACTGGCGGTGACCATGACGGCGTGGGTCAGCATCGCCACCAGGGTCGCCAGTCGCACGGCTTGTCCCCCTCGCGGCGAAGCGGCCGGCAGCCCGGCGCCTCGCGCGGCGGGCGGACAGCGGCACAGCGACACAAGGGCGCAGCGGGCGGACAGCGACACAAGGGCGCAGCGGCACAGCGGAGCGAGCACGAGGGGGGACCCGATGGCGTGGATCTCGTTGACCACCGACTACGGTCTGGCCGACGGTTTCGTGGCCGCCTGCCACGGGGTGATCGCGCGGATCGCGCCAGCCGCCCGGGTGATCGACGTGACCCACCTCGTCCCGCCGGCCGACGTGCGGCGGGGCGCGGCCGTGCTCGCTCAGACGGTGCCGTACCTGCCGGCGGGGGTACACGTCGCGGTGGTCGACCCGGGGGTGGGCACCCGTCGACGCGGAGTCGCCCTGGCCACGCCGGGCGGGACGCTGGTCGGGCCGGACAACGGCCTGCTGCCCGACGCCGCCGCCGCGCTCGGCGGGGTGACGGCCGCCGTGGAGCTGACCAACCCCGGGTGGCTGGCCCCGCAGGTGTCGCGCACCTTCCACGGCCGGGACGTGTTCGCCCCGGTGGCCGCCCGGTTGGCGCTGGGCGCGCCGCTGGCCGACGCCGGGCCGGCGGTCGACCCGGCCACCCTGGTCCGGCTGCCCGAGCCGGTGGTCCGCGCAGAGCCGGGCGGGTTCGCCGCCGAGGTGCTGACGGTGGACCACTTCGGCAACGTGCAGCTCGCCGCGCCGGGCGACCGGCTCGCCCCGCTTCCGGCGCGGCTGCGGGTGGCCGGGCGGGCGGCGGCGCACGGGCGTACGTTCGGCGACGCCCCGCCCGGCGCGCTGGTGGTGTACGTCGACTCGGCCGGTCTGGTCGCCGCCGCCGTGAACGGCGGCCGGGCGGCTGACGTGCTAGGCGTCGGCGCGGGCGACCTGGTGGCCGTCACCGCCGGCTGAGCGGCGGGTGGACCTGCGGCGGACCCCGGCTGGGCAGAAGGTGAAATCGGCCCACCATCGGAGTGATGCCGGATCCTCGGTTGTGGAATGCTCTCCCGGTGGGTGTTCAGTGGGTTCCTTCGGCATGTCCATGTTGCGCCTCGCGGACCGGGGGCGGCACCTGCCCGGTCTGCTTCTGGACCGATGACGGTCAGAACGACGCCGACGCCGACGTGGTGCGCGGCGGGCCCAACGGCGACCTGAGCCTGACCCTCGCCCGGCTCAACTTCGCCGTCTACGGCGCCAGTCACCCCCGCTACCAGGACATGGTGCGCCCGGCCCGCCCGGAGGAGCGTCCCTGAACCCGCCACGCGGCACCGGCCCGGGGTCGCCTGGCCCGGTGCCGCGCGCCGGTCAGCAGGGCGGCACGCTTCCGCCGTACACCGCCGAGACGTACGCGTAGCTGATGTACTGCCCGGCGGCGAGGCGCTGCCACCGGTTCGTGGTGCGGAACGGGCCGCTGACGGTCTGGCCCGTGACGTAGCACTGGACCGGCACGTTGGCGTACCGGGCGGCCAGGCCACGGGAGGCGTAGCCCGTCCCGGGGCCGGAGCGGACGTTGAGCGGCCCGTCGCCGACGACGGCGCGTACCCCGGTGCCGGTCCACAGGTAGGCCACGTCGACCCAGGCGTTGGTGCTGAGCTGTAGGCCGTCCCAGAAGGTGCCGTCGGCGAGGTCGATGCCGGCCGGGTTGAGCACGGTGCGGCCGAACTGGTCCCGCCCGCCGTTGTAGCCGTGCTGGTACGCCGCCTGCGCCTCGGGCAGGCCCTGGGGCAGGTCCTTCCAGTTCTCGCGGACGGCGCTCAGGTTCCAGTAGTCGTCCCGGGTGTTCCACGGTCCCACGTCCCAGACCGGCGCGTACTCGCACCGGCTGCCGCTGGTGGTGCAGACCCGGACGGTGTAGTCGCCGGTGTCCGGTGGGGCGAGCGAGCGCCGCGAGGGCAGGGCCGCGAAGTGGTCCCGGGGCTGGACGACGTGCCCGTTGGCGGTGGTCTCGCCGACCAGGCCGATCCGGGTGGCGAAGACCCGGTAGGTGAGCCCCGGCGTGGCGGCGGCGACGGCTAGCCGGTCGGCGGTGAGCCGGACGCCGCGTACCGCCGGGGTGACGGCGGGGGTGCGGGCGGTGAGCTGCACCCGGGCCTGGACCCGGGTGACCGGCCGGTCGAAGACGGCGGCCGGGACGGCCCGCCGCCACTCGGTCCAGCCGGCGGCCCCCCGGCCGCGCACCTGGACCTCGACCGCGCCGCCCTGGCCGGTTTCCGCGACGACGTCGGCGCGGACCCGGGTGACGGGCCTGACCAGGTCGTGCGCCCGGCTGAGGTACGTGCCCTCGGCGAACGCGGGATGCCGGTCGAGTGCCGCCGAGGTGACGGCGCGCGGCGCCCGGTCGGCGAGCCGGAGCCGGCCGCCGGTGAAGCGGACGTTCACGTCGTCGGCGTCGACGGCGGAGAGGTCAGGGCTCCACCGCTGCGCCACCGGACCGATTGAACCGACCGGGTCGGCAGGGGTGGCAGCGGACGGCACGGCCACGGTCCGGGCCACCGGCGACGGCACGGAAGCGCCGGCAGGCGCGGGGGCAAAGGGGGAGACGAGGGCGACGGTCAGGGCGGCGAGGGCGCCGGTGAGGACGGTCGGACGGACGGTGCGTCGGGCATCTCGCATGCATTTCTCCTCAGAACTCCTTGATAGTGCGGCCAGCAGCAATTGATGGGAATAGCAGCACAAATGGCGATACATGCGAGTTCCGCTCAGGGGAGGGAGAATGGCGGGATGCCCGAAGGCGACACCGTCTGGAATACCGCCCGCGTCCTGGGGCGGGCGCTCGGCGGGGCCCGGTTGACCGCCTCGGACTTCCGGGTGCCCCGGCTGGCCGGCACCGACCTGGCCGGCTGGACGGTGCGCGAGTCGGCGAGCCGGGGCAAGCACCTGCTGCTGCGGCTCGCCGCGCCCGCGCCGGTCGGCTCGGGCGGGGTCACCGGCTGGACGCTGCACTCGCACCTGCGGATGGACGGGGCGTGGCGGGCGTACGCGCCGGGGGAACGCTGGACGGCCCGGCCCGCACACCTGATCCGGGCGGTGCTGCGCGCCCCCGACGCGGTCGCCGTGGGCTACCACCTGCACGAGCTGGCGCTGGTGCCGACCGCCGAGGAAGGCGCGCTGGTGGGACACCTCGGGCCGGACCTGCTCGGCGCGGACTGGGACCCGACCGAGGCGGTCCGCCGGCTCGCCGCCCATCCCGAGGCGACGATCGGCGAGGCGCTGCTCGACCAGCGCAACCTGGCCGGGGTGGGCAACCTCTACAAGTGCGAGGTGCTGTTCCTGCGCGGCGTGTCGCCGTGGACCCCGGTGGGCGCGGTGTCCGACCTGGCCGGCACGGTGGCGCTCGCCCAGCGGCTGCTGGCGGCCAACCGGGGGCGGTGGACCCAGAGCACCACCGGGTCGCTACGCCGGGGCGAGACGAGCTACGTGTACGGCCGGCGGGCCCAGCCGTGCCGGCGTTGCGGCACCGCGATCCGCAAACAGGAGCTGGGCGAGCGGGTCACCTACTGGTGCCCAATCTGCCAGCCCGAGCCGCCCGCATCCGCGCCCTGACCTGCGCCGACACCCTCCCAGCGTCCGGGACGCCCCCAGATACGGACGAATGGGTAGTTCCGCACCAGGCACCCGACGTCGCATGCTGCGGTTGAGTACTCACCGAGCGTCAACGGGTGCGCGCGGTCGTCCCGAGGGGGTGGCGGTCGCCGCGCCACGATCCGGGGAGAGCCATGGTGCTGTTCCGCAGACTGCGCTCCAGCTTCACCGACCGGCCCGCGCGTACCGGCGCGGAACCGGCGCCGACCGTGCCGTCGGCCCGGACCGCCGAGGCGACCGACGCCGACGCGACCGAAACCGCCCCGGCCAGCCTCGACCCGGCCGCCGTCCCGCGCTGCTTCGGCCCGGTGCCCAACTTCGCCGCCAGCCCGCTGCCGGTGCCGGACGGGCGCGGCGGGGTCGTCCCCGGCACCGGCCTGCGCAAGTTCGTTGACGCCCTGCCCCGCCCCGGCGAGGGGGGCCGCACCGAGCTGGGCGGGTGGTTGCCGGTGGCGACCCCGGACACGATCACCTGGCCGGGCTGCGACTACTACGAGATCGGCCTCCAGGAGTACACGCAGCGGCTGCACCGCGACCTGCCCGCCACCCGGCTGCGCGGCTACCGGCAGCTCAACCTCGGCACCGACGGCTCCGGGCACAACACGGTCGTCCCGCCCGACCGGCCGTACCTGTGCGGGCCGGTGATCGTCGCCCGGCGCGGCCGGCCGGTGCGGATCAAGTTCATCAACCAGCTACCCACCGGCCGGGCCGGCGAGCTGTTCCTGCCCGTGGACGCGACCGTCGACGGGGCCGGCGCGGGCCCGCTGGGCGGACCGGCCCCGTACCCGCAGAACCGGGCGGTGCTGCACCTGTACGGCGGGCAGACCGGCTGGATCAGCGCCGGCAACCCGTGGCAGTGGGTGACGCCGGCCGGGGAGATCACCCCGTACCCGACGGGGGTGGGGTTGACCCACGTGCCGGACATGCCGCCGCCCGGCCCCGGGGCGACCACCCTGTACTACCCGAACGAGCAGAGCGGCCGGTTGATGTGGCTGCACGACAACACCCTCGGCCTGTCCCGGCTCACCGTCTGCTCCGGGCAGCTCGCCCTCTACCTGCTCACCGACCAGGCCGAGGAGGACCTCGTCGCCGACGGGGTGCTCCCCGCCGAGCAGCTCCCGCTGGTGATCACCGACCGCACGTTCGTGCCGGACGACACGCAACTCGCCGGCCAGGACCCGACCTGGGACCGGGACCGCTGGGGAGCCCGGGGCAGCCTGTGGCACCCGCACGTCTACCAGCCCCGGCAGCACCCGTACCGGCCGTCCGGGACGAACCCGACCGGCCGCTGGGACTACGGCCCGTGGACGCGTCCCACGCCGGCGGGTGGCCCGGCCGGCGCGAGGCCGGGCGGGTCGGGGCCCGACGACCGGCCACCGGTGCCCGAGGGCGGGCCCGTGCCGAACCCGCACCACGACCCCGTCGCCGACCCCGACGAGCCACCACTGGCCCCGGGCGTGCCGCACCCGTCGGCGGTGCCCGAGGCGTACGGGGACACCCCGCTGGTCAACGGCGTCGCGTACCCGCACCTGACGGTCGCGCCGAAGGCGTACCGGTTCCGGATCCTGAACGCCTGCGCGGACCGCGCCCTCAACCTCCAGCTCTACCGGGCCCGCTCCGACGGCCCGATGTGGGGCCCGGACGGCGGGCTGCTCGACGCCGACGCGGGCGAGGTGCCGATGGTGGAGGCCGCCCGCGCCCCCGGCCGCCCGCCGCACTGGCCCGTGGACGGTCGCGAGGGCGGGGTGCCCGACCCGGCAGCCAATGGGCCGGCGCTGATCCAGGTCGGCAACGAGTGCGGCCTGCTCCCGGCCCCGGCGGTGCTGCCCAACCGGCCGGTCGGCTACCGGTACGACCGGCAGGACCCGACGGTGCTCAACGTGGACGGGCACGCCCTGCTGCTCGCCCCCGGGGAGCGGGCCGACGTGGTCGTCGACTTCTCCGCCGTCCCGCCCGGGGCCAACCTGATCCTGTACAACGACTGCCCGGCTCCGCTGCCCCGCTTCGACCCCCGCTACGACCACCACACCGGCGCACCGGACCGCACCGGCGTCGGCGGCGGGCCCGCGCCGCTGCCCGGGTACGGGCCGAACACCCGCACCCTGTTGCAGTTCCGGGTGGCCGGCGAGCCGGCCGAGCCGTACGACCTCCACCGGCTGGCCGAGCGGCTGCCCGGCGCGTACGCGGCCAGCCAGCGCCCGCCGATCGTGCCCCAGCCGGCGTACGACCGCGCGTTCGGCACCCGAACGTCCCGGGACACGGTGGTGCCGGCGCACGCCATCACGGTCACCTTCACCCCGGCCGGGTCCGCCGCGCCGGTGACCCTCCCGCTGACCGTGAAGGCGGTGCAGCACGTCTTCGAGCCCGCGCACGGGCGGGTGACCGGCCGGCTGGGGGTGGCCCACCCGCACGCCGGGCCGCTGGGCTCGGCCACCCTGCCGCTGGGCCCGGCCGACCCGGCCACCGAAACCCTGGTGATCGCCGACCCGACGGTGCAGGTCGGCACGCCCGCCGACGGCACCCAGCTCTGGCGGATCAGCGGCAACGCGTTGCACACGCACCCGGTGCACGTCGGCGGCTGCGACGTGCAGGTGGTCAACCGGGTGGGCTGGGGCGGCGCGATCCGCCAGCCCGAGCCGAACGAGCTGGGCTGGAAGGAGACCATCCGGGTCAACCCCCGCGAGGACGTGATCGTGGCGCTGCGGCCGGTGGCCCCCGCCCTGCCGTTCAAGATCGGCGACAGCGTGCGGCTGCTCGACCCGACCCGCCCGGCGGGCGCGCGGATCGACTCGACGGCGGTGAGCCCGGTGGACGGGCGGCCCGCGTCGGTGGTCAACCAGCTCGTCAACATGGGGTGGGAGTACCGCTGGCACAGCCAGCTCGCCGGCCACCGGGACCAGGGCATGAGCCGACCGCTGGTGCTGCGGGTCGCCCCGCTGGCCCCGACCGGGCTGACCGCCACGCCGGTGCCCGGCTCGGCGACCGTCCTGCCGGCGATCACGCTGACCTGGACCGGCAACGGCGGCCGGCCGCCGGCCAGCAGCCACCTGCTCCAGCGGGCCACCGACGTCGCGTTCACCGAGGGGCTCACCGCGATCACCGTGGCCGCCGCCGCGACCCGGTACACCGACGCGACCGTCACCCCCGGGGTCACCTACCACTACCGGATCCGGGCGGAGAACGAGGTGAGCTGCTCGGCCTGGTCCAACGGGGTGCCGGCGTCGGTGCGCATCGCCGCGCCCGCCGGGCTGGTCGCGGCGATCCCGCCGGCCGCCCCGCTGCGGGTGGCGCTGCGCTGGGCGAACCGCTCCTTCGCCACCGGCGTCGACGTGCAGCGGGCCACCAACCCGACGTTCACCAGCGGTCCGACCACCACGGCGATCGGCGTGCAGGAGCAGCACGTGGACGACGTGGTGGCCCCGGACACCACGTACTACTACCGGGTGCGCACGACGTACCTCGGGGTCGCGTCGCCGTGGTCGACGGTCGCCGCCGTCACCAGCCCACCCCGGCCGGCCCCACCCACGGACCTGGCCGCCGTCGCGAGCGCGCCCGGACCTGACACCGCGACGGTGACCCTGACCTGGGCGGCAGGCCCGCCAGGCGGGCCGGGGGCCGGATTCCTAGTGCAGCGTGCGGTCGACCCGGCGTTCGAGCGGGAGGTGGCCGCGTTCACGGTGCACGGGCGGGAGTTCGTCAACACCGGCCTGGCCCGGGGCGTGACCTACCACTACCGGGTGCGG
>NZ_GG657738.1:5166593-5190462 GCF_000158815.1 Micromonospora sp. ATCC 39149 | reverse complement strand
GCCGCCGCCCCGGTCAGCCCGCCGCCCAGCACGCTCCACCGGCGGGCGGACCGCCGCAACCTGCGGAGCTGGCGGAAGTACCGTGCTCGCTCGTCTGCCACCCGTGCCTCCTCGTTCCGGCCGCCGGGTCGGGCAGTGCCGGGCCGCCCGGCCGACGGTTGCTGGTGCGCCGCTCAGCCGGCGGCGCTGCTGTCCCCGGTGCCGCGTTCCTGGCCCATGCTGGCGCGGAGCTGGTCGAGCCGGGCCGCGGCGGCCGGGTCGACGGCCGGCGCGGCCTGCCCCTGCTGCTGCCCCACGGCCGGGCGGTCCTGCCGGCCGGCGAGCTGCTCGCCGGCCATGCTGGCCCGGATCTGCTCCAGCCGGGACGACCCGGCCGAGTCCAGCGACGCCTTCTGGATCTCCAGCATCCGGCCCTCGACGGAGTTGCCGGCCAGCTCGGCGCGGCCCATGGCGGTGGCGTAGCGCTGCTCGATGCGGTCCCGCACCGCGTCCAGCGAGGGGGTGCTGCCGGAGGCGGTGAGGGACGACATCGACTCCAGCGAGCGGGCCACGCTCTCCTGCATCTTGGCCTGTTCGAGCTGGCTGAGCAGCTTCGTGCGCTCGGCCAGCTTCTGCTGGAGGATCATCGAGTTGTTCTCCACCGCCCGGCGGGCCTGCGCGGCGGCGCCGAGCGCCTGGTCGTGCAGGGTCTTCAGGTCCTCGGTGGCCTGCTCGGCGGAGACGAGCTGGGTGGCGAGCACCTGGGCGGTCTGCTCGTACTTGCCGGCCTCCGCCTCGTCGCCCCGGGCCCGGGCCTGGTCGGCGAGGACCAGGGCCTGCCGGGCGTTGCCCTGGAGCCGCTCGACCTCGGACATCTGGCGGGACAGCTTCATCTCCAGCTGCCGCTGGTTGCCGATCACCGCCGCCGCCTGCTGGACCAGCGCCTGGTGCTGGCGCTGCGCCTCCTCGATCGCCTGCTGGATCTGCACCTTGGGGTCGGCGTACTCGTCGATTCGGGCACCGAAGAGCGCCATCAGGTATTTCCAGCCCTTGACGAACGGGTTCGCCATCTCCGCGGTATCCCCTCAGTAGAGTCGCGCCGCCCCTGCCATGCCGGGCGGTCCGGCCGGTGATCGTGCGGCGGCGATCCCCATCGTCGCAGCCCAGCGCCAGCCCGGCATTCGTACGTCACCGGTGGCACGCCACCGTCTGATCAACAGTACGCGGCGCGGGAAACCCCGACCACGTGCTCGGGCGACTGCGCGGGGCGGGTGAGATCAGGCGGCGCAGACGACGTCACGGTCGCGCTCGGCGGGACGCACCCGCGTGCGCAGGGTCGCCTTGAGCGGCGAGTCCTGGTGCACGGCCACCGACACCGGGCCGCCGGAGGTGACCTGCCGGACCCCCCGGCCGGTGGACTTGCGGACCGAGGCGCGGGCCACCGGGGACGACTCCACCGGCTCGGCCGGCTCGTCCTGCACGGGCACGAGCACCCCGGGAAGCTGCTCGGCGAGCGCCACCGTGTCGCTGACCTCACGGAGCAGCTCGGAGAGGCGGGCACCGAGGGCGTCGCAGATGGCTGCCAGCAACTCGCTGGAGGGCTCCTTCTGGCCGCGCTCGATTTCGGACAGGTAGCCCAGGCTGACGTTCGCCGCGGAGGAGACCTCGCGCAGGGTGCGGTGCTGCCCCTGCCGGCGCGCCCGCAGTGCGTCACCGATCACCCGGCGTAGCAGGACCATCGCACCTCCCCTGACGGGTCTCACCCTCCGCCGCCCCGTCGCGCCGGGCGCGGCACACCGCCCCGGCGCCGACGCCACGTCGGAGCCTTCCCGCAACCGTACCCGTTGCCGGCCCCGGTGACATCCCACCCCGCCCCTCCATCTGGCCACGGGCTCAGCGACGAGGTGCGCCGGCGGGCTCGGTGTCGCCGTCGCCGGCTTCCGGCGCGCCCGACCCGGGGCCCGGGGCCGCCGCGTCGATCCGCTCCACGAGCAGCCGCAACGCCTCGATCACGGCGGCGGACCGGATGTGGTCGCGCCCGCCGTCGAGGTCGAGGCGGCGGACCTCGACGCCGGCCGGCCCGGCGACCGCGACGTAGACCAGCCCGACAGGCTTGCCGTCCTGCGGCTTGGGCCCGGCCACGCCCGTGGTGGCCAGGCCCCAGTCCGCGCCGCAGCGCCGCCGGGCGCCCTCGGCCAGCGCGCGGGCCACGTCCGGGTCGACGGGGCCGCGCTCGGCCAGCAGGTCCTCCGGTACGCCGGCCAGCGCCGACTTCAGCTCGGTGGCGTAGACGACCAGGCCACCCCGGTAGACGCCGCTGACCCCGGCGATCTCCACGATCGAGGCGGAGAGCAGCCCGCCGGTGAGCGACTCGACGGTGGCCAGCGTCTCGTGCCGCTCGGCGAGGCGGTGCACCGCCCCGGCGGCCGGGCTGCCGGCCGGTCGGTGCCCGTTCGCGTCAGTTCCCACGGATACGTCCCTTTCCCCGTGCCGGCCGCTCTACGCGTCCCCGCGCGGGGCGGCGCAGGCGCAGCGCCTGGGCGACGTAGTCGAAGCCGGTGACCACCGTGACGCCGACGGCGACGGCCATCAGCCAGGGGCCCACGGCGACGAGCGCGGCCGGCATGGGCCACAGGTACCAGGTGATGGCCAGGATCTGGAGCGCAGTCTTGATCTTGCCGCCCCGGCTGGCCGCGATGACGCCGTGTCGGATCACCCAGAACCGTAGCGCCGTGATGCCCAACTCCCGGACCAGGATCATCACGGTCACCCACCAGGGCAGCAGGTCGTACCAGGACAGCAGCAGCAGGGCCGCGCCGGTGAGCGCCTTGTCGGCGATCGGGTCGGCCACCTTGCCGACCGAGGTGACCAGGCCGAACCGGCGGGCGATCCAGCCGTCCACCAGGTCGGTGACCGAGGCGAGGGCGAAGATCAGGCAGGCCGCGATCCGCCAGCCGGCATGGGTCGTACCGGAGGCGGCCACCGAGAACGCGAAGACCGGCACCAGCACCAGCCGCAGCAGGGTCAGCGCGTTGGCCGCGTTGAGCACCGGCACTCGGGCGACCACCGGCGACGGCGTCGACTCCGCCGCTGGAGTCGACGGCGTCACCGGCGTCACCGGCACGCCCCGCTCGGGCCGCCGTGGCGAACCTGGCACCGCACCACGTGGCTTCCCTGCCTCCTCAGAACCCGCCGTCACCGTGCCGCGCCGGGCGCCGCGGAGACCATCTCGTCCGGGACGGCGATCAGATCCACCCCTTCGGTGGCGGTCACCGTCGCGCGCACGAGGTCGCCGGGGCGCAGCGCCGCCAGGTCCACCCCGCCGTCGGCCGGGGCGACCAGGGTGGTGGAGCCGTCCACCTCGGGAGCCTGGTGCGCCGCCCGGCCCTCGACCACGCCGTCGTCGACCGAGTCGACCAGCACCTCGACCGTGGAGCCGAGCCGCTCCTCGGCACGCTGCGAGCACAGCTCGTCGGCGAGGGCGCTGAGCCGGTCGTACCGGCGCTTGATCGTCGCGGCGGAGACCTTGCCGGGCAGGCCGGCGGCCTCGGTGCCGTCCTCGTCGCTGTAGTCGAACATGCCGATCGCGTCGAGCCGGGCCGCCGAGAGGAACCGGACCAACTCCTCGACGTCGCCCCGGGTCTCGCCGGGGAAACCGACGATGAAGTTGCTCCGCGCGCCGGCCTGCGGGGCCAGGGCGCGGGCGGCGGCCAGCAGTTCCAGGAACCGTTCGGTGGAGCCGAAACGGCGCATCCGGCGCAGCACCGGCTCGCTGGAGTGCTGGAACGACAGGTCGAAGTACGCCGCGACGCCCGGTGTGGTGGCGATCGCCTCGACCAGGCCGGGGCGGGTCTCGGCGGGTTGCAGGTAGCTCGCCCGGACCCGGACGATCCCGTCGATCGCGGCGAGCTGCGGCAGCAGCTTCTCCAGCGCCCGGGGGTCGCCCAGGTCCTTTCCGTACGACGTGGAGTTCTCGCTGACCAGCACCAGCTCCCGGACCCCCGTCTTGGCCAGCCACTCCGCCTCGGCGAGCAGCTCGTCCGGCGTACGCGAGACGAAGGCGCCGCGGAAGGCGGGGATGGCACAGAACGCGCAGCGGCGGTCGCAGCCGCTGGCGAGCTTGAGCGACGCGACCGGGCCGGTGTCGAGCCGGCGGCGCAGCACCTGCCGCAGGTGGGCCGGGGTGTGCTCGTCGGTCTGCACGGCGGCCCGGGAGGTGCCGTGGCCGGGCAGCGAGACAGCGCTGTCACGCCGCGCGACCGGGGTCAGCGGCAGCAGCTCGCGCCGGTCGCGCGGGGTGTGCGCGTCGAGCGCCTCGCCAGCGACGACGGCGTCGAGCCGGGCGGCGATGTCGGGGTAGTCGTCGAAGCTCAGCACGGCCTGGGCCTCGGGCAGGCTCTCGGCCAACTCCCGGCCGTACCGCTCGGCCATGCAGCCGGCGGCGACCACCTTCGCGCCGGTGTCGGCGGCGGCGAGCAGCGTCTGGATCGAGTCCTGCTTGGCCTTCTCCACGAAGCCGCAGGTGTTGACGACCACCACGTCGGCCCCCTCACCGTCGGTGGTGACCTGCCAACCGTCGGCGTGCAGCCGGGCGGCCAACTCCTCCGAGTCGACCTCGTTACGGGCGCAGCCCAGTGTCAGCAGGGCAACGCGGCGAACGGCGGGAGACGACAGCCCCAGGTCACGGCGCGGCACCGAAGGCGGCGAACTGGGGGCGTCGGAAGAGGAGGCGGCAGACACCATCCGAGGGTACCGGGGGCAGTGCTACGGTCGCCGCGCGGAGGTGACACCAGATGGCCTGGATCGTCCTGGTGGTGTCCGGGCTCCTGGAGACGGTGTGGGCGGTCGCCCTCGACCGCAGCGCCGGCTTCACCCGTCCTCTCCCCTCGGCCGTCTTCGCGGTGTCCCTGCTGCTCAGCATGGCCGGCCTGGCGTACGCGCTGCGCGAGATCCCGGTCGGCACCGGCTACGCGGTCTGGGTGGGCATCGGCGCGGTCGGCACCGCGCTGGTCGGCATGCTGGCGCTGCACGAGCCGGCGAGCCTGCCCCGGATCGTCTGCCTGCTGCTGGTCGTCGCCGGGGTGGTCGGCCTCAAGGTCTTCCACTGACCGACCTGTGCGCCGCCGCCGGCTGTCCCGACGGCCGCCCGCCGCCCCGACGCGGGCGGGATCGGCCCGCACGCGTAGTTTCCGGCCCCGCTGGGTAGTGACCGGTCGACGGAAGAACCAGGCTCACCACGGAGGACGTCATGGCCGACACGCACGCCACCACCCGCCCGCGCACCAACGCCGCCCGGATCTGCACAATCGTCGCGTTCGTGTTCGCGGCCCTCGCGGTCTTCGTGTCACCGCTGGTCTTCGGCCTGCTCGGTGTGATCCTCGGCGTCGTCGGCGCGGTCCTGGGCGACAAGCCGCTCGGCTGGTACGCCGCCGCCGCCAGCGTGGCCGGCGCCGTGCTCGGCATGATCCTCAGCGCGGTGATCCTGAACGCCTGAGCCAACCCACCCGCGACCGCAGGGGCCCGCCAATCCGGCGGGCCCCTCGCCGTCGCCGCCGCATCGACCGACCCGCGCCGGGCAGGGCGTGCGCTAGTCGTTCGCGCCGCCCAGGCCGGCGAGGACCTCTGCCAGCTCGTCCGGCTTGACCAGCACGTCGCGGGCCTTCGAACCCTCGGACGGGCCCACCACGCCCCGGGTTTCCATGAGGTCCATCAGCCGGCCCGCCTTGGCGAAGCCGACCCGCAGCTTGCGCTGGAGCATCGACGTCGAGCCGAACTGCGAGGTGACCACCAGCTCGACCGCCTGCACCAACAGGTCCAGGTCGTCGCCGATCTCCTCGTCGATCTTCTTCTTGCTGTCCTGCGCCGGGGCCAGCACGTCCGGCCGGAACTCCGGCTCGCGCTGGTCCTTGCAGAACTTCACCACGTCGGCGATCTCGCGCTCGGTGACCCAGGCCCCCTGGATCCGGATCGGCTTCGACGCGCCCATCGGCAGGAAGAGGCCATCGCCGCGCCCCAGCAGCTTCTCCGCGCCCGGTTGATCGAGGATGACCCGCGAGTCGGCCAGCGACGAGGTGGCGAACGCCAGCCGGGACGGCACGTTGGCCTTGATCAGGCCGGTGACCACGTCCACGCTGGGCCGTTGGGTGGCGAGGACCAGGTGGATGCCGGCGGCCCGGGCGAGCTGCGTGATCCGCACGACCGAGTCCTCCACGTCGCGCGGCGCGACCATCATCAGGTCGGCCAGCTCGTCCACGATCACCAGCAGGTACGGGTACGGCCGCATTTCCCGCTCGCTGCCCGGCGGGGCCTTGATCTCCCCGGTGCGCACCTTGCGGTTGAAGTCGTCGATGTGCCGGACCCCGTTCGCGGCGAGGTCGTCGTAGCGCATGTCCATCTCGCGGACGACCCAATCCAGCGAGTCGGCCGCCTTCTTCGCGTTGGTCACGATCGGGGTGACCAGGTGCGGGATGCCCTCGTAGCCGGTCATCTCGACCCGCTTCGGGTCGATCAGCAGCAGGCGCACCTCGTCCGGGGTGGCCCGGGTGAGGATCGACACGAGCAGGCTGTTCAGGCATGAAGACTTGCCAGCACCGGTTGCGCCCGCGATCAGAATGTGGGGCATCTTCGCGAGATTGGCCACCACGAAGCCGCCCTCGATGTCCTTGCCGAGCGCGACCACCATCGGGTGGTGGTCGCTGGTGGCGGCGCGGGAGCGCAGCACGTCGCCGAGCGCCACGTTCTCCGGGTCGGTGTTCGGGATCTCCACGCCGACGGCGCTCTTGCCCGGGATGGGGCTGAGAATGCGCACGTCCGGGGACTTCACCGCGTACGCGATGTTGCGGGAGAGCTGGGTGATCCGCTCGACCTTCACGCCCGGGCCCAGCTCCACCTCGTACCGGGTGACCGTCGGACCCCGGGTGAAGCCGGTGACCTCGGCGTCCACGCCGAACTGGTCGAACACGCCGGTGAGCGCGGCGATCACCTCGTCGTTGGCCTTGCTGCGGGTCTTCGGCGCGGCACCGCCGCTGAGCAGGTTGGCCGGGGGCAGTGTGTAGTCGCCGGACAGACCGGTGAGCGCTAGCTGCTCGGCCCGGGTGGGCGGTGGCGAGTGCTCCGGCGGCTCGACCGGCTTGCGGGTGGCGGGCACCTTCGCCGGGGGCTTGCGGGGCAGCACCACGGTTTCCTGGAGGTCGGCGCCCTCGACCGCCTCCCCGTCGAAATCGTCCGGGTCGGGCAGCGGAGGCGCGGCGCGCTTGGCCGGGCGGCGGCGGGCCGGCTTCCTCTCGCCGGCCTCCGCCTCGGCCTCTTCGGCTGCCGACGGCGGGCCCACCACCGCGCCGGCGAGCAGCCCCAACCGCTCCGGGATCTTGTTGATCGGCGTGGCGGTAACCACCAGCAGGCCGAAGACGAGCAGCAGGATCAGCAGCGGCACCGCCACCCAGGCCGTCACCGCGGTTTCCAGCACGTCGCCGACGCCCGCGCCGATCAGGCCGCCCGCGTAGTCGCGCTGCACCGAGTCCACCGGGTTCTGTCCGATGTGCAGCATCGCCGCGGTGGCGACCAGCATGGACCCCCAGCCGACGAGGCCCCGGCCACGGTGCTCCGGGTCGGCCGGCGTGCGCATGAGCCGCCACGCGCCGATCGACAGCAGCACCGGCACGACGATCGAGATGGCACCGAGGAAGAGCCGCACGGTGTCCGCGAGCCGGGCCCCCACCGGACCGGCCCCGGAGAACCAGAGGGCCACCGCGCTGAGCAGGGCCAGGCCGAGCAGCAGCAGGCCGGCACCGTCGCGACGGTGCTCGGGGTCGAGGTCGCGGGCCGAGGCGGCCTGCCGGCCGGCGGCCCGCACCGCCCAGCCGACGCCGTGCGCGAGCCCCATCCACACCGCGCCGATCGCCCGACCGACGTGGACGGCCAGGCCGGGCCGGGCGGGCGGTGCGCCGCCGGGGCGCCGCCCTGGTGGTCTTCTTTCGCCGGCTGACGGGCACGACTGTTCGTGGTGCCGCGCGGCGACGCGCCGCGTCGCCGGCTCGCCTGAGAGGTACGGCCCGCCATAGAGTCACCGTAACGGCGGGACCCGGCGGATCGCCGCTTTTCCGGGTCGTGTCCGCGCGTCGCAGCACGGGCGACGCCGCCTGTTGTGTTATTCGCCTCAGAAGGGATGCCCGATGGCGTCGCCCGAGATCGAGGACGGCCCGGACGGCCCCCTGGCCGGGCATCCCGGGGCGCTGCGGCCGTTGACCGACGAGCTGATCGCCGCCGTGCTGCGCCACCGGGGTGTCACCGTCGCGGCGGATCCGGTGGGCCGGCTGGTCGGCCGCTGGGACGACGGTCTCATCTGGTTCCTGCGGATCGGCGCGGCCGGCGAGATCCTCCAGGTCCGCACCATAGCCGCGCCGACCTTCCCCATCGAGTACGTGCCGACCCTGCACGCCTTCTGCAACGCCTGGAACCACGACCGGTACTGGCCCAAGGCGTTCGTGCACGTGGACGACGACGGGCGGGCGCTCGTCTGCGGCGAGGTGATCGCCGACCTGGAGCGCGGGGTGACCCCGCACCAGCTCGACCAGTTGCTCGACTGTGGCATCTCGACCGGCTGCCAGCTCGCCGCCGCCGCCGGGCAGCTCGCGGGCGGGGTGCGGCCGTGACCGGCGAGCCCGGGCAGTCGCGCCGATGGGACGACCGGCTGGCCGGCCGGTGGGACGACCGCCGGATGGGCCGGGCCCGGGGGCCGGCGCGCGCCGACCGTGGCCCGGCCGAGGCGCTGGCCGCCGCCGGCGACCTGCCCGACGGGGAGGAACGCGCCGCCGAGCTGGAACGGATCGCCTCGGCCGCCGACGCGGCCGGCGACCTGTCCGTCGGGGTGGATGCCCGGTTCGCGCTGATCGACCTGTACCTGCGGCGGGGCGAGCGGTGGCGGCTTTTCGAGCCGGTACGCCGCTGCCGGGAACTCCTCGACGCCGCGCCCGAGCCGGCCGGCGAGCGGGCCGCCGAGCTGCGCCGCTACCAGCGCTTTGCGGTGGAGGCCGGGTTCGCCACCCCCCGGGTCGGGCTGGGCCAGGCCCGCGCGGCGCTGGACGACCTGGCCCGTACCGCGCCCGACGACCTGGCCCGTACCGCGCCCGACGGCGCAGCCGGCGACGCGCCGGTCACCGGCCTGGTGGCCGAGCTGCGCTGCCGCCTTGCCGACCACCTCGGCGACGAGCAGGCGGCCCGGCGCTGGTACGACCGCTGGCGCACCGCCCCCGCCGACCCGGCCGCCGGCTGTCCGGGCTGCGCCCCGTCGCGTCGCGCCGACCTGCTGGCCGGCTGGGGCGAGTGGGCGGCGGCGCTGGCGGAGCTGCGTCCGGTTCTCGACGGCCCGTCGGCGGCGGCCCCCGCCGACCGTGCGGCCGGGACCGGGGCCGAGACGACGGCCGGGACCGAGACGACGGCCGGGACATACTGCACCGACCAGCCCGAGCGGGCGCTGGCCGGGGCGTTGCTGCCGCTGCTGCGCGCCGGCGAGCCCGTGCGGGCGGGCCGGGCGCACGTCGTCGCGTACCGGCGGCACCGGCGGGAACGGACGGCCTTCCCGTACCTCGCCGCGCACCTGCGGTTCTGCGCGCTGGGCGGGCACCTGGACCGGGGGCTGGACATCCTCGCCGAGCAGCTACCCCGGCTGGACCGTCCGTCCGACGACCTGGCCGCGATGGAGTTCGCCGCCGTCGGGGCGCTGCTGTGCGCCCTGGCCGTCGAGGCGGGGCGGGGGGACCGGCGGATGCCCGGCCCCGCCGGCGACGACATCGACGTGGCCCGGCTAGGCGGGCTGCTCGCCGAGCTGGCGACCGGGCTCGCCGGGAGCTTCGACGCCCGCAACGGCACCGGGCACCAGTCCGGACGGATCGCCGCCCTGCTGGCCGAACGGCCGGTCGCCGACCCGGTCCCGCTGCCCGCCGATGAGGCGGACGACGACGGCGAGCCCGACGGCGGCGACGGCGGAAGCGACGGCGACGGCGGTGAGGGCGGCACCGGCGGTGAGGGCGGCACCGGCCCGGTGGGGCGGGAGGCCGGGCGGGAGCTGGCCGAGAACGAGTTGGGGGCGCTGACCGTGGCCATGGTCATGGCGGCCCTGGACCGGCGCGGCGACGCCTGGACGATGCGCGGTCCGGCGGTGGCCGGGCGGTGGGGGCCGGCGGTGATCGAGTTCCGTCAGGCCGGCGAGCGGGGTGAGATCCTGCACGCCCGGGTGCTGGCCACCCGGCGGCTCCCGGCGGGACGCCGCGCCGAGGCGTACGCGTTCTGCAACGCCTGGAACCACGACCGGCTGCTGCCGAAGGCGTACGCGCACGACGACGGGAGCGGGGAGCTGGTACTGGCCGGCGACGTGACCACCGACCTGGCCCACGGGGTGGCCCCGGCGCAACTCGACGTGCTGGTCACCGCGACCGTCGCCACCGGCGTCACGTACGCGGAGGCGGTCGCGGCGCTGCCCTGACCGGCCCAAACCGGTGCCCTCCCGACCGGCCCGGTGCTGTCCCGACCCACCGGTGCCTCCCGACCGGCCCAGGGTTGCCGGGCCGGTCGGGGCCGGGCTCAGCGCCGCAGGCGGCGACCGCCCTGGGTGCCGTCGGCGGTGAGCAGGGTCAGGCCGTTGACCTGGAGGATCTCGTTGACCGGCTGGAAGAAGGTGACTCCGCCGACCGTGCAGTCGCCCGCGCCGCCCGAGGTGACCCCCTGCGCCTGGTCACCGGAGATCCACGACCCGCCGGAGTCGCCCGGCTCGGCGCAGACGTTGGTCTGGGTCAGGCCCGTGACGGTGCCCTCGGGGTAGTTGACCGTCGCGTTCTTCGCCTGGATCACCCCGCAGAACGCCCCGGTGGTGGAGCCGGAGCGGCAGATCGACGCGCCGACCGGTGCCTCCCGGGAGCCGTTCACCGGCACCGCGCCGCCGTTGAAGTCGTTCACCACGGGCTGCGGCTGGAAGTCGCCGGTGACCCGGACGACGCCCCAGTCGTCGCGGGGGAAGGACGACGCGGCGAAGACGCCCTGCGGGGAGCCGTCCAGGCCGCTGGAGCGGTCCCCAACCTGGCCGCAGTGCCCGGCGGTGACGAAGCCGCCGACCACGGCGAAGCCGACCGAGCAGCGGGAGTTTCCGTTGATGAGGAAGGCGTCGCCGCCCTGAAGGTCGGCGAGCAGCCGGGGGGCCCGCGTCGAGCTGACCACCCGGACCGCCGACGCCGGGAGCCCGCTGGTCGCCGCGAACCGGCGACCGGCCGTCTCCTGGCCCGCCCGGGCCACCACCACGACGGAGTTGGTGGGCGGGTCGACGTACCAGCCGGTGATGGCCCGGCCAGCCGCGCCGCCGGACCGGTCGAGCCGGGCCTTCATGGTGTCCAGCTCCGCCACCCCCCGGGCGACCTGCTTCGGCACCGCGCCGGCCGCGCGTACGGCGGCGGCCCGGCCCGGGTCGGCGACCGCGACGGTGAGCGTACGGCCGTCGGCGCCCAGCCAGCTACCGCCGTAGTCCTCGCCCAGCTCCGCCCGGAGCTTCTCGACCGTGCCGGCGGCCCAGCGCTCGGTCTTGAGGCGCTGCACCGCCTGCTCGCGGGTCAGCGACAGATCCCGGCTCATCGCGTCCACGACCTTCTGGTCCACCCCGGCCGGGGCGGTGGCCCGCCCGGAGTCCCCGGCCGGCGGCGCGGTGCCCTCCCCGGCGAACGACGGCAGGGCCACGGCCGCCGCCGCTCCCGCCGCCGCCACGAGTACGCCGATGGCTGTCATCCGTCTGCGGTCCATCCGCCACGCTCCTCCCGGCCGGCGCGGGTACGCCTGCCGCGACGGAGTACGGGGCGGACCGCCGGACGGTTGAACGATCGACCCGGAACAATTTTTTCCGTTCCGGTTGAACCGCGCGGCGTCGGCGCCCGTACCCCAGGCGGTGGAAGAAGCGCCGACGCCGGCCCACCGCTCGGGGGGTGGGCCGACGTCGGTACGCGCGGCGGGGCCGTCAGACCTCGACGACCGTCGGCACGATCATGGGCCGGCGGCGGTACTTGTCGTTGACCCACCGGCCGACGGTGCGCCGGACGATCTGCTGGAGCTGGTGCGGGTCGGTGATGCCGTCCGCGGCGGCCCGGTTCAACGCCTCGGTGACCAGCGGGATGACGGGGTTGAACGCCGTCGGGTCCTCCGAGAAGCCCTTCGCCGAGACGGTGGGGCCGCCCACGACCTTGCCGGTGACCGAGTCGACCACCACGGTGGTGGCGATGAACCCGCCGTCGCCGAGGATCCGCCGCTCGGTGAGCAGGGACTCACTGACGTCGCCCACGGCGAGGCCGTCGACGTAGACGTACCGGCTCTTCACGTGGCCGACCAGGCTGGCGCGGCCCTCGACGAGGTCGACCACGTCGCCGTCCTCGCAGAGGACCACCCGGTCCGGGGCGACCCCGGACTCGATGCCGAGGCGGGCGTGGGCCCGCAGGTGCCGCCACTCGCCGTGCACCGGCATCAGGTTGCTCGGGCGGGTCACGTTGAGCAGGTAGAGCAGCTCACCGGCGGGGGCGTGGCCGGAGACGTGGACCTTCGCCACGTCCTTGTGCACGACCACCGCGCCGGCCCGGGCCAGCCGGTTGATCACCCGGTAGACGGACGTCTCGTTGCCGGGCACCAGCGAGGACGCCAGCACCACCGTGTCGCCGGGGGCGATGGTGATGTGCCGGTGGTCGCCGCTGGCCATCCGGCCGAGCGCGCTCATCGGCTCGCCCTGCGAACCGGTGGACATCAGCACGATCCGCTCGGGCGGCAGCGCCGTGGCCTCCTCGATGCTGATCACCAGGCCGGCGGGGATGTTGAGCAGGCCGAGGTCCCGGGCGATGCCCATGTTGCGGACCATCGAGCGGCCGATCAGTGCCACCTTGCGGCCGTGCTCGGCGGCCGAGTCGAAGACCTGCTGCACCCGGTGCACGTGCGAGGCGAACGACGCGACGATGATCCGGCCGCGCGCCTTCGCGAAGATCGAGTCGAGGACCGGCCCGATCTCCCGCTCCGGAGTGACGAAGCCGGGGATCTCCGCGTTCGTGGAGTCCGACAGCAGCAGGTCGACGCCCTCCGCGCCGAGCCGGGCGAAGCCGGCCAGGTCGGTGATCCGCCCGTCCAGCGGGAGCTGGTCCATCTTGAAGTCGCCCGTGTGCAGCACCAGGCCGGCGGGGGTGCGGATGGCCACCGCGAGGGCGTCGGGGATCGAGTGGTTGACCGCGAAGAACTCGCACTCGAACGGCCCGAGCCGCTCCCGGCCCCCCTCCCGCACGGTCAGCGTGTACGGCTGGATGCGCCGCTCGGCCAGCTTCGCCTCGACCAGGGCCAGGGTGAACTGCGAGCCGACCAGCGGAATGTCCGGTTTGTGGGCGAGCAGGTACGGCACCGCGCCGATGTGGTCCTCGTGGCCGTGGGTGAGCACGATCGCCTGTACGTCGGCGAGCCGGTCCAGGATCGGCCCGAAGTCGGGCAGGATCAGGTCCACGCCCGGCTGCTCGACGTCGGGGAAGAGCACCCCGCAGTCGACGATCAGCAGCTTGCCGTCGTACTCGAAGACGGTCATGTTCCGACCGATGGCGCCGAGCCCGCCGAGCGGGATGATCCGCAGGCCACCCTCCGGCAGCGGCGGGGGCAGCTCCCCCTCGTTGTGCGCCTCGGTCACGCGTCCACCTCATTCTGCGACGCCGTCACTCGGCGTCCGTCGTGTCGTTCGGTCATCAGGAGAGCTCCAGACCCGCCGCCGCGCAGTCCGCGCGCAGCTGGGCGATCTCGTCGGGGGTGGCGTCCACCAGCGGGGGCCGCACCGGGCCGGCCGGCAGACCCATGGCCGCCAGGCCCGCCTTGACCAGGATGGTGCCCTGGGTACGGAAGATACCGGTGAACAGGGGCAGCAGCCGCCGGTGCAGCGCGAGTGCGGCGCCGGTGTCGCCCGCGTCGTGCAACTCGATCATCCGCCGGGTGAGCGCGCCGGTGAAGTGGGTCGAGGTGCCGACCACCCCGACGCAGCCGACCGCCAGCGCGGGCAGGACCAGGGAGTCCTCCCCGCTGTAGAAGGCGAGGTCGGTGCGGCTCGTCACCCACGAGGTGGCGGCGAGGTCACCCTTGGCGTCCTTGACCGCGACGATGCGGTCGTGCTCGGCGAGCTTGACCAGCGTCTCAGTCTCGATCGGCACCCCGGAGCGGTGCGGAATGTCGTAGAGCATGATCGGCAGCCCGGTGGCGTCCGCGACGGCGGCGAAATGCCGGGCCAGCCCGCTCTGCGGCGGCTTGTTGTAGTACGGGGTCACCACCAGCAGGCCGTGCGCGCCGGCCTTCTCGGCCGCCGTCGCCAGCTCGATGGTGTGCCGGGTGTCGTTGGTGCCGACCCCGGCGACCACCCTGGCCCGGTCGCCGATCGCCTCCACCACGGCCCGGATCAGACGCTCCTTCTCCGCGTCGGTGGTGGTGGGCGACTCACCGGTGGTCCCGTTGAGCACGAGCGCGTCGTTGCCCTGCTCGTCGACGAGGTGGTTCGCGAGGCGTACGGCGCCGTCGAGATCCAGAGAACCGTCGGAGGTGAACGGGGTCACCATGGCCGTGAGCACTCGGCCGAACGGGCGAGGCACCGCCCGGTCGGCGGCAACAGGGTGGTCGTGCGTCATGTTCACAACCTAGCGGACGACCACCGGCGGGCCGGTGGGGAAGGGTTCAGGACAGCTCCGCGAGCGGACTGGCCGCCACCTCCGTGCCGTCGGGCAGCGTGGAGATGACGAAGTCGGCGAACACGTTGGGGGCGACCCGCTGGAGCTGGCGCAGGCACTCCACGGCCAGCTCGCGGATCTCCACGTCGGCGTGCTCGGTGGCCCGCATCGCGACGAAGTGCCGCCAGGCCCGGTAGTTGCCGGTGACCACGATCCGGGTCTCGGTGGCGTTGGGCAGCACCGCGCGGGCCGCCTGCCGGGCCTGCTTGCGGCGCAGCGTCGGGTTGGGCTCGTCGGCGAAGCGCTGCTCCAGGCCCTCCAGCAGCTCCGTGTACGCCCGCACGCTGGCGTCGGCGGCCTCGACGAACCGCTTGTGCAGCTCCGGGTCCTCGGCGATCACCCGGGGCTCCACCATCGCGGCGTCGCGTTCCGGGACGTACCGCTGGGAGAGCTGGGAGTACGAGAGGTGCCGGTGCCGGATCAGCTCGTGGGTGAACGAGCGGGACACCCCGGTGAAGTAGAAGCTCACCGAGCCGTGCTCCAGCACCGACAGGTGCCCGACCTGAAGGATGTGCGCCAGGTAGCCGGCGTTGGTGGCGGTAGCCGGGTTCGGCTTGGACCAGCTCTGGTAGCAGGCCCGGCCGGCGAACTCGGCGAGCGCCTGGCCGCCCTCGGCATCGGTGGACCACGGCACGTCCTCCGGGGCCTGAAACTGGGTCCACGCGACAAGCTTGACCTGGGGCTGCACCATCTCCGGCATTCCACGGACTGTAGTGCCCGCCGGCGGCCCGCCCAAGCCGGGCTCGCGCCCTGGGCGGCAGGTGTGTGACATATCGCGGAGCGAACGCCGTGGCCGAGCGGTCGCGACGCTGAAACACGGCCAGGCGGCCGCGGCCAGGCGGGTCGCGACCCTGGGACACGGGCCAGGCGGTCGCGGCCCTATGGAGCTGCCCGCACGGACGGGGCGCGGACTGAGGCGGTCCCTGGGCGCACAGCCGGGGCAGCTCCAAAGGGGCCGCCGAGACCTCCCATCGGCCAGCGGGCCCGGCACCCCGAAGCGCGGGCGACGGCGGGGGCGGGCGGCCGAGCGGCCGAGCGGTTCAGACGTAGAGGGAGGTGAAGGGGGCCCAGGGCAGGTTGCGGGACACCGAGAAGACCAGCCAGAGGGCCAGGAAGCCGCCGATCAGCTTCGAGCTGACCCGGGGCTCCGGCAGCCGCCAGCCGAACGCCTGCCGGCCCGCCCAGGCGACGAAGAGATACGTCAGGAAGGGCAACGCGAAGACGAAGAGGAAGTGGTGCCGGGCGGCGGCTGGCAGGTCGCCGTGCAGCACGTACCACAGCGCGCGGGTGCCGCCGCACCCCGGACAGTCCAGCCCGGTGGTGAGCTTCAGCAGGCAGGTGGGGGCGGCGTCGGGCTCGGCCCGGGTCGGGTCGCTGACCAGCGCGTACGCCACGCCGACGCCGACGCAGCCGAGCGCGGCCAGCGGCACCGCCCAACGCGGCGACCGGGCGTGGACCCGCATGACGAAGCGGGTCAGCCGGTCCGGCTCCGCCATCGGGTACGCCCCCGGCGGCCACTCCCCGGGCGCGGACGTCTGCGGGTCAGGATGCGGGTGCGGGGCGGCCGGACCGTCGACGCTCGTCACGCGGTTCACGGTACACCCGCCGCGCTCCTCAGCGCGGCGGCCAGCGGGACCGCGAGGTCGCCGGCGGCGGGCGGGGCGACCGCGCTCAGCCCCAGCCAGCCGGCCAGCCGGTGCAGCTCGGCGGCCAGGGCCACCGCCGTCTCCCCCGGGTCGGCGCCCGGCTCGACCCAGGCGGCCGGCACCAGCAGCACGCCGGCCTTGCGGTCGGCCTTCAGGTCGACCCGGGCGGTGAACCGCTCCCCCTGGAGAAACGGCAGCACGTAGTAGCCGTGCACCCGCTGCGCGGCCGGGACGTAGATCTCGATGCGGTAGCTGAGGCCGAACAGCCGCTCGGTGCGGCCCCGCTCCCACACCAGCGGGTCGAACGGGCTGACCAGCGTGTTGCCTCGCACCCAGCGGGGCAGCCGGGCGGTGGCGTGCAGGTACGCCGGCTGCCGCCAGCCCCGCACGGTCACCGGGGTCAGCTCGCCCGCCTCGACCAGCTCGGCGACCGCCTGCCGGGCCCCGGCCACCGGGAGCCGGAAGTAGTCGCGCAGCTCCGGCTCGGCGGCCACCCCGAGCGACCGGGCGGCGATGCCGACCAGCGCCCGGTACGCCTCGGCGTCGGTCGGGGTGGGCGCGGCCAGCACGACCGGCGGCAGCACCCGCTCGGGCAGGTCGTAGCGGCGGGCGAACGAGGGGGTGCGGTCGGCCGCGGTGACCTCGCCGGCCCAGAACAGGAACTCCAGCGCCCGCTTCACGGTCGACCAGTTCCAGCCCCAGTTGCCGGTCTCCCGGGGCGCGTCGTGCTCGATCTCGGCCGCGGTGAGCGGGCCCCGGGCGGCCACCTCGTCGCGCACCCACGCCACCAGCTCGGGTTGCTCCTGGGCGATGCGGCGCATCCCGCCCCAGGCCGCGTCGCGCGCCTTGGCCATCCGCCAGCGCAGCGCCGGGTGCAGCCCCACCGGGACCAGCGACGCCTCGTGGCCCCAGTATTCGAACAGCTCCCGGGGGCGGCGGTAGGCCGCGGTGTCGAGCAGGGCCGTCGGGTACGGCCCGAGCCGGCTGTAGAGCGGCAGGTAGTGGGCGCGTTGCAGGACGTTGACCGAGTCCATCTGGATCAGCCCGACCCGGTCGAGCACCCGGCGCAGGTGCCGGCGGGCGGGCACGTCGGTGGGCGGCGGGTCGGCGAAGCCCTGGGCGGCCAGGGCCACCCGGCGGGCCTGGGCGAGCGAGAGCGATTCTGGTGCGGCCATCGTCGGCACCCTAATCCAGGCATGCGACACCGGTGCGGCTGGCTGGACGTGACGCCCACCGGGGCATACAACGGACGCATGCTGATCATCCGCCCCGAGGAGCCGGGCGACGCCGAGGCGGTGGCCCGGGTGCACGTGCACGGCTGGCAGGACGGCTACGCCGGAATCATGCCGGCCGAGGTGCTGACCCGGCTCAACGTGGCGGCCTGGGCGCAGCGCCGCCGGGACCTGGGCACGGCCGACCCGGAGCACCCGTTCATCACCCTGCTCGCCGAGCGGGACGGTGCGGTCGTCGGGTTCACCACGTTCGGCCCGTACCGGAACGACCAGGACCGGGCCGACCTCGACCACACCCTCGGCGAGGTGATCGCCATGTACGTCGAGAAGGCGTACTGGGGGGACGGCACGAGCGGGCGGCTGCTGGCGGCGGCGAAGCGGCGGCTGGCCGGGCGGGGCTGGACCGCGTACCGGCTGTGGGTGCTACGGGACAACCGGCGGGCCCGGCGCTTCTACGAGCGGGCCGGGCTGTCACCGGACGGCGAGCAGACCACCTACCCGGTGCCGCTGGCCGGCGGCACGCCCCCGCTAGGGCTGGTCGAGCTGCGCTACGCCGGACGCCTCGACGGCTGACCCGACCGCCGGCGCACGGGCAGGAACAGCAGCAGGGCCAGGCTGATCCAGACGTAGGTGTTGCTGCCGAGGAAGCCGTCGACGCCGGTGAAGTCCTTCTCCCAGGCCCAGACGATCCGGCTGATCAACAGGCCGTACCCGATCGCGGCGGCGGCCAGCAGGACGCGGCGCCGGCGGCTGCGCGCGGGGGCCGCCGTGGCGTTGTCGACCAGCAGGATCAACCCCGGCAGCAGCCAGACCAGGTGGTGCACCCAGGTCACCGGGCTGACCAGGCACATCAGCGCGCCGGTCAGGGCCAGGCCGGTGGCCTCGTCGCCGGCCGCAGCGGCGGAGCGGGACCGCCACGCCCAGACGGTGACGGTGGCGAGCACCAGCGCCAGCCAGGCCGGGGTGCTGGGGTGTTCGGGGCTCAGCCGGGCGACCACGCCCTGCAACGACTGGTTCGACACGAACGCCAGCTCGCCGACCCGACCGGTGTTCCACAGCGCGGCGGTCCAGAACTCGCGGGACGCGTCCGGGAACAGCGCGGCGGCGGTCAGGGTCGCCCCGGCCGCCGCGCCGGCGGCGGTCAGGGCGGCCCGCCAGCGCCCGGTGACCAGCAGGTAGACGAGGAAGATCCCCGGAGTCAGCTTGATCGCGGTGGCCAGGCCGATGCCCACCCCCGCCCAGCGGCTGCCCGCCGGCAGCAGCCGCAGCAGGTCCACCGCGACGAGGAACAGCAGCAGCATGTTGACCTGGCCGAAGTTGACCGTCTCGCGCATCGGCTCGAACGCGGCGGCCAGGCAGAGCGCCACGGCGAGGGTGAACCAGCGGGTCCAGCCGCAGCGGCGGGCGACCGGGTCGACCAGCCACCAGATCAGCACGGCGCTGACCACCACGGACGCGGCCACGCTCACCACGATCGCGGCTGGCCACGGCAGGACGGCCATCGGCAGCATGGCCAGGGCGGCGAACGGCGGGTAGGTGAAGCCGTACTGGGTGCCGGGCTTGAGGAAGTCGTAGATCTCCCCGCCGTCGTGCACCCAGAAGTTCAGCGCGCCGTAGTAGACCTTCAGGTCGAAGAAGCCGTGCCGCACGGCCGCCACCGACAGGAACGCGGTCACCGCGACGGCGAGCCCGGCCACTGCGGCGACCTGCCCGATCGTCCGTTTGGCACCCTGCGCCACCGTCGCTCCTCCCACCCTGCGTAGGCTTCCGTCCCATGGCTCTCGGGTACGTCCGCCCGGCGCGTCCGGAAGACGCCGGCGAGATCGCACGCATCCAGCTCGCGACCTGGCGGGTCGCGTATCGCCGGATCCTGCCCCGGCACGTGCTCGACAACCTGGACGAGGAGTATCTCGCCCGGCGGTGGAGCGCCGCGGTGCAGGAGCCGCCCTCGGGCGCGCACCGGGTGCTCGTCGCCGTCGAACAGGCCGAACAACTGTATCTGGTGGGATTCGCCGCGTCCGGTCCGGCCGACGCCGAGTCCCTCGCCCCGAACGAGCCGGCCGAGGCGCTGGGGACGGGCGTGGTGGCGGTGACGGACCTGCTGGTCGAGCCGCGCTGGGGCCGGCGCGGGCACGGCAGCCGGCTGCTGGCCGCGAGCGTCGACCTGTGGCGGTCCGACGGCTTCGGCCGCGCGGTGGCGTGGGCCTTCGACGCCGACGCGGCGACCCGGAAGTTCCTCACCGGCGCGGGCTGGGAGCCCGACGGCGCGGCCCGGGCCCTCGACGTGGACGACATGCTGGTCAACCAGCTCCGGCTGCACGTGGCGGTGCCGGCAGACGACCCGCACGCCGGCGGCTGACCGCGCGGGCCGCCGGCTGCCGGGGTGGGCTGCCGGCCGACGGCTGGCTGGGTTGCCGGGAATGTCGGTGGTGTCGCCTACGGTGGCGGGATGAGCGTGTCGACGAGTCGTGACCGCACGGCACCGACCCCCGTCCGCCCGCAGGAGCGCCCGCTGCCGGAGCACCGGCTGGAGGAGCACCGGGTGGAGCTCACCGGCTACTGCTACCGCATGCTGGGCTCGGCCTTCGACGCCGAGGACGCCGTCCAGGAGACGCTGCTGCGCGCCTGGCGCGGGCTCGGCGGCTTCGACGGCCGGTCCAGCGTGCGCACCTGGGTCTACCGGATCGCCACCAACGTGTGCCTGGACCTGCTGCGGGGGCGGTCCCGCCGGGCGGTCCCGACCGACCTCGGCGAGCCGTCGGCCCCGGTGCTGGCGGCGCTGGGCGAGCCCCGGCCCGCCGGGGAGTGGGTCGGGCCGGCCCACGACGCCCGGGTGCTGCCCGCCGGCGGTGACCCGGCGGAGGTGGCGGTGACCCGGGATTCGGTGCGGCTGGCGTTCGTCGCGGCGTTGCAGCACCTGCCGCCCCGGCAGCGGGCGGTGCTCGTCCTGCGGGACGTGCTGCGCTGGCGGGCCGACGAGGTCGCCGGGCTGCTCGACACCAGCGTGGCGGCGGTCAACAGCGCGTTGCAGCGGGCCCGCGCGACGCTGGCCGCCCGGGGCGTCGAGGCCGACCCGCCGGCCGCCGCCCTCGACGCCGAGCACCGCGAGCTGCTCGACCGCTACGTGCGGGCCTTCGAACGGTACGACATCGACGCGCTGGTCGCGCTGCTGCGGGCCGACGCCGTGCAGAGCATGCCGCCGTACCGGATGTGGCTGCGCGGCGCGGGCGACATCGGCCGCTGGATGACCGGGCCGGGTGCCGGCTGCCAGGGCTCGCGGCTGGTCCCGGTGGCGGCCAACGGCGGCCCGGGGTTCGCGCAGTACCGCCGGGACCCGGCGGGCGGGCACCGGCCGTTCTCGATCCAGCTCGTGGGCTGCTCCGGCGGCCGGATCGCCCGGCTGCACTTCTTCCTCGACCCGGGTCTGTTCCCGCTGTTCGGCCTGCCGGCCCGGCTGCCCTGAGCACGGCCGGTGACTCCGGGAGGGGTGCGTCAGCAGGCCGGCGGGGTGACCAGTTCGGCGACCAGTTCGTCGTCCTCCAGCTCGCCGGTCGGGGCGAAGCCCAGGCGGGGATAGAGGCTGGCTGCGGCCGGGTTGTCCGGGTGGTACGACAGGCGCACGGCGGTGCAGCCGGGCTGGGCGCGCAGCCACGTCGCCAGGGTGGTCACCGTGGCCGCCCCGACCCCCCGGCCCTGCTCGGCGGCGTCGACGACCATGCCGCCGATCCAGCGGGAACCGTCGTCGTCGACGCCCCACATGACGTGTCCCACGACCGTGTCGTCGGCGCACACGGCCAGGGAGGTCCACACGTCGCCCCGCTCGCTGACCAGCAGGTAGCGGGCGGCCATCGGGTACACCCAGGCCCGCTGGTCGTCGCGGGGCGCCACGTCGGCGACGGCCCGCCAGTTGTCGTCGTCGACGGGGCGCAGGGTGATGTGCCGGCCGGCCCGGTCGCAAAGCTTCGAGTCGATCACCGGGGCAGCCTAGGTGCGCCGTGGCCGGCCGGCCACCGCTTTCCGGGGCCGCTCCCGGCGCGGCCGCGCGGCGCGCCGGGAGCGCCGCCCGTCAGTCGAGCAGCGGGTCCAGGCCGATGGTCAGGCCCGGACGGGTCCGCACCGCGCGCACGGCCAGCAGCACGCCCGGCATGAACGACGCCCGGTCGTACGAGTCGTGCCGGATGGTCAGCGTCTCGCCGGCCGTGCCGAACAGCACCTCCTGGTGGGCGACCAGGCCGGTGGCGCGGACGGCGTGCACGCGTACCCCGTCGATGTCGGCCCCCCGCGCGCCCGGCAGCTCGTCCTTCGTGGCGTCCGGGGCCGGGCCGAGACCGGCCTCCGCGCGGGCCTGTGCGATCCGGCGGGCGGTGTGGGTGGCGGTGCCGCTGGGGGCGTCCAGCTTGCGCGGGTGGTGCTGCTCGATGATCTCGACGGACTCGAAGTGGCGGGCCGCCCGCGCCGCGAACTGCATCATCAGCACCGCGCCGATGCCGAAGTTCGGGGCGATCACCACGCCGACCTCCGGCCGGGCGGCCAGCCAGCCGCGCACTTGGTCGAGCCGCTGCCCGGTGAAGCCGGTGGTGCCCACCACGGCGTGGATGCCCTGGTCGACGCACCACCGCAGGTTGTCCATCACGGCGTCGGGGGTGGTGAAGTCGACGACGACGTCCGCGTCGGGACAGCGGGCGTCGCCCTGGTCGATCGCCGCCACCAGCTCCAGGTCGGGGGCCGCGTCGACCGCCCGGCACACCTCGACGCCCATCCGGCCCCGGGCGCCCAGCACACCGACCCGGATCAGCCCCTGCGGGCCCGTCCCCTGCTCGTCAGTCACGGCCACAACCTATCCCAGCTCAGGCGGTGAAGTCGCGCTCGCCGAACGGGCCGACGACGGCCAGGGACATCGGCTGGGCCAGCAGCTCGGCGGCGAGGGTGTTCACGTCGGCGACGGTCACCGCGTCGACGCGGGCCAGCAGCTCGTCCACGGGCATCAGGTCGCCGTAGAGCAGCTCGCCCTTGGCCAGCCGGCTCATCCGGGAGCCGGTGTCCTCCAGGCCCAGCACGAACGAGCCCTTGCTCATCCCCTTGCCCCGGGCCACCTCGGCCTCGGTCAGCCCGTCGGCGGCCACCCGGCGCAGCTCCGCGCGGGTCAGCTCCAGCACCTCGTCGACCTTGCCCGGGGCGCAGCCGGCGTACACGGCGAACATGCCGCTGTCGGCGTACTGGCTGGCGTAGGAGTAGACCGAGTACGCCAGGCCGCGCCGCTCCCGGATCTCCTGGAACAGGCGGCTGGACATGCCGCCGCCGAGGACGTTGTTGAGCACCCCGAGGGCGAAGCGCCGCTCGTCGACCCGGTCGATGCCGGGGCAGCCGAGGACGACGTGCGCCTGCTCCGTCTCCTTCGGCTCGACCAGGGTGGTCGCGGGCCGCACGCGTACCCTCGGGGTGGCCGCCCGGTGCGGGGCCGGCGCCGCCGGGTCGGTGTCCAGCGGGGTGCCCGCGAGGGCCTGGCGGACCAGCCTCACCACGACGGCATGGTCGAGGTTGCCGGCGGCGGCGACCACGATCTGCGGCGCGGTGTAGTGGCGGCGGTAGAAGCTCTGGATCTGCCGCCGGGTCATCGGGGTGACCGTCTCCTCCGTGCCGGAGATCAGCCGGCCGAGGGGGTGGTCGCCGTAGACGGCGCGGGCGAACAGGTCGTGCACCTCGTCGCCGGGCTCGTCGTCGTGCATGGCGATCTCTTCGAGGATGACGCCGCGCTCGGTCTCCACGTCGGCCGGCTCCAGCAGCGAGTCGGCGACCGCGTCGCACATGACGTCGATGGCCAGCGGCAGGTCCTCGTCCAGCACGCGGGCGTAGTAGCAGGTGTATTCCTTCGTGGTGAAGGCGTTCGTCTCGCCGCCCACCGCCTCGATCTCGGCGGAGATATCCAGGGCGGTGCGCTTGTGGGTGCCCTTGAAGAGCAGGTGCTCCAGGAAGTGCGCGGCCCCGGCCTGCGGGCCGGTCTCGTCGCGGGACCCGACGGAGACCCAGATGCCGAACGACACGCTGCGCATCGCGGGGATCGCCTCGGTGAGCACACGCAGCCCGCTGGGCAGCACGGTACGGCGTACCGTCCCGCCCAACGGGTCGTCACTCAGCGTGCGGGTGACCGCCCGGGGCGACCCACCGGCCCGGGCGGGCTGTGCCTCGGCGGCCTGCCGGACGGCCCCGGACGGCGCCACCCACCCGTCGACCCGCGGGGAAGGACGCGCGCTGG
>NZ_GG657738.1:5154408-5165734 GCF_000158815.1 Micromonospora sp. ATCC 39149 | reverse complement strand
GCACGTCCGACGGGATGCCGTCGAGCTTGGTGTCGAGCTGGAGCGCGGTGACGAAGTCCCGGGTGCCGGCGACCTTGAAGTCCATGTCGCCGAACGCGTCCTCGGCGCCGAGGATGTCGGTCAGCGTCACGTACTGGGTCTTGCCGTCGACCTCGTCGGAGATGAGGCCCATGGCGATGCCGGCGACCGGCGCCTTCAGCGGCACACCCGCCGAGAGCAGGCCCAGGGTCGAGGCGCAGACCGAGCCCATCGAGGTGGAGCCGTTGGAGCCGAGCGCCTCCGAGACCTGCCGGATGGCGTACGGGAACTCCTCGCGCGCCGGCAGCACCGGGATCAGCGCCCGCTCGGCCAGCGCGCCGTGGCCGATCTCGCGCCGCTTCGGCGAGCCGACCCGGCCGGTCTCACCGGTCGAGTACGGCGGGAAGTTGTAGTTGTGCATGTAGCGCTTGGACTTCTCCGGGGAGAGGGTGTCCAGCGACTGCTCCATGCGCAGCATGTTGAGCGTGGTGACGCCCAGGATCTGGGTCTCGCCGCGCTCGAACAGCGCCGAGCCGTGCACCCGGGGCAGCACGCCGACCTCGGCGCTCAGCGGGCGGATGTCCCGGGGCCCCCGGCCGTCGATGCGGACCTGCTCGCGCAGCACCCGGTTACGGACCTCGGACTTCGTCAGCGACCGGAAGGCGGCGGACAGCTCCTTCTCCCGGCCCTCGAAGCGACCACCCAGCTCCTCGGCGACCCGGGCCTTGATCCGGTCCAGGGCCCCCTCGCGGTCGGCCTTGCCGGCGATCTTCAGGGCCTCGGCGACCTCGACGCGGACCAGGCCGGCCACCGCGTCGTACGCGTCGGGCTGGTAGTCGAGGAAGACCGGGAACTCGGCGACCGGCTTGGCGGCCACCTCGGCCAGCACGCTCTGCGCCCGGCACAGCTCGCGGATGGCCGGCTTGGCGGCCTCCAGGCCGCTGGCGACGACCTCCTCGGTCGGGGCCGGGGCGCCATCGGCGACCAGCTTGACGGTGTGCTCGGTGGCCTCGGCCTCGACCATCATGATCGCGACGTCGCCGTCGGCGAGGGCGCGGCCGGCCACGACCATGTCGAAGGTGGCCCGGGCCAGCTCCTCGTGGGTCGGGAAGGCCACCCACTGGCCGTCGACGTGCGCCATCCGGGTCGCCCCGATCGGGCCGGAGAACGGCAGGCCGGAGAGCTTGGTCGACATCGACGCGGCGTTGATCGCGACCACGTCGTACGGGTGCTGCGGGTCGAGCGCGAGGATCGTCTCGACGACCTGGACCTCGTTGCGCAGGCCCTTGACGAACGACGGGCGCAGCGGCCGGTCGATCAGGCGGCAGGTGAGGATCGCATCCTCGCTGGGGCGGCCCTCGCGGCGGAAGAACGAGCCGGGGATCCGGCCCGCGGCGTACATCCGCTCCTCGACGTCGACGGTGAGCGGGAAGAAGTCGAACTGCTCCTTCGGCTGCTTGCCGGCGGTGGTGGCGGACAGGACGACCGTCTCGCCGAGCTGGGCGACGACGGAGCCGGCGGCCTGACGGGCCAGCCGGCCGGTGGAGAAGGTGATCTCGCGGGTGCCGAAGGACCCGTTGTCGATCACGGCGGTACGGGACTCGGTGCCGAGGTTGTGCTCGGTCATGGTGCGGTGGTGCTCCTTCGCATCGGGGGGCCCGCGACGCGGGAGCTGCTCAGACGGCCGGTCTTCGATCGAAGCGCCCGGGGTGCCGGCGACTGCCGGGGCTCCCGGGGGCCACTACCGGAGACCGGTACGCTGACCGGCTCCCTGTCTGGTGGTCGCGCGGCCCCTGTTCTTTTCAGGTGGTGCTGGACGCCGATGCCAAACGGGCGTTCAGGTGGTGGACGCCGAACGGGGGAGCGACCCGGATGGGCCGCTCCCCCGTGACGTCACCGGCGCAGGCCGAGCCGCTCGATGAGCGACCGGTAGCGGCTGATGTCCTTCTTCTGGACGTAGTTGAGCAGCCGACGGCGACGGCCGACCAGCAGCAGCAGCCCACGACGGCTGTGGTGGTCGTGCTTGTGCACCTTCAGGTGCTCGGTGAGCTCGGCGATCCGCTTGGTGAGGACCGCGACCTGCACCTCCGGCGAACCGGTGTCACCCTCGGCGGTCGCGTACTCCGCGCGGATCTTGGCCTTGGCTTCCTGGTCGAGCGCCATGTTCTCCCTGTTTCGTGGGTTGTTCGATGATGCCCGTCGGATCGGTCAGGGGACCGGAGACGGACCGGCTCCTCGCGCCCGCGGCGTCGTGCAGGCACGCGAGGCCCCACGTCGGTAAGCCGACGTCCCCACCAGCCTACCAGCCCTCGGCGGAACCGCCCGCCAAGGCCGGAGCCGAGGCCCGATGTCGGCGCAGGCCGGGCCCCTCCCCGCCCGGGGCCGAGGCCCTCCCGCCCGGGGCCGGGGCGCGATGTGGGCGACATGGGCGGGGCCGAGGCCGCCCGACCGAAGCATCGGACCGGGGCCGCCCAGCCGCGGCGTCGGGTCAGGCGATTCCCAGGATCCGGCGAGCGAGCCCCACGTCCTGGTTCATCTGGGCGATCAGCGGCTCCACCCCGTCGAACCGCACCTGGCCGCGCAGGTGGGCGGCGAAGTCCAGGGCCACCCGCTCGCCGTACAGGTCTCCGGAGAAGTCCAGCACGTGCGCCTCGACCCGCCGTTCCCGGCCGGAGAACGTCGGATTGGTCCCCACCGAGATCGCGGCGGGCAGCCGCTCGCGGCCCTCCTTGCGCAGCAGCCAGCCGGCGTAGACACCGTCGGCGGGCACCGCCGCGTGCGGGTGGCAGAGCAGATTTGCCGTGGGGAAGCCCAGCTCCCGGCCGCGCTGGTCGCCCAGGACCACGACCCCCTCCAGGCGGTGCGGGCGGCCGAGCGCGGCGGCTGCCGCGGCGACGTCGCCGGAGTCGACGCGGGCCCGGATGTACGTGGACGAGAAGACGGTGCTGTCCTCCGCGACCAACGGCGCGTCCTCGACGGCGAAGCCGAACGTTTGGCCCAGCCTCTCCAGCAGCGCCACGTCGCCGGCCGCCCGGTGGCCGAACCGGAAGTTCTCCCCCACCACCACGAGGGTGGCGTGCAGGTGCTCGACCAGGATGTCGTGCACGAACGCCTCGGCGGGCAGCCGGGAGAACTCCGGGGTGAACGGCACCACGCAGAGCACGTCCACGCCCAGCGCCTCGACCAGCTCGGCCTTGCGGCCCAGCTCGGTGAGCACCGCCGGGTGCGACCCGGGGCGGACCACCTCGGCCGGATGCGGGTCGAAGGTCACCACCACCGACCGCACCCCCAGCTCACGGGCCCGGGCCACGGTGTGCCCGATCGTCGCCTGGTGGCCCCTGTGCACGCCGTCGAAGACGCCGATGGTGACGGCCGAACGGCCCCAACCATCAGGCGTGGCGTCGTACCCCCGCCACCGCTGCATGACGCTCCTCCCCTGTCGTTGCCTGCCGGCCTCGGCCGGTCGTACCCCGCCGGTCGCGGCCGACGGGCCTCCCCACCCCGCCGCTACGCCGGGGCGAGCACGATCTCCGCGCGGGCCCGGCCGTCCCGCTCGCTGACGATAGCGATCAGAGCGCCGTCGGGTCCGAAGACGGCGTACGGCCCGGCGATGCCGGCCGGATCGAGCGGGCCGCCGTGGGAGAGCACCTTCGCCTCGTCGGCGGTGGCCTCGCGGCGCGGGAAGAATCGGTCGGCCGCCACGTCGAGGGGCAGGTTCACCACCTCCGGCGCGCGCCGCTCCAGCTCGTCGAGGGTCGCGGCCTCGCCGAGGGCGAAACCACCGACGGCCGTACGGCGCAGCGCGGTGAGGTGACCGCCGACGGAGAGCGCCAGGCCCGCGTCCCGGGCCAGTGCCCGGATGTACGTGCCGGACGAGCAGGTCACGTCGATGTCCACGTCCACCAGACCGGGGGTCTCCCGACGGACGGCCAGCACGTCGAGGCGGCTGATGGTGACCCGGCGGGCGGGCAGGTCGACGCTCTCCCCCTCGCGCACCCGCTTGTACGCCCGCTCCCCGTTGATCTTGATCGCGCTGACCGCGCTTGGGACCTGGTCGATCTCGCCGGCGAAGGCGGCGAAGGCCGACCGGATCGCCTCGTCGGCGACCGCGTCGGCCGGCGTGGCGGAGATCACGTCCCCTTCGGCGTCGTCGGTGACGGTGGCCTGCCCGAACCGTACGGTGGCGGTGTAGCTCTTGCCGGCGCCGATGACGTACGTCAGCAGCCGGGTGGCCCGACCCACCCCGATCACCAGCACCCCCGTGGCCATCGGGTCGAGCGTGCCGCCGTGCCCGACCCGGCGGGTCCTGGCCAGGCGACGGATCCGCGCCACCACGTCGTGCGACGTCATGCCGCCGGGCTTGTCGACCACGATCAGACCGTCTGCGCTCACGACCGCCAAGCCTGCCAGACGGGTTCATGCCGTCCGTCACCGCACGGCACAATGCGGCGTACCGCTACTCGCTCTTACCCCGGGAGCCCCGTGGGGGCGCGCAGGCCGTTGACGAGCGCGGGCCCTCCTTACCCCCGCACCGCGCCGACGACCGCCCAGCCGCCGGAGCGCAGCCGCAGCAGCAGGGCCGCCAGCCGCAGCAGCACGAACAGGGTCAGCCCGGCCCAGATGCCGCCGAGGCCCAGGTCGAACGCGTACGCCAGCCAGATCGCCGGCAGGAACCCGCCGAACGCGGCGACGATCGTGAGGTTGCGCAGGTAGCGGACGTCCCCCGCACCGATCAGCACCCCGTCGAGGGCGAACACCACGCCGCCGATCGGCTGCAACGCCACCAGCCACGGCCAGGCGACCATGGCCTGCTCGCGTACCTGCGGATCGGAGCTGAACAGGCCGGGCACGAGGCCGGCCCCGACCGCGATGAGCCCCGCGAAGGCCACCCCGCAGACCGCGCCGAGCAGCGCCATCCGGCGGGCCAGGGCGCGCGCCCCGGCGGCGTCGCCGGCCCCGAGCGCCGCCCCGACCAGCGCCTGCGCGGCGATCGCGAGGGCGTCGAGCATCAGGGCGGTGAAGAACCACAGCTGTACGGCGATCTGGTGCGCGCCGACCGCCGCCGCCCCGAACCGGGCGGCCACGGCGGTGGCGGACAGGAAGCTGGCCTGGAAGGCGACGCCCCGGATCAGCAGGTCGCGGCTGAGCAGCAACTGCTGGCGGATCACCCGGGGCCGGGGGCGCAGCGCCACCCGCTCGCCGGCCAGGGCGGCGGCGAACAGGGCACCGGAGAGGGTCTGGGCCAGCGCGTTCGCCACCGCCGAGCCGGTCAGGCCCCCACCCGACCCGGATAGACCATCAGGACGCAGAGCAGCGCGGAGAGCAGGTTGGGGCCGAGCACGAACCACAGCGGCCGGCGGATGTCCTGTACGCCGCGCAGCCAGCCGTTGCCGGCGGCGGCGAGCAGCAGGCCGGGGGCACCCAGCGCGGCGACCCGCAGCCACCGTGCTGCCGCCTCGGCGACCTCCCCGGGGCCGGCGAGCGCCTCGGCCAGCGGGCCCGCGCCGACCTGCATCCCGGCCGCGACCAGCACCCCCACCCCGAGCGCGAGCCAGGACGCCTGCACCCCCTCGGCGACCGCGGCGGCCCGGTCGCCGGCACCGAAGCGGCGGGCGGCCCGCCCGGTGATCCCGTACGCCAGCACGGAACCCAGCCAGGCGATCAACGTCAGCACGGTGCCGGCTACGGCGAGCGCGGCCAGGGGCACCCGGCCCAGGTGACCGATCACCGCCGTGTCGACCAGCACGTAGAGCGGTTCGGCGGCGAGCACCACCAGGGCCGGCACGGTCAGCGCGGCGATCCGGCGCGGCGAGGCGACGGCGGTGGGCGCGGCGACGGCGGACTCAGTCATCGCCGCAATCCTGGCACGGCCCAGGTAAGGGCCGCAAGACGAGCTATTCCTTACCCTTGCGCCCGGGGCGCGGCAGCCAGGGCATGGGCAGTCAGGGGACGTGCCGGTCGAGCGGGACCGGGTGGGCGGTGATGCCGGCGGCGCGGGACGTCGGCGACATCACCGCCGGTCGGACTGGATCACTGGCGGGTGTCCATCGACGTCTGGAGCGCGCGGCGGGCCTGCTCGCGCGCCTCGTCGGTGTTCTCGGGCTTGGGCTTGCTCGGCATGGGGTTCCCCCTTCAGGGATGCGGGTCATGGGACGCGATGGCCCGACGGCCGGTCGTGCTGGACGCCCGACGGCGGTCCGGGGTCACCGGAGCTGCCGGTCTGGGCGGCGTGCGCCCGGGTCGGTCCGACCCTGGGGGAGGCAGCGTCGGGTGAGACGCCACCGCCTGCGGACCTGCGCCGCAGCCGCGGCGCCGATCGATTCCCAAGTTATCGTTCAGGTCCACATGCTGCCCGCTGTTCCCGCCATCTGGGCACGACGGAACCGCCCGCGGAAGCCGGTCGACAACCGTCAGCGGGCGAGGAAGTGCCAGCCGAGCCACCACCAGAAGCCGAACAGGCCGATCCTGCCGACGGGGACCGGGCCCACCTCGTACCGCATCACGTAGGCGCAGACCTCGGCCAACGACGGGATGCGCGAGCCCGGGCGACGGGCCGCCCACTCGACGGCGGCGAGGAGCGTCAGGGCGGTGAGGAAGCCGGCGATGGCAAGCGCGCGCATCATCGCCGCACCAACCCCCAGAACGCGGCCAGCCAGGCGAACCAGGCCGCGGAGCGGACCAGTTCGTCCTCCAGCAGTGGATCGGCCAGCCGGGAGAAGGTGGGAAACTCGTCGCCGGCGGCCAGGACGAAGGTGACCCCCTCGAAGACGCCGAACACGGCCGCCGGGAGCACCCACCAGACCGCGCCCGCGCCGAGCCGGCGCGGCGCGGGCCGGCGCGGCACCCGGTTGCCCAGGCCCAGCCAGATCAGTGCTCCCCCGGTGCCGAGGGTGTAGAGGTTCGCCGACGCGGAGAACGAGGGCAGCTGCCCGCCCACCAGGGAGAGGCAGACCAGCACCGGGACGGTTACCACGGGGCGGTCCCAGGCTCGGGGCTCCGCGACGGAGAGCTCGCTCGGGTGCTCCATCCCACGATTCTCCCCGCCGTCAACGAACGCGGGAAGACCGACGGCCCCCGCAGTCGCCCCTGATCTAACCCTCGACCAGGGCCTTGCCCAGCTCCGCGCGGATGCTCGCCACCACGTCCTCGGCCGTGCCCCGGCCGCTGAAGCCGGCCGCGAACCGGTGCCCGCCGCCGCCGAGGGCGACCGCGACCCGGCTGACGTCCACCGCGCCCTTGCTGCGCATCGAGACCGCCCACTCGTCGGAGCGGACCTGCTTGACCACGCAGCTCACATCCGCCTCGGCGGTGCATCGCACCGAGTCGATCAGCGCCTCCAGCACGTACGGCCGCTGGTCGTGGCGGGCCAAGTCGTCGAGCGTGGCGTACGTCCAGACCAGGCCGTTGCCCCCGGCCTCCGCCGGCTCCAGGTGGGCCCGGCACATCACCTCGCCGAAGAGCCGAACCGCGCCGAACGGCCGGGTGTCGAAGACCCGGCGGGAGATGTCTCCCGGGCGGATGCCGGTGGCCAGCAACCGGGCCGCCAGCTCGTGCACCGCCGGGGTGGTCGCCTCGAACCGGAACGACCCGGTGTCGGTGGTCAGGGCGACGTAGAGGCCCTCGGCGATCCCCGCGTCCAGTCGCACCCCGAGGCGGGCCAGCAACTCCTCGGCCACCACCGAGGTGGCGGCGGCCCGGGGGTCGACGAGGTTGATCCCACCGAACATGGTGTTCGAGGCGTGGTGGTCGAGCACCAGCGCGGTGCCGGCCGTCTCCAGCCGGTCGACCAGGTTGCCGAGCCGCGACTCGCTCGCCGCGTCGAAGCAGACGACCAGGTGCGGCGCGGGATACGCGTCCTGCTCACCGACCAGCAGGTCGAGCCCCGGCAGCGCGCGGAACGGCTCCGGCACCTCCGGCGGGCCGGGGAAGGTCGCCCGGAGCTGGCGTACGCCCAACTGGCGCAGCCCCAGCCCGAAGCCGAGCATGCTGCCCAGCGCGTCGCCGTCCGGGTTCACGTGGCAGATCAACTGGACCTGGGCGTCGGCCGGCAGGTCGCGCACCGCCGCCACGGCCGCCGCCCAGTCGGCCTCCCCTGGCCCGGTAGCGACCGCCCCGGCCGCCCGGCCGGTCACCGCCGGTCCGCGCCGCGCGGGGCGTCGGAGTCGGCGGCGTCGGAGCCCGCGACCTCGTCGTCCGCGTCGTCGTCGGAGTCGAGCCGGTACGGCTGAGCCTCGCCCGCGTACTTGGCCCGGGCGGCGAGGCGCTGCACCTCGGCGTCGGCGTGGCGGGCCGCCGCAAGCAGATCGTCGATCTGCTTGACCTGGTTCTGCACGTCGTCGAGGACGAAGGTCAGGCTCGGCGAGTGACGCAGCCCGAGGGCCTTGCCGACCGTGCTTCGCAGCATCCCCTTGGCGCTCTCCAGCGCCGCCGCCGTGCTGGACTGGGCCGCCGCGTCACCGAGGACGGTGTAGAACACCGTTGCGTCGCGCAGATCGGCGGTGATCCGGGCGTCGGTGATGGTGATCATGCCGAGCCGCGGGTCCTTGATCTGGCTCCGCACCACCGACGCGACCAGTTCGCGAATGCGCTCCGCGTGCCGGCGTACCTTGGCCGGATCCGTCATCTCGCCCACCTCCACGGCGTCGGACTCCCGGCCGGCCGGCGGCGCGGGGCACCACCGGATCCGACCGGCCAACAGTTCGAACATTACCTTCGCGATCGGGCCGACGCCGGTGCGGGCGGCACCGCCCGCACGGTCAGTCGTCGTCGCCGTACATGCGTCGGCGGACCGACAGCAACTCCGCCTCCGGGCGGCCCGCCACCAGGCGCTCGCAGGAGTCGAGCACCTCGCGCACGTGCGCGCCCTCCGCGGCCACCACGGCCACGGCTATCTCCGCCCGACCGTGCAGGTCGAGCGCCCCCACCTCGGCGACCGACACCTCGAAGCGGCGCAGCGCCGCCACGATCGGCCGGACGTAGGATCTCTTGGCTTTGAGCGACCGGGAGTCGCCCGGCAGCAGCAGGTCGAAGACTGCGATTCCGGTGAACATCGTCCCGGACGATACCCGCAGTGACCCCCGCATGATCAAGGGGTTTACGCCGTTTCGGGCGTAAACCCCTCGATCAGTGCGTCGGACGCGTCAGGCGCGCGGCTTCTCCCGCATCTCGAAGGTCTCGATGACGTCGCCGACCTGGACGTTGTTGTAACCGCCCAGCGTCAGACCACACTCGAAGCCCTCGCGGACCTCCGTCGCGTCGTCCTTGAACCGCTTGAGAGAGCTGATCGTGAGGTTGTCCGCCACGACCGACCCGTCCCGCAGCAGCCGCGCCTTGGCGTTGCGGCGAATGACACCCGACCGGACGATACAGCCGGAGATGTTGCCGACCTTGGACGAGCGGAACACGTCGCGGATCTCCGCACTGCCCAGCTCGACCTCCTCGTACTCCGGCTTGAGCAGCCCCTTGAGCGCGGCGTCGATCTCCTCGATGGCCTGGTAGATGACGGTGTAGTACCGGATCTCCACGCCCTCGCGGTCGGCGATCTCGCGGACCTTGTTGGCGGCCCGCACGTTGAAGCCGATGATCGTGACCGCCTCGGACGAGGCGCTCGCGAGCATGACATCGCTCTCGGTGATCGCGCCCACGCCCCGGTGGATGATCCGGAGCTGGACCTCCTCGGGGATGTCGAGGTTGAACAGGGCGTCCTCCAACGCCTCCACGGAACCGGAGACGTCGCCCTTGAGCACCAGGTTGAGCGAGGTCTTCTCGCCCTCCTTGAGCTGCTCCATGAGCGTTTCGAGGGTGGCCCGGCCACGGGAGTTGGCGAAGGACGCCGCCCGCCGCCGTGCCTGCCGCTGCTCGGCGATCTGGCGCACCGTACGGTCGTCGGCCGCCGCGAGGAAGGTGTCGCCCGCCCCGGGGACTGCGGTGAGACCGAGCACCAGCACCGGACGGGCCGGACCCGCCTCGGCGACCTGGTTGCCGTTCTCGTCGAGCATCGCCCGGACCCGGCCGTGCGCCCCGCCGGCGACGATCGAGTCGCCCGCCCGCAGGGTGCCCTTCTGCACCAGCACCGTCGCCACCGCGCCCCGACCCTTGTCCAGGTGGGCCTCGATGGCCACACCCTGCGCCGGCCCGTCGATCGGAGCGGTCAGCTCCAGCGACGCGTCGGCGGTGAGCAGGACCGCCTCCAGCAGTTCGTCGATGCCGATACCCGGCTTCGCGGCCACGTTGACGAACATCGTGTCGCCGCCGTACTCCTCGGCGACCAGCCCGTACTCGGTCAGCTGCTGGCGGACCTTGTCGGGGTTGGCCTCCGGCTTGTCGACCTTGTTGACCGCCACCACGATCGGCACGTCCGCCGCCTTGGCGTGGTTGAGCGCCTCGATGGTCTGCGGCATCACGCCGTCGTCGGCCGCCACCACCAGGACCACGATGTCCGTGACCTGGGCACCACGGGCACGCATGGCGGTGAACGCCTCGTGACCCGGGGTGTCGATGAAGGTGACCGCCCGGTCCTCGCCCTCGTGCGGGACGTGGACCTGGTAGGCGCCGATGTGCTGGGTGATGCCACCGGCCTCGCCGGCGACCACGTTCGCCTTGCGGATCGCGTCGAGCAGCTTGGTCTTACCGTGGTCGACGTGACCCATGACGGTCACCACCGGCGCACGGCTGACCAGGCGGTCCTCCGCGACCTCGGCGTCGAGGTCGATGTTGAACTGCGCGAGCAGCTCGCGGTCCTCGTCCTCCGGGCTGACGATCTGCACGTCGAAGCCGAGGTGCTCACCCAGCAGCAGCAGGGTTTCGTCGGAGCACGACTGGGTCGCGGTGACCATCTCGCCCAGGTTGAACATCTCCTGGACCAGCGAACCCGGGTTGGCGTTGATCTTGTCGGCGAAGTCCGACAGCGAGGCGCCACGGGAGAGCCGGACGACCTGACCCTGACCCCGGGGGGCACCCGAGCTCATGGTCGGGGCCGACAGGTTGTCGAACTCCTGTCTGCGCTGCTTCTTGGACTTGCGGCCACGGGTCGGCTTGCCACCCGGACGCCCGAAGGCACCCGCGGCGCCGCCGCCACGGCCACGACCGCCACCACCCGGACGACCGCCACCGCCGGCCGGTGCGCCCGGACGGAAACCGCCACCGGGAGCGCCGCCACCGCCGCCGCCGCCGGGACCGCCACGGAAGCCACCGCCACCGCCGCCGCCGGGACCGCCACGGAAGCCACCGCCACCGCCGCCGCCGCCGGGACCGCCACGGAAGCCACCGCCACCGCCGCCGGGACGACCGGCACCGCCGCCACCGCCGG
>NZ_GG657738.1:5149431-5154011 GCF_000158815.1 Micromonospora sp. ATCC 39149 | reverse complement strand
CTCCTGCTCGGCCTTCAGCGCGGCGGCGCGCGCCTCGGCGGCGGCCACCTCGATGTCGTGGGCACTCGCCGGCTTGGCGACCGGGGTCGCCGGCTGCGGCGGGCCAGGGACCGGGCCCTTGGGCTTCGGTCCGGGGGTCGGCGGGCCGGGCCGCCGGGGCGGCATCGGCTTCGCCGCGATCCGGGGGGCACCCGGGGTCGGGGACGGTGTCGGGGTCGACGTCGGGCTCTGGGTGACCGCCGAAGGGGCGGACGGTGCCGGGGAGCCGGCGACGAAGGCGTTGCGCAGCCGCCGGGCGACGGGCGCCTCGACGGTGCTGGACGCGGACTTCACGAACTCGCCCATTTCCTTCAGCTTGGCGAGAACGGTCTTGCTTTCGACCCCGAGCTCTTTGGCAAGCTCGTGTACGCGGGCCTTACCTGCCACTGCACTCCTCACTCCGAGGTCGTGCGGGCAGCACCCGCAGCGACCTCACTCCTGCACTTGAAGCCTGGTCATTTCAGGGACTTCATCGTGTGCTCATGTCGGTCGTCCTACCTTGCTAGCGACCCTCGCCCGATCGGGATGACCGGACGTAGTGGTTGGCGCATCGACGTGCTCGGCCAGCACACCGTGGTCGACGACCCCGGTGACGCGCAGCGCGCGCCCGAAGGCACGGCGGCGCACTGCCAGCGCGAAGCAGGCCGGATCCGGGTGCATGTTCGCTCCCCGACCCGGCAGCCTGCGGGCCGGATCGGGCCGAAGACTGTGACCAGCCTCGTCGCCGATCGCGACGATCCGCAGCAATTCGCTGGCCGGCGCGCGTCGCCGGCAACCCACACAGGTGCGCTCCGGCAGCGCGCGTCGTACCACTGGAACGAGTCTACCCCTAGCTGCCCGAGATCGCGCCGCCCGGCTCCCGGACGTGATCAGCCGCGCTCCGCGCAGCCGTGGTCGCCTGCTCCGCGTCCGACCGGATGTCGATCCGCCAACCGGTCAATCGGGCAGCAAGCCGGGCGTTCTGCCCCTCCCGGCCGATCGCGAGGGAGAGCTGGAAGTCCGGAACGGTGACCCGGGCGGTCCGGGTGGCCAGGTCGACCACCTCGACCCGCAGGGCCTTGGCCGGCGAGAGCGCGTTGCCGACGAAGGTGGCCGGGTCGTCCGACCAGTCGATGATGTCGATCTTCTCGCCGTGCAGCTCACTCATCACCGCGCGGACCCGCTGCCCCATCGGGCCGATGCAGGCGCCCTTGGCGTTGACGCCCGGCACGGCGGAACGCACCGCGATCTTCGTGCGGTGGCCGGCCTCCCGGGCGATGGCCCCGATCTCCACGGTGCCGTCGGCGATCTCCGGCACCTCCAGGGCGAACAGCTTCTTCACCAGCGCCGGGTGGGAACGGGAGAGGGTGATCTGCGGCCCGCGCATGCCCTTGGCGACGTGCACCACGACGCAGCGGATCCGCTCGCCGTGGGTGTACCGCTCGCCGGGGACCTGCTCGGACTGCGGCAGCACGCCCTCCAGCTTGCCCAGGTCGACGCTGACGATGCCCTTCTCGCTACGCGCCTCGTGCGCCTGCACCACACCGGTGACCAGGTCGCCGTCGCGGCCGACGTACTCGCCGAAGTGCACCTCGTCGGTGGCCTCCCGCAGGCGCTGGAGGATCACCTGCTTGGCGGTCATGGCCGCGATCCGGCCGAAGTCGTGCGGGGTGTCGTCCCACTCCCGCACCACCGTGCCGTCGTCGTCCAACTCCTGGGCGTAGACCAGGGCCGCGCCGTTCTTGCGGTCGATCTCGACCCGGGCGTGCGATTCGGCCCCTTCGGTGTGCCGGTAGGCGGTCAGCAGCGCGGTCTCGATCGCCGCAAGGATCGTGTCGAACGGGATCTCCCGCTCGCGCTCGAGTGCGCGCAGCGCCGCGAGGTCGATGTTCACCTCTCCTCGTCCTCCACATCATCTTCGTCGTCGATGTCGTCAATGTCTGAGCTGTCGTCGAGTTCGTCGTCAGTCACCTCGTCGAGGCGGTGGAACTCCACCTGCACCCGGCCGGGGCCGAGCTCGGCGTGGCTGAACTCCACGCGGCCGGAGTCGGTCTCCAGCACCACGCGCTCGTCGTCGGCCTCGACCACCCGGCCGGTGACCTGCCGGTCGCCGGTGGGCTGCCGGTCCCCGGCGCGTGGCCCGGGCGCCACGGCGCGGGCGGTCACCTTCACCAGCCGGCCGACGTTGCGCCGCCAGTGCCGGGGCAGGGTGAGCGGACGGTCCACCCCGGGGGAGCTGACCTCGAGCTGGTACTCGCCGGCGAGGATGTCGCCGCCGGCCTCCTCGGCCGCGTCGAGCGCGGCGGAGACGGCCCGGGACACATCGGCGACGGCGTCCAGGTTGATCCCGCCGTCGGCGTCGACGATCACCCGCACCACGTGCCGGCGGCCGGCCCGGGAGACGGAGACGTCCTCCAGGTCGTACCCGGCCGCGTTGACCACCGGCTCGATCACCGCGTGCAACCGGGCCCGCCGTGCGGCGAGGTCCACCCGGGGGCCGCCGACGCGGTCACCGCCCCGGGGGCCGTCGGCGCGTCGGGGTCTCCCCGTCGGCCCCGTCGACCTGGTGGCACGGCCACGCTGCGTCATCTGGCGCACCCCTTCATGAACGACGACGCCCGGTCGGGACGCCATGCCGGCACGCCACCGGGGCGGACGCGCCGGTGGCTGCGCAGAGCGTAACGCGACCGCGTCACGGCGGGCCGGGCGGCGCACCGACGCCCTTGGCCCACATATCCGCTCCGATGGTGTTGACTTGTCCGGTGGCGAGGGGCAGAACGACACAGCGCGATCGGGCACTCGGGCATTCCCGGCGAAACATCCTGCGCGCGGGCGCGCTCCTGGCGCTCGGCGGCACCGTCGCGCCGCTGACCGGCTGTGATCTCTTCGACCGCGGCGACGAGCGGGACCGGGTGCCCGACCCGCTCGAACCCCTCGCGGCGCAGGCCCGCGAGCTGGCCGCCCGGCACCGCGCCGCCCTGGCCGCACACCCGGGCCTGGCGCCGCTGCTCACCCCGATCGCGGACGCCCACGAAGCGCACGCCGGCGAGCTGGCGAAGCTGACGGGCCGGCCGGTGCCCTCGCCGGAGCCGTCCCCGGACGCCACCGCCACCGGCGACCGCTCGGCGGTGCTGGCCGCGCTGCGCGAGGCCGAGCAGCGCGGGCGCGAGTCGGCCGCGACGCTCTGTGCCGAGGCCCCGGCCGATCGGGCGGCCCTGGTCGGCTCGATCGCCGCCGCCCGGGCGACCCACGTGGAGGCGTTGCGGTGAGGCGCCTTCAGGCACCGTCCGGGCCGGCCGAGGCCCTGGCCGGCGCGCTCGCCGCCGAGTACGCGGCGGTCTTCGCGTACGGGGTGATCGGGGTGCGGCTCGCCGACGCCGCCCGCACGGCCGCCCGCCGCGCCGAGACGGCGCACCGGTCCCGGCGCGACGCGCTGGTGCTCCAGCTCAGCGAGGCCGGCAGCGCGGTCCCCGCCGACAAGGCCGGGTACACGCTGCCGTTCCCCGTCACCGACGCGGCGACCGCGCTACGGCTGGCGGTGGAGGTGGAGGAACGCACCGCCGCCTTCTGGCGGGTGGCGCTGCCGCACACCACGGGCGCGGACCGCGACCGGGCCCTCGCGGCGCTGACCGACTGCGCGGTGCGGGCCACGCGGTGGCGGCGCACCGCCGGCGTGACTCCCGTCACCGTGGCCTTCCCCGGCCGCCCCACCTGACCGCACTGACCGGGCCCCGGGCGTTTGCGCTGGTCGCCTCGGCGGCACCCGCGATTGCGGATGGCATACCAGGTATGCATACTTCGGAGCCATGTCCATCCGTCACGGCCTGCTCGCGCTCCTCGAACGCGGCCAGATGTACGGCTACCAGCTCCGGGCCGCGTTCGAGGAGTCGACCGGCTCGACCTGGCCGCTGAACATCGGGCAGGTCTACACCACCCTGTCCCGGCTGGAGCGGGACGGGCTGGTCCGCCCGCTGCCGGAGAGCGAGGCGGGGCAGCGGCCGTACGAGATCACCGACGCCGGACGGGCGGACCTCGCGCTGTGGTTCGCGACCCCGATCAGCCGCACCGACCGCCCCCGCGACGAGCTGGCGATCAAGCTGGCCCTGGCCCTGACCACCCCCGGGGTGGACGTACGGGCCGTGGTGCAGACCCAGCGCACCGCCACCATGCGGGCGTTGCAGGAGTTGACGCGGTTGAAGTACGCCAGCGACCGTCCCGAGGACCTGCCCTGGCGGCTGGTGCTGGACGCGATGGTGTTCCAGGCCGAGGCGGAGATCCGCTGGCTGGACCATTGCGAGACGAGCCTGGTCCGGCACCGGCCCACCCCGGGGCCCGGCGGACGGGCCGGCCCGGGGCGCGCGGCGGAGGCGGACCGAGACGGCGAGGAGGCGCGACGATGAGCGGGACGGGCGGCGCGCCGACGACCCGACCCGACCCGATCGACCCGCTTCGTGGGCCCGACGCCCCCGGCTCCGACGCCACCGGTTCGGGCACGCCCGGTTCCGGCACGGCGGGAACCGCCGTGCTCGACGTCCGCGACGTGCACCGTACCCACGGCAGCG
>NZ_GG657738.1:5122691-5148835 GCF_000158815.1 Micromonospora sp. ATCC 39149 | reverse complement strand
TCCTGCGGGACGGGATCATGGTGGACTCGACGCCCCCGTTGGGTGGCGTCGAACAGCTCCTGGCCGGCAGCGGGCGGTGAGCACCAAGCGCCGCGCCGCCCCGCCGGCGGCGGGCCCGCACCCGGCCGCCGCCCCCGCCGGGCCCGGCGGTCCCCATGGCCGGCCGCCTGCTCGGCCCGCCCGCGACCGGCGGTTCCTGGCGGCGCTGCGCTCCTGGCGGGCGGCACTGCGGATCGCCCGGCGGGAGGCACTGCGCGCCCGGGGGCGGACCGCGTTGGTGCTCGCCATGATCACCCTTCCGGTGCTGGGACTCGCCTTCTCCGCAGTCAGCTACGACATGGCGGAGCTGAGCCGGGCCGAGCGGGTCGACCGGCGGCTCGGGACCGCCGACGCGGAGCTGCGCTGGGCGGCCGAGGGCCCGGTGACGCAGGACGCCTGGGGCGACACCTCAAACGCCCGCGACGGCGTCCCGGAGCGGACCCGTCCGGTCACCGCCGGCGAGCTGACCGCCCTGCTGCCGGCCGGCAGTCGCGTCGGCGAGGTCCACTGGTGGGTGCCGTTCGAGGTGCGGGTCAGGGGCAAACGCGAGACGGTCAGCGGGCGGCTGCTGGACCTGACCAACCCGGTGCTGCGGGGGCAGGGCCGGGTCCTCGCCGGCCGCCCGCCGACCGGGCCCGACGAGGTCGGGCTCAACCGCGCGGCGCTGCGCCGGCTGCACGTGGGGCTCGGTGGCCGGATCGCACCGGCCGACGGGTCGGCCGAGCGGACCGTGGTCGGGGTCGTGGAGTTCCCCGACGACCTGGGTCCCACCGTGGCCCTGCACCCTGCGGCCCAGCCATCGGCCGGGCCGCAGGGTGAGACGAGCTGGCTCGTCGACCTGCCGGGCGATGTCGATCCCGGGCTGACGGAACGGCTCAACGCGCGCGGGATCGTGGTGGTCGTCCGTGCCCCGGTGCCGGACCCCACGGCCGGTCCCGAGACGCTCAGCGCCGCGCTCAGCGTCGAGGAAACCACCAACGTGCTGCTGGTGGGCGGGCTGGGCCTGCTTGAGGTCGTGCTGCTGGTCGGGCCGGCGTTCGCCGTCGGGGTGCGGCGGCGACGCCGCGACCTCGCACTGGTCGCGGTGGCCGGCGGCGATGCCGCGCACCTGCGCCGCATCGTGCTCGCCGACGGGGTGGTGCTGGGCTTCGCCGGGGCCGCCGCCGGCCTGGCGCTGGGCGTCGCCGCCGCGTTCGCGGCCCGCCCGCTCGTCGAGGAGTACGTCTTCGGGGCGCGCTTCGGGGCGTACCGTGTCTTCCCGACCGCGCTGGCGGCGATCGCGGCGGTCGCGGTGCTGGCCGGGGTGCTCGCGGCCCTGGCACCGGCCTGGACCGCCGCGCGACAGGACGTGGTGGCGGGGCTGGCCGGGCGGCGGACCCCGCCGGAGCACCGGCGGCGCTGGCTGCTGATCGGCGTGCTGCTGGCCACGGTCGGCGTGGCGGTCGCCACGCTCGGGGCCGCGCGGACCACCACGACCGTGCTCTTCGCCGGCCTGGTCGTCGGCGAGCTCGGGCTGGTCTTCGTCACCCCGACGCTGGTCGGGTTGCTCGCCCGGGCCGGCCGGTGGCTCCCGCTGGCACCTCGGATCGCGCTGCGGGACGCCAGCCGCAACCGTTCCTCGGCGGCCCCGGCCATCTCCGCGGTGATGGCCGCGGTCGCCGGCAGCGTCGCCCTCGGCGTCTACGTGGCCGGCGACAGCGCCCGCACCCGCGCCAGCTACCAGCCGGCCATGCCGTACGGGCACGCCATGGTCGTCGGCCAGGGGCAGACGGCACTGCCGCCGGTGCCCCGGATCGCCGAGGTGGCCGCCGCGACGATGCCGGGGAGCACGGTGGCCCGGATCGACATCCCCACCTGCCCCACGCCGGCCGACGACGGCGACTGGTGCGACATCCGGGCGGAACTGCCGCCCGCACAGGCCTGCCCGTACCAGGTGGAACAGTGGCACGACGCGGACGTGCGGGCACGCGCCCGCAGCGACCCGCGATGCGGCGGGCGGGCGGGGGACGGATACGCCACGGGCTACTCCCTGCCCGTCTCGGTCGACGACGGCGACGCGCTGGCGGCGCTGCTCGGGGCGGGCCCCGAGCAGGTGGCCGCCGCCCGGCGGGTGCTGGCGGCCGGCGGCGCGGTGGTGACCGACGAGCGGTACCTCCTCGCCGGCCGACTCACCCTCACGGCGACCCGGGCGGGGACCGACTCGGAGCCCGTGGCGGTCGGGACCGCCACCGTCCCCGGGTACGCCCTGCACACCGGCTTCGAGGACCGCCTGGTGGTGTCCCACGCCGCCGCCGCCCGGCTCGGCCTCGCCTCCCAGCAACTCGGGTACGTGGTGGCCACCGCCGCCGCCCCGACCAGCACCCAGCAGGACCGCTTCGACGTCGAACTGCGCCGGCTCGGCCCGCTCGACGTGATCGTCGAACGGGGGGACTGGGGCAACGACCAGCGTCCCCTGCTGCTACTGCTGGCCATCGGCTCCGGCCTGATCACGGTGGGCGCGGCGGCCGTCGCCACCGGCCTCGCCGCCGCCGAGGGGCGGACGGACCTGTCCACCCTGGGCGCCGTGGGCGCCAGTCCCCGGATGCGCCGGGTGCTCTCGCTGTGCCAGGCCGGGGTGATCGCCGTGCTCGGCTCGGCGCTGGGCATCGTCGTCGGGCTGGGCACCGCCGCGATCATCATGGTCGCCCTGAACCGCCGCTACGCCACGGTTTGGCCGGAGCCGGAGCCGTACCCGATCGTGGTCCCCTGGCTCACCCTGGGCGTGCTGGTGGTGGTTCCGGTGGTGGCGATGCTCGGCGCGGCCCTGTTCACGCGGTCCCGGCTGGCGGTCGAACGCCGCCTCGACTGACAGCCGACCGGGGTGCCACCCGCCGGGCGCAGGCGGCACACTGACGATCGTGTCCGCAATCGGTACCCTCACCCGCCGCCTCGGCTACCACCGGTGGTTCGCCGCCACGGTCCGGCTGCTCGTCCCGGTGGACCGGGCGGTCGGCCGGCTGAGTAGGGGACGGGTGGTCGCGCTCGGCCTGGTCCCCTCGCTGGTCATCACCACCACCGGGCGCCGCTCGGGCCTGCCGCGCAGCAACCCCCTGCTGTACGTCCCCGACGGCGACGCCTACGTGGTGGTCGGCTCCAACTGGGGGCAGCAGCACCAACCCGCCTGGGCGCTGAACCTGCTGGCCAACCCGACCGCCCAGGTCGACGTGCGGGGCCGGCGGGTGGCGGTACGGGCCGAGGTGGCCACCGGCGCGGAACGCGACCGGCTCTGGGAACTGTTGGTCGCCGAGTGGCCGGCGTACCAGACGTACGTCGAACGGGCCGGCGGGCGGGAGATCCGCGTCTTCCGGCTGGTGCCGGCCGGGCGCGGCGGACCGGGCGGCCCCGCCGCCGGGTGACTAGGGTGGAGCCCGCGCCGCGGCGGCCCTCCCGGCGGCCGGTCGACGGTCGGCGAGGCGGAGGAGGAGCGTGGACCTCTACCAGGACGATCCCCGCTGGTCGGTCGCGGAGCGGGTCTCGGCGGCGGCCCGACGACGCTTCCCGGCCGACGTCCTGGCCATCGCGGTGCACGGCCCGCTGGCCCACGGCGACGACGACGGCGGCGGGGACGGCGAGGTCGGGCTGCTGATCGCCACCTACCGGCCCGGCGCGGGGCCGCGACCGGCGACCCGCCGGGTGGACGGGATCCTGGTCGACCTGACCGTGACGGCCGCCGACGACCACCTGGAGCGGGCGCGGTCGATCACGGCACTCTGGCCGCTGGTCGCCGACCGGTACGTCACCACCCGGGCGCTGCACGACCCGACGGGCTGGCTGCCGGCCCTGCGCGACGAGCACCTGGCCACGCTGGCCCGGGCCCGGCCGGCGGAGTTCACCGGGGCCGCCCGGCAGGCGTGGTACCGGGGCTGCGCCGCGCACGCCCGGGCCGCCCGACTCGCCGAGTGGTACGAGACGGACCAGGCGCTGCTGATGCTCGGCGAGGCCCGGCTTGCGGCGGCCACGGTCAACGGGCTGCTCAGTCGCACCTACTTCCGGGACCCGGGCGACGCGGTGCGCCGGACCGGTCTGGCCGGGGCGGACATGACCGAGGTCGGCGCGGTGCTGGCCCGGCAGGCCGAAGAGTTGGCCGCCCGGGGTCGCCCCGTCGACGGCACCGTCGACGACCTCCTCGCCGGCTGACCCGCGCGGCGCCTCCGACCCGCCTCGCCCCCCATTCCGTGCCGCCCGGCACGCCCGCGTGGCGGGTGGCGGGGTGGCGGGTGTTGAGAGGGGAACCCTTCTCTACCGCAGGCGTTAACAGGGGGCCCTTCCTTACAGGCCGCCCTGGACGCCGATGAGGGTGCCGACCAGGTACGTCGCGGCTGCCGCCGCCGCGCCGAGCAGGAGTTGCCGCAGGCCGCTGCTCCACCAGGCGCGGTTGGTGAACCGGGCCACGATCGCCCCGGCCGCGAAGAGCCCGACCCCGCCGACGGCCAACGCCAGCCACAGGCTGGTGGCGCCGAGCAGGTAGGTCAGCAGCGGGATCAGCGCGCCGGCCGAGAAGAACAGGAACGACGAGATCGCCGCCACCCACGGGCTCGGCTGCTCGTCCGGGTCGACGCCCAACTCCTCCCGGACGTGCACCCGCAGCGCCTCCTCCGGGTTGGCCCGCACCGCCTCGGCGACCTGCATGGCGAGGTCGCGGGACAGGCCCCGGGCCACCCAGGCGTCGGCCAGCTCGCGGGCCTCCGCCTCCGGGTGCCGTTCCAGCTCGCGGCGCTCCTTGGCCACCTCGGCGGCGACCTGCTCGTTGGCCGACCGGACGCTGGTGTACTCGCCGAGGCCCATCGAGATCGCGCCGGCGACCAGGCCGGCGACGCCGGTGAGCACGATGCTGTGCGGCGACACCCCGCCGCCGCCGACGCCCGCGATCAGGGCGATGTTGGTGACCAGGCCGTCCATCGCGCCGAACACGGCCGGCCGCAGCCAGCCGCCGGACACGTCCGCGTGGTGCCCCTCGCGTAGCGCGGCCGGGGTGTCGGTCACGGCAGGGTCAGGATCTCGTGGCCGTCCTCGGTCACGAGGATCGTGTGCTCGAACTGCGCGGTCCACTTCCGGTCCTTCGTGACGACCGTCCAGCCGTCGTCCCACATGTCGTACTGGTGGGTGCCGAGCGTGATCATCGGCTCGATGGTGAAGGTCATCCCCGGCTCCATCACGTCGGTGGGCCGGGGGCTGTCGTAGTGCGGCACGTAGAGGCCGCTGTGGAAGGCCTCCCCGATGCCGTGGCCGGTGAAGTCGCGGACCACGCCGTAGCCGAACCGCTTGGCGTACGACTCGATGACCCGGCCGATCACGTTGATCTGCCGGCCCGGGGCGACCGCCTTGATCCCCCGCAGCATCGCCTCGTGGGTCCGCTCGACCAGCAGCCGGGCCTCCTCGCTGACCTCGCCGACGCAGAAGGTGGCGTCGGTGTCGCCGTGCACCCCACCGATGTACGCGGTCACGTCGACGTTGACGATGTCGCCGTCCTGGAGCACCGTCGAGTCCGGGATGCCGTGGCAGATCACCTCGTTGAGGCTGGTGCAGCAGGACTTCGGGAAGCCCTTGTAGCCCAGCGTCGACGGATAGGCCCCGTGGTCGCAGAGGAACTCGTGCACCACCCGGTCGATCTCGTCGGTGCTCACCCCGGGCTTGCAGTGCTCGCCGGCGAGCTGCGTGGCCTGGGCGGCGAGCCGGCCGGCGACCCGCATCCGCGCGATGGTCTCCGGGGTCTGCACGTGCGAGCCGCGCCATGCCTGGGGACTCTTCTTGCCCACGTACTCCGGTCGGACGATGTGACCCGGCACCGGTCGCATCGGGGAGAGCGTGCCGGGGGTCAGCGGCGCACGGACGGTCATGACACAAGCCTATCGCCGGCCCGGCGCCGGGCGCTGCGGCCCGGTGCCCGCCGGCGTCGGTGGGCTGGCCGGCGGCCTCGGCCGACCGATTGTTGCCGAGCCACTTCCGCTGTGCCATCGTGTTGACCGTGGATCAAGGGGGTGACGCTCCCGTCTTCTCCGCCCGCGCGGAGACCGACGGCGACCACGTCCGCGTGGTGGTCTCCGGCGAGGTGGACATGGCCACCGCCGACACGATGCTCCAGACCGTGCTGCGGGAGCCGGCCGGTCGGGTGACCCTCGACCTGCGGAGGGTCACGTTCTTCGACTCGGCGGCGATCCACGCCGTGATCCTGCTCTCCCAGCGGTTCCCGCAGACGCTGACCGTGCTGCCGTCGCGGCAGGTCCGCCGGGTGCTGGAGATCTCCGGCCTGGCCGAGCAGGGCTGGGTGGCCCCCGCCTGAGCGCTCAACCCCGTAGCCGCCGGCGCAGCGTCACCTCGGTGCCCTCGGCGGTACGGCTGATTGTCAACTCGCCCAGCGCCCTGATCAACGCCAGCCCGCGCCCGCGGAAGCCCGCGCCGGTCGACTCCCGCCACTGCCCGCTGTCCCGCACCGTGGCCACCACCGTGCCGTCGACGAGGGTCACCTCCACCCCGATGGTCGGCTCGGCCGGGGAGACCGGGTGCTCGATGGCGTTCGCGGCGGCCTCGGAGACCGCCACGGTGAGGTCGAACAGGTCGTTCTCGCCGACCCGGTGGGCGGTGAGGAAGTCCTCCAGTCGGCTGCGCAGCACGCTCAGCCGGGTCGGGTCGGCGGGCAGCCGCAGCGCGAACCGGTTCGGCTCGGTCGCCTCCAGCGCGAGCACCGCCACGTCGTCGCGGCGGGGTCGCGTGGCGACCCGCTCCACGACCGCGTCGACCAGGTCGGCGACGTGCTCGCCGCCGGCTGCGTCCGCGCGTAGCTGCGCGAGGGCCGCGTCGAGGTCCGAGCTGGCGGTCCTCGATCAGCCCGTCGGTGTAGAGCAGCAGCCGGGCCCCGGGGGCCAGCTCGTCGTCCACCGTCCGGTACGACGCGCCGGGGATCGCGCCCACCGGTGGACCGAGCGCGCGGTCGTGCAGGAACGCCACGCCGTCTCCTCGGATCAGCAGGGGGGACGGATGCCCGGCGCTGGCGTAGCGGAGCCGGCCGGTGCGCGGCGAGAACCAGAGGCAGACCACGGTCGCGAACGACGGCTGCTCCGCCGAGCCGACCAGCCGGTTGAGCCGGGTCAGCGACTCGCCCGGGTCGTAGCCCTCCAGCACGTACGCCCGCAGCGCGTTGCGGAGCTGCCCCATCGAGGCGGCGGCCCGCACACCCTTGCCGACCACGTCGCCGATGACCAGGACCAGCTCGTCGTCGTCGAGCCGGATCACGTCGTACCAGTCGCCACCGACCTCGACGTCGGCGCTGCCGGGCAGGTAACGGCTGGCCACCACCGCGCCGGGCAGCCGGGGCAGCGACCGGGGCAGCAGGCTGTGCTGGAGGGTGGTGGCGATGCGGTGCTCGGCCTCGTAGAGCTGGGCGTTCTCCAGCCGCACTCCGACCAGCCGGGCGAGCTGGGTCAGCGCGGCGTGGCCGGGGTCGGTGGCGTCCTGAGCGTCGCCCCAGACCCGCAGCTCGCCGAGCTGTTCCGCGGCGCTGCCGGTCAGCGGCAGCACGACAGACGGCTCGACGGCGGCCGTCCCGCCGCCGTCCGCCTCGTACCGGGCCCCGGTGGCGGTGACCACCACCCGGGCCGCCTCGGCGAGGCCGACCGCGTGCCGGGCGGCCACCTGGAGCACCTCGGCGGTGGTGCGGGCGGTGTTCACCGCTACGGCGGCGTCGGCCAGCGCGCGCAGCCGCCGGATGATCTGCCCCCGTAGCTGGCCCAGCTCGACGTTGGCCCGGACCCGGGCGATCAGCTCCTGGCTTGAGAACGGCTTGGTGAGGTAGTCGTCCGCGCCGACGGCGAGGCCGGCGACGGCCTCCGCCGAACCGGCCCGGGCGGAGAGCAGCACGATCGGCACGTGCCGGGTACGCGGGTCCGCGCGCAGCGCGGTGACCAGGCCGAAGCCGTCGAGCCGGGGCATCATCACGTCGGTCAGCACCAGGTCGAACGGGGTCTCCATGGCCCGGCGCAGCGCCTCGACGCCGTCCGGCACGGCCACCACCTCCCACGACGGGCAGAGCAGCCGGGCGACGTGTTCGCGCAGGTCGGCGTTGTCGTCGGCGAGCAGGATGCGACCCGCCGCGGCCCGGTCCCCGCCACCGGGTGACACGGCCGACGCGGCGGCCGGCGCGGCGGTCCACCGCGCGGTCTCGGCCGCGAAGAGCCGCGCCTGCCCCAGCTCCGGCGGCGCGTCCGGGGCGTCGGCCGCCACCCGGTCGGCGGGCAGGTGTGCGGAGCCGAACGGCACGGTCACGGTGAAGAGGCTGCCCCCGTCGACGACGCTGCGCACCTCGGCCCGGCCGCCGTGCATCTCCACCAGTTCCCGGACCAGCGCCAGCCCGATCCCGGTGCCCTCGTGGGTGCGGGAGCGGACGCCGGGGACCCGGTGGAACCGCTTGAAGACGTGCGGCAGTTCCTCCGGGGCGATACCGACGCCGGTGTCGGCGACCTCCAGCCGGGCCGCGCCGTTCACCGCCCGGATCCGGACCCGGACCTCGCCGTCGAAGGTGAACTTCACCGCGTTGGCGACGAGGTTGAGCACGATCTTCTCCCACATGTCCCGGTCGACGAAGACCGGCGCGGGCAGCGGCGGGCAGTCGACGGCCAGGCGCAGGCCGACGCGTTCGGTGGCCGAGCGGAAGGTGCTGGCCAGCCGGGCGGTGTAGTCGGCGAGGTCGGTGGGCTGGTAGTGGGCGGCCAGCCGGCCGGACTCCAGGCGGGAGAAGTCGAGCACGGTGTTGACCAGCTTGAGCAGGCGCAGCGCGTTGCGGTGCATCACGGTCAGCTGGTCGATGTGGGCTTCGGGCAGCGTCTGGTCGGCGAGCAGGTCCTCCAGCGGGCCCAGCACGAGGGTCAGCGGGGTGCGGAACTCGTGGCTGACGTTGGCGAAGAAGCTCGTCTTGGCCCGGTCGAGCGCGGCCAACTCGGCCGCCCGGGCCCGCTCCTGCTCGTACGCCCGCTGCCGGCCGACAGCGCGGGAGAGCTGGGCGGCGATCAGGTCGAAGAAGGTGCGGTACTCGCCGGTGAGCGGCAGCCGGGCCGAGACGCCCACGACGAGCGCCCCCACAGGCTCGTGGGTCGCGGTGACCGGCAGCACCAGCGCCTGCGCGGCGGTGCCGGCGTCGACCTGCGGCAGCAGGTCGACGACGTCGATCGTGGTGGCGCACCCGCCGTCGGCGACCCGCCTCACCGTGGCCGTCGCCGCGTCGCGGAACGGCAGCGGCTCGACCGGCCCGGCGGCGGCGTCGGCGCCGCTGCGCCCGGCGAGGGTGAGCCGCCCGGCGTCGTCACGCAGGTAGACCAGGCCGAACGGGACGTCCGCCCGGTGCCGGTCGAGCACCAGGGCGGCGGCCCGTCCCAGCGCCGCGACGTTCTCCGCCTCCGCCAGGTCGGAGCCCAGTTCGGCCAGTGCGCGCAGCCGGCGTTCGCCGAGCACCCGACCGGTGGTCTCGTTGACGATGCAGAGAACCCCGTCGATGCCGCCGTCGGCGGCGCGGATCGGGTCGTACGAGACGTCGAAGTAGACCTCTTCGAGGAAGCCGTGCCGGTGCAGCACGAAGGGATGGTTCTCGCCCCGGTACGGCTCGCCGGTCTTGCGGACCGAGTCCAGCAGGGGCCCGAGCACGTCCCAGGTCTCCACCCAGTGCTCCAGGGCGGGCTGGCCGATGGCGTGGGGGTGCTTGGCGCCGATGGTCGGCAGGTAGGCGTCGTTGTAGAAGGCACGGTGATCGGGGCCCCAGAACATGACGATCTGCGCCCGGGAGGAGAGCATCATGGCGACCGCGTGGCAGAGCGCCGGCGGCCAGCCGGACGGGAGGCCGAGCGGACTGGACGCCCAGTCGAAGCGGAGTAGCCGCTCCCCCATCTCGCCACCGGTGGCGCACGCGGCGGTGAGCAGCGGCGGGAACGCCTCCTCGACGGTCCCGACGGACGGATGCTGCCCGTCGTCGCCCCCCTGGGCCGAGCTCATGCACCCTCCCGCACCGGCCGTCACCCCCCGACAACGCATGATCGCCGCCGCCGTGCCCCGCCTTGTACCCAGACGGACCAGCAACGTAACGCATCACCGCCGTCATGCGCTGGCTACCTGCGTCTCACCTGGGGATCGCCGGGGCGGCCGGCCGCCCCGGCCTGATCGGACGGGCGGGGCCTCGCCGGGGACTCAGAAGACCGGCAGGCCGTCGATGCTCGCGGCGTTCTTCGTGGCCCGGTAGGTGACCAGGTCCTCGGCGGTGCGGCGGGAGTGCGCCCGGATCAACAGGTCCCGGTCCCCCTGGTATTCCATCAGCGGGACGGCGTACCCGCAGGAGTCGCTGATCCGCTCGACGTCGACGGTGATCACCGCGCGGGCGGAGTGCAGGTCCGGCGGGTCGGGGAAGTCGGCGAGCCGCTCGGCGAAGCCGGCGTCCTCCACCGTCACGGCCAAGCCCCGGCCGTGCAGCCGGACGATGTTCGGCGGCCCGGCGAAGGCGCAGAACATCAGCGTGATGCGACCGTTCTGCCGCAGGTGGGCGATGGTCTCCGCGCCGCTGCCGTGGAAGTCGACCCACGCCACCCGGTGCGGGCCGAGGATGACGAAGGTGCCGCGCATGCCCTTCGGCGAGACGTTGACGTGCCCGTCGGTCCCGGAGGGCGCGGTGGCGACGAAGAAGACGGGCTGCTCCTCGATGAACTCGCGCAGCCGCCCGTCGATGGCCTCATGAACCTTCATGCCCCCATCCTGGCACCGCCTACCGAGAAGTGGGATGCCCATTACTGCCAGGTGGGACACCCGACGGGCCGGGGCGCGGACCGGCCCCGCCCCACCTCACAGCGGGGTCACGTACGCGCCGGTGATCCCGCCGTCGACCACGAACTGTGCGGCCGTCATGAACGACGAGTCGTCGCTGGCCAGGAAGGCGACCGCCGGGGGCGATCTCCTCCGGCTGGCCGAACCGGCCCATCGGCACGTGCACGAGGCGGCGGGGCGGCCCCGCTCCGGGGTCGGGCGGCGAACAGCTCCATCAGCAGCGGGGGTGGCGATCGGTCCGGGGCACAACGCGTTCACCCGGATGCCCTCTCGGGCGAACTGCACGCCAGCTCCCGGGTCATCGCCAGCACCCCGCCCTTGCTCGCCGTGTACGCGATCTGCGACGTGGCCGCACCCATCAGCGCCACGAACGACGCCGTGTTGATGATCGAGCCCTTGCCCTGCCGGCGCATGTGCGGGATGGCGTACTTGCAGCACAGGTAGACGCTGGTGGTGTTGACCCGCAGCACCCGCTCCCAGGCGTCCAGGCCGGTCTCCAGGATCGAGTCGTCGTCCGGCGGCGAGATGCCCGCGTTGTTGAACGCCACGTCCACCCGCCCGTGCCGCCGCGCCACCCCGTCGAACAGGTCCCGCACGGCCGCCTCGTCGGCCACGTCGCAGGCGACGAACTCGCCGCCCACCTCCTGCGCGGCCCGGTCGCCTGCCGTCGCGTCGACGTCGACGCAGACCACCCGCGCCCCCTCGGCGGCGAACCGCCGCGCCGTGGCCAGCCCGATCCCGCTGCCCGCCCCGGTCACCACGGCGACCCGGTCCGCCAGTCGTTGCTGCATGACGTTCACTCCTCGGTGCTGATGAACACGTTCTTGACATCGGTGAAGGCGTGCAACGCGTCGGGGCCCAGCTCGCGACCCAGCCCGGAGCGCTTCATCCCGCCGAACGGGGTCCAGTACCGCACCGAGGAGTGCGAGTTGACGCTGAGGTTGCCCGACTCGACCGCCCGGGCCATCCGCAACGCCCGGCCCACGTCCCGGGTCCAGATCGAGCCGGACAGGCCGTACTCGGTGTCGTTGGCCAGCCGGACCGCGTCCGCCTCGTCGTCGAACGGAAGCACCGACACGACCGGGCCGAAGATCTCCTCCCGCCAGTGCCGCTCGGCCGGGGAGTCGGCGAGCAGCACCGTCGGGGCGTACCAGAAGCCGGGGCCGTCGGGGCGGGAGCCGGTGAAGGCCACCCGCGCCCCGTCGACGTACCCGGCGACCCGGTCGCGCTGGGCGGCGGAGATCAGCGGGCCCATCTCGGCGGTCTCCCGCGCCGGGTCCTCCACCCGCAGCGCCCGCACGGCCGGCTCCAACAGCTCCAGGAACCGGTCGTACGCCGGGCGCTGGACCAGGATCCGCGACCGGGCGCAGCAGTCCTGGCCGGCGTTGTCGAAGACCGCGTACGGTGCGGTGGCCGCCGCCCGCTCCAGGTCCGCGTCGGCGAAGACGATGTTCGCGCTCTTGCCGCCCAGCTCCAGGGTGACCCGCTTCACCTGGGCGGCGCAGCCGGCCATGATCCGGGTGCCGACCTCGGTGGACCCGGTGAAGCAGACCTTGCGTACGGCCGGATGGGTGACGAACCGCTCCCCCACCACGTCGCCCCGGCCCGGCAGGACGGTGAACACGCCCTCGGGCAGGCCCGCGTCGCGCCCCAGCTCGGCCAGGCGCAGCGCGGTCAGCGGGGTCAGCTCGGCCGGCTTGAGCACGACCGTGTTGCCGGCCGCCAGCGCCGGGGCGAACCCCCAGGCGGCGATCGGCATCGGGAAGTTCCACGGCACGATCACCCCGACCACGCCGAGCGGCTCGTGGAAGGTGACGTCCAGCCCGCCGGGCACCGGGATCTGCCGGCCGGTCAGCCGCTCCGGCGCGCCCGCGTAGTAGTCGAGCACGTCGCGGACGTTGCCGGCCTCCCAGCGGGCGTTGCCGATGGTGTGCCCGCTGTTGCGCACCTCCAGCAGCGCCAACTCCTCCAGGTGCGCGTCCACCAGGGCGGCGAACCGCCGCAGCACCCGCGCCCGCTCGCCCGGCGCCACCCCCCGCCACCGTTCGAACGCGCCCGAGGCCCGCGCGATCGCCGCATCCGTCTCCTCCCCCGAGGCTGCCCCGACCTCCCGCACCACACTCCCCGTGGCCGGATCAAGCACCCGCGTCACGGTCCCCACCCCTCCCACCCTGCCTCCCCCTCAGCTCCAACGATCTTGCGGTTACGGCCCCCACAAATGCCGCCAAGCTCCCATGCCAGGGGCCCCAACTGCAAGATCGCGGGAGGAAGAGGGACGGGGTCAGAGGCGTTCGAAGCCACGGGTGAGCTCCCAGTCCGTTACCGCGGCGTCGAATGCCTTCAGCTCGACGCTCGCCTGGTTGGCGTAGTGGGCGTGGACGTCGTCGCCGAAGACGGCACGGGCGATCGTCGAGGACTCCCACAGCTCCAGGGCGTCGCGCAGGGTGCCGGGGACGCGCTCGGCGGCCGGGTCGTCGTACGCGTTGCCGGTGCACTCCGGCCCCAGCTCCAGCTCCCGCTCGATGCCGTGCACCGCCCCCGCCACCAGGGCGGCGATCGCCAGGTACGGGTTGACGTCCGCGCCCGGCACCCGGTTCTCCACCCGCATCCCCTGGCCGTGCCCGACCAGCCGCAGCGCGCAGGTGCGGTTGTCGGTGCCCCAGCGCAGCGCGGTCGGGGCGAACGAGCCGGGCTGGTACCGCTTGTACGAGTTGATGTTCGGGGCGAACATCAGGCTGAACTCCCGCATGGTGTCCAGCAGCCCGGCCAGCACCCGCTGCCCCGTGACGCTCAGGTGGGCCGGCCCGTCGCCGAGCATCGCCGAGCGCCCGTCGGCGTCGCGTAGCGAGAAGTGGATGTGGCAGGAGTTGCCCTCCCGGGCGTTCGGCTTCGCCATGAAGGTGAGCGACATGCCCTCCTGGGCGGCGATCTCCTTCGCCCCGTTCTTGTAGATCACGTGATGGTCGGCGCAGGCCACTGCCTCGTCGTACCGGAAGGCGATCTCGTGCTGGCCGAGGTTGCACTCGCCCTTGGCGCTCTCCGGGGTCAGGCCCGCGCCGGCCATCTCGGTGCGGATGCGGCGCAGCAGCGGCTCCACCCGGGCGGTGCCGAGCAGCGAATAGTCGACGTTGTACTGGTTCGCCGGGGTCAGCTCGCGGTAGCCACGCCGCCAGGCGTCCTCGTACGAGTCGCGGTAGAGGACGAATTCCAGCTCGGTGCCCGCGTACGCGGTAAGGCCGTGCGCGGCGAGCCGGTCGAGCTGGCGGCGCAGGATCTGCCGGGGCGAGGCGGCCACCGGGCCGGACCCGTCCAGCCACGCCAGGTCGGCCAGGAGCATCGCCGTGCCCGGCTGCCAGGGCACCCGGCGCAGCGTCTCCAGGTCGGGCACCATCGCGAAGTCGCCGTACCCGCGCTCCCAGCTCGACATCGCGTACCCGTCGACGGTGTTCATGTCGACGTCCACGGCGAGCAGGTAGTTGCACCCCTCGCTGCCGTTCTCCACGACCTGGTCGAGGAAGAACGGCGCGTGGAACCGCTTGCCCTGCAACCGGCCCTGCATGTCGACCAGGGCCAGCACCACGGTGTCGAGCTTGCCGGCAGCGACCGCCGCCCGTAACTCTTCGAGGGACAGCGGTGCTCTGCTCATGCGCGGGCCTCCATCACCATGGTCTACTGCCTGACCGGATCACCGTCAATGCCCGCCCCGGACGCGTCGGCAAACCCGACGGTACGGCGGGGGCCGGTGAACCACTTGCGGGCCGAGGCGTACCACCACACGGCGACGACGAGCAGCACCCCGCCGACGGCGAGCGGCGCATAGTTCACCGCCGACCAGGTGAAGTCGGCGTGACCGGGCACCCCGGCGGGCACGATCGGCAGCACAAAGTACACCGAAATGATCGCGATCTCGACCACCGCGACCCAGCCGAGCAGCCGGTACCTGCGGCCGAGGGTCCACGGACCGGGGGTGAACCGATCGCCCATCCGCAGCCGCAGCGCGATCGGGATGACGAAGGAGAGGTAGAGCCCGATCACCGCGACCGAGACGACCGCGTAGAAGGCGACCGGGATGCCAGACGTGCTCTCGTAGAGCGCCGGCAGGGTGAGCACCAGCCCCGCCAGGGTCGCGCCGATGATCGCGTTGACCGGGGTGCCGTTGCGGTCCACCCGGGACCAGAGCCGCCAGCCCGGCACCGCCCGGTCCCGGCTAAACGCGTACGCCATCCGGCTCATCGAGGTCACGCAGCTCATGCCGCAGAAGAACTGCCCGATGGTGGAGATGATGATGACGGTCTTGAAGAAGAACGGGGTGAGCGCGGTGGAGAAGATCGCACCGGAGAACCCGCCGGCCGCGTTGATGGCCTCCACGTCGGTGGCGGCGAAGAGGAAGGCGAGCAGCAGGATCCAGCCCCCGACGGCCGAGTAGAAGATCGACCGCCAGAGCCCCTGCGCGGCGGCCTTCGAGGCACCCCGGGTCTCCTCGGAGACGTGCGCGCAGGCGTCGAAGCCGGTGATCGTGTACTGGGTGAGCAGGAAGCCCAGCGGCAGCACGTAGAACCAGAAGGTCAGCCCGCCGGTGCCGCCGTCGCCGAAGCCGGAGTTGTTGAACCGCTCGGTGAAGACGAACTGGAAGCTCTGGTGCTCGTCCGGGACGAACACCAGAATGGCCACCACCGCAGCGGCGCCGGCCACGTGCCACCACACCGAGACGTTCTGGAGTACGTCGATGATCCGGTGCCCGAAAATGTTGATCAGCCCGTGCAGAGCCAGAATGATCACGAACAGCACGAACGCCTGGCGGAGCGTCCCCTCCCAGCCGTCGAACAGCGCCGACAGGGTGAGGTTGAGGAAGGTGGCGCAGCCGTAGTCGACCGACGCGGTGACCGCGACCAGCCCGATCAGGTTGAGCCAGCCGGTGAACCAGCCGTGCACCGGCCGGCCCATCTTCGCCGCCCACCAGTAGATGCCGCCGGCCGTCGGATACGCCGACACCAGCTCCGCCAGGCAGAAGCCGATGACCAGGATGAACAGCGAGATCAGCGGCCAGCCCCAGGAGATGGCGACCGGCCCGCCGTTGTTCCACGCCTGGCCGAACGTGGTGAAGCAGCCGGCCAGGATCGAGATGATGGAGAACGAGATCGCGAAGTTGGAGAAGCCGCTCCACTTACGGCGTAGCTCCTGCTGGTAGCCGAGTTCGGCGAGCCGGCGAGCGTCGTCGTCCATCGGCTGCTCGGCGGTCGGCGCGGGAGTCGTGGCCACTGCACACCTCCTGGCGGTGTTGCCGGAAACGCGTGCGCCCGAGTCTCGTCCCGTCGACGGGGACGGTCAATCCGCCGCGACGGTCGTCCGGCCTCCTTCCGGCCAGGCCGAACGGCTGGTCAGGCCGAACGGTGGGGGGCAGGCCGGCGGCCGGCCGGGCCGAACGGCTGGTCACGCCGGCCGCCGGGCGGGGCGGGGCCGCTCGGCGGGCGTTGCCGGCGGGCGCCGGCGCGGGTCGGCCACCGCAGTCCCGCCGGCCGGACGTAGATCGAGCGGCGGGCCACGGCGGCACCCTTCGCGTCGACCTCGTAGCCGTCCAGCCACAGCCACCCGTGGTACGTGTGCCAGTCCTCGTGGACGCGGATCACGCGGAAGAGGATCGGCCGGACGAACTGGACGCTCGCGTTCCGGGTGACGTGCAGCAGGTCGCCGCACCTCGGCCCCCCGGGCGCGGGCTCGACCACCGCCGCCGCGGCGCTCACCCCGCGCCGGCAGGACCATGTCGAGCCACCCGAGGTGCCACAGTTCCATGTCCGGGTCGAACGGCAGGCCGCGCCGCCTGCGCTCCTCGACCCCGAGACGGTGCCAGTCGCCCATGTACGTCACGAGCAGGTCCCCCCGGCCGGCGTACTCGACGAGGCTCGCCACCTGCCGGTCGAAGCACGGCCACGGCCTGCCGCAGGTGAAGCAGGGACCGCCGGCGTACCTCGGCGGGTGTTGGCCCGTCATCGCTCCCGCACCCCCGGCTCCGGGCGGATCGGCCGGGCGTCCCGGATCGCCTGCGCCCGGACCATGACGACGCGCTCCCGCCACGGTGTGCCGTCGGGACGCAGCTCCAGCCCTTCCAGCCGCACCCACCGCGACGCCAGGAAGTTCGCGTACCGGGGGACGTAGCTGACCTTCAGCCGCAACACCTCCCGCCCGATGCAGTAGTCGCGACACCGCACCCGTCGACGCTCGGCAGCGCTCGGCGAAACCGCCTGACGACTGGCGCTCGACAAGCCGTACGTCGAGCGGATGGACGCGGTGCTCGACACGGGCGGCCTGTTCGAGTCCCTGCTGCGAGTGGCCGAGCGGGACTGCCAGCCCTCGTGGTTCCGCCCCTGGCTGGAGGCCGAGCGCAACGCCAAGCAGCTCAGGTACTTCAACCCCACGCTCGTCCCCGGTCTCCTCCAGACCGAGAACTACGCCCGCGCCGTGCTGCGCTTCGACGACACGAAGCCGGAGGAGGAGGTCGAGCGGCAGGTCGCGGCCCGCCTGGAGCGGCAGGAAATTCTGGTACGCGAGCACCCGCCCCAGGTCGTCGCCGTCATCGACGAGTCAGCGCTTCGCCGAACCGACGCGATCATGGGCGAACAGCTCGCCCATCTGCTGCGAATGGCCGAACTCTCCCACGTCCACATCCACGTCATCCCCACCGATGCCGGGCTACACGTCGGACTGTCCGGCCCGCTCGCTCTGGCCAGGTCCGCCGACGGAGGCTGGGTGGGACACCTGGAGAACCAACTTTCCGGCTTGGTCACCGACAGCGAGGATGAGATGGCTACGCTTCTGGAACGGTGGGAGGGTGCAGTAGCGCGCGATGGAAGAAGTCCACTCGCAGCGGCACGAGCGGCGGCGACTGCGTTGAGGTTGCCGACAACCTCGCCGACGTGGTTGCCGTCCGCGACAGCAAGGACCCGTCCGACCCGGTGCTCGCTTTCACCCCGCAGACCTGGCGCGCGTTCGTCGAGCACACCAAGCAGCCCTGAACTCGCCCGGCATGCACACGAGGCCGCCCCGCGAGCAAGTCTGTTCCCCGCGCACGCGGGGGTGATCCCAGTCGGTCGAAGTCGGCTCGACGTGAGTGGGCGCGGGGTGCAGTTCGGTGCGCCCTGACCGGTCCTGCTCCTACGATCACCCTCGTCCCCGGAAAGGGTGGCCTCACCCTGAGCAGAAGGCCACCCGGCGGGGTGCGGACTGGTCTGCCCGCCCCGCCCGCCACCACGCGCCGATCTTGCACTATCGGCCCCCCAGAAGGCCGCTTCACCCCTTTTGCCCGGGCCGCAACTGCAAGATCGGCGCGGGAGAGATCTCCCTCGGGGAGGGGGTGGCGGGAACGCCGTTGCCGTCTCGGCTCGCGCCGGTCGAGCCGCCAGCGGTCCCGTGCCGATAATCGCCTTGCCCGCGGCGGACCGTGACGCGCATCCTTGAGCCTGTGACCAGGCCCGATCCGGACGGGCCCCGCCGGGCGCTCGGCAACGCCCGGCCGGCGGCGGGCGGGGCGCTCACCTCTCTCTCACTGCGGCGACCCGCCCCGCCCGCCGCCCCTCCGAACTCCTCGACTCAGGCGAAGATCAGGCCAGCCACCCAGAGCACGGCGATCACCAGCCCGGCGAGGAACTCCACCAGCATCGACAGGCCGGCGGCCTTGAGCGCGTGCACCGTCGACGGCCAGGCGAGCTGGTTGCTGCCCAGTCGCAGCCGCTCGGCCCCCCATACGCCGCCGACGAAGCCGACGACCAGGCCGACCACCGGGATCACGAAGAAGCCGACCAGCCCGAGCAGGCCGCCGGCCAGCAGGGACGACGTCGGCACCCCGGCGTTCTTGAGGTTGCGCCCCGGCCACAGGTATTTGACGACGGCACCGCCGACGGCGACGAGCGTCGCGGCGGCCAGCACCAGCCAGCGGCCCGCCCCGGCGCTGCCGAACAGCGCCCAGACCAGCACCCCGCCCCAGCACAGCGGCAACGCGGGCAGGCCCGGCACCACCACCCCGGCGAGCCCAGCCACGATGGACAGCGCGGCCACCACCGAGACGACCCCCTGGGTATCCGTGACACTCATGCCGCCTCCTGCGGCAACGCCGCGCCGCATCTGGTGCGACTCATGCTGCCTCCCCCGGAACGTGGTCGCCGCGCAGCCGGGCGGTGATCTGGGCCGCCGGGACGGGCGGGCCGAACCAGCGCCCCTGCCCGGTGTCACACCGTAGCGACCGCAGCCGTTCCGCCTGCGCGCCGGTCTCCACCGCCTCGGCGGTCACCCACATCTCCAGCGCGTGCGCCAGCCGCACCAGCGCGTCCACGATCCGCTCGTCGCGGTGGTCGGTGGGGTTGTCCGCGTCGCCGGGCCGGATGCCCTCCACGAAGGGCCCGGCCAGCTTGAGGCAGTGGATGGGCATTCGCCGCAGGTACGCCAGGTTCGAGTATCCGGTGCCGAAGTCGTCGATCGCCAGCCGTACGCCGAGTTCGGCGAGCTGGTGCAGCGCCCGCAGCGGCTCCCCGGCGGTGCCCATCACGGCGCTCTCGGTCAGTTCGAGCTGAAGCAGGGCGGCAGGGAGGCCGGTACGGCCCAGCGCACACGCCACCGTCTCGACGATGGCCGGGTCGTCGGCCTGCCGGGCGGCCAGGTTGACGCTGACCACCAGCTTCGCCTCGGGAAACTCGCGACGCCACGCCTCGGCGTCGCGGCACGCCTGCCCGAGCACCCACTCGCCGAGCCGGACGATCAACCCGGTTTCCTCGGCGAGCCCGATGAACTGGTCCGGCCCGACCAGGCCCAGCTCCGGGTGCTGCCAGCGGACCAGTGCCTCCACCGCCACCATCGACGAGTCGAGCAGCGACACGATCGGCTGGTAGTGGACCACGAACTCGCCCCGGTCGAGCGCTGCGGGCAGGCCGGCGACCAGTGCCGAGCGGGCGATGTCCCGGGCGCTGCGCTCCGGGTCGTAGACCGCCCACCGGCCCCGACCCTCGGCCTTCGCCCAGTACAGGGTGGTGTCGGCGGCCCTCATCAGCTCCGACGCGCTGGTTTCGCCGGACGGGCACTCGACGATGCCGATGCTGGCGCTCACCGCGAGCTGCTGGTCGCCGACGTGCACCGGGGCGGAGACCGCGGCGAGGGCCATTTCCGCGACACCCACCGCGTCGTCGATGCCCTCGCCGCCGTCGACGAGGATGACGAACTCGTCGCCGCCCATCCGGGCGACCAGGTGACCGTGCCCGGCGACGCACTCGGCCAGCCGCCGGGCGATCTCGACCAGCAGCCGGTCGCCGAGGTCGTGCCCGAGGCTGTCGTTGACCGCCTTGAAGCCGTCCAGGTCGAGGAAGCAGACGCCGATCCGGTGGTCCGGGCCCGCGTCGTCGAGGACCCGGCCGAGCGTTTCGAAGAACAGCGTACGGTTCGGCAGGCCGGTGAGCGGATCGTGCAGCGCCTGGAAGCGCAGCCGCTGCTGAAGCTCGTACCGCTCGGTGATGTCCTCGATCATCGCGACGGTGAAGCGTGGCCGGCCGTCGTCGTGCCGGATCAGCGAGACGGCCAGGTCCGTCCAGACGACGCTGCCGTCCTTGCGGTAGTAGCGCTTCTCCACCCGGACCGCGTCGTGCTTGCCCTCGATCAGCTCCTGGTAGAGCTCCCACATGCCGGCGGCGTCGTCGGGGTGGAACAGCGACGCCACGTTGGTCCGGCGCAGTTCGGCGACGGAGTAGCCCAGCATGTCGGCGAAGGACTGGTTCACCTCGATGATCTGCCCGTCGACGCCGGCGATGCCGATGCCGATGGCCGCACCGACGAAGACGGCCCGGAACCGCGCCTCGCTGTCGCGTAGCGCCTGCTCGACGATGTCGCGGGCCTGCCAGGCGCTGCGGGCGATGCGTTCCTGCTGGGTGAAGGTACGGTCCCGCAGCGCCTGGGCGAACCCGGCGGCGAGCCCACCCTGGAGGGCGGCGACCCGCTGGGCCGTGCCGGGCCGGCCCGCCCGGTCGGGCAGCACCTGGGCGACGAACCGGTCCCCGAGCGCCGCGAGCGACCAGTCGAGCAGCCCTGGCTCGGCCAGGTGCGCCTCGACCAGCGCCCGGCCGACGCTCTCGGCGGGTCGGGCGGAGAACGTCTCGGCCAGCAGCGCCTGGGCCAGCAGCGCCGTGTGGGCGAGCAGCAGCCGCTCGGTCTCGGCCGCGCTGAGCGGCACGAAGCCGAGCTGGCGGGCCGCCCGCGCCCACTCGGCGGCGTACGACTGGGCGCCGGCTCGGCTGTAGCCCTCGCCGCCGGGTTCCGGCACGGCTGCCACGTCGGCCTAGCCGGCGGGCTGGTCGTACCGGGCGACGCCGCCGAACGCACCGAACCGCTCGGGGTGCTCGTCCACGTCGGACGGTGAGTCGGGACGCCAGAGGGGCATGTGCACCACGCCCGGCTCCAGGATCGTCCAGTCGCCGAAGAAGCCGGTGATCTCGGCCCGGGAGCGCAGGGTGATCTCGGTGGCGGTACGCGCCGAGAGCCGCTGGGCGTCCAACATCTCCTGCGGCTGGTCCTCGAAGGTGGAGTGCGAGACGACCAGAAAGCTGCCCGGGGCGGCGGCGGCCCGCAGGGTGGCGAGGAGTTCGGCGGGGCGGTCGGCGTCTTTGACGAAGTGGACCACCCCGGCGAGCAGGAGGCCGACCGGCCGGTCGAGATCGAGCAGCCCCATGGCCCGGCAGGCGGCGAGAATCGCCTCCGGCTGCCGCAGGTCGGCGTGGATCACTCCGGTCAGGTCGTCGCCGGCCAGCAGCTCCCGGCTGTGCGCCACGGCCACCGGGTCGATGTCGACGTAGACCACGCGGGCCTTCGGGTTCGCGGCCTGCGCCACCTCGTGCACGTTGCCCACGGTAGGAATCCCCGAGCCGATGTCGAGGAACTGGTCGATGCCGGCGTCGAGCAGCGCCCGGACCGCCCGGCGCAGGAACTCCCGGCCCGCCCGCATGGTCGCGGCCAGGTTCGGCGTCATGCTGGCGATCTGCCCGGCCAACTGCCGGTCGATCTCGAAGTTGTGCGCTCCGCCCAGGAAGTAGTCGTAGACCCGGGCCGCGCTCGGTCGACTCAGATCGATCTCGGTGGGAAGTCCGTCCGCCATCCTGTGTCGCTCCCGCCAGTCGTCGCCGCGCCACGGGCCGCGCCGGCCGTCTGGGCGCGCCGCGGACACGCCGATGCACGCCGACCGGCAGACCCGCGGGTCTGTGGTGTTCCACACTCTAGGCCGCAGGTTCCACCGTTAGCGAGGTCTGCTCCCCGTTCGGGCCACGCCCGCGCGGCCGGTCAGCCGACTGACTCCGGCATCAACGGTCAACCGGCCGACCCCGCGCCGCGCCCACCGTCAGGCTGACTCCAGCATCAGCGAGATGCCCTGCCCCACGCCGACGCACATGGTCGCCAGCGCCCGCCTCGCGTCGCGGCGACGCAACTCCAGGGCGGCGGTCAGGGCCAACCGGGCGCCGCTGGCCCCCAACGGGTGGCCCAGGGCGATGGCCCCGCCGTTGGGGTTCACGTGCTCGGCGTCCTCGGGCAGGCCCAGCTCGCGCAGCACCGCCACCGACTGGGCGGCGAACGCCTCGTTCAGCTCGATCACGTCGACCGCGCCGAGGCCGACGCCGAGCCGGCCGAGCAACCGGCGGGTGGCCGGCACCGGCCCGATCCCCATGATCCGGGGTGGCACGCCGGCCGCGGCGGCCCCGGTGACCCGGGCCAGCGGGGTGAGGCCATACCGGGCCACCGCCGCCTCGCCGGCCACCAGCAGCGCCACCGCGCCGTCGTTGACCCCGGAGGAGTTGCCGGCGGTCACCGTGCCGCCGTCGCGGAACGGGGTGGGCAGCGCGGCGAGCTTCTCCAGCGACGTCTCCCGGGGGTGCTCGTCGACGTCGACCAGCTTCGTCTCGCGCCGACCCGCCGGCACGGTGACCGGCACGATCTCCTCGACGAACCGGCCGTCGGCCTGCGCCTTGGCGGCCCGCTGCTGCGACCGGTACGCGAACGCGTCCTGCGCGGCGCGGTCGACGCCGTACTCGGCGGCCACGTTCTCCGCCGTCTCGGGCATCGAGTCGATGCCCCAGCCCTGCTCCATCAGCGGGTTGACCAGCCGCCAGCCGATCGTGGTGTCGTACATCTCGGCGGCCCGGGAGAACGCGGACGCGGCCTTCGGCAGCACGAACGGCGCCCGGCTCATGCTCTCCACGCCACCGGCCACCACCAGCTCCGCCTCTCCGGCGACGATCTGCCGGGCGGCGGTGGCCAGGGCGTCCAGGCCGGAGCCGCAGAGCCGGTTGACGGTGCTGCCGGGCACCTCGCCGGGCAGTCCGGCGAGCAGCGCCGCCATCCGGGCAACGTTGCGGTTGTCCTCGCCGGCCTGGTTGGCGCAGCCGAGGACCACGTCGTCGACGCGGGCCCAGTCCACCGACGGGTGGCGGGCGACCAGCTCGCGGATCACGTGCGCGGCGAGGTCGTCGGGGCGCACCCCGGCGAGGGCGCCGGCGTACCGGCCGATGGGGGTGCGGACACCGGCCACGAGATATGCCACGGTCATCGACATGGTCCTTCGGGTGGGGAGGCCGATTCAGGGCCCGCCGGGTCACGGCGACGCGGGGCCAGAATATCCGTGCGGCGAACGGATAGGTTGGCCGCATGGCTCGGGCCCAGTTCAGCGCAGAGACCTCCGCGGACGGCGCGTTCGTCCGCCAGCCGAACCGGTTCACTGGGCGGGTCACCGCCGACTCCGACTCGCCACCCGGCGGCGGGCCCGACGCCCGGGGCCGTTGGCCCCTGGAGGCCGGCCGCTACCGGCTCGTGTGGTGCCAGGCCTGCCCCTGGGCGCACCGGGCGGCGATCGTGCGTGGCCTGCTGGGCCTGGACGAGGCGATCGGGCTCGCCACAGTCGACCCGATCCGCGACGAGCGGGGCTGGCGGTTCACCCTCGACCCCGGCGGGCGGGACCCGGTGCTCGGCATCGCGTACCTGTCGGAGGCGTACCTGGCGACCGACCCGGGGTACGCGGGCCGGGTCACCGTGCCGGCGCTGGTCGACACGCTCACCGGGCAGGTGGTCAGCAACGACTATCCGCAGCTCACTCTCGACCTGTCCACGCAGTGGCGGAGCCTGCACCGCGCGGGCGCACCGGAGCTGTACCCGGCGGAGCTGCGCGTGGAGATGGACGCGCTGATGGCCGACGTCCACCGGGACGTCAACAACGGCGTCTACCGGTGCGGCTTCGCCACCTCCCAGGCCGCGTACGACGAGGCGTTCACCGCGCTGTTCGCCCGCCTCGACGCCCTGTCGGAGCGGCTGTCCGGGCAGCGCTACCTGATGGGCGACGCGATCACCGAGGCCGACGTGCGGCTGTTCACCACGCTGGTCCGGTTCGACGCGGCGTATCACGGGCATTTCAAGTGCAACCGGCACAAACTGACGGAGCTGCCGGTGCTGTGGGCGTACGCCCGGGACCTGTTCCAGACCCCCGGCTTCGGCGACACGGTGAACTTCGACCACATCAAACGGCACTACTACGGCACCCATCCGGCGATCAACCCGACCGGGATCGTGCCGCTGGGCCCGGACACCGCCGGCTGGGCGACGCCACACGGGCGCGGCTGATCAGGCATGGCCTACCGGGCATGGCTTACCAGGCGCAGATTGCCGGGCACGGCTGACCGGCGCGGGACGGCCTCCGCCACTCTGGCAGCCGGTGCACCGCCCGCGTCCCGGGTCGCCGCGTCGGCCGCCGCCGGTGGCATCCTGGCGGGCGCGGGCGCGGTGACGGTTGCCGTGGTCGCCGGTCCCGGCCCCGCGCTCACCGGGTACGTCAGCGAGGCGGGCGTCGCCGACAGCGGGTACGCCTCGGCGTACCGGATCGGGGTGTTCGCCCTGGCCGGCGCGCTGCTGCTGCTCGCCGCGGCGCTGGCTCCGGTGCTGCGCCTCGCGGCGGGGCTGCTCGCCGCCGGCAGCCTGTGCGCGGCGCTTTCCGGAACGGTGAGGTGCAGCGCCGGCTGCCCGCTGCCGCCGTTCGAGCGGGCCACGGTGGCCGACCTGGTGCACGGCGGGGCGAGCATCGCGGCGACGGCGGCCGTGGTGTTCGCGATGCTGGCGGTGCTGTTCCCCCCGTCGGCGGCGTCCTGGCTGCTCTCCCCATCGGCGCAGTCCAGGCTGCGGCGACTCGCCGCCCTCGGCGCGGCGCTGTCGCTGCCGCTGGCGGCGGCGGTGGGGCTGGCGATGCTGCTCCTCGGCCGGGGGACGGTGGTCGGGGTGCTGGAGCGGGTGCTGCTCGCGGTGTGTGCCGCCTGGGGCCTGGCGACCGCCACCACCCTCGCTTTGCCCGGCCGCCGGGGGTCAAGCAAGGGCCCCCTGTAAGGATCCTCACGCCGGGCAGTCCTTCCACCGCAAGGACGGGTCGGCGTACCGTCGGCGTGCGATGACCAACGTCTGGGACCTCACCGTTCGCCTGTACGTCGACCTCCGACGGCAGGCCAGCGGCATCTGTCCGGCGCGGCCCGTCTCCTGACGCCCGCCCGCCCGACACTCTCCCACCCTGGACGCACCCTCATGGCTTCCGCCCTGCGCAAGTTCCCCTTCTCCCTCCAGATCCTGCTGGGCCTCGTGCTCGGCGTGGCGCTGGGCTTCGTCGCCCGCGCCAACGACCTCGCCTGGCTGGCCAGCACCCTCGACACCGTCGGCGCCCTCTTCGTCCAGTTGCTCAAGCTGGCCGTACCGCCGCTGGTCTTCGCCGCCATCGTGGTCAGCGTGGTCAGCCTGCGTGGCGTGGCCAACGCCGCCCGACTTGCGCTGAAGACGCTGCTGTGGTTCGGCGCGACCGCGCTGATCGCGGTGAGCGTCGGCATCGGCCTGGGCCTGCTCACCGACCCGGGCCGGGGCGTCACCCTCGACGTGGGCGCCGCCGTCCCGCCGAAGACCACCGGCTCCTGGACCGACTTCCTCACCGGCATCGTCCCGACCAACCCGGTCGGCGCGTTCGTCGAGGGCAACGTGCTCCAGATCGTCTTCCTCGCCCTCGTGGTGGGCGCGGCGGCGCTGCTGGTCGGCGAGGCCGCCGAGCCGTTCGTGGCGCTCAACCGGTCGTTGCTGAGCATCGTGCAGAAGGCGCTGTGGTGGGTCATCCGGCTCGCCCCGGTCGGCACCCTCGGCCTGGTCGGCAACGCCGTCGCCTCGTACGGCTGGGACCTGCTGGCCCCGCTCGCGAAGTTCACCACCGCCGTGTACGTCGGCTGCGCCATCGTGCTGTT
>NZ_GG657738.1:5081795-5122171 GCF_000158815.1 Micromonospora sp. ATCC 39149 | reverse complement strand
GTACGACTCTGCCAGCCGCCGTGACCTCGTCGCACCGGCGACGGACGAGGCTGGCCGGGACGCCCCGGCTCAGCCGGGCGACGTCGGCCACCCCTCCCGCGCCCACGGGCCGGCCCCCGTACCCGCCTGACAGCTCCGGAGAAGATCACGACATGAGCACCCTGTTCACGCCCCTGGCGCTGCGCGCCGTCACCCTGCCCAACCGGGTCGCCCTCGCCCCGATGTGCCAGTACAGCGCGGGACCGGACGGCCTGCCGACCGACTGGCACCGCGTACACCTGGGCTCCCGCGCGGTCGGCGGCGCGGGCCTGGTGCTCACCGAGGCGACCGCCGTGGTGCCCGAGGGCCGGATCAGCCCCCGGGACACCGGGCTCTGGTCCGACGCGCACGTCGACGCGTGGCGGCCGATCACCGCGTTCGTCGCGGCGCAGGGCGCGGTGCCCGCCGTGCAGCTCGCGCACGCCGGGTTCAAGGCGTCGACGTACCAGCCGTGGGCGCGGGAACGCGGCGGGGTGCCCGACGCCGAGGGCGGCTGGACGCCCGTCGGCCCCGGCGCGGAGCCGTTCGCCCCGGAGTACCGGGTGCCGACCGCGCTCGACCAGGCGGGGATCGCGGGGGTGGTCGAGGCGTTCGCCACCGCCGCCGGCCGCGCGGTGGCCGCCGGCTTCGCCGCCGTGGAGATCCACGCCGCGCACGGGTACCTGCTGCACGAGTTCCTCTCCCCGCTGACCAACCACCGCGCCGACGGCTGGGGCGGGGACCGGGCCGGCCGGATGCGGCTGACCCTGGAGGTGGCCCGCGCGGTCCGCACGACGGTCGGCGAGAGCGTCCCGGTGCTGACCCGGATCTCCGCCACCGACTGGACCGACGGCGGGTGGACCATCGAGGACAGCGTCGTGCTCGCCGGGGAACTGGCGGCGGCCGGCGTCGACCTGGTGGACACCTCCTCCGGCGGCGCGGTTCCCCGGGCCACCATCCCCGTCGGCCCCGGATACCAGGTGCCGCTAGCCGCTCGTATCCGCCGGGAGGTCGGCGTGCCGACCGGCGCGGTCGGCCTGATCGTCGAGCCGGAGCAGGCCGAGCGGATCGTGGCCGGCGGGGAGGCGGACCTGGTCCTGCTGGGCCGGGAACTGCTGCGTGACCCGTACTGGCCCCGGCGGGCGGCGGCCAAGCTCGGCGCGACGCCAGACTGGCCCGCCCAGTACGCCCGCGCCTTCTGACCCGCCGCCCGCACCGCCGGGTTGGTCAGCCGGCCAGGTGGCCCCAGTCCCGTTCCAGGTCCCGCCAGGTGCCGTGGGCCGCGACCGTGCCGTCGACGAGCACCACCACCTGGTCGGCGCGGACCAGCGCCGCCCGCTTCGACGTCGAGCCGACCACCGTCACCCCGTGCTCGCGCAGCGCCGCCCACAACTCAAGCTCCGTCGTGACGTCCAGCGCGGAGGACACGTCGTCGGCGACCAGCAACTCCGTGCGCGGGGCCAGCGCCCGGGCCAGCGCCAGCCGCTGGAGCTGCCCGCCGGAGAGCCGGGTGCCCTTGTGCCCGATGAGCAGCCCGAGCCCGCCTCCTGCCGTCGCCAGGTCGTGCTCGAGCTGGGCCGTCGACACCGCCCCGGCCGCGTCCACCTCGTGACCGAGCGCGACGTTGTCGGCGACCGTGCCGGAGAGCACCCGGGGTAGCTGACCGACGTAACCGACCTGCTGGGGACGAAGGAACAGCTCCGGCGAGGTGACAGGCTCGCCGTTCCACCGCAGGCTGCCCGTGTGGTGCACGATCCCAGCGAGGGCGCGCAGCAGCGACGACTTGCCCGAGCCGACCGGCCCGACGACGAGCACCAGCTCGCCACGTTCCACGGTCAGGTCGACGTCGTGGACGGCGAGCGTACCGTCGGTGTGCAGCGCGCCGAAGCCGACCATCTCCAGCCGGCGCAACGGGTGCCGCGGCGGGGGCTCCGGCGCGGGCGCGGTCCCGGCGGCCAGGTCGACCCCGGGCACCGGCGCCGAGTACGCCCCGACCCCGGTCATCGCGACCGTCCGGCGCGTCCACACCCGCGCGGACGGTAGCTGGGAGACCAGGGACGCCGTCGTCCACGCGAACCAGCGGGCCGCGCCGAGCGTGGAGACCACGACCAGGGTCGCCCCGGCGGACAGCCCGCCGGTGAGGTAGAGCGCCCAGGCACCGATCGGCAGCAGGCCGCTGGCCAGGGCCGGCGTCGACCGGGCCCAGACCTGCACGGAGATCTCCCGGCGCTGCCGCTCGCTGCGGACGGTGTCGAGGTCGGCGAGGTGGCCCAGCACGGGCCGGGTCGCACCGGCCAGTTTCACCGTACGGGCGGCCGACAGCGACGACACCAGCGCGGTGGCGAACGCCGCCCGCGCCGCCACCCGTGGCCCGCGCCGACCGCTCCAGGCGAGGCCCGAACAGCGTCGCCGCGAGCCCGGAGACGACCATCGTCCCGAGGAAGAAAGCGGCCGGGACCACGAAGCCGGAGACCACCGTCATCGCCGCCAAGATGAGCACGACGATGCCCTGATCGAACAGGTTGTCGGCGAGGATCACCACCCGCTCGGTGTCGCCGCCCTGGGCGACCACCTCGGCCGGGGTGTGCCCGCTGATCCGGCGCGGCCCGGTCTGCCCGTGCACCAGCCGCAGGCTGATCCGCAGCATCTGCCGCACCCACCAGTTCGGGAACAGGATGCTGGTGAGGTACGGCACCGGCACGGTCACCAGCAACGCGGTCACGATCCCGACCGCCGGCCACCACGGGCCACCGACTCCGTCGACCAGGTCCGCCCAGAGCCAGGGCAGCACCGAGCCGTCGAGGCCGAGCAGGGTCCCGAACCCGAACAGCGAGATCGCCGTGACGCCGTACCGCGGGTCGTTGGTGGCGAGGCGGAGGATCTCCCGCATCGTGCGGACGCGCGGTGCCGGCGGCAGCGGTGGCGGCGCGACCTTCGCCCGCGCGGCCCCCACGGGCGTGCCGGGGCCGCCGGCCGCGTCCGACGCCGGCGGCAGGTCGGTCAGTACGGCGGTGCCGGCCGCCTGCCCGCCGACACCCGCCCCGGCGGGCCCGTTGGCACCCGCCCCGCCAACGCCTGCCCCGGCCTGTCCACCGCCACCCGCCCCGGCCCGCCCGCCAACGCCCGCCCCGGCGTACGCGGAGGCGTGGGCTGACCGCCAGCAGCTCGGCGAACCGTTCCGAGGAATCCAGCGGTCCCGCCTCGACGACCGCGCCGTCGGCCAGCACCACCACCTCGTCGCAGCGGCGCACCGAGGAGAGCCGGTGCGCGATGACGATGCCGATCCGGCCGGCGAGCAGCCGGTCGGTGGCCCGCTGCACCAGCGTCTCGGTGATCGGGTCCAGCCGCGCGGTGGCCTCGTCGAGGATCACCACGTGCGGGTCGCGGACCAGGATCCGGGCGAACGCGACGAGCTGCTCCTGCCCGGCCGACAGCACGTGCCCGCCCTCGCCCAGCCGGGTGTCCAGGCCGTCGGGCAGCCCGGCGATCCAGCCGGCCAACCCCAGCTCGTCCAGCGCCCGCGCGGCGTCGTCGAGCAGCTCGGGGTCGAACAGCGCGACGTTCTCGGCGAGGGTGCCGGACAGGATCTCGGTGCGCTGCGGGACCACGGCGATCCACCGGCGCAGCCGTTCGACGTCGAGGTCGAGCAGGTCGGTGTCGCCGAGCAGGACGGTGCCGCGCGGCAGGTCCACGGCCCGGGTGAGCACCTTCGCCAGCGTCGACTTGCCGGACCCGGTCCGGCCGATCAGGGCGTACGACCGGCCCCGGACGAACGTCAGCGACACGTCGCGCAGCGCCGGGGCGCGGTCACTGTCGACCCCGCCCGCCGGGTAGCGGAAGGTGAGGTGGCGCACGACCAGGTCGCCCTCGACGGGCTCCCGCCCGCCGGCCGGCTCCTGCGGGGCGTCCTGCAGCAGTTGCACCCGCCCCCACGCGCCGATCGCGTACTGCAACTCGGGCACCATCCGGCTGACGTGCTCGACGGTCATGCCGAACCCGAGCACGAGCAGCCACACGGCGGTCAGCCGGGCCGCGTCCATCCGTCCGGCGGCCAGGGCCCACGCCCCGCCGAGGACCACCCCGGCGATGCCGACCCGGATGACGCCGGCGCCGACGACGGTCACCCACGCCGACATCCGCCACACCACGGCCCCCCGGGCCAGCACGGCGGCGGCGCGTTGGGCATAGAGTCGCAGCACGTACGGCCGGGCGAGGCTGGTGCGCACGTCGTCCTGGCCGTGGACGGCCTCCTCCATGACGGCGGCGAGGTCGGTCTGGGCCTCCTCCTCGGCCATCCGGGCCGGGGCGATCCGTTGGGTCGGGCGGCGCAGGACGAGGGCGAGCAGCGCGCTCAGCGCGAGCATGCTCACCCCGGCCGGCCACCACACCACCAGGGCGACGACCGTGGAGAGCAGGCCCGTGGCGGCCATCTGGGCGATGCGTACGCCGTGCCCGCGCACCTCGGAGGCGACCTGGTATACGTCGCCGTCGATCCGGTCCAGTAGCTCGCCGACCGGGGTGCCCTCCAGGGTCGGCAGGTCCTGCCCGAGCGCCACCCGGCACAGCCGCCGCCGGACGTCGGCCGACCAGTCGGCGGTGACGCCGGCCATCACGAGCCCGATGGTGAGGTCGGTGACGACGACGGCGCACAGCGCCACCGCCAGGACGACGAACAGGACACCCGAGCGGTGCACCAGCACCGGGCCGGCGAGCGCCGCGGCGGCGGCCTGGCCTGCGGCACCGAGCACGACCAGCGCGGCCACGAGCGTCATCCGGCGTGCTGAGGTGGCCCACAGGTCACGGAAAAGGCGCATGTCGGTCCCTCCGGACTCTCGGGGCGGTATCTCCACCCTCCGTGATCCGGCCGGGGCCTTCAACGCATTTACCGCCCGCGCCACCCGTCCGAGGCCGGACCGGCCCGACCCGCGCCGCCGGCGAGCTGGCGGGGTGAGAAGGGGAGCCTTCTCTACCGCAGGCGTTAAGAAGGGGCCCTTCCTTGCACCTCAGAAGAGGATGGTGGCGAGAGTGCCGACCGTGCGGAACCCGCAGCGCTCGTAGACGCGGCGGGCCGGCAGGTTGAAGTCGTTGACGTACAGGCTGACGGTCGGGGCCACCCGCAGCAGCGCGTCCCGCACGACCGCCGCCATCGCCGCCGTGGCGATCCCCCGGCCGCGCCACTGCGGGGCCACCCAGACGCCCTGGACCTGCGCCGTGTGCCGGGTCACCACCGCCAGCTCGGCCTTGAAGACGACCTGGCCGTCGACGAACCGGGCGTACGCCCGACCGGCCCGGACCAGGTCGGCGACCCGCCGCCGGTAGCCGCGCCCGCTGTCCTCGACCAGCGGCGAGACGCCGACCTCCTCGGTGTACATGGCAACGGCGGCGGGGAAGAGCCGGTCGACCTCGTTGCCGCGCACGAGCCGCACGTCGGGGTCGGTCACGACCGACGGCGGCGCGTCGGTGGCCAGCAGCGGCTGGTTGGGCCGGACGTCGCGGGCCGGCCCCCAGTGCCCGCACAACCGGTCCCAGAGCCCGAGCACCGCGTCGGCCCGCCCGACGATCGACGAGCAGAGCCGTTCCTCGGCGGCGAGCAGCTCGGCGTAGGCGGCGACGGCGGACTCCGAGGCGAGCACGGGGGTGAGGTTGCCGCCGAGCCAACAGATCGACTCCAGGTTGCGGCGCGCGCCGTACCCCAGGATCCGCCCCTCGGCCCGCCACCAGGCCAACCCGCGCGCGTTGACCCGCTCGGCGACCTGCGCTCCCGCGAACGGGTCGAGGTCGAGCAGCCGCTCGACCGCGCGCCGCTCCGATTCCCCGAGTTGCCGCACCGGCACCGTCAGCACGTCACCAGCCTGCCAGATCGGCCCCCCGCCTCGCCGGCCGAGTGCGGGGTCCGTCCTCCACCCGCCGCCGGCACCGGAAAAACAACTTTTCGGCGACAGGTTGGCGATATATCGTTGATGCATCAGCGATCGAACTATGAGGGGAGACAACCATGAGAATCCCCCGACGTACGCCCATGCGCGAGGCGCGGATGCGCGGCTTCGGTTTCCCGCCCGGCCCACCCTTTCCGCCGGTGCCGCCCGGACACGGGGGCCCGCACGGCGGGCGGGGCGGCCACCGGGGGCGGGGACGGGGGCGGCGGCCCAACGTCCGGGCGGCCGTGCTGGCCCTGCTCACCGAGCGGCCGATGCACGGGTACGAGATGATCCAGGAGATCGACTCCCGCACCGGCGGGGCCTGGCGGCCCAGCCCCGGGTCGATCTACCCGACCCTTCAGCTCTTGGAGGACGAGGGCGTCGTCGTCGCCGAGACCGAGGAGGCCGGCGGCGGACGCAGGCGGTTCACCCTCACCGACGCGGGCCGCGCCGAGGCGGACCAGGCGGCGCAGGCCCCACCGTGGGGCGAGTTCGCCGAGGACACCGTCGCGAGCTGGCACGACATCCGCGACGCCGGCACACAGGCGATGCACGCGCTGCGGCAGGTGATGATGACCGGCACCGACGACCAGCGCGAGCGGGCCGCACAGGTGCTCGCCGAGACCCGGCGCAAGCTCTACGCCATCCTCGCCGAGGGGTAAGGACGGGCCCCTTGTTAACGCCTACGGTAGAGAAGGGTCCCCTTCTCACCCCGGTGGTGGCCCGCGGGTACGCGCAAGGGGGCCGTTCCCGGTGGAACGGCCCCCTTGCGGAGTTACGCGACGGTCAGTGCACGGTGACGGTGGCACCCGGGACCAGGTCCCGCAGTTCCTCGGGAAGCTCGGCGCCCATCTCGTCGGCGATCCGCAGCGCCTCGGCGATCAGCGTCTCCACGATCTGCCCCTCGGGGACGGTCTTGACGACCTTGCCCTTGACGAAGATCTGGCCCTTGCCGTTGCCCGAGGCGACGCCGAGGTCGGCCTCGCGGGCCTCCCCCGGGCCGTTGACGACGCAGCCCATGACGGCCACCCGCAGCGGCACCGGCAGCCCCTCCAGGCCGGCGGTGACCTCCTCGGCCAGCTTGTAGACGTCGACCTGGGCCCGGCCGCAGGACGGGCAGGAGACGATCTCCAGGCCCCGCTCGCGCAGCCCCAGCGACTCCAGGATCTGGTTGCCGACCTTGATCTCCTCCACCGGCGGGGCGGACAGCGACACCCGGATCGTGTCGCCGATCCCCTCGGCCAGCAGCGCGCCGAAGGCGACCGCCGACTTGATGGTGCCCTGGAACGCGGGGCCCGCCTCGGTGACGCCGAGGTGCAGCGGATAGTCGCAGCGCTCGGCGAGTTGCCGGTACGCCCGGATCATCACCACCGGGTCGTTGTGCTTCACCGAGATCTTGATGTCCCGGAAGCCGTGCTCCTCGAACAGCGAGCACTCCCACAGCGCCGACTCGACCAGCGCCTCGGCGGTGGCCCTGCCGTACTTGGCGAGCAGCCGCTTGTCCAGCGAGCCGGCGTTCACGCCGATCCGGATCGGCGTACCGGCGGCGGAGGCCGCTGCGGCGATCTCCTTGACCTTGTCGTCGAACTGCCGGATGTTGCCCGGGTTCACCCGGACGGCGGCGCAGCCGGCGTCGATCGCGGCGAAGACGTACTTCGGCTGGAAGTGGATGTCGGCGATCACCGGGATCTGCGACTTGCGGGCGATCGCCGGCAGCGCCTCGACGTCGTCCTGACTCGGCACGGCGACCCGGACGATCTGGCAGCCGGACGCGGTCAACTCGGCGATCTGCTGGAGGGTGGCGTTGACGTCGGAGGTGAGGGTGGTGGTCATCGACTGCACCGACACCGGCGCGCCCCCACCGACCGGCACCGAGCCGACCATGATCTGACGGCTGGCCCGGCGCGGGGCGAGCGCGGGGGGCGGCGCGACGGGCATACCGAGACTGACTGCGGTCACTTCAGGCACTCACCTTGAGAAGAGCGTGATCGGGTTGACGACGTCCGCGGTGACGGTCAGCAGCGTGAACACGCCACCGATCAGGATCACCACGTACGTGATGGGCATGAGCTTGAGGTAGTCGACGCGGCCCGGGTCCGGCCGGCCGAACCGGGCGAAGACCCAGGACCGGGCCCGCTCGAACCACGCGATCGCGATGTGCCCGCCGTCGAGCGGCAGCAGCGGCAGCAGGTTGAACACGCCGATGAAGAAGTTCAGCGACACGAACAGCATGAAGAACACCAGCCAGGCGTTGTTCTCCACCGCCTCGCCGCCGAGCCGGCTCGCGCCGACCACGCTGATCGGGGTGTCCACGTCCCGCTCGCCGCCACTGATCGCCGTCCAGAGGGCGGGCACCTTCTGCGGGATGCGCTTCATCGCCTCGTACGTGCCGACGGCCATGTCGCCGGTGAACCGGGCGGTCCCGCCGAGCGCGGCGACCGGGCCGTACTGGACCCGGGTGGGGGTGCTGAACTGGAGGCCGATGCCGAGCGCGGCGACCGGGCCGACCGCACCCTTCGGGTCGTCCAGCGGCGGGCGCTGGGTCTGCGCGAGCACCGTGCTCGTGGTGCCGGGCTGGCCGTCGCGGACGTACGAGATGGTGGCGGTGTCGCCCGGCTTGGTGGCCCGCAGGGCGACCAGCAGGTCGCCGTAGTTGTTGATCGGGGTGCCGTTGAGCGAGGTGATCCGGTCGCCGTCGCGCAGGTTGGCCGCCGCGGCCGGGCTGGTCGGGTCGCTCGCCGCGCACTCGCGGACGGCGTTCTCCGGCACCACGCACTTGGCCAGGGCGATCACCGCCGGCTCCTGGCGGGCCTCGGCGTCGGTTGTCGGGAAGTCCGGGTTGGGCAGGCCGGCGGAGACGGCGATGATCCAGGTCGCGACCACAGCCAACGCGAAGTGGGTGATCGACCCGGCGGACATGACGATCGTCCGCTTCCAGACCGGATAGCGCCACATCGCGCGGTGCTCGTCGCCCGGCTCGACGTCGTCGTCCTGCGGCGTCATGCCGACGATCTTGCAGAAGCCGCCGAGCGGGATGCCCTTGAGTCCGTACTCGGTCTCGCCCCGCTTGAACGACCAGATGGTGGGGCCGAAGCCGACGAAGTAGCGGGTGACCTTCATCCCGAACGCCTTGGCGGTGAGCATGTGCCCCGCCTCGTGCAGGCTGACCGAGACGAGGATGGCCAGGGCGAACAACACCACCCCGAGCAGGTACGCCATCAAGCTCCTTCCACCGATGCCGACGACGACGCCGAGGCCGACGACGACGCTGACGCCGCCGATGACGACGCCACGATGATCTCCTGCGCGTGCGCGCGCGCCCACGACTCGGCGGCGAGCACGTCCTCGACGGTACCTGGTTCGGCGAAATCGGGAGCGTCCTCCAGCACCCGCCGGAGGGCGTCCACGATGCCGAGGAACGGCAGCCGGCCGGCGACGAACGCGGCGACGCACTCCTCGTTGGCCGCGTTGTAGATCGCCGGGCGGCAGCGCCCCGCCTGTCCGGCCGCCTTGGCCAGCGCCACCGCCGGAAACGCCTCGTCGTCGAGCGGGGTGAACTCCCAGGTGTGGGCGGTGGTCCAGTCGACGGCGGCGGCGGCGTCCGGCACCCGGTCGGGCCAGCCGATGCCGAGCGCGATGGGCAGCCGCATGTCGGGCGGGCTGGCCTGGGCCAGTGTCGACCCGTCTGCGAACTCGACCATCGAGTGGATCACCGACTGCGGGTGCACCATGACGGTGATGTCGGCGTACGGCACGTCGAACAGCTCGTGCGCCTCGATCACCTCCAGCGCCTTGTTGACCATCGTGGCGGAGTTGATCGTGACGACGGGGCCCATGTTCCAGGTCGGGTGCGCGAGGGCCTGCTCGGGCGTGACCTGGGTCAGCTCGTCGCGCCGCCGCCCCCGGAACGGCCCGCCGCTGGCGGTGACCACCAGCCGGCGCACCTCGCCCCGGGTGCCGCCGCGCAGGCACTGGGCCAGCGCCGAGTGCTCGGAGTCGACGGGCACGATCTGCCCCGGCCGCGTCACCGCGGCCCGCACCAGCGGGCCGCCGGCCACGAGCGATTCCTTGTTGGCCAGGGCGAGGGTACGCCCGGCGCGCAGCGCCGCGAGGGTCGGCGCGAGCCCCAGCGAGCCGACCACCCCGTTGAGTACGACGTCGCACGGCCACTGGGCCAGCTCGGTCATCGCGTCCGGCCCCGCGACGATCTTGGGCAGCTTGAAGTCGCCACTGGCCCAGCCGCGCCGGCTCGCCTCGGCGTAGAAGGCGAGCTGGAGGTCCTGCGCGGCCGACGCCTTCGCCACCCCCACCGCCTCGACGCGCAGTTCGAGGGCCTGGGCGGCGAGCAGGCCGACGTTGCCGCCGCCGGCACCGAGCGCCACCACCCGGAACCGGTCAGGGTTGCGCCGGACGATGTCGACTGCCTGGGTGCCGATCGAGCCGGTCGACCCGAGCAGCACAAGATCGCGGGGAGGAGTTGTCACCCACCCATTCTTCCCCAGCCGGGCTGTGCGCCCGCCGGGAGCCTCACCCGGCCGGCGTCGCCTCGGGCACCTCGCCGTCGAACGGGCCCTCCGCAGCGAGGCACCGTCGCGTGTTCCGCGGGCTGGTGTTGAGGACCCCGGCGAGGGTACGGATGGGCCGGCTCAGCCGGCCGCCACCGGGGTGTCGGTGATCCCGAAGGCCCCGTCCAAGCCGCCGAAGTCGGCGGTGTCGAAGCCGGGGATCACCAAGCGGGAGTTCTCGCGACAGGGCATGCTGCGGATCCAGTAGAAGCCCTTCGGGTCGCCGTTGTCGTTGGCCAGCGGGAACCTCACCAGGACGGTGTCGGCGTTCTGCTCCGGGAAGAAGAAGACCTTCGTCCCGTCCTGCGCCTGCTTGTATTCGGCCTCCAGGTAGCCGCCGGACTCCACCACCTCGGGGCGGAAGTAGATCGCCGCCCGTTGCCCGGGCTCGACGTCGGCCCTGATGGTGACGGTCACCGCAGAGTCCTCACCGAAACCGAGGATCTTGAACCGGTTCTTGACCGAGGTCGCGGTGGCACCGATGGCCTCCAGCAGGCTCGGGGTGCCGCTGACGTTGAAGAAGGCACCGTTCTCCAACTGGACCTCGGTCGTCGATCGCACGCTGACCGCGAGGCTGAACGGGTCGGGTACGGTTCCGTCGCAGTTGTTCTGCACCTCACTGACCCGGAACGAGTTTCCGCCGGCCGTGGCCTCCCGGCGCTGGATGAAGGTGCAGTTCTCCAGCAGCGGCGAACCGTCCCGGCAGTGCAGGGACACCTCGTCGGGGGTGGCGGCGGAAGCGTTGGTGCGGTTCATCAGCGGGATCAGTGCGGCCGCGGCCAGCGCGAACGCCGTGGCGACGACGATTTTGCGACGCTTCGCCGAGGTGGCCCGACCACGCCGGGCGAACTGGTATGTGGACACGTCAGACTCCTAAACCTTCGTTCGTGCGATCAAGGGCTCGGGCTCGGCGGTCAGTTCCCCGGCTCGCCGGGGAACGGCTCGGGTTCGTCACCCTCGAACTCGGAGCCGGTGCAGTCCGTCAGCGTGGGCCGTGCCTCCCCGTCGGCCTGGCCGTTGGGCAGGACCAGCGGCGCCTCGATCACGGTGTCGAAGGTCCACTCCCACGGCCTGTTCGGCGGGCCGAACGGTCCACCGCCAGCGCTGTTACGGGTGCCACCGGTGACGGTCCAGGTGCCCTTGATCTGGGCGCGCCGGGGGAAGAACTGGAAGGTCCCCCGCTTGCCTTCGGGCACGTTCACCGTCCGGGCGCTGGTCACCGTCCGCACCTCGGAGACGAGGTTGGTCTCGGTCTCGTGTTTGCCCCACTCGATACCCAGCAGGCCCAGGAAATTGGCGGCGAAGGTGTCGCCGTCGCCGACGAAGTCACCCGAGTTCTTTGCGGCACCCTGCTCCATCTGGACTTCGAGGCTCAGGTTGTTCGCCGTGTTGGGCGGGCAGTTGGCCACTTCGGCCGACGGTTTGAACGGGGCCCCGAAGATGGCGTTCGCGTCACCCGCCCCGACCACTTCGGTGACCCTGAAATCGCAGGTGTCGGCCGGGAAGGTCTGGGCGAATTCCCTGGCCTCCTGAGTCACCCCGTTGATCTTTATCGACCCCTTGCACAGCCGCATGGCGTCACCCTTTGGGCACGGATTCACGAGCTGGCCGGTTCCGTTGACGGGTGTGCAGCCCGCCTCGGCGGCGCTCGCCATCTGAGTCACGGTCACGAATCCGAGACCGAGCGCGACGGCCGCACCGACCGCTATCGCTCGATGAGCTCTCCTTTTCCTTCCCATCACGAACTCCTGTTCGTAGTGCCGACGCCATCGGCGCGGCGTTTCCGAAGTGGAACGGGAGTGGCGATGATAGCCGGCGAATCTTCGCTGCTGACGACGATCCAGCCGGTTATGTGAAAAGTTGCATTCCCTTGAACCATTGGGCCGCTTTACCCGTAAACCTATTGGCTGGGCATGCGCCACCGCATCCCCATGTGAACGATCAACGACATAGCGTACGCATCCAGCGTGAGATGGGTTGACGGTCCGTTGCCCCGCCCGGGGCCAGCGGCAGGATCAAAAAACTCCTGTGGCGCTCGATGCCAGGGCGTTCGCAAGACGCCGTATTTTGGCCGGGTGACCTACGAAATGATGGAGGCAGCGTGGCGGCCGACGGTGCCGACGGGAGCGAGACCTGATTGGGCGGAACCGTTCGCCCAAACGACCAACGCGGCAGATATGTACGTCGTGTCGATCTCGACCGGCCGAGCACCGGCTCGGCGTTGCCGAAGGTGAAGCGGCCGTCGGGTGCGAACAGCGCGGCGAAGCCGTCGGCGTCGCGGTGGTCGACGGGCGCCGAAGACCTGGCTGATGACGTCGGTGGATATGGTGCCTCCTCAGCGTGACACGACGGGTTGGTGCGCAACCGCCCGCGGCAGCAGGCGTGGGAACAGGGCGCCGGCGTTGCCGCCGGCGATCCGGTCGAGCAGGTGCGGGGTTCCGGCGTGGAAGCGGCACAGCCGGGTCCAGCTCTGTCCGGCGTGCTCGGCGGGCATGAAGGGGAAGTCGGTACCGAAGACCACCCGGTCGGGGTCGGCCAGCGCGTGCAGGCTCGGCAGGCTGTACGGGTTGGCAGACAGCGCCGTGTCGAAGTAGAGGCGTTGCAGCGCGCCGACCGGGTCGGCCGGCAGCCGGTGGGCGACCGCAGGGCTGATCACCGCCGCGTCGGCGAGCCGGCCGGCGAGGAACGGCACCGCCCCGCCGGCGTGCGCCACGATCAGCCGGAGTCCGGGGTAGCGGTCCAGCGCGCCGGCATAGAGCAGGTTGGCGATCGTGCGGGTGGTGTCGAACGGGAACTCGTAGACCGACGCCGGCAGGTCGAACGCGGGCTGGTCACGTCCGGGCGGGCGGGCCGGGTGCAGGAACGTCGGCACCTGCCGGCGGTCCAGCTCGGCCAGCACTGGCTCGAACGCGGGGTCGCCCAGGTACTCGCCCCGGTAGTTGGTCAGCAACCCGATCCCGTCGAGCCGCAGCACATCGAGGGCGTACGCCAGCTCGTCGAGCGCGGCGTCGACGTCGGGCAACGGCAGCACGGCGAACGCCCCGAACCGGGTCGGCGCGTCCGCCACCAGCCCGGCTAGGTACTCGTTGAGCTGCCGGGCGAGCCGGCGGGCGAGGTCCGCGTCGGCGAAGTGCACGCCGGGCTCGGTGATCGACACCACGGCGGCGTCGATGCCCAGCCCGTCCATCATCGCGAGGCTGGTCGCGGGCGACCAGTCGGGGTAAGCCACGCCGGGGATGGGCCGGAGCAGGCCGGCCGACTCCAGGACGGCGCGATAGAAGCCGGGAACGACGTGATGGTGCACATCGATCACCGGGCCGGTCACCTTCAGCTCCGGGCCGGTCACGGACGTACCCCGTGGTGCAGCGCGACGGCTCCCCCGGTCAGGTTGGTCCAGGCGACCTCGGCCCAGCCCGCCGCGCGGAGCAGCTCGGCCAGCTCGGGCTGGCGGTGCCAGGCGTTGATGGACTCCCACAGGTAGACGTATGCCTGGGGGTTGGTGCTGACGAGGCGGGCGATCAACGGCACGACATGGCGCAGGTAGCCCAGCCACAGGCGGTGCACCAGCGGGTTCGGCGGATGGCTGAAGTCGCAGACCACCAACCGCCCGCCCGGCCGGCAGACCCGGCGCATCTCGGCGAGCACCCGCCCCACGTCGGCCGTGTTACGCAGCCCGAAGGACATGGTCACCACGTCGAAGCTGGCATCGGCGAACGGCAGCCGCAGCGCATCCCCCGCGACGAACCCGGCCATCCCGACGCGGCGCCGGCCGATCCGCAGCATCCCCAGGGAGAAATCGCAGCCCACCACCCGTACGCCGGGGCGGTGCATAGCGATCGTGGAGCTGCCCGTACCGGCGGCCACGTCGAGCACGCGGTGCCCCGCCCGGACCCCGGCCACCCGGGCGGCCGCCCGGCCCCACGCGCCGGTGCGGCCGAGCCAGATCGCCGCGCGAGTGCGGTCGTACCCCTCGGCGACCTCGTCGAACATCGCCGAGACCTGCCGTTCGTTCTTGTCGAGCTGGGCGCGGACCATGCGGGAACTCCTTAGTTTTCGGCCGGTACGGCGAAGAATTCGAGCTGGATGTGGTCCGGGTCGCGGAAGACCAGGACGGAGTTACGCGGGTCGAGCGTGGCCGGCGCGACCGGCGAGTACGGCACGCCCAGTGCGTCGAGGTGGGCCGCCCACGCGTCGAGTTCGGCCCGGCCGTCGACGGCGAAGGCCAGGTGATCCAGGCCGGGCCGGCGCTCGTCGAAGCGTTCGGGCGGGGCACCCCGGTGCTCGACGACGCCGACGAGGATCCGGGCGGCACGGTCGGCCAAAATGATCTTGTACCGCTCGCCGCCGCCCTCCTCGAACCGCACCACGATGCGCAACCCGAGCACCTCGGCGTACCAGTCGGCGCTGCGTGCGGCATCGGTGACGGTCAGTGCCACGTGCTGCACCCCGGCAAGCTCAGGCATCACATGCGTCCTCGCCGGTCGCGCCGCCCGACGGGCGGCCCCGGTCGAGCAGCAGCACCGGGATGCCGTCGACGACGTCGTACACGCGGCCACAGCCGGTGCAGGTCAGCGTCCGGCCGTCGGGAGCGGCGCGCAGCGGCGCGTGGTCGGTGTCCGGGCAGGCGAGCACGTCGAGCAGGTCGGGGTCGAGGGCGAGGTCGGGCATGGCGTACTCCTGTCGTGAGGGGATCAGAGCGCGGCGTTCAGCGCCGCGGCGATGTCCCGGCGGAGCCGTCGGTGCAGTACCGCGTTGGGCTCCCGGGCGGTACGGACCTCGACGATCCGCGCACCCGGGCGGGCGAGCTGGTCGGGCAGGTCACCGGGCTCGTCGATGCGGGCGTACCGCCAGCCGGCGGCGGCGGCGACGTGGGCCAGGTCGACGCCGTGCGGCGTACCGAACAGCTCCTCGAAACCGTCTTCGGTCCCGGCGGGTTCGAGCAGCGAGAAGATCCCGCCGCCGTCGTTGTTGACGACGACGAGCGTCAGGTCGGGTACCGGCCCGGAGCCAAGCAGCAGGCCGTTCTGGTCGTGCAGGAACGACAGGTCGCCGAGCAGCCCGTACGCCCGGCCGCCGCCCCGCTCCCGGTGCGCCAGCGCCGCGCCGATCGCGGTCGAGACCGCGCCGTCGATGCCGGCGAGGCCGCGGTTGGCCAGCACGGTCAGCCCGGCCCGCGGCCGCATGGTCCGCTCCAGGTCGCGGATCGGCATGCTGGCGGCCACGAACAGCAGGCCACCGTCGGGTACCCGCGCCGCCACATCCCGGGCCACCCACGGCTCGGTCAGCCCGCCCGCGTCCAGCACACCGTCCATGGCGGCGCAGGCCACCCGGTCCAGCGCCTGCCAGCGGTCCAGCCACGCCGGGTCGCGCGGGCCGGTCAGGAGCGGCCGGTCCAGCGCCGGCACGACCAGCGCCGCGTCCCGGGTGGGGTCGTCCCACGCCGGGTATGGGTCGACGACCGTGTTCGGTACGTCGCCATAACGTCCTAGCAGTTCCCGGGACAGGCCGGGGCGGCCGTACGTCACGATCGCCTCGGGGGCCAGTTCGGCGCGGATCGCCGGGTGGGCCAACAGCTCCACATAGGACGTCAGTGCGTGCGGGCCGTGCCGCGCGTTGCTGTGCGGCTCGGCGAGCAGTGGCCAGCCGGCCCTCTCGGCGAACGCGACCGCCCCGGCAGCGTCCGCGCCGGCGCCGGCCACCACCAGCCCGCGCGGGGGTACGACGAGATCCGTCACCGGCGGCGCGGGGGGCGACACGACGGTCCACGCCCCGCCGCCGGCCCGCCCGTCGAGCGGCTCGGGCCACGGGGCCGGCGTACCGTCCAGGCGCGCCTCCCGCAGCGCCACGTTCACGTGCACCGGCCCGGTACGGGCCGCACCGACCGCCCGGCTCACCACCGAGCGCCAGTACCGTACCTGTCCAGGCCGCCGTTCCGGCACGCCCAGCTCGATGAACAGACGCGCGGACGCGCCGTACAGCTTGGTCTGGTCGGTCGTCTGGTTGGCGCCGGTGCCGCGCAGCTCCGGCGGCCGGTCCGCGGTGAGCACGATGAGCGGTACCCGGTCGTGGTGCGCCTCCAGGACGGCGGGGTGCAGGTTCGCCGCCGCCGTGCCGGAGGTGCACACCACGGCGGCGGGACGGCCACTGCCCCGGGCCAGACCGATCGCCAGGAAGCCGGCGGAGCGCTCGTCGACCCGTACGTGCACGACGATGCGGGGATGTGCCCACAGCGCACGGGCCAGCGGGGCCGAGCGGGAGCCCGGCGAGACCACCGCGTCGGTGACCCCGCACCGGCTCAGCTCGTCGGCCAGCACCGTCGCGAGTGCCGTCGCCGGATCGAGCGTGAGACCGTCCGCAGTGGATCGGCTGGGTGCTGTCGTCACTGACACGTCTGCTCCTCGACCGGCTCGGCGAGACGGACCAGCTCGCGGTGGGTTTCGGCGATCCGGCGCAGCCACCAGCGGGTGCGTTCCTGGTCGGCGGGCCGGCACCGCGACAGCCGCACGGCGTCGACGGCGGGCCTACGCACCGGAATCTCCCCCTCCACGGGAACCAGCGGATCGGCGACCGGGTCGTCCGCGAGCAGCTGCGCGGTGCCCAGACCACAGGCGTACGGCAGCTCGGGCAGCGCCGCCGCGAGCGCCAGCCCGGCCGCGAGGCCGACCGAGGTCTCCAGCGCCGACGACACCACCGCGGGCAGGCCGGCCGCCTCGGCGACCCGCAGAGCCCGGCGGACCCCGCCCAGCGGCTGCACCTTGAGGACGACGATGTCGGCCGCGGCGCGCAGGCCGGCGATCCGGGTCGGGTCGGCGGCGAGCCGGACCGCCTCGTCGGCGGCGACCGGCACGTCCACGCGCCGGCGTACCGCCGCCAGCTCGGCCAGGCTCCGGCACGGTTGCTCGACGTACTGCAGACCGACCCGGTCCAGCAGGCGGATCATGCGTACCGCCCGGTCCACGTCCCATGCGCCGTTGGCGTCGACCCGGACCGCGCCCCCCGGTCCGAGCGCGTCCCGGACCGCCTGCACGCGATCGAGGTCGTCGCCGGCACTCTGACCCGGCTCCCCGACCTTCACCTTGGCGGTACGGCAGCCGCCCGACGCCCGCACGATCGCCTGCGCCCGGTCCGGCCCCACCGCGGGTACGGTCACGTTCACCGGCACCGAGGTGCGTACCGGCGCCGGCCAGCCCTCATCCGTCGCCTCCCGGCAGGCGGCCAGCCAGCGCGCCGAGGCCTCGCTGCCGTAGTCGAGGAACGGGGAGAACTCGCCCCACCCGTGCGGGCCGCGCATCAGCACGCCCTCCCGCACGGTGATGCCGCGGAACCGGGTACGCAGCGGGATCGCATACGCGTGGGCGGCCATCACGGCCGTCGCGGAAAGCGGGCAAAGTCCGGCTCGCGCCGGGCCACGTACGCGTCGCGACCCTCCTGAGCCTCCTCGCTGAGGTAGTACAGCAGCGTGGCGTCACCGGCGAGCTGCTGCACCCCGGCCAGCCCGTCGTCGGCGGCGTTGAGTGACGCCTTCAGCAGGCGCAGCGACAGCGGCGAGTGCCGCAGCATCTGCCGGCACCAGGTGACCGTCTCGTCCTCGAGCTGCTCCACCGGAACGACGGCGTTGACCAGGCCCCAGTCCAGGGCCTGCTGGGCGTCGTACTGCCGGCACATGAACCAGATCTCCCGGGCCCGCTTCTGCCCGACTGTACGGGCGAGCAGGCCGCTGCCGTACCCGCCGTCGAACGAGCCCACGCGCGGGCCGGTCTGGCCGAAGCGGGCGTTGTCCGCCGCGATGGTCAGATCGCAGACCAGGTGCAACACGTGCCCGCCACCGATCGCGTACCCGGCCACCATGGCGACCACCGGCTTGGGCGTACGCCGGATCTGCACCTGCAGGTCCAGCACGTTCAGCCGCTCGGTGCCGTGCACGTCGCGGTACCCGCCGTCGCCGCGGACGCGCTGGTCGCCGCCCGAGCAGAACGCCTGGTCGCCGGCGCCGGTCAGGATGATCACGCCGACCGACGGGTCGTCGCGCGCCTCGTCGAAGGCGCGGCACAGCTCGCTGACCGTGCTCGGGCGGAAGGCGTTGCGTACCTCGGGTCGGTTGATGGTGATCTTCGCGATGCCGTCCGCCAGCTCGTAGCGGATGTCCTCGTAGCCGCCCTTGGCGTTCCAGGTGGTCACGTCTGGTGCTCCTCTTCTGTGGTCAGGATGGCGACCGCCGCGCTGCGGTCGACCTTGCCCGAGGCGAGCCTCGGCAGATCCGGCACGACCAGCAGGCCGCGCGGGGCGGTCCAGCCGGGCGCGTACGTGGCGACATGGCGCCGCAGTGCGGCCAGCGCGGGGGGCCGGCGCGGGTCACTGGGTACGACCGCGGCGACGACCCGCTGGCCCCACTCCTCGTCGGCGACGCCGCCCACCACCACGGCCGCCACCGACCGGTGGGCGCCCAGCAGCGCCTCCACCTGCTGCGGATGTACCTTCCGACCGCCCGTGACGATCACCTCGTCGGCCCGCCCGAGCACCTCCAGCCGCCCGGAGGCGGTCAACCGGCCCAGATCGTCGGTACGGAACCCGGTGCCATCGAAGGCGGCCGCGGTCAGCGACGGGCGCAGCCGGTACCCCCGCGCCAGGACTGAACCGGCGACGCGTACCCGCCCGTCGGCGTCGATGTCGACCTGTACCCCCGGCAGCGGACGGCCGTCGTACACGCAGCCGCCGCAGGTTTCGGTCATGCCGTAGGTGGCCGTCACCCGTACGCCCGCCGCCCGCGCCTCGGCCAGGAGCGCAGGTGCCGTAGCCGCCCCACCGACCAGCACAGCGCCGAAGTGCCGCAGGTCGGCACCGGCCCGCAGGGCCCGGTAGAGCATGGTGGGTACCAGCGCCACGTATGCGGCGTCAGCACCGGCCAGTGCCGCCGGTTCGAAGTGCTCGCCGAACACTGGCGTCGTTCCGGCGACCAGCGCCCGGACGAGCACCTGCAACCCGGCTATGTGGTACGGCGGCAGGCAGGCCAGCCAGCGCCCACCCGGCCGGGCGCCGAGCGCGTCCAGCGACGCCGCCGCCGATCGGCGCAGCGCCTCGGCCGGCAGCTCGACGCCCTTCGGCGTACCGGTCGAGCCGGACGTCACGACCACCGCCGCGACCTCGTCCGGACAGTCGGCCGGGTCGGTCAGCCGCTCGGTCCGGCCGTCGGCCGTCACGATCGCGTGCGGGCGCAGCTCGTCGAGAAGGGCGGCGACGCTCGCCGGCGGCCCCGGGGGCACGGGCAGCACCGCCGGGCCCCCGTCGAGTGCAACCGCGACCGCGTCGACGAACCGGCTCCCGCCCGGTGCCAGGTACGCGTGCAGCGGCCGGCCCATCAGGCAGCGTCCCAACGCGCCGGGGCCGCAGCGTCCTCGACGGCGTCAGGGCTGCGCGCTGGGCCGGGCGCCACAGAGCCGGAGCCGTCGAGGACCGCGTCGAGCGCGGTGAGCATCGGCCGGAGTTTCAGGTCGGTCTCGGCGTACTCGTCGTCGGGGCTGGAACCGGCCACGATGCCGCAGCCGGCGAACAGCGCCGCTCGGTCGCCCGACACCAGCGCGGAGCGGATCGCCACCGCCATCTCGCCGTCCTGCGCGGCGTCCAACCAGCCGACCGGCGCGGCGTACCAGCCCCGATCGAACGGCTCGGACCGGGCGATCCAACGCAGCGCCGCCCGGCGCGGGTAGCCGCCCACGGCGGGCGTCGGGTGCAGGCGCTCGACCAGGTCGAGCAGGCCCACTCCCCGCTGCGCCGGTACGGTCGCGGTGACCGTACCGACCAGATGCTGCACGTTTCCCAGCCGCAGGATCCCGGGCCGCGCCGAGGCGCGGACGTCGACGCAGACGCCGCTGAGCACGCGGGCCACGAAGTCCGTCACGACGGCCTGCTCGTGCCGGGTCTTGACGTTGTCCAGCAGCGACTGCCCTCCGGCCGCGTCCGCCGCTGCGGTCGCGCCCCGGGCCGCCGAGCCGGCGAGGCTGTGCGCCGTCACCTCGCCGTGCGCGACCCGTACCAGGCACTCGGGCGTGCCGCCGAGGAACCAGTAACCGGCGAACCTGGCCGCGAAGACGGCGCCCTCGGAGAAGCCCTCGACGAGGCGGTCGACGGCGGCCGGTACGGCGAACGGCTGGTCGGCGTGCAGGACAATTTGCCGCGCCAGTACCACCTTGGTCAGGTCGCCGCGGTGGATCTCCTCGACGGCCGCGCCGACCGCGCGCCGCCACTGCTCGGCGTCGGGTACCTCGAAGCGAACGACGAGCCTCGGCCGGCTGTCGACCGCCGGGTCCGGCGGCGGCTGCTCATCGGTCTCGGCCAGCAGCTGTGCGGCCAGCTCCAGACGCGCGTCGGCCAGCGCGATCGGGTCGGCGTCGGCAGTCAGCCGGGCGGTGAGCGCCAGGTGGGTTGAGCCGTCGCCGAGCCGGACCACCTGTACGGCCGGGCACCAGGTCAGCGAGTCGGGCACCCCACCGGTCGGATGCCAGCGCCCGGGCTGGAACGCGAAGCCGCCGACCAGTAGCGGGAAGCCGGCCCGACCGGTGATCCCCGAGCCGCCGGCGACGAGGTCGCGGGCGTACCGGCGCCACGCGCGGCGTACCACCGCGAACCGGTCGGCACCCTCGGCGGACAGGTCGAGCGAGCTGCCGACGCCCAGCGACTCGACGCCGGTCCAGCGTGACGTCCAGTAGAAGACGCGCGCACTGAGGCGATCAGCGCGCCGCAGCAGGGCCCGAGGCTCGACCCTGGGCAGCGGCCGTGCCCAGGCAACCAGCACCGGACGGCCGTGCCGGCGCGCCGCATCGTGGGCCGCCACGAAGGCCCGCCGTACGTCGGCCGGGTCGATCATCGGGTCCAGGCGGCTGGGCGGCGCGGTCGCTGCCGTAGTCATCGTTTCTGCGTCTTTCATCAGGTGCCCCAACTGCTCGCGCTCGGGCCCTCGAACGGGCGATCGCAATTCCTGTCTCCACCGACCGACTGGCTGGATCCGACCGCCGTTCTGGCGGCTCTGCGGCGGAGGCGGGCAGTCGCAGAAACGCCTGCCTCTCCTGTCGCACCCTCGTCCGGTTCGTGCCATCAGAATCGGCGGCGGATGGTGGTCGTGACGGACCACTTCGTCGCGGAAACCGGTAGACCACATGCGGAACGCGGACCGCGCCATCCAAGCCGCGACACGCAGGCTGCCGTAGCGGCCCACCAGGTTGATGTGCGCGTAGCCGAGTGGCGACAGGCGGGCGGCGTCCTCGTCGCGCACGGGGTAGCCCCAGGCGCGTAGGGCGGTGACGGCCAGGTCGATGTAACAGCTGTTCCAGAGCCGCCTGCCCACCAGCGCCCAATCACGCTCGGTCACGGCAGCACGGATGGAAGGCAAGCCCGAGAAGTGCACGGATCCGTCGATGAGCGGTGGACGAGCGGCTGGCTATGCTCCGATCATGAGCGAAGCGGTTCCACAGCCTTCCCCGTCGGCGGCTTCCACCGAGGTCGAGTCCCTGTTGTCAGTTCTCGAGCGCAACCGACGAACGTTCGCCTGGAAGACGTCGGGGCTCGACGAGAAGGGTCTGCGCGCAACCACCGCCGCCAGTGCGATGACGCTCGGTGGTCTCGTCAAGCATGTGGCCTTGGTCGAGGCAGACTGGCTGGCTGTCAAGCTCGCCGGAAAGGAGTACGGAGCCCCGTGGGACGCCGTAGATTTCGACGCCGAGCCTGACTGGGAATGGCGCACTGGGGCGCTGGACTCTCCGGAAGATGTCTACGCAGTGTGGCGAGACGCTGTCGAGCGTTCGCGCGAGCTGGTTGCCGAGATCATCAAGGAGCGCGGGCTCGACGGGCCGGCGTCGTTCACCTGGCCGGACGGCCGCACGCCTACGGTCCGCGCAATGCTCTTGGACATGGTTGAGGAGTACGCGCGACACACGGGCCACGCGGACATCCTCCGTGAAGCAGTGGATGGTCGCGTGGGTGAAGGCGCGCCTGAAGACTTCACCATCTGAACGTCCTCAGCTGCCGCAGATAAAGCGCGCTCGGTGGGTCTCTACTCGCGCTGGCCCCCTCCGCAGGCACTCGCGGTAGTCACCCTTGGGAGGGGGCAACTCGGGCTGCCGGTCGGCTGACGCCCCGCCCTCCGGTGCCCCGATTCGCCCGGGGCACCGAAGGATCGCCGCTACGAGCGGTCGAGCGGGCCCGACGGGGTCGCCCGGACAAAGCCCGCCCCAGGTCGACCCGGCGGTGTACTCGCCCGGTTCATCGGCTGGACCCGCCCCCGGCGACCCCGGCCGCCCGCGCGTCAGCCGTCGGCGCGGAGCACGAACGCGTCCAGTTCCTCGCCGCCGTACCAGTCGGTGCGCCGGCCCACGTGGGCCATGCCGAGCCGCCGGGCCACCGCCGCCGACGCCGCGTTGCCCGGCGCGACGACCGCCCACACCTGCGGGGTGCCGGCCGCCAGCTCGCGCGTCACCACCGCGCGGGCCGCCTCGGTGGCGTACCCGTGGCCCCACGAGTCGGGGTGCAGGTGCCAGCCGACCTCGATGTCGGTGGTCGGCACGCGCTCGTCGCGACCCGGCAGCGGCTTGAGCAGCACCGTCCCGACGACCAGCCCGGTGGCGCGCGCCTCGATGGCCCAGGTGCCGTACCGGCTGCCGTGGCCGGCGTGCCGCTCCCGCCACCAGGCGAGCCGGTCGGCCGCCCCCGCCGGATCGGTAAGCGGCAGCCCCGAGGCCGCGCCCAGCCAGCGGATCACCTCGGGGCGGGAGTAGATGTCGTAGATCCGGGCCAGGTCGCCCGGGTCGGCGGTCCAGTCGCGGACGACGAGGCGTTCCGTGGTGAGCACGGTCATGTCGCGGGATCGTAATGCGTACCCGGGCGCGGCGCGGGGAAGAGGTACGCGGTGGCGGGCGGATGGCAGCGGGCGAAGCGGATCACCAGTGCCGCGTTCCGGCCGGTACGCGGGCGGGACCTGTCTCTGCACGCCGCCGCCATCACGTTCTACGGGGCGATCGCCGTGGTCCCCGTGGCGCTGCTGGCCATCTGGACGACGGGGCTGGCCGCCGGGGCGGACCGGGTCCGCCGGCTCACCTCGTACGCCATCGACACGCTGCCCACCGAGATCGGCGCGCACCGGGCGGTGGCCGCGCTGCTGGAGGCCGGCCTCGGCCTGACCCCGGCGCTCGCCCTGGCCTCGCTGCTGCCGGCATCGCTGTACGGCGAGGGGTTGCGGCGGGCGTTCGTCTCGGTGGCCATCCCGCGCGAGCCGGGCGGGTCACTGGTCGGCTGGCGGGGCCGGCTGCTGCTGCTCCCACTGCTCGCGCCCGCCCCCGCGCTGCTGCTGTCGATCCTGCTGGCGCTGCCGGTGACGACCGGACTGCTCCGCCAGGGCGGCTGGCGGGGCGCGCTCGGCGTGGTGCTGTCGTTCCTCGGCGTCTGGCTGGTGCTCACCCCGGTGCTGCTGTGGGTGTTCCGGGTGGTGGGGCCGGCGTCGCCGGACTGGCTGTCGACGCTGGGCATGGGGTCGTTCACGGCGGCGAACCTGTCCGGTTTCCTGCACGGTTTCGTGCTGTTCGCCTCGCTGCCGCTCGACCTGGGCGTGCCGTTCGGCGGCTTCGACGCGATCGGCGGCGGGGTGGCCGTGCTGCTCTGGCTCTACCTGTTCCACGTGATCGTGCTGGCCGGCTATTCCGCGACGCTCGCCCTGTCCGACTGGCGGGCCCGCCGCGCCCGCCTCGCCCCGGCCTGAGCCGCAGGGCCCCGCCCGCCCGGTGCCGGCCCGCCGTCGCCGCCGAGGTCATCGGCCTACCGGCCTGCGCCGCGCCCTAGCCGGCTGGCTCCTGGTTTCCGGCGGGGCGCGGACATCCGTCAGGCTGCCGTCAAGAGTCAGCGGCGGAAGGGGCCGGTGACCTCGTACGTGATGCCGTCGGCCCCGGTGACCGACCCGCTGGTGCCGCGCTGGGACGAGAAATAGAGGCGGCTGCCATCCGGGGAGAACGCCGGCCCGGTCAACTCCGAGCCGGACTGCCCGAGCAGGCGCAGGAACGGGGTGACCACGCCGGCCGGGGTGATCACGTTGATCTCCATGTTGCCGCCGTCCTCGGCCACGTACAGGTCGCCGGAGCGGGTGCCGGTGATGTTGTCGACGCCGGTGAGCGGGGCCGTCCCGGCGGGCACCAGCGAGTCGTCGTACGCCAGGTCGAGGCGCTGGCCGACGGCGTCGTACGCCCAGACCCGGTTGTCGCCCTTGGTGGTGAACCAGCAGGTGCCCCGGTCGTACCAGCAGCCCTCGCCGCCGTCGAAGTGCTGCGCCGCGCCGACCTGATGGCGGGTGGGGACCGGGAAGCCGTCCCGGTCGGGCACGTCGCTCCAGGTCACCGGGCCGGTCACCTGGCCGGCCGGCGCGCAGAGCACCTGGAGCCGGCCGGTGCGCAGGTCGCCCCAGGTGTCGGGGACGTACCGGTAGAAGCAGCCGTCGTCCTCGTCCTCGGTCAGGTAGACGACCCGCCGGTCGGGGTCGCAGGCGGCGGCCTCGTGGGTGAACCGGCCCATCCGGGTCCGTTCCTCGGCGGCGCGGCTGCCGTCCGGCCAGGTTTCCATGACCCGACCGAGCGGCGCTTCCTCGCAGGACAGCCAGGTGCCCCACGGGGTTGCCCCGCCGGCGCAGTTGAGGCTGGTCCCGCCGAGAATCCGGTACGCCGAGGCGATGGTGCCGTCGGCGCGGAACCGCACGGCCGACGCGCCGCCGACCAGGGGGATCTCGGAGTTGGACACGTAGATCCAGCCGTCGGGGGTGGGGAAGCACGCGCCGCCGTCGGGGGCCCAGTGCCACAGGTAGGAGGTGCCGGCGACCCGCTGCCCGGACCGGGCGATGACCCGGCTGGTGAAGCCGGCGGGCAACTGGACGCCGTTGGCGTCGGCGGCGAGCAGGTCCCCGTACGGGCTGGGGCCGGGTTGGGCGGGCGCGGCGAGCGCGGCGGAGGCCCAGAGGCTGCCACAGAAGGCGGCGGCCCCGCCGACGACGGTGGCGCGCAGGACGGTACGACGGTCCATCGGTTACCTCCCGGTAGTGTCGATGCCCCACAGACGGTAGGGCCGGCGAGGCATCGACGGCAGCAACTACCCGATGAACGCGGGGTGACGGATCGCCGGCACGACGGGTTCCGGTTCGGCCGTCGCTGGCGTGACGGCAACGGCCCCCCTGCCGGCCCGCGCGGCACTAGGCTGCCCGAGCATGAGCGAGCACAGCGGGACGACCGCGCACAGCGAGGCGAGTGAACTGCCGGCCCGCGCCGACGTGGTGATCGTCGGCTCCGGGCACAACGGGCTGGTTTCGGCGATCCTGCTGGCCCGCGCCGGCCTCGACGTGCTGGTGCTGGAGGCCGCAGAGGCCATCGGCGGGGCCACCCGCACCGAGAACCCGTTCCCGAAAGTTCCCGGGCTGCGCCACTCCACCGGGTCGTACCTGCTCGGGCTGATGCCGCCGGAGCTGCTCGCCACGCTCGACGTGCACATCCCCGTGCTGCGCCGCGACCCGCACTACTTCCTGCCCACCCCGGGCGGCATCGGGTCGCCGTACCTGCTGATGGGCAGCGACACCGCCGCCACCCGGCGGCAGCTCGCGGAGTTCTTCTCCCCCGCCGACGTGGCCGCCGACGACGCCATGCAGACGGAGCTGGCCCAGCTCCGCGAGGACCTGGCCCCGGCGTGGCTGGCCGAGCCGCTGCCCGTCGAGGAAACCGCCGAGCGGTACGTCCGGCCCGCCCTGCGGCAGGTCTTCGTCGACCTGGTACGCGGCTCCGTCGCCGGTTACCTGGCCCGCTTCGACTTCCGCTCCGAGTTGCTGGTCAGCATGTACGCGGTCACCGACGGCCTGTCCGGGCTCAACGCCGGCCCCGACGACCCCGGCACCGGGCACAACTTCCTCGTGCACAACATGTGCCGGCTGCCCGGCTCCGACGGCACCTGGATGATCGCCGAGGGCGGGATGGGCACCGTCTCCCGCACCTTCGCCGACGCCGCCCGCGCCGCCGGAGCCACCATCGCGACCGGCGTCCCGGTCACCGCGATCACCCTCGACGGCGGCGCGGCCAGCGGGGTGGCGCTCGCCGACGGCCGGCACGTGGCCGCCCGGGTGGTGCTCGGGGCCTGCGACCCGTATCGGCTGACCGACCTGCTGCCCGACGGCGCGCTCCCGGCGGAGCTGGGCGCGCGGATGGCGGCGGTCCGCCGCCCCGGCACCACCCTCAAGCTCAACCTGGCGCTGACCGGGCTGCCCCGGTTCTCCTGCCTGCCCGAAGAGCGCGCCCAGCCCGTTCGGCTCACCATCCACCTGCTGCCCGGCTCGGCGTCGCTGGCCGGCGGTGGGGGTGAGCCGCCCATGGCGGCGCTGCGCGCGATGTGGGCGGACGTGCGGGCCGGCCGGCTGCCGGCCGAGCCCACCATCGAGTGGTACCTGCACACCACCGTCGACCCGTCGCTGTCCGACGCCGCCGGCCACCACTCGTCGGCGCTGTTCGTCCAGTCGGTGCCGTACTCCCTCGCCGGCACCACCTGGGACGCGGCCCTGCCCGGGTACGTGTCGCGCCTCGTGGAGATCTGCGAGCGGTACGCGCCCGGCACCGGCGACCTGATCGCCGACGCCGTGCCGCTGACCCCGCCCGGCATCGAGGCGCACTTCGGCATCACCGGCGGGCACATCCACCACGTCGACAACACGGTCTCCTTCACCGACCGGATGCCGTACGCCACCGGGATCGACGGCGTGTACGCCGGCAGCGCCGGCTGCCACCCGGCGGGCAGCGTCATCGGCGCGGCCGGCCACAACGCGGCCCGCCGCATCCTCGCCGACCTGTAAGGAGGGGCCCCTTGTTAACGCATACGGTAGAGAGGGTTCCCTTCTCACCGCCCAGTCGGTGCGCTCTCACCGCCCATGGCCCCCCGGGCGGGGCGGCTCGGGGCGGAACAGCCGGGTCAGGGGGTCGGGGTGGGGGCGTCCGCGCGGTGCGCCCGCACCTTGTGCCCGACGCTGGTCAGGCAGCGCCCGCTGGGCAGGTCGAACTTCCAGCCGTGCAACTGGCAGGTGAGCTGGTCGCCCTCGACGATGCCGAACCGGGTGAGGTCCGCCTTCAGGTGCGGGCAGCGGCGCTGCACCACCCAGTCGCCGAGAGTGATGTCCTCGGCGTCGCTGGTGCGCTCGTGCTCGTCGTACCAGCCCTCCGCGTACTGGAGGCGCTCCGTGGACAGGCACTTGAAGAAGGCGTAGACGAACTCGTTGTACTGACCGATGCGGGCGGCCGAGAAGCGGCAGGAGAGGAAGAGCGAGTTGACCCAGTCCACCTCGCCGATGTGCAGCAGGTGCTCGACGAGGGCCCGCTCGGTGCGGAACCGGTAGCGGACCTTCTCGTCCGCGTACGGCCGCACCTCCTTGCCGGGGAAGTCCACCACGATGGATTCAACGGTCTCCCCGCCCGAGTCGTCGGTCCCCACCAGGTCGAAGCGGACCGGGCCACCGACGCCCTTGGCCAGGTAGATCGACTCCTCCAGCAACGGCTCGATGCGGCGCTTCATCTCAGCCAGCACGTCGACCTCGGGGTGCCGCCAGGACGCCCTCTCCGCCTCGATGACGCCCCTCTTGCGCTCCCGCATTTCCTCCAGGTGAGCGACCTTGTTCGCGAAGAACTCCTCGACCGGCTGCGGGTGCGTGGTGGTCGCGCCGGAGGTGGTCACCTCGGCGACGCTGCCCGGCAGCAGCACGATGCCGTTGGTGCCGCCGACCTTCGCGTACTCGGCGAGGAAGGCCGACTGGTCGGGGAAGATGTTGCCCTCGTCGCCGTGGATGTCGTTGAACTGCCACAGCGCGTCGTCGAGGAAGCACGGCGGCCCGGCGATCGGGAAGACGTGGTCGGCCTTCAGGTCGGCGATGTAGCGCCAGGTGCGGTCGAACTGCCGCTCCCGCTTCTGCTTGCCGAACGCGGTCTTCGCCGACTGCGGCAGCTCGTAGACCATCGGGTACCAGATCGCCCCGGAGAACTGGAGCAGGTGCGCGTGCACGTGGCCCAGCTCGGCGAAGACACTCAGGTCGGTCGGGCGGGCGTCGTTCTGGTTGAGTAGCCGGACCCCGTCGTACTCCACCCAGAGGGAGGAGTCGCCGATCGGGCCGTCGGTCGGGCTGATGAGCGCCTGGATCATGATCCTCAGGCCGCCGTCGAGCTCCACGACCTGCTCGTTCGGGGCCCGCAGGAACTTCGTGAAGCCGAGCGCCCGCAGCTCGTCCTCCATCTCCGAGGTGGGGAACTCGGGCAGCAGGACGGTGGCGTCCTTGGACACGAAATCGCGCAGGTGCGCGGCGTCGAAATGGTCCCGGTGCAGGTGCGACACGTACAGGTAGTCGACGTCGCCGAGGGTCTCCCAGTCGAGCTGGGAGTTGTCGGGGAAGGGGAACCACGAGGCGAAGTAGGCGGGATTGACCCACGGGTCGCACAGGATGCTGCCCACGGCCGTGTCGATCCGCATGCTGGCATGTCCCGTACCGGTCACTCGCACCGCAGTCCCCCTCAAACGACAATCAAGGTGTACGTCCCGACGCTACCGGAGGCAGTCTGGTCGCCGGCCCGCGACGCCGGTAGTGCCCGCCGGCCCGGGTCCTCAGGCCCACCGGCCCTGCGGGGCCTGTGGTCTGCGCTGGCCCGCGTCCGACCGGGGCTGCGGGAAACCCCCACCGCACGAGGTCAGGCGCGGGGCGTGCCAGACTAACCGGAGATCCGATCGCGAGGGAAGGACCGACAGTGGCAGGAAGCGAGCCGGTGACGTCGCCAGATCAGCACAAGCCCGGGCACCGCAAGGCCGGGCAGATCGGCGCGGTGGTCTCCGCGCTGGCGCTGCTGGCCATGCTGTGCGGCAACCACGAGGGCAGGGTCGAGGACATCTGGCTGGTCGGCCTGGCCGTGCTCCTGCTGGCCGTCGTCGTCGGCGACGCGGTGCTGCGCCGCAACGGCCTGCGCTCCTGACCCGCCGACACCCGGACCGGCAACACGCGAAGGGCCCGCCCCCGTCGGGGGCGGGCCCTTCGTCGGATACGCACCACCCGGCGGCGCGGGCAGGCTCCCGCCCGCCCACCCGGCGGGGTCAGCGGCCGAAGAGGATGTCCTGCACGCCCTTCAGCGCGGCGTCGACCTCGGCCTCGAAGTAGCCGCCCGGCACCAGACCGAAGCGCAGGGTGTCCAGGTCCTTCGGGTTGACCGGCATCGGCCCACGGCCGGACATGCCGTCGAGAATGCCCTCGAAGAGCCGGTCGACCTGGTCCGGGTCGTACCCGCTACCGAAGCGGCGCACCTGGAAGCTGCGGCGGATCTGGTCCACCCGGTAGAGGTCGCTGCCGGGGGGACCGGCCATCGGCGGGCCGCCCGCCGGGGGGCCACCGATGGGCGGGCCGCCCGCCGGAGGACCACCGACCGGCGGGCCGGCCATCGGCGGCGGCCCGCCGACCGGCTGCGGCGGCAAGGGCGGCGGCCCGGCCGGGCCACGGCCGCGCAGCTCACGCAGGTCCCGCTCGGGCATCCGGATCTCGGCGGTCATGTCGGCCCGCCCGTGCCGGCCCGCCTCGAAGCCGTCGAAGCGCTGCTCGTCCGGGCCGTAGCCGCCCGGGCCGGGGGGCAGGCCCCGGGGCGGCGGGCCGCCGTGCCCCATGCCCTGGCCGGGGCCCACCGGGCCACCCGGACCCATCGAGCCGCCCGGGCCACGCGGGGAGTCGTACCCGCCGCGCGGCGCGTCGTACCCGCTGGAGAACCCGCCGGTCGGCTCGTCGTACCGGCCGTAGCGGTCGGCGGGCGGGCCGGCCTGCGCCGGCATCGGCCGGGGCGGCATGGCCTGCGGCATCATCGGCGCGCCCCGGTCGTCGCGCATCGGGAGCGGCCCCCGCTCGTCGCGCATGGGGACGGGGCCGCGCTCGTCGCGCATCGGTGGGCCCATCCGGTCCGGGGGGCCGAGCCGGTCGGCCATCCTGTGGTCGGCGCCACGGCCGGGCGAGCCGCCGCGCTCCTCCAGCTCGGCCAGCTGCCGCTCGACGCGATCGAGGTGCAGGTCGACCTGCCACTCGTCGTAGCCGTTGAAGCGAACTCGGAAGACGACATCGTGGACCTCCTGGGAGGCCACGGGCGCGCCGACGGGCCGGCCGTCGAGCGTCGCCTCGACCCGGTCCAGGAAGGCGTCCACCTCGTCGACCTTGTATCCCCGGCGGAGCGCCTTACGCCGGAAACGCTGACCCTGACTCGCCACTATGTCTCCTGGTCTCTTCGCTACGCCCGGTCACGCCGTCGCCTCCTGCGGCGTCTCGGTGTCCCTGTCCCCGGCGGCGGCGAGCTGCCCGCACGCGCCGTCGATCTCGCGCCCCCGGGTGTCCCGCACCGTCGTCGAGACCCCGGCGGCGCGCAGACGCCGGACGAACTCCCGTTCGACCGGCTTCGGGCTGGCGTCCCATCGGCTGCCCGGGGTCGGGTTGAGCGGGATGAGGTTGACGTGGGTCAACCTGCCAGCCAGTAGCTGACCGAGGAGGTCGGCCCGCCATGGCTGGTCGTTCACGTTCTTGATCATCGCGTATTCGATCGACACCCGACGCCCCGTCCGGGCCGCGTAGTCCCACGCTGCGTCCAGCACCTCGGCTACCTTCCAGCGCTGGTTGACCGGCACGAGTTCGTCGCGCAGCTCATCATCGGGCGCGTGCAGGGACAGCGCAAGGGTCACCGACAGGTCTTCGCTGGCCAGGCGCCGGATCGCCGGGACCAGACCGACCGTGGAGACGGTGATGTGCCGCTGGGACAGGCCGAGCCCCTCGGGGACGGGGGCGACCAGCCGGCGGATCGCCGCGACGACTCGCGAGTAGTTGGCCAACGGCTCGCCCATGCCCATGAACACGACGTGGGACAGCCGCGGCGGTGAGCCGGCGACCGCGCCGGAGGCGGCCACGCCGGCCAGATAGACCGCCTGGTCGACGATCTCGGCCGTGGACAGGTTGCGGGTCAGCCCGGCCTGGCCGGTGGCGCAGAACGGGCAGGCCATGCCGCAGCCCGCCTGGCTGGAGATACAGACGGTGACGCGGTCCGGATACCCCATCAGCACGCTCTCCACCAGCGAGCCGTCGTGCAGCCGCCAGAGCGCCTTGCGGGTGGCACCGTCGTCGCAGGCGAGCTCGCGGACCGGGGTGAGCAGGGTGGGCAGCAGCTCCCCGGCGAGCCTGTCCCGGATGGCCGCGGGCAGGTCGGTCATCGACGCGGGGTCGCGGACCAGTCGGCCGAAGTAGTGGGTGGACATCTGCTTCGCGCGGAACGCCGGCTCGCCCAGCTCGGTGACCAGCGCCTGCCGGGCGGGCAGGTCGAGGTCGGCAAGGTGACGGGGCGGCATGGCCGCGCGGCGTGCGGCGGGGGCGTCCGAGGTGACAGGGATCAGCGGAAGGCTCGTCATGACCCGTCCAGTCTCCCACGCCGTTCGCCCGGCGCACCTGGCCGGAGGGGCCGAATCGGACCCGACCGGGCGGCCGGAACGGGCTGACCAGCGTGATTCATGCCTCAGCCCGCCACCGGGGCGAAGACGGCCAGCAACAGGTACGCGGTGGGCACCGCGAACAGGATCGAGTCGAGTCGGTCCATCAGGCCGCCGTGCCCGGGCAGCAGGTTGCTCATGTCCTTCACGCCGAGATCCCGCTTGATCATGGACTCGGCCAGGTCGCCGAGGACCGCCGCGCAGGACACGGCCACCCCGAACAGCGCGCCCCACCAGGGCGCCACGTCGAACAGCAGCCAGATCAGCAGGGCGCTGCCCACCGCCGCCGCGGTGACCGAGCCGGCGAAGCCCTCCCAGGACTTCTTCGGGCTGATCGAGGGGGCCATCGGGTGTTTGCCGAAGTTGGCCCCGGCGGCGTACCCGCCGGTGTCGGAGAGCACCACCGCGACCAGGGTGACCAGCACGCGCAGGTGCCCGTCGCCGGGCGCGGCGGCGAGCATCGCCGCGAACCCGCCGAGGAACGGCACGTACACCGCGATCAGGGTGGCGGCCGTCAGGTCGCGTTGGTAGTCGCCCGGCCCGTCGCCCAGCCGCCAGATCATCGTGCCGAGCACGGTGACCAGCAGCCCGAGGCTGAGCGCGTCCGGGCCGGCGAACCAGGCCAGGCCGACCATGAGCACGCCGCCCGTGATCAGCGGGACCAGCGGCGGGTGGGCCCCGCTACGGCGGACCGCCCGGGCCATCTCCCAGATGCCGATGGCCATGGCGGCGGCGAGCACCAGGAGGAACCCGGGCAGGTAGAAGAAGAGCGGCAGCAGGACGGCCGCGCCGAGGCCGACGCCCACCCCGATCGCCGCCGGCAGGTTGCGTCCGGCGCGGCTGGGCGGGGCCTGCTCGGTGGGCGGTCGCTCCGCGCTCGCCCGCCGCCGGCCGGGCCGGCGGCGACCCCGGGACGGCTCCGGCTCGACAAAGCCCCCGGCGGGCTCCTCGGGCAGGTACACCGGCCCGGCCGGTGGGTGCCCGGGAAAGGACCCGTCGGGACCGTCGGACGGATGCCGGTCGCCGGGCCGCAGGGGTCCGCCGCGCGGGCCCGCCGCGCCGACGGGGTCACCCGGGCCGGCGGGCACCGGGCGGGCACCGTACGGATCGGTGGCGTCCGCGTCGAACGGCTCCGGCCGGCCCGCCGGGCGGCGCGCCTCGGCCAGACCGCCGGGGGCGACGGGAGCGTACGCGTCGGTGGCGGCGGTGCGGGCCCACTGCCCCGGTTCGAGGTCACGGTCGGGCCAGGGGAGCGCCGCCGGGGCGTCCGGTCGGTCCCAGCTTCGGGACTCCGGGCTGCGGTAGGGGTCGAGGTGGGACATCACGCACCGAGCGGACGCGGTACGGGGTTCACCACATGACGTACGACCAAGACCATCCCCTACGACGACTGTTCCGTCCGGTTGACCGGCCCGACGGCCGGCCGATCCCGCCCGTTCACCGCGTGGTGGCCGGAATCGTGCCGAGCCTACTGCACCGGCCGCCAGGGCAGGGCGGACGATGCCCTCCCCGCCGTTCGGGGCGGACGACGCTGCGCCTGCCGCCCGGGGCCTGCGCCGGCCACCGCGACACGGGCGGATGCCCGCCTCCGTTGCGGCGGAGGCGGTCCCGTCGTTCGCCCGGATTCGACCCGGGACGACGGAAGCACCGGCGTCCGCCGCCCGACGGCGACGGCACACCGGTGCCACGGCAGGTCATGCGCGCCGGCCCGGGGCCGATCGCGGCTCAGACCTCGAGCAGCTCGCTCTCCTTGTGCTTGACCAGTTCGTCGATGGTGGCGACGAACTTCTGGGTCAGGTCGTCGAGGTCCTTCTCGGCGCGGCGGCCCTCGTCCTCGCCGACCTCGCCGTCCTTGACGAGCCGGTCCAGCTCCTCCTTGCCCTTGCGGCGGATGTTACGCACCGCCACCTTGGCCTCCTCGCCCTTGTGCCGGGCCACCTTGATCATCTCGCGGCGGCGCTCCTCGGTCATCTGCGGGAGCAGGATGCGTAGCTGGTTGCCCTCGTTGTTCGGGTTCACGCTGAGGTCGGAATCGCGGATCGCCCGCTCCATGGCGTTGATCTGCGAGTTGTCGTACGGCTTGATGATGACCATGCGCGGCTCAGGGACCCCGATGGACGCCATCTGCGGCAGCGGGGTGGGAGTGCCGTAGTAGTCGATGATGACCTTGGAGAACATGGCGGCGTTGGCGCGACCGGTGCGGATGGCGCCGAACTCCTCCTTGGCGTGCTCGATGGCGCGCTCCATCTTCTCCTCGGCCTCGAGGAGGGTGTCGTCGATCACCGGTCTCCTCGCCTCCTTCTTGTGCTCGTCGTGGGCTGTGCTGTGGTGTCGCGGGGCCGGCTCTCGCGGCCCGCCGGCCGCTCAGGCGGTGATCAGGGTGCCGATCTTGTCGCCCCCCACCGCACGGATGATCGTGTCGTCGCCCTGCGCGCCGAAGACCAGCATCGGCAGACCGTTCTCCATGCAGAGGCTGAACGCGGCGGCGTCGGCCACCCGCAGGTTGCGGCGGAGCGCCTCGGAGAAGGTGATCGAGTCGAGCTTGCTGGCGGTCGGGTCGACCCGGGGGTCGGCGGTGTAGACGCCGTCCACGCCGTTCTTGCTCATCAGCACCACGTCGGCCCGGATCTCCAGCGCCCGCTGGGCGGCCACCGTGTCCGTGGAGAAGTACGGCATGCCCGCGCCGGCGCCGAAGATGACCACCCGGCCCTTCTCCAGGTGCCGGATCGCGCGCAGCGGAATGTACGGCTCGGCGACCTGGGCCATCGTGATGGCGCTCTGCACCCGGGTCTCGATGCCCTCCTTCTCCAGGAAGTCCTGGAGAGCGAGGCAGTTCATCACGGTGCCCAACATGCCCATGTAGTCGGCGCGGGCGCGGTCCATGCCCCGCTTCTGCAGCTCCGCGCCGCGGAAGAAGTTGCCGCCGCCGACGACCACGGAAACCTGTACGCCACGGCGGACCACGGTGGCGATCTGCCGCGCGATGGCCTGGACGACGTCGGGGTCGACGCCGATCGCTCCGCCGCCGAAGACCTCGCCGGAGAGCTTCAGCACCACCCGCCGGGCCCGCCCGCGCGGTGGGGCGGTCGGATCCTCCGCCGCCAGGCTCCGGTCACTCACAACCTGCGTCATCCGCCCCGCCCTTCCCCGGCCGCATCCCACGTGCGCCGGTTACCGCGTACCTGCCGTCGCTGACCCTACGCCGCCCCGTTGGCTGCGCGGGCCAGGCATGTGACGAGGAGGCCGCGGTGCCTGTCACGTACACCAGCGGCCTCCTCGTCGATGTTCCTGCCCACGGGCGCCTAACGCGCCCGACCGGCGGCTCAGGCCTGGCCGACCTCGAACCGCAGGAAGCGGGTCACCTCGATGCCGGCCTCGGCCAGCACCTGCTTCACGGTCTTCTTGTTGTCGGCGACCGACGCCTGCTCGATCAGGACGTAGTCCTTGAAGAAGGCGTTGACCCGACCCTCGACGATCTTCGGCAGCGCGGCCTCGGGCTTGTTCTCCTCGCGGGCGGTCTGCTCGGCGATGCGCCGCTCGGACTCGACGACGTCGGCTGGCACCTCGTCACGGGTGAGGTACTTCGGCCGCATCGCGGCGATCTGCATGGCGACACCGCGCGCGTCGGCGTCCCCGGCCTCGTCGGTCTTGCCGGCGTACTCCACCAGCACGCCGACCGCCGGCGGCAGGTCCTGGCTCTTGCGGTGCAGGTAGACCGCGACGTTGCCGTCCAGCTTGGCGAAGCGGTTGAGCACCAGCTTCTCGCCGATCTTGGCGGACTGCTCCTGGATCAGGTCGGCGACCGGCTTGCCGTCGATGCTGCTGGCGAGCAGCTCCTCGGCGGAGGTCGCGCCGCTGGCCTCACCGTGCTCGACGAGCTGCTGGGCCAGCGCGATGAAGGCGTCGTTCTTGGCGACGAAGTCGGTCTCGCAGTTGAGCTCCAGCAGCGCCTTGCCCGAGTGGGCGACCAGGCCGTTCGCGGCCGTGCGGCCGGCCCGCTTGCCGACGTCCTTGGCGCCCTTGACGCGCAGGATCTCGATGGCCTTGTCGAAGTCGCCCTCGGCCTCGGTCAGCGCCTTCTTGGAGTCCATCATGCCGGCGCCGGTGAGGTCGCGGAGCTTCTTGACGTCCGCGGCGGTGAAGTTGGACATGACTCTCTCTTCGGTGTTGGGACTCGGTGGGTTGGTCTGGGGCCGGGCGGCCAGTCTGAGCCGGTCACCCGGATCCGGGCCGCGTGTGCCCGGCGTGCCCACCGCGCCCCGCCGCCTGGGAAAACGGACGGCGGGGACGCGGCGGCGCGGTCACTCCGCGGCGGCCGCCGCCGGCTGCTCCGCCGGCTGCTCGTCGGCCTTCTTCGGCTCCTCGAGCAGCTCGCGCTCCCACTCGGCCAGCGGCTCGTCGGCCCCGACCTGGCCCGGCTCCGGCTTCTCGTCGCCGCCCCGACGACGGCCGGAGCGGGCGATCAGGCCGTCGGCGACGGCGGCGGCCACGACCCGGGTCAGCAGCTCGGCCGAACGGATCGCGTCGTCGTTGCCCGGGATCGGGAAGTCGACCTCGTCCGGGTCGCAGTTGGTGTCGAGCACCGCGATCACCGGGATGCCCAGCTTGCGGGCCTCGTCGACGGCGATGTGCTCCTTCTTGGTGTCGACCACCCAGATCGCGGCCGGGAGCTTCTGCATGTCCCGGAGGCCACCCAGGGTGCGGGTGAGCTTGATCTTCTCACGGGAGAGCTGCAGGGTCTCCTTCTTGGTGTAACCGGCGGCGGTGCCGCTCAGGTCACCCAGCGCCTCCAGCTCCTTCATCCGCTGGAGCCGCTTGTACACCGTCTGGAAGTTGGTCAGCATGCCGCCGAGCCAGCGGTGGTTGACGTACGGCTGGCCGACCCGGGTCGCCTGCTCGGCGATGGCCTCCTGGGCCTGCTTCTTGGTGCCGACGAACAGGATGCTGCCACCCTCGGCCACCGTGTTGCGCACGAAGTCGTACGCCTTCTCGATGTAGTCGAGGGTCTGGCGCAGGTCGATGATGTAGATACCGTTGCGCTCGGTGAAGATGAAGCGCTTCATCTTCGGGTTCCAGCGCCGGGTCTGGTGCCCGAAGTGGACACCGCTCTCCAGCAGCTGACGCATGGTCACGACGGCCATGGTGGGGTACTCCTTGTGATCCCTGGTTGCGCCGCCCGGCCGGCGGCCGGGCGTCCTGGCGCCCGGTCGCCGGCCGTGGTGGGCCCGATCGGGATCGGGACCAGGGAGGCCGCCGCCCCACGAGAACGTGAGGAGGGCGCGCGAGGTCGACCGCGTACGGCGGTCGCCAAGCGCCCAGTGTACGCCCCTGCCCGGCCCGCCGGTCAGCGGGCGGCGAGCGCGGCGGCGAGGAAGAGCACCAGACCCACCGTGAGGTACGCCGTCGGCGGGCGGAGCCAGCCCCGGCTGCCGTCGGCGAGCGCGAGACCCCCCGTGCGCAGACCGTAGAGCCCGATGCCGAAGATCGGCAGCCCGCCGACCAGGAAGATGCCCACCACGACGTCGGCTGCCGACAGCGGGTCGCCCAGCACGCCGTGGCGCAGCACCCGCAGGGCCGGCACCTCGAAGATCGCCACCAGCACCGCGATCAGCACGGCGAGCGCCGGGCGGCGGGTCCGGTAGACGCCGTCGGAGGGCGCCGGGCCGGAGCGGCGTAGCCCGTCCGGGCCGTACGCCGACTCCAGTCCGGGCGGCGGCAGGTCCGGGCGGGCCGCCACCGGCGGCATCGGCCCGGTCGGCAGGTCCAGCGGGTGCGGCGGTTCGGCCGGGCGGCCCGCCTCGGCGGCGCGCGCCGGCTCCGCCGCGGTGGTGGTGGCCCCCAGGCCCCGGTCCGCCGTGCTCCGGTCCGCCGTGTTCCACGCCGCCGTGCTCCGGTCCGCCGGCTCGTCCGGGCGGCCCTGCTCGGCGGGTCGGCTCGGCTCGCCGGGGCGGCTCGGCTCGCCGGGGCGGCCGGGCTCGCCGGGGCGGCCGGGCTCGCCGGGGCGGCCGGGCTCGCCGGGGCGGCCGGGCTCGCCGGGGCGGCCGGGCTCGATGATCGGGTACCCACCGAGCGGCGCGGGGCGGGCCGAGCGGCGCGGTCGACGCCGAGCGGGTCCACGTCGAGCAAGGCGTCCCGCGGTCCCGCCTCGCGCGGCGCGCCAGAAAGCGGTGGGCCCTCGTGCGGTGGACCCTCGTACGGCGGGGCGGAGACCGGCGTGGGGCGCTGCCCGACGGTCAGCGGGAACGCGACGGCACGCTGGGCGGGGGGCAGCGGGAACGCGACGGAGTGCTGGCTCGCCGGCAGCGTCGGGTCGGCGGACAGTCCCGCGTCGGTGTCACGCGCCGCCCGGCGTGCCTCCCGCTCAGCGGCGAGTTCGTCCGCCGACACCCCGAACGAGCCCGTGTCGGCCCGGCGGGACCGCGCGGGGCGGTAACTGTCCGTGTCGGAGGCGGGGACCCCGTACGCGTCCAAGCCGTGCCGCCCGGTGTCGCCGTACCGGCCGACGGGCGGGTCGGTCAGCTCGTCGTAACGCCGCTCGCCGGTGTCCTCGTGCTGGTCAGGGGCGCGGAACTCGTCCGCTCGATAGCGGTCGTCGCCCGCCGGCCGCCAGTCCGGCTCGCCGTACCCGCGCTCGCCGGGGTACCAACGCGACTCCTGATCTTCGGGAAAGCTCCGTCGTGCGTTCACGACGGGCACCGTATGTGACACGCGCATCCCCGCGCCATCTGGACGAACGGGGCCAGCACCCCGTAGCACACCAAGGGCATGATCGTCCGGTTGTCCACAGCGGCCCCCGTCATCCACAGCCGGCCGGCGGACGCGGCCACGGTTCGGCAGGGTGCGACGCATGACGAAGCGGAACCAGGCCGTCGGCGCGTACGGGGAACGATGCGCCCTCCGGCACCTGATCGGAGCCGGGCTGCGCCCGGTCGCCCGGAACTGGCGCTGCCCGGCCGGCGAAATCGACATCATCGCCTGGGACGGCCCCGTGCTGGCCTTCTGCGAGGTGAAGACCCGACGTGCGGCCCACTACGGGACGCCGGCCGAGGCGGTCGTGCCGGCGAAGGCGCGGCGGCTGCGGGGCTTGGCGGCCCGCTGGCTCGCCGAAACCGGCACCAGCGCCGGCGAGGTGCGATTCGACGTCCTCTCCGTCGCCCTGCCCGACGCCGGCGCGGCCCTCGTCGAGCATCTCAAGGGCGCGTTCTGATGGGCGGCCGGGCGTGAGCTACGCGAAGGTGCTCTGCGTCGGCCTGGTCGGGGTGACCGGGCACGTGGTGGAGGTGGAGGCGGACCTCGCCCCGGGGCTGCCCGCCGTGGTGATCTCCGGGCTGCCGGACACCGCCCTGCACGAGGCCCGCGACCGGGTCCGCGCCGCGGTCGTCAACTCCGGCCAGCGCTGGCCCAACCGGCGGATCACCCTCAACCTGCTGCCGGCCACGATGCCGAAGTTCGGCTCGGCCTTCGATCTGGCGATCGCGGTGGCGCTGCTCGGTGGCTCCGGGGAGTTGCCGCTGCTGCCGCTGGAACGGGTGGTGATCCTCGGGGAGCTGGGACTCGACGGCACCGTCCGGCCGGTGCGCGGGGTGCTGCCCATGGTGGCCGCCGCCGCGCGGGCGGGGCTGCACCGGGTGGTCGTGCCGGTGGACAACGCCGCCGAGGCCGCGGTCATCCCGGGTGTCCGGGTTCGTGCCGTCGACACGCTGCACCGGATGGTCGGATTCGTCCGGGACGGCACACCGCTGATCGAACCGCCCGGGGCCGCCCCGGCGACCGGGCCGGACGGGCCGGACCTGGCGGAGGTCGCCGGGCAGGCGCTGGGCCGGCGGGCCCTGGAGGTGGCCGCCGCAGGCGGGCACCACCTGGCGCTGTTCGGGCCGCCCGGCGCGGGCAAGACCATGCTCGCCGAGCGCCTACCGTCGATCCTCCCCGAACTGGACGACGACGCGGCGCTGGAGGTCACCGCACTGCACTCGGTGGCCGGGCTGCTGCCGGCGGGCGGCCGGCTGCTACGCCGCCCGCCGTTCCAGGCCCCGCACCACACCGCCACGGTGGCCTCACTGGTCGGCGGCGGGTCCGGGCTGGCCCGCCCCGGTGCCGTGTCGCTCGCCCACCGCGGGGTGCTGTTCCTCGACGAGGCGCCGGAGTTCGGCAAGAGGGCCCTGGAGGCGCTACGCCAGCCGCTGGAGCACGGCCGGGTGCAACTCGCCCGCAGCCGGGGCGGCACCGAGTACCCGGCCCGGACACAGCTCGTGCTCGCCGCCAATCCGTGTCCCTGCGCGAAGCCCGCCGGGCGACGCGTACTGCGAGTGCGCGCCACAGGCCCGCCGGCGCTACCTCGGCCGGCTCT
>NZ_GG657738.1:5056552-5080910 GCF_000158815.1 Micromonospora sp. ATCC 39149 | reverse complement strand
TTCCGGGGGCGCGTTCGGCATCGACGCGGCGGCGCACCGGGGCGCGCTCAACGCCGGTGGGCTGACGGTGGCGGTGCTCGCCTGCGGGATCGACCGGCCGTACCCGATGGGCAACGCCGCACTGTTCGACCGCATCGCCGAGACCGGTTTGCTGGTCAGCGAGTGGATGCCCGGGGCGGAGCCGTTCCGCCCCCGGTTCCTCGTCCGCAACCGGGTGATCGCGGCGGCGACCCGGGGCACGGTGCTGGTGGAGGCGTCGGCGCGCAGCGGCGCCACGCAGACCGTGAACCGGGCCCTCGCCGCCGGCCGGCGTGCCATGGTGGTGCCAGGGCCGGTCACCTCCGCCATGTCTGTCGGTGCCCACGAGCTGCTGCGTGAGCAGCCGTCCGTTCGGCTGGTCACCGGCGTGGCGCACGTGCTGGAGGAGGTCGGGCGGATCGGCGCCGATCTCGCCCCGCCCGCGCGCGCCCCGCAGCGTCCCCGGGACCTGCTCGACGACGAGGCGACACAGGTGCTGGAGTCGATGCCCCGTCGAGGGTCCGTCGGTGTCGACCGGCTGGCCGCCCGCGCCGGCGTGGACGTCCGGACCGCCCTGCGCAAGCTCTCCCTGCTGGAGGAGCTGGGCTTGGTGCGCCGCCGCGACGACGGATACGCGCTGGTCACCGGCTCCGCCCGAGGTGCAGCGGCCGGGCCGTCGTGACCGGGCGGCCACGGCGGGACCGGGGAGTCCCGCGACCCGGGCCGCCGCCGGTCGGGTCAGTCGCCCTCGAAGCGGAGTGCCACGTCATGGTCGCGTAGGCAGCGCCGGGCCAGGGCCACCAGCCGGCGCACCTGTTCCGCCTCCGCCGGGCTCACCGTCAGCTCGCCGAGCCAGCGCAGCTCGGCAAGCAACCCGGGCACCTGCTCGACCGCCACCACCAACTCGCCGCCCGGGTCGAGGCGGTCCAGCAACGGGGTACGCCCACCGCCACGCACCCGCTGGAGCAGGCCCACCAACACGTCGTGCGGGTCGGCAACCACCTGGACGGTGGTGTACGACGACGAGCGACGCCGGCCGGAGCCGGAGTGCAGCAGCCGATAGAGGACGACGTCCAGACCCATGCTCGGTCCCGTCCTTTCTGGGCCGTCCGTCCCGGCGGCCGAACGGCGATCCGGGCGGGGCTGGGTGCGGCCTGGTGGCAACGCTGGCACCGGCGACGTGACAGGCCCAGTCTCCACCCGCCGCCCGCCACCCGGCCAGCACCGGGTCACACCGCCCTGCCCGAAAACTCGCCAACCCGACCCGCCCAGCCCGAGCCGCACGGACCAGCCCGAGCCGCACGGACCAGCCCGAGCCGCACGGCCCCAGCCCGGCGGCACCGCAGCGCCGAGCGACACCGCAGCGCCGAGCGACGCCGTCGAGCCGCCGGCACTGCACCGGCGCGCCCGCCCGCACCGCCCAGCCGGGTGGCCGTCCGCGCGGCACGCACGACGTGCCGGCCCGGGCTCGCCGCCGCATGTGCGGCCGCGACCGGCCCGGCGGCCGTGCGCTCGTAGGCTGGGCCGGTGCGCGCTCGTAGGCTGGGCCGGTGCGAGGCTACGGACGGGCGCGGCGGCGGGTGGCTGGGTTGGGTACGCGGGGCGGCCCCCGTTGAGCCGCGCCGGCACCGACACCAAAGCGACGCACGCGGCCCTGCCGGCGTCGATGCGCGAGGCGGTGGACGACTTCGCCGACCACCTGGCCCGGGTTCGCAACCGCTCGGCGCACACCGTGCGTGCGTACGTCGGCGACCTGGTCTCCCTGCTCGACCACGCCGCCCGGATGGGCTGTACCGCAGTGGCCGACCTAGACCTGGGCATGGTGCGTAGCTGGCTGGCGAAACAGCGCACGACCGGAGCCGCCCGTACCACGATGGCCCGCCGGGCCGCAGCGGCGCGCGCCTTCAGCGCCTGGGCCCACCGCGCCGGGCTGGTCCCCACCGACGTGGCCGCCCCGCTGGCGAGCCCCCGCGCCCACCGGGACCTGCCGACCGTGCTCCGCGCCGACCAGGCAGCCACCCTGATGCGGGCCACGACGTCCCCAGCGGGTCTTGGGAGCGACGGGCCCCTGGAGGGGCCGAATCCTGTCAAGATCTCCCCTGGCGGGGGCGGGGAGCGGGAGGTGGCGCAGGCCCTGGCACTGCGGGACCGCCTTCTGCTCGAACTGCTCTACGCCACCGGCGTACGGGTCAGCGAGGCATGTGGCCTGGACACCGCCGACGTGGACCACAGCCGCCGCGTAGTCCGGGTGCTCGGCAAGGGCTCCCGGGAGCGATCCGTGCCGTACGGGGTGCCGGCGCAGCGCGCCCTCGACGATTGGCTGCAGGCCGGGCGGCCCGTCCTGACCGGTCCGGGTTCCGGGGGCGCACTGCTGCTCGGGGCGCGGGGCGGGCGGCTGCACCCGACGATGGCACGACGGATCGTCGCCGGGTACGCCGAGGCCGCCGGCCTGCCCCGGACCACCCCGCACGGGCTGCGCCACTCGGCCGCCACCCATCTGCTGGAGGGCGGCGCGGACCTGCGGGCGGTGCAGGAGTTGCTGGGTCACTCGTCGCTGGCGAGCACGCAGATCTACACCCACGTGTCGGTTGAGCGACTGCGGGCCGCGTACCGGCAGGCGCACCCGCGCGCCTGAGTACCGCGCCCGGCGAGGGAGCTGCGGGCCCCCGCGCCAGCGCCAGCTCTTCCTCGCCGTCGTCGGCCCGGCTGACGGGAGGGGGCCACCAACCCGTTACGACCCGGTCGTCGTCGCGGGTCGCCGGCGATCGATGTCGGGCTACGATCATGGAATGAGCGCGCCGCCGCCCCCCGAGCCCATTCCCGGCGCCCGGCTGCTCTTCTCGCTGGACCCGGCCGTGAGCCACCTCAACCACGGCTCGTTCGGCGCGGTGCCGGTCAACGTGCAGCGCGCCCAGCAGCGGCTGCGCGACGAGATGGAGGCGAACCCGCTGCGCTTCTTCGGGCTGAGCCTGGTGGACCGGATCACCCACACCCGCCGGCACCTGGCCGCCTTCCTCGGTGCCGACCCGGATGGCACCGCGCTGATCGGCAACGCCACCACCGGCGTCGCCGTGGTGCTCCAATCGCTCGGTCTGCGCCCCGGCGACGAGGTGCTCACCACCGATCACGGTTACGGCGCGGTCGGCTTCTCCATCGACCGGGAGTGCCGGCGCACCGGGGCGACCCGGCGCATCCTGCCGGTGCCGTTGACCGCGACCGACGAGCAGGTCGTCGAGATCATCCGCGCCGGACTGCGCCCCGGCCGAACCAAGCTGCTCGTCGTCGACCAGCTCACCTCCGCCACCGCCCGCCTGTTCCCGGTCACGGCGATCGTCGGGACGGCGCACGCTAACGGGGTGCCGGTGCTCGTCGACGCCGCCCACGCGCCGGGCATGCTGGCGACCCCCGTCGCGAGCGTCGGCGCGGACTTCTGGGTGGGCAACCTGCACAAGTGGGGATACGCCCCGCGCGGCACCGCCGTGCTGGTGGTGACGCCGCCGTGGCGGGACCGGATCGAGCCGCTGGTGGTTTCCTGGGAGCAGGCGGCCGGCTTCCCAGGCAACGTCGAGTGGCAGGCCACCCTGGACTACACCCCGTGGCTCGCGGCGCCCGCCGGCGTCTGGACCCTGCGCAGTCTCGGAGTCGAGCGGGTACGCGCGCACAACGCCGCGCTGGCCTCGTACGGGCAGCGAGTGCTGGGGGACGCGCTGGGGGTCGCGCCGGCCGACCTGCCGGAGCCCGGCGGGCCGACGGTGGCCATGCGGATCGTCCCGCTGCCCGCCGGGCTCGCCACCACCATCGACGCCGCCCGTGCGCTGCGGAACCGGATCGCGGAGGAGTTGTCGGCGGAGGTGGCGGTGATGACCTGGGACGACCGCGGCTGGCTGCGGCTGTGCGGCCAGGTCTACAACGCGCCGCACGAGTACGAGCGCCTCGCCGCGCGGCTGCCGGCGCTGCTCGCTCAGTGCTGACGGGCGGCCAAGGCCGGGGCCGGTCGCGGCGGTTCACCGGTCACCGGTCACCACAGCGGCGGCAGGGGGCATCGCAGCGCCTGGATACCGCCATGTCGCCGCCATCGCGCTCTGCCAGACCGGCGCGCCGCCATCGCGCTCCGCCAGACCGGCGCGCCGCCCCGTGCCCCCGGCCGACGTGGACGCCGGTCAGGGTGGCAGGAGCCGAACGGGGCCAAGGCCGAGCAGGGCAAGCGGGTCCAGGTACTCCTCGCCGCGACGCAGCCCCCAGTGCAGGCAGGTCCCGCCGGGACAGCCCACGTGCCCGGGTCGCAGCTGGCCAAGCGGGACGCCCAGGGCCACCTGGTCACCGGCGCGGACGCCGGGCAGCACCGGCTCGTAGGTGGTCCGCAGCCCGGCGGTGTGCCCGACGGTGACCACGGGACGGCCGGCAACCTGCCCGGCGAAGAGCACCACCCCCGACCCGGCGGCACGCACCACCGCCCCCGGCTCGGCGATGAGATCGACGCCCCGGTGGCCGGGCAGCCACGGTTGCGGGGGCGGCTCGAAGCGCCGGGCCGGTCGCGGCACGCCGTCGAGGGGCCACCGGAACCGGACCGGCACGGCGGCTGTCGCCGGTTCGACCCCGACGGAAGCCACCGGCGCGACGCCCGGCACGGGGCCGGCCGCCGGGTGAGCCGTCGCACGGAGCTGCCCCGCCGGGACGACAGCGCCCGCAGCGAAAGCGGTGGCAGCGAGCGAGGTGGGCTCGGAGCCAGCGGCGAGGGCGATCGCGCAGAGGGTAGCGCCGGCCATCGCCACCGGGGCTGCCCAGGGCCGCCGGCGGGCCGACCCGCCCCGGGCCCAGCCGCCGCCCCGTGCCCCGCCGCCGCCGGAACCGACACCAGCCACGCCAGCCACGCCGGAGCAGGCGCCGCCACCGCCAGAGCCGGTGCCAGCAACCACGCCGGACCCGACGCCGCCACCGCCTGAACCGGAAGCACCAGCCGCGCCCGGACCGACGCCACCCGTGCCTGCGCTCCTGCCCGGGCCAGGACCGCCCGGTTCGTGCCTCGTCCGCATGCCCGGCAGCGTGCCGGAATCCCGCGACACGCGCCACCGCTCACCGCGCGCCTGTGGACAGCCGGCCGCACTGTGGAAAACGCCCGCCCGGCCCGATGATCTGCTATGCCTGGCACCCGCCCGATCCTGGCCGGGTGCGCCGACGGCACCTCGGCCGGCAACCCGCCCGGTGCGCCGGAAACCCGACGACCGGCGAGCACCTCGACGGCCACGGAGAATCAATGACCAATGTGGACGATGTCAGTCACGGGCGGGCCTGGTCCGGGCACGAACCGGTGGTGTCGGTGGAGGTGACCACCGAGAGCGGCGCGACTGGACGCCGGCGGCGCTGGACCCGCCGGCCGGCGGAACGGGGGCATGACGGCGGTGGCGCTTCGAGTGGGTGGCGGTGCCGGGCGGCACGTGCTGGGCACGGGCGACGACACGTCGGGCGGAGCCAGCCGGTCGAGCAGCCGTGGAACCGGGGTGGCTTCGTCAACGACATGGTGCAGCGGGTCGAGGTCATGGTGCCGGCGGAATGAGCCGGTGGGAGGCGGGGCTGTGGAGACGGCCCGAGAACGGGTCAGCGGGAAGGGGCCGTCAGCCGCCGAATCCGGAGTCGGCCGGCAGGGAGATGTCGGGCTTCTCCAGTTCCTCGACGTTGACGTCCTTGAACGTCATCACCCGGACGTTCTTGACGAACCGGGCCGGACGGTACATGTCCCACACCCAGGCGTCGTGCATCTCGACCTCGAAGTAGACCTCGCCGTCGGAGTTGCGCACGTGCAGGTCCACCTGGTTGGCCAGGTAGAAGCGTCGTTCTGTCTCCACCACGTACGAGAACTGGCGGACAATGTCGCGGTACTCCCGGTAGAGCTGGAGTTCCATCTCGGTCTCGTACTTCTCGAGATCTTCCGCGCTCATCGCACTCCGCCTTCCATGACCACATCTTCCCCCACCGGCGCGGGAGGTCGGGGCTGCTCGCCCAACGCCACGCCGACGGTACCCCTTGACGCGCCGAAGCGCTCCATCGGCTCGACCGGCCTCGCACCCACCGGTCGGCGGGATCTGGGTGGCCGCCCGTCCAGGCCCGAGACGGTGGCCACGTTGACGTACGAAAATCGATGCTCCAGGCACGGGCCGTGCTCCCGCAGGGCCGCGGTGTGCTCCGCCGTGATGTAGCCCTTGTGCTCGGCGAAGCCGTAGCCGGGGAACGACGCGTCCAGCTCGACCATGATGCGGTCCCGGGTGACCTTGGCGAGCACGCTGGCCGCCGCGACGCAGGCCGCCACCCGGTCGCCCTTCCACACCGCCAGCCCCGGCACGTCCAGGCCGTCGACGCCGAAGCCGTCGGTCAGCACGTAGTCCGGGCGGGTGGTCAGCGAGGCCAGCGCCCGGCGCATCGCGGCGAGGTTGCACACGTGCAGGCCCCGGGCGTCGACCTCGTCGGCCGGGATCACCACCACCGCGTACGCGAGAGCGCTGGCGACCACCTGGTCGTAGACGCGCTCCCGGCTGGCGGGGGTGAGCAGCTTGGAGTCGGCCAGCCCGTCGATCTCGCCGCGCCGCCCCTCGGGCAGCACCGCCGCGGCGGCGACGAGCGGGCCGGCGCAGGCGCCCCGCCCGGCCTCGTCGGCACCGGCCACGTGCCGGAAGCCACGGCGTTGCAGGGCACGCTCCAGCGCGTACAGCCCGGCCTCGCGGCGCACCACCGTGCGCGGCGGGGTCAGCACGGCGTACCCCCGGCGGTGGACCCGACCCCGGCGGACCCGGCGGGGCCGGATGCGGCCTCGGCGGTGGACACGGACCCGGCGGGGTCGGTCGCCCGGGCCGGTGGGGCCGGCACCTCGGGGGGCGCGGCCAGCACCCGCCGCAGCAGCGCCGGCAGGTCGGCCGGGTAGTAACGCTCGGCAGTGCTGGCCAGTTCGTCGAGCGGCCACCAGCGGTGCCCGGTGATGCAGCCCCGCTCGACGTCGTCGAAGCCCGCGGTGTCCACCTCCCACTCGGCCACCCGGACCAGGAAGAACTGCTGATCCTGCTCGTAGTGGACGCCGTCGAACGGGAACCGGACCCGCTCCCACGACACGGGCTCGCCCAACTCGGCCGGGGTCAGCAGCAGGCCCGTCTCCTCGGCCAACTCCCGGGCGGCACCGGCCGCCGGGGACTCCCCCGGCTCCAGCCCGCCGCCGGGGGTGAACCAGTACTGGTGGTCGGGCCGCGCCGGATCGTGACCAACGAGGAGCAGCACCCGGTCGGCGGCGTCGACAAGCAGCACGCGCGCCGCGCGCCGGGGGGTATAGACCGTCACCGTCCCAGCCTGCCAGACGCGGCCCCCGACGCCCATGCCCACCCGGGAGCCGCTGGGGTCTGGCGGGCGGATCAGGGGTTCGGGACGCCGTCGAACGACTTCGGCACGGTGAGCCACGTGGCCCGGTCCACGGGCCAGAAGACGGTGAACGCGCGCCCGACCACCTGGTCCTCGGGGATGGTGGCGCTGTCGATGTTCTGCCCGGACTGCTGCCAGTGTTCCAGCGAGTCGCCGGACGCCGAGCGGTGGTCGCCCATCACCCACAGCCGCCCCTGCGGCACGGTGATGTCGAACTCCTGGTCGGCCGCCTTGTCATGCTGGCCGTTCGCGGAGAAGATGTACGGCTCGTCGATCGGCTTGCCATTGATCACCAGCCGCTCCTGCGGGTCGCAGCAGACCACGTGGTCGCCGCCGACACCGATCACCCGCTTGATGAAGTCCTCGCCGTCGGGGTTGCCGCTCCACTCGGTGGGCGCCTTGAACACCACCACCTCGCCACGGTGCGGCGACCGGAAGTCGTACACCAGCTTGTTGACCAGCACCCGATCGTTGATTTCGAGGGTGTTCTCCATGGACGGTGACGGGATGTAGAAGGTCTGCAGCACGAAGGCCCGTACCAGCACCGCGACCAGGATCGCCACGCCCAGGAGGATGGGCAGCTCCTTCCAGAAGGAGCCGCTCTTTTTGTCGGTCTGCTCGTCAATCACGGGTGGAGCCTACGTCGCCGGAAGCGGGCCGGCCGTCTGGAACGCGCGAGAACGGACAGCGCAGCCGAGACGGGGACGAGCAGCAGCACACCGCCAGTGCCGGTGGGCCGCACCGGGGCCGGTGACTCCCCGGCCGTCGTGGCGGGCCTGGTGACCGTGGCGAAGGTCTGCGGCACCGGCAGCGACGCCCACCGCGAGGACGGCCAGACCACCGCGAACGCCCGGCCGACGACGTTGTCGATCGGCACCGGCCCCTGGCAGCGGGCGTCCTGGGAGACGAGCCGGTGGTCGCCCATCACGAAGATCTGGCCGGGCGGGACCACCACCTCGTCGAAGCGTCGCGACCGGCACTCGCGGGGGTTCGGCGGCAGGTCCAGCGGCGAGTCCCGGACAACGTACGGCTCGTCGAGCGGTACGTCGTTGACGGTGACCCGGCCCTGCGCGTCGCAGCAGCGCACCCGGTCCCCGGGTAGGCCGATCACCCGCTTGATGAAGTCCTTCTCGCCGGGGCGGCTCACCCCGACCAGGTCACCGATGGTGCGGCCGAACTTGCCGACGATCCCGGGCTCGGGCTCCTGGACCTCCTGGGCGACCCACTTGTCGGTTCCCCGGAAGACCACCACCTCGCCGCGCTGCGGGTCCCGTACGTCGTAGACGACCTTGTTGACCAGCACCCGGTCGCCGATGAGCAGCGTGTCCTCCATGGAGCCGGAGGGGATGAAGAACGCCTGGAGCAGGAAGGTGCGGATCAGCACCGCCAGGCAGAAGGCCACGATCAGCAGCAGCGGCAACTCCTGCCACAGCGGCATCTGCCGGCGGGCACGCCGGTCCCGCCGGCGCCACGGATCGACCGCGCTGCCCTCGTCAAGCGTCCGCACCATGCCACTCCCCGGTTCACAGGAACGCCACTACCGCCCGGGAGCCTCGTCGAGGCCCCACGGGCGGTAGTGGGACGATCCGCGACCGCGGCTGACGCCGCACGCATCGATGCCCGCCTGCGCCCGTACGACCAGCGTAACCGGGGTCGGCTCTTACGACATCCGCGCAGCTCAGGCGGCGTGGCGAGCGGGAAGTCAGCTCGGCTGCTTCTCGCGGCGCTCCTTGATCTTGGCCTTCTTGCCCCGCAGCTCGCGCAGGTAGTAGAGCTTGGCGCGACGCACGGCACCCCGGGTCACGATCTCGATCCGGTCGATCGCCGGGCTGTTCACCGGGTAGGTCCGCTCGACACCCACGCCGAAGCTGACCTTGCGGACCGAGAAGGTCTCGCGCAGGCCGTCGCCCTGGCGGCGGATGACGACGCCCTGGAAGATCTGGACCCGGGACCGGTTGCCCTCGACAACCCGCGCGTGCACCTTGACGGTGTCACCGGCGCGGAATTCGGGGATGTCGACCCGCTTCGACTGGGCGTCAAGGGCGTCCAGGATGTTCATCGCTGCGTCCTCGTGAGGCTCACGGCGCACCGTCAGTCGGTGCGCGAATGGGTGATTCTGATCCCCGGGTGGTGACCGCGGGCGGCCCCGGTCGAGGATCCTCGCATCTGCCCACGGCGCAGGCGGATGCGGCAACCTCCCTACTTTGCCACATCCCCCGCAGGCGGCGGAAATCCGGCCCGGTCCAGGGCCGACCTGTCCCGCTTGTCCAGGCTCGCCGGGTCGAGCGCGGCGAGCAGGTCGGGCCGGCGGGTGGCGGTACGCACCAGCGCCTCGTCGCGCCGCCAGCGGGCGATCCGGCCGTGGTCGCCGGAGCGGAGCACCTCCGGCACCTCGTGGCCGCGCCAGGTCGCCGGCTTGGTGTACATCGGCGCCTCCAGCAGCCCGTGGGCGTGCGACTCCTCGTCCAGCGAGCCGGCGTTGCCGAGCACCCCGGGCAGCAGCCGGGTGACCGCCTCCAGGATCACCAGCACGGCCACCTCGCCGCCGAAGAGCACGTAGTCGCCGAGCGAGACCTCGGTCACCCGCATCCGGGTCGCGGCGTGGTCGAGCACCCGCTGGTCGATGCCCTCGTACCGACCACAGGCGAAGACCAGGTGCGACTCGGCGGCAAGCTCGTGCGCCATGGCCTGGGTGAACGGCTCACCGGCCGGGGACGGCACCAGCAATCGGGGCAGCGTGACGCAGTCCGGGGCCAGTTCGGCCGGGGCGAGGGCATCGAGCGCCTCGCCCCACGGTTCGGGCCGCATCACCATGCCGGGCCCGCCGCCGTACGGCGTGTCGTCGACGGTGCGGTGCACGTCGTGGGTCCAGCCCCGCAGGTCGTGCACGGCCAGCCGCAGCGTCCCGTTGGCCCGGGCCTTGCCGATCAACGACAGGTCGAGCGGGGCGAGGTACTCAGGGAAGATCGACACGACGTCGACGCGCATGCGCAGGTGCTCCAGGACCTAGAGGTCGAGCAGACCGCTGGGCGGGTCCACGACGATGCGCCCGCCGGCGAGGTCGACCTCGGGGACGATCGCCTTGACGAACGGGATCAGCGCGGTGCGCCCCTCGGGGCGGCGCAGCACCAGCAGGTCGGACGCGGGCGCGTGGTCGATCTTGACCACCTCGCCGAGGTGCTCGCCGGCCGGGGTGACCACGGCCAGCCCGACGAGCTGGTGATCGTGGAACTCCTCCGGGTCCTCCGGCGGGGCCACGTCGGCGCTGTCCACCCCGAGCAGGGTGCCGCGCAGCGCCTCGGCGACGTCCCGCTCCAGGATTCCGTCGAAGACGACCAGTAGCCGCCCCTGGTGCCAGCGGGCGGACTCCACGGTCAGCTCGGCCGGGACCCGGAATGGCACACCGGGGCCGGAAGCGGGATTGGCCGGCGGCACCGCGCCCGGCTCGGTAGCGAGTACCGAGCCGGGCGCGAAGCGTGCCTCGGGCTCGTCGGTGCGCACCTCGACGGTGACCTCACCGCGGATGCCGTGCGGCTTGCCGATCCTGCCGACGATGAGCCGCATCAGTACGAGTCGACGATGTCGACGCGCACGCCGCGCCCGCCGATGGAACCGATCACCTGGCGCAACGCCTTGGCGGTCCGGCCGGACCGCCCGATCACCGTGCCGAGGTCCTCCGGGTGCACGCGGACTTCCAGCCGCTTGCCCCGACGGTTGTCGACCAGCCGGACCCGGACGTCGTCCGGGTGGTCGACGATGCCCTTGACCAGGTGCTCAAGCGCCGGACGCAGGGCCATGTCAGGCCTGCTCGCCAGCGCCCGCGGCGGGCTGCTCCTCGGCCTTCGGCGCCTCGACCTTCGGCGCCTCGGCCTCGGCCTTGGCGGCCTTCTTGGCCGGCTTCGCCGGGGCGTCGGCCAGGCCGGCGGCGGCCTTCGCCTCGGCCTCGTACGCCGCCCTGCGGTCGGCCCGCTCGGCGGCGACCTTCAGCGGCGGCGGCGCCGGCAGGCCCTTGAACTTCTGCCAGTCACCGGTCAGCTCCAGCAGGCGCTGCACGGCTTCGCTCGGCTGCGCGCCGACGGACAGCCAGTACTGGACCCGCTCCGACTTGACCTCGATCACCGAAGGGTCTTCCTTCGGCTGGTACACACCGACGAACTCGATCGCGCGACCGTCACGCTTGGAGCGCGAGTCGGCGATGACGATGCGGTACTGCGGGTTGCGGATCTTGCCCATCCGCAGGAGCCGGATCTTTACGGCCACAGTTGTTTCGCTCCTGTTGCGATCTCACCGGCCCGGTCCGGGCGGTGCACGGGTGAGCGCCGACCGGCACAGTGGGGTTGGGCCGGAGACTACTCGGTGGACTGGCGACGCGCCCGGGGTAGAGGGCGCCGGACGCGCGCCGGATACCAGCGGACCATTCTGCCAGATCGAGCCCGGATTCCTCACATCGGCCGGCCGGATCGCCCAACCCCGCCAGCCTAACGCGCACTTCGTACCATTTAATGCGGTTTTTGCCGGCCGGCGGCGGGCGGTGGCGGCGGGCGGGCGGTCCGGGCGGCGGTGGGCAGTCGGCGGCCGGCGGCGGGGTCAGCAGTGGTCCTCCGCGCCACCGGCGCCGCCCAGGCAGACCAGCGATCCCGAGTCCCCGCCCTCGGAGAGGTATGCCGTGGCGATCTGCCCGTCGAAGCCGAGCACGCCGTGGCCCGGGCCGTAGTCGACGCGCACCGTGACGTCGATCTCCAGCACGGTGGCGGTGGTGTACTCGGTGGTGCGTCCGACCTTCTCCACATGGCTGCCGAGGTCCACCCCGGCCGTGACCCCGGGGCCTCCGGGCAGCGTCACGTCGAGCCGGCGCAGCACCTCGTCGATCGGGTTCAGCAGCGTCCGGTTGCAGGAGCCGGCGAAGAGCAGGCCGACCGCCGGATGCTCGGCGGTGGCGACCGGGACGAGGTCGGCCTTCACCCGGTCCACCACGTCGTCGCGGGAGAGCACCTGGGCGATCGCGCCGTCGACGGTGTTGCCGGCCGCCTCCAGCGGCACGAACCGCCGCAGGGTGCCGATCGTGTCGGCCGGGGCCACTCCCCCGTCGTACGGGCCGGGCTGCACGATCGCGTCGCCGACCCGGCCGGCGTCGACGTTCGCCAGCACGTGGTTGTTGCTCAGCAGGCACCACGCGCCGTCAGTGTTGTCGGTGACCAGCGAGCCGAGCGTGCCGGCGGTGACGTCGACGTGCCCGACGCTCACCCCGACGGGCACCGGGCGCTCCCGGCTGGTGAACGCCTGCGCGAAGAACGGGCCGGTCTCCACCACGTCGACCTCGACCGAGTCGCCGCCGACGGCGAGCCGGCGGGGCAGCAGCCGGCTCTGCGGCAGGAACCCCGCCGGCACCTTGCGCACCACGTACACGACGACCGCCGGCTCCTCGGTGCGGCGGCCGGCCACCGCGCGGCGGCCGTAGGCCAGGCCGGTGACGTTGCGGTCGGCGAGCAGCCCGGCCAGCGGCCCCCGGCGGGCCGACCAGTGCAGCGCGCGGGCTTTGACGTCGGTCGGGTCGGTCATGATCCGCCTCCTGGCTGGTGGCACTCAGCGCGGGCCGGCGCGGAACGGCCCGGTCAGCACGAAGTGCAGGTGGACCCCGTCGACGCGCTCCGGCCCGCCGGGCACCAGGGCCGGATCGGTGACGTAGACGGTGATGACGTAGGGGCCGGTCGGATCGGGTCGGCCGATCCCGGCGCCCGAGGCGGAGTACCGCCGGACGATGTCGGCCCGCCGCGCCGCGAGCACCCGCCGGGCCGCGTCGAGCGATCCGGCCCCGGTCACCGCGACCACCGCCGGGAGCCGGCCGCACGGCGTCGGCGACACGCGGCGCCCGGAGTGCGGATATCGAGCCGGTCGGCCATGGCGGCCTCCAAGCGAAGGTGACCTGACCCGACGGTACGCGGCTGAGCTGCACCTTCACCAGCAACTGTCAGAGCCTCGACACGGAAGGTGACGAACGGGCGGAGGCCCGGTCAGCGGGCGGGCGGGCGGTCCCAGCCCGGTGGCAGCGCCTCGGGCACGTCCCACCCGGGCGGCGGGACGAAGTCGCACCAGGTGCCGTCGAACGGGAACTCGCCGGCCTCGGCCCGGGCGATCACCCGCTTCCCCTCGGCCCGGACCGCGGCCTCGTCGGTCACCCAGTAGTCGGCGGGGAAGGCCAGCCGCTCGGCGAACTCCTCCTCGTCCTTCCACTGCCAGCTTCGGTCCGGTCGGATCACCACGTCGAGGTCCTGGTCGACGATGTCCACCCCGGCCACGTCGCCGTCGTCCCAGCGCACACCGGGTTCCTCAAGGTTGACGTACCAGTGGCTGAACCGGCCGTCGGCGTCGGAGAACCACCAGACGGAGTGGGCCTCGCCCACGGGCAGGAACTTCAGCAGCGCCGGCCCGTCCCACCGGCCCAGGGCCAGCCGGTACGACGACGTGATCCACTCGGTGAACGGCACCGCCCGCATGGTGAGCCCGGCCTCGGTCACCTCGTGGGCCCCGGGCGAGTTGCGGGCGATGTAGACCAGCAGGCCGCGCTCGTCGTCGCTGACCACCCGCCCCGCCCGGACCCAGCCGATCCGGCCGTGCCGGACGTTGCGGTGCATGATCAAACGGCCAGGCTCGAAGTACATCCGCCCTCCCCGAGGGTCGACGCCGTGTCGGCTGCGGAGCCGCGCACGGCCACTGCGGCGCTAAAAAGGGGCCCTTCCTATACCGAAAGCGTTAACAGGGGGCCCTTCCTTGCACTCTCAGTAGGCGCGGGCCAGGATGGCGACCAGGTCCGGCTCGTCCTCGGAGTCCGGGACCGAGCCGTCGGCGCGCAGCAGACAGCGCACCGTCACGCCCTGGCCGTTCGCCTCGGCCTCGCCGGCCACCCCGACCGCCGACCACGGCACGCGGGCCCAGCCGGTGGCCGCCGCCTCGATCGCCTCGGCGAGCGTGGCGACCTGCACGGTGCGGGACTCGCGGTGGGCCAGGGCCTGGTCGTGCAGGGCCCGCTGGTCGGTCTCCAGGGCGGCCAGCACCGCGCCTACCACGTCGGCGACCGGGGTCGGGGACTTCGAGCCGTCCGTACGCCGGACCACGACCGCGTTGCCGGCGGCCAAGTCGCGGGGGCCGACCTCGACGCGTACCGGATAGCCGCGCAGCTCGGCGTCGACGGCCCGGCGGCCGAACGGGGTGTCGGTGCGGTCGTCGAGCGCGACCCGCACGCCGGCGTCGCGCAGCGCGTCGCACAGCTTGGCCGCCGCCTCGCCCACGCCGTCGCCGGCCTTGACCACCATGACGTACGCCTGCACGGGCGCCAGCCGCGGCGGGACCCGCAGGCCGTTGTCGTCGCCGTGGGCCATGATCAGGCCGCCGAGCATCCGGGTCGAGGTGCCCCAGGAGGTCGTCCAGGCATGCTCCCGGCCGCCCTCGGCCGAGGAGTAGCTGATGTCGAACGCCTTGGCGAAGTTCTGCCCCAGCTCGTGGCTGGTGCCGAGCTGGAGGGCCTTGCCGTCGCCCATCATGCCCTCGCACGTGTACGTGGCGGTGGCCCCGGCGAAGCGCTCCCGGACGGTCTTGAGGCCCACCACGACCGGGATACCGAGCACGTTGACCATCAGGTCCTCGTACGCCTCGTGCAGGATCCTGCGGGCGTACGCGCGGGCGTCGGAGCTCGTGGCGTGGGCGGTGTGCCCCTCCTGCCAGAGGAACTCGCTGGTCCGCAGGAAGATGCGCGGGCGCAGCTCCCAGCGGACCACGTTCGCCCACTGGTTGAGCAGCAGCGGCAGGTCCCGGTACGAGTCGATCCACTTGGCCATGAACTCGCCGATCACCGTCTCGCTGGTGGGGCGCACCACCACCGGCTCGGCGAGCTGCTTGCCGCCGCCGTGGGTGACCACCGCCAGCTCCGGCGAGAAGCCCTCGACGTGCTCGGCCTCGCGCTTGAGGTAGCTCTCCGGGATGAACAACGGGAAGTACGCGTTCTCCGCGCCGGCCGCCTTGATCCGGGCGTCCATCTCGGCCTGCATCCGCTCCCAGATGGCGTAGCCGGCCGGCCGGATGACCATGGTCCCCCGGACCGGGCCGTTGTCGGCCAGCTTCGCCTTGGCGATCAGGTCCTGGTACCAGCGGGGAAAGTCCTCCGCACGGGGAGTGAGCACGCGCGCCATGACCACACATCCTATGCGCCCCGCCGTGCGACGCCGTCATCGGGCGCACTCGCGCCCACGCCACCGTGCCCGCGCCCCCGCGCTCTGGCTGTAGCGCCCGCGCTCGCGCCCACGCGCCGTCCCGGCGGGGTGACGCCCGGCCGTAGACTTCGACCACCATGGGTGAAGTGAGGGACGCCGCCCGGCAGCGGCTGCGGGACAGCATCGTCGACGCCGCCCGGAGGCAGACGATCGCCGGGGGCTGGGACGGCGTGCGGATGGGCGGGGTGGCCGCGGCGGCCGGGGTGAGCCGGCAGACCGTCTACAACGAGTTCGGCACCAAGGCGGGGCTGGCCGAGGCGCTGGCCCAGCGCGAGGTGAACCGGTTCGTCACCGACGTGCGGGCCCGCCTCGACGAGCACGGCGACGACCTGCGGGCGGCGGCGTACGCGGCGATCGCGCACACCCTCGCGGCGGCGGCCGACAACCCGCTGATCAAGGCGATCCTGACCAGCGCCCGGGGCGGGTCGGACGAGCTGCTGCCGTACCTGACGACCCGGGCCGGACTGGTGCTCACCGAGTCGACCGGCGCGCTGCTGGAGTGGGCCGGCGGCCACCTGCCCGCCGCTGACCCGGCCGCCCTGGCCTTCGCCGCCGACACCATCGTCCGGCTGGTGGTCAGCCACATCGTGCTGCCCCGATCCCCAGTCGAGCAGACCGCCGACGCGCTGGCCACGCTGGCTCTCCGGCTCTTCACGGCCGCCGCCGTCCCGCACTCCTGACCCGGCCCTCGGGTGCGCCGCCCGTCGGGTGGCGCGGAGCGTGGCCCGGCGGCCGTCGGGCCGTGGGATCAGGTGACGACCCGGCCGCGCAGGACGATGCGGGACGGGGTGCGGACCACGCGCAGGTCGCGGCGCGGGTCGGTGGGGTAGACCGTGAGGTCCGCCAGGCCGCCCTCGACCAGGCCGGGGAAGCCGAGCCACTCCCGGGCCCGCCAGGAGGCGGCGGCGAGAACGTCCACCGCCGCCATGCCGGCCCGCTCGTGCAGCAGCAGCATCTCCTCGGCGGCCAGCCCGTGGTCGATGCCGCCGCCGGCGTCCGTGCCGACGTAGATCGGCACCCCCGCCTCGTACGCCGCCCGGACCACGTCGGGGAAGCGGTCGCGCAGGGCGAGCATGTGGTTGGCGTACCCGGGAAACTTCGCGCGGGCCTGCTCGGCGATCCCGCCGAAGGTCCGGATATTGATCATCGTGGGGACCAGGGCGGTGCCCTGCCGGGCCATCAGGTCGATCAGGTCGAGACTCAGCCCGGTGCCGTGCTCGACGGAGTCCACCCCGGCCCGCACCATGATCTCGACGGCGGACTCGGAGAAGGTGTGCACCGCCGCCCGGACCCCGGCGGCGTGCGCGGCGGCGACGGCGGCGGTCATCGTGTCGGCGTCCCAGGCGGGCGCGAGGTCGCCGGCGTCCCGGTCGATCCAGTCGCCGACCAGCTTGACCCAGCCGTTGCCGGCGGCGGCCTGCGCGGCGACGGTGGCGGCCACCTGCGCGGCGTCGACCTCGATCCCGATGCCGCGCAGGTAGCGGCGCGGCGGGGCGACGTGCCGGCCCGCGCGGGCCAGTCGCGGCAGCTCCGGGTCGTCGTCGAGTTCGGGGTACGGGTACGGCGAGCCCGCGTCCCGGATCGCGAGGACCCCGGCCTCGGTGTCCACCCGGGCCGCCACGCGGGCCTGGTCGAGGGAGGTGATCGGAGCACCGCCCCGGGCGATGCCGAGGTGGCAGTGGGCGTCGGTCAGCCCGGGGAGCACGAAGCCCCCGTCGACGATCGTCTTCGCGCCGGGCACCGGTTCGAAGGTCACCCGGTCGCCGACCAGCCACAGGTCCTGGACCTCGTCGTCCGGCAGGAGCACACCCCGCACATGCAGAGCCATGCGCACAGTCCTACCCGATCGCTCGCCGTCCGTGGCGAGCGGGCCGTCCCGGCGGGTGGCCGACTTCGGGGGCAAGTAGCGGACGGACACAGAAGTCCTGCTGCACGGCAGTCGGCGACGGCACGGTCAACCTTCCGTTGATCAGTTCGTACGGAAGGTCCTTCGGCAGGTCGCCGAGGTCGTCGACCGTCCACTCGTGCCGTTCGGGCAGGATGGGCGCTGCGGTCACGACACCTCCCTCCAGGGGGCGACGACCACCCTGAGCACCGACGCCGTCGCCCCGACACGCGTCAGCGGGGACGCTTGTCGTCCTTGCCGAACTTGTTGAAGTCGATCTTCGGGAGCTTGAAGCCGGGCGGCAGACCCTGGCCGCCGGCCAGGTCGTTCGGGTCCAGGCCCGGCGGGAGCTGCGGCATGCCGCCCGGGAACCCGCCCGGCATCCCCCCGACAGCGCCCCGCGCGCCGACGCCGCTCTGCGCACCCCCGCGCGGACGCTGCCCGCCCTTCGTGCCCTTGCGCTTGTTCTTCGGCGACTTGGTCGCCTTGCGCCGGCCGCCGCCGGGCAGGCCCATCATGCCGCCCATCTGCTTCATCATCTTCTGCGCGTCGGCGAAGCGGTTGAGCAGCTGGTTGACGTCCATCACGGTGACGCCCGAGCCGCCGGCGATGCGGGCCCGGCGCGACCCGTTGATGATCTTCGGGTTGGTGCGCTCGGCCGGGGTCATCGACCGGATGATCGCGGTGACCCGGTCGAAGTGCTTGTCGTCCAGCTCGGCAAGCTGGTCCTTCATCTGCCCCATGCCGGGCATCATGGCCAGCACGTTGGCGATCGGGCCCATCCGGCGCACCGCGATGAGCTGGTCGAGGAAGTCCTCCAGGGTGAACTGCTCGCCGCCCATCAGCTTGGCGGTCATCTTCTCCTTCTGATCGGTGTCGAAGGCCGCCTCGGCCTGCTCGATCAGAGTGAGGACATCGCCCATGCCGAGGATCCGGCTGGCCATCCGGTCGGGGTGGAAGACGTCGAAGTCCTCCAGCTTCTCGCCGGTGGAGGCGAAGAGGATCGGCTGCCCGGTCACCTCGCGGACCGACAGCGCGGCGCCGCCCCGGGCGTCGCCGTCGAGCTTCGACAGCACCACGCCGGTGATGCCGACGCCGTCGCGGAACGCCTCGGCGGTGCGCACGGCGTCCTGACCGACCATCGCGTCGATGACGAAGATGACCTCGTCGGGGTTCACCGCGTCGCGGATGTCGGCGGCCTGCCGCATCATCTCGGCGTCGATGCCGAGCCGGCCGGCGGTGTCGACGATGACGATGTCCCGGGCGGCCCGCTTCGCGTGCTCGATCGAGGCCCGGGCCACCTGGACGGGGTCGCCGGTGCCGTTGCCGGGCTCCGGGGCGTACACCTCGACGCCGGCCCGGCCGCCGAGCACCTGGAGCTGCCCGACGGCGTTGGGGCGCTGGAGGTCGGCGGCGACCAGCAGCGGCTGGTGGCCCTGGGCCTTGAGCCAGCGGGCCAGCTTGCCGGCCAGGGTCGTCTTGCCGGAGCCCTGTAGGCCGGCGAGCATGATCACCGTCGGCGGCTGCTTGGCGAACTGCAGCCGTCGCCCCTCGCCGCCGAGGACGTTGATCAGCTCCTCGTTGACGATCTTGACGATCTGCTGCGCCGGGTTCAGCGCCTGGGAGACCTCCGCGCCGCGCGCCCGCTCCTTGACGTTCGCGATGAAGCCCTTGACCACCGGCAGGGCGACGTCGGCCTCCAGCAGCGCCAGGCGGATCTCGCGCGCCGTGGCGTCGATGTCGGCGTCCGTGAGCCGGCCCTTGCCGCGGAGCTTGGTGAAGATCCCGGAGAGGCGGTCACTCAAGGTGTCAAACACGCGAACATCCCGTTTGTCAGTGTTCCGGCGGGCACAACGCGGCCGGGCGCAGGTGTCCGGCCATGGCTAGGGTAGCCCGCCGCCCGCACCCGCGCTCCGGCCCGCCCGCGCTCCCGCGCCGGCCCGGGCCCCGCCCACGCTCCCCGCCCACGCTTGACCGGCGTCGGCCGGCCCCGCCTCGGCTGCGGGCCCACGGGCGCGCTGTTGCAGGGGGCCCCTGCTCTACCAGAAGCGTCACCAAGGGCCCTTCCCTACACGGCGGCGAGGACGGTGGCCTCCAGGCGGGCCCGCTCGTCGTCCGGCGGCCAGCCGCCGACCAGGTAGAACGCGTCCACCACGTCCCCGCCGAGGGTGGAGATCCGGGCCGCGCGGACCTGGGCGCCAGCCTCGTCGAGGGCGCAGGTAACCCGGTACAGCAGGCCGGCCGCGTCGGCGGCGCGCAGCTCCAGCAGCACCGCGTCGGTGGCCGCGTCCCGGTGCCAGACCACCCGGGGCGCCGCGCCGGAGCCGCGCGCGGCCAGGGCCCGCCCCCGCAGCCGCTGGGTGACCGAGACATCCCCGGCGACCGCGCGGCGCAGGTCACCGCCGAGCGCGATCGGGTCGGGCGGCAGGCCGTACCGGGGCTGCACCCGGCACTCGACCAGCGCCCGGCCGTCGACGGTGGAGGCGTCGGCGGAGAGCACCTCCAGCCGGTGCAGGGCCAGGCAGCCGGCCACCGTCGCGAGCAGGCCGCGCCGGTCCGCCGCGGCCACCGCCACCCGGTCCCCGGTCAGGTGTACGACCGGCAGCGGCCCGGGCGAGCAGCGCCGGGTCGGGCGCGGGCGGCGCGGGCAGCACGCCGGTGTCCAGCGCGGTGCGGACCCGGGCGACGAGTTCGGCGACGAGGCGGCCCTTCCAGTCCGACCAGGCGGCCGGGCCGGTGGCCGCCGCGTCGGCGCGGACCAGGGCGTGCAGCAGGTCCAGGGTGGTGCTGTCGCCGACCTGCTCGGCGACCCGGGCGATGGTCACCGGGTCGGACAAATCACGGCGGGTGGCCACGTCGGGCAGGAGCAGGTGCAGCCGGACCAGCGTGCCGATGAGCGCCACCTCCGGCTCGGGCAGGCCGACCCGCGCCACCACCGCCTCGGCCAGCGGCGCGCCCACGGTGCTGTGGTCGGCGCCGCCCTCGGCGGGCAGCCCCTTGCCGATGTCGTGCAGGAACGCCCCGAGCAGCAGCAGGTCCGGCCGGTCCACCTCGCGGGTGTGCCGGCTGGCCTCGTATGCCGTCTGCACCAGGTGCCGGTCGAGGGTGTACCGGTGCACGGGGTTGTGCTGGGGCAGGCTGCGCATCCGGGTCCACTCGGGCAGCCAGCCGTCGATCAGCCCGTACCGGTCGCAGGTTTCCCAGGCGGGGACGAGGCCAGGACCCGCGCCGAGCAGGGTGATGAGGGCGGTGCGGGCGTCCGCCGGCCAGGGCGACGACAGCGGCGGACAGTACGCCGCCAGCCACTCACAGGTGGCGCGGGCGATCGGCAGCCGCGTGGTGGCCGCCGCGGCGGCCATCCGCAGGGACAGGCTCGGGTCGGGGCGCGCGCCGATGGCGGTGCGGGCCAGCACCAGCTCCCCGTCGTGCTCCACGACGTCCCGGGCGACCGGGCGGCGTACCGGGCGGGGGTCGGCGCCCCGGCGGCGGCCGGAGCGCAGCCGGTCGGCGGCCCGCCAGGCGTCGTCGAGGGCGTGGCTGACCGTGCGGGCGTCCCCGGCGACCCGGCGCAGCAGCACGTCACCGTCGTGGGCGGCCACGGCCGCGGAGGCGACGTCGCCCGCCGACTGCCGCAGGCCGAGCCGGGCGGCGACGCCGTCGCGTTCCTGGGCGACCAGCCGGTCGACGCGCCGGCCGACCTGCTCGTGCAGGGCGTCGCGGGTGTCGAGCAGGCGCAGGTGGGCGGCCCGGACGGCGGGGCGCAGCGCGTCGGTGATGCCGGCGGCGGCGATCGCGCGCAGGATGCCCACGTCGCGCAGCCCGCCGGCGGCCTCCTTGAGGTCGCCCTCCAGCAGGAAGGCCAGCTCGCCGTGGGCCTGCCAGCGGGCCTCGGTGATCTCTCGCAGCGCGGGAAGCTGGCGGACGGCGGTACGCCGCCAGTGGTCGGTGGCGGTGCGGGCCAGGGTGTCGGCCAGTTCCCGGTCGCCGGCGACGTACCGGGCGTCGAGCAGGCCGAGGGCGACCTTCACGTCGTCCTGGGCCACCGACAGGGCCTCGGCCAGGGTCCGCACCGAGTGGTCCAGCCGCAGGCCGGCGTCCCAGATCGGGTACCACAGCTTGGAGGCGAGCTCGTCCATGCCGGACACCCCGGCGTGCACGAGCACCAGGTCGAGGTCCCCGTACGGGGCGCACTGCCGCCGCCCGAGCCCACCCACGGCGACCAGCGCGATCCCGGGCCGGTCCGGCAGCAGGGGCGTCAGCCACCGCTCGAACGCCGCGGCCCGCGCCCGCCGCGCGCCCTCCCCGATCCCCCCGGGTGCGCCGACGACCTCGTTGACCAGGGGATACGCGTCACCGTCGCCGGCGCTGTCCGACGCGCTCCCCTTGATCAACGAGGTCATCTACGCAAGCCGGCCTAGAGGGCGTCCAGGCCGCGTTCACCGGTGCGGACCCGGACGACGTCCTCGACGCCGGTCACCCACACCTTGCCGTCGCCGATCTTGCCGGTCCGGGCGGCACCGACGATCGCGTCGACGATCTTCTCGACGTCGATCTCGTCGGTGAGCACCTCCACCCGGATCTTCGGCAGGAACTCGACGGTGTACTCGGCACCCCGGTAGACCTCGGTGTGCCCCTTCTGCCGGCCGTAGCCTTGGACCTCGCTGACGGTCAGCCCGGCCACCCCGAGGGCGTGCAGGGCCTCCTTCACCGCGTCCAGCTGGTACGGCTTGATGACCGCGGTCACCAGCTTCATGTCCAACCCCTCCATCCCAGGAACGTTAACCGGCGACCTTCTCGCTGACCGGCTCGGACTCGTCCGACGCCGGCTTGGTGCCGGCGGCACCGGCCGGCGTTCCGATCCCGGCGAGCGCGAACGCGCTGCCGCCGCCGCTGCCACCGGCCAGGGAGAGGTCGTAACCGCTTTCGGCGTGCTCGGCGAGGTCGATGCCCTCGACCTCGGCCTCGGGCTTGAGGCGGAAGCCGATCGTCTTCTCGATCGCGAAGGCGAGCAGCCAGGCGATTCCGAAGGACCAGACGGTCACGATCAGGCCGGCGATGGCCTGGCGGCCGAGCTGGGTGACGCCGCCGCCGTAGAACAGGCCGTCGGAGGCGCCGACCACGTCGGTGATCGCGGCGTTGACCGAGTTGGTGGCGAACAGGCCGAGCCAGAGCGAGCCGATCCAGCCACCGACGAAGTGCACACCGACCACGTCGAGGGAGTCGTCGTAGCCGAGCTTGTACTTCAGGCTGACGGCGAGCGCGCAGACCGCACCGGCGACGATGCCGAGCAGGACCGACGCCCAGGGGGCGATGAAGCCACAGGCCGGGGTGATGGCGACCAGACCGGCGACCGCGCCGGAGGACGCACCGACCATGGTCGGCTTCTTGTCCTTGATCCACTCCACCGCGAGCCAACCGAGCACCGCCGCGGCGGTGGCGAGCTGGGTGTTGATGAAGGCGAGGCCGGCGACCGAGTCGACGGTCAGCTCCGAGCCGGCGTTGAACCCGAACCAGCCGAACCAGAGCAGGCCCGCGCCGAGCGCGACCAGGGGGATGTTGTGCGGCTTCATGCCCTCGCGGGGCCAGCCGAGCCGCTTGCCGAGCACCAGGGCCACGGCGAGGGCCGCCGCACCGGCGTTGATGTGCACCGCGGTGCCACCGGCGAAGTCCAGCGCGTGGATGTCACCGCCGATGATGCCGCCGCCCCACACCCAGTGCGCGACCGGGAAGTAGACAAGCGTGGCCCACCCGAAGGCGAACACCAGCCAGCCGGCGAACTTGGCCCGGTCGGAGATCGCGCCGCTGATCAGCGCGACGGTGATCACCGCGAAGACCATCTGGAACGCCATGAACACGTAGAGCGGGACCCCGATGCCGCTGGGGTTCTCCGCGGTGGCCCCCCACAGGTCGGTCTCGGCCATGAAGGTCTTGGTGCCGAGGTACGCCCCGGGGTCGCCCCAGAAGCCGTTCACGTCGGTCCCGAAGGCGACGCTGAAACCGTAGAACCACCACAGAACAGAGATGAGCCCAATGGCGGAGAAGCTCATCATCATCATGTTGAGCACGCCCTTGGCCCGGTTGAGCCCGCCGTAGAACAGCGCCAGTCCGGGCGTCATGAGCAGCACGAGCGCGGTCGAAACCAGCAGCCAAACGGTATTGCCGCCGTCGATCGTCGGTGCTTCAGGCACGCTGGCCTCCTAAAGGTGAAGTTCCCTCCTTCGCGGCTTCCGGGGCAGCGTCGCCCGTACGCCGGTTGCGCGGAAGCTTGGTCGCCTCCTGTTTCCTTCAGGGTCACCGCTCGATTTCCAACCTGTGACGCTGTGTTTCGTACATGTGAAGAAACCCTCACCACGGGCGACGCCGGGGCGGGCTTAGCGCAGCGCGTACTCCAGGGCGTGTCGTTCGTAGTCCAACAGGCGCAGATCGCGCATCGGGCGCCGAAGGTGACCTTTGTGCACAATCCGGACGAACGCCGGCTCGCCTGCGGCGGCCATCCGGCGGATGCCCTCTACGTGGTCGACGACGCGCTTGCGGATGGTCCGGACCAGCCGGTGCCGGTCGCGCGGGATCAGCCCGTACGCTTTTAGCGAATTTTTCGCAGCCGGCGCGGCCGTTTTCGGGTGCTTCCAACCGAGGGTGATCGAGTCCCGGTCGGCGAAGATCGGCACCCAGGTCCACGCCGCGTACGCCACGTCGTAGATCCGCGCGCCCGGCGAGGCGAGATCGAAGTCGATCAGCCCGAGGGTGCCGTCCGGCCGCCAGATTCACGTTGTGCGGGGCGGCGTCGTGGTGG
>NZ_GG657738.1:5050366-5056267 GCF_000158815.1 Micromonospora sp. ATCC 39149 | reverse complement strand
GGGCCGGCGTTGCGCCGGACGGTGTCACCGACCCGGACCACGGTGCTCACGTTCCCGCCATGCAGCGGGATCTCCTGCGAAGTCACGTACGGTCTCCCGAGGCCCGGCGCCGGGTGGCGGGGGTCACGCCACCCGGTGTAGGCGCGATCGTCACTGGTCACTGCGAGGTTACGCGTCCCGGGCGAGCGGCTCGGTGCCGAGCAGCGCGTCGACGAACTGCGCCGGGTCGAACGGGGCGAGGTCGTCCTTGCCCTCGCCGAGGCCGACCAGCTTGACCGGGATGCCGAGCTTGCGCTGCACGGCGATCACGATGCCGCCCTTGGCGGTGCCGTCGAGCTTGGTCAGCACCACACCGGTCACGTTGACCACCTCGGTGAAGACCCGCGCCTGCTCCAGGCCGTTCTGGCCGGTGGTGGCGTCGAGCACGAGCAGGGTCTCGTCGATCGGGCCGTGCTTGGAGACGACCCGCTTGACCTTGCCCAGCTCGTCCATGAGGCCGACCTTGTTCTGCAACCGGCCGGCGGTGTCGATCAGCACGGTGTCCACGCCGGTGTCGATGCCCCGCTTGACCGCGTCGAACGCCACGCTGGCCGGGTCGGCGGCCTCCGGGCCCCGGACGGTCTCCGCACCGACCCGGCCGCCCCACGTCTGGAGCTGGTCGGCGGCGGCGGCACGGAAGGTGTCGGCCGCGCCGAGCAGCACGCTGCGGCCGTCGGCGACCAGCACCCTGGCGATCTTGCCGCAGGTGGTGGTCTTGCCGGCGCCGTTGACGCCGACCACCAGCACCACCGCCGGCACGCCGTCCTTGGGCGCGGTGCGCAGCGACCGGTCCAGGGCCGGGTCGAGGGCGTCGACCAGCTCGGCGGCGAGCAGCGCGCGCAGCTCGGTGGCGGAACGGGTGCCGAGCACCCGGGTCCGCTCCCGCAGCCGGTCGACGATGTCGCGGGTGGCGTCGATGCCGACGTCGGCGGTGATCAGGCTGTCCTCGATTTCCTCCCACGTGTCCTCGTCGAGGTGGTCGCGGGAGAGCAGGCCGAGCAGGCCCTTGCCGAAGGCGTTCTGCGAGCGGGACAACCGCGTACGCAGCCGGACCAGCCGGCCGGCGGTCGGCTCGGGCATCTCGACGACGGGCGGCGCCTCCACCACGGGCGGGGGCTCGACGAGTATCCCGGTGGAAAGCTCCGCCTCCGGCGCCTCGACTGGCGGCCCGGCGAGGTCCCGTCCGGGACGGGTGTCCACCTCCGTCTCCGGCAGCGGCGGTTCGGGGCGCCGGCGCAGCCGCGACACCACCAGCCCGAGGCCGCCGAGGATCAGCACGCCGAGCAGGGCGAGCGCGATGAGGAGGTATTCCGTCATGCCGAAATCCTGTCAGATGCCGGCGACGGCGTCCCAGCCACCGCACCCGACGGGTGTGCGAGCTGCGGGTACGCTCGCGGCGGCCAGGGGTGGCGCGACGGCCGACCGGGTAGAAATGATGAGATCGTCTCACCCCCTGGGAGGTTCCCCATGCCGGCTCCCCGCCTGCTCATCGGCCCGCTGCTGCGCCGGGTCGTCGGCACGCGGGCCACCGTCTGGGTGGAGACCAGCGCGCCCGCGACGGTCCGGGTCCGCACGGCCGACGGCGCCGAGGGGGCGGCGGAAACCTTCTCCGCGTACGACCACCACTACGCGCTCGTCATGGTCGAGGGGCTCACCCCCGACAGCGCGACGACGTACGAGGTGCTGGTCGACGACGAGGTGGCCTGGCCGGAGCCCCGGGCCGGGTTCCCGCCCAGCATGATCCGCACCCGGGCCGCCGACGACCGGGACCAGCCGGTGCGTCTCGTCTTCGGCTCCTGCCGGGAGACCACCCAGCACTCGACCGCCCGCCGGCTGCCCCCCGACGCGCTCGACGCGTACGCCCGGCGGTTGATGGCCGAGCCGGACCGGGCCGCCGCCCAGCCCGACCTGCTGGTGCTGCTCGGCGACCAGGTCTACGCCGACGAGACCTCGCCGACCGTGCGGCGGCTGCTCAAGCGGCGCCGGCGGAGGCCGGCGGGCGCCCCGGCGACGCAGGTGGTCAGCTTCGACGAGTACACCAAGCTCTACCTGGAATCGTGGCGCGACCCGGAGATCCGCTGGCTCTTCTCCACCGTGCCCAGCGTGATGATCTTCGACGACCACGAGGTGATCGACGACTGGAACACCTCCGCGGCGTGGCGCGACGACATGCGCGCCCAGCCCTGGTGGGCCGAGCGGATCGGCAGCGGGCTGGCCTCCTACTGGGTGTACCAGCACCTGGGCAACCTCGCCCCGGACGAGATCGCCGCCGACCCGGTGTACGCGAAGGTCACCGCCGCCGGGGCGGACGCCACCGAGGTGCTGCGCGAGTTCGGCGCCCGGGTCGACCGGGAGGCCGACGAGGCCCACGACACCGAGCGCTGGCGCGCGGTGCAGTACCAGTGGAGCTACGCCCTGGACCTGGGGCGCACGAGGCTGGTGATGCTGGACAACCGGTGCAGCCGGGTGCTGGACCGGGGCAACCGGGCGATGCTGCCGCCCGGCGAGTGGTCCTGGTTCCTGGACCAGGCCCACGGCGTCTACGACCACCTCGTCGTCGGCGCGTCGCTGCCCTGGCTGCTGCCGCCGGGCATCCACCACGTGGAGGCGTGGAACGAGAAGCTCGCCGACTCCCGGCACCGCTGGGTGTCCGGCTTCGCCGAACGGCTGCGCCGGGCGCTGGACCTGGAGCACTGGGCCGCGTTCCGTCGCTCCTTCGACGCCCTCGGCGCGCTCTTCGCCCGGCTGGGCAGCGGCCCGGCCGGGCGCACCGGGGACCGGGTCGGCACCGGCCCGGCGTACCCGCCGCCCGCGTCGATCAGCGTGCTGTCGGGGGACGTGCACCACTCGTACGTGGCCCGGGCCCGCTTCGCCGACCCGCAGGTGCGCACCCCCGTGCACCAACTCACCTGCTCGCCGATCCACAACCAGGTGCCGGCGGCGATGCGCCCGCTGATGCGGCTGGGCTGGTCGCCGGGGCCGGCCGGGGCCAGCCGCGCGCTGGCCCGCTCGGCGGGGGTACGCCGTCCCAGCGTGCGTTGGCGCAAGCTGGCCGGGCCGTACTTCGGCAACGCGGTGGCCACCCTCACCCACACCGGCCGCACGGCCGACGTGACGATCGAGGGCACCACCGGCGACGGGCACCTGCGGCCGGTGTTCCGAAGGCGGCTCGCCTCCGAGGGCTGAGCCCGTCGCGCCGGTCCCCTGCGGGCGTGGACGATCGTTCCCCGGGGACCCCGCGGTTCGTGGCGCACCGAGTGCAAGGAAGGGCCCCCTGTTAACGTTTTCTGTATAGGAAGGGCCCCTTCCTAACGCCCCGCGGCACAGCCCAGCGCGGCACAGCCCAGCGCGGCACAGCCCAGCGCGGCACAGCCCAGCGCGGCACAGCCCAGCGCGGCACAGTCCGCACGGTTGGCGCGCGCTAAACCGATCGCCGGATGTCAGGGGTACCCGCCAGGATGAGCGGATGACCTGGAGAGCACCGCAGATCACCCGTACCGACGCACCGCTGGTCGCCGACGAGCGCACCCAACTCGACGGCTGGCTGGACTTCCACCGGCAGACCCTGCTGCACAAGTGCGCCGGGCTGACCGCCGAGCAGCTACGCACGCCGAGCGTCGAGCCGTCCGGGCTGAGCCTGCTCGGCCTGGTGCGGCACCTGGCCGAGGTGGAGGCGTGGTGGTTCCGGGAGAGCTTCGCCGGCCAGCGCGTCGACTATCCGTACTTCACGCCGGAGAACCCGGACGCCGACCACGACGTCAGCGACGCCGATGCCGAGGCCGACCTCGCCACCTTCCACCGGGAGGTCGCCCTCGCCCGCGCCGCCGCGGCCGGCCGCTCCCTCGACGAGACATTCACCGAGGTCGGGCCCAAGAAGCGGACGTTCAGCCTGCGCTGGGTCTACCTGCACATGATCGAGGAGTACGCCCGGCACAACGGCCACGCCGACCTGATCCGGGAACGCATCGACGGCGCCACCGGCGAGTGACCGTCGGCACCGGTCGGGCCGGGCGGCCCGACCGGGCCCAGGCCGGATCAGCAGAGAACGGGCCAGCAGAGAACCGGCTCAGTACGCCAACGCCGCCCGCAGGTAGCGCAGCCCCGACGGCCCGTCCCACCGGTACGCCGACAGCCCGGCCACCCGGGCGCCCCGGATCGCCCAGTCCTCGTCGTCGACGAAGAGCACCCGGGCCGGCGGGGTCTCCAGCGCCGCGCAGGCCGCCTGGAAGTACTCCTTCGCCGGCTTGTGCACCCCGACGACCGAGGAGTTGACCACCACGTCCAGCTCGCCGGCCAGGCCGAGCGCGGCGAGGTCGGTGTCGAGCAGGTCTGTGCCGTTGGTGCCGAGCCCGACCCGTATCCCCGCGGCCCGCACCTCGCGCACGAACGCCAGCACCTCGGGGTCCACCTCGCCCCGGTAGCGCTGCCACTGCTCCACCGCGGCGCGGGCGCGTTGCGGGCCGCCGGCCGAGTCGGCCAGCGCGTCGGCGATGCTGGAGATCCAGTCGGCGTGGCTGATCTGGCCGGTCAGCACCGGCTGGAGCCGTCCCCAGTGCATGGCGATCTCGGTGAGCACCCCCTCGGCGAGGCCGTACTCCCGTTCCACGCCGGCGGCCACCGCCGGGTCCCAGCGCCGCAGCACCCCGTCGAGATCCACCAGGAGCGCTGTCGCGCGTTCCCGAGCCACTACTCATTCTCCTCGCCGCGGCCGTGCCGCTCGTTCTCCCCGTCGGCCCGGTTGAGCCGCTGGCTGATCACCTGGGTGACCCCGCTGCGCATGGTCACCCCGTAGAGGGCGTCGGCGATCTCCATCGTCCGCTTCTGGTGGGTGATGACGATCAGCTGACTCTTCTCCCGCAACTGTGCCAGCAAGGTGATCAACCTGCCCAGGTTGACGTCGTCGAGGGCCGCCTCCACCTCGTCCATGATGTAGAACGGGCTGGGCCGGGCCCGGAAGATCGCTACCAGCATCGCCACGGCGGTCAGCGACCGCTCGCCGCCGGAGAGTAGCGACAGCCGCTTGATCTTCTTGCCCGGCGGGCGGGCCTCCACCTCCACGCCGGTGGCGAGCAGGTCCTCGGGGTCGGTGAGGATCAGCCGGCCCTCGCCGCCGGGAAAGAGCACCGTGAAGACCTGCTCGAACTCCCGGGCGGTGTCGGCGAACGCGCTGGCGAAGACCTCCAGGATCCGCGCGTCGACGTCCTTGACCACGGTCAGCAGGTCCCGGCGGGTGGCCCTGAGGTCCTCCAACTGCTCGGAGAGGAACTTGTAGCGCTCCTCCAGCGCGGCGAACTCCTCCAGCGCCAGGGGATTTACCTTGCCGAGCAGGGCCAGCTCCCGTTCCGCCTTCGCGGCCCGCTTCTCCTGCACCGGCCGCTCGAAGCGGACCGGATCGGGCACCGGCAGCCCGTCCCGCTCGGCCGCCGCCACGTCGGCCTGGGTCGGCGGTACGGGCTGCGTCGGGCCGTACTCGGCGACCAGCGTCTCCACGTCGAGGCCGAAGTCCTCGGCGGCCTTGGCCTCCAACTGCTCGATGCGCAGCCGCTGCTCGGCCCGGGCCACCTCGTCCCGGTGCACCTGGCTGGTCAGCCGCTCCAGCTCCGCGCCGAGGCGCTTCGCCGCGCCGCGTACCTCGGACAGCTCGGCCTCGCGGGCGGCCCGCTCGCGCGCCACGGCGTCGCGGTGTTCCTCGGCCCGCGCGATCGAGGCGGCGAGCCGGGTCAGCGCCTCGCGGGCGCCGCCGACCACGGCGCGGGCGATGTTCGCGCCCCGGGCACGCGCCGCGCGGCGGGCCGCCGCGCGCTCCCGCGCGGCCCGCTCGGCGGAACGCCTGGCGGCGCAGCGAGTCGGCCCGGCCGGCGA
>NZ_GG657738.1:5006323-5050112 GCF_000158815.1 Micromonospora sp. ATCC 39149 | reverse complement strand
GAGTCGGCGGGCGGCGGCGTTGCGGTGGCTCTCGGCCTCCCGCTTCGCGGCGGCGGCGTGCTGCACGGCCTCCTTGGCGGCGGCCACCTCGGCGCGCGCCTCGACGAGCTGGTCGCGCAGTTCGGCGGCGGCGCGCTCGGCGGCGAGCCGGTTGGCCCGGGCCTCCTCGACGGCGGCCTGCACCTCGATGAAGCTGGGTGCCTTCGCCGACCCGCCGGCCGCCGCGTACGCCCCGACGACGTCGCCGTCCGGGGTCACCGCGCGCAGCTCCGGGTTGCCGGCGACCAGCTCGGCGGCGGCGGCGAGGTCGTCGACGAGGACCACGTCGCGCAGCGCCCGGTGCACGGCGGGACGGAGTTCGGCGCAGCACTCGACCAGGTCGGGGGCCCAGCGGGCGTGGGCAGGCAGCTCCGGGCGCAGGGCGTCGGCCGGCCCGGTCATGCCCGGCCCGGCGGGGCTGCCGACGAGCAGGCCCGCCCGCCCAGCGTCGGAGATCTTGAGCAGCCGCATCGCCTCGACGGCCTCGTCGACGCCGGTGACCGCGACCGCGTCGGCGAGCCCGCCGAGCGCGGCAGCGAGGGCCGCGGAGTGGCCCGGGGCGACGGTGAGCAGCCCGGCGAGACTGCCGAGCAGGCCCGGCACCTCGCCGGCGCGGGCCAGCAGCGCGCCCGCGCCGTCCTTGCGGCGCAGGCCGATGGCGAGCGCCTCTTCGCGGGCCTTCTGCGTGGCGGCGTCCTTCTCGGCGGCCCGTTCCGCGTCGGCGAGGAGGCGCGCGGCGGCCTGCGCGCGCTCCTGGACGGCGACGGCCTCGGCGTGCCGGTCGTCGAGGTCGGCGTTGTCCCGGTCGGCCTCCGTGGACTGCTCGGCGACCGCGTCCAGGTCGGCCTGCGCCTGCTCGGCGCGGGCCAGGGCGTCGGCGTGCGCGGCGGCGAGCCGTTCGATCTCCTCCCCGGCGCTCGTCGTGCGGGCGCGGGCCGAGTTGACCTGGCCGGTGAGCCGGGCCAGCCCCTCCCGTCTGTCGGCGATCGCCTTTGCGGCGGCGACCAGCTCCCGCTCGGCGGCGGCGAGCTGGCGTTCCAGCTCCTGTCGCCGCTCGACGGCCTCGGCGAGGCGGATCTGGTCGTCGGTGAGCGCGCCGCGCAGCTCCTCCTCCTGCTCGCGGACCCGCTCCGCCTCGGCCTCCAGCTGGTCGGGGTCGCGGCCGGGGCGCTCGTCGTCGGGCGTGGCGGTGAGGTGGCGCAGCCGCTCGCGGGCGAGCTGCTCGACGGAGCGGAACCGCTCGGAGAGGGCCGAGAGCCGGTACCAGGTGTCCTGGGCGGCGGCGAGCAGCGGGGCGTCCTCGGCGAGGGCGGCCTCCAGCTCGCCGAGCCGGGCCTGCACCTCGGAGTGCTCCGCCTCGACCTCCTGGCGTCGCTCACGCGCGGCGCTCTCGTCGGCGATCTCCCGGTTGAGGGTGGCGCGCAGGGTGTGCAGGTCGTCGGCGAGCAGCCGCAGCCGGGCGTCGCGCAGATTGGCCTGGATCGCGGCGGCCCGCCGGGCCACCTCGGCCTGCCGGCCCAGCGGCTTGAGCTGGCGGCGCAGCTCGGCGGTGAGGTCGGTGAGCCGGTTGAGATTCGTCTGCATCGCGTCGAGCTTCCGCAGCGCCTTCTCCTTGCGCTTGCGGTGCTTGAGGACGCCGGCCGCCTCCTCGATGAACGCCCGCCGGTCCTCCGGCTTGGCGTGCAGCATCCCGTCGAGGCGGCCCTGACCGACGATGATGTGCATCTCTCGGCCGATGCCGGAGTCCGACAGCAACTCCTGGATGTCGAGCAGGCGGCAGGAGTCGCCGTTGATCTCGTACTCGCTCTCGCCGGAGCGGAACATCCGGCGGGTGATGGAGACCTCGGTGTACTCGATGGGCAGCGCGCCGTCGGTGTTGTCGATGGTGAGGGTGACCTCGGCCCGACCCAGCGGGGCCCGCCCGGCGGTGCCGGCGAAGATGACGTCCTCCATCTTGCCGCCGCGCAGCGCCTTGGCACCCTGCTCGCCGAGCACCCAGGCGATGGCGTCGACGACGTTGGACTTGCCGGAGCCGTTCGGGCCGACCACGCAGGTGATCCCGGGCTCCAGCTTCAACGTCGTCGCGGAGGCGAAGGACTTGAACCCCTTCACCGTCAGGCTCTTGAGATACACCTTCTCGATCCTCGTCCGGTGGCCGCCAAGCGCCGTGGGCTGCGCGGACCTGGTGAACCCGCAGACTAACCCGGTGCCGCCGGGGCTCGGGCACGCGACCCGCCCCGGGGCGACGTCGACGGCCGGTTCCGCGACCTGCGTACCGGGTTTCCCGGTACGGATCGGACAATCGCCGCGGCCGAACCTTGATCAATTATCCAAGATCAGAGAATGGGGACGGAGAAATGGTCCGGACATGGCAGCGCGCCGGCACAGTAAGTGTCGGCGCGCGATTTTGCGTGGTGCGATTCAGTTGTCGGACCAACCGGAGATCAGGTCAGTGCGGGCTCGGCCAGACGGAGGAGGTCGTCCGCCTCCGCCGCAGCCGCCGCGAGCCGATCGTTCTCGGCGCGCAGGCGCGTGATCTCGAACTCCAGTGCCTGAACCCTGGACCGCAGTCGGGTGACCTCGTCGAGCAGACGCCGATCGGGCGCTGCACCTACGTGGCCGTAGAGGGCCTTCGCCATGCTGACTCCTTGATATGCGCTGCCGGAAAGGCCGGACCAACGCGCGCCCACTCGTTCGCGGCTGTCATTCCCAGCGATTCTGGGCATGACCGGGCGCGACTGGCGACACCTACATATTGAGCCGACAACCCCTCATTCGTCAAGTTACCGCAGGCCGTAGATCATCTTCGCGTCGGCCGAGCCACTTGTCGGGGGGCTGCCACAAAGGCACGGACACGCTCTGTCCGGACTCGTTAACTGTACGCCCGGGAACGACGGAACTCACCCCACGCGAACCGCTTTCGTCTTAACTCTTTCTTAGCCACGTTGCCGCAGCTAGCACCGCGCCCGTACGGTCACCCCGGCCCGCAACCGACCGATGGAGGCGACAGGCGTGTACGGCTGGACCGACCCGAACGACCCGGAGGGCTCACGGTGGCGCCCGGAGCCCCCGGCCGACGAGCCGGCCTGGCTGACCGACCGCCCTGGGCCGAGGTCGGCCTACCTGTTCGGGGACGAACCGGATCAGCCAAGTGACCAATGGCACACCGACCGGTCCCGGCCGGAGCCGGTCGGCCGCCCGTGGGCGGACCAGCCCCACGGGCAGGAGCAGCCGGCGCACCAGCCGACCGGACAGTGGCAGCCGTCCGAACAGCCGACCGGGCAGTGGCGGATGGACGACGCTTCCTGGCCCGCCGAGAACACAGGCGGCTGGTGGCCCGGGGGCGAGCCCTGGCACGACCAGCCGACCGGGCAGTGGGTGCCGGAGGCCGGCGTCGACGGGCCGGCCCCCTGGCCGGCGGCAGACGCGCCGGCAGCACACGCGCCAGCGGTAGACGCGCCGGCAGCAGACACGCCAGCGGTAGACGCGCCGGCGGCGGAACACACCCGGGCGCTTTCGGTCGTCGGCGGGGCGACGCCGGCGGCCGGGCGGCCGGTCGACCTCGCGGCGCGGCGCGGCGGCAACGCCCCAGGCGACGGCGAGGGGCGGCACCGGCCAGCCCGTCGGCTCCCGCGCCCGCTACTGATCGGTGGGGCCGCTGCGGCGGCCACCCTGGTGGTCAGCCTCGGCGTCGGTGCCCTCGTACTGCCCGGCGGGGATGTCCCACGGACCGACCCGGCCGCGGCCGACGTCCCGGTCGCCGCGCCCGCCGACCCGACCCCCTCGACGCCGGCCAGCCCACTGACCTCGCCCTCGCCGAGCGCCTCGCCGACGAGCGCCAGTCCGTCACCCTCGCCGAGCCGGACCGCCAAGCCGACCCCGAAGCCCAGCCAGTCAGCCACCGCGTCGCGGAACAGCCAGCGCAGCATCGCCCCCGCCACGCCCCGGGCCGCCGCCGCACCGGGCGTGAGCGCCCAGGCGCGGGAGGTCGTCAACCTGGTCAACGCGGAACGGGCCAAGGCCGGATGCGGCGCACTGAAGATCGACGACAAGCTGATGGCGGCGGCCCAGGCGCACAGCCAGGACCAGGCCGACAACCGGAAGATGTCGCACGACGGCAGCGACGGCAGCGACGTCGGCGACCGGCTCGGACGGGTCGGCTACGCCTGGCGCGCGTACGGCGAGAACGTCGCGTGGAACCAGCAGACCCCGGCCGCGGTGATGGACGCCTGGATGAACAGCCCGGGACACCGGGCCAACATCCTGAACTGCTCCTTCACCGAGATCGGCGTCGGCATCGCCAGCAGCAACGGGCCGTACTGGACGCAGGACTTCGGCACCCCGCGCTGACCCGGACCACGGCGGGGCCCCGGGGGGTGGGGCCCCGGACCACGGCGGGGCCCCGGGGGGTGGGGCCCCGGACCGGGGCGGGACCCCGGGGCGGGGCAGGCGAGTCGTCCCGGGGTCCCGCTCGTTTCACCCGGTGAGGTGCGCCGAGGCGGTGCCCGGGGCGGCGTATCCGCCCTGGGGAGGCCGGGCGGCTGGTCCGCGTCGGGCGTCTGGGCGACGCACCCGTTCCGGGCGGCCGGGTGCCGCCCGCGACCCGGGAGTTGCCGATGCGGATCCGGCTGCCGTCGCCCGGCTTCGGGCGCGCGTCGGGCAGGCTGCTGCGCTCACTCGTCGCGCTGGCGCTGCTGACGACGGCGTACGGTTGCCGGGCCGAGTTGGCCCGGCCTGACGCGCCAACCCCCTGGCCGGCCGGGGAGGCCCGGCACTGGCGCTGGCAGTGGCAGCTCACCGGCCCGCTCGACAGCACGATCGAGGCGGACGTGTTCCTGCTCGACCCTGTGCGTACCACCAGCACCGAGGCCGCGGCGCTGCGCGCCCGGGACCGCCGGCTGGTCTGTCAGGTCGGCGTCGGCGCGTACGCGCGGACGGACCCGGACGCGGACCGGTACCCGGCGGCGGTGCGCGGCGCGGCCGGCCGGCGGCCCGGCACCCGGTGGGTGGACGTGCGGCGGTGGGAGGTGTTGGCGCCGATCCTGGCCGACCGACTCCGGCTGTGCCGGGGCAAGGGCTTCGGCGCGGTCGCCCTCGCCGACGCCGACGGGTACGCCCACCTCTCCGGCTTCCCCCTGGAGTTCGACGACCAGCTGCGGTTCAACCGGCGGGTCGCCGCCCTGGCCCGCTCGCTGGACCTGTCCCCCGGCCTGCTCGGTAACGTGCCGCAGGTGGCCGCGCTCGCGCCGGACTTCGACTTCGCCGTCAACGAGGAGTGCGTCCGGCTGCGCGAATGCGCGAAGCTGCTGCCGTTCGCCGACGCCCGCAAGCCGGTGTTCCACGTCGAGTACGCGGGCGACCCCGACGAGTTCTGCGTGACCACCCTCGGGTACGGCTTCGCTTCCATTCAGAAGCGGCGCGAACTGGACGCGTGGCGGGACGCCTGCCCGGACGCCCCCGGATCGGGCGGCACCGGCCGCTGAGCGGACGCGCCGGTGCCGCCCGGCCAGCGTTGGTCAGCCCCGCAGGGCAGCCCGGGGCCGGGGCTGGCAGCGGGGACAACTGTACGAGGAGCGGTTCATGAACGCCTCCCGGCGCAGCGGCGTGCCGCACCGCCGGCACGGCTCGCCCTCCCGCCCGTACGCGTTGAGCGCGCGGTCGAAGTAGCCGCTCTCGCCGTTGACGTTGACGTAGAGGGCGTCGAAGCTGGTGCCGCCCTCCTTGACCGCTTCGCCGAGGACGTCCCGGACGTGGCCGATCAGCCGCTGCGCGGCCGGCGCGGTGAGCTGGTCGGTGGGCTGGGCACCGTGCAGCTTCGCCCGCCACAGCGCCTCGTCGGCGTAGATGTTGCCGATCCCGGAGACGAGGGTCTGGTCGAGCAGCGCCCGCTTCACCTCCGTACGCCGCCGCAGCAGGGCCGCGACGAATGCGCCGTCGGAGAACCCCGGGTCCATCGGGTCCCGGGCGATGTGCGCGATCTCGGGCGGCAGCTCGGCCCCGCCGGCGGAGACGGCCAGCCCGCCGAACGTACGCTGGTCCACGAAACGCAGCTCGGGGCCGTCGTCGGCGAACCGGAACCGGACCCGCAGGTGCAGCTCGTCCGCCGCTGTGGCCGGCTGGAGCAGCAGTTGGCCGGACATGCCGAGGTGGCCGACGATCGCGTCGCCGCTGTTCAGCGGCAGCCAGAGGTACTTGCCGCGCCGCCGCACGTCGCGCACCGTCCGCCCGGCGAGCACGTCGGCGAAGTGCGCCGGGCCGGCCAGGTGCCGGCGGATCGCCCGGGGATGGCGCACCTCGACGCCGGCGATCCGGCGGCCGGTGACCCACTGGGCCAGGCCCTGCCGGACCGTCTCGACCTCGGGAAGCTCAGGCACGGCCCGCCTCGCCGGTGTCCGCCCGGCCACTGTCGGCGGCGGCCAGGGCCGCCCCGTTCACCAGGCCGCCGCCGTCAGCTGGGCCCGGCCGGGCCGGGCCGGGCGTTCCGTCGACAGCGGCCTGCTCCTGCTCGGCCTGCATCTGCTTCGCCCGCGCGGCCCGATCCCGCTCGGCCTGCTCGGTCAGCTCCCGCCAGGCCGACTCGGCGGCCCGCTGCTCGGCCTCCTTCTTGCTGCGCCCCTCCGCCCCGCCGTACCGGTTCCCGGCGACCACCACCCAGGCGGTGAACGTCTTGAGGTGGTCCGGCCCGGTGCCCTCGATGCGGTACTCGGGGACGCCCAGCCCGAGGGCGGCGGTCAGCTCCTGGAGGCTGGTCTTCCAGTCCAGCGCGGCGCCCCGCCCGGCCGACTCGGCCATCAGCGGGTCGAACAGCCGGTGGATCACGATCGCGGCGGTGTCCAGGCCGTACTGGAGGTAGATCGCACCGAGCAGGGCCTCCAGGGTGTCGGCGAGGATACTCGCCTTGTCCCGGCCGCCGGTGCTCTCCTCGCCCTTGCCCAGCAGCAGGTACGCGCCGAGCCCGTCCGGGCCCAGGCCCCGCGCGACGTCGGCGAGCGCCCGCATGTTGACCACGCTCGCCCGTAGTTTGGCGAGCTGGCCCTCGGGCAGGTCGGGATGGTTGTGGAACAGCGCGGTGGTGATCACCACGCCGAGCACCGAGTCGCCGAGGAACTCCAGCCGCTCGTTCGTGGGCAGACCGCCGTTCTCGTACGCGTACGAGCGGTGGGTCAGCGCCCGCTCCAGCAGCTCCGGGTCCAGCGAAACCCCGAACGCGGCCTCCAGGTGACCGATGGGCGCACGCCGCCGCTTGTCGATGGTCATGATGCGGTTACCTCTCGGTTCACGACCGGGCGGCCCGCGCCGGGCACGCTCGCCGGCGCCGGCGCGTCGACGCGGCCGGTCGGGACGGGACGGGCGATCACAGGCTCACCTCGGTGTCGGTGGTGCGTTCGGTGTGGTCACCGGGCTTCGCCGAGGTCTGCGGGGCCACCCCTGCGCCCGGGACGCCGAGCAGCACGGAGACGGCGTCGGTGGCCCGCCGACGCCGCAGGTGGGCGGCCAGCGCGATGCCGGAGGCGACGTCCTCGCCTCGGGCGGCGCCGTGGCAGACCACCACCGTGCCGGCCACCCCGAGCAGGGCGGCGGCCCGGGGAGCGCCGCCGCCGGGCGGGGGCCCGCCGGCCATCGCGTAAGCGCCCTCGATCGCCTTGAGCAGCACGTTGCCGGTGAAGCCGTCGGTGACCACCACGTCGGCACGCAGGCCGGAAGCGATGTCGTAGCCCTCGACGAGGCCGACGTAGCGCGCGGCGCAGGGCAGCGGCGCGGCGGCGAGCACCGGGTCTGCGCTGCGGCGCAGCCGGTCCCCCTTGCCTGCCTCCGTGCCCACCGACAGCAGCCCGACCCGTGGCTCGATCACCGCGTGCGCGACGGCCGCGTAGGCCGCACCGAGCACGGCGTGCCGCACGAGGGTGGCGGGGCCTGGCTCCAGGGAGCCGCCGACGTCGAGCAGCACCACCGGCCCGGCGACCGCCGGCAGGGTCGCCACCAGGGCCGGCCGGCGCACATGCGGCCAGCGGCCGAGGCCGAGGGCCGCCGCGGTGACGGTCGCGCCGGTGGAGCCGGCGGAGACCATCGCGTCGGCGATGCCGTCGCGGACGGCGGCGACGGCGGTGCGTACGGTGCTGTCGGCGCGGGCGGCGACGGGGTGGTCGGCCATGCCGACGGCGGCACGCACCGGCCGGACCGTGACCCGGGCCCGTTGCACCGGGTCGAGGGCACCGATCAGCTCGTCGGCGACCTCGGCGGGGCCGACGAGCAGGAGGTGCAGGTCCGGGTCGGCGCGCATGGCCCGCAGAGCGCCGTCAACCACGACGGCGGGAGCATCGTCCCCGCCGAGGAGGTCAACGGCGATCCGCGCGGTGCCCGGCTCCACCGGGACGCCGGCCGGAACGGGCCGGCCGGCGACGGCGGGAGCCGGGGCACCGGGCGATCGCCAGGATGCGCGCGCCACCCGACCGGGGGTCGGGGGCGTCACTCGGCGTCCAGGTCAGACCTCGAGAACCTGGCGGCCGTTGTACGTGCCACAGACGGAGCACGCGGCGTGCGGCAGCTTCGGGGACTTGCACTGCGGGCAGGCCATGGTCGCCACCACGGCCGCCTTCCAGTTCGCCCGGCGGGACCGGGTGTTGCTGCGCGACATCTTGCGCTTCGGGACGGCCACGGTTCCTACTCCTCTGTACGGTTCAGTTGCGACAGGCCCGCCCAACGCGGGTCGATCTGCTGGTGACTGTGGTCGGCCGGCAGATCGTCCCAGTGCACCCCGCACTCGGGGCACAACCCTGGGCAGTCCTCCCGGCAGAGCGGGTTGGTCGGCAGCGTGAGCACCACCGCGTCCCGCAGCGCCGGCTCCAGGTCGATCAGATCGTCCTGCATCCGGCCCACCTCGTCCTCGTCGGTCGTGGCGTCCGTGGTGCTGTTCTCGTACGCGTACAGCTCCTGGACGGGCACGACCACCGAGTGGTTGATCTCACGCAGGCAACGCCCACACTCGCCCTTGACGGGACCGCTGACGGTCCCGGAGACGAGCACGCCCTCGGACACCGACTCCAACCTCAGATCGAGGTCGAGGTCCGCGCCCTCCGGCACGCCGATCAACTCCACGCCGAGGTCCTTCGGTGCCGGGACGACCCGCCGATGCGTACGCAACGCGCCAGGGCGACGCGGCAGGTCCCTCGTGTCGAGGACCAGCGGCGCCCTGGGGTTGAGTGATGAAGGCGAGTGTTTGGGCATAGTCAGACTCCGGCCGGTGAGAGGCCGACAAAAAAGGTTACCTGGACGACCGCCGGACCGTCGAACCGGGGGCGACGCCCGCCCCGCCTGTCGGCTGCTGAGGTGCCGCTCAGAAGGGTAGCGGGCGATCGGCCTCGTCCCCACCGAAGGTGCCGATCTCACGCAGCGCGTGCATCTTGTCCCGGCCGCGCTCGATCGAGGCGAGGGCCCGCGTAAGGAACTGCTCGAAGTTGGCCAGCGCGGTGTCGACGTAGTCGTCGACCTCCTCACGCAGCCGCTGCGCCTCGGCCCGGGCCTCGGCGATGATCCGGGCACCCTCGTGCTCGGCGGAGACCGTGATCTCGTTCACCGACACCAGGCGGGCGTGTTCCGCCTCACCCTCGCTGATGATCCGATCGGCCTCCCGCTTGCCGGCCTCCATGATCTTGTCCCGTTCCCCCAGCAGGGCCGCCGCCCGGCGCAGGTCGGCGGGGAGGTCGGCGCGCAGCTCGTCGAGGGCGGCGATCATCTCGCCCCGGTCGACCATGCAGTTGTTCCGCGACATCGGGACGGAGCGGGCCTGCTCCACCATGGCGATCAGTTCGTCGATGCGATCGAGCGGGTCCACCGGTACCTCACTCCTGTCGTTCGTCGGCCGAGCTACATGATGCGGGCTACGGCCGGGTTCCCGCTCGACCCATCATGTCGCGCCCCGGCCACCGCCGCCGATCCACCCCACCCGGCGCGTCGTGTCGCGGCCGGTCAGGGGAGCCGGATGCCACCGGTCAGGGGAGCGGAGGCGGCCGGTCAGGCCAGCGGAGGCGGGCCGAGACGGACCTGGAGGGCCTCGCGGACCAGGTCGGGCACGTGGGCGGAAACGTCGCCGCCCCACTTCGCCACGTCCTTCACCAGGCTGGAGGAGAGGAAGGAGTAGAGCGGGTTGGTCGGCATGAACAGCGTCTCGACCCCGGCCAGGCCGATGTTCATCTGGGCCATCTGGAGCTCGTAGTCGAAGTCGCTGACCGCCCGCAGGCCCTTGATCAGGACGCTGGCCCGGTGCGCCCGGCAGAAGTCGACCAGCAGGCCGCGGAAGGACGCGACCCGCACGTTGTCGTACGAGGCGGTCACCTCGCGGAGCATGTCGATCCGTTCCTCGACGGTGAACAGGCCGCTCTTCGACTGGTTCACCAGCACGCCGACGATCACCTCGTCGAAGAGCCGGGCGGCCCGCCCGATGATGTCGAGGTGTCCATTGGTGACCGGGTCGAACGAGCCGGGACACACCGCACGTCTCATGATCGGCGACCGTACCAAAGCGTGGTTTCGCCGTAGCGCCGGCTGCGCTCGGCCGTGACGCCCTCCACCCAGCCGACCGGGCCGGTCCGGCTGGAGCGCTCGACCACCACGAGGGCGTCCGTCGCCAGCCAGCCGCGGTCGACCAGCGCGGCCAGCATCGCGGTGACGTCGGCATCGGGTACGGCGTACGGCGGGTCGGCGAAGACCACGTCGTACGGCCCGCCGTCCGGGCCGGCCGCCAGCACCGTGGCGACCTTCCCGGTGACCAGCCGGGCGGCCGGGGCGGCCCGCAGCGCGGCGATGTTCTCCCGCACCACCCGGGCGGCGCGCGGGTCGGACTCGACCAGCAGCACGTGCGCCGCCCCCCGCGACAGCGCCTCCAGGCCGACAGCGCCCGACCCGGCGTACAGGTCGGCGAAGCGTGCCCCGGCCAGGTCGACGTCGGCCTGCACCGCGCTGAACAGCGCCTCCCGGACCCGGTCGGAGGTGGGTCGGGTGCCGGCGCCGGGCGGCGCGGCGAGGCGCCGACCGCCGAGCGTCCCGGCCACGATCCGGGTCACCGCCTGCTCCTGCTCATGCCCCCGACGCTACGCGACGCCGGGGCCGGCACCCGGGCGGGCGGCACCGGCGTCGCGTGGCGTCGGAGTCCTCGCATGATCACCTTCTGTACATCAATGATCTCAAATCGATAACATCACCCTTTAGGGATGCCTCATCGCGCCGGCCCGGAGGTCGCTCCTTCCGCGCCGTAGCAGGTCAGCCCTTCTCCAGGTACTCCGCGCGCTCGGAGTCGACCAGGGCGGCCACCGAGGCGGCCAACGCCGGATACCGCTCCAGCTCCGGATCCTCGTCGACCAGCGCGATCGCCTCGGCGCGGGCGTCACGAATCAGGTCGGTGTCGCGCAGCAGCGACAGCAGCCGCAGGTGCGAGCGCCGGCCGGACTGGGTCGCCCCGAGCACGTCGCCCTCGCGGCGCTGCTCCAGATCCAGCTCCGCGAGCTTGAAGCCGTCCGTGGTGGAGGCCACCGCGTCGAGGCGTTCCCGGGCCGACGAGCCCTCGGCCGCCTCGGTGACCAGCAGGCAGAGCCCGGCCGCCGAGCCCCGGCCGACCCGGCCGCGTAGCTGGTGCAGCTGGGAGACCCCGAACCGGTCGGCGTCCAGCACGATCATCACGGTGGCGTTGGGCACGTTGACGCCTACCTCGACGACCGTCGTGGCGACCAGCACGTCCAGCTCGCCGTCGGCGAACGCGCGCATCACCGCGTCCTTCTCGTCGGCGGGCAGCCGCCCGTGCAGGATCCCGATCCGCAGCCCGTGCAGCGGCCCCTCGGCGAGCAGCGGGGCGACCTCGGTCACCGCGAGCGGGGGCCGTCGGCCGTTGTCGTCCTCCCGGGGCGGCTCCTCCTCCGACCCGGCCCCCGGGTCCCCGATCCGGGGGCAGACCACGTACGCCTGGTGGCCGGCGGCGACCTCCTCGCGCAGCCGACGCCAGGCCCGGTCGAGAAACGCCGGCTTCTCGGCGGCCGGCACCACGTGCGAGGCGATCGGCGAGCGGCCCTGCGGCAACTGGGACAGGGTGGAGACCTCCAGGTCGCCGTACACCGTCATCGCCACCGTGCGGGGGATCGGCGTCGCGGTCATCACCAGCACGTGCGGGGGCTGGTCCGCCTTGGAGCGCAGCGCGTCGCGCTGCTCTACGCCGAACCGGTGCTGCTCGTCGACCACGACGAGCCCCAGGTCGGCGAAATCGACCCCCTCGTAGAGCAGGGCGTGGGTGCCGAGCACGATCCCGGCCCGGCCGGCGGCGACCTCGGCGAGGGCCCGGCGGCGGGCCGCCGCGCCCAACGAGCCGGTGACCAACTCCACCGAGGTGGCCCCGTCGGCGGCACCCAGCTCCCCGCCCCGGGCGAGCGGGCCGAGCAGATCGAGGATGCCCCGGTGGTGCTGGGCGGCGAGCACCTCCGTCGGGGCGAGCAGCGCCGCCTGCCCCCCGGCGTCGACCACCTGGAGCATCGCCCGCAGCGCCACCACCGTCTTGCCGGAGCCGACCTCGCCCTGCAACAGCCGGTGCATCGGATGGGCGGTGGCCAGGTCGGCGGCGATCTCCGCGCCGACGGCCCGCTGGCCGCCGGTCAGCTCGTACGGCAGCCGGGCGTCGAACGCGTCGAGCAGAGCGCCGGCGCGCGGCGGCCGGGACCGCGCCGGCCAGGCCGCCGCCCGGTGCTTGCGCTGCACGAGGGTGAGCTGCACGGCGAACGCCTCGTCCCACTTGAGCCGGCGGCGGGCCCGGTACAGGGCCTCCTTGCTGGACGGGCGGTGGATCTCGCGCAGGGCCGTGCCGATGCCGATCAGGTTGCGGGTGGCCCGGATCGTGGCGGGCTGCGGGTCCTCCGGCGGGGTGAAGGTGTCCAGCACCACCCGCACGCAGCGGGCGATCACCCAGGTCGGCACGGCCGCAGCGGCCGGGTAGACCGGGATCAGCGCGCCGGCGAACTCCTCGACCTCCTCGTTGGCGGCGGCCTCGCCGTCGCCGCCCTCACCAAGCAGCACGTATTCCGGGCCGTTGAGCTGGCGCTTGCCCCGGAACTCGGTGACCTTGCCGGCGAACAGGCCCCACCGGCCGGGGCGCAGCTCCCGCTCCCGCCACGCCTGGTTGCCGAAGAAGGTGCAGGTGAGCGTGCCGCCGGAGTCGTCGCCGACGGTGACCTCCAGCAGCTTGCCCCGGCGCTGGCGCATCGGCCGCACGTCGGTGCGCCGCACCTGCGCCAGGACGGTGACCTGCTCGCCGACGTCGAGGGAGCGGATATCGGTGTGCTCGCCGCGCTCGTCGTACCGGCGGGGGAAGTGGTAGATCAGGTCGCCCGCGGTGTGCAGGTCGAGGTGGGCGGCCAGGGCCTTGGCCGTCTTCTCCCCGACCAGCTTCTTCAGCGGCGTGTCGACCGTGGCCGGCTCGGACGTCGTCATTCGACCCCCACCAGGAGCGGATAGTGCGGCTGGCCGCCCGGGTACGCCTGTACCTCCACGAACGGCCAGCGCCGGGCGACGTGCTCGGCGACGGCGTCGGCCAGCCCGTCGGGGGCGTCCGCGCCGGAGAGCAGGGTGACCAGTTCGCCGCCGCCGCCGAGCATCCGGTCGACCACGGCGGCGCAGGTGTCGGCGAGGTCGACGCCGATCAGGTGCACCTCGCCCTCGACGAGGGCGAGCACGTCGCCGGGGCGGCACGGGCCGGCGACGGTGAGCGCCTCGCGGCTGGCCCAGCAGACCTCGGCGTACCGGCAGGCGCCCGCCGCCTCGGCCATCGCGATCACGTCGTCGGCGAAGGGGCGCTGCGGGTCGCGCACGGCGAGCGCGGCCAGCGCCTGCACCGGCGACCGGGTCGGCACGACGCTGACCCGCACCCCCAGCGCGTGCGCCTCCCGCGCGGCGGCGTTGGCGACGGCCTGGGTGTTCGGGTCGTTGGGCAGCACCACCACACGGGCCGCCGAAGTGGCCCGGATCGCGTCGAGCAGCTCACCGGTGGATGGGTTGCCGGGCACCACCGTCGCCCCCTCTCCCGCGAACAGCTCGGCGATGCCCGCGCCGGAGGCGACCACCACGGCCGCCCGGCCGTCGCGCCGGCCGGCCGGCTCGGCCCGCTCGTCGGCGAAGCGGGTCACCGAGATCCGGTACGGCCAAGCCGGCCTCCACCCCCGCCTCGACCGCCGCGCCGACGTCGTTGACGTGCACGTGCACGTTACCAGGTGTCCGACGCCCCGTCGGTGGCTCCGTCACCGACCAACCACCAGCGAGTCGCCGAGACCGGCCAGGGTCTGCCAGCATCCGGGCCAACCGCCTCCGCGTCGGCGTCGAGCAGGGAACTGCACCTCGTAGGCGTACTCCCTCGGAGCCGGTCTCGCGGGCCCGCCGTGACCGGCGGCGGGCGGACCGGGCGCGGCGCGGGGGGCGGCCGGCCGCGGGGCTCTCCCCGGTGACCACCTCGACCAGCGCGTCGAGCAGCAGGCAGAGCCCCCGGCCGCCGGCGTCGACCACGCCGGCGCGGGCGAGCGCCGGCAGTTGCTCCGGTGTACGGGCCAGCGCCTCGGCCGCCGCGCCGGCCGCCTCCCGGGCGACGGTGCGCAGGTCGTCGCTGTCGGCCGAGCCGGCCGCGCGGGCCGCCGCCGCGACCACGCTGAGCACGGTGCCCTCGACGGGTTGGGCGACGGCGGCGTATGCGGCGGCGGCGGCGTCGCCCAGCGCGGCGGCGAGCTGCCGGCCCCGCACCACCGGGACGGCGGCCAGGGTGTCGGCGAGAGCGCGCAGGATCTGCGACAGGATCACGCCGGAGTTGCCCCGGGCGCCCAGCAGCGCGCCGCGCGCCATCAGCCGCAGCGCGTGCCCGTGCGGGGTGGGCCCGACGTCGGGCAGGGTGTCCAGGTCCAGCGCGAGGGCCTGCTGGGCCGAGGTGAGGGTGAGCACCAGGTTGGTGCCGGTATCGCCGTCGGGGACCGGGTAGACGTTGAGGTCGTCGATCTCGCCCTGGTGCCGGCGCAGCGCGGCCAGCCCGCCCGCGCACCAGCGGCGCACCGCGGCGGCGTCGAGGGTGTCCAGCACGTCGGAAAGCCTACTGGCGCGCACCGACACCCGCCCGGGGCCGACGGTACGGTGTCGCCGACGTGGCGGCGGCGGGAGCCGGGAACGCCGCCATCGCGCCGCCTGGCGCGGCGTCACCAGGGGCCCGGTTGGGCGGCGGCGGAACCATCGGGTAACCTGACCAGGTTGCCCGGGCTGCGCCTGGCGGCGACCTCATGAACGTATCAATCCCAGGAGTATCCCGTGGCTAGCGTGTGCGACGTCTGTGGCAAGGGGCCGGGCTTCGGCCACAACGTGTCCCACTCGCACCGGCGGACCAACCGCCGCTGGAACCCGAACATCCAGTCGGTGCGCACCCCGGCCGGTGGCGGCACCACCAAGAAGTTGAAGGTCTGCACCTCCTGCATCAAGGCCGGCAAGGTCACCCGCGCCTGACGCGGTAGCGCCGACCTCCAGATCGCCGTCGACTAGCCGGCGGTCCCCGAGGGCCCGCCGGCTAGTCGTGTCGGCCGGACGCGGGACCGTCGGGTTGCCGACCCGGCCGGGCGGTCGCCGGCCGCCGTCCGACCGGCCGATCAACACCGGACGCCTGTCCGGTTAGGGTCGCTGCGCGCCGGTCGACCGGACCAGCCCGGTTCGACGCCGCAAGCGCAGCGTGGAGGATCGACCGTTGGACCTGGGCCGTGCCGAGATGATCGTCATCGGGGCCTCGCTGGGCACCCTGCGCTGGTTCGACGAAAAGCTGCCGGCGGGCAGCGTGGTCGTCGTGGAGGAACCCGAGGTGATCAGCCGACGCGGCATCGACCGGCTGGTCGGTCGCCTGCCCGTCCTGTTCCGGGTCGTGCCGGCCGAGTACCAGACGGGCTTCGACGCGGACGCGCTGCTGGCCCGGGAGCCCGATCTGGCCAGGGCCCGCCTGGTCATGCCGGGCCTGGAGTACGCCGTCGGCGCCGCCGCCCGCCTCGCCGCCCGCCTCGGCCTGCCCGGTGCCGGGGCACGGGCCGCCGACATCTTCTCCGACAAGCATCGGATGCGACTGCTCGCCGCCGCCGCCGGACTGGCGAACCCGGCGTACGAGTTGGTGGGCACGCCGGAGGAGGCGATGGCGTTCGCGCGCCGGCACGACGGGCGCTGCGTGCTCAAGCCCACCCGGCGCTCGGGCAGCCTCGGAGTGCGGCTGGTCGCCGATCCGGCCGAGATCCCGGCCGTCTGGGCGGCCACCGCGTCCCCCGAGGCTCCGCCGGAGGCCATCGAGGGGCTGCCCACACAGGTGCTCGCCGAGCAGGTCCTCGCCGGCCGGGAGCACAGTGTCGAACTGCTCGTCGCCGACGGCGAGGTGATCTTCGGCAACGTCACCGACAAGCGGGTGCTCGCCGGTCCCCTGCCGGTCGAGACCGGGCACACCGTCCCCTCGGCGCTGCCCGAGGCGGCCCGCCGTGACCTGCTCGACGCGGCGGAGCGGCTGTGCGCCGCCGCCGGGTTCCGCACGGGGGTGCTGCACAGCGAGTGGATCGTCGGCGGCGGCGTGCCGCACCTGGTGGAGTGTGCCGCCCGGCTGCCCGGAGACATGATCACCGCGCTGATCTCGATCGGGTACGAGTACGGCTTCATCGACGCGTACCTGCGGGTGCTGCGCGGCGATCGGCCGGCGCTGCCGGCCCGGCCGATCGGGGCGGCGGCGGTGGAGTTCCTACTCGCCGCGCCGGGCACCGTCACCGGCATCGAGGGGCTGCGGCCGGCCCGCCGGGTGCCCGGGGTGCTGGAGGTGCGGCTCGACACCGCCGTCGGCGGGACCGTCGCGGAGGTCACGTCGTCCGACCAGCGCAGCGGACACGTACTGGCCTGGGGCGCCGACCCGGCCGAGGCCGAACGGGCCGCCCGTGCCGCCGCCGCCGAGATCCGCGTCACCGTCGCCTGACCCGGCCGCCGGCCGGGCACCTCGCCGGGCGGCCGGATGCCTCAGAGGGTACGGCCGAAGGAGAGGCAGCCCGGGTGGTCCCGGTAGAAGCCGAAGTTCGGGATGCGCTCGTAGCCGGCCGCCGAGTACAGGGCGATCGCCTCGGGCTGCTTGTCGCCGCACTCCAGGACGAGCCGCTTACGGCCGTGCTCGCGGGCGGAGCGCTCGACGGCGGCGAGCACGGCCCGTGCCACGCCCCGTCCCCGCGCCGCCGGGCTGGTGTACATGCGCTTCAGCTCGGCAACGTCCCCGGCGTCGCCGTGGCTGCGCCAGCCGCCACACCCGACGGGCTCCCCCGCCAGGTAGGCGACCAGGAACGCGCCGTGCGGCGGCACGAACTCGGCGGCGTCGACGGGGGTCTCGTCGCCGCTGCCCCCGTACCGCTGGCCCAGGTCCGTCAGGGCGGCCCGAATGAGCCGCTGCCCCTCCGGCGAGTCGAAGCGAGCCGCGCGGATCTCGATCTCACTCACGGGTGAAGGGTACGTCGCCGCCCGGTCCCCTACCGGAAGTGGTCCCAGCCGGCCGGGCCGTCGTACGCCGCGCCGTCGACGGTCACGCCGGCGCCCTCCGTCACCCGGCCGACGACCCGCCACGGGTCGGGCAGCGCCACCGCCGGGGGGAACGTGGCAGCCAGCGCGTGGTCGTCGCCACCGCCGAGGATCCACGAGTACGGGTCGACCCCCAGCGCCTGGGCGGCGTCGCGCATCTGCCGGGGCACCTCGAAGGCGTCCCGCCGCACGTCGATGCCGACCCCGCTGGCGCGGGCCACGTGCCCGAGGTCGGCAAGCAGCCCGTCCGAGACGTCGATCATGGCGGTGGCCCCGAGCCGGGCGGCGTGCGGCCCGGCCGCGTACGGCACCTCGGGCCGCCGGTACGCCTCGACCAGCAGCTTCGGCGTGCGGAAGCCCCGGGACAGCACGGTGTAGCCGGCGGCGGCGTACCCGCTTCGGCCGGCGAGGGCCACGACGTGCCCCGCACGCGCGCCCGAGCGGACCACCGGGGCCCGGCCGCCCAGGTCGCCCAGGGCGGTGACGGCGATCGTCAGCGTCGGGCTGGCCGACATGTCCCCGCCGATCACGCTCGCGCCCACGGTGGCGGCCTCGGCCGCGAGCCCGTCGGCCAGTTCCTCGGCCCAGGCCGGGTCCAGGTCCGTTGGCATGCACAGGGCCACCAGCAGAGCCGTCGGGCTGGCCCCCATCGCGGCGATGTCGGCCAGGTTGGCCGCCGCCGCGCGGTGCCCGACGTCGCGGGCGGCGGACCAGTCCCGCCGGAAGTGCCGCCCCTCGACGAGGACGTCGGTGGAGGCGACCACCCGGGCGTCCGGCGCGGCCAGCACCGCCCCGTCGTCGCCCGGCCCGAGCAGGCAGGCCGCCTGCTGGGGCAACCGGGCGGTGACCCGGTCGATCAACCCGAACTCGCCGATTCTGGCCACGCTCATGCCCGCTCCCCATCGTGCCCGTGCCCGCCGTGGGCGCGGGATCGTCCCGCGCCCCGCCCGCCGTCGCGCTCGCCGCGCTCGCTCACTGCTTCTCCTTGGCCACCGATCGGGATCAGACCTGGTCCGTAAGGTAGTTTCACCCTTCGGGCCGCCCAGCGGCGGTGACGGACGGAGGTCGAGTCGTGGTACAGGCGTACATCCTCATCCAGACCGAGGTGGGCCGGGCGCGTGACGTGGCCGGCCTGATCGGGGACCTTGCCGGCGTGGTACGGGTCGACGCCGTCACCGGGCCGTACGACGTGGTCGTGCTCACCGAGGCGAACACGGTCGACGAACTCGGCAAGCTCATCGTCAGCAAGGTGCAGATGGTGCCCGGCATCACCCGCACCCTCACGTGTTCGGTGGTGCGCCTGTAAGTGGACGAGATCGCTACCTCCTCCGACGAGATCGACAAGACCGTGCAGAGCAGCGGTGCCGGCGACCGGGCCGGCGCGGAGTCCGGGGGCACGCCACCGCGGGACCGGACCAACCGCAGCGCGGCCCTGCTGGCCACGCTGATCGCGGTGCCGGTCACCGTGGCCGTGGCGGGGTTCACCTTCGCCAAGCTGACCCCGGACGCCCCGGCAGCCGAGCCGGGCCCCGCGGCGACGAGCGCCGGGCCGCAGTCCACCGCGCCGGTCGAGATGGCCGCCCCCCCGCTGGCCGAGCGGCCGGCGACGGTGTGCCGCGCTCTGACCTCCCAGCTCCCGCCGACCGTACGCGACCTGCGTCAGCGCCCGGTCACCGCCGGCCCCGAGCAGAACGCCGCGTACGGCGATCCTGCGCTCACCATCGGCTGCGGCGGTGCCGAGCCGGACCCGGGCGACACCGACGACGTCTGGCTGGTCAACAAGGTCTGCTGGTACGCGGTCGAGGGGCCGGACGCGACCGTGCTCACCACCCTGGACCGGGAGACCGCCGTGCGGGTGACCGTGCCCCACGCGTACGGGTCGGCCCTACAGTGGGTGAGCCCCATCTCCGACGTGGTGGTCGCCTCGGTGCCCTCCGGTGGCACGGCCCCCGCCGGCTGCGCGGGCTGACCGACCCACGGGGCCGGGCCGGCTGCGCGCGCTCAGTGCAGGCCGACGCCGCGCCGCTGGGCGGTGCGGATCAGTCGGTTGACCAGCTTCGGGTACTCCAGCCCGGAGGCGGCCCACATGAGCGGGAACATCGACGTCGGGGTGAAGCCCGGCATCGTGTTGATCTCGTTGAGGTAGACGTCCAGGTCCGGGGTGACGAAGAAGTCGACCCGGGCCAGCCCGGCGCAGTCCAGGGCGGCGAACGCCCGGACGGCGTACTCCTGGACCTGCCGGGTGACGTGCTCGGGCAGGGTGGCCGGCAGGTCGTACTCGGGCTCGGAGAGGTACTTCGCCTCGAAGTCGTACCAGTCGTGGTCGCCGCCGGCGCGCACCTCGACCAGGACGGACGCCTCGGCGCCGCCCCCGGCCTCGCCCTCCAGCACCCCGCACTCGATCTCCCGGCCGACGATCGCGGCCTCGACCAGCACCTTCGGGTCGATCTCGCGGGCGGCGGCGACGGCGGCCTCCAGGTCGACCCAGTCGTCGACCTTCGTGATGCCGAACGACGAGCCGGCCCGGGACGGCTTGACGAAGACCGGCAGCCCGAGGCGCCGCTTGTCCTCCTCGGACAGGGTGACCCCGTTGCGCAGCACCGCGTACGGGCCGACGGGGATGCCCTCGACGGCGCAGAGCTTCTTGGTGAACTCCTTGTCCATCGCGGCGGCGGAGGCGAAGACGTTCGCCCCGACGTACGGGATGCCGGCCATCTCCAGCATGCCCTGGATGGTGCCGTCCTCACCGTACGCGCCGTGCAGCACGGGGAACACGACGTCGACGTCTGCGATCGCCCGGGGCCCCTCGGCCGGGTCGAGCACCATCAGCCCGCTGCCGGTGGGGTCCGCCCGCAGCACGAGGTCGGCGCCGGCGTCGGCGGTGATCTCCGGCAGCCGCCGGGCGCTGATCGCCAACTGGGCCGGATCGGCGCTGGTCAGCACCCACTTCCCGGCGCGGGTGATGCCCACGGGGACCACCTCGAACTCGTCCGGGTCGAGCGCGCCGAGCACGCTGCCGGCGCTGACGCAGGAGATGCCGTGCTCGGGACTACGGCCGCCGAAGACGAGGGCCACACGGGTCTTGCCTGGGGTGGTCACTCGGTCACCCTTTCGTTCGCGACTGCGAGACTCCTGGTGCTCGCCGGTGGCGCTCACCCGGATGACCTTACTGTGCGTGGCCGGACAACGGAGTCGATACCCAGGGCGAAGCGGCAGCGCTGCGCAACCGGTCAACAGTGTATATACTCTGCGTAATCAGATCACGGCGGACAACGCGCCGCGGTCGACGCGGGGCCCCTTCCGGGGCGGGCCGGCGGAGACGCCACGGCCGCTGACCGCCGCCGGAGGCCGCGGGCGGCGGTCAGAGGCCGTAGCGGCGGCCGACGGCGATCACCTTCACCCGCTGCCGCCCCGCCCGCACCATGCCCAGCGCCATGAACGCGCCGGCGATCCGGTCCGCCGCCTCCCGGCTGCTCGCCCCGACCACCTGCCGCCGCCGCTCAGGGGCCTGTCGCTCGTTCCGGCTGACGCCGTCCACCGGGCGGACGTCGGTGAGCACCACCAGGAACCGGGTCACCGCCGCCCTCCCGCCGCGCCTCGCGCCGGCCGGCCGGGCGAACCCTCCGGCTCCGCCGTGGTCGCTGTCAGCCCGCCGAAGCGGTCCCGGCAGACGTACGCCAGGTGGGCGTGGATCCACGCGTCGTCGTTGTCGCGTAGCACGGGGTGTGCGCACCAGCGACACCGCGACACCCGGGGCCAGCAGGCAGTCGCCGTCATGCGAGTCCCTTCCGGTGCGTCGCGGGTGGCGGCACGCGGCGATCGGGTACGGGGGAGAAAACCCGATCGCCACGCGCCCCATCCCCTCCGGTCGCTCACCACCACCGTCGCCACGACAACTGGCGGTGAGGAACTGGTCACAGGTTGGCATGTGGACGGGCGTGAATGCAACTCTCATCGCCGTTCTCTCATGTACACCTTCCCGGAGATGTATGCCACCATCGACGCATGGCACCGAAGACGGCCCGGGCCCGACGGCTCGGCATCGCGCTGCGTACGCACCGGGAGGCGGCCGGCCTCACCCTCGAGGCCGCCGCTGACGAGATCAACAGCACCCGGAGCACCCTGTCCCGGTACGAGAACGCCCAGACGCTGATCAGCCCGGCCACGGTGCGCGCCCTGCTCACCCTGTACGGGGTGAGCGTCGACGAGATCGCCGCCGCCGTCCAGCTCGCCAAGGACGCCCGCAAGCCCGGCTGGTGGGTGTCCTACTCGTACCTGCTGGACCGGCGGACCATCGACTTCATCGCGCTCGAGGCCGAGGCGACCGGCATCGCCAACTTCGAGCCGTCGGTGGTGCCCGGCCTGCTGCAGACCGCGGACTACATCCGGGGGGTGATGCGGGGCGGCCCGCACACCCTCAGCGACGAGCAGGTCGAGCAGCGGGTCCACCTGCGACTCGACCGGCAGCAGCGGCTCACCGGCGACGCGCCGCCGATCCTCGACGCGATCATCGACGAGGGCGCGCTGTTGCGCCCCGTGGGCGGTCAGGCCGTGATGGAGGCGCAGCTGCACCAGCTGCTCAAGATGGCCGAGCTGCCCAATATCACGGTCCAGGTGATCCCCCTGGCGGCCGGCTACCACCGGGGCACCCGGGGGTCGCTGCACATCCTGGAGTTCGCCGACCCGGAGGACCCGATCATCGCTTCGGTAGAGACGGTCGCCGGGCAGATGGTCCTCGACCGGCCCGGCGACCTGCGTACCTGCACCAAGATCATGGAGCACCTACGGACGGTCGCACTCAGCCCCGCGGCCACCCGGGACCAGCTCCTCCGACTCCTGAAGGGACGGTAGGACCATGACCCCGACGACGAGAGCGGCCCTGGCCGCGGCGCGATGGCGCAAGAGCAGCCGCAGCGGTGACGAGGGCGCCTGCGTGGAGATGGCGGTCGTACCCGGTGCGGTGGCGGTCCGCGACTCGAAGGACCCGGACGGCCCGGCGCTGCTCTTCCCGCCGGCCGCCTGGGCCGCGTTCGCCACCGCCCCGCCCCGCCCCTGACCGCCGCGCGGTCCGGCCGGGGGGTCCCGTCCCGGCCGGACCGCGCTGCCCCTTGCGGCCCGGCACGTCCGGCCCCTGTTCGTGCTTCACCGCCATCCGGGCCGGCACGTCCGGCCCCTGTTCGTGCTCCACCGCCATCCGGCCGGCACGTCCGGCCCCTGTTCGTGGTCCACCCGCCGTCCGGTCCGCACCGCCGGCCGGCGGGTGGACCACCATCCCGGCTCAGCCGGTGACGCCGGCTCGCACCGCCTCCAGCGCCGCGATCGCCACCCCCCGCGCACCGGCCGTGTCCCGGTCCGGGACCAGGGCGAACGCGGCCACCGCAGCCTGCTCGGCGCGGAGCACGGTGTGCGCGCGGACGGTCGCCAGAAACCAGTCCCGGAACTCCGGCGCCGCCTCCACCACCCCGCCGCCGACGAAGTACGCGTGCGGGTCGGTGAAGTTGGCCGCCACGGTGAACAGCCGGCCCAGCGCCGTCGCCTGCTGGGTGAAGATCTCCCGTGCCAGCGGGTCGCCCCGCTCCCCCAGCCCCCGGACCAGCTTCGCGGCCCGCTCGGGCGGTTCGGCGGCCAGCGGGTGCCCCGGGTACCGACTGAGCCAGTAGGGCAGCAGGTTGCGCGCGATCGCGGTCAGCGAGGCGACGCTCTCGGCGTCCCCGGCGAAGCCACAGGCGCAGGTCGGCACCGGCTGGCCGGGGGCGAGCAGGCCGTCGAGCGGCACGTGCACGTGGCCGAGCTCCCCCGCCATGCCCGCCGCGCCGGCGACCACCCGTCCGCTCTCCACCACCCCGCCGCCCAGGCCGGTGCCCACCACTGCGCAGACCGAGGAGCGGCTCATCGCGTCGGCGCCGAAGTGGACGTGGTGGGCGTAGAGTGCCGCCGCGTTGCCGTCGTTGTGGTACGTCACCGGCAGGCCGAGGCGACGCTCCAGCGCCCCGCGCACGTCGTACCCCCACCAGGCCGGCTCGGCGAAGTTGGTCGACCCCCGGGAGGAGATCACCCCCGTCGCGCTCGCCGGCCCGGGCGTGTCCAGCCCGACCGCGCGGACCAGGTCGCGGCGCACCCCGGCCCGGGCGAGCACCCCGTCGAAGGCGCGGGCCAGCGCCTCGACAGCCGCCTCCGGGCCGGCCCGGACCTCACTGGGGATCTCCACCAGGCCGTCCACCAGGAACCGGCCGTCGAGGGTCAGCACCGTGGCGTTGTTGCTGGTGCCACCGTTGTCCAGCCCGACCACCACCGGCATACCGACGTCGCCCACGCCACATCGCCTCCCACCGGTCACGCCTGAGGTGAGGGTAGTTCGCCAATACGCCGCGGGGCCACGGCCGTAAGGCCGGGCCACCTCGACGGCCGGGCCGACAAGAAGCTCTCCGGGGTCACTGCCGTGCAGCCACCTCGACAGCCGGGCCGCCGCCGTCAGCCGGGCCGGCGGGCGGTCACTGCGGCGCGCCCCGGTCCACCGGCCGGCGGCCGGACGTGAGAGGGGAGCCCCTCTCTACCGAATGCGTTAACAGGGGGCCCTTCCTCTCACGCGGTCAGGGCGGCGGTTACGTCGGCGACCAGGTCGGCGGTGTCCTCCACGCCGCAGGAGAGCCGGACGAATCCGGGCGGCGTGTCGTCGCCCCACTGGGCCCGTCGGTCGGCGGTGGTGTGCAGGCCGCCGAACGAGGTGGCGGCGGCCACCAGCCGGGACGCGGTGAGGAACCGGGCCACCCGGTCGGCGTCGCCGAGGTCGAACGAGAGCACGCCGGGCATCCGGCGCAGTTGGGCCGAGGCCACCGCGTACGCCGGGTCGCCCGGCAGCCCGGGCCAGCGCACGCCGGTGACGTCGGCCCGGCCGGCGAGCAGCCGGGCGAGCGCCTCCGCGTTGGCGCCCTGCCGGGCCAGCCGCAGGTCCAGGGTCGCCAGCGAGCGGTGCGCCAGCCACGCGTCGAACGCCCCGGGCACCGCCCCGGTCATGGTGCGCCAGGCGGTGATCGGGTCGAGCAGCCCGGCGGAGCGGGTCGCCACGTACCCCAGCAGCAGGTCGGAGTGGCCGGTCAGGGCCTTGGTGCCGGAGGCGACGACCACGTCGGCGCCGAGGTCCAGCGGGCGCTGCCCGAGCGGGGTCGCGGTGGTGTTGTCCACCGCCACCAGCGCACCGGCGGCGTGGGCGGCGGCGACCAGGGCCGGCACGTCGGCGACGTCGAGGCCGGGGTTCGCCGGGGTCTCCAGCAGCACCAGCCGCACCCCCGCGAACGACGGGTACGGCCCGGCCGTCGGCGCGAACCGCACCCGCACGCCGATCCCGGCGAGGGTGTCGGTGGCGAATGCCCGCACCGGGAAGTACCCGTCGGCGGGGAGCACCACCGTGTCCCCCGGGCGCAGCAGGGCCAGCAGCAGGCCGGTGATCGCCGCCTGCCCGCTGGCGAAGACGCGGACGTCACCGCCCTCCAGCTCGCCGATCGCCGCCTCCAGCAGCCGCCGGGTCGGGTTGTCCGGCCGGCCGTACCCGTTCGGGGCCGTCGCCGGCCCCTGCCACGGGTCGAGGTGGTACGGCGCGGCGAAGACCGGGCCGGGCAGGAACGGCTGCCCCGGCACGGGCGCGGGCAGCCCGGCCCGCACGCACCTGGTGCCGTCGCCGTCGGTTTCGGAGCCGGTCGCGGGACTCACTCGTACGACTCGGGCTTGGCGGTGCGGCTCATCAGCGCGTCGACGGCGAGCCGCGGGTCCATGCCCTCGTGGCAGATCCGCTCGATCTGCTCGGTGATCGGCATCTCCACCCCGTGCGCGCGGGCCAGGTCCCGGATCGCCAGGCAGCTCTTCACGCCCTCGGCGGTCTGCCGGGTGGCCGCCTGGGCCTGCTCCAGGGTCTCCCCCCGGCCCAGGTGCTCGCCGAAGGTGCGGTTGCGGGCCAGCGGCGACGAGCAGGACGCCACGAGGTCGCCCATCCCGGCCAGGCCGGCGAAGGTGATCGGGTCCGCGCCGAGCGCCACCCCGAGTCGGGCGGTCTCGGCGAGCCCCCGGGTCATCAGCATCGCCCGGGTGTTGTCGCCGAAGCCCATCGCGGTGGCGATCCCGTACGCGAGGGCGATCACGTTCTTCACCGCCCCGCCCAGCTCGCAGCCGATCACGTCGTCGTTGGTGTACGGCCGGAAGTACGGCGTGCGGATCGACGACTGGACGAGCTGGGCCCGGCGGTCGTCGGTGCCGGCGACCACGGTGGCGGCGGGCTGCTCGGCGGCGATCTCGGGGGCCAGGTTGGGGCCGGAGACGACGACCACCCGGTCCGGGGTGACCCGGGCGGTCTCCACGATCACCTCGCTCATCCGCTTGGTGGTGCCCAGCTCGATGCCCTTCATCAGGGACACCAGGGTCGCGTCCGGGTGCAGGTCGCCGACCCATTCGGCGAGGTTGCCGCGCAGCGTCTGGGACGGCACCGCGAGCACCACGATCTCCGCGCCCCGGATCGCCCCGGCGGCGCTCCCGGTGGCGGTGACCCGCGCGGGCAGCCGCAGGTCCGGCAGGTAATCCGGGTTGTGCCGGCGCAGCCGGATCGACTCGGCCACCGGCTGCCGCCGGGCCCAGATCGTCACGTCCCGGCCGGCGTCGGCGAGGATCTTGGCGAAGGCGGTCCCCCACGACCCGGCCCCCAGCACCGCCACGTGGCCGGTCACGCCGCGCCCTCCTGACCCCGCCACGGGCGGGTGGCAGCCCGCCGGGGTGGTCGTTCCCACAGCGGTGGCGGCGTCCCGCCCCGGATCTCGGCGAGTTGGTCGCGCAGGCGCAGCATGATGGCGTCGGTCATCTCTTCCAGGGTTGCCTTGGTGGGTGTGGAGCCGACCCACCGGCTCAGGTCGACGGGCGGCCCGGCGACCACGGTCACCGGGATGCGGGGCCGCAGGCCCAGCCGGTTGTTCCGGGGGTCGAAGAGGCGCTCGGGCCCCCACATGGCGACCGGGATCACCGGCACGCCGGTGGCCAGCGCCAGCCGGGCGGCCCCGGTCTTGCCCTTCATCGGCCACAGGTCGGGCTCCCGGGTGGTGGTGCCCTCCGGGTAGATCACCACCGCGCCGCCCTCACGCAGGGCGGCGACGAGGGCGTCCAGGGACTTGACCGCGTCGACCGTGCCGCGCTCCACCGGGATCTGGAGGCACCGGTGCAGGAGCCAGCCCACCACGGGCACCCGGAAGAGGCTGGCCTTGCCGAGGAACCTCGGCCAGCGCCCGGCGTCGTAGATGAAGTGCGCGGAGACCAGCGGATCGGCATGCGAGATGTGATTCGGGGCGATGATGATTCCGCCGTCGTGGCGCAGGTGCTCCATGCCCCGCCAGGTGCGCCGAGTCCAAACCGTCAGCACGGTCTTGACCACCACCACGGCGAACCGTCGCCAGAACCCCAGCCTGCGCCGCGTCACCCTGCCTCCTCGTTGCCCCGGCCCCACGTCGCACCCGCCCCGTGCCGCCCGCAGCGAAATCATGCCTGCTCGCCCCCAATACGGCCAGTGAGGGTACCGCCGCCCGACTGGCAGGATTGTGCCGTGCGGCAACGGACCTGGACTGTGGTGGTGCCGATGAAGCGCCTCGGCGTGGCGAAGAGCCGGCTGCGCGGGACGCTGCCGGCCGTACCCCACGAGGAGCTGGCGCTTGCCCTGGCGGCCGACACGGTCGCCGCGGTGCGGGCGTGCCCGGCGGTCGCCGGGGTGGTGATGGTCACCAGTGATCCCCGGGTGGCGGCGGCGGTCGGCGCGGCCGGCGTGCGGGTCGTGCCCGACGCGCCGGACGCCGGCCTGAACGCGGCCTTCCGGCTCGGCGCGGCGGTCGCGGCCGACGGCGGGGGGTGGGTGGCCGGGCTCACGGCGGACCTGCCGGCGCTGCGCCCGGGCGAGCTGGCCGCCGCGCTGCGCGCGATCGCCGCCGGGCCGGCAGGGGTACGCCGGTTCGTGGCCGACGCCCCGGGTACCGGCACCGTGCTGCTCGCCGCGCCGCCCGGCGTGCCGCTGGACCCCCGGTTCGGGGTCGGCTCGGCCGAGGCGCACGAGGCCAGCGGGGCGTTGCCGCTGGCCGGCGACTGGCCCACCCTGCGCCAGGACGTGGACACCGCCGCCGACCTGGCCGCCGCCGCCCGGCTCGGGCTCGGGCCGCGCACCGCCGGCCTGGCCGCCCGGGCAAGCCGGCGGGCCGCGCCGGCTCCGCCACCCGGACCTCGGCCCGGCCCACGCGCGACGGGTTCGACCGGCGCAACGGGTTCGACCACGGGCCGCGCGGGCTGAGCGACCCGCCGCCCCGGTGTACGGTGCTGGCATGCAGGGCACCGTGGCCACCTACGACGCGGCGACGCGCAGCGGCGTGCTGCTCCTCGACGACGGCAGCGAGCTGGCGTTCCCGGCGCGGGCCTTCGACGCCTCCGGCCTGCGGCTGCTCCGGCTGGGCCAGCGGCTCCGGGTCGAAACCGATGCCGCCGGGGAGGTCGTCCGGGTGACATTGCCGACGATGCCTTGAGCTCCCTGCCCAAGTTCATTTTGCGTTAACCCGTTTCGGGACATCATGGGCGGGTGAGCACCCCTCGCGAGCACCCCACCGACCAGGCCACGGGCCCGATCGGCGACCGCCAGCCCACCGACGACCGCCCCGCGCCCGGCGACGCGGCGACCCGCCGCAACGGCTCTCGACGGCGCGGCGCCGACGGCCGGTTCCGCCCGCGCGACACGCCCGGCGCGGCCCTGGACGAGCCGGCAGCAGCCGGGCCCGTCCCGGTGGCCGACGACCCGCCGGCGGCCCCGCTGGGCCGGGCGGGGGCGTCCGCCGGGCTGGAGGAGGTGTTTGACGCCGCCCACGCAGCCGCTGACGCTCGTGGTGGGGTCGCCCGACGCCAGCCGTGAGTTCGCGCCCGCCCCGGACGACGGGCCACTCCCCGACGACGAACCCGCGCCGCCGGCGCCGCTGCCCGAGGATCGGTTCCTCAACCGGGAGCTGTCCTGGCTCGATTTCAACGCCCGGGTGCTGACGCTGGCCGAGGACCCGCGCACGCCGCTGCTGGAGCGAGCCAAGTTCCTGGCGATCTTCGCCAGCAACCTCGACGAGTTCTACATGGTGCGGGTGGCGGGCCTGAAGCGCCGCCAGTCCGCCGGGCTGCCGGTACGCGGCGGGGACCGGCTGCCGCTGCGTACGCAACTGGAGCGGATTGGCGAGCGGACCGCCGAGCTGGTCGGCCGGCACGCGACCTGCTTCGTCGACGACGTGCTGCCGAAGCTCGCCGCCGAGGACATCCGCATCCTGCGCTGGACGGACCTGGACGCCCCCGAGCGGGAACGGCTGCGCACCTACTTCCGCGAGCACATCTTCCCCGTGCTCACGCCACTGGCGGTCGACCCGGCGCACCCGTTCCCGTACATCTCCGGGCGGTCGCTGAACCTGGCCGTGGCGGTCCGCGACCCCGACGGCGGCTCGGAGCTGTTCGCCCGGGTCAAGGTGCCGAACAACGTGCCGCGCTTCGTCCGGGTCGACCGGGACTCCCCCGGCCTGCGGGTGCTCCCGGTCGAGGAGCTGATCTCGGTGCACCTGGGGCAGCTCTTCTCCGGCATGCAGGTCGTCGAGTGCCACCTGTTCCGGGTCACCCGCAACGCCGAGGTGGAGGTCGACGAGGACCGCGACGAGGACCTGCTCCAGGCCCTGGAGCGGGAGTTGGCCCGCCGCCGGTTCGGCCCGCCGGTGCGGCTGGAGGTCGCCGCCTCGATCTCCGACCACATGCTGGAGCTGCTCGTCCGGGAGCTGGACATGGACAGCCACGACGTGCTGCGGGTACGCGGGCTGCTCGATTTGTCCGCGCTGTGGCAGCTCTACGGCGACGCCGACCGCCCCGACCTGAAGGACCCGCCGTTCGTGCCGGCCACCCACCCCCGGCTCACCGAGGGCGAGGTGCCGCGCAGCGTGTTCGCCACCCTGCGCGACGGCGACGTGCTGGTGCACCACCCGTACCATTCGTTCGCGACCAGCGTGCAGCGCTTCGTCGAGCAGGCCGCCGCCGACCCGGACGTGCTGGCCATCAAGCAGACCCTCTACCGCACCAGCGGGGACTCCCCGATCGTCGACGCGCTGGTCGACGCCGCCGCCGCCGGCAAGCAGGTGGTGGTGCTCGTGGAGCTGAAGGCCCGCTTCGACGAGGTCGCCAACATCGGCTGGGCGCGGACCTTGGAACGCGCCGGCTGCCACGTCGTGTACGGCCTGGTGGGCCTCAAAACCCACTGCAAGACCGCCCTGGTGGTACGCCAGGAGGGCAATCAGATCCGCCGGTACTGCCACATCGGCACCGGCAACTACCACCCGAAGACCGCCCGGCTGTACGAGGACTTCGGCATGCTCACCGCCGACCCGGAGATCGGCGCCGACCTCACGGACCTGTTCAACGTGCTGACCGGCTACAGCCGGCAGACCGCGTACCGGCGGCTGTTGGTGGCCCCCCAGGGCATCCGGCGGGGGCTGGTCGAGCGGATCGATCGGGAGATCGCCCACGTCCGGCTCGGCATGCCCGGGCTGGTCCAATTCAAGGTCAACTCGCTGGTCGACGAGGAGGTCACCGACGCGCTGTACCGGGCGTCCCGGGCCGGGGTGCACGTGGACCTGCTGATCCGGGGCATGTGCACGCTGCGCCCCGGGGTGCCGGGGCTGTCGGAGAACATCCGGGTCCGCTCGATCCTCGGCCGGTTCCTGGAGCACTCCCGGATCTTCCGGTTCGGCAACAACGGGGCCGCGGAGTTCTGGATGGGCTCGGCCGACCTGATGCACCGCAACCTGGACCGCCGGGTGGAGGCGCTGGTGCAGGTGAGCGACCCGATCGCCCGGGCCGAGCTGGACCACGTGCTCACCGCCGCGTTCAGCCCCGACGTGGAGGCGTTCGAGCTGCACGGCGACGGCTCCTGGACCCGGCGGACCGGCACGGCGCAGACCCCGCCGACCCATCTGCAGGACCTGCTGCTGCGTCGGATCGGCGGCACGGCCGGATGAGCCTAGGCTGAGCGGATGCCGGAGCGGGAACGCGTGATCCGGGCGGCGGGCGGGGTGGCCTGGCGTCCGGCCGACGAAGGCGTGCTGGTCTGCCTCGTGCACCGCCCCAGGTACGGCGACTGGTCGCTGCCGAAGGGAAAGCTGGAGCCGGGCGAGCACCCGCTGCTGGCCGCCGTACGGGAGGTCGCCGAGGAGGCCGACGTGCGGGCGGTGCCGCAGGTTCGGCTGCCCACCGTGCGGTACCGCAGCGAGGGCTGGCCGAAGGTCGTCGACTACTGGTCGATGCTGGCCGTCGGCGAGGGTGGCTTCCAGCCCGACACCGAGGTCGACGGCATCCGCTGGCTGCCCGTCGGGGAGGCCGCCCGCCTGGTCAGCTACCCGCACGACGCCGAGGTGCTGACCGCGTTCGCCACCCTCCCGCCGGTCACCGCGACGGTGGCCCTGGTCCGGCACGCGCAGGCCGGCCGGCGCAGCGCCTGGTCCGGCCCGGACGCCGGCCGGCCACTCGACGCCACCGGCTGGGCCCAGGCGCACGCCCTCGCGCCCCTCGTGGCCCTGGTCCGCCCGGCCCGGCTGTTGTCCGCCTCCGCCCGCCGCTGCGTGCAGACCCTCGACCCGGCCGCCGCCCTGCTCGACCTGCCGATCGAGGTGACCGGCGACCTGGACGAGCCGCTGCCCGGCCAGGACCCGCACGAGCGGGCGCTGGCCGCCGCCGCCTGCCTGGCCGAGCTGGCCGCCGCCGGGGGCACGGTCGGGGTGTGCAGCCAGGGCAAGGTGATCCCCGGCGCGCTGGAGCGCCTCGCCGGCCGTGCGGATGACTTCACCACCCCGAAGGGCGGCGGCTGGTTGCTCGCCTTCGCCGCCGACCGCCTCCTCGCCGCCGACCGCTTGTAAGGAGGGGCCCCTTCCTAACGCATACGGTAAAGAGGGGTTCCCTTCTCACCACCCGACCGCAACCGCAACCGCCAGCCGGGTCCGGCACACCACGGGACGCCCACCGTTCGGCTGGGCGTCCCGACGGTGCCGACCGCTCAGCGCGTGGTGGTCGCCTTCTTGGCCGGGGACTTCTTCGCCGGTGCCTTCTTGGCCACCGTGCTCTTGGCCGCCCCGGTGGTCCTCTTCGCTGCGGCCGACGTGGTCGCCGCCGCCGACTTCTTCGCCGGGGCGGCCTTCTTGGTGGCGGTCTTCGCTGCCGTGGTCTTGGTCGCCTTCGCCGGGGCGGCCTTCTTCGCCGCGGCGGTCGCCTTCGTGCCGGCCGCCTTGGCGGTGGTCGCCTTGGCCCCGGCCGCCTTGGCGGTAGTGGCCTTGGCCCCGGCCGCCTTGGCCGTGGTGGCCTTGGCCCCGGCCGCCTTGGCCGTGGTGGCCTTGGCCGCCGTCGTCTTGGTGGCGGCCGTGGCGGTCTTCTTCGCCGCCGCCGTGGCCTTCGGCACCTTCCCGCTGGCCACCATCTCCTTGAACCCGGCACCGGCCCGGAAGGTCGGGACGGATGTCTTCTTGACCTTCACCGCCTCGCCGGTCCGCGGATTGCGCGCTGTTCGGGCACCCCGGACGCGCTTCTCGAACGCTCCGAATCCGGTGATCGCCACCTTCTCGCCCTTGGTGACCGCCGCCTGGACCTCAGCGAGGACCGCGTCGAGCGCGGCCGTCGCCGTCCTCCGGTCCCCCAGGCGAACGGCGAGCGCCTCGATGAGCTCGGCCTTGTTCACGACTTCCTCCCGATTGTGCAACTGACTCGACGCGAGCCATTCTGCGCGCACGGTATGCCCTGTGCTGCCTGGACACAAACATTCGGCGGAAAAAAGCCCTTGTGTCGTAACGGATTCGCCCCCACCGGCGCGGCCGGTGGGGGCGGAAACCGATGCTGGATCGGGCGTACGGCTACGCCACGGAGGGCAGGAAAGGCCGCCGGTCGCGCTCGTAGGAGGTGATGTCGGCCTCGTGCCGAAGGGTGAGTCCAATGTCATCCAACCCCTCCATCAGCCGCCAACGGCTGAAGTCGTCGAGGGGGAAGGGCCAGGTGGCGTCCCCGGCCCGGACCTCGCGGGAGGTCAGGTCGACGGTGACCGGGGTGGCCGGGTCGGACTCGACGAGAGCCCACAACTCCTCCACGGCCCGCAATTCCAACTCGACCGGCAGCAGACCCTCCTTGAGGGCATTGCCACGGAAGATGTCGCCGAACCGGGGCGACACCACGGCCTTGAACCCCCAGTCGCGCAGCGCCCACACGGCGTGCTCCCGGGACGACCCGGTGCCGAACTCCGGGCCCGCCACAAGAATCGACGCACCCGAATACGCTGAATCGTTCAACACGAATGAAGGGTCCTCCCGCCACGCGTTGAAGAGCCCGTCGGCGAATCCGGTCCGCGTCACCCGCTTGAGGTACACGGCAGGGATGATCTGGTCGGTGTCCACGTTGGAGCGGCGCAGCGGCACGGCGGTGCCGGTGTGCACGGTGAACTTGTCCATCTGGCGCAGCTGCCCTTCTAAAGGTCGGCGGGGGCGGCGAGCCGGCCGACCACGGCGGTGGCGGCGGCGACCGGCGGCGACACCAGGTGGGTGCGTCCGCCCCGGCCCTGGCGGCCCTCGAAGTTTCGGTTGGAGGTCGAGGCGGAACGCTCGCCCGGGGAGAGCGTGTCCGGGTTCATGCCCAGGCACATCGAGCAGCCGGCGAAGCGCCACTCGGCCCCGGCGTCGGTGAAGACCTTGTCCAGCCCCTCGGCCTCGGCGGCCTCCCGGACGGCGGCCGAGCCGGGCACCACGAGCATCCGTACGCCGTCGGCGACCCTGTGCCCACGCAGCACGTCGGCGGCGGCGCGGAGGTCCTCCAGCCGGCCGTTGGTGCAGGAGCCGACGAAGACCACGTCGACGGAGAGGTCGCGCAGCGGGGTGCCAGGGGTGAGGGCCATGTACTCCAGGGCCCGGCGGGCGGCGGCCCGCTCGGACTCGCCGGCGAACTCCTCCGGGTCCGGCACGGCCGCGCCCAGCGGCGCGCCCTGGCCCGGGTTCGTGCCCCAGGTGACGAACGGCGTGATCCGGCTGGCGTCGAGGGTCACCTCGGCGTCGAACGTCGCGCCCTCGTCGGTGGGCAGGCTCCGCCAGTACCGCACCGCCGCGTCCCAGTCCGCGCCCGCGGGCGCGTTCGGCCGCCCCTTGAGGTACGCGAAGGTGGTCTCGTCCGGCGCGATCATGCCGGCCTTGGCGCCCCACTCGATCGACATGTTGGCGACGGTCATCCGCCCTTCCATGGACAGCGCGCGGATCGCCTCGCCCCGGTACTCCACGATGTGCCCCCGGCCACCGCCGGTGCCAACCTGGGCGATCAGGGCGAGCACCAGGTCCTTGGCGGTGACGCCGGGGCCGAGCTGACCGGTGACGTTCACGGCCATCGTCTTGGGGCGGCTCTGCGGTAGCGTCTGGGTGGCCAGCACGTGCTCGACCTCGCTGGTGCCGATGCCGAACGCGAGCGCGCCGAAGGCACCGTGGGTGGCGGTGTGGGAATCGCCACAGACGATCGTCATGCCGGGCTGGGTGACGCCCAACTGCGGGCCGATCACGTGCACGATGCCCTGGTTGGCGTCGCCGAGCGGGTGCAGTCGCACGCCGAACTCGGCGCAGTTGCGGCGCAGCGTCTCGATCTGGGTGCGGGAGGTGGGGTCCGCGATCGTGAGCAGGTCGCCGCGCCGTTGCGAGAAGGCCGGGTCCGCGTACCCCGTGGGGGTGTTGTGGTCCTCGGTAGCGAGCGTGAGGTCGGTGCGGCGCACGCGGCGGCCGGCGAGCCGCAGGCCGTCGAACGCCTGCGGGCTGGTGACCTCGTGCAGCAGGTGCAGGTCGATGTAGAGCAGGTCCGGTTCACCGTCGGCGGACCGGACGACGTGCGCGTCCCAGACCTTCTCGGCCAGGGTCCTCGGTCGAGTGTCTCCCACCATCTGGACATCCTAAATTCTGGGAGGTAAATTTCGGCTTGTGGGACACAGTATGAGCGGTGTCGGCGTTCTCGACAAGGCGGTGGTCATCCTGGCCGCCTGCGTCGACGGCGCCAGCCTGGCCGAACTCGTTGAACGCACCAAGCTGCCCCGGGCCACCGCGCACCGGCTGGCGCAGGCGCTGGAGATCCACCGGATGCTGGTCCGGGACACCCAGGGCCGTTGGCGACCGGGCCCCCGGCTCGGTGAGCTCGCCAACGCCGCGCCGGACGTGCTGCTCACGGCGGCGGAGCCGCTGCTGGCCGCGCTGCGCGATGCCACCGGGGAGAGCGCCCAGCTCTACCTGCGCCGCGCGGACGAGCGGATCTGCGTGGCCGCCGCCGAGCGGGCCAGTGGGCTGCGGGACACCGTCCCGGTGGGCTCGGTGCTGCCGATGACCGCCGGCTCGGCGGCGCAGATCCTGCTGGCCTGGGAGCCGCCGGAGGCGGTGATGCCGCTGCTGCCCCGCTCCAAGTTCACCGGGCGCACCCTCGCCGAGGTGCGCCGGCGCGGCTGGGCGCAGAGCGTCGCCGAGCGGGAGGCGGGCGTGGCGAGCGTCTCGGCCCCGATCCGCGACCGCACGGGGCGGGTGATCGCCGCAGTCAGCATCTCCGGCCCGATCGAGCGCCTCGGCCGCCGCCCCGGCGAACGCCACGCCATGGCCGTGGTCAGAGCCGGCCAACGCCTGAGCGGTCTCTAACCCGACCCCATCCCCTCCGCCCCAGTGATCAAGAGGTTTGCGTCACGTGTCGCGCCGAATCGCACGCAAGGCCCCTGATCACCGCGAGCAGAGGGGTGGGGTGGAGACGGGGGAAGGCCCGGCTCACCGGGGGTGAGACGGGCCTTCCGTGGGTGTAGCCCCGACCGGATTCGAACCGGCGCTACCGCCTTGAGAGGGCGGCGTCCTGGGCCGCTAGACGACGGGGCCAGAACTTTCCTGCTTCACCGCCCTGCCGGACGGTGCCGCTGTAGTCTAGCGACGGACCCCGGGCCGGCGCGCGGGGGGTGGGCGGTCACCCACGACATCGCGGCCCGCCAGGCCGGTGAGGCGAACCGTGTCCCGGATGTGAAACAGCCCGGATGTGAAACAGCCCGCCTCACCGTAGTGAGACGGGCTGGACAGAACTGTAGCCCCGACCGGATTCGAACCGGCGCTACCGCCTTGAGAGGGCGGCGTCCTGGGCCGCTAGACGACGGGGCCAGAACCTTTTGCTTCACCGCCCTGCCGGACGGTGCCGCTGAACTCTACCAGAGATCATCCTGGCCCGCTCGGCGGGCCAGGGCCGCTCCCCAGCTTGATCCAGCGACCGACGCTCTCACGAACACCGGTTGCTGGGGTACCAGGACTCGAACCTAGACTAACTGAACCAGAATCAGTCGGGCTGCCAATTACCCCATACCCCATTGGCACCTCGCGGTGCCGTTCGTGCCTTGCGGCACCGGAGAGAAACTTTACCCTCCCACCTCCGGCAGGCCAAATCGGGGGCCCGAAACCGCATCTGGCCTGCGGCTTCGGGCTTCCCGACGGCTCAGGTCACCGGGACCACCGGGTTGCTCAGCTCCCCGATCCCCTCGATACGCACCGTGACCGTATCCCCCTCCGTGAGCGGGCTAACCCCTGCCGGAGTGCCCGTGAGGACCACGTCCCCGGGGAGCAGCGTCATCACGTGCGACACGTACGACACCAGGGCCGGCACGTCGAAGACCATGTCCCGGGTACGGCCGAGCTGCCGCACCTCCATCTCCTCCGGGTTGCGGCCCACCTCGCACCGGACCTCCAGGTCGGTGACGTCGAGTCCGGTGGTGATCCACGGGCCGATGGGGCAGAACGAGTCGAAGCCCTTGGCCCGGGTCCACTGCCCGTCGGAGCGCTGGAGGTCCCGCGCGGTGACGTCGTTGGCGCAGGTGTAGCCGAAGATCGCCCGCTCGGCGGCGGCCCGGTCGGCCCGGCGGGCGCCCGGCGCGCCGATCACCACGGCCAGCTCGGCCTCGTGCTCGACCTGCTTGGAGAAGATCGGCAGCCGGATGGCGTCCCGTGGCCCGATCACGGAGGTGGACGGCTTGAGGAAGAGCAGTGGCTCCTTGGGCACCTCGTTGCCGAGCTCGGCGGCGTGCTCGGCGTAGTTGCGACCGACGCAGACCACCTTGCTGGGCAGGATCGGGGAGAGCAGCCGGACATCGGAGAGCGCCCACCGGGCGCCGCTGAACTGGATCTGGCCGAATGGGTGGCCCTCGATCTCGGCGATGGTCAGGCCCTCCGGGCCCGCCCCCGGTTCGCCCTCGACGACCCCGAACGACATTCCCTTGGCATGAGCGAAACGAGCGATACGCACCTGGCCAATCTAGCCCCGCCCGCGCGGCCCGGCGTCAGCACCGGCCGTCCGAGGTCCGCGACGGGCCAGCGTACGCCGCAGGCCGCCGCCGGGGGCCGGGTTCGCCGCTTCGTACCCACACGACGGGTCGCGGCCCCTAACCTCGGCTACCGGAGGTTCGTTCGTATGCCTGCATCGAGACGACACCACAGGGCCCTCGCAGTGTTCGTACACTGCCTCGGCATTCTCGCCGCCGTGCCGGCGCTGCCCCCGGCGGCACCCAACGCGGCGGCACCCAAGGCGGCGGCACCGCCGGGGGCGTTCCGCGCGGCGGCGGCCACCGTGACACCGACACCGACGCAGCCGGACGCCGCAGCGCCACCGCTGGTCTCCCCGTCCGTGGTGGTGCCGACGCAGGGCGCACCGTCACCAGTGACGGTGGTGGTCACGCCGGCCGGCACGCCGGCCCCGGGCTACCAGGTCCAGGTGCGCAACACCGGCAGCCTGCCCGTGGCCACCACCGTGCGCCAGGAACTGCCGCCCGGGACGTCGCCGACCTGGGTCACGCCAGGCGGGCGGACCACCCGCTCGGCCGCCACCACCGAGGTGACGTGGCAGCTCCGGCTCCCGGCGCGCAGCACCACGACCCTGCACACGGCGCTCACCACCGCCGCCCCGGGGCGCGCCCTGTCCGCGCCGGCCTGTGCCTTCGCCGCCAACGGCAACCGACCGTACGACTGCGCGACCGCGACCTGGGACCGCGCCGCGGCGCCGGCGGCCCAGGCCACCCCCGCGCCGGCGTGGCGGCGGCCCCCGGCGCTGCTCGCCGCGCTGGCCGGGGTGCTCCTGCTCACGGTCGGCGGGCTCTGGTGGTGGCAGCGGCACCGCCGCGCGCGGGCAGCCACCGGCGCCACCGGCGCGGGCAGCCCCGCCGCGCACTCGGCGACCGGACGCGCCGGCACGGGGACCGTCTTCGCCGGTACCGGTGCCGGTGCCGGGTTCACCGGCCGGCGCGGGCCGGCGGCGACCGGCCCGGATGGCGGGTATCCCCGTCCGGTCACGCCCGTGGCCGTGGCCCGCCGCCGCAAGCCCCCGGTGTGGCTGGTGGTGGGGGGTGCCGTCGCGGTCCTGGCCGGCGTGGTGGGGGCCGCGACGGTGACGGCCACCCGGCGGGTCGCCGCGATCGACACGACCAAGCAGCCGACCGCCGGGGCCTGGGTGGGTACGGGCACGACCGGGGTGCTCGGCGTGCCGCTGCGGGAGCAGGCGCTGGAGTTCACCGTCTACCGGATCGCCTGCTCGTCGACGCCGTCCGCCGCCGCGCGGCAGTGCCAGGCCACGGTCGGGGTGCGCAACCTCACCCCCGAGCAGCAGACCTGGCACGGCCAGATGCAGCGGGCGTACCTGCCGGGCGGCACCTTCGTCAGCACCGACGAGCCTGCCACCCGGCTGGCCAACCAGGGGCGGGACGTCTTCGCCCAGCCCCTCGCCGCGGGCAGTCGGCTGGTGCTGCCGCTGGTGTTCACGGTCGACGGCGCGGACCGGCCGAAGCGATTGGAGCTGCGCAGCGGGGTGTTCTCCGCCGGGGTGCGGGTCGACGTGCCCTGAGGCGCGGCCACCGGCGGGAAAGGCCCGGTGACGGTCGTACGCTGGTCCGGTGACCGCCGCCCTCGCCTCCGCTGTGCCGCTCGACCTGGCCGAGTGGCAGGCCCGGCGCCGCGCCCACGAGGAGCGGGTAGACGCGTGGCTGGCCCCGCACCTGGCCCGCCGCCGCACCGGGCGGAAGCACCCGGTGGAGGACTTCCTCTTCACCTACTACTCGCACCGTCCCGCCCAGTTGCGCCGCTGGCACCCGGGCGCGGGGGTGGTGCTGCGCGGCGCGGACCCGGCCGAGTTCGGCCGGGACTACCGCGCCGCCGCCGCCGGGCTCACCCTCGACACCGAGGGGGTACGCGCCCGGCGGGCGGAGTCGGTCGGCTGGATCCGCGCCCTGCTCGCGGCGACCGCGGGCCGGCCGGCGCACCTGGGCTGCTTCGGTATGCACGAGTGGGCGATGGTCTACCGGCAGACCCAGGACGAGGTCCGCCACAACGCGTGGCCCCTGCGGCTCAGCCCGGAGCGGACCGCCGAGGTCGTCGAGGAGCGGGGCGTGCGGTGCAGCCACTTCGACGCGTACCGGTTCTTCACCGCGCCGGCCCGGCCGCTGAACGTGCTCACCCCGAGCCGGGAGCGCCAGCACGAGCTGGAGCAGCCGGGCTGTCTGCACGCCAACATGGACCTGTACAAGTGGGCGTACAAGCTCTCCCCGCTGGTGCCGAGCGAGCTGGTGGCGGACGCGTTCGCGCTGGCCCGCGAGATCCGCGCTTTGGACATGCGGGCCAGCCCCTACGACCTCGCCGCGCTCGGGTACCCGCCGGTGCGGGTGGAGACGGCGGAGGGGCGGGCCGAGTACGCCGCCGCCCAGCGGGGCTTCGCCGAGCGGGCCGCCGGGCTGCGCGCCCGCCTGCTCGCCGCGCTGGGAGCCTGACCACCCGGTTTGGCACCTTTCATCACCTTTCGTGCTCGTCGTTCGTTGGCTCCCTGTACGCGGGAACCCGAGGAACGGAGCACCATGGCCAGACGATCACTCGCCGTGCGGGCGCGGGGCCTGATCCAACGGACCGCCCCCGGCATTCCCCGCTCCCGCCGGGAGGCGCGGACGTCGCTGGAGGCCCTCGCCACCCTGCGTCGGCAGGGCTGGCACCGGTCGGTGGGTGCCGCCCCCGTCGACGGCGACGGCCAGCCGCTGCCCTGGTTCAGTTACGCCGCCGTGCGGTGGCTGGACGAGGTGCTGCACCCCCGGGTGCGGGTGTTCGAGTACGGCTCGGGGTCGTCGACCTCCTGGTTCGCCCGCCCGGGACGGGTGGGCGAGATCGTCTCCGTCGAACACGACGCCTCCTGGTTCGCCCAGCTTCCCCAGCCGACCAACGGGGAGATCCGGCACGCGCCGTGCGACGACGGCTGGTGGGACGGCTCGGCGGACTCCCCGTACGTGGCGGCGATCGCCGACGGGGCTCCCTGGGACGTGGTGGTGATCGACGGCGCGTCCCGCACCGTCTGCGCCCGGGTCGCCCCGAAGTACCTCGACCCGGCCGGCCTGGTGCTGCTCGACGACACGGACCTGCCGACGACCGATCCGGCGGCGGCGGAACTGACCGCGCACGGCCTCGGCCGGCTAGACCTGTGGGGCTTCAAGCCCGGCGTGCAACGGATGACCTGCACCTCGGTCTTCAGCTGGGACTTCAACCACTGGCTGTGTCACCCGACGGTGCGCGATCGGTGACGGCCCTGTTGCCTCCGGAGCCATTCGGCCAGACCGCCGCGTCCGGCTCAACCGCCTCCCGTACGCCGCCCCGCAGCGTTCCTTCCGCGGGACGTTCCGGATGGCCGCGGTGCGTCGCCCACTCGGGGGCGAGGATCGACATGACGGTGGCGTCGACCCAGTCGTCGCCGTCACGCAGTACCTGGCGCAGCACCCCCTCGGCGACGAAGCCGACCTTCTCGTAGACCCGGCGGGCCCGGGGGTTGAAGGCGAACACCTCCAGCGAGATCCGGTGCAGGCCGAGCCGTTCGAAGCCGTACCCGACGACCAGCCGGACCGCCTCCGTGCCCAGGCCCCGGTCGCGGCCGTTCGCGGCGAACAGGGTGCGGAAGTTGCAGCTACGGTTCCCCTCGTCCCACTGGTTGAGGACGACCTCGCCGACGCATTCGCCGGTGGCGCGGTCGACGACGGCCAGGTCGAGCCGATCGGCCTGCGCGTTGCGGCTGCCGTACCACTCGCGCAGCCGCTGCTCGTCGTGCTCCTCGGGCGGGCTGCCGGTCAGCCGGCACACCTCGGGGTCGGTCAGGGCGGCGCGGAAGGTCGACACGTCGTCGGCGACGAACGGGCGCAGGAGCACCCGCTGCCCGGCGAGGGTCGGCTTGACGGAGAAGTCGGGCGTCGGATCGGTGTTCATGCCCGGGCAGACTACGGGCGACGCCCGCCCACCGCCCGCCATTTCGCCCCGGCGACCGGCGGCGCCACGATCAGTCGCCGTCGACGCGGCGGTCGCGCTTGCGCTGCGCTTGGCGCTTCTTGTCGGCGAGGCGGCGTTCCTTCGCGCCCCGCGACGGGCGGGTCGGGCGGCGCGGCGGGGGCGGCGGGGCGACCGCCTCGCCCAGCAGCGCCGCCATCCGCTCCCGGGCGGCCTCCCGGTTGGCGAGCTGGGCCCGGTGTTCGCTGGCGGCGACGGTGAGCACCCCGTCGACGAGCCGGCCGGCCAGGCGGTCCAGGGCCCGGGCGCGCAGCGACTCGGTCAGGCTCGGCGAGCCGGCCACGTCGAAGCTCAGCTCTACGCGCGAGTCGGTGGTGTTGACGCCCTGCCCACCCGGGCCCGACGAGCGGGAGAACCGCTCCCGCAGCTCGGCACCCGGCACGATCAGCCGGTCGGTCACCCGCAGTCCGTCGTCCACGCCAAAAGGCTAGCGCCCCGCGCGGGCACCGTGGGTGGCTACGGGGGTCGCCGAGGGACGCGGTGCTGGCCCGGCCGTCGCCCATGCCGGCGGCGGCGCCCGGTATCTGACACTTTCCCTTCCGTCCCGGGCGGGACGGCGAACCCCGCCCAGGTCAGCCGCCCTTGCCGATGATCGCGTCGGCGCTCTGCCGCACCTGCTCGATCGGGATGGCGAAGCCGATGCCGATGGACCCGCTGCCGTCGATGGTGGCGATGGCGGTGTTCACCCCGACCACCTCACCTCGGGCGTTGACCAGCGGGCCGCCGGAGTTGCCCGGATTGATGGACGCGTCGGTCTGCACGGCGCGGTGCCGGTTCGCGCCGAGGCGCACCTGACGGTCGAGCGCGCTGACGATACCCGCGGTAACCGTGCCGGCCAGCCCGAGCGGGGAGCCGACCGCCAGCACCGGCTCGCCGACCCGGGTCGCGCCCGGCTTGGCCAGCGGCAACGGGGCCAGGCCGGCGCCCGGGGGCACCCGGAGCACGGCCAGGTCGCTGCCCGGCTCCCGGCCGACCACCTCGGCGGCGAACCGCCGGCCGTCCGGCAGCTCCACCGTCACCGCCGCACCGCCGCCCTTGGCCAGGATGTGGTCGTTGGTGATCAGGTGTTGCTGATCGTCGATGGCGAACCCGGAGCCGGTCGCCGAGCCCCCGGTGCCCCCGCCGACCAGCACAGACACCACCCCCGGCACGGTCCGCTCGGCAGCGGTCACCAGCTCCGCCGGAACCGGCGCGGCGGACGCCGCCGTCGGGCCCGGCGCGGCGGCGGAGTCGGCGACCCAGGCGCCGGCCGCCGCCCCGGACAGGGTGGACAGCGCCACCACCCCGGCGGCGGCCAGCAATCGGCCCTGCCAGCTCCACCGCCGGTCGTCGCCGCCCCGACCCGGTACCTCCCGCCGGCCGCGCCGGTCGGCATCGAGGTCGGGCGAGACGAACCACGGCCCGCGCGGCTCGCCCAGTCCGGTCTGTACTGCCATCCGCTGCTCCTCACGTCCGCGTCTCTTCCGGATGTCCGGCCGTTCCGGCCAGCCGCGCACAAGGCGGCCGTTCAGGGCAGCCGGGAGAACCACCGCATCGATCCCGCCGCCGCCCCCATGGCCAGCACCAGCCCGAGCCCGATGAACCGGGCGGAGACGTCCTGCCGCTGGGTGCGGTAGCCGACGGAGGTGCCGATGTCCTCGTACACCGCCCGCAGCTCCTCGCGGCTGGTCGCCTAGTGAAACCCGCCGCCGGTGGAATCGAAGACCGCCTTCAGGGTCTGCCCGTCCACCGGCACCTGGATGGGACGACCGCCCCGGTCGACGAAACAAAAACGGGGTGCCGAACGAAAAAAGTGTGCACAAAACACCTTCGCGTCGACCGCCTCGGCGGCGGCCTCCATCGGGTCCATGCCGGAGGTGTTCGCGCCGTCGGAGAGCAGGATGATCCGGGCCGGTGGCAGGTCCTTCGCGGCCTGGCTGTCCAACCCTCTCACCGCGCCGAGGGAGGTGTTGATCGCCTCCCCGATGGCGGTGCCCTGCACACCGGTGCTGCCCTCGGCGAGGCGTTCGATGCCGTCGTGCAGGGCCTCCCGGTCGGTGCCGGGCGGCACCAGCACGGCGGCGCTGCCGGCGAACGCGACCAACCCGACGTTGAACTCGTCGGGCAGGCCGTCGACGAAGCGCCGGGCCGCGTCCTTGGCGGCGCTGAGCCGGTCCGGCTTCACGTCGGAGGCGAGCATCGAGGTGGACACGTCGACCGCCACCATGACGGTGGCGCGTTCCCGGGGCACCCGGACCTCGGCGCTGGGCCGGGCAAAGCCCACCACCAGCAGCGCCAGCATGGCCAGGAACAGGCCCGCCGGCACGTGCCGCCGCCACGCCGGGCGGTCCGGGGCCACCCGGTCGAGCAGCCGCAGATTGGTGAAGCGGACCGCGTACCGGCTGTGGCGGCGCTGGGCCAGCAGGTAGCCGACGGCGAGCGCGGCGACGCCGAGCAGCAGCCAGAGCCGCAGGGGCGACTGCCAGGTCACGCGGCACCTCCCCGCGGCGCGCCGGGCCGGGGCGTCGGGCCGGCCCGGCCGGCCGCCGGGGCCAGGGCGAGCCGGCGCTGGGCGTGCACGTGCCGGACGATGTCGGCGCACCAGTCCCGGTCGGTGCGCAGCGGCAGGTGGGCCGCCCTCGCACCGGCGCAGCACCTGGCGGACCTGGTCGCGCTGGGCGAGGGCCGCCTCGGCGTACCGGGCGCGCAGCCGGCGGTCGCCGGTGAAGACCTCCCGCCGCCGACCGGTTTCCGGGTCTACCATGGTGATCAGGCCGACGTCCTGGCAGTTCCAGCTCGCGCGGGTCGGTCAC
>NZ_GG657738.1:4969870-5005882 GCF_000158815.1 Micromonospora sp. ATCC 39149 | reverse complement strand
GTCGACCAGCAGCCAGGTGGTCAGTTCCCGGCCGGCGTCGACCTCGCGGACGTGCGGCACGGCGGTACGGGCGGTGACCGCCCAGTCCATCCGGCGTACCTCGTCCTCGCCCGGCCGGTACTCGCGGCTGCCGGCGATCTCGCTGCCGGGGCCGGGCAGCAGGCCCCGGTGCTCGCCGTGCAGCAGCCCGTCGAGGCGGCGGGTGACGGCCAGCTCCAGGCGGCGCAGCCGCCGGTCCGGCGCGAGGTCGGCCAGGGTCGGGTCGGACGGCGGCTCCCCGACGGCCCACGCTCCCCCGACCGTCCCGGATCGCGCGGCGGCCCACGCTGCCCCCGTCACCCCGTCACCCCCGCTCGCGCGGCGGCCCACGTTCTCCCGCCGGCCCCGGCGGACCGGCCGCTCACGCCGCCGCCAGGTCGGCGGCGGCGTACCCGGTGTGGTGGGTGGCGACCCTGGGTGGGGGCACGACCCCGAGCAGCCGGTGGACCACCGCCTCGGCGCTGACCCCGTCGGCGACCGCGTCGAAGGAGAGCACCAGCCGGTGGGCGAGGACGTCCACCGCCAGCTCCCGGACGTCCTCGGGCAACACGTGGTCGCGCCCCCGCAGCAGCGCCTGGGCCCGGGCGGCGGCGACCAGGCCGAGGGTGGCCCGGGGGCTCGCCCCGTACGCGAGCAGCGGCGCGATCTCGGGCAGCCCGAAGCGGCCCGGGTCCCGGGTGGCCAGGATCAGCCGCACGACGTACTCGGCGACGGCGTGGTGCACGAAGACGTCGCCGGCCCTCCGCTGCAGCGCACGCAGCCGGCCGGGGTCGAGGACCCGGCGCGGGGTCGGCCGGTCGGTGCTCATGCGGTAGAGGATGGCCAGCTCGTCGTCGTCCCCGGGGTAGTCGACGACGATCTTCATGAGGAACCGGTCCCGCTGCGCCTCGGGAAGCTGGTAGACCCCCTCCGACTCGATCGGGTTCTGGGTGGCCAGCACCAGGAACGGATCGGGGACCGGCCAGGTGCGCCCGCCGATGGAGACCTGCCGCTCGGCCATCGCCTCCAGCAGCGCGGACTGCACCTTCGCCGGCGCCCGGTTGATCTCGTCGGCGAGCACGAGGTTGGCCATGATCGGGCCCAGTTCGACGTCGAAGCTCTCCTTCGACGCCCGGTAGATGCGGGTGCCGACGATGTCGGAGGGGACCAGGTCCGGGGTGAACTGGATCCGGGAGAAGGTCCCGCCGACCACGGTCGCGAGGGTCTGCGCGGCGAGGGTCTTCGCCACGCCGGGGACCCCCTCCAAAAGGCAGTGGCCGCCGGCGACGAGGGCGGTGAGCAGGCGCTCGACGAGCCGATCCTGCCCGACGATCACGCGTTTGACCTCGAAGAGGGTCTGTTCCAGCTCGACGCCGCTCGGATCGGGATCGACTGCGGTGGGCAGGCTGGCCAGGGTGTCCGAGATGTCCGTCACGGTGCTTGCTTCCCGTGCCGGCCGTCGGGCAAACGTCGGAATCCACGGCACTCGACGGGCGTGCTGCCCCCTAACCGGGACGACCGTCGTCAACACCCCCGAAGGGACGGACCGGTCGCGGGCGGCACGAAGGTGCCGGCCCCGTCGCCGGAGCCGGCGCCCTCGGTTCCCGATGGATCAGGGAGTGAACACGGCCAGGTGGAACGGCCGGTCCGCCGGCACCCCGGCGGAGTCGTACGTCTGCACGAAGACCCCGTTCGGCGTGGACAGCCGTGGCGCGACCGAGATCTCGCCGGCCTGCGGGACGCAGCAATGGTCCGTTGTGCCGATGGTGGCCAGGAAGGCGGCCTTGGTCAGGCTGCGGTTGAAGATGACCTGGTACTGCCCGGGGCCGTACTTGGTCGCGGAGACAGCGTCCCGCGAGCGGAGCAGGACACCGGTGCTACTGACGACGGCGAAGGACGTCGAGCCGTTGATGAAGGAGGGGCTCACCCCCTCCGTCAGCGCCGCCTTGGCCGCCGCCGCCTCGGCCGCTGTCACCTGCGGCTGGCCGGCCGGCGCGGCGGCACGGTCGCCCGGCTGGCCGTTCTGGGCCGCTGGCTTGGCCGCCGTGGTGGTCTGGGCGGCGGCGATCCCCCCGCCGGCCAGCGTCAGCACCAGCGCGCCGAACGTGACCGCGACCGCCCTACGGGAAATGAGTCTTGCCATGACAGGTCCCCCTTTTGTTGACCGTGTCGACACGACCGACTCGCGAACAACGAGCCGGCTTAATCCGAGCCTTCCAGCACCGCGTAAAGCCGCTGCAATAGCCGCCCTCAGGTTGAGGACAATCTGGGAGCGGAGAACAATCACACTCACATTGAGCAGCCATTACTACTTTTTGCTTCGGGGCCGGAACCAGGTGGAAAGTAGCACCGACAAAAGCGTGGGGTCAATGGCGGAGGACCGCGTTTCAGATTGTTTCAGGCCGCCCTGTGAATTGCGAAACATGAACGCTCGACAATTCATGGATGCCGGTCGGGCGGGCACCTGCGACACCGGCGTGAGGACGGTACCGCTACCGTGTCGACCGTGATCACGTACGACGACGCCCGCGCCGCCGCCGGTCGCGCCGCCCGGGCGCGGACCTGGCTGTGCTGGCTTGCCGTGGCTCCCGGGCTGGTGTGGGCGGCGGTACGCCTGCCCGGCCTGGAACGGGGGCCCGCGGTGCAGGCGGTCGCCTTCACCCCGTACGTCGCGGCCTGGACGCCCGTGCCGCTGCTGCTCGCGCTCGCCCTGCGACGCCGTGGGCCCGCGGCGGTCGCGGCCCTGGCCGCGGTGGCGCTGCTCGCCATGGTCGCGCCCCGGGCGATGGCCTCGGCGCAGCCGTCGGCCAGTGGGCCGACACTGCGGGTGCTCACCGCCAACCTGCTGGCCGGCGCCGCCGACGCGGGCACCGTGGTCGACCTGGTGCGCGACCAACGGGTCGACGTGCTGGCCGTGCAGGAGTTCACCCCGGGCGCGGCGGCCGAGCTGGACCGGCTCGGCCTGGCCGATCTGCTGCCGCACCGGCAGCTCAACGCGCAGGTGGGCACCACCGGCTCGGGGCTCTACGCCCGCTTCCCGATCGCCGGGGGCGGCATCCGGCAGCACCGCGGCGGCTGGGGCTTCACCCAGGCCTACGGGTCGATCGCCCCGCCGGGCGGGCCGCCGGTACGGGTCGAGTCGGTCCACCCGTCGGCCCCGCACGCGATCGACCAGGTCGGGTTCTGGCGCACCGACCTGGAGGCGCAGCCCCCGGCCACCCCCGACGCGGGCCTGTCGATCCTCGCCGGGGACTTCAACGCCACCCTCGACCACGCCCTGCTGCGTGAACTGCTCGCCACCGGGTACGTCGACGCGGCCGACGCCACCGGCGCCGGGCTGGTCGGCACCTGGGGCCCCTACGACGGTGACCCGATCCCACCGGTGACCATCGACCACGTGCTGGTGGACCGGCGGATCGCCGTCCGGTCGGTGTCGGTGCGCGGGGTGCCGGGCAGCGACCACCGCGCGGTCCTCGCCGAGCTGCGCCTACCCGCCGCCTGAACCCCTCACCGCACCGGCACCCGCCTCGCCTGCCCGCCCCGCGCGCCCGCCCCGCCTGCGATGGTGAGAAGGGGCCCCTTCTCTACCGCAGGCGTTAATTAACAAGGGCCCCCTCCTTACACGTGGGCGCGGTCCAGGCCGTAGGTGAGGGCGTCGACGAGGGCGTGCCAGGACGCCTCGACGACGTTCGGGTGCACGCCGACCGTGGTCCAGTCGCGGCCCGCCCCGTCCGCGGTCTCCACCAGCACCCGGGTCACCGCGCCGGTGCCGTGACTGCCCTCCAGGATTCGCACCTTGTAGTCGGCCAGCTCGAAGTCGCGCAGCTCGGGGTAGTGCCGGGACAGACCGACCCGCAGCGCCTCGTCGAGGGCGTTGACCGGGCCGTTGCCCTCGGCGGTGGCGATCAGCCGCTCGCCGCGTACCCGGATCTTGACGGTGGCCTCGGAGACCACCGCGCCGTCCTCCCGGTGCTCGACCAGCACCCGGTACGACTCCAGGGCGAACGGCCGCGCCGGGGCGGCACCGGGCAGCTCGGAACGGACCAGCAGCTCGAACGAGGCGTCGGCGGCCTCGAAGGACCAGCCTCCGGCCTCCAGCTCCTTGACCCGCCGGGTCACCCGCGACAGGGTCTCCGGATGGCCGGCCAGGTCCAGGCCCAGCTCACGACTCTTGAGCTCGACGCTGGCCCGGCCGGCCATCTCGGTGACCAGGATCCGCATGTCGTTGCCCACCACGGTGGGCTCCACATGGTTGTAGAGCAGCGGATCCACCTTGATCGCGCTCGCGTGCAGCCCCGCCTTGTGGGCGAAGGCGGCGGCCCCGGCGTACGCCTGGTGGGTGTCGGGGGCGATGTTGGCGATCTCGGCGATGGCGTGGGAGACCCGCACCATCTGCTCCAGGCAGCCCTCCGGTAGGACCGGCAGCCCGAGCTTGAGCTGAAGGTTGGCGACGACGGCGAAGATGTCGGCGTTGCCGGGGCGCTCGCCGTACCCGTTGGCGGTGCCCTGCACGTGCCGGACCCCGGCCTCGACGGCGGCGATGGTGTTGGCCACCGCGCAGGCGGTGTCGTTCTGGGCGTGCATGCCCAGGCGGGCGGGGTCGACGCCGGTGCGGGCGGTGAGGTCGGCGATCGCGGCGGTGACGTGGGAGGGCAGCATGCCGCCGTTGGTGTCGCAGAGCACCATCACCTCGGCGCCGGCGGCAAGGGCGGTCTGCACGACCTCCGCGCCGTACGCGGGGTCGTGCCGGTAGCCGTCGAAGAAGTGCTCGCCGTCGACGAAGACCCGCCGCCCCTCGGCGACCAGGTGGCGCACCGTGTCCCGGATCATCGCCAGGTTCTCCGCAGGAGTGGTGCGCAGCGCCCGCTCGACGTGCCGCAGGTCGGCCTTGGCGACCAGCGCGACGGCCGGGGTCTGCGCGTCGAGCAGCGCTTGGACCTGGGAATCGTCGGCGACGGCGACGCCGGCCTTGCGGGTGGCCCCGAACGCCACGAGCAGGGCGTGTTTCAGGTCGAGTTCGGTGCGTGCTCGGCGGAAGAACTCGGTGTCCTTGGGCACCGCGCCCGGCCAGCCGCCCTCGATGAAGCCGACGCCGAACTCGTCGAGCAGCCGGGCGACCGCCAGCTTGTCGACCACCGAGTAGGTGAGCCCCTCCCGCTGGGCGCCGTCGCGCAGCGTCGTGTCGTACACCTGGAACGTCATGGGTAGTCCTTTCGGGCGCGGGCGGGACGGGCGGGGCGGCGGAGGGGGACCAACAAAAAGACCCCCCGCGGATGCGGGAGGTCTGCGCGCTCGGCGACGAGGGGCCGGGCGCGCTAGTTGCCAATAATGGCGACGGTGCTGGTCATGGTCGCCACTTTGCCACCCGCACCCGGGTTTCGGGAGGAACAATCCACATAGCGGGACGTCACGAAGCTTGCAATACCGCACGGCAGCCGCTCACCGGCCACAACCCCCCATCGGTGATCAACTTCACAAGTCGCCCAGCCGGCACCGAACCGAAACACGGCTGCGGCAGCATCTGGAACCGATCCAGTTACCGGCCTCGTGCCGCTGTCAAGGAGGACCCGTGCTCACTGTCGGTGACCGCTTCCCCGAGTACGAACTCACCGCCTGCGTCTCCCTGGAGGCCGACCGGGCGTTCGAGTCGATCAACCACAAGTCGTACGAGGGCAAGTGGCGGGTGGTCTTCTTCTGGCCGAAGGACTTCACGTTCATCTGCCCCACGGAGATCGCCGAGTTCGGCCGGCTCAACGGCGAGTTCGCCGACCGGGACGCCCAGGTGCTCGGCGTGTCGGTGGACAACGAGTTCGTCCACTACGCCTGGCGCAAGGACCACCCGGACCTGCGCGAGCTGCCGTTCCCGATGCTCAGCGACATCAAGCGCGAGCTGACCGGCGCGTGCGGCGTGCTCGGCTCCGACGGCGTGGCCCAGCGGGCCACCTTCATCGTCGACCCGGACAACGAGATCCAGTTCGCCATGGTTACCGCCGGCTCGGTCGGCCGGAACGTCTCCGAGGTGCTGCGCGTACTCGACGCCCTGCAGACCGACGAGCTCTGCCCGTGCAACTGGAAGTCCGGCGGCGAGACCCTCGACGCCACCCGGCTGCTCGCCGGCGCCGGGGCCTGACGATGGGTCTGGACGCGGTCAAGGCGGCCCTGCCCGAGTACGCCAGGGACATCAGGCTCAACCTCGGCTCCACCGTCGGCACCTCCACCCTCAAGCCGGAGCAGGCGTGGGGCACGGCGCTGGCCTGTGCCGTCGCCGCGCGTAACCCGGTCGTGCTGCGGGAGATCGCCGCCGAGGCGGCCAGCCACCTCACCCCCGAGGCGGTCGAGGCGGCCAAGGGCGCCGCGACGATCATGGCGATGAACAACGTCTACTACCGGGCCAAGCACCTCATCGGCGACGAGCGGTACGCGTCGATGCCGGCCCGGCTGCGGATGCAGATCATCGCGAAGCCGGGTGTCGAGAAGGGTGACTTCGAGCTGTGGTGCCTCGCCGTCTCGGCGATCACCGGCTGCGGCGTCTGCCTGGAGTCGCACGAGAAGACCCTGCGCGCCGCCGGGTTCACCCGGGAGCAGGTGCACGAGGGGCTGCGCATCGCCGCCGTCGTGCACGCCGCCGCGGTGGCCCTCGACGCGCAGGCCGCCCTGGCCTGAGCCGTGCGTCCCGACGCCCGTCGGCACCGCGGGGCGCGGTGCCGACGGGCGTCGGCGTGTAGGGGGCCCCGACCCGGGTAGGTGATTTCTCGGACCCGAAGCACCTCACCTTCCGGAACGACCCTCCGAGACGACCCTCCGAGACGACCACGACGGTCGGGGCAGGAGCACCCATGGACAGGCTCGACCCGCACGCCGCCACCGGCACGCCCGAACCGATGATCCACGGCGGCCAGGGGGCGATCGCCGGCGGCGCCCCCGCCGGGAGGTTCGACCCGTGGAGCTACCGCGACCGGGCCTCGGTCGCCGACGCCGACCTCGTCGGCTACCACGTCGAGGCCAGCGACGGCCGCATCGGCAAGATCGACAGCGCGAGCCACGAGGTCGGCGGCAGCTACCTGGTGGTCGACACAGGCGCCTGGCTCTTCTTCGGCAAGAAGGTCATGTTGCCGGCCGGCACGGTCCACCACGTCGACCACGGCGCCCGCACGGTGTACGTCGACCGGGACCGGGACCAGATCAAGGCCGCCCCCGAGTACGACGAGGACAGCCACAGCGACCCGGCGTACCGGGACCGGCTCGGCGGCTACTACGACGAGAGGCACGGGAACCTGCCCCCGGGCACCGCGCGCTGAGCCGCGTCGCGCCACAACGGCCGATGGGTTTCCGCCCACCGGCCGTTACCGTGTCAGCGTGGACGCCACCGAGAACAAGCGCAGGATCCCCTTCTCCGCCCTGTTCAACTTCCGCGACGTCGGCGGCTACCCGGCCGGCGACGGGCGCGCGGTGCGCTGGGGCCGGCTCTACCGCTCCGACTCCCCGCACCGCATCGACGGAGCCGACCGGGACGCGTTCGTCGCCCTCGGCGTGCGCACCGTGATCGACCTGCGCCGCCCCAAGGAGGTGGCCCGGGACGGCCGGGTGCCCGAGCTGGACGGGCTCGCCTACCGGCACATCCACCCGGAGCACGCCGACTGGGCGGAGGCCCAGTACGCGCCCGGGTCCAGCCTCGCCCGCTTCCTCGCCGACCGGTACGCCGACCTCGCCGGCACCGGCGCGGCGGGGCTCGCCGAGGCGGTCGGGCTGATCGCCGACAGCGCCACGGCACCGGTCGTCGTGCACTGCGTGGCCGGCAAGGACCGCACCGGCATCGTCTGCGCGCTGACCCTGTCGGTGCTGGGCGTCAGCGACGCCGACATCGCCGCCGACTACGCGCTGAGCACCGAGGCGTCGCAGCGGTTCAGCGCCTGGGTTGCCGCGACCTTGCCGGAGGCCGGAGAGCTGCCCGCCCCGTACCTGGCCTCGCCCGCCGAGGCGATGACGCTGTTTCTGACCGAGCTGCGGGAAGGGCACGGCTCGGTGGAGGGGTACCTGCGGCACGCCGGTGTCACCGACGCCCAGCTCGCGGCGCTCCGCGACCATCTGCTGGAGTGAGGCGGGGCCGGCCGGCCCGCCGCCCGCCGGGGTTGAGAAGGGGCCCCTGCTCTACGCCAGGCGTTAAGCAGGGGCCCTTCCTTACAGTCGGGTGACCCAGCCGTACGGGTCGGCGGCCCGGCCGCGCTGGATGTCGATCAGCCGCTGCTGTAGCGCCGTGGTCACCCGGCCCTGTTCGCCGCCGCCGACCAGGAACTCACCGTCGGGGTACTTGACCCCGCCGATGGGCGTGATCACGGCCGCGGTGCCGCACGCGAACGCCTCGCGCAGCCGACCGCTCGCCGCGTCGGCCTGCCAGTCGGCGAAGCTGACCGGCCGTTCCTCGACCCGGTGGCCGGCCTCGGCGGCCAGGGTGAGCAGCGCGTCCCGGGTGACGCCGGGCAGGATCGTGCCGGTCAGCGGTGGGGTGACCAGCGTGTCGTCGTCGTAGACGAAGAACACGTTCATCCCGCCCAGCTCGTCGACGAAGCGGCGCTCCACCGCGTCGAGGAAGACGACCTGGTCGCAGCCGGCCTCGATCGCCTCGGCCTGGGCCGCGAGCGAGGCGGCGTAGTTGCCGCCGCACTTGGCCGCGCCGGTGCCGCCCGGGGCGGCGCGGGTGTATTCCGGCGAGACCCAGACCTTCACCGGCTTGGCCCCGCCCGCGAAGTACGACCCCGCCGGGGAGGCGATGACCACGTACAGGTACTCGTTCGACGGGCGGACGCCGAGGAAGACCTCACTGGCGATCATGAACGGACGCAGGTAGAGGCTGCTCCCGTCGCCCTCGGGGATCCAGTCCCGGTCGATCTCGACGAGCCGGCGCAGCGAGTCGACGAACAGCTCCGGCGGCAGCTCCGGCATCGCCATCCGGCGGGCCGAGTCGACGAACCGGGCGGCGTTGGCTTCCGGCCGGAACATGGTCACCGACCCGTCGGCGACGCGGTACGCCTTCAGCCCCTCGAAGATCTCCTGCGCGTAGTGCAGCACGGCGGAGGCCGGGTCCATCGGGATCGGCCCGCGCGCCTCGATTCGCGCGTCGTACCAGCCCTTGCCGTCGGCGTACCGGATCGTGACCATGTGGTCGGTGAAGACGCGGCCGAACCCCGGGTTCGCGAGCAGAGCGGCCCGTTCGGCGGCGGATACCGGCGTGGGATTCGGACGGATCTCGAAGTCGAGCATGTCACCACCGCTCATCGCGCGTACCTCCCTGGGGAACGGCGGCGCGCGGGACCGCACGCCGCAAGAGTGCTGCCAGCAACCTACCCCGAACGGCCGTTCAGCGGACAGCGCCAACCGGCCGAACGTGGCCTCTGACAGGGTGCCGGTGAGCCGGCGGGTCAGGCCACCGCGTAGCCGGCGAGCCGGTCGCCGACCTCGGCGGTGCGCAACGGTACGCCCGCGCCCCGGTTGGCCAGTTCCGTGCCGACGGCGGCGGTCACCCGGGCGGCGGCGTCGGCGTGCCCGAGTTGGTCGAGCAGCAGGGCGGCGGATAGGACCGCGGCCACCGGATCGGCGACGCCCTGGCCGGCGATGTCCGGCGCGGAGCCGTGCACCGGCTCGAACATCGACGGGTACGCCCCGGAGGGGTTGATGCAGCCGCTGGCGGCCAGCCCGATGCCGCCGGTGACGGCGGCGGCGATGTCGGTGAGGATGTCGCCGAAGAGGTTGTCGGTGACCACCACGTCGTAGCGCTGGGGCTGGGTCACCAGGAACATCGCGGCGGCGTCGACGTGCTGGTACTCCGTGGCGACGTCCGGGTGCTCGGCGGCCACCGCCTCGAACGCGCGGGCCCACAGCGACCCGGCGTGGGTCAGCACGTTGGTCTTGTGCACGAGGGTCACCTTGCGCCGCTCGCGGCGCGACGCCCGGGCGAACGCGTCGCGGATGACCCGTTCCACGCCGTGCCGGGTGTTCAGGCTCTCCTCGGTGGCCACCTCGGCCGGGGTGTCCCGGTGCAGACAGCCGCCAGCCCCGGCGTAGAGCCCCTCGGTGCCCTCGCGGACGACGACCAGGTCGACCTCGCCGGGCTTGACGCTGGCCAGCGGCCCGGCCACGCCGGGCCACAGCCGCGACGGGCGCAGGTTGACGTACTGGTCGAAGGCGAACCGGAGCTTGAGCAGCAGGCCCCGCTCCAGCACGCCCGGCGGGACGGTCGGGTCGCCGACCGCTCCGAGCAGGATCGCGTCGTGCCCGGCCAGCTCGGCCAGGACCGACTCCGGCAGCACCTCGCCGGTGCGGTGGTAACGGGCCGCGCCAAGGTCGTACGTGGTGGTTTCCACCCCGGGGAGCACGGCGTCGACGACCTTGAGGGCCTGCGCGACCACCTCGGGTCCGATCCCGTCCCCGGCCACCACCGCGATGCGTGCCACGTCGTCAGCTCCCTCGCCTCGTCGTCCTCCCCACGGTACGACCCCGTCCCGCCTCCCGGTACGAGCCTTCCACATTCCGGGAAGCCGGAATGCACAGCAGGTTTCCAGGTGGGATTCATGATGCGGTCAACTTCCCTGCCTAGGGTCGGTGGTGAACGGGACACGGGGGCCCGACGGGTGTTCGCCGCGGCGCTGCGGCGCCGTCAGCGAAGGAGCACTGCGATGCGGACCGACGAGCAACTCCGACACCAGTGGGTCGACGAACAGCCGCGCACCCGCTGGGTGGATCAGTCGACCTTCGGCAGCCGCCGTCCCGACCTGCGGCTGGGCACCCGCAGCCACCGCCTCGACCGCGCCGGTGGTGGCACCGCCGCCGACCGGGTCGCCGTGCAGCACACCGTGCGGACCAGCACCGCCGAGTACTCGCTGCTGCTCAACGCGCCCAGCTGGCTGGGCCGGCGCGGAATCGGCGAGGCGCTGGCCGACGCCGTCGGCGAGCTGCGCGCCATCGACCTCACCTACGGCCCCGCCCGCCCGGACAGCCTGGTGTCCCGGCTGCGCCGGGGGGAGATCAGCCCCGAGTCGTACCCGCCGCTGGTCGATCTGGTGGACCGGTGCGCCGCGATGCGGGCGGCCACCGACGGCTGGTTCGACGCGTGGGCGGTGCCCGGCGGCTTCGACCCGGGCGGCCTGCTCGGCGGCTGGGCGGTGGAGCGGGCCGCGGCCCGGCTGCGCGCCGCCGGCATCCACGACTACGCCGTGCTCACCGGTGCCGACCTGGTGGTGCGCGGCCACGCGGCGCACGGCGGCCCGTGGCGGGTGGCGGTGCACCACCCGACCGACCCCCGGCGGGCCCCACTGGTGCTGGAGATGACGGCCGGCGCGGTGGGCACCTCCGGGGTGACCGGGCGGCGGGGGCACGTGGTCGACCCGCACACCGGCGAGCCGGCCGACCAGCTCGACACCGCCACCGTGATCGGCCCGGACCTGGCGGTGGCCGACGCCTACGCCACCGCGCTCTACGCCGCCGGCCCGGCCGGGCTGGCCTGGTTCCGCGCCGGATCGGACTACCGGGCGCTGTTCGCCCACCGCGAGCGCTGAGGCAACCGCCGGAGCCGAGCCCATCCGCCGGCACTGAGGTGACCGCCGGTGCCGAGCATCCGCCGGCACTGAGGTGACCGCCGGTGCCGAGCATCCGCCGGCACTGAGGTGACCGCCAGCTCCGCGCGCACCGGCCGCGATCCACCCGAGCGCCAGCCCGACCGCGCCACCCGCACCGGCCGGCCTTCGCATCCCGGCCGTGGGTGGTCGGCGATCGGCCCCCACGGTCTCGGCAACGACCGTGGGGGCCGGTCAGCGACGAGTGCGCGTGGCTTGCGCAATCGAGGGGTGCGGGACCGGCCGGGCCCGAGGTCAGACCTCGCCACCCGAAGACGGGCCGACGACCGAACTCAGCCAGTGACCGCACGAGTACGCTAGCGAATCGACGTAACTCGACGCAAGAGTCTCCACAGCGGACCGTCATCGGGAGACGATCGGAAGATTCGCGGTTGACCTGCGGTGGGGTCGCGGTGACTTCCCGGGCCCAAGATGGCACGCTGTCCGCCGTGAGTTTCGATCTGAGCGTGTGGGCCCTCCCGGTCGGGGCCACGCCCGCGGATGTGCGGGCAGCGGTACAACGGTGCCGGCAGGGGCAGCACGGCGAACGTTACCCGGACCCGAGGGTCGTCGCCTTCTACCGGGCGATCACCGCCAGCTATCCCGACCGGCCGGCCGGCCCGGGTTCACCGTGGGAGGTCGCGCCGCTGCACGCGGCGAACGACCACATCGAGATGAACCTCAACCCCGCCTGCGAGGACCAGGTGCTGCTCGACATCGAGCGGCTGGCCGGCGAGCACGACCTGATGCTCTTCGACTACCAGGACGGCTCGGTCTACCCGCCGCCCGCCCGCGCCCGACGCTGACCCGCCCGTCCACCGACCCGGGCCGACACGACACGAGCCCGGCCGAACACGACGTGGGGCCCGACCGAACCGGCCGGGCCCCACGCTCGTCCCTGCTGGACCGCGCCAGGCGGTCCTGGGTGGACCTGGCTACTCGTCGCGCAGGTCGGCGGCGCTGGCCGAGGTCGCGCCGATCGAGTCGGCCGCCGAGGTGAGCAGGTCGGCGCCGAGCGCCTGGTCGACCGTGAGGGTCATCAGGGTCTCGCCGCCGGCCTCACGGCGGGCCACCTGCATGGCGGCGATGTTGATGCCGGCCTCACCGAGCAGGGTGCCGACGGTGCCGACCACGCCCGGGCGGTCCACGTAGCGCAGGAAGAGCAGGATGCCCTCCGCGCCGATCTCCACGTCGAACCCGTCCACCTCGGTCAGCTTGAGCACGTCGCGAGCGCCCGCCGAGGCGACCGTGCCGGAGACGCTGACCGTGCGGCCGTCCGGCAGCGCGCCGCGCACCGTCACCAGGGTCGGGTGGTCGGTCGTCTCGGCTTGGCTGGCCAGGTTCACCTCGACGCCCCGCTCCACCGCCAGGTGCGGCGCGTTGACGTAGGTGACCTGCTCCTCGACCACCGAGCTGAACAGCCCCTTGGTGGCGGCGAGCTTGAGCACCGAGACGTCGTGGTTGACGACCGCGCCGCGCACCTCGACGGTGACGCTGGCGGCCACCCCGCCGGCCACCGCGGTGAACGCCCGGCCCAGCTTCTCGGTCAGCGGCAGCAGCGGGCGGACGTCCTCGGCGACGACGCCGCCGGCCTGGACGTTGACCGCGTCCGGCACGAACTCGCCCTGCAGGGCGAGCTTCACGCTCTTGGCGACGGCGAGGCCGGCCTTGTCCTGCGCCTCGGCGGTGGACGCGCCCAGGTGCGGGGTGGCCACCACGTTGTCGAAGGCGAACAGCGGCGAGGAGGTGCACGGCTCCTTGGCGTACACGTCGACGCCGGCGCCGCCGACGCGACCCTCGGCGATCGCGTCGGCGAGGGCCTGCTCGTCGACCAGCCCGCCCCGGGCGGCGTTGACGATACGCACGCCCGGCTTGACGATCGCCAGCTCCTTCTCGCCGATCAGGCCCACCGTCTCCGGGGTCTTCGGCAGGTGGATCGAGATGAAGTCGCTCTCCCGCAGCAGCTCCTCCAGCCCGACCAGGCGCACGCCGAGCTGGGCGGCGCGGGCCGGCTGGATGTACGGGTCGTACGCGATCAGACGGGTGCCGAAGGCGGCGATCCGCTGCGCGAAGAGCACCCCGATGCGGCCGAGGCCGACCACGCCGACGGTCTTGCCCTGCACCTCGACGCCGGTGTACTTGGACCGCTTCCACTCGCCGGCCTTGAGCGCCGCGCTGGCGCTGGCGGTGTTGCGGGCCACGGCGAGCAGCAGCGCGACGGCCTGCTCGGCGGCGGAGACGATGTTGGAGGTCGGGGCGTTGACCACCATGACGCCCCGCGCGGTGGCGGCCGGCACCTCGACGTTGTCCAGACCCACGCCGGCCCGGGCGACCACCTTCAGCCGCGGCGCGGCGGCGATCGCCTCGGCGTCGATCTGCGTGGCGCTGCGCACGATCACCGCGTCGGCCTCGGAGAGCGCGGAGAGCAGCGCCGGGCGGTCGGTGCCGTCGACGTGACGGACGTCGAAGTCGTGGGCGAGCACCTCGATGGCGGCGGGGGCGAGTTCTTCGGCGATCAGTACGACAGGATTCATCGGTCCTCGTAGAGGTCGTGTGGCGGTCGGCCGGGGCGACGGGGCGCCGCGCTGCGCCCTGCGCTGATACGTGCCATGGCCGTCAGGTGCCGGCTACGCACCTACCCGCGATCGTAGGGCGCGGGCCGGCCGCAGCGGCCCGGACGCCGGGGTGAGTGCCCTCACAAACCCGACATGTCAACGGCGTTACGGCCAGGCAAAAAGACAGCGGCGATCCGCCCGGCGCCGGGGAGAGCGCGGGCGGATCGCCGCTTGCGGGCAGTGCTCAGGCGGTCTCGGTGATCGGCCGGTCGACCCAGCTCATCATGGACCGCAGCTTCTGGCCGGTCGCCTCGATCGGGTGCGCCGCGCCCTCGGCCCGCCACTTGGCGAAGTTCGGGCGGCCGTTGTCGTCCTCGGCGATCCACTCGCGAGCGAACTCACCGGACTGCACCTCGGCCAGGATCTTGCGCATCTCCTCCTTGACCCGGGCGTCGACGACGCGCGGGCCCCGGGACAGGTCGCCGTACTCGGCGGTGTCGGAGACGCTGTAGCGCATCCGGGCGATGCCGCCCTCGTACATCAGGTCAACGATCAGCTTCAGCTCGTGCAGGCACTCGAAGTACGCGATCTCCGGGGCGTAGCCCGCCTCGGTGAGCACCTCGAAGCCGGTCTGCACCAGCGCCGCCGCGCCGCCGCAGAGGACCGCCTGCTCGCCGAAGAGGTCGGTCTCCGTCTCCTCCTTGAAGGTGGTCCTGATCGCGCCCGCGCGGGTGCCGCCGATGCCCTTGGCGTACGCCAGGGCCAGGGCGAACGCGCTGCCGCTGGCGTCCTGCTCGACGGCGACCAGACAGGGCACGCCCTTGCCGTCGACGTACTGACGGCGGACCAGGTGACCCGGGCCCTTCGGGGCGACCATCGCCACGTCCACGTCGGCCGGGGGCTTGATCAGGTCGTACCGGATGTTGAAGCCGTGGCCGAAGAAGATCGCCTTGCCCGGGGCCAGGTTCGGGGCGATCGCCTCGGCGTACAGGCCGCGCTGCGCGGTGTCCGGGGCCAGGATCATGATCACGTCGGCCTCGGCCGCCGCCTCCGCCGGGGTGAGCACCCGCAGGCCCTGCTCCTCGGCCTTGGGCCGGCTCTTCGAACCCGCCGGCAGGCCGATCACCACGTCGACGCCGGAGTCGCGCAGCGACAGCGCGTGGGCGTGGCCCTGGCTGCCATACCCGATCACCGCCACCTTCTTGGCCTGGATCAGGCCGAGGTCGGCATCGTCGTCGTAGTACACCTCAACGCTCATTGACTTCCCTTTCGTACGGCGGCCCGCGGGTGGCCCGTCGTGGCTTGTGCGGTTGTGGGTCGGGATCAGGTGGCCCCCGGGCCGACCTGCCCGGGGATCAGGCGGCCCGCAGGGCCGGGCCGGCGGTGATCGAACGCGAGCCGCGCCCGATTGCCACCGTTCCGGACTGCACCATCTCCTTGATCCCGTACGGTTCGAGGTCGCGCAGCAGCGCGTCCAGCTTGTCGGGGGTGCCCGTGGCCTCGATCGTCAGCGTGTCGGGCGCGACGTCGACCACCCGGGCCCGGAACAGGGTGACCGTCTCCAACACCTGCCCACGCGCCGCGCGGTCGGCCCGGACCTTGACCAGCAGCAACTCCCGGGCGACCGAGACCTGCGGGTCCAGCTCGACGATCTTGAGCACGTTGACCAACTTGTTGAGCTGCTTGGTGACCTGCTCCAGCGGGGACGACTCGGCGTTGACCACGATGGTGATCCGGGAGACGTCCGGGTTCTCGGTCTCGCCGACGGCGAGGCTGTCGATGTTGAAGCCGCGCCGGGAGAACAGCCCGGAGACCCGGGCCAGGACCCCCGGCTTGTTCTCCACCAGCACGGAAAGGGTGTGCATCGTCATGGCTGTGCCTTCCTCGTCATGCCCTCATGGCCCTCGCTGCGCTCGGTGCATTCGGTCATGAAGCTGCCTTCCTCGTCATGCCCTCATGGCCCTCGCTGCGCTCGGTGCATTCGGTCATGAAGCTGCCTTCCTCGTCATGCCCTCATGGCCCTCGCTGCGCTCGGTGCATTCGCTCATGACTAGATGTCGTCCTCGTCAAAAGCCGGGCGGACGCCGCGGGCGAACATGATCTCGTCGTTGCTGGTGCCGGCGGCGACCATCGGCCACACCATCGCGTCCTTGCCGACCACGAAGTCGATCACGACGGGGACGTCGTTGATCGCCATCGCGGCCTCGATGATCTTGTCGACGTCGGCGGCGTTCTCGCAGCGCAGGCCGACGCAGCCGAGCGCCTCGGCGAGCTTGACGAAGTCGGGGATGCGGTGCTTGTGGGTACCCAGCTCGGTGTTGGAGTACCGCTCGTTGTAGAACAGCGTCTGCCACTGCCGGACCATGCCGAGGTTACCGTTGTTGATCACGGCGATCTTGACCGGGATGCCCTCCAGAGCGCAGGTGGCCAACTCCTGGTTGGTCATCTGGAAGCAGCCGTCGCCGTCCACCGCCCAGACCACCGTGTCCGGCCGGCCGACCTTGGCGCCCATCGCGGCCGGCACCGCGTACCCCATGGTGCCGAGGCCGCCGGAGTTGAGCCAGGTGCCCGGCTTCTCGTACGAGATGAACTGCGACGCCCACATCTGGTGCTGGCCGACGCCGGCCACGTAGATGGCCTCCGGCCCGGCGATCTTGCCGAGCCGCTGGATCACGTACTGCGGGGAGAGGGTGCCGTCGGCCGGCTCCTCGTAGCCCAGCGGGTACCGGTCGCGCAGGTCGTCGAGCTGGGTCCACCAGTCGCCCAGGTCGGCCGGTCGCCCGGCGGCCCGCTCGGTGGTGACCGCCGCGATCAGCTCCTCGATCACGTGCTTGGCGTCGCCGACGATCGGCACGTCCGCGTGCCGGTTCTTGCCGATCTCGGCCGGGTCGATGTCGGCGTGCACGATCGTCGCGTCCGGGGCGAAGGAGTCCAGCCGGCCGGTGACCCGGTCGTCGAACCGGGCGCCGAGCGCCACGATCAAATCGGCCTTCTGCAGGCCGTAGACGGCCGCCACGGTGCCGTGCATGCCGGGCATGCCCAGGTGCTGCTGGTGCGAGTCGGGGAACGCCCCGAGCGCCATCAGCGTGGTGACCACCGGGATGCCGGTCAGCTCCGCCAGCTGGCGCAGCCCCTCGGTGGCCCCGGCCTTGAGCACGCCGCCACCGACGTAGAGCACCGGCCGGCGGGCGCTGGTCATCAGCCGGGCCGCCTCCCGGATCTGCTTGCCGTGCGGGTGCAGGGTCGGCCGGTAGCCGGGCAGGTCCAGCGTCGGCGGCCAGGAGAACGTGGTCTGGGCCTGGAGGACGTCCTTCGGGATGTCCACCAGCACCGGGCCGGGGCGGCCCGTCGAGGCCAGGTGGAACGCCTCGGCGAGCACACGCGGGATCTCCTCGGCCGTCTGGACCAGGAAGTTGTGCTTGGTGATCGGCAGGGTGATTCCCTGGATGTCGGCCTCCTGGAAGGCGTCCGTGCCGATCAACGGCCGCGCGACCTGGCCGGTGATCGCCACCATCGGCACCGAGTCCATGTACGCGTCGGCGATCGGGGTGACCAGGTTCGTCGCCCCCGGGCCGGAGGTGGCCATGCAGACGCCGACCCGGCCGGTGGCCTGGGCGTACCCGGTGGCGGCATGGCCGGCTCCCTGCTCGTGCCGGACCAGGATGTGCCGGACGGTGGAGTCGTAGAGCGGGTCGTACGCCGGCAGGATCGCCCCGCCCGGAATACCGAAGATGACGTCGACGCCGAGCGCCTCCAGGGACCGCACGAGAGAACCGGCCCCGGAGATCTGGACCGGCCCGGGCTGCCGTACCCCCGGAGCGGCCGGGACGACGGCACCGCGGCCGGCCGCGGCGGCGTCGGTCGCGGGCTCACCGCCGGCGCGGGCGCGGCGGGCGGAGTGGGCGAGTGTCTCTGGCGTGGGTCTCGTCATTGCGGTTCAGGCCTTCGGCTGGAGTGGCTGGAACTGATCAAGCGTGCGACGCGGGCGGCTGCCCGTTCCGATGCGATGGGTCCGACGGCAATAAAAACGGCCCTCGTGCAAATGCACGGGGCCAGCGCACTCTCGACGACGGAGAGTGCGCTCAGGTGAGTACTCGCGGAGACTGGTTCGACGACATGCGGTCAAGCCTGACGCATCTCACGCGATGAGTCAACTGATCCCACATTCTGGTTCACGGATGTCGGCGCGTCCTCCGCCGACGCGCCGCCGGCACCCTCCGCGAGCTGCTCGGATCCCTCCCATTCGGCGCGCTGGGCAGGCAGCCATCGGAGCCGGGCGGACGCGGGCGGAGCCGACACCGGGGACGGGCGCGCGCCGGGCGACGTGGCGGCCTCCAGCATCGCCTCCAGGTGCTCGGCCGGCACCCCCCAGCCGAAGAGCGCGCCCTGGCCGAACCGGCAGCCGGCGGCGACCACGGCGGCCAACTCGGTGGGGTTGGTCACCCCCTCGGCGATCACCTCCAGCCCGAGCTGGTGCCCCAGGCGCATCACGATGTCCACCATCGGGGCGAAGGGCGGGCCGTCGGCGCCGGCCGGGCGGACCGGCTCGTGCTCGGCGACCAGGCCGTGATCGATCTTGAGGATGTCGATCGGCAGCCGGCGGAGCTGACCCAGCGACGAGTACCCCGCGCCGAAGTCGTCGAGGGCGATCCGGACGCCGGTGCGCCGCAGCGCGGTCAGCCGCCTGATCAGCTCGTCGAGGTCGGTGGCGACGGCGTGCTCGGTGACCTCCAGCACCAACCGCTGCGGCGGCACGTGGTGGGCGCGCAACGCGTCGGCGACCTGGACGACGTACGCCGGGGCGTGCAGTTCCCGGGGCGAGACGTTCACCGACACCCAGACGTCGTGCCCGTCGGCCAGCCAGCGGGAGAGCTGGTAACACGCCTGGTGCAGCACCCACGCGCCGAGCTTGGCGATCATCCCGCACTCCTCGGCCAGCGGGATGAACTCGTCGGGGCGGACGTTGCCCAGCTCCGGATGCTGCCAGCGCAGCAGCGCCTCCGCCCCGACCGGGCGCACCGACGGCAGCGACGCGACCGGCTGGAAGACCAGCCGCAGCTCCCCCCGCTCGATCGCCCCGCGCAGCTCGTGCTCCAGCGTCGTGCGGCGGCGCAGCAGCTTGTCGTACGCGCCGTCGTAGTGCTCGATCCGGTTCTTGCCGCGCTGCTTGGCGTAGCGCAGGGCCAGGTCGGCGTGGCGCAGCAGCAGCTCGGTGTCCGGTTCCTCGGGCTGCCCGGCCACCCCGATGCTGACCGAGAGGAAGACCGGCCCGCCAGGCTGGTCGTACGGGCGACCGAGCACCCCGAGCAGCCGCTCGGCGACCCGCCCCGCATCGGCCGGACAGCCGGGCACGAGCACCGCGAACTCGTCCCCGCCGAGCCGGGCGGCCAGGTCGCCGGGGCGCAGGTTGCCGCGCAGTCGCCGGCCCACCTCCGCCAGCACCTCGTCGCCCACGTCGTGCCCGCGCATGTCGTTGACGTTCTTGAAACCGTCCAGGTCCAGCCCGAGCAGCACGCACGGGTCGCCGGAGCCGGTGGCCTGGTGCAGGGCGCGCAGCAGCCCCCGCCGGTTGGCCAGGCCGGTCAGCGGGTCGGTGTGCGCCAGCTCCCGGAAGTGCGCTTCCCGCTCGGCCAGCCGGACCGCGTACCGGCGCACGTCGTGCAGGGCCAGATATTGCCGGGCCACCAGCGCGAAGCCCTCGACGCTGCCGGCGACGATGCCCAGCGCGTCGAACCGGCCGCCCTGGAGCAGGTGATACATCGCGGAGGCGGCCATCGCACCCATCGGGACGAAGGCGTACGCGCCGTCGCGGCCGATCAGGTCGACGTCGAGCTGCCCCGGCGGGCCGGCCCCGCGCACGGCCAGCCCGGCGGCCAGCAGCCCGGCCGCGAGCAGCACGGCACCGGCCAGCACCAGGCCCGGCACGGCCTGGCAGAGCCCGCCGGCGATGCCGAGCCCACCGGAGGTCACCGCCGTGATCCCGGTGCCGAGCAGGGCCAGCCGGCGGCGGGGTCGGGCGGCACGCACGAGCACGATCAGGGTGAGCCCGGCGGTGAGCGCGACGCTGACGGTGGCCAGCAGGATCGGTGCGCAGGCCATCGGGGTGGCGGTGCCGAGCAGCCGGGTCGGCTCGGAGAAGAGCACCCAACCGACGAACCAGAGCGCGGTGGCCATGGTCACGCCGTCGAGGACCAGGCGGGCCGTCGCCGCCCGGGTGACCCCCGCGCCGGGCAGCCGCAGCAGGCCCGCGCCGAAGGCGAGCGCGCTGGCCCCGACGGCGGCGGAAACCAGAGTGGCCCAGCCGGTGCGCTGCCCCTGCCGGTGGGCCAGGTGCTCGCCGCCGGCCAGCGCGAGGGTCAGCCCGATCAGCAAACCGGCCAGCGCGAAGACCCCGGCCACGGCCATCAGCGCGACGGCCCTGCCGCACGGGCGCCCGCGTCGGGCGCCGACGACCAGCAGTGCGGTTGCACCGGCGGCGACGAGCCCGCTCAGCACCACGACGGCGATCATGCCCGGGGGGAAGTGCACGTCCTCAACTGTGCCGGATGCCCGCTGTCCGTGGGAGGCCGGGTGTGCATCTGTTGGGACACAGGCCGCGCGCTCGGCGGCGGTCCGTCCGGCGGTGCAAGACTGGTACCCATGCCTGTGCTGCGGTCGAGGACCTCCACCCACGGTCGGACGATGGCCGGCGCCCGGGCCCTGTGGCGGGCCACCGGGATGACCGACGACGACTTCGGCAAGCCGATCGTCGCCATCGCCAACAGTTTCACCCAGTTCGTCCCCGGCCACGTACACCTCAAGGACCTCGGCGGCCTCGTCGCCGACGCGGTCGCGGAGGCCGGCGGGGTCGGCCGCGAGTTCAACACCATCGCGGTCGACGACGGCATCGCCATGGGCCACGGCGGCATGCTCTACTCGCTGCCCAGCCGGGAGCTGATCGCCGACGCGGTCGAGTACATGGTCAACGCGCACTGCGCGGACGCCCTGGTCTGCATCTCCAACTGCGACAAGATCACCCCAGGCATGCTGCTGGCCGCACTGCGGCTGAACATCCCCACCGTCTTCGTCTCCGGCGGCCCGATGGAGGCCGGCAAGACGGTGGCGATCGAGGGCATCGTCCACTCCAAGATCGATCTCATCGACGCCATGGTCGCCTCGTCCAACGACGCGGTCACCGACGACCAGCTCGGCGAGATCGAGCGGTCCGCCTGCCCGACCTGCGGCTCCTGCTCCGGCATGTTCACCGCCAACTCGATGAACTGCCTCACCGAGGCGATCGGCCTGGCCCTGCCCGGCAACGGCTCGACGCTGGCCACCCACGCCGCCCGCCGGTCGCTGTTCGTCGAGGCCGGCCGCACCATCGTGGAGATCGCCAAGCGCTGGTACGACGGCGACGACGCCTCGGTGCTGCCCCGGCAGATCGCCAACCGGGCCGCGTTCGAGAACGCCGTCGCCCTCGACGTGGCCATGGGCGGGTCCACCAACACGATCCTGCACCTGCTCGCCGCCGCCCGCGAGGCCGAGCTGGACTTCTCCGTCGCCGACATCGACGCCGTCTCCCGCCGGGTGCCCTGCCTGGCCAAGGTCGCGCCGAACTCGCCGCAGTACCACATGGAGGACGTGCACCGCGCCGGCGGCATCCCCGCCATCCTCGGCGAGCTGGACCGCGCCGGGCTGCTGCACCGGGACGTGCGCTCCGTGCACTCCCCCTCGCTGGCGCAGTGGCTCGCCGACTGGGACGTGCGGGGCGGCTCGGCCACGCGCGAGGCGATCGAGCTGTTCCACGCCGCGCCGGGCGGGGTGCGCACCACCGAGCCGTTCTCCACCACCAACCGCTGGTCGTCGCTGGACACCGACGCGGCCGGCGGCTGCGTGCGCGACCGCGAGCACGCGTACAGCGCCGACGGCGGGCTGGCCATCCTGCACGGCAACCTCGCCCCGGACGGCGCCGTGGTGAAGACCGCCGGCGTGCCCGAGGAGTGCCTGACCTTCCGCGGGCCGGCGAAGGTGTACGAGTCGCAGGACGACGCCGTCACGGCGATCCTCGCCAAGGAGATCGTCGCCGGCGACGTGGTGGTGATCCGGTACGAGGGCCCCAGGGGCGGCCCCGGTATGCAGGAGATGCTCTACCCCACCTCGTTCCTCAAGGGCCGGGGGCTGGGCCGGTCCTGCGCGCTGCTCACCGACGGCCGGTTCTCCGGCGGCACCTCGGGGCTGTCCATCGGGCACGTCTCCCCGGAGGCTGCCTCCGGCGGCCTGATCGCCCTCGTCGAGCCCGGCGACGAGATCGTCATCGACATCCCGGCCCGGTCGATCTCGCTGAACGTGCCGGACGACGTGCTGGAGGCGCGGCGCATCGCGCAGGAGAAGCGCGCCAGGCCGTACACGCCGGTCGACCGGCAGCGCCCGGTGTCGGCGGCGCTGCGCGCGTACGCGTCGATGGCGACGTCGGCCAGCGACGGCGCGTACCGCCGCGTTCCCGAGTGAAAGCAGGGGCCCCTTGTTAACGCCTGGCGTATAGCAGGGGCCCCTTCTCACCACCCCGCACCGCCCCGCGCGGCGCTCCGACCCCCACCACCCCGAAACCGCCGAGGCGAAGACGGCGGCCACGGCGGCGAGGCGCACCCAGCCCCCACCGCAGCCCCCGCGCGTGCTCCGCCGCACCCGCGCGCCGGTCTTCGTGCGGCGCGTCGCCCCACGACCCGCCCGACCTTGGACATTGCCGCACGCAGGGAACGGCAACTGTCCAACATCTGTGCGACGGAGGGGCAGGCTGCGGCCCGCGAGCAGTTGGGCAAGCGGGCCCGCCGATTCGCAGTCACCGGCGGGCGACCTCACGCCGGAGGGCCGCGAATCGGCGGGACGCCTCACCAAGTGCCCACTCTCACGCCCGAGCCGCGACGAAGCGGACCGGTTCCGCCAGGACCGCCGCCGCCCCGGGAAGGTCGGCAAGGCGCGCGGCGAGGGTCGCGCGGGCCAGGCGTTCCGGCAGCGCGACGCCGAACTTCAGCCCGGCGAGGGCCCGTGTGTTGACCTCGGGCAGACAGATCCGCTGTTCCGCGTCGGCCACCAGCGAGCGCCACTGCGACCGCTCCAGGTCCGCGCGGAGCCGGATCATGTAGTCGTCGTACCGCTGCATCGGGTCGACGACCTCGCTGAGCGTCGCGGCCAGGGTCGCGTTCGCCCGCAGCCCGGCCCACGTCCACCAGGTCAGGTCGCCGTGCTCGGCCCGGAGGACGAGGCTGCCGCCCGGGTGCACCACGGCCGAGCGGTCCGCCCGCTCGGCCGCCAGCCGGTCCGTCGCCCTGCCCGTCAGCCGTACGGGTGGGTCGTCACCCAACAGGACGCCCCGCATCGCCCGGGTCAGCGGGTGGCTCCAGCCCACCCAGCCCAGGGACGTCCACCGCGCCCGGCCGCCGTCGTCGACCGGTTTGACGAAGCAACGCCGCCGACGCCAGTCGACGTACGTGACCCGCCAGCTGCGCCCGCCGAGCAGCAGCCGCCGGTCGCCTCGTACCTCCTCGGTGAGCAGGCTCGGGTCGACCCGGCCCAGCTCCTGACGGCCGTGCAGCACGGTGAACTCGGGCGGCCCGGTGAACACGGCGGTCATGTCCATGAAGTGCCGCCGACCGAACCGCCGTTCCGCCTCCGGCCCGATGAACAGCAGCCCGCCGTCGCTGTCGAGGTAGCCGTGGTCGACGAGGTGGCGGACGATCGGCTCGGCACCCGGCCCGAAGGGCCGCAGGCCGTTCCACGCCTGCGCCCAGAGGCGGTCACCGACCCGGTGTTCCTGCAGGCAGAGCGCGAGCACCTGCTGGGCGACGATGTGTCGGGGTTCGGGCGGTGGGACGACCGGCTCCACCCAGCCGCGTCCCCACAGCGACAGCAGCGCCGCCGCCCGGACCAGCTCCTGCCCCGTACGGCAGAGGAACAGGCAGTTGCGGGTGCTGCCCGGACGGCGGCCGGTGCGGCCGAGCCGCTGCAGGAACGATGCCACCGTGGCAGGCGCGTCGATCTGCACCACCCGGTCCAGGTCGCCGACGTCGATGCCCAGCTCCAGGGTGCTGGTGGAGACGATGACGCAGTCCCTGGCCTCGGCGAACGCCTGCTCGGAGCGGCGTCGCTCGTCGGCGGAGAGCGAGGCGTGCGACAGGAACGTGGTCACCCCCCGTTCCCGCAGCAGTTGGCCGAGTTCCTCGACGGTCTGTCGGGACTCGCAGAAGACCAGCCGCTTCTCCCCCGCGTGCAGGGCGGCGATCACCTTCGCGGCGTTGAACAGCGACCCGACGTAGTCGAGTTCCACGTCACCGGGCGGCGGACCGGTAGCGGCGGCAGCGGCGGGCACGTCGGGGGCGACGACCCGCCCGGGGCGGCTGCCCGTCGCCGATCCCCGCAGCCAGGTCAGCAGGTCCGCCGGGTTGCCGACGGTCGCGGAGAGCCCCACCCGTTGCAGCGGCCGTCCGGCCACCCGGGTCAACCGCTCCAGCACCGCGAGCAGGTGCCAGCCGCGGTCGTCCCCGGCGAAGGCGTGGACCTCGTCGACCACCACCGCCCGCAGCCCGCCGAAGAAGCCCCGATGGTCCACGTTGACGCTGACCAGCATCGCCTCGAGGGACTCGGGCGTGGTGAGCAGGATGTCGGGGCGCTGCCAGAGCACGGCCCGCCGGGCGCCGGCGTGGACGTCGCCGTGCCACAGGGCGGCCGTACGCCCCAGCCACCCGGCGTACCGCTCGATGCGGGGGTGCAGGTTGTTGAGCAGGGCCCGCAGCGGGCACAGGTAGAGCACCGAGGTGCCGGTCCAGCCCTCCCGCGCCATCCGCGACAGCAGGGGGAACACGGCCGCCTCGGTCTTCCCGCCCGCCGTCGGGGCGAGCAGCAGCGCGTCGGTGCCGTCGAGCAGCGGCCCGATCGCGTCCCGCTGCAGGGCGCGCAGCTGCGGCCACCCGAGGCTGTTGACGACGTGGTGCAGCAGCACCGGGTCGAGCGCCGCCTCGGCGTTCACAGGGTCAGGTCGACGTCGTCGGCCGAGGCGGCGTTCCGCTCGACCTCCGTCAGCTCGTCGGAGCGCAGCGTCAGCGCGTAGTGCTCCCGGGGGTTCCAGTCGGCGAACTGGTCCACCCGGTCGAACACGTCGGCGACGAGCTTCTTGAGGTACACCCGGGGGGCGACCCCGACCTGACCGCCGAGCCGCCCGGCGACGGCGCTCGCCAGCTCGCCGAGATACTCGTCGTCGGCCACGGCGGTGACCCGGTCGCTGCCGTAGATCTCGCGGACCCGTATCCCGAGCTGAACCAGGGCGGTCTGGGTGAAGCCGGGCAGGCGGAGCTGGGTGGCGCGCGGGTTGTCCCAGCGCGGCTCCGGCCCGAAGTCGGTGGCGAGGCGCTGCGCCAGCGGCGCGAGCCGTTGCACGCCCTGCTGGCCGTCGAAGAACGCCGGGGTGCCGGTGATCAGCAGGAACAGGCCGGGGAAGCGCCCGGCGTAGATGTCGTCGACGAGCTGCCGCAGCGCGTTGAGGGCCTTGTCGCGGGCATCCGACCGTACCCGTTGCAGGGTCTCGACCTCGTCGAGGACCAGGAGCAGGCCGGGGTGGCCGCTGTCCCGCAGCACCGTCAGCAGGCCCTGCAGGAAGCTGAGCGCCCCGAAGTGGTCGAGGTCGCCCTTGACCCCGGAGGCCCGCCTCGCCGACGCCGCGACGTGCGGCTGGCCGCCCAGCCAGGCGGCCAGTCCTCCGGCGGTCACGTGGTCGCCCAAGGCGATGGCGGCCCGGTAGCCCCGCAGCGCCGCCGCGAACCCGGGGGTGCTGCGGGAGATGTCCGCGAGCCGGCGTTCGAGCAGTTCGCCGACCGCCCGGTCGAGACCGTCCGCGTCGGCCTCGGCGACCGTGCCGGCGGCCAGCACGTCCTCCTCAAGGGCGTAGATCCAACCGTCGAGTACGGGTCGCAGCGCGCTCGGCGCGAACTGCTCGGTGGTCAGTTGCTCGACCAGCCGGCGGTAGACCGTCTCCATCCGGTGCAGCGGCGTCTCCAGCTCGGAGACCTGCACCTCCGCCACCGCGAAGCCACGGCGTTTCGCCCGCTCGCCGAGCCATCGGGTGAAGAAGGTCTTGCCCGCGCCGTACTCACCCCGCACGGCCTTGAACACGCTGCCGCCGCCGGCGACACGGTCCAGGTCCTCGTCGAGGGCCGCAGCGAAGCGGTCGAGTCCGACGGCGAGGGCGTCCAGGCCGTTGGCGGGCACGGCTCCCCGGCGGAGGGCGTCGACGATGTCCTTGCGCCGCCGGGCGCTCACCTCGACCGTCACGGGACCTCCAGCCCGAACTGCTCGACCATGAGGGCGATGTCGAGCTTGGCCGTCCGCCCGTCCGGGTCGAGGCTGAGCACGGGGTACCCCTCGACCTGCAGCAGGCGGCGCAGGACGGTGAACGTGCCGGTGACCCGGTGCACGGGTATCCCGGCTCTGGTCGCCAGGGTCTCCAGGGTCGCCCGTCCGTTGCCGGCGACGAGGGTGGCGACCATGGCGGCCACCCGCTCGTCGGGCAGGGGCGCCCTGGTGCCCCTGCGGTCGGCGTAGACCGGGCTGGCCAGCAGCGCCTTCACGATGGTCGCCGCCGAGTCGGCCGGAGGTGGGGACGACGGGGCTGGTGGGACGGTCGGAGCGGACGACGGCGGCGCGGTCGCGGCGGGGGCGGGCAGGTCGAACAGGCCCTCGTCCTGGGCTGGCGGCCGGGCGGCACGGCGGGCGGGGCGCCGGCTCTCCGTCGGCGCGGGCTCGTGGGAAACCGCCTCCTCCGCCGCTTGGCGCAGCGGCTCCCGCCACCACTCCGGGCTGGACACCGGCGCTCCCGCCCACCCCGGTACGGCGTTCTCGTCGTGGGCGGCGAAGAGCAGCAGCGGGATCACCGCTTCGGCAGGGGCTGCCCCGCCGTGGTATCCGGCCTTGCGCGGCCCGTACCGCAGCTCCTCCCGCCAGGGCAGGATCACCTCGCCGCCGCCGAGCGCCACCCGGCTGCCCTTGAAGAGCAGCTCGCCGTCACCGGGCTCGCCGGTTGTCAGCCGCCACCGGTTCTCGCTGGAGTCGGCGGGCCGCAGGACCGCCTCGGTGCCCCGGTCGACGACGTGCCCGTGGTCCGAGACCAACACCACGACCCGGTCCTGGGCGAGCACGAGCAGGTTCCGCAGCCCGTTGACGGTGTCGGTGCTCCACTCGGTGATGCCGGGATCGCTGCGGTCCAGGGCGTCGTCGATGGTGTTGATGACGGCGGCGACCAGCGGGACGGCCGGGTCACCGAGGGCGGCGGCCACCTCGGGGTCGACGGCCAGCCCGGCCGGGGTGCGCAGGTCGGACTTGTGCAACAGCACGCCGCCCGGGAACTGCTCGCGGAAGGCCCGCAGTTCGGTGCCACGGTCGCCCACGGCGATCCGCCCGCTGAACAGGCTGCACCGGTTGACCTGCGTGACCGTCGGCAGCGCGGCGAGGACGCCGACGCGGGGGCCGCCGCCGGGCGTCAGCTCCTCCCAGGCGCCGCCACGGCCCAGGGACTCGGCGATCTCGACGGCCGCCGCGGTTCCCATGCCGTCGAGGACGAGCATCAGGACCCGTCGTCCGTTGTCCACGATGGGACGGACGACGCGGTCCAGCACGTCCTCCACGCGCAGCAGGGTGCCCGGGTCCCGCTCGGCAACGGTCGTGTCCTGCAGCAGCTCGGCGAACTGGTGGTCGTGGCGGGCACGACGAGCTTCCACGGCCGCGTGCAGCAGCCGGTAGGCCCGCGCGACCTGCGGGTCGACGTCCCCGACGAAGATGTCAAGGCGGGCCCGGTCGACCCAGCCGTCGTCGCGGACCTGCCGCTGCACGGCGTCGAGCATCGTGGCGGGGGCGGACCCCTCGGGCGTGGCCAGCCACCGCAGCAGGCGGACGGCCATCCGCGCGGTCTCCACCCGGGAGCGCTCGGCCGACCGGTGGGTTTCGACCTCGGCGAGCCGGTCCTGCGCCCGCTCGATCAGCTCACCGGCGGGCGCGACGGGAGCCCCGGCCGCCGGCACGGCGAGCCGCACGGCCTCGCCGAATGCACGCATCCGCTGCGTGAAGCCGGGCCGGCAACAGGTCGGACGCGGCGAGCCGTCCGGCGACGTCGATCTCGGCCGCGATGTCCTCCGCCCGGCGCAGCATCCGGCGCGCGTCGTGGCGTACCGCATGGTCGCCGTCGAGGGCCCGGTAGATCCACGCCTCGGTCGCCTCCCCGAACGCGCTGGCCTGTTCCTCCGTGAGGCGGGCACCGCCGAAGCGCGGCTCGAGCCGGGTGCGGGCGACCACCAGATCCATGTCGGGCCGCGACTCGGCGGCCCGGGGCCAGAGTACCCCGGCGAGCAGCCCGAGTGGGATGGCGTCGACGCCGTGCCCGGCTCCGACGGCGGCGAGGACCGGCACGGCGACCGGGCCGGCGACCTCGCGGAGGAACGTGGCGATCCCGTCGGACCATTCGGTGGGCAGGTCGCCGAAGCGGAGCTGGTTGGGTGCGTCGGTGCTCCACTGGAGGAGGCCGGCTCCGTCCAGTGCGTCGGGGTCGAGGCCGAGTACCGCCCCGGCGAGGTGCCGCAGCGCGTGGTCCCGGGTGAGGATGAGGCCGGCGGGCGGCGGCCAGCCCTGGGCCGGCGCAAGGTCGGTGAGGGCGTCGGCGACCCATCGGCCGGTGCGCACGAGGGTGGAGTCGAGCCGCACCTGGCCGCCGAACACCTGGGTGACCAGGTCCCACGGGTCGACGCTGCGGCCCTTCTGCATGCTGACGTGGGTCAGCAGGCCGTCGCCTAGCTCCATGTCGGTGAGGTCGGTCAGGAGGACCAGCTTCTCGTGCGCGGCCCGGTCGGCGAGCGCGGCCCGCGCGGCGAGCGGCGTCCGGCAGGGTACGACCCGCACGGGCGTGTCCCCCACGGTGAGGACCGGCTCGTCGGTCCACTCGGGGCGGGCGTGCAGCACGATCGCGTCGCTGCCGTCGCGCTCGGCGAGCCACGACTCGACCTTGCGCCGCACGGCGGCGGGGCGGACGGCCGCCCGGGCGACGCTCACGACGGCTGCTCCGACTCCTCGACCTGCCAGGCGACGGTGATCCGCCGACCGGCGGTGACCTCGGCGCGCAGCTCGCCGACGAGCCGGTCCAGTTCCCGCTCCTCGGCGACCGTGACCCGGCGGGCGGCGGGCGGCGGGAGGAGCGGGTCTGCCGGCTTGCGCTGCACCGGAATGACGGCTAACGGGTTCGGATCGCCGGACGACGGGACACCACCGGTCGGCGGAACGAACGGCGGCGTGACGATGGCCGAATCGCGGTCGACGACCGGCGGGTCCGGAAGGACAGGCGGGTTCGGGGGGACCGGCGGGTTGTGCTCGGCCAGCAGGGCGGCTGCGGCGGCGACCGCCTCCTGCAGCGCCTTGACCATGTCGGAGCCGTGGTGCTCGTCCCGGGCGGCGGCCCTGAGCCGGTCGAGCAGCGCGCGGGCGCGGGGGTCGCTCCCGGCCCGCTGCTCCACCGCGTTGATCAGCGGCCACTGCGTGCCGGCCAGCGCCGAGGTGAGCCGCTGTGCCTGCTTGAAGACGCCGCTCGCCGCCTGGCCGTCCAGGCCGGCGAGGCGGTCCTCCCCCTCGGCGACCACCTCGACGAGCACCACGTCGTCCCGCTCGCCGGCGATCTGGGTGAGCAGCTCGGCGACCCGCCGGGCGGTGGCGAGCCGGCCGGTGGGCGCGTTCAGGTCCAGGCCGAGGGGCACCGCGTGCGCCTCCAGGCTGGCCACGAGGGTCCGGGTGGAGTCGGCGTACGTCCTGGCGACCTCGCGCATGTCCTTGGCCATGTCGGCGAGGTTGGCAGGGGTGCGGAACCGGGGCAGGACGACGCCGAAGAAGGGCTGCCCGAACTCCAGGGCCGCCTTCCACGCGTCCTCGCCCGGCATCGGCGGGTGGCGCAGCTCGAGGCGGTCCTCCACGCCGTTGACCGCGCCGACACTGGTCTTGACGCCGTTGTCGTACCAGCTCAACTGCTGTTCGAGCGCGAAGACGGCGATGATGAGATTCTGCAGGTCGCGGTCGAAGCCGCGCCGCTTCGGCACGTCCAGCCAGTCGCGCAGCCGGTGCACGGGGAAGTGGTCGCGGTAGTCCTCCTTTGCCGCCTCCTGCAGCAGGTGCCGGCTCCAGTGGCAGGTGGTGATCGCGAGCACATACCGGTGGTCGACCATCTCGCCGAGCTGCAGCGGGTTGCAGATGCGGCGGAGCACCCGCTGGTCGGCCTGCGAGTCGACGGAGACGCCGCGGGTGGGATCGGCGGCGGCCCGCTTGGCGTACTCCAGGACCTTGGCCAGGTCGCCGCGGGTGAGCGGCTTCTCGTCCACCGGCAGTGCCGGGGTGCCCGGGTACGACCATTCCAGCAGCTCGGCGGTGAGGTTGCGGAACGCGTCGGCGAGCGTGCCGCCCCGGGGATCCCCGATGCGCAGCCCCTCGGCCAGGGTGTGCAGCACCCCGACGGTGTCGTCGTGTACGTCGGAGGGCTGCGGGCTGGCCGCCCCGTACGCCTGCTTGAGCGCGGTGATCAACCCGTCGCGGAGCTGGCTCTGCCGCTGCAGCAGGTAGACCCGGCCCTGCTGCCGGTCGGCCTTGGGCCAGTCGGCGGCGAGGGTGTTGAGCCGCTCCCCCGCGCCGCCGACGCCGAGCAGATAGTTGATCTTCGCAAGCTGGGCGACCCGGCTCATCATGTCGTCGGTCAGATAGAGCGGCAGCCAGAACACGGTGTTGGAACCCCGGGGCAGTTCCTCGATGCGGGCCCGGTCGGCGCTGCGCGGGTAGTCCTGCGGGTCGAACGGGTAGTCGATGACGATCCGCCACGACTCGCCGGGGGCGAGCAGCGCGGCGATCGGCATCGCGTCGGTGTCGCGGACGTTGCCGAACTTCACCTGGACGATGTGCCGCCGCCCCCGCCACTCGCGCGGCTGCTGCAGCTCGCCGTGGCTGCCCTCGCTGCCGGCCAGGCCCATCTCGGCGCTGATCAGCTCGCGCAGCAGTTGCTGCCGCACGCCGGCCGAGGTCTCGTTGTGCGGGACCAGGTCGAGCAGCTTGTCGAAGTCGACGGTGTAGAGCTTGAGCGACACGACGGGGTCATGGTCGTCGGTCAGGTGCAGCTCGCCGGCGTCCTGTCTGATCCGCTTCAACCGGTTGAGCACCATCGTGTTCTCGTAGCCGGGGATCGGCGAGGAGATGGAGCCGAAGTTCAGCGCGTGCAGCTTCGCGGCGGTGAGGTTGTGCAGGGCCGGCACGTCGGGCACCAGGGCGCCCAGCAGGATCGTCTTGACCAGCTTGTCGTCGAGCTGGAACTGGGTGTGCGAGGCGGCCTTCTCCTCGTCGATGCCGTTGACGGTGAGCAGGATGGGGCGCAGCTTGCGCAGGTAGAGCGTGCGGGCGGCCTCGAACTGCTGGCGCAGCTTGGGCCGGTCGGGCAGCTCGCCGTGCAGCACCAGCGGGTCGAACAGGGCGGCGACGCCGATGAGGTCGTTGACCCGCAGGGTCTCCCGCCGCTCGACCAGCAGTTCTGTCATCACCTTCAGCGCCGTCCGCTCGCGCTGCAGCGCCTGGGAGAGCGCGACGAGGGTCGCCACCAGGGCCGGCGAGAACGGATAGAGCTGGCGGAAGGCGGTGGCGTCGGAGCCGATACCCGCGTCGCCGTACTGCGCGCCGAGCAGCAGCGTTTCCCACACCTCGCCGTTGTGCCGCACTGCGGCGAAGGCGTTGTCGATCACCGCGCGGGCCGTGTCGTCGTTCGGCTTGAGCAGCCGCTTCTCGGTGATCTCGGGCAGGTTCGTGTCGGCCAGGACGATCTCCCCGAACCGCCCCTGGAGGCTGCGCATCACGTGCGCCAGCGCCTCCCGCTCGGTGCCGCCGACCTGCGGGCCGAGGAAGTCCTCCAGGTTGCGCTGGCGGGCCACGAAGGAGACCAGCGGCAGCGGCCGGGCGGCGTCGGCGGACTCCACCAGCTTGTTGAGCTTGGCACCCTCGGTGTTGACGAAGGTGTAGTCGGCGATCCGGCCGGAGAGCCAGAGGATCAGCTCGTCGAGGAAGAGCACGATCGCGTCGTACCCGAGGGCCTTCGCGTGCCGGGTGATCACCGCGAGGCCGGTGTCCAGGTCGAGGTATTCGGCGCTGTGCACCGCGCCGCTGAAGAACGCCTGGGTGAGCGCGCTGACCAGGGCGTCGCGCTCCTTGGTGCCGGGCGGCTGCGCGGCGGCCTCGGCGTACCGCTGCGGGTTGAAGCCCTCTTTGCTGGCGCGCATCGCGGCCAGGCCGACGGCCGCGCCGGGCGCGGTGGCACCGCCGCCCAGGGCCGCGAAGAACTTGTCGTCACCGAGCGTCCGGCGCAGGCCGGCGGCGTTCTCCAGCAGCGCGTCCGACCGGTGCACGGCGGGAACGGGCGCGTCCGGGTGGGCGACGGCGACGTGGCGCAGGTAGCCCTCCAGGATCGCCTGCTCCACCGAACGGGCGTCGAGCATGTGCAGGGTCAGCGTGAGGAACTTCCGGCCGGGCAGCCAGGGGTCGGCGGCGACGACCGGGCCCGTCAGGTTCCGCACCTTCCGGGCCTCCGGGTTGTGCGCGAGGACCTCCCGCAGCACGGCCATGAAGTGCGACTTGCCGGAGCCGAACGAGCCGTGCAGGAACGCCGCCTGGGAACGGCCGGTGGTGACCGCGTGCCCGATCCGGCGCAGCGCGTCGACGAAGTTGTCCCGAAGCTGGTCGGTGACCACGTACCGGCTCAGATCCGCGCCCTCGGCGGCCTTCACCACGAAGTCGCCCTCACCGACGGACGTCGGGATGTCGATCAGGTCGCGCAGCAGCGTCACCGGTGTGCCTCCAAAGCCTCCCCAGGGTGCCCGACACGCTACCCATTGATGCGTTTGCTCGGGTACCGCCCCGGATGGCCAGATTGTGGTCCGGTCGACGTAGCCACAGTGGACCGATGGCGCGCAGTTGCGCCATTCGTCGGAGAAGCCGCAGATCAGCTGCGTTGCCGGCGCAGCAACAGGGAACGCGAGGAGGAGTCGGATACCGGACAGGTGGCGGTCATCGCTCGACGGCACACACCGACAGATCGAACAGCGGCTCCTCGATCGCCCTGAGCAGGAATCGGGACGCCGCGTGTTCCGGATTGACGTGCCGACCGAGCACCACGACACCCACCGACGAGGCACCGGCGACCCTCAGCGCATGCGCGAGGGACTGGGCCCGGGAACCAGTCGTCCAGGTGTCGTCGAGGATCAGCGGGCGAACGGGACCTGCGGGGTGAGGAAGCCGGACCGTGAACCAGTCGCGCTGAAACCGCCGGACGTCGTGCCCATAGCGGGGGTTCGGCACGGCGGCGAGCCAGGGCAGCGCCAGCCGGTCGCCGACCATCCTCTGGAGGGGGTGCGGACCGGGCTTCCCCCGGGTGCTGGGCACGGCGACGACGTGGGTCGGCGCACCGTCCATGCCTCTGGCGACGCAGCCGAGATGGTCCCTCAGGAACAGGAGCAGCAGCGCCAGCAGGTTCCACCTCGCCTGCGCGGATGCCGGGTCGGACTTGTACGAGCGCAGGTGGTGATGGTGCTGGCCGTTACGCGGGGAGTACGAGATCGGCACCACCACGTCGGCGAGCAGCCCGCCGGACTCCGTCTGCTGCTCCTGACAGGGGTAGCAGTACGCGTATCCGGCGCTACGAACCCCTCGGCAGGTCGGGCAGATCGGCTCTCCGGCGGCCAGCGGATTGTGGAGGAAGTTCCGCTGGGTCTCGACGTACGCCCGGATCCTGGCCCAGGGGTCAGAGGTTGGCGAACTCAGGAAAGCCCTCCAGCTCGGGGGCGGTCGGCACCCGGTCGAGGATGGCGTCCACCGCCTCCATCAACTCCACCGTGCCGCGCGCCACGTGGACCCCGGGCCGGTCGGCGAACGAGCGCGCCCACTCGTGCCGCATGACCTGGCCGGTGAGCACCACAGGACGGCCGTGCTGGAGCGCCAGCCGCGCCTGGATGCGGGCTCCGCTGCGTTCGCCGGCCTCGACGACGACTGTCGCGGCGGCATAGCCGCTCATCACGGCGTTGCGCATCGGGAAGCTCTGCTTCGTCGGGGCGGCGTCCGGCCAGAACTGGCTGATCACCAGGCCCACCTCGGCGATGTGCTCCTGCAGCGCCTGGTTGGCTGCGGGATAGTGGCGGCGGATGCCCGTGCCGATGACCGCGACCGTGCGCCCACCGGCGGCGAGCGCCGCCTCGTGGGCCGCAGTGTCGATGCCCTTCGCCAGGCCACTGACCACGGTGACGCCCCGGCTGGCCAGCGAGGTCGCCACCGACCCGGCGACCTCCAGGCCACGGTCGCTCGCCTCTCGGCTGCCGACCACGGCGATGGCACGCGGATCGGGACGCAGGGATCCCCGGGCGAACAGCAGCGGCGGCATCTCCCGGATGTCGCGGAGCTGGGCGGGATAGTCCTCGTCGAAGAAGGCACGGACGGCGACGCCCTCGGCCTGCCAGGCCAGCAGGTCTCCGGCCGCCGCCTCGATGAGCGAGTCGACCGATCGGGTGTCGGGGAATAAGGTGTCGGCCCTGCCGACCAGCCGCGTGAGCACGCCGAGCGCGGTGCCGGCCTCCTGGACCTCGTGGGTGGTGTCCGACCAGCTCAGATCGGGCTGCCGCAGCAGCGCGACCAGCGCTGCCCGCTCCACCGTCGCCCGATCCATGGGCCTGATCCTAGAGGCCCTCGCGGGGCCGGTCGCCTGCTGGCCACGCGGCGGCGCGGCGGCAACCTGGTCGGCTCCGGATCTTTCCCACACGTGTCGAACATATGTTCCCCAGCACGTCACGTCAACCGACGATCGGGCAGGTCATCGCCCTCGGCCAGCAGCACCGGCCCCTCGTCGGCGTGTCGGTGGATGGTGCAGCCGCCTCGGGTGAACCGGACGGTGAGCGGCTGGTCGGGGTGCCCGGCGGCGAGGCGCAGCAGGGCCGGCACCGGGTCGGCGGGCAGCGGCCGGGGGCCGGACCGGGGCACGGGGACCGGCGCGTCCGGGTCGGCGGGGACGGTCTCGGGGAGGGTGGCGTCGAGGCCCTCGAGGCAGTGCGCCACGGCCGCCTCCGGGCTGGGCCGGCACGGCAGGTCGTCGGGGTGCACTGGGGCGGCCGGCGGGCGCAGCTCGACCGACCAGAGCACGCCGTGCGCCCGCAGCAGTCCAGCCGGGTGATTCCGCAGATCAACCAGATTGACCACCAGCGCCAGGTCCAGGCCGAGGGCGAGCCGGAGCAGCTCGGCCAGCGGCGGCGCGTCGGGGCGTACGGCGGTGACCAGCAGGCGCGCGGCGGGCAGCGCCGGGCCGACGGCGGCCACCTGCTCGGCCACCGGGTCCGCGCCCGCCCAGGGCAGGGTGACGTAACCTTCGCGCACGTCCGGCGAGATGTCGTGGCCGCCGTCGGCCTCGGCGAGGTCCTCGGGGCGTACGCCGAACACGGCCGCCCAGGCGGCTAGCCGGTAGCGTTCGGGGAGCCGGACGACGAGCCGGCCGCCCGCCCCGCCGCCCGCTGCGGTCACCGCCTCGGGCGTGCCGGCCCACCAGGCCAGGTGCACCACCCGGTGCCGCAGGTCGGTCAGGGTGAGCAACGCCGCGTCGTACACGCGACCCGTGCCGCCGCAGGTGGTGCAGACGCGCCGGGTCGGGCGGCAGTCAGGGCAGCGGCATTCGGGCACCGGCGCACCGAGCCACGGCGGGTCCGGCGGCTCGGCCGCGCGGCGCAGCGGCGTCCGGGTGCGGCGGACGACCTGGCCGGTGGACTGCTCGACCAGGG
>NZ_GG657738.1:4941482-4969713 GCF_000158815.1 Micromonospora sp. ATCC 39149 | reverse complement strand
AGCAGCGGCCGGAGCGGGTCGGGGCACAGTGTCCGGGCGGGCGCGTCCTCGCCGCGCTCGCCCAGCCCGGCCAGCGCGTCGGCCACGTCCGTGGCCGCGAGGGCGGCGGCCAGGTCGGCGTACGCCACTTCCGGCGGGTGGGCGGGCACCGGGGAGCCGGGCACCTCGTAGCGCACGGCCCAGCGCAGCTCCCCGTCGCGGCGACGGGCCTCCACGACCAGGTCGAGCAGGAGCAGGTCGGCCAGCGCGCAGAGCCGGGCCAGCCGCCGTGCCGGGTCGACCGGGGGCGGGGCGGCCGACCGGCCCAGCCACACCCGCCACGCCGGCCGGGCGGCCTCCGCGACGGCCCGCGCCGCCAGCTCGTGCCGCTGCGCCGCCGGCAGGTCGGGCCGCCAGGCCGCCGGCAGCCGTACGCTCGGCGGCTCCCCGACGGTGGCGAGGGCGACGCCGGCCCGGGCGGCCAGCTCGCGCACCTGTGGGGTCAGCTCCACCGCCCAGCCGCCCGCCGGATCCGGGCGCGGGTCAAGGTCGGCCGGCAGCACCTCGTGGGAGGCGACCGCGCCGGTGTCCAGGTTGGCGACGGTGAGCACGAGCTGGGCGCGCAGCCAGCCCCGCAGCCCGCAGCGGCGGCAGGCCACGGCCACGCTGCCGGCGCCCCGGCACAGCCGGCACCGCCGGTAGGGCTCCCGGTGCCCGCCGACGCCGCCGCCCGGCGCGTCGTCGGCCAGGTCGACGTTGCCGTAGCGGGTGCAGCGGCACGGGTCGAGCCGGAAGGTCAGGCCGTCGCAGTCCGGGCAGGCGACGGTGGGCGCGGCGGTCACCGGGGCGGCCGGGCCGAGCACGGCCCGTCGTGGTCGGTGCGGCGCGCACAGCGGCGGGCGGTGGGCAGGTCAGCGGCGGTGAACGGCAGGTGCACCACCCAGCGCCCGCTCACCGGCGGCTCGCGAGGCGGGTGCGGACCGGACGGACAGGATGGGGAATCGCGCGCACGGCGCACCTCCTCGACGACCATTCGATGCGGCAATTAATGGGCCGTGGAAATTCCATGCCCATCGCCTTTGTCAGGGCCATCTTGTAAGGTCAGAGGCACTATCACAACGAATGCCCCCTCACACTGTTCCGCTAATCGTCCGCAACATTCGGTGTTCCAAAACGGGGCGTCGAGATGTTGCAAAAAGCAACGGCAAAGGAGGCCGGATGGCCGAGGACATGGGCTCGACGGTGCCACGACGCCGGCTCGGCAAGGCACTGCGTGACCTGCGCACCGAGGCGGGGATCACCCTGGACGCCGCCGCCGAGGCGCTGGAGTGCAGCCGGCAGAAGGTGTGGCGCATCGAGAGCGGGCTCGGCTCCGCGCGCGGCGTCGATGTCCGCGCCATGTGCGAGCTGTACGCGGCGGCGCCCCAGATGACCCGCGCGCTGCTCGCCCTGGCCGCCGAGACCAAGGCGAAGGGCTGGTGGCACGCCTACGGCGACGCCATCCCCGACTGGTTCGAGCTGTACGTCGGCCTCGAATCCGCCGCCTCCCGGCTGCGCTTCTACAACGAATCGATGGTGCCTGGGCTGCTCCAACATCGGGACTACGCGCTTGGGGTCTATCAACACCGCACGGAGGTGAGCGACGAAGACCGGGAGCGCTTCGTACAGGTCCGGCTGCAGCGTCAGGCCCTGCTCAAACGTCGCCTGCCTCCGCCGCCGAAGCTGGACGTGATCCTCTCTGAGGCAGCCTTGCTACGCACGGTCAGCGACGCTGCAACGATGGTGAACCAACTCCGTCACCTGTTGGCTCTGGCAGACATGGCAACGGTCTCGATCCGAATCTTGCCGCTCGCCGCCGGCCTGCACCGTGGCTCTGAAGCAGGTTCCTTCGTGATGCTTGAGTTTCCGCTAGGAAATCGAGCGACCCCCGAGCCATCAGTGGTCTACAGCGAGTCATGGACGGGCGCTCTCTACCTCGACCGGCCCGAGGAGTTCAACGCTTACGAGAAGGTCTGGACAAGCCTAGATCTACTCGCCCTCGATGAAGGACAATCGAGGCACTTCATTAACAAGATCATCGGGGAGGTCCACCATGGCTGATCTGAGCAACGCCCACTGGCGCAAAAGCACCCGCAGCGGAAGCAACGGCGGCGAGTGCGTCGAGGTTGCCGACAACCTGCCGGGCATCGTCGCCGTACGCGACAGCAAAGACCCCCACGGCCCGGCGCTCACCTTCCCTGCCACCGCCTGGGCCACCTTCGTCGGGGCGATCCGCCGCTGACGCCGTAGCTACGACCGCAGCAGCGCCCCGAGCGACCGGCCGGGCGCTGCTGCTTGCTTCGCCAAGCCCTTCCCGAGAAAACCCGCTGTTACCCATCGCCCACCTCCTCCGTACGGCCGCCTGAACGGCAGGTCTGTGACCCCTCAAACGGTCGTCAAGAACCGGCTATCCACCGCCGTAGAGGAAAAACGCATAGCTCAACAGGGCCGCGCGGCCGAGTGATCCGCGTCGTTGCCGACGGCAAGGCGACGGTGGTGTGACCGTCGCATGGCGCGCTGCTCTGCCACGAAGCGTTCGTCGCCAAGGTCGACCGCAGGTATCAGGTCGAGCTGTCAGGCTTCGATTTGGTCCCCCTCCTCCTCCAGCAGCAGTCCCTGTTTCATGACCAGATGCCCGGCGACGACGAGAACCTGCCGCCGTTCGTCGACCAGGCCGCTCATCCCGTCGATCCAGGGCCGGAGCGCCATGGCCGCTCCACGCAGGCCGTCCGTTGCGCGGGCAATAACCCTCGCGGCGGCGGGCCAGTCATCCCCCCAGATCAACGCCCCAGCGAGCAAGGCGGCGAATTCCGGCCTCGCCACGGGGATCTGGTCGATGCGTGCCACGACATCTGACCGTCCGGCAAGTTCAGGATATTGCGCGATAACAAGCGACAGGGGCCACGATTGGCGAGAAAGGAAGTCCTCTTGGAGAGCAAGCGGCGCCAGCGCCGCAGCATCTTCTGGCGAAAAGAGTTCGGGACTGTACGCAACATGAGCGGCCAGCAGCGAAAGGCTGTAGTTCTGCGGGCCTCCAGTTTCACCCGCATGGATAAGCTCACCTACGGCCTGGCGGCCCTGCCAGAAAGCTGCCGGGTCCACATAAGCGCGCGCAGCTTGCCCTAAGGCATGTATCTCACGATCAGGACTCCCGATTGAGTAACTATTACCAATCACGCCGTGCCCCGCATTGAAGATTACCGCATCAATCCGGGACAGGGCGAGCCACTCCGTATGAACCACCGGCTGCTCGTTTGATCCACCTCGGGTAATGGCCCAATCTGGCTCAGCTTCCGCTGACATGGCGCTGAGAACTTCAGAGCTCATGTACCCCTGCCAAACCCGGACAAGCCTCGCCCACCAGTCGTTGTTCTGAACCGACCGAGGAAGAAGTGTCGTGAGCCTCACCGGATTGCTCTGTACGTGCAACAGGAGCAGCATCAGATTGGCAGTATAGGTGGCGTAGCGCTCCATGTAGGTGCCCGACGAGGGAGAATACGCTCCATATCGACCGCTGCCCCAACGGTCTCCGGCCTCACTCAGCAGGATGCGGAGGATCTGGCCCGCGAGTGTGGCGTTTTCTGGGTCCGAGTGCAGTTGTTCGATGAACGAGAGGATCGCGGAGCCACCGGAGTTGAGGGCCTGATGCGACAGGAGCGCGTAGAGGCGGTCGTCGTCCCAGTTCTGAGAGGAAGGCCGATCGCGGGAATTCCAGAGCTCGGCGAGTTCCGTCATCGTAAAGTAGGCAATCAGGTATTCGCTGAAAGTCGCATGCAGGAACTCATAGCTTCGTCCCTCCAGGCCCTCGTCCGCTTCAGAGGTGTAAATAAAGAAAAATTTACCGAGCACCCGGCGCGCCGCACTAAGCGCGGCTCCTCTGCGCGTAATCTGCCGGTGTCGGGGCGTCGGATCGAGGGTGTGCAGGTCTTCCAGAAGTATTTGTTCCTCGATGTAGTGCTTGCCGCGGTTGAACATGCCGAAGGCGGCGATACCGAGCCGCCACAACTCGGCGTGGATTTGTGCCTCTTCGCTCCCAACCGGATCCGCATCCGTCGGTTTACTCAGTTCACGCCGAATAAACCTTTGCAGGATGCCACCGTAGATCTGTGCAGGCGTCGAGCCCTTCTCCATCGACGGAAGCCCATTGGGGACGCCGTAGAGAACCAGAAGGAGCAGCAGCAACGGCTGGCGGGCGATGTCTCCATAGGACAGAACGGACCCGGCCGGCGGTATGCCCGCTAGCTCGCTATGCCGCAGATGAGGATTGGCGCAGTCCCATATGTTTAGCCAGGCGGTCACCTGCTCGGGTCGGAAGTTCTCCAGCTTGATGACCAGGCAACCGTCGGGGATGCGGGCGAGATCCGCCACCAGGGTCCGCGATGTGACGATGACCGCGACCGGGTGGGAGGTTACGGCTTCGATGCGCTGAAACTCGACGACGTTCTGCAGGTAATTCGACTCGGAGGTGCCGGATGCCTGCATGAACTCGTCGAGGCCGTCGATGAACAGCACCCGGGTGGCATCGACGGACGCGTCGCTGAGTTCGGGCCAGGACACGCGGCCGTTTGTGGCCTTACTAAGGACGGCGGTAACCTGCTGGTAAATCGGGGCATTCGGGTCCGGCACCTGACGCAAGGGAATCCGGGCAGCCGAAAAGGCGTTACTGCTGGAGAGTCTCGCCGCGCAGACCTTTGTGAACATGCTCTTGCCCGACCCGGGGTGCCCCAGCACCACCAGCGGCCGCTCATGGCTCTGGGGAGATGAGAAGTAGGCCGCCAGAAAGCCGTCCAGATTGCTTTGCTCGGGCGTTGTTCGCGTCCACCACGACTCGTCGGCCGGCCTGGCGTCATTGCTCATCACCATCCAACGGAAGGACGGGCTGAGGTAGCCGTCTCCGACAGCGGGCACCTTCAGTGCGGGGAGTTCGTCGGAGATGCCGGCGGTGACCAGTGGTTCGTCTAGGACCGCCCGGTTGAAGTCAGCGCTGACCCGCCGGACCTCATGGGCCTGATGCTGGGCAGCACCCGCCAGAGAGACCAACAGATGTTCCAACCGGACCAGGGACTCTGCGGCATCACCCACGGCGGCCTGGGTGGCGTCGTGTTCGCCAAGCATTGCCCAGATCTCGAACTCCCGGACGTCTGCGGCCAGCAGCTTGTACTCCGAGTCATACCGGCGTACCGCCCGCTCTACCATGGTTTCGATCAGAGGTACCGCCGGGCTCACCACCTCGGCCCTATCCCAGACGACAAAGGTCTGAAAGAACTTGATACACAGGGAGGCAATCTCCTGGTACAGCGAGGTGATGAACGTATCCCGGTTGACACGGAATCCGCACCCCGCCCAAGGGAGGGGAACTTGGGTCACGGCGAACGCGTGCGTCAACTGTCTCTGAGCCAGTGCGGCGGTGGCCCGGTCGGCGAGGCGTTCCTTGTCCTCGTCGGTCAGGCCGATCTGGTCATAAACAGGCCCGAGGGTCTCACGGATCGCGGCGAAGAAGGCCCCGTACACCAGGGCCGTGTGCGTCGCGGCAAGGACGCTGGCCCGTTCTGGCAAGCGCCTAACGCCGAGCCGGTCGAGGCCTGCGGTGACCAGTCTACCGAGAAGACTCACCACTTCGTTCTTCTGGTCGACCCAGCCCCAAGCCGCGAGGACGACACCTGAGCCGGTGGCCAGGCCGATCGGGCCAGCCGCGATCACCCCGATGCCGAGGAGCGTGCTCAGGGACCTGGCCCATTTGTCATCCGGGCCAGACAGAATCGTACGTGCGCCTTCCAGGCTGTAGGGAGAGGGTGCCATTAAATCCCGTCCGATGAAGTTATAGATTAGTCGGCCCGCATGGCGGAACGTAGTAATTCGAACACTCCGCTCCCCGCGGGTCAAGCCCGGTCAAGAGAGTGCCAAGTTAACGGCTGACCTTGGTTCTTGAGATGGTCAGTGATTGACTAAGCGAGCCGACCTTCGAAGGCGATCTGGAAGGGGTTCAACGGTGTATTCCAGCGCGTGGGCCAGCGCTGGCGGCCGGAGCCGGTGGGGTCGAGGCTCATCAAAGCCATGTACACGCACTTGAGTGCTGCTCGTTGGGTAGTGCCTACGAGCACGCACGGCCTTGCGGATGCGGCGTTCACGGACTCGATCGCGTTGGTAGAGCAGATGACCTTGCGCATCTCGACGTCGAAGGCGAGGAACGGCACGATTCGGCCCACGCGTCCAACCACAGCTAAGACCGCGCTTGACTTCGACAAGTTCCGCGACTGAATCGAGGCTGCCTGTCGGAGGGCGGATCAGCTCGACCTGCTCCCCGAGGGCAATCCGTCCACCTCCGTCGGACGGATCGTCGCCGCGCTTCGCTGAGGGAACTCTTCGGTGTCAGCCTCAGGCAGACATCACGCCTCGCAGCTTGGTCAGCTCGGCGCGGTCCGCGCCGAGCTGGGACAGCTCGGCGTCGATCAGGTCCGTGAAGAACTGGGCGGGTGAGCCAGGGAAGTCGGGCCGCTCGTCGGCGTGCCACTGGTGCAGCCACGGCTCCAGCTCCGCGACGCCCGCGAGCAGCGGCAGCAGGCGCTCCGCCGGCCAGGCCGCCTGGAGCTTGCGGTCCAGGTAGACGGTCGCCAGCGCCTGGGCCTGGGCGAGGTGGTCCCACCCGGCCCAGCCGAGCAGCACCGTGCCGTCGTTGTCGCGGCCCGCCTTCGGGTACGAGATGAACCGCTCCTTCGGCACGTCGAGCTTGCCGCGCGCCTTCCAGTACGACGCCTTGGCGAAGTCCGCCGAGCTGTACTTCGGCGGAACGTCTACCTGCACGCTCTCGCCCGCGTCCTCCAACCGCTGCTGCGTCCAGGTGCGCTCCCACTGCACCCGCTTGCGCAGGCCGGATGGCTTGTATCGGTCAGCGGGCAGGTAGGGCACGTGTTCGTCTGCGACCAGCTTGGCGAGCGTCTTCGTCAGATCGTAGTCGTCGCGCCCGGCCCACAGCTCCAACACCGAGCGGAAGTCGTCGTCGTGGCGCACCTTGTCCGCGAGCTGCGCCACCGACTGCGGCGTCGGCCGGTCGCCCCACAGCTCCGGTGCCTCCAACCGATCCAGCAGCCAGTCCCGCAGCGCCTTGGCCTGCATCTCGTCCCAGCCGTCGCTGGCCCACCGCCGCTTACACTCCGGCCGCTCGATCAGCGCGATGTTGCGATCCGACTCGATGACCTCGATCCGCCGCTGCACCAGCGCCCGGTAATCATCCGGCCAGTGCGCCGGCATCTCGGTGATCGGCGTCGACCCGTGCCGCGCGAACCACTGCGTCTCCACCTCGCCGGCCGCCATCTTCCGCGCCAGCACGATCTCGAACGCCCGCTCGCCCAGCTTGAGTTCCGGCGGCTCGGCGCAGGTCAGGTCGCCGTCAAGCAGCCCGTAGAGCCGGTAGACCTCCCAGTCCAACTCCTCCTGCAGCGCGATCATCTGCGCCCGGGTCAGGTCGTAGTCGCGGTGCGCTGTGCGCAGCCGCTCCCGGGTCGGCACCCCGGAATCCGCGACCGCCGCCGGGCTCAGGCTGGCGAGCCGCTGCGCCAGCGAGTCCAGCGCCCGCGCCCGCCCCAACGGGTACGCCCCCGGCAGCGGAAACCCCTGCAACTTCGTCCCGGTGAACTCCCACCGATCCATCCATGCTTCGGGCTGAATTCCTCGGCCAATTCCACTGCCGGCCTTACTCTGACTCACCTGCTTGAGCCAGAAACAGGCGGTCGAGCTGTTCAGCACCCCGAGCAGCCGCAAGTGCTCGTCCTCCGTCGCGTCCTTCCTCAGCTTAACCGTGGGAGCACTGCGATTGAAAAGCCTCTCGCTTCTACTGAGAACGAAGTGATTGTGGGTGGAAACGAAGGCGAAGCAGATGTTCAGCGATGCACCGAGACGCTGCGATGCAACCTGATGCCAGCCCCACCACGGGCGCCCTTCTTCCTTATAGGACAACTTGGCGAACGTCCGTCGAGCCCACAGCGCCTCTCGAAGCGGCCATAGCCGACGCAAGGCCCCGGGGTAGCCAGCAATATCGATGGTTTCGGAATCGCGGTGAAGAAAGAGCGAATGATCACCCTCATGGACAACGAAATTTCGGACCGCCTCGCCAGTAACGAACTGAAGATGAGCGTCTGCCTCAACTCCAACCCTGACAAACTGCTTCTTACTTGCCAGCATCGCCGAGTCTGTGTTTGTCTGCCCGGTGTAACCAATATTGTCCACAACATCACTCAAGACACGCGCGCTGGACTGGAGCTTGGACATGACAGGAGAGGAAATACCTGCGGACAGGCTCCACGGATGAAGCGAAAGGTCAGCACGCGGCAGGTCAGCCACCGAAACCCAATCGGAAACACTTCCAGGCTGGCCGACCTGATCCACTATCGCGCGCCAGACGAGTCCCATCGACGGCTCATCCGGCTGACTCGGCTCGCCCCGAACACCAAGAACAGCTCGCACGCCAGCTACTCGCCGACGCGAATTTGCTCGCCCTACCAAAATTACGGTCGGCGTTCCGTGGCCAGGAATATATGCACCCGAAGCATCGATAACCTCAGTCAATTCAACATGGTGGGCCAGGTATTCCTCGACGAGCCTCTTGCCGAACTCGCGCTTCATGAAGGCGTTGCCGGTGATCTGCCCGATGTGGCCCGCGCCCTCGCCGTGCTCGTCCGAGCGCTTGGCCAGGTCGAAGAAGCGCTTGGCGAACGGCACCGTCAGCGCGTACTGCCGGTGGCAGACGTCGGGGTAAATCTCCCTGTAGAGCTGGTTCCTGGCTGCGTCTGCCACCGTGATGTACGGGGGGTTACCGACCACCACCGTGTACTGCCCCTCGCGCAGGTACTTGCCCAGCACGTCGGCGTCCTCGGTCGCGTACGCAAAGCCGCTCTCGCCCTTGCCGTACTCCAGAAGGTCGCCCTGGTGGCTCGACTTGCGCCCCCAGCGCAGCAGTGAGTCGCCGGTCGCCACCCGCACCGGCCAGGCCGGCGTACGCTCCAGCGACGTGAGCCCGCACTCCTTCATCGCGGCCACCAACAGCCGGAACCGGGCGATCGCCACCGCGAACGGGTTGATGTCCACCCCGGTCACCTGGCCAAGCGCCCGCTCGACCAGCACTCGGATGTCCCCTGCCGGCTCCCGCTTGCGCCACAGCTTCACCAGCCGGCCGAACGCGCCGAGCAAGAAGTGCCCCGACCCGCAGGTCGGGTCGATGACCGACGTGTCGGGCAGGCCGAACTCCTTCACCGCCGGCTCGAACGTGCGGTCGAGGATGAACTCCTCCACGAAGTCCGGCGTCTGCAGCAGCGCGTACGTCTTCTTCGCGTGTGCCGACAGGTCCTGGTAGAGGTCGCCGAGGAAGCGGGTGTCCAGGTCTTCCACCCGCAGGGACGCCAGCCCCGGGCCGCGCCGGAAGAACTCCGACAGTTTCTCGGCCGCCTCGCCGGAGATGTCGAACCGCCACACCGGGTTGTGCTCGTCGAAGATCTTGCCGGTGGCGCGCAGCCCCCGCAGGTACGTGAACGCCTCGCGCAGCCACTCCCGGTCGTTGCGTCGGGGGTGGTCGATCAGGTATTGCTGTCGGTGCTGCACCGCCCGCTCGACCGGGGCGGTCGGCTCCGGGCCGCCGATCCACAGCGGCTCGACCAGCGCGTTGTCCTCGCAGAAGCGCACGAAGACGCAGCCGAGCACCCATGCCACCGCCGCCTGGTCGAGGACGTCCTCCAGCCAGGTCTCGAACGTCCCCGCCGTACGCCGGGCGTCTGTCGCCTGGCCGTGTTCCTTGCGCAGCGAAGACTCCAGTTCGGAGTCCCCGGCGACCACCGCGCGCAGGTCGTCGGTGAGGGCGGTGACCTGGGCCTGGAGGGCCTTCAGGGGGATCATCGGGTGGCGTTCCTCTGCTGTTGTGCGGGGGCGGCGCCGCTCCACTCCTCCGGCAGCCACAGGGACTGGCTGGCCGGGGAGGTGAGCGGGAGTTGTCGGCCGTCGAGCAGCACCGGCTCGGTGCGGCGGACGGGGACCAGCAGCAGCCGGGCGGCGGGGCGTGCCCGGGTGGGGTCGGCCAGCTCCTGGACCAGCCGGAGCTGGTCGTAGCGGGCCAGCGGCGCGGCCTCGGTGATCAGCACCGGCCCGGGGGCCTCGGCGAGCCGCCGCTCGACGGCGGGCAGCACCTCGTGCTGGAACAGCTCCACCAGGGAGCGGAAGTCGGCGTCCGTCGGCGAGCCGGTGTCGGCGGCGACGATCGCCTCCCAGGGGAAGCTGAGCGCCCGCAGCCGCTCCAGCATGATCGCGGTGACGTCGACCTCGGTGAGGTCGTAGCGCTGCAGCAGGGCCCGGCGGGCGTGGGCGGTGCGCCGCACCGAGGTGAGCGCCACCAGGAAGCCGCGCCGGCCGATGACATCGTGCAGCCGCCGGCTGACCTGCGCGGCGGCGTCGGGCTCCAGGATCGGGCCGACCGTGCTCTGCATGCGGGTGCCGGTGACCGAGGAGGTGCGGTCCGGCGGTGCGTACAGGCCTGCCGACACGTCCCAGACCAGCGGGATCGCCTCCCGCAGCAGCCCGTCGAGCTGCGGCCGGGGCGGCAGCTCCTGGGCGCGGGGGAAACGGGCGCGCACTCTGGCGCGTACCGCGTCGGGGTCGAGCTTCTGGCCGACCAGCGCGCCCGCGGCGAGGCGCAGCGCGCGCCCGGCGGGCATCCCCGCCGGGTAGAGCTGGCCCTGCGCGTTGACGGCGGCCCTGCCGCCGCTGCCGGCGGCGGCGAGCTGCAGCAGCCGGGCGTCGCTCAGCGGCGGGGTGCCGGCCGGCGGCGGTTCCAGCGCCCGCAGCTCCTCCACCGCCCGCGCCCGGGTGGGCAGCGGGTCCGCGCCGGCCAGCTCGGTGGCCCGCCGGCCCAGCCGGGTCACGTACCCGAGCAGGTCGTCGGCGGTGCGCTCGATGCCCGGGTCGTCGGGTTCCCGGCCGACGAGCACGGTGTCGGAGTCGCGCAGCCGGTGCATGGCCACCCGGGCGTCGCCGCCCCGCGCCAGCTCGGTCTCCACGGCGGCGCGGACCAGGCCGATGGCCTGCGCCGTGCGTTTCGGCTCGACGGTGTACGAGCCGCGCGCGGCGACCAGCGCCTCGGCGATCTCCTCGGCGGAGGCCACCCCGCCCCGCCCGTCGAGCACGGCGACGATCTCGTCGCAGACCAGGCGGAGGGCGACGTTCGGCTGCCAGTCCCGGGCGACGACCCGCCGCAGCAGGGTGGAGATCTGCGGCTGCTGCTTGCCGGCCACCCGCGCCACGTCCGACTGGGACGGCCAGCGCAGATACCGGCCGTCGGCGTCGGGGGCCTGGCCGAGGAGCACCTGCACGGCCGTGCGGTGCCAGGCCGTGCGGTCGGTGACCGCCGGCAGCAGGGTGGCGCAGAGCGCCTCGACGCCCTGCGCGTACGGGCGGGCGGCGGCGGCCGGCTCCGGTTCGGCGTCCAGCAGGTCCCGCAGCTCCCGGACGCGGGCCAGGATCTCCTTGCGGGTGGCGTCGGGCACGCCCCGGGCCCGGGTCAGCGCCGACGGCTCGGCGTCCAGCAGCTCGCCGACCGTGGTGATGCCCAGCCGCTCCAGCGCCGAACGGGCCCGCGCGGTCAGCTCCGCGCCCTCCAGCGGCGAGGAGCGGCCCAGCGGGGCGGCCCCGCCCGTGTCGTCGGTGGCCGCCGCCGGCTCCGGGATCTCCCGGAACACCGCCCGCCAGGCGTCGGTCATCTCGTCGAGGGTGTCGAACCGGTCGGCGGTGTCCCGGGCCAGCGCCTTGGCGAAGAAGGCGACCAGCCGGTCGGCGACCGACGGGTCGAAGGCCGCCGGGTCGAGGGTCACCTCGTCGCTGACGGCGGCGGGGTTGGCGCCGTTGCCCCAGCGGGGCAGCGTGCCCGTCGCCATCTCGTACAGGGTGACGGCGGCGGCGAAGCGCTCGGCGGCGGCGTCGAACCGCAGCCGGCGCGGCGGCCCGAGGAACGGGTCGAGGTAGGCGGTGGTGCCGGCCGTGAGCTGGTCGGCCGGCACGCCCGCCAGGGAGAAGTCGAAGATGCACAGGTGGGGCTGCTTGTCCTTCGGCCGGGGAAGGGCCGCCAGGTTGGCCGGCTTGATGTCCCGGTGCCACACCCCCTGCCCGTCCAGGAACGCCACGATCTCCAGCAGGTCCCGGCCGTAGCGCTCCAGCAGGTCCAGCGCCAGCCGGCCGCCGCGCAGGTCCTCGGCGAGGGTGCGCTTGCCGGCGCTCTCCAGCAGCAGGGCGGTGCGGTTGCCGACCTTGATCGGCCCCTGCACCAGCGCCGCCACCCGGGAGTCGCGCAGCTTGTCGACTGTGCGGGCCTCGGCGGCGAACCGGTCGGCGTACTGCTCGTCCCGGGCCACCTTGAGCACCAGTTCACGCCCGTCGGAGGTGTCGCCCCGGGTGACGGCGAGGGCGATCGCGGTGGCCCCGCTGCCCAGGTTGCCGAGCACGGTGAGGCCGCCGTCGAGCACGTCGCCCCGGTGGGCCTGCAGCGGGTCGACCACCGGCTCGGGCTCCGGGGCGGTCAGCTCCTCCCAGACCAGGTCCAGCCAGGTGAGGAAGTCACCCACCCGCGCCATCCGCTGCGCCGGGTCGCCCCGGGTCGCGTCGTAGACGGCCGAGACCAGCGCCGTCGGCATGCCGTCGGCGACCGCGTCCAGGCGCAGGCCGCCGTCGGCGACCGCCGCGAGCAGATCCTCGGCGGTGGCCGCCGGCTCGACCCCGGCGAAGATCCGGTACGCCAGCGCGCCGAGGGAGAAGATGTCGAGCTGGTGGCCCGGCAGCCCCTCGACGACGGCCGCCTCGGGGGCCTGGTAGCGGCGGACCACGTCGTCGAAGAACAGTTCGAGGCTGGCCGGGTCGGTCGGGGAGCCGAGCGTCGTCATCCGGGTGCCCGGCAACCGGCCGCCGGTCTGCCAGTCCGTCACCACGAGGGTCGGGCGGGCGCTGTCCGGGTCGCAGACGAAGACGGCCCGGGGGTTCAACGACCGGTGCGACAGCCGCCGGGAGTGGGCGTGGTCGACGATCTCGGCGAGATCCTGCACGAGCTGGAGGCGCTGGGCCAGTTGCAGCCGGCCGTCCCGCTCGGCCAGCCACTGGTCGAGGCGTACCCACTCCTTGCGGTGGTCGAAGACGACCGCCGGCCCCCACGGGTGCTCGACCAGGTCGAGGGCGCGGGCGATGCCCGGGTGGTGGATGCCCTGCAGCAGCCGGAACTCGCGCTCCGCCGCCAGCTTGATTGTCGGTACGTCCTCCTCGGCGGCCCGGCTGGTCAGGTAGAACCGGACCCGGCGCAGCAGCTCGCCGCCGACAGTGTGGTCGGCGAGGAAGTCCTGCCAGCCAATGCCCTCGGCGAACGGCCGCTGGTGCAGCACGAGCTGGTTGACCCGGCGGTCGGCGACGGAGGGGCGGATCCGCGCGCCCTTCACCAGCTCGACGATCTGCCGGCCCCGGACCGCGTCGACGTGGTGCCGGGCGTCGAGCGGCTGGGCGAGCAGCATCTCCTTGAGGCTGGGCAGCTTCCCGGCGGCGTGACCGTCCAGCCCGTAGACGTGCTGGCGGCCGATCTCGTCCAGCTCGGAGCGCGAGTCACGGGCGTGCAGGAAGACCGCCGCCTGCACGTACGGGACGCGCGCGCCGGGCGGGGCGTACTGCTGGATGACGCTGCGCAGCCGCTTCGCCTTGCGGTTGGCCAGGATCAGCGGGCTGTCGAGCACCTGTGTGCGGCCGTTGGGCTTGTGCCGCCGCCACTGCTGGCCGTCGCCGGAGAACCGGCCCTGCCAGTGCTTGAGCTCCAGCACGTAGAGGCCGCTGCGGGTGAGCACCAGCGCGTCGACCTCGTTGATGGAGCCGTCGGTGCCGACGAACTCCACGTTGGCCCACACGTGGTAAGGCTCGGCGTCCGGCAGGTATGCGGCCAGCTCGCGCAGGCCCTCCTGCTCGTGCTGGTAGGAGCTCGGATTGATTTGCTCCCAGCGCGGTGAGTCCTCACGCATGCCGTGCCCTGCGCCCCCGCGCGACCATTGCCACTCCCGAACAACCAGACCGTCCTGCAGTCCGGTGGACGGTACCTTCCCCTGCCATTACTGCCCATAGGCCAGGGGTCAGGACAAGCGGACCGGACGTCGGGAAGTGACATTGACCGGGTCGATTGGGTGCCTCACCTGCGAATTCGGCTTCCCCGCGACGTCATCCCCAGTTTTCGGTCGGGAATCCGACAATCCGCTGCGGCTGGGCGTCGGCTCCCCCGGCCCGGCCCGAACCGGTCCGCCGCACGCCGGGCGCCACCACGGGACCACGGCGACCCGACGCCGGAATCAGCCGGGACAGGAACACCTGCGTCTCCGGATCGACCGAGTAGAGAAAAGTGCCGTACAGACCCCTGGTGAGCAGCACCTTGTACGTGTTGCGGATCAACCGGTCGGGATTCTTCGCCCGGACTCTTCCGTCCCGGGAAACCAGCTTGGGATCGCGCAACTCACCGGGCCGGGTGACGAACCGTCCGCCACGTACCACCAGGTCGGGGCCCATAATCACCCCTGACCAGTGGTATTCGAAGCCCTGGGCGGTGTAGATGCAGCCGACCTGCCCGAAGCCGCCGGGATCCGTCGCCCAGAAGGAACTCGACGGGATGCCGGGCGGCGGATGCTCCTCGAAGGCGTTCCACGGGCGGGCCCACCCGCCGATGCGTACGTCGGGTGCCAGCCTCCCGTTGCGGGACTGCAGCGTCCACGGCCAGCAGAACCCCGCCGAGATCCTGGCCGTCTCGCCCTGACCGTCGAGGCGTCGGAGGATCGACTCCATCTCCTCGGGCGAGTCGACCAGGTCCAGCCGAAAGTTCTCGTCGCCGGTCCACCGATGGGGATCCGCGTTCTCCAACCCCAGCAGGCAGCGCACCCACCGCTCGTAGCGCGGGCTGCCTCCACACCGGAACTGGGCGCCCAAGGTGACCAGGTCCACCTCGAAGCCCAGGCGTTCGGCCGCCTCCGTGATCACGTCGACGCTGCCCACCTCGTCCGGTCGCACGGTCTGGTGGTCGTCGAGGAGGAAGACGGGCACCTTCGCCGCGTCGATCAGCTCCTGCACCTGGGGGCGGGAGGAGCGCCAATCCCCGCGTGTCGTGCGTTCCCGGATGCGGTGCGACTCGTCGCAGATCAGCACGTCGAGGCCGTCCTTGCGTGTGTCGGCAAAGTTCATGAAGTACTTGAACAGGCGGTCCGACCGACGTGCCGGATGCAGGGGCCGCTGGCGGGCATAGAGCTGCAGGGTCCGGGTGAACGCCTTCGAACCGGTGGCGTGGTTGACCCGCCTTCCCTCCCGTAGCAGGTCGACGAAGAGGTCGAGCGCGATGGCGCTCTTGCCGGTGCCGGGCCCGCCGGAAACCACCACGACCCGCTTGCACCGGCCCGCGTCGGCCCACCGGACCGCCCGCCTGACCAGTTCGTACGCCTCACGCTGCTCGTCGAGCAGGACGAAGTGCGTGCGGCTGCCCACCTCGTCCGCCGCGGTCTCCAGCAGGCGGCTGCTCTGCCGCACCGGGCTGTGCAGCAGCCGGTGCGCCGCGCGCCCGTCCCGGACCGGGGAGAACCTCGCGGCGAGGTAGCCGGGGAAGCGGTCGGCGCGGTCCGGCGTGTAGAGCATGTTGCGAAAGGTCCGTGGCTGCGGCCGATCGGGGATGCTGTCGGCGGTGGCGTTGTGCAGGTACGCCATGCCGTGCACCGCCTCCGGCCATTCCCGCAGCCGCTCGAGGTGGTCCACCAGATAGTCGCAGTACGCCTCGACCTGCGCCGACGGGTGCAGCAGCGGTTTCGGCGTCCACGGTGCCCGCAGCAGGTAACCGGCGTCGTCGTACCGCTCCGCCGTGCTCCACTGCTTCAGTTCGACGACCAGGTACGCCGGGCGCATGCTCAGCGGTTCGGCGCCGGCCAGGATGACGTCGACCCGGTGGCTGCTGCGGGGGAGTTGGTATTCCACTAGGGCGTCGAGGTCACCGAACCCCATCTCGCAGAGATGCCGGGCCAGTGCCGGCAGGCTGCTGCGCCACGACCTCCGCTCGGGCTCGGCCACCGAGTATCCGGTGGCGACCAGGTGTGCGGAGACCTCGTCGACCAGCCGCCCGGCTTCAGCCAACTCCAGGATCCGGGCGGGGGTGGTCTGGTACACCGACACTGACAGGCCCCCCGGGCACGAGAATCTCGTGCGGTGGAGGCGTGTCCCTCACGGGAAGCCCGTCGATCCGCTCAACCGACCGTCACCCTAGCGACACCCTGCGGCTGCCGCTACCCGGCATCCCGCCTGAAACGGACCTCCGGCGGGTGCTCGACCTGCACCAGGGCGCGCAGGTACTCGCGGGTCTCCGGGTCCGTCGCGTAGAGCACCGTCCCCCGCATCCCCCGGGTGAGCAGCACCTTGTACGTGTTGCGGATGAGCCGGTCCGCCTCTTCGTCGCTGACCGTCTTTCGGCTGCGGAACGCCGGATCCCTCGACTCCTCCCGCCGGGTCACCAGCCGACCGCCCCGGGCCACCAGGTCCGGGCCGATGATGATGCCCGACCAGTCGTACTCGAAGCCCTGCGCGGTGTAGACGCAGCCCACCTGCCCGAAGCCGTTCGGATCGGTGGCCCAGTACGCGCTCCCTGGCGCGTCGCCGACGCTGCGGTCGCTCTTGACGTTCCACGGCCGGGCCCAGCCCTCGACCGTCACGTCCGGCACCAGCGTGCCGTCCGGCCTCGGGTCACTCCACGACCAGCAGTAACCGGCCGACATCCTGGCCGTGCCGCCGCCCGCCTGCCGGTCGGCGAGCCACTGCTCCAACTCCTGCGGCGAGTCGACGACCCGCACGTCGAACCGGCCGTCGCCGGACCACACCGTCGGGTCGCCTCCGTCGAGGCCGAGCAGGTCCAGGACCCACTGCTCGTACGCCTCGCTGCCACCGCAGCGGAACTGGTCGTGCAGCGAGACGACGTCGACCTCCAGCCCCAGCTTCTCCGCGAACGCCGAGATGACCTCGACGTTGCCCAGCTCACCGGGCTTGACCACCTGGTGCTCGTCGAGGAGGAAGACCGGCACCCGGGCGACGGAGACGAGTTCCTCCAACTGCGGGCGGGCCCCGTCACGGCGGGCCTTCGTCGTGTAGCGGTTCACCGACGTCTCGCGCACCCGGTGCGCCTCGTCGCAGATGAGCACCTCGATGTCGTTGGCGCCGGCGTCCATGAAGCTGTTGAAATACTTGAACAGGCTCTGCAGGCGGGTGGATCCGCGCCCCGCATAGCGGCGCAGGGTCTGGGTGAACGACCGGGACCCGGTGGCGTGCAGCACCGACCGGTCCTGCCGGGCCAGCTCGCCGAGGACCGACAGGGCGATCACACTCTTGCCGCTGCCCGGCCCGCCGGCCACCACCACGGCCCGCTTCCGGTTCGCCGTCCGGGCCCGCTCGACCGCGTGCATCACGAGCTCGTACGCCACGTGCTGCTCGTCGAGGAGGGTGAAGTTGGAGCGTTCCTTCAGCTCCGCCGCCGCGTACGCCAGCAGGTGCCGGCTGGGGCGTACGGTGCTGGCCAGGAAGCGGTCCGCGGCCGCCGCCCCCGAGGCGGCGGCGAACCGGCTGCGCAGGTGGTCGAGCCACCGGCCCCGGCGCTGACCGGTGAAGATGCGGCTCTGCTCGGTGGCCGGCCGGTCGAGCAGGTCGACCACGTTCCGGTCCACGGCGTTGTGCAGGTACGCCGCCCCGTGCAGGCGCTGCGGCGCCCGCCCGAGGACGCCGAGGAAGTCGGTAAGATAGCGGCAGTAGTCGGCGACCTGGACCCCGGGGTGCAGCCGTGGCCCACGGACGTGTTCGACGGCCACCAGCGTGTCGGAGTCCTCGTAGGCCGTGGCGTAGCTCCACTGCTTCAGCTCCACCACGAGGTACGAGTCGTCCCCGGTGCGCGGGTCGGACCCCGCCAGCACCGCGTCGACGCGACGGCTGGTCAGCGGGAGCTGGTACTCCACCAGCACCTCGACCTGGCCGAGGCCGGCGTCGACGAGGTCCTGGGCCAGCACCGGCAGACTGCGCGCCCAGGCCCGCTTCTCGGCCGGAGCCACCCCGTGGCCACTGCTCCTGAGCCGCTCGGCCAGGACCTCGACCATTGTGTCGTCGGCGGCGAGGCGCAGCAGACCAGCAGCAGACGAACGGTACGCCGACATGGGGAGCGCCTCCGGGCAGCATGGAGTTTCGGGCAGGCCCGTCGCGCGGACCGCCTTATCGTCCCGGAACCCTACCCAGACGATCGAATCCGGGCTACGCGCGAGCTGCCTTGGCAGCCGACCCCCGCACCGCGTCCGCCGGGTACCGCCGGGCCGCCTCCGCCAGCTTGTCGTCCGCCGCCGAGAGCAAATCGATCCCGAGCAAATCCGCCAGCCGGGTCAGATAGATCATGATGTCACCGATTTCGGCCCGTATCCGGCCACTCAGCTCCGCGTCGGCCATCAGGCGCACCGACTCGTCGGGTGTCAGCCACTGCAACTCGGCCAGCAACTCGCCGACCTCGCCTGCCAGCGCCATCGCCAGGTTCTTCGGCGTGTGGAACCGCTGCCAGTCCCGCTCGTCGGCGAACCGCCGAAGCTGCTCGGCAAGCTCGGCGACCGTTGCTGGACCGCTCTTGTCGTTCCCGTTCATGACGTCTCCACCCCGCTCGCTGTGCTGCCTCGGCCGCACGGACGCCCGGCCCGTCCCGGCCCCGTGGCGATCATCCAACTCCATGTCAGTGATGTGGCGCTGTGCTAGGCGCGGGATGCCACCACCTGACCGACATGAAGTTGATCAGGGGATGGGGCGGACCTGGGTGGCGCCCCGGTAGCAGCCCGTGCGCGCCGGTGGCGACGCCCACCCCTCGCCGGTGATCCGGACCTCGGCCCAGACACAGCTCCGGGTGCTGGTCAGCAGGTTGCCGTACGCCGAGATGCCGGCGTAGTCGATGGTGAAGTCCCGGCTGCGGGCCGGGGTGTCGCCGTCGGTGACGGTGAGTACCACCCGGGCCGGCCGGGGCAGGGTCGGGGTGCCCGCCGGGGCCGGCATGAACCGGGGCCAGCTCGCCCCGCAGGCGGGCGAGTAGCGCAGCTCGACCATGCCGATCACCCGCTCGTCGACCAGCACCGCGGCGCTGTCGACGGTCGCCACGGCGGGATCCGCGGCGCAGCCGGCGTCCTTCGGGTCCGCCCCGTCGCGCACCTCGACGACCGGAGCGGGTTCCACGGACGTCGGGACCGCCACCCCGGCCGGTGGGGAGGACGGGCCCGGCGGACGGTCCGTGTAGCGCCAGCCGATCGATGCCAACCCGACGACGAGCACCAGCAGCAGTCCCGCCACGGCGGCGGGAAGCAGCAGCCGGCGGCGGGACCGATCAGCCTGTGCCGGAGACCGCGGCAGTTCGGTGGGCGGCCCGGCCTCCTCGTCGGCGGCACTCGAACCGCCCGTCGCTTCGAAAGCGGTCGCGGCGACCTGCCGCCAACGGCTGGCCCAGGCCGCCTCGTCGCCGCCGAGCGCCCGGACGTACGCGAGGGTGGTGTCCAGGGTGGGCAGTTTCCGGCCGCCGGCCGCCTCCGACAACGAACTCGACGACCGGTGCGCCCGGCGGGCCAACGCCTGGTAGGTCGGCCGGCCGGCCTGCTCGCGCAGCCTGCGCAGCTCGGCGGCGAACGCCTGCACCGGGTCGGCGTCAGGGTCCAGGGGGCGCTCCGCCCGGGCCATGTGACTCCTCGCATTGATTGACCAGCGCCGGCATTGATTGTCCAGCGCCACACAGCGTAGAGACGACCGGCAACGGAAGGTAGAGATGGAAGTCGATTTCCCAGCCGGAAATCGGCCATCCACAGTGGAGGAGAAATGACCAACGCATCCCGTACGCCGAAAGCCGCCCGCCGGGCGTTGGCCGTCGTGGCCGCCGGCACGCTGGTCGCCGCCAGCCTGCTCGTGGCGAGCCCGGCGAGCGCCGCCTGCCCCACCAGCGGCTGCGACGGCACCGACCCGATCAACACCGGCTGCTCGGCCGACGCCCGCAACGCCACCAGCCAGCCGGCGTACATCATGAAGGGCGCGACCACGCTGGCCGTGGTGGAGCTGCGCTACAGCGCCGCGTGCGGCACCAACTGGGGCCGGATCAACAACCGGGTGACCCCGAACAGCGTCAGGGTCACCGCCTACCGGGAGAGCCCGCGCAAGTCGACCCCGTGGTACGGCGGCACCGGGGCCCAGTACTACGGCGACCAGCTCCACGGCGACAACTCGGTGATCTGCGCGGTCGGCGAGGTGGTCTACGGCGGCGTCACGTACACGAGTTCGCCACTCTGCGCCTGATCGCGGCGGCCCACGGGCCGGGCGACGGCCGCCGCCAGCTTGGCCGCCTGGTACAGGGGCACGGCACCTGGCGGCTCCCCCTCCGACGACGCGTACGTGAAGACTTCGGCGCTTGCAGAAACCTTCGACTCATCGTCGGCTGTGCCCCCTGGGGCCATTCTGCGCAGTCACGTTCCGGACACCGACCGCCAGGTCCAGCCGATCGGCGCGCAAGAGGACACCCGCCGCCCGCCCGTGGTCCCTACCGGCCAACTCAATCGACTCGTTCGCCCCGGTGATGCCGCCGGTTTCCGAACGGTTGACGGGTTAACTTCTCGTATCACCGCCATGACGAGGAGTTTCCGCATGTCTGAGGAGACCTGGCTCGCCGCCCGCCTGATCCCCACCTCGGGCATCAACGGGGCCGACGAGCAGGAACGGCGGGCCACATCCGCCCTGCTGGCCGTGATGAGCGCCGTACGTGAGTTCGGTCGCGCCCTGACGCAGTCCGTCGGCGCGCCGGCCGGCACGGTACAGACCTTCATCGAGGTTCCGTTCAAGCTCGGCGACCAGCAACTGTTCCCCGACGGCCTCATCCGCGTGACGCGGGGGCAGCGGCAGTGGACGGCGCTGGTGGAGGTGAAGACCGGCAGCAACGCCCTGCGGACCGAGCAGGTGGAGGCGTACCTCGACATCGCCCGGGAGCAGGGGTTCGACGCTCTCCTCACGATCTCCAACGAGATCGCCCCGGTCCCTGGGCAGCACCCGACCACGGTCGACCGGCGCAAGCTGCGCAAGGTCGCGCTGCACCACCTGCCCTGGACCGAGGTCCTGACGCAGGCCGTGTTGCAGAAGGAGTACCGGGGCGTGGCGGACCCGGACCAGGCGTGGGTGCTCGGCGAGCTGATCAGATACCTGGAGCACCCCCGCTCGGGAGCCCTGGAGTTCAGCGACATGGGCCCCGCCTGGGTCCAGGTCCGCGAGGCCGTCTCGGCCGGCACCCTGCGCGCCGGCGACGGTGGCGCGGCGCAGGTCGCCGGCCGGTTCGACGCCCTGATCCGGTACGTCTGCCTGCGCCTCGGCAGGCGACTCGGCACGGAGGTCACCCCCGCGCTGAGCCGCCGCGACCTCGCCGACCCGGCCGCGCGCACCCAGTGGCTGGTCAACCAACTCGTCTCGACGGGAACCCTGACCGGCAGCATCAGGATCCCTGGCTCCGTCGGCTCGCTCCAGGTGACCGCCGACCTGCGGGCGGGGCAGGTCATCTGCCACGTCGACGTGGACGCGCCCCGCACCGGCCGCCCGACGACGCGGGTCAACTGGCTGGTCCGCCAGCTCAGGGACGCGCCGGACAACGTACGCATCGAGGCCTTCGCCATGCACGCACGCGGCGGCGGCGCGACGGACCTGCTGCGTCAGGTGCGCGCCGAGCCGACCACGTTGATCAGTGACCCGGCGCGTGAGCTGCGCGCCTTCCGGGTCGCCCAATCCACGGCCGCCGGCACGAAGCGGGGCAGCGGTCGCGGCGCGTTCATCGACTCGGTGCTGAACGCCGTCGACGAGTTCTACGAGCAGATCATCCAGAACCTGAAGCCGTGGCTGCCCGCGCCACCTCGGCTGCGTTCCCCCGAGGAGATCGCGCCGGTGCAGCCCGTCGCGCCCAGCCTCATCTCCACCGCCATCTCCTCACAGGACGACCCGCCGAGCGGCTGAGCCGGGTGCCGGGGTGTTTGGAGGGGTCCCTTCCTATACCGAAAGCGTTAACAAGGGGCCCCTCCTTGCATCAGTTCACCGTGCGCAGGACGGGGCGGGTGGTGAGGGCGGCCGGGTCGAGCGGGCGCGGGGCCCGGACCGTGAACGTCGCCGACTCCCCCGGCAGCAGGGTGACCAGGGCCTCATCGACCTCGGCGGCCGGGTCGAGCCGGTCCGGGAAGAGAGTCAGGTCGCGCAGGATCGTGCGGGCGGTGACCCGGACCCGCTGCCCGCCGTCGACCTGCTCGACCGTCGCGTCGAACCGTGCCGCCGGCCAGTCGGCGTCGCGGTCCTCGGCGAAGAACCAGAACGCCCGCCCGGCGTCGTCGCCCGCCTTGGCGACCAGCAGCTCGCGCCGGGCCTGCTCCGGCCGGGCCAGGTCCGCCGGCAGCGCCAGCTCCACCGTCCCGTACGCGGGCACGTCGAGGTCGTACGCCGACTTCGCCCTCGGCTCGCCGGCCGCCGTGAGCCGGGTGACGGTGGCGGGGGCCTGCCACGGCTCCCCGGTCTCGTTGACCGCCACCAGCGCCAGCCCGCCGTCGCGGGGCTGGACGGTGAGCAGCCGGTCGGCGTACGCGCGGCGCAGCGCGTACCACAGCGGCTTGCGCCGGCCGTCGCCGTCGACGGCCGCCCAGGAGGTGACCGGCCAGCAGTCGTTGAGCTGCCAGACGATGGTGCCCATGCAGACCGGCCGGTACGAGCGGAAGTGCTCCACCCCGAGCTGGATGGCCCGCGCCTGGTTGAGCTGCGTGAAGTAGTGCCAGTCGGCGAAGTCGGCCGGCGGGGGCAGGTGGGCGTCCAGGCCCCGCCGCAGCTTCGCGTCGCCGTCGATCGCCTTCTGGTGGTGGGCCATCCCGGGCGAGTCGGGCGCGAGCGGATCGTCGGAGATCGCCCGGCGCAGCGTCGCGTACGCCGGGGGGCCCTGATAGCCGAACTCGGCGACGAACCGGGGCACGTACTCGCGGTACCTGGTGTAGTCGTCGGTGTTCCACACGTCCCAGATGTGCATGGTGCCGTGCGCCGGGTCGTTCGGGTGGATGTCCTCGCCTCCCGACCACGGGCTCCCCGGCCAGTACGGGCGGGTCGGGTCCAGCTCGGCGACGACGCGGGGCAGCAGGTCCAGGTAGTAGCCCCGGCCCCAGGTACGGCCGGCGAGCCGATGCTGCCAGTCCCAGTCGTGCCAGCCCCAGATGTTCTCGTTGTTGCCGGTCCACAGCACCAGCGACGGGTGGGCGGCCAGCCGGGTCACCTGCTCCCGCGCCTCGGCCTCGACCTCGGAGCGGAACGGCTCCTCCTCCGGGTACGCCGCGCAGGCGAACAGGAAGTCCTGCTGGACCAGCAGCCCGAGGGAGTCGGCGAGGTCGTAGAAGTCCTCCGACTCGTACCGGCCGCCGCCCCAGACGCGCAGCAGGTTGATGTTCGCCCCGACGGCCTGCTCGAAGCGTCCGGCCAGCCGTGCCCGGGTGACCCGGTTGCCGAAGACGTCGTCGGGGATCCAGTTCGCCCCCCGGACGAAGACCGGCACGTCGTTGACGACCAGGGTGAACGCGGAGCCGTGCTCGTCGGCGCCGGTGTCCAGGCGCACGGTGCGGAAGCCGACGCGGCGGGACCAGGCGTCCAACTCCCGGCCGTCGGCGGCGCGCAGGGTCACCGCGAGGGGGTGCAGCGGCTGCTCCCCGTACCCCCGGGGCCACCACAGCGCGGGGTCGTGGACCTCGACGGTCAGCGCGGCCGTGCGCTCCCCGGTCGCCACGACCGCCTCGGCGGCGGCCCCGGCCACCGTCGCGTGGACGGTGACCGGCTCGTCGGTGACCCGCTCGACCTCGACGCGCACCTCGACCCGGCCGACGCCATCGGCGACGGTGACCAGCGGCCGGACCGTGGCGAGCCGGGCCGTGGACCAGGCGTGCAGGCCGATGTCCTGCCAGATGCCGGCGGTGACGAGGGTCGGCCCCCAGTCCCAGCCGAAGTTGCAGGCCGTCTTGCGGATGAAGTTGAACGGCTCCGGATACGCGTTGGGTCGGTCGCCGAGCCGGTCCCGGTGCGCCTGCGCGTAGCGGTACGGCGAGTCGAACCGGACGGTCAGCCCGTTCGCCCCCGGCCGCAGCGCCGCCGCCACGTCGAACCGGTGGCCGCGGTGCATGTTCTCGGCCCGGCCGACCTCGACACCGTTGACGGCGACCGTGGCGACCGTGTCGAGGCCGGAGCAGACCAGGTCGACCCGGTCGGCGTCGCCGCTCGGGGCGTCGAAGACCGTCTCGTACACCCAGTCGGTGCGCCCGATCCAGGCCAGCACCGTCTCGTTGTCGTCGAGGTACGGGTCCGGGATGAGGCCGGCGGCGAGCAGGTCGGTGTGCACGCAACCGGGCACGGTCGCCGGGATCGGCCGGCCGTCCACCTCCGGCGGCACCTGCGGGCCGGGAACGGCCCGCAGCAGCCACCCCTCGTGCAACGGTTGCCGGGTCACGACTTCACGCGCCTTCCATGATTCCGCGGACGATCTGGCGACCGCTCCCGACATCGAGAGACGTTGACTGAACCGGATAAGTGTCGCCACCGTACGGACTGGCTTCACCAGTGTCAACGGGCGGTTGACGGCGTGGCCGTTCCGTAACGTTCCCGCTCCGGAAGGCGCGATCGTGCGTGGTGAGTCGCTCTTTGGCGCAGGTGCGAAACCGGGGCCGGAAACCCGACGCCAGGCCGTGAACCATAGGCTTAACCGGGCAAGCACCCGTCCATCCGGCGCGGGCGGAAGGTTCGCGACCTCGATCACCGGCCGGCCCGCTTGCAGTAGCGTGAGGGCCGCCGGCCACCCCGGCACCGTGGCACCCGCCGCAGGGCGGGCCGAGCAAGGGCACCCGCCGCCCGAGCGGGCCGAGCAAGTGGAGGAACTCGCCGGTGAAGCGGCCGACCATCGCCGACGTCGCGCGGCGGGCCGGGGTCTCCAAGGGCGCAGTCTCGTACGCGCTGAACGGGCAGCCCGGCGTCTCCGAGGCGACCCGCCAGCGCATCCTGGCCATCGCCGCGGAGATCGGGTTCAGTCCGAGCAGCGCCGCCCGGGCGCTCTCCGGCGCCAGCGCCAACGCCGTGGGGCTGGCCCTGTGCCGGCCGGCCCGGATACTCGGCATCGAGCCGTTCTTCATGGAGCTGATCAGCGGCGTCGAGGCCGAGCTGTCGGCCCGCTCATACGCGCTGACCCTGCAGGTGGTGGCCGACCACGACGCGGAGATCGCGGTCTACCGCCGCTGGTGGGCCGAGCGCCGGGTCGACGGGGTCTTCGTCTGCGACCTGCGCACCGACGACCGGCGGGTGCGGGCGCTGGAGGAGCTGCAGCTGCCGGCGGTGGTGATCGGCGGCCCCGGGCACACCGGAACGCTGGCCCACGTCTGGTCCGACGACGCCGCGGCGCTGATCGAGACGGTGGAGTATCTGGTGGCCCTGGGCCACCGCCGGATCGCCCGGGTCGGCGGCCTGCCCTCGCTGCTGCACACCGAGGTCCGCAACGACGCCTTCGCCGAGGTGTGCGGGCGACTCGGGCTCGACGAGTCGGTCACCGTCTGGTCGGACTACACCGGTGAGGAGGGGGCGCGGGCCACCCGGCGGCTGCTCAGCTCCCCGCACCGCCCCACCGCCGTCATCTACGACAACGACGTGATGGCGGTGGCGGGCCTGTCCGTGGCCCAGGAGATGGGCCTGTCGGTCCCCGGCGACCTGTCCATCGTCGCCTGGGACGACTCGCCCCTGTGCCAGCTCGTCCACCCGCCGCTGACGGCGCTCGGCCGGGACATCCCGGCCTACGGCGCACACGCCGCCCGGCAGCTGCTCAAGGTGATCGAGTGCGAGCCGGTCAGCGGCGTGCAGGGCGAGACGGCGCGCCTCACCCCCCGGGGCAGCACCGCGCCACCCCAGGTGCGGTGATCCGGGATCGGCCGGGCCGGGGCAGGACGAACCCGGGTCGGACGAACCGGGGCGCGCCGGGCCGGGGTCGGGTGAACCGGGATCGGGTGAACCGACTGAGCGGTCACCGGGACGTGGACGGGAACTCCTCGAAGTAGGCCTCCACCCGCTCGGCGGTCGCCGGGCGGGCCAACGCGTAGCCCTGCCCGTACCGGCAGCCGGCCCGCGACGCCGCGTCCGTCTGTGCCGGTGTCTCCAGCTCCGCGGCGACGATCTCCAGGCCGAGCCGGTCACCGAGGCTGACCACCACGCTGGTCAGCGGCGACGGCCCCGCCTCGGCCGCGTCCGCCCGCTGCGGGGCCAGCTTCAACAGGTCGATCGGGAGCCGACGGAGCTGGGCCAGCGAGGCGTGCGCGGCGCGGAACCCGTCCAGCGCCGTGCGGACGCCGAGCGAGCGCAGCCCGGCGAGCCGGGCCACCAGCGCGGGCAGCTCCGGGCCGACGCGCGGCTCGGCCACCTCGATCACCAGCCGGTCCGCCGCTATCCCGTACGTGGCCAGCACCGCCGCCGTGCGCTGGAGGAAGTCCGAGGCGACCAGCTCCCGGGGGGTGACGTTCACCGACATCCACAGCCGCCGGTTTCCGGCCGACCAGTCGGCGAGTTGGCGGCACGCCCGGTCCAGCACCCAGCGGCCCACCTCGCCGACGAGGTCCAGATCCTCCGCGACCGGCAGCAGCTCCGCCGGCAACACGGTGCCCAGCACCGGGCTGCGCCAGCGCAGCAGCGCCTCCGTGCCCACCGGCAACCCGTCGGCCAGCCCCAGCACCGGCTGGTAGACCAGGTCCAGCTCGCCCCGGGCCGCCGCGCCGGGCAGCTCCCGCTCCAGGTCGAGCCGGCGCACCAACTGCTCCTCCAGGTACGCGTCGTACCACTCGATCCGGTCCCGCCCGAGCTGGGTCGCCCGGCGGCGGGCCAGGTCCGCCTGACGCAGCACGTCGTCCGGCCCCGCCCCGGAGACCTCGGCCAGGCCGATACTCGCCTGCAGCCGGACCTCGTCTGGGCCCGCCACCCGATACGGCTGCGACAGCGCCGCCAGCAGCCGGGTGCCCAGCGCGTACGCGAGCACCGGTCCCGCGTCGGTGAGCACCGCGAACTCGTCCCCCACCAGTCGGGCCACCAGGTCCTCCGCGCCGGCCGCCGCCCGCAGCCGACGGGCCACCTCGACCACGACCACGTCGCCGAACGCGTGCCCGCGACCGTCGTTGATCGCGCCCAGGCCGTGCAGGTCGACCACCAGCAGCGCCCCCGACCCGCCCCGCCGGGCGCGCAGCTCGCACAGCAGCTCCCGCCGGTTGGCCAGCCCGGTGAGCTGGTCGGTCGCGGCGAGCTGTTGCACCGCGCGTTCCAACCGGCGGCGCTCGCCGACGTCGCGCACGTGCAGCACGAGCGCGTGGACCTCGGGCACGCCGCGCTGGTCGCTCACCGTGGACTCGGTCTCCCGCCAAACCCCGTGCCCGTCGCGCATCCGCGCCGGCAGCAGCGTCGGCCGGGCACCGGCGAGCACCTCGTCGAGCAGCTGCGCGGCCTGCGGCGCGTCGTCCGGGTGCAGCAGGTCGGCGAAGTACCGGCCGAGCACGTCCGCGTCGGTGAGCGCGAACAGCCGGGCCGCCGCCGGGGACTGCCAGCGCACCCGCAGCGTGCCGTCCAGCAGCAGAATCAGATCGTTGCCGCCGGAGACCAGGGCACGGAAGTACGCCTCCTGGGCGGCGAGACGGCCGGCGTACCGGCGGTTGTCGGTGGCGGAGATCAGCTCCCGGACGACCAGCGGGGGAATCACCGCCAGCCCGAGCAGGATCATGCCCGGGGTGAACGGCCCGTACGTGACGAGGTGCACGCCGGCGGCCACGGTGGCGATGCCCGCCGGCGCGCTGACCCGGGGCCAGACCGGCGCCGGGCCCCCCGCCCGTTCCGGGTCGCCACCGGCCACCCGCCGGACCCCGGCGGCGGTGAGCAGCGCGCCGGTCACCAGCGCCGGCACGGTGGCCAGCGCCGCCGGTTCCGGCGCGTCGTAGGCCAGCAGCACGATCAGCGCGAGCAGGCCGAACTGGGTGGCCCCGGTGCCCAACAGGCAGATCGCCGCGCCGGGGCGGCGTCGCCAGTCCGCCAGCACCGCCACGCCGATCGCCGCGAAGCCGAACCCGCCGAACGCCACCGCGATCCGGGCGGCGAG
>NZ_GG657738.1:4924258-4940675 GCF_000158815.1 Micromonospora sp. ATCC 39149 | reverse complement strand
CGCCGGACGCGGGCGCCGTGGGCCGGGCGCGCGTGATTCGGGTCACTGCGGCGGCGGTCACCCGGTTCGCCGCCCACCCGGTGAGCCGTCTCGCTCGGGTGGGATCATCGGGAGGTGAGTCGCGCCGAGACAGTCCGCTTCCGCCACAACCAGGCGATCCTGGTCGCGGCGGTGATCGCCTTCATCGGGGCCCTACCCCTGGCCAGCGTCAGGTGGTACTTCCTGCCCGTGCTGCTCGTCCCCTTCGCGGTCGGAATCTGGGCCTGGCGGGCCGGCACCGAGGCGGACGCCCGGGAGCTGCGCCTGCGCGCGCTGGCCGGGCAGCGCCGCGTGGCCTGGGAACGGGTCGTCGAGCTGCGCGAAGACGCCCGGGGCCGGGCGGTCGCCCGGCTCGACGACGGCGAGCTGCTCGCGCTGCCCGGGGTGCGCGGCACCGAGCTGCCCCGGCTCGTCGCGGTCACCGGCCACACCCTGCCCGGCCGGGCCACCTGACCCGCCGGCACCACCCGACGGGCCGCGCCCGACGGACGGGTCAGTAGCCGTCCGTCACCGTGTTCACCAGCGGCTCCCCCGCCGCGAAGCGCCGGACCTGCTCCCCCACCAGCCGGTACGCCCGGGGCAGCAGCCCGCGCACCGTGCCGGCGACGTGCGGGGTGAGCAGGACGTTGGGCAGCCCCCACAGCGGGTGGTCGGCGGGCAGCGGCTCGGGGTCGGTGACGTCCAGCGCGGCCCGCAGCCGGCCGGTGAGCAGCTCGGCGAGGAGCGCGTCGGTCCGGGCCACCGGGCCACGGGCGGCGTTGACCAGCAGCGCGCCGTCGGGCATCGCGGCGAGGAACTTCTCGTCGACCAGGCCGCGCGTCGCGTCGGTCAGCGGCACCAGCAGCACCACCACGTCGGCCTCGGGCAGCAGGGTGGGCAGCTCGTCGACCCCGTGCACGCCCTCGGCGGGCCGGGCCGTCCGCGCGACCAGTGTGAAGGTCACCTCGAACGGCGCCAGCCGGGCCCGCACCGCCGCGCCGATCGAGCCCGCGCCGACGATCAGCACCCGCTTGCCGGCCAGTTCGTCGGTCGGGCAGACCCGGTCGTAGGCCCACTCGCGGCGGGACTGGGCGAGGGCGAGGGCACCGAAGCCGCGTACCTGCGACAGGATCGCGGCGACCACCCACTCGGCCGTGCCGATGTCGTGGACGCCGCGCGCGTCGCAGAGCGTCACCCCGGGCGGCACCCGGCCCGCCCAGGCGTCCGCGCCGGCCGAGAGGAGCTGCACCACCCGCAGGTCGGGCAGCTCGGCGAGCAAGGCGGCGGCGTTCCCACCGGAGAGGAACGGCGGCACCCAGAACCGGACGTCGGCCGCCTCGGAGAGGAGCCGGGACGGGTCCTCGGCCACCTCGACGGTGACCCCGCGCGGTACGTCGCCGAGGAGAGCGCGGCCGGCGGGATGTGGGATCCATACCTTCACGGACGCCGACGATAGCCGGTGCATCCCCCGACCGCCCCGTGTCTGCGGAGTGGGGCGGGTGTCGCCCGGGAGCCCCACACGGCGTGGCCGGGGGCGGCTAGGCTGGCCCGGATGAACGCCCATGCCCCGTACATCCGCAAGAGCCCGCCGCGGGCGCTCGTCGCGGCCTCCTGTGTGGCGCTGCTGCTGGCCGCCGCGGGGTGCAGCTTCGGCCAGCCGGAGCCGGACCCGGCCGGCGAGCCGCCCAACCTGCCCACCCCGTCCGTCTCCACGCCCGACGGGGCCGGCCAGCAGGTCGTCACCACCGTGCTGGCCAAGGGGCTGCGGGTGCCGTGGGGCATGGCGTTCCTGCCCGACGGCGGCGCGCTGGTGACCGAGCGTGACAGCGGCCGGATCCTCCAGGTCGGCCCCGAGTCCGGGCGGGACGGGCTGAACGTCACCGCGGTGCGGACCGTGCCCGGCGTGGTGGCCGGCGGCGAGGGCGGGCTCATGGGGATCGCCGTCTCCCCGAACTACGCGACCGACCAGACGATTTTCGTCTACCACACGGCGGAGAAGGACAACCGGGTCGTCCGGCTGGACCTGGACGGCGAGCCCACCCCGATCCTGACCGGCATCCCCAAGGCCGCCATCCACAACGGCGGCGGGCTCGCCTTCGGCCCGGACGGCTTCCTGTACGCGAGCACCGGCGACGCCGGCAACCGGGAGGCCGCGCAGGACCAGAAGAACCTCGGCGGCAAGATCCTGCGGATCACCACCGCTGGCAAGCCGGCTCCCGGCAACCCGATCGCCGGCTCCCCGGTCTGGTCCCTGGGCCACCGCAACGTGCAGGGCCTGGCCTGGGACGCCGGCAAACGGATGTACGCCGTCGAGTTCGGCCAGAACACCTGGGACGAGATCAACCTGATCACCAAGGGTGGCAACTACGGCTGGCCCCAGGTCGAGGGCAGCGCCGACGACACGCGGTACGCCGACCCGCTGGTGCAGTGGCCGACCTCCGACGCCTCCTGCTCGGGCCTCGCCGCGGCGGAGCGGATGCTGGTCACCGCCTGCCTGCGCGGGCAGCGACTGTGGCTGGTCGAGCTGACCGACACCGGCACCGTGCTCGGCCAACCCCGGGAGTTGCTCACCCGCCAGTACGGCCGGCTGCGCGGCGCGATCGCCGCCCCCGACGGGTCGGTCTGGGTCACCACCTCCAACCACGACGGGCGGGGCCAGCCGGCCCCCGAGGACGACCGGATCCTGCGTCTGGTCTTCGCCGACGGCGGCGCGGGCCGGGGCTGAGCGCCGCCGGCGCGGGCCGGTATCCCGGGTTTGCCAAGAGCCTTCACTGGGCAGGTCAGAATCTCAGCATGGACGGGCAGGAAGAAGAAGACGAGCAGCGCAGGGCCGGCGACGCCGAGCCCCGGCGCGGTGGCCGGGTGACCGGGCGCGGTCGGGTCCGCAGGGTGGGAGTGGTCCTCGCGGTCCTGGTGATCTCCCTGGCCGGCGCGGTGATCGGCACCCTCGCCGGTGGGCGGGTGCACACCGACCTCGGCCCGTTCCGCGCCGAGCTGAGCATCACCCCCGCACTGGAGGGCGGCACCACGGTCGACATCCCGCCGCTCGGCGCGTTGCAGCTCGACAGCCACGACGGGCCGACCCACCTGACCGTGAGCCTGGGGGCGCTCGACCAGCGCCGCACCGAGGCCCTGATCGACGACCCGGCGAGCATCAGCCGGGCCAGCCAGTCCGCCGTCACCGACGTCCGCAAGGGAGTGCTGCGCCTCGGGCTGCGCACCGTCGGCGCGGCGGTGCTGATCACCCTCGTCCTCGCCGGGCTGGTGTTCCGGGACACCCGGCGCACCGCCTGGGCCGGCGGGCTGTCGCTGTTGGTCACCGCCGGCAGCCTCGGCCTGGCCGCGTCCACCGTCCGCCCGCAGGCGATCGAGGAGCCCCGGTACGAGGGGCTGCTGGTCAACGCCCCGGCCATCGTCGGCGACGCACGACGGATCGCCAACGACTACACCAAGTACGCCGAGCAGCTCCAGCGTCTCGTCGGCAACGTCAGCCAGCTCTACACCACCGTCTCCACGCTGCCGGTGTACGAGCCGGCACCCGGCACCACCCGGGTGCTGCACGTCTCCGACATGCATCTCAACCCGACCGGCTGGCAGCTCATCCGCACCGTCGTGGAGCAGTTCGGCATCGACGTGGTGATCGACACCGGCGACATCACCGACTGGGGCAGCGAGCCGGAGGCGTCGTTCGTCGGCTCGATCGGGCTGCTCAAAAAGCCGTACGTCTACATCCGGGGCAACCACGACTCGGGCAAGACGGCTGCGGCGGTGGCCCAGCAGCCCAACGCGATCGTGCTGAACAACTCCACCACCACCGTCGCCGGGCTGACCATCGCCGGCATCGGCGACCCCCGGTTCACCCCCGACAAGGAGACCTCGCCGGCCGGCAGCGGCCTCACCAGTGAGGTGGCCAACCAGGTGATCGGCGTCGGTGAGAAGCTCGCCACCACCGTCCGCAACTCGCCGAAGCCGGTGAACATCGCGCTGGTGCACGACCCGGCGTCCGCGGGGCCGCTGTCGGGCACCTGCCCGCTGGTGCTCGCCGGGCACACCCACGCCCGGCAGGTTTCCAAGCTGCCGCAGCTGCCGGGGCAGATGCCGACGCAGCTGATGGTGGAGGGGTCCACCGGCGGCGCTGGGCTGCGCGGCCTGGAGGGCGAGAAGCCCACCCCGCTGTCGATGACGGTGCTCTACTTCGACAAGGACAAGCTGCTCCAGGCGTACGACGACATCACCGTCGGCGGGACCGGCCAGGCGCAGGTCAACCTGGAACGGCACGTGGTGAAGGACCCCAAGGCCGGCGACCAGGTGCCGGTCACCCCGACCCCGACCCGCTGAGGGCGGGCCGGGGCGAGCCGGAGCACCCGGCGCTGGATCTCGTCGAGGACGTCGCGGTCGTGCTGGTGCACGGTGACTCCACCCGGGCGTCGCCGTTGACGCCCTTCGAGGGGGTGCAGCGCTCCTTACACCTCAGGCGAGGCGGGACAGGATCAGCTCGCGGACGGTCTTCGCGTCTGCCTGGCCACGGGTGGTCTTCATGACGGCGCCGACCAGCGCGCCCGCCGCCGCGACCTTGCCGCTGCGAATCTTCTCGGCGATGTCCGGGTTGGCGGCGATCGCCTCGTCCACGGCGGCGGTGAGCGCCCCGGTGTCGGAGACGACCTCCAGACCCTTGTTGGTCATGATCTCCGTCGGCGAGCCCTCGCCGGCCACCACGCCCTCCAGCACGGTACGGGCCAGCTTGTCGTTGAGCTTCCCGGCGTCGACGAGGCCCTGCAACTCGGCGACCTGGTGCGGGGTGGCCCCGACGTCGGCCAGCTCCACGCCGGTCTCGTTGGCCCGGCGGGAAAGCTCGCCGAGCCACCACTTGCGGGCGGCGGCGGGAGTGGCCCCGGCGGCCACGGTGGCCTCGATCAGCTCGACCGCGCCGGCGTTGAGGACCGACTGCATGTCGGCGTCGGACAGGCCCCACTGGAGCTGGAGCCGGCGGCGGTACAGCCGGGGCAGCTCCGGCAGGGCGGCCTTCAGCTCGGCGACCCAGGCGGCGTCCGGGGCGAGCGGCACCAGGTCCGGCTCGGGGAAGTACCGGTAGTCGGTCGCGGTCTCCTTCGACCGGCCCGGGGTGGTGTCGCCCGTGTCCTCGTGGAAGTGCCGGGTCTCCTGGGTGATCCGGCCGCCCGCGTCGAGCACCGACGCCTGGCGCAGCATCTCCGAACGGACCGCCCGCTCCACCGAGCGCAACGAGTTGACGTTCTTCGTCTCGGTGCGGGTGCCCCACTGCTGACCAGGCCTGTTGAGGGAGGTGTTGACGTCGCAGCGCAGCGACCCCTCCTCCATCCGCACGTCGGAGACGCCCAGCGAGCGGATCACGTCGCGCAGCTCGGTGACGTACGCCCGGGCCACCTCGGGGGCCAGCGCCCCGGTGCCGGGGACCGGCTTGGTGACGATCTCCACCAGCGGAATCCCGGCCCGGTTGTAGTCGACCAGCGACTCGGTCGCGCCGTGGATGCGGCCCGTGGCCCCGCCGACGTGCAGGGTCTTGCCGGTGTCCTCCTCCAGGTGCACCCGCTCGATGCCGATGCGGACCAGCTCGCCGCCCACCTCGACGTCGAGGTACCCGTCGACGCAGAGCGGCTCGTCGTACTGGCTGATCTGGAAGTTCTTCGGCATGTCCGGGTAGAAGTAGTTCTTCCGGGCGAACCGGCACCACGAGGCGATCGAGCAGTTCAGCGCCAGGCCGATGCGGATCGTCGCCTCGATGGCCGCCTTGTTGGCCACTGGCAGCGAGCCGGGCAGGCCCAGGCAGACCGGGCAGACCCGGGTGTTCGGCTCGCCACCGAAGTCCGTCGGGCAGCCGCAGAACATCTTGGTGTTCGTGCCCAGCTCGACGTGGGTCTCCAGGCCGATCACCGGCTCATAGCGCGCGACGACGTCGTCGTACGCGGGCAAGGTAGTCGTGGTCATCGGTGCTCCTGCCTCACAGTGCCGGTGGGGTGAACGTGCCGACCGCGGACTCCAACGCGGCGGCGACCCGGTACATCCGGTCGTCGGCCATCGTCGGGGCCATGATCTGGAGGCCGACGGGCAACCCCTCGGAGAGCCCACACGGCACGGAGATGCCCGGCCCGCCGTACAGGTTGGTGGGGATGGTGTAGAGGTCGGCCAGGTACATCTGGTACGGGTCGGAGGTGCGCGCGCCGATCGGGAACGCCACGAACGGGGTGGTCGGCGAGATCAGCGCGTCGACCCGCTCGAACGCGGCGGTGAAGTCCCGGGTGATCAGGGTGCGGACCTTCTGCGCCTGCCCGTAGTAGGCGTCGTAGTAGCCCGAGGAGAGGGCGTACGTGCCGAGCATGATCCGGCGCTTGACCTCGGGGCCGAAGCCGGCGTCCCGGGTCAGCGACATGACCTCCTCCAGGGACCGGTTGCCGTCGTCGCCCTCGCGCAGCCCGAACCGGACGCCGTCGAAGCGGGCCAGGTTCGAGGAGCACTCGCTCGGGGCGATCAGGTAGTACGCCGGCAGGGCGTAGCTGAAGTGGGGGCAGGACACCTCGACGATCTCCGCGCCGAGCTTGGCCAGCGCGTCGACGGAGTCGCGGAACGCCGCCGCCACGCCCGGCTCCGCGCCCTCGCCGGAGAACTCGGTGACCACGCCCAGCTTCACGCCGGTCAGGTCGCCGGTCGCGCCACGCCGCGCGGCGGCGACCACGTCGGGCACCGGCTGCGGGATGGAGGTGGAGTCGCGGGGGTCGTGCCCGCCGATGGCCGCGTGCAGCAGCGCCGCGTCGAGGACCGTACGGGCGCACGGGCCGGGGGTGTCCAGGGAGGAGGAGAAGGCCACCAGGCCGTACCGGGAGGTGCCGCCGTAGGTGGGCTTCGCGCCGACGGTGCCGGTGACCGCGCCCGGCTGGCGAATCGAGCCGCCGGTGTCCGAGCCGATGGCCAGCGGCGCCTCGTACGCGGCGAGGGCGGCGGCGCTGCCGCCACCGGAGCCGCCGGGGATGCGGTCGGTGTCCCACGGGTTGCGGGTCGGCCCATACGCCGAGTACTCCGTGGAGGAGCCCATCGCGAACTCGTCCATGTTGGTCTTGCCGAGCATCACCGTGCCGGCGGCGCGGAGCCGCTCGACGATCGTCGCGTCGTACGGCGGGCGCCAGCCCTCGAGGATCTTCGACCCGACGGTGGTCGGCACGCCCTTCGTGGTGAGCACGTCCTTGACGGCGACCGGCACGCCCGCGAGGGGGCCGAGCTCCTCGCCGGCGGCCCGCCGCTCGTCGACGGCGCGGGCGGCGGCGAGCGCGCCCTCGGCGTCGACGTGCAGGAAGGCGTTCACCCGGTCCTCGACGGCGGCGATCCGGTCCAGGTGGGCCCGGGTCACCTCGACGGCCGAGGTCTCCCCGCCGGCGACGAGGCCGGCGATCTCGACGGCGGTCAGCTTGGTCAGGTCAGTCACGACGCCACATCCTCGTCCAGGATCCGCGGGACGCGGAACCGCTGCTCCTCTGCGTCGGGCGCGCCCGACAGGGCCTCGGCCGGGGTCAGGCCCGGCACCACCACGTCCTCGCGCAGCACGTTGGTCAACGGCACGGAGTGGGAGGTCGGCGGGATGTCCGCCGCGGCGACCTCGCCAACCTGGGCGACCGCCTGGAGGATCGTGTCGAGCTGGCCGGCGAAGGTGTCCAGCTCCTCCTCCGTGACGGCGAGCCGCGACAGTCGCGCCAGGTGCGCGACCTCCTCGCGGGAGATGGCGGCCATCAGTGCCCCCTTCTGGCTGTCCTGCTGCATCCGGCGGTGGCCCACGCGCCGGCAACGACGATGACGCGCGGTGACCGCAGCGAGTCTATTGCCCGGCGCGGGCCGGGCGTCCCCGACTCCCCCTGCGGCCGGCCCGGCGGCGGAGTCAGCGGGCCTGCGGGGGGCGGCTCTCCGCCTCGCGGGCGGCCGGCCGCAGTGGCCGGTAGCGGGCGAGCCAGGCGGTCAGTTCCCCGGCGGGCATGGGCCGGGCGTAGAACCAGCCCTGCGCCACGTCGCAGCCGGCGGCGTGCAGCAGCCGCCACGTCCGCTCGTCCTCCACGCCCTCGGCGACGACCCGCAGGCCGAGCGCCCCGGCCAGATCGATCATCGACCGGACGATCGCGGCGTCGTCGGCGTCGTCGGCCATCCCGAGCACGAACGACCGGTCCACCTTCACCTCGGACAGCGGCAGCCGGCGCAGGTGCTGCATGGAGGAGTAGCCGGTGCCGAAGTCGTCCAGGGCGATGGCCACGCCGATGGCGTGCAGCCGCGAGATGGTGGCCAGCACCCGGCGCGGATCGGCCATCAGTGCGCCCTCGGTGATCTCCAGTTGCAGCCGCTGCGGCCGGACGCCGTACCGGGCCAGCCGGTCGGCGATCTGGTCGACGATCTCGCCGGTGTGCAGGTCCCGGACGCTGACGTTGAGCGCGGCCCGCAGGGTGATTCCCGCCGCCGACCACTGCGCCAACTGCTCCACCACGTCGTCGACGACCCGGCGGGTGAGCAGCCGCATCACGGCGCTCTGCTCGGCGACCCGGATCAGCTCCTCCGGGTCGACCATGCCCCGGCGCGGGTGCCGCCAGCGCAACAGCGCCTCCACGCCCACCACCTCACCGGTGGCGATGGCGATCTGAGGCTGGTAGTACATGGTGATCCGGCCGGCCCCACCCGCGTCGCCGTGCGCCGGCTCGGCCTCCGGCTCTCCCGACACCCGTCCCGTCCGGCTCGGCGTCGGCATCGGCGGCCCGCCGGCGGATCGGGTCGGCGGCGGTGACGATCCGGTTGATCAGGTCGTCGGGGTGGCCCGGTTCCGCGCGCTGCCGGTGCCGGCGCGACCGCCACCGCCCCGGCCCGCTGGGCGACGGCCGTCCCGCGCCGGCCGGGCCACCGGCCGCCGGGGCGAGGGCCGCCGGCAGCGCGGCCCCGTCCCCGCCACGCGCCCCGACCGGCCCGTCCCGCTCCGCCGACCCGGCCGGGCCCGCCTCCAGTACGCGCCGCAGGTCGGCCAGGAGACCCAGCCGCTCGGCGGAGTTGTGGTCGGATTCGGCGGCGTACACGGCGACGGTGTCGTTGCGGTGCTTGGCGTCGTACATCGCCACGTCGGCGTGGCGCATCAGGGTGGCGAAGTCCTCACCGTGCTCGGGATACATCGCGATGCCGATGGAACCGCCGACGTCCAGCGGCAGCCCGTCCAGGGACACCGGCTCGGCGAGCGCGGCGGTCACCCGGTCGGCCGTCGCGCGGGCGGCGTCCACGTCGGCGAGCCCGGTGCTGACGATGGCGAACTCGTCCCCGCCGAGGCGGGCGAGCAGGTCCCGCTCCCCCACTGCGGCGGCCAGCCGGGCGCTGACCTCGATCAGCAGCCGGTCGCCGACGGCGTGGCCGAGCGCGTCGTTGACGTTTTTGAACCGGTCCAGGTCGATCAGGAGCAGCGCGAGGTGGGCGTCCGGCTCGTTGCGCGCCGAACGCTCGGCGTGCAGGTGGACCTGCTCGGCGACCTCCGCCAGCAGCGCCTTGCGGTTGGGCAGGCCGGTGAGCGGGTCGAGCGCGCCGAGCTGTTCCTGTTCGGCGGCGAGCCGGGCCATCCGGTACACCGCGAACAGCGGCACCAGCACCAGCGGGATCAGCGCGGCGCTGGCCCGGGCGGCGGACGCCAGCACCGGGGCGAGCAGCAGCAGCGACCCGGTGGAGAGCAGCTCGTACCCCAGGCCGGACCGCACGTTGGGCCACCAGCGGCCCCCGAAGCGCAGCCGGATGGCGGTGCTGACCAGGCCGTAGTTGACCGCGAACCAGGCCGCGGTCGCCCCGCCCACCGCCAGCACGTCGCCCGCGCGCAGCCGACCGCCGGCGAAGAGGCCACCCGGCCCCAGCCCGGTGACCGCCGAGGCGGCGGCGAGGGCGCAGGCGTACTGGGCGGTGTTGAAGCCGGACCGCCAGGCGGCGTGCCCCATCCGCCAGCCGGAGACGACCACCGCCACCGTCTGCACCGCCACGGCCGGGCCCAGCCCCCAGCCGAGCAGGATGGCGAAGGTGAAGCAGGTGGACGGGAAGACCGCCGACGGCTGCCGCCGCCCCGGCGGCACGAACGGCCGCGCGTCGCAGACCACCGCAAGCGCCGCCATCGTCCAGAACGCCGCCGGTAGCTCGGCGAGCCGGCCCGTCAAGGCGGCCAGCGGCCCGGCGGAGAGCAGCACGGCCAGCGCGGCGACGGCGGCGACGAAGCCGAAGAAGGGCGTCGTCTGTCCTGGCGGGACGGAGTTTCGCGGATCGGCGGCCTCCATCGCACCTCCCGGACAGCGGCAACGACGGGCCCTGCACCCGTCGTGCCACCATGAAACGCCCTGGGTGCCGCTTTTCCGAGATGACAGCCACGAATCGGTCGTAGTCGTAATCAACCTGGTATACATGACCAGGAACGGTCAAGATTCACGCGCCCGCCTGGTCACTCGCCGACGCGGGCCACCTCCCGGGCCGCGTCCGGGCCCTGGTCGAGCAGGACCCGGAAGCCCTCCTCGTCCAGCACCGGCACCTTCAGGGTGGCCGCCTTGTCGGCCTTGGAGCCCGGGTTGTCGCCCACCACCACGAAGCCTGTCTTCTTGGAGACCGAACCGGTGACCTTGCCGCCCCGGGTCTGGATCGCCTCGGCGGCCTGGTCGCGGGAGAACCCGCTCAGGGTGCCGGTCACCACGACCGTGAGCCCCTCCAGCGGGCGCGGCCCCTCGTCACCAGCCTCCTCGGCCATCCGTACGCCCGCCTCGGCCCACTTGCGGACCACCTCGCGGTGCCAGTCCACGGTGAACCAGTCGACGATGCTGGCCGCGATCGTCGGGCCGACGCCGTCGACCGAGGAGAGCTCCTCCTCGCTGGCCTCCTGGATCGCCGCCATCGACCGGAAGTGGCGGGCGAGGGCCTGGGCGGCGGTCGGGCCGACATGCCGGATGGAGAGCCCGACCAGCACCCGCCACAGGTCGCGCTCCCGGGCCACGGCGAGGTTGTCGAGGAGCTTGGCTGCGTTGCTGCCGAGGCTGCCGTCCTTGTTCACGAAGAACGGTGATTGGGCCAGCCGCTCGGCGTCGAGGCTGAACAGGTCGCCCTCGTCGGTGATGACCTGCGCGTCGAGCAACGCCGCCGCGCCCTTGTAGCCGAGCACCTCGATGTCGAACGCGCCCCGGCCGGCCAGGTGGAAGACTCGCTCGCGGAGCTGGGCCGGGCAGCTGCGGCTGTTCGGGCAGCGGATGTCGACGTCCGCCTCCTTTTCCGGCCGCAGCGGGGTGCCGCAGGCCGGGCAGGTCGTCGGCATGACGAACGGGCGGGCGTCGGCGGGGCGCAGGTCGACCACCGGGCCGAGCACTTCGGGGATCACGTCGCCGGCCTTGCGGATCACCACCGTGTCGCCGATCAGCACCCCCTTGCGCTCCACCTCGTGCGCGTTGTGCAGGGTGGCCAGGGCCACCGTGGACCCGGCGACCAGGACCGGCTCCAGGATGGCGAACGGGGTGACCCGGCCGGTGCGCCCGACGTTCACGTCGATGTCGAGCAGCTTGGTGTTGACCTCCTCCGGCGGGTACTTGAAGGCGATCGCCCAGCGCGGGGCCCGGCTGGTCGAGCCGAGCCGGCCCTGGATGGAGACCGGGTCCACCTTGACCACCACGCCATCGATCTCGTGCTCGACGTCGTGCCGGTGCTCGGCGTAGTACGCGATGAACTCCGCGACGCCGGCCAGGTCGGGCACGACCCGCCAACGGTCGCTGGTCGGCAGCCCCCATGCCCGCAGCGCCGCGTACGACTCGGACTGGGCGGTCGGGGTGTAGCCGCGCCGGGCGCCGATGCCGTGCACCACCAGTCGCAGCGGCCGGGAGGCGGTGATCCGGGGGTCCTTCTGCCGCAGGCTGCCCGCGGCGGCGTTGCGTGGATTGGCGAAGGGCGCCTTGCCCTGCTCGACCAGGCTCGCGTTGAGGTCGGCGAACCCGGCGATCGGGAAGTAGATCTCGCCGCGCACCTCGACGAACTCGGGCACGTCGGGGAACTCGTCGGACGGGGTCAGCCGGGCCGGCACGTCCCGGATGCTGCGGACGTTGGCCGTGACGTCCTCGCCGGTACGCCCGTCGCCACGGGTGGCGGCCCGCACCAGCCGGCCCTTCTCGTAGGTGAGGTTGATCGCCAGCCCGTCGACCTTGAGTTCGCACAGGTAGGGCACCGGGCCGCCCGCGTCCCGCTCCACCCGCTCGGCCCAGGCCGCCAGCTCCTCGTCGGCGAACGCGTTGTCGAGGGAGAGCATCCGCTCGGCGTGGGTGACCGGGGTGAAGTCGGTGGAGAAGGTGCCGCCGATCCGCTGGGTCGGCGAGTCCGGGGTACGCAGGGCGGGAAACTCGGCCTCCAGCGCCTCCAGCTCGCGCAACTGCCGGTCGAACTCGGCGTCGGAGACGGTGGGGGCGTCCAGCACGTAGTAGCGGTACTGGTGTTCGGTCAGCTCCTGGCTGAGGGTGGCGTGCCGCTCCCGCGCCTCGGGAGTCGGCTCGGGGCCCGCCGCCGCCTCCTGCGCCGGGCTCACCTGCTGTGGAACGGCTTCCTCGGACATGCTGCCGGCTTCGGACACCGCGTCGACCTCCCCTGTTCACGCTACCCCCGCACCGTATCGGGACGGTGGGACAATCCGCGGCCTGCCTGGCCTTTCCCCGCCTGCCCCGTCTCCTCCGGCCTTCCCCACCACCTCCCCGGCTGCTCCCCGAGACTGCCACCGCGGTCGGCGCCTATGGAGCTGCCCCGTTCGTGCGCCCGGAGCCGGCACGGTGTACCGAGCCGGGTGAGCCAGGCCGGGGAAGCCGGGGAAGCCGGGGAAGCCGGATGAGCCGGTCCGCGTCGCGGTCCCGAACCGGCCCGCACCGCAGGCACCACCGCACCCCAGCACACCCGCCACCAACCGCACCGCGAACACCACCTCGCCGCAGGCACCCCGCGCCGCAGGTGCCGCCCCCCGGCCATCCCGCCGGCGGTAGCACGGACGGGGCAGCTCCAAAGGGCCCGTACCAGTCACCTGCCCCCCGTGCCCCGCAGCGCACGAAAACAGGCGACAGCGGCCGGGGCGCGGTCAGTCGTGCAAGCGGTCAGCCGTGCGGGCAGTCAGTCGTGAGGGGCGATCAGTCGTGAGGTCAGTCGTGAGGGGCGGCGAGGGCGACGAGCTGGTCGGCGTACTCGATGCGGGTGGCCCAGTCCGCCGGCCAGGCCGGCAGGCCGTGCGCCGCGCCGACGAACGCGCCGGCCAGGGCCGCGATGGAGTCGGAGTCGCCGGCGGTGGTCGCGCCGCGCGCCAGCGCGGCGACCGGGTCGTCGGCGTGCCACAGCGCACAGAGCAGCGCGGTCGCCAGGGCCTCCTCGGCCACCCACCCCTCGCCGGTATGCCGGCACGGGTCCCCGCCGTCGTCCGCGCGGATCAGGGTCGTGGTCAGCCGGCCCAGGGCACCCAGGCACTCGTCCCAGCCACGGGCGATGAACTCCTCCGGCGAGTCGACGCCGGGGCGCTGCCACAGGTCGCCCAGCCAGTCCGACCGGTAGACCCGGCGCTGCTCGCGGGCCCGGTCGGTGAGCAGCGCCGGCAGCTCGGCCAGCGCCGTGCCGTCGCGCAGCAGCCGGACGGCGTACGCGGTGAGCTCGCTCGCGGCCAGCCCGGTGGGATGGCCGTGGGTCAGGCCGGCCTGGAGCTGGGCAAGACCGGCCAGGGTGTCCAGATCGACGGCGAGCAGCCCGACCGGGGTGACCCGCATGTTGGCCCCGCAGCCCTTCGAGCCGGCCACGGTGGCCTCCTGCCAGCGCACGCCCCGGGACAGCTCGGCGCAGGCCCGCAGACAGGTCATCCCGGGGGCGCGGTTGTTCTCCGGGCTGACCGACCAGGCCAGGAAGCGCTCGCGTAGCAACGGCTCGACCGCGTCCGGGGTGAACGCCGGGGCGTCGTGCAACGCCCAGCCCACCGCGAGCGCCAGCTGAGTGTCGTCGGTGACCAACGCCGGGTCGCCGACCAGCTCCCGGGGGCCGGACGAGCCGTACCGGCGGTGGATTTCGGCGACGGTCAGAAACTCGGTCGGGCCGCCCAGCGCGTCACCGTAGGCCAGGCCGAGGAGCGAGCCGGAGGCCCGCCGGAGCGAGGAGTCGATCACCCTCGTGATCATGCCGCGCCCCGGCGGTCCCCGCCAGGCCACGGCCCCGGCGACGCCCGGCGGGTCAGTCCCAGCAGAGGCAGAACGGGTGGCCTGCCGGGTCGGCGTAGACCCGGAACCCCTCCCCCTCGCCGTCGAGCCGGCGCGCGCCCAGTGCCAGCACCGCGCGCTCGGCCGCCTCGATGTCGGCGACGGTGATGTCGAGGTGAAGCTGCTGCGGTCGCTCCGGGTCGGGCCAGGTCGGCGGGCGCAGGTCGGGTGCCCGCTGGAAGGCGAGCCGGGGGTGGTTGCCCGGGGCACCGCCGAGCACCACCCAGTCGTTGCCGTCGGAGTCGTCCTCCACCACCGACAGGCCCGTCAGCTCGGCGTAGAACGCCGCGAGCGCGCGGGGATCCGGGCAGTCGACGACCGTGGTGCGCAATTGTCCGATCATGCCGCCATCCTGCCCGCCACGTGCGACGGGAAACCTCAATCCTCGGCGAGCCTTCGGCCGGCGTCCCGGCACGCCGCGAGCACCGCCCGGACGTGCTCCGGCGGGGCCCCGGCCAGGCCGCAGGTGGGGGTGACCACCACCTGCTCGGGAAGCCGTCGACGGGGGAAGCCGAGGCGGTCCCAGAGCTGGCGTACCCGGTCGGCGACCTCGGCGGAGGTCGGCGCGCGACCGCCCGGCGGCGGGGTGGCCGGTGCGGCGCCGGCCAGCAGGCCCAGCCCCGCGTCGATCACCTCGCCGAGCGGGTCGAGGTCCTTGACCAGGCCGAGGTCCAGCGCGACCCCGACCGCGCCGGCCGAGCGGATCAGCTCCAGCGGGACGTCCGGCGCGCAGCAGTGCACCACGACCGGCACCCCGACCGCCTCGATCACCGTGCGCAGCAGGGCCGCCGCGTCGGGCTGCGCCACCGGCCGGTACGTGCCGAAGCCGCTCTCGGTGGGCACCCGCCCGGCCAGCACTGCCGGCAGGGACGGCTCGTCGAGCTGAAGCAGCAGCGAGGCCCGGGGCAGCCGGCGGGCGACCGCCGCGACGTGGACGCGCAACCCTTCGGCGAGGGAGCCGGCGAGGTCGCGCACCGCGCCCGGGTCGCGCAGCATCCGGCCGCCGATCGGCAGGTCGAGCCCGGCCGCCAGGGTGTAGGGGCCGGCGGCCTGCACCTTGACCAGGCCGGCGTACTCCTCGGCCTGCTCGGCGAGCTGGTCGAGGTCGCGTTCCATCAGGTCCCGGGCCCGGCGCAGGTCCCGCCCCGGGCGGGGGGCGACCCGCCAGCGGGCCGCGTACAGCTCGACGGGCAGTTCGACAAGCAGCCCGCCGGTGCGGCCGATGAGGTCCGCGCCGGGGCCGCGTGCCGGCAGCTCGGGCAGGTGGGGCAGGGCGGGCAGTTCCCCGAGGACGACCCGCTGCGCCTCGGCGACGTCGATGCCGGGCAGCGAGCCGATGCCGGTCGCCGCACCGCTGGACCAGGGCCACGCGCTAGCTGTCACGGGCGAAGGGTAGCCGGTCGCCGGCCGGCGTCACGCGGCTATGGTCGCGGAGCCGGGCCCCGTGTCACGTGGCGACCGTGGCCGAGCCGAGCACCACGTCGCCGGCCGGGTCCGGCCGGTAGGCGACGACGGCCTGGCCGGCGGCGACGCCGCGCACCGGGCGGCGCAGCTCGGCGCGCAGCGTGTCGCCGGTCAGCTCGACGGTGGCCGGGACCACGTCGCCGTGGGCGCGTAGCTGCACCTCGCACTCCATCGGCCCGGCCGGGCGCTCGCCGCCGGTCCACACGGGACGCTCGGCGCGCACCGCGCGGACCTCCAGCGCCTCGGCCGGCCCCACCGTGACGGTGTTGGTCTTCGGGGTGATGGACAGCACGTAGCGCGGGCGGCCGTCGGGGGCGGGCCGGTCCAGGTGCAGGCCACGACGCTGCCCCACCGTGTACGCGTACGCGCCGGTGTGGCTGCCGACCACCGCGCCGGTGAGGGCGTCGACCACCTCGCCCGGTGCCTCGCCCAGCCGGCCGGCGAGGAAGCCCCGGGTGTCACCGTCGGCGATGAAGCAGATGTCGTGCGAGTCGGGCTTGTCGGCCACGGCGAGCCCGCGCCGGGCCGCCTCCTCGCGGACCTGGGCCTTGGTCGAGTCGCCGAGCGGGAAGACCGACCGGTCGAGCTGGGCGCGGGTCAGCACCGCGAGCACGTACGACTGGTCCTTGGCCAGGTCGACGCTACGGCGCAGCAGCCCGTCGGGGCCGAGCCGAGCGTGG
>NZ_GG657738.1:4922199-4924157 GCF_000158815.1 Micromonospora sp. ATCC 39149 | reverse complement strand
GGGGTTCGGGGTACGGCCCGGCCCGCGTACTCGGCGACGAAGTCGTCACGACGTCGGCGTGGAACCGGTCGGCCATGTCCCACACGTAGAACGGGATGCCGAGCACGTCGGCGGCCCGCCGGGCGTCCCGGGCGTCCTCCAGCGTGCAGCACCCGCGTGCCCCGGTGCGATACGTCTGCGGGTTGCGGGCCAACGCCAGGTGCACGCCGGTGACGTCGTGTCCAGCCTCCACCGCCCGCGCCGCCGCCACAGCGGAGTCCACCCCGCCGGACATGGCCGCCAACACCCTCACCGTGTCACGCTCCCTTCCCCCCCGAGCGTACCGGCCCCGCCCGACGGTCGGCCCGGGGCGGCGGGGCCCGGTCAGTGGGACGCGCAGTCAGCGGGGGGCGCGCAGGGCGGCGGCGCGGCGGGCCCGCTCCACCGCCGCCGGCAGGGCCGCCACGAGCGCGTCGACGTCGGCCTGACCGCTGGTGTGGCCGAGGGTGAAGCGCAGCGAGGAGCGGGCCCGGTCGTCGTCGGCACCCATCGCGATCAGCACGTGGGAGGGCTGGGCCACCCCGGCCGAGCAGGCCGAGCCCGTGGAGCAGGCGATGCCCTGGGCGTCGAGCAACAGCAGCAGCGCGTCGCCCTCGCAGCCGGGGAAGGAGAAGTGCGCGTTACCGGGCAGCCGATCGACGGGGTCGCCGTTGAAGACCACCTCGGGTACGGCGTGCCGGACCCGCCGCACGAGGTCGTCGCGGAGGGCGGCGACCCGGGCCGCGTACTCCTGCTGGCCCTTCACCGCCGTCTCGACGGCGACCGCGAAGGCGACGATGCCGGCGGTGTCCAGGGTGCCGGAGCGCACGTCGCGCTCCTGGCCGCCGCCGTGCAGCAGCGGGGTGGCCGCGACGTCCCGGGCGAGCAGCAGCGCGCCCACTCCCGCCGGGCCGCCGAGCTTGTGCCCGGTGACCGTCAGCGCGGAGACCCCGCTGGCGGCGAAGTCGACCGGCACCTGGCCGACCGCCTGGATCGCGTCGGTGTGGAACGGCACCCCGTGCTCGGCGGCGACGGCGGCCAGCCCGGCCACGGGCTGAAGGGTGCCCACCTCGTTGTTGGCCCACATCGCGGTGACCACGGCGACGGCGTCGCCGTGGTCGGCCAGCTCGGCGCGCAGCGCCTCCGGGTCGAGCCGGCCCGCGTCGTCCACCGGCAGCCAGCCCACCTCGGCGCCCTCGTGGCCGGCCAGCCAGTCCACCGCGTCGAGGACGGCGTGGTGCTCGACGGCGCTGGAGACCACCCGGCGCTGGGCCGGGGACGCGGCCCGGCGGGCCCAGAAGATGCCCTTGACCGCCAGGTTGTCGCTCTCCGTCCCCCCACCGGTGAAGATCACTTCGGAGGGGCGGGCGCCCAGCGCGGCGGCCACCCGCTCGCGGGACTCCTCCACCCGGCGGCGGGCACGCCGGCCCGCCGCGTGCAGTGACGACGCGTTGCCGACCTCGCGAGCGGCGGCCACGTACGCCTCCAGTGCCTCGTCGAGCATCGGAGTCGTCGCCGCATGATCCAGGTATGCCATCGCCGTTCAGCCTACTGACCGGCTTCGCGCCGGCTGGACGCCGGAGGGCACCCGACGCCGACGGGGAGCCCGGGTGTTCACCGACGGCCAACTGCACCGGCACGTGGCGAATCTCCCGGCGGTCCCGGGGTACTACGAGGTCTGGCTCATCGACCCGACGACCATGCGGATGTTCTCCGTCGGCGTGCTCAACCGCGGCACGGGGGACGCGCTGCTAGCGTTGCCGCCGAACGTCGACCTCAGGACCTGCTCGGTGGTGGACGTCTGCCGAGCAGTACGACAACAAGCCCGCCCACTCCGGCGACAGCCTGCCGAGGGGCATCCTGACGGGCTGATCGGCGGGCCGGCTCAGCTCCCCGGCCCGCCGACCAGCTCCCCGTGAAGGGAAAAGCGACGAGGGGGG
>NZ_GG657738.1:4908637-4922099 GCF_000158815.1 Micromonospora sp. ATCC 39149 | reverse complement strand
CGCCCCCGGGTGTGGCTCACTTGCGCTTGCGGATCTCCTCGGCGGCCTGCGGCACGACCTTGAAACAGGTCGCCCACCACACCGAAGTCGGCCAGCTCGAAGATCGGGGCCTCGCCGTCCTTGTTGACGGCGACGATGGTCTTCGAGGTCTGCATGCCGGCCCGGTGCTGGATCGCCCCGGAGATGCCCAACGCCACGTAGAGCTGCGGGGAGACGGTCTTGCCGGTCTGACCCACCTGGAACTGGTGGGGGTAGAAGCCGGAGTCGACGGCCGCGCGGGACGCGCCGACGGCTCCGCCGAGCAGGTCGGCCAACTCCTCGACCAGCTTGAAGTTGTCGGCGTTGCCGACGCCGCGACCGCCGGAGACGACCACGGACGCCTCGGTCAGCTCGGGGCGGGAGCCCTTCTGCTCGGCGACCCGGTCGACGACCTTCGCCAGCTTGTCGGCGTCGCCCACCGTCACGGTGAGCTGCTCGACGGTGGGCGTGGCGGCGGCCGGGGTCGGGGTGAGGGAGTTCGGCCGGACGGTGACCAGCGGCAGGCCCTTGGTGACCTTGGACTTGACGATGGTCGATCCGGCGAACGCGACCTGGGTGGCGGTGCCGTCGGCGGCGAGGCCGACCACGTCGGTCAGGATGCCGTTGTCCAGCTTGACGGCCAGCCGGGCGGCGATCTCCTTGCCCTCCTGGGCGGAGGCGAGCAGCACGGCGGCCGGCTGCACCCGAGCGACCAGTTCGGCCAGCACGGTGGCCTTGGGGGCCACCAGGTAGCCGTCGATCTCCTCGCTCTCGGCGGCGTAGATCTTCTCCGCGCCGTACTCGCCCAGCTTCGCGCTCAGCGCCTCGGCGGCGCCGGGGCCGCCGAGCACGACCGCGCTGGGCGTGCCCAGTTCGCGGGCGAGGGTGAGCATCTCCAAAGTGACCTTCTTGACGCCGAACTCGCGGGTGGCTTCGACGACGACGAGAACCTCAGACATGTCCAGACCCCTCACACGAACTTCTCGGTGGCGAGGAACTCGACCAGCTGCGCGCCGCCGGAGCCCTCGTCGGTGACCTTCACGCCGCCGGAGCGCGGCGGGCGCTTGCTGTGCTCCAGCACGGCGCTGGTGGCGCCGTCGAAGCCCACCTCGGCCGGGGCGACGCCGAGGTCGGCCAGGGAGAGGGTCTGCACCGGCTTCTTCTTGGCGGCCATGATGCCCTTGAAGGAGGGGTAGCGCGGCTCGTTGATGGTGTCCCAGACGGAGACCACAGCCGGGGTCGCGGCGGTGACCACCTCGTAGCCCTCCTCGGTCTGCCGCTCGACGGTCAGGGTCGACCCGTCGACGGTGAGCTTGCGCGCGCCGGTCAGCGCGGCGACGCCGAGGCGCTCGGCGATCATGTGCGGCATGACCTGGACCCGGCCGTCGGTCGACTCGGCGCCGCAGATCACCAGGTCGGCGTTGAGCTGACCGAGGGCGGCGGCGAGCACCTTCGAGGTGGCCACGGCGCAGGACCCGCGCAGGGCGTCGTCGACGACGTGCACCGCCCTGTCCGGCCCCATGGACAGCGCCTTGCGGATCGACTCGGTCGCCCGGTCCGGACCCATGGTCAGGACGGTCACCTCGCCGCCGTGCGCCTCCTTGATCTTCAACGCCTCTTCGATGGCGTACTCGTCCATCTCGTTGATGACGTTGTTCGCCGAGCCGCGGTCGACGGTGTTGTCGTCAGAACGCAGGTTGCGGTCCGCGCCCGAATCGGGCACCTGCTTGACGAGTACGACGATGTTCATCGCGCTTCGACGACCCCTCCTGTTGGTGTGGCGATCGCTCGCCAGGTCACGGGCGCAGCCTCCCGCGTCACTTAACGATCGGTCAACCGCGGACTGCCGCGCACTTGCCCACAAGGCAATGTTACCCACAAGTAGCATCTGCTCCCGGGGGCCTCAGAGTGACACAGCTCACCGCACGCCCCGGGTCCGGGGGAGCAGGAAGTAGAGCTAGCGCGGACCCATCAGCACGACCGCGGCTCAGGCGGGCTCGGCCAGTGCGTCCCGGATCCGGTCGATCACCGCCGCCTCGGCCGACGCGACCCCCCGGTGCGCCCGGGCCACCCGGTCGGCGGCGGCCAGCACCAGCGACCGGTAGGACGCCACGTCCTCCGGTGACTTCGCACGCAGGATCTCCACCGCCCGGCCCAGCGCCGGCAGCACCACCGACTCGGCCTCCAGGGCCGAGTCGCGGGGCAACCTGGGCAGCGGCCCGGTGGTCAGCGCCTCCTTCACCGGGCCGCTCGCCCCCGCCATCGCCCCGGACGCGGCGAAGCTCTCCCGCAGCATCGCGAACATGCCCGGGTCGGCGTTCGACACCAGGAAGACCGCGCCGAACACGCCCGTCTTGAGAGTGAGTCGTTCCTCGTCCGTCAGCGGCTGCCCCATGGTCACGGAGTGTAGATGTAGGGCGTGGTGGTGGTGACCGGGACGAGGCCCAACCGCTCCAGGATCGGCCGGCTGTCGTCGGAGGCGTCCACCTGGAGCAGGGTGTGCCCCCGCTGGGCGGCCAGCCGCGCCCGGTAGCCGACCAGCGCCCGGTAGACGCCCCGGCGACGCCACCGCTCAAGCGTCGAGCCGCCCCACAGGGTCGCGAAGCCGGTGCCCGCGACGTAGCGCACCCAGCCGGCGCTGACCACGGTCTCCCCCGCCTCGGCGACCACCACCGTGATCGACTGCGGGTCGGCGGCGATCTCCTTCGCCAGCCCCTCGGCGAGGTGGCCCCGGCTGCTATCCCAGACCTCCTCCTCCATGGCCACGATGCGGTCCAGGTCGGCGCGGGCGGTGACCTCGCGCAGGCGTACCCCCTCGGGGACCACCGGGAGGGTGGCCGCCAGCTGCGCGACCGGGCCGATCACGACGGTCTCCCGCTCCTCTGGGACGAACCCGGCGGCCCGCAGCCGGTCCGGCAGGTCGGCGGGCTCGTCGTGGCCGTGCAGCTTCCACTCCACCTGCTCGCCCCGGGCCCGGAAGATGTCCACCTGGCGGGCGATCAACTCGTCCAGCGCGGCACCGGTCAGGCCGCCCAGGTCGCGATACGTCAGGAAACCGCCGTAGTCCAGGCCGAGGATGCGGACCAGCGGCCCGTCCCGCTCCATGGTCACCCCGGCCGGCAGCGGATCCGGCACCCGCGCCTTGAGCTGGTTGTCGTACGCCTCGCGCAGCGTCATCGCGTCAAGATCCGTCACCCGTCCAATCTATGCCGGGGACAAAGCGGATAATCGACGTCGTGTGGGCGACGGTGCGACGGTGGTTCGACCCGCGGGAGCTGCGGTCGGTGGGCAGCACGCCCGACTACCGCTTCTCCCTGGCCAACGAGCGGACGTTCCTGGCCTGGCTGCGCACCGGGCTGGCCCTGGTGGCCGGCGGGCTGGCCGCCGCCCAGTTCCTCCCACCGCTGCCGCTGGCGCACCTGCGTGAGGCGATCGCCGTCGCGCTGCTGCTGCTCGGCGGCACAGTCGCGGTACGGGCGGTGGACCACTGGGCCCGCACCGAACGGGCCATCCGGCTCGGCGAGGAACTGCCGGCGTCCCGCTTCCCCGCCGTGCTCGCCCTCGCCGTGGGGCTGGGCTCGGTGCTGCTGGTGGTCGCGGTGCTGGTCCGGGCGATCGGCAGCCGGTGACCGGCGACCCGGGGCTGCAACCCGAACGGACCCGGCTCGCCTGGCGCCGCAGCCTGCTCGCGCTCACCGTGGTCACCGTGCTGTCCGTCCGGCTGGCGCTCACCGGGGACGCGGCGGGGGCGGTGCTGGCCGGCGCGGCGGTCGCCGGCTGGGCGGCGACCCTGGCCCTGTGCTGGGGGCGGGCCATCGGGTCGGGCCCGGTCCGCGCCACCTCCCGCACCATGCCGGCGATCGCCCTGGCCGCCGCCGGTCAGGCCGCGCTGGGCGTGCTGCTGATCCTGCGCTGACTGCGGTGATGCGCGCGGGTGCGCCATGATGGGGAGATGGTCCGCCTGTACGCCCTGCTCTTCCTGGCCCAGATCTCGCTCGCGGTCTGCGCGCTGATCAGCTGCCTCTCCGCCGAGGAGGAGGCGATCCGGGGGCTGCCCCGGATCGCCTGGGTGCTGGTCATCCTGGTCTTCCCGCTGGTCGGCCCGATCGCCTGGTTCCTCGCCGGCCGGCAGCGCCCCGCCGGACAGGCGGGGCGCTCCCGGCGGGCCCCCGGCGCCCGGGGCGGCCCACGCCGACCCCCTGCCCCCGACGACGACCCGGAGTTCCTCGAATCCCTGGCCGAGCGCTCCCGGCGGCAGGACGACGAGCTGTTCCACCGCTGGGAGGAGGACCTGCGCCGGCGCGAGGACGACCTGCGCCGCCGGGAGGGTGACCCGCCCCGGGAGGAGAACCGCCCCGAGGTGTGACCGGGCCACCCCCGGCGTCGGTCAGACGCGACGCCGCAGCGCCCGGACCGCCAACGGCGCGAAGACGCCGGCGAGCACCACGGCCCAGATCATCGCCTTGGCCGCCGGGCCGACCACCGGGCCGCCGACCAGCAGGCCGCGCAGGGCGTCGGCCAGGATGGTCACCGGGTTGACCTCGACCCAGTTCTGGAGCCAGCCCGGCATCCGGTCGGTGGGGACGAAGACGTTGCTGGTGAAGGTGAGCGGGAAGATCACCGTGAACCCGAAGATCTGCACCTTGTCGGGCTCGCTGACCAGCACCCCGACCAGCACCGAGATCCACGCCGCCGCCAGCGAGAACACGAGCAGCAGAGCGAACGCGCCGAGCAGCCCGAGCAGCCCGTTGCCGAGCCGGAAGCCGAGGATCGCCCCGACGCCGATGAGCAGCGACACCGACCAGGCCTGCTTGACGGTGTCGGCGAGGATCCGTCCGGCCAGCGGGGCCCACCGGGCGATCGGCAGGGCACGAAGCCGGTCGAACATGCCCTTGGTGAGGTCGTTGTTCAGCCCGAACCCGGTGGTCATCGTGGCGAACAGGGCGTTCTGCACGATGATGCCGGGCAGGGCGAACGTCAGATACTCCCCCGGCGAGCCGGCGATCGCCGTACCGAAGACGTACGTGAAGAGCAACACGAACATCACCGGCTGGATGCTGAGGTCGAGCAGCTCCATCGGGTTGTGCTTGATCTGCACCAGGCTGCGCCAGGCCAGGGTGAGGGTGTGCCGCAGACCGGCGACGACGCCGAGGCGGCGGGCCGGGGCGAGCGGTGCGGTGACGGTGGCGGCGGTCATGCCGGCGTCCTCTCCAGGTCGGCCCCGGTCGGAGCGTCGGACTCGGCGCGATGGCCGGTGAGGTGGAGGAATACCTCGTCGAGGCTGGAGCCGCGCAGGGCCAGCTCGGCGACGGGGACCCCGGCGTCGTCGAGGCGGCGGACCACGGCGGGCAGCACCCCGGGGTTGTTGACCGCGACGGTGACGGTGGTCTGGGCGACCTCCGGACTGGCGGCGGCGGCCTCCCCCGCGATGGCCACCACGGTCGCCAGGTCGGCCGGGTCCGTCGGGCGGATCGTGAGGACCTGGCCGCCGGTCTTGGCCTTCAGCTCCTCCGGGGTGCCCTGGGCGATCACGCGCCCGTGGTCGACCACGGCGATCTCGCTGGCCAGCTGGTCGGCCTCCTCCAGGTACTGCGTGGTCAGCAGCACGGTCACCCCGTCGGCGACCAGGCCACGGACGGTGTCCCACAGCTCGCTGCGGCTGCGCGGGTCGAGCCCGGTGGTGGGCTCGTCGAGGAACAGCACCTGCGGGCGGCCGACCAGGCTGGCGGCCAGGTCGAGGCGGCGGCGCATGCCGCCGGAGTACGTCTTCGCCGCCCGATCGGCGGCGTCGGAGAGGTGGAACCGGGCGAGCAGCTCCCCGGCGCGGGCCCGCGCGCCGGCCCGGGAGAGCCCCAGCAGCCGGCCGATGAGCAGCAGGTTCTCCGTGCCGGTGAGCGCCTCGTCGACCGAGGCGTACTGGCCGGTGAGGCCGATGATCTGGCGGACCCGGTGGGCGTCGCGGCGGACGTCGTACCCGCCGACGGTGGCGTGGCCCTCGTCGGCGGCGAGCAGGGTGGCGAGCACCCGCACCGTGGTGGTCTTCCCGGCCCCGTTGGGCCCGAGCAATCCGAACACGGTCCCGGTGGGGACCGCGAGGTCGACTCCGGCGAGGGCCGTGGTGGCGCCGAAGCGTCGCACCAGGCCTTCCGCCCGGATCGCGTACGTCATGGAAACTCCCGTCGTCTGTGCTTGCCACGCCACCCTGCCCGACGGCACTGACAAACTGCCGAGCCTCGGCTGACGTTACGACGACAGACTCCGGTAATCCTCCGAATTAAGCGGTCGTCGCTCAGGCCAGGTTCGAGGAACGGGGGTACGCGTCGGCCGGGTCGGTGAGCACGTTGACGAGGTACGGCACGCCGGAGGCGAAGGCCCGGTCCAGGGCCGGGGCGAGGTCGCCGGCCTTCTCGACCGTCTCGCCCGCCCCGCCGAGGGCCTCGACGACCCTGTCGTAGCGCAGGCCAGGCTGGAGGTCGGCGGCGACGTCGTAGCCGTACATGGCCCGCATCGGGTGCTTCTCCAGCCCCCAGATGCCGTTGTTGCCGACCACGATCACCACGGGGAGCCGCTGGCGGACCAGGGACTCGACGTCCATCAACGAGAAGCCGGCCGCGCCGTCGCCCATCAGCACGCAGACCTGCCGGTCCGGGTGGCTGACCCGGGCACCCATCGCGTAACCCATGCCGGTGCCGAGGCAGCCGTACGGGCCGGGGTCGAGCCAGGTGCCGGGCTGTGCCGGCTCCAGGTACTTCCCGGCGTACGAGACGAAGTCGCCGCCGTCGCCGATGGTGATGGCGTCGGGGGCGAGCGCCCGGCGCAGCTCGCCGTAGACGCGGGCCGGGCGGATCGGGTCGGTCTCGGCGGCCATCTCCTCGGCGTCGCGGGCCTTCGCGGCGTCCTCGGCGACGCGCAGCCGCGCGACCCAGTCGTCGTGGTCGGCCCGGTCGCCGGGGTGCTCGGCGAACGCGGTGAGGATCAGTCGCAGGTCGCCGGCGGGCGAGACGGCCGGGGCGACGTGACCGGCGCGCTGGCTGGGCGCGTCCACCACGTGCACCACCTGCGCGTCGCCGAAGTCGCCGAAGGCGAGCCGGAAGTCCAGCGGGGTGCCGACCACGACGACCACGTCGGCGTCGCGCAGGGCCGCCCGGCGGGCCTTGGCGAAGGCCAGCGGGTGCGACGGGGGCAGCGCGCCGCGCCCCATCCCGTTGGTGAACACGGGCACCCGCAGCGCCTCGGCGGCGGCCCGCAGGGCCTCGACGGCGTCCCCCGCGTACACGTCGGAGCCGGCGATGATCACCGGGCGGTGCGCGGCGGCGATCAGCCCGGCGGCCCGCGCCACCTCCTCCGGGTCGGCCTCGACGGGGGCGGGCGCGACCGCCTCCGGCAGGTCGGCGTCGCCGACGGAGAAGACCGCCTCCAGCGGAAAGTCGAGGAAGACCGGGCCCCGGTGCGGGGTGAGCGCGGTGGTCAGCGCGGCGCTGACCGCGCGCGGAATGTCGTCGGTGGCGAACACCGTCTCGGCGTGCTTGGTGACCGGGGCGACCAGCGGCAGGTGGTCCATTTCCTGGAGGCTGCCGGAACCCCAGCGGAACTGCGGGGCCCGACCCCCGAGCACCAGCACCGGCGAGGCGTTGAAGTAGGCGCTGGTCAGGCCGGAGACGCCGTTGGTGACGCCGGGGCCGGCGGTGAGCACGGCGAGGCCGGGGCGGCGGTTGAGCTTGGCCACCGCCTCGGCCGCGAATACCGCCGACTGCTCGTGCCGCACGTCGTAGAGCGGGAAGCCGGCGGAGTGGGCTGCGGCGTAGAGCGGGAAGACGTGCCCGCCGGAGAGGGTGAACATCTCGCGTACGCCGTGCGCGCGCAGCGCCGCGAGCGCCAGCTCCCCGCCGTGACCTTCGACCCGCTGCGTCATCGCCGCTCCCCTCGTCCGTGGCCGGAGTCACACGGTACTGACCCGTAGGAACAATGTGAACAGTGCTCGGGTCAGCGCCCCGTGAAGTTCGGCTTGCGCTTCTCGACGAAGGCCGCCATGCCCTCGCGCCGGTCCTCGGTGGCGAACAACGCCGCGAAGAGCTGGCTCTCCCAGGCCAGGCCCGAGGTGAGGTCCATGTCCAGGCCGGCGTCGACCGCCAGCTTCGCCGCCCGCAGCGCCTGCACCGGCCCGGTCAGGTACGGGGTGACCAGCTCGACGGCGGCGGTGTACACGTCGGCTGCCGGGACGACCCGGTCGGCCAGGCCGATCCGCAGCGCCTCCTGGGCGTCCACCATCCGGCCCGACATGATCAGATCCTTCGCGCGGGCCGGGCCGACGAGGCGGGCCAGCCGCTGGGTGCCACCCGCACCGGGGATGACGCCCAGCTTGATCTCCGGCTGGCCGAGCTTCGCCTCCTCGGCCACCACCCGCCAGTCGCACGCGAGGGCCAGCTCGCAGCCGCCACCGAGGGCGTACCCGGTGATGGCGGCGACCACCGGCTTGGGGATCCGAGCGAACGCGCCGAGCGCGCTGGACAGGTCCGCCGCCCGCTCCGCCATGTCCACATAGGACATGTCGGCCATCTCCTTGATGTCCGCACCGGCCGCGAATACCTTCTCCCCGCCGTACACGATGACGGCGCGGACCCCGGGGTCGGCGGCGGCCTCGACCGCGGCGGCGCGCAACTCCTCCTGGACCTGCTTGTTCAGCGCGTTCATCGGCGGCCGGTCCAGCCGGATGGTGCCGATGCCGTCCCTGGTCTCCAGCCGCACGAACTCGCTCACGCTGCCTCACTTCCTCGTCGAAGTCGCATGCCAACCTTACGGCCCGGATCGTTGGGGCAAGTAGTCTGGTGTTCGCCCCGCCTCCCCGGAGTCCGCCATGGTCACGTACTACGACGACAGGTCGGTGCAGGTCACCTCCACCGCCGTACGGGTGGACGGCCGGACGTACCCGATGGCCGAGATCAGCATGGTCTGGCACGTGCGCGGCAGCCGCTCCTGGCGGGTGCTCGCCGGCCGGGGCGCGATCGGCGCCGCGCTCGCCGGCCCGCTGGTCGCCGCCGCGCTGGGGGTGGCGCTCGCGCTGTGGCTGCACCGTTCGCTGACCGTCACGATCGCCATCGTGGGGGCCTCCGTGCTCGTCGGGCTCGCCGCCGGGCCGGTCGCCGACTTCCTCTTCGAGCACCTGGACCGCTCGTACGCCCGGGGAAGCCGCCAGCTGGAGCTGTGGGTCCGCTGGCGCGGCCAGCCGGTGCGGCTGGTGCAGACGAGCGACGCGCTGCGCTTCGGGCAGATCTACCGGGCCGTGCAGCGGGCGGCGGAGGCCGGGCCGGCCCCCCGACGCCCCTCGGCGCCACTCGGGCAGTGACTCCCGCCCCCTCGGGAACAGTGACCCCCCGCCCCCTCGGGGCAGTGGCCCTGGCCCTCCTCGGGAACAGTGACGTTCGCCCTGCTCCGGGGCTGTGATCCGCGGCGGCCTCGGGGAGTGAACAGCACCGTCTGTCGCCTATGGAGCTGCCCGCACGAACGGGGCGTTCGCCCAGACGCGGCGGGCGCACCACGGGGGCGGGCGCACCACGGGGGCGGGCGCACCACGGGGGCGGGCGCACAGACGGGGCAGCTCCAAAGGCCACGGACCCACCGACCGCCGGGGAAGCTGCCGCACTTGACCCTGACGACCGGCCGCGCCCGAAACGAAGACCACACCCGGAATTGGAGATTGCTTCGTACGCGGAGACGCCGGACGGCCACCGTCGGTTAGGCTTGGTGATGGCCATCTATTACCGGGACGACGCGGTGCAGGTGACCTCCGAGTCGATCCAGGTGGGCGGCCACACCATCCCGCTCGCCGACGTCACGTACGTCTGGCACGCGCGCGGGCCGACCACCCTCGCCGTGCGTGGTCGGGTGATCGGCCGGGGCGTGCTGGTGCTCCTGCTGTCGCTACCACCGCTGGTGGCGCTGGTCTGCGTGGTGTCGCTCGCCTGGTCGGCGCAGGACCGGGGCAACTGGACGCTGGCCCTGATCATCCTGGCCGCCTGCGCCATCGGCGCGCTGGCCCTGGTGCCGTTCCTGGAGGTGCCGCTCGGCTGGCTCGACCGCTCGTACGAGCGGGGCAACCGGGTCAACGAGCTGTGGGTACAGCACCACGGCCGCGAGGTGATGCTGCTGAGCACGCCCGACGCACTGCGGTTCGGGCAGATCTACCGCGCCGTGCAGCGCGCCGTCGAACAGCAGGGGGACCGGGGCTGACCGGGCGGTCCTGGCCCGCCCGACGCACACTGGGAGGCATGGTGATTCCCCTCCCCCGACCGTCCGCCGTCGTCGGCCTCACCCGGTCCGCCCTCGACCAGGCGCTCGGCTCGGCCGCGTCGTTCGCCGCCGTCCCGGCCCGCGCGTTCGCAGTGCTCGACGGGGTGGAGGCGCTGCTGGCCCGGATCCACGGGGTGGTGGACCGGATCGAGGAGACCCTGGACCGGACCGACCGGGTGCTCGACAGCGCCACCGAGGTCGCCACCGCGGCGGCCGTGGTGGTCGGCGAGGCCGACGCGGTGGCCCACCGCGCCGCCGAAGCCGTGACCGCCGCCGCCCAAACCGTGACCGCCGCCGGCGACACCGTGACCGCCGCCGGCGGGGCGGCCGGCACCGCAGCCGAACTGCTCGCCGCGTACGAGCCGGCGCTGCGCCGGGGCGCGCCGATGGCCACCCGGTTCGTCGAGCAGCTCAGCCACGAGGAGGTGACCGCGGCGATCCGCCTCATCGACGAGCTGCCCAGGCTCAAGGAGCACCTGACCGCCGACGTCCTGCCGATCCTGGCGACGCTGGACCGGGTGGGCCCCGATCTGCACGACCTGCTCGACGTCACCCGGGACCTGAAGCTCGCCGTGGCCGGCATCCCCGGCCTCGGCATGCTTCGCCGCCGGGGCGAAAAGCTGACCGACGAGTGACTCAGGCTGGCGGGGCGTAGAGCTGGTCGATCTCGGCCCGGCTGGGCAGGGCCACGGACGCGCCGAGTCGGCGCACGCAGGCCGCGCCGGCCGCCGCCGCCCAGTGCACCGCGGCCCTCAGGTCCCGCCCCTCGCCCCAGGCCACCGCGAGAGCGGCCGTGAACGCGTCCCCGGCGGCGGTCGAGTCGACCACGTCGACCCTCACCGCCGGAACGTACACCGGCTCGACGTCACGCTCGACGTACCAGGCGCCCTCGCCGCCGAGGGTCAGCACCGCGCGGGGCACGAGCGCGAGCAGCGCCCCCGGATCGTCCCGCCCGCCCCCGGTGAGCGTCCGCGCCTCGTTCTCGTTGACCACCAGCAGGTCCACGGCGTCGAGCAACTCGGCCGGCACGTGCCGCGCCGGCGCGGCGTTGAGGATCACCCGAGTGCCGGCGGCGCGGGCGGCCAGCGCCGCCTCGGTCACCGTCGCGACCGGGATCTCCAGCTGGGCGACCAGCACGTCCGCGTCGCGTACGGCGGCCAGCTCGTCCTCGGTGAGGCCGGTGAACGCGGCGTTCGCGCCGGGGGTGACCAGAATCGCGTTCTCGCCGTCGGCGCTGACCATCACCAGAGCGACGCCGGACGCCCCGTACACCACCCTGAGGTGACCGGTGTCGACGCCCGCCGCCGTTATCCGGGCCCGCAGGGTCACCCCGAACGCGTCGGAGCCGATCGCGCCGAGGAAGGCGCAGGACGCGCCGGCCCGCGTGGCGGCGACGGCCTGGTTGGCCCCCTTGCCGCCCGGAACCATGACGAAGTCGCTGCCGAGCACCGTCTCACCGGGGCGGGGCAGGGCCCCGGCGGTGGCCACCAGGTCCATGTTGGCGCTGCCCACGACGACGACCCGGGTCTGCTGCACGGTTGCCTCCCTTGCTCCGGCCTCGGGGACTCGGGCCTCAGGCTGCGCGGGCCGTCCAGCGGTCGCCATGGCGCTCGACCGTCAGCGGCAGGCCGAAGGTCTTGGAGAGATTGTCGGCGGTGAGGGCGTCACCGAGCAGCCCCTGGGCCACCACCGTGCCCTCGCGCAGCAGCAACGCGTGCGTGAACCCGGGCGGGATCTCCTCGACGTGGTGGGTGACCAGGACCAACGCCGGGGCGTCCGGGTCGTACGCCAGCTCGGCCAGCCGGGCCACCAGGTCCTCCCGCCCACCCAGGTCGAGCCCGGCGGCGGGCTCGTCGAGCAGCAGCAGCTCGGGATCGGTCATCAGCGCGCGGGCGATCTGCACCCGCTTGCGTTCCCCCTCGGACAGCGTGCCGTAGGCCCGGTCGGCGAGGTGCCCGATGCCGAGCTGGTCGAGCAGGGCGCGGGCGCGGGCCTCGTCGCTGCGGTCGTAGCTCTCCCGCCAGCGCCCGACCACGGACCAGGCGGCGGTGATCACCACGTCGGCGACCCGCTCGTCGCCGGGCAGCCGCTCGGCGAGGGCTGCGGTGGACAGGCCGATGCGCGTGCGCAGCTCGTTGACGTCGGTCCGGCCGATCCGTTCGCCGAGCACGTGGGCGACGCCGGTGGTCGGATGCAGTCGGCCGGCGGCCAGGCTCAGCAGGGTCGTCTTCCCGGCTCCGTTGGGGCCCAGCACGACCCAGCGTTCGTCCAGCTCGACCCGCCAGTCCACGTCGTGCAGCAGCGCGGTGCCGGACCGGCGTACGCCGACACCGTCCATGCTGACCACCAGATCCGCGTCCACGGGGGTGGCGGCGGGGGCGGCGCCGGGGGCGCCGGGGATCAGGTCACCAGTCACCCGCCCATCCAACCACGCACCGCCGCGCCGCCCTCCGCGGGCGGCGCCCCACCCTCAGGTGAACGCCGTGTCGTTGGTCACCGCACAAGGCGGCGGACGCGGATGCCGCACCGGGAGCGCGTGGATTTCTTGCAGCGCCAGTTGTGCGGCGGTGAAGAGTTCCTTCACATGAGCGACGCGCGGTCAGCCCACGGTGCTGCCGAAGACCTCGTCGCGCACCGCGTCCAGGGCCGTGCGCAGGGCCCCGCGCAGGATCGGCTCCTCGGTCAGCCCGGTCGGCACCACCCGGGGGCGGACCAGGGTGATCGCGGCGACCTCGTGCTGCACCCGCTCGGCCAGCGCCGCGCCGCCGGCCTGGCCGACCTCGCCCGCGAGCACCACCAGCGGCGGGTCGAGCACCACGCAGGTGCTCGCCACGCCCAGGGCCAGCCGGCGGGCCAGCTCGTCGAGCAGCGGGCCGCCGGTGGTGCCGGCGGCGATCGCCGCGCGCACCGCGTCCGCCGCCGAGTCTGCGGCAAGCCCGTGCTCCCGGGCCACCGCGAGCACCGCGTCCGCCCCGGCGAGCTGCTGGAAGGCCGGCTTGGCGCGGCGCGACACGTCGCGCGGGATGGGCACGCCGGGCACCGGCAGGTAACCGATCTCGCCGGCCGCGCCGCTGCTGCCGTGGTGCAGCCGACCGCCGATCATGATCGCCAGGCCGACGCCCGCACCGACCCAGACCAGCACGAAGTCGCTGTGCTC
>NZ_GG657738.1:4902229-4908343 GCF_000158815.1 Micromonospora sp. ATCC 39149 | reverse complement strand
CCGCGCCGGTGATGTCGGCGCAGGCCGCCACCACACGCTCGGCGCCGACGTCCACCCCGACCACGTACGCCGACCCCGGCCGCACGGCGTAGAGCTGGGCGTTCGGGCCCCGCCCGCCGGCCTGCTCGCCGACCCGGGCGACCAGGCCGCGCTCCTCCAGCCGCTCGACGAGTTGGGAGGCGGTGACCTTGGACAACCCGGTCAGCTCGCCGAGCCGGGCCCGGGTCAGCGGCCCCCGCTCCAGCAGCAACTCCAGCGCCGCGCGGTCGTTGAGCGCTCGCAACAGGCGGGGGGTGCCGGGCAGCCGGGTCGCACTCATGCCACGTCCTCTGATTTTCGTAAACTTTGCTAACCCCAGACCGACCCGCAGCCGGGTGACCGTAGCGTAACGGCCGCCCCGAACCGGGGTACTCGGACGACCAGGCAGCGGCCGGCACCGCCGGTGCCACGCGCCCCGGAGGCCGGGCGCGACAGAGGGGAGATTTCGTGGGGATCGATCCAGGACTGCGCCGGCTCGCGCTGGGCACCCTGCTCGCCGCGTATCCGGGGCCGGTCCCGCCGGACTGGGCCGTCGGCCTGGTCGCCGAGGGGCTGGCCGGGCACACCCTGTTCGGCACGAACGTGCACGACCTGGCGCAGGTGGCGGGGAGCACCGCCGCGCTGCGCGCCGCCCGGGCCGACGTCCTGGTCGCGATCGACGAGGAGGGCGGGGACGTGACCCGCCTCGCCCACGCCACCGGCAGCCCGTACCCGGGCAACGCGGCGCTCGGCGCGGTCGACGACCCGGCGCTGACCGAACGGGTGTACGCGGCGATCGGCACCGAACTGGCCGCTCTGGGGATCACCGTCGACCTCGCCCCGACCGTGGACGTGAACACCGCCGACGAGAATCCGGTGATCGGCACCCGCTCCTTCGGCGCGGATCCGGCCCGGGTGGCCGTCCACTCGGCCGCCGCCGTCGCCGGTCTCCAGTCGACCGGGGTGGCCGCCTGCGCCAAGCACTTCCCCGGCCACGGGGCGACGATCGCCGACTCCCACCACGAGTTGCCCACCGTGGACGCGACCCCGGCGGTGCTGCGCGAGCGTGACATGCCCCCGTTCGCGGCGGTCGTCGACGCCGGGGTCCTGTCGATCATGACCGCGCACATCCGGGTTCCCGCGCTGACCGGCGACGGCCCGGCCACCTTCAGCCAGGCGGTCCTGGTCGACCTGCTGCGCCGCGAGCTCGGCTTCACCGGGACGGTGATCACCGACGCGCTGGAGATGAAGGGCGCGGCGCTGGCCGCCGGCGGCATCGGCCCGGCCGCCGTCCTGGCCCTCGCCGCCGGGGCGGACCTGCTCTGCATCGGCGCGAGGGTCAACGCCGCGCTGGTCGAGCGGGTCGCCGCCGAGATCGTCGCCGCGCTCGGCGACGGCCGGTTGAGCCGGGTCCGGGTCGAGCAGGCCGCCGGCCGGGCCGCCATGCTCGCCGCCGCGACCCGGGCCGCCGGCCCGCCGGCCCTCGCCCCCACCGACCTGGGGTACGCCGTCGCGCGACGTGCCGTCCGCGTGGAGGGCGAGGTCACCGGGCTGGGCCGCCCCCTCGTCGTGCAGTTGCACGCCGCCGCCACGATGGCGCAGGGGCGGGTGCCGTGGGGCCTCGGCCCGCACCTGGCCGGGCTGGAGGAGATCCGTGTGGTGGCCGCCGAGACGGACGCGGCGACCCTGCGCGGACTCGCCGGGGACCGGCCGATCGTGCTGGTCGGCCGGCACCTGCACCGGTTGCCCGGCGGCGCGGGGCTGGTCGAGGCGCTGGCCGCCGCGCACCCGGTGACCGTGGTCGAGATGGGCTGGCCGGGGCGGTGGCGGCCGGCGGGAGCCCGCGCGTTCGTCACCACGTACGGGGCCAGCCACGCCAACGGGCGGGCGGCGGCGCAGGCGCTCGGCCTGGCCGACTGAGGGGGCCCCGGCAGGCGATCATCCTGATCTGCACGCTGCGTCACTAGCCCTCGAATGAGCCAGGTTCACTAAACAGCAGGTCAAGTCCGCTAGACGACACCGTCGACCCGCCGGTTCCCCCCTTGCCCACCCCAATCTCGATACGTAGCGTTATGGGCGGGACAGCGGCCGGTGGAGCGACCGGCCGCCCACGGGAGGACCTGGGAGAGGCCGCGCGGACCGTGGATCCGGCCCGGGATCCACGGTCCGCGCCCTACTGTCGCAACTTGCCGCCTTTCATGGATACCTGTCGTTGATTCGACAGCTTTTCGGCATCGACCCGAGAGCTGACCTTTGGCACGCTTTGCACTGTTGGCACTCTCTCATCCATCGGTTCCCGAGCCTTCCCATCGCAGAAACCCGCTGGTTCCCGGCGGGCGGAAGGAAGGGTGCCCCCGGCCCGCCAGGCTTTGGCATCGTCCTGTCCGCCTGCGGGTCCGTCCCGTCCGGTAAGACAGACCGAAGGGAGCCATCGTGCGGCACGTCCGCAGGGTTCTTGCACTCGTCCTGTCCACGGTGACCATGAGCGGCGCGTTCGTCGTCGCCCTCGCGCCCCCCTCGCAGGCCGCCGTGTCCTGCTCCGGGACCGTCAGTTACAGCGAGAGCTACGGTCCCGGCGAGTTGACGATCTTCTACAACACCTCCAACGGCGGCACGAACAGCGCGTGCTTCTACCACAAGGGCGCGGCGTACGGCGTCGCCGCACCGACCTCCGTACGCGCGTACCGATGCACGGAGCAGTCCGGCGAGGGGAAGCCGTGCACGGTGGCGGCCAGTTCCAGCCAGGACCTCGGCAACTACGCCTACTATGCGGGGCCGCGAGGTGTCACCGGCACCGCGAACTACTGCGTCGCCGCGGTCGGCTACATCGACTGGCAGGGCTACCGGTACACGATCAGCAGCGGGCGACAGGGCTGTTGACCCGGCCAGGGTCCCACTGATTGGTGCCCCGGGCCGGGGCTGGGGACGGCCCGCCTACGGCGGATAGACCCCGTACGACCGCCAGCCCCGGTCCGGGAAGCCGGCCGCCTCCGCCACCCGCGCCGACGCGACGTTGGCCGGGTCGTGCCGGTACGTCGGCACGGCGCCCTCGTCGAGCACCCGCCGGGCGGCCTGTGCCACCAGCCGGCGGGCCAGCCCCCGGCCCCGGGCTGCCCGGGCGGTGCCGACGGCCAGTTCGTGACCGTGGGCGTCGTGCCGCTTGATCGCCACACCGGCCAGGTACCGACCGTCGGCGTCCCGCACCACCAGCACCTCGCGGTCGAACAGCTCCAGCCACCGGGGCAGCCCCGGCTCGGTCGGCGCGATCCACTCCCCCACCTCCGGCAGGGGGGCCGGGGCCAGGGTCCACCGGAACACGTCGTCGTTGGACACCCAACGGGGATGGGCGACGGCGGCCGGCAGGCCGGCGAGCAGCCGCCGCTCCGACCGGGCGGCGAGTGCCCGGACCGCCGGGACGTGCCGGGCCGCGACCGACAGCACCGTGCCACGGCCGTCGCCGACCGCGATCGCCGGGCGGAGCCGGCCGTCCCAGGCGGGCAGGTCGCGCCGGTGCGAGCGGACCACGTGCAGCCCGGGGCCCGCCGGCCACTGCCCGAGCCAGCTCACCAGGTGCAGGTACAGCCGCCGGTCACGCACCGGTCGCCTCCCTCCGCCGCGCCCGCCGGGGACGCCGACATGATCACGGTACGCCGTCGGGGCCCGCGTCTTCGCGCCGTCGGCGATGACCGGGGCGGCAGGGGCGGTCAGCTCGCCGCCGGCTGGCTCTCCGGCCGCCGGTCGGCCGTCGTGCGCGGGCTGGTTGACACCCACGGCGGACGGGTAGACGTACGGAGCATCGCCGGTGGCTACCGTTCGTCGTCACCCGCCGATGGCGGGAGCCCGAGGCACCACGACCACGTCATATCTATTTCCATACATGTACAACTTTCTTTGGGACGGTATGGTCATGCCGAATATGCCTGATGACCGATACGAGCAGTACGCCGAGCAACGGTGGCGGGGACCGCAGGGATGGTTCCCGGCGCAGCCGGCGTACCGGGAGTCCCGCAACGCGCGTGGCGCGGAGCCGGCGCTGTCCTGGGCGGAGCTGAACCGGCTGCCGGCCGGTGTCTCCACCCGGCGCGGCCTCACCGCCCGATGAGCCGCCCCGGCGCCCAGGTCAGGTCAGGGTCGGCAGCGAGGAGAGCCCCGGGTCAGAGCTGCGCGGCGATGGCCTTCGCGCTGTCCACGTCCGGGCCGGGCAGCGGGACGAAGATCGTCCGCCGGTAGTACTCCAACTCCCGGATGCTCTCCCGGATGTCCGCCAGCGCCCGGTGGGCCAGCCCCTTCCTCGGCTGCCCAAAATAGACCCGCGGGTACCAGCGCCGGCACAGCTCCTTGATGCTGGAGACGTCGATCATCCGGTAGTGCAGGTGGGCATCGAGGCGCGGCATGTCCCGGGAGATGAAGCCCCGGTCGGTGGCGATCGAGTTGCCGCACAGCGGGGCGGCGCGCGGGTCCTTCACGTGGCTGGTGACGTAGTCGAGCACCAGGTCCTCGGCCTCGGCGAGGGTCACGGCGGAGCGTCGGACCTCCTCGGTCAGCCCGGACTTGCCGTGCATGGTCCGGACGATCTCCGGCATCGCCTCCAGCGCCGCCTCGTCGGCGTGGATCACCACGTCGACCCCGTCGCCGAGCACGTTGAGGTCGGGGTCGGTGACCAGCGCGGCGACCTCGATCAGCGCGTCCCTGCCAAGGTCCAACCCGGTCATCTCACAGTCGATCCAGACGAGGAGATCAGCCACGGCCACAGCCTACGCGCAGCCCACGCCCTCGCGCCTCGGCACGGTAGGCGGGACGGACCGCTAGGGTTTCCCCGTGCCCGCTGAACCGATCGCGCCACCCTCCGTCACCGCCGACGAGCCGGGCGCCCGCCGGGTCCGCCGGCTGGTCACGGTGCTGGCCCTGGCGGCCGTGCTGCCGGCGCTGTACCTGCCCGGACTGAAACACGACTTCCTCGACCTCAAGATCTACATGCGGGCGATGGACTGGTGGGCCGCCGGCCACCCGCTCTACGACTACGTGCAGCCGGACCGGGTGCAGGGCGAGCTGTACTTCACCTACCCGCCGCTGAGCGCGCTGCTGCTGCGCCCGTTCGCACTGCTGCCGCTGGGGCTGACGATCGCGGTTTTCACGATCCTCACCATGCTCGGCGTGGTGGTGACCACCCGATGGCTGCTCGCCCCGGTCGTCGCCCGGCACGGCCTGCCCCGGGTGTTCACCCTCACCGTCGGGGTGCTGCTGGTGTTCGCCGTGGAGAGCACCCGGGAGACGATCACCTTCGGTCAGATCAACATGCTGTTGGTCGTGCTGATCCTGGCCGACCTCCTCTTCGCCGTGCCGCAGGGGCGGCGCTGGGCGGGCGTGGGCGTCGGGCTGGCCACGGCGCTGAAGCTCTACCCCGGCATCTTCATCGTCTACCTGCTGGCGGCCCGGCGCTGGCGGGACGCGGCCGTGGCCTCGGCGACCGCCGCCGGGGCCACCCTGCTCGCGGCGGCCGTGTTCCCGTCGGACTCGTGGCGGTTCTTCACCCACGAGCTGTGGACGACCGACCGGGTGGGGCGCACCGACTACACCGGCAACCAGTCGCTGTTCGGGCTGCTCAGCCGGCTCACCGCGCCGGCCGAGCCGAGTCGGGCGTGGTGGCTCGCGCTGGCCCTGCTGGTCGCCGGGTACGGGCTGTGGCGCGCCGCCCGAGCCGCCCGAGCCCGCGACGCGCTCACCGGCCTGACCCTGACCGGCCTGGTCGGGTCGCTGGTCAGCCCGATCACCTGGACCCACCACATCTACTGGTTCGTCCCGGCGGTGGTGGTGCTGACCGACACGGCGCTCGCCACGGACCCGGCCACGCCGGCCGGGGCCCGACGGCGACGGTGGTTGACCGGCCTGGCCGTCCTCACCGGCGCGCTGATCAGCTACGGGGTGGTGTCGTTCCACGACTGGGGGGTGGCCCCCGTGCCCACCGACTCGCCCGGCGAGTTCCTGGTCCGCAACACGTACGTGCTGCTGAGCCTGCTGCTGGTGGCGGCCCTGCCGGTCGCCCGCTCCCCAGCCACCGGCGGGAGCATGGCGCCAGACCACGAGGACGGGAAATCG
>NZ_GG657738.1:4899023-4902007 GCF_000158815.1 Micromonospora sp. ATCC 39149 | reverse complement strand
GCGGCGGCGCGGCCCGGTCGGCACGCGCAAGCAGGCGTTGCCGGCGCGGAGGGCAGGCGTTGCCGGCGCGGAGGGCAGGCGTTGCCGGCGCGGAGGGCAGGCGTTGCCGGCGCGGAGGGCAGGCGTTGCCGGCGCGGAGGGCAGGCGTTGCCGGCGCGGAGGGCAGGCGTTGCCGGCGCGGAGGGCAGGCGTTGCCGGCGCGGAGGGCAGGCGTTGCCGGCGCGGAGGGCAGGCGTTGCCGGCGCGGAGGGCAGGAGCGGCGGCGGGTGCGGCGGTCAGGAGCGCGGGCGGGTGCGGGCGCTGGGCGCGGCCGGGCGGATCCGGCGCGGCTCGATCCGTACCGGCCGGGTGGTGGCCTCCGGCGCGACCGGCGGCCAGGCCGGCGGGCCCGGCAGCGACGACGACGCCCCGGACGACGACGCCGAGCGGGGCGACGAGGCCGGCTTGGGCGACGGGGTCAGGTCCGCGAGGGTGGCCGGGCGGCGAGCCGGCGCCGGCGCCAGCGCGGACCGGGGGCGGTCGGCCGACGCCCCCACCGCGACCAGTTGCCGGTCCACGGGCGCGGCCGGGGACGGCGCGGGGCGGGCACCCAGCCCGTCGAGCGAGGTCACCCCGAGCCGATCGGCGAGCACCGGAACCTGGTCGGGTTCGACCACGAAGACCACCTCGCGCGGGCGCGCCGGGCGCAGCAGCAGCACGGCGGAGGCCACCAGCAGGGCACCCAGCGCGCCCAGCAGCCAGGCTGCCACCGGGAACCAGTCGGTCGCCGGACGCGCCTGGAGGACGACCGCCCCGATCCCGACGGTGAACCCGCCGGCGGCGTCGGGGTGGCGGGACAGGACGCCGAGCGCGCCTGCGGCCAGCAACGCCGGAATACCGATGGTGAGCAGCAGCATGCCAGCGAGCGCGCGAGCGATCCGCATCGGTTTCGTCCCCTTCCGTGGCTTGAGTACCCGGCCGACCTTACCGGCGCAAATCACGCAATCAGCCCTATATCAGCAGCAACGGCGTACGACGGAGTCCGGAAACGGGCCGGCCCGCCGGGTGGACCGGCGGGCCGACGGGACGGGCGGGTAGCAGGACGGGCCGACCGGGCGGGCCGACGGGACGGGCGGGCAGGCGGTACGGATCAGCTCGTCCCCGCCGGGCCCCGCCGCGTACGGGCGAAGGCGAGCCCGCCGAGGACCAGGCCGGCCAGCCCGGCGACCAGCCCGGCGACGCCGAACGCGAGGCCCGGCCCACCGTCGGAGTCGTCGTCATCGTCGTCCGCGGCCGGGGCGGCCACGGCCGGGGCCGAGGCACCGACCGACGGGGCCGCCCCGGTCAGGGTCAGCACCGGGGCGGGGTGCTCCGGCTCCTCCGCCCCGGCGGTCGGCTCCTCGATCCAGCGCACCACCGTGCCGTCGGAGTACGTCTGGAGCGCCTTGAACACCATCGTGCCGACCTGCGGCAGCGGCCCCATCGACACCGGGAACTCCTGGAACTGGCCCGGCTTCACCGCCGCGTCCCCCGTCGCCGTCCAGGTGATCTTGGCAACCGCCTCGGTGACCTCGCTGCCGTGCACCTGCACCGGCGGGTCGACCTTGCGCTTCTCCACCGCCACCGTCCAGCCCGGCACCGGCATCGTGGACACCGAACCGACCGGCGCGTTCTCCGGCAGCACCACCTCGACCTTCGTCGTCGAGGCCTCGTCGCTCTCGTTCGGCACCCGGAACGCGAACCGGCCGTAGCCGCCCTGCGTCGCCTCCCTCGGGTTGATCGTGACGTGCGCCGAGGCGGGCCCGGCCACGCCGAGCACCACGGCGGCGACCCCGAGGGCCAGGGCGGCGGCGGTTGCGGAACGCCGGTGACGGAGCATGGTGGAACTACCTCTCGTTAGCGGATGGGCACGGTGGCGCTCACCGTGGCCTGGTCGATGTCCGAAATCCGGACGGTGAAGCGGAACTGCCACTGCCCCGCGGCGGGAAGGTTGATCTCCCCGGTCGCGTGGTTGTCGGTCAGCGACAGCATCGGGATCTCGATCGGCTCGATCCCGGCCGACGGTAGCGCGGCGGTGGCCTTCCACTCGGCCACCGGCTGCGGCCGGTTGTCCAGCGTGTACGCGTACAGGTGCATCGAGTTGTTGCCCCGCTTGGCCGGGTCCAGCTCCACCTGGAGCGAGTAGAGCGAGCTGGACAGCGTGGTGGTGAAGAAGCCGTCCTGCGTACCGGCCACGTCGGCGGCGGCGGTCCGCGCCGGAGGGGTCTGCACCAGGGTCGCCGTCACACCGAGCACCACGGCGGTGATCGCCAGTTCCACCCAGACCGCCCGGCGCACCGGGGCCGGGTGGGCCGGCGCGGTCCGCCGGCGCACCAGCGCCCGGGAGTACGCGGCCACGGCGATCACCAGAGCGAACAACACGATCTTGGCCAGCACCAGCCGCCCGTACGTGGTGTCGAGCAGGGCCGACGGGGTGGCGACCTCGATCAGCGCCTGCACGGTGCCGGCGAGCAGCAGCGCCGCGACGGACAGCGCCGCCCAGCGCGACCAGACCGGCAGGATCGCGCCCAGTTCCCGCTCGTCGGCCAGGCGCAGCAGGAAACCGCCGAGCATCACCAGCCCGCCCAGCCACACGGCCATGCTGCCCAGGTGCACCGCGTCGACCACCACCGACACCGCCGGCGCGGGCGAGGCCGCCGGGTGCCCGGCCAGGGGCCAGGTGAACAGCGTCGCCCCGCCGAGGACGGCCAGAAGCACCGCATCGGTGCGCCCCACCTGCCCGGCGAAGATCGGGCGGAGCAGGAGCGCCGCCGCCGCGAGCAGGCCCAGCCGCACCAGGTGCGCGGCCCCGTACGTGCTGCCGAGCACGTCGCCGAGACCCGCGCCGGTCACGTCGGACAGCCCGCCTCCCGCCGTGTACGGGCACCTTGGAGCCACAGCTCGGCCAGCGTTGGCGAGCACCAGCAGGCCGAGCCCGGTCCAGGCGAGCCCGGGCCGGGCCCCGG
>NZ_GG657738.1:4895559-4898168 GCF_000158815.1 Micromonospora sp. ATCC 39149 | reverse complement strand
GGCAGAGCGCCAGCACCAGCGCCACCCGGCAGGAAGGCCCGGGCCCGCTCCGGCCGCCACGCGGCCAGCGCGAAGCCGACCGCGAGCGCCACGTCGAAGGAGGCCATCTCCCGGCTGGTGTGCGCGTCGGCACCCACCTCGAACCCGCCGACCAGGACCGGCAGCGCGACGGCGAGCTGGGCGACGGCGGCCACCGCCACCGCCACCCGCAGCAACTGGCGCCGGGCACGCACGGACGCGTCGGCGGTGGCCCGCGCCGCGGCCCGCTCGGCGGCGACCGCCGACAGCACGGACGCGGTGAGATCGGGCACCTGCACAGGGCGCAACCGGGTGAGCCGGGTCACCTGCTCGGCGCGGGCCAGCCAGGACCGGCAGCCGGGGCAGGAGTCGGTGTGCGCGTCCAGCGCCGCCGACGACGCCTGCGGGTCCTCACCGTCCAGCCGCGCCGACAGCGCCACGCGTACGTCGTCGCATGTCATGATCGGGTAGTCGGGCGGAGCACCGGAAAAGTTCCCGGAGTGGGGTACGCCATGGAAGGGCCGAAGGACCCTGTCCCCTCCCGGTATGCCGCGTACCGTGGTCTGACGTGATCCCCCGCGCCGCGCGAGCCCGCCGCCGTCGGTCCGACCGGCCCGTCGCCGGACGGTGCCCGTGGCACGGCCGCCGCACGCGACGCGGCTGCCGGGGACGGGCGGGACACGCCCATCGCACGCGGACGCGACGCGGCTACCGAATGGGCGTTGGCCGCCCGCGACGGCGATCCGGCCGCTCAGGCGGCGTTCGTCCGGGCCACCCAGGCCGAGGTGTGGCGGTTCGCCGCCGCGCTCGTCGACCCGGACAGCGCCGACGATCTCACCCAGGAGACCTACCTGCGGGCGTTCCGGGCGCTGCCCACCTTCGCTGGGCGGTCCACCGCCCGTACCTGGCTGCTCGGCATCGCCCGTCACGCCTGCGCCGATCACCTGCGCGTGGTGGTCCGCCGACGCCGGCTCGCCGAGCGGCTGGCCAGCCACGCCCACACCGACCTTCCGCATCCCGACCCCGCCGGGCAGCTCGGGGCAACCGACCTGGTGCGCCGGCTCTCCGCCGAGCGGCGCGGGGCGTTCGTGCTCACCCAACTGCTCGGCCTGTCGTACGCCGAGGCCGCCGCCGTGGAGGGGGTGCCGGTCGGCACCATCCGCTCCCGGGTGGCCCGGGCCCGCCACGACCTGGTCGAGGCCGCCGGCGACGCGCTCGCCGGATGAACGGGAGCGTCCGCCGTGACCGGGAACGTCCGTACGACGAGGAACACCCGTACGACCGGGAACCTCAGTCGGGCCCGGGACGACCAATGACCGTGACCGCATCGAACACCGGGGCCGCCCGCTGGCCCGCCGTCCGGCCCTGGCTCGGCGTCGCCGTGCGGCTGGGGCTGGCCGCCGTCTGGCTGATCGCCGGCGGCGCCAAGGTCGGCGACCTCGCCGCCTCCGGGCGCGCCGTCAACGCGTACCAGGTCATGCCGTACGACGTCGCGACGGTGATCGGCGCGGCGCTGCCCTTCGTCGGAAGAGGCCCTCGGGACGCTGCTGCTGGTCGGCCTGGCCACCCGCCTGGCCGCCGGGATCTCGGCGGCCCTGCTGGTTTTCTTCGTCGCCGGCATCGCCTCGGCCTGGTCGCGCGGCCTCCCATCGACTGCGGCTGCTTCGGCAGCGGCGGGCAGCTCGCCGCCGGGCAGTCACCGAGCTACCTCCCCGGAGATCCCTCCGGGACCTGGGCTTCCTGGCCCTGGCCGGGTTCCTGCTGAGCTGGCCCCGCACCCCCGTCTCCGTGGACGGCTGGCTCGCGGGCGCACCCGTGGAGGACGAGGATGAGTAGTCGCAAGGGACAGAAGGACGCCGCCCGGGTGGTCCGGGAACAGTTGGCCCGGGAGCGCCGGCGCAAGCGGACCCTGTGGACCTCGCTGGTGGCGGTCGCCGTGCTGGTCATCGCCGGCGGAATCGGCTGGACCGTCTGGTCCAGCCAGCGCTCCGACACCTTCACCGCGCCGCCGGGCGCGACCGAGGCCGGCACCGGGATCGCGTACGGCACCGGCCCGGTCACCATCGACCTGTACGAGGACTTCCTCTGCCCCGTCTGCAAGCAGTTCCAGCAGACCAGCGGCACGACGATCGACCAGCTCGTCAGCGAGGGCAAGGCGCGGGTGGTGTTCCACCCGGTGGCCTACCTCAACCGGTACTCCACGACCGAGTACTCCACCCGCGCCTCCGCCGCCTCCGGCTGCGCCGCGAAGGGCGGCAAGTTCCAGGAGTTCGCGAAGGCCCTGTTCGACAGGCAGCCCCCGGAGGGCAGTGCCGGGCTGAGCGACGACGAACTGGTCGACATCGGCGCGGGCGTCGGGCTCAACCGGGACGACTTCGCCTCCTGCGTCTCCAACGGGACGTACACGTCGTGGACCGAGCACGTCACCGACGACGCGAGCCGGGCGGGGGTCACCGGCACCCCCACCGTCAAGATCAACGGGGTTGAGGCCGCCGACCGTTCCCCCGCGGGCATCACGGCGGCGGTGGCGGCGGCCGGCAAGTGACCCCCGCCGGCCTGGCTCGCCGCGCCGGGCCAGCCCAGGCCAGACT
>NZ_GG657738.1:4889057-4894672 GCF_000158815.1 Micromonospora sp. ATCC 39149 | reverse complement strand
GCCGTCCCGCCGCCGACTTCGCCCTCGCGCTGGCCGGGGCCTGCCTCGCACTCTTCGCCGGGGTCACCAACGTCGCCGTCCTCGCCCGCTCGGTTCCCCCGGTCCCCTGGCCCGGCGGACTGGCCCGGCTGCTACTCGTCCTGATCCTGGCCACGGGTGCCGGCGCCACCGCCAGCGGCCTGCTGCGCCTCCGCGCCGCCGCCCAGGCCCCGCCCCCCTCCCCCGACGATCATGCACTTGCGGCCCCCGGAATGGGACTTTCGTCCCCTTCGCCGGGGCCCTAACTGCAAGATCGCGGGCGGCAGGGCGGGGCGGGGTGTCAGGGGGTGAAGCCGTAGGGGAGCTCCAGGCGGTGGGCGGACAGGAGGGGGGCGTTCTTCAGCAGGGTGCGGGTGTCGGCGTCGGCGACTATGCGGCCGGCGTCGAGGATCACCGAGCGATCGCACAGCTCCAGCGCGTACGGCAGGTCATGCGTGACCATCAGCAGGGTCACCGGCAGCCCGCGCAGGATCTCGGCCAGCTCCCGGCGGGCCGCCGGGTCGAGGTTGGACGACGGCTCGTCCAGCACCAGAACCTCCGGGTGCATGGCCAGCACGGTGGCCACCGCCACCCGGCGGCGCTGCCCGAACGACAGGTGGTGCGGGGCGCGGTCCCGGTGCTCACCCATCCCCACCGCCGCCAGGGCCTCGTCGACCCGGGCGGCCAGCTCGGCCCCGCGCAGCCCCAGGTTGGCCGGGCCGAACGCCACGTCCTCGGCGACCGTGGGCAGGAAGAGCTGATCGTCCGGGTCCTGGAAGACGATCCCGACCCGGCGGCGGATCTCCGCGAGGGTGTCCCGGTCCCGGTTCACCGTGAGCCCACCGACGCTCACCGAGCCCTCGGCCGCGGTGAGGATGCCGTTGAGGTGCAGCACCAGGGTGGTCTTGCCCGCGCCGTTCGGCCCGAGCAGCGCCACCCGCTCGCCGCGCGCCACGGTCAGGTCGACCCCGTGCAGGGCGACGTGCCCGTCCGGGTACGCGTACCGGACGCCGCGCACGTCCAGGGAGGGGGGATCGGGATTTTGCACGTACCCGATCATGTCAGGGCCACGGCGGTCGCGGCGATGCCGGCCGCGACCAGCGGCACCGTCGCCCCGACCAGCCACTGCCCGGCGGTCGCCGCGCCCGCGCCCTGCCACACCGCCGGCATCCGGCCGGAATAGCCGCGCGACAGCATCGCCAGGTAGACCCGCTCGCCGCGCTCGTACGCGCGCAGGAACAGCGCACCGACTCCGGCGGCGAAGCCGCGCAACTGCCACAAAAAGCGCGGGTCGTCGCCGCGGGAGACCCGGGCCACCCGCATCCGACGGGCCTCGCCGACCAGCACGTCCAGGTAGCGGAGCATGAAGGTGGCGATCTGGGTGACGATCTGCGGGCAGCGCAGCCGGTCCAGGCCGACGATCAGGTCCCGCGTCGTCGTGGTCGCCGCCAGCAGGAGCGACGCGAGTACGCCCAGCGTGCCCTTCGCGACGATGTTCCAGCCGCCGAGCAGCCCGTCGAGCGACAGGCCCAGCCCCGCCACCTCGACTCGCTCGCCCGCCCCGAGGAACGGCAGTGCGAACGCGAAGATCACGAACGGCAGCTCGATCGCCGCGCGGCGCAGCAGCCAGCCCGGCCCCACCCTTGCCAGCCCGGCCACGCCGGCGACCAGCAGGGCGTACCCGCCGAACGCCCAGAACGCCGTGCGGGGGGTGGCCACCACCGCGAGGGTGAACAGCACCATCGCGGCGATCTTCACCTCCGGCGGTAGACGGTGCACCGGGGAGGCGGACTCCCGGTAGAGCACGTGCGCGTGACCGGCCCCCATGGTCGCGGGCCGGCTACCGGGACCGCGCCGCGCGCGACGCGCTGTCGGCCGGGCTCTCGGCGGCGGTCCGCTGCCGCGTCGTCCGGTCGGCGGCCGGCTCGCCGCTGGACCGGTCGGCGGCCGGCGGCTGCGGGCCACGGCGGCGCAGCAGCCAGAACAAGCCGCCGCCCACGGCGAAGGTGAGCAGCACGCCGAGCACCCCGGACAGCCCGGTGGAGAGGAAGTCGTTGTCGAGGCCACGCACGCCGTAGTCGGCCAGCGGGCTGTCGGCCAGCTCGTGGTCCCGCTCCTGCTGCGCGGGGCAGCTACCGCCGGTGATCTCCCCCTCGGCGTCGACCGTGCAGCCCCGCAGCAGCGACGAGTCCAGCCCGTCGGGGTGCGACGAGGCGTAGTTGCTCACCACGCCGGCCAGCAGCAGGGCGACCAGCAGCCCACCGACGACGAAACCCCAGGGACGCTTGCTCATCGGGCACCTCCGGCGACCGGAACGACGGGAGCCGACGCGGCCGGCTTGAGGGCGCGCAGCGCGTACACCAGATCGGGGCGCACCTTCGCGACGGTGACCACCGTGGTCGCGGTGATCAGGCCCTCGCCGATACCGATCAGCAGGTGGACGCCGGCCATCGTGCCGGCCAGGCCGGCGAGGTTGCCACCCAGGTCGGTGGTGCCGCCCAGCCAGTACTGGAGCACGAAGCCCTGGGACGCCACCACGACGCTGACCAGCGCCGACACGAAGGCGGTCACGCCGAGGCCGGCCGGGGTGCGGGGCAGCACCCGCAGCAGCAGAGCGATCAGCAGGTACGCCGCCGCGGTGCCCAGGACGGCCATGTTGGTGACGTTGAGCCCGAGCATCGCCACCCCGCCGTCGCCGAAGACCAACGCTTGGACGACCAGCACGACCGCCACGCAGAGCGCGCCGACCCACGGACCAACCAGCAGAGCGGCGAGCGCGCCGCCGAGCAGATGGCCGCTCACCCCGGCGGTGAAGACCGGGAAGTTGAGCATCTGGACGGCGAAGATGAACGCGGCGACCAGGCCGGCCATCGGGGCGAGCCGGTCGTCCAGGTCACGCTGGCCGCGCAGCACGCAGAGGGTCAGCACAGCCAGGGCGAAGGCGGCGAATACCGCAGCGACCGGACCGTTCACGATCCCGTTGGAGATGTGCATCGCCAGGGTTTCCACTCGACCTCCCGGGGCCAGGCGGGAGGGTCCACGCCAGCTCGGGTCAGCGTATTTCCACTGACCTGCTGTTGCCAACGCCTGGCAACAGCGCCGAGGCGTTGATCACTACGCTCCGCGCCAGGGCGCGATGTCGGCGACATGGTGGGCGGTGTCGCTGCGGCGGCCAGGCTCGGCGGTAGGGTTCGGCCATGACCGCGCCCGTCCGCCTCAGCCCCGGTGACCCCGCGCCCGGGTTCGCCCTGCCGACCGACACCGGCGAGACTCTCTCCCTGGCCGGCCTGCGCGGCCGGCGGGTGATCCTGTACGCCTACCCCGCCGCGATGACCCCCGGCTGCACCAAGCAGGCGTGCGACTTCCGCGACTCGCTCGCCTCGCTCCAGGCCGCCGGTTTCGAGGTGGTCGGCATCTCCCCGGACAAGCCGGAGAAGCTGGCGAAGTTCCGTGATCGGGACGCCATCACCTTCCCGCTGGTCGCCGACACCGACCGAGCGGTGCTCACCGCCTACGGCGCGTACGGCGAGAAGCAGTCCTACGGCCGGACGGTGACCGGGGTGATCCGGTCCACCTTCGTCATCGACCCGGACGGGAAGATCGAGCGGGCGCTCTACAACGTCAAGGCCACCGGCCACGTCGCCAAGCTGCGTCGCGACCTCGGCCTCGACTGAACGAACGGGCCCGGCTCCCGTTCGCCCCCGCAGGCCCCGCCCGGCGGCACAACGGCAACCAGCGAGATGGCTGGAGGGCCACCCACTGTCGATACTTTCCTGGTAGCGATCAGACTACGTCCGGTGACGCCGAGATCGCGGGCCCTGTCGTGAGTGGGCACGTGACGACTCGGCTGCCGGCATCCGCTTGCGGGAAGGGACAGCAGTGGACTACGCCGAGCTCGTGCACCTGATGAACACCGACCCGGTGGCACAGACGTTGTTGGAGTCGCCGGTCGCGATGCGGCTGGGCTATGTGGGCCTGGACGGTCACCCGCGCACGGTGCCGGTCGCGTACCTGTGGAACGGCGAGGCGTTCCAGTTCGCCAGCCCGACGACCGCGTACAAGGTGCGGGCGATCGCGGCGCACCCGCAGGTGTCCTTCAGCGTCGACACGTACTCCCCCGAGGTGCGCGCGAAGGTTGCCGCGAAGCTCGGCCCGACCGTCGCCGGCTACACGCCCGTCGTCATGCTGGTACGCGGCACGGCGTCGATCGAGCTCCACTCGGGGGTCCCGGACGTGCACGTCAAGGCGTCCTGGCGGATGTTCGCGGACAAGAGCCTGGCCCCGGGATGGGAGCAGCAGAAGCGCGCACACACCACCGACATGGTGGTGATCACCATCAAGCCGACCCACATCACGCTCTGCGACTTCGTGACCCGCTTCCCGCCGCCGGTCGAGATCAACGCCCCCGCCCACGACCCTTCCCACGGCGGGAGCGACAGCGCGCCGGTGCCGGTCAACTGACCCGGGCGCGGCGCCGGACGACTCGCCTGCGGGGCAGTGTTAACACCAGAGACGCCGGACCCTCTAGACTCCTCGGTCAGGCGGGAGTGGTGGAAATGGCCAGACACGCAGGATTTAGGTTCCTGTGTCCGTGAGGACGTGGGGGTTCGAGTCCCCTCTCCCGCACCCTGTGCGGCTGTTGTAAGCGTCACGATCATGAGGTCGTCGGATGGCGGCGGGGTCAGGATGACGGCGTGAGCCTGCGTTTCGTCCTCGACCCCGACCTCACCGCCGAGCTGCGCGAACAGGTCGTCGCCCTGTGGGTGGACGTCACCAACGCCGGAGGCGCGGTCGGCTTCGTCGCGCCGGTCACCGGAGCCGACGTCCGCCCCGTCGCCGAGGCGACGTTCGCCGGCATCGTCGACGGCCCGGACCGGATGCTCGTCGGGTACGACGACGCGCGCCCGGTGGCCGTTCTGGTCTTCGCCGACAACCGGTTCGACCTGAAGGCGCACTGGTGCGTGCTGAAGCGGGTGATGGTGCACCCCGGCACCCAGGGCCGGGGGTACGGGTCGGCGCTGATGCGCAAGGCGGAGTGGCTCGGCCGGAAGCTGGGCTGGGCGGCGCTGCACGTGACCGTCCGGGACGGGTTGGGGCTGGAGCAGTTCTATGCGCGGCTCGGGTACCGGGAGGTGGGTCGGTTGCCGGGCGCGCTGCGGGTCGCCCCGGGCGACGACCGGGACGAGATCCTCATGTGGCTCGACCTTCCGCCGGCAACCCCCGAGCCGTAGTCCCCGCGCCGGGCGCACCCGGGCCGTGAACAGCGGCCACGTGAACACCGGCCACGAGCCCGGCCGCCTGGGTCAGTGGCCGCCGCAGCGGCCCGCGGGCGCGCCGGCGGCGAGCGGCACGACGGCCGCGTCCACGGGCGTCGTCTCCACCGACGGGGCTGCCGACGGCGAGCTCTGGGACGCCGCGCTGGGCGTCGGCGAGGCGCTGGGCCGGGGCGACGCGGAACGCTTGGGGGCGGTCGACCGAACGCTCCCGGACGTCCCGCCGCCGTACATCCTGACGGTGCCGCGCTGGACCTAACCGGGGGCCATCCGGATGCCGCCGACGGTGACGCGGTGGCCGTACCCGTCGGTGACCCGGATCGA
>NZ_GG657738.1:4884775-4888613 GCF_000158815.1 Micromonospora sp. ATCC 39149 | reverse complement strand
GTAGAGCCGGTTCGCCGGCGCGCTCGGGTAGGAGCAGTTGTCGCCGGCGCCCTTGGAGTCGTAGAAGGTCGCCTTGCCCTTGTGGACGGTCCCACCGGTTGGCGGGGCGGCGGCGAGCGGGGCGGCGGCAGCCGGCGGGGCGGCGCAGGCGGGGGTCGCGCCCGCGCGCAGGGCGAGGGTCAGGCCAAGGACGCCCGCGAGGGCGGCCACCCCGCCAGCGGCGAGCCAGCGGGACCGGCCGGGGCGCGGGGCGCGGCGGCGCCCGGGGCCGCCAGCGGCGTGGGGGGCGTCCGTGGGCGCGCTACCGTCCGTCACGCCGGTCATGCTGCCTAACCCATGTCGCCCGAGACAAGCCGGCTAAGCCAAAACTAAGACGCGGGCCGACCGGCCCGACCCGCGTGGCCGGTCAGGCCCCGGCCACCACCGGCCCGGGGGTCGCCGCCGCAACGTGCAGCGGGTCGCCGACCCGCACCGCGCCCGGCCCCTCGGGGACGAGGTGGAGCCCGAACAGCAGCCTCCCGCCGACGTTGCGGTGCCGGCCGAGCGTGCGCAGCGGTTCCTTTCCGCGTACCCCGGTCTCCTGGTCGGTGGTGGTGACCACGCAGCGACCGCACAACCCTGCGGCGCGGAACCACGCGGAGCCGACCCGCAGCCGGCGGCCGGCCCAGCCGTCCTCGGCCCAGGCGGGCGCGCCGGAGACGACCAGGTTGGGACGGAACCGGCTCATCGGCACGGGCGGCCCGCCGGCCTCGGCGAGCCAGCCGTTGAGTGCGTCGAGGGAGGCGGCGTTGGCCAGTAGCAGCGGGTACTCGTCGGCGAAGCTGACCTGGTCGCCGGTGTCGTGGGCCCGGGCGGCGGGCGGCAGGTGCCGGGCGGGCCGGGCCAGGTGGACCAGGCGGACCGGGCGGCCGAGCAGCGTGCCGAGCCACCCGTCGGCGGCCGGGCCGGCGGGGAGCGCGGGCACCGGCAGCCGGTCGCGGAACACCCGCACGGGCAGCGGCTCGCCCCCGGCCGGCTCGGCCACGTCGAGGTCGGCGTGGCCCTCGGCGCGTAGCGACAGGCCCCCGTCGCGGGGTGCGGCCCGCAGCCCGACCAGCGCCGTCACCTCCCGCTGGGTGAGGCCCAGGCCATCGGGGTCGACCACCATCCAGCGCCGGTCGCCGGCCAGGCCCCACGGTTCGACCCGGGCGGCGTCGTGGTCGAGCCGGCGGCAACCCTTGACCGGGTAGGTATACAGGGCCGTGAGCCTCACCACGCCGCACCGATGCCGTCACCCGGATACCAGTGCCGGGCCGGGGTCTCCCGGTAGGCGAGGAACCGCCGGCCGGTGCGTTCGGCGTGCTCGGCGAGGACGTTGGTGGCGGTGACGTTGTCGGTGAGCAGCAGCGCGCCGGGGGCGAGCTTCGGCTCGACGGCGTCGAACTCGCGTTTCTCGTGGGCGCGGCTGTGGTCGCTGTCGTGCAGGAAGAGGTCGACGGGCCGGTCGAGGGCGCCGATCGAGGCGATGGAGTCGCCGATCACCAGGTCGACGACGTCGGACCAGGGGGCGGTGCGGGCCAGGTAGCCGGCCTCGGGGTTGATGTCCAGTGAGGTGACCCGGCCGGGATGCCCCTCGGCGGCGTTACGCAGCAGGGCGGACGCCAGCACGCAGCTACCCAGCCCCTTGTCGACGCCGGTTTCCACCACGTGCGCCGGGCGGGTGGCGCGGACCATGGCGTACCAGCCGATCCGGCGGGCGTAGCGGACCTCGCGGTCGGCCAGGCCCCGGCGGGACGCCTCGGCCGTGGCCCGCTCGATGTGCCGGCGCAACTCCTCGTCGCCCTCGATCTCGGCGAACCAGCCACGGACGCGGGACACCGGCACGTCGCAGACGACGCTGACGAACCAGGACAGGTGCTGCCGGCTCAGCTTGGTCAGCTCGTACGTGTAGTTGTGGTGTTCCCGCGAGGTGACCAGCCAGCGGGCGGAGGTGCGCAGCACCTTGACGTCGTGCCGGGCCACCCGGGCGAGCCGCTTGGGAAAGGCGGCGACCGGGGCGAGCCGGGTGCGGGCGATGGCCCGCCGCAGCTTGGTTGCATCCACGGAAGGGTTCTACCAGTTCCGGGCAAACAACGGGTGGCGAAGTTCACCTTCGCCCGGCCCCGGGCCGCCCGATCGGGCCGGTGCGCGGCGCGGCGGATCGATAGCATCGCCGCCATGTCTCGTCCCGATCAGGCCGCGCGCCCGACCCAGGACGGCCCGGCCAGTCCGCCCGCCGGCCCGTCCACACCGGAGGGTGCCAACTCGCGCCCGAAGCGCCGCCGGTGGGGGCGGATCGCGCTGGTCGTGTTGCTCGCGGTGGCGCTGCTGGGCGCGGGTGGCGCGGTCGCCGGCGGGCTGTGGCTGCGGTCGGTGGAGCGGGGCGTCGACCGGGTCGACGCGTTCGCCGAGGTGCCGGAGCAGGAGCGGCCGGCGGCGGTGGCCCGGGGCGCGGTGAACATCATGGTCCTGGGCAGCGACTCGCGGGACCCGGACGGGACCACGGGGTCGCGGGCCGACACGATCATCGTGGCGCACCTGCCGAAGGACCGGTCGAGCGCCGAGCTGATCTCGATCCCCCGGGACACCTGGGTGCCGATCCCCCGCTCGGGCGACGGCCGGCACGGCGGCCGGGAGGCGAAGATCAACGCCGCGTACGCCTGGGGCGGGGTCCCGCTCATGGTGCGGACGGTGGAGCAGTTCACCGGCGTCCGCATCGACCACGTGGCGCTGATCGACTTCGCGGGGTTCCGGGAGATCATCGACGCCCTGGGCGGGGTCGAGATCACCTCGGAGAAGTCGTTCACCTCGATCCACCCCCCGTTCCGCACCTTCCGGCAGGGGCCGCAGCTGATGGACGGCGAGACGGCGCTGGACTACGCCCGGCAGCGCAAACAGTTCGCCGACGGCGACTTCGCCCGGATCCGGCACCAGCAACAGGTCATCAAGGCGATCCTCGACCGGGCCGCGTCCGGCGGCATCCTCGCCAACCCCGGCCGACTCAACGCCTTCGTCCGGGCCACATCGGACTCGGTCTCGGTGGACCGGGGCATGTCCCTGCTGGACATGGCGACCCAGCTACGCGGGCTGCGCGGCGGCAACCTGTTCTTCTTCACCTCACCCACCCGGGGCACGGGCACCGTCGGCAACGAGAGCGTGGTGTTCGCCGACGAGCGCCGGGCGCGGACCCTCTACGACGCGGTCCGCCGGGACGCCGTCAAGGAGATCATCGCCGCCGGCTCGTGACCCGCCGGGCAGGCGCTGCGCCCCGGCGACGTCAACGGTCGGAGCGCCGGCGGGCCAGCAGCTCGTCGAGCAGCGCCGCGTGGGCCGGCTTCGGCCGGAAGTCGGCGTCGAAGAGGCAGGCGGCGCCGTAGCCGCGGTGGTAGCCGGGGATCCAGCTACGAGCGTCGGTGAACCCCCACACGGTGACCGACACGCAGGCGGCCACGTCCAGGCAGGCGCGCAGCGTCTCCCGGTACAGCGCGGCCTGGCGGCGCAGCCCCTCCCCGGTCGCCGGGAGCCGCACCCGCACGTCCAGCTCGGTGACGGCGACGCGCACCCCCAGCGCGGCAAAGCGGCGCAGGTTGCCCCGGACGTCCCGGGGCGGTCGCTCGGCGTCCAGGTGCCCCTGGAAGCCCACCCCGTCGACCGGTACGCCGTCGGCGCGAAGCTGCCGCACCAGGCTCAGCAACGCGTCGGCCTTCCCGGTCCGCCCCTCGGTGCCGTACTCGTTGACGAACAGCTTGGCGTCGGGGTCGGGCCTGCCGGGCCCAGCGGAACGCGTCGGCGATGTAGCCGGGGCCGAGCTTGCGCAGCC
>NZ_GG657738.1:4880042-4884509 GCF_000158815.1 Micromonospora sp. ATCC 39149 | reverse complement strand
GGCGTTCTCGGCGGTGACGCGTTGAACTCGGCGGCGAGGACCCCCGGGTAGGCGGGGTCGAGGTTCAGCCCCCGGGGGTCGACCGCCGTGCCGATCAGCGTCCCGGCGGGCGCGAGCCCGCGCAGCGTCCCGCGTGCCGACGGGGTGTAGGCCGGCGCGGCCCGGACGGCGCCGTCCGGGTCGCTGTCGCCGGCGGTGCCGAGGGCGGCCATGCCGGCGAGCAGAACCATGGCGACGACCAGCGCCGTCGCCACCAGCAGGCCGGCGGCGGTGAGCGGGCGCGGGCGGATCACCGCACCGACGGGGCCGGGCCGGCGGTGCGGGCCCAGGGTGCCGCCGTGAAGTTGCGCCGGGCACGCTCGGCGTAGATCGCGCGCGGCAGCTCCGGGACGTCCAGCTCGGTGAGCAGGGCGGTCAGCGTCCGGGTCACCTCGGTCGGGTCGTCGGGGACCCGACCCATCCGCAGGGCCGGCGGCTGCCCGATCTCGTCGAGGAAGTCGTCGCACTTCTGCTGGTACGGCACGAGGGTGAACGGTACCCCCGCCAGGTACGCGAAGACGGCCCCGTGCAGCCGCATGTGCAGCCCGAGGTCGCAGCGCTTCATCTCGTCCCAGCAGGCCCGTACGCCGTCGCGGGCGGTGACCACCCGCACGTCGCAGTGCCCCGCGACGGCGGCCCGCAGCCGCTCGCTGACCCGCTCGTCGCCGTACACCGGGTGGGTGTTGAACACGAACACGGTGACGTCGACGGGCTCGGCGCACACCAGCGCGCGCACCCCCTCGACCAGGGCGTCCTCGCGGCGGCGCACGTCGACGTCGGCGGCCTCGTGGTCGACGCCGAGCAGGGTCACGCCGAGGCGGGCCCGGCCGGTGGGGCGTGGCCGGCGCGGCGGCACCGGCTCGCCGAGCGCCTCGGGCAGCAGGCCGGCGAGGTCGCCGGCGGGCACCAGCACGCCCGGGTAGCCGGCCCGTTCGAGGATCTCGGCGGAGGCGATGTCGCGTACCCCGATGAAGGCGACCCGGCGCAGGACGCGCAGCAACCGGCGCTCGGAGGCGGCGGAGACGAACGGGCCGACGGAGACCCCGACGGCGGCCATCGGGTGCCCGGACACCCCGGAGAAGAGCGAGAAGACCTTCTTCTCACTCAGCGGCCCCATCTCGCGGAACACGGAGCCGCCGCCGAAGACCAGCATGGTGGAGCGGCGCAGCAGGGCGGCCTTGTTGAGCACCCAACCGGCCCGGTCGGCGGTGCCGCGCGAGCGGTACCAGCGCGGGTCCATGCCGGTGCGCTCGGGCGGCAGGTCCACCATGGGCGGCGCCGCGAAGACGGGCTCCTCGGCTCCCCAGTAGACCCGGGTCGCCCAGTCCATGACGACACAGAACGCGTTGTCGCCGACGTTCTCCATGCCGTAGTAGCCGACGACCAGGGGCCGGCGGGCCACCGGGGCCGGTGCGGAGCGCCCGGGTGCCGGTTCGCACGGCACGGCGGTCGGTTCAGGACGCACGGGGAGCCTCCCTGCTCAAGCGCCTGCGCAGGTCGCGCCAGGTGGGCAGCGGGGAGTCACCCACGACGCCCCGCCGGGCGGCGACCCAGAGCAGGCAGCAGACTACCGCCTCCGCCAACACGGTAGCCCCGGCGGCACCGCCCACGCCCCAGGCCGGCACGGCCACCGCCAGGGCGACCAGCAGCACCAGGGCCCCCACGGCCTGGTACGCCACCTTACGGCGGAGCAGCCCGCCGCTGGTCAGCAGGGCGGCCACGGCGGCGCCGCCGAACCGGAACGGCACCGCCAGCGCCAGCACCGCCAGCTCCGGCGCGGCCGCCCGGTACTCCGGGCCGAACACCAGCGGCAGGGCCACCAGGCCGCCGAGCGCCACCGCCGCCGCGACGACCGCGCCGAGCAGCACCATCCCGGCGCTGCCCCAGCGGTACGCCAGCAGCACCGCCTCGGCGTCCGAACCGGCCCAGCGGTGCAGCTTGCCCAGCAGGTACTGCTGGTAGACGACCCGGGGGACGAGGTACACGGCGATGAGCACGGACATCGGCACGGCGAGCAGGGCCGCCGCCGCGCCGCCGAGCAACTCGGCGGTGAGCACCGTGCCGAGGTGGATGCCGAGCAGGTAGCAGACGTTGCCGAGCACGTACGGGGTGGTCGCCCCCACCAGGTGACCCAGCCGGGGGCCGGCGTCGGAGGTGGCGGACGGTGCGGGGACGGGATGCCCCTCCAGCGGCATCGCGCCGCGCCGGAACTCGCGCGACACCAGCAGGCAGGCGGCGACGGTCGCCACGGCGACGACCGCGTACCCGGCCGCGACGGCGACGACGGAGAGCCCGGCCGCCCAGACCGCCAGGGTGACCAGCACCCGACCCAGGTGGGGGGCCAGTTGGAGGGCGGACAGCCCCCGGTAGTCGCCCCGCAGTTGCCGCACGGAGCCGGCCAGCGCCAGCGCGGCCTGGGCCACCACGACGGTGGCGAGCAGGGCCCGCACCGCCGCCGCCGTGGTGTCGGGCAGCTCGGCGGCGCTCCAGGCCAGGACACCGAGGAACAGCACCGCGCAGGCGACGCCGGCCAGCCGCAGCGACGGCCCCACCCAGCGGTACGCCCGCGCGCCCTCCTGCCCGAACACCTGCAACCACAGCTCGGACACGCCGAAGACGGCCACCGGCGCGGTCAGCGACACCACGGCCAGCACTGCGGTGAGCGAGCCGAAATCGGCCCGGGAGAGCGTGCGGGCGAGCAGGACCTGGCTGCCGAAGGCGGCGACGGTGACGCCGGCCTGGCTCAGCCCCAGCAGGCCGACCTGGGCCAGCATCGTGGCCGCCCGCCCGCGCCGGTGACCGGACCCGTGCTCCGGCTCTGCGCCGTGGCCCGGCCCTCCGCCGCGCCCGGAGTCAACGGCCGAGGCTGACAAGCCACTTGCCCGTCTCGCTCAGGGTGCGCAGCGCCTTGATGCCGAACGCCGCCCCGGGCACCCGCGAGGGGCAGTACGTGTCGACCAGCCGGAACCAGAAGACCAGCCCGCCGAGCCGGCCCCGGGTGACGTTGCCGTCGTGCCGGCGGAACCGGACGACCGGGTGGGCCAGGTGCCGGGGGTGTACGCCGGCGCGCAGCGCCCGCAGCATCAGCTCCACGTCCTCGAAGAGCCGGAAGCTCTCGTCGTACCCGCCGATGCGCTCCAGCACCCGGCGGTCGATGGTGGTGCCCGAGTGCTTGAACGGCAGCCGGGGGCGGGTCAGCACGCCCAGCAGCATGGCCCGCGCCGAGGCGTACTCGGGCAGCCGGATGTGCCGGGAGCTGCCGCCGCGCACCTCGTGGTAGTCGACGTACACCCAGTCGCCGTCGGTGGCGGTGAGCAGGTCGTGCAGCCGGGCCAGCGCGTCGGCGGAGAGCTCGTCGTCGGAGTCCAGCACGGTGATGTACCGGCCGGTCGCGGCGCGCAGCGCGACGTTGCGCGCCTGGGCGATGCCGCTGGGCGGCAGGCTGAGCACCCGGACCCGCCGGTCGGCGGACACGCCCGCCTCCGCCAGCACCCGGGTGACCGGGACGGCCGAGCCGTCGTCGACGACGACCAGCTCGAAGTCCCGGTGGTGGTTGGCGAGCACGCTGCGCACGGCGTTGACCAGCAGGACGGCCCGGTCGCGGACCACGATGCAGACCGAGAACGTCGGCACCACCGACGCGTCGTCGCGCGCCTGTGGGGCCCCGCCGCCGCTGCTCTCACCCTGGACGGACGCCGGCAGTGGATGCCTCATCGAGCCGCCCCTCCTCCCCCCGTTCGACGTCGGCCGTGACCGTGGCGCCGCCCGCCGACGTGACTGTCACGCCGGCCAACGACAGGATCACGAGCTGCCCGTAGAGGAACAGCCACATGAAGTACGGGTACGCCATCGGCTTCTGCGTGAGCCCGAAGAGCACGAAGACCGCGTAGAGCACGCCCAGCGCCCAGCGCTGCGCCGGCCCGGCGCACCGCTGCCGGACGACGACGTAGAGGCCGGCGACGACCCCGACGACCACGACCAGACCGACGGCCCCCCAGACGACCAGGACCCGCAGCAGGTCGTTGTGCATGTCCCAGGGCTCGTAGCCGAACCCGAAGAGCCAGACGTCCGGCGTGGACCGGCCGAGGATGCGGGCGACGTCGTTCCAGATGGCGCCCCGGCCGTGCATGAACGTGTCGGAGCGCACGTCGAGCGAGCCGACCTCGGTCAGCGCCACCTCGGCCCGTTCCCGGACGGCGTCGCCCGCGAGCGCGGCGGCGACCCCGCCGGCCGCGACCAGGCCGGCGGCCACCGCCAGGAGCCGCCACCGGCGGACACGGCCGGGGCGCAGCGCGGCCCGCAGCACGCCCAGCCGTCGCGCCTCGAAGGCGACCACGATCACGAGCAGGCAGAGGATGGTGAGCCGGTGCAGCGACACCACGCCGGTGGCCACGAAGAGGCCGACCAGCGCGTACCGGCGGGGCGGGG
>NZ_GG657738.1:4814464-4873564 GCF_000158815.1 Micromonospora sp. ATCC 39149 | reverse complement strand
TGTACGGGCAGATGACGGCCGGTTCGTGGATCTACATCGTGCACCCAGGGCATCCTCCAGGGCACCTACGAGACGTTCGCCGCCGTCGCCGCGAAACGCTTCCACGGCACACTCGCCGGGACCCTAACCCTGACCGCCGGCTGCGGCGGGATGGGTGGGGCACAACCCCTCGCGGTCACCATGAACGGCGGCGCGTGCCTGGTCGTCGACGTGGACCGGGCCAGGCTGGACCGTCGGGTGCGCGACCGCTACCTCGACGAGGTCGCCGACTCCCTCGACGACGCCGTCGAGCGGGCGCTCGCCGCGAAGCGGAACCGCCGGCCGCTTTCCGTCGGCGTGGTCGGCAACGCGGCCACCGTCTTCCCCGAGCTGCTGCGCCGGGGCGTGGCGGTCGACGTCGTCACCGACCAGACCAGCGCGCACGACCCGCTGTCGTACGTGCCGGAGGGGGTGGAGCCGGCCGACGCCCACGACTACGCGCGGGCGAAGCCGGCCGAGTTCACCGACCGGGCGCGGGCGTCGATGGCGAGGCACGTGGAGGCCATGGTCGGTTTCCTCGACGCCGGTGCGGAAGTCTTCGACTACGGCAACTCGATCCGGGGCGAGGCGCGCCTCGGCGGGTACGAGCGGGCGTTCGACTTCCCCGGCTTCGTGCCGGCGTACATCCGGCCGCTGTTCTGCGAGGGGAAGGGGCCGTTCCGGTGGGCGGCGCTCTCCGGCGACCCGGCCGACATCGCCGTCACCGACCGGGCGATCCTCGACCTCTTCCCCGAGAACGAGTCCCTGGCCCGGTGGATCCGGATGGCCGGCGAGCGGGTCGCGTTCCAGGGCCTGCCGGCGCGGATCTGTTGGCTCGGCTACGGCGAACGGGACCGCGCCGGGGTACGGTTCAACGAGATGGTCGCCTCCGGCGAGTTGTCCGCGCCGGTGGTGATCGGCCGGGACCACCTGGACTGCGGCAGCGTCGCCAGCCCGTACCGGGAGACGGAGGCGATGGCCGACGGTTCCGACGCGATCGCCGACTGGCCGCTGCTCAACGCGCTGGTCAACACCGCCAGCGGCGCGTCCTGGGTGTCCATCCACCACGGCGGCGGGGTCGGCATCGGCCGGTCCATCCACGCCGGCCAGGTCTGCGTCGCCGACGGCACCGCCCTGGCCGGGCAGAAGATCGAACGGGTGCTCACCAACGACCCGGCGATGGGCGTCATCCGGCACGTCGACGCCGGCTACGACGCCGCCCGGGAGGTCGCCGACCGCACCGGCGTGCGCGTCCCCATGTCCGAGGCGTAAGGAGGGGCCCCTTGTTGAAGCATTCTGTAGGTGAAGGGTCCCTTTCTAACCACCACCGGTTCCGCGAGCTGTGGGACGAGATCGCGCCGATCGGCCGCGACGCCGGCAGCGGCGGCTACCTGCGGTACGCGTTCACCGCCCCCGAGCTGACGCTGCGCGACTGGTTCCGGGCGCAGGCCGACCGCCGGGGCATGCCGGTCACCGCCGACGGCAACGGCAACCTCTTCGCCCGCTGGGGCGACCCCGACGCGCCAGGCGCCACGCTGACCGGCAGCCACTTCGACTCCGTGCCGCACGGCGGCGCGTACGACGGGCCGCTCGGCATCGTCAGCGCGTTCCTCGCCGTGGACGAGCTGCGCGCCGCCGGCCGCACCCCGGCCCGGCCCTTGGTGGTGGCCGCGTTCGCCGAGGAGGAGGGGGCCCGGTTCGGCGTACCGTGCCTGGGGTCCCGGCTACTCACCGGCGCGCTCGACCCGGACCGCGCGGCCGGGCTGCGTGACGCCGACGGGGTGAGCCTGGCCGAGGCGCTGGGCGACCGGCCGGCGGGCGCCCGCCCCGACCTGCTCGGCGGCTTCGCGGCCTTCGTGGAGCTGCACGTCGAGCAGGGCCGCGCGCTGGTCGACCACGACGCGCCGGTCGCGGTCGCCAGCGCCATCTGGCCGCACGGCCGCTGGCGCTTCGACTTCCACGGCGAGGGCAACCACGCCGGTACGACCCGGATGGCCGACCGCCGCGACCCCATGCTCACGTACGCGTTCACGGTGCTCGCCGCCAACAAGGAGGCCCGGCTGCGCGGCGCGCACGCCACGGTGGGCCGGGTCCGGGTCGAGCCGAACGCCACCAACGCGATCCCGGCGCGGGTGACCGGCTGGCTGGACGCCCGCGCCGCCGACCCGCAGACCGTCGCCGGCCTGGTCGAGGCGGTCCGCGCCAGGGCCGCCGAGCGGGCCGGCCGGGACGGCACGGAGGTGACCGTGACCGAGGAGTCGGCGACCCCGAACGTCGCCTTCGACGGCGACCTCGGCGGGCGGCTCGCGGCGCTGCTCGGCGCGCCGGTGCTGCCCACCGGGGCGGGCCACGACGCCGGGGTCCTCGCCGGGCACCTGCCCACGGCGATGCTGTTCGTGCGCAACCCGACCGGGGTGTCGCACTCCCCCGCCGAGGCGGCCACCGACGCCGACTGCGCCGCCGGGGTCACCGCCCTGGCCCGGGTGCTGGCGGAGCTGACGTGCGCCTGACCGAGCGAGGCCGAAACAGGCGAAACCGGACCTGTTTGGTTCCCGGCCGACAGCGCACTGCGGCCCCTATGGAGCTGCCCGCACGTACGGGGCAGCGACGCGGACCCGGCCCGACTATGGAGCTGCCCGCACGAACGGGGCAGCGACGCGGACCCGTCCCGGCGGCGGCGTGCCCCTCGGCGTTCCCCTCGCCGACGCCGCACGCGACGAACGCACCCACCCGCGCAGCGGTAGCACAGACGGGGCAGCTCCATAGGGGGTGGAAGAGGTGACCAGGACCTGCTGGCTCGCCGAGTACGCATGGCTGCCCGACCGGGCCGAGCCCACCGCCGACGTGCTGATCGAGGCCGAGGACGGCCGGATCACCGCCGTCACCCCACTGGCCGCCGGCGGCGACCCCACGGCCGGGGTCGAGGTGTTGGACGACGCCGTACGGCTGCCCGGGCTGACCCTCCCCGGCCTGGCCAACGCCCACTCGCACGCGTTCCACCGGGCGCTGCGCGGGCGCACCCAGGGCGGGCGGGGCGACTTCTGGAGCTGGCGGGACCGGATGTACGAGGTGGCCGCCCGGCTCGACCCGGACAGCTACCTCGCCCTGGCCCGCGCCACGTACGCCGAGCTGGCCCTGGCCGGGATCACCTGCGTCGGTGAGTTCCACTACCTGCACCACGGCCCCGACGGCACCGGCTACGCCGACCCGAACGCGATGGGCGCGGCCCTGGTCGAGGCCGCCGCCCAGGCCGGCATCCGGATCACCCTGCTCGACACGCTCTACCTGACCGCCACCGTGGACGGCGCGCCGCTCGCCGGCCCGCAGCGGCGCTTCGGCGATGGCGACGTCGACGGGTGGTCCGACCGGCACGACCGGCTGACCGCCGCGTCGCACGCCTGGCAGCACTGCCGGGTCGGGGCCGCCCTGCACTCGGTGCGGGCGGTGCCGGCCGACCAGATCGCCACCTTCGCGCGCCGCAACGAGGGGGTGCCGCTGCACGTGCATCTCTCCGAGCAGCCGGCCGAGAACGACGCCTGCCGCGCCATGCACGGCTGCACCCCGACCCGGCTGCTCGCCGATCGGGGGGTGCTCACGCAGGCCACGACCGCCGTGCACGCCACCCACCTGACCAGCGCCGACGTGACGCTGCTCGGCGACGCCCGCGCCGGGGTCTGCCTCTGCCCGACCACGGAGCGGGACCTGGCCGACGGGATCGGGCCGGCGCGGCGGCTGGCCGACGCGGGCGTCGGCCTGAGCCTGGGCAGCGACAGCCACGCCGTCGTCGACCTGTTCGAGGAGGCCCGGGCGGTGGAACTGGACGAACGGCTGCGCACCCGCCGGCGCGGCCACTTCGCCCCGGCGGAGCTGCTGGCCGCCGCCACCGCCACCGGGCACGCCGCGCTGGGCTGGGCCGACGCCGGCCGGCTCGCCGTCGGGGCCCGCGCCGACCTGGTGACCGTACGCCAGGACAGCCCCCGCACCGCCGGGATGCCGCCGGTGGGGGCGTTCTTCGCGGCGACCGCCGCCGACGTGGCCTCCGTGGTCGTCGACGGCCGGCAGGTGGTCGCCGACGGGCGGCACCTGACGGTGGACGTGCCGGCCGAGCTGCGCGCCGCGATCGAGGCGGTGACCCGGTGAGCGGCAGCCTGCTGGTCGACAATGTCGGGGAACTGGTCACCAACGTGGCCGGCACCGGCGACGGCAGTCCCCTCGGCCTGCGCCGCGACGCGGCCGTACTGATCGAGGAGGGCCGGGTCGCCTGGGTCGGGCCGGCCCGGTACGCGCCGGCCGCCGGCCGCCGCATCGACGCCGAAGGCGGCGCGGTCCTGCCCGGCTTCGTGGACAGCCACGCCCATCTGGTCTTCGCCGGGGACCGGGCCACCGAGTTCGCCGCCCGGATGGCCGGCCAGCCGTACACCGGCGGGGGCATCCGGACCACGGTCGGCGCGACCCGGGCCGCCTCCGACGGCACGCTGCGGGCCACCGTGCGCCGGCTGGTCGGCGAGGCGATGCGGCAGGGCACCACCACGATCGAGATCAAGAGCGGGTACGGCCTCACCGTCGCCGACGAGGCCCGCTCGCTGCGGATCGCCGCCGAGGTGACCGGCGAGACGACGTTCCTCGGCGCGCACGTCGTCCCCGCCGAGTACGCCGGCCGCCCCGACGACTACGTCGGCCTCGTCTGCGGGCCGATGCTCGCCGCCGCCGCGCCGTACGCCCGCTGGGTCGACGTGTTCTGCGAGCGGGGCGCGTTCGACGCCGACCACACGCGGGCGATCCTCACCGTCGGGCAGGCGGCCGGGCTCGGGGTGCGGCTGCACGCCAACCAGCTCGGCCCCGGGCCGGGGGTGCGGCTCGGGGTGGAGCTGGGCGCGGCCAGCGTCGACCACTGCACCCACCTGTCCGACGCCGACGTCGAGGCGCTCGCCGGCTCGCAGACCGTGGCCACCCTGCTGCCCGGGGCGGAGTTCTCCACCCGGTCGCCGTACCCGGACGCGCGGCGACTGCTCGACGCGGGCGTGACCGTGGCGCTGGCCACGGACTGCAACCCCGGGTCGTCGTACACCTCGTCGATGCCGTTCTGCGTCGCCCTCGCCGTACGCGAGATGCGGATGACCCCGGCGGAGGCCGTGTGGGCCGCGACCGCCGGGGGCGCGCGGGCGCTGCGCCGCGACGACGTCGGGGTGCTGCGGCCCGGGGCCCGGGCCGACCTGATGATCCTCGACGCCCCGTCCCACCTGCACCTGGCCTACCGGCCCGGTGTGCCCCTGATCCGCCAGGTTCTGCACAACGGAGTGCCGCAATGTCGATCGTGACCGTCCAGCCCACCGGGATCTCCCCCGCCGACGTGCTCGCCGTGGCGCGCGGCACCGCGAAGGTAGCCCTCGACCCGTCAACCGTGGCGGCGATGGCGGCCAGCCGGTCCATCGTGGACGGCATCGAGGCCGCCGGCCGGCCCGTGTACGGCGTCTCTACCGGGTTCGGGGCGCTCGCGAACACGTTCGTCGCCCCGCGGCGGCGGGCCGAGTTGCAGCACGCGCTGATCCGCTCGCACGCCGCCGGGCTGGGCGCGGCGATGCCGCGCGAGGTGGTCCGGGCGATGATGCTGCTGCGGGTCCGCTCGCTGGCGCTGGGCCGCTCCGGGGTCCGCCCGCTGGTCGCCGAGGCCCTGGTGGACCTGCTCAACCACCAGGTCACCCCGTGGGTCCCGGAGCACGGCTCGCTCGGCGCGTCCGGTGACCTGGCCCCGCTCGCGCACTGCGCGCTGGTGCTGCTCGGCGAGGGCTGGGTCCTCGGCCCGGCCGGTCAACGGCTGTCCGCCGCCGACGCGCTGCACGCGGCCGGGCTCGCCCCGGTCGAGCTGGCCGCCAAGGAGGGGCTGGCGCTGATCAACGGCACCGACGGCATGCTCGGCATGCTGCTGCTGGCGATCCGCGACGCGGCCCACCTGTTCACCATGGCCGACGTGACGGCCGCGCTGGCCATCGAGGCGATGCTCGGCTCGGAGCGGCCGTTCCTGCCGGAGCTGCACGCGATCCGCCCGCACCCCGGCCAGTCGATGTCGGCCGCGAACATCCACCGGCTGCTCCAGGACTCCGCCGTGATGGACTCGCATCGCGACGACCTGGCGCACGCCGTGCAGGACGCGTACTCGATGCGCTGCGCGCCGCAGGTGGCCGGGGCGGCCCGGGACACCCTGGACTTCGTCCGGACGGTGGCCGACCGGGAGCTGGTGTCCGTGGTGGACAACCCGGTGGTGCTGCCGGACGGCCGGGTCGAGTCGACCGGAAACTTCCACGGCGCGCCGCTCGGCTTCGCCGCGGACTTCCTGGCCATCGCCGCCGCCGAGGTGGGCGCGATCGCCGAGCGGCGGGTGGACCGGCTGCTCGACGTCACCCGCAACCGGGACCTGCCGGCGTTCCTCTCCCCCGACGCCGGGGTCAACTCCGGGCTGATGATCGCCCAGTACACGGCCGCCGGGATCGTCGCGGAGAACCGCCGCCTCGCCGCCCCCGCCTCGGTGGACTCGCTGCCGACCAGCGGCATGCAGGAGGACCACGTGTCGATGGGCTGGGCGGCGACGAAGAAGCTGCGCACCGTGCTGGACAACCTGACCAGCCTGCTGGCCGTGGAGCTGCTGGCCGCCGTGCGGGGACTCCAGCTCCGCGCCCCGCTGACCCCGTCCCCGGCCGGGCGGGCCGCCCTCGCGGCGCTCGGCGAGGTGGCCGGGGAGCCGGGGCCGGACGTCTTCCTCGCCCCGCTGATGGAGGCCGCGCGGGCCGTGGTGGCCGGGCCGAGCCTGCGGGCGGCGATCGAGCGGGAGATCGGCCCGCTCGGCTGAGCACCGCAGCGCGGCCGGGGCCGTGCAGCCAGCACCGCCGGGTGCTGCCGCCGACCGCCCTCAGGCCGCCGGCGGCAGCACCTTCGCGACCAGCTTCGCCAGCTCGCGCAGCGCCTTGCCCCGGTGGCTGACCGCGTCCTTCTCCTGCGGGGTCAGCTCCGCGTTGGTGCGGTCCTGGCCGTCGCCGAGGAAGATCGGGTCGTACCCGAAGCCGCCCTCGCCGCGCCGCGCGCGCAGCAGCCGGCCGGACTGGCGGCCGTCGACCAGGTGCTCCTTGCCGCCCGGCAGCACCAGGGCCACCGTGCAGAAAAAAGAACGCGCCCCGGTGCTCGTCGGCCAGGTCGGCGATCTGGTCCAGCACCAGCTCCAGGTTGGCCCGATCGTCGCCGTGGCGGCCGGACCAACGGGCGCTAAACACCCCGGGCATGCCGTTGAGCGCGTCCACGGCGAGGCCGGAGTCGTCGGCGATGGTCGGCATGCCGGTGCGCCGGCAGCCCTCCCGCGCCTTGATCAGCGCGTTCTCGCCGAAGGTCAGGCCGGTCTCCGGCAGCTCCGGGTACTTCTCGACGTCGTCGAGGCCGAGCAGGGCGACCCGGTGCGCGCCGAGCGCGCCGTCGAGGATCCGCTGGAGCTCGACGAGCTTCTTGCGGTTACGGGTGGCGAGCAGGATCTTGTTCATGCCGTTCCGCCCTTGTTCGCGCCTGCGGGGTTCGCAAGCTCACTCCTCGCGCTCACGACAGAGCCTTCCGCTGGGCCTCGGCCAGTTCCGCGCAGCCGGCGACCGCCAGGTCGAGCAGGGCGTCGAGCTGGTCCCGGGCGAAGACGCCGGACTCGCCCGTCCCCTGCACCTCGACGAACTCGCCCGACCCGGTGCAGACCACGTTCATGTCGACCTCGGCGGCCACGTCCTCTTCGTAGCACAGGTCCAGCCGGGCCTCGCCGGCGATGACGCCGACGCTCACCGCGGCGACGGACCGGTGCATCACCTTCTCCGGCTTGCCGGCCAGCGCCTTGCGGGCGGCCAGCCAGCTCACCGCGTCGTGCAATGCCACGTACGCGCCGGTGACGGCCGCGGTGCGGGTGCCGCCGTCGGCCTGGAGCACGTCGCAGTCGAGGACGACGGAGTTCTCGCCGAGGGCCTTGAGGTCGATGCTGGCCCGCAGGCTGCGGCCGATCAGCCGGGAGATCTCGTGGGTACGCCCGCCGACCCGGCCCTTGACGCTCTCCCGGTCCGAGCGGGTGTTCGTGGCCCGGGGCAGCATCGCGTACTCGGCGGTCACCCAGCCGAGCCCGGAACCCTTGCGCCAGCGGGGCACCCCCTCGGTGACGCTCGCCGTGCAGAGCACCCGCGTCCCGCCGAACTCGACGAGCACGGAGCCCTCCGGGTGGGTGCTCCAGCCGCGGCTGAGGGTTACCGGTCGGAGTTGGTCGGGCAGCCGCCCGTCAGGTCGCGCCATGCCTGCACCCTATGTGGTGCGGTGGGCGGGACCACCGCGGGTCCCGCCCCCGGTGCCGGCGGGCTGCGGCGCGCGCTCGACTCGTGCACGGCGGTCCTCAGGCTGCCGGCAGGGCGTCGGCCGGCTCCCCGGCGGACCGGACCGCCCGGTAGTGACCGATCAGCTCGTCCCCGACTGCCGACCAGCTCCGCCGCGCGACGAGGACCCGCGCGGCGGCGCCGTACGTGGCCCGGCGGGCGGGGTCGGCGGCGAGCACCGCGACGGCGTCGGCCAGCGCCACCGAATAAAAAAAAAGGCACCAGCAGGCCGGTGACACCGGACTGGACGAGGTCCACCGGGCCGCCGCTGGCGGGCGCGACGACGGGCACCCCACTGGCCGCCGCCTCCTGGATGGTCTGCCCGAAGGTCTCGTGCGGCCCGGTGTGCACGAACACGTCGAGATGGCGTAGAGCCGGGCCAGCGCCTCGCCCCGCTGCACGCCGAGGAAGGTCACCTCGGGCAGTTGTTCCGTTCGAGCTGCCGGCGGGCCGGGCCGTCGCCGGCCACCACCACCCGGACGCCGGGCAGCCGGGCGGTGGCCGCGAGCAGGTCCACCCGCTTCTCCGGGGCCAGCCGGCCGACGTACCCGACGAGGGTGTGGCCGTCCGGGGCGAGCGACCGGCGCAGCGCAGCGCACCGGTGGCCCGGCTGGAAGCGTTCCGCGTCGACGCCGCGCCGCCACAGCCAGATCCGTTCGACGCCGTTGGCGATCAGGTCGGCGGCGGCCCGGGTGGACGGGGCGAGGGTCCGCCCGGCCGAGTTGTGGATCTCCCGGAGCCGCCGCCAGGCCGCGGCCTCGCCCCAGCCGACCCGATACGCGCGGGCGTACGCGGCGACGTCGGTCTGGTAGACGGCGACGGTGGGCAGCCCGCGCCGCGCAGCCAGGGTGGCGGCACGGGCCCCCAGCACGAACGGGCTGGCGAGGTGGACCACGTCCGGCCGGTGGGCCAGCAGCGCCTCCGCCAGCCGCCCGCCGGGCACCCCGAGCCGGAACCCCCGGTAGCGGGGCAGCGGCACGCTCGGGATGCGCACCACGGGGTACGGCTGGCGGTCGGCCGCCGCCCGGTGCGCGGCCGGCGGGGCCGGCGCGATGACCAGCGGCTGGTGCCCCCGGTGCAGCAGGTGCTCGGCGCTCCGCACCACCGAGTGCGCCACGCCGTTGACGTCCGGGGAAAACGACTCGGTCACGATGGCGATCCGCATGGCCTCACCGTGCGGGTGGCACGGATGCGCCAGGCGACGGGCCGCTGACGGATCGGCGAACAGTGCGGCACAACCCGGCGGCGGGACCGCCCGTCGGGTCAGACGTCGTAGCAGGCGCCCGCGCGGACCACTTCCAGCGGCCCCTCGTACGCCGTGCCGGCCGCCTCGACGGTGAGCGCCTCGCTGCCCCACGCGGCGACCAGGTGGGTCAGCAGCAGCCGCCCCACGCCCGCCTTGGTGGCCGCCTCGCCGGCCTCCCGGCCGGTCAGGTGCAGGTCAGGTGGGTTCTCCACCCCGTCGAGGTAGCTGGCCTCGCAGAGGAAGACGTCGGCGTCCTGGGCCAGCCGCAGCAGCGCCTCACAGGGCGCGGTGTCGGAGGAGTAGCAGAGCACCCTTCCGTCGTGCTCCAGCCGCACCCCGTACGTCTCGACCGGGTGGTTCATCCGGTCGACGGTGACGGTGAACGGGCCGATCGGGAAGGTGCCGGGTTGGAGGCCGTAGAACTGGTAGACGTCCTCGACGGTGCTGTCCTCCTGGCCGTAGGCCAGGGCGAGCCGGTCCGGCGCGCCGGAGGGGGCGTACACCGGCAGGGCCGGGTACGGACCGTCCGGGGCGTACCGCCGCACCACCACGTACGACGCGGCGTCGAGCATGTGGTCGCAGTGCAGGTGGGTGAGGATGATGGCGTCCGGGGCGTGCAGCCCGGCGTAGCGCTGGAGGGTGGAGAGCGCGCCGGAGCCGAAGTCGACCAGGAGCCGGAAACCCTCGGCCTCGACGAGGTAGGCCGAGCACGGGGAGTCGGGGCCGGGGAAGCTCCCCGCACAGCCGAGGACGGTCAGTCGCATGAAGTCGTCTCGCCGTCACGTACCGTAGTCGCCACGCCGGCCGCCGCTCTGTCGATGATCTCTACCGACGCGTACGACACGCTGCGCAGCCTACGCTGACGCACCCCGGCGCAAGAATCATCTGCTGGAAGTTGTCACGAACGTGACACCCTCGGCCCGCCTGGCGGGCAGCGACGACGAACGGGCCGCGCCGGCCACCCGGTCACGGCCCGTCAGCGTCGCGGGTAGGTCGTCCAGCCCGGCGGCAGCCCGCCGTCAGGCCCAGAGCTGCCCCTCCAGGGCCTCCTCGGCATCGGAGAGGGTGCCGCCGTACGCCCCGGTGCTCAGGTACTTCCAGCCGCCGTCGCAGACCACGAACGCGACGTCGGCGCGGCGGCCGTCGCGGACGGCCTCGTGCGCGACGGCCAGGGCGGCGTGCAGGATCGCGCCGGTGGAGAAGCCGGCGAAGATCCCCTCCACCTCGACGAGCTGCCGGGTACGCAGCACGGCGTCCCGGGTGCCGACGGAGAACCGCCGGGTCAGCACGGTGGCGTCGTAGAGCTCCGGGACGTACCCCTCGTCGATGTTGCGCAGCCCGTAGACCAGCTCGCCGTAGCGCGGCTCGGCGGCGACGATCTGGATGCCGTCGACCTTCTCCCGCAGGTACCGCCCGGTGCCCATGAGGGTGCCGGTGGTGCCCAGCCCGGCCACGAAGTGGGTGATCGTGGGCAGGTCCTCCAGCAGCTCCGGGCCGGTGGTCTCGAAGTGCGCCCGGGCGTTCGCCTCGTTGCCGTACTGGTAGAGCATCACCCAGTCGGGGTGCTCGGCGGCGATCTGCTTGGCGGTGGCGACGGCCTGGTTCGAGCCACCGGCGGCCGGCGAGAAGATGATCTCCGCGCCGTACATCCGGAGGAGCTGGACCCGCTCGGTCGAGACGTTCTCCGGCATCACGCAGACCAGCCGGTACCCCCGCAGCTTGGCCACCATGGCCAGCGAGATGCCGGTGTTGCCGCTGGTGGGCTCCAGGATCGTGTCCCCGGGGCGCAGCCTGCCGTCGGACTCCGCCCGGCGCACCATGAACAGGGCCGCCCGGTCCTTGATGCTGCCGGTCGGGTTGCGGTCCTCCAGCTTCGCCCAGAGCCGCACCGGCGGCGCCCCCTCGGGCACCGCCGGCGACAGCCTAGGCAGCCCCACCAGGGGCGTGCCGCCGCAGGCGTCCAGCAGGCTGTCGTACCGCGCCATCGCCGGCCGCCTCAGCGGGCGGCGACGCGCGCGGTCGAGGCGCGCGAGGCGATCGCCGCGGCACTGTGCGAGGCGATCGCCGCCGCCGCGGCGAAGCCGAACGCGCCGCCGGCCACGGCCGGCAGGATGGTGACGCTGTCGCCGTCGTTGAGCTTGGCGTCGAGCGCGCCGAGGAAGCGGACGTCCTCGTCGTTGACGTAGACGTTGACGAACCGGTGCAGCGCCCCGGCGTCGGTGACCAGGCGGGCCCGCAGGCCGCCGTGCCGGGAGTCCAGGTCGGTCAGCAGATCGTTCAGGGTGTCGCCGGCACCCTCGACGACCTTCGCGCCGCCGGTGTACGTGCGCAGGATGGTGGGGATGCGAACCTCGATAGCCATGTCGTACTCCTTGTTCGGGTGTGCGGTCTGCACGGTGACAGGAAGAGAGGGAATGTTGCGGGGCCGCTGGGTCAGCGGTCGGAACACTCGTAGTCGACCGTCGCCGGGCTCTGCCCGAACATGTAGGACTGGACGGCGTGCGGGTCCACGGCGGCGTCCACAATCTCCACCGGCTCCTCGGTCACCACGCCGTCGACGATCCGGAAGGAGCGGATCTCCTCGGTATCGGGCTCGCGGGTGGAGACGAGCAGGTAGTGCGCCCCCGGCTCACCGGCGAAGGAGATGTCCGTGCGGGACGGGTACGCCTCCGTGGCGGTGTGCGAGTGGTAGATGACCACCGGCTCCTCGTCGCGGCCGTCCATCTCCCGCCACACCCGCAGGTGCTCCATCGAGTCGAACTCGTAGAACGTCATGGAGCGGGCCGCGTTCTCCATGGGGATGTGCCGGGTCGGGGTGTCGCTGCCGGCGGGACCGGCGACCACGCCGCACGCCTCGTCCGGGTGGTCCCGACGCGCGTGGGCGACGATCGCGTCGATGATCGACCGGTCGATGCTCAGCACGCCGACCAGCCTAGCCCTCGCCGACGCCCGGGGCGAAGTGGTGCCGGTCACGCTCAGTCGAGCATGGCGTTGAGCAGGGACTCCTGGAGATACCCGAGGTAGGCGTAGACCGAAAGCTGGAACACCCGGCTCGACGACGGATCGGCGGCGACCGCCTCGTCCAGCTCCGCGCCCAGGTCGGTGCCGTCCTTGATCTCCAGCCGGACGCCCATCGCCAGGCGGGCGTCGTTGAGGCCCCGTAGCCACGCCTCGGCCGCCTCCGCGTCTAGCTGCACCTCGCCACCGGCGGAGTCGGGCAGCGCGGCGAGGATCGCCCCGGCCTGGTCGATCTTGCCGGTCTTCAGGTCGCCCTCGGTGTACTTGCGGAACTCCGCCGTGCCGGCCGAATCGTCCGGGTAGACCTCGGGGAAGAGCCGGCCCACCACCGGGTCGGTGTGGTCGAAGCCGTCGGTGAGCAGCCCCACCACCTCGGTGGCCACCTTGCGCAGCACCCGCACCTCGTCCACGACGAGCGTGGCGACGTACCGCTCGCCCTGGCGACGGAACATGCTCACGACCTTTCCACCGTGGCCCAGAGCCCGTACGCGTGCAGCTGCGCAGCGTCGTGCTCCATCCGCTCCCGGGCCCCGGTGGAGACGACCGCCCGGCCCTTGTGGTGCACGTCCAGCATGAGCTTCTCGGCCCTCTCCCGGCTGTAGCCGAACAGCTTCTGGAAGACCCAGGTCACATATGACATGAGGTTGACCGGGTCGTCCCACACGATCGTCACCCATGGCCGGTCGGAGACCGGCACCTCTTCGGTGTCCGGCGTCTCGACCGGCGCAACCTGCGGAGCCGCCATGCCCCCCATCGTGCCACCGGTCGCGGGGAAGCGATGAACCGGAACGCCGGACGGGCCCGGATCACCCGCCGGGCCGCCGGCGGAACGGGATGCCTGGGGTCCTTCCCCGGGGCAGGGGGAAGCGAGCCGGGAGGGTGAACTCTAGGCTGGGCGGGTGAGCACCCTTCGCCCCGCGCTGCTGACCGACCACTACGAGCTGACCATGATCAGCGCCGCCCTGGACGACGGCACCGCCGACCGTCCGTGCGTCTTCGAGGTCTTCAGCCGTCGGCTGCCCACCGGGCGCCGCTACGGGGTGGTGGCCGGCACCGCCCGTCTGACCGACATGATCCACGACTTCCGCTTCTCCGCCGACGAGGTCGATTTCCTGCGCCGCACCGGTGTCGTCGACGACGCCGCCGCCGAGTGGCTGGCCGGCTACCGGTTCACCGGCGACGTCGAGGGGTACGCCGAGGGCGAGCTGTTCTTCCCCGGCTCGCCGATCCTCACCGTCTCCGGCGGCTTCGCCGAGTGCGTGGTGCTGGAGACGCTGGTGCTGTCGGTGCTCAATCACGACTGCGCGGTCGCCGCGGCGGCCGCCCGGATGGTCACCGCCGCCCGCGGCCGGGCGCTGATCGAGATGGGCTCCCGGCGGGCCCACGAGGAGGCGGCCGTGGCGGCGGCCCGGGCCGCGTACCTGGCCGGGTTCCGGTTCACCTCCAACCTGGCCGCCGGCCAGCGCTACGGCATCCCGACCGCCGGCACCGCCGCGCACGCGTTCACCCTGCTGCACGACGACGAGCGGGCCGCGTTCGCGTCGCAGGTTGCCACGCTGGGCAAGGACACCACGCTGCTGGTCGACACGTACGACATCAGCCAGGGCATCCGCAACGCCATCGCGGTGGCCGGGCCGGAGCTGCGGGCGATCCGGATCGACTCCGGCGACCTCGCGGTGATCGCCCAGCAGTCCCGCGAGCTGCTCGACTCGCTCGGCGCCACCGAGACGAAGATCATCGTCTCCGGCGACCTCGACGAGTACGCCATCGCCGCGCTCGCCGCCGAGCCCGTCGACATGTACGGGGCGGGCACGGCGGTGGTCACCGGCTCGGGCGCGCCCACCGCCGGCCTGGTCTACAAACTGGTCGAGGTGGCCGGGCGACCGGTGGTCAAGCGCTCCGAGCACAAGGCCACCATCGGCGGCCGGAAGGTCGCGGTACGCCGGCACAAGCCGACCGGCACGGCGACCGAGGAGGTCATCGTGCCGCAGGGCGTACCGGACCGGCAGCCGCACGACCGGCTGCTCCAGCGGACGTACGTGGCCGGCGGCGAGCCGGTCGGGCTGCCGACGCTGGACGAGTCGCGGGAGCACCTGCGGCAATGCCTGATCTCGATCCCCTGGGAGGGTCTCAAGCTCTCCGCCGGCGACCCGGCGGTCCCGGTGACCGTCGTCCCCGCCGGCTGAACCGGCCACCGGCCCACCGCTGGCCCCGTAACGTGAGGAGCACCCTGGCATGGCGAACGCGCTGATCATCGTCGACGTGCAGAACGATTTCTGCGAGGGCGGCTCCCTCGCGGTGGCCGGCGGCGCCGGCGTCGCGGCGGGGATCTCCCGGCTGCTCGCCGCCGAGCCGAACCGCTGGGACCACGTGGTGGCGACGAAGGACTACCACGTGGACCCGGGCGCGCACTTCGGCGACCCGCCGGACTTCGTCGACTCCTGGCCCGCGCACTGCGTCGTCGGCACCTCCGGCTCGGAGTTCCACCCCGAGCTGGCCACCGGCCGGATCGAGACGATCTTCCACAAGGGCGAGCACGCGGCGGCGTACTCCGGCTTCGAGGGGCACGCCGGGGACGGCGAGTGCCTCGCCGACTGGCTGCGCGCCCGCGGGGTGGACCGGGTGGACATCGTCGGCATCGCCACCGACCACTGCGTCCGGGCCACGGCGCTGGACGCCGCCCGGGAGGGATTCGCCACCACCGTGCTGCTCGACCTCACCGCCGCCGTGGCGCCCGCGACGCTGGACGTGGCCCTGCGGGCGATGGAGGGCGCCGGGGTGGCGATGAGCGGCGCGCCGGTGATCAAGGCCACCTGAGCGTAAACCGGTGGCGGGTGTCGTACCCCCGGTCGAGGATGTCGGGCGGAGGTGCCCGACCGTCGTGAACATGAAGCCCTATCGGCAGGCGCTCGCCCTGCCCGGGCTCCGGCCGCTGCTGCTGGTGTCCGTGCTCGCCCGCATCCCACTCACCGCGACCGGGGTGACCATCACCTTCTACGTGGTGCTCGACCTCGGCCGGGGCTACGGCGCAGCCGGCCTGGTCGGGGCCGCGATGACCGTCGGCGCGGCGCTCGGCGGCCCGCTGCTCGGCCGGCTGGTCGACCGGCGCGGCCTGCGGCCGGTGCTCGCCCTGACCACCGTCGCCGAGGCGATCTTCTGGTTCACCGCACCGGCGCTGCCGTACCCGCTGCTGCTGCCCGCAGCGTTCGTCGCCGGCCTGCTCGCCCTGCCGATCTTCTCGGTGGTCCGCCAGTCCATCGCCGCGCTCGTGCCGCCGGAGCACCGCCGCCCTGCGTACGCGCTGGACTCGATGTCGGTGGAGTTGTCGTTCATGGTCGGCCCGGCCCTCGCCGTGGCCCTGTCCACCGCCGTGTCCGCCCGGGCCACCCTCTACGCGGTCGGCGCGGGCATCGTCGCCGCCGGCACCACCCTCTGGCTGCTGGACCCGCCCACCCGCGCCGCCGGCGAGCCGGAACCGCAGCGGCGGCGGGTGCCCCGCCGGGAGTGGCTGACCCCGAGGCTGGTCGCCGTCCTCGCCGTGAGCCTCGCCACGACCCTGGTGCTCGGGGGCACCGACGTCGCGGTGGTCGCCGTGCTGCGGGCCGGCGGCGAGGTCGGCTGGACCGGCGTGGTGCTCGCCGCGTGGGCGGTCGCGTCGCTGGTCGGCGGCTTCGCGTACGGCGCGGTCAGCCGCCCGGTCTCGCCCCTGGCCCTGGTCGCCGTGCTGAGCCTGTGCACCATCCCCGTCGGGCTGGGGGGTGCGCACTGGTGGCTGCTCTGCCTCGCCCTGGTCCCGGCCGGGATGCTCTGCGCGCCGACGCTCGCCGCGACTGCCGACGCCGTCAGCCGGCTCGTCCCGGCCACCGTTCGGGGCGAGGCGATGGGTCTGCACGGCTCGGCGGTGACCGTCGGCATCGCCCTCGGCGCTCCGCTGGCCGGCGCGGTCATCGACGTGTCCGCCCCGCTGTGGGGCTTCGTGGTCACCGGCGCGATCGGGCTGCTGGTGGCCGCCGCCGTGTTCCCCACCGAACTGCGCCGCCGCCCCGCCCCGGTCACCGCCCTGGCTGCCCAGGTCGAAGGCGCGGCCGATCGTCCCGCCGACCGGTCGGGCACCCCCGTGCCGCAGCCCGATCCGGCTGCCGCCGTCACCGGCTGACCCACCGAGCGCGGCGTCTGCGGGGCGCGAGGTGGGGGGCCGGGGCGCGACCGTGACCGGCTCCGGGCAATCCGCCTGGGCCGCCGGGGCGGGCGCGGTGGGCTGGACGGCGACGGGCACCGCGCCCCGGTGGGGGTGCGGTGCCCGTCGTACGGATCGACCGGTGGGTCAGCGCTGGTCGAGGTTGCCTGCGGTGTCCTCCTGGTAACTGGCACCGTTGTCGGACTCGCTGGTCAGTGGCTTGGAGCCACCCTCGGGCGGGCCGGCGAGGCTCTGGCCGGCGGCCAGCTCGGGGAACTTCGCGTCGAACGCGGGCCGCTCGGAGCGGATCCGGGGCATCCGGTCGAAGTTGCGCAGCGGGGGCGGCGAGCTGGTCGCCCATTCCAGCGAGTTGCCGTGACCCCACGGGTCGTCGACCTCGACCACCGGGCCGGTCTTGTACGACTTCCAGCAGTTCCAGATGAACGGCAGGGTCGAGATACCGGTGATGAACGCGCCGACGGTGGAGATCATGTTGAGCGTGGTGAAACCGTCGACGGGCAGGTAGTCGGCGTACCGACGCGGCATGCCCTCGGCGCCGAGCCAGTGCTGCACCAGGAACGTGGTGTGGAAGCCGATCATCGTGAGCCAGAAGTGGATCTTGCCCAGCCGCTCGTCGAGCATCCGGCCGAACATCTTCGGGAACCAGAAGTAGATGCCGCCGAAGACCGCGAACACGATGGTGCCGAAGAGCACGTAGTGGAAGTGCGCCACCACGAAGTAGTTGTCGTGCAGATGGAAGTCGAGCGGCGGGCTGGCCAGCAGCACACCGGTGAGGCCACCGAAGAGGAAGGTCACCAGGAAGCCGACCGCGAAGAGCATCGGCGTCTCGAAGGTGATCTGCCCCCGCCACATGGTGCCGATCCAGTTGAAGAACTTCATACCGGTCGGCACGGCGATCAGGTAGCTCAGGAAGCTGAAGAACGGCAGCAGCACCTGGCCGGTGGCGAACATGTGGTGCGCCCACACGCTCATCGACAGCGCGGCGATGGCGATGGTCGCGGCGACCAGGCCCTTGTAACCGAAGATCGGCTTGCGGGAGAAGACCGGGATGATCTCGGTGATGATGCCGAAGAACGGCAGCGCGATGATGTACACCTCGGGGTGACCGAAGAACCAGAACAGGTGCTGCCAGAGCATCGGCCCACCGGTGGCCGGGTCGTACACGTGGGCGCCGAGCAGCCGGTCCGCGGCGAGCGCGAAGAGCGCCGCGGCGAGCAGCGGGAAGACCAGGATGGCCAGCAGGCTGGTGACCAGCATGTTCCAGGTGAAGATCGGCATCCGGAACATGGTCATGCCGGGGGCGCGCAGGGTCAGGATCGTGGTGATCAGGTTGACCGCGCCGAGGATGGTGCCCAGACCGGAGACGGCCAGGCCGACGACCCACATGTTGGCGCCGACACCCGGCGAGTGCTCGGCGGTGCTCAGCGGGGTGTACGCGGTCCAGCCGAAGTCGGCGGCGCCACCCGGGGTGATGAAGCCGGCGGTCGCCATCGTGCCGCCGAACAGGTAGAGCCAGTACGCGAAGGCGTTCAGCCGGGGGAACGACACGTCCGGCGCGCCGATCTGGAGCGGCACCACGTAGTTCGCGAAGGCGAACACGATCGGCGTCGCGAAGAACAGCAGCATGATCGTGCCGTGCATCGTGAACAGCTGGTTGTACTGCTCCGGCGACAGGAACTGCAGCCCGGGGCGGGCCAGCTCGGCCCGCATGATCAGCGCCATCAGGCCGCCGATCATGAAGAACGCGAACGCGGTGACCATATACATGATCCCGATCTGCTTCGCGTCCGTGGTGCGCAGCAGCCGCGCGAGTGCCGACCCCTTGACCGGCTCTCGGACCGGCCAGGGCCGGGTCACGACCGGCTTGGGTGCGACGGTGGTCACGAATGGCCTCCGGTTCTGGGTTGTCCCGCTCGGCGCGCCTGGTTATCTGCGAGCCGTCATCCGCAAGGAGGATAGTCCCCGGCAGGTGGGGGTCCTGCGTGGGGTGGGCGGCTACGATCACCCCCCGACCCGCCCGGCGCTCACGCCGGGTCGATCAACATCCGGTAGTGCGCACCGAAGATCTGTCCGCCGCGCCCGCGCAACAACGGGTCGCGCAGCGCCGGCGGCACGTCCCGCGTGCGGTTGCGGTCCCGGGTCCGGTCGCGCACCCATCGGGTACGCGGGCGGCGGCGGCTCTCGTACGCGACGAGGGCCGCCTCGACGGTGTCGGTGGAGGTCAGCGACTCGGCCAGCACCACGGCGTCCTCCAGCGCCATGGCCGTGCCCTGCGACAGGGTCGGCGCGGTCACGTGCGCGGCGTCGCCGACGAGCAGCACCCGCCCCCGGGACCACCGCCCCAACTCGACCTCCTCGGCGATGCCGACGTGCACCTGTTCCAGCGCGTCGAGCACCTCGGGCACCGGCCCGGCGTACGAGCCGAACAGCTCTGCCAGCCGCGCGAGGGGGTCGGCGGGCGGCGTGGTGCCCGCCTCGTCGGCGTAGCAGTAGAGCCGGCCGGCCCCGAGCGGCACCAGGAGGAAGCCGGCCCGCTGGCCGAGCAGCGCGGTCCACTCGGCGACCGGCGGGCCGCCCCGGACGACGCCGCGGTACACGACGTGTCCGGCGGGCCGGGGCGCCCCGCCGAGCGCGGCCAGGGCGCGGACGGACGAGCGGGGGCCGTCCGCGCCGATCACCAGGTCGTACTCGGCGGTCGCGCCGTCGGTGAAGGTGATGCCGACGGCGGCCGGCAGCAGCTCGACCTCTCGCACCTCGACGCCGTGGCGGACCTCTCCGCCGGCACCGGTGAGGAGCACCCGGTGCAGCTCGGACCAGGGCAACGCGCGGCACTCGCCGACGCCCGCCCACAGCGAGTCCAGGTCGACCTCGCAGAGCGGTGCGCCGGCGGCGTCGAGGAAGCACTGCCGGCGGATGATCTGCCCGAGGGGACGCACCGGGCCGTCGAGGTCCAGCCCGCGCAGCGCGCGGGCCGCGTTGCCGGGCAGGTAGAGGCCGGTGTCGGCGAGGGCCGACGCCGGCAGTCGCTCGGTCACCTCGGGCCGGAGACCCACCCTCCGCAGTGCCCGGGCCACAGCCAGACCGGCGATGCCCGCACCGACGATGAGGATGCGCAGGGGGGAGCCACCCATCGTGGTGTACGCCTCCGGGGGGTGCGGCACGCGTTGGAGGCAAGACACTACTCGGTGCGATCGAGGCACGCCAGGGCCGTTCGTCTCGGGCGGGTCACCCCTCGACGGGTTGCGTCGACCGCCGGAGGGGCACCGGCTGCTGGTCCGGCCCGGCGGAAAAGTTGTTCCGGGTGTTGAACAACGTTCCACGAGTGGCCCCAATTCATCGACGCCCACTAAAATGTTCGGCGTGACGGCGGCCGACGCGCACCGGGCGGTGAAGTCCGCCGGCCGCACGCTTGACGTGCTGGAGGCGCTCGCGGCCGGCGGTGGCCCGCGCCCGCTGGGCGAGCTGAGCCGGGCGCTCGGCATCCCCAAGAGCAGCCTGCACGCGCTCCTGCGCACCCTGCTCGCCCGGGGCTGGGTGGAGACGGACGACGCTGGCGCCCGGTTCGCGCTCGGCGTCCGGGCCCTCGAGGTCGGCGCGGCGTACCTGGGCCTCGACGGGGCGGCGGGCCTGTTGGGCGGCATACTCGACCGGCTGGCGACCCGGTTCGCCGAGACCGCCCAGTTGTTCCGGCTGGACGGCGGGTCGGTGGTGCTGCTGGCCCGACGGGAGTCGCCGCACGCGCTGCGCGCGTACCACCCGATCGGCTGCCGCCTGCCGGCGCACGCCACGGCGGCCGGGCGGGCGCTGCTGGCGCAGCGGCCGGACGACGCGGTGGACCGGCTGCTGAGCTGGCCACTGCCGGCCCGGACGGAGAGCACGGTGACCGGGCCGGCACGGCTGCGCGCCGAGCTGGCGGCGGTGCGCGCGCGGGGCTGGGCGGCGGAGGCGCAGGAGTGCGACCAGGGGCTGGCTGCGGTCGCGGTGGCGGTGCCGCTGCACCGCCCGGCGACGGAGGCGATCGCGCTCTGCGCGCCGGTCACCCGGCTGGGGCCGCAGACCCGGGCGCGGATGGCCGAGGCGCTGGTCGAGGCGGCCGGTCGGGTGAGCACGGGGCAGCCCCTGCTGACCGGCGATACGTGACCTCCGTTCGACGGGCCGAACGCTCACGCCCCCGCAACTTAACCGGTTCGTTTGCGCAATGATTTCAAATATGTAAATGTGTCGCTCTGATGTGGGAGCGCTCCCGCACCGCCCTCCGGACCCGTCCGGCGGTTCGCCGTCGCAGCCAAGGAGCATCATGAAGCGTCCACTCCGCGCCCTCGCGGCCGTCGGCCTCCTCGCGGCCGGCTCGATCGCCGCCGTCGCCCTCGGCGGTCCCGCCTCCGCCGACACCCTGATCTGCGAGCAGTACGGCTCGACGGTCATCGGCGGCAAGTACGTCGTGCAGAACAACCGTTGGGGCACCACCGCCCAGCAGTGCATCAACGCCACCAGCACAGGCTTCGAGATCATCACCCAGAACGGCAGCAGCCCCACCAACGGCGCACCGACCGCGTACCCGTCGATCTTCGTCGGCTGCCACTACACGAACTGCTCGCCCGGGACCAACCTGCCGGTGCAGGTCAGCCGGATCAGCAGCGCGCCCAGCAGCATCAACTACCGCTACGTCAGCGGGGCCACCTACAACGCCTCGTACGACATCTGGCTCGACCCGAGCCCGAAGCGGGACGGCGTGAACCAGATGGAGATCATGATCTGGCTCAACCGGCAGGGCTCGATCCAGCCGATCGGCTCCCCGGTGGGCACCGCCAACATCGCCGGCCGGAGCTGGGAGGTCTGGCGCGGCAGCAACGGCAGCAACAACGTGATCTCCTACCTCTCGCCGTCGGCGATCCCCAGCCTGAGCTTCAACGTGCTGGACTTCATCAACGACACCCGCAACCGTGGCGCCATCACCAACTCCTGGTACCTGACCAGCATCCAGGCCGGTTTCGAGCCCTGGCAGGGTGGCGCCGGGCTGGCCGTGACGAACTTCTCGCAGAGCGTCAACACCGGCACCCCGCCGACCACTCCCCCGCCCGGCGGCACCGGCGGCTGCGCGGTGAAGTACACGTCGAACTCGTGGAACAACGGCTTCACCGCCGACGTGCAGGTCACCAACACGGGCTCGTCGACGATCAACGGCTGGACGATGGCCTACAACCTGCCGGCCGGGCAGCAGATCACCAGCGCGTGGAACGCCACCGTGACCCAGAGCGGATCGGCCGTGACGGCGCGCAACATCAGCCACAACGGCACGATCGCCCCGGGCGCCACGGTCAGCTTCGGCTACCAGGGCTCGCTGAGCGGCACGTACTCGTCGCCGACCAGCTTCACCCTCAACGGCCAGTCCTGCACCCGTTCCTGAACGCGGAAGTGGGGTGCGGCCCGGCGGGCCGCACCCCACCTCGCCGGCCGGGTCAACCGGCGAGGGCGTCGATGTCGCGCATCTCCCCGGCGGTCAGCGAGAAGTGCCAGATGTCGGCGTTGACGCGGATCCGCTCCGGGGTGACCGACTTCGGGATCACCACGATCTCGTGATCGATGTGCCAGCGCAGCACCACCTGGGCCGGCGACACGTCGTGCGCGGCGGCGATCCGGGTCAGCACCGGGTCGGCCAGGTCGGTGGTCTTGAACGGGCTGTAGCCCTCCAGCACCACGCCCCGGTTCCGGTGCTCGGCGTGCCGCTGCCGGTCGTACAGCGACGGGCCCCAGCGGATCTGGTTGACCGCCGGGTTCTCCTCGGTGGCCTGGATCAGCTCGTCGATCTGCGCGGTGCCGTAGTTGCTCACCCCGACCGCGCGGGCCAGGTTCTCGTCCCGCGCGGCGAGCAGTTCCCGCCACATCGGGATGCTGTCCGAGGGCGCGGACGGCGGCCAGTGGATCAGCCAGAGGTCGACGTGGTCCATGCCGAGGGCGCGCAGGCTGGCCTCGATCGTCTCGCGCTCCCGGCCCACCCGCTCCGGCGGCAGCTTCGTGGTGACGAAGACGTCCTCCCGGCGCAGGCCGCTGTCCTGGATCGCCCGCCCCACCTCCGCCTCGTTGCCGTACATGGTGGCGGTGTCGATGTGCCGGTAGCCGGCGTCGAGGGCCGCGAGCACCGCCGCGTATCCGGCCTCACCGGTGGCCTGCCAGGTGCCGAAGCCGAGCAGCGGCATCCGCACGTCACCGGGGAGCCCTACGGTGGGCTGGTCGAGGGGGTCCATGGCCGCTGTTCTACCCCTGATCCGGCCGGTCATGCCACCCGGGCGCGGCCGTCCATCGTGCCGGCCTGCGCGTGGGCGCGGTTCGACGGAGAATGCGGGTGTGGCCGACCGCCTGGAGGAGTACCGCCGCCGGCGGGACGCGAAGCGGACCCCCGAGCCGGTGCCGCAGCGGCCCCCGCGCCGGGGCAGGGGCGACGGGCGGGGGGCCCGGTTCGTGATCCAGCAGCACCACGCCCGCCGGCTGCACTGGGACCTGCGGCTGGAGCACGAGGGGGTGCTCGCCTCCTGGGCCGTGCCGCGCGGCCTGCCCCGGGAGCCGGGCCGCAACCACCTGGCTGTGCACACCGAGGACCACCCGATGGAGTACCTCGACTTCCACGGCGAGATCCCGGCCGGCGAGTACGGCGGCGGAAAAATGATCATCCATGATGCCGGGACGTACCGCTGCGAGAAGTGGCGCGACGACGAGGTGGTCGTGGTGCTCGACGGGCGGCGCACCGCCGGCCGGTACGTGCTGTTCGCCACGGGCGGGCGGGACTGGATGGTCCGCCGCACCGACCCCGCCCCGCCGGGCTGGAGCAGCATGCCCGAGCTGGTCCGCCCCATGCGCCCCACCCGGGCCGCCGGGCTGCCGCGCGACGCCGCCGACTGGGGGTACGAGCCGCGCTGGGACGGCCTCCGGGCGGTGGCGTACGTCTCCGGCGGCCGACTGCGGCTGCTCGCCGACTCGGGCGAGGACGTCACCGGGGCGTACCCCTGGCTGCGGGAACTGGCCGAGGAGCTGGCGCCGACGGAGGCGGTCCTGGACGGCGTGCTGGTCGACATCGACCGGCGCGGGCGGGTACGCCCGGCCCGGCCCGGCGGCGGCCGGCGGTCCGACCCGGTGGGGCAGTACCTGCTGGTCGACCTGCTCTGGCTGGAGGGCGCACCGAGCACCGACCTGCCGTACGCGCGACGCCGGGAACTGCTCGACGGCCTGGCCCTGGCCGGCCCGCACTGGCAGACTCCGCCGTGGTTCCCCGGCACTGGGGCGGAGGCCCTGCGGGCGGCCCGCGAGCAGGGGCTGCCCGGGGTGGTGGCCAAGCGGCTGGACTCGGTGTACGAACCGGGGCGGCGCAGCCGCCGCTGGCTGAGCATCGACGCGACCTGAGAGGCCGAGCCGAAGCGGAAGAAGGCATCGTGTACCTGACGCACCTGGAGTGCCCGCGCTGCGGCCGGGCGTATCCGGCCACGCAGCCGCAGAACCTCTGCGGCTGCGGCTCGCCCCTGCTGGCCCGCTACGACCTCGCGGCGGTGGCCGACGCGGTCACCCCGGAGCGGTTCACGCTGCGTCCGGCCAACCTGTGGCGCTACCGGGAGCTGCTCCCGGTGGCCGATCCCCGGCACGTCACCACGCTGGGCGAGGGCTGGACGCCGCTGCTGCGCGCCCCGGCGTACGGGGCCCGGATCGGCATCCCGGACCTGATCGTCAAGGACGAGGGGCTCACCCCGACGGGGTCGTTCAAGGCGCGGGGGGCCGCGGTCGGGGTGAGCCGGGCCCGGGAGCTGGGCGTACGCCGGATCGCCATGCCGACCAACGGCAACGCGGGCGCGGCCTGGGCGACGTACGCGGCCCGGGCCGGCCTCGCGTCGACAATCGTGATGCCGCTGGACGCGCCGGCCATCTGCCGACGCGAGGTGCTGGCCGCCGGGGGCGACCTGCGCCTGGTCGACGGGCTGATCAGCGACGCCGGCCGGCACGTCGCCGCGCTCGTGGCGTCCTCCGCCGGGGCGGTCTTCGACGCCGGCACGCTGCGCGAGCCCTACCGGCTGGAGGGCAAGAAGACCATGGGGTACGAAATCGTCGAGCAGCTCGGCTGGCAGGTGCCGGACGTGATCGTCTACCCGACGGGCGGCGGGGTCGGGCTGATCGGCATCCACAAGGCGATGCACGAGCTGCGCGAGCTGGGCTGGATCACCGACCGTCCACCCCGGCTGGTCGCCGTGCAGTCGACCGGCTGCGCGCCGATCGTGCGGGCCTTCGCCGCCGGGGAGGACCGGGCGCGGCCGTGGACCGACGCGCGCACCGTGGCTTACGGGATCACCGTGCCGGCGCCGCTCGGCGACGAGCTGATCCTGGAGGCGCTGCGGGCCAGCGCCGGCACCGCGATCGCGGTGGACGACGCGGAGATCCTGGCCGACCTGCGGGACTTCGGCGTCGACGAGGGGCTGCTGCTCTGCCCGGAGGGGGCGGCCTGTTTGACCGCCGCCCGGCACCTGCGCGAGGGCGGCTGGATCAGGGCGGGCGAGCGGGTGATGGTGCTCAACACCGGCTCCGGTCTGAAGTATCCCGAGACGGTGGACGTCTCGGCGGTCCCGGTCGTGTCCTGACCGCCCCCTGGTAGGAAGGGCCCCTTGTCAACGCATTCGCTAGAGCAGGGGCCCCCTGCCAACAACGCCAGCCCGGTCAGGCCGTCGTCGGGTCGGTGAGCCGCCACGCGGAATTGATCAGCCCGATGTGCGACAGCGCCTGCGGCGTGTTGCCGAGGTGGGCGCCCGTGTGGGGGTCGATCTGCTCGGGGAACAGCCCCACGTCGTTGGCGTGGCCGAGGACCCGCTCGAACAGCCGCCGGGCCCGGTCCCGCTCGCCGGCCAGTTCCAGGCACTCCACCAGCCAGAACGAGCAGAGCAGGAAACCGGCGGGATCCGTGGACCAGCGCCGGACCAGCCCGTCGCCGGCACCCAGCTCGTGCTCGACCATCGCGATGGTGGCGCGCATCCGGGGGTCGCCCGCGTCGAGGAAACCCACCACCGGCAGGAACAGCGCCGAGGCGTCCAGCTCCGCCGAGCCGAAGGCCCCGGTGTACGCGCCGACCCGCTCGTTCCAGCCCTCCCGGAGCACGGTCGCACGGATCTCGTCGCGGATCGCCGCCCAGCGGCGCGGGTCGGCCCGCTCCCCGAGCCGGGGGGCCAGCGCCACCGCCCGGTCCAGCGCCACCCAGCAGAGCACCTTGGACGACAGGTAGTGCCGCTCGGCCTCGCGGGTCTCCCACATTCCCCGGTCCGGCAGCCGCCAAGTCACGGCGACCTGTTCGGCGAGGCCGACCACCATCTCCCGCAGTTCCTCGTCGAGTGCGTCGCCGAGCTGGTCGTGCAGCCGCCAGACCGCCGAGATCACCTCGCCCGGCACGTCGAGCTGGCGCTGCCGCCAGGCGTCGTTGCCCACCCGGACCGGCCGGCTGTCGGCGTACCCGCGCAGGTGGGGGCAGTCGTGCTCGGAGAGGTCCCGCTCCCCCTCCAGGCCGAACAGCACGGGCACCGGCGCCTCGCCGATGCGGCCGATCGAGCGGGCCGCCCAGGCGAACAGTCTGGACGCCTCCTCCGGGCAGGCCGCCACCCACAGGGCGCGCATCGTCATCGAGAAGTCACGCAGCCAGGAGAAGCGGTAGTCGTAGTTGCGGTCGCCGCCGACGCGCTCCGGCAGCGACGTGGTCAGCGCCGCGGCGACCGCGCCGCTGCGGGCGTACGTGAGGCCGGTGAGCACCACCGCGCTGTGCCGGACCTGGGGGGCGTACCGGCCGTCGTAGTGGTGCGACTCGCGGAACGCCTCCCACGCCCGGATCGTGTCGTCGAGCGCGGCGACCGGATCGAGGCGCACCGGCTGGTCGCCGTACGTCGGGGCGTACGCCAGGGTGAAGCCGACGGTCTGACCGGCCGCGACCGCGAACTCCTGCCGGACCCGGTCGCGGTCTGCGCTTAGGGCCGGGCCGGTGCCGCCCAGCACCAGGACGACCGGCCCGGCGGAGGCCAGGACACTGCCGTCGGCCTGTTCGTGCAGGTACGGCGTGAGCAACCCGTGCTCCGGTCGCGGCGCGAGGTCCAGACCCATCCGAACCCGGCCGGTGAGCCCCTCGACCACCCGGAGCAGCACGGCCGGAGAGTTCATCCCCAGTTCGTGACCGCGCGCGCCGACCTCGGCAGCGAGGGCGTCGGTGACCGCGACGCTGCCCGTGGGCGTGTGGTGGACGGTACGCAGCACCAGCGTGTCCGGCCGGTACGCCCGCTGCACCCGTGACGGCCCAAGCGGGGCGAGCCGCCAGTGTCCCGCCGCCGGATCCAGCAGCCGACCGAGGACGGCGGTCCCGTCGAACCGGTCCGGGCACCACCAATCGATCGAACCGTCCCGGCCCACCAGCGCGCCGGAGCGGCAGTCGGACAGGAACGCGTAGTCGGAGATCGGCGGCTGTTCCACCCGGCGGGGGTACCCACGCCGGGCCGGATCAGTCAGCGGCGGGTCCCGACCCGGCATCGGGGGAGGGAGCCGCGGCCCGCCGCGCTCAGGAGGTCGGCGGCTCGTCCTCGCCGGCCGCCTCCGCCGCGTCTGCCTCCTCCTTGGTGTGGTGGACGGCCTGGTCGGCGTGCTCGGGCGGGCCGTACACGGTGTAGAGCACCAGTGGGTTGGGGCCGGTGTTGACGAAGTTGTGCTTCGTACCGGCCGGCACCACCACCAGGTCGCCCTGGGCGACCTCCTTCTTCTCGCCGGCGACCCGGGCCTCGCCGGTGCCGCTGACGAAGGTGAGGATCTGGTCGATGCCCTCGTGGACCTCCTCGCCGATCTCGCCGCCCGGCGGGATCGTCATGATCACCAGTTGGGTGTGCTCACCGGTCCACAGCACCCGCCGGAAATCCGGGCTCTTCTCGGCGACGGTCGCGATCGTGAAATGTTCCATGGCCCGCACATACCCGGTCCCGCCCCGCGTCACGCCGGGAATGACGGATCGTGGAGTTTCCCACTGATCCGAGGTTTGAGCCCGCCCGGACGGGGCATCGAGGCCACGACCGGCGCACCCGGCCGGTCGGGCCAGGTCCCCGCCGGCGTACCGCCGCACGGCTGCGGTGGTGGGAGACGGCCGGAGCGCGGCGACGTTACGACCTTCGGGTCGCGGCGGCGCCGTGCGCTCGTTTCCTGGCGGGCAGCCGGCGTTTCCGGACGGGAGGCCGGCCCGCGCGGAGTGGACACCGACCGGCCCCCGCCGCGGGCTGCGACGGGGGCCGGGTTCAGCGGGGCGTCGGTGCGGGGTCAGGACGCGATGGCCAGGTGGAACGCCCGGTCGGCGGGTGCCCCCGCCGAGGTGAACGTCTGGACGAAGACACCGTTGGGCACACCGGCGCGACCGACGACGGCGATCTCGCCGCTGGGCGAGGCGCCGACGCTGCCGGGCAGGCCGATGGTCCCGATGTACGCGGACCGGGTCAGATCGTGGGAGAAGACGACCTCATAGATCCCGACACCGAGGCGGCTCGACGAGACCGTGCCGAAGCCGCGGACCAGTGAGCCGTTGGAGTTGATTACCGCGAAGAAGAGCTGCGCGGTCGGGGGCATTCCGTAGAGCGTGGCGGGGACGGCCAGCGCGGCCGCCGCGGCGACGGCCTCGGGGCTGGCGACGGGCTGGTCGGCGAGCTGCTTGGACTCGGACATGATGCGCTCCTTCGCGGCCGCCCGGTGGCGGGCGACCAAATAGAGGGATGTGATGAAAAAGTAGTGATCAGAGGTGAATTGGTGTTTCAATCTGATCAATACCTTTTGCTAGGCAAACACTAATCCGCCCTCCCCACCGCCAGACAACCCCCACGAATGTCCAATCATGGACAATCGACTATTTGATCACGCCTCTGAGCTGGAGAGACACTGTCCGATCACGGACTCGGGCCGCCTCGCGGCCACCCCGGCCGGCTCAGCGGCCCCGGTGCAGCCAGGCGAGCAGGTCCGGTGGGGCGAGGGCAGCGGTCCGCGCCCGGTAGCGGGCCAGCGTCGCCTCGTCGAGCAGTTCCCGCCCCTGCCCGGACCGGCCCCGCCGGAAGAAGGCGTGCCGATCCCTCAGCACGCCCGCCGGGTCCGGGACCAGGAGATCCGCCCGCTCACGCATCCGGTCGAAGGTGGCGGCCTCGACCAGTTCGGGCCAGCGCGGGGCCGGCACCTCGACGCCGAGCCGGTCGGCCAGGGCGCGCATCTGCCCCGCGAGGTCCGCAACCAGGTCGTCGTAGTGCACCAGGGTCACGTTGGACCGGTCGCGGCGGTTCCAGGCGTCGCCCAGGTGCCACAGCACCCCCTGGAGCGAGTCCAGCTCCGCGCGCGGGTCGGCCTCGCGGCCCACCCAGCGCCGCAACGACTCCACCAGCGGGGTACGCGGGGCGGGCGGCCCCGCCGGGGCGGGTTGACCGGTCAGCTCGGCCATCCGCGCCCGGTCGAGGTTGCCGCTCTGGTGCCAGAGCGAGACCGCCATGTCCAGGGGGTGCCGGGCCACCACCACGTAGTGAGCCCGGTCGTCCAGCGGCACCCCGTCGAGCGGGGTGTGGGTCTTGACGAACCGGCGGTGCGACTGGGCGGCGAGCCGGGCGTACACCTCGTCGCGGGGTTCGGCCAGCCAGTCCAGCCAGGGCGAGAGCCGCGACAGCGGAGCCGGCAGGTCGGGCGTGCCGAACACCAGCAGGGCGCAGATCATCTGCATCCAGGTGGTGCCGCTCTTGGACCGGGTGCTGACGACGATGTCGCCGTCGCGGTACGGGAAGCCGGTCCAGCGGGCGCTGTCCTCGTCGGACGACCGGTAACGGAAGGGTGCGTCGGGCATCCGGGGATCGTACGAACGAGCTCGGCTGGACGCCCGGCATTTGCCGCAAGCCCTGGGACGAGCGGCGATGTCTGGCTACATTGAAGTATGGTGCCCGCCCACGTGGGCCGGGCGGCGGTGCCGGTCTACCACCCCATCCTCGCCTGCCGCCGGGGCGAGCTCGAGGCGCTCCGCCACCTGGACAGTTCGGCGGCGGCCAGGCTCGCTCCCGTGCTCGACGTGTCCATGGTGGACGATGCCGTCGCGGAGTCGATCGCCCGCCTTCCGCCCGGGTTGCTGCCGGCGGTCGACGTGACCGCGCTGCCCGACGGGGCCGACACCGAACTGGCGCGGTGGAACGTACCCCTGGTGCCGGTGGCCGGGCTCGCGGACAGCGACACGCGGCTGGCCGCGCACGGCCTGGCGGCCCGGGTGTACGCCGGGCGGCTGGTGGTGCGGCTGCGGGCCGGCAGCGACCGGGCGGGCCCGGATGCGACGACGGCCGCGGTGGAACGGATCTGGCGGCTCACCCGGCTCGTCCCGGAGCAGTGCGAACTCCTCGTCGACGCCGGGGACGTCTGCTGCCCGGCGGACGTCCGGCTGGCTGAGCCGCGCGTCCGGCGGCTGGTGGGCTGGGCACGGCGGCACGCCTGGCGGGCGGTGACGGTGGCCGCCGGCGGGCTGCCGCCGACACTGTCCGGATATCCGACCGACGAGCCGGTCCGCCTGGAACGCTGGGACTGGCTGCTCTGGCGACGGCTGGCCGACCTCGGCGTCCGGTACGGCGACTACGCGGTCGGCTGCGCGGTGCCCGGCGGGGATGCGGCCGGGGACCGGCTGCCCACCGTCCGCTACACGACCGACAGCGCGTGGTGGCTCTACCGCTGGTCCCGCCGGGGCGGCCGGGGCGACGAGCGGGTGGCCGACCTGTGCCGGACGCTGGTCTCGGCGGCGCACTGGCCAACAGACGGCGCATCCTTCTCCTGGGGCGACCACGAGATCCTGCGCCGGGCCCGGCGGGTAGCCGGGGCCGGCTCGACGACGAACTGGGCGGCCTGGAGCACCTCGCACCACCTTGCGCACGTGCTGCGCCAGCTCCAGCAGCCGGCCGGCCAGGACGAGGCCGGGAAACAGCCGGCCCGGGGACACCGGCCCGGTGGATGGCCGCTCGGGGAGCGCCGGGACGGGGCGCGGCACGGCGGCGAGCGCCGCGGTGCCGGATGGCAGGCGGGGCCGGAACGCGGCCGGCCCGCCCGGCCGCGTTGGGACGGCGAGGCGGGGCGAGCCGGCTGAGCGTCGCGGCGCGAGCCGGCTGAGCGGGATGATTACGGCGCCCGGCGAGGTTGGCTACTGCTGCTCGGTGAAGCCGAACTGCACGATGCCCTCGTCGTCGACGGTGGCGTCGACCGAGGTGTCGGTGAGCAGGTCGGCGGCGTCGGAGTCGAGGAAGATCCGGGCGCCCTGGTGGTCCACCACCTGGTCGCCCTGGACCGGCTGGGGCACCAGCTCGATGGTGAGGGAGCCGGCGTCGGCGTCGGCGGCGATGCGCAGGCCGCCGCCCTCGGCGACGTCCTCCTGAGCGGCCAGGTCGCGGATCACCAGTATGGCGTTGTCGGTCATGGTCAGCATGGCGCACTCCTCGTGGATTCTCGGTTCGCGGTCGGCGCAGACCGGACTCAGCCCGCAGACGATCACACGGGGCAGCTCGGGTGACGGCAGGGCCCTCACCCGGCGGAACGGGGCCACTTCACGCGGACCCCTTCCCCCACCGTGCCCGCTCAGATTGCATCCGTCAAATAGACCGGCTTCGACCCAGCCCTACGCCGGAACCTGCTCCGAGCTGCCCGGATGCCCCCTACGCTGAAGCCATGGGCGATGCGAGAAGGCACGACAAGCGGTGCCACGAGCGCACCCGCCGGCCCGGATCCGGCACAAACCTTCGCCCGGCGGGGTTTCCCGGCAGAATCCTCCATGGCAGCATCAGCGCGTGAGCGTGGTGCCGGAGCCCCGTGCCCGCCCGGGTGGATGGGGTGCTCCTGGGCGGAGGCTGCCACCTGTCGGACCGGCCCGGACCCCTTCCGGGTGCGGAGGAAGGGGCCCGGGCCACCGGGCATCCCGGTGGGCGCGTCAGGCATCGAGGCGGTGCGGCGGGTGGACCGTGGCGGCCGGGTCGCCCCGCTCGATCAGCAGGTCGATCTCGGCGGCCCGCAGGCCCCGCAGGGCGAGCACCCGCCGCCCCCAGCGGTGCAGCCGACAGGGGTGCGGGTTGGCGTCGTTGCGGCAGACCGTCCCGCCGGACCAGCGCCGGGGCGCGTGCACGACGACCGCCCGGACCGCGAACTGGGCGTCCTCCCCCGTGACGTACGGCGGCAGCGGGATGTCCCGGAGCCCCTCCCCGGAATCCTCGCCGGCACCGGGGGAGACGGCGGGACGGACGGTACGGGTGGTGGTGCTGCTCATCGGACAAACCTCCACAGGGGACGGATGGACCGGGTCAGCGGAGAACCTACGACCGGCCGGAGGCGGCACGACGGACAAACTGTCCCGACCGGCGGGTAGGCCCGGCCCGGCCCGCCCCCGGCGCCCGTCCACGGGGCGGCGGGCGCACCCCGAGCGCCGGCCGGCCCCGCTCAGCGCAACGCCACCGCCTGGAGGTTCACGTTGCCGCAGCCGCCGAAGGTGGCCTCGACGGTCCAGGTGAGCAGCAGCTTCGCCCCCTTGGCAGCCCGGTACCGCACGGTGAACTCGGCGGTGTGGGTGGTGTGCGGGTCCTCCAGCCGGCGGACCGTCGCCGCGCCGCCGGTGGACAGCCGCGCCTCCAGCCGGGCGCGGGCCATCCACAAGCCGGCGTAGAGGCGCAGGGTGCGGGCCTCGCCGTCACCGTCGACGGCGAGCGTGAAGCCGCTGCCGACGCCGCAGGCGGAGACGCCGGTCGTGGTCGACGTGGCCGACGACACGGGCGCACCGTCGCGCCAGCTGAACGTCTCCGGGCTGACATCGTGGCCGACCCGGTCGCCGTGGCCGCCCTCGTCCAGGATCTCCCCCGAACCGTCGCGCTTGCGCACCGTCGAGCCGGCGCCGCGCAGTCCCCAGTGGACCCAGTCCCGGGTGCCCGCCGCGGTCAGGTCGACGTCGGCCGGTACGTCGGCCTGGGCGATGTCGAGATGGAACACCGGCGGCTGCGGCGCAGTCGGGCTCCGCACCGACGGCGACGGGGTCGGGGTCCGCTGGCGGGGACGCAGGCCGGGCGTGGCCGCGTCGGCGGGCAAGCCCGGCCGGTCCGCCACCGGGAACCCGCCGCTGGGCCGCCCGGCGGGCGCGGGCAGCACTTCGTCCGGCCCGGTGGCCGGGTCGCCCTCTGTACCGATGTACGTCCCGAACGCGACGAGGCAGGCGAACACCGTCAGCCCCTCGACCGCCCACCGCCGACGCTGCCGGGCGCGGGCCATCCGGCGCTGCTCCAAGCGGGTCCGACCATCGGCCAACTCCTCGGCACGGCGCAGCGGCCCGACCGGCCCCCGTTTACCAGGGCCGATGCCCCGAGTGAGGTCTTCCTGCGCCACGTGGCCTCCCCTCCCCACCCGGTGTTCCGGTCCCGGCGGCCGCCGCTCACCAGCGTGAGCCGTATCACGTTGACACCACCCCAGGCCGGACGCCAGGGTGCCCCGTCCGGCGTTTCCACTTCGTTACCGCCCGGCAGGAATCCGCGCACGACCAGCTCACCGGCGATCGGGCAACGCGCCACGGGCCGGCTCACCGGACGGGCGCGGGAACGTCGGCGGGGTCAGCCGGGCGGGCGCCGACGTCGCGGCGCAACCCCGGCAGGGCAGGGCACACCGCGACGTGCCGAGGCGGTGAGGCGCCGCCGGCTGCGCTGAGCGTACTGGAGGTCACGTTGAGCGCGAAAGCGGCGAAATCCACGAACCGGGTCGGGGTCGGTTGAGCCGCCGGTCAGCCGACCTGGAAGCCGAGGGCCCGGGCCAACTGCATCGCCTGCTCGGTGTCGATCAGCGCGCCGGCGCGCTGCACCACGGTCGGGTCGAGCGCCGACAGGTCGCTGCCGCGCAGGTCGGCGCGGGACAGCAGGGAGCCGTGCAACAGCGCACCGGAGAGGTCGACGCCGGTGACCGTCGCGTCCGTCAGATCCGCGCCGGTCAGATCCACCTCGCGCATCCGCACGTCGGTGAGGCACACCCCACGCAGGTCGGCACCAGGTAGCGCCACGAACGACCAGTCGCCGCCCACGACCCGCAGCGGACGCAGGCCGCACTGCTCGAAGCTGCTGCCGACCAGCTTGCAGCCGGTGAACTCGGCCTCGAACAGGTTGCACCGCTTGAAGACGCAGCGAGTGAAGGCCGAGTCTGCGTGCCGGGAGGCGTTGAACGCCACGTTGCCGAAGACGCACTCGGTGAAGACCGCGCCCCGGCTGACCGCCTCGGTCAGGTCGACGTGAAAGAACTCGCAGCGCACGAAGTGCCGGTCGGCCAGGTCCTCGGCGTACCAGTCGTCGTGGCGGAAGGTCGCGTCCTCGGTCGGCTCCGGCACCCGGCCAGCCTAGCGGTGGCCCACCGACGTCTTCCGCGCACCGCGTACCGGCTAGTACGTTCGGCGAGTGAGCGTGGCACTCAGCACCGAACCCGACCGCATCGGCTTCGATCCCGCCCGGCTGGCGCGGATCGACGAGCACTTCGGCAGGTACGTCGACGACGGTCGGCTCGCTGGCTGGCAGATCGTCGTAACCCGCCGGGGCGAGATCGCCCACTCCTCCAGCTACGGGATGCGCGACCGGGAAGCCGGCCTCCCCGTCGAACCGGACACCCTCTGGCGCATCTACTCGATGACCAAGCCGGTCACCTCCGTCGCGGCGATGATGCTGTGGGAGGAGGGCCGGTTCGAGCTCACCGACCCGGTCCACCGCTGGCTGCCCGAGTTCGCCGACGTCCGGGTCTACGACAAGGGCCCGCTGACGAAGCCGTACACGGTGCCGGCGGTCGAGCCGATCCGGATCTGGCACCTGCTGACCCACATGTCCGGCCTGACGTACGGCTTCGCCCAGGTCTCCGTCGTCGACGGCCTGTACCGGGCGGCGGGCTTCGACCTCGGCGTGCCCATCGGGGCCGACCTGGCCGCCGCCAGCCGGGGGCTGGCCGGGCTGCCGCTGCTGTTCCAGCCCGGCACGAGCTGGAACTACGGGGTCTCCACCGACGTGCTCGGCCGGCTGATCGAGGTGGTCTCCGGGCGGCGGCTCGACGATTTCCTCGCCGAGCGGATCTTCCGGCCGTTGGGCATGACCGACACCGGCTGGTGGGTCGAGGAGGCGGACGCCAAGCGGCTCGCCGCCCTGTACCTCTCGCACGCCGTGACCGGGCGGGCGACCCGCGCCGACGCGTTCGGCCGGCTCGCGCTGACCGAGCCGGACTTCCTCTCCGGCGGCGGCGGGCTGGTCTCCACCGCCGCGGACTACCACCGGTTCACCCAGTTCCTGCTGCGTGGCGGGGAACTGGACGGCGTACGCCTGCTCGGGCCCCGGACGGTGCGCTTCATGACCCGCAACCACCTGCCCGACGGCCGCGACCTGGCCTCGTTCTCTCCGACGGGCTTCGCCGAGACGGTCCTCGACGGCATCGGCTTCGGCCTCGGCTTCGCCGTGGTGCAGGACCCGGTCCCGTCCCGGGTGCCGAGCAGCGTCGGTGAGTACTACTGGGGCGGCATGGCCAGCACGGCGTTCTGGGTGGACCCGGTGGAGGAACTCACCGCCCTGCTGTTCACCCAGCTCATGCCGTCGAGCACCCACCCGCTGCGCCCCCAGCTACGCCAGCTCGTCTACTCCGCCCTGATCGACTGAGCCGGCCACGGCGCGGAAACGGGCACGATGCACGGGCCCGACGCGGAATCAGCGGAAGCGGGCCGCGCGGAATCGCGGGAACGGCACCACGCGGAATCGCGGGAACGGCACCGCCGGGCTCGGTCGGCTCCTAGCCTGGGTTCGAGCGACTCCCGGCCCGGGATGCGAGCGACCCGGCCCGGGAGGTCGGGCGGTGACGGCCGCGCGACGGGCGCGAAGCGGGAGGCGGAGGCAGTGGGCCATGAGCAACATCGTGGTGTTCGGTGCCGGGGGCACGGCGGGTTCGCGGATCACCGCCGAGGCGGTGAACCGGGGCCACCGGGTGACCGCGGCGGTCCGCCGCCCCGAGGCGACCAGTTACCTGCCGGCCGGGGTTGACCTGGTCACCGGGGACGTGACCTCGGCGCGCAGCGTGCGGGAGCTGGCCCCGACCGCGGACGCCATGGTCGTCGCCGTCGGCGGTGGCGAGGACCGGGCGCTGTGGCGGACCGCAGCGGAGAACCTCATCACGGTGCTGCGGGACGTGCCGAACCCACCCCGGATCATCCACGTCGGCGGTGGGGCGACCCTGCTGACGCCGAACGGCACCCCGTTCCTGGAGGAGCCGGACTTCCCCGAGGAGTACCGAAACTCCGCGCTGGGCCAGGCCGACGCCCTGGCCTGGTACCGCTCGGCGGCCAACGGGGTGAGGTGGACGTACGTCTCCCCGCCGCCGCTGGAGTTCCACCCCGGTGAGCGCACCGGCCGCTACCGCACGGGCACCGACGAGCCGGTGACCGACGAGCGGGGGCGCGCGGTGCTGAGCTACGAGGACCTGGCCGTCGCCGTCGTCGACGAAATCGAGCAGCCGCGCTTCGAGAACATGCGCTTCACCGCCGGCTACTGAGCCGCACCACGCGGGTCGACCCGGCTGCGCCCCGACCCGAACCGTGCGCGCCGGCCCGGCCGCGTGCTCGGTCGGCGAGGCGGGCCGGCCGCGCGTGCTCAGTCGGCGAGGCGGGCCGGCCGCGCGTACTCAGTCGGCGAGGCGGGCCGGGAAGCCGCCGGTGGCGATCGGGCCCCAGTCGTCGATGGTGACCCGGATCAGGGACTTGCCCTGCCGGGCCATCGCCGCCCGGTACTCGTCCCAGTCCGGGTGCTCGCCGGAGATGCTGCGGAAGTACCCCACCAGCGGCTCCAGCGCCTCGGGCAGGTCGAGCACCTCGGCGGTGCCGTCGACCTGCACCCAGGGGCCGTCCCAGTCGTCGGAGAGCACACAGGCCGAGACGCGGGGGTCCCGCCGGATGTTGCGCGCCTTCGCCCGCTCCGGGTACGTGGAGATCACCAGCCGGCCCTCGGGGTCCACCCCGCAGGCGACCGGGGAGGACTGGGGTCGGCCGTCGGACCGGGTGGTCATCAGCAGGACCCGGTGCCGGGGACGGATGAACTCGATCAGGGCGGCCCGGTCGACCCGGGTGTTACTCGCGATGCTGCGTGCCATACCCGTTTCTACCAGTAGCTTCGTCAGCGGGGACGGGCGGTGCTCCGCCCGGCCGTCGGCTGGGCGGGGACCCCGGGCCGGACGGTGGGCCGCCAGGCCCGCCCGTTGGCGTAGATCACCCGGAAGCCCAGGTACGCCCCCAGCGGGGCCCAGTGCGCCGAGCCCATCCGCAGCTCGGCGGCGTTGTGCCGCTGCCCGTTGGCGAGCACGTCGAGCAGCACGGTCTCGAAGGCCGCCGACTCCACCCAGTCGACCTCCCGGGTGAACCCGCAGATCAGCGCCGCGCCGGTCACGTCGAGGAAGTCGCGCAGCGCGGCGTCGGACGCGCGCAGCACCGAGCAGCTACCGAAGTAGAGCCGGCGGCCGTCGCAGCGGCCGGCCATCCGCTCGGCGACGTCGGAGAGGTCCACCGAGTCCCAGTCGGTGAGGCAGAGCCGGCTCGGTTCGCCGTGCATGGCGAAGAAGCCCACCCGGTAGTCGGCGTACTGCTTGAGCAGCCAGCGGTCGAGAAAGTAGAACAACTCGTCGCGGGTCGCCGCGTCCTTGTGGATGAACCGGATCTTCCCCAGCCGTTCCAGGAGTTCCAGGGTCGGCAAAACCGACCCGCGCTCGTGGAGATCACGGTGCCACTGCCCCTCGACACAGAAGACACCACCACGCGCCACCAGCCACCTCCCCCGACCCGGGTGACGTTACCGCCGGCCGCCCGGCCACCGGCACTCACCCTCCGTCGGCACAAAGTCACGTTTCCGCCGTGCCGCGCCGTCCATGCCGGAAAGACTGTGCCGGGCCCCCGAAGAATGCGATTGAACGGTACGCGGTCGGCGCTTTCTCCCAGCGCATGCTCAGGAACCAACAATTGCGAGGACAATTCCGGTTATCTGCCTCCGAACGGCCGGCGGAATGGGACCGTGGAACGGACGGGACGTCCCGGTCGATGCCCCGCTCCCACCCCATCGACGCTCATTTCGGGAGGACTTCCGTGCGTGCCGAAACCTTGCGACGGGCCGCCGTCGCGTTCGCGCTGACGCTTCCAGGGGCCGCCGTGGCCACGCTGGTCGCCGCCCCGGCGGCCCACGCCGACGGCTGCTACACGTGGACGCGGGATCTCTACGAGGGCCGTTCCGGCGAGGACGTCCGCCAACTCCAGATCCGGGTCGCCGGTTGGGCCGGCAGGCGGGACATCGTGGAGACCGACGGCAACTACGGCCCGAAGACCGCCGCGGCGGTCAGGCGCTTCCAGTCCGCGTACGGGCTGCCGGCCGACGGGATCGCCGGACCGCAGACGTACACGAAGCTCTACGCGCTTCAGGACGACGACTGCACGCCCGCGCACTTCAGCTACAGCGAGATGGACGACGGCTGCGGCCGGGGCGGATGGAGCGGGGGACCACTGTCGTCCGCGAAGACCAGGGACAACGCGCTGCGCGCCATGTGGAAGCTGGAGGCGCTGCGGCGCGGCCTCGGCGACGAGCCGCTGCGCGTCACCAGCGGCTTCCGCAGCGAGGTCTGCAACCGCCAGGTCAGGGGCGCGTCGAACAGCCAGCACCTCTACGGCAACGCCGCCGACCTGGCGGCCCCCAGCGGGTCGTCCCTGTGCGACGTGGCACTGCACGCCCGCGACCACGGGTTCAGCGGCATCTACGGCCCCGGCTACCCCGACCACGAGGACCACGTGCACGTCGACTCCCGCCGGGAGAACAACGACGACGGGATTCCGAACACGACCTCCTGGTCCGCGCCGGACTGCGGAATCGGCGCCGGCAACGACTGACCGGTGGGGACCGGACGGGACGCGCCGGCCCGGCCGCGCGGGGAAACCCCGCGGCCGGGCCGGCGGCGTCGGCGGTGCTCCGCCGCTTTGACCCCTCCGGCCTCGCGCCGGCGGACGGACCGCGTACCCCCGTCAGCTCGCCCGCGGCCAGCGCGGCGCGGTGGTGGACACCACCGGCCGGCCGGAACCGCCGGGCCGGATCACCGGCCGCCCGACGGGGTTGGGGACCCGACCCGGGGGTGTGGGAACCCGACCGGGGGGTGTCGGCATCCGACCGGCCTGCGTGCGCGCCGCAGGGGCGGCGGGCCGGTCGGCGCGCGACGGGCCGGTCGCCGTGAACGGGAACGGCACGTGCACGAACGGGTTGCCGTGCCGGATCAGGGCGTCGATCTGGCGCCCGTTGAGGCCGTGTGCCTCCAGCACCCGCCGGCCCCACCGGTGCAGGCGGCAGGGGTACGACGCGCCGTCGTTGCGGCACAGCGGCCCCGATGGCCACTCCTCGGCGGTGTGCACCACCACCGCCCGGACCGCGAGCCGGACGTCCTCGGGTGTCAGGGATGCCGGGACCGGCACCTCACCCAGTACTTGGTCGATGGGATCCGTCGACTGCTCACCAACTCGCACGGCAGGCCTCCCGCAGCTCGGCAGCAGTGCGGCCGACCCGCCGCACCACATCCTCGCGCAGTGGTACGGCGCACAGGGGCGATGAGTTCAATCGCGGCAGGCGGTTCGGCAGATCCTCCGCCGACAGCGCCCGCACCCCGTCGAAGCGGCCCTTGCGCAGCAGCTCCGGGGACGGGTGGTTTCACCCCCGTAAAGTTCCCCGGCGCTCTCCCGGTGTTCACACCCGCGCCGCTAACATCGCTGACCATGGATACAAAGGGCGTCACCCGCTCGCGGTCCGGGCGGTTGATCACGGCGTTCGCACTGGTCGTCACACTGGTGGCACCCGTCGTGGCGAGCACCTCCGCTTCGGCGACGACCACGCTGACCGTGGCCCAGGCGCTGGCCGCCCAGGACGGCCGCACGGCCACCGTCACCGGGTACGTCATCGGCCAGCCGACGGCGGCGACCACGGTGATCACCTCCGGCTACACGGCGGACACGGCGATCGCCATCGCCGACACCGCCGCCGAGACCGGCACGAGCAGAATGCTCTACGTCCAGGTGACGACCGCGTACCGGAGCACCTTCGGGCTGCTGACCAACCCGGGGCTGCGCGGCAAGCAGATCACCACCACCGGGACGCTGACCGCGTACTTCAGTCACGGCGGGCTGAAGAGCCCGACCACGATGAGCCTCGGCGGCGGCACCCCGAGCCCGACGCCGACGGCCCCGCCCACCGCGGCGCCCAGCCCGACCGGCGGCGGGCCGTACGACTCGACGTACTACGCCAGCGCGATCGGCAAGACCGGGACCGCGCTGCGCAGCTCCCTGCACGCCATCATCAAGACGCAGACGAAGCTCAGCTACGACCAGGTGTGGGAGGCGTTGAAGGACACCGACCAGGACCCGGCCAACGCCAACAACGTCCTGTTGCTCTACACCGGCCGCTCGCAGAGCAAGACCAGCGCCGGCGGCGGCGCGGACGACTGGAACCGCGAGCACGTCTGGGCCAAGTCGCACGGCGACTTCGGCACCGCCACCGGGCCCGGCACCGACGTGCACCACCTGCGCCCCGAGGACGTCTCGGTGAACTCGACGCGCGGGAACAAGGACTTCGACACCGGTGGCAGCGCCGTCCCGGAGGCCCCCGGCTGCTACACCGACGCCGACTCGTTCGAGCCGCGCAACGCGGTCAAGGGCGACGTCGCCCGCATGATCATGTACATGGCGATCCGGTACGAGGGCGACGACGGCTGGCCGAACCTGGAGATGAACCACTCCGTCTCCAACGGCACGTCCCCGTACCTGGGCAGGCTGTCGGTGCTGCTCGCCTGGAACCGGGCCGACCCGCCGGACGCCTTCGAGCAGCGCCGCAACCAGCGGATCTACGAACGCTGGCAGGGCAACCGCAACCCGTTCGTCGACCACCCCGAGTGGGCCACCGCCATCTGGGGCTGACCCGCGCCCCGGGCCGCCCGGTTGTCGAGATCACCCGACCCGGACCGCGCGAAACCGACAGGCTGGGGTAGGAAACCGGGTGGCACGGCCCGGTCGCGCGACCTCCGCGCGCCCACGGGCCCCTGACGATGGGAGAGACTGCCGAGATGGCGAACACGGTCCCCGACATTGCGCTCAACGACGGCAACACCATCCCCCAGCTCGGCTTCGGGGTGTACCTGATCCCGCCGCAGGACACCGCCGAGGCCGTCGGCCGGGCCCTGGAGATCGGCTACCGGCACATCGACACCGCCGAGATGTACGGCAACGAGGCCGAGGTCGGCCAGGCGGTGCGCGACTCTGGCCTGGACCGGGACGACGTCTTCGTCACCAGCAAGCTGAACAACAGCTTCCACCGCCCGGACGACGCCCGTCGGGCGTTCGACGCCACGCTGGCGGCGCTGAAGATGGACCACATCGACCTGTTCCTGATCCACTGGCCGCTGCCCACCCGCTACGACGGCGACTTCGTCTCCACCTGGAAGGTGCTGGAGGAGTTCCGCCGCGACGGCCGGGCCCGCTCGATCGGCGTGTCGAACTTCCAGGTGCCGCACCTGGAGCGGCTGGCCGCCGAGGCGGACGTGGTCCCGGCGGTCAACCAGATCGAGGTGCACCCGTACCTCGGCAACGAGGAGGTGCGCGCGTACGGCCACAGGCACAACATCCTCACCGAGGCGTGGTCGCCGATCGCCCAGGGTAAGGTGCTCGACGACCCGACCCTGATCGACATCGCCGAGCAGCTCGGTCGGACCGTGTCCCAGGTGGTGCTGCGCTGGCACGTGCAGCGCGGCGACATCGTCTTCCCCAAGTCGGTCAACCCGGAGCGGATGGCGGAGAACTTCCAGATCTTCGACTTCGAGCTGGACGACGCGACGATGGACCGGATCACCGTCCTTGACCGGGGCGAGGCGGGCCGACAGGGCCCGCACCCGGACACCTTCGACTACGTGCCCGCCTGAGCACGGGGCGCCGGAGCGGCGGTTTCCGTCACCGGTGGAAGTCGTCCGGCAGGTGGATGCGGTCGGCGGGCACCCCCGGCGGCGAGCAGCCGCAGCCGCGCCCCGGCCACCATCGGGCGGTGGCCCCGCACAGGTGGACCTCCTGATCGGCCGTGTGGTGACGCAGGGCGACGGTGAGCGAGTCGCCCTGCTCGGCCGGGCCGGCCGCCGGGTCGTGGGAGTACGCGGGCACCACGGTCAGCCACTCGTGGGCGGCCTCCAACTCCTCCAGGGTGGCCCGGTCGTACAGGGCGACCGGGGTGCGGGCCCCGGCGACCAGGGTCACCCGCCGGCCGTCCGGGGCGGCGGCGAGCTGCTCGACGAGGGCGCGCAGCGGCGCGAGCCCGGTGCCGCCGGCGACGAGCAGCAGGTCGTGCCAGGGACTGGGGTCGAGTAGCAGGCTGATCCCGCAGGGCGGGCCGAGCAGGAGCGATTCACCGGGGCGTACCTCGCCCACGAGGGTGCCGGAGACGGCGCCGGCGGCGACGGCGCGCACGTGCAGCTCGACCGTGCCGTCGGGGCGGGAGCGCGTTCGCCGGGGAGTACCACCGCCAGACGCCGGGACGGCGCGGGGTGCAGACGGGCATTGCCTGTCCCGGCCGGTACGGCAGCGGTCGCCGCGGGCGTACGGTGAGCACGGCGACGCCGTCGGCGGCCGGGTCGCGGGCGACCACCTCGGCGGGCCACCACGCCGGCCCGTCGCCGACCCGGGCGGCGGCCCGGCGCACGGCGGTGACCACCCGCCGGAACCCGCGCTCCCAGTCGGCGGCGAGGGCGCTCGTCCAGTGTGCCCGGTTCTCCCGGGCGACGGCGGCGAGCAGTGCGTCGCCGAGCACGTCGGCGTGCTGCGGCAGCAGGCCGACGCGGCGGTGGGCCCGGGCCAGGACCGCCAGCGCCGCGGCCCGCCCGGCCGCGTCGTCGACGCCGCCGGCCAGCCGGCCCAGCGCGGCGAAGACCACTGTGTGCTCCCGCCCGCCGAGCAGCCCGGGCAGGCGATCACTCACGGTGTCCAGAAAGTTGGCGGCGGCCCGGTCAACGGCGGCGACGGTCGCCGCCCAGGAGGGCCCGAGATCGGCGCTCACCTCCTGAATCGCCTCCGCCACCGTGACTGTCGGCCCCGCTCGCAGCTCCGTCGTCTTCACGGCCATGGGTACGGGACGTGGCCATCGATGGTTCACCGCCTTGACCGGCGGTGATGCGATGATGACCCAAGGTTCGCCGCGGTTGCGCCACTGGTGAGCCAGGACCCTGCACGGTCGGACGGCAACATCGGGCCGGATATCCATACCCATCGACACTGTTCGACGTCTACGCTGCCTGCCATGCGTGCCCGCCGCGTCACCGCCACAGCTGCCGTCGCCGCCCTACTGAGCCTGCTCGCCGTCACCGCCGCCCGGGCCGATGACAGCCCGGCCCTCACCACGCCCGGCGCGCCCGTCGTCGTGGCCAACGAGCCGCACCAGCTCACCCTCACCTGGGCGCCATCGGCCTGGGTGGGCGAGCCGGGCGGCACGGAACCCATCACGTACCAGGTGCTGGTGCCGCTGGGCCCCAACACGTACCGGGGTCTGGGCAGCACACAGACGCCCTCGATCACCCTGACCGACCTGCCGCCGGGCACCGAGTACCGGATCGCGATCCAGGCGTACACCATCGGCGGATACTCGGACACGTCGGCGGCCACCGCCCTGCGCACCGCCTACGGCCGGGCGAAGGTCAGCTACCTCAACCTCGACTGGTCGCCGACGGACAACCAGGTCCAGTTCGTCGCGCAGGTCGTCAACACCGGCACGCAGCCGCTCGACCTGAGCACCGTCCGGGTGGACTACCACCTGCGCTTCGAGGGCGGCAACACCTCGCTGGTGACCCAGTGCGACTGGGCGGCGATGGGCTGCGGCCGAATCGAGCGGGAGCTCTACTACTACCTGCCGCCCGCGCCACCGCCCCCGCCGCCGGGAAGCGCCCCCGCGCCGAGCCCCACCCCGACGCGGTACCCCGTGCCGGGCACGCCGGTCCCCGGCCACGTCCGGCTGACGTTCACCGACGGGGTGCTCGCCCCCGGTGAGTCGAGCGGGCCCATCCAGCTCCGCTTCCACCGGCAGAACTGGACCGCCATCGACGAGCGGGACGACCCGAGCTGGCGGGCCGCCACCGGCGCCTGGGGCGACAACAGCCGGATCACCCTCGACGTCGACGGCGTCCGCGAGTTCGGCGACCAGTACGCCGGCTGAGCCCGCCCCGGGGGGCGACGGCCGGAATTACCTTTGAGTAGGTTGGCGCCCCCCTGCGAGCATCCCCCTGATTCGCCCGACCCTGAGGTAGCTTCTACTCCGCGCGCGACACCCTTCGCGGACGACGCGATCCGATCGTCCACGTTCACTTTCCTCGTGAAGGGCCCAACGGCGGACATGGCCGAACCCCTCGAACCATACGTACCCGACCCTACGCTCAGGGCAGCCCTGGAAGACTTCGGGCACCAGTGCCACCGGGAGATCAGCGTCCCGCCGCAGACGCGCCTCGATCGGGGCTACGGCGGGGCCACGCTCTTCGTCGCGAGGCTCACCGAGCCGGTGCCGCCAGGCAGGACGCTCACCCGGAAGGTCTTCGTCAAGGTCCTGCCGGCCCGCTCGCGGAACCGGGAGGTGCGCGGCCAGCACCGGGCGCGCGCCGCGCCGGGGGACTTCGCGAGGCGGCACCTGGCCGAGCAGATCTTCCCCCCGATCGACCTGCGCGACGGCCGCCGGCTCATGTTCGAGGAGACGACCACCGGCGGCGCCCGGGTGCGGGCCCTGGACGAACTGGACGGCGACGACCTGCTCGCCGCGTTCCGGGCCGTGCTGGAGGCGGTACTGCACGAGTGGAACGGCGTCGAGCCGACCCCCGGGAGGACCCACCCGCCGACCCGCGCCACCGCACTCGGCCCGTACCTCGAACGGGAACTGAGGGCGGCCGGCACGTGGGAGAAGGTCCACGACGCGATGAGCATCTTCGGCTTCCACAGTGGCGCCGAGTCGCTGCTCATCGACTCGCGGCCCCTGCCCAACCCGCTGCGGGCCCTGGACCCCGCATCGCCGTACCACCGCCAGCCGATCGACTTCCATCCCGGCTTCGCCCACGGCGACCTGCACGGCGGCAACGTGCTCGTGCCCTGCGGGGCCGACGGCAGGCCGTACCCCGAACGGTTCTCGCTGGTCGGGCTGAGCGCCATCGACGCGGAGGCCCCGCTGACCCGGGACCTCGCCGCCCTGCTGCTGGCCACCGTGCTCCGGTACGTCCCGAGCCTCACCCGCGACGAGTCCGAGGCCCTGATCACGTACCTCGTCCACCCGCAGCGAGGGCGACCGGGCACGCTGCCCGGACCCGTCGCGGAGCTCGTCCGGATCGCCGACGAGGTGGGAACCGCCTACGCCCGACCGCCCGGCGGGACGCCCACGTGGCGCAGGCAGGCCCGCCTCTCCCTGATCGCCCAGGCCCTGACCTGCACCACCTTCGAGGACCTCAGGCCCGGCCGGGGCCTGTGGTGCCTCCGGCTGGCGGCGCGGACCATGCAGGCGCATCTCGACGAGCACCCCCTCCCGTCCGCCGCCGTACCGGCTCCGCCCACCGCCGTGGGCAGGTGGCCGGTAAGCCCACCGGCGATCCCCCGCCGGGAGACGGACACCGCGCACCCCCGCCAGCGGTCCGACGCCGACCCACCGGACGCCGGCCCTGTCGCCCCACCTGTCGTTACCGCACGGCGGGTGGGCCCGCGCGGGAGGTCACCGCGCCGGATGCTCCTGTGGTGCGTGCTCGCGGCGGCACTGCTCGCGGCGGTGGGCATCGCGGTGTGGGTGCTCGACCCGCTGGCGATGCCCAGGCGGGCGGGGAATCAACCGGCGAACACGGGATTAGCCAGCTTCGCCAGGAGATGCTGGTGAGCCTCCCAGCCGTCCGGAAACTTGACCGGGACGTCGAGGTGCACCGGCTCGGTCGACGGGTGCGCGTCCAGCAACTCCGCGATGCCCGCCCGCGCCACCACCACGCACGCGTGCCGGTGCCGGGACGTCAGCACGCACAGCCGCCCCGACTCCAGGTGGAACGCGGTCGCGTCCCGCCGCCCCGACAGCGGGTGCAGCACGATCGTCACGTCGTACTCCCGGCCCTGGAGCCGGTTGGCGGTGTCCACGGTGACGCCCGCCCCGGCCTCGCCGAGGTGCCCACGGATGGCCGCGACCTGGTCGCGGTGCGCCGCCCCGACGGCGATCCGGTCTGCGGTGACCGGCGCGCCGGCCGGCGCGTGTTCGGAGACGGCGACCGCGCCGCGCGCCAGCACCCGCAGCGCCAGCGCGGCGCACGCGGCGGCGACCTCGGAGTCGGTACGCGGGGTGTGCCGCTCCGGCAGCTCGTAGAGCGCCCAGCCCGACGACGCCGCCAGCTCCACCGCCGCGTCCACGGCGTCTCCCGGCCCGGCCTCGGTGAACGCGAGCACCCGGTCGTCGTGGCCGGTGCCGGCGCGGAACCCGGTGAACGGGTAGAACGCCGCCGCGACCACCGGCGCCGCCGAGGCCGGCAGTCGCCACGACACCGGCAGCCGGTGCACCGGTAGCTGCGGGTTGTGCCGCAGCAGCACCGACACCGCGGACTGCATCGGGTCCCAGGTCAGGCCCGTCCAGCGCAGCGTCTCGAGGGTGGAGAACGGGTCGAGCTGCCCGGGGTCCCCCACGAACAGGGCCCGCTCGAACCTGCCGGCCACGCGCAACAGGGCGTCCGACCGCATCTGGTACGCCTCGTCGACGATCGCCCACGGCCAGGAACCGTCGGTGACCGTGGCCCACTTGGCGGCCGTACCGACGATGACGGCCGGCTCGCCGAGGTCGGGGACCTTCGCGGCCACCCTGACCGTGGCGTGCCCCTTCACCCGGTCGGTAGGCCGGTACTCGGTGGCGGAGAGCCGGCCGATGCGCAGCTCGGGGGCCTTGCGGGCGAGCCGGTCGACGAGGTCGTCGACCTGCTCGTTGGTCTGCGCGATGATGATCAGCGGCTCGCCGGCGGCGGCGAGTTCGACGGCGGCGCGGACGACGAGGGTGGACTTGCCGGCACCGGGCGGCGAGTCGACGACCACCCCCCGGTGGTCACCGGAACGCAGGTCGGCCAGCACCGCCGTGACGACCCGCTCCGCCTCGACGGACGGCGGCACCTCCAGCCCAGCACGCATCGATTCCACCTCCCATGGGCGTCTCGGCACACTACCGGCACCAGCCCTGCCTGCATGCGCCCCTGCCCACCCGGCGGGTCCGTCGCCGACTACGTGCCGTTCTGCTTCGCAGCCCGATCGCCGATAGCGCGTGCTGCGGCGGGTTCCGTCACGGGCCAGCCGGGTCGGGCAGGTGAAGGCGGTCCTCGGGCACGCCGGCGAGGGGCAACCAGCAGCGGGCGATGTCGACCATGGCGGGCGGGCCGCAGACGTACACCTGTTGGTGAGGCTGGTGGTGGCGCAGCGCGAGGGTGAGCGCGTCACCCTGCTCGGCCGGATCGGCGTGCGAATCGTGGGAGAGGGCGGGCACGATGGTCAGCCACCCGTGGGCGCGCTGGAGCTTGTCGAGGGCGATCGCGTCGTACAACTCGGCGAAGGTGCGCGCACCGACGACCAGCGTGACCCGGCGGCCGTCGGGAGCGGCGGCGACCTGTTCGACCAGGGCGCGCAGCGGGGCCAGCCCGGTGCCGCCGGCCACCAACAGCAGGTCACCGTCGCGCAGGTGCAGGCCAGTGTCGCGGGGCGGGCCGAGGTGCAGCAGTTCGCCGGGGCGTACGTCATGGACGAGGCTGCCCGAGACGGTGCCAGCAGCCACGGCACGGACGTGCAGCTCGACGGTGCCATCGGGGCGCGGCAGATTGGCGGGGGAATACCAACGCCAGCGGCCGGGGCACCGTGGGGTCTGGACGGGAACAGCCTGGCCGGGGTGGTGCGGCAGCCGCGCCCAGGGGCGCAGGGTCAGGATGGCGATGCCGGCGCACGGCCGGTCGTGACCGATCACCCTGGCCGGCACGCCGTCGCCGGTCCCCACCGCCGCCTCAGCGGAGTCGCCGGCGGCGCTCATCGGGCCACCGCCCGACGCACCTGGGCGATCCGCTCGCCGGGCAGGTCGGCCGCCCAGCACACCCCGACCAGGTAGTCACCGATCCGCCGGCACTGCGCCTCCGACAGGCCCAGCCCACCCCAGGCGTCCGCCGACTCACCGGCGAGCGTGGCGGTCAGGCTCACCGTCAGGTGCGCGGCGATCCGGTCCAGATCCACCCCGACGAGGTACGGGGACAGCTCCGCGTCCGCCACCACCAGCCGCAGCCACCGGCGGACGATCTCGGCCGGCGTCACGCCTGCTCACCGTGCTCGGGCATGGCCTGCCCCCAGCGAGGCAGCCGACACGGGTTCGGGACCCGTTCACTGCGGTACTGCGCTCCCCCCGGCCAGGACTCGGGGGCGTTGGGGCGGACCGCTGGGATCACGTCCTCGTCGATGGCCCGGATGGGAACGGGGAAGTCTGCTACGGCGGTACTCATGGTTTCTGCGCCCCTGTACGTCGCGGAAGGGTGGAAGTGCGCCGGGGCGGGCGGGGACGAGGTCGCGTCGTTCGGGCCGACACACCCCGGAGCCCAGCACCCGCACCGGGTCATGCATCCCAGCTTCGAGGTGAGCCAGAGCAGTAACCACAGCGTCGAAGGAGCCGAAATGACGCATCAATGTGGCGTCTGCGTACCCGCGACATCGACATACGGTTACTAGAGTGACGCCAGGCGAAGGAGGTCTGAGTGGCTCTGAAGCGGCATCGACTCTGCCAGCGGCGGAAGACGCTTGGCCTGAGCCAGGAGCGGTTGGCCGAGCTGCTTGATGTGGAACGCTCCACCGTCGTCCGATGGGAGAACGCCGAAACGGATCCGCAACCCTGGCAGCGAAGCCGAATCGCAACGGCATTGCGAGTTACGCTCGAACAGCTCGATGACATGCTCATTGATGTCTCGGTGGCACCCCGGCGAGGTCAGGTCATGAAGAACGGAAGCCCGGCTCCATCACTCGGAACCGCTCGGACGGAACTCCTGACGGGCCTGCGAGCGTTCCTTGGCAACTATGTCCCGGTGCATCAGACTGGCCAGGTGCGTTCCCTCGCCGACGTGCGGCGGGACGTCGGCCGAGTCCACCACCTCTATCAACGCGCGAGCTACAGCTCAGCAGCTCGACTCGTGCCGGAGGTCTTGGCTAGGGCCGCCGAGGCAGCGAGTCAATCCTCGGGAGGCAACCGCACAAGCGCCTTCCGATTGCTCGCCGCCGCCTACATCGCCGCTTCGAAGCTTGCCGCCAAGATCGGGGATGGTCAGACCGCCCTTCTTGCGGCCGACCGAGCCTCGACCGCTGCAGGGCTGGCCGGCGATCGCCCGCTTGCCGCCGTGGCCGCGTACCAGGCAGCATGTGCTCTTCTCCGTCTACCTGGCCGGTCGGGTGATGCTGAGCTGGTGGTGCAGACCACCGTTGAGAAGCTCACTTCTCAACAGGGGCAAACCAGCCATGACCTCCTGTCTGCACATGGGGCGCTACTCCTCCTGGCTGCGGTGATGGCAGCTAACCGGCTGGACGCAAAGACAGCCGGGTGCCATCTCAACAAGGCCGCTGAGCTTGCAACGCAACTCGGATCGGACGGCAACCGGCTGTGGACCGGGTTCGGCCCAACGAATGTCACCATTCATGCCGTCTCCACCGCAGTTCGTGTGGGCAGTCCGGCCCACGCCATAGAAATCGGAACGCGCCTGGACACTTCCCGCCTGCCTGCGGTGCTGGTTGGCCGGCGAGCTCAGGTACACGTTGACCTCGCTGCCGCGACTATGACGGGCTCGGCAGATAAATCGGTCGCGGTACTACACCTCCTCGAAGCGGAACGTGTCGCCGCTGAGGCTGTCCACACCAACATCCAGGCTCGCATGCTGCTGCTCGACCTGCTGTCGAAGGAACGGAGGGCTGCGACACCGGGGCTTCGACCGCTGGCTGAGCGGGCGGGTGTGTTGGTGTGAACAGCAGACGAGTGCTGGCTCTCGTTGTCTCTGCGGCACCACCTGTGCTGCGGATCAGTGAGCTCATTGACCTACTGATGAGCGACGGGTGGACAGTGTGTGTGACCGCCACGCCGACCGCCGCTACCTGGATCGATCGGGGCGCTGTGGCGCAACAGACGGGGTATCCGGTTCGGGTCGAATGGCGGCAGCCGGGCGACCCGGAGCCCCATCCGGCGGCCGACGTGGTCGTGGTCGCGCCAGCCACCTTCAATGTCATCAACAAGTGGGCACTCGGAATCAACGACAACGTAGCCCTCGGCATCCTCAACCAGGCGCTCGGCACGGGACTGCCCACCTACGCCTTTCCGAACGTGAAGCCAGAGCTCGCGGCTCACCCGGCATACGCGGCGAGCCTCCAACGACTTGTCGACGCCGGTGCACACATCACGCCGCTGACCCAAGACAAGAGTTGGTCGTCCTCCATCAACCACATCCGCAGTCCAGATAGTGCTGGATCCTCTACCTGAGATTCACCCTCGACAACCACGAGCCCGTGCGGCGTGTCGGCGAAATCGCGGCCGTCCCCCACACGGTCCCCAATCGGTCCACCGAACGCAGGCCACCACCAACATCAACACGCGGCTTTCGGCACACCCGCGCGTCGAGCCCGGACGCGCTACTCTCCAGCCCCATGGACGAGCCTGAGGTGGGCATCTACGAGCATCTGATCACTCATCAGGTCGCCACCCATCTCCACCACCTCGACCCGGGCCACGTCCAGCACCACCCCCTGGACCCCGCCGACTCCCACCACCCCCTGACCCGGCACCTCGCCGCCCTGATCAGTCGTGCCCTGCAAGCCGTCCCCAACGGCGATGACAAGCTTCTCCGCCAGGTCGACCTGACCAACCGCATCGCCGAGGCCATCGCCACTCTCAGCCCCGCCTCGACGGACCACCACGACCACATCGCCGATGCCAGGAACCTCCTGCACGCCATCGCCGCCCCACCCACACCCCCGGCACAGCCCACCTTTCCGCAGCGCCCCACCACCCCGCTGTCCACCGGCGCGCTGCTGGTCAACGGCCGCCACCAGCCCCGCATCGGCCACGAGGTCACCCACGAGATGGCCTCGGCCACCCACGTCGACCTGCTCTGCGCGTTCATCAAGTGGCACGGCCTGCGCATCGTCGAACCGGCGGTCCGCGAGCTGATCGGCCGGGGTGGCACGCTGCGGGTCATCACCACCACGTATCTCGGGGCGACTGACCAACGGGCCCTCGATCGGCTCGCCGAGCTTGGCGCCGACGTCAAGGTCTCCTACGAGACCAGGACCACCCGGCTGCACGCCAAGGCGTGGCTGTTCCGCCGGGGCAACGGCATGACCACCGCGTACGTCGGCTCGTCGAACCTGTCGAAGGCGGCGCTGGTCGACGGGGTGGAGTGGAACGTCCGCATCTCGAATGTCGAGCAGCCGCACGTCATCGACACGTTCACCGCCACGTTCGAGGACTACTGGAACGATCCGGCGTTCGAGGCGTACCAGCCGGCCCGGGACGGCGAGCGGCTGCGGCACGCGCTGCGCGGCGAGCGGTCGGAGGACGGGATCGCCGAGATCGCGAACCTGGACGTGCGGCCGTACCCGTACCAGGCGGAGATCCTGGCCGACCTGGACACGGAACGGCAGGTGCACGGCCGGCACCGCAACCTGGTGGTGATGGCGACCGGCACCGGCAAGACGGTGGTGGCGGCGCTGGACTACCGACGGCTACACCGGGCCGGCACCGTCGACTCGCTGCTGTTCGTCGCCCACCAGGAGCAGATCCTGCGACAGAGCCTGTCGACGTTCCGGCAGGCGATAGGCGACGGCAGCTTCGGTGAGCTGCTGGTCGGGGGCCGCGAGCCGACGGGCTGGCGGCACGTCTTCGCCTCCATCCAGTCGCTGCACCGCCGCGAGATCGACCCCGGGGCGTACGACATGGTGATCGTCGACGAGTTCCACCACGCGGAGGCACCGACGTACGCGCGGCTGCTGGGGCGGCTGCGTCCGCGCGTACTGCTGGGGCTGACGGCGACCCCCGACCGGGCCGACGGCGGCGACGTGCGGCGGTGGTTCGACGGCCGCACCGCCGTGGAGCTGCACCTGTGGGAGGCCCTGGAGCGGCAGTTGCTGGCCCCCTTCCAGTATTTCGGCGTGCACGACGACGTGGACCTGTCGCACCTGCGGTGGAAGCGAGGCCAGGGCTACGACCCGGGCGAGTTGGGCGGGGTCTACACCGGCAACGATGCCCGAGCTCGGATCGTCCTCAGCAGCGTGCGGGACAAAGTGGACGTGCACCGGATGCGGGCGCTCGGGTTCTGCGTGAGCATCGGGCACGCCGAGTTCATGGCGGACTGGTTCACCCGGCACGGCGTACCGTCGGCGGCGGTGACCTCCCGGGCGGACCGGTCGGCGCAGCATGGCCTGCTGCGCGACTTCAGGGCCGGCAAGCTACGGGTGCTGTTCACCGTCGATCTGTTCAACGAGGGCGTCGATCTGCCGATGGTCGACACGATCCTGATGCTGCGGCCCACCGAGAGCGCCACGATCTTCCTCCAGCAACTCGGCCGGGGCCTGCGCCTCGACGACGACAAGCCGTGCCTGACGGTGCTGGACTTCATCGGCGGGCAGCACGCCAACTTCCGCTTCGACCTGCGCTGGCGGGCCCTGACCGGGGTCAGCCGGCGGGCGGTCAGGGACGCAGTCGAGCAGGACTTCCCGTCGCTGCCGAGCGGCTGCCACGTCCAACTCGACCGGGTGGCGAAGGAGGTGGTGCTCGCCAACCTCAGGAGCGCGCTGCCCACCTCCAAGAAGGGCCTGGTCGCGGAGCTGCGGCAGCTCGGGGACGTCAGCCTGGCGGAGTTCCTGCGGGAAACTGGGTTGGAGATCGAGGACGTGTACCGGTCGGCCTCGGTCGGCGGGTGGACCGGGCTGCGGCGGCTCGCCGGCCTGGACACCTCCAGCCCTGGCCCGGACGACCGGGAGCTGGGCCGGGCCATCGGGCGGATGCTGCACCTGGACGACGTCGACCGGCTCGACCTGCTGGCCCGGGTCGCCGTCGGTGAGCGGCCGGAGCCAGGACGCCTGTGGGACATGCTGCACTTCGACCTGTGGGGGCCTCAGGTTCCGCTGGCCGCCCGCGAGGAACGGCTGGCGCGGCTGTGGGCGGAGCCGGCGCGCCGCGCCGAGCTGCGGCAGGTCGCCGAGGTGTTGCGGGAACGCATCCACCGGGTCACCGCACCCGTCGGCGCGCTGCGGGTGCACGCCCGGTACAGCCGCAACGAGGCGTGCGCAGCGTTCGGGATGCCCAACCCCGGGTCGCTGCGGGAGGGCGTGAAGTGGCTGGAATCCGAACAGGCGGACCTGTTCTTCGTCACCCTGGTCAAGTCGGAGCAGCACTACTCCCCCACCACCATGTACGCGGACCGGGCCATCACCGAGCGGCTGTTCCAGTGGGAGTCGCAGAGCACCACGTCGGCGGCGTCGGCGACCGGGCAGCGATACGTCAACCACGCGTCACTGGGGTCGACCGTGCACCTGTTCGTACGGGAGACCCGGGTGCCGGATCGGGATCTCGGTGCGCCGGCGTACCTGTACGCCGGGCCGATGACGTACCGGCGGCACACCGGGGACCGGCCGATGCGCATCGTCTGGGAGCTGGCCCATCCGCTGCCGGCCGACCTGTACGCGGCGGCCCGCGCCATCGCGGCCTGATCAGGTGACCCCGGAAGGCTCAGGCGGCGTCGGCGTGATGTCGGCGTCGTCGGCTGCCCTTCCCCCGGCCGGCGCCCAGACGCGGGCAGCGACTCCACTCACCGGCCGCCGGTGAAGTGTCGTAGGTCGTTCCTATCCTGGCGGCGCAACTACGACGAGGGAGACGTCTTGCTCGATCACCTGGGCATTCAGGCCCGTGACATTCCCGCCAGCCTCGCCTTCTACGACGCCGTTCTCGCGCCGCTGGGCGCGCGCCGGCTGATGGAGTTCGGCGACGTGGTCGGCTACGGCAGCGAGCAGCCCGACTTCTGGCTGAGCCCGGTGGACTCTCCAGGCGACGGGCGCGAGGCGCACATCGCCTTTGCCGCCCGGGATCGGGCCGCCGTGCGGGCGTTCCACGACGCGGCAATCGCCGCCGGCGCGGAGGTGCTGCACGCTCCCCGCGTCTGGCCGGAATACCACCCGACCTACTTCGGCGCGTTCGTCCGCGACCCGGACGGCAACAACGTCGAGGCCGTCTGCCACGCCCCGGAGTAAGCGCTCGTGGACAGCTGTCGTCGCCGGGGGACGACAACTGTCCACGATCAAGAAGAAGGCGGTCAGCGGACCGGGTCGTGGGTGCCCCAGGGCACGTGGGGCTTGCAGCGGCGCAGCCGCTCGGCGGCCATCCGCCCGCCCACGGCCAGGCCGTGCCGCTCGACGGCGGCCAGCCCGTACGCGCTGCACGTCGGGGTGTAACGGCACTGGCCCGGCCAGCGGTGCGACAGCCACCGCCGGTAGCCGAGGATCGCGGCCCGGCCAGCCCGGTCGACGACCGGTGCCCGGGTCGCCCCGGCGGTCGCCGAGCCGAGGGTGAGCAGGAACGAGAAGAGCCCGAAGTCGCAGCAGTCCGGGCCGTCGCAGTCGCAGTCGGTGCAGGAGTCGAGGCCATGCCGCTTCTTACGGTGGCGGTCCCTCTTGAGGCTGAACATGCCATTGATCATCCGACACGCACACCACCGGCCCGGCGGCGCAGATCAGGTCCAGACGGTGCGGCGGAGTCCGTCGTGGGTGGCGCAGACGTCCGCCCGGCCCCCGGTGAGGCTGAGTGCGCCGTCGCGGCACTGCACCAGGTATCCCGTCCCGGCCCAGAAGTCCTGCCCACAGTCGAAGTAGTCGCACACCCGCACGTCGGGCCGCCGGATGCGGGAGCCGCCGCAGTAGTCGTACCCGAACGGGTTCGCCGGTGCGCCGCAGCGCCTGTCGCGGTTCGCCGCCGGCTGGGCGGTGGGCGACGCGGTGCCGTGCCGCGGCTTCGCGGTGGCCGTCGGGCCGGTCCGGGCGGTGGGGAGCACGGCCGGCACGGCGGTGGGCGCGATTGTGGCGGCGACGGCGACGTCCGAGCCGGGCCGCACCGGCGGGTCCGAATCGAACAGCGCCACGGGCACCAGCAGCGCCATGGCGGCGGCCACCGCGACGGTACGCCGGCCGCCCGGCACGAGGGAGGTGATCCGGGCCTGGGCGGGAGTGGCGATGGCGGGGCGGAACGGCCGGAGCTGGTCGTGCGCGGCGATCAGCTCGTCGAGCTGGGCGAGCACCGCGCCCCGCTGCTCGATGGCCTCGGCGAAGGCCAGGGTGAGGGTGAACCGGAACTCCGCCGCGGCCTCGGCGGGCAGCAGCAGGCCGGAGGTGCGCCGCCGGTCGAGCACCTGGATCAGGGTGATCGGTGCCGCCGGGTCGTGGGCCAGGCCGGTCATCTTCCCGTACGCCCAGTCGCGCCGGCCGCGCCCGCCGAGCAGGACGAGCCGGCGGTCGGTGAGCACGGCGAGGCCGGCGTCGGTGACCTTGACCCCGTCGGGTCGCCGGTGGTGCAGGGCGGGCCGGTCGGGGTCGACGCTCAGGTCGGGGGCGGGGAGCACGGCGGTGTGCCGCAGCTCGACCAGTTGCGCGGCGGGCAACGCCCAGAACACCCGCTCGCCGGGATCGAGTTCCAGCGGCAGGCCGGCGCCGGCCGTGGCGTGCCGGCCGAAGTCGGCCGCCGCCGCGCGCAGCCGCCGCAGTTCGTCGTCGCGCCGCAGCCAGGCCCGCTCGGCGTCGCGGTACGCCCGCTGCCGCCGTTCGTTCTGCCGGTACGCCCACCGGTACCGCCACGTGGAGCCGGTCGACTGCCGCCACGCGGCACCGGTCAAATACCGCCAGGTGGAACCCGTCGAATCAGTCTTCGCCACGCCGACTCCTTCGTCGCGCGAGCCACCAACCGGGGTGTCACCGGGATCAACGGTGCCAACGAACCCGACGGACCCGCCGAGGCAGGCGAATCACCCGATCGGCGGACCAACTAGCACGAAAGGGGGATCACGTCGCGTCGATTCACGTTCCCCCCGCGCGCCGTGTGGCACGTGGTCACACTGCTCGACCTGCTGTTGTGAGGCCCGGGACGCCGGTCAGGCCCGGTTGCGCGCCGCCGGGATGAGGGCGGCGCGCAGGTCGGCCAGGGCGGCGGGGCGGCCGTACCGCCAGCCCTGGCCGTGCACGCAGCCGATCGCGGTGACCGCCTCGTGCTGCCCGTCCGTCTCCACCCCCTCGGCCACCACCGTCAGGTCGAACGCGCCGGCGAGCCGGGTCACCATCTCCACCGTGGCGTACGCGCGGGCGTCCTCGCCGAGCCGGGTCACGAACGACCGGTCGATCTTCAGCTCGGTGGCGGGGATGCGGTGCAGGTAGCTCAGCGACGAGTAGCCGGTGCCGAAGTCGTCGATGGCGATGCGGATGCCCAGCTCGCGGAGTTGGCGCAGCCGGTCCAGCACCGTGTCGCTCCCCTCGATCAGGGCCGACTCCGTCAGCTCCAGGGTGAGCGCGCGCGGGGCCAGGCCGGCACCGGCGGTAGCCGCGGTGACGGTGGCGATCAGGTCCGGCCGGCACAGGTGGGCGGCGGCGATGTTGACCGCCACGGTGGCCTCCGGACAGTGGTCCCGCCAGGTGGCGGCGGCCCGGCATGCCTCGTGGATCACCCAGCGGTCGATCGGCAGGATGAGCCCGGTCTCCTCGGCCAGCGGCAGGAACCGCGCGGGGGTGAGCAGCCCCAGCCGGGGATGGCGCCAGCGCACCAGCGCCTCCGCGCTGCGCACCTCGCCGGTGGCCAGGTCGACGATCGGCTGGTACTCCAGGTGCAGTTGCTCCTCGTCGACGGCGCGGCGCAGGTCGGCGATCAGCTCGGCGCGGCCCACCGCCGCCTCGCGCAGCGCCGGGGTGCACGTGCGGTACGCGGACTTGCCGGCCGCCTTGGCCGCGTACATGGCGATGTCGGCGTCGCGGAGCAGGTCGGTGTGGGAGGCGTGCTGCGGGCCGTACTCGGCGATGCCGATGCTGGCCGAGGGGTGCACGCCCGCCTCCTCCTCGCCCGGGGAGGGTTGCAGGGCGTCGAGCAGCCGTTCCGCCAGGTGCTCCGGGCGGACCTTCCGGTCGCCGTCGACGAGGACGGCGAACTCGTCGCCGCCGAGCCGGGCGATGCTGCCGTCGCCGGCCACGGCCCGTTCCATCCGGCCGGCGATACTGGTCAGGATGCCGTCACCGGTGACGTGCCCGAACCGGTCGTTGACCTGTTTGAAGCCGTCCAGGTCGAGCAGCAGCACGGCGACGGGGGCCTCGTCGCGCAACGCCCGGCGCAGCCGGCGGGTGAAGGTGAGCCGGTTCGGCAGGCCGGTGAGCTGGTCGGTGTAGGCGAGCCGGCGCAGCCGGGCGACGAGCCACATGTTCTCGTTGGCGGCCAGCCCCTGCCGCAGCGCCAGGACGCCGAGCAGGGCCATCATGCCGACGAAGACCAGCTGCGGGGTCTGCCCGGTGGGCCGGCGGGCCAGCACCACCGCCACGATCGCCCCGCCCACCGGCAGGTACGGCAGGGCCACGCGCCACCACGGCGGCAAGGGCGGTTCGGTGGCCTCCTCCCGGCCGTCCCAGGCCGGGGGCTGCGGGTAGTGGGCGGCTACGCCGATCAGGAGATAGCTCAGCGGCCAGCACACGTCGATGGGGTGGCCGGGGGCGTAGCTGCCCTGGGCGAACAGGGAGATGTACACGGCGTCGGCCACCGCCCGGGTGCCCAGGCTCGCCCCGATCACGGCCAGTGGCCGCCACATCGGGCGGGTCGGGCTGGCCACCGCCACGAGGATGGTCAGCTGCATCAGGTCGAGCATCGGGTAGAGCAGCCCGAAGGTGCGCACCGGGTCCGCCAGGTCGGCCTCGGCGATGCCCCGGAACACCACCACCCAGCCGATCGGGATGAGGGCGAGCCCGACGATCACCCCGTCCAGCACGGTGCGGGCCCGACCGACGGCGCTGCGCGGCGCGGCGACGCAGCAGAGCAACGCGGCGGTCCCGGTGCCGATACCGAGGGTGAACAGCCCGCCGACGAGCAGGCTGTGCGGCAGGGCGTCGTCGCCGAGCCGCTGTACTGTCCACACCGTCCGGCCGAGCGCGGCGAGACCCATGGTGGCCGCGAGGAACAGCCAGAACCGGCGCAGCGGCGCCGGGTGCCGGCGGGCGGCGCGGACACAGGCGTAGCCGGACCAGCCGGCCACGGCGATCGCGCCGAGATCGCTGACCAGGGCCGCGCCGGGCAGGGCGGCGAGCACCCAGGCCAGCTCGACGAGCAGGATCGCCGCGGCCACGGCGAGCCCGACCCGACCGGGCCGGGCCGCCCCAGCAGGAGCCGCGCAGGCGTGACGTGCGTCGTGAGGCAGCACAGTGGTCGTCCGGCTCTCTCTCCTGCGCGCACCTTCCCCGGCGAGGACCGGTGATTGACGGCGAACCACGAAAGCGTAGCCAGCCGCCGGGCGGGCCGCCAGAGCCGGTGCACCGAGGACGGTGGCACGGCACGACCCGGCGGGACCGTCAGGCCCACTCCTCCGTCGGGTCACCGTCCGGCGGAGCGGCCACGGGACCGGCGGTGGCGGCCGGGCCGGCCATGGGACCGGCGGTGGTGGCCGGGCCGGCCATGGGACCGGCGGTGGCGGCCGGCGGGCCGCCGTGCGTCCACGGGGTCTCCTCCGGCGCGGGGAACGCGCCCGCCGGCAGGAATCCGTCGGCCAGGGTGGTGAGGCAGATCCGCTCCCCCACCTCCGGCACCGTGCCCGGCGGGGCGGTCAGCCCCCGGCCCATGCCGCCGGAGAGCTCCAGCACCACCTCGGTCTTGCCGTCGGCCGCCGGGGTCAGGAAGACGACCCGCGCCTTCTGCCCCGGCCGGGCCGGCGAGTACAGCGTCGCACCGACCGGCACCGCCACCGGCTCGGTGGTCACCACCTGGATCCGGGGGCGCAGCACCGGGCGCTTGCCGGTGTCGTCCACCCGCGCCGGGTCGGCGAGGGTCACGTCCCCGACGAACGCCTCCCCGGTCAGCCGGTGCTCGGCCATCACCAGGGGGTCGTCGTAGGCGCGCTGCACCGCGTAGGAGGCGGAGGCCCGC
>NZ_GG657738.1:4792230-4814118 GCF_000158815.1 Micromonospora sp. ATCC 39149 | reverse complement strand
CCGGTTGTCGAACTCGGGATCGGTGGCCGGACCGGCGGGCGGGCAGAGCGCCGGGTCCTCGGCGCGGGCCGCCGCCCGTGCCCCGGTGAGCCCCGGCGGGGGATCGATCCAGCCGAGCACCGCCGGCAGATGCAGGTCCTCCACCGCGCTCTGCCCGGTGGCCCAGTGCAGGGTCAGCGCATCGGTCAGTGCCACCAGCGCCGACGAGCCGGCGTGCTCGGCCCGTTCGGCGAAGAACGTCAGCCAGCGCCCGAGCAGCGGCACCGACGGGTGCACCGGGTACTCGCCGTCGGGCCGGCGGAACCGGGTCGAGCGGCCGAACAGTCGCAGGAACGTGATCCCGGCCGGGTTCGGCACGACGAGCTGCGGCGCGTCGACGTACCGGTGCCGCACGTCCCGGCCCCGGTCGACCGCGACCGCCTCCGTGTCGCCCCGGAACGAGTCCAGGTAGGGCAGCACGATCCCGGCCAGCTCAGCGGCGAACGCGAAGCGCTGGTCCCGGTTGCGCGGCTGCGGCACGAGCAGCAGCCGGACCGCGTCGGGGGCGTCTCCGACCAGCGCGGCGAGGGGTGCGTTCGCCTCCCCGGCCATGGTCAGCGGCACCAGCACCAGCGGCCGGGTCGACAGGTGCAGGTGCCGGACGGTGGCCACCGGCTGGGCCACCCCAGCCGCGAGCGCCTGGGCCTTCGCGAGCGCGCGCAGCGTACTCATGCGGGCTGACCGGCCAGGGCGTCGGCGCGCAGCCGGGCCGCGGCCCGCAGCAGCGCGGCCGCCTCCGCCTGCTCGGGCGTGCCGGGGTCGGACCCGCCGGCCAGCGCGAGGACCTCGGCCACCGTCGCCACCCCACCGAGCGCCTCACGCACCGGCCGGCCCAGCGCCGCCGTCTCGGCGCGGGTCTCGTGCCGGCAGAAGTACGCCAGCTCGCAGGCCGCCAGGCACTCGGGCGCGTAGCGGGCCGGCACCGACGACAGCGACCGGCGTAGCCGCGCGGGGTCGGCCGCCGGGTCGGCGGTGAAGCCGGCCGGCACCCGGGCCAGCAGGTCGTCGATGCGGGCCATCCGGTCGAGCTGGCGGCGCAGCACCAGTAGCTGCTTGCGTACGTCGACCAGGCTGGCGAGAGGCTGGTTGGCGAAGTCGCGGGGGCAGACCAGCACCACGTCCGGGGAGACCAGTTCCTCGTCGTGCCCCTCGGCGGCGAGCAGCTCCCGCAGCGCGAGCACGTAGACGGCGGACTGGATCGCGGCGGCGGCCACCTTGCCCGGGTCGGCCTGCCCGTCGATCACCGGGAACGACTTGATCTCCACGACGTGGAACCGGCCGGCGAGCCGGGCCGCGACCAGGTCCGGCTCCAGGTGCACCCGCTGACCGGCGACGTCCAGGCCGAGCAGCGGGTGGTCGAACAGGGCGGCCGGTTCGGCCGCGCCGGTCGGCGCGGCGGCGGCGAGCGCGGCGCGGGACCGCGCGGCCCGGCCGGGCTGGCCGGCCCGGCCGGGCGCGCCGGATCGGTCGGGCGCGCCGGATCGGTCGGGCGCGCCGGATCGGTCGGCCAGTCGGGCGCGTCGGTTGCGCCCGGGGCGGTCGTCGACGCCGAGATCCGTCCAGATCGCCGGGCCGCCCGGGTCCACACCGAGCCGCACGGCGACCAGCCGCAGCAACTCGGCCCCGCCGTCGGCCTTGACCTGCGCCTCGAAGGCGTTGCCCCGGGTGATCGCGAAACGGGACTGCCCGAACCGGGCCGGGAAACCGACCCGCTCGGCCAGCCCCGGCTTGTCCACCCCCGCGCTGTCCAGCACGGCCCGGCGCTCGCAGCCGGGGTTGCCGGTCAGCGCGGCGATCGTCCGGGCGTTGTGCCGGCGCGGTGGCACGCCGCCCCGGATCTCGGCCAGTCTCCGCGCGGTGCTCGTCACGACACGCCACGATAGGCGGTCCGCGCCGGGACGGACCAGCACGGCCACCTCGACGGCGGCGAGCGCGTCGCCGGCTCGGCTCAGGCGCGGCCCGTCGGCGAAGCGTCCGGCGGGTCGTCGGCGGGCCAGACCTCCTCGATCACGGCAAGGGCGTCCACGACATCGGGGCTCTCGGCCGGCAGCACGAGCAGCAGGGCCTCCACCAGGGCCTCCCGGCCGAATCCGCCAAACCGCTCGCAGGCCCGCAGGATCGCCAGCAGGTGGCTCCTGGCGTTGACGCCGTCCCGCACGGCGCCCCGCACGTGCGGCGGCAACATCAGCACGAGTTGCTGCCGGAGCTGGCTGTCGTTGACCTCGTCGACGGCGAGCAGGGCTTCGAGAATCCGGCGTCGCCGCTCGGCGGGGATCTCCCGGGCCCCGGCGGCCGGCTGCCGTGGGGGTGAAACGCCCGGGCGGGCACCCGTCAGTTCCCCGGCCGCCGCGCCGGCCGTCCCGGCCCCCACTTTCGCCGTCTCCATCAGCTCCCGCTTCAACGCGAGGTAGGCCGGATGGGTGGGCGAGTCCGCCCGGATCACCTCGGAGTGGCCACCTGGCAGTACCCCGACGTGGGGAAAGAGCGCCATCGCCGATTCCGGGGGGACGATGTTGTCGCTGGAGCCGGCGTAGACGGCGAACCGGATGGGGCAGCTGGTGGCGGTGACCTCCCGCGCGTGCACGATCCGGTTCAGCACGGTTCGCTGCGCCGCCACGACGGACGCGGTCATCGGGCGAAGCTGCCGCTCCTGCGGATGGCGTAGCTGCCCCCACAGCAGGGTGCGTCGCAGCGACAGGGCGAACTCGCTGCCGGAGTTGGGGCAGGCGAACATCACCACCCGCCTGATCCGCGCCAGTTCTGCGCCCCGGCCCTCACCGAGCATCCAGGCGAGGTGCCTCTGCACGATGAGCCCACCCTGGCTGTGGGAGACCAGGACGACGCTGTCGTAGTCGGCGACCCGAGTCTGGAGAAACGTGCCGAATTCCCCAGCCAGCGTGTCGATGTCGGGTATCCGACGCGCCGGGTTGAGGACGACGGGCGGGCTGGCGTACGAGAAGTTGAACACCTCGAAGGCCGCCGTCACCTCCGCGTCGGCGTGGAGCAGGTCATGCATGCCACGCCACGTGTCCCCTGAGGACAGCACACCGTGGACAAACACGACCGCGGACCGCCCCACGTCTGCCTCCCTCGCCCTGGACGACCGATGATCCGACCTCCAACCGGGACAGTCAACCTGCCGGCGGCAACGGCACGGGCCGCACCGGCGCGAGTCGAGCTGACCCCACGCGGGTCCCTTACCGTAGTGGATCGTGAGCGACATGTCCGAGGCAGATCAGGAGCCGGCGGACGCCCTGTCCGCGATCGTCGAGGCGCTCCTCGCGGTCGACGAGATCAACGACGCCGCCGCGCGGCGGGCGATGGTCATGACCATGCCCACGGAGATCAGGTCCCGGGTCATCGACGCTCCGTCCGCCCGTGGGCACACGCTCAACTGGGTGCGGGCGTGCACCAAGTTCCTGCATGGCCGGGAGGCGCTGCGCTCCGCGCTGACCACGCATGTCGCCGAGACCGCCCTGGACGTCGCCGCGGCGTTGGACGCGATCGACCGCTGGTGGCCCACGCTGGTCGCCCCCGCGAAGGACGACGCCGACCCACCGCACGCGGGCATCGGCGAGTGGGACCCGATGGCTCTGGGTGTGCACCGCGTGTCGGTGCCCGAAGAACCGGGTCACGGCGGCCCGCTGCCGGCGCTGACGCCATACGTACGCCGTCGCCACGACACCCAGCTCACGCAGATCCTTCCGCCATCGTCCAGCACGCTGGTGGTGCTGCACGGCGGCCCGGCGACCGGAAAGACCCGGGCCGCGCTGGAGGCCGTACGCGAAGTCCTGCCCGACTGGCCCGTACTGCGCCCGCTGAGCACGGCGGAGTTGCTCGACGCTGTCCGGCGACCGGCCCCCCAGCGTGGGACCGTGATCTGGCTGGACGACGCGGGCGACCTGCTCGACGCCGCCGAGGAGGTCCCCCTGGAGATGCGTCGGCTGCTGGGCCGCTCCGGCCCCGCCCCGGTGGTCGTCGTCGCCACCCTGCGCAGCGACCGCCTGCGGCAGCTCGCCGACCCGGGCCAAGCCGGCACGCGCCAGTTGCAGCTCCTGCTGAAGGCCGCGGTGCACGTGTCGGTGCCGGAGCACTTCACCGGCGCGCAGCGCCAGGAGTGGCGCGCGTACGGACCACCACGATCCGCGCCTGGCGTTCGCCGAGAGTCGAACCGGCCCAGACGGGAAGCTGGTGCAGACGCTCACGGGGGCACAGACGCTCCTCGACCGGTACGACGACCCGGAAGGTCACGCCGGTTGGCTGACGCGGGCCGTGATCGACTCCGCCGTCGAGGCGCGGCGGCTGGGCCACAGCGAGCCGCTCGCCGAGGAGCTGAAGGCGCGAAAAAACGGATGCCCACCTCACCGCCGCCGGGCATCCCAACGCGACGCCGGAGGGCCTCACCGAGGCGTTGACAAAACGCCACCCGGGAGGTCCACGGTGTCGCCCCGCTGCTGAGCCAGGGCGGCGTGGGCAGCCGCCGGTACCTCCCGCACGGCGTCCTGGAGCAGCACGTGCGAGCCCGGCGGCGGGGAACGCTGGTGCCGCCCGCGGTGTGGGAGGCGCTCGCGGCGCACGAGGCGGGTGTCGACGACACGCTGCGGCTGGCGCGGGCGGCCACCGCCCGCGGGCTCCACCGGTACGCCGTCCGGTTCGCCTCGTCCGCCGCCAACCGGGGCCACCTCCCCGCCGCCCGCCTGCTCGCCACGTTGCTGGAGCGGTCGGGAGACCCGCAGGCCGCGGGGCGCCTGTTGCGCGAGTGCGCTGCCCGGGACGACGCGGTGGGCACCCGGATGCTGGCGGAATGGTACGACCGGCAGGGCGCGTCCGACGAGGCCGAGCAGAGCTGGCGCAGGGCCGCCGAGCTGGGCGACCCACCGGCCTGGCGGGAACTCGCGGCCCTTCTCGAACGGACGGGACGCGGCGACGAAATCGTGGACGTGTGGCGTCGGGCCCTGCCCACCGGCGACCCCGAGGCCCGGCTGCGTCTCGTGGAGCACCTGGCCTCTGATCCCTGCGCTGCGGCGGAGGTCCGTAGCCTGCTGGAGGCCGGCGCCGCAGCCGGTGACCTGCTCGCCCTCGCCCACCTCGTCCGGCTCGTCGACGACTCCGGTGCCGCGACCACGGGCGAGGACGAGGGCACCCGGCGGCTCCGCGCGGCGGCCCGCAACGGCGTACGCGGGGCGCGGCCCCTGCTCGTGCGCCGGCTGGCGGCGGCCGGTCAGCTCGCGAGCGCCATCGAGGAGTGCCGGCCGTTGGTGACGGTGCAGCACGAGGAGTACGGCACCTGGCTCGCCCGCCTGCTCGACGAGGCGGGCCGGGGCGACGAGGCCGAACGCTGCCTGCGGGACGGGGCGCAGGCGGGATCGGGACCCGCCCTCGAACGGCTGGTGTCGCGCCTCGACCGCGCCGGCCGCCACCCGGAGGCCGACGCCCTGCTCCGTACCGCCATCGACCGGGGGCGCGACGGGGCGCTCATCAGGCTCACCGACCGGTGGAAGCGCGCCGGCCGGCACGAGGAGGTGGCCGTCCTGCTCCGGCAGGCAGCCGAACAGGACAACCCGGAGGCGATGCGGCTGCTGGCCGAGGCCTCACCCGGCGAGGCGGAACGGTGGCTCGGCCGGGCGGCGGAGGCCGGGGACCCGCAGGCCCTGCGGGAGTTGGTCAGACGGTTCGACCTCGCGGGCCGCGCCGACGAGAGCCGGGACTGGCTGGCCAACCTCGCCCGCCGGGGCGACCGCTACGCGGTGCGCGAGACGATCAGACGGGCGCCGACGCCGGAGGAGGCGGAACGGTGGCTCCGGTACGCCGTGGAGATCGGCGTACCGGACTCGCTCGACGAACTCGCCGAGCGGCTCGCCGGGCAGGGCCGGGAGGCGGAGTCGGACCGGCTTCGCCGCCTCGGCATCGACTGCGGCGGGGCGACCGCCGAGCGCTTCGACCTCACCGCATCGTGAGCAGGTAACGACTGGCGCTGAGCAGCTCGTCGTCCAGGCGGTCCAGCACCTCGGAGTGGTCACGCGCGTTCTTGATCAGCTCTTCGTCGCCGACTCCCGTCGGCTCCGGCCCGACGAGGACGGTGTGCACGGTCGACAGCCACCAGGACGTCAACGCGGCAGCCGGCGACCCTGTGGGGGCGGGCTGGGATCTCGACATGGCGACCAGATCCCGCATCTCCCGGGTCACCTCGTGCCGGAACTGCGCCAGGGGCGCGCCGTCCACCACCACGGCGCTAGCTCGCAGCCGCTGCACGGCGGGCACGTGCCGCAGCTCCGGGATCGAGCGGCTGGCCGCCTCCCAGGGCCGCACGACCGAGTCGACCACCTGGGCCCCGAACGGCGTGCCTTCCTCCTGGGTCAGTTCCAGCAACGCCAGGCGGCCTTGCATCGCGACGAACTCGGGGCGAAGCGCCAGATAGGGCGGCAGGGCGTCGAACGTCTGCTGCACCTCGGCCGTGCTGCCGAGCGCCAGCAGCATCTCCAGTTTCGCGTACCAGGCCTCGGCGTCGCCGTTGTCCGTCAGCAGGAGCCGATCCACGACGGCGAGCAGCGCCTCCAGTTGTTCGCGCTGGCCCTCGTTGGTCCTGGCGAGTGCCCGCCGAACCTGCGAGCGCAGCGACACGTCGGGGGGCGGCGGCAGCGGCGACTCGTCCAGAGCCTCCGGCACCGGCGCGGGTTCGGCGTCCGGCTGCGCCGCGCCGGGCGCTTCGGCCGCGGCCTCCCCCGGCCCGGCCGGCTGCCCGTCGGCGCCAGCGGCGGTGCCGGGCAGCCGCACATAGAGATCGGCCGGTACGTCCGTCCCCTCCTGCGTGTCGGGCGCTTCTGGCGGCCTGGTGGCTCTCGCGCGCTCGGCGAGCTTGAGCACCTCCGTCAGGCCGCTGCGCAACATCGCATTGTCCGGAAACCGCACCAACGCCTGCCGGTACACCTCCTCCGCCTCACCGATTCGACCGGCCGCCTTCAACACCTCCGCCAAACCGCCACGCACCACCGCATTGTCCGGAAAGCGCACCACACATTCCCGGTACACCTCCTCCGCCTCACCGAACCGACCGGCCGCCCGCAACACGTCCGCCAACCCACCATGCGCCACCGCATTGTCAGGAAAGCGCGCCAGGCAATCCCGGTACACCTTCTCCGCCGCACCGAACCGACCGGCCACCTTCAACATGTCCGCCAAACCGCTACGCACCACCACGTTGTTTGGGAAACGCACCAACGACTCCCGGTACACCTCCTCCGCCTCTCTGATCCGACCGGCCGCCCGCAACACGTCCGCCAACCCACCATGCACCACCGCATTGTCAGGAAAGCGCACCACACATTCCCGGTACACCTCCTCCGCCTCACCGAACCGACCGGCCGCCTTCAACACGTCCGCCAACCCACCATGCACCACCACGTTGTCCGGGAAACGCACCAACGACTCCCGGTACACCTCCTCCGCCTCGGTGAATCGACCGGCCGCCTTCAACGCCTCCGCCAGGCTGTTGCGCACCACCACGTTGTCGGGAAAGCGGTCGAGGGCGTCGTAGCCGAGCACCACGCTCTCCTCCCGCCGGCCGAGGGCGGACCAGCCGCGCATGGCCGCCGTCCACGTCCAGGCGCTCACCGGATCGATCCGCCGCGCCTCCTCGGCCCAGTTGGCGGCCAGGCTCAGGCGGGTGCCGGCCTCGACGAGCAGCTTGCTGAACCGGCAGAGCGACAGGACGAGGTGGTACGGATGGCCGGACAGCCGCGCGTACTCGCGCTGCTCGTCGAGGAGCGCCTTCATGCCGGCGAGGGCGGCGGCCCGGTCGGTGCCGAACTGCTCGGCCAACTGCGTGGCCCGGCCCGCCCACCCGCGGGTGCGCCGGTCCCACTTGAGGCCCGTGGACTTCGACCGCGAGGAACCGCCGTCCAGGTCCCGGACGACGCCCCGCAGCCACCTGCGCGGCTCGACGGGAAGGTCGGACCCGTCGCCCCAGTGCTCGCGCCACAGGGCCCGCGCCGGATACGCCCGCAGCACCGCGTGGCACTCGGTGCGCGCCAGCGCGCGCCCCTCCGTCTGGTGCAGCCGCCGGTCGGCCACCATCGCGTCGACCGCCAGCAGGAACCGCCGCAGCCCCGCCATGGTCATCGCCGCCACGTGCGGGGCCGGGCCGTCCAGCCGACGCAGGGCCAGCAGCCCCCAGTGGGCGTGGAAGACCGGCGTTCCGGGGGTCACGTTGCACAGCCGGAACCAGTGCTCGACAAGCGCGTCGTCGGGCTGGACGCGGGAGACGGCGGCCCAGTACCAGCCGAGCGGGTCGTGGGCGGCGTTGCGGGTCATCGGGGCCGAGCCGACGCAGGGCGTCGTCCCAGTGGCCACGGAGCACCTGGACGCTCTCCCGGGGGACCGGGTCGAGGTTGGCGATCGTTCGCAGCGCGCGCTGCCAGACCACGTCGACTCCCGGCTGCGCGCCACCATCCGGTCGCCACCGCCGGGTCAGCCAGCCGGCGATCGTCTCGTCGAGTGCCCGGTGGAAGCCGGCGTCCCTGATCGTCGTCGCCCATTCCAGCAGCAGGTGGTCCGGCTCCACGGTGTGCAGCGGACCGTGGTGGTAGGAGCGGGCGAACAACGCCTCCAGCGCGTCGAGCGGCTGGTCCGCGAGAAAACGGAACCAGATCGGCAGCCGCTCCCCGAAGACGTCCCGGGCGGCATCAATCACAGCAGGTCCCCGTCGGTCTGCTCGAACCGGTCACAGAAGTCCGCCTGGCACCGATAGGCCAGCTTGAGCAGGTGGAACCCGCGCAGTTCGTCCAGCGGCACCGACACGCCGGCACGGATCGTGCCGAGGCCCCAGAGGTGCTCGGCCTTGAAGGTGACGGCGGGATGCATCACCTCGCGGCACAGTCGTTCGTCGATCCGCAGGTTCACGCAGAATCCGGCACCGACCGGCGGAGGGGTGCAGAACGCGTCGCGCGGGGTGTCGTCGAACACCGTCGGCCGTCGCAGCAGTGGGCGTGCTGCGTCGTCCGTCGGCACAAGTCGCACCGGGTAACGGAAGACCGCCACGTCCACCCCGGCACTCGGGCTCAGCGCCGTCGGATCCAGGTGCTCCAGACCGAGCCTGTCCCGCAACTCGTCCTCCCAGCCCGGCCGCGACCACGCGAGCACGTCGGCCACGTCGTCCCAGACGAACGCGGCCACCGGCCGGTTGTCGAGCCGCTGCTGCCAGCTCAGCAGCAACTGGTTGGCGTCCACCTCGGCGTCGGGGTCGGCAATCCCCTCGCGTTGCGCCCGGGCCCAGCGGTCGAGGATGGAGCGCACCACCTGGCGCGACTCTCCGCTGTTGATCGAAATGGGGGCGAGCCGTTCGAGCCGCCCCAGCCACGCCACATCCCGAACCAATTCGTCGCCGTCGTCGAAGTACCCCGAGAAGGTGTCCGGGCAGGTCGCCCCTTGGGAGCTGAAGACCTCCGTGCGGACGCCGCTGCGGAGTCGCTCGTGAAGATACTGTTCGTGGTGCGACATCAACTGCTGGAAGGCCGTGTCGGGGTCGGACGCGATCACGCGGTCCTTTGCGTCGGCCACATAGCCGTCGGTCCGGTGCCGCCGCTCGTCGTCCTCCATCAGGAAATTCCTGATCTGGAAGCGCCGGGTGCCCAGGTCCGGCTCCTGACCGAGCGTCAGTAGGAGTTCCGTGAGCGGCGGCGACGAACTCTTGAGCCAGGCGGGCGGAAACGTCACCGCCTCATCTTGCCTGATCCCCCGGCCGCACCAACCCGCCGCGCAGTCATCCGATTACCGACATTCGTACCATCCGAATCCTGCGGCGAGTGCGACATTTGCCATTCTCGTGCCCCGCCGCCGGTGAAGGCCGGCTTCTGCGTACCGGTCCGCCGCCAGCCAGGTGCACGCGTCCTGTGCGTCAATCGTGACGATGCGGCCGGGACGTCCCCTCGTCAGGCGGCAGGCCGGGCTGGAGGTCAGCGGTCGGCGGAGCGGTTCCAGGGCGAGCGGGGCAGGGTGGTGCCGGGCAGCGGGCGGCGGGCCCGGCGACGGGTTCGGCGGCCCGGGGTGCAGGGCGGGCGGGAGGCGGTGGGCACGGGGGCCACGGGAACGGGCCGGCCGATCAGCCAGCAGAGGAAACGGGCCATCGACGGATCAGCCGACCAAGAGGCGATCGGCCTCGGCCCGGGAGATGTCGTACTGGGCACCGCAGAAGGTGCATTGCTGGACGTAACTGGTGCGGATCGGGATCAGTGGAACGAAGAAGAGGGTGAACTTCGTGGACCGCCGGCTGATCACCTGGGCGGCATGGTTGCCGCAGTTGCGGCACACCCGCTGCGCCACGCCCGACCGGTCCACCTTGGTGCGGAGCCCGAATATGAAGAACATCGCCCCCGAGTACCCACCCGCGCGCCCGTCTGCACATACCGTTTCGTCGAACAGGGCCGGGATCGCTCGGTTCCTGGACAGTTCCCCCCGGAGCGAACAGCGACTGCCCAAGATCCGTGCACCGCCGGCGGTGGAGGGGCGGGCGCCCCTCCACCGCCGGCGATCAGGCCGACCAGTCGGGTCGCAGCGGGTACCCGTTCACCCCGCGCGGGCCGTTGCGGGTCGCCAGCACCTGGTGCAACTGGATCTCGTTGCGCTCGAACGCCAGCCGCGACCCCGCCATGTACAGCCCCCACACCCGGGCGGTGCCCTGGCCGACCTCGGCCACGCACTCGTCCCAGTGCGCCACCAGGTTGCGGCACCAGCCGGCAAGGGTCAGCGCGTAGTGCTGGCGCAGGTTCTCCTCGTGGTGCACCTCCAACCCGGCGTCGTGGATCTCGCTGATCAGCCGCCCGGGGCCGGCCAGCTCGCCGTCTGGGAAGACGTACCGGTCGATGAACGCGCCCGAGCGGTGCGGCGCCCGGTTGTCGGCCCGGGTGATGCAATGGTTGAGCAGCCGCCCCCCGGGGCGCAGCCGCCCGCCCAGCGCTCGGAAGTACGCCGGGTAGTTGCGCACCCCGATGTGCTCGGTCAGGCCGATCGAGGAGACCACGTCGAACTGCTCGCGCGGGGCGTCCCGGTAGTCCAGGTGCCGCACCTCGGCCAGCTCGGACAACCCCTCCCGCTCGATGGCCGCCTGCGCCCACTGCGCCTGCGCCCGGGACAGGGTCACGCCGAGCGCCTTCACCCCGTACTCGCGGGCCGCGTGCCGGACCATGCCGCCCCAGCCGCAGCCGACGTCGAGCAGCCGCATCCCCGGCTTCAGCGCGAGCTTCCCGGCGACCAGGTCGTACTTCGCGGCCTGGGCCTGCTCCAACGTGTCGTCCGGGCTGCGGAACACCGCGCACGTGTACGTCATCGACGGCCCGAGCACCAACTCGTAGAAGGCGTTCGAGACGTCGTAGTGGTGGGAGATCGCGGTGCTGTCCCGAATACGGGAGTGGCGCAGCCCGTTCACCACCCGCTTCCAGCGCGGCGCGGCCTCCTGCGGCGGAGGCGGCGGCGGCATCAGCCGCTCCCGGCCCAGCCCGCGCACCAGGGCCAGCCCCTCGGCCAGCGACGGCGGGCGGAGCCTCAACTCGTCCTTGAGCAGACGCAACGCCTCGTACGGGTCGCCCGGGTGCACACCGCCCAGTGCCAGGTCGCCGCTGACGTACGCCCGCGCCATGCCCAGGTCCCCCGGCGCGGTCAGCAGGTACGACAGGCCCCGCTCGGAGCGGACGTCGAGGGTGATCCCGGCGTCGGCCGGGCCGACGGCGCTGCCGTCGTACCCGGTGATCCGGACCGGCAGGGCCCCGGCCGTGACGGCACGGACCACGTCGGCCACGGTCGGGGTCGGGCGTCGGCCCCCGGCCGGCGGGACGGACGGCACATCGGCCGCCCCCTGTTCTCGGTCAATCAGGCTCATTTTCGCGCTACCGCCTTCTCGTAAAGTCCGGTGAGCCGGTGGTCCGGGTCGTAACGGTCCTTCACCGCGCGCCAGGTGTCTCCGCCGTAGAGCCGGTCGAACGCCTCGCGGTCGTAGTACGCGTCCGAGTAGAGCGACTTGTGGCCGCCCGCGTCGGACACCGCGCGCTCGATCAGCCGGTTGACGTCGCCGTCGGCGGCGCCCTCGCTGATCGGCACGGTTCCCCAGAAGCCGATATTGACGTAGTTCTGGCCGGGCTGGAGCGGATACAGCGGCCAGGCCCGCGCCGACCCGGGGCCGGTCGGCTCGCGCAGCCGCAGCGGGCAGAGCCAGACGGGGGACATCCGCACCTCTCGGGCGAACCAGCGCAGGAAGTCGGCGGTGCCCTCCAGGGGAATCTCCACGTCCTGCACCACCCGCTCGCGGGCCGGCTGGCCGCGCAGCCGGTCGATCCGGGCCACCACCTGGTGCCGGTGCTCCAGCCGGACCAGCCGGTGGTAGACGTCGCTGCGCCGCAACCGGGCCGGCCAGAGCCGCCGCACGACCGGGTGCTGCGCCCCGAAGGCCGCCGAGCACCAGAACCAGTCGGTGTCCCACCGCCACAGGTAGTCGTGGGTGGTCAGCCAGTCGCGGGTGCGTCGGCGCAGCGAGCGGTAGTAGATGTCCTGGCCGGTGTAGTCGCTGACCTGCGGCGCGTCGTCGGTGAAGGTCGCCAGCACCAGATACGCCTCGCCGGGGCTGAACATCACTCCGTCCATTGCGTCCACCGGCTCACCGGCGAAGGACCGGGTCGCGGTCACCTCGGCGATCGCGTCGGTCAGCGCGCCCAGGTCGGTGAAGCGGACGTTGCGCAGGGCCACGTACCGGCACACCGGCGCCAGCTCGATGCGCAGCCGGGTGGCGTAGCCGAGGCTGCCCAGCGAGTTGGGGAAGGCTGCGAAGAGGTCGGCGTGCGCCCCGTCGGGCCGCACGGTGACGATCTCGCCCGCGCCGGTGAGGATGTCCATCTCCAGGACGGACTCGTGCGGCAGGCCGTGCCGGAACGAGGTGGACTCGATGCCGAGCCCGGTGACCGCGCCGCCCAGGGTGATCGTGCGCAGCTGCGGCACCACCAGCGGCATCAGCCCGTGCGTCAGGGTCGCCTCGACCAGCCGCTCGTACGTGCACATGCCCTGCACGTCGACCGTGCGGGCGGTCGGGTCGACGCCGATCACCCCACCGAGGCCGCTGACGTCCAGGCCGGGGGCGCTCGGTGCCGACCTCGGGCGGAACAGGTTCGAAGTGCGCTTGGCCAGGCGCACGGTCTCGCCGGCGGGCACCGCGGCGTACGACCGCCGCAGCAGATCCACCGCTCCGTCGTGGTCAACTCCATGATCCACACGGATAGCACACATGAGATCACTGTACGCGGGAATGATCGATCCGGTGGGACGTCCACGGTGGCCTTCCCCACGTCAGGAGGTCCGCCCGAGCTACCGTGGAGCGCATGCCGAAAGCCGTCTGGAACGACCTGGTGATCGCCGACAGCCACGACACGGTGGTGGTCGAGGGCAACCACTACTTCCCGCGTTCCGCCCTGCGCGACGACGTGATCCGCGAGTCCGCCACGCACACCTACTGCCCGTGGAAGGGCACCGCGTCGTACTACACATTGGAGCATGACGGGCGAACCAGCGCCGACGCGGTCTGGTACTACCCGGAGCCGAAGCCGGAGGCCGAGATGGTCCGCGACCGGGTGGCGTTCTGGAAGGACGTCGAAGTCGTCGACTGAGCCGGCCCCCGCCGGCGTATCAGCAGGGACAGCCCGGCAGCGCCGATCGACAACGCCCCGGCGGCGTACCAGGCGACGGCGTAGTCGCCGAGCCGGTCCCGGACCAGGCCCGCCCCGGTCGCGGCGAACGCCGCGCCGAGCTGGTGGGCGGCGAAGACCCAGCCGAACACCACCGCGCCGGCCCCGCCGAACCACTCCCGGCACAGCGCCACCGTCGGCGGCACGGTGGCCACCCAGTCCAGGCCGTAGAAGACGACGAAGACCAGCATGCTCGGCTCGGCGGTGCCCGCGAAGAGGCCGGGCAGCACCAGCAGCGACGCGCCGCGCAGCGCGTAGTACGCCCCGAGCAGCAGCCGGGGGTCGACCCGGTCGGTGAGCCAGCCGGAGGCGATCGTGCCGACGATGTCGAACAGGCCGACCAGGGCGAGCAGCCCGGCGGCGGTGGTCTCGGCCATGCCGTGGTCGTGCGCCGCCGGAACGAAGTGGGTGCCGACCAGCCCGTTGGTGGTCGCGCCGCAGATCGCGAACCCGCCGGCGAGCAGCCAGAACGGCCGGGTCCGCGCGGCGTTGGCCAGCACGGAGACCGCCCGGGCACCGGCCCCGCCGGCCGGCGGCGCGGGCGAAACCACCTCCGCCGCGCCGTAGGCGGGCACCCCGAGGTCCGCCGGGTACTCGCGCAGCAGCCATCCCACCAGGGGTACGACCGCCAGCGCGGCCCCGGCGACGACGAGCGCCGCCGTGCGCCAGCCGTGGTCGCGGACCACGACGGCGACCAGCGGGAGGAAGACGAGCTGGCCGGCGGCCCCGCCGGCGGTCAGCACCCCGGTCACCAGCCCCCGCCGCTGGACGAACCAGCGCCCGGTGATGGTCGCCACGAAGGCCAGCGCCATCGACCCGGTGCCCAGCCCGACCAGGACGCCCCAGCAGAGGACGAGCTGCCAGCTCGCGGTCATGAAGACCGTCAGCCCGCTGCCGAGCGCCACCAGCACCAGGGCGGCGGCCACCACCCGGCGGATGCCGAAACGGTCCATCAGGGCGGCGGCGAAGGGGGCGGTGAGCCCGTAGAGCAGCAGGTTGACCGAGACGGCGGCGGAGATGGTGGCCAGCGGCCAGCCGAACTCCGCGTGCAGCGGGTGCAGCAGCACCGACGGGGTGGCGCGGAAGCCGGCGGCGCCGACCAGCGCGACGAAGGCGACGGCGGCCACCGCCCAGGCCGGGTGGAAACGAAGGATTCGGGTCACGGTCCGAGTCTCGGGGCCGCGCCGTCCCGCGACGAGTGGCCGGAATGCCATGGTGCGCAATAATCGGGCCATGGCGATCGTCCCGCACCGGGTCGCGGTGCTCGCCGTGGACCGGGTGGTCGGCCTCGACCTCGGCACCCCCGCCCAGGTCTTCGGTGCCGCCGCCCGCACCTCCGATGGCGAGCCCCTGTACGCGGTGGACACCTGCACGGCGGGCGGTCGCCCGGTCCGCAGCACCGCCGGCTTCCAGGTGCTGCCCAACCACGGGCTGGAGTTGGTCGCCGCGGCCGACACGGTGATCGTGCCCGGGGTGCAAGGCGGCGGGCCGATGACCGACGGCACGGTGGAGCCGGCCGTGGCGGAGGCCCTGCGCGACGCCCACAGCCGGGGCACCCGGATCATGTCGATCTGCACGGGCGCGTTCGTGCTCGCCGCCGCCGGCCTGCTCGACAGGCGCAAGGCCACCACCCACTGGGCGTACGCGGGCCTGTTCCGCCGGCTGCACCCCGGGATCGAGCTGGACCCGGAGGTGCTCTTCATCGACTCCGGCGACGTGCTCACCTCCGCCGGGGTCGCCGCCGGGATCGACCTCTGCCTGCACGTCGTGCGCACCGACCACGGCAGCGACGTGGCGAACCGGGCGGCCCGGCGCTGCGTGGTGCCGCCCTGGCGCGACGGCGGGCAGGCCCAGTACATCGAGCGCCCGGTCCCCCGGAACCCGGAGAACGGCACCGCCGCCACCCGGGAGTGGGCCCGGCAGCGGCTGCACGAACCGGTCGCCCTACGCGACCTGGCCGCGCACGCCCGGATGAGTGTGCGCACCTTCACCCGGCACTTCCGCTCCGAGACCGGCCTCAGCCCGGCCCAGTGGCTCTTGCAGCAACGAACCGACCACGCCCGGCTGCTGCTGGAGACGACGGACCTGAGCGTCGAACAGGTGGCCCGCCGGTCCGGCTTCGGCACCGCCACCGCGCTGCGCCAACGCCTGCACGGGCGGGTCGGCGTCTCCCCGTCGGCGTACCGCCGGGCCTTCCGGGCCCGCGCCTAGCCCATCTCGTTCAGCCACGGTGGGGATGGAACTGCGGCCGCAGGGCCCGGAGCTGGGCCAGGTGCTTCGGCAGGTGGACGCGGGCGTGCAGGTCGAGGGTGCGAGCCCAGGGCAGTGTCTCGTCGACCCGCAGGTCGACGGCCTCGTGCAGCCTGGTCTGCACCGGCGTCTGCGCCGCCGGCCCCAGCCGATCCACCAGCGCGCAGAGCCGCTGGCTGGTGACCCGCAGCCGGCAGGCCAGCCCGCCCAGCACCGCCGCCCCCCGGCCCGCGACCGCCCCGGTGCCCCCGGCCGAACCGGCGCACTCGGCGATCAGGGCGTCGAGCTGCGGCCGGTGGACGGCGTCCAGGTCGTAGTACGCGAACGGCGAACCGGCGAGCACCGCCTCGGTGGCCTCGCTCATCAGCTCGTCGTTGGCCACCAGGTGCGCCACGATCTGCTCGGCGCTCAGCTCACCGTCGCCGGGCGGCTCGAACCCGCCGGCGGTCACCTCGGCGAGCACCTCCTCGTACGCCCGCCGCAAACCCGCGCTGTCCATGGCCTCCAGTCAACCCCGGTGCCGGGCCGGCCGGGCAGCACGACCGCGACCGGTTCACCCGGACGGGGCCGGACCGCCCTGGAGCCGGCCCGGCCCGTGGCCCGACGTCAGCGGCGGCCCCGGCGGGCGCGCAGGTAGTCGCTGACCACGTACTCGCCGAGGTCGTCGAGGTCGGGGGTGAACATCCGGCCCCGGCAGCGCCGGGCCACCGCGTCGACGAAACGGCGCAGGCCGGGATCGTCGCCCAGCATGAACAGGTTGAGCATGGCGCCGGCCCGGGTCAGCCGGTCCACCTCCCGGATCGTCGCCTCGATCGTCTCCGGCAGCGGCGGCCAGTGGAAGTACGCCTCGCCGTCGTCCGGGTCCAGGTGGGCGGTGGGTTCGCCGTCGGTGACCACGAGGACCACCGGCTCCGCGCCCGGGTGCCGGCGCAGGTGCCGCCCCGCCAGCCGCAACGCGTGCTGGAGGTTGGTGCCCTGTTCCAGGTCCGGCTCCACGGCCGCCAGCTCCGCCTGGGTCAGCGGCGCGGCCTGCCGGCCGAACCCGATGATCTGGAGCGCGTCCTGCGGGAACCGGGTCGCCATCAGGTGGGACAGGGCCAGCGCGGTCTGCTTCATCGGCCCCCACCGCCCCTGCGAGATCATCGAGTACGACAGGTCCACGCACAGCGCCACCGCCGCCGACGCCCGGCGCTCGGTCTCCGCCACCTCGAAGTCCTCGACGGCGAGCTGGACCGGCACCGAGGGCCCGGCCCGGCGGACCGCCCGGTGGAGGGTACGCACCACGTCGATCGGCTGCTCGTCGCCGTACTGCCACTGCCGCGACGCCCCGCTGACCTCGCCGGCCGCGCCCGCGGAACGCAGGTCGTGCTGGCCGCGCGGCCCGGCGGTCAGGTCGGCGAAGACCTGGCGCAGCGCGGTGCCGGCGAGCCGGCGCAGCGCCTTGGGGCTCAACGTCAGCCCGTCGGCGTCCCGGGTCACCCAGCCCTGCCGGCGCAGCTCCCGCTCCAGCTCCCGCAGCCGGCGCACGTCGTCGGCGGCGTCGCGGCCCAGCGTCCGGGCCACCGCGTCGACGTCCACGTCGTCCAAGGTGGCACCGGCATGGTCCTGGTCCAGGGCGTCGAGCAGCTCGTCCAACTCGGCGATCTCGCCGAGCGCACGGGCCGCCTCGCCGTAGCCCAGCGGCTGTTCGCCACGGACCCGCTCGCCCCCGCCCCGGTGCAGGTCGGGACGCAGCGCCCGCAGGTTCGCGTCCAGCGCCGACAGCTCACCGGCCAGCCGGTCGCCGAGGGACTGGCGCATCAGCCCCGCCAGTTCCTCGCGCTGCCGCTCCGACAGCGACCGCATCAGCCGCTCCCCGGCCGCCGCCCGCCGGGCCAACACGTCGACCAGCTCGTCGACGTTCCTCGGCCGCTCCGGGAAGAACCCGCCGTGGCGGCGCATGAACTCGGCGAACGCGTCGGTGGTGTCCTCCGAGCGGGCGTGCCGGGCCAGCAGGTCGTTGAGGTCGCGCATCATCTCCGCGAGCTGCCGCTGGACCTCCGGGTCGGCGGCGGCCCGCGCCGCGTCGCGCAGCCCGGCGAAGCGCTGCTCCAGCACGTCGCCGCGCAGCCCGTCGAGGATCCGCCGGTACGCCTGCCGGGCCTCGTCGCTGGCCCACTCGTAGCCCTCCAGCTCCCGCACCGCGCGGGCGGTGGAGCGGGGCAGGTCGTCCAGCACCGCCTCGGCGAAACGGGCCGCCTCGTCGTCGCGCCCGCGCAGCGCGTCCCGTTCGGCCGCGAGGGCCTGGTCGAGCAGCGCCCGGGCCCGGGTCACCGCGCCGTCCAGGTCGCCCCGGCGCAGCGCGTCGCGGCGCAGCCGGCGGGCCCGGGCGGCGAGGTCGTCCAGGCCGTTTCGCCCCTGCGGGCCGCGCCGCAGCAGATTGCGCAGCGCCTCACGGAGGTTGCCGCCGGCCAGCACCTCGGCGCCGACGGAGTCGACGGCCGCCCGCACGTCGTACGGCGGAGCGAGCGGGTCGGGGCCACCGCGCCACTGGCCGTACCGGAACCGGTTGCCGGCCACCTCAGCCCCGGCCGCCGTAGACGGTGCGCCCGGCGTCGGTGACGTCCTTGCCCAGCCGGCGGGTCAAGTAGCAGCCCCTCCAGCACGAACTCGAACACAGTCGCCGCTGCTCTGGCGTCGGCGCGTCGCCCAGCCCGATCCGGTCGAGCGCCTTGGCCAGCCCGGGGACGGTGCCGACCTGCCGCAGCAACTCGGCCGAGGAGACCATCTCGCCGGTCTCCACGACCCGGCCGTCGTCCACCAGCGCGGTGAAACCGGACAGGTCCAGCCCGGCGAGCCGGGCCCGGAACGTCTCGGCGGTCGCGGTACGCAGCAGGTGGGCGAGGATCTCGACCTCCCGCCCGTCCTCGCCGCTCTCGAACTCGACCTTGCCGCGCAGGGTGGAGGTCACCGACACCGCGTCGCCGACCCGGGCGACGGGCGCCTCGGGGCGTACCCCGTCGGCGGAGCCGGCCGCGAGCAGGCCGGAACGGCGCAGCGCGGCGGCGGCGACGGTTTCGGCGGCGGCGATCGCGAAGCGGGCCGAGACGCCGGAGCGCTGGTCGACCGACGGGGAGTCGCGCACCACGCGGGCGAACCGGGCCAGCACCTCCAGCACGTGCTCCGGCACCTCGGCGACCAGGTCGGCCTCCTGCCGGATGAGGGCCAGCTCCAGCTCCAGGCCGAGCGGGTAGTGGGTGTGGATCTCCGCGCCGAACCGGTCCTTGAGCGGGGTGATGATCCGGCCCCGGTTGGTGTAGTCCTCCGGGTTGGCGCTGGCCACCAGCAGCAGGTCCAGCGGCAGCCGAAGCTGGTAGCCGCGGACCTGGATGTCGCGCTCCTCCAGCACGTTGAGCAGCGCCACCTGGATGCGTTCGGCCAGGTCGGGCAGCTCGTTGACGGCAAAGATGCCCCGGTTGGTGCGCGGCACCAGCCCGAAGTGGATCGTCTCCGGGTCGCCGAGGGTGCGCCCCTGGGCGATCCGGATCGGGTCGACGTCGCCGATCAGGTCGCCGACGCTGGTGTCGGGGGTGGCCAGCTTCTCGCCATACCGCATGCTGCGGTGCAGCCAGGCGACCGGGAGGTCGTCCCCGGCCTCGGCGACCAGGGCGCGGGACGCGGGGGTGAGCGGGTGCATCGGGTGTTCGTTGAGCACCGACCCGGCGATGACCGGGGTCCACTCGTCGAGCAGCACCACCAGGGAGCGGATCAGTCGGGTCTTGCCCTGGCCGCGCTCGCCGAGCAGCACCATGTCGTGGCCGGCGAGCAGCGCCCGCTCGACCTCGGGCAGCACCGTGTCGTCGTACCCGACGATGCCGGGGAAGCGGTCCCCGCCCGCGCGCAGCCGGGTGAGGAGGTTGTCGCGGAGTTCCTGCTTGACCGTGCGGTAGTGGTGCCCGGCGGCCCGCAGCGCGCCGAGGGTGGCGGGCAGGTCGGCGGGCGGGACCGGGAGAACCTGGTTGGGCTCAGTCACCCGACCAACGCTAGCGCGCTTCACCCTTTGAAGAGGAAGGGCACCTTGTTAACTCTTTCGGTAGAGGAAGGGTCCCCTGCTAACGCGGTCGAGCGGTGGGCGCGGCCGGCGGAACGAACCGCCGATTGACAAACAGATAGGCGCACATCAATGGTTGGAGGGCTGCCATCCACCGAATCCCGTCCCCGGAGGCCACCGTGAACCGTCCCCGTCCCAGATCCCGCGCCGCCTGCCTGCTCCTGGCCGGCGGGCTGTTGCTGCTCGCGCCCGTGGCACCGGTGCTCACCCCGGCCGCGTCGGCGGCCGGCCCCGGCGGGCACGGGGCGCAGAGCCTCGCCCGCGCCGGCGCGAGCCCCCCGGCGGGGGCGGCAGCGGCGGGGGCAGCAGCGGCAGCGGCGGCCGGGGCACCGATCCCGAGGCCGGCCACGATGCCGGCCCCGTACCCGACGCCGACGCCGACGCCGACGTCCCCGCACCCGACCCCGACGACGACCTCGACCGTGCCCCACCCCACCGACTCGCCGAGCCCCACGCCGACGTCCTCGACCCGCTGCTCGGCGACGTGGAAGCTGGTCAGCCCGTGGCCCGGCGCCTTCCACGCCGAGGTGACGGTACGCAGCATCGGCACCACGCCGGTGCAGCGCTGGGCGGTGCGCTGGACGCTCGCCGAGGGGCAGGGCGTGCGCGACATCTGGAACGCCACGGTCTCCTCGACCATCGACAACCTGGTCACCATCGGCAACGCCGACTGGAACGGACAGCTCGCCCCGGGGGCCAGCACCACCTTCGGGCTGATCGGGACCGGCCCCGCCACGACCTCCCCGCTCGTCTGCATCGCCGTCTGACGGCCCGCGCCCGGTGGTCGGGGGCCGCGCCGACGACCCGTCGTACGGACGCGAGTCTCGGGCCACCGGGGGGCGGAGATAGGGTCGGTGGCGTGACGTACCTCGCCGCTGACCAGCGCTACCAGACGATGACCTACCGGCGCAGCGGGCGCAGCGGGCTGCGGCTGCCCGCCGTCTCGCTCGGGCTGTGGCACAACTTCGGGCCGGACCGCCCGTTCGAGCGGCAGCGCGACATCGTCCGGCGCGCCTTCGACCTCGGCGTCACCCACTTCGACCTGGCGAACAACTACGGCCCGCCCCCGGGGTCGGCGGAGGAGAACTTCGGCCGGCTGCTCGCCGGGGACCTGAAGCCGTACCGGGACGAGTTGGTGATCTCCAGCAAGGCCGGGTACCTCATGTGGCCCGGCCCGTACGGCGAGTGGGGCTCCCGCAAGTGCCTGGTCTCCTCGTTGGACCAGTCGCTGCGCCGGATGGGGCTGGAGTACGTCGACGTCTTCTACTCGCACCGGTTCGACCCGGACACCCCGCTGGAGGAGACGATGGGCGCGCTGGACGCGATCGTGCGCTCCGGCAAGGCCCTCTACGTCGGCGTCTCCAACTACAACTCCGCGCAGACCGAGCGGGCCGCCGCGATCCTGCGCGACCTCGGCACGCCATTGCTGATCAACCAGCCGTCGTACTCGATGTTGAACCGCTGGACCGAGCGCGACGGCCTGCTGGGCACGCTGGAGCGGGTGGGGGCGGGCTGCATCGCGTACAGCCCGCTGGCCCAGGGGCTGCTCACCGACCGCTACCTGGGCGGCATTCCCGAGGATTCCCGGGTGCGCACCAGCGTCTTCCTCAACGAGAGCGACCTCGACGAGAAGAAAATGGCCACGATCCGGGCGCTCGGCGCGGTCGCCGAGCGGCGCGGCCAGTCCCTGGCCCAGCTCGCGCTCGCCTGGGCGCTGCGCGACCCGCGGATGACCAGCCTGATCATCGGCGCGAGCAGCGTCGCCCAGTTGGAGGCGAACATCGCCCGCCC
>NZ_GG657738.1:4695497-4791946 GCF_000158815.1 Micromonospora sp. ATCC 39149 | reverse complement strand
GCGGCCAGCAGCACGACGAGCACCGCGGCAGCGCCGGCCGCCACCGGCCACCCGCCAGGGCCGAGCCGGCTCACCGAGGCCACCGGCACCCCGGCCGCGCCCTCGACGGTCGCCCCCGAGGGGGCGGGCGCGCTCAGCGTCCCCGCGTCGGCACGCAGCACCCCGGGGGCGTCGGCCGGCTCCGTCTGCCCGGGCAGCGCGGCGATGGTCGTCGCCGGGGCGCGGTAGACCACGTCGGAACACGAGTAGTACGTGTCCTGGGTGTCGGAGTTCTGCCAGATCGTGTAGATGAGGTGCCGCCCGGTCTTGCCTGCCGGCAGCCGCCCCGCCATCTGGTACGCCCCGTCCCGCAACGGCGGGTCGGTGGCCGTCAGGAACGGCTCGGCCTCCAGGTCCACCCAGGTCAGTCGCTGCCGTGGGTCGTAGCCGTCGACGGTCGAGTAGAGCCGGAACGTGCCCCGGTGCGGGATCGTCGTCCGGTACCGGAAGGTGAGCCGACCGCCGGCCTCCAGTTCGGTCGCCGGCCAGTCGGACCGCGCCAGGTCCAGCCCCCGGTACGCCGACAGCCCGCCGCTGCACAGCTCACCGTCGGGGATGCGTTCCCGGTCCCGCCCGTCGATGCGCGCCACCCGGATGTTGTCCCACTCGCGGACCGCCGCGCCGGCCGACACGGCAGCCCGACAGGCGGGGGTCGCGGCGTGGGGGCCGCCGGGCCGGCAGGCGGCGGCGCGGCTCAGCGGGGTGGTCGGCGCGCCGTGCGCGTACGCCGGCGGCGCGGCGAGCGCCACGGTCGCGGCGACGACCGCGACGGCGGCGAACATGCGGCGTACGGCCATGGTGTCGACCTCCCGCGCACTGGTACGGACGCGGGGCGGCAAAGGTTCGACGGCTCCCGCCGCAGCCTGCTCAGGCCACCGTCCTGATCGACAGCCTCACGCCCGACTCCGTCGTCCCGGTCGGCAGCTGCCAGGGCCTCAACTCGCCGGAACACGACGGCGGCAACCAGGAACTCGGCGACATCATCGTCTCCCACCAGCTCAGGGCGGCCGGCCGGCAGGCGCATCCGGGCGGGTCACAGGGCTCGCCGCCGGACCCGCCAGACGACCACCATGAGCAGCGCTGCGGTCAGGCTCAGGAACAGCGCGGCCTCGATGAGCTGGAAGGTCCAGAAGCGCTCGGCGGGGTGGAACTCCACCCACTGCAGGACCCCGCGATCGCGTAGGTGGGTAGCCAGGTCCAGGCCGGACCGCCGGGCGTCCTGGTCCATGTGGTACACCTCGGCCAGACCGAGCCGGCGGCCGGCGGCGTCGGAATAGCCCGTCGCGAGGATCCAGTCGAGGTGATTGCCGGTGGACGTCCTCGGCCCGCCGACGTCGACCGTGGTGTCCCCCGCGGTCACCGGGTTCGCCAGGGTCTGCGGCGACGCGTAGTACGGGCGCAGCGCGCCGGCAACGGCGACCCGCACCGCGAGGAACGCGGCCAGCGCCGCCGCGAGCGCGGGCAGGCTGCGCCGCAGCAGCACCCCGGCCGCCGCGGCGAACGCGAACGCGAACAGCGCGTACGCAGCGGGAACGACGCCCTCCAGGTCGAACGCGTCGGCGGTGAACCGACCGTCGAGCACGTCCAGCGGGTGGCGGTACCAGGTGACCACGGCGCTGAGAGCGAGGGTCAGCACGACCGCCAGCGAACCGAGCGCGGCGAGCTTGACCGCCAGCCACCGCATCCGGGGCACCGACTGCGTCCAGGCCAACTGCCACGTGCCGGTCTCCAGCTCGCGGGCCAACAGCGGTGCGCCCAGGAACGCGCCGATGACGAACGGCAGCAGGTTGAACAGGGACAGCATCTTCGAGGCGTACCCGTGCTCCTCCCACAGCCGCTGCAGCGCCACGGCGCAGCCCTCAGCGACGGAGCCGCCCGCGCAGCGCGCGACGCCGTGCGGGAAGAGGCCGTGCATGGACGTCCCGAGCAGTAGCAGGACGGCCGCAGCCACGGCGACCAGCAGCGCCAGGACAGTGGCCTCGGCGCGGTGCTGACGCCAGGTCAGCCAGGTCATGCCGCCACCGCCTCTGCCGTGGGGGCCGGGGTGCGGCGCAGATAGGCGAGCACGAGTTCCTCCAGCCCGACGGGGTTTGCCTGCCAGCCGGGAGCGGTCGGGCCGCCGCCGTCGCGTACCAGCAGGGTGGTGTGGCGGTCGCTGTGCGTCGCCGACACGATGGTGGCCGAGCTTTCGGGCTCGGCGGAGACGCGCGGGCCAACGAGCAGGCGGTGTTCGGCCAGCAGGGTCTCGATGTCCCCGGTGAGCGCGACCCGGCTGCCGTTGAGCACGACCAGGTGGTCGCAGACGCGTTCCAGCTCCGGCACGGCGTGGGAGGAGAACAGCACGGTGACCCCGTCGACGGCGACCGCGCCCATGAGCACCTGGAGGAACTCCAGGCGGGCCACCGGGTCCAGGGCGGCCATCGGCTCGTCGAGCAGCAGCAGGGCGGGGTGCTTGGCCAGGGCCAGCGCGAGCGCGACCTGGGCCTGCTGGCCGCCGGAGAGGGCGCCCGCGCGACGGTCCAGCGGAATACCGAGTTCCGCCATGCGGGTTTCCACCAGGTGCCGGTCGAAGCGGCGGTTGCAGGACCGGCCGAAGCGGATCAGCTCGGCGACGGTGAAGTGCTTGAAGAGGGGATGGTCCTGGGCGAGGAAGCCAATGCGCGCGAGCACCTGCGGGGTGTTGGCCGTTGGGTCCTCGCCCAGCACCCGCACCGTGCCGGCAGTCGGCGCGAGCAGCCCTGCGGACAGGCGCAGGAGGGTGCTCTTGCCCGCGCCGTTGGGCCCGATCAGGGCGATGACCCGGCCGGCCGGAACCTCCAGGGTGCAGTCGCGCAGCGCCCAGGTACGGCGGTAGCGCTTGGACAGCCCTTCGGCGGTCAGCGCGATGTCTGTTGCTGTCATGCGGCTTCCTTGTCGATCGATTGCTGCACGGTGGTGAAGAGGGCTGCGGCCGCCTGCCGGTCGAGCCCTGCGGCGTATGCCTGGTGCAGCCACGCTTCCAGGCCACGCCGCAGTGCGCTGTACGTCGCCGGAGACAAGGCGGCGGTCTGCGTGGAAGTGATGAAGGTGCCCTGCCCTGGGCGCCCGACCGCCAGGCCTTCCTGCTCCATCTGCCGGTACGCCTTGGCGACGGTGTTCGGGTTGATCGCGAGGGTCTCCACGACCTCACGGATCAGCGGCAGCCGGTCGCCCGGCTGCAGGAACCCCAGCAGCACGGCCTGCCGAACCTGCTGCACGAGCTGCAGGTAGGTCGGCACGCCCGAGTGGCTGTCGAGCCGGAACACGAACATGCCCGAACATTACCCCTTTACTAGTGAAGTAGTAAAGGATCCGCGCGGACGACCGGATCTCACCGGCGGGGCTCAACCACCTCCGCTAGAGGCCCGGCGGGGCGGCGCACGAGACGAACCCTGAGGACGCCTATATGGTGGAATCGCAGGTGAGCGGTGCAGATCGAAGGCGCCTGGCAGCTACGGCTACCAGCAGGGAGGACACGATCCCAGTGACGTCGGCCATGCCGAACGCGACCCGCAACACCCGTCAGCGGGCTGAGGTGCTGACGTTGCTGCGCGAGGTCGAGGGGTTCCATTCGGCGCAGCATCTTCATCAGATGCTGCTCGCCCGGAAGGCGCGGGTCGGCCTCACCACCGTGTACCGGACCTTGCAGCTGCTGGTCGAGGCCGGCGAGGTGGACTCCACCCGGCTGCCCGGCGGTGAGCAGTTGTTCCGCCGGTGCAGCCAGAGCAAACATCATCACCATCTGGTCTGCCGCGAGTGCGGACGCACGGTGGAGGTTGCCGGGCCCGCCGTGGAGCGGTGGGCCGACCGGATGGCCGCTCAGCACGGCTTCACCGACGTCGGCCACACCCTGGAGGTCTTCGGCATGTGCGCGGAGTGCTCACGCTGACCATCGCCGATCCGGCCCAGTCACCCGTGGGCCCTGATCGAGCTGGTTGGCGGCACGCGGCTGTTCGAGGCGGCGGGCGGGTTGGCATACCACCACCTCTTTCCTCACGTGCCGGCGCAGGTCGCGCAGATGCCTCTGACGTCGAGTCGGTCAGGATGTGGGGTGAAGCCGGTGTGCTGGTGCAGCTCGCTGAGCCAGCCCGTCACGATCTCGGGCGGGCACTCGGTCACCGCGTCGCAGCGGGTACAGATCAGGTGCTGGTGCGGTGCCGTACCGCAGTGGCGGTAGGCACGTTGGCCGCCCAGGTCGAAGGTGTGCAGCAGTCCGGCGTCGGCGAGGCTGTGCAGCGCTCGGTAAACAGTGGTCAGGCCGATGTGCCGCGCGGTGCTGGTGAGTTCGGCGTGCACCTGCTGAGCGGTGAGCGGGCGGGAGTGTCTGGCCAGCAGCGCCAGGACGGCGCGACGCTGCGCGGTGGGCGTCAGACCCGCGACCCGCAACTGCGTAACGAGGGGCGTGGTCATGGCGGTTAGGGGTGGACGCCGAGCGTCTCGCGCAGGTCGGCCGTCTCGGCGGGGATGTCGGCGCGCAGAGGCTTGACGCGCGCTCGACGGTCCGACCACTCGGCACGGATGTGGTCGCGGGCGATCGTCAGGTACCAGGCCCGGTCCTGCCGGGCTGCGCCGACCGGCTGCGGTGCCAGGGCCCAGTCGACGGGTGCCCCGGTGCTCATCATCAGCCCCGGGGTTCGCGGCGGGCGTACTTCTGGCGAAACTTCTCGACGCGGCCGGCGGTGTCGAGCAGGCGCTGCTTTCCGGTCCAGAAGGGGTGGCTCGCGGCGGAGATCTGGACGTCGATGACGGGGTAGGTGTTGCCGTCGGTCCACTGGATCGTGTGGTCGCTGGTGGCGGTGGATCGGGTGAGGAAGGCGAAGTCCGCGCCTTTGTCGCGGTAGACGACGGGTCGGTACTCGGGGTGGATGCCGGGCTTCATGCGGGTGACGCTCCTTCGGTGTTGGTGTTGGGCGGTTCCTCTGCTTCGAGGGGGAAGCAGCCGGTGAAGGGGTCGTGGTAGGTGCGCCAGGTTTCCTCGCCATCGGCGAGTTCGGCGTCGGTGAGCAGGCAGCCGGTGAGGGTGTGGTGCAGCTCGGCGGGATCGATGTCGAGGCCGATGAAGACGAGGTGTTGGTGGCGGTCGCCGTAGTAGGGGTCCCAGTCGAGGGCTGCGGCGAGACGGCGCTGGTCCTCGACGTGTTCCCAGCGGTCTTCGGGCAGGGCTGCCAGCCAGTGTCCGAGGGAGCCCATTGCCAGGCCGCCGCCGGCGAATTCCCAGGCCACTACGGTGTCGGGTTGGCTGGCCAGCCAGAGGTGGCCCCGGGAGCGGATGATTTCGGCGTTGACGTCTTCGAGGACGTCGTGCAGGCGTTGCGGGTGGAATGGGCGGCGGGCACGGAAGACGGTGGAGACGACTCCGCAGTCAGGCTCGGGTTCGTGGATGCCCAGTGTGTAGCCCTGTAGACCGCGGGTGAGGATCCCGGGGGTTTCCGGTCGGTGCCGACGGGTGTGGCGCAGCTGACGGGTCAGCGTGCTGGCGTCGACACGGTCGTCGTCGACACGGATGTGGGCCGCCCACGGTGCCATTCGCTGCAGCAGGATCGCCATCCTGCTGGTGTCGAAATCTCCCTCTCGGGACTGCCCCCACAGCAGCAGGGTGTCGGCGTACTCGATCTGCCGGACCACCACGTCGGCGAGCGCGCGGTGGTCGTCCTCGGCGGCCTGGATGCCGAGCGCGGTGAGGTCGTCGGTGCTGGCGAGGCCGTCGAGCAGGTGCTCGGCGTCGAGGACGGTGACATAGGAGTCGACGCGGAGAAGGTCGGTGATCGGTGCGCCGTCGATGAGGCAGTAGGCGCAGGCGGCGGCGACCGCCTCGGGTTCCACCACCTCGGGCAGCATGAGCACGAGGTCCTGGCCGGGGTGGCTGCGGGTGAGCCGGACGAGGGTGGGCAGCACGTCCTCGCGCAGGGTGCAGGAGACGCAGCCGTGCCGCAGCTCGACCTGCTCGTCTTCGATGATGCCGGCGCTGGAGCGGACCACCCGGCGGACGAGGCCGTCGCGGATGGCGGTGAGGTCGTGCCGTACGAGCAGCAGTGACGGATCGGCTGCGAGAAGTGCGCGGGCGACGGCGAAGGTCGCCGCCGGCCAGAACCCGGACAGCACGGTCAGTGACGGGCGGGTATCAGCGTCGGCTGTCACGGCATGGGTCGGAGCCTGTGGTGACGACGACATCGTGTTCCTCTCGACTTACTTGAAAACGATTGTCATTCTAAGCACATGGAAGTTGCCGAAGCCAGCGGTGAGGTGCGGACGCACGGGGTCGAGGCCCGACAGTCCGGCGACGTCCTCACCGTCACGGTTCAACTGAGGTTCGGTCCCGCCGCCCGCGCGGGGGACCTTGGCCGTCTCGATGCGCTGCTGGCCCTTCTGGGCGGCGACCCGGTGTCGATGTCGCCGCCGGAGGAGCCGGATCGTCACTTGCGGATCGATCCGCAGGCGCGGGCGGTGTACTGCGGTCGCACCGAGGTCGCGCTGACCCGCCGGGAGTACGACCTACTGCTCTACCTGGCCGAACATCCACGCCAGGCCTTCACCCGGCGGCAACTTCTCCAGCACGTCTGGGAGCAGTCCCGCACCAGTCCCCGCAGCGTGGACGTCCATGTCCGGCGGTTGCGCGCCAAGTTCGGCGCCGATGTGCCGGTGGTGACGACGCTACGTGGTGTCGGCTACCGCCTCGGGGTCGACTGCGCCGTCGAGATCGTCGACGCCCTGGCGTAGATGTGACCGAACAGCTGATGTAGAACTGAAAATCGTTGTCGTTACGGTTATGATTTCCCTCAAGGAGCGAGCACTGTGTCCCGACGTTGTGACGTCACCGGCGCGAAGCCGAGCTTCGGCAACGCCGTGTCCCATTCCCACCGGCGCACCCGCCGCCGCTGGAACCCCAACCTGCAGAACCACCGCTTCTGGCTGCCCTCGCAGCGGCGGTGGGTCAGCCTCACCCTGACGGCCAAGGCGCTCAAGACCGTGGACCGCAAGGGCATCGAGAAGGTCGTCGCCGAGCTGCGTGCCCGGGGAGTGAAGCTCTGATGGCCCGCCAGACCGACGTGCGGCCGATCGTGCGGATGCGCAGCACCGCCGGCACCGGCTACACGTACGTGACCCGCAAGAACCGCCGCAACGACCCGGACCGGCTGGTCCTGCGCAAGTACGACCCGATCGCGCGCCGGCACGTCGAGTTCCGCGAGGCACGCTGATGGCGAAGAAGAGCCTGGTCAACCGGCAGACCCGCCGCGAGGAACTGGTGGCCCGACACGCCGAGGCGCGAACCGAGCTGAAGCGGCTGGCCGCCCACCCGGACACCGACCCGGACGCACGCGCCGAGGCGGTACGCCGACTCAGCCGGCTACCGAGGGATTCGAGCCCGGTACGGCTGCGATCGCGCGACCAGATCGACGGCCGCCCACGTGGAGTGCTGACCCGGTTCGGGCTGTCCCGGGTCCGGTTCCGCGAGCTGGCCCTACGCGGCGAGATGCCCGGAGTGCGTAAGGCGTCGTGGTGATGTCGTCACCAGCGCCAACGGCGTGGGAGGCCGGCCGGTGGAGCACCGCCGGTTCGGGCCACATGTACCACTGCCCGCAGGTGTGTGGTGTGGAAGGAGAGGTATGAATGCGACGGTGAGGGCTCGCGGTCTCGCGGGCCTGGTCGCCGGGGCGGTGGTGGTCGCCGGCACGGTGCTGGCGCCCGCCACCGCGTCCGCGGCCGAGAAGGTGGTGCTGTCCAAGGGGCACACCGACGCGATCGACGTGCACTACGACGGTGGCGCGCTGTCGTTGAAGGTCAACGACGACACGGTCAGCCCCGCGGTGCAGCGGGATCCGGCGGACGTGACGTTCCAGGTCCTGCCGGGGGCGGCCATGGCCGTTCCGGACGATCCCCGCTTCGCCTTTCTCGGGCCGGCGGGGAGCCAGGTCTGGCTGCTGCCCATGACCCAGGACCCGGATCTGCTCTGGCCGGGTTGGAACACCACGACGCTCGACTCCGGGGTGTTCGAAGGAAACAAGGTGCGGCTGAGCCTGGTGGGCGTACAGGGGCCGGGCGACGTCACGCTGTTCACCCAGGACTCGTTCGGCGGCCCGATCATCAAGTTCCGCAATGCCGACGGGCTGCCGGACGCGATCGACGTCCCGGTGAAGACCCACGCGCACTCGAACTGGGCGTTCAGCGCGCTGGGCAGCTACACCCTCAAGTTCCAGGCCGACGCGACCCTGACCAACGGCACCACGGTCAGCACCGGGCCGGTCGACTACTCGTTCGTCGTCGGCGAGTTGCCCGGCAGCGGGCCCGAGGTCGACTTGTCGATCAGCGGCATGGCCGACGAGTACCAGCCGAACGACACCGTCACGCTCAACGCGGTGCAGACGCCGCAGACCGAGCTGAACAACTACCGCTGGTTCAGCAAGTGCCCGGGCGCGGCCGACTGGACCGTCATCCCGGGTGAGGCGGGTGCCAGCTACTCCTTCACCGCGACCCGGCAGCTCAACGCCTGCGAGTACGTGGTCAAGCTCTACGACGACGATCACGCGATCGTCGCGGCCAGCGAACCGGTGACCCTGTGGGTGGCGTTCCCGCCGCAGGAGCCGGGTACCTCGCAGACGATCACCGCGTCGATCGACGGAACGCAGGGCTCGCTGGTGATCAGTGTCAATCCGGACGACCGGGCCGTGGTGCTGCCGCCCGCGCAGCTGAACGTGGCCGGTGACCGGTGGGAGAGCATCGGCGAGCTCCGGCCGGTCACCGTGACCGACACCCGCGCCGGCCAGCCGGGATGGAGCGCGTCCGGGCAGATCCCGGCGGACTTCACCGGGCCGGCCGGGGCGACGTTCAGCGCCGGGTACCTCGGCTGGAGCCCTCGGGTGCTGGCTCAGGGCTCCGGGCAGGGCGTGGTCGCCGGCCCGGTGGTGGCACCGTACGTCATCGGCAGCGGCGGCGGCCTCGGCAACAGCGCGGTGCTGGGCTCGGCGTCGAGCGGTGCCGGGCGGGGCACCGCCCAGCTGGGCGCGGGGCTGCGGCTGAGCCTGCCCACCGAGACGGCTGCGGGGACCTACACCGCGACCCTCACCCTCACCGCGATCTGACCACACCAACACGTCCGGTGGCGCGGCTCAGTGCCGGGCCACCGGACGGTCGCGGGGTGGGCCACGACCCGGCCGCCCCGCCCCATCCCTCACCCCAGGAACGGAATCCGTCCCCGCCATGCGCCTGCTCGCCGCTATCGCTACCGGCATCGCCCTGCTCGGCACGGCTCCGGCACCGCCCGCGCCGACACCTGGCGCACCTGCGGCTCCGTCCGTTGCGACCTGGGGGGTGGCACCATCGAGCGCGAAGGGCCCGAACGGCCGCCCGGCGTTCACCTACAAGCTGGACCCCGGTGCCACCCTGACCGACTACGTCGCGGTCACCAACCATTCGGCGCGCCCGCTGACTTTGAACCTTTACGCCAGCGACGCGTTCACCACCACCCGGGGCGGGTTCGACCTGCTGGCCGGTGGCCAACAGCCCACCGACGTCGGCGCCTGGGTTCGCTTCCCTCGACGGACCCTGACCATCCCGTCCACGTCCCGCCTGGACATCCCGTTCACCCTCACCGTGCCGGACAACGCCACGCCGGGCGACCACGCCGGCGGGATCGTCGCCTCACTCGCCACCACCACCACGGCGGACGCGCAGGGCAACCAGGTCGCCGTCGACCACCGCGTCGGCGCGCGGATCTACCTACGGGTCACCGGTGAGCTGCAACCGGCGCTGGCCGTCGAGGACCTCCGAGTGCGGCACACCGGCTCGCTCGACCCGCTCGCTGGTGGCACGCTCACCGCCACCTTCACCGTCCGCAACACCGGCAACGTCCGGCTCACCGGACGACCCACGCTCGACGCGGCCGGGCCCTTCGGTCTCGGCGGACGCTCCGTGGACGCGGCGGCCCTGCCGGAGATCCTGCCCGGCGGGGAACTGACCACCACCGTACGCATGACGGGTGTGCCGCCGCTGTTCCGGCTCACCGCCAGCGCCGCCGTCACGCCCGCCGCTGTGGGCGACCAGGTCCTCGACCCGCCGCCGCAGGGCGACTCGGCACGGGTCACCGTCTGGGCGGTGCCCTGGCCGCAGCTGGTCCTGCTGGCCCTGCTCGCCCTCGCCGGCTGGGCGCTGACCGCCGCCCGCCGCCGGCGGGTCCGGCAGCTCGCGCAGGCGGTGGCCGCCGCCCGGGAGCAGGGTCGCGCCGAAGCCAGCCGGGAGACCGAACGGACCTCGGACCACCCGGGGAAGGACAGGCAGTGACACGCCGTACCGCAGACGCCGCACCGATCCCCTCGATCGCGTCGCAGGCACCGCCACCACCCACACCGCCGTACGGCGGACCACCACCACGTCGCCTGGGGAGCGAGCAATGATGATGAGAAGCGTGCGTGCCGGCGCCGCCGGCCTTGCCCTGGCCGTACTGGCGCTGGCCGCAGGGGGTACGCCGGCCGTCGCGGAACCGGCCACGGTCAGTGCGACCGGCGCGGATCTCGCCTCGCTGGCGCTCGACGGTGACGCGATGTCCCTGCGGATCCGGGACGCCGCGCAGGTGGCCGGCGATACGCCCGGGCGCGACCCGGCCGAGGTGGTGCTCGGCCCGGACGGCGGCCTGGCCGGCCGGGTGCCGGCCGGGAAGGCCTTCGCCTTCCTCGGGACGCCGGGACAAGCTGTGTGGTCCCTGTCCGCCGGCGACACCGGGTTTCCGGCCCTGGACACCACCGGGATACGCCCTGGCGTCGTCGCCGACGACATGGTGGCCCTCACCCTGCGCTCGGTGGAGGGGCCGGGAACGTTCACCGCCTACACCCTGTCCGGTCTCGGCACGGCGAGCCCGCTCTTCGGCAGCCGCCCGGGCATGACGCGGACGACGCGGCTGCCGGTGGCCACGCGTACCGGGGGTGTGGTCTGGGCCTTCGACGCGGCGGGCGACTACCGGCTGTCCCTGTCCGGCTCGGCCACCCTGAACTCCGGCCGGAAGGTCAGCGCCGACGCGACGTACCGGGTGCGGGTCCCCACGATCAGCCCGGTCGAGCAGGCGCCGCCGCCGGCCGCGCCCAAGCCGGCGGCGCGGCCCGACGGGCAGTCGGCGCCGCGGCCACCCGCCGCGCCGAAGCCCGAGGCCGCGCCGAAGCCGGCGGCAGCCGCACCGGTCGCTGCGAAGGCGGCGGCAACCGCCGCCGGCACTCACCAGGTGATCGCCCGACGGACACGTCGACATGGGCCCGCAGCTGTCCGGCAACACCTGGACGATCCGGATCAAGGACGACCGGACCAGCCCTCCGGTCTGGCGGGAGACCGCCGACGTGGTCCTGCACGTCAAGGACAACGCGAAGATCACCGTGCCCGCCGGCGCCGACTTCCTCGGCAAGCAGGGCGAAGTCGTGTGGCTGCTGCCGCAGTCGCAGCAGGCGGGCATCGTCTGGCCCGGCTGGAACACCCAGCACGAGTCCGTCGTGTCGGGCGTCAAAGGCCCTGTCACGTGGACGCTGAAGGGGGTGACCGGGCCCGGCCGGTACACCCTGTTCCTTACCGGCTCGTTCGGCAACGCCGACGTGCTCTTCGACTCCGACAAGGCGTTCCCCCAGCAGCTGAGCGTTCCGCTCAATACGCATGCGCACGGCAACTGGGCGTTCAGCAAACCCGGCCTGTACCGCCTCGCGGTGCAGATGAGCGGCACCACCAGCGCCGGCAAGGGGGTCACCGACACCAAGACGCTCACCATCGCCGTCGGTGACAGCACCGATCCGGAAAGCGGCTTCGGCTCTGACAACGGTGACGGCGACGCGGATGAGGGCGACGGGCCCCTGCCGCGCACCGGTGCCGGCTGGGTGTTGACGGCCGGTGCGGGCGGCATCGCCCTCGTGGTGCTCGGGGCCCTGCTGGTGGCGGCGACCCGTCGCCGCCACGCCGGCCTTGCCGACGCCGCGGGTGGGGCTACCCCGTGATTTTCCGGTCCTGACCTGGGCGGCCTCGGCGACGAGGCCGCCCCGAAAGAACAGCATTGATAATCGTTTCCATTTCCGGGTATTGTGCGGGCGGCAGGGACGGCGGCGGCTGCACGTCGGGTGCCGGGACGTCGGGGGAGGGCAAGGTGCACATTCCTGGTGTCGGCACCGGCGTGACTCGGGCGACCGTCCACCGGCCGAACACACGGCTGTGGCTGCTGCCGCCGTTGCTGATCGCCTTGCTGGCCACCGGCTGCAGGTCCGAAGTGGCGTTGAGCGCCGACGACGACCGGGTCCAGGTCATCACGACCACCGGAATCCTCCGAGACCTGGTGAGCAACGTCGGTGGTGACCGGGTGGCCGTCAGTTCGCTGGTGCCCGACAGCGCCGATCCGCACAGCTACGAGCCGTCGCTGCGCGACGTCCGCGACGTCGTCTACGCCGACGTCGCGTTCAGCAACTACCTGCTCCTGGAGGAGCAGGCCGTCATCAAGGCCCTGGACGCGAACCTGCGCGACGGCGTACCGAACATCTCCTTGGCCGAGGGAGCGGTGAAGTACGCCGCGGAGATCATCCCGTTGGTCGAGGACGTGTCACTGGACACCCTCTGGCTGGGGATGCGGGTACGCGGCACCGGTGCGGCACAGGGCGCGAACCGTTCCTCCGACGTGCTGCTCAGCGCGACTGCCGCGCAGGGGCCGGGTCGGGTGCTCGCGTACCTGACCGAGTCGTTCGGCAACCCGTCGTTCTACGTCGACTCAGCCGACGGGTTCGACGCCGCCAACGGATACCGAGACGACACCGCCGCGCTGCCACCCGACGCGCACACCCACATGAGCTGGGCATTCACCAAGCCGGGCGTCTACCGGCTGGCCATGCGGGCACAGTTGGCGGTCACCCCCGAAGCGGCACCCGTGCCACTGGGCGAGCAGGTGTTCACCTTCGCCGTCGGGGTGGATCCACACTCGGTGCCGGGCATGACCGGCGCGACGGTCTTGGGCTCCGGGCACGCCGACGTCACCGTCGACCTCGACGAGCGGCGGCTCTACCTGTTCGCCGACCCGGAGGGCAGCGGTGAGGCCAGCCAGCGGGTGTACGACCCGGCCAGCACCGTGATCGAAGTGCCGAACAAGGCGCTGCTCGAAGTACCCGGCGACCGGAAATTCCGGTTCCTCGGTCGGCCCGGCACCCAGGTCTACCAGCTTCCGCAGGCGGTCCTCGGCAAGCACGTACACGGCGAGATCGACCCGCACCTGTGGCAGAACGTCCGCAACGCCATCTCCTACACCGAGCTCATCCGGGACACCCTGATCGGAGTCGACCCTGAGGGGGCGGCAGCCTACCGGGCGAACGCCTCGGCCTACATCCGGCAACTGGAGCAGCTCGACACCTACGTCCGGGACACCGTCGCCCGGATCCCACCGTCGCGACGCCACCTGGTCAGCACCCACGACGCGTTCGGCTATCTGGGCCAGGCGTACGGGATCCAGATCTCCGGCTTCGTCACCCCGAACCCCGCCACCGAGCCGAGCCTCGCCGACCGCCGCCGGCTCACCGAGACGATCCGCAACCTGAACATCCCCGCCGTGTTCCTGGAACCCAACCTGACGGCCCGGTCCACCACCCTGACCGAGGTGGCCCGGGAGGAGGGACTGCGGGTCTGCCCGATCTACGGCGACACCTTCGACCGCGACGTCACCACCTACGCGCAGATGATGCGGTTCAACGCCGACTCACTGCACGACTGCCTGACCACAGACAACTGATGGAGGAGCCAGTGACGGCAGGACGGGCGCGAGGCCGCACCCGCACGACCACCGCCATCCTGGGCTACGCACTGGCCATGGCGGTCGTGCTGGTCACGACCCAGACCTCGGCGCGGGCCCAGCAGCCGACACCGGGCCTCGGCCAGTCGATCGCCGCCGACCAGCCGCTCGCCACCGGCCGGACCGAACTCGCCACCGGGCACGTCGACATCGGCCCCCGCTACGTCGACAACCAGTGGACGGTGCTGATCCACGACGGCACGCAGGCGCGACCGGTGTGGCGCGACCCCGACGAGGCCCTGCTCCGCGTCTCCGACGCCGCGCTGCAGACCGTTCCCGACGACCCGGCGTACGCCTTCCTCGGCGTCGACGCCGGCAAGCGGGTGTACGTGGTGCCGCAGGTCCAGAACCAGGACGTCGTCTGGCTCGGCTGGAACACCCAGGACCCCCGGGTGATGCAGAGCATCGACCGCGGCGTCACCCTGACCCTGCTCGGCGTACACGGACCGGGGACCCTCACGACGTACCTGCAGTCGGGCAACTTCGCCGCACCGCAGCCGCTGTGGCGATCCACCGAGTCCACGGCGCAGTCCTTCTGGGCCGAGGTCAACACCCACACCCACGCCAACTGGGTGTTCAGCGCGCCCGGCGTCTACCTGGTCGCGGTCAAGGTGTCGGCCGACCTGATCAACGGCGAAACGGTGTCGGCGACCCGCACGCTGCGCTTCGCCGTGGGAGACGCCACCAGCGCCGACGAGGCCTTCGCCGCCACTGCGGACATCCCCGCAGCAGCCGGGCAGGCACCGGCCGACGAGGCACGGCCCACGGTCGCCGAGCCGGCCGACACGTCCAGGGCACTGCTGCTCACCGCGCTGACGGGCACGGCCGTCGTGCTCGCCGTCGTGCTCCTGCTCCTGCTCCTGCGCGGACGCGGCGCCAAGCGGCGGGCCGAACGGGAACGCGCCGCGTCGCTGCCGGAGGGCCAGCGGTGAGAGCGCTCGACGTCGAAGGGCTGGACGTGGACCTCGGCGGCCGGCCGGTCCTGCGGGGCGTGCGGCTGCACCTGAACCGGGGTGAGCTGGTCGGGCTGCTCGGACCCAACGGCGCCGGGAAGACCACCCTGCTCCGCGCCATCCTGGCACTGACCCGCACCCGCGGCGGCACGGTGACGGTGGAGGGCAAGCCGTCGCGTCGCGGCCGGTCCGACATCGGTTACGTCCCCCAGCGCCACGAGTTCACCTGGGACTTCCCGATCTCCGTCGAGCAAGCCGTGATGACCGGCCGCACCGGCCGCCTGGGTCTGCTCCGCCGCCCCGGCGTCGCCGACTGGCGGGCAGTCGGCGACGCACTGGACCGGGTACAGCTGGCCGGGCTGCGCCGCCGGCCGGTCGGCGAGTTGTCCGGTGGGCAACGCCAACGCGTCCTGGTCGCGCGGGCACTCGCGCTCGCGCCACGCATCCTGCTGCTCGACGAGCCGTTCACCGGCCTGGACATGCCCACCCAGGAACTGCTGGGCGACCTGTTCACCAGCCTGGCGCGAGAGGACCGAGCGGTGCTGATGACAACTCACGACCTGGTCGCGGCGGTGGACTCCTGCACCCGACTGGTCCTGCTCAACGGCCGGATCATCGCCGACGGACAGCCGGCAGACCTGCAGGACGCCGAGCTGTGGACGAAGACCTTCGGGGTGAGCGCCGCGTCCCCGCTGCTGAAGCTCGTGAGGGCCGCCTAGTGTCGATCACCGATTTCCTCACCGACCTGCTCAACCCCGACCTCGCGTTCCTGCCCAAGGCGCTGGCGATCGCGGTCATGTCCAGCATCGTCTGCGGCGTCGTCGGCTGCTACGTCGTCCTGCGGGGCATGGCCTTCATCGGCGACGCCGTGGCCCACGCGGTCTTCCCGGGCATCGCGGTCGCCTTCGTCCTCCAGGGCAGCCTGGTGCTCGGTGGCGCCGTCGCCGGTGTCGCCACCGCACTGCTGATCGCGATCTTCTCGCAGAACCGGCGCGTCAAGGAGGACTCACTCATCGGCGTCTTCCTGGTCGCCACGTTCGCCCTCGGCATCGTGATCATCTCCCAGGCCCCCGGATACGCCGGGTCGCTGCAACAGTTCCTGTTCGGCTCGATCACCGGTATCCCGGACCGGGACCTCTACGTCGTCGGCGGCACCGGCCTGGTCATCCTCGGCCTGGTGCTCGCCCTGCACAAGGAATTCGTCGCGGTCTGCCTCGACCGGGAGATGTCCCGATCGATGGGGCTTCCCGTCTTCTGGCTCGACATCGTGCTCTACGTCCTGGTCACCCTCGCCGTGGTGATCTCCCTACAGACCATCGGCAACATCCTCGTCCTGGCCCTGCTGATCACCCCCGCCGCGGCCGCCCGCCTGCTCACCGACCGCCTCGGCGTGATGATGCTGCTCGCACCGGCGATCGGCGGCGTGTCGGCGTTCGTCGGGCTGTACCTGTCCTGGAGCTACGACACGCCGGTCGGCGGCACCGTCGTCCTGGTCGCCACCGCCATCTTCCTCGCCGCCTGGCTGATCGCCCCACGACACGGCGTACTGACCCGGCGCTGGATGCGCCCGACCGAACGGGAACTCCCCGACGACCCTGGACCGGGCTCCTATGGCCTTCCTCACCCGCAGGAGCCGTCACCGGTCGCCGGATAGGCGGCATGCCGCAGTCCTCGATCGATCGATCCTCTCGTCCAGGGAAGAAGATCAGGCCAAGGGCTGCGGGACGAAGCAGTGTGCATGAGGCCAGGCGTGGGCACGGCGACCGGGAACTCGCGGCGTTTCGTACGACCTGTGATCGGGCGAACTGCCGTGGCCTGATGACTGCGGCTTCTTCTTGTTTGCGGGTGCCCTGTGGTCCAATCGGCCCTTTCCTGGATTATGCAAAACGACTATCGTTTTCATCAACCGGTCCACTGGGGATCCGGGAGAGGAGTTCCACGTGCGTCCTTCCCTCCGCATGCTGCTCGCGACGGCAGCGGTCACCGCCGGGCTCGTCGCCTCCGCCGCGCCCGCGCAGGCCGCGACCACCGTCGTGTTCAGCACCGGGCACATCGACCTCGTCGACATCGCATACGAAGCAGGTGCGCTCGAGATCGGCGTCCACGACGAGGACAACGACGTCGAGTACGCCACCGACGGCGTCGCCATCGTCGTCAAGCGCCAAGCCAAGATCACCGTGCCCAACGACCCCGCCTTCAGCTTCCTCGGCACCCCCGGCGTGTCGAAGGTCTGGGTTCTTCCCGAGATCCAGAACACCAACCTCGTCTGGCCCGGCATCGCCGCCGAGGAGATCGAGGCCGGTGCCTTCGCGGGTGACCAGCTCACCCTGAACGTGCAGTCGGTGAGCGGCCCCGGCCAACTGGCGATCTACACCGAGAACGCCGTCGGCCAGCCCGTGGTTCTCGCCGACAGCGGCAACGGTCTGCCCGACGCGCTGACCCTCACGGCCGGCGACCACATGCACGCCAACTGGGCCTTCGACGCCGCTGGCACCTACTGCGTCACCTTCCGCGCCACCGGCACCCTCGCCGACGGCCAGCAGGTGACCTCCGAACCGACCACCCTGCGCATCCTGGTGAAGGCGTAATCATCATGCGGAATTACCGTCGTCTCCTCGCCGGCCTCGCCGTCACCGCCGCCCTGCTCACAGGAGCCACCAGCCCCGCACAGGCGGCTTCGGTCACCCTCTCCAGCGGACACGTCGACATCATCGACGTCGACTACGCCGCAGGCGCTCTCAGCGTCACCGTCATGGACCACACCGGTGCCACCGACATCGAACGCGACCCCGCCGACGTCCTGTTCCAAGTTCCCTCCACCGCCAAGACCACCGTGCCCTCCGGCTCCGCCTGGTCCTTCCTCGGCACCGGCGGCCAGGCGTGGATCCTGCCCCAGTCCAACACCACCGGCCTGCTCTGGCCCGGCTGGAACACCCTCGAGGTGCCCACCGGGATCTTCCAGAACAACCGCGTCACGTTCAGACTCACCAACGTCGCCGGGCCCGCCGGATTCAGCGTCTACACCGTCTCCAGCGGTACGCCGACGGTGCTGTTCGACAGCGGCAACGGCCTGCCCGACAGCCTCAACGTCAACCGCAACGTCCACGCCCACGCCAACTGGGCCTTCGACGCCGCTGGCACCTACGCCGTCACCTTCGAGGTGACCGGCGTCCTCGCCTCCAACGGCAGCACCATCACCTCCGGCGCGAAGACCTTCACCTTCGACGTGCTCGCCTGAACCACCCACCGCTGGCGACTACCAGCACCAAGGGCGATCCGCTGAGGTAGGGGGTACCTCCGAACGCGGATCAGGCCGGCGCGGCAGCCCCACCCACCGGGTGCCGCGCCGGCCGCCGTCCCACCGGCGCCCCGACGACGCGACAAGCGGCGTCGAGCCGACGGTTGCCGGTGCCTGCCCGAGAGCGCGGGCTGCGGCACGGCGCTGCTCAATACCGATGCCTGACACGCCAGGGCCGGTCAGGAACGTATCGGCAGAGGAGCGTGGGGCCGCTGTCCGACGGCCACGGTGCAGTACCACTCGTCGGAGGTGGCGGTGCGTGCCACCAGCCCGTGCGCCGACATCGCCGCCGCCGTCCACGCGGCCTGGCTCTCACCGGTCTCGATGATCAGGTGCCCACCGGGGGCGAGCCACCGCGCCGCGCCCTCGGCCACCCGGCGGTGCACCTCGACACCGTCAAAGCCGCCGTCGAGCGCCACCAGGGGCTCGTGCTCGCGCGCCTCCGGCGGCATCATGGCGATCTCGTCGGTGGGCACGTACGGCGCGTTGACGACCAACACGTCAACGGCGCCCCGAAGCCTGCCCGGGAGGGCGTCGTAGAGGTCGCCCTCGTAGACGTGCCCGCCGATCGGTTCGAGGTTGCGGCGGGCGCAGCGCACCGACGCGGGCTCGATGTCGCAGGCGTACAGCCGGGTGCCGGGCACGCGGGCCGCGACGGCCGCGCCGATCGCCCCCGTCCCGCAGCACAGGTCCACCACCACCGCGCCCGGCGAGGTGACGGCGACGGCCTGCTCGACGAGGTAGGTGGTGCGCTGGCGGGGCACGAACACGCCGGACTCGACGATGACCCGCAGCCCACAGAACTCGGCCCAGCCGAGGATGGCCTCCAGCGGCTCGCCGAGCACCCGCCGCCGCGTCAGGTCGTGCAGCTCCTCCGGCGTTCGCGCGGCCTCGACGAGTAGTCGGGCCTCGTCCTCGGCGAAGACGCAGCCGGCGGCGCGCAGCCGCAGGACCGTCGCCCCGTCGGGATCCGTGGTGGTCATCGCGTCGCTCCTGTCGTCCGCCCGGAAGCGGCCTCGCCGGTGGCCAGGGCGGCCCGGACCGCACCATCTCCCTGACCGTAGTGGCCCACGAGGCCCCGCCCCGGGCTCACAGGGGTCCCAAAACCTAGTGCCCGCTCGTCGCCTACCGGCCCGTCGTCGACCGGAGCGCCCGCAAGGGCAGACGCATTCACGACTACCACTCCGCGTCTCCCCATGGTCCGCGCTGCTCCCGCTGCTCGGTCAGCTCCGCGGCACTTTCCCCTGGCAGGCAGCGCGCGCCGTCCGATCGGCCGGCGAAGCGATCAAGAACCGCCGTGTTGCGCAGCGTCGCGCCGGCGTCTCCACCAACCCGAGCAGGTACGCCTGGAGTGACTGCCCACGCCGGAGGTCGCGGCATACGAACCCCGTAACCGCTGAGCTATCGGCGGCTGGTCAAGTACATGCGCAGGCGTTGCATCGGCGGCAAGAGGCCGTAGATGACGATCGGCACCGCGATGGTGGCCAGAACCAGGGTGCGCAGCACCGTCGGCGTGTCCCGGAGCAGGTCGCCGAGCAGCAGTTGCAGCACGGTGAGCGTGGGGAACACGGCCAGCCAGATCATCAGGGCCATGTGATGCCGGGGCGGCGGCCCGACGCGCGTCGGCGGGTGGGCGATCGAGTCTTCGGGCATGGTGAGTGCTCCTTCAACAATGATGGGGTTGTGGGTTCAGAGACCGTGGCGGCGCCCGGCGAGGACGGCCTCGGTGACTTGTCGTTCCAGTGCGGCCGAGAACGGGCGGGCGTCCGCGACGGCGCGCTGGACGTCCTCCTCGACCAGGTCGGCGTGCAGGGCGATGGCGGCAGCCGATCCGGCGCCGGCGGCGGTGATCACCTGGGCGCGCGGGTCGACGGCGTTGCCCGCGGCCCAGACACCGGGCACGCTGGTCCGGCCCGTCTGGTCGACGACCACCCAGCCGTTGCCGTCCACCTGGCAGTCCAGGCCGGTGAGCAGGTTGTTGCTCGGCACGAACCGGGGCCGAACGAAGATCGCCGCAGGGGCGACGACGCTGCCGCGGTCCAGTTCGACGCCGGCGAGCCGGTCGCGGTCGATCACGAGCCGCGCCACCGTTCCGTCGACGATGCGGATACCGCGGGCGGTCAGCCGCTCCCGATCGTCAGCGGTGAGGTCGTGGGTGTGCGCGAAGAAGGCGACGTCGGGCGACCATTGCCGCACGAGCAGGGCGTGCTGCACCGCGTCCACCGTGCCGCCCAGCACACCGAGCGGTCGATCACGGACCTCGTAGCCGTGGCAGTACGGGCAGTGCAGCACGTCCCGGCCCCACCGCTCGGCGAGGCCCGGAATCGCGGGCAGGTCGTCGCGCAGGCCGGTGGCCACGAGGACGCGCCGGGCGCTCAGCGCTGGTGCGGTGGCCAGGTGGACCCGGAAGCCGCGTTCGATGCCGACCACGGTGTCGTCGATGAGACGACCGCCGTACCCTGCCACCTCGGCCCGCCCGGCGCTAAGCAGATCGTGCGGCGGCATGCCGTCGCGGGACAGGAATCCGTGCAGGCGGGTAGCGGGGGCGTTGCGCGGGTGGCCGGCGTCCACGACCGCCACCCGGCGCCGGGCTCGGGCCAGCACCAGGGCGGCGTTCAATCCGGCGGGGCCGCCGCCCACCACCACGACGTCGTACTTGTTCATGAGGCCCAGGCTGCTCCGAGCCGCTCTAAGCGGCAACTGTTGTTGCCGTTTCCGGGAAAACCGGGGTGGAATGGGGCCGTGGATCAACATCTACCCGCGATCGCCGCCGCCCTGGCCGAGGTCGGCCCCCGCCTCAAACGCCTGCGCACCCAGCGCGGCGTCACCCTGACCGCGCTGGCCGAGGCCACCGGCATCTCCAAGAGCACGCTGTCGCGGTTGGAGGGCGGCCAACGCCGGCCCAGCCTGGAACTCCTGCTGCCGATCGCCCAGGCCCACCAGGTGCCGCTGGACGAGCTCGTCGGCGCGCCCGAGGTCGGCGACCCGCGGATACGTCTCGTCCCCAGGCGGGCGAACGGCCGCACTGTGCTGCCGCTGACCCGGCAAGCCAGTTCCCTGCAGGCCTGGAAGGTGATCATCCCTGCAGACCAGACCGAGCCTGACCTACGCGTCCACGAGGGTTACGAATGGCTTTACGTGCTCTCCGGACGCCTCCGCCTCGTCCTGGCCGGGCACGACTTCGTGCTCCGTGCCGGCGAGGCGGCCGAGTTCGACACCCGGCTGCCGCACTGGTTCGGCAGCACCGGGCAAAACTTCGTCGAGATCCTCAGCATCCTCGGCCGCCAGGGCGAGCGCGTGCACGTACGCGCCAAGCCCCGCGCCCCCCAGGGCGGCAACTGACGGTGCACCGTTCCGGTCAGATCGGGCAGCGACACCCCGGATGGGGCCATCCTGTTACTGTCCGCCCGCCATTCGAGTCGGTACCGGCTGTCACGCGGTGATGGGCCCAGGAGCCGACAAGATCAGGTGGCTCACCTGACGCTGACAGCGCTTGGGGTGTCGTGGCGTGCGCGTGTCAGCTTCCAGCGAGACGGGCGGTGGGCGGCTGCGGCGGCCGGAAGGGCCACTCCTCGAACGAGTTGCAGCGCCCGTCCCCGGCGAAACGCAAGATCCACAGGTCGCGATACTCCTGGTCGGTTGGGTCGCCGTAGCGGACCTCCACCCGCGCCACCGCAGTGTCGCCCTCGACCGCGACGACCTCACTGGTCATGTGGAACACCTCATCGGGGCCATCTCGCTCGTTCTCCCACATCCGGGCTATGGCCGGCAGACCGATGATCGCTTCCTGGTACGGCCCCTGCAGATAGCTGGCCTGCGCGGCGAAGATTGTGGCGAGCACCTCCGTCCCCGGCGTCCGCCACGCACGCTCGTAGGCCGCGATCCAGTCAGTCACCTGCTTCCTGTCCATGGGTTCAGCTTGCCACCTGACCGAGCGCTGAACGGGTGCGTCCGGCCGTGCCGACGTCCGTAGTCGTTCTTGGCGACGGTTTGGAATGCTTCACCCATGCCTTCCTACCCGCCCACCTTCGCCGACCAGGTCGTCGCACAGCCCGCCCGGGCCCAGTTCGAGGCGTTCCTCGACGAGCACCGCAGCGCGCTCAATGGCTGCTTGGACGGGCTGACAGAGGAACAGGCGCGCCGCTCGTTGGTGGCCTCCCGGACCACGCTGCTGGGTCTTGTGAAGCACGCGACCTTCGTCGAGAAAGTCTGGTTCGACGAAGCGGTCACGTGCCGGTCGCGCGCGGAGATCGGCATCCCTGCGACGCCAGACGAGTCGTTCATCCTCGCCGACGACGACACGATCGCCACCGTCCAGCAGGCACACCGCGAAGCCTGCGAAGCATCACGCCATGCGACGTCATCCCTGGGCCTGGACGACATCCTTCACGGCAACCGGCGAGGCCCGCTTCCGCTGCGGTGGGTGTACCTCCACGTACTGCGCGAGCTCGCCCAGCACTGTGGGCACGCAGACATTCTGCGAGAGCAGCTCATCAACGAGTAGCGCGCGGACATCCGCTCACTGCGCAGACTCTTCCTAATCGGTGGTCTCTGCCGAGGCCCGCCGGACGGTGCCGGATCGTGTCGGACATGCAGGTCAGCGGCCAGGCGAGAGTCTGACCTTGCGGTCGAGATGCCGGCGCCCGGGTAGTGGCCGATCCGGATCTTGCTGGCCCAGTAGCGGTGGTGTCCGTTTCAGACTGCGCTGCGTTCGCCGGCCGGTCGGCGGCGCAGGGCCGGGTTCACCACAGGCGGGGGCACGTAGGCCTGGTCGAGGCGGGTGACGTCGGTGCCGGGCGGAACGATCTCGTCGATCCGGTCGAGGATGTCGTCGGTGAGCGCGACGCCGATGCCCTTGAGCAGGTCGTCGAGCTGTTCCATGGTGCGCGCGCCGAGCAGTGTGCTGGTCACGCCCGGATGCGCGATGGTGAACGCCATGGCGAGGTGGGTCAGCGGCAGGCCGGCCTCGTCGGCGAGCGGGATGAGTTGTTCGACGACGTCGATGCGGCGCTCGTCGTTGAGGTGTTTGAAGTAGTGCGCGCGGCTCAGGTCGTTCTGCTGACCTTTGCGGACGCGGCCGGTGAGCATTCCCTGGCCGAGCGGGCCCCACGCCAGGGTGCCGAGGCCGTGGCGCTGGGCTACCGGCAGTACGTCGTTCTCGATGCCGCGGTTGAGGATCGAGTACGGCAGCTGCTCGGTGCGGAAGCGTTCCAGCCCGCGCCGTTCGGAAAGCCACTGGGCATTGACGATGTCGACGGCCGGCGTGTTGGACGATCCGATCGCCCGCACCTTGCCGGCGCGGATCAGGTCGGTGAGCGCGGAGAGGGTTTCCTCGATGTCCGTGTCCGGGTCCAGCTTGTGCACCTGGTAGAGGTCGATGTGGTCGGTCTGCAGGCGGCGCAGCGAGTTCTCGACCGCGGTCATGATCCAGCGGCGGGAGGTGCCCTGCTGGTTGGGGTCGGTGCCGGCAGGCCGGCCGAACTTGGTGGCGAGCACGACGGTGTCTCGCCGTCCCTTGAGCGCCCGGCCCACGACCTCCTCCGAGTCGCCGTAGGTGTCGGAGGTGTCGATGAGGTTGATGCCGGCGTCCAGCGCCTTGTGGATCACTCGGATCGAGTCCTGCGGGTCGGAGTTGCCTATCGACGTGGCGAGCATCAGCGCACCGAGTGCGTACGGGCTGACCTTGATGCCGGTCCGGCCCAGGGTGCGGTACTGCATGAGCGTCTCCTCGCGGTATGGTGGGAGAAGCGGAATCTCTTTCCGGAACTATACGGAAAGCTTTTCCGGAAAAGCAAGGAGGGCCACCGTGTCCAACGACACCACCGGTTCGAGAACGGCCGCGAGCGCACCGCGCCGGATCCGCACCGACGCGCGCCGCAACGTCGAGGCGCTGCTCGATGCAGCGAAGACGGTCTTCGGCACCTCGGGCGTCGATGCGCCCGCGAAGGAGATCACCGACCTTGCCGGACTCGGCGTCGGCACCCTCTACCGGCACTTCCCGCAGCGCTCCGACCTGATCAAGGCAGTGATCGAGCGCGAGATCGACGCCTGCGCCGATGCGGCCCCGGCGCTGGCCGCCGAGCACAAGCCGGACATCGCCCTCGCGAGGTGGCTCGAACGGCTCGCCGCGTTCGTCGCGACCAAACGCGGGTTCGCCGCGGCGCTGCACTCCGGCGATCCGGCATTCGACGGCCTCTCCGGCTACTTGATGGAGAAGCTGGGACCAGCGCTGGGGTCGTTGCTCGATGCCGCGACCGCGGCCGGCGAAATCCGGGCCGTGGTCAGCTCGCAGGACCTGCTCTACGCGGTCGCGAAACTGTGCGCCCCCCTACCGGGCGAGGAGCCGGACCACGGCCGTCGCATGGTCGCGCTCCTCGTCGATGGACTACGGTCCGTCGACATCCAGCCCTGACCTGCTCGGTGGCCGCACTCGACACCATGGCCGACGCGCGCATCGAAGAGACCCGCTCCGGTGAGCTGGCCCGCGTGAACTGGCTGCCCGACACCTTTCACCTGGTCGATCAGCTCATGACCCAGCCGCTGCAGGTCATCCTCGCCGGACGCATCGGCAACACCGGCTCCTACGAGTCCGGCATACAGTTGTGGAAGCTGGCGCCCAACCCGGTCGACCTCATGGTGATCGACGGCGCTGGCCACTACGAGATGTACGACGAACCCGAGTACGTCAGCGCCGCCGTCGACCGGCTCGTCAACTTCTACTCGAACAACTTGTAAATCGCCCAACCCGGTGAAGGCCCTGCCCCCCGCCGATCCCGGTCGAACCCCTGACCCTCTTCCGACCGCCGCGGCTTATCACCATGGGCTGGAACGCCGGTAGCGGAGGCACCGCGCGGCCGGCCTGCCTCGTGGCGGTACGCAACCCGGCCGCACCTCACCGGACCTTGGATTCTCACGGTTCTTCCCGCGATCCTCCAAGATCCGGCGGTACGTGTCCTCGGTTGCGCTCAGGCCACCGCAGCCTCGGTGGACTCCACGTCGTCGTCCGCGATGAGGAGATCCACGAGTTGCTTCTGGATGCCGTCGTAGGCGGGGTGGTGCACGATCGTCGTACGGCTGCGTGGCCGGGGGATCGGTACGTCGATGACGGTGCGCACCGACGGGTAGGGCAGGTTGGCCATTACCACGATCCGGTCGGCGAGCAGGATCGCCTCGTCCAGACCGTGCGTCACCATCAACACGGTCTCGGTCTCCGACTCGCTGTCCCACAGGTCGACGAGTTGCTGCTGCAACCGGGAGCGGGTCAGCGCGTCCAGGGCGCCGAACGGCTCGTCGAGCAACAGTGTCCGGGGCGCGACCGCGAACGCCCGGGCCACCGCCGCCCGCTGGGCCATGCCGCCGGAGACCTGCCCCGGCCGCTTGTTGCGGTGCTCCCACAGCGATACCGCGGTCAGGTACCGCTCGACCATCTCGTCGACCCGGGCCCGCTTCCAGTCCGGGCGGGACTCCTGCACCGCAACCCGGACGTTCTTCAGCAGGCTCAGCCACGGTAGCAGCGAGTAGTTCTGGAACACCATCGCGCGGTCGGGCCCCGGCCCGGTGACCGGCTGCCCGTCGATCTGCACCGTGCCGCTGCCCGCCTTGACCAGCCCGCCGACGATGTTGAGCAGGGTCGACTTTCCGCAGCCGGAGTGCCCGATGAAGGAAACAAACTCACCGCTACCGATGGTCAGGTCGACGCCGCGCAGCACCTCCTGCGGCGCGTGCCCCCGACGCCGGAACGACTTGCGGACGCCGTTGATGGTGATGGTCATTCGTGTGCCTCCTCAGGAGCGACCCACCGGGAGAGCATGAGCAGGATCGCGTCGAGGACGAGCCCGATCACACCGATGAGCACGATGGCCGCGACCACCTTGTCGAGTTCCAGTGCGTTGTACGAGTTCCAGACGAAGTAGCCGATGCCGGAGTTGCCCTGGAGCATCTCGACCGCGACGATGACCATCCAGCCGATGCCCATGGACAGCCGCAGGCCGGTGATGATGGATGGCAGCGCGTTGGGTATCAGCACGTGCCACAGGTACGCCAGCGGTCGGAACTTGAAGACCAGTGCCACGTTGCGCTGGTCGCGCGGGATGGCTCCGGCACCCGCCGCGGTGTTGATCAGAGTGGGCCACAGCGCGGTGATGAAGATGACGATGATCGCCGACTGTGCCGGTTCCTCGATGATGTAGAGCCAGATCGGGAACCAGGCCAGTGGCGACACCGGACGGAGCACCTGCACGAGCGGGTTGAGCGCGGACCAGACGGGTCGGACCGCACCCATGATCAGCCCGAGCGTGATGCCGACCAGCGCGGCCAGGCCGAATCCCAGGAACACCCGCCGTAGCGAGATGTACAGGTGCAGGCCGATGCCCTTGTCGTTGGTGGTGTTGAAGAACGGCCGGCTGAGCAGGTCGCCGAGGGTTCGGGCGCTGTCGAGCGGATTCGGCACCGTGGCTGAGCCGCGGCTCGCGAACTGCCACAGCGCCACGAACACCGCGAGGCCGACCACGGCCCAGAGGGCGGCCACCGCGAAGCTGGCCAGTCGACTGCCCAACGCAGTCAACCAGGAGGGTGCTGCCGGGCCACGGTGCCCGGCAGCCTCGATGTCTGCGGTCCCGGCCCCCGACCGCGATCGGCTTCCGGTGGCTGACGTCGCCGGCGTGTTGACTCCCCCGCCTGCCTCATCGACCGGGGCAGCTGACGTCAGCGTGGGGCTACTCGAGTGGTCTACGGCCGGCGCGACGGCGCTCGGTGTTGCGTCGCGCGAGGTCATGGCCGCCTGGCCTCGTCCGCGACGTTCTTCGGGTCGAACATGGTGTCGTCCAGTTTGATGTGGAAGGGCGCCATGTCGTCGTCCGGAATCTTGATGCCCTCGGCGGTGGCGACCTTCGCGTAGAGGTCGTGCAGGATGAGTTCGTCGGCGAGCTTGGCGTAGTCCGGGGTCTCCTTGACGAGGCCGAAGCGCTGATACTGGGCAAGGAACCAGTACACGTGAGAGCGTCGCGGAAACGACGTCTCGCCGTCCCGGAAAAACATCATCTGATCGCCGGTGTAGGTCTTGGTGCCGAGGCCGGCGCCGAGGTTGTACTGGCCGAGCAGCCGGCCCTTGATGTCCGCGGCCGGTGCGTTGACGTAGCCCACCGGCGCCAGCATGCCGGCCAGCTTGTCCCGGTTGGCGAGGTCGTCCAGCCACTTGGCGGCCTTGAGCGTGGCCTTCATGATGTCGGCCAGCGTGTCCTGGTCATTGGTGAGCTTGGCGCCCACCACAAGCGCCTTCTCCGGGTGGTGCTGCCAGATGTCCTGGGTGGTGATGTGGGTGAACCCGATGTCCTTCTGGACCGCCACCGCATTCCAGGGTTCGCCCACGCAGTACCCGTCCTGGTTGTTGGCGGCCATGTTGGACACCATCTGCGGTGGCGGAACGGCCGAGATCTGAATGTTGGAGACGTCGGCTTTGGTCGCCTTGAGCCAGTAGCGCAGCCACGTGTCGTGGGTGCCGCCCGGGAAGGTCATGGCCAGCTTGGGCTTCTCCTTCTCGAGGAGCGCCTTTGCCACGGCGAGGTCACCGTAACCGGCACCGGCGTACGCCTTCTTCAGTGTGATGGCCTGGCCGTTGTTGTTCAGCACCATGGCGATCTTGAGGTCGGTCGTGCCGGCCTTGCCGCCGATGCCCATCGCGACCGACAGCGGCATGCTGAACAGGACGTGCCCACCGTCGATCTCGCCGCTCAGGAGGTTGTCCCGGGTCGCCGGCCACGATGCCTGCTTGATCAGTTCGACGTCCAGGCCACGCTCGGCGAAGTAGCCGAGTTCCTTGGCCACGATCAATGGCGCGCAGTCGGTGAGCGCGATGAATCCGAGCTTGACCTTGCGCAGGTTGTTGCCGCCAGCGCTGGCGGGCTGGCCGGGGTTTTCGTCGACAGCGCACGCGGTCAGGACGCCACCGGCAGCCGCGACGGCGGCAGCAGTTCCGGTGAGGCGGAGAAAACCGCGGCGGTTCAGGGAGGTGGTCATGGCCCGAAACCGTAGGGTCGCCAGAAATCACGCCTGTTGCTGAGCCAACAACTCCGCGTAAGGCGAAATGCACAAGGCACTTGTTGCGCCGCGATCAATTAATCCGACGCGCAGGCGTGTCGAAGGCATCACGCCACGAAGAACCTCGATGAGAGAAACGACTTACCATTTGCCGTACGGCCAGCAACGCACCAGAAACGTACCGCCCCAAGACTCCCCGCATGACGTCGACCGGAGCTGGCCCGACGCTAGCAGGATACACAGTGGTCGTTACCGACAGTGGCCTGCAACATGTCGCGGCACGGCTACGTCAACTCGGGGCGGTGACCGTCGACCTACCGTTGCTGCGTACCGTGCCCGGCTACCGGGACGCGAGATTGCGCATCGCCACCCGGCGGATCATTCAGGCCCCGGTCGATCATGTCGTCGCCACCACCGCGGCGGGATGGGCAAGGTGGATCTCCGCGGCGACGGCATGGGGCCTGGCCGATCCGCTCCGGTCCAGGCTCGGCTCCGCGAGCATCCTGTCGATGAACGAGTCGGTCAGCGCCGCACTGGTGGAGACCGGCTTCACCCACGACTGGGTGTCGTCGACCGGCGACCTCGGCGAGGCGGTGACCTGGCTGCTCGGCCGCGACCTGGTGAGCCGCCGGGTCGCGGTGACGGCCGACGACGCGCTGCTGGCGCGAGCAGTCGACAGACTCCGCACGCACGGCATCGAGGTGATGGTCGTGCCGACCCGTCGCTCGGCTCGACCAGTCGGCCTGGCGTCGCTGAACCGGCTCGCGCAGATGATCATCCAGCGCGAGGTGCACGCGGTCACGTTCGCCACCGCCGCCGGAGCGAACGCGCTGGTCGACTTCACGACCCGGGCCGGTCGCGGGAGCCTGCTGCTGCGTGCGCTGGCGACGGACGTCGCGGTCGCGACCGCCCACGCGGAGTCGGCCTCGTTCTTCCACTCCCGGGAGATACCGGTCTCCTGGCCGGCCGACGGCAGCCCCGACGAACTCGCCCGGCATCTCGTGGAGGTCCTGGTGGCACGCCGCCGGCAGTTCCAGGCCCACGGTCATCGCTTCACCTTGCAGGGCAGCGCCGTGCTGGTCAACGGGACGACCATCCGGCTCGGGTCGCGGCCCGCGACGGTCATGCGCTCCCTCGCCGACCACCCAGGTCACACGCTGTCCCGCAGCACCATCGAACGGTTGGTACCCATGTCCCACCGCGCCGGACACTTCGGCGTCGACCAGGCCGTATGGCGCCTGCGGGCGGAGCTTGGAGACTACGACTGGCTCGTGGCCACCGAGATAGGCCGGGGCTACCGCCTCATCGTGGACTGAGCGCAGTCCGTCCACTGTCGAGATCTGGAACGCCTACCAGCTTCTCACGCTACGGCATCCTCGCCCGCAGGCTCCCGTACCTCGTCACGACTGAGGATATTGATCCGTCGTAGTCTGTTTCGCCCAGGTCCGCTCGGCATCGCCGCTGAAAGCATCCCACCCGCCGGCGAGCCTGACTGGCAGCGACAACGAAGGCGCTCGCACGCGACAGGATCTTCTCATTCGCTGGCGACGCGCCCAGTCGGCAACCAGCCAGCTCGGCGTGAGGCCGCATGTCTCGCGATCGCGGCATGAGCGTGCGCGCGTGGCCGGTGGGCGTGGGTGGTGCCTGCCGGGGCCGGAGAGCCGTGTCGGTGGTCGGTGGCAGGGTAAGCGTCATGGAGATTGAGGTACGCCCCGCGACGGTGTTCGAGGATGTCGCGGCTGTCGTCGGCCCGAAGCGGCCGGACGCGAACGTGTGCTGGTGCCTGAGCTACCGCATCGGCGCGAAAGCGAACCTGCAACTGCGCGGGCCGATGCGCGGCGACCAGGTGCGCGAACTCGTCGGGCTCGATCCCCCTCCCGGAGTGCTCGCCTACGATGGCGACGAGGTCGTCGGCTGGGCGGCGGTGCACCCGCGAGCCGACACGAGCTTCGCCCGCAACAAGCGGATCCCACACCTCGACGGTCTCGATGTGTGGAGCGTGTGGTGCTTCCGGGTACGTCCGGGCCACCGCAAGCGGGGCATCGTGCACCACCTGCTTGCCGGCGCCGTCGCCTTCGCCCGCGAGCGCGGCGCGCCGGCGATCGAGGGCTACCCCGTCGACAACCGTGGCGAGAAGGTGGACCTCACGATGGCCTACGTCGGTACCCGCGCGGTTTTCGAGCTCGCCGGCTTCGTGAAGGCGGCTGACACCACCTCGGTGCTCGCCGGGTTCCCGCGTGTGCTCATGCGGCTCGACCTGCGGTGACGTCGATCGCCACGGGTAACCTCACCGAGCCACAGGCTCAAGATCAAGCGCGTACCCGGCATGTCGCGCGGCTTTGCCCGCCCGAACCTGCCCGCCCTACCAGCAGCCACAACAGACAGACGGTGCGATTATGTCACCCGTCCGCCGAATAGCATCGACATCCGTAACTGCGTGAGAGACACAACTTTGACGTCGATCATGCCGATTAGCTGCCGAAACTTCACATCAGGCAACTGCGGCTGGAGTGCTAGCGGCTACGGTGAACCCGGAGGCCCAACGAGGTCAGGGTGCCCCCCCGGACGCGCTGCTGACGGCCCGGGCCACCGACGCCGCCCTGAACGGGCTGCTGCTCGGCCTCGGGGCGGTCGCCCTGCTGGTCGGCGGCCGCACAAGGTGGGTCGGTCACTGCGTGCCTCCTCCGTGCGGCCGCGGCCCGGCGGCTCCTCCACCGGGCGCTGACCACGCTGAAGGTCACGCCAGCCGACGTCGAGTTCTCGTTCTTGAATCCACTCGACGAGCTCAGCAGCGACAGTGCCGTCTTCGGCAAGGTCCGCATTGCCGAACTGAACTCGCGCCTCTCGCTCTGCTGGCTTCTCGGTCTTGAAGCCCCGTCAGCGCATCTGACGCCGCTTGCCGTCGCGCCCCTTCGGGAGGTCGATGGTGAACTCCCAGGACTTGCGCTTGCTGGCGTAGTTGATCACCATAGTGAACCCCGTGGCCACAAGTACCGTTCAGAGGTTCAAACGTAACTGATCTTTGTGACTACGGGCGTGACTCAAGATCATCGCCCGTAGTCAATACCACCAGGTCAATCCTGGTGGAGCCGAGGGGACTCGAACCCCTGACCCCCACACTGCCAGTGTGGTGCGCTACCAGCTGCGCCACGGCCCCTTGCTGTCGCCCCCGGTTGCCCGGGCACGGAGAGAACTATACACACGCCCGTCCGCATGGTCATCTCGCGGGGCCCCCTCCCCCGGGCGTCAGTTGAGCGCCACGTCGGGCGGGAAGTGGGCGACGGCCGCCATCATCCCGCCCTGCCGGCGCAGCACCATCGGCCACAGGTCGTCGGGGCGGTCGACGAACGCGTCACCGGGCAGCGCGTCCAGGACGAACCAGGACCCGTCCTCGATCTCCTGCTCCAGCTGGCCCGCGCCCCAGCCCGAGTATCCGGCGAACACCCGGATGCCGCCGATGCTCTCCCGCAGCCGCTCCGGGTCGGCGGATAGGTCGATCGTGCCCACCGCGCCGGAAACCTGGTGGAAGCCGCGCAGCCGCTTGACGGGGTTGCGCAGCCGGGCCAGGCAGATGGCCGAGTCAGGCTGGACGGGGCCGCCCTCGAAGAGCACCGCCGGGTCCCGCGCCAGGTCGCTCCATTCACCGAGGACGTCGGCCACCGGCACCTCCGTGGCCCGGTTGAGCACCACGCCGAGCGCGCCGCCCGGCTCGTGGGCCACGAGCAGCACCACGGTCCGGTCGAAGTTCGGGTCCTTGAGCGTCGGGGTCGCGACCAGCAGCCGTCCGGTCATCGAGTCCATCGCCCGCCCGCCGATCGCCTGGTCCTCTCCCTGCATGTCGGACATCCGTCAGCCGCACGCCGGGACGCGGTAAAGGTCACCCCGTACGGCCGTGCCGTCGGGGCGGACGGGACCGACGTCGTGGCCTGCGCGGGGGGCGGTTGGCCAGACCCGGTCGGCACGGGACGCCGGGCTCATCCGTGCTGTCAACGCCATGCCTGGCACCATAGCCTGCGCCCGGGGCGCTGGCTAAGGTCTGACCGGTGAGTGATCGAGTGGGATCGAAGGGAGCGACGATGGGTCCGACGGCGGACATCGCGGTCATCGGCGGTTCGGGGCTCTACGCCCTGCTGGAGGGCGCGACCGAGCACCGGGTGCAGACGCCCTACGGCGACCCTTCGGACCCGGTCACGGTCGCTGAGGTGGGCGGCCGGCGGGTGGCGTTCCTGCCCCGGCACGGACGCGACCACCGGCACCCGCCGCACCTGATTCCGTACCAGGCGAACCTGTGGGCGCTGCGGTCGCTCGGGGTACGCCAGGTCCTCGCCCCGTGCGCGGTAGGCGGGCTCCGCCCCGAGCTGGGGCCGGGCACGTTCGTCGTGCCGGACCAGTTGATCGACCGGACCAGCGGCCGGGTCCAGACCTACTACGACCGGGGCGCGGTGCACGTGGCCTTCGGCGACCCGTACTGCCCGGTGGGGCGCCGGACACTGCTGGACGCGGCGGCCGGTCGAGGCGTGTCGGCGGTCGATGGCGGGGCGATGGTGGTCGTGGAGGGGCCACGCTTCTCCACCCGCGCGGAGTCGCGCTGGTTCACCGCGATCGGCGGGGCGGTGGTCAACATGACCGGGCACCCGGAGGCGGTGCTGGCCCGCGAGCTGGCCCTCTGCTACACCCCGATCGCGCTGGTCACCGACCTCGACGCGGGGGTGGAGGCGGGCGAGTCGGTCACCCAGGAGGAGGTCTTCCGGGTCTTCGGCGAGAACACCGACCGGCTGCGCGAGGTGCTGCTGGACGCCGTCGCCGCCCTGCCGACCGGGCGGGACTGCCCGTGCGGGCGGGCGCTGGACGGGATCAAGCTGCCCTTCGCTCTCCCCTGACCGCAGCGGCGGGCGGGCGGCCAAAAGCCCGGCAAGTGAGAATTTTCCGGATAGATTCGGCAGGTCGGGGATCGGTCCGCGCGCGCCGGCTCCGCCGAGGAGCCAGCACCGCCGCGACACGGAGGCCCGCCGATGGCAACGGTCCGCGAGACGACGTACGACCTGCTGCGGGCGCTGGGCATGACCACGGTCTTCGGCAACCCCGGCTCGACTGAGGAGCCGTTCCTCCAGGACTTCCCCGACGACTTCCGGTACGTCCACGCCCTGCACGAGGCGTCCGCGGTCGCCATGGCCGACGGGTACGCCCAGGCCACCGGCCGCCCCGCCCACGTCAACCTGCACACCGCCCCGGGCACCGGCAACGGCATGGGCAACCTGGTCACCGCCTGGCACAACAAGACGCCGCTGATCGTCTCGGCCGGTCAGCAGACCCGGGAGATGCTGCTGCTGGAGCCCCGGCTGGCCAGCCGCCGCGCGGCCGAGCTGACCCAGCCGTACGTCAAGTGGAGCCACGAACCGGCCCGCGCGCAGGACATCCCGGCGGCGTTCATGCGGGCGTACGCCACGGCCACGCAGCCGCCGACCGGCCCGGTCTTCCTCTCCCTGCCGATGGACGACTGGGCCCAGCCGGCGGCCGGGGCGCCCGAGGTGCGCACCGTGGCCACCCGGTACGCCCCGGACCCGGCCCGGCTGCGGGAGTTCGCCGCCCGGATGGCCGCCAGCCGCTGCCCCGCGCTGGTGCTCGGCGGGGCGGTCGACCGGGCCGGGGCGTGGCCGGCGGCGGTGGCCCTGGCCAAGCGGCTGGCCGCACCGGTCTGGGCCGCGCCCGCACCGGAGCGGGCCCCGTTCCCCGAGGACCACCCGCACTTCCGCGGCGTGCTGCCGTACGCGATCGGGCCGTTGGCCGAGGCGCTGGCCGGCCACGACACGGTGCTGGTGGTCGGCGCGCCGGTGTTCCGCTACTACCCCCACGTGCCGGGCGACCACCTGCCCGCCGGAGCCCGCCTGCTGCACGTCACCGACGACCCGGACGAGACGGCCCGCGCCCCGGTCGGCGACAGCCTGCTCGCCGACCCGGGCCTGGCCCTGGCCGCCCTGGTCGAGCTGCTCCCGGCGACCGACCGACCGCCCCCGGCGCCCCGGGCCGCCCCCGGGCCGCCCGACCTCGGCCCGCCGCCGAGCCCGGACGCGCTGTTCGCCGCCCTGGCCCGGCACTGGCCGCCCGACGGGGTGCTGGTGCAGGAGTCACCGTCCAACCTGGCCGCGCTGCGCCGCCGGCTGCCGGTCACCCGTCCCGGGTCGTACTTCACGATGGCCAGCGGCGGCCTAGGGTTCGGGCTGCCCGCGGCGGTCGGGATCGCCCTGGCCGAGCGGGACACCGGGCGGGGCCGGCCGGTGGTCGCGGTGATCGGCGACGGCTCTTTCCACTACTCGGTGCAGGCGCTGTGGACGGCCGCGCGGCTGCGCCTGCCGCTGGTCGTCGTGGTCCCGGTCAACCAGCAGTACGCGATCCTCAAGGCGTTCGCCGACCTGAAGCAGACCCCCGGGGTGCCCGGCCTCGACCTGCCCGGCCTGGACGTCGTCGCGGTGGCCCGGGGGTACGGCTGCGCCGCCACGGTGATCGAGGAGCCGGGCCGGCTGGGCCACGCGCTGGACGCGGCGCTGGCGGCGGACCGGCCCACCGTCCTGCCGGTGCCGATCAGCACCGAGATCCCGAAGCTGCTCTGAGCCCTCTCCGGGCCCGGGGCCGCGCTCAGCCGCGCAGGATCAGCGGCGCGCCGGTGACCACGTCGAGCACCGGCCGGTTACCCAGCGGCGCCCTGAGGGTGGCGGTGACCGGCTCCAGCTTGAGCTGGTCGGTGCACATGCCGGTGGCCGGGGTGACCCCGCCGCCGACCAACCACCACGTCGTCGCGCTCCTGCACCAACGGGGTGATGCCGGTGTCGCAGGCCCCGACCCCGACCCGCCAGGTCAGCTTCGCCCCGTCGACGGCCCGGAGGTCCTGCGCGCCCACCACACCGTCGGGTGCCGGCCGGGTCGGCGCGACCCCCTCCGGGAGGGTGGCGGGAGTGCCGGGCGCGACGGCGAGCCGGGCCACCTTCGCCGTCAACTCCCCGACGGTGAACAGCCACGCCGGTACCCGCGCCTCACCCCGGCTGGTGCGCACCGGCGCGGTGCCGAGCGTCACGGCGGTGACGGTGAGCGGAACACAGGCGGACGACGGCCCGCTGCTGACCGAGTCGTTCGGGCCCGACCCGCCGCTGTGGCCGTACGGCCCCTCGCCGACGGTCGGGCCGTCGGGTCCCGGCTCGACGATCGGGCCGGAGCCGGACTTCGGCGGGACGCCGGGGCCCTTCGGCCGCCCCTCGCACGGCGGCGGGTCCCCCTGGTCGAGCTGCCGGTACGCCTCGGCGGCACTGACCAGCGGCACGGTGAGCGTCCCGTCGGGGAAGCGGATCGCCCCGGCGGCCGGCCTGGCGGTCGGCACGGCGATCTGCTCCCGGTACCAGCCGTTGCGGAAGGCCTGCTCGGTGTCGGCGCTGAAGCCGGGGTCGCCGAGCAGCACGGTGGGCTCCTGCAACGGCAGGTAGCCGCCGGTCCAGGCGGTGCCGGGTCGCCACGCCTCGGCGATCTCGACGGCCCGCTGGTGGAACGCCTCGAAGCGGTGGTCGGGGCTGCCGGCGGGCGTGCCGTCGGCGGTCGGCTCGGAACCGGCCGGCGCGCAACCAGCCGCGACGACCAACAGGGGCAGCCCCACGAGGGCGAGAACTCGACGCATACCCCTTCGACGCGGCCACGCGGGCCCCGGTTCCGCCCCGCCTTCCAGCCGCCTGGTCCCGGGTCGTCGTACACCGGCACCGCTGGCCCCAGTGTCCCACAGGTCACACCACCCCCGGAGACGACGATGCGCCCCGGTCCAGTGGACCGGGGCGCATCGTCAGCTGGTGGAGGTGCCGGGAATCGAACCCGGGTCCTTCGCCGGTTTGTCAGGGCTTCTCCGAGCGCAGCTCGCTGTGCCTCTACTCGGCCCCTCCGATCACGCGAGCGAGTCGGTGTGGCGGGCCCAGTCGCTGATTAATCTCGCCGCACGGACCCCGCGACCGGGTCCGCTTGGCCAGCCTCCTAGCTGATGCCGGCTAACTGGGTCGAAGGCACTCCCAGGCCGACAGACTTGCTACTCGCCTCAGGCGGCGAGAGCGAAGTCAGCGCGATTTTGCTTGGCGCTTATTGGTTTCCGACGAACGATTCTCGAGACGACGTCGGCTTCCTCGGCTCGCTTCCCCTGCCGCAACGTACGAAGTCGAAACCAGTCACCCCCTCGACGGGCCGCCGGTGTGGCGGCACCACCAAGCCTAACGCCTGCCGCAACGGGTTTCATCCCCGAGCCCCACCCCGGCGGGTCGTGACGGACAAAAGGGATGTATCACCCGCGCATGCCCTTGCCGCGCCGGCCGGACACCCGGGCTATCTCCCGTTCCGCGTCCCGCTTGGCGAGATCCTGGCGCTTGTCGTACGTCTTCTTGCCCTTGGCCAGGCCGATCTCCACCTTGGCCCAGCCGTCGGAGAAATAGACCTGCAACGGCACCAGGGTGAGCCCGCTCTCCCGGGTCTTGCCGATCAGGCGATCGATCTCCAGCCGCTTGAGCAGCAGCTTCCGGGTACGCCGGGGCTCGTGGTTGGTCCAGGTGCCCTGCTTGTACTCCGGGATGTTCATGCCGTGCAGGTAGATCTCGCCGCCGCGCTCCTGGGCGAACGCGTCGATCAGCGACGCCCGCCCCGCGCGCAGCGACTTCACCTCGGTGCCGGTCAGCGACATGCCCGCCTCGTACGTGTCGAGGATGGCGTAGTCGTGCCGCGCCTTCTTGTTGGAGGCGACCACCTTGCGCCCCTGTTCCCGTGGCATCGGCGCCACCTCCCCTCGCCCGGCCCCGGCCCCGGCTCTGCCGGGCCGGAAGCGGAGATCATGCTACCCGAACGACAAGGGCCTCCCGGCGCGGATTATTCCGCGCCGGGAGGCCCTTGCTGTCGCCGACAGACCCGGTGAGCGACTAGACGCGCAGGTAGAACCGGAGGGTGACCCAGCCGGTGACGGCGCTGACCAGCGCGCCGACGCCCGCCATGATCGGGAACATCAGGAAGATGTCGCTCCAGGTCACTGGGGAGAACAGGCCCTGCAACGCGCTCAGGGAGCCGTCGAACAGGAAGAACTTCAGGGCGATCAGCGCCCCCAGGCCGAGGAACGAGCCGATCAGGCCGGCGACCACAGCCTCCAGGACGAACGGTGCCTGGATGAACCAGTTGGACGCGCCGACCAGCTTCATGACCGCCACCTCGCGCCGCTTGCTGTACGCGGCCACCTGGATGGTGTTGGCGACCAGCAGCAGGGCGGCGATGGCCATCGCGATCGCCCCGGCCAGGGCGATGTTCTGGCCGGCGGTGAAGAGGTCGAAGATCTTGTCCAGCAGTTGACTCTGGTCGACGATCTCGTCGACGCCCGCCGTGTCCTTGTACTGGTCGTAGATGCTCTTGTACTGCTCCGGGTTGACCAGGGTGAGCCGGAACGACTCGGGCAACTGGTCCGGCTTCACGGCGCTGACCAGGTCCGGCGCGTCCTGGTACATCTCCTGGAAGCGCTTGTACGCCTCGTCCTTGTTGACGTAGAGGACCTCCTTCACCAGGGGGTCACTCTTGAGCTTGGCCTCCAGATCGGTGCGCTCCTGCTCGGTGACCTCCCCCTTCAAGAAGATCGAGACCTGGATGTTCTTGTAGTAGAGGTCCTTCATGTCGTCGACCTTGCTGTACACAAGGCCGCTGACACCGAGCATGGTCAACGACACGGCCAACGTGATGATCATCGCGATGGTCATGGTGACGTTGCGCCACAGTCCGACCAGTACCTCGGACAGGACGTATTTCACGCGCATCGGGAATTCCTCCGGGTCTCCGGCGTGAGGTGTTCGTCGTCAGGCTGCACAGGGGTGGAGCGCCGGCTCACCCGTAGACGCCGCGGGCCTGGTCACGCACGATACGGCCGCTCTCGATCTCGACGACCCGGCGGCGCATCTGGTTCACGATGTTCGAGTCGTGCGTGACCATCACGACGGTCGTTCCGGTGCGGTTGATCCGGTCCAGCAGCCGCATGATCTCGATCGAGGTGTCCGGGTCCAGGTTTCCGGTCGGCTCGTCCGCGAGCAGGATCAGCGGGCGGTTCACGAACGCCCGCGCCACGGCGACCCGCTGCTGCTCACCGCCGGAGAGCTCGTGGGGGTAGCGGTGCTCCTTGCCACCGAGCCCGACCAACTCCAGCACCTCGGGCACGACCCGGCGGGCGACCGCCTTGGTCTTGCCGATCACCTCAAGGGCGAACGCCACGTTCTCGTACGCGGTGCGGTTCGGCAGCAGCCGGAAGTCCTGGAAGACGCAGCCGATGGAACGCCGGAAGTGGGGGCGCTTCCACGACCGCATCGAGGTCACGTCCTTGCTGTTCACGACGACGCGCCCCTTGTTCGGGGTCACCTCGTGCAGCAGCAGTTTGATGATGGTGGACTTGCCGGAGCCGGATGGGCCGATGAAGAAGACGAACTCGCCCTTCTCGATCGAGACGGACACGTTGTCGAGCGAAGGCCGGGACGCCTTCGGGTACGTCTTCGTCACTTGCTCAAGCTGAATCACGGGTGGTGAGTCTACGCGGTGTAACCGAGGAGCCAAGCCCCACGCCCCGTTGATGCGGGGCGCGTCATCGAAACGCCCGGTTAGCGGGAGATCGACGACGCGCTCCGCCCACAGATGATCACGCAGCGTCGCCGGCGAGCTGGCGCTGCTTGCGCCACCGGATACCGGCCTCGATGAAGCTGTCCAGTTCTCCGTCGAAGACCGCGCTCGGATTGCCCGTCTCCTGCTCGGTTCGGAGATCCTTCACCATCTGATACGGGTGCAGCACGTACGAGCGCATCTGGTCGCCCCACGAGCCGGCGGCGTCGGTCTTCAGCCCGTTCAGCTTGGCCTGCTCCTCCTGCCGTTTGCGCTCCAGCAGCCGCGCCTGGAGCACCCGCAGCGCGGACGCCTTGTTCTGTAGCTGGGACTTCTCGTTCTGACAGGTCACCACGATGCCGGTCGGAATGTGGGTGAGCCGCACGGCCGAGTCGGTGGTGTTGACGCTCTGCCCGCCCGGGCCGGAGGACCGGTAGACGTCGACCCGCACCTCGTTCTCGGGGATGTCGATGTGATCGGTCTGCTCGGTGACCGGCAGGACCTCGACGCCGGCGAAGCTGGTCTGCCGGCGACCCTGGTTGTCGAACGGGCTGATCCGCACGAGGCGGTGGGTGCCGGACTCCACGCTGAGGGTGCCGTACGCGTAGGGCACCTTGACCGCGAAGGTCGCGGACTTCAGGCCCGCCTCCTCGGCGTACGAGGTCTCGTAGACCTCGGTCGGGTAGCCGTGCCGCTCGGCCCAGCGCAGGTACATCCGCAGCAGCATCTCGGCGAAGTCGGCCGCGTCCACGCCGCCCGCGCCGGCCCGGATCGCCACCAGCGCCTCCCGCGAGTCGTACTCGCCGGAGAGCAGAGTGCGGACCTCCATGTCCTGGATGCTCTTGGTGAGCGCCCCGATTTCGGTCTCCACCTCGGCGAGCACGCCAGGGTCGTCCTCGGCCTCGGCCAGCTCCAGCAGCACCCGGGCGTCGTCGAGCCGGGAGCGCAGGCTGCCCAGCTTGTCGATCTCGCCGTTGACGTACGACAGCTGGGAGGTCACCTGCTGCGCCTTGGCCTGGTCGTCCCACAGGTCCGGCGCGGAGGCCTGCTCCTCGAGCCGGGCCTTGTCCTCGTGCAGCCGATCGAGGTCGAGCACGGCCTCGATGTTGCGCAGGATGGCGTCGAGTTCCTTGAGCTGTTCGGCGTAATCGGCAGCGGTCACGACTGACAAGCGTACTGCGGGGGAGCCGAGTGGGCTTGCCAGCCCCGCGGTCACGAGCCGAAACTGTCACCGGCGAGGGCAGGGAGCGGCCGTTCGGGCCCTTCCCGTGCGGCCCGGTGGCGGGGTGGCGGGCCGCACGGGAAGATCAGCCGACCGGGGCGCTCTTCAACCAGGACAGGGCAGCCTTGTGGTAGGCGACGGCGAACTCCAGCGCGCTGGCGTCGAAGTTGTCGCCCTCTTTCTTGGCGTTCTTCACCTGTTCCCGCACCCGGGCGAGGGCCTCGGTGTGATATTCGTTGGCAGATGCCTGCAGGTTGCGTAGCTGGTTGGCCGAGTGCAGGCTGCCGAAGGCGATCCGTAGGGCGACCGGATTGCGAATGGTGTCGCGCCCCGGGTCCTCGGCCAGCCACCGGGAGAACGTCCGCTTGCCGGCCGCGGTGATCGCGTACGGCTGGCTGGAGCGCGGGCCGGGCTTGCCCAGCCGCACCAGACCGCGTTCGGCCAGCACCGGGAGCTCCCGGTAGACCTGGCTGCGGGTCATCGACCAGTACGGGGCGAGCTTGCGCTCGGCGGCGGCCATCAGCTGACCGCCTGTCATGGGACCCTCGTGGAGCAGCCCGAGCAGGGCCGCCGCCGTGGGGTTCACTCCGGAATCCGCCATGCCCATTACGCTGCCACTTTACCGACCCGCCGTCCAGGATTTGCCATTTTCGCCACCCGGATGGCTTCCAATGTGCACTGTCGGCGGACGACAGTCCGTTAAGGGCTGGTGACCGACCGCGCAGCTAGCCGCGCCGGGCGCGTCCGCTCACGCTCGCGCGGCACTCCGTCCGCTCTGCGGGCGCGCGCTCCCGGCAGACGCCCGGGCGTGCCCGGGGCAGACGCCCGGGCGCAAGGAAGGGCCCCCTGCTATACCGAAAGCGATAACAGGGGGCCCTTCCTTGCACTCAGCCCATGTGGGGGTAGGTGTGGTCCGTCGGGGGGACGAAGGTCTCCTTGATCGTCCGGGGGGACATCCAGCGAACCAGGTTGTGCCAGGAACCGGCCTTGTCGTTGGTGCCGCTGGCGCGGGCGCCGCCGAAGGGCTGCTGCCCGACCACCGCGCCGGTCGGCTTGTCGTTGATGTAGAAGTTGCCGGCCGCGTAGCGCATCCGTTCGGCCACCGCGTCGACCACCCGGCGGTCGGTGGCGAAGATCGAACCGGTCAGCGCGTACGGGGCGACCGACTCGGCCTGGGCCACCACGTCGTCGAAGCGGGCGTCGTCGAAGACGTGCACGCCGAGGATCGGCCCGAAGTACTCGGTGGTGAACGTCTCGTGCGTGGCGTCGGTGCACTCGAACAGGGTCGGCCGGACGAACCACCCGACCGAGTCGTCGGCGGTGCCGCCGGCCAGCACGGTGCAGGAGGGGTCGCCGGAGATCAGCTCCAGCGCGGCGGTGTGCCGGTCGAACGCCTTCGCGTCGATCACCGCCCCGCCGAAGTTGGTGAAGTCGGTGACGTCGCCGTAGGTCAGCGAGTCGGCGGTGGCGGCCAGCCGGTCACGCAGCCCGCCGGACCACAACGACCGGGGCACGTACGCCCGGGACGCCGCCGAGCACTTCTGACCCTGATACTCGTACGCCCCCCGGATCAGGGCGGTGTGCAGCGCGTCGACGTCGGCGCTGGCGTGCGCGACGACGAAGTCCTTGCCGCCGGTCTCGCCGACCAGCCGGGGGTAGCCCCGGTAGCGGTGGATGTTCTCGCCGACGGTCCGCCACAGGTGCTGGAAGACCTTGGTGGAGCCGGTGAAGTGGATGCCGGCCAGGTCCGGGTCGGCGAGCACCACGTCGGAGACCTCCTCGCCCCGCCCGGTGACCATGTTGATCACGCCGGGCGGCAGGCCGGCCGCCTCGAACAGCCGCATGGTGAAGTGCGCGGCGAACTGCTGGGTGGGGCCCGGCTTCCAGACCACCGTGTTGCCGAGCAGGGCCGGCGCGGAGGGGAGGTTGCCGGCGATCGCGGTGAAGTTGAACGGGGTGACCGCGTAGACGAAGCCCTCCAGGGGGCGGTGGTCGAACCGGTTCCACACCCCGGGGGAGGAGAGCGGCTGCTCCTCCAGCAGGCCCCGGGCGAAGTGCACGTTGAACCGGAGGAAGTCGATCAGCTCGCACGCCGAGTCGATCTCGGCCTGGACGGCGGTCTTCGACTGGCCGAGCATGGTGGCCGCGTTGAGGGTGTCCCGCCAGGGGCCGGCGAGCAGCTCGGCGGCGCGCAGGAAGATCGCCGCACGCTCGGCGAACGGCAGCGACCGCCACATCGGGGCGGCCTCCTTCGCGGCCCGCACGGCGGCGCGGGCGTCGTCGTGGGTGGCGTGGCCGGTGACGCCGAGCACGTGGGCGTGCCGGTGCGGCTGGACGACGTCGATCGGGTCGCCGCCGGCCATCCGCTGCTCGCCGGCGATGGTCATCGGCAGGTCGATCCGCTCGGCGGCCAGCTCGGCCAGCCTCCGCTGGAGCCGCTCCCGGTCGACGCTGCCCGGCTCGTAGGTGCGGACCGGCTCGTTACGCGGCTCGGGTACGAAGAACACGGCGTCCATCAGCGCTCCTGGCGACAGCGGTGGCGAAACCGGACCCGCGGGCGGCCGGCCGGGTGACCGGACGCCGGGGCACCGCGCGGTGTACCGGTCGCGGCGGCGGGACCTGCGCCGATTCTCCCACGAGGCGTTTCTGGACTCGTCGTGCTCCGCCCCGCCCGCGCCCGCCCCCACGCCGGTCTCGGCCGGCGGGGCGGGCGGCGGGTCCGGCGGCGCGTACCCTGGATGGCCGGTGACCAGCCCGCCGCGTCCCGGCAGCGCCGGCGTGGGCCGGGCGCCCGTCGAAGGGAAGACGATGAGCAACCAGCCCGGCAGCTCCATGGCCACGGAGCCGGACCAGCCGGTGGAGGCCGATCCGGCCCCCGGGCCGGAGCCGGCGGCCGGACCCCTGTCGCCCGCCGGGCAGGAGCCGGCGAGCGACCCCCTCGCGGCCGACGGAGGTACGGTCACCCGCGCCCCCGGTGCGGTCGTGCTCGCGCTGCTGACGGTCGGCTGGCTGGCCGCAATGCTCTGGTCCACCCGGGCGGCGATCACCTCCGCCCAGGCGGGGATCACCGCGATCAGTCTCTCCGCGTTCGCGCTGCCCGGGGTGATCTCGGCCGCGCTGGTCGCCGGTGCGGCGGTCGCCCTGGCGGTGACGAACCTGCTGGCCCGGCGCGGCATGGACCGGGCCACCCTGCGCTTCGTCGTCGCGACGGGCACCGGTCTGCTGGTCGGGCTCGCCGCCGCCGTCGTGATCAACCTGACCTACTTCGACAACGCGACCACCAACGTCATCGCCGGCACCGCCGCCGCGGCGGCGATCATCGGCGGTGCGGTGGCCGGTGCCGGCAACGCCCGGGTTGGCGGGGCGGTGGTCACCGCCACGCTGGGGGTGCTGGTCTTCGTGGTGGCGTTCAGCCGGGCCCGGGACCCGCTGTTCGATCTGTTCGGGGCGGGCGACACCCAGGAGTCGCTGGTCACCGCCGCCAAGTGGGTGTCCCGGACGGAGTCCCTGCTCGCCGGCCTGGTGGCCGGCCTGCTCGCCTTCGGGTACCTGACCTGGGCGCGTCGCCGCGCGCAACGGCGCACTCCGGGAGAGAGCGCCATCCGCTGGCCCGGCTACCTGCTGGCCGGGGCCGGCCCCGGCCTGCTCCTGCTGCTCGCCGAGATCATCATCCGGGTCGGCGGCCGGTCCCTGCTCGACCTGGCCAGCGCGCTGAGCGAGGCGGACTCGGTCGCCCAGACCTCACTGGGCACCTCCCGGATCGACAACGGCATCTGGGTGTTCTTCGTCGGCGCGCTCACCGCGCTGGTCGCCTTCGGCCGCACCCTGGACCCCTCGGCCGGCGACGAGGACGAGGAGGCCGGGCCGGAGGAGGCGGCGCAGCCGGAGGCGAAGGCCGACCGCTGACGGCCCGAACGGGGCGAGAGCCGGGACGCGGCCAATCGCTGACGCCCGGCGTGGGATCTCAGGGGCGCGAGCGCAAGACGTCGGTCAGGAGGCGGCGCGGAGCAGTTGCTCCAGCTCGGTGACGTCGTACCACTCCAGTTCGTGGTCCTCCGCGCCGTCGACGGTGAACTGGGCGTCCGGGTCGCCGGCCAGGGCCTCGGCGGCCACGGCGGCGGCTGCCGCCACGTCGGTGACCGCATCGTCGCCGTCCACGTGCAGCGCGGCGACGGCCGACACCGGCACCGGGCGCACCAGCCGGACGGCGCTGGAGCCGAGCACGTCGTCGGTGCGGCGCAGCGCGGCGGCCGGCACGTCGACCGAGACCACCACCCGCCGGCGGGGCGCGGCCGGGTCGTCCCGCAGCAGGATCAGGGCGTCCTGGGCGGCCCGGGTGAAGGCGACGTACTCCAGTTCCTCCTCGTCGCCCTCGGCGTACCACTCGCGCAGGGCGGGGGTGACGGCGTGCGCGTCCGTCTCCGGCAGCCCCTGCTCGGGCAGGCGGGCCAGCATGGGCACGATCGCCGGAACGTACACCCGGACAAGCTCGTCGTTCACCGGTGGTCTCCCCCGCTCCGCCTCCGGGCCGGCGTGCGCGGGCCCGGGCGCCGATCATGCCGTACGCCGTGACCGTCATACACCCCACACCCGTGCGGCGGGAAGCTGCCGCGCGGGCCCGTCTGGGGCGGCGTGTCGACCGAAGCGCCCCGCACGGGGCGGCGTTGTCGGCACCGGATGGCAAACTGAAGCAAACGATCCCAACTCCGGGAGATTCCGTGGAGCCGAGGTTCCTGCTGCTCTCCGACGTGGCGGCCGAGCTCAACGTGTCGGACTCGCAGGTCTACCACATGGTGCGCAGCGGCGAGCTGCCCGCCATCAAGATCGGTGGCCGGGGGCAGTGGCGCGTCGAGCGGGCCCGGTTGGAGGAGTACATCCAGCGCAAGTACGCCGAGACGGCGGAGTGGGTCCGGGGCAACCCGCTGACCGACCGCGACCCGGAGTAACACAGCCACAACCACGCCATTGACCGTGACCGCTACGTGGCCGAGAATCGAGGCTGTCGAAGGCAAACGAAAGCAAACGAAGGGTTTGGGGGTAGCTGGTGATCGAGTCCCGCCGTCCCGGTCCCATCCGTCCCCCGGTCCGGGTTCGCCCCGCGCCGCCGTTCGACCCGCCGTTCGTCGAGGAGCCGGCCGAAGGCTGGCCCCACCCGGTCGCCGCCCAACTGGCCCTCGACCTGTTCGAGGCGCACCGGCGCGGCCCGTCCCGCCCCGGCGGCCGACCGCACGACCCGCGCCCCACCCCCGGCGGCCCCGGGCGGGCCACCCCGACGGCCCCGCCGCCCGCCGCGCTGGTGACCGCCACCCCGGAGGCAACCCGGGCCGCCCAACGGTTCGTCACCACCTGCCTGGAGATCATCAACGGCTACCGGCCGCTCGGGCAGATCCGCCCGATGAGCGAGCCGACCCAGGCCGCCGACGTGGTACAGGAGCTGACCAGGGCCGCCGCGCGCACCGGCCCGGTGCGTCGCCGCTCGACCCGCCCGACCGTGCGGCTTTCGCCGGCTGCGGGTCTGCGAACCCCGCCCGGCGGCGGTGGAGGCCGCGGCCGTCGTGGTCTCCGCCACCGGCCGCACCTGGGCGATGGCGCTGCGCCTGGAGCACCGCCGCGGGCGCTGGCTCTGCACCGCCCTCCAGGTCCTCTGACCGCAAGCCGGTGGGGGCGGGGCGGGCAGGGGCGGGCGGACGCAAACGGGCCCCGGCGTACCTCGGGATCTAGCGGTCCTCGCAACACCCAGATCTTCTGGGAGTTGCGAGGACCGTGTCGGTTTCCGCTGAGCTCAAGGCAAAGTTTGTCGAGATCTTTGATCGCGTCGGTAGCGTGGCCGCTGCTGCGCGTGAGGCTGGTGTCAGCCGGAACACCGCGTATGGGTGGGCTCGTCGGGCAGGGCTGCGTTCGAAGCCCATCTCACGGCGTCACCCGCGTCGGGATGAGTACGAGCGCCTGCGTAAGCAGGGGGTTGCCCGACGCCGTGCCGCGTGGCAGGTCGGGGTCAACGAGCGCACCGCCAAGGACTGGGACTGGGGAGTGCGCAAGTCAGGTAGCTCGCGGACGTATCGGGATGGGCGCCGGGTGGACTACAACACCGGGGTGGTTACTCAGGTGCCGCCGTCGTTGACGGCGCTGGACAAGGAGCTGCACTCACGGTTCCTGACCTTGGTGCAGCGGGAGACGATCGCGGACATGCGGCGCGGTGGCCAGTCGCTGCGGGCGCTCGGGCGAGCGCTCGGGCGGCCCGCCTCGACAGTCAAGCGCGAGATCGACAACCACTCCGGCACCGACGGCGTCTACCGTGCCTACGCCGCGCACCGGGCCTGGGTCGCGTCCCGGCCCCGGCCGAAGGACCGCAAGCTCCTGCAGGACGGTCCGTTGCGTGACTTTGTCGGCGACGGGCTGCGCAAACGGTGGTCACCGCAGCAGATCTGCAACGCTCTGGTCAGGGAGCATCCCGAGGACCAGGAGATGCGTGTGAGCGCGGAGACGATCTACCAGGCGTTGTATGTCCAAGCCCGTGGCGCGCTCAAGCGTGAGGTCGCCGCGGCACTACGGACGGGCCGGACCCGACGCAAGCCGCACCGTCATCCTGACCAGCGCACCCCACGGTTCGTCGACAACATGATCATGATCAGTGATCGCCCGGCCGAGGTCACCGACCGCGCCGTGCCCGGTCACTGGGAAGGCGACCTGATCATGGGGGCGGGCAACCAGTCCGCCATCGTGACACTCGTCGAACGCGCCACCCGATACGTGATGCTCGGACACCTGCCCGGCGGACACACCGCCGAGGAAGTCCGCGACGTCCTCGTGGACCTCATCGGCACCCTGCCGGCCCACCTGCGCGGATCCCTGACCTGGGACCAGGGAACGGAAATGGCCGCCCACAAGCAGTTCACGATCGCCACCGGGGTGCCCGTCTACTTCTGCGACCCGCACTCACCCTGGCAACGCGGATCGAACGAGAACACCAACGGCCTGCTACGCCAGTACTTCCCCAAGGGCACCGACCTGTCCGTGTTCGGGCCCGAAGACCTTGAGCACGTCGCCCAAGAACTCAACGGCCGCCCACGACAAACGCTCGGCTGGGACAACCCAGCCGAGCGTCTGCGTAGTCTACTGACAGCCAACTAAGCCATCAGGTGTTGCGAGGACCCCCAGAAACCGCCTACTCGCCGGGGCCCGTCGGTGTCGCGGTGGGTCAGTTGCCGCCGTTGGCGGCACCGTGGCAGCGCTTGTACTTACGGCCGGAGCCGCACGGGCAGGGCGCGTTGCGGGACGGGTTGCCCGACTCCGCCTGGCCCGGGGCCGTGCGGCGGGCCGAGCTGGCCGCCACGGCCTGCCCGCTCCCGCCAAAGGCGGCCGGGGCGCGCTGGGGCTCCGGGGCCGGCGGGGCGGCCGGCCGGGCACGCCGCTCCGCCCGCGGAGCACGCACCGGCGGGGCCTGCTCCTCGGGCCGCTCCACGGCGACCGCGCCGGCACCTGCCTCGCCGTCGATGGTCGGCGCGGAGTACTGCAGACCCTGCTGCTGGGGGGCGCGACCCAGGCCCTTGGCCTTGATCTCCACCGGCTTCTCCAGCAGCTGCACCTCCTCGGCCTCGGGCTCGGCCTCCTGGACCTGGACCTCCAGGTTGTAGAGGAAGCCGACCGTCTCCTCCTTGATGCCGTCCATCATGGTGGCGAACATGTCGAAGCCCTCGCGCTGGTACTCCACCACCGGGTCGCGCTGGGCGTACGCCCGCAGGCTGATGCCCTCCTGGAGGTAGTCCATCTCGTAGAGGTGCTCGCGCCACTTGCGGTCGATGACCTGGAGCAGCACCATCCGTTCGAGCTGGCGGGTGCCCTCGGCACCGAGCTGCTCCTCGCGCCGGTCGTACGCGGCGTGCGCGTCCTCCTTGAGGCGGGCGACCAGGAAGTCCTGGTCCAGGCCGGCCCGGGAGCCGACCTCCTCCTCCAGCTCCTCCAGGGTCACGCCCACCGGGTAGAGCTGCTTGAGGCTGGCCCAGAGCTGCTCCAGGTCCCAGTCCTCGGCGTACCCGTCACTGGTCGCACCGACGACGTACGCGCCGACGACATCGTCGATCATGTTGCGGACCTGGTCGGAGAGGTCCTCGCCGTTGAGCACCCGCAGGCGCTCGGCGTAGATGACCTGGCGCTGCTTGTTGAGCACCTCGTCGTACTTCAGGACGTTCTTGCGGATCTCGGCGTTCTGGCCCTCGATCTGGGCCTGGGCGTTCTTGATCTGGCGGGTGACCATCTTCGACTCGATGGGCACGTCCTCCGGGATGTTGAAGCGCTCCATCACCGCCTCGACCGCGCCGGCCCGGAAGCGCTTCATCAGCTCGTCCTGCAACGACAGGTAGAAGCGGGACTCGCCCGGGTCACCCTGCCGGCCGGCCCGGCCGCGCAGCTGGTTGTCGATCCGCCGGGACTCGTGCCGCTCCGTGCCCAGCACGTAGAGCCCGCCGGCGGCGGCGACCTCCTCCGCCTCGGCGTCGCAGGCCTGCTTCCACTTGGGCAGGACCTCCTCCATCGCCTTGGCGTACTCCTCCTCGTTCTCCGCCGGGTCGAGGCCGCGCTGGCGCAGCTCGTTGGCGGCGAGGAACTCGGCGTTGCCGCCGAGCAGGATGTCGGTGCCCCGGCCGGCCATGTTGGTGGCCACGGTGACCGCGCCCTTGCGCCCGGCCTGGGCGACGATCTCCGCCTCCCGGGCGTGGAACTTGGCGTTCAGCACGGCGTGCGGGATGCCCCGGCGGCGCAGCAGCTGGGAGATGATTTCGGAGTTCTCCACCGAGACGGTGCCCACCAGCACCGGCTGGCCGGCCTGGTGCCGCTCGGCGATGTCCTCGACGACCGCGTTGAACTTGGCCTTCTCGGTCTTGTAGATAACGTCGGCCCGGTCTTCCCGGACCATCGGCCGGTGGGTCGGGATGGTCACCACGCCGACCTTGTAGACCTTGTTGAACTCGCCCGCCTCGGTCTGGGCCGTGCCGGTCATGCCGGACAGCTTCTCGTAGAGGCGGAAGTAGTTCTGGAGGGTGATGGTGGCCAGGGTCTGGTTCTCCTGCTTGATCTCCACCCCCTCCTTGGCCTCGATCGCCTGGTGCATGCCCTCGTTGTAGCGCCGCCCATGCAGGATGCGGCCGGTGAACTCGTCGACGATCAGGACCTCGCCGTCGCTGACGATGTAGTCCTTGTCGCGCTTGTAGAGCTCCTTGGCCTTGATCGCGTTGTTGAGGTAGCCCACGAGGGGGGTGTTCACCGACTCGTAGAGGTTGTCGATGCCCAGCCGGTCCTCTACCTTGGCCACGCCGCGCTCGGTCACCGCGATGGTGCGCTTGGCGTAGTCGATCTCGTAGTCGCCCTCGCCGTCCTTGCCGGGCTGGAGGCGGGCCACCACTCCAGCGAACTCGCCGTACCACCTGGCCGAGTGCTCGGCCGGGCCGGAGATGATCAGCGGCGTCCGGGCTTCGTCGATCAGGATCGAGTCGACCTCGTCGACCACGGCGAAGTTGTGGCCGCGCTGGACCAGCTCGTCCTTCGACCAGGCCATGTTGTCGCGCAGGTAGTCGAAGCCGAACTCGTTGTTGGTGCCGTAGGTGATATCGCACTCGTACGCGGCGCGGTGCTCGCTCGCCGGCCGGTTGGGCAGCACCACGCCGACGGTCAGGCCCATGAACTCGTGCACCCGCCCCATCCAGGCGGCGTCACGCTGGGCCAGGTAGTCGTTGACCGTGACCACGTGCACGCCCTTGCCGGACAGCGCGTTGAGGTAGACCGCCATGACCGAGGTCAGGGTCTTACCCTCGCCGGTCTTCATCTCGGCGATGTTGCCGAAGTGCAGCGCCGCGCCGCCCATCACCTGGACGTCGTACGGTCGCTGCCCGAGCACCCGGGCAGCCGCCTCGCGCACTGCGGCGAACGCCTCCGGCAGCAGGTCGTCGAGGGTCTCACCGTCGGCGAGCCGCTCCCGGTACTGGTCCGTGAGACTCCTCAGCTCGTCGTCGGTGAGGTTGACGTAGTCGTCCTCGATCGAGTTGACGGCGGCGGCGATGGCCTTCAGCCGGCGCACCATGCGGCCCTCGCCCGCGCGAAGGACCTTTTCCAGAATCGACACGGATCAACGCTCCCCTAGACAGTCTCGAACCATCGTAGGCGCTCCGTCGGCCCGATGGTCACTGGTGGCGGCGGTCTGATCGGCGAGAAACCGACATAACGCTCCGACCGACGGCCGGGCGGCGGGATATCCGGTTACGCCCAGCGCGAAAGATCCGGCACGATGGCTCGGGTGGAACCCGTGGAGCTCACCGAGGACGGCCTGCTGCTGCGACCCTGGCGGGCGGCCGACGCGGACGCCGTGCACCGGGCCTGCCAGGATCCGGACATCCAGCGCTGGACCACCGTACCGCGCCCGTACCTGCCCGAACACGCCCGCGCCTACGTCACCGAGGTCAGCGCCGGGGACTGGCGGGCCGGGTCCCGCGCGCCGTTCGCCGTCTGCGACGCCGTCACCGGCGAGTTGCTCGCCTCGTGCGGGCTGGTGTCGCTGGACCAGACCACGGACTCCGGCGAGATCGGCTACTGGGTGGCGCCGTGGGCCCGGGGCCGGGGCGTCGCCGCCAGGGCCACCCGGGCGGTGGCCCGCTGGGCGTTCGACGCGCTCCGGCTGCGCCGGCTGATCTGGCAGGCCGAGATCGGCAACCACGCCTCCCGGCTGGCCGCGCTGCGCGCCGGCTTCCGGGTGGAGGGCGAACTGCGGCTGGCCCACCCGTCGCCCGGCGGGCGGCGAGAGGGCTGGATCGGCTCCCTGTTCCCCGAGGACCTGCCCGCGCCGGGCGCGCCCGGGCCCGCCGGACCGGACACCCTCGACGCCCGCCGGGCCGCCGTCTTCGGCCGACCGCAGCCCACCCTGTTCGCCACCGTCGGGGCGCGGGAGCTGCGGCTGCGGCCGATCGAGGAGCGCGACCTCGACGCCATCACCGAGACCTGCCGGGACCCGCGGACGATCGAGTGGACCACGGTGCCGGCCCCGTACGAGCGAGCGCACGCCGAGGGGTTCAAGCGCGACGTCGCCGACGCGAGCTGGGCGCGCGGCACCGGCGCGTACTTCACGGTCGCCGACGGCGACGACCGGTACGTCGCCTCGGTCGACCTGCGGATCGCCGCCGCCGACCCGGTGCGGGGCATGGTCGGCTTCATGACCGCGCCGCACGCGCGGGGCAGGGGATACATGCCGGCCGCGACCGCCGCCCTGGCCGCCTGGGGGTTCACCACTCTCGGCCTCGCCCGCGTCGAGTGGCGCGCTTTCGTCGGCAACACCGCCTCCCGCCGGGCCGCCGAGAAGGCCGGGTTCACCCTGGAGGGCACCGCGCGGGACTTCCTGCCCACCCGCGCCGGCGGCCGGGCCGACGCCTGGGTCGCGTCGCTGCTGCCCGGGGACCTGACCGGGGCCACGTCCGCTTCGGCGGGGGGCGAGGCGTGAGCGGGCCCCGCCTGCCCGACGCCGTCGGGGCCGAGGGGGTACGGCTGCGGCCGTTCCGCGCCGCGGACGTGCCCGACGTCGCGGCGGCCTGCGCCGACCCGCTCACCCAGCGGTTCATCTCCGGCATGCCCAGCCCGTACACCGAGGCCGACGCCCGGTGGTGGGTGGCCGAGGGCGCCCCCGCGGCGTGGGCTGCCGGCGGGGCCGCGTACGCGATCGCGGATCCGGCCACCGACCGGCTGCTCGGCGGCACCGGCCTGGGCAACGTGGTGCCGGTGCGGGAGCAGGCGGAGCTGGGCTACTGGGTCGCGCCGTGGGCGCGGGGCCGCGGGGTGGCCACCGCCGCGACCCGGGCGCTGGCGGCGACGGCCTTCGCGCACGGTACGGCCCGCCTGGAGCTGCTCACCCACGCGGAGAACACGGCGAGCCAGCGGGTCGCGCTCGCCGCCGGGTTCCGGCACGAGGGGGTACGCCGGGCGGCGAACCTGGCACGCGACGGCGACCGGCAGGACCTGGTCTGCTGGGTACGCCTGGCCGACGACCCGCCCGGCCCGACGCCCCGGCTCCTGCCCGACCTGCCCGGCGGCCGGCTCACCGACGGCGTGGTGACCGTGCGCCCGGTCGGGCCGGACGATGCGGCGGCGTTGTTCCGGCTGCACCGCCTGCCCGAGGTCGTCGCGAACCGGGTGCCCCCGCAGCCGCCGTCGCTCGGCGACGTCGAGCGGCGTTGCCGGCTGGCGGGCAGCCGCTGGCTAACCGGGGTCTCGGCCGATCTGGCGATCGTGGACGCGCGCGGCGGCGAGCTGGCCGGCGGGTGCATGCTGCACCACGACGAGCCGGCCACTGGGCAGGCGATGATCGGCTACAGCCTGCTGCCGGCGGGGCGGGGCCGGGGCCTGGCCACCCGGGCGGTGCGCCTGGTCGCCGGCTGGGCGTTCGACGGGGTGGGGCTCGCCCGGGTCTGGGCGGGCACCCGGCCGGAGAACGCGGCCTCGCAGCGGGTGCTGGAGCGCGCCGGCTTCTCCCGGGAGGGCCTGCTGCGCGGCCGGCTGCCCGGCCCCGGGGGCACCCGGATCGACTCGGTCCTGTACGGCCTGCTCGCCACCGACGCGCCCCGCTGACCCACCGGGCCAGCGGGGCCACCGTCGGGGTCAGATGTCGAGGGAGATGATGCCGTAGTCGTAGGCGTGTCGCCGGTAGACGACGCTGGGGCGGCCGGACTCCTTGTCGTGGAACAGGTAGAAGTCGTGCCCGACCAGTTCCATCTGGAACAGCGCGTCGTCGACCGTCATCGGCTCGGCGGGGTGGACCTTCGCCCGGGCGATGTGCCAGGGCTGGTCGTCAGGCTCCTCCTCGAACCGCTCGGCTACGGCGGTTGCCGTGGCCGATCGGACGCCGTCGAGGGCCGGGACGGGCGCATCGAGGCCGGCGACCGGCAGGTCGGCGGTGGCCGCCGCGACGGAGATCGGCGCGTGCCGGCCCCGATGGACCCGGCGGCGGTCCGCAGCCCGGCGCAGCCGGTTGTCCAGTTTGGCGATCGCGGCGTCGAGTGCGCTGTAGAAATCGTCGGTGCAGGCCTCGGCCCGAATCACCGGACCACGGGAAACGCACGTTATCTCGACCCGCTGGCAATGGTCGGACTGGCGCGGATTACGCTCGTGGAACAACTCGACATCGACGCGGATAAGCTTGTGATCGTAACGTTCGATCTTTGCGAGCTTCTCGGCTACGTGCACCCGGTAATGATCCGGGACCTCGACGTTCCGGCCCTTGACCACGATGTCCACGTGACCTCCCTTGTTCGGACGGTCTTCGATCCGGAAATCCCGGCCGGCTCGCCTTCAGGGGAACCCTCGTTCGGCGTCGACCGGGTCAGTGCGGTTACGCCTCCTCTCACCGCCGGGGGCGAGTGGAATGCCTTCCTACCCCCGACACGAAAACGCTAACCCCTGTTCGCCCGGCCGTCACCCCCCATCGCGCAAAGCCTCAGAATTTTCACAGGCCCCACACGGTCGGGTGAATCAGAAACACGTTGAGTCACGAACGGTGGCGTTTCTCCGTCGCGGCGAGGACCGCCGCGACCATGGGCGACAGGCCGGTCGCGCTCAGCACCCGGGCTGCGGCGGCCAGGGTGACGCCGGTGGTGACGATGTCGTCGAGCAGCACGACCACCGGCACCGGCGCCCCGGCGCGGGCCCTGGGCGGGGCGGTCCTCGGCCGGGCCCGGAAGGCCGACTGCGCCGCACGGGCCCGGCCCGCGCTGTCCAGGGTGGCCGAGTCCGGTCGGGGCAGCGCCCGCAACGGCCGGAGCACCTGCACGGGCCAGCCGGCCCGGCTCAGTCGGGCCGCCGCGTGCCGGGCCAGCCGGTCGAGGTGGTCGCCGTACCTGGCGCGGGCCGCCATCGCGGTGTCCGGCACCGGAACCAGCAGCACCGGCCGTGCCGCGCCGACCGCACCAGCCACCACCTCGGCGAGCAGCCCGCCCAGCGGCCGGGCCAGCCCGTGCCGGCCCCGTTCCTTGTACGCCAGCAGCGCCTCCCGCAGCGCGCCGCCGTACGGGCCGAGGGCGACGCACGGGGGCAGTCCCGGCGGGGCCGCGGTGGGGCGCACCGGTCGGGGCCGCAGCGCCGCCAGGGCCGTCACGCAGCCGGGGCAGAACCCGTACCGGGCCGCCCGGCGCTCCCGGCAACCGGCGCACTCCACGGGCAGCACCAGGTCGGCCAGATCCGCCCAGAGGCCGGCGACCGCGCGCACCTCAGTAGAGGAAGAAGGGGGCGGTCGGGTTGCCGGCCTGCACCCCGGCCAGCGGAGGCGTCACGTCCCGCACCTCGTCCCGCTTGATCGTGTCGAACGGGCTGTTGCGGTACGCCACCCCGTTCGCCTCGTACATCAGGTTCCCGTTGGGAAACGGCGCCACCGCGTTCAGCGGGTACGACGACAGGTGCGTGACCCGGGCGCCGACGTCCCGGCGCAGCGGCGTCTCCAGGGCGCCGTCCACGCTGATGTCGTAGATCGCCGGCCGCCCGGCGGAGCCCGCCAGGTGCAGGGTGTTCTCCCCCGCCCAGTCGACCGCGGAGAGGTCGGTCAGCGAGGTGACCAGCCGACGCGCCGGGCCCACGGTGACCACGCCGCCGTTGAGGTTGACCGCCGCGACGTACAGCGCGCCGCCGACGATCACCGCGATGCGGTGCCCGTCCAGCGACGCCGCCACCGCCGTCACCTTGCCTTCGGCGGTCAGCGGGACGGCCCGCAACTGGGCGCCGGAGTCGAAGCGGTAGAGCGTGCCGTCGGCCACCACCAGGCCCTGCGGCCGGTCCGGGGCCGGCGAGCGCAGCCACACCGGCCGGCCCATCGCGGCGAACGTGCGGGTGCCGCGCTGGACGATCGACACCGGCGCCGCGCCGACACCGACCACCAGCCGCTGCCGCTTGTCCGCCCCGGCGGTCACCAGCGCGGCGCGGATCCCGTCGTGGGAGCGGCTGAACCCGGCCGAGACGACGCCCTTGTTGACCGCCTCGGTGACCGGCGCGACACCGAACGCCTCACCGCCGCCGAAGTCGAGCGGGTGGACCGCGCCGTCGTAGACGCAGAACCGCTGCGGGTTGGCGCTGAGCGGGTAGGCCAGGCGGGCCCGTCGGCGCTGTCTGAGGTCGGGCACCGTCACCCGGGTCTGGTTGTGGATCCGCAGTTCGAGCTGGCCGTCCAGCTCCGGCAGCGACCAGGCGAGCTGGTCGACGAAGTCCTCCACCCGCCGGTCGTCCGCGTCCACGGGCATGTCGAGGTTGACCTCCCACCGCCCGTCCGCCCCGGTCGCGTTGTTGATCAGCCGGGTGCCGTCGGGCAGCCGGCTCGTCCCGGGCCCCAGCCACTCCGACGGCCCGGCGGTCAGCCACTTCACCACCTCGGTGACCCGCCGCTCGTCGGGCACGGCCAGCGGCAGGTAACGCTGGTCGGGCACGAGCTGGGTGCGACTGGTGTTCCAGAAGTAGACGATGTGGGTCTGGTAGTACTGCCGCAGCGCCTGATCGCTGAGCAGCAGCACGTTCGGCGGCGGGTCGGCGACGTACCAGCCGGTGTCCGGCTTGTCCTCCTGGGCGGCGGCGCGCAGCTCGAACCGGTACTCGGTCTCGGTGGCCACCGGCGGCATGAGGGTGCCGTCGGCGCGCAGCAGGCCAATCTGCTGCACCCGCAGCGTGACCCGGGTGCCGTCCGTGCTGTCGGTGATCACCGGCGCCTCGCGCAGCCGCACGACGGTGAGGGTCACCTCGCTGGGCTGCTGCTTCTCCTGAATCCGACTGCGCCCCTCGGGGGCGACGAACTGCTTGACCCGGTAGTAGGCACGGTCCGCCTCGCCGGCGGCGGCCGAAAGGAAGTTGGTGACGAAGGCCGCGCGGTCGGTACCGCTGGCGAGCCGGTTCGGCGGCTCGTCACGGCGGAAGCTCGACGAGCCGGACTTGGCGGCGGCGACCTGCCCGTCCACCTTGACGTCGGACCTCTCGGGGATGCCACAACCGGCCGCCCCGGTGAGCAGGAGCGCCCCGGCGAGCAGCCCGGCGAACCGGCCCTGCCGCCTCACGACCCCACCTCCGCCCGGTCGTCGGCCCCCGTCGCCGGCCCGACGGCCAGGGCTCCCCCGGTGCCGGGGCCGATGTCGAGCAGCCCGCCGGCCCGGGGGCCGCCGAAGGGCAGGATGGCGTCGGCGGGGACCAACCGTAGCGGCGACGTGGTCAGCCGGTCGCCGGACCGGGCGGGCAGGGTGAGCCGGAACTGCGCGCCCTGCCCGGGCGCGCCCCACGCCTCCAGCCAACCGCCGTGCAGCCGGGCGTCCTCCAGGCTGATGGACAGGCCGAGGCCGGTGCCACCGGTCTGCCGCGCCCGGGACGGGTCGGCCCGCCAGAATCGGTTGAAGACCAGCTTCTCCTCGCCCGGTTTGAGACCCACCCCGTGGTCCCGGACGGTCACGGCGACGGCCGCCCGGTCCTGCCCGAGGGTGATCAGGACGGGCTTGCCCTCGCCGTGCTCGACGGCGTTGCCGACCAGGTTGCGCAGCACCCGCTCGACGCGGCGCGGGTCCACCTCGGCGATCACCGGGGTGTCCGGCATGTCCAGGTCGATGGTGACACCGACCCGCTCGGCCAGCCCGGCCAGCCGGTCGGTCACCCGGTGCACCACCGGGACCAGGTCGGTCGGTTCGGCGTCCAGCATGGCGAACCCCGCGTCGAACCGGCTGATCTCCAGCAGGTCGGTGAGCAGCTCCTCGAACCGGTCCAGCTCGGCCTGGAGCAGCTCGGCGCTGCGGGCCACGGCCGGCTCGAACTCCTCCCGCTCGGCGAAGATCAGGTCGGCGGCCATCCGGACGGTGGTCAGCGGGGTACGCAGCTCGTGCGAGACGTCGGAGGTGAACCGGCGTTGCAGGCGGGACATTTCCTCCAGCCGGAGGATCTGTCGTTGCAAGTTGGTCGCCATCTGGTTGAACGAGGCGGCCAGCAGCGCCAGGTCGTCCTCCCCGTTGACGGCCATCCGCTGATCGAGCAGGCCGGCGGAGAGCCGCTGGGCCGTCCGGGCGGCCACCCGCACGGGCGTCACCACCAGCCGGGTGACCAGGGCGGCGAGCAGGCCGAGCAGCAGCACCAGGGCCGCCCCGGTGGCCACCACGGTGGCCCGGGCGTCGGTCGCCGTGGCGTCCTGCCGGGTCAGCGGGACGAGGTAGTACAGCTCCACCTGGCCGAACCGGGTCGGTACCGGGGAGCCGTACACCAGGTATTTCGTGGTGTCTCCGGTGAGCCGGCCGGTGCGGATCTGGCTGGCGATGTTGCCGTCGGCGACCGTGGCCCGCAGCTCTCGGCTGATCAGCGGCCGGACGTCCACGTCGGGTGAGGAGCGCGGCTCGATGATCCCGGTGTAGTTGTCGGCCGTGATCGCCACCACCACCCCGCTGGTCTGCTGCGGGTCGCCGCCGGCCAGGTAGTTGACCGTGCCGTCGATGGTGTCCTGGAGTTGGGCCTCCTGCGCCTGGCTGAACAGGCTGAACTGTTTGGCCGCGTAGTCGCTGCCACTGCTGAGCCGCAGCCGGACGTCTGTTTCGGCGTTCTCCAGCAGGATGTTGGTGATCTTGTCAGCGATGAGGTAGGCGAAACCGCCGACGAGCAGGCTGGAGGCGACCAGTGTGATGGTCACCACCCGGACCTGGAGTGAGCGACGCCACGTCTGGTGCAGGCCGGCCACCAGCCGGGCCACCCGGCCGGACAGCGCACGCCACAGCTCCCACGCGGCGGGTGACCGGCGGGTGACCGTGGGTGCGGAATCGGAGGGCGGGGAGGTGGTCACAGTGCGGCCAAGGCTACCCCGTGCCCGCCTTGTAGCCCACGCCCCGCACCGTCAGGATGATCTCGGGACGCTCCGGGTCCGGCTCGATCTTGGCCCGCAGCCGCTGCACGTGCACGTTGACCAGGCGGGTGTCCGCGGCGTGCCGGTACCCCCAGACCTGCTCCAGCAGCACCTCGCGGGTGAAGACCTGGCGCGGCTTGCGGGCGAGCGCGACCAGCAGGTCGAACTCCAGCGGCGTCAGCTTCACCTCCTCGCCGTTGCGGCTCACGGTGTGCGCGGGCACGTCGATGCTGATCTGGTTGCCGGGCGGGCCGACGGTCAGCAGCTCCGGGGCCACGTCCTCGCCCCGGCGCAACCGGGCCCGCATCCGGGCCACCAGTTCCTTGGGCTTGAACGGCTTGACCACGTAGTCGTCCGCGCCGGACTCCAGACCGAGTACCACGTCCACGGTGTCGCTCTTCGCCGTGAGCATCACGATCGGCACGCCGGACTCGCCCCGGATCGCCCGGGCCACGTCGATACCGCTCATCCCGGGCAGCATCAGGTCGAGCAGGACTATGTCGGGCCGATTCTCCCGGAACGCGGCCAGGGCCCGTTCCCCGTCGGCGACGAACGAGGGCAGAAAGCCCTCGCTGCGCAGGACGATGCCGAGCATCTCGGCGAGCGCGGGGTCGTCGTCGACCACCAGTACCCGGGCTCTCATGGGATCTATACTTCCATCCTCCCCCGAGTCGGTGGGATCGGCATCGTCCGCGGGCCGCCGGCGGGTCGCCAGCTCAGCCGAACAGCGCCCGGCCCCAGTGGTCGCCGCCGTCGCGCACCCCCGGCGGGCAGGCGAAGACGGCGCTGGAGACGTGCCGCAGGTACTCGTTCATCGCGTCGTTGCGGGCCAGCCGGGTCTGGATGGGCACGAACTGCTTGCGCGGGTCCCGCTGGTAGGCGATGAAGAACAGCCCGGCGTCGAGCCGGCCCAGCCCGTCGGAGCCGTCCACAAAGTTGTATCCCCGGCGCAGCAGCCGCGCGCCGTCGTTGGCGTCCGGATGGGCCAGCCGCACGTGCGCACTCTCGGCGATCACCGGTTGGCCGTCGTCGCCCTTCGCGGCGAAGTCGGGCTCGTCGAACTCGTCGGCCCGGCCCAGCGGCGCGCCGCTGCCCTTGGCCCGGCCGACGATCTGCTCCTGCTCGACCAGCGAGCTGCGGTCCCAGGTCTCGACGAGCATCCGGATCTTCCGGGTGACCAGGTACGACCCGCCGGTCATCCAGTCCGGGCCGTCGCCGGGCTGGACCCAGAGGTGTTCGCGCAGCAGCCCGTCGTCCTCGGCCTTGAGGTTGGCCGTGCCGTCCTTGAAGCCGAACAGGTTGCGCGGGGTGGCCTGCCCAGTCGAGGTCGACGAGGTACGGCCGAAACCGAGCTGCGACCAGCGGACGCTGACCACGCCCATGCCGATGCGGGCCAGGTTGCGGATGGCGTGCACCGCCACCTGGGGGTCGTTGGCGCAGGCCTGGACGCAGAGGTCACCGCCGGAGATCTCCGGCCGCAGCGCGTCCCCGGCGAAGTGCGGCAGGTCGGCCAGCGCGGCCGGGCGGCGGTCGGCGATGCCGAACCGGTCCCGGCCCTGGGCGTCGCGGAACAGCGCCGGCCCGAAGCCGATGGTGAGGGTGAGCTGGGACGGGGGCAACCCGAGGGCCTCGCCGGTGTCGTCCGGCGGGGCCTCCGGCACGCCGCCGACCGCGCCGGTCACCCCGGCGTCCTTACCGGCGGTCATCCGGGCGGCGGCGGCCGTCCAATCGCCGAGCAGCTCGACCAGGCGGGCCCGGTCCTTGGTGATCACGTCGAAGGCGACGAAGTGCAGCCGGTCCTGGGCCGGGGTGGTGATGCCGGCCTGGTGCTCGCCGTGGAACGGCACCGCACCGGCCGCCGCGCCCTGATTCGCCGAGGCGTGTTCCGCCCTGCCGCGGGCCAGCACGCCGGCCCCGGCGGCGACGCCCGCCACCCCAGCGACCCCCGCGCCGGCAAGCGTGATCGCCCGCCGCCGGGACAGCCCGCTCGCGCCGCGCCCGATGATTCGCTCACCGCGCTCGCTCATGCCGCCAGCCTCTCTGCTCGTCGGTGTGCTCACCAGGACCGCAGGTCACCGGGCGACGACCGCGGCGACCTTGCTGACCGGCTCGGCCAGCGCGTTGATGCCGTCCGACAGCTCCTTCAGCTCGGCCTTGCTCAGCGCGGTGTGCAGCTTCCAGCCGTCGCCGTCACGGTGCTTGTCGAGCACCGTTTCGACGTTGGTGAACTCGGAGTCGAGCTGGGCGACCAGTTCGGGAGCGCGCTGCTCCAGGGCCGGGCGCAGCGCCGCGATCGCGGCCTTCGAGCCCTCCAGGTTGGCGTTGAAGTCCCACAGGTCGGTGTGCGAGTACCGCTCCTCCTCGCCGGTGATCTTGCCGCTGGCGACCTCGTCGAGCAGCGCCTTCGCGCCGTTGGCGAGTTGGAGCGGGGTGAGCTTCTCGGCGTTGGCCTTGGCGACGATCGCCTTGACGTCGGTGAGCAGCTGGTCGGCGATCGGCCCGTCGGCGCTGATGTCGCCGGTGGTCCAGAGGTCCTTCTCGATCCGGTGGAAGCCGGTGAACTCCATGCCCTCCTCGACGACCTCCTCGCGGCCGTCGATCTTCGGGTCGAGGTCGCCGAAGCTCTCCGCGACCGGCTCGATCCGCTCCCAGTAGGTGCGGGCCACCGGGTACAACGCCTTGGCCTTCGCCACGTCCCCGGCCTTGACGGCGGCGACGAACTCCTCGGTCTTCGTCAGCAGCGCGGCGGTCTGGCTGGTGACGTACCGCTGGTAGCTCGCGGTGGCCTCGGCCAGCGCGGCGTCGGGGGCTACGGTCGCGGGGGTGCCGCTGACCTTCAGGGCCCCCCGGATGCCCTTGCCGCTCATCCCGGGCTTGCAGGCCGTCTCATACGTTCCGGCGGGCAGCTCCACGCGCAACTCGCGCTTGAGGCCGGGGGCGATGTTCTCGACCTCGCCCATCACCCGGTCCCCGGCGGCGTAGACGTAGAACTCGGTCACCTTGGCGCCGGAGTTCGTCACCTCGAAGACGGTCTGGCCGGCGGCCAGTTCCGTCCGGCCGACCTCGCAGGCGGTGTCGGTCGCCTTGACGGCGATCGGGCCGCTGTCGGCCTGGTCGGCGTCCTTGTCCGCCCCGCCGCAGGCGGCGAGGCCGGTGGTGGCAAGCACGCCGGCGGCGGCGAGCACCAGGAAGCGGCTGGTACGCATCGGGCTTTTCTCCTCGAGATGGTCAGGCGCGCGGCGACGTGGGCGCCGGACCGGTGGATTCGGTGATGCCGGCGACACCCGCCGGCGGGGTGGGCGCGCTCGCCCCGGCACGGGGCGCGGGACGGCGCAGGAACAGCACCAGCACCGGCACCGCGTACGCGACCCAGGCGACCATCTCCAGCACGCTCGGGGCGGGGGTGACGTTGAACATCCCGGCGAGCAGGGCGGCGTACCAGGTGCTCGGGTCGAGGGTCGCGCTGATGTCGAAGGCCAGGTTGTTCAGGCCGGGCAGGACGCCGGCCTCCTGGAAGTCGTGCACGCCGTACTTGAGAATGCCGGCGGCGACCAGGATCAGCAGGGCGCCGGTCCAGGTGAAGAACGTCGACAGGTTGATCCTCAGGGCGCTGAAGTAGAGGCCCACGCCGATCGCCACGGCGCTGGCGATGCCGGCGAGCAGGGCCAGCAGCGGCCCGCTGTCGCCGGCCGCGCCCTGGGCGGCGGAGTAGAAGATGAGGGCAGTCTCCAGCCCCTCCCGGATCACCGCGAGGAAGGCCATCCCGGCTACCGCGAGGGAGCCGACCGCGAGCGCCTCGGTGAGCCGGCCGCGCAGCTCACCGGCGATTGTCCGGGCCGCCCGGCGCATCCAGAAGATCATCCAGGTGACGAAGGCGACGGCCGCCACGGAGGTGACCGCCTCGAACAGTTCCCGGTCCTCGGAGCGGGCCAGCAGCGAGGTCGAGGTGTACTCGATCAGCCACCCGACGAGCACCGACAGCGCCACCGCGAGCCCGACGCCGCCCCACACCTGCGGCAGCCGGTCCCGGCGCTGCGACTTCACCAGGAAGGCGACCAGAATGCTGACAACGAGGGTCGCTTCCAGGCCCTCCCGCAGGCCGATCAGGTAGGTGGCGAACATCCATGCTCCGTAGTCGATCGGATTGCCTCGGTTAACTTAGGGCAGCCATACCTTCCTCCCGCCCCCCGGGCCCCGTCAAGTTGTTCTTCGCCACCTCGCCCGGCCGATCCGGGCCACCCGACCGGCTCGCCACCGGCGTACGCAAAGGGACCGGGCCCGCCGCCACGCGGCCGACCCGGTCCCTTTCGTGCCGGCTCAGTACCGGTAGTGCTCCGGCTTGAACGGGCCCTCCTGGGGGATCCCCAGGTAGGCGGCCTGCTCCTCGGTCAGGGTGCTCAGCTTCGCGCCGAGCGCGTCCAGGTGCAGCCGGGCCACCTTCTCGTCGAGGTGCTTGGGCAGCACGTAGACGCCGATCGGGTACTCGTCGGTCTTGGTGAACAGCTCGATCTGGGCGATCGTCTGGTTGGCGAACGAGTTCGACATCACGAAGCTCGGGTGGCCGGTGGCGTTGCCGAGGTTCAGCAGACGACCCTCGGAGAGCACGATGATCGCGTGCCCGTCGGCGAAGCGCCACAGGTCGACCTGCGGCTTGATGTTGACCCGCTCGACGTCGGAGCGCTTGGCCAGGCCGGCCATGTCGATCTCGTTGTCGAAGTGACCGATGTTGCCCACGATGGCCTGGTGCTTCATCCGGGCCATGTGCTCGTTGGTGATGACGTCGAAGCAGCCGGTGGCGGTGATGAAGATGTCGGCCTGCTCGACCACGTCGTCCAGGGTGGAGACCTGGTAGCCGTCCATCGCGGCCTGGAGGGCGCAGATCGGGTCGACCTCGGTCACCACGACCCGGGCGCCCTGGCCGCGCAGCGACTCGGCGCAGCCCTTGCCCACGTCGCCGTAGCCGAGCACGACGGCCATCTTGCCGCCGATCAGCACGTCGGTGGCTCGGTTGATGCCGTCGATCAGCGAGTGGCGGCAGCCGTACTTGTTGTCGAACTTGCTCTTGGTCACCGAGTCGTTGACGTTGATGGCCGGGAAGAGCAGCGTGCCGGCGCGGTGCATCTCGTAGAGCCGGTGCACGCCGGTGGTGGTCTCCTCGGTCACGCCCTTGATGCCGGCGGCGATCCGGGTCCAGCGCTGGCCGTCGGAGGCGAGGGAGCGGTGCAGCACCTCCAGGATGACCGCGTACTCCTCGGAGTCGGCCGACTCGACCGGCGGCACGACGCCGGACTTCTCGAACTCGACGCCCTTGTGGACGAGCAGGGTGGCGTCGCCGCCGTCGTCGAGGATCATGTTGGGGCCCTGGCCGTCGGGCCAGTCCAGCACCCGCTCGGTGCACCACCAGTACTCCTGGAGGCTCTCGCCCTTCCAGGCGTAGACCGGGACGCCGGCCGGCGCGTCGGGGGTGCCGTCCGGGCCGACGACGACCGCGGCGGCGGCGTGGTCCTGGGTGGAGAAGATGTTGCACGAGGCCCAGCGGACCTGCGCGCCGAGCGCGACCAGGGTTTCGATCAGCACGGCGGTCTGGATCGTCATGTGCAGCGAGCCGGTGACCCGCGCTCCGGCGAGGGGCTGCGCCTGCGCGAACTCGCGGCGGATCGCCATCAGACCGGGCATCTCGTGCTCGGCGAGCTGGATCTCCTTGCGCCCGAACTCGGCGAGCGACAGATCCGCCACCTTGTAGTCGCCTTCGGCGAGGGTGCTCGGCCGGACCTCGGACGGCGTGCCACTGGGGGCCGCCGGGAGGGTGCTGGTCATGGAAGCTCCTGTCGAACGAACGAAGTGCTGCGCGACCCCCCACCTTACGCGCAGAGACGGACAGCGCACGGGGCGGTCGGTCGTGGGCGGACTGTCCGCCCACGGCCCGGCCGCCCCGTGCATCCCCCCGGTTTGGTTCCCCGCGCGCCGCCGAACCTTCGTCGCGGTGACGCTGCGCACTTACAGAGTTACACTCAGCCAGCGCAGGGTCAAGCCATTCCGGAAATTCCCGATTTGCGCCGGCAGGCCGAACCTCCAGCCGCCCACCTCCGCGCGCCGGGTCCACCGTCCCGACACCATTCGCCGAGTCCGGAAACCTCACAAAGAATTAACGATTCTCGATGAATCGCCGATGATCGGCTCAGCTCGCGGCATGGGAAGCCGGAGCACCGGGACGCCGCCACGGCGGCCTTCCGACCGGATCCGCTCAGCGCAGCCCGCTGGTGGCCACGTACGCCTCGCCCTCGCCGTCGAGAACGAGCGGCCCGGCGTCGGCGGGGCCGATCGCCGCCTGCCCAGGGGCGAGAGTGACCGCGCCCGTCCCGTCGTCGGCCGAGAATTTCCCGGCGCGGCAGAGCACCACCCGGGGCCCCGGCACCGCGAGCCGCACCGGCGTCCCGGCGAGGACCGCCCGGTGCAGCGCGAAATCGTCCACCGGCACCGGCCAGCGCACCACCCCCGGCGACACCCGCTTGGGCGTCACCACCGGGTCGCCCAGCACCTCGAAGCGCAGCACCCGCAGCAACTCGTCGACGTCCACCCGCTTCGGGGTCAGGCCGCCGCGCAGCACGTTGTCGCTGGCCGCCATGATCTCCACGCCGGTGCCGCGCAGGTAGGCGTGCAGATTGCCGGCCGGCATCCAGATCGCCTCCCCCGGCGCAAGCCGGACGTGGTGCAGCAGCAACGCCACCAGCACTCCCGGATCGCCGGGATAGTGCGCGGCCAGCGCCCGCGCCAGCGCCGCGTCCGGCCCGGCGGCCTCCGCCGCCAACACGGCCCCCACCAGCCCCGCCCGCTGGGCCGCCGGCCAGCTCAGCAGCAGCCGGACGGCCTCCCGCAGCCCCGCCGTTCCCTCGTGCAGCGCCGCCACCACCGGCTCCAACACCGGCACACCGAAGGCGGCCAGCGCCCGCGCCGACGTCGCCGGGTCGCGGAAGCCGCACAGCGCCGCGAACGGCGTGAGCGCGACCAGCAGCTCCGGCTTGTGGTACGGGTCGGCGTAGTTGCGCTCCCCCGCCGGGCGCGCCGCGTCGGCGGCGTACCCGGCGAGGGCCTGCTCCGCGTCAGGATGCGCCTGCAAACTCAGCGGAGCGTCGGCGGCGAGCACCTTCAGCAGGAACGGCAGCCGGGGGCCGAACCGGCGCACCGACCGCTCGCCAAGCCAACGCCCCGGCTCGGCGGCCAGCACGTCGAGCAGGCTCACCGGCTCGCCGTCACGCCGCACGGTCGCCGGGGCACCCGGGTGGGCGCCCAGCCACAGCTCGGCCTCCGGGCCCGCGCTGGGCACCGGCCGCCCCTGCAACCCGGCGATCGCCGAGCGGGAGCCCCAGGCGTAGTCCCGGATCGGGCCGTGCAGCGGCTCCACGGTCAGTTTCCGGCGTGCGACTCGTCCGCGCTGGTCACCGCCGCCTCCGGGTGGACGACGGCGGTGTGCCCGGCGGTCCCGATGCCGGCCCGCTCCGCCGCGTCGGACCAGATGTCCGGCTCCAGGTAGATCACCCGGGCGACCGGGACGGCCGCGCGGATCCGTGCCTCGACGGCGTCGATCCCCCGGGCCAGTTCCTCGGCGCTCTCGCACGCCCGCACCGCGATCTTCGCGGCCACCAGCAGCTCCTCCGGGCCCAGGTAGAGCGTCTTCATATGGATGATCCGCTCCACCTCCGGGCCGTCGGTGACGGCCCGCTCGATGGTCGCCACGTCGGTCGCCTCGGCACCCTCACCGAGCAACAGGCTCTTGGTCTCGATCGCCAGAATGATCGCGATGGCCACCAGCAGGACCCCGATCATCGCCGTGCCGGCCGCGTCCCACATGCCGTTGCCGGTGATCAGCGTCATCCCGACGCCGAAGAGGGCGAGGACCAGACCGACCAGCGCGCCGAGGTCCTCCAGCAGCACCACCGGCAGCTCGGGAGCCTTGGCCCGGCGGATGAACCGCAGCCAGGACTGGTTGCCCCGGACGAGGTTGGACTCCACGATCGCGGTGCGGAACGAGAAGCTCTCCATCGCGATCGCCGCCACCAGCACGACGACCGGCACCCAGTGCCAGCTCTCGATCGGGTGCGGATCGGCAGCCTTGTGCCACGCCTCGTAGAGCGCGAACAGGCCGCCGACGCTGAACAGCACAATGGCCACGATGAACGCGTAGACGTAGCGCTCCCGGCCGTACCCGAAGGGGTGCTGCGGGGTGGCCTCGCGCCTGGCGCGCCGCCCGCCGAGCAGCAGCAGGCCCTGGTTGCCGGAGTCGGCCACCGAGTGGATCGACTCGGCGAGCATCGACGAGGAGCCCGTCAACAGGAACGCGATGAACTTCGTGACCGCGATGCCGACGTTGGCCAGCAGGGCCGCGACGATCGCCTTCGTACCACCGTTGGCGCTCATCGCCCTGCCTCAGATCGCGACTGCGGGGCTCGCAACCCCAGCTCACTCCTCGCGCTCACGCCGCCACCTCAGATCGCGACTGCGGGGCTCGCAACCCCAGCTCACTCCTCGCGCTCACGCCGTTCCCTGTCCGGTGCCACACGTGCTCACTGGTTCGCCAGCTCCTTCATCTCGGTGATGGCCGGAACCGCCATCGGGTCCAGCCCGTGCGCCAGGGCGAGATAGACGGAGGCGAAGTCCGGCACAGCCACCAGCGAGGCTAGCCGCTCCAGCGCGGACCCCCCCTCGGCGGTCACCACGTCGCAGCGGACCCCGCGCCGCTCGGCGAGGGTCTGCACGGCATCGGCCCGGCGCTCCTCGACCGCCAGCGGCTCGTCGGTGTCGTCCTCGGCGTTGAGCCCGCCGTCACGCAGCAGCACCAGCCGCAGGCGGGTGCCGTCCTCGTTGGGCTCGCCCGGGTCGGCGAAGATGTCCCGCTCCCCCTCGGCCAGCCCACCGAACACGCCGTCGAGCAGGCCGACACGACCCCGGCCGGCCTCGCCGAGCGCCCCGCTGACCACGGGGTAGCGGGCGTTTGCCGACAGCGTGTCGCCGAAGCGGCGGGCCGCGACGGTGGCCAGCGGCGACGAACCCCAGACGATCGGCACCGAGCCGGCCAGCCCCAGGGCCAGCGACTTCGCCGGGTTGACGAACGACTCGGCCGTGGGACGGCAGCGGTCGGCGTCCACGTCGAGCCGCGCCGCCGTCTCCGCGAGATCCGCCTCGTTGACCTTCACGAGCCCGAGCGTACGGGCGGCGAGCAGAACCGGCACGGTGAGCGCCCATAGGCTGGCCCGGGCCGGGGCGCGACGGGGCACCGGGATGAACGGCGCCCGGGCCCGCTCGGCCACCGACTGCAACTGCGAGTCGGGCGCGCCGACGGCGACCAGCCGGGCCCCCCGACGGTGGGCGGCCTCGGCCGCGCCGAGCGCCTCGGGGCTGCGGCCGGAGGCGCTGACCGCGATCACCACGTCGGCCGCGCCCACCCAGCCGGGCACACCGGCGCTGCGGTGCGGGATGACCGGGACCGGGCAGCGCGGCCCGGCGACCGTGGCAAGCACGTCCCCGGTACGCCCGGCGGTGCCGATGCCAGCGATGACGACTGCCCGAGGGCGGCCCTCGTCGGCGAGCACGGTCAGATTGGCCTCGGCCGCCAGGGCGGCGGACTCCCGCACCTGTGCCCCGGCCGAGGCCATGAACCGCAGCATGCCGCCCGGGTCGTGCGCGGCGAGGGCGTCCGGGTCGTCGAGCAGGGACTCGTCGGCGTGCCGGTGCCCGCTGACCCCGGCCGTCCCCTCCATCACGATCGCTGCGCGGGTCCGCCGCGCGCCTCGTCGAGCAGCAGCACCGGCACGTCGTCGCGCACCTCGAAGATCCGCCCGCACTCGGTGCAGGTCAGCGTCTGCGCGCCGGCGTCGTAGTCGAGCGGGGCGTGATGTGTGTCCGGACAGGCGAGGATCTCGAGCAACTGCGGGTCCAGGGCCATGGTGCGGCTCCTTCCACGGGTGCGTAGGCGGCGGACGGCGGTGCCGGCCGGCGCAGGGGATCTTATCGGCGAACCCGGTCGAGCACCTCGTCGCGGAGGGAGATCATCCGCTCCTCGGTCGGCGCCTCGACGTTGAGCCGCAGCAGCGGCTCCGTGTTGCTGGCACGCAGGTTGAACCAGGCGCCGTCGGGAAAGCTCAGGGTCAGCCCGTCCAACTCGTCGACCGCCGCCTGCGGATACGCGGCCCGCACCTGCGCGATGCTCGCCGCCTGGTCGGCCACCGTGGAGTTGATCTCGCCCGAGGCGACGTAGCGCTCGTACTCGCGGGCCAGCTCGGACAGCGGCAGCCCCTGCCCGCCGAGCGCCGCGAGGGCGTGCATGGCGGCCAGCATGCCGGTGTCGGCGAACCAGAAGTCCCGGAAGTAGTAGTGGGCGGAGTGCTCGCCGCCGAAGACCGCGTTGGTGCGGGCCATCTCGGCCTTGATGAAGGAGTGGCCGACCCGGGTGACCACCGGCTCGCCGCCGTGCTCGCGGATGATCTCCGGCACCGCACGGGAGGTGATCGGGTTGTGGATCACGGTGGAGCCGGGGTGCTTGGCCAGCTCGCGGACCGCCACCAGGGCGGTGATCGCCGAAGGGGAGACCGGCTCGCCGCGCTCGTCGACCACGAAGCAGCGGTCGGCGTCGCCGTCGAACGCCAGCCCCAGGTCGGCACCGTGCTCGCGGACGGCCCGCTGGAGGTCGACCAGGTTCGCCGGGTCCAGGGGGTTGGCCTCGTGGTTGGGGAAGGTGCCGTCGAGTTCGAAGTACAGCGGCACGATCTCCAGCGGCAGCGCGGGCAGCACGGCGTCGCCGAGCACGCTGGGCACCGTCCAGCCGCCCATCCCGTTCCCGGCGTCGACCACGACCTTCAGCGGCCGGATGCCGGACAGGTCGACCAGCTTGCGCAGGTGGGCGGCGTACTCCGGGCGCAGGTCGCGCCGCTCGGTCGGCCGCGTCGGCGCGCCGGCCGGGCGGGCGGCACCGGAGTCGAGCAGCGCCTGCGCCCGGTCCCGGATCTCGGCCAGGCCGCTGTCCTGGCCGATCGGGCGGGCGCCGGACCGGCACATCTTGATGCCGTTGTACTGCGCCGGGTTGTGGCTGGCGGTGAACATCGCCCCGGGCAGCCCGAGGGTGCCGGAGGCGTAGTAGAGCATGTCGGTGGAGGCGAGCCCCAGCTCGATCACCGAGCGGCCCTCGGCCTGCGCACCGGCGGCGAACGCCTCCGCCAGGCCCGGCCCGCTGGCCCGCATGTCGTGCGCTATCACGACCGCGTCGCCGGGCTCACCGGCGGCGTCGAGCACCTGACCGAAGGCGACGCCCAGGGCCTCGGCGACCCGTTCGTCCCACTGGTCCGGCACCGTCCCACGGACGTCGTACGCCTTCACGATCCGGGACAGATCAGACACGCGCTTCGCTCCTTGGCCGCAGGTCGTCAACGCCCTGAGCGTATCGGAGCGGCGGGACGTGGCCGGCCTCAGCCGGGCAGGCGCGGCACGATCGTCGTCGCGTCACCCCCGCCGGCGGGCGCGGGCGGCTCACCCGGGCCGGCGGGTGGTCCGGGATGCCCGCCCGCGCCCGAGATCGGCGCCGGCCCCGGGACGGCCGGTCCGCCGCCCTGGCCCGGCGCGCCGCCACCGGCCGGGTACGTCGCACCGCCGCCGTGGGTGGCCGGCGCGTCGGGGTGGGAGCCGTACACCGCCCCGGACGGAGGCCCGGACGGTCGGCCGTACACCCCGGGGGTGGGCGGCGCCTGGATTGGCGCGCCGCCGGCCGCCTGGGACGGGGCGGGGGTCCCGGACCGGTACGTGGTGCCGCCGGGGTTGCGCGGCAGCGGGACGGTGGAAGAAACAACCAGGTCGTCGGCCGGCTCGCGGTCGGCCCGCGACCGGCGCACCAGCAGCACGATCAGGCCGACGCCCACCACGACCAGGCCGACACCGAAGAGCATGATCCAGGACAGCCCGCCAGAGCCCTCCTCGGCCGCGTCCACGGTGCCGGCCCCGCCGGCGGGGCCGGCGACGGCGGCCAGGGTCGGTTCCTCGGCGGTCGTCGCGTCGGTCGTGGGCTCGGCCGTCGGGCTCGCGCTCGGACTCGGCGACGGCGACGGCGACGGGCTGCGGGTCGGGCTGGGCGACGGGCTCGGGCTCGGCGCCCCGACCACCCGGGCCGCGACGGCGTCCCGGCCGATGGCCCGGCCGCGCCCGTCGACCGCCTCGCCGACCACCGTCAACCGGCCGCCCGGGGTCCCCGCCGCGAAGGTCAGCCGGTAGCGCATCGTGACGCTCTTGCCCTTGCACAGGGTCGGGTCCGTCGGGGCGGCCCGGCCCGTGGCTACCGCTCCCCCGCCGCCGGAGACCGGCACCGGCGACCAGTGGCCCCCCAGGTTCACCTGCACGGTGACCTGGCTGGCGGCGAGGCCGGCGAGGCTCAGGCCCAGCCCGGTGCGCAGCACCACGCAGCCCCCGGTGCGCTTGCGCACCTCGACGTTGACCGCCCCCGGTGAGCCGCCCGGCCGGAAGCTGTCGGTGGAGCCCACCCGCACCGAATCGCCCTCGGCCAGGGCCGGCGACGCCCCGGCGGCCACCAGGCCGCCCAGCATCACGCAGACCGCCGCGAGCCGTGTCGCGTGCCGACGTAGCGCCATGATCACCTGCCGTCTCTCCCTGCCGGGTCCGCGGGTCAGGTTACTACCGGCCCCCGGACCCGGCTCGGCCGCGGAAAAAGGGCCCTTGTCAACGCCTGCGGTAGAGAGGGTCCCCCTTCTCACCGAGCCCAGCTCCGCGACCTAGCCGAGCCGCCCTCCGGCCGCCCAGCCGAGCCGTCTGCGCCGCCGGAGGGCGGCGATTCTCGTCTTGCCGGACGCGTAACATGGTGGTTACGCTTATCCGGTGGACGACGTGGCAGCGGCGATCGCCGACCCGGTGCGGCGCGACATCCTGGTGATGCTGCGCGACAAGCGGCTCGCCGCGGGGCAGATCGCCGAGCGGTTCGCAATCAGCCGGCCCGCCGTCAGCCGGCACCTGCGGGTGCTCCGGGAGAGCGGGCTGGTGCGCGACACGCTCGTCGGCCGCCGCCGCCTCTACGAGCTCGACGCGTCGCGGTTCGCCGGGCTGATCGAGTGGCTCGACCAGTTCACTGCCACCAGCTGGGAGCGTCGTCTCGACGCACTCGAAACCGAGGTCCATCGCACCCGTCGCGAGCGCCGCCAGCGGGGCAGGACGGATCACCGACAGGAGAAGACAGCATGACGAGACCACCCACCGGCCGGCTCTTTCCGACCCCCGACGGCAACGATCTCGTCGTCAGCCGCACGTTCCGGGCACCTGTCGAGGACGTGTGGGCCAGCGTGACCGAATCCGACCGCACCGCCCGATGGTTCGGGCCATGGGAAGGCGACGCAGCCCCCGGCCGCGTGATCAAGGTGCAGATGGCCCACGAGGACCAGGCACCGTGGTTCGACATGCGGATCGATGCGTGCGACCCACCCCGACGGCTGGCTGTGTCGGCGACCGACGAGTCCGGCGACTGGCGGATCGAGCTGTTGCTGTCGCACACCGACGGTCGGACCGAGCTCCGGCTCGTGCACCACCTCGACACCGCCGACGGGGTCGGCGAACTGGGGCCGGGTTGGGAGTACTACCTGGACATGCTGGCGGCGGCACGGAACGGCCTGCCCACGCCGAGCTTCGACGACTACTACCCGGCGATGAAGCCCTACTTCGAGGCGCTGCGTACCCGAACGGACCCGGTGTGATCTTGCGGGCCCCGGCGCCGCGTCGACCCATGCGGCGCCATTGTTGGCTCACCTGCCCACCCGGCCCGCGAGCGCATCGCGGCAGAGCCGGTCGGCGGTGCGGGTGGTCTCCGGCAGCCGGTGGCGCGGGGTCAGCGCGAGCACCCGGTCGGACGCGTTCTCCAGCCCCATCCGGTGACCGACGCTGACGAAGACCGGTTTCACCCCGTCCCGGGTCCGCAGCACCCGGCCCACCACCTCCCCGCCGTCGTGCAGCGGGGACCAGGCGCCACGCGCCACGGCCGGCGGCTCCCACCGGCCGACCAGCGGTGTCTTGCCGACCCCGATCGCCGGCAGGCCGGTCACCACGCCCAGGTGGCAGGCGAGCCCGAACCGGCGCGGATGGGCCAGCCCGTGCCCGTCGCAGACCAGCAGCTCCGGGCGGACGGTCAGCCGGTCCAGCGCCGCCAGCAGGGCGGGCAGTTCCCGGAAGGCGAACAGCCCGGGAACGTAGGGGAACGCGGGCCGGCCCACGCTGACCGCCTGGTCCACCACGGCCAGCGTCCGGGCTTCCAGCACCGTGACGGCCGCTGCGAGCCGGTCACCGCTCTCGGCGTACGCGACGTCGAGGCCGGCCACCGTCGCGGGCTCGGCGGGTCCCGGCCCGGTCAGGTCCGCGAGCGGTCGCAGCCGGTCCTGTACGGCGAGCGCCTCGCTCTCGGTCCGGGGCGGCGGGGTGTCGGCCGGGGGGTTCACCCCGTGATCGTAGGCAGCGCCTGGGCGGCCCGGCTCACGCCCGCCGGGCACGACGGTCGGCCGCCATCGGCGACGGCCAGCCGCCAGGGCGGCGACACACCCGCCCGGTCCAGCCCGACTTTTCGCACACCTGTCGGGTAATTTCTTCTGGTCCGACAACCGGTCATCGACAGGAGAAGCTCCGCGCATGGGCAAGAAGACGATCCACGTCTCCGACTTCAGCGGCACCGTTCTGCGGCCGGACGACGAGGTGGTCCGCGTCGTGGTGCTGGAGCACCCCGATCTGGTCGCCGGGCCCGTGCAGCTGGACGCCACCGCGACAGAGGTGGAGAGCATCGACGACGCGGCGCTGGACGTCGCGGTGGTCGAGATCCACGACCGGCACGGCAGCGGCGAGCCCCGCAGGGTGGTGCTGACCGCCAGCGAGTTCGACGCGATGGCCACCGACGTGCCGATGGCCCAGTTGCTGAAGACCGCCGAGCGGGTCCGCCCGCCGAAGGCCCGCCGGGGCGCCGAGAAGGTCGACTACGGCACCATCGAGCACGCCGGCAGGCCGCACCGGGGTCGGGTCACCGAGGAGGAGGCCCGGCTGGTCCGCGAACGGCTCGACGAGGTGAACAAGCGGCTCGCCGACGCCGGCATCCGGCAGGTCGACCCGACCGACCCGGAACATGCGGCCCGCTACGGCTTCCCCGCCGCCGACTGATCGACGCCCGTACGCCGGGGCACGCACCCCCGGGGCGCGTGCCCCGGCGCGGCTCAGGCCCCGTTCCGGACGATCCCGGCCAGCGCAGCCTCCACTGCGGACTCCACGGCACCCTTCTCCAGGCCGAGCCCGCCGAGCACGCCGTCACCGCCCTCCTCCTCGAGCAGGGCGAGCAGGATGTGCTCCGTACCGACGTGGTCGTGCCCCATCCGCAACGCCTCCCGGAACGTCAACTCCAGGACCTTCTTGGCTCGCGCGTCGAAGGGAATCAGGTCCGGAACCTGGTCGACCTTCGCCGGCAGGGTCCCGGTGACGGCCTCCCGCACCCGCTCCAGGGGGATGCCCCGAGCCACGATCGACGCGGCCCCCAGCCCCTCCGGTTCGGCGAGCAGCCCGAGCGCGAGGTGCCCCGGGGTGATCTCGGCATTGCCGGCCGCCCGCGCCTCCTCCTGCGAGGCCAGCACCACGGTGCGGGCGCGGGGGGTGAACCGGCCGAACCCGGCGCTCGGGTCGAGCGTGGCGGCGGTCTCCGCCTTGGCGGCGGAGCGCTTCTGGGCGGCCTGTTTGCTGACCCCCATGCTGCGGCCGATTTCCGTCCAGGACGCGCCGGAGCGGCGGGCCTGGTCGACGAAGTGGCCGATCAGGTGGTCGGCGACGTCGCCGAGGTGGTCGGCGACGACGACCGCGTCGGCGAGCTGATCGAGCGCGTCGGGGCGGGCCTTCTTGATCGCCGTGATGAGGTCGTCGAGCCGGACCGAACTGGGCAGCTGAACAGGTGTCGTCATGCGTCAACCATAGGTTGACGCGCATTCAATCGTCAACCCTTGGTTGACGATCGGGTTTCCGTCCCGCCACCACGAGCGCGGCCTGGGCCAGTTGCCGCCCCTCCCGGAACCGCGAACACCTCGCGCCCCGCGCGTCAGCCCGGGCCGCCACGCCCGGATAGCGTGACCGGGGCGGTGCGCCGTTGGTTCGTCGGTGGCGGGAGGATCGGTTCATGCGGCTGCATGTGGGATGCGCGATGTGGGCGCACCGGTCGTGGCAGGGGCGCTTCCTCGCGCACCCGCTGCCCGCCGACGAGCGCCTGCGGCACTACGCGGGCTGGTGCGACGCGGTCGAGGGGAACACGACGTTCTACGCGACCCCCACCCGGGACACCGTGGCGTCGTGGGCGCGGCAGACGGGCCGCGACTTCCGGTTCGTGCTCAAGCTGCCGAAGCTCATCACGCACGAACGACGCCTCGCCGACGTCGACGGGGCGCTCGGGGCCTTCCTGGACGCGATCGAGCCGCTCGGGCTCCGGGCCCACGCCCTCTGGATCCAGTTGCCGGGATCGTTCGCCCCCGCCGACGTCCCCACGCTGGCCCGCTTCCTGCGCCGGCTCCCCGCCTCCCACCGGTACGCCGTGGAGGTCCGCCACCCCGCGTTCTTCGCCGACGCCGGGGAGGCTCGGCTCCTGGAGAAGGCGCTCGCCGTCGCCGCCGCCGAGTGGATCCCGTTCGACACCACCGCGTTCTTCGCCAGCCCGCCGACCAGCGACGCGGAACGGGAGGCATGGACCAGGAAGCCGCGCGTGCCGCTGCGGACCCGCGCGCTGACCGACCGGCCGATCGTCCGGTACCTGGGCCGCGACGACCCCGCGCGGACCGTCGAGGGCTGGCGGCACTGGGTCGACGTCGTCGCCGGCTGGCTGCGCGAGGGCCGCTCGCCCACCATGTTCGTCCACACCCCGGACAACGCCGACGCGCCCGCGCTCGCCCGCCGCTTCCACGACGAGGTACGGGCACGCGTGCCCGGGATCGAGCCGCTGCCGGAGCCGGTGCCGGTCGAGCCCCTGACCCTCTTCTGACACCGTCACTTCGGGCACCCGCGGCGGAAAGAGCACCGGCTGGCCGGCGGCGGCCCAGGAGGAGACGACGAGGGTACTCGTGGGGCTGCCCGACCCGCCGGAGCAGCCCCACGAGTTCGCTCAGCCCCCGACGGGCGTCAGCTTGATCAGCTCCCAGCCGCCCTCCGGCACGTCGTCGGTCGGGTCGGTGCGCAGGTTCATCGGATTGGCCATCCCGAGGTACAGGGTCGAACCGTCCGCGACCATGGTCCGGAAGCCGTAGTTGAGGTAGTTGCCCAGCCCCTTCGTGTCAACCGCGGTGGCGGGCCGCAGGTTCGACTCGAACATGTACAGATCGCCACCGAAGAGCTCCGGGTCGATCTCGATCGGGTCCAGGTCATCGCTCAGCCCCCGCGCCGCGTTGGCGAAGCCCATCTGCCTCGCGGCCTCGGGCAGCAGGTCCTTGGCGAGGTAGCTCCAGTCCATCGTGCCGACGAACAACCGCCCGCCGGCGACGGCCATGGTCCAGGTGTAGTTGGTGTAGATGTTGCCGAACCCGATGTGACCGTGGCGCGGACGGTAGCCGGTGGAGGTCCACTTCCAGGCGCCCGCGCCGTCGTTCGCCGCCGGGTCGTACGCCGGCAGTCTCGCCTCCCCGTAGAGCAGTTCCACCCGCTTCTGGGGGGTGTCGAACCGCTTGCCCCGGAAGATGCTCACGGCGCGCTGGGACTTCTCCAGCATCGCCCGCGCCGCGGTCTCGTCGGCCGGCGGGTACAAGTCGGCCAACACGCTCGTCGACTTCATCGGGACGTGCATCGTCCCCCAGTAGAGGTAGCCCTGGTAGGAGGCGAGCGCGCCAAGGCCGTACGTGCCGGCGATGACCGGATCCGGCTCGTAGGACGCCGCGCTCCAGACCTGCTTCCACAGCGCGGTGTCCTCCTCCGTCAGACCCGGCGCACCGTCGGTCAGCGGCGGGCTCATCCAGACGCCGGCGATGCCGGGGTTGGCCTCGTCGGTCGGCGTGACACGGGGACGGCCCCAGCCCGCGCCGGTTCCGCCGGCCGCCGAGCGTCCGGCGGAGGAGCCGCCGTTCGCCGCCGACCAGGTGCTGACGAAGACCCGACCGTCGTGCTCCGTCAGGTCGGCGATCTGGGCCGGCAGTTGGCCGACCTCGACGAAGTTGAACGGATTCGTGCGGTCCCCGGCCCACCGCAGCATGTACCCGCCGTCCCGGCCGTTGGCACCGACCCCGACGCCCGCATAGAGGACGTCGCCGGCCACCAGGAAATGGCGGATATTGCCGTACTTGGTGAAGTTCGCCGAGCCGAGGTAATCGCCGGTGACCGTGTCGAATGCGAACATGTTGACCGTCTGCCCGAGAGCCGGCCCGGCGAGCAGGACGACTCCCTGGTGCGTTCCGCCGGCCCGCAGCCCAAGCGTCTTCTTCAGCCGAGAGGCGTCGGCGGCCGACGCGTGCACGATGACGTCCGTCTTCTCCGTCTGCACTTTGGAGGACAGGTCGTAGACGTACACCCGGGGATGACGGTGATCGCCCACGTTCGTCGGCATGGTCGGATTCTGTACCACGATCTGACTGTTCGCGAACTCACACGCATAGTCATCGTTCAGTCGCGGCTCGGGCAGAGAGAGAGTCGATCCCGTCACGATGCAGTTGACATTTGCTCCGGTGCCGAACCAGAGTCGATTGTTCGCCTGGGCGAGCGACCACACGTATGCCTGGTTGACCTTGGCCTGACCCTGCGCACACGGCGGGCCAGCCGGGTAGGGCATCCCGATGCCGTTGAAGCACTCGTCCGGAACAGCCTTTCCCAGCAACTCGTGCTGGAACGTCGTCGACGGCCGCGGCAACAATCCGGCCGCCCCCGGGCTGGCCGCCGTGGACGGAACGCCGGCAAGGACGGGCAGGACGCCGAGGACGACGGCAGAAAACAGACGCCATCTAGACATTTTGGGCCGATGCATCAGTGCCCTCTCATTCAACGTGATCTGCTGACAACAATGCGTAGACGATTACTCAGCCCAACGAAAGCAACACCCACGGTGACGCAGGAACAAGCACCCACGGTGACGCAGGAATAACAGACATCGGGTTTCGGCAAGCGTCGCCAGCATCGCTCCGCCGCGCAGACAGCAAAAGTCGGCAGGACGATTCCGGTAGATAGCTGGCCCGGATTTCGGGCGTCCACAGCGTACCGTCGACAACTGTTTCTGTCAGCCGTCCTGCATGGACACGAATGGTCGCGGAAGCGATAGGCCCGCCCGGGACTCGGCCACGAGGGATCGGTCACGAGGATCGGGACTCCGACGACCATCGATGCCTGGCCGGGCCGCGGAGACAGAAGAAGGGCCCCGGCCCGGTGGAAACCACCAGGCCAGAGCCCTTGTTGCTGGCGCGTTCCGGGGCCTGAGCCCGGCGCCCGCAGATCAGGTTTCGCTCGCCTCCCCGGCGGCGCGCTCGTTCCTCAGGTCGCGGCCGGCACCGGCGCGCCGAGTTGGCGGTAGAGCCCGAGCCGGTCCATCTCGTCCCAGTGCCCGGCGAGCAGGCCGTTCTCCACGACGAAGATGTCGATCAGCCCGATCGAGAACTCCCGACCCGAGGGCGGGATGTCGAGGATCGCGCCGACCTGGCGGCCGGAGAACGTCATCCTGACGACGATCTTGTCGCCCTCGACGATCACGTCCTCGACCGACAGCCGCAGGTCGTCCACCGCCGAGCGCCAGCGCGCCACCGCCTGCTTCATCCCGTCGCGGCCCTGCGCCGCCGCCGGGTTGGGGTGGCGATAGCCGGCCGCCATGCAGCGGTCCAGGCGGCTCAGGTCGCCATCGTTGTACGCCCCCACGAAATCGTCCACGAGACGCAGCGCGTCATCCCTGTCCATCGTCGCCGTCCTTCCTCACCGTGAGTTCGCGCCTGCCGGACGCCGGGTGTCCGCCGTCGCCAGCAGGTCCCGCGCCGGAGGGTTCTCGGGCGCGACCGCACGGCCGAAGACGGTGGCCGCGACCAGGTCGCACGCATCGCTGTTGCTGTACGGGTGCATGGTGCCCGCGCGCACGTCGCGCTGCGCCCGGTCGTACACCGAGCCGGCCTGCAACGCAGGCGAGCCGACCAACTGGATCACCCGGTCGACGACGGCGACCGCGTTGTTGGTCCCCACCGTCTTGGCCAGCACGACCCGGCTCATGCCCTGCTGCACGCTCATCGACGTCCACAGGCTGTTGCCCATCACCTCGGCCGCCGTGCGCGCCACGAGGGCGCGGGCGCTCTCGATCAGCGCCTCGCACTCGGCGACCGTCGCCTGCGCGAAGGCCCGGTCCTGCCAGCCGCGCCGGGCCAGGTCCCGCACGCACTGCTCGTACGCGCCGACGGCGATGCCCAGGTACACCGCCGCGAAGGAGGGCATCGCCCAGCCCCAGAGCGTCTGCAGGAGGGTGCCGTCGAGCCGGCCGACGGGGAAGCTGAGGGAGACCGCCTCGTCCGGCACGGTCACCTCGCAAAGCTCGATGTTCTCGCTGCGGGTGGCCCGGAGCCCGGAGGTGTTCCACGTACCCGATTTGATCTTGATACCGGGGGTGTCCACCGGGAGGCGGAAGATCAGCACATGCGGGCCGTCCGGATGCTCCTCGTAGACGGCCATCGAGGTCATGTGCGTCATGACGGCGCACCCCGTGCCGAAGGTCTTGTGGCCGGTGACGACGTAGCCGCCGTCGACGCGCCGGGCCCGGCTGCCGGTGGACCGCACCAGCGCGTGCCCCGGCTCGGCGGTGGCGCCGGCCAGCACGACCGACCCGTTGGCCGCCTGCCGGAGCATCTTCTCGGCGCGCTCCTCCCCGGTCGTCCGCCACGACCGGGCCAGCTGACCGACCATCGACAGGTGCATGTTCACGGTGAGCGCGGTGGATCCGCAGCCGGCGGCGAGCCGCTCCTGCGCCAACACCATGTCGGTGAGGTCCCCGCCCAGGCCACCCAGCTCCTCGGGAACCGTCAGCCCGAGGTACCCGCTCTCGCGGAGGTCGGCGAAGTTCTCGAACGGGAACGCCCCGCTCTGGTCGTACTGTCGGGCGCGCTCACGGAACGTGGCAGCCAGCCGGTCGGCGAGCTCCACGAACCGGTTCTGGGACGGGGGGCAGTGCAACTTCACCGCGACTCCTTCCGGGTGGTGGTGGCGGTTTCCCGCGCGGCGGGAGCCGGACGCCGGCCGGCGACGACCAGCCAGGTCCGCATCACTCCCGGCACGGTGCGTGGCGGGGTGCGCGGAACCCAGCGCCGGCGCGCGATGGCGAGGTCGCTCGGCTCGCGCACCCGCGCGTCCCAGCCGAGCGCGCACAGCCACTCCTCCGGGTCGGCGACCCCCGACTGCCACGGCCGGCCGCCCTCCCCCATCTCGCGCAGCCAGTCCTTCAGCCACGGCGCGCGGTAGGTGTCCGGGTTCACGTGCTCCAGCGCCAGCGTGCTGTCGGCTGCGGACAACGCGTGGATCTGCCGGATCAGCGTCTCCGCCTCGGCGTCGGTCAGGTAGTACAGCAGCCCCTCCACCAGCCAGACGGTGGGGCGCCCAGGGTCGAACCCGGCCCCGCACAACCGGTCGGCCCAGTCGCGGGTGAGGTCGGCGGGGATCGCCACCCGGTGACACGGCCGCTCCGGGGGGGCGTGCTCGGCAAGGAACGGCTCCTTCAGGGCGACCACCTCGGGAAGGTCCACCTCGTACACCGTCGTGTCGGGCGGCCAGTCCAGCCGGAAGGCGCGGGTGTCGAAGCCGGCGGCCAGGATGACCACCTGCCGTCGGCCCGGCTGAGGGGACGCGCGGCGCAGATACTCGTCGAAGAACCTGGTCCGCACGGCGAGCACGTCGAAACGTGGTGTCGGGTTCTCCCGGAGCTGCGTCAGGACCTCCGGTTCCATCCGCTCGAGCAGCGCGATCGCGAGCGGGTCGGCGAAGAGGCGGTCGGCCCGCAGGGTCTCCGCGGCGCGCGCGTGCGTTATCCAGCGGGCGGTGCCGCTCACCCCGAGCATCAGTCTTCCCTCCACGCCGTACGGTCGGACGCCGCGCCCGACCGGTGCCACCCGCCGGGGAACGACGCCGCGGCGCGCAGGAACGCCTCGTTGTCCCCGACGCCGCCGACGGTCACCCGCACCCCCTCGCCGGGCACCGCCCGGACGTGGACCCCGGCCGAGGCGCAGTGGGCCGCGAAGGCGTCCGCGTCCGGCACCGAGGGCAGCCACAGGAAGTTCCCGTGCGACGGTGGGCAGGGCCGGCCCATCGACTCCAGGGCCGCGCGTACGCGTTCGCGCTCCGTCACCACCTCGCGGACCCGCCCGGCGAGTTCGTCACCGGCGTCCAGGCTCGCCAGGGCGGCGAGCTGGGCCGCTGCGGTGACGGTGAAGGGCAGGGTGACCTTCCGCAGCGCGGCGGCGACGGGGCCCGGGGCGATGCAGTACCCGACCCGCAGGCCCGCCAGTCCGTACGCCTTGGAGAACGTCCGCAGTACGGCCACGTTGGCGCGACGGGCGGCGCGCAACACGGCCACCCCGTCCACCGCCGGGCTGAACTCCCGGTACGCCTCGTCGAGGACCACGAGCACGTGGTCGGGCACGGCGTCCACCAGCTCCGCGATCCGCTGCCGCGCCACCACGGCGCCGGTCGGGTTGTTCGGATTGCAGATGATCAGAAGCCGGGTCGCCGGTGTGACGGCGTCGAGCATCCGGTCCAGGTCGTGACCGCCGGTGGCGTCGAGCGCCACAGCCCGCCGGCCGACGCCCAGCACGTCGGCGACGAACGGGTACGCCTCGAACGACGGCCAGCCGAACAGGACGGCATCGGCGGGCGTGCAGGTCGCCTGCACCAGGTGCTGGAGGAGCACCGCGGACCCGGGGCCGACCACCACGTCGGACTCCGGGACCCCGAGCAGCTCGCCGAGGCGGCGGCCGAGCCGGGTGGCGGCCGGGTCCGGGTACCGGTGGGCGTCCGTCAGCGCCTGCCGTAGTGCGGCCACCACGGACGGCAGGGGTGGGAAGGGCAGCTCGTTGTGCGCCAGCCGGACGGGGGCCGGTTCCGCCGGCCGGGCCTGCGGGCTAGCGGACAGGTCAGCGCGTAGGAAGGCCGGCACCGTCATCTCCGTACTCCGGAAGGTCGTCGTCCCAGCAGCGGCGCGAGCGGATCCGACGGTCCGGCCGGGCTCAGCCGCAGGGTCCGCGCGCCGGTGCGGCGCAGGTCGTCGGCGTGGTGGGCCAGTTCGGTCAGATCGTCGACCGGGACGTGCAGGAACATGCCCGACAGCCCGTCCAGCTCGCCCCTGGACGCACGGACGATCGCGTCGACGACGAGGTCGACGCTGGTCCAGTCGGTTCGCCCGGCGAACATCGCCATGCCGCGGGTCATGTCCGTCTCGACCGCGCCCGGGCTCAGCTCCAGCACCGTCACTCCCTGCTCGGCGAGTGGACCGCAGAGCGTTCCGGTGAGGGCCAGCAGTGCCGCCTTGGCGGCGCGGTAGGCGGTGTAGCGGTGGTCCTGCCGGATTGCCGCCATGGAGTTGAGGTTGACGATCCGGCCGTGGCGGCGGGCCACCATCGCCGGAAGCACGGCCTGGCACAGGTTGACCGAGCCCCGAAAGTTGACGTCGAAGACCCACCACCAGTCGTCCGGATCGGCCTCCCACAGGTGCGCCTCGGCGCGGTCGATGGCACCCGCGTTGTTCACCAGCAGGTCGATCGGGCCGAGTTGCCCCTCGACGGCGGCCACGGCATCGCGGACGGCCCGCGCGTCGCGGACGTCCGCCACGGCGACGGCGGCGGCGGACCCGTGCGCCGCGCACGCCTGGGCGACGGCCTCCAGCCGCGCGAGGTCGCGCCCCAGGAGACCGACGGACACGCCCCGGCCGGCGAGTCCGAGCGCGATCGCCCGCCCGATCCCCCGCCCCGCTCCGGTGACGACCGCTACCGAGGTGCCGGGGACGGCCTCACCAGGCATCGTCACCGACCCCTTCCCCACCGGCGCTCACCAGGACCCCGGCCCCGCCGGCCCGCATGATCTCCGCGCGGTCGCGCCAGTGCGCCCAGAAGGCACCCGTGTAGCCCTGCCGGACGAGGTCGAGCAGGAACGGGTTGTCGGCGTAGTTGTTGTCGTGTTCGCTGATCCCAGCGATGGTGGGCAGCATGACTCGGTGCAGCTCCGCCGCCGGCACCATGCTCCAGAGCAGTTCGAGGGCCTCCTCCCAGCCCGCCTGCGGCCCGTCGCCCCCCGGCAGGTCGGGCGACAGGTAGCACAGCAGCCGGAACTCGCCCGCCGGGTCGAACACGAACTGCCGTTCGTACTCCACCGCGTCCCGGCACTCGGCCAGGGGCTTGAGGAGGATGGGCCCCGAGCCGGTGTTCGCGCGCACCCCCGGCACGGTGCGCACGCCCGCCGACTGGGCGGCGACCGAAGCTCCGAGCGGGATGTACGGAAACAGCCGGAGGCCGAGGCTGAACCCGGTCACGGTCGCGTCGAGCCCGAGGAACTCGTCCACGCACTCCCGCATGGTGCGCGGCGTCTCGCCCGGCATCCCGAACAGGGCCTCCACCATCGTCAACATGTCGTTCTTGTGGCAGAGCTTCACCAGCCGCTCGGTGTCCTCGTGCCGGTAGTAGCGCCGCCCCCCGGCGGTGACCTTCCAGCTGTCGAGCAGGTCGTGGCGCACGTGGTCGGCCCCGACGTTGATCCCAGCGCAGCCCGCCGCGGCCAGCAGTTCGGCGAACTCCTCGTCGAAGGGCGCGGGCTGGCAGTAGACCCACAACCGCAGTTGGTGCAACGGGCTGCCGTGGTCGGCGTCCTTGCGGCGGACGATCTCGCGGAGCAGGTTCTTGCTGCCGGCGATGTTGAGGTTGAACTCGCTGTCCGTGGTGTGCAGATCGTGGATGCCCTGGGCGAGCAGCATCTCCATCTCGTCGACCACGGCGGCAGTGTCCCGGCCCGCGAAGCTAGTGCCCTTGGCGTTCGGTTCCACGCAGTGCGCGCACCGGTAGGGGCAGCCGTTCTTGGTCAGGATGCTGCCCAGGCCGCCGCTGCGGTAGTAGGCGAGGTTGTCCACCCGCAGGGGCACGCCGGAGCGGCGCACGTACGGCGACACCCGGTTCACCTGCCAGACCATGCTGCCGCCGTCGGGGGTCCCGGCCGGCGCCGGCGTCCGGACCACCCGGCCGCCGCCCTCGTTGACCAGCAGGCCCGGCACGCTTGACGGGGGCCGGCCGGCGCGCAGCGCCGCGGCCAGTTCGCAGATGACGACCTCGCCGGGGCCCCGCACGCCGTACTCGACGTTGAAGTAGTCGACGAGCGCGTGCGGCATCGTGGAGAAGCCGACCCCGCCCACCACCAGCGGTGCGTCCGTCAGCCGCCGGATCTCCTCGATGATCTCCCGGTGCCCGACGAGGAACGGTGGCCGCCGTTCCAGGGCGTACACCGTGTCGGTGTTGCGGATCGTGACGCCGACGAGGAGCGGCCGGTGCTCGGTGAGGTACCCGCGCAGCACCGACGCGACGTCGTCCCGGTGGAACGTGAGGTCCAGCACCGCCACCTCGAAACCCGCCGCCTCCAGCGAGGTGGTGAGCACATCCAGCGCGTACGGCGCGATCGGCGGGTGCACCAGGTTCGGGTTGACCAGGACCACCAGGCCATTACTCATTCGCGCTCTCCTTCGGAATGCCCCGGGCCCGGGGCAGCGGCGGCCGGGAGGCCCACTGACGGGTCGGACGGACTCCGACGCGCAGGTCACCGCTCACCGGCGAACGGACCGTTCCGCGTGGACGTGTTCGAGAATCCGCACCGCGGCACGCGCCCCGTCCTCGGCCCGGACCTGTTCGCGGACCTGGCGGGCCCGCTCGGCCATGTCGACGTCGCGCAGCGCCGTACGCATCGCCGCGGTGAGGTTGTCCGCAGTCAGGTCGCGCTGCCGGATCGGCGGCGGCGCGAGCCCGAGCCGGTGCAGCTGGTCGCCCCACAGCTCCTGCTCGCGGTGCATCGGGCAGGACACGTGCGGGATGCCGGCCGCGAGGGCCTCGTTCGCGACGCCGGCCGAGCCGGCGTGCACCGCGAGCCGCAGCCGGGGCAACAGCCAGTCGAACGGCGCCTGGTCGAGGACGAAGACGTCGTCGGGGGGCACGTCGATCCGGATGCTGTCCCACCCGCCGCTGACCACGGCCCGGACACCGAGGTTCCGGACGGCCGCCACGACGATCTCGCCCATCCGGCGCGGGTCGTCGCCGCTGAGGCTGCCGAAACCGACGAACACCGGCGGCGGCCCCGAGTCGAGGAACCGCACCAGCGGGTCCGGGGGACTCCACCGGCCCTCGCTGGGCAGCAGCCAGAAGCCGGTCGTGTGCACGCCGCTCGGCCAGTCGCTCGCGGGCGCGACCAGGTGGCGGCTGAACCCGTGCAGCACGGTCGTTCGGCTCCCGTCGGGCTGGCGCAGCATGTCGTACTGTCCGCGCCGCGGGGGGAGGCCGAGCCGCTCGCTGCGCCAGCGCTGCACGGTGGCGGTTTCCAGGCGCAGGAACCGCAGCGGAACGTAGCTCAGCCGCTTGACTACGCCGGGCAGTTTCGCGTCGAACCGGAACAGCGCGCTCGGGTACTGCCACGACGGGACGACGTACGGGTGCAGCAGCGCGAGCACGGCCGGCACCCCGAGCGCCTCAGCGACCTGCTGCCCCTGGTCCACGAACTCCTGGGAGTGCACGACGAGGTCGGCGCCGCCGCCGGCCGCCGCCCAGGTGTCGTCGAGGATCTTCGGCAACAGGCGGGAGAACTCGGTGCGCAGCCGCTGCTGCACCTGCTTGCGGCGGGAGCTGTCCAGACCGCCCCGGAAACCACCGCGCTCCAGGATCCGGCGCACGTCCGGGTCGTTGAGGATGCCCAGCCACTCGTCGTCGCGTGGGGCGAAGCCCACCCCGTACTGCTCGGCGAGGGACCGGAACCGGGCGGGAGCGGCCAGCACGGCCTGGTGTCCCTCCCGGTGGAGGGCGTAGGCCAGCGCCAGGTAGGGCTGCACGTCGCCGCGCGTGCCGTACGCGTACACGAGCACCCTCATCGGGCCGACTCCGGCTGGCCGGTCGGGTGGCCGGCGAGCCACGCGTCCTCGGCGGCGTAGTCGTGGTGCCCGAACGGGTCGCCGTCCAGCAGTGGTCGCAGTTCCGGGGCGCCCGCCTTGGCCCGCTCGTACAGCGACGCGGCGGCGTCCGCGATCGCGGTCCGGTGGTCGACCGGTGGGGTGAAGCCGAGAGCGCTGGCGGCGGAGAGGTCGAGGACGAGCCCCGAGCGCGACGACGACCAGGGGCTGTTGCCCACCCCGGCGGCCGGGCCGCCGTCCAGCGGCACCACCTCGAAGTGGTGGCCGAGGCGCTCACCGACCAGGCGGGTGATGTCCAGGACGGTCGGGGCCTGCGCGTCGGCGGCGTTGAGCACCCGACGGCCGGGCAGGGCAGCGCAGTGCACCGCCAGGGCAGCGAGGTTCTCCGTCGCCGTGCCGTGCCAGCGGTTGGTTCCCCGGTGCGCGAGGATCACCCGGGACCGCCCGTCGAGCACCCGCCGCACGAGGTACCACTCGCGCAGGAACACGCCGCCGACGCCGTACAGCGCGCCGGGCCGGAGCACCGTCACATCCAGGTCGTCGATATCGATCATGGCGAGTTCGAACGCCCGCCGCACGGCGGCGTACGAACCGGTACCCGGCTCGACGGTGCGGTCGGTCTCCCTACGTGGCCCGTCGAAATCGGGGGCCCGCCCGGCCGCCGCCGTCTCCAGGGTGCGGCCCACGGCGTCGGCGTAGACGGCGGCCGTCGAGACGACCGCCACCGACCCCACCTCACCCGCGAGATCGCGCCACTGCCGCGCGTGGTCGGGCGTCGCGCCGACGCAGTCCACCACGAGGTCACAGCCGCCCCCCACCGCGCGGCGCAGGCTCGCGTCGTCGTCCCGGTCGGCGTGCACGACGCGCACCCGGTCGGAGTCGGGCCAGGGCGCGGGGCGGGTGCCGCGGCTCACCGCCGTCACGTCGTACCCCGCCGCGACGAGGCGGGCCACGACGGCGACGCCGAGCTGGCCGGTCGCGCCGATGACCATCCCTGACCGGCTCATGTGGTCGTGCCTGCGATCGGGGCGGTGGCCCGGGCCAGGCGGATCGGCAGCCGGTAGACCAGCCGGCCGTCGGCGTCCCGCAGGGCGTCCAGTTCGCGGGAGACCGCGTCCTCCGCCGCCACGCGTCGCGCGTCGGGGATGAGCGCGACGAACGAGGCGACGCCGTGCCGTTCGGTCCACTCCCACCACTGCCGTGGGCTGTCGAACGGCACCTCCTGGGTGACCTCGACCACCTCCGCCTCGCCGAACCCGGCCTCACCGAGCGCGTCGAGGACCCCCTGCGTCGACGACAGCAGCACGGCACCCGCTGGCATCGCGGTCTGCCGGGGCAACGCCTGCGGATCGATGAACTGGGCGAGTACCGACATCGCGGCGGCCCATCTCTCGTCCGCGCCAGCGAACTCGGCGATGCCGACCCGCCCGCCGGGACGCAGCAGCGTCCGGTAGGCCCGCAGCGCTCCGGCCGGGTCGTCCATGGCGTGCATGACCATGCTGGCGAGCACCACGTCGTAGCTGCGGGGCGACTCGTCCAGGTGTTCGCCGTCCGCCAGCCGCACCTCGACGTGGGCCAGTCCCCGCGCGGCGACGTCCCGGGCCGTGTGCTCCACCATCCTGGGGGCGAGGTCGACACCGACCGCCCGGCCGGTGGGGCCCACGACGGCGGCTGCCTGCAACAGCACCGCGCCACGGCCGCAGCCGATGTCGAGGACGCGCTGCCCGGCGGTCAGGCCCACGAAGTCGATCAGCCGGCGGGCCACCGGCGTGGTCAACGGGTCGTCCGCGAACGCGTCGGCCACCCGGTCGTACGCCTCGGCCACCTGGTACTTGACGGCGGTGGTCGCGCCGTCCCGTCCGGGCTCCGCCGCCATCGCCGCGCCGCTCACCATGTGACGGTCAACTCCTCGGGGCCGAACTGGGCCAGCGCAAGCCTGCGGGGCACCGACTCGAACGGCACGGCCAGGCGCAGGCCCGGCAGTCGGCGGGCGAGCACGGCCAGGGCCGTTCCGATCTCCAGGCGGGCCAGGTGCGCGCCGAGGCAGTGGTGCCGGCCGTACCCGAACGCCACGTGCGGGTTCTCCGTGCGGGTGACGTCCAGCCGGTGGGCGTCGGGTATGACGGTGGCGTCCCGGTTCGCCGAGGCCAGGGCGACGATCAGCACGTCGCCCTTCTTGATGTGGGCGTCGAATATCTCGACGTCGGTTTTCGCGACCCGCACGAAACCGATGTCGGTCGGCGCGTGGTAGCGCAGCATCTCCTCCACCGCCGCCCCGATGGTGTCGGGGTCGTCCCGCATCCGGCGCAACAGACCGGGTTCTGAAAGTGTGGTGAGTAGCGCGAGACCCATCATGTTGAACGTGGGTTCGATTCCACCTAGAACCATTCCGGTCAGTTGAACTATCAGCTCTGGTTCGTCAACTATTTCGCCGCGCTCCCGGGCCGCCAGGAATTTGCTGACTATGTCGTCGCCCGGATTTCTCCGCCGTTCCGCGATAAGTGCCTGCATCGTACGCCGCAACTTGATCCGGTTGATGAGGACGGGATTTGTGGCCGGGTCCGGATCCCACGATGGTTCTCTGATCTCCCGAAGCTCGTCGGCCCACGCACGAAACGCCGGAAGCAGATCCTCCGACACCTCCAAGACTTCCCAGAGTGTGCCGGAGACGAGTGGATGGACATAAGCCTGAACGAGGTCGGCAGGGGCACCAGAATCCACCATCGCATCGACAAGCCCGTCGGCGATTCGTTCCAACCTCGGCCTGAGTGACTTTACTTGGGAAACCGTGAAGAAGGGAGCGGAAACGCGCCTCAGCCTGGTGTGATCGGGCGGGTCGAGATTGAACAACGCCTTTGCCGGATCGTCCTCCGGCTCGGCTGCCTCGATGCCGGCGGTGGTCGGCGTCCCGGCGCTGAAGCGCTCGTCGACCAGCACGGCCCTGACTTCCTTATGCCCACTGACCAGCCAGGCATCGGTCCCGTAGGCGGTGCGGACGCGGGCCAGGGGGTGATGCTCCCGCAGCCAGTCATAGATCGGTGAAGGTGACCCCAGCTCTTGCCGTTCAAAAGGATAAACGAGGTCTGACAACTGGAGGACAGCATCACTCACCATAGCCTACGTTCCCCCGTGCATGATGATCGACATAGTTGCATCTACCGTGTGGCTACGGCTCAAGCTACCACGCACGCTGACGACGTCGCAACAGTGAAATCCCTACCTTCTCCTTTCTTGCATGACCTTGGGCAATATGGTCTTATGTCAATGCCTCCCACTCATCCGGATACCGCACTGTGCGGGTGGAGGGCAATTCACAGAAAGCGCATCGAGCAACGAAAGGAGGAACGCATGGACGCGAACGCGACCACTGTCGGCGTCGACGGCCTCACCGGCCTGGACATCGACACGTTCGAGATCGGTGACTACCTGGACGAGACCGTCCTGGACACCGCCGACCTCACCGAGACGATGACGTCGTCGTCTTCCTGCACCACCTGCATCTGCACCTGCAGCTGTAGCTCCTGACGCTTCGGCGCCTGGTCTAGACCGAACTGGCACAACGCGTGGTTGCTCCCCGCGGAAGACTCCCGCAGCCAGGTCACGGCTTGGCCGCCCCGTTTTCCGCGGGGGGCGATCCGCTCATTGCCAATTACCCTTTCAGCAATTCACTTTCATCATAAAAATTTGTCCACGATCAGATGACACGCGCAGCACCCGGGCGCGTGCCGCGTGCCCGCATGCCTGTCGAAGAAGGGGGCGACGACAGGATGGCTTCTCCGCTCATCCTGGTACCCGGCCTGCTGGGGACCGCTGACCTCCACTACGGCCCCTGCCTGCCGCTGTGGGCCGACCGGTCCGTCACCGCCGTGGAACTGCCCGGCCACGGAGCCGACGACCCCGTGCCGGAGAAGCTCAGCCACACCGCCGTCGAGCGGGTCGTGGCCGCAGCCGCACTGGGCAGCGAGCCGTCCCTGCTGGTCGGTGTCTCGTACCTCGGCTCCGCCGTCGCGCTGCGAGCAGCAGCCGAACTGGGCGACCGGATCCGGGGAGTGGTCGTGTCCGGCTATTCCTTCACCGCCCAGGACGCCACGCTGCGACGGTGGCTCTCCGGCTTCATCCGGTTGGCCGAGCGCAGCCCGGACACCGGCCGCCACTTCGAGAAGCTGCACGGTCCCCAGTGGCCTCACCTGCTCACCCTCACCCTCGAAGAGCTGTCCAGCGGCCGGCTCCGCCTGCCCGACAGGGACCACCTGGGGCACCTCGACGTCCCGGTCCTGCTCGCCAACGGGGCGCTGCTGGAGGCCGAGCGGATCGCGGTACAGCCGGTGGCCGCCGCAGCGGACGTGGCGGTGCTGCCGGCAGCCGGGCACCTGGTGCCCAAGGACAGCCCGCGGCTCTTCGCCACGCTCGTCGACGACTTCGACGCCCGCATCACCACGCGGCGGACCACCTTCCACGAGCGGCGCGCCGCGCAACACGACGGGGAGAGCTGAGTGTCGCCTTCATCCGAGACCAGGCTCGCCGGATACGGCGTCGTCCGGGTGTCCGCCCTGCCGGCGTCCGCCCTGGAAGATCTCCGCTCACCGAAACTCGCGGACCTGCTGACCGAACTGGCCGTACTGGACCGGGACTGGTCGCGTCACGCGCCCCGGGTGGCCGAGGCGGCCACCTCGCTGGTGCCGGAGCTGCCCGACCGGAAACTCCGGGCGGAGGTGCTGCGCACCCGCCGACGCCTGCACCGCGGCGCACCCGTCGAGGCCGACGACCTCGCGGTGCTCGTCGAGCACGCCGTGCCCGGCGCACCGGCGCTGGCCGCCCTCGCCGCCCGGCGGGAGTCGCTGTCCGCGCTGTTGCCGACCGAGTACGACACCAGCTGGTCGACCGAGCAGCAGGCGCTGGCCGACCTGGCCCGGCAGGCACCCCTGCGCGCCGGCGCCCAGCTCACGGCCGACAGCCTGCTGCACAACATCGACCGGTTCGCCGACGACGTCGCGACCGGTGCCGGGCGCGACAAGCGGGCCCGGACCACCGAGGCGACCCTCGTCAACCTCGTCACCCGCAGCATCCTCAAGCCGTCGCCCTTCGGTCAGCTCACCCACACCCGGCCGGTACTGCTCCAGTCGGACGTTGCGCCGGAGCCGGAGCCGGACCAGGTCCGCTCCGTGTGCCGCCTGCCCCGCCAGCTGGTCAACTGGGTGGAACGTACGCTCGCCGACCATCCCGCGCTCCGCGAGCACGCCACGCTCCGGCGGGCACCAGTCGTGTCCGCGTCCGCCGACACCGTGTCGTTCCTCGTCCGTGGCCGCGACGGCACCGCCGAGTCCGCGCTCACCGAGCGCATCGTCCGCCTGCCCCGCACCGAAACCCTCGCCGAGGTGCTCCGGCTGCCCGCGGACGACCCGGTGACCCGGGCCGAGCTGATTCGCCGGTGCGCCTCGACTGGCGGCGGCGAGGCGGACGTCGTCGGCCTCCAGCAGGCCGGCGTCCTCGCCGCCGACCTCGGCCTCGGCGAACAGGACGGCGACCCGCTGCGCGCCCTGCTCCGTCTGCTCCCCGGGGACTGCCCCGAACAGCTGCGCGACGCGGTCCGCGCCCTGCTCGACGCGGAGACCGCCTTCGCCGGGGCGGACCCGCGGCAGCGCGGCGACCTGCTGGCCGAGCTGCGCGCCCGGATCGCGGCGCTGGCCGGGCTGTGCGGGGTGGACCTGCCGCCCCTGGAGTTCGCCCGCACCCTGATGTACGAGGACGCGGTCGACCCCCGGCCGTTGGCCGAGCCCCGAGCTCGGTGGGAGTCGCACCTCGACACCCTCGCCGCGCTGCACCGGGTCGTACCGTGGTTCGACGACCACGCCCACACCCGGGCCACCGTGGCGCAGGTCGTCGAGGCGATGTTCGGCCCCGGGCCGCACCGCCTGCTCACGCTCTACTCGGCCCTGTCCGTGCCCAGGGCGCGCAACGCGCTGATCGCCCGCCTGGTCGACCTGCACGCGCCGATCCCGGTGGCCCTGCGCCAGCTCCAGGACCAGGTCCTCGGCATGGTCGACCCCGGCACGCCGGGCGACGCCGAGGTCGTCCTCGACCCGGCGCGCCTACGGGCACTGGCCGACCAGCCCGACTGGGTGTCGCGCTGGGCGCGGGTGAGCTGGCAGGTGCAGCGCTACGCCGGCGAGGACGGCGCGGAGCGCCTGGTGCTGAACTCCTCGGCGATCGGCTACGGCCGCACCATCTCCCGGTTCTGTTACTCCTTCGAGGCGGCCGACGCGGCGGCGGCACGCTTCACCGAGACGGTACGCCGCGAGTTGGCCGAGCCCGACACCGCGCCGATCCGGTCCGTCGACCTGTCCGCCGTGCTCGGCATCAACGCGAACATCCACCCGGCCCTGCTGCCGCGCTACCTGCGCTACCCCTGCGGCACCCCGGGCGGCTGGCCGGGCGCGGGCATCTCGTTGGAGGACTGCTGGGCGCGGGTCCACGGGGGACGGCTGGAACTCACCGTGGGCCGGGACGGCCCGCCGCTGCGGCTGGTCCCACTCAACTTCCTGCTCAACGAGCTCGCCCCGCAGTTCTACCGCTTCCTCTCCTTCTTCTCGACCGGATCGCTGGCCAACCTCGGCTGGTGGGATCGCGTCGACCAGCGGCAGCCGTCGACCGGAGCGGACCGTGGCGTGCGGGCGTACCCCCGGGTGCGTGTCGGCAGCGTCGTGGTGGCCCGACGGACCTGGAAGCTGCCGCCCGCGAGCCTGCCCGCCGTCGCCGGGCAGGACGGCCTCGCCGGCTACCGGGAGATCCGCCGCTGGCAGCACGACCTTGGCCTGCCGGACCTGGTCTTCTCCCGTCAGTTCACGCTGTCGGATCCGCTCGTCCCGCTCGAGGCGGAACAGCGCCGGCGCAACGCGCGCTCGCTCGTGCAGTTCCCGTCCTCCGCGGCCCGCAAGCCCGCGCTCGTGGACTTCACCAGCGTGACGAGCGTGCGGGCCTGGCAGCGCACGCTGAGCCGCGTCGACGACGACCTGACGCTGCAGGAGTGCCTTCCGCTGCCGGGCGCCGAGGTCGGCCGGGGCGGGCCGGACGCGCGGGTGCGCGAGTACCTGCTGGAGACCGTGGGAGGCGACGATGACTGACGACGCCACGCGCTGGCTGTCCTGCCACGTGTTCTACCACGACGATCCCGACCCGCTGCTCGCCGGCCTGCTGCTGCCGATGATCGACGGGCTGCGCGCACGCGGGCTTGCCCGGCAGGCGTTCTTCCTGCGGCACTGGGAACGTGGCCCGCACGTACGGGTGCGGCTGCGCGTCGCCGAGGCGGATGCGGACGCGGTCCGCGCCGACGTCGAACGCACGGTCACCGCCTACCTGCGGGAACATCCCGGGCCCGCGGGGCTGGAGCCGGAGAGGGTGCGCGACTCGCTGCGACACCTGAGCCGCCTGGAGCACGGCACCGACGAGATCGGGCAGGTGACCGAGCCGGAGCCACCGAACTCGCTGCGGTGGATCGACTACGAACCGGAGTTGGCCAAATACGGCGGCCCGCGCGGCGTCGCCATCGCGGAGCAGGTGTTCGACGGCAGCTCCCGGCTGACCGCCGAGGTGATCCGCACCGTTCCCGTCGACCGCGCACGGCTGGGCATCTCCCTGCAACTGCTCCTGCTCTCCGCCCGCGCGCTCGGCCTCGACGCGGCGGCACGCACCGTGTTCCTGCGTCACTACCGCGAACGCTGGGCGCCGTACGTGCCCGACCCCGACCGCCTCTTCGCCGCCTGGGACGGACAGTACCGGCACCAGGCGGACACCTACCGGAGACTGCTGCGGTCGGTCGACCGTGGCGATCCGGTCGGCGGCGGGCTCGGCCAGGCGTGGGAGCGCCTGCTCGGTGACGCCCTCGCCGCCCTCCGGCCGTTGGTGGCGGCCCGACAGGTGTGGCCCGGCGAGGTGGCGCCGGAGGCCCCTCCGTTCGTCGCGCTCGCCGCGCTCGTCTGCCAGTACCTGCACACCACCAACAACCGGATGAACGTACGGCCCCAGGGCGAGTGCTTCGTCGCGTACCTGGGCCACCGCGCCGCACTGGATCTGGCCGGCACCGCCATGCCGGACACGGCGGACGCCACCATGTCGACAAGCAGGAGTAGCCATGTCTAACAACAGCTTCCAGCTCACGGTCAACGTTCCCTGGTCGGTGCAGGAGGACATCCTGCTGGACGTGGCCGCGCCGCTGCTGGACCACTCGATGGAGCTCGGCGAGACCGAGCGGTGGTTCTACCTGCGCGAGAACCACCGGGGCACCCCGTACCTGCGGTTGCGCATCTGGTGCTCCACCCGTTCGGTGGTGGAGCGGCTCAAGGCCCACATCGCCACCCAGGCCGTCGGCGCGGCGGCCCCCAACGAGATGTTCGTCGACCGGCCGTACAACTACGAGCACGACTGGCTGGGCGGGCCGGGCGGCCTGGACATGCTGGAGTCCTTCTGGGCGGAGACGACGCCGCTGGCGGTCCGGTCGTTGCGCCTCACCCGGGGCGACCGAGCGCTGCGGATGGCGCACGCGTTCGACCTCCTGGTCTGCACCGGCGCGCTGCTCGGGCCGCGCCTGCCGGGGCGGCTCGGTGAACTCGGCTTCCGCGCCGGGTACCTCTCCTACCTCGCCACCTACGAGGGATACCTGCTGCTCATCCGCGACCCGGAGGCGGTGCGGGCCAAGCAGAACCGGCGCTACGAGATGAACCGCGACCGCCTGCGGGCCCGGGCCCGGGAACTGGTGGAGGCCCTGCAGGAGCCGGAGGGAGACCTGTCCGGCCTGCCGGAGTTCGCCGGGGAGTGGACCCACGTCCTGCGCTCGTACCTGCCGCGCATCCAGCAGGGTTTCGACGAGGGCCGGCTGTTCCTGTACGCCAACCCGCGCAACGGAGAGTTGGTCAAGCTCGCCCCGTCGCCGGACGGCCTCTACCGCCGGCCGGAGGTGCCCTGGCTGGCCGACGCGCCGACGCCGGCGGTCGCCGGCATCCACCGCGCGATCGCCGACAACCCCTACTTCCAGGGCATGATCCGCGAGGACCGACGGTTTTTGGCCTCGCGGCTGGCCCAGGGATACACCCATTGGCACCTCTACCGCCTCGGGTTCACCCTGGCCGACCGGTACACCCTGTTCCACCTCGTCGCCCGCAGCTTCGAGGAGGAGTTCGGCCTCGACGCGGTGGAGATCATCCGGTCGGTGCAGCCGGAGTCCGAGGCGGCGCGATGAGTGCGCCTGCGCCGTTCGGGCCCGCCGAGGTCGAACGGTTCACCCGGCGGCTGCGCGGCACGTTCGACGAGGTCTACCCGGCCGGCTGGAGCATCGACTGGGCGGCCATCCCGAGCCCGTTCCGCTGGTATCCGGACCTGCCGAGAGTCTCGCTCGCGCCGCTGCCGTACGCGCTGGGCACCGGCGGGCCCGAGGAGGCGAAGGCGCTGGCCTCCGGCTCCCCGACCACCTGGATCGGCGGCTACCTGCAAGCCTGCTACGGGCTGACCGGGGTGCGCTGGCACCCCTGGGGCATCGCCAAGAGCAGCCCGGAGGAGCCAAGGGCGGTGCACCGGGACCCGCACTTCCAGCTCCGCCGGCCCGTGCCGTCCGGCGGCGTGACCTTCCCCGCCGAGTGCTACGTCCTGACCGGCCCGTCACCGCAGCTGCCCGCCGGGACGTACCACTACGACGCCACCCGGCACGCGCTGTGGGCCATGCCCGATAAAGCAGGTACCGCCACCCGAACGCCATGCAGATGGTCCTGACCAAACCATTGTGGAAGAACTAATACAAGTACAGCGACTTCTCGTTCCGGATCGGTGCCCTGGACTCCGGCGCCGTCATCGGCCAGTTCGAGTCGGTCGCCCGGCGGTGGGGCTGGTCCTGCCGGGTGACGTTCAGCACCGACGAGCGGGACGTTCTGGCCCACCTCGGCCTCGACCCGACGGACGAGGCGGTCGTCGCGGTGATCGACGTCGACCCCCACCAGCCGGTGCCCGCGATGCCCGCACCGGTCGCGCTCTCCGCCCCCACCCCCCGGCCCGCCCGGTGGACCGGCGCCGCCAAGCGTCCGCCCCGGACCACCGGCGCGGCCCGCATGCACGCGGCATGCCAGGAGCGGGGCGGGCGTACCGGCCCGGTGCACCTGCCGCCACTCGCGCTGCCCGACGCCCTCACCGGCGGCGCGGTCCACCCGCTGCCGGCGCAGGGGACGCAGGCGGTGCCGGTCGCCGCCTCCTGGGCACGCACGGCCCTGGCCGAGCAGCTACGGCCCACGCCGCTGGCCGGCGCGGACCTGGCGCGGTGGCTCGACCAAGCCTGCGCGCCGCTGGACAGCGACCTGCCCGGCGGCGGAGCCGCGCTCGACCAGGTGCGGTGCGTGCTGCTCGCCCGCAACGTGACCGGCCTGCCGGCCGGCGCCCACCTGGTCGACCACGAACGGCGGTCGCTGCGAACGCTGGCCGACGGCGACTTCGGCGCGCGCGTGCTGCACAGCATGTTCGGCCGGTACATGAACCTGGCCCAGGCACCCGCGATCGTCCTGCTCGTCGGCGCGGCCTCGCCCCACCGGGAGGCGGGCGACCCGCTGGCCTACCGGGTGCAGCACCACGTCGCCGGGCTCATGGCGCTGCGGATGGTTTCGGCCGCCGCCGCGTCCGGCGCCACCGGGCACCCGGTGCTGGGCTTCGCCAGCGGCGAACTGGACGAGCCGCTCGGCCTGCGCGACGCGGGCTGGACGGCGCTGCTCATGGTGGCCTTCGGCGCGTACCGGCGCGGCCTGTACCTGGAGTCGAGCATCAACCCGGTCGCGGCCCGCGCGGCGGGCCGCATCACGCAGGACGAGGCATCCGCACCCCTGGAGGCGATCCGTTGAGCCGGTCACTACTGCGCCTGCGGGCCGACGCGTACTACGTGCCGGTGGAGGACGGCATCTGGATCCGCACCACCGACAGCTCCTTCACCCTGCGCGGCCGGGCGGTCGCAGGGTGGGTGGAGCGCCTCGCGCCGCTGCTGGACGCCGGCGTGGTGGTCGACGACCTGGTGGCGCGGCTCAACAGCGCCCAGGCGGCGTACGTGCGGCACCTGCTGGACACGCTGGAACAGCGGCGGGTGGTCCGCCGGGAACCGGCCGACGGCGCGGTCCCGCCCGAGTGGGAGGCGGCCTTCGGGCAGCAGCTGGAATACCTGCGGCACTTCTCGGCCGATGCGGGTTCGGCGCTGGCCGCCGTCCGGGCGAGCACGGTGACGGTGGTCGGACCGGCCGACCGCGCGGTGCCGCTGGCCGCCGCGCTGTTCGACGCGGGCTTCGCGGACGTGACGCTGGCCGACGCCGACCCGTCCGAGGACCTGCTGGCGATGGCGGACGAGTTGGCCGCCGGCGGGGCGCCCGTCCGGTTGCGCAGCCGGGTGCCCACCCCGGCGCGGCACCTCGTCGGGGTGTTCAACGTCGACGAGACAGCGGCCGCCCTGGCGCTGGCCGACCGG
>NZ_GG657738.1:4464784-4694772 GCF_000158815.1 Micromonospora sp. ATCC 39149 | reverse complement strand
TGCGGCACTGGTGGGTGAGCGAATCCGGGCGGCGACTGGGCGGACCAGCCCGACGAGGCCCGACGGGTCGCCGCGTCCCTGGCGACGCTGGCCGGGCTGGCCGACGACCCGCCGGTCCGGCTGGCCCGGCGCGGCGACGGCGCGTGGCGGGCCGGCACCGAGGTGTCCGGTCCGGCCATCGCGGCGACGGCGGAGTCCGCGGTCCGCGCCGCGCTGGTCGGACACCTGGCGCGCGGGGTGCAGTTCGCCGAGGCCGCCCCGGCCGACCTGCGCGTCGCGGTCCAGACACCAAGGGAAGACGCCCCCGATCCCGCGGAGCAGGCGTCGCGGGCCGGCTTGACCTGGTCACGGCTGGCGGTACGCCCACTGGTCGACGACCTCGTGGTCGCCGTCGCCCTCACCCGCGCCGACCGGCCACGGGGCGCCTGATGAGCGGCGCGCTGACCGTGGCCGGGCCGGCGGGGACCGCCGGCCGGCCGGCCCGCGCCGACCTGCCGGCCGCGCTGGCGCGCCTGCTGCCCGCGGTGGTGCCGGTGCGGTCCGCCGCGACCCCGGCGCCACCGGACGAGCCCGGGCCTGCGGGTCGTGGTGGACCCGGGTCGGGACGCCGACCTGACCGCGCCGGCCTTCCACACCGCGCCGGTCCTACCCGTGTACGGCCTGCGGGGACGGCTGGTCGTCGGCCCGCTCGTCGAGGCCGGCGACGCCGGCTGCCCGAACTGCCTCGCGTTGCGGGTACGCGCCCTGAACCGACCCGAAGCCGGCACGGACGATCCGGCGCCGGTCGCCGTGCCGTTGTCCGGGCGGGACGTGCCCTGGCCGGCGGCGGCGATCCGGATGGCGGCGGCGGTGGTGGCCGACGAGGTACGCCGGCTCGAAGCCGGAACCGGCCCGCGCACCCGGGGCGCGGCGTTCGTGGTCGACGTCGCCCGGATCTCGGCCGACTGGCACGAGGTGGTGCCGCACCACGCCTGCGCGTCCGCCACCTGCCGCAGCGCCCGACGGCCGGTCCCGCCGCCCCACCCCGACCTGGCGCGCCGGCTGCCCGCCCGGTCCGCGACGAGCGGCCGGCGGTTCTCCCTGGACCACTACCGTCAGGTGCGGGACAGCGGCTACCTGGATGCCTGGTCGGGTGTGATCACGGCCCCCGCGATATCGAGCAATGCCGCGCTGCCGGCGGTGCAGGCGAAGGTCCCGACCCGGTGGGGGTTCCAGGAGATCTGCATCGGGCACGCCGACACGGTCGCCGATGCCCGTACCGCGGCCGTGCTGGAAGGGCTGGAGCGGTACGCCGGGTGGCACAGCGGCGGCCGGCGGCCGGTTCGGGTGGCCGCGTTCGCCGAACTCGACGACGCAGTCGACCCGCGGCAGTTGCTGCTGCACGAACCGGACGCCTACCGGCAGCCCGGGTTCCCGTACGTCCCGTTCCAGCCCGACCTGCCGGTGGCCTGGGCCGAGGCGTTCGACGTGACCGGCAACCGGACCGCCCTGCTGCCGTTCCACGTGGCGTACTACGGCGCGACCCGGGAACCGAAGCTCGGCCCGTCCTTCGTGTACGAGAACTCCAACGGCTGCGCGCTCGGCGCGGGCCCGGAGGAGGCGTTGCTGGCGGCGCTGCTGGAGGTGGTGGAGCGCGACGCCTTCCTGCGCGCCTGGTACTCCCGAACGCCCCTGCCCGAGCTCGACCTGACCGGGCTCACCGGCGACGCGGCCCTCACCGTGCGGACGCTCGCCCACCGCACCGGACGGACGCTGCGCGCCTTCCGCGCGGTGGGCGAGCTCGGACTGCCGGTCGTGCTGCTCGTCTCGCTGTCGGACGATGCCGGGCAGCCCGCCACGCTGATCACCGCCGGGTGCGCGCTGGACACCACGGGCGCGCTGCTCGGCGCCGCGCACGAGATGGCGCTCGTCGCGCCGGTGGCCGCCCTGAACTTCGGGCGTCGGCGGGCGGAACTCGACGCCATGCTTGCCGAACCGGAGCGGGTCAGGGCGATGGCGGACCACGCGCTCGTAGCGGCCCTGCCCGCCGCGCGGGACCGGTTCGCCTTCCTGCTGGACCCGCCGGTCGCCGCGACGCCCGTCGCGCCGACGCACCGGCCGCGCGGCGACGTCGCCGCCGACCTGGCCGCGCTGCTGGCCGCCGCCAGGGAGACCGGGTTGCGGGTCCTCGTCGTCGACCACACCACGCCGGAGCTGCACCGACTCGACCTGACGTGTGTCAAGGCCGTGCTGCCCGGGACGGTGCCCATGACCTTCGGGCACCTGCACCGCCGGATGCCTGGCGACGCCAGCCTGGAGAGCTTCCGGCGCCGACACCACGCGACACCGCTGACCGAGGTGAGACATGATCCGCACCCCTTCCCCTGAGGGCGGCCCGGGGCCGGGCGGCCAGCCGCTGCCCCCCGGCATCACCGCGCTGCCCGCTGGCCTCGGCTGGCTGGTGGACGACCGCGCCACCGCGATCCGGTTGCTGTCCGACGACCGGGTGGGCGTCGTCGCGTCCGGACCGGTGATGTCCCTCCTGGGGCGCGGCGTCCCCGCCGACCTCGCACCGGCCGTGGCGGACATCGCCGAGTTCGCCGGCCGGATCATGTTGCAGGCCGAGCCGGATCACCATCGCCACCTGCGCAAGGGGTTCGCGCCGTTCTTCACCGCCGAGGCCGTCGACGACATGGTGCCGACCATGCGCGAGGACGCGGAACGGGTCGTCGCCGCCTTCGTCGACGCCGGCGGCGGCGACTTCATGACCGCGGTGGCGTTCCCGTACGCGGTCGCCGTGGCGGCACGCCTGCTCGGCGTCAGCTCGCCGGAGTACGTGCGGCTGCACCAGCTCAGCAAGCGCGTGGCGATGGTGGCGTACGCGATGCGGGCCCCCGACCGGGAGCAGGTGGTGCGCGACGGGCACGCCGCGCTGACCGAGATGCGGCGGGCGATCGCCGCCGCCCGCGCGACCGCGCCCGACGGGTCGGTGCTCGGGACGTGGCGGACCGGAGGCATCACCGGGATGACCGACCCGGACGTGGAGGCCAACGTGGTGATGCTCGTCCAGGCCACGCTGGAGACCGTCGCGGGCATGCTCGGCAACGCCGCGCTGTGGATCCTGCGCACCCCGGGCGCCCTGGTCGACCCGAGGGCCCGTGAGGAACTCGTCGACGAGTCGCTGCGCCACCAACCGCCACTGAAGACCCTGGAGCGGGCCACCCGCGAGGCCGTCGAGGTCGACGGGCTGCGGCTGCCCGCCGGCAAGATCGTGACGGTACGGGTCGCGGAGGCCAACCTGGGCGGCGGCGACGGCACGGCGGTCGCCGGCAACGCGGTGCTCTCGTTCGGGTGGGGCGCGTACCGGTGCCTCGGTGCCCGGATGGCCCGCTACCAGGCGGCCGAGTTGTTCTCCGCGCTGGCCGAGCGGGCACCCGGTGCCCGGCTCACCGACCCCGAGCCGGAATACGTGCGCCACATCCGGTTCTCCATGCCCCGGCTGCTGCCCGTCCGGATCCCCCCGGCGGACGCCCCGCGGCAGGGGGCGCACGAGGTCACCCTGGCGCTGACCGAGGCGCTGGAGGAACACGACCTGGACCGGCCGCTGACCTCGCTCGAACAGGAGGTCGCAGTGCTGACACTGGCCGAGTTCGGCGTCCCGGAACCGGAATCGCCGCGCCGGCTGACGACCATCAGGGGGTGGGTCGAGTGGGCGACCGCGACGCGTGGCTGACCTGGTTGCCGCAGGCCGGCGCGGCAGTTCGCGGCGGCATCGTCACCCGGTCCGGCCGCACCGGCTGGGACGAGTTGCTGGCGCGGGCCCGGCGACTCGCCGCCGACCTGCCCGAGTCGGGCACCGGCAGTTGGGTAGTCCCGGCGGACCGTGGGGTGCAAACCGTACTCGGGCTGCTCGTGCTTGGGCTCGCCACGCCGGCCCCGTCCTGGGTGCTCGGTGACCCGGGAAGCTGGGCCGAACCGGGCGCGCCCGGCTACGCGGACCTCCTCGTCCCGGCCGCGCCGCACGCCGCCGCGCCGCCCGGCGTGACCGGCGCGACGTACGCGACCGCGACCTCGGGCAGTACCGGGACGCCCCGGCTCCTCTTCGGCCACGTCGGGAACCTGGCCTCCACGGTGCGCCTCTACACCGACGAACTGCCGGAGTTCGCCGCCGCCGAGGCGTTCGTCACCTGTTCACCGCCGGACTTCGCAGCGGCCTTCTACCTGATGCTGCTGCCCGCGTTGGTCCTGCGCCGGGACCTGGTGCTGTTCCGCCCCAGCGACTGGCAGCTCGCCGCAGCCGAGCTGGCCGGGCGTCCGGCGGTGTGCCTGGCGCCCCCGGCGCTACAGGTGCAGGGAGCGCGGTGCGGGCGTGCCGGGGCGAGCTACCGGGACACCTGGTTCGTACCCGCCGGTGGCGGCATGACGCTCCGCCGGGCCGAACGGGTAGCCGCCGGCTTTCCCGGGTGCCGCTTCCTGACGATCCTGGGCTCGACCGAGACGGGTCTGATGACCGTCTCCCGGCAGGTGCGCGACGACGGCTACGTCGGACGGCCGCTGGCACGCAAACCGGTGTGGCTCGACGACGTCGGCCCGGACGGCGTCGGCACGCTGTGGACCCGCGGCCCGGACACCCGGTTCGCGGTGCGCGGCGGTCAGCTCCTGACCGGCCCGGACGGCGCGGTCAGCACCGGTGACCTGGCCCACCTGTCACCGGACGGCGGGTACGTCCTCGACGGACGCCAGGGTGAGCTGGTCAAGGTCGACGGCGTGAGCGTCTACCCGAACCGCGTCGCCGAGGCGCTGCGCCGGCTGCCCGGCGTGGACGACGTCGCCGTCACCGTCGACCGCACCGGCGCGGCGGACCGCCTCGTCCTCACGGTGGTCGGCACCGCCGACGAACAGGCCATCCGCGCGGCCTGCGCGGCACTCCCACAGCCGATCGTGCCGCATCGCGTGCTGTGCCGCAGCGGCGCGCGGGCGTACACGGATCGGGGAAAGGTCCGGACGTGACGGCTCCCCTGCCCCAGGCCGTACGCCATGCCCTCCTCCAACGGCCCGCCCTGCTCTACGAGCGGATGCTCAGGCAGGGGCCGATGCACTGGAGCGACCAGGCGCAGTCCTGGGTCGTCGTGGGGTACGACCTCGCGCGGGCCGTGCTGCGCGACAACCGGTTCCGGATGCCGGCTCCGGACCCGCGCTCGGTCTGGTCCACCGACCCGGAGCTGAGCGCGTTCATGCGGGGCATGATGCTGCAGGCGGAGGGGCCGCGACACCAGGAGCTGCGCAGGGCGGTCGCCCAGCGGTTCACCCCCCGGATGCTGAAGGCCCGGCGGTCGCGGATCGTCGAGGCCCTCCACGGGATCCTGGACGGCCTGCACCCGGCGACCCGCGTCGAGGCGGTGGCGGACATCAGCGTGCCCTTCCCGGTCGCCGTGGTCGGTGACGTCATCGGCATTCCCCGCGCCCAGCGCGACGAGGTGAGCGACCTCTGCCGCCGGATCAGCAGCGGCGGGGGGCTGGTCGGCGGCGTACGACCGCCGTCCCGGGCCGTCGACGACTCGATCACCGCCGTCGGTGAGCTCGGTACGCGGGTGCGCGGTTGGCTGGCGGAGCCGGAACTACTGGAGCCCGACAGCGTGCTGACGGATCTGCACGCCACCCGTGCCCGGGGCGGCGGACTCAGCGACGCGGAGACCGTCGCGGTGGTGTTCAGCCTGCACCTCGCCGGCCACGACACCTCCCGCAACCTGTTCAGCGCCCTGGCCCACCGGCTGGCCACCGATCCGACCATGCTGCCCGCCCTGGCCCGCGCCGACCTCGACGCCGCCACGGTGGTGAACACGGTGCTCCTCGACGAGCCGCCGCTGACGTTCACCGCCCGCATGGCGACCTGCGACGTGGAGTTGGCCGGCCACCAGATCCGGGCCGGCCAGCGGGTGCGGGTGATGCTCGGCGCGGCGAACCACGACCTGACCCAGCAGGCCCGGCCGCACCAGCAGCTCGACGGGCTCGCCTTCGGCGAGGGCATGCACGTCTGCCTCGGCTCCCACCTGGCGCGGGAGGAGGGTGCCCTGCTACTGGACGTCCTCGCCGCCCGCTGGAGCTCGGTGCGGCTGGCGGAGGACCCCCGGTGGAATCCGCACTTTTTGGTACGCGGGCTGGCCGAGCTGCCGCTGGAGGTCACGTGGAAGGCCTAGACCTCCTGCGGGACGTACGTTACGGGCCGGCGACGATCGTGCGGCGCTGCCGCCTGCCGGTGGGCGCGATCCGGGAGTTCGGCGACAGCCCCTCGTGGGAGCTGGCGGGTGAGGTGGCCGAGGCGACCGATCGGACCCGCGCCGCGGGCCGGCAGCTCGCGGACCGGATCGCCGACCTGGTTCCCGCCGTCCCGCCGCAGGTCCGGGGCGGTCTGCTCCGGCTGCGGCGGGACGCGTTCAACGGGCGGCCACCGCGCCGGTCCGACGTCGAACGGGCCGTCGGCGCCGAACCGGAGACGGCGGCCTACCTCGCCGCCCGGGAGCACCGCGAGACGGCGGTGGCCCGGCTCGCCGACCGGATGCGCCAGCACGCCGACCTCACCGCCGCCACGCTAACGCTCCTGCTGGCGAACGGTGACTTCGCCGCCTCGGTCGACCTGTCGGTGCCCGAGCTACTGCCCGCGCTGACACGCCCAGGTGGGGAGCGGACCGGACTCGACGGCCCCCTCGACTCGCGGCGTCGCCGCTGGGCCGTCACGCTGCTGCGGATGGCGCTGCGGGCGGCCACCAAACCGACGCCGCTGCACCGGTTCACCGAATCCACGCTGGTCGTCGACGGTGGGCAGGAACGCCCGGCGAGCGGCCGGATCAGCTTCGAGTCGGACCTGCTCGCCCGGCTCGGGGGGTGGGCGGTGGCGGGCCACCCGGCGCCCGCCGATCCCGACCACGTCTGGCTGACCACGAACCCGACCCTCTCCCTGACCCCCGCCGCCGACGGGACGCGGATGCGGTGGGTGCGGATCGACGCCTCGGGCGCGGAGCAGTTGGTGAGCGCCCGGTGCCCGCCGGAGATCGCACCGCTGGTGGTGGCCCTCCGCACTCCGGCGACGGTGCGGCAGGTCGTCGCGTCGGTGGCCGGGCCGGGCGCGACCGCCGGCCGGCTTCCCCGAGCGCTGGACGCGCTGGTGGGACGCGGGGTGCTCGAACTCGGCCTGCTCCGGGTGGGCACCGATGTCCTCGACCACACGCGCGCGGCGCTCGCGCCGGAGACCGAGGTGGCCGCCGCCCTGCACGATCTCGCGGCGCTCCGGCGGGCGTGGTCCGATCGGCCCGGGGGCCGGCGAGCGGCGCTGGTACGCCGGGCCACCGATCTCACCGCCCGGCTGTCCGCCGCGCTCCGGATGCCCGCCGCTCCGCCCGTGGTGATCGAGAGTCTGGAGGGCGTGCGGGCTCCGTCCGACGACGACCCACCCGTCGACGCGGAGGCGCTGCGGGACCTCGCGGCGCTCCAGGGCCTGCTGCCGCTGCTCGGCGGCGAGGTGCCCATCCAGATCGCCGACGCCGCCTGCTTCCGGCAGCGGTTCGGAACCGACCCCGTCCCGCTGTTCGAGGCCTACCAGTGGCACGTGCGCAGTGGACGGGCGGAGGCGTCGGCGCTGCTGCGCCGCTGCGACGAGCCCCTGCTGGCCCGGGTGCTCGCGCTGCGGACCCGCATGATCGACGAGCTGCGGCGGTTGGCGCTGACCCACGCCGGTCAGTACGAGGTCAGCTGGAGCCGGGAGGCCGTGGAACAGCTCGTCGACGCCCTTCCGCGAGCGGTGCCCCGCTGGACGTGCGTCTCCTGGGTGCTCCAGTCCGCCGCAGGTCGGCACGTTGTCAACGGCGCGAGTTCCGGGTACGGCCGGCTCGCCGCCCGGATGGGGTCGGTCATCCGCGACCACGAACTGTCGACCCTGCGACGCTGGATCGACGGCGCGGACACCGACCCGGAGGACGCGCTCGTCGTGGACATCGCCGCCGGTCTCGGCGCGTCGGTCAACGAACGGCCCCGGCTGCTGACCACCGCCCTCGGCTACCCGGGCTCGGCGCTGGAGTGCGACCCGCAGGCGCGGATAGATCCGGGGGGTTGCGTGGTCCGGGCGACGCCGCAGGGGCGGCTGGTGCTCGAAAGCGACCGGTGGCCGGGCCGCCCGTTGCTGCCGGTGCCGCACAACGGCACCATGCCGCAGCTCGGTCCACCCCTCTACCGCTGGCTGGCCCGGTTCGGGCCGCCGCTGGGCGCAACCTGCCAGTTCTGGAACCTGGTCGACGGCCCCACCACCCAGGGCGGGCGGCCCGCCGTCCGTTCCTACCCCCGGCTGCGGCTCGGCTCGCTCGTGCTCAGCCGGCGGACCTGGAAGGTGGACATCGCGCGGCTGCCGACCCTGCCGCGCTCCGGCACCGGTTCCGCCGAGGAACTCGTCGCCTGGCGACGCTGGTGTGACGAGACCGGGGTTCCCCGTCGCTCCTTCGTCCATCCCCGGACGGTTCCGGACACCTGGGACGTGGTCCGCGGTCTCGCCCCGTTCGAGGAGATCACCCAGGCGCGTTCCCGCGCCGGTGACGCCGCGCGGAAGCCAATGTACGTGGACCTCTCCCAGCCACTGTCCTGGCCGTTGGTCACCCAGCAGAGTGCCACCGTGACCTTCACCGAGCCGCTGCCCGACCCCGACGCGTTGCCGGCGGACGCGCACATCGCCGAGTACATCGTCGAGACCTCACGCCCGATTCGACACTCAACCACAGGAGGACAGGATGTCGTCGTCGTCCCAGACCGAGCAGCAGCAGATCACCTTTGACGAGGTGTCGGGCCTGCTGGCCGAGGCACGCAACTACTGGATCTGCACCGTACGCCCCGACTCGCGCCCGCACGCCGCTCCCGTCTGGGCGGTCTGGCGCAACGGATGCGTCGTGTTCAGCTCACCCGACTCGACCGTCAAGGCGCGCAACCTGGAGACGAACGCCGAGGCGACGGTGCACCTGGAAAGCGGCGACGAGGTGGTCATCGTGGACGGACACGCCACGCGGGTCGACGACGAGGACGAGTTGCGCGCCCTGGGCGCGGCGTTCACCGAGAAGTACGGCGCCATCACCGGTGTGGCCTACGACCTCGTCCAGGCCAGGTCGATGGGCATGGCGGTGATCAGTGTCCGGGCCGAGGTCGTCCGGGGGTGGCACGCCGGAGCCGCGTTCATGGCCAACCGGTGGACGCTCGGCCCCGACGGCCTGCCGGTGGCCCAGACCTCCGTCAACGCGGCGGACCTGGCCTGAACGCCGTCCCGCCGCCCTCGTGGAAAGCAGCCAACCGCCCTGGCGACGGCCCTCAGGCCCGAACCTTGCGGTGCAGGACGTGGTCGATCAGGCCGTAGTCCTTCGCCTCTTCGGCGGTGAACCACCGGTCGCGGTCGGAGTCGGCCTCGATACGCTCGACGGGCTGCCCGGTGTGGAAGGCGATGCGTTCCTGGCAGACGCGCTTGGTGTAGAGCAACTGCGCGGCCCGGATGGCGACGTCGGACGCCGTTCCCGCAATGCCGCCGGACGGCTGGTGCATCATGATGGACGCGTGGGGCAACGCGTACCTCTTACCCCTGGCCCCGGCACAGAGCAGGAACTGTCCCATGGAGGCGGTCATTCCCATGGCGACCGTCGCCACATCGTTCGGCACGGACTGCATCGTGTCGTAGATCGCCATTCCGGCCGTCACCGAGCCGCCCGGGGAGTTGATGTACAACTGGATGTCGGCCCTCGGATCCTCGCTGGACAGGATCAACAACTGGGCGCAAATCCTGTTGGCGACGCTGTCGTCCAATTCGCTGCCCAGCACGATGATCCGCTTCCCGAGCAGGCGGTTCTGGACCACGGTATCGATGGGGCCGACGAAATCCTCAGCCGTTTTTGCCACGTGCGCCTCGATTCCTGTCAGTTTCTGTCCCCTATGTGCGACGGCTGCATCAACCGCCTCGCACGACCGCACACCAGGTGGACACCGGCCGGAAAATCGCTCGATCAGCATCCTAGCCGCGATCACCTAGCCGACGAAACCCGTCTATGGAAAGGCGAGGGAGAACACTGGGCGCGGCACGTGGCGGAACCGCGTCGGGGGCGGTTCCGCCACGTGACCTGACCTGAGCCGACGGGCTCGCGCCCGTGCCGTCGACCGGCCACCGACGACGGGTCGGTGGCGGGCCGACGGCACGGCATCGGGCGCGGCGGCGGTCAGCCCGGCAGGACCGCCTGCACCGGGGTCGACCGATTGGTGGTGGTGCCGTCGCCCAACTGCCCGGACGTGTTGTTGCCCCAGCACCACAGGCCGCCATCGGTGCGGATCGCGCAGCTGTGGTAGGTGACGACGAAGCCGTCCGTCCAGGTGGTGGCGGTCCCGACCCGGGTCGGGGCGCTCCGGTGGGTGGTGGTGCCGTCGCCCAGCTGCCCGTACGCGTTGTAGCCCCAGCACCACAGACTGCCATCGGTGCGGACCGCGCAGGACGAGTCGACGCTCGCGTCGACCCTGGCCCAGGTGGTGGCGCTGCCGACCTGGAGGGGGCTGGTCTGGAAGCCGCCGCCGTTGCCCAGTTGACCGTACCCGTTCTCACCCCAGCACCACAGGGTCCCGTCGGCGCGGACCGCGCAGGTGTGCGCGTACCCGGTCGTCACGCCGGTCCAGGTGGCCACGGTGCCCACCTGCGTCGGCGTCGCCCGGTAGTCCAGGTTACCGAGGCCGAGTTGCCCGTCGATGTTGTCGCCCCAGCACCACAGGGTCCGGTCGGTGCGGATGGCGCAGGTGTGCCCGAAGCCGGTCGCGACGCTCGCCCAGGTGGTCGCCGTGCCGACCTGCACCGGGGTGGTCGCCCGGTAGGGAGACGTGCCGATGCCCAACTGCGCGCTACGGTTCAAGCCCCAGCACCACAGGGTGCCGGTGGTCCGGACGGCGCAGGTGTGATTGGGGCCGGCGCTGACGCTGGCCCAGGTGGTGGCGTCACCGACCCGCACCGGTCCGGTACGGTTCGTGGTCGTCCCGTCACCGAGCTGCCCGTTGTAGTTGCCACCCCAGCACCACAGCGTGCCGTCCGTCCGCACCCCGCAGGTGTTGCTGGCGCCAGCGTCGATCCGCGCCCAGGTGGCGTCACCCACCCGCGCCGGGCCGGGCCGGCTCGTGGTGGTCCCGTCACCGAGCTGGCCGCTGTAGTTGTCGCCCCAGCACCACAGCGTTCCGTCGGCAAAAGTCGCGCAGGTGTGCGCGCTTCCCGCGGCGACCCGGGAAACCGGTGCGGCAGCGAGCGAGGCGTTCGGCGAGCCACGCTCGGCGGAGTTGACGCGAGCGACGGCCGGGCCGGCGGTGAGTCCGATGGCGAGCACGGCGACCCCGATGGATGCCGCCGCCGTGGCGGCGGCCGTTCTTGCCGCCCGCCCCCATCTGGTCCACCCGCGACCACCCTGATGTCCGTTCATGTTCTTTTCTCCCAAACAACGTCGATTTCTGCACGATGGAGGCGGCATTGCCCCGGCAGGTCGCCAGCGACCAGCCATTCACGTCACTGATCTTAGGCATTGACTAGCGACAATGCCTAATCTGCCGGGGCGCAGCCGGATCCGCCGTTACGTCCCACGACGTTCGGGACTCAGCCGCGGCTCCATTTCTGGCTGGACGCTCCGCTGCAGTCCCAGATCTGGGCACGCGTACCGTTCGCCGTGCCGCTGCTGACCAGGTCCAGACAGCGGCCCGAACCGACGCCGGTGATCGTGCCGTCGGCGTTGAACCGCCACTTCTGGTTGGACTGGCCGTTGCAATCCCAAATGATCACCGAGCTGCCGTTGGCGGTGGCGGCGCCGTTGACGTCAAGGCACTTGCCGCCGAAGACGCGCAGCTCCTGGGCGCCGGTCGAGGTCCACACCTGGTTGCTCTGGCCGTGGCAGTCCCAGATGATCGCCGCTGCGCCGTTGGTCTGCGAGCCGCCGTTGACGTCCAGGCACCGACCGGAGGAGACGCTGCGGACGGCCGAGGTGCTGCTCGGCGGCGGGGTGGTCGGGCTGGCGGTCGGCGTGGCCGTCGGCGAGGCGGTCGGGCTGGTGCCGCCGAACTGGGTGAAGAACCTCCACACCTCGATCTTGGTCCACGTCCTGGCTCCGCTGTCGCCACCGCCGTCGACGGGGCCGGGGGTGTGACCGCCGTCGAAGGCGGCCCACACCACCGGATAGCCGGCCCGGCAGCCGGAGTAGGTGGTGGTGATGTGGGTCAGGCTGCCCGGCCTCGGCTCGGGCGGGCTCTGCGGGGTGCACCCGTTGTTGCGCACGAACGTGTCGCGCAGGGACCGCCCGGCGGAGATGTTGAGCACCGTGTCCCCGATGCCGTGCAGCCCCATGTAAGCGATGGGTTGCGTGCCGCCGCTGCACCCACTGAGTTGCCCGCCGGCGTAGACGGCGACCGCGCGGAAGACGGTTGCCCGGGCGCAGGCCAGGGCGTAGCTCATGCCTCCGCCGTAGCTGAAGCCGAGGGCGAACAACTGCGTGGTGTCGACGCACAGGTCCGCCTGGATCTGCCTGATCATGTCGTCGACGAAGGTGACGTCCTGGCCGCCGGGGTTGGCCCAGCCGTTGTTGTTGCCCTGGGGTGCGACGAAGATGGTGCTGTTGTTCGCCTGCTGCCGCAGCCCGTAGTAGGACCAGGCCGCCCCGTCCGAACCGCCGGAGTCCACGTCGTTGGCGGTGCCGCCGTTCCAGTGGAACCCGAAGATCAACCGGTAGGGGTGGTTCCTGTCGTAGTTGTCGGGAATCCTCAGGATGAAGCTACGGTTCTGGCCCCCGCTCTGGATGGACCGTGGGCCGCTGGTCAACGTGGGTGCCTTGCCGCACCCAGCGGTCGTCGCAGCCGCTCCGACCCCTGCGGCCGACGCGGTTCCGCTCAGGCCACCGGCCACTGCCGTTGCGCCTGCGGCCACGACGAAGATCGCCGCAGCCGCGATGATTCCGAGAATGGGTCTGCGTTTTGCCATGATGCGGCTCCTGCCACTCGGCATGGACTGATTCCGGTACGGGCATCCACGGCGATCCCCATACCGCCACGACGCGCCATTCCTGACCGCGCTCACCCCTGGGGGGCGCCCGGAGACGCGCACGACGGGCCCGCGGCGCCCGGCCGGCTCAGTTCCCGCAGACTCCATCTCTGGCCCCGCTGCCCGTGCAGGACCAGATGGTGCTCGTATCGTCGACGGCACCCGCGCCGTACGCGGCCGGACGCTGCCCGAACCGCCCGCCGACGTCGAATCGTTTCGGCAAGACCTTAGGGTCATTCAGTGAGATATGTCAATGCTATGTCCGGCGGGTTGCACCGGGCGACCCGCCGCACGCCGCCGGAGTCCGGGGCCTGCTTCCTCCTCAGCCCTCCCCGACGGGCCGGGTCACTCACCTGGACGGGTTCACCCATGCGCCAACCGCGAGCTGAGGCAGGTCAGATGCCGTCATCCCCTTCGACGAGCGCGAACCGGTGTCCCGGCAACCGCCGCGCCCGGCACCCGGTCCGGAACATCCGGCTCCCCTCGGCGGCACCCAGCGGATCCGGCAGGAACCGGGCCATGGTCAGCTCGGGCCGGTCGAGGTACCCGACGGTCAGCATGGGACCGGCCAGGAACAGCTCTCCGACCTCCCCTGTCGGCACCGGCCCGAAGTCGTCGTCGAGGACGTGCCACCGGTGCTGCGGCAACGGCGCCAACGCGCCGCCCTCCGACACCACCGCCGCCACCATCGCGGTTTCGGCGAAGCCGCACAGCTCCACCTCGTCGGCCGGGCCGGCGTTTCGGTCGATCCGCAACGACCACCGGGCCAGCCCCGCCGCCGCGTCACGCCGGTCGCCCGCGCCCGCAGGCCGCACCGCCGGCAGGACCAGTTCCGCACCGGTGAGCAACGCGCGTGCCACTGCCACCGCGCCCACCAGCGGGTCCGTCGGGACCGGCACGCGCAGCCGGTCCCCATGGCCCGACCGGGGCAGGCCGCAGTCACCGGCCAACCAGGTCAACTGCGTACCACGCCACACCACACTCACCGCGTCCTCGGCAAGCGGCACCATCAACGACGGTTCCGGCTCGTCCACCACAGGCGCGGCCACCGTCGACCCGGCCCGGCCACGGGCCTGCCAGGCCGCCCCGGTCACTCCCCGCCAGCGCTGCCGGACCACCGGCCACCCGGCTGGCGCCCCGGGGCCAGCCGGGACCAGCACCAGTTCCGGCCGGGTCGCCCGCACCGCCGCCTCCGGGCGACTCCCGGCACACAGGACACAGCTCGCTCCGGCGGCCAGCACCGCGAGGACCGCGCCGATCAGGTCGGCGGCGCAGTCGCCGACGACAGCGACCCGCCGGCCGGGACCGGCCCCGGCCGCCACCAACCGGTCGGCGACGTCGTCGACCGACTCCCACAGCCGCCGGTAGGACAGCCGCAGGTGGCCGGCGCCCAGCGCGGGCGCATCGGGCTGCTCCCCCGCCGCCTTACGTAGCAGGCCGACGAGGCTCATGTCGGTCGCCACGGGACGGGCCGCGTCGCTGGCCCGCACCGCGCCGGTCCGCTCCGCCACCTGCCGGCCGCAGGCCTGGATGCTCCCGGCGAACGGCACGATCCGCCATCCCTCGGGTGGCCGTCGACCGATCGGCCAGACCGCGAAATCCCGGGTCTGGCTGACCACCAGTTGAAAGTAGCGGGACTCCCTCCACCCAGACATGCGGCGCTCCCAGCTCCGGAGACTGGCCCGGCGCCCCTCCCGCCGGCTCGGAGCCGGGGGACACACCGGGTCAAACCTCGACGACATCCGACCGGACAAACCTAAGTGACGCCGGTCATGGCCTGGTCATACCTCACCGGGAGCGCCGCGGGTCGTCAGCGGGCGGTGGGCCTGTCGTCCATCGGTTTGATCAGCCGGGCGGCGGTTGCCTTGCGGATGGCGTCCACCCGGGACACCGCCTGCAACTTGGCGTAGATGTTGGTCAGGTGCCGCTTGACCGTGGCCTCGGTGATGAAGAGCCGGCTGGCGATCTGCGCGTTGCTCATCGCCTCTGCGGTGAGCCGGAGCACCTCCAGCTCCCGCGAGGTCAACGGAGTGCCGTTCGTTCGCGGCTTCTGCCGGTCCAGCCGCTCCACCGTCTCTCGGGAGACCGCCAGCAGGACGCTCTGTGTGGGACGGCGGACCACCGAGCGCACCGCGGCGACCAGGTCGTCCCGCAGGATCGTCTTGAGCAGGTACGCGACGGCGCCCGCCTCCAACAGCTCGTGCACCATGTCCGGGTCGTCGTGCATGGTCAACACGATCACCCGGGTTTCGGATGCGGTCCGTCGGACCTGTCGAATCACCGCCGCCGCACCCGGACCCGGCATCTCGACGTCGAGCAGCAGCACGTCCGGGCGCAGCCGCACCGCGAGGGCCACCGCCTCCGGCCCGGAGGACGCCTCGCCGACGACCGCGAACTCCGGCTCGGTGGAGAGCATCTCCCGGATACCGTCCCGCAGCAGGGTGTGGTCGTCGGCCAGGCACACCCGGATCTGCGACCGGACCGGGGCGTTCACAGGCCCGCCTCGGCGAACGGGATCCGCACCTCGACCCGGGTGCCCTGGCCAGGCGCGCTGATCAGCTCGACCTCGCCGTGCAGCAACAGGGCCCGCTCGTACATCGACGGCAGGCCACCCCGGGCACAGTCCGGGTCGGTGGTGTCGAAGCCGCACCCGTCGTCGGCCACCGTGGCGGCCACCGCGTTGTCCCCCACGTCGACCACGATGTCCAGCCGGGACGGTGCGGCATGCCGCACCGCGTTGCGGGCGGCCTCCCGCAGGATCAGGTACAGCTCCTCCAGCACGTCGGGCGGGAGCACCTTGAGGTCACCGTTTGCCACCAGCGAGTACCGCACCGAGGGCGGCACGTTGGCCTCCAGGTAGCCGCGCAGGGTACGTTCCAGCCCGTACTCGCCCACCGAACGACGGAGTTCGGCAGAGAGGCCACGCACCGTACGGACCGCCTCGTCCAGTGACTCGATGGCTGCGTCGATCTTGGCCCGGGCCTGCTCCAGATCGCGGTCGGCGTAGTGCCGGTGCAGGTCGAGCCGGTGCAGGGTGAGCCCCATCTCGTGCAGGACCCGGTCGTGCAGCTCCCGGGCGATCCGATTGCGCTCCTCCTGCCGGGACGCCTGCAACTTCTGCATCAGGAACCCCACATACGACAGCGAGGCCAGCGCGACCCGAGCCATGATCGCCTCGTGCAACGCGCGGCTGAGCCGGAGCGCCCCGGCGCTGTCCGTGGCCGGCAGGTCGCGCGTGATGACCGGCAGCATCACCTCGAAGAGGGTGGTCGCGGCACGGAGCGACTGGACCGGGTGGATGCCGCGCCGGGCGCGGTCGGCACCGATGTCGACGGTGAACAGCCGAGCCTCGCCGACCAGATCCATCGGGGGCACCTCGGTCATGGACACCCGGGCCGCGACATCGTTGAGCACCGCCCGGACCTGCGCCGCGAGCTGCGCCAGGACATCGGGACCGTTGGCCAGTTCGCTTTCCTGTTGACTCAGTGAGCGATGAAACGCTTCGACGATCTCCCGCGCCATCGAGGACAGTTCGGCCTCTGTCACGGGCTGCATCGCGTATGGCTTCGCCACGGACCCCCCCGCTATCTCGGCAGAGGCTACCACGGTAGCGCGCCTGTCGCGCAGCGTAGGCCCTCCTCCGGAGGCGACGGATGTGACCGTCCACACCCGACTTTTGCGCCTTCGACCCGGCCACCGTCAACCCGGAAAAGCCCCCAGCACGCTCAGGTGCACCGCGTACTGGCTGATCATGAAGAGCCGATACGGGCGGCGCTGGCGGCGGCGCCCGGTGGCACCGGCGCCGAGGAGCAGGCAACCGACCACCCCGGCCGCGCCGAAGGCCAGCACCACCGCCGGCAGGACCAGCACCGGGGCCAGCAGCAGGGCACCGGCCAGCAGCACACCGCCGGCCACCGCCACCAGGACGGCCATCAGCCGGCGGGCGGCCCCGTCGCCCAGCAGCACCGGCAGGGTACGCCGGCCGGCCACCCGGTCACCGTCCACGTCGGAGAGGTCCTTGGTGGTGCCGGCCAGCGCCATCCACAGCGACATCGCCACCATCAGCACCATCAGCTCCGGGCGCACCGGCCCACCTGCCGCGGCGGCTCCGGCCAGGTAGGTGACGATCCCGCCGGACGCCACCACCAGCACGAAGCCGGCCATGTTGCCCTTCTGCGGCCGGGGACCGGCCGAGTAGAGCCAGCCGAGGGTCAACATCAGCGCCACCAGCCCGGCAAGACGCGCCGAGACCGCCGCCGCCGACAGCAGTGCGAGCCCGGCCAGGGCGACTGCGGTCCGCCGAGCGACGCCGACCGGGAGCGTTCCGCTGGCGAGCGGTCGCAGCGAGCCGTTGCGCCGGTCCTCCACCTGGTCGGAGAGCCCGTTCAGCAGGTAGACGAACCAGGTCGCGCAGAGCCAGGCGAACGCGCCCACCAGCAGCGACCCGGGCCGGGTCAGCACCGCCTGCGGGGCGGCCACGGCCGCGCCCGCGAGAAAACGCAGCTGGAAGACGACCTGCACGACTGGGCGGGCTTCCCGCCAACTCGCCGCCAGGTATCGGCAGCCTTCCGCGACCGCCACCGTCGACGGCCGTACGACACCCGCGGACCGGGAGTACCGGTCGAACCGAATAACCGAGTGGTAGGTCATGTGAATATCGTGGGCGTGAAACCTGTGACTCGGTTCATCCGAGTCACTGACTTACACCTACGACGATGGTCGCAGAACGACTACCACCTACCTCCACTTTCGCCGGCACGTTGATTTCGCCACCTTGGCCTCCCCAGCGTAAGCAATTTACGGTCGGCAGGTCACCCCCACCCAGGGAACGGCAGATCGTGGTGGAGCAATATGTCAGACAACACAGCCCCGTCGAGCGTCGAACTACTCGGCGGATTCCGGATCACCATTGACGGTCGCACCGTCACCAACTGGCGGGCCGGCCGGTCCCAGGCGCTGGTGCAATACCTGCTGCTGCACCGGGGCCGGCCGGTCAGCCGGGACACCCTCCGCTCGGCGCTGTGGCCGCACCTGCCGCCGTCGGCCGGCACCACTTCGGTGAAGGCCGCGGTGCACGGGGCCCGGCGCGCCCTCTGCCCGACGGGCGAGGGCCACGCCCCGGTGCGGATCGCCTCGGTGGACGGTGGCTACCTGCTCCAGACCGACCAGCTCTGGATCGACGTGGCCTCCTTCGAACGACGGATCACCGCCGCCAACGCCGCACTCGCCGCCGGCGACCGGGCGCTGGCCGCCGGGCACCTACGGCGCGCGGTGGAGGTCTACCGGGGTGACCTGCTCCCCGCGCAGGACGCGGAGTGGGCGGTGGCCGAGCGGGAGTGGTGCCGCACCCGCGCCCTGCACGCACTGCGGCTCCTCAGTGACCTGGCGCTGGAGGCCGAGGACTGGTGGACCGCGATCCGCTGGAACCGCCGGGCGTTGGAGGTGGATCCGTACGACCCGGTCCCCTTCGCCGCCCTGGCCGACTGCCACCGCAAGCTCGGCATCACCGCGGCGGCGCTGCGGTGGGACGAACTCGCCCAGGACCGGCTGGCGCAGGTGTGACCGCCGGCCGAACACGACCGCCCACCCATGGAGGGAGCAGCATGACCATCACGATCCCGCTGGAGCGTCCAGCCTCGACCCCACCCGCCCCCCGCCGACCCGCCGACGATCGACCCTCGGTCGGCCCACCGGTGACGGGTCCCCTGCCACCCGCCCGCCTGTCGCTGGGCAGCCGCTGCCGGCGCACCCTGCGCCGCCTCCAGCGACACCTGCTGGCGGTCGCCGACGACTGCCCCCCGATCCTGCTGTACACCGCCCACCGCAGCTGAGCGCCACCACCCGTACTCCCCATCGTTCGAGGGCGTTCCGCACGTCGTGACAGACGTGCGGAACGCCCTTTTTCTCTGCCGGTTTCCCGCTGCCGAGATACCCCATGCACTGATGGTCGTAGATCGACCTTCCACCTTCGAGGAAATCCCATCCGAATGAGGATGCGCCACCTTGGCCCGAGGAATGGCGATCCCTAACGTCGAGAGCGCCGGTATTCATCGACGTCGACATGGCGTCGGGCATGAGAGGGAGAGGCCGAATGGCCGCTGATGGGCAGAGAGTTTCGGTCATCGTGCCGAACTACAACTACGAGAAGACGCTCGGTGCGTGCCTGGACGCCGTGTTCGCGCAGACCCACCGGCCATACGAGGTCATCGTCGTCGACGACGGCTCGACCGACCGGTCCCGCGACATCGCGGCCCGATACCCGTGCCGGGTGATCGAGGGTGGCGGCAACCGGGGCGTGTCGGCGGCCCGCAACATCGGCGCGCGGGCGGCCACCGGCGAGATCCTCTTCTTCGTCGACTCCGACGTGGCGCTGTTCCCCGACGCCATCGCCAACGCCCTGGCGGTGCTCGCCGCGGACCCCACCTGCGGCTGCGTGCACGGCACCTACGACACCCACCCGCTCTACGACGACGGACCGATCGAGCACTACAGGGTGCTGCACGCGCACTGGTGGCGACGGCGCAGCGTGGGCCGGGTCAACACCGCGATCTTCGCGCTGGCCGCGGTGCGGCGCGCCGCGTTCCTCGCCGCCGGCCCGTTCCACGAGGGACTGCGCGACGCCGAGGACGTCGAGTACAGCGACCGGCTCGCCCGAGTGACCGGAATCAGACTCACCGACACCGTGGTCGGCCGGCACGACGACTGCGCCGGGTTCGCAGCCATGCTGCGCGAGCAGTACCGTCGCTCGCTGCCGCTGGCGGCGTTCGCCGGAGCGCACCGGATGCGCGCCGGCAGCGTCGCGGTCAATCCCGCACTCGGCGTGCTGGCCGCTCCGCTGGTGCCGGCCACACTGCTGCTGGGCATCCTGCACCCGGCGCTGCTCGCCGTACCTCTGGCCTGTTTCGGGCTTTTCCTGCTCGCCGACCCGGGGCTGCTGCCGTTCGTCCGACGCGAGCGCGGCGGGGCCTTCCTGGTCTGGTTCGTCGGCGTGCACCTGGTGGCCCAGCTCGCCATCGTGGCCGGCGCGGCCGCCGGCCTGATCGCCCGGCTACGCGGCACCGGCTCCCCCCGCCCGCTGCCCCTGACGGCGGGCCGATGATGGGCAGGCGGCGGGCGTGGCGCGCGGCGCTCACGGCGGTCTTCGTGGCGGCGGTACTCGGCGGCGTCACGCTGACCCTGCGCGGGCAGCAGTGGTCGACGCTGGGCCGGCTGTTACGACCGGATACCGCCGGATGGCTGCTGGCCGCGTTGCTGGTCACCGGGGTCGGCCTGCTCTGCGGCATGAGGGCCTGGACGCTGACGCTGGCCTCGGTGGGGGCGGTGGTACCGCCCCGCACCGGTGTGCGGATGTTCTTCGTCGGGTTCCTCGGCAAGTTCGTCCCGGGCCGAGTGTGGGGGTTGTTGGCCCAGCTCCGGCTCGGCGATGCCGCCGGGGTGAGCCGGGGCCGGATGGCCGGCACCTACCTGGTGAACCTGGTCGTGGTGCTGCTGACCGGCGGCGCGGTGGGCCTCCTGGTGGCCCCGGCCGTGCTCGGCACCGGCACCGGGCTGGCCTGGCTGCTCCTGCCGGTCGCCCTGCTGGTGGTGCTGGCGATCCGGCCCAGAGTGCTCGACCTCCTGGTCCGGCTGGCCGCCCGGGTGGCCCGCCGGCCCCGCCCGGCACCGCTGCACCGGCCCGCCGAGGTCCGCCACGCGATCGCGTGGCAGAGCCTGTCCTGGGTGCTCTCGGGGGTGCACCTGTGGATCGTCGCGGTGCTGCTCGGCGCGGACGCCGGGGCCGCCCTTCCGGCGGCGGTCGGTGCGTTCGCCCTGGCGACCACCGCCGGCACGGTCGCCCTCTTCGTGCCGGACGGCGCCGGCGTACGGGAGGTGCTGGTGGTCGCGGCCCTGTCCACCGTGCTGCCCCTGCCGGCGGCGGTCACCGCGGCGGTCGCCAGCCGGGTGCTCAGCACGCTCGCCGAGGCACTCACGGCGGGCCTGGCGCTACTCGCGGTCGCCGCCTCGGAACGGCTCGCGACCAGCGGTAACCCCGCCACGCCATCCGCCGGACCCGACCCCCGGCTCACCCCGACCCCCGGCTGACCGATGCCGGCGCAACCTCCCGACTCCACCACCGCGTCCGTGAACCGCGCTTCGAAAGGACCCCTCATGCCCGAGCTACTGACCATCGACGACGCCGAACAGCTCTCCGTCGCCGAGGTGCAGGACCTCTACCGCAAGCACGTCAACAAGAGTCAGGTCAGCCTGATGACCTCGTTCGGCTTCGGCCGGGAACTGGTCGACCACGCCGAGGGCGCCTGGATCCACACCCGGGACGGTCGGCGGATCCTGGACTTCACCGGCGGCGTCGGGGTGCTCAACCACGGGCACAACCACCCCCGGATCCTGGCCGCCCGGCAGCGCTTCCAGCAGCGGCAGCGGATGGAGGTGCACAAGACCTACTTCTCGCCGTACCTGGCCGCGCTGTCGCACAACCTGGCCGCCGTGCTCCCCGGCGACCTCGACATGTCGTTCCTGCCCAACTCCGGCGCCGAGGCGGTGGAGGGCGCGGTCAAGCTCGCCTACAAGTACCACGGCGGCAAGCGCAACACGATCATGCGCAGCGACATCAGCTTCCACGGCAAGCTGCTCGGTTCGGGCAGCCTGACCGGCAGCGCGCAGAACCACTTCACCTTCCCCGGCATCCCGGGCGTGGTGAGCTTCCCCTACGACGACCTGGCCGCGGTCCGGGCCGCCGTCGACGCGACCCGGGACCGCCGGGGCAAGTGCGACGTGTACGCGATCCTCATCGAGCCGTTCAGCGCCTCGACCATGCGCTGGTGCTCCGAGGAGTTCCTGCGCGGGCTGCGCGAGCTGTGCACCCGCGAGGACATCGTGCTGATCTTCGACGAGATCTACACCGGCTGGGGCAAGACCGGCACGATGTTCTACTTCATGCGCTATCCCGGGTTGATCCCCGACGTGGTGACCACCTCGAAGTCCTTCGGCGGCGGCAAGTCCTCGATCTCCGCGTACGTGGCCCGGCGGCCGATCTTCCACAAGGCGTACGAGAGCCTCAACGACGCGCTGTTGCAGAGCACCAGCACCACCTACTACGGCTTCGGTGAGGAGACCGCCACCGCGATCGAGGCGATCAACGTGGCGGTGGAGGAGGACTTCCCCGCCCGGGCCCGCGACATCGAGCGGATCCTGGCCCCCGGGCTGGCCCGGATCGCCAAGGAGCACCCGGACGCGGTCGCCGAGGTCCGCGGCGCGGGCGCCCTGTGGGGGGTGTTCCTCGACGCGCCGCGGGTGCTGGACCTAGTCACCAAGCTGGCGCCCGGCGGCCTGGCCAAGGACCCGCAGTTCGGCACGAAGCTCGTCACCTGCGCGGTCGTCAATGCCCTCTACCGGGACCACGACATCTACACGTACTACACGCTCAACGGCAAGAACCCACTGGTGGTCGGCCCGTCGCTGGTGACCGCCCCGGCCGAGGTGGAGCACTTCCTCGACCGCCTGGACCGGACCCTCGCCCAGGGCCTGCCCCGGCTGGTCACCCGTTTCGTCAAGGAGAAGGTGTCGTCGCTGTGGTGAATCAGAACGCTAAGACGGTGGTGGTGACCGGCGGCAGCGGAATGCTGGGCGGGCACCTGGTACGGGCGCTGGCCGCCGACGGCTGGCGGGTGCGCGGCCTGGACGTGCGGGACCCGGTCGAGCCGGTGAAGGGTGTCGAGTACACGGTCGCCGACGTGCGCGACCGGGCCAGGGTCGGCGCGGTCCTGGCCGGGGCGGACGCGCTGGTGCACACCGCCGCCGCCCTGCCCAGCTACCCCGAGGACGAGATCCGGTCGATCATCGTGGGCGGCACGGAGACGGTGCTGGACGCCGCCGCCCACGCCGGCACCGCCCGGGTGGTGCACGTCTCCTCGACCGCCGTGTACGGGCTGCCAAGCGTGGTGCCCACCACGGAGGAGTACCCGCGCGAACCGGTCGACCCGTACAGCCGGGCCAAGGCCGGCGCGGAGGAGGTCGCCGAGCGGTACCGCGCCGCCGGCATGGTGCTGCCGATGCTGCGGCCCAAGACGTTCCTCGGGCCAGGCCGGATGGGGCTGTTCTCGATGCTCTTCGAGTGGGCCGAGGAGGGCCGCAACTTTCCGGTGCTCGGCAAGGGCGACGTGCGGATCCAGATGCTGGCGATCGACGACCTGGTCGACGCGGTACGGACCGTGCTGCACGCACCGGACGACGTCGCCAACGACACGTTCAACATCGCCGCCGACCGCTTCGACACCCTGCGGGAGGACTTCCAGGCGGTGCTGGACGCCGCCGGCCACGGCAAGCGCGTGGTCTCGGTGCCGGTGCGCCCCGCCGTCGCCGCGCTGGAGCTGCTGCAACGGCTGAAGCTCTCCCCGGTCTACGGACGCCTCATCCACAAGCTGCGGGCCGACTCGTACGTCAGTGTCGACAAGGCCCGCGACGTGCTCGGCTGGACCCCCCGGTTGTCCAACCGCGACGCCATCCTGCGCACCTACGACTGGTGGCGGGCGAACAACCGCACCGCCGCACCGACCTCGTCCGGCCGGACCAGCCGGGACCCCTGGAAGCAGGGGGCCCTCGGGCTGGCCAAGGCCATCTTCTGATCGGCACCGGAGGTAACCGTGACTGTCCTCGTCGACCCGCCGACCCTCGACCGACCCACCCCGCCCAGCACCCGCCCGGCGACCCGGGCCACCGGCTCCCGCGCCACCGACCGTACCCTGGCGCGTGACCTGATCACCCTGATCCGGCCCCACCAGTGGGCGAAGAACCTGCTGGTGGTTCCGCTGGTGCTGATCGACACCCCCCGGCTCGGGCTCGGTGTTCTCGGCCGGGTGTCCTGGGCGGTGCTGCTGTTCACCATGGTCTCCGCGCTGGTCTACGTCTGGAACGACGTCTACGACCGGCACCGCGACCGAGCACATCCCACCAAACGACACCGGCCGATCGCCTCCGGCCGGGTGAGCGTGCCCACCGCGTACGCCTTCGGCGGGCTGATCGCCGCCGCGCTGGTCACGGCGGTGGCGCTCGGGCCGGCGTTCCCGTGGTGGCCGCTGGCGGCCTACCTGACGCTCAACATCGCCTACAGCAGAGGGCTCAAGCACGTTCCGCTGCTGGACGTGCTGGTGGTGGCCGGTGGCTTCCTGCTCCGGGTGGTGCAGGGCTACCTGGCCGCCGGGGTCGCCGTGTCGAGTTGGCTGCTGATCGCCGTCTTCGCCCTCTGCCTGCTGCTCATTCTCGGCAAGCGACGGCACGAGATGGCCGTCGGTGGCAGCGCCCCACCGGCCCTCGCTGGCCGGGTACTCGGTCCAGTACCTGGACCTGCTGATCGTGCTTTGCGCCCGCAGTCGCGATCAGCGGCTTCCTCGGCCACGTGCAGGCCACCATCCCCACCCCGTACCAGGCGCTGGCGCTGGTCGGCTCCACCCCGTTCGCGCTCTTCGCGGTGGCCCGCTACCTCCAGGTGGTGGTCGTCGACGGAGACGGCGGCGAACCCACCCGGGTGCTGCTGCGGGACCGGGCGATGCTGGTCAACGCGCTGCTCTGGGGCGTCCTGCTCGGCGGGGTCCTGCTCGTCACCCAACACCCGACCCTGCTCGCCCTCGTCCACTGACGACCTGGCGTCCCCATCCACCGTCTGAGGAGACAGACCATGACGACCCCGACCACGAACCCGTTGGTCTCGGTGATCATCCCGAACTACAACTACGGCAACTCCATCGGCTCGTGCATCGACGCCGCGCTCGGGCAGACCTACCAGCCGATCGAGGTGATCGTCGTCGACGACCACAGCACCGACGACTCGCTCGCCAAGGCCCGCCAGCGGGCCGTGACGGTGCTCCAGACCCCGCGCAACAGCGGGGTGGCCGTCGCCCGCAACACCGGTGCCGCGGCAGCCCGCGGCGAGATCCTCTTCTTCGTCGACTCCGACGTGGCGCTGCGCCCGGACGCGGTGCAGCGCGCCGTCGCCGAACTTGCCGCCCACCCGGAGTACGGCGCGGTCTGCGGCATCTACGAGGAGGATCCGCTAATCCGTGACAGCATCGTCGAGGAGTGCCGGGTGCTCCAGGCGTACTGCTGGCGGATGGCGTCCCTGGGCGAGGTCAGCTTCCTGTTCTCGTCGCTGACCGCGATCCCACGCCGGGTCTTCGATGAGGTCGGCCCGTTCAACCCCCGGCTGCGGCAGACCGAGGAGGTCGACTACGGCGAGCGGATGTCGGCCCGCCACCAGATCATGGTCACCGACCAGGTCCGCGGCTGGCACGACGACGACGACCGGCTGCTGCCGCTGCTACGCAAGCTCTTCCGCCGGGCCCGGCTGCGGGTGCCGCTGTTCGCCCGGCGGCGGCGCTTCGCCAAGGGCTTCGAGAGCCCGGCCCGCTCCTTCGGCACCGTGGCCGCCCTCGGCGTGCTCGCCACCCTGCCGCTGGCCGCGCTGCATCCCGCCTGGCTGCTGCTGACCACCGTCCTGTTCGGCGTCTCGCTGTCGGCGGACGCGGAGATGTACCGGCACGTGCGACGCCGCAAGGGGCTGCCGTTCCTGGCCGTGTTCACCGGCATCGCCTTCCTGACCAACGTGGCGATCTCCGCCGGCATCGCGGTCGGCGCCGTACAGTGGCTGCTGTCCCGCGAGTTCCGTCGGCTCTACGACGCGGACTGGTCGGCCACTCGCACGCCGTCCCCGACGATGGCCGGGACCACGGCATGACCCTCCTGATCGACCCCGTCCCCGGCGCGGCCACCGCCGCGCCGGGGGCCCCCGGGGTCACCACCCTCACCGCGCCACCGCGCCGGGACCCCAACGAGCCGGCCCGGTGGCCGCGCCGGGCCCGGTGGCTCGCGGCACTCACCGCCGCCTGGGCGGTGTTCCTCACGATGTTCCTGCTCCTGACCGGCGAGCACTGGTGGTGGCGGCCCGCCGAGCTGATGCCGCCGCTGGTCTTCGTCGTGGTGCCACTGCTGCTGCTGTCTCTCACCCCGCTGGCCCGGCCGGCACGCGGGCGGCTCGCCGTCGCCGCGGTGTGCTGCCTCGCCGTCGGCTTCGACCTGGCCGGCCTGAACCCATCCGCGCTGTTCGGCAGGGTCGACCCAGCTCCGTCCGGTGCGGTCCGGGTGTTCTCCTGGAACACCGAGTACTGGTACGACGGCGCCGATCCCCAACACTTCCACGACTACCTGGCCGCCCAACGGGCCGACGTCTACCTCCTTCAGGAGTACGTCGGCTGGGACCTGGCCGGGCACCGCCCGGTCCCGGTGGACCACGTCGCCGAGCTGCGCCGCCACTTCCCGGACTACCAGGTGGTGGCCGTCGGGGAACTACTCACCATGTCCCGCTACCCCATCGTGGCCTCGCGGGCCCTGGACGGGATGCCGTACCTGGCCGACCCAACTCGGCACGGCGTTCCGGCCGACTCGGACTTCGCCGACTACTACCGTCACAAGGTGCTCCGCACCGACCTGCGCGTCGACGGCCAGGTGCTCTCCGTCTACAACGTGCACGTGCCGGTGCAGCTCGACATCTCGATGGACCCCACCGAGTCCGAGTTCACCGCGTTCATGCAGGCCCAGCAGGACCGCCGGCAGGCCCACTACCGGGCGCTGCGAGCCGACCTGGCGAGCAACCCGCACGGCCAACTCGTCGCCGGTGACTTCAACGCCACCTCGGCGATGGGTGAACTGCGCGAGCTGGCCACCCGGCTGACCGACGCGGCTGTCGCCGGCGACCAGCTCTATCCGGTGTCCTGGCCGGACAGTGCCGCGTGGTGGCGGCTGGACTGGGCGTTCTTCACCGGGCCGGTGCGCTGCCACGAGTACCGGATGGTCGGCTCACAGGGCCATTCGGACCATCTAGGACAGCAGGTGACCGTCTCTCTGGCCGGTGCCGGCTGAACCGCGTCGTCCCGCTTCCCCCACCCCGGGGAAGCGGGACGACCCGGGTGAGGGACACACGGCGACCGGGCAGGGGAATCCCCTGCCCGGTCGCCGACGCGAGGCCGGTTCAGCAGGCCGCGTCGAGGCGCTTGCGCAGCTCGGTCGGCAGATCCAGGTCCACCGCGGCGAGGACCTCGTCGAGCTGGGCCACCGAGCTGACCCCGACGATCGGTACGACCGCGGGATCTCCGCCGATCAGCCAGCTCAGCACCACCTGGTTCGCCGTTACCCCCAGCTCGTCCGCCACCTCCCGCAGCGCCTGGAGCCGCCGCTCGGTGCCCGGATGCTCGTAGTGCTCCGGCAGCGGCTTGTCCGGCCGCGTGTACGAACCCCACAGCAGGGTGCTGTACGCGAACATGGTCAGGCCCCGGCTGCGGACCAGGTCCAGCAGTTCGTCGCTGGCGTGCACGTGCCCGCCCTCGGGCAGCGCCGTCGCCGGGCGGGGCAGCAGGTACGAGTAGCGCTGCTGCACCGCCGTGTAGGGCGTCCAGCCCTTCGCCTCGGCCACCGCCCGGGTCTCGGCCAGCCGCCAGGCGGTGTGGTTGCTGGCGCCCAACGCCCGGACCTTTCCCTGCGTCACCGCCTCGTGGAACGCCGCCAGGGCCTGCTCGTCGGGGGTGTCACGGTCCTCCCGATGCGCGTAGTAGAGGTCCAGGTGGTCCACACCGAGCCGCCGCAGCGACCCGGCGAGCTGCGCACGGATCACCGCCGGGGCAAGCCCCTCGGCCCCACCGTGGGCGCCGGGACCGGAGCCAACCTTCGACGCCAGCACCAGCCCGTCGCGGCCGCCCCGACGGGACAGCCAACGGCCGAGCACCGTCTCGCTCTCGCCACCGACGCCGCCAGGGACCCAGAACGAGTAGCAGTTCGCGGTGTCGATGGTCGTGCCGCCCGCCTCGACGAAGCGGTCCAGGATCGCGAACGAGGTTTTCTCGTCGACCTCGGTGCCGAACGCCATGGCGCCGAGACAGAGCTGGCTGATCTGGATCCCCGCGCCGCCGGACAACTCACGTTGCCGCATCAGTCCTCCCAGAGTGTGACGGGTACGTCGGGCCCAGAATAGGGACGGCGACCCGGCACGGGCGCGCTTCTTGTCGATATCTACTACCTTCGACGCAGGGCCCATGGGACCGGGGACGCATCAACGTGGACGGCAGTTGCCGCCACCTTGTCCCCGCTGTTCACGGCTTCCTACAGTCGCCGCAGGGGCCGGCCGCACCGGCGCGGCACCCGGAAGGAGGATCTCACCATGCGGGTCGGCCTGGTTCCGGGAGTGTGGTCGTACGGCCTCGGCTCGGTCTCCACCGTGCTCTCCGTGTACGAGGCGGTCCGCCTCGCCGGGCATACTCCGGTGCTCTTCGCCAGCCCACACTTCCGGCCGGTGCTCGACCGGCTGGGCGTGCCGGCGGTGCCGATCCCCGGGCCGCACGCCGCACCATACCCCGACGCGACGACCGCCCTCCGCCTGGACGACCTGCTGTCCCGGTCCGCGTACGCCGACCCCGACCTGGTGGAGACCGTCCTGACCGCGCAGTTACGGGAGTTCCGGGCGCACCGGGTGCAGGTGCTGTTCCACGACTACGACCTGACCACGGTGGTCGCCGGGTCGCTCGCCGGCATTCCCGTGATCACCCCGGTCACCTGGCCGGACCACCGTCTCTTCGGGCGCGGCAGCGACGGTTGGGCACCGGTGGACACCCGGGCACTGGCCGCGTTCCGGCCGGTGCTGCGCCGCAGCCGGGCACCGGAGCCACAGTCCCTTTCGGAAGTGCTCTTCGCCTGGAGCACCCGCCTGGTCTACCCGTTGGCCCCGGAGATGGACCCGCTGGTGGCGCGGCACAGCACCGGCGAGTACGTCGGCCAGCTCACCGCAGCGTCACTGGACCGGCACCTCGCCACCGGGCCGGTGGACTGGCCCCGGCCGGGCCAGCACGGGTTGCTGGCCTACACCAGCGGGCCGCCGATGGACGCCGACTGGTACTACCGGCACTGCCTCGCGGCGTTCGAGGGCTCGGACGTCGACGTGCTGATCGCGGCGGGCAGCACCGACACGGCCCCGCCCCGGGTGTCGCCGCGCGGCAACGTGCAGGCGTGGCCGTTGCTGCCGCTTCGCAACCTGTTCGGACGGGCCAGGGCGCTGCTCTGCCACGGGGGCCGGGGCACGCTCGCCAGCGCGTTGCACGCAGGCGTACCGCTGCTGGTCTTCCCCGGGGGCGACCCGGAACGCGAGTATTTCGCCGACATGCTGGCCCGCCAGGGGCTGGCCGCCAACTGCGGGGACGACGACTGGCGGCCGGAGAGGCTACGGGAACTCGTCGCGCACGCCGCCACCGTCCGGTCGGCCCGCCCCGCCCGGGCCGCCGCCGCGCCAACCGGTCCGGCCCGCATCGTCTCGATCATGCAGGAACTGACCGCCGACCCGGTCCGGCTGCTGTCCCATGCCGGCTGACGACGCACTGACATCCGACCGACAAGGAGAACCGATGACCGGGCACCCTGGTACCCAACCGACCGACGGTCACTACGGCGACGAGCTGACCCTGCGGCTGTCCGCGGTCACCGACACCCGCGCCCTGGACGACGGCGAGGCGCTGCACACCTTCATGCGCGACCTCGTCGCCCGGATCGGCATGACGGTGATCGCCGGGCCACTGGTCGCCAGCGAGGACGGCCCGCCGCACCAGGCCGGAAAGTCGGCGGTGGTGATCCTCGCCGAGTCGCACGCCGCCATCCACACCTATCCGGGGCTGCGGGAGGTGTTCCTGAACATCTTTTCCTGCAAGCCGTTCCGCGAGTCCGACGTGCTCGACGAACTGGCCGCGCTGGTCGGCGGGTTCGAGATCACCGAGCGCTGCCTGACCCGCCGGGGGGAGAACTGGCCACGCGCGCTCGGGCCGGCGACCCGGCTGTGGCGCAGCCAGCGGCTCACGGCAGTAGCGGCTGACGCTCCGGCCGACGGCGGCCTCATCCGGGCGACATGAACAGGTGTGGCACCACGCCTTGAATCAAGTCGACGGGCGGACGGGATCGCGGGGAGGTTCCGGAAGTTTCGAAGGCTTGGCTCCGGTTCACCATCCCTCACTCCCGGGTAGCGATTGACCACGCGGAACGCGCTCCCTGGGCACGGCTGTCAGCGAGTTGGAGGTGCCTCGAGGCGCCCGCTTGTCGAACAAAAAGTTTCGGGAATATTTCCGAAAATCGTTGACAGGCCCAAATTCGGAACCCTACGATCGTCATCGACGAGCATCGATTACGTCGACCTCGCCCTCCGCGACCCCGTCCCGGTCGCGCAGGAGAACCACCCCACCCACCGTGTGGTGATACGCCGAATAACCGGCTGCCCGCACCTGGCCACCGACAGCCCGCCGGGTCGCACCGCGGCACTGGCCACCACCAGCTGTCACGAGGAGGAACACGTACATGAACGACACCTCGACCAGACCGCGAAGGAGCAGCCGCATGCGGTTGCTCCTCAGCGCCGCGTGCGCCGCGGCGCTCGCCGTCACCGGCACGTTCATCGCCTCGCCCAACGCGTACGCCGAGGCCGACCGTACCCTCACGTCGAACCTCACCGGCACGCACAACGGCTACTTCTTCTCGTTCTGGAAGGACAGCGGCAACGCCAGCATGACGCTGCGCGCCGACGGCCGTTACACAAGCAGTTGGGACAGGAGCACCAACAACTGGGTCGGCGGCAAGGGCTGGGCCACCGGCACCCGGCGGACCGTCACCTACTCGGGCAGCTACAACCCGGGCAACAACAACACCTACCTCGCCCTGTACGGATGGACGCGGAACCCGCTCATCGAGTACTACGTAGTGGAGAACTTCGGCACCTACAACCCGAGCAGCGGCGCCCAGCGGCTGGGCACCGTCACCACTGACGGCGGCACCTACGACATCCTCCGCAGCCAGCGGGTCAACGCACCCTGCATCGACGGCGACCGCTGCACCTTCTACCAGTACTGGAGCGTGCGTCAGCAGAAGCGGAGCAGCGGCACCATCACCACCGCCAACCACTTCGACGCCTGGGCCCGCGCCGGCCTCAACCTCGGCCGGCGTCGTATTCGACAACTACGCCATGACCTCGGTCGCCGGGGAGCCGGCAGGACGCTCTGGTAGGCCGCCCGGATGCTCACCGACGTCATCTACCCGTAGCCCCGGGGGCCAGGTCCCGCTTCCGCTGCGGTGGGTGTACCTCCACGTACTGCGCGAGTTCGCCCAGCACTGTGGGCACGCGGGCATTCTGCGAGAGCAGCTCATCAACGAGTAGGGCCGTCGGACCGCTACCGTGCCTCATCGCGCCGCGCGGCCTTCAGTCCGGCCCAGCGCTCGTCCGTCTCCTTGTGCCGCTTCTCGGCCCGTCCGGCCCAGCCTGCCACCCCGTTCGGTCCGGCGAGATCGAGCAACGCGATCAGGCCGGCGACCGTGAGCATCAGCTTGCCGACATTGCTGAGCCAGGACATGGGGCCAGGGTAGTGACGCGAGGCCAGCCCTACCCGTGGAGGAGTAGGAGGCGACCGCGTGGGTGGCTGCCCGGGGCCGGGCCGAGCCGGCCCGGCCCCGGGTGTGCCCAGTCAGTTGCGAAGGCTCCACTGCTGGTTCGCGCCGCCGTTGCACGACCAGAGGATGATCTTCGTGCCGTTGGCGGTGGCAGCGCCGTTGGCATCAACGCAAAGTCCGGACTGGACATTGGTGAGGGTGCCGTTGGCGTTGAAGTTCCACTGCTGGTTGGTGCCGCCGTGACAGTCCCAGATGATGACCGTGGTGCCGTTGGTCGTACCCGAGTTGTTCGCGTCCAGGCACTTGTTGCCGTACACGGTCAGCTGCTTGCTGGCGGTGTAGGTCCACTGCTGGCCCGTGCCGCCGGAGCAGTCCCACAGCTGCACCTGGATACCGTTGGTGGTGCTGGCGTTGGGCACGTCGACGCAGCGGCCGGACTGGCCACCCACGAGCCGTCCGCCCTGCTGACCGGTGCCGCTCTGTTGCCGGACGATCGAGCTCGACTCGGCCGACCGGTTGCCCTGCGCGTCGAGCACGTACAGCCGGTACTCACCCTGGGACGTCGGCACGGCGATGGACGTGGCGGTGCCCCCGGCCCTGGTCATCGTCGGGCCCGCGGTGAAGGTGGTCGTGCCGGCGGGCGCCAGCCAGACCGTCCTGGTCGCGTCGCCGGTGCTCCGGATCGGAACCGACGACGTCCCGCTGGTGACGTAGGTGCTGGCCGGCAGGACGTAGTTCGGCAGGGAGAGGTTGGCCGGCGGGATGATGTCCCGGAACGAATCCTCAAGGCCGGAGTTGGCGGCGATGCTGTACGCCGGCGCCGGCCAGACATAGTCGGAGGAGACGATGATGTCGTGGATCGTGCTGTTGGGCAGGTTCTTGTTCGAGACCTTGTTGATCGGGCCGTAGATCTGCGTGACGCTCAGGTCGTGCTTGCGCCCGAAGTCGTCGGAGTTGAGGAGCCAGGTGACGTTCTTGTCCACGCTCAGGACGTTGTCGCGGAAGGTGATGTACGCCGAGCCCTCGTCCGGGTGCAGGCCGTACTTGTGACCGGCCGGAACGCCCTGGAGATAGTTGTTGGTGATCGTGGTGCCCGGCTGGCTGCCCAGCGTGTAGATGGGAGCAGTGTCACTGAGGCGCTGCACCGTGTCGATGATGTGGTTGTAGCTGATGTTGTTGTTCCGCGCCGTCGTGGTCGGCCGGTTGGGTGCGATCGAGCCCGATGACCCGTCGAAATTCCACCAGCCCCAACCGAGCGTTATGCCCGACCACGGGGCTTTCTCGATCCGGTTGCGCTGCACCGTCAGGGTGTCGACGAAGTACGCCGAGATGGGGCTGTGCCCGTTGAACAGCACCGCACTGTCGTAGATGTAGTTGTTCTTGATGTCGATGTTCTTCGGCAGTCCTTCGACCTGCGTGGGCCACTTCTCACGGTTGGTCGACGTGTAGTCGCCGATGTAGACGTGCTGGGGATGACCGACGGTGATGGCGGAGCCGGCGATGTCGTTGGTGTGGTTCCCGATCAACTGCGTGCTCTGCACGTCGTTGACCATGTTGATCCCGTCGGCACCGGTGTGCTGCACCCGGTTGCGCTGCAGGAGGATCCCGTCGGCATTCTCCACCTGGATGATGCCCGGAGTGACATCGACATTTCGGTAGTAGTAGTCGTGGAAATTCTTCTTCGCGTACGCGAGCGCGCCGAGGTTTCCCTGCTGCGCCTGCTTGTAGGAGGAGCCGGCGACGTTGAACAGGTTCCAGTCGGAGTGCTGGACGGTGAGACCGGAGAACGTGATGTTGCGCGCGTGGTTGCTCGTCGAGGTGCCGGCGACCCGCAGCACAGTGGACACGTTGTTCGGCGCGACGACCGTCGCGGTCGACATGTTCTCCGTGTTGCTCTTGTAGTAGTACAGCGTCCGGCTGCCCTTGTCGAAGAAGAACTCGCCCGGCGTGTCCAGGAACTCGTAGGCGTTCATGACCTTGTGGGAGCCGCCCACCTGCGCGTTGCCGTTGAACGCCCCCTGGGCGATAGCGGCACCCGGTTGCTGGAACAGCGCCAACCGGTTCGCACCGTCAGAACTCGTGGTCACCTGGCGGACCCCCACGATGGCGGTGGTCCAGGTGGTCGCCGTTTCGATCTCGATATCGTCCTGATTGCGGGGAATGGCGGGGAAGTCGTTCAGGCTGTATCTGGCGCCCTCGCACTGCGACCCCGACTCCCAGGCCCACGCGGCCTGCCCGGCCGTGATGTTGTACGTCCCGTGGCAGCCCGACGAGCTAATCGTCTTCGAAGCCATGTACGCCCGCTTGTCGTTGACATAGAGCGCACGAAGCTTGTTGGCGCGGTCGAGCGGCGCCTTCCAGATGTTGCCGCTGTGCTGGGTCCATCCGGTCACCTGCACGCCGCCGTCGAGAACTGGCGTCTCGTTGGGGTAGGCGGAGTATATTACCCGGTGACCGTTGGTGCCGGAGTCACCCGCCCCGAACTCGATCGTGCTGCTTACCGGATAACTCCCACCACGGAGGTACACCTGAATGTCGCCTGTCATGCTCGAATTCACCGTACGAACGGCGTCCCTCGCACGTTGCAAAGTCTTGAACGGCGATTCGATCGTTCCGGGGTTGGCGTCGTTGCCGCCCGGAGCGACATAGAAGGATTGTTGGACGGCAGCCGAAGCCGGCATTTGATTCGCGATCACTGCCGGGAGTGCGGCGGTGACGAGCAGCGCAACTGCCAGCAGTGGCCTTCGAGCGGTAGAGACGGCTGATTTCACGTACCATTCCTTTCGATTGCCGCCGACAAGATATGTTCGCTGGACAGTCGTCCCCGGGGCGCGACAGTGAACCACCGTACGAACATCGGCCGACACACCGGGAGGCATGGGGCGATCCTGGCGATTCCGACCATTGGCGGGTTCCTTAACAAGGGCAGCAACGAACAGAGGCAAGGTCCACGCACGCTTCGGGCGACAAGCACCGACCGGTGGCAGTTACCGCGCCACCGGGAACTCCCGCCGCCCGCTCACACTCTCATGCCCATAGTCACAGAATTCTGCCTTGAAGCGTAGGCGTCGGGCGCACCGGATGCAACCGCTGAATTGGCCGACGCCTATACATAATCGCGGCCTGCCGGCGGGCGCCGACGCCCATCCCCGGCCGGCCCGCGCCACCCACGATTGCCGATGCGGCCCACCCCGCGCCGCGCCGCCCACCCCGCCGCCGGACGCGCCGGTCGGACCACCAGATCCCGGGGCCCAGCACGGTCGGCGAGCGGCCCGACCTCCACCCGGGCCGCGTTCCGGGGCCCATGATCAGCGGCCCCACCCGCTCGGCGAGCCGGGCCGCGAACTCGTCGGCAACCGCGCGGTGGACGAAGAACCGGTTGGCGGCGGTACACGCCTCGCCGATGTTGCGCATCGTCGCCGTCATCGCCGGGGCCACCGCGCCGTCGATGTCAGGGATGTGCAGCGAGAAGGCAAGCACGGCAGCCGCCGGGATCAGCACGAGAGCCAGTTGCGCCTGCACCGGGCACGCCGATCACGCCCATGGCGATGATGATCGCGATGAACACCAGCGACAGCAGCCACCGGGCCACCTCGATCGAGAACGTGGTCTGCAGGAAGCCCTCGGTCAGCCCGCCGAGGACGAGAAACCCCGGGGGCGATCGAGATCTGCCACCAGGAGCGGTCAGACTAGAGCCGGCGTTGGCCGGCGAGCCTCAGTCCCTGGCGAAGCGGTAAGCCTGGTCAGCGGACATGTGACGGGTAGCCGCAGCCAGGTCATCGCGCCTTGGCGAAGATGGGGTTGGAGTAGAACCACAGGTCTTCCCAGGGATCGGCCTGGCCGATGACGTCGAGGGCCGGTCCGGCCGGGTCGACACCGGCGCCGAAGTAGCCGGGAGCGCCGCGCTTGCCGTCCGTGCCGCGTACCCGGACGTAGAACGGCTCGTCCACCGTGATCTCGTGGACAAGCTCGAGGGTGCCGGCCCGCTTGTCGACGTCCCAGGACTTGACGACTCTGGTATCCGGGGCGCGGAAGGAGGAGCGGTCGGCGGCGGGTCCGGTGATTTTGCCGAGGATCAGGTCCACCCTGGCGAGCACCGGCAGTAGTCCGGCGAAGTTGGGCTGGGAGGCCAGGTCGATCCGGATGACCACCTCCGCGGCACGGCCGGCCGGCATCTTCAGGGTGCCGCCCATCGGCACCCCGGGCTGGCGCGATCCGCGAGGGCGAAGACGCAGGTCCAGGCCGGCGACGAGGTCGCCGAGGCAGGCCCACATCCGGCCGGCCCGCATGGCCTGCATCACCTGTCGGTAGCCGTAGCCGGTGGCGCCGACCCAGGTCTTGTTGTAGGTCCCGGGTGGGAAGGAGCTGTACTCGGTGATCGGACGGCCGGCGTTGACCGGGTCGGGAAACCGGCCGGTGTTGTTGAAGGTGTGCCCTTCGCTGTCGTACGGAATGCTGTCGTACCCGGTCTGGTTCAGTGGGTCGACCGGGTTCTTGACCCAGTCGCCGCAGCCCTGGTGACCGTCGGAGGTGGTGGTGATCCACCAGGGCTTGCCCTCGGCGAGCAGGCTGTCCCACAGGCCGCCCACGGTGGCGGTCATCCAGTCGAATCCACCCCAGGTGCGGTAGCTTTCGGCTGGATAGCCGGGGAAGGACCAGGTGCCGGCGGCGGAGTCGTACAGGCCGCGTCCGCGTGCCATACCCGGAGCGGGCAGGCCGGCGGCCTGGTGGCCCGGGGCGCCTTCCATGCCGATGACGATCTCGGGCGCGGCGTCACGCCAGTTGCGGGTCTCCGCCGGGGAGTTGATGCCCAGTCTGGACGGGTGGTTCGGCAGCACGAGCGCGTCGGCGATCCGTCGGCTGCGGACCGCGTCCCTGAGGAACCCGAGTGCCTGCAGGGCGATGGCCTCGTTCTCCGGGGTGCCGTTGCGGGTGCCGTTGACCCGGGCGTCGTACCGGTCGACGAACTCCTGCAGCAGGGATGCCTCGTTCGCGCCCGGGGCGAGCATGAGTGTGGTGTGCTCACCGGCAGGGATGTTCCACTCCAGACCGGTGAAGACCAGCACGTCGTCGCGGTATTTCCTTCTCGCCGCGACGATGTCGGCCACCAGCGGCGGAATGCTGTAGGTGGCGAACGGGACGTTGCCGTGGTCGGTGACGACCAGCCAGTCCAGCCCGTACCTGGCGGCCCGCTGCACCTGGGTGGCGACCGGGTACATGGCGTCGTTGCTGTACTGGCTGTGGACGTGATGGTCACCGGCCAGCCACACATAGCCGCCCCGCGGTTCGCGGCCCTGGCGCCGGGACGCGCCGGCCGCGGCCGAGCCGTTGCCGAGAACCGCGCCGGCGCCGACGACGCCGGCTCCAACCAGGAAGCCACGCCGACCGGTACTCAGATCCATCGTCTCTCCCACACCGCGCCGAAGATCACCGGCAGCGACCGTACCCACCCGCGGTTGAACCCGAGAAGATCTCAGATTAACGCCGGACGTACGAGGCCTGACATGGCCGGCCAGCTCGCCCACCATCCGGCGCCGGCTCGGTACCGAGGTCAGCCTCGACCACGATGGACGCCAGTACCCGCACTCGGTGAGGGTGGGCAGCTCGGCGGTGAGAGTGAGGGCTTGCCACGCCAGCTCGGCTGCCTGGTCGGGGTCGCCGGCGTGCAGGTGGGCGGTGGCCAGGTCGAGGCGGCTGAGCGCTTGCGCGCCGCGTAGCTGCGTGGCGTCGAAGGCGGCGATGGCGGTGGTCAGGTGGCCGGCGACGTCGGTGGTGCGGCCGAGGGCCAGGTACGCCGTTGCCGCGGTCCGGGTAGGGCAGTACGGGCCGAGGGTGAGGCTGGTGCGACGCGGTGCGGCCCTGCTGGAGCAGGACTACCTGCGCAGAACCGTCCTCCGGGAACACGACAGCGCCCGCATCGACCCGGTTGCCCCGGTGTTCATCACCGCGACCGCCCTCCTCGCCGAGCGGCACCTGGCCTGACGAAAGTCAGGGGTGGCCGCTGCCGATCGGGTCGGGTGGCGGCCCCCTGCTGATTCCTAGCGTTGCTGACGTTCATCGAGATGATCGGAGCGCGCTGTGTGGGTTCGCTGGTGGCAGGGCGTCGTAGTGACGGCCGCCGCAGGAATGGCAGTACTCGTGGGGACCGGCCCGGCGACGGCGGCCGGCCCGACGCAGGCATCGCCGGACGCCGTCGAACGGTTGGTGCGGGACTTCGCCGGCCGGGCCGGCTATCCGGGGATCGCCGTGGCGATCACCCACGGCGGCCATGTGCTGTACGCCGGGGGCTACGGCCACGACTCGTCCGGGGCGCCGGTGACCGCGACGACGCCGATGCCGATCGCCTCGGTCAGCAAGTCGTTCACCACTCTCGCCGTGATGCAGCTGGTGGGGGCCGGGAAGGTCGAGCTGGACGCTCCGGTCACCCGGTACCTGCCGGACTTCCGGATCGACGACGCCCGCGGCAGCCGAATCACCGTACGCGAGCTACTGAACCAGACCTCCGGGATCACCGACCAGACCCTGCCGGAGAAGAGCCTGCCGCAGCCCGACTCCCTGGCCGGAGCTCAGCAGCGGGCGCAGCGGGCCACGCTGGCGACCGATCCCGGCACGGCCTACAGGTACACGAACACGAACTACCACCTCGCGGCACGACTGGTCGAGGTGGTCTCCGGCCAGCCGTTCGCCGACTACCTACGCGATCGGGTGTTCGGGCCACTGGGCATGCAGTCCACGATCAGCATCACCCGGACCATCGACCCGCGGGTACCCGACGGCCACACGTACGCGTACGGGGCGACCATTGCGGCGGCCGAACCGGGACGGTTCGTCGCCGGCTCCGACGGCGTGGTCACCACAGCGACCGACATGGCGAAGTGGCTGATCATGCAGAACGGACACGGCCCCGGGCTGGTCTCCGCGGCGAACCTCACCGCCATGCACACGCCGGCAGAGGGGTCGACCTACGCCCTGGGCTGGGAACGGGACCATGACGGCCGGGTACACCACAACGGCGTGTGGTTCACCTACACCGCCAGCCAGCTGCTGCTGCCGTCGGACTACGGCATCGCCGTCCTGGGCAACAGCGGCATCGGCCTGGGCAACGAGGGCACCGACCAGCTCGCCGACGCTCTCGCCGAGCTGGTGACCGGCGGCACCCCGAACAAGCCCGCGCCGATCCGGCTCATCGTCGACCTCAGCCTGGCGGGGCTGACCCTGCTCAGCGTGGCGCTCGTCATCCGCAACCTGCGCCGCAGCGGCACCTGGGCGCGCCGGATCGCCGCCAAGCCCCTCTGGCAGCCCGTGGTGCGCCTGACGCCCCGGCTGATCCCGGCCGTGCTGCTCGTGACGCTGCCCGACCTGATCGGCCAGGTCGTCGGCGGCGGGCGGGACATCACCTTCGTGCAGCTGGTCCACTACACGTTCCCGCTGGTCGCCTGGACCACGGTGGCTGCGGTCGCGAACCTGTGCGTGCTCGTCGCCCGGGTCTCGGCCTTGGCCAGGGCCCGTCACACGGACGTGCCCGCCGAGCTCGCGCAGGCCGCAGCCGCCGAGCCGGTACCGTCATGATCGTGACGAGCGTGCGGGGCGGGTGGCTGCGACGGTCACCCGCTCCACCGTGGGCGTTGGCCGCGCTGGCACTGCTCCTCGCGGCCGTCGTCCTCGGTCGCGGGACGCTGCCGTGGTGGGCAACCGCCGGTGCGGTGATCGCCCCGCTGGCCGCAACGGCGCCGCTTCGGGCGTACCCGATGATGTCGGTGGTGATCTGCGCGGCCACCAGCCTGGCCGCGGGCCTGGCGATCCGCGACTCGGTGCCGGTGTCGAGCGCCGCGCTCGGCGCGGCGCTGTTCGTTATCAGCCTGCTGGCCGGGCGCCGCACCCCGCGCCCGATGCCCGCGCTGGCCGTGTTCGGCGTCGCCGCGCCGCTGGACGTCGCCTACGGCCTGGCCACCGGCGGCGGGTGGGGGCCCGGTCTGCTCATGCTCGCCCTGGTCGTCGCCCTGCCGTGGGCGCTCGGGCGCATCCTGCGCCAGCAGGACCAGCTCGTGGTGCTCAGCGCCGAGCAGGCCCGGCTCCAAGAGCGCGCGCGCTTCGCCCGCGACATGCACGACACACTCGGGCACGACCTCAGCCTGCTCGCGCTACGCGCCGCGGCCCTGGAGATGGCGCCCGACCTGGACCAACGGCACCGGGCCGTGGCCACCGAGCTACGCGCGGGCGCGGGCGCCGCGACCCGCCGCCTGGCCGAGATCATCACGGTCCTCCGTGAGGGTACGCCGGCGCCGCTGGAACCGGCCGGCGACCGGATCGAAGACCTCGCCGATCGCGCGAAGCAGGCTGGGATGGCGGTGACAGTGGAGCGAACCGGCGACGACCTCCCGGCCGATGTCGACCGGGCGGCGTACCGCATCGTCCAGGAGGCGCTCACCAACGCCACGAAACATGCCCCGGGTACGCCCGTGCGCGTCCGTCTGTCCACTACGGACGGCTCGACGACCGTCACCGTCACCAACCCGCTGCCGCCCGGGCGGCGCGGCGGCGCAGGCAGCGGCTCCGGCCTGGCCGGCCTGGCCGAGCGCGTACGCCTGGCCGGCGGCACATTCACCGCCGGCCCGTACGGGCAGCAGTTCGAAGTCGTCGCCGCCCTGCCACATCCGGGAACGCCATGATCCGAGTACTGTTGGCCGACGACGAGGCCATAATCCGCGCCGGGGTGCGCGCCATCCTCGCCACCGACCCGGGCATCGACGTCATCGCCGAGGCCGCCGACGGCCGTGAGGCGGTCGAGTTCGCCCTCGCCCACCGCCCCGGCGTCGTCCTGCTCGACGTCCGCATGCCCCGCCTCGACGGGCTCGCCGCCGCCGCGGAGCTCCTGCGCGTCCTGCCCGGCATCGGAGTGGCCATGCTGACCACCTTCGGCGACGACGAGTACGTGGCCCGCGCCCTCGACAGCGGCGCCCGCGGCTTCCTGCTCAAGTCCGGCGACCCGCGAGAACTGCTCACGGGCATCCACGCGATCGCCGACGGCGGCGCGTACCTGTCGCCGGACATCACCGCACAGGTCATCGGGCGGCTGCGCGCCACCGGCCTCGGCCGGGCCGCCGAAGCCCGCGCCAAGGTGCAACAGCTCACCGACCGGGAGCGCGACGTCCTTGCCCTCGTCGGCGCCGGGTTGTCCAACGCCCAGATCGCCCGCCGACTCCACCTCGTGGAAGGCACCGTCAAGGGGCACGTCAGCACGATCCTCGCCCGGCTCGGCCTGGCCAATCGCGTACAGGCCGCCGTCCTGGCCCACGAAGCGGGCCTGGTTACCGGGTGACCGTCACCCAAGGTGAGCCACCGGCGCCCGGCGTCGGCAGAGGGCACGACAAGGCTCCGACCAGCGGCGAACGCCTGGCCGCCTCGGTCGACCTGGACGAACGGGTACACGGGCTCAGTATCGGCGCGGACGACTACCTGACCAACCGTTCGCCCTCGCCGAACTCGTCGCCCGGGTACAGGCACTCGGTCGGCGTGCCAGGCCGGCGCTACCGCCGGTGCTGCGCCGTGCCGGCATCGAACTCGACGTCCCCCGGCACCAGGTGCTCAGGGACGGCCGGTTCATCGCGCTGTCCCGAAAGGAATTTGCCGTACTGGAAGTTCTGATGCGGGCCGAAGGCGCCGCGGTCAGCGCCGAGGAACTGTTGGAGAAGGCATGGGACGAACACATCGATCCGTTCACGAACGCGGTTCGAGTGACAATGATGACCTTGCGAAAGAAGCTGGGCAGCCCCGAGCCGAGCGCGCGACGCGTTCAGATCCACTGCTTGACGACGACGGCGGCGTTGTCCCCGTTGTCGCCCAGATTGTCGTCGTTGAACGAGAGGACGAGTTGCCCGCCCTCGGGCAGAGCGCCGCTCTGATACATCATGCAATCGCTGTCCGTGCCGATCGGGAACCACTTTCCGGCTCCATAGGTGAGCCCGGTGCTCTTGAGCCACACGGCCCCGATGGTCACCTTGCCGATCAGCATGTAGCGGCGTAGCCCAGGCGCCGGCCACCCGCTGCCAGCCAAGGGCAACTCGCCGGCTATGGATTTGCTCGTACCCCAGTGGTCGATTCGGATCCTGCCGGAGGCTGTCACCCGCAGAACGTCACCGTTGATCAGACCCAGAGGTGTCGGCCACGAGGCCTGCACGCCACCCGGCAGACGCCACGGCGCCGCGTCGCGATGCGCGGGCGTGCTGTCGTCGTAGCAGTGCCCAAGGGGTGTCTCAGCCGCGGCGGGGTTGCCCGTACCGACCACCAAGCCCAGCGTCCCGACCACGGCGGCCATCACTCCCGCCAACACCGATCTGATCCGCACCACGTCCGTCCCTTCCGCGGCCGTCGGCCGCTACCGTGTCGCACAGGCTAGGCGACGCCGTCCAACGTCGACCCAAACGGCGAGTGACCAGCGGTTCGAGCCACGATGCGGGCGGACGCTACTCTGCCGGCATGTTGCCCCGCCTGGACGCGCTTCCGCTGATCGGGCGCGACCGCGAACTGGTGGCGGTGACCCGGGCGGTACGCGGCGCCGACCATGCCGGTGCCCTGATCGCCGGGCCGCCGGGCGTGGGCAAGACCCGGCTGGCCGAGGAGGCGGCCTCCGGCGCCGAGGCGGCCGGCCACCGGATGCTCGTGGCCCGGCCGGCCGCGGCCAGCTCCCGCCTGCCGCTGAGCGGGCTCGCCGGGCTGCTGCCGGCACCGAGCGGTGCCCAACCCCCGGACGGGGCGGTACGGGCTGGTCTGGTCGAGCGTGGGCTACACGTGCTGCGCGGGCTCACCCAGGGGCCGCGCACGGTGCTTCTGGTCGACGACCTGCACGAGCTCGATGAGATCTCCGCGATCGTCATCCACCAGCTCGTGGCCGAGCGTGCGGTCACGCTGCTGGCCACCGTGCGCGCGGAAGCGGCCGTGCCCAGCCCGGTGACCGCGCTGTGGAAAGACCGCGGTGTGCTGCGGGTGGACCTGGGCGCTCTGGCCCCAGCGGAGACCGACGCGCTGATCGGCGCCGCGTTGGGCGGGCCTGTCGAGGGCCGCACGCTGCGCCAGCTCCGTGAGGCCACCGGAGGCAACCCGCTCTTTCTGCGCGAGTTGCTGATCTCGGCCTCGGACAGCGGCGGTCTGGGCCGGGTGGACGGGGTCTGGCGGCTGACCGCGCCGCTGAGCCGGGCGCCTCGGCTGGTCGAGTTGCTCCGCGACCGGCTCGCCGTACGGGATCCGGCCGAGCGGGACGCGTTGGAGACCCTCGCGCTCGGTGAGCCGCTGCCGCTGCCGGTCGCGGCCGAGTTGGCCGGTGAGTCCATGCTGGAGGAACTGGAGCGCCGTGGGCTCGTCACGGTCGGCACCACCGGGCGTCGCCGCGCGGTCCGGCTCAGCCATCCCCTGTACGGCGAGTTGCTGCGCGCCGATCTGCCGGAGCTGGCCCGGCTGCGGCACAGCCGGCGGCTGGCCGACGCCCTCGACGGCACGGGCGCGCGGCGCAGCGAGGACGTCATGCGGACCGCGATCTGGCGCCTCGACGGGGGTGGCACGGTCCACCCGCAGCGGATGCTCCAGGCCGCCGACCAGGCCGCGCTGATCCGGGAGTACGCGTTGGCCGAGCGGCTGGCCCGGCACGCCTACGACAGCGGTGCCGGCGTCGCGGCGGGGCTGACCGAGGTACGCGCGATGCTGTGCCTCGGGCACATCGACGAGGCGCTGGAGCGGTGCGCCGACCTGGCCGGCAAGGCCACGAACGACGCCGAGCGGGTGGAAGTGGCCGTCCAGCACGCCGCCGCGCTCGCCCACCACGCCGACGACCTGGCTGCCGCGCGGGCGGTCATCGACGCGGCCGCGGCGGATGTGCCGGCATCGGCTGGACAGCTCGAGGTTTCGCGTCTCTATCTGCGCTCGTACGGGCTGGACTGCTCCAGCGTCGGCGCGGCGCTTGCCCTGTTCGAGGCGGCAACGCCGGATTCGGCGCGACAGGAGGCGGAAGTCGTCGAGACGCGGGTGGCGGCGGCTAGCGCGGCCGGCGCGGCGCTGATGCTCGCCGGCCGGTACGCCGAGGCGGCCGACGTCATCGGGCGAGCGGTGCCGCTGGCCGCCCGGCACACCGGCCCGGGCCGGGTACACGCCGACAGCATGCGGCCGGCCGGCGGCTGGATGCGGTGCGTGCTCGGTGACCCGGCCGGCGGATTCGCCCAGATCCAGGCGTGCTACGAGGCGAGCCTGCATCCGCCGGACCGGACCGCGCAGGCACTGGGCGCCTTCGCGCTCGGCATGGTGGGCCTGATGCTGGGACGACCGGCGACCGCGCTGCGCTGGGCCAAGGAGTCCTTCGTCGTCGCCGAGGGACTGCAGCGGCCGGTCTGTCGATGGGCGGCCGCGGTCCGCGTCCAGGCCGCCGCCCAGTGCGGCGACGAGCACGAGCTGGCCGCGGCCACCGCCGACCTGGACCGCTACCGCGGCGGGCCGCACAGCAATCTTCTGTTCGAGATGGAGGTGGCCCGCGCCCGGGCGTGGCAGGTCAGCGTCCAGGCCGACGCGGTGGCCGTGCGTACTGTGCTCGGCGACGAGATCGCCCGCCACGGCGCGGGCGGCGCGCTCGGCGCCGCCACTCTCGGCGCCCTGGACCTGGTCCGGCTGGGCGGAGCCGACCTCGCCGCGCGGCTGTTGGCTGGGTACCCGCCACCGGCCGGGTGGAGCCTGGGCGAGCTGGTCGTCCGGTACGCCGCGGCCGCCGCGGCGGCCGATCCGGAAGCGTTGCTCGGGGTCGCCCAGCGATTCGCCGGTTACGGCATGACCATGCACGCCGCGGAGGCGGCGACTCTGGCGGCCGCGGCCTGGCAACGGGCCGGCGAGCCGCGGGCGGCGGCCCGGGCCCGCCTGATCGCCGAACTGCGGCTGGCCGCCGGCGAACCGGCGGCCACGCCCGCGCTGGCCACGGCCGGCCCGCTGCTGGGGTTGACCGACCGGGAACGGGAGGTCGTGCTGGCCGCCGTGCGGGGCGAGCCCACCCGGGCCATCGCCGGCCGCCTGCACGTGGCCGAACGGACCGTGGAGAACCACCTGCACCGCGCGTACGGGAAGCTCGGCGTGTCCGGGCGGGCCGAGCTGCGGCAGACCCTCGGCTGAGTACCCGCCCACCGCGATTTGAGTGCCCCGGGACTCATGCCACCGGCGCGTTCCTGTGCTGGAGTAGCCCGGTCCGGGGCGCGGCGCGCACGTCGCCGTCGCCCACCCATGTCGTACGGCCGAAGGTTGCTCGTTGATGCGTGTCCCCCTCCTGCTGCGTCGCCTGCTCGTTGCCTCGGGCGCAGCTGTTCTGTTCGCCGGTGCCCTGGTCGGGGGCGCGGCGTCCGCCGCGCAGGCCGACGCACCCGAGATCACGATGTCCGAACAGTGCGGCGTCGCGGTGTTCAGCTGGGACACCGGCACGATCGGCGGCGACGAGACCTGGGCGACGACCGTGCTGCGCAACGGCGTGGCGATCGATCGGTTCGAGATGCGCGAGCGCGGCAACCGCCGGTACGGCGCGACCGACCGGGACACCTTCGTGATCCAGCGGGCCGGGCTGCCGGACCGGAATCTGGTGTTCCGCGCGCCGGACGGGTGCGCGGACGCGCCCCGGCTGGCGGTCACCGCCGACGCCCACTGCCACGTGCTCGAGCTGCACCTGGCGAACGAGGGAACCACCCCGATCACCGGGTTGCGGCTGTTCTCCCCGGCGCACCCGACCCCGGAAGAGCTGGGGCCACTGGCTCCGGGTCGGGTGACGCTCGTACGCCGGCTCGCCGACGGCGACAACTACCTGCTGGCCAGCGGGGAGCCGGGGCCGGAGCAGGTGACCTGGATGGTGGGCACCTACCGGCAACCCGCCGGCTGCGGCCCGGAGGCGGTCGCGGTGCGGATCGCCGACGCCTGTGCCGGCGTCCAGGTCGACCTGACCAACCGCGCCGAGGGCGCCGTTCGGATCACCGTCCTGGTCGACGGCGCCGCCACCACACACCGGTGGGTCTCCGCCGGTGCCCGCGACATGTTCACCGAGCCGGCCGCCGTCGGCGCCGTCGTGGTGGTCCGAAACGCGGAACTCGGGCTGGACCTCGCCCGGCACACCGTCGCGGCGAGGGTCTGCGGGTCACCGACGCCGGGCGGCCCCACCGACCCGAGCACCGCCCCCAGCGACCCGGCCGGCGACCCTGGTGCCGGTGGTGGCCTGCCGGTCACCGGAGCGCCGGCCATCGCGCTGCTCGCGGCCGGGGGCGCCCTGCTCACCGCCGGTACCGCGGTCCTGCTGCTCGCCCGGCGCCGCCGGATCCGGTTCTCCGAGCCGAGCTGAAGAGCGCGGCGAGCAGACGATGACGCGCGAACTTCCCGGATATGCCGTGGCGGCGACGGCGTACGTGACCGTCTGGCTCCAGTCTGGACGGACGCTGCCCGATTCGCGGCTGGCCGAGGACGTCCGGCAGCTGTACGAGTTGGTCCGGCATGAACTGGACGACGACGACGCCCTCGGCGCCGCGTACCTGGCGCAGAGCCCGCGCAGCGGCAAGGCGCGCCGCACGTTCGCCCGCGATGTCGAACAGGCGGCGCGGGAGGAGCGTGGCTTCGTCGACGCGCTGCGCCTCGCGGTCGACCGGCTCGGCGCGGCCGGCGGGCTGGAGCTGCTGCTGTCGCACGGCGGGGCGGCGGTCGTACACGGAATCGTCGAGGGCGACCGGCGCGGTCCCGAAGCGTTCGGGCCCGGCCTGGCGGCGGCCTTGGGCACCGCCGCGCCGGACCTGATGCTCGGCGCCGCCGGCCAGGCCGCCGCCGCCCGGGAGGCGGCCACCCGCCCCGCTACGACGCCGTCGCGAGTGCTGTTCCTGGCGCTGTTCTGGATGTCCGTCATCAGCTTCATGGCGGCGTGGGTCGCCGGTGCCCTCCGCGTGATGCCGCTCGCCTACGCCGCGGGCGTCGTCTTCCTCGTCGTCGCCACACCGACCACAGTGCTCTACCGGCTGCGGCGCCGGTAGACGGGCTTGCAACAAGGAGATCAGGTGTACCGAATCGGCCGGCGGCTGCTGAGCGCCGGTGTGCTGGTGATGCTGGCGGGCGTTGTCGCGGTCAGCCCAGCCGTCCCGGCGCACGCGGTGCCGTCGATGACGTTCGTCACCGCCACGAGCGCGATCAACAGCGACCTGGGCAAGACGCAGCTGGTGCACTGCCCGCCGGGGCGGCGGATCCTCGGCGGCGGCGCGTACGTCGGCGGCGGCGGCCGGGAAGTCATGGTGGACACCATGAAACCGGTGAGCACCCCCACCGGGGACTACTTCCAGGTGAACGCCTCGGTGACGACCCGCCCCGACCACACCGGTTTCGGCGGTGACTGGTTCGTGGTCGCGTACGGGATCTGCGGCTCCGCCCCCGCCGGCCTGGAGTACGTGTCCGCCTCCACCGCACGGAGTCTGACCAGCAGCCGCAGCGTCACCGTGTCCTGCCCGGCCGGCAAGCGGGTGATCGGCGCCGGTGGCCAGATCCATCCGGCGTTCGGGTTCGTGGTGCTCGACGACATCGTTCCATCCGCGTCGCTCACCAGCGTCCGGGTGGCCGCGTACGAGGCCGAGACGACGTGGCCGATCCCGTGGGGCGTCGAAGCCTTCGCGGTGTGCGCCGACCCGATCCCCGGGCTCACCCTGGTGTCGGCCGCCTCGCCCGGCGACTCGCTGGACAAGACGGTCGGCGTCACGTGCCCGACCGGTACGAGGGTGCACGGACTGGGGGCGAGCCTGACCGCGCCCGTGGGCGAGGCAGCGATCATCGCCCTGTATCCGGCGCAGCCGCTGGACCACGTCCGGCTCGAGGCCCGCGAGGACCGGAGCGGTTACGACGGCAACTGGACCGCCCGCGTCCACGCCATCTGCGCGACGTAGCCCGGCCGCGAGGCCCGCCACGACACGGGCGGACTGCCATGCCTGCCCGATCCAAAGATCATCGGGCCCGCACCGCGAGGTTGAGTTCCCCCACCGCGCCGGCGCGCCCGGCGTCATGCACACTGATCATCCCGCAGCCCTTGGTCCTGATCTTCTTCCTGGACAGAAGAATGATCAACCAAGGGCTGCGGCCATGATCAGCCAGGGTCGATACAGACCGACCCCAGGTTAAAGATCAAGCTAGACGCGTTGAAGTTGGAACTGCTGGTTGGTGCTACTGGTGGGCGTCCACTGGGAGATGCGGGCACCGTCGGCGGTGGAGGCTTGCCAGACGTCCATGGCCAGGCCGCTTTGCCGGTTGACCAGGCTCACCACGTCGCCGCCGTATTCGACGAGTCGCCACTGCTGGCTGGCGGCGTTGGTGTCCGGCTGCTGGTTGATGTCGGCGCCGGTGCTGTTGCTGGCGATCTGTAGGACCAGGCCGCTGTGCCGAGCCCGGATCCGGTAGTAGCCGTCGTCGGACGGCAGAAAATCGAACTGCTGGTTGGGTCCGGTGCCGGTCGACCACTGAATCAGCTGCGCGCCGGCCGCGGTGGATCCGCCGCTGATGTCGGCGGCCTTCCTGCTGTGCTGGGCCACGAGCCGGTAGTAGGCGCCGACCACCACCGGCCCCGACTTGACGGCCGACGCGCGGTAGGTGTGACCGGCCTGCCCGGCGAACTCGACGAGATCGGTTTCGAGCCGCGTCGGCCGGACCACCGTGCCGTTGGTCTCGTCGCGCAGGTCGAAGGCGCCAGCGAAGATCTGGCTGCGCACCCGAACGGTGCCGGCGCGGTCGGGGGTGACGACGAGCTCGATCCGGCTGCTGCTCCACGCGGCGCCAACCGTGTATCCGCCGCGGCCGCGCAGACCCGTGACGCTGCCGGTGGGCCAGGCGGACGGTAGGGCGGGCAGCAGGTGCAGTTCGTTGTTGTGGCTCTGCAGGAGCATCTCGGCGATGCCGGAGGTGGCGCCGAAGTTGCCGTCGATCTGGAATGGTGGGTGCAGGTCGAACATGTTCGGGGCGAGCCGGTCGGTGCGCACCAGGTCCTTCAGGAGCTTGTGGGCGCGGGCGGCGTCCTCCAGGCGGGCCCAGAAGTTGATTTTCCAGGCGAGGGACCAGCCGGTACCGTCGTCGCCGCGCAGTTCCAGCGTCCGGCGCGCGGCCTCGTAGAGCTGCGGGGTGCCGCGCTTGGTGATCTGGTTGCTGGGGTGCAGGCCGTACAGGTGGGAGACGTGTCGGTGAGTCCGCTCGGTCTCCACCCAGTCGGCAAGCCACTCCTGGACGTTGCCGCGGGAGCCGACCTTCGTCGGCGGCAGCCGGTCCTTGGCGGTGCGCACCTGGGTACGAAAGGTGGCGTCCACGCCGAGGACCTCGCTGGCCAGGGCGACGCCGTTGAACAGGTCGCGCAGGATCTGGTTGTCCATGGTGGGGCCGGCGCAGACGAAGGCGTTCGAATGGTGGCTCAGCTCTGGGGAGTTCGACGGGTTGGTGACGAGGTAGCTCAGCGTCGGGTGGGCGACCAGGGTGTCCAGAAAGAACTGGGCAGCGCCCTTCATCGCCGGGTAGTTCGCGCGCAGGAACTCCAGATCGCCGGTGAACAGGTAGTGATCCCAGATCATCGTGGCCAGCCACGCGCCGCCGGTCTGCCACATGCCCGACTGGGCGTAGTCGACGACCGACGCGCCGCGCCAGGCGTCGGTGTTGTGGTGGGTGACCCAGCCGCCGGCGCCGTACTGCGCCTGTGCCACCCGGGCACCGGTCACCGTCAGGTCTTTGATCATGTCGAAGACTGGCAGGAAGCACTCGGACAGGTTCGTCGTGTCGGCCGGCCAGTAGTTCATCGGCAGGTTGGCGTTGATGGTGTACTTCGAGTCCCACGACGGGGCCATCTGATCGTTCCAGATGCCCTGCAGGTTTGCCGGCTGCGTGCCCGGGCGTGAGGAGGAGATCAGCAGGTAGCGGCCGAACTGGAACAGCAGCGCGGAAAACTGCGGGTCGTTCGTGTTCGCGTGCTGAGCGATCCGCACGTCGGTCGTCTGGTCGGCCGCCGCGGTGCGTCCGAGGTCGATCGTCACCCGGTTGAACAGCGCCTGGTAGTCGGCCAGATGCCGGGCGCGCAGCTGGTCGAAGCCGGCGGTGCGGGCGGCGTTCAGGCGGGTACGCGCGATGCCCTGGTAGTCGCCGTTGACGGTGCGGTAGTTGACGTAGCTGGTGCCGATCGAGACCAGCACCGTGACGCTGGTCGCGCCGGAGACCCGCAGGGTGCCGCCGGAGCTGCTGACCGTGCCGCCGGTGACGCTGGCGTTGGCCAGGGCGAGGAAGCGGACCTGCCCGGTGACGCCGTCCATGTTTGCGGAGATGCCGTCGAGGCCGATCGTGGCGCTGTCCGGGCTCGACACCGTCGTCCGTTGCGGGCTGTCGAATGTGGCGTTGAACGTGATCGAGTTGGCTCGGTCGGCGGTCAGCCGGATAACGATCACCTGATCCGGTGCGCTCGCGAACACCTCCCGCTGATACCGCACCCCGTTCAGCACGTAGGTGGTGGTGGCGGTGGCCGTGGTGAGGTCGAGCGCCCGGTTGTACTGCGAGGCACCGCTGGCGCTGCCGAAGGCCAGCCGCAGGTTTCCGACAGGCTGGTACGCCAACTGCCCGGCGGGGTTGCCGACCATCGTCTGGTTGATCAGATCTTGCGCCTGGGTCCACTGGTCGGCGAAGACCCGCCGCCGGATCTCCGCCAGGTTGGCCGCACCACGGGTGTTCGCCGAGTCGTACGGGCCACCGGCCCACACAGTGTCCTCATTGAGCTGTAGCCGCTCCGTGTCGACGTTGCCGAACACCATTGCACCCAGCCGACCGTTACCGATCGGCAGTGCTCGAAGCCAGTCCGTGCCCGCCGGCTCGTCGTACCACAACGCCATATCACCCGCGGCCCGCACCTGCGGCGGTGCCGACGCGCCGGCCTTGGCGGCCGCGGTCCAGCCGGTGGGCAGCAGCATGGCACCGGCCCCCGCCGCCCCGGCTGCGAGGAGTTTCCTACGTGTCACTTCTGACATTCGATTTCTCCAAAGCGGCACACAGCTACACCTTGGGTGGCGCCACGGCGTGCGGACGCCGCGCCATCGAGCGGGCCGCATCACTCGATCACACGATGGCGCCTTCCCTTAAAGTGACGCATCTAAATGTATGACGTCATACGTTAAGTGGCCGACAGGAGCGAGTCAATACATGCCAACGTGGGTACCGGTCAGGGTCTACGCGGCCAGGGCCGCGCCCCATCTGCCCGATCAACCGCCACCGTGCGGTGATGCCGAAGTCCACGCCGAGCCCGACACCCGCCACCGGCATCGCCCGCCGCGCGTCGAAGACCGTACCGTTCTGACCGTTGACAGCGACGATGGTCATGCTGAGAAAGCACACCCTCGAGCGTCCCCCGCCTCCCCCGCGGCCCTAGCTTGATCTTCAACCTGGGGTCGGTCTGTATCGACCCTGGCTGATCATGGTGTTGCTGTCGGCGAGCGTGAGCGTTTCGTCCAGGACTGCTTTTGTGGCCATCGTCGGTGGCGGTGTGGGCGTGTGGCGGTGTTCCCAGCCAGAAACCGTCTCGGGCGCCACCCCGAGGTGGCGGGCGAAGTCGTGGACGGTCATCCGGAGCGCCTCGCGGAGCGCGCGGGTCTCCTGTCCGGTCCACCGGCCGATCACCACCGTCCCGCACCCGCAGTCACCCGTCGCCGCGTGAGTGGCCCGGGTGGCGGTCCGGCCGGCGCGTCGCTGGCGATCCTCGTCCCGCGCCTGCGCCTACTGGGTGTGCTCCTCGATGTTGAAGCCCACGGACTGGCATTCCGGCAGGTCGGTGAAGAAGCCGATGAGATCGTCGGCGTGGTCGATGGTCTCCGGGGTGACGACACAGATCACCGAGTACTCCAGACCCGTCTCCGCCAGGATCCGGATGCCGCGCAACGTCCGCTGGATGGTGGACCTGCCTGCGTGGTCGAGCCGGTTGCGGTTGAGGGCACCGGGGCCGTTGACGCTGACACCGACCGTGGATCCGTGGGCGGCGAACAGCTCGCACCACCGCTGGTGTCTGGGTAGAAGCTGGGCGGTTGCCCGGGTGTCACCGAGTGCGGTGTGGGCGTCATGCAGCTCGATGCCGTACACCGTGCAGCAGGACACGAGCTGGAAGTTCGGCGCGGCCAGGACCTGTCGGGCCAGCCGCAGAGTGCACACCGCCGGCAGGGGCGCGGTGCTGATGCCGACTCGAGCGAACTCCTGCGCGATGAACCCCTCCTCGAAGCGGGCGTTATGCGCCACGACCACAGCTCCGTCGAGCCTGGACAGGATCTCCCCGGCCACGTCCGCGAACGTCGGCGCTCCGGACAGCATCTCTGCGGTGATGTGGTGGACGAAAGTCGGATCTGGGTCGCGGCCTGGGTCGACGAGGGTGGCCCACTCGTCGACCACCCGACCTCCTTCGATGCGAACCAGGGCGATCTCCACGATGCGGTCGGATGTCGATGACAGCCCGGTCGTCTCCACGTCCACCACCACGAACGGGACCTCACCCAGGTCGACACCTTCCCTTTCGCTCGCTGACCCGTAGGCGAACAGTCCGACCGGCGACATGTGTACCTCTCTATCTCGGCGATTCGGCTTGATCATGGTTAGAGCGACTGGCCCTCCAGCGACGGATGCTCATGACAGTCGTCGGAACGGCTGCGTGCACGAGTGATCCGTAGGCCGACCGGCTTAGCGGGCATCTGCCATCCAATGCCCCGGCATGTCATGTGCTCGCGACTGGTTGCTCCTGTGCCTGGGTGAGGCTCTGCCGGTACTCCAGGGCCTCCGGGACCTCCTCGTACTGCAGCAGGCTGCCGGTCAACGCCAGCAGGTGTTCCTTGGCCTCCTCCGGCGTGGCGTAGAAGAACTCGCGACGGTGGTTGACCAGATTGACTCGCCGGTCGGCCAGCCGTGCGTGCATCTGCGCCTCGATGCCGACGGCGTTTTCGGAGAGGAAGAGGGCGTGGACGTCGAAGTTGAAGGGCACCGAGGCGTCACTGAGTTCGCGTACCCGGTCCAGCGGGTCCAAGCGACGGGTCATGCCGACCTTGACCATCTTCTCGCCGAACGCACCGAGGTTGGAGATCACGTACACGTAGCCGGCCCGGACGTTGGCGGCCCGCCGGTCGACGTCCTGAATCGCGGTGTCGATCTGGGCCAACCGGTCCTGCATCTGGGCGGCACCGTCAGCATCGCCCTTGGCCTGCAAGGCGGCCATGGCGTTGGCATAGTGCTGGCGTTCCTTGTCGAGCCGGGCGCGATCGCGTTCGATCTCCTGCTGGGCACGTCGCTCTTCGCGTAGCCGGGCCTTCTCTTCCCGTTCCCGTTCCTTCTCCTCGGCCAACTTCTCCTGGTAGTCGGCGGTGAGTTCCAACTCCTCGACCCGCAGCCGGTGGTACTCCTCGGCGATCCGAATGTCCATCGTCTTGCCGAGCTTGGCGATGGTTGCCGCGACCTTCCCAAGCCGGTCCACGGCCGAGTCAAGTTTGTAAGGCTTCAACCCCGTACCAGGTTGTCAGCCTCGGCGTTGTAGGCGCGAAGCATGAGCTTGGAGAAGTCCCGGACCATGGCGCGGCCCTCGGCAGCCGAGCCGTTGACCGTCCATCCGGTGGCAGCCTTGACCGCTCCCCCATCCTTCCTGGTCATAGCCTTGATCTGGTCCTGCAGCCGGCTAAGCTGGCTCTGGTAGGTGACCGCGTCCGACAGGGGATGGCGGTACCTATAAACACCAGCTTCCTGCAGCAGTGCCGTCTCCTCGGTGACCACGATCTGCTGCCGGAGACCGCGCAGGTGTCGATCGAGTTCAGCCTTCTCCGCTTCGCCCTTTGCTGTCAGGTCCGCGATCTCACGACTGAGTCGAACCCGGTGCTGCTCGAGCTCGATCGCGGACAGCACGCCGAGCCGTGACATCTCCGCCCGTAGACCCGTCAGCTCAACGCGTACCTGATCCAGCTCGCCGCGGAGCTGCGCATTCTCCACCGCCAGCTCACGCGCCTTCCCCCGGGGCACCGAACAGAGGAATGTCCGGACTTGCGTTGCGCTGCTGCGAGACAACGACTGCGGGCGCACCAGCAGCCTGCGGGGCGGCCGCGACGGGCTCAGTCGGAGCCGGAGCCGGCGAATCCGGGGTCCATAACTGCCACCCCGGCGGAGGAGGGCCCCAAGCGGGATCCGGTGTCCAGCCCGAAGGCGGGACCCATCCAGCAGGCGGCGTCGGCCAGTTCGGTGGTGCGTTGAAGCGGTATCCCATTGTTTCCCCCAGGCTTCACCACGGCCCGACGAAGGTAGCGCCGTGGCCCTCACGCGGACATTGACGACTCAGATCGGCAAGGTCAGCCATCCAGACGGCGACGGATGCCCAAGCGGGGACATCAGTCTGGTTACCGACAGAAAGAGCGTTGCTTTGAGACGGGTCGGCTGGCCGTGTCGGCATGCCTACCGGCTCCAGGTTCTCGAAGGCTGGACGGCGATCTGCTCGCCATCAGTCCGGATCGTGGGGGCATCCGCGTGGGCTTGCCCAGCGTGAAGGGTGGATACGGCACAACGGCGGAAGAGCGTGCCCGACTACTGGAAGCGCTCGATCGACACCGTCTCCACCAGTCCCGCCCGGACCTCAGCCTGATCTGGGGGACCGTGTGCGAGCCGACCAGCCCGCATGCTGATCCATCCAGCTTTGTCGTGGACCTCCGACAGCCTCCGGACGGGTGGACTCCCACTGGGAACCTGCTCGTCGCGCTGCCCGGCAAATGGACCACCGCCTGGCACTGTGCCGACCGGGTGGTCGACGCACTCATCTGACGGACGGGGCCCGAGCTATCCGATGCCGATGGCGTCTCTCACCCGCTCCAGCAACGGCCTGGTCTGCTTCCGGGCCTTGTCCGCGCCGTGGGCAAGCAGGTCGTCCAGCTCACTACCCTGCGCCATCAACGCCTCGTAGCGTTCCCGAAGCGGCGCGAACTCAGCGACAAGCGCGTCGGCGAGCTGTGCCTTCACCTCTCCCCAGCCCATCCCCCCGGCCGACAGCCGCGCCCGTGTCTCGGTGACCACGTCAGCCGCACCGAACCGTTCAAGCAGCTTGAACACGGCAGCCGAGTCGGGGTCCTTCGGTTCCTCCACCGGCACGCTGTCGGTCGGGATACGCCGGATCAGTTTCCGCAGGTTGGGCTCTGGCGCGAACAGCGGGATCGTGTTGCCGTACGACTTGCTCATCTTGCGGCCGTCGGTGCCGGGCAAGGTGTGCGCCGACCCCTCATCCGGAATGACAGCAGCGGGGATCTTGAACTTGAACCGGTCCCCGTACACAGCGTTGAAACTGCCAGCGATGTCCGCGGCGTACTCGACATGCTGGACCTGGTCGCGACCGACGGGCACCACATCGGCGTCCATGATGAGGATGTCGACCGCCATCAGCACCGGGTAGTTGAACAGGCCCATGTTCACGCCGGCGTCAAGATCCTCCTTGCCGGTCTCCCGGTTACGGTCACGCGCCGCCTTGTAGGCGTGCGCTCGGTTCATCAGGCCCTTGCTGGCCATGCACGCCAGGATCCAGTTCAGTTCGAAGATTTCCGGGATGTCCGACTGGCGGTAGAACGTGGTGCGATCCGGGTCGAGCCCGGCCGCCAACCAGGTGGCCGCCACGGATCGGGTGTAGTGCTGCAACTGATCACGGTCGCGGATCGTCGTCAGCGCGTGATAGTCCGCGATGAAATACAGCGACTCGTAGCTGTCGGCCAACCGCAGCGCCGGCAGGATCGCGCCGATGTAGTTGCCCAGATGCGGCTCACCGGTCGGCTTGATGCCGGTCAGCGATACCTTTCGCGCCGTCGAACCCATAGGCATGACATTACCGTGAGCCGCCATCGATCTTCCGTCCTCATTGGCTGTCGGCGCATACCGAGATGCTCCTGTTGCCGTTGGCAAGGCTGAGCAGCGACGGCAACTGAAGTGACCCCTATCGGCCGGACACCTCGATGTGTGTCAGGAACTCTCGGTGGATCTTCTCGTAGGTGTCGGGGCTGACGTTACCCAGACGGCTGTGCCGGCGGCGAGGGTTGTAGAAGCCTTCGATGTAGGAGAAGACCTCCATCTCCAGCTCTGGGCGGATTCAACCGGTGTTTGCAACACCGGGTTGCTGGAGCGATCGTAGGTGATCGTCGAGGACTTCGGCTGGAGTCTTCCAGTCGAGAGTTTTGCGGGGTCGGCTGTTGAGGGCGTGGGCGACGGCGTTGATCTCGTCGGCGCTCCATCGGGACAGGTCGGTGCCTTTCGGAAAGTACTGCCGCAGCAGGCCGTTGGTGTTTTCGTTGGTGCCGCGTTGCCAGGGGCTGTGGGGGTCGGCGAAGAATCCGGGACGCCGGTTCGACCGTGAAGCGTGCGTGCGCCGACAACTCCTTGCCGCGGTCCCACGTCAGCGACCTGCGCAGTTGCTCGGGCAGTTGGGTGATCGTCTCGGCGAGGGCTCTGCTCATCGTGATCGCCCCGTAGCCGGCGAGATCGGGGCCGTTCTTCGTCCGCGGGCTCACTCCCCAGCCGGCTTCACGCGGCAGGTGGATCAGCATCATGAACCTCGTCGTCCGCTCAACCAGTGTCCCGATCGCGGAGCGCTGCAAACCGATGATCAGATCCCCTTCCCAGTGCCCGGGAACAGCACGGTCGGCAACTTCGGCGGGCCGTTCGCTGATCAGGGTGTCGCTGGTAACATGCGCCCACGCGCGTTGCTTCGCCCGTGCTCGGGGAACGCGAAGCGCGCGACCGGTTCGCAAGCAGGTGACGAGTTCGCGCTTGAGGGCGCCACGGCTCTGGACGTAGAGCGCCTGGTAGATCGCCTCGTGGCTGATGCGCATGGACTCATCCTCCGGGAACTCGGCCCTGAGCCTGCGGGAGATCTGCTCCGGGCTCCACCCGGTCGTCCATGCCCGATCGGCCCGGTGGGGCTTGTTGCGGCCCTCCACTGCGGGCCCTGGGGGCCGGTGACCGGCCGGCCGTCCGCTGTCCGGATCACGCCCGCCAACCGTTGCTGGATGTACTCTCGCAGCCGCTCATTGGTCAGCAGCTTCGCGATCTTCGGCCGGCGGGCTCGACGCTCCGCATGCCACTGCGCGGTCGAGGCCTTGTAGTCCAACCGGTACGTTCTGGTCGAGGCGTTACGCCGCAACTCCCGCGAGATGGTCGACGGGTCCCGACCGACCTGGCGGGCGATCGCACGAACACCCAAGCCCTGCGCCCGCAACAGAGCGATGTCCTCTCGCTCACAGAACGACAGATAGCGGCCCGACACCGTCGGCGGCAACCCAGGATTCACGCCGCCAGCGTGCCGGAACCACCGGAACGCCACCGGCGACGACACACCCGCCGCCGCGGCCGCGTCCTCGGTCATCACACCGGACCGGATCGCAGCCCAGAAACTTGACCCGGTCCTCACGCCACGCCACCGTCGGTCGTCCCGGCGAAGGCATCTGACCCCGACACTCCCGAACCCGCCTCTGCCCCGGCCCATAAGCCATCGCTCCACCTTTCCGACAAGGTGTTGCGACGACCGGTTGAACTGCCCGGCTTTTTTTCAAGATCTCCTTCTCCAGCTCCAACTGGGCGACCTGGCGCCGCAACCGCACCAGCTCGGCCCGCTCGTCAGCAACCAGGTCGCTGGGCCGGCCGCCGTCGCGTTCCTGCCGCAACCGGTCGACCCAGTTGCGCAGCGTCTCGTGGTTGACGCCCAACTCCCGGCCGACGTCGCGGATCGTGCGACCGGAGTCGAGCACCAGCGCCGCGGCCTGGCGGCGGAACTCCTCGGGGTACCTGCTCTGTCGAGCCACAGCGGTCTCCTCCTCCTCGGCAGGATGCCAAGTCAGGAGGTGTCCGGTCTCAGGGGGTCACTTCAGACGCACTGGCACCCGCCAAGCCGTACTGGTCTCCAGCGGGACGGATTTCCGGCCGAAAAATCTTGGCCCATCTGTAAAAATGTCTCACTTTGTGAGACAGTGCTCCCGCTGGCCGAGTCGGTCAATTCCGCCGGAGTCGCACGGCCGGGCGCGCCAGCAACAGCAAGGGCGGACCGCCGGCGGACCCGGCGCGGCCACGCTTCCTTCGGTAACGAGTTACTTGCCCTGAGCCCTTCAGCTGCTCACTGGGGGTCACCAGGCTACGAGCCAGCCGCACGCCGGTTTCCGGTCAGGCCGCCGTCAACGGCGGCCGACCATCCGCCGTTGCAGCGGTGCGCCTCGAAGTGCGCACGTCCGGCGACATCGCGATGGCGGCCCGCACGGCCACCGAGGCACTACGCAGCGCCATCGATTGATAACGTGACGCTGGACGTCATCGGCCGGTCAACGGCGGTGTCCGTTGGGGAGGGTCACACACGTGTGGTCGGACGAGGCTGCGCTCGACGCGGCGGCACGCCGGCTCGACAGTTGGGAATCGTCCATCGTCGAGCGGGCGGCGCAGGCCAAGGCGCTGTCTGCGCAGGTCCAGCAGCTGACCGGAACGGCGCGCAGTCCGGATCTGATGGTCGAGGTCACGGTTGATTCGGCCGGGATGTTGGTCGATCTGCGGCTGGACGAACGCACCCGACACCGCCCTGCCGCGGACACCGCACGGCAAATCCTGGAAACCACTCGGGCCGCGTGCAGTGATCTGCTGCGGCAGATGACCGAGGCGACCACCTGTGCGCTCGGCGACGACGATCCGACAGCGGCGGCGCTCGTCGACTCGTACCGGCGCCGCCTGGACCCTGGCCCGGACGCTTCGAATGCCCGTCGGTGACGGCATTCAGGTCGATCCCGACGACCTTACCCACCATGCCGCGCGCCTCGACCGGATCGCCGGCAGCCTCGACACTGCCCGACAGGCTGGCCAGCATGTCCGACTCGGCACCGATGCGTACGGACAACTGTGCGTGATCATGCCCATGTTGCTCGACAGACTCCAGGACACCCTCGTCGACGGTATCGACAGCGCCGCCGGTTCGGTCCGCGACACGGCCGACAAACTACGGACGACCGCCGCTCGCTACCGGGCCACTGAGGCGCGGGCGGAGCGGCTGCTCCGGCAGGCACGCGACGACCAGTGACCGCCAACCCGCTCGTCGCCACCGCCTCCGACGCCCCACCCAGCGCCTGGGCTGGCGTGTGGATCTGCGAGGACATCGAGCTCATCGCCCAGGGTGTCCGCAACGGCAGTTGGATCGACGGCAGCCTCGGCGTGGTCAGCGCCGGCCTGGATGCCCTCGCCTTCGTCTCCGACCCGGCCGGCGCACTGCTCCAGTACGGCATCGCCTGGCTCATCGAGCACGTCAAACCGCTCAGTGAGGCACTGGACTGGCTCGCTGGCGACCCCGCGCAGATCACCGCGCACGCCCAGACCTGGCGGAACGTTGCCGCCTCGCTCCGCGAGGAGGTCGCCGCGCTGTCCAGCTCCGTCCGGGCTGACGTCGCAGAGTGGGGCGGCAGCGCCGGCCCTGCCTACCGGGCCTGGGCCAACGAGCAGCAGCAAGCCATCATCGGGCTCGCCCAAGGCGCCGACACCCTCGCCGCCATCACCGAAGGCGCGGCCGGCCTCGTCGCTGCCGTTCGGCTGCTGGTCCGGGACGCCATCGCCACCTGCGTCTCCCGCCTGATCGTGTACGCAGGCGAACTGGTTGTCACGGCAGGGTTCGCCGCCCCGCTGGTCGTGGAGCAGGTGACAACGACGGTGGCGGCGTGGGCGGCGCGAATCGCCCGACTGCTGCGAGGGTTGCTGGCAAGCCTGCAGCGGTTGATGCCGGAAATCCGCCGACTCGGTGACCTGATCGAGAGACTGAAACAGGCGTTGAGCCGGCTCACGAACGCACCTCACGGGCGCCCGAGCGGGGCAACCGAAGATGTGCTCGGAGTCCACGGAGGCCACACCACCCGCCCTCGTAACCTTGCCGACTACGAACGTCAGGAGCGCTGGGCCAGCGAGGCGTATACCGCGATCCGGCAGCAGGACGACGCCGGGGCCATCGCCCGCAGTCTGACTGACGCGCCTCGCCTCGATGGCTCCCGGGGCTTCTCGCTCCAGGAGATCGAGCAGGTCCGGCGGCACATCTTCTTCGAAGAGCACCCGATGGACGACTACGCGGGCGGGATCGTCCGCCAACGGTACGACCCGAGCGCGCCGATGGCCGAGGCGTGGCTGCGCCTGCGACGGGGTGACCCGCTGCCGGAGGACTACAGGCTCCTGGAGCACGAACTGGCAGAATCGCGGTACTACCAGGCGCATCCGCAGGCGGATTACCGGGAGGCTCATCTCGCCGCCAACCGGGTGTCGAACTGGGAGGCGTCGATCCCCGACCCCACGTACGAGGACTACGCGAAATTCGGAGAATAGCGCCATGGGCATGATGGTGGTCGCACGTCGTATCGAGGCATCCGTGGACGAGGTGCGGTACGAGTTCGGGTTCGAGGACAGGTTCGACCGGGTGCTGACGATTGATCCGCACACGCTTGAGGCGCGGGTCGAAGACGGTGACTTCAACGCCGCTGCGAGCGCCATCACGGCCAAGATCGTAAACGCGCGGCGCTCCGCTGGAGACTTCCCGGCAAGGATGATGTTCGCCAGCTGAGCCGAGCGGTACGGCTGGCATTCGTTGGGATCCCCTGCCGAACCATGCCCGTACGCCACAGCTTTTCGATCGGGCCAGCACCCGCCCGGAATCTGGTCGGCTACACGCCCGGGTGTCGGAGTACACGATGACGCCGCTCCCCACCCACCTCGGGAGGGAGCGCCGGGGTTACGAGACGATTGGCAGCAGGTCGTCGTCTCGTCCGGTCTGGGGTAGCCCGGCGGCAGCGGCGATAACCTCGACGGTCCCTTCGAGCGTGGTGGTCTCCGCCAGGATGAGTTCGTCGGGCCAGCCCAGGATGTCCCGGGCTACGTACCAGCCGCTCATCTGCTCGGCGGTGAAATCGCTGGCCTGTGGGCGGGTCAGGTGCCGCCGCAGCGTCTCGGGCAGGGACACGTCGAGGTAGCAGAACAGCGACCGTCCTTGATGATCGTCGCGCAGGGCGGTCAGCATGTTCCGGTAGCGGTCGCTGTGCATGATGCCGTCCAGCACCACGTGGTAGCCGTGGTCGAGCGCGAACCGGACGGTCTGCGCGATCAACGCGGGGGCCGCACCGCCGGGCTTGTCCCGCTCGCGCAGCACGATCCGGCGCAGGTAGTCCTGCTCGACCAGGGCGCAGCCCCGGCCGTGCCGACGCCGCAACTCCCGAGCGATGCTGCTCTTACCCGAACCGGAGTTGCCCCGGACGCAGACGAGGATCGTGTCCGGGCTGCCAGTGGGTCCGACGAGCACGATGCCTCCGCAGATTTAGTCGTCGCGCACGGCGAGGTCGAGTGCGTCGATGGTCAGCTTGGTGAAGTCGGGCAGTTGATCCTGACTGACTGTGACACCGCGCAGATTGTCGAGGGCCGTCTTGAGTCCGTGGAGACGGCTGCCCCGCAGATCGGCGCCGTCGAGATGGCAGGAGTCGATTTCCATGCCGTCCAGGTTGCAGGACCGCAGCGCGATGCCCGGGAGGCGGCAGGTGGACCAGGTGGCGTGGGCGAGGGTGCAGTCGGTGAAGGCGACGGATCCGGCGGCGGTGACGCGGTGGAAGGTGGCGTAGTCGAAACGGCAGTCGTCGAACAGGACGTCCTTGAGGCGTACGTCGGTGAGTCGGGTGCCGGTGAACCGTGAGCCGGTGATCGCGCATCGCTCGATGGTGATGCCGGTCAGGCGAGCGCCGGAGAAGTCGGTGCGGGTGATCTCGCATCCGTAGAGGCTGCCCGCTTCCCAGACGCTGTCGCTCAGGTCCACGCCGGTCATCAGGCTGCTGCGGATGCGGGCGTTTTCAAGCCGCGCACCGTGCCACCCTGCGCCCTCGACGAGGGCCTCTGTGAGGCCGTCGGCCAGGTCCGTCGTGTTGTCGAGATCGTCCGGTTCGAGGTCCGGCAGTAGGACCTTCACGTCGCCGATCGTGGTGCTGCGCATGTGTCCTCAACCTCTATAGGCGCGGGGTGGGCACGCCACCCCGCGTGGTCCGTGGCGGGGCTACTTCTTCTTGTTCCAGTTGTCCCAGCCGGGTCGGCTGTCGAACTTTCCTCGGTTGTCCCAGGTGGGGCGGTTGTCGAACTTTGCCGCGTCGATTGACGTTACCGACCGCTGCGGGTCGACGCCGAGGCGGGCGAGTTGCTCGGGTGCGGCGTTGACGAGGGCCGCGAGAGCATTGGTCATGATCGTCCTCCTTGAGGGGTGAGATGGTCCGCGGCGGCGCGGACGAGGGCCTGTCGGGTGGTCCGGCAGTAGGTGGTCTCACGGACGGTGAACGTCGCGTGCTCGAAGTAGCGGTTGCCGGCCTGGGCACCACGGCAGAAGTCATAGAAGGAGCAGTGACTGGCGCAGTCATTGAGAGCCGTGACGAACTCGTTGACGTAACGCAGGTCGCCGGCGCGGGCGAGCATGGCGGTGATCGGCTGATGGAGGACGTTGCCGGCGATGAAGTCGCCGTATCGCGGCTCGGTGATGCCGAGTAACTCCGGTGACAGCAAGACCACCTGCCCGTTCCAGGAAACGGTCGGGATCGGCTCGTACGGGGCGTGGTCGACGTGCCCAGCGCGGATCGCGGCGAGATAGTCGGCCAAGCGATCAAGGTCGCGGATCCGCAGCGGGCTGCCGCCGACGCGACGTGCGATGAGGCGCTGCCAAAACCGGTACGCGGCGTCCTCCGGCACCGGTATCCGATCGGCACCCTCCTGCTCTTCGATGTTGAAGCCCACCGACTCGCAGCCGGGCAGGCCGGTGAAGAAGTCGACGAGGGCCTCCGCATGGTCGATGGTTTCCGGTGTGACAACACAGATCACCGAGTACCCCAGCCCCGCGTCGGCCAGGGCCTGCATCCCGCGCCGGGTTCTGGTGTCCGTCGGGTTGCCGGCCCGGTCGAGGCGGTTTCGGTTCAACGCGCCCGGTCCGTCGATGCTGACCCCGACCTCGAACCCGTAAGCGGTGAACAGCTCGCACCACTGTCGGTTGATCAGCGTCGCGTTCGTCTGGATCTCATGACGCACCATCCCCGCGCGGCGCAGTTCCTCGAACGGGGCCAGCAGCTCCCGGAACAGCCCGATGGGTGTGGCGGTGGGTTCGCCCCCGTGCCACACGACGCTCACCGGATGACCGCTGTTCTGCTGGGCGATCGATTCGGCGCACGCCTGCGCGACCGCAACTTCCATCAGTCGGCGGGATCTACGATCGGGCAGGTAGCAGTAGGTACAGTCGAGGTTGCAGAAGCTGGTCGGCTGCACGACCAGGGTGTGGAAACTACTGGCGACCGCCGGCTGGCCAGTGGCGTTGATGACGCCGATGCCGTTCACGAGGAGCCTTCTTCGATGCTGACGGCCGTGGTGTTACCGACGTGGTGGGCGTGGGTGTGGCGGGCGGGCCAGCCGAGAAACCGTTCGAACATGTCCGCGGCGCCACCCGTCACGCTCGGGTTCAGCCGGTGCAGATCGTCGATCGCGTCGTGCAGGCAGCCGGCCAGGTAGAGGAACAGGCTCACCGGCACTTCCCGGTACTCGGCCAGGAGCGCGAGCTTCGCCGCGCCGCACGGCCAGGGCCGTCCACACCGACGGCACAGCCACAGCGGACGCATCGGCAGATGCTCAACCCCGGCCGGCGCGCTCCGGTACGCCGCACCACAGCGCTGCGGCCCGGTCACCGGCGACCGCCCTCGCGGGCCCGCTGCTCGAACAGCCCACGCCACACGTAGGTGAACAGTGGCGGATCAGGCGGCCGTACCTGCCCCTGCGAGGACGTCCACCTGGGCTCGGGGCGCCGGGGCTGACCGGCCATCGCGTTACGCGAGACGTACACCGTCATGCCGCCACCGCCATCCGAGACGGTGAGCGGTGGGCCCGCCGGGGGAAAGGCAAGCCCACCGCCGCACCACGGCGGCTGGGAGCAGACCGCCGCTCACCCACCCACGCAGCCCTGATGGCAGTAGGCAGGCGAGGCCTCAGCCGCACGCGTGGACGGGTTTCACCCGACGACGCCGGCTTTCGCGTTGGGTAACACCCTCGCCTTCCGGCGGTCCCGTCGTTCATCTCGAGCTCCCTGGCGTGAGGCTGCGATTACGTGCCGACCGCCTACTCCTGAAAGCAGCGCACCAGCACGATCAGGTTCGCTCGATCAACGCGGCGATGGGGATGTCCCGGCGATGCACTCACGGTGCACCTGCGAGCACGACGAGTGCCGTTACGATCGTCCGGCCGACAACTGTCCACAGCGAGAGGACGTGCGATGGCCGCGGTGACGACCTGGACCGGCCGGGAAGCCAACGCACTGCGCCAAGCGTTGCGGATGAGCATTACCGGCTTCGCCGAGCACTTGGGCGCGGCCCGTCGCACGGTGGCCAAGTGGAGCAGCCAGGGCGACAAGGTCCATCTCCGTGCCGACATGCAGGCAGCCCTCGACACCGTACTCGCGCGGGCGACCCCCGATGTTCGCGAGCGCTTCAACGCACTGCTGGAAACAGGAACCAGCGGTGCACTTGCGGATCCAGCGGCACCGCCCGTCACCGCCACGCACACCCATACTGGCGACGGCAGCATTCACGACATCGACTCGGGCGGCGACGTGCGGCGCAGAGACCTCCTAACCGGCGTGACGATCAGCGGCATGTCCCTGCCGAGCGTCGCAGCGCTGCTCAACGCACTGGTCGCACCGCCCTTTCATAACACCGAGCCAGTTGCCCTACCGCTTCGGCAGTTCGCTCACGATGTCGCCGCAGCCAAGATTGACTACCAGGCCTGCCGGTACGAGCGGCTTCTCGCCGGACTCGTGGCCCTGTTGCCCGCGCTGGAACCGACTCGCGCGGACAGCGAAGGCGAGCAGCGAGCTCAGGTAGACGCCCTGGCCAGCGACCTCTACCACGTCGTCGGCAGCGTGCTGCTCAAGGTCGGTGACAAGGGCATGGCCCTGGTCGCCGCCGAACGCAGCACCCGCGCCGCCTCGATCAGTCAGGACCCGGTGGCGATGGCGACCAGCGCACGGATCATGACCCACGCCCTGATGAGCAACGGCCACAGCCGCCAGGCCAGGCAGCTCGCCGAAGACGCGGCCGAGGCCCTTCGACGCGGCACCCGGCTCGCCTCGGCCGATGCGGTGGCGGTCTACGGTGCCCTGCTGCTCCGCGGTGCCGTCGCCGCCGCGCGTGACGACAACCGGGACAGCGCACACGCCATGCTCGACGAGGCGTCCCATGCCGCCGGACGACTCGGCTACGACGGTAACGACCGGTGGACCGGCTTCGGGACCACTAACGTCGTGCTGCACCGCGTCAACATCGCGCTGACCCTGGGCGACGCCGGCACCGCCATCGCCCTCGCCCGCCAGGTACCGTTAGACAAGATCGACCTCGCCGAACGCCGGGCATCCCTGTTCGTCGACGTGGCTCGCGCCTACACCCAATGGGGCCGCTACGAGCATGGCCTGAGCGCACTGCGCAGCGCCTATCGAGTGGCACCGGAAGAGATCCGGTGCCGGCCAGCGGTACAGCACATCGCTGGCGACCTGGCAGCCGTCACCCGCGGGCACGTCCGCGCCGCCGTCCTCGACTTCGCCCAGCACGCCGGGATCCGGGTATGACCCGTTACCTGCAGATCGTCGTCTGCGCCGCCGGGCCCGCCGCAGACGTGACCCAACTGATCGCCGCCGCGACGAAACAGTCGTGGACAACAGCGGTCACCGCCACCCCCAGCGCCCTCGACTTCATCGGCCCGGAAGCGATAGAGCGACTGACGGGCCACCCCGTCCGATCCACCTACCGGTCGTCCCCCGGCACCCGCCGCTCCCTCCCTACTGCGGACGCGCTCATCATCGCCCCCGCCACCTACAACTCGGTCAACAAGATCGCTCTCGGCATCGCCGACAACTACGCCTTGACCACGATCGCCGAGCTGATCGGCCGGCAGGTGCCCACCGTGGTCGTCCCGTTCGTCAACACCGCCCTGGCCACCCGCGCACCCTTCCAACGCGCCGTGGCAAGCCTCCGCGACGAGCGCGTCCGAATCATCGGGACCGAGGACGGATGGGAACCGCACCCACCCGGCAGCGGCAACAGCCGCCAGCGAGACTTTCCCTGGACGGCGGCGCTCGAGGCAGCGACCCGGCTGGCTGACGACATGCCAGCCAGCAACACCCATCGGGGCTGAACTACCCCGGCGGTCAGGAAGCAAGGCCAGACCCCGAGGTCGACCATCAGCGGAGGTAAGCGGCGAACGCGACATCACCGGCCTCTAACAGCCGGCCGAAGCGCCAGAACGGAAGACCGCGAGGGCTCGGCCAGGCGGGCACGAACGTCCACGACCACCGCTCGTCGTCCACCATCGGCCGCCCCGGTCCAACGGCTCCCGAGCACCCACCGAGCGACCACCCACCAGGGCCGGACACGAACAAGGCCCCGACCCAGCGTGAAACGCCAGGTCAGGGCCTTGATTGCTGGTGCGCCGCCAGGGACTCGAACCCCGAACCCGCGGATTAAGAGATTGGTCTTGTTCGAGTCATTTGGTCCAACGGCGTCGCGTAAATCCATCTGTTCGCGGTCAGGCCCCAGCTTCAGCGGGACAGCGTCCGACCCAGTCCATCACGTGCCAGCCCCGTCCATCGCGCTGGAGCACCCACGGAGCACCCTGCGAGACGCCGCACGGATGATGACCCGCCAGCCGGCCATCGGGGCATGACCGGACCACCCGTGCCATGGCGACGCAGAACCCCCACTCACGCACGGCATGCGGCACATCGACTAGAAGCGAGCGCCAGGTTCCATCACAGACGCGAGTGAACCGGCGCGGGCGTCGGGCTGCGGGCTGGTGGCCAGGCGGTCGCCGCTCCGGCGGTGAAGGTGTTCCCGCAGCCGCCGGCGCAGGTCCCCGACCGGTCCGGTGGCGCCGAGGCGGCGCAGGAAGTCCGGCACGCTCCAGGTGACGAGGGCGCCCTGCCGGGACAGGTACAGGCCGATCCGGTCGATGCCGTACCGGTCGTCGTAGTCCAGCAGCAGGTAGCTGGCGAGCTGGTAGATCTCGTCACGGCCCAGCCTGCGGGGTTGGATGGTCGCCTTGCAGTCCAGCAGTAGGCCGTCGAGGATGAAGTCGGCGTCCGCTCCGCCGATGTCCTGGCTGCCGAGGAACGTCGGACCGCAGATCCGGGCGCTGGCGGGCAGTTCGAGGAACGGTCCGTACGGCTCCTCGGCGATTGCCAACTGCCGGTTGATGTCCTCGATGGCGTAGTCGGGGACCGCTGTCAGGAGATCGTCGAGAGTGGTGGCCGGGGTGGCGCCGGTCAGCATGCTGTACCGCCGGATCTCACCGGTTCGGTAGATGTCCTCGTAGTAGGCGGCCACGAAGCACAGGCGGCCCAGGATCTCCCCGTCGAGGTCGTCGTCGCCGTGCAGGTATGCGTCGACCATGGAGATCAGGTCGCGTCCGGCTCGGTGCAGGGCGTCCCGTACCGGTGGCGCGGGTGCGCCTCGGAGGGGCAGGCCGCTGCCGACGGCGTCGACGCCGATGTTGACCGGCGCGCCGAACGGACTACCCAGGCAGAGCCTGAGCCGGAAGTCGATGGCGTGGCCGAGCGCCGACCAGTCGGGGTACTTCACGTCGAGTGGCTGCACAGGGCGGGGCAGGTCGCAGATCCGCCGGAGGTAGTCCTGCACGACGGCCGTGCTGTTCGGCAGGTGCTGGGTCACGAACTGCGACATCGGGGAGTTCGGGTACCTCAGCTGGCGGGTCAGGCTCAGCTCGATCATCGGCTGCCCGGCCACCGTGCCGTCACCGGCCGCCTCGGTGGCCTTCTCGTAGTCGTCGATCCAGGTGATCCCCGCCGGATCGAGGTGGTGCCGGGCTCGGGTGACCGCCACATAGATCAGGCGGGCCTCACTGGCCCGTAGCGGGCGCGGATTCCCGTCGTCGTCGACCGACGGTGCCGCGAAGCCGTCGCCGATCCGTACCCGCGACCACTCCCGGCCCTTGGCCTTGTGCGCGGTGGACACGGTGACCTTCGCGGTGCGCTCGTCGGCGAGACGGTCGACCGCGTCGATGATCACGTCCGGCCCGTAGGTGTCGACCAGCGTCACGATCGCCTTGAGGTCCTGGCCGGCGGTGTCGTTCTCGGCGTACTCCTGCACATCGGCCCAGGAGGTGAACAGGAACAGCTCCGGATGAGTGGTACGCCGACCGGACTTCAGAGCCTGGGCGGCCTGCGCGATGGTCCGCAGCGCGCCGCCGCCGCCCGTGAGCGCGACCGGTACGCCCCGCTCCAGGAAACCGAGGACCTCCTGCATCGCGTCGGCGTTCCCCCGGCACAGCACGGCATCGATCTCCGCCGCCGAGCCGACGCGGGAGTCGGTGGCACTGTTCCCGGTCAGTTGCAGATCCGACTCGGCGTGCCGGAGCCACCGGTTGGCCATCCGGGCGATACGTGGGCCGAAACGAAACGACTTCGTCAAGTACAGGTGATCCGCCGGGAAGCCGGTCATCACGTCCCGGGCGTTGCGCCAGGCGTAGATCTGCTGGGCCGGGTCGCCGACACACACCCGCTGCGCGTTCTGAGCGAGGAAGACCTCCTCCAGGACCGGGTTGGTGTCCTGCGCCTCGTCGAGCAGCACGAAGTCCGCCGCCAGCGTGGGCTCGGTCAGCGCCCACATCTTCAGGTAGTGGTCGTGTTCGAAGCGCAGTTTGCCGTCCGTTGAGCGGATGTCGTCCCAGGCCCGGCACGCGTACGGCAGCAGCACGCGGGCGACGTGGTCTTGGGCCGCCGGGTCCAGCCCGTTGACCCGTTCCAGATGCCGGGCCATCAGTTGGCGGTCGGTGCTGTAGCAGAACCGACGGATCATGCCCATCACCAGGCGTGCCTGGTGTCCACAGGTGATCGGACGGGAGCTGACCCACAGATTTTGGTGGATGCCCAGCAGCCGCGCGGTTTCCTTCGAGGGTATGCGGGCCGACCGGTTCAGACGTTCCTGGTAGTTCCGCCCGACGGCGCGGTGCGCCAGCGAGTGCGCGGTACGGCAGTCGACGTTCGCCCCGAAGCGCTGCCTGGCCTCATCGGCGATCGCCTTGTTGAACGCCACGTAGAGACCGCGCTTTCTGGTGACCCCGGCCATCAGTACCAGCGTGGAGGTCTTACCGGTGCCGGCCCCGGCCACCAGGGCCAGTTCCCTGCCCGCGAGGAACGTGTCCCGGGCGGCGAGCTGTTCCTCGGTCGGCTTGACGTCCATACGCCCCTTCCAGGACTGATTCCCGTGCTCACACCCTCGTGATCCCATGGACCACCGGACGGGTCCGCCCGAGCCCGAAAGCTGCTCGCGGAACCAGTGGAGCCTACTTCGGAAGCGAGCGCGATGTGATCACTCCGCTACCGCCATCCCGAGCGATCCGCAGTCTCGTCAGGCACTCGGAGGGCCCAGAATCTCGACGGCGCTGCCGAGAACACGTGCCCTGCTCCGTCCCCGTGTCAGCAGGGGCAGTCTTCGTGGCCCATGTGCTCCGCCAACCAGCGGACTTTGCGTCGGACGACCCACCTGTACCAGCAGCTTCGACGCCTACAGCCCGCACAGATTCCCAGGTCAGGCCCCGCTCCCACACGTCTCACCCGGTCCAGGCACTCCCGCAGATCAAGAGGCTGATCTCGGGTCGAGGGGCCTGCGAGCGGCTACCAATGGACGGACTGGATGAGCCGGTCCAGGTCCAGACGAGCCACGACGGTGACGACGGTCGAAGAGTTAAGCAGGTTGCCGTAAGTCTTGTCGGTAACCGTCTGGGTTGAGGCTCGTCGTGCGGTGTGGACCTCGCTGGGTTTGCATGGAGTTTCCGACAACGTGCAAACACCAGCGAGGCCACGATCAGTATGCGACCGGCACAGACCTACGCCAACCCGACCGACGCCGAGTACCAGCAACTGCTCACCGCGTTGCACCACCAATGGCGCGTCGCCATGCGCACGGTGATGATCCTGCTCTCCGCCGACGGCATGTCCCCGGCGGAGATCGCCGAACTCCTGCACTACGACGACCCCGTCACCGTGCGCCGCTGGATCCGACGACACAACGCCGAAGGCCTGGCCGGCCTACCCGACCGGCCTCGTTCAGGCCGGCCCCGCCACGGCAGCACCGGCCTCGGCCGACGGATCCGCGTCCTCCTGACCACCCCGAAGGCCTGGACCACCCTCCGGATCTGGCGAGCCCTCGACCGACCCGCGATCAGCCTGCGCACCACCTACCGGCGCATCCGCGAACACGCAAACTGGCGCCGGCCCCGCCTGGTCGCCAAGACCGACCCCGACCACGACACCATCTGCACCCGTATCCGCGCTCACCTGCGACACCTGCCCGCCGGGACGGTCATGCTGGCCGAGGACGAAACCTACCTCGAACTCCTCGCCAAAGTCCGCGCATGCTGGCAGCCCACCGGCATCCGCCACCGCATCCCCACCCCCGGCCGCAACCAACGCCGCAGCATCTACGGCGCGATCAACCTCACCACCGGCGTCTTCCACTACCACGCCTGCGTCAAGGCCGTGTCCGAGGTGTTCTGCTACTTCCTCCAGCAACTCCTCGACGCCTACCCCGACGCCCCGGCCGTAGTCGTGCTCTGCGACAACGACACCACCCACACCAGCCGCCACACCCAGGCGTGGCTCGCCCAACACCCCCGCCTACACCTGATCACCGGCGCCCGTTACAGCCCCCAGGACAACCCCGTCGAACGCATCTGGGCCGCCCTCAAACACCACATCGCCAACACCGCCGTCACCACCCTCGCCGACCGACTCCGCCAAGCCCACACCTTCTTCCGCCACCGCACCTCCGACCAGAACCTCACCACCGCCGCACCCTGGACCAGCCCATGGCTACCCCACGAATACCGACAGAACTTCTGGCCAGGCGCTTAACTGGTGCCCCGGCCAGGACCACCACGGAGTCGTTGAGCATGGCCGCGTCGCCGACATGCGCGGCGAGGTTGACGCCGACCGGTTGCGACGTCCACCCGGACTCGGTGTCGATCACAGCAGTCTGGAGATAGCGATTCCAGCCAGTCACCAGGACCTGGGTCTCGTTGAGGCGGATGAGCCCGTGCGGCCGGCCCACCGGCGTGACAATCCAGACGAACTTGCCGGTACGGATGTCGACTACACAGCTGTTTCCCTCGCCAAGGATTAGGAAGGTGTGGTCGCGCATCCAGCACGCGTTCGCGCAGCTCATCGCCGGTAGCTCACAGGAGTATCGCTGGTCGTCGCCCAGATTCCCGCCCGGTGCGACGAGATGCCCGGGTTGATTACCGGGCCAACCAGTCGTGCTGCGGTCCAACAGCCAGGGCGCCCCGTTGATGCCGGGCACGATCATCGGTGTGCGCTCATACCCACCGGCCACCGCGTCGATGCCGTCCTGGCCATATCGGACAACACCCGCGCGGCGTGCGACGAACAGTGAGCCGTCGGAGTCGCCGAAAACGTTGCCTTCACAGCCGGTCAACTCCAGTCGCCGCCGTATCCGTGAACGGTGGGGACCGAGTTCGACCACACCGTCCTCGACGGTGATTAGTAGTCGATTCTCGTATGACGAGAGGCCCCTGATCCCTTCGCCGTAAGCCAGCACCTCCGCGTCCAAGCCGTCCGGCGCTGCGACAGCCGCCGGAGTGAACCCATCTGGTACCCCAAGGATGATGGGCGCCTCGCTCGGACGCCGGGGCCGCAGGAGCGCGGCTAACGGGACGTGCTCGTCGCCCAAGACCGAGATCGCGCGGTTCGCCGCAGAGAGGATCTCCTGCGCAGCGGTCACACCGGTCAGCAGCGCCTCGATATGAGCACGGTCGAACAGAATGATGTTTCTAACGCTGGCAGCAAAGCGGAGGGCGCTGTCGTTGAAACCCGACCACGACGCCAAAATGCCCATGCTCCCAGGACGCCGCTCGTTGACGACGGAGTGCAGCTTCCGGACCGGATCGGCGTTGACCGGTCCGGCTTCCCATTTCGCCTCCAGCAGGTACCAGGTGCCTTCGTAAGGAAAGGCGACATCAACTTCCCCCCGTGGACCGCGGGCGTCCGCCTCCGCGTCGATACCGTCCCGCTGGAGCACGTCAGCGACTAGCTGGTTGAACGCCATTCCCCGCTCGGACCGACTGATGCCACCGACCAACCCACCCAGGTTGGCGTACCGACGGATCAGATTGAGCTCGGGAGCCGCTTCGCTGAGGCGCATCCCCCGATTATCCGCCGTGGCCGCCACTCCTCCGCGCGCCGCAACAGCAGCATGACCCTTACCCCGACTTGGGTACCGGATCAAGTACCTCCGGCGGTGCAGGGGCGAGGTCGGCCAGCAGGGCCGGTAGCCTCGATTCCTCGTAGACGCCGTCAGCCGCGGCCAGCCACTCGACCGCGCCGGGCAGGCGCAGGAGTTCGGTGAGGAACTGCTGCCCGGCGGTGTCGCGGTCACAGGTCATCAGCAGACGGACCCCGGCCGCGGCCAGACCATCCAGTAGCAGCCATGCCGCGATCGACGGGCGCCCGTACACGCAGATCAGTGGCAGAGCGTGGGGGCCTAGCCGTGCCGCCGCGGTTTCGACCACGACCGGGTTCTCGCACACCCGGACGGTGTGAAGGCCGGGTCCGGGTTCCCACGCGTGGCGCAGCGAGCGGGCGGTCAGCCAGACTGGTTCACCGGTCTCGGCGGCTGCGGCGGCGATTGCCGCTGCGGCACCGGAGCCGGCCAGAGGCAGATTGAGGACCAGGACAGTTGCCGAGACTTCGTCGCAGCTGACGCCGGCGCTCGCCCAAACCTGCCGCCAGACGTCGGCGCTCAACGCGGTGCCGGCCGCGGCTGCGGCGGCGCCGGGTTCCGTAGTGTGTGCGGCGGCGAGCAGGCGGGCAGCGAGGCGGCCGAGGTCGGCGTCGCGGTCGAGATGGTGCGGATTGCCGAACAGCGAGTTCGCGAGCTCCGGCAGCGGGCGGTCGGCGGCGGGCAGGTGCTGCCACAGCAGGGCTAGAGCCTGGGCGCGGCTGTCGGCCAGATCGGGGTTGGTGTGCTCCAGCCAGCGCCGGGTGCGCGCGAGTGCGACCGCATGCTCCGGGATGCCCGCACTGGTCAGGATGGCGTATGCGTTGTCGAGATGGTCCTGGGCGGCTTGCCGATCCAGTTCGCGTTTGGCGACCCGGTCGTCGAGCGGGCCGCCGAGCCGGACGAGGAGGTCTTCCAGGGTGTCGTTCAGGCCGTGCAGGGCTTTGCGTAGCCGGCCGAGGGTGACCGGAGCAGTGGAAGCTTCCCAGGACATCCCGAGGATCCGTCCGACCTGGTCGCGTTCAACCGCGTCGAGGGTGATCCGAACGGTGACGCCAGGGCCGGTCTTGCCGTTCTCCAGCAGTTCTCGGGCGGCGGCGAGGACTTTCGTCGGGCCGGGCAGGGCGGCCCATCGGTCCGCGGCCGCGCTCATCGCATCTCCTCGCTGCCGGTGGCCCCAACATCGGCAGTGAGCGTGGACAGTAGGTCCGGTCCGTCCTGTTCGGCTGGTCGCGGGGTGGCCAGCAGCGGCGCGGCGGTGTCGGCGACCGGCACGATCTGCAGCGTGTTCCCGGCCCACAGCATCAGGGACAGGTCAACGCCGGGCAGTGGCGCCGGCGCCCGGGTGATGGTCCAGATCGCGGCGGCGGGGACTTGGGCTGCGGCGACGAGGGCGCCGGGGCCGGCGAGCAGGAAGTCGAGGTCGAAGTCGCACAGCATCCGCAGCATGATCGCTCGGTTGTTGGGGTCGACGCCTTCGAATGCTTCGTCGAGCCACAGCGGGCGGGGTCCGGCCGGGTTGTCGGAGTACAGGGCGACGAGGGTGGCCAGCAACGGTTGCATCAGGGTGACGACCTTGCCGCCGCCGGAGTCGACCGCGTGGACCTGTTTCGTCAGCGGTCTCCATTTCGGGTCGGTGGCGGTCCCGACCCGGAACTCGCAGACGACGTCGAACCAGTCACGGTAGTCGAGCAGGGTGGCGAGCCGGTCGGTCCAGTCGTCGACACCGGGCAGGCCGGCTTCCTGAACCTGCTGGAGCCGTTCGATGAGGAAGGCCTGCAACTGCTCCTGCGCGGCGTCGGATTCGAAGCTGCCGGACTCCAGAGCGCGCAAGATCTTGTAGCCGGCCTGCTGTTCGTTGCGGGGATTCCGGCGCAGCCGCAACGTGGTTCGGTTCGCTCCGGTCGGGTGCCGTTCGAGGACGTCGTTGACGGTGCTCAGCAGGCTCAGGACACGCTTGAGACGGTCGCGCAGGTGGTTGATGAACGTCGACGACAGAATCTGGGCGTACATCTGGTGCAGCTTCTCGTCGTGCGTCGCGGACAGCTTTGCGATCTGGTCGTCGAGGTGCGCGATCGCCGCGGCCGGGGTGAGTTGCTTGCCGGAGGCTTCCACCACCATGGTGATCTCCGGCAGTGGCCGGGCGTCGTCGGCTTCGGCGGCGTGCACGGCGCGGCCGCCTTTGGCTTCGAGGCTGGTCTGCAACTCGGTGTAGGGGCCGGCGAACAGCCGGGCGGTCACCTGCCGGACCCGATCCTCGCGTCCGGTGCGCGTCGCCGGCCAGCTCGCCGGACGTAGATCGGCGATTGCGGTGCGGGCCTGCTGCAGCGCGTCGTCGACGCTGCGCCCGCACGGCTCGGGCAGGTTGCGGGCTGCGGCGAGTCCCGCGTCGACCGGAATCCACCAGCTGATGACGGCGGCGGCGCGATCCTGTTCGGCGGTGGTTTGCTCTCGGCAGCGTTGTTCCCAGTCGCTCTGCGCGGTCGCGGCGGCCCCGGCCAGGACGAGACCGTCGCGGTGGGAGGCGGCGATCGCCGATTTGAGCGCGTCGGCCTCACGATCGAGTTCGGCGGCCCGGTCGAACAATTCCTGGTCGCCGCGCCCTACAGCCTTCTCCGCCTCGGTGGCCCGCTCGTCGAGCAGCGCCGCCTCGGCTGCTGCGGTCTGTTCCGCCTGGACGCCGGCGTCGAGTTGGGCTTCGGACTCGGCGGTCCTCGACTCCGCTGCGGCGCTGCCCCGCTCGGCGGTGTTGCGGACCTGGTCGGCGAGCCGGAGCCGGCCGACCGCGCCTGCGGCCGCGTCGAGCGCTTCGGTGACGGCGTCGAGGTGCTCGTCGGAGTTCGGCAGCCGGTGGTCGAGTGCGTGAGCGGTTGCGTCTGCGGTTGCGGTCTCCCACACCTGGCGGGCGGCGTCGGCCTTGCCGGCCAGGGCCACGTGCTTGCGCTGGGCGGTGTCACGTTCGCGGTTGGCGCCCGTCAACGCCAGAGCGGCGGCTACCACGTCGCCGTCAGAGGGCGCCCGCTCCGCCGCGGCCCGCAGCGCGGTGATTTCATCGACCAGGGTGTCCGCGGCCTGGTTCGCGTCATCGGCCCGGGTGCGGTGCTGCTCGGCCAGCTCGTGCAACTCGGTGATCCGGCGTTGCCGGGCGGCCGCGCGGGCGGCGGCGCCGATCAGCTCGGCGCCGTGTTCGGCCGGACCCGCTTGCCCGGAAGCGGTCGGGGTCTGCCAGCGGCCGTCGGCGGCGACGGCGACAGCACTGGCGTGCGGCTGCCCGGCCGGGGTGAACCCGATCCCGTCGAGGATCGCCGTGATCGTCGCGGTCAGCGGGCCGCTGTCACCGGCTGGGACGAGCACCGTCGAGAGCGCCGGACCAGTCGCCGAGGGCAGGCTCGTGGCGACCACGTCCGTGCCGTCGCGGCCGGAGGTGTACACCCCGTCGACGGTGACCCATGCGTCGAGCAGTCCTGCGACGGTCAAGGCGGCCTCAACCTGGTCCAGCACGTCCCGCTCGACCCCGTCGGCCGGGTCGACCAGCCGCCACAGCGGCGCACCGTCCGCGGACGGGAACGGTGGCCGCGGGCGGCGGGTCCAGCCGGCCGGAGCCGGCGGGACCGGGTCACCGTGCATCGCCAGCTCGTCGGCTTCCCGGTCAGCGGCCGTCGCCGCGGACTGCTGCTGTTCGGCTTCGGTGCGCAACTGCGCGACTCGGGTGGTCCGCGGGTCGACGGCCGGGGTGAGCCACTCCCGCATGAGCAGCTGCTGCAGCACCTGACGCGGGCTGGCGGCGATCGACTCCGTCGTGACCTGCTCGAGCCACCGCTGCCGAAGGGCCGGCTCCGGTGCGGATCCGGTCAAGGCGGCGGCCCACCGTTCCATGTCGTCGGACAGCTGCTGTATCGCGTCGCTGAGCCTGCCGGCGGCGGACTCCGCATCAGCGTTACGGGTGTTGAGGTCCGCTTCTGCGGCGCTCGCCAGGTCGTCGGCTGTGCGATACTTCGCAGCCAGTCTGGTCGTTTCCCGCAGCAGGTTCCGCAAGGTGGCTACCGCGGTCCTGCGAGCGGCAACGGCCGCGTCCAACCGGGCAGTATCCGCGTCAGCGGCCCACTGGGCCGCCAGGTCCCCGAGCATCGCCGCGCCGGCGGCGGTGACGGTGGCGGTCACCGCCGCCTGGTAGCCGGTGCGGGCGGCCTCCAGGGCCGCTTGCGCCTCGGTCTGCTTGGCCAGCGCCTGCTCGTGCAGGCTGCGCAGCATGACCAGCGCCGCCGCGGCGTCATCGGCGCGGGTGGCGGCTTGGTTGGCGGCGCGGCGGGCGAACGTCGCGGCTTCGGCCCTGCCGGTCGCGCTCTTGTACGCCGCGGACTCCAGCAGCTGCCGATGCGCTCCGCGATTACGCTCGGCGGCGCTAGTGAGCTGCTGGGTCTTGGTCGACTCGGCGTCGAGAGCCTGCCGGGCCTGATCCAGCGTCGCGGCGGCGGCGTCCACGGCCGCCGACGCCGCGCTGAGCGCGGCGTCGGCTTCGGCAAGGGCGTCGGCGTGCTGGCGCAGCACGGCGTCTGCCCACGGCCGCCACGCCTTGGCGACATAGTCCACGATCGCGGACCGGGCCTCCTCAGCGTCGGTGCGGTCGGCACCGACCTGCTCGACCTGCTGCCAGCCAGAGGCGAGCCCCTCAATCTCGTCGCGGGCCAGCGGCGGCAACGCCGAGCGGATTTGGTTGGTGAACCAGTCCGGGTTCAGCTTCTGCCCCAAATGCGGGGTCCGCAGCGTCTTGAGCAGCTCGAGCACGGTCGCGTACCGGTCTTCATCGGTGAACCCGAACAGTGCGGTGGTCAGCTTGCGCCGATAGTGCGTGCCGGTGGGAAAGACCTGGACTCCGTCGATGCCGTCGAGGTGTCTTGGTTCGGTGACCGCCTGCCCGCTCACCAGGTCGAGGCCGGCGCGGACCCGGGCGGTGCCGTGGCAGATCATCCAGGTGCGGGTCAGCTGCGACACGCCCCGCTTGGCCTGCGCGTACAGCAGCGTGGTGAAGAACTCCGAGGTACCGTCGTCACGCATCCGGCCGTACTCGACCCACGCCCAGCCGCGATGCGCGGTCGCGGAGTCGTCGCGGCGGTCCTGGTCGTTGCCTGAGGGCTCGACGTAGTACCGGAAGTCTTTGCCGGAGTCACCGAAGGTGTCGATGTTCTGCCGTTCGAGGTTGCCGGCGAGCATGATCAGCGTCGTCAACGTCATCAGTGTCGACTTGCCGGACTGGTTCGCGCCGACAAACTGGGCGCGGCCGTCAGCGAACACGTACTCGGCGACGTCGAACTCCCACAAACCGATGACCCCGGCCCGCAGGATCTGCCACCGGCCGCGGACCGGCTCCGGCAGCCGGCCGTGCGCGACGGCGTCGCGCCATCCGGCGAGCTGGGCGTCGGACAGGTGCGGGCCCGGTGACGGTACGGTCAGGCCGGCGAGGGCGGTCATCAGGCAATCTCCACAACGGTCAAGTCAGCGGCGGACGAGGTGCGGCTGGTGGTCTCGGGATAGAGCACGTCCGGGTCGCGGTAGCGGGCGGCGGGCGGCAGCAGCACCCAGCCGCCGTCACCTGTGACCCGCAGCAGGCCGAGCTCGGTCAGGACCCGCTGCACGTCGTCGAGGACGACCTGCGGGTCGGCTTTCTGCCGGTCGTTCATGTACGCACCCCGCGACCGGATCAGGTCGTCGATCAGCTCGTCGACCAGAACCCGGGTCAGGTGGACCGTACCGTCGTCGTGGCGGACACCGTCGCGGCCGGCCTGGTCCGCGGCGAGCAGCGCGACCCAGTCCGCAGCTTTCGCCCGCGGCCAATCGGCGACCGTCGGCGGACGACCGTCGCCGTCGCAGAGGACCAACAGGATCCCTTCCTGCCGGGCCTCAGTCGCACCGCCAGTCATCTGCGCCAGATAGCCGGCGTATCGGGAACGGTGCCGGCGCAGCGTGTCCGCGTCGATCGGGTCGAGGTCGGCGTAGAGCACTGCCGGGGTTTCGACCAGGGCCCGCAGCAGCCGGATCGTGCGGGTCGCGTCCGCGTCCGCTGGCTCCGGCTGCAACGCGGCGGCGAGCACGTCCGGGCTGGTCATCAGCAGCAGAGCGTCCCGGTCGACTTCGTAGCCGGCGCCGGGGCCGGACCCGTCCTCAGTCCATTCCTCCAACATCTTTTCGTCGCTGGTCCGCCGGTTCAGCACACCCCAGCGGGCCAGCAGCGCCGCCGCGTCCCGCAACTGCCGGCGCTCGGACTTGATGTCCGGGTCGTAGGGCGACACCTGCACGCCCGGGGCGGCACACACGTCACGAACCATGTCGGACAACCGCTGCAGGGTGACCGTCCCGGACACCTCCTCGCAGCACGCCGCGATCAGGCACATCAGCGCCAACAGCCGCCGAGACGGGGCGTCCGACGGCCGCGGCGGAACGGTCGCCGTTCCGCCGACCGGTACCCGGATCAGTCGAGCCGCCTGACCGACCCGCTGGATCCGGTACCCGAGCCGGCGCGCCGCCTCCGACAGCGGCTGTTGATGGCGAACCACCAGCCGGAACAACTCCCGGTTCGTGGCAGGGGTGATCATCGGCTGGGCGAGCAGGCCGACGAACGCGTGCTGCGCAGCGACCTGCTGCTCCGACGTTCTGGCGCTCATTCGATGCTCCCGGTTGTGGTGGCGGAGATGTGCAAGATCAGATCCGGGTGCACGAGCCGGCCCGCCGGTGTGTGGATCACGGCGTCCACGCCGCCGAGAACCGGTTCGGTCCGCAACGACCAGCGGCCGTCCCCGGTTATCGCGGTCCGCGTCCCGGACGCCGCTGATCTGCCCCGCAGCATCGCCGTCAGGAACTGCAGCAGCAGCGTGGTCTCCGCCTCCGAGATCGGCGGCCAGTCCGACAACCGCATCCCCGAGCGGGCCACGACCGCCGCCTCGGTCTGCGCCGCCAAGGACTGCTGCGCCACCGCGTTCGCCCGCGCGATCTTCCGGTTGCCGGTGTTGTCGGCTAGCCGCGCCGGCGCCCCGGTCGTGCCGCGCGGGCCCTGCTTTCGCAGCCGGGCTTCGACCGGCACCGTGTCGGACTCCCACCATGACGATGCGGACGGGTTACCGGCCGGCGCCGGCGCCACCCCCGGCAGGTGCCGGGCCGCGTACAGGCCGGTCGCGTTGCACCACACCTGCCAGCCCGCCTCGTCATCGCCAGCGGCCTCAATCCGGGCCGCCAAAGCGAGCAGCTCGGCACGCCGCGACATATGCCCACCGATCGCGGCCAGAGTTCGCTGCCCACGCAACAGCGGACCAATCGTGTCGCGCATCTGCCGCCGCAGCCGCCGGGCCTGACAGTCCGGGCCATCGAACCAGGAGCGCAGCGTCTCCAAGGTTTGCCGGTACGTCCCGACCAGTTCCACGATCGCCGGGTCGTCGGCGTTCGGCCCGAGCATGCGGGCCGCGACCGCCCGCCACACCCCGTCCGAAACCGCACCCAGTTCGTTCACCCGGCGGGTGATCGTCTCCGAATGCACATCGACGCCGGCACCCCACATGTCGACGTACCGGCGCAGCGTCTCCTGCACCACCGTGATTTTGTCGATGGTCGGGGTGCCGGCCAGTGCGGACGCCAGCCGGGCCTGCCACCCCGCCGCGGCCCGCGCCATCGACTGGTGGGTATTCAAAATGATCGACCAGGCATTCGCCGCTTCGCCCGGATCCGATTCGGCGAGATCACGCAGCTGCGTCAGGTTCGCGGTCAACACGCCAGGCGCCAGCGTGGCCGCGGCCGCCGTCGCGGCGTCCTGCCCGAGACTCGTGACCGCCTGGTGCAGCTGCGCGGCGATTTCGGTCAGCTGGTACCGGTCCAGGTTTCGGATGAAGTCCGCATCCCGCAGCGCCCGGTCCTGGAACCGGTCGACGACACCCCACCGCTCCAAGCTTGTCATCCGCGCCGGCAGGTCGAACCCGGCCTCGTCGACCAGGGCGGGGTCCGCACCCGAGGCGGCCAGATGCGCCCGGATGAGGTCGGGAAGTTCCGTGGCGGCGACACCGGTCAGGGTGTGCTGCTGCTGCGCGAGCAACACGTCGACAATCGCCCGGTACTGGGCGGCGTACCTGCCCGGCGTCAGATAGCTGGCCTGCAGCAGGCCGCCGGGCATCCCGCCCAGCTGCCACGCATCCGCGCCGGCGACGTCCTCCTCCGGACCGGTTCGCCGCACCCGCCAACTCCTCTCAGCGTTGGACCCTTCCCCGTCTGCCCGAGCGCTTCACACGACAGCGTCGTCCCGCCTGGGGCCCGCAGCATATGCGGACCGTCCGACACCTTGACCAGGCGGCATCCCTCCGAGTAACCGGGTCGTCACCAACCAAGGTGACATCGCGGGAACAACTCCCGATTCCAGGGCATCTCCGCGAACGAGCTGGCCAGTCAACTCGTGATGGTCGACATGGCCGGCGGTCAGTTGTTTTCGGCGGCGGGTAGCTGGGGTTGCTTGCCGCCAGTCTTGAGAAAGGTGGCTGCTATTTGTATGGCCGTTACGGGCCGGAGCCGTAGGTTCTCGGCACCGTATTCAGTGGGTACACCGCCGAGATCGAAGCTGATGTCCCCACCGGGTTTCTGGACTGTTGGGTCGTTGAGATAGCCGCCGTCATCGGCGATGTGTACCGCGAAGGCGTAGGTGGGGTGGCCGAGCCCGATCTGCAGGCCGGGTGGCAGTTCATCGGGATCATCGGTGGTGTCGCTGAAGATGGTGACCGCGACGGGCTCACCGGCCTGATGGATCTCGTGGAGAAGTGCCTCCAGGACAGCGGGGTCGGTCACGTCGGTCTCGTGGTTGTCGCGGTGGTCGCCTCGGTCGTACGCCCACGTGGCCTTCATGCGATCGCCTTTCCGTTGCCTATGTAGGTACGCCAGAGACGTACCTGATCGTCATCGTCGCGTACGTACACGCTCAGCTGTGCACCGGCGGGCAGGAGCCGGGAAAGGATCTTCTCGCATCCGTAGGGCTCGTAGTCGCACGGCGGGTTGTTCGTCAGCACCTCGGCATGCATGACCTGGTCGCGACGCATCCGGGCGGCGAGTTTGGCCTCCAGGTGGTCGGTCGTGGTGGCGATGAGTTTGTAGGCCGCCTTGAGATCGGCAGCGGCGGCGGGGTCCCGGCCGGATCTCATGGGTATCCGCTCACCGTTGATCAGCGCCACACCGGATGTGGGGTCCTTCGCCTGTCGTCGAGGCAGATCGCGGGCAGCCTCTGTCAGCCAGCCAGGGAGCCACTCCGGCGGGTTCGGTACGCGCGTGGGGTTCGCGGCGCCGTCGCGCGTTGCGGGCGGCCGGCTTACGCCGCCGCCCGCAGCCATTTTCCCACGTCACCGACTTGCCGGGCCTGCGCAAGTGCCGCTTCGACATGGTGCCGCGCCTGGTTTCCTCGGGCTTTGACGGCCGAGAGCCCTTGGCTGAGCTGCTGCAGGCGGGCCAGTGTCGGGCCGGGTTGGCCTCCCCGCAGCGCCACTGTGACGAGCCGCCGAGCCTCCTCGATCCCGCCTGCCGCCTCCGCGACTTCGGCATCGACCCGGGAGAGAACGGCCAGCAGCCGCGTGAGTGCGCTGATCGTCTCCTGAGGTGACGGTTGTTGCGCAGCGCTGGCGACCGAACCCGTTGCCTCCCCCAGGATTGCGTCGATCGTTGTCAGCCGTGCGCGGGCTCGCCCGACCACCTCGCGTACCTGCGCCAGCCCCGCCGCGATACCCGCGAAGCCGGCCGCGACGGCCCGGGCTGCGATTTGCGCGATGACATGCTCGGCCGCAGCAGCCTGCCGCTGCGCCGCGCCGACACCTGCGGTCATCGCGCGCAGGTCGTCACTGATGCTGTCGGTCAGCGACACCGGCTCGTACCTCATCCTGACGATTTCGGTGCTCCCCTAAACGGTGACAGCCTAAAGATGGATTCCGACGGCTCGCCAGTGGCGTTCGTTCGCGCACGGACGGGCCAGCAGTGCTTGACGCCGGTGGCGAGATCGACAAGTCGAGGCGTTCCTTGTCTATCAGCGATCTGACAGCGTGCCATCGTTGCCTTTACCTGCTGGCCTACCCGAGGGTGGATGCTGCGGTCGCCGGAAGGAGCAGAGGCTTGAGCCAACGGGGGGCAGCGCCACCAGAGCCCCGGGGCGCGACAGAGGCATCCTTCAATCGACTAGCTGCGCGGGACGTGTGGTGGCGTGGGCACCTACTGCTGGAGCAGCTCACCGCATTCGGATCAGCTCGAACAACCGCAGAGCTCGAAGCGGCAGAGCTCTATCGCCAAGCACACCATGCTGCCGTGGTCGAGGGGTTGCGGGGGACGCCCGTCCAGGAACTCCGAGCGGTACGGCCGGGCCTGCGAATCGCGCCGAGCCTTGAGCGACAGGGTTACCGCACAGTTTTGGATGTGCTGGGCGCATCGCACGGGGACCTTGTACGACTTCCAGGAGTAGGAAGCCGCAGCGCGGCGGCCATAGCCGATGCGGCACAAGCGCTTCAACGTCTTGTCGAGCACGGCGCCTCGGTGCGCTTAGATGCCGATCGCAAAGACCCGGCCTTGGAACCGCTGCTGCGGGCCCTGCGGGTACTTCGCATTGTCACGCAGCTGCACGCCGACGGTATCGCGCGTCTGGGCCCTCTTGCCGACGACTTAGCAGACGCTCTGCGTAGGGCAAAGCGCGCAACACGTAGAGGAGGGCTGCTCATCGCTCGGGCAGCCACCAAGGCGGCTGCGAGGTCAGCGGTAGCGGAGGTGGAGCGACTGTTGAGCAGTCGCCAAGCAGACGCAGCGGCAACGATTCTTGGGCAGTGGGACCAATCAAGCAGCCAGGCACTAACTGACGGCCGGGACGCGTTGTGGGCCGACTTTGCACGCCACGCCGCGGTCTACAACACGCTGCTGGAGCGAGTCAGCGGTAGCACGACAGACGGCGCGGCGGCGCATGGGCACTTGCCGCAGGCTCTCCAGAACCAGGCCGGGCAGATCGGGCTGGACCTGGGAAGGTTACGCGTCACTTTGCGCGGCTATCAGGCTTTCGGAGTCCGGTACGCACTCCTGCAACGCCGTTGCATCCTCGGTGACGAGATGGGGTTGGGCAAGACGATCGAGGCCATCGCGGTCTGCGCCCACCTCGCTGCCGCCGGAGGGCGTCACTTCCTCGTCGTCTGCCCGGCCAGCGTCATCGTGAACTGGCTCAATGAGATTGCATCCCACAGCACGCTGCCCGCCCACCGCCTACACGGGCCGCAGCGCGACGAAGCGATCCGACATTGGCACGCTGACGGAGGCGTGGCCGTCACAACGTTCGAAACGCTGAGCCGGCTGTCCTTACCTCAGGATCTCCGCCCCGGAGTCGTCATCGTGGATGAGGCGCAACTGATCAAAAACCCGGCAGCCCAACGGTCCCAGGCCGTCGCCGCCTATCTCGCCCAGGCACCCCGAGCCCTTTTCCTGACCGGCACGCCAATGCTGAACCGGGTCGACGAGTTTCGAAACCTGATCCGTTACCTGAACCCTGCGGTGGCGGCCACGATCAGCGTCACCGACGGTTTGGCCGGCGCCGCCAGCTTCCGCCGCAAGGTCGCCAACGTGTACCTCCGCCGCAACCAAAAAGACGTCCTAGCCGAACTTCCGGACCTGATCGAGGTCGCGGACTGGGTCGAGATGGGCCAGGCAGAAACGCGCGCCTACCGGCGGGCGGTCGAGGCCCGGCAGTTCGCCCATATGCGTCGAGCCGCCGTTGTCATCGACGGGTCGGTAATGCCGGCGAAGGTGGAGCGACTGCGCGAGATCATCCAAGAGGCTGCGGACAACGGATGGAAGGTCGTGGTCTTCTCCTTCTTCTTGGAGGTACTGGAACGCGTGCGCGTGAGCCTCCAGGAAGACACACCGGTGTTCCTGCTCTCTGGGGCGGTCCCTGTCGCTGCTCGGCAACAGGTTGTGGACGACTTCAGCGGTACGGACGGCCACGCCGTCTTGGTCAGCCAGATCGGCGTTGGCGGGGTGGGCTTGAATCTTCCGGCGGCGTCGATCGTCGTGCTCACCGAGCCGCAGCTCACCCCGGCACACGAGGAGCAGGCCATCCGGCGGTGCTACCGGATGGGTCAGACCCGGGGCGTACGGGTTCACCGCCTACTAGCCAGAAACACCGTGGATCAGCGGTTGTTGGAAATGCTCGAACGCAAGAGCGCCCTGATCCGCGCATACGCCCACGACAGCGTCGCGAAGAGCGCTGACCCGTTGGCAACTGACGGCACCTACGTCGACCACGACCTCCTCACCGATGAGGCGATCCCGCTTGATCGGCGGATCATCATGGTCGAGCGTCAACGGCTTGGCCTCGACAAGCGACGGGTTTCCTGACGGCGCGGCGGTGCCGGAGCACATACCTCTGGACTGACGGTGTACACACCGCAACCGGGCCAGCGAGCGAATCCGAGGTGATTGGTGTCGGGGTGGCGCGAGGAAGTCTGTTCCGTCGTTGACGTGTGGCGGTCGACCGTAGGCGGTACGAGCACGGCGAGCTGGGGGCGGGTGGGACGGGCGCACCCCATGGCAGAGGCGGGCTGGTACAGCGTTGATCTGCGCGGATCGCGTACCGACGTGGACCAGCTCGACACGCTGCGCGTGGCCGGCACGGCCCCACCGAGGGGAGCCGAGGGTGGATACCGGCCGCTGGAGGTGATGCAGGAGGGGCAGCAGCTGCGGGTTCGGGTCGCCGATTTCGTGGACCTTGCCGACGCCACCCTATGGCAACAGCGTCAGCCCCCGGCCTATCTGTTGGATCGGCTCCGCGAGGTCCTCGCGACCGTAAAGCCAGTGGGCTTGGCCGCAGACCTCGCCGCCGGCCGCCTTGCCCCCGCACCCCAGATGCTGGACCGTGTCGCGGGATTCACGCCAGCGCAGTGTGAGGCGTACACGTCCTGCCTTCGTCCCGGGGTGCGATTGGTGTGGGGACCGCCGGGCACCGGGAAAACGCGGGTGCTCAGCGAAGCGATCAGCTCCCTGATAGCCGACGGTAAGCGGGTCCTGCTGGTGTCGGCCACCAACATCGCGGTCGACAACGCCCTCGCTGGCGTGATGAGACACCGTCGGCACCGCCCCGGCGACCTGATTCGCGTCGGACCACCCCATCTACGGGAGATAGCCACCGACCCCGACGTGTCGCTCACCCACCTCGTCAAGACATCACTGGCCGAGGCCGAGCAACGCCGGTTGACCTTGCAGAACCGGCTCCTGGCACTCAAGCAGACAGTGAACGATCTTCGCACCACCGAAAAGCTGGTAGCGGACTTCAACCCGAGTGAACACCAACGGGCTCGTGCCGCGGTTAACCGGGACCGGGACATACCCCGGCTCGCGCAACAACTGGCGAATGCCGGCGATCAAATGACCGCTCGCCGTCGTGCCCTGGCGCAGGCCGATGCCGCAGTGCAGGAGGCTCGTGCCGCGGTAGCGGAAACCTCGGACTCGCGAACCGCGCTGGACGCCTTGGACGGCATCAGGCGCGAGGCCACGTTGGCTCAGCAGGAGGTTGACCGAGTTGCCGTGCGGCTGCTCGCCGCGCGAGCCGAATGCGACCGGACCGAGTCGGACCTTGCCTCCGCCCGGGACGGCGGACCATGGGCACGGGCCCGCAACTGGCGGCAGCTGAATCGCCTCCGCGGTCTCCTGCAGGAGCAGCGCGAAACAGTGGAGACGCTCGGCGCGCAGGTGCAACACGACAAGGCCCTTCTCGCACGGTTCCATCGCTCCGCCGAGCCTCAGGTAGCGGCACTGACAGCGAAGGTACGTTTCAGCCGGGAACAGATCGCTGCCCGCGGCAGCGTTCTGGCCGAGGCACAACGCATCCACCACGCGGCGGCCGCTGAATTGTCCGCAGCAGTCAACGAGCACGACGCGGCCCAGCAGCGACTACTGGCAGCCGAGGCGGCGCCGCGCGCCACGCCAGAGCAGCAAACCCTGGTCGAGCGGGCTGATCGTCACCAACTGCCGGCCCAGTACGAGCGTATGCAGTCATTGCGCCGTCGCGCCGCTGCCGAGGCTCCCACCCGATCTCGCCTGGAGAAAGAGCACGCCAAAGCCCACGACGACTACGACCGTCTGCGCCGCGACGCGGAAAGCACCCTCATCCGCCAAGCCCGCGTCATCGCCACCACCCTCGCGCGGCTGCGTACCGCCACGGTCCTCCTCGACGGCCCTTACGACGTCGTGCTCGTCGACGAAGTTGGCGCCGCCACCATCCCCGAGACACTGCTGGCCGTGTCGCGCGCCACCACCACCGCTGTGCTCCTCGGGGACTTCATGCAACTCGGACCCGTCCTACCGACGCCCATCACCAAGAGCAAACGCCCCGACGTGCAGCGCTGGCTGTGCGACGACATCTTCGGCCTCTGCGGCATTACCGTCGCCGCTGACGCGACCGCCAACCCCGGCTGCACCGTGCTTGACGAGCAGCACCGCTTCGGACACGACATCATGCACGTGGCCAACGCTGTCGCCTATGACGGCCTGCTACGCGCTGCGCCCAACACCCGCGTCCGCGACGCCGACGACCCGGAGATCGTCCTCATCGACACCGACAGACTCGGTGACCTCGGCACCGTGCGAGCGACCGGCCCTTCCAAAGGCTGGTGGCCGGCCGGTGCGCTCATCAGTCGAGCCTTGGCCCAGTACCACCGCTCGCGCGGAGAGACGCTCGGCGTCATCACCCCGTACAACCCGCAAGCCGATGCCACCCTCGAGGCGTTGCGGGATTGGGAGGAGACCGGGGCCCATCCCACGGAGGTCGGCACCGCCCACCGTTTCCAGGGCCGGGAGTTCGACGTGGTGGTTCTCGACCTCGTCGAGGACAACGCCAAGTCCCGATGGATCGCCCAGGCAAGCTCTTCTCGTGGCGGCTTCGCCCGTGAGGGTCTCAGGCTGTTCAACGTCGCCGTCACCCGTACCAAGGACCGTCTCTACCTCATTGGCAGCCGCCAGCGCATCGAACAAGCACCGCCGGACACCGTGCTGGCCTGTATCGCGCCGCTACTTGGCAAAACGATCCGCACCGTGCGCGCCGAGCAGCTGATCACCGCACCGTCCGTGCCTGAGCCCGACCGGCCGCTACTCGGAGAATTCAGCAACGACCTGGCCGACATCCTGGCCCAACATGTCCGCGTCGCCGAAATCCAAGACGAGAAAGCGTTCTATCGAACCTTCGCCGAGTACCTCGAGTCTGCGCGCCACTCTATCTGGATGTGGGCCACCTGGACGGCAAACCGAACGAAGTCGGTGGCGCCGGCGCTTGGTGCAGCGGTTGAACGAGGCGTCAAAGTCGTCGTCTTCGTCCGCGACGCCAGAGACCACCTGCAGGGCACCGACAATTCGCAGCAAAACCTGAAAACGCTGCGAGCGGCGGGTCCCACCATCGTTGAAATGTACAAGATGCACCAGAAGATCGTCGTCATCGACGAGCGGCTCGTGCTTCTCGGAAGCCTCAACGTCCTCTCTCAACGCCAAAGCCGTGAAGTCATGCTTGTCATGGAAGGCGCCCACTTCGCCCGCAAAATACTCGAGCACGAAAACGCGGCACAGTTCAGGCAGGCACCACCGACGTGTGAGGCGTGTGGCAGCACAACGATCGCGTTGCACCGCACCGCCAAAGGCTGGCGATGGCGCTGCTATGCCCGCAGCCTGACTCCCAGCGATACACGGTCATCCACCTGCGGCTGGACCGCCGAGCCGGAAGGGCCAATCAACGACGCCAGGAACCAATGAGCCCACTCATTGGGGGCACCGCCGCAGGGGCTGCGATGCGATGTTGCGTAGCACCTCCCCCGCGAGGAGCGGCCGGGTTGGGCAGAGCCTGGTACGTAGGCCTGATGAGGGGCACAGGTTGGTAGGCAGAGGTCACCTACTCAACCTGGAGGTACTGCGATGCGTGGCAACGGAGTGATCGTGAAGCGGTGCGGGTGTCGTCACCCGGAGACCAAGCGACGTCTGGAGTCGGCCTGCGAGTTGCTGAGCCGGCGTGGTCACGGCAGTTGGTACTTCCACTGCTCGGTGAGCACCCTCACGGGGCGGCGGGAACGTGTCCGACGCGGCGGGTATCTGACCCGCGGGGATGCCGAGCGGGCGCGGGACGCGCTGCTGGCCAGGTCGACCGAGGAATGCACCAGCGACACCTGGACGGTGTCCCGCTGGCTGCGCTACTGGCTGTCGACCAACCTCGGCATCCGCCCCAGCACGCTGCGCTCCTACACCGACCACGTCGAGCACCAGCTCATCCCCCACCTCGGGCGCCACCGTCTGACCGACCTCACCAACCTCCACGTCACCGCGACGTTCGCCCACATCGCCGAAACACCCAACCGCCACGGCCGGCCGCCGACCCCGTCCACGCTGCACCGCATCCGCGCCACCCTGCGCTCCGCCCTCAACGCCGCGATCCGGCACGGACTACTCCGCGACAACCCGGCACGATTCGTCAGACTGGCCAAACCAAGGCGACCCCAGGCCCGTGTCTGGACCGACCACCGGGTAAAGGCCTGGCGCGACCACGGCGAACGGTACGCAGTCGCGGTCTGGACCACCCAGCAACTGGCACACTTCCTCGACCACACCGCCGACGACCGACTCACCGCGATGTGGTGGCTCATCAGCCTGCGCGGCCTACGCCGCGGCGAAGCCGCCGGACTGCGCTGGGTCGACGTCGACCTCACCGGCCGAGTAATCACCATCGACCAGCAACGCATCGCCTACGGCCAGACCGTCACCGTCGGCCCACCCAAGACCGCCGCCAGCCGACGCACCATCGCCCTGGACCACACCACCCTCACGATCCTGCGCCAACACCGCCGCCGACAACTCACCGAGCAGACAGAGCACGCAGCCGACTGGACGGACTCCGGCTACGTCTTCACACAGCCGGACGGGCAGCCGCTACACCCGGACTACCTCACCCGCCGCTTCCGCCGCCTCGTGACCGAATCCGGTCTCCCACCCGTCCGTCTGCACGACCTGCGCCACGGCGCGGCCACCCTCGCCCACTCCGCAGGCGCCGACCTCAAGACCGTTCAGGAGCAGCTCGGTCACACCAGCATCGTGCTCACCGCCGACACCTATACCAGCGTCCTGCTCGACCTGCACTTCACCGTCGCCGAAGCCACCGCCCGCCTCGTCCTGGCCACCGCAGCCCGCGTCTCCGGCCGCAAGCACCGGACACCCACCCGACACCCACGAACCGCAGCAACACCCACCGCCAAGCAGCTCAAACCGTTGCCAGGCAACAGAACCCGGCGCGAGCCCCGCCCTGAGGCGGACCGCGCCCACGTGACACCCACACGACACCCAAAGATCAAGGCCGCATAGCCAGATGGCTATACGGCCTGATCAGAGGTGGTGCGCCGCCAGGGACTCGAACCCCGAACCCGCGGATTAAGAGTCCGCTGCTCTGCCAGTTGAGCTAGCGGCGCTCGTTGGCAACGGAGAGAACACTAGCACGCCCCCTGAGCGGGGTTCCAATCCGATACTCGACTCCACCCTTCGGACACCCTTAACGGTCAAAAGCCACTAAATTGCCCGTGATCGCCGGCTCGGGCCGTAGCGGACGGCCGTCATGCGGCACGATGTCCGCCAGGTACGCGAGAACAGGGGTGGGAATGGGCAGGTTCGCGCGGGCCGGGGCGCTGGTAGGCGTCCTGAGCCTGATGGCGTCACTGGCGCTGACCGGGTGCGGTGCCGACCAGAAGAAGGCGGAGTTCGTCGACGGTGCCCCCGACGTCGGCAGCAGCGTCGCCGCGACAGGAACGGTGCCGACCGATCCGGCCGTGAGCACCGACCCGCTCAAGGTCAGCCCGGCCGACGGGGCGAAGAACAGGCCGGTCAGCACTGAAATCTCCGCAAAGATCCCCGAAGGCGGCAAGGTGACCGACCTCACCCTCACCGCCGCGAACGGCACCAAGGTCGAGGGCCGCTGGCGCACCGACGGCTCGTCCTGGGTGCCGAACAGCCCCCTGAAGTACGGCATGCGCTACACGGCCACCGTCAGCGCCGCCGGCGCGGGCGGGGAGACCCGGCAGGGCACCAGCACGTTCACGACGATGACCAAGCCGAAGTCGATGATCGCCTCCGGGCTCTACCTGTTCAGCGACAAGACGTACGGGGTCGGCATGCCGGTCGTCACCGAGTTCCACCCGGGCATCCCGGAGAAGGACCGGGCCGCGGTGCAGAAGCGGATGTTCGTCCGCACCGACCCGCCGCAGCCCGGTGCGTGGCACTGGGTCTCCAACGGCACCCAGGCCTACTACCGGGCGCCGGAATACTGGAAGCCCGGGACCACGATCAGCGTACGAATCGCGCTGGCCGGCGTCCCGCTCAGCAACGGCAAGTACGGCAACGTCGACCGGAGCGCCACCGCCAAGATCGGCCGGGCGTTCGAGATGAAGGTCGACAATGCCACCAAGAAGATGAGCGTCTACCAGGACGGCCAGCTCGTCCGTACGATCCCGGTGAGCCTGGGCAAGAAAAGCACCCCTTCCTCCAGCGGCACCATGGTGGTGATGGAGAAGAAGGAGTCCACGGTCTTCGACACCCGCGACGACCCGAACCCGGCCAACCGGTACGTCACCGAGATCGACTTCGCCCAGCGGCTCACCTGGGGCGGCGAGTACATCCACGCCGCGCCCTGGTCCGAGCACGTGCAGGGGCGGCAGAACGTCTCACACGGCTGCGTCAACGTCTCGATGGCGCACGCGAAGTGGCTTTTCTCCCAGACCCGGGTCGGCGATCCGGTCACCATCAAGGGCACCGAGCGCAAGCTTGCCCCCGGCAACGGCTGGACGGCCTGGAGCCTGAGCTGGTCCGAGTTCGTCAAGGGCAGCGCGCTACCGGTGCCGGAGGGCGGCTCCGGGTCGGCGCTGGCCTGACAGACGACCAGCACGAGGGCGGGCGTCGGGATCCCGGCGCCCGCCCTCGTCATTTGCGAACATCACTCGCCAACTTCGAATTTTCGGCAGCATTCGGACATCATGGTTCGGGTGTTTCTCTTCACCCCCCGCAACGGGTACGTGTTTCCGTGCGTCACTGAGAGACGATGGGCAACCGGGGTACCACGACAGTGAGGGAATTCATGCGCGCAACCCAGGACCAGCTGACCCGGCGCGGTGGTCGACGCCGCGTGTTCGCGGCGGGGCTGCTCGCCGCCGCACTGGCGCTCACCACCGCCTGCACCGACGGCGAAGGGGGCAAGTCGTCGGCCTGGCAGGGTGGCGGCGAGAGCGCACCCAAGGCCTCGGCCACCATCACCGAGCCTGCGGCCAACGCCAAGGACGTGCCGGCGTCCACCGGCATCACCTTCACCACGAAGGACGCGAAGGACACCGCGATCGAGCTGAAGGACTCGGCGGGCGCGCCCGTCGAGGGCACGCTCGCCGCCGACGGCGCAAGCTGGCTGCCCAAGGGCGCCCTGAAGTACGGGGAGACCTATACGGCCACCGTCACGGCGACCGGGGACGACGGCAAGCCGGCGCAGGCGACCAGCACCTTCACCACCATGGCCAAGCCTGGCAAGCAGGTGCGGATCAGCAGCTTCCTCGGCGACGACCAGGTCGTCGGCGTCGGCATGCCGCTCATCGTGAAGTTCAGCCGGGCCATCCCCGAGGACTACCGCGACGACGTCCAGCGGCGGATGACGGTGACCTCCACGCCGGCGCAGGAGGGCATCTGGCACTGGGTCAGCCCGACCGAGATCCGGTACCGGCCGAAGGAGTTCTGGAAGGCCGGCAGCGCCATCTCGTACCGGGTACAGGCCGGGGGCCTCCCCCTCGGCGACGGCTGGTATGGCCGCGCGGACCTGACGGTCGACATCAAGACCGGCCCAGCGGTGATCATGACGGTCGACAACAAGACGAAGCTGATGACCGTCACCAAGGACGGCAAGGTGATCAAGACCATCCCCGTCAGCCTCGGCAAGAAGAGCACGCCGTCGTCCAGCGGAACCATGGTGGTCATCGAGAAGCTACGCAAGACCGTCTTCGACACCTTCGAGGAGCTGGGTCCCGAGGAGGGCTACCGCACGAAGATCGACTACGCGCAGCGCCTCACCTGGGGCGGCGAGTTCATCCACGCCGCCCCCTGGTCCGAGGGGCAGCAGGGCAGCGTCAACGTCTCGCACGGCTGCGTCAACGTCTCGATGAAGAACGGCGCCTGGCTGTTCGACAACACCCGGGTCGGAGTGGCGCCGGGGTCCTGGCCTCGAGCGAGACGGCCGAACGCCGGCAGGCGATGGAGGCGCACCTGCGCGATCAGCTCGTACGTCAAGGGCAGCGCCCTCCCGTACGACCCGGACGCCACCGCCTCCCCGGACGCCGAGGCCACTCCCGCCGACGGGGCCGAGTCCCCCAGCGCCGAGCCGACCGCCTGACCGCGAACCCTCAGGAACGCCGAAGGCCCCCTCCGAGTGGAGGGGGCCTTCTTGCCGGGTGACTGATGGGAATTGAACCCGTACCGGGGCCCTGGTCAGGGGGTCAACAGGCCACCTGACCTGCTGGTTGCTCCGTCATGCTCCGGATTGCTCCGGGCGTCTCCGGAGTGGATTCCCCTACCCCTCCCCTAGAGTTGATCATGCTGCGTCGGCCAACACGTCCGTCAGCTCCTCGTCGAGTTCCGCCTCCAGGTCCTCAGCCCGGACGCCGGCCATCGCCTCCTCGATCGCCGCGAGGATCCCCTCGTCGACCTCCTCACGCAGGTGCCCGTACAGCAGATCCGTGACCGCGATCGACGAGTGACCGAGGCGGCGGGAGATCGCCGACAGCGGACGCCCGGCAGAAATCAGGATCGCCGCGTGAGTGTGCCGCAGATCGTGAATGCGTAAGCCCGGAAGCCCGGCTTCCTCGCACGCCTTGACCCAGATCCGCCGGAAATTGCGCGTCCTTACCATCCCGCCTTTCGGCGCGGTGAACACGACCTCGTCACTTTTCTTTCCGGCGATGAGTGGCGTAAGCAGTAGAGCGACTTTCGTGGTGAAACTGACCGTGCGCCGGCCCTTCGCGGTCTTCGGCGACTGGAAGACGAGCTCTCCCGTGCTGGCCAGCTCCTGGAGCTGCTCGACGACGGTCAGCCGGGGCCGCGCGGCGAGCAGGTCGACCCGGCCGGCGCGCAGGCCGATCGCCTCACCCCACCTCAGACCGGTCGCCACCAGCAGCATGACGAGCGGTCGCCAGTGCGGCGGAAGCGCCGTGATAAGCCGACCGATCTCCGGGTCGCTCAGGAACTTCATCTCTTTCGGCTCGCGCCGGGGCAGCATCGTCGAAGAGCACGGGTTGAGCCTGATCCGTTTCGCCGCGATCGCCGCGCCGCAGATCGTGTGCAGCAGGCCGTGGCAGTTGCTGATCGTCTTCGCTGCCAGCGGCTTCCGACGACCCCGCGTGGACTCCGGCCACGGGCCGACGCCGGCCTCCAGGTCGTTGACCCACTGCTGGGTGACCTGCCCGTCCAGCTCGTCAAGGGTGAGATGGCCGAGTATGGGCAGGAGGTGGTTGCGGATCCGGTTGCCCTCCGAGTTCACGGCGGTCGGTTTCAGCGTCTTTTCGTAGCTCGGCCACCACTCCCCCACGAAATCGGCGAGGGTAATCTGACCGCCGCGCGGCATGAGCGCGTTGCCCTGCAACTGCTCCGCACGGAACTGCACCATCGCATTCTTGGCGCTGGTCTTCGTCGGATAACCGGTCTGAATGGTGACCTTTTTACCGCGAACGAGGTCCCGAATGCGGTAGACGGGCCCGTTCTTCTCGATCCACACCGTTGTCAGCTCCGGCGGAACAGGTCGATGAGCCGCTTGGTTTCCTCGATCGCCGCCGCCTTGTCGCGCTCACGGCGCTCCAGGATTAGGGCGATGATGCGCCGCTTCATGTCCTCGTCCAGCTTGGGGTCGGTGCGGACCAGCTCGATTTCCTCGTCCAGGTCCATGGTTGGGGTCGCTGGCGGGGTGACGCCGGGGCGCAGACCTGCGGCGGCGAGGGCTTCGTCGAGGTCGAGGCCGAGCACCTGGGCGACGCGGGCAACGAGGTCCGCGTCGTCGGGCCGGTTCTTGCCGTCCTCCCACCGGCCGACGGTGGCCCGGTCCTTCTGGATGCGCCTGGCCAACTCGCTCTTGGTCAGTCCGGCGCGCTCGCGGGCGGTGAGGACGTATGCGGCCCATGTGCCGCGCCCCAGCCCCGGTGTGTTGCGCATGTGCACACCGTAGGTCGTAACCGCAGGTCGGACCGGTTGCGGACCTGTCGCGTTGCCTTTGCGCAACACCCACTGCGCTCCACATCTTGATCGTCGCTTGCCTACCGCCATCCCTCTCTGGCCGGGCATCTTGCTTCCCTTCATAGGTGTTGCACTGATGCAACAGTAGGGTCCTGGAGGGCGGGTCAGAATCGGCCGAAAGTACGAGGGTGCGACACGAGTGCAGCACCCTAGGCTTGCGACATGAGTGCAGCACCTCCCGAGATCAATCGCGGCATACGTGTCGCATCGCGGATTCGGCTACGCACTGACGTCTTCGACCGCCTCGCCGCCGAACGTGGCGCCACGACCAACGCCGCTCGGGCGCGACTGTGCGGCATGGATCGGGTCAATCTGCTGCGCATCCGCAAGGGGCAGACCCCGAGCCTTGAGCTGGCCCTGCACATGGCCGACCGCCTCGGCACCAAGGTCGAGGACCTGTTCGAGGCCGCCGCATGAAGCCGCTGATGAACAAGGAGCAGCTCGCCGCCGCGCTCGGCGTCGAGGTGACCTGGGTTCGCGACGCCATCACCGCCCGGACCCTGCCGATCACCTGGGTCGGCCGGCACGCCCGCTTCGACGAGGACGACATCGCTGCGTGGCTTGAGAGCAAGAAGGAGCGACCCGACGCGGCCCCCGTGCTGGGCATCTTCGGGCCGAAAAAGCCGAGCTCTCCCCCTCCGCGCCCCACCAACCCGCCGAGGGCGCCGAAGCCCCCGGCCGGACCGATCAAGCCCAAGCCGCCGGCGGGACCACGCCGGGCTGCTGCGGCCTGACGCAGACGAGCCCCCAGCCGCACCACCGGCCGAGGGCTCCCACCCGGACACGCCTACCGCAAGCAAGGAGTCCAGATGTCCCAGACCCTACCCGACACGACCACCCAGCCGGCCGAGCCGGCCACCCGCACGATCAAGGCGAGGTACCTCGCCGCCGGCATGACCGTGGTCTACGACGACGGCACCCGCGACCTGATCACCGGCACCATCCGCGACGGCGACGACGTCACCGCGACGATGGCGGACGGCGCGACCGCGACCTACTACGTCGAGGAGGGCGTCACCGTCACCGGTGATTCCGCCCCGGTCCAGCCGGCCGAGCCGGACTACTGGCTCGCCCTCGCCGACGACATTCGCAAGGCCGCCGACCGGGCCGCCACCCTGGTCGGTCAGCCGAAGCCGCCCTACGTCGGCCTGGGCATCAACGTCGCGGACCCCGGCAACAAGGACGCCGCCGCCGCTGACCGGGTTGACGTCATCGCCGCCGCGTTCGGGTTGACGGCCGAGACCCGGCGGTCGACGGGCGGCTACTACGAGCGGTCCGCCCGTGCACAAATTGGCCAGCTCAACCTCAGCTTCTACGGCTACGTCCCCGACCCGGAGCAGTCCGAGGTGGAGCGGCTGCGGGCGGAGAACGCCGAGCTGCTCGCCCGGCTCGCTGAGGGCGGTGCCCGGTGACCGCGCCCGACCTGCCGCCGCTGCCCCCGGTGCCGCCGCTGGGTCCGATCCCCGGCACCAGCACCACCGGCGGCCCCAGCATCGACGACCCGACCGGGCTGACCTACGACCGCGGCGACATGGACGAGCCGACCGTCACCCGGCAGGCCGGCGACGGCTGGGCGGTCACCGGGCGCGGCCGGCACGACGGCGACCCGCTGTGTGGGCACCTGCCCGGCGAGCCCCACGACGACGAATGCGAGTACTGGCGGGGCGTGGCCCTCGGCGAGTTCCCGGACCCGGATGGCGCGTACATGACCCCGGTGATCGTGATGCCGCCGTTCGATTTGCGGGAGCTGGCCGCGCGGCACATCACGGCCGTCGAGTGGGACCGGCGCGAGCGGGGTGCGGCGTGATCACCCTCATCGTCGAGTTGTCCTGCGACGCGACGGACTGCGACATCGCCTATGCCCCCGCCGTCGACGAGCTGACGGACGTCCAGGCCACCCGCAAGGGCGCGATGGCCGAGGGCTGGGCCCGGCGCGACGGCAAGGACTACTGCCCCGGCCACCACCCGGAGGCCGCGCTCATCACCGTCATCACGGGGCTGGCCGCGAAGGGACACACCGACAGCGAGATCGCCGACGGCTTGGACTGGTCGCGCTGGAAGGTGCAGCAGTTCCGGGCGCGGCACGGCATCCAGCCGGGGGTGTCCCCGGGCCGCCCGGCGCAGGGACGCGAGCGGGGGTCCGCCTGATGTCCGCCCTGCTCATCGCCGCCCTGTCCGCCCTCGTCGCCGCCCTGCTGATCGCCCTGGGTGTCGCGTCGCTGCTGGCCTGGGCGTACCGGACGGCAGCCGACGACGCCGCCGAGGAACGCGACGACCTGCGCCAGGACCTGCGCGACGCGCACCGCACCGAGCGGGGCCTCCGCGCCGACCTGGCCACGACCCGCGCGGAGCTGCACGCCCTGCGCCGCACCGCCGCCACGCCGGACGAGCCCGCCGATCCGGCGACGCCCCGGTGGGCGCTGCGGACCCTGCGCGACATCCACCTCACCACCACCCCCGCCGACTTCGACACCCCCGGGAGCACCCGATGACGACCACCGACGCGACCCCGACCGCCGACCTGGATCTCGACGCCATCCGCGCCCGCGAGCAGGCCGCTACCCCCGGCCCGTGGGGCTGGCGAGGCCACATCAGCCAGTCCGTTGAGCTGCGCGCGCTGCACTCCGGCGGACTGCGGATCATCTCCACCAGCCGCCCCGAGCCGTGCATCGGATACACGGCCGACGAGGAGCTGGTGCTGCTCGACAACGCGTGCAAGGCGTGCACCGCCTACCTGACGGGTGGCGGCATCGGACGTGGCGAGGACCCGAAGTGCGAGAAGCCGGAGAACCTCGACACCGTCTGGACGTGGCACCCCGACGGCTTCATCCGGCCCATCAACGAGTGGGCCAAGGCCGAGGTCCTCCAGTGGTCCCAGCACATGTACCGCGACGACGTGAAGGGCACCACCCACCCGGACGCCGAGTTCATCGCCCACGCTCGTCAGGACATCCCCGCGCTGCTCGCCGAGGTGGACCGGCTCCGCGCCGCCCAGGCCACCGCCCCGGGCCAGGCGGAGCCGCTGACCGCCGACGTGGACGTGGCCCTGACGGGCCCGATGACGACCACCGAGCCGAGCACCGTCGCCTACAGCCACTCGCCCGAGGCCAACGTGGTGCTGACCGCCGCCGGCAGCCTCGACGGACGCCTCCCGTTCGCCGCCAGCCTGCCCGAGCAGATCGCCCGGCCGCTCGCCGAGCTGCTCCAGAACATCGGCGACGCCATGCACGACGACTGGGCCGGCGAGGTCGAGCACCCCAACCACATCCCGTCGAAGCGGTGGCTCGTCCACCCGGACAGCGACCGCGACCGGCCCGACCGCGAGCACTGGACCGACGCGCTGCGGCTCGCCCGCGCCCTGCTCGGCCGGCCCGACCCGAACGCGGCCGAGGCGGTGTCCCGGTGAGCGCCCGCTACCTCGGCCGGCACTGGCCCGACACCGTGCAGCTCGCCCCCGCCGACCACCTGCTCAGCCCCACCGCCTACCAGCTCGTCACCCGCACCCCGGAGCCCGTCCACGCCGGACCCGACGACGCGACCGGCCTCATCCGGGTACGCGACGTCGCCGCGACCGGCGCGTGGACCGCCCCGCCGCCGGCCTGGGCCGCCACCAGCGCCGCCGGAGAGGAGACGTCGTCGTGAGCCTCCGCCTGATCCTCGACGCCCTGCCCGAGTGGCACCAGCGGGCCAACTGCCAGGGCACCGACACCGACGAGTTCTACCCAGAGAAGGGCGGCTCGACCCGCACCGCCAAGCGCATCTGCGACCGCTGCGAGGTCAAGACCGAGTGCGCGCAGGACGCCGTGGAACGGCGCGAGCCGTACGGGGTTTGGGGCGGCATGAGCCAGAACGAGCGGCGCGCGCTGGGCCGGTCGGACAGGGCCGAGCAGGTGGCGGCATGACGGCCCCCGCCCCGGCCCGCGCCGTCGCGCAGATCAGCCCCACCGACCTGCGGGCGCTGCGACTCCTCGCCGCCGGCTACACCGTCCGCCAGACCGGCACCCGACTCGGCCTCACCGGCAGCGCGATCGCCATGCGACTGCTGCGGATGCGCGAGCACATCGGCGCGACCACCAACGCCCACGCGATCACGATCGCGGTCCGCACCGGACAACTCGACCTCACGGAGACCACCCGATGACCGCCCTGAAGACCCGCCAGCCCACCGGCCGCGTGCCGTGGCCGCTCATCCTGATCGAGGGCGGCGAGAAATCGGGCAAGTCCTGGGCCTGCGCCCAGTTCTCCACCAGCTCCCGCATCGGCCAGATGTACTGGATCGACCTCGGCGAGGGGGCCGCCGACGAGTACGGCGCGATCCCGGGCGCGAACTACCTCGTCGTCGAGCACGACGGCACCTGGGCGCAGATCCAGGGCGCTGTCGATGCCGTGAAGGCCGCGGCGCAGCGCGCCGCGTCCGCCGGCGACCCGCCGATCGTGCTGGTCATCGACTCGATGACCGCCGAGTGGGACCTGCTCAAGGACTGGGCGTCCGACAAGGCCCGCCAGCGGCACGAGGCCAAGGTCCGGAAGTACGGCGCGAAGCCGCTCGGCCCGGACGACGAACCGAAGATCAGCATGGACTTGTGGAACGAGGCCGGTGCCCGGCACCGGAAGCTCATGACCACGCTGATGACCTTCCCGGGCATCGTCCTGTTGACGGCCCGCGGTAAGGAGGTCGCCGCCCTCGACGACGCCGGCAAGCCGATCGAGCGCCAGCGCGAGTACAAGGTCGAGGGCCACAAGACGCTCGGCTTCGACGTCTCCTGCTGGATCCGGCTCGACCGGTCGAAGCCGGGCACGGTGATCGGCGTGCGGTCGGTGCACGTCGGCATCCGGCCCGGCTATGACGACCCGATCGAGCTGGCCCGCAACTGGACGGTCGAGAACATCGTCTTCGACACGCTGCGGTGCGCGCCGGCCGAGGCGCACACCCGGGACCTGGTCGCGTTGCAGCCGGCCGAGCCGGACGACGACCGGCCGGTGTCCGGCCCGCCGACTGCCCGGCCCGTCTCCGGTCCGCCGGCCGCGCTGTCGACCGTCGCCGCCGGCCTGCTCGACGACCTCGCGGTGACCACCGACGAGACCGGCCTCCGCCGGGCGTGGAAGGCCGCCCTGGACGCCACCAAGGCGGGTCGGATCACCGCCGACGAGGCCACGCACTTCCAGGCCAAGTGGAAGGCGCGCAAGGCGGAGCTGTTCCCGCCGGAGCCGAAGAACCCGGGCAACGACCCGGCCCGCCGGAAGATGTTCGCCCTGCTCGGCCAGGCCGACATCACCGACCGGGACGACCGGCTCGCCTACGTCAGCGACATCGCCGGCCGGCCGGTCGCCAGCACCAATGACCTGACCGACGCCGAGGTGTCCCAGGTGATCGAGCGGGTCGAGTCGTACATCGCCCAGCAGACCCCGCAGCAGATGGAGATGGCCGGATGAACCGCACCGAGAGGGTTCAGGAGGTGCTCCGCCTGGAGGGTCTCGCCGACGCCGCGAAGAAGCGCGCCGCCGAGCACCGGGCCGCCCTCGACGCGGACGCCCGCGCCGAGCTGGAGCGTGAGGGCACCGCCCCGTCGTGGCGGCTGCCCGACATCGGCACCGTCGCCCTGGCCGTGTCGAAGGAGGCCCCGGTCGTCGCCGACATCGAGGCGCTGACCGCCTGGTGCCTGGCCCGCTACCCGGGCGAGGTGGAGACGGTCCACCAGATCCGCGCGAGCTTCCAGACGGCCCTGTTGGGTCGGGTGGTGTGCGACGGGGACGTGGTGGTCGACCCGGGCACCGGGGAGGTTGTGCCGGGCGTGGCGGTCCGGCTGGGCGGCATGCCGCAGTCGCTGTCCATCCGGCCGAGCAGGGACGCCCGCGCGGTGTTCGCGGCGGCTGGGGCGCAGCTGCTCGACGGTCTGCTGTTGCTCGCCGGGGAGGTGCCGGGCCACCTGGACCCGGGCGACGTGCCGGACGCCGACCGGTGACCCGCCGCGACCCGGGCGCCGCCACCGGCACCGTGGCCGCCGAGCCCGGCCGGTGCGAGTGCGGGCACTTGAAGCCGCTGCACACCCCCGGCGCCCGCGGTCGCGGCACCTGCTCCACCAGCACCTGCTCCTGCCGCCGCTACACCCCCGGGGCCGGTACCACGCCGGCCCCGGCCGGGGGCGCGTGATGACCGCCCGGCAGCTCACCCCGCACCTGTACCAGCCCGACGGCGACCTGCCGGCCGACCACACCGGCGACCGGCCGTGCACGTGCCGGCTGCCCCGCCGCCACGCCCGACACCAGCTGCCGGACGCGCCGCCCGCCCAGACCGAGCACCGCCGACGCATCGGAGACGAGGACTGATGACCACCACGAACCACAGCAAGCCCGTCCGCCTGGCCGGGGCCGCCCTTACCGCTGCCGTTGAGAACGACTGGCGCCGCGCCTCGGACGCTGTCGAGCGCCTGAACCGGGAATGCCCTGGCGCTGGCCTCATGACCGCGCTGATCGCCTGGTGCGACACCTTCGCCGCCCACGCCAACGGGGGCGCCGCGCCGACGTTCGGCAAGGTCCGGCTCAAGCCGTGGGCGGTCGGCACCGGGTCGACGGAGCAGGAGGTGCCCGCCCGGACCCGCTGGGCCATCGACCTGATCCAGGCCCGCGCCGAGGGCGACGAGGCCGCGTTCAACGCCGTCGTGCAGCAGCTCAACGACATCTCCGACGGCTACCAGCGGGGCAACTACGTGTCGGCGCTGCTGGAGTCGATCGCGCTGACGATCCGCAGCCTGCCGCGCGGCTACGCCCGGATGGGCAGCCGGTGATGACCGCCACCGACGAGTACGCCGAGCACCTCGCCGAGGTCGCCGCCGATCTGGTCGTACGGGTCCGCGACGACGACCCGGAGGCCAACCTCCGCTGGCTCACCGCCACCCTGCCGACCGAGCGGGAGCGCCTCGACCTGCTCTTCGTCCTGGCCGCCGCGGTGCCGGATGACCGGCCGTGGCTGCACCTGACCGCGTGGGCTCGCACCGCGCCGCCCGCCTCCGGGCCGCCCGCCTCCGGGCCGGCACTGCTGGCCGAGCGGTACGGCGACCTGCGCGCCGTCGCCGCCGAACTCCGGCCGAAGGCCGCCTGACCGGCCGCCCGGCCCCACTTCCCCGGGGCCGGGCGGCCACCCGAACCACACCAGCACGACGACATAGATCAGGAAGGCACGACGTGGCCCGGATCCGCACCATCAAGCCGGAGTTCTTCACCAGCCTCACCGTGGCGAGCCTGCCCGTCGAGGCCCGGCTGACCTTCGTCGGGCTGTGGACGCACGTCGACGACGAGGGGCGCTGCGTCGACGACGCCAGGCTCATCAAGGCCGCCGTCTGGCCCCTCGACGATCGGCTCTCGACCGACGTCGAACTCGACCTGAAGCGACTCAGTGAGTCCTCACTGATCCTTCGCTACAAGGTGGGCGAGCGCTCATACCTGGCTGTCCGAGGGTGGTCTGAGCACCAGCGGATCAACCGACCCACGAAGAGCAAGATCCCACCCCCGCCGGTCACCCCCGAACCGCCGCCAGCCAGCGAGGAAACCCCTCCTCCACCTGCGGAAACCCCTGGTCAGGATGCCTCCAACCCGCCGGGCAGTGAGTCCTCAGAGCAGGCTCACGCACAACTCAGTGAGGACTCACGCCAGGAAAGGAACAGGGAACAGGGAACAGGGAAAGGAAGAAAACCATCTCCCCCTGCGTCGCAAGCGACGCAGGAGATGGCGCTCCCCGACCGCATCGACGTCGAACGGGTCTGCACCTACCTCGCCGAGTGGATCGTCAAGAACGGCTCCAAGCGCCCCACCATCACCAAGAAGTGGCGCACCGACGCCCGGCTCCTCATCGACAAGGACGGCCGAGCCCTCGACGAGATCCGCGACGTCATCGCCTGGTCCCAGCGCGACCCGTTCTGGCGGTCGAACATCCTCTCCCTGCCCAAGCTCCGCGAGAAGTACGACCAGCTGCGCCTCGCCATGCAGCGCGAACAGCCCGGCACCGGCCTCGCCTCGGCCGGCCAGCCCATCCCCTCGTCGATCTCCGCCGCCGACGGAGCACCCCTGCCCGCCGGCACCGGCAACAGCCGCATGACCGACGCCATGCGCCTCGCCGCCCACTACGACGCCCTCGACGGCACCAACACCATCAGCCGACACCTGACGGGAGCCTGACCATGACCCGATCCGAGATGGCCCTCCTCCTCGGCCTCATGGCCGGCCGCGACGCCCGCAAGGTCGACCAGACCATGGTGGAAGCCTGGTTCGAAGACGCCGGAGACCTCGACCTCACCGACGCCCGCGCCGCGGTGACCGCCTGGTACCGGCAGACCCGCGAACGGATGATGCCCGCCGACCTGCGCGCCGGCGTCCGGGTGGTCCGCGAGGACCGCAAGCGCCGCGAGCAGCCCCACGAGATCCGCGCCATCGCCGGCCGCTACGACACCGACGTCACCCGGGACCTGCGCATCGAGCGGGGAGTGGCCCAGTGCCGGGCCGTGCTCGCCCCGGTGATCGCCCGCCTGGAGGCCGCCCGCGACGGGAGCCAGCCGGAGGCGTCCGAGTCCGACGAGATCCGCCGCCGCGCCCTGGAGGTGGCTCGCGCCCAGAAACGGGGGCAGCGGTCGTGACCTGCGACATCTGCGGCCTGCCCGACCCGTACCAGGGCCAGGGCGACGGCATCGGCTCCTGCGACTGCCCCCGCTGCGAGTGCGGCACCCCGCGCGGCTCGTACCTGTGCACCTGCGACCCCGACGACCCGGACGCCGGCTGGGACGACGACGGCCAGCCCTGGCCCGACGACGTCACCCGGCCCGTCGACACCGTCCACCTGCCCGCCCACGACATCGCCTGAGGAGACCGCCGTGACCCAGCAGCCCTGGCGACGCTCCACCCGCGCCGATCCCCGCGCCCTGCCCCTCGCCGACCGCCACTACAACCGGCAGAAGATCGGATCCCCCCAGTTCGTGCCCCCGGGCCGCTGCCTCGTGCTCCTCACCGACCCCGCCGACGCCCTCTGGGTCACCTCCTGGCCCATCGCCGACTACGTCAAGCACGCCTGGGCCGGTGCCATGGTCTGCTCCCTGTTCCGCCGCGAACCCGACTGCGACCACCTCGCATCCCACCTCATCGCCGCCGCCGTCGCCGCCACCCGAGCGCAGTGGCCGGACGTGCCCCCACTCGGGATCGTCACGTTCGTCGACCCCACCAAAACCCGCCGCAAGCGCGACCCCGGCCGCTGTTACCGCCGCGCCGGCTGGATCCCGGTCGGCGAGACAAAGGGCGGACTACTCGCCCTCCAGCAACTGCCCGCCGACATGCCCGACCCGCTACCCGCCCGACCGCCATCCGCCCCCGGCGGTCAGGGCGACCTGTTCGCCATGCCCGCCTGACCCGGAAGGACCCGCCGTGACCCAGCCCCACGACCGCATCCCGCTGCGCCCCATCCCCACCCGGAAGGACCGCATGACCGCCGCCCGCATCATCGAGGCCGCCCAAAACCCCACCACCGCCGTGCACGCCCTCGACCTCGCCGCCGACCTCAATCGCGCCCGCGCCGACCGCGACCGCTACGCCCGCACCGCCGCCGACCTGCTCCGCCAGCGCAACACCACCGCCGAGGAGCGCGACCGCATCGAGGCCGAACGCGACGACCTCCGCGTCCAGCTCGGCCGCGCCGAAGCCGACAACCGGGCCATGATGCGCGACCGCGACGAGGTGATCCGCGAACGCGACAAGGCCCGCGCCACCACCGCGACCGCCGAGCGCGAGCACGGCGAGGCCCTGGAGCAGCTCACCCAGGCCTGGGCCGCCCTCAACGCCGCCGGCTACGCCCACCCCAGCGCCACCGTCGCCGACCTCATCGCGCGATGCGCCGCCGACCGAGACGAGGCCCGCGCTGAGCTGAAGGACGTCCTCCACGACCTGCGGATCGCCGTCGGACCCACCTACAGCGCCCCGTCGTCCGCCGCCGTCGAGGCCGTCCGGCAGATCAGCGAGGCACGGGCTGAGCTGACGCGCACCTGCGACGCCCTCGCCCGCACCCGCCAGCAACGGGACCGCTACGTCGCCGACCCGCCCCCCGGTTCCGTCGGCGACCGCGCGCAGGGCATCCGCCCCGCCGACTGGGAGCAGCGCGCAGCCGACGTCATCGCCGACGACCTCATCCAGTGGGGCTATCCGGCCGCGAACCCGATGTGCACCCGTATCGCCGCCAGCGCCGTCCGGGCCCTGATCGACGCCGGCCTTGCCGGACCCGGCGGACGCTGCCGCAAGTGCGGCGACACCTACCCGCGCACCCTCCCCGCCGGCCAGGACCCGCTGTGCTGGACGTGCGACAGCGAGGAGGTGGTCGGCCTGCCCGAGTGCCCGGCCACCACGCGGGAGGGCTGAGCGGTGCAGGGACAGATGGAGCTCTTCACCACCGACACCCCGGCCGTCGCCCCCACCCCGCCCCCGGTCCGCACCTGGGCCGACGTCCGCAAGGGCGAGCAGGTCATCTACAACGTGCCCGGCTCGCCCTGGCGCGGGACCTGGACCGTGCGGCGCATCGAGCGCCACCCGAGCGCCCCGTACGCGCTGCTCGTCGACCTGGTCGACACCGACGGCCGCGTCTGGCTGTCGTGCCCGCACCGCGACGCCCCGGCCGACGTAGACGTCACCCGGTGACTCCCCGTCGTCTGCTGGTCGCCCTCGCCGCCGCACTGGTGGCGGGGGTGGCCGGGATGCTCGGCATCGCCGCTGCCGCCGACGCCTGGACCCGCGACGGGGCCCTCGTCCTCGTCGCCCTCGCCGCCGTGTGGCTGCCCTGCACCCTCACCGTCGCCCTCGTCACCACCCGGAGCGCCCGTTGACCCCGCACCACCTGCACGCCCTGGCCGCCGCGTACGCCGTCCGCGACGCCCGCACCCGCCTCGGCCAGCTCGCCACGCTCGACCACCGCCGCGCCGTCGACCACCACCTCCAGGCCGCCGCGCTCCTGCGCTCCCCGACGTACGGCACCCGCACCAGCATCGGCGGCCACGGCGACCCCACCGGCGGCGCGCTCCTCACCGCCCACCCCACCCGGGACACCACCTGGGCCGACCTCTACCGCCGCTCCACCGACCGCCTCGACTGGCTCGCCTCCACCCTCCGCTGCGACCACGGACCCACCGTCGGCCGCATCCTCACCGCCATCCCCACGCTGTCGCCCGGCACCGCCCGGATCGTGGCGCAGCACTTGACCGACGAGGACGCCTGGGTGCGCGCCGCCGTCCGCCTCGCCCCCGCCCGCGAACCCCTGCCCGGCGTCGCCTGCCCCAACCCGCGCTGCGGACAACGCCTCCTGGAGGTGCTCACCGCCGGCCCCGTCGACTGCTGGACCGTCCGATGCCAGGTCTGCCTCTGCATCGGGGCCGGGTGCGGCTGCGGGATGCCCGGAGCCGTCGAGGGCGTGGCGCACATCTGGCCCAGGGCGTCCGTGCTCGGCGCGGTCGCGGGGGCCAGCGCCGGGTAATGGCATAATGGACCTGCCCACCCAGATCCTGTCCAACGCGAAAGAAAGGACAAGTCGTGGCGGAACTCGCCAAGGGCGACCCCTGCCCGGAGTGCGGCACCCAGATCGAGAAGCTCGTCCCGTACGAGGGCGTCGACATCACGCACCCTCGGCGCGCTCGTGCCTCCTACATGCACACCGCCATCCAGCCGTGTGGCCACACGGCGGCCGTCGAGGTCCCGTACCACGGACCCACGGTGTTCTGATCGATCCGCGCGACGCCCCCGAGAGAACCTCTTGGGGGCGTCGCACCCCGGCACGCCAGTACAGCAGCGCGCTGGAGGTATCGCAGTCGCGCTAGCCTGCCGGGGTGGATGCCGCTGTTGCTGCTGCCTGGGCCGGCGTCGTGATCGCCTTCTTCGCCGTGGCTGTCTCGTTCTACCAAGCTCGCCTCAACCGTCGAGCCATCACCGTCGCGGAACGGCAAGCGGCGGTCGCCGAGGCAGCTCTTCCCCCGCCTCCTCCACCCGTCGCATGGGAGATTCGCCGAGGCGGTTCCGACAGGGAGAGCTGGGCCATGGTGAACACCGGCACGGAAGTAGCCCGCGAGGTCGAGATCGACAAGCCGCGGGCACCGGGTGTGATCCGAGCAGAAAAGGACCCCGGACCGGTGTGGCCAGGAGCGTCCATCCCGCTCCGCAACGCAACGTCGCTCGGGCAGCCGACGCTTCGCGAGATCTGGGTGCGCTGGGAAGGCCAGACGGAGTGGGTTCCTGTACCGATGCCGCCCGGATGGAACTGACGTGACCACGGGGCCCGTGGCGTGAATCCGCCTCGTGTCGCAGGCCATCGCGCGTCCAATATGACCGTTATGCCGAGCATCATAATGACGCTTATGTGCGGCGTGGCCATAGCGGCCTAGGAAGGTACGATCGAACCGTGGCGCCCATCGGTAGCGGACCGCTGCCACCATGTAGCCGTGCCCGATCAGCCGCCCAACACGGCCCCGCGACAGTTCGGCCGCGACATCCTGGTGAACGTCCTGGCGAATCTCGTCGCAGCCGCCATCATCTACCTCATCGCGATCGCAGCCAGCTACATCAAAGCGAACCCGGGGCTTGCGGCGCTGGCGCTGGCGTTCCTGTCGAGTGTCGCCCTCTTCCTGGTGGGGCTCCGCTTGGGGTACTTCGACGAAGACAAGCTGATTGGCCGCCGGGGAAGGCCCTACCAGCCAGGGCGAGGCCGACCGGCAAAAGGGGCGAACCCACCGCCGCGGCCCAGGTAAGTACGATCAGGCCATGCTGCTGACAGACGGCCGCGAGTACGGCACCGCCGCCGAGATCGCCCACGCCCTCGGCACCGACATCACCGCCGACCGCGTCCGCGACTGGGCCCGCCGCTCCCGCAAGGCCGACGACCGCCTCTACGGCCTCCTACCCGGCCACCACCTACCCGGCCCAGGCCGAGGCACCACCTGGTACCGGCTCGACCACGCTGCCCACGTCGAATGGCTCACCCGCACCGGGCCAGCCGGCGCGAGACGGGGCGTCGAGTTGACGCCCACCGCCGGAGCGAGCGATCATCAATCACACATTCACGCGTAGGCGGAGTGTGCCCACAGCCCGGTAGAGCCCCACGGCTCCCGGGCTGTACTGCGTCCAGGGGACAGGACGCGGAGGGGAACGCGGGCAGGCCTTGGCGGCGGGGCCTGCCCGCACACAGCGACGTAGAGCAGTGGTCAGCTCGCCGGGCTCATAACCCGAGAGGTCGCAGGTTCGAATCCTGCCGTCGCAACTACGCGCCGACCAGCGCGAACAGGACTCCCCCTTGATGACAGGGGGTGTGCGGCTGGGATGGACCACCGCCCTGCGGGGCGCATGGTCCGGGGCTGCCACCACGCACCGGCCTGAACGGTGGCCCGCACACCCCCACCCCCCTGACCGGACAAGGCGCCGGGAAGAGGTGACCCATGGCTGCACCCAGGCCCGTCACACAGGCCGACTACGACCAGGTGCGCGCGCTCCACGCCGAACGCCTCAGCCGCAACGCCATCGCCAAGCAGCTCGGCCGAAGCGGCAAGACGATCAGCGAGATCGCGAAGAAGCTCGGCCTGAGCTTCGACCGCGAGAAGACCAAGGTCGCCACCGCCGCCCGGGTCGCCGACGCCAAGGACCGGCGTGCCGCGCTCGCCCTGGCCCTGCTCGGCGACGCAGAGAAGCTGCGCGGGCAGCTCTGGGAAGAGGCGCACTACGTCGACCACGGGGGCAAGGAGTACGACCGCGTCGACTGGACGCTCCCTCAGCCGACCTTCGCCGACAAGCTGAAGATCATGCAGGCGACCGGCATCGCCGTCGACCGGGCGGTCAAGCTCGACCAGTACGACGCCGACCCCGGCATCGACGCCGCGAAGAGCATGCTCGGCGCGCTCGCCGCCGGCCTCGGCGCAGCCTACGACCAGCTCACCCAACCCACCGCCAATGGCGATTGACGTCGACGCGGTTGTCCGGCAGCTCGCCCCAGTGCACATCCGGTCCATCGTCGAGTCGACCGCCCGCCTCAACATCTGGCAGGGCAGCGTCCGATCCGGGAAGACCGTGGCGTCGCTGCTGCGGCTCCTGATGGCCATCGCCGCCGCCCCCAGCTCCGGCCGGGTGCTGCTGTTCGGCAAGACCAGGGAGAGCGTCAACCGCAACGTGTTCTCGGTGCTCGGCGACCCGGCCCTCTTCGGCCCCCTCGCGCACCTGGTCAAGTACAACCCGGGCGCGGCCACCGGCTCCATCCTCGGCCGCGAGGTCGACGTCCTGGGCGCCAACGATGCCAAGGCCGAACCCAAGGTTCGCGGCATGACGCTGTGCATCGCGTACGGCGATGAGCTGACCACCATCCCCGAGGCGTTCTTCACTCAGGTGCTGGCTCGGTTGTCGGTGGCCGGCGCGCAGCTGTTCGGCACCACCAACCCGGACAGCCCGAACCACTGGCTGAGGAAGAAGTATCTCCTCCGGGCCGGTGAGCTGAACCTCCGCACATGGCACTCCACGCTGCGGGATAACCCGCACCTGGACCCGCAGTATGTCCGCAACCTGACCACCGAGTACGTCGGCCTCTGGTACAAGCGGTTCATCCTCGGAGCCTGGGTCCAGGCCGAGGGTGCCGTCTTCGACATGTGGGACGAGGACCGCCACGTCATACCCGTGCTGCCGGCAATCCACCGGTGGATCAGCCTCGGCATCGACTACGGCACCCGCAACGCCACCGCCGCCCTGATCCTCGGCGTCGGCCAGGACGGGCGGCTGCACCTCACCCACGAGTGGCGGCACGACCCCGCCGTCGCCCGCCGGCAGCTCACCGACGCCGGCCTGTCCCGCGAGCTGCGCGCCTGGCTCGGCCGCCTCCAGGTCCCCGGGGCGACCGGCCTGACCGGGCTGCGGCCGGAGTGGACCGTCGTCGACCCGGCCGCCGCATCGCTGCGGTTGCAGCTCCACGAGGACGGCATGACTCCGGCACTCGCCGACAACGCCGTCCTCGACGGCATCCGGCTCATGTCGTCGCTGCTCGGCAACGACCAGCTCCGGGTGCACGCCTCGTGCCGGGGGCTGATCGACGAGATCCCCGGCTACTCATGGGACGACAAGGCGGCCGAGCGCGGGGAAGATGCCCCGATCAAGGCCGACGACCACTCGATCGACGCCGCGAGGTACGCGATCAAAACCCCCGAGGTGCTGTGGCGTCCGCTGCTGCGGAGCGCACACGCCCTCACAGCCTGACGAGGAGGTCCGGTGCCGATCCCCGATGACGGCCCGTGGCCACCGCCGGCCTACGCCCCCGCCTACCAGGCGTACCGCGACTGGGATGCCTGGTACTCCGGCAATCCTGACCAGCTCCGTGACGTGTACGCCAACCGGCACGCCAACGGCAGCAGCATCCCCCCATCGCAGCGATACCGGGCTGGACAATACGCCGGCGGCATCGTCGGCACCCTGTCGCGCTGGTTGTGGGGCACACCACCGCCGGTTGGTACCCGCGACGCCCGACTGCACACGCCGCTGCCTGCCGACCTGGCCAGCACGGCCGCGAACCTGTTGTTCTCCGAGCCGCCGACGATCACACACCCTGAGCCGGCCGTGATGACCCGCCTGGAGCAGCTTCAGGCGGATGGACTCTCCGGGGTGCTGCTGCACGCCGCCGACGCCAACAGCGCCCTCGGCGACGTTTACGTGCGGCCGGTCATCGACCAGGACGTCTCCCCGTCGGCGTTCCTCGCCGCGGTGCACGCCGACGGGGCGCTACCGACCATCCGGTGGGGCCGCCTGGTCGAGGTGACGTTCTGGTCGGAGCTGGAGCGGTCCAACAACGTCGTGATCCGGTTGCTGGAGCACCACGACGTGGTCACCGGAGCAGACAAATCTCGGGCCGGGCGGATTACGTACGCCCTGCACGAGGGCACCCCGGATCGGCTCGGCCGCATGATCAGCCTCGCCGACCATGGCAGCAGCGCATACCTGGCTGAGCTGGTGGACGCCACCGGCGCGCAGGCGACCGGCTTGGACCGGCTCGACGTCGTCCGCGTACCCAACTCGGGGCCTCAGCGTCGCTGGCGCACCGCGCCAGGCCTGAAGTACCTCGGCCGCAGCGACTTCGACGGCAACGAGCAGCAGTTCGACGCCCTGGACGAAACGTGGACGTCGTGGATGCGGGACCTGCGGCTCGCCCGGGCCCGGATCGTCGTCCCCGAGTACATGCTGACCAGCCTTGGTCCGGGTAGCGGGGCGACGTGGGACGCCGACCGAGAGGTGTACTCGGCGGTCAGCATGCTCCCGGACCAGCCCGGGGCGGGCATCACGCTCAGCCAGTTCGCGATCCGGCACGTCGAGCACAAGGCGACCGCTGACGCGATCGTGGAGACGGCGCTACGGCACGCCGGCCTGTCGTCGCAGACCCTCGGCGAGGAGGGCGACGTCGCGGTGACAGCTACAGAGGTGCAGGCCAGGGAGCGGCAGTCCTTCACGACCCGGGGCAACCGGATCCAGACCTGGCGGCCGGCGATCGCCGAGGCGGTCGAGCTGCTGTTGGCCGTCGAGCGCGCCCAGCTCCGAGCGCCGGCCGAGCCGGTGAGGCCGAACGTCGAGTTCGGCGACAGCGTCAGCGAGGCACCGGAGACGGTCGCCCGCACGCTCCAGCTGCTCCACGCCGCCGAAGCCGCGTCCGTCGACACCCGGGTGCGGATGGTCCACCCCGACTGGGACGACTCGCAGGTGGCCGCCGAGGTGGCCCGGATCAAGGGTGACCAGCCGACGCCGGTCGAGGTCGGTGGGGCGCTCGGCGCGCTGGCCGGCAACAGCCCCAACGAGGGCCAGGGCGGCGAGGAGCCACCGCCGGCCGAGGAGTAGTCGATGGCGCTGACCGGCGAGCAGGTCGAGGCCGTTACCCGCAGCACTGTCGACCTGTACCGGGGTGCCGAGCAGGCCATCCTGGAGCAGGTCACCCGTCACCTGGCGGCCGGCATGATGGACGCCCCCGACTGGGCGGTAACCCGGCTCGGCGCGGTATCCGCGCTCCGCCGCGCCGTGGAACGCATCCTCGGCCTGGTTGCAGCCGAGGGGGCTGACTCGATCCGGGAGACGCTCGCCGCCGCGTACCGCTCGGGGCAGGGCATCGCGACCCGGGATCTGCCGGCGGCACTGCTGCCCCGCGACCCGGAGGTGGCCGGCGCGGCCGGGGCGGTGCAGACCGTACCGCGGATCGCCGTGGTCGAGAGCTTGGCTGCCGCTCTGGTGGCCGACGTCGGGGAGCGGCACTCCAACGTGCTGCGGCACGTCCTGGACGTGTACCGATCGGTCATCCAGCAGGCGACCGCGGTCAGCGTGGCGGGCGGTCAGACCCGTCGGCAGGCCGCCCAGCGGGCGTACGCCCGCTTCGTCGACCAAGGAGTCGTGTCCTTCACGGACACCCGCGGTCGCCAGTGGCGGCTGTCCAGCTATGCCGAGATGGCGGTCCGCACCGTCACTCAACGCGCTGCTGTCCAGGGCCAGACCGACCGACTGACCACCCTCGGCGTGGACACGGTGATCGTGTCGGACAGCCCGCGCGAGTGCCCGCTCTGCCGCCCCTGGGAAGGCAAGGTGCTCTCCATCTCCGGTGCCCGCCGGGGCCGGGTGGAGCTGCCCAGCATGGTCGGTGACGGCACGGTGACGGTGGACATCGCCGGCAGCGTGGAGGAGGCCCGCGCAGCAGGGCTCCAGCACCCGAACTGCACGCACAGCCTGAGGGCCTTCCTCCCTGGGGCGACCCGCCGGCCGGCGCGGCCCACGGCCAACGCCAAGGGGTACGAGGCCAAGGAGCAGCAGCGGTACATCGAGCGCCAGATCCGGAAGTGGAAGGAACGTGAGACTGCCGCCCTCGACGACGCCGGTCGGGCGACCGCAAAGGCCAAGGTGCGCCAGTGGCAGGGCGCAATGCGCGACCACCTCGCCGCCAACCCGGAGCTGAAGCGGTTGCCGTACCGGGAGCAGATCGGCGCAGGCAACGTCCCCCGTAGCCGACCAGCCCCCGCATCGCCCGCACCCCGCCCGACTTCAGCGCCGCCCACGGTGCCCGACGCGGCCAGGCCGTATCACCGGAACGTCGACGGCGTCGAAGACCTCGCCGCCACCGCCGCCCAGCTCGACGACGGCGCACGGCGCACTCCGCTCACCGGAGGCGTGTCCGCCGCCGTCGAGCTGGTGGAATCCGGCGGCACGTGGCTCGTCCGCAAGCGCGGGCTCGACTGGGGAGACCCGGACGAGGTCGCAGCCTCGATCCGCCGCCAGGCCGACGCCGAGCAGCTCGCCTCACTGCTCGGCCGTGCGATCGGCGCGCCCATCGTGCGCGTCTACCGGGACGATCCGGAGCGGGTCTGGATGCCCTGGATCGACGGCCGCACGATCGGCGAGACGGACAACATGGCCGAGCTGCTCCAGGGCCGCGACGCCAAGCTGCTCGGCCTCGTCGACCAGCTCACCGGCAACGGCGACCGTAACCCGGGCAACATCATGGTCACCGACAGCGGTCGCCTGGTAGGCATCGACCACGGTTTCGCCTGGGGCCTGCTGGACCTCGACGACCAGCCCGGACCGGTCCAGGACGACAAGACCAGGCCGGCCAGGCACTTCAGCGTCGGCGGGGAGTGGGTCGACAACCCGCTCACCCCCCGGGACGTGGCACGGCTGCGCCAACGCCTCGAAGCCCTGCGCCCCGACTTCGAGCTGCTCGGCGCCGGCCCGTGGCTGGACTACGCTCTGGGCATCGTCGATGAACTGGCGCCGCACGCGAAGGGCAAGGTTGATTTCCTTGACTGAGCGCATCGCCTTCCACCGCGTCAACGCGGACGGCAGCGCCGGTGCCGAGCTGGGCACCGCAGAGCTGACCGGCGACCGCATGACGTACACCAGCGCGACAGCGCGCGACACGGTCACCATGCTGGCTCGCCGCTTCCGCCGCACCGAGGCCGAGATCGTCGCGCTGATTGCGCATGACGGCTGGTCCAACGGCGCGATCAGCGCAGTCGCCGAGTAAGCCACTTCGGCCGGAGCCGCGCCAGCGCCACCTGATCCATCACCGCCGGCAAGGCCGGCGCGCCCTCACCCACCCGCCTCAAGGAGGCCCCGTGCGCTCCACCCTGCCCGCGTTCGTCAATCCCGTCACCGGCCGCGCCGTCATTCCCGGCACGGTCCTCGGATACCGACGCGACGGCCGCCCCATCCTCGTCGTGGCCGGCGGCAGCGTCGACGGCGACAGCGGCACGACCGGCGACACTGACCCCAGCAGCTCCGGCACCGATCAGGGCGACGGCACCACCCAGGACGGCCCTGCCCGCAAGCCGAAGCTCGACGGCGACTACGACCCTGACCGCGCCATGCGAGACCTCGGCAAGGCCCGAGAAGACGCCAAGCGCGAGAAGGAGATCCGCGTCAAGGCCGAGCAGGACCAGCAGGCCAAACTCGACGCCGTTCTGGTCGCCCTCGGGCTCAAGCCCGATCCGAACACCGATCCGGCCGCCACCGCAGCGAAGGTCGCCAAGGAGCTGACCGATGCGCAGGCGGAGAACCGGGAACTACGGGTCGAGAACGCGCTGTACCGAGTCGCCGGCAAGGCCGGCGGCGACGTCAACGCGCTCCAGGACTCCCGCGGCTTCATGAAGGCCCTCGCCGACCTGGACCCCACCGCCGATGACTTCGAGAAGTCGGTGACGGCGGCGGTTCGTGACGCCATCAAGGCGAACCCCAAGCTCGCCGCCACCGCCACCCCGGGAGGCCAAGGGCCGGCCCGACAGGGAGCGGACCACGGCGGCGGCGGCAACGGCCGGCAACGGCCCGCCTCGCTCGGCGCGGCACTCACCGCCCGCCTCAACGGGCAGTAACCCACCAACCAGGACAGGAGTAGCCATCGTGGCTATCACCCTCGCCCAGGCCCAGGTGAACGTGCAGGACGACGTCGCATTCGCGGTGATCGACAACCTGCGCCGGTACTCCTGGCTCCTGGACCGCATCGTCTGGGACGACACCGTCAACCCGACCGGCGGCACGACCCTCACCTACGGGTATACCCGCCTCACCACTCCCCGGGGCGCGAGCTTCCGGGCGCTCAACTCCGAGTACACCCCCGCTCAGGCCGCACGCCAGCGGTACACGGTCGACCTCAAGCCCCTCGGCGGCAGCTTCGATGTCGACCGGGTGCTGGCCAACCTCGGCCAGGCCGCCACGAACGAGGCCACCTTCCAGCTGCAGCAGCTCATCACGGGCGTGCAGCAGAAGGTCCAGGAGGAGCTGATCAACGGCGACGTCGCCGTTGACGCGCTCGGGTTCGACGGCCTCGACAAGTCCCTCACCGGCACCGAAACCGAGTACGACCCTCTCGACCACGGGGTCACCACCGGCTACCTCGACTGGACTGCCGGCACCGTCATCACTCAGCCGCTCGCCATGGCCGCCCTGGACCGCCTCGACGAGATGCTGGCCGAGATCACCCCGAGCAAGACCGGCGGCGGTGACCTCGGCGCCCCCGGCGCCGTGCCGCCCGGGGAGAAGGCGCTTCTCGGCAACACCAGCAGCGTGACCCGTATCCGCGCCCTGGCCCGGTGGGCGGGGCTCTACACCGCCGACAAGGACGACCTCGGCCGGCGCGTCGAGCGGTACGGCGACTGGGCCCTCGTGGACCTCGGCAACGGCGTCCAGGGCTCCAGCCCGATCGTGCCGATCTACAGCGCGGACGCCGACGAGGGTGGTGCTGGGGGCACGATCACCGGCCTGACCGACATCTACGCGGTCACGTTCGGCATGGACGCCCTGCACGGTGCGGCCGTGGCCAACAAGCCACTGGTGGAGACGTACATGCCGCGCATGGACGAGCCGGGCGCCAGCAAGACGTGGGAGGTGGAGATGGGGCCCGTCGCGATGGTCCTCAAGTCCACCAAGGCGTGCGGCGTGATCCGGAAGGTCAAGGTGCGGTGATGGCGCTTTTCAAGCTCACCACTCCGACGCCCGGGTTCACGGGCAAAGTGGCGGGGGTGGCGTTCGCCGACGGCACGGCAACCGTCGACAGCGAGACGCACGGCCGCGCGTTGGCGTACTTCCGTCGCCGGGGCTACCGCGTCGAGGAGGCGTCGGAACCGGTCGTCACCCCGGCCGAGCAGACGGAGCCGGTCATCACCGAGCCTCCGGCCCGGGGTGCGGCCAAGGACGCGTGGATCGCGTTCGCGACCAGCGAGGCGGCCGGCGAGAAGCGGCTCACCCTCGACGAGGCGACCGCGCTCAAGCGCGACGAGCTGGCCGAGCACGTCCTCGGCCCGAAGGAGGACTGACCCGTGCAACTCGGCGGCTACACCCGCAACGTCCGCGACGCCCTGGCGCACCTCAACGCGGCGGACCCGTCCAGCCCGGACACGTTCTACCGGCGCAACTTGCCCCGCACCAACCTGTACGACTCGGCTGGCGACACCGGCCAGGTCGCACTGGTCACCGAGGTCATGACGTCGGTGCCGATCTACCTGCACGCCGGGGACGTCATCACCAACATCTCGGTGCGCTCCGGTGCGACGGCGGCGAACACCCCGACGAACTACTGGCTGGCGCTGTACTCCAACGCGGCCACTCCAGCGCTGCTGGCGCAGACCGCCGACCAGACGTCCACGGCCTGGGGGGCGAACACCACCAAGACCCTGGCCTTGGCGACCGCGCAGACGATCACCGAGTCGGGGATCTACTGGGTGGGAATCATGGTCAAGGCGACCGCGGTGCCGACCCTGCTGGGGGCGGTGGGCGCCCCGGCGATCGTGACCGGGGAGCGAAACCTCAGCCAGTCTTCGGGGTCGTCGCTGGCGGCCACCGCCCCGGCGACCATCGCGTCGCCCACGGCGAAGCAGTTCGTGCCGTACGTCGTCCTGACCTGATCGTGGGCCCGGTCCGTCTACTGCCCGGACCGGGCCCCACCACCCGACGAGGGGAGGCAGCGTGGCGGCGACCGGCTACACCAGCGACCCGGCGGCCGTGGACTCCGTCAACGGCGAGACCGGCACAGTGGTCCTGAACGCGGGTGACGTCGGCGCGGTGGCCACCGCCGAGACGGTGCCGGCTGGGGCAACGCGGACCGTCAACCGGCCGGCCACCGGCGCGGAGAGCACGGACGTCTGGCAGACCCAGTACGCGGGCCAGCGCGGCGGCTACGTCAACGGCTACTCGTGCCTGCGGGCACGGGTGCCGGCGCACGCCGACGCAGCCGATCAGGTGGCGTTTCGCGCGGCCTGTCACTCCAGCAAGGACGGAACGTCGCAGACAATCGGCAGCTTCGCCCTCAGCGACAACACCGACATGTTCCGGACGCTGGCCAATGGCGACTCCTACGCAGATCGCGACCTGCACGTCGGTCGGGCGCTCGTGCTCGACGCCCCGCCCGCGTGGCTGGTCGCAACCCTCAACAGCGGCTCGGGTGTGGCCTGGGCCGGTGCCGGTTTCCCGACCGTGGCGAGCCAGCTCGACGGGATCTACGGCCGGGTGTTTCTGCGGGGCCGGCTGACGTGGTCGGCGTCGCTGGCCGCCGGCACGGTCCTGGCAACGCTTGACTCCGCTCACTGGCCCGTCGAAACGATCACCCTGTCGGTCCGGACGGGCCCGTCGTCCAACCTGGCGGCGATCGCCACGGTCGACACGGTCGGTCGGCTGTCGCTGCCTCACGTCGCCACCGGCGCGGCAGGCTACCTGGGGTTGGATGGCTTGAGCTTCTCCCGGGTCGCGTCGTGACGACGGTTCGGGTCGGCGGCACCATCACCCTGACCGCCCAGTGGTACGCGTACGCGGGTGGTCCCGCAGCCCCGGTCACGTCGGTGGAGATCCGCATCGCCCCCACCGGCGGCGGTGCGGCCGTGGTCGGGCCGACCTCCACCGGTGTGGTCGCCGAGGCGGTCGGCCTCTACTCGTACGCCTGGGCGGTCGCCGACGGCACCACGGTCGGGGACTACGTGGTCCTGTGGACCGCCGTCGACAGCGACCTGGAGGCCGTGCAGGCGTCCGAGTTGCTGACCGTCGCCGACGCCCTCGTGGCGGGCGCGTACGCGTCCGTAGCCGACCTGACGGACTGGCTGGGCAGCACGCCGGCCGGCGCGGAGCGGCTGCTCGTCCGGGCGTCTCGGGACGTCGACTCCGCGCTGCTGTGCTCCGTCTACGACGCGGACGACGCGGATGTGCAGCTGGCCCTCCAGCAGGCGACGTGTGAGCAGGTGGCGGGCATGCTCGACGCGGGGGACCTGTCCGGCACGGGGGTGGCACCGGCGTCGACCGGCTTCACGATCGGCAAGGTCAGCGTGCAGCAGGGCGCGCCCGGGTCCGGGTCCGCCGGCGGCACGGCCCGGGTGGGCCGGCTCTGGTATCAGGCGTGGCTGATCCTCCAGACGGCCGGACTGACCGGCCAGGGACCGCAGACGTGGTGACGCGATGACCTGGGAGGAGTTCATCGCTGCTCACATCCCGACGCCGGCGACGGTCAGCGTGGAGGCGTACGAGGGCAGCGGCGCGTACGGCCCCGTCTACGCCGCCGCAGTCAACGTCACCCCCTGCGTGGTGGAGGACTCCCGTCGGATGGTCCGGGTGCAGACCCAGGACGCCGCCGGGGCCGAGCAGGTGTCGTCCACCACCGTGTACGCCCCGCTGGCGACCGTCTGCCCGGCCGGGAGCCGCGTCACCGCCGCTGGCCGGACGGCCCGGGTCCTGGCCGTCTCCCGGATCGAGGCACACGGGCTGCCCCTGCCTGAGCACCTGGAGATCAGTCTGGAGTGACGCATGGCCGACGACTTCCGCCTCCACTGGGACGGGGAGCAGGTGCTCGCCGCACTGGCCGACGCCAGCATGGATGGCCTGATGCTGGCCGCCGAACACCTGCTCCAGGTGTCCAGTGGGCTCGCTCCGCACGAGGAGGGCGACCTGGAGCGGTCCGCGGAGGTGACCGCCGATCGGGCGTCCGGGACCGTCGCGGTGTCGTACGACCGCCCGTACGCCGTCAAGCAGCACGAGGACATGACGCTGCGGCACGACGAGGGCCGGCAGGCCAAGTACCTGGAGGAACCCATGTCGACCGAGCAGGACGTGATGCTGGCCCTGATCGCCCGCGCCAGCCGCCGGCCGCTGGGAGGCTGACGTGGCCACCGGCGACGGATGGACATCCCGGCTGCTGACCGGCCTGGCCGAGCACCTCGCCGCCGCCGGCATCGGCGACTGGTCGCCCAGCGGCACGTACGGCCCAGGCGACACCGGCATCGTCATCCGGGCCGTGCCGCAGACCCCAGACCGGCTGATCACCCTCGCCGCATACCCGGTCGGCTCAGCCAGCCCGGGCGTAGCCGATCACCAGCTCGGCGTGCAGATCCGGGTACGCGCCGGCACGGACCCGCGCGACTGCGACGACCTGGCCGACGCCGTGTACGAGCTGCTCGACGGGGCCACGCGGCTGACCCTCGACGGCATCGCCGTGGTGCAGATCTGGCGACAGAGCTACACGTCGCTCGGCGACGACTCCAACGGCAGGTGGAGCAGGTCCGAGAACTACTACTTCGACACCATGCGTCCGACCAGCAACAACACCGACTAGCCCCGGGAGGGCAACCGATGAGCCTCTCCAGCAAGATTGCCGTCTCGGTCGCGGCCACCCTGACGGGCAGCATCGACCTCGGCTCGAAGACCTCGACCGCCTCGCTCGCCAAGACCATCCGGCTCACGAACGGAACCGGCGCCAACCAGGCCGATCTGATCTGGCAGGACACACGCACCCTCGCCGCATCCGGCACCGAGAACCTCGACCTGGCCGGAGTGCTCACCGACGCCTTCGGGGCGACACTCACCTTCGCCCGCATCAAGGCCGTCGTGGTTGCTGCCGCGGCTGGGAACACGAACAACGTCAACGTGATCCGGGAGGGCACCAACGGTGTCCCGCTGTTCCTGGCGGCCGGCGACGGCGTGCCGGTTCGCCCAGGTGGTGCGTTCGCCTGGGCGGCGACGGACGCGACGGGGGTCGCGGTGACCGCCGGGACCGGCGACCTGCTGACCGTCACCAACTCCGGTGCCGGCTCCAGCGTGACCTACGACATCGTCATCATCGGCGCCAGCGCCTGATCTGCGGGAGACGACACCATGGCAGCTACCGACGACGTCACCGCACTGGCCCGCCGCTACCGGCTCCAGCTCAACATGGCCACCCCGGGCAGCCCCGACTGGGACACCCTCATCGGGGTCGAGGAGTTCAAGCCGACCTACTCGGCCCGGCGTGAGGATGACGAGACCTACGAGGACGAGGGCGCGATGCGCCGGGCCGTCACCGGCTACAGCTGGGGCATCGAACTCAAGATCATCCACCGGACGGGCTCCGACGGGATCACCTGGAATCCCGTCCAGGAGGCGCTACGCGCTGCGGCGGAGGCCAACGACACCCAGGACGGCGAGGTCCACATCCGCTGGTACGACCGCAACGGCCTCGACGGGGCGAACTACGAGGGATACGCCCTGGTCGACTGGTCCCCGGAAGGCGGCAACCCGGGCGCCAGGGACGTGGTCGCCGTGGTGCTGCACGGCCAGGGCGCCCGCACCAGCATCACCAACCCGGGCGCGTAGTGTCCACCCGCCTCGACGACCTCACCGAGTACTTCGCGCCCGGGCTGACGCTCACCGTGCGGGGACGGGAGTACGCCGTCCCCCTCGCCACAGCCGAGCTCGGACTGTGGTGCCGGCTGGTGGCCCAGGTCACCGGGCAGGTTCACGCCGCGAGTACGGAGGAGGAGATCCGGGCCGCCGCCGACCGGATCGAGGCGCTGCCTGAGCTGCCTGGTGGCAGTGAGCTGACCCTGGCGCAGCGGGTGCTGGGCGACGTGTACGGCCAGATGGTGGCCGACCAGGTGCCGGACCCCTACGTCGAGTACTGCGGGGTGACGGCCTACTTGTGGATCGTGGCTGGTGAGGACGCCGCCGCCCGGTGGTGGCGGTCTGGGGGCCGCCCGGAAGCGGCGGGCCCGGCGAACCGAGCGGACCGCCGGGCCGCCCAGAGGAAGACCAGTACGGCCGAGGCGACCGCGACCCCGTCACCGGCCTCTACGAGTGGTACGAGTTCCCGCCCGAGGTCCGCGAGGAGCGGCGGGGGACGCGGGTCTCGTGGGCGGAGATCCTGACCCGCTGGGCCCTGGTCGAGGCCGACCTGCACGACGTGTACGGGGTGGACGTGGAAGACCGAGCCCTGATGCGGGCCCGGTCCTGGCGGTGGCTGGAGGTCCGGATCACCGGGCTCCTGTCGGCGGACACCCGGCTACACCGGGCGCTCGCACCCGAGCCGGAGATGCCCGGCATCCCAGGGATGCCGCGTCAGTAGGTGGGACAGAGGTGCCGGTGCACCACCTCGTTGATCTTCTTTGCCTTCGCGGTGCCGAAGCCGTCCGGATGGTCCGGGCTGGTAAACCGCGTGTTGACGAACTTGATCACCTTCGCCTCGTCGTCTGGCCACTCCCTGATGGTGGTGCACTGGTCACGGCCTCGATCGATGATCCGGTCGGGGTCCTTGTCGCCCACAATCTCAGGGTCGATTTTCCGTAGCGCGGCGAGATAGGCGTCCGCCGTCTTCTGATCCGGCTTCGGCGGGATGCCGGCTGCCTTCTCGGCCTTCTCGATCGCCTCGGAACTGAGACCCCCTGGCGTCGTCGGAGCTGCCTCCGGCGACTCCCCGCTGCTGCCGCAGCCCGCCAGCGCGATCACTGCCATCGCCACTGCTGCTTGCCGTGCCTTCACTCGTGCCTCCTGAAACGGGGGATGACCGGGGCACGGTATCGACCTATCCAGGGCCCCGACGGTCCGCAATCCAACATCCGACAGGGGGCATCCGTGGCGCTGAAGCTTGGCGAACTGGTCGCCTACCTGAAGGCCGACGACACCGCCCTCGACCGAACGATCAGAGCCGCCCGGGGCAAGCTGGAGCAGGCCGGCCAGCGCGCCCGCGAGTACGGGCCGGTGGTTGGCGCCGCGCTGGCCGCCGGCATCGGGGCTGGCCTGCTCCAAGGCTTGGAGCTGGACAAGGCGCGGGCCAAGTTGGCCGCGCAAGTCGGTGATCCGGTGCTGGCGCAGACGATCGGCGAGGCCGCCGGCAGGGTGTACGCCCGCGGCTTCGGGGACTCCGCCGGGCAGGCGATGGAGGCCGCGCAGGCGGTCGTCTCATCCCACCTGGCGAAGGTGGACGACGCCGGCGCGATCGAGCGGATGACCGTCAAGGTGCATGCCTACGCGACCGCGTGGGGCACCGACGTCGCCACGGCCGCCCAGTACGCCTCCACCCTCATCGGGTCAGGGCTGGCGAAGAACGCCGACCACGCTATGGACCTGATCGCCGCGGCGTCGGCCCGGGTGCCGGCCGCACTTCGGGAAGACGTGCTGGAGGCCGGCAACGAGTACGGCCAGTTCTTCCGGTCGCTGGGCTTCAACGGTGAGCAGGCGTTCGCGCTGCTGGTCGAGGCGAGCGAGAAGGGCCAGTACGGGATCGACAAGGCCGGCGACGCCCTGAAGGAGTTCACCATCCGGGCCACCGACATGTCGTCCGGCTCGGTAGCGGCGTACAAGGCGATCGGCTTGGACGCCGAGGCAATGTCCAACAAGATCCTCAAAGGCGGAAAGACTGCCCAGGGGGCCTTCCAGCAGATCATCTCCGGCCTGCTGTCCATCAAGGACCCGACGAAGCAGGCCAACACCGCCATTGCCCTGTTCGGCACCCCACTGGAAGACCTCAACGTCTCCGACATCCCCGAATTTCTGCGGAACATGAAGGCCGCAGGCGACGGGCTCGGTGGCGTAGCGGGGGCCAGCGACAAGGCCGGCGAGGCGCTGGAGAAAAGCGCGTCGCAGAAGCTGGAGGCGTTCAAGCGGCAGGCGCAGGCCGCCCTGGTGGACAAGCTCGCCGAGGCCATCCCCATGATCGAGGCCACCTTCGGCTGGCTCAGCCGCAACTCGGGCTGGGTGGGCCCGCTCGCGACCGGGCTCGGCCTGCTTGCCGGCATTATCGGCCTGATCGTGCTGGGCACCAAGCTGTGGGCCGCGGCGCAGATCGCCCTCAACGTGGCGATGATGCTGAACCCGGTCGGATTGATCATCCTTGCCGTCATCGGCCTGATCGCGATCATCGTCGGGTTGTGGCTCAAATTCGAGGGATTCCGCAATTTCTGGAAAGCCGTTTGGGAAGGAATCGTCACCGCCTTCCAGTGGGCGGTGGACTGGATCGTGGGCGGCTGGACGTGGCTCTTCGAGACTGTCGTTGCCTTGGCTGTGGGCTGGTGGGAGCTGTTCAGCGGCTTCTGGGGCGCAATCGGCGACTTCTTTGTCGGCCTGTTCCAGGGCTGGTGGAGGCTGTTCACTGGGTTCTGGTCGGCCGTCTTCGGTGGTATCGCTGACGCGTGGAAATGGGTGACCGCCAAGGTTTCCGAATTCGTCGACTACATCGGTGGCCTGCCGGCCCGCATTCGGGCCAAGGCGCGCGGGATGTTCGACGGCCTCAAGGACGCATTCCGGTCGGCAATCAACTGGATGATCGGCAAATGGAATAGTTTCTCGCTGACCCTCGGCGGCGGGTCGGTGCTCGGCATGGACATCCCGAGCGTCACCCTGGCCACCCCGAACATCCCGTACCTGGCGAAGGGTGGGCACATCCTCGACGCGGGCATGGCTGTGGTCGGCGAGCGTGGCCCGGAGCTGGTGCACCTCGGCCGTGGCGCGACCGTCCAACCCCTCACTGGCGGCGCCCAAGGCGGCGGCGTCTCCGGCACCCTGCGGGTCATCCTCCAGTGGCCCGACGGCCGGGTCATCCGCGACCAGATCGTTGACGCCGCGACCCTGCGCGGCCGGTCCGTCGGCGCGTACCTCGGCATCACCCCCACGTAAGGAGCTCCATGGCCGACATCCGGGACCCCGACATCCGTGTCCGGGTCGCCCTCGACAGCGACCCGGACGACCCCGTACCGGTGTGGACGGACATCACCGACCGGGTCCACTACGGCGAGGGCGGCCAGGCCGTGACCATCTCCGTCGGGCGGCAGAACGAGTCAGCAGAGATCCAGCCGACCGAGATGAGCTGGGCTCTCCGCAACCCTGACGGCCTGTTCACACCGGGCAACTCCGACTCTCCGTATGCGGGGCGCTGGGAGCAGGGCCGTCGGGTCGACGTCACCGAAACCGTCGCCGGTGCCGAGTTCCCGCTCGGCACCGGGTTTCTAGAGATCCCGGACATGCCGATCGTCGATCCGCGCGGCTCCCAGCCGGTGACCGTGTCGGCCATCGACCGGATGGGCCGCCTCGACTCGGCACCCGTCTACGAGGGCACCCTCGTCGAGCAGGTGCGTTCCACCGGCGACCTGGTGGAGCATTTCCCCCTGTCGGACACGTACCCGTACGCGTCGGCGATCACGACAGCGGTCACGGCCAGGTCCGTCGTAGGGTTCGACGTTACGGTGGCGGCCGATCCGGAGGACCTGATTGCCGCTGGTGGGCAGGACGGGCCGCCGGGCGATGACCAGTCCTATGCCCGCTGGCAGGGCATCACCGACGGCGCCGCGTTCCTCGCCCGCGCCCGGCTGTCGGCGACCATCGACGTGCCTGTGGGCGCCACCGACGTGGTCGCCGTGTCCATGTGGGTGCGCGCCGAGGCTGACCCTAATGGCTACCCGGGCAGCTACGCCGTGCTGAGCATCCTCGACGCCTCCGGCGGTGGCATCATCCTTGGCGACGACACCGTGGCGGGGTCCCTCCAGTTGACGTGGCGGGCCGGCGTCGACACCGCCGTGGTCACCGGCCACCGGCTGGAGCGGGACGCGTGGCGGCTGATCACCATGCGTGTTCACAGCTCGACGGGCCTGGTGGAGCTGTGGTCTGGGGCGGACGTGACTGGCTCGGCCACTGCCCCGGTCGCCCCGGGTGCGTGGACGATGAGCCGGCTGACGATCGGCAGCATCTACCAGGGCGCCATGGGGCAGCTCCAGATCCGGGTGGGACCGGACGCGATGACCTATGACATGCACCTGGAGCAGTACGAGCATGGCTACCGGGGCCTGCACCGGCAGACTGTGGCTGAGCGGATCGTGACCCTCGCCGGGTACGCGGGCGTGCCGGCGGCGGAGGTTGACGTCTCCGCCGCGTGCTCCACACCGATGCAGGCGGCCCGCCTGGCTGGGGTCACGCCGGCGCAGGCTCTGCGTGCCGCTGCCACCACCGGCCAGGACCTGCTGGTCACCGACGGGCCTGGGCTGATCACGGCGGTGCCCCGGGCGCAGCGGTACAACCAGGCCGTCGCGATGGAGATCCCGTTCGCCTGGGTCGGCTACCGGGGGTTGCGGTACCGGCCCGACAAGCCGGCCACCGAGGTCACGGTGACCCGCACGCGTGCCGGTAGTGTCCGCCGCGCCGATCGGGACCTGGCGCAGCGCTACGGGGTCACCGCCCAGTCGCACGAGCTGGACACCGCCGTCGACGCCGACCCGGCCAATCTGGCCGCGTGGGCACTGGCCGCGCATGGCCAGCCGCGGACGAGGTGCCCGAGTATCCGCATCAGCATGCTGCGCCGCACCACGGCGGAGCGGCAGGCGCTGCTGGGGTTGCACGTCGGAGACCGGATCGAAATCACCGACCTGCCGGCGGGCAGCCCGGACGATGTCGGGCACCTGATCGTGCAGGGCATTCAGCACACCATCGGGCCGGGTGCCCGCCGGGTGATCCAGTTCAACACGTCACCGCTGCTGGGGCCGGCCGTCGGCGACCCACCGGCGTGCCCCATGGTCGGCGACCTCGTCTCCGCCTCCGCCATCATCGCCTACTAGGAGCTGCTCATGCCGGCCGTGCCGGAAACCAAGTCGGCCTGGACCAACAACGTCGACGCGCTGGACAGCACCAACCTCAACGCCTACCTGCGGGACCCGATCCGGTTCCTGATGGACCGTCCGGCGGCCATGCTGAGGCAGACCGCGGCGCAGTCCATCCCCACCGGCGGGAGCTTCACCCCGGTGACGTTCGGCTCCGAGGTGTTCGACGACGACCCGGATGGCGTGGGTGGCCACTCGACCAGCAGCAACACCTCCCGCTACACCGTCAGATATCCCGGCATATACCTGCTCGGCGGCGGGTGCGGGTTCGCGGTCTCCGCGACTGGGGTGCGGGGCGTGGCGTGGCTGCTCAACGGTGCCGTGATCGACGGCTCCGACGTGATGCTCCAGGCCGTCACCACGGCGTCGACGTCGACCCGGGTGCCCGCCCGGCAGATCACCGTCTCCCTGGCGGAGGGGGACTACGTGGAGCTGGGCGCGTTTCAGACGTCCGGTGGGGCCCTGAACACGGTGACGGGTTCGGCCGCGGCGTCGATGTCGGTCACCTGGATGAGGTTGGTGCCATGACCCGGGCGCCGCAGAACCTCCAGGACGTGCGCCGGCTACTGCTGACCCACCTGGACATCGACCCCAAGACCTCGCGCTCACAGGACCTGGAGTCGGCGGAGGTCGGCATCGTGGGCGACGCCGACCATTGGGGCGGCTACCACTGCGGCTCTGACCGGGTGGTGGCCGGTGACTACTCGGTGGTGGAGTCCTCGCGTGACCGGGCCGGGCTGACCCTCGACGCGTCCGGCCTGGACGTCGGCAGCTTCAGCGTCCGGGTGGACGGCCGTACGCATGACCTGCGGACGTTTTCCGTCTGGTGCGTGCAGCAGTGCGTCGCCGGCGCGGCTGACACGCGGGATATCAGGGAGATCATCTATTCCCCCGACGGGAAGACGGTCAAGCGGTGGGACCGGCTCGGCAAGCGCAGCAGCGGCGACAGCTCCCACCTGTGGCACACGCACTTCAGCTTCTTCCGCGACTCGACCAAGGCGGGCCGGGACCAGACCCCGCTGTTCCGTCGCTACCTGAGCGAGATCGGGCTGATCAGCCCCTCGACACCGGAGGACGACATGAGCGAAAAGGCCGAGAACGAGATCCACCAGGTCTACCTGGGCACCTTCTATGGCGGCCCTAGCATGGGCCGCGCCGTCGACCCCGATGGGTCTGGTGCGGCGAAGGTCGGCAACAGCCTGGTGGCGAAGCTCGACTACGTCATGGCCCGGTTGGACAGCGTGTCCGCCGGTGTCACCACCCTCGCGGGGATGGACTGGACGGACGAGCCGGCCATCGTCGCCGGGGTGCTTGCCGGGCTGTCCCCGCAGCGGCTCGCTGAGGCGCTGACGGCGGCCGGCCTCACCCCGGAGGCGATCGCTGCGGCGGTGCCGCCGGACATGGCTCGGCAGGTCGTCGACGAGCTGACCGCGCGGCTCGCCGCCGGGGGCAGTGCGCCGTGACGGACCCGCTCGGCCCCGTGCAGATCGGCGCGCGGGAGATCTACGACGCGGTCGTCCGCGTCGGCACCGCCGTGGAGCGGCTGACCGACCAGCACGCCGACATCGAACGGACCGTCGACGGGCACGACGAGCAGCTGCGACTGCTCACGCCGGTGCCCGCGCAGGTCATCGACCACGAGTCGCGGCTGCGTGCCCTGGAATCGGCGCGGTGGCCGCTGCCCGCCGCGTCCCTGCTCGTGGCCCTGGCCGCGCTCGCGGTCGGGCTACTGCCCAAGCTGACCCCCTGACGCGGGAAAGCACCTTCCTAGTCTCGGGCCAGGGTGGTCCGGGCTCGTCATGCCCACGGAGGCATCCATGCAGCAGTACGGCAAGGCACTCGCGGCGGTCCTGGGCGCGATCCTCGTCGCCGCGTACGCCGCCCTCGGCGGCGACAGCCGCATCGAGCCGGAGGAGGTCGTGCAGATCGGCATCGCCGCGGCGACCGCCATCGGCGTGTACCTCGTCCCGCTGGCCCCGCAGTACCGGTGGGCGAAGACCGCCGTGGCGGTGGTCCTCGCGGTGCTCCAGGCGCTCGCCACGGCGGTGCTGGGTGGTCTGGACGCCGGGGAGTGGATCGTGCTGGTCCTGGCCGGCCTGACGGCGGCGGGGGTGGCCGTGGCCCCGGCGATGTCCGGCAACGGCGTCACCAGCAAGGATCCGGTCGTACCAGCCCGGTAGGCTCCCCGTCGCGGTGCCGGCTCCCCCGTGCCGGCATCGTCCAGCTACGACAGCGCCCCGCTCGCCCTGGTGGGAGGCGGGGCGCTTCGTCGTGTCCGGGGTCAGCCCCGGTCGTTTTCGGCCAGGGCTGCCATGCCGAGCAGCCCAAGCACCCCGCCCACCGACTCACCTCGGGCGTCCGCGGCCAGCTCGGCCAGGCCGACCCCGGCGGCTGTGAGGGCGTCGATCACGGCGTCGGGGTTCCGCTGGGCGGCGAGGGCGCGGAGCCGATCGATGTCGCGACGGTGGGCGAGGGTCAGGAGGGCTACGCCGTAGGCGATCGTCTCTGCGTTGGTCATCGCGCCAGGATGCCGGCGCGGGCGTTAGCGCGGCGGACAGAGGGTGCGGCCAGTCGATGGCGACGACTGCGGCCCCGGCCTCCCTGGTGGAGGTCGGGGCCGTCGTGCGTCTGGGGTCAGCGGTCCTCGGCGGGGAGGCCGGCCCGCCAGGCGTCGGCGGCAGCGGTGGCCTCGGCAGCGACGATGCGGGCGTGGGCGGTGGCGAGGTTGGGGGCGTGGCCCTGGAGGACCATCTGGCGGGCGGCGGTGCGGATCTCGGTGGCGGTCATCTCTGCTCCCTCGGGGTGGTGTCGCTCCCTATGCCACCTAGTGTGGCATACCGATGTGGCGTGATGCAACACGGATTGGCCACCTTGTATGGCCTCGCCGCGTGTGGCACGATCGCCGGGTGACCAGACTCGACACCGCCGCCCACGCCCACCAGCAGGCCAAGGACGCGCTCGCAGCCGCCCGCACCGAGCTGGCCGACGCCATCGTGGAGGCCGCCAGCGCCGGCACCCGGCAGACCGACATCGTCCGGGCCTCCGGGTACACCCGTGAGCAGGTGCGCCGGATCTGCCGCGCCGCCGGCCTGACCGCCGAGTAGCCCCTCCCCCGCACAGCGACGCGCCCCGCGCGGCTCCGGCCGGCGGGGCGCTTTCGTGCGTCCAGGGGGTCAGCTCGCCGCAGCGATCCGCTCCGCTCGGACGTCCCGGATCCGTCTCTTGGCGGTCGCCTCGGACACCTCGAACTCCTCCATGATCGAACGCACGATCTCGGCGTACGGGTGGCCGCGGTCGAGCATCTTGCCGATCACGTCCTCAATGCTCTCCGCCTCGTCTTCCTCGTCCTCGGCGTCGTCGCCGTCCAGGTCGAGGTCCACGTCCGTGTCCCGGGTCGGCTCGGGCCCGTCGGCCGTACGGACGCGGCGCCCGCCGACCTCCACGATCCGCCCCCACCATCCGGTGTCACGGTCGGTGTCAGAGGTGTCAGACACCTGCGTGACCTGCGGTTTGACACCAGATTCGGTGTCACCATCCCCGGTGGGGGAGGGGTCCTGCCGGGTGCGCCGCCACCAGTCGTGCAGGGTCGCCCCGGCGATGTAGGCAGCAGCGACGATGGCCAGGGCGATGGGGCCGCCCCAACCCCGGGTGGGCTCGTCGGCGGCGGCGAGCGTGATGGTGGTCAGCATCAGGCAGCTCCGAACAGGAGGGCGGGCAGCGGGACGATGAGCTTCGTGGTGACGTCGAGGAGCATGCGGGTGATGTCGCCGATCAGCCCCTCGGGGAGGTCGGACATCAGCCCGAGGGGGATGGCGACCAGCCACATCTTGGCGTTGAGCCGGTAGAGGGGGGACTGCGGCCAGCTCAGCGTGGCGAACCTGCCGAGCTTCTTGCTGGACTTCACTGGCAGCAGGCACCCGATCGCGAAGATCCAGAGCAGGGCGATGAGGAACCCGATGACGGCGTTGATGCTCGCGCCGGCGATGTAGGCGTCGCCGGCCGAGTCGAGCAGCGCCTGGATGACGTCTCGCAGGGCGCCGACGGTGGCCTGGTCCAAGGGCGAGCCGTCGAAGCCTTCCCGGATCGCCGGGACGGCCAGCAGGAACGCGAGCCTGTCCCGCAACGAGTTCGGCCCGATGGACATGTAGTCGACGATGACGGCCAGAAGCAGCACGATGACCACCCCGGTCGGGGACATGGTGTGGGTCGTGGTCAGCATCAGGCCCCCGACCAGTCGAGCAGCACCGTCCCGGTGCGCGGGTCGCACACCTCGAGGCGCGGCGAGTCCATCGGCTCGTTGGCGGCGAGCGCCTCGCGGGTGAGCTGTTGGAGGTGCTGGCTGAGGACGCCGTCGAGGCCGGGGTACTCCAGGTCGAGGGTGACGACGTAGCGCCGCTTGTGCAGGACCTCGTACGCGCCGTCGTAGACGCGGAGCCGGTAGGTCTGGGCGGGCATCAGCGGTCCATCTCCAGGTGCGCCAGGGCGGGGAACAGGGCCAGGCCGGCGACGAGCATTGCGGCGGCCGAGACCCCGGCGAGCAGCTCGTGGCCGTTGAGGATCGCGGTGATCGCGGCGGCCAGCGCGCCGAGGACCACGGCGGCGAGACCGAGCGCGATCGGCGTCCACGGCACGGGCCGCAGGGACCAGACGACCGGCACCGCCCCGGCCTGGCGCAGCTCATCGGCGCGTCGGTCGGCGTCGTCCTGGGTGCGGGCGGGCAGGGTGATGGTGCGTCCGGCGAGCCGGCGCAGCGGCGAGTCGGGCGGCAGCGTGCCGGCGACCCGGTACAGGGCGGTCATGATGGTGTTCCTCCTTTGTGGGGGGGTGCGGGGCCCGGCCGGGCTGTCCAGGCGTGGGCCGGGCCCCGCGTGATCAGGACTGGGCGTGCAGGTAGGCGGTGACGATCGCGGCGACCACGCCGCCGCCGAGCAGCGCCAGGCCGAGCTGGATGCGCCGGTACTTGCTGCGGACGCTGCGGGACAGGGCGCGCAGCTCGTACGCCTGGCGCTCGTGGTCGCCGGCACCGAAGTAGGTGAGGACGTCGGCGGCGCTCCTTGCCTGCGCCCAGGCCATGAACCCGTACCGGCCGGCGAGGCGGGGCCGGATCGCGTCGGCGAGCGCGGCGACGCTGGCCACGACCAGCACGCCGGCGACGGTGCCGGTGGCGCGGGCGGGGCCGTGGAGCTGGCCGCTGGCGATGACGGCGAGGCCGGCGGACAGGGCGGTCCCGGCGAGGGCGAGGAGCCCGAACGCCTTGGCGTCGACGCGGCCCAGCTCGGTGCGCACGTCGGTGATTGCCTGGGTCAACTGGTCCACGACGATTCCTTCCGGTCAGACCGCAGCGCGGTCGGTGGTCTCTTCGGTGACGGTGGTCAGGTGCCGCATGACCGTTCGCACGGTCCGGTCGGTGGTCCGCGCCAGCTCGGCGATCCGGGCCTGGGCGGCGTCCGGCTCGGCCTCCATCGCGGCCAGGACGCGGGCGGTCAGGGCGGCAGAGACACCCGGAACAGCGGGCACCTCTTCCGCATCCAGGACCGGAAGAGCGGCCGGCTCGGCGGCCAGTTCCTTCCGGGTTGCGGACCCGGAAGAGCCGACGCTCTTCCGCCCGTTCTTCCGGGTCACCTTCCGCGTACCCTCTTCCGCCGCCTTCCGGGCGAGCCGGTCGTGCGCGGCGCGCACCCGGTTCAGCTCCTCGACGACCGACTCGCGGGCCATCTCCACAGCGGCGGCGTGCTGCTCGGCGGCGGCGCGACCTGCGGCAGCGCGGTCGGCGGCGTCCCGCGCCTCGGTGAGCTGACCGATCGTGCGGGCGGCCTCTTCGGATGCGGCGGCGGCCTGGGCGCGGGCGTCGCGGGCGGATGCCTGGACCTCCTCGGCGTGCCGGGTGAGGCGAGCGATTTCCGCCTGGCTCTTCCGGTTCTCTTCCGCCCGCTCTTCCGCGTCCCGGGCGGCTTCCGCTTCCGCTACCTCGCGTGCAGTGCGTTCCGCCTGGGCGCGCTCCTCGGCGCTCTTCCGGGCGACCTCTTCCGCCCGCCGCGCGGCGGCCTCTTCCGCCGCCTTCCGGTTGGCGTCGGCGACCTCGGCGCGGAGCCGGACGACCTCTTCCGCCCGGGCGCGGTCGTGCTCTTCCGCCTCCCGCTCGGCCGCCGTCTTTCCGGTGAGCATCTTCACGCGGACGACGACGATCGGGGCGACGCAGGCGACCGCCATGACAAGGCCCCACGGGATCTGCTCGCCGCCGGTGATGAACACGGGGACGAGGTGCACGGCGATCTGGCTGAACAGCATGAGCGCGAGTGCAACGAACATGTCGACCTTGCGCCGCTTGTGAAACGCCGTGACGACGTAGACGTCGAGCATCACCGGGTAGAGCCAGGCAATCTGCTTGGCGAAGTGCGACATGACGGCCAGGTCGTACTCGCTCTTGGCGGTCAGCGCGACGGCGGTGCCGAGGGCGATGCGCTCACCCCAGACGGCGGCATCGGCCCGGAACCAGTCTCGTGCGGTCATGCCGGCAACCGTACAGCTATATGTGTTAGGCAGCAAGGACGAGTACAGTCAAGTCTCTGAGAGTTGAGCAATCAGGCAGTAAGGTCAGCCGCAGGACAAGCAGAGGAGCGCCGGATCATGGGAGAGCCGAGGTGGACCACCACCTCCGACCTGTACCTCACCGAGACAGCCGGTGACGCCTGGAGGATCGAGGCCGCCGCCACCGGGCAGCGCGGCAGCCAGCGCATCCTCGTCGCCGAGACCATCCCCGCGCCGGTCAACATCGCCCACCACCTGGGGCTGGACTCCGACGCGCCGATCGTCATCCGCCAGCGGCTCATCCTCGCCGACGACCAGCCCGTCGAGATCGCCACCTCGTACTGGCCCGGCAACCTCGCCTCGCTCACCGTGCTGGCAGACCCCGCCAAGATCCCCGGCGGTGCCGCCCGGTTCCTCAGCGAGCTGGGCTACACCCCGGCCGAGGTCCGCGAGGACATCACCGCGGGCCCCGCCCGCGCCTTCCTGACCCCCGACGAACAGGCCGCGCTCGGCGTCGCCACCGCCGACCCCGCGCTGTCGCTGACCCGCACCCTGCTCGACCACGAGGGCCGGCCCTACCAGCTCGACGTCAACGTCATGCGCGCCGGCCGACACATCCACTACGTCCGATCGGCAGGCTGACCCGGTGCCCACCCCTCCCCGCGACCCGCGTCCCCGCAGCCAGCAGATCGCCGCCGACCTACGCGCCAACATCATGGCCGGCGACCTGGCCGCCGGCGCGAAGCTGCCCTCCACCGCCGAGCTCGGCGCGAAGTACGACGCGCCTGGAGCGACCATCCAGAACGCAATCGCGATCCTGAAGGCGGAGGGCTACGTCGAGGGCCGCGTCGGCAAGGGCGTGTACGTCCGCCCCACCCAGCAGCAAACCATCACCCCCGCCGACTACGCGGTCCCCGCAGCCCCCGGCCAGCCATACGCCTGGATCACCGCGGCCACCGACCGGGGGCAGCGGGGTGCGTCCCGGCTGCTCGACGTCGGCGAGGTCCCAGCGCCCGTACAGGTAGCCGCCGCCCTCGGCCTCGACCCGGGACAGCCGGTGGTACGCCGCGCGCAGGTGCTATCCCTGGACGGCAGCCCGGCCGAGCTGGTGCACGCCTTCTACCCGGTCGAACTGGCTCGGGGGACGGCGCTGGTAGAGCGGCGAAAGATCCGCGGCGGGTCGCCTGTAGTGCTGACCGACCTCGGCGTGGAGCCGGTGGCGTTCGAAGACGTAATCTCAACCCGGCCGCCGACTAGCGAGGAGTTCGTGGCGCTGGAGCTGCCGACCGAGGTGCCGATCCTGCGCACGTTCCGGGTGTGCACCACGGCGGCGGGCAAGCCGGTGGAGTGCATGGTGCTGATCAAAGCCGGGCACCTGCATGAGCTGCGCTATCGCTGGCCGTCCTGACCCCTGACGCGACCGCTCCCGACCGTGCTGGTCGGGGGCGGTCGCGTATCCGGGGTCACCACTCCCAGGGATGCCGGCGGGAGTGGACCACTCGGCCCACCAGGTGCTCCACCGCCGGGCCGGTGTCCTGGCCCCGGGCTACCGCGAGGAGGAGCGGGGCGACCGGGCTCGTCACGTCGTAGACGACGACCAGGGCGTCATCGTCGACCGGCTCGACCGGCAGGGTCGCCAGGTTGAGGTAGTTGAGCCAGCCGGCCAGGTCCGGCGGCGTGACGTAGCGGCGGGCGCGACGCACCTCCCCGGCCGGCAGGGCCAGGCAGCCGCCGCCGTCCCAGTCGACCCGGTCACGGAGGGCAACCTGCGGATCGATCGTCGGGTACCGCCGCCTCGGCCACGGGTGACGGTACGGCAGACCCGGCGGGTTGTCGTAGACCTGGCGGAGCATCCGGGCCGCCTCGGCCAGCTCGGCGGCCACTGGCTCGCCGGCGTGCGCGCGGACGGCCAGGGCGGCAACGTGGTGGATAAGCCGCTCACCGGTCAGCGTGGTCATGGGTGCATCCTCTCTCCGGTCACATCTCGGGCGGCCCGAGGTGCCACACCCCGGTGACGATGAGCGCGCTCCGGGCGTAGGCCCGTTCCCGGCATCGGCGGACCCGGCAGATGGGGCAGACGCCGTCGAGGGGTCGGTGCGCCACTATCAGCCGCCACCACAGCCGCACGGTCGTCGCGGCGACGGTCACAGCGTCCCGAGGATGCCGGCGGCGAGGAGCACCAGGACCAAGCCGGCGCAGACCCAGCCGGCTGCGTACTGCCGGCGGGTGAGGCCTGGCGGCGGTGCGGGCCGGGGCAGGTGCGGGACGACGTGGCCGTCCGGCAGCGGGGGCCGGCCGTGCGCCACCGAGTGCGCGCCGGGGCAGGGGGCGTCGTGCGGGCGCTCGACCATCGGGAGCCTCCGTCGCGGGGCGGGGTGGGGCCGGGCGGGGCTGGCACGGGGGTCCGGCCCCGCCCGGACGAGGGCATCACGCCCGGCGCCAACCAGGGACGGGGTACCCATCGGCCAACCTAGGTCACTGTGTGACTACTGGTCAATCACTGCTTGAGGCAGCGTGGCGGGCGTGATGTCATCGGCGGGCCAACCAGGGAGATCCGCCATGCCCATCCCCATGTCGTCGCGCCAGATCGCCGACGACCTGACCGCCCGCATCCGCAGCAGCGAGTACCCGCCCGGGTCGAAGCTCCCGTCGCTGCGAGAGCTGGCCGATCTGTACTCGGTCAGCGTGTCGACCATCCAGCGCGCCCTGGAGCTCACCCGGGACCGCGGGCTTACCGTGGGCCGCGCCGGAGCAGGGGTATACGTGGCCGAGGCATAGAGCGCACCGAACGTTCGAACGTTGCGCCGGGCGAACGTCCGCCCCGGCATCCCTACCGTCCGGCCTGTGATCAGCCCGCACTCCGGTGTGCCCGCCGCCCTCCAGCTGGCCGCGCTGCTGCGCGCCCGCATCCAGGACGGCACGTACGCTGCGGGCGGGCTGCTGCCCAGCGAGACTCGGCTGAGCCAGGAGTACGGGGTGGGCAGGGGCACCGTGCGACGGGCGGTCGCCGAGCTGCGCGCTGAGGGACTCGTCGACGCCGCCTCGGGGCGAGGCACGCGGGTGCGGGGGCCGGTCGAACTCGACGAGCTGGTGGGCGAGCCGGACCAGTTCGTCATGGCCCGGATGCCCACGCCGGAGGAGCGAGCGGAGATGAACATCCCCGAGGGTGTGCCGGTGTTGGTGGTGCGCAATCCGGACGGGCTGATGGATGTATATCCGGCGGATGAGGTAGGCGTGCGCATTCCGCGCGCCTGATCCGGGTTCGCGTGTTCGCCCGCAATCTGGAATTGCCGTCCAGGTTACGCACCGGTAACGCACAGCTCAATATCGACGGAAGTGCATGGTAAGGCCACTCTACGTCATTGTCGACCGGCGCCCACCCTATGAAACATCACTCTGAGTAACCCTTACCACGTGGAAGTTCCACGCACCACCAGTCGTCCGGTGGTGCGTGGAGTGTCCCCGAGCAGGGCTTTCGGTCACCAGTCGAACGGGTGTCTGATCGAGGCGAGTCTCCAACGTGAGGAGTACGCCGGTGTACATCCATCTCGAAACGATCACCCCTCCGCTCGACGCCGCCCGCCGGGGTCGCTGATCGGAGACGGACCCATGATGAGCACGATGATCGATCGTTGCACCCTCGCCGCTGTCGTCGGCGTCGCCGTCGCTTGCACGTGCCAGGCGCTGCGCCGCGCCGAGCGCGACGAGTGGCAGCACGAGCGGGAGCACTACCAGGACGTCATCGAGTCGATGGCCGCCGACATCGAGGCGGACGAGCGGCGGCACCAGACGGAGCTGGAGCGGGTGCGGCTGGAGGCCGTGACGGAGGCGTTCGCCGCCTGGCGCGGATCCGCCATGCCCGCCCGGCGGGGCGGTCGGAGTGGCGCCGGGGTCCTGGCCTCGAGCGAGACGGCCGAACGCCGGCAGGCGATGGAGGCGCACCTGCGCGATCAGCTCGCCGCCGAGATCGAGGAACGGGAGAGGGCCAGGTACGCGGAGGGGTACGCGGACGGCATGACCCGACGCGAGCAAGGAGCCGGGGGTTGAGTTCCCCTACCTGTCCCCTATGACGCATCAGGCCCCCTCTTCGGAGGGGGCCTGATCTGCTGTGGAGTAGATCCACTTGCCGGGTGACTGATGGGAATTGAACCCGTACCGGGGCCCTGGCCCGGTGCTCTGCCAACTGAGCTACAGCCACCATGCGCTCCGCTCCGGCGGGGCCGGGCGGCGTGCAGTGGATTCCCCTACCCCTCCCCTAGAGTTGATCATGCTGCGTCGGCCAACACGTCCGTCAGCGAGCGTGGCCCTGGCCCTACGGGGGCAGCGATGCCCGGGGCGCCTGCCGCCGCCCGGGTCATCGCACAGGCCCGGGTCACTCGACTGGTTCACGCCCTCGGAACCGCGCCACCACCTGACCTTCCCCCGGCAAGTCACCACCTGTCACCGCGAGTGCCACCTGCCGAGCCTCAGACTCGTCGATCTCTCGGTAACGATCGACATTCCGACAATCTTCAAGAGATCGAAAATCCAACCCGGGTTCATAAGACCACGCCTTGATGCGATGGTTCCAGATCAGCGCACGACCCTTGCTCGGATCCAGGATGAACATTCCTACCGGATCACCCTCAATTTCATTCTTGTAGATCGCGTAGTATGTCTGCATCTTGCTGCTCCAGACGGTTACTCAAATGCCAGAAGGCAGGAAAGTCGTCCACAGTGAGGCCAAGGCCGGCGGCCCGCCTCGCCCAGAAACTTTCGCTCAAGGGATTCAAATCTCTTGATGCGAAACTCGCGATCTCGAAGATCTATCAGCTTCCGGAGGCTGAGTGCCTCCGGTGCCCGCCAAGTCCGTTCTGGGGCCTTCGAGCAGGTGCATTCGGTTGACGTACAGCTCGTCGTCCGTGGGGTCGTCGGGGCCGGGCTGCCACTCCCGCGACCGATCCTCCGCCTGCTGCTCATCCACCACCCCGGCCCGCTGGCTGAACTTCCCCGGCCCGCGACCCGCCATCGGCATGGGGTCACCATTCGCACCGAGGACCAGGGCGTCGATGCCGGTCACGTTGTGCGGGGCCGGCAACCCGCTGTGCGTGTAGATCGGCATATCGGACACGGCCCCGCTCTGCGGGTCCAGGTAGAGCACGCTGCCGTTCTGGTTCAGTGCCACCCAGGCGTGCGACCCTCCGCCCTCGTACGTGGTGATGAGGAACGCGTAACTACCGTGACCACCGGCTCGCAACTGCCGCTCAAGGTTGCCGAACCCCCGGTTGACCACACCCCATCTCTCGTCGGCGGGAGTGCGATCGTCGGGGTCGACGAGTTGCTGGAAGCGTCCGCCGGTGGCGTCCTCGACCCGCCCCGGGCCGCCCATCTCGCCGCCGAGCGGCCGGCTGATGTCACCGGCGGCGTACGCGTCGAACGTGCGCGGCGCGGAGACCCGGGGACGGCCGTGCATCCACGTCTCGTACAGCGAGAGGGTGCAGTCCAGGCAGTTGATGCCCCGGGTCGGGTCGGCAGCCGGCCCGCCGTCGTTGGCGAGCCTGAACCAGTTGCCCCGGCGGGGATCGGCGGTGCGCAGGACCCGCCCACCGGGGCCGCGGGGCATCGCCCGTTCGAGGTCCGACTGGTGCAGCGCCAGCGGGGGCCGGAGGCCGCCCCACTGCCCGTATCGGCGGGACCGGTCGATCGGCGGTGGGTGGTCGTCCCCGGTCAGCGCCGAGGGGCCGTCGGTCTGCACCGCCCCGACGACGAGCGACGGATCGTCGGTGTTGATCGAGTAGAAGTCGAGGGGATCGCTGACCTCGACGAACTGCGGCGCGACCGTGCCGGCGAGCACCGCCTCGGCCAGCTCCCGCGACTCGTAGGCCGCCTGCTCGTCCGCCATCGCCATCCTGTGCCACGAGGTCGCGAGGTAGCCCTGGCCCTGGTGTTGCAGACTCAGCGCGTAGGCGGCGTACTCGCTGGCCCGCCGTTGGAAGAACTCGCAACGGGAGCGCAGCTCCTGAGAGTCGTCGTATCGCCGGTTGTCCTCGTGCAGCGCGCGTTGTTGCTGGAAGCGATCCTGATAGCGGCGCCGGTCGTACGCCTCGCGCTCGGCCCGCTGCCTGGCCTGCCACTCGGGCGATCTCGGCGGCGGCACGACGGGATGCTCCGCGGGCTGTGCGTGGTGCCACCGTGGGTCCAGCGACTCCATGCGGGAAAAACGGGGCGGAGGGGGCGGAAGCGGGCCGTCGTGGCCGGGACCAGCCGGCCTGGCCGTACCCACCGTGCCCATGCCCATGCCCGTGGCCGCGGTGCCCGTGCCGGCGGCCGGCGAGACCACCGGGGACGGCGCGAGGACGCCGCTCGCCGAGGCCGGCAGGTGGGGTGCCGCCGGGGCTCCCGACGCGCCCACCGCGTGGGGCGCGACGCCATCGGCGACGGCGGCAGCGCCCACGGACGGCGGCGCCGGCCCGGCTACCCGCGTGTCGGGCTGCGCGAGCTCGACCGCAGCGACCGACGACAGCGTCGGGCTGACCGCCGCGCGGGCGGGCGCCGACCCGTCGGCCGCGCCGGACGTGGCCGGTGCCTGCGGCGCGGGCTGCGTGGACGCCTCGGCCAACGCGGTCGGCACCTGGTCGACGTGGGCATCGACGGCGACGACGAACGCTGCCTCGCGTGGCGCTGCCGAGGACAGCGGGTTCTGCGGCCCCGGCGCGTCGCCGCCCAGCTCGCCCCTGGCCGAGGCGGACGGGCCCGGCTCCGACCCGCCCGCCCCGAACGCAGCAACGGCGGTGGGGCCCGCCCCGTCGCGGGGGACCGGAACGGTGGGACGCTCCCCGCCGGAGCCGAGGGCGGCGTCGGTCGGGCCCGGCGCGAGCGCACCGAGGTCCGTCGGGGCCGAGGACGCCCCCGCGAGGGCGGCCATCCGGCCGTCGAGGCGATGCTGCAACGCGACGTCCGTCTGCCCGGTGGCCGACCCGGTCGCACCCGACGCGGCGGCCCGCGCCGCGTCCTCCAGCGATACCAGGCCCTGCCCGGTGGCGAGGTTGGCCGCCTGGTCGGCGATGACCTCACCGGTCATCTCCCGGCCGAAGTGCTCGCCGATCCGCGCCGCCCGCCCGGTTGCGTGCCTGCCGAGGCCGGCCAGCGGTGCCACCGCCCCACCCGCCAGGCCACCGAGCGCGGACATGCCCGCGTCGGTCAGGTCCAGGCCGTCGCGGCGGCCGGTCGAGTTCTGGTACGCCTGCGTGGCGAGCGTGATCCCGGACTCCTCGGCCGCCTCCTCCATCCCGCCGCGCGCCGCCTTCCGGGCGAGGCCACGCATGCCGCCCTCGGCCACCCGCTTGGCCGCGCGCTCGCTGGCCTCCTTCAGGCCCTGCTTGAGGGCCTTGCGGGCGAGCTGGGCCATCAGCCTCTTGAAGATCTGCTGCACGACGAACCGGCTGGCGGCGATCGCGGCACCGGCGGCGGGCGAGGCGGCACCGGCGGTGAGCACCGCCGCCACGGCGAGGGAGAGCAGCTCGACGACGAGGATGCCCAGCTCGATCCAGACCTCCAGCTTGGCGCCCTCGATGTCGCATCCGCACTCCTCGACGAGCCGGCCGAGGTCACCGCTCACCGCCAACAGCACCGGCAGCGGGGCCTCGTCGCCCTCTGCCACCCGACGCCAGGCCGCGTCGAACGCCTCCGCGACCGCCCCGATCCCGCCGTACCCGCTGCGGACCTCCCCGGCGGCGGCGATCGCGTCCGCGCGGGGGCCGGCCAGGGCCTCGGCCACGCCGTACCACTGGTCGGCGAGGTCCCAGACGGCTCGCTCGTCGCCTTCCGGCCACTCCACCCCGATCACCCAGTCGAGCGCCTCGTAGACCCAGCCGGGCAGCTCCCAGGGCGCGTAGTCCAGCGGATGCGGGATCGGGCTCGGCAGCAGGGTCACGGCGATCCTCGGAGTCGTCAGCGCCCGGCGGGCCGCTGGTCGGAGATCCGGTCGAGTCGTCCGGCGCCCTGCGCGTCCGTCCGTACGGAGTTGTCCACCGACCGCACGACGTCCTCGCCCAGGTCTTCGAGAGCTCGCCCGAGGCCCGTCCAGGCCCGCAACAGCGTCTCCTCGAACCCTCGGTACTGCTTCTCGAACGCCGCGCCGATGTCGTCGCGCCCCCAGGGCCGGGCAGCGCTGGCCGCCGCGAGTTGGCCGCCCACCTCGGTCCGCCGAGCGGTGACCGCCTCGCCGGCCGAGGCCAGGTCGGCCCCACCGCGCCGGGCCCGCGCCGGGTCCAGCCAGAGCTGGTGGTCGGTCATGCCGACCCCTCCCCGCCCCGCATGGCGGCGTCGGCCCGGCCCAGCAGGGTGTCGAAGTCACCGGTGCGGAGGAACTCCACCGACCCCGACCCGGCCGGGAGGTATCCCGCGACCAGCTCCTGGGTGGCGGCGACCGAGGCGGCGGCGGCCCGGTGCACCGTCAAGGTGATCTTGTGGCTCAGGGCCCTGGCGTCGCGGCCCTGAAGGGCGGAGGGGGCCAGGTCCACCGAGACGATGTCGCCCCGGGCGCCGGCCACCACGGTCACCTGGCCGTCGTCGGAGCGTTCGGTGACCCGCAGCTCCGCGAGGCGGGACCGCAGCTCGTCCAACCCGGAGCGGAGCTGGCGGTACTGCCCGTAAACCTCGTCGAACCGGGCTCGCAGCGCCCGGTTGGCCTCCCGGTCCACGCTCTCGGCCAACGCGACCTCCCCGTCACCCTCGGTACGGCAGACCATACCGGGCGCGACGGATTTCGTGGGGTCAGGTAACTTCGGGTGGGTGATCGACCGTCAGCAGGCCGAACAGCTCGCCACCGTCTGGGCCCACCGGGACTCCCAGCGCCTCGGGCACGAGTGCGCCCCGCTGGTCGAGGAGTTCGACCTCGGCTACCTGATCACCTCGACGGTGACCCCGGCGGCCACGGTTCCCCCGGGCGACCTGCCGACCACGGTGGTGGACAAGGAGACCGGCGAGGTGTCGACCTGGCCGCGCCTGCCGTTCCCGGCCGTGCAGGAGATGTACCGGCGCAGCCGGCCGGCCCAGCCCGCGCCGCGCACCGTCGATCCGGCGAGCCAACTGCTCCGCGAGATCCGCCGCCTGCCGACCCCCGGCACGGCCGCGCACCTGACCGTGGCCGGCAGGATGCACCGCGCGTGGGGTGCCAAGGGGGAGGCGGTGCTGCGGCACCACCGACTCGTCCGGGAATACCTGGACACCCAGCCGCCCGGTCACCTGGTCCGAGGGGTGGACCGGCACGCCGAGCTGATCGTCGTGTCGGACGTCCTGCACGAACACGACCACCAGCGCGCCGCCGAGGGGCGGGCCCCGGCGACCCTCGACGAGGCGCGGGCCTGGTTCGCGGGCAGCCTGTTCGAGCTGTACTGGGTACGCGAGTCGGGCGACCCGGCGGGCGGGCCGGCCGACCGGCCGTGTGACTCGTGCATCAGGTTCCTGGTGCACATGAACGTGCTCCCCTGGTCCGACCTGGGCTTCCGGCAGCCCCGGGTGCCGGAGGCGGTTCCGGCACCCGAACCGGGCCGCTTCCCCGACGAGGTGGCGCACGCCCTCGTCGCCGCAGGCTGGGCACCACACATCGGGGACGAGATCATGGCAGCCGCCGCCGTCCGGGACGTCACGGCCGTCGTCGGGGCCAGTCACTCCCACGTCGCGTTCCCCGCGGCGGTGGAGGCGATCACCCGGTTCCCCGGCCTGATCGGAGCCCGGCGCGGCCCGGGCGAGCAGGTGTGGATCTCGCGGTTCGACATCACCCCGCACCTGGTGGCCCACAACGCCGACACGCTCGCGGACTTCGCCGCCGTGCTCGGCGTACGGCTGTTCCCGATCGGGACGGAGAACCAGGAGAGCATCCTCGCCGTGGACGAGCGGGGTCGGGTCTTCGCGCTGGACCAGGCCGGCGAGTGGTTCCTCGGCGACGACATCGACGCCGCGCTGACCACCCTGCTGCTCGGCCGGGCCCCGGCCCGCGTGCGCGACGACGGCACCTGGTGACGCCGCCCTCGACTCGCTACAGTCGCACGCCGGTGAGGACCAGGACCCTCTGGTCGGTGTAGTCGTCCATGGCGCTGCGCAGGCCCTCCCGCCCCACTCCGCTGCCCTTCACGCCCCCGTACGGCATCTGGTCGGCCCGGTACGACGGCACGTCGCCGACGATCACCCCGCCGACGTCGAGGGCCCGGTGGGCGGCGAAGGCGACGTCGAGCCGGTGGGTGAAGACGCCGGCCTGCAACCCGTACGCGGAGTCGTTGACGGCGGCGAACGCGGCGGGGTCGCTCTCGACCCGGGCGACCACGAGCACCGGCCCGAACACCTCCTCGGCGTACACCTTGGCGTCGGCGGGCACGCCGGACAGCACGGTCGGCGGGTAGGTGGCGCCGTCGCGCCGCCCGCCCACCTCGATGGTCGCCCCGGCCACCACCGCCTCGTCGACCCACGCCTCGACCCGCTGCGCGGCCTCGACCGACACCAGGGGGCCGACGTCGGTCAGCGGGTCCGCCGGGTCGCCGGTGCGCAGCGCCTTCACGGCGGCGACCAGCCTCGGCAGGAAGGCGTCGTAGAGCCATTCGTGCACGTACACACGCTGCACGGCGATGCACGACTGCCCGGCCTGGTAGTTGGCGAAGGTGGCGATCCGGTGCGCGGCGAAGGTGAGGTCCTCGTCGGTGTTCCAGTCCTCGCAGATCACCGCCGCCGCGTTGCCGCCCAGTTCCAGCGTGACGTGCTTGTCGGGCACGGACCGGCGGATGGCCGCGCCGACCGGCCCGGAGCCGGTAAACGACACCACCGGCAGCCGGGGGTCGGCGACCAGTTCGGCGGCGCGCTCGTTGGGCAGCGGCAGCACCGAGAACATGCCTTCGGGCAACTCGGTCTCGGCGAGGATCTCGCCGAGCAGCAGCGCCGACAGCGGGGTGGCGGGGGCCGGCTTCACGATGATCGGCGCGCCGACGGCGACGGCCGGGGCGACCTTGTGCGCGACCAGGTTGAGCGGGAAGTTGAACGGCGCGATCCCCAGCACGGGCCCCTTCGGCGCCCGGCGGACCAGCGCGATCCGCCCGGTGGCGGCCGGATCGGTGTCGAGGCGTTGCAGCTCGCCGGAGAAGCGCCGGGCCTCCTCGGCCGCCCAGCGGAACGTCGACACCGCCCGCCCGACCTCAGCCTTCGCCCACTTGACCGGCTTGCCGTTCTCGGCGGTGACCAGGTCGGCCACCTCCGCCGCGCGCTCGGCGAGCCGCCGGGAGACGTGGTCCAGGGCCGCCGCGCGGGCGTGCGCGGGCAGGGCCGCGGCGTGCGCGGCCACCCGGGCCGCCGCGGCGACGGCGGCCTCGACCTGGTCGGGCGTGGCGAACGTGGTACGCCCCACCGCCCGACCGTCGTACGGGTGGGTGACGGTCAGCTCGCCCTCGCCGTGTGCGGGGCGGCCGGCGACGAAGAAGGCTCTCGGCTCCACACCTCCGCAGCGTAGCCGACCCGCAGCCCGCACGGAAACAGTCGCTCAAGCCCTTGTCTGCCGCGAATTCAGTAGCGAAGATGGCAGTCAGATTCCGATAACCTCCGCTGTCCGCATCCCCGGCCATCCCTCGGAGACACCTGATGAGCGACCAGCAGCAGCTGCGCAACTTCGTCAACGGCGAGTACGTCGATCCTTCCGACGGCGGGTACACCGACCTGGTCGACCCGTGCACCGGTGAGGTCTTCGCCCAGGCGCCGGCCTCCGGCGCGGCGGACGTGGACGCGGCCATGCGGGCGGCCTCCGCCGCGTTCGAGACGTGGCGGGACACCACCCCGGGCGAGCGGCAGCGGGCGCTGCTGAAGCTCGCCGACGCGGTGGAGGCGCGGGCGGCCGAGCTGGTCGACGCCGAGGTGCGCAACACGGGCAAGCCGCGCCAGCTCACCGCCGAGGAGGAGCTGCCGCCGGCGGTGGACCAGTTCCGCTTCTTCGCGGGGGCGGCCCGGCTGCTGGAGGGCCGGTCGGCCGGGGAGTACCTGGCGGGCCACACCTCGTACGTACGGCGGGAGCCGATCGGCGTGTGCGCCCAGGTCACCCCGTGGAACTACCCGCTGATGATGGCGGTGTGGAAGATCGCCCCCGCACTCGCGGCGGGCAACACCGTGGTGCTGAAGCCGTCGGACACCACACCGGTGTCGACGCTGCTGCTGGCCGAGATCGCCGCCGAGTTCTTCCCGCCGGGGGTGTTCAACGTGGTCTGCGGCGACCGGGACACCGGTCGTACCCTCGTGTCGCACCCGACCCCGCAGCTCGTGTCGATCACGGGCTCGACCCGCGCGGGCATGGAGGTCGCCTCCGCCGCCGCGCCGGACCTGAAGCGGACCCACCTGGAGCTGGGCGGCAAGGCCCCGGTGGTGATCTTCGACGACGCGGACGTGGCGGCGGCGGCCGAGGCGATCGCGATGGGCGGCTACTTCAACGCCGGCCAGGACTGCACCGCGGCAACCCGGGTGCTGGCGGGTCCGGGCATCCACGACGACTTCGTGGCGGCGCTGGCCGAGCAGGCCCGCAACACGCGGACCGGCGCGCCGGACGACGCCGACGTGCTGTACGGGCCGCTGAACAACGCCAACCAGCTCGCCCGGGTCAGCGGCTTCGTCGACCGGCTGCCCGACCACGCGAGCGTGCTGACCGGGGGATCCCGACAGGGGACGCGAGGCTACTTCTACGCCCCCACGGTCGTCAGCGGAGTGCGCCAGGCCGACGAGGTCATCCAGCAGGAGGTGTTCGGGCCGGTCATCACCGTGCAGCGCTTCTCCGACGAGGACGAGGCGGTGCGCTGGGCCAACGGCGTCGACTACGGCCTGTCGGCGTCGGTCTGGACGCGCGACCACGGCCGGGCGATGCGGATGACCCGCCGGCTGGACTTCGGCTGCGTCTGGGTGAACACCCACATCCCGTTCGTCTCGGAGATGCCGCACGGCGGCTTCAAGCACTCCGGGCACGGCAAGGACCTCTCGGTCTACAGCCTGGAGGACTACACCCGGATCAAGCACGTCATGCACAACTTCGAGGGCTGATCAGTGAGCGCGAAAAGTGAGCCGGTCCTGCGAGCCCCGCAGCCGCGAACGAACAGCGGCGCGGTGCCGGGTTCGGCGGAGCTGCACAAGCGGCGGGGCGTCGCCGTGGCCCGGGGCGTCGGCAGCGTCATCGGCGCGTACGTGGACCGGGCGGGCGGCGGCACCATCACCGACGTCGACGGGCGGGAGTGGATCGACTTCGCCGCCGGCATCGCGGTCACCAACGTCGGCAACTCCGCCCCGCGTGTGGTGGAGGCGGTACGGGCGCAGGTCGAGCGGTTCACCCACACCTGCTTCATGGTCACGCCGTACGAGTCGTACGTGGCGGTGTGCGAGCAGCTCAACGCGCTGACCCCGGGCGGCTTCGAGAAGCGCTCGGCGCTGTTCAACTCGGGCGCGGAAGCGGTGGAGAACGCCGTGAAGATCGCCCGGCACGCCACGGGGCGGCCGGCGGTGGTGGCGTTCGACCACGCGTACCACGGGCGGACCAACCTCACGATGGCGCTGACGGCGAAGAACATGCCGTACAAGCACCGGTTCGGGCCGTTCGCCGGCGAGGTGTACCGGGTGCCGATGTCGTACCCGCTGCGTGACGGGGGCCTGTCCGGGGCCGAGGCGGCGGCGCGGGCGATCGAGATGGTGGAGAAGCAGGTCGGTGCGGACAACGTGGCCGCGCTGCTGATCGAGCCGATCCAGGGCGAGGGCGGTTTCGTCGTACCGGCGCAGGGGTTCCTGCCGGCGCTGCGCGAGTGGGCGACGGCGGCCGGGGTGGTCTTCGTCGCCGACGAGATCCAGACGGGGTTCTGCCGCACCGGGGACTGGTTCGCCTGCGAGCACGAGGTCGTCGTCCCGGACCTGGTGACCCTGGCCAAGGGGATCGCGGGCGGCCTGCCGCTGGCGGCCGTGACGGGCCGGGCCGAGCTGATGGACGCGGTGCACGTGGGCGGCCTCGGTGGCACGTACGGCGGCAACCCGATCGCCTGCGCGGCGGCGCTCGCCGCGATCGAGACCATGCACGAGCTGGAACTGGCCGCCGCCGCCCGCCGGATCGGCGCGACGATGACCGACCGGCTACACGCGATCGCCGCCCGCGACCCCCGGGTCGCCGAGGTACGCGGCCGGGGCGCGATGCTCGCCGTGGAGCTGGTGCAGCCGGGTTCCCTGACCCCGGACCCGGCCGCCGCGGCGGCGGTGTCGGCGGCCTGCCACGCCGCCGGCCTGCTCACCCTGACCTGCGGCACGTACGGCAACGTGCTGCGCTTCCTGCCCCCGCTGGTCATCTCCGACGCGGAGCTGGCCCGGGGCCTGGACATCCTCGACGCCGTCTTCGACTGAGCCCTGTGCGGCTCGCCTGCCCGCGGGGCGGCCGGCGACCGGTCGCCGGCCGCCCCGCCACCCGGTCTCAGCGCAGCGCCCCGACCACGTCGCGCCAGCTCAGCCTCGCACCACCTCGACCACGTCGCGCCGCACGACGTTCTTGCCCGGCTCCCGCACCAACTCCATCGCCGCCGCGTTGAGCAGCACACAGCTCCCCGACGGCCCCGACGCCACCACCATCACCGCACGACCGTTGGGAGCGCTGCCGGCTTCAGCCTTCCGTCAGGAAGGTTCCCCGTTCCACCCACCCTCACCCCTCACCCCCGCCCCCCGCCCCCGCCCCCGCCCCCGCGATCTTGCACTTGCGGCCCCCAGGATGCCCGATCGGCGGTTTTTGTCCGGGCCTAAACTGCAAGATCGCGGCGGGGGCCGCGGGGGCGGCGGGCGTGCTCGCCGTCAGGGGAGGAGTGCTCGGATCGTTGTGACTATGTGGGCGGGGCGGCGGTAGAGGTCACGGTCGGTGAAGTGGCGCATCGTCCAGCCCTCGGAGGCCAGCCAGTTGGCGCGGTCCCGGTCGTACCGAAGCCGATCGCGATCCAGGTGGGACAGACCGTCGTACTCGATGCCGACCCGCCGTTCGCGATACCCCAGATCCAGCCGGTAGCGCCCGACACCCTCCCCGTCGAGCACCCAGACCTGCGGCTCGGGTGCCGGAAGGCCGCCGTCGATCAGCACCAGGCGCAACTGGCTCTCCTGCCGGCACTCGGAGCGCCCGTCCGCCAGCGGCACCAGAGATCGGGCCTGGCGCACACCAGGCAGTCCCCGGTGGGCCGATGCCTCCTCGGCAAGCTCGTCCCGGCACACCGAACCCGTTCTGAGCACGGCATCGAGCACCGGTAGCGCGTCCAGCCGCCGTATCGTGCGGGCCAGATCCACCACGCAGCGCGCGGCCGGCGCGCAGGGCAACCCTCTCACCAGGACCGGCTCCACCGGCAGCGCCGAGTGATGGACCACCAGACCCGGAAGCCGGGGTTTGGCGACGTTCGGGGGCAACTGCACGTGTACGGCGTCCTCGGCGAGGACACCGAAGCCGTGCAGGCGAGCCGCGGTCTGCCGGGACAGCATCGCCTCGGCCGGCAGGCACAGCAACAACGCTCGTAGCGCATCGAGATCCTTGACGGGACGATCCGCGTAGACGCCTCGCCGCGCCCGTACAACCCGGCCGTTCGCCAGACGCGTCCGAAGCCGCTTCCGGGTGGTCGACCTGAGCACCGACGCCGTACGCCAGAACTGGGTTTCCATGCCGGCAGGCTGCCCGAGCACCCGCACCCAGCGCTCCACCGGTCACGTCATCTGTGGACAACCCCCACCCCTGTGGACAACCCCCACCCAGCCCACAACTGTGCTACCCACCACCTCCCTCACCTCGCCCCGCCTCCCCATCCCACCCCCTCACCTCGGCGATCTTGCAGTTGCGGCCCCAAAATTGTCCACTATGCCGTTTTCGCCGGGGCCCAAAGTGCAAGATCGCCGAGCCGAGGAGGGGGAGGAGCCGAAGGGTGGGTGGGGTGGGTTAGTCGTCGCAGCCGTAGCCGTCGTTGTCGCGGTCGAGGTCGTAGATGTCGTCGCCGATGACCTTTACCGGGCCCGTGACGTACGCGGGGCCGTTGCCGCCGCCACCGGCACAGTCGACGTCGCTGGCGATCGGCACGCAGCCGCTGTAGTTGGGATCGCACCGGCGTTCCTGCTTCGTGCCCACCGCGACGACCTGGGTCACCGGCTGCTTCGTGACGACCGATCGGAGCAGCTTCCGGCCGGTGGGCACCCCGTCGGTCAGGGTGACCTGGTATGTCAGCATACGCACACCGTTGACTCCCCGGGTGCGGACGACCCGCTTGCCCTCGGCTAGGGACGAGTCGTTCACGGTCCGCTCGGCGTACCGGGTCGTCTGCGTCTCCGTCTCCGTGCGGGTCTGCACGGTCGGGGCGGACGCTGTGGACGGCGACGGCGACGGCGCGGAGGCGGTGGGTGCCGGCGCGGCGGTGGACGGGGCAGGATCGGACACGGTCGGCTCGGGGGCGGCCACAGGCGGACTGGCCTTGGCGGCCACGGCGGTGGGCTCCCGCCACGGTTCGTCGGCGAGCGCGCCGACGACGGCAGCGCCCCCGCAGCAGAGCAGCACCGTCGACAGCAGAATGCCGCCGAGGAGCACGCCGACCCGCTGGCCGGGCTGGAGCCGGCGGAACCACCCCGGCCGGACGGCGGACGGCACGGCGGGGTTGGCGGGCTGCTGGCGGTATGGCGGTTGATGAGTCACGACACCGAGTGTCACCGGAGAGAAGCGGCTGGGTAACGGGCACAGCGGTCCTCGCCGACGCCGATCGGCGAAACCGCTCGATACGGACAGCCCGGGGCGGAAACCGGGCAGTCCGCCGCTGGTTCCGAGCGGACGGATCCGGGACCCCTGCGGGCTTTCCCGGGATACCTGCGGGCCGGTGGGGTTGCCGTGCGGGCCGGTGCCGGATGCCCGTCCGGGCGCGCCCGCGACCATCCGCCGGAGGCTACGCCCGGCCAACCTGCACGACGGCGGCATCGGCGGAGTCACAGCGGCACCGGCAGAATGACGGCGGCACCGGCGGAATCACGACGATCGTCGGCACAGGTGCGCGGCGGCTCCAACGGGCGGCGGCGACTCAGGGCAGGCGGATGTCCAGCAACGGCTGCGTGGGTTCCCAGGGCGGGCCGCCTTGGGCGTCGCGACGGCGGCGGGCAATCGCCGACAGCGCCTCCAGCACCACCCGGTTGCCCAGGTACGCGGTGATGTCGGCGTGGTCGTACGGCGGGGCGACCTCGACCACGTCCACGCCGACGACGGGCAGCTCGTAGCAGCAGCGGCGGACGGCGTCGAGGAGTTGCCGGGAGGTCAACCCGCCGGGTTCGGGGGTGCCGGTGCCGGGGGCCATGCCGGGGTCGACGACGTCCACGTCGACGGAGAGGAAGACGCCCTCGCACTCGTCGACGGCGATGTCGAACGCCTCGGACAGGCAGGTGTCCAGGCCGCGGGCGACCAGCTCCGTCATCTCGTACGAGCGCATCCGCTGCGCGGCCATCCACTGCAGCACGTCGGGGCCGGGCCAGTAGCCGCGCAGGCCGATCTGCAGGAACCGGTCGCCGCGCACCGCCCCGGACTCGATGAGCCGGCGCATCGGCTGGCCGTGGCCGTGCAGGGAGCCGAACTCGACGTCCCCGGTGTCGGCGTGGGCGTCGAAGTGCACCAGGGACACCCGGCCGAGCCCGTGGTGGCGGGCGACCCCGGTGGCGTCGGGCAGCGCGATGGAGTGGTCGCCGCCGAGGACGACGGGGATCGCCCCGGACCGCGCGACGGCGTGCACGGCTGCCTCCAGCGACGACAGGGAGCGTTCGATGTCGCCGGAGAACATCTCGACGTCGCCCGCGTCGTACACCCGCAGGTCGCGCAGCGCGTCGACGCGCAGGGCCAGGGACGGGCGGGAGCCGTCGTGGGGCAGGTAGCAGGCCTGCCGGATGGCGGACGGGCCGAACCGGGTGCCCGGCCGGTGCGAGGTGCCGCCGTCGAACGGGGCGCCGACGATGACGACGTCCGCGTCGGCGTACGAGGCCGGGTCGTCCAGCGCGCAGCGGTCGACGCCGAGGAAGGTGACGTCGGGGCCGAACATCGGCCCGTAGCGGGTCACCGCCGCGCCGATCGGGCAAGGCCGGCCACCCGCTGCGTCCGTCCGCCGACGCCGGTCACCGTTCCTCCATGCCCCACGGCGAGCCGTAGCCGGTGAGCAGGTCGAGGAACGGGCGCGGGGGCAGCGCCTCGGGGCCGATCACGCCGGTACCGGACCACGCTCCGCTGGCGAGCAGTTCCAGGGCGACGATCGGGTTGACGGCGGTCTGCCAGACGACGGCCTGGTGGCCGTACTCGGCCATGGACCACGCGTTGTCGACGATGTGGTACAGGTAGACCTCGCGGGGCCCGCCGGACTTCGCCACGCCCTTGACCCAGGTGCCGGCACAGGTCTTGCCCCGCATCCGGTCGCCGAGGGTGGCCGGGTCGGGCAGGGCGGCGGCGACCACGTCGCGCGGGGACATCCGCACGCCGCGCACGGTGACCGGCTCGGTGGAGTCCAGGCCGAGCTTGTGCAGGGTACGCAGGACGTCGATGAACTCCTCGCCGAGGCCGTACTTGAAGGTGACCCGCCGCGCGTCGATCCAGCGCGGGATGAGCAGCACCTCCTCGTGCTCGACGTTGACGCACTCGACGGGGCCGATGCCCTCCGGGAAGTGGAACACCTCTGGCTCGCTGAACGGTTCGGTGGTGAACCAGCCCCGGTCCCGTTCCCAGATCACGGGCGGGTTGAGGCACTCCTCGATGGTGGTCCAGATGGAGAACGACGGGGCGAAGTCGTAGCCCTCGACGGTCAGGTTCGCGCCGTCGCGTACCCCGATCTCGTCGATCTCGGCGAACAGCTCGTCGGCGGCGTAGCGGGCGAAGACGTCGGACAGGCCGGGTTCGACGCCGATGCCGCACAGGGCGAGCCGGCCGGCGGACGCCCACCGCTCGGCGACGGCGAACTGCTCGTCGCCGAGCTTCACGCCGGTCTCGGCGTAGGGGCGCAACGGGTGCGGGTGGGACAGGGACATGGCCATGTCGAGGTAGTCGGTGCCGGCCGCGTACGCGCCGTCGAAGATCGGCATGACGAAGCGCGGGTCGACGGCGTTGAGCACGTGGGTGATCCGGTGCTCGCGGCACAGCGCGGCGACGGCGTCGGCGCAGGAGGCGTCGACGGTCGCGGCGACGAACCGGTCGTCGCGCCCGGCGACGGCCCGCGCGGCGCGGGCGGCGTCGGCGTCGGCGACGACCATGGTGTCGAAGAATGTTCGTCGGGCGGCGATGGCGACGGCGGCGGAGCCGACCCCACCGGCGCCGACCAGCAGGATACGCATCAGGAATCGAACCCCAAACCAAGACGATCGAGCGTACGGAGCCACAGGCCGCGCCGGCCGTCGCGCGCGTCGGCGCGGGCCAGCGACCAGCGGGTGAGGTGGATGCCGGCGGCCCGGACGGGCTCCGGCGGGAACGGCAGCGGCCGGCCCCGGACGAGGTCGAGCCGGGTCAGCGGGGTGTCTGCGCCGGCCAGCAGGTCGAGCATCACCCGCGCGCCGAACCGGGTGGCCCCGACGCCGAGGCCGGTGTACCCGGCGGCGTAGGCGAGCCGGCCGTCGTAGGCGGTGCCGAAGAACGGGCAGAACCGGGTGCAGGTGTCGATGACGCCGCCCCAGCGGTGGCTGAACCGGACGTCGGCGAGCTGCGGGAAGGTGGCGACGAAGTGCTCGGCGAGAGCGGTGAACGTTGCCGGTCGCTGCTCCAGCTCGGGGGCGACCCGGTTGCCGTGGTGGTAGACGGCGTCGTAGCCGCCGAACAGGATCCGCCCGTCGCCGGTGATCCGGTAGTAGTGGAACTGGTTGCCGGTGTCGGCGAGGCCCTGCCGGTTGCGCCAGCCGATCGCGTTCCGCTGGGCCCCGGTCAGCGGCTCGGTCATCAGCGCGTAGTCGTAGACGGGCACGATCCAGGCGCGCAGCCGGCGCAGTAGCGGCGGGAACGCGTTGGTGGCCAGGGCGACCCGTCGGGCGCGGACGACGCCGGGGGCCCGCTCGACGCCGCCGGCCGTGGTGGCGGCCAGGGCGGCGGAGTCGCCGCGCAGGCCGGTGACCCGGGTGTGCTCGTGGACGCGGACGCCCAGGTCGAGGCAGGCGCGGCGCAGGCCCCAGGCGAGCTTCGCCGGGTCGAGCATGGCCACCCGGTCACGGTCCCACATTCCGCCGAGGTACGTCGGCGAGTCGACCTCGGCGCGCACCTCGTCGCGGTCGAGCAGCCGCACGTCGTGGCCGTACCGGCGAGCCAGCTCCGTGTCCTTGGCGAGCCCGGCGAGCTGGTACGGGCGCACGGCCACGGCCAGCTCGCCGGTGCGCTCGAAGTCGCAGTCGATGCCGTACGCGTCGACGGTGGCGGCGATGGCGGCCAGGTTCTCCCGGCCGAGGCGTTCCAGCTCGGCGACCTCGCCGGGGAACCGGGCGACGCCGTTGGCCAGGCCGTGGGTGAGCGAGGCGGAGCAGAACCCGCCGTTGCGCCCCGAAGCCGCCCAGCCGCAGGTGCCGGCGTCGACGAGCAGCACGTCCGCGCTCGGGTCGGCCTGCTTGGCCAGCAGGGCGGCCCAGAGCCCGCCGTACCCGCCGCCGACGACCAGCAGGTCGGCGCTGTGCGCGCCGGTCAGCGGGGGCAGCGGGTCGGGGCGTTCGGGCCGGTCGAGCCAGTACGGTACGGGCGCCGCGTCGGCGAGTGCCCGGCCGGTATGCGGGAGGATCATGACGGGCTCTTCGCCCGTCGGCCGGTCGCCGGGGCGGCCGGGAGGCCGACGCGGCGGGTCCGCCGGCCGCGCAGCGAGCTGAGGCCGACGAGCAGCAGCGCGATGGCGAACATCGCCGTGCCGATGACGTTGACCTGCGGCGGGATGCCCCGCTGGGCGGCGCCCCAGACGTACATCGGGAACGTGATGGTAGTGCCGGCGTTGAAGTTGGTGATGATGAAGTCGTCGAAGCTCAGCGAGAACGCCAGCAGCGCGGCGGCCACGATGCCGGGGAGCACCAGCGGCAGGGTGACCAGGCGGAACGCCTGCCACGGACTGGCGTACAGGTCGGCGGCGGCCTCCTCCAGCCGGCGGTCCATCCCGGCGAGCCGGGCCTTGACCGTGACCACCACGAACGACACGCAGAACATGACGTGCGCGATGACGACGGTCCAGAAGCCCTGCGGCACCCCGGCGGAGACGAACAGGGCCAGCAGCGAGGTGCCCATGACCAGCTCGGGGGTGGCCATCGGCAGGAAGATCAGCAGGTTGATCCCGGACCGGCCGGTGAACCGGTGCCGGACCAGCGCGAACGCCATCAGCGTGCCGAGCACGGTGGCGACGACGGTGGCGATGAAGCCGATCTGCACGCTGCGGACCACCGCGTCGCACATGTCGGAGGTGGCGCAGGGCCGCTGCCAGTTGTCGAGGGTGAACTCGTTGAAGTCGTACGACAGGCGGCTCGACGGGCGGTTGAACGACAGCGCGGCGACCACGGCGATGGGCAGCGTCAGGTAGCCGAGGACGAGCAGGGCGACGCCCATCACCCAGTGGTCGGCGAGCCAGCGGGTAAGTCTCACAGCACCTCCTCCGTGCCGGCCCGGCGCAGGTAGACGAAGACCACCGCGAGGATCGCCGCCATCAGCAGGAACGACAGGGCCGCCCCCTGCGGGTAGTCCAGCCGGACCAGGAACGCCGAGTCGATGACGTTGCCGACCATGTACTCGTTCGGGGTGCCGAGCAGTTCGGCGTTGATGTAGTCGCCGGTGGCCGGGATGAAGAACAGCAGCGTGCCGGCGATCAGGCCGGGCATCGACAGCGGCAGGGTGACCCGGCGGAACGTCTGCACCGGGCTCGCGTACAGGTCGCCGGCCGCCTCCAGCAGGCGGTAGTCGAGCCGCTCCAGGCTCGCGTACAGCGGCAGCACCAGGAAGGGCAGGAAGTTGTACGTCAGCCCGAGGACCACCGCGACGGGGGTGGCGAGCAGCCGGCCGTCGGGGCCGAGCAGGTGCACGTCGCGCAGCAGCCCGACCAACCAGCCGTTGTCGGACAGGATCGTCTTCCAGGCCAGGGTGCGCACCAGGAAACTGGTGAACATCGGGGCGACGACGCAGACCAGCAGCAGGCTCTTCCACCGGCCGGCCTTCTGCGCGATCGCGTACGCCAGCGGGTAACCCATCAGCACGGCCAGCACCAGGGCGATCCCGGCGTAGAGGAACGACCGACCGAACTGCGGCCAGTACGCCTGCAACGCGTCGGGGTAGTTGCCGAAGGCCCAGGTCAGCGCGTACCCGGTGGAGAGCGAGCCGCTGGGGTCGTAGAGGCTCGCGGCGGCGAGCTGGAACAGCGGCACGGCGAAGAACAGCAGCAGCCAGGCCGCGCCGGGCAGGAGCAGCAGGTACGGCAGCAGCCGGCGCCGCCCGCCCCGGGGCAGCGGCGGGGGCGCCGCCGGTTGCCCCGTCGGCGTGGGCACGTGGGCCAGCGCGGTCACGAGGACGCACCCACCGGCTCGTCGAGCAGGCCGGCGGTGCTGTCGTCCGCGCCGGGCTGGCGGGGTAGCAGGAACGCGTGCCGGGGGTCCCAGTGCGCCACCACGGATGCGCCGACGGGTACCCGGCCGCCGAGGCCGCTGTTGGCCGCGAACGCGGACAGTTCGCTGCCCCATTCGGTGCGCACGAGGTACTGGGTGCTGACCCCCACGTACGAGGCGTCGGTGACCGCGCCGGTCACGTACTGGTGGCCGGCGGGCACCCGGTCGGCGGCGTCGACCAGGTGCAGCTTCTCGGGGCGTACCCCGAGGTAGACCGGGCCGGTGGCGACGCGGGCGCGGACGGCGGGCACGGAGTAGCGCGCGCCATGGGCGGTGACCGGCACGTCGGACCCGGCGGGTCCGGCGGCCTCGGCGGCGAGCAGGTTGGACTGGCCGAGGAAGTTCGCCACGAAAGCGGTGGCCGGGTACTCGTAGATGTCGGCGGGTGCGCCGAGCTGCTCGATCTTCCCGGCGTTCATCACCGCGACCGTGTCGGCCATGGTCATGGCCTCCTCCTGGTCGTGGGTGACGTGCACGAAGGTGATGCCGACCTCGGTCTGGATGCGCTTGAGTTCGATCTGCATCTGCCGGCGCAGCTTCAGGTCGAGCGCCCCGAGCGGCTCGTCGAGCAGCAACACCTGCGGCCGGTTGATCAGCGCCCGCGCGAGGGCGACCCGCTGCTGCTGCCCGCCGGAGAGCTGGGCGGGGCGGCGGTGGCCGAAGTCGTCGAGCTGCACCAGGGCGAGCATCCGCATGACCTCGTCGTCGACCGAGCGGATGCCGCGCCGGCGCAGCCCGAACGCGACGTTGTCGAAGATGTTGAGGTGCGGAAAGAGCGCGTAGCTCTGGAACACGGTGTTGACCGGCCGCTTGTACGGGCGCAGCCGGGCGATGTCCCGGTCGCCGAGGAGCACCTGCCCGCTCGTCGGCTGCTCCAGGCCGGCGATCATGCGCAGGGTGGTGGTCTTGCCGCACCCGGACGCGCCGAGCAGGGCGAAGAAGGAGCCCTGCGGAATGGTGAGGCCGAGGTCGTCGACCGCGGTGAAGATGCCGAACCTCTTGGTCAGGTTGACCAGCCGCAGGTCGCCGGCCGGGGTGTCGTGTCCCGTCGTCTTCGCGCTCATCCCGTCACGCCCCGATGACCTGCTGGAACTTGCCCTCGTACTCCTTCTCCTGTTTCTCGTCCAGGGCCATGAACACCTTGGACTTCGACAGCAGGGCCTCGTCGGGGAAGATCAGCGGGTTGGCGGCCAACTTTGGGTCGATCTTCTCCATCTCGGCCTTCGCGCCCTGGACGGGGCAGATGTAGTTGACGTACGCGGCGAGCTTCGCGGCGACGGCCGGCTGGTAGTAGTAGTTGATCAACTCTTCGGCGTTCGCCTTGTGGGTGGCCTTGTTGGGCACCATCATGTTGTCGCTGAAGAGCATCACGCCGGAGTCGGGCGCGACGAACTTGATCTTGTCGTTCTCCCCGGAGAGCTGGATGACGTCGCCGGACCAGCCGACGCACGCCGCGATGTCGCCCTTGGCGAGGTCGGGGGCGTAGTCGTTGCCGGTGAACCTGCGGATCTGCCCGGAGTCGACGGCCCTCTTGAGCTTGTTGAGCGCGTCGTCGAACTGGGCGGCGGTGAAGTTCGCCGGGTCGTGCCCGTTGGACTGCATCAGCAGGCCCATCGTGTCGCGCATCTCGGACAACGCGGTGACCTTGCCCTTGAGGTCGGGCCGGGTCAGCAGCTCGTCGACGGTGCGGATCTCCTTGGCGACCGACCCGTTGTAGGCGAGGCCGGCCAAACCGGACTGCCACGGGACGGCGATCCGGTTGTCCGGGTCGAACGAGCGGTTGAGCAGCGACGGCAGCAGGTTCGACCTCACGTTGGGGATCTTCGCCGGGTCGAGCTTCTGGATCCAGCCGAGCCGGATCATCCGGGCGGCCATCCAGTCGGTGAGCACGATGATGTCCCGCCCGGTGCCCTGACAGGCGGCGAGCTGGTTCTGCACCTTGCCGAAGAACTCGTTGTTGTCGTTGATGTCCTCGGTGTAGGTGACCTGGATGCCGCTGGAGGCGACGAACGCATCCAGGCTGGGACGCTTCGATTCGTCGGACTCGTCGACGTCCATGTACTGCGGCCAGTTCGAGAACGCCAGCTTCTTCTCCGTGCCGGAGAGGTCTTCGCTGACGCAGCCAGCCTCGGTCTGCACGGCGCCCTTGGTGCCGCAGCCGGCGAGCGCGCCTGCCGTGGCGAGCATCGCGGCCGAGCCGAGGGTGCCGGTGAGCAGACCACGCCGGGTGAGGGGCCGGAGGGGAGTTCGCATGTGACGACTCCTAGAGGGTCATCGTCGGCGGGCGGGACGGGGGAGGCCCGACGTCGGGAGGGTCTTCAGGCGATGGACGACTGATCCTGACATGCGCTGACCTGCCTCACAAGGGATTCCGTTGCCGGCATAGCAATGCACCACGAATTACGCCAGACTGCGCCAGGGCATTACGATCCCGGAGAAGAACCGGACATGGGGGAGCTGACGATGGCCATCCGGCAGCAGGAGAGCGGCAGCGGGGGTCGACGCGTCGCCGTGCGCGAAGGAGCCAGTCACGTTCTGCTGGACGACGTCGCCAAGCAGATCATCGAGCAGCTCCAGGAGGACGGCCGCCGGCCGTACGCGACGATCGGCAAGGCGGTCGGGCTGTCCGAGGCGGCGGTGCGCCAGCGGGTGCAGCGGCTGCTCGACGCCGGGGTCATGCAGATCGTCGCGGTCACCGACCCGCTCCAGCTCGGCTTCCCCCGGCAGGCCATGATCGGCCTGCGCACCGACGGCGACCTGGAGACGGTGGCCGACCGGCTCGCCGAGTTCGAGGAGGTCGACTACGTGGTGATCACCGCCGGGTCGTTCGACCTGCTCGCCGAGGTGGTGTGCCGCAACGACGCCCACCTGCTGGAGATCCTGCAACGACTGCGCGCCGTCGACGGGGTGCTCGCCACCGAGGCGTTCGTCTACCTCAAGCTGCGCAAGCAGACCTATAGCTGGGGCACGGCCTGAGCCTGCCCGCGCATCCGGCCCGAACGCGCGCCACCGGGCCGGACGGAAGGATCCGTTGGGCGCCCTTTGGAGCTGCCCCGTTTGAGCTACCGCAACCGGACGAACCCGCGGCACCACCGTCAGACGGACGCTCAGCCACCGCCACCGGACGAACCCACAGGACCGCACACCCCCGTGCGGGCCGACGGCACCGCGTCCTCAGCGAACCAGCAGGACCGCGCACACCCCCGTGCGGGCCGGCGGCACCGCGTCCTCAGCGAACCAGCAGGACCGCACGCACCCCGTAGCGGGCCGGCGGCACCGCGCCCTCAGCGAACCAGCAGGACCGCACCCGGGCGGGGTGGACACGGCCGAGCCTGCCGGTGCTACGCGCCCCGCGCGAGCACCTGCCCGGTAGCACGAACGGGGCAGCTCCAAAGGGGCGTCACTCGACCTTGCCTCCTGCGCGGGACTTGCCCGAGCGGGCCACGGGAGGCCAACCCCGACCGCTTCTCGCAATGCGGATTCCGTTGCGAGTTCCCGCACAGCCTCGCTGATTCCGTTGCGCCTGGAGCATAGAGCCACCGATACCACTTGCCCTTGGACCTTCGGCTGTGGGATAACCGTGGGCAGAGCGGCCGGTGTCACCCCTGACCGGCCCGAGAACCGATGGGGCTGACATGGCCAACGCCACCGACCACCTCTGGATGCACTTCACCCGGATGGCCAGCTACTCGGCCGGCGAGGTGCCGACGATCGTGCGCGGCGAGGGCGCGTACGTGTGGGACTCGCAGGGCCGGCGCTACCTGGACGGGCTGGCCGGGCTCTTCGTCGTCAACGCGGGCCACGGGCGCACCGAGCTGGCCGAGGCCGCCGCGAAGCAGGCCGGCGAGCTGGCCTACTTCCCGCTGTGGTCGTACGCCCACCCGAAGGCCGTGGAGCTGGCCGAGAAGATCGCCTCGTTGACCCCCGCCGACCTGAACCGGGTCTTCTTCACCACCGGCGGCTCCGAGGCCGTCGAGGCGGCGTGGAAGCTGGCCCGGGCGTACTTCAAGCGGACCGGCAAGCCCAACAAGTACAAGGTCGTCAGCCGGTACCTCGCGTACCACGGCACGTCGATGGGCGCGCTGTCGATCACCGGGCTGCCCGGCATCAAGACCGACTTCGAGCCGCTGGTGCCCGGCGCGGTGAAGGTGCCGAACACCAACTTCTACCGGGCCGCGGAGCACGGCGACTCGCCCGAGGCGTTCGGCCATTGGGCTGCCGAGGAGATCCGACGGGCGATCGAGCGGGAGGGGCCGGACACCGTCGCGGCGGTCTTCCTGGAGCCGGTGCAGAACTCCGGCGGCTGCTTCCCGCCGCCGCCCGGGTACTTCGAGCGGGTCCGCGAGATCTGCGACGCGTACGACGTGCTGCTCGTCTCCGACGAGGTGATCTGCTCGTGGGGCCGGCTCGGCGAGTACTTCGGCGCGGTCCGGTACGGCTACCGCCCGGACATCATCACCACCGCGAAGGGCATCACCTCCGGGTACGCCCCGCTCGGCGCGATGATCGCCAGCGACCGGCTGATGGAGCCGTTCCTCACCGAGACCGGCATGTTCGCCCATGGGGTGACCTTCGGCGGTCACCCGGTCTCCTGCGCCGTGGCGCTGGCCAACCTGGAGGTGTTCGCCCGGGAGGACCTGGTCGGGCACGTCCGGGCCAACGAGGACGCCTTCCGCGCCACCCTGGAGAAGCTGCACGACCTGCCGATCGTCGGCGACGTGCGCGGCGACGGGTACTTCTACGGCATCGAGCTGGTGAAGGACAAGGCGACCCGGGCGACGTTCGACGAGGCCGAGTCGGAGCGGCTGCTGCGCGGGTTCCTCTCCACCGCGCTGTTCTCCGCCGGGCTGTACTGCCGGGCCGACGACCGGGGCGACCCCGTCGTGCAGCTCGCCCCGCCGCTGATCGCCGAGCAGAAGCAGTTCGACGAGATGGAGCAGATCCTGCGCGCGGTGCTCACCGAGGCGTGGGCGCGGCTGTAGGCCGAGCCGACGCGAACCCGGGCCGTCGCATGCGCTACCAGGAGCTGTCGTACTGGCTGTCCACGGTGGGCGAGTCGTTGGCGCCCCGCCCGCCCCTGGGCGGGGACGCCGACGTCGACGTCGCGATCGTCGGGGCCGGGTACACCGGGCTGTGGACGGCGTACTACCTCGCGCTCGCCGACCCCACGCTGCGGATCACGGTGCTGGAGGCCGAGGTCGCCGGGTTCGGCGCGTCGGGGCGCAACGGCGGCTGGTGCTCGGCGCTGTTCCCCACCTCGCTGCCGGCGCTGGCCCGCCGGCACGGCCGGGACGCGGCGCTGCGGATGCAGCGGGCCATGCAGGCCACCGTCCGCGAGGTGGGACGGGTGATCGCCGCCGAGGGGATCGACTGCGACTGGCGACTCGGCGGGACGGTGATGCTGGCCCGCAGCGAGGCCCAACTCGGCCGGGCCCGCGCGGAGGTCGCCGAGGCCCGCACGCACGGCCTGACCGCCGACGACCTGGTGCTGCTCGACGCGGCCGAGGCCGCCGCGCGCTGCGCCGCCGAAGGGGTACGCGGCGGCACGTACACCCCGCACTGCGCCGTGGTGCACCCGGCCCGGCTGGTGCGCGGGCTGGCCCGGGCGGTCGAGCGCCGGGGGGTGACCATCCACGAGCGGACCCCGGTGACCGCGATCCGGGCCGGGGCGGCCGTGACCCCGGCCGGGACGGTCCGCGCGCCGGTGGTCGTGCGGGCGACCGAGGGGTACACGCCGGCGCTGCCCGGCCAGCGGCGCACGGTCGCGCCGGTCTACTCACTGATGGTGGCCACCGAGCCGCTGCCGGAGCAGACCTGGGCGCGGATCGGGCTGGCCGAGCGGGAGACGTTCTCCGATCACCGCCATGTGATCGTCTACGGGCAGCGCACGGCCGACGGGCGGCTGGCGTTCGGCGGGCGGGGCGCGCCGTACCACTTCGGGTCCCGGGTCCGCCCCGACTTCGACCGGGAGCCACGGGTCTTCGCCGCGCTGCGCCGGGCGCTGGGCGAGCTGTTCCCGGTGCTCGGGCCACAGGTCGCGGTGACGCACACCTGGGGCGGCCCGCTGGGGGTGGCCCGCGACTGGTCGGCCTCGGTCGGGCTGGACCGGGCGACCGGGCTGGCCTGGGCCGGCGGGTACGTCGGCGACGGGGTCGCGACCACGAACCTCGCCGGGCGTACGCTCGCCGACCTGATCCGGGGCGCGGACAGCGACCTGACCGACCTGCCGTGGGTGGGGCACCGCTCGCCGCGCTGGGAGCCGGAGCCGCTGCGCTGGCTGGCCGTCAACGCGGGTCTGCGGGTCATGCTCTCCGCCGACCGGGCCGAGCTGCGCACGGGCCGGCCGGCCCGGCGGGCCGCGCTGTTTGACCGCTTCCTGGGCCAGTGACCGCCTGCGGTGATCGGTGGGCCCCCGGCGGTCAGTGGTTCGGGGGGATCACCCGGAGGTGGCCACGGCGGCCGGTCTGCGGGTTCTGGTGCTGCGGGCCGCCGCTCTGCTCGTCGCCCGGAGGGCGGGGCGGCGCGGGGCGGGCGGCCTCGCGAACCGCCTCGGCGAGGGCGACCAGGTCGTCGGTGGTGGGCGGCGGGGGCTCGAACTCGCCCTCGTGGCGGACCACGTTCCAGCCCCGGGGGGCGGTGAGGCTGCGCGCGTGCGGCTCGCAGAGGTCGTACGTGTGGGGTTCGGCGAAGGCCGCGAGCGGCCCGACCACGGCTGTCGACTCGTTGTAGACATAGGTCAATGTGGCGACCGCTTGCCGGGGGCAGCCGTTCCGGGAGCAGCGCCGTGTTGACCTCACGGCGGGAGGGTATCCCCATTACCGGGTCCGGCGCACTGGTTCGCGTTGCGACACGCCCGTCATCGAGATCACAATTCGCAACATCCGACGCAGCGGGCGGTGACCGGCCATGGGTCGGCGCGCCGCAGGAGCGGCACAGCCACGGACCGGGCGGCCCGGCGGGCTACTCTTTGCGTCATGACCAGTCCGGAACGCCGCCGCCCCGGCTCCGGCCGGCGTGCCCACCGTGACCGGCACGGGCGGGGCCTGCGCGGGCGGCTGGTGCCGGCGACCGTGCCGTTGGCCCGGACGAAGGCCGAGGTCTTCGACGATCTCGTGCTCGACACGGTGGAGACCCTCGAACGGCGGTTCGCCAAGGAACTGGCGGGCGTCGAGTTCGCGGTGGAAGACGTCCCGCCGGACCTGAACGTGTACGACTCCGACGTGCTGGAGGACGGTGAGGTGCCGCTCGCCCGGCTGTTGCCGGGGCGCCCCGGCCGGCAGGAGGTCCCGCCGCGCATCGTGCTCTACCGCCGGCCGCTGGAGTTCCGGGCCATGGACCGGGAGGACCTGGCCGACCTGGTGCACGACGTGATCATCGAGCAGGTGGCGAACCTGCTCGGCGTCGACCCGGACGAGCTGGCATAGTCCTCGCCGCGCCCCGGGGCAGGGCCGCCGCGCTGCCCTCGGGTATCGCCGCCGCGCACCCCCCGCACGGCCCTCCGCCCGCCCCGGACGCCCGAGCCGGGCGGCCCCCACCGCCCCGGCCCGGCAACGCTCAGGCGGCCCGCCGCTTGAGCTTGCGCCGCTCCCGTTCCGAGAGCCCACCCCAGATCCCGAACCGCTCGTCGTGGCCGAGAGCGTATTCCAGGCATTCGGTCTTGACCTCGCACCGCGAGCAGATCCGCTTCGCCTCGCGGGTCGAGCCGCCCTTCTCGGGGAAGAACGCCTCCGGATCGGTCTGGGAGCAGAGTGCCTGCTCCTGCCACTCCGGCGCGTTTCCGAGCAGGTCGGCCACCTCAAGCTGGCCGTCCATCTAAAGATGCCTCCTTGTCGCGCACCGGCGTCATCGCCGCTGCAACCCCCCACGCGAAAGGCGTGCCTGTCCGCCCGGTCCCCATTTGTTGCGTTCCGTGCGAACAACCCCATTCAAATTACACGCGTGTAATGCGTGCGCCGTCAAGCCGAACTTGATAATGGAGTCGCCCTCCCGACACGCCGCAGACGACCACTGTGGCCGTCCGACCTCGCAACCTGCCCTATCGATTCAGACCCCGGACGAGTAACGCCCTCCCCGGCGAGTTGCGCGAGTTTTCTGCCGCGGCGGGCCACCGACCGGCTCCCCGAACCCGACGGAGCACCCCCGGCGGTGGAACCCACCGCGATGCTGATCTTGGTGGGGCACAGGTTAACGCGACTGGGGCGAGACTGCCCATCCTGCCCGAAACGCCGACAGCGCCCCGTCCACATAATGGACGGGGCGCAGCGGTCAGATCTGAGCCGTGGGTCAGTTCCCTACTGGAGGCGCGCTGGTGGGCCAGGTGAACTCCGCGACCACTCCCCCGGTCACGGCCACCGTACCGGCGGGTGTGTCATCGTCCCACCAGACGGTATAGAGCCCTGCCGAAAGATCGGGGTAGACGGCACTGTGGAAGGTGCCGTCCTGAACGATGCGCTCGCGGACCGCGACGTGGGTGCGCGCGGCGCCCTCCCGGTCGGCCCGACTGATCTCGATCTCCCGGCCGTGCAGTTCCCGTCCCGTGTAGATGATCAGGGCGCCTGAGTCGCCGCCCAGGTCGAGGACGACGGTGCCGGTTTCCGTCGGCCCGTACGCGTGGTGGTGATGAGGGTGCTCGTGCATCGGCTCACTCCGTCCGGGTCAGGATGACGCCGGCGGGTTGTTGAACCCGTCGTATGGCGTACCGAGGAAGGGAAAGTTCCGCAGGAACGGGGCGGTCACGTCGGCGGCGCTCAGCCCCGGGGTGACCGCGCCGGCCGCCGCGTCCGGGGTGAACCCCTTGTCCACCAACGGCACGGTGACCCCGGCGATGGCGCGCAGCGCGATGCTGACCACGTCGTCGGCGACCCGCCGCCCGTTCGGGAACCCGGCCAGGTCGCCGCCGAGCACGCCGAACCGGTCGGGCTTGCCGCTCGGCCGGATCGCCGTGTTCAGCCGCAGCATGTCCGCCTGGACGTCGCCGGTGTTGTTGGAGAAGCCCTGGATCAGCCCGGCCGGGATGCCGGTGAGCAGGATCGCCAGCAGGTCCGCCCGGGCCTTCTTGGTCTTGTTCAGCGCGTCCAGCTTGGGGAAGACGCCCGGGTAGAGCACCGGGAGCAGGGCGGCCAGCTCCGGCTGCTCGACGAACTTCGCGAACCGCTTGTCCTCCGTGGGCGGCAACGTGTTCCACTCGTCCTTCTTGGACATCGGCACGATGACCTCGTTGAACAACGGGTTGCCGAGCCGCGACACCTGCACGAACGGGCCGGTCGCGGTGTCCTTTGCCGAGCCGTTGCCGAGCACGCGCGCCTGCTGGCGCGAAGCCGAGGTCCACACGCCGATGACCGAGGCCCGGTCGTGCGTGCCGTACCGGTTGGCCTTGCGGCGCACCCGGCTCAGCGGGACCTGCACGGCGAGGCTGTGCACGTTCATCCGGTCGGTGGCGTTGACCGGCTCCCCCTCGGCCTTGAACAGCTTCTTGCCGGCCACGTGCAACTGCTGGAAGGGCCGCAGGGTGCCCAGGTCGAAAATCGCCCCCAGGTCGACGAAGAAGCCGTCGGCCCGCTGGCCGGCGAACACCTTCTCCCCGGTCGACAGGCTGAACGTGGCCTGCCGGGCCAGCGCCGCGTAGTTGGGGGTGGACAGCGGCCCGACGTTGCACGGCGGGCAGGCCAGCTTGTTGGCCAGCCGGTGCTCCTTGCCGTCGGCGATGCGGGTCAGCGAGTAGAACTGCTTGCGGTTCCAGTTCTTGCTGTCCAGCGACTCGATCGGGCCGGTGTTGTAGAGAAAGCTGTTCGGATTCGTGATCTCGGTGGTGAATTCGAACCGGTAGGTGACGTCCGGCTTGCCGTCACCGTCGTTGTCGATATGGATCTCGTACCGCACGTCGTCGCCGAACTCGAAGAAGTTCGGGCCGCCGGAGGGGAGCTGCAACGGCACGTAGTTGGCGATCAGCGTGACCGTGTCGGGCCGGTCGGGGCTCACGAACGCGTACAGGTCGGAGCTGTCGGCAACCGGATCTTTCGCGATCTCCGGAGCCTCGCGGTGGGAAGACATGGCGGACCAACCTCACTGGGCAGCAAGCGATCAGGGGAAGAGTGGAGGGGGCCGGCGCGCCGAGGGCCGGCGCCGGAGAACGGGACCGGGCCGGGTCAGCGCTTGCCGGCAGCGCGCCGCAGCCGGTCCGCCAGGCCGCGGTCGCGTACCTCGATCCGGGACGTGCCGACGAAGACGTCCAGCGTCTCGCCACCACGCAGGTGCACGACGATGGGCTCGTCCTTCTTCCCGCCGGACGACGGGGAGTTCTGCGCCGCGGACAGCCCGGGGACGGTGAGCGCGGCGGCCCCGAGAGTGGCGCTCGCCGCGGCGGTCAACGTCTGCCGGCGGGTCAGTCGCGGCCATCGCCGCTTCCGCTGATCACTGGACATGGGCAACCTTTCCGGCGCGTGGCGCGTGCCGCGCCCGCGGTGACGGGGGGCGGGGCCGGCCGACCGCCGGGCCCGCGGGGGCCGCCGGCCGCGGTTCTGGCCTCAACCGCCGCCGGCATGCAGTGGTACGGCTCCGATGCCGGAAAGGTTCGACGCTACGGCCGAACGTGACCGTAGGCCGTCGTCCTCTTGCGCGCCGGTCGCCCGGCCCGCGCCGCGATGGCCCGCAACTGCTCCTCGGTACGCGCCGAGCCGTTGCCCGAGCCGGCCATCCGGGAGATCGTCTCCTCCATCAGGGTGCCGCCCAGGTCGTTGCAGCCCCCGTTCAGCATCGCCGCCGTCCCGGCGTCGCCGAGCTTCACCCAGGAACACTGGATGTTGTCGATCCGGCCGTGCAGCAGCAGCCGGGCCATCGCGTGCACCGCCCGGTTCTCCCGCCACGTCGGGCCGGGCCGGGCGATGCCGGCCAGGTAGATCGGGGCGTTGGTGTGCACGAACGGCAGCGCCACGAACTCGGTGAACCCGCCGGTGCGGTCCTGCACCCCGACCAGCACCCGGAAGTGGGCCAGCCACTGCCCCGGGTGGTCGACGTGACCGTACATCATGGTGGAGCTGGACCGGATGCCCAGCTCGTGGGCCGTCGAGACCACCTCGACCCAGGCGGCGGCCGGCAGCTTGCCCTTGGTGAGCACCCAGCGCACCTCGTCGTCGAGGATCTCGGCGGCGGTGCCCGGGATGGTGTCCAGGCCGGCGTCACGCAGCCCGATCAGCCACTCCTTCACCGGCACCCCGGCCTTCGCCGCCGCCGTGACGATCTCCATCGGCGAGAACGCGTGCACGTGCATCCCCGGCACCCGCGCCTTGATCGCCCGGATCAGGTCCGCGTACCCGGTCACCGGCAGCTTCGGATCGATGCCGCCCTGGAGGCAGACCTCGGTCGCGCCGGCCGCCCATGCCTCCTCGGCCCGGTCGGCCACCTGGTCGACGGAGAGCCGGTACGCGTCGGCGTCGCGCTCGCGCTGGGCGAACGCGCAGAACCGGCAGCCCACGTAGCAGACGTTGCTGAAGTTGATGTTGCGGTTGACCACGTAGGTGATGTCGTCGCCGACGGTGTCCCGGCGCACGTCGTCGGCGATCCGGCACAGCACGTCCAGCGCCGGGCCGTCGGCGGCGAACAGGGCGAGCGCGGCGGCGGTGTGCCGGGGGTCGACCAGCGCCGCCGGGTCGTCGGCGGCCAGCCGCAGCCCGGCACGCAGGTCCGCGTCGCCGGAGCCGGCGGTCGCCGCTGTGGCCCCGGTCGTGGCCCCGATCCCGATCTCGGCCCCGGTGCCGGTTCCGCCCGGCCGCCCCCTGTCGGGCTGCGCCGCTCCCGCGAGGCTCGCGTCGGCCTGCGCGGCCACCTCGGACCAGTCGCCGTAGACGCTGTCGAAGTCGCCGCGCCGGTCGGCGGTGCGGCCGGCGGTGTCGATGGTGGCGTGCAGATCCGTCCGCCCACCGCCGAACACCTCCTCCGGCTCCTGCCAGGGGCGGCCCACCGGGCGGGCCGCCTCGACCGCGAGCCCGGTCGCCGGGTCGGCCAGCGCGGACACGTGCGGCAGCAGGCGCGGGTCCAGCCACGGGTCGCCGGCGCGGACGTACTCGGGGTAGATCGTCAGCCGCTCGCGCAGCGTGAAGCCGGCCTCCGCCGTAAGCCGGGCCAACTCGTCGAGCTGCGGCCAGGGGCGCTCCGGGTTGACGTGGTCCGGGGTCACCGGCGAGACGCCGCCCCAATCGTCGATGCCGGCGCGCAGCAGCAGGTCGTACTCGCCGGCGATCAGGTTCGGCGGGGCCTGGATGCGGGCCCCGGGCCCGAGCAGCACCCGGGCCACCGCCACGGTGGCGGCCAAGTCGTGCAGCTCCGCGTCGGGCATGCCGCGCATCGCCGTGTCCGGCTTGGCGCGGAAGTTCTGCACGATCACCTCCTGGAGGTGGCCGTACGCGCGCTGGGCGCGCCGGATCGCGAAGATCGCGTCGACCCGCTCGGCCCGGGTCTCACCGATGCCGATCAGGATGCCGGTGGTGAACGGCACCCCGACCCGGCCGGCGTCGTCGAGCACTCGCAGCCGCACCGCCGGCTCCTTGTCCGGCGAGCCGTGGTGCGGGCCGCCCGGCTCCGACCACAGCCGCGTCGCGGTGGTCTCCAGCATCATGCCCATGCTGGGGGCGACGGGCTTGAGCCGCTGGAGCTCCGACCAGGAGAGCACCCCGGGGTTGAGGTGGGGCAGCAGGCCGGTTTCCTCGAGCACCGCCACCGCGCAGGCGCGCAGGTAGTCGAGGGTGGAGTCGTAGCCGCGCGCGTCCAGCCACTCCCGGGCGGCCGACCAGCGCTGCTCGGGCCGGTCACCGAGGGTGAACAGCGCCTCCTTGCAGCCCTGGGCCGCGCCGGCCCGGGCGATGGCCAGCACCTCGTCGCGGTCGAGGAAGGCGGCCGGCAGCCGGTGCGGAACCGTGGCGAAGGTGCAGTAGTGGCAGCGGTCCCGGCAGAGCCGAGTCAGTGGGACGAAGACCTTCTTGGAGAACGTCACCACGCCGGGGCGACCGGCGTCACGCAGACCGGCGTCGCGGATGTCGCCGGCGACGCGGAGCAGCTCGTCGAGGGCGGCACCCCGGGCGGCGAGCAGGGCTGCGGCCTCGTCGACGTCCAGCGCGAGCCCGGAGGCGGCCCGGCGCAAAGCCCGCTCGATGCTGGCCGCGGTGGGGCCGGGCTCAGTGCGATCAACCATTCGCCCAGCCTATGCGTCGCGCCACCGACCCCAATACCCCAGTCAAACCGGCACACGCTCGACGAACGGGGCGCCCGTGCCTGGGCAGAGCCGCACCGGGCGGGCGCGGCGCCCGCCGGCGGGCGGATGCCCACCGGGCGGGCCCGCCGCCGGGGCGACGGGGGCCCGCCCGGTGGGCGGCGGTTCAGTCCTCGCGCGGAAAGCGCTGGGTGCGGTCGGCGTCGGCGTCCCGCTCACCGGCGGGCCCGCCCGACTCGCCGGGCTGGCGCGGGATGGCCTGGGTCGGGTCTGCCGACGGCGGCTGCCCGAACGGCGGCGCGGACTGCGGCGGGGGGAACGGCGAGGCCGGCTGCGGAGCCGTCTGGGGCGGCGTGAACGGCGGGCCCGGACTGCGGCGGGGCCGGGTACGGGGGCGCGGAGGCCGGCGGCGCGGAGGCCGGAGCGAACGGCGGGGCCGGCTGACCCGTACGGGCCGGGCTGGCCGGCGTACGGGCCGGGCTGGCCGGCGTACGGGCCGGGCTGGCCGGCGTACGGGCCGGGCTGGCCAGCGGTGGGGTAACCGGCCTGCGGGCCGGCCGACGGCCAGCCGCCCTGCTGCCCCGGGCCCCAGCCCTGCGGGCCGGGCTGGCCCGGGTGAGCGGGCTGCTGCGGCCAGCCAGGCTGCGGCTGGCCGTACATCCCGGGGGCCGGCTTGGGCTTCGGGATGAAGTAGAGGGTGCGCCAGATCCGGAAGACGACGAACGCGCCGGACACGAAGATCGCCAGCCAGGCGGCCCGGATCAGCAGGCCGAGGAACGCGTCGAGCACCTCGACCTTGGCCAGCCGGTCGACCGTCCAGATCAGCAGGGTGAGCGCGGCGAGGAGGGCGCCGAAGGCGTACTCGCCCAGCGCCACCTGGGTGATCAGCTTCGCCCGCTGCGCCACGGGGGCGACGTGCGTGGCGAGCAGCACGGCCAGCACCGGCAGCACGGCCGCCTCCAGCCCGGCGAACGAGAAGAAGCCGCTGCCCGCCCGGCCGTAGAAGGTGCTGTACTCGGCCGGGGCGAGCAGCCGGATCAGGCCGACGAACAGGAACACGGCGTTCGCGCCGAGCAGCGCGAGCGCGATCAGTTCGCGGAGCGGGTCGGTAAGTCGGCGGGCCGGGGTGGCGGGGTGGGGCGCGGGCGCCGCGTCACCGGACGCGGGCTCGGCGGGGCTGGTCACGAGCTCCCCCTATTGGTCGGTAACGGGCGGTTGCCGACGTGAGCCTAGTCTCCCCGGGCACCGGCGACCCGGGCGCGGGGCGTGCGGGAGGATGGGCGGCATGCGCATCGTCGTACTGACCGGCGGCATCGGGGGCGCCCGGTTCCTGCTCGGTGTCCGGGCGTACGCCCGTGAGATGGGGGCCGAGGTGACCGCTGTGGTCAACGTCGGCGACGACCTCTACCTGCACGGCCTCAAGGTCTGCCCCGACCTGGACAGCGTCATGTACACCCTCGGCGGCGGCGCGGACCCGGAGCGGGGCTGGGGCCGGGTCGACGAGACGTGGACGGTGAAGTCGGAGCTGGCCGCGTACGGCGCGGAGCCGACCTGGTTCGGGCTCGGCGACCGGGACGTCGCCACCCACCTGGTGCGCACCACGATGCTCAACGGCGGGTACCCGCTGTCGGCGGTCACCGAGGCGCTGGCGACGCGCTGGCAGCCCGGCGTACGGATGCTGCCGGCGACCGACGACCGGCTGGAGACGCACGTGGTGGTGAGCGACCCCGACGGCGGCGGCCAGCGGGCGATCCACTTCCAGGAGTGGTGGATCCGGCACCGCGCCGGCCTGCCCACCCACCGGTTCGTCTTCGTCGGCGCGGAGACGGCGAAGCCCGCCCCCGGCGTGCTCGACGCGATCGCCGCCGCCGACGTGGTGCTGGTCGCGCCGAGCAACCCGGTGGTGAGCATCGCCCCGGTGCTGGCCGTGCCGGGGCTGCGTGAGGCGCTCGCCGACGGGTCGGCCCCGGTGGTCGGGGTGTCCCCGATCATCGGCGGCTCGGCGGTGCGCGGGATGGCCGACCGTTGCCTGGCCGTGCTCGGCGTCGAGTGCAGCGCCGCCGGGGTGGGCGCCCTGTACGGCGGCCGGTCCTCCGGCGGGCTGCTGGACGGCTGGCTGGTGGCCCCCGAGGACGCCGGCGCGGTGGTGCCGGGCGTGCCGGTCCGGGCGGTCCCGCTGCTGATGACCGACGAGGCGGCGACGGCGGCGATGGTCCGGGCGGCGGTGGAGCTGGCATGAGGCTGGAGATCCTGCCGGTGCTGGGCATCGGCGACGTGACCGAGGGCGACGACCTGGCGGCGTTGATCGCGACCGCCGCGCCGTGGCTGCGCGACGGCGACGTGCTGGTGGTGACCAGCAAGATCGTCTCCAAGGCGGAGGGGCGGCTCGTGGACGTGCCGGCCGACGGGCCGGAGCGGCTGGCCGCCCGGGACGAGGTGCTGGCCGCCGAGACCGCCCGGGTGGTGGCCACCCGGGGTGCGACCCAGATCGTGCAGACCCACCACGGCTTCGTGATGGCCTCCGCCGGCATCGACGCCTCGAACGTGGACAAGACCCGGCTGGTGCTGCTCCCGCAGGACCCGGACGCCTCGGCGCGGGCCCTACGGACCGCGCTGCGCGAGCGCTACCGCCTGGACGTCGCGGTGATCGTCACCGACACGATGGGCCGGCCCTGGCGCAACGGCCTCACCGACGTGGCGCTCGGGGTGGCCGGGATGCCGGCGATCCGCGACCACCGGGGCGAGGTCGACCCGTACGGCAACGAGCTCCAGCTCACCCAGATAGCAATAGTGGACGAGCTGGCGGGCGCGGGCGAGCTGATCAAGGGCAAGTGCGACCAGGTCCCCGTCGCCGTGGTGCGCGGGTACCTCACCGCGACCGTCCCGGACGACGGCGTCGGCGCGCGGGCGCTGCTCCGGGATGCGGAGCTGGACCTGTTCTCGCTCGGCACGGCCGAGGCGCGGGCGGCCGGGCTGGCCGCCGCCGCGACGCTGCCCGACGCCCCGGGCGACGCCCCCGCCGACCCGGCGGCGGTGCGGCGGGCCATCGCCGTGGTGGCCGGCGTGGTCGCCCCCGGCACGGTGTTCACCCCCGTCACCGACGACGAGGTACGCGCCGCGCTGAGCGCCGCCGTGCCCGGCTGGCCGGAGCGGGCCACCGCCCTGGTGCTGGGTCACCCGCCGACCCCCGTCGACCCGGCCGGCCTGGTGCGCCTCGGCGCGGACCTGCAACGCCTGCGCACCGCCCTGGCGGCCGAGGGGATCCCGTCGGCACTGCTGCCGCCCCCGCCGGGCAGCACGGCCGGCGCCTGCCTGGCGCTCTGAGGTCACTCCCGCCGGTTGACCGGGTTCTCGAACCCGCGCTCCCGCCGGGGTCAGGCGTCGAGGATGGCGCGGCCCAGCGGGGTGAGGGTGTGCAGGACTGTGTTGCGGTCGCGGTGGCTGACCAGCAGGCCGGCGTTGCGCAGCACGGTCGCGTGCTGGCTCGCCGCCGCCGGGGAGATGCCCAGGCGGCGGGCCACCTCGCCGGTGGTGCAGCCGTCGTCGGTGACCTCCAGCACCGCCGCCCTGGTCCGGCCGAGCAGCGCGGCCAGCGCCTCCCGTCCGGTGCCGGCCTGGGCCGGCGCGCCGCCGTCGCCGGCCGCCGGGACCAGCCCGCCCAGCCGGTCCACCGGATAGACGAGCACCGGCGGCAGGGCCGGGTCGGCCAGCGCCACGGGGGTGGCGGCGCAGAAGAACGACGGCACCAGCAACAGGCCCCGCCCGTCCAGGTGCAGCTCCCGGGTCTCCGGGTAGCCGTGAACCTCCAGCACCCCCGACTCCCAGCGGGCGAGCGGGCGGAGGCTGGTGAGCAGCCCCTCGACACCCCCGTCGAGCAGGGCCCGGGCGCGCCGCATCCGATCCGACTCGATGGCCGCCTGGATGTGCGCCCAGTACGGGGTCAGCGCCAGCTCGCGGTACCGCTCCATCGAGTCGGTCAGGTGGCGCAGCACCTCGGGTTCGCCCCGGGCCAGCGCCGACGCCGAGGAGGGCAGGGAGTGTTCCCCGGCCAACCGGGTGAGGTCCCGATGCAGCAGGTGCACGGGCGTGTTCCGTACCGCCTCCAGCCCCGCAGCCAGCCCCTGAAGGCCCTCGTGCGGGGTGAGGAAGTCGGGAAAGTAGCCCCGCACCGGATTCAGCGCGAACAGCAGCCGCATCGGCTCCCCGCCGACCAGCCGGCGCAGTTCCCGGGAGACGCCCCGACGCCAGCCGGAGGTGAGCGGGTCGGCGCTGCGGACCTGGAGCATGTGCACGCTGAGGATCAGCTCCCAGAGCGGATCCGCGCCCGGGGCCACCCGGGTCCGGAGGACGTCGTCGGGCGAGAAATAGATCTTCAACATTGAAGCACTCCCGTGCCGACGGGCAGAGGGAGTGCCCCGCCGACCGTTCGCACTGTACCTGCGTGGCAGTTATCTCCACCTTTAAGCGTGGGCTGAAAAACCTCGACGTCCCCGGGGGTTTTCGGCATGCTCTGGATTGCCCCGCAACGGGCCGGCCGGTCGTCGGTGCCGGCCCGAGGCGTCGAGGCCGGGGAGGATCCGGCGGACGGGCGGCACCACGAGGGTCTGCGGCCCTTGCTCCGCAGAGGTGTCCCCGTCCGCCCATCCCGCGAGGGCGGTCAGCCGATCCAGAGCGCGACCCGATGGTTTTCGTCCGTGACGTACCAGCAGCGGCCATCGGCCTCGGCCAGCCCCTCGACGTGGTGGAACGGCGCCAGGTCGGCCACGAGCTCGGCCGGGACCAGGTGCCCGGCCGCCTTCTCCAGCCGGAACCGGACGTGCCGCGAGGTCACGTCACCGCCCTGCGGGTGGTCGTCCAGCAGCACCGAGCCCTTGCCCAGCGCGTCGATCGAGCCGACGATCGCCGCGTAGCCGCCGTCGGGCAGCGGCGCGACCGCGCGGAAGCCGGTGAGCGCGCCCGGCGGGGTCACGCCGGTCAGCGCGTACGCGCCCAGGGCCTGCGGCCAGGCCCCACCGTCGAACATCTCGGGCACCCCCGCCACCTCGACGAGGATCGGCTCCCCATCGGTGGTGACCGGGAAACGCAGGCCGAGCAGTACGGTCCCGTGCGGGGTGAACGCCGCCGCCTCCACGTTGAGCGGCAGGTCGTCCTCGGCGAGCCGACTCACCCAGCCCTTCGCCCGGGCGGTGCCCCGGGCCACCGTCTCGACGATGAACCGCTCCCGCACCCGCTGCCCCGGCGGCAGCGTGGCCAGCTCGGCACCGGCCAGCGCGTCGTTGACCGCCCGGTGCAGCCGGAACTGGTTGCGTACCACCCGCACCGGCAGTCGGCCGCCAACGGCGTCGTTCTCGCGGAACCGGGCCACGAACGCCCGGCGGGGACGCAGCGGGCCGCCCTTCGACCCGAAGTGGGAGCCGAAGACGTACACCCAGCCGTCGTGGTGGGCAAGTGCCTCGCCGTCCTCGGTGCGGCCGTTCTCGGCGCCCGCGTCGGCGTCGACGTGGTGCGCGGTCCACCCGCCGTCGTCGTGTTCGAGCAACAGGGCGAGGCACGCCTCGACCGGGCCCTCGTCGAGGACGGTCCAGAAGCCGCGCCGGGCCCCGTGGGCGGCGAGCAGGGTCGGCGAGCGCACCGGCAGCAGGTCGCTGGCCTCGTTGCCGGCGACGACGAACTCGACAAGTCGCATGGTCACCCGCATAGGGTGGCACCCGTGCCAGATGCAAGGAAGGGCCCCCTGTTAACGCATTCGGTAGAGCAGGGGCCCCCGCTTAACGCCCCCGTCCCCAGCTACGCGGCGCTGCACGGCGACGCGACCGCCGTACTCGAAGGCTGGACGCCGACCGGCGCGGTGGCCGGCCGGGCCCGGGACCGCACCCTGGAGCTGCTGGCCGCCGGGCCGGCGGCCCTGGCCCGGGAACACCGGGCGGGTCACGTAACCGCCAGCGCGCTGGTCCTCGACCCGACCGGTGCGCGGGTCCTGCTCTGCCTACATGGCAAGTTCCGCAAGTGGGTGCAACTCGGCGGGCACTGCGAGCCCGGCGACCGGACCCTGGCCGGTGCCGCGCTGCGCGAGGCGAGCGAGGAGTCGGGCATCGCCGGCCTGCTCGTCGACCCGGTCCCGATCGACGTGGACATCCATCCGGTCGGCTGCCAGGGCGGCTCGCTGCACTACGACGTCCGGTTCGCCGTCTTCGCACCGGCCGGCGCGACGGAGCGGGTCAGCGACGAGTCCGAGGCGCTCGGCTGGTTCCCGCCGGACCGGCTGCCGGAACCGCTGGCCGGCGGCACCGCCCAACTCGTCGCCCCGGCCCTGGCCGCCCTGCGTCGCCGGGCCGGCTGACCCGGCGGAATCCCGCGCCGGGCGGCGTCCACGGCCGCCGGCCGACCCGGTGCGGGCGGGCGGCGGACCCGGCGCTGCCGCCCGCCGCAGTCAGACCAGGTTCTCCTCGCCGCGTTCCTTCAGCTCGTCGACCAGGGCCTTCACGTCCTGGGCGCGGTCGCGGGGGCAGACCAGCACGGCGTCCGGGGTGTCGACCACGATCAGGTCGTGTACGCCGAGGGCGGCCACCAGCCGGCCGGACTGCGGCACCACGACCAGCCCGCTGGAGTCACGCAGCAGCACGCCCGGCTTGGCGTCGGCGCCGAGCACCACGTTGCCGGCCGCGTCGGCCGGCAGCACGTCGCCCAGGGTGTGGAAGTCACCGACGTCGTTCCAGCCGAAGTCACCGGGGACCGTGGCCACCCGCCCGGCGGTCGCCGCGCCCTCCATCACCGCGTAGTCGACAGAGATCTTCGGCAGGGTCGGCCAGACCGTGCCGAGGACGTCGTCCTGCTCGGCGGTGCCCCAGGCGGCGGCGATCGCGGTGATCCCGGCGTGCAGCGCCGGCTGCTGGCGGGCCAGCTCCGCCAGGAACACGTCGACCCGCCAGACGAACATGCTGGCGTTCCAGAGGTGGTGCCCCGAGCGCAGGTACGCCTCGGCGACCTCGGCCGCCGGCTTCTCCTTGAACTCCAGCACCGGCCGCAGCGGGTCGTCGGAGGTCGGGTCGCCGGTGTGCAGGTAGCCGTACCCGGTCTCGGCCCTGGTCGGGGTGATGCCCACTGTCATCAGCAGCCCCCGCTCCGCGCCGGCCACCGCCTGACGGACCGTGGCCCGCCAGGTCTCGGCGTCGCGAATCAGGTGGTCGGCGGCGAACGAGCCCATCACCGCGCCGGGCTCGCGCTGCGCGATCACCGCCGCAGCGAGGGCGATGGCCGCGCAGGAGTCCCGGGGCGAAGGCTCGACGAGGATGTTCTCCTCGGGCAGGCCGGCCAGTTGCCGCGCCACCGCCGCGACGTGCGCGGCTCCGGTGACCACCAGGGTGCGCTCCGGCGTGATCAGCGGCGCCAACCGGTCCACTGTCGCCTGGAGCAGGGAGGCGGGAGTGCCGGTGAGCGGGTGGAGGAACTTGGGATGGCCCGCACGGGACAACGGCCACAACCTTGTGCCGCTGCCGCCCGCCGGGATGACGGCGTAAAGCATCAACACATCATGCCCGAACCAGCATGGTACGGACGCATCGTCACCCCGCGCGGCGTCAGGCGCGGGCCCGGCTCCACGCCGCGATGTGCACCTCGGCGCTGGACTCCCAGGTGAACTCCTTCGCCCGGTCGAAGCCGGCCTTGGCCAGCGACAGCCGGCGCTGCTCGTCGTCGAGCAGGGCGGCCAGGTCGGCGGCGATCTGCTCCGGGGCCTCGCTGGTGTACGCCACCGCGTCGCCACCGACCTCCGGCAGCGACAGCCGCGGCGTGGTCAGCACCGGGGCGGCGCACGCCATCGCCTCCAGGATCGGCAGGCCGAACCCCTCGCCGTACGACGGGTACGCGGCGACCAGCGCACCGCCGAGGAAGCCGGGAAGGTCGGCGTAGCGCAGGTAACCGGGGCGCAGCAGCCGAAGGTGCGACGGCACCTCGGCGACGGCCCGGTCGATGTCGTCGTCGTGCCCCTGGCCGCCGGCGATCACCAGGGCGGGCGGGTCCTTCCGCTCGGCGACCGCGAGCGCCCAGCCCCGGATCAGGTTCGGGACGTTCTTGCGCGGCTCCTTCGCGCCGAGGAAGGCGACGTAGCTGCTGTCGCCCAGCCCCAGCCGCGCCCGGACCCGGGCCTTCTCCTCCTCGCCGGGCGCGTGGAAGGCCGCGTGGTCGACTCCGTGGTACGCGACGTCGATCCGGGTCGGGTCGGCGTCGAGCAGCCGGATCAGCTCGTCCCGGGTGGCCTTGCTGGGCACGATCACCCGGTCGGCCCGGCGCAGCGACGTCTTGATCGCGCTGCGGAAGAACGTGCGGCGGGACTTGTCGTAGTGCTCCGGCTCGGTGAAAAATGTCGCGTCGTGCACGGTCACCGTGACCGGACAACCCGCCCGCAACGGGCAGGTGTAGAAGGGCGAGTGCAGCACCTGCGCGCCGACCTGCTGGGCCAGCAGGGGCAGGCCGGTCTGCTCCCAGGCGAGCCGGGCCGGGCGGTGGGCAACCGCGGCGGGAGCGGCGACGATCTCCGCCCCGGGCAGCATCCGGGAATAGCGCTCCAGGTCAGTGCGCAGGCCGACCACGGCCAGGTCGACCCCTTGGCCGCACACCTTCCCGAGGGCACCGAGCAGGCCGTCGACGTATCGACCGACGCCGCCGCGGTCGGCGGGGACACTCGTGGCGTCGATGAGTACGCGGGGCGGGCGACCGGCGGTCACTGGGCAACTCCTTGCAGTGGCGAATCTGTGGGGAACAACACTCCGGGCAAGCCTACGCCGGAGCCGGGCCCGGTCGCTGACTGCGACCCGACCGATCGCCGACTTGTCACTGCCATTGGATACGGTCCGCAGCGGCGTATCGTTCGCGCCGATGGCCGACAACATTGCCCGGGTGTTCGCCGCCGCGATCGCGCCCGACCCCGCCCGCCCCCTGCTGACCTGGTACGACGACGCCACCGGCGAGCGCACTGAGCTGTCCGGCGCGACGCTGGCGAACTGGGTGGCCAAGACGGCCAACCTGCTGGCCGACGAGGCAGCCGCCGGCCCGGGCGAGTCGGCCGGGGTGCTGCTCCCGCCGCACTGGCAGACCGCCGCCGTGCTGCTCGGCTGCTGGTCGGCCGGACTGGTGGTGGCCGACACACCGGGCCCGGTGGAGGTGCTCTTCGCCGCCGCCGACCGGGTCGCCGAGGCCGACGCCTGGCCGGCCGGCGAGCGGTACGCGTTCGCACTCGCCCCGTTCGCTCTGCCGCTGCGCGAGGTGCCCGCCGGCTTCGCCGACTACGTGGTCGCCGTGCGCGTGCACGGCGACCACTTCACCCCGTACGCCCAGGTTGGGCCGGCCGACGCGGAGCTGCTGGCCCGCGCGACGGCCCGCGCGACGGAGCTGGGGCTCGCCCGGGGCGACCGGGTCATGCTGGACGTGACCGCCCACCCGGACCCGGTCGATTGGCTGCTCGCGCCGCTGGTGGCCGGCGCGTCTACAGTGCTGTGCGCCAACCCCGACCCGGCCCGCCTGCCCGGTCGCGCCGAGACGGAGCGGGTCACCCGCGCCCTGACCTGACAGACGTCAGGGGCGGGCCGGGGCGTCAGGGGCGGGCCGGTGCTGGGCGAAGGCGGCGAAGGCCGCCAGGGACTCCGGGTTGGCCAGGGCGCCCTTCGCCGCCGCGCTGTCCACCGGCGTGCCGGTGAGGATCTTCTTCACCGGCACCTCCAGCTTCTTGGCGCTCAGGGTGCGCGGGACGGCCCGGACCTGGTGGATCTCGTCGGGGACGTGCCGCGGCGACAGGGCGGTCCGCAGCTCGCGGCAGATCCTGCGCCGCAGTTCGTCGCCCAGCTCCAGGCCCTCGGCGAGGACCACGAACAGCAGCAGTTCCCCCGCGCCGCCCTCGTCGTCCTCCAGGTGCACCACCACCGAGTCGACGACCTCGTCGAGGCCCTCGACCACCGAGTAGAACTCGGCGGTGCCGAGCCGCACGCCGCCCCGGTTGAGGGTGGCGTCGGAGCGGCCGGTGATCACGCAGCCGCCCCGGTCGTTGATCGTGATCCAGTCGCCGTGCCGCCACACGCCCGGGTAGAGCTCGAAGTACGCCTCCCGGTAGCGGGCGCCGTCCGGGTCGTTCCAGAACCCGACCGGCATGCTCGGCATCGGGGCGGTGATCACCAGTTCGCCCAACTCGCCGAGGACCGGGGTGCCGTCGGCCGAGCGTGCCTCCACCCGCGCGCCGAGCGCCCGGCAGGTGATCTCCCCGGCGTGCACCGGCAGCAGCGGCACCCCGCCGACGAAGCCGGTGCACACGTCCGTGCCGCCGGAGAGCGACTGGAGCTGGAGTTCGCCGCCGACCGCCTCGTACACCCAGGTGAAGCCCTCGGCGGGCAGCGGCGCGCCGGTCGAGCCGACCCCGCGCAGCGCGGACAGGTCGGCGATCTCGCGCGGCACCAGAGCGGCCTTGCGGCAGGCCAGCAGGAACGGCGCGGAGGTGCCGAAGTACGTGGTGCCGGTCTCGGCGGCCAGCCGCCACAGCCCGCCCAGGTCGGGGTGGCCCGGGTTGCCGTCGAACAGCACGATCGCCGCGCCGACCGCCGGCCCGGAAACCAGGAAGTTCCACATCATCCAGCCGGTGGTGGTGAACCAGAAGAACCGATCGCCCGGGCCCAGGTCGTGGTGCAGGGCGAGCATCTTCAGATGCTCCAGCAGGATGCCCCCGTGGCCGTGCACGATCGGCTTGGGCAGCCCGGTGGTGCCGGAGGAGTAGAGCACGTACAGCGGGTGGTCGAACGGCACCGGGACGAAGGTCAGCGGATCGTCGGTCGGCGCGGCCAGCTCCGCCCAGGGGATCGCCCCGCCTTCCGGGGCGGCGGCCGGGTCGAGGTACGCGATGGCGACGGTGTGCCGCAGCGACGGCAGGGCGGCCCGGATGGCGGCCACCTCGCCGCGCCGGTCGACGGGCTTGTCGCCGTACCGGTAGCCGTCGACGGCGACGAGGACCTTCGGCTCGATCTGCCGCCACCGGTCGGTGACGCTGCGGGTGCCGAACTCAGGCGCGCAGGACGAGAAGATCGCGCCGAGGCTGGCGGTGGCCAGCAGCAGCACGTACGTCTCGGGGATGTTCGGCGCGTACGCGGCGACCCGGTCACCGGGGCCGACGCCGAGGCGGCGCAGCCCGGCCGCCACCCGGCGGACCCGCTCGCGCAGCTCGGCCGCCGTCAGGGTTTCCGGCGCGCGGGTCTGCCCGTGCGCGATCACCACCGGATCGTCGTCGCCCAGCCCCGGCATGCGCAGCACGTTCTCGGCGTAGTTGAGTGTGGCCCCGGGAAACCAGCGGGCGCCCGGCATCGCCGGGTCGACCAGCGTGGCCGTCGGCTCGGTGTGCGCGACGACGCCGAAGTGGTCCCAGACCGAGCGCCAGAACCCGTCGAGGTCGGTGACCGACCACTGCCACAGCGCGGCGTAGTCGGCGAACTCCAGCCCCCGGTGCTCTGCCAGCCAGCGCAGGTAGGCACCGATGCGGGACCGCTCACGCACGTCCGCCGGTGGCGTCCACAGCACGTCACCCACAGCTCCACCCTCCTCCAGGCCCCCCGCACCGCCCTCCGACATGGGCCGTGACGGCCATCTTGCCCCATGTCGCAGCGCCATTGTCCGCCCCGGGTCCCGCCGCCGGGGCGTGCCCGTCCCACACCCCGCGCGCCCACGTCGTGTGGGCGAGGTGCAAGGAGCGGGCAAGGAGCGGGCAAGGAGGGGCCCCTTGTTAACGCCTTCGGTAGAGAAGGGCACCCTTCTCACCCCATCGGCGGCGCGGGGCAGCGCCCGTCCAGCGAGCGGGGTCAGCCCGGCGGCGCACAGTCAGCCCTCGCGGTGGGCCTGGATGGCGCGACGGCGGGCCAGGCGGTGGGCGCGGCGGATCTCCGCCTCCCGGTAGCGCCGTTCGTCCTGCGGGGTCTCCGGCAGCACCGGTCGGACCGGGCGGGGCGCGCCGCCCACGTCCACCCCCACGAAGACCAGGTACGCCGTGGCGACCGGGACCGGCTCGTCCTCGGCCGAGTCCCAGCGCTCGGCGACCACCCGCACGCCCACCTCCATCGAGGTCTGCCCGGTCCAGTTCACCTGGGCGTGCGCGTGCACCAGGTCACCCACCCGAACGGCCTCGGAGAACACGATCTCGTCGATCGCGGCGGTCACCGCCGTGCCGCCGCTGTGCCGGGCCGCCGCCGCGCCCGCCACGTCGTCGACGAACTTCATCAACACCCCTCCATGCACGGTCCCGTACAGATTGACGTCGACCGCGGTCATGATCCGGCTGAGGGTGACGCGGGAGTACGACGTGGGCTTGCCCTGCGGCAAGGCGGAGGGATGATCTGTCATGCCGGAAACGGTACGGTGCGCCAATGCGACATCTCTGGAGCTTCCTCGCCGGGCTGGTGGTGGCGCCGGTCACCTGGCTGCTGCTCACGCTCGGGCAGGACGGGTCGGCCCGCACGATCACCCGGTGGGTGGAGATCGGCACGTTCAACACGGCCAACCTGATCGAGCCGGGCGTCTACCTGGCCGTCGCCGGCGTCCTGCTCGGCCTGCTCGGCACCCTGCGTTTCTCGCCGCTCGGCCCGCTGGTGGCCGGGCTGCTGCTGATCACCCCGTACGTCGGGGTGTTCGTCGCGCCGTTCGAGGTGCGTGACCGCGTCCCGGAGGACTGGACGGTGCTGGGCGACCCGCTGCCGCTGTTCCTGCCCGTGCGCAACGGGACGCTCTTCCTGATCGGCGTCCTGCTGCTGATGGCCACGTTCAGCGGGCAGCGGTGGCGGCGTTGGCCCCGGCCGGCGGCCGAGCCCGCGCCGGCGCAGCGGCCGGAGGACGGCAACGCCTTCACGCTGACCGACTGGCCTGCGCCGGGGAGCGCCGCTGAGCGGGACACCGCCCCGCTCAGCCTGGGCTACCCGGACCAGACGCCGCCCGAGCCGCTGCCCCGCCGCACGGCCGGGGAGTCCCCCTGGTCGGCCCCGCCGCGCCGGCCCGAGGACACCACCACCGAGCTGCGCTGACGAGCCCGCCGTCGGTCACGCGGGCGCGGGGGTGGGGCCCCTGCCGCGTCACGCACCGCACCTGCGTGACCGACGTCTCGGGGCGGCCACCAAGCCGTGGGCGGGGTCAGCCGCGCAGTAGCTGGCGGGCCATCACGATGCGCTGGACCTGGTTGGTGCCCTCGTAGATCTGGGTGATCTTGGCGTCCCGCATCATCCGCTCGACCGGGTAGTCGCGGGTGTAGCCGTACCCGCCGAGCAGTTGCACGGCGTCGGTGGTGATCTCCATGGCGGCGTCCGAGGCGAAGCACTTGGCCGCCGCGCCGAAGTACGTCAGGTCGGCGTCGCCCCGCTCGGACTTGCCGGCGGCGGCGTACGTCAACTGGCGGGCCGCCTCCAGCTTCATGCCCATGTCGGCGAGCATGAACTGGATGCCCTGGAACTCGGCGACCGCCTTCCCGAACTGCCTGCGCTCTTGGACGTACCCCTTGGCGTAGTCGAGCGCGCCCTGCGCGATGCCGACGGCCTGCGCGGCGATGGTGACCCGGGTGTGGTCGAGGGTCTTCATGGCGGTGGCGAAGCCGGTCCCCTCCGCGCCGATCATTCGGTCGGCGGGGATCCGGACGCTGTCGAGGTAGACCTCGCGGGTCGGCGAGCCCTTGATGCCGAGCTTCTTCTCGGGGGCGCCGAAGCTGACGCCCGGGTCGGACTTCTCGACCACGAACGCCGAGATGCCCTTGGACCGGGCTGTGGGATCCGTCACGGCGAAGACGGTGTAGAACTCCGAGACCCCGGCGTTGGTGATCCAGCGCTTCACGCCGTTGAGCACCCAGTGGTCGCCGTCGCGGACCGCCCTGGTGGTCATCGACGCGGCGTCGCTGCCGGCCTCCGGCTCGGAGAGGCAGTACGAGAACATCGCCTCCCCGGCGGCGACCGGGGTCAGGTAGGTGCGCTTGAGCTCCTCGCCGCCGGCCAGGATCAGCGGCATGGTGCCCAGCTTGTTCACCGCGGGGATCAGCGAGGACGAGGCGCAGGCCCGGGCGACCTCCTCGATCACGATGGCGGTGGCCAGGGCGTCCGCCCCGGCGCCGCCGTACTCGACGGGAATGTGCGGGGCGTGGAAGTCGGCGGAGCGCAGCGCGTCGTAGGACGCCTTGGGGAACTCGCCGGTCTCGTCCGCCTCGGCGGCGTGCGGTGCCACCTTCGCCGCACAGACCTCACGCACCGCCTCCCGGACCGCCTCGTGCTCCTCGGGCAACCGGTAGACGTCGAACGACTGCTCTGCGGCCATGTCGGCCCCTCCCCTTCACGGCTATCATGCGCAGTCTGTAGCGTCGCGGAACCGCCGACGGCGCAGACTGAGGATAGCGGCCAGCGCTCGGTTGATCCTTACCGCCGCGTAGGCTCGGGCCTGACCGAGGCGTCGCTGCGGCACGGCGGGCAGAGGTCGACGCGGCACGGCGAGCAGAAAACGACACAATTCCCCTTCGGTGCCGGCCAGGCGCCGCAGCCGAATGCGACGCGAGGAAGCGCCGCCAGCGCGAGCGGAGAAGACAGGCGTGACGATTCCGTACCCGAACACCCAACCGATGCCGGCCATCGCCGCGGTGACGCCACCCTCCGGCGCGGCCCGGCCCCGGGTCACCTTCCTCGGCACCGGCTACCTCGGTGCGACGTACGCCATCTGCTACGCCGAGCTGGGTTACGACGTGCTCGGCTTCGACGTCGACGCCGACAAGATCGCCAAGCTGAACGCGGGCGAGGTGCCGATCCACGAGCCCGGCCTCGACGAGCTGCTGCGGCGCAACCTGGCCGCCGGCCGGCTGCGGTTCAGCACCGACATCGCCGAGACCGCCGACTTCGGCGACGTGCACTTCATCTGCGTGGGGACCCCGCAGCGGGCCGACGGGATGGGCGCCGACCTGTCGTACGTCGAGGCCTCCGTCACCAGCCTCGCCCAGCACCTGACCCGCAAGGCGCTGATCGTCGGCAAGTCCACCGTCCCGGTGGGCACCGCCGAGTGGGTGGAGCAGCTCGTCGGCAAGCACACCCCGAACGACCTGGGTGTCGAGGTGGCGTGGAGCCCGGAGTTCCTCCAGGAGGGCTTCGCCGTCGACGACGTGCTGCGTCCCAACCGGATCGTGGTCGGCGTGAAGAGCGACTGGGCCAACGGCATGCTCTACGCCGCCCACAAGGGGGTCTTCGACCTGGCTGCCACCGAGGACCGCGAGGTCCCGCTGGTGGTCACCGACTTCGCCACCGCCGAGCTGGTCAAGGTCGCCGCGAACGCCTTCCTTGCCACCAAGATCTCGTTCATCAACGCGATGGCCGAGGTGTGCGAGGTCGCCGGCGGCGACGTCACCCAGCTGGCCAAGGCGATCGGGTACGACCCCCGGATCGGCAACCGGTTCCTCCAGGCCGGTCTCGGTTTCGGCGGCGCCTGCCTGCCCAAGGACATCCGCGCCTTCCAGGCCCGCGCCCAGGAACTCGGTGCCGGCGAGGCGCTGCGCTTCCTGCACGAGGTCGACCTGATCAACCTGCGCCGCCGGACCCGGGTGATCGCGCTCGCCGCCGAGCTGCTCGGCCGCCGTTCCGGGCCCGCCGGGCCGGACCTGTCCGGCACCCGGATCGCCGTGCTCGGGGCCACGTTCAAACCCAACACCGACGACGTACGCGACGCCCCGGCGCTCGCGGTCGCCGGGCTGCTGGGCAAGGCCGGGGCAGACGTGCACGTGTACGACCCGCAGGGCACCGACAACGCCCGCCGGGTGGCCCCCGAGCTGACGTACGAGTCCACCATGGCCGACGCGGTGACCGGGGCGGACCTGGTCTGCGTCCTCACCGAGTGGGCCGACTTCCGCAACGCCGACCCGGTGGCCCTCGGCGAGCTGGTCGCCGGCCGCCGCGTGGTCGACGGCCGCAACTGCCTCGACGCGACACTGTGGAGCCAGGCGGGCTGGGAGTACCGGGGCATGGGCCGCCCCTGACCCCGACCCGACACCGGTGACGGCCGGCCGCGGACCTCGTCCGTGGCCGGCTGTGCGCTTTTCGTCACCGCCGAACCGCCGACAGGTGTCGAAATCCGCGCCGGCTCAGGGCATGCTGCGACAGTGGTAGTCCACAGTGCGGGCCAGCCGGGTGGAGGGGTGTCGTGCAGACCTTTCAGTGCTCCTCGTGCAGCCGGGAGATCAAGCCGGCCGCCCAGTGCCCGCACTGCGGCGCGCACCAGCCCCAGTGGGCGGGGCACCTGGCGGAGGTCGAGCGCTCGATCGCGGAGATGAAGGCCCGCGAGGCGGCCATCGCCGCTGAGCAGCGGCAGATCGCCGCCAAGATGCAGGCCGCGTCTTCCCGCGGGACATCCTGGCGCACGCCGGCGAGGAACGGCTCAAGCAGGCCACCCGCCCCCGGCGGGTGTTGCGCCGCCGGCCCGGCCGCCGACCGCAGAGAAGCGACCACCGGGGCGCCGCCCCGGGTGCCCCGGCAGGGTGCCGCGCCTCCCGGGCCGGAGGATAGGCCGCCACCTCCGTCGGCGGCCCGCTGGCTGGACGCCGACAACCCCGAGCACCCGCCGGAGGCCTCGTCCCGGGAGGTGCAGAACATCCCCCTCGGGCTCGGCGCGCTGCTGCTCGCCGTGGCCGCGGTGGTCTTCGCCGCGGTGGCCACCAGCTCGATGGACGCCCTGTCCCGGCTGGGCATCCTGCTCGTCGCCACGGTGTTGCTGCTGCTCGCCCCGCCGGTGCTCGCCCGGCGCGGGCTCACCTCGACGGCCGAGACGATCTCCGCCGTCGGCCTGCTGCTGGTGCCCCTCGCCGGATACGCGCTGTGGACGGTGAACCTGATCGGCGGCGGGGGCGCGTCCGGGGCGCTCTTCGCCGGGGTGATCTTCGCGGTCACCGCCGCCGTCGGGTTCGGCTACGCCCTCCTCACGGGGCTGCGCGCGCCCCGCTTCGCCACCGTGCTGGCCGCGCAGCCGGTGTTGCCGCTGCTGGCGTACGACCGGGTGTCCGGGCCGGCAGGCTGGGCGGTGGTGCTGACCGTGGTCGCGGTGATCGACCTCTGGCTGGCCCGCTCACCGGTCACGGTGGAACGGCCGGCCCGACAGGACCTACCGGGCGGAACGTTCCCCCCGTCCGCCCCGCCGCCCCGCCGGCCCACCGAGGACGGCCGGCCTACCGATGACGGTCTGCCCGCCGAGGGCGACCTGCCCGCCGAGGGCGACCTGCCCGGGGGCGGGCGATCCGCCCAGGGCGGCCGGCTCGCCGGGAGCCGGCGAGGCGGTGGGGAGGGACGGCCGGAGGGCGACCCGGAGGAGTCCGGCGAGGTGCTGGACGCGACCGGCGGCACGCCGGCCGCCACGACGACCCGCCCGGTGCCGGCGTTGCGCGAGCTGACCTGGCTGATGCACGGCGCGGCGGTGGCGCTGGCGCTGGCGTACGCGGTGACCGCGCTGCTGCGCGCCGGCACGGTGCCGACGGCGGCCGGGGCGGGCGTGGTGCTGCTGCTGGCCGCGCTGGTGGGGCTGGGCGGCGCGCTGGTGCTGCGCCGGCCGCCGCTGCCGGACGTGGCCGCCGCCGTCCTCACCCTCGCGGTGATCGGCGCGCTGGGCCGGGTCGCCTCGGTGGCCTTCCCCGGCCGGGCCCTGCTGCTCATCGCCGCCGTCATCACGCTCACCGGGCTGGCGGTGCGGGCCGTACCGGAGGCCGCGCGGCGCGGGCCGCAGCTCGCCTCGGCGGCGGCGCTCACCGTCAGCGGCCTGGTGGTCGCCGGCGGCGCACTGCGCGCCGGGCTGGCCCCGGCCCGGGCGGCCACCCCGACCTGGGCGGCGGACCTCGACCGGTACGCCGCCGAGCTGGCCGCCTCCGTCGGGCCGGCGGCCTGGCAGCTCGCCGCCAGCGCCTTCCTGCTCACCGTCGCCGCGGTGCTGGCGCTGCCCCCGCAGATCCGCCGCGAGTTCGCGGTGGTCGGGGCGGCGCTGACCGCGCTCGCCGTCCCCGCGTCGTTCGGCCTGGGCTGGACGGCGGCGCCGTGGCCGATGGTGCTCGCGGCGATCGGCATCGGCGTGGTCGGCCTCACCGCCACGACGACCCGGGCCGCCACGGTGCACGCGGTCGCCGCCGCCGTGGTCGGTCTGCTCGGCGCGGGCGCCGGGCTGGCGCGGCCCGCGCTGACCGCCGCCGTGCTGCTCGTCCTCTTCGTGGCCGGTGCGCTGGTCGCGGTGGTGCCCCGGCTCCGGATGATCCCCGCCGCCGCGGACGTCGTCACCACGTGGGCCGCCGGTGGGGCGGCGTTCGCGCTGCCGGGCACGGTCGCCGCTTTCGTCGCCGCGACCGTACCGACCGACCCGACGCCGACCCCGGCGAGCCTGCGCGAGGCCACCGTGCCGGTGTTGGCGGCGAGCTTCCTCGCGGTCTGCGTCACCCTCGGCCACGCCGCCCTCGTGCAGGTCTCCGAGCGGCGCATCCCCATGCCGCTGGCGGTGGGCACCGGGCTCGGGGCGCTGGCGGTGACGGCCGCCGCGTTCGGCGCGCCGGGGGCCACCGCCGCCGACGCCTGGGTCGGTGCGCTGCTGCTCGTGGCGGGCGTGCTGGTCTTCCTCGCCCCGTCGATCGACGCGGGGCGGCGTGCGGACCTGGCGCTGGACGGCTCCGACCTGGCCGCGGCCGCGGTCACCACGGCGCTGATCGCGACCCTGGTCCGGGTCGCGGCGGTGCTCACGCCGGGCGGCCAGCTCGTGGTGGCCGCCGCGCTGGTGGCGGTGATCGCGGCGGCGGCACGGGCGATGCCCGAGCAGTGGCGGCGCGGGCCGATCCTCGGCCTCGCCATCGGCGGCACCCTGATCGGGCTGATCGCCGGCTGGAGCGCGCTGCGCGGCGGCTGGGGCGTGCTGGCCACCCCCGGCCCGATCTGGGCGGGCGACCTGTCCGGCTGGCCGGCCGCGCCGACCGGCGGGGCCACCTGGCAGGCCCCGGTCGCCCTGGTCCTGCTCGGCGTCGCCGCCGGGGTGCTGCTGCCGACCCCCTGGAAGTACGACGTCTCGGGCGCCGCCGCCGTCCTGGCCACCATCGGCATTCCGGCCGCCCTCGACCTGCCCTGGTGGTCCCCGGTGCTGGTCGGCCTCGCGGTCGCCACGGTCTTCGGGGCGGCCGCCGCCGCCTCGCTCGACCCGCGCGCCGGGGTGTCCCGGGTGACCGTGGCCGGGGCGGTCGCCCTGCACGCCGCCGGTGCCGGGTTGGTCCGGCCGTGGACGACCGCGCTGGCGCTGGGCGGAATCGCGCTCATCGGCGTCGTCGTGGCGGTCCTGTCCCGGGTGTTCGCCGCCCCGCTGGTGGACGACGTCGAGACCGACGGGATGCCGCCGCACCTGGTGCAGGTCGGTGGGGTTGCGACGGGGGCCGCGCTGCTCGCGCTCCCCGGCGCGGTGGCCGCCCTGGCCGCCGAGTTCGGCCGGTCGCCCGAGGTGGTGCTGATGGCCGCGCTGGCCGCGTCGAGCCTGGGCCTGGCCGCCGTCGCCACGGTCCGCCGGCAGGTCCCGCAGTTCCTCCCGTACGCCAGCGCGGCCATCGTCGGCGGCGCGACGATCAGCGCGGTCGCCGCCATCGTGGCCGGCCTCCCCTCCGGCGTGTACGCGGCGGCCGGCGCGCTGCTCGGGGTGCTCGCCGAGCTGGTCCGCGCCGCCACCGTGCCGCCGGCCGGCTCGGCGCAGCCGGTCCGGCGCTGGACGGTGCTGCTCGACGGCGCGCTGCGCCGGGCCCCCGACGACGACGGGACGGCGGTGCGCTGGCGGGTCAGTCCGGCGGCCGGGGCGCTGGCCGCCGCGGCACTGCCCGTCGCGCTGGCCGTCGCCTCACTCGCGCCCGCGCTGGAGGTGGCGCTGGTCGAGCCGTACCGGGCGTTGGGGCGGGTGTGGCAGGGGCCGCCGCCCGAGCTGCTCACGCCGCCGGCGGGCGCGGTCGACCCGACGCACGTGCTGACCGCGCTGCTGCTGACGCTGACCGCCGCGCTGGCCGCCGTCGGGTTCAGCGGCGGACAGCGGTCCCGGGCCGTGCCGGTGGTGCTGCCCGGCGCGGCGGTGACCCTGCTGATCGCGCCGACCGCCCTGGGCCACGGCTGGCCGGTGAGCGTGCTGGCCGCGCTGTCGGTGTTCACCATCTCGATGCTGGGGCTGGCGCTCAGCCCGCCCCCGCCGGCGGCGGAGCGGGCCCGGTCGCTGCGCACCGCCCGGGTGCTGGTCTTCGTGATCGGCCTGGCCGGGGGCGGCGCCGGGCTGCTGGGCAGCCTGGCCACCCGGGGGTTGACCCTGTTCACCCTGGGCGGGGCGGTCGGCGTGGGCATCGTCGCCGCCCTGTACGGCACCACTCAGCGGGCCCGCATCCTGGGCTGGCTGTTCGCCTCGCTGATGGCGCAGTTGTTCGTGCTGGTCGTCGGGCTGGTGGCGGGCCTGGCCGCGGTCTGGTCCGCGTTCGGGGTGCTGGCCGTCGGGGCGGCCCTACAGGTGTTCGCCGCGACGCTGCCCCGGCTGCGCCGGCCGGAGGCGCAGCGCGAGGCGGCCACGGTGGAGTGGAGCGGATACGCCGCCGCCCTGATCGCCCTGGCGCTGGCCTTCGACTCGCCCCGGCACATCGCCGCGCTGCTGGCCGCCTGGGGCGCCGTGCTCGGGGTGGCGGCGGCCCGCCCGAACCGCCGCCCGGTCGAGCGGCGGATCCTGTTCTGGGCGGTGGTGTTCTGCGAGATCGTCGCCTGGTGGATCCTGATGCGGGTCGCCGACGTGGCGCTGCCGGAGGCGTACACGCTGCCGTTCGCCGTGCTGGCCCTGCTGGTCGGGGTGCTGGAGCTGCGGCACCGGCCAGACATGTCGAGCTGGGTGGCGTACGGGCCGGCGCTGGTGGCCGCGTTCGTGCCGACCCTGGCGATCGTGCTGGCCACCGACTCCAGCATGCTGCGGCAGGTGCTGCTGCTGCTCGGCGCGGTGGCGGTGCTGATCTTCGGCACCACCAGCCAGCAGCAGGCCCCGGTGATCGTCGGGGCGGCGGTCACCGCGATCGCGGCGGTGCACGCGCTGTTCAGCCTGGGCCCCTGGTTGGTGCTGATCCCGGTGGGGCTGGTGCTGCTGGTCCTGGGTGCGAGCAACGAGCGCCGCCGCCGCGCGCAGGACCGCCTCCAGACCGCCCTGCGCGGAATGCGGTGACGGTCAGGTCAGGGTGGCGTGGAGGGCGGCTTCCTTCTCGGCGACCAGCTTCTCCAGGCCCTCCTGGTACGCCACCATGCGCGCCCGCAGGTCCTCGTCGGCGGCGGCGAGGATGCGGACGGCGAGCAGCCCGGCGTTGCGGGCGTTGCCGATGGACACGGTGGCCACCGGGACGCCGGCCGGCATCTGCACGATGGACAGCAGGGAGTCCATCCCGTCGAGGTGCTTCAGCGGCACCGGCACGCCGATCACCGGCAACGGGGTGACCGAGGCGACCATGCCGGGCAGGTGGGCCGCCCCGCCGGCCCCGGCGATGATCACCTTGAGACCCCGGTCGGCGGCGGTGCGACCGTACTCGATCATCTTGCCGGGGGTGCGGTGGGCGGAGACGACGCCCACCTCGTAGCCGATCCCGAACTCCGCGAGGGCCTCGCCGGCGGCCTTCATGGTCGGCCAGTCCGAGTCACTGCCCATGATCAACCCGACGGTGGTCATGCCGGTGCGCCTTTCGTCAGCCAGTGTGCGGCCCGCGCGGCCCGCGCCCGTACGTCGGCCAGGTCGTCGCCGAGCACCGTGACGTGCCCGATCTTGCGGCCGGGGCGCACCTGCTTGCCGTAGAGGTGGACCTTCGCGCCGGGCTCGGCGGCGAAGAGGTGGTGCAGCCGCTCGTCGATGGAGATCCCGCCCGGTTCCCCGCCGAGCACGTTCGCCATCACCACGGCCGGGGCGGTGAGCGAGGTGTCCCCCATCGGGTAGTCGAGCACGGCGCGCAGGTGCTGCTCGAACTGCGACGTGCGGGCCCCCTCGATCGTCCAGTGTCCGGAGTTGTGCGGACGCATGGCCAGCTCGTTGACCACCAGCCCGGCCGGCGTCTCGAACAGCTCCACGGCGAGCAGACCGACCACGCCGAGCGCGGTGGCCAGGTCGATGGCGAGCTGCTGGGCTGCGACGGCCAGCGCCTCGGGCAGGCCGGGGACGGGGGCGAGCACCTCGACGCAGATCCCGCCGACCTGCACCGTCTCCACCACCGGGTACGCGGCGACCTGCCCGAACGGCGAGCGGGCCACCTGCACCGCGAGCTCGCGACGCAGCGCGACCCGCTCCTCGACGATCAGCCGGGTGCCGCCGGCGAGCAGGGTGGCGGCCAGCTCGGCGGCCTGCGCGGCGTCGTCGACCGGCCAGACACCCCGGCCGTCGTATCCGCCCCGGGCGGCCTTCAGCACCACCGGCCAGCCCTGCGCGTCGCCGAAGGCGACCAGGTCGGCCGGCTCGGCGACCGGCCGCCACGCCGGGTTGGGCGCGCCCAGCTCGCCGAGCCGCTCCCGCATGACCCGCTTGTCCTGGGCATGCAGCAGGGCGTCGGCGGGCGGGAAGATCTTCACCCCCTCGGCGGCGAGGGCGCGAACGTGCGCCGTCGGCACGTGCTCGTGGTCAAAGGTGACCACGTCACACCCCTTCGCGAAGGCGCGCAGCGCGGCGAGGTCGGTGTGGTCGCCGTACTGGACGTCGGCGGCGACCAGGGCCGCGCCGTCGTCCGGGGCCTGCGCGAGCACGCGTAGCGACTGACCGAGGGCGATCGCGGCCTGGTGGGTCATCCGGGCCAGTTGGCCGCCCCCCACCATGCCGACAACAGGCAGACCGGTTCGGGTATCCATCTCGCGGGCCAGCCTAGCGGCGGCCCGACCTCGCCCCGCCCGGAGGTCGGCACCGCCCACCGGCCGGGTGGTCGGCTGCGGACCCGCGCCGACGGAGCACGGCGGGCCGTCAGCGCGCGGCGGCCGGGACCGCGCGGGGCGCGGGTGTGGGTAAAAGGGGTACCCCGCTATACCGAATGCGTCAACAGGGGGCCCTTCCTTCCAGCTGGGCGAGGAGGTCTTCGACGGTGGTGACCGGGCGCTGGCAGACGAACCCCCGGCAGACGTACGCGGTGGGTCGGCCGTCGAGCATCGGCCGGTCGGCGAGCAGCGGCACGCCCGGCTGGTCGGGGCGGCCCGCGACCAGCACCGCGCCGGGCGGGGCGTGCCGGTACGCGGCGGCGACGAGCGGGTCGCCGGCCGGATCGTCGGTCACCACGGCGATCTCGTACGGGCCGGAGAGCAGCGCCTCGCCGGCGGTCGCCGCGTACCCGGTGAACCGGGCGTGCCGGGCGACGATCGGCGCGACGGTGGCGAGGGCGGCCTCGGCAACCTCCCGGTACCGGGGCTGGCCGCTCAGCGCCGCGTACGTCACCAGGGCGGCGACGATCGCGGACCGGCCCGACGGGGTGGCGTTGTCGGTCGGGTCGGCCGGCCGGGTGACGAGCCGCTCGGCGTCGTCGGCGGTGTCGTAGAACCCGCCGCCGGGGGCGGCGAACCTGGCCAGGGCGGTGTCCAGCAGGTCGCCGGCCAGCTCCAGCCAGCGCCCCTCGCCGGTGAGCTGGTGCATGGCGCAGAACGCCTCGGCCACGCAGCCGTAGTCCTCCAGCACGCCGGCCGGCTCGCCGACCACACGGTCGCGGGAGACCCGACGCAGCCGGCCGTCGACGAGGTGCACGGCGGCCAGGTGTTCGGCGGCGTCCCGCAGCGCGCCGTCGGCGACGATCGTGACGCCCTCCAGCAGGTTGGCGTCGGCCTGCTCGTCGCCGGTCCCGACCGCCTCGACCAGGCGGACGAACTCGGCGAGCGCGGTGATCGCCAGGCCGTTCCAGGCGGCCACCACCTTGTCGTCGCGGGCCGGTTGGGGGCGGGTGTCCCGGGCCGCGAGGAGCCGCCCGACGACGTCCCGCCAGCGCCCCCGGATCGCCGGGTCGGCGTCGTCGACGTCCCGGGCCAGCCGCAGCACGCTCGTGCCGTGCTCGACGCCCTTCCTTCGGTCCGGAGTGCCGCCTTGCGGCGCGGAGGCGGAATGAGGGGCGAAGGTGCCTGATGGGGTGACCGCGAACAGGTCGGCGGCCCAGCGGCCGTCGGACTCCCCCAGCACCTCGACGAGTTGGGCCGGGGTCCAGGCGTAGGTGAGCCCCTCGACGCCCTCGGTGTCGGCGTCCAGCGCGGAGGCGAAGCCCTCGCCCGGCCGGTGCAGCTCGTCGGCGAGGAAGCGGGCGGTGTCGCGGGCGACGCGCCGGGCGAGCGGGTCGCCGGTGAGCCGCCACAGGTGGGTGTAGACCCGCAGCAGCAGGGCGTTGTCGTAGAGCATCTTCTCGAAGTGCGGCACGGTCCAGTGCGCGTCCACCGAGTACCGGGCGAAGCCGCCGGCGAGCTGGTCGTGGATGCCGCCCCGGGCCATCGCCTCGGCGGTGTGCCGGGCGATCTCCAGGCTCTCGGCGGAGCCGGTGCGCTGGTGGTGACGCAGCAGGAAGAGCAGGTTCAGGTGCGGCGGGAACTTCGGGGCCCCGCCGAAGCCCCCGTTGTCGCGGTCGTACTCGCGGGCGAGCCGGGCGGCGGCGGCGTCGAGCAACTCGGCGGTGAACGGGGCGGTCGGGCCACCGACGGCCTGCGCGCCGCCGATCGCCTCGACCACGGCGGAGCCCTGCCGCAGCACGGCCTCGCGCTGCTCCCGCCAGGCGGTGCCGACGGACTCCAGCAGCCGGACGAAGTTCGGCTTCGGGAAGTAGGTCCCGCAGAAGAACGGGGTGCCGTCCGGGGTGGCGAAGACCGTCATCGGCCAGCCGCCCTGCCCGGTCATCGCCTGGGTGGCGGTCATGTAGACGGCGTCGACGTCGGGCCGCTCCTCGCGGTCCACCTTGATTGCCACGAAGCCGTCGTTGAGCAGCTTCCCGACGCCCGCGTCCTCGAACGACTCGTGCGCCATGACGTGACACCAGTGGCAGGCCGCGTAGCCGACGGAGACGAGCACCGGCACGTCGCGCCGCCTGGCCTCGGCGAACGCCTCGTCGCACCACGGCCACCAGTCCACCGGGTTGTCGGCGTGCTGGAGCAGGTACGGGCTGGTGGCGCTCGCGAGTCGGTTCACCCGTCGACCATATCCACCGCGCAGGGGTCCCGCGCCGGCTGCCCGCAGGTCTTCCGCCATTCACGTTCACGTATTTATATCGGTGCATGCCCGGCGACGGTCGCCGGCCCGCCGAGGAGGCACGCATGCGCCGATCCCGTCCCCTGTCCGCGCTCACCTGCGTCGCGGTGGTCGCGGCGCTGGCCGCCGCCGGCCCCGCCGGAGCCGCCGTCGACCCGGCGGCCCGCGTCTCGGCGACCACCGCCGTCGGCACCCACAACGCGTACGACAAGGAGACGTACACCTACCTGGCCCAGGCCCTCGACGCCCGGCCCGGGATGATCGAGCTGGACGTCTGGCCCGACGTCGTCGCCAACCAGTGGCGGGTCAGCCACTCCAACCCACTCGGCAACAACAACAACTGCGTCGCCGCGACCAGCGCCAGCCAGCTCTACACCGGCACCCGCAACAAGAACCTCGAACACTGCCTCGACGACATCCGGCTCTGGCTGGCCGCCCACCCCGACGCCGGCCCGCTGCACCTGAAGCTGGAGCTGAAGACCGGCTTCAGCGCCCGCACCGGGCAGGGGCCGGCGCAGCTCGACGCGCTGCTCGCCGCCCGGCTCGGGTCGGCCGTGTTCCGCCCCGCCGACCTCAAGGGCGGGTACGCCACATTGGACGCCGCCGCCCGCGCCGACAACTGGCCCACCCGCCAGCAGCTCACCGGCCAGGTGATCGTGCACCTGATCCCCGGCACCGTCGAGGAGGGCAACCCCACCGACAAGCTGTGGACCGACATCGAGTACGCCCAGCACCTCGCCGCGCTCGCCGCCGCCGGCACGCTGGGCTCGGCGCAGGCGTTCCCGGCCGTACACCGCGCCCAGGCCGGCGACCCCCGCACCCGGTACGCCGACGCCGCCCTGCGCCCGTGGTTCGTGGTCTTCGACGGCGACGCGTCGACGTACGTCACCGGCGGCATCGACACCGCCTGGTACGACACCAACCACTACCTGCTGGTGATGACCGGCGCGCAGAACGTCCCCCCGGCGGTGGGCGACACCGACCCCGACGCGGCGGCGGCCCGGGTGGCGGAGCTGGCGCGTAGGCACGCAAGCATCGCCTCGGCGGACTGGGCGGCGCTGCCGGGCGTCGTGGACGACGTCCTCCCGCGCGGCTGACCGGCCGACCAGCCCCGCGCCCGCTGAGCCCGGGGCTGGTCGCTGCCCTGGTCAGGAAGCGCCGTCGGCGCGCAGCGGTACGACGTTGGCCTTGGACGTGTCCAGCAGCGACCCGAGCACCGCGCCGATCTTGTCGGCCGGCATCGGCTTGAAGAAGTGGTATCCCTGGGCGGACGTGCAGCCCAGCTCCGCCAGGGCGAGCCGTTGCTCGGCGGTCTCCACGCCCTCGGCGACCACCCGCAGGCCCAACTCGTGGGCGAGCCCGACGGTCGCCCGGACGATCGCCGCCGCCTCCGGCGAGTCCGCCATCCGGATCACGAACGACCGGTCGACCTTCAGTTCGTCCACGGCGATCCGGGTGACGAACGCCAGCGACGAGAAACCGGTGCCGAAGTCGTCCACGGCGAGTTGCACGCCCATCGACCGCAGGGTGGCCAGCACCTCGTCGATGACCTCCAGCTCGCTCATCACCACCGTCTCGGTGATCTCCAGCACCAGCCGGTGCGGGGGCACCTGGTGGCGGCGCAGCGCCTCGCCGATCTCGGCCGGCAGCCGGGGGTCGAGCAGGCTGCGGGCGGAGAGGTTCACCGAGATCGGCACGTCCAGGCCCGCACGGGCCCACTCGGCGGCCACGGTGAGCGCCTTGTCCAGCACGTACCGGGTGAAGGTGCCGAGCTGTTCGCTGTTCTCCACCGGGCGGATGAAGTCGCCGGGGCCGAGCCAGCCCCGGCGCGGGTGCCGCCAGCGGATCAGCGCCTCCACCCCGGTCGGCGCACCGGTGGCGAGGTCCACCGCCGGCTGGAGGGCCAGCACCAGCTGGTCGTCGGCGGCGAGGGCCTCCCGCAGCTCCGCGAGCAGCGCGAGCTGATCGGTGCTCGCGGCGTCCTTGGAGCTGTCGTACGCGGCGACGTTGCCGCCGCCCTCCTTCGCCTGGTACATCGCGATGTCGGCCCGGCGCAGCAGCTCCGTCAGGTCGGCGGTGCCGGCGTCGGCCACCACCACCCCGACGGAGACCTCGACGGACATCCGTACCCCGGCGACCTCGGTGGGCGCGGCGAGCCGCTCGGCGATCTCCCGGGCCTGACGCAGCGCGTACGCCATGGGGGCGGTCCGGCCACCGATCACCGGGACCGACGTCAGCAGCAGGGCGAACTCGTCGCCGCCGAGGCGGCCGAGCAGGTCCCCGGAGCGGGTCAGCGCGCCGAGCCGGTTGGCGGTCAGCCGCAGTAGCTGGTCGCCGGCGGCGTGGCCGAGGGTATCGTTGACCTCCTTGAACTGGTCGATGTCGAGCAGCAGCAGGGCGACGGGGTGGTCGTGCGCGCGTTGCCGCAGCGCCTGGTCGCCCTTGCCGAGCATGGCGGCCCGGTTGAGCAGGCCGGTCAGCGGGTCGTGCACCGCCTCGTACGAGGAACGGGCGGTGACCAGGCGCAGCTCGCGGTGGGTGGCGGCGTCGTGCAGGGCGGCGGCGAGGGCGTCGGAGAACGCGGCCACGGCGTCCTGCTCGCGGGCGTTGGGTGGTGCCGAGCGGGGGAAACGGACGCGCAGCTCCCCGACCCGGGTGGACCCGACGGCCAGCGGCCGGACCAGCTCGTGCGGGCCGGCGGCGGAACCGGTGGGCGGGTCGGTCTCCCGGTCGATCACCTGGCCACCGCTGTCGCCCCGGTAGCGCCGCCACCGGCCGTCGCCCCGCGCCACGTCCACGTCGACCGCCTCGGCGCCGAAGAGGCTCAGCGCGCCGGTGACCGCCGCGGTGGCGACGCCCCGCTCGTCGAGCTGGTTGAGCGCGGCGGTGGCCTCGGCGAAGGCCCGCCAGGTGCGCCGCTCCTGATCGGCCTGGAGCCGGTGCCGGTAGGTCTGCTGGAGCAGCCAGAGCACGGGCGGGAGCGCCAACAGCCAGCGGGCGTCGAGTTCCAGCAGCGCCACGGCGGACAGGCCGACGGCCACGTTCCCGACGAACATGAGCAGCTTCCCGCGGAGCGCGGCGAGCAGCGGCGGGCGCATCGGCACGCCGTGCCGCAGCGCGACGGCGATCCCACCCAGCCAGGCGGTGGCGAGCAGGTACGTCACCGAGCCGGCGGCCAGCGCCAGCGCCAGCTCCGGAGTGGGGGTCGCGAGCAGCGGGGCGCCGAGCGCGGTGGTGACCGCGACGGCGAGGGCGGTGGCGGCGCTCAGCGAGGCCGCGATGCGGACGGTCTCCAGCGGCGGCTGGCGGTCGGCGGCCAGGGAGAGCAGCGCCCAGGCCGCCCCGGCGCCGACCAGCGTGGCGGCCGGAAGCCACCCGGCGGGGACCAGGTGCAGGCAGACGACTAGGGCCGCCTCGCCCCAGGTGGTGCTGACCATTCCGGAGGCGGTGCGGAACCGCAGCCGGGCCAGCTGGGCGACCGCGACGACGGCGACGCCGATGCCGAACCGGGCGAGCGCCGGGAGCGGGTCGTCGGGCGGCAGGTGGGTGGGGAGGGTGAGGCCGATCACGGCGGCCACGAGCGCGGTCAGCGCCACGGCGACGGTCAGCACGAGGACCCGGTGCGGAGTGCCACGCGACGCCGACCGATCGAGCGGATCGCCGGCCTCGACGGAGGTCACCGACCTCCCCCGTCCGCTGGTCGCCGCACCGCACAACGGGCAGCCGTCGCTGACCCGGTCATCGGTGCCCCCCTCCCGCGCGCGGCCTGGGGACTTTTGGCCCCCCCGGCGGAAGGCTAAGCCAAAGCCGGGGAGCGCAACAGGGGGCGACGACCGGCTTCAGCGTGAATCACGCCCCGATTACCCGTTCCCGTGCTGCTCAGGGCCCTTGGGCGTGGTCGATCGTGAGTCCTGCCCCAGGGTCCCGTCTGTCGGATCGACGACTGTGGCCTCCGCCCGGCCCGCGTCGGCTACCCCCGCCCCGCCCGGAACGGCGCGCTCGCCGGGCGCGGGGAAGTGGTCGGGGAGCCGGCGCAGCCGGGAGTTCATGTTGCGAATGAGGAGCACGGTGGCGGTGGCCAGCAGCACGATGAGGAAGAGGCCCATCGGACCGGCCAGGCCACCCGTGCGGGTGTCACCGAAGTTGTTCTGCGCGAGCACCTGGGCAGCGGTCAGCATGGCGTTCCTCCGGATCGTGGCAGGACCCCAGGGTAGCCCGGCGTCGGACCAGCGGGCACGGCCGGATCAGCAGGCACGGGCCGTCTCGCGGACCCCGGCGAAGAGGTCGGACTCGGGCAGCGGGCTGTCCACCACCGAGCGGGCGAGCTGGAAGTCCTCCGTCGGCCAGGCCTGCCGCTGGAGCTCCATCGGCACATGGAACCAGAAGCCGTCCGGGTCGATCTGGGTGGCGTGGGCGCGCAGCGCGTCGTCCCGGACCGGGAAGTAGTCCGCGCACTCGACGCGGGTGGTGATCCGGGGGCCCTTGTCGGGACGGTCGTCCCAGCGCTTGAGCCACTCCTCGTACGGCGAGGCGAGGCCCGCGGCGAGCATGCCCTCGTGCAACGCCAGGATCTTGCCCTTGGAGAAGCCCACGTCGTAGTAGAGCTTGAGCGGCTGCCAGGGCTCGCCGAGGTCGGGGTACCGCTCCGGGTCACCGGCAGCGTCGAACGCGGCGACGCTGATCTTGTGGGTCATGATGTGGTCGGGGTGCGGGTAGCCGCCCTCCTCGTCGTACGTGGTGATCACGTGCGGGCGGAACTGCCGGATCAACCGGACCAGCGGGCCGGCGGCGACCTCGACGTCCTGGAGGGCGAAACACCCCTCGGGCAGTGGCGGCAGCGGGTCGCCCTCGGGCAGCCCGGAGTCGACGAAGCCCAGCCATGCCTGCTCGACGCCGAGAATGGCGCGGGCGGCGTCCATCTCCGCGCGGCGGATCTCGGCGATGTTGGCCCACACGTCCGGGCGGTCCATCTTCGGGTTGAGCACGCTGCCGCGCTCACCGCCAGTACATGTCACGACCAGCACGTCGACTCCCTCGGCGACGTACTTGGCCATGGTCGCGGCACCCTTGCTCGACTCGTCGTCGGGGTGCGCGTGGACGGCCATGAGACGCAGCTGCTCTGCCACTTGCGGCGCTCCTCGTCTGTGCCCACCGGCGCTGCCTGCCGGCGTCGCCCGCCGACCTGTCATCCTTACCTCAGCGAAGGTGACTGAGGGACTTGTCCACAAGCCAACGCCGGGCTGGGAAGATTGGACTCTGCCATTCTTGCCGATGGGGCCGACAACAATGCCAGGAGAAAGCCGCCGGTGACCGAGACGCACGCCACACTCACCTCCGGCGCGCCCGCGTTCCCGCCGGGCCGCTACGGCCGGCGTCGCGAGCCGGCGCGGCGCCGGCCGGCACTGGTCGCGCTGCTCGCCGCCGCTCTGGTGGTGGCGCTCGGGCTGGCCGCGTTCAGCATGTACGGCAAATACGGCGACCCCGACTACGACGCCCAGGTGATCACGTACACGGACATCACCGACTCCCAGGTGGTGATCGACTTCCGGGTGACGGTGCCGGCGGGCGGCTCGGCGACCTGTGTGCTGCGGGCCCGCTCGCACGACGGGGCCGAGGTGGCCCGCGAGGAGGTGACCGTGACCGCCCGGCCGGGCGGGTCCCAGGCCGCCGCCCGGCACCGGCTGGCCACCACCGCCCGACCTTTCATCGGTGAGGTGGTGCGCTGCCGCCCAGCCGGCTGAGCTGCTGAAACAGCATCCGTCACGCGCACCGCAGGTTCCGTCGCCAGCACCTGCGGTGATCGTACGCACCCGGACGGGCACCACACTGGTAACTTGGTGGTTCACCCGTCAGCCAGTCCGCACAACCGAGGAGATCGCCTGTGTCCAACAACGGAAACGAGGCGCCCGCCACCTGGCTGTCCCAGGACGCTCACGACCGCCTCCAGGCTGAGCTCGACGAGCTGATCGCCAACCGGCCGGCTATCGCGGCCGAGATCAACGCGCGGCGCGAGGAGGGCGACCTCAGGGAGAACGGTGGCTACCACGCCGCCCGCGAGGAGCAGGGCAAGCAGGAGGGGCGGATCCTCTACTTGAAGGAGCTGCTCCGCACCGCCCAGGTCGGCGAGGCACCGAGCGCCGACACGGTCTCCCCCGGCATGGTCGTCACGATCTACTTCGACGACGACACCGACGACACCGAAACCTTCCTGCTCGGTTCGCGGGAGATCTCCTCCACCACGGAGCTGACCGTCTACAGCCCCGAGTCGGCGCTGGGCAAGTCGATCCTGGGCACCCGGCCCGGGCAGACCGTGACCTACACCGCGCCGAGCGGCGCGGACATCAAGGTGACGGTGGTCAGGTTCGAGCCGTTCACCGGCTGACCCACCGGCCCGACCCCAACGTGTCAGCAAGGGCCCCCTGTACGACGGAACGCGTTGACAAGGGGCCCTTCCTCACACCTCAGCGGTCGGCGGCGAAGACCACCTGGTAGCCGCTGGCGCGCAGGGCGCTGATCAGCGTGTCGGAGTGCTCGACGCCGCGGGTCTCCACCGACAGCGCCACCTCCACCTCGCCGAGCCGAAGGTGCGGATTGGCCCGCTGGTGCTCCACGTCGACCACGTTCGCCCGGTGCTCGGCGATCTCGCTGAGCAGCGAGGCGAGCTGACCCGGGCGGTCCGAGCAGCGCACGGTCACCCGCAGGTAGCGCCCGGCCGCCGCGAGCCCGTGCTCGATCACCCGCAGCATCAGCAGCGGGTCGATGTTGCCGCCGGAGAGCACCGCCACCACCGGCGTCTCGACCCGCACCGCACCGGCCAGCAGCGCCGCCACCCCCACCGCGCCAGCCGGCTCGACCACCTGCTTGCCCCGCTCCAGCAGCATCAGCAGCGCCCGGGAGATGTCCTCCTCGGTGACCGTGACGATCTCGTCGACGAGCTTGCGGACGTGGCTGAAGGTGATCTCCCCCGGGCGGCCCACCGCGATGCCGTCGGCGATGGTGCTGAACGCCGACAGCCGCACCGGCTCGCCGGCCGCCAGCGAGGGCGGGTACGCCGCCGCGCCCGCCGCCTGCACCCCGACCAGCCGCACGTCGGGCCGCAGCGCCTTCGCCGCCACCGCTATGCCGGAGATCAGGCCGCCCCCGCCGACCCCGGCGACGATCGTCTTCACGTCCGGGCACTGTTCCAGGATCTCCAGCGCCACGGTGCCCTGCCCGGCGATCACGTCCGGATGGTCGAACGGGTGGATGAGGACCGCCCCGGTCCGCTCGGCGAAGGACTGCGCCGCCACCAGCGACTCGTCGACGGTGCTGCCAGCCAACTCGACCTGCGCGCCGTACCCCTTGGTGGCGGCGACCTTCGGCAGCGGCGCGTTCACCGGCATGAACACGGTGGCGTGCGTGCCGACCAGCCCGGCCGCCAGCGCCACCCCCTGGGCGTGGTTGCCGGCGCTCGCGGCCACCACCCCCCGGTCGCGCTCCGCCGCCGACAGCCGGGAGATCCGCACGTACGCCCCGCGCACCTTGTACGAGCCGGCGCGCTGCACGTTCTCGCACTTGAGCCAGACCGGCCCGCCGAGCGCGGCGCTCAGCGGGCGGGAGGGCTCCAGCGGGGTGGTGCGGGTGACTCCGGCGAGCAGTTCCCGCGCGGCGCGTACCTCGGCGAGGCCGACCAGTTCCGTCATACCCCGATCGTGCCACCCACCGGTCCCGCCACCGGCGGCGACACTGGCCGCTACCTGCGGCTACGGGTTGACAACGCCGCGCTGGTTGGTCAGGCGGAGGCCGGTGACCCCGTGCCGACCTGGGGGTAGCCGGGGGCGTGCCGGGCCCACGGGGCCTGCATCTCGAACTGGCCGGCGACACCGAGCAGCAGCAGCTCCGAGCCGGGCGGGCCGACGAGTTGCACCGCCACCGGCAGCCCGTCGGGGCGGCGACCCACGGGCACCACGATCGCGGGCAGGCCGGCGATGTTCCACGGGGCGGCGTACGGGGCGTACCGGATGCTGGCCCTCATGTTCGCCGACCAGGACCGGTCGGACCAGCCGGCGGCCTCCGGTGGCGGCCCGGCCAGGGCCGGGGTGAGCAGCAGGTCGACCGAGTGGTCGGCGAAGTAGCCGATGGACCGCTCGCGCCAGGCGGCCCGGTCGGACTCGCGCACGTACCCCCGGCGCTGTGCCCACTCGCCCAGCGCGACGTGTCGGCGGCTGCGCCGCTGGAGGCCGCGCGGGTCGAGCCCGGCGGCCCGCACGTCGGCGGCGGCAGCGGCGAACCAGGTGGCGAGGCCGGCCAGGCCGAGGCGGGTCGGGTAGACCGGGTCGGCGCGGACGGTGTCGTGACCGGCGGCGGGCGAGCAGCCGGCCGGCGGCGGCGACCGCGTCCCGGTTCGGCGCGTCCGGCGCGACGCCGCGCACCGGGGAACGCAGCGAGACACCGACCCGCAGCCGCTGCGGCGGGACCAGCTTCTCCTGCGGGCGGCCGGCGAGCACCTGGAAGCCGACGGCCGCGTCGGCGACCGTGGACGTCAGCATGCCGTGCTCGGTGAGGCCGAACCAGTCGTCGGCGCCGAGCTGGCGCGGCACCACACCCCGGCCCGGCTTGAGCCCGACCAGCCCGCAGCACGCCGCCGGGATGCGGATCGAGCCGAGGCCGTCGTTGCCGTGCGCCATCGGCACCAGCCCGGCGGCCACCGCCGCCGCCGCGCCGCCGGACGAGCCGCCGGGGGTGCGCCGGGGGTCCCACGGGTTGCGGGTGACCGCGCTCGCGTCGTCGGTGAGCGCCCACAGGCCCAGCTCGGGCATCCGGGTCACCCCGAGGATCACGGCACCCGCGCCGCGCAGCCGCCGGACCACCTCGTGGTCGGCCTCGGCGACGGCGCTGCGCACCGCCGCCGAGCCGTTCCAGGTGGGCAGGCCGGCGACGGCCGTGTTCTCCTTGACCGCGACCGGCACCCCGGCCAGCGGCAGGTTGGCCAGGTCCTCCTGCTCGTCGACCTTCTCCGCCTCGGTGATCGCCTCCCCGCCGCGCACCGTGCGGAACGCGGCGAGATCGGCGTCGGCCCGGGCGATGTGGTCGAGGTGATCGGCCACGACCTGGGTGGCGGAGACGTCACCCCGGCGTACGCCGCGAGCGATCTGTTTCGCGGTCGCCCCCACCCAGGTCGGCATGATGTCCTGCACGGCCACCCTCCCCCGCCAGCGGTCAGCCCAGCGCCTGCTCCAGATCGGCGAGCAGGTCGTCGACCGTCTCGATGCCGACAGACAGTCGCACGAGATCGCCGGGAACTTCAAGCGGCGAGCCGGCGGCACTTGCGTGTGTCATCCGGCCCGGGTGCTCGATCAGGGATTCCACCCCGCCGAGGGACTCGGCGAGCACGAACAGCTTGGCCCGGTTGCAGATCTGCACGGCGTGCTCCTCCCCGCCGGCAGCCCGGAAGGAGATCATGCCCCCGAAGCGGCGCATCTGCTTGGCGGCGACCTCGTGTCCGGGGTGCGACGGCAGGCCCGGGTAGATCACCTGGCCGACCCTGGGGTGCCCGTCCAGGTACGCGGCGATCCGCTCGGCGTTGTCGCAGTGCCGGTCCATCCGTACGCCGAGGGTCTTGATGCCGCGCAGGGTCAGCCAGGCGTCGAACGGGCCGTTGACCGCCCCCATCGCGTTCTGGTGGTAGCGCAGTTCCTCGCCGAGGCTCCGGTCGGCGGCGACCAGCGCACCGCCGACGACGTCGGAGTGCCCGCCGACGTACTTGGTGGTGGAGTGCACCACCACGTCCGCGCCGTGCGCGATCGGCTGTTGCAGGTACGGCGAGGCGAAGGTGTTGTCCACCACCAGCAGCGCGCCGGCGTCGTGGGCCACGGCGGCCAGGGCGGCGATGTCGGCGATGCCGAGCAGCGGGTTCGTCGGCGTCTCCAGCCACACGATCCGCGTGACACCGGGGCGGATCGCGGCGTGCACGGCGTCGGCGTCGGAGACCTTCGCCGGCGTGTACGTCAGCCCCCACCGCTGCGCGACCTTCGCGAACAGCCGGTACGTGCCGCCGTACGCGTCGTCCGGGATCACCACATGGTCACCCGGCTTGCAGACGGCACGCAGCAGGGTGTCCTCGGCGGCCAGCCCGCTGGCGAAGGCCAGCCCGACGGGGCCACCCTCCAGCGCGGCGAGGCACTCCTGGAGCGCGTCGCGGGTGGGGTTGCCGGATCGGCTGTACTCGTAGCCCTGCCGGGGAGCGCCGACGGCGTCCTGGGCGTAGGTGCTGGTCTGGTAGATCGGTGGGATCACCGCGCCGGTGCGGGCCTCCGGGTCCTGGCCGGCGTGGATCGCGAGCGTCTCGAAGCCGTGGTTCATTACCGAGACGTTAGCGGGACTACCCTGCGACGGATGGGTGGGTGTGTGTTCTGCGCGATCGTGGCCGGCGACGTTCCGGCGTTCCGGGTCGCCGACACCCCGCAGGGGGTGGCGTTCCTCGACACCCGGCCGGTGTTCCGGGGCCACGTGCTGGTGGTGCCGCGCGCCCACCTGGTCGCCCTGGCCGACCTGCCGGCGGACGACCTGCCCGGCTACTTCGGGCTGGTCCAGCGGCTCTCCGTGGCCGTCGAGACGGGCCTGGGGGCCGGCGGCACGTTCGTGGCGGTGAACAACAAGGTGTCCCAGTCGGTGCCGCACCTGCACACCCACGTGGTGCCGAGGACGAAGGGCGACGGCCTGCGCGGGTTCTTCTGGCCCCGCACCCGCTACGCCGACGACGCCGAGGCCCGGTCGTACGCCGAACGGGTGGCGGCGGCGCTGGCCTGACGCCCTTCGGGCCCGACCCGGGTAACCGACGCCGGGGCGGGTAAGGAACCGGGGCCCGGCGGCGTTGCACGCGGGGAGAGGTATGAGAGGAGTTCCACCGTGTTCCTTCGCCGCATGTCCGCCGAGCTGCCCACCCCCGACCGGGCCCTGCCCGGCCGCCCGATCGCGATGCCGATCGGCGACCGCCACGAGGTTCTCGGCTCCTCGCTGAAGGGGCCGTTCCCGGCAGGCGCGCAGGTCGCCGTCTTCGGGATGGGCTGTTTCTGGGGTGCCGAGCGGCTGTTCTGGACCCTGCCCGGCGTGCTCACCACCTCCGTCGGCTACGCGGGCGGGATCACCCCGAACCCGACGTACGAGGAGGTCTGCTCGGGCATGACCGGGCACACCGAGGTGGTCCAGGTCGTCTACGACCCCACGGTGATCAGCTACGAGGACCTGCTGAAGGTCTTCTGGGAGAACCACGACCCGACCCAGGGCATGCGCCAGGGCAACGACGTGGGCACCCAGTACCGGTCGGCGATCTACGCCAGCACCGACGAGCAGCTCGCCACCGCCACCGCGTCCCGGGACGCGTTCGCGCCGATCGTGGCGCGGGCCGGCAAGGGTGAGATCACCACGGAGATCGACCGGCTCGGCGACTACTACTTCGCCGAGGACTACCACCAGCAGTACCTCGCCCCGACGAAGAACCCGAACGGGTACTGCAACCACGGGCCGAACGGGCTGAGCTGCCCGGTCGGCGTGGCCCGCACCGCCTGACCGCGACACCGGGGCCGGCGGCACCTGCCGCCGGCCCGCACGGCGTCAGCGCGGGCGGAGCACGACCGTCCAGGTGGTCGTGGTGGTGCTGGCCGCCGCAGCGGTCGCGCTCAATCCGCCGTACGCGCCGGTCGGCACCGAGCCGCCCGAGTCGGCGAGCAGCCCGGTGACCCGGCCGCCGCCGGACTGCGAGCTGTTGCTGCGCACCTGCACCCCGGGCGGCGGGGTCAGCGCGGTCGACGTCGCGTCGCCGTGCAGCCAGTACGACACGCCCCAGCCGCGCTCGGCGGTGACCGGGGCGCTCGGGGTGACCCGGACGGCGGAGCTGGCCGGGTCGGTGGCGCGGGCGGCCACCGGGGCGACCGGATCCGTGCCCCGGTACGCGGCGACGACGAGGTTCCCCTTCGACTGCGCGCCGAGGGTGACCCGTAGGGTCGTCCCGGCATCGCCGTCGGCGGCGACCTTCCACCAGGCCGTGGTGGTGGCGTAGCCCCCGTCGAGGCGGTCCAGCCGCGTCCAGCCGGTCACGCCGGTGGGCTCGCCGGTGGCGGCGTGGGTGTTCTGGCTGAGGAACAGCAGCAGGGTGTCTCCCGGCTGGACGCCGGCGGGCACGGCGACGGAGTGGGTGGTGACGTTCGCGTTGGCGGTGGCCTGCCCGACGTACGAGATCAGCTCCGGCAGCGGCGCGACGGTGACGTCCCGGGTGGCGGTGCCGGTGGCGCCCCGGTCGTCGGTGACGGTGACCGCGACCCGGTAGGTGCCGGCCTGCGCGTACGTGTGGGTCGTGGTCGGCACGCTGGCGGTGCCGGCGCCCGCGCTGTCGCCGAAGTCCCAGGCGTGGTCCTGGACCGCGCCGTCGGCGTCGGTGGAGCCGGCGGCCGAGAACGTGCACACCAGCCCGGAGCAGGACGCGGCGAGGTCGGCCGTCGGCGGGGTGTTGGCCGCGCCGCCGGTGCCCTTGACCAGCCTGATCCAGTCGATGTCCCCGGCGAAGTAGTCGCAGGTGACGTTCACCCCGTCGCAGGAGCTCTTGCCGCCGACGGAGAACTGCCAGTTGTTGGCGATCGTCCCGGTGGGGCCGGTGAGCCGGCTGGTGCGGACGCCGTCGACGTACATCTCGACGTAGGTGGCGGTGCGGTTGCAGGTCACCGTGTGCCACCGCCCGTCGGCGATCGACGTGCCCGTGTAGCCGGTGCGCGTCGACCCGTCGCCGCCGCGGAACATGCACCGGGGCTTGCCCTCGGGCGCCTCGAACTTCCAGTAGCCGCCGGCCGTGCCGCCCTGCCCCTTCTGCATGATGTTGCCGAAGGAGCGCGTGGTCCGGTAACGGATCGAGAACGAGAAGTCCCCGGCCTCGGGGTTGAAGTCGTTGCTCGCCGGCACCAGGTTCACGTGCCCCGGCACGTACTCCCTGTCGACGGGGTTGTGGTAGGCGAAGCGGTGGGCGGTGGCACCGTCGTAGCGCGTCCCGGTCGCCACCTCGGCGCCGACACTGCCGTGCCGGCCGTTGCCGCTGCTGTCGGTGAGCATGGTGGCGCCGGCCGGCTCGTCCATGCTCCAGAAGGCCACGGTCCGGGTGGCGACCGCCCGCGCCGGGGAGACCTCGGCCAGCACCCCGGCCGCCGCGAGCGCCGCCGCCAGCACCAGCCGGCCCAGCGTCCGCCCGCCTCGTCCCGTCCACACGCCCCGTCGTCGTGTCGCGCGCATGGTCATCGCCTCCTCGTGGCCGCCCTCACCCTGGCACGGGGGTGTTCGGCGCTGAATGCGCCGTCCGGGGGAGTCGGGGTGGCCAGCGGCGGGAGGGACGAGGCCGTCCGGCCAGGTACGGTCGACGGTGGGTGGCAGCACCGCACCGGTGCGGGCTTTCTCACACCCGGCCGAACGGGCAAGGCGGGCAGCCTGCCGGGTCCGGGCGGAAACGCCCACGGCGGCGGCGCGCCCGGGGCGGACAGGCGCGCATCTTAGCAAGCACGTAACCCGGGCGACATCGTCTCAGCAGGCGAACCGCGACCACCTCTGGCAGCATGCCTGGCATGTGCGGACTGGCTGGGGAGTTCCGCCGTGACGGCTCGCGGGCCGATGTCGCGGCGGTGGAACGCATGGCGGCCACGATGAGCGACCGGGGCCCGGACGACGGCGGCGTGTGGTCCCAGGGGGCGACCGCGCTCGGCCACCGCCGGCTGAAGATCATCGACCTGTCGGCGGCCAGCGGGCAGCCGTTGGTCGACCCGGCGTCAGGGCTGACCGGCGTCTTCAACGGCTGCGTCTACAACTACCGGGAGCTGCGCGAGGAGCTTCAGGCCCGGGGGCACCGCTTCTTCTCCTCCGGCGACAGCGAGGTGGTCGTCAAGGCGTACGCCGAGTGGGGGCTCGACTTCGTCGACCACCTGGTCGGGATGTTCGCCGTGGCGATCAGCGAGCGGGACACCGGCCGCCTCGTGCTGGCCCGCGACCGGCTCGGCATCAAGCCGCTGTACGTGGCCGAGGCGCCGGGGGTGGTGCGCTTCGCCAGCACGCTGCCGGCGCTGCTGGCCGGCGGCGGGATCGACACCGCCATCGACCCCGTGGCGCTGGCCCACTACCTGAGCTTCCACAGCATCGTGCCGCCGCCGCGCACCATCCTGCGCGGGGTCGCCAAGCTCCCGCCGGCCACCGTCCGGGTGTACGAGGCGGACGGCACCTGCCGCGAGCGGGTCTACTGGGACCCGGCGTTCACCCGGCGCGAGGAGCGGTCCGGCTGGTCCGCCCGCGACTGGGAGGACGCCCTGCTGGAGTCGCTGACCACGGCGGTGCGCCGCCGGATGGTCGCCGACGTCCCGGTCGGCGTGCTGCTCTCCGGCGGGCTGGACTCCAGCCTGGTCGTCGCCCTGCTCGCCGAGCAGGGGCAGCGCGGCCTGTCCACGTTCTCCATCGGCTTCGACGCCGTCGGCGGCCGGTCCGGCGACGAGTTCGTCTACTCCGACCTGGTGGCGAAGACGTTCGACACCGACCACCACCAGATCCGGGTGGCCGCCCGGGACCTGCTGCCCCCGCTGGAGGCGGCGGTGGCGGCGATGAGCGAGCCGATGGTCAGCCACGACTGCGTGGCGTTCTGGCTGCTCAGCCAGGAGGTGTCGAAGCACGTCAAGGTGGTCCAGTCCGGCCAGGGCGCGGACGAGATCCTGGGCGGCTACCACTGGTACCCGCCGCTGGCCGGCGTCGACCGGGAACGGGCCGTCGAGACGTACGCGAGGGCCTTCCTCGACCGGGACGCGGCCGGCCTGGCCCGGGTCCTCGACCCGGCGTGGCTGGCCGACGGCGACCCGGCGCGGGAGTTCGTGGCCGCCCACCTGGCCCTGCCCGGCGCGCAGACCGCCGTCGACGCCGGCCTGCGCATCGACACCCAGATCATGCTGACCGACGACCCGGTGAAGCGGGTCGACAACATGACCATGGCGCACGGGCTGGAGGCCCGGGTGCCGTTCCTCGACCACGAGTTCGTGGAGCTCGCCGCGACCTGCCCGCCGGAGCTGAAACTGGCCCAGGGCGGCAAGGGCGTGCTGAAGGAGATCGGCCGCCGGGTCCTGCCGCACCAGGTCATCGACCGGCCGAAGGGCTACTTCCCCGTGCCGGGCCTCACCCACCTCGAGGGCAAGCTCCTCGACCGGGTACGCGACGCGCTGCACGCGCCGGCGGCCCGCCGCCGCAACCTGTTCCGCACCGAGTACGTCGACGCGCTGTTGGCCGACCCGAACGCCGAACTCACCCCGTTGAACGGAAACAAGCTGTGGCAGTTGGGACTCCTGGAAATGTGGCTCCAGAGCCACGGAATCGACTGACCGTGAGCGACACCCTGGCGACCGGTACGGCGCGCACCGACCGGGAACGGGTGCTGGGCCGCCGCCGCGAGCGGGTGGGGCCGGGCGGTGACCCGATGGTGCCCGCCCCGGCCCCAACGGACGCGGAGAGCGAGCGGGAACGGCCGGCACCGGGCGACGGCATGGTGCTCGACTGCGGCTGGGGGCGGCTGGTCTTCGGCCAGACGTTCACCGAGCAGGCCGCCGTGGCGGCGGTGCTGCGCTCGGAGGCGGCCGGTGCCCGGGACATCTGCATCTACCTGCGGGACCCGCACGTGCTGGTGTCCCGGCTGCCCGACGAGCTGTTCATCGACCCGTCGCTGACGTACCGGCTGCGGCTGCCCGCGCCGCGGGCCGGCGGGGAGCGCGACGGGCCGCCCGGGCTGCGGATCCGGACGCTGCGCGACGCCGACGACGCGGACGCGGTGAACCGGATCTATGCCCGCAACGGCATGGTCACCGCCCCGGTCGACGTGCTGGTCGACAACGCCCGCACCGACCGGTTCCTGCACCTGGTCGCCGAGGACGCCACCGGGGACGTGGTCGGCACGATCACCGGCGTTGACCACGTCGCGGTCTTCGCCGACCCGGACAACGGGGCCAGCCTGTGGTGTCTCACCGTGGATTCCAACACCGCTCCGCCGGGCACCGGCCAGGCCCTGCTCACCGACCTGGCCGCCCGGCTCACCGCACGCGGCCGGGCGTTCGTCGACCTGTCGGTGCTGGCCGAGAACACCGGGGCGATCCGGCTGTACGAGCGACTCGGCTTCTACCGCACCGCCACGCTCTGCGTGAAGCGGAAGAACCCGATCAACCAGCGGCTGTTCCTGCCGGCCGCCCCGAAGGGGTACCACCGGCTCAACCCGTACGCGAAGATCGTCGCTGACGAGGCGATGCGCCGGGGCATCCGGGTGGAGGTAACCGACCCGGAGTGGGGCGAGCTGCGGCTGAGCAACGGCGGCCGGACGATCGTCACCCGGGAGTCGCTGTCCGAGCTGACCTCGGCGGTGGCAATGAGCCGGTGCGACGACAAGCGGGTCACCCGGCGCATCCTCACCGAGGCGGGCCTGTCGGTGCCGGCCGGCCGGACCGCGACCTCCGACGACGCCGACGCCGCGTTCCTGGCCGAGGTGGGCCGGGTGGTGGTGAAGCCGGCGCGCGGCGAGCAGGGCAACGGCATCACCGTCGGGGTACGCACGCCGCAGGCGCTGACGGCCGCGGTCGCGCTGGCCCGGGGCTTCTGCCCGGACGTGCTGATCGAACAGATGCGCGACGGCGAGGACCTGCGGGTGATCGTCATCGACCACGAGGTGGTCGCCGCCGCCGTCCGCCGGCCCGCCCAGATCACCGGCGACGGGGTGCACGACATCGCCGAGCTGATCGAGCGGCAGAGCCGCCGCCGGGCCGCCGCCACCGGGGGCGAGTCCCGGATCCCGGTCGACGACATGACCCGGGACGTGCTCGCCGAGGCCGGGTACGGGCTGCGCGACGTGCTGCCCGAGGGGACGGTGCTGGCCGTGCGCCGGACCGCGAACCTGCACACCGGCGGGACGATCCACGACGTGACCGGCGAGCTGCACCCGGAGATCGCCGAGGCGTGCGTGGCGGCCAGCCGGGCGCTGGACATTCCGGTCACCGGGCTGGACCTGCTGGTCGGCGCCCCGAGCCGGCCGGAGCACGTGTTCATCGAGGCGAACGAGCGGCCCGGCCTGGCCAACCACGAGCCGCAGCCGACCGCCGAGCGCTTCGTCGACCTCCTCTTTCCCGGCACGCGGGCACCGCAACGCCTCTGGTCCCCGGCGGGTGCGGCAAGCTCTCAGGCATGACCGCACGCAAACCCGTCCCGCTGAAGATCGACCTGGACTATCTGCGCCAGGTGCTGGTGGAGCTGGTGGAGATCCCGAGCCCGTCCGGGCGCACCGACCACGTGCAGCAGTACGTGGGCGAGCGCCTCTCCGCACTCGGGATCTCCTCGACACTGACCCGGCGCGGCGCGCTCAGCGCCTGCCTGCCGGGGCCCCGGGAAACCGGGGCGGACCGGGCGATCGTGGTGCACACCGACACCATCGGCGGCATGGTGAAGCGGCTCAAGGAGAACGGCCGGCTGGAGCTGAAGCAGATCGGCACGCACAGCGCCCGGTTCGCCGAGGGCGCGCACGTGCGGATCTTCACCGACGACCTGGATCGGGTGATCACCGGCCAGGTCCTACCGCTCAAGGCCAGCGGGCACCGCTACAACGAGGACGTCGACCTCCAGGGGGTCGGCTGGGAGCAGGTCGAGGTCCGGGTCGACGAGCCCGTCGACGACGAGGCCGGTCTGCGGGCGCTCGGCATCGACGCCGGGGACTTCGTGGCGTTCCTGCCCAACCCCACGGTCACCCCCAGCGGGTACGTCAAGTCGCGGCACCTGGACGACAAGGCCGGGGTGGCGGCCGTGCTCACCGCGTTCAAGGCGATGGTCGACGCGGGGGTCACTCCGGCGGTGACGGCCCACCTGCTGGTCACCGTCACCGAGGAGATCGGGCACGGGGCGAGTCACGGCCTCGACCCGGACGTCGCCGAGATCGTCTCCGTGGACGCCGCGGTGGTCGCCCCCGGGCAGCAGTCCCGGGAGCACGCGGCCACCCTGGCGATGGGCGACGGGGTGGGCCCGTTCGACTACCACCTCACCCGCAACCTCGCCTCGATCGCCCGAGAGCACGGGGTGGACCTGGTCCGGGACGTCTTCGACTACTACCGCTCGGACGTGGCGGCGGCGGTGGAGGCGGGCGCGCACGCCCGGGTGGCGCTGCTCGGCTTCGGGGTGGACGCCACCCACGGCCACGAGCGCACCCACCTCGACGGGCTGGGCCACCTCACCCAACTGCTCTGCCTCTACCTCCAGAGCGACCTGGTGTTCCCCGAGTGGGACGCCGAGCCGGAGGGCGACCTGGCCGACTTCCCGTCGCTGGCGGTGCAGCCGGCCAGCGAGGAGGGCCCGCGCGAGGGCCCGATCGGCATCGCCGACTGACTGCCTCGGCAGCGCTGGCTGATCGCTCCGGCAGCGCCGGCTGAGGGCTGCTGAGCCGTTGGCCAAAATTCGTTGCCGACGCCCCGGGGAAGTGGATAGCGTAGCGGTACACGGGAAAGGAGGTGGTCCAGACTTGTATAGCAATCGGACTCGTGAGGTGGCTGTCCGCTAGCCGCTGTCCTCGACAGTGAGAAACCTGCCCGCCGCGAGGCGGGTGCACGATCGTCGAGACCGTGTGGCAGCGGTGCGGCGAAACCACGACAGCCACCCGACCCCCGGGGTGCCGGCCAAGTCCAGCCGGCCCGTGCGCGAGCACGGAAGCCCCGGGGGTCGCTTCATACCCGCCGGAGAAATGCCGTGTCCATGCGTGAGCTGATGGTGCTCGGGACGGCCAGCCAGGCCCCGACCCGGGCGCGCAACCACAACGGGTACGTGCTGCGCTGGGACGACGAGGTGATCCTCTTCGACCCGGGCGAGGGCAGCCAGCGGCAGCTCCTGCACACCGGCGTCACCGCCACCGACCTGACCCGAATCTGCGTCACCCACTTCCACGGCGACCACTGCCTTGGGCTGCCCGGCATCGTTCAGCGGCTCTCCCTGGACCGGGTCCCGCACCCGGTGGCGGTGCACTTCCCGGCCGGCGGGGCCGACTACTTCGCCCGGCTGCGGCACGCCAGCTCCTTCCACGAGACCGCCGAGCTGGCCGTCGGGCCGATCACCGTCGACGGGCAGCGGGTCACCCTGCGCGGCGGCGGCACGCTGGAGGCCCGCCGGCTGCGGCACCCGATCGAGACGTACGGCTACCGGCTGGTCGAGCCGGACGGCTGCCGGATGCTGCCGGAGCGGCTGGCCGCGCACAGGATCGCCGGGCCGGCCGTCGGTGAGCTGCTGCGCGCCGGCCACCTCGACGTCGGCGGGCGTCGCGTCACCCGCGACGAGGTGAGCGTGACCCGTCCCGGGCAGCGGTTCGCGTTCGTGATGGACACCGGGCTCTGCGACAACGTGTACGCCCTCGCCGAGCACGCCGATCTGCTGGTCATCGAGTCGACGTTCCTGGCGTCCGAGGCGGCGCTCGCCGCCGAGGTCGGGCATCTCACGGCCGGCCAGGCCGCGCGGGTGGCGACCGAGTCGGGGGTACGCACGTTGGTGCTCACCCACTTCTCCCAGCGCTACGGCGACGCCGGGCGCTTCGCCGACGAGGCCCGGGAGCACTTCGCCGGTGAGCTGGTCGTCGCCGAGGACCTGACCACCGTGCCGGTCCCGCCCCGGCGGGTACCCTCGGCCAGGTGACGGTCATCCTGCGCCACGCCACCGTCGACGACCTGCGCCCGGTGGGGGCGCTGCACCAGCGGTCCCGGGTGGCGGCGTACTTCTCGTTCCTGCCGGCGGAGGCCCTCGCCGACCCGACGCCGGAGGCGATGGGGTGGTACTGGGTCGAGCGGTGGACCTGGGAGCGCGACGACCACCTGATGACCGTCGCCGAGCGGGACGGCCAGCTGGTCGGCTTCAGCTACGTCGGCCCGGACGACGCGGGCGACCCGGCGACCGGACTGCTCAACGCCATCCACCTCGACCCCGGCGAGCGGGGCCGGGGCACCGGCCGGGCGCTGATGCGCGACGCGCTGGCCACCATGCGGGGCCGGGGCTGGGCCCGGGGGGTGCTGTGGGTGCTGGAGCACAACGTCGCGGCCCGGCGGTTCTACGAGCGAGGCGGCTGGCTGCCCACCGGCGAGCGCCGGGAGGAGCGGATCGGCGCAACCCCCACCCCCCAGCTCCGCTACACCTGTTCGGTGTTGTAAGGAGGGGCCCCAGTAGCCGCTCCAGGCGTCAGCGGGCGCCGAGGTGGGCGAGCAGGTCCTGCCGGGTGAGCACGCCCTTGGGCTTGCCGTCGACCAGCACCAGCGCCGCGTCGGACTTCTCCAGCAGGGCGACCGCCTCGCTCACCGGCTGGCCGCCGCCGATCATCGGCAGCGGGTCCGCGGTGTGCCGCTCAATCGTGTCGTGCAGGTGTGCCTGGCCGGTGAACAGGGCGTCGAGCAGGTCCTTCTCGGCGACCGAGCCGGCCACCTCGCCGGTGACCACGGGCGGCTCGGCCTTGAGCACCGGAAGCTGCGAGACGCCGTACTCGCGCATGTAGTCGATGGCGTCGCGGACCGTCTCGGTCGGGTGCACGTGCACCAGCTCGGGCAGCCCGCCGGGCTTGCCCGTCAGCGCGTCGGCCACGGTCGGCTCGGTGCCGGAGTTGTCGAGGAAGCCGTACCGGGCCATCCACGCGTCGTTGAAGATCTTCGACAGGTACCCCTTGCCGCTGTCCGGCAGCAGCACCACGACCACGTCGTCCGGGCCGGCGGCGCGGGCCACCTCCAGGGCGGCGACCACGGCCATCCCGCATGAGCCGCCGACCAGCAGCCCCTCCTCGCGGGCCAGCCGCCGGGTCATCTCGAACGACGCCTTGTCGGAGACCTCCACGATCTGGTCGGCGATGCCCCGGTCGTAGGTGGTGGGCCAGAAGTCTTCGCCGACCCCCTCTACCAGGTACGGCCGGCCGGTGCCGCCGGAGTAGACCGAGCCCTCCGGATCCGCCCCGACGACCTTCACCCGCCCGCCGGAGGCCTCCTTGAGGTACCGCCCGATGCCGGAGATGGTGCCGCCGGTGCCCACCCCGGCCACGAAGTGGGTCAGCTCGCCGCCGGTCTGCTTCCACAGCTCCGGGCCGGTGGTCTCGTAGTGCGAGCGCGGGTTCGCCGGGTTGCTGTACTGGTCGGGCTTCCACGCGCCGGGGATCTCCCGGGCCAGCCGGTCGGAGACGTTGTAGTAGGAGCGGGGGTCCTCCGGCGCGACGGCGGTCGGGCAGACCACCACCTCGGCCCCGTACGCCCGCAGCACGTCCTGCTTGTCCTGGCTGACCTTGTCCGGGCAGACGAACACGCACCGGTAGCCCTTGAGCTGGGCCACCAGGGCCAGGCCGACACCGGTGTTGCCGCTGGTCGGCTCGACGATGGTGCCACCCGGCCGCAGGATGCCGGCTGCCTCGGCGTCCTCGACCATGCGCAGCGCGATGCGGTCCTTCACCGAGCCGCCCGGGTTGAGGTACTCCACCTTCGCCAGCACGGTGGCCCGGATGCCCTCGGTCACTTTGCGCAGCCGCACCAGCGGGGTGTTGCCAATCATCTCGACGACGTTGTCGTAGTACTGCACCTCGTTGTGCCCTTCGTTGCGGCACCGGCGTCGGCGGCCGGGCAGATGTTGATTCGACGCCCAGGGTACGTCCCGTCAGGGCACCACATGGCCTGGGATGACGGAGGCGCGACGGACCTCCCATTCCAGGAACCGCTCGGTCTCCGAGAGCACCGCCCCGGCCAGCCAGGTCACCATCACCGCGTCGTCGGCCAGGCCGAAGACCGCCAGCGGGATCTCCGGAAGCAAATCGATCGGCGAGACGATGTACGCCGTCGCCGCAGTCATCAGGGCCAGCCGGAGGCCGCCGTCGTACTCGCCCCGGGCCGTGGCCCGGATCATCCGGGGCAGGGCCGCCAGCCGGGCCCCCAGCGACGGGCCGCCCCGTGCCCCGGCGGTCAGCGCCCGGGCCAGCGCCGCGAACGCCGTGCCGCGCTTCAGTGTCTTTCCCATCTCCACGCCCCTCTCCGACTGACAGCGTGCGGTGTCGACGCAAGTGGTACCCGCAACCGTCGGATCCCAGCCACGAACCGGGCAGTACGACGACAGCGGCGTGTCGTACCGGCGCGATAATGTCGACGTATGGGGGTCGCTGGTTCCGTCGCACCGGCCGGTCCGCGCGAGCAGCCCGCGCCGCGCCGGCAGCCCGGTCCGCGCTGGCAGCACGCGGGACGGGTCGCCCGCCTCGCGGCGATCGGCACGGGTGCCACCGCCGCGGCCGTCGCGGCGACCACGGGCGTCCTGCTCGGCCAGGCCCGGCAGGCCCGGCGCACCATTCCGATGGCCGAGGCGCCCCCGCCCCGCTGCGACGGCGTCTACGGCGCCAAGCTCCCCGGTCGGCCGCTGACCATGGTCGTCCTCGGCGACTCCTCCGCCGCCGGGTACGGCGTGCACCGCCGCCGGGAGACGCCCGGCTCGCTGCTGGCCACCGGGCTGTCCCGCCGGCTGCACCGGCCGGTCCGGTTGCGCCGGTTCGCCGTGGTGGGTGCCATCTCGTCGGGGCTGAAGCCGCAGGTGGAGGCCGCGCTGGAGGTTACGCCGGACGTCGCGGTGATCCTGATCGGCGGCAACGACGTCACCAACCGCACCCCGCCGGCCCTGGCGGTGCGCTATTTGGTCGACGCGGTCCGCGCGCTGCGCGGGGCCGGCTGCGAGGTGGTGGTCGGCACCTGCCCCGACCTCGGGGCCATCCAACCCATCCAGCCGCCGCTGCGCTGGCTGGCCCGGCGGTGGAGCCGGCAGCTCGCCGCCGCCCAGACGGTGGCGGTGGTCGAGGCGGGCGGCTGGACGGTCTCCCTCGGCGACCTGCTGGGCCCCCGGTTCGTCGCCGAGCCGACCCGGATGTTCGCCTGGGACAGGTTCCACCCCTCCGCAGAGGGGTACGCGATGGCCGCCGCCGCGCTGCTGCCAACGGTGCTCTCCGCGCTGGGCGGGGTGCAGGAGCGCCCCGCTGGCCTCGCCCGTGGCGAGGGCGTACGGTCGCTGCCGGAGGCCGCCCAGGAGGCGGCCCGGCACGCCGGGACGGAGGTCAGTGCCACCCAGGTGCGGGGCCGCGACCGCGGGCCGGGCGGGCGGTGGGCGCAACTGCGTCGGCGGGCGTTCTTCGGTGTCGGCGCGGTGCCGCAGATCGGCCCGGCCGCCGACTCACCCACACTGGAGGAACGGCCATGACCGAGCACAGCGGCAGGCGCGGCGGTGGCGACCGGGGCCTCGGCGCGGAGATCGCCGTCCGGCTGGGCAGAGCGGCGGCGATGTCCCTGATCGCCGGGACGATCGGCGGCGCGGCCGTCCTGGCCGGTGAGGCGTTCCTGGCCCGTAACCGCCCGTACGCCCAGCCGGAGTTGGGCCTGGCCCTGCGCGCCACGATCGGCCGGGCCGGGGCACCGCCGCTGCGGCTGGTCCTGCTCGGCGACTCGTCCGCGCTCGGGGTGGGGGTGGCCCGGCTCGGCGACACCGTCGGCGGGCAGCTGGCGGACCTGCTCGCCGAGGGGCCTTCCGGTCGCCGGGTGCACCTGTCCAGCGTCGGGGTCTCCGGCTCCCGCTCCACCGACCTCGCCACCCAGGTGGCCCGGGCCCTGCTCGGCCCGCGCCCCGACGTGGCGGTGATCCTGATCGGCACCAACGACGCCACCGCGCTGCGCAGTCCGGCCGAGGCCGGGGCATACCTCGGCTCGGCCGTGCGGCGGCTGCGTGAGGCGAACGTCGAGGTGGTCGTCGGCACCTGCCCGGATCTCGGCGCGGCCCGCGCGATCGCGCCACCGCTGCGGCAGGTGGTCGGCTGGTCCGGCCGGCGGATCGCCCGCGCGCAGACCACCGCCGTGCTCGACACGGGCGGCACGGTGGTCGACCTGGGCACCGAGACCGGCCCCGTGTTCCGGGCCGACGCCGGCACGTTCTGCCACGACGGCTTCCACCCGTCCGCCGACGGGTACCGGATCTGGGCGCACGCCCTGCTCCCGGCCGTCGCCGCCGCCGCGAACGTCGCCTCCCGCCACTGAACGTCGCCCACCGGCCCTGGGCGCGGCCTACTCGAGGCCGGGGTGACATTCCCCGCCGGGCGCTCCACTTCCCGCCAAGTTACCGGCGAGTTAACGTTGCCTCATGCCGACTGAGTCGTCCCGCGACGCCGTCATCGTCGCCACCGCCCGCTCCCCCATCGGTCGGGCGCACAAGGGTTCCCTGCGCGACGTCCGCCCCGACGACCTCGCCGCCACCATCGTCCAGGCCGCCCTGGACAAGATCCCCCAGCTCGATCCCACCGAGATCGACGATCTGTACCTCGGGTGCGGCCTGCCCGGCGGCGAGCAGGGCTTCAACATGGCCCGGGTGGTCGCCACCCTGATGGGCCTCGACGGCCTGCCCGGCGCCACCCTCACCCGCTACTGCGCCTCCTCGCTCCAGACCACCCGGATGGCGATGCACGCGATCCGGGCCGGCGAGGGCGACGTGTTCGTCTCCGCCGGCGTGGAGACCGTCTCCCGGTACGCGCGCGGTAACTCCGACGCGCTGCCGCCGGAGGCCCAGGCACTGGTCGGCGGCGACTGGCAGAACCCGCGCTTCGCCGCCGCGCGGGACCGCTCGACGCGGCGGGCCCAGGGCGGCGCGGAGGTCTGGACCGACCCCCGCGCCGCCGGGGAACTGCCCGACATCTACCTGACCATGGGGCAGACCGCGGAGAACCTGGCCCAGGCGTACGACGTGAGTCGCGCGGACATGGACGCCTTCGGCGTACGCAGCCAGAACCTGGCCGAGAAAGCGATCGTCGACGGCTTCTGGGCCCGGGAGATCACCCCGGTCACCACGCCCGACGGCACCGTGGTCAGCACCGACGACGGCCCCCGCCCCGGGGTGACCCTGGAGGGCGTGGCCGAGCTCAAGCCCGTGTTCCGCCCGGACGGCCGGATCACCGCCGGCAACTGCTGCCCGCTCAACGACGGCGCGGCGGCTGTGGTGATCATGAGCGCCCAGCGGGCACGCGACCTCGGCCTCACCCCGCTGGCCCGGATCGTCTCCACCGGTGTGACCGCCCTCTCCCCCGAGATCATGGGCCTCGGGCCGGTCGAGGCGTCGAAGCAGGCCCTCCGCCGGGCCGGGATGACCATCGACGACGTCGACCTGGTCGAGATCAACGAGGCGTTCGCCGCCCAGGTGATCCCCTCCTACCGGCAGCTCGGCGTCGGCGAGGAGAAGCTGAACGTGATGGGCGGGGCGATCGCCGTCGGCCATCCGTTCGGCATGACCGGCGCCCGGATCACCGGCACCCTGCTCAACGCCCTGCAATGGCACGACAAAAGCATCGGCCTGGAGACCATGTGCGTCGGCGGCGGCCAGGGCATGGCCATGGTCCTGGAACGCCTGAGCTGAGGCCGGCCCGGCCGGGGCGCCGTACACCCGGCACCCCGGCCGGTGCCGGCAGGCCGGCCACGCCGCAGAGCGCGGCGGTCAGAGCACGGCGGTCAGAGCACGGATCGGGTCGCCGTCACCGCGGCGGCGGCCCGGGCCAGCGCCCCGGCGGGCGGGGCCGCCGCCAGCAGGTCGGCGGCGACCACCCGGAGCTGGTCGGGCAGGACGAGGTCGTTGTCGAGCCGGGGCACCGCCCGGCGGGGCTGCCCCTCGGCGTCGGCGGCAAGGTTCGCGATCTCCTGCACCAGCCGGTGCACCAGATCGGCCCGGGACACGTTGCCGCCCCCGGCGCTCGCCGCCCAGCGCGGCTGCTGCCAGTGCCCGACCTGACGGACCAGCAGCTCCACCGCCCGGCCCAGTTCCACTGCGCTCACCGCGCCGAGTCTACGGACGCCGCCCGGGCCGCCCCCGGCACCGGCTCGTGCCGGCCAACGTCAGCGGCGCAGGTAGTCGGCGGGTTGCCCGGCCCGGAGACGACGGCGCCCGCCGCCGCGGAGATCGCGGGGCGGGCACCGTCGGGGACGACGGTCAGTCGTCGCCCTGGAAGTAGCTCAGCAGGCGCAGGATCTCGATGTAGAGCCAGACCAGGCTGACCAGGATGCCGAACGCGGCCGTCCAGGAGTAGCGCTGGGGCAGGCCCATCCGGACGCCCTGCTCGACCTCCGCGAAGCTGAGTACGAAGCTCAGCGACGCGACCACGATGCAGACGAGGCTGAAGCCGATCGCCAGCGGGCTGCCGTCGCGCAGGCCGGTGTTGACGCCGAAGAGCGCCAGCACGAGGTTGATCATCATCACCGCGAACAGGCCGACCATCGCCGCGACCATGCCGCGGACGAACTTCGGGGTCGCCCGGATGACCCGCGCCTTGTAGAGCATGGCCATCAGGAAGAACACGCCGAAGCTGGCCACCACGGCCTGGAGCACGATGCCGTCGTAGAGCGAGTTGAACGCCTTGCTCACCATGCCGACGAAGACGCCCTCGACGACGGCGTACGCGATGACCAGCGCCGGGTTCGCCATCCGGGAGAACGAGATGATCAGGCCGAGGACCAGGCCCACGACCGCCGCGCCGATCCAGGCGACGCCGAGCAGCGCGTCCGGGACGAGCACCCAGGCCGCTGCGGCGGACGCGCCGAGGATGCCCAGCAACATGACGGTCTTGACCACCACGTCGTCGATCGACATCGGCGTCACGGTGGGCGGCGCGGCCGGGTAGCCGGTCGCGCCCGGGTACTGCTGCGGATAGCCGGGCTGCCCGTAGGGCCCGGTCGGGGCGTACCCGGCGGCCCGTTCCCGCTCGGCCGCCTGGCCGAGTCGGGCGAGCACCGGGTTCGAAGTCTTCACTGTCAGGCCTCCCTCAGGGGGTCGTCGCACGTGAACGTGCCCTTCCAGGGTAGACGCACCGCTCGACGCCGTGGAGATCAGCGAGCGACGGAGGAGCTGTGAAGAAGCTGAGAGACACGGTGCCCGGGGCGGGGGTCGAACCCGCACGCCTTGCGGCAGCCGCTTTTAAGGCGGCCGTGTCTGCCGTTCCACCACCCGGGCAGGGCGGCCCCGCGCGTCGCCACGCGCCGGTGCAGTGTCACCGTAGCTGGTCCGCGACGACCCGGCGCACCCCGCCGGCGCTCCCGCACTAGGGTCGACCCGTGAGCAGCGCAGCCCGAACGGCCCCCGACGCCGCCCCCGCCCAGGCACTCCGCCCCGACGTCCCGGCACCGGCCGCAGGCCGTTGGGTCCGGTTCCGGGGCGCCGCCGCCCGACACCGCGGCGACCTGTTGGTCGGGCTGCTGTTCACGGCCCTCGCGGGCTGGCTCACCCACGGGCTCTGGCCGGACCCGTCTGGCCGGGTTCTGGCGCTCAACCCGGAGGACCAGGCCCTCTACGAGTGGTTCCTGGCCGTCGACTCGCGCGCCCTGCTCGGCGACTTCGGTCTGCTCACCGACCGGCTCAACGCCCCGGACGGGGTGAACCTGATGGCCAACACCACGGTCATCGCGCTCGGGGTGCTCTTCGCCCCGGTCACCCTGCTGTTCGGCGCTCCGGTCACCTTCGCCGTGCTCGCCGGCCTCAATCTGGCCGGCACCGCCCTCGCCTGGCACCTGCTCTTCACCCGCGTCCTGGGGGCCCGCCGGCTGGCCGCCGCGCTCGGCGCCGGGCTGTGCGGCTTCGGGCCGGGGATGGTCTCGCAGACCAACAGCCACCTGCACATGACCGCCCAGTGGCTGGTCCCGGTGATCGTCTGGCTGGTGGTCCGGCTGTTGCGGGCGGCCGACCCGCTGGGCCGCGGCGGCTCTTCCGACGCCGGCCGTCTCCAGTCACGCCGCGGCGAGGACCGCCGCGGCGAAGGCACCGGCGACGCCGGATCCGGGCGGGTCGGGCCGGACCGGCGCCGCATGCTCACCTCCGCCGTCGGCCTCGCCGCCGTGGTCAGCATCCAGGTCTTCGTCGGCGAGGAGGTGCTCTTCCTCTGCGCGCTGACGCTGCTGGTGATGGCCGTCACATACGCGCTGGCCGACCGGGCGCTGCTGCGGCGGGCGCTGCCCGGCTTCGCCGGTGGGATCCTGGTCGCCGCCGGACTGGCCCTGCTCGTGCTGGGGTACCCGCTGTGGTTCCAGTTCGCCGGCCCGCAGGGCGTCGCCGACGGGATGTTCAGCCCGCACTACTTCTCGGCCGACCTGAGCAGCTGGTGGACCCTCTCCCCGCTGTCGGTGGCCGGCGGCGACGACGCGGCCCGGCTGACCACCGGCCCCGCCGAGTACAACACCTTCCTCGGCTGGCCCCTGCTCGTGGTCGCCGCCGGCTGCGCGGTCTGGCTGGGCCGCCGCCCGCTGGTGCTCGCCTGCGCGGCCGGGGCACTGGTCATGGGCGCGTTGTCGCTCGGCCCGGACGTGGTCGTCGCCGGCGACCGGACCAGCGTCCCCGGCCCGTACGCCCTGCTCGATGGCCTGCCCGTGGTGGACGGGGCGCTGCCGATGCGGTTCGCCCTGGCGGTGCTGCCACTGGCCGCCACGATGCTGGTGCTGGCCGTGGACCGGGCGCTGCGCGGCACCGGGCGGGCCCGCCGGCTGGTCCCGGCGGCGGTCGGGGTCGCGCTGCTGCCGATCCTGCCGGTCCCGCTGCCCACCGCCGAGCGGCCGACGCTGCCGGAGTTCGTCACCGCCGGCCACTGGCGGGAGTGCGTCGGCCCCGGCGGGGTGCTGGTGCCGGTGCCGCTGCCCACACCGAAGGAGCCATGGCCGATGCGGTGGGCCACGGCGGCCGATGCGGAGTTCGGCCTGCCCGAGGGCTTCTTCATCGGCCCGTACGGCAAGGACGGCACCGCCGCCATGGGCACCTGGAAGCGCCCCACGTCGGCCCTGCTCACCGACGTGGCGAAGCGGGGCGGACGGCCGGTCGTCGGCGAAGCCGAACGGCGGCAGGCCGCCCGGGACGCCGCCCGCTGGGGCGCGTCCTGCTTCGCGCTGGCCGCCGGCACCCGCCACGAGGACGACCTGCGCGCCACCCTGGACCAGCTCTACGGCCCGGGCGAGCGGATCGCCGACGCCTGGATCTGGCGCACCTGACGCCTGCCCCGCCCATCCACCGCGCCCGGCCTGCTTTCCGTGCCGGAACTGGCGTACGGCGGCGGCCAGTGCCCGGGCTTGGGCGGCGGCGTCCGGGTGCAGGGCGACGGTGAGAGCCGCGATCAACGAATCCACGCTGGGTTCGACGGGTTCGTGTGAGCTGCCGATGCCGAGTTCGTGCCGACAGCAGGACCCGCACCTTCTTCGCGGTGACGTGCGGCAGGACGACGTGTCCTTCCTTACACCTCAGGTGCGGGGTTGGGACGCCTCGGCGAACTCCTCCCGCGGGTCGTGGAGCTGACCGAGCGCGACCACCTCGCGCTTGAGGAAGAACGCCAGCGACCAGTCCACTACGACCCGGACCTTACGGTTGAACGACGGAATCCGGGACATGTGGTACGTCCGGTGCATGAACCACGCCGGCCAGCCGGTCATCTTGATGCCGTACACCTGGGCGACGCCCTTGTGCAGGCCGAGGCTGGCGACGCTGCCCACGTGCTTGTGCTTGTAGTCGACCGGCTGCCGACCGCGGATCACGTTCGCGATGTTGTCGGCCATCCGGGCGGCCTGGCGCACCGCGTGCTGAGCGCTCGGCGAGCAGAAATTGCCCGCCTCCTTGGTCAGGTCCGGCACCGCCGCGCAGTCACCGGCGCTCCACGCGCCCTCGACCAGCCGGTCGCCGTCGACGACCTGGAGGGTCGGCAGGCAGGTGACGCGGCGACGCTCGTCGCGCGGGAAGTCGGTGGCGTCCAGCATCGGCGACGGCTTGACGCCGGCCGTCCAAACGATCGTGTCGGAGCGGAAGCTGTCGCCGTCGGAGAGCTTCACCACCCCGTCGAGGCAGGACTCCAGGCGCGTGTCCAGCCGGATGTCCATGTTCCGCTTGAGTAGCTGCTGCACCGTGTAGGCGCCCATGTCCCGGTCGACCTCGGGCAGCACCCGCTGGGTCGCCTCCACCAGCACCCAGCGCATGTCCTCCGGCTCGAGCTCCGGGTAGTACCGCAGCGCGTCGCGGGCCATGTCCTCCATCTCGGCCAGCGCCTCGATGCCCGCGTACCCGCCGCCGACGAAGGTGAACGTCAGGGCGCTGCGGCGCACTTCCGGATCCGGCGTGGCCGCCGCCACGTCGAGCCGGTCCAGCACGTGGTTCCGCAGGTAGATGGCCTCGCCGATGGTCTTGAACCCGATGCCGTGCTCGTGCAGGCCGGGGATCGGCAGTGTCCGGGAGACCGAACCGGGGGCCACCACCACGTGGTCGTAGGGGATCTCCCGGGTCGGGCCACTGATCGGCTGCACCGTGGCCACCTTGCGGTCGTGCTCGATCCGGATGACCGTGCCGGCCACCACCTTGCACCGCCGCAACTCCCGCCGCAGCGGCACCACGGAGTGCCGGGGAGAGATGTTGCCGGCCGCCGCCTCCGGAAGGAACGGCTGGTACGTCATGTGCGGCTGCGGGTCGACGACGACGACCTCCGCCTCACGCGAGGAGAGCTTCTTCGACAGGCGAAGGGCGGCATAGAGACCGACGTGCCCGGCACCGACGACAAGGATCCGCTTCGGATTCACGCCTACCATCTTTCCCCCGCCGGCTCGGCTAACCCCTTTCGAGACCCCCCTTTGTGACGGAGCACAACACCTGTGACCTGCACAACGTGCACCCGCGCTCCGTCATCTGCGCCGCAGCAGCCACCCCAGCAACGCGCTCAACACGACCGCCACCAGCAACCCGGCGACCGTCACGGCGAGGTGGCCCCGGTCCGGGGCGACGTCGGCGACCTGGACGAGGAGCACCCCCAGCACCGCCGAGCCGAGCAGCACCCCGCCAGCCCGGGTGAGCCAGCGCACGATCAGCTCCGGGTCCACCACCGCGTCGTACGGCAGCAGCGCCGCGAGCGCGGCGAGCGAGTGGGCCAGGTACAGGGCCGCCGCCACGGCGAGCAGCCGCCAGAGCGCGACCGGGCGGCCGTACCCCTCGGTGGCCAGCAGCCAGCCGCCTGCGGTGACCAGGGCGGCGAACGTCGGCCAGATCCGGCGCGGCCCGACCGCCGGCAGCAGCGCCACCAGCGCGAGGCCGGCCAGCGGGCGGCCGGTGAGGACCTGCACCGGGTACGCCAGCAGCAGGCCCGCCAGTGCCGTGCCGAAGACCCCGGCGCGTACCAGCAGCGGGGCCGCGCTGACCCGCTTCACCACCGAGCGCACCGCCCGGGCACGCTCGGTCACCGCCTCGACCGGGTTCACCGGTTCCGCCCCTGTTCGCTCGTCGGCCGTGCTCCCCCGCTCACCGGCCGCCCACCCTCGGGGCGGTGGCGAGCCGGGCCACGTCGCGCAGGACCTGGTCGAGGCTGCCCGCCCCGGCCCAGCCGACCACCGGCACGCCGTGCTCGCGGAGCTGGCCGATCATGGTGTCCCGGTCCAGCCGCCACAGCCGGAAGGCCACCTCGGACCAGCCATGCCGGCCCGGCGGCGGCAGGTCGGCCGGGAGCGTGTCCACCGCCACCACGAACCGCCCGGACCGGGCCATCCGGGCCAGCATCTGGGCGGACCGCTCGTCCAGCAGCGGGGTGAGCACCACCACCAGCGCGTCCGAGGAGAGGATCTGCGGGCCGAAGACCTGGTCGTACGGCTCGTGCGGTGACGACTCGGCGCGCACGTCGAGCAGCCACTCCAAGAGCGTCAGGTACTGCCGGCGGCCGGTGGCGGGGCGCAGCCGGCGGGCCGCCGGCCCGTACTCCAGCATCGCCACCCGGTCGCCCCGGTGCAGGTAGTGCTCGCCGATCGCGGCGGCGGCCCGGACAGTGGTGTCCAGCACCGACGCGGGCCCGCCGACGCCACCGGAGCGGCCGGCCTCGGCGAGCACGTCGAGCAGGACGACCACCTCGGCGTCCCGGTCCGACAGCGTGGCGGCCACGTGTAGCTGCCGGGCCCGCAGCGACACCCGCCAGTCGACGCGGCGCAGCCGGTCGCCGGGGCCGAAGACCCGCACCCCGGCCAGCTCGCCGCCCTCGCCGGGGCGGCGGGAGTGGTGCGCGCCGACCAGGCCGGCGGCCCGGGGCATCGCCTCCACCGCCTCGAACGGCTCCGTCCTCGGGTACACCCGGAACCGGACCGGCTCGGTGATCGCCGCCCGGGAAACCAGCAGGCCCCCGGCGGCGGCGACCCGCGCGCCGGCCGGGCCGATCGGGTGCCGGCCCCAGCGCCGGGCCTTCCCGGCCAGCTCCAGGTCGACCGCCGTGCCGGTGTCGACGACGGTGACGAAGGGCCGGTCCACGCCGCTGCGGGACAGGTCCACCCGGGCCCCGCCGACGCCGGCCCGCTCCACCAGCAGCCACGGCGAGACGCGGGTGCGGACCACCGCCACGTCGTAGCCGACCGTGTCCGGGTTGCCGACGGTGACCGTGCCGCCGAACTCCCCGCCCTCGACGAGGTGCCCCTCGTCGGCGGTGATCCACAGCTGCGGGCCCGCCGTGGGCCGGCGGCGTAGCGCGTACGCGGTGCCGAGCGCGAACGGCACGGCCAGCACGACCAGGTCGACCCGGCCGAGCAGCACCCCGGCGATCAGCAGCAGGCCGGCGAGCAGCACCGCCCGGCCCAGCGCCCAGGTGGGCACCCAGCCCGCCACCTGCTGCCCCTCGGGGGTGGGCACGGCCGTCAGCGCCCCGGCCGGCCGGCGGCGTAGCTCGGGAGCGCGCCGCTGGCCGGGGCCGGGGTCTGGTCGAGCACCTCACCGACCACGAAGGACGGGTCGACGCGGCGCAGCCACATCTCCGGGCGCAGCGTGATCCGGTGCGCCAGGGCCGGCGCGGCCACCTCCTTTACGTCCTCGGGCACCACGTAGTCCCGGCCGGCGAAGACCGCCCGGGCGCGGGCCAGCAGCAGCAGCGCCAGCGAGCCGCGCGGCGAAGCCCCGACCAGCACCGACGGGTGCTCCCGGGTGGCCGCGGTGAGCGCCACGATGTACCGGCCGATGGAGTCCTCCACCACCACGTCCTCCAGCGCGGCCTGCATGGCCCGCAGGGTGGCGGCGTCGACGACCGGGGCGATGTCGGCCTCCTCGCGGCGGCGGCCCATCCGCCGGCGCAGTACCTCCCACTCCTCCTCCCGCTCCGGGTAGCCGAACGACACCCGCAGCAGGAACCGGTCGAGCTGCGCCTCCGGCAGCGGGTAGGTCCCCTCGTACTCGATCGGGTTGGCGGTGGCCAGGACGTGGAACGGCTCGTCCAGCCGGTACGTGACGCCCTCCACCGAGACCTGCTTCTCCTGCATCGCCTCCAGCAGTGCCGACTGGGTCTTCGGCGGCGTCCGGTTGATCTCGTCGGCGAGCAGCAGATTGGTGAAGACCGGGCCGGCGCGGAAGGAGAAGTCGCCGGTGCGCTGGTCGTACAGGAAGGAGCCGGTGACGTCGGCGGGAAGCAGGTCGGGGGTGAACTGGAGACGGCGGAAGTCCAGCCCGAGGGCCTGAGCGAAGGAGCGGGCGGTCAGCGTCTTGCCCAGGCCGGGCAGATCCTCCAGCAGCACGTGGCCGCCGGCCAGGATGCCGGCGAGGACCAGCTCCAGGGCGTCCCGCTTGCCGACCACGACCGAGCCGACCGCGTCCAGCACCGCCCGGGCCAAGCGGCCGACCTCGGCGACGGGCACGGTCCGGTCCACGTCCTTCATCAGATCTTCTCCAGTTCGGCGACGATCGCCGCGAGGTCGCGCGGCGACGGGGTGCGGCGGGGCGGGGTGTCGAGGAACGCCGAGAGCCGGTCGCCCATCAGAGCCCGGGCGCGGGCCGGATCGGACTCGCGGGTCAGGCCGTGCCGCTGGCGCAGCCGCTCGTCGGCCAGCTCGCCGAGTCGGGGCAGGATCCGCTCGGCGAACCGCTGCGGGTTGCCCGCCGACCAGTCCAGCGGCCGTTCCCAGCCGTTGATCGCGGCGCGCAGCGCGTCCCGGGCGGCCCAGTGGTAGTGGCCGTCCTCCTCGCCGGCGGCGATCCGGGCACCGGACCGGGGCGGGGGCGGCGGGGCGAGCGCGGCGGTGACCCGGCGGACGGCGAGCAGGGCGAGGACCCCGGCGACGACCACCCACAGCGAGAGCTGGAGCCCGACCGTACGCAGCCCGGCCACCACCACGGCGGTCAGCGCCCCGGCCACCGCGAGGGTCCTCAGCGCGCCGCCGACCCGGCCGCCCCGGGCGCCCCGCTCCTGCGCCGGCTGCTCCTCCTCGAAGCCGAGCAGGTCGTCGATGCTGGTGCTCATTCCGGCCCCCCGCCGGCCGCGACGGCCGTCAGCTCGCCGCGCAGCCGGCGCAGCGCGGCCCGGGCCTGGTCGCGGGTGCGCTCGTCGACCGGCCGGGTGGCGTACCGGGCCTCCCGGTAGACGTGGGCGAACTCGGCCAGCACGTCGGCGCTGACGATCGCCGGCACCCCCGCGTCCGGGTCGCCGCGCAGCAGGCGGGTGACCAGGTCGGTGGGGGTGTCGCCGGTCAGCCGCGCCACCCCGGCCGCGTCGGCGGCCTCCTCCAGGCGCACCCAGCAGGCGATCACGGCGGTGCGCGGGTCCACGTCGGCGTCGTCCAGCTCGACCAGGCCGGCGTCGAGCGCGGCCACCACCTCGCGGGCGGTGCCCTCGGCGGTACGCCGGGCCCGGTCGACCGGCAGCGCCCGGGTGGTACGGCGGGCCGCCCCCCGGATCAGCGTCCAGGCCAGGTAGCCGAGGGCCACGGCGATCGCCAGGCCGAGCAGGGCCACCACGACGGTGCCCAGCCACTCTGGGATGTGCGCGCGGGTGGCCTCCCCGGCGTCGCGCGGCTCGACCGGAATCGACGGCGGCGGCTGGGCCGAGGGGTACTCCGGCACGTACGGGATGTTGTCGACGGCGGGCGGGATGCGGCTCGCGCCGAGCGACGAGTGGCCGGCGGCCAGCGCGGCGGCGGCGAGCAGGGCCATCACCGCGACGACCGGCCACCACCTGCGCAGCACGCTGAGGTCCATCGCCACCGCCCCACGCCCGTCAGTCCACTCCGGCCAGCTGCTTCGCCCGGGCGAACACGTCGTCCAGCATTCCCGGTGTCAGCCGCCCGGTGAAGGTGTTCTGCTGACTGACGTGGTAACACCCCAGCAGCGCCGGTGCGGCCGTGCCGGACCAGTGTGCCCCATGGCCGAACGCCGGTCGCGGGCTGGGCGGGCGCACGCCGTACACCTCGCGGAGCGCCGGCCACCACGCGGCCCACGCGAACGCGCCCAGCGCGACCACGACGCGCAGGGTGGGCCGGATCAGCGCGACCTCGCGGTGCAGCCACGGGGCGCAGGTGTCCCGCTCGGCCGGGGTGGGCTTGTTGTCCGGCGGCGCGCAGCGCACGGCGGCGAAGATCCGCAGGGCGCGCAGCGCCAGGCCGTCGTCGGCGGCGACGCTCGTCGGCTGGTTGGCCAGGCCGGCGCGGTGCAGGGCGGCGAAGAGCACGTCGCCGGAGCGGTCGCCGGTGAAGATGCGCCCGGTGCGGTTGCCGCCGTGCGCGGCCGGGGCGAGGCCGAGAATGCCGATCCGGGCGTCGGAGGTGCCGAAGCCGGGCACCGGCCGCCCCCAGTACGCCTGGTCGCGGAAGGCGGCCCGCTTCGTCCGGGCAACCTCCTCCCGCCAGGCGACCAGGCGTGGGCAGGCGAAGCAGTCGCTGACCGCGCCGTCGAGGTCGACCAGGTCGGTCGCCCGCGCGGCGCGGGCGACCACCTCGTCGGGGATACGGGCCTCAGCCAAGCTTCGCCCGGAACAGTTCGAGGGTGCGAGCCCAGGCGCTGGCCGAGGCGCGCTGGTCGAACGCCTCCGGCCGGTCGTCGTTGAAGAACGCGTGCCGGCTGCCCGGGTAGTCGTAGAGGATGCAGCTACCGCCGGCCGCCTCGATCGCGGACCGGGCGGTTCGCACGCCCGGCGCGGCCGAGGTGCCGTCCTCTTCGGAGCAGTGGATGATCGCCGACTTGCCCGCGTAGTCGGCCCACTCGGGGCGCATCTTCTCCCATGGCAGCATCGGGTAGAAGCCGGCGGTGGCGACGATCCGCTCGGACAGCGTCGCCGACCACAGGGCCAGGCTGCCTCCGGCGCAGAAGCCGACGCAGCCGACCTTGCCCGCCACCTCGGGCCGCGCCGCCAGGTATTCCGCCGCGCCGGCGATGTCCTTCGCCGCCTCGTCCATCCGCAGGCCCATCAGCAGCCGCCGGGCCTCGTCCGGCTCACCGGTCGACTCGCCGTGGTAGAAGTCCGGGGCGAGCGCCACGAAGCCGGCCTCGGCGAAGCGGTCCGCCACCGACCGGATGTGGGGTACGAGCCCCCACCACTCCTGGATGACGATGACCGCCGGGTTGGCCGCACCGCCGGAGGGTATCGCGAGATACCCCTCGCTCGTCCCCCCGTTGCTGGCGAAGCTCACCATCTCGCCCATCGGCCCGTCCTCCTCGCGGTCAGTCATCGTTGGCTGGTCGCAGGGTGTTCCTACGTGCCGGTAGCCTGCCACGCCCTGTCCCGCTGTTGGAAGACGCCGAGACAGTGGCATTCACCTCCTGTTCGGCTGCTGGTGACTCCTCGTATGCCGACTGCTGTCCGACCACCGGTGGTGCCGGGCCCGTTCGGGTCCTGGCCGGGCCCGCCGTGCCGGCCCGGTCAGGCTGCCTTCCTGGTGAGGCAGAGCAGGTAGCCGGTGCTGCCCGGCTTGATGTTGTAGAAGAAGTAGCCGGCCTGCCCGGGCTGGAGGAACGGCTCGCACGCCTCGCCCGTGCGCGCCTGCCCCTCGGTCTGGCCGTCGAGGCGACCGACCACCGTGTACACCGCCTCGGTCGACGTGCAGGCCACCACCTGCGCGCCACGGACGTCCTTGCGCTCCCCCTCGGCCACGTCCGGCAGCTCGGCGAGGCAGTCGCCGGCCTTCGCCTTCGCCGTCCCGTCGGAGTCGAACGCGGCGGCCACAGCACCGCCGAGGCCGAACTTCAGCGCCGCCACCACCCCGATGGCGAGCAGGGCGGCGACCACGCCGAGCACCCTGCGGGCGGCGGACCGCTTCGCCTCCGGCTGCTCCGCGTCGCTCTGCTCCTTCTCGGGCTGCTCCGCGTCGCTCGGCTCCTTCTCCGGCTGCTCCTCGGGCTGCTCCTTCTCGGGCCCTCCGGCGTCACCCGTGCCCTGCGCCGCTGCCGGCTCCGTCGCTGGCTGCGCTGCCGGCTCCGTCGCCGGTCGCTGCGGCGGCGGCCCCGCAGGCTGCCCGGCCTCCCGGTCGGCGGGCGGGTCGACGGGGCGCGGCGCGTCCTCGGGCGGCGCGGCGGGGTGCGGGGCGACCGGCTCTGACACGGGGGTTCCTTCCGAGGGATGGACGAGCAGACGACACCGTAGCGACCAAGATCGAGGAACGCTGCCCCGCACGACTCGTCCGTTCAGCTATTTGTAAGGAGGGGCCCCT
>NZ_GG657738.1:4427962-4463916 GCF_000158815.1 Micromonospora sp. ATCC 39149 | reverse complement strand
CCAGGTTGCGGGCGGCGGCCGGACCCCCCGCGCCGGCCGCCGCCCGCAACTCCGCCGCGTACGCCTCTGGCGTGCCCAGCCGGTCGGCCAGCGACCCGTCCCCCTCGGCGGCCACCTCGGCCAGGTGCTCCGGCAGGTCCTCGGTCAACTCGTCGCGGACCTGGGGCGGCAGGTCCGCCAGGGCGGCCCGGACCCGGGTCACGTAGTCCGCGATCTCCTGCTCCATGACAGTCACGCCGCCATCCCCCGATCGTCGAGCAGAGTGTCCATGGTGGTGGCGAACGAGCGCCAGAGCTTGCCGGAGCGGGTCAACTGGTCCCGGCCGGCGGCGTTGAGCGAGTAGTACTTCCGGTGCGGGCCGGACTCGCTCGGCACGACGTAGGTGGTCAGCAGGCCGGCGGCGAAGAGTCGCCGCAGGGTGCCGTAGACGGAGGCGTCGCCGACCTCGTCCAGGCCGGCCTCGCGGAGGCGGCGCAGGATGTCGTACCCGTAGCCGTCCTCCTCCCGGAGCACGGCGAGGACCGCGAGATCCAGCACGCCTTTCAAGAGCTGCGTGGTATCCACGCATCGCACACTACTGCGCAGTGCGAAGTACCGTCAAACGACACCCCGGCCGCGCCCTTGCCTGCGCTTCGGCCGTCCAGGCCAGGGACCCGCCAGCACGAACGCCTAGCTCGGCGACAGCAACACGAACGCGTCAGTTCGGCGACGGCAGCAGGCTCCAGGCGATGCCGTCGAGGATGTCGTGCTCGGAGGCGACCACCGCCGACATGCCGGCCCGCTCCATGATCGTCCGGAGCACCAGGGCCCCCGCGCCGATCACGTCGGCCCGGCCCGGGTGCATCACCGGGATCGCCAGCCGCTGTTCGCGGGTCTTCGCCAGCAGGTCGGCGGTCACCTCCGCCACCGCGTCGTACGACACCCGGGCGTGGTGGATGCGCCCCGGCTCGTACTCCGTGAGGCCCTCGGCGATGGCCACGACGGTGGTGACCGACCCGGCGAGCCCGACCAGGGTGGCTGCCTTGCGGCCCGGCACGGCCTCCAGCGCGCGGTCCACCGCTTCGGTGATGTCGGCCTGCGCGGCGGCGATCTCGTCCAGGCCGGGCGGGTCGCCGAGCAGGTGCCGCTCGGTCATCCGGACGCAGCCGATGTCCATCGAGATCGCGGCCTCGACGCCGTCGGACCGGGTCCCGACCACGAACTCGGTCGACCCGCCGCCGATGTCGATGACCAGGTACGGCTCCCGCGCGTCGGCGGGCAGGCCGCGCACCGCGCCGGTGAAGGAGAGCCGGGCCTCCTCGTCGCCGGTGACCACCTCGGGTGCGACGCCGAGGGTCCGCTCCACCATTGTTTGGAAGTCCCCGGCGTTGGAGGCGTCCCGGGACGCGGAGGTGGCGCACATCCGCACCCGGTCCGCGCCCAACTTCTCGATCTCGGCGGCGTAGGCGGCCAGGGCCACCCGGGTCCGCTCGATCGCCTCGGGGGCGAGCCGGCCCGTCTTGTCGACGCCCTGGCCGAGGCGGACGATCTCCATCCGGCGGCTCAGGTCGACCAGCGGCGCGCCCGGCCCGGCGGCCGGGTCGGGCAGGTCGGCGATCAGCAGTCGGATCGAGTTGGTCCCGCAGTCGATGGCGGCCACGCGCGTCGTCACGGCAGCAACCCTACGGCAGCCGCCCACCGGGCCACCCGCGACGGGGCGACGACCGTCTCCACCGTCGCCGCGCCCGCCGGGCCGTCTCCAAGGGCTTTCGCGGCGGGGCTCCCCAAAACAGCCCCTGGGGTGACCAGGACGCCGTCACAGGCGCAGCAGCATCCGGGTGTTGCCGAGGGTGTTGGGCTTGACCCGCTCCAGGTCCAAAAACTCGGCGACGCCCTCGTCGTACGAGCGCAGGAGCTGCTCGTACACCGGCTGCGGCACCGGCGCGCCGTCGATCTCGCGGAAGCCGAACGAGCCGAAGAACCGCGTCTCGAAGGTCAACACGAAGATCCGGGCCACCCCGATCTCCCGGGCCGCGTCGATCAGCTCGCCGACGATGCGGTGCCCGATCCGCCGCCCCCGGTATGCCGGGTCGACGGCCACCGTACGGATCTCGGCCAGGTCCTCCCACATCACGTGCAGCGCGCCGCAGCCGACGACGGCGTCGGCGTCGGCCGCGACCCGGAACTCCTGCACGTCCTCGTACAGGGTGACGGTGGCCTTGCTGAGCAGCCGCCGGTCGTCGGTGTAGGTGTCCACGAGCCGCCGGATGCCGCGCACGTCGGAGGTGCGGGCGCGACGCACCAGGATCGTGTCGGCGGTCATCTCACTCATCTCACTGCGCCGCCGGAACGTCCACGCACGGCCCGGCCGCCCACCACTTCTCCACCAACGCGAGGGTCTCGTCGCCGAACGGGTTGACCCCCGGGCCGGCGCCGAGGGCGTGGCCAAGATGCACGTGCAGGCACTTCACCCGGCCGGGCATGCCGCCGGCGGAGACGCCCGCGACCTCCGGCACGTGGCCGATCGCCTCCCGGCGGGCCAGGTAGTCCTCGTGCGCCGCCCGGTACCGGGCGGCCAGCTCCGGGTCCTCCGCCAGCCGCTCGGCCATCTCCCTCATCAGCCCGGCCGACTCCAGCCGGCTGCACGCGGCCGTCGCGCGGGGACAGGTCAGGTAGAACAGCGTCGGGAAGGGCGTCCCGTCGGCCAGGCGCGGGGTCGTCTCCACCACGTCGGGCAGGCCGCAGGGGCAGCGGTGGGCCACCGCCCGGGTGCCACGCGGGGTGCGCCCGAGCTGGGCGGCCACCGCGGCCAGGTCGGCCTCGGTGGCCGGTTCCCGCTTCGGCGGGGGTACGGAGTCCGCCGCCGGCTCCGGCGGGGGTACGACAGTCACGGTGCCCATCTTTCGTCGGTGCGCTGGAGTCAACGTGCTGAGGGTGGCGCGCTCAGGGCGGCGCGTTCACTGGCCGGGGCGGTCGGCGTTCGCGGCCCGCACGCTGGACCACAGGGTGTCGTACCAGGGATCGGGGGTTTCCGGCCGGGCGGGGGGCCGCCCACCGCCCGCGTCCCGGGTCGCCCCGGCCGGGTCGTTGAGCACGATCACCGGGACCTCGCCCGGGTAGACCATGTAGAACCGCTCCCGGGCCTGGATGCGGATGTACTCGTCGTCGCGCCACTTGGCCGCCTCGGCGGCGCGTTCGGCGATGAGCTGCCGCTGGGCGGCCTGGGCCGCCTCCATCCGCTGGATGTCCGCCTGCTGGTCCAGGTAGACCCGGACCGGATAGGTGTAGGCGAGGGCGAGCGCGATCAACACCGCGAACAGCACGGTGGCCCGGCCGGTGAAGCGTCGGGGGTGGGGTGCGGAGAGCCGCTTGACCGTGCCTCCGGCGGCGGCGCGCCGGGCGGCGGCGGGACGGTTCGCGGAGCGTACCGACTCGGCGGCCCGCGCCGAGCCGGGCGACCGGCCGGCGGCGCGCGCCTCCGCGCGGACGCCGTCGCGGACCGACGCCCGGGCGCGGGCCCCGCCCGGCCGGCCGGACTGACCCGGCCGGCGGACGGGACGCTGACCACCCGGTGTGCGGCGCTGCTGCATCGTCACACCCCTCCCCCGAGGCCTGCTGGGTGTCTCAGGCCGAACGGTAACGCGGGAACGCGCCCACCCCGGCGTACCGCGCCGCGTCGGCCAGCTCCTCCTCGATGCGCAGGAGCTGGTTGTACTTGGCCACCCGGTCCGAGCGGGCCGGGGCGCCGGTCTTGATCTGGCCGCAGCCCGTCGCCACCGCCAGGTCGGCGATGGTGGTGTCCTCCGTCTCACCGGAACGGTGACTCATCATGCACTTGAACCCGGCCCGGTGGGCCAGCTCGACCGCGTCGAGGGTCTCGGTCAGCGAGCCGATCTGGTTCACCTTCACCAGTACGGCGTTGGCGGCCTTCTCGGCGATGCCCCGGGCGATGCGCTGCGGGTTGGTGACGAACAGGTCGTCGCCGACGATCTGGACCCGGTCGCCGAGCGCCGCGGTCAGGGTGGCCCAGCCGCTCCAGTCGTCCTCGGCCAGCGGGTCCTCGATGGAGACGATCGGGTAGTCGCCCGCGAGCTTGGTGTAGTAGTTGCTCATCTCCTCGGCGGACTTCGCCGCGCCCTCGAAGGTGTACGTGCCGTTGTCGAAGAACTCCGTGGCGGCCACGTCGAGGGCGAAGACGATGTCGGTGCCCAGCCGGTAGCCGGCCTTCTCGACCGCCTCGGCGATCAGGTCCAGCGCGGCGGCGTTGGTGGGCAGGTTGGGGGCGAAGCCGCCCTCGTCGCCGAGGCCGGTGGAGAGGCCCTTCTTCTTCAGCACGGACTTCAGCGCGTGGTAGACCTCCGCGCCGGAGCGCAGCGCGTCGCGGAAACTGGGCGCGCCGATCGGCGCGATCATGAACTCCTGGACATCGACGTTGGAGTCAGCGTGTGCCCCACCGTTGAGGATGTTCATCATCGGCACCGGCAGCAGGTGCGCGTTCGGGCCGCCCAGGTAGCGGAACAGGCTCAGCTCGGCGCTGCCGGCCGCCGCCTTGGCCACCGCCAGGGACACGCCGAGGATGGCGTTCGCGCCCAGCTCGCCCTTGTTGTCGGTGCCGTCGATGTCCAGCATCTTCTGGTCGATCAGCCGCTGCTCGCTGGCCTCGTACCCAATGAGCTGGTCGACGATCTTGTCCTCGATGTTCGAGACCGCCTTCTCGACACCCTTGCCCTGGTAGCGGTCGGCGTCACCGTCGCGCAGCTCGATCGCCTCGAAGGCGCCGGTGGAGGCGCCGGACGGCACCGCGGCGCGGGCGATCGTGCCGTCGTCCAGCCCGACCTCGACCTCGACCGTGGGGTTGCCCCGCGAGTCGAGAATCTCCCGGGCGACGATTCCCTCGATGGTTGCCACTGAGTCGCTCCTCGTTTGTGTGATTCCGGTCCGATATGGGCCGCGACGGTGCGGCTGAGGCAGGTGTTGAACGCAGCGTATCGGGCGACGGCTCGGCGCACTGCGTCGCCCGGCGCATCCGGCAGGAGGATGCGGGTCGGACATTCCCGGATTATCGACCCTCAACCGGCAACGGGTTTGCGCGAGGTGGGTCCGATCGACAAGGCTGGTCGCCATGCCCGCCGTCTCGACCACGTTCCGCGCGCTCGCTCTGTCGGTCATCGCGTCACTCTCGGTCACCGGCTGTCAGGCCCTCGACGACGCCGGCCAGGCAATCGGCCGGTCGGACCTGGTCAACGACTTCGCCGCCCGACTGGACCGGGCGCTCGAACTGACCTACTCCGCCGAGTACCAGCTCCCCGGCGGCCGGACCGCCACCATCGCCCAGGCCCAGGACCCGGCCCGGTCGGCGTACACGTGGCCGGGCGGGAAGCTGACCGTGACCGTCGACGCCACCACCCGGTGCGAGACCGGCACGGCTAAGGCCGTCTGCACGTTGCTCGCCCCGCCCCCGCCGAACGCGCGGCCCTCCGTCGAGCTGTTCACCGAGGCGAAGCGACGCGGCCTCATCACCCCGCCGGTGGTTGTCGGGCTGCTCACCGAGGCCGTACTCGACCCGCAGGCCGTGATCGAGCAGACCGACACCACCCTCGCCGGGCATCACGCCGCCTGCGTGGACGTCAAGCGCGCGGCCGGCGACTTCACCGCCTGCGTGACCAACGAGGGCGTGCTCGGCAGCTTCGCCGGCGAGTTGGACGGCAACACGATGGAGCTGGCGTTGAACCGCTACACCGACACCGTGGACGGGGCGAGCTTCGAGCTGCCGGCCGGCGCGGGCGTGGTGGACCGCCGCTCCGCCAGCTCGTGACCGCCCCCGGGTTCCGCCGGCCGCCGGGCTGACGGGTGTGCGGCGGCACGGCTCGCGCGTACGACGCACGGCGGCGTGTGAGGAAGGGCCCCCTGTACAACAGAATGCGTTAACAGGGGGCCCTTCCTCACACCCCGAGCAGGGTGCGCAGGTGGCGTGGGGGCGGGCAGTTGTGGGCGAGCATCGCGTCGTGCCACTCGCGCACCGACACCCCGGACGGGCGCAGCGCGGCGATCTCGGCGACCTCGCTGTACCCGACGAAGTACGTGGAGAGCTGGGTGGAGGTGAGCAGCGCCCGCCGCCACTTGCCGGCCGCCTCGCCCTCCTCCTGGAAGCCCCGACCCGTCATCAGCTCCATGGCCTCGGCCTCGGTCAGCCCGGCACAGTGCACGAGCTGGTCGAGCAGCGCGTTGATGGTCATCCGGAGCTGCATCTTGAGCTGCTGCAACCGTACCGGCAGCCCACCGAAGCCGAGGCCGGCCATCAGCTCCTCGGTGTACACCGCCCAGCCCTCGATGAACGAACCGGACTCGGCCAGCGCCCGGACCCGGGTGGGACCGGCGTACCGGCGGGCGTGGGCGAGCTGGAGAAAGTGTCCCGGCATCGCCTCGTGCACCGTCAGATTGCGGATCATGTGGTCGTTGTACTCGCGGTAGAACGACTCGACCCGGGCCGCCGGCCAGTCGGCCGGGGCCGGGGCGATGCAGTAGAACGTCGGCAGGGGCGCGATCTCCAGCGGGCCGGGCGAGTCGCAGTACGCCACCGCCACGCCCCGGGCGAACTCCGGCATCTCCTGGATCACGCACGGGTCGTCGACAAGCGTCACGAGGTCGTGCGCGCGGACGAAGTCGGTCGCCTCGTCGAGGGTGACCGAGGCCAGGTCGACGATGGTGTGGTCGTCGGGGTGCTCGGCGGCCAGCAGGTCCAGCGCCCGGCGTACCGTCTCGTCGTCGGCCGGGCCGCCGACCAGCTCGACGGCCGCCGCACGGATCTCGGCGGTGACCCGGTCCAGGTTGGCCCAGGCGCGGCGCTGCACCTCGGCGGCGCCCAGCTCGGTGTCGAGGGTGTGCCACAGCCGGGCCTCCCAGCGCCGCCGGCCCAGCCGGGGGTCCCGCCCGCCTTCGGCGTCGGCGACCAGCCCGGCGCGCAGCCAGGCCACGAACTCCTCCAGCGCCGCGATCGCGGCCGTGGCGGCGGGCTCCACCCGGTCGTACAGCGCGGGGGCCTCGGCGAGCAGCCGGGGCACCTCGTCGCGGACCAGCGCCGCCGTGCCGGTGAACTGCCCGACCGCCGTCTCGGCGTGCACCCGGGGCATGTCCCGCAGCGTCGCGCGCGCGGTCGCCAGGGCATCGGGTACGGCGGCGAGCCGACCGGCCAGGCTGGTCAGCCGCACGTCGGCCGGGGCGTACGGGCGGGCGAGCAGGGCGTGCAGCAGCGGACCCGGGTTGTGCCGCAGCGGGTCCCACTCGTACGCCCGGATCTCGTCGGACTCAAACAGCTCCCGATCGACCAGGGCGGTGAGCAGGGCGTGGTCGACGCTCTCGTCGATGTCGAGGGAGTCCGGGTCCAGCTCGGCGAGCGCGTCGGCCGCGTCGCGCAGCATCTCCCGGTCGGCGGCGACGGCACCGGCCGACAGGTCGGGCAGCCGGTCGTCGCTCCGGTGGTCACCGGCGGACGCGGCGAGGCCGGGGCGGCTCTCCAACAGTGCGTCGACGATCCGTTCGGCGCGGGATACGAAGGAGGACATGCGACGACCGTAGCGGGAGGCCGGTCAGGTTCGCTCGGCGGCGCGGACGGCGTCGGCGTACGCCAGGGCGGCGCGGCGCAGCGCCGCCTCCGGGTCCAGGTCGGCCTCCCGGGCCGCCGCCACCCGGGCCAGCAGCTCGGCGCCGAGCCGCCCCGCCGGGTCAGCCCTTGGGTCGGCCACGGGCAGCGGGACCGCCAGGCCGGCGCGGCCGGCGCGGTCCAGGATCTTGGCGGCCAGGGCGAGGGCGGGCAGGCTCGGCGCGATGCCGTCGAGCACGGAGTCCCGGGCCTTCTCCGCCCGCTTGATCCGCTCCCAGTTGGCGGTGATCTCGTCCAGGGTGGTGGCCCGGTCGTCGGCGAAGACGTGCGGGTTGCGCCGGACCATCTTGTCCACCAGGCCGCCGGCCACGTCGTCGACGTCCCACCGCTCGCCGTCGGGCAACTCCTCGGCCATCCGGGCGTGCAGCAGCACCTGGAGCAGCACGTCGCCCAGCTCCTCGCGGAGCGCGTCCGTGTCGTCCGCGCCGATCGCGTCGTACGCCTCGTAGCACTCCTCGATCAGGTAACCGGCGAGGCTGCGGTGCGTCTGCGCCCGCTTCCACGGATCGCCGCCCGGCGAGGCCAGCCGGTCCATCACCTCGACCGCGTCGAGCAGCCGGGCGCCGGGCGGGTCCCACGAGCCGTACATCAGCTCCAACTCGGCCAGGCCCGGCTCGCGGGCCAGCCGCAGGCCCAGCTCCCGGGCCAGCGCCTCGTCGCCGGCCGGCCCGGCCAGCCAGACCGCCGTGCCGTGCGCCGCCGCCGCGTCCAGCAGCGCTGGCGTCGCCGGGCCGTCCAGCACGGTCACCTCGGCGCCCGCCGCCCGCACGGCCGCCGTCAGCTCGCTCTCCGCGCCGGCCAGCACCGGGTTGCCGCGTACGACGTCCCAGGCCGCCGCCGTCAGCAGCCCCGCCGGGAGCCGGGGCGAGGCGACCAGCAGGACGATCCGGGCGGTCATGCCCCGGGCGCGGCCGGTGCGCTCGACTCCGCCGCCGGGGCCTGCGGGGTGGAGATGTCGGTGACCGGGCCGTTCTGGTCGATGTACGGCAGCGAGTAGAAGACCAGCGACTGGCCGGTGCTGACCACCGACGGGACGCCGATCGGGCGGAACCGGGGGTTGATCGACGTGCCGGCCTTCTCCGCCTCCTGCTGCAGGGCCGCGCTGAGCGCGGTGGCGGCGCGCACGAAGCCGCCCTGGCTGCCCGGGCCGCCGCTCTCCCCGAACGCCTGCCGGACCTGCGCCACGGTCAGCCCGGACTGGATCGCCCCGGCCTTCGCGATGGCGTCGTAGACGGCCATGACCGACTCGTCGCTCACCTCGGCCGTGGGCAGCTTCGCGCCGAGCGCGCCGGAGATGTCCACCCACTCGCCCCAGAGTCGGACGTACTCGGTGGCGGCCGGCATCTGGAGCTGCTGCTCAAGCTGCTCCGGCTTGACCTCGTCGGCCACCGTGATGCCCTGCTCCGCCACCACCCGCTTGCCCAGCTCGATGCTGACCAGCAGGTTCAGCACGTCCTGCCGGGTCACCGTGGAGCGCAACTGCTCCGGCGACGGGGTGGCACCGCTCTGCCCGGCCTGCGACCGGATGGCGTCGGCGTACTTGGCCTGGGCGTCGTCGTAGATCTCGTTCACCCGGTCGACGGAGTATCTCGTGTCGCCGACGTACGCGGCGACGGCCGGCGTGGCCTTCCCGCACGCACCGAGGGAGAGGACACCGAGGGCCGCGACGCTGGCGGCGGCGATGAGACGGCGAGCACGCATGACCGTCACTCTCTCATGCGCCCCTACCGGCCGTGACGCCGCCCGCCACGCCATGCCGCTCACCGAGCCCCCGCCCCGGCCGGCTGGGCCGCGGGGGCCGGATCGCCCAGCACGTCTTTCAGGAGCTGGGCGCACCACTCCAGCAGCGCCTGGTCGCGCAGCGGCTCGCCGCCCACCCGGCGAGTGCTCGGCCGGGGCACGCTGACCTGGTCGAGCGCGGACTTGTAGACCGAGTCGGGGTGGTAGCGCTTGAGCCGCAACTGCTTGGAGTCGGGCAGCGGCAGCGGACCGAACCGCAGGTGCTTGCCCTGCATGCTCACGTCGGTGAGCCCGTACCGGCGGGCCAACAGCCGGAACCGGGCCACCGCCACCAGGTTCTGCACCGGCGCGGGCGGCTCGCCGTACCGGTCGGTCATCTCGGCGACCACCTCACGCAGCCGGTCGGCGTCGCGGGCCTCGGCGAGCTTGCGGTACATCTCCAGGCGCAGCCGCTCCACGCCGACGTAGTCGTGCGGCAGGTGCGCGTCCACCGGAAGGTCGATCTTGACATCGGTCTCCTCCTCGGGGCGCTCGCCCTTGAACGCCTGCACCGCCTCACCGACCATCCGGACGTACAGGTCGAAACCGACGCCCTCGATGTGGCCGGACTGTTCGCCGCCGAGCAGGTTGCCGGCGCCCCGGATCTCCAGGTCCTTCATCGCCACGTACATGCCCGCGCCCAGCTCGGTGTGCTGGGCGATGGTGGCCAGCCGCTCGTGGGCGTGCTCGGTGAGCGGTTTATCCGGCGGGTAGAGGAAGTACGCGTACGCCCGCTCGCGCCCCCGGCCCACCCGGCCCCGGATCTGGTGGAGCTGGGCCAGGCCGAGCAGGTCGGCCCGCTCCACGATCAGCGTGTTGGCGTTCGGGATGTCGATGCCCGACTCCACGATCGTGGTGCAGACCAGGACGTCGAACTCCTTCTCCCAGAAGCCGACCATCACCTTCTCCAGGGCCTCCTCGCCCATCTGGCCGTGCGCCACCGCCACCCGGGCCTCCGGCACCAGCTCCCGGATCTTCCGCGCCGTCTTCTCAATCGTCTCGACCCGGTTGTGCAGATAGAACACCTGTCCGTCGCGGAGCAGCTCGCGGTGGATCGACGCCGCGACCTGCCGCTCGTCGTGCGCCCCGACGAAGGTGAGCACCGGGTGCCGCTCCTCCGGCGGGGTGGCGATCGTCGACATCTCCCGGATGCCGGTGATCGCCATCTCCAGCGTGCGCGGGATCGGGGTGGCCGACATGCTCAGCACGTCGACCGAGGCGCGCAGCGTCTTCAGGTGCTCCTTGTGCTCGACGCCGAAACGCTGCTCCTCGTCGACGATGACCAGGCCGAGGGACTTGAACCGGGTCGCCGTCTGGAGCAGCCGGTGGGTGCCGATGACGATGTCCACGGTGCCGCCGGCGATCATCTCCAGCGTCCGCTCGGACTCCTTCGGGGTCTGGAAGCGGGAGAGCTGCCGGATCTGCACCGGGAACTGGCTCATCCGCTCGGCGAACGTGTTGTGGTGCTGCTGCACCAGCAGGGTGGTCGGCACCAGCACGGCCACCTGCTTGCCGTCCTGCACCGCCTTGAACGCCGCCCGCACCGCGATCTCGGTCTTGCCGTACCCGACGTCGCCGCAGATCAGCCGGTCCATCGGGACGGTCTGCTCCATGTCCCGCTTGACCTCCTCGATGGCGGCGAGCTGGTCCGGCGTCTCCTGCCAGGGGAAGGCGTCCTCCAGCTCCCGCTGCCACGGGGAGTCCGGGGCGAACGCGTGGCCCTTCGACGCCTTGCGGGCGGCGTAGAGCTGGATGAGCTGCGCCGCGATCTCCTTGACCGCCTTGCGGGCCCGGGCCTTGGACTTCTGCCAGTCCGCGCCGCCCATCCTGTGCAGCGTGGGCTGCTCCCCGCCGACGTAGCGGGAGAGCTGGTCGAGCTGGTCGGTGGGGACGAACAGGCGGTCGCCCGGCTGGCCGCGCTTGCTCGGCGCGTACTCGATGACGAGGTACTCCCGGGACGCCCCGTTGACCGTGCGCTGCACCAGCTCGACGTACCGGCCGATGCCGTGCTGCTCGTGCACCACGTGGTCGCCGGCCTTGAGCTCCAGCGGGTCGATGGTGTTGCGCCGCCGGCTCGGCATCTTGCGCATGTCCCGGGTCGAGGTGCCCCGGCCACCGGTGACGTCGTTGCCGGTCAGCAGCACGAACCGGGACGCCTCGTCGACGAACCCGCTGGTCAGGCTGCCGCAGGTGACCAGCACCTCGCCCGGGGCGGGCGCGGCCGGCACCCGCTCGACGAACCGGGCGCCGAGGCCGGCGTCGCGGATCACCTCGACGGCCCGCTGGGCGGGGCCGTGGCCCTCGAAGACCAGCGCGATCGACCAGCCCTCGCCGGCCCAGCGCTTGAGGTCCTCGGCCACCCGGGCGGTATCGCCGTGGTAGAGCGGGGCCGGCTGGGCGGCCAGGGCCACCGCGATGGCGTCGTCGGGCGTGACGTCGACCTCGGTCGGCGCGTCCTCCCACGGCTGCGGGGCCGGGGCCGCCGCATCGGCCGGCACGAGGCTGAACGGGGCCAGGGTCCACCAGGGCCGGCGCAGGGCGCGGGCGTGCGCGCGTACGTCGGCCAGGGTCTTGAAGGCAGCGGCCCCGAGGTCGACCGGGGCCTGGCCCCCGACGGCCGCCGCAGCCCAGCTCGCCTGGAGGAACTCCTCGGAGGTGCGGACCAGGTCGTGCGCCCGGGTGCGGATGCGCTCCGGGTCGCAGAGCAGCACGTGGGTGCCGGCCGGCATGCAGTCCAGCAGCAGCTCCAGGCTCTCGCTGCCGAGCAGCTCCGGGGTCAGCGACTCCATCCCCTCCACGGGGATGCCCTCGGCCAGCTTGTCCAGGATCTCGGCCAGCTCGGGGTGCTCGGTTGCCAGGGCGGCGGCCCGCCGCCGCACGGCCGGGGTGAGCAGCAGCTCCCGGCACGGCGGGGCCCACAGCAGCGGGGCGGCCTCGATGGTGCGCTGGTCGGCCACGGCGAAGGTGCGGATCTCCTCCACCTCGTCGCCCCAGAACTCCACCCGGGACGGGTGCTCGTCGGTGGGCGGGAAGACGTCGAGGATGCCGCCACGCACCGCGAACTCGCCGCGCTTGGTGACCAGGTCGACCCGGGCGTACGCCATGTCGGCGAGCCGGCGGGCGACCTGTTCCAGATCCGCCTCGTCACCGGCGGCCAGCCGCACCGGCTCCAGGTCGCCCAGGCCCTTCAGCTGCGGCTGGAGCAGCGACCGCACCGGCGCGACGACCACCCGCAGCGGCCCGGTGCGCCCACGGGCGTCGGCGGCGTCGGGATGGGCGAGCCGGCGCAGCACGGCCAGCCGGCGGCCGACGGTGTCGGAACGGGGCGAGAGCCGCTCGTGCGGCAGCGTCTCCCAGGACGGGAAGACGGCGACCTGCTCGGGCGGGAGCAGGCTGCCCAGCGCCGAGGCCAGGTCGTCGGCCTCCCGGCTGGTGGCGGTGACCGCGAGCACCGGCCGGCCCGCGCCTCCGCCGGCCTGCGTCTCGCCGCCCCCGGTGCCGACGGCCGGGTCGGCGGCCACGGCGGCCACGGCGAATGGGCGCAGCGCCGCCGGGGCGGTCAGGTCCAGCCCGTCGACCTGCGCGGCACCGGAGCGCGCCAGGTCACGCGCCCGGGCCAGCCCAGGGTCGGCCAGGGCGGCGGCGAAGAGTCCGGTGAGCAATCTGATCACTTCCCAGTGGCGGCGCGGTCACGGCACACGACGGATCCCCCGCGCCCGACGGGGACGGGGGGGTGGCAGCACCCCAGCCTATCCCCGCCGCCCGACACCCACCCTCCTCCCGCCCCAACCCGGAACGCCGGGACACGATCGTGCTCGATCTGGAAAAGCGTGGCCTCCCCGGGTGGTCGAGGGCACCCCGGGCGCTGAAGGTCCCTCGTGCGGGAGCGAGAGAGTCAGTAGCGCACGCTGATCCGGCGTTCGACGGCGTCGACCACGACCTCACCCCCGTACGGGACGATCACCTGCGGGTCGGTGTGGCCGAGGTCGACGTCGAAGACCACCACGGCGTCCGGCCGGTACTCGGCGAGCGCCCGGGTCACCGCCGCCCGCTGCTCGTCGGCGTACGTCCGGCGCTGCGCGACGGTGTGCGGGCGCTCGAAGTCCCACGCCTTGGCCCGGCCGACGAGCACCGCCGGGAAGCCCGCCAGCAGCCCCCGCTCCCCCAGGTTGCGCAGCATCCGGTACACCTCGGTGGCCGACGGCAGCTCCTCCGAGGTCTCGACGATCAGCACCTCGCCCGTGTGGTCGGCGACGCCGCCGACCCGGTCGGTGGCCAGCAGCCAGTGCAGGATCTCCAGGTTGCCGCCCCAGGTTCGCCCGCGTACCACCCGCGCCGGCCCCTGCCAGTGCCAGCCGCCGCCCGGGAACATGACCGGCTCGGTGGCGAGGGTGGCCGGGTCGCGCCAGTCGTTCGGCTGGTCGCCCCACTCCGCGATCGGCGCGAGGTCGTACCAGCCACTCCACCGGCACCAGGCCGAACTCCTCGCGCAGCCGGCGCAGGCCCAGCTCGTACATGGGGGAAGATCGCCGGCAGCCCGGCGGAGGGCGACACGACCGCGACCCGGTCGCCGGGCCGGGGTTTTGGCGGATAGCGCAGCGACGCCACGATCGGGACGCTACCACCGCGTTCCGCCCCGACCGAAGCGACGAAAATCCGCAACAAGGGCATATTGCCCCTAGGCTGGCCGTGTGGACGATGAGCCGGACATCCCGGTACGCGAGTGGCTGCCGCGCACCGCCGCCCTGCTGGCCGGCACCCTGGCGCTGGCCACCGCGTTCATCGCCGCCTACGTGGGCGCGTTGCACGACCCGGCGCCACGCGACGTGCCGGTCGGGGTGGTCCTCGGCGACCAGCGCGCCCAGGCGGTCATGGCCGCCGTGCGCGGCGAGACCGACAAGATCGAGCCCGTCGAGTACGACAACGCGGCGGCCGCCGACGACGGGCTCACCGCCCGCGAGGTGTACGGGGTACTCACCGCCACGCCCGAGGGCGGACTGCGACTCGCCACTGCCAGCGCCTCCGCGCCCGCCGCCGCCGACGTGGTCGACCAGGTGTTCGCCGAGGCCGCTCGGCGGTCCGGCCTGCCGTTGACGGTCACCGACGAGGTACCGGTCGAGCGGACCGACCCGCGCGGTCTCGTCCCGTTCTACGTCGCGGTCGGCTACATCCTCGGCGGCTACCTCGCCGCCACCGCGCTCGGCCTGCGTATGGGCACCGCGCCCCGCAGCCTCGCTGCCGCCGGGCTGCGCATCGCCGCCCTCGCGGCGTACGCGGTCGTGCTCGGCGTGGTGGGCGCGCTCGTGGTCGGTCCGGTGCTGAACATCTGGCACCACGACGTGCCGGCGGTCGCGGCGGTCGGCGCCCTGGCCGCCTTCGCCGCCGCCATGATCGCCTCTGCCATGCAGGGCTGGCTCGGGCTGCTCGGCACCGGGCTCGCCATCCTGCTGCTCGTGGTGCTCGGCAACCCCGGCTCCGGCGGCATCTACGCCCCCGAGTTCCTGCCCGCCTGGATGCGCGGCATGCACCGGTGGAACGTGCCCGGGCTGACCACCGACCTGATCAAGTCGGCGGTCTACTTCGATCGCCGGTCGATGGGCTGGCCGCTGGGCGGGCTCGCCCTGTGGGTGGCGCTCGGCGTCGTGGGATTGCTCACGGCCACCCTGGTCCGCGGCCGGCGAGCCGCCCTGCGCCACTCGGGCGGCACCCCTCCCACCTGCGACGATGCGCGCCCCGCCGGGGCGGGCGGTTAGCAGGGGCCCCCTGTACAACAAAAAGCGATAACAAGGGGCCCTTCCTTTCGAAGGGGGCGGCGCGGATACGATCCAGGGAATCGGACAGCGCTGTCCTTCGTCCCCGGCGTAAGGAGCGCACCGTGACCGACCAGCACGACCACGACGGCCCGGACGCCGCACTGCGGGCCGACATCCGCCGCCTCGGCACGCTGCTCGGGCAGACCCTCGCCCGGCAGGAGGGCCGCCCACTGCTCGACCTGGTCGAGGAGATCAGGGCACAGGTCCGCTCCGACGCCCCGGCCGCCGCGCAGCGCCTCGGCGGGCTGGACGTGACCACCGGCACGAAGCTCGCCCGCGCCTTCTCCACCTACTTCCACCTGGCCAACATCACCGAGCAGGTGCACCGGGCGCGCGACCTGCGCCGCCGCCGGGCGATCCAGGGCGGCTGGCTGGACCAGGCGGCCAAGATGATCGCCGAGCGCGGGGTGCCCGCCGAGGAGATCGCGGCGGCGGCCCGCCGGCTCGCGGTGCGCCCGGTCTTCACCGCCCACCCGACCGAGGCGGCCCGCCGGTCGATCCTGTCGAAGCTGCGCGCCGTCGCCGACGAGCTGGACGCCGAGACCGCCAACGCGATCCTCTACGGGGCCAGCGACGAGGGGCCGGCCAACCGACGCCTGGCCGAGCTGCTGGACCTGATGTGGCAGACCGACGAGCTGCGGCTCGACCGGCCGGACCCGACCGACGAGGCCCGCAACGCCATCTACTACCTGCGCGACCTGTACGCCGAGGCCGCGCCGCAGGTGCTCGAAGACCTCGCGGACACGCTGCGCACCCTCGGTGTGGAGACGTCCCCGACGGCCCGCCCGCTGACGTTCGGCACCTGGATCGGCGGCGACCGGGACGGCAACCCGTTCGTCACCCCGCAGGTGACCGGCGAGGTGCTGCGCATCCAGCACGAGCACGGCATCGCGGCCACCGAGGCGGCGATGGAGCACCTGATCAACGAGGTGTCCGTCTCCCGCCGGCTGCGCGGGGTGTCGCTGGACCTCTCCGCCAGCCTCGCCGCCGACCTGGACGCGCTGCCCGAGGTCGCCCCCCGGTTCCGCCGGGTCAACGCCGAGGAGCCGTACCGGCTGAAGGCCCGGTGCGTGAAGGCGAAGCTGGCCAACACCCGGGAGCGGCTGCGCCGGGGCACCCCGCACGTGCCGGGGCGCGACTACCGGGGCGCGGCCGAGCTGATCGCCGACCTGGAGCTGCTGCGCGCCTCGCTTGCCCGCAACGCCGGCCAGCTCACCGCCGTGGGCCGGCTCGCCACCACCATCCGTACGGTGTCCGCTTTCGGCCTGCATCTGGCGACGATGGACGTGCGGGAGCACGCCGAGAAGCACCACGAGGTGCTCACCCAGCTCTACGCGGCCGTCGGCGAGGTGTCCGACTACCCGTCGCTGACCCGCCTGGAGCGCACCAAGCTGCTCGCCGACGAGCTGACCGGCCGTCGCCCGCTGTCGACGCTGGACACGCCGCTGACCGAGAGCGCCCGCAAGACGTTCGACGTGTTCGCCACCATCCGCGAGGCGCAGGACCGGTTCGGCTCCGAGGTCATCGAGTCGTACATCATCTCGATGACTCTCGGCGTGGACGACGTGCTCGCGGCGGTGGTGCTGGCCCGCGAGGCCGGGCTGGTCGACGTGCACAGCGGCCGGGCCCGGATCGGCTTCGTGCCGCTGCTGGAGACCCCGGCCGAGCTGAACGCCGGCGGTGAGCTGCTGGACGAGTTGCTGTCGCTGCCCGCGTACCGGTCGCTCGTGGCGGCCCGGGGCGACGTGCAGGAGGTGATGCTGGGCTACTCCGACTCCAACAAGGAGGCGGGCATCACCACCAGCCAGTGGTCGATCCACCGGGCGCAGCGGGCACTGCGGGACGTGGCCGCCCGGCACGGGGTGCACCTGCGACTGTTCCACGGCCGGGGCGGCACCGTCGGGCGCGGCGGCGGCCCCACCCACGAGGCGATCCTGGCCCAGCCGTACGGCACCCTCGACGGCGCGATCAAGGTCACCGAGCAGGGTGAGGTCATCTCCGACAAGTACACGCTGCCGGCGCTGGCCCGGGAGAACCTGGAGCTGACCATGGCCGCCGTGCTCCAGGCGACCCTGCTGCACACCGCGCCCCGGCAGCCGGCCGAGATGCTGGAGCGCTGGGACGCGTCGATGGACGTGGTCTCCGACGCGGCGTTCCGGTCGTACCGGTCGCTGGTGGAAGACCCGGACCTGCCGGAGTACTTCTGGGCATCCACCCCCACCGAGTTGCTCGGCGCGCTGAACATCGGCTCCCGGCCGGCGAAGCGGCCCAACACCGGGGCCGGCCTGGGCGGGCTGCGGGCCATCCCGTGGGTGTTCGGCTGGACGCAGACCCGGCAGATCGTGCCCGGCTGGTTCGGTGTCGGCTCCGGGCTGGCCGCGGCGCGCGAGGCCGGACTGGCCGAGGTGCTGGCCGAGATGCACCGCAACTGGCACTTCTTCCGCACGTTCCTGTCGAACGTCGAGATGATGCTGACCAAGACCGACCTGAGCATCGCCCGCCGGTACGTGGAGACGCTCGTGCCGAAGAAGTTGCATCCGATCTTCGCGAAGATCGAGCAGGAGTACGAGCTGACCAAGCAGGAGGTGCTGGCGGTCACCGCCTCGCCGGCCCTGCTGGAGAACTCGCCGGTGCTCCAGCGCACCCTCGCGGTGCGCGACACCTACCTGGAGCCGCTGCACCACCTCCAGGTGGCGCTGCTGCGGCAGTACCGGGATTCCGGCGCGGCGGGCCGGGCGGTGGCCACGGCCCCGGGGGGCCGGCGCGCTCCGAGCGACGGGACGGCGCTGGAGCGGGCGCTGCTCACCACCGTCAACGGCATCGCCGCCGGTATGCGCAACACCGGCTGAGGTGTAGGGAGGGGCCCCTGCTAACGCATTCCGCATAGCAGGGGCCCCCTTTTCACATCCGTTGGAGGGTGGAGCGAAAGCGGGGCGGGGCCGCGAAGGAGGGCCCGACGTCAGAAGTCGCCGCCGCCGAAATCGCCAGCGCCGCCGAAATCGCCAGCGCCGCCGAAATCGCCGCCGCCGAAATCGCCAGCACCGCCGAGGTCACCGCCGCCGGAATCGCCAGCGCCGCCGAAATCGCCCGCCTGCTCGCCGCCGAAGCCCTCCTGGTAGCCGGCCTCGTAGCCGTACCCGGGGTCGGCGAACGCCGGGGAGAAGAGCGCGTCGGCGATCAGCATGCCGCCGAGCACGCCGGCGCCCGCGCCGAGTGCCGTCTTCCACCACGGGGTGGAGTACCAGCCCGCCGGCACAGGGCGGCCCTGGTACCGACCGCCGGGGTAGTAGTAGGGCGTGCCCTCGCCGGGTTGCGGGCCCGCCCGGACGATCTGCCCCTGCACGTTGACCTCGCGTTCCCGGGTGAGCTGACCGGTGCCCTCGGCGGAGGCCAGCGGCGGCAGCTCGGGGCCGGGGTCGATGCCGAGCGCGATCCGGGCTGCCCGGGCGTACGCCAGCCCCTCCAGGGCGGTTTCCCGGGCCAGCCGGTACTGGTGGACCGTCCGGGCCTGCTCCAGCTGGCTACCCGCCGCATTGTACCGCTCGCCGGCGTCGACCAGGGCCTGCCGCACGGCCGGGGAGTCGCCGTGCAGGTTCATCACCTGGCCGCCGAGGCGCTCGTACCAGCGTTGGGCGTCGGCGCGCACGTCAGCCAGGCTGCGCGCCTCGCGGGCCGCGCTCTCCCGACGCCACCAGACGAGACCGCCGACGAGCAGCGCCACGAAGATGACCGCGAGCAGAATTTCCATGCTCTGAAAGTACCCGGGGAGCGCCCGTCGTACGCGTTTGGCAAGCTCTGGTCATGAGCTTCTCGACGCTGGCCGTGGTGGTGTTCTGCCTCGTCACGGGTGGCGCGCTGGGCTGGTTCGCGGCCAGGTCCCGGTCGGCGGCCGACCTCGCCCGGCTGGAGGCCACCCTGGCCGCGACGCGGGAGGGCGAGGGGCGGCTGGAGCAGTCGATGCGGGCGCTGGGCTACGAGGCGACCGCGCAGTCGCAGGAGGCGGTGGCCCGGGCGGTGGCGCCGCTGCACGAGACGCTGCGCCGCTACGAGTCCCGGGTCGCCGAACTGGAGCACGCCCGCGTCGACGCGTACGCCGAGCTGCGCGAGCAGGTCCGGGCGATGAGCGCCGTCTCCGGCGAGCTGCGCACGGAAACCAAGCAGCTCGTGGCGGCGCTGCGCGCGCCGCAGGTGCGGGGCCGCTGGGGGGAGCACCAGCTACGCCGGATCGTCGAGGCCGCCGGCCTGCTGGAGCACTGCGACTTCAGCGAGCAGGTCACCGCCACAACCGATCACCAGGGGGTACGCCCCGACCTCGTGGTCCGGCTGCACGGGGGCCGCTCGGTGGTGGTGGACGCGAAGGCGCCCTTCGACGCGTACCTGACGGCGATGGAGGCCCGCGACGAGCGGGGCCGGGACACGCACCTCGACGCGCACGCGCGGCACCTGCGGGCGCACGTCGACGCGCTGGCCGCGAAGACCTACTGGGCGGCGTTCGACCAGACCCCGGAGTTCGTGGTGCTGTTCGTGCCGGCCGATCCGTTCCTCGACGTGGCGTTGCAGCGCGATCCGACGTTGCTGGAGCACGCGTTCGCCCGCAACGTGGTGCTGGCCACCCCGGCGACGCTGGTGGCGCTGCTGCGTACGGTGGCGTACTCGTGGCGGCAGGAAGCGCTGGCCCGCAACGCGGTGGCGGTGCACTCGCTGGCCCGCGAGCTGTACGGGCGGCTGTCCACGCTGGGCGATCACGTGGGCAAGCTCGGCGCGTCGCTGGGCGGGGCGGTGACCGCGTACAACCGGGCGGTCGGCTCGCTGGAGGCCCGGGTGCTGGTCAGCGCCCGTAAGCTCGCCGAGCTAGGCGTGTCGGACGAGAAGTTGCCCTCGCCAGCGCAGGTCGAGGTGGCCCCCCGGCAGCCGCAGGCCCCTGAGCTGCTCGGTGAGACCGCACGACCGTCCTGGGTGGACCCGCCGACTCCGTCCCGATAGCAGTACATGCGTGACAATGCGCGCCTGCGCAGGTCACGAAGTGGTCACAACGTACCGATCGGTAGTGACACCACGTACGCCCACCCCAAAGGATTTCGCTCACGCGTGCCCTGTGATTTCAGGGCCCTGTTCTCTGGAGGAAAAGAGAACGTGAGCAAACCCCGAAACCTGAGCCGGCGTACCTCTGCCGGGCTCTTCGCGTCGGTCATGGCGGCCGGTGCCATGACCGGCGCCGGCAGCACCGCGACCGCGAGCGCCGCCCCCGCGACCGAGTCGGAGGCTCCGCAGGCCACCGCCGTGGAGACCCTGGGCGCACACGATGCCAAGCTGCTGAGCGAGGCCGAGGCGAAGCACGCCAAGACCGTGACCCTGATCGTCGCCACCGACAAGGGCGAGGCGAAGGACGTCGCGGACGCGGTGCGGCAGCTCGGCGGCACGGTGAGCCGGCGCTTCGACTCCATCGGCTACGTCCTGGCGAAGGTCCCCACCGCGAAGGTGCTCAAGGCCGCCACGCTCCCCGGCGTCGCCGCGGTCGACCTCGACGAGACCATCCAGCTCCCCGACCCGGCCCCGGAGGCCGCGCCCGCCGGCACAAAGGCCGCCGCGCAGGGCGAGACGCTGGCCGGTCCGGGCAGCGACACCGGCGCGGTGAACCCGTACATGCCGACCAACGAGATCGGCGCGGAGGCGTTCAAGGCCGCCCACCCGGCGTGGGACGGACGCGGCGTCACCATCGGCATCATGGACTCCGGCGTGGACCTCGACCAGCCGGCGCTCCAGACCACCACCACCGGCGAGCGCAAGATCGTGGACTGGGTCACCGCCACGGACCCGCTGGAGGACGCCACCTGGCGCGCGATGATCACCGAGGTCACCGGCCCGAGCTTCACCGCGGGCGGCGCGACCTGGACGGCCCCGGCGGGCAGCTACCGGTTCACCACCTTCCGCGAGTCGATCACGGCCGGCAGCGACCCGGCCGGTGACGTCAACCGCGACGGCGACACCACCGACACCTTCGGCATCCTCTACAACGTCACGACGCACGACATCCGGGTCGACGCCAACTCCAACCGGGACTTCACCGACGACGAGGTGATGCGCCCGTACAAGGAGAAGTTCCAGGTCGGACACTTCGGCACGGACAACCCGGCCACCGCGGTCCGCGAGCAGATCCCGTTCGTCGTCGAGTACCGCGAGGACGTCGACACCGCACCGGTCGGCGGCCCCGGCCTGGTCGACTACGTCAACATCGGCATCATCGAGTCCACCCACGGCACGCACGTCGCCGGCATCACCGCCGCCAACGACATGCTGGGCAACAGCGCGTTCGACGGCGCGGCCCCCGGCGCGAAGCTCGTGTCGGCCCGGGCCTGCTCCTGGGGCGGCGGCTGCACCGCCGCGGCGCTCACCACCGGCATGGCCGACCTGGTGATCAACCGCAAGGTCGACGTGGTCAACATGTCGATCGGCGGCCTGCCGGCGCTCAACGACGGCTCGAACGCCCGCGCGCAGCTCTACAACGAGCTGATCAACACCTACGGCGTGCAGCTGTTCATCTCGGCCGGCAACTCCGGCCCCGGGTTGAACACCATCGGTGACCCGTCGGTGGCCGAAAACGTGGTCAGCGTCGCGGCGAGCATCAGCAAGGACACCTGGCTGGCGAACTACGGCGCGGTCGTCCGCAAGGACAACGCCCTGTTCAACTTCTCCTCGCGCGGCCCGCGTGAGGACGGCGGCTTCAAGCCGAACATCGCCGCCCCCGGCTCGGCGATCTCCACCGCGCCGACCTGGCAGGCCGGCAGCCCGGTCCCCGAGGCCGGCTACCCGCTGCCGCCGGGCTACCAGATGCTCAACGGCACCTCGATGGCCTCCCCGCAGGCCGCCGGCGCCGCCGCGCTGCTGCTGTCGGCCGCCAAGGCGACCGACAAGGGCGTCACCCCGGCCGCGCTGCGCCGGGCGATCTACACCTCGGCCAAGCCGATCGCGGGCGTCGCGACCTACGCGCAGGGCTACGGCATGTTCGACGTGCCGGGCGCCTGGGCGCTGCTGGACAAGGGCGTGCAGACCCGGTCGTACGTCTCCGACGCACCCGTCTGCACCGAACTGTCGGCGAACCTGACCCGGTACGACAAGGCCACCGGCGCCTTCGTGCCGAACCCGCACCGGGGCACCGGCGTCTACAACCGCTGCGCGGTGACGCAGGGCGGTCAGCCGCTGAAGAAGTCCAAGACGTACGAGGTGAAGGTCACCCGGACCAGCGGCCCGAACAAGAGCCTGCTGCACAACGTGACGCTGCGCGGCAACGACGGCACCTTCAGCACCAAGCAGCAGGTCTGGCTGCCGCTGAACAAGACCGTCACCATCGCGGTGAAGGCCAACCCGAAGACCGCCGGGGCACACGGCGCGCTCCTGCTGATCGACGACCCGGCCACCTCGGTGGTCGACTTCGAGGTCTCCACCGTCGTGGTGGCCGCCACCGACGTGGTGAAGCCGGCGTACTCCTTCTCGGCCGAGGGCTCGGTCGAGCGGAACAGCTCCACCTCGTACTTCGTGACGGTCCCGCCGGGCGCGGGCGCGATCCAGGTCAACCTGGCCGGCATCGCCACCAGCTCGCAGACCCGGTTCATCGCGATCAACCCGTACGGCGTTCCGGTGGAGAGCACCGCGAGCACCGCCTGCTACACCAACTTCTCCAACGCCGCCGCCTGCAAGCCGCAGGAGCGGGATTACCCGAGCCCGATCGCCGGGGTCTGGGAGTTCGAGGTGGAGTCGCGGCGCACCTCGCCCGCGCTGGACAACCCGTTCCAGCTCCAGGTGCGGGTGCAGGGCGTCACGGTCGAGCCGGCCGTGGTCGAGCTGCCGTCGGTCACCGCCGGCACCCCGACCGAGGTCACCTGGGGCCTGACCAACACCTTCGGCCCGGTCGCGGTGACCGGTCAGGGCAGCCCGCTGGCGAGCGTGCGCGCCGAGCGGCCGACGATCGGCGAGGGCGCGCAGCAGGAGTACCTGGTCGAGGTTCCGGCCGGCGCGGCCAGCTTCACGGCCCGCATCGGCAACACCGCGGACCTCGGCGCAGACCTGGACCTGTTCGTCTTCCGGGGTGCCACCGAGGTCGGCCGCGCAGCCGACGGCGACTCGGAGGAGGCGGTGACCCTGGCCAACCCGCCCGCCGGCACCTACCGCGTCCTGGTCGACGGGTACGCCGTCAACGGGCCGGGCACCAGCACCGCCTACGACTACCGGGACTCGTTCTCGGCGGCGTCGCTGGGCACGCTGTCCGCTGCGACCACCCCGCTCGCCCTGGCCAACGGTGCCACCGCTGCCCTCACCGGCACGGTGACCGCCCAGTCCGCCCCGGCCGCCGGTCGCGAGCTCTACGGCGATCTGGCCGTGACCACCACAGAGGGCGCGGTCGTCGGCCGCGGTTCGGTGGCGATCGGCGCGGTCAACTGACCCTCGCCGCCTGACCACTCCGCCTCACCACAGGAGCCCGTCCCCGCCTCGGCGGGGGCGGGCTCCTGCCGTCACCGGTCGGGACCGCCGGCACACGCGACCGACGCGCGGATGGGGCGTGGCACGCGGATGGGGCCCGGCACGCCCGGATGGGCGGCCGGGCCGGCGGCGGGACGATCCGCGCCTCAGGCGCGGCGGGCGGACTCCACGACGAACGGGATGCCCTGCTGGCACGTGGTGAGCATGTCGGGCTGCGCCCGGCCGGTGACCGTGACCTTCGCACCGGCGGCCAGCACGTCGGCGGGACCGCCGATGAGCTGGTAGCCGTCCAGCATGCGGCAACCCGGCTCCACGCCGGCCTCGACGGTGCCGGTGAGGGTGGTGGCGCCGACGCCCGGCGGGATGCTCGGGCGGCCCGCCGATGGGCGGCTCGGGGGCACCGAGGACGACGGGGCCGGCACCGTCGGGTCGACCGGACCGGTGCTGGACGCGTCGGTCACCGCGGATCCTCCCGAAGGGCTGGGGGCGGGGGTGGCGTCACCGGTGCCCTGGCCGCCGCAGGCGCTCAGGGCCGCGGAGGTAACCAGCGCGGCGACGATGATCCGAGTGGTCTTCATACCCGATCAGACGTTGCCCACCGGTGATCCGTTCCCCACCGGTCGGGCGCGGGCCGGTCGATCATGGGCGGGACGCGGCGGCGGCCTTCATGTCGCGCTTGAGTTCCTGCGGCAGCGAGAAGGTCAGCCGCTCGTTGGCGGTGACCACCTCGTCCACGTCGGTGAAGCCGCGCGCGGCGAGGTGCGCCAACACATCCTGGACCAGCTCGTCGGGAACGCTCGCCCCGGAGGTCAGGCCCACCGTGCCGGCCCCCTCCAGCCAGGCGTCGTCGATCTCGTGGGCGAAGTCGACGAGGTGGCCGGCACGGGCACCGGCGTCCAGGGCGACCTCGACCAGCCGGACGGAGTTCGAGGAGTTGCGCGAGCCGACGACGAGGACCACGTCGCACTCCGGGGCGATCTCCTTGACCACGTGCTGACGGTTGGAGGTGGCGTAGCAGATGTCGTCGCTGGGCGGCGACTGGAGCAGCGGCAGCCGGGACTTGAGCCGGGCCACGGTCTCCAGCGTCTCGTCGACCGACAGCGTGGTCTGGGAGAGCCAGACCACCTTGCTCGGGTCCCGCACGGTGACCTTGTCGGCGTCGTCGGGGCCGTCGACGAGCTGGATGTGCGCGGGGGCCTCACCGGCGGTGCCGATGACCTCCTCGTGCCCCTCGTGGCCGATCAGCAGGATGTCGTAGTCCTCGGCGGCGAACCGCTTGGCCTCCTGGTGCACCTTCGTCACCAACGGGCAGGTGGCGTCGATCGCCTTCAGTGAGCGGGCCCTCGCCTGCTCGTACACCTCGGGGGCGACGCCGTGGGCCGAGAAGATCACGGTCGCGCCCTCGGGCACCTCCTCGTTCTCCTCCACGAAGACCGCGCCCTTGGCCTCCAGGGTCCGCACCACGTGCTTGTTGTGCACGATCTGCTTGCGCACGTAGATCGGGGCGCCGTAGAGCCTGAGCGCCTCCTCGACGGTCTGCACCGCCCGGTCGACGCCCGCGCAGTAGCCGCGGGGCTTGGCCAGGAGCACGCGCTTGCCGGTCCGGGGAGTCGTCTCAGCCTGAGTCACCCGCCCATCGTACGTGCCGCCCCGAACCGCCCCCCGTTGATCAAGGGGTACGCGCCGGCGGGTGACGCGGCTCCCTCGATAGTCGGAGGGCGTCCGTAGGGTGAGGGCGTGAGTGCGGATGAGAGCGGCCGGAGCAGCTCCGACGAGCCGTGGCCGGTGCGGGTCGTCAGCCAGAAGGTGGGGGCCTGGATCGCCCGGCTCGGCTGGGTGTGGGTCGACGGGCAGGTGGCGCAGATCAGCCGGCGGCCCGGGGCCAGCACGGTGTTCCTCACCCTGCGCGACCCGTCGGCCGACCTGAGCCTCACCGTCACCACCAACCGGGACGTCCTCGACGCCGGCGCGCCCGAGCTACGCGAGGGCGCCCGGGTGGTGCTGCACGCCAAGCCCGAGTTCTACGCGGCCCGGGGCACGCTGAGCCTGCGCGCCGACGAGATCCGCCAGGTGGGGCTGGGCGAGCTGCTGGCCCGGCTGGAGAAGCTCAAGAAGCTGCTGGCCGCCGAGGGGCTGTTCGACCGGGCCCGCAAGCGACGGCTGCCGTTCCTGCCGGGCCGGGTCGGGCTGATCACCGGCCGCGCCTCCGCCGCCGAGCGGGACGTGCTGACCAACGCCCGCCGGCGCTGGCCGGCCGTGGAGTTCCGCACGGTCAACGTGGCCGTGCAGGGGCCGGGCGCGGTGCCGCAGATCGTCGACGCGCTGAAGGTGCTCGACGCCGACCCGACCGTCGACGTGATCGTCATCGCCCGGGGCGGCGGTGGCATAGAGGACCTGCTGCCCTTCTCCGACGAGGCGCTGTGCCGGGCGGTCTTCGCCTGCCGTACGCCGGTGGTCAGCGCCATCGGCCACGAGACGGACGCGCCGCTGGTCGACTACGTCGCCGACCTGCGGGCCTCCACCCCGACGGACGCCGCGAAGCGGATCGTTCCCGACCTGACCGAGGAGCTGCGCCTGATCCAGCAGGCCCGGCACCGGGTGGAGCGGGCGGTCCGCCACCTGGTCGACCGGGAGGCGAACCGCCTCGACGGGCTGCGGTCCCGGCCGGTGCTGGCCCGGCCGCAGGTGATGGTGGAGCAGCGGGTCGCCGACGTGACCGCGCTGCGCCAGCGGGCGGGGCGCACCCTGCAACACCGGCTCGGCGCGGCGGAGGACGAGCTGCGGCACACCCTGGCCCGGCTGCGCGCCCTGTCCCCCGCCGCGACCCTGGAGCGGGGCTACGCGATCGTCCAGCGCGCCGACGGCCACGTGGTGCGGGCGGCCGGCGAGGTGGGCGGGGGCGACCCGCTGCGGGTACGCCTCGCCGAGGGCGAGTTGGCCGTCACGGTCGACGGCTGAGCCGCGCGCGGCTCAGGGGCGGGATGTGCTGGGATGGGACAGATGACTGACGCGAAGAACGCCGGGCCGGACGAACGGCTCAGCTACGAGCAGGCCCGCGCCGAGCTGGCCACGGTGGTGGAACGGCTGGAGACCGGCGGCACCTCGCTGGAGGAGTCGCTGGCGCTGTGGGAACGCGGCGAGAAGCTGGCCGAGGTCTGCCAGCGCTGGCTCGACGGCGCGCGGGCCCGCATCGACGCGGCCCGGCGGCAGCCGGACGCCTGAGGCAGGGGCGCGGCTGCGGGGCGGTCACCGCCGCCCCGGCAGGCCGGCACCACCGTCAGTTGAACAGGTTGTACAGCTCGTTCGGGGCCTCGACGACCTGGTCGGCCGGCGGGCGCTGGGCGGCCGTCGCGGCACCGTAGTCGGCGTACGTGATCCGGATGTCCTGGGCCTTGTTCTGCCCGGACGCCGGGATCTGGATCACCAGCTCACTGAGCCGGGCCTGCGGGTCCAGCTTGGCCGTGAACGGCACCGACCGGGCCTGCTGCCCGAGCGCCTTGATCAGCTCGGCGTTCAGCGAACCGGCCTCGGCGGCCTTCGTCACGTCGATCGTGCCCGCGTACGCGCCCTCGCCGGTCTGCCGGACCTCGGTGACGCCCTGGGTCAGCACCTCGCTGCCGGCCGGGTCGACCTCCTCGAAGTCGAAGCCCAGGTTGCGGTTGCCCTTGATCCTGCTCTGGTCGAGGTGCTGGTACTTGCCGAGGTTGAGGCCCTGCACGCCGGGCAGCTTGGCCGCCTGGCCGCCGAGGTCGAGCTTGACCCAACTGTCCGGCTTGAGGTGCACCAGGTCCAGCTTCATCTGCACGTCCGAGGAGGCGTCGCCGATGGTCAGCTTCATCTCGGCGCTCTGGCTGGGCTCGTGCACCTGCCCCTCGGCGGTGGTGCCGACGCCGGTCATGGTGAACCGGAAGTTGCCGTTGCGGATCTCGTTCGTGGAGTTCAGCAGGGCCTGCTTGGCGTCGCCCGTGCCGGGCGAGGCGCTGCCCGCCGCCGCGCTGCCGGAGACCGTCGGGGACGCGGAGGCCCCCGCCTCGCCGGTCCCGGTGCCGCTGCAGGCGGCCAGACCAGGAGTGAGCAGCGTCATGGCGAAGAGCGCCGCGCTGAAGCGTCGAATGGTCACGTGAACCTCTCCAAGTGGGTCGTCCGGGCCGCGGGCGCCGGAGGGGACGTCACCTTTGTTCCCTGCCGCCGCGTTTCGCAATCCCTGTCCGGGCCACCCGACCCGCGCCCGCCGCACGGACGCCCGGCGGGAGGGCTGCGGATGCCGCCCTCCCGCCGGCGCCGGATCAGTTCTTGAACATCTCGTAGACCTGGTCGGAAGCCTCGACGACCCGGTCCGCCGGCGGCTGCTCCACGGCGGTGGCGGCACCGTAGTCGGCGTACGTGACCTTGAGGTCCTGCGCCTTGCTGGAACCAGCGGCCGGCACCTTGACGACGAACTCCGTGAGCCGGCCCTGCCCGTCGAGCTTCGCGGTGAACGGCACGGCCTTGGCCTTGCCGGCGAGGTCCTTGACGATCTCGACGTCGAGCACGTCCGAGCCGGTGGCCTTGGTCGCGTCGAGGGTGCCCTCGTACGTGCCCTCGCCGGTCTTCTTGACGTCGGTGATCGCCTTGGTCAGCGCCTCGCTGCCGGCCGGGTCGACGTCGGAGAAGTCGAACTGAAGGTCCTTGACGTCCTTGATCTTCGAGCGGTCGAGGTGCTGGTACTTGCCCTTGAGCGCCTTGACGCCGGGGACCGACTCGGCCATCGGGCCGGTGAACTCCATCTTCACCCAGCTGTCGGTGTCGATGAAGACGAGGTGCATGTTGATCGACAACTCCTCGGCGTCGGAGTCGCCACCGGTCATCTTCATCTCGGCGCTCTTCGACGGCATGTGCACCGTGCCGCTGCCGTTGAACTCACCGCCGGTCATGGCGAAGGTGAAGTTGCCCTTGCCGAGCTCCTTGGTGGAGGCGAGCAACGCCGCCTTGGGGTCGGCGGGCGCCGCCGGGGCGGTGGAAGCCCCACCGGCGGCCGGCTCGTCGGCCGCCGAGTTGTTGCAGGCGGTCAGGCCGGGGACGAAAAGGGCGGCGGCGAGGACGCCGACGCTCCACCGTCGAATGTTCACGTCGTTCTCTTTCTGAAAGGCTCCCCGGCCGTATCGCGCGACCGGGGTTGAGCCGGGGCAGCCTAACGGACGGGTCGGACGCTCGCGGCCCTCCGCCGGTCGGACGGCACCCGCACCGGACCCACGAACCACCGCACGTTGGTTGATGGCGCCGGTGCCGACCGTGCGGGCGACGTCGGCGATCGCCGTCAGCGACTTCCCGCGGAGTCGGTCACGAAGGCCGGTCGACGTGACTCTTCGTCACGCTCCTCCGACTCCACACCTAGCGGAGCGCGTCTGCGAGCCGGCGCAGCTCGTTCTCCCGGGCGTCCCCGACGACGATCACCGTGCGGCCCGGCTCGAGCAGCACCAGGGCCTGCTCGTTGCCCCGGGCGGTGTACCGCTGCCAGTTGCGCCCGCCCACCTCGGTGGGGCCCTGGGGCTGCCCCTCGGCGGTCAGCTCTGCGGGCAGCAGCCGCTCCGGCGGTACGTTGCTCTGCACCAACTGGGCCCCCCGCCCCTCCGGGGTGAGGTAGCCGATCCGCAGGTTGGATCCGCCCTCGACGACGCGGTAGCTCGCGCTTACCGTCTTCCAGCCGGCGCCGAGCCCGGTCGGCTGGCTCACCGGGAACACGTTGGCCGCCCGGGCCTGCTCCAGGGCGGGGGCCGGGTCGACCGTGCTCGGCTGGTCACCGCCGAGGAAGCCCCGGTAGAAGGCGAGCAGCAGGGCGATCGGAACGAGCAGCACCAGTAGGGAGATCGCCATGTCCTTCGGCGACCGCTCCGACCGGGCCTTCTCCCGGCCCGACGAAGCCGCCTGCGGGGCCGGCGGGAGCGTCTCCCGGCCCGGCGGGGTCGGCGTCGACGGGGTCGACCGGGTCGGGGGTGCCGGGGTCGGCTCGGCGGGACGGGGGTCGGCGGGCTGTGCGGGATCCACCCCTGCATTGTTCCAGCCCCGGGTCGCCGCCGACCGAACCGCCACCGCCGGGTGACCGGGGTGACCTGTCCCACCGCCCGGTTGCCGGGAAGCTGGCCACCAGCGCCCCGGCCCGACGATAGGTTGACGATCGTGTGAGGATCAGCGACAAAGCCGGCGGCGGCGACGGCCACGTTCGCCGGTCCACCCCGCAACGTCGCGAGGAGGAAGCCGTCATGACGAGCGCCAGGACGCGTACCCCCCAGAATCTCGACCGCAACCTCGCCCTCGACCTGGTCCGGGTCACCGAGGCCGCGGCGATGGCCGCCGGCCGTTGGGTCGGTCGCGGCGACAAGGAGGGCGGCGACGGAGCAGCAGTCGACGCCATGCGCAAGCTGATCAACTCGATCCCGATGCGGGGCGTCGTGGTGATCGGCGAGGGCGAGAAGGACAACGCGCCGATGCTCTTCAACGGCGAGGAGGTCGGCGACGGCTCCGGCCCCGAGGTGGACGTCGCGGTCGACCCGATCGACGGCACCACGCTGATGAGCAAGGGCATGCCGAACGCGCTCGCCGTCCTCGCGGTGGCCGAGCGGGGGGCGATGTTCGACCCGAGCGCCGTGTTCTACATGGAGAAGCTGGCCGTCGGCCAGACCTACGCCGACGTGGTCGACATCAACGCCGGAGTCGCCGACAACCTGCGCCGGATCGCCAAGGTCAAGGGCACCGACGTGTCCGAGGTCACCGTCTGCGTGCTCGACCGGTCCCGCCACGACGACCTGATCACCCAAATCCGGCGGGCGGGAGCGGGCATCCGGTTCATCTCCGACGGCGACATCGCGGGCGCGATCGCCGCCGCCCGGAGCGAGTCGGACGTCGACGTGCTGATGGGCATCGGCGGCACCCCGGAGGGGATCACCGCCGCCTGCGCCCTCAAGTGCATGGGCGGGGTGATGCAGGCCAAGCTCTGGCCGCGCGACGCGCAGGAGCGGGAGAAGGCGCTCGCCGCCGGGCACGACCTGGACCGCGTGCTCACCACCGACGACCTGGTCACCGGCGACAACTGCTTCTTCGTGGCGACCGGGGTCACCTCCGGCGACCTGCTACGCGGCGTGAGCTACCGGGCCGGCGGGGCATACACCCAGTCGATCGTCATGCGCTCGAAGAGCGGCACGATCCGGGTGATCGACTCGTACCACCGGCTGGAGAAGCTCGCGCTGTACTCGGCCGTCGACTTCGACGGCCGTCCCCTCGCCGAACAGGAGTGACCGCCACCGGGACCGCGCCCCCGCCGACCCTGCCGACCGCCCGCCGGATCACGGGCGTCGGGCTGGCCACCGCTTCCGGGGTCGCCGTGGCCGTACAGTCCCGAATCAACGGCGAGCTGGGCGTACGGCTGGCCGACGGGATCGCCGCCGCGGTGATCTCGTTCGGCCTCGGCCTGCTGGTGCTGCTGGTGCTGGTTGCGGCCACCCCAGATGGGCAGCGGGGCCTGGCGGCGCTGCGGGCGGCGCTGGCCGGCGGGTCGCTGCGGCCGTGGCAGTGCCTCGGCGGCGCCTGCGGGGCGCTCTTCGTGGCCGCTCAGGGGCTGACCATCGGCACGCTCGGCGTCGCCGTGTTCACCGTGGCGGCGGTCGCCGGGCAGTCCGGCAGCAGTCTGCTGGTCGACCGGGCCGGGCTCGGCCCCGCCGGCCGGCAGGCGGTCACCCCGAGCCGCCTGGTCGGCGCGGCGCTGACCGTGCTGGCCGTGCTGCTGGCGGTCGGCGACCGGCTCGGCGACCCGGGCGCGCTGGGTCTGGCGCTGCTGCCGCTGCTGGCCGGGGTGGGCGTCGCCTGGCAGCAGGCCGTCAACGGCCGGGTCCGGGTGGCCACCGGCAGCGCCCTGGCAGCGACGCTGGTCAACTTCGCCGTCGGCACCGTGGCGCTGCTCGCCGCGTTCGTGGTGGACGTGGCCGTGCGGGGCCACCCGGACGGGAGCCTCCCGGCCGAGCCCTGGCTCTACCTGGGCGGGCCGATCGGCATCGTCTTCATCGCGGTCGCCGTCGCCGTCGTGCGGTTCACCGGGGTGCTGCTGCTCGGCCTGGCCACCATCGCCGGGCAGGTCGTGGGTGCGGCCCTGCTGGACGTGGTGCTGCCGACCACGGCCTCGCACCCGGGGGTGAACACGTTGCTGGGTGCCGCGCTCACCCTGGTCGCCGTGCTGCTCGCCGCCCTCGGCCCGGCGTGGCGACGGCAAGGAAGGACCCCTTCTTAACGCCTACGGTAGAGCGGGGTTCCCCTCTCACCACCCGCGGCGGCTCCCACCACCCCGGCGGCTCCCACCACCCCGGCGGCTCCCACCACCCCGGCGGCTCCCACCGCCCCGGCGGCTCCCACCGCCCCGGCGGCTCTCAGTGCTTTCGGCGTGGGCCGCCGCTTCCCGCGCCGGTCGCCGGGGCGGCGTCGCGCAGGGCGGCGACGGTCTGCGCGAGCGCGCGGTCCAGCGGGGTCGGCTCGACGCCGAGGATCTCGGTGGCCGAGGTCGAGTCCATCAGGAACGGGCGGTCGAACTGGTACGCCGTCTCCCGCAGCTCCCGCGCGAACGGGTTGACCAGTCCGGCCAGCCACAGCCCGGGGTACGGCAGCCGGATGAGCCTCGGGGCGGGGGCGCCGGCCAGGGCGGCGGCCCGAGTGGCCAACTCCCGCGCGGAGACCGCGGGCGGGCTGGGCACGTGCCAGGCCCGGCCCCAGGCGCGCTCGGCGGCGGCGGCCACCACGAGGGTACGCGCGACGTCGTCGACGTACGTCCAGGTGTGCGGGGCGTCGAAGTCGACGGGCAGGACCGCCCGCCGGCCGGCGAGCACCGGGGGCAGCAGCAGCATCGGCAGCGACGTCGTGCCGGCGCCGAGGTAGTCGGAGCCACGTACCTCGGTCACCCGGGCCTGCCCCGCCCGGTGGGCGGCCAGCGCCTCGGCCCACATCCGGTTGCGGACCCGCCCCTTCGTGCCGGCCGCCGCCGGCGGGGTGGCCTCGGTCATCGGCCCGTCGACCGGCCCGTACCCGTAGAGGTTGCCGACCGTGGCGAGCACGGCCCCGGTGCGCCCGGCGGCGGTGAGCAGCGCGGCGGCCAGCGGCGGCCAGTCCCTCGCCCAGCGGTGGTATGCCGGGTTGGCGCAGTTGTAGACGGCGACTGCGCCATCGGCGAGCGCGGCGAGCCGGTCCGGGTCGGCGGCGTCGGCGGCGACCCGCTCGACGGCCGGGTGATCCGGGCCGGTGCCGCGCCGGGTGACCACCCGGACCCGCTCGCCGGCGGCAGCCAGGCGGTAGGCGGTGGCGGTGCCGACGGGTCCGGCGCCGACGATCACATGCAGCGACATCACAGGTCACCCTTCGAATCGGGGGTACGAATAGAGAGCACCGCTCTCTGCATTCCGCACCCAGCATGATGCTGGGAGCCGCCCCCGTCAAGAGCGGTGCTCACTGTTTTGATCCACGCTCTCTGCTGTGGCAGAGTGGTGGCATGTCCGCCTCCTCGATTCGCGCCCGGGTGCGCGCCGAGATGCTCGACGAGATCAAGGCCGTCGCGCGCCGCCACCTCGCCACCGACGGCGCCAACCTCAGCCTGCGGGCGGTCGCCCGGGACATGGGAATGGTCTCCTCGGCCCTGTACCGCTACTACCCGAGCCGGGACGACCTGCTCACCGCGCTGATCATCGAGGCGTACGACGCGCTGGGAGCGGCCGTGGAGACGGCCGACGCGGGCGCGGACCAGCTCGACCCGCGCGGGCGCTGGCACGCCGTCTGCCGGGCGGCCCGGGACTGGGCCCTGGCCCACCCCGCCGAGTACGCCCTGCTCTACGGCAGCCCGGTTCCCGGGTACGCCGCCCCGGACGACACCCTCGGGCCGGCGCTGCGCCCGCCGGTCGTCCTGATCGGCATCCTCCGCGACGGCCTGGCCGCCGGGCGGGTCACCGCCCCCGACCCCGAGGAGTTGCCCGAGCCGCTGCGGGCCGACCTCGCGGAGATCGCCGCCGCCATCGCGCCAGGCCTGCCCGAGGCGCTGCTCGCCCGGGTCATGGCCGGCTGGACCCAACTCTTCGGGCTGATCAGTTTCGAGCTCTTCGGCCGGATCAAGCGCACGCTCCCGCACCGGGCCGAATACTTCGACCACCAGACCACCCTGATGGCCGACCTCATCGGCCTCCCCCGCTAAACCACCCCGCTCACCCCCGCCCCCGCCGCTCCCCGCTCCCGCTCCCGCTCCCGCGATCTTGCAGTTGCGGCCCCCGATTCGCCCGCTACGCCGCTTTTGACGGGGCCCAAAGTGCAAGATCGGCGCGGGGAGGGGGAGGGGAGGGGGAGGGAGGGGGAGAAAAGGGGGGTGGGGGGTGGGGGTGGGTCAGGGGGTGTCGGAGGAGTGGCCCGGGAAGAGGTGGGCCGACGGGTCGATCGCGACGGCGGCGTTGTTGACCGCCGTGGCGGCCTCCCCGAAGCCCGTGGCGATCAGCCGGACCTTACCCGGGTACTCGGTGATGTCTCCGGCGGCGAAGACCCGGGGCAGGTTCGTCGCCATCGCGCTGTCCACCACGATGTGCCGGCGGTCCAGCCGCAGTCCCCACTCGGCGATCGGGCCGAGGTCGGCGGTGAAGCCGAGGGCCGCCACCACCGTGTCCACGGGCAGCGTCTCGGGCGGCGCGCCCTTGACGGTGATCTCCGCGCCGGTCACCGCACTGTCGCCGTGCAGGCGGGTGACCTCGGCGTTGACGACGATCCGGACGGACGACCGCTGCACCCGGGCGACGGTGGCGGCGTGCGCGCGGAACCGTTCCCGCCGGTGCACCAGGGTCACCGAGCGGGCCAACGGTTGCAGCGCCAGCGCCCAGTCGAAGGCGGAGTCGCCACCGCCGACGATCAGCACGTCCCGGTCAGCCAGCGCGGTCGGCTCCGGCACGAAGTAGACGATCCCCGTGCCGGTGAAACTGTCGGCCACCGGCAGCGGGCGCGGCGTGAAGCTGCCCAGGCCACCGGTGATGATCACGGCGCCGCAGACGAGCTGCTCGCCACCGGCGAGGCCGAGCACGGGCTTCCCATCGACGTGCGACAGCTTCTCGGCCCGGGTACCGAGTAGGTACCGCGGATGGAACGGCGCGGCCTGGGCGACCAGGTTGGCCACCAGGTCGCGCCCCTTGACGGCCGGGAACCCGGCCACGTCGAGGATCAGCTTCTCCGGGTACATCGCGGTGATCTGGCCACCGGCCTCGGGCAGCGCGTCGACCACCGCGACGGAGAGCCCCCGGAACCCGGCGTAGTACGCGGCGAACAGCCCGGTCGGACCCGCACCGACCACTGCGACATCGACCTCGGGCATGGCGCACCGTCGCTTTCCGCTCGCAGATCAACGCGTGCTGATGCCGACCGTAGGCGCGCGCCAGGGCGGGATCAAGCACCGTCCCACGTCGGGCGTGGGCCGGGCGCGGCTCGGCGACGGGTGAAAGGGGTGCCCTTCTCTACCGCAGGCGTTAACAGGGGCCCCTCCTTACACCTGCAACGAGGGGGAGTCCATGTCGTACGGGTCCTCCTCGGTCCGGCGTCGCCGGAAGAGAATCGCGGCGACCACTCCCCCGACCAGCCCAAACAGGTGCCCCTGCCAGGAGATCCGCTCGTCGGTGGGGAGGATGCCGAGTAGTTGCCAACCGTAGAGCAGGCCGACCAGCAGCACGACCCCGAAGTTCCACCAGCTCCGCTCGACCACGCCTCGGGTGAGCAGGACACCGAGGTAGCCGAAGATGACGCCGCTGGCGCCGACCACGACCGAGTTCGGTGAGCCGGTGAACCAGACGCCCAGCCCGCTGACCAGCACGATGACCAGGGTGGACCACAGGAACCGCCGGAAGCCGGCGGCGAGCACGAACGTGCCGAGCAGGATCAGCGGCACGCTGTTGCTGTAGAGGTGGTTGAAGTCGGCGTGCAGGAACGGCGAGAAGATCACTCCGTCCAGCCCGTCGATGTGGCGGGGGACGATGCCGCCGGCCAGGTCGAAGTCGATGCCGAGACCGACGTCGAGAGCCTCGACCAGGAAGAGCACCGGCACGACGGCGCACATGGCGACGAAGGCGCGGCCGATCGAGGCGTAGAAGGCCTCGGTGCCGAAGCGCCGCGGGTCGCCGCCCGCGCGGCCGTCGTGCAGGGTCATGCCCAAACAGCTATCAGCATTCCCGCCCGACCGCCACTCGGGAGGCGGAGTCAGTGCGGAAACGGTGACGGCG
>NZ_GG657738.1:4331302-4427862 GCF_000158815.1 Micromonospora sp. ATCC 39149 | reverse complement strand
CGTCACCGTGCTCAGGGGATCAGTACCAGCCCTCGCTCTGCGACTGGCTCCACGCGGCGCACGGCGTGTTGTACCGGCCCTTGATGTAGCCGAGGCCCCACTTGATCTGGGTGGCCGGGTTGGTCTCCCAGTCGTCGCCGACCGAGGCCATCTTGCTGCCCGGCACCGCCTGCGGGATACCGTGCGCCCCGGAGGAGGAGTTGTGGGCCCTGGGGTTCCAGCCGCTCTCCTTCGTCCAGAGCTTGTCCAGGCACGGGAACTGGTCGATGCCGAAGCCGGCGTCGATCATCAGCGCGCAGCCGATCTTCCGGTTGCCGCCGTACTCGTTGCAGGACGCGGGGATCGGGCCGTCGTACGGCTTGCTCGCCTTGGCCGCCGCCTTCTCCGCGGCCTTCTTCGCCGCCGCCTCGCGCTCCCGCTTGCGGGACGCCGCCTCGGCCTCGCGGGCCCGCTCGGCGGCCTCCTTCGCGGCCTCGGTGGCGCGCTGCTCGGCCTCGTATTCGGCGGCCCGCTGCTTGGCGGAGCTGATTCGGTGTTGGGCCTGCCGCTCGCGCTGGTAGTCGAACTCGGCCTGGTCCACCTGGAGGCCGACCTGCGCGGTCAGGCCCTGTTGCTGGGTTTCCCGGTCTTCGCCCAGATAGAAGCCGCCGGCAACGCCCACGGAGAGCAGTGCGACGGCGGCGGTACGGGCGCCGAACCGGCTCCACAGCCGACTCACGAAGTGATCCCTTCGTCGGGGGCAAGGACACGGCGCGACCCTGACCCGAGGAGGGACCCGGTTCGCGCCGTGAGCGCCCCGACCCTGCCGGTCGCAGCCGACGCACTCGCCGCCGCCGATCCCCGCCGTCGGGTGACGAACGACGAAAGACGATCTTTGCGGTGCGTGGACGCTCGAGGGACACCATTGCGCACAGTGAGGCCGATGGGAAACCACCGGCCCCATTTGTGAGCTGGACCACAGGTAAAATCATCCTAAAAGTGGACTAGAAAGGCATGATCTCGGTCAGAGCGGGATCTCCTCCAACAGATCCGTCACCATCGCTGCGATCGGCGACCGCTCCGACCGGGTCAGCGTGACGTGCGCGAACAGGGGGTGCCCCTTCAGGGTCTCGATCACCGCGGTCACGCCGTCGTGCCGGCCCACCCGCAGGTTGTCCCGTTGGGCGACGTCGTGGGTGAGCACCACCCGCGACCCCTGGCCGATCCGGGAGAGCACGGTGAGCAGCACCCCCCGCTCCAGCGACTGGGCCTCGTCGACGATGACGAAGGCGTCGTGCAGGCTGCGGCCCCGGATGTGGGTGAGCGGCAGGACCTCCAGGATCCCCCGCGCCATGACCTCCTCCAGCACGTTCTCGTGCACCACCGCGCCGAGGGTGTCGAAGACGGCCTGCGCCCAGGGCGACATCTTCTCCGTCTCGGAGCCGGGGAGGTAGCCCAGCTCCTGGCCGCCGACGGCGTACAGGGGACGGAAGACGACCACCTTCTTGTGCCGGCGGCGCTCCATCACCGCCTCCAGCCCCGCGCACAGCGCCAGCGCCGACTTGCCGGTGCCGGCCCGGCCACCAAGCGAGACGATGCCGATCGACTCGTCCAGCAGCAGGTCGAGGGCGACCCGCTGCTCGGCCGAGCGGCCGTGCACACCGAACGCCTCCCGGTCGCCCCGGACCAGCCGGACCGTCTTGTCGGGCAGCACCCGGCCGAGCGCGGAGCCGCGCCCGGAGTGCAGCACCAGGCCGGTGTGGCAGGGCAGCCCGGCAGCCCCCTCCAGGTCTAGGGTCTCGCCCGCGTAGAGCGCGGCGATCTCGTCGTCGGCCAGCGCCAGCTCGGCCATGCCCATCCAGGTAGGGTCGCTGGCCTGGCCGTGCCGGTACTCGTCGGCGCGCAGCCCCACCGAAGCCGCCTTCACCCGCAACGGCATGTCCTTGCTCACCAGGGTCACGTCCCGCCCCTCGGCGGCCAGGTTGAGCGCCACCGAGAGGATCCGGGCGTCGTTGGACTCGTTGCGGAATCCGGGCGGCAGCACGCCGTCGTCGGTGTGGTTCAGCTCCACCCGCAGGGTGCCGCCGACATCGTTCGCGGGCACCGGCCGGTCCAGCCGGCCGTGGCGCACACGCAGCTCGTCCAGCATGCGTAGGGACTGTCGGGCGAACCAGCCCAGCTCCGGATGGTGCCGCTTGCCCTCCAACTCGGAGATGACCACGAGGGGCAGGACCACCTCGTGCTCGGCGAACCGGTGGAACGCCGCCGGGTCCGAGAGCAGGACCGACGTGTCCAGGACGAATGCCTGGCCGGCTGGTCGGGGCTCCTCGGACTCGACCGGGGCCGCCGCGCGGCGGCTCCGGGTGGCACGGCGGGTCGTGGCAGTCGCGGCCGGGGTCTGGTCGGCACCGGCGGGGGTACGGCGAGTCGTCACAGGCCTGCTCCGACGGATGGGCACCCGGCCACCCGCGTTCCGCCTCGTCCGGTGCCCGGGGACACGGGGTCGGATGCGGGCCCCATGCGCGAGGTCGCAGATCCGGGCTGGCCGGCTGGCCCGGGAGAACCCCGTGCCATGGCTAGACGCTAGCCGCGCCGCGGCGTCCCGGCTAGAGGCTGACTCGTGGATCTGGGGAAGACAGGCGGTGTACGGGCGGCGGACCGGCCGGGATGCATGCCCCCTGCGCGCATCCCGGCCGGCGGGACCACCTCACCGGTCTGACGTGGCCCCGACGGTGCGCGTCCGCCGCAGACGGCGCACCGGGCTCGTGCCGCTCCGGCCCGCAGGCGGGGCCGACCGGCCGGGAACCGGGCTTACCCACCGGCCCTGGACCGTTGCCGACCAACCGGGGACCGGGCCCGCCGACCAGCCGGGACCTGGTACGGCGGCCGGGTCAGCTCTGCCATCGGACCAGGACGGCGGGGTGCCGACCGTTGACCGTGGCCGTGGCCGTGGCGCCAACCGTGGCCGTGGCGCCGACCGCGACAGCGCCGGCCGGGCCCGCCAGGGAGGACCCCGCAGGCGGGGATGGCACGGCGCGCGGGGCGGAGGCGGCGAAGGCGGAGCCGGTGTACGTGGTGCCCTGCCGCACGGCCGGGCCGCGCGCAACGGCCGGCGGTGGGCCGGCCAGGGCCGAGGCGATGGCGGCCTGTGCCTCCCGGCGGCGGCGGTTCCAGGCGCCCCGGTCGCCGTCGAAGTAGCCCTGCCGGTACCCGAACCGGTACCCGATGCGGTAGCTGAGCTGGCCGTGCAGCCGTCCGGCGGCGTAACTGGCCGAGCCGAGGACGAGGACGAGGACGACCGCGACGAAGGGGCTCACCGCTCCTCCGGTTCGGTGCCGGTGGGGTCGGCGACCAGCAGCCGCTCCAGGTCGTCGGTGCTGATCTCCTCGACCAGTTCGACGCTGATCCGGCAGCCGTCCAGCACGATCTCGGCGAGGGAGCAGCGTCGGATCTCGCCGCCGGCGTCGTAGACCCGGACGCTGAGCTCCGGGCAGTTGAGGTGGGTACGCCAGGCGTCCCACTCCGCCCGGTCCCCCACGTTGAGCGACAAGTAGCGGCAGCCCCGGGCGAGATAGAGGCGCCATGGCGCGCTCAACCCGGCGGCCACCCCCTCCGCGACCAGGCCGAACGCCTGCTCGCGGGTGGCGAGTTCGGTCACCGCGCCCCCCTCGCGACAGGGAAGGGACGCCTGCGAGCACCAGTCGTCTCGTGCACGTGACACACGGTAAACTGTCCCATGAACGTGACAGTATCAGCTTTTCGTCCGATTACCCGAACACTCACCCACTCCTATCTTCTCCCAGGTTAAGCCCACTTGAATGGCCTTCGGTCGGGCATTCGGCGGCGATTAAGTGTGTCACATTCACGTGACATGAGCGCGCCCGGCACCACCGGCGGGGCCGACTGGCCGTACCGTCACGGGGTGACCGAGAGCGCTCACGCCCGGAAAATCGCCTTCGCCGCCTTCATCCGCCGGGCCCTCGACGACGCGCGGGCCATGCGCGCCTGGAGCGGCACCGAAGTCTCCCGGCGCACCGGGGTTTCCCGGCAGACCATCAACCGTTGGGTCCGCGGCGACTGGGCCAGCGACCCCGAGGCCGAGCGGGTGGTCGCCTTCTGCGAGGGGCTCGGCCTCAACCCGACGGCCGCCTTCGCGGCGTTGGGCTGGGACCGGGCCGCCACCCCCCGGGCGGCCACCGCCCCGCCCCCGATGGACCCGGACGTCGAGGCGCTGCTGCGCCGGCTGGTCGACCCGAACGTCTCCGACGCGGAGAAGTTCCACATCCGAGAAACCATTCGTTATCTCGCGTATCGCCCAAGCCTCCCGATAGATGTCCGAAAAAGGGGTAAACGGGCTGGCTAGTTCCTCAGATGGCGAAAGAACGGAAGCACGTACCCAATCGTTTCGCTCCGGGGCCGGAACGGGCACGCTAGCGTCCTGTTCGTACTGCTTGGGCTCGTCGTCGGCGGGGGGACGGGACAAGGCCGAACCCAGCCCTGCGGGACAGAAGGAGGGGTCTGTCCATGACCCTGAAGTGGTTGGCAGTCGTGGTCGCGGTGGCGGCACTGACCTCGGCCGTGACCGGCAACGTGGTGATCGGCGTGGTCGGCGGCGGGGAACTACCCCTGGTCGCCAACCTCCTCGCCCTCACCATCGCCGGCACCGCGGTCGTCCTGGCCGTCGTCGCCGAGCTGCACGAACGGCTCAACGAGCGGATCAGCGCGCTCACCGAGTTCCTGGTGGCCCGGCTCACCGAGATCGAGACGCGCACCGGGGACCGGAACACCGGCTTCGTGGAGGGGTACCTGCTCAGCCACGGCCAGGACGCCGAGATCGTTCCGTTCGGACGCCGGGGCCGGGGAGCCGCCGAACGCTGACCCCGATCCTGGCGGTAGAGCCACGTCTCGGCCACGAATGAGTGGCCCGAGCCGGGGTACGCTGTCGCGCGTGCCGCCGTTGAATCTGGGCAACCAACCGCCGACGACCCCGCTGGACGCCGAACAGGCCTGGCGGGCGACCGCCGGCCGGGCGTCCGACACCGTTTTCTTTTTCGACTTCGACGGCACACTGGCGCCCGTCGACGACGACCCGACGGCGGTGCAGCTCGCGCCGAAGGTCCTGGCCGCGATCGAGGCCCTCGCGCCGCTGGTGCGCCGGGTCGCGATCGTCTCCGCCCGCCCGGTGGAGTTCCTCCGCGACCACCTCGGCGGGTTGGCCGGCGTCGACCTCTACGGCCTCTACGGCCTGGAGCACAGCCACTCCGGCGGCGAGACCGTCACCGAGCCGGCGGCGCTGCCCTGGGTGCCGACCATGCGGGAGCTGGCCGACCTCGCCCGCGCCGAGCTGCCGGCCGGCGCGCTGGTGGAGTTCAAGCGGCTCTCCGTGGCGCTGCACTGGCGCACCGCCCCCCAACTCGGCGCGATCGTGCAGGAGTGGGGCCAGGCCCAGGCCGTGCGGCTCGGGCTGCGCGTGCAGGCCGGCCGGATGGTGCTGGAGATCAAGCCCCCGGTCGACCGGGACAAGGGCATGGTGATCGGCGAGGTGGTCCGGGACGCCGGCGGCGCGTGGTACTTCGGCGACGACGCTCTCCGACATCAAGGCTTTCGCGGCGCTGCGCGCCCGCGCCGCTGCGGACCCGGAGTTCCTCGGGGTCTGCGTGGCCGTGGCCAACCCGGAGACCGGCCACGAGGTCGCCGAGGCCGCCGACATGACGATCGACTCCCCCGCCGCCCTCGGCGACTTCCTCACCGAGGCGGTCCCCCGCCTCAGCTGAGCCGGGGCCCGGGGGTCAGGTGCCGAAGCGTCGCTGCCGGTTGGCGTACGAGCGCAGCGCGCGGAGGAAGTCGACCCGGCGGAAGTCGGGCCAGTTCAGCTCGCAGAAGTAGAACTCCGAGTGGGCCGACTGCCAGAGCATGAAGCCCGACAGGCGCTGCTCGCCGCTGGTCCGGATGATCAGATCCGGGTCCGGCAGGCCCCGGGTGTAAAGGTGCTCGGAGATGTCGTCGACGTCCAGCGTCTCGGCCAGCTCCTCGATGGTGCCGCCGGCCGCCGCGTGCTCGTGCAGCAGCGAGCGGACCGCGTCGGCGATCTCGCGCCGGCCGCCGTACCCGACGGCGATGTTGACCTGGGCGCCGCCGGCGCGTTCCCGGGTGCGTTCCTCGGCCGCCTTGAGCGCCGCCGCGTGGTGCGCCGGGAGCACGTCGAGCGCCCCGACCATCCGCAGCCGCCAGGGGTTGCCCTCCTCGGCCAGCTCGGTCGACAGGTCCTCGATGATCTGTAGCAGCGGGTCGAGCTCCTCCGCCGGGCGGGAGAGGTTGTCCGTGGAGAGCAGCCACAGGGTCACGTGCCCGACGCCGGCGGCGTCGCACCAGCGCAGCAGTTCCTTGATCCGCTCCGCGCCCATGCGATGCCCGTCGTTGGGGTCGACGAAGCCCATCTCCCGCGCCCAGCGGCGGTTCCCGTCGCACATGACGCCCACGTGCCGGGGCACCGGCTTGCCCGCGAGCGTGGCCGTCAGCCGCCGCTCGTACACGGAGTAGAGGAGATTCCGCAGAGTCATCACCTTGCAGAGTAGCGACCCCCCGCGCGTTTCAGTCCCGCGGTGGCCGATGCCGCGCCGAGAGACCGACGCCGATCATCGCGAGGGTGCGGACGTCCAGCCGACCGTCACCGAGGCCCAGCTCGACGACGGTGCCGAAGACCCGGTCGTCGCGCCGGGCCGCCCGGACGGCGACGTCGACGACCCGCCTGCGGCGCGCCAGCCAGGCCGCGACCGAACTGTGCCGCAGGTGTACGCCGAGGCGGCGGCGCAGCGCGGCGGCGTACCGCCGGGCGGCGTGGGCGGGGTCGCCGGCTGCCGCCGCGCCGGCCAGCGCGCCGGAGAGCAGTGCGTAGAAGATCCCCTCCCCGGTGAACGGGTTGATCAACGACAGCGCGTCCCCGGCGAGCACCAGCCGGCCCCGTCCGGGTGGGAGGCGGTGGGTGGACAGCGGCAGGTGGTGGGCGCGCAGCGCGGTCACCATCGCCGGGTCTGTGCTGGGCAGCAGCGCGGCCAGCCGGTCCAGCAGGTGCGCTCGGGTCAGCGGCTCACCCTGCAACACCTCCCCGTACCCGACGTTGGCCCGCCCGTCGCCGATCGGGAACGACCAGGCGTACGCCGGCCAGCGCGACGCCGAGGTGACGATGAGCTGCTCGGGCGGGCCGGGCCGGGCCGGCGCGTACCCCCGGATGGCCAGGGCAAGGTGGCGGTTCGGGTTCACCGGATGGCCGAGCGCCCGCCGGACCACCGATCCCGCGCCGTCCGCGCCGACCACCGCCCGCGCGGCGACCTCGCCGTCGAGCACGACCCGCCCGTCGCGCGCCTCGACCCCCCGCACGGTGTGCCGGCGCAGCTCCGCGCCCGCCGCGACCGCCGCCGCCACCAGCCGGGCGTCGAACACCTCCCGGGGCACCGTGTACGCGGGCCGGGGCAGCGCCCGCGCCACCGTGTCACCGCCGGGGCCGACCAGTCGGATCCGGGGCAGCGGGGCGTACCCGTCGACGGCCCCGGTGACGCCCAGCCCGGCGAGGACGTCCAGCGCGTGCGCGGCGACGCCGTCCCCGCACGCCTTGTCCCGGGGGAAGTCGGCCCGGTCCAGCAGCAGCACCCGGGCCCCGGCCCGGCGGGCGGCCAGCGCAGCGGCCGACCCGGCCGGACCCGCCCCGACCACCGCCACGTCGTACTCGTCTCCCATGGCACCTCCCGTGTCCCGCACGCGTTCAGCTCGGCGTCGTCGGGGCCTGCGTCCGGCCGGCGCGCCACAACCCGTACAACGCCAGGACGGCGGCGGCGAGCAACGGGGCGCCGTCGCGGACCAGGCCGTCGACGCCGAGCAGCCACCAGCACAGCGGCAGGTCCACGGCGAGCACGCCGAGGGTGGTCGCCACCAGCAGGCGGCGGGCCCAGCGCCGGCCACGCACGAGGAAGGCGGTGCAGAACAGCACGACGTAGCTGGTCGCGATCCCGGCGGCGAACCAGAACAGCACCGCGGGCACGGCGGCCGGCCGGCCGTCGAGCACGGCACCGGTGGCCACCAGCGCCGGGACGAGCATCAACGGGCTGTACGTGAACGCGGCGGCCCGGCTGGTCAGCAGCCAGCCGGCGACCGGTGGCCGCTTCGGGGCGACCTCCCGCCAGGCGATCGTCCCGCGCTCGACGACCAGGCCCTTGCGGTGCCGGACCAGGTGTCCGGCGACCGCGTCGGAGCGGTACAGCAGCCAGACCACGGCCACGCAGAGCGCGGCGAGCAGGGCGAAGCCGAGCAGCCCCGGCAGCGGCGGCACGCCCTGCCTCGGCACGACCAGCCGGCCGACGGCGAAGACGGTGGTGACGGCGAGGATCAGCCCGAACGGCCGGGCCACGGTGCGGCCCCGGTCGACGTGCCCGATCAGCAGCAGGAAGCCCAGTGAGCGGAGCATCGCCCAGCCGGTGCGTACCGCCAGCCCGAAGCCCTGCTCCGGGGCGTACCACCAGTTGAGCAGCTCGACCACGACGGTGGCCGCCGCCGTGACGGCCAGCAGGGTGGTCAGGGCCCGGACGGCGGACGGCCGCCGGACCTCGGTGGTCGCGGCGGCCGGCCTCATGGGATCCGATGGTGCCCGGTACGGGCAACCCATACACCTACCGGCGCGGTTGTTCCTGGTCGAGCCGCGCTCGCAGCGCGTCGAGCTCGGCCCAGAGGACGCCGGGGAGCTTGTCGCCGAACTTCTCGAACCACTCGGTGACCAGCGGCAGCTCCGCGCGCCACTCGTCCGGGTCGACCTTCAGCGCGATCCGGACGTCCTCCGGGGTCATGTCGAGGCCGTCGACGTCCAGCGCGTCCTGCGCCGGGACCATGCCGATCGGGGTCTCGACGGCGTCGGCGCGGCCCTCGAGCCGCTCGATGATCCACTTGAGCACCCGGGCGTTCTCGCCGAAGCCCGGCCAGAGGAAGTTGCCCTCGGCGTCCTTGCGGAACCAGTTGACGTAGTAGATCTTGGGCAGCTTGGCCTCGTCGCCGTTGGCGCCCTTACCCATCTCGATCCAGTGCCGGAAGTAGTCACCGGCGTGGTAGCCGATGAACGGCAGCATCGCCATCGGGTCGCGGCGCACCACGCCGACCGCGCCGGACGCGGCGGCCGTGGTCTCCGAAGACAGCGTCGCGCCCAGGTAAACGCCGTGCACCCAGTCCCGGGCCTCGGTGACCAGCGGAATGGTGTCCCGGCGCCGGCCGCCGAACAGGATCGCGTCGATCGGCACCCCGTTGGGGTCGTAGTAGTCGTCCGCCAGGATCGGGCACTGCGTGATCGGGGTGCAGAACCGGCTGTTCGCGTGCGAGGAGAGACTGTCGCTCTGCGGCGTCCAGTCGTTCCCCTTCCAGTCGCGCAGGTGCGCCGGCGGCTCGCCCATGCCCTCCCACCAGATGTCGCCGTCGTCGGTGAGGGCGACGTTGGTGAAGATGGAGTTGCCGCGCTCCAGCGTCCGCATCGCGTTCGCGTTGGTCTTCCAGTCGGTGCCCGGGGCGACTCCGAACAGGCCGTACTCGGGGTTGACCGCGTAGAGCCGGCCGTCCGGGCCGAAGCGCATCCAGGCGATGTCGTCGCCGATCGTCTCGACCTTCCAGCCAGGGATGGTCGGCTCCAGCATGGCCAGGTTGGTCTTGCCGCAGGCGGACGGGAACGCCCCGGCGACGTGGTAGACCCTCCCCTCCGGGGAGGTGATCTTGAGGATCAGCATGTGCTCGGCGAGCCAGCCCTCGTCCCGGCCCATCACGCTGGCGATGCGCAGCGAGTAGCACTTCTTGCCGAGCAGCGAGTTGCCGCCGTAGCCGGAACCGAAGGACCAGATCTCCCGGGTTTCCGGGAAGTGCGAGATGTACTTCGTCTCGTTGCACGGCCAGGCGACGTCGGACTGCCCGGGGGCCAGCGGGACGCCGATGGAGTGCAGCGCGTGCACGAAGTCCGCGTCGTCGTCCATCGCCGCCAGGACCGTCGCGCCCATCCGGGTCATGATGCGCATCGAGACCACCACGTACGGGCTGTCGGTGATCTCGACGCCGAACATGGGGTTCTCGGCCTCGACGGGGCCCATGCAGAACGGGATGACGTACATGGTGCGGCCGCGCATGCAGCCGCGGTAGAGCTGCGTCATCGTCCGTTTCATCTCGGCCGGCGCCATCCAGTTGTTGGTGGGGCCGGCGTCCGCCGCGTCGCTGGAGCAGATGAACGTGCGCTCCTCGACCCGGGCGACGTCGGAGGGGTCGGTGCGGGAGTAGAACGAGTTGGGTCGCTTCTCCGGGTTGAGCCGGATCAGGGTGCCGTTGTCCACGAGCTCGTCGGTGAGGCGGCGCCACTCCTCGTCGGACCCGTCGACCCAGACGACCCGGTCGGGAGTGGTCAGTTCCGCTACCTCTCGGACCCAGGCGAGCAGTTTGGGGTGGGATGTCGGGGCCTGATCGATACCCCGAACGGTGGCCGGAGCAACCATGACACATCTCCTTGTGGTCGACGCTGACCGGTTTGTGGGATGCACGAGTTGTGACGGCGCGAGGCGTCGTCTTCGTGGAAACCTGGGAGTGGCCTCAGCGTAAACCGGGCGACGTCGCGAGTCAGTGGGACTGGTTGTGAAGAACTGCACAAGGTGTGGTCACGCTGCGGCATCGCGATCTCATACCCGCTTTCCCGAGCACTTTCACGCAAATTCTTCCGTGGCCCTCCGTCGAACTCTTCTGCGGCCTCCGCCGAGGTCCAAGCCGCGCGGGAACGTACGGGCCAGGCGCGACGGGTGGTGCGGAAGGGCGAACGGGTGACACCGGAGAAGCATGGGGGAACGCGCGAAGCTGTGCACGAATGCGCATTCCCGAAAGGATCCACGAATTGCCGTACGGCCGGTTAGGCTCCACTCACCAGCACCCGGCGACGGCACGGGGACCGCAGCGGGCCACGGGCACAGCGCTCAACCAGCGCACGGCGCTCCGCCTGGCGCGCCCGCGCGCGGCCGGTCGTTGCTTCCCGCCGCCGCAGCGCGCAACCGGTACGCTCAGCGGGTGGCCGTGACGATGACCGGGGACCAGCCAGGACCCCCGCCGACCCGCCCCGGCGTGGTCCGTGCCCTGATCGACCGCTTCGGTCACCTGGTCCGCGAGCTGAGCAAGTTCGCCACCGTGGGCAGCGTCGCGTTCCTGGTCGACTTCGCCCTGTTCAACTACCTGGCCAACGCCCGCGGCGTCGAGCAGGTCACCGCGAAGACGATCTCCACGGTGATCGCCGCGACCGTGGCCTTCCTCGGCAACCGGTTCTGGACGTGGCGGCACCGCCAGCGCTCCAACCCTGCGCGCGAGTACGCGCTCTTCTTCTTCTTCAACAGCGTTGGCCTGGGCATCGCGGTGGGCTGCCTCGCCATCAGCCGGTACGGCCTGGGCGCCATCTGGCCCGAAATCTTCCAGACCGCCCTCGCCGACAACATCGCCAGCTTCATCGTGGGCACCGGCCTCGGCACGCTGTTCCGGTTCTGGTCGTACCGACGGTTCGTCTTCGTCGAAGCGGGAACCCGGACGGTCACGGAGGCGGCACCCGACCGGGAACCTTCGGCGTGACCCGCCGCCCATCTCGTCCGGCCGGCCGCCCCGGCCCCGCCAACTCGCCTAAGGTGTTGCGCATGCGTCTTGTCCGTCTGCTGCCTGAACGCTGGCAGAAGTTCGTCCGCGAGGCGCTCAAATTCGGCGTCGTCGGCGGCATCAACACCGCCCTCAATTACGCGGTGTTCAATGCGCTGGCACTCACGGTCTTCCGGGACGGCCAACTGAAGGCCACGGTCATCGCCACCGTCGTGGCGACGATCACGTCGTACCTGATGAATCGGCACTGGACGTACCGGGACCGCCCAAAATCGGCCATGCGTCGGGAGTATGCCCTTTTCTTCCTCTTCAACGCGACCGGCCTGCTCATCGAGCTCGGCGTCCTGGCCGCGGCCAAGTACGGCCTCGGCGTAACCGGCCTGCTCGCCCTCAACGTCGCGAAAACCGGCGGCGTGCTGCTCGGCACCCTCTTCCGCTTCTGGTCGTACCGGACATTCGTCTTCCAGCCGGCCCCCGCCCAGCCGGCGGCCGACACCTGGCACACCATCCCGCGCGACGAATGGGACACGATGGCCGAGCTGGACCCTGTGGCCGAGCTGGCCGAGTCCGTCACCGAGCTGGAGGAGTCCGAGCCGAGGCCGGGCACCAGACGGGAGCCGGGACGGGACACGACACGGCCGGCGGCCCGCCGTGACAAGCCCGGCAGCGGGTACGGGGTCACGACGCCCGCACAGGGCCGGCCCGCCTCGGCCGACGCGGCGCTCGGCAACGCGCTCGACGGTGAGCTGGCGGCGGAACTCGCCGAGGAACTACACGCCGGCACCCGCCGGCGCCGGCGGTGAGCGTGCAGGAGACCGGCGCGTCTTCCGCGACCGGCACGCCGGCAACCGAGGCTTCCCCGAGCGGCGCACCGGCGAACAGCGCACCGGCAAGCCGGGTCCCGGCGAACGGGGCACCAGGGAACGGGGCGACTTCCGCTACCGGGGCGGCTACCGCTCCCGGGGCGACCAGCGCGCCCGAAGCGGTCGGTGCGGCCCAAGTCGGCACGAACCAAGTCGGCACGAACCAAGTCGGCACGAACCAAATCGGCACGAACCAAATCGGCACGAACCAAGCCGCCACGAACCAAGCCGCCACGACGGGGTCCGGGGCCGGTGCCACGGCGCCCGGGGGCAGCGGCGGGGGCCCGGCGTCGGGCACCGGAGCCCCGGCCGAGATCTTCTTCGAGGACCTGACGCCCGGGCGCACCTTCGACCTCGGCGTGGTGCGGGTCGACGGCGCAGAGATGGTCGCCTTCGCCCGCCGGTTCGACCCGCAGTGGTACCACGTCGACGCCGAGCGCGCCGCCGCGAGTCACCACGGCGGGCTGATCGCCAGCGGGTTCTACACGGTCAGCCTATTCATGCGCGCGTACGTCGACCACGTGCTGGCCCGGGCCGCGGCGGACGCCTCCCCCGGCCTGGAGGAGCTGCGCTGGCTGGCCCCGGTCCGTGCCGGCGACCACCTGGCGGCACGCCTGGACGTGATGGGCAGCCGCCCCTCCACCGCCCGCCCGGGGCTCGGCACGGTCAGCCTCACCGGCACCATGTTCCGCCTCGGCCCCGACGGCAGGCCGGAACAGGAGGTGCTGCGCACCCGCTTCCGCGGCTGGTTCACCCTCCGTCCCGGCTGACCGGGTCAGACCGAGGGGTCGCGCAGGGGCTTGCCCTCGCGCATGTCCGCGAGGATCTCGCGCATCTCGCCGTCACCGAGGGAGTGCCGGTCGTGGTGCGCCTCGACCAGCTCGTACAGCTTGGTCTGGACCTTGCCGACGTGCGGGACGTCGGCGAGCACCGACTGCCCCCGCTCGCCGGCCGACTCGATGGTCAGGGTGCCGCAGCCGAGCAACCGCTCGACGAAACGCTGGCTCATCGCGTGGTCGTTGATCCGGGTCAGCGGGATGTCCCGCCGGTCCCGGGAGAGGACGCCCTGCTGGAGCAGCACCCGCTCGTTGGTGAACAGGTAGTGGGTGCTGCGCCACACCAGGAACGGCCAAAGCCCGAACCAGAGCACCAGCAGCACCGCCAGCCCCGCGAGGAGGTACAGCGCGGTGGTCGCGGCACCGCCGTCCGGGAGCAGGATCCAGCCCGCCACCACCGCCGCGACGGCGAGCGCCAGCACCAGAACCGGACGCACCATGGCCTTCCAGTGCGGGTGCAGGTGCAGCACGACGTGCTCGTCCTCGGTGAGCACGTCTTCGGGGAACGCCACGGGAACCTCCTCGCCAGAACCGGACGAGCTGACCGTAACCGGTGGGCACCCGCGCGCGGATCAACCGGTGCGGTGGTTCCCAGGTTCCGGCCGCGCGGCCCCGACGCACCGCCCCCGGTGTGAGAAGGGGACCCATCTCTACCGTAGGCGTTAACAAGGGGCCCTTCCTTTCACCGCAGGTGCAGGACGTCTCCTGCGGCGAGGGTGCGCGGGCCCGCCGGGGTGTCGACCAGCAGCCGGCCGTCGGCGTCCACGCCGGTCGCCACGCCGGTCACCTCCGCACCGCCGGGCAGCAGCACCCGCACCGGTCTGCCGACCGTCGCGCAGGCCGCCAGGTACGCGTCGCGCAGCCCGCTGGCCACCGCGTCGCCGCCGGCGTGGCGCCAGCGGTCGTACCAGTCGGCGACAGAGCGCAGCAGTGCGCGCAGCAGCGGGTCCCGGTCGGTGGCGACGGCCCCGGCGAGCTGGAGCGAGGTGGCCGGCAGGCCGGTCGGGTTCGCCGGCAGCTCGTCGGCGCGCAGGGTGACGTTGAGACCGATGCCGAGGACGATCGCCGGGGGCTGGTCCGGGGCCGGGCCGGGCACCGCCTCGGCCAGGATGCCCGCGCACTTGGCGTCGCCGATCAGCAGGTCGTTGGGCCACTTGAGGGCGGCGTCCAGCTCGGCCAGCCGGGCCACCGCCTCGACCAGCGCGACGCCGGCGAGCAGGGGCAGCCAGCCGTACCCGGTCGCGGGGGCCGGCGGCCAGTCGCGCTCCGCGACAGCCTCGCCCGGCCGCAGCAGCACGCTGGTCGCGATTCCGGCGCGGGGCGGCGACTGCCAGACCCGGCCGCGCCGGCCCCGGCCGGCGGTCTGCCGCTCGGCGATCACCACGAGGCCCTCCGGCTCGCCGGATCGGGCCGCCTCCGCCACGTCCGCGTTGGTCGAGCCGGTCTCGGCGCGTAGCTCCAGCCGGGCCCAGGGGCCGTGCGGGGCGGTCAGCGCCCGGCGCAGCCGGGCCGCCGACAGCGGCGGGCGATCCAGGTCGGTGTACGGCGAGCCGGGCATCCCGCCAGCCTACGGCCCGCCCGGACGCGGCGGCGGGTGCCGGCGTTGCCCGAGCCCGGTGAGGTTGCTGAGGCGTACTGCACACCGTCGGCCACCTGAACCATCGTTATATTCCGTGGGTGACTACCGAGACCGGGATCAACATCCACAGCACGGCGGGCAAGCTGGCGGACCTGGAGCGACGGGTCGACGAGGCGGTGCACGCCGGATCGGCGCGTGCGGTGTCCAAGCAGCACGCCCGGGGCAAGAAGACGGCGCGGGAGCGGATCGGGCTGCTGCTCGACGAGGGGTCCTTCGTCGAGCTGGACGGGTTCGCCCGGCACCGGTCCACCAACTTCGGCCTGGACCGCACCCGCCCGTACGGCGACGGGGTGATCACCGGCTACGGCACGGTCGACGGGCGGCAGGTCTGCGTCTTCGCGCAGGACTTCACGGTCTTCGGCGGCTCCCTCGGCGAGGTGTTCGGCGAAAAGATCGTCAAGGTGATGGACCTGGCCATGAAGATCGGCTGCCCGGTCGTCGGCATCAACGACTCCGGCGGCGCCCGCATCCAGGAGGGCGTGGCGTCCCTCGGGCTCTACGGCGAGATCTTCTTCCGCAACGTGCGGGCCAGCGGCGTCATCCCGCAGATCTCCCTGATCATGGGCCCGTGCGCGGGCGGCGCGGTCTATTCTCCGGCGGTCACCGACTTCACCGTGATGGTCGACCAGACCTCGCACATGTTCATCACCGGCCCCGACGTGATCAAGACGGTCACCGGCGAGGACGTCGGGATGGAGGAACTGGGCGGTGCCCGCACCCACAACGCGCGCAGCGGCAACGCGCACTACCTCGGCACCGACGAGGAGGACGCGATCGAGTACGTCAAGGCGCTGCTGTCGTACCTGCCGTCGAACAACCTGGACGAGCCGCCGGTCTTCGACGCCCCGGCCGACGTGGCGATCAGCGACGCCGACCGGGAGCTGGACAGCCTCGTCCCGGACTCGGCGAACCAGCCGTACGACATGCACCGGGTCATCGAGCACGTGCTGGACGACGGGGAGTTCCTGGAGGTCCAGCCGCTGTACGCGCAGAACATGGTGGTCGGCTTCGGTCGAATCGAGGGACGACCGGTCGGCGTGGTGGCCAACCAGCCGATGCACCTCGCCGGCACGCTGGACATCGCCGCGTCGGAGAAGGCCGCCCGGTTCGTGCGCACCTGCGACGCGTTCAACATCCCCGTGCTGACCTTCGTGGACGTGCCCGGGTTCCTACCCGGCACCGGCCAGGAGTGGGACGGCATCATCCGGCGCGGCGCGAAGCTCATCTACGCGTACGCCGAGGCGACCGTCCCGAAGGTCACCGTGATCACCCGCAAGGCGTACGGCGGGGCGTACGACGTGATGGGCTCCAAGCACCTGGGCGCGGATCTGAACTTCGCCTGGCCGACCGCGCAGATCGCGGTGATGGGCGCGCAGGGCGCGGTGAACATCCTGTACCGGCAGGAGCTGGCCGCCGCCGAGGACCCGGCCGCCGTGCGCGCCGAGAAGATCGCCGAGTACGAGGACACCCTGGCCAACCCGTACGTCGCCGCCGAGCGCGGGTACGTCGACTCGGTGATCCCGCCGCACGAGACGCGTACCCAGATCGTCCGGGCGTTGCGGGTGCTGCGCACCAAGCGCGAGACGCTCCCGGCGAAGAAGCACGGCAACATCCCGCTCTAGGCGCGGTGCAGGGAGGGGCCCCTGTCACGCGATCCGTGCAGCAGGGCCCCCTCCCGACGCCGGAGGAGCCGGCGGGCCCGGCAGCCGGGCGCCGGTCAGCACGCCGGGTTGGCGGCGAGGCACATCCGCCGGGCGGCCGTGCGGCCCAGTTCGAGCAGCTCCGCGTCGCTGGTCTCGCGGGGGCCGTCCGGCCCGTCGACGCCCAACCCGCGCTCGGGCACGATGACGGTGACCAGGTCGCCGACCCGGACGATCATCCGGGTTTCCGGCGGGTACCCCACGTCGAGGGGCTTGCCCGTCGTGGGGTCCACCGGGGACATCACGGTGTGCCGCAACACGACCGCCTCGTCGCCGGCGAAGTCGCGGGCGATCGTCTGCCAGGTGTGGGCCACCGAGATCGCGCCACGGCCGTCGTCCAGGGGCCGAACCGCCGTGTCGCTCCAGCGGGCGCAGGTGGTCGCCGCCCGGTCCAGGTCGGCGAGCAGCCGGCCGGCCGGGGCGGGGTCGAGGCGGTAGACGTCCTGGGTGAGGACGGGGACGGCCATCGACCCGTCCTGGCCCGACGTGTCGTCCAGGAGCAGCGTCTGGGATCGCGAGTAGCGAGACACCGGCGGCCCCGCCCCCGGCTCCTTGCCCACGGCGCACGACTGGAGCAGCGGGTCCACCCGGACCTGCTCCTGAAGCCCAGAGTCCCCCAGTCGTACGTTGCTCGGCACGCCCAGGTCGGCCGGGTCCAGCAGGGCCTCCTGGCCGATCTCGGTCCGGCCGGACCGCTCCGGCTCGGTAGACGCGCGCCACCCGTCGACCCAGGACATCGGCGGCGCGAGGTGCCCGCCGGCCCGGCCGCCGACCGCCACGGCGAAGACCGAGAGTACGGCCAGCACGGCCGCGGCCGCCGCCATCGCCGTACGCCGGCTGCGGCGGCGGGCCCGGGCGCGGATGTCCGCCGGCTCGGGCCAACGGACGTCCCGCAGGTCCCGGTGCATCCGTTCGGCGAACGTCAGGTCGTCACGCATCGGCGGCCTCCTCCAGGTCAGAGACGGCGAGCAGCCCGGCGAGCGCGGCACGCCCCCGGGAGAGACGGGCTTTCACGGTGCCGACCGGGGCGGCGGTCTCCCGTGCCACCTCGGCCACCGGCATGCCGAGCAGGTAGTGCAGGGCGATGGCGGTGCGCTGCGCCTCGGGCAGCCGGCGTAGCGCCGCCACCACCTCCAGCGTCGCGGTGCTCGGCGCGGGGACGCTCTCCGGCGCACCGTGCCGCAGGTACGCCCGCGCCCGGCTACGCATGCTGCGCCACCGGCTCACCGCGATCCGGCTCGCCACCACGCGCAGCCAGCCCTCCGGATCGTCGTACCCGCGTACGGTCGGCCAGCGCTGCCATGCGCGGATGTACGCCTCCTGCACGGCGTCCTGCGCCTCGGCCAGGTTTCCGGTGATCATGTACACGAAACCCAGCAATCGTTGCCGGCTGCCCCGGTAGAACTCGTCGAACCCCTCGGCGTCCGGCATCCGCCACCTCCCCGTGTCGCAGGGGACACGCCTGGCGGGTGGTCCCCGGTTGCCCGACCGGCCGGCTTCTTCCCTCCCCGGGGGTCCCCGGCGGGTTCCTCCCGGGGTCTCCCGGCGGGCCCGTCACGTCACGGCCGGCGCGGCGGGCTCGTCACGTCACGGCCGGCGCGGCGGGCCTTCGGCAGCGAACAGCGACCGTCCGAGAATCGGGTGCCGGCCGGAGTGGTCGAGGGCGCGGGTGGGCGGTGGTCAGACCGTGAGCCCGGCGTCGGTGAGGATCGGGCCGGCGAGCAGCAGGGCGCCGACGGCGAGGCCGGCCAGGCAGACGACCAGGAAGACACCGACCCAGAACAGGGGCGGGAACGGCGTCAACCGGGCGAGCTGGTCGGCGTCGGACTCCGGCATCCGGCCACGGCTGCGCAGCCGCTGCAACTCGATCACCGGACGCACGCCGCCGAACAGCAGGAACCAGACCGAGGTCCAGGCGAACGCGGCCTGCACCTGCGGCGGGGCGTACCAGGAGACGGCGAAGACCAGACCGCCGGTGGCGAGCAGCGACAGTGCCCCGTAGACGTTGCGGATCATCGCCAGCATGGCCAGCAGCAGCACCACCGTGACCGAGAGCAGCATGGTGATCCGGTTCCCGGCGAGCAGCCACGCCCCGGCCAGCCCGAGCAGGGTCGGGGCGACGTACCCGGCGAACAGGGTGAGGATCATGCCCAGCCCGGTGGGGCGGCCGGCCGACAGGGTGAGCCCGGAGGTGTCCGAGTGCAGCCGGATGCCGCGCAGCTTCCGCCCGGTGAGCAGGGCGGCCAGCGCATGACCGCCCTCGTGGGCGATGGTCACCGCGTTACGCGCGACCCGCCAGGGCACCCGGGTGGCGACCACCGCCAGCGCGACGGCGGCGGTGGCCAGGACCAGCAGCGGTGGCGGGTCGGGTTGCGCGCCGACGAGTTCGTTCCAGACGACGCTCAGGCCGTCGATCAGGTCCACGGGGCCGCAGCCTAGCGGCCCCGGCCCGGTTCGCGCGCCGCGCGCCCGCCACGGCCGCGGTGCCCGGCCCGGGCCCGGTCGACCAGCGCCGGGGCGCACGCCCGCCGCTGACCGGCACCCGGTCAGGTCGCGGGCACCCCGGTCAGGTCGCCTGCGACGAAGAAGGCCGCCGCTCTGGTGCCCACCCGCAACCGCCGCCGAGGGCGGACCTCACCGACCGGCGGCACCTTGCGTCCACGTAGGACCACGGCGAGCACCCCGGTCGGCGGCAGCACGGAAGCGACCCTGGTCAGCATCCCGGGCAGGCCCTCCCCGGCCCGCTCCCCCTGCCAGCTCGTCTGCTCCCCGTACGGCAGGTCGGTCACGACCAGGTCGGGGGTCATGCCCGCGACGGCCTCGGTGAGGGCCACGCGGTCGAACACGTCGGCCCGCCGCACCGCGTACGGCAGCGGGCCGCCTGCCGCGTCCAGACGGGCGCGCAGCCGGTGGGCGGCGGCGGCCGCCTCCGCGTAGTGCGGCTTGTCGAACGCCTCGGCGCGTTGCGCCAGCTCGCGGGCCCGCGTGTCGAGCCCGGCGCCGGTCAGCAGGCCGAGGTTGGCCCGAGCAAGGTCGAGGGCCGCCTCGTCGACGTCGGAGGCGAGCAGCCCGGCAAGGCTCGGCCGGTGCAGCAGCGCGAGCACCGTCAGCAGGTAGCCGCTGCCGCAGCACGGGTCCCAGACGGTGGCCGGGGCGGACGTCGGGCGCAACTCCAGCGCGGTTTGCAGGACCTCGGAGGCGAGCCGCACCGGGAACGCCGGGAAGCCCGGCGCCGAGCGCAACACGGCGCCACTGGCCAGGTCGCCGTACGCACCGCGTACGGTTTCGTGCCGGTAAGTCACATGCCCTCCCCGGCGCACCCTACCAATCCGGCACCGCCGGGCCGGGTCAGGCAGGCCGGGACTCGATCCAGTGGAAGTCGGTGGGAGGCAGCGGCGTGACGTCCTCCAGGGACAGCCCCGCCTTGCCGCACAGCCGTTCCAGGTCGCCTCGGGTCCGCTCCAGGCCCTGCCCGTTGACCAGCATCCCCACGTCGGTCAGGTACGCCAGCGCGTTGGCCGCCGGGCCGACCACGTCCGGCAGCACGTGGTCGATCATGACGATCCGGCCGCCCGGGGCGACCGCCTCGGCACAGTGCCGGAGGATTCCCGTCGCCCGGCCGTCGCCCCAACCGTGGATCACACTTTTGAGCAGGTAGAGGTCGGCGTCGGCGGGGACCCTCTCGAAGAAGTCACCCACCTCGATCCGGCACCGGTCGCCGACCCCGGCGCGGCGCAGGTTCCCCGCCGCCTCCGCGCTGCCGCTGGCGCTGTCGTAGAGCACGCCCCGCACGCCGGGGTTCGCGGCGAGCACGGCGGCCAGCAGGGTGCCGTCTCCGCCGCCCACGTCGACCACCGTCCGCACGCCGGCCAGGTCGGTACGCTCGGCAACGGCCGCCGCGACGCTGTGGGTCACCTGGCTCATCGCCGCGTTGTACAGCTCGGAAAGGTCGGGTCGCCCGCCCACGTAGCTGAAGAAGTCGGTGCCGAAGATGCCGTCGAAGGCCGGCTCGCCGGTGCGGACGCTGTGCGCCAGGCCGTCCCAGGCCGTGGTCATGGCCGGGTCGGTCAGCATCCGGGCCAGCGGGCGCAGCGTGCCGGGTCGGTCCCCACGCAGCAGCGCCCCCATCGGGGCGAGCGCGAACCGGCCGGGTGTGGTCTCGGTGAGCACCCGCAGCGCGGCCAGGGCGCGCAGCACCCGGAACATGGTGTCCGCTCGGGCGTCGTACCGCAGCGCCAACTCCTGCGGGGTGCGCTCGTCGTCGCCGATCGCGTCGGGCAGCCCCAGCCGGACGCAGTAGCCGACCAGCCGGCTGGCCATCCCGCCGAACACCAACCGCATCAGCTCCGGCCAGGCGGCGTCCGCGCCGGTCTGCGCCCGGCGGGCGCTGGGCTCGTCGGTCGTCGTGGCCCGCTCGTCCGTGTCCGGGACGGTCATCGGACCGGCTCGGCGGCCGGCAGGCCCAGCCCGATGCGCACGGCCCGTTCGACCGGCGAGTAGTCGCCGTCCGGGCGGTCCAGGTCCAGCTCGCCCACCGGCTGCAGGCTCGGCTGGGCCATGAACCGGGGCCGCGTGCCGGTGTTGGCCACCGGGGTGTGCACCAGGAACGGGTGGCACAGGTAGACGTCACCGGCGCGTCCGGTGGCGGAGGCGAGCGGGCGGTCCCGGCCGACGTCGCCCACGTCGAGGTAGGTGCCCTCCGGGCCGTACGGTTCGAGCAGCGGCGGCACGTCCAGGTGGGAGCCGACCCTGACCAGCGTCGGCGCCTCCCGCTCGTCGGTGTCGGAGAAGAGGAACAGCAGCAGCAGGGCCCGCCCCCGCGACCGGAGGTTGCAGCGGAAGACCTCCGCGTAGTTGGGCGGGACCAGGTCCAGCTCGCCCTCCCAGTTCTGGGGGCCCAGCCGCTGCGCGTCGTCGGCCAGGAAACTGGCGTCGATGTGCCAGCCGTAGTCCTCGGTCTGCTCCGGGCGCTTGGGCACCGGGAACCGGACCGGGAAGGTGCCGATCCGGTCCAACGGCTTCCAGCGCCCCACCCCGACGAGCTGGTCGAAGGCGGCGTGCAGCCGGGGCGTGGTGGCGCTGCGCACGAAGGGCTCGGCGTCCTGGAGGCCCAGCCGGACCACCTCGCGGGACCAGGTGCTCCGGTCCTCGGGGTCCATGCCGAGTTGCCGCCACAGCAGTTCGCGACCCTGCTGCGCGAGCTCGGCCGGGAACGCCGCCTCCAACTTCACGAACCCGTCGGAGACGAACCGCTCGACCTGCTCGTCGCTGAGGACCTGGGCGCTCATCGCACTCCTTCCCGCCGGTTCCCGCCGAGGCGGAGCGAGACGGTCGCACCCGCGCTGACCGGACCGGGCGACGCGCCTCGTCAAGATTCGCCAGGTTGAATGGTAGACAAGCCGCCACCGTCAGGGACTAACGTTTTCCTCAGCATCGTCCGGGCCACCGCGAGAGCGCCGCACCCCCCGCTCCACCACCCGCAACCATCGGCTCTCCCCGGGTGCGGCGATGCCGTCGAGCCGGGCGCGGGCCTCCTCCGGCAGCGGCCGGTCGGCCGCCGCCAGCGCCGCCCGGGCCTGGTCCAGCGTGCGGGGGCCGACGACCGTGCTGGTCACCCCCGGCGCGTCGTAGACCCAGGCGTGCGCCAGGTCCGGCAGGGACAGGCCCAGCTCGACGGCCACCTTCGCCAACCGGCCCAGGGTCCGCCACACCGGCTGCCAGTGCGGGCCCGATGGGGCGTACCAGGCGGTGAACCGGGCGTCGCGGGGCGGCTCGCCGTCGGCGAACCGGTCGGAGAGCAGACCCATCGCCAGCGGGCTGTAGGTGAACAGGCCGAGGCCGTACTCCGCGCACAGCGGCAGCACGTCCCGCTCGATCTCGCGTTCCAGCAGGTTGTACGGCGACTGCTCGGCCACCACCGGGGCGGCGCCCCGGGACTGCGCCGTGCGCAGCAGGTCGACGATCCGCCAGCTGGGCACCGTGCCCAGCCGGGGCTGGTCGGCCAGCTCGTATGCCGTGGGCACGGTGGAGGTGCCCACGTAGCGGACCTTGCCCGAGCGGACCAGGTCGTCGAGGGCGGACACCGTCTCCTCCACCGGAGTGTCCGGGTCGTGACGGTGCAGGTAGAGCAGGTCGATGTGGTCGGTACCCAGCCGGCGCAACGACCGCTCGCACTCCCGCTTCAGGGCGTACGCCGAGGTGCCCCGGTCGTTCGGTCCCGGGCCGACCGGATTGAAGATCTTGGTGGCCAGCAGGACGTCGTCCCGGCAGCTCCGCACGGCCGCGCCGACGATCTCCTCGCTGCGGCCGTCCTGGTAGACGTTGGCCGTGTCGACGAGGTTGACTCCCGCTTCGACGGCCGTGGCGACGATCCTGGCGGCCTCCTCCGGCCCGGTCGGGCCGCCGAAGTTGAACGCCCCCAGGGACACCTTGGACACCCGCAGTCCACACCGGCCCAACTGTCGGTACTCCACGCTGCCCTCCCCTGCGGTGGTGGTCGCCGGCCACCCCGTCGTGCGGCCGGTGCTCCCCGGAGCCGGGGAGTGGCCGATCTCGATGGGGGAGCCTAGTACCGCGCGGGTGCCTCGGCCGTGGTACTAGCAGAACTGCTAGAGCATCCGTCGAGCCGCCGGGCGGCCGGGCGGCAGCCGGTACGGTGTGCCTGAACCCACCACGGGCCGGCGCCGGACGACCGGTCGACGAGCGATCGAGCTGATCGGCGGGGAGCGGATGAGCGACAAGTACGGCCGCAGTGCGCTGTGGGAACGGTACAACAGCACACAGGTGACCGAGGAGGCGGCGGACGACCTCACCTCCTTCAAGTCGAGCGACGTCAACTACAAGCTCGCCCTCTGGGATCCCCGGGTCAGCGGGGTCCGCTACCTGAAGACGCTCATCTTCAACCTGGCCGAGAACCTGGGCGAGGCGAACCGGGCCCGGTTGCGCCGGATCGCCAACCGGGACGTCGGCGACCCCATCTCCGTCGTCTGGGACGGCGACCGGATCTGCATGGACTATCTCCAGGCGGTGCTGGAGCTGGAGTTCTTCTCCCGCCACGTGCCACTGGACGGCGCGACGGTGCTGGAGATCGGCGCGGGCTACGGCCGCACCTGTCACGCCGTGCTCTCCAACCACGACGTCGCCGCGTACCACGTGGTCGACCTGCCGAACTCCCTCGCTCTGGCCCGCCGCTACCTGGGCACGGTGCTCACCGCCGAGCAGTTGGCGAGGGTCCACTTCCACGGCGTCGGCGAGGTGGACGGGCCGCTGAGCGAGCTGCGCTACGACCTCGTGATCAACATCGACTCGTTCGCGGAGATGACGGCGGAGACGGTGCGCGCGTACCTCGCCTTCGTCGCCACCAGGGCCCGCCACCTGTACGTCAACAACCCCGTCGGGAAGTACCTCGACAAGAGCCTGGACGGGCACTTCCAGGGCGAGGCCGTGGTCAACCTTGCGCTGAGCACCGGCCTGCTGCGCGACGTCATCGACATCCACGACAACCAGGCCGTGCGGCGGCAGTCCCGGGCGTTCCTCGACGCGTACCGGCCGGGGCCGGGCTGGGCCTGCGTGGCGGAGAGCCGGACGATCCCGTGGAGCTACTACTGGCAGGCGCTCTACCGGGCCGGCGAGGCGGCCCCGGCACCCGGGCGGGATTGAGGTGACCGGCCGAGCGGGCGAGCCCGCCGACCGGCCCGTCGTCGCCGTCCTCGGCGCCTCCGGCCTGGTCGGCACCGCTGTGCTGGCCGCGCTCGCCGACCGGGCGGTCACCGTCCGGGCCGTCGCCCGCCGGGCTGCCGTGCTGCCCGCCGCGCCGGGCCGCGCGGCGTTTGAGGTGGTACGGGCCGACCTGACCGACCGGGGAGCCCTGGCGGCGGCGGTACGCGACGCGACGGCCGTGGTCAACCTCACCCTGGACAGTTCCGGCTGGCGGGGCGCCGACGACGACCGCAGCGCGCGGGTCAACGTCGAGCTGACCCGGGAACTCGTCGGGATGCTCCGCCCCGGGCCGGGCGGCACGCCCACCACACTGGTCTTCGCCGGCTCCGCCTCCCAGGTGGGCCGGCCGCCCCGGATCCCGATCGACGGCACCGAGCCGGACCACCCCGCCACCCCGTACGACCGGCAGAAGCAGGCCGCGGAGTCGCTGGTCGTGGCGGCCACCGGGGCCGGCGTCGTGAACGGGGTGTCGCTGCGACTGCCCACCGTGTTCGGCCCGGTGCCGCCGGGCGCCGGGCCCGACCGGGGCGTGGTGTCCACGATGATCCGCCGGGCGCTGTCCGGAGCGCCACTGACCATGTGGCACGACGGCCGGGTGCAACGGCAACTGCTGTACGTGGCCGACGCCGCCGCCGCCTTCGTGGCGGCGCTGGACCACCCCGGGGCGCTGACCGGCCGGCACTGGCCGCTCGGCGACGGCCGGGGTGAACGGCTCGGGGACCTGTTCCGCGCCATCGCCGCCCTGGTGGCCGAGCGGACCGGTCGGCCACCGGTGCCGGTGCTGGCCGTGCCCCCGCCCGACGAGGCCCGGGTCAGCGACTTCCACGACATGGTCGTTGACGCCTCGGCCTTCCAGGCGGTCACCGGGTGGGCGCCCCGGGTGCCGTTGCGCCTCGCGCTGGACCGCACCGTCGCGGCGCTCGCCCGCGACGACAGCGGCCCCGAGGCCCCGGGCGGCGTCGGCCCGACGCGGGCGGATCAGGCCCGGAAGCCGGACTCGATCTCCAGGCAGGTCCGGTAGTCGGGCAGCAACCCACGGGCGAGCGCCTGGTCGAAGGTGATCGCGGTGCGGTCCCGCTCCGACAGGATCGGTTCGACGTCCTCGGGGATGGGCAGGCCCAGCCCGGGGTCGAGCGCGTCGAGCGCCAGTTCGTTCTCGAAGACGTACTCCTGGGACAGGACGTACGACATGACGGTGTCGTCGGCCAGGGCGACGAACATGTGCGCGACCCCGACCGGCAGGTAGACCGCCTGGAACTCCTCGCTGTCGAGCACCACGCTGTCCCACTTGCCGAACGTCGGTGAGCCCACCCGCACGTCGAGGACCAGGTCGAGCACCCGGCCGTGCGGGCAGGAGACGAACTTCGCGGTGCCGGGCGGGGTACGGGTGAAGTGCAGCCCCCGCAGCGTCCCCCGGCGGGAGACGCTGTAGCTGGTCTGCCGCACGGGGAACAGCGGGTACCCGACCGTGTCCCGGAACAACGAGTCGAGATACGGCGAGAGGAACACCCCCCGGTAGTCCGGGTAGACGGTGGGCGCGAAGGCGTACGCGCCTTCGACGGTCAGCGGGCGGGCGGACACCGGCGGGTCAGCTCGTCACGTGTACGCGGGGGACGTACAGGATCCACTGTCCGCCAGCCCGGCGGAACTCCTGCTCCTTCGCCATGATCTCGTCGGCGTGGTTCCAGGCGAAGAGCAGCGCGTAGTCCACCGCGTCGGGCGTGAACGCGTCCGGGGTGCGCACCGGGATGTGCGTGCCGGGGGTGAGCCGGCCCTGCTTGGCCGGCGTCGTGTCGCACACCCAGGAGACCAGGTCCGGACCGATGCCGCAGAAGTTCGTCACGGTGGCGCTCTTCGCCGTCGCGCCGTACGCCACCACCCGCTTGCCCTCGGCCTTGAGCGAGTTCAGCAGGGCGAGCAGGTCGGTGCGGATGCCCTCGACGTCGGCGGCGAACCTGTCGAGCCGGCTGCGGTCGGCGACCCCTCGGGCGTCCTCCTCGCCGATCAGCGCGGCCACCCGCTCGGCCGGCTGCCGCGCGCCGGCACGGGCGATGGTGTAGCGGACCTCCCCACCGTGCACCGGAAGGCGTTCCACGTCGACGAGCGCGAAGCCGAAGCGGGCCGCCAGCGCCTGCACCGACCGCGCCGAGAAGAAGAAGAAATGCTCGTCGTAGATCTGGTCGAAGGACGTCTTGTCCAGGATGTCCCCGAGGTACGGGTCCTCGAAGACGAAGACCCCGTCCGGTGCCAGCAGCGCGTCAACGCCCCGGAGGATGGAGTCGAGGTAGGGGATGTGGCAGATGGTGTTGGCCGCGAAGATCACATCGGCGGGGCCGTCGGTCTCCCTGACCCGGCGGGCGGTGGACTCCTCGAAGAACTCGGTGACCACCCGCACCCCGTGCCCACGGGCCACATCGGCCACCCCACCCGACGGCTCGAAGCCCAGGTGCCGCACTCCCGCCTCGTGGACGGTACGCAGCATCACCCCGTCGTTGCAGCCGATCTCCACCACGAACGGGTCCGGGCCGGTGGCCTCGTGCTCCAGCAGGTGCCGCGCGGTGTCGGCGAAGTGCTTCTGCATCACGGAGGAGCCCGACGAGTGGTACGGGTAGTCCTGGTGGAACATCTCCTCCCGGGGCACCTCCTCCATGAGCTGCACCATCGTGCAGCCCGCGCAGACCCCCACCGCCAGGTGGAAGAAGAACTCGTCCGCGAGCTGGTCCTCGGTGAGGAACCGGTCGGAGAGCGGCTGCCGACCCAGGTCGAGGAACTGGGCGGTGGTGCCGCCACACGCCCGGCAGGTGCCGCGCCGGGGCGTGCCGTCGGCTGAATCGGTCATCGCATTCCTTCCATGGATACCCCTGCCTCAGGCAGGGGCGGATGTCAACGACGTCTCCTTGTCGGGATGGGTCGTCCAGCTCTCGGCTGCGGCGTGCCGGCCGGCGACTCAGAGCGCCGCGAGCACGTCGCGCAGCGCGTCGATCACCCGGTCCTGCGTCTCCGGCGGCAGCGAGGGATACATGGGGAGGGAGAAGATCTCGCCGGCCAACCGTTCCGTGGTGGGGAGGGAGCCGGTCTGGTAGCCGAGCTTGGCGAAGCCGGTCATGGTGTGCACCGGCCAGGGGTAGCTGATGTTGAGCGCGATGTCCCGCGCCGCCAACTGTTCGAGGATGCGGTCGCGGGCGGGGTGGCGGACCACGTAGACGTACCAGACGTGTTCGTTGTCGGTCGCCGTCACCGGCAGGGTCAGGCCGACCTGGTCGGCGATGTCGGCCAGGCCCTCCTCGTAGCGCCGGGCCACGGCGCGGCGCCCGGCGATGTAGTCGTCGAGCCGGCACAGCTTGCGGCGCAGGATCTCGGCCTGCACCTCGTCGAGGCGGCAGTTGTGCCCCGGCGTCTCGACGACGTAGTAGACCTGTTCCATGCCGTAGTAGCGCAGCCGCCGCAGCCGCTCGTCGATCACGGCGTCCGCGGTGACCACGCCGCCGCCGTCGCCGTACGCGCCCAGCACCTTCGTCGGATAGAACGAGAAGGCAGCGGCGTCGCCCATCGTGCCGGCCAGCCGTCCGCCCCGACGCGCGCCGTGCGACTGCGCGCAGTCCTCCAGGACCTTGAGGCCGTGTTCCCGGGCCACCCGCAGCACCGGGTCCATGTCGACGCACTGGCCGTAGAGGTGCACCGGCAGCAGCGCCTTCGTCCGGGGGGTGACCGCCTCGGCCAGCAGCTCGGTGTCCATCAGGTAGTCGTCGGCGCGGACGTCCACGAAGACCGGCGTCGCGCCGACCGCGTCGATGGCGAGCACCGTCGGCGCGGCCGTGTTGGAGACGGTGATGACCTCGTCGCCCGGCCCGACGTCGAGCGCCTGGAGTGCGAGCTTGATGGCGTTGGTGCCGTTGTCCACCGTGACGCAGTGCGGCATGTCGTGATAGGCGGCGAACTCCTGCTCGAAGCCGCGCACGCTCGCGCCGAGGATGAGGTTCCCGGACTCGAAGACCGTCTGCACGGCGTCGAGGAGGTCGTCCCGTTCCTTCTCGTACTCCGGCAGGTAGCCCCACACTCGGATGGTCATCTTCGCCCTTCTACGCCGAGGTCCGGGAGCGGAGCGCGCGCACGCTCATGTAGTCGTTGTCCCGGTCGAGTCCAAGTGCCTGACCGCTCAGGTAGTCGACGGCGTCCACGTAGCTGTAGGGCTGCATGAACCCGCCGGCCCGCACGTCGCGATAGAGCCGGGAGAGTGGGTGCCCGGCCGTGTAGGCGAGGCCGCCGACCAGGCTGAGGCAGTCGTCCACCACCGCCGGGGCCAGCTCGTTGACGGTCATCTTCGCGTACTGGAACGGGGTCATCATCCGTCGGCCGCGTTCGTCCGGGTCGCCGGACAGGTCGACCGACGCCGCGTCGGCGTTGGTCAACGCCGCGCCGACCGTGGTGCGTAGCGCGTAGAGCCGGGTGTCCAGCCCGGCGACCAGCGCCCGGGCACCGGCCCGTGGCTCGCCGCCGCGCCCCGCGCAGAAACCGACCGCGATGTCCCGGGCCGCCTGGGCGATGCCGGCGTAGATGCCGAGCATGGTGATCGAGCTGACCGTCTGCCCGGCCAGCACGGCGTCCCGCCGGGCCCCGACCGGGCCGCGCTCCAGCAGCTCGTCGGCCCGGACCGGGCACCGGTCGAAGACCACCTCCAGCGTCCCCGAGGCACGCATTCCCAGGCCGTCCCAGTTGTCCAGCACCGTGAGCCCGGGGGCGTCGCGGTGCACGACCGGCACGGCGAGGAACACCGAGCCGTCGTCGTCGCGCCGCTGGGCGTGCACGAAGAAGTGGGTCGCGATGGGCGCCATGCTGACCAGCACCTTGCGGCCCGACAGCAGCCAGCCGCCGGCGCCGTCGGAATGCAGCTCGGTGACCACGCCGGGGGCGTCCTTGAGCGCGCCGCAGACGGCGGCCTCGCCCTCCGCCATCGCCCGCAGCAGCCGCTCCGCCATCGCGCGCACCGGCGGCGTGCCGTGCTGCCACTCGTAGGTGAGGGTGAGGCCCCGGCTGAGCTGCACGTGCCAGGCCAGCGCGGTGGACGCGTCGGCCTCGGCCAGCCGCATCAGCGCGGTCGCCACGTCGTACAGCCGGGTCAACCCCAGGCCGCCCAGCTCGGCGGGAACGGTGGCGCCCATCAACCCGAGCTTCGCGAACTGCTCGAACGCCTCCACCGGGAAGGTGCCGGTGCGGTCCCGGTCGGCGGCCTCCGCACTGATTCTCGGGATCACGCCGGCAAGCAGGTCGACCACCGTGCGCCCCGCCGGCGTGAGCGGCGCGCGAAGATCCGCCGCCACCCATCTCTCCTCGGTCAGATTAGACATCGCCTGCTTCCGTTCGCGCTGTGCCGAACCTGTCGCTATCAGGGTGCGCGGCGATCACCAATTGCTGGCTGATTGTCCACCGACGATGCTCGACAGGGATACCCAGAATAGGCGGCAACGGCTTGGCGAAACCCCTGTCGTGCGCCGGAGTTCGCCAAGTCTAGTTGGATCACTCGAGCTTCCCCCGCAGAAGCCGTGAACCATGGGCCAGCGGTTGACGTCGCTATATATTCGGCCGACACGTGCGGAGGACTCGTGAAGATACTGTTCATCGCAGGACCGACGAAGTCCAGCCTATTCGGCCTGGCCCCACTGGCAATCGCCGCCCGGATGAGCGGGCACGAGGTCGTGATGGCTTCCACGCAGGAGGTCGTACCGGCGACGATGTCCGTCGGGCTGCCGGCCTTCCCGCTGGCGGCGCTGACCCTCGCCGAGCTCATGACCACCGACCGGGCCGGCGATCCGCTGCGCATCCCGGCCGAGGACGCCGCCTTCGTCCCCTTCGTCGGCCGGATGTTCGGCCGGCTGGCGGCGATCAGCCTGGATCCGCTGCGCGACCTGGTCGGCGGGTGGCGGCCCGACCTGATCGTCGGCGGCCCGCACGCCTACGCCGCGCCGATCCTGGCCACCGAACTTGGGGTGCCCTGCGTGCGGCACCTGCTCACCGGCAACCCGGTGGACCGCGAGGGCACCCATCCGGGGGTCGACGAGGAGCTGCGGCCGGAGCTGGCCGCGCTCGGCCTGGCCCAGGTGCCGCCGTTCCACCTGGCCCTGGACATCTTCCCGGCCAGCACCCGGATCGACGACGTCCCGCCGGCGCAGCCGGTGCGACCGCTGCGCTGGATTCCGACCAACCAGCAGCAGCCGGTGGCGCCGTGGATGCTCTCGCGCGGGCCGCGTCGCCGTGTCCTGGTCACCGCCGGCAGTCTGGTCACCACCACCCACAACTTCGACTTCCTCCACGGACTGGCCGGCACCCTGGCCGAGCAGGACGTCGAGGTCGTGGTCGCGGCGCCGCCGGAGGTGGGTCGGGCCCTGCACGACGTGCCGGGTGTGCGGCACGCCGGCTGGCTCCCGCTGGACGTGGTGCTGCCCCACTGTGACCTGATCGTGCACCACTCCGGCACGATGACCGCGCTGACCGCCTTGAACGCGGGGGTGCCCCAGCTGATCGTGCCGCAGGAGAGCCGGTTCATCGAGTGGGCGCGCAACCTGTCGACCCTGGGCGTGGCGCAGACCCTCGCGCCGGGCGAGGACACGCCGGAGGCCGTGGGCAAGGTCGCCCGCCTGCTGCTGGAGGATCCGGTCCACGCCACCAGCGCCGCCGCGATCGCCCGGGAGATCGCCGAGATGCCCGGCCCCACGGAGGTCGTGGGCCAGCTCACCGAGTTCGCGACCCGGGGCCTGACATGCGCGTCCTCGTGACCGGCGGAGCCGGGTTCATCGGCTCCCACCTCACCGACGCGCTGCTCGAACGCGGCGACAGCGTCACCGTGCTCGACGACCTGTCCACCGGGCGGCCCGAGCGGCTGCCCGCCGGGGTGCCGCTGCACCACGGGTCGATCACCGACCGGGCCGGGTTGACCCGGCTGGCCGAGCAGTGTCGCCCGGAGGTCATCTGCCACCTGGCCGCCCAGGCGGACGTGCGCAACTCGGTGGCCGACGCCACCTCGGACACCGGGGTCAACGTGGTCGGCACCGTCAACGTCCTGGAGGCCGCCCGGGCCATCGACGCCCGGGTGGTCTTCGCCTCCAGCGGCGGCGCCCTCTACGGGGAGGTCGACGAGCTGCCCTCCCCCGAGGACGTCCGGCCGGCGCCGTGGGCGCCGTACGGGGCCGCCAAGTACTGCGCGGAGCAGTACCTGGCGCTCTACAACCGGCTCTACGGCTCGACCCACGCGGCGCTGCGGCTCGGCAACGTGTACGGGCCACGCCAGGACCCGACCGGCGAGGCCGGGGTCGTCTCGATCTTCTGCGGCTGCCTGGTGGCCGGGCGCCGGCCGACGGTGTTCGGCGACGGCGAGCAGACCCGGGACTACATCTACGTGGCCGACGTGGTGGAGGCGTTCCTGCTCGCGGTCGGGCACGGTGGCCCCGGCCTGTGGAACATCGGCACCGGGACCTCCACCAGCATCCGCAAACTACTGGACCTGGTCGGCCGCACCGCCGGGCGCGTCCCGGACCCCCGCTTCGAGCCACCCCGCCTGGGCGAGCTGAAGCACTCCGCGCTGGAGGTGACCCGCGCGGCCCGGGAGCTGCGCTGGGCGGCCCGAACGAGGCTCGCCGACGGCATCGCGAAGGTCTACAAGTGGGTCGAGGCGGACGAACCGGTCCGGGGGGAGCGATGACCCGCGAGGGGTCAACGCCGCCGGTTAGGGTCGCCACCATCACGGTCGGCACCAACGAGATCCGTTGGCTGGACCGCGCGCTCGGCTCGCTGCTCGCCAGCGACACGACCGGCTTCGAGCTGACGGTCTTCTACGTGGACAACGCCTCGGCCGACGGCAGCGTGGCGCACGTCATGTCGGCGTTTCCCGGCGTCCGGGTCATCCGAAACCCCCGCAATCTCGGCTTCACCGGCGCGAACAACGTCGGCATGCGGGCGGCCCTGGCGGAGGGCTTCGACCACATCTTCCTGGTCAACCCGGACACCTGGACACCGCCGGGGCTGGTCCGCGGGCTGGTCGAGTTCGCGCAGCGGTGGCCGCAGTACGGCGTCATCGGCCCGTTGCAGTACCGCTACGACCCGGCGTCGACCGAGTTGACCGACTTCAACGACTGGACGCAGGTCGCCCTCTACCTGGGCGAGCAGCACACCTTCGCCGGCGACCTGCTGGATCATCCCTCGCACGTCACCGCGACGGTCCGCGACCGCGCGCCGCGCACCCTGGAGCACGCGTACGTGCAGGGCTCGGCGCTGTTCGTCCGGGCCGCCGTGCTACGCGAGGTCGGCCTGCTCGACGAGGTGTTCCACACCTACTACGAGGAGGTCGACCTGTGCCGGCGGGCCCGGTGGGCGGGCTGGCGGGTGGCGCTCCTACTCGACCTCGGCATCCAGCACAAAGGCGGCGGTGGCACCGCCGCGAGCGCGTACAGCCGGATACACATGCGCCGCAACCGCTACTACTATCTGCTGACCGATGTGGACTGGCCCCCGGCCAAGGCCGCCCGGCTCGCCGCCCGCTGGCTGTTCTCCGACGTCCGTGGGCGGGGCGTGACGGGTCGGACGAGCGCGGGCGTCGGGGCGCGGGAGACCTTCGTGGCGCTCGGGTGGCTGGCCCGCCAGGCCCCGGTGATCCGGGAACGTCGTCGGCGGCACCGGCTGCTGCGGGCACGAGGGACGGGCGTGGACCGCGCCCGAGAGCGGAAGGAAACCGTGCGGGGATGAGCAGGCCACGGATTCTCGTCGCGGGCAACTTCCACTGGCAGGCCGGGTTCAGCCAGACCGTCGCCGCGTACGTGCGGGCGGCCCGGGAGGCCGACTGCGAGGTGCGGCTCTGCGGCCCGCTGTCCCGGGTCGACGCCGAGACGGCCCGGCACCTGCCGGTCGAGCCGGACCTCCGCTGGGGCACCCACCTGGTGATCATGTTCGAGGCCAAGCAGTTCCTCACCGAGGCGCAACTGGACCTCGTCGAGGCGTTCCCCCGACAGCGCCGGGCCATCGTCGACTTCGACGGGCACTGGGGTGCCGAGGAGGGCGGGGACGGCGACAGCGCGTCGGGCCGGTACTCCGCGGAGAGTTGGCGGCGGTTGTACTCGACCCTGAGCGACCTGATCCTGCAACCCCGGCTGGGTCCGCTCCCGGCCGGCGCCCGGTTCTTCAAGTGCTTCGGCCTGGCAGCGCCGGTGCGGCACCCGCTGGAACTGGGCACCGGCGCGCAGTCGCGCCCGTACGACCTCCAGTACATCGGCAGCAACTGGTGGCGGTGGGAGCCGATGACCGAGATGGTCGAGGCCGCGGCGGCGGCCCGGCCGCCGCTGCGCCGGCTGCGGGTGTGCGGACGCTGGTGGGACGGCGGCAGTTGCGCGGGCTTCGAGGAGGCGACGCTCAGCGAGCCGGGCTGGCTGCGGGCGCGCGGCGTCGAGGTGCATCCGCCCGTGCCGTTCGGCCACGTGGTCGAGCAGATGGGCCGGTCGCTGATCTCACCGGTCCTGGTGCGGCCGCTGGTCACCAGCACCGGCCTGTTGACCCCCCGGATGTTCGAGACGCTGGCCTCGGGCAGCCTGCCCGTGCTCCCGGTCGCCGCGAAGTTCCTCGCGCCGGTCTACGGCGACGAGGCGGAACACCTGATGCTCGGCGACGACCCGGCCGGAACGCTGAGCCGGCTCTCGGCCGAGCACGAACGGTACGGACGACTGGTCGGTGAGATTCAGGACCGGCTCCGCGTCGAGTACGGCTACCCTCGCGTCCTGCGGGACCTGCTCGATCTGCTGGCCTGAGGAATGAGGAGCAGATGACCCCCCTGCGGATCGCGATGGTCAACATACCGTTCCGGTTGCCGAGCGACGAGCGGCAGTGGATCACGGTCCCGCCGCAGGGGTACGGCGGGATCCAGTGGATCGTGGCCAACAAGATCAAGGGCCTGCTCGAACTCGGGCACGAGGTGTTCCTGCTCGGTGCCCCGGGCAGTCCGCGTACGCATCCACGCCTGACCGTGGTGCCGGCGGGCGAGCCCGAGGACATCCGGGCATGGTTGAAGTCCGCTCCGGTGGACGTCGTCAACGACTACAGCTGCGGCAAGGTGGATCCGATCGAGCTGCCCCCGGGGGTCGGCCTGGTGGCCTCGCACCACATGACCACCCGCCCGTCCTATCCGGCCGGCTGCGTGTACGCCTCGAAGGCGCAGCGGGAGCAGTGCGGCGGCGGCGCGGACGCCCCGGTCATCCCGATCGGGGTGGATCCGTCGCTCTACCGCCCCGGCGACCGCAAGGACGACTTCCTGCTCTTCATGGGCCGGATCTCCCCGTTCAAGGGCGCGCTGGAGGCGGCCGCGTTCGCCCGGGCCGCCGGCCGCCGGCTACTGATGGCCGGTCCGGCCTGGGAGCCGGAGTACCTCGACCGGATCATGGGCGAGTACGGCGACCACGTCACCCTCGTCGGCGAGGTGGGGGGTCAGGAACGTATGGACCTGCTCGCCACGGCGGCTGCCATCCTGGTGCTCTCCCAGCCGGTGCCCGGCCCGTGGGGCGGCACGTGGTGCGAGCCGGGTGCGACCGTGGTGTCCGAGGCGGCGGCCAGCGGCACCCCGGTGGTCGGCACGAGCAACGGCTGCCTGGCGGAGATCGTGCCGGCCGTCGGCGAGGTGGTGGGCTTCGGCACCGGCTTCGACGAGCGGGAGGCCCGAGCGGTGCTGTCCCGACTGCCGTCGCCCGCCCAGGCGCGGAAGGCCGCGATCCGGTGCTGGGGGCACGTGGAGATCGCCCGGCGCTACGAGGCGGTGTACCGCGACGTGCTGGCCGGCGCGCGCTGGTCCTGAGCCGGCCCGGGCGGCGGCTACGGTCGCGACCGTAGGGGGTGCCCGCCGCACGCGGAAGCGCCGGTGTCGGCGGTCCGACACCGGCGCGCCCGGCCAGGTCAGCTCCGGTCGTGCAGCCAGGGTCGCGGCTCGGGGTCGGTCACCTCGACCGGCTGGCTCATGAACACCAGGACGTACGCGCGGCGCGGCTGGTCCGTCTCGTTCGGGCCGGCGTAGTGCGGCGCACGGAAGTCGTGCATGACCGCCTCGCCCGGCCGCAGCGGGCAGGCGACGCTGTCCGTGTCGTCGACCTCGTCCGTCATCAGACCTTCGATGCGGTCGTCGTGGTTGATGTGATGGTGCGGGAGCACCCCGCCCCGGTGCAGGCCCGGCAGGTACTGGAGACAGCCGCTGGACACCGTCGCCTCGTCGAGCGGGGTCCAGATGCTCAGGCCGCGACGGGACCAGCGCGGGTCCATGTACGCCTCGTCCTGGTGCCACGGAGTGGGTGCGCCGTAGCGCGGCGGCTTGAGGATCGCGTGGCCGTAGAAGTCGAGTTCGTCCTCGGGGATGTCGAGGAAAGCGGAGGCGATGGCCCGGCATCGCGCGAAGTGCGCGGTCTCCACCAACTCCGGCAGGTATTTCTCCGGCCGGACGATCTGCGGGAGACGGGCAGGCGCGGCGTCGTCGCCACGGCCGGCGATGTCCCGGTAGTCGCCGGTGTCGGGCGACGCGTGATCGGCGAAGAGCCGGTCGTAGGCGGCCCGGAGCCAGGCGACCTCGGCGTCGTCGGCGAGCTGCGGGAGAGTCACGAAGCCATCGCGCCGGTAAGCCTCCAGCCGACGGTCGACGACCTCCGCACCAACAGTCCCCACGGCCATTTGACCACCTCTCGGAATAGCCTGTCCGCGAATAAACCATACGGTAGGAACAGCGCGGCGATACCGCTCCCGAGCGGGAAATAGGGATTCGACTAGTATTCGGTCCGCGCCGCTGCCAGAACGGCACGCGCTCTCGATTGTCCATTCATCCCCGTGCGAGACTCGCCTCGATGTCCTCGATGTCGGTGGGGGGTTTGGGATGACCGGGCACAGCGCCGTCGCGCTGGACGTCGGCGGGGTCGTCTACTACGACGAGCCGTTCGAGCTGGCCTGGCTCCAGGACACCTTCGACCGCCTCCAGGCCACCGACCCGACGCTCGACCTGCGTGCGTTTCTGGAGCACGTCGAGCGGTTCTACCACTACGGCGAGGGCGACCCAACCGGCCGGACCTGGCTCCACTCGGAGGCCGCCGCGCTGAGCTGGTCGCGGGTCCGGCAGTCCTGGGGCGAGCTGGCCCAGGAGATTCCCGGTGCCGTTCGCGCGGTCACCAGGCTGGCCAGGGAACTACCCGTCGTGATCGTCGCCAACCAGCCCCCCGAGTGCGCGGACGTACTGGCCCGGTGGCAGGTCAGCCAGGTCTGCCGGGAGGTGCTCCTCGACTCCCTCGTCGGGGTGGCCAAGCCCGACCCGGCCCTGCTCGGGCTCGCCCTGCGGCGGCTGGCGATCCCGCCCGCCGAGTTGCTGGTGGTGGGCAACCGGACGGATCACGACGTCCTGCCCGCGCTCGGGCTCGGTTGCCCGGTGGCGTTCGTGCTGCCCGATCCGGCGTACCGCCGGCCGCCGGGCGTCCATCCGGACCTGGTCCGGGTCTACACGGAGCTGAGGGCGTTCCGCACCGGCTCCCCGCCCGCGGACGCCCGGGTCACCACCGTGGCGTCCCTGGCGGCCCTGGCCGACTCTCCCCTGACGAGTGCCACCCCGCGTTCGAACGCCGGCACCGGCGGACTTTGACGAAGGAGTGCAGTTGCGACGCCCCGCAGCGGTGGTCGGCGCCACCGGCTTCATCGGCTCACGCCTCGTCTCCCGCCTGGCCGAGGCCGGGCATCCGGTGGCGCGCTTCAGCCGTGCCGCCCCACCCGTCGTCGACGGCCGGCCCGCGCCGGGGCTCCGCGAGGCGCAGGTCGTCTACTTCCTCGCCGCCCGGCTGAGCCCGGCGCTGGCGGAGCAGCAACCGGAACGGGTCGTCCGGGAACGCGAGTTGTTGCTGGACGTGCTAAGTGCGCTGGCGGGGGTGGACCACCGGCCGGTGTTCGTCCTGGCCAGCTCGGGCGGGGCGGTGTACACGCCGACGGTGTGGCCGCCCTACCACGAGCGGTCGGCCACCGGGCCCGCCTCGGCGTACGGCCGGGCGAAGCTGCGGCTGGAACAGGAGCTGCTGCGCCACACCGACCGGGTGCAGCCGGTGGTGACCCGGCTGAGCAACGTCTACGGTCCGGGGCAGCGGCCGACCCCCGGGTACGGTGTCCTGTCACACTGGCTGGAGGCCACCGTGCGCGGAGAGCCGATCCGGCTCTTCGGCGATCCGGCCGTGGTGCGGGACTACGTACACGTCGACGACGTCACCGCGATCATGGAGGTCATCGCGCAGCGGGCCGGTGACGGCGACCGGGACCGGCTGCCCACGGTCGTGAACGTCGGCTCGGGCCTGCCCACCTCCCTCGCCGAGTTGCTCCAGACGATGTCCACGGTGGCCGGTCGTGAGCTGGAGGTCATCCGGGACGTCCGCCGGCAGTTCGACCATCGGGGCAACTGGCTCGACACCACCCTCGCCCGGGAGACCCTGGGCTGGCAGGCGCGGATCAGCCTCCCCGACGGCGTCCGCCAGTGCTGGGAGGCCGTCCTCACCCGGGCGGGCGGCCCGGGGGGTTCCCCGGCCCGACCGTCAGCCCGGCTCGGGAGAGCGTCTCGGGGGCGGGAACCGCCGCAACCGCGCCCTTCGCAGCAGTTCGTGGCTCAACCCGGCGGCGGTCGCCGCGGTGTAGCCGAGGGCCAGTGGCAGGGCGAGCCGGGATTCCGGGGCCGTACGGTGCCGGTCCCATTCCTTGCGCAGGCCGGCCCGTGCCTGGTTCCGTCCGGCCTCGCACCGCCCCTGCCAGTACGCCCGCCGCAGCAGGTACCGGGGGGTCAGCCGGCCCGGGTCGATGTCATGGGTGACCGCGTGGTCCGGGAGCAGTTGCTCGCGGGCGCCGGCGGCCTTCATGGCGCTGATGAAGGAGGTGTCCTCCCCTGACTGGAGGTTGCCCCCGGTACGGCTGAGGGCCAGGTCGAAATCCAACCCGTGGGCGTGCGCGAACGCGGAGTCCACCCCCATGCACGCGCCCCAGATCTTGATGTTTCCCTGGTCACGGTGCCAGCCGACCAGGTGGAACTGGCCGGAGGTGACGTACCACGGCAGACGCAGCGCGGGGCGGGCCAGCCGGGTGCCGACCACGTGCGCGCCGTCGCGCAGGCTCTTGCGGACGGCGTCGACGGCAGCGGCGTCGAGCCGCACGTCGTCGTCGACGAACATCAGATGGTGGTGCGGCCAGCGGGCGAGCATCGCGTTGCGGGAGGCCGACAGGCCATTGGTGGCACCGAGGATGCGCATGGTGCCGCCGGCGGCCCGGACCTCCTCGGCGACCTCCTCCGCCTCGGCCGTGACGGGCCGGTCCAGCAGGACGTAGTACTCGTCGCCGGAGAGCTGGGCCATGTTGTGCGCGAGGTGTTTCCTGACGTTCTCCACCCGGAACGCGCAGATCGCCACCACCATCGGGTGGTCGGACGGATCGCGGCTGACCACAGAGGCGTTGTTCGGCATCGTCCCTCGACATGAGCGTTGTGGGGCCGGCGGGGAGAGGCGGCCCACCGGATCGCGCTCCGCGGCAGCGTGCCGCGGCCCCGGCCGCCCCACGGACAGGTGGCGCACCGCAGCGCGGCGGGCCGTCCGGTGAGCGGCCGGGGGCGGAGCTCAGGCCGCTTCGTCCTTGCTGACGGTCGGCGGCCAGGTGCCCGCCGCGAGGATGCCCATCGCGTACGCCTTCGCGATCAGGGCCGGCCGGTTGGGCACTCGCAGGTTCTGCAACAGCTTGCTGACGTGGTACTCGACGCCCTGACGGCTGAGGTAGACCTTGTTGGCGATATGCACCGTCCGTTCGCCTGCGGCGATGCTTTCGATGATGCGCGCGTCCAGATCGGACAGTGAGAACTTGAGATTCACAACGCCCCCTTGATTGTGGATCTGTTGGCTCGTACGCGGCCAGACGTCATCGCCCGGACACCCCCCTGAGGTGCCGGTGGACGAGTGGTCGCTTCCGCTGGAAGACCGTCAGCGGCGGAAGGCCGGGTGCCCGCCACTCGTCGTCCTGCGCTTGCGGAGCTGTCTCAGTGTGCGGCGATGCCCCCGGCACGTAGCCCGCCTGACGGGCCTGTCGGCTTGGGCTCCAACTTCGGCAACCCATCGGTTCGCGCTGCACAGAACCAGCGGAGGAACATTGAGTTTCGAAGCCCTTCGCTACTGTCGATCGACATCACTGGCGAAATGAAACCGACCGGATTCGAGCCGATAGTTACGGAAAGTGACAATCGGCTGGCCCTGTCGCTCGCGCTGAACTCACCAATACGCCAAAAGCGTAGCCGGCCCACTGCGGAGCGTCCACCCCCCGAGGATATCGCCAGGCTTCCATGCAGAACTGGCAGGATCTTTCATCTCAGCCGCACCTGGCGACAAAACCCCTGCTCAAGACCATGAGTAAGCAGGCGCGGGAAATCCATGCAGTGACATGTGTCACTTTAGACAACCCAGCTCCAGCCAGGCCCACCACCCTGACAAAAGGGGCGGAATCGCGACCAGAGCGACACCAGCACATTCCTAGGGGATTCCTTAGTCTGGCGAGCGTCGATCCCCCACCCGTCAATCAATTGCCCGAACAAATTGCCCACCCGTCAAGATCAACCACTCCGCACCGTGAGCAGGCCGACCGTCCGGCAATGCGAACGACGACGTCCACCCCGTCCCGGTAGCCTCACCGCCGCTGGGGGGGCACGGGCCCGGACACCGTCCGGCGTCGTGATCAGCGGGTCGCTCGCCGGCTGTCGCCCCGCGCGGGGACCGGCATCGCGCGCGGGGCCGGCACGAAGATCTCCGGCGACCTGTCAGCCCTGCAAGCGGACCGGCATCGCGCGCGGGGCCGGAACCACCCGACGGTTCAGCGCCGGGACCGATCGGGAAGCCGACTCGCGGCCTCGTCCCAGAGCCCGCCCACCGCATCCCGCAGCGATCGTCGGGGCCGCCACCCGAGCAGGTCACGCGCGGGCCCCGGGTCGACGCGGGCCCAGTCGACGACCTCCACCGAGCCGGGCCGATCCGGCAACTCCACCACCTCGGTCGGCACCCCGCTCACCTCGATCAACATCTCCACGAGGGAGCGGACCGGAACGGCCTCCCCCCGCCCCACGCCGATCACCCGCCCGGTGACGGACTCCCGCGTGGCCGACACCACCGCCTCGGCGACGTCCCGCACGTCGACGTAGTCCCGGTGGGCGCGCAACGGAGACAACTCCACCCTGGCCGACCGGTCGCGGCCCGCCGCGTCGACCAGGCGAACGACGACCCGCCCCAACAGGCTGTCGGGTGGCACGCCCGGACCCACCACGTTCGCGAGCCGCAGCACCGTCGCGTCCACCGAGCCGGCCCGCGTCGCCGCGAGCACGGCCTGGGTGGCGGCCAGCTTCGCCCTGCCGTACATGCTCTCCGGCTGGGTGGGCACCGTGGCACCGGCGGGAGCCCCGGGTGGCTCCTGGACGCGTTCCAGGACCGAGCCGAGGTGCACCAGCCTGGGCCGGCAACGGGTGCGCTCCAGCGCCGCGGTGACACTCCACGTCGGGATCGTGCAGCTCGACGGCAGCTCGGCGTCCGTCAGGTTCCACTTGCCGCCGGTGGCGTTGACCACCGCGTCGGGCTGCTCGGCGTCGAACACGGCGGCCAGCGCGGCGGGCTCCAGGGTGGCGACGTCCAGCGCCCGGGCCCGGTACGGCAGCCCCGCCGACGGGACGCGGCGGGCCAACACGAGGACGTCGTCGCCCCGGGCGGCAAGCGCGGCGCTCACGTGACGCCCGACGAAGCCCGTACCACCGACGACCACGACACGCCGCGCGCCCATCCGTACCTCCTGGGGATCAGTCTCGTGCGCCGGCGGCGTCCAGGCGACCGCCCGGCCCCTGACAGGTCACGGGGGCGCGCAACACCCTGGCCCGGTCGCGAACCTCGTCCAGCAGCCGGGCCCGGGCGCGGATCGCCGTCACCTCCTCCGCCGGCTGACCGGCGGTGACGGCGCGGACGAACTCTCGCATCGTGTTGACGAACTGGTCCTCGGCCGGGAAGGTCAGCTCCCGCGTCTCGTCCTGCCGCTCCACCCGCACCACCGGGTGCCAGGCCGGCGGTGGGGTGTACGCCCGGTCGACGACGATCCGGCCGGCGCTTCCCCAGAGCTGGTACTCGCACCGGTAGGAGTGCTCGAAACCGAAGGCGATCTGTGCGGTCCGCCCGTCCGGCGTACACAACAGCGCGGCACCCGAAACGTCCACGCCGCGATCGGGGTCCTCCCGGAGGGTGGCCGCCACCACCTCCGGCTCCTCCGGCAGGAAGAACCGGGCCGCGCCCAACGGGTAGACGCCCAGATCCAGCAGCGCTCCGCCACCCAGCTCGGGTCGGTAACGGATGTCGCCCGCAGGCAGCGGCGGAAACCCGAAGACGCCGGAGACCATCCGCAGCTCGCCGATCTCGCCGGCCGCGACCATCCGGCGCACGAAGTGGTGCACCCCATGTCGGAGGAAGGTGAGGTTGTCCATCAACACGAGCCCACGCGACCGGGCCTGGGTCAGCACCGCCGCGGTGTCGACCAGCCGGGTGGTCAGCGGCTTCTCCACCAGCACGTGTTTGCCCGCGGCCAGGGCGCGTTCGATCCAGGTGTGGTGCAGCCCGGTCGGCAGCGGAATGTAGACGGCATCGATGTCCGGGCGGTCGAGAACGGACTGGTAGCCCTCGGCGGCGGCGCACCCGAACTCCGCGGCGAAGGCGCGCGCCTTGGCCAGTTCCCGCGCCGCGACCACCACGAGCTCCGCCTCCGGGACCCGCCTGATCGCCGGCAGGGCACGGCGGCGCGCGATGTCGGCGCAGCCGAGAACCCCGATGCGGACCGTCATCTCCGCCATCGGGTCACCACAGGCTGCGCAGGCAGGCCAGCAAGCTGCGGGCCTCGATGTTGAGGTAGTAGCCGTGCCGGAGCAGGGCCTCCAGCTGGCGCACCGTCACCCAGCAGAACTCGTCCGGCACCTCGGTCGGGAAGTCGTCGCCGGCGTCGACCAGGAGGTAACGGTTCTCCGACCGGTAGAATCGCCCGCCCTCCTCGGTGAGCACGGTGTCGTAGAGGACACGCTCGGGGGCGGCTTCCAGCACCTCGGCCAGGAACAGTGGTCGGGGGCCGGGCTGGTTGTCCGGGATGCACTGCACCGTTGGGCCCATCTCCATCGCGTCGAGCAGCCCCGCCTGGTAGCGCGCGTGCACCAGCAGGTGCGCCACTCCGTCGATTTCCTTGACCAGGAAGGCGACCACGCCCCGGTGCCGCGGATACAACAGCGGCTGACTCCACCCGGTCACCTCGCGGTTGTCGATGCGCACCGTGACGCCGACCACGGAGAAGTGCCGGCCGTCGTCCCGCGCGATCCCGTCCGCGGTGTGCCGCCAGTCCGGCAGCCCTCGTAGCGGCACCCGCCGCACGGTCATCTCGTGCCGGCCCTTGGCCCCGGTGAACCAGCTCAACACCGACACCAGGTCGTGGCGGCCGGGGGCGCCCGCCGCCGAGCGCACGATCGCCGCCACCGCCGGCGACGACGGCGCCTCGGTCTCCTGGGCCGCGGCGTAGAAGGCCGAGGGCAGACATGACAGCACCGTACGCGTGTCCATGTTGACCAGGCCGTCCACCCGCAGCAGCGCGAGCAGTTCGCGCAGCGGGAGCCACCGGTGGTAGTCGCCGGCCGGCACGTCCTCGTCGACCTGGACCACCATGTTCCGGTTGCGCTTGCGCAGGAACCAGGAGCCCTGCTCCGACTGCAGGACGTCAACCAGCACCCGACCGGCCCCCGGGCGGGTGAAGTAGTCGAGGTACTTCGTGCCGCCGCCACGGTGCACCCGGGTGTAGTTGCTCCGGGTGGCCTGCACCGTCGGCGAGAGCTGCATGACGTTGATGTTGCCGGGCTCCACCTTGGCCTGGAGCAGGCAGTACGGTGTCCCGTCGACGACCTTGACGAGCATGCCGAGGATGCCGATCTCCGGCTGGTTGATGATCGGCTGGTGCCATTCGCGCACCGCGCCGTAGGTGGTCTGGACGTGCAGCCCCTCGATCACGAAGAACCGGCCGCTCTCGTGCCCGAGGTTGCCGGTCACCGGGTCGAACGCCCACCCGGGCAGCCGGTCCAGCGGCACGCGGTCCACCCGGCAGTAGGTCGACCGGGTCCGCTCGGCGAACCAGGAGAGGAAGTCCGGCCGGACCCCCTCGGCGTGCAACGCCGACCACGAGCCGCCGTCGACCGGGCCGGGCCGGTGCGGGCCCGCGTCCCGGGTCAGCAACGGCCCGTCGGCGCGGACCTTCGGGTCGGGCGACGAATCGCTCACCACAGCTCGGCCAGTTCGGCGGAAAAGGCGTGGGAAGACCCGTCCGTGTCCGCCAACAGGCGCAGATCGCTGTCGACCATCATGGCGACCATCTCCTCGAAGGAGACGGAGGGTTTCCAGCCGAGCCGCTGGCGGGCCTTCGTCGGATCCGCGCAGAGCAGCTCGACCTCGGCGGGCCGGATGAGCGACTCGTCCACCACCACGTGGTCCCGCCAGTTGAGGCCCACGTGGGCGAAGGCCGCCTCGACCAGCTCGCGGACGCTGTGCGTGACCCCCGTGCCGAGGACGTAGTCCTCCGGCTCGTCCTGGGCCAGCATCAGGACCATGCCCCGCACGTAGTCGCCCGCGAAGCCCCAGTCCCGCTCGGCCGAGAGGTTGCCCAGGCGAAGCGAGCTGCGAATGCCCAGCTTCACCGCCGCCACGCCCAGCGACACCTTGCGGGTGACGAACTCGGGACCACGCACCGGTGATTCGTGGTTGAACAGAATGCCGGAGACGGCATACATGCCGTACGACTCACGGTAGTTCTGCACCATGTAATGCCCGAACGCCTTGGCCGCGCCGTACGGGCTACGCGGATGGAACGGGGTCAGCTCATTCTGGACGGGCTCCCGCACCTTGCCGAACATCTCCGACGAAGACGCCTGATAAAAGCGCGGCTGACCGGCTGCGGGACTGCGGGAATCCGACAGGCCCCCCACGATCCGCAAGGCTTCGAGCATGCGGAGCACACCCATGCCGGTGACCTCCGCCGTCGTGGTGGACTGCCGCCACGACACCGGCACGTACGACAGCGCGCCGAGGTTGTAGACCTCGTCCGGCGCCGCGCGTTCGATCGCCGCCACCAGGCTCGTCTGATCCAGAAGGTCGCCGCTGATCAGCTTGACCGCTGGATCAGGTTGCCGAAGGCTGCGGACCGAGGGCGCGGTCTGCCCGCGCACCAATCCAAATACCTCGTATCCGGACTGAAGCAGGTGCTCCGCGAGATACGTGCCGTCCTGGCCGGTAATTCCAGTGATCAGCGCCCGCCGTGTCAGGGTAGTCTCCAGCCGTGAAGCCACCTGGCCGAGGCGTGACCTCGCGCCGATGGCGGACCAAAGATCCGCCCGTTCGAAATGGGGTCGGATCTCCCGCTACCGCGCTCACGGTACGCGAATCTCCAAGCGGATTCAGCGACCCGGAAAGCAATATAGGGAGGTTACTAGTAGTACTTTCCGGCGGGCCGGCAGCGACGCCCGGCCCGGACCGGCAGGATCGCCCCGTTCGGCCGGCGGACCCATCCCGGACACCTTCCACCGAAGCTCTTCGGGATCGTCGCCCGCCGATGCGAACTGCTTGACTCCACCGTTTTGTCCCCCTAACGTCGGCGAGGCTGCCAGCCGGCCCGCGAGCCGGGCCGGGTTCACGAAGGCGCCAACTTCCGGTGAGAGAGCAGGGCTCATGTCGCAGAGCCGGCCCGCGGCCGCAGCACCCCCAGCCCGCCTGCCACGTCGCCGCGCCATGGTCGCGTTGGTCGCGGTGATGATCCCGATGGTGCTGGCCACCCTCGACAACACCATCATCGGCACCGCACTGCCCACCGTGGTCGGCGAGTTGGGCGGCCTCAGCACGCTCTCCTGGGTGATCACCTCGTACACGCTGGCCACGGCCGCCTCCACGCCGGTCTGGGGCAAGCTCGCCGACATGTACGGCGGCAAGGTGGTCTTCGTGGCCACGCTGGTCGTGTTCCTGGCCGGGTCGCTGCTGTCCGGCATGGCGCAGAGCATCACCCAGCTGACCGTCTTCCGGGCCGTGCACGGGCTCGGCGCGGGCGGCCTGATGGTCTGCGCGTTCGCCATCATGGTGGAGGTTCTCGCCGGCCCTGACCTGCCCAAGTACCAGGGCATCATGTCGGCGACCATGGGCCTGACCATGGTGGCGGGCCCGCTCGTCGGCGGCCTGATCACCGATGAGCTCGGCTGGCGCTGGTGCTTCTACATCAACCTGCCGATCGGGGCGGTCGCGCTGCTCATCGTGGTGCTGATGATGCACCTGCCGCGCCGACACACCAAGGCCCGGATCGATTACGCGGGTGCTGCCCTGCTCACCGTGGTCAGTTCGTGCGTCGTGCTGGTGACCACCTGGGGCGGCATCACCTACCCCTGGGCGTCTCCGATGATCCTGGGGCTGGTCGCGCTCGGGGTGCTGACCTGCGCGCTCTTCGTGGTGGTCGAGCGACGGGTGGCCGAGCCGTTGGTGCCCCTGGCCATGTTCCGCAGCCTGAACTTCACCCTGAGCACCCTCATCGCCTTCCTGGTCGGCTTCGCCCTCATCGCGGGGCTGACCTTCCTGGCCCTGTTCCAGCAGGCGGTGCAGGGTGCCTCCGCGTCCGACTCCGGCCTGTTGCTGCTGCCCCTGCTGCTGTCCATGGCGGCGGTCAACGTGGTCGGGGGTCGCCTGATGAGCGGCGGGCGTTCCTACCGGCTGCTGATGCTCGCCGGTGCGGCGCTGATGACCCTGAGCCTGCTGCTCTTCGCCCTGATGGACGTGGGCACCAGCCGGACGGTCACCGCGATCCCCATGGTCGGCTTCGGCGCAGGGCTGGGGCTGCTCATGCAGACCAGCCTGATGGTGGCGCTGAGCAGCGTGGAGATGAGGAACCTCGGGGTGGCCGCCTCCACGTCCACGCTCTTCCGCACCATCGGTGGGGCGGTGGGGGCGTCGGCGACGGTCTCGCTGTTCTCCGTGCGGGTGCAGTCGGCGCTGGCCGATCGGGGGGTCGCCGACGTGGCTGACCTCCTCGGCCACTCCGCGCGGCTGGACGCCGCCGGGCTGGCCCAACTCCCCCGGGCCGTCCGTGTCCACTTCATGCACGCGGTGGCCTCCGGCACCCGGTGGGCCTTCCTGATGACCGTGCTGGCGGGGCTGATCTGCGTCGCGGCGGCGTGGTTCCTGCGCCGGGTCACCCCGTTGACGTCGGCACCGGTGGCACCCGAACCGGCGCGCGACGTCGCCGCGCCCGCCGCCAGCAGCGGGCGCGCGCCGAACTACTAGCGGATTTCCTAGGGTTCCTCGTCGACGGTAGAGCTGAATTCACCGGCGACCTAACATTCTTTTCGCGATCCGGAATCCGTCCATTCCCCTGTCTGGCGATGGTCGACGGGCCGGCCCGTGCCGAGCGGACAGACACAGATTCTCGGATTGGAGCTCGATGTCCAGCAAGATCCTAGTCATCGGTGGAGGTCCGGCCGGATCCACGGCCGCCGCGCTGCTCGCCCGATCGGGGCTGTCGGTGACGCTCCTGGAAAAGGAGACGTTCCCGCGATACCACATCGGCGAGTCGATCGCGTCCTCGTGCCGCACCATCGTCGATTTCGTGGGCGCTCTCGACGAGGTCGACTCGCGGGGCTACCCGCAGAAGAACGGGGTCCTGCTGCGCTGGGGCAACGAGGACTGGGCCATCGACTGGGCCAAGATCTTCGGTCCGGGCGTGCGGTCCTGGCAGGTCGACCGGGACGACTTCGACCACGTCCTGCTCAACAACGCCGGCAAGCAGGGCGCCAAGATCATCCAGGGCGCGGCTGTCAAGCGGGTGTTGTTCGACGGTGAGCGGGCCACCGCCGCCGAGTGGTTCGACCCCGAGTCGGGTGAGGTCCGCACCATCGATTTCGACTACGTGGTCGACGCGTCCGGCCGGGCCGGGCTGATCCCGTCCCAGCACTTCAAGCACCGGCGCCCCACCGAGACGTTCAAGAACGTGGCCATCTGGGGCTACTGGCAGGGTGGCTCGCTGCTGCCGAACTCTCCCTCCGGCGGGATCAACGTCATCTCCGCGCCCGACGGCTGGTACTGGGTCATTCCGCTGCGCGGCGACCGGTACAGCATCGGCTTCGTCTGCCACCAGAGCCGCTTCCTGGAGCGGCGCAAGGAGCACGCCTCGCTGGAGGACATGCTCGCCGCACTGGTACAGGAGTCCCCGACCGTGCGCGGCCTGACGGCGAACGGGACGTACCAGCCGGGCGTGCGGGTGGAGCAGGACTTCTCGTACATCTCCGACAGCTTCTGCGGGCCCGGCTACTTCGCGGCCGGCGACTCCGCCTGCTTCCTGGACCCACTGCTGTCCACCGGCGTGCACCTCGCCCTCTACAGCGGCATGCTCGCCTCGGCGTCCATCCTGGCCACCATCCACGGTGACGTCACCGAGGAGGAGGCGCGGGCGTTCTACGAGTCCCTCTACCGCAACGCCTACCAGCGCCTGTTCACCCTCGTCGCCGGCGTCTACCAGCAGCAGGCCGGCAAGAGGGCATACTTCGGCCTGGCCGACGCGCTGGTGCACGACAGCGGCGAACCCGAGTACGAGAAGGTAGACGGGGCCCGCGCCTTCGCCCAGCTCGTCGCCGGCCTCGCCGACCTGGACGACGCGGCGGAGGGACGGCACGACAGCACCGCGGCGGCGGCACCGGCGGAGCAGGACAACTCCGTCCGGCAGCTCTTCCTGGCCGCCGAGGAGGCCCGCCGGATGGCCGACGCGCGCACGCCGAGCGCCCCGGTCAGCGAGGCGCCGGGCAAGCTCGACAGCCACGACCTCTTCGACTCGGCAACCGGCCTCTACCTGGTCACCACCCCGCGACTGGGGATCCGCCGGGCCAAGCCGGCCGACACGCAGGCGGCGGCAGAGCAGTCTGCCTGAGGTTCCACCCCTGGTGGCCCCCGGCCCGGACCGCGCCGGTCCGGGGGCTGCTCAACCCTCCCACCAACATCCGGCATCCGGTGCCGGCGGCTGAGCAGGGGCAGCGCCACCGACTCCGGCCCGTCACATGGACAAGGTCACCTCTCCCGTGCTGAACAGACGACAGTTGCTCGCCCTCGGCAGCGTGGCCGCCGGAGGCACCGTCATGTCACGCTCCCTCAGACGGGACGCGCAGGCCGCCCAGGCGGCACCGGCGTCGCCCGCCAACCCGCACGCCGGGCACGCCGCCCCGGTGCCCAGCCGGGTCAGCACGACCACGGTCGCGGTCACCCCGTTCACCGAGCCGATGCCCGTCCCGCCGCGGCTGACCCCGGTCTCCCGCCGCGACGGCATCGACGTCTACGAGATCCCCATCCGGCCGGCGCAGGTGCAGATCCTGCCCGGCCTGCTCACGCCCGCCTACACCTACGCCGGTTCCTTCGTCGGCCCCACCATCCGGGCCCGCACGGGCCGGCCCGTGCGGATCACCTACACCAACGGGCTCGACACCCACGCCAACGTGCACCTGCACGGCGGGCACGTGCCGGCCACCAGCGACGGTCACCCGATGGACCTGATCCCGCCGGGCGGCTCGAAGGTCTACGACTACCCGAACCTTCAGCGCGGCGCGACGCTCTGGTACCACGACCACACCCACGCCTACGAGGCCGACCACGTCTACCGCGGACTGCACGGCTTCTATCTGATCGACGACCCGGCCGAGCATCACCTGCGCCTGCCCGCCGGCAAGTACGACGTGCCGATCATGCTGCGCAACGCCCAGTTCGACGACTCCGGCGCCCTCGTCTTCGGCCACCCGGACGACCGGGTCACCATCCTGGCGAACGGCAAGGCCCAGCCCTACTTCGAGGTGGCCCCGCGCAGGTACCGGTTCCGCCTGCTCAACGCGGCGCTGAAGCACGTCTTCCGGCTCAACCTGGGCGGCGAACCGCTCACCCGCATCGCCACGGACGGCGGGCTGCTGCCCGCCCCCACCAGTCACACCGAGCTGGCGCTCTCCTCCGGGGAGCGGGTCGAGATTGTGATCGACTTCGCCGAGCACGCAGGCGGCGGGCCGGTCTACCTCTACGACGGGGACAACCCGATCCTGCGCTTCGACGTGTCGTCCCGGGCGGTCACCGACCCCAGCCGGGTGCCGGTCACCCTGCGCGCACTGCCCCCGATGGGCACGCCGACCGTGGAGCGCACCGTGTCGATGAGCTTCGACATGTCGGCCCGGCCCCCGATCGCGCTCATGGACGGCAAACCGTTCGACCCTCTCCGGGTGGACGTACAGGTCAAGCGGGGCAGCACCGAGATCTGGAACGTGGTCAACGCGGATACCGATCCGTTCCCCTTCGACCATCCGTTCCACCTGCACCTGGTGACGTTCCGGGTGCTCGGCCGCGACGGCGGGCCGCCCGCGCCGGAGGACGCCGGGCTCAAGGACACCGTCTACGTCTCGCCCAAGGGGTCTGTCAAGATCCAGGTCACCTTCGCCACGCCGTACCTCGGGCAGTACGTCTACCACTGCCACTACCTGGAGCACTCGTCGCTGGGGATGATGGCCCAGCTGGAGGTTGTGCCCTGAGGGCTCAGCCGTGCAGGTCGACGATCGAGGGGTGGGCGCCGAACAGGCTGACCGGCCGCACGTCGCCCACCCCGAACCCGGCGGCGCGGGCCAGGTCGGCCTGGTCGGCGAACTCGTGCAGCAGCAGTACCGCCCGCCCGCCGTCGACCGTCACCCGGCGCAGCTCCGCGAAGAGGCGGCCGGAATCACCGGCGAGCACGCCCCGCGCCTGCACCTGCCGGTCCCAGGGCGGATTGCTGACCACCCGGTCCACCCGACCGGTCCGCAGCGGCAATCGTCCGGCGTCGGCGACCGCCCAGGTGACGCGGGCCCCCGACGCCGCCGAGTTGGCGACGGCCGCGCCGACCGTCTCCGGGTCGTGGTCCGAGCCGAACAGCACCGCCCCCGGTGCCAGCCCGGCTGCCTCCACGGGGATCGTGCCGGTGCCGCAGCACGGATCGGCCACCAGCATCCCGGGGCGGATGCCGGCCAGCCAGGCCAGCGCCGCGGCGAGCGGCGGATGCAGGGTCCCCGGCGTGGACGACCGCTTGTAGGCCCGCCGGTGCAGCGGCCGGTCGGCCACCCGTACCGCCAGCGTCGCCTGGGTGCCCTCGACGGTGACCCGCAGCGACAGCCCGCCCTCCGGCGGGGCCTCGCCGCCGCGGCGGGAGTGGTAGCGCAACCCGAGCGCGGCCACCGCGTGCCGCCCCACGGCGTCCTCGATGTCGTACCGGTTGTAGTTGCGGCGGCCGAGGAAGGAGGCGGCGACGTCCACGGTCGCCGGCCGCCCGGGCACGCCGCAGGCGGCGCGGGCCGGCAGCACCGCCGGCAGCGCCGCCGCCCGGGCCAGCCGGGTGAAGGCCGCCAGGTCCGCCTTGGTGTGGCCGACGCCGTCGGCGACGGCGACGAGCAGGAACAGGTCGTCGACGGTACGCAGATCCAGCAGGCGCGGCTCCGCGCTGGCGGCGGAGAACCACACCTCGCGGTGCCGGCGGTGCTCGACCCGGCCGAGGCCCCGCTCCTCGATCTCCTGGGCGGCCACCTCCTCCAGCCCTCGCAGGGTCCGTGCCATGAAGCGCACCGTCACCGTCCGCCGATCCTCTCCCCGCCGGGTCGTCCCGCCGCCGTGCCGGCGGCGTCCGCGAGCCTACCCACCGCACCCGCCGCCGGGACGCAGCCGACGCCGACCGGACCCGCCGACGGGGGAGCCGACGCCGACCGGACCCGCCAAGACTAGGTGAACCTCTATAGGAATTCGCGTGCCCCCTTCATAGGGTCCGAAAGGGGTAATGGAACCGTCCGGCACCGGACGGCTCGTTTTCTTCCCCCAATTCCGTCCGTCCGACCTGAGCCGTCGCAGGGAAGGCGAGGCCGAGCAGTCGAGCAGTTGATCGGTCGATGCCGCACGGGCCCGTGCGCCGAAATCGTGGAGATTGCGCAGTGCGTACACCGGATCTGTTCATCGGCGCCGTCGGCGCCTTCGTCCCGCCGACGGTGAGCGTCGAGTGGGCGATCGACCGCGGTCTTTACTCCCGCGAGCAGGTGGAGCTGCACGAGCTGGCGGGCACGGCCATCGCCGGCGACCTGCCCGCGCCGGAGATGGCGCTGCGCGCCGCCCAACAGGCGGTCAAGCGCTGGGGCGGCTCGCCGACGGAGTTCGACCTGCTGCTCTACGCCAGCACCTGGCACCAGGGGCCCGACGGCTGGCCGCCGCACTCCTATCTCCAGCGGCACCTGGTCGGCGGCGACCTGCTGGCGTTGGAGATCCGGCAGGGCTGCAACGGGATGTTCAGCGCGTTCGAGCTGGCCGCCAGCCACCTCCAGGCGGTACCCGAGCGCACCAGCGCCCTGCTGGTCGCCGCCGACAACTACGGCACCCCGATGGTCGACCGCTGGCGGATGGGCCCCGGCTTCATCGGTGGCGATGCCGGCAGCGCCCTCATCCTCACCAAGCGACCCGGCTTCGCGCGGCTCCGCTCGGTCTGCACCAAGTCGGTCCCGGAGGCCGAGCGGCTGCACCGGGGCGACGAGCCGCTGTTCCCCCCGAGCGTCCTGACCGGCCGGGAGCTGAACTTCACCGCCCGGATCGACCAACAGTTCGCCGCCCGCAGCCCCGCCTCGATCGCCATGGCGGACGTCGGCGACCACATCGAGGAGGTCGTGGGGCGCGCCCTCGCCGAGGCGGAGATCGAGGTCGGCGACCTCGCCAGGGTCGCCTTCATGAACTTTTCCCGGGAGATCATGGAGCAGCGCTGCCTGGCCAACTGGGGCCTGCCCATGAGCCGGTCCACCTTCGACTTCGGTCGCCGGATCGGGCACTGCGGGGCGAGCGACCCCTTGCTGGCCCTGGAACACCTGGCCAGGACGGGGGGCCTCGGCCCCGGCGATCACCTGCTGACCCTCGGCACCGCGCCGGGCGTGGTGGTGTCGTGCGCGATCGTCCAGGTGATCGAGTCGCCGACGTGGCGGGAGTGACCCGCTGGACACCTGCGGCGGCCCGCCCAGCCCAGCAAACCGACAGCAGGGGATGATTGTGGAAGCAGAGAAGGACCGGTTGCGTCCGGTGGCGTCCGAGGCGGTCGCCGTGGTGGGGATCGGCTGCCGGTTCCCGGGCGACGTCAACTCGCCCGACGAGTTCTGGGACCTGCTCACCGGGGGTCGCAACACCACCGGGACGGTGCCCGAGGAGCGCTGGAGCGCGTACCGCGACCTGGGTCCGGCGTTCGAGTCCGCGCTCCGGTCGGCCACCCGGGCGGGCAACTTCCTGGCCGACATCTCCGGCTTCGACGCGGACTTCTTCGGCATCTCCCCGCGCGAGGCCGAGCTGATGGACCCGCAGCAGCGGCTCATGCTGGAGGTGACCTGGCAGGCGCTGGAGGACGCCGGGATCCCGCCCCGCACCCTGGCCGGCACCGACGTCGGCGTCTTCGCCGGCGTGTGCACCTACGACTACGGCGGCCACCAGTTGGAGGACCTGCCGCACATCGACGCCTGGACGGGCATCGGCGCCGCCACCTGCGCCGTCGCCAACCGGGTCTCCCACGTGCTCGACCTGCGCGGGCCGAGCCTGTCGATCGACACCGCCTGCTCGGCGTCGCTGGTCGCGTTGCACCTCGCCGCGCAGAGCCTGCGGCTGGGCGAGAGCACGCTGGCCCTCGCCGGCGGGGTCAACCTGATCGTCACGCCCGGGCAGTCGATCACCCTCGGCTCGGCCGGTGCCCTGGCACCCGACGGGCGCAGCAAGTCCTTCGACGCCACCGCCGACGGCTACGGTCGTGGCGAGGGGTGCGGCGTCCTCGTGCTCAAGCTGCTCTCCGACGCCCAGCGGGACGGGGACCGGGTGCTGGCCGTGCTGCGGGGCAGCGCCGTCAACCAGGACGGCCGGACCAACGGGATCATGGCACCGTGCGGCCAGGCCCAGGAGCACGTGATGGTCCGCGCCCTGCGCTCGGCCGGCATCGAGGCCGGCAGCGTCGACTACATCGAGGCGCACGGCACCGGCACCCCGCTCGGTGACCCGATGGAGGCCGCGGCGATCGGCTCGGTCTACGGGCAGGACCGCCCGGACGACGAGCCCTGCCTGATCGGTTCGGTCAAGTCCAACATCGGCCACCTGGAGGGCGCGGCCGGCGTCGCAGGCGTCATCAAGGCGGTCCTGGCGCTGAACCGGGCCGAGGTGCCCGCCACCCTGCTGGTCACCGAGGTCAACCCGGACATCGAGTGGAAGCGGCTGCGGCTGCGCCTGGTCACCCGCAACCAGCCCTGGCCGGACCGGCCGGGGCCGCGCCGCGCCGGAGTCTCCGGCTTCGGCTACGGCGGCACCGTGGCGCACGTGGTGCTGGAACAGGCCCCGCCGGTCGCCGCCGAGCCGGCCCCGGCGCTGACCGGCGAGACGCTGTTCCCGATCTCCGCCGGCTCCGCGCACTCCCTTCGCGAGCGGGCCCGCGCCCTGGCCGGGATCGTCCCGGATGTCGACCTCGCCGCGCTCGGGCACACCCTGGCTCGGCGGCGTTCGCACCTGACCCACCGGGCGGTGGCGGTGGCCGCCGGCCGGGACGACCTGGTCGCGGCGTTCGCGGCGCTCGCCGACGACAGGCCGCACGACCGGGTGCGTACCGGAAGCCCGGTGGCGGAGCCGCCCCGCACGGTGTGGGTGTTCTCCGGGCACGGGTCGCAGTGGACGGGCATGGGGCGGGAACTGCTGGCCACGGAGCCGGCCTTCGCGGACGCGATCGACCGCATCGAGCAGATCTTCCTCGACGAGATCGGTTTCTCACCCCGCCAGGCGATCCTCGACGGCGACTACGAGGCCGTCGACCGGACCCAGACAATGATCTTCGCGATGCAGCTCGGCCTGGCCGAGATGTGGCGAGCGAGGGGAGTCGAGCCGGACGCGGTGATCGGCCACTCGGTCGGAGAGATCGCCGCGGCGGTGACCGCCGGCATCCTGACCGTGGCCGACGGCGCACGGCTGATCTGCCGTCGTTCCCTGCTGCTGCGCGAGGTCGCCGGCCAGGGCGCGATGGCCCTGGTGACGCTGCCCTTCGAGGAGGTCGCGGCCAGGCTGGCCGGCCGCGTCGACGTGGTCGCCGCGATCGCCTCCTCCCCCTCGTCGACCGTGGTCTCCGGCGACCCGGCCGCGCTGGACGCGCTGGTCGCCGAGTGGACCGAGGAGGGCCTGGGCGTACGCCGGGTCGCCTCCGACGTGGCCTTCCACAGCCCGCACATGGATCCGCTGCTCGACCGGCTGCGCGCCGCCGTCGACTTCACCGCCCGCGCACCCCGGGTGCCGATCTACAGCACGGCGCTGGCCGACCCGCGGGCCCCGATCACCGCCGACGGCGAGTACTGGGCCGCGAATCTGCGCAACCCGGTCCGGCTCGCCGCAGCGGTGGCCGCCGCCGTCTCCGACGGACACCGGGCCTTCATCGAGGTCTCCCCGCACCCGGTGGTGACCCACTCGATCCACGAGACGCTGGCCGGAAGCCTCGACGACGAGGTCTTCGTCGGCGGCACCCTGCGCCGCGACACCCCGGAGGCGCAGGCCTTCCTGTCCAGCCTGGGGGCCGCGCACTGCCACGGGGTCGCGGTCGACTGGGGCCGGGTGCATCCGTCCGGGCCGCTGGTCACCCTGCCCGGCTACCCCTGGCGGCACCGGAGTCACTGGCACTGGCCGACGCCGGCCGCCGCCACGGGCCGGGGCCACGACCCCGCGTCGCACACCTCTTTCTTTTGCGCGGTCGAACAACGTGGCGGGCAGCGACGTGCGGGTGTGGCGCACCGCACTCGAACGACGCCAGCCGCCCGTACCCGGGCAGCCACGCCCTCAACGGCGTGGAGATCGTTCCGGCGGCCGTGCTGGTGGAGACCCTCATGGCTGCCGCCGGGCGGGGCGACGGCCGGCCGCTGCTGACCGGCTTGTCGATGCGGTACCCGCTGATGACCGCCGGGCTGCACGAGGTCCAGGTGGTGCGGGACGGTGCCGAGGTGCGGCTGGCGTCCCGTTCCGTCGACGCGGAGGCCGACCCGAGCCGGGACTGGCTGATCCACACCGACGCCACGGTGGCCGACGCCGACGCCACGGTGCTCGCCGCGCGGGCGTTGGCCGACCCCGACGACCACCGGATGGAACCGGGCGACCCGGGCTCCATCCACCGCCGGCTCGCCGAGGTCGGGGTGCCGTCGACGGGATTCGACTGGTCGGTGGAGGAGCTGCTCTCCGGGTACGGCGTGCTCCGCGCGCGGGTGCGCTCGGCCGACTCGTCCACCTGGGCGCCGGTGCTGGACGCCGTCATGTCGGTCGCCCCCGCCGTCTTCCCCGGCGTGCCGCAGCTACGCATGGTGGTGTACGTCGACGAGGTGCTGCTCACCGGCGAGCCACCGGAGGTGACGCTGATCGAGGTCGCCCTCGACCCAGACCGGCCCGACACGGCGAACGCGCTGGTCGCGGATGCTCAGGGCCGGGTCGTGGCCAGCCTTCCCGGGCTGCGCTACCCGGTGATCGACCAGCCGGTCGCCCCGGCGCAGGACAGTTCCGGCGAGGTGGAGGAGGCGGTCTCCTTCGCCGGCCTGTCCGACGAGGAACTGCACGAGCGGGTGTTCGACGAGGTGCGCCGGCAGATCGCCGGGGAGATGCGACTCGACGCCGACGACCTGCATCCCCGCCGGCCGCTGGCCGAGCAGGGCCTCGACTCGGTGATGACGGTGGTGATCCGGCGACGCCTGGAGAAGCGCACCGGGCGGAGCCTCTCCCCGACCGTCTTCTGGCAGCGGCCCACCGTCGCCGCCATCGCCGACCACCTGGTGGAGCTGTTGAGCACCCCGCAGGAGTGAGGATCCGCGACGACAGGGAGGGCCCGTGCGTTCCGCACGGGCCCTCCCTGCTGTCGACGGATCTTCAGGTGGCGGGGTCAGCCCGGCCGCTGGTCCACCGCAGGGGTGGCGGCCCACTCCAGGTGGCGGCTCTCCCGCAGGGTCTCCTCGGCGTTCTGTTCGACCCGCCGCATGGCGACGCGCAGCATCGGCGGCGCCATGACCGAGGTGACGACCGCGACCAGCACCACGATGGTGTATGAGGCGGTGTTCAGCACGCCCAGGCGCAGCCCGACCATCGCGATGATGATCTCCACGGCACCGCGCGCGTTGAGCCCGGCGCCGAGGGCGACGCCCTCCCAGTGGCTCTGCCGGGCCAGCCGTGCACCCAGGTACGCGCCGGTGTACTTGCCGAGCACGGCGAGCGCCAGGATCACCGCCCCGGCGGCGAGCACCTCCGGGTCGGCGAGGGCACGCAGATCGACCCGGAGCCCCGCGCTGGCCAGGAAGATCGGGGCGAGCACGGACAGCACCACCGTGCGCAGCGGTGCCAGCCGGGCCGGCTCCCCGTTGCCGGGAAGGCCGATCAGGACACCCGCCACCAGCGCGCCGAAGATCGCCTCCAGGCCCAGCGCGTGCGCCCCCGCCGCGAAGGCCAGCACGATCACCACGGCGACGGCGCTGGCGGCCCCGCCGTCGGGCTGGGCGTTCGCCCAGCGCATGGCGCGCCGGGTCACCGGCCGGCCGACCAGGACGGCCACCGCGAGGTAGGCCACGAGGTAAAGCAGGGCGGTCACCACCTGCCCGGCGGTGAGGGTGCTCACCGCCACCGACGAGATGAGCGACAGCAGGAACCAGGCCGCAGCGTCCTCCAGCGACGCCGCAGCCAGGATGATCTGCCCCACGTCGCGGTGCAGCAGGCGCATGTCGGTGAGCGTCTTCGCGATCACCGGCACGGCGCTGACCGCCATCGCCACGCCGACGAACAGCGCGAAGACAGTCCGCTCCTGCCCGGCCGCGAGAAGCGCCGCCGGGGCCAGCAGGCCGGCGGCGATGCCCAGGCCGAGGGGCACCGCGAGGCCGCCGACGGCCACCGCGCCGATCGTGCCGGCCCGCCGCCGGACCAGCCGCAGGTCCAGGTGCAGACCGGCCACGGCGACCAGCAGTACGACGCCGAACTGACCGATGGCGTCGAGCAGGTGGACCTGGTCGGGGTCGGCGGGCAGCAGCCACCGTCCGATGTCGGGTGCCAGGGCCCCCAGCACCGAGGGGCCGAGCAGCACCCCGGTCAGCAGCTCACCGACCACCGCCGGCAGGCCGAAGCGTTGCGCCACCCGTCCCAGGACGACGGCGAGCAGCAGCAGCAGGCCCACCTGGAGCAGGAACAGCAGTAGCTGGTGGGAGCCCAGCGGGGGCACCGGCGCGGCCACGATCACGGTCGTTGTTCCTTTCGTCTCGACGCCCGGCCGGGCCCGCCGGTGGTCAGGCCGCGATCTCGGGCGGCAGGTCCACCGGGTCGGCCGAGTTCATGAAGGTCCGCAGGGCCCGCAGGTCGGCGGCGGGCTTCTCCCAGCCCAGCCCGGCGCACCAATCGATGAGGGAGGTCAGCTCCCCGGTGGCCCGAACCTTGTCCTCCTCGGGCAGGCTGAGCACCGACATCTCGGCCGGCCACTGCACCACGTTGGCCAGGTCCACGTCGAGCCCCTCGGCCCGGGCGAACTCCAGCAGGTCGCGCAGCCCCCAGACGTTGTCCCGCTGGGGTGCCACCTGGAGCCAGAGGTTGACCTCCGAGCGGGCCCGGCGGACGTTCGCGATGAAGGTCTCCCACTTCGCGCCCTGCCGGATCCGCTCGAACACCTCGCCGTAGCCGTCGCAGGAGGCGCCGATGCCGATGCTCTTGAAGTGCCGGAACCGGTCGAAGACCGACTCCGGCAACACGGTGAGGTTGGAGTTGTAGACGACGTCGACGTTGCCGGCGTTACCCGTCTCCACCAGCAGGTCGAGCAGGGCGAAGTGGCCCGGCTGCATGAACGGCTCCCCACCGGCGAAGTACAGCCGCCGGATGAGGTGGGCGTTCTCGCGCAGGGTCTGCCACAGCTCGTCGTCGTCCCGGTAGGCGTCGATGACCGCGGACGACCAGGCCGGCCGCTTCTTGGCGCCCCAGCCCGAGCTGACCGGGTACGCGCACATCACGCACCGCAGGTTGCAGGTGTTGCCGAACCGGATGTCGAGGAAGAACGGGAAGTCCTCGACGGTGCCGTCGGGCGCGGTGCGGGCGGCCAGCCGGTCGGGGTCGGCGATGTCCCGGAACCGCTGGTTGATCTCCTGCCGGTACGACAGCGCGCCGTGGTCCTCGCGGTGGTAGCAGTAGGAGCAGGCGTCGACCCGCTCCCCGGCCAGCATCGCCAGCCGGGTCCGGCGCATGTTGGGGCTGTTGAAGGCGTCCGCCAGGCCCATCACCCGGCCGGGGTTGTCCGCCGCGTAGCGGGACCGCGGCGAGCAGCCGACGGCGTCGTCGTTGAGCAGGAACTCCGGCTCCTCCTCCTGCTCGTACAGCTTGTTGTGGTACATCGAGTCGTCCACGCAGCACCGCCCGTAGACACCGTCGATGGACGCGCAGAGATGGATCCAGGGCAGCACGCACATGGTCCGGGACCGGGCTTCCGGGTCAGTCATGAAAGTTGATCACCTCGGTGGTGGGGGCGGTGTCATCCCGGTCGGCCGACCGTCTCGACCCGGGGCAGCGGAAAGATCAACCGGGTGCCGCTGGCCAGCATCTCCGCCTCCCGGGCGACGATCTCGTCCCGGAAGTGCCAGGGCAGGACCAGGTAGTAGTCCGGGCGGGCCGCCCGCGACTCCTGCTCGCTGATGATTTCGATGTCCGTGCCGAGGGTGCGCGCGCCCACCTTGTCCGGATTGCGCTCCGCGGCGTACCGGATGAGCTCGCGGTCTATGCCGCAGAACTGCAGGAGGGTGTTGCCCTTCGTCGACGCGCCGTAGACGTGCACCGTGCGGCCCTGGCCCCGCAGCTCGCGCAGCAGGGCGCTCACCTCGTCACGGTGCTGGCGCACCTGCTCGGCGAAGCGCTGGTACGGGGCGTCGCCGTCCAGCCCCAGCGCCAGCTCCCGGTCGGCGAGTGCCTTGACCGAACCGTCGGCCCGGCCGCCCACCTCACCGGCCCGGGTGACCACGCAGCAGATCGAGCCGCCGTTCACCCCGTTGAGGCTGGCACGGACGATCTCCAGGCCCGCCGCGCCCAGAATGCGGCTCAGCGTGGCCAGCGAGTAGTAGGACAGGTGCTCGTGGCAGATGCTGTCGTAGCCGGCGATCTCCAGCATCGCCGGCAGGTAGGCGACCTCGACCACCCAGACCCCGCCCGGGGCGAGCAGCGCCTCGACCTGACGGGCGAACTCCACCGGGTCCTCGACGTCGTAGAACATCGCGATCGAGGTGACCAGGTCGAAGCTGCCCGCGTGCGGGACCAGCTCGGGGCTGGGGAAGAAGTCGCGGATCAGATTGAAGTCGTCGGGCGCGTCGTCGGCGGCGCTGGAGGGGTCGATGCCCCACCGCTGCGCGTCGGTCAGGTTGCCCAGCAGGGTGCCGTCGTTGCAGCCGATGTCGAGCACCTTGCCGGGCCGCTCCCCCAACACCTCGACCGCCGCGTCCACGACGTCGGCGAGATGCCGGCGCATCGTGTCGTTGATCCGCGAGCGGTACCAGTAGGTGTCGTAGAGCAGCCCACCCGGCAGGGTGTGCCGCAACTGCACCAGGCCGCACGGGTCACCGCCGTCGCGTTCCGCGCACCGGGTCAGCTCCAGGGGGAAGCGCACCCTGGGCGGGTCCGACACGCCGGGCTTCACGAAGCTGCCCTGTAGGTACTGGGCACCGAGGTCGAGGACCGTACGCAGGGTCCCGCCACACACCCGGCAGGTGGTCCGCTCGACCACCTCCGACGCCAACTCCTCGCCGGCCGCCGCCAACTGGCTCACGTCAGGTCCTCCTCGTCTCGTGCCGGTGTGCGGGACCAGGCGCCCCGTCGTGCGGTTTGCTGGCGACCAGCAGGATGTCCAGATAGAAGGGCTGGTCGGGGCCCTCGCTGCGGCCGAGATGCCGGAACGCCCGGTCGAGGTACTCGTCGAGCGCGCGGGGCCGCAGCCGGTCCACCAGCCACAGGGCGCGCAGGGCCAGACCCACCGGGCCGCCGGACGGCCAGCCGTGCTCGCGGCCGTACCAGCGCAGCAGCAGCAACAGGCCGCGCGGCCCGCAGGTCAGCTTGACGGTGCGGTCGACGGTGAAGCCGGCCCACTCGGCCTGGCGGGCCAGCCCGTCGGCGGTCCACCGCCACAGGTCCTGGCCGCCGTGCTCCTCCCACACCCCGTGGGTGGAGAGCACCAGCCGGCCGCCCGGGCGCAGCAGCCGGTACGCCTCCCGCAGGTACGCGTCCGCGTCCGAGACGTGTTCGAGCACCTGGGTGGAGAGCACCCCGTCGAACGTCCCGTCCGGCACCGGGCAGCGCCCGTCCCGGTCGAGGGCGTGGTCGGCCGGCAGGGACTCACCGCCCGGGATGTCGGCGGTCTGCAACTCGGCGGAGCGGAACAGGCCCCGGTATGGCGAGGTGCCCGCGCCGTAGTCGAGCCAGACTCCCGTGGCGTCCCGGACCGCCTCCGCCAGCGCGTCGCGCAGGTCCAGGAAGTGGGCGTATGCCCAGTCCCCGGGCCGGGGCTCGATCCGCTCCCGGAACCGTTCGGCCATCACCTCGTCCAGCGACGGGCCGGTGGGGGCGGTGCCGGCACCGGTCAGCAGGGGACCAAGCCCGGGTACGCGCCGCAGCAGGGTCACCAACGCCAGTACTCCTCGTGCGGGTACCGCATGGTGGTCGGCTCCGGCAGGCCCTCCCAGCGCCGCAGCGACGCGGCGGGCCGGTACTCGAAGGGCTGCTCGCCGGCGTGCTCCGGTGCCGCCCGCCGCTGCGCCAGGCAGGAGAGCAGCACCTGCTGCTTGAGCCCGATGTACTCCGGCACGTGCGGGCCGAGGTCCAGCTCGACCTCGGCGGGCCGGTACTCGAAGTAGATGACCCGGCGCCGCTTGCCGGTCACCGCCGGCGCGGCGTGCAGCATCAGGATGTTGTGCAGCATCACGTCGCCCGGGTTCATCACCGCCGGCACCGCCCCGGTGGTGTCCCACTCGGTGGCGTTCATCCGGGTGGTGGTCTCGTTCGCCCGGTCGGTGTCCCAGTAGTTCGACTGCGGGATGCACCAGACGCAGTTGTCCTCCGGGGCCGGGTCAAGGTAGATGCCGACGTCGATCACCCGGCCCGCGCCGGTGATGCCGACCGCGTTCTCCGGGTAGAGGCCGCCGTCGCGGTGCCAGGGCAGCCGGGGCGCCCCCGCCTCGGTCTTGAAGACCATGCTGTCCCAGGTGGGGATGAGGTTGGGGCCGACCAGGTCCTCCATCGCCCGCAGCAGCAGGGGGTGGCCGGCGAGCCGGGCGACCACCGGGGACTTGTCGACCACGTACTCGATCCGCACCGGCGCCGCGTCCGGCTCGTGCGGTTCCAGCGTCCAGATGGTGTCGGTCATCGTCCGGGTGCGCCAGGCTTCGTCGATCAGCTCGTCGGCCGCCGCCTGCACGGACCGCAGCTCGTCGGGGTCCAGCAGCCCGCGCAGGATCAGCGCGCCCTGCCGGCGGAAGGCGGTCAGGTGCTCCGGAAGCAGCCCGGTCTCGTGGATGTGGCACTCGGGGACGGCCTGCTCGGTGCGGACGTCCACAGTCGCGCTCATGGTTCGGTTCCCTTCTGCCAGGCGGACGGTTCGTGCTGCCCGGAGCCGCCGGCCGGGCCCGGGCTCGGTCGGTCGGCGACGAAGTACCAGTGCTCCCGCAGCGCGTCGGCGAACCCCGCCCGGTCCAGCGCCGGCTGCCCGGCGCGGCGCCCGGGCAGGGTACGCAGCTCGTAACCCAGCTCGGTCACGAGCAGCGCCCACAGGTCGGCGCTGGTGGTGCCGTACTCCCGCATGGCGTGGTCGCCGCCGTGCTCGAAGACGATCACCGGCCGCCAGCGGCGGAGCAGCTCCACGGCACCGCGCAGGGCGAGCACCTCGCCGCCCTCGGTGTCCACCTTGACCAGGTCGATCCGGCGGTCACCGGGGAGCACGTCGTCCAGGCGGACGGTGTCGACCGTCAGCTCCCGCAGGGTCTCGTCCGGGCGGTCGTAGGGACGCCGGCGCAGCCCGCTGTAGCCGGGGTTGGAGACCACGTGGACGAAGCTGTCCCGGCCGGTGCGCTCGGCGGCGGCGGCGGCCACCACCGTCACGCCGGGGAAGTCCCGGCGCAGCCCCTCGGCGTACGACGGCAGCGCCTCGACGGCCACGTGCCGGCCACGGGGGGCGACCCGCAGCAGGTGACGCAGGATGTCGCCGGCGCCGGCCCCGATGTCCACGGTGTTGGCGTCCGGTTCGCAGATCTGCTCGATCAGCGCCACGGTGAGCTGGTCGTACCAGTCGTTCATCGACAGCGCGCCGGCCTCGTCGGTCGCGGAAAGCTCAGTGGACATCGTCACGCTCCTCGGTCCGGCACGCCGGTCCGGCCCCGGAGCCGACCGCCGGGGCGGTACGGACCAGGAGTTCCAGCTCCCGCAGCTCGATCTCGGACAGCTCCAGGCCGGCGGCGCGGACGTTCTCCTCGACGACTCCGGGCGACTGAGCGCCGAACACCGGCACCACCCCGGCCGGGTGGTGCAGCGCCCAGGCCAGTGCCACCTGCGCGACGGTGTGCCCACGCTCGGCGGCGAAGGCGGCGAGGCCGTCGACCACGTCGAGCAGTTGGGCGTAGTCCTCACCCCGGAAGGCGTGCGAGTAGGCCCGCCAGTCCTCGGGGGCGAATGCCTGGTCGCGGTGCAGCGCGCCGGTGAGCAGCCCGTGGGCGAGCGCGGAGCCGCCCAGCACCCCGACGCCGGCCTCCTGGCAGCGGGGCAGCACCTCCTTCTCGGCACCACGGTCGAGCAGGTTGAACGGCACCTGGACGACGTCCAGCAGCCCGGTCGGCACCAGCTCGGCCAGGTCGCCCGCCGTCACGTTGGCGAAGCCGACATGGCGGGCCAGGCCCTCGCGCACGAACCCCGCCAGCACCTCGGCGGTCTCCGCGAGCGGGACGGTCGGGTCGGGCCAGTGCACGGAGTACACGTCGACGTGGTCCGTGCCGAGCTGACGCAGGCTGGCCAGCAGCTCGTCCCGGAGGAACGCGGGGTCGCTGTTACGCACCGTCCGTCCGGGCGGGTCGAGCTTGTGCCGTCGCACGCCGGGCCGGGTCTCCAGCCCGCCGGCCGTGGCGATCACGATCTCGTCCCGGTGCGCGGGCAACAGGTCGGCCAGCCCGCGGGCAAGGGCCGCCTCGGCGGCCCCGCCGCCGTACGCCCGGGAGGTGTCGAAAAGGGTGACGCCCAGGTCGAAGGCCCGGCGGACGGCCTGCACGCCTGGTTCGATCCGCCGGCCCCACTGGCCGCCGAGCGCCCAGGTGCCCAGGCCGAGCGCCGAGACCAGCGGCCCCCGCTCACCGATGCAGCGCTGCCGCACGGCGTCCTCCCGCCCGGTGCCCCACCCACGCCCGTCGGCCGGCCGTCACGCCGCCGGCTCCCCGTCGCTGCGCAGCGTCAGGAACACCACGCCGTCGTGATTGATCATCTTGTCGGTGACCGGCGTCAGCCCGGCCTCGGCGGCGATGCCGGTCATCAACTCCACGCCGTGCCAGTTCAGGAACCCCTTGAACTCCACGGGGTTCGCGTCGCGGTACCGCTCGGCGTAGGTGTGGAAGAAGCCGCGCGTGTTGTCGCCGAGGTCCAGGAAGTTGAAGCAGAACAGCCCGCCGGGCCGCAGGATCCGCCGGATCTGACGGAAGTAGAGGAAGACCTCGAAGACGTTGAGGTGGATGAACACGTTCAGGGAGAACCCGGCGTCGAACGCGGCGGTCGGCAGCTTCTCCAGGAAGTCGTTCTCGATGTGGTGGTAGGAGACGTTCTCCCGGCCCTCGCAGGTGGCGCGCGCCTTGTCGAGGAAGGATCGGCTGACGTCGGCGCAGAGCACGGCGCGCACCCGGTCGGCGAGCCCGGCCGCCATGATGCCCTCGCCGCTGCCGATCTCGAAGATCTCCGATTCCGGGCCGAGCCCGAGCTGCTCGACGACCAGGGCGACCTTGTCGACACGGTCCTGGAGGTACTCCTCGCGCGGCTGGTAGCCGGCGAGCTGCATCTGCATCTCCTCCGGCGTGTTCCACTCCCAGACGTAGTTGAGGTCGCCGGTGCTCCGGAGCGGACAGCCCCGGGGGGCGTCCTGCGGCGGCGGCGTCGCCTGCTTCGCGTCGTTCATCGGACCTCACTCGCGGTCTTGTCGGGCTCTGCGGGGACAACTGGGCGGGCGGCTGCGGAAAACTGGGCGGGCGGTGTCACGGACGCCGGGCGAACTCGGCGACGTCCTCGGGGCTCAGCGCGCCGGTGTCGGCCAGCCGGGCCAGGAGTTCGGCCACCTGGACGGCGGTCGGCCCGGTGGTGACGGACTCCCGCATCCGCTGCGCCGCCACCCGGAATCGGTGGTCGTAGAGGACGGAGCCGAGGGCCTCGTCGACCTCCTCGCGGGACGCCTTCAGGCCGGGCAGCGTCTTCGTCGCGCCCTGCGGGTCGAGCCGCCGCCCGTAGATCAGGGCGTCGTAGTTGAGCGCCAGCGACAACTGCGGCACGCCCATGGCGAGCCCGTTCATGTAGCAGTTGGCGCTGCCGTGGTGCACCAGCAAGTCGCAGTCGGGGAGGATGAGCTCCAGCGGGCAGTTGCTGAGCACCCGCACGTTCGGCGGCAGCGCGCCCAGCCCCTCCACCTCGGAGGAGGCGGCGGTGATCACGACCTCCACGCCCCGCTGGGCGGCGGCGTCGACGGCGTGCCGCAGCGCCGGCACCTGCGCGCCGAACACGCCCGTGGCGGAGTTGCCCCACACCACGCAGACCCGCTTGCCCCGGCGCGGACCGAGCAGCCAGGGGTCCACGTCCTGGGAGCCGTTGTAGGGCTGGTAGCGGATCGGGATCCGCAGCGCGTCGCCCATCGGCGGGATCGCCACGTCGGGCGACGGGTCGATGGCGTACCGGATCTGGTGCCGGCTCCACTCGACGCCGTACTTGCGGAACTCGGTCACCGGGTCGCCGGAGACCAGGTCGAGCCCGGGCTCGGTCTCGATGGTGCCGATGAACCCGGGCGAGAAGTAGACGCTGGGGATGTGGTGCAGCTCGGCGACCAGCGCGCCCTCCACGGCCATGATGTCGTGGACCACCAGGTCGGGCCGGTAGTGGGCGGCGTAGTCGACCGCGTTGTCGTAGCTGCGCTGGACCGCGGTGACCGTGCGCTTCCAGTAGTCGGCGAGCAGGTCGGTGTCGAAGTCGGCGAGCGAGTCCATCGGCCGGCCCGTGAAGGGGTTCAACGGCAGCGGTTGCTCCACCATGTGCTGCGGGGTGTAGAGGGCCTGGACGTAGAAGCCCAGCCGGGCGCTCTCCATCATGTCGGGTCCGTCGAGCACCGAGACGGGCATCATGCCCGCCGCGGCCACGCCCCGGACCTGGGACGGCGAACAGGCGACCTTGACGTCGTGGCCGGCCGCCCGCAGCGCCCAGGCCAGCGGCACCATGCACATGTAGTGCCCGGCCCAGTTGGACACGGTGAACAGAACCTTCATCGCAGCCTCTCTGTGGCCTGCCGAGGGGAGGTTGGGGGTCGCGGCCGGACGGTCAGGAGGTCAGGACCGGCAACTCCCGCGCGGGATCGGCGAACTCGATCACGATGGTGCGCCGCCACTGGTCGGAGGGGTTCGGCCCGGAGCCGTGCACCAGCCGTACGTCGTGGACGATGAAGTCCCCCTCCTGCGAGGGGACCGGCACCCGCGGCCCGGCGTCGCGCACGGCCGTGACGTCGGCGTCGTCGGGCAGCAGGTGGGAGCCGGGCACGCCCTCCAGACAGCCGTTCTCCGGCCCGGCGGTGTCCAGGCAGATGCTGATGTTGCAGACCGCGTGCGGGGGGACGTTGACCCGGTCCCGGTGCCACGGCACGCCGGCCGCCCGCAGTGGCTCCTTGAGCACCAACGCGAAGGCGGTGGGCACGACCGGGGTGCCGAGGACGTCGGCGGCCACCGCGGCGATCTCCGGCCGGTGCAGCAACTCGCCCTGCGGCCAGTCCTGCTTTTCGAGGTTGTGGATCCGGTACAGCACCGGCTCCGCGCCCTCGACCTCGTAGTTCCAGTAGTCGGCGTTGGCCCGCGCCGGACCGGCGAACCGGTCGATCAGGCTTACCGCGCCGGCCTTGAGCTGGGCCAGCACCTCGGGGTCGAGCACCGGCCCGACGTGCGCGATCCCGTCGCTGCGGAACCGGCTGGCCACGGCCTCGCGCTCCCGCGACATGGTGGTCATCGGAGGCTCACCCCTTCGGTCGGTCGGCGCGTGCCGGTGCGGCGGCCGACGGCGATGATGTCGCACACCTCCGGCGACCGGCGCTCGTGCAGCACCTCCACCTCGGCGAAGCCGGCGTTGTGCAGGGCGGCGAACAGGGACTCCCGGTCGAGCCAGCGCACGTCGACGCTGAGCCCCCGGGCCTGCGGCTCGGGGTGCTCCTCGCGGACCTGCTTGACCGTGTAGCCGTCGATCGGTTGCAGGTCGCCCACGCCTCCCCAGTAGTGGGTGGAGAGGTAGATTCCCGCCGCGACGCCCGCGATGTCCTTCAGCAGGGTCCACGGCTCACGCACGTGGTAGAGCAGGCCCGCGCAGAGGACGGCGTCGAACTCGCCCAGCTCGGTGAAGTCGATCCGCTCCACGTCGGCGACGCGCAGCTCCACGTTGGTGATGCCGTTGACCTCCATCACCAGCTCCGCGCGGCGCAGGTTCTCCGGACGGCCCTCCAGGGCAAGCACCGTCGTGCCGGGGTGCCGGGCGAGGGCAAGCGTGTCCGCGCCCTCCAGTGCGCCGAGTTCGAGGATCCGCCGCGCGTCGGGAAACGCACCGAAGAACTTCGCGGCCCGGTCGGCCGGGGACTGGCTCAGCAGATAACCGTGCTGGGAGCCCTCGGCGTAACGCACTCCGTCGTGCTCGAATCCATTCACCCACGGCTCGAGCGCGGCGACGCGGCGACGAATCTCTTCACGGTCCATGGGATCAAAGCCTAGCGATGCCATTGCGGTTGCGGACTAGTGTTTTCATCATATTCAGCGGCTCGCCGTGCTGAGCCTTTCGTTGACCAGCCGGGCCCATTCCGGAATCCGGTCCCCGCCGATCTCGATATCGAAGGACGACTGGAGTTCCGCCGGCCCGGCGTCGGCCGCCCACCTGGCGGTGCGGGCCAGTCCCTCGGCCAGCGGGGTGTCCGTCCAGTCGCCGAAGACCGATCGGGCCAGCTCCGTCGCGGTGTACGCGGTTCGCACCTCGTCCCGCGACGGCAGGTGGGCGATCGGATGCTCCGGCACGCCGGCCGCCGACCGTACCGCCTGGGCCAGCTCCAGCACGGTGTTGGTGCTCGACGAGCCCACGTTGAATGCCCGCCCCCACGCGGCCTCGGTCTCGGCGGCGCGGCTGACCACGTTCACCACGTCACCGACGTACGTGAACGCGCGGACCTGGCCGCCGTCGCCGTACACGGTGATCGGCTCGCCTCGCAGGATCTGGTTGAAGAAGATGGCGACCGCGTTGCGGTACGGGTCCCGCATGTTCTGCCACTCGCCGTAGACGTTGTGCATGCGGAAGGCGGTGAAGGGCAGCCCCTGGGTCCGCATCGTCACCTCCAGCTCGCGCTCGACCAGGTACTTGGCCAGGCCGTAGCTGTCCGCGGGGACGGGGACGACGGACTCGCGCATCGGCGTCTCGCCGTGGCCGTAGACCGCCACGGAGGAGGCGAAGCAGAAGAACCGCACGCCGGTACGCAGCGACGCGTTGATCAGATTTATGCTGCCCATCACATTGGTGCCGTAGTTGAGCTGCTTCACCGAATGGCTGATCGCCTCCGCCGCGAAGGCGGCAAAGTGGAAGACCCGCTCGAATCGGTTCTCGGCGAACAGTGAATCGACGAAGTCCACGTCGGTCACCGAACCGACGGCCAGGTCCACCCCGGCCGGAACCCGCTGCCGGCTGCCGCCGCTGAGGTCGTCCAGAACGGTGACCCGGTGCCCATTCCTGACCAATGACTCCACCAGGTGCGAGCCGATGAATCCGGCACCACCAGTCACCAGACAACGAACCATCCGGGGCTCCTTCGTCAATAGATCCGGAAAGGGTTGACCGAGCGGGCGATCTGCGGCGCGCCCTTCGTCGGCGAGCGCCGCCCCCCGTGGGCGGCGCTCGCCTCAGGGCACCGGCGACCGGTCGGCCTGCTTCTTCAGCGGCTCCCACCAGTCCCGGTGCGTCCGGTACCAGTCGATCGTCTCGGCCAGGCCGTCGGCGAAGGCGACCTCGGGCCGGTAGCCGAGCGCCCGCAGTTTCGCGTCCGTCAGCGAGTAGCGGCGGTCGTGGCCCTTGCGGTCCGGCACCCGCTCGACCCGGTCCCACCCGGCCCCCAAGGCGTCCAGCAGCCGCCCGGTCAGCTCCATGTTGGACAGCTCAGCCGTGCCGGCGATGTGGTAGACCTCGCCGGGGACACCGCGGTCGACGACGGTCTGGATGCCCCGGCAGTGGTCCGTCACGTGGATCCAGTCGCGGACGTTCCCGCCGTCGCCGTACAGCGGCACCCGTCGCCCGTTCAACAGCTCGGTGACGAACAGCGGGATCAGCTTCTCCGGAAACTGGTACGGCCCGTAGTTGTTGCCGCACCGGGTGAGGCAGACCGGCAGCCCGTGGGTGCGGGCGTAGGCCAGGGCGATCAGGTCCCCGCCGGCCTTCGCCGCCGCGTACGGGGAGTTCGGCGCCAGGGGGGTGTCCTCGGCCCAGGAACCCTCGTCGATGCTGCCGTAGACCTCGTCGGTGGAGACCTGGACCACCCGGGCGACCCCGGCGTCGAGACACGCCTGCATGAGCGTCTGGACGCCCTGCACGTTGGTGCGGACGAACTCCGCCGAGTCGGCGATGGACCGGTCGACGTGCGACTCGGCGGCGAAGTTGACCACCACGTCGTGCCCGGGCAGCACCTCGGCCAGCAGCGCCGTGTCGCAGACGTCGCCCTGGACGAAGGTGATCCGGTCCTGGACCGGTTCGAGGTTGGCGAGGTTGCCCGCGTACGTCAGCTTGTCCAGCACCGTCACCCGGGCCTGCGCCGTGTCGGGGTAGGCACCGGTGGCCAGGTCGCGGACGTACTGCGAGCCGATGAAACCGGCACCGCCGGTGACCAGGACGCGACGCATCAGACCCCCACCCGGACTTCGCTGTGATCGCCGAGGACGAACCGGTGCGTCTTGGGCACCCGGGGCCCGGGGACCACCCGCGCCTCCCGGCCGATCATCGAGAACTCGATGCGGCCGATGCCCTCGATGTAGGCACCGCGCAGCACGATGGAGTGCTCGATCTCGGTCTCCAGCAGGGTGCAGTCGCAGTCGATCGAGGTGTACGGGCCGAGGTAGGAGTTGCGGATGATCGAGCCGGCTCCGACCACCACCGGGCCGACGATCCGGGAGCCGCTGACGTCGGCGCCGGCGCTGATCACCACCGGGCCGATCAGTTCGGTGCGGTCGTCGACCTTGCCCTCGACCAAAGGCTCGACGCTGCCGAGGACGAACCGGTTCATCTCCAGCATGTCGGCGAGGTTGCCGGTGTCCTTCCAGTAGCCCGTGATCATGGTGGAGTCGACCCGGTGGCCGCGGTCGATCATCCACTGCACCGCGTCGGTGATCTCCAGCTCGTTGCGCCAGGACGGCTTCAGCTCGGCCACGGCATCGTGGACCACCGGGCTGAAGACGTAGACCCCGACCAGGGCCAGGTCGCTCTTGGGGTGCTCGGGCTTCTCCTCCACCCCGATCACCCGGCCGTCCGCGCCCATCTCGGCGACGCCGAAGGCGTGCGGGTCGGCGACCCGGGTCAGCATGATCTGCGCGTGCGGTCGCTCCTGCCGGAAGCGCTCGACGATGTCCTTGATCCCGCCGACGATGAAGTTGTCGCCGAGGTACATGACGAAGTCGTCGTCGCCGAGGTAGTCGCGGGAGATGAGCACGGCGTGCGCCAGCCCCCGGGGAGCCTCCTGCGGAAGGTAGGTCACCTGGAGGCCGAACTGGGAACCATCGCCGACCACGCGCTGAATTTCGGGCGCGGTGCTGCCGACGACGATGCCCACCTCCTCGATACCGCCCTCACGAATAGCCTCGAGCCCGTAGAACAGCACCGGCTTGTTGGCCACGGGAATGAGTTGTTTGGCGGACGTGTGGGTGATCGGACGCAATCTCGATCCCACCCCTCCCGCCAGGACCAGCGCCTTCACGAACGCCCTCGAAAGGATGGGACCGAGACGGGTCGCTGGTTCACGAGCACTCCAGGGGTCACGGTGGACTGGGCTCTTCGTGAACGTACCGAAGGATCACTCGTGATTTCCCTACTTATGGGCCACCGAGGTGTGATCGGTGGATCTCTATGCGTCCGCCATTTCCGCAAACGGGGGCCTGGCCGGCCCGCCGCCGACCAGTTCGAGCACGGCGGCCAGGCCGTGCACGGTGTCCGGCGGGCTGGCCGGCAGCAGCAGGGTCTGCAGGCCGGCGTACACCGCCCCACCGTCGGCCAGGGTGTCGCCCACCATCAGCGCCCGCTCCGGGGCGACCTTCAGCTCGTCGCAGGCGGTGCGGAAGATCCGGGGATCGGGCTTGACCGCCCCCACCTCGTGGGAGAAGACGTAGGCGTCCACCAGCTCCGCCATCCCGTACGCCGCGAAGGTGGGCCGCAGGTCCCAGGCGATGTTGCTGACCACGGCGGTGCCCACGCCGCGCCGGCGCAACTCCGCCAGGACCGGGGCGGCGTCGCGGTAGGGCAGCCAGCCGTCCGTGCGGAACAGCCGGTCGTAGAGCGCCTCGGCGAGGCCGGGATGGGGCAGGTCGACGGTGGAGAGCAGGCCCACGTACGCGCTGCGGTGCGTTTCGGGCGAGAGGTCCCGGCGGGCGTACACCTCGGCGAGCCCCGGCGGGACGGCGTGCGGCTCCGGCCCGCCGGGACGGCCGGCCGCCAGCAGCAACCCGGTCAGGGCCTCCTGCTGCGCCGGGTCGAGCTGGACGCCGACGGTGGCCGCCGCCGCCCGCAGCCAACGCTGCGGCAGTTCCACGGCGAACAGCGTGCCGGAGAAGTCGAACAGGACGGCGTCGATCGGACGGGGCAGGGGGGTCGTCATCGCTCTCCTCGGTGCAGCCGCGTCAGGGCGGCACCAGCCTGGCAGCGGACCAGCCGGATGTCCATCATGGAGGAATGCGCCGGGTCGGGCGCGCCCGCCATGGCCGCCGGTCCGGACGACAGGCATTTTCGGTCACTCTTGCCTTCTAGGCGGATTTCTTCAAAGATGGCTGTCAATTCTTCAGCGATCCTGGAGGCATCCGTGACCCGTACCCGAACCGCCCTGCGCCGGCTGCTCGCCGCCGGTCTGGCCAGCCTCGCCACCGCTGCCGCGACCCTCGTCGCCACCGCCGGCCCGGCGGCGGCCGCCACCACCCCCGGCATCGACGTGTCCCACTACCAGGGATCGATCAACTGGACGAGCGTCCGCAACGCGGGCATCCAGTTCGCGTTCATCAAGGCCACCGAGGGTACGAGCTACAAGGACCCCAACTTCAACGCCAACTACGTCAACTCCTACAACGCCGGAGTGATCCGGGGGGCGTACCACTTCGCCCGGCCGAACATCTCCTCCGGCGCCACCCAGGCCAACTACCTGGCCAGCAACGGCGGCGCCTGGTCGGCGGACAGTCGCACCCTGCCGGCCGCGCTGGACGTCGAGGCCAACCCGTACAGCGGCGGCACGTGCTACGGCCTCAGCACGTCCGGGATGCGTAGCTGGATCCAGGACTTCCTGAACACGTACAAGGCCCGCACCGGCCGGTACGCGGTCATCTACACCACCACGAGCTGGTGGAACCAGTGCACCGGTAGCTGGACCGGGCCGTGGGCCAACCACCCGCTGTGGCTCGCCCGCTGGTCGAGCACCCCGGGCACCCTGCCGGCCGGCGCTTCGGTCTGGAGCTTCTGGCAGTACACGGCCTCCGGCAGCGTCTCCGGGATCAGCGGCAACGTCGACCGCAACAACTGGAACGGCGACCGCACCCGGCTGATCGCGCTGGCGAACAACACCTGACCCGAACGCCCGGGTAGGCGGTTGGCGGCAGCGGAACCGATTGCGACCGTACGGTCGGCGGCCGGTCCGGCTGCCGCCAGCCCGTCACCCGGCCCGCGTCGCGGGCCGCGCCGGCATCCGGTCCTGCCGGCCCGGGGTGGCCCGCCGTGCCATCCGCCAGGCGGCCACGCCTGCGACGGCGCCGGCCACGACACCGAACAGCGCGAACAGCACCGGAAGACCCGCGCTGACCAGCAGCAGCACCACGTCGCCGAAGGCGACGAGCATCCACAGTGCCAGCCCGGGTCGAGCGTCCCTGCGTCGGTGTCCCATGTCGCACCTCCTCGCATCGTCCGGGATCAGATACCCCGTTCGACGCAAGTACATGCGAATCGACATCGCAACGGCGGGAATCGCCTGCTCAGCGGGCCGAGTCGGCAATGGACGGCCCCGGCCGGGCGCTCAGTCGACCCGGTCCGGCTTGAAGCCCTTGGCGATCCGGTCGAAGTCGGCCAGCCGCGCCTGCCAGTCCTTGTTCGCCACCTCCCACCGGAGGGCGTACCCCCGGTTGCTGGCCGTGACGAAGCCCCGGTTGCGGACGTGGATCCGAGTGCCGTCCCGGTTCTCCAACCACTCCCAGTCCGCGCACGTCTTGTAGTAGTCGCAGCGCTTGATGCTCAGATACTGGTAGCCGTTGACGTAGTTCTTCCGGGCCGGTTCCTTCTCTTTCCAGTCGGCGTAGGCGTCGCCCTCCGGGGTGCTGGTCCACTGCACCAGCAGCTCGCCCACCCCGTCGCGCTCGTCGAAGACGATCGTGTTCTGCCCCACGCTGCGCCGCACCCAGCCCTTCGGCAGGGGCAGCGAGAAGCCCGCCGGGTCCTTGTGCAGGAGCCAACCCTCGGGCAGGGCGTTCGGGTCCACGGACGGGCTGGCAGACGGCGTCGGGCTGGGCGGAGCCGCGCTGCTGGTCGCCGGTGCGGCCGACGGCGTCGGCGTCGACACGCCCGCCTGCGGGTCGCCGCCGGGCCCCGGGTCGTCGTCACCGCTCCGGCCGAGCAGCGGCACCGCCGCCAGCAGGCCGATCAGCAGCACCGCGACGAGCGCGCCGACCAGCAGGCCGCGGCGGCGACGCTCGGGCTTCGTGCCCCCGACGACGGTGGCCCGGCCCGTCGACGAGAGTGCCGGGCCGGAGGCGGCCGGCAGCACCGACGTCGGGGCGGCCTCCTCGCGGGGCGCGACGGCGGGCTCGCGGGCCGGGGCGGGCGGCGAAACGGGCACAGCCGCGCCCGGATCGACCCGGGTGTCGTCGGCTCGGGTGTCGTCGGCCCGACCGGCCGCCGGGGCCCCGTCGGCCCCTTCGTCCCCAGCCTCGGCGGCCCGGTCCGCCGGCGGCCCGTCACTCCCTCCGGCCGGCGTGCCCGCAGCCTCGTCGGCGCTGGTCGCGGCGTCGGGGGCGGGGATCTTCGCGGTGGGATCGGCCGCCTGCGGGCCGAAGTCGGTGACCTTCGCGGTCGGATCGGCGTCGGCGCTCGGCAGGTCGACCATCGCGGTCGGCGCGGCGTCCACCCCCGCCGGGACCTTCGCGGTCGCGTCGCCGCCGCCCACGCCGGCCGCCGCCGCGCCACCGGCGGCAAGACCACCTTCCGGGGTACGCGGTGCGGGCGGGGCCGCCGGCCGGCCGGTGCGCTGTTCGGCGGGGCGCGGTGCGGGCACCACCGGCGGTCGCGGCTCGCGCGGGCCGTTCGGCCCCGGCCGGCGTACGCCGTCGAGCAGCGAGATGGTCTTGGCGCGACGCCCGGCGGCCCGCCGCAGGAGCCGCTCGGCCACCTCGGCGTCGATCCGCTCGGCCGGGTCCTTGCGGAGCAGCCCGTTCAGCACCGGCTTCAACGGGCCGGCGTTCCTCGGCGGCGGCATCGGCTCGGTGGCCAGCGCCGCCAGGGTGGCGATCGCCGACGGTCGGGCGAACGGCGACTTGCCCTCCACCGCCGCGTAGAGCGTCGCGCCCAGCGACCAGAGGTCCGCCTCCGGGCCGGCGGTGCCGTCCCGCGCCCGCTCCGGGGCGATGTACGCCGGGGAGCCCAGCACCATTCCGGTCCGCGTCACGTTCGGGTCACCGGGGATGGTCGCCAGGCCGAAATCGGTCAGCACCACCCGGCCGTCGGTGCCGAGCAGCACGTTGCCCGGCTTGATGTCCCGGTGCATGACGCCGGCCTTGTGCGCCGCCTTCAGCGCGCCGAGCACCCCCAGGCCGATCTCGACCGCCTTGGCCGGCGACACCGGCCCGTCCTCCGCGAGAGTGTCCTGAAGGGACTTCGACGCCACGTACTCCATGACGATCCACGGGTCGCCGTCGGTGCGCAGAACGTCGAAGATGCGGACCACGTTGACGTGGTTGAGTCGCGCGATGGCACGGGCCTCCCGCAGCGAGCGTTCCCGCATCTCGCGGCGCTCCTCCGGGGTGAGGCTGGGCGGCGGGACCAGTTCCTTGATCGCCACATCCCGGTGCAGCACCTCGTCGCGCGCCTTCCATACCCGACCCATGCCACCCTGACCGAGCGGCGAAATCAGCCGGTACCGGTCGGCAACGAGTTGGGGAAGCGCGTTCGACATCGGTGGAGACGGTACCCGGCGGCGGCCCGCCGCACACCGCCGGCACGCCACTGTGCGACGAAGGTCAAGTTCGCGACGCGTACGCTGAACGGCATGTCTGCCGAAGAGCCGCTGTTCCGGGTGACCCGGGGCGTTCCGACCGCCGAGGAACTGGCCGCGCTGGTCGGCGTCATCGTCGCCCGGACCCGCTCCGCCGCCGCTCACGCGCCCGCCGCGCCGTCGGCCTGGGCACGCAGCGGTCGGCCCGGCGGTACGGTGCTCGCCGCTCGCCCGGGAGCCTGGCGCGCCTCCGGTCTGCCCCGCTGACGCACTCGCCAGCATGTGGCCAGTGTGGCCCGCCGCCGAGGCGGGTGGCGGCGGGGGCTCCCGGAGGTCGACGACACCCGTTAACCTCACTCAGGGAGACGATGCCGTGACGGATAGGGAGGGTCGATGATTCCCGAGGAGGACCGACCAGCACCCTGGTTGAGCGGCTACGGCAGCATCGAGGCCGACATCCGCCAGATGCGCGAGTTCGCCGACAAACTCCAGGCGGAGGTCGAGCGGAACTACGCACCGCATCTGTCGTACATAGCGGACGACATGAAGGCACAGATCCCCAACCCCGCCGACGCCTTCGTCGAACTGGTGCAGTTCCTCAAGGCGCACAACGAGACCCAGCAGGCCACCGCCACGATGGTCTGGTCCGTCGGTGGGGCCACCGGCCACCTGGCCACGGCAGCCGGCCGGATCGCCGAGCAGTACGCCGACTCCGACGCCTTCTCCGCCGCTCGCGTCTCCGACGTGGAGCGGGCCCTCGCCAACCCGGGCGCGGCGGGGCAGGGCCGCCCCACGCCGGCTCTGCCCGACCCGACCAGCCCGGACGGCGGGCCGGGGCGGGTGGTGCTGCCATGATCGAGCGGGGCAGCGGCCGGACGTCCGGCCTCACCGACTGGCGGCTGATGGACCTGCTGAGCATGTGGGCGTGCATCCAGGACCACGAGACCGCCGGGCACTGGAAGCAGGTCGCCGGCTGGCGCAAGGTTTGCGACCTCGCGCAGGCCCACCTGGGCCGCCTCAAGGAGTACCGGCGCGGCCTGGCCGAGGCGTGGCCACCGGCGACCAACGCCGCCGCCCGGGCGTACCTCGGCGAACTGGACGACCTGATCGACAAGGTGCAACGCACCCACGACGCGGCTGCCGCGAACTACGACGCCCTCGCGGCCGCCACCCGAGCGATCAGCAGCGCCCGCACCGAACTCAAGCCGCTACACGACGAGTACGTGGAGAAACTCCAGCAGAAGCGGGCGTACGAGGCGACTACCGCCGATCCGAAGGCGCTGATGGGCAGCCGGCTGCCGGACAAGCCGGTGACTGACGCCGACCTGGAACGACTCAACGCCCAGGCCCGGAACCTGATGTACGGGTTGAGCGGCGAACTCCAACAGGCCCAAGCAATGCTCCGCCAACCCCCTCCTCCGCACCGCCCAGGACGACAGCCGAACAACCCGGATGCTTACGAGAGCACAGGCACGCCTCCGGTCATCCCGCCCGTATTACCAGTCCCAACCATTAGGCCTTCAATTCCCTCAAGCGCTCAGCAAGCAGAGCCACGCCCTGTTCCTGTCCAGAGCGCACCCCAAACAGGTCCTGTACTCGGGGGAATCGGGACGGGAAACACCACTTCGCCATCGGGCTCCATTTCTCCCGGCACCGGCCACCCAGTGACATCCAACCCGGCAGGAGGTGCTGGCCCTACCCTCCCGCCGAACTTGCCACCTGCCATCGCCCCCACTGGACGAGGCAGCACAACCGGCCAGGTAGGAAACCAGCCCCGCTCAACCACGTCCTCACGACCATTCTTGCCAGGCGGCCTGATCGGCGGCGGGCCCGCGATGGGGATTAATCAACCCCTTGGCAATACTCCTCCGCGAAGGATCAACCCAATTGGAGGGGTGATCGGGGGCGGTGGGGCTGGAACCTCACCAACCGGCGCTGCAGGCACTCGCCCGGGCTCGGGACGTGGTCCCCACTTTAACCTGACCCCTGCGGCGCCTCCGAATGGCGCACCGCAAGGCGTCGTAAACACCTTAGGTCTGAATGGTGAGCCGTCACGCTCATCCCACCGCGAGCAAGGCGATACTGACGGCCGCTACTGGGATCCCGACCATCCATGGGCAACCAGCGAGGGCGTTCCTCCAGTAGTCCGCCCGCCCGAGGCGGAGGGACCAATCGACCCAGGGCCAGCTATTGGCTTCGACCGGTGAAAAACGCTCCTCCAGCGGGCGCTACCTTCACCTTCCTAGCAACATTGATGGTTGCATCAGCGTACGCCCCGAGCGCCGTGCGTGCGAGTCCTGAAACCGATGGTGCCTTGCGAATACGGGCTGACCAGTGGCACCTTAACTACCTGAAGGCGGCGGAGGCTCAGAAGCTGTCACTGGGAGAAGGGGTTGTAGTAGCGGTCCCGGATACTGGCGTTGATCCACACCCCGACCTTCAGCGCAATCTAATCAAAGGGATTGACATCATTCCCGGGGGCAATGGAGATGGCCAGAAAGATCGCAACAGTCACGGCACTAGCATGGCTGGACTAATCGCAGCCCACGGACAGGGCCAGAGCGGCGCCTTAGGCATAGCACCCAGAGCCAAGATCATGCCAATCCTGTCTTCCGCGTCGAACAACCTCGGTGATGCAGACGGCTTGGCTGCGGGTATAGAATTTGCAATCTCGCATGGGGCGGATGTCATCAATGTCTCCAGCGGAGGCGGCGCCAGCGTTCGACTCATCAAGGCAATCAGAGAGGCGGTCGCCGCAGACATTGTAGTTGTCGCAGCCGCCGGAAACAGTCCCGAAGACATGACAATTGGCTATCCAGCCAGCGAGGAAGGAGTCGTCGCAGTTGGCGGAATTGATCGACAGGGAGAGCATGCTTCAGTTTCTGTCGTCGGACCGGAAGTTGACTTAGTCGCACCGGCAGTCGACATCTACAGCACCAGTTACGACGGGAAGTACTCCAAAGGCACCGGTACGTCCAGTGCCACAGCGATAGTCGCAGGGGCCGCTGCTCTGGTCCGATCGAAGTTTCCCGACCTGCCCGCCTCGGAGGTCGTCCATCGCCTCACTGCCACCGCCATCGACAAAGGGCCGCCAGGGCACGACGACCAGTACGGCTACGGCGTTATCGACCTGGTTGCCGCGCTTACGGCAGACGTACCCCCGGTGGGCTTTGAGTCGGCGACGGCGGACGTGCCCGACGTGCCTGGGTCGACCACGACGGCGGTCGCCGAGCCGGCAGGCGAGGGTGACGATGGGGCAACGGCCCGAGGTCTGGCCACGTTGGGAGTGATCGTGGCTGCTGCGGGCGCTTGGGCGCTGGTCGCTCGACGGCGTAGGTTGAGCGACGACCCGCCCCCGCGGATCAGCCGGTGACCAGCCAGCCCTGACGCCATGTCGGCGACATTGGGGGGTCGGGGTGGGTGGGATACCGCTATTTGGCCGACATGAAGTCGATCAACAGCGATCAACAGGCAGTGTGATCGGCGGGGGTCGGTCGACGGCCAGGCGGCGTCGACGGAGGCGGGGGAAGCGGTAGCGTCGGCGACGTGCCGAACTCGATTTCACTCCGACTCGTGCTCGCGTCGGCGAGCCCTGCCCGTCGCAAGCTCCTCCACGCCGCCGGCATCGAACCCGACGTGCTGGTCAGTGGGGTCGACGAGTCCCAGGTGACCAGCGAGCGAGCCGAGGATCTGTGCCTGGAGCTGGCCCGCCTGAAGGCGCAGGCGGTCGTCGGCCGGCTGCGCCCGTCGGCCGACGAGCGGACGCTGGTGCTCGGCTGCGACTCGGTGCTCGCCTTCGACCGCGAGATTCTCGGCAAGCCGGCCGACGAGGCGGACGCTACCCGGCGTTGGGAGCGGATGCGGGGGCGCAGCGGGGTGCTACACACCGGGCACTGCCTGATCGACGTCATCCACGAGACGCGCGCCGAGGCGGTCGCCTCGACCACCGTGCGTTTCGCTGACATCAGCGACGAGGAGATTGCCGCGTACGTCGCGACGGGCGAACCGCTCGCGGTCGCCGGCGCGTTCACCATCGACGGAATGGGCGGGGCGTTCCTGGAGGGTGTCGACGGCGACCCGGGCACGGTGGTCGGCCTCTCCCTACCGTTGCTGCGCCGGCTTCTCGGCGAGCTGGACCTGCGGATCATCGACCTGTGGACGAAGGTCGCGCCGGGCGGCCAGGCGGTCGAGGCGGTGGGTACGGTCCAGCCATGACGACGAAGTCCCTGCCGCTGACCCCGGAACTGCATGCGTACGTGGTGGCCCACGGATCGGACCCGGACGAGGTGATGCGGGATCTGATCGAGGAGACCCTCGCCGCGCTGCCCGCCGAGGCGAGGATGCAGGTGGCCCCGGAGCAAGCCGCGTTCCTGACGTTCCTCACCCGGTTGATCGGGGCGCGGCGGGCGGTGGAGGTGGGCACCTTCACCGGCCTGTCCTCCCTGGCGATCGCGCGCGGGCTGGCCGAGGGCGGGCGGTTGACCTGCTTCGACATCTCGGAGGAGTACACGGGCGTCGCGCGGCGGTACTGGGCGCGGGCCGGGGTGGCCGACCAGATCGACCTGCGGATCGGGCCGGCCGGGGACACGCTGCGCGGGTTGCCGTACGAACGGCACCTGGACTTCGCGTTCATCGACGCGGACAAGGTCGGCTACCCGGTCTACTGGGCGGAGTTGGTGCCCCGCATGCTCCCGGGCGGGGTCATCGCGGTGGACAACACGTTGCGCGGGGGCCGGGTGCTCGCCCCGCGTGACGCCGACGACCGGGCCATCGCCGCGTTCAACGACGAGGTGATGGCCGACGTCCGGGTGGAGCCGGTGCTGCTGCCGATCGCCGACGGGCTGACCCTGGCCCGGGTGCGCTGACGGGCGCCAGCCGGACGATCGTGCCAGGTCGCCGGCCCGGCGTCGTGTGTCCGCCTCACCGGGTCGACGAGGGGGTGAGGCGGGGCGGGGTGTTAGGAAGGGGCCCTTCCTATACCGAATGCGTTAACAAGGGGCCCCTCCTTACACCTCAACCTCAGCGCACGCTGCGGGCGAACTGGCGGGCGGCCCAGGCGACGCCGACGGCGGCAAGCACCGCGATGATGGTCAGGCCCTGCCAGACCTTGTCGTTGCCGAGGTCGCCGGCGAAGAGGGCCCGGGTGCCGTCCACGGCCCAGGAGAACGGGTTCCACTCGGCGATGCGCTGGAGCCAGCCGGGGGCGAAGGTGAGCGGCAGCAGGATGCCGGAGAGCAGCAGCACCGGCTGGGCGACGGTGTTCATCACCGGGGCGAGCGCGTCCTCACTCTTGACCTTGAGCGCGACGCCGTACGAGACGGCCGAGGTCATCAGCGCGATCAGGGCGAGCATCAGGTACGCCAGCAGCAGGTCGCCGATGAACACGCGCAGCTCGAACAGGAGCGCGAGCAGGGTGATGATGACGGCCTGGGCGAGCAGCGACACGACGTCGCGCAGGGCCCGGCCGAGCAGCAGCGCGAGCCGGCTGACCGGGGTGACCCGGGACCGTTCGATGACGCCGGCGCGCAGCTCGGCGATCAGGCCGAAGCCCTGGAAGAGGCCGCCGAAGATGGCCAGCAGCACCAGCAGGCCGGGCACGAAGATCTTGTACGCCTCGGCCTGGGTCGGCGCGTTCAGCGCGGGCTTGAGCAGCGGGGCGAAGAGGAGCAGGTACATCACCGGCTGGAAGACGCCGACGAAGACCCAGACCGGATTGCGGAGCAGGAGTTGCATCTGGCGCTGGGCGACGAGCCAGGTGTCGCGGGCGAACTTCATGATCGGACTCCGGGTGGTCAGGACTCGCGCAGCGAGCGGCCGGTCTTGGTGAGGAAGACGTCGTCGAGGCTGGGGCGGTGCAGCTCGATCGAGCTGAGCCTGAGGCCGGACTGGTCGAGCCGGCGCAGGACCTGCGGGATGGCGGTGGCCCCCTCGTCGACGGTCAGGCGCAGGCCGCCGCCGTCGACGGTTTCCAGCTTGGTGACGTACGGCTCGGTGTCGAGCAGTTGGGCGGCCTGCGGGGTGGCGGCGGCGTCCAGCCCGACGAGCAGCACCTCGCCGGAGATCTCCCGCTTCAGCCCGCCCGGCGTACCCTCGGCGACCACCTCGCCGTGGTCCATGATCGCGATCCGGTCGCAGAGCGCGTCGGCCTCGTCCAGGTAGTGCGTGGTGATGAAGACGGTCATCCCCTCGGCGCGCAGCCGACGGATCTCGTCCCACATGTGGGCGCGACTCTGCGGGTCGAGGCCGCTGGTCGGCTCGTCCAGGAAGACAATGCGGGGGTCGTGGATGATGCCGAGAGCGATCTCGACGCGGCGGCGCTGGCCGCCGGAGTAGGTCTTGCACTTACGGTCGGCGTACTCGGTGAGCTGGAAGGCGGCCAGTGCGCGCTCGGCGCGGCGGAGGGCGTCGGCCTTGCCGATGCCGTACATCCGGGCGTGCAGGACCAGTTCCTCGCGGGCGGTGGAGTCGTCCCAGGTGCTGCCGCCCTGGGCGACATAGCCGATCCGGCGACGCACCTCGGCCGGGTTCCGCAGCAGGTCGGCCCCGGCGATGGTGGCCTGGCCGCCGTCGGGGGTGATGAGGGTGGCCAGCATCCGCAGGGTGGTGGTCTTCCCGGCGCCGTTGGGGCCGAGGAACCCGAAGATCTCCCCCTCGGCGACGTCCAGGTCGACGCCGCGCACGGCGTCGACCGTCTTGTGCTGTCGACCGGCGCGGGAGCGAAACGACTTCCGCAGCCCTCTGGTCTGGATCATCTTCGCTCCTGGTCGTCCTTAGCCGGACCGGGCCGGCCCTCTCTCCGGGACGCCACGCCACACGGGTGGCCCCGAACGTCGCGCCGAGGCTAACGCGATATAACTTCTCTAGTCAACTTTGATTAATGGCGACCGTCGGCCCCCTCCCCCACGTTCCAGCCGTCCTGACTGGCCAACCCTTCGGGCAGATACGGCACGCCGGCCTCGATCCGGTCGGCGACCCGCTCACACCAGGCCACCTCGACCTCTCCCCGGGCAATCCACAGCTCGTACATCCAGCTCACGCCGACCGGCTTGGAGTCGCGGATCCAGGAGGACTCCATCGAGGCACGCATGGTTTCGACACTGGCCCGCAGCACCTGCCCCCGACTGCGCAGCGCGGCCACCGCCTCCGGCCTGGGCAGCGCCGGCAGGAACGCGAACGCCGCCACGAACGGATCGCTCGTCTGATGATTGCCCCACCACAGGCCGCGCAGCAGCGTCTCGAACTCGTCGACCCCCTTCGGGGTGATCTCGTACGTCGTCCGCGCCCGCCGGGCGCCGACCTGCTCGGTGGCGACCTCGCGGAGCAGCCCCTCCTCGCCGAGCTTGCGCAGCGCGTGGTAGATCGAGCCGGGCTGCACGTTGGCCCACTTGTCGGCACCCCAACTGAGCAGCTCGCGGCGGACGTCGTAGCCGTGCACCGGCTGCATCCACTTGACCAGGCCGAGAATCATCATGCGAGTGGCAGACACCGGAAAAGCGTATTAGACAAGTTTGACTATCCAAGCATCTGGGCAGTGCCTCATCCCACACTGAGCGATCGTTAGGGCCACGACGCCGGCCGATAAACTCCCCGTCAGTAACATCCCGGGAGGAGCCACGAGGTGCGCAAGGTACTCATCGCCAACCGAGGCGAGATCGCCGTCCGCGTCATCCGCGCCTGCCGCGACGCCGGCCTGGGCAGCGTCGCCGTCTACGCGGACTCCGACCGGGACGCCCTGCACGCGACCCTGGCCGACGAGGCGTACGCCCTGGGCGGCGACACCGCCGCCGAGACGTACCTGCGGATCGACAAGCTGATCGCCGTCGCGGCACAGGCCGGGGCCGACGCCGTCCACCCCGGGTACGGCTTCCTCGCCGAGAACGCCGACTTCGCCCAGGCCGTCCTCGACGCCGGGCTTACCTGGATCGGCCCGACCCCACAGGCGATCCGCGACCTGGGCGACAAGGTCACCGCCCGGCACATCGCCCAGCGGGCCGGCGCGCCCCTGGTTCCCGGTACCTCGGACCCGGTCGGCAGCCCGGACGAGGTGATCGCATTCGCGGTCGACCACGGCCTGCCGGTCGCCATCAAGGCCGCCTTCGGCGGCGGCGGGCGCGGCCTCAAGGTGGCCCGCACGATGGAGGAGATCCCGCACCTGTTCGAGTCGGCCACCCGGGAGGCGGTCGCGGCGTTCGGCCGGGGCGAGTGTTTCGTCGAGCGGTACCTCGACCAGCCCCGGCACGTCGAGGCCCAGGTCCTCGCCGACCAGCACGGCAACGTGATCGTCGTCGGCACCCGGGACTGCTCGCTGCAACGCCGGCACCAGAAACTCGTCGAGGAGGCCCCCGCGCCGTTCCTCACCGACGCCCAGCGCCGGCAGATCCACGACAGCGCCAAGGCAATCTGCCGGGAGGCCGGCTACCACGGCGCCGGCACCGTGGAGTACCTGGTGGGCACGGACGGCACGATCTCCTTCCTTGAGGTCAACACCCGCCTGCAGGTCGAGCACCCGGTCACCGAGGAAACCGCCGGCATCGACCTCGTCCGCGAGCAGTTCCGGATCGCCGACGGCGAGAAGCTGCGGCTGGCCGAGGATCCGACCCCGCGCGGGCACTCCATCGAGTTCCGGATCAACGGCGAGGATCCGGGCCGCAACTTCCTGCCCGCCCCCGGCACCGTCACCGCGCTGCGGCTGCCCACCGGCCCCGGTGTCCGGGTGGACACCGGCATCTCCGCCGGCGACGTGATCGGCGGCAACTTCGACTCCCTGCTGGCCAAGGTGATCATCACGGGCGAGACCCGCACCGAGGCCCTGGAGCGGGCCCGGCGGGCGCTGGACGAGATGGTCGTCGAGGGAATGGCCACGGCGCTGCCGTTCCACCGCCTGGTGGTACGCGACCCCGCGTTCACCGCCGCGCCGTTCACCGTGCACACCCGGTGGATCGAGACGGAGTTCGACAACACCGTCCTGCCGTTCACCGCCGCCGCCGGCCCCGCCGAGGGCCCGGCCGAGCGGGAGACCGTCGTGGTCGAGGTGGGCGGCAAGCGGCTGGAGGTGACCCTCCCCGCCGGCCTCGGCGCGGGTACGGCCGCCGGGCCCGCCGCGCGGAAGCCGGCCCGGCGGGGCGGCGGGGCCAAGGCCGGCGCGGCGGTCGGCGGCGACGCCCTCACCTCTCCGATGCAGGGCACGATCGTGAAGATCGCCGTCGCGGACGGGGACACCGTCGCCAAGGGCGACCTGGTCGTCGTGCTGGAGGCGATGAAGATGGAGCAGCCGCTGCACGCGCACAAGGCGGGCACGGTCGGCGGGCTGTCCGCCGAGGTCGGCGCGGTCCTCGCCGCCGGCGCCCCCATCTGCACCATCACCTGAGGTGCAAGGAGGGGCCCCCTGTTAACGCATTCGGTATAGGAAGGGCCCCTTCCTAACCACGCGCCCGGCGGGGCCGCGCCCCAGCCCGGGTACGCGTACCGGCCGGGGGTGTTTTCCGCGACCACCGCGAGCGGTGAGGACCGGGGCCGGGAATGATGGCCAGGTGCGGTTCCTACATGGCGCGGTTCCCGCGCACGACCTGACCTACAACGACGTCTTCATGGCGCCGAACCGCTCCGAGGTCGGCTCCCGGTTGGACGTCGACCTGGCCACCTCCGACGGCACGGGCACCACCATCCCGCTGGTGGTGGCGAACATGACGGCGGTGGCCGGCCGGCGGATGGCCGAGACTGTCGCCCGGCGGGGCGCACTCGCGGTGATCCCGCAGGACATCCCGATCGAGGTGGTGGCCAACGTGGTCGCCTGGGTCAAGCAACGGCACCTGGTGCACGACACGGCGATCACGCTCGGCCCCACCGACACCGTCGGCGATGCCATCCATCTGCTGCCGAAACGGTCGCATGGCGCGGTGGTGGTGGTCGACGAGGCCGGTCGGCCGCTGGGCGTGGTGACGGAGGCGGACACCGTCGGGGTGGACCGCTTCGCCCAGCTCCGCCACGTGATGTCGACCGAGTTGCACACGGTGCCGGCGGACGCGGACCCGCGTACCGGATTCGACCGGCTCTCGGCGGGCCGGCGGCGGCTCGCGCCGGTGGTGGACGGCGACGGCCGGCTCGTCGGGGTGTTGACCCGCAAGGGCGCGCTGCGCGCGACCCTCTACACCCCGGCGGTGGACGACCGGGGCCGGCTGCGGATCGCGGCGGCCGTCGGCATCAACGGCGACGTCACCGGCAAGGCCGCCGCGCTGCTGGAGGCCGGGGTCGACGCCCTGGTGGTGGACACCGCGCACGGCCACCAGGCGCGGATGGTCGCCGCGCTGCGGGCGGTGCGCAAGCTTCACCCGGGCGTTCCGGTCGCGGCCGGCAACGTGGTCACCGCCGATGGGGTACGCGACCTCGTCGAGGCCGGCGCCGACATCGTGAAGGTGGGCGTCGGTCCGGGCGCGATGTGCACCACCCGGATGATGACCGGGGTGGGGCGTCCGCAGTTCTCCGCGGTGCTGGACTGCGCGGCGGCGGCGCGGGACCTCGGCCGGCACGTCTGGGCCGACGGCGGGGTACGGCACCCGCGCGACGTGGCGCTGGCCCTCGCCGCCGGCGCGTCGAACGTGATGATCGGTTCCTGGTTCGCCGGCACGTACGAGTCCCCGGGTGACCTGTACACGGACGCGGACGGCCGGAGGTACAAGGAGAGCTTCGGGATGGCCTCGTCGCGGGCGGTCAGCGCGCGTACGGCCGAGGACAGCGCGTTCGACCGGGCCCGCAAGGGGATCTTCGAGGAGGGCATCTCCTCGGCCCGGATGTACCTCGACCCGGATCGCCCGGGCGTCGAGGACCTGATCGACGAGATCATCTCCGGGGTACGCAGCGCGTGCACGTACGCGGGCGCGCGCAGCCTGGCGGAGTTCGCGGAGCGGGCGCTGGTCGGGGTGCAGAGCACGGCCGGCTACACCGAGGGGATGCCCCTACCGACGAGTTGGTGACCCCGCGCCCGGCGGTGAGAAGGGTTCCCCTCTCTACCGGAGGCGTCAACAAGGGGCCCTTCCTTCGTGCGCGGCTGGGTATCGGCGTGACCGACTGCCGCACGCGCCGCCGCACACTGAGCCGCCGCCCGTCGAGGGCCCACCGAACGGGCGCCGGGGTCAGTCGAAGAGGCGACGGATGACGGTCCGGGCGGCGGCCTCCGGGTCCGGGCCGGTGCCGGGCGGGAGCGCCCCGGCCAGCCAGAGTGTCACGAAGCCGTGCACGATCGACCAGGCGGCCAGGGCGTCCGCCTCCTGGTCCGGGTCGGTTTCCCGGCGCGGGAGGGCGGCCACCCCGGCCCGCAGCGCCGCGCCGGCCCGATCACGGGCGGCTGTCACCTCGGGGTCGTCGCGACGGTAGAGCTCCGGGCGGAACATCACCTCGAAGTGGGCCCGGTGGTCGACCGCGAACCGGACGTACGCCACGCCGGCGTCGAGCAGGTCGCCGGCCTCGCACAGCGCCCCGGCCAGCAGGTCGAATCCCTCGACGGCGAGCGCGGTGAGCAGCCCCGCCTTGTCGCCGAAGTGGTGCGCGGGGGCGGCGTGCGAGACCCCGGCCCGGCGGGCCAGGTCGCGCAGGCTCAGGGCGGCCGGCCCGGCGTCGGTGATCGCGTCGACGGCGGCGGCGAGCAGGGCGCGACGCAGGTCACCGTGATGGTAGCCACGCGGTCCGGTCATGCCGGCAGCCTAACTTGTCATTGACAAGATAGCCAGGCCGAAGCAATCTAGGCAATGACAAGTTGCCTTCGACCGAGGAGAACCCCGATGGCGCCCCTGATCGCTCTCATCGCCGGCTCGGCCCTGGCCCGACTCGCCGGGCTACTCAACGTCGACGCCCTGGCCGGCTGGCACCCCGCCCTGCGGGTCGGGCTCGCGGCCATGTTCGCGCTCACCGGGATCGCCCACTTCACCTCCCGACGGCCCGACCTGGTCGCCATGGTGCCGCCCCGACTGCCCCACCCGGGGCTGCTGGTGACCGTCACCGGCCTGCTGGAGTTGGCCGGCGCGGTCGCGCTGCTCGTCCCCGGCACGGCGCGGTGGGCAGCGGCCGGGCTGGGGCTGCTGCTGCTCGCGATGTTCCCGGCCAACGCCTCGGCCGCCCGGCGCGGGCTGACCCTGGCCGGCCGGCCGGTGACCCCGCTCGTCCCCCGCGCGCTGCTCCAGGTGATCTTCCTCACCGCCGCCGCCGCGATTTCGTTTGGGCCCTGACTATCAGGGAGCTAACATGACCCGCATGGAGCTGATAGGGCTGCGAGACGTGCCACTCGGCCGGCTGCTGGTGACCGCCGGCCACGTCGTCGGCCAACGGTGGAACCGCTACCTCGCCGAGGAGCACGGCCTCACCCAGGCGGGCATGGTCACCCTGATGACCCTGGCCCGGCACGGCGAGCTGCCGCACCGGGCGGTCGCCGAGGCGTGCTTCATCCGCCCGGCCACCCTAACCGGCATCGTCGACACACTGGAGCGCGACGGCCTCGTCGAGCGGCAACGCGACGACGTCGACCGGCGCAGCGTGCGGCTCGTCCTGACCCCCGCCGGTCGGGAACGGGTCGCCGCGCTCACCAACGTCATGCAGTCCGGACGACCGATGACCTCGGTCGACGCCGACCCGGCGAAGGCCGCCGTGATCCGGCAGTTCCTGCTCGAGGTCATCGGCAGTGGAGAGGAACCTCGGGTGACGGCCCTCGACGCGAGGCCGGAGGCTCCGGCATGCTGATCCGGCTGCTCCGCGCCCACCTGCGCCCGTACCGTCGACCGCTGGCGGCGGTGATGGCGTTGCAGTTCGTCGGCACGATGGCCTCGCTCTACCTGCCGAGCCTCAACGCCGACATCATCGACCAGGGTGTGGCCCGGGGCGACACCGGCTACATCATGCGTACGGGCGGCTGGATGCTGCTGGTCAGCCTGGTGCAGATCGCCTGCTCCACCGCCGCGGTCTTCCTCGGCGCGCGCTCCGCGATGGGCTTCGGCCGGGACGTACGCGCCGAGGTCTTCGCCCACGTCAACCGGTTCTCCGCCCGCGAGGTGACCCGCTTCGGCGCACCCTCGCTGATCACCCGCAACACCAACGACGTGCAACAGGTGCAGATGCTCGTCCTGATGAGCTGCACCATGCTGGTCGCCGCGCCGATCATGAGCGTCGGCGGGGTGTTCATGGCACTGCGGGAGGACGTCGGGCTGTCCTGGCTGATGCTGGTCAGCGTGCCGGCGCTGGCGATCGCCCTGATGCTGATCATCCGGCGGATGGTGCCCGGGTTCCGGCTGATGCAGACCCGCATCGACGCGGTCAACCGCGTGCTGCGCGAGCAGATCACCGGCATCCGGGTGGTCCGGGCGTTCGTCCGCGAGCCGTACGAGACGGCGCGCTTCGGCCGCGCGAACGCCGACCTCACCGCGACCGCCCTGCGCACCGGTCGGTTGATGGCCCTGATCTTCCCCGTGGTGACGCTGGTGCTCAACGTCTCCAGCGTCGCCGTGCTGTGGTTCGGCGCGGACCGCGTCGACGCCGGCCAGATCCAGGTCGGCGCGCTCACCGCCTTCCTGCAGTACCTCATGCAGATCCTGATGGCCGTCATGTTGGCCACCTTCATCCTGATGATGGTCCCGCGCGCCGCGGTCTGCGCCGAGCGGATCGTCGAGGTGCTCGACACCGACTCGACGGTGATCCCGCCGGCCGCGCCGACGGCCGAGGTGACCGGCCGGGGCGAACTGGAACTGCGCGGCGTCCGGTTCCAGTACCCGGGGGCGAGCGCGCCGGTGCTGCACGACATCTCGTTCCGGGCCACGCCCGGGCGCACCACGGCCATCATCGGCAGCACGGGGGCCGGCAAGACGACCCTGCTGACGCTGATCCCCCGGCTGATCGACGCCACCGCCGGGGCGGTGCTGGTCGACGGGGTGGACGTGCGTGACCTGGCCCCGGACGATTTGTGGCGGCGGATCGGGCTGGTGCCGCAGCGGCCGTACCTGTTCAGCGGCACGATCGCCAGCAACCTGCGGTACGGCAACCCGGACGCCACCGACGCGGAGCTGTGGGCCGCCCTGGAGATCGCCCAGGCGCGCGACTTCGTCGCCGAGTTGCCCGAAGGGCTGAACGCCCCGATCACGCAGGGCGGCACCAATATCTCCGGCGGGCAGCGCCAGCGCCTCGCGATCGCCCGGGCCCTGGTCCGCAAGCCGGAGATCTACCTGTTCGACGACTCGTTCTCGGCGCTCGACCTGGGCACCGACGCCCGGCTGCGCGCGGCGCTACGACCGGTCACCGCGGACGCGACGGTGCTGATCGTGGCCCAGCGGGTCTCCACGATCGTCGACGCCGACCAGATCATCGTGCTTGAGGACGGGGGCATCGTCGGGATGGGCCGACACGCCGAACTACTGGAAGACTGCCCGACGTACGCGGAGATCGTCGCCTCCCAGCAGACGGCGGGGGTGCCGGCATGACGGCCGTACCGGATCAGCGGCCCACCGCGCGGCCGGCGGAGGGGCCGACGCCGAAGCGGCTGCCCTCCGGCAACCAGGGCAGCGGCCCGAGGTGGATGAGCGCCGGCATGCCGGCCGAGAAGTCGATGAACTTCGGGCCGTCCACCCGCCGGCTGCTGCGCCGGCTGCGACCGCACCGCCTCCAGCTGGCCGCCATCGTCCTGCTCTCGCTGGTCAGCGTCGGTTGCAACGTGTACGGGCCGAAGGTGCTCGGCCACGCCACCGACCTGATCTTCAGCGGGGTGATCGGCCGGCAGTTGCCGGCCGGCACCACCGCCGAGCAGGCGGTCGCGGCGGCCCGCGCGGCCGGTAACGACAGCTTCGCCGACATGCTGGCCCGGATGGACGTGGTGCCCGGGGTGGGCATCGACTTCACCGCCCTGGGCCGGGTGCTGCTGTTCGTGCTCGCCCTCTACCTGGCGGCCAGCGTGCTGTTGTGGTGGCAGGGCTGGCTGCTCAACGGGGTGGTGCAGCGCACGGTGCTGCGGCTGCGCGCCGACGTGGAGGACAAGCTGAACCGGCTGCCGCTGCCGTACTTCGACCGGCAGCCCCGGGGCGAGTTGCTCAGCCGGGTCACCAACGACATCGACAACATCTCGCAGAGCCTCCAGCAGACGCTGAGCCAGCTGCTCACCTCGCTGCTCACCGTGGTCGGCGTACTGGCCATGATGTTCTGGATCTCGCCGCTGTTGGCGCTGGTGTCCCTGGTCGCGGTGCCGATGTCGGTGGTGGTCACCAGCCTGGTCGCGAAGCGGTCACAGCAGCGGTTCATCGCCCAGTGGACGCATACCGGAGAGCTGAACGGCCAGATCGAGGAGGCGTTCACCGGACACGAGCTGGTCAAGGTCTTCGGCCGGCAGCGCGAGGTGGAGGCCGCCTTCACCGCCAAGAACGAGGAGCTGTTCCGGGCCAGCTTCGGCGCCCAGTTCATCTCCGGGATCATCATGCCGGCGATGATGTTCATCGGGAACCTCAGCTACGTCGCGATCGCCGTGGTCGGCGGGCTGCGGGTGGCGTCGGGGTCGATGAGCATCGGCGACGTGCAGGCATTCATCCAGTACTCCCTCCAGTTCACCCAGCCGCTGACCCGGGTCGCCTCGATGGCCAACCTGCTCCAGTCCGGGGTGGCCTCCGCCGAGCGGGTGTTCGCGGTGCTCGACGCCGAGGAGCAGAGCCCGGACCCGGCGGTGCCGGCCCGGGTCGCCGACCAGCGCGGTCGCGTCGAATTCGACCACGTCTCATTCCGGTACGAGCCGGACAAGCCGCTGATCACCGACCTGTCGCTGGTCGCCGAGCCGGGGCACACGGTTGCCATCGTCGGGCCGACCGGCGCCGGCAAGACCACCCTGGTCAACCTGGTGATGCGCTTCTACGAGCTGGACGCCGGCCGGATCACCCTCGACGGGGTCGACATCACCACGCTGAGCCGCGACGACCTGCGCGGCCGGATCGGCATGGTGCTCCAGGACACCTGGCTCTTCGGTGGCACGATCCGCGACAACATCGCGTACGGCCGGCCGGACGCGAGCGAGGAGGAGATCGTCGCCGCCGCCCGGGCGACGTTCGTGGACCGGTTCGTGCGTAGCCTCCCCGACGGCTACGACACCGTCATCGACTCCGAGGGCAGCAACGTCAGCGCCGGCGAGAAGCAGCTCATCACCATCGCCCGGGCGTTCCTGGCCGAGCCGTCGCTGCTGATCCTCGACGAGGCGACCAGTTCGGTGGACACCCGCACGGAGGTGCTGCTCCAACGGGCCATGGCGGCGCTGCGCTCGGACCGGACCAGCTTCGTCATCGCCCACCGTTTGTCCACCATCCGCGACGCGGACCTGATCCTGATGATGGAGCACGGTCGCATCGTCGAGCAGGGCACCCACGAGCAGCTCCTGGCCGCCCGGGGCGCGTACCACCGGCTTTACCAGGCCCAGTTCACCCAGCCGGACCCGGCCGCCGTCGGGGACCCCGAGCCCCAGCCCGCCTCGGTCCGGGGCTGACCGTCGTGGCCCGGTACATCCCGCCCAGCTCCCCGACCCGCAGGGGCAGCTCCCGGGGCCCCGGGCGCGGAAGACCAGAGCGTGGTGCGGGCAGAGCGCCGGGCGGAGCACGAACTCGTCGTCGGGGCCCAGCCGCATCGGCGGGAACATGTCGTCGGCGAAGTGGCCGAGGTCGGGGCCTCGATGACGGTGACGTCAGTGCGGCGCGCCGGGGTTCCCCGACGTCGTGGTCCGTACCGCGCTGCGCATGGGGAGACGGTAGGCCGGCCGGGGGCGGGCGCGCATCCGAATTCGGGGCCGGCCCGACGCAGCCGAGACGCATCCGGTTACCGCGAAGGGCGACAGGCCGCCAGTCGCTACAGTCGGCAACCCGGCCGATGCACAGCGCGCCTCGGGGCGGGCCGCCGGCACGGGACCTGCCGGCGGCCCATGGCGGCCCGGTCGTCGGCTACGGGGGGTCCGACACTCGAGGCCGCGCCGACTACGGTACGCCGGCCGTCGGCGATCCGCCGACCGCCTCCACCCGTACGCCGAGGTTGCCGGCCCCAGCGGGTCCCCGGCCCGCCGCGCTGCCCGACCGCCGCGTCGCCGGCCCGACGACCCGGTTCGTGGCGGGTGCCGGCGAGGTGGAGCCGCCCAGTTACTCCAGCTCGTGGAGCATGAGCTGGCGGGCGGCCTCGGTGATCGAGCCCGACAGGCTCGGGTAGATGGTGATGGTCTGGGCCAACTCGTTGACCGTGAGGTTGTTCTCCACCGCCATGGTGATCGGCAGGATCAGCTCGCTGGCCTTCGGTGCCACCACCACACCGCCGATCACCTGGCCGCTGGCCGGGCGGCAGAACAGCTTCACGAAGCCGTCGGCGAGGTCGTCCATCTTCGCCCGGGCGTTGCCCGACAGCGGCAGCATCACCTGGCGGGCCGGGGTCTTGCCGGCGTCCACCTCGTCCTGGGAGACGCCGACGGTGGCCAACTCCGGGTCGGTGAAGACGTTCGCGGCCACCGTACGCAGCCGCAGCGGCCGGACCGCCTCGCCGAGCGCGTGCCACATCGCGATCCGGCCCTGCATGGCGGCGACGCTGGCCAGCGGCAACACCCCGGTGCAGTCGCCGGCAGCGTAGATCCCGGGGACGTTGGTGCGGGACACCCGGTCGACGGTGACGTAGCCGCCCCGGGCCAGCTCGACGCCGTACTCGGCGAGGCCGAGGTTGGCGGTGTTGGGGATCGAGCCGACCGCGATGAGCGCGTGCGAGCCGTGCACCAGCCGGCCGTCGGCCAGTTCGACCTCCACCCCGTCGGCGATGCGCTGGACCCTCTCGGCGCGGGAGTTGTTGAGGATCGTCATGCCCCGGGAGCGGAACACGCGCTCGATCGCCATGGCGGCGTCGGCGTCCTCGTGCGGCATCACCCGGTCCCGGCTGGAGACGAGGGTGACCGGGACCCCCATGGCCAGGTACGCGCTGGCGAACTCGGCACCGGTGACGCCGGAACCGACGACGATCAGGTGCTCGGGCAGGTGCGGCAGGTCGTACACCTGCCGCCAGGTCAGGATGCGCTCGCCGTCCGGCACGGCCGTGGGGAGCTGGCGGGGGGTGGCGCCGGTGGCGACCAGCACGGTCGACGCGTCGATCGAGTGCTTCTCGGAGCCGTCGGCCGGCGTGACGACGACGCGGTGGGTGTGGCCCAGCATGTCCTCGCCGAGCCGGGCCGTGCCGGCCACGAAGGTGACGCCGGCTTTCACCAGCTTCGCGTGGATGTCGGCGGACTGGGCCAGGGCGAGCCGCTTGACCCGCTCGTGCACGGCCCGGGCGTCGACGGTGACCGCCTCCAGCCCGTCGGAGTGCACCCCGAACTCCTCGGTGTCCCGGTACCCGGTGACCACCTCCGAGCTGGCGATGAACGTTTTCGACGGTACGCAGTCGGACAGCACGCAGGCACCGCCGGCCCCCTCGGCCTCCACCACGGTGACATCAGCGTCCAACTGGGCGGCGACCAGGGCCGCCTCGTACCCGGCCGGCCCCCCGCCGATGATCACGATCTGGCTCACAGCTATCGCCCCTCGTCCGTGCTCACAGTGACTTTCTTCTCCCCGACGCGTCCGACACGCACCGTCGTATTCTCCCCCAGCCGTCCGCCGGGCTATCGTCATCGCCGTGCGTCACTACGCCGCCTACGGCTCAAACCTGGACCCCGCCCGGATGCGCGCCTACTGCCCGCACTCCCCGATGGTCGGCGTCGGCTGGCTGGAGGGCTGGCGGCTCACCTTCGCGGGTGAGGGCGCGATCGGCTGGGAGGGCGCGGTCAGCACCATCGTCGAGTCCCCCGGTGATCGGGTGTTCGTGGCGCTCTACGACATCCACCCGTACGACGCCGTCCAGCTCGACGAGATCGAGGGGGTGGCCTCCGGGACGTACCGCAAGCTGCACGTCCGCGTCTCCACCCTCGACGGCGACGTGACCGCGTGGGTCTACGTCTTCGACGGGTACGAGGGCGGCCTGCCGACGGCGTGGTATCTGTCGGAGATCGCCAACGCCGCCGAGAAGGCGGGCGCGCCCGACGACTACGTCAGCGAGCTGCGGTCCCGCCCCACCGGCACGGCGTCGGCGTAGCGCGTCTCCCACACTCCCAGTCTGCTCCGCCCGAGACGGGGCCGCACGGCGGCCCCCGCCGGGGGTCGTCTGTCACACATCATGGTCGCGCCCGTCACACCGCCGTGGCGGCGGGGACGGTGCGCTCGTACATGTCGGTCCAGCGCATCTCGCGCAGCCCCACCGAGCGGTAGAGCGTCGCCGGGGAGGTCGGGTTGGTCAGGTCGACGCCGAGGCCGGCGTGCCGCCGTCCCTTCGCCGCGTAGACCGTGAAGGCCCGCCACAGCAGCGCGGCGCCGACCCCGTGCCGCCGGTACTTCGGCAGCACCGACAGGGTCCGCACCCAGCCCGAGTCCTGTTCCAGCGCCTGGTCGGACGACTGCAACGCGCCGGCCGGCTCCCCGTCGACCTCGGCGACGAACCACTCGTCCCAGGTCCTGTCGTACGCGGGCAGACGCTCCCGCCAGTGGTCGTACCCGGCCGGCTCGTAGTCCGGGGTGTCCCGGAACGCCGTGTCGTAGATCCGGTGGAACAGGCGCAGGTCGTCCTCGTCGCCGGCGCGCAGCGGCCGGACCGTCACCCCGGGTGGGGGCGGCGGCTCGGCGGGCAGCCCGGCCAGGTCACGACTCATCCGTACGTACCGCTTCACCCGGCTGAAACCGGCCTCGGTCAGCTCCGTCACCCAGCGGGTCTCCGGCGGGTAGGCCGAGGCGCGGACGGTCAGCGCGGGCAGGCTCCGCTCCGCGGCCCGCTCGGCGACCCGGTCCAGCATCAGAGCGAGCAGCGGGGCGCGTACCGCCTCGGCGCGCTCCGGGTCGACGAGGACGTCGACGAACTCCCGGCCCACCCCGGTCGGGTTGTCCACCACCGACCAGGCGACGAGCCGGCCCTGCGGGTCGCTGACCAGCCAGGAGTCGCGCGCCGGGTCGAAGAAGGGGGCCGTCAGGGCGGCCTTGACGTCTTCGGCGTCGAAGTCCGGGTGGCCGATCGCGAAGGTGTCTGCGGCGTGCACGACGGCGAGGATCCCAGGGACGTCGTCGAGGGTGGGGCGGCGCGCCGCCCAGTCAGCGGGAAGAGTCACGGGGCGATCCTGGCAGCCACCCCGGTCCCGCGCCCCTCATTTTCAACCGCCCCGCGCCCTGCCCCCGCCGCCGCACGCGCTCGCCGGCGAGAGGGGACCCTTTCTACCCCAGGCGTTAGTAAGGGGCCCTTCCTTGCACCACGGCGCGTGCGGTGGTCAGCAGGTCGAGCAGCGCGGTGCCCTCGGCCGGCGTGAGCGCCCGGAATCCGGTCGACACCAGCCGGTCGGTCACCGCCTCCGACCACAGCCGGCGGCGCACCAGCGGCCCGACCCGGGGGTACGGCGGCGGCCAGCCGCAGGCCAGCGCCCCGGCCTCCCCCTCCGGCCCGGCCAGCACCGCCTCCAGCGGCGTCATCCCGCCGGCCCGCACCGCCAGCAGGTACGCCCCGGCGAAGTGCTCCCGAAGCAGCAGCAGCCCGGCGGCGGCACGGGCCCCCGGGGTGTCGTCCGGCGGCGGCACGGCCCGCCAGGCGGCAAAGAGTGGCATCCCGCTGGCGTCCGCGGCGTCGACCACCCGGTGCAGCAGCGTCGCCAGACGGATCACGCCGGGCACGGCGGTCAGGTGCTCGCTGCCCCACCGGCAGCACTCGGCCAGGTTCGCCGTGGCCACCTCCAGCGGAGCGTGCACGCGGGCGGCGGCGTCCCACCCGTCGGCGACCGCGTCGGGGGCGACGAAGCCGAGGGCCGCGCTCACCGTGGCGGCCCCGACGTCGCCGAGCACCCCGGCCCGGCCGGCGATGTGGAAGGCCCAGCCGGAGATGCCCAGCAGACGGGCCCGGTGCAGGGTGGCCGGGCAGCGGGCGAACATCTCCCCGAGCTCCAGCACCAACGGCTTGCTCGCGGCGGCGACCTGCTCCGGCGTCATCGGGTTCAGTCTGCCCCGCCGGGGCCTTCCGTGACAGCCCCGTCTTCGGCGTCGACCGCCTCGATCGCCCCCTCGATTTCGCCGGTGCGGCGCTGGGCGGCGGTGACGGCCCGTTCCGCCGCCCGCCGGGCCAGCTTCCGCCGGCTGAGTTCCTGCTCGGCCTCTGCGCGCGATCGCTCCAGCTCGGCCAGCGACCGCTCGATGCCGGTCAGTTCCTCGGCACCGTCGTGCTCGGCCTCCACCGCGCCGGCCAGCTCCGCCTCGGCCCGCTCCTGGTCGGTACGCGCCCGCGCCAGTTCCCGTTCCAGCATCCGGCGTTGCCGGGCCCGCTCGGCACGGGCGGCGCGCTCGGCCTCCCGGGCGGCCCG
>NZ_GG657738.1:4307268-4330937 GCF_000158815.1 Micromonospora sp. ATCC 39149 | reverse complement strand
GGCGACCAGCTCGGGGCGGCGCAGGGCGAGCAGGTTGACCAGCCACGCGGCCACCCCTCGGGCGGCGCAGCCGGGCGATCTCGCGGGCCGTGGCCGGGTCGCCGGAGCGCCGGGCCTCGGCGACGGCGGCGTCGCGGGTGGCGACGAACTTCTCCGGCGGCTCGGTGTAGAGCCGCCGGAGGAGGCTCTGCGGGGGCGGCACGGCTCAGACGTCGAGCCGGCTGCCCGGCTCGAGGCGCTGGTAGTCGGTCCCCGACAGCGCGGCGTACTGACGGTTGAGGACGGCGAGGCCGTTGTCGTTGAGCAGCCCGTCGTGCAGGGCGAAGGCTCGGCGCGGGGCGACCGCGCGGATGAAGTCGAGCACCTCGGAGAACTTCGACCAGGGGGCGTGGATCGGCGCGAAGAGGGTGTCCACGGGGGCGTCCTCGGGTGCCACCAGGGCGTCGCCGGGGTGGTAGACGACGTCGTTCAGCAGATACCCGAGGTTGTCCACGACCGGGATGTCGGGATGGATGACGGCGTGCCGACCGCCGTACGCGCGCACCGCCACGCCCGCCGCGGTGAACGCCTGCCCGGGTGAGATGGGCTCCAGGGCTTCGGCCACGTCGCCGAGGGCACCGGCCAGCGAGGCCGGGCCGTAGATGCGGAACGGCCAGCGGTCGAGCTGCCGGGTGAGAGCCGCGACGTCCACGTGGTCGGGGTGCTCATGGGTGATCAGCACCGCGTCCGCACCGTCCAGCGCGGTCGGGTCGCTGAAGACGCCCGGGTCGACGACCAGCACACCGCCGTCGTGCTCGACGCGGAGGCAGGAGTGGGCGAATTTGGTGAGCTGCATCGTGACTCCTCGATTGACCCAATCGTGATGTCCCTCAGCGCAGTCTGCCGGAACCGGCGCGGTGCCGCGTCGCGTCTGAGGTATCGCCCGATGGGGCGTAGACGATCGGAGCGGGAATGGACGGACACGCAAGACGCAGGTTGCTGACCGCGGTGGGGCTGGTGGCGCTGCTGGCGGCCGGTGGTTGCAGCGCCGACAGCGATGGGGCGGGAGAGCCTTCGGCGGCGGTGGCGCCCGAGCAGGCGGCACCTGCCGACGGGGGCAAGGCGGAGCAGGGTGCCGATGCCGGGGGAACGCGGTCCGGCGCGGGTGGCGGCTCACCGGACCTGCGGGTCGACCAGCGGTCAATCATCTACACCGGAACCATGCGGGTGCGGGTGGACGATGTGGACGCCGCCGCCCGGTCCGCCATCACGGCGGTCACCGGCGTCGGCGGCTTCGTCGGCGGCGACGAGCGCAGCAGCGGCGGAACCGCCGACGCCCGGGCGGAGTTGCAACTGCGGGTGCCGGCGGAGCGGTTCACGGCCGTCCTGGAGGAGTTGGCGAGGCTCGGCCGGCAGGAGCAGCGGGCGATCCGCACGGAGGACGTGACCGAGGAGACCGTGGATCTCGACGCGCGGATCGCCACCCAACGGGCCCGGGTCGAGAGCGGTCGCAAGCTGCTGGCGCGGGCCACCTCGATCGGCGACCTGGTGACGCTGGAGAGCGAGGTGGCTAGGCGGGAGGCCGACCTCGCCTCGCTGGAGGCGAAGAAGCGCCGGCTGGCCGACCTGACCTCGCTCTCCACCATCACCCTCACCCTGGTCGGTCCGGAGGCGGAGGCCCGGGACACCGAGCCCGACACCGGCTTCGTGGTCGGCCTGCGCGGCGGCTGGACGGCGTTCGTCGCCTCGCTGGGCGTGCTGCTCACCGTGCTCGGGGCGCTGCTGCCGTTCGCGGTGGCCCTCGGCGTGCCGGTGGCGGTGCTGCTTGCGGTGCTGCGGCGGCGCCGGCGTCGACCGCCGGCGCCGGCCGTCAACGCGCCGCCGCCAGTGCCCGCAGCGCGGTCTGCACCATGACCCGGATGCCGACCGCGATGGCCCCCTCGTCGACGTCGAACGAGGCCCGGTGCAGGTCGACGTTCGGGCCGGACCGGCCGACGCCGAGGCGGGCCAGCGCGCCGGGGACGTACTCCAGGTACCAGGAGAAGTCCTCGCCGCCCATGCTCTGCGGGGTCTCCGCGACCCCCTCCGGGCCGAGCGCGGCGTGGGTCGCCGCCGTGAGCACCTGGATCGCCCGGGCGTCGTTGGTCACCGGCGGCCGGCCGCGTAGGTACTCCAGGTCGACGGTGGCGCCGGTGGGGGCGATGACGTCCCGCACCACCTGAGCGACGATCTTGGGGGCCTGGTCCCAGGTGTCGCGGTCCATCACCCGCAGGGTGCCGGACGCGGACGCCTCGGACGGGATCACGTTGTACCGGGTGCCGGCCGAGGCGTGGCCGAACACGAGCAGCAGCCCGCTGTTGGCCGGCACCCGGCGGCTGACCAGGGCTGGCACCTCGGTGACCAGCCGGCCGAGCGCGTCGACCAGGTCGACGGTCAGGTGCGGGCGAGCGGTGTGCCCGCCGGGGCCGGTGAGCCGGACGGTGACGTTGTCGGCGGCGGCGGTGATCGGGCCGACCCGCAGGCCGACCTTGCCGACGGGCTGGTTGGGGTCGCAGTGCAGTGCGAAGATCTGCACGACGTCGTCGAGACCGCCGGCCTCGATGACCTCCAGCGAGCCGCAGGGCAGGATCTCCTCGGCCGGCTGGAAGATCAGCCGGACCCGGCCGTCCAATTCGCCGAGGTTGGCGAGTTGGGCCAGCAGCACGCCGACGCCGAGCAGCACGGTGGTGTGCACGTCGTGGCCGCAGGCGTGGCAGACACCGTCCTTGGTGGACCGGTAGGGCACGTCCTTGACGTCGGTCAGCGGCAGCGCGTCGATGTCGGCGCGGAGCGCGACCACCGGGCCGTCGGGGCGGCCGTCGATGTCGCAGATGACCCCGTTGCCCTTTGGCAGCAGGCGCGGGCGCAACCCGGCGAGCGACAGCTCGCGGGCGATCAGGGCCGCCGTCTCGAACTCCTCGCCGGAGAGCTCCGGGTGGGAGTGGATGTGCCGGCGGGTGGCGATAAGGCCGGGCATCCGGAGGGCGAGCAGATGGTCGAGCTCGAAGGGCAAAGGCTGCGACCCGGACGGCGACTCCGGCCAGGCCGACGACGCCAGGTGGCTGCCGTTCGGCAGCGTCAACGCACTCGTCACGTCGAAATCTCGATCACTAGAAACGGATGGATCATCAGGGATGACAGCCGCCAGCCTAGACCTTCGACGGTGACTCTGTGCAACATCATTCCCGTAGCGATCGGACCGCGCAGCGTCACGAATACCCTGGTGGAAGGGCTCCATAATCTGCGGGACAGCAGGTAGATCGCGGTTGAACGCCGTCATCTGCCCCCCACCTCCTACAACCCGTAACCGATTCGGCGGTCACGAAATCACCGTCGATCCGGGGCCGTCGCTACCGAATTGTCGCATTAGTCGTCTCGGTTAACTGCCGCTCGGACAAGTAACCGACCGCACTCGGCAGTCGGACGACTCCCGACGGTGACACGACGGGCCGACCTGCTCCCGCACATGCTGTCCGTCCCAATCACCCGGACGGGTTACCCACTGCCCCGGGTGGCACACACCGGGCTGCCCCGGGTGGCACACACACCAGGCGACCGTAGCCCCGAACGGTTACGCCCCGCGACCCCTCATCCGAGACAAGGGGTCAGAACCGGTCGCTGGGGCGGTACGTCCCCCACACCTGGCGCAGGGTGCCACAGACCTCGCCCACCGTGGCCCGGGCCCGCAGCGCCTCCTTCATCGGGTGCAGCACGTTCGCCGTACCCTCGGCGGCGGCCCGCAGCTCACCCAGCGCGCGCTCGACGGCGTCGCTGTCGCGCTCCACTCGCAGCTTGGCCAGCCGCTCGGCCTGGGCAGCCTCGATCGTCGGGTCCACCCGCAGCGGCTCGTACGGCTCGTCGGCGTCGACCGTGAACCGGTTGAGGCCGACCACCACCCGCTCGCCCGAGTCGATCTCCTGGGCGATCCGGTACGCGGACTGCTCGATCTCCCGCTTCTGGAAGCCCGCCTCGATGGCGTCGACCACCGAGCCGTGGTCGGCCACCCGCTCCATCAGCTCCACCACCGCCGCCTCGATCTCGGCGGTCATCGCCTCCACCACGTACGACCCGGCGAACGGGTCGACGGTGGCGGTCAGGTCCGTCTCGTACGCGAGCACCTGCTGGGTGCGCAGCGCCAGCCGGGCGGCCTTCTCGGTGGGCAGCGCGATGGCCTCGTCGAAGCTGTTCGTGTGTAGCGACTGGGTGCCGCCGAGCACCGCGCCCAGCCCCTGGATCGCCACCCGGACCAGGTTCACCTCGGGCTGCTGGGCGGTGAGCTGCACGCCCGCCGTCTGGGTGTGGAAGCGCAGCATCATCGACTTCGGGTTCTTCGCGCCGAACTCGTCGCGCATCAGCCGGGCCCAGATCCGCCGGGCGGCACGGAACTTCGCGACCTCCTCCAGCAGGGTGGTCCGGGCGACGAAGAAGAACGACAGCCGGGGCGCGAAGTCGTCCACCGCCAGCCCGGCGGCGAGCGCGGCCCGGACGTACTCGACGCCGTTGGCCAGCGTGAACGCGATCTCCTGCGCGGGCGACGCGCCGGCCTCGGCCATGTGGTAGCCGGAGATGGAGATGGTGTTCCACTTCGGCACCTCCGCCCGGCAGTAGGCGAACGTGTCGGCGACCAGCCGCAGCGAGGGCTTCGGCGGGAAGATGTACGTGCCCCGGGCGATGTACTCCTTGAGGATGTCGTTCTGGATGGTGCCGTTGAGCGCCGCGCCCGGCACCCCCGCCTCCTCGGCGACGAGCTGGTAGAGCAGCAGCAGCACCGACCCCGGGGCGTTGATCGTCATCGAGGTGGAAACCTTGTCCAACGGGATGCCGTGGAACAGCAGCCGCATGTCCTCGATCGAGTCGATGGCGACGCCGACCTTGCCGACCTCGCCGTGGGCGATCGGGTCGTCCGAGTCGTACCCCATCTGGGTGGGCAGATCAAAAGCGACGGAGAGGCCCATGGTGCCGGCGCGCAGGAGCTGGTGGTAGCGCGCGTTGCTCTCCGTCGCGGTGCCGAAGCCGGCGTACTGGCGCATCGTCCACGGCCGCGAGGTGTACATGGTGGAGTAGACCCCACGGGTGTACGGGAACTCCCCCGGCTCGCCCAGCCGCTCGGGCAGACCCTCCGGCAGGTCCCTCTGGGTGTAGACACCCTTGATCGGGAAGCCGGACTCGCTCGACCGCGGTTCACTCATCCCCGGATGGTAGGACGTGCCACCGCGCCGGAGGGTGAGGGATTGCGCACATCGCACCCCTGTCTTTCCCCGCCGACTCCGAGGGTGAACACCTGGCCACGTTCGCTCCGATTAGGTAAACGTTCCGCCGCGTCGGGTTTCGCATCGGGCGTCGGAACCAGCAAGATAGAGGAGTTGTGTCCCAGCCCCCTCGATTTCCCCCGGTGGCTCTTCTGTGACTCAGATCCCGACGTGGAGCGGCGGACCAGTCAGCCCACCCCACGGACGTGCGGCAGCCGGCACCACCATCGGTGACCGGTACTCGCTCCGGTCCGCGGTGGGCAATGGCGGCATGGGCACGGTCTGGCGTGCCACAGACACCCTGCTGCGGCGCGACGTGGCGGTGAAGGAGGTCGTCCTCCCGCCCGGCCTCGCCCCGAGCGACCGCGACGCCATGTACGAACGCACGCTGCGCGAGGCCCGCGCGGCGGCGGCCATCCAGCACCCGGCCGTGGTCCAGGTGTACGACGTGGTCACCGAGGGTGGTCGCCCCTGGATCGTGATGGAGCTGCTGGACGCCCGCAGCCTGGCCGACATGGTGATCGAGGACGGGCCGGTGGCCCCCCGCGCGGTCGCCAAGATCGGCATCGCCCTGCTCGGCGCGCTGGAGGTGGCCCACGCGATCGGGGTGCTGCACCGCGACGTGAAGCCGGCCAACGTGCTGATCTGCACCGACGGCCGGTGCGTGCTGACCGACTTCGGGGTGGCCAAGCTCCCCACCGACGTGCAGCTCACCACGCCGGGGATGGTGCTCGGCTCGCCGCACTTCATCTCCCCCGAGCGGGCCATGGGCCAGGAGTTCGGCCCGCCGAGCGACCTGTTCTCCCTCGGCGTCACGCTCTACACGGCGGTGGAGGGCCGGCCCCCGTTCGACAGGGGCGACCCGATCGAGACCATGCACGCCGTGGTCGAGGACCCGCCGGCCACGCCGCAGCGCAGCGGCCCGCTGACCCGGGTGCTGATGGGGCTGCTGGAGAAGGACCCGGCCCGCCGCCTCGACGTGCACACCGCCCGCGCGATGCTCCGCGAGCTGCTCGCCGGCCCGCTGACCAGCACCGCCACCGCCGTCAACTCGGTCACCGACCCGTACGCGGTGGTGCCGGTCAAGCAGCGCCCGGCCGTCGCCCCACCGCCCTCCGCTGCGGAGCCGAAGCCGAGCGGGCAGATCGGCGGCCGGGCGATGCTCGCCCCCGGCGAGTCGCTGACCGACCGGCTGGCGGCCCTGCGCCGGGGCGAGAAGACGAGGAAGAGGAAGACGACGACCGCCGCCGCGCTGGACGACACCAGCGCCGACGCGCTTGCCGGCCCGCTGCACACCCCCACCGGGGCGATGCCCGCGCCCCCGCCCGCCGGCCGGACGTACGGCGGTTCGTCGGAGGCCACCCAGCGGGTCGACGCGGGGACCGCGCCGGAGGCCACCCAGCGGATGACGTACGGCAGCCCGCCCGACGCCACCCAGCGGGTGTCCCACGGGAGCGGCCCGTCGGAGGCCACCCAGCGGGTGCCCTACGGCGGCGGCTCGGCGGACGCCACCCAGCAGGTGCCCTTCGGTCGCCGGCCCGACGCGACGCAGCGGGTCCCCTACGGCAGCCAGCCCGGCGCGACGCAGCCGGTCCCCGGCTTCGGCGCGTCGCCGGACGCCACCCAGCGGGTCGGCGGGGCGTACGGCGGCGGCCAGTGGTCGGTGCCCGGCACCGGCCAGCCGTGGGCCACCCCGGCCACCGCGCCCGCCCCGGCCACCGCCGGCGGCGGCGGGGTCGGCCGCCTCGTCGCCACGGTCAAGGGCTGGCCGCGCAAGGTGCAGCTCGCCGCGGCCGGCGGCGTCGCCGTGCTGCTGCTGATCGGCGTGTTCGCCCTCTTCGGCGGCGACGACCCGGAGCAGCCGACCACCCCGCAGGGGCAGCCGAGCGCCGGGGCGCCCGCCGGCCCCGGGGTGGAGATGCAGGAGCAGTCGGCCAAGGGCGTCACGGTGCAGGTGCCCAAGGGCTGGGAGCGGCGCAGTGCCGACGGGGGCGTGTGGGTCGACTACATCGATCCGGAGGACAACAGCCGCAAGGTGCGCATCCTCGCCGAGCGGTGGAGCGGCACGTCGACGCGCTGGGCCGAGACCGCCGCGAACGGGCTGCGGACCCGGTCGGCCTCCTGCCAGAAGCCGTACAACCAGGTGTCGATGACCGAGCAGGAGCTCGACGGCAAGGCGGCGGCCGAGTTCGAGTACACCTGCGGCGACGGCGAGGGCAAGCGGCACGGCGTGTGGCGCGGGGTGGTGCACGAGGGCAAGGTCTACTCGTTCTACCTCTCCTCGACCGACGCCCGCTTCGCCGAGAGCAAGCCGATCTTCGATCAGATGGTGGCGTCGTTCAAGCTCCGCGGGAGCGACTGAGCCGGGCCGGGGGCCGACGCGACGCCGGCCGGGCGGGCCGACGCGACGTGGTGAGCCGCCGCCGTGCTATCAAGAGCCATGGCGGCGGACACCACTGACCTCGACGACACGCGCGATCTGGACGACCTTCGCGACCGGGCCCGGCGGTGGCTCGACGACGACCCCGACCCGGCCACCCGCGACGAGCTGGAGGCCGTGCTCGACGGGCTGCCGGCGAGCGCGGCCGAGCTGGCCGACCGGTTCGCCGGGCCACTGACCTTCGGCACCGCCGGGCTGCGCGGCCCGCTGCGCGCCGGCCCCAACGGGATGAACCTCGCCGTGGTCACCCAGGCCGCCGCCGGGCTCGTCGCCTGGCTCGCCGCCCAGGACGCCACCGGGCCGCTGGTCATCGGGTACGACGCCCGGCACGGCTCGCGGGAGTTCGCCGAGCGCACCGCCCAGGTGGCCACCGGCGCGGGCCGCCCGGCGCTGCTGCTGCCCCGCCCGCTGCCCACCCCCGTGCTGGCGTACGCGGTGCGGCAGCTCGACGCGGCGGCCGGCGTGATGGTGACCGCCAGCCACAACCCGCCCCAGGACAACGGCTACAAGGTCTACCTCGGCGCGCAGCTCGGCGGCGAGCTGGGCGCGGGGGCGCAGATCGTGCCGCCGGCCGACACCGGCATCGAGGCCGCCATCCGGGCGGTCGGCCCGCTGGCCGACGTACCGCTGGGCCCGGCCGGGCAGGTCGTCGGCGACGACGTGGTCGTGTCGTACGTCGACCGGGCCGCCGCCGTGGTCGACCCGGCGGGGCCCCGGAGCCTGAAGGTGGCCTACACGCCGCTGCACGGCGTGGGCGCGGCCGTGCTGACCGCCGCCTTCGCCCGCGCCGGCTTCGGCATCCCCGGCGTGGTGCCCGAGCAGGCGGTGCCGGACCCGGACTTCCGGACCGTCAGCTTCCCCAACCCGGAGGAGCCGGGGGCGGTGGACCTCCTCGTCGCGCTCGCCGAGCGCACCGGGGCGGACCTGGCGATCGCCAACGACCCCGACGCGGACCGCTGCGCGGTGGCCGTCCGCGACGGCCGGGCGGCGGGCCCGGCACCGGTGAGTGGGGGCGCCTGGCGGATGCTGCGCGGGGACGAGGTGGGGGCGCTGCTCGCCGACCATCTCATGCGCCGTGGCGTCCACGGCCTGTACGCCACCACCATCGTGTCGTCGTCCCTGCTACGGGCCATGTGCGCCGCCCGTGGCCTGCCGTACGACGAGACGCTGACCGGCTTCAAGTGGATCGTCCGGGCCGGCGGCGGACCGCTGGGTGAGGCCGGCTCCGACCCGCTGGTCTTCGGCTACGAGGAGGCGCTGGGCTACTGCGTCGCCCCGGAGCACGTCCGCGACAAGGACGGCATCACCGCCGCGCTGACCGTCGCCGAGCTGGCCGCCGGGCTGAAGGCGCAGGGGCGCACCCTCACCGACCGGCTCGACGAGCTGGCCGCCGAGTTCGGCGTGCACCACACCGACCAACTCTCGGTGCGGGTGGACGACCTGCGCATCATCGCCGACGCGATGGCCCGGGTCCGGGCGGCCACCCCGACGACCCTGCTCGGCCGCCCGGTGACCGAGGCGCGGGACCTGCTCCCCGAGGCGGACGTGGTGATCCTGCGTACCGACGGGGCACGGGTGGTGATCCGCCCGTCGGGCACCGAGCCGAAGCTCAAGGCGTACCTGGAGGTGGTGGAGCCGGTGGCGGACGGCGACGTGCCGGCGGCCCGGACGCGCGCGGCGGCCACGCTGGCGGCACTCCGCACGGAAATCGCCGCCCTGGTGCAGGGATGAGGTGTGCTCCCGCTTCCGACGCTCTCTCAGCGGGTTGGCGTGTCGCCCCCAGGTTCGTGGTGATATGCGGCCAGGTAAGCCACCGTCCTGCCACTATCCATGTCGTAGAACATGATGCGTGCCACTTGGATGTAGTAGTAGGTGACCAATGAGGTGAACCCGGGGCCCTGTTTGAGCGTGTACGTAGCGCCGAAGCCACTGGCAGTCACATCGTCACGGCGGGCTTTCCCGTTAGCGCTCGCGTAGCTCAGCGCAGCAGGAACATCCTCCCCGCCATAGGGATACAGCAGCTGGCTGGTGTATCCCTTCTCGAAGGGCTTTGCAGGTTCTGCCGGCAAGGGCGAGAGGTCCTGGGCGTCCGTCTTGATCACGATCTCGTAGAGCCGGACATCGGCCGTCTCGGTGTTGTACGCCAGGATGACCGGCACCGGCAAGGTGTTTGGGAGCGTGACCGAAATGGACGTGAACCCGGGTCCGGGGCGCTGCGTCGGCCGCTGCCCGGCTTGGGTGGCGGGCCCGTCCGAGGAATAACTACGGAACATGCAACTGCCGTCTGTCTTGTTGTACAGGAACAGCCACTGCCGCTTTCCACCCTCGCCGTTCACCTCGAAGGGCGCTACGGACGACCATCCAGCGCCCCAGTTGTCCTTCTGGCCATCAGGCGGCCACACCTGCTCGCAACCGTCTTCGTTGTCCACAACCTGCCACACGGCGCTGTTGCCGGTAAGGGCATCGTAGAGCTGGACATACCGCCTGTCGTTCTGCACGACGGGAACGACGGAGGTCCACCCCTTCCCGAAATTGCGCTGCCAGCGGGGAGGCCACTCGGGTGGCATCTCGTCGTGGGCATTGACTGGACCGAAGGCGGCCGTGCCGTCATTGCTGTTGTAGAACAGCACCGCTGGGCCACTGTAGTGCCCGTCGAAATGCAGAGATATGACGTGCGTGAACCCTGGTCCGAGTTGGACATCATAGAGAGCATTCCGGAGTGACATGGGTTTACCCCGTCCTAGGGATCACTGCTTCTCAACAAGATCATCAACGGTGTGCGGCAGGCTGCACAATCGGGTGGAAGAAGAGCCAGCACCGGGCCTCACTGGCCATCACAGTATCGTCTGACCTCTTCGACCGGGCCCGAAACGGGCGAACCGAGAGCGTTCCGCGCATCTGTCGGTCGGGCGTGTCGAAGGTGCGGCTGTTCGCCACGTGCGCGGCGAGCAGGGTGCCCTCCGCGCCGTCACGGGTTCTGCCACGAGGCGGCCAGGACCCAGACGGTGACCAGCCGGCCCAGGGTGCCGGTCACGATGAACCGCTTGCGACCGCTGGCTGCGCCGCTCCGGCGGCCCTCCGCGCCGGACCGGGAACGCGGCACGCTCACCCCGCGTGATCCCTTGCCCACGAAGGGCTCGTCTGAATAGCATCAGCACATCAGGCCCCACCATTACCCGGCACCATTGGCATTCGCTTTCTTCGACGTTGCGGCTGCGGTGCCCGGGCGTTGCATTTCCGGCGGAAAGGTGTTGCACGGTGCGTGAAACAAATGGCTCGACCGTGCCGCGACGGCAGCTCGGCAGGCTGCTCACCCAGCTCCGCGAGAGCGCCCATATCAGCATCGACGCGGCGGCCGGCGAGCTGGACTGCTCGCGGCAGAAGCTCTGGCGGATCGAGCGGGGGCTGACCTCGGCCAAGACACCGGACGTCCGGGTGCTCTGCGAGCTGTACCGGGCCACGCCCGACCAGGCGAGCGTGCTGCTCGGGCTCGCCGAGGTGAGCCGGGCCGAGGGGTGGTGGCACGCCCACGGCAGCTCCGTGCCGGCCTGGTTCTCGCTCTACGTCGGCCTGGAGAACGTCGCGAGCAGCATTCGGCACTACAACGCGGAGCTGGTGCCGGGGCTGTTGCAGACCCCCGGCTACGCCACCGCGCTCTTCGAGCACAACCGGCCCGAGCTGGGCGAGGAGGAGCGAAAGAAGGCGGTGGGCTTCCGGACTCAGCGGCAGGGGCTGCTGGCCCGGCGGCTGCCCCCGGCCCCCGAGCTGACCGTGATCCTCAGCGAGGCGGTGCTGCGCCGCCCGGTGCCGGGCCGATCGGTGATGGCCGACCAGCTCCGGCACCTGCTGGCCGTCGGCGAACGGCACAACATCACCGTACGGGTGCTGCCGCTGGCCGCCGGGCCGCCGCTGGCCGCCGAGGCCGGCACGTTCGTGCTGCTCGACTTCCCGCTCTCGGCGCTCGGCAGCCCGACCGAGCCGCCGACCGTCTACGTCGAGGGGCTCACCGGCGCGCTCTACCTCGACCAGCCGACGGAGATCGCCGCGTACGAACGGGTCTGGAGGGGTCTGGATTCGCTCGCCCTCGGCGCGCGACAATCAGCGGAGCTGATCGATGCCATCCGGGGAGAGTGCTATGAGTGATCTGACCGGCGCCCGCTGGCGCACCAGCACCCGCAGCGGCACCAACGGCGGGGACTGCGTCGAGGTGGCCGACAACCTCACCGGCATCGTCGGCGTCCGGGACAGCAAGGACCCGGGCGGGCCGGCCCTGACCGTCCCGCCCGCCGCCTGGTCCGCCTTCGTCACCGAGGTCAAGGCCAACCGCCTCACCCGCTGACAGCTCCGCAACGAACCAACCCCCGGCTACGCCTCAGACGCGGCCAGCGCCCCAGGGCTGCCCACGCCTCAGACAGCCCGCGCCTCAGACGTGCCTGCGCCTCAGACAGCCCGGGCCGCAGGGGCGCGTGCGCCTCAGACGGCCCGGGCCTCAGGCGCGCTTGCCGAGGGCGGCGTCGACCGCCTTGCCCAGGGCGGTGACGACCAGGGCCACCGAGGGGCGGACCACCGAGTCGTCCAGGCTGACGGTGCCGGAGAAGCCGGCCCCGCCCGCGATCTCCTCCAGCCGACGCCGGGCGTCGACGGCGGCGTCGCCGGTCAGGCCGAGCGCCGGCTCCATCCGGAGCACCGCGACCAGGGTGGCCAGCGCCGCCGTCGCCTCGTCGGGGATCTGCCCGCCGGCCAGCGCCTCGGCCAGCCGCCGCCGGGAGTCCTCCTCCACGGTGGCGTCCGCCGTCGGGTAGCGGTGCACGTGGATGAAGCCCAGCTCGGTCTCCTCGACGTCGCGCACCACGCCCCGGGCGACCAGGTCGCCGAGGATCCGGTCGCGCAGGCCGTGGCGCAGCCGCTGCACCCAGGAGGACGGGGTGTGCGGCGTGTCGGCGGCCATCCGGCCCAGGACCTCGTCCAGGATCGGTTCGCCGGTGGGCGCGGGGTCCGTGACCACCAGGTTCCCATCGACGTACGCGACCCGGCCGGCGAGGGCCAGCTCGATCAGGACGGCGGCGGCCATCCCGAGGTCGAGGCTGATCCGCGGCATGGTCGCCTTGCCGGATTCGTCGTCGTACGCGAGGAGCAGCAATTCCTCGGCCAGCGCAACACCAGTCATGGCCGGAGACGGTAGCGCCTGAGCGCACCCCGTGCGCCCCCAACTCGCCCACGAGCGCACTCGCCCGGTGAGAGGGGAACCCCGCTATACCGCAGGCGTTAACAGGGGGCCCTTCCTTGCGATCAGAAGCGGGGCATACCGCCGAACTGGCGGTCGCCGGCGTCGCCGAGGCCCGGCACGATGAACATCCGGTCGTTGAGGCTCTCGTCGATCGCGGCGGTGACGAGGCGCAGCGGCAGGCCGGACTGCTCCAGCCGGGCGATGCCGACGGGCGCGGCGAGCACGCAGAGCACGGTGATGTCGGTGCAGCCCCGCTCGGCCAGCAGCCGGCAGCAGTGCTCCAGGGAGCCGCCGGTGGCCAGCATCGGGTCGAGGACCAGCACGGGCAGGCCGGCGAGGTCGCGCGGCAGCGACTCCATGTACGCGCGCGGCTCGTACGTCTCCTCGTCGCGGGCGAGGCCGACGAAGCCCATGGACGACTCGGGGAGCAGGGCGAGCGCGGCGTCGGCCATGCCGAGACCGGCCCGCAGCACGGGTACCAGCAGCGGCGGGTTGGCCAGCCGGGTGCCCTCGGCGTCGGTGACGGGGGTCTGCACCGGGTACTTCTCGACGGGGAAGGAGCGGGCGGCCTCGTACACGAGCATGGTGGTGAGCTCGTGCAGCGCGGCCCGGAAGTTGGAGGAGTCGGTGCGCGCGTCCCGCATGGCGGTCAGCCGCGACTGGGCGAGCGGATGGTCAATGACGTGTACGTCCACGATCGCCCAACCTACCGAACGCCCGGGCCCCGAGACACGAGGAGCGACGCCGCTCACCCGGCCCGTGCGGCAACCCTGGACGGTTGGCGTTCGAAGGTAGGGCAGGTGCCCAAGGTCGGGCCCGACCTCGCCGCGTGATCAAGATCACGAGGCGTGCGGGTGCGTAGACTTCCGGGCATGACGGCGACAGCGACGTCGGCCCGGTCGGACCTCTCCGAGCTGGGACGATCCGAGACCGCTTTGCGGAACTTCCTGCACGGCCTGCCGGGCGTGGACCAGGTCGGCGCGGAGCAGCGGGCGGCCCAGCTCGGCACCCGCTCGATCAAGACCACGGCCAAGGCCCGGGCGATCGACCTGGCGATCCGGATGGTCGACCTGACCACCCTGGAGGGGGCCGACACCCCCGGCAAGGTGCGGGCGCTCGCGGCCAAAGCACTGCGCCCCGACCCGGCCGACCCGTCCTGCCCGCACGTCGGCGCAGTCTGCGTCTACCCGGCGATGGTCCCGTACGTGGCCGAGGTGCTGCGCGGATCCGCCGGGTCCGGGCGGCCGTCCGGCGGACCGGACGGCAACGCGCCGGCCGGACCCGGCGTGGTGCACCTGGCCAGCGTGGCCACCGCGTTTCCGTCCGGGCAGGCACCCCTGGAGGTCAAGCTCGCCGACACCCGGGCCGCAGTGGCGGCTGGCGCGGACGAGATCGACATGGTGATCAACCGGGGCGCGTTCCTGGCCGGCCGCTACCGCGAGGTCTACGACGAGATCGTGGCCACCAAACAGGCGTGCGGGGACGCCCACCTCAAGGTGATCCTGGAAACCGGCGAGCTGGCCACGTACGACAACGTGCGCCGGGCGTCCTGGCTGGCCATGCTGGCCGGCGGCGACTTCATCAAGACCTCGACGGGCAAGGTTCCCGTCGCGGCGACCCTCCCGGTGACGCTGGTGATGCTGGAGGCGGTCCGCGACTTCCGCGCCGCCACCGGGCGGCAGGTCGGCGTGAAGCCGGCCGGCGGCATCAAGAACACCAAGGACGCGATCAAGTACCTGGTTATGGTCAACGAGACCGTCGGCCCGGACTGGCTGGACCCGGACTGGTTCCGGTTCGGCGCGTCCAGCCTGCTCAACGACCTGCTCATGCAGCGCACCAAGCTGACGACCGGCGTCTACTCCGGTCCCGACTACTTCACCCTGGACTGAGCGTGATCTTCGAATACGCGCCCGCCCCCGAGTCCCGCTCGGTGGTGGACCTCAAGCCCTCGTACGGGCTGTTCGTCGACGGGGAGTTCGTCGACCCGGCCGACGGCGGCGGCTTCAAGTCGGTCAACCCCGCCTCCGAGGAGGTGCTCGCCGAGATCGCCGAGGCGGGCAGCGCCGACGTGGACCGGGCGGTCCGCGCCGCCCGGACGGCGTACGAGAAGGTGTGGGGCCCGATGCCGGGCCGGGACCGGGCCAAGTACCTGTTCCGGATCGCCCGGATCATCCAGGAGCGCTCCCGCGAGCTGGCCGTGCTGGAGTCCCTGGACAACGGCAAACCGATCCGGGAGTCCCGGGACGTCGACCTGCCGCTGGTCGCCGCGCACTTCTTCTACTACGCGGGCTGGGCAGACAAGCTGCCGTACGCGGGCTTCGGCCCGAACCCCCGGCCGCTCGGCGTGGCCGCGCAGGTCATCCCGTGGAACTTCCCGCTGCTCATGCTCGCCTGGAAGATCGCCCCGGCGCTGGCCGCCGGCAACACGGTGGTGCTCAAGCCGGCGGAGACCACCCCGCTGACCGCGCTGCTGTTCGCCGAGATCTGCCAGCAGGCCGAGCTGCCGGCCGGCGTGGTCAACATCGTCACCGGCGCGGGCGACACCGGCCGGGCGCTGGTCGAGCACCCGGGCGTGGACAAGGTCGCGTTCACCGGCTCGACCGAGGTCGGCAAGGCCATCGCCCGGTCCGTCGCGGGCACCGGCAAGAAGGTCACCCTGGAGCTGGGCGGCAAGGCCGCGAACATCGTCTTCGACGACGCCCCGGTCGACCAGGCGGTCGAGGGGATCGTCAACGGCATCTTCTTCAACCAGGGGCACGTCTGCTGCGCCGGGTCGCGGCTGCTGGTCCAGGAGTCGGTCGCCGAGCAGGTGCTGGAGTCGCTGAAGCGCCGAATGGCGCTGCTGCGGGTCGGCGACCCGTTGGACAAGAACACCGACATCGGGGCGATCAACTCGGCCGCCCAGCTCGCCCGCATCCGCGAGCTGTCCGCCGCGGGCGAGGCCGAGGGGGCGGAGCGCTGGTCGCCGCCGTGCGAGCTGCCCGAGCGCGGGTTCTGGTTCGCGCCGACGATCTTCACGGGGGTCACCCAGGCGCACCGGATCGCCCGGGAGGAGATCTTCGGTCCGGTGCTGTCCGTGCTGACCTTCCGCACCCCGGCCGAGGCCGTCGAGAAGGCCAACAACACGCCGTACGGGCTGTCGGCCGGGATCTGGACCGACAAGGGCTCCCGGATCCTGTGGATGGCCGACCGGCTGCGCGCCGGGGTGGTGTGGGCCAACACGTTCAACAAGTTCGACCCGACCTCGCCGTTCGGCGGGTACAAGGAGTCGGGCTACGGTCGCGAGGGCGGCCGGCACGGGCTGGAGGGGTACCTCGGTGTCTGAGCGGGTCGCGGTACGCAAGACGTACAAGCTCTTCATCGGCGGGAAGTTCCCGCGCAGCGAGTCGGGACGGTCGTATCTCGTGCAATCCGCGAACGTGTCGCTGGCCTCCCGCAAGGACGCGCGGGACGCCGTGGTCGCCGCCCGCGCCGCCGTGAAGGGCTGGGCCGGGGCGACCGCGTACAACCGGGGTCAGATCCTCTACCGGGTCGCCGAGATGCTGGAGGGCCGCCGCGAGCAGTTCGTCGCGCTCGGCGTGCCGGCCGACGAGGTCGACGCGGCGATCGACCGCTGGGTCTGGTACGCGGGCTGGTCCGACAAGCTCCCCCAGGTGTACGGCGGTGCGAACCCTGTCGCCGGGCCGTACTTCAACCTGTCCGCGCCCGAGCCGACGGGGGTGGTGGCCGTGGTGGCCCCCGAGGCCCCCGCGCTGCTCGGCCTGGTCAGCGTGATCGCCCCGGCGATCGTCACCGGCAACACGGTGGTGGTGGCGGCCTCGCCGACCCAGCCCCTGGCCTCGGTGACCCTGGCCGAGGTGCTGGCCACCTCCGACCTGCCCGGCGGGGTGGTCAACGTCCTGACCGGTGCGATCACCGAGACGGTGCCGACGCTCGCGGCGCACCTGGACGTCAACGCGATCGACCTGACCGGGGTGGGCGACGCGTCGCTCGCCACCGAGCTGGAGGTCAGGGCGGCGGAGAACCTCAAGCGGGTGATTCGGCCGGCCCCGGCCGACCACGACTGGTACGCCGACCCGGGCCTCACCCGGATGACGACGCTGCTGGAGACGAAGACGGTCTGGCACCCCAAGGGCGTCTGAGCCCACCGACCCGTCCACCGACCCGCCCGCCACCCGGCCGCCGGAGGCAGGGGTGGGCGGCGGGTGGGGTGGATCTACTACGAGGGGTAGGATTGCCGCGTGACTCGGTTGGGTGATCTTGAGCGGGCGGTGATGGACGTGCTGTGGGACACCGTCCCGGGCACGTCGGACGGGGTGACGGTGCGCGAGGTCGCCGAGGCCCTCGACGGCCGCGAGCTGGCGTACACGACGGTGATGACCGTGCTGGACCGGCTCGCCGGCAAGGGCATGGTGCGGCGCCAGCGGGAGGGGCGGGCCTGGCGCTACCAGGCCGCGGCCAGCCGCGAGGCGCACATCGCCCAGCTCATGCTCGACGCGCTGGACCTCGGCGGCAGCCGGGACGCCGCGCTGGTGCGCTTCGCCCGGTCGGTGACCGGCACCGAGGCCGAGGTGCTGCGCGCCGCCCTCGGCGCCGAGGCGGGCGGCCCGCTGACCGACCGCGTCGACGCGCCGCGCGCCGACCGGGCCGGGCAGCCGGCCCTGGCCGACGAGGCGACGGACCGGTAGGGCCGCCGTCATGGCGTACGCCGTGCACTTCGCCGCGACGGTCCTGGCCTGCTACCTGACCGCTCAGGTCCTGGCGGCGTCCACCTGGACGTGGCGGGCCCCCCGGATCGCGATCGTCTGCTGGCAGGCGGTCGGGCTCGCGCTCGGGCTCTCCGCGATGGGCCTGCCGATGGCGCTCGGCGTGGCCGCGTACGACCGGCCGACCGGCAGCGCGTTGCTCGCCCTGGCCACCGACCTGACCCACGGCACCCTGCCGGCCGGGCTCGGCGCGGTCCACCTCGGTCTGGTCGGGGTCGGGTTCGGCATCGGGGCGGCGCTGCTCGCCACGACGGTACGCAGCGTGCAGGCGACCGTCCGGGCCCAGCGGCAGCACCGGGACCTGCTCGCCCTGGTGGCCCGGCGGGACCCGGAGGTGCCGGGGGCGCTGGTGCTGGACCATCCGAGCGCGGCGGCGTACTGCCTGCCGGGCGTGCGGCCCCGGGTGGTGGTCAGCGCCGGGGCGCTCAGCATGCTCGACCGGGCCGAGCTGGCGGCGGTGCTGACCCACGAGCGGGCGCACGCCCAGGAGCGCCACGACCTTGTGCTGCTGCCGTTCACCGCGCTGTGCCGTGCGCTGCCCTGGTTCCGTTGGGTACGCGACGCGCACGAGCGGGTCGCCCTGCTGGTCGAGATGCGCGCCGACGACAAGGCCCGGGAGCTGCACGCCGAGGCTCCCCTCGCGGGGGCGTTGCGCCGGTTCGCCGCGGCCGGCCACCGGATCGCGCCGGCCGGCACCCTCGGCCTGGGCGACCGGGACCTGGACGTCCGGGTCCAGCGGCTGCTGGTCGCCGACCGGCCGCCCCGGCTGATCGGGGCCGCCGCGCTGGCGGTGGCGGTCACCCTGGTCGCGCTGCCGGTCTCCCTCTTCCTGAGCTGACGCCCGACCCGGACACGTCCGACCCGGACACGCGCGACCGGACACGTCCGACCCGGACGCCTCGCCCGAGTTGGGCCCGTGTCCCACGGGGCCGGCTCGCCTGCCCGTTGCCGGGCCACCGACATGCGGGGCGATAGGTAGAGAGCCTACGTGTAGTCTTCCTACGACAAGGGAGCCTACTACCGGAGGGCGGCCATGGATCAACTGCTCCTCGCCCGTCTCCAGTTCGCCACGACCACCTCGCTGCACTTCCTCTTCGTCGTCGTCACGCTCGGTCTGGTCACCCTGCTCGTCGGGCTCCAGACGGCCTGGACGATCACCGGCAATCCCGTCCACGAGCGGCTGACCCGGTTCTGGGGTCAGCTCTACGTGATCAACTACGTGCTCGGCATCGCCACCGGCCTGCTCATGGAGTTCCAGTTCGGGCTGAACTGGAGCGGCCTGTCGCGCTACGTCGGCAACGTCTTCGGCGCCCCGCTGGCGATCGAGACCCTGGTCGCGTTCTTCCTGGAGTCCACGTTCCTCGGGATGTGGATCTTCGGCTGGCACCGGCTGCGCCGGGGCGTGCACCTCGCGCTGCTGTGGGGCGTGGCGCTGACCGCGTACGCCTCGGCGTTCTGGGTCATGGTGGCGAACGCCTGGCTGCAGAACCCGGTCGGCTACGAGGTGCGCGACGGGGTGGCCCACCTGACCGACTTCGGCGCGTTGCTGACCAATCCCACCTTCGGCCTGGCCTTCGGGCACGTGGTCGCCGCCGCCCTGCTCACCGGCGGGATGCTGATGGCGGCGGTGAGCGCCTGGCACCTGATCCGGCGCACCCCGGACCACGCGCTGTTCCGCACGTCGCTGCGGATCGGCCTGGTCACCGCGGCGGTCTCGATCAGCCTGGTGCAGGGCTTCGGCTTCGCCCAGTTCGGGCCGGTCGGGCAGACGCAGCCCACCAAGTTCGGCGGCGGCGCGCAGCGCGACGCCCTGGTCGCCGAATGGACCTCCCGGTTCGGGCCCGGCGACTACACCCCGCCCGTGCTGGCCGACGTCGGGCTCGGTTTCATGATCCTGATCGGCCTCCTCCTGGGCTGTCTGTGGCTGCTGCTCCCCCTGCTCTGGCGGGACTGGTTCATCCGGCTGCGCTTCCCGCTCTGGCTGATCCTGCTGGCGCTGCCGCTGCCCTTCGTCGCGGTGATCCTCGGCTGGATCGCCCGTGAGGTGGGCCGCCAGCCCTGGGTCGCGTACGGGCTGCTTTCCACCGAGCGGGCGGTCTCGCCGGTCGCGCCCGGGGTGATGCTCGCCTCGCTGATCGGCTTCACCCTGCTGCTCGGCGGGCTCGCCGTCGCCAACTGGGTGCTGTTCGCCCGGTACGCCGCCCGGGGAGCCGCCGATCCCGCCCTAGGCCGCCGGCCCGGCCCAGCCGCCGACGAGTCCCGTCCCGTCCCCGTCCTCGGCTGAGGAGGCCCCTGTGGAACTCGCCTGGTACGCCCTGCTCGGGCTCTTCCTCGCCGGCTACCTGGTCCTCGGCGGCTACGACTACGGCGTCGGCCTGCTGCTCGCCCGGGGCGGCCCGCCGGCCCGCCGCCGGGCGGCCCTCACCGCCGTGGGCCCGTTCTTCCTCGGCAACGAGGTCTGGCTGGTGGCGACCGTCGGCATTCTGTTCGGCGCGTTCCCCACCCTGGAGGGGGAACTGCTGTCCGGCTTCTACCCCGTCGTCGCCGCCGCGCTGGCCGGGGTGATCATGGTGACCGTCGGCGTGCAACTGCGCAGCCGCCCGACCGACGAGCCGACCCGCGCCGCCTGGGACCGGATGGTGGCCGCCGGGAGCCTGCTCGCCGCGTTCGGCTGGGGGGCGCTGCTCGCCGGGCTGCTCCAGGGCGTACCGCTGGCCGCCGACGGGCACGTCACGGGCGTCGGCCACGTGGCCACCCCGTTCGCGGCCCTCGCCGGGCTGGCGATGACGGCCCTGGTGGCGGTGCACGGTGCGACGTTCCTCACGCTCCGGCTGTCGGCCGCCGACGCCGCACCGCTGGCCCGTACCGCCCGCCGGCTGGTCGCGGTGGCGCTCGCCGCCGTCGCCCTGGCCGCCGTCGCGGGCGCGCTCTCCGATCGGGTACGCGCCGCGACGCAGCGCCCGCTGCCGGCCGTACTGCTGCCGTTGGTACTGGTGGCGGCGCTGCTGGTGGCCCGGGCGGCGCACGCGCGGCACCTGCCCGGGGTGGCCTTCGCCGCCACTTCGGCGGCGCTGGCGCTGCCGGTGGCGGGAGTCGGCGCGGCGTTGTGGCCCTACGCGCTGGTCTCCACCGTCGCACCGACGGCATCACTGAGCGTGACCGACGCGGCGGCCAGCGGGCCGACGCTGACGGTGCTGGGCTGGCTGGCGCTGCGCGCTCCTGCCGGCCCTACTAGGCTTCCAGGCGATGTGCTGGTGGGTGTTCCGGGGACGAACCGACGGCAGGGCACCGGTGTGCTGGTGAGCCGCCGTCCCTTCGACCCACGTCTGCTCCGCCGGGTCCCCGCGGCCCGGCGCGACCTCGCCGTGCTCGCGGTGCTCGGCGGGCTGACGGCGCTGCTGGTCGTGGGGCAGGCCACCGCGCTGGCCACGGTGCTGGCCGCCGCGCTCGACGGGCGGTTGGCCCGGCCGGCGCTCGCCGGTTTCCTGGCCGCCGTGGTGGGGCGGGCGCTGGTCGCCTGGGCCCAGGGCACGGTGGCGGCGCGGGCCGCCGCGACGGTCAAGGCGGCGCTGCGGGCCGACCTGCTCGCCGCCGTCGGCCGGCACGGTCCCGGCTGGGTCGCCGGGCAGCGGGCCGGGCAGCTCGCCACCCTGGCCGGGCGGGGGCTGGACGCCCTGGACGCCTACTTCACCGGGTACCTTCCGCAGCTCGTGCTCAGCGTCACCGTCCCGGTGGCCGTGCTGGCCCGGATCACCTTCGCCGACTGGGGCTCGGCCGTCATCGTCGCGCTGACCCTGCCGCTGATCCCGGTCTTCGGGGCGCTGCTCGGCTGGCAGGCGCAGGCCGCCACCGAGCGGCAGTGGCGGCGGCTGTCGACGCTCGGCGGGCACTTCCTCGACATGGTCGCCGGCCTGCCCACGCTGCGCGCGTTCGGCCGGGCCCGGGGCCAGGTCGAGGTGGTCCGCCGGATGGCCGACGGGCACCGCGCCGCGACGATGCGCACGCTGCGGATCGCGTTCCTGTCCGCGCTGGTGCTGGAGCTGGTCGCCACCCTGTCGGTGGCGCTGGTCGCGGTGCCGGTGGGCATCCGGCTGCTCGGCGGCGGGCTGGCGCTGTCCACCGCGCTGCTGGTGCTGCTGCTCACCCCGGAGGCGTACCTGCCGCTGCGGGCGGCCGGCAGCCGGTTCCACGCCAGCATGGAGGGGCTGGCCGCGCTGGACGAGGCACTGACCCTCTCCGCCGCCGACCCGACCGCCACGGCCACCGCCGGGTCGCGGCCCGTCCCCGACGGGCGCGCCGAGATCCGGTTCGAGGGCGTGACCGTCGCGTACGAGCGGACCGTGGCGCTACGGGACGTCACGCTGACAATCCGGCCCGGCGAGCGGATCGCGATCGTCGGGCCGAGCGGCGCGGGCAAGAGCACCCTGCTCAACCTGCTGCTCGGCTTCGTCGCCCCGACGCAGGGCCGGGTCACCGTGGGTGGCGTCGACCTGGCCGGCGCGGACCCGGACGGCTGGCGGCGTCAGGTCGCCTGGGTGCCGCAACGGGCCCACCTCTTCGCCGCCTCGCTGACCGACAACATCCGGCTCGGTGCCCCCGGCACGCCCGACGCCGCGCTCGCCGGCGCGGTCGCCGCCGCCGCGCTGGACGAGGTGGTCGCCGCCCTGCCCGACGGGCTCGACACCGTGCTCGGTGAGCGCGGGCACGGCCTGTCCAGCGGCCAGCGGCAGCGGGTCGCCCTGGCCCGGGCGTTCCTGCGGGACGCGCCGGTGGTGCTGCTGGACGAGCCGACCGCGCGGCTGGACACCGCCAGCGAGGCCGGGGTGCTGGCCGCCACCCGCCGGCTCGTCGCCGGGCGAACCGCCCTGTTGGTGGCCCACCGGCCGGCGCTGCTCTCCGACGCCGACCGGATCCTGCGGGTCGAGGAAGACCGGGTCACCGAGCTGACCACCACCCCGGCCACAGGGGTGACCCCCGACCCGACGAGCGGCTGCCGACCGGCCGGGCAGGTCGCCCCCGCCCCGGCCGGAGAGGGGGCGGCCCGATGAGCACCGGTCCCGCCGACGACGCCTTCGCCATCCCGCTGCCGGCCGACGGGGCCCCGGTGGCCGGCGGCAGCGTCCGGGCCGCCGAGCGGGCCGTGCTCCGGCTGGCCCGGCCGTACCGGGGCCGGCTGGTCGGCGCGGGTCTGCTCGCCGCCGCCACCGAGTTCGCCGGGCTGGCCCTGATGGCCACCGCCACCTGGCTGCTGATGAGCGCCGCCGGTCGGCCACCACTGGACCGGCTCACCGTGGCGATCGTCGCGGTCCGGGCGCTGGCGATCAGACGAGGCGTGTTCCGCTACACCGAGCGCCTCGCCGGCCACGATGCCGTGCTGCGGATGATCACCGACGTCCGGGCCGGGGTCTTCGCCGCCCTGGCCGCCCGGCGCGACGCCGCCCGGCAGCGCACCGGGGACGCGCTGAGCCGGCTCGTGTCCGACGTGGAGGCCGTGCAGGACCTGCTGCTGCGGGTGCTCGTCCCGGGGGCCGCCGCCACGGTGGTCAGCGTGCTGGCCGTGGCCGGGGCCACCACCATCTCGCTCCCCGCCGCCGGGGTGCTGGCGCTGGGCCTGCTCGTCGCCGGGGTGGCCCTGCCGCTCGCGGCCACCGCGCTGACCCGGCACGCCGCCGACCGGGTGGCCCCGCTGCGCGGCGCGCTCGCCACGGACGCCGTGGACCTTGTCCACGGCGCCGCCGACCTGGCCGCGTTCGGTGCCACCGGGTACGCGCTGGACGCCGCCGCCGATCGGGCCCGCCGGCTGGCCCGGCTGGAACGACGGCTCGCCGCCACCGGCTTCGCCGTGGACGCCGCCGGGGCGCTCGTCGCCGGGGTGACCGCCGGCACGGTGGTGGTCACCGCGCTGCGCGACGGCGTCGGCGGGGTGCTGGTCGGGGTGCTGGCGGTCGGTTCCCTGGCCGCCGTCGAGG
>NZ_GG657738.1:4306067-4306701 GCF_000158815.1 Micromonospora sp. ATCC 39149 | reverse complement strand
CGGCCTGCTGGACTGGGTGCACGCCCAGCCGGCCGGGTGGGACACCGTGGTCGGCGAGGAGGGCGGACAGCTCTCCGGCGGCCAGCGGCAGCGCCTCGCGCTGGCCCGGGCGCTGCTCGCCGCGCCCGGGGTGCTGGTGCTCGACGAGCCGACCGAGGGGCTCGACCCGTCCGCCGCCGACGCGGTGCTCGCCTCGGCGCTGGCGGCGACCCCCGCCGGGCACTCGGTGCTGCTGATCAGCCACCGGCTCAGCGGGCTCGCCGACCTCGACGAGATCGTGGTGCTCGACGCCGGCCGGGTGGTCCAGCGTGGCCGGCACGACGAGTTGGTCGCCGCGCCGGGCTGGTACCGGGACCAGTGGCTGCTCCAGGAGGCGGCCGAGCGCGGGTACCTGGCCCTGACGCCCCGCCCCTGAGCCGGCTCCGGGATTCCCCCGGACGCGTCGGCAGTCACCGCATGGCAGGCTCGTCGCATGGTGCGCTGCGACGACGTACTCGTGAAGGAGCGGCTGCGCGAGTTGAGCGACCGGCTGCACGGCCCGGCACGGCTCAAGGCCGACCTGCTGGCCGAGGCCCGCCACGCGTTGCAGGACGCCGTCGAGGCGTACCGGGACGGCGGGCTGCCGGCGGCGGAG
>NZ_GG657738.1:4303100-4305200 GCF_000158815.1 Micromonospora sp. ATCC 39149 | reverse complement strand
CCGGGCCTCCTAAGCCGCCCACTAGGGTATGTGCCCAGAGTCACTCGGCGGCCGGAGACGCCGCCGGGTGGGCAGCCCGAAGCACACGGAGGTCAGCGTGGCCCGCCAGTCGCCCCAACGGCCCGACGCCGACGAGCCTGAGCTCGACGAGACCGACGGCACCGCCGCAGAGGTCGAAGAGGACGGCGCGCGCCCGTCGGCGCAGGACGCCGACCGCGCGCTCTGGGACGAGCTGCGCATCGACCCGGTCGAGATCGCCCTGCCCGCCGGCACCGGCTACACGCTGCGGGCGTACCGGCCGGCACGGGAGTTGACCCCGACCGACGTCGCCGAGCGCGACCAGGACGACCCGTTCCTGGCCCGCCGGCAGGCGGTCGAGACCGACGAGGACGAGGACGAGGTCATCATCCTCGACGAGGAGGTGGCCGCCGAGTTCGCCGAGGCGGACGCGGAGGAGGCCGGCGGGAAGTCCCGCTCCCGCAAGCCCCGCGCCGACGCGGACTCCGACGACGCCGGAGCCGCCACAGACGCGGACGCGGAGGAGGAGCCGGACTCCGACGAGGACGAGGCGGGCGACGAGGAGGTTCCGGTCTTCCTCAGCCACCGGGGCAGGCTGCTGCTGTTCAAGACGCCCGAATCCCTCGTCAGCTTCGTCCGGTCCGGCGCACCCAACGACATGTCTCAACTGGACAGCTGGAATGAACTGTCCGAACGGGTGGAGCCGGCCGACATCGTCCCGCTCGACGAGGACACCTACGAGCTGGACCTGGTCGTGGAGAACCTGCGGGGTGGGCACGACACCTGGGACTCGGCGCTGCTGATCGAGGCCGGCGAGGTGGCCCGGGACGTCGCGTATGCCCTGCGTCTGCCCGCCGTGTTGGACATGCTCTCCGCCGGCTCCAGCCTCGACGACCTGGACGAGGCGCTGCGCGCCACGGCCAACGGCGGGCTCGGGGGCTTCCTCGGCCGCCGGCGGCTGAGGAAAATCGGCGCGCAGACGGCGAGTCTCGGTTGGCGCACCATTGTCGGCAAGATCTCTGCGGTCGTGGACTGGCGCGACTGACACGTTCCAGGGAGCATCAGTCTCTGGCAGAGAAAGACCAGTCCCGGGAGGAGGACGACGCTGTGGCGCTCGTGCGCGTGTACTGCGGTCTGGCCTCGGCGGATCCGGCCGACCGACCGGCCTCGGCCGGTTCGGCGCTGACGTCCGCTGTGGTCGACGACGCAGGTCGGCTGCTCCATGTCTGCGAGATCGGCGACGACCCAGCCGGCTACGCTCAGCTGGTCGTGCTACTCGTGGAGCGGTCGGGCGGGCCGAGCGGGGCTGCGATCGCCGCCGACAGCGACGACCACACGGTCACCTCGCTGCTGAGTGCCGCCGGGCGTCCACTGGCGATCGCGGACGACGACTCGGTGGACGACTTCGCCGAGCGGTTCGCCGACGACGACTCGCTGGAGGAGATGCAGTCCGCGCCGGCCGAGCGGCGGGCGGTCGGGCTGGCCCGGGCGCTCCAGGCCGGCGCGCTCTCGGCGGTCACCCTCCCGGCGCCCCGGGATCTCGCCGGCTACAAGCAGGTCCTCTCGGCGCACGCCGCGCTCGCCAGCGGCCGGCACTCCGCCGCCGTGGCGCTGCGCGAGGTGCTGCGGGAGCTCTACCCGGCCGCCCTGCGCGCGTACCCGGACCCGGCCGAGCCGGTCGCCCTGGCCGTGTTGGACGCCCTGCCCGAGCCCGGCATGCTGGGCGGGACGATCGCCCGGGGCCGGGAGGTGTCGGTGGCGGCGGACGCCATCGCCGCCCACCTCGCGGCCGACGGGGTGGCCGACGAAGGCAAGATCAACGATGCGGTGACCGCGCTGCGGGTCGCCATCGCCGAGACCCCCCGCCGCGCGGCGGTCAGCCGGGCGCTCACCTCCGCCGTGGCGGAGACGGTCCGTCAGGCGGTGGCCTCGGTGCGAGCATGCGACGCGGGCTGCGAGGCCCTGGTCGGCGCGCTCGACGCCCGGGTCACCACCCCCACCCCGGTGCCGGGCCGGCGGGCCGCCGCCCGCCGGGGCGAGCCGGTCGCCGAGTTGCCCGGCGCCGGCCTGCGCGCACTGCGG
>NZ_GG657738.1:4254236-4301998 GCF_000158815.1 Micromonospora sp. ATCC 39149 | reverse complement strand
CCGGGTGGCAGGCCGCCGAGCAGGCCGCCCGCCCGGCGGTGGGCGCCGATACCAAGGCCGGGTTGCCCAAGCGGGTGCCGCAGGCCAACCTGGTTCCGGGCTCCCCCCTGCGCGAGGAGCGTCCCCTACGGATAGTCCGCGACGCGGCCAGCCTCGCCGAGAACACGACCGGCTACTTCCGGGGCTGGCGTCGCGGGCAGGAGATCGGCGGGTTCGCCGTCGGCGGCCGGCCGGGCCGCGAGGCGGCCGGCGGCTGGGACTTCACCCGGGACACCGGCGACCGAGACGACGACCGGGAGTACGAGTACCGGTCCGCCGGCTACCGCTCCTGACCATCGCGCCGGGGTGGCGGGCACCGCCGCCCCGGCCGCGCCCGCCGTGCTGGCGTACGGCCGTAGCAACCCGACGCCCACCCGACCGACCGGTGGGACCACACCGAAGAGCAACCCTGGCCGGCCGCCTGACGTCCCGCAGGGACGGTGACGGCTACTGGCCGTCCCCCCGGGAAGGTTGCGAGGCGGTCGGGGCGCACAGGCGCTGTCAGGGCCGCTCCTGAGCCGCCCTACGGAATGGGCTAGCCCTACGGAATCGAGCGCCGGCCGCCCGCCGGTGGCGTCGAGTTCGCCTCCAGCCGGTCCCCAAACAGCCGGACGCGCCCGACGGCCCGGCGGGTGCCGGTCGTCGGGCGCGTCCCGTCGTCGATCAGGCCGGCGCGACCGCGCGCGAGCGGCGCATCGTGAGCACGTACTCGACCAGCGAGATCAGCACGTGCTTCGTCGACTCCCGGTTCCGGGCGTCGCAGGCCACCACCGGCACGTCGTGCGAGATCGCGAGCGCGTCCCGGACGTCCTGCGGGTCGTGGTACTGCATCCCGTCGAAGCAGTTGATGGCCACCAGGTACGGCAGCCGCCGATGCTCGAAGAAGTCGATGGCCGCGAAGCAGTCGGCCAGCCGCCGGGTGTCGACCAGGACCACCGCGCCGATGGCGCCCCGGACCAGCTCGTCCCACATGAACCAGAACCGGGTCTGGCCGGGGGTGCCGAACAGGTACAGGATCAGGTCCCGGTCGATCGAGATACGGCCGAAGTCCATCGCCACCGTGGTCGTCGTCTTGCCCGGCACCTGCCGGGTGTCGTCGACGCCCACGCCGGCGGAGGTCATGATCGCCTCGGTGGTCAGCGGCGTGATCTCCGAGACCGAGCCGACCAGCGTCGTCTTGCCGACGCCGAACCCACCGGCGATAACGATCTTCGCCGACGTCACGCGCCCGCTCGGGACAGGCGGGCGGTGCGACATGTCAGAGCCTGCGAAGTCCACTCAGCACCCTCTCCAGCAGTTCAGTGCCCACCGCGTCGTCGGAGTCGTCCAGGATGGTCGGCTCGTGGACTGCGACCAGGCCGTCCGTCGCCATGTCGGCGATGAGCACCCTAGCCACGCCGAGCGGGAGCTGCATCCGCGCCGCGATCTCGGCAAGCGACTGCACGCGTCCGTCGCACAGCGCGGCGATGTACTGGTGCTCTCGGCCCTGGCCACCGTTGCTACTGGCAGCGGCCCGACCGCGCACCGTCGTCTCGACGAGCGCCTCCAACGCGATGTCCAGCCGAGGGCGGGTACGACCGCGGGTGACGGCGTACGGACGGACCAACGCGCCAGTCGGCTCGTCACGATCCATGTCGCCGCTCACCTCCTTCGTCCCCGACACCGGCTGAACCCGGTGGAACCCGTCGTTCTTGTCCTTGCCACCCCGCCCGACCCATCGGCCAGCGCGTGGGTCAGCCCATCATCCCCACAGTCGTACGCGGCTGCGGGGTCAACGCGTCGCCCACCCGGTCGACCAGGAGGGCCATCTCGTATCCGACCTGCCCGACGTCGCAGCTACGGGCGGCGAGCACGGCGAAGGACGAGCCGTCCGAGATGGACATCAGGAACAGGAAGCCGTTGTCCATCTCGACCACGGTCTGCAGCACCGCACCGCCCTCGAAGCAGCGTGCCGCTCCCTGCGTGAGGCTGACCAGCCCGGACGCGATCGCGGCGAGCTGGTCGGCCCGGTCACGCGGAAGGTCTCGTGACGACGCCAGGAGCAGACCGTCCGCGGAGACGGCGACCGCGTGCGCGACACCGGGCACCCGGTCGGCGAAGTTGGCCAGCAGCCAACCGAGATCCTGCGTAGTTGTCATCCTTGTTGCTCCTTCTGCCCGCTCCCGGCCACCGGGCCTGAGCCAGACTGCGAGGATTGCTGCCCACCCGGAGCTGCCTCCGGGTTGGTCGGGTTGCCGTCGGGCTCGGTACGCCCACGCTGCACGCCTCGATGGTATGCCGAGAGCAGACCGCGGACGCCCTCCGGCGTACGGCGCTGGACCGACGTGGTGGGCTTCTCCACCCCGCCAGGCACGAGTTGGGCCATCGGCACCCGCTTCGGCAGGCCCTTGCGGGTGGTCTCCGCCACCGGGACCTCGGTGGCCGCCGAGGCGGCCCGCCAGCCGTCGTCCGCGGCAGTCTGCCAGGCGTGGGCCTGCGGCGTGGGCCGCCGGCCGGCGAAGCCCTCGGCGGGACCGGGGCGGGTGCCACCGTTGGTCGGCGACCCGTTGTCGCGCGGCATTCCTCCGGCCATCGGGGTGTCTGCCATCGGTGCGTTACCTGTCGTCCCGGGTGCTGGTGTCTGGACGGGCCGGCCGGTGACGTCGACCGCGGAGAACTGTTGGGTCACGGCGGCGTTCGCCGGGCTCCCGGCGCCATTGGTCGCGCGCTGGGCGACGCCGGCCGTCTCCTCCGAACCCGAGCGGCGGGTACGGAACCAGGCCGACTCGAGCTCCCGGAAGATCGGCAGCTCCATCGTCTCGTCCGCGTACCGCTGCTGCCGGTTCTGGGCCTGCACGGGCGTCGACCGCGCCGGCGTGGGCGGGGTCGTCGGCTGGGTGGCCGGCGTGCTCGGCACCTCGGTGCTCGGCACCCGGGGCAGCTCCGTGGTCATGTCCAGGGCTGCGGCGAGGCGCTCCGGCACCGGCGGGGTGACCGGCTCCGGCGCGGCCACCGGCGGCCAGGCCGGCGGCGCCACGGGCGCCTGGGCCGACGGGACCGGCCGACTGGGCAGCGGCTGCGCCGAGTACGGCTGACCGGACACGGGCGTGCCGAACGGCTGACCGGAGACGGGCGTGCCGAACGGCTGACCGGACACCGGGGCGGCCGAGACGGGCTGACCCGAGACCGGGAAAGACGGAAACCGGCGGTGCGGACACCGGCGGCACCGAGACCGGTGGCGGGGTCCAGCCCCGGGCCTCCGGGCTGCTCGGCAGCTGTCGGGGGATGGCCGGCTGCTGGCCGCTGCTGGCCGGATCGCCGTCGCCGGACGCCCGCCGCTGCGGCAGCGGGTCGCTCGACTGGCCATTCGAGGTGCGGCCGGCGGCGGCACCGCCAGCGGTGCCACTGGCCCCGGTCAGGTCCGACCAGGCCGGCATCGACCGCATGGAACCGGTCGACGCGGGCGTGCCGTGGCCGTTGCGCGAGGCCGGGTCGAACGACCGGCCGCCCAGGGTTACCTGGTTGCCCGAGTGCCCCGGCCGCTGGGTGGGCGCCGGTGTCGCCGGGTTGTTGCCGAAGGCCGCGAAGGCACCCAGGGCCGGGGGGCCCCGCCGGGCTGCGAGCTGGTGAGCGAGGCGGGAGGGGCCGGCAGCGCGCCGGGCTGCTGGAACCGGCCGGAGAGCGCCCGGGGCACCAGCACGGTGGTGGGCAGGGTGACGTCGGCGACGGTCCCCCGGTCGGTGCCGGGCCGCAGCTCGACCTTGACCCCGTGCCGGGACGCCAACCGGGCGACCACAACCAGGCCCATCATCCGGGAGACGGCCACGTCCACCTGCGGCGGCGAGGCGAGGCGGTCGTTGAGGTCGTGTAGCTGCTCGGCGCTGATGCCGATGCCCCGGTCCTCGACGTAGAGGTTGGCCCGGTCGCCGACCCGGCGGGCCTCCACCATCACCTGCGAGTCGGGCGGCGAGAAGGCGGTCGCGTTGTCGAACAGCTCGGCGACCAGGTGGACCAGGTCGTTGACCGCGTGCGCGGCGACCTCGATGTCACGGTCGATCACCCCGAACTCGATCCGGGTGTAGTGCTCGACCTCGGACTGGGCGGCCCGCAGCACGTCGATCAGTGCCGCCGGCTCGCGCTGCACGCGGGTGGAGTCGGCCCCGGCGAGCACCAGCAGGTTCTCGTCGTTGCGGCGCATCCGGGTGGCCAGGTGGTCGAGCTGGAACAGCTCGGCCAGCCGGTCCGGGTCCTCCTCGCCGCGCTCCAGCCGGTCGAGGTGGCCGATCAGCCGGTCGACCAGGATCTGCGAACGGCGGGCCAGGTTGACGAACATGGTCGCGACGGAGGCGCGCAGCGCGGCCTGCTCCGCCGCCGTCCGTACGGCCTCCAGGTGGACCGCGTTGAACGCCTCGGTCACCTGGCCGAACTCGTCCTTGCTGCGCACCGGCAGCGGCTCGGCGATCTGGTTGGCCGCCTGCACCGGGGAGAGCTGGCTGGAAAACTGCGGATCGCGCAGCCGGGCAACGGCCTGGGGCAAACCGTACTGGGCGATGCTGAGCGCACCCTGGCGCAGGTCGCGCAGCGAGCGGGCCATCGACCGGGCGACCAGGTACGCGAACAGGATGGCCAGCAGCAGCATGCCGAGCAGCAGGCCGGTCTGGAGGAACACCGTGCGCTGTACGTCGGAGCGGAGCGCGTCGGCCTGCTTGACCACGTTGCCGTCGAGCTTCGCCTCGACCGTACGGATCAGTTTGGCGCTGGCGACCATGGCCGCGTCCCACTGATCCGGCCCGAACGGCGCGTTGGCCATGCTGCCGTTGGTGTTGCCGTCGAGCCAGCCGGTGTAGTTCTGCGCCTCGCGCCGGTCGCCGCCGGCGACGGTCTGGTCGTGCAGGTCCGACTCGTCCAGGCTGGCCACCGCCTTGAAGCTTTGCAGTGCCTGCTGCTGGCCGGTGCCGCTGGCGATGTAGTCGGTGCGCAGGATGGGGGTCAACTCGCGCTGGATCAGCGCCCGGTGCACCACGACCCGGCGGACCGAGAGGTATTCCTTCTCCCGGGCGACGGCTGCCGCGGCCCGCATCCGGTCGCTCAGGTCGTTGTCACCGGCGAGGTGGGTGGCGGAGTCGCGGATGGACAGCAGGTCGTTGATCAGGCCCTCGTACGCCTGCATGGCGTCGATGATCTTCAACTTGCCGTTGAAGACCTGGCTGCGGGTGCCGGGGAGGTCCTTCAGGTTCTGGTCGATCCCGTCGAGGAGGCCCTCCAGGCTGCTCGGCAGGCCGTCGACCTCCCCCCGCTGTTGCAGGTACGGCACCTTGTCCTGGTCGACCCGGATGTTGACCCGGTTGTACGCCTCCTGGTACTGCGCCTTGGCCTGGTCGCCGCTCGCCCCGAGCAGCAACACCGCGGAGGTGCGTTCGTCCTGGAGGCTGTTGACCAGGTCGCCCGAGTAGCCCACCAGATTGGCCAGGTCGCCGGAGCGGTTGGCGTTGTTCAGCGTTTCCAGGTTGTCGACGAGGCCACTGGTGCCGACGACGACCGTGGCGATGGTCGGCACGATCATGATGAGACCGAGCTTGGACCAGATCGGCATGTCGCGGAGCCGGCCGACCGGCCGACGCAGTCGCGACAGGAAGGAACCCGCCGTCTTCGGTCGTTTGCTCACGTCACCGCCCTCGCGATCACAGCGTTCGCGCGTTGCCCCGGGCAACGCTCAGCGACCGACCCGGCGGGTCGGACCTCCGAGATTCCATCACGCCGTGTTCCAAAGAGAAAGCCCAGGCTGGCCGTCGCCGGAGGTGTGATGAGATGTTGATGCAATTTGCTCGCAATCCGTCCAGCCGGAGTGACTGACAGTAATGGATCACCCCCACCGCCTCGTCCTGCTCGCCGGCCCTTCGGGCTCCGGAAAGTCGTACATAGCCCAACAAACCGGGCTTCCTGTTCTTTGTCTGGACGACTTCTACAAGGATGGTGATGACCCTACGTTACCGCGCCAAAACGGTCTTGTGGACTGGGACTCACCCCAGTCGTGGGACGCCGGGGCGGCCGTGGAAACGATTGCCCGGCTGGCGCGGGACGGCAAGGCCGAAGTGCCGGTTTATGCGATCGGCGCGGACCGGCGGGTGGCCACCCGGACATTCGAGGTCGCCGGATCGCCACTTTTCGTCGCCGAAGGGATTTTCGCCGCCGAGATCGTCGAGGAATGCCGACGGCGAGGGCTGCTCGCCGGGGCGTACGCGCTGCGCCGGCCGCGCGGCACCACCTTTTTCCGGCGGCTCGCCCGCGACCTGGCCGAGCAGCGCAAGGCTCCCGGGATGCTGCTGCGGCGCGGCCTGGCCCTGCTGCGCGCGGAGCCGGCGGTGCTGCGCCGCCAGGCGGGGCTCGGCGCTCACCCGGCCCCGGCCCGCGAGGTGCTGCGCCGGGTGGCCGACCTGCTCGCCGGCCACCCGCACCACCCCTGATCAGCCCAGCAGCTTCCCGTACGCCGGCTTGATCACCTCGTCGATGATGGCCAGCCGCTCGTCGAACGGGATGAACGCGCTCTTCATCGCGTTGATGGTGAACCATTGGAGCTCCTTCCAGCCGTAGCCGAAGGCCTCCGCCAGCAGCGCCATCTCCCGGGACATCGAGGTGCCGCTCATCAGCCGGTTGTCGGTGTTCACCGTCACCCGGAACCGCAGATCGCGCAGAAGCCTTTTTTTTGTGCTCGGCGATCGACGCCGCCGCGCCGGTCTGCACGTTCGACGACGGGCACAGCTCCAGCGGGATCCGCTTGTCCCGCACGTACGCGGCCAGCCGGCCCAGCACGGGCGGGTCGCCGGGGGTGATGTCGTCCACGATGCGCACCCCGTGGCCGAGGCGGTCCGCGCCGCACCACTGGATGGCCTGCCAGATCGACGGCAGCCCGAACGCCTCGCCGGCGTGAATGGTGAAGTGGAAGTTCTCCCGCTGCAGGTACTCGAAGGCGTCCAGGTGCCGGGTGGGCGGGAATCCCGCCTCCGCCCCGGCGATGTCGAAGCCCACCACGCCGGCGTCGCGGTGCCGCACCGCCAGTTCGGCGATCTCCTGCGACCGGGCGGCGTGCCGCATGGCGGTGAGCAGGGTGCCGACCCGGATCGGATGGCCGGCGTCGGCGGCGAGCGCCGCGCCCTCGGCGAACCCGGCGACGACCGCCTCGACCACCTCGTCCAGGGTCAGGTCCCGCTCCAGGTGCTGCTCGGGGGCGAACCGCACCTCGGCGTAGACGACCCCGTCGGCGGCCAGGTCCAGCGCGCACTCCTGGGCCACCCGCCGCAGTGCGGGCGCGGTCTGCATGACCGCCACGGTGTGGGCGAACGTCTCCAGGTAGCGCTCCAGCGAGCCGGAGTTCGCCGCCGCGACGAACCAGCGGCCGAGCGCTTCCGGGTCGGTGGTGGGCAGCTCGTGGCCGACCTCGGCGGCCAGCTCGACGATCGTCGCCGGCCGCAGGCCGCCGTCGAGGTGGTCGTGCAGCAGCGCCTTGGGGACCTTGACGATGTCCTCGTATGAGATTGCGACCATGCCCAGACCCTAGTAGCGACCGGCCGGGTCGCCGACGCGACCGGCTGGGAGGATGTCCAGGTGATGGACCCCCGCATCGTCGACCGGCTGCGTTGCCCGGTCTGCGCGGAACCGCTCACCGAGGCCGCCGCCGGGACCACCCGGGCGCTGCGCTGCCCGCGCCGGCACAGCTTCGACGTGGCCCGCCAGGGGTACGTCGACCTGCTCGCCGGCCGGGCCCCGCACGTGGGCGACACCGCCGAGATGGTGGCCGCCCGCGCCGACTTCCTCGCCGCCGGGCACTACGACACGCTCTCGGCCGCGCTCGCCGCCGCCGCGCTCGCCGCGCTGAGCCACCCGCCGGAGGCCCCCGGAGCGGACGCGTCGGCCGGCAAAGACGGGCAGGATGCCCAAGCCGGGCGGGATGCGTCCGCTGGACATGACGCGTCCGCCGGACAGCCGGCCGTCGGGACGTACCCGCTGGTGGTGGACGCCGGGGCGGGCACGGGCCGGCACCTCGCCGCGGTGCTGGCGGCGCTGCCCGACGCCGTGGGCCTGGCCCTGGACGTCTCCAAGCCGGCGCTGCGCCGGGCAGCGCGGGCCCACCCGCGCGCGGCGGCGGCGCTCGCCGACACCTGGCGGCGGCTTCCGCTGGCCGACGCCAGCGTCGCCGTGCTGCTCGACGTCTTCGCCCCGCGCAACGGCGCGGAGTTCCGCCGGGTGCTCCACCCGGCCGGCGCGCTGCTCGTGGTCACCCCCGCCGAGGACCACCTCGCCGAACTGGTCGACTCGCTCGACCTGCTGAAGGTCGACCCCGACAAGGCGGACCGGGTCGCCGGGAGCCTGGCCGGCCACTTCGAGCAGACCGCCGAGAGCGTGCTGCGGGCCCGGCTGGAACTCACCGGCCGGCAGGTGGCCACCCTGGTCGGGATGGGACCCAGCGCCTGGCACACCGACCCGGCCACCCTCGCCGCCCGGATCGCCGCGCTACCCGAGCCGGTCCGGGTGACCCTCGCGGTACGGCTCGGCGTGTACCGCCCCCGCTGACCGGGGCGCGGCCCGCCGCTCAGGTGGAAAGGTCGACCTCTTCCCAGCCCGGCGGCTCCTCGTGGTAGGGCCCTCGCAGGACCACCGCCCACTCCAGCGCCCACCGGCGCTGCCCGATCGCGTTGGCGTCGACCAGGCCGGGCGGCGACCGCCCGTCGCGCTCCAGCTCCAGGTACGCCCAGTCGAGGCAGTAGTGCAGGTCGAGCAGGGCCGCCGCGTCGGCCGGGTGCTGGGGCGCGGCCAGGATGCGGGAGCGCCACTGCTGGAAGCTCTCCCCGCCCGCGATGTGCGGCAGCCGCTCCACCAGCCGCTCGTCGACCGGCAGCGTCGGGTCGAGCTGCTTGGCCAGGCCGAGCACCCAGGCCAGCGAGAACAGCGCGTCGTGGTGCAGCACGAACGACCGGTGGTCGCCCCGGCCGCCCATCACGAACTGCCACTCCGGCGGGGTGACCAGGTCGACCAGGTGGGAGTTGAGCAGCCAGCTCATCGCCGCCTGCGCCGGCATGCCGAAACACCGGGCCAGGATCACGTGCAGCACGGCGATGCGCGCCTCGATCTCGACGGTCGGCCGCAGCTCGATCTCGTCGCCCGGCTCCCACACCAGGGGAAACTGGCTCGGTGGCAGCGGCAGCCCCAGCCGGGACAGCTCGTCCAGGCTGGCGTCACGGACCTCTCGCGGGTCGGGAGCGGAAACGCGCACGGCTCAGATCCCTGTCAGTCGCATCGGCTCAGTGCCGGTCGTCCCCCTTGGCCTGGGAGGATAGCGGTTCACGACGAGCGGCACCACGGCGGGCGGGGGCGGGGGCGGTTCAGCCGATCCGCTCGATGACCAGCGGCTGCGGGGTCGGGGCGGTCGGCGAGATCCGTACCGCCCGGACCGCCTCGGCCAGCGCCGCCGGGATCCGGGCGGCGTGCTCGGCGCGCAGCTCGTACAGCGGCTCGCCGGCGCGTACGGAGTCGCCGGGGCGCTTGCGAAGCAGCACCCCGGACGGGACGCTCACCGCGTCCTCCTTGCGGGCGCGGCCCGCGCCGAGCCGCCAGGCGGCCACCCCGATCGCGTACGCGTCGACCGACGCCACGAAGCCGTCGGAGTCGGCGCGGACCACCTCCACCTCGGGTGCCGGTGGCATGGGCGCGTCCGGGTCGCCGCCCTGGGCGCGGATCATCGCCCGCCAGACGTCCATCGCGCGGCCGTCACGCAGTGCCGCCTCCGGGTCGGCGTCGGGCAGCCCCGCCGCGTCGAGCATCTCCCGGGCCAGGGCCAGGGTCAGCTCCACCACGTCGGCGGGCCCGCCGCCGGCCAGCACCTCGACCGACTCGGTGACCTCGACGGCGTTGCCGACGGCCAGCCCGAGCGGGGTGGACATGTCGGTGAGCAGGGCGACCGTCCTCACGCCGTGCGCGCCGCCCAGCTCGACCATCGTGCGGGCCAGCTCGCGGGCGTCGTCGATGGACTTCATGAACGCCCCGGAGCCGACCTTCACGTCGAGCACCAGCGCGCCGGTGCCCTCGGCGATCTTCTTGCTCATGATCGAGCTGGCGATCAGGGGGATCGCCTCGACGGTGCCGGTGACGTCGCGCAGCGCGTACAGCTTGCGGTCTGCCGGCGCGAGGCCCTCGCCCGCCGCGCAGATCACCGCGCCCACCTCGCGGAGCTGGCGGATGAACTCGTCGTTGGTCAGCGTGGCCCGCCAGCCCGGGATCGACTCCAGCTTGTCCAGCGTGCCGCCGGTGTGGCCGAGCCCGCGCCCGGACAGCTGGGGCACCGCGCCGCCGCAGGCCGCGACCAGCGGGGTGAGCGGGAGGGTGATCTTGTCACCGACGCCACCGGTGGAGTGCTTGTCGACGGTCGGCCGGTCGACGGCGGAGAGGTCCAGCCGCTCGCCGCTGGCGATCATCGCGGCGGTCCACCGGGCGATCTCCGGCGCGGTCATCCCGCGCAGCAGGATCGCCATGGCCAGCGCCGACATCTGCTCGTCGGCCACCAGACCCTTCGTGTACGCGTCGACGACCCAGTCGATCTGGGCGTCGCCCAGCACCCCGCCGTCCCGCTTGGCGCGGATGACGTCCACCGCCGTGAAAGCACTCACCGTTGAGTTCCCATCAGTCGTCGCGATCGCCGGTGCGCGAACCGCCGCAGCTCAAGGGGCGGACCAGCGGACCGGGACCTCCTGCGGCGGCTCCCCCTCGCCGGCCCAGAAGATGGTGCCGGTCGCGTCCACCACCACCACGCGCGGGGTCCGGGCGAGCCCCCAGGCGACCGCCTCGGCCGCCTCGTCCCAGCTCGGGCCCTCCTCCAGCACGCCGGTCTCGGCGCCCTCCGTGTCCCCGGCCGACCGTTCCCAGTACGCCGTCCACACCTGCCGCCCGGCCGACAGGTCCGCGTGCACGAAGACGGTGCCCCGCCCCCGCCAGGCGGCCAGCCGGTCCGGCACCACGGGCACCGGCCGCTCGCCGGTCACCGCCTCCAGGTCGGCCACGTCGAACGCGTGCGGCAGCAGCTCGGCCATGGTCAGCGGGCCGCCCTTGGCCTCGATCAGGCAGGTCGGGCCGCCCTGCTCCCAGAGCAGTTGCCGACACCGGCCACACGGCATCAGCGGCTCGCCGGTGGCGTCGACGCAGGACAGGGCGACGATCCGGCCACCGCCGGTGGCGTGCAGCGAGGAGACCACCCCGCACTCGGCGCAGAGCACCACCCCGTACGCGGCGTTCTCCACGTTGCAGCCGACCACGATCCGGCCGTCGTCGACGAGGGCGGCGGCCCCGACGGGGAACTTCGAGTACGGCACGTACGCGTGCCGCATCACCTCGGTGGCGGCGGCCCGCAGGCGCTCCCAGTCGATCTCGGTCATCCCACCATTCTGCCCAATTCACGCCGGTCGGGCCCCACCAAGGGGTGCCGCCGGACGGGGTTTCGGGGTCAACCCTTGATGTACGGCTTGCCGTCGGCGGCCGGAGCGCGGACCCGGCCGACGAGCCCGGCCACGGCCAGGATGGTCGCCAGGTACGGCAGCATCGCCAGGAACTGGCTCGGGATGCCGCTGCCGATCGCGCCGAGGTAGGTGCCGAGCTGGTCGGCGAAGCCGAAGAAGAGCGCCGCGAGCAGCGCGCCCGTCGGGCTCCACCGGCCGAAGATCAGCGCGGCCAGGGCGATGAAGCCCTTGCCGCCGATCATGTTCTTGGTGAACGAGTAGAGCGCGAGCGTGTACGACGCACCGCCGATCCCGGCCACCACCCCGGCGAGCAGGACGTTGCGGTAGCGCAGCCGCAGCACCTTCACGCCGAGGGTGTCGGCGGCGGTCGGGTGCTCGCCGACGGCCCGCGTGCGCAGGCCCCACCGGGTACGGAACAGCCCGATGTGGATGACCAGCACCAGCAGCAGGCCGACGTAGAGGAAGAGATTGCTGCGGAACAGCGCCGGCCCGAGCACCGGGATGTCGGAGAGCAGCGGTATCTCCCAGGTGCTGAACCGGGGCGCGGAGTTGTACGTCTGCGCGTCGGTCTGCATCAGCCGCTCGTAGAGGAAGCCGGTGACGCCGACGGCCAGCAGGTTCAGCACGATGCCCATGACGACCTGGTCGACCAGGTAGCGGATGGCGAACACGGCGAGCAGGAGCGAGATGATCGCGCCGCCGAGCGCGGCGGCGACCAGGCCCACCCACACGCTGCCGGAGAGGCTGCCGAACAGCGCGCCGCTGAACGCGCCCATCAGCAACTGGCCCTCGATGGCGACGTTGACCACGCCGGACCGCTCGCAGAGGACCCCGGCGAGGGCCCCGAAGATCAGCGGCAGGGCCAGGATGAACGTGCCGCGCACCATGTTGACCATCGGCATGAAGTTGCGCCCCTCGGGGGCGGCCGAGACCTGCCAGCACAGGAACGACAGCACGAAGGCGACGATCCCGACCCCGAGCAGCGTGGTGAGCCAGCGCTTGCGCACCCCGGCCAACAGCGCCACGCCGGCCGCGGCGGCGACGACGCCGAACAGGATCGCGCCGATCGTGCCGTTGATCTCCAGTGCCGCGCCGCCCTCCGTCTCGCTGAGGGTGAAGCGGGCCTGCCGGTCGGTGGCGAGGGCCCCGAAGGCCACCGTGGCGACGACCCCGAGCGCCAGCAGCACGGCGCCGATCTTGCGGGTACGGGTCCAGAAGCCCTCGTCGACCTGGGCCACCGCCACGTCCGGGACAGCCATGGTTGACATGCCTTACCAGCCCTTCGCCAGGCTCGTCTGCAACCGGGCGGCGCGGGCGGCCCGGAGCTGGAAGATCGCCTTCACCAGGGCCGGCGCGGCGATGAAGATGACGATCAGCGCCTGGAGCACGGTGACCAGCTCCAGCGAGATGCCCGCGTACCCCTGCATCCGGTTGCCGCCGGCCTGGAGCGCGCCGAACAGCAGCGCGGCCAGCAGCACGCCCCACGGCTTCACCCGGCCCAGCAGGGCCACCAGGATGCCGTCGAACCCGATCTGCGCGATCACCTGCGGGGTGAGCGCGTCCGCCGTCGAACCGAGCACCATCTGGCTGCCGCCGAGGCCGGCGAGCAGGCCGGCGATGGCCATCATCAGCACGTACGTGCGGGGGACGCTGATGCCGGCGGTGCGGGCCGCGTTCGGGTTGGCCCCCACCGCGCGCAGCTCGAAGCCGAACGTGGAGCGGTTGAGCAGCCAGGCGACGAACCAGGTGGCCAGGACGGCCAGCAGGATGCCGGCGTGCACCCGCAGGTTGTCGCCGAGCAGCCGGGGTAGCTGGGCCGAGGGGTCGACGGGCCGGCTGATGGCGTCGGCCCGGTTCGGGTTCTGCACGCCGCTCTGGATGATGATCCAGGACAGGAAGTACAGCGCGACGTAGTTGAGCATGATCGTGTTGATCACCTCGTGGGCGCCGGTGCGCGCCTTGAGGATGCCCGGGATGAACCCCCAGAGCGCGCCGCCGGCCGCGCCGGCGATCACCGCGACGAGCAGGTGCAGCACCGGGGGCAGCGGCAGCAGGAAGCCGGCCAGCGCGGCGAGGATGACGCCGATCGTGGCCTGGCCCTGCGCGCCGATGTTGAACAGCCCGCCGCGGAAGGCGAGCGCCACCGACAGGCCGGTGAACACCAACGGCGCGGTGTACGTCAGCGTCTCCGAGATCGGGCTGAGCGCGGCGGTGAAGCCGGACGCCTCCGGGTCGAAGATCGCGCCCTTGAACAGGTTCGCGTACGCCTCGCTGACCACCGTCCAGCTCGCGTTCAGCGCGTCGGACGGGCGGGCGGTGATGTAGCCGTAGGTGGCCAGCACGTCCGGGTCCGAGACGATGATCAGCACGGCGCCGACGAGCATCGCCAGCAGCACGGCGAGCACCGTGACGGTCACCGTGTTGGCCGCCCACAGGTTGTCCAGGAACAGCCGGCCCAGGGCGGGCCGCTCCGGTTCCGGTGCCGGTTTCGGCGTGGTCGCCGTCGCGGCGCGGTCGACGCCGCCGGCCGCCACCTGGGCGGCCTGCGCCTCGGTCGCCGGCTCCTTGTCGGGCGAGCCCGACGCCGGGTTGGGGTTGGTCATGCCTCGTCCTCGCTACCGGGGCCCTCGGGGGCCGGGGTCGCCGCGTGGGGTGCCGGCGGCGTCGCCACGTCGGGAGCCGGGGACACCGCGTCGGTCGCCGGCTCGGCAGCGGGGGCCGCGTCGGGGGTGATGCCGGCCATCAGCAGGCCGATCGTCTCGCGGGGGGTGTCCGGGCCGACGATGCCGATGACCCGGCCGCGGTACATGACCGCGATCCGGTCGGCCAGGCCGATCACCTCGTCCAGCTCGCTGGAGACGACCAGGACGGCGGTGCCCACGTCCCGTTCCCGGATGACCCGGGAGTGGATGAACTCGATGGAGCCGACGTCGACGCCGCGGGTCGGCTGGGCGGCGATGAAGAGCTTCAGCGGCCGGGACAGTTCCCGCGCCACGATCACCTTCTGCTGGTTGCCGCCGGAGAGGGTGCCGACCGGCGCGTCAGCCGAGGGGGTACGGACGTCGAACTGCTCGATCCGCTCCCGCGCCGAGGACGCGATGGCGTCCGGTTGCAGGGACAGACCCCGGCCGAAGGGCGGCCGGTCGTAGATGTCCAGCACCAGGTTCTCGGCGACGCTGAACTCCTTGACCAGGCCGTCGACGCTGCGGTCCTCGGGGACGTAGCCCACCCCGGCGCGCAGCACCTTCTTCGTCGACCAGCCGTGCACCGGCTCGCCGTCGAGGGTGACCGTGCCGGCGAGAACGGGCCGCAGCCCCATGATCGCCTCGATCAGCTCGGTCTGGCCGTTGCCCTGCACGCCGGCCACGCCGAGCACCTCACCCGCGTGCACGGTCAGGTCGACCCCGTCGACCGCGCGGATCAGCCGGTCGTCGTCGACGACCAGGCCGGCGACCTCCAGGATCGGCTTGCCGGGGGTGGCGGGCCGCTTGTCCACGGTCAGCCGGACGCTGCGGCCCACCATCAGGGCCGCCAGCTCGTCCCGGCTGGCGGTCGGCGAGGCGGTGCCGACGGTCCTACCGCGCCGGATCACGGTGATCCGGTCGGCGATGGCCTTGACCTCGCCGAGCTTGTGGGTGATGAAGACGATCGACTTGCCGGCGGCCTTGAGCGACCGCATGACCGTGAGCAGCTCCTCGGTCTCCTGCGGGGTGAGCACGGCCGTCGGCTCGTCGAGGATCAACAGGTCGACGTCCCGGGTGAGGGCCTTGACGATCTCCACCCGCTGCTGGATGCCGACCGGCAGGTCCTCGACCACCGCGTCCGGGTCGACCCGCAGGTTGTACCGCTGCGAGACCTCGGCGACCTCGCGCCGGGCCCGCCGCCGGTCGAGGAGGCCGGCGATGCCGCCTTTGACCTGCTCGGCGCCGAGCATGACGTTCTCGGCCACGGTGAAGACCGGCACGAGCATGAAGTGCTGGTGCACCATGCCGATCCCGGCCGCGATGGCGTCGGACGGGCCCTTGAGCCGCAGCGGTGCGCCGTCGACCAGGATCTCACCCTCGTCGGGCTGGTAGAGCCCGTAGAGCACGTTCATCAGGGTCGACTTGCCGGCACCGTTCTCGCCGAGCAGGGCATGGATCTCTCCAGGCTCCACCGTCAGGTCGATGTGGTCGTTGGCGACCAGATCACCGAACCGCTTGGTGATGCCGCGCAGTTCGAGTCTCAGCGCAACCTCCTGCGAGTGCGAGCGATGGTGCAGCGTAGCCGCTGCCGAGCCGGTCACCGGGCCTGACCGGGCATCGGGTGGTGCGGACCGGCCGCCCCGACCACGCGGGTGGTGTCCCCGCGTACGTCGAGGCGGCCGGTCGTCGTGCCAGGGGTCCGCCGGCCCCGCCGCCGGGAGCGCGACGGGGTGGCGGGACGGTCACTTGGCCGGCTGGGCCTTCGAGGTGACCGTGATGGTGCCCGCGGCGATGTCGGCCTTGATCTTCTCGACCTCGGCCTTCAGGTCCGCCGGGACCTTGCTCTCGAACTCGTGGTACGGGGCGATCGACACGCCGTTGTTCGCCAGCGTGCCCACGAAGCCCGGGGTGGCCTGGAGCTTCTCCCCGCCGGCGGCCTTGACCACGGCCTCCTTGACGGCGTCGGTGATGTTCTTGACCACGGTGGTCAGCAGCACCGGGCAGTTCGGGGTGCTCTCGCAGCCGTCGGCGTCGACCCAGATGACCGAGTACTTGCCGCCGGAGGCCTGCGCCGCCGCGGTGGTGCCGAGGCCCGCGCCGCCGGCGACCGGCATGATGATGTCCGCGCCCTGGGCGACCAGCGTGTCGGAGACCTTCTTGCCCTCGTCCTGCTTGACGAAGTCGTTGGTGAAGGAGCCCTTCTGGGTGGCCTTGTCCCAGCCGAGGACCTGGACGTTCTTGCTCTTGGTCTTGTTGTAGTACGCCACGCCGTCGGCGAAGCCGTCCATGAAGATCGTCACGGGCGGAATCGGCAGGCCGCCGTAGGTGCCGACCTTGCCGCTCTTGGTCATCCCGGCGGCCAGGTAGCCGGCCTGGAACGCGGCCTGCGCGGTGTCGAACTGCATCGGGAAGACGTTCGTCTCCGGCAGCTTCGAGTCGACGATCCCGAACTGCTGGTTGGGGTTCGCCTTCGCGATCTTCGAGGTCGCGTCGCCCATCAGGCCACCGACGGCCAGGATGAAGTCGCACTTCTGGTTGACGTACTGGGTCAGGTTGACCTCGTAGTCCGCCTCGGCCTTCGACGCGACGTACTTGATGTCGATCTTGTCGTTGGCCTTCTTGGCCTCCTCCAGGCCCTTCCAGGCGGAGGTGTTGAACGACTTGTCGTCGATGCCGCCGACGTCGGTCACCATGCAGGCGCTGTATTTCTTGGCGCCGGTGTCGCCGGCGCCGTTGTCGTCCTTGGGGGCCTCACCACACGCGGCGGCGCCCAGCACGAGCCCACCCGCCACGAAGGCGGAGGCGATCCGCATCCCACGCACAGAGCGCAAGACGTCTCCTTCCCATTGCACACCGCTCTGCGCGGTGGCAGCCCTTGAGCCGGCCTGCTTTGTGGCCGCCGGCGTCCCACGTTACGGACGGGAGCGTACGCCCGCGCCCACCCACCGGCCGACAATCGTGCACGACTGTTGAGTGCCCGTTACCCCTACGTAACCCTTGGGTGGGGCACATCACCTCTCGTGCCGGTAGTGGACCGGCCTGGCGTCACGAACATCCGGTTCCCGCGCCTCTCCCCTGGTCAGGACGTTACCGCCAGAAGACCGCCACTGCGGCGTTGACCAGGGTCAAACCGACGATCGCGAGGAAGTGGCCACGGTTGACCGACGCCCGCTTACGGGAGAAGAAGACCATGACAAAGATCAGCAGCGCGAGCACCAACTTGGTAACAAGTTTGGCGGGGGCTGGTTCGTCGCCGTCGCGCAGCGGGGCGGACAGCCCGATTCCGGTCAGCAGGCCGATGACCGACCCCCAGAGCATGGCGGGGCTGATCTGCAGCCGACCCGCGACGTACTGGGTGATCGCGCCGCCGAGCAGCAGCGCGAACCCGATCAGATGGACATAGAGAAGTACGAGGCGAAGAGCTTCCACCCGACCATCCTCTCCTATCAACGACGTTTTGTAGTAGGGGGCTCGCCGCAGGGGCCCCTTCCCGCCCGTGAGAGGGGTCCCCTTCTCTACCGCAGGCGTTAGTAGAGGGCCCTTCCTTGCGCTAGAAGCGCCAGAGTTGGAAGGTGGGGCCGTCGGCCGGCAGGGTCACCGTGCCGTCGGCGTCCGGGCGCAGCGCGGGCGCCCCGCCGTAGGCGTTCTCCCCCGCCGGCAGGCCGGCGAGCCGGACGGGGAGGCCGGCCGCCCGCCGGGCCAGCACCAGCACGCCGCCGGTCGGCGTCTCGCGGAGGAAGACCAGCGTGTCCGCGTCGACGTGCACCCAGCGCAGGCCGCCGTGGCGCAGCGCAGGCTCGGCGCGGCGCAGCGCGATCAACGCTCGGTACGCGGCGAACGTGCCGGTGTCCCAGCCCTGCGGCCGGTGCCACGGCATCGGGGTTCGCGAGTCCTCCCCGCTCGTCCCAGTCAGCCCCAGCTCGTCCCCGGCGAAGATCACCGGAGTGCCCGGCATGGTGGCGAGCAGGCCGGCGGCCACCTCCTGCCGGGCGGCGTCGCCGACCACGGTGCGGATCCGGGCCGAGTCGTGCGAGCCGAGGAGCTGCCACGAGTGCACGTACGACCGCCAGGAGATCAGCGACCGGTAGGTGTTCATGGTGGCCAGCACCGTCTGGGCGTCGCGCCGCCGCACCCCGCCGGGGGTGCCGAGGAAGTTCGGCACGGGCTCGTCGCCGTGGCGCGGCCGGGAGTCGTCACGCGGCCGGGAGTCGTGGCGCAGCCAGGACCAGACCGGGTCGGTGAAGCCGACGTAGTTCATCGTGCCGTGCCAGCCGTCGCGGTCCAGGTCGCCGGTGTGGTCGTGACCGTGTTCGGCGAGCAGCAGCCCGTCGGTTCGGGTCTGCGCCACCACCTCGCGCAGCAGCCGCGCCACCTCGTGGGTGTACGCGTCCGCGCCCCGCCGGCCGGTCATGTTCGCCACGTCCACCCGCCACCCGTCGAGCGAGTACGGCGGGCGCAGCCAGCGGCGCAGCAGCGAGTCGGCGGCGGTGGCGAAGCGGCGGCGCAGCTCGGCGCTGCCCCAGTTGAGCTTCGGCAGCGACTTGACCCCGTTCCAGGACTCGAAGTCCCCGCCGGCCAGGTCGAAGTAGTACAGCTCCCGCTCGGGGGCGGTCACGTCGGAGGCGGCGGCGGTGAACCAGTGGTGGGCGTCGCCGGTGTGGTTGCTGGTGATGTCGCCGAGCAGCCGCCAGCGGCGGGCGTGGACCGCCTCGGCGAGCCGGGCGAGCGCGGCGCCCCCGCCGAGCAGCGGGTCGACCGTGTCGAAGCTCGCCGCGTCGTAGCGGTGGTTGGAGCGGGCCGGGAAGATCGGGGTCAGGTAGACGGTGTTGACGCCGAGCCGCTCCAGGTGGTCCAGCCGCTCGGCGATGCCGTCGAGGTCCCCGCCGTAGAACTGCCGTGGGGCCTGCGGTCCGCGCCCGATCACGGGGGTGTCCCAGTCGCAGGGGATGGCCCAGTCCGGGGCGGCCCGGCCGTCGGCGGCGGCGGAGCGGGCGAACCGGTCGGGGAAGATCTGGTAGATCACCGCGTCCCGGGCCCAGGCCGGCGGCGGGGCGTGGCTGACCAGCTTGAAGTCGCCGTTGTCGGGCACGTCGTGGTCGGCGACCCCGGCGGCGGTGAGCCACCGATAGCCACCGTCCGAGCCGGTGAGCATGAACCGGTAGTTGCTCACCGGGTTGCGCACCTCCACGTCGGCACGCCACCAGACGTCCGAGCCGGTGCGGCGGTCGACGACGGCCTCGACGAAGCGCGGCTCGCCGTCGGGCGTGCTGCGCACGTGCACGGTGCGCACGTCGGTCGCGGCGGGGACCCGGACGAAGACCGGGACGGTCTGCCCGAGCGTGGGCTCCTGCTCGGGGACGTAGGTGGCGGAGCCGTCGTGGTGCGGTCGCAGATGCATTGGTTCACCTCGGAGCCGGGGAGGCTCAGCCCTTGACGGCTCCGGCGGTGAGGCCGGAGACGATGTACCGCTGGAGGAGTTGGAAGACCAGCACGGTGGGGATCGCGGTGAGCAGGGTGCCCGCCGCGAACATCCCGAAGTTGTTGTTGCGCTCGCCGGCCACCAGGCCGAACATGCCGACCGCGAGGGTCTTCGACTCGGTGTTGGTGAGGAAGACGTTGGCGATCATGAACTCGTTGATCGTGCCGATGAACGACAGCAGGGCGGTCACCGCGAGGATCGGCGCCACCAGCGGCAGCATGATCCGGAGGAAGACCTGGGCGTGCGACGCGCCGTCCATCGTGGCGGACTCGTCCAGTTCCCGGGGAAGGGTGTCGAAGAAGCCCTTCATCAGCCAGGTGTTCACGCCGAGCGCGCCGCCCATGTAGAGCAGGAACAGGCCCCACGGGGTGTTGAAGCCGATCGCCGGCCACAGGTCGGTGACCGTGGTGAAGATCAGGAAGATCGCCACGATCGCCAGGAACTGCGGAAACATCTGGATCAGCAGCAGGGTGAGCAGGCCGACCCGGCGGCCGGCGAAGCGCATCCGGGAGAACGCGTACGCCGCCAGCGAGGACAGGAAGATCGACACGAGGCTGGCCAGCCCGGCGATCAGCAGCGAGTTGACGAACCAGCGCCCGAACGCCGTGTCCTCGAACAGGTTGGCGAAGTTCTCGAACGACACCCCGCCGGTCGGCACGAGGGCGGTCGACGACAGGGTGCCCAGCGGGTTGAGCGCCGCCGAGAGCACGAACAGGATCGGGAAGAGGCTGAACGCCACGGCCAGCGCCCCGACCACGTGCCGCCAGCCGACCTGGGCCAGCCAGCGGTGGCGTCGCCGGCCGGTGGCGTTGCGGTTGACCGCCGGGGCGTCCGCGTGGGTGGTCACGAGTAGACCTCCTCCTGCTTGCGGGTGCTGCGGAAGCTGATCGCCGACACCGTCGCCACGATCGCGAAGATGAAGATCGAAACCGCCGCCGCCGTGCCGAACTCCGCGCCCTGCGCGCCGAAGGCCAGCCGGTACGTGTAGGTGATCAGCAGGTCGGTCGCCCCGTTGCGCGGGTTGTCCGCCGGGAACGGGCCGCCCTCGGTGGTCAGCCAGATCGCGTTGATGTTGTTGAAGTTGTACGCGAACGACGCGATCAGCAGCGGGGCGAGCGCCACCAGCAGCAGCGGCAGGGTGACCGCGCGGAACGACTGCCAGGGCGAGGCGCCGTCGACCGAGGTGGCCTCGGTCAGCTCCCGGGGGATGGCCTGGAGTGCGCCGGTGGCGACCAGGAACATGTACGGGTAGCCCAGCCAGAGCTGCACCAGCAGCACCGTCGCCCGCGCCGACCAGTCCTGGCCGAACCAGTCGACGCCGAGCCCGAACAGGTTGTTGATCAGCCCGAAGTCGGTGTTGAACATGTCCCGCCAGACCAGCAGCATCGCAAACGACGGCATGGCGTACGGCAGGATCAGCAGCACCCGGTAGAGATTGGTGCCGCGCATCCGGGGCGAGTGCAGGGCCAGCGCGATGGCCATGCCGAGCAGGAAGGTGAGTCCGGTCGAGCCGGTCGCGAAGGCGAAGTTCCACAGCAGGGTGCCGAAGAACGGCCCGGAGATGTTCGGGTCGGTGAGCACCCGGGAGAAGTTCTCTCCCCCGACGTTGACCTTCCAGCCCTGGGCGAGGCGCTCGCCGTCGGCGGCGACGAACGATCCGGCCTTCTCGTCGGCCGTCCAGGTCCTGCCGCTCTCGCGGTCGGTGATGCAGTCGCACCCCGCGTCGTACGCCCGGATCGCCCTGCCCTCGTAGGCGCGGGACAGGCCGGAGGAGCGCAGCGCGCCGCCGGCGGTCGGCACCACCAGGTCGGTGATCTCCTGGCTGCGGGTGCTGGCCTGGCCGAAGGTGAGCACCGTGTAGCCGTCGGCGGCGGTGACCTTGCCGCCCGGGGCGACGGTGACGTCGGCGGCGTCGAGCCGGCGCAGCCCGCCGGCGTCGCCTGCGGAGACCGCGCCGGTGGCCGGGTCGGTGACCAGGAAGACCAGCGGGCCGGTGACCGGGTCCCCCTCGCTGGCGACCGACAGGGTGTACTCGGTGGAGCCGGGGACCTGCTGCACCGAGGAGCTCTGGATCGCGACGATCGCGTCGTCCTTGCTGCCCCGGTGGCCGTCGCCGAAGTTCGTGAAGGCGGTGCTGGCGGTGTAGAGGACCGGGAAGACCTGGAAGGCGATCAGGAAGACCGTGCCGGGCAACAGGTACTTGGCGGGGATGTGCCGGGGGGTGAGGTACAGGTAGAACAGGCCGGCGGTGGTGGCCGCCAGCAGGGCCAGCCCGACCCACTTCCCGGCCTCGACGAGCGGGAAGGCCGCCCAGATCGCGATCCCGGCCACCAGGCCGAGCAGGACCACCTTGACGACGAGGCCGGTCGCGGTGATCGGCACGTGGCTCCGCACGGTGCGCGGGAGCCCGGAGCCGACGGGCCCCCGGCCCGAGGTCCGCGTGGACCTCGGGCCGGACAGCTTCGTGCTCATTACTTGATCTGGCCGGAGATCGTCTTGCCGGCTGCGGTGATCGTCTTGGCCGGGTCGGCGCCGCCGATGATCGCGGCCTCGGCCTTGCCGAACGGGTCCCAGATCGCGGCCATGGCCGGGATCGCGGGAAGCACCTGGCCGTTCTTACCGGCCTCGGTGAACTTGGCCAGGTCCGGGTCGCTGCCCTTGACCTGGTCGAGCGCGGCGGTCAGCGCCGGCGGGCGCGGCTCGGCGTTGTACAGGGCCACGGCCAGGTCCGGCTTGGTGGTGTAGTTCGCCACGAACTCCTGGGCCAGGGCCTTGTTCTTGCCCTTGGCGGCCACGTAGAACGCCTGGACGCCCACAAACGGCTGGGCTTCCTTGCCGCCGGCGAAGCCGGGGACCGGGGAGATGTCGTACGAGATGTTGGCCTTCTTGGCGTCGGCGATGGCCCACGGCCCGGAAACCAGGTAGGCGCACTTCTTGCCGGTGAAGGTGGCGATCGCGTTCTCGGGGGTGATGGAGCGCTTGAGCGCGCCCTCGCCCTTCTCGCCGAGCTTCGCGATCCTCTGGAACGCGGCGATCGACTCCGGCTTGCCCACGCCCAGGTCCTTCGGGTCGTAGTCGCCGTTCGCGCCGGTGCCGAAGAGGTAGCCGCCGGCCGAGGTGTACAGCGGGTAGATGTGGTACGCGTCGCCGTTCTGGCCGGACTGGAGGCAGAGGATCTCGCTGGCCTTCTTCTCGGCCTTGAGCTTCTTGCCGGTGGCGACCAGCTCCTCGATCGTCTTCGGGGCCTCGGGGGCCAGCTCGGTGTTGCGGATCAGCGCCAGGTTCTCCATGGCGTACGGCACGCCGTAGAGCTGGCCGTTGAAGGTCACGGCCTTGACGGCGGTCTCGTTGAAGCCGCTCTTCTGGTCGGCGGCGAGCTGCACCGGGTCGATGGCACCGTTCTGGACCAGGTTGCCGATCCAGTCGTGCGCGCCGACCACGACGTCCGGGCCGCTGCCCTGCTGCGACGCGGTGACGAAGTTGGTCTGCAGGTCCTTGGAGACTGCCTGCACCTCGACGGTCACGCCGTTGGTCTGGCCGAACGTCTCGGCGAACGGCTTCAGGGCGGCGGTCCGCTTGTCGTCGGCCCAGATCACCAGCTTCCCGCCGGCGGCTCCGGCGGACTCCTTCGTGGCCGGCGCGCTGCTGTCGTCGTCGCTGCCACCACAGCCGGAGGCGGCCAGCGCCAGGCCGAGGACGGCGACCACACCCGCGGTACGGATGCGCATCGGTACTCCCGTCGTCATGGTGGATCCGCCGGGGAAGGGCGGCCCGCCAGTGGAAACCTCTGTAAGTTCTTGCCAACCGGTGCCGGAGTGCTGCGCCGCAGCTCTCGCATTTTGCGGGGACGTTAGCAAGAGGTTGCAGATAATGGAAGGGATTGCAGAAAGGTACGCAAGAACTTGCCGGTGGGCTAAAGTGCCGCCATGCGCGCTCGACTGTCCGACATCGCCCAACAGGCCGAAGTCAGCGAGGCCACGGTGTCGCGGGTGCTCAACGACCGCCCCGGCGTGGCCCCGGAGACCCGGCAGGCCGTCCTGACCGCCCTCGACGTCCTCGGCTACGAGCGCCCGGCCCGGCTGCGCAAACGCAGCGCCGGCCTCGTCGGCCTGGTGGTGCCGGAGCTGGACAACCCGATCTTCCCCGCCTTCGCCCAGGTGATCGAGTCGACGCTGGCGCAGAGCGGGTTCACCCCGGTGCTGTGCACCCAGACCCCGGGCGGGGTCACCGAGGACGAGTACGTCGAGATGCTGCTCGACCGCCAGGTCTCCGGGATCGTCTTCGTCTCCGGCCTGCACGCCGACACCGCCGCCAACCACGACCGGTACCGTGCCCTGATCGCCCGGCCGCTGCCCGTCGTCATGATCAACGGGTACGTCCCCGGGATCGCCGCACCCTTCGTCTCCTGCGACGACCGGGAGGCGACCGAGTTGGCCGTCGCCCACCTGGTCGCCCTCGGGCACCGACGGATCGGGCTGATCACCGGCCCGGACCGGTTCGTCCCGGTGCAGCGCCGGGTGGCCGGCTGGCGGGCCGCCATGAAGCGCCTGGCGGGCCTGCCGGAGGCCGAGCTGGACGGGCTGGCCGAGCTGACCCTGTTCGGCGTGGAGGGCGGCGAGGCCGCCGCGGGGCGGCTGCTGGAGCGCGGGGTGACCGGCGTCGTCTGCGGCTCCGACCTGATGGCCCTCGGCTCGATCCGGGCCGCCCGGCAGCGCGGCCTGTCCGTCCCCGGCGACCTGTCGGTGGTCGGGTACGACGACTCGCCGCTGATGGCCTTCACCGACCCGCCGCTGACCACCATGCGCCAGCCGGTGGTCGCCATGGCGGTGGCCGCCGTCCGGGCCCTGGTCGACGAGATCAACGGGCACGCCGCCCCGCACTCGGAGTACCTCTTCCGACCCGAGCTGGTGGTACGCGGCTCCACCGCCGTCGCCCGACAGCCGGCCTCCGCCCTGGCCGGAAGCGCCGGGTGACCGGTGTCATTTCTTGCGCAAACCCTGCTTGACTCTTGCAGTGGCGGGCGGCATCCTGCTCTGACCACCCGCGTGGCACACCGCCGTGCCACGCACGCACCACGCCGTCCCGCGCCACAGAACGGGGATCGCCACGATGAGCGCCAGCACCCCCACGCCGCTGACCTCCGACGACTGGTGGCGCGCTGCGGTCGTCTACCAGGTCTACGTCCGCAGCTTCGCCGACTCTGACGGTGACGGCGTCGGCGACCTACAGGGCATCCGCGAGCGGCTGCCGTACCTGCGCGACCTCGGGGTCGACGCGCTCTGGCTGACCCCCTTCTACACCTCGCCGATGGTCGACGGCGGCTACGACGTGGCCGACTACCGCGATGTCGACCCGATGTTCGGCACCCTGGCCGACTTCGACCACATGATCACCGACGCGCACGCGCTCGGCCTGCGGATCATCGTCGACATCGTGCCCAACCACACCTCCAGCGCGCACCCGTGGTTCGTCGCCGCGCTCGCCGCCGCCCCCGACTCCCCGGCGCGGGCCCGCTACCTGTTCGCCGAGGGCCGGGGTGAGCACGGCGAGCTCCCGCCGAACGACTGGGAGAGCATCTTCGGCGGGCCGGCCTGGACCCGGGTCCCCGACGGCCAGTGGTACCTGCACCTGTTCGACCCGGCCCAGCCCGACCTCAACTGGCGCCACCCCGAGGTCCGCGCCGAGTTCGCCGACGTCCTGCGCTTCTGGCTCGACCGGGGCGTCGACGGGTTCCGCATCGACGTGGCCCACGGCATGATCAAGGCCGAGGGGCTGCCGGACGTCGGCTTCAGCACCATGACCACCGGCCGGCGCCAGGTGGAACTGCTCGGCAAGGGCCGGCTGCCGTACTTCGACCAGGACGAGGTGCACGAGATCTACCGGGCCTGGCGGCCGATCCTGGACAGCTACCCGGGCGGCCGGATGGCGGTCGCCGAGGCGTGGGCCGAGACGCCGCAGCGGCTGGCCCGCTACATCGGGCCGGACGAGCTGCACCAGGCGTTCAGCTTCGACTTCCTCGACGCCACCTGGTCGGCCGACTCGTTCCGCAAGGTGATCGACACCGCCCTGGCCGAGGCGACCATCGTCGGCGCGCCGACCACCTGGGTGCTGTCCAACCACGACAAGCAGCGGCACGTCACCCGGTACGGCGACGGCGAGGTCGGCCTGCGCCGGGCGCGGGCAGCCAGCCTGCTGATGCTCGCCCTGCCCGGCTGCGCATACCTGTACCAGGGCGAGGAGCTGGGCCTGCCGGAGGTGCTCGACCTGCCGGACGAGCTGCGCCAGGACCCGTCGTTCCTGCGCACCGGCGAGAGCCGGGACGGCTGCCGGGTGCCGATCCCGTGGAGCGGCGAGCTGGCCCGTACGGCTTCGGGCCGGCCGGCAGCGAGCTGAGCTGGCTGCCGGCCCCCGCCACCTGGGCCGCCCTCTCGGTCGCCGCCCAGGCCGGCACGCCCGGCTCGACGCTGGAGCTCTACCGCGCGGCCCTGCGGGTCCGGCGCACCCACCCGGCGCTCGCCCGGGACGCCGACGGCGTCACCTGGCTGGAGACGGCCGGCCCCGGCGTGCTGGCGTTCCGCCGCACCGGCGGCGGCGCGGAGCTGACCTGCGTGGTCAACCTCAGCGACGCCCCGGCCCTGATCGACGGGTACGGCCAGCCGGTCGTGACCAGCGCGGAGCTGACCAGACAGGGCGTCGGGCACGTCCTGTCGGTCGACGCCACCGCGTGGTTCGAACGGCGCTGAGCCGGGTGGGATGGCCGACGGAGTGTCGATGATCACCCTTTCTCCGGGAAGTTCCGGCGTTCCCGACGGCTTCCTGCATCCAGTAGCACCAATCGCAGGAACAGGAGCCGGAAGAATGAGCACCGCGTTCGACAACGTCACCGTAGGTCGTCACACCCTCCGCAACCGGGTCGTCATGGCACCCATGACGCGCAGCCGGGCCCACGGGCCGGGAGCCAGCCCGACCGAGCTGATGGCCACCTACTACGCCCAGCGCGCCGGTGCCGGGCTGATCGTCACCGAGGGCGTGCAACCCTCGGCGATCGGCCAGGGCTACCTCGCCACCCCGGGCCTGCACAGCGCCGAGCAGGTCGCCGGCTGGCGGCGGGTGACCGACGCGGTGCACGAGCGGAATGGCGTGATCTTCGCGCAGCTCATGCACGTCGGGCGGATCGCCCACCCGGACAACACGGGGCTCGCCCCGGTGGGCGCGTCGGCCGTGCCGGCGGCCGGGACGATCTTCACCCCCACCGGTCCGCAGGAGCACCCCACACCCGAGCCGTTGGACGCCGAGGGCATCCGCGCAACGATCGCGGACTTCGTGGCGGCGGCCCGCAACGCCGTCGACGCCGGCTTCGACGGGGTGGAGCTGCACGGTGCCAACGGCTACCTGCTGCACCAGTTCCTCTCCACCAACGCCAACCGCCGAGACGACGAGTACGGCGGCGACGTGGCAGGCCGCATCCGGCTCGTCGTCGAGGTGGCCACAGCCGTGGCGGAGGCGATCGGCGCCGACCGGGTCGGGCTGCGGATCTCGCCGGCCAACCCGTTCAACGACATCGTCGAGGATGGCCACCGCGAGACGTACCTGGCTCTGGTCGACGCACTCGCCCCGCTCGGGCTGGCGTACCTGCACGTGGCCGAGGGGGCGGACACGGAGTTCACGCCCGTGCTGCGCAGGCGGTGGTCCGGGGTGCTGATCCTCAACCCGTACACCCCCGACGGCTGGACCGGGCCGGAGGCGCTGAAGCTGATCGAGGGCGGCGACGCCGACCTGATCTCGTACGGCGCGCTCTTCCTCGCCAACCCGGACCTGCCCCGGCGGCTGGCCGAGGGCGGCCCGTTCAACGCCCCCGACTACACGACGGCGTACGGCGGCGACCACAAGGGCTACACCGACTACCCCGGGCTCCCCGACGACCAGGGGTGACCAGCCGGCGAGCCCGGATCACCGGCCCCTCTCGGTGAGGAGTTCGGCGATCCGGGCGAAACCGGCCCGCAGCTCGGCCTCGTCGGGCGCGGGGCGGGCGCCGGCCCGCTCGTCCACCTCGGCGGCGGCCTCCAACTCCTCGTCGACGACGTCGTCGAAGTCGCCGTAGAGGTCGGACGCCTCGATCCGGGCCGACTCGTCGGAGGCGGCGATCCGGGCGGCGGCGATCTCCCCACGGATCTCGTCGGGCGACAGGGCGGGCACCAGGGGCTCGACCACCGCCATGAACTGCTCCTCGGCCACCACCGACTCGGCGAGGGCCAGCGCGTGCGGTCGCTCGTACGGTCCGCAGACCACCGGCTCCCACTCGTCGATGTCGTCGAGCGGGCCGAACGTGATGATCCACGGCAGGCCGAGCATCGGCGAGTCGTCCGGCAGGTCCAACGTCACGAGTGCGCCCACGGGCCCATCATGGCCGGTTCTCATGTTCACGTGAGGCATTTGCCCGAATTGGCCGGCTGCCCCCGGGGTCAACCCGCTCCCCCGGGCGCGCCCGGGCCCGGGTCGGCGTCGGTCGTGGCGTCGACGGCGGCCGGGGCCGCCCCCTCGGCCAGGTCCACCACCCGGCCGTACGGGCTGGTCGCGGCGAGCGCCGCGCCGAACAGGACGAGCTGGTTGAGCAGGTAGAGGTAGAGCAGCAGGCCGACCGCGCCGGCCACCACCGTGTACGCCGGATTCCGCTCGGTGCGCACCACGTAGAACCGCCCGACCGTGTTCAGCAGCGTGATGCCCACCGCGACGGCGAACACCACCGGGCGCAGCCGGCGGCGGCTCATCCGCAGCCGGGGCACCGCGACGAGTAGGGCGGCGGCCAGCACCGCGTTGATCAGCACGCTGAGCGCCGCGCTGACCACGGTCAGCCCCACCGAGCCGGTGCTGCGTAGCAGAAAACGCAGCAGCGACTCCAGCGCGTCCACGGCGGCCACCGACAGGCCGAGCAGGACGAACACCCCCACCAGCACGCCCAGGTCGACCAGCCGCCGCACCACCAGGTTGCCGGGCTGCTGGTTGAGCCCGTACATCAGCCGCTGCGACGAGCGGATCGCCTCCACCCAGCCGATCCCGGTGAAGACCAGGATGACCAGGCCCACCACCCCGACCGTGTTGCTGCTCTGGGCGATCTGCTCCGGGTCGAGGAAGGGCAGGTTCTCCCTGAGGAAGCCCGCCGCCGCGTTGCTGACCTCGTCGTTGTCCTCCAGGATCGCCCCGAAGATCGAGTACGCGACCAGGGCGAGCGCGAAGACCGCGAAGAAGCCGTAGTACGCAATCGCCGCCGCCAGCCGCCCGCCGAGCACCTCGGCGTACAGGTTCCCGGCCCGCCACAGGTGGTCGAAGGTCCGCGACCGGCGGCGCGCGGCGCTCACCCGCCGGTCGACGCCGGCCTCGATCCGCCCGAAGACCTCCACGCCGTCATCCTCGCCGATCCGTCGCCGGCACGGGAGCGCCCCGCCGGGTCAGGACACACCGAGAAGGAAGTCGCGACGCGGCTGCCACCGGGTCTGGCCGCTGTGCGAGAAGAGGGTGAACGCGTCCACCTCGAACATCGCCGAGAAGTCCGCCAGGTCCTCGTACGCCCGGTCCAGCGCCTCCGGCGCGACGTCCTGTGCCACCGTGACGTGCGGGTGGTACGGGAAACGGGTCTCGCGGTGCAGCTCGGGGGCCGCGTTGATGGCCGCGGCGAGCAGCTCGCACTCGCTGATCCCGGCGGCCACCGCCACGAACACCACCTGGGTCACCGGGCGGAACGTGCCGGTGCCCCGCAGGTGCAGGGTGAACGGCAGGTGCGTGGCGGCCACCACGGCGAGGTGCCGCTCGACCGCCGGCAGCGCCGCAACCGGGATCTCGGTGGGCCCGAGCAGCGTCACGTGCGCGGGCACCACCAACGGGTCGCCGGCCTCGACCCGGCGCCGGGTGAGCATCCCGCCCCACGGCTCCGGGATGTCCACCGCGATCCCGATCTGGATGGTGTCGCCGGCCTGCGGCGCCCCGTCCCTGCGATCCACGCTCCGCGCCACCCCTTCGGCCACCGCCCCGTCCGTCCCCACCCGTACCCGTCGCGCCGGGGCTGCTATCCGAGGCGGACCGGCGGAAGGAACCCGACCCGCTCGTACGCCTCGTGCAGCGTCACCGAGGCGACCGCGCGGGCCTTCTCCGCGCCGGCCGCGAGCAGCTTGTCGAGCTGCGCCGGGTCGTCGAGGTAACGCCGGGTGCGCTCCTGGATCGGCGTGACGAACTCCCGGACCACCTCGCCCAGGTCCTTCTTGAGGTCGCCGTAGCCCCGGCCCGCGTACGCGGCCACCAGGTCGTCGATGCCCCGGCCGGTCAGCGCGGAGTAGATGGTGAGCAGGTTGGACACGCCCGGCTTGGTCTCGGTGTCGAAGACGATCTCCCGGCCGGTGTCGGTGACCGCCGAGCGGATCTTCTTGGCCGAGCGGGCCGGGTCGTCCAGCAGGTCGATGATGCCGGTCGGTGAGGACGACGACTTGGACATCTTCGCCGTCGGCTCCTGTAGGTCGGTGATCTTCGCGGTGTCCTTGACGATGTGCGGCGCGGGAACGACGAACGTCTTGCCGAACTGCGAGTTGAACCGATGGGCCAGGTCGCGGGAGAGCTCCAGGTGCTGGCGCTGGTCCTCGCCGACCGGGACGGCGTGCGCCTGGTAGAGCAGGATGTCGGCGGCCTGGAGGATCGGGTACGTGAACAGGCCGACGCTGGACCGGTCACTGCCCTGCTTCTGCGACTTGTCCTTGAACTGGGTCATCCGGCTGGCCTCGCCGAAGCCGGTGATGCAGCCCAGCACCCAGGCGAGCTGCGGGTGCTCGGGCACCTGCGACTGGGCGAACAGCGTGCTGCGCTCCGGGTCCAGCCCGACGGCGAAGAGCTGCGCGGCGGCCACCCGGGTCCGCTGCCGCAGCACCTTGGGGTCATGCCCGGCCGTGATGGCGTGCAGGTCGACCACGCAGTAGAACGCGTCGTGGGTGTCCTGCAACGCCACCCAGTGCCGCACCGCGCCCAGGTAGTTGCCGAGGTGGAACGAGTCGGCCGTCGGCTGGATTCCGGAGAACACGCGGGGGCGGGCGGGTACGTCGGACATGCGGGCAATTCTGTCAGCAACCTGCGGCGTACGTCATGACGGGCCGGCGGGTCGGCTCTCCGCCGCCGATAGCGGGGCGGTGACCTCGCGTCGCGGCTCGGGCAGGCGCACCGCGGCGACCGATAGCCGCGACACCCGGCGCCCCTCCAGCGCGAGCACCCGCAGCAGCCACCCGCCGGGCGGGTCGTCCGGGTCCCGGTCGCCGCCGTCCGCCGCCGCCGGGGCCACCGGCACCTCGTCCCCGACCGCGGGCAGCCGGCCCAGCGCGGCCATCACGTACCCGCTGGCCGTCTCGTACGGGCCGGCGGCCAGCCGCACCCCGGTGCGCTCGGCGAAGTCGGCGAGGTTGAGCCGCCCGTCGACCACGGCGGGCAGGCCGGCCGGCTCCGGCTCGGGGTCGCCGTCGTGCTCGTCGTGGATCTCGCCGACCAACTCCTCGATCAGGTCCTCGCAGGTGACGATGCCGGCGGTGCCGCCGTACTCGTCGACCACCACCGCCAGGTGGTGCCCCTCGCGGCGCATCTCGGTCAGCGCGGCCAGCACCCGCTTGCTGCCGGGCAGCCGCTTGACCTCCCGGGTCAGCTCGCCCACGGTGGTGCCCGGGTCCAGGTCGGGACGCAGCAGCACGTCGCGCAGGTGCACGAAGCCGACCACGTCGTCGTGGGTGCCGTCGACGACCGGGTACCGGCGGTGCGTCTCGGCCCGGACCAGCCGTTCCGCCTCGACGACGGTCATCGCGACCGACAGGAACACCACCTCGGTGCGGGGCATCATCACCTCGCGGACCAGGCTCGCCCCGGCGACCAGCACCTCGTCGATGATCCGCCGCTCGTCGGCGTCGAGGACGGTGTTGGCGGCGACCAGGTCGCGCAGCTCGGCCTCGCTGATCCGTTCCCGGCCGGCGGCCGGGCTGGCCCCGAGCAGGTCGGTGACCAGCCGGGTGGCGCCGTCGGCGGCCCGGACGACCAGCCGGGCGACGGCGCGGGCCAGGGGCCTGGGTTCGCGGCGGGCCCGCCCCGCCGGTCGCCGGCGGAGCCAGGGACCACCCGCTTCCCGCATGACAATTCATCGTAGGGGTCAGCAGAGGTCGGCACAGCCGTTCGCCCGAACACGCGTGTGCGTATCTGTTCAATCATGAAAGGTTGTGATGGAATAGTGGGGAGGCGACGTGGAGCGTCGCCACGGCCGGCCGCCGTAAGGTGAGCGCGAACGGCTGCGGCGAGGCGCGGCCAGGCAGGAGGACCCTACGTGAAACTGCTCGTCACCGGCGGCGCCGGCTACATCGGCAGCGTGGTGACCCGGATGCTGCTCGACGCCGGCCACGAGGTGGTCGTCCTCGACGACCTGCGCACCGGGCACCGTGCGGCACTCGCCCCGGACGCCACCTGGGTCGACGCGCCGATCCACGACGCCGCCCAGGTGCTCACCCCCGGGGCGGGCTTCGACGGGGTGCTGCACTTCGCCGCCCTCATCGCCGCCGGCGAGTCCATGGTCAAGCCGGAGCTGTACTGGCACAACAACACCGTCGGCTCGCTCGCCCTGATCGACGCCGTCCGGGCCGCCCGGGTGCCCCGGATGGTCTTCTCCTCCACCGCCGCCGTCTACGGCAACCCGGCCGAGTTGCCCATCCCGGAGACCGCCGTCAAGGCCCCCACCAACACGTACGGGGCCACCAAGCTGGCCGTGGACATGGCGCTCACCTCGGAGGCCATCGGGCACGACCTGGCCGCCGTGTCGCTGCGCTACTTCAACGTCGCCGGGGCGTACCTGAGCGGCGACGTCGCCATCGGCGAGCGGCACGACCCGGAGAGCCACCTCATCCCGATCGCCCTCGACGTCGCCGCCGGCCGGCGGGAGAAGCTCCAGCTCTTCGGCGACGACTACCCCACCGTCGACGGCACCTGCGTGCGCGACTACATCCACGTCGAGGACCTGGCCCGCGCCCACCTGCTGGCCCTCACCGCCGCCGTGCCGAGCCGGCACCGCATCTACAACCTGGGCAACGGCACCGGGTTCACCAACCGACAGGTCGTCGACGTGGTCCGCGAGGTCACCGGCCGGCCGGTGCCGGTCGAGATGGCCCCCCGCCGCGAGGGCGACCCGGCCGAACTGGTCGCCTCCTCCGCCCTGGCCCGCGAGGAGCTGGGTTGGGTGCCCGAGAAGCCGACCCTGCACGACATGGTCGGGGACGCCTGGGCCTTCTACCGCACGCACATCCTGGAGCGTTCGTGACCGACCCCGCACTCCCCGTCCCCGCCGCTCCCCCGCCGGCCGCCTCCGCCGCTCCGCCGCCGGTCGGCGATGTGGCCGACCGCGCCGCCGCCGGCTTCCGCCACCGGTACGGCGCACCGGCCGCCGGCCGCTGGGCGGCACCCGGCCGGGTCAACCTGATCGGCGAGCACACCGACTACAACGACGGCTTCGTGCTGCCGTTCGCGCTGCCGCTGCGTACCGTCGTCGCCGCCGCCCCCCAAGACGGCGACCGCTGGACGGTCTGGTCGGAGCTCTCCGACGCGGTGGTCGAGTTCGGGGCCGACGAGGTGGCCGCCCCCGGCCGGGTCGACGGCTGGGCCGCGTACGTCGCCGGGGTGGTGTGGGCGCTACGCGAGGCCGGCCACGCCGTGCCCGGCGCGCGGCTCGCCATCGCCTCCGACGTGCCACTCGGCTCCGGGCTGTCCTCCTCGGCCGCGCTGGAGGCCGCCGTGCTCGCCGCCCTCGTCGATCTCGGCGGGCTGGACCTGCCGGCCGAGGCGCGGCCCCGGGTCGCCCAGCGTGCCGAGAACGCCTACGTCGGCGCGCCCACCGGGATCATGGACCAGTCCGCGGTGATCCGCTGCCGCGCCGGCCACGCCCTCTTCCTCGACTGCCGCACCGAGGCCGTCGAGCACATCCCGTTCGACCTGGCCGCCGCCGGGTTGGCCATGCTGGTGATCGACAGTCGGGCACCGCACCGGCACGCCGACGGCGAGTACGCCTCCCGCCGCACCGCCTGCGAGAAGGCCGCCGGGCTGCTCGGGGTGCCCGCCCTGCGTGACGTGGCCGCCGTCGACCTCGACGATGCCCTCGCCCGGCTCGACGACGACGAGATCCGCCGCCGGGTCCGGCACGTCGTCACCGAGGACCAGCGGGTGCTCGACACCGTGGCGCTGCTACGGGCCGGCCGGGTCGGCGACATCGGGCCGCTGCTGACCGCCTCGCACGCCTCGATGCGCGACGACTTCGAGATCACCGTGCCGGAGGTCGACACGGCGGTCGAGGCGGCCCTCGCAGCCGGGGCGTACGGGGCCCGGATGACCGGCGGCGGCTTCGGCGGCTGCGTCCTCGCCCTGGTCGACGCCGACCGCGCCGACACGGTGGCCGACGCCGTCGCGGCCGAGTACGCCGAGCGTGGCTTCCGCGCCCCCGGCTTCCACCTGGCCACCCCGGCCCCCGGCGCACACCGCCTGTAGACAGGGGCCCCTTGCCAGCGCACACCGCTGGTAGACAGGGGCCCCTTGCCAGCGCACAACGCGCAGCAGAGGGGCCCCCTGTCAACAGCTCTGGGGCGGGTCGTCCGCCGCAGCAGGGTGCGAGTCGGCCCTCAGCCGGCCTCTACGATCATGCCCGCGCCGACGGTGCGGTTGGTCGCCTCGTCGATGATCACGAACCCGCCGGTGGTGCGGTTGCGGCGGTACTCGTCCGCCAGCAGCGGGATGGTGGTGCGGATGCGGACCCGGCCGATCTCGTTGAGGTTGAGTTCGGTGGCGGTTTCGTCGCGGTGCAGGGAGTTGATGTCGAGGCGGTAGTGCAGACCCCGCACGATCGCCCGCGCCGAACGGGTGGTGTGCTTGATCGCGTACCGGCCGCCGACCTGCAACGGGCGGGTCTCGTCCATCCAGCAGACCATCGCCTCGATGTCCTGCGCGACCGTCGGGGCGTTGTGCGGCCGGCAGATCATGTCACCCCGGGAGATGTCGATCTCGTCCTCCAGACGAACCGTGACCGACATCGGCGGGAACGCCTCCTCCACCGGCCCGTCAGCGGTCTCCACCGCCGCGATCCGCGAGGTGAACCCCGACGGCAACACCATCACCTCGTCACCGGCCTTGAGCACCCCCGAGGCCACCTGCCCGGCATACCCCCGATAGTCCGTCACCACCGTCGACTGCGGCCGGATCACATACTGCACCGGGAACCGCACATCCTGCAGATTCCGATCCGACGCGATGTGCACCCGCTCCAGATGATGCAACAACGACGGACCCTCATACCACGGCATGCTCTCCGCACGGGACACAATGTTGTCACCCCGCAACGCCGACACCGGCACCACCGTCAGATCCGGCACGTCCAACTTCGCCGCGAACGCCGTGAACTCGTCCGCGATCGCCTCGAACACCTCCCGGTCATACCCCACCAAGTCCATCTTGTTCACACACAACACCAGATGCGGCACCCGCAACAACGAACACAGAAACGCATGCCGCCGCGACTGCTCCACCAAACCCTTACGCGCGTCCACCAGGATCAACGCCAGATCCGCCGTCGACGCACCCGTCACCATGTTCCGCGTGTACTGAATATGCCCCGGAGTGTCCGCGATGATGAACTTCCGCCGCGGCGTCGCGAAGTACCGGTACGCCACATCGATCGTGATGCCCTGCTCCCGCTCCGCCCGCAACCCATCGGTCAACAACGCCAGGTTCGTGTACTCGTCCCCCCGCGCCGCCGACACCGCCTCCACCGCCGCCAACTGATCGGTGAACAACGACTTCGTGTCATACAACAGGCGGCCGATCAACGTCGACTTACCGTCGTCCACACTCCCGGCCGTCGCGAACCGCAACAAATCCATCGGCCGCGCCTCCACCTCCACCGGCGCCACATCAACACCCATCAGAAGTACCCCTCCCGCTTGCGGTCCTCCATCGCGGCCTCACTGACCCGATCATCACCCCGAGTCGCACCCCGCTCCGTCACCCGCGTCGCGGCCACCTCCTCGATCACCGCCACCACCGTGTCCGCATCCGAACGCACCGCCGCCGTACACGACGCGTCCCCCACCGTCCGATACCGCACCACCTCCACGAACGGCTCCTCACCCGCCCGCGGCACAAAAAACTCGTTCACCGCATACAACATCCCGTCCCGCTCCACCACCTCACGCTCATGCGCGAAATAGATCGACGGCAACGGAATCGACTCCCGCGCGATGTAATGCCACACATCCAACTCGGTCCAGTTCGACAACGGAAACACCCGGATCGACTCCCCCGGATGATGCCGACCGTTGTACAACGACCACAACTCCGGACGCTGGTTCTTCGGATCCCACTGCCCGAACTCGTCCCGGAACGAGAACACCCGCTCCTTCGCCCGCGCCTTCTCCTCATCCCGCCGCGCCCCACCGAACAACGCATCGAACCGATGCTTCTCCACCGCGTCCAACAACACCGGCGTCTGGATCCGGTTCCGCATCCCGTCCCCGGACTCCCGCACCAACCCCCGCGCCAACGCCTCCGGCACCGACGCCACGATCAACTGCAACCCCAACTCCGACACCCGACGATCCCGATACTCCAACACCTCGGGAAAGTTGTGCCCCGTATCAACATGCATCACCGGAAACGGCACACTCGCCGGCGCGAACGCCTTCTGCGCCAACCGCAACATCACGATCGAGTCCTTACCACCCGAGAAGAGCAGCACCGGCCGCTCCATCTCCGCAACCACCTCACGCATCACGAAGATGCTCTCCGCCTCCAGAGCGTCGAGGTGGGAGACCTGGTAGGCGGCGGGGGCGGTCACAACACGGCCTCGATTCGCTCGGCTCCGCTCATGGATTCCAGGCCCTTCCGGTCGGACACGTGAAGAAGATTGCTCAGGCTACCCGGAATGCCTCTGCAGCGCTGCAAGCAACCGGCTGGCGAGATCCTTGCGGCAGACCAGCAGGTCGGGCAGGCGTGGGTCGGCCTCGTTGTATTTCAGCGCAGAACCGTCGATTCGGGAAGCATGCAGGCCGGTGGCCGTCGCCACAGCCACCGGAGCGGCCGAGTCCCACTCGTACTGGCCGCCCGCGTGGATGTACGCGTCGACCTCGCCGGTCACCACGGCGGCGATCTTCGCCCCCGCCGAGCCCATCGGAACCAGATGAGCGCCGACGTCCTCCGCCAGATCAGTCAGGAAAACCGGCGGACGGCTGCGACTGGCCGCCAAACGGATGGTCCGCCCGCCGCCCGAGGTCGCCGCCTCCAAGGTCATCGGCGGGTACGCCGGCGGATGGTCCGTGCCCAACACCCGGTGCTGCGCCGGCAACCCCACCGCCCCCGCCACCAGGCCGTGCGGGGCCGAGGCGCTGCGCGCCCAGAGCGCCACGTGCACCGCCCAGTCCGAGCGACCCTCCTCGGCGAACTCCCGGGTCCCGTCCAGCGGGTCGATGATCCACACCCGGTCGGCGGTCAGCCGGGACACCGCCCCGGCGTTCACCTCCGCCGCCCAGGCCAGCCGCGAGCCCTCGTCCTCCTCCGAGAGGACCCCGTCCCCCGGACGCCACTTCGCCAGCTCGGTGCGGATCAGGTCGTGCGAAACCTTGTCCCCGGCCGACTTCAGCGCCCCGGGGTCGCCGAACCCCAGCTCGGCGCGCAGGCCCAGCAGCGCCTGCCCGGCCTGGGCCGCCAACCACCGGGCGAACTCGCCGTCGATCATCGGAGGACTGCCCACAACTCGCTCCCGTCGCCTCGCCGCGACCCGTCCCGCCGCGACTCGCCTCACCGGCCGCAGTGCGCCGGCAACCCGCTTCGCCACGACCCGACCCACCGGCCGTGGTCCGGCAGAAAGGCGCAGACTACCGGCCGTACGACCGCCAGCCGCGCCGCCCCGCCCGGCTCAGGCCCCGTGGTACTGGTTCTGGGTCGGCTCCACGCCTCGGGCAACCACCGACTCGACGACGTCCGCCGCCCGATCCACCAGGAACTCCAACTCCTTGCGCTCGGCGGCGGAGAAGTCCGACAGCACGTAGTCGGCCGGGTCCTGCCGACCCGGCGGCCGGCCGATGCCGAATCGCACCCGCACGTACTCCTTCGTCCCCAACGACTTCGACATCGAGCGCAGTCCGTTGTGCCCGCCCTCGCCGCCGCCGCACTTGACCCGCAACTGGCCGTAGCCGATGTCCAGCTCGTCGTGGATCGCGATCACCCGCCCCGGCGGCACCTTGTGGAACTGCGCCAGCCCGGCCACCGGCCCCCCGGAGAGGTTCATATACGTCAGCGGCTTCATCAGCACCAGCTTCGGCCCGCCGAACCCGAGCCGCCCCTCGGCGACCTCGGCCACCGCCCGCCGGTGCCGGCCGAACTTCCCGCCCACCCGGGCGGCCAGCAGGTCGGCCACCATGAAGCCGACGTTGTGCCGGTTACCCGCGTACTCCCGGCCGGGATTGCCCAGGCCGACCACCAGCCACGGCCCCGCCTCGTCCGTCACGCCACGCCCCTCCCGCTCCCCCTGCCGCACCCGGCGGCCGGCTGCGACGTCGTCCCGACACGACGACAGGCGCCCCCGATCCGGGAGCGCCTGTCGCACAGAACACGGACCGATCAGGCCTCGGTCTTCGCCTCGGCCGGGGCCTCCTCGCCCTCGGCGGCCGGGGCCCCGGCACCCTCGGCGGTCTCCTCGCCGACCTCGGCCTCAACCTCCTCGGCGGCCACCTCGACCTCGGGCAGCGTGGCCTCCAGCTGCTCGGCGGTCGGGGCGGCGGTCACGGCGGCGACCGGCAGCTCCGGGTCGGCGGCCAGCTCGACGCCCGACGGCAGCTCCACGTCGGCGGCGGTGACCTGCGTGCCGGCCTCCAGGCCCTCGATCGACGCCTCCAGGTGGTCCGGCACCTTGGTGGCGTCGGCGGTCACCGAGAGGGTGTCGTGGTCGTGCACGATCAGGGTGTCCTTCGCGGCCTCACCGGTCAGCTGGACCGGAACCTCGACGGTGACCTTCTCGCCACGACGGACCAGCAGCAGGTCGACGTGCTCGAAGCTGTCCTTGATCGGGTCACGCTGGATCGCCTTCGGCAGCGCCAGCACCTGGGTGCCGTCACTGACCTCGATCGCGAACAGCTGGTTGGCGCCACCCTTACGGATCGCGGCGGCGAACTCACGCGCGGGCAGCGCGATGTGCTTCGGCTTCTCGCCGTGGCCGTACAGCACGGCGGGCACCATGCCGGCCCGGCGGGTACGACGGGCACCACCCTTGCCGAACTCGGTACGGGGCTCGGCGCTGATCTTTACCTCGGACACGGGGAAACTCCTGAATGCTTTTCGCTGCGGCGGCTTGTCGTCTTGCGGTGCTGGGCGAGGGGCTCGCTGGGGCTCGTGCGTCATGAACGACTGCCCGGAGCACCGCGTCGATCACGGTGCCTCCGTGCGGCGCTTCTCAGCCCGCCGGGCACCCTCGCCATGGCAACCGCAACAGTCTACCCGAGTTGATTACGCGCCTGACGGCAGTCCCCGCCTCACCCGCTACCAGGAGCGAAAACACCCAGCCGTACGCGGGGGCGACCCCCGCCCGCCCCCGCCGCGGCGAGCGCCAACAGCCGCGAACCCTTGGCGGGACGCGTGTTTGACAGCCGCGGACCCATGGGGGACGCGTGTTTGACAGCCGCGGACCCATGGGGGACGCGTGTTTGACAGCCGCGCGCCGGCCGTGGGACGACGGCCGGCGCAGCGGGCTCAGGTCAGCTCAGGCCGCCGAAGAGGGTCGTCACCGAACCGTCGTCGAAGACCTCCCGGATCGCCCGGGCCAGCAGCGGCGCGATCGACAGCACCTTGATCTTGTCGAGCTGCTTCTCCGGCGGCAGCGGTAGCGTGTTCGTCACCACCACCTCGGTGATCGGGCTGTTCTTCAGCCGCTCGGTCGCCGGGTCCGACAGCAGCGCGTGGGTCGACGCCACCACGATCTCCGCCGCACCCGACTCCCGCAGGATGTCCGCGGCCTTGGTGATGGTCCCGCCGGTGTCGATCATGTCGTCCACGATCAGGCAGACCCGGCCCTCCACCTCGCCGACCACCCGGTTCGCCACCACCTGGTTCGGCTTCAACGGGTCCCGCGTCTTGTGGATGAACGCCAGCGGGCAGCCACCCAGCCGATCCGTCCACCGCTCCGCCACCCGCACCCGACCCGAGTCCGGCGCCACCACCGTCATCGGCCGCCCGGCGAACTTACGCTCCACGTACTCGGCCAGCACGTCCATCGCGAACAGGTGGTCGACCGGGCCGTCGAAGAAGCCCTGGATCTGCGCGGTGTGCAGGTCCACCGTGAGGATCCGGTTCGCCCCCGCCGTCTTCAGCAGGTCCGCCACCAGCCGCGCCGAGATCGGCTCCCGGCCGCGGTGCTTCTTGTCCTGCCGCGAGTACGGGTAGAACGGCAGAACCACGGTGATCCGCTTGGCCGACCCACGCTTCAGGGCGTCGATCATGATCAGGGTTTCCATGATCCACGTGTTGACCCCGTGCGTCACGGACTGCACCACGAAGGCGTCCGAACCGCGTACCGAATCCTTGAAGCGCACGAAGATCTCACCGTTGGCGAACTCGTACGCGTCGGCGGGCGTCGGCGCGATGCCGAGGACCTCACCGATCTCCCTGGCCAACTCCGGAAAGCCACGTCCGGAGAAGAGCATCAGGCTTTTGCGGTTTTCGGCGACGATGCTGCCCATGGGCCCGTCTGCTCCCGTTGCTCGGTGGTGCCCGGCTGTGCGGTGTGGGCCGGGGACTGTTTGGTTGCAGTATCTCCCCCGTCGGACGGTCCACGAACCGCCTCGGTGCCCCCGTGGATTGCCTCACCTTCCCTTGCGGCCCACTACACCCCTGGCGCATCCTCCGCCGCGCGCCGGGCCCGCTCCGCCGCCTCCGCGGACACCGTGCCGGCCCGCCTCCGGGCGACCCACCCCTCGATGCTGCGCTGCGGCGCGCGGGTCACCCCGAGCGCCCCCGCCGGCACGTTCTGGCTGATCGCGCTGCCCGCCGCGACGTACGCGCCCGGCCCCACCTCCACCGGGGCGATCAGGCTGGTGTCGCAGCCGATGAAGGCCGCTTCCCCGACCGTCGTGCGGTGCTTGTGCACCCCGTCGTAGTTCACGAAGATCGTCGCCGCGCCGATGTTGGCCTTCGCCCCGATCGTCGCGTCACCCACGTACGACAGGTGCGGCACCTTCGCGCCCGCGCCGATCTCGGAGTTCTTCACCTCGACGAACGTGCCGACCTTGGCCTTCTCGGCCAGCCTCGCCGCCGGCCGCAGGTACGCGTACGGCCCGACGCTGGCCCCCGCGCCCACCTCGGCGTCGACGGCGTGGCTGCGCAGCACGGTCGCCCCCGGGCCGACCACCGTGTCGATCAGCGTCACGTCCGGGCCCACCACCGCCTCCGCGCCGACCACGGTCCCGCCACGCAGCTGCGTGTTCTGGTCGATCACCGCATCCCGGTCCACCGTCACCGTCACGTCGATCCAGGTCGTCGCCGGGTCCAGGATGCTGACCCCGGCACGCATCCAGCCCTCGTTGACCCGGTCGCGCAGCAGCCGGCGCAGCGCCGCCAGCTCGACCCGGTCGTTGCAGCCGAGCGTCTCGACATGGTCGGTGGCCACGTGCACCCCGACCGGCTCACCGGCGGAGACCAGCAGGGCGAAGACGTCGGTCAGGTACTCCTCGCCCTGGTCGTTGTCGGTGGAGAGCTTGCCCAGCGCGTCCCGCAGCCGCACCGCGTCGAACGCGTAGCTACCGGCGTTGATCTCCCGCAGCGCCCGCTGTTCGGCGGTGGCGTCGCGCTCCTCGACGATCTGCCGAAGCCGGCCCGCCTCGTCCCGAACGATCCGGCCGAGCCCGGTCGGGTCGGGCACCTCGGCGGCGAGCACGGTCGCCGCCGCCCCGGCACCCTCGTGCGCGTCGACCAGCGCGGCGACGGTCTCGGGGCGCAGCAGCGGCACGTCCCCGTTGATCACCACCACGGTCCCCACGGCGTCGGCGACGGCGTCGAGCGCGATCCGGACCGCGTGGCCGGTGCCGCGCTGCTCGGCCTGGAGCACCGGGGTGGCCTCCGGGGCGACCTCGGCCAGGTGCGCCCGGACCTGGTCCGCGCCGTGGCCGACCACGACGACCGTCCGGTCCGCGCGCAGCGGCCCGGTGGCGGCGAGCACGTGGCCGAGCAGGGTCCGGCCGAGCAGGGGATGCAGCACCTTGGGCAGCGCCGACTTCATCCGCTTGCCCTCACCAGCGGCGAGCACGATGACGGTGCGGAGGTGGGGCTGGGACACGACGTGGCTCCAGTCGGGACGGCGACAGTCTCGCGGCCATGCTAACCACGCAAGCACGGCGAAACAGCGGAAGCTCCCGGGAGAGGATTCGAACCCCTATAATCAGGACCAAAACCTGACGTCCTGCCATTAGACGACCCGGGACGGTCTAAAACGGACAAACCAATCGGTTGGCCGGACCACTACACCTTAGCGCCCCACAGCTTCCGCGCCAGCGCCCATTCTGGCCATGATCCCTGTGATCTTCCAGGAGAGCCGTCGCGATCTGGACACCTCGAAGGTCAGGCAGCCCCGGTAGCCACCGCCGGCGTTGTGGCGGACCGTCGCGGGCCGGTGTCGCTTGAGGGAGGTGGGCCGGGCGTACGACACCGCACGCATTCGTGCCGGAAACTGTTTCGTGCTTTCCACGGCCCTCTAAGTTACGGTGACGTAGGCGTAACTTCGTGATCACCGCGTCCACTGCGAGGTGCCATGCCGTCCGCACTGACCGGGCCCCACCCCGTCGGCCCGATACCGCTCACCCAGGGTCCCCAGTCGCGCGGCATCCTGGTCGCCCTGTGGGCGTTCGTGGTCATCCCGTTCCTGGCCCTGGTCGCCGCGATCCCGGTCGCCTGGGGCGGCTGGCTGGGCTGGACCGATGTGGCGGTGGCCGGGTTCTGGTACGTCGTCTCCGGGCTGGGCATCACCGTCGGGTATCACCGCTACTTCACCCACGGCTCCTTCAAGGCACGGCCGTGGCTGCGGGTGGTGCTGGCGGTCGCGGGTTCCTTCGCGGTGCAGGGCGAGATCATCCAGTGGGTCGCCGACCACCGGCGCCACCACGCCTTCTCCGACCTCGACGGCGACCCGCACTCGCCGTGGCGGTTCGGCGAGAGCGTCCGGGGGCTGGCGAAGGGGCTGTTCCACGCGCACGTCGGCTGGCTGTTCGGCCGGGAACTGTCCAACCGAAAGCGATTCGCTCCGGATCTGCTCGCCGACCGGACGACCCGCCGGGTGGACCAACTCTTCCCGGTACTGGTAGTGGTGACGATGCTCGGCCCGGCGCTGATGGGCGGGCTGCTCACCTGGTCGTGGCGGGGCGCGCTGACCGCGCTGTTCTGGGGCGGGCTGGTGCGGATCTCGCTGCTGCACCACGTGACCTGGTCGATCAACTCGGTCTGCCACGTCTACGGCGAGCGCCCGTTCGCGATGCGCCAGGGTGACCGGGCGGCCAACTTCTGGCCGCTGGCCATCCTGTCGTTCGGCGAAAGCTGGCACAACCTGCATCACGCCGAGCCAACGAGCGCCCGGCACGGGGTGCTGCGCGGGCAGGTCGACATCTCGGCCCGGGTGATCTGGCTGTTCGAACGGGCCGGGGCGGCGTGGGCGGTGCGCTGGCCGAAGCCGGAGCGAATCGCGGCCAAGCTGGCCCGCCCGGAGCCGGCGCAGCGGGGCCGGCGGCGGTAACGGGCCGGTCGGGTCGGCCGCCGCCTGGCAGGATGGCCGGATGACCGACGACGGCGGCGCGACCAACGACGGCGGCAGTATCCCGCGACAGGGCGTCACCGAGCGCCGGCAAGGTGACGACATGGCAGATGGTCCGGTCAGTGCGGGCGGTGCTCGTGGGCAGCGACGCACCGCGTCGGCGGCGGCCAAGCCGCCGTCGCGGGTGCGGATGTCGGCGGCCCAGCGGCGCGAGCAGTTGATCTCGATCGGCCGGCAACTGTTCGCCGAGCGCGGCTTCGACGCCACCTCGATCGAGGAGGTGGCGGCGCGGGCCAAGGTCTCCAAGCCGGTCATCTACGAACACTTCGGCGGCAAGGAGGGGCTCTACGCGGTGGTGGTGGACCGGGAGGTCCGGGCCCTGCTGGACCGGATCACCACGGCACTTACCGCCGGCCACCCCCGGGAGTTGCTGGAGCAGGCGGCGATGGCCCTGCTGGGTTACATCGAAGAGGAGACCAGCGGGTTCCGCGTGCTGGTCCGGGAGTCGCCGGTGATGTCGGCGACGGGCAACTTCAGCAGCGTGATGAACGACGTCGCGCACCAGGTCGAGCACATCCTGGGCGCCGAGTTCAAGACCCGGGGGTACGACCCGAAGCTGGCCGAGCTGTACTCGCAGGCCCTCGTGGGCATGGTGGCGCTGACGGGGCGCTGGTGGCTGGAGGTGCGCAAGCCGCGCAAGGAGACGGTGGCCGCGCACCTGGTCAACCTGGCCTGGAACGGGTTGTCGCACCTGGAGGCGAAGCCGACGCTGATCACGGTTCGGGGCCGCTGACCGGCGTCGCCTCCCCCTGCACAGGCCGGGGGTCAGCGGCTGCCGGGGACGGGGTCGCGGCGGTGCCGGCTCTCGGCCTCCGCGTGCTCGGTCGGGCCGACCTTGTCGTAGAGGCCGGTGGCGAGCAGCACCAGCCCGAACAGCAGCGACACGATGACGGTTGACATCGAGAAGTTGAGGAAGTTCGCCGAGGTCTGCAGGACGGCCATCATCAGGATGCCGGTGACGAGGAAGACCGCGCCGGCGGTGAGGTTCATGTAGTGGCCGAGGTTGCTGCGCCGGGACGCCCCGATCAGCAGCACGATCCCGAAGCCCACCGAGGCGAGCGAGAACGCGAGGTTGGTGCGGAGCCCGAGGACCCAGTGGCTGCCCCGGTCGAACAGGCCCTCGCCCCAGGTCTCGGCCACGCCCCACACGCCGAAGATCAGGATGTAAAGCCCGATCAGGCCGGCGAGGAGCCGGTAGAGCGGCCGGGCCGGGTGGTTGACCGGAAAGTGCGCCATGACCCCTCCATCCGATTGTTGCCATTCGGAAGGATTGTCACCCCGCCGGCCGCCGAACGCGGGCCGAACCGCCGCAGCGGGGGTCGGCGGGTGCCGCTCCCCGCTGCGGGTCGGGTCAGAGGACGAGCCGGGCCTTCTGCCAGGCCTCCTTCTCCTCGTCCGTGCCGACCTTGCCGTACATGCCGGCCATCAGCAGGACCAGGGAGAGGGTCAGCACCACGACGTCGGTGGTGATGGTGAAGTTGAAGATGTTGGCGTCGGTCCGGAGGAAGGCCAGCTCGGCCAGGCCAAGGACCATGAGGGCGTACGCCAGCCACTGGTTGATCGCGACGTCGAGGTTGCGGCCGATCACGGTGCCGGCCAGGATCGTGATGCCGAGCACGAGGCTGAGCAGCGAGAATCCGAGGTTCGTCCCCTGGCCGAGCACCGCGGTGTCATCCTGGGCGAAGAGGTCGTCGCCAGCGCTGGCGACGAGGCCGAGCACTCCGAAGGCCAGGAAATACAGACCAACGAGCCCGCCGATCGCCCGGTAGATCGGCCGCGCGGGGTGGTTGACGGGGGTGTGGGCCATGTCAGAGTCTCCAAGACCGTGCGGGTGAGGGGTCGCCTGCGATTGTCCCGCACGGCGGGCTGTGACGTCGCACACCCCCCACCCGGTTGCCCTGGTCAGCCGCCGGGCACCTGCTCGGCGAGGGCCAGCCAGTTCTCCTCGACCTGTTCCCGTTCGGCCCGGACGTCCTTGAGCTGGGCGTCCAGCTCGGCGACCCGGGCGTAGTCGGTGGCGTTCGCGGCGAGTTGGTCGAGGAGGGTGGCCTCCCGCTGCTCCAGCTTGGCGATCTGGCGTTCGAGCCGGGAGAGTTCCTTCTTCGCCTGCCGTGCCTCGGCTGCGGACATGCCGCTTCCGGCCGCGGCGGCCGGCATACCGTCGGCGGGGGGCCCGGCGGGGGCGACCGGGGCGGCGGGCTGCCGGTCGGCGGCGCGGGCCAGGTACTCGTCGACGCCGCCGGGCAGGTGTACGAGCCTGCCGTCGCCGAACATCCCGTACGCGGTGTCGGTGACCCGTTCGATGAGGTACCGGTCGTGGCTGGCCACGATGATCGTGCCGGGCCACGAGTCGAGCAGGTCCTCCAGGGCGGCGAGGGTGTCGGTGTCCAGGTCGTTGGTGGGCTCGTCGAACAACAGCACGTTGGGCTCGGCGGCAAGCAGCCGGAGCATCTGCAGGCGGCGGCGCTCCCCGCCGGAGAGGTCGCCCACGGGCGTCCAGAGCCGGCGGTCGTCGAAGCCGAAGACCTCGGCGAGCTGGGCGGCGGAGACCTCCCGGTCGCCGAGCTGGACCCGGCGGGCGACCTCCTCGACGGCTTCGAGGACGCGCAGATGGCCGGGGAGCTCGGCCAGCTCCTGGGAGAGGAACGCGGGCCGGACGGTGGAGCCGGTGGCGAACCGGCCGCCGTCGGGGCGGATGATGCCGGCGAGCATCCGCAGCAGGGTGGTCTTGCCGGCGCCGTTGCGGCCGAGGACGGCGATCCGGTCGCCGGGGCCGACCTGCCAGGTGGTGTCGTGCAGGATCTCCTTGGGGCCGGCGTGCAGCCGGACGTGCTCCAGGTCGTACACCTGCTTGCCGAGCCGGGCGGTCGCGAGCCGTTGCAGCGACATGGTGTCGCGCGGCGGCGGTACGTCGTCGATGAGCGCGTTGGCCGCGTCGATGCGGAACTTCGGCTTGGAGGTACGGGCGGGCGGGCCGCGGCGCAGCCAGGCGATTTCCTTGCGGAGCAGGTTCTGCCGGCGGGCCTCGGTGGCGGCGGCGACCCGTTCCCGCTCGGCGCGGGCGAGGGTCCACGCGGCGAAGCCGCCCTCGTAAGCGCGGACGGCCTGGTCGGCGACCTCCCAGGTGGTGGTGCAGACGGCGTCGAGGAACCACCGGTCGTGGGTGACCACGACGAGGGCGCCCCGGCGGCCGACGAGGTGCTTCGCGAGCCAGTCGACGCCGCCGACGTCGAGGTGGTTGGTGGGCTCGTCGAGAATGAGCAGGTCGGACTCGCGGACCAGCAGCGCGGCCAGCGCCACGCGGCGGCGCTCGCCGCCGGACATCGGGCCGACGGGCTGGTCGAGGCCCAGGTGGGGCATGCCGAGGCCGTCGAGGATGGCCCGGACGCCGGCGTCGCCGGCCCACTCGTGCTCGGCGCCCATGCTCTCGCCGAGCCAGGCGGTGCCGAGCACCACGTTCCGGACGGTGGCCTCGGGGGCGAGGGTGAGCGTCTGCGGCAGCCAGAGGACGCGCAGGTCGCGGCGGTGGGTGACCCGGCCGTCGTCGGGGTCCTCCTGCTTGGTCAGCAGCCGCAGCAGGGTCGACTTGCCCGCCCCGTTGAGGCCGACCACGCCGACCCGGTCGGCGTCGTCGAGGCCGAGCGAGACGTCGGTGAGCAGCGGCCCGGCGGCGCCGTAGCCCTTGGACACCCGGTCCAGGTTGACGATGTTGGCCACTACCCCACCTCCCATGATCAAGGCGTCCCGGTGCCGGCGGGCACCTGGGGACGCCTGACCCCAAGGGTACGCGGGCGCACCCGACCCGCCCCGGGGGCGGGGCGGGTGCGGGTGGCTCAGCCGATCCGGGCGCCGGCCACCGGGCCGTGCGCGGTGCGCGCCTCGCGGCACACCCCGGCCAGCTCCAGTTCGCCGGCGATCCGCTCGGCGTCGGCGGCGTCGGCGGCGAGGAAGACGCAGGTGGGCCCGGAGCCGGAGACGATGCCGGCGAGCGCCCCGGCGGCCTCGCCGGCCTTGAGGGTGGTGGCCAGCGACGGGCGCATGACGAGTGCGGCGGCCTGGAGGTCGTTGCCGAGGGTGGCGGCGAGCACCCGGGGGTCGCGCTGGCGCAGCGCGGCGAGCAGCCCGTCGGTGCTGCCCAGCGGCGGCCCGGCGGCCCCGGCGTCGCGCAGCCGGTCGAGTAACGGCGTACGCGGCGGGGG
>NZ_GG657738.1:4165595-4253603 GCF_000158815.1 Micromonospora sp. ATCC 39149 | reverse complement strand
GGCTCGGTCACGATCAGCTCCTCGGCGGGGTCGGCGGCCGGCTCGGACCAGCCGTCAACCGGGTCGTACGCGCTGCGGGGTCCGGGCACCGCGCCAGCTACTGCGCTGCCGGCGTGCCGGTCGGGGCCGACGCGGCGATGGCGGCGAACTGCTCGACGGTGAGCGACTCCCCGCGGGCGCCGGGGTCCACCCCGGCGGCGGTGAGGGCCGCGGCGGCCCGGTCGGCCCCGCCGGCCCAGCCGGCGAGGGCGGCCCGCAGGGTCTTGCGGCGCTGCGCGAACGCGGCGTCGACGACCGCGAAGACCCGTTCCCGGGGCACTTCGGGGCGGGGCGGCTCGCGGCGGGTGAAGGCGACCAGCCCCGAGTCGACGTTGGGCACCGGCCAGAACACGTTGGGTGGGACCCGGCCGGCGGCGCGGGAGTGGGCGTGCCAGGCGAGCTTGACCGACGGGATGCCGTACACCTTGGAGCCGGGGCCGGCGACGAGCCGGTCGGCGACCTCCTTCTGCACCATCACCAGGCCGTGTCGCAGGCTGGGCAGCGCGGCGAGCAGGTGCAGCACCACCGGAACGGCCACGTTGTACGGCAGGTTCGCCACCAGGGCGGTCGGCGCGGGGGCGGCCAGCTCGGCGGGATCGATCCGCAGCGCGTCGGCGCGGTGCACGGTGAGCCGGCCGGCGTACGGGCCGGCGTGCCGGGCGGCGGTCTGCGGCAGCGCGGCGGCCAGCGTCGGGTCGATCTCGACGGCGTGGGTGTGGGCGGCGGCCGGGAGCAGGGCCAGGGTGAGGGAGCCGAGACCGGGGCCGACCTCCAGGGCGACGTCGTCCGCGGCCAGCCCGGCGGCGGCGACGATGCGGCGGACGGTGTTCGGGTCGTGCACGAAGTTCTGGCCGAGCTTCTTCGTCGGGTTGACGCCGAGGCGGGCGGCGAGGTCCCGGATCTCCGCCGGGCCGAGCAGGCCGGCGGTCACCACGGGCCGAAGGCGCGTTCGGCGTTCGCCGACAGCGCGGCGCAGAGCGCGTCGAGATCCGCGCCGGTGGTCGCGGCCAGCGCACGGACGGTGATCGGGATGAGGTACGACGCGTTGGGCCGCCCCCGGTGCGGGCTGGGGGTGAGGTACGGGGCGTCGGTCTCGACCAGGAGCTGGTCGAGCGGGGTGAGCGCGGCGGCCTCGCGCAGCGCGGTGGCGCTGGCGAAGGTGACCGTGCCGGCGAAGCTGAGCAGGTACCCCCGGCGGACGCACTCGCGGGCGAAGTCGGCGTCGCCGGAGAAGCAGTGCAGGACGACGGTGTCCGGGGCGCCCTCGTCGTCGAGAATCCGCAGCACGTCGGCGTGGGCGTCCCGGTCGTGGATGACGAGGGTCTTGCCGTACCGCTTGGCGATGCCGATGTGGGCACGGAAGCTCTCCTCCTGCGCGGCCCGGCCCTCGTCGCCGGTGCGGAAGAAGTCCATCCCGGTCTCGCCGATGCCGCGCACCCGGTCGCGGGCGGCGAGCGCCTCGACGGCGCGCAGCGCCCCGTCGAGGTCGGCGAGGCGGGGTGCCTCGTTGGGGTGCAGCGCGACGGTGGCCAGCACCGCCGGGTAGTGGTCGGCCGTGTCGGCGCTCCACACCGAGGACGCGACGTCGACGCCGACCTGGACGAGCCGGTCCACCCCGGCCTCGGCGGCCACCGCGACGGCCGCCGCGATCGGGTCGTCGGCGGTGGCGTTGCCGCCCGCCCCGCCGGCCGGCACGCCGGCCTCGGTGACGGTGATGTCCAGGTGGGTGTGGCTGTCCGGCACGGGGCCGGGCAGCGGCTCGGGCGCGGGCGGGAACTCGCCGGCCCGGCGGGCGGCCCGCTGCCGGCGGGGTTCGGTCGACTCGGTCATCGCCGCCAGCATCACACACCGCGGGTCGGCCCGGTCCGCCACCCGGCCCTCCCCGTTGCCTCACCCGACTCCTTACGGGTGCCCGGCCGTGGGACGGGGAGCGCGCCGACCGGGTGCCGCTCACCGGACTGTCACCGGCCGTTCACCCATCCGGAACGCGGCGGGCCTAGCGTCGCCGGGGTGAGCGTCGCCCCCGAGGCCAGTGGAGCCGCCGATGCGCGGACGGGGCTGCGCGTGACGTACGGCGGGGTCGCGTACCCGGCCGAGGAGATCGCCCGGGGCGCGGCGTACGAGTTGTTCAGCGCCGAGGAGGTGCCCGGCTTCGAGTGGGTGCCCCGGCCGGGGGTGGCGCTGCCCTGGCGGAGGTTCGCGCACGCCAGCGAGGTCGACGCGGTGCGCGGAGCGGCCGAGCCGACCGAGGAGCCGGACGCCCCGCTGCTGGTGCCGCTGCACCGCGAGCGGGGCTGGCCGCAGGTGCAGCGGCTCAGCCAGCAGCCCGCCTCGGCCGGCGACCCGACGCTGGCGGCGATCCGGGCGTCCGCGGTGATCCGGCGGGGCACCCGGATGATCAAGGTGCTCTCCGCCCGGCAGCTCGCCGGGTACGCCCGGGGCTGGCTGCCGCACGGCTTTTGCCACCGCGAACACGACGTGGCGCACCTGCGTACGCCGGCGGCCCTGGCGGTGCTGCGCACCGACTCACCGGGCGGCCGGGACGAGCTGGAGGTGACGTACGCGCTGCGCTGGCGGGCCGCCGACCCGGCCGACTACGTGCTGCCGGTCGGCGCGGAGCACCGGGGGTTGACAGCGCTGCCGCCCCGGGACCGGCTCGGCCCGCCGGTGCTGGGCACCGGGTTCGTGCCCAGCGAGGCGCAGCTCGTCCCGGAGTTCGTCACCCGGGACTTCGCCGACCTGCCGATGCCGGCGAACGCCACCCTGCTGGCCTACCCGGCGTCGGGGGCGGAGGTGGTCCTCTACAGCTACCAGGCCGAGCAGCGGGGCTGGCTACGGATGGTCGGCCCGCAGTGGCGGCACCTGCTGGCGGGGGTGCCCGATCTCTCCCCCGATCAGGAGTGGCTGCCGACCGGGGAGGCGGCCCGTTCGACACAGCTCGTCGGCGGGTACGCCGGAACCGTGTACGAGGCGATCGCCGACCTGCCCAGCGGGTTCCGGGTGCTGGCGATGACCCGGACCGCCCGGTATCCGGTGGAGACGGTGGCCCGCCAGCTGCGGCACGCCGCCTGGCGGGGCGTGCCCTGCCTGGTCCTGCGGGAGGAGGCCGGCTGGCTGCGGCTGCGGCTGACCCGGCCGGATCCGGACGCCGTGGCCACGACCGGGGCGCAGTGCCAGGAACGGGGCGTCTACGAGACCTGGGCCCCGGCGGTCGAGGTGACCGACGACCGGATGGTCAACGTCCCGTACCCGCTCTGACGGCCGGTCGTCGCGTGACCGGTCCCGGCCGGCGGGGTAGGCGACGGGCGGCCCGGTCGGGGGCGGCCCGGTCGGGGCGGGCATAACGGTGGGCGGGTCGGGAATGCGCGGGGCGTCCGACGACCCGACCCCGTTCCGGGAGACCACATGCCCTTCATGACCGTCGGCGCGGAGAACACCGCACCCATCGATCTGTACTACGAGGACCACGGCAACGGCCAGCCGGTCGTGCTGATCCACGGGTTCCCGTTCAACGGGGCGACGTGGGAAAAGCAGACCTCCGCGCTGCTCGCCGCCGGCTACCGGACCATCACGTACGACCGGCGGGGCTTCGGCAACTCCAGCCAGCCGGCCGCGGGCTACGACTACGACACGTTCACGGCCGACCTGGACGTGCTGATGACCGAGCTGGACCTGCGCAACGCGATCCTCATCGGGCACTCGATGGGCACCGGGGAGGTCACCCGCTACCTCGGCACGTACGGGTCGAATCGGGTGGACCGGGCGGTGCTGCTCGCCCCGCTCGCGCCGTTGCTGCTGAAGACCCCGGACAACCCGGAGGGGCTGGACCGAAGCCTGTTCGACGGCTTCCAGCAGGCGATCCTCGCCGACCGGTTCGCATTCCTCACCAGCTTCTGCGACAGCTTCTTCAACTACGCCGACAACAAGGGCAAGCTGGTCAGCGAGGAGGCGTACCGGGCGCACTGGGACATCGGCGCACGGGCCTCGGCGATCGGCACGTACCAGTGCGTGGACGCCTGGCTGACCGACTTCCGACCCGACGTGCCCCGGATCGACGTGCCGGTGCTGATCGTCCAGGGCGACCAGGACCGGGTTCTACCGTACGGCGTGACCGGTCAGCGGTTGCAGCCGATGCTGCCCGACGGCCGGCTGGTGACGCTCGAGGGCGCGCCGCACGGCATCCCGTGGACCAACGCCGACGAGGTGAACCGGGCGATCCTGGAGTTCGTCGTCGCCCCGGCGATGGCGCGGCGTTGAGCGCGCCCGAGTTCCATCATGGTTTGACGGCGCGGGTCGCGAAGTAGCCGGGCAGCCAGTCCGCGGTGGCGTCCGAGTGGTGCGGTGCCTCCTCGAACCCGGTGATGACGAAGCCTGCGGCGAGCTGGCCCCCGAGCTGCTCGGCCATGCTGTGGCTGTACTCCAGCGGCGCGTCCGCGCCGAAGAGCCGCTCGCGTTCCTCGGCCGGCACGTGCGTGACGTCGCTGTACGGCAGCTTGTGCCGGACCACCAGCTCGCCGCGCTGGTCCAGCGCCTCGCGGTCGAACAGGTAGACGTCCGGGTTGAGGAAGCCGCACAGCAGCGTCCCGCCCGGTCGCAGCACCCGGAACGACTCCCGCCACACCGGGGCGAGCTCGGGGATGAACAGGTTCGAGACCGGGTTGAAGACGAGGTCGAACGAGGAGTCGGCGAACGCGGACAGGTCGCGCATGTCGCCGAGCATCGTCCGCAGCGGCAGGTTGTCCCGCTGGGCGACCAGCTCGTCCTGCTCGAGCTGGCGCGGCGAGTTGTCCAGCACGGTGACCCGGGCCCCGGCCGCGGCGAGCGTCGGCCCCTGCTGGCCGCCTCCGGAGGCCAGGCACAGCACGTCCGCGCCGGCCAGGTCGGCGGGGAACCAGGAGCGGTCTACGGGTTGGTAGCCGATGAGCACGACCGACCAGTCACCGGCCCGCGCCCTGGCGACCGTCTCCGCGGAGATCGGCCGCGACCACTCGTTGCCCTGGTCGACCTGCCGGTCCCAGGCGATGCGGTTGTGCGCCACTGGATCAACACTCATCCGCCCACGCTATCCCGTGCCCCGGCCGTGCCCGTGCGGGCGCCCTGATCACGATCCTCGGTCGGTTCGGTCCGCAAACCACGGCCACCCACTCAGCCCGCCGCACGGCGCGAGGGTCGATCCTGGGTTGAGCGCTCGCCACGCGGTTGCGCTGGCGCGTCAGTCGATCGGGATGGCGGGGCCACCGCCGTCGAGTCCCGCGTACAGAGCGGGCTGGCCGGTGAGGAGGTGGCCATTTGCCGCCGTGTCGCCGACAGTTGCGGGAGGGCGGGACGGTCAACCGGCGAGCCGGGCCAACTCCTCCTCGACGATCGACGGGTCGAGCTTGCGGAACACCGGCTTCGGCGCCGCGAGCGGCCGGCCCACCTCGACCGGTACGGACTCCCAGCGCGCCCCGACCGTGTAGTCCCCGGTCAGCACCGGGTACGCGGGCCCGCCGTCGAGGTCGTCGACCTCCTCGATCACCGGCATCGGGGCGTGCACGCCGGTGCCGCCGAGCAGCTCGTGGATCTGCTGCGCCGAGTGCGGCAGGAACGGGGTGAGCAGGGTGTTCGCGTCGCTGACCACCTGGAGGGCGACGTGCAGGATGGTGCCCATCCGGGGCTTGTCGGCCGGCTCCTTGAGCTTCCAGGGGGCCTGTTCGGACAGGTACTTGTTGGCCTCGGCCACGACCCGCATCGCCTCACCGATGGCCTGCTTCTGCCGGTGCCGGCCGATCAGGTCACCGACGGTGTCGAAGCCGACCCGGGCGGTGGCGAGCAGCGCCTCGTCGGCCTCGGTGAGCCCGGCCGGGTCGACCGGCGGGATCGCGCCGAAGTTCTTCGCCGCCATCGACACCGACCGGTTGACCAGGTTCCCCCAGCCGGCGACCAGTTCGTCGTTGTTGCGGCGAAGGAACTCGGCCCAGGTGAAGTCGGTGTCGTTGCTCTCCGGCCCGGCGACCGCGATGAAGTAGCGCAGCGCGTCCGCGTCGTACCGCTCCAGGAAGTCCCGGACGTAGATGACGACCTTGCGGGACGAGGAGAACTTGCGTCCCTCCATCGTCAGGTACTCGCTGGAGACGACCTCGGTGGGCAGGTTGAGCCGACCCAGCGCGCCGGGTTCGCCGTCCCGGTCGCCCGCACCGGAGTACCCGCCGAGCAGCGCCGGCCAGATCACCGAGTGGAAGACGATGTTGTCCTTGCCCATGAAGTAGTAGCTCAGGGCGTCCTTGCCCTCGGCGTCGACGGACCACCACCTGCGCCACGCCTCCGGGTCGCCGGTGCGGCGGGCCCACTCGATGGACGCCGACAGGTAGCCGATGACCGCGTCGAACCAGACGTAGATCCGCTTGTCCGGGCGGTCGCGCCAGCCGTCGAGGGGGATCGGCACGCCCCACTCCAGGTCCCGGGTGATGGCCCGGGGCTGGAGGTCGTCGAGCAGGTTCCGCGAGAACCGCAGCACGTTGGGCCGCCAGCCCTCCCGGCCGTCCAGCCACCGCCGCAGGGCGTCGGCGAGGGCGGGCAGGTCGAGGAAGAAGTGCTCGGTCTCGACGAACTCCGGCGTCTCACCGTTGATCTTGGACTTGGGGTTGATCAGATCGACCGGGTCGAGCTGGTTGCCGCAGTTGTCGCACTGGTCCCCGCGGGCACTGTCGTACCCGCAGATCGGGCAGGTGCCCTCGATGTACCGGTCGGGCAGGGTCCGGCCGGTCGACGGCGAGATCGCGCCGGTGGTGACCTTCGGCACGATGTAGCCGTTGCGGTGCAGCCCGGAGAACAGCTCCTGTACCACCGCGTAGTGGTTACGGGTGGTGGTGCGGGTGAACAGGTCGTACGACAGCCCGAGCGCCCGCAGGTCCTCGGCGATCACCCGATTGTACCGGTCGGCCAGCTCGCGGGGGGTGACCCCCTCGGCGTCGGCCTGCACCTGGATCGGGGTGCCGTGCTCGTCGGTGCCCGAGACCATGAGCACGTCGTGGCCGGCCATCCGCATGTACCGGGCGAAGACGTCGGAGGGAACGCCGAAACCGGAGACGTGGCCGATGTGGCGCGGGCCGTTGGCGTACGGCCAGGCTACCGCCGCGAGAACGTGACTCATGACCAGCAAGCCTAGTGACCGCCGCCGGGGCACCGCGAACCAATAGGCCGGCTCGCCGCGCCGCGCGGGAGAGCGGAGGCCGGACGGCGTCGACAGCGACCACCGGGGACCATCCGCCCGATTTGTCGCCGACACGCGGCCTGAGCTGCACTGCCGCTCACCAGAGTCGGTGTCCAATGAACCCGTGACTGGCAGACGAGCCGCCCCGGACCACGAGGAGCCGCCCGGCGGGTCGGCGCTCGGCGACGAGCCCCCGCCCGAACCGGCAGCCCGGGCGCCGGGCGTGGCACCGCTGCCGCGCCCCGTACCGTCCACCGACCCGCTGCCCACCGCGGCGGCCGGTCCGGCGACGTCGCCGGACGCGGTCGCGCCGCGAGCCGGCCAGCCGGTTCCGCCAACGCAGCCCGGCCCGGCGACACAGGCCGGACAGCCCGTCGGCGGCCCCGACCGGCCGGTGGAGGTGGAGCCCACCACCGGGGCACCGGTCGACGCGGTGCCGCGCCGGGTTCCGGTCCGACAGCCCGGCGGCCGACTCCGCCCGGGGCCCGCCCCCGACGAGAAGGTGCCGGGCGACGACGGGCTGTTCTGGCCGCCGATCGAGGAGGTGCACTGGGACGGTACGCCCCTGAGGGAGGAGCACGGCCGCGGACGCTGGTGGCGGCGACGCGCCGCCGGTGCGGACTCCGTCGGACGCGGTGCTCGGCGGGCCGCCGACCGCCCAGCCCATCCGCCGGACCCGTGGCAGGGCCTCTCCGCGCTGCTGGCGCTCAGCCTGCTCGCCGCTTTCTTCGCCTGGGTGAGCGCCGGCCCGTTCTGGCTCGCCGTCGGACACGCCACCACCGGCACCGTCGTGATCGGCGAATGCACGGGCACCGGGCTGACGCAGCGCTGCCGGGGGATCTTCACCGCCGAGGGCGAGCGGTTCATCGCCTTCGGGGTACGCGTCAGCGGCGTGCCCGCCGAGCGCACCGCCGCCGGCTCCACCCTGACCGCCCGGATGACGGGCCCGTCGGGCGACACCGCGTACGCCGACACCGGCGCCGGCCGGCACCTGCGCTGGCTGCTCGGGCTGCTGCTGGTGCTGGCCTGCGGCACGGGAATCGCCCGGTACACCGGCGCGGCCAGGCTGGCCGACCGGCGGGCCCGCCGGTGGGCGGTGACGGCCGCGGTGGCCGGCCCGCTCATGATCGGCGTCGGCTTCCTCGCCGCCGCCTGGTAAGGAACCGCCCGACGGCCGGCCGGTTCCCGCCGCCCCGCCTCCCGGCCCGGTTCGGCCGGGCCGCCTTCCGGCTGGTTAGGAAGGGGCCCTTCCTATACCGAAAGCGTTAACAGGGGGCCCTTCCTTGCACCTCAGGCGTGGGTGGTGGTGTAGACGTCGCGGCGGCGCAGGCCGTACTCGGTGGCAACCTCGGTGATCGCGTCGCGCCGGGACAGGCCGGCGGCCTCCCGCTCGGCGACGGCCGCACGCAGCGTCTCGTCGTCGGGGCGGCGGGTGGCGGCCGGGGGCGCGCCGGCCACCACGAGGGTGATCTCACCGCGCGGCTCGTGCTCGGCAGCCCAGACCGCCAGCTCGCCGAGCGGGCGGCGGACCACCTCCTCGTACGTCTTGGTCAGCTCGCGGCAGAGCGCGGCCGGCCGGTCGGCGCCGAACTCGGCGGCCAGATCGGCGAGCGCGCCGGTGATCCGGTGCGGGGCCTCGAAGAGGACCAGGGTTCGCTCCTCGCCGGCCAGGCCGCGCAGCCGGGATCGCCGAGCGCCGGGCGTGCGGGGCAGGAAGCCCTCGAAGCAGAACCGGTCGCTGGGCAGGCCGGACAGCGCGAGGGCGGTGGTGACGGCGCTGGGCCCGGGGGCGGCGGTCACCGGGACTCCGGCGTCGAGGGCCCCCCGGACCAGCCGGTACCCGGGGTCGGAGACGCTGGGCATCCCGCCGTCGGTGACCAGGGCGACGACGTACCCCTCGCGGAGAACCTCGACCAGTTCGGGGGTGCGCCGCTCCTCGTTGCCCTCGAAGTAGGAGACGATCCGGCCGGGGACGGCGACGTCGAGGTCCCGGGTCAGCCGGGTGAGCCGCCGGGTGTCCTCGGCGGCGACCACGTCGGCGGCGGCGAGCACCTCGCGGAACCGGGCGGACGCGTCGGCCGGGTTGCCGAGCGGCGCGCCGAGGAGGATCAGGCATCCTAATTCGGACATTTCGCCCACGAGGTGCGCTCCTTCATCGACAGTTGTACCGGTATCGGAGACGACGGGCGCCGCCGGGCACCTCCGCAGCCTACGATCGCTTGGTGACGAGTGCGTCGACAGCGCAGAGCGCGGGCCGGACGGGATCGGAGCACGCCGGATCTGGCGGCGGCGCGACCGAGGAGTCCGGGGCTCCCCCAACCCCCGGCGGCGGGGGCGTTCCCGCGATCGTGCGGCGACGGCTCGCCACCGTCGACGCCCGGCTGGACATCAACTCGTGGCTGGCCACCGCCGTCGTGGTGGCGATCGCCGCGATCCTGCGCCTGGTCGATCTCAGCAACCCGAAGGGCAAGATCTTCGACGAGATCTACTATGCCCGTGACAGCTGGGCGCTCATCGACAAGGCCGTCGAGTGGAACTACAAGGACAACGGCCCGTCGTACGTGGTGCACCCGCCGCTGGGTAAGTGGCTGATCGGCCTCGGCGAGTGGGCGTTCGGGTACTCCGACGCCGAGCACAACATCTCCGTGCCCGGGCACCTGATGACGACCGCACCGGAGTTCGGCTGGCGCTTCAGCGCCGCCCTGGCCGGCATCTTGTCGGTGCTGCTGTTGGTACGCATCGGCCGCCGGCTGTTCCGCTCCACCACGCTCGGCTGCGCCGCCGGCCTGTTGCTCGCCCTCGACGGCTTCCACCTGGTCCTCTCCCGCATCGCCCTGCTCGACATCTTCCTGCTGCTGTTCGTACTGGCCGCGTTCGGCGCCCTGGTCATCGACCGGGACGCCCGGCGTCGGCGGTGGAGCCGGGCGCTGGACTCCGGCCTCGACCCCACCCTGCCCGGGCGCGCCGGCCGGCCCGCCGGTGGCTGGCGGAACTGGCCGTGGTGGCGGCTGGCCGCCGGGGTGCTGCTCGGCTGCGCCTGCGCGGTCAAGTGGAGCGCGCTGTACTTCCTGCCGGCCTTCGCGCTGCTGGCCCTGCTGTGGGAGGTCGGCGTCCGCCGCTCCGCAGGGGTACGCCGGCCGTGGCGCGACGCGCTGCTCGACGAGTTGCCCTGGCTGGCGCTGGCCGGCGTCCTCATGGTCGTCACCTACGTCGCCACCTGGTCGGGCTGGCTGTTGACCGACGACGGTTACTACCGCCTCGCCGCCCGGTACCCGAGCGTGCCCGGCCTGAGCGACACCCCGTTCGTCGGGGCGCTGAACAACCTGTGGGAGTACCACAAGGCGGCGTACGGCTTCCACAAGCAGCTGGACGACCCGCACAAGTACCAGTCCTGGCCCTGGCAGTGGCTGCTGCTGGGCCGGCCGGTGGCGATCCACTGGTCGAGCGAGGGTGGCTGCGGCGCGGCGAGCTGCGCCTCGGAGATCCTGCTGCTGGGCACGCCGCTGCTGTGGTGGTCGTTCCTGCCCGCCCTGGCCGGGGCGGCCTGGATCGGCATCGCGCGGCGGGACTGGCGGGCCGGGGCGATCCTGCTCTGCGCGGCCGCCGGCCTGCTGCCCTGGTTCTGGTTCGCCCTCGACGGCGGGCGGACGATGTTCTCCTTCTACGCCGCGCCGGCCGTGCCGTTCCTGGTCCTGGCGGTCGTCTACGTGCTGGGCGCGATCGTCTCGCCGGCCGATGGCGGGGCGCGGGCCCCGGCCGGGGAGGCGCCCGCCGGCACCGACGACGAGGCGGCGGCCGAACGCCGGCTGGTGGGCGGCGTCGTGGTGGGCGCGTACGTGCTGCTGGTGGCGCTCTGCTTCGTGTACTTCTATCCGATCTTCGTGGCTCGGGTGCTGCCGTACGCGGAGTGGTCGGCCCGAATGTGGCTGGACGGCCGCTGGATCTGACGGCGCGCCTGCCGGCCTGACGCCCGCCCCGCTCGGGGCGGGCGGGGGCGCGCGCTGTGACGGCGGCGGGCAGGGCATCGCGCCCGTCGATGGCCGTCGGATATCGCACAATCGGGCGGAGACTGGCCCACGTGAAGCCCCACCGGGCTCAGAGAAGACCCCTCGACGCACAGACGCGCGCCCCGATCGCCTGCCACGGGGGAAGCGGGCGATTGGGGCGCGCAATTGAAGCTTAGCCACCCGGCACCACCTGCACAACGGGTGGACTCGCGTCAGATTTCTGACGGACCTCACCAGTCTAATGGCTGAATGCGGCAGATAGTCGTCAGTTGTGTGGCAAGAACCTTTCGGAACGCTCACGACCCAGCCAGTACCGCAGCCGGGGCCGGCCGTGCCGCCCGGCGGAGCCGCCCGCCGGGGCCGTATGTCCGCCGGCCGGCCGGGGCCGCCGGATCCTCCAATACGGATCTCACTACGCTCGCCCAGGTGATCGACAAGAGACGATCGACAGCCGTCTTCCGTGGACTGCTGGCGGCGACCGTCCTGCCCGGCCGTCGCGTTGGCGTGGACCTGCTGGGCGCCGAGGTCGGCGACGGTGCGGCCCCCGCCGACCCCATGATCCGCCCGTGACGGGGTGCGTGCGGTACCTTCGACGGCGACGAGCGTCAGGAGACGGGATGCGTGACCTGCTGCCGCCCGAGGTCGCGGTGGCCGTCGCCAGCGGGGACGACTGGGCCGGAAAGCTGCTCCCCGCCGAGCTGGCCTGCCTGAGCGAGCGGGCGGTCCAGCGCCGGCGGCGCGACTTCACCGCCGGGCGGGTCTGCGCCCGACGGGCGCTCACCCGGCTCGGCGTACCGGCCGTCGCCGTGCCCTCCGCGCCGGACCGCTCCCCGGTCTGGCCCGCCGGGGTGGTCGGCACCATCACCCACACGCCGGGCTACTGCGCCGCCGCCGTGGCCCGCGCCGACGAGATCCGGTCGGTCGGCATGGACGCCGAGCGCCACCGGGAACTCAACGCGGGGGTACGCCGGCTGATCGGCCTGCCCGAGGAATGGGACGACTGTGCCCGGCTTCCCGGCACCGTCCCCTGGGCGGCCGTGCTGTTCAGCGCCAAGGAGACCATCTACAAGGTGTGGCACCCGGTCGTCGGCACGTGGCTGGACTTCCACGACGCCCGCGTCGAGCTGGACCCGGACTCCGGCCTGTTCACGGCCCGGATCGCCCCCGCCCGGCTGGACGCGGCCCCGGTGCCCGACCCGCCCGCGACGGTCACCGGACGGTTCGCGGTCGACGCCGACGTGGTCCGCACCGCCGCCGTCCTGTTACCCCGCTGAGACGGTCGGGGCGATCCGGGACTTGGCCAGGAGCGATACCGTCAGGACGTTCGAGATCGCGATGAGGTGCCGAGGAGTACGTTGAGCCACCCCCAGCCCCCTTACGGGCCGCAGGACCCCTACCAGCCGAACCAGGACCCGCCGACGGCACCGATGCCCCAGTGGCCGGCCGATCCGACCGCCCCGCCGCCGACCACCCCCCAGCCCCCGGTCTCGGGCGCGCCGTACCCGCCGCCCCCGGTCTCGGCCGCGCCGTACCCGCCCACCTCGGGCGCGCCGTACCCGCCGCCGGGTGCCTTCACGCCGCCGCCCAGCCCCGACCCGGCGTACCAGCCGGGCCCGGAGGCGGCCTACCCGCCGGTGTCGGGCACTCCGTACCCGCCGCCGGGTGGGCCGTACCCGCCGCCGGGTGGGCCGTACGCGCCGGGCCCGGGCTACCCGCTCGGCCCCCCGCTGCCGGCCAAGAAGAGCAGCAAGAAGCCGATCATCATCATCGTGGTCGTCGTGGCGGTGCTCGCGCTGCTCTGCTGCGTCGGTGGCATCGTGGCGCTCGTCGCCGGTGCCAACGAGGCGGCGAAGGAGGCCGAGCGGCAACTGCCGACCGCGCCCCGGGTCACCACCGCCCCGAGCGGCCTGCCGACCGCCGACCCGACCTCCCCCTCGTCGTCCGCCCCGCCAGACGGCGAGACCTTCAACATGAAGGCCGGCGAAACCCTGGTCATCACCGACGACGAGGGCACCCTGGAGATCACGGTGCTGCGGTTCCGCACCTCGGCCAAGGGCTGCAAGTCGTACTCGCCCGATCCCGACAAGGGCCTCTACCTGATCGCGGACGTCACCGCGACGGTGAAGAAGGGCAAGATGTCGATCAACCCGTTCTACTTCCAGTGGGTCGCCGAGGACGGCACCACCGCGAACGGGATCGCCGGCGCGCTGGCCGGCTGCGGGGACCTGCTCGACTCCGGCGTCAACCTGCGGGAGGGCAGCAAGCGCACCGGCAGCGTCACCTTCGACGTGGCGAACAAGAACGGCGCGCTGGAGTACCGGCACGAGTTGGAGATCGCCGGCTCCTGGAAGCCGTAGGCGCAGCACTTCGCGTACGTGGGGGCCGGCCGGCGCACGGGGCCGGCCCCCACGCCCGTCCCACCGAACGGTGGCGGGCCCGACGGTCACCCCCGACCGGGGCCCGGCCCTTTCGGGCGACGACGTGCGGCGGGCCGCAGCAGGTCGACCAGGCCGCGCCAGGCGTGCCCGATCGTCAGCCCGGCCCGGATGGTCGCCAGAGGGTTCCAGAAGTCCCGGAAGTGCACGATCTTCCCGGCCCGGAACCGGACCACCGAGATGTAGACCTGGTGGAACGGCCGGCCGGTGACGATCCCCCGGCCGTCCCCGACGAACTCGGCGATCACCAGGTCGGGGTCGGTCGTCTCGTGGAAGGTCAGCCCCGAGAAGCGCACGTCGAACTGCTTCGGGAAGTCCTTCATGTGCTCGTACAGCTCCTGGTGACCGGTGAACCGCGGGGCGATGCCCGGCAGGGGGTAGGGGAACTCCAGCACCCCGTCGGGGTCGAACAGCTCCACCCACTCACTGATCCGCCCGGCGGAGATCAACTCCAGGTTGTGGGCGAACAGGGCCTGGGCCTGGGTGCGGGCCTGCTGGTCGGCATCCATGCTGGTCAGTCCTCACTGTTGGTCGGGGCGAGGGGCACGGGGGTCGGGTCGACGGGCACTGAGGAAGGCTTGCGGCGGGCCCGCACGAGCGGGGCGAAGTTGCGGTCGAGCAGGGCGTCCGGCAGCAGGCGGGCGGCCAGGCTGCCCAACCGCACGTCGCGGCCCACCGGGTACCGGGTCTTCGGCCGCGCGGCGGTCAGCGCCCGGGTGACCGCCCGCGCGAAGTCCGCCGGAGTGGTCCCGCTCCGCCGGGCCTGCGCGGCCAGCCGGGTGAGGAAGCGGCTGAACGGCTCGTCGTAGAGGTCGCCGGCCCGCCCCGCCGCCCCGGCCATCGTCTCCGACCCGGCGTGGGCGACCTTGTCCCAGATCGGCGTCTGGATCGCCCCCGGCTGGACCACCGACACCGCGATCCCGAACGGCCACAGCTCGCGCCGCAGGCTGTCGCTGACCGCCTCCTTGGCGAACTGCGCCGCCGCGTACACGCCGAGGTAGGGCAGGGCGACCCGGCCCAGGCCGGAGGTGACGTTCACGATCCGGCCGTGGCCGGCCCGCAGCAGCGGGAGGAAGCCCTGGATCACCGCGATCTGGCCGACCACGTTGGTGTCGAGCTGCCGCCGGACCTGCTCCAGTGTGACGCACTCCAGCGGGCCGGGCAGGCTGATGCCGGCGTTGTTGACGAGCCCCCAGAGACCGTCGGTGCCGACCTGGCGGGTCACCTCGTCGACCGCCTGCCGGACCTCGTCGGCCCGGGTGACGTCGAGGCGGAGCGGGGTGATCCGGCCGGCCGTGGCGGCGGCCAGGTCGTCGGCGGCGGCCCGGTCGCGCACCCCGGCGAAGACCCGGAACCCCGTCCGGTTTAGGTGCAGCGCGGCCTCGCGGCCGAGCCCCGACGAGGCGCCGGTGACCACCACCGCCCGGCCCCGCGCGTCGATCCGTCTCCCTGCCCCGATCATGATTCCACCTTCCCGTCGGCCCCGGCCGACACCGGATCGACCCTTGCCGGCACCACTGTGATCTCGGCGAGCACCGCGTCGACACAGGCGTCGACGAGGCCGGCCGCGCGGGCGTCCGGGACCGCCTCCGGCACGTGAACGAAGTTCCAGGCCAGTTCCCCATGGCTCGTGTTCGCCGTGGCGACGAAGTAGCCGCAGACCGAGAGCCCGGCGACGAACTGGGCGCCGCTTAGCCGCCAGGCCCCGATCCGGTCGGGAAAGTCGTACCGGCCGAGATTGGACAGGCAGAGGTTGACCGGCCCGGACCGCTCGGTCAGCTCCACGAACCGGCCGCTCTGCGCGACCGACGGCGGGCACGACAGGCGGACCAGGTCGACCATGGCGAAGTGGCTGCCGTGGTGACGCCGGGCCGCGAGGTCCCCGCTGATCGACCGGGCGAGCTGCCACAGCGACGCCCCCGGCTGGTACGGCACGAACGAGGGAACGGTGGCGACGTACGCGCCGACCGCCCGCTCGGGCACCGGAGGCGTCAGGGCCGCCCGGAAGTCGACCGGGGAGCCGATCGCCACGTGACCCGGGGCAGGCGGACCCGTCTCGGCCGCGACCGCGAGGACCATCGCGGCGGCCAGCGCCCCGTGCACGGTGGTCTGTTCCCGGCGGCATGCCTGGGCCAGCGCGGCTACCTGCTCGGCGGTGAGCGTCCGGTGCAGCAGTCGGCTGCGTCTCGCGGTGAACGGCACGAAGCGGCTTGGCACCACCCGGGCCGGCCGGTACCGGCGCACCCGGTACAGGTCACGTAGGAGCTGCCGGCCGAGCCGCAGCGAGCCGGTGACGCCCCGGTACCGGCGGGGGAACATCCGCTCGGCCGGGGGCAGGGCCGGTTCCCGTTCCGGCGCGTGCCCGCCCTGGGGTGCGCCGCCTGGTCCGGCGTCGCCCGTGATCGGCCGTTCCACCGCAGTGGCCAGCCGCTCGGCGTGTTCGACCCACTGGCGCAGCAGCGACAGCGCGGTCGTCCCGTCCGCCACGCAGTGCGGCAGGGTCAGGATCAGGTCGTGCACGTCGCCGGCGGCACCGGGGCCGGTGGGCCCCGGGGCGGTCGCGGTCAGCACGACCGCCCGGCAGAGCGGCCCGGTCCGCCAGTCGACCCGGTCGACCAGTTCCCGATCGTTGACCTCGCTCAGCCAACCGGCGTCCGGGTCGGCGGACGCGCCGGGCTCGGCGGCATCCGGTAGGTCGGCGGCGGCCAGCCGCAGCGGGATCGGCCGGTCCGCCGGCACGAACCGGGGCCGCCGGCCGTCCGGCCGGGTGGCGATGGCCACCCGCAGCAGCGGATGGCGTGCCTGGAGTCCGTCCAGCGCCGCCCGGAGCAGCTCCGGCGGCAGGTGTCCACGTACCCGGACCCGGGCGATGACGTTGAGCGGGGACACCTGGTCGGCGATCCAGTACCAGCGTTCCAGCGGGCTCAACGCCCGGTGCGCCGCGCCGCGCCCGCCGTTCACCGCAGGCCCGCCGGCGCGACGTCGGGGAAGGTCAGGTCGGCCAGGTTGCGGCGGTCGACGAGCCGCGCGGGCAGCCACCTCAGGTACGCGCGCCGGGCCAGATCGCCGGCGGGGCTGGCGAGCTGCTCGATCCGGCTCAGCGAGTGCGCCTGGCGGATCATCCGCCGGGTCCGGTCGCGCCGGGCCGCCTCGTAGCTGCGCAGCGCATCGGGCAGGTCGGTGGCCCCGGCCAGGCTGCGCGCCAGCACCACCGCGTCCTCGATCGCCATCGCCGCGCCCTGGCCGAGGCTCGGCAGCATCGGGTGCGCCGCGTCGCCGAGCAGGGTGACCGGGCCGGTGCCCCAGCGCCGCAGGGCGGGGCGGTCGCGGGCGGGGACGCTGATGAGCGCCGTCTCGGCGGTGGCGGCCACGGTGGCGACCACCTCGTCGGCCCAGCCCGCGTACGCGCGGAGGATCTCGTCCCGGCCGCCGTGCCAGTCGCGGGCCGCCTCCGGCGGCATGTTCCGGGTGCCCCACCAGTAGACGTGGTCGCCGCCGAGGTGCACCAGCCCGAACCGCTGGCCGCGCCCCCAGTAGTGGGCGGCGTACCCGTCGCGGACCCGGGGGTGCCGGTACGCGACGGTCGCCAGCCAGCACACGTACCCGGGTTCCCGGGGCCGCTCGGGGCCGACGAGCTGCTGGCGTACCGCCGATCCGAAGCCGTCCGCGCCGATCAGCAGGTCGCCGTCGGCGCTGGTCCCGTCGTCGAACTCGACCCGGACACCGCCGCCGTGGTGGTGAAACCGGCGGGCGGTGGCGCCAAGCCGGATGGGCGGATCCCCGGCCGCCTCCAGCAGGGCCCGCTGGAGTTCGGCGCGGTGGATGGCGACGTTCTGCGCGCCGACCCGGTCGCCCAGGTGCGCGAACCGGACGGTCCTGATCGGCCGCCCCGTGGCGGTGCGGAAGTGCAGATCCGAGTAGACCTGGCCGCGCCGCTCGACGTCGAGGTCGATGCCGAGCGAGCGCAGCGCGACGCGGGCGTTGGCGGTCAGGGACAGCGCCGAGCCGGCGGCCCGCAGTTCGCTGGCCCGCTCGTGGATCTCCACGTCGACTCCCACGCGCAGCAGTGCGCCGGCCGCCGCGAGGCCGCCGATGCCGGCGCCGACGATGATCGCCTTCGGTCGGCGGCGGATCGGTGTCCCGCCGGGCAGCCGGGACGTCCACGTGCCGGTCGGGTCGGTCGGGCCGGTGGAGCCGGCGGGGGCGATCACCGTGCGTCCCCGATCGGCCGGCGGGCCGGGGTGGCCCCGGCCAGCAGCTCGGTGATCCGCCTGGCCACCTCGGCCACATAGGGCTCGTCCATGAGCACCAGGTGGTCGCCGGGTACGTCGATCACGTCGACCCGGCCGGTGGTCAGCTCGCCCCACCCGTTGTGCGGGTCGAGGTGCATGCTGCCGGCCAGGTCGTGCATCGGCTTCAGCACGGCCGGCAACGGGTCGGCGGCCCGCAGCAGGGCGATGTCCTGGTCGACGACCTCCGGCCGGTAGGAGATGATCGCCTCCCAGTTGGCCCGGAAGACCTCGAAGAGTCGGCGGACCGAGCCACGCGAGCTGCCCGGGCGCAGCACCCCGCTCTCGCCCGCCCGGCCCGCGATGAAGTCGAGCTTCGCCTCGGGCGTGGTCAGCTCGGCCGGCACTCCGCGCGCCGGTGGGCCGTCGTGGCCGAGTCGCATCAGCTCCCAGAAGAACCAGTCGAGCAGGACGTCGTCGGCGACCGGCACCGGGTCGCTGGACCGGCGGGCGATCGGGTCGAGCAGGATCAGCCGGTCGACCTGGTCGGCTCCGGTTTCGTGGAGCTGCCGGGCCATCTCGAAGGCGACCACCCCGCCGAACGACCAGCCGCCGATGGCGTACGGGCCCTCGGGTCGGACCCGGCGGATCGCGTCGAGGTAGGCGCGGGCCAGCTCTGGCACGCTGCGCAGCGGCTCGGTGCCGGCGTCCACCCCGGCGGCCTGCAACGCGTACAGGGGTTGGTCGGCGCTCAGGTGGCGGGCCAGCGGGACGTAGCAGAGCACGTTGCCGCCGAGCGGGTGCACCAGGAACAGCGGCGGCCGGTCGCCCTCGGCGCGGATCGGCACCAGCGGGTCGAACGTGAGGTCGGCCCCGCCGCGGCGGAGCAGGTCGGCCACCCCGGCCACGGTGGGTGTGGCGACGAACGCCGAGACGGGTACGGCCACCCCGAAGCGCTTCTCCAGCATCACCACCAGGCGCATCGCGGTCAGCGAGGTGCCGCCCAGCTCGAACAGATTGTCGTGCACCCCGACCGCCGACAGGTGCAGCAGCTCGGCGGCGATCTCCGCGACGATGCGTTCGTGCCGGTCGCGGGGGGCGACGCGGGGGGCCTCGGCCAGGTCCAGGGGCAGTTCGCGCAGGGCCCGGTCGTTGCGCTTGCCGCTGGGGGTCAGCGGCATCCGGGGCAGCCACTGCCACCGCGCCGGCACCAGGTGCTCGGGGAGGGTGGCGCGCAACCGCCGGCGTACGTCGGCCAGGTCGACCGTGTCCGGGTCACCGACGAGGAACGCGGCCAGGAAGGAGTCGACGCCTTCCCGACGGCGGGCGACGACGGCGGCCTCGCGGATCCCCGGGTACTCCCCGGCCAGCTCCATGATCGCCACTTCCACCTCCAGGGGTTCGACGCGGAAGCCACGTATCTTGGTCTGGGTGTCGGTGCGGGCCACCCAGATCAGGTCGCCGTTGGGCAGGTAGCGGGCCAGGTCGCCGGTCCGGTAGAGCCGGCTGCCCGGCGGGCCGAACGGGTTGGGCACGCAGCGCTCGGCGGTCAGGCCCGGCCGGCCGTGGTAGCCCCGGGTGACCTGGATGCCGCCGTAGTACAGCTCACCGGTCACGCCGGTCGGGACCGGCCGCATCAGCTCGTCCAACAGGTGCATCTCGACGCCGTTGATGGCGGGCCCGATGGGCGGCAGGTTGGGAAACCGCGCCGGGTCGCCGCTCATCGGGTATGCGGTGACCAGGTGCGTCTCGGTCGGTCCGTACTGGTTCTCCAGGACCGCGTCGGCCGGCAGGGCGGCCAGGAAGCGCCGGATCTCGGGGGTCACCCGTAGCTGCTCGCCGGAGGAGATCACCACCCGTAGCGCGCGCGGGACGATCCCGAGCAGCTCTGCGGCCTCGGCGAGCTGCTGCAACGCGACGTACGGGAGGAAGATCCGCTCGACGGCCTCGCGGTCGAGCAGCCGCAGCAGGGCCGGCACGTCCCGCCGGAGGTGCTCGTCGATGATCCGCAGGGTGCCGCCCGCGCTGATCGTGGTGAGGATCTCCTGGAACGACACGTCGAAGCTGAGCGGCGCGTACTGCAACGTGATGCCGCCGGCCGCCGCGCTGGCCGCCCGGATCTGCCACGCCTGGTAGTTGTCCAGCGCGCCGTGCGTCATCGCCACGCCCTTGGGCACCCCCGTCGACCCGGAGGTGAACAGGACGTAGAGCAGGTCGTCGGGGGTGATCCGGGGCAGCGCCACGGCATCGTCGACGGTCGGCTCCGCCACGGGGCCCTCGGTGGCCGTCGGCTCCGCCACGAGGTCGGCCACGTCGAGCACGGTCGACGGGTCCTCGATCAGGTCCCAGTGCCGCCGGTGCGCCACGATCCGCGTCGGCCGGGCCTGCGCGACCATCGCGGCGATACGTTCCCTCGGGTACGTCACGTCAAGCGGGACGCAGGCCGCGCCGGCCCGCGCGACGCCGTAGATCGCGGCGATCATCTCCGGCGACCGGTCCAGCGCGATCCCGACGAGCTGACCCGGCCGGACGCCGGAGCGCAGCAGCCCGATCGCGATCCGGTCGACCGTGGCGTCCAGCCGCGCGTAGGTCCACTCGCACGGCGGGGCGTCGGCCAGGGCGTCGGGGGCGTCGAAGGTGACCGCGACGGCGGTCGGGGTGCGCCGGGCGTGGTCGGCGAGCCGGCGTACCACGTCGCTGGGCGCCTCCAGGGCCGGGCCGACGGGCTGCGGCGCGGCGGCGAGGAAGCCGAAGTCCGGCTCCCCCTGCGGGTCGGCCACGATCCGGGCGAGGATACGCAGGTAGGCGTCGATCAGCAGGTCGGTCTGCGCCGGGGTGAGGGTGCGCCCGTCGGCGTCGACGCGCAGCGAGACGCGCCGGTCGGCGGGGCTGACGAACACGTTCACCAGCAGGGTGAAGTTGGTCTCCTCCCAGGGGTCGAAGCCGAGCAGCTCCACCTGGGGCAGCTCCAGCAGCGGGGTCAGCACGTGCATGTGCACGTAGTTGAAGGCCGTCTCGAAGATCGGCTCGCCGCCCCGGTCCCCCACGATGGCGTGCAGCGGGTAGCGCCGGTGCGGGTGACACTCCTGTTCCTGCCGGTGGACCTGCCGGACCAGCTCCAGCCAGGTACGCGCGCCGGGAGTGATCCGCAGCGGCACCGTGTTGAGGAAGAGTCCCGCGACGAGTTCCGCCCCGGCCCGGTCCGGCCGACCGTGGGTGACCAGGCCGGTGGTGACGTCCGTCGTCCCGGCGTACAGCCGCAGCAGCAGGCAGTGCGCCGCGAGCAGGACCGACTTCACCGGCAGCCCGTGGGCGGCGGCGAAGCCGCGTACCCGGTCCTCCAGGTCACCGGGCAGCGGGACGTGCCGGACGATCACGCCCTCGTCGCCGGGCGGCTCGTACTGGCGGAAGCCCTCGATCTGGGTGAGTTCCGCGCCGTCGAGCCGGGTGGTCCAGAAGTCGCGGGCGGCGGCGGAGGCGAGCGCTCGGCGTTCCTCGACGACGTACGCCGCCGGGGAGGGCAGCACGGCCGCCCGGGGCGGGTCGATGTCGACACCCACCAGGTGCAGGTAGTCCCGCAGCAGGTCCCCGACGACGGTGGCCACGCTCCAGCCGTCGAGGAGCACGTGGTGGAAGCTGAACACCAGGTCGACGGCCCCCGACGGGAGCAGGTGCACCCGCATCAGGTGCAGCGGCGCGTGGTCGAACGCGTACCGGTGGCGTCGCCGCTGCCGCATGTGCGTCAGCACCTCGGCGTCGGCCGTGGCGGCGTCGTGGTCACGCAGGTCGACGATGTCCAGGCCGCCGGTCACCCGGGCGTGGACGATCTGGAGTGGTTCGGAGCAGCCACCCAGGTCGAACGAGGAACGCAGGACCGGGTGGCGGTCGAGGAGCCGGTCGTGGGCGGCGCGGAAGGCGGCCTCGTCCCACGGCAGCCGGATCGAGTACCGGAACACGTCGTGGTACGCCGTGGAGTCCTCGCGTTCGCTGCCGTGGAACAGCAGCCCGAGCTGGAGCCGGGTCGCCGGGAAGGCGTCCTGCGCGTCGCCCAGCCCGGCCCGGTCCAGGTGCGACACCAATTCGAACGGCTCCGGCAGCGCGGCCTCCTGCGCCGGCGGCAGGGCGGTGCGGGCGTGGGCGGCCAGCGCCGCCACGGTGGGCCGGGCCACCAGGTCGGCGACGGTGACGTGCAGGCCATGCCGCGCCGCCTCGGCGCCGACGCGCAGCGCGAGGATGGAGTCACCGCCGATGGCGAACCAGTTCTGGTCAGTGCCGACGGACGGCACCCCGAGCACCCGCGCCCAGATCGCGGCGATCGTCTGCTCCACCTCGTCGCTGGGGGCCGGCCCGGTCCCCGCGACGACGCGGTCGGCAAAGTCGTGCGGGCCACCGTCGTCGGTCAGGCCGCGCCCCTCGTCGGACCCGGTGGCCGGGTCGGGCAGGGCGGCCTGGTCGAGCTTGCCGTTGGGGGTCAGCGGGATCCGGTCGAGCCGGTGGAAGAACGCGGGGACCATGAAGTCCGGCAGCCGGTGCAGGAGTTGTGCGCGCAGCCACGCCGGGTCGAGGTCGGCGTCCGCCCGGTAGTAGCCGACGAGGTGGGTGCCTCGAACCGGGCCGGTGCGGGCCACCACGACCGCCTCCCGTACGCCGGGCACGGCGGCGAGGGCGTGCTGGACCTCGCCGGGTTCGACCCGGTTGCCCCGGATTTTCACCTGGTCGTCGAGGCGGCCCAGGTACTCGATGTTGCCGTCGGCGAGCCAGCGGGCGAGGTCGCCCGTGCGGTACAGCCGTCCGCCGGTCACCGGGTCGGTGCCGAATCGTTGCGCGGTCAGCTCGGGCCGGCCCAGGTACCCCCGGGCGACGCCGATCCCGGCGATGCAGAGCTCGCCGGGCGCGCCGACCGGCTGCGGTTCGTCGCCGGGGCCGAGCACGTAGAGCTGGATGTTGTCGATCGGGCGGCCGATCGGCACGCGGGTGGCCGGCCCGGCCGGGTCGGGCCGGCACTCGAAGTGGGAGACGTCGACGGTGGCCTCGGTCGGGCCGTACAGGTTCACCAGCCGGGGGCCGGGCGTTCCGTCCGGTGCCGGCGGCCCGGCGCACAACAGCCGGTGGAACCGGTCGACGTGCCGGGGCGGCAGCTCCTCGCCGCTGGCGAAGACCAACCGCAGGCTGGTGGCGTCCGCGCGCGAGGCGGGCGCGTCGGCCAGCAGGTCGAGGAACGGGCCGAACATCGAGGGTACGAAGTGGACGACGCTGACGCCCTGCCGGGCGACCGTACGCAGCAGGGCGGCGGGGTCCCGCCGCACCTCCGGCTCGGGCAGCACCACCCGGGCTCCGGCGAGCGCCCACCAGAACAGCTCCCAGACGGAGACGTCGAACGAGACGGGCGTCTTCTGCACCAGGACGTCGTCGCTGTGCAGCGGGTAGCACCGCTGCATCCAGGCCAACCGGTTGACCACCGAGCGGTGCTCGATCAGCACCCCCTTGGGCCGGCCGGTGGAGCCGGACGTGTAACACACGTACGCGAGGTCGGCGCCGGTGGCGACCGGCTCCACGGGTGACGTCGGGCGGTCGGTCATCGCCTTGAGGTGGCACACGGCGACCCCGGGCCCCACCGGCGGCGGTGGCGTGTCCCCGGTCACCACGAGCACCCCGGCGCCGCTGTCGGTGAGCACGTGCCGCACGCGCGACTCCGGGTGGTCGGGCTCGATCGCGACGTACGCCCCGCCCGCCTTCAGCGTGCCCAGGATCGCGGTGAGCAGCCCGGGTCCACGGTCGGCCAGGACGGCGACCCGGTCGCCGCAGCCGATCCCGGCGTCGCGCAGGGCCCGGGCCACCTGGTTGGCGCGGGCATCGAGGTCGGCGTAGCTGACCGTCTCGTCCGTGCCGTCGACGACCAGCGCGGTCCGGTCCGGGGTGCGGGCGGCCTGCCGTTCGAACAGGCCGTGCACGGTCAGGTCGGCGGGCAGGTCGACGTGGGTGTCGTTGAGTCCCCGGGTGAGCCGGTCCCGTTCGGCCGGGGTCAGCATCGGGGTTTCCGCCAGCGGCCGGTCGGGCCGGTCGAGGGCGTTGCGGATCAGCGTGACGACGTGCCGGCCCAGCGCCTCGATCGGGAAGTCCTCGTCGAACACGTCCGGGGCGTAGTCGAGGTCCACCCTCAGCGGGCCGTCGTCGAAGTCGTTGACCAGCACGGCCAGGACGTGCCGGTCGTGCAGTCGGCTGCGCACCATCGTCTGCTGCTCGATCCCGGGGATCGGCTCGGGGCGGGGCCAGCGCATCCAGGACAGGGTCACGTCGTAGAGCTGCCGGCCGCCGTCGGGCAGCGCCACACCGCGCAGCAGGTCGCCCCGGGACCGGCCCTGTTGGGTCCAGAGCGCGCGCAGGGTCTCCTGGACCCCGGCGACCAGGTCCGCCAGCGGTCGCGCGCCGTCGACCCGTACCGGCAGCGGCAACTCGTTGGCGAAGTGGCCGACGGTGCGCCGTTCGACGTGGGTCCGGCGGTTGAGCACCGGTACGCCGAGGACGACCTGCTCGGTGCGGTGGATCCGGGTAAGGTAGGCGGCGACGGCCGAGGCGAGGAAGGTGAACGGGGACGCGCCCCGGGCCGTGATCCGGTCGACCAGGGCCCGGTCGATCAGGAAGCTGTGCCGCGCGCTGCCGGCTGCCCCGGCGTCGGCCGGGTCGCTGGTCGCGCGGCGCGGGAACAGGGCCGGGGTCACGCCCGCCAGCGCGGCGCGGAGGTGGTCGAGGTCCCGCTCCCGTCCGGCCGATCGTGGCTGGGCGGCCCGCGCTCGGGCCACGGCCAGATACGACGGCTGCGGCTCCTCGACGGTCTCCCCGGTGCGCAGCAGGCGGGCGTAGCCCTCGCTCGCCTGCCGCAGCAGCAGCCGCCCGCCCCAGCCGTCGGTAACGAGGTGATGCGCGTTGAGATATGCGTAGGTGACCGATTCGCTCTCGACGAGCAGGGCCAACTCGTACATTCTGCTCCGGCGCAACGGAAACGGACGGTCGAACGACCGCGCCATCCAGGAATGGCAGGCCGCGCGGGGGTCGACTTCTCCCGAGAAGTCGATGGTAGCAATTACCGGCGACTCGTCCTCGACCCACTGGTAGGGCTCGCCGTTCTCTTCTTCGAAACGCAGCCGCAACGCGTCGTTTCGAAGCACGGCCCGATTCATACAGGTACGCATGAGTTCGAGGTCAAGGGGGCCGGTGAACCGCAGGTAACCCCCGACGTTGAACTGGGGCAGCTCCGGACATAGCCGACTAGCTACCCAGATGTCGGCCTGAACTGTGGTCAACGGTGCCCGGTCGACATTCTTCACTGCTCACCCCTCACGACTGCTCCGGCCGCGAACGACGCCCTACCCGATGACAATTTGATCGACTTCCGTCGCTGCCATGGCGCTGGACAGTACCCGACAATCAACGTTTACGTCAGCGCGTGCGACACTTTCACATCGGATTCTCATGCAGCGAGGGAGTTCGTTGCGCAAAGCTCCCCGACTGATGTATAAGTTCCTTTCGAGATCAACCCGGGAAATCCCCGCACGCAGGTAGGAATTGACGCCCGTCATAACTACGACGGGAATCGCACGGGTATCCGGGACGGCCGAGGTGGGGAGGTTCGGGTGAGGCTGACCAGACCGGGGACCTTCCTGCGTTGGCTCGACCGGCACGGCCTGGCCCGGCTCGGCATCAGCGCCGCCGCCCGCCGGGGTGACGCGCAGGCCCGGCTCTTCTTCGATCCGGCCATCCGCGACGACCCGTACCCGTTCTACCGGGAGGTCCGCGAAGCCGGCGCGCTGGTCCGCGGCCGGCTCATGTGGAGCACCACCCGGCACGACGCGGTCGTCGCGGTGCTGCGCGGCGAGGCGTTCAGCAGCGACCTGGAATCGCTACCGGCACCCGGCCCGATCGCGGTGGTGCGCCGCCTGGGCCGCAGCGGACGGCCCATCGGGCCGGCCGACCCGCCCTCGATGCTGGTCGTCGACCCGCCGACGCACACCCGCTACCGCCGGCTGGTCGCCAAGGTCTTCACCCCCCGGGCCATCGAGGGGCTGCGCCCACGGATCGAGCGGCACACCGAGGCCCTGCTGGACGACCTGGCCCCGGCCCCGGGCGGGACCGGCACCGTGGAGATCATCGAGCGCTACGCCAGTCTGCTGCCGCTCACCGTGATCGCCGAGATCCTCGGCGTGCCACAGCACATGCGGCAGCGGTTCCTGGCGTGGGGCGAGGCCGCCACCCCGACGCTCGACCTCGGGCTGACGCTGCGCCAGTACCACCACGCCGAGGACGCCATCCGGCAACTCAACGCATGGCTGCGCGGGCACTTCGCCCGGCTGCGCGCCGATCCCGGCGACGACCTGCTCAGCCGCCTCGTACACCTCGACAGCGAGGGCGAGCGGCTCACCGAGGAGGAGTTGCTGGCCACCGCCGGCCTGCTGCTGGTGGCCGGGTTCGAGACCACCGTCAACCTGCTCGGCACCGGCATCTACCTGCTCATCCGTCACCCCGACCAGCTCAGGGCGCTCCGCGAACGACCCGACGGATGGCCCAACGCGGTGGAGGAGATCCTGCGGTACGACTCACCCGCCCAGACCACCGCCCGGTACTGCCGCGCCGACACGGAGGTGGCCGGCGTACCGGTGCGTGCCGGGGAGATCGTGGTCCCGATGATGGGCGGCGCGAACCGGGACCCCGCCGTCTTCCCCGACCCGGACCGCTTCGACATCACCCGGGCCAACGCCCGAGACCACCTCTCGTTCTCCAGCGGAGTGCACTACTGCCTCGGTGCCGCGCTCGCCCGGCTGGAGGGCCAGCTCGGGCTCAGCGCCTTCTTCGAGCGCTATCCCGACGCGGCGCTGGCCGCGGTGCCGCGCCGCCGTCCGACCCGGGTGCTGCGCGGATACGACCACCTGCCGGTACGGCTGCGGCCGTAGGAGGGATACCCATGCGCCCCGTCCTCTTCGCCAGCCCCGCGCACCCGGGGCAGCTCAACCCCCTGCTCGCCATCGCCGGGGAGCTGTCCCGGCGCGGCGAGCCGGACCTGTGGTTCGCCGCCGAGGAGGAGGCGCGGGACCGGGTGGCGGCCAACGCCACCGGCAGCCCGCTGCGCTTCCGCTCCACCGGGGACACCCTGCTCCGCGTCGACGACGAGATGTACGCCGCGATGACCCGGGGGCCGATGACCACTGCCGGCCTGGTGGCCCTCGCCCGGCAGATCCGGATCCCGGACGTGGCCGACCGGGTCCGCGAGCTGACCCTCGAACAGATCGACGAGATCCGGCCCGGGCTGATGGTGATCGACATGCTGAACCTGGGCGCGCTCGACGCGGCGCTGGCCAGGGGGGTGCCGTACGTGCTGAGTCTGCCGTTCCCGCCCAGCAACATCTACCTGAGCCGGCTGCCGTGGGACTACCCGACCCCCACCTCCGGTTTGCCGCGCCGGCTGGGCCCCCGACAGCGGTGGGCCAACCTGACCTTCCGGGCACGGCTGCGGCTGTCGCTGCTCGGCGCGCTGCTCGGCCCGGCCCGGCACCGCCGCGCCCAGGGGATCGGCAACGCCTTCGGCGACCCCGAGAAGTACAGCGCTGCCGCGGTCGCCGTCTTCGGGTACACCGTGTTCGGGCTGGAGTATCCCTTCCCCGCGCCGGAACACCTGCACCTGTTCGGCCCGATGGTGCCACCGCGCGAACCCGCGCCGGGCGGCGAGCTGACCGACTGGCTCGACCGGCAGACCTCGGTGGTCTACGCCTGCCTGGGCACCCTGGCCCGGCTCACCGGTCCGCAGGTGCGCGCGTTCGCCGAGGCGCTGAGCGCGATCGGGCCCGAGCACCAGGTGCTGTGGAAACTGCCCGCCGCGCAGCGGCACCTGCTGCCCGGCCCGCTGCCACCACACGTACGGGTCGAGGAGTGGATACCGTCCCAGCTCGACGTGCTGGCCCACCCGAACGTCCGGGCCTTCGTCTGCCACGGCGGGGCCAACGGCTTCCACGAGGGCGTCCACTTCGGGCAGCCGATGCTGCTGACCCCGTTCTGGCTGGACTGCTACGACATCGCCGCCCGCGCGGTCGACGCCGGCGTCGGGCTGGCGCTCGACCGTCCACCGCACGTCGACGCCGACGAGGTGGCCAGGAAGCTGCACCGGCTGCTCACCGAGGACTCCTTCCGGGAGCGCAGCCGGCACTGGGGCGAGCAGAGCCGCCAGGCCGGCGGGGTGGGCCGGGCCGCCGACCTGGTCCTGAAACTCGCCGCCGCCCGCTGACGCCACCGCGCCGCCCTCCTGCCGATCGGTCACGGCCGGCGGAGCCACCGGAGGCACCACCGTGCGGGTGGACGCGGGCGAGGACGCCGACGGCTTCGCGGGCAGGACGGCTTCGCGGGCACGTGGAGCCTCAGCGCCACCGCCACGGGCGGCCCCGGCCCCCTGCGCATGGCCTTCTCGCGCGATGCCCAGTATCGTTCCGATTTATCGACTCGATACATCGGACACTGGCCCGGACTGGCGAGGGAGCGGCGGATGAGGCGGGTCGACTACGACACGGAACAGCACCAGCACTACGCGCGGGGCCGCGCGCTCACCGAGCAGCAGATGGCCACCTGGATGAGCGCCTTCACAGCCGCGCTGCCCGAGCGGCGCCCCCTGGTGGGGCTGGACGTCGGCTCGGGGACCGGCAGGTTCACCCCCGCGCTGGCGGGCGCGTTCGGGCCGGTCACCGGCGTCGAGCCCTCGGTACGCATGCGCGAATTGGCGCAGGCTCAGTCCCGGCACCCAGGCGTGCGCTACCTGGCGGGCTCCGCCGAGGACCTGCCCGTGCCGTCCGGCAGCGCCGACTACGCGCTCATGTTCTGCGTCTGGCACCACGTCCAGGACAAGCCCCGGGCCGTCCGGGAACTGGCCAGGGTGCTCAGGCCGGCCGGGCGGCTGCTGTTGCGCGGCAACTTCAGCGACCACCATCCCGAGCCCTGGTGGCTGGACCACTTCCCGCGCGGCCTCGATGCGGACATCGCGCAGTTCCAGCCGCTGCACGAGGTCGTCGCGATGTTCACGGCGGCCGGTTGGCGGGTCACCGGGTTCGGCACGGTCACCCAGCCGTCCGACGGCACCCGCGCCGACATGCTCGAACGGCTGCGCCTGCGCGCTCTCTCGTTCTTCGCCCAGCTCGATCCCGACGAGGTGGAAGCCGGCCTCCGCAGCATCGAGGAGGCCGTGGCCGCCAACCCCGACGCGCCGTCGCCCCCGCTGTCCGAGCCGCTGCTCACGCTCGAACGGCGCTAACCGGCGTGGCTCGACCCACCGACCCGCTGGCCGGGCTCGACCAGGTCCCGTGGGAGTCGCTGCACCACGCGTACGGGCCGGCCGTCGACGTACCGGGCCAGCTGCGGGCGTTGCGGTCGGCGGAGGTGCCGTCCCGCCGCCGCGCGTTGTCCGAGCTCGCCGGCAACGTCCACCACCAGGGCACGCGGTGGGGGGCGAGCTGTCACGTGGTGCCGTTCCTGGTGGCCCTCGCCGACGACCCGGGCACCCCGGACCGGGCGGCGGTGGTCCGCCTGCTCCGTGCGGTGATACTCGGCGACCGGCGCGACGACGCGCTGCCGTTCGACCCGCGCCGGGCCTTCGCCGCCGCCGAGGCGATCACCGACGGCCAGGCGGCCCTCGTGGAGGGCCATCTGGCGGCCGGAGACCTGTGCGAGCACGACGAGGCTGCGAGCCTGGCCGACGACGTGGCGGTCCGCTGGGCGGCCGACGCCTTCCACGCCGGAGCCCGGCACACCGACCGGTACGTCCGCTGGCTCACCGAGCCGGACCCGCAGCTTGCCGGGTACGCCGCCGAACTGCTCGCCTGGTTCGCACCCGACGAGGCGGCGTTGGCCGGGCTCGTCGTGGTCCCCGCCGACGGGGCCCACGCCGCCGCCCGCGCCAGCGCCAACCTGACCCTCGGCCACTGGCCGGCCGGCTCGGAGCGGATCGACACCCGCCTGGGCGAGCTGCTGTCGGCGAACACCGCGGTCGTCCGGGTCACGGCCGCGGTGGGGCTGGCCCACCGGCTCGGCGACCAACTGCCCGACCGGGCCCTCGACGTTCTCGCCGGGGCCCGCAGCTCGGACTTCGATGCCGAGGTGCCCGGCTGGGACCGGTCGGTACGCGGGTTCGTGGCTCTCGCGCTGCACCGGATCGGCCTCGGCTGACGGTTGCCTGCACGAGAGTGGTGCACGGTTGGAGCTCGGGTCGGAGGGGTAGATGCAGCCGGCACTGGGGCGAGCAGTGCCGCCGACCGGCAGGTCCCCCGGGCGGCCGACCTGGCCCGGGAACTCGCCGCACGCTGACCACAGAACCATCACCGCCCCAGGTCGGGGAAGGCCGAAACGCCCCGCGTCGCGGAGCGGCGAAACCGGGCTTTCGTCCCTGTGTGGTGAGGAATCCGCTGAGCGACCGGTCCGTTCGGTCCCGGGTGCGGGTCGCTACGGCCACGGCCCCGAGGATTGAACCCCGACCCGCCGGGAAGACGTGCGGCGAACCGGTTGGAGCGCCGAATCCCAGCTCACTGCCGCAGTGCGTGACGGGAATCCTACCGGGAGCGGTGTTCCAGTCACAGCTCTACCTGAGGAGGAACTGTGTCTGTTTCGATGACCCAAACCATGGTGGATCCCACCAATGCCGTCAACAAGCGGACCGTCCAGTCCGCCGTCGTTGAGGGCCGCACGCTCGAGCTCCGGGTCGGCGACATCGACGGCGTGCAGTACGCCTGGACGCGGCTGGTCGACTCGCAGAACGGCGATATTATCTGGATCAACCAGACCACCGACGGTGGCAATACCTGGAACTCCTTCGGCAAGCGCACCATCCAGGCGGGGGGTCGTAACTACACCGACGCCCTGCGCACGAACAGCAGCAACAAGGTGAAGATGCAGGCTTGGACGCAGCTCACCAGCGGCAACAAGTACAACACCGCCGCCTGGTAATCGCTGCTGGTGCCAGGTGCCCCGGAACGTCCGGGGACGCCTGGCACGCCCTCGCACTGCGGTCGGGTGCGCTCGGGGCGGTCTGCCGCACATCGCAGCCGGGCGGGATCATGGCTGCCGAAAAGCATCGAAAAGGCCGTCTCCTGCTATGGGAGACGGCCTTTTCTGGGTGGGTCTAGGGGATTTGAACCCCTAATGCCCCTTCCCGGATGCGGGGTTCTACCTGGCCTGGACTCCGGTAGGAGCTGACACGGGGAGGACAACTAACCGGCCTCGCCGCCGAGGGCAGCGTCCTGGATCGCTTTGTCTAGGGCGGGGCCGATCGGTCCACTCAACTCGGTGAGTTGCTGGATGCGCCGTTTGTAGGCGCGCCTGGTCTTACGGTCGAGGACGAGTTTGAGTCCTGCTGTGGCAACGATGGCCACGAGTGTGGCGTCGGCGGGGTGGACTCTGCCGATGGGCTTCTTCAGGGCGGCGTTGACCCGGCCGAGGAGTTCCTTGCGGACGCGAGGGTCGCGGATGGTCACCTTGGTGGTGGGGAACAGCCCGAGGACTCTGTGGGGTTGGAGGCGGACCCAGCCGCCATCGCTGAGCTGCTGGCGTACCGCTCTGACGGCGACGCGCTGCCGGCTGTTGACCCAGAAATGCCACCTGCGTGGCTTGGAGCCGGCGATCTCTTCGAGGAGCGCTTCGAGGACGGGGTCGCGGCAGGGGTGCCGGACGCCGATGGCGGCGTGGCCGCGTTCGTCGATGAGGTGGCCGTTGAGGTAGAGGTCGGCGAGGGCCGCGGCGCGGAGCATGGCACCGAGGCTGGTGCCCACGCTCACCCTGCCCTTGTCGGGGTTGTAGGCCAGCAGGAAGACGCGCTGGGCGAGGCTGTCGGGTACGGCCACGTCATTCTTCTTCCGAATCGGGTGTGGCGGGGGGTCTCCCGGGTCCGCGCATCCGTCCGACTCCCCCGGGGAGGCGGCCGGCATCGGCGAGGACCCTGCGCAGGAGGTACTCGATCTGGGCGTTTGTGCTGCGAAGTTCGTCTGCGGCCCAGCGCGCGAGTGCGTCGTGCACGGCGGGATCGAGCCGGAGGAGGAGCTTCTTTCGTTCGGTAGCCATGCCTAGGAGTAGAGGGTGCCCGCGTTGACCACGGGCTGGGCGTCCCTGTCGCTGCACAGGACCACCAACAGGTTGCTGACCATCGCGGCCTTGCGCTCCTCGTCGAGGTCGACGACGTCATTCTCGGCGAGGCGGACCAGGGCCATTTCCACCATGCCCACGGCGCCTTCGACGATGCGGGTACGGGCCGCGACAACGGCGTTCGCCTGCTGCCTGCGCAGCATGGCGTGGGCGATCTCGGGCGAGTAGGCGAGGCGGGTCAGCCGGGATTCGATGATCTTCACCCCTGCGGCGGCGACACGCAGACCGATCTCTTCCGACAGCCGGGCGGTGATCTCGTCGGCGTTGTCGCGCAGGGACATCTGGGCGGCGTCGTGGGAGTCGTAGGAGTAGCTGTTGGCGATATGCCGCACGGCGGTCTCGGTCTGGATGGCGACGAACTCGATGAAGTCGTCGACCTCGAAGACGGCGCGGGCGGTGTCCTCCACGTGCCAGACGACGACGGCGGCGATCTCGATGGGGTTGCCGTCGGCGTCGTTGACCTTGAGCACGTCGGTCTCGTGGTTGCGGATGCGAGTGGAGACCCTGCGCCTGACGGTGAGCGGGTTGACCCAGCGGAGCCCGTCGGTGCGGACGGTTCCGGCGTAGCGGCCGAGGAGCTGAAGGACGCGTGCCTCGCCGGGTGCGACGGGGGTGAGACCAGCCGCGGCGATCAGAGCGGCCAGTCCGAACAGGAGGCTGAGACCGATGAGGCTCAGAACGACTGCGAAGTCCTCCTGCTGCACGCCGATGATGAGGATGGTCACGCTGAGGAGGATCACCAGAATGGACAGGACGAGGACCGGCCAGCCCGAGGCGCCCGGGGCGATGCGCTCGCGTACCTGTGGGGCGGGCAGGTCGAGGTGTTCCGTCATGTAGGGCTCCTTCAGGGTGACGATGTCTTGAGACTATCAAAGTGATATCACATTTCCAACGGCCGAGCGCCCGCCTGCCCTGCGCGAGCCGGGACCCTGAGGAGGACGCCAAGTCCACACTGGAAGGGCTGAGAGTGCTGGACCTGACGGATGTGGTGCCCTGGGCGCGACCGGCGCCACTGGCCGTGGTTGTCATCTGCCCCGGCGTTGGTGGTGGGCGGCGGCGGCCCGAAGCTCAGTTCGGGTGGCCGACCGGCGGAAGGCGTCGAATCGAAGTGACCGCGCGAAACCCGCGACACACGTACGCCGGCGGTAGGTTGGGCCGTACGGTCCGACTGCGCTCCACAGTGGGGAATCGGACGGCCAGCTCGGCGGCGAAGCGGCAGGCCGGACTTCGTGGCGGCCTGCTGGTCCGGATCACGGTCGGGCCGCCACACGGTGCTCCCGGTCTGACTTGCGCCGGATCTGCACCAAACGGTTCGCCCGGCCGTGGTCATTGCTCGTAACCGGTGGTCACCTACTGGAAGGGGTTTTCGGGGGGGTAAACGGGGGTGTGAACCCGGTGCCAGTGCCCGATGTCCCCGGGTCGCGCGGAAGCAGGATTGCTGGCGCAGGTTGGTGCCAACTCGACGGTCAACGTCGTGCTCGCCGACGCCGAGCACGGCGTGGCCGAGCACGCCCCTACGACCGAGCGCGGGAGGCTGCTCCCGGCCGGCCAAGAAGGGTGTGCCCGGCGCCGGTCGGCACCGGACACACCCGAGCGGTCAGCGAACGGGGTTGTCTGGGTCAGCAGCCCCTAGCGCTGCAGGGTCAGCACACCCGGCCGCCACGGCAGCAGGTTGTAGTCGCCCCCCGCGCTGGGGTTCTTCCCCTGGTAGAGGAACTGGAGGTTGCACGCATCGATGGTCTTGGTCTGGTCGGGGTTGCTGCGGACCAAGTCACCGTGACTGATGTCGTTGGTCCAGGTGGCGCCACTGTTGGCCTTGCCGGCGAAGGGATTGCTCTCGGTTGCGGCCTGCGGTGTCCACGAACCGCTCAGGCTGCTGGACGTGAACGAGCGGAAGTAGCGCCCCTGCGAGCCGATCGCCTCGACGATCATCAGGTACTGGTTCTGGCCCTGGACCTTGTAGACCTCGACCCCCTCGAACAGGTTGTTGGTGGTGTCGCTCATGATCGTCGTGTAGTTCGAGCCGAAGCTGCCCGGGAAGTTCCCGATCGGCATGCTCGACCGGTAGATCTTGCCGTTGTCACCGGCGAAGAACAGGTACATGTTCTGGTCGTCGCCGATGAGGGTCTGGTCGATCACGCCATACGGGGCGTCGGGAAGGGTTGCGGTGGATAGCGTCTGTGGCGAGGACCAGCCGTTGGCGTTGGTCGGGTCCGTCGACGTCTTGTAGCTGAACGAGGTCGGCCCCCACTGGTAGGCCAGCACCCAGATGTTCTTCGGGGCGAAATACAACAGCGTCGGTGCGACGGTGCCGGAGTTCATCCCGTTCTGGCTGGCCGAGGCCATGTCGGACCAGTTCGTGAAGGTCCCGAAGTTCATCGAGCCATACTGCCCCGACGAGTTGACCGTCGACCCATAGACGAGATGTTTGCCGTTGTGGATGACGCTGGTGAAGTCCTTGAGCGAGATCCACCCGTTCTGCGGGTTCGCCAGCACGCCGGTCGACGACCAGCGGTACGTCGACGGAAGAGCACACCCACCTGGGGGCGGCGAGGACGGGGGCGGCGAGGTGGGGCCACTGAACTCGGTCCGCCACTGCTGGTTGGACTGCCCGTGGCAGTCGTACAGCTGGATCTGCTGCCCGTTGCCGGTGCCCCACACGTCCAGGCACCGGCCGGACTGAACGCCGCTGATGGTGCCGTTGGAGTTGACGTTCCACTGCTGGTTCGGCTGCCCGTTGCAGTCGTAGATGATCACCGCGGTGCCGTTCGCGGTGCCCCTCGCGTTCGCGTCGAGGCACTTGCCGGACACGGTCAGCTGCTTACCGGCGGTGTACGTCCATCGCTGGTTCGTCTGCCCGTTACAGTCGTAGAGCTGCACCCGGGTGCCGTTGCTCGTGTTGGGCGCGTCGACGCACCGGCCTGACTGGACCCCGACGATCCTGCCGGCGCCGCCCGGCGTCGGGCCCGTGGTCGGCGAGGTGGTCGGGCTGGCGGCGTTGAGGGTGTTGAGCACCGACGTGTAGGCGGGCTTCTTGTTCCCGCCGCCGTCGAACAGCAACGGGCTCTCGTTGGACCGCCACGAGTCGCTGTCACGCACGCCCCACACCGTGATCCCGATGCAGCGGGGCACGTTCATGCACGCCTGGGTGAGCCCCGCGTACTGCGACGTCGACGCGTTGGTCACGTCGACCTCGGTCAGGGTCACGTCCACGCCGAGGGCGGCGAAGCTGGACAGCGTGGTCTGGAAGTTGCTCGGCAGCGAGCTGCCGCCCGTGAAGTGGGTCTGCAGCCCGACGCAGTCGATCGGCACTCCCCGGGACTTGAAGTCCTGGACCATGCGATAAACGCCCTGGGTTTTGCCGTACGACCAGTTCTCGATGTTGTAGTCGTTGTAGCAGAGCTTCACCGACGGGTCGGCGGCGCGGGCGGTGCGGAACGCCACCTCGATCCAGTCGTTGCCGGTGCTCTGCAAGTTCGACTGCCGGCGGCTGCCGTCCTCGTTGAACGCCTCGTTCACCACGTCCCAGGCGGCGAGCTTGCCCCTGTAGTGGCCCATCACCCCGTTGATGTGATCGATCATGGCCTGGCGCATCGCGGAGCCGGACAGGCTCTGCATCCACCCCGGCTGCTGGGCATGCCAGGCGAGGGTGTGGCCGCGCACCTTCAGCCCGCGCTGTGTGGCCCAGTTGTAGATCTGATCGCCGGCACCAAAACTGAACTGCCCGCGCTGGGGCTGGGTGGCGTCGATCTTCATCTCGTTCTCGGCCGTTATCATGTTGAACTCACGCGCGGCGATCGTGGTGTACGTCGAGTCGCCGAGCCGGCCGCCCGCGATCGCCGTGCCGAAGTACCGGCCCGACTGCGCGGCCGCAGCACCCAGCGTGCTCTCCGCCGCGTTCGCCGACGGCATCATCACCGCGGCCGTGGCCACCACCACGACACCGACCACGCCGGCGACCACCGCTTTGACGATGGGCGATCTGTTCCGCCGGGTCCCGCCCCGATGGGCGGAGGGACCTGTAGCCACCTTGGCCTCCTTTTCTGGCCAGCGCCCGAGCCGTCCTGGCGGGACGACTGGACGTCCTTGTTTAAACATTGATCAATGCCAATGCTGCCATCCGGCCCTGTTTCGGGCAACATGTTTCGGAAAAGTTTCGGAAACAAATCTTACGCCAGGGCAGCAGATAGTTAGAAGATGAATGCTGATCGTGACCGCCGGGCGGTAGCGGCGTTAGGCCGGTCATGGGTGATCGAAAGTGGGTATCCCAGTGATGTTGGCCTACAAGGGGGCGACGTGGGGTTCTACGAGCAGCGGAGAAGCCGCTACCTGGGTGGCGACGGCGCCTCCGGTGGGGCTTTCGACGCGCGTATCGCGTTGACGGCAACGCCCGTCAAAACGAGGGTGACGCTCGTAGCAGCCGTCGACGGCGGCAGGGGGACCATCGCCGGCGCCAGGGCAGCCAACGAGAACAGGCCGATGATCCGGGATCGGGACACCGGGCGAACACCTCGTACTCGACAACGGAACGTCCGGCCAGGAACAGCACGGGTCCACCGAAGATGGCCGCCAGCCACCCCGGATTCAGATGTCCGAGCGGATGGTCGATGACGAGTTCGTAGCCGACGCCGGTCAAGATGACGCCGGCCGCCATGACCAGGTGAGTGTAGGGCACAGACCGGCCGAGTCGAGCTGGCTTTGAAGAGGACTCGATGCCTCGGCCAGCACCGTCCCAGCACGGTAGAAGTAGATCCGCCACAGCAGCACCGTGGTGGGAGCAACTGCTGGTAACGCTCGGCCATATACCGGCCGCTGAATTCCCATGTCCGGACACGCCCGCCGCCAATCCGCGGTGTGGGCCACCCGAGTACGAATCCCAGATAATCTATTGCCAACGCCAGCGTCCACACTGACGCGCGCCCACCACCCTGGAGGAAAAGAGCCCCGGCGAGCCATGGCACGGCGGATGCCATCGCCCAGAGGAGGACCTTCACGAGGATGACTCGCCGTTCGTGGCCACGCAGGGCAATCACATCAGTGGACGGCCAACCTGGATAGCGACGTACGCGCCGGCGAAGGCCAGACCTCGCTCACCGAACGCCTCGGGAACCGGAACGGCCCATGACCAGGCTGGCGAAATGGTGCCGAAGATCAACCAGCTGGACGCCGGATGTCCCGGTTCATACCTGCTAGTTATCAACGTGCAGTAAATCCAGATCATCAACAGGGCCAGCAACAACAGCGCCGTCTGGGACGTGGCCTGGATGGCAACGCCAGCCTGAGCGTGAACGCCGGCGGGCGGCTGCACCTCGCCTGTCCCCGGTGGTCGACGAGCAGATCGCGGCGTTGACCCGGGGCCGGCTGGTTCACGTCGACCAGCACTATCTACGCCCGGAGACGTAGGCGGCGGCCAATGCGGTGCTCATCGACGCGCAGGCCGGCATCGGGCTGGCGCAGGCGTGGGGTGGTGGGCTGGTCGCCGCGGTGGATGGGGTCCGGTTCGTGGTGCCGGTGGGCTGGTCGGGAGTACGTCTTCGGGGAACGACGGACGCCATGACGTCGTCGGGCGGGTCGCCTACCGTGCCGGGCGGCCTCGGCGCGGAGACCAGGTGGCGCCCGCTACTTTGCCCGACCGGCTGGTCCGATGGCAGCCGAGTCCCGGGACGGCCGTAGCGCCTCGACGGCGGCCGACGGGTCGTCGGCGAAGAACCGCAGTACGCGGACATGCTCGCGCCGCCCCAGCGGGCGTACCGCGACAACGGTCTCGGCGAGCTCGACGATCAGGTTGGTCTGGCTGTTCGCAGCCAAGGCCAGGCAATCACCGTCCGTCTTTATCATGCCGGTCTCGTTGTAGTTGCGCTTGTGCTGCACCCCGGCGACGAGGTGACGAGGGATGCGCAGATCGAAGAACGCGCCGTAGCGGACGCGCAGCTCATCTGCGGTGACGACGTGCGGGCGGGTGATGTAGCTGGCGATGACGGCCAGCGCGATCAGGATGCCGTACGCGTCGAGCGCGAGTACCACCCCGCGCAGCCCAGTCGGGGCGTCCAGCGCGCGCAGCAGGATCTCCACGCATACGAGCTCGATCACGCAGGCGAACAGGAACCCGAACATGAGCCCCGTCTGCTCACGGTGATACGACAGTGTCACGGCGCCCGGCGGCACCCCGTGTCGGCGACGACCGACCCAGAGCACCAGGCTGGCCATGCCCTTTGCCTCGAAACCCATGATCCGCCGCACCTTCTCGGGCACGATCTGCTCGTATACGCCGCGCAGAGCCGCGACGCCGGCGACCAGCAGGACGGCGAGCATCACCTCCGCCGGCAGGATCGCGAACAGAGCCGCTCGGGCGAACTTCAGCATCATGCGCGCTTCTTGAGTGTCGTCACCATCAGGCGCAGCACCTCGACCTGGGCTGGGGCGAGTTCAGAGGCCATCAGGTCCAGCCAGTGGCTGCTCTCCGCCTGTTCGAGGCTGGCCACCATCGCCGCGGCCATCTCGGCGGGCAGATGGGCCGCGAACTCGGCGGCGAGCGCGGCGACCCGCGGATCGGACGGGTCCGCACCGGCAATCGCGTCCATCCGCGCGGTCAGGGCATGGCCCCGGCCCCGCGCGTCCGATGCGGTGAGCGGCTGGAGCATCGCCATGATCTGTTCCCCGGCGGCCGGGTCGGCGCCGGTGTCGATCAGCGACAACATGTCGCGATCGAGCGCGGCGAACGCGGAGCCGGCCGGGTGGATGTCCTGCAGCAGGTCCCCCAGGTCGGGGGCGACCGTGGTGTCGAGGTTGAGGTCGGCCTCGGCCAGTAGCGCGGCCAGTCGGGCCCGGCGGGCGGCGATGGCGTCCTGCTGGCGGGCCAGGTCGGCATCCAGATCGGTGAGTACCTCGCGCAGCTCACGGCCCTGGTCGTCGGCGAGCACGTCGCGGATCTCATCGAGGGACAGACCGAGCTCGGCGAGACGGCGGACCCGGGCGAGCAGGACCGCGTCGCGCAGCCGGTAGTCGCGGTACCCGCCGAGGGTCCGCTCCGGCTCGGGCAACAGCCCAAGGCGGTGGTAGTGGCGCACGGTACGGGTGGTCACTCCGACCAGCGCGGCTAGCTCGCCGATCCGCATGGCCCTATTAGAGACGTTGACGTTAGGTCAAGGTCAAGCCGCCCGGCCCCAGTCAGCGCTTGAGCACCGGCTACCGACCGTGAACAGCAGAGGCTGCCCACCCCGACGCCGGAGTGCTGACTGGCAGCCGTGGAGGGATGCCTCAGGGCCGGGAAATGCGTGGACGATCGATTGCGGTGAGTCTGCATCAGCGGCAGCGGAGCGACTTTCCTGCGACGACCACCGAGATCAACGCCCTGACGCGTCGTCGGCCTGCCGAGCGGCATACCACGCACGCTCGGTAGCGCCGCGCCGGTCATCGACGGCATCGGCCTGAGCTTCGCAGTCGTCGCCAGCCGTGGCGCCAAGCCGGTACAGAGACGCGACGTGGGCTCAGGTTGCGGTGTAGCCGCCGTCGAGGGCTAACAAGCTGACCGCAGACCGTCGGCACCCGGCCCGGGCTTGACACGCCAGGCGGGCCGGGTGGCCGATGGTGGTCAGTAGGCGACGGTGATGCGGCGCTGGTGGTGCTTGGGGTTTTCGATTTCGTCGAGGACGGCGATGGCGTAGTCCTCGGCGGAGATGAAACTCTTCCCGGTTTCGTCGGTGAGCAGGTCGTCGAAGCCGGTGCGGTAGGTGCCGGTGCGCTCGCCGGGGGCGATCTTCGCGGCGGGGCTGATGTTGCACCAGCCGACGTCGGTGACGGTGCGGTAGTGGTCGAGGGCGTCGCCGTGCGCGTGCATGATCAGCAGCAGTTCTTCGGGCAGGCCGGGGGCGTCCCAGACCTGGCCGCCGTCGGGGGTGCGCAGGGATCCGGCACCGCCGACGGAGATCAGGCGGGGTGCCTTGTCGCCCAGGGTGCGCAGGCCGTCGACGAGGGCGACGGCGGAGGGTTTGATGGTGGCCTGGTGGGCGGCGCCGTCGCCACCGCCGACGGCGCTGATCACGACGTCGTGTCCGGCGACGGTGGAGGCGACCGAGACAGGGTCGAGGACATCGCCGGTGCGGGTGGTGAGGTTCGGATGGGTTTCGGTGATCTTGCTGGGGTCGCGGACCACGGCGGTGACCTGGTGACCGCGCTCGAGGGCTTCACGCACGATGCGGGAGCCGATGGTGCCGGCGGCACCGAAGACGACGATGTTCGTCAAGGGTTTCTCCCTAACGGTGAGCTGTTCGGTGGCGGCCAGGCGGTCAGGCCTGCTGCGTGGCGAGGTGCTGTTCGAGCGCGCGGGTGAGCTTGCTCGCGGTCGAGGTCGGGCCGCCGAGGCGGTGCGTGCCGTGCTCGGTGTGCAGCAACAGCGTGGGGTAGCCCTGCACGCCCAGCTTGCGGACCTCGCGGAAATCGGCGTGGGCCGTGTTCCGGGTGGCCGGGTTCGCGTAGGCGGCGGCGACCGCATCGGAGTCCAGGCCGAGTTCGGCGGCGAGGTCGCGGTACACCTGCGGGTCGGACAGGCTACGGCCGTCGCGGTACCAGGCCCGCTGCAACGCTGCGGCCGCGTCCAAGCTGTGCCCGAGGGCGACCAGGCCGGTGGCGGCGTCGGTGGAGTCCATCACCGCGCTGCCCTCGGCGAGCAGGCGCAGATAGCCCTCGCCGAAGGTGACGCCGGTCAGCTGGCTGATCCGGTCATTGGCCTCCGAAATGTGCGGGTACGCGGCGATCGGTGCTCCGGTCGTGAACAGGCCACCGGAGAGCACCCGCAGGTCGATGCGTTCGGCGTTGGCCTCGGCGAATTCGTGCAGTGCCGGGCCGAAGCCGTAGCACCAGCCGCAGTAGGCGTCGAACGCGTACGTCAGCTTGATGCGATCGCCCATGGTATTGCCTCTTTCCGTCAGCTACTGGTGCACTGCTCCGTGTGACCTCTCTAAGGTAGGGTTCGGCCAGTGCAGATCCCAGATCAGTGACGGACTGGTGATGGTGAAAAAGCGACATGGCGAGGGGTTGATTCGGGAGGTCGGGTTCGCCGCGCCGGCGGGCGCCTCCTTCGGCGTGGAGCTGCTGTCGCTGGCTCAGCTGCGCGACCGAGCCGCCGGCAGCGACATCCTGCTGAAGCCGCAGCGGCCGACGTTCCATCACCTGCTCACCATCAACACCGGGGTGCTCTGGCATACCGTCGACTTCGCCGGCTACGCCCTCGAACCGGGATCCTGGCTCTGGGTCCGCCCCGGCCAGGTCCAGCAATGGCACGACCTGCGCCAGGCCGAAGGCACCCTGATCCTGTTCGAGCCCGACTTCCTCGACCCGGCCACCGCCGACGCCGTCGCCCTGCACGACCCGCACGCCCTGGTCCTGCATCCCACCACCGGCAACGACCACCAGGCCCTCGACCTGGCCACCCGGCACCTGCAGCACGAACTGCAGCACGGGCACCGGGCGGCGCCGGCAGTCCACGTAGCGGTGCTCCGGCACCTGCTAGCCGCCCTCGTGCTGCGCCTGACCGCACCGAGCGATCACGTGGGCAGCAGCGTCGCAGAGCAGCCTGGCCTCTTCCTCGACTTCCGCGACCTACTGGAGAAGAACTTCACCACCAGCCGCCGCGTCGAGGACTACGCCCACCAGCTCGGCTACTCACCCCGCACCCTGTCCCGGGCCACCCTCGCCGCCGCCGGCCTCAACGCCAAAAAGTTCATCGACCGGCGCATCATCCTGGAAGCCAAACGCCTGCTCGCCCACAGCAACCGCACCGCAGCCCAGATCGCCACCCAGCTCGGCTTCGCCGACGCCACCAACTTCAGCAAATACTTCCAGCAACGCGCCGGCCTCAGCCCCATCGCCTTCCGAACCGCGGTCCGCGGCACCGACCACAACAGCCGATGACCGCCAGCCGCGGTCGCGTCGACCGAGCCGAACGGAGACATTCACCGTCCGTGTCCGTTCCGGCGCGGCGACCCACCACCTTGCGGATCAACAGCGCGAAAGGGCCGGCCCCGGTGGGGGCCGGCCCTTCTCTGTGGGTCAGGAGGTGGCGTAGCCGCGGGTGGCGATCCAGTCGGCGAGGTGGTCAACGGTGATCCAGTAGCTGGCCTGGTCGGGGTTGGCCGAGTCGGCGATCTTCACGACGTCGCCGTTGTCGCGGTAGCCGACGACGCTGATGTAGTGGCCGCCGGCGAAGGAGTGGCTGACGCCGTCGGTGTCGGTGGCGGTGCCGGCGATGTTGGCCACCACGGCCCGGCCGTCGTCGATGGTGCGGACGATGTCGGCGCGCAGGGTCTTGGTCTGCTTGTCGTCGGCCTTGCCGGTGCGGATCTCGACGCTGCGGTAGGCGTCGGCCTTGCCGGTCTCCTTGTTCAGCACGGGGGTGATGTCGTTGATGGAGTTGGTGCCGGCCTCGGTGGTGCCCATCTGCTTGGCCATGGTGTCGACGTCGATGTCCTTGCCCTGCACGCTCAGGGCGTTGCGGGCGGCGGCGGGGCGCAGTAGTAGAAGTTGGGCTGCGCCTCGTAGCGCACGTCGAGCTCGCGGTCGCCGGCCGGGCGGCGCTCGGCCTGCACGGTGGCGGCCCGCTCGGCGGGAGTGGCCTGCGCGGCCAGCGCGGGGCCGGCGATCCCACCGGCGGTGGCGGCGATACCGGCAACGATCAGGGCGGTCCTACGAATCAGATCGGTACGCATGCGCGTGCTCCTCTGCTCGGGGGAAAACGGCGCCACCAACAGGGGGTGCGGCGGCACCGCGAACACATCAAGAAAAGGGAGACGACCAGGCGGGCCAGAAGACCGGCGGTCGTATGCCAGATACAACGCCCCGACCCCCGACCCGATTCCACCGCCACGGTGACCCGGCCCACCGGACACCGCCTGACAAACCGGACACCCGCCCCGATCGGGGGGCGAGGTGACTCCAGCGGCGTCGGACGCGACCCTGCCCCTGCCCGCCATCTGCGCCACCGCCCTGCGCTCCCGCTGGGACGATCAGCAGCGGCACCGCGAGCATGCCGGGCGGGCCTGGCAGGACAACGGCCTGGTCTTCACCACCCGGCTCGGCACGCCGGTCGAGCCGAGGCCCTCGACGTGCACCCCCGGGTCACCACGCAGATCCTCCGGCACAGCCAGATCGCCGTGACCATGAACATCTACAGCGAGGCCACCTCGACAGCCACCCAAACCGCCCTCAAGCGCCTCGGCGAGCACTTCGACACCTGAGCGCCGTTGCTGTACTCCGTTGCTGCACAAGATCGAAAAAGGCCGTCTCCGACTACCGGAAACGGCCTTTGAACTGGGTGGAGCTGAGGGGATTTGAACCCCTGACCCCCTCGATGCGAACGAGGTGCGCTACCGGTCTGCGCCACAGCCCCTCCACCGGCGAACCGGCTTCGGTCCCACCCGGCTTTCACCGGGCGGGCCGGCGACAAGACTAACAGCACACCCGCCCGCCAAGCGAATCCACCCCGTCGACCTGGTTAGCGCCTGTCCAGGGGCCTGATTAGCGCCCACCATGTCGGCGACGTGGCGGGGTCCGACGGGTCGGGATACCGCCATGTCGCCGACACGGAGTCGACTAAGCCGAGCCGCCTCAGCCGGCGAGCGGCCCGGTACGCGGGTCAAGCCGGAGTCGGTCGAGCGAGCGGCGGTCAGGCCGAGTGGGAGGTGCGGCCCGACTGGTACGGGCGGCCCCGCAGCCCGCCCGTACGTCGGTACGACACGGAACCGCCGCCGCTGGCCGCCGGCGGCAGGTCGGCGGGACGGTCCAGGCCCATCGCCGTGCGGCGTACCGCCTCGCGCTGGGCCGCCAGGCGGCGCTGGGCCTCCCGGCGGGCCGCCGCGCGGCGGGCCTGCTCCCGGCGCACCTCGGCCTGGCGGGCGGCCAGCCAGGCTGTCTCCCGGGCTTGGGCGCGCCGGCGGCGGCGCTCGGTCAGCGCCCGCTTACGCAGGTGCACCACGTACGTCAGCAGGAGGGTGGCGGTCACCGAGAAGCCGATCCAGAAGCCGGGGCCGACCACGGCCACCCCGATCAGCTCGACGAAGTTGAGCAGCAGCAGCGCGGCGAGCACCCGCCGCCTGCGGTAGATCGCCGGGGTGTGCGGGCGGCGGCGAGGCGCGACCCGTCGACGGGACTTCGCGGCGGGCGGGACGGCACGCAGCCGGCCTCGCCGGCGGGCCGGGGCGGAGACGGGGGCGGAGAGGCTGCCTGCACTCGCACCCTCACTCAGGGTGACGACAAGGTTGCGGGAAGGATTGACCGGCCGGCGACCAGGGACAGTGCGTCGCCGCCGGCGGCGCTGGAGCACCCGCGCCGTCGACTGCGCCCGCTCCGCCACCAGCCGCTCGGCGGCATCGTACCGACGAACCAGCGCCGGCGCGAGGGCGAGCAGACCGGCGGCGGCGAGGACGGCGAGGAGCACCGAGGTCGGCACCCTCACCCCTCCCGTCACCGAGTTCGGGGCAACCGCCGTACGGCCGCAGGATCTTCGACGAACCCCGTTCCGGGCGGTCGATCATACGGTCACGCAGCGCTCGCCGCAGCTTGCAGTTACTTGAGGTTACGGGCCACCGACCACGTTGATTGTGCGCCGCGCCGATCAAGCGGGGGTGGGAGGGTTCACCCGCTGGTGGCGCGCAGCCGGTGCCAGCGGGCCAGCAGGCCGCCCTCGGCGGCCACTTCCTCGCTGGTCATGGCGTATCCGATGTGGTCGCGCCACGCACCGTCGATGTGCATGTAACGCACGTGGTACGACTCTTCGCGGAAGCCGAGCTTCTCCACCACCCGGCGGGACGGCTTGTTCTCCGGCCGGATGTTCACCTCGATCCGGTGCAGCCCGCCCGGACCGAACGCGTGGTCCACGGCAAGCGCCAGTGCGGTGGGGATGACCCCCTGCCCGGCGACCCGGGAGTCCACCCAGTACCCGGCGTACGCCGAACAGAACGCCCGCCGGACGATGCTGCCGATGTTCACGTGCCCGACCAGCCGCTCCCCGCCGTGCTCGCGCAGGCAGACCGCGAACGGCATCCCCTCGCCGGTGCGCGCCGAGCGGCGCTGGTCCTTGTGAACCCAACGGAACGCGGCCGGCGAGTTCAGCTCGTCCCAGCCGCCCGGCAGCGCCGACTCCCACGGGGCCAGCCAGGACCGGTTGGCGCGGCGCACCTCCGACCAGGCCGCCGCGTCCGAACGCCGGTACGGCCGCAGCAGCACCGGGCCGTCCGCGAGCACCACCGGCCAGCCCGGCGACCGCCCCGACCACAGAGCGCTCACCGGACCTGCCTTCCGCTCGCGACTGCGGGGCTCGCAAGCTCACTCCTCGCGCTCACCGGCGCCGGTCCAGCAGGAGGACGTCCACGGTGGAGCCGGCGGCGGCCATGGTCACCCGCTCGCCGAGCACCATCAGCCCGTTCGCCTCGGCCAGGCCGGACAGGGTGAACTTGCCGCCCGGCAGCGGCTGAACGGTGTAGCCCCCGCCACGCCGCTCGGCGACGTGCGCGGGGCGGAACTCGCGCAGCCCACCGGGCGAGGTGATGGTCTCCAGCAGGTGCGCGCGCACGCTCGGCCGGAACACGGGCTCGGCCCCGGCCAGCAGGTTGATGGCGGGCCGGGCCAGCACCTCGAAGCCGATCAACGCCGCGCCGGGCTCACCGGGAAGACAGACCACCGGCACCTCCTCGGCGCCGACCGTACCGAACCCGAGAGCGGTGCCGGGATAGAGGGCCACCTCTGTGAAGGTGACCGGCCCGGCCCGGCCCCCCTCCCGGCGGGACAGGATGCGCCGCACCATGTCGCCCGGCCCGGTGCCGGTACCGCCGGTCGTGATGATCAGGTCGGCGCGCAGGGTCTGGTCCTCCAGCAGACCGCGCAGCCCTTCCGGGTCGTCGTCGCAGATCCCCACCCGGTACGCCAGCGCGCCCACCTCGGCCGCGGCGGCGGTCAGGGCGTGCGAGTTCGCGTCCACCACCTGGCCGGGCTGGCTGCCCCGGCCCACGTCGACCAGCTCGTCGCCGGTGGCCACTATGACCACCCGGGGGCTGGGCCGCACCACCACGTGCCCGATGCCGGTGGCGGCGAAGACCGCGACCAGGGCCGGGGAGACGTACGTGCCGGCGCGGGCGAGCAGAGTGCCGGCCGGCAGCTCCTCACCGGCGCGGCGTACCCCGTACCCCCGCTTGGGGGTGCGGAAGATCTCCACGGCGGCCATGCCCTGGTCGGTCCACTCCACGGGCACCACCACGTCGGCGGCGATCGGCAGCGGCGCGCCGGCGGCGACCGAGAAGCAGGCCCCCGGGGTGAGCCTGACCGGCCGCCAGCTCGCCGCGCCGAGGTCGCCGACCACGTTGAGCCGCACCGTGCGGGACCCGGACGGGCCGGAGCGGCCGGCGTACCCGCCCGCCGCCCGGCTCGCGCCGGAGAGATCCTCCCAGCGGGCCGCGTACCCGTCCACGGCCGCCTGGTCGAAGGCCGGGTAGGAGTGCGGCGCGACGACGTCCTCGGCGAGGACGTTGCCGTACGCCTGGGTGAGGTCGAGGTCGAGCGGAGGCAGCGCGCGTAACCTGCGCAGCACGCTGCCCAGGTAGTCGGCGAGCGGCGTCAACTCGTTCGCGGCCGCCTCGGCGTCGGCCGTCGCGGTCATGTACTAGGACCGTCCGACCCGTCGCGCATCCCGTTGAGGATCGCCGCGGTGACGGTCTCGTCGCCGTTGTTGACGAACTCGGTGAGCCACTTGCGGAACTCCGCGCCGAGGTCCTCGCGCTCGCAGGCGATCTGCACCACCGTCTGGAGGTATCCCAGCGGCATTCCGGTGTCGTAGCGGGTGCCCCGGTAGACGATCGCGTGCACCGGGACGCCCTCGGTGCGCAGCAGTTCCATCGCGTCGGTGAGCTGGATCTCGCCGCCGCTGCCCGGCTCGGTGCGGCGGATCGCGTCGAAGATCCGCCCCGGCAGCACGTACCGGCCGAGGACGGCGAGGTTGCTGGGGGCGTCCTCCGGCTTGGGCTTCTCGACCATGCCGGTGACCTTCACGACCTCGCCGATGTCGGTCAGCTCCGGCTCGGCGGCCTCGACCGAGGCGATGCCGTAGCGCTTCGTCTCGGCCGGGTCGACCTCGAAGAAGGCCAGCACGATGCCGCCGGTGCGGGCCTGAAGCTCCAGCATCGCCGGCAGCAGCGGCTCGGACGGCTTGACGAACTCGTCGCCGAGCAGCACCGCGAAGGGCTGGTCGCCGACGTGCGACTCGGCGTACCCGACGGCGTGGCCGAGGCCGAGCTGCTCCGGCTGCCGGCAGGTGTAGATCTCGGCCAGCTCGCTGGGGCCGCGCACTGCGGCCAGCCGCTCGGTGTCGCCCTTGGACTCCAGCCGGGCCTCCAGGTCGGGCCGGCGATCGAAGTGGTCGACCATCGATGTCTTGCCACGCCCGGTGATCAGCAGCACGTCGCCGATACCGGCCTGGGTGGCCTCCTCGACGATGAACTGGAGGACGGGCCGGTCGACGACCGGCAGTAGCTCCTTGGGCACCGCCTTGGTGGCCGGCAGGAACCGGGTTGCCAGGCCGGCGGCCGGGATGACTGCCTTGACCGCGCGGGAACGACCGGTTGCGGTGGCCGCTGAGGGGTTCGCTGAGTGCTCCGACATGTCGCGAGACTATCGGCCACGGCCGTGCTGCGACGGGTGAGGACCGGAAGACGCGCCGCCCGGCCCGGACCGCGCCACCGGCGCGTCCGACCACCCGGCGTCCAGGTCGGCCGGGTGGTCGGCCACCCCGGCCCGGTGCGGGGCGTCCGGCGGGCCGATCGGAGCACCCGCCCGGGGCAGCCCGTCGGCGGGGCTGACCGAACCGGCCGGCACGGCCAGTTCCTCCACCGGGGGCCAGGGCCGGACCTCGGCCAACCGCCAGGTGTCGCGACCGGCCGCCTTCGCCGCGTACAGGGCGTCGTCGGCCGCGTCGAGGACCTGCTGGCCGGTGGAGGCGTGATCCGGGTACACGGCGATGCCGACGGAGACGGTCACCCCGATCCGCACCCCGCCGTGGGTGCCCACCGGGATGGGGGCGTCCCGGGTCGCCGCGTTGAGCCGTTCGGCGACGATGGCCGCGCCCCGCGCGTCGGTTTCCGGCAGCAGCACCACGAACTCCTCTCCGCCCTGGCGGAAGGCCAGGTCCACCTCGCGGATCTCGCCCCGCACCCGGCGGGCGAACTCGGCGAGCACGGCGTCCCCGGCAGCGTGCCCCCAGGTGTCGTTGACCTCCTTGAACCGGTCCAGGTCCAGGGCGAGTACGCTCAGCATCCGGCCGAACCGGCTGGCCCGCTCCACCTCTCGACGGATCGACTCGCGCAGGTAGCGGTAGTTCCACAGCCCGGTCAGCGGGTCGGTCAGCGACAGTCGCTGGGCCTCCTCGTGCACCCGCACGTTGTCCACCGCCACCGCCGCGTGCCCGGCGAAGGTCCGCAGGGTGTCCAGGTCGTCGTCGTCGAACTCGTCCCCGCCGAGCCGGTCGTAGAGGACCAGCACGCCGAGCGCCGCCGCCGGGCCGCCGGGTCCGCCCTGGTCCGCGCCGGGCCGGGTGGCCGGGTCGGCCGGGCCGCCGGGGTTGGCGAAGGGCACCGCGACGTACGTCTCGCAGCGCGGCTCACCGATCGGGTCCGTCGCCGGGTCGGCCCGCCCCCGGCGCGGCTGACCGGTCGCCGCCACCGCGCCGACGATCCCGCCGCCGACCGGCACCCGCAGGCCGGCCGCGCCGGTGGCCTCCGGTTCCGCCCCGGCGTCGGGCGACCAACGCCCGTCGAGTCCCTCGGCGCACTGGCCGACCAGCACACCGCCGTCGACCAGCAGCACCGCCCCGGCTCGGGCCCCGGTGGCGGCGATCGCGCTGTGCAGGATGACCCGCAGGATGCGTTGCAGGTCGTGGGTGCTGGCCAGGGTGTCTCCGAGCACGGCGAGGTGACCACGCAGTTGGTCCCGGCTGCTGGTGAGCGCCTGCACGTAGATGCCGGTCTCGCGGGTCATCCGGTTGAACGCGCCGGCCAGCCGGCCCAGCTCGTCGCGGCTGCGCACCGGCACCCGGGTGCCGAGGTCGCCGTGGGCTACCCGGTCCGCCGCGCCGGCCAGCTCCACCAGTGGGCGGGTGGTGACCCGAGCCAGCCGCCACGCGGCGGCCACCGCCAGCAGCCCGGCCAGCACCACCGCGCCGACCAGCGAGGCGTACAGGTTGGGGGGCTGCTCGCTGGGGACGGAGAGCACCAGCGGCAGGGGCTGGCCCGGCCCGGGGAGGACAACGGCAGAGACGTACCGGCCGTCGCCGGTACCGGTGACCCGGTCGCCGGCGGCCCGGCGCGCGGCGGCGAGCACCCCGTCGCGTACGGCCGGGGCCTCGGTGGTGTGCGCGACCCCGACGGGCCCGGGCGCGTCGTCGAGGAGGGTGACCCGCGACGCCGGTGACCGCCGCCAGGCGGGCGACGAAACCCGGGTCGACCGGCTGGGCGGCGGCGACCGTGCCGAGGTCCCCGCCGGCCCGGTCACGCAGCACCACGCGGGCGGCGAGCGCTTCGACCGGGCCGGTGGCCGGAGCGGCGGCGCAGTCCCGCCAGGGCTGGGCGGGGGCGCCCGGGGTGGCGTACGCCGGGACGCCGGACACGTCGGTGACCAGCACCGCGGCGGCGAGGCCCCGGCTGACCACCTGCCCGGCGGTGCCCGCCCGCCCCGCCGCGTCGGGGGCCAGGGCGACCGCGTCGGCCGCCGCGCGCAACTGCTGACAGAGGGCGTCGACCGAGGTGCGCACCGTCGCGACGGCCAGGCCGAGCCGCTCGGCCGCGCGGTTGCGGTCCACGGCCGTCATGGTCAGGCCGACGAAGAACGCCCCGAGCAGGACCGGGCCGAGCACCACCGTGAGGAAGGCCGCCGTCAACCGCCCGCGTAGCGTCAACACTCCCCCCGGAAGTTCCGCGCCCGATGTAGCGATGCTGACACAGTGCGACCGTGAGACAAACGTTGCGTCAGGAGTGTTGTGTGCCAGATTTTTCTGATGGAGCGGAAGTTGCCCATGAGGCGAAGCGGAGCGCGCGGGTGAATCTGCTCGCCCACCGCCGCGCGCTGTCCACCCCGGCGCGGGCGCGGGCCGCGGCGCGCGTGCGGGCCGCACTGACCGGTCTGGTACGCCGGCTGCGCCCGGCCCGGGTGACCGGGTACGTGCCGGTCGGCTCCGAGCCGGGCGGCCCGGAGCTGCCGGAGGTGCTGCGCATGGCGCTGCCGCCGGGCGGCGAACTGCTGCTGCCGGTGCTGCGCGACGACCTCGACCTGGACTGGGCCGCGTACACCGGGCCGGGCTGCCTGGTCGCGGCCGGCCGGGGCCTGCGGGAGCCGACCGGGCCCCGGCTCGGCCGGGCGGCGATCGCCGACGCGCGGCTGGTGGTGGTGCCGGCCCTGGCGGTGGACCGGCTCGGGCGGCGGCTGGGACGCGGCGGCGGCAGCTACGACCGGGCGCTGGCCCGGGTGGCCGACGGTGCCCTGACGGTGGCCCTGCTGCACGACGGAGAGCTGGTCGAACACCTCCCCGCCGAGCCGCACGACCGGCCCGTCCGCGCGGTGGTCACTCCCTCCGGCGGGCTGCGTACGCTGACGGGCGGCTCCGTGTCGGTCCTGGCACTACCGCTGGACGAACCCGGGTCCGATGACGCACCATTGGCACTCGAATGAGTCGAGTGCCAACCGGCCGTGCCAGATCCGGAGGAGAACGTGCCCACGTACCAGTACGCCTGCACCGCGTGCGGCCAGCAACTCGAGGCGGTGCAGTCTTTCTCTGACGAGCCGTTGACCGAGTGCCCGGCGTGTGCGGGGCGGCTGCGCAAGGTTTTCAACTCCGTCGGCATCGTCTTCAAAGGCTCGGGCTTCTACCGCACCGACTCCCGCTCCGGCTCGGACGCCGCCAAGAACGGCTCCGCCAAGCCGGCCACGTCCGACTCGTCCACCGGCGGCGACTCCGGCTCGTCGAACGGGTCCGGCGGCGCGAGCGGCGGTTCCTCGGCACCGTCGGGGTCGTCCTCGGGGTCGTCGGGGTCCTCGTCGAGCGGCTCGGGGGCGTCCTCCTCGGGCGGCGCGGCGAAGGCACCGGCAGCCAGCGGTTCCAGCGCCTCCTGACCGAAGCGCCCTAGCAGATCACCGGGCCGGATGGGGGTTGTCCACAGGCGGCCCCGTTGTCCACAGGTCCCGTCCCGGCCCGGGCGGGACCGCCCCCGTTCGGCCTAATGTGCTGCTCCCGACGCCATGGTGGCGGCGGGACGGGGCAGGAGGGCCGGATGCGCAACGCCGGTGCGGGCACGGGATCACTGCGGCCGGTGCGCCGGCCACGGTTGCCGGGGCCCGCGACACTGCTGCGCGCCGTGCTGGTCGCCACCCTGCTCGGGCTCGCCGCGGCGGTCCTCCAGACGCCGTCCGGCTGCCCGCCACCGGCCGGCTCCCGATCTCCCGGCCCGGCCGTTGCGCCCGCCGGGGCGGCTCCCGGCCCCGCCGCGCCGCCGTCCGCCCTGCCACTGCCCGACGGGGCCGTCGGGGTGCCGATCCGGCTGGCCGAGCCAGCCGCGCTCGCGGTCGTCCGCCCGGGGGCCCGGGTCGACCTGCTCGCCGTGCCGGCCGGCGGTCCGGCCGCCGAGGCCGACCTGCTGGCGCCCCGCGCGCTGGTGCTCGACGTGGTCGGGGCCGGCACGACGGACGGCTCCTCGGCCCTGTACCTGGCGCTGCGGCCGGAGCAGGCGCAGCGCGCCGTCGGGCTCCCGGAGGGCAGCCGCTTCGCGATCGTGGTCCGAGGGTGAACGGCGGGCGGCACGGCCGCGCAACCGGCGTCGCGGCTCCCGGGGTCGCCGGCGGGCGGCGGTCAGGCCCAGTGCGGCGGGCGCTCGGCGAGCAGCCAATCGTCGTTGCCGCCGGACGTCTCGCCCCAGCCCCGGTCCGTGTCGTCGGCCGTCTGCTCGGGCAGCACCACGAAGTCCTCGCTCAGGTCGACGGCGCGGTCGTCGTCGCCGCGCGCCTGCGCCACCGGGTCGATGCTCACGAGCGGCAAGACTACCCGGGACCCGGCCCGCGTCCGACCGGCCACGCGGCCGAAGGGTTGGTAGCGTCGGTCGGCGTGACCACGCCCAGCGGTGACCGCCCCGAGGACGACTACTGGCGTCGCCCGCCGGACCAGACCGGCGACGGCGCGGCCGGCGGCCCGGTGCCCCCGCGCCCACCGGCCCCCGGCGCGGCGAGCACCGACCCGGCGGCGAAATACGACGGGCCACCGCCCACCACCCTGCCGCCGCCCGGCTGGCGTCCCCCGCTGCACGTGCGGGCGGCACCGCCCCGCCAGTTACCGCCGCAGGACATGGCGGGGCTGGACGCCGTCGAGCAGCGGGCCCAGCACGTCACCTGGGGCGTCGGCGCGGTCGCCGGGGTGGTGTTGCTGGCCCTGCTCTGCCTGCTGTGCTCCCGGGCGTTCTTCTGACCGGGCCCAGGGCGGGGCGGCTCAGAGCACCCGACCCCAGGCCGCCTGCGCACCGGAGTCGCCGGTGAGGAAGACGTAGACCAGCGAGGCCACGCCCAGCGCGACCACGACCACCGTCAGCAGCAGGGGCAGCCAGGACGGCAGGCGGGACGGCCGATCGTCGTCGCGGGTCACCAGCAGCAGTGCGATGGCGGCCACGGCGAGCCCCACGGTGAACCAGAGCAGCGTCCCGGCGTACTCGGCGTGCTCTTGAATCTGCGCGAGCAGGGCCGGGTCGAAGCCCTTCTGCTGGAACGCCTCCTCCAGGGCCTCGCCCGTCTCGGTCGACACCCAGGTGACGATCGGGGTCAGCACCGCGAGGCCGACCACCGCCCAGCCCAGCCGGGGACGCCACCTCGGCACCAGCCCGTACGCGCTGGCCAGCAGCGCCAGCAGCGGCACGAACACCACCGCCGCATGGATCACCAGGATGTGACTCGGCAACCCGTTGATCTCCCTGAACACTGACACCTCCGCAGTGGACGCGATCCCCGCGGCCGCCAGCGTACGCCGGGGTCAACCGCAGCGGCCGCCCTGGCGATCATCGGGTGACCCGGTGCGCCCACCCGGCCGCTCCCGTCGGAGGGCGCACCGGGTGGCCCGTGGCTGTGGCCCCGGCCACCCAGGTCATGAGCTCGCTTGTCGGCCGGTGACCCCCGTGCTGTCATTGGTCTCATGTCCAGTGGCGAGGAACTGCTCCGGTCGAGGGGCCTGCGGGTCACCCGGCCGCGCCTCGCCGTGCTGGACGTCCTCGCCGCCGGCGGCCACCTGGAGGTCGACGAGATCACCCGGCGGGTGCGGGAACGCCTCGACTCCGTCTCCACCCAGGCCGTGTACGACGTTCTCGGCGCGCTGTCCCGGGCCGGGCTGTCCCGCCGGATCGAGCCGGCCGGCAGTCCCGCCCGATACGAGGCGCGGGCCGGCGACAACCACCACCACGTCGTCTGCCGGGGCTGCGGCGAGATCGCCGACATCGACTGCGCGGTGGGCGAGAAGCCCTGCCTCGACCCGAACATCGCCCACGGCTTCGAGGTGGACGAGGCGGAGGTCACCTTCTGGGGGCTCTGCCCCACCTGCCAGGCCCGCCGCCGCGCCGACATTTGACACCGGCGCCCCGGCCCGCCCGGGCGCGCGGCCGGGCATGGCACCCTTGGTCGGGTGGACTCCGATGACCTCGGCCTGTTCGGTCCGGGATCGGTCACGTGGAAGGTGCACGAGGAGCCGATCCTGATCGTCGCCGGCCTGCGCTCGCTCTACCTCCAGGCGCTGCACCCCCGGGCCATGGCCGGGGTGGCCCAGAACAGCAACTACCGCACCGACGCGTGGGGCCGGCTGGTCCGGACCGCCACCTACGTCGCCACCACCATCTACGGCACCACCGCCGAGGCCGAGGCGGCCGGGGCCCGACTGCGCCGGCTGCACGGCCGGATGCGGGCCACCGACCCCGACACCGGGGAGGAGTTCCGGATCGACGAGCCGGAGCTGCTGCGCTGGGTGCACGTCACCGAGATCGAGTCGTTCCTCAGCACCGCCCGCCGGGCCGGGCTACCGCTGACCGACGCCGAGGTCGACGGCTACTACACCGAGCAGCGCCGGGCGGCGGCCCTGGTCGGGCTGGACCCGGCGGACGTGCCGGGCACGGCGACCGAGGTCGCGGAGTACTACCGGCAGGTTCGGCCGGACCTGCGGATCACCCGGGAGGCGGCGGAGACGGCCGTCTTCCTCACCGCCCCGCCCCTGCCGTGGAAGCTCAACCTCCCGGCCCGGGTCGGGTTGAACCTCGGGCCGGCCCGGCTGGCGTACTTCGGCGTCGCCGGCACGGCGTTCGCGCTGCTGCCGCCCTGGGCGCGCCGGTTGTACGGCGGCCTGGGGCTGCCGACCACCGAACTGTCGGCCGACCTCACCGTCCGCGCCCTGCGGCTCGCCCTGGCGGCCCTGCCCCGCCGCTGGCGGGAAGGCCCGTTGCAGCAGGCGGCGAAGGAACGGGCCGCCCGCGTGGCGCTGCGCTGACCCGGCCCTGCCAGCAGGCGGCGGGCGAATCAGTCTCGGCGCTCCATCGCCGCCCAGGGGTCCTTGCCCGGGGTCTGCGACCCCGTCGGGCAGGCACGGCGGTAGTCGCACCAGCCGCAGCGGGGCCCGGCCTCGGCCGGGAAGGCGTCGTCCGGATCCGCGCCGTCGGCGACGGCCCGCTCGGCGGCCATGATGTCCCGCGCGGTCTCCTCGGCGCGGGTGACCTGCCGGGCCAGCGACTCGGCGGTGTGCTCGTGCGCCGCGACCGTGCCGGTGGGCAGGTGGTGCAGCTCCACCCGGCGACACGGCCGGCGAAACACGCGCTCGGCGGCGTACGCGTACAGGGCCAGCGCCTGCGAGCCGCGCGCGTCGTCGGCGTCCAGCCCCGCGCGGCCGGTCTTGTAGTCGACGATGACCAACTCCGGGCCGCTCGGGCCGGGGCGGGAGTCGATCCGGTCGGCGCGCCCGTTGAACGCCAGCACCGCCGTCTTGACCGCCACCACCCGCTCGACCCCGACCGGGTCGGCCTGCGGATCAAGCGCATCGACGTAGGACTCCAGCCAGGCCAGTGCCCGCCGGTACGCGTCGCGCTCCTGCTCGTCGTCGCGGAACCCGTCGCGGACCCAGGTGCCCCTGAGCAGCCCGGCCAGCGCCTCCGGGCGGCGGCGGTCGGCGGGCAGGGCGTACCAGTTCTTCAGGGCGTTGTGCACGCTCGCGCCAAGCGAGTTGTGGGCCCACGGCGGGCCCTTCGGCGGCGCGGGCCGATCCACGTACGAGTAGCGGTAGCGGCGGGGGCAGTCCGCGTACGCGCCGAGCTTGCTGGGGGTGCACACGAACAGCCGCTCCGGCATGCCGTCGAAGCCGAGCTGCTCGGGCTGGGCGGACTGGCGGGACGGGGTGGACTGGCCGGCGCGGGGCCGTGGGGCCCGGCCCGCCCCGGCGGCGGGTCGACCGGCGGGGCGGCCGGATGAGGAGGCTGGCACCCCGCGATCCTGCCACCCGGGTGCGACGGTCCGGCTGACCCGGTCGGCGGGTCGCGTCGCCGGGTCAGGTTGTGCGCGCGCCGCCCGGTGAGCCGTGCTCGCGCTCCGGGTCAGGTCGTGCTCGTGTACTGGGTGACGAAGGCCGCGATGGCGTCGGCGATGAGCTGCACGGCGATCGCGGCGAGCAGCAGGCCGGCGATCCGGGTGAGCACCTCGATCCCCCCGGGGCGCAGGATCTTGACGATCCCGCCGGAGAAGCGCAGGACGACCCAGACGGTCAGCATCACCGCCACGATGGCCGCCGCGATGGCGCCATAGTCGACCACCCGGTCGGCCTGCTGGACGAAGAGCATGGTCGCCACGATGGCGCCCGGCCCGGCCAGCAGCGGGGTGCCCAGCGGCACCAGGGCGATGTTGGAGGTGGCCTGCTGGGTGGGGTCATCGGCCTTGCCGGTCAGCAACTCCAGGGCGACGAGGATCAGCAGCAGGCCGCCGGCCGCCTGGAGCGCCGGCAGGTCGACGTGCAGGTAGGCGAGCAGGGTCCGCCCGGCCACGGCGAAGACCACGATCACCCCGAGCGCCAGGGCCACCGCCTGCCAGGCCGCCCGGTTGCGGTCCCGGGCGGGCAGGGGCCCGGTGAGCGCGAGGAAGATCGGCATCATGCCCGGCGGGTCGACGATGACCAGCAGGGTCACGAAGACCTCACCGAAGAGCTTCAGATCCACCCGGACACGGTAGCCGCGCAGGTGGAGGCGGATCAGGCCGAAGCGACGGGGGTCACGCCGGTGGCCTCGGCCACGATCCGCCCGTACGCCTCGGGCGACGTGGTGAACGCGCCCAGCCGGACGGTCTTGTGCGTGCCGTGGAAGTCCGACGAACCGGTAACGAGAAGGTCCAGTTCGGCGGCGAGCGCCCGGACGTGCGCCCGCTCGGCCGCAGAGTGGTCCTCGTGGTCGGCCTCCAGGCCGGCGAGCCCCGCCGCCGCCAGCTCGACGATCAGCTCGTCGGGCACGACCCGGCCCCGCCGGCTCGCCTTCGGGTGGGCGAAGACCGGTACGCCGCCGGCGGCCCGAACCAGCCGAACCGCCCGAAACACGTCGATGTCGTCCTTGGGCAGCCGGTACCGCCGGCCCAGCCACTGCGGCCCGAAGGCCTCGGTGGTGGTCGCCACCAGCCCGGCGCGGATCAACGCCTGGGCGATGTGCGGGCGGCCCACCGTCCCACCGCCTGCTCCGGCCAGGATCTCCGGCCAGCTCAGCTCGACGCCGTCGGCGCGCAGCAGCGCGACGATCCGCTCCCCGCGCACCTCGCGGGCGGCCCGCACCCGGGCCAGTTCCGCGCCCAGCTCCGGCTCCTCCGGGTCGAAGAGGTACGCGAGCAGGTGCAGCGCCACCGGCGGGTCGGCACCGTGCCAGCGGCAGGAGATCTCCGCGCCGCGCACCAGGGCAAGGCCCGGGGGCAGCGCGGCCACGGCGGACGCCCACCCGGCCGTGGTGTCGTGGTCGGTGATCGCCAGCACGTCGAGGCCGGCGTCGGCGGCGGCCCGGACCAGCTCGGCCGGGGTGAGGGTGCCGTCGCTGGCCGTCGAGTGGGCGTGCAGGTCGATCCGGGTGGCGGCCGGCACCTCGCGGGTGGTCATCGCCCGACGCTACCCGCCGGGCCGCCCACCGCCCCCGCCGAGCGTGCTCGCCGACCCCCCGCCGGCCAGACCCGCCGCCCCCCCCGCCGGTCAGACCCGCCGACCCCGCTGCGGCATCCGGCCGACCGGCGGGCCGCTGTCCCGGTCGCGGTGGCGAGGGCTCGGCGCCGGTCAGGGGGCCGGGTCGGTGACGACGACCGGCCGGCCGGTCGGCTCGACGCCGGTCACCGGGCTGGCGGCAGCCCGCTCGCCGGCGACCACCCGGTCGGGCCGCACCCGCACCAGCCCGCCCCGCGCGTCGACGTACCAGGCGGTGCCCGCCGGCGTCCAGGACACCGCGCCGGCCAACGCCGGGCCGGCGGGGCGGGCGGCCGGCGTCCCGTCGAGGGTGGCCAGGTCGATCAGGAGCGTCCCGACGGGGCCGGACGAGCCGGTACGGCCGTTCACCAGCAGCCAGCGGCCGTCGGTGGAGACCCCACCGGGCCCGTCGGGGCTGAGGTTCGGGCCGCAGGCGGTACGGATCGTGGCCAGCGCGCGGTTGGGGTCGAGCAGTGCCAGGCAGGGGCGTCGGGGCGTACCGGTGGGGACCATGCCGACGAGCCGGCCGTCCGGCAGCGCCCCGTGGACGGCGATGACGTCGCGCCAGCCGTCGGCGGGGAGCCCGCCCACGGACGGGTGCCAGAGCGCGTACCCGGGTCGGGCCGGATCGCGGCGCACCAGGACGGAGTTGCCGGCGAAGCCGACCGGGACGGCCGCGCCGGGTGCCGACGTGCCGGCGACCGCGACGAGCTGGTCGCCGACGATGCCGCCGATGGAGAGCCGGTCGCCGTCGCGCCAGGCCACCTGGCCCCCGTCGGGGGCGACGGCGATCGCCTCCGCGCCGGCGAGCAGCACCCGCGTGCTGCCGTCGGGGTGCACGGACAGCAGAGCCCGGCCGGCGACGGTGGGCGCGCCCACCACCAGCCAGCCGCCCCGATCCGGTACGCGCTGAGCTCGGTCGGCGACGACCACCCCGAGGGGAATGCCCGTCTTACCGCTGGTGTAGAGCGTTCCGTTGACGACCAGGTCCACCGCGGCGCCGGCCGGCCCAAGGGACGGTCGCGACGTTCCACCCGACGGGCTCGGCACCGGTTCCGGAGCCGGCCAGGAGGAGTCGCGCGGGTCGCCGAGCACCACCGTCGGTGGGGTGGGGTGACCCGCCTGCGGACTGAGCTGCACCATGCCGACGCTGACCAGCACCGTGGCCATACCCGCCAGGGCGGTGCCGGTGAACAACCGGCGGCGGCGCGTCCGGGTGGCCCGCCGGATGGCCAGGCCGGCCGGGTCGACGGTGCACGGGCGCGGCACGGCGGCCTGCCGGGAGAGGGTCTCCCGGATCGCGCGCTCCAGTTGGTCCGCCGTCATGCCTGTTGGACGCGCGGGAACGGCCGTCCGGTTGTCAGCGGGGCCGGGCACCGCACTCACCTCCGCTCCGCGCCGACGGCCTCAGCCGGCACCACGAGCGGGGTGTCACCTGCCGGGGGGCCGCCGACGGCCGGGGCCGGCCGTCGCGGCGTCGCCGGGGCGGGACGGGGACCGGACCCGCTCGGCGCGGGCGTGTCGGTCGCCGCCGTCCGGCCGGGACGCGGCACGTCGGGCATCGCCGCCGAGGCGGGACGCGGCGCGGCGGCGCGCCGGTCGGGGTGGCGGGGTACGTCCCCGGCTCTCGTCCGGGCCCGGCCGGCGGACGGGTTGCCCGCCCGCCCCTCGGGGCGTTCCTCCACCCGTCCCTCGGGCCGCGTTTGCGCCCGGCCGTCGGCCAGGCCCAGGGCCGCCTGGTCGCCCAGCCGCCGGCGCAAGGTGGCCAGCGCCCGGGAGGTCTGGCTCTTCACCGTGCCGGGAGAGATCTCCAGCAGCGCGGCGGTCTGTGCCTCCGACATGTCCTCGTAGAAGCGCAGCACCAGCACTGCCCGCTGCCGGCTGGGCAACGCCCTGAGCTGCCGCCAGAGCACGTCCCGGTCGAGCTGCTGCTCGATCTCGTCGACTGCGGCCCGCTCCGGCAGCACCTCGGTCGGCCGCTCACCGTGCCAGCGCCGCCGCCACCAACTCGTCGACGTGTTGACCATGACACGGCGGGCGTACGGCTCGATCGCCTCGATGCCGCCGAGCCGCCTGCAGGCCAGGTACGTCTTGGTCAGCGCCGTCTGGAGCAGGTCCTCTGCCGTGGCCCAGTCGCCGGTGAGGAGGTACGCGGTGCGCAATAGCGCTCCGGAGCGGGCCGCGACGAATTCGCGGAACTCCTCCTCCAGCGGGTCTTTCGCGGCCACCGCTCACCTCCCGCACCCCCGTGCCTGCATGGCAGGTTTTCATGCCGGGGCGGGGCGGGGCGACGGCAAAAGGTGCGGCGTTCCTCCGATGTTCGGACGGAAAGCTTCACGCCCCGTCGTCGGCCTTGGCCTCGTCCGCCTCCTTGCCCAACCGGGCCTCGACCGCCTGCGGCTCGTACATCTCCTCGACGACGCGCAGGTAGAGCTCGTTCGGGTTGGGCAGGTTCTTGATCTCCCGAAGCGCCTGGTCCTGGCCGGCGGACTCCAGCACGAACGTGCCGTAGTTCAGGGCACGACCGGCGGGGCTCTGCTCGTACTTCATGTCGGTGACCCGGGCGAGCGGCATCATCGCCACCTTGCGGGTGATGATGCCGGTGACCACCATGACCCGCTTGTTGGTCAGGATGAACCGGTCGTACCACCAGTCGGCGACCTTCCAGGCCACCCACCCCATCACGGCGAACCAGAGCAGCACCGCGACGGTGGTCAGCGCACTCACGTCCCGCCCGGCGAGGAAGCCGGAGAGATAGCCGAGGACGAAGGTCGCCCCGATGCCCACGAGGATCGGCGTGGTCAGGTGGATCCAGTGCCGCTTCCACTCCCCCCGGTACCGCTCGGTGGGGAAGAGGTAGCGCGCCACCAGGGAGCTGGGCTCGTCCTCCAGCGGCAGGACCCGCCGGGGACCGAGCGGCATCCCGGAGGCGTCGACCCGCAGCCCGGCGAGCTCGTCCTCGGAGATCTGCGGCGGCTGGTAGTCGGCCTCCGGGTCACGGACCCAGGCCCGCCCGGAGCGCGCCTGGCCCGCGAAGGGGCCGTCGCCGTAGCCGACATCGTCCGAAAAGGGGGGACCACTGGAGAAGCCCGGCCCCTGGCCGGAGGCCGGCCCGTCCTCGGGCCGGATTCGGGGAATCGGCTCCGTGTCTCGATCCCGGCGCTCCCGGTCTGGGTCGTCGGGGTCGAACGGCGGACCGGAGGGGCTTCCCATCGGCGGCTAGGCGATGAGGCTGGTGAAGAAGTCGCCGAACCCCTGGGCGATGTCCATGATGCCGCCGCCGATCGACTTGAAGACGTCTGCGGCGGAGTTCGGCCGGTACGCAACAAAGAAGATCAAGAATGCGATACCGGCCCAGGTGAGGACCTTCTTGACCATGGCGGGCCATCCTCTCGCGCGGCGCCGGGTCCATTTACCGCAGCGGCACCCAGAGTATCAGTAAGGTGTCGTACAGTGAATCTCTGCGTCCGTTCTCCGACAGAACGGGAGACTCGCCAAGCTTGTCCGCTTGTCAGGCCTTCCCGTGCAGGTACGGAGACGGAGCGCCGTACACGAGCTCGGACGGCATCCACTCGGTGAGGTCGTGCAGTTCCACGTCCTCGGCGAGCAGATGTCCCGCGCTCGCCGGCCAGGCTATCGCATGAAGCCACATTCCCCGAGCCTCGCCGGCGTACGCGCTTCGATCCGTCGGAGAATTCACGAGCCACAGTGGAGTCGGGTGGCCGGCGGCGCGGATCCTGGCCTGCCCGACATGCCCGGGATGCCCGGGGCCGGGATCCTCCAGCGCCTCGGCGAGTTGCGGGCCCGGGTCGGGGCCCGCCATCCCGGCGAACCGGGTGCCCAGCCCCACGCCCGGCTCCTCGGCCACGAACACCAGGTCGGCCGGGCCGCCGCCTAGCGGCTCGGGCCCGGTGAGGGCCACGGCGGTGGCGCGCACTCCGGTGCGGTCGTCACCGGCGTACGCCATGCCGGTGAGGGTCCAGCCGGGCGGCAGCGGCCACGGGCACCAGACCGGCGTGACGGGGCCGTCGGCGGGCCCGGTGGCGGCTACCCGGTGGACCACGCTGGCCACGATCTCCGCTCCGATGTGCTCGGGCACGTGCAGCGGCGGCACGGGTCCACAGCGCAGGCACCGCCACTCCGTGTGCATCAGGCCCGGCTCCCGGACGGATCCACCACACCTGGGGCAACTCACCACGACACTCACGTTTCCACCGTCGCCCCGGCTAGCCCCATAGTCAAGTCGAGCTGCCAATTCCCCGGCTGGTCGCGGTGCCCCGCCGCCACGCCGCGGGCGGTCAGGGCCGGACCGTCAGGGGTCGGCGGTCACGGGCGGGCGGTTGGTCAGGGGCGGGCGATCAGCAGCGGACGGTCAGGCGGGCGGCGGGCCGGCGTGGGCGCGGATCCAGGCGTGCATGGCGATGCCGCTGGCCACCCCGGCGTTGATCGACCGGGTGGAGCCGTACTGGGCGATGGAGAAGAGCTGGTCGCAGGCGGCCCGCGCGGCGTCGGACAACCCCGGACCCTCCTGGCCGAAGAGCAGCGCGCAGCGGCGCGGCAGGCTCGTCGTCTCCAGCGGGCGGGAGCCGGGCAGGTTGTCGATGCCCACCACCGGCAGGTTCCGGCCCGCCGCCCAAGCAGCGAACTCCTCGATCGTCTCGTGGTGCCGGACGTGCTGGTACCGGTCGGTCACCATGGCACCCCGCCGGTTCCACCGTCGCCGCCCGACGATGTGCACCTCGGCGGCGAGGAAGGCGTTGGCGTTGCGGACCACGGTGCCGATGTTGAGGTCGTGCTGCCAGTTCTCGATCGCCACGTGGAAGTCGTGCCGGCGTCGGTCGAGGTCGGCCACCACGGCCTCGCGCCGCCAGTACCGGTAGCGGTCCACGACGTTGCGCCGGTCGCCCCCGGCGAGCAACTCCGGGTCGTAGCGCGGATCGTCCGGGGGATCGCCGATCCACGGTCCCACGCCGACGTCGAGCTGGTCACCGGTCACGGTCTGCAGAGCGTACGGACACCCCGGCCCGCCGGGCGCGGCGGGCCGGGCCGCCTGGTCGGGCGGGTCAGCCCAGGTCTAGGGCGCCGCCGAGCCGGTCCAGGAAGCGCAGGTCGGCCGGCGTGGCGGCCATGCCCGCCGGGGCCCCGGCGGCAGCCCGGCGGACCCGGGCCGCCACCGACTGCACCCACTGCCGGTACGCGGCCGAGTCGGCGGGGTCGGCCCGCTGGCGCAGCAGCCGGACCGTGGCCCGGCAGGCGGCCAGCAGGTCGACCGGGTCGGTGAGCCGGTCGGCCGGTGCGGCCGTCCCGTCGTGCCGCGCGTAGATGGCGGCGACCACGGCGCGGACCAGGTCGCTGTCGGAGGCGCGACCGGCGGCCACGGCGTCCAGGCCGGCCAGCCCGGCGGCGACGCCCCGGGACGGGTCGCCAGGGGCGGGCGCGGCGGCGGCCACGAGCACTCGGCCGGGGAGGCCGGTCAGCAGGTCCCACTCGGCGGCGGAGTAGACGGCGGTGGTCAACGGTACGGCGCGGCGGCCGGCAGAGGGCGGCTCTCCGGCGACGGAGTGGCTCATGGGGACCTCCGGCGCCAGCATATGGCCCCGTCCGGCACGCCGGGCCCCTTCGCCGCAACGGCGCCGGAAAGGACGGGACGGCGCACGGAAGGAGTCAGCGCGGCTCGGGGAAGCTCGGCCGCTCCGGGTCGACGCCCGCTGCGACGGTCGTGGCGGCGTACGCCCGCTTGGGGACCATCACCCGGCGGCGGAAGACGCAGACCATGGTGCCGTCCTGCTTGTAGCCGCGGGTCTCCACCGACACGACGCCCCGGTCCGGCTTCGACTCGGACTCACGCTTGTCCAGGACGGTGGTCTCGCCGTAGATGGTGTCGCCGTGGAAGGTCGGTGCGACGTGCCGCAGCGACTCGACCTCAAGGTTCGCGATGGCCTTGCCACTGACGTCGGGCACGGAGAGGCCGAGCAGCAGGGAGTAGACGTAGTTGCCGACCACGACGTTGCGCCCGAACTGGCTCGCCGACTCGGCGTAGTGCGCGTCGAGGTGCAGGGGGTGGTGGTTCATGGTGAGCAGGCAGAAGAGGTGGTCGTCGTACTCGGTGACGGTTTTGCCCGGCCAGTGCCGGTAGACCGCGCCGACCTCGAACTCCTCGTAGTAGCGGCCGAACTGCATCGGTGTCCCCTTCACGGCGGCGACGGAGTTCGGGCCAGCATGCCTTATCGAGGGTTAAGGCGACGCCGGGGTCGGGCCTGCCGCGGAAATGCCACACCGGCCGCACACCCGGGGGGAGACGCAATGAGCGGCGGGGCCCTCCCCGGCACCCGCCGCCCACGCTCTGATGGGGAAGATTCTGCCGCACGGGGACGCCCGACCAACAGAGACCGACGTCACATTTATCTTTTCGTAACAATACGAAGAGTGACGATCAATGGGTGTCGGGGCGATCTCCACAGGTCGAATCGGTGCTTGTCAGGCATCAAATCATCGAAGTTGATCAGCAATCAGGGGCGCTAGCTGTGGAAACGCTCCCATTACGGCTGGTCACGCAAATGCGTCATGCATGTGCACGTGCACGCACGCTGTCAACAGACGAAGGTCGATGCGCTGGCGCCCCGTCCCTGGCCCCGCCGGGTTTCGGGGACGGACGCCCGGGAATTCGACGGGCTCCGTCCTGGTTCCAGGAGGCGTAGGTGATTCCGCGGTGATCGGAGAGTCCACATGGCAACCGTTGAGCTGACCACGGCGAACTTCGACGAGGTGACGGGCGGCGACGGCATCGTCCTCGTCGACTTCTGGGCGGAGTGGTGCGGCCCGTGCAAGCGGTTCGCCCCCGTCTACGAGCGCTCCTCGGAGAAGCACCCGGACATCGTCTTCGGCAAGGTCGACACCGAGGCCCAGCAGGAGCTCGGCGCGAAGTTCGACATCCGCTCGATCCCGACGATCATGGCGATCCGGGACGGCGTGATCGTCTTCGCCCAGCCTGGGGCGCTGCCCGAGTCGGCACTGGAGAACCTCATCGAGCAGGTCCAGGGCCTCGACATGGACGACGTGCGCAAGAAGCTGGCCGAGCACCAGCACTGAGCACCGAGCCACCAGCACTGCGCGCAGGCACCGCGCCGGCCACAGGCACCAAGCGCCGAGCCGGCCGACGGCCGGACCCACGACGGGTCCGGCCGTCGCCGCGTCACCGTCCCCACGTAACCGGTGCGGCCGGGGCACGCCGGCCGATGGAGGGACCCGACGCGGCCCCTCCATCCCGTACCGTCGTGAACCGATGGAGACGCTGACCCGCCGGGGCCGGGGGGCCCGCCTGGGCGCCACCGCGCTCGGCCTCGCCGTGCTGCTCGCCGGCACCGCCTGGGGCACCGACGACGACTTCCCGTTCGGGCCGTTCCGGATGTACTCCACGTCCGACCCGCCGGACGCCCCCGCCCCCGACACCCGCATCGAGGGCGTCGACCGCACCGGCGCCGTGGTCGACCTCGGCCAGGACGCCACCGGCATCCGCCGGGCCGAGATCGAGGGCCAGCAGAGCCGGTACGTCGAGGATCCGGCCCGGCTGCGCCAGGTCGCCGACGCGTACGCCGAACGTCACCCCGACGCCGCCGCGCTGGTCGAGGTGCGCATCGTGATCCGCTGGTACGGCATCGAGACCGGCCGGCCGACCGGGCGCTGGACCGACGAGACCGTGGTGAGCTGGCGGGCCGACGGGTGACCCGCTGGCTCACCGAGGCGGTCCCCCGGGGCCGGGTGGCCGCCTTCCGCACCCTGGTCTACCTGTTCGTCGCCGCCGACCTGGTGGTCTTCACCCCCTGGGTACGCGCCCGCGCGAGCGTGCCCGGCGACCTCTACCAGCCGCTGCTCGTCGGGCGGGTGCTCCCGCTGCCGACCCCCACCCCGGCGCTGGTCAGCGTGATCTTCTGGGTGCTGCTGGTCCTCGCCCTGCTCGCCGCGACCGGCCGGGCCCACCGCCTGCTCGGCTGGTCGGTCTTCGCGCTCTACCTGGAGTGGATGATCATCGCGATGAGCTACGGCAAGGTCGACCACGACCGGTTCGGCCTGCTCGTCGCGCTCGCCGCGCTGCCCACCGCCGGCCGGGCCCGGCACGGCGACCCGACCCGCACCGAGGCCGGCGGCTGGGCCCTGCGGGTCACCCAGATCGCAGTGATCTGCACGTACTTCCTGGCCGCCTTCGCCAAGTTCCGGTTCGGAGGCCTCGACTGGGCCACCGGTTCGGTGCTCGCCAAGGCGATCATCCGGCGCGGCACCGACCTGGCCGACCTGATCGCCGGCGTGCCGTACCTGCTGCTCGTGGCGCAGTTCGGCATCCTCGCCTTCGAGCTGCTCAGCCCGGTGGTCTTCGTGCTGCCGGCACGCTGGCGGCTGGCCATGGTCGGCTTCTTCTACTCGTTCCACCTGGTCACCATGGCGATGATCACCATCTCGTTCGCCCCGCACCTGGTGGCGATGGCCAGCTTCCTGCCGCTGGAGCGGATACGCCCGGTCGGCTGGCTGCGGCAGGCAGGCGCGGGGCGACTACGCCGGGGCGATCCGCCGGGGCGGCCCGCCGGGGCGACTACGCCGGGGCGGCCCGGCCAGCTCGACGATCAGCCCCTCGCAACTGGTGGCGACGACCTCCGCCCCGCGCCGCTGCCCCAGCCGTAGGGGCGTCCTCCGCGCGTTCCCGCCACATCGCCACCGACCTGGACCTGCCGGCGGATGCCGTCCGGGTGCTAACCGACGGGTTGCGTCGCGCGGGACTGGTCGAGGTGTGGGGACTGCCGTCTCGCGACGGACGGCCCTCGTTGGAACGGCTGCTCGCCGCGCTCGGGGGCGATGTGAGAGGTCAGTCCCGGCGGGCCGAGGGCACGGCGCAGGCGGCCGTGCCACCTGGCAGCCGGTGGCGGTTGCGGGCAACCCAGCGGTACGCGGGCCAAGCCACCGCGCGGGCGGGCGGAAAGCGCAGGGCGGACCCGGCGACCCGCCAGAGGAATCCGCTTTCACCGAGCAGCTTCGCGATCGCGTCCGGCCCGGCGGCCCGGGAGCCGTCCGCACCGACCCACTGCACCGCCTCCTCGCACTCGGCCTCCCTCAGGCCCAGCGCGTCGAGGTCGGCGAACTGCCAGGGCAGCACGCGCGCCCGGGTGGGGATGCGGCGCTCGATGAACTCCGCGCACCTCGTGCAGAACGCGCAGTCGCCGTCGTAGACGAAGGTCGACCTCTCCATGCTGCCATCCTCCCCCCGGCCGCGGCCCGCCGCACACCGGTGTCCGGCAGGTCACTTGCGCGCCGTTCGTACATGTGTTCGAATGTGGGTCATGCGCTGGGGCAACCTCTCCGCTCCCCCGGACGAGGCCGGTTCCGAGCGGGCAGCGCCGGCGGCTCCACCCCTGCCGCTGGCGCTGCCCGGCGCAATCACCCGCACCTTCGACACCCCGGGCTTCGCGGGGATGACCTTCCACGAGGTGCGGGCCAAGTCGATCATCAACCGGGTGCCGGGCGCGTCCCGCGTTCCCTTCGAGTGGACGATCAACCCGTATCGGGGCTGTTCGCATGCCTGCGTCTACTGCTACGCCCGCAACACGCACACCTATCTCGACCTCGACGACGGGGCGGACTTCGACCGGCAGGTGATCGTCAAGGTCAACGCGGGCGAGTTGGTGCGCCGGGAGCTGGCCGCGCCCCGGTGGCGTGGGGCACCCGTGGCGATGGGCACCAACGTGGACTGCTACCAGCGCGCCGAGGGGAAATACCAGCTCATGCCGCAGATCATCGCGGCGCTGCGCGACTTCGCGAACCCGTTCTCGATCCTGACCAAGGGCACGCTCCTGCTGCGGGACCTGCCGCTGCTGCGCCGCGCCGCCGAGGTGACCCAGGTCGGCCTGGCGTACTCGGTGGGGTTCCTCGACGAGGCGCTGTGGCGGGCGGTGGAGCCGGGCACCCCGAGCCCGCGCCGCCGGCTGGCGGCCGTCCGGGCGCTGACCGACGCCGGTTTCTCCGTCGGCGTGCTGATGGCCCCGATCCTGCCCGGCCTCTCCGACGACGACGCGTCGATCGACGCCACCGTCTCGGCGATCGCCGCCGCCGGGGCGGCCAGCGTGACGCCGCTGGCCCTGCACCTGCGCCCCGGTGCCCGCGAGTGGTACGCGCGCTGGCTCGGCCGGGAGCACCCGCACCTCGTCCCCCGCTACCGGGAGCTCTACCGGGCGGGTGCGTACGCGCCGCAGGCGTACCAGCGGGAACTCGCCGCCCGGGTGCGCATCGCCGCCCGCCGGCACGGGCTGATCCGCCCCGAAGCGGGCGACCACCGGCGGCCGGTCGCGAAGCCGGTCGCGCCGCCCGCCGAGCAGCTCACCCTGCTCTGAGCCGGGCGGCCGGCTAGAGTCGCGGGGTGCGCAGCGCCCAGCAGATCCTCGCCGAAGCCGCCGTGATCGCCGTCGTGGGCGCGTCCCGCGACCCCGGCAAGCCCGCGCACCGAGTGCCGGCGCGGATGCAGCGGTACGGCTGGCGGATCATCCCGGTCAACCCGACGGTCGACGAGCTGTTCGGCGAGCGGGCGTACGCGTCCCTGGCCGACATCCCGCACCCGGTGGACCTGGTGAACGTGTTCCGTCCGGCCCGAGACGCCGTCGAGGTGGTCCGCGAGGCGGTGGCCATCGGCGCGCCCGCGGTCTGGTTGCAGCTCGGGATCGTCTCGCTCGAGGCGCGCCGGATCGCCGAGGAGGCCGGTGTCGACTACGTCGAGGACCGGTGCCTGATCATCGAGCGGGCCGCCGCCAACCTGAGCCGCCTCGGCTGACTGCCGCTCCCGCCGGCCGGCGTCGGCTCGGGTGTGGGCGTGCTGGTTTGCAGGGGCCCCTTCCTATACCGAAAGCGTTAACAGGGGGCCCTTCCTTGCACCGTCAGAGCTTGTAGTCGCGCAGGAGGCCGCGGGAGATGATGGTCTTCTGGATCTCCGAGGTGCCCTCGCCGATGAGCAGGAACGGGGCCTCCCGCATCAGCCGCTCGATCTCGTACTCCTTGGAGTAGCCGTAGCCGCCGTGGATGCGGAACGCCTCCTGGACGACCTCGACGCAGTACTCGGAGGCGAGCAGCTTGGCCATCCCGGCCTCGACGTCGTTGCGCTGGCCGGCGTCCTTGAGCCGGGCGGCGTTGACCATGAGGGCATGCGCGGCCTCGATCTTCGTGCCCATCTCGGCGAGCTTGAACGCGATCGCCTGGTGCTTCGCGAGCGGCTGGCCGAAGGTTCTGCGCTGCTGGGCGTACGCGACGGCCAGCTCGAAGGCGCGGATCGAGATGCCGCAGGCACGGGCGGCGACGTTGACCCGGCCCACCTCTATGCCGTCCATCATCTGGTAGAAGCCACGGCCGACCTGCTCCGCACCGCCGAGCACGGTGGAGGCGGGGACGGTGACGCCGTCGAGCACCATCTCGGTGGTCTCGACGCCCTTGTAGCCCATCTTGTCGATCCGGCCGGGGATGGTCAGGCCGGGGGCGGTCTCGCCGAAGCCCGGCTCCTTCTCCAGCAGGAAGGTGCTCATGTTGCCGTACACGGATTCGGCGCCGGTGTCCGTCCTGACCAGGGTGGCGACCACCGAGGAGTACGCACCGTTGGTCAGCCACATCTTCTGGCCGTCGAGCACGTAGTTGTCGCCGGCGCGGACCGCCCTCGACCTGATCGCCGAGACGTCGGAGCCGCACTCCGGCTCCGACATGGAGAACGCGCCGCGCACCTCGCCGGTGGCCATCCGGGGCAGCAGCCGGGCCTTCTGCTCGGCGGAGCCGTGCTGGGAGATCAGGTACGCCACGATGAAGTGCGTGTTGACGATGCCGGAGATCGACATCCAGCCCCGGGACAGCTCCTCGACCACCAGGGCGTACGTCAGCAGTGACTCGCCGAGCCCGCCGAACTCCTCGTCGATGGTGAGGCCGAACAGCCCCATCTCGCGCATTCCGTCGAGGATGTCGGTGGGATACTCGTCGGCGTGTTCCAGCCGCTGCGCGTGCGGGATGATCTCCTTGTCGGCGAACTCCCGGACGGTTTGCAGGATCGACCGCTGTACGTCGGTCAGGCCGGGCGTCTGGGCGAGTCGAGCCATCTCAGCCTCCGGGGACAAGCGCATTACTCATGGGTAACTGAACGCTCGGTCAGTATCGGCCGCGTGGGCGACGACGCCAAGGCGACCAGTCCACACAACCGCTGTGAAAAGGTTCACCGCTGCGGGTAGCGTCCGCGATAGGCCAGGTCACGACGGGTAGCGGAAGGTGCCGGATGAGTTATCCACCGCAGGAGCCGGACCAGCCGCCGTCGCCGTACGAGCCGCCGCCCGGCCAGCACGGCCCGTCCCAGAGCCAGGGGCAGTACGGCCCACCCTCGGGCCAGGAGCAGTACGGGCAGTACGGCCCGCCCCCGGGCTACGGCCAGTACGGCCCGTCGGGGCAGGGCCGGGGCACGAACGTCCTCGCCGTGCTGTCGCTGGTCTTCGCGTTCGTCTTCGCGCCGGCCGGAATCGTGCTCGGCCACGTGGCCAAGCGGCAGATCCAGCGCACCGGGGAGGAGGGTGACCAGCTCGCCACCTGGGGGCTGATCCTCAGCTACGTCTTCACCGTGGTCGGCCTGGTCGCCTGCTGCGGCTGGATCGGGCTGGCGATCTGGGGCCGCTCCATGGACGGCAGCTCCTACAACTGATTTCCCGGGAGCCGATCTTTCCCGGGAGCCGACAGCGGATTCCCCGGGGGAGACAGTCAGCGGAACTGCGCCTCGCGGACGCTGTTGCCGCCGTCGACCACCAGCATCTGCCCGGTGATGTACGACGCGGCCGGCGAGCAGAGGAAGGTGATCGCGGCGGCCACCTCGTCCGGGGTGCCGGGGCGGCCCACCGGCGTGCCGAGGCCCTGCCGGATCTCCGCCACTGTGGACGCCGCCGTGTGGATGGTGCCGGGGGCCACCGAGTTCACCGTCACCCCGTCGGCGATCATCTCCATCGCCAGTGCCCGGGTCAGGCCCACTACTCCCGCCTTCGCCGCCGCGTACGCCGCCTCCGTGGGCAGCGCGTTCACCGGGCCGGCCGTTGCCGCGAGGTTGACGATCCGCCCCCAGCCGCGCTCGGCCATCCCGCCGATGAACGCCCGGCTGCACAGGAACGCGGTGGTCAGGTTCCGGTCGATCTCGCCGCGCCACTCGTCGTAGCTGAGCTGGGCCACCGGGCGCAGCACCTCCGGGCTGGCCCGGCTCGCCAGGCCGGCGTTGTTGACCAGCACCTCGACGTCGCCGAGCTGCTCGGTCACCGCGTCGGCGAGCGCGCCGACCTCCGACTCGTCGGTGAGGTCGGCGACGAATCCGGTCACCCCCAGCTCGCCGGCCCGCTCGTGGATGCGCCGGGTGGTGGAGACGATGGCTACCCGGGCGCCCAGGTCCGCCAGCCGGCGGGCGGTGGCGTACCCGATGCCGTCGGGGCTGCCCGCGCCGGTGACCAGGGCGACCCTGCCGTCGAGCCGCATGGTGACCGGGTCCGCCAGCGGCACCGGGGCGTCCTGGTCGGTCGGGCCGGTGCCGGCGGCGGAGCGGCTGCGCCGAGCCAGGCCGGGGCGGCTCACGTCCCGTCGCGGTCGGCTGCCGGAACGGTCTGCGGCGCGCGCGTCGATTGCCATGCCGCGATCCTGCCGGTTCGTCCCGCCCCGGGCAACGCGGCACCCGGTAACGGTGCTGCGTTTTGGGCCACCCTGGCTACCCTGACCGCGCACCCTCGACGAGACGCGGAGAGAATCCATGACATACCCCCCACCGGCCGGCGGCCCGAACGACCCCTGGTCCCAGCCGTCCACGCCGCCGGTCGACCCGACCCTGCCGGTGAGCGGGCAGCCCACCGGCGGCGACCCGTACGCGCCCGCGCCCGTCGACCCGTACGCGGGGATGAAGATGGAGCAGGCCGCGCCGGTCGCCGGCCCGTACGCCGTACCCGGCTACGCCCCGGCCGGCTACCCGGCGCCGGGCTACCCGGGGTACGGGTACCCGCCGGCGCAAAGGACCAACGGGATGGCGGTCGCGGCGCTGGTGCTCGCCCTCGTCGGGGTCGCCTCCTGCATCACCGCGCCGATCGGCGCGATCCTCGGGCACGTGGCCCGCAAGCAGATCCGCGAGACCGGCGAGGGCGGCGCGGGGATGGCGCAGGCGGCCATCATCGTCGGCTGGATCCTCACCGGCCTGCTGGTGCTGCTGATCACCTTCTACGTGGTGATGATCGTCCTCGCTATCACCATGGACACCGGCAGCAGCGGCTACTGACCCGCCCGGTGCCGCCCCGGCCCGGGGCGGCACCGGCCCCGGCGGCTCCCAATCCCGCAGACGGCCCTCACTCCGCGGGAGGCGTGAAGCTCGACGTGCGGGTCATCCCGGCCGCCCGGCCCTTGGCCGCGATCACCAGAGCCATCTTGCGGGACGCCTCGTCGATCATCTCGTCGCCGAGCATCACCGCGCCGAGCCTGCCGCCGGCCTCGGAGGTGTAGTGCTCGTACGCGTCGAGGATCAGCTCGGCGTGGTCGTAGTCGGCCTGGGCCGGCGAGTAGACCTCGTTCGCGGCGTCGATCTGGCCGGGGTGCAGCACCCACTTGCCGTCGAAGCCCAGCGCGGCCGAGCGCTTCGCCACCTCGCGGAACGCGTCGGTGTCCCGGATCTGTAGGAACGGGCCGTCGATGGCCTGCTTGTCGTACATCCGGGCGGCCATCAGGATGCGCATCAGGATGTAGTGGTACGGGTCACCCGGGTAGTCCGGGATGAGCCCGCCGACCACCAGCGACCTCATGTTGATCGAGGCCATGAAGTCTGCCGGGCCGAAGATGATGGTCTCGACCCGGGGCGAGGCGGCGGCGATGGCATCGACGTTGACCAGGCCGGCGGCGTTCTCGATCTGCGCCTCGATGCCGATCCGGCCGACCGTCAGGCCGAGGGCCTTCTCCAGCTGGGTGAGCGTCAGGTCCAGCCACTGCACCTGGGCGGCGTTCTGCACCTTCGGCAGCATGACGCAGTCCAGGTTCGCGCCGGCCCCCTCGACGATGTCGATCACGTCCCGGTACGTCCACGGGGTGGTGAGGTCGTTGACCCGGACCACCCGGGTCTTGCCGGCCCAGTCGCCCTCGTTGAGCGCGGCCACGACGTTCTTGCGCGCGTCCGGCTTGGCCAGCGGGGCGACGGCGTCCTCCAGGTCGAGGAAGACCTGGTCGGCGGAAAGGCCCTGGGCCTTGCCGAGCATCTTGACGCTGGAGCCCGGCACGGCGAGGCAGGACCGGCGGGGACGACCGGCGGCGGTCATGGGTGCGCTCCTTCCGGCATCCGGCGGGCGGGCCGACGCCACCCGCAGGAAAGACGCCACTGGTACGACAACCGGAGAACTTAACGATCGCAAAGGCGTTTGTGACGCCACGGTAACCTCGTGCCGTGACTGGGGTGAATGGGCCTGTGGAAGATCTCACTGGGCGGCGGATCGTGGTCGTGACCGGGGCCAGCTCCGGCATCGGGCTGGCCGCCGCCGTGGACCTCGCCCGCCGGGGCGACGAGGTCGTGCTGGTCGGGCGGGACCCGGCCCGGCTCCGGGCCGCCGGCGAGCGGGTACGGGAGGCCAGCGGCGAGCGGCCCGAGCTGTTCCGGGCCGACTTCGCGGTCCTCGACGACGTGCGCGGGCTGGCCGAGCGGCTGCGCGCCGCGTACGACCGGATCGACGTGCTGGCCAACAACGCCGGCGCGATCGTGCTGCGTCCGGTGACCACGGTCGACGGGTTCGAGCTCTCCATGCAGGCCAACCATTTGGCCCCGTTCCTGCTCAGCACCCTGCTGCGGGACCGGGTGGGTCGGCTGGTGGTGACCGCCTCCGGCGCGCACCGCAGCGGCGCGCTCGACCCCGACGATCTCAACGCCGCCCTGCGTGACTACGGGCGGATACGCGCGTACGGCACCAGCAAGCAGGCGAACATCCTGTTCACCGCCGAGGCGGCCCGGCGCTGGCCGGACATCCCGGCGTACTGCTTCCACCCCGGCGTGGTGCGGACCCGTTTCGGCGCGGACAGCCCGCTGGTCGCATTCGGCCTGCGGGTCCTGCCGTTCCGCAGCCCCGAGAAGGGCGCGGAGACCCTGGTCTGGCTGGCCAACCAGGACCCGGCCCGGCTGGTCGACGGCGGCTACTACAGTGACCGCCGGCTCCGCCGACCGATGCGCAAGGCCAGCGACCCCCAGCTCGCCGCCCGACTCTGGACGGCCAGCGCGAAGGCGGTCGGCGTCGAGCCGTGACGGCGGCCGGTCCGGGCTCCGCCGAGCACCACCACGGCGACGCCGACCAGGATCAGCGCGAGCCCGGGCACCGCGCCGGCCCGGGGTAGCTGGCCGAGCCAGGCCCAGGCGATCAGGGCCGCGCCGGGCGCCTCCAGCAGGATCAGCACGCTGACCGTGGTCGCGGAGATCCGCCGCAGCGCGTAGTTGAACATCGAGTGGCCCAGCAGTTGGGCACCCGCCACCAGGCCGAGGATCGCCAGCCAGGTGTTGGTGTCGTACCCGCCCAGCGGCACCCCGCCGACCAGGCAGACGGCCAGCAGGATCAGCGCACACACCCCGTAGCAGATGGTGGTGTAGGTGGTGGTGCTGATGGCGATCCGGGCCCGCTCGCCGAGGGCGGTGTAGACCGCCGCGAAGAGGCCGCCGGCCACCGCGAGCAGGTCACCGGCGAACGCCCGCCCGGAGGCGACGAAGTCGGCCCCGGAGGCGAGGGCCGCCCCGCCGACCGCCACCCCGATGCCGACCCACACGGCCGGCGGCAGCCGGCGGCCCTGACCTCGGGCGATCAGCCCCTGCCAGACCGGCTGGGTGGCGACCAGGGCCGCGGCGGCGGCGACTGAGGTGAGCCGGATGCTCGGCATCCAGGTGGCGAAGTGGGCGGCCAGCGCCACCCCGGACAGCACGCAGTACCAACCCTCGCGGCGACCCGCGCCCACCGGCGGGCTCCCGTCACGGTCGGCGCCCCGCCGGGTCAGCGCCCGGAACTCGACCCGCCGCCGGGTCAACGCGAACGGGACGAGCGCACCGACCGAGAGCAGGTTCCGCCAGAAGGCGATGGCCAGGGCCGGCGCGGCGGCGAAGGCGATCAGCGGCGCGGACGACGAGACCGCGAGAACGGCCAGGGCGACGACCCCGCCGGTCAGCGGGTCCACCGGGCGGTGGTGCTGAGGTACGGACACGGGAAGCAATCCTCACATGACACCCGTCGACACGGAACGTCAGCACTCGGTTACGATCATGGAATTTCCGCCGGCGGCCCTCCCCCTCGACGTCCGGAGGCACTTCCCCATGCCCGTCTTTCGCGCGGTGCTGTTCGACTTCTTCGGCACGCTCACCTGTTCCGTGCAACGTGGCACGGCTCACCGGTCCACCGCCGAGCTGCTCGGTTGCCCGGTCGACGCGCTCGTCGACGTGCTCGACCGCAGCTACTACCAGCGGGCCAGCGGCCGGTTCGGCGACGCCGAGGCGACCCTGCGCTGGGTATGCGCGCAGGCCGGCGTACACCCGCCGAAGAGCGCGCTGCGTGCGGCGGTCGCTTCCCGGCACCGGGCGATCCGCGCGGACACCCGGCTGCGCGACGAGGCGGTGCCCGTGCTGGCGGCGCTGCGCCAGCGGGGGCTACGCACCGGCCTGGTCAGCGACTGCACCCACGAGTTGCCGGCGTTCCTGCCGGAGCTGGCCGTGGCCCCACTGCTCGACGTGCGGGTGTTCTCGGTGCAGCTTGGCCGCTGCAAGCCCGATCCGGCGCTCTACCTCTCGGCGTGTCGCCCGCTCGGGCTGTCCCCGGGCGACTGCCTGTACGTCGGCGACGGCGGCAGCCAGGAGCTCACGGGCGCGCGGCGGGCCGGCATGACGGCGGTGCGGCTGGCCGCCCCGGACCTTGTCGAGCACATGGTCTTCAACGCCGAACCGGCCTGGGACGGGCCGGAGCTGGGTTCGCTCAGCGACGTCCTCGACCTGGTGGAACCGGTCGCCGAACCGGTCTGACCCCCGGTCGCCGCAGCGCGCGGCGCGGCCGGCTCGGGCCCGTCAGCGGCGCCGGACGCGGTGCAGCCGGAACGGCCTGCGGGTGGCCCGGACCACCGGGGCCGCCCGGGGTGGCTCGGCGAGCGAGGCGTCCGGCAACCGGTCGCCGGCGGCCGGATCGCCGGCCGGGGTGAGCCGGACCAGGGCGCAGCCGTCGGTGACCCACCGGGCCACCAGATCGGCCGTGGGGCCGGGCGCGTTGAGCCGCTTGGCCGCCACCGTCGGGGCCAGGGCCGTCCACTCTTCGGTACCGGGGGCCAGCCGGGTCACCGGGCGGGCCAGGTGACGATCCGCCCGCCGTGATCGCCGCGCCAGGGTCACCCGCGCCTCGGTCGCTCCGCGAGCCCGGGCGCGGCCTGCTCGCCGGGGCCGCTCACGACCAGCAGCGACCCCTCCGACGGTACGCACCACAGCGCCCGTCCCGGCCCGCCCACAACGCCCACCCAGGCCACGGCGGCCTTCTTCACCGCCTCGTCGACCAGCTTCACCGCCTCGTCGAGCAGCGGCGTGCCGACCCGCTCGTCCACCTCGTCAGTCACCTGCGCATCCTCCCGCACTGCTGCCGGCCCACGCGACCGTACGCCGGTCGGCCGGCCGGTGCGCGCTCCGAGCCGTACGCCCGCCGGTACGCGCTCCGAGGTGCGCCGGCCCGCGCTCCGAGGCGGTGAGAGGGGTGCCCTTCTCTACCGCAGGCGTTAACAGGGCCCTTCCTTGCACCTAGCCCACGAAGGGTGGGACGGCGATCTCGCCGCGCGCCACCGACATCACGTCGCCGCTCACGGTCGCGCCGACCGCCGCGCCGCCGACGGCGGTGACCGTGCAGGCCAGCACGGACGGACGGCGCAGTTCGGCGCCCTGCCGGACGGTGTAGGAGGAGCGGCCCTCGCCGGGGAGCAGCCCACTGGCGACCAACCACACGCCGAGCCCGAGGGCGGCCGATCCGGTCGCCGGGTCCTCCGGCACGCCGTGCCCGGGGACGAAGACCCGGGCATGCGCGGTTTGCGAGTCGGCGTCCCAGGAGAAGATGCTGACGTGCTCGATGCCGTACCGCTGCGCCGCGCCCGAGTCGACCCGGGCGCGGGCCACCGCCTCCCCCCGCACCGGCAGGAACGGGAACTCCAGCCCGCACCCGGCGACCCGGGGCGGCGGGCCGGCGTGGTCGGCGACGGCGAGGCCGACCACTTCCAGCAGCGGCTCCAGGTCCAGCTCGGGGCCGAGCGTGGGCACACCGCCGGTCAGCGTCGCGCTCGTCGCGGTGACCTCGATCGGCAGCACGCCGACCCCGCACTCCTGGGTGACCTGCCCCACACCGAACATCCCCCGGCGGCTCGCGGTCACCGCCGCGCCGACGCTAGGGTGGCCGGCGAACGGCAGCTCGTCGGTGGGAGTGAAGATCCGCGCCCGGTAGGTGGCCCCGACCTGGGTGGGCGGCAGCACGAACACCGTCTCGGACAGGTTGAACTCCAGCGCGAGCGACTGCATCTGTTCGGTGGCCAGCCCTTCGGCGCCGAACACCACAGCCAGCGGATTGCCGGCGAACGGGCGGTCGGTGAAGACGTCCACGATCTCGTAGGCCAAGGTCGACATGTTGATAGACAGTAGGCGCTTAGGCTGGTGGCCGTGAGCACGCCGAACCGGGTCTACATCGCCCGACTCGCCGGAGTCGCCGTCTTCGACCCCAACGGTGACCAGGTGGGTCGGGTGCGCGACGCGGTGGCCCGGCTGCGGCCCACCCAGCGCCCGCCGGAGGTGGTGGGGCTGGTCGCGGAGATGCCGATGCGCCGGAGGATCTTCCTGTCCATCAACCGGATCACCAGCATCGACGCCGAGGCGGTGGTGCTCGGCAGCGGCACGCTCAACCTACGCCGGTTCGAAAAGCGCCCCAACGAGCTGCTGGTGCTCCAGGAGCTGCTGGACCGGCGCGTGCAGCTCGACCCCGGCGGCCAGCCCGGGTCGGTGGTCGACGTGGCCATGGAGCGCAGCCGGGGCGGCGAGTGGTCACTGGCCCGCGTCGCCGTCCGCGAGCACACCGGTCGGCTCACCCGCCGCGGCCACCTGCACCAGGTCGAGTGGGACCGGGTACGCGGTCTCAGTGACATCGGCGAGAACCGGGGTACGGCGAACCTGCTCGCCGTCCTGGAGGACATGCGCCCGGCCGACCTGGCCAATGTCCTCCAGGACCTGCCGGACAGCCGGCGCAACGAGGTGGCGGCGGCGCTGGACGACGAGCGGCTGGCCGACGTGCTCAGCGAGCTGCCCGAGCACGACCAGGTGGAGATCCTCGCCGCGCTGGACCGGGAACGGGCCGCGGACGTGCTGGAGGAGATGGACCCGGACGACGCCGCCGACCTGCTCAACGAGTTGCCCCCGACCGAGCAGGACGTGCTGCTGGACCTGATGGAGCCGGACGAGGCCGACCCCGTACGCCAGTTGCTGAAGTACTCGTCGGGGACGGCGGGCAGCGTGATGACCTCGGAGCCGGTGATCCTGCCGCCGGACGCCACGGTCGCCGAGGCCCTGGCCCGAATCCGGGAGGAGCAGCTCTCCCCTGCGGTGGCCGCGCAGGTCTTCGTGGCCCGCGCGCCGCTGACCACCCCGACCGGCCGGTACCTGGGCATGGTGCACTTCCAGCGGCTGCTCCGGGAGCCCCCGGCCGACCTACTCGGCGGGGTGGTGGTCAACGACATCGACCCGCTGCGCCCGGCCACCCCGCTGCCGGAGATCACCCGCCGGATGGCCACCTACGACCTGGTCGCCATGCCGGTCGTGGACCGCAACAACCGGCTCGTCGGCGCGGTCACCGTCGACGACGTGCTGGACCACTCGCTGCCGCGCGACTGGCGCGACCGGGACGCCCCGACCGCCCCGGCGCCCGCGCACGAGGTGCTGGACGGCGCCAATGAGTGAGCAGCGGCGGGCCGAGCGGCTGGACCAGCCTCGCGAGCCCCGGGGCGTGAAGCTGCCCCGGTTCGATCCGGAGGCGTTCGGCCGTTGGTCCGAGGGGATCGCCCGGGGCATGGGCACGGCGAACTTCATCGTCTACATGACGGTGGTGATCGCCGCCTGGTTCGGCTGGAACACCCTGGCCCCGGCGAACCTGCGCTTCGACCCGTACACCTTCACGTTCCTGACCCTGGTGCTCTCCCTCCAGGCGTCCTACGCGGCGCCGCTTATCCTGCTCGCGCAGAACCGACAGACCGACCGGGACCGGGTGGCGCTGGAGGAGGACCGGCGGCGCGCGGGTATGCAGAAGGCGGACACCGAGTACCTGGCCCGGGAGGTCGCCGCGCTGCGGATCGCGCTGGGCGAGGTGGCGACGCGGGACTTCCTCCGCACGGAGCTCGCCCGCCTGGCCGAGGAACTGGACGAGGCCGCCCAGCGCCGACAGAAGCTGGAACGCCGGCAGCAGGGACGGCCGTCGCCGCGCGGCGGGCCACACCTCGACGAGCCCCTCGACGAGATGGATGGCGACATCGCCCGGGCCGGCCGGCCGGAGGGGCCGGCCGGCCCGCGCTGACCACCCGTTTTCGATGCGGCGACGAGCCCGGTCGGGCCGCACTGACCGGCCGGGCCGCACTGACCGGCCGGGCCGCACTGACCGGCCGGGCCGCACTGACCGGCCGGGCCGCACTGACCGGCCGGGCCGCCGCCATCGACTCGCTCACACCGGGCCGCCGGCGGCCGGCACCTATCACCCCCGACGTAGCATTGCGGGCATGTCAGCACCCGTCAGCACCGTCGAGGACGCCGTCCAGGCCGCCCTGGCCACCGTCGACGACCCGGAGATCCGCCGGCCCATCACCGACCTCGGCATGGTCCGCTCCGCCCAGGTCGGCGACGACGGGGTGGTCCGGGTCGAGCTGCTGCTCACCGTGGCCGGCTGCCCGCTGAAGGACAAGCTGCGCGCCGACATCACCGCCGCCGTTGGCGCGGTGCCCGGGGTGACCGGGGTGGAGATCGAGTTCGGGGTGATGAGTCCCGAGCAGCGCCAGGGCCTCCAGGCGAAGCTGCGCGGCGGCTCCGCCACGGAGGAACCGGTGATCCCGTTCGCCCAGCCCGGCTCCCGCACCCGCGTGTACGCGGTCGCCAGTGGCAAGGGCGGCGTCGGCAAGTCCAGCGTCACGGTGAACCTGGCCGCCGCGCTGGCCGCCCGGGGCCTGAGCGTGGGCGTGGTCGACGCGGACATCTACGGCCACTCGGTGCCCCGGATGCTCGGCACGGACGGCCGCCCCACCCGGGTGGAAGACATGATCATGCCGCCGCAGTCGCACGGCGTGAAGGTCATCTCGATCGGCATGTTCACCTCGGGCAACGCGGCCGTGGTGTGGCGCGGCCCGATGCTGCACCGGGCGTTGCAGCAGTTCCTCGCCGACGTCTACTGGGGCGACCTGGACGTGCTCCTGCTCGACCTGCCCCCGGGCACCGGCGACGTGGCCATCTCGCTGGCCCAGCTACTGCCGAACGCGGAGATCCTGGTGGTCACCACACCGCAGGCCGCCGCGGCCGAGGTGGCCGAGCGGGCCGGCGCGATCGCGCTCCAGACCCACCAGCGGGTGGTCGGCGTGATCGAGAACATGTCCTGGCTGGAGCTGCCGGACGGTTCCCGGATGGAGATCTTCGGCTCCGGCGGCGGCGAGATGGTCGCCGAGTCGCTGACCCGGACGATCGGGGCCCAGGTGCCGCTGCTCGGCCAGATCCCGCTGGACACCCGGGTCCGGGAGGCCGGTGACGCCGGTAACCCGATCGTGCTGGCCGAGCCGGAGTCGCCGGCCGCGAGGGCCCTCGGTCAGGTCGCCGACCGGCTCGCGGTGCGGCGGGAGTCTTTGCTCGGCAAGCCGCTCGGCCTCAAGCCCGCCGGCCGCTGACCGGGCCGCCTGTCGGCGTACGGCGGGGCGGCGCTCCGAACGCGGGGGCGCCGCCCCCGCCGTTTCCGGCGCGCTGCCCCATCAGGCGTACGCGGGGCGGGCGGCGGGCTCAGGTGGCGTCGTCGTAGCTGGCCGTGCGGGGGGCGGGGGCCATGGCCGCGCCGCCGGAGGTGGCCGTGGCCGCGCCGGGGGTCCTCGCCCGCAGGTCGGCCGACCGGGCCACGTCCTTGAGGTCGTCGTGCACGCCGGTGACGTCGGAGCGCAGGCTGTCGTAGACACCCTGTAGCGGCTTCCGGATCGCCTGCTCGTCCTCCTCGCTGAGCAGGTGCTTACGGATGAACGCCTTCGGGTGCAGATCCTCCAGCTGGATGTCGGTGCCCAGCTCGCGGCTCAGGTCGCCGGTCGCGTTGCGGGCCATGGCGCGCAGGTTGCGCACCATCCGCAGCCCGTCGCTGATGACGTTGGGCAGCCGGTCACCGAAGATCAGCAGCGCCAGGAGCAGCAGCGCACCGATCTCCCACCAGTTGAGGTTCTCGAACACCGCTGGGCCTCCTCGTCGGTCAGGCCAAGACTACGCACGTGACGGCTGGTCGGGGAGGGCCGGCCGGCTCTCACTTGGCGTCTGCGGCGAGGGTCACCGAGGCGTTCTGCCGGCTCGCCCCGCGCCGGTACTCCACCGTCACCACGGATCCCGGGGCGAACTTGCGGACCAGGGCGATCAGGTCGGTCGGGTCGGTCATCGGGCGGCCGTTGAGCCGCAGGATCACGTCGCCCGCCCGGAGCCCGGCCCCGGCCGCCGGGCCCGACGGCTCCACCGACGCCAGGCGTACGCCGCCGGCGCCGCCGCTGGACCCGCCGGCACCGCCGACCTGCGCGCCGATCACCGTACGGCGGGCCTTGCCGGTGCCGATGATGTCCTGGGTGACCCGCTTGGCCTGGTTGATCGGGATGGCGAAGGCGAGTCCGATGTTGCCGGCCTCCTGCCCGTCGGCCACCAGCGACTTGATCGTCGAGTTGACCCCGATCACCCGGCCGGCCGAGTCCACCAGCGGGCCGCCGGAGTTGCCGTGGTTGACCGCGGCGTCGGTCTGGATGGCCGCGTAGTAGCGGGTGGGACCGCCCGGCTCACCGGCCTGCATCGTCCGGTCCAGGGCGCTCACGATGCCGGCGGTCACCGTGTTGGCCAGGGACAGCGGCGAGCCGATGGCCAGCACCGGGTCGCCGACCGCGAGGGCGTCGGAGTCGCCGAACTCCACCGGCCGCAGGCCCGTGGCGGAGGACACCTTGATCACCGCAAGGTCGGACTCCGGGTCCTGGCCGACGACGCTCGCGCCAGCGGTGCTGCCGTCGTTGAACACCACCGTCGCCTTGCCGTTGCCCCCGGCGACGACGTGGTCGTTGGTGACCACGTGCCCGTCGGCGCTGACGATGAAGCCGGAGCCCTCGCTCGTCCCGCTCATGCTGGCCACCCGGACAGTCACCACGCTGGGCAGGACGCGCTCGGCGACCCCGGCCAGCGACTCCGGCTTGCGCTGGGCCAGCGCCGGGGCCTCGGCGGAACCGGCGCCGAGCGCCGGGCCGCCGGCCGCGCCGCCGCGCACCGCGAAGGCGTACCCCAGGGCACCGCCGAGGGTCCCGGCGAGCAGCGCGGTGATCAGCGGGATGAGCAGGAGCTGGCGCAGCGGCGGCCGGCCCGGCGCGTCCGGGTCGACGACCGGCTCCGGCTCCGCCGCGCCGTCGACGGGGCCGGGCACGACCACGGCGGCCGGGGCGTACGGGTCGCGCCACGGGTCGGCGAGCGCATCGGACCACCAGGGCGAAGTCGGGGAGCCCCGGTGGGCGCCGTCGGACGCCGTCGACGGCCCGGCCGGCGGCGCACCGGCCCCCGGCGGTGCCGCCGGAGTCGGAGCTCCCCCGGGCTGGCGCCAGTCCCAGCCGTCGGTCACGTCGGTGCCTCCCAGTCGTCCCCGGCCCCACGCCCCGGGGCCGGCAGGGCTGGCCGGTCCGACGACGGGGATACCGCCTCCAGGATTACACGAATGCCGCTAGTGCAGTCAGTGGTTGCGGTGCGTGACCGTTCGGTGGGAACCGCCCGGCCGGGCGGATTCCACCGTGATCGTCCGGCACCGGACTCGCGGCTGCGTCCATCCGCTCCCGCCTCTAGGCTCATACCGCCAACCCGCCCCCGACGGAGGTGTCCCATCGCCACGGCCGCCAGTTCCGGCAGCTCGACGACCCCGGCGTCGCAGTTCGCCGAGTCGTACGTCACCGAGGACCTCGTGCTGCGGACCGCCCGCAGTCTCGCCCGCGAGGTGGGCCTCGACGCGGTGACCCCGGGCACCGGGGCGGCGTTGCGGCTGCTCGCCGCCGCCGGGAGCGCGCGGGCGGTGGTGGAGATCGGCACCGGCACGGGGGTGAGCGGGGTGTGGCTGCTGCGCGGCATGCGCGCCGACGGCGTCCTCACCACCATCGACGTCGAGGTGGAGCACCAGCGGATCGCCCGCCGGATCTTCGCCGAGGCGGGCTTCCCCGCCGGGCGCACCCGGATCATCACCGGTCGGGCGCTGGACGTCCTGCCCCGGCTCGCCGACGGCGCGTACGACATGGTGTTCGTCGACGCCGAGGCCACCAGCTTCAGCTCCTGCGTGGACGCGGCGCTACGGCTGCTGCGCCCCGGCGGGGTGCTCGCCCTGCACGGCACCCTGGCCGACGGCCGGATCGGCGACCCGGCGGCCCGGGACGTCGAGACGGTGACCACCCGGGAGACGATCAAGGCGATCCGGGAGTCCGAGAACTGGACGCCGGCGCTGCTCTCGGTCGGTCACGGCCTGCTCGCCGCCGTGAAGTGCTGAGTCACCCGAGGGTGGTCAGCCAGCGCAGCAGGCCGCGCACCCCCCAACCGGTGGCGCCCCGGGTCAGCTCGGCGGCGTCGCCGTCGGCCCACGAGGGCGCGGACATGTCGACGTGCAGCCAGCGCTGCCGCAGGTCGCCGGTGAACTCGCGCAGGTAGAGCGCGGCCAGCACCGAGCCGCCGCCCTGGTTCGGGGCGCTGTACAGGTCGGCCACGTCACTGCCGAGGTACTCGACGTAGTCGGCCGGCAGCGGCATCCGCCAGGCCGACTCGCCGGCCGCGTCGATTGCGGCGAGCAGGCCGGCGGCCAGCTCGTCGTTGTCGGAGTAGAGCGCGCCGGTGCGCTTGCCGAGTGCCACCATGTTCGCCCCGGTCAGGGTCGCCAGGTCGATCAGCAGATCGGGCTTCAGCTCGGCCACCGCGTACGCCAGCGCATCGGCGAGCACCAGTCGCCCCTCGGCGTCGGAGTTGGTGGTCTCGCTGGTCACGCCGCCGTAGTGGGTGACGACGTCGCCGGGGCGGAACGCCGAACCGCTTACCGCGTTCTCCGCCAGCGGCGCGAGGGTGGTGATCCGGACGGGCAGTCGCAGGGCCGCCGCGCCCAGGGTGGCGGCGACGACGGCGGCGGCACCGGCCATGTCCTTGCGCATCAGCTTCATCGCGGGCACCGGCTTGATCGAGATCCCCCCGGTGTCGAAGGTGATCCCCTTGCCGACCAGGACGACGTGGGTGCGCGCCTCGGCGGGGTGCCAGTCCAGCTCGACCAGGCGCGGGCCGCTGGCGGAACCGCCGCCGACGGCGAGGATGCCGCCGAAGCCCTCGGCGGCCAGCTCGTCGGGCTGTCGGACCCGCAGGCGCAGATCGGGTTGGCCGGCCACGGCAGCCTCGACCTGCTCGGCGAACCACTGCGGGTTCTTCACCGAGGACGGGGTGTTGGTCAGGTCCCGGGCGAGGTGGGTCATCCGGGCGGTGACCTCGGCCCGTTCGACCGTGTCCGCGTACCCGGCCGGGTCGCCGACCGCGAGGTCGACGCCGGTCAGCGCCGGGGCCTCGCCGGCCTCGGTGAGCCGGAACCGGTACGACGCCAGCAGCAGCCCCTCGACGAGCCCGCGCACCACATCGACCGACGCATCGACCGGTATCATGATCGTGAGATGCGTCTCACCGGACGCCGCCCGGGCCAGCGAGGCCCCCGCCGCCCGCCAGCCTGGCTCGTCGCCCTCACCGGTCCCGGCCAGCAGCAGCCGGCCCGGAGTGCGCCCCGGCCGCAAGTGGACGTGCGCCTCGCCGGCCCGCCCGGTGGCCCGGGTCGCCGGGACGAGGGCGGCGGCCTCGGCCAACACGTCGTCGGCGAGCGCCGGCAGGCCGGACGCGAGCGTGGCCCGGGTGGCCCCGTCCTCGGTCGCCCGGGCGGATCGGAGGGGCAGGGCCAGGGCGTCGGACCGTTCGGGCCCGCCCACCAGGCGGATGGCAAGCACGCTGGTACGACCTCCAAGAGGGTCGGAAGAGGGGCCCGGACGCGAGCGAGCCCAGGGTAAAGGCCCTGAGCCACCGGCGGGGCCGGTGGCTCAGGGATTTATGAAGCGCCCGCGCGACAGCCGCCGCCCGGACCGTTCCTCGGTCAGCCGGCGGCTGCCTTCAGTGCGTCACCGAGCGCGTTGGCCTCGTCGGGAGTCATCTCGACGACGAGCCGGCCACCACCCTCCAGCGGGACCCGCATGACGATGCCCCGGCCCTCCTTGGTGACTTCCAGCGGACCGTCGCCCGTCCGCGGCTTCATCGCCGCCATGTTGTCTCCCCTCAGACCTGCAACAGGGTCGGTGGGTTGCCCCACAGCCTCTTCGCCATCACCCACCGCAACGTGCGCGGCGGTGTCGACCAACGATTTTCCCTGATGAACACCGCCGGACCCAAACCGAAGCGGCATTGATGTAACAGGACCTAGCTTATCTTGAGGACGCCTGTCACAATGTGCGGTCATGCAGGCACGGTCGGCACTCTTCGACCTGTACGGCGACCACCTCCGACCCCGGGGTGGCCGCGCACCGGTCGCCGCCCTGGTCAAGTTGCTCGCGCCGCTGGGGATCGCCCCACCGGCGGTGCGCACGGCGGTCAGTCGGATGGTCCGCCAGGGCTGGCTCGACCCGCTCCGGCTGGCCTCGGGTCCGGGCTATTCGATCACACCGAAAGCCGCCAGGCGACTCGACGAGACAGCCGCCCGGATCTACCGGACCGGCCGGGTCAGCTGGGACGGACGGTTCGACATGCTCCTCCTGGAGAACCCCGCCTCCCGCCGGGAGCGGCAGCGGCTCGCCGCCAACCTGAGCTTCCTCGGCTACGGCGCGCTCGACGAGCAGACCTGGGTGGCCACTCGCCCGGCGGAGGACGTCGACGTCCTGCTCGAAGATGCCGGCGTGCGGTACGAGCGGTTCAACGCCGCGCACGCCGGCGGCACCCCCGGCGCGATGGGCGTGGTCCGCCGGGCCTGGGACCTCACAGAGATCGGGCACGCCTACGAACGGTTCGTCGCCGAGCAGCGTCCGCTGCTGGCGGCGGTCACGGTGCGCAGCGACGACGAGGAGGCGTACGCGGCCCGGTTCCGGCTCGTGCACGCGTGGCGTACCTTCCTGTTCCGGGACCCGCAGCTCCCCCCGGCGCTGCTGCCCGAGCGTTGGCCTGGCACCGCCGCCGCCAGTTTCTTCGACCGGCACGCGGCCCGGCTGCGGCCGGCCGCCGACCGGTACGTCGAGCGTTGCCTCGACGCCACCAACCGCGAAAGAAGGGTCGTCTGACGTGACCGAGCCGCTGCTCGTCGACCACACCGACGCCGTCGTCACCCTGACCCTGAACCGCCCGACGGCGATGAACGCGCTCGACGTGGCGCTCAAGGAGGCGCTCCGGGACACCCTGGCCGCCCTGGAGTCCGACCGGTCCTGCCGGGCCGTGGTGCTCGCCGGGGCGGGCGGTTCGTTCAGCGCCGGCCAGGATCTGCGCGAGCACGTGCAGGTCCTGGAGTCACCCGGCGCGAACCCGCTGGACACCGTCCGAACCCACTACAACCCGATCGCCGCCCGGCTGGCCAACCTGCCGAAGCCGGTGGTCGCCGCCGTGCGGGGCATGGCCGCCGGGGCCGGGGCGTCGCTGGCCTTCCTGGCCGACTTCCGCGTCGGTGGGCCGAAGACCCGTTTCCTGATGGCCTTCGCCGGGGTGGGACTCGCCGCCGACACCGGCGCCTCGTGGACCCTGCCCCGGCTGGTCGGCCACGCCAAGGCCGTCGAGCTGCTGATGCTCGCCGAGCCGGTCAGCGCTGACGAGGCCAGCCGGCTTGGCCTGCTGACCCGCCTGGTCGACGACGACGAGCAGGTGCTGCCGACCGCGCAGGAGCTGGCCGCCCGGCTCGCCGCCGGCCCGACCGTCGCGTACGGGGCGATCAAGCGGCAGCTCTCCATCGCCGACGCCGGCACCCTCGCCGACGCCCTGGCCGCGGAGGCGCAGGCCCAGTCGATCTGCGGGGCGACCGCCGACCACCGGGCCGCCACCATGGCCTTCGTCAACAAGCAGAAACCCGTCTTCGAGGGACGCTGAACGCAGCCATTAGACAAGCGGGACACCGAATCGCATTCCGGCCGGATCGAGCGAGCCGCCGCCGCTGCTCGCCGGGGCCCGCAGCGCGGCCGCCTCCGTGGCGGTGACCGGCCGGAACGCCGCGCGGGGCCCGCCGGACTCGGCCGCGGCCCGGTGCGTGGAGGGCCGGCGTGGATCGACTAGTCCTCCTCCGGGTCCTGGTTCGACTCGGCACCCAGGACGAACGCCTGCATCGCCAGCTCGTCGTGCGACGGCGAGACGAAGGTGGGCAGCTCGCGGGGGCCGAGGTCCCGCACGTACGACCAGAACAGCCGGACGGCCTCCGCCGGGGTGGCCGCCTCGATCGGGAGATCCAGGCTGACCAGCCAGGACCGTCGGGCCGGCGGCGGCCCGAGCAGGCCGAGCAGCGCCCGGTAGGCGTCGGCGGAAAGCGCGGTGACCGGCCCGTCGAGGGCCAGCCCTTCGGCCGGCACCGGCTCGTCGAAGGCCCGCCGGGTGTACGCGACCACGAACGCGCCGGAGACCGGGTCGGACTGCGGGTCGTCCGGGTCCTCCCGGCGCTCGGCGGTGGGCCGGGCGACCCGACCCACCGCCACCAGCCGCAGCGGCCCCTCGGTCAGCACGACCACCGGGTCGCCCGGCCGGGGGCCGGTGGGGTCGGTGGCCCCGGCGGGGGTGTCAAGCCCGGTCAGCTCCAGCGTGTCGTGGTGGACGAGCCGCTCGGCGTCGTACCGGCCCGGCGGGAGGAGCACGGCCCAGGCGGCGGCGCCCCGCCCGCCGTCGAACCGGCCGGGGACCGTGCCGGTGCGGTCGTCGGTGTCGGTCATGGGGTCAATCCCATCACGCCGGGGACGAACCGGTGACGTGGCAGCCGGCCAGGTGGTCGTCGACCATGCCGGTGGCCTGCATGAGCGCGTACGCCGTGGTGGGGCCGACGAATCGGAACCCCCGCTTCTTCAGCGCCTTGGCCAGCGCGGTCGACTCCGGGGTCAGCGCCGGCACCTCGGCGAACGACGTCGGCCGGGCGGCCCGGGGCGGCGGCGCGAACGACCAGAGCAGGGCGGAGAGCCCCTCGGGCAGTTCCAGGGCGGCCCGGGCGTTGGCGATCGCCGCCTCGATCTTGGCCCGGTTGCGCACGATGCCGGCGTCGGCCAGCAGCCGGCTCACGTCGGCCTCGCCGTAGGTCGCCACGGCCTCGATCCGGAAGTCGTCGAAGGCGAGCCGGAACGCGGGGCGCTTGCGCAGGATGGTCAGCCAGGACAGCCCCGACTGGACGCCTCCAGGGTCATCCGCTCGTAGAGCGCGTCGTCGCCGCGCAGGCCTCGCCCCCACTCCCGG
>NZ_GG657738.1:4079508-4165495 GCF_000158815.1 Micromonospora sp. ATCC 39149 | reverse complement strand
CCGGTCGTGGTAGGCGACGTAGTCCGCGGTGCTCGCCCCCCACGCGCAGCGGGGCAGCCCGTCCGCGCCGATCACCAGGTCAGTCACGGCGTACACGCTAGCGGGAGCCACCGACCGGGTGCGGGCGTGCCGGTGTGGTGGCGGTGTCAGCCCCTCGGGATGACGCCATGCCGGCGATCTGGCGCGAACGCCGCGACCCGAGGCGGCAGGTTGGCGCGCCCGGGCGGGCGGTCAGGGCAGGCGCCCCTGCTCGACCAGTCGGCCGAACTTCTTCAGCGCCTGGGTGAGGCTGACCTTGGAGCCGGGCCAGAGCACCGGCCAGGCCACCCGCCCGGCGGCGCCGCCCGGCAGGTGGAACCACTCGTGCCAGACGACCTGGGTGCGACCGCCCTCGATCTGGGTGCAGCGCAGCACCCCGGGGCCGCGCAGCAGCCGGCCGCAGTGCACCACGCCGATCTCGTACGGCGCGTCGACCCGGACCACCCGCATCTCGTCGCGCAGGACCGCCGGCCCGAGCGCGGTGACGGCCTCCACGAGGCTGCCCTCGCCCCCGTCGCCCTCGACGACCCGGACGGTGGTGAACGGGATCCAGTCGGACTGCCGTTCCCAGGCCAGCAGGCCGGCGAACACCCGGGCGGCCGGCGCGTTGACGATCACCGTGGCGGTGACCTCGCCGGCACCGGGGTGGGCCGCCTCGCGGAGGCCGTCGGCGTCGGCCGAGCCGGTCACGCCGGCTCCGACCCGACCCGCCGCCCGTCGGCCGGGTTCGTCGGCTCGCGGTCGCCGGGCTCCCGGGCGGCGGCCACGGACGTGCCGACGGTGTCCCGGGCGGTTCCCGGGGCGGACGCGTCGCCGGCCCGCCCGGCGGGACCGGGGTCGGCAGCGGTCACGGTGAGGTCGGCCCCGGTGGCGGCGACAGTGGCCTCGGTGGCGGTGGCGTCGGCTCCCTCGGCGGCGGCAGCGGCAGCCGCCTGCTCGCGGATCTGCCGCAGCGCGTCGGCGTCGGCGACCCGTCCCTCGCGCAACGCCGTGACCTCCGCCTCCAGCACGCCGATCAGCTCGGACTTGTACCCGATGTCGTAGGCCGCCCGGCGCAACACCTGGTCGACCTGGGACATCCGGTACCCGCGCAGCGCCGTGTCGAAACGGACCGCACCCACGTCGGACTCGCGCAGTGGCCGGCTGCCCGGCAGCGGAACGGCCTGCCCGTCCGGCTCGACCGGCGCGAGGCCGGGATCACGGCCGGTGACCAACACCGTCACCCCGAAGACCACCGCCGCGACGGTGAGCGCGACGACCAACATGAGCAGCACCTGACCCATGCAGAGATCGTGGCACGGGAACGGGCCGGGAGCGACCCCGCCGGGCGGGTCCTCCCACAGATCGGTGCAAATCTGTTGGTCGTACCGCCCGGAACGGTCACCGGGCGACCGGCTAGCGTCGGAGGGCGGCCGGGTCACCCGGCCGGCGGCGGCAGATCGGGAGGCGGCATGGCCGGGGCGCTTCGGCTCGGGAGTCGGACCTTCGCACCGGGCGAACTGGTGGTGATGGCCATCGTCAACCGCACGCCCGACTCGTTCTTCGACCGGGGGGCGACCTTCGCGCAGGACAGCGCGCTGCGCGCGGTGGAGCGGGCGGTGACCGAGGGCGCGGAGATCATCGACATCGGCGGGGTCAAGGCCGGCCCCGGCGACGAGGTGGACGTGGCCGAGGAGATCCGCCGCACGGTGGACACCATCGCCGCCGTCCGGGCCGCCTTCCCGGACGTGGTCATCTCCATCGACACCTGGCGGGCCGAGGTGGCCGTGGAGGCGGTCGCCGCCGGCGCCGACCTGCTCAACGACACCTGGTCGGGGGCGGACCCGGCGCTCGCCCGGGTCGCCGCCGAGACCGGGGCCGGGCTGGTCTGCTCACACGCGGGCGGGCTGGAACCGCGCACCCGCCCGCACCGGGCGGCCTTCGCCGACGTGGTGGCCGACGTGGTCGCGACGGTGACCGGCCTCGCCGAGCGCGCGGTCGCCCTGGGGGTACGCCCCGACGGCGTCCTCATCGACCCGGCGCACGACTTCGGCAAGAACACCCGGCACTCGCTGGAGATCACCCGCCGGCTCGACGAGCTCTCCGGCACCGGCTGGCCGCTGCTGGTCGCCCTGTCCAACAAGGACTTCGTCGGCGAGACGCTGGACCTGCCCGTGATTGAACGGCTGGAGGGCACCCTCGCGGCGACCGCGGTGTCGGCCTGGCTGGGCGCCCGGGTGTTCCGCGCCCACCAGGTGAGGCCCACCCGGCGGGTGCTGGACATGGTGGCGTCGATCCGGGGCGACCGCCCGCCGGCCCGCACCCGGCGCGGGCTGGCCTGACCGGTCGCCGGCGCATCCCGGGGCCGGGTGGCACGGCCCGCTGGGCGCGATCGGCGGCACGGCTGCGCGCGGGCGGGGCTCAGGTCCAGCGGAGGATGTTCTTGCGCCAGGCGTAGAGGATGCCGAGCGCCAGCACGCCCACGAAGACGCCCATCTCGGCGACCGTGACCAGCCCGAATCCGGGCCGGTCGAAGACCACGGCCCACGGGAAGAGGAAGACCGCCTCGACCGCGAACAACACGTACAGGTACGCGTACACGTAGTAGCGGATCTGCATCTGGGCCCAGTCGCCGCCCACCGGGTCGAGGCCGCACTCGTAGCTCGCCCGCTTGCCGGGCGGATCAGTCGGACGGGCGGGCCGTAACACCCGGCTGGCGGAGAACGCCGTAACGAAGAGGAGGGCGCTGGCGAGCAGCAACAGCCCGAGCGTCGCGTACGAGCCCAGGTAACCGGTCACGGTGGGTCAGCCTACCGTGCCGGGACCGGGGTCGTACCGGACACGTTACGGAACTGTTTCTCAGCGGGACTAGTGCCACCTGGCAACTGTTAACGAATAATGAACCGTCACCGACCGCCGGCGGAGGAGAGATGGCCCGCGTGGACGTACGCCCCGTTCGGCGGGGAGCCGACCGACGCCTCGCGGCGCTGCTCGCCGCGTCCCTGGCGGTCGGGATGCTGGCCTCGGTCGCGGCCTTGCCCGACTGGGCCACGGCCGCGCCGACGGCGGCCCGTGCGGCGGCCGGCCTTCCGGAACGCCCGGCCGGCGACCCCGGCGACGAGAGCCCACCGGTCGAGCCCACCGCCACCGGGGTGCCGCCGACCCTGCCGCCGCCGGAGACCACCGCCCCGTCCCCCACGCCCACCGGGCCGTCGCCCAGCACACCGGCCGGCCCCACCGATCCGCTCCCCACCACCCCGCCCGCGACCACCACCGCTGTCCCGCCCCCGACCACCGCACCGTCGGTGCGCACCTCGGCCCCCGGTCCGGGCAAGCCGGCAGCGGGCCGGCTCGGCGTGCGGGTGAGCACCGACGACGTGACGCTGACCCACGCGTACTGGAACGCGGACGGCACCACAACCGCGCTGCGGGTCACCGTGACCAACACCGGCGACGTCGCGGAGCAGGTCCGGCTCTCGTACACCCTGCCGGCCGGCCTGACCGACGCGGGCACCGCCGGTTGCGCGCCGGCCGACGGCGGCGGGCACCTCTGCGGCGCGTGGACGACCGCGGCCGGCGCGTGGTTCAGCACCCTGATCAAGGTGCGGGTCGACGGCGACGCCTGGCGGCGGATGCCGCTCAGCGGCGCGGTCCGGGTGAGCGCCACCGCCCCGGGGGTGACCGGGGCGGCCGACGACAACGAGGGCTTCGCGGTGCTCTTCCCGCCGGGGCCGCCGGTGCCGGGCATCGCGCTGCGGGCCGACGGGGTGACGTTCGACATCAGCGGGAGCGCCAGCCAGCTGGGCGTCCGGCTGGGCAACACCGGCAAGGTCGACGCGGACGGCCGGATCGAGGTGGTCCTGCCCGACGGGGTCACGGTCCCGGCCCCGCCGGCCGGCTGCGCCGCGCTGAGCGCCACCCGCACCAGGTGCGACGTCGGCGCGGTGCCGGCCGGTGGGGCCGCCACCCTTCGACTCACGGTCAGCGCGACCGCCGAGGCGCAGCGCGACACGCCGCTGGCCGGCGCCGTGGTCGGCCGCCTCGACCCGCGTAGCGGGCGGGCCCGCCAGATGCAGACGAGCTTCCGGATCACCGCGGCAGCCGCCATGGCCACGCCGATCGTCACGCCCGCACCGGTCGGCTCCCAGGGCGTGCTCGCCGCCGGGGCCCGCCGCGACTCCGGCGGCGGGCTCACCTCGGTGCGGCGCACCGCAGTCGCCCTGATCGTGGTCTCGGTGCTGCTGGTGGCGCTGGCGCTCGCGCTGGCCACCACCTCGCTGCGCCGCCGGCTCGTCGACCCGCCCGACCCGGCCCCCATGGACTGACCGGGTCCCCTCGGACCGGCCACCCGTCGTCCGGATTGGGGAGCGACGCCCCCGGCGACCGGCCCCGCGACCGGTGATCCTGATTACGGCGGCCAGGGCAAATCACCTCATAACTGGCGATAACCACCCGGAATCCGTTCCCACTCGGCGGACCACCGGTCAGGTTCGACACCCCATCCGACGTAGGCTCTCGGGTAGGAATTACAGACCGGACCGGACCACCCACGGGCGGTACGGGGGCAGCGCTGTGTCAAGGAGGTCACGTGGCCGGGCAAGGCGAGGTCATCACCATGTTCAGCCGCCCGCACGACCGCGCAGAGCGAAGCGAGGGGCAGGCGTGACGAAGCAGATCCGTCAACTCGATCGGGTGGTCATCCGGTTCGCCGGCGACTCCGGCGACGGCATGCAGCTGACCGGCGACCGGTTCACCTCCGAGACGGCCCAGCTGGGCAACGACATCTCCACGTTGCCCAACTTCCCGGCCGAGATCCGGGCCCCCGCAGGGACCCTGCCGGGCGTGTCGAGCTTCCAGGTGCACTTCGCCGACTACGACATCCTCACCCCGGGCGACGCGCCGAACGTGCTGGTCGCGATGAACCCGGCCGCTCTCAAGGCCAACCTGGCCGACCTGCCGCGTGGCGCGGACATCATCGTGAACACCGACGAGTTCACCAAGCGCAACCTCGCCAAGGTCGGATACCAGACCAGCCCGCTGGACGACGACTCCCTCGCCGGGTACGTGGTGCACCCCGTCGCGCTCACCTCGATGACCGTCAGGGCGCTCGCCGACCAGGAGGTGTCCAAGAAGGACGCCGAGCGGGCCAAGAACATGTTCGCCCTCGGCCTGCTCTCCTGGATGTACTCCCGCCCCTACTCCTCGACGCTGCGTTTCCTGGAGCGCAAGTTCGCCAAGCGCCCCGCACTGGTCGCGGCGAACGTCGCGGCCTTCCGGGCCGGCTGGAACTTCGGCGAGACCACCGACTCCTTCTCGGTCCGGTACGAGGTGAAGCCGGCGAAGATGGTGCCGGGCACCTACCGCAACATCACCGGCAACGCGGCGCTCTCCCTCGGCCTGGTGGCCGCGGGCGTCCGCTCCGGCCTGCCGGTGTTCCTCGGTGCGTACCCGATCACCCCGGCCTCGGACATCCTGCACGAGCTGAGCAAGCACAAGCGGTTCGGCGTGATCACCATGCAGGCCGAGGACGAGATCGCCGCCGTCGGCGCGGCGCTCGGCGCGTCGTACGGCGGCTCGCTCGGCGTCACCACCACCAGCGGCCCCGGCGTGGCGCTCAAGAGCGAGACGATCTCGCTGGCGGTGGCGCTGGAGCTGCCGCTGGTCATCGTGGACGTACAGCGGGCCGGGCCGTCGACGGGCATGCCCACCAAGACCGAGCAGGCCGACCTCAACATGGCCCTGCACGGCCGGCACGGCGAGGCCCCGGTCGCGGTGATCGCCCCGAAGTCCCCCTCGGACTGCTTCCACGCGGCGATCGAGGCGGCCCGGATCGCGCTGACCTACCGCACCCCGGTGATCCTGCTGTCGGACAACTACGTCGCCAACGGCTCTGAGCCGTGGCTGCTGCCCGACGTGGAGTCCCTGCCCGACCTGCGGGTCGAGTTCGCCACCGCGCCCAACGGCGACAACGGCACCTTCCTGCCGTACCTGCGCGACCCGCAGACCCTGGCCCGGCCGTGGGCCATCCCGGGCACCCCGGGGCTGGAGCACCGCATCGGCGGCCTGGAGAAGGCCGACAAGACCGGCGACATCTCGTACGACCCGGCGAACCACGACTTCATGGTGCGTACCCGGGCGGCCCGGATCGAGACGATCCCGGTGCCGGACGTCGAGGTGGAGGACCCGGACGGCAACGCCCGGATGCTGGTGCTGGGCTGGGGCTCGACGTACGGCCCGATCGGCGCCGCCTGCCGGCGGCTGCGCCAGCGCGGTTTCTCCGTCGCCCAGGCGCACCTGCGGCACCTGGCCCCGATGCCGGCCAACCTCGGCGAGGTGCTGCGCTCCTACGACCGGGTGGTCATCCCCGAGATGAACCTCGGCCAGCTCGCCCACGTGATCCGGGGCAAGTACCTGGTCGACGCCATCGGCTACAACCAGGTCCGCGGCCTGCCGTTCACGGCCACCGAGCTGGAGACGATGCTGGAAGAGGTCCTGAAGAATGTCTGAGCCCGTCGCCCTCAAGCTCACCGCGAAGGACTTCAAGTCCGACCAGGAGGTGCGCTGGTGCCCCGGCTGCGGTGACTACGCGATCCTCGCCGCCGTGCAGCAGTTCATGCCGGAACTCAACATCCCCCGGGAACGGATCGTCTTCGTCTCCGGCATCGGCTGCTCGTCCCGGTTCCCGTACTACATGAACACCTACGGGATGCACTCGATCCACGGCCGCGCCCCGGCGATCGCAACGGGCCTGTCGGTGTCCCGCCCGGACCTGTCCGTGTGGGTCGTCACCGGCGACGGCGACGCACTGTCGATCGGCGGCAACCACCTCATCCACGCGCTGCGTCGCAACGTCAACCTGAAGATCCTGCTGTTCAACAACCGGATCTACGGCCTGACCAAGGGGCAGTACTCGCCGACCTCCGAGGTCGGCAAGATCACCAAGTCGACCCCGGCCGGCTCGGCGGACGCCCCGTTCAACCCGCTCTCGCTGGCCCTGGGCGCGGAGGCCAGCTTCGTCGGCCGCACCATCGACTCCGACCGCAAGCACCTCCAGTCGGTGCTGCGGGCCGCCGCCGAGCACCAGGGCTCGGCGTTCGTGGAGATCTACCAGAACTGCAACATCTTCAACGACGGGGCGTTCGACCAGCTCAAGGAGCCGGGCACCCGGGACGACTTCCTGATCCGGCTGGAGCACGGGCAGCCCATCACCTTCGGTGCCGAGGGGCGGTTCTGCGTCGTACACCCGCCGGGCGGCTTCGGGCTGGAGGTCCGGGAAACCGCGTCGGTCCGTCCGGAGGAGATCGTCGTGCACGACGCGACGGTCGCCGACCCGGCGTACGCGTTCGCGCTCTCCCGGCTGCCGGGGCTCGACCTGAGCAACACCCCGATCGGCGTGTTCCGCTCTGTCGACCGACCGTCCTACGACAGCGTTGTCCAGGGCCAGGTCGAGGCGGCGAAGGCAGGGGTCACCGAGACGCCGGAGCAGCAGCTCGCCGGCCTGCTGGGCAGCGGCGACACCTGGACGATCCTCTGATTTCGTCCCGCCCGTACGACGACAGGGCCCGGCACCGGAAGGTGCCGGGCCCTGTCGTCCGGCCCGCAAGAAGCGCGTCGGGAACCGGGCCCCGTCAGCCCGGCGTGCCGGCGGGCTGCGGACGGTCGTCACGCACGTGCACGAGCATGTCGCCGGTTTCGATGACCGCGGCTGCCCGGTCGGAGAGCGTGACCACCTTGCCCCGCCGGACCAGCGCGATGACGAGGGTGTCCAGCTCGCGCGGGGAGCGGCCGACCTCGCTGCGTTCCGCCGACCGCATGGCCAGCGCCATGCCCTGACCGGGGGTCAGCAGGTCCTCCACCACGTCGATCAGCGGCGGCGCGGAGGTGGACAGGCCGAGTAGCCGGCCGGCCGTGGCGGAGGAGACGATCACGTGGTGGGCGCCGCTCTGCTTGAGCAGCGGCGCGTTCTCGGCCTCCCGGGCCGCCGCGATGATCCGCACCTGGCCGACGGTGAGCTGCCGGACGGTGAGCGCCACCAGGACCGACGCGTCGTCGCTGTCGGTCGCGATGATCACCGCCTTGGCGTTGCGTACGTGCGCCTCGTTCAGCACGGAGGAGCGGGTCGCCGACCCCTCGATCGCGACCAGCCCGGCGGAGGTCGCCTGCCGCAGTGCCCCCGGACTGCGCTCGACCACCACGATTCGGGACTTGTCCAGGCCGTTCTCCAGCAGAGCCGAGACCGCGCTGCGGCCCTTGGTGCCGTAGCCGCAGATGATGACGTGGTCCTTCACGCTTCTCCTCCACCGCGTAAGACGACGGCCGGTCCGGTACTGCTCGGTCAGGACTTCCAGGGTGGTGCCGACCAGGATGATCAGGAAGAGCACCCGGGCCGGGGTGACGAACAGGACGTTGACCAGCCGGGCGGACGGCGCCGCCGGCGTGATGTCGCCGTACCCGGTGGTGGAGAGCGAAACCACCGCGTAGTAGAAGCAGTCGAGGAGCGTAAGACCGTCCTCGTTGACGTCACGGTAGCCGTCCCGGTCGAGGTAGACCGCGGTGACGACGGCGAGGACCAGGCCCAGGGCGGCGGCCAGACGCAGGCTCAGCGCGCTCAACGGGCCTCGCCGCTGCGCGGGAAAATGGATCACCGTCGCTGCTCCGCCTCCGTCGCCTGCACGTGCACAACATAGCTGGTACGGGCCGGCCCAGCCCGGCAGGCCGGTAGGTCACCGGTGGTAGGGACGCGGTCACCTCGTCGGGACCGAGCCCCGGCCGCCGACGCACGTCCGGGTCGGTGTGCGGCCCGTCGAACCGGCATGATGGGGGCAGTAGTGCCCACCACGAGGAGGCCCGGATGTCGTTGCTGCGGCGGGTGATCGGCGGAGTGCTGCGCCGGGTGCGGCAGCGCCAGGGCCGCACCCTGCGCGAGGTGGCCGAGGCGGCGGGGGTGTCCCTGCCGTACCTCTCCGAGGTCGAGCGCGGGCGCAAGGAGGCCAGCTCCGAGGTGCTGGCGGCGATCTGCCGCGCCCTCGGCATCGGCCTGTCGGACCTGCTGGAGGAGGCCCGCGACGACCTGCGCCGGGTCGAGCGGCGGCTGCCGGCCGCGCCCCGCGCGGCCCTGGCCCGCCTGGACCCGGTGGTGCCGGTGGGGGGCGAGACGAGCCCGCGCCCGCGCCTCGGGTTCCACGCCGACGCTTCCGCGCCGCAGTCGGGCGGGACGCCTCGGGTGCAGTGCCCCGCGCCGGTGTCCGCCGGCCGGGTGCTCCGGCTCGGCGGGGTCACCCCGTCTGCGGGCGGCCGGCTGCTGCACGTCGGCGGGGCGGGATTCGGCGCGCCTGTGGCGTCGGTGGGCGGGGCGGTGGGGCACCTCGGATCGGCCGGGCACGTGTGGCCGATCCGGCTGTTCGCCTCCGCGCCGCTGCGGCGTCCCGCCGCGCGTACCGCCCGGGTGCTGGCCCGGCGGCGGGCTCGGGCGGGCCGGCGGCGGCTGACCGTTCGCTAGGCCCGGCCGGTTCTGCCGACGGCGGATCTGCCGCCGGCAGAAACGCTGGGACCGCGCCCCCGGCCGGGCGGACGCTGGGGGCACCGGTTCCCCTGGGCGGCTCCCGTCGCCTGCCGGCGGCGTGGAGGCTCGTGATGATCAGGTACGACGTACGGATGCGGAACGGCGGTCAGCCGTCCTTCGACGACCAGGTCTTCCAGCAGTTGCTGCGGGAACGGATCATCTTCCTCGGCACGGAGGTCACCGACGAGTCGGCCAACCAGATCTGCGCGCAGCTCCTGCTGCTGGCGGCCGAGGACAGCGAGCGGGACATCCATCTCTACATCAACTCGCCGGGCGGCTCGGTGAGCGCCGGGATGGCCGTCTACGACACCATGCGGTACGTCCGCAACGACGTGGCCACCCTCGCGCTCGGCATGGCCGGCTCGATGGGCCAGTTCCTGCTCTGCGCGGGCACCGCCGGCAAGCGGTACGCCCTGCCCCACTCGCGGATCATGATGCACCAGCCGTCGGGCGGGTTCGGCGGCACGGTGGCCGACATCACCATCCAGGCAGAGAACATGCTGCACGTCAAGCGCACCATGCAGGAGCTGATCGCCCGGCACAGCGGGCGCACCCTGGAGCAGATCCGGCAGGACTGGGACCGGGACCGCTGGTTCACCGCCGAGGAGGCCCGGGAGTACGGCCTGGTCGACCAGGTACTCACCCGGGTCGACCAGCTGGCGGCCTGACCGGGGGCTCGGTCGACCGGCGCGGGGCGGTGCGGCCGGGCGACCCAGCGGTGTCAGCCGGCGGTGTCGTAGCGGACGCGGGCGGCCTCGACCTCACCAAGGTGGGTCGTCGCCCACGCCTCCAGCCCGCCCACCAGGTCGAGCAGGCTGCGCCCGAGGTCGGTCAGCGCGTAGTCGACCCGGGGCGGGACGGCGGCGTGCACGGTGCGGGTGATCAGGCCGTCGCGCTCCAGCCCGCGCAGCGTCTGGGTGAGCATCTTCTGGCTCACTCCCTCGATGTGCCGGGCCAGCTCGCTGAAGCGCTTTTCGCCGGCGGCGAGGGTGAGGACGACGAGCACGCTCCACCGGTCGCCGATCCGGTCGAGGACCTGCCGGCTGCCGCAGTTGCGGGCGAACGGAGTGGGTTCCATGCCTTCACTCTCCATCAGTTAGTGCCTTACTTCAAGGTGCCTACTCTCCAACGGGAAGTCATGGCGAAAGCATCCCGTTGCACCGGACGACGGATCCGACCCCGGAGATCGTCTTCGCCACCGAGAGGGAGCACACCATGTCCATCGTCGTCACCGGAGCCTCCGGCCACCTTGGCCGGCTGATCGTCTCCTCGCTGCTTGACCGGGGCATACCGGCCGGCGAGATCGTCGCGCTCGGCCGGGACACCGACAGGCTCGCCGACCTCGCCGACCGCGGCGTGACAACACGGCAGGCCGACTACACAGACCCCGATTCGCTGCGCAGCGCGTTCGCCGGGGCCGACAAGCTGATGTTCGTCTCCGGCAGCGAGATCGGGCAGCGCATCGCCCAGCACCGCAACGTCGTCGCCGCCGCCCGCGAGGCCGGCGTCGGGCTGGTCGTCTACACCAGCATCGCCAACGCCGACCGCTCCGGCATGATCCTCGCCAGCGAACACCTGGCCACCGAGCGGGAGATCGTCGGCGCGGGCCTGCCGTACGTGATCCTGCGCAACGGCTGGTACCTGGAGAACTACACCGGCCAGGTCCCGACGTACCTCCAGTTCGGGGTGACCGGATCGGCGGGTGACGGGCGGGTCAGCGCCGCGACCCGCGCGGACCTCGCCGAGGCCGCCGCCGCGGCGCTCACCGGCGCGGCGGAGACCAACCGGGTGTACGAGCTGGGCGGCGAGGCGTTCACCCTGACCGAACTGGCCGAGGAGGTGTCCCGGCAGACCGGACGCGCCGTCGGGTACACCGACCTGCCGGTGGAGAAGTTCACGGAGGTGCTGGTCGGCGCCGGCCTGCCCGAGGGCTTCGCCGCCGTCCTCGCCGACAGCGACCGCGGCCTGTCCCGGGGCGCGCTGCACGTCGACGGCGACGACCTGGCGAAGCTGATCGGCCGGCGGCCGACCACTCTCGCCGAGGCGCTGCGCGCCGTGCTCTGAGCCGCCGCCGTGGCCCCGCCCGCCGGTGCGCGGGCGGGGCTCACGGTGCCTTCGATCCGTTTATCGCCAGTGTCCGAATGCCCGGTTGGTGAACGCCGGTCGATCGGCCCGTCGCCTGGTCGTGCCGTTTGGACGGCGGTAGAGCACCGGTTCCCGGCCGGCGCGCCGGCCGGGGCGGCCGCCTCCCGGCCCGCTCCCGAAATTCGCTCACCGTCGCGACTGACGCCGCCACCACGCCTGCTGGTACGGTCGCAAGGTGATCGTCGAGGAACACTGGTGGAACGGGGACGCGACCAAGCGAGGGCGTCGCGACGTCTACATCCGTACCGATGGTCAGCGCTGGGAGGTTCAGGCGCAGATCGGTGGTGAGCACGGCCGCTCAGAGGTGCTGGAATGCTCCAGCCACAGCTCCGCGAGCATCCTCGCGGGGGCGTGGCGCGGGGGCAACCCCGCCTGGCGGGAACTGCGACGCTGAGCGTCGCCCGCCGGGGGCCAGGCCCGCTGGCGGCACTCGCCGACTTCGGGGCGCGGCTGGGGATGCGCAGGTGACGGGTCAGATGGTGATGACCACTTTGGCTCGCGCGTGTTCGCCCTCCAGGTACCGAATGGCTCGGGGCACCTCGCGCAGCGGGTAGGTCCGGTCGACGACCGGGGTGAGTCGCCCGGCCTCGGCGTGGGCACGAAGCGTGTCGAGGTGTTGCCGGCCCGGTGCCGTGGTGAGAACGGCGATGCGGTGACGGACGAACGGTGCCACCAGGCGTCCGCGCGCGATGAGCCCGACCGGTCCGACGAGGCTGCCGCCCTGGTACACACCTCCGCCGGAGAGCACCAGCGTCCCGGTCGGGGTCAGCGCCCGCCGCAGTGCGGTGAGTGACCGGTTGCCGACCAGGTCGAACACCAGATCGTGGCGACCTGCCTCACGGGTGAAGTCGTCGCGGGTGTAGTCGACGACGCGGTCGGCGCCGAGGGAGCGGACCAGGTCGACGTTGCGGGTGCTGCACACCGCGGTGACGGTGGCGTCGAACGCCTTGGCCAACTGCACGGCCAGGGTGCCCACGCCGCCGGATGCGCCGTTGACGAGGACCCGGTGGCCGGGCTCGACCCGCCCGACGTCGCGCAGCCCCATGAGCGCGGTGACGCCGGCCAGTGGCAGGGCTGCCGCCTGCTGCGGGGTCAGGTTCGCCGGCTTCGGTGCGACCAAGACCTCGGGCACACACACGTACTCGGCGAACGCGCCGTTGGCGTCGCCGAGGTCGCCGAAGACGGCGTCGCCCGGGCGCACCTGCCGAACGTCGGCCCCGACGGCCTCGACCCGGCCGGCGAAGTCGCGGCCCCGAATGCGCGCCCGGGGCCGCGACCGGCCGAGGGCCAACCGCGCCATCCGCGGGTCGCCACGCATGACATGCCAGTCGTACGCGTTGAGCGCGGCGGCTTCGACCCGCACGAGCACTTCGCCGGCCGCCGGCTGCGGCACGTCGACGTCCGCGAGCGTGAGCGTCTCCGGTGGACCGTACCTGTCCTGAACGATCGCCTTCATTCTCGCCTCCTGAGAAGGTGTACGCCGTACACCTTCTCAGGAATAGTAGGTGTACGCCGTACACCCGTCAAGGTGGTTAAGGTTTCAAACGCTGCCGGAAGACGGGGACGGAGATGGCTGAACAGGCTGAGACGCTGCGCAGAGTGCCGCTGAGCAGGGACCGGATCCTGCGCGCCGCCATCGCGCTCGCCGACGCGGCCGGGATCGACTCCCTCAGCATGCGCAACCTCGCCCAAGAGCTGGGCGTCGTCCCGATGGCCCTCTACAAGCACGTGGCCAACAAGGACGAACTGATAGCCGGCATGATCGACATGGTCGTCGGCGAGATCGACCCGCCGCTGCCCGACGCCGACTGGAAGCACACGGTCCGCGAACGCGTCCTCTCCGCGCGGCAGGCGCTCCGACGCCACCCGTGGGCACCGCTCGCGATCGAGTCGCGAACCACGGCGACGCCGGCCATCCTCGCCTACCTCGACTCGGTGGTCGGGACGCTGCGGGCAGGCGGATTCTCCACCGACCTCGCCCACCACGTGATGCACGCCATGGGCAGCCGGATCCTGGGCTTCAGCCAGGAACTGTTCGACACCTCCCGGCACGCCGGCCGCTCCGGACCGGCCAATTCGGACCCGCCGGCGGAGCTACCGCCGAAATTCGCGGCCCGGTTCCCGCACCTCGCGGAGATTGCCACGGCGGCGTCCCACGACGACGGCTCGGTCGTGGGACAGGGCTGCGACGACCAGTTCGAGTTCGAGTTCGCACTGGACCTCCTGCTGGACGGCATCGAGCGGCTGCAACAGCAACGCTGGACGTCGTCGCACCGTCCCCGCTGAGCCAGCCAGTCAGAAGCGCAGCGCCGTGCAGCGTGACATCCGCGGCAGCGAGCGGCAGGCGCGCTCACCGCAGCCGCCCAGCCGTAGGTCACCCTTGGCCGGAATGATTCGTGCACCCTCCCAGCCGGTTGCCGCATGCCAGGCACGGAACAGGACATGCCGCATCGTCAAGCGCGACCGGGGCCACCGTAGAGGCGGCCCCGGCACCGGCAATTCAGTTGAGTCGATCGGTCCAGGCAGTATCGAGTAGTACCTGGTACGCGCTGATCCGTACCGGCGAGAGGGTCAGCCGCTCGTAAGCGAGCAGTTCGCCCGTGTTCGGATCGAAGATCAGCAAGGACTGCGCGTTGTGCTCGCGGTCGTCGAAGGTGATGGCTACACCCTTCCGGCCGGCCCGATCGGTTACCTGTCCCCGCCACAGGAACCCAGGCACATTGGCAAGGACCCGCAAGATCTCAGATCGCGTCTGACGCGGAACCACATACCGCCCGTACACCATGCTGACCTCCTTGCTGACGGTTCCGGCGCCGAACGTGACCTTGAGCAGTTCGTTCAGCTGCGCTCGACCCGACGGCAGCGGCGCGAGGTTCTTCGGTGGCAGCGGAATGCTGTCAGGCGCGCGGGTGGCGGAGGCGGCAGCCTTGGGCTTGAGGTTGCGCTGCCAGTAGTCCCGAGACTCCTGGTCCGGATACTGCGGCTCGAGTTGAACCGTGACCTGCTTACCGGTGCCGTCGGCAGCCTGCCAGACCTTGGTATCGGCCGCGAAAGCGACGTGGTGGCGACCGTCGGGAGACGTCATCACCGGGTCGCCCCACGTCCTCGTCTGGTGGTACATGTACCGGCCCGTACTGTTGTCGTACTCCGCATCGACAAGGCTGCTCGCCAACGCGCGCAGTTGCCTCCCAGCATCATGGCCGCCAGAGCCGTACGCCACCGGCACGAGCACCACCCCCGGATCCGCCCCGGGCGGCGGACTGGCGATCTGCGAGGCATCCGGGCTGAGCGGGCCGAACGTTTGGGCGATTGCTGCGGCGCCGACCGCTACCGCCAGCGTCCCGGCCGTCAGAACCAGCCTGCGCGTCGGGCGTGCCTGGCGGCGATCGGCGACCGGCTCGGCGATAGCCTCCGCTCGGACGATCAGATCGTGTGCCGAAAGCCGGGGCGGTGCGAGGGTGCCGTGCCGGGCCGGGTCAGCCGGACCGAGGAGGGTACGCGTTCGCTCTTCTCCGAACATCACATGACCTTTCGAGGACTGGCCAACACCGGCTGCTGTGCCAGCGGTGCAGCTCGGTACGACATCGCTTCGTTGAGGCGCCTACGGGCGCGGTGCAGACGCACCGCAGCGGTGGTACGGGTACAGCCGAGGACCTGAGCGGCCTCGGAAACTGTCAGTTCCTCCCACCCGACCAACCGGAGGATTTCCTGATCGAGGTCGGCGAGGGTGGCTAGAGCGGCCTGTAGGTCGGCGACGCCCACGGTCGCGTCGGCGCCGAACACGCCTGGCTCCCGCAGAAGGCCAGCGTCGGCAATCGCTAGCACATCCGGCGCGGCTCTCCGAGCTCGCCATGCGTTCGCAAGCAGGCGACGAGCCACCCCGTACAGCCAGGGCAGGCTGCGGTCCGGAACCTCGCGGCGACGCCGCCAGGCGATGACGAACACCTCCTGAGCGAGTTCAGCCGCCGCGTCCAGATCGGCAAGCCGACGCTGGCCGTACTTCACAACCTGTCCGTATTCGGCGGTGTAGACCCTGGTGAACCAATCCTCATCGCGCTTTCCCGGTGGACCCATCCAAGACTCCCGCCTGGTTGACGAACTCTCACCCTGGCTTGTGTCACCACCGGTCCGATGATTACCGACCTCCACCGGAGCGGGCCTTCGACGGGCTCCCACAAGCCTCAGCATCTGCTTCCGTTCAGGGCCCATCCTGCGGAACTCACGAATCTCCTCGTCGGGGCAGTCGCCAGACCATCCCTACCCCGTGAACCGGGCATCGCCCCCGGAGTGCATCAAGCTGCCCAACGGGGAACTGCGGATCGAGCGGCGGGACCTGCGGGCCTGGCTGGAACAGCACCGGGAGGCGACGTGAAGTCGCGTGAGGTGCGGATCCGAGGCATTCAGATCAACGCGCTGGCGGGCCGCAAGAAGTCGTACGCCGTTCGGTGGATGGTGGGGGCGGGGCCGAATGGCGGTTGTTCCGCGGCGACCGGGGGCAACGTGGTGGCGTCGTCGACGTACTCCCGGGTCTGGAAGGAGGCACGGCGGTTGAGCCTGCCGCCGGCGGGTGGCCTCTCCCCTGGCCGGTCGCCCGTACGACCTGCGGCACGCCGGGGTGTCGCCGAGGTCGCTGACGCCTTGTCGGCTGCCGTCGCTGGGCACTCGTGATCGTCGGCCGGCTTGGCTGTACGGATTGCTGCAGCCGAATGGCTCAGAGAGTGTGGAGACGGCCAGGGGTCGCACCGCAGTGACCTGGCTTGACCAGCGCGACCGCGCCGGCAGCTACGCCCGGGGTTGACCGCCGTTGACCCCCGGCTTCCGCGCCAACGGGCACGGCGTGCAACCGGTGCGAGGAAAAACCCGTGACAGTCTTCGGGCCTTGCCCGGTAGCATCGCCGCAGATTTAGGCATCATCCGATCTTGATGCGCACTCCAGGCGCGTTGGGCGAGGATGGGCCTTATTGCCCTATACCCTAAGGTGCGATTGGACCGATTTGCCTAGTCCTTCTGTTGATTCCGGCGCTGCCGTTGTGATCGAAATGTTCGACTCGGCTCATTTGGATCGTGCGGCAGAAATTCTCGCCGCCCGGCATCAGCGCGACTTTGCGCTCGAGCGGGCGCTGGGCGGGCGCTTCGGCGTCCTGGAAGAGTGCCGGACCCTTCTGGAACAAGCGTGGGAAGACGGGTCTCGTGGTGCGGTTGCGGTGCGGGGAGGTGCAGTAACCGGCTACCTGCTGGCCCGGGCCGGGGAGGGGCAGCGCGGCCGTCACTGTTGGACGCTGCCGCAGTGTGCCGCTTACGCCCTGGACGAGGGTCCGGTGGTTCTGAAGCGACTGTACGCCCATCTGTCAGGTCAGTGGGTTGCCGACGGACGCTTGCACCACTACACGGAGCCTCCTGCCGCCGATCTTCCGCTGTGGCTGACGCTCGGATTCGGGCACGAGCAGGTCCACGGCATCATGGATGTCTCCGCGAAGACCCTGGTGGAGGCGCCGCGTGGTGTCCGTCTGGCAGATCCCGCCGATATCGATGCCCTGCAGCCACTGCTTGGCCTCATCAACGAGGCGCATGCGGCACCCCCGGTGTTCGCGTTCACCGACCAGCCGATGTGGGACATACTGCGATCCGGTCACTTGGAGCTGTTGAATGATCCAACCGTGGCGTACTGGGTGTCCGAGGGACAGGACAGCATCGATGGTTTCGTGGTCATGCGCCCTGTTCCCGACGATGAGTCCTCGATCCTCAAGCCCCGGGGCTCGGTTGAACTGTTCCTGGCCTCGACGGCTCCACACGCTCGCGGCACGGGAGTTGGACGCAGGCTGACCGAGTGGGCGCTGGCAGACGCGGCGCACCGGGGATTCACGGTCTGCGTTACTGGCTGGCGGGCAACGAATCCGCTCTCGTCCGTCTTCTGGCCCAACCGGGGATTCCGGCCTGTCGCCTATCGACTCCACCGCATCCTGGACCCGCGGCTCACGGGTCCCGAACACGTCTCGGGGCTCTGATCGGGGCCCTGCCCTGCCGTCAGCCGTTGATGCGTCGACTCCGGTGCAGGTGGCCTCCCGGCTGGCCGGACGGCCGTACGACCTGCGGCACGCGACGGTGTCGCTGTGGCTGAACTCCGGCGTGCCGGCAACCACCGTCGCCGCGCGGCCGAGATTGACGGCGACCGGCCGGACCGGGATGTGCTGGCCCGGCTCGCCCTCGTCCTGACCGGACGAGCGGCGATGCCAGGATGGGATCACGGGCGCGGGGGAGCTGCACGGGAGAAAGCCCGAACAGGACACGATCGCCGAACTGTTGGCGAGGGCCAAGGCGGGCACCAGCTCATCGCTGGTGCTGCGCGGCGAGCCCGGCATCGGCAAGACCGCCCTGCTCGACCACGCCGCCGCGGCGGCCGGGGCCATGCGGCTGCTCCGCGGTACGGGGGTCGAGTTCGAGGCGGAGCTGCCGTTCTCGGAGCTGCAGTTGCTGCTGCGCCCGGCGCTCGGATCCCTCGCCGCGCTGCCCGGACCGCAGCGAGAGGCGCTGGAAGCGGCGTTCGGGCTCGGGCCCACGACCGGCTCCGACCCGACGCTGGTCGGGCTGGCGGTGCTCTTCCTGCTGACGGAGTACGCGGACGAAACCGGGCTGCTGTGCCTCGTCGACGACGCGCAGTGGCTCGACCGGGCCTCCCGGGAGGCTCTCCTGTTCGCCGCCCGGCGCCTGCACGCCGAGAGCGTGGCCATGTTGTGGTGGGTGTCCACGGCGCCGCCGAGGCTGAAGACCAGCCCACCGAACTGCCCCTGGACGGCCGCGATGGTCGCGTCGAGCCCGTCCCTGCCCTGCACCGAGACCAGCGGGTCGGTGTAGACCGCACCGTCGGCGAAGACCTCCCGGAGAATGGCCTGTCGCGCGGCGGCGTTGGTCTGTTCCAGGCGGCAAGGTAGCGCTGGAGCAGCTCCGTGATGTCGCTCATGTCTGTCTCCGCAGTGGTCGGGCTCTCTGGCGACCACCACGTTATGGGCCCGGGAACGACGGGGAATCTGACGCGCTTAGGTACTTTCGCGCGCGCCTTCAGTACGCGGACGACTGGCACCGGCGTTCAGATCCGCCGGCCCCCGGCCGAGCCGCCCCGCCGTACCGGAAAAAGATCACCCGCTCGGCCGCCTGATGATCTGGTACGAATCGTGGGTGATCCGAGTACTGGTGGTCGACGACGAGGCGCTGGTCAGGATGGGCTTCCAGCACATCCTGAACGCAGCCGACGGTATCCAGACTGCCGCCGCCGTTTCCGGGGACCAGGCGCTGCAGGCCGTGCAGGAGTTGCGTCCCGACTTAGTGCTGCTGGACATCCGGATGCCCGACGTCGACGGCCTGACCATCCTGCAGAGCATCCGCCGGCTGCCCGCACCGCCGGTCGTGGCCATGCTGACCACGTTCGACACCGATGAGTACGTCACCGCCGCGCTCAGGGCGGGGGCGGCCGGTTTCCTGTTGAAGGACACCGACCCGGAGCAGCTGGGGCATCTCGTGCGCACCCTCGCGGCCGGTGACACGGTGCTGGCGTCCAAGGTCACCCGTACGGTCGTCGACGGCTTCCTGAGGAGTGGCGGCGACGAGCACGCCGTACGCGCCGTGCAGCGGCTCACCGAGCGGGAACGCGAGGTGCTGACGCTGCTGGCCGACGGCCTGTCGAACAGCGAGATCGGCGGCCGCATGTTCCTCAGCGCCGGCACCGTGAAAGACCACGTCAGCGCGATCCTCACCAAGCTGGGTGTGGACAACCGCGTGCGGGCGGCGCTGCTCGCCGAGCGCGCCGGCCTGCTGAGCTGCCGACCAGGCGACCGGTGAGGGGGCGCCCGGTTCCCGCGCCGCTGGTCGACCTCGGGCTGGTGGCGATCGCGCTGCTGGACGTCTGGATCCAGCTCGGCTTCCATAACCGGATCGGCCTTGTCGGGGCCCTCGTCGCCTGCGCCGCGCTGATGTTCCGGCGCCAGGCGCCGCTGGCGGTCTTTGTGGCGACCCTGCCCGCGGTGTTGCTCACCTGGGCCGTATTCGCGAACCTGATCGCCCTGTACGCCCTGGCGGCTCGCAGCCGCAACCGGAAGCTGCTGGCCGTGTGCGTGCTCACCAGTGCGATCTTCAGCGTGCTTCCGTGGCCGGCGTCGGAGCTTGACAGTGATTTTGCTGATTTGTCCAACAGCACCAGTTTCCTATGGTTGTTGTACAGCCTGACCACCTCCGCGGCACCGGTCTTCCTCGGCCAGCTGATCCTGGCACGGCGCGACCTGGCCGCCCGGCTCGATGAGATCACCGAGTCCCGCGCGCACGAGGAACTGCTCATCATGCAGAACGTGTTGGCCACCGAGCGCGCCCAGCTGGCTCGCGAGATGCACGACGTGGTTTCGCACCAGGTCAGCCTGATCTCGGTTCGGGCGGGTGCGTTGCAGGTCAGCACGAGCGACTCGGAGACCAGACAGGCCGCGGCCACGATCCGGCAGCTCAGTGTGCGGACCCTGGAAGAGCTGCGCTACATGGTCAACGTGCTACGTGCCTCCGGTAGCCGGCCGACCGACCTGACCCCGCAGCCGACCCTCAACCAGCTGGCTGACCTCGTCGCAGGCAGCGCCGTCGACGCCCGGCTCAACCTTGGTCTGCCTGCCGGCGCCGAACTGTCGCCGCCGGTTCAGCGCGCCATCTACCGAACCGTCCAGGAAGGTCTCACCAACGTCCGCAAGCACGCCTCCGGATCCACTGCTCTGGTCGAGATCTGCTGGGACGACGGCGCCATCCGCACGACGGTGACCAACACTGCGCCGACCCGGCCAGTGCTGCCGCTGCCCAGCGGCAAGCACGGGCTCGCCGGCCTGCGCCAGCGCGCGGAACTGCTGGGCGGCACCCTACGGGCGGAACCGACCGACGACCACGGGTTCCGGCTCGACCTGCGGTTGCCGGCCAACCGCGGCGGCTGACAGGGTCTCGGCCACCCCTTCCCGCTGTTTCGGTGGGATGGCGGGCCTGCCGGCGCATGGCGCGGTTGTCGAGCAGGGCTGCGGCGTGGTCCTGCTGGCCGGTGTCGATGCCGAGGGCTTTCGTGTGGTCGACGTCCAATGCAGTGAAGGACGCCTTCGATAGATCAGACTCACTCACGGCGTCCTTGCAATGTCGATGCGGTGAGGCTCAGGTCTTTGTCCACCATGGTTCGCCGAGCGATGGTTCCGACCCCGCCACCCCGCCCCGCGTTTTCAGCCAGTTGGTGCTGATCGACTCGGTGGTGAGCCTAAAGAACACACCGGCGCACCACCAACCCGAAGTGCGGGCCGATCGCGAGGGCCTGGGCCAGCGTCCGGTGCAGCGCCACACCGGCTACTGGCCGCCGGCGACGTCCCAGTGCTCGATGATCTTTCCGACCGCCACGCGGAAGATGTCCGCCACGACGTAGTCGGAGGAGAACACCCACACCAGGTCCGCGTCGGCGAGGGTGTTTCCGAACCGGGTCCCGCCACCTACGGTGGGCGCGGCGCCGCCCTGTGTGCCCTGCTGCAGGAACATCCTCAGCGTGTCGACTCCGTTGCCGAACAGCGGGTTGTGCTGGTAGTACCGCGGAGTCGACCTTGGCCTCGCCTGTCGCCTCGTTCGCTGGGGTGGCCGAACAGCCATCCGGCAGACTTCGACACGGACCCGCCGACAGGCTGGAGCCACCCCGCCGACCGGCGGGGGTCGACACCACCAACCAGCGGAACCTTCGCTGGGCCGTACTGCCTCGCCCAGGACGAAACGGCCGGCGGTCCTCGGCGGCCCTGGACGCGGTCTGCCCAGCTCAACGCGGTGGCGATGCCCGCTACCGATCACCGTCCAACGCGAATCTGAGGCGTCGCCTCGCCGTCGCGTGCGCCCAACCCGTCCGAGGGTGAACGTCTTTCGGTTCTTGCGCGCCCGACCTACTTCGGCTACCTGTAATGCACCCCAGCGAGACAACAGCGTGGAGATCCGGATGACCGTTGTGACTCGGCCTCAGGCCCCTACCGCCACCCTCCGGATTACCCACGTCGCGTTGTGGATCTTCTTGATCGTCAACCTGGCCATCGTCGAGCTGATGGTGGCCACCGGCGGCCGGGCCGCCTACAACCCACTGCACGCGATCGGCCGGTTCCTCGGCATGCACCTGGCCTTCGCGATGGCGCTGCAGTTGCTGCTGATCGCCCGGCTGCCGTTCCTCGACCGGCGGATCGGCATGGACAAGCTGACCGGTTGGCACCGCTGGACCGGCTTCGCGATCTTCTGGCTCGCCCTGCTGCACCCCATGTTCGTCATCCTCGGTTACGCCCGGTTCGGCAATGCCTCGTTCGGCACCACGGCGGTCAGCCTTACCGGCCAGATCCCCGTCGTCATCGGCCTGATTGCTGTCGGCCTCATCGTGGTCGTGGCCGTGCTCTCCGTGCGGGCCGCCCGGCGCCGCCTCTCCTACGAGGCCTGGCACACCATTCACCTGCTGACCTACGCCGTGATCGTGCTCGGCCTGATCCACCAGGTCTACGAGGGCAGCTCGTTCACGACAAACGCCTTCACCCGGGCGTACTGGTGGGGCCTGTGGGCCTTCGCGATCGGCGCCCTGCTCACCGGCCGCCTACTCGTCCCGGTCGTCCGCAACGCCCGCCACCAGCTGCGCGTCTGCGCGGTGGTACCCGAGTCCGACGACGTCGTCTCCGTCCACGTGACCGGCCGGCGCCTCGACCGCCTCGACGCCCGTGCCGGCCAGTTCTTCCTGTGGCGCTTCCCCGGCCACAACCGCTGGTGGCAGGTCAACCCGTTCTCCCTGTCCGCCGCCCCGGACGGCCGCTCCCTGCGGCTGACCGCCAAGGGCATCGGCACCACCAGCGCCGGCCTGCGCCACCTGCCGGTCGGCACCCGCGTCTTCGCCGAGGGCCCCTACGGCGCCTTCACCGCCGACCGGCGTACCCGCGAGGCCACCCTGCTCATCGCGGGCGGGATCGGCGTGACACCGATCCGCGCCCTGCTCGAGGACGAGCACCTCACCGGCGACATCGTGGTCCTCTACCGGGCGCGCACCGCCGCGAGCGCCGTGCTGCTGAGCGAGATGCAGAACCTGGCCGCCGCACGCGGAGCGCGCCTGCACCTGCTCACCGACCTCGACTCGCCGCCGACCGGGGCGTTCGGCCCGGAGAACCTGCGAAGCCTGGTCCCCGACATCACCGAGCGGGACGTGTACGTGTGCGGACCGCCTGGGATGACCGACGCCGTGCTGCGCAGCCTGCGGGCACTGAAGGTGCCGGCCCGTCAGCGACACGCCGAGTTGTTCCGCCTGGCCAGCTGAGGTCATGGAACGGCAACGATCCGTACGCGAGTGGGGACCAATGCCTGCTCCCCGCGCATGCGAGGGTGTTTCCCACGTCCTTGGTCGCGGCGACCGTCGTCAGTAGGTCACGTCCCGTGGCGTGGTGTAGGTCGCCTGCGTGAGGCTCTGTGCGCTGTTCGGTTTTCCGGTTCGGCCGGGCATCGGCATCTATGTACGGCGCTTGGAGCCTGGCAGCATCTGTGACGTGAGCACCATGCCCGACTCCATCGAACAGCGCCTTACCGCCAGCTCTCGAGAGTATGCGGCGTCTGCCCGTCATCTTCTGCCCTCGCGAGAGGAGCTGCCATTGACGCCGCCGTACGAACAGGTACTGCACGCCATCCTGGATCTAGCCAAGGGCGACTGGCGGCTCGTCCGTCATTACAGCCAAGTCGCACGTGAGGACTGGCGCGACGTTCTCTACTGGGCGTCAGAGGAGAACTCGAAACCCGAAGGCGGAACAGAACTATCTTGACCACTTGGCCCCCCCCCAGGCAGCCAGCACGGCCACGTGAGCTGCTGTTCCCTGGCCCTTGGCCTGGCGGCACGGTCCGCCATCATCCGTGCTTGTCCACTGGCGTCCGCACCGATCGTCACTCGGTCAGTCACCCAACCGGCGATCGGACACGATCGTGGTCAGCTCAGCAAGCAACTCAGGCGAGGGCCGCAACGGCGCGAGGATGTCTCGCACGTAGGCCGTGCGCTGCTCCTCGTTGGCGCGACCGCCCCAGCGGCGGCGGTGCCCGTCGACCAGCCGACCGACGCCCCTGACTGGGGCCAGTGGTCACCCGACGACACCCGAACTGAGGACAGGCCGCCCCTGCACCTCGTCGACGACGACCAAGCAGAGAGCGTCGGAACCGGTCCCACCGCCGGCGGTGCCGGTGCATCGGCCAGGCTTGGTCCCGATTCTGCGGCGGCGTTCGCACCCCGTAAGGTCCGCATCGGGGCGCCCCGTCGCCTGCGGAGCGCCCCAATGTGAGGAGAGCCTGAACTCGGCTCCTAGGCGCCGGTGTGGGCCGCCGCGGTGGTGTTCTCGCCGCGCCGCACCAGCAGGGCCGCCGCGGCCGCCAGCAGCGCGATGACCGCACCCACCGTGAGCGCCGCCTGGAAGCCCGACATGAAGGCCAGGTGGCTGCCGGTCGTGATCGCGTCGGCCAGCGGCTGGGGTGCGCCCGGCGGCACCGGTGCGACGCCTTGGGCGACGTAGTCCTCGGCGGCCGTGAAGCCGGGCACCATGTCGGCCGGTACGCCCGCACTGGTCAGCTTCTCCGTTAGCACGTCACCGACCCGGGTGGCCAGGATCGTGCCGAACAAGGTGGTGCCGAGCACGCCGCCGAGTTGGGCCGCCGTCTGCTGGATCCCGCCGGCGAGCCCGGCCAGGTGCACCGGCGCGTTGCCGACGATGGCCTCGGTGCTGCTGACCAGCACCATGCCGAAGCCCATGCCGATCACGATGAACCACGGCCAGAGCGACAGGTAGTCGGCCTGTACCCCGATCCGGGAGAGCGCGAAGAGCGCGACCGCGGTCAGCAGCATCCCGACCACCAGCGGCGGACGCGGGCCGTACCGGGCGGTGAGCGCGCCGGCCACGGGCGAGGCCACGATGAACGTGGCGGTCATCGGCAGCAGTCGCACGCCCGCGTCGACCGGGCTCATGCCGTGCACCTGCTGCAGGTACAGGGTGAGGAAGAAGAACGAGCCGAAGAGCGCGAAGAAGCCCAGCATCGCCAGCACGCTGCCGGCCGAGAAGGAGCGGTTGCGGAAGAGGCCGAGCGGCATCAAGGGGTGGCTGGCTGTCCGCTCGCGCACGACGAACGCGGCACCGAGCACCGCCGCGCCGGCGAAGAAGCCGAGCGGGACGACGTCGCCGAAGCCGTGCTCCTGTGCCTTGATCAGGCCCCACACCAGACTGAACAGGGCTGCGGAGAGCAGCCCGACGCCGGGTAGGTCGAACGAGCCGGCGGCCTCCGGGTCGCGCGACTGCCGCACCACCCACAGGCCCAGGAGGATCGCCACCGTGGCGACCGGGCCGTTGAGGAAGAAGACCCACTCCCAGCTCGCGTTCTCCACGAGCAGACCGGCCACGATCGGGCCGCTGGCGATGGCCAAGCCGGATGTGCCGGCCCAGATGCCGATCGCCATGTTGAGCTTTTCGGCGGGGAACGTGTTGCGGAGGATCGCGAGGCTGGCCGGCTGGAGCAGCGCGCCGGCGAAGCCCTGGACGACTCGCCAGAAGATCACCATCTCGATCGAGCCGGAGAGGCCGACCGCGATCGAGGCGACCGCGAAGCCGGCGACGCCCACGAGAAAGACGGTCTTGCGGCCGAACCGGTCGGCGAGGCGGCCGGCGACGATCAGGGAGACCGCGAGGGCGAGCAGGTATCCATTGGTAACCCACTGGAGCTGGGCGAAGTCGGCGCCGAGGTCGCGCGCGATCGCCGGGTTGGCGATGGCCACGACCGTCGCGTCGAGGCCCACGACCATCACGCCGAGGGCTACGGCCAGCAGGGTCAGCCAGGGGTGACCGTGGCCGTGGCGGCCGGGCCGCCGTACGTCGTTGTTCGGCCCGCCGGGCCGGGTCAGGGTTGCCTGTGACATGCGAGAAAATCTGTCAGTGAACGACAGATGGCGTCAACAGACTTACGCCTGACAGTGACTACTGTCATGCGGGGAATAAAGTCGGAGCTCGGCACCACCCGTACACTTTCCGCATGTCACCGAACACGACCGTGGAGGGCATGGGCCTCCGGGAGCGCAAGAAGCAGCGCACCCGAAAGGCGCTCATCGAGGCCGCCTTCGATCTCTTCGGCACTAAGGGCTTCGAGGCGACCACCGTCGACGAGATCTCCGAAGCGGTCGAGGTGTCGTCGCGGACGTTCTTCCGCTACTTCGGCTCCAAGGAAGACGTCGCGATATCGATCCAGCTGCAGCAGTTCCTGGAGGTCTACCAGGCGCTCGAGGCGCGCCCCACCCACGAGCCGGTGGTCACCGCGCTGCGCCACGCGGTCGTCGACGTTCTCCGGGCGTACGAGGAGGATGAGGCCGACGCGTCCCAGTTCGCGTGCGTGATGGACCTCGTCCAGCACAGTCCGGCCGTGATGGCCCGGAGTCTGGAGATGTGCACCGAGCAGCTCGACGAGCTGGCCCGCCGGGTGGCGGTGCGGATGGGTGTCGACCCGGTCACCGATCCACGGCCCAAGCTCGTGGCGTCGGTGGCCAGCGCCGCGCTGCAGGTGGCCGTCCGCGCCTGGCGCGAAGACGAGCCCGACGAAAAGGTCTCCGACCTGGCCGACCGCGCGTTCGCGCTGCTGGAGGCGGGGATCAACTATCCCGCCGCAGGCTAGGCCCTAGCGGCGCTTGGACTTCTTCGTTTCCTCCGGCTCCGGCCAGAGCGGGGCGGCGACGGATGCGCCTGGCCACGCGCCGGCTCGGAGGTGGCGGCCGCCGGCTCGGTGGCCGGGGCGGAGTCGGAGACGTAGGTGCGGGCCGGGGCGTACGGGCGGGGTTCTCCTTCTGGGGTTGCTGAGTTGGTCACTTCCCGGCCAGCACGCCGGCCACGATGCACGCGGCGATGCTGCGTGGGCAGTTGAGCACGAGCGAGCTGGTCGACCGGTATCCGATCGCGCATCACGGCGTGCGGCAGTTGCTGGACCGCAAGCGAGCCCGGCACGAAGCCCGGCCGGTGCGGGCGGTTGACATCGCTACCGGCGAAGTCACCCACGTCAGCGCGATGGAGGAGAGCACCTTCTGGCAGTGGGCGATCGTCGAGACGCTGCGGCACCCCGATGTCGACCGAGTTGTTCCATGTCATCGCTCAGATCATGCGCCGCCACACCCGCGACGGACGGCCGATCGGGCTGGTGAGCAGGTTCGACGCCCACGACAAGCTCTGGAGCACGCCGCTGCCGTTCCTGTTCCAGCGGCAGCGCGCCACCAGCCGGCACATCATGACGCCGGCCGCGAGGGCGCTCATGCTGCGCCCTGCGCGGCGCTGGCCGAGCACCATCGGGCCTTCCGCGGCCTGGCCTTCACCCCGCACGACCTCCGAACAATCTTCGCCACTTAGCTGGTCAACAGCGGTTCACCCATCCACATCGGGGCTGCCCTGCTCGGACCTCTCGACATCCAGACAACGCGTGGGTACGTCGCCGTGTTCGACGAGGATGTCGTACGCCACTACCAGGAATACCTCCAACAGCGGCGCGAGCACCGCCCAGACGGCGAATATCGGGGCGCTACCGACATCGAATGGAACGAATTCCAGGAACACTTCGACAAACGCCGTGTCGAACTGGGCTCGTGCGCCCGGCCCTGCGGCACGCCCCGCCAGCACGAACACGCCTGTATCCGCTGCCCGATGCTCAGCATCAACCCGGAAATGCTGGGCCGGCTCGCCGAACTCGAAGAAGACCTCCACGCCCGACGGACCCGCGCCGAAGCCGAAGGCTGGCTCGGCGAGATCGAAGGCATCGATCTGACCCTGCGCTACCTGACCGACAAGCAGCAGCAAGCCGTCCGGTTGAGCCAGGTCAGCGGCCCGACCGTGCTCGGTATCCCGGCCACCGACACGGGAGCCTAAGCCGGAACCACCCGTTCGGCCCGTCGACCAGTGCGATCACCTTGATCAGGGTCGGTTGTGACGTGCCGCAGGGTGCGGGAGTGTACGGTCTCGCTGTAAATCAGGCGGCGGGTGCGGTATGCCGCAGGCGGTAGCCGGGGACGCCGGCCGCCGTCAGGCGCTCGGCGATCGTGGGGCAGCAGTAGTCGAGGAAGACGGCGACCTGGTGGTCGTCGCCGAGCTGGCAGGCCGCGGCGAGAGTGCCAACGTTGATCGCATCGAGGTCGTGCAGATTGCGTAGGTCGACGACCAGCCGCAGTGGCCGCACACGGCGTACCGCGTGCACGATCGTGCGCCGCAGTTCGACCGCGCGGTCGGCGTCGAGTTGGCCGCGGGGGTGGATGATCAGGGTCCCGTCCGGACGGGTCTCCACGGTGACCGCTGTGCCGTTCATCGCGTTACCTCCCGTTACCCAGAGTTTCCCGAACGGCCAGGCTACGGCCCCTCGCGCCCGGCGTCGACCGACGAAAGAATTCATTTAGTCACGGAGTAGTCACGTTTTCCCAGCGTGGGCGGTGTGGCCAGGCGCGAGGCCTACCGTCATTGAGTGGAAGAGAGGCCGGGGTGACATGCCGGTGACGAGCACCGCTGCTCGTCACCTACCCTTCACCCACAGCGCAGCCGGCTGACTACCGTAACGCCATCACCGGTGCTCCTGGCCCTGCCGACGATGTCCGCTGCGCCCGTGAACCCGCCCACCGAGCGCTGGCGGAGCTACCGGAGCGCTGGCGGCACACGATCGCCGTGGCGCGGCGGGCCCAACAAGTGGCCGCCACGGTGGGTCGGACAGCGAGGGTGAGGTCCTGCTCACGGCGGCGTGGCTGCATGACATCGGGTACGCGGCCGCGCCGCATGACACCGGCTTCCACCCGGTCGACGGCGCCCGGTATCTGCAAGCTCTGGGATGGGCCAGCAGGATCGTCGGCCTGGTAGCTCACCACTCTGCGGCACGCTATGTGGCACGAGCGCAGGGGCTCGGCGAACAGCTCGCCTGCTTCCCCTGCGAGGACTCACCGGTGTCCGACGCGCTGATCTACGCCGACCAGACGGCAACCCCTACGGTCGCGCCATGACCGTCGAGCAACGCCTGGCCGACATGCTGCGCCGGCACGGCCCGGACTCGCCGCACGCGGCCGCGCACGCCGAGCGGGCTCCGGTGCTGCGCGCCGCCGTCCACCGCGCGCAACAGCGCCTTCGTGCTCTGCGACAGACGCCCTCGGCGGCGGGTCGCCGTGCTGCGAGCACGTCTACCGTAAGGCAGTCGAGATGACGGCGGGCTCCGGCCGATTCGCGTAGACCGCATGCGCCAAGCATTCCGCGCTGGCAGCGATCTCCAGAACGACCTCCAAGCGCTCGCCCGGCTCGACGGCGCGGGCATCGGTGAGCCGCCGCCGCAGCCGGTGCATCTCCGCGAGGTGAACGTCGAGTGCGGTGACAATCTCCGCGTGCAATCTGCCTTCTGGCCTCACGAACCCTAGATTGGGCTAACTGGCTCACGACTGCCGCTAGGTTGCCGATCGATGCGGGAACGTATCCGCTGCTTAGGTGGCGTTTTGGCTGATCTTCGAGGTGCCCCCGGCAGGATTCGAACCTGCGACACACGGTTTAGGAAGGCGACAGCGGCAGTCCTGCCCTCGTGGCCGTGACCTGCGTGGGCCGGCTCCTCGCCAGCACTGCAAGGCATGATCATTGCACGCACTTTGCACGAGGCACTGCGGACGCCCGAGGACGGCCGGAGGCCGCCCGCAGGGCAGGCCGCAAGCGCAACGGCTGCCCCTGCCTTGCAAAGATCAAGAATTCTGTCGGCCGGCGTCGGTGCCTACCGTGACCTACTCGTTGTGTCGCCTCCCGTCGGCCCCGGGCTACGCCCGTCGGCCGTCTCAGCTGCCAGATGGTGGATAGCCGACGCCGTGGCGGCTACAGGGCATCGGTTGCTGCACCTTGCTGCCCTACCTAATGCCGGTTCGCAGCCTCCTAAGCGCGCCACCAACAGCTCCGACAGGGTTGTTCGGACGGCGTGTCACCTTTTGGACAGTCGTGCAGGGTTAGTTGCGCCCACTGCGGCGGCGAACCCGCTGAGCGGCTCTGCCGCACCCTCCAAGGTTGACATCCAACGGAAATCGGAGATCGCGCTCGCTCTATCCAGTCGGTAGCCTGCAAGGATGGGGTACCCGTATGAAGACCTGGACGACAGCCAGTTCGAACGACTGGTGGTGCAGTGCATGCGGATGCTCTTCGGCGAGGGAGTCCAGTCCTTCGCCGCCGGACCGGATGGCGGACGAGACGCACGCTTCGATGGCACCGCTGCTAGCTTCCCAAGTACGGCCCAGCCTTGGACTCAAATTACCATCGGCCAGGCGAAGCACACAAACGCCAGCAACGCTCACTTTAGTGACAGCGAGTTCAGTGGCACCGCCAAAAGCTCGGTACTTTCGGAGGAGATTCCGCGAATTCGCAAGTTGGTAGTTGCCGACGAGCTTCACAACTATATCTTGTTTAGCAACAGACGCTTGGGTGGCGTAATCAATTCTCGCATCAAGGACCGCCTGGCCGAGGAAACAGGTCTTAACGAGAGCCGCATATTCCTTGCCGGAGTTGAGTACCTAGATGACATGCTGCATACCTATCCGGACATCGTCCGTCGGGCCCGCATTGATCCCATTGACGGCCCCCTCCTAGTTTCGAGTTATGAACTAGCGGAAGTTATCTTGGGGATCGCGGAGGGGATTCACGCGTCCCCATCCCTCGATGACGCTCCGGTGGTAGACCGTGTGACGTACGACGAAAAGAACCGAGCTAACGGCATGACGCCGGAGTTTGCTCAGCAGCTCAAAAGGCGATTTCTGTCCGAAACGCACCGGATTGGGCGCTTCCTAGCCGACCCAGCCAATGCCGATATACTACGCCTATACGAAGGCGCGGTCGAAGAGTTTCAGTTTAAGATAATCGCAAGTCGCAAAGACTATCAAACTTTCGACAGACTATTCAATTACTTAGTTGACTTTCTCTTCAAGAGAGACGGGGTGCTATCGCGAAACAAGGGCCTGACTCGGGCGATGATTTTCTACATGTACTGGCATTGCGACATCGGGGAAACGCCAGATGCTCAGGCCCAATAAGCATTCCCACCCGGACCAGACCGTCCTAGCCGCCGCAACGGTGCTTCTCGCTGAGCTGAGAAGGAAGCGGGCGGTACCCTATGCGGATCTAAGGGCGGTCCTGGACAAAGCGTCGCGTGGCTCCGATTTCCTCTTCACCCCCGCAGTGAGTCTCCTGTACTTGCTCGGCTTGGTGGAGTATCGCGCCACTACCGATCTCTTTGAGTATGCGGGGAAGTGATGAAGCTTAAGAGGCTCTACTCGAATAGGCCGGAAGTCTTTAGGTCCATAACGTTCAACGACGGACTTTCGGCCATCCTAGCCGAGATTCGCCTTCCAGAAAACAGGCTCCTCGACACCCATAATCTCGGTAAGACCACTCTTGCAGAGCTGATCGATTTCTGCCTTCTCAAGGGAAAAAGTAGCAGCTTCTTCCTCTTCAAGCACCGGTCGCTCTTCGAGAAGTTCACCTTTTACCTAGAGGTTGAGCTGCCGAGCGGCGGTTACCTAACAATCGGACGTCCGGTTGACCCTGGCTCAAAGATCTTCTTTAAGCGGAGCGCGTCCCCAATCGAGGACATTACGGCACTCGGTAGTCCGGATTGGGATCACGTTGGTCTGCCGTTCGACCGTGCCAAACTCCTGCTAGACGGGATGCTGGCCATTGGTTCCCTCCGGCCCTGGGGATTCAGGAAGGTAGTTGGCTATCTAATTAGGTCCCAACGAGACTACCTTGATGTCTTCCAACTGGGTAAGTTCACCGGGAAGCACTTAGATTGGAAACCGTTTGTAGCACACCTGATCGGGATGGACTCCGATCCGGTTGTCGAGCTCTATCAGAAGAGGGAAGAACTAAATAGAGCTACGTCGGATCTCGCCACACTTACCCGAGAATGGAGTGGCGAAGACGTCGACCCGTCGATGCTGGACGGCTTGATTTCTGTCAAGAGGCGGGATATCGACGCTAAATCCACAACCCTTGCTTCCTTCAACTTCCAAGAGGAAGATACCCGAGCAACCTCGGAATTGATTGACCGGACCGAGGCGCAAATTTCGGCCCTAAATGAGGAAAGTTATCGACTCAGCCGGCTGATACAGCGCATTGCTGAGTCGCTAGAAGAGGAGCAGGTGCTTTTCCGCCCGAAGGACGCCGAGGAACTATTCCTTCAGGCTGGAGTCTTTCTAGGTGATCAGATTAAGAAAGAATATGCGCAACTCGTTGCTTTCAACCGAGCAATCACCGAAGAAAGACGGGACGCTCTCCAGGAACAGCTAGAAGACAGTCAAGCTCGGCTCGCAGAGATCCGCAAGGAACTTGAGACGCTGAACCTGAGGCGGGCTCAGTCACTAGAATTTTTGAGGAATTCCGACTCGCTGGACAAATACAAAAGCCTTTCCCTTGATCTAACGAACCTTCAAGGCGAATTGAGCTTGCTCGAAGCTAGGCGGTCGGCTGCGGCGAGGTTCGCAGAGCTACGCCGGCAACAGCGGTCGCTCGCAGAGGATTTCGGTCACCTCGAAACCGCAGTTGAGACACAGATTGAGGAAATCAGCCGTGACGAAGAAAGCCGATTTGGCCGACTGCGTCGTTATTTTACTGAGATCATCTATGAAGTTTTGGGGCAAAATGCCATTATTGCAATTAGGGTGAACAATCAGGGAGGGCTTGACTTTACCGCCGAGTTCATAGGGAGCGCTGGAATAGCAACGAGTGGCGATAGAGGAACATCATACCGGAAGCTCCTCTGCATCGCCTTCGATCTCGCATTCCTCAGAACTTACCTAGATGTGCCGTTCCCGCGTTTTGTGTATCACGACGGCGCACTGGAGCAACTGGAGCCACGCAAGAGGGAGAAGCTGATTGGCGTCTTTAGAGAGTATGCCGGTCTCGGAATCCAGCCGATCATCTCGCTGCTCGACAGCGATCTTCCTCTGCCCATTGGCTCAAGTCGGCTGACGCTCACGCCAGAGGACGTGGTCGTCACCCTTCACGACGAGGGCCAAGAGGGTCGGCTGTTCAAGATGGCGACGTGGTGAACGGTGATCCGCCGCCACCTCCTGCCATCCCGATGCTCCTATGGAGGTCAAGGGGCGAGGGCGGCGAAGTCGGCGCGTAGGGCGGTGTAGACGTCGCGGACGATGTAGCGCTTGAGGCAGCGGAGGATCTCTTGCTTGCTGAGGCCTTCGGTGATGCGTCGTTGCTGGTAGGCGCGGGTGCGTGGGTCGTAGCGCAGGCGACATAGGGCGATCGTGTGCAGGGCGTGGTTGGCACCACGGTCGCCTCCTCGGTGGAGGCGGTGGCGGCGCACCCGTCCGGAGCTGGCAGGGATGGGTGCCGCGCCGCAGAGGTGGGCGAGAGCGGCTTCTGACCGCAGCCGGTCGGGGTTGTCGCCGGCGGTGGTCAGGAGTTGGGCGGCGACGTCGGTGCCGACGCCGAACAGAGCGCTGGTGCGGGGGGCGGCCTCGCGGACCAGGGGTGCCAGCTGCCGATCGAGGGCGGTGATCTCCTCAGTCAGGGCGGTGATCCGCCGGGCGAGTCCAGCCAACGCGGCGGCGGTGGCCTGTTCCGGGTCTTGGAGCCGGGTCGGATCGGTGGTGAGGGTGGCGCAGCGGTTGACCAGGACCGCAGCGCTGAGCTTGGTCAACTGGGCGCGCAGAGTTTCGGGGGCGGCGGCGACCAGGCCGCGCATCTGGTTGATGGCCGCAGTGCGGGCCTTGACCGCTCCCTGGCGAGCCACTCGCAGGGCGCGGATGGCTTCCACCGGTCCGGTGCGGGTCTTGGGTGTCCCCATGGCCGTACCGGCGAGGGTCGCTCGGGCGGCGGCGATAGCGTCGATCGGGTCGGACTTGCCCTTGATCCGACGGGTCCTGCGGTCGGGTCGGTCGACCTCGACCACGGTGATCTTGTGGCTGGCCAGATGGCGGGCCAGGCCGGCGCCGTAGCTGCCGGTGCCTTCGACGCCGACGGCGATCAGCCGGCCGAACGAGCGCATCCAGGTCAGCAGGTCTGTATAGCCGGCGGCGGTTGCCGGGAACTCGGCGTCGTCCAGGAGGCCGCCGGTGCTGTCGATGACCGCTGCGTGGTGGGTGTCGCGGTGGGTGTCGACACCACCGATGACCGATCGCTTCTTCGCTGCCATGCTGGTGAGGTCCGCCTTTCTCGGTCGCGTCGAGAATCACGTGGACACGTCACCGGTCAGGCGATCGGACAACACAGTGGTGGGTGCCTCTCGCACAGGCTCCTATCAAGTCACGATGAGGTTCCCCCGGTAGCTCGGAGGCTTTCGATCATGCTCTGATGGAGCTGAAGGGAGTCATCCGTGGCAGCACCGAAGAAGTATCCCGATGAGCTGCGCGAACGTGCGGTGGAGCAATGCTCGAAACCTGTGGATGAGCGTCGTGGGGGCGTACCCTCCCGGCGAGCTCCAAGTCCAAGGAATCGAGTAGAGCCCGCGCGCCAACGCGGGCCGGGAAGGTACGCCCGTGCTTACGGTAGTCAACCCTGGTGAGCCCACGCCAACGGCGGTGTCCGAGCCGGCCACGGTCGGCGGGTCGTTGATCGATGAGATCGTGCGTGACGGCGCGCGGCGGATGCTGGCGGCGGCCCTCGAAGCCGAGGTCGCCGCGTACATCGCGGCGCACGCTGACCAGGTCGACGCGCAGGGCCGGCGGCTGGTGGTGCGCAACGGCCACGCGCGGTCGCGGCAGGTGCTCACCAGCGCCGGAGCGGTCGAGGTGAGCACGCCGCGGGTCAACGACAAGCGCGTCGACGAGACCGGTGAGCGTCGCAGGTTCGCCTCGGCGATCCTGCCCGCGTGGTGCCGCAAGTCCCCGAAGATCAGCGAGGTGTTGCCGTTGTTGTACCTGCACGGCCTGTCCTCACAGGATTTCGTGCCGGCTCTGGAGCAGTTCCTGGGCACCGGTTCCGGGCTGTCCGCCACGACGATCACCCGGTTGACCGTGCAGTGGCAGGACGAGGCACGCGCCTTTAGCGGCCGGGACCTGTCGACGGCCGACTACGTGTACGTGTGGGCCGACGGCGTGCACCTCAACGTGCGCCTGGAGCAGGAGAAGCTGTGTCTGTTGGTGATCGTCGGCGTTCGTGCCTGCGGGCGTAAGGAACTCGTCGCGCTCGCGGAGGGCTACCGGGAGTCGGCCGGCTCCTGGGCGGACCTGCTGCGCGACTGTGCCCGACGCGGGATGCGCGCTCCCGTCCTGGCCGTGGGCGACGGGGCGCTGGGGTTCTGGAACGCGCTACGTGAAGTTTTTCCCGCCAGCCGGGAGCAGCGCTGCTGGTTCCACAAGATCGGCAATGTCTTGGCCGCGCTGCCGAAGTCCGCTCATCCCGGGGCGAAGAAGGCCCTCGCGGAGATCTGGAACGCCGAGGACCGTGACCACGCCCGCCGCGCCGTGGCCGGATTCAAGCTCGCCTACGCCGCGAAGTTCGGCAAAGCCGTCGCCAAGGTCGTCGACGACCTCGACGAGCTCCTGGCGTTCTACGACTTCCCGGCCGAGCACTGGGTGCACCTGCGCACCACGAACCCTATCGAGTCGACGTTCGCCACGGTTCGGCATCGCACGAAGGTCACCAAAGGGCCAGGCTCCAAGGCCGCCGGCCTCGCGATGGCGTTCAAGCTCATCGAGGCCGCCCAACACCGGTGGCGAGCGGTCAACGCACCGCACCTCGTCGCGCTGGTCCGAGCCGGTGCCCGTTTCGAACGAGGCCAGCTCGTCGAACGACCCACCGCCGAACCCATCACCACGACCGCAGCAGCGGCCTGATCAAGATCCTCATCCACAAGTCTTGACTATTGCTCGTGCGGTGCGCTTGTATCGGGAGTCGGACCCGAAGCCCGTGATCCGCCAGCTGGCCCGCCAGCTTGGGGTGCATCACGAGGCGTTGCGCAACTGGATCCGCCAGGACGAGGCCGACCGTGGCCTGCGGGGCGACCGGCCGACGACCTCGGAGGTGGAGGAGTTGCGTCGGTTGCGGCGGGAGAACGCGGAGCTGAAGCGGGCCAATGAGATCCTGAAAGCCGCCTCGGCTTTTTTCGCCTCGGAACTCGACCCGACCCGGCGACGGTCGTGACGCTCGTCGACGAGCTACGCGACCGCTTCGGGGTCGAGCCCGTCCTCCGGGTCCTCAACGTCGCCGTCTCCACCTACTACGGCTGGCTCACCCAAGCCGCCAACCCCTCCGCTCGCCGACGTGAGGACGCGGATCTGGCGGTGGAGATCGCGGAGATCCACGATGTGTCGGGCGGCACCTACGGCAGCCCGCGAGTGCACGCCATGCTGCGCCGCCAAGGCCGCCAGCTGAGTCGCAGGCGGGTCGAGCGGTTGATGCGGACCGCCGGCCTGCAAGGGGCGTTCCTGCGCAAGAAGTGGCGCATCCCGTCCACCCGGTCGAACCCGAAGGCGACGCCCGCTCCGGACTTGGTCAACCGGCAGTTCACCGCTGCGGCGCCCAACCGGCTGTGGGTCGCCGACGCGACCCGCATCCCCTGCGGGCAGGGCGTGTTCTGGCTGGCCGCGGTGCGGGATGTCTTCTCCAACCGCATCGTGGGCTGGCGGTGCTCCGACCGATGCGACACCGACCTGATCCTCGGCGCCCTCGAATACGGCATCTGGTCCCGCGACGTCCGCGACGGCCAACTGATCCACCACAGCGACCGCGGGTCGAACTACACGTCGTTCCGCTTCGCCCAGCGCCTGGCCGACAACGGCATTCTGCCCTCGATGGGCTCCGTCGGCGACTCGTTCGACAACGCCCTCATGGAGAACTTCTGGTCAACGTTGAAGATCGAACTGGTCTACCGAAACTCCTGGCGGACCCGCGACGAAGCCGAGAACGCGATCTTCGCCTACATCGACGGGTGGTACAACACCCGCCGCATCCAGAAAGACCTCGGCTGGCGCTCCCCAGACGAGTACGAAGCCGCCTGGCACGCCCACCAGGCCCGACCAGACGAGACGACTATCGTTCAGCCTGAGCCCACCGGCGCCAGGTAACCAACCCTCCGGCAAACCGGGGGAACCTCACGACGCCTGGCCGGTGACATGCAGTTGGCGGGGCCACCGAGCCGGCCGACGAATCGGGATGAGGACAGCAACCGTCGGTCTGCCGGTGAGTCAGGCCAGCCCGGCGACCCACCTCACCATCCTCACTGTCTGCCGCCGACCCACACTCCGTGGAGCGGGCCAGGGCCAGGGTGACAAGGTGGAGCGCCCTACCGGACGAACGACCTTGTCGCCCTGGCCCTGGTCTGCTCGGCTCTGCCTGGGTCGGCGGTGGACGGGATGGCATCCCACCCCAACCACCCACGACCGCAACCGTTCGGCAACCCCATCCCGGAGTCGTTGGGCCCCGCCGGAGGCAGCCCTAACCCCGGCCCCGCCCCCACCCTCCGCCCCCTCCACCCACCTTCACTCCTTCTCCACACCGGGCCGACCGTCGACCGGTCCACCGTGAGGTGCCACGAGGATGGAAGAGACCGACGGGAGAGCTGTCGCATGGATCCTGGTCAGTCCGGGACTCGTCACCGGTTCCTCACGGAACCAGGGGTGACGCGCGGGGCGGGGCGTGGTTTGCGGGCCGGCTGACTTTCCGCCCCGGCGCGGTCAGCGCCGGGGCGACGGCTCCGTCAGGAGCCGGTTGCCGCGCCCCGGCCCGCGCCGCGCGGAGCGCCTTGATCCTAATGAGAACGTTTCGGCAATGCTGCGACCTGAGCCCTGACCCTTCGGGAACACACCACTACCTGCGCGCCCTCCGTCTGGGCGGGCCCAGACCCACGCCCGGACGGAGGGCATCGGCGGGCGCCGCCATTCCAGAGCGTCCGATGACCTGCCGAAGGTACGCGGCCTGGCGCGGAAAGCAGTCCGAGGAGTTGTCAGAGCCACGAGGTGCGTTGGGCGGCTTCGCAGGCCAGGGTGATGGTTGAACCCTTGACCACCCCCCTGCGGGCTACCCCCTAGCCCGCAAATCCTCCACATGAGGTTGACCATTAATCGGTAGCCGTGTAGTCTAGTGATTACGGGAGTGGATACTTCCTGCCCGATTTTCGGCGTGTCGCGCTGCCACTGCCGCTCTCCCTGTGGTTTCCTGTGCGAAGACATGGAAGGCGCGCCCGCTGCAACGGACGCGCCTCGTGACTCCATGCCTTGCCAGTCGAAGTTGCAAGGGGAGGAAACGAACGTAATGCAGTGGAACAACAAGCGCAAGAAGCCTCGTAACAGTCAGCGTGCCGCCGGCCGGCGTTGGGACCGACCGCTATGGCTCCTGGTCACACTTTCTGCGCTCCTGACTGTCACGGCTGATATCCTGGACGCAGTTGGACGAATCATGACGAGTTCTTAACTGTCGTGGTATCGAGGCCCCGGACTTCCTGCAGTCCGGGGCCTTTTCGTGTGCCACACAGCCAACGGGGCTTTCACTGATGCGTGATAGCCGAAGCCAGAGGCCGGGCGGCGGAATACCAGATCGGCTTAGGTTCGGTGGCCGAGTAATCCGCACGACCGGTCACCTCAATAACTTGCAGAGACTCGGCACGGTCCGCTCTACTCGCACGCTTGCCGAAGTCGCTCGACCGCAGCAAATATCTGCTGCTCGGGACCTGGCCTGCTCGGTCGCCACTCAACAAGTAGGGGTCGGACGGCATCGACGAGTGCTGCAAGGCCTTCCGCCATGGCCGGATCGGGTAGTTCGTCAAGCGCGGCGACTGCATCCCCGGTCACCTGATGCCGGCGAGCGTTCATCGGTGTGTCCTGCCAGCTAGGCGAGCTGCGCCACTTCTGTACACGCTCGTACACCTCGGTTGCGGCGGCTCGGATGCTAGCGGCTTGTTGGCGAGGTGTGGGCCTGGTGCGGCGCTGGCAGAGGTCGGCGGGTTCCTGCTGCGGCGTGTCGGCGTCGCGCATGGCGGCGATAGTACCGGCGGCCAGTCAGGCCCCGTCGCACCCGGATGCCTGCGGGTGCCGGTCAGCCGGCGTTGCTGGTCCACTCCTGGGTGAGGATGGAGTAGAGCAGGGAGTCGCGCCATCCGCCGTTGGTGAAGACGTGGTCGCGTAGCCGGCCTTCGTACTGCATGCCGACTCTTTCGGCAACGGCGATGGAGGCAGCGTTGTCGGGGCCGATGGCTGCGGTGATGCGGTGGAGTTTCAGCGTCTGGAAGCCGTAGTCGACGATGGTGCGAGCGGCGTCGGTGGCGTAGCCGTGGCCCCAGTGGTCGGCGCTGATGGCGTATCCGAGTTTGGCGGCCTGGTGGCCGGTGAGGCCGAGTCGCGCGAACCCGATCATCCGGTCGTCCGTGTCGGTGACGGCTAGGTAGTACTCGGTGCGGGGGGTGTGCTGGGCGCGTTGGATGGTGCCTTCGACCATGGCGACGGCGGCGGCCTGGTCCCGGCTGTCGAAGGAGAGCCATTGGGTGACGCGGTCGTCTCCGACGATTGCCCACGCGTCGGCCGCGTCATCGGAGCGCATGTCGCGCAGGGTGATGACGCGGCCGGGGATGGTGATCGGGTCCATGGTCCCGATCGTGCCCTATCGAGGCAGGGCGTTTTTTCGGGGTGTGTTTTGAAGTGTTCGATGCCGTTTTATGAGGTCGCGGGCGTCGCCTGCGTGGCCGGCGCGGGTGATTGGCCTGGTGGACGCGGCGCAACGGAGTTGGATGATGCCGTTGATGCGCTGGTCGGCGGGCAGCCCGAGTCACGGGGCCAGGGCGTCGCGGCGGCGTTCAGTCGCGCTGCCACGCGGACATGGCCAGTTTGCGTGTGAGCGCTGTCGCGACGCCCATGCGGGGTCGTTGGGGTCGGCGTACGCCTGGGCGGCGCGCAGGGCGTATCGCTCGGTGGCGGTGGCTTCGCCGGGGAGCCAGGCGAGGGCGTCGCTGGCGTAGTAGAGGGTGCGGGGCTGGTTGAAGGTGCAGATGCCGCCCATCTCGTCCATCTCGTCGGGGCGTACGCGGGACCAGGCGTCCTCGGCCTCGGTGATGGCGGCCTTGGCCTGCTCGGCGTTGCCGAGTGCGGCGTAGGCGCGGGCGGCGCTGGCGGGCAGCCACACGGCGGAGGTGCCGCCGGCCTGGGTGGCGTACTCGCGGCCGGCTTCGGCGTAGCGGACCGCCTCGGCGTAGCGGCCGGCCCAGTAGGCGACCAGGGATTGCAGGCCGCGCAGCCACGCCTGTAGCCCGGGGTGTCCGGCCTGCTCGGCGCAGAGCACGGCGGTGCGGGCCTGGAGCATGGCCGAGTGGGGGTCGGCCATGTCGTGGGAGACCTTGGCGAGTAGGCCGCTGGTGATGCCGGCGAGGAAGTGCAGGTCCCTGGACTGGTTCGGCGCTTGGCGGCGTTCGAGGAGGGTGAACAGGGTGTCCTGTGTCTCGACCAGGTCGGGCAGCACGTGGCTGACAGGTCGTTGCGGGTAGGCCAACGCGAGGCGCTGCACGTCCTCGGCGAGCTGTTCAATGGCGGCGGGGCTGGTGGACTCGGCGGCGAGCATGGCGTACTGGCGGGCGCGTTGTGCGGCCATAGCGAGGAGGTTCCTTTCCGGGCCGGTGCCGGTGGGGTCGACAACAAGGTGTCGCTCCGGCGCGGGGGTCATCTGGTGGGAGGCCCAGGGGCGCTGTAGTTCGTCGATGGACTTGCTGAACATGGCCTGTAGTGCCCGCCGGGTGGCGGGGGTCGATGAGGCCAGGTCGCGTTCGCCGCGTGCCAGCCGCCCGAGGTGCCGGGCGCTGATCGCCGCCCGGGAGTCCATCCGGGAAAACTCGTCGGCCAGTTCCTCGTACGTGCGGTCGCTCTGCTGGATCAGGTACTCCAGCATCGTGCGAGGTTCGCGGCGTTCTCGTGCCATCCGTCTACGCCTTCCTGATGGGCTGTCTCCACGCTCGCCCGGGTGAGGTCCTTGCGGCAACGCAGGTCCTCGTGGTGTCCGCTCGATGTCCGCCAGAGGTGTACGTACGGGTCCTCGATCGGTCCCGTAGGTCCCGGGCAGTCTCTCCTACATGGACGGCTCACCCACCGCAATTGTGCATGTGCATCCCGCTGATGCCCATGGGCAGCCGCGTCGACGTGGACACCGGGAGGGGTGCTCGGCGAGGAGGGGCGCTGAGCAAACCGGAGTTCGGGTCGTGCGGTGTGTGGGTGGGCCGCGCCCACAGCGGGGGCCGCATCGGTCCTCGCCGTCCGCGCCAGCTGCGTGTCCCGCGTGCGAGGGGCGGGGCTGGAAGATGGCCAGCCCTCGGCGCTCGCTCCGGGCACCGGGTGACCCGAACCGGCTGCAACGGCGCGACTGTCCCGACTGCGCTGGCACCGGCGCACAGGGGCAGTGGGCAGGGCTGGCGGTCGTCGCCTGACGGTGACGGCCGCCGGCCCTCCGATGATCACGCGGCGTTTCGCCGTGTCCTGAGTTGGCCCGGGGCGGGCGTTGGTGGAAGCGCGGTGTCGGCCGTGCTCGGATGCCCGCCCGCCTCGGTGCCCCGGCCATCCGACGCGTGGAGGGCAGGCGGTCATGGTTCCGAAGCCGGGAGACGTGCTGTACGTCAACCGGCACGCGTCGGTGCAGTTCGGCGGCGACCGGGCGTTGATTTTCCGAGTCATCAAGGTCCCCGATCAGCCGACCTACTACGGGTGGATTTGGCTGACCGGGTACGTCCTCGATCCGAAGGGCAACGCCTTGGACCGCCGGGAGATCTACGTCCAGAAGGCGGGCCTTCAACGGGCCACACCGCCGCCCGCTGCGGTACGCCAACCCGACCGGAAACCAGCGGTACGTACGACGGCCAGGAACGCCGTGCGGCAGTGAGCACAGGCGGCGGCTCGATGGGAGGTTCGATGGCGGTGGGAGTCTTTCGAGCGGCCTCGCGGCTGGCTCCGATGGTCCCCGAGCAGGTGCGGCGGCTGCGGTTCCGGCGTACCGGGTTCGGGCGGCGCGGCCTGGCCGAGGAACACGTCTACGCGTTCCTGCGCCGCGTCGTCGACGAACTGATCGCCAGGGACGCCGCTGAGGCCAGCCTTCGGGAAGAGAACGCCCGGCTGAAGAACGCTCTCCGGGAGTGGCAAAGCCAGTTCACGCCGAGGCCGGGTCGGGACGGCGACAGCGCATGGACAGGAGATCAGCAGCGCAGATAGCCTGTTGACAAGCCAAGTTGCGTCTGGGGTGAACGGTGCCGATCGAGGTTGCGCCGCCGAAGTACGTGGTGATCGTCAACGCGGTGCAACAGCGCATCGAGGACGGCACCTACCCGCTAGGCGGGATGCTGCCCAGCGAAACCGAACTCATCCGCGAGTTCCGCGCGTCCCGGCCCGTCGTAGTCCGGGCGTTGGATCTGCTGCGGCAGGGCGGCTGGATCGAGAGTCGCCAGGGCAAGGGCCGGTTCGTCCTTGGCCGCCCTGGCGGCACCGAGCAACGCTCGCGGGAACGTCGGTATGGCCTGCTCGACGACGACGAACGGGCCGGATCAACGCTGCTGGCGGCCGGCACCGTTCCCGCTCCGCCGCGAGCGGCTGTCGCCCTGGGCGTGGAACCGGGGACACCGGTCGTGGCGCGTCGACGGCTCATCACGGTTGAGGAAGTCGGCCCGGTGGAGCTGGGCACGGCGTTCCTGTCCGTCGAGCTGGCCGAAGGAACTGGCGTGGGAGCCGAAGACGCGATGCCGGAGGGGCTGCTTCGGCACGTGGCCTCCCGCAAGCGGCTCAAGTTCGACCACGTGACCGAACGCATCTCGGCGCGGTTGCCCAGCGCCGAAGAGGCCGAGCTGTTGCAGGTCCGCGAGAACGATCCCGTGCTGACGGTGCTCCTGGTGATCTGCGACCGCAGCGCCACGCCGCTGCTCGCGGTGGACGTGCTCCTTCCCGCCTCGCGGCACGACCTGGAAGACGTGTACCCGCTCGACTGAGCAAAGCGGATTAGCCGCTTGACAAGTCAAGTTGGCACTCTCTACCTTCAATCCAACTTAACAAGTCAACTAGTCGAGTTGCCTTGTGGAACTGGAGGTCTCGTCGTGGTTCCGATGACGTTGAAGGTGCCGGTCCCGTCCGAGTACGTGTTCCCCGCCGGGGCGCTCTGCCTGGGTGTGTCGCCGCAGATCGACTTTGAGCGGCGGGGTGAGGCGGACAACCAGGCGCGGGACAAGGACACCGGGGAGCGGGTCTGGGTGGTGCGGGTGATGGACCTGGACCCGGAGGCGGGGAAGTTCGGTCGGTCGACGGAGGTGAAGGTCAAGGTGGTTGCCGGGCAGCAGCCGGTGCCGCCGCCGTCGATGGTGCCGGGGTATCCGCCGGCGGTGGAGTTCGAGGGTCTGACCCTCACTCCCTACGTGGACTCGCAGCGGTGCAAGCCGGGCCGGTCCTCGGGTGACTGCCGTTCCCGCATGGCGTACTCGCTGCGGGCGACCGCGATCCGTCCGGCGTCGGCGGTTCCCGGCTCGGTGGCGGCCTGACCGCTGTCTGTTGTGCGCGCGGGGCGGGTCGTTTCCCCGCCAAGAGTCCCGACCCGTCCCGCGCTCTGCCATCCCTCATCTGGTGAAGGAGGGCGTGATGCCCACCGTAGTTCCCCCTGCCCTGATCGCTGCTGTGCCCCTGCTCGTCGGCGCGGCCCTCACCCTCACCCGCACCCGTTTCCGGCTGGTCGGTCTGCGGCACGCCTACCGGGAGACGGAAGCCACCCTCCGGTCGGCGCTGCGGCTACCGCCGGCCTCCGGGCGGGTGTGCGCGATCCGCTGTCCCTGGTGCTGCCGGTGGGTCAAGCCGCGTCGGTTCGACCTGCGCCGCATGTCCTGCCGGTCGTGCATCTCGACGTTGGCGCGTCCGGGTCGGGGTGGTGACCTGTGCCTCTGATCAACGTCATCCCCGGGGACAAGATCCCCATGGCGCCGATGAACGTGCGCCTTCCGGCGTGGCGGGTTCCGGGTTGGCTGCTGGTGTTCTGGTGGCTGGCCCGGGGCCTGTTCCGCCTCACCGTCCTCGCCGTCCGGTACTGGTGGCTGACTGGCCCGACCACGCTCGCCCTGTGGATCCGGGCGGAGTTCGGGGGCCTAGTCTTGGCCGGCGTCGTCCTGACCGTTGCCGCCGGCTGTCTCGGCTGGTGGCGGTGGCACCCGTCGTCATGGCTGCGCTTCGGCTGGTACCCGCTCGTCGCCCGCGTCCGCGCCCTGTTCGTCTACCGGCGTCGGTGGGCGTCGGTGATGGCCACCTGCGGGCTGGCGACCGCGTTCGCCGGTGACCGCTACGTGCCGCAACTCCTACGGGTCCGCTGCGACCGTTACGGCGACGAACTGACCATCCGCCTGTTGCCGGGGCAGATCCCGGATGACTGGGGGCAGGCCGCGGAACGCCTCGCCTACGCCTTCCGCCTCCGCACCGGCCAAGCACGCTCCACCAACCGGCCGGATCGGGTGGTCCTGCGCCTCGTACGCCGCGACCCCCTCGCCGAGATCGTCGGACCACTGCCGGTGGCCGACGTGCCGGACCTGGACGGGCTCGCCCTCGGCGTCGACGAGGACGGCAACACCTACCGGCTGCGCCTGTCGGGGTCGCATGTGTTGATCGCGGGGGCGACGGGGTCGGGCAAGGGTTCGGTGTTGTGGTCGTTGATCCGGTCGCTGGCCGCCGGGATCCGGTCGGGGCTGGTGGAGGTGTGGGCGTTCGATCCGAAGGGCGGGATGGAGTTGGCGGCCGGGGTGCCGCTGTTCGCCCGGTTCGCCTACGACGACCCCGACAGCATGGCCGGCGTCCTGGAAGAAGCCGTGAAGCGCATGCGGCTGCGGGCAGCCCGCCTGCGCGGGGTGACCCGCCAGCACGTGCCGACCCAGGAGGACCCGTTGCTCGTCCTGGTCGTCGACGAACTCGCCGCGTTGACCGCGTACATCACCGATCGGAAGGTCCGCGACCGAATCAAGGAAGCCCTCGGCCTCCTGCTGTCCCAGGGCCGGGCGGTCGGCGTGCACGTGGTCGCCGCGTTGCAGGACCCGCGTAAGGACGTGCTGCCGTTCCGCGACCTGTTCCCCACCCGCATCGGCCTGCGGCTGACCGAGCCGGAACAGGTGGACATGGTCCTCGGCGACGCTGCCCGCGACCGGGGCGCGCTGTGCGACCGCATCCCCGAATCCGCCCCGGGGGTGGGGTTCGTGGTCCTCGACGGCGTCCGCGAACCCGTCCGGGTCCGCTTCGCCTACCTCACCGATGACGACATCCGGCAGCTCGGCCGCGACTACCGCCACCCCAGCGACACCGACAACAGCGAGGGGGTGAACCCGTGAAGACCAACGCAGACCGGGTGGAGGGCGTAGTCCTGGTGCTCATCGTCCTCACCGTGGGCGGACTGGCCGGCGCGGCGTCGTTCACCCACGTCCACGACTGGACCATGGCCAACTCCCCCACCGGTACCGGCGACTGGTTCGGCTGGGCCAACGCCGCCATCTCCGAATTGCTGCCCCTGGCGGCGCTGTTGACCATCCGCCGGCGACGCCGCACCGGCGGCCCGGTCGGATACCCGCTGTTCCTGCTCGTCTGCGCCGTCGCACTCTCCCTCGCCGCGCAACTCGCGGTGGCGAGGGAGAGCCTGTCGGGCTGGCTGCTGTCGGCCGTTCCTGCGCTGGCGTTCCTCGGCCTGTCCAAGCTCGTCTTCTCGACCACCCCGACCCTGGCGGTGCCTGTCGACCAGCCGGCCGACACCGGCGGCTGGAGTGAGGTGCCACCCGGCTACGACCCGACCGAGGACCACCGGCCCGCCGCCGTGACCGAAGCCGTGGATGAGGACCAGGCCGTCACCGTCGCCCCGGCCCGCCCCGTGGCGGTGCAGCGGCCGGGGCTGGTGCCCGTCCCTGCGGCGGCCTTCGCGCCCCGTAACGGCACGCCGTACGGCTCGGAGCGTGACCAGTGACCCAACAGGAACCCCTGCCCACCGCGACTCCGGCCGAGGTGCAGCGGCCTCGGCCGGGGTCGCGGGCCGACCGGATGCGCAAACCCCTGGCCAAGGACGCGCTCAAGCAGCTCGCCGAGCAACACGGCGTCTGCGTCCGCCCCCTCGCCCTACGCCGCACCGACACCACCACCGGCCTCACCGAAGTCGTCGAAGTCCCCTGCGGGGCCACCCTCGCCGCGAAGTGCAGGCCATGCGCCGAACGGGGCCGGCGGCTACGGATCCAGCAGATCCGCGAGGGCTGGCACCTCACCGACGAACCCACCATCCGCCCCGACAAGCCCGGTGAGGACGTCCTCGCCCTGGTCCGCGTCCGGGCGCATCTGGAGTTCGAACGCGAAGCAATCCAGTACCAGCCCATGACCCCGGACGAGCGGGCCGCCCAGGTGGCCGAGATCGACGCCGCCATCGCCGAACTGGACGAAGCGCTCGGCGAAACCAGCCTGCGCGGCCACCTCACCCCCAAAGACCGCGACGAGCGGCCACGCCGCAAGCGGTCCACCCGGCGGCGGCAGGACACCCCCGACCTGCCCCGGCTCCCCGTCGACCCGCGCACCGTCGGCCGCGCCTACCCGGGTAGGGCGGGCAAGACCTACCGGCCGTCGATGCTGATCACGCTGACCCTCGGCTCACACGGACCCGTGCACTCCCACCTACGGCGTGGGGCCTACGTCGCGCCGTGCGAGTGCGGACAGCGACACGGCCCGCATGACGACGTGCTCGGTACTCCCGTCGACCCGGCCGGCTACGACTACCGGCGGGCGGCCCTGGATGCGATCCACTTCGCCCGGGTCCTGGACCGGTGGTGGCAGAACGTCCGCCGCGCCGCCGGCTGGAACGTCCAATACGCGGGCGCGGTGGAACTGCAACGCCGGCTTGCCCCACACGCGCACTTCGCCATCCGGGGCACCCTCCCGCGCCGACTGCTCAAGCAGATCGCGGCCGCCACCTACCACCAGGTGTGGTGGCCACCCTTCGACCACCTCGCCTACCCGGTCGACAAGCCGCCCGTGTGGAACGTCGACCGACAGGCGTACGTCGACCCCAAGACGCGGCAGCCGCTGCCCACCTGGGGTGAGGCTCTGGACGCCCTCGAAGAACCCGACAGCCGACCCGCGTACGTGGCACGCCTCGGCCGGATCGACGCCCGGGGCATCGAGCAGGGCACCCGCGACGCGGAACGCTCCATCCGGTACGTGACGAAGTACGTCACGAAGGACCTGACCGACCAGGCCAAGCCCCGCTCCGACGCACAGAAGGCACACTTCGACCGCCTCCACGCGGAACTGTCGATCCTGCCGTGCTCGCCGACGTGCGCCAACTGGCTGCTCTACGGCGTCCAGCCCGACGGCGTCAAGGCGGGCTTGACCCCTGGCCGGTGTACCGGGAAGGTCCACCAACGCTCCACCCTCGGCTTCACCGGCCGCCGCGTCCTCGTCTCCCGCCAGTGGTCCGGCAAGACCCTCGCCGACCACCGCGCAGACAACCGCGCCTGGGTGCGCGCGATCCTCGCCGGAGGCATGGCCGACACCGAGGAACACGACCAGGCGGCCGACGACGACGCGGACGGGTCGAAGCGGTACCAGTTCGAACTCGCCCGCCCCGAAGACCCCGACGTACCGCCGCTGGAACACCGACTCCTCCGCGCGATATCCGCACGCATCCGCTGGCGCACAGACCTCGACACCGCGCGCCTGCGAACAGCCACCGCCACGCCGGCAACGGCAGCTCCCCTCACCCCTGCCGCTTGATCATCTGGAGGAAAGAACCCCTCATGGAAAGCGAGTTGTTGACCGTTCCGGAAGTCCTCGCCTTGCTCAACAAAGTGTCACGGCGGACCTTCTACCGCTGGCGTGAACTGGGCATCGCCCCGGAATGCATCAAGCTGCCCAACGGCGAACTGCGGATCGAGCGGCGGGACCTGCGGGCCTGGCTGGAACAGCACCGGGAGGCGGCGTGAAGTCGCGTGAGGTGCGGATCCGAGGCATTCAGGTCAACGCGCTGGCGGGCCGCAAGAAGTCGTACACCGTCCGGTGGTTGGTGGGGACGGGGCCGAAGTCGCGGACGTTCGCCACTCGGGCGCTGGCGGACAACTTCCGGTCTGACCTGATGCAGGCGGCGAACCGGGGCGAGGCGTTCGACGGTGACTCCGGTTTGCCGGAGTCGATGATGGCGCCGAAGGAGTCGGTGAGCTGGCTCGGGTTCGTCCGCCGCTACGTCGATATGAAGTGGCCGGGCGCGGCGGCCAAGTCCCGGGAGAGCACGACGGACGCGCTGGCGACCGTGACGGCCGCGCTGGTCGGCGAGGTGGCCGGGCGTCCTGATTCGGGCGTGCTGCGGCGGGCGTTGCGGGAGTGGGAGTTCCCGCCTGCGTCCCGGCAACTCGACCGGCCGGCGGATGTCGCTGCGGCGCTGCGGTGGTTGGACCGGGCTTCGCTGCCGCTGTCGGCGTTGGCGGAAGCTGCGACCGTGCGGCCGGCGTTGGACGCGCTCGGACTGACGTTGGACGGGCGGCCGGCGGCGGCGTCGACGACCAGGCGGCGGCGCTCGGTCTTCTACAACGTCCTTCAGTACGCCGTAGAGCTGGAGCTGTTGGAGTTCAACCCGGTCGACAAGCTGCGAGTGCGGTCGAGCCGGCGGAAGGTGGCCGGCGAGGTGGACCGGCGCGTCGTGGTGAACATCCGCCAGGCGCGGGAACTGCTGATCGGGGTGACGTACGTCGGCCAGCGGGGGACGAACGGCCGGCGCGGTGAGCGCCTGGCCGCCTTTTACGCCTGCCTGTACTTCGCGGCGCTGCGACCGAGTGAGGCGCTGGGCCTACGGGAGCGGGACTGCCATCTTCCGGCAACGGGCTGGGGGCTGCTGACGGTGGAGAAGTCCCGTCCGGCGGCGGGGAAGCGCTACACCGACAGCGGCGAGGTCCACGACGACCGGGGGTTGAAGCACCGGGGCGAGACGGAGGCGCGGGAGGTGCCGATCCCGCCGGAGCTGGTGGCAATCCTGCGGGCGCACATCGACCGGTTCGGCGTGGGCACCGACGGGCGGCTGTTCCGCAGTGACCGGGGCAACGTGGTGGCGTCCTCGACGTACTCCCGGGTCTGGGAAGAGGCGCGGGCGCTGAGTCTGACCCCCGACCGGGTGGCCTCTCCCCTGGCCGGGCGGCCCTACGACCTGCGCCATGCCGGTGTGTCGCTCTGGCTCAACGCCGGGCTGCCGGCACCCGAGGTGGCGCAGCGGGCCGGCCACTCGGTGGACGTGCTGCTCAAGGTGTACGCCAAGTGCCTCGACGGGGACCGTAGCCGGATGAACGAGCGGATCGAGGCAGTGTTGCGCTGATGATCTCCGGTAGCGTGGGAGAGGCCGTGGCGAGCGCTGCGGCCTCTCTGCCGTTCGCGGCTGTGACCTGCGGAAACTGGCACTCCAGGGCCGTCAAGATCATTGCACGTACTCTGCACGGACGGCTACAAACGGCGGCTCAGAGTGGCATCCGGCTGCACAGGATGATCAATCGATGTGGGAACGTATCCGCTGCTCAGGTGGCGTTTCTGCTGATCTTCGAGGTGCCCCCGGCAGGATTCGAACCTGCGACACACGGTTTAGGAAACCGATGCTCTATCCCCTGAGCTACGAGGGCGCGAGTGCCTAGTCTAGCGACCTGGGGGTTCACCTGGGGTGGCAGGGAGTGGCCCGCGTTCACCCACGTCACCCGCACCCGGGTTCTCCCAGCCCAGGACCACACCCGGAGCACACGAACCCCCGTTTGCGACCGGCGGTCGGCCCCGGTGACCCGCGCTGGCACCGGTTGACCCACGGTGGCACCGGCTGGAGAGCACACACCGCGCACATCAGCCCAAGATCAAGCACTCGCCTAGGCATGAACTGAACTCGGGCAACACCACGTGCGAGGCGCCGTCGCCCTTGCACCAGGTACCGCAACGCGCGAATCGCGGCATGTGCGTGCACCGATCATGGTGGAGAACCCGTGGCTACACTCCACGATCATGCGCTCCGCCGAGATCCTCGACCAGCTCGACACCGCGGCCGCGGACTTCATGTTTCCGGACCTGAACCACGGCTACTACTACGCGGTCGATGCCCGGCTTCACGCCTACCGCGACGCGCAGCGATGGGCGCTCATCGTTGAAACGTTGGGATACTCGCCCAGGGCTGGCAACCTCATCGAAGTCCTTCACGTCTTCGGCAACTGTCTGACCGAGGGCGAACCGGGCTACGTCAACGAGGACTTCCTCAGCCGGGTCGACAACTGGGACGAAATCGAGGACGTTGACCAGCCCGAGATCTATCACGGGGCATCGATTGTGGTACGAGGCCGACGGATCGCAGTAGCCGCCGAGCGAGGCGAGGATCTGGTCGACGTGCTTCGTCGACTCGTCCCGGACCACCGGGATCTGCTCCTGGCCGACGAAGTCGAGCTGCGGCGGCGAATCCCCGCCGACATCCCAGAGATCATGCGGCTGGATCAGTGGCACCACCCAGACCTTCTCCAGGACACACCTCCCAGCCAGTCAATCACCTTCCGCCAACTCGCCGACGTACTGACGACAGGAGACGTGAGCCGGTACGCACCAGACACGCCACCCAACACGCACTGGTCCAACTGGCCAGAGTCCGGGAACCTGTAGCACGCCCGATCGCGCACCGACAGCGGCATGTGCGGATGCCAAGTCTGCTGCTGGCCCCGCGACGGGTGCGTTCAGCGGGGCTTGGCCAGCCGTACCCTCACCTGACGAATTTTGCCGCCGCCCGCCACGCGGTGGCCAGCAGCAGCGCGGCGAGTCCCACCCAACCGCCGATGAACAGGATGGTCTTGGCCAGGGTGGCGAGTGAGTTGGCGAGGCTGAGCACGGTCAGCGGCTGCGGCTGTCCGGCGATCAGGACCAGTGCGGTGAGGTTCTCGACGGCGTCGGCGGTCGGGGCGAGCACGAACGCGGCCGTCGTGCGCTGACCGAGCCGGTCGAGCCAGCCGCCGGGCGGTTGAGCACGCCATGCGAGCGCGCTGAGCGCGGTGAAGAAGAGCAGCGTGCCGACGATGATGGTGATGTCGACGACCTGGACCCAGCCGAACAGGTCGAGCGTGCCCTGCGCCGCGAGCTGGTTCAGCGCGGCACGTTTGCCCGCCAGGTCGAAGGTGACCGGGACACCACCCCAGCCGGCACCCGGGTAGCCGACCCGGCTGAACAGCGCCTCGGTGAACGACCCGCCGACCATCATGACCAGGAAGCCGGCGACGCACCAGGCGCCTACGAAGACGGTGCAGGGAATGGTCCGCAGTGTGACCAGTGGCTTCATAAGCCGCGACGCTACGACCGCGGCCACCGCATTACCATCGCCTCACGTTGCAGCTACCTGGCGTCCGGTGACACGAAGAGGGTGGCAGGTGGAAAAGGTGGGCGAGGTGGGTGCGTCGATCTGCGTCGCGGTGGTGGCGAACACCGCCCGTTCGCTGGTCGCGGTCGGGGCTGATCCGGTCGCCGTCGACCGGGTGCTCGGGTTCGCGGTCGACCAGTACACCGATCCGGACGCGCACGTCTCGCTCGCCGCGCTGGCTCGGCTCGAACGCGCGGCACCGGACCTGACCGGTGATCCGGGGGTGGCGCTGCGGCTGGCCGGCCGGTGTGCCACCGACGGCAACGTGGGCGCGATTGGACAGTTGGCGGCGCACAGCCCGTCGCTGCGCGAGGCGCTGTGCCTGGCGGTCCGTCACGCCAATGTGCTCGGTACCGGGATACGGCTGGCGCTGCGGACCGCGACCGACCGGGCCGAGCTGAGCTACCACCGCATCGAGGCGGCGTCGCGCACTACGCAGGGCGCCGAGCTCGCGCTCGGCGAGATCGCCATGACGCTCCGGTTTCTGGCCGGAGGCGCTGACATCGACCTGCGCGCCGACTTCCGGCATGAGCGGCCGGGCCACGCCGCCGCCTATGCGGCGGTCTTCGGCGACCGGGTGTGCTTCGGTCAGGCAGAAGACCGGATCACGTTCGTCGCCGAGCTTCTCGACCGAACTCCGCCCCGGTCGCAGAGCTACCTGTTCGGTGTGCTCCGCGCGCACGCCGTGACGCTCGCCGAACGCGTCGCGGCCACCGGCGCCGACAGCCAACGGGTGCGCGAGCACATCGTCACCCGCCTGCCGCTCGGCCCACCCACCGCCGAGGCGACCAGCCGGGCGCTCGGGATCAGCCGGCAGACCCTCTACCGCCGGCTGCGGGCCGAAGGCACCACGTTCGAGCAGCTGCTCGACACCACGCGACACCGGCTTGCGCTGGAGCACCTCGGCGATCCCCGGTACACCCTGCACGAGATCGCCACCCTGCTCGGGTTTGCCGAGTACAGCTCCTTCCACCGCGCCGTGCGACGCTGGACCGGGCACAACCCGCAGGCATACCGGCGTGGCATCGGCGCGCGGTCCTAGCCGTCGCGGGCATGGGGCTTGTACCACGTGCCCGCCGCCGGATGATAAACGGCTGCGAACCGCGGTGACGTCGACGCCGCTGCCCGGGCGGCGGGCTCGTGCCGGCTGTGGACGTTGACCGGACGGAAGCCACGGGCCCGCGCGTCCTCGCGATTGACTTCTGGACCGAGCCGGGCCCGTGTTCATGGCGAAAGGTCACCGACGTTTTCGGCTCCCGTTTTCGCGTTTGACCTGTACGAGGGCTTGCCGGAACGGTTCCCCGACTTCCACTGCCCGGACAGCTTCGATGCGGTGCACGGCAGTGTGGGCGAACAAGTACCGACCCAGCAAGAGCTGGGCTTGGGTTTCCACACCGCGCCTGCGGCACTCCGGCAGGAGAACAGCCCCGATACTCCGGTAGCGGCCAGCGCCGTGCCCGTACGGAGACCAGCCGACGAAGCCCGCCACCTGGTCATCAACGGTCACGATTAGTTTGCCATCCTCCTCGCCCAGCCAGCCGTCGGTCTGGAAACGCGGCATTGCCTGGCTGCATCGCGAAACCCGTACCAGTTCGGACCTATCAGTCCGGGTTCGACGTCGAAGCGGCAGAGGACGTCCAGATCCGGCTCCTCCACTCGGCGAAGCGGATCGCTGTCAAGATCCATGCTGGCGAGACTAACGATTGCCTCGACTCACGCCATCCGCTCATCGGCAGATGTGCGCACTGGATCACCATCTGTGGCCGCGGGCCTCTCTGCCCAAGTGGATCGGTGTCATGGCAGGGTGTCGGCTGCCAGTCGAGCCGAGACACTGCCAACGATCTGAGGCATCGAGCCAGGCCAGCACCGAGCCCCACCACCACATGCGGGAGCCCAAAGTCACTTCCCGGACCCGCCACACCCCAGCCTAGAACAACCCTCGCCGCCGCCTCTTGACACAGAGGGGTGCCAGATCCGGGCGCCTGATCTTGGCGAGACATATGGCAGGCAGGAAGGCGCCGCCGACGGCTCGGCAGGGCGGCGTTGCGTTCTGGGTCATCAGCCGATCGGATGACCGAAGGCGATGATCGGCTATTTCCATGTGCGACGGACACCCCGCGACGCGTAGGAAGGAGGCATGACCAACGAGGTGACCGTTCCCCTGCTGCCGTGCGCATCCATTGATGACATCGAAACCTTCTACGGAGTTCTCGGTTTCCGCACCACGTACAAGCAACGCAAGCCCAACGCGTGTGTGGGCGTGCAGCGGGAAGACCTGCATCTACAGTTCTTCGAGATCGCCGGATTTGACCCGGAGCAGTCCTATGGCTCCTGCCTCGTACTCACCGCGGACATCGAGGGACTACATCGGGCATTCGCAGCCGGCATGCGCGCCGCATACGGCAAGGTACTGGTGTCCGGAACGCCGCGGATGACCCGGCCCAGGGCGCGGAAGAACGCCGACGGGTTGGGTGGGTTCAGCGTCATCGACCCGGGCGGCAACTGGATCCGCGTCTTTCGGGACGCCGCCACCGCGCCCATGCCGGTCGCCACGCCTGCCGGGCGGCTGGCCAAGGCCCTAGCGAATGCTGTCGTGCAGGCCGATTCCAGGGGAAGCGTCGGACAGGCCGTTCGGATCCTCGACAGCGCGTTGGCCCGCCCGCAAGCCGACGACGACCCGGTCGAGCAGGTAGAGGTCCTGGTCTACCGCGCCGAACTCGCGATGGTGCTGCACGATCCAAAGACTGCGGCCGAGATGCTGGCCCAGGCCCAGTCCGTCACGCTCACGGAAGACGAGTCCGAAAGGGCGGCAACCGCGTTCGACAACGCCGCCGAACTCGCAGCAGCACTGCGGTGACTCACCATACGAACGCCTCCCCTATCTCGGCAAGACCGCGCACTGAGGTGATCTCAACCTCCCCTATTCAGAGGGGATTTGACTGATCGAGGGCGGTAAACGAAAGGCGCACCTGACCTGCGAGGATGTGGGTGTCTACGCCATGTCCACAGCAGAGCAAGGTGCACCTTTCTGGTGAGTAAGAGTAGTGGATGGGATCAGCGGCTGATCGTCAGTTCGGACGGGAAGGGCCTGGTCGGGCACGCGGGCGCGGTCTTGCTGCGTAGGTGTGCTGATCGGACCGGTCTGACCAGGGGTTTGAACCAGGTGCTGCCGCGCGGTAACGGTCCTGGCTGGTGGGATCGCGGCACGGTTCTGGTCTCGTTGGCCGTCACGGTCGTGCTCGGCGCCACGAGCATGTCCGACATCGGCCTGCTCGCCCATCAGGGTCTGGTGTTCGGTGACCGGCCGTCGGAGGCGACCGTCCGGCGGACGATCCCACGCCCAAACCTAGTGGACAAAACGGTCAAGCCAAAACGGTCAGGCAGGGAGCAACACCCTCTGACGGATCGAGGTCAACGACTATCCAGCAGGTATTTGTACTCGAAGTGGGTCAGGTGTAGCGCGGCGGCGACGATGTCTCCGATTCGGCGCGGGCTGATCGTCGTGTGGCGTAGCGTCTTCCAGCGTCCGATCAGGATCGCGAAGCCGTGTTCTCCTTGCCAGCGCAGGCCGCGTAGCAGCCGGTTGTAGGCGCGGTTGTCGGGTGCGAGCCGGCTGCCGTCGGCGGGTTGCTTGATCGGGGTCTTGACGCCGTGGCCTGCGCTTTCGTAGCCGGCGTCGGGCCAGGGTGGGCAGGTCGAGGGCGGCGGCGGCCCAGTTCAAGGCGGCGGTCATCCCGAGTTCACGGGCGCAGCTGGTGTCGTACAGATGTCCGGGCAGCGCCGCCGTCCAGATCAGCAGCCCGTCCGGGCGCATGATTGCTTGGATGCTCGCGCCGAAGTTGCGGTGCTTTCCGGAGAACCAGGCGTCGATCGTCTCGCCCTTGACCGACAGGGTGGTCTCGGTGAGCCGGTCGCAGTCGAACAGCTTCCCGTCGAGGATCACCTGCGACCAGCCGTCGGCAGCGGCCCGGCGCAGAGCGGTGTGCAGGTCGCCCGCCTGGTCGGCGAGCACTGTGATGCCCTCGTCGCGGTAGCGGTAAGCGGTCGCCCGGGAGATACCGAACCCGGCAGCGAGGAGGGTCATGTCCTCGGCCTTGCGGAACCAGACGAGCACCATCAGGGCCTGGTAGAAGCAGGTCAATGCCCGGGTGCCACGGCGGGTACCACAGGCGCGGCGGTGGGCGTACAGCAGACACGCGAGGTGCTGCACGAGTTCCCTGAGACGTCGATCATGGCACGGTAGGCAATCACGTGGAGCCCTCTCGAAGACGTGGATCTGTCGCAAGGACATGTCTGTCGATGGCTCCGCGACTGTATCCACCACCACCCGACCCGCCACCTTCGCCCGTGTCGCGCCAATCAACCCTTATGGCTTACTGAGATCACCTCACTGGGCTCTGCCGTCCTCGGTCACGTACTGTGACGCCCTGTCTGCGGCAAATCCGTGCTCCTGGCGGGGCCGTCGGCGCTGTCGTGGCGGTCATCGCTCCTCGTGGCCTTGGCCGGCCTCATGCTGGGGATCGCCGGGAGTCGAGCCGGGCAACCCTGCGTGGCCCGGCCGTGCGTCGGTAGCTGGCGTCGAGTAGCTCGTCGACTTCGTCCCAGTCGGTGTCTCCGGTCAGGTCCACCCCGATCCACCCGTAGGGGCCCAGGTAGGCCGGCACGAAGCAGCGGTCCTCGTCCAACAGCGCCGCTCGCTCGGCGGGATCAACCAGCACGAGCACCGAATGTTCATGCTGCCGGTAGACGCCGTCGACTTTCACCGATCCCCCGTAGTACGCGAAGACCTTGGTGGTGAAAAAGGCGGGATGTCCGTGGGAGATCTTCTCGGTCGCGTCGGGGAAGGCCAGGGCGAGCGCCCGCAGCCGGTTCAGGAGTGGATCTGCTTCGTCAAACATCATGGGGTGCGGCATATCGGAAGGTAAGCACATGGTGGGCGGCCGTGGTGCCCTACCCGCGGTAACCTGCGCCAGCCCGCCGAGGTCGACCTGCGACTCGCAAAGCACCATCATCGCGGCAAATGGATGTGCGATGCAGGGCTACCTACGGGGCTACCACTTCGGCGACGCGGGCCCGCAAATCGTCGGCGCAACCACCGAGGAATCTCGCGCCGCCGCACGAACATGCCGACGTCGCTCGCAGCGTTGAATGCGTAACCACGGACCTGAAAGCGGTGTAGTGGCGTCCGATCACCCAAGGCGCGGCGCAGTCGCTTCATCACTTCGTCATCGATCGACCTGTGTAGGCGAGCGTAGTGACCCACCGACTGCAACGCGTTAGCCCTCGTCTGGGCGCTGGGCGATGCCAGCGCCTCCTTGATGCGCGGAAGCACGACTCCAGGCTCAGGATGGTTGAGCACCAGAGCGAGTAAGGCGACACCTGCGTACTCGTCGTTCCGGTCGACTGCCTCGTCAACGGCTTCCGGCCGTTCGAGCACGCCGATCCAACTGCCGATGAACCAGGGCTGCTCGATCGTCACGGCGGAGATCGTGGCATGCCACCGGAACTGACCGCCAGCGAGTTGGTCAGGGCGGCGGCGGTGCTGCCGCCGAACCCCTCCTTGCTCAGCGGTCATTGTCAGTGGCAGATCAGTGCGCTGGGCAGAAAGATCAATTCGAGCCGTAGCAGGATTCTACGTGCAGACACTCCAGGCAGATCCGCCGCGGCACGCACAGGAGCGTCCAGTCCCTCGGAGCCGACATCCGGTCGTGGATCGCGGACTGAAACAGCAACCCACGGCCGTTCGTCTGGACCATGACCGCCGAGGAGATCCTCGACCCACTCGCCCGATTTGGTAGGCGGATTTCTGGCGCAGGACGCTAGCCGAGCCGCACGTGATCGATACGCATGGAGCTTCGGGACTACAGGGTCGCGATGCGGGCGGTACCGTGTCGCCGTGAGCGGAGATACGGATGTCGACACCTGAATCGCCGGCCACGGCGCGACGACTGGCGAGAGTTCGCGGCGCACGCCGGCGTTTCGGAGCCCCGCCTTTGACCGGCGTGGCGGTGACGGTGGCCTGCCTGGTACTGACCGGATGCTCGGAGAACCGCGATGGCGACTCGCTGGCGCGGGACATCGCAGCCACCGAAGCGGCGCTCCTCGATGACGACCTCGGTTACCGCAACCGGGTTCGGGAAGCCGAATACATCGCCGCGACCGAGATCTCCAAGAAGGTGGCGGGCAGCGGCTCGACCATCCGACGTGAGCCGTTGGGCTGGTCAGGTCGAACCGCCGGAAGTGAGCAGGCCACCATCGACGTCCGGTTCGTTGTGACGGTGGCCGAGCAGCCAGGGGTTTCCTTCGGCGACCTCGGCAACTCTGCCGGTCGGGCCACGCGATGCTACCGCTATCTGCTCGAGCTCTCTCGCTACACGTCACATCACGAGATCGACTGCCCGGCGATAGCCACTCCCGCAGTGCCCACCACCTCGCCGATTCCGCGGCTGCCGGACGACGGGCGCGATCGGCTCGCCGCAGCGCTGCGCGCCGCCACACCCGACACGCTCGCAGGCACGGTGCGGGCGGCATTTCCCGAGAAGCACATCACCGTCGACACGGTCACCCACGAGGGCGCCCTCGTCGCCGCGGTGGGCGTACCCGCCGAGCGTGACTGCATCCTCCTGGTGCGCACTCCGAGCGGAGCCATCAAGTCACCCGGGTACGACCGGATATGGCTGGAGCCAGGCGAAATGGGGTGCAAGACCGGACTGTACGTCTCACCACCGCGTTGACGGGCCCCGCAGGCCGTCGTCCGAACTGCCGGCGGCCACCGCCGGCGGCCCGGCCCGGCCATGACGGCTCGCCCGTCGGGACAACGGCCCAACTTCCAGGGCCGGCCAGCCGGGTCACTGAGCACTGGGTGCTGCGACGCGCGCTCGGCGGCAGATCCGGATGGGTTCGAGGGCGGGTGCGTAAAGGTCAGCGTAGTGGCCTCAGCGGGTGGCCGTGATGGATCGAGACTGTCAGTCGTCGCTCTTATGATCATGGTCATGTCGACTGCGTTCACCACCTTGTGGACCCATGACGTCTGCCGGGAGCTACGCCGGCACCGAGTCGGCGAGCGGCCCTCGGTGGCGTTCAGCGGGGTGCACCAGTCTCTTCCCAGTTGGACCAGCGTCGGTGTCGGCGACGATGTCTTCGCGCTGCATGTCAACCGATGCGTGGTCTACCTGGTGAGCCGCCTGCGCGTCGTCGACAAGCAGCGGCGCGACTGTTGCGGCGCCGCTCCAACAACATGGCGTGACCCGTCCTATCCGGGTCACGACGCCTGGGCGATGCTCGGCGCCAATGGATGTGGGGCGAGCCCGGTACACGTCGAAGCGACACCGATCCGCTTCGACGTCGCCGTCCCCGGCGACCTGCTCAGCACGCTGACCTGGCGCAACCGACGCGGAGAACAGCGCACCTTGAAGTACGTCGTCAACGGCCGTCTCGAACGCTCCGTCAGCCTCCAGGGCGTCTATCGTCTGACCGACGAATCCGCCGCTCAATTGGGCGCCCTGCTCGATAGGTCGCCGACCCCGAGCCAGAGGGCAGAGGCCAACCACGCGCATCATGGTCGGCAGCCATCCGTGACGGTCGACGCACGTTGACGGCGGCATGATCGGATGTCAGCAAGGACGGACGTGCGATCGAAAGCGGGTGCTGATGAGGCAACCAACGCTGTTCCTGACTGTTGGACTCCCCTGCACCGGGAAGACGACCGCCGCGCGACGCATCGAAATCCAGCACACAGCACTTCGTCTCACGAAGGACGAATGGGTGAAGGCTCTCTACGGGCACGAGAATCCCCCATCGGCTCAGGACGTGATCGAAGGACGACTCATCCAGATCGCGCTACGCGCCCTCGAACTCGGCAACAACGTCGTGATCGACTACGGCCTCTGGAGCCGAGACGAGCGCTCGGCCCTGCGGCAGGCAGCAGCAGACCTCGGCGCGACGGTGCAGATGCGCTACTTCGAACTCACTCCAGCCGAGCAGCGCAGACGACTCGATCAGCGCCAAACCGAAGCACCACACACGACGTGGCCAATGTCCGACGAGGAACTCACCGAATGGGCTGCCAACATCGACATCCCCACGCCAGGCGAACTCGACGGCAGCGAACCCATTGATGACCCACCGGCCGGATTCGCGACATGGAACGAATGGCGCAGCCACCGCTGGCCACCATCAGTCTCCTGACGCGTGCTCCTCTCAGCGCTACCACGACCGCTCATCGACAGCTCGGGAAGCCGGCCGGACCAACGTCCGACCACGGAGAGTGAGGGCAGCAGCCGACAGATAGCGCGCCCTGTCTGCGGCAGATCCGAACGGGTCAGCCCGTGGCTGTCACCGCGGCTTGCAGGTGCTTCCGGGTGTCCCCGTCGAATGCGACGAGTCGTACCCGTTGGACGTTTGTCGAAGTGGACCTGATCGTTGCTACGGCGATCCGGGCGGCCTGGTCGGGAGGGAACCCGTACACGCCGGTGGCGATTGCCGGGAAGGCGACGCTGCGGGCGCAGAGTTCGTCGGCTACCTGCAGGCTCCTGCGGTAGCAGGAGGCCAGAACGTCGGCCTCACCGTGACCGCCGCCTTCCCAGATCGGCCCGACAGCATGGATGATGTGCCGCACCGGTGGGTCGAGGTCGAACGCCGGGGTAGCCATCGCGTCGCCCGGCTTGCAGGGGCCAATCGCTCCTCCGGCCTGGGCCAGGCGAGATCCGGCAGCGCGATGGACCGCGCCGTCGACACCACCACCGCCGAGCAGTGACTCATTCGCGGCCGTGACGATGGCGTCCACGTTTTCCCGCGTGATGTCACCCATCACGATCTCGATCACTACCACAGCAAGATCCTGGCAGACCAGACGAAGGCGTGCTGGCCCACCGTCGCCAAACCGGGTAGCCACTCCGTCCGACCAGAGCGACAGACGCCGCCGCACGATCGGCGGCATGTGCGCGCGTCCGATCGAGCGGCGGTCCGGATCGTGTCGTGCTGATCGGCGGCATCAGCGAGCGAGCGATTCGGCATCGACGGCCCACCCTGAATTCCCTCAGTGGAGGGTAGAGCGGTGGGTGGGGCGGAGGCGGAGATGTTCGGTCTTCACCACCTCCACGGGAACGTCTGCCTGCAGGGGTGAGCGGGTGAGCCAGACCAGCGCGTGCTCCCCCTCACGGACCGGTAGCCGGGGAAAGTCGTTCGCGGCGTACTCGGTCCGTAGCACGGCCAGGGTCTCCTTTGGGCTCTGAGTGGGATCGGGAACCGGGCCAGCCCAATGCCAGATTGTCGCGTGCAGAACCGCTTCGGGATTGGCGGTGCCGCGGTCGAATACCGGCACCGCGACGATCTCGCGGAGCAGCAGTACGTCGTCCGAGTCGAGCATCGTCGCGTTGGCCGCTGGTCCGTGCTTCGCCCACACCGGGCCGGAGTAGAAGGCCGTCAGGCCGGTCCGACGCGATTGCATGTCGGTGAATCCGCGCAGCCACACGAACCGGTCGGGTCGGTCGAGGTCACGGAACTGGCCCAGCACGGCCATCCCCAGCTCCTCCTGGGTCTCGACAAACTCGCGGTCAAACAGGTCGATGAGCTCGTCGCGGCGACCCTCGTGCAGGGTGTACCGGCGCAACTCGACGATCATGCCAGAATCCTTTCCAGAACGTCGTTGACGGTCCAGCGCGCCAGCGCCGCACGGAACGTGTTGGTCGCTTCGTCATAAAGGTCGGTGAGCACCGGACGGATTCCGCGTCCGACCTGACACTCCAAGTTCGGCTCGGAGTGGTGAAGGGCGAGAAGCGGCTCCGGCGAGACGGCGAGCCAGACGTCCAGCAGCGTGATCTCTGTCGCCGGGCGTCCGAGGGAGAAGCCGGCGCCGTTGCCACGGCGTGCCCTCACCAGGCCGGCCCGCTGCAGGTCGCCGAGGCTGCGCCGGACGATGACCGCGTTGGTGTTGACGCTGGCCGCCACCTCTTCGGAGGTGAGCACTTCCCGACCGTGCCGCCTGGCCAGTTCCAGCCACGCCAAGGCGTGGGCCGCGATCGTCACCCTGCTGTTGGCCGCCACCTCGACAGTCTCGCCGACACGCGCAGCAGAAGCAACCATTTCTGTTACGTTCGACTGTCCGTGTGCACATATGCACGTTCAGGTCGGCCGGCGGGACGAATCACGCGGACGCTCATCGGAGCATGATCGAGCGCCCGCTCATCGGCTAGATGTGCGCACTGGATCACCATCTGTGGCCGCGGGCCTTTCAGCCCAAGTGGATCGGTGTCATGGCAGGGTGTCGGCTGTGAGGTTCCCCCGGTTTGCCGGAGGGTTGGTTACCTGGCGCCGGTGGGCTCAGGCTGAACGATAGTCGTCTCGTCTGGTCGGGCCTGGTGGGCGTGCCAGGCGGCTTCGTACTCGTCTGGGGAGCGCCAGCCGAGGTCTTTCTGGATGCGGCGGGTGTTGTACCACCCGTCGATGTAGGCGAAGATCGCGTTCTCGGCTTCGTCGCGGGTCCGCCAGGAGTTTCGGTAGACCAGTTCGATCTTCAACGTTGACCAGAAGTTCTCCATGAGGGCGTTGTCGAACGAGTCGCCGACGGAGCCCATCGAGGGCAGAATGCCGTTGTCGGCCAGGCGCTGGGCGAAGCGGAACGACGTGTAGTTCGACCCGCGGTCGCTGTGGTGGATCAGTTGGCCGTCGCGGACGTCGCGGGACCAGATGCCGTATTCGAGGGCGCCGAGGATCAGGTCGGTGTCGCATCGGTCGGAGCACCGCCAGCCCACGATGCGGTTGGAGAAGACATCCCGCACCGCGGCCAGCCAGAACACGCCCTGCCCGCAGGGGATGCGGGTCGCGTCGGCGACCCACAGCCGGTTGGGCGCCGCAGCGGTGAACTGCCGGTTGACCAAGTCCGGAGCGGGCGTCGCCTTCGGGTTCGACCGGGTGGACGGGATGCGCCACTTCTTGCGCAGGAACGCCCCTTGCAGGCCGGCGGTCCGCATCAACCGCTCGACCCGCCTGCGACTCAGCTGGCGGCCTTGGCGGCGCAGCATGGCGTGCACTCGCGGGCTGCCGTAGGTGCCGCCCGACACATCGTGGATCTCCGCGATCTCCACCGCCAGATCCGCGTCCTCACGTCGGCGAGCGGAGGGGTTGGCGGCTTGGGTGAGCCAGCCGTAGTAGGTGGAGACGGCGACGTTGAGGACCCGGAGGACGGGCTCGACCCCGAAGCGGTCGCGTAGCTCGTCGACGAGCGTCACGACCGTCGCCGGGTCGGGTCGAGTTCCGAGGCGAAAAAAGCCGAGGCGGCTTTCAGGATCTCATTGGCCCGCTTCAGCTCCGCGTTCTCCCGCCGCAACCGACGCAACTCCTCCACCTCCGAGGTCGTCGGCCGGTCGCCCCGCAGGCCACGGTCGGCCTCGTCCTGGCGGATCCAGTTGCGCAACGCCTCGTGATGCACCCCAAGCTGGCGGGCCAGCTGGCGGATCACGGGCTTCGGGTCCGACTCCCGATACAAGCGCACCGCACGTTCGCGCAGCTCATCGGGATACTTCTTCGGTGCTGCCACGGATGACTCCCTTCAGCTCCATCAGAGCATGATCGAAAGCCTCCGAGCTACCGGGGGAACCTCAGCTGCCAGTCGAGCCGAGGCACTGCCAACGATCTGAGGCATCGAGCCAGGCCAGCACCGAGCCCCACCACCACATGCGGGAGCCCCGTGCACAGCGCGACGGTTTGCCTCAACTCCACTGGGAAAAGCCGAGCGACCGGTATGCCAGTCAGGTTGAGGCACCGCAGGTCAGAGCGCGTGCCTCAGCACTCGATTGACAGACGACACAGGGCATCCGAGCCAGGGGCCAACTAATTTCGGCTGCCTCCGGCTTTGATCAGGAGCAGGTGCGAGCACTTGTCAGGTGGCTCAGTCGAGTGTCGTGCAGTTCCGGCTTCCGGACAGCGAGCCGCCGCTGGCGTGGGAAGGCGTCGCGGCCTGTGGTCACCAGCAGGCCGTGGTGTAGGGCATGGGTTTTGGTCATTGGGTGAGGAGGTTTTCTATGCCGTAGTGGCTCCACCAGGTAGGGCGGTGTCTGCGGAGGTTGCCCCCGACGCGGGTCAGCAGCACGGACAGCCGCATCGCCGAGCGGCCCGTAAATCCACCGCTGCTCGGCACTTCCGTCCGGTTGCATGCCCTGCATCCGCTCATCGGCCACGGGTGTGCGCCATAGCAGAGCTGACCGAAGTCATGCAGGGTGACATAGTTGCAGGGCGGCGGAACGCGACTCGCGGCAAATCCGTGCACCCTGATAGCGCGCCGGCTCTCGCCTGGTGCCGACGTCGCCATCGTGACCAGCGCAAACGGTGGGCGATTCGGCGCGTGGTCCAAATCGCCAGGACATTGATCAGGCGGCGGATCTCGTTGACGGTCAACACGATCATGTCCGCTTGCTCGGGCTCGTCGTCCGTTGTTGCCTCGGTGGCGCAGATCGCGAGGATGGCGAGGGGCTGCCGGGGCGAAGGTGGTGAACCGTGCCATGAGGTCCAGCGGCGGACCTCGTGCTGGTCGAGGCCGGCCTGGTCGCAGCGGTCACGAACGAGTCGATCAGCAGGTCGCTGAGCTGTTGCCAGCGGGCAGCGTCTACGCCGTGGCTTTCGGCCACCGCACGGTCTGAAGTTGTATCCACAACGTACAGATGATCATGCGGTGGCCGACCCTGTTCCCGAGGCTCTCCGCTCAGATCACGAACGGCCGGCTGCCGTACCAATGAGGCTGAACCTCGGACCGCCCAGCAGTTTCGGGCGCGGGGCCATCGAGGGACCGCGGCCTGATCATGACCGGCCGCCGTCACTCGCTGCGTCGACACAGCTGTGCGGGAGCCAGTGACCAAAGATCGCTAGTGGACACCTGCACCGTTCCTCAGCCGGCCAAGGTAGTCCATGACTCGACTCGCGAACACGCGCTCCAGCGATGCTCCTGCGTTAGCCGGCGAGCGGCGCCTGGTCACGGTACATGGCCGAGCGACGCAGACAGAGTGCCACAGCGGCAGCCGCACACGCGGCGGCACCGAGCGCGAGTACCGGAACCGTCCAGGACGAGCCGAAATCGAAGGACCAGTACGGCTTGAGCGGGGCGTGCACCGTGTACACGGCGTTGGTGTGGTCGCCCAGATGACGCAGCAACTGAACCGCGTTGCCGAGGAGGGCGGCCACCGGAAGTGCGGCGCTGGCCAGACCCACAGCGACGAGCAGGCTCCCGGCCGCGCGGCGCAGGACGCTCAGGTATCGCATGCGGTAGGCGATCGCCGCCGACAGCAGCCATCCGGCCAGCATGCCCAGCACCGCGCCACCGGCGGTCAGCGGCAGGTAGGCGTCGCTGCGTTGGGCGAAGAAGGCAGCCTTCACCAACGTCTCACCGCTCTCCGACACGCATTCGTCGGCGACCAGCACCACCTTATGGCGGACCGCGAGCAGATCCCCGGCGCACCCGACGTCCCCGGGGGCACGGGAGGTGAACCGTGTGATGGTCCATCCTTCGGCGGCCAGCCGGTCGCTGGCTTGGTCGAAGCGCCATCCGGGAGTGGAGATGAGCCCGGTGGACGCGCCCAGAATCGGGGCTCCCGGCCCACCGCCCATGGGGCTGGCGTCCGGCTCCACGGGACCGTCGGCAATCCTGCTCATGAGGGTTTTCGCCGCGTCGCCGGTGGGTAGGGCGGCGAAGGTCCGCTCACCTGCCCAGGAACCGGCCGCGGCGCCGAACGCACCGAACGTCAGGGTCGCCAGCACCGCCGCCGCCAGCGCGAGCGACCGGTGACCCGGCACCCGGAAGCGTTGCCGGAGCCCGCCGAGGACCAGGTCGGTCACGTCCGCCGGTCGGGGACGTTCACGACCCGGCTCCGCGCTCTCCATGAGGGTGGTGAGCATCTCGGTGGCATGCCGGCGCCGGTAGTCACCGGGATAGGCCAGCAGTAGACGCCGATACCAGGTCTCCAGCACGGAGTCCGACAGGGGCCGCAGGCTGGTGGTCACGCGGACACCTCCAGCGCCGTTCGCCGCGCCAGCCCGGTGGGCAGCCACCCGAGTGCGCGTGCGCCGAACGACATGCCGGGCACGGCCCGGCGACGGAGTTGGCTCTGGGCGACGGTGGCTCGCCGTTGCAGCCGCTCGGCCTGGACCGCCAGCGCCGCGGCACCGCTGTCGCTGAGCCGATAGTAGCGGCGCAGCCGCCCGTCGACGGCCTCCTCATGGTCGATCTCGATCAGGCCCTGCTCGGTCAAGCGGTCGAGAGCGCCGTAGAGCGTGCCCGCGCGCAGCCGGACGTCACCGTCCGACAGCTGGGCCACGGCTTGGATCAGTCCGTAACCGTGCAGTGGCTGAGCAGCCAGCGCGGTGAGAACGAGGAAGGTCGGTTCATGCATGGGAGCAAGCTACGTCAACCGAAATATATCGTCAACCGTACTATCGAGGTTGCTGATCATCCGCTGGTCGGCACGACCGTGCCCAGCTGGGCGGTCGAGGGTGGCAACGGCATCGGCCGGCACGTCGCTCAACGCCTGGTCGCTGACGGCGAGACCGTCGTGGACGTTCCCGCGAAGCTGTCCGCCCGGGCCCGGGTGTTCGCCACCGGCCAGGGCCGCAAGACCGACCCGGTCGACGCCCGCAGCGTCGCTGTGGTCGCCTGCGCACCGAAGGCCCGCGGCAGGTCGTCACCGACGAGCAGCCAGGCTCGGCATAGAGCCGGTGAACAGCACACAAATTCGATCTTGCGTCGGTTCCGTCCCGTGTGGCGGGATCGTATGGTCGGCGCTGGATGATCTTCGGGTCAGTCCACAGAAAAGTCACTGAGGACGTTCGACAAGGGGAGGGCCTGCGTGTCACGCAGCGTACGATCTATCCTGGCCGGTTTGGCGGCGACCACGGCGGTCACCGCGTCCACGCTGGCCGTCGCGTCTCCGGCCCACGCCGCCACCCACTACAACATCATGAACTACAAGAGTGCGCTGTGCATGTCCGTCGGCGGCGGCGGCAGCACCGCCAACGGCGCCCAAATCATCCAATGGGGCTGCCCCTTCCCCGGCGACAGCACACCGGAACGTTTCTGGCACTGGTCTGGTTCGCGCATCATCAACGACAAGAGCGGCAAGTGCCTGTCCGTCGCGGGCGGCGGCAGCACCGCCAACGGTGCCGCGATCATCCAATGGACCTGCAACGGCGAACCCGAGCAGAGCTGGCGCAGCAGCGGCGGCTACCTGATCAACGGCAAGAGCGGCAAGGTGGTTTCCGTCGAAGGCGGCGGCAGCGTCGACGTGGGCGCACGCCTGATTCAGTGGAGCGCGACGGGCGGCCAAGAGCAGGGCTGGGAGTTCCAGGCCATCTACATCGACGGGTGACTGGCGGCCACGGGACTGGCGCCGCCTGACCGCGGCGCTGGACCCGGATCTTCCCGCGATCGGGCCGCCTGGGATGTCGTCGGCAAGACCAGGCGGTCTTCTGCGGTGCCTTGCTCCATGTCCTGCCCCGTCCTGGCCTCGCCGAAGGTCGCCGTGTCGAGCCGACCTAATGCCCGCCCGACTTTCGCGCGCGCCCTCAATCTGAGGGTGAGATTCTGGCGCGCGAATCGTGTCCGGGGGTGGCAGCGGCCCGACTGCCGTCTTGCGGTGGTACGGGTTCACCCCACGATGCCGACGGGAGACCGCGCGGGACGGTGGCGCAGTGATCGCCAGGTCGGCAGCGCGCTCGCCAGCACCGCTAGCAGCAGGCAGAGCCCCACCACCCCGCCGACCACGGACCACGGCACCACCAGGTCGACCGGTCCGCCGACCTGCTCGGCAAGGCCGGCACGGATGCTCAGCAGACCGACGAACGCGACAGCCCCTCCGAGCAGCGCACCGATCAGCACCACCAGGGCGGGCTCGGCCGTGACCAGCCAGATGACCTGCCTCCGGGTCGCACCGGCCAGCCGGATCAGCCGCAGATCAGTCACCCGGCCGGCAGCGGCCAACAGCAACGTGTTCGCCACCGCGACAGCCCCGTAGCCGGCTGACACACCGATCAGTAGCAGCGTGAAGATCCAGACGAGGCGATCCTCGGCGCGATCCGCCTCGGCCGCCCACACGGAGACGTCCACGATCCGCGCTCCGACCGGAGGATCGATCCGGTCCTGCACGTACACCGCGGAGGTGAGCGCCGATGGGTCGTGTGTCCGCACCACGGATCGGGGCAGTAGCAGGTCGCCGGGGATCGAGTCGTCGGTGACGACCGCGACGACGCGCAGCGACACCTCACCATCGGCGAAGACCAGCGCGTACGGCTCGGAGGGCTGCCGGTTCGCCGAGGCGGGAAGGACCACCGTGTCGTCGCCCCTCAGGTCGCCCAGTGAGCCGGCGACGACGGTGAGCGCCCGGTTCGCGGTGGCGAATCCCGCCGGGTCCACGCCGAGCGCGGTCAGTGGCCGGTTCTCCGGCGACGTGCTCGGGTCGCTCTCGAAGACCGTCGTTGGCAGGAGGGCGGTGCCCCCGGTCGCTGCGACGGCCTGGTCCGACAGGCCCGGCGCGCGGTCGGGCACGACGATCCAGCCGGCGTTCACGTTGTCGGCCCGGCCCGCCGCATACGCGGCCGTGGTGGTGCGCACCATCCCGGAGACCAGTACCGCGAACGCGACCGTGAGCAGCACCGGGGCGGCGACGGAAGCCGTCCGCCGGGTCGCGGTCAACGCCCCGGCCCGGACCAGCATCCCGATCGCGCCACCCGGTCGACGCACCGGCGACCGCAGCATCCGCACCACCGGGCCGACGGCCGCCGGAGCCAGCACGGTGGCACCGGCCACCAGGGCTATCACCGCGTAGAGGGCGAACGTGGCGGCGTCGCGGGCTTCGTCGGACGTCGCGGTGCCGAGGCTTAGGGCGACCCCGGCCACGACGAGGAGCACTCCGGTGGCAATCCGTAGCCGCCCGATCGGTCGCTGTTCCACCGCCGCCTCGCGCAACGCCTCCAGCGGGCGAACGCGTGCCGCTCGGCGCGACGCCGAGCAGACGGCCAGCAGCGCGATCACCGGGCCGGCGACGAACGAGACGGCGACCGGCCAGTGTTCGTACCGGACCTGGAAGGTCGCCGGCTCGAAGCCGACGTCGACCAGAAGCCGACCCAACACCGGGGCGAGCGCCGCGCCGGCCAGGAGACCGACGAGCCCGGCCGTGGCACCGACGACGAGCGCCTCGGCGTAGACCATGCGGCGGACCTGACGGGGAGTGGCGCCGACTGCGCGCAGCAGTCCCAGCTCACGGCGACGCTGCGCCACGGTGAACGCGAAGGTGGAGGCGACCACGAAGACCGTGACGAAGACGGCGAGGGCCGCCGTGGCGGTGAGCACCTGCATGCCGATCCAGCGGGTACGGGCGTCACCCCGAGGCTCCAACGCACCGCGTCCGTCGCCGGTCAGCACCCGTCCGTCTCCCCCGACGACACCGCGAGCCGTCTCGGCGACCTCCTCGGGATCGGCGCCCGGCGCGACCAGCAGGCCAATGGCCCGGACGCCGGGCGCGAGCGCGGCGGCAACCTCGTCCGTGACGTAGACGCCGGGTGCGTCGACCAGACCCGTGACGGTGTACGGCTCCAGGCCCGCCGCCGTGAGCAGGGTGACCGGCCCGCCGGGACGCAGCCCGAGCGCCCGGTCGACGACCACCTCGCCGGCCTGCCGGGGCGGCTCGCCGGCCGTGAGACGGAGTCCCCCCAACCGGGCGCTGGACCAGCCGTGCCCTTGGTGGGCGTCCTCCCGCTGCGCATCGGTGGCCGGGGGCCGACCGTCGACGAGCGCCTGGGCGTAGAAGGTCCGGTCCGGCACTGCCTTCGTAACGCCCGGCACCTTGGCCAGCTTGCTGGTGAGTTCCGCCGTCCTGGTGCGGACCAGGGCCGGGTTGGCGCGAACGAGTCGGCCGGCGCGCCCGCCTCGGGGCTCTGCACCACCACTGCCGCGTACGCCAGCCGGTCGGGCACCTGCGGGCGGCCGGAGGCGAGCAGCAGGGTGGCCGCCGCGACCAGTGCCACGCCGAGGGTGACGGCCACGAACGCGCTTGCCGACCGCCGGACGCTCAGCACTGCTGCTCCACAGCCGCCTCCGCCGGGAGCGTCTCCCGTTCGGCGATCCGCGCGGCGACGACCGTGGCGGTGATCCCGCCGGTCATGTCGTCAACGACGCGGCCGTCGGTGAGTAGGAGAACGCGATCGGCGTACGCGGCGGCGGTGGGAACGTGGGTCACCATCACGACGGTCTGCCGGTGGTCGTCGACGAGTGCACGGAGCAGCACGTCTACGGGGCACTGCGCGCCGGAGCCAGCGGATTCCTGCTCAAGGACACCCCGCCAGCGGAACTGCTGGCCGGCATCCGGGTGGTGGCCGCCGGAGAGGGACTGCTCGCGCCAACGGTGACCCGCCGGCTGATCGACGAGTTCGCGCGTCGGCCCGAGCCGGCCCGGCCGCTACCGCGACGGCTGGAGGGGGTGACCGAGCGGGAACGGGAGGTGCTCATGCTGATCGCCCGCGGCCTGTCCAACGCGGAGTTGGCCGAGCAGCTCAGTCTCAGCCTGCCCACCGTGAAGACGCACGTCGGGCGGTTGTTGACCAAGCTGGCGGTACGCGATCGGGCACAACTGGTCATCGTCGCCTACGAGACGGGCCTGGTCGGACCGGGCGGCCTACGCTGAGCGGATCGCCCGCACCGAAGAGAGCCCATCACCGGGTACGTCCCGTCATGCCCGAGGTGGGTGACGATCCGGCGCAAGTCGGTCATTGCCCAGCCGGGCGGTGCCGACGTTGGCCCCGTGCAGCAGGGACGAGCCAGGAGATCGGCAGCCTGGTAGCTGTCGCCAGCTGGCTTTCACCGGATCAGGTCCAACAGCTGGTCACGCGTGCGAGGGAGCTCAGATCGGGCGGTCTTGATCAGATGCTGCTCGACAGCCGTGACGCCGCAGTGACCGAACGCGCGCCCGATCAGCGGCATGTGCGGATGCCGCTGGTCAGTTGATGGTCACGATGACTTTTCCGAGTGCGCGTCCCTCTCCGACGTGGGCCAACGCCTCGGGCACCTGATCGAGGGTGAATGATCGGTCGATGTGGATGGCGAGGTTGCCCGTGGTGCAGAGGTCGGCCACCGGTTCGAAATGCGTCGGCCCTTCCTTGACGGCGAGCACGCCCAGGCGGCGGTGGGTGAGCCGGCCGGCCGCGGCACCGATCGTCAGTACGCGCAGCAGCGCCGAGACCGATCCGCCGACGCACCGGTAACGGCCGCCGGGGGTCAGTGCCCGGCGGTAGGCGAACACCGACCGGTGCGCGACCAGGTCGAGGATGAGATCGTACGGGCCGCTGCGGGTGAAGTCCTGGCTGCGGTAGTCGATCACCTTGTCCGCGCCGACCGATCGCATGAAGTCGAGCTTGCCGGCGTTGTCGACGCCGGTCACCTCGGCGCCGAGCTGCTTGGCGAGCTGAATGGCGAATGAGCCCGATCCTCCGCCGGCACCGTTGATCAGGACCCGTTTCCCGACTGCGGCGCCTTTGGTCCCCTGCCACGCGATGACGCCCGCCTGCGGGATCGCCGAGGCCTCGGCGAAGGTAAGGGCGGCGGGCTTGTGGGTCAGAACCGACTCGGGAGCGATCGCGTACTCGGCGAAGCCGCCCTTGAGCATGAGGTTGTCGCCATACACCTCGTCACCGGGTCGGAACCGGGTGACGGCCGGGCCGACCGCATCGACCCAGCCGGCGATGTCCGAGCCGAGTGTCCGGCGTGCCGGTGAGCGTAGCCCACCGATGCGTGAATACAGCGGTGAGCCTTGCAGAGTCTCCCAATCGCTCAGGTTGACCGAGGTCGCCGCAATCTTGACGAGCACCTGCCGGGCAGTAGGAGACGGCTTGGGGACGTTTTCGATCCGCAACACATCCGGGGGCCCGTACCGGTCGTACACGATCGCTCTCATCCACGTACTCCTAGCTTCTAGCCCTTCATCAAGGCAGTCCGGCCGCAGTACGTCCAAGGCCTGCAGGCAACGGTTTCTTGGTAGCACACAGAGACGAGAGATGACCGTCCTCAAGGCTGAGCCGACACTGCCGTCGCTGCGACGACGTACCCAACTCGACACGTCCAAACACCAACAACTCGCCGACGTCACCCTCGGTGACGAGCGCTTCGCGGCAAATGAATGCGTCACTCTCCAAGAGATTTGGCGAGAAGGATCTCCAGTGGTTCACCCGGTAGCAGGAGGCATCCGCGGTCGACGTAACCCAGGCGGCGGTATAGATGCTGGGCTTCTTCGCTCGCCAGGGTCGATGTCATCACCGAGCCATGGCCCGCTGCCCGCTGCTGGTTCTCCCAGTGCTGGATCAGCCGGGTGCCGAGGCCTTTGCCGCGGTGCTGCTCGAGAACGAACAACATGTTCATGAAGGGGATTTCGTCCCAGAAGAGGCCCCACCTGAGCCATCCCTGGATGGACGTGTCTTCCACGGCAACGGTGACTCGACCGACCTCGATGACCCTGTGGAGTTCCATCCGGTCGACGTGAAGATCCGACTGGACGAGGAACGGCACATCCCGATTGTCTGCCACGCGCAAGCTGATCGCCATGGAAGGACGATGACACAGGTCGCCTGCGACCCGTGCCCGCACATCGACAGATGTGCGCACTGGTCACCGGGGTGCGTCCACTGGAGTGGTGTACGACTTGCCCGTAATGGTCGTGTTGCGCAGAGGGGAGACGGCCACCGCACGATCCTTCGAGACGGCTAAGTCCAGTGAAGGGGAGTGATGCGCGATGGCCGCATCTGAGAGGGTGAACCCTGTGTTGACCTGCTGTGCGAGCAGATCGTGGGCGCGTCGCCGGACGTGTTGCAGGCGATGATCAGAACGTTCGACAACCGTCACCGCAGCGGCTTGAATAGTGGTGTGCAGGTCAGCAGGGACGGGCGGAGTTGGCGCATCGGCGCCGCCGCCGACGTGGAATGGATCGCCGGTCACGCCACTGCCGGCATCTCGATCACCACCGCCATCCCGCCGATCTTCGACGCCTACGCCACCACGTACCAGGCCGACGACGTCACCGCCGCCGCCTACGAGCACGCTCTGGTCGAAGACCTCATCACGCACACCCCCGACCAGCCGTGGTGGCTGGCGTACCTCGACACCGGCGCCCATGACGTCGTCTTTCCCCACGCCCCCAGGGTTTCGCTCTACTGGAACTGGCCGTACGTGCTGGTCGAAGCCGGACCCGAGCAGGCCCTCACCTGGCGGACCGGTCACATGCGTCACTCCTGCGGATCGCTACCCGACCTGTTCTTCCCTGCCGACCGGTCATGGCTGGTCTCCGCACTCTGGGACGACACCTGGACCTGCGTCGGCGGCCCGGAACCGCTGATCCACACCCTCGAACGCGACCCTGTGGCCAACGCCCGCCGGGTCCGACCCGACGAAGACGCGCTGCCACCGGGCCTGACACGCGAGTGACGTCCCCGGGGGGATGGCGACGGTTGCGGCGGCGATGTAGCGGCGGCCGTGCGGCGCGCGATCAGAATGGTGCGGGTCCGCGGCCTGCCAACGACATCAACACCTGCGTGGCGAGTAGCTTGCGTACGCCGGTGACGGCGACTGTCCCCACCCGATCGTAGGGCAGCTCCAATTGCAGCCCTTGGCCTGCGTTGCGAAGGTCTGTCGTGATCTCGTCCGGACGGAACGTGCCGCCCCAGCCGCTGAGGTCTCCGCGCTGGTTGGTACTGAGGGAAGCCATGCCGGAGATGCAGGCACCGTCGACCAGGATCAGCCTCGCAGGACCCGAGTAGGTCGTCGTCATAGTCATCAACCCTTCAGGATGTAACGCCGTGCACCCCGGCCCGGGCTGGCTGACAGTCATCATGAGGTAGGGCGTCGAGTCCGACCATGGTGTGCTCCACCTGACCTCGACCGTACGTGCCTCGACCGTCAGGGCGGCGGCGATGCGAAAATCGGCCCGTTGTGGATACGGGTCGATGCCTGTGTCTGTCTGGCTCATGAGCCAGAGGCGCGCCTTGGGCGATCTGGCAGTCGGCCTTGGCGGACTTGCGCCCGAGGTCCGAATCGATCCGGGGAAGAGAACACGGGGCAATGCCAAGTCGGCTCCACGCCGAGATGGCCGACCTTCTGCCGATCAGACAATTCTCGCGATGCCGCGGTAAGCGCATGAGACGCCGAACGGCGGCCCGCTGAACCAGTCGGGCCGCCGTTGCGGAATGTGGATCAGAGCGGGCGGATGTTCTCCGCCTGCGGGCCCTTCTGGCCCTGGGTGATGTCGAACTCCACCTTCTGGTTCTCGTCGAGGCTGCGGAAGCCGCTCGCCGAGATCGCGGAGAAGTGGGCGAAGACATCGGCGCCGCCGCCGTCCGGGCTGATGAAGCCGAAGCCCTTGTCGGCGTTGAACCACTTCACGGTACCTGTAGTCATGTCTGCTCCTTCGCAGGCTGTCAGAGACCGCACTGTGCGGACCCTTACGCCGCCGCGTTGATCACCCGCGTCGAAACGACACGAAAACGAAAGCGCCTGGATGGGTTTCAGATGCCCCATCAGGCGCCGGAAAACGTCTACGGAAATCAAAACTGCAACTCGGCTACCGTAGCACACAATCGGTCGTCGATCCCACCGCTGGTCGCCGGCCTGCCCGGTCAGGCATGGCGGTGGGGGGACCCAACCACTCGTCTGCATGCCACGCCGCGTGGGTGGCACGTTGACCGGGTTCACGATGGGCCATCTGGAGGTCACCCCCCACTTGACGGCAGGAAAACATCTCAGCGATAGTTGAGTCAATGATGACTGAGCTTGCTTCCCTGCAAGGGCGTGCTCGGATCCACGCCGCGCTCGGCGACCCGGCGCGCCTGGCGATCGTGGACGCGCTCACCCTGGGCGACGCCTCCCCCGGCGAGATCGCCCAGGACCTGGGGATGCCGACGAACCTGGTCGCCCACCACGTCAAGGTCCTCACCGACGCCGGCCTCGTGGTCCGTGGCCGGTCCGAGGGCGACCGCCGCCGCACCTACCTGCGGCTGCGACCCGAAGCCCTCGCCACGCTGACCCCGTCGCCGCTGACCGGCGTCGGTCGGGTGGTGTTCGTCTGCACCCGCAACTCCGCCCGCTCGCAGCTTGCCGCCGCCCTGTGGTCCGAGCGCACCCACACCGCGGCGGCGTCCGCCGGCACGAAACCCGCCGAGCGGGTTCATCCGCGCGCCGTCGCCGTGGCCCACCGGCACGGGCTGACCCTGGACCCGACCGCGACCTCCCATGTCGCCGACATCGTGCGCGACGACGACCTCGTTGTCGCCGTCTGCGACAACGCCCACGAGGAACTCACCGGGCCGGGCCGACCCCGGCTGCACTGGTCGGTGCCCGACCCGGTCCGCCTCGACACCGACGACGCGTTCGAGGCCGCGTACGCCGACCTCGCCGCCCGCGTCGACCGCGTCGCCCCCGTCATCACCCCCGCCATGAGCTCGGGAGACCACCGTGACTGACACCAACGCCTACCTGCGCAAGACCTCTCGGTCGACCAGCAGCTCGCGCTGCGCGCCGCCGACGTCGTGGTCACCGTGGGCTGCGGCGACGCCTGCCCCGTCTTCCCCGGCACTCGTTATGAGAACTGGGACCTCGACGACCCCGCCGGCCTCACCGTGGCCGGTGTGCGGCCGATCCGTGACGAGATCGAACGCCGCGTCCGCCGGCTGCTCGACGAGCTGAACGTCCCCGCCACCCGATAGACCCCGGCCGACAGCGGTCCGGGCGTTACCGCAATGGGAGAGAACAGACTGATGACCAATGCACTCTGGCGGCGCCTGCTGGCCGAGTTCACCGGCACCGCCCTGCTGGTCACCGCCGTGGTCGGCTCCGGCATCATGGCCACCACCCTCTCCCCCGACGACGTCGGGTTGCAGTTGCTCCAGAACTCGATCGCCACCGCGTTCGCTCTCGGCACGCTGATCCTGATGTTCGGGCCGGTCTCCGGTGCCCACTTCAACCCGGTGGTCTCCGCCGCCGACTGGTTCCTCGGCCGCCGCACCGGCACCGGCCTCACCGCCCGCGAACTCGGGGGCTACGTCGTTGTCCAGGTCGCCGGGGCGATCGCCGGATCGGTGCTGACGAACCTGATGTTCGACCTGGCCGCAGTCGACCTCTCCGGCAAGGACCGCGCCGTCGGGCATCTCTGGTTGGGTGAGGTCGTCGCCACCACCGGTCTGATCCTGCTGGTCTTCGCCCTCGCCCGCTCGGGCCGCGCCCCCGTCGCGCCCGCCGCCGTGGGCGCCTACATCGGGGCCGCGTACTGGTTCACCTCGTCCACCTCGTTCGCCAACCCGGCCGTGACGATCGGCCGCGCTTTCACCGACACCTTCGCCGGCATCGCCCCCACCTCCGTCCCCGGCTTCGTCCTCGCCCAGTTCGTCGGCCTCGCCGTGGGCATCGGCCTCCTGGCCGCGCTCTACCCCGACGCCGGGCGGGCCGCCGACCAGGTGGTGGTGCCCACCGACGACCGGGACCCGACCCTCGACCACCACCGATGACCAGCGAGCCCGAGCACCGGACAGCCCACACGTCGTACCGCGGCCTGCTCAACCGGCCGCATCCGGCCGGCCGGTACCGGCTGCTCGACCGCAACAGCGACCCCGACCGAACGCTGCCCACGATTCCTGACGAGGCGCCGGTGAACCGGCCCTGCGACCCGTACCGCCAGAGAGGCTGCTGATGTCCGACAAGCCCAGCGTCCTGTTCGTCTGCGTCCACAACGCCGGTCGTTCCCAGATGGCCGCCGGGTGGCTGCGCCACCTTGCCGGTGACGCCGTCGAGGTCCGCTCCGCCGGCTCCGCTCCCGCCGAGACCGTCAACCCCGCCGCAGTCGCGGCCATGCGCGAGGTCGGGATCGACATCACCGACCAGACCCCCAAGCTCCTCGAGTACGCCACCGCCGAGTCCTCCGACGTCATCGTCACCATGGGCTGCGGGGACGCCTGCCCGGTCTTCCCCGGCAAGCGCTACGAGGACTGGAAACTCGAAGACCCGGCCGGCAAGGGCGTCGAATCGGTACGCCCGATCCGCGACGACATCCGGAGCCGGGTGGAGAAGCTGCTCGCCGAGTTGCGCCCCACCGGCTGACCCCGTCACCGCCCGCCGATCCTCGACGCCGGCGGGCGGCTGCACCCTGGGCAGAATCCCCTCGTGTCCGACCCGCACGGCCTGATCATCATCGGCTCCGGGCCCGCCGGGTACACCGCTGCCCGCGCCGACCTCGCACCCCTGGTCATCGAGGGCAGCAGTCCGGCGGGGCGCATGTCCGCCTGCGCCACCTGCGACGAGTCTTCCGAGGCCAGGACATCGCCGTCGTCAACGGCGGCGACACCGCCGTGGAAGAGCCACCTTCCTCACCCGCTTCGCCCGCAGCGTCACCATCGTCCACCGCCGCGACACCTTCCGCGCCAGCCGAATCATGACCGACCGGGCGCTGGACAACGACAAGATCCACCTGGCGTGGAACAGCGTCGTCGAGGAGATCCTCGGCCACGACGACGCCGTCGCCCGAGCCCGCCTCCGCGATATCCACACCGGCCAGACCCGCGTCCTGGACGTCACCGGCGTGTCTGCCGCCATCGGCCACAACCCCCGCAGCGAACTGTTCCGCGCGGCGACCGCGTGTCGCAGCGCGGTCACCCGCGCAGCGGCGATCTCTTCCGACGACAACGCCGCTTCGTCGGCGCCGCGATCGGTGCTCCACCCGGCACCCACGTCGTCCGTCCCGCCGCTGCCCATGATCGGAGGCTTCACGCCGCCGACCGCCGCGCGCTCGAAGCTTGCCAATCTCAGGCGAACCTGGATCTGCCCTGCTTTCTTCACGGCGTGTTCAGCGGCAAGGCTAGCTGTAGCCAGTGGAGAGAGCGTTTCGGATAGCTGGACGCGCTGCTATCGAACAACGGGATCGACGCCTGGCACCCACCAGCGTGCGCGCCGGATGGAGGTCAGCTCCGTGGTGCTCAGCTTCGCCACGGCGTAGCTGCATCACGAACTTGTTTGAGTTTTTGATGTTAACCATGCCCACCTTGCCGCCGGTCAGGGCCCCGACTCGGACCCGGGTGTCCGCGCGTCGTCGCCCCGGGGCTCGTAGTCGAACCAGTCGAAGCGGACGCTGCCGGCTGCCGCGTACATTCCGATCACCCGGCCGGTGAAGCCACCGGCGACCTCCGTCGAAAGGTAGCGGCCGTCCAGTGTGGTCAGCACGTCGACCGCGCCGTCCGCCTCCTCGATCCCGAACTGGAGCAGGTCGGGCTCCTTGCTCGGGTGCCAGTCACCGGGCGACGGGGCGATCACGTCGAGGCGGAGGCGGACCGGGCCGGCCGTGACCGAGCGGGTGGCCACCGTCGACAGCACCGTTCCGATTCGGGCGACCACCCGGACCTCTCCATCGCCCGCCTCGATCTCGTAGTGATGCCGCTCGTCGAGGCGTACCGCGAGCCCGCCGCGCCCTGCGGTCGCGTCGACCAGCGTCCGGACGCGGCACGACAGGTGTTGCTGACGGCGGCCGACGAACGTGACGGCGGGATCGTCCATCGACGCGCCGCGCGCCCGGAGCGTGAGCCAGCCGGGATGTTCCGTCAGCGACCAGCTCTCGGCGGGCCGGGACCGCACCGAGATCCAGCGCGGATGCAACCCGTCGTTGTCGAAGTCGTCCGGTACGGGCAGCGGCACCGGGTGCGCGGCCCACGGCGGCGCCGTCATGACCGGCGCGACCTCGCCCACCACCGGCCAGCCGTCGGTCCAGGTCACCGGGGCCAGGAAGGTCTCCCGCCCGAGTACGTGCCAGCCGGGGGTGCCGCCACCGGGGCGTACGCCGAGCAGCACCATCCACCACGATCCGTCGGCCGCCTCGACGAGGTCGGCGTGGCCGGTGTTCTGGATCGGACGGTTGGTGCCCCGGTGGGTCAGAATGGGGTTGGCCGGGCAGGGCTCGAACGGCCCGTCGGGGGCGGGCGCGCGGGCGATCGAGACGGCGTGGCCGCGCTCGGTGCCGCCCTCCGCGATCAGGAGGTACCAGTAGCCGCCGACCCGGTACAGGTGCGGCGCCTCCGGTGCCTGCGCCCCCGGCGCTCCGGACCACAGCCGGCGCGGCCGGCCGATCGTCCGCCCGGTGTGCGGGTCGATGCGCACCTGTTCGATTCCGGCGTAGGTGCACCAGCAGTTGCCGTCTTCGTCCCAGGCGAGGTCCGGGTCGATGCCGTTGACCCCCGGCACCCGGACCGGGTCCGACCAGGGGCCAGCCGGGTCAGTGGCGGTGTAGATCAGGTTTCCGCCGCCGTCGCCGACGCTGGTGACGATCAGCCAGAAGCGCCCGTCGTGGTGGCGCAGGGTCGGCGCGTAGACGCCTGCGGAGGACGGCATCGTGGGCGGCAGCACCAGTTGGCTGGGCCGGTCCAGCACGTTGCCGATCTGCTCCCAGTGCACCAGGTCCCGGCTGTGGAAGAGGGGCACCCCCGGGAAATACTCGAAGCTGGAACAGGCCAGGTAGTAGTCGTCGCCGACCCGGCAGACGCTCGGGTCCGGGTGCAGACCGGCGAGCACCGGGTTGGTGAATACGCCGTCGGTCCAGCCGTTCGCCCCGGGCCTCGTGCGGGACTGAGTCAATGTCATCCAACGCCTCCCTGAGTTCGAGATTCTCCGTGAGTGCGGGTCACCTCGCAAGGTCGGGCGCCGTGCTGCCGAGGGGCCGAGCCCGGTCACGACAATGGATTGGCGCATAGATTCCCCTGATTCCGCACCGCTCCCGACGAAGCCTTCTCTGGCGCTCTCGCCGGAAATCCGCCTACAAGATCGTGCGAGTGATTCGAGGGCCTCTTCGGCGGTCTTGGTCCGAATGAACGGCCGCAGGTCGCGTTTTTGGTCGGCGATCCAGGAACAGATGTCGACTTTCAGGGTCGGGACCTGCCGAGGGCCTGGATCCGGCTCTTCTCGTCCACCCAGAGCACGATGGCCCGCCCGGGCGGGTGTGGTAGAGCCCGACGACGTCGACGACCCTCTCGATGAACAGCGGGTTCGTGGAGTTAGAAATGTCCGCTCGGTGTGGCTTGAGGACGGAATCAAGCCAGATAAACCCAATCGCGGAGTTCGACGACCGCAACTTCTCGGCCACCGACCTGCATGACCAGCGGGCGGCGTTGCGCGAACCTCCCTTCAACGTCGTCACCACCCCGTATCGGCTGGTCGAGGCCGATCGACGGCGGGGCGGTCCGGCCGCTGCCCGTCCATCAGCCCGTCCAGCCGCAGCTTCAGAAACCGCCGCCACTTGCCCACCGCCCCACTCTCCACATCCACCGCCCCTACCCACTCGTCAAACGAATTTTCGGCGCAGCACACTGGACGAGTGCCACGCCTTGCTCCCGATTACAAGGGTGGCGTGTTAGCGCGCACATGACGCCCGTTATCAGACTCTCGTTGTCTGTCGACCCATACATCACCCTCAGGGATTTTGTTGTGGATTGGGCAAGTTGTGTTCCGATGCCCAACGGCCTGATCTCGCGTTTCGGGAGCACTCCCAAGCCAAATCCCCACCATTTCAGGAAGATTTCCAGCAAGTCTCAGCGATGTCTTGACAGCACATGTGAGCGATAACATTATGAACTCCCCCGTTACGTTCGCGGCTGGAGTGGCGCATGAAAGTATCCGTGGGTCCTGGTGTCTCCGCTGCGTCAGGTGGGCTGCGACGGGTTTCGCTGGGAGTCGTGGGGGCGCTCCTGTGTGCCGGCGTCGTGTCCGTCGGTGGTCCGGCCCAGGCCGTCGACGGCTGGTCGCCCGAGTCGTCGTACACGTCGACCGACCGGGGCGACGGGACGTACTCCGTGCCGCTGCTGCGCTCCGACGTGCCGGACATCAGCGTCGAACGGGTCCCGGCCGCCGAGAACGACGAGGGCCGGGACATCTACTACATGATCAGCACGACGATGCACCTGAGCCCGGGCGCGCCGATCATGAAGTCCTACGACCTCGTGAACTGGGAGACCGTCAACTACGTCTTCGACCGGGCGAGCATCGGCGACTCGTTCTCCCTGCGCAACGGCCAGAACTCGTACGGTCAGGGGCAGTGGGCCTCGTCGCTGCGCTACCACGACGGCATGTTCTACGTCGCCTTCAACACCAACAACCTCAACGGCGCGTACATCTACCGCACGGCCGACATCGAGGACGGCGCGTGGCAACGCACGGCCCTCGGCCGTGGCCTGCACGACCCGTCGCTCTTCTTCGACGTCGACGGCACGCCGTACATCTTCTACGGCTCGGGCGGCACCAGCGCGGTACGCCTCAACGCCGGCCTGACCGCGATCGAGCAGGACTACCCGAACATCTTCACGGCAAGCGACTACGCCGGTAAGCCGTTCATCGGCGGCCTGTTCGAGGGTGCCCAGTTCTACCGCATCGACGGCTGGTACTACGCCGTCATCATCACCTGGCCCTCCGGCCAGGGGCGTCAGGTCGTCATGCTCCGCTCGAAGGATCTGCTCGGGCGGTACACCTCGGCCGGCGGCGTCAACACCTACGAGGCACGCGGCGTGCTCAACTCCAACGGCTTCGCCCAGGGCAGCCTCGTACCGGTCTCCCGCGCCGACGGCGGGACCGACTGGCACGGGATGTTCTTCCGCGACACGTTCCCGATCGGTCGCATCCCCGCGCTCATCCCCGCCACCTGGTCCGACGGGTGGCCGACCTTCGGCAACAACGGGGTCGTGCCGGTCGACGGCGAGTTCGCCAAGCCGATCCGGCTCAGCCCGGCCGAGGAGGCCCTCGAACGGCAGAAGAGCCTCGTCGCCTCGGACGACTTCGCCAACGACGCGCCGCACAAGGCGTACCTGGACGAGGAGTGGACGATTCCCGCGCCGCCCGACCTCGACGAGTCACTCCTCGGCGTCGAGCTGCTGGGCAACGCCGGCTTCGAGTCCGGGGGCGTCGCGCCGTGGGCGGCGCAGTTCGGGGCCACGCTCGGCCTGGACCCGGCCGACCGCGCCTCGGGCTCGGCGGCGCTGCGGGTCGGCAACCGCACGCTCAACGGCTCCGGCCCGAACCAGTACCTGAACGGCAAGCTCCAGCACGGCGTGACCTACACCGTGTCGGCGAAGATCAAATACGCGTCGGGGCCGAGCAGCGTGCGGTTCAACCTCGCCGCGGACTGGGGCTCGGGCGTCCAGGTGATGGCGTTCGGCACCGTGCCGGTCGGGCAGTGGACGACGGTCACCGGCCGGTACACCTTCCCGACGACGGCGAACCTCAACAACGTCAAGTTCGCGGTGGAGACGCCGTGGGGCAACCCGCAGCCGCCGTCGTCCAGCGTGGAGTACCTCATCGACGATGTCTCGATCGTCGGGCAGCCGGTGACAACCGAGTACCCGACCGAGGCGGAGATCGCCCCGAACGGCTCGCGGCTGGACATGGCGTGGGAGTGGAACCACGCCCCGGACAACCGGTACTGGTCGCTCACCGATCGGGACGGTTGGCTGCGGCTGACCACCGGCAAGGTGGTCACCGGCCAGTACGTCTACACGAAGCTGTCGAACCGGGCGGAACTGGCCTGGTTCGAGGAGGCGCGCAACACCCTCTCGCAGCGCACCTTCGGTCCGCGACAGTCGGCCGAGACCCGGATGGACATCTCCGGTATGAGGAACGGCGACGTCGCCGGCCTGGCCGCCTACAACCGCGGCTTCTCGTACGTGGCGGTGAAGCGGGTTGGGGGCCAGAACACGCTGGGCGTGGTCAACCGGGTGCAACCGTTCGCGGTCGACCTCGACCAGGCCGCGCTGGAGAACTTCCTGCCGGGCACGACGGTGCCGCTGGGGGACGCGACCGAGGTGTACGTGAAGGCCGATCTGGACTTCGCGTCGCCGGTCGGACAGCTCTGGACCACCTTCTACTACAGTCTCGACGGACTGACCTGGACCCGGCTCGGCAACCGGGTCGGCCCGCAGACGCTCGACGGCAGCCTCGCGCACTTCATGGGCCACCGGGTCGGCCTGTTCAACTACGCCACGCAAGCGACGGGCGGACGGGTCGACTTCGACCACTACCTGCTCAGCGACACGCTGACGGCGCAGGGCCTGCCGCTGGACACCAGCGAACTCGACGCGGCCATCGCGTACGCGGAGACGCTCGACAGCCGCCACCACCCGACGGACGCCTGGACGGCGATGCGGGCCGCGCTCGCCACCGCGAAGGCGGCCCGGGCCGGTCGCTTCGGCACCCAGAACCAGATCGACGCGCCGGAGCGGGCGCTCAGCTACCAGCTCGCCCGACTCGGCGTGCTCCGGGCCGCACCCAGCCTGCCCGTGACGGCGAGCGCCCAGGCGCGGTGCGTCGGGGCCCGGGCGTACGTCGCGGTGCAGGCACACAACGGCCACACCGCACCCGTCGACATCACCCTGGAAACCGCCCACGGCACCCGGACGTTCACCGGCGTCGCACCCGGCGCCAACGCCTACCAGTCCTTCAACACCCGCGCGACCTCCGTCGCCGCCGGCACCGCCACCGTCCGAGCCACCGGCACCATCGACGGCACCACCGTGACCACCGTCGCCACCGCCAACCACCCCGCCATCAGCTGCGGCGGATAGCCGCCACGGAAACGTCACCGGCCTCTTCCCGGTGGCCGGGTCCAGCCGGTCCCCCGCGCCTCGACCCGGCCGCGTCGAACGACCCGTCCTGCCACAGGGCCAACCGTCCCACCGACCCGAAGCAGGGTCGGTAACCCACAGTGCACATCAGAGCGAAGGAGGATACGGGTGAAACAACGCTTGCGAGGGGCTACCCGGCGCCGGGTCACCGCGATCGCGGCGGTCGGTGCCATGCTGGCCGCGGGGCTGGTCGCCACGTCGGCGCCGGTCCAGGCCGCCGAGCAGAATCTCATCGTGAACGGGGGATTCGAGGCCGGCATCGCCAACTGGTTCGTGAACAACGGCAACTCGACCGACAGCGCGGTGCTGTCGTCGACCCCCGACGCCTACTCCGGTTCGAGCGCGGCGCTCGTCACCGGCCGGGCCACGACCGGGTCCGGACCGATGCAGGATCTCAGCGGCAAGGTGCAGGCCGGGCAGACCTATGCCCTGACGGCCCGCGTGAAGTACGAGAACGCGAACGGGCCGGCGACGAAGCAGTTCTTCGCCACCATGCACTACGGCGGGTCCACCTACACCAACCTGGTCAGCGTGGTCGCGACGAAGGGCCAGTGGGCGCAGTTCAACGGGACGTTCACGATCCCGGCGGCGCAGAACGTGTCGACGGCGCGGCTGTTCTTCGAGACGCCGTGGACGAGCACGCCGGCCACCAGCCCGGACCTGCACCTCATGGACTTCAAGCTCGACGACGTGTCGGTGGTCGGGGCGGCACCGCCCCCGCCGCCGTCGAAGACCATCGAGGTGGTCGGCAAGCTGCCCGGTGAGCACAACCCCTTGATCGGGCACAAGTTCGGCGCCGACGGTTTCGGCTTCGTGCACGGCGGCCGGGTGTACCTGTACATGACCAACGACACCCAGGGCTACGCCCCCGACCCGGTCACGGGTGTCTCGCCGGGCATCAACTACGGCAGCATCAACCAGATCACGCTGATTTCCTCTGAGGACCTCGTGAACTGGACGGACCACGGCGAGATCCAGGTCGCGGGCCCCAACGGCGTGGCGCCGTTCACCGGCAACTCGTGGGCGCCCGGCATGGCCAAGAAGACGGTGAACGGCAAGGAGAAGTTCTTCCTCTACTACGCCAACGGCGGCGGTTCGAGCAACGTGATCACCGGTGAGTCGCCGCTCGGCCCGTGGACCAGCGAGCGCACGAGCACGCTGATCAACGGCAGCACCCCCGGTGCCGAGGACGTCGCGTGGAAGTTCGACCCGGCTCCGCTGGTGGACGACGACGGCCAGGCCTACCTCTACTTCGGTGGCGGCCCCGCGTCGACGAACATGCCGGCTGCCGAGCGTTTCAACAACCCGAAGAACATCCGGGCGATCAAGCTCGGTGGCGACATGATCTCGACCCAGGGGTCGGCCGTGGTGGTCGACACCCCGGTCTCCTTCGAGGCGGCGCAGGTCTTCAAGCGCGCGGGCAAGTACTACCTGTCGTACTCGTCGCACTTCGGCGGACCCGACTTCGGCGGCAACCAGACGCCCCTGCCTGGCTACCCCGGCGGCGGCCAGATCGGCTACCTGATCTCCGACAATCCGATGTCGTGGCCGAAGGAGACCTACGCGGGCGTGCTGTTCCCGAACCAGTCGCAGTTCTTCGGCGCCGGCACCGGTGGCAACAACCACCAGTCGGTGTTCGAGTTCGGCGGCAAGTACTACTTCACCTACCATGCCCCGACGCTCAACAAGCGCATCAACGGCAACACCACGCAGGGGTACCGCAGCCCGCACATCCAGGAGCTGACCTTCAACCCGGACGGCACGATCCAGCAGGTCGTGGGCAACTACGCCGGCGTCAACCAGGTCAGGAACTTCGACCCGTACCGCGTGTTCGAGGCGGAGACCTTCGGCTGGAGCAAGGGCATCGCGACCGCGAAGGTCGACGGCGCCTCCGCCCAGTTCGGCACCTCGGCGCCGAACCTGGTGGTGCGTGACATCGACAACGGCGACTGGACGGCGCTGTCGTCCGTCGACTTCGGCACCGACGGCGTCGCCAGCGTGACGGCGAAGGTGCGGGCGCTGGCCGCCGGCGGCCGCATCCAGGTGCGCCTGGACGACGTCGCGGGTCCCGTGGTCGGCACGGTCCCGGTCGACGCGCCGGTCGGCGGGTGGGCCGAGGTTTCCGCCGCGATCAGCGGCGTCAGCGGCGTGCACGACGTCTACTTCACCTACTCCGGCCCCGCCGGGGCGGACCTCTTCGAGATCGACTCCTGGAAGTTCGAGGCCGCGACCGCCCAGCCCGAGTTGCCGGTGACGGCGAGCGCCCAGGCGCGGTGTGTCGGGGCCCGGGCGTACGTCGCGGTGCAGGCACACAACGGCCACACCGCACCCGTCGACATCACCCTGGAAACCGCCCACGGCACCCGGACGTTCACCGGCGTCGCACCCGGCGCCAACGCCTACCAGTCCTTCAACACCCGCGCGACCTCCGTCGCCGCCGGCACCGCCACCGTCCGAGCCACCGGCACCATCGACGGCACCACCGTGACCACCGTCGCCACCGCCAACCACCCCGCCATCAGCTGCGGCGGATAATCACCGACCCCCATCAACCACAGACGTCAACGGAGATCGCATGAACACTTGGAAGCGTAAGCGGCTGTTCGCGGCGGGTGCCGCGGCTGCCCTCCTGGCCGGGACGACGGCGCTGCCGTCACCCGCGATGGCCGAGGACGGTGACGGTGCCGACGTACGGGTGACGGTCGACATCGAGGAGATCCGGGAGCCGGGCGTGCTCGCCCTGTCGGTCGCGGGCGACTCCGTCGCGCTGGCCGAGGACGGCTCGACCCTGCTGGTCCGCCAGTTCGTCGGCACCCTGCCGACGGTGACGGTCACCGACACCCGTACCGCCGACGAGGTGCCGGCCGGCGCGGCCTGGGCCGTGGTCGGCAGCGCGAGCGACTTCGTCAGCAACGGCGGACAGGCGCCGATCAGCGCCGGTCACCTCGGCTGGAAGCCGCGGCTGATCGACGGCGGCACCAGCGGCTCGGTCACCGAAGGTGATGAGGTCGTGACCGTACTGGACGAACCGACCCAGCCCGGCAACAATGTCGGCCTGGCGGACCAGGAGCTGCTGATGTCGACGTACGACTCCGGCGCCGTCGCCGGTGACTCGTACTCCGTCAACGCCGACCTGTACCTGCGCACCCCGGCGGACGTCGCCGCGGGCGCGTACACCTCGACGTTGACCCTGTCCCTGTTCGAATGATCACGCGCGGGGTGGGGCCGGTTGCAGCGGCCCCACCCCGCACCCCGC
>NZ_GG657738.1:4046003-4078803 GCF_000158815.1 Micromonospora sp. ATCC 39149 | reverse complement strand
ACCGTGTCGGACTGTTCGGCCTCGCCGGGCGGGACACCACGGTCGACGTCGAGGAGTTGCTGCCCGGCGGCAGCCGCACGGCCCAGGCCCGCGTCGGCGGTGTCTGGGGGCTGGGCCCGCTGCGGACGACCGTGGCGATGACTCCGGCGGCGCTCGGCGGCGGGGCCATCGCCGAGGCCGGGTCGGCCACGGCCACCGTGACGGTCTGGGCGGTGCCGTGGCCGCAGTTGGGCGTGGTGGTCGGCCTCACGGCGGCCGCCCTGGCGCTTCGGGTGGCCCGTCGGCGGCGTCGGCGGCGGCTCGCCCTGCTGCTCGAACGGGCCCGGCAGGAGGGCCGGGCGTCCGCCACCACCGTGGGAGATTCGCCGAGTTGACCGTGGTGACCTTGCCGGCGGCGACCGGTCGGGGGGCAACCCGGGTATGGTTTGGGTGGCGGTGTCGGCAGGCGGTCCTCCGCGATCGGGCACCGTGATCGGGCGTCAGTGCGAACGCCGACTGGAATCGCGGCACAACGGCCCGCGGCCACCCAGGCTCTCCCTCAGCAGAAACAGGAATCCCGCATGACTTCTCATGGCGATGGCCCATCGGCCTTGTTCCTCACCCCGCCGGCGAACAACGGGCTCGACGAACAGGGCGTGACCTTCGACGGCAGCGAGGAGGCGATGCAACGGCTGCGGCATCCGTTCACGGTGCGCCCGGCCGACCAGGCACACCGGTCGACGCCGACGACGGACGACCACCCGGGACAGCAGCACTGACCACGGCACCCCGGGCGGCCGACCCGACTGTGGTATACATAGATATCTATTGAAGCCTGTCCGATGCCGGGCCTCGGCCCCGCGCCTGCCATCGAGGAGGTCGGGGATGACTCCGCACCGCCGCGTCCTGCGGGCCTGGGTCGCCGCGCTCCTCTCGCTGGTCGCCCTGCTCACGCCGCTGACACCGGCGTCGGCCGCGAACACGCTGACCATGCTGGGCGCGGACGTCTCCTCGGTGCAGCGCAGCCTGGACCTCGGCGCGCGGTACTACGACGCCGGCGGGACCGCGCGGGACCCGCTCGACATCCTCAAGGGCCTCGGCGTCAACTACGTCCGGCTCCGCGTCTGGAACAACCCCGTCAGCGGCTGGAACAACAAGGCCCGGGTGCTGGCGTACGCGCGGGCGGTCAAGGCCAGGGGCCTCAAGCTGATGATCGACTTCCACTACTCGGACACCTGGGCCGATCCCGGCAAGCAGTACAAGCCCGCCGCCTGGGCGAACCACGGCATCGGCCAGCTACAGACCGACGTCCACAACTACACCTACGACGTCTGCTCCAGCCTGAAGGCACAGGGCACCACGCCGGACAGCGTCCAGATCGGCAACGAGATCAACGTCGGCATGCTGTGGAACGACGGCAGGGTCGTCAACAACGACTTCACCAACCTCAGCCTGCTGCTCAAGGCCGGCTACCAGGCGACGAAGCAGTGCAACAGCGGCACCCAGGTGATCATCCACACCGCCAACGCGGACAGCATGGCCAACGCGCGCTGGTTCTACGACGGGATCGCGGCGAAGGGCGTCCAGTGGGACCTGACCGCCCTGTCCTACTACTGCATGTGGCACGGCACGCTGGCCAACCTGTACAACGTCATCACCGACGTGCGGTCCCGGTACGGCAGGCCCGTCGTCCTCACCGAGACGGCGTACCCGTTCACCGCCGCGAACGCCGACGGCGAGCCGAACTCGGTAAACGGCACCGAGCCCTGCGCCGGCCATCCCGCGAGCTGGAGCGGGCAGGCCACCGAGTTCGCCTGGGTGCAGAACACCGCTCGCGACGCCGGCGCCATCGGCGTCTTCTACTGGGAGCCGACCTGGTACGCCGTCCCTGGCAACGGCTGGGACCCGGCGAACATCAACGGCACCGGCAACCAGTGGGACAACATGGCCATCTTCAACTGGACCGGTCGCGTGAACCCCAACGTGCGCTGGACGCCGTAGCCCGGGTCCCGGCCACCGTGCGGTGGCCGGGACCCGGGCTACGGCTCAGGCTCAGGCTCAGGCTCAGGCGAAGTCGAACACGAGCGGGAAGGCGAGGACGACGATCCAGGCCCAGCCCGCGTACACGGCCAGGTAACGGGTCTGCCAGCGTTCCAGGCGGGCGAACGGCGTGCGGCCCCGGACGAAGCTGAGGAACAGCCACGCCGACCAGGCCAGGTTGGTCAGCAGGACGAGATTCTCCCCCAGCGCCGCGGTCTTGTTGGGGCTGAAACCCCACTCGGTGATCCGGCCGGTGATGGCCAGCAGCACCAGGACGTCGATGATCAGGGCGCTGACGACGAGCGCCAGTTGAAGGCGGTCGAACAGGCCGGGTCGGGCCGCGAGGTCGCGGGCGGAGATGGCGTACAGCAGCAGGCCCAGCACGACGACGAGCAGCAGGTCGAAGAGGATGAGCACGTCGCGCTCGACGTCGATGCCGTTGGTGGTCCAGACGATGGCGACCAGGAAGGCCAGCAGGGTGGCGGCGAACAGCGGCGTGAAGACGCGGGTCAGCACCGGGGCCATGTTCTCGATGACGCTCTGCTTGGCCTCCACCAGCCACGCCGACACGACGACCGCGGCCATGGCGCCGCACGGCAGCAGCCACAAGGTGATGAAGCCCTCGGCGTCGATGCCGATGGCCCGGAAGGTGCCGGCGGTGAAGGCTGTGAGCACGCCGCCACCCAGGCCGAGGAGGCTGAGGTAGATCAGCCACTCGCCGGTGAACCGGATGAAGTCCATCCGTCGCCGGTCCGAGCGCCAGTCACCGCCCACGTAGGCGACGCCGACGACCAGCCACAGCGCGAGCGGCAGGTGGATGACCGTGAGCACGAAGGACTGCGAGTCATCGGCGAGCGGGTACACGTTCGCGGCGACCGCGCCGAGGACGAACAGCGCCGCGAGCACCCCGACGACGCGGGCATTGACGCGGCGTTGCCAGGCGAAGTACGCGGCCAGCGCCGGCAGCGAGAAGAGGCTCAGGTTGCGCGCGTAGAAGCCGGCGTCGTTGTCGCTGGCCAGGTCGAACCCGAACCAGCCCGGCACCTTGATCGCGAGCGCCGCGACGACGGCGCAGACCACCATGACGGGCAGTTCGCGCCGGGTGCGGGCGGCGGCGGGCGCGTCCGGCTCCCCGGGCAGCACGAGCTGCTTCCACAGCCGCTCGGAGTGCTCGCGGGCGAACTCCCGCGACAACTCGTCGAGGCTGCCCATGCGCTTGACGGCGATCAGGAACGCCTCGTCGGTCCGCAGGCCCGCCTCGACCAGCTCGGTGATCCGGCTGCGCAGGTGGTCCTCCAGCTCCTCGGTGTCGGTGTGGTGCAGCTCCCGGCGGCGACGCGTGTAGGCCCGCCACTGCGCGATCTGGGCCTCCAGGTCGCTGTCGCTGTCGCTGTCGAGGGTCATCGTCCCGCCTCCCATGCCGGTGCCGCGATCGGGTTGACGGACCGGGCCGTGTCCCAGACGCCCCGCAGGGTGTCGACGACCGCGGCCCACTGGCGGCGCTGCTCGGCGAACTCGGCCCGGCCCTGGTCGGTGATGCGGTAGTACTTGCGGCGGCGTCCCCCGGCCGGGGTCTGCCAGTACGCCTCGACGTGGCCGAGCCGCTCCAGCCGGTGCAACAGCGGATAGAGCAGCCCCTCGGTCCACTCCAGCTGCCCGCCCGACAGCTCGTTGACCTGTTTGAGGATCGCGTAGCCGTAGCTCTCGCCCTCGGCGAGGATCCCCAGCACGAGCGGTGTCGCCGAGGCGGCGACGAGGTCCTTGGTGATGTGCATTCGACCACCTATCCCTAGAACTGCAATGCATAGTAGTTCTAGGTAAGGAGATCCCGCAACTCCGACCCGCCAGCCGGATCTTTGCCGTTCCGGCAACATTGTTTGTCGGATCGGCAGATCGTGCGACACGGTGGACGCACGACGAGCGGAGGAGGCATCCGGTGGACGGGACGTACGACGTGGTGGTGGTCGGCGGGGGCGCCGCCGGGCTGAGCGGGGCGCTGGCCCTCGCCCGGGCACGGCGGTCGGTGCTGGTGGTGGACGACGGGCAGCCGCGCAACGCGCCGGCCGGGCACGTGCACAACTACCTGACCCGGGAGGGCACGCCGCCGGCCGAGCTGATGGTGGCCGGGCGCGACGAGGTGACCCGCTACGGCGGCGAGATCATCGCCGGCCGGGCTGAGGCCGCGTCCCGAGAGGGCACCGGCTTCGTCGTGACGCTGGACGGCGGGCGCGAGGTGCGGGCACGGCGGCTACTGGTGACGACCGGGCTCGTCGACGAGCTGCCCGACCTGCCGGGGTTGGCCGAGCGGTGGGGGCGCGACGTGCTGCACTGCCCGTACTGTCACGGCTGGGAGGTCCGGGACCGGCGCATCGGGGTCCTGGCCACCGGGCCGACGGCTGCCCATCAGGCGGACCTGTGGCGGCAGTGGAGCCCGGACGTGCTGCTCCTGCTGCACAGCGCGACGCTCGGCCCCGAGGAGGCCGAACGGCTCGCGGCGCGCGAGATCACCGTCGTGGAGGGCCCGGTCGAGAGGGTCGAGGTGGCCGGCGACACCCTGACCGGGGTACGCCTGGCCTCCGGCGAGATCGTCGCGCTCGACGCGGTGGTCGTCGCGCCCCGGTTCACCGCCCGCGCTCAGGTGTTGGAGTCGCTCGGCTGCAAGCCGGTCGACGTGGAGTTCGGCGGGCAGGTGATCGGCAGCCAGGTGCCCGCCGACCCGACCGGTGCCACCGCCGTGCCCGGCGTGTGGGTCGCCGGCAACGTGGCCGACGTACGCGCCCAGGTCATCGTGGCCGCCGCGGCGGGCCTGGCCGCCGGAGCGGCGATCAACGCCGACCTCGTCGCCGAGGAGGGCCGTGCCGCCGTGGACGCCTACCGGCACCGGATGGGCACGATGTTCGAGGAGGCCGCCTGGGAGGAGCGCTACCGCGCCCGGACGGCGGTGTGGAGTGGCCGCCCCAACCCTCAGCTCGTCGCGGAGGTGGCCGGACTGCCCGCCGGCCGGGCGCTCGACGTCGGCTGCGGCGAGGGCGCCGACGCCGCCTGGCTCGCCGAACGGGGCTGGCGGGTCACGGCCGTCGACATCTCCACCACCGCCCTGGAGCGGGCCGCCGCCCACGCCGCGGCGGCCGGGCCCGGGGTCGCCGACCGCATCGAATGGCTCCACGCCGACCTGCGCGACCAGCCGCCCGCCGAGGGCGCGTACGACCTGGTGTCGGCGCAGTTCATGCACCTGCCTTCCGAGGCGCGGCGGGAACTGTTCGCGCGGCTCGCCGCGGCGGTCACCCCGGGCGGAACCCTGCTGATCGTCGGGCACCACCCGCGCGACCTGCGCACCAGCGCCCACCGGATGCACTTTGCCGGACGCGGATGTTCCCCTCCGAGGAAGGTAGCGTCCGCCCTCGACCCCGCCGCCTGGCAGGTGCTGACCGCCGAGACCCGACCCCGCGCCACGGTCGACCCGGAGGGCCGCGACGTCACCATCCACGACGCCGTCCTGGTCGCCCGCCGCCGGGCGTGACCGCATGGGGAGTGGTCACCACGGGCACCCGGCGGTTCCAGGGCAGCGGGTGGGACCGCCCAGAACACCGCCGGGCCGTGTCGGGGCGACTATTCGCCCCGACACGGCCCGGCGGCCGATCGGCTCAGGTGACCCGGTTCAGCTGACGGTCACGGACATGGTGGCCGGCGGCTGCTGGAGTTGCCCGTAGTTGTCGACCGCCCGGACCGAGACGGTGTAGGCGCCCGCCGGGACCACCGGCGAGGTGTACGCGAAGTTCGACCCCGGCGAACCCGGGCTGGTCAGGAACGTGGAGATCCACGGGGCGGAGCCGGCGCCGAACACGCCGGACGAGGTCATGCCCTGGCCCGCGCCGTTGACGATCTGCACCTCCACCTTCAGCATCCCGATGTCGTCGACCGCGCGCCCGGTGACCACGATCCGCGAGTCGGCGAAGACCGCGCCGTTCTGCGGGCTGAGGCTCGGCTCCAGCCGCGGATCGAGGTCGCCCGGGTAGACGAGGTACTTGGCGGTGGCCCCGGACGTCGAGCCGTCCTGCTGGCCCGCCGTGTCGACCGCCCACGCCTCGACGCTGTACTCGCCCTTCGTCGGCAGGTCGATCGAGAGGGTGAAGGTGGTGCTCTTCGCGCCGGGCGAGGCGACCGTGGCGTTCACCGTGGCGAAGCTCGCCGCCATGGCGCCGTTGGGCTGCACGTACCGGCCGGTGTCCAGGTCACGCAGCGCCACCCGGACGCCCTGCACGCCCTTGTCGTCGGTCGCGGTGCCGGCCAGGTCGAGGTGCAGCTTCTCGATGTTCTGGTCGGTGCCGGTGACGTTCAGCTTGCCGTCGGGGAAGGCGTCGCCGGGCACCTGGGCGGTGACGCTCAGCTTGCCCAGGTTGGCGGTCGTCGTGGTCAGGCCGAGGTTGTCGGTGGCGCGTACCCGGAAGTCGTAGATGCCCGGGGTGAGCGGCACGGTGGTGAAGGACCAGTTGTACGACCCGGCGTTCAGGTTCGTCGGCGACACCCGGTGGTAGGCCGCGACCGCGTCGGCGCCCCACGTGCCGTCGGCGGCCAGCGACTCGCGGGTGGTGGTGTTGCGCAGGTAGATCTCGACCGACTTCAGGGTGCCGTCGTCGCTGGCGGTGCCGGAGAAGGTGATCGGGCTGCCGGGGGCGACGGTGACCGGCGCGGCGGCGGTGGGCGGGGTCATCGTGGCGGGGGCGGTGATGGCCACCGTCGGCGCCACCCCGTTCTCCGAGATGATCCAGTCCCGGTTCTCGCCCTTGAGGTCGCTCTGGCCGGCGCTGTCGACGGCGGTGGCGGTCATCCGCCACTCGCCCTCGGTCGGCAGGGTCACCTCGACCTGCCAGGTGGTCGACACCGCGCCGACGACGTCCGGCTCGGTGCGGAACGTGTTGTAGACCGCCGCGACCGTCCCGTCGTCCTGGAGGTAGTGGTTGTCCGGGGTGCGGAACGAGTAGGTCAGCGCGTTGACGCCCTTGTCGTCGGTGGCGGTGCCGGTGGCCACGAAGCTCTTCGTGGCGATCAGGCCGCTGGCCGGCAGGTCGATCTTCGTCGCCGGGGGCAGATCATCGAAGCTGAACGTCTCGATCTTCTTGACTGCCTTCGTGGCGTCGGCCTCGCCGCTGCGCCCGAACGTCTTCGCCTGGATCTGGTACTCGCCGACGGGCAGCGCCACGGCCAGCGACCACATGGTCGAGGTGGCGTTCGGGCTGGTCAGGGTCGCCAGGATGCTGTTGGAGGAGCCCCAGGTCACCAGGTCGTCCTGGAGGTACTTCCTGGAACCCCGGTTCTGGATCTCGATCTGCACCTTGTTGACCCCGGACGGGGCGGTCGCCTGGCCCTCGATCCTGAACGAGCCGTTGGCAGGCTTCACCCGTCCCTCGATGGGCGTGTCGATCGTCGTGTCCACCGCCGAGGGCGCCGGCACCCGGCCCAGGTCGAAGAAGCCGACCCGCCCCACCGGCAGGCCGCCCTTGGTGTTGCCGTCGCCGCCGACGAAGAGGCCACGCGGGGTGGCCAGCATCGCCTTCTCCCCCTCGTACGAGGTGGACCCCGGGTTCCACTCCAGGGCGGTGCCCGTCGCCGGGTCGAGCGCGCCGAGGTGGTCGCGGCGGACCACCTGGTCGCCGAGGCCGTAGCCGCCCAGGCCCTGGCCCGTGCCGTACCCGACGTTGTCCAGGCCGGGCCACGGGACGTTGGCCGTCGGCGACTCCTGCCAGCTGAAGTGGCCGCCGACGTACACGGCGGCCTCGGTGACGGCGACCGAGTAGATGCTGTCGAAGTGCCGGGAGATCCAGATCGGCTCGACGTGGTCGCCGCCGGCCACCGGGAACGCCATCGCGGTGTCGTTGATCGGCGGGCGGTCGCCACCCGAGCCGCTGGTGACCACGAAGTACGAGTCGTCCGGCGCGATGTCGCCGCCGAAGGCCCGCTGGATGCCGCCGACGAAGGAGAGGTTGTCCTCCCACAGGCGGGTGCGCCAGGGCAGGAGGGCCTTGGTGGCGGTGTCGATCAGACCGACGCCGTAGCGGTCCTGACCGGCGATCTGCCGGCCGGTGTGGACCACCATCAGCTTCCCGCCGTCGTGGGTGAGCTTGAGCTGCTGCACGGTGAGCATGCCGCCGACGCCGATGCCGCCGGACAGGGGCAGATCGAAGCCGCCGTCCACGGCTCCCGTGGTCGGGTTGAGCGCGGCCAACCCGGCGCGGTTCGTGCTGTTCACCTTCGTGAACTGGCCGCCCACGTACACCGCGTTGTTGGTCACGGCCAGGGCGGTCCCGCGCCCGTTGCTCTGCGCGGTGAAGCCGGCGACCGGGGCGCCGGTCACCGGGTTGAGCCGCGCGATCTTGCGCTTCGTGAGGCCGCCGACGGTGTTGAACATCCCGGTCACGTAGAGCGCCGAACCGTCCGGCGACGCCTCCACGGCATCGACGGCCCCGTCGAACGTCGGCCGGAAGCCGGTGTCCACCTTGCCCGTGTCAATGTTGTACGAGGCCAGCCACCGCTGTGCGAGCGCGGTCTGGCCGACGTTGGCGATCCCGGTGAAGGAGCCGGCGATGAAGACCCGGTTCCCGATCACCTCGATATCGGCGATCTCCCCGTCGGTGATTCTCGGTACGTCGCTGCGCGGCGTGCCGGGCACCAGCCCGGAGTGCCCCGGCACCTCGACGACGAGCGCCTTGACGGCAGGACCCGCGGCCTGCCAGGCGGACACCGCCGCGATGACCGGTTGACCGATCAACACGACAGCCCCGGCCACCAGACCCGCGATGACGCGGCTCCGAACACGCATCGAGACAACCCCCTGTAAACGCCCGCATCGCGCCACCGGGTCGGCCCCGGCAGTGTCCACCCGCCGGCATGCCGAGGACACCGTAAGAGACGAAACCGCCTCACCACCCTGTGCCTCGCCGGATTCCGGCCGATCGCCATCGAACACCGTCCCGGCGGCGGAACGCTCCGCCGTCGGCTCCGACTCCGCTCCACCGAACGGATCGATCCAGCGGTTCGCTGGCCGGAGCCCGGGACCGCCCGCTGCCCGCCGCCCCGCGCTGATTCCCGACTCAGTCTGCGCGCAGGCGGGCGTAGACGTCGCCGGACCGGCCCGCCGGGCGGACCCGCTCCAGCAGTCGCACCAGCCCGGCCGCGTCGAGCCATTCGTCGCCGACGTAGCGCATCGTCTCCACCGGCGAATAGTTGTAGCGGTACCCGCCGGCCGGGCCGCCGAGCCGCTCCACGATGTCGAGCGCGGCGAGGGCCGCGTCGTGGGCCGGGGGGAGGTACTCAAAGGACAGTGCGGGCAGCGGCCGGCTGAGCCCGGACAGCACGTCGACCTCGAAGCCTTCGACGTCGATCTTGCAGAACGCGGGTACGCCGTGGGCGGCGACGAGGTCGTCGAGGGTGATCACGTCCACCTCGACGGAGTGGTCCCAGCGGACCCGGGAGAAGCTGCTGTCCGCCGTGACCGACTCGATCCAGTCGGTCGACAGCGTCGAGACCGTGGGGGTGGCGGTGGACAGGGCCAGCCGCGCCCTCCCGGCGTCCGCGCCGACGGCCTCGGGCACGATCGTCACGTTCGGGTCCCGACCGAAGAAGAGGCGCAGGGCCCGCAGGCAGTCGGGTTGCGGCTCCACCGCGACCACCCGCGCACCCAGCCGCCGCCAGGTGCGCACCCGGCCGCCGACGTGCGCGCCGATGTCGAAGCCGACGTCCCCGGGCCGCAGGAACTCGCGGTAGAGCTCCAGCGCCCGGCGGTGCTTGTGGGGCTGGCCGTGGTAGATGGCCAGGGACCGGGTGAGCCCCCAGGCCCGGCGCAGCGCACGCTGCCCGTACGGCTGATCGGTCCGCATGATGGTCCTCTCGTCGCCTCGCCACCGCAACGCGCGGTCCCGACGATGACTACGCGGTGCGCGGCGGATCGGTTCACCCGAGGGACGCCCCGTTCCCAGGCGGTCCGCCGGTCAGCGGCCCAGCAGGCGCTTGGCCACCCGGCGCAGGCGGGTACGCAGGCCAGACGTCCCCTCGGCGGCGGCCACCCGCACCGGCGCGGCGCCGTCGGCGGCGCACCGGAAGGTCAGGGGGAGCCGCGCGTCCTCGGTCCACCCGTTCTCGGTGAGCCGGGCCTTGAGCAGCCAGGTGCCCTCGGTCCGGCCCGAGTTCAGGGTGGCGAAGTCGACCCGGGCGACGGCGTGGTGGACGAAGTGCACCCGGCCCGGCCCGGCACCGGGAACCGGCTCGTCGACGACCCGATGCTCGACCGGCAGGAAGAACTCCTCGCCGCCCTCCTTGCGCCGGGCCACCACGTCGAGCCGCGCCATGGGCCGCCGGGCGGTGACGTCGAGCAGGTCCGGGTCGACGTCGGCGGGAAGGTCGATCTGGTAGCGCCCGTCGGTGAGCGTGAGGGTGACCGGCTTGCCGCCGGAGGCCAGGTGCGCGGTGACGGTGACCGTGAGGGCCGTCCCGTCCAGCTGGTGGCCCTCGACCCGGGCCTGGACCCGGACGCCCGCCTCCCACTCGGCCAGCTTCCGCAACCCGGCGATCCGGTCCTGCGCGGTGAGGGCCGTGATCGCCCGCTGAAGCGGCGGGAGCCCGGCGGCGACGCCCGGCGCGAAACGCTCGCGGATGATCTTGCCGGACTCCAGCGCCACCTGCTCCACCCAGTCCGCCGGTTCCTTGAGGAACCGCTTGCCGCGCAGCCGGCTGACCATCTCGTTGCGCAGCCAGCGCCGGTGCAGCTTGTCGCGCAGCGGCCCCGGCTCGGTGTGCGCGTCGACGACGTCCAGCACGTCACGCAGGTTGGCGTAGTAACCCGCCGGGTCCAGCCCCTGTGCCGTCACGTTCCCGGCGTCCTCGCGGCGGATGTGGTGGTAGCAGACGTAGTTCGACAGCACGGAGGTGCGCCGGGAGAGGAGGAACGCCCGGACCACGAAGAGGTGGTCCTCCAGCCGGCGCTTCTCCTCCACGAACCGAATCTCGTGCTCGTTGAGGAAGGACCGGCGGAACAGCTTGTGCGCCGTCAGGCTGTCGATCAGCGGCGCGTTGTCCAACGTGGCGTTCGGGCGGTCCTTGCGGAAAAGCTCGCGCGGCACCGAGCGCCCGTGGCCGGCCATCTTGCCGATCACGATGTCCGCGTCGTTCTCGACCGCGTACGCGTAGAGGCGTTCCAGGGCCTCGTCGCCGAACCAGTCGTCGTCGTCGGAGAAGAAGACGTACTCGCCACGGGCGTTGGCGACGCCGACGTTGCGCGGCCGGGACGGCCAGCCGGAGTTCTCGATGTGCACCACGCGGATGTGCGGGTGCGCGGCGGCCAGCTCGTCCAGGCGGGCCCCGGTCGAGTCGGTGGAGCCGTCGTCGACGAAGACCGCCTCGAACTCCCCCGGCGGCAGCGACTGGCGCAACAGAGAGGCGACCAGCCTCTCGATGTGCGGGCCGGAGTTGTACGCCGGCACTACCACGCTGACTTTCGGAGCATTCGTACTGGCGGTCATCGTCTTCTTCCCGTCAGGTCCGTGAACCGGTGCGCGGACAACCGACGATCATCATGGCCCGGAAGTGGCATCTCGCGGTGCCCCACATGTGTCCGTGCCGTTACGTCGGTCGACTCGTCCCCGTTCCACCTGGACAGCCTCGCCCCGGTCCGGAACACGAAACACCGTAGCGGTCCTGTCGCGGCGGAAGCAGTGGCCCCCTGCCCCTTGGCTGGTCACCCGGCGCCCCGGGAAGGACAATTGTCATCATGTGATGTGGTTAGGCACGCCCGGCTGGGGAAGTCACTGTCGTACCACCGGCCCCGGAGTAAGGGATACCACCGTGACGCGCGACCAGTACGACATGCAGGACCCCCAGAAGCAGTTCCCCACCCCCGACGAGCTGGCCGGCGGGCAGCAGTCGGCCCCCGGGAAGACCCGGAAGATGCCCGACGCCCCCGACCACGGCGAGAACAGCTACCGGGGCACCGGACGGCTGGCCGGCAAACGGGCCGTCATCACCGGCGGGGACTCCGGAATCGGCCGCGCCGTGGCCGTCGCCTTCGCCCGCGAGGGCGCGGACGTGCTGATCACTTACCTGCCAGAGGAGAAGGACGACGCCGAGGAAACCGCGCGCCTCGTCCGCGCCGCCGGCCGCACCGTCGTGACCGTGCCCGGCGACATCCGCGAGGAGGAGCACTGCATCGAGATCGTCCGACGGGCCGTCGACGAGCTGGGCGGGCTGGACATCCTGGTGAACAACGCCGCCCACCAGATGGCCCAGAAGGGCGGCATCACCGACATCACCACCGAGCAGTTCGACCGGGTCCTCAAGACCAACCTGTACGCGATGTTCTGGCTCTGCAAGGCCGCGGTTCCGCACCTGGCACCCGGCTCCACGATCATCAACACCGCGTCGATCCAGGCATACCAGCCCTCCCCCCAGCTACTGGACTACGCCACCACCAAGGCCGGCATCGTGAACTTCACCAAGGGGTTGGCACAGAACCTCGCCGACCGGGGCATCCGGGTCAACTGCGTGGCGCCGGGCCCGGTGTGGACCCCGCTGATCCCGGCCACCATGCCCGAGGAGGCGGTCGAGTCGTTCGGCGGGGACGTCCCGCTGGGGCGGGCCGCGCAGCCCGCCGAACTGGCCCCCGCGTACGTCTTCTTCGCCTCGCAGGAATCGAGCTACATCACGGGCGAGGTGCTCGGGGTGACCGGCGGCAAGCCGCTGGCCTGAGAGTCGACCGGTGGCCGAACCCCGCGCGCCCGGTGGCCGTCCGGCGGCCCCCCCGCCGTGTGAACGGCTAGCACCCCGGGTAATGCCAGGTCATGGGATCGCTGCACACGTCGCCGCCACCACCCCGGGCCGTCGAGATCCGGCGCTGGGCCCTGGCCAGCGGGGCGGAGCTGCGTGGCCTCCGAGCGTCCCTGCACGAGGCGCTGAACGGGCACGCGCTCGCCGAGGGCGAGGAACTCGACGACATCCCCGAGCGGGTCGTGCTTGTCGCCACCGAACTGGCCACCAACGCCCTGCTGCACGGGCTGCCGCCGACCACCGTCCGGCTGCTGCGCGACGACGACCTGTTCATCCTCGACGTCGCCGACCACGACCTGACCACCGTGCCCGAGATGGCCGAGACCCGACCGCTGGGGGCCGGCGGTCGCGGCCTCCAACTGGCCCGGGCCTTCTCGCTGAACGTCGGCTGGTACGCCACCGAGGGCGCGAAACACATCTGGGCGTCCTTCCCCCGGCGGGACGAGGGGTCAGCGAAGCACGAGTGAGCGCGCCGCGCTCGGCTCCACCATGGTCGACCGGCCTCACCAGCCGGTCGGTACCGGGTCGTCGTACTGGCCCGGGGGCCCGGTGAAGACGGCGCCGTCCACCTCGGGCCAGGCGTTCGGGACGCAGCCGTGCAGGCCCAGGGTCTGCTGCTGCATCACCGGCGCGGGCCCCCCGGCGCGCGGGCACAGCTCGTGCCCCCGGCCGAGCCGGTGACCCACCTCGTGGTTGAGCAGGTACCGACGGTAGGTGTCCAGGTCACCGGCGAACTGCGGCACACCGCCCGCCCAGCGGGCCACGTTGATCACCACCCGGTCGCCGTTGCGGCACGACGTGTAGTGGTCGGTGACGTCCCCACAGAGCACGCCCCGGGTGACCGGGGTGGTGAGCGCGACGGTGAAGTCGGCCGGGTCGTCCGGACCGACGCGTTGCAGCCGCCACCGGCCTGCGCCGGTCCACCCCCGGGGGTCGGCGAGGATGGCCCCCACCTCCCGGCCGAACCGCTCCACGTCCACGCCGTCGATGCCGTCCTCCACGGTGACCCGGTAGCGCAGCAGCTCACCGGCGCGCCCGGCGACGGCACCCCGCAGGGTGGCGGCCCGGAACTTCCCCGTACCCCGGGGCGGAAAGGTGATGTCGGCCGGCGCCGGCGCGGCCGGGGTCGTGGACCGGGCCGGCGCCGGGGTGACCGGAACGGCCCGGGTGGGCGCGGCGACCCCTGCGGCGGCGACCGGCCGGCCCGCCGGGTCCGGCCCGTCCCACCGGACGGCCCCGGCACCGACCGTGACCAGGACGGCCACGGCCAGGGCGGCGCACGCGACCACCGGCCCGGTCCGGGCGGCGGCGCGCCGCCGACGGTGGACGCCCCGGCCGTCCGTGCCATGGGTACGACTCGACACGTCGCGCTCCGTCCCGTCGGTCCGCTGTTGTTGCACGGATGGATTCCGCACTCGTGCACGATTGGATACGGACGGCGACCCGGAGCGGATGACCGTCTCGGGCTCGGTATTTCGCCGGGCGCTGATCGGCGCTTCACGGCCGGGCCGGTCATCCCCGGCGGTACGGTTTCCCGACGGACCGTTCCGCCACTGACCATGAGGAGCACCCTGTGCCGGACGCCGACGCGCTGATCGCCGACGCCCTCGCGGCGGCGCGCGGCACCGAACGTACGCGCCGCGGAGCGGCAGTTGGACCGGCTCGTGGTCGGCGCCGGCGTACCGGACGGCCCGGCGGCGGTGGACGCCGCCCTGACCGCCCGCCTGGTGCGCAGCGTGGGCCGGCTCTGGCCCCGGGGCTGGCAGCCCGTCGACCTGGCCCGGATCGCGACCCGCCGGCTCGGCCCGTCGGCCGGTCGGCTCGTGGCCGACCTGGCCGCCGCCCAGCGCCGGGTCCAGCCCGACCCCGTGCCGGGCTGGTGGGACGACCAACTCGCCAGCCTCGACGCGGCCGTGTGGTGGGACGACGACCGGCGGCACCTGACGGCCTGGGCGGCCCGGGAGGGCACCGACCGGATCTCCGCCCTGCGCGACGCCGTCGACGTGCTGGCGCTGGTGGAGGGGCTGCCGCCGATCGCGGTGCTGCGCCCGCCGCCCGGCACGACCGCCCCGGCGACGGCCGTCCGGCACGGCGGGAGCGGGTCGCGGATGCTCGACCGGGTGCGGGCGCTGCTGGCCAAGGCCGAGTCGACCACCTTCCCGGCGGAGGCGGAGGCGCTGACCGGCAAGGCGCAGGAGCTGATGGCCCGGCACAGCATCGACGCGGCCCTGATCGAGGCGACGGCCGAGCGGGGCGACGTGCCCGGCGGGGTGCGGCTCGGCACCGAGCCGCCGTACCCGGGGGCGAAGGCGCTGCTGGTGCAGGAGGTGGCGGCGGCGAACCGGTGCGAGTCGGTGTGGTCCGACGACCTGGGCTTCGCGACCGTGCTCGGCTTCCCCGCCGACCTGGCCGCCGTCGAGCTGCTCTACACGTCGCTGCTGGTGCAGGCCACCGCCGCGATGCTGCGGGGCCGCGCCGAACGCCGCACACGGGGCGGCAGCCGGCGCACGAAGGCGTACGACGAGTCGTTCCTCAACGCGTTCGCGCTGCGCATCGGCGAACGGCTGCGGGCCGCCACCGACGAGGCCGGCCGGGAGGCGGCCCGGGATCGGGGCGCGGAGCGGCTGCTGCCGGTGCTCGCCTCCCGGGCGACGGCGGTGCGGGACCGAATGGACGACCTGTTCCCCGGGGTGACCAGCAAGCGACTCGCCGTCGCCGACGAGGAGGGCTGGGCCAGCGGAACCTTCGCCGCCGACCGGGCGGCGCTGGGCCCGGCCGGATCCGCCCCGGCCCGGGTGTCGGGTACGGCGCACCGGCTCCGACCACCCGCCGGGACGCGCCGACGGGGCGCGGCCGACGCGTGAGGAGCACCTCGTGAAGTACGTGCGCTGATCTCGAAACGCCCCGGCTTCGTCGAGACCTCCAGCGCGCCGAGCTGACCGCCGAGGCGATCCGGCTGGCCCGGGAGCTACGCCGGCTGCTGCCCGACGAGCGGCGTCACCTGAAGGGCGGGGCCGCCCGGCCGGCCTGACGGTGATCCCGCCCCGGCGTCCTACTGCTGCGTGGGTGGCTCGACCGCCGGGCAGCGGGTGCCGGCGGCGGGGACCGCCAGCGCGACCAGGTACCGGTCGATCGTGGCACCCGTGCAAGGGCTGGTGGTGTAGCTGCCGTGCCCCCACCCTCGTACGCGAGCAGGACGCCGTGCAGCTGGCGGGCGACGGCGGCGGCCCGGTCGAACTCGCTCACCGGGTCGTGCCGGGTGGCCGCCACCAGCACCGGCACGTCGGTGCGCCCCCGGAGGCGGTGCTGCGGATTGCCGACGGGGGCGCCGAGGCACAGGGCGAGGGCCTGTGCCCCCAGCGGATACCGGACGTCGGGCGCGATCGCGGCGAGCCGGCGCAGCAGCCGGGCGTACTCGGCGTGGTTCTTGACGGGCAGGCTCCAGTCCTGGCAGAAGACGGCGAGCGGGTTCGCCTGCTCCCCGGCGGCGCGCGTGGCCGCCGCACCGGTGCGCGTTCCGGCCGCCCCGGTGGCAGCCGACCAGGTGACGATGCGGTCGGCGAGCACCGCCCAGTCGGGGCCGTAGAGGTCACGCTGGGCGCGGGCGCTCAGCGCGAACGGGGTCAGCGTCGCACCGGGCCGGGTCGGGTCGGGCAGCGCGCCGCGCTCGGCCCGGTCGAACAGCTCCGCCCAGCGGGCCCGGACGTCCTGGCCGTGCAGGGCGCACCCGGCGGCGCGGTCGCACCAGGCCACGAACTCGTCGAACGAGTCCTGCGCGGCGACGGCCTGGCTGGCCAGGAACGGCCGCATCGGCAGGCTGTGGTCGATCACGCTCTCCAGCACCATGGCCCGCACCCGGTGCGGGTACTCGTCGGCGTACTGTGCGCCGAGCAGCGTGCCGTAGGAGCTGCCGTGGAAGGTCAGCCGCTCCTCCCCGAGGGCGGCCCGGACGGCGTCGAGATCGCGTACCGAGCTGCGGGTGTCGAGGTGGTCGAAGACGGGGCCGGTGCGGGCCCGGCAGTCGGCCCGCAGCTCCGCGTTGTCGCGTACGGTTGCGTCGAACTGCGCCTGGTCGGTGATCAGTTGCGGGACCCGGGCGAGCAGGTCCGCCGCGCAGACCACCGGATTGCTGCGGCCGACGCCGCGCGGGTCGAAGCTGACGATGTCGAAGCGGCGGCGCAGCTCGGCGCTGAACCGCTGTTCGCCCGTCACCACCCGGTCCACGCCGGAGTCCCCCGGGCCGCCGGGGCCGAAGAAGAGCACGCCGACCCGGGCCGCGCGGTCGGTCGCGGCCCGGCGGGCCAGGGCAAGCTCGAACCGTTGCCCGGCCGGGTCGGCCCAGTCCACCGGCAGCGACAGGGTGCCGCACTCGGCGGACCCGTCGTCGGCGCAGGAAGCCCACCGGATCGGCCCGAACGCCGGCCGTATCGTCGGCCCTGACGTCGCTGGTTCGGCGCGGGCCATCGCGGGCGTGCCGACGAGGAACGTGCCGGCGACGGCCGCCGCCAGCGCCGCGCCGACGGCCCGGCGGAGGCCGGCACGCGCCGGCCCGCCGGCTGCGGATTTGCGGGTACGCAGCATGAGATGCTGTCCTCTCGTCGAAGGAGCATTGCGCTGAGAACTCGCCCTCGGGCGAGGTGATGCTGCTTCCACCTGGGTCGCCGAGTTGCCGCTCGGCGGCCCAGGGCCTTCTTTGCCTACCGCTCAGTCGACGTCCCGCAGGACGCGCTCCAGCGCGGCCGTCCGGGTCGCCAGTTCGCCGAGCCGACCGTCGATCGTGGCCAGGAGCCGCTCGTTGGCCTGCTGGGCCCGCACCGACGCCTCGGCGAGCCGGCGGTACTCCTCCGCGCGGCTGGCGGACAGTCGTGCCCGGCGGTTCTTGGACAGTTGCACGACGAGCACCGTGATCACGGTGACGAGCAGGGTGAAGATGCCGGCCGCCCCGACCACCTCGGTCCAGTCGTGCTCGCTCATCCCGGTCATCCCCGCTCCTTCCCGGGCCCCTCGGGCGGGGTCAGCGTCTCGGCCGCCCGCATGATGATCCCGGGGGTGAGGGTGAACACGAACGGGTTCACCTCGTAGTACTTCATTGCCCTCCCGTCCTCGGACAGCTCAAGGCGCGCGGTGACCAGCCCGGCCGCCGTCAGCTTGCGCAGGTGGACCTGGAGCAGGGCCCGACTGATGCCCAGCTCGCGTGCCAGCCGGCTGACGTAGGCGCGTTCCCTGGCCAGCGCGGCGACCACCCGGAGGCGGTGCGGGTTGGCCAGGGTGGCCAGCACCCGCAGGAGATCGTCTCCGGTGATGGGTGGCTCGGCGCTCATAACCAACCCTTGCACATGCAAAGGAAAATTAGCAGGGGAGCTCGCGCGGTCACAAGTGGACGGTCCCCGATTCCGGGTGGGGGCGATCCCTGAGCCGTCCCCGGGCCGCGGAGTCAGGCGTGGCACTCCCGGGCCAGCCTCGGCGGGATGTCGACGAACGTGTCGCCCATCCACTTGGCCGGGCTGGCCGCCTTCGCGCCCCCGTCGAGCTGCTTCGCGACGTCCGCGATCAGCTTCTCGATCTCCGGGTCCTCGGCGCGCGCCGCCTGCTCGCGTACGTCGCCGGCCAGCCCCGCGATGGTCTGCTTGAGCCGGGAGTTGAGCTCGTCGGCGGTGGCCTTGTCCCGGGTGGCTTCGGCCGAGTCGGCGGCGAGTTTCTTGCTCCCGGCGAGAATCAGCCGGTCGACCCTCCCCGCACACCGCGGGCGGTGTTGGGCCGCCGTCACGGCGGGCGTCGACGTGGCGGCAAACGGCTCGGTCGAGGCGGGTGGCGCGGTCGAGGCGGTGGTGACGGGCGCGGCGGCCGGGTCGTCGGCGGTGTCGTCGGACTGGCAGCCGGCGGCGAGCGCGGCCAGGGCCACCAGGGCGGTGGCACGGAGCGCGGTCACGGCATGACGAGACATGTTCTCCCCGTTCGGTCGTGGACCGTCCCAGCATGCCGGTCGCCGTCACGCTCCGGCGTACCGGCCCGCCGGGTCACGAACGCACGCGCCGGGCCGGCCCCCGCCGGCCCGGCGCGCGACGCCGGATCCCTCGGCCAGGTCAGGGCTTGAGGGCCGGCTGGAAGCGGCGCAGGCGGAGGCTGTTGGCGACGACGAAGACCGAGGAGAACGCCATCGCGGCACCCGCGATCATCGGGTTGAGCAGGCCGGCGGCGGCCAGCGGGAGGGCGGCCACGTTGTAGGCGAAGGCCCAGAACAGGTTGCCCTTGATGATCGCCAGGGTGCGGCGGGACAGCCGGATCGCGTCCACGGCGGCGGCCAGGTCACCCCGGACCAGGGTCAGGTCGCTGGCCTCGATCGCCACGTCGGTGCCGGTGCCCATGGCCAGGCCCAGGTCGGCCTGGGCGAGCGCGGCGGCATCGTTGATCCCGTCGCCGACCATCGCCACGATCCGGCCGTCGGCCTGGAGCTTCTTCACCACGTCCACCTTGTCGGCGGGCAGCACCTCGGCGGTCACCTCGGCGATGCCGACCTCGGCGGCCACCGCCCGTGCCACCGTGGCGTTGTCGCCGGTGAGCAGGACCGGGGTGAGGCCGAGGGCGCGCAGGCCGGCGACGGCCGCCGCGCTTGTCGGCTTCACCACGTCGGCGACCGCGAGGACCCCCCGGGCCCGGCCGTCCCAGCCGGCCAGCACCGCCGTCCGGCCGGCGGCCTCCGCGCCGGTCACCGCCCGCTCGATCTCCTCCGGTACGTCGAGCCCGCGCTCCCGCAGCAGCCGAAGCCGCCCGACGATCACCTCGCGGCCGTCGACCGTGCCGGTGACGCCGAGCCCCTCGACGTTGGCGAAGCCGGTGACCGGGGCGAGCGGGCCTGCGTCGGCGGCCCCGGCGGCCACGGCTCGGGCGATCGGGTGTTCGCTCGCCGCCTCCAGCGCCCCGGCCAGCCGGAGCAGTTCTGCGGCGTCCTCGCCCTCGGCGGCAAGCACGTCGACCAGGGCCATCCGCCCGGTGGTGACGGTGCCGGTCTTGTCCAGCACCACCGTGTCGACCTGCCGGGTGGACTCCAGCATTTCCGGGCCCTTGATCAGGATGCCGAGCTGCGCGCCGCGCCCGGTGCCGACCAGCAGCGCGGTCGGGGTGGCCAGGCCGAGAGCGCACGGGCAGGCGATGATCAGCACCGCCACGGCGGCGGTGAACGCGGCCGTCGGGCCGGCCCCCGCGCCGAGCCACCAGCCGAGGGTGCCGGCGGCGAGCGCGATCACGGTCGTCCCAACACCCCGGAGATCCGGTCGGCCAGCGGGGAGTCCCCATCCGGTCTGGGCCTGCTCGACGAGCCGCGCCATCTGAGCGAGCTGGGTGTCGCCGCCGACCCGGGTCGCGGTGACCACCAGCCGGCCCCCGGCGTTCACGGTCGCGCCGACCACGGTGTCGCCGGGGCCGACCTCGACCGGCACGGACTCGCCGGTGAGCATGCTGGCGTCGACGGCCGAGGTGCCCTCGTCGACCACTCCGTCGGTGGCGATCTTTCTCGCCAGGGCGGGACCACGACCGGTCCCCAACGGCGAGCCGGTCCACCGGGGACCCGGGTCTTCATCCCGTTTCGCAGCACGGCGACGTCCCGCGCGCCCAGCTCAGCAGGGCGCGCAGCGCGGCCCCGGCGGTCCGCTTGGACCGGGCCTCGAAGTACCGGCCGGCGAGGAGGAACACGGTCACCCCGGCCGCCGCCTCCAGGTAGATGTTGCCGGCCCCGTCGGTGCGGATGATGTCGAACCGGAACGGGTGCGTCATCCCCGGCACGCCGGCGTCGCCGAGGAACAGCGCCCACACCGACCAGCCGAACGCGGCCAGGGTGCCCAGCGAGACGAGGGTGTCCATGGTGGCCGCGCCGTGCCGCAGGTTGACCAGCGCGGCCCGGTGGAACGGCAGGCCGCCGTAGACCACGACCGGGGCGGCCAGGGTCAGCGACAGCCACTGCCAGTAGTCGAACTGCCAGGTCGGGACCATGGCGAGCACGATCACCGGCACGGCCAGGGCGGCGGAGACCCACAGCCGGGTACGCAGCCCGCGCAGCTCGTCCGCCGGCTCGGCGGCGGGCGGCGCGGACGAGGGCGGCGGCGGCAGGGCGGCCGTGTACCCGGTCTTCTCGACCGTGGCGATCAGGTCGTCGGGGGTGACTTCGTCGGCGTACGAGACGGTGGCCTTCTCGGTGGCGTAGTTGACCGTGGCGGTCACGCCGTTCATCCGGTTGAGCTTCTTCTCGATCCGGGCGGCGCAGGACGCGCAGGTCATGCCGCCGATCATCAGCTCGATCCGGTGCGGTGCTACCGGTAGCGGTCGCGTGGGCGAGGTCATCGCTGCCTCCCGTCAGTCGTGCCCGTGACCGGGGACGCCGTGGCCGGCGTCGGCGGTCGGGGCGCTGGTGGCGGCCGGCGTGCCGGTCGCCGTCGGTGCGCCGGGCGCGTCCGGCGCGGCCACGGCGGGGGTGCCGGCGACGACGGTGAACTCGGCGGTACGCACCGCGTCGCCGTGCCGGAAGTCCAGGTAGAGCCGGTAGCTGCCGGCCGACGGGAACTCGGCGGAGAAGGCCACCGCCGGCCCGGCCGGGGTCGTCCCGTCGCCGGGCGCCCCCTCCGGGTGCACGTGCAGGTACGCCAGGTCGCCCTGGCGCAGGGCCACCAGGTGCCCGTACGCCCCGAGGTACGGCTGGAGGTCGGTGACCGGGGTGCCGTCCCGGCTGACGGCCAGGGTGAGCCGGGAGGCGCGGCCGGGCTGCGCCGTGCCGGCCAGGGTGACGGTGTAGCCGTCGACGGTGGCGACGGTGGCGGGCGGCGGCAGCGGCCGGGCGTCGAGCGCGCCGGGCACGGTGACGTCGGCGCCGAGGGTGAGCGCCGGCCCGCCGGTCGGGGTGAAGTCGGCGAACGCCCGCCAGACGCCGGGGCCGGCGAACGGGGACGCGACCCGCCAGGTGCCGTCCGGGCCCGCCTCCGGGTGGACGTGCCGGAAGCCGGAGAGGTCCCGCCGGGCGACGATCAGGTGCATCCGCTTGTCGTGCGCGACGTCGTAGCGGGTGACCGGCTGCCCGTCGGGGCCGGTGATCCGGAAGGCGAACTCGCCGGCCAGTGCGGTCAGCGGGGTGAGGGTGTAGCCCCGGTCCGAGACGAGCAGCCCGCCGGGGAGGTGGTTGGTCGGGGCGTCCCCGGTGGCGGAGCGGGTGGCGCCGTGGGCGGGGTCGTCGGCGTCGTGGCGGGTCTCGGCGGCGGGGGTGACGGGGTCGGCCACCCGGCCGACCCCGTACGCCGCGCCGAACACCGCCGCCAGGCCGAGCACGAAACCGCTCAGCTTCGTCGCCGTGTTCATCGTGGGCCTCGGTTTCTTCGTAGGGGTGGCGTCACGCGTCGACGAGGGTGTACCCGGCCTCGTCGACGGCGGCGCGCACGGTGTCGGTGTCCAGCGGGCCGTCGCTGGTGACGGTGACCCGGCCGGCGGCCAGGTCCACCCGGACGTCCGTGACGCCCCCGATCGCGCCGACCTCGGTGACAACCGAGTTGGCGCAGTGCCCGCAGCTCATCCCCTGCACCTCGTACGTCGTGCTGACCATCGCTTCTCTCCTTCCGCTGCACCTCACGCTACCCCCGGGGGGTAAGCGTGGGGCGGACCACCGCCCCCTGGAGGCCACAAATACCCGGCGGGGGTATCTGCGACGGGGAGAACCGTACCATACCCCACAGGGGTATGGTAATCTCGGCTGCATGACCGGACCCGCGCCTGCCCCGACCCGGGGGTACACCGCCAGCAAGGACCAGTTGCTCGCGCGGCTCCGCCGCGTGGAGGGCCAGGTCCGTGGCATCGAGAAGATGGTCGACGAGGACCGCTACTGCATCGACGTGCTCACCCAGATCTCCGCGATCCAGGCGGCCCTGGACAAGGTCGCCCTCGGCCTGCTCGACGGGCACGCCCGGCACTGCCTGCACGAGGGCGCCGTCGAGGGGCGGGCCGACGAGATGGCCACCGAGATGATGGCCGCCGTCGGCCGTCTCATGAAGCGCGGCTGACGGCTGGCCACCGGCCGCTCGATCAACGCGGCCCACGGCTCTTGATCGACACCAGGTCGGCGACATGGGGGCGCATCCCGCGGTGTGGACCCCTCACGCCGCCGACCTGGTGGCCGTCCGTCAGAGCCGGGCGAGGATCTTCCGCATCAGGTCGATCTCGCCCTGCTGGCTGGTGGCGATCTGCTGGGCCATCGCCTTGGCCTCCGGGTTGGCGCCCTCCGCCAGTTCCTCCTTCGCCATGGTGATCGCGCCCTCGTGGTGGGCGACCATCATGATCAGGAACTGCCGGTCGAACCCGGCGCCCTTCGCGCCCGCCAGCTCTTTCATATCCGCGTCGGACATCATCCCGGGCATTTCGTGGTCCATCTCCGGCAGCCCGTGCCCGTGCCCGGCGGCGGGCGACGGCACCGGCCGGCCCCACCCGGTGAGCCAGCCGGTCATGGTGGCGATCTCCGGGGCCTGGGCGGCTTTGATCTGGGCCGCGAGGCGCTTGACCTCCGGGTCGGCGGCGCGGGTCTCGGCCAGCTCGGCCATCTCCACGGCCTGCCGGTGGTGCGGGATCATCATCTGGGCGAACATCACGTCGGCGTCGCCGAACGCGGCCGGCCCGCGCGTCGGGACACCGGTGGCGGAGGTGGCCCCGGCGGAGGTGCTGCCGGCGGCCGGCTCGTCGCGGCCGGGCGAGCCGTGGTCGCTGGAGCCGTGGTCGCTGGAGCCGCAGGCGGTCAGGGCGAGAGCGGCGGTCAGGGCCGCGCCGGCCAGGGTGGCACGGCGCGCGATCGTACGAGTGGTCACGGTGAATCCTTCGGTCTCAGTCATGTGTGCGGGCAGGACGGGGACACGGGCCACCGGCGGAGCCGGCACCCGCGCCGGGGCGTCCTACATACGCGACACCGAGACCTCGGCCAGCCGAAGGCCGACCGGGCGGGGCGGCGGGGCGCGCGGGCCGGCGGACGCGCCACCGGCCCGGCGGCCGGGCGGGCCGAGCGCCCGCGAACCGGTCAACAGCAGCACGGCGACCAGCAGGGCGATTCCGAACGCGCCGAGCACCGCCAGGCAGATGCTCCACCCCGCCGGCCCGTCGGCGGTACCGCCGGCCGGCTGGAGCCGGGTGGGCGAACACCCGCCCGCCGGGCAGCCGACGTGCGCGCCGGGGGCAGCGACGACGGTCGTGCCGCTGGCGAGCGCCCCGGAGCCGGTCAGGCCGTCGGTGGGTGACCCGGATGCCGTCATGACGTCGGCGAGGGCAACGGAGGCGGCCATGACGTCGGCGAGGGCGACGGCGACCGGATGGCCGTCGCGCGGTGCCGCCCCGTCATGGCCGCCGTGGGTGCCGCCGGAGTGCGCGCCGTGGCCCAGGGTGTGCATGGCGGCCAGGCCGACCAGGGTGCAGAGCAGCAGCGCGAGGCGGGCCCACCGCCCGCCCGTCACCGCCGCCGTCCGCACGCCACCACGCTAGCCGTCCCGGCTGCCGGCCGAACACTCCGGGGTCCCGCACCGCTGCTCGTCCTTGTCGCCCGTCACCCGCGGCTCGGGTGGGATCGATGACGAATCCGCGCCCAGTGCCCCCGGCATGATCCGCCGCCGACGGCCCCGTGCGGGATCAGTCGGGGGCGAGGCGGACCCGGCGGAGCAGTTGGGCGTTCAGCGCCACCACGATCGTGGACGCCGACATCAGGATCGCCGCGACGGCCGGGCTCAGCGCGACCCCCGCCCAGGCCAGCGCGCCGGCGGCCAGTGGCAGCGCCACCACGTTGTAGCCGGCCGCCCAGGCCAGGTTCTGCACCATCTTCCGGTACGACGCCCGGGACAGCCGGGCCACCGCCGCCACCCCGCGCGGGTCGGACGAGGCGAGCACCACCCCGGCGGACTCGATGGCCACGTCCGTGCCGGCTCCGATCGCGATGCCCACGTCGGCACGGGCGAGCGCCGGGGCGTCGTTCACCCCGTCGCCGACCATCGCCACGGTCAGCCCCCGGCGTTGCAGCTCGATGACCCTCCCGTCCTTGTCGGCCGGCAACACCTCGGCGAAGACCTCGTCCACCCCCGGCCGGAAGCCGAGGTCGGCGGCGACCGCATCGGCGACCGCCCGAGCGTCCCCGGTGATCATCGCGATCGTCCGGACGCCCCGGGCGCGCAGCTCGGCGATCGCCTCCCGCGCCTCGGGGCGTACCTCGTCGGCCAGGGCGAGCGCGCCGAGCACCGTGCCGGGGAGGCGGACCAGGTGCAGCACGGCGGCCCCCCGCCCCGCCCAGTCGGCGGCGGCCCGGTCCAGCTCGGCGGGGAGGTTCACGCCCAGCTCGCGAAGCAGCGCCGGCCCGCCCAGCGCGTACTCCGTACCTTCGATGGTGGCCCGCACCCCACGGCCCGGCAGGGCGCGGAAGCCCGTGGCCGGCGCGGGGCCGCCGCGTTGTTCGGCTGCGGCGACGATCGCGCGGGCCAGCGGGTGCTCGCTGTCCGCCTCGACCCCGGCGGCCAGCCGCAGCAGCTCGTCCTCGCCGGTGACGGCGACGGCCGCGACACCGGTCACGGCGTGCTCGCCCCGGGTCAGGGTGCCGGTCTTGTCGAACAGCACCGCGTCGACGGTACGCATCCGTTCCAGCGCGAGCCGGTTCTTCACCAGGATGCCGGAGCGCGCCGCCACCGCCGTGGACAGCGCGACGACCAGCGGGATCGCCAACCCCAGCGCGTGCGGGCAGGCGATCACCAGCACCGTGACGGTCCGCACCACCGCCTCGTCGGCGTCGCCGAGAGCCGACCAGACCGCCACGGTCACCACAGCGGTGGCGGTCGCGACATAGAACAGCCAGGCCGCGAAGCGGTCGGCGAGCACCTGGGCCCGGCCGCTGGAGCGCTGCGCCTCGGCGACCATCCGCTGGATGCCGGCGAGGGTGGTCTCCTCGCCGATCGCCTCCACCTCGACCCGGACCGCCGAGTCGGTGGCCACCGTGCCGGCCACCACCCGGTCACCGACCGACCGGGCGACCGGGCGGGATTCCCCAGTGATCATGGATTCGTCCAGCTCGGCGGCCCCGTCGACGATTCGCCCGTCGGCCGGCACCCGACCGCCCGGCCGGACCAGCAGCACGTCGCCGACGCGCAGCCCCGCCACCGGGACCCGCTCGGTGCCGCCGTCGGGACGGACCCGCTCCGCGTCGTCGGGCAGCAGCGCGGCCAGCGCGGCGAGGCTGCCCCGGGCCTGACCGATCGCCTGCATCTCCTGCCAGTGGCCGAGCAGCATGATGGTGACCAGCGCGGCCAACTCCCACCAGAAGTCCAGGTCGAACGCGCCGACGCTGGTGGCCAGGGACGCGACGTACGCGACGCTGATCGCCATCGCGATGAGCAGCATCATGCCCGGCGCCCGGTCACGCACTTCCCCGACCGCGCCGACCAGGAACGGCCACCCGCCCCACCAGAAGACCGCCGAGCCGAGCACCGGGCCGGCCAGCGCCCGACCGGGGAACTCCAGCGAGTAACCGAACCAGTCCATCACCATGTGGCTGGTGACGACGATCGGCAGGGTCAGCGCGAGGCAGAGCCAGAATCGGCGGCGGAACATCTCCGGATCGTGCCCGGCGTGCTTGTCGTGCCCGGCGTGCTTGTCGTGCCCGCCGTACCCGGCGTGCTGTTCGTGAGCGTCGTGGGCCATGCCTCCAACATGCCCCGCCGGCCGGCGAGAAATCTGCATGTCGTCGACATGGCGGCATCGAGGCAGCCGGGACACCGCGATGTCGCCGACATAAGGTCGGTCGACCTGCATCCGCAGGTGAGGATGGCTACGATTCCGGGCGATGGAACGCAGAAACCCGGTTCGGGCAGCCGACTGGGCGGAAACCGTTCGGCCGCCCGGCCGGGCGGAGGGCCCTCGGGCCTCCGGGTGGGGGCGTTCGGGCGGCCGGCTGGGCGGGGGGCGCTCGGCCCTCCGGCCCGGATCGGTCGTCGGCGACGCTGAACCGTCCGGGCCGCCGAGCCGTATCCCGCGCTGACACCGTTTGGAGAACGTCGATGGGCGCCGACCACAACCGACCCACTCCGCCCACCCCGCCGGGGGTGCGGCGGATCCTCGTCGCGACCGTGGTGCCGCTCTTCGTGATCACCGTGATCGCGGCGATCGCCCTCTGGCCCCGCGACGGCGGCCCAAAAATCGACGGCGGATCGCCGGTGCCCCGCTATCACGGCACGGTCACCCGCGTGGTCACCGAGGAGTGCCCGCCGCAGCCGGAGACGCCGGAGGGCGGGCCGAGCATCGCGAACGGCCCGTGCGGCACGGTGACCGTCCGGGTGGAGCAGGGGCCGGACGCCGGGCAGCAGGTCGAGACGCCGATCCCGACCGGCCCCGGCGCGCCCACCGTCGCCGTCGACGACCGGATCGTGCTGGTGAAGCTGACCGACCCGGCGGACCCGGCGGCAAGCGCCTACAACATCGCCGAGCACCAGCGCGGCAGCCCGCTGATCTGGCTGGCGGTGCTGTTCGCGCTGGCGATCGTCGCGTTCGGCCGCTGGCGGGGGGTGGCCGCCCTGGCCGGCCTGGCCGCCACCTTCGCCATCCTGCTGACCTTCGTGCTGCCCGGGATCGGCGCGGGCGGGTCGCCGCTGCTGATCGCCGTCGTCGGCTCCGCCCTGATCATGTTCGTGGTGCTGTACCTCACCCACGGGGTCACCGCGCAGACGTCGGTGGCCGTCCTCGGCACCCTGGGCAGCCTGGTGCTCACCGGCCTGCTCGGCACCCTGGCCACGGCGGCCACCCACCTCACGGGGTACGGCAGCGAGGACGCCACCACACTGTCGATGTTCCGGGGCGACGTGGACCTGCACGGTCTGCTGCTGGCCGGCATCATCATCGGCTCCCTCGGGGTGCTCGACGACGTCACCGTCACCCAGGCGGCCACGGTCACCGAGCTGGCGCACGCCAACCCGGGGCTGTCCCGGTTGCAGCTCTACCGGGCGGCCACCCGCGTCGGCCGGGCGCACATCGCCTCCACGGTCAACACGATCGTGCTGGCGTACGCGGGCGCGTCGCTGCCGCTGCTGCTCCTGCTCACCGCCGACTCCCGCCCGGTGACCGAGATCCTGACCAGCGAGTTCCTCGCCCAGGAGATCGTCCGCAGCGCGGTCGCCACGCTGGGCCTGATCGCCGCCGTACCGCTGACCACCGGGCTGGCCGCCGTGGTCACGGCGGCGGGGCGTCGCGGGGTGACCGGGCCCGCAGCGGCGGGCGGCGGGGACGTGCCGGCGGCGCGTACCCCCGGGCGGCGGCCCGCGGACCGGGATCTCGCGCTGGAGGCGCTCGGCGGCGGCCGGGCGACCCATCGGTACCCCGACGACCACACCCCCACCCACCCCCCGGCCGGGCGGCCGCACCGAGAAGGAGGCACGGAGACCGCATGGTGATACTCCGCAGCGTGACCGGCGGCGGCATCCGCCCTGAGAATCGCATCACTGATCATCGACAACGATTACGAAATGACGCTTTTAGTCGGCATCCGGACGTAGCTCCCCGCAAGGACTCTCAGGTAACCTCGCTGCCGGTCACCGCCGAAGGCGCGAAGCGGCGCCTGCGGTGCCGCCGCCCAATCGCCGGAAGGCGAGCCGGGGAACCAGGTACCCGGGGTGAATCCGCGCGAGCGGTAGGGGCCGCTTCCGCCCCGAACCCGTCAGCTAACCCGGTCGGCGGTCGATGGAAGGGAACACTGTGACGGCACCCCTGCATCGCTGGTTGGCACCCGTGGTGGCCGTGCTCGCCGCCCTGGCGGTCGTCGCCGGGCCAGCCGCCCCGGCTCTCGCCCTGCCCTCCGCCGCCCCCCAACCGTCGGGGCACGAGGAGGACGACGAGCCCCAGCTCATCACCGACGTGATCGAGGCGACCAACCGAGACTACGTCCAGGCCAAGTCGAAGCTCGAAAAGTCCAAGAAGCGCCAGGCCCAGCTCGCCGTCGAGGTGCAGAACGCCCAGCAGGAGCTGGACGCGCTCGCGCCGCAGGTCGGCGAGATGGCCGCGCAGTCGTACCGAACCGGCCGGGTCGGCGCGATGGCGATGCTGCTGGAGAGCAACACCCCGGACTCGTTCGTCAAGCGCGCCTCCGCCCTCGACGAGCTGAACATGGTCAACGCCAACAAGCTGGCCGAGGTCGGCGCGGCGAAGACCCGCGCCGAGCAGGCCAAGCTCGCGCTCGACGCCGAGGTGCGCGAGCAGCAGAAGCAGGCGTCGGTCATGGCGAAGAAGAAGCACGACGCCGAGAAGGCGCTCGCGCTGGTCGGCGGCAAGGGCTTCACCGGTGGCCTGGTCTCCGCCACCTCCCCGGTTGCCAGAATCGCGCCGGGCCGCACGTCGGACGGCACCTGGCGGCCGGAGTCGTGCAGCGAGAACGACCCCACCACCTCCGGCTGCGTCACGCCCCGGACGCTGCACGCGTACAAGGAGGTCAAGCGAGCCGGCTTCAACCGGTTCGTGGGCTGCTACCGGCCGGGCGGGCCGTGGGAGCACCCCAAGGGCCGGGCCTGCGACTGGTCGCTCCAGAACAGCGGGTTCTCCCCCTGGCACAACAACGACACCCGGATGTACGGGAACAACCTCGCCGCGTTCCTCATCCGCAACGGCCGACCGGGCTCGGCATCTACTTACGTCATCTGGAACCGGCAGATCTGGTTCCCGGCGAACGGCTGGCTCCTCCTACAGCGGGCCCTCCAACCACACCGACCACGTGCACATGTCGCTGCTCTGACGACACGCCCGCACGACGGGAGGGCCGTTCCGCAGCTCGCGGGGCGGCCCTCCCGTCGCGTCCCGGCCCCCCTTCCGGGTGCTGAGGCGACGACGGGGTCGGCGGGTTTCAGGCGACGGCGGGGCCCTCAGGGGGTGAAGCTCTCCCGGCGGCGGGGCCTCAGGCGACGGCGGGGGCGGCCGGGCTGGCGTCCGCGGTCACGGCGGCCGGCGCGGCGGCGACCGTCCGCACCTCGCCCGCGCTGAGCCGGTACAACATCCCGACGATTGCGCACCGCCCGGCGTCGACCTCGGCGGCCAGCACCGGCGACCTGTCGAGCATCGCCTCGACGGTGCACGCGATGTGGATGTCGACGATCTCGTCGATGCTCTCGACGCCCCGCTCGGCGGCCCGGTGCAGGCTGGGCACCACGGCGTCCACCACGGCCCGCAGGTTGCCGGCGGGCGGGGTGCCGGTGCCGACCGCCCTGGCCGCCTGCACCGCGCCGCAGGAGTCGTGGCCGAGCACCACCACCAGGGGGGTGCCCAGCACGGTCACGGCGTACTCGACGCTGCCCAGCACCTCGGGGCCGACGGTGTGCCCGGCGGTGCGGACCACGAAGAGGTCCCCCAGGCCACGGTCGAAGATGATCTCGGCGGCCAGCCGGGAGTCGGAGCAGCCGACGATCACCGCGAACGGGTGCTGGCCGTCGGCGACCGCCGCCCGATGGTCGGCGTCCTGGTTCGGGTGGCGCGGCGTTCCGGTGACGAAGCGGTGGTTGCCGGCGTACAGCTCGGCGAGGGCCTGCCCCGGCGTGGGCGGGACGCCGGGGGTGCCCGGTTCACCAGGTCGGGCGACGGCCGAGAGAGCTTCGAGCCGCCCGGAGCCCGACTGAGCCATTGACATGCTGGAATGCTCCATGCCCATCACCTCGCCATTCGCCCGCACGACCGGTTCCCTCACGGTCACACGGAGCTAAAGACACGTCAAGCGTTACGTGATACACATTTCCTGTGTTGGGAAGGGGTTGCGCGGGGCCGACTTTCGGCCCACACCGCCCAGGGACGTGAAAGCTGTACCCGAGCCCTAACATGTCCGACATGGCGACGACAGCAGGCGAGAACGGGAGCCCCCGGAACTGGACGTTCCTCACCAACCACGGCCACGTGCTGCTAGCCATCGCGCGCAACCCGACCGCCCGGCTACGCGACGTCGCGCAAGAGGTGGGCGTGACCGAGCGGGCGGCCCAGGCGATCGTGGCCGACCTGGAGGCGGGCGGCTACCTGCAACGAACCCGGGTGGGCCGGCGCAACGAGTACACGGTCAATCCCAGCGGCCACTTCCGCCACCCGGCCGAGGCGGACCGCCAGGTCGGCGACCTGCTCGCCCTCTTCACCTCCGACCAGGCCGACGAGGGCACGCGGTGACCGGGCGGGTCGGGCTCCTGCCCACGCTGGCGGCGGCCCTGCTCGCCACCGCCGTCGTGCCGCCGGCCCCGGCGTCGGCCGCCCCGACCTGCGGGCCGGCCGGGAACCCCCCGCCCACCGAGGCCCCCTGGGCACTGACCCGCCTGGACCCGTCCTCGGCGTGGCGGACCACCCGCGGCGAGGGCGTCACCGTGGCGGTCATCGACTCCGGCGTGTCGGCCACCCACCCGCTGCTGCGCGGTCAGGTGCGCCCGGGCCGGGACTTCAACGCGCTGCCCCGCAACGAGGGCCAGTGCGACGAGGCCGGGCACGGCACAATCGTCGCCGGCATCATCGCCGGCCGGGAGGGCACCGGCGCGCCGTTCACCGGCATCGCGCCGGCCGCCCGGATCCTGCCCGTACGCGTGCTGCCCGACGCCCGGCGCACCAGCGACGAGGGCCTGCCGGCGCAGATCGGCCTGGCCATCCGCTGGGCCGTCGACCAGGGTGCCGACGTGGTCAACCTGTCCCTGGTCACGCTGCCCCGCCCGGAACTGGCCGCCGCCGTCGAGTACGCCCTGAGCAAGGGCGTCGTCGTGGTGGCCGCCGCCGGCAACCGGCAGGAGCAGCAGCAGAACCTGCCGGCGTACCCGGCGGCGTATCCCGGGGTCATCGCCGTCGCCGGGGTCGACGCGAAGGGCGGCCACGTCGGCACCTCGGTCAGCGGCGACTACGTGGACGTCGCCGCCCCCGGGCTGGACATCCTCGGCCCAGCGCCCCGGGGGCAGGGGTACCTCGCCGAGCCGCAGGGCGGCACCAGCTTCGCCGCCGCGTACGTCTCCGGCGTGGCCGCGCTGGTCCGCGCCGCCCACCCGGACCTCACGCCGGAACAGGTGGCCTACCGGCTCACCCGCACGGCGGACAACCCCCCGGACGGGCACAACGCCGAGGTCGGCTATGGGGTGGTGAACCCGTACCGGGCGGTGACCAGCGTGCTCGGCACCCGCACCGACCCGCCGCCCGGGGCGTTGCCCGCGCCGGCCCCACCCCGGGACCCGCTGGGCTGGCAGCGGGCCGTGGCGGTCTGGGTGGCCGCAGTCGGCGCGGTGCTGGCCGGCCTGCTGCTGGCCGCCAAGCCGATCCTGGCCCGGGGGCGACGCCGGGGCTGGCGCCCGGGTCGCCGCCCCACCCCCGCCCAGTGACCGCGACCCGCCGCCCGGACGGTCAGCGCAGGATGCCGGGGGTGGCGTCGCCGCCCGCGCCCCAGACGTCTTCGTCCTCCTCCAGCCAGGTGCTGCGCACCTGCTCCTCCTCCACGTAACCGGCCCCGCCGGCACCCATGCCGGCCATGCCGCCCCTACCGGCCGTCGCGCCACCCGGACGACCGGCACCCGCCGTGGCCCGGCCGCCCGCGCCCCGGCCACCGGCGGCGGCGCCGGGGGCCATCATGCCGCCCATGCCCGGCTTGCCCGCGCCGAGCCGACCGCCCGCGCCCCGGCCCGCGCCGGCCGCGCCGCCGCCGAGCATCGGCGGCAGCCCCAGGCTGACCGCCTTGCCGAGCGCGCCGCCCCCGGGGATGCCGCCGCCCGCGCCGCCGCCGGACAGACCCGCGCCGCTGCCGCCGCCCAGCCCGCCACCGCCCGCGCCGAGGCCGGCGGTGGTCGGCGGGCCGGCACCGGCCAGGCCCGTCCCGTAGTCGTCGTCCAGCCCGCCCGGGTCCACCGAACCGGTGTCGGGAAGGTCGGTGACCGGGGTGAGGTCCGGGTGGGTCGTCGGCCCGGGGTCGGGAGTGGTGTCGCCGAGCTCCGGCACCTTGCCGATGCCC
>NZ_GG657738.1:4036125-4045903 GCF_000158815.1 Micromonospora sp. ATCC 39149 | reverse complement strand
CCCCGCCGGCACCGCCGCCGCCCGGGCCGCCACCGAGGTTCGGCACCTCCGGCGGGCCCGTCTGGAAGCTGCTGGGGGTCACCGAGCCCGGCGCCTCCATCGTGCGGTCCCTGAAGTTGCCGTTGACCTCGTCGTAGACCTTCCGGGCGTCACCCTCCTGGTCGGAGAACCAGCCGGTCACCCAGTCGCCCACCTTGCCGAGCTGCTCGACCGGCCAGCTACCCATGAGTTCCGCCGTGACCCGGGTCTCGAAGAGCCCCACCCCGAGGGTGATCTCGCCGTTGCGGGCCGCCAGGACGTCACCGACGCAGGCCGCCGGGATGGGCATCTTGTTCTGGGCGTCCTCCAGCTGGGTGGCGGCGGTTTCCAGGGTGGTCACGATGCTGACCTTGCCGCGCCCCGGGTTGTCGATGTCGTCGACGATCGACTTGGCGTTCTTGGCGAGCCCCTCGATGTGCGTCTTGAACGATTCGTACGCCGGGCCCTTCCAGACCGCGCCGAGATCCTTGACGTTCGTCTCCAGGCTCTCCCGGACCTGATCGAGGTTCTTGATCAGCTCCCGCCAGCCCAGCGCGGCGCTCTGCACGTCGGCCGGACGGCCCTCGACGAGCACCTCCCGGGCCATGTCCTCCCAGCTCTTGTCCCCCACGTCCCGCTCCCGTCGATCTAGCTGCCGCCGCGGGCGGCGTCGGTGAATGCCTGCTGCATCTCCTGCGCGGTCATCTCGTTGGCACCCTCGGCGGTCTCGTAGTTCCGCTTCACCGTGCGCAGCGCCTCGGCCGCCGAGTACAGGTTCTCTGAGAGGGTGCGCAGCCCGCCCTCCGTGCCGCTGTAGACCTGCTGGTGCCGCTGGGCAAGCTGCAGGGCGTACGGAAAGCCGCCCAGCGGGCCCTTGCCGGCAACGGCCTGGTCGCCGCCGAGCTTCTCCTTGATGTCGACCATGTCGTACGAGAGCCGGTTCAGGTAGCTGGCGTGTGTCTCCAGCCAGGTGATAGCCGAGTCGAGGTTGCCGGCGTCCCACTCCGTCTGGACACCCTTCTCGCCCTTGCCGGCGACCAGCCCGCTCGGCGTCTCGGCCTGGTCCACGCCGATCCGGTCGAAGCTGATCCCCCGGATGTTGCCCATCCCCGGGTACATCGGGTTGACCGGCAGCGGCACGGGCAGGTCGATCTCCACCCGGTCCGGATCGTTGCGTTCGTCGCTCATGGTGCCCTCCCCTGGCCCCGTTCCTCAGGTGTCGGTGTCAGCGCCCCGGTGGCCCCGGCGGGGCGTGCGGGCCCGGCCCCGGCGGATACGGCGGGTACGGACCCGGTGGGGCCGCACCCGCCACCGGGCCCGGCTGACGCGGGCCCGACGGGTACGGGTCCGGCTGATGCGGGCGCGTGGGCGGGCCCGGTGGGACGCGGCGGCGCGCCGCCCGGCGGTTGACCACGATCAGCGCAACGATCACCGCGCCGGCCAGGAGCACCACGAGCAGGCAGAGCGCGAGCTGGATCGGCGCGTTGTCCGCGAGGCCGAAGGAGACGGCCGGCCGATCGTCGCCGGAGTCGTCGGCCGCTGCGTCGGCCCCGGACCCGGTCGGCTTCGCGGACCCGCCGGCCAGCAGCGGGTTGCCGTCCACCTCGGACACGGTGGCGGTCAGCGCGGCCAGCACGTCGACGCCGCCGAAGCCGTACTCCGGATCGCGGCCGGGGGCGCCCCGGTCCCGCGCCGTACGGATCAGCCGGTTCACCACGTTGGCGGCGTCGAGCTTGGGATAGCGGGACCGCACCAGCGCGGCGACTCCCGAGACGATCGCCGCCGCGTCGCTCGTCCCGTCGCCCACGCCGTAGCCGTTCGGCGAGACCGGTGGCGGCGCCGGGCTGATGATCCGCTCGCGGGCGCGGCGAGCCCCCAGCTCCGGGCCCGGTGACCGACCCGCTCCACCGGGATCCGCTCTTGCCCGGTTGCCCCGACCGTGAGGACGCCGGGGAAACGTTGGCCGGCGTCGGCACGGCCTGGGCGGTACGGCGGTTGCGGCGGCGGCCACCAGCACCGCCCCCTTGCCGAGCGCGTACTGGACGGCCTCGGTGATCTGCGGGTCGCTGCCGGGAGCGCCGATGGACAGGTTGATCACATCCGCGCCGGCGTCGGCCCGCCCAGCGGATGCCACCCGCGATGTCCCACTCGCGCGGCTGGCCGAGCGCCACCGGCAGGGATCTTCGCCTCCGGGGCGATACCGAGCAGGCGCATGGACCCGCCGCCCCGGCCGGCGATGATGCCGGCCATCGCCGTGCCGTGCCCCTTCTCGCGATCCGGGTCGGCGCGGCCGTCGGCCGGGACCGCGCTCGACAGCGAGGTGCCCTTGAGCACCTGCCCCTTGAGGTCGGGGTGGGCGGCGTGCACCCCGCCGTCGATCACCGCGACCGTGACGCCCCTGCCCCTGGTCAGCTTGTGCGCCTCGGGGATCCGCAGCGTGTCGAGGTGCCACTGGAGGCCGCGCACCGTGTCGGCGGCACCGGCCGGCGCGGGCGCGGTCAGCAGGCCACCGCCGGCCACCGTGACCAGCGCCAGCATGGCGGCGGCGAACCGCGGCAGCGGTCGGCGGTGCTTCCCCGTGCGCATCGCTCTCCCGGACCCCTCGTCGACCCCTCACGCAGCGCGGCTCCGGTCCGGTCGAGCCGGACCGGAGCCGCTCCGGCGTCAGCTCAGCTGTTCCACACCTTGGAGTTGCTCATCTCCGTGGTGACGTAGTTCTCGCGGGCGATGCCGACCGCGCCGCCGATGTCGTTCAGGATCTTGTTGATGTCCCGGACGGCGGCGTCCCACTGCGCCTGGTGCTGCTGGTAGGCGGTGCGATCCTCGCCCTCCCAGTGCAGCTTGGTCAGCATCGACCGCAGCGTGTCCAGCTTCTCGTCGATGGTCCGCGAGATGGCGGTCATCTGCTGGTTGCTGCTTTCGAGGACCGCGTAGTCAACCTTGATGCTCATGATTTCCTCCCCTACACCTGGCTGCCGGTCACGGGTTCAGGGCAGCGTGGAACTTGTCCAGCATCTGCTGCTGTTCCTCGTCGTTGACCTGGTGGGTCGTGCCGGACTTGTCGAGCAGGTCGGCGATGTTGTCCATCGCGGTCAGCAGCTTTGCGGTGTCCTCGTTCCAGCGCAGCATGAGCTGCTGGAAGCCCGAGGACGCCTGCCCCTTCCAGGCCATCGCCAGGTCGTCGACCACGTTCCACAGCTTCTTCAGCTCACCGTCGACATCGCCGCGCGTGGCCCGCACGTCATTCGCCGCGGTATGCAGAGTCGATGCGTCGACCTCGAACGCCATGCTTCACACCCTTCCGTCATCGTTGTGGCGGCGGAACTCTGCCGCGCCTTCCCCCGCGGCAAGGCGACCAACCCCACCGACGGACATTCTGCATGCACCGTAACCGACCCCGTCCAATGTGCGCAGCCCTGTCACCGGGCCGTCTGCGGCGCGCGGGCCGGCGCGCTCCCGCGTGGAGCGTCCCTGTCGGACCGCGTCGCTCTGCTCAGGACGGCCGGCGGTACGACCGCACGTGCAGCACCACGCCGAACACCAGCAGCGCGGCCAGCAGCACCACGCCCGCCCAGAGCACCGGCTTCTCGAAGGCCCGGTCCAGCACCACCGGCAGCAGCGCGGCGATGCCCACGAGGACCGTCGCCTCGCTGGCCCGCTTGGCCCAGGTCGCCCGCGAGAGCTGCGCGACCAGCCCCAGCACGAGGAAGACCGGGATGGTGACCAGGGAAAACACGAAGAGCGCCGCCATGTCGCCCTCTCACTGGTAGAAGTTGGAATCCTTGACCCAATCGATCTTGATGTCCTTGATGTCCGGGTCCGTGCCGGTGGCCGCCCAGCCCGGGCGGGAGTCCGACACGAAGGCGAACCGGTTGTTGTGCTGGAACCCCGCCATCACGGTGGTGAACAGCGCGCTGATGTCGCCGAAGACCAACGCGAGGATCGCCACGCTCACGGTCAGCCCGGCCACCCCGATTGCCTCGGCGATGGGCGCGGTCGGCGGGAACGCCTGGAGCGCGACCGACGCGATCACCGCGATCAGGATCGGGATGAGCGCCTCGACCAGCGCGTCGACCGCGTCGTTGAAGGCGTCCCGGGCGGCGGTGAGGCTCTCCTTGTTGGCGTTGAACGCCTCGGCCAGTGAGTTGATCTCCGCACCCAGCTTGCGGAGGAAGAGCTCGAACGCGTCCCGGTCGTCGAAGTCCCACTCCTCGTCGGACGGCGGCACCTCACCCAGGGCCGCGCCGAACTGGTCCGCGCCGAGCAGCCGGGCGGCGTCGCCCCACTCCTTGATGGACTTGTTGACCTCGTCGTTGTCGAACGTCTCCAAATAGGCGATCATCACGCCCAGGAAGCCCGCCCCGACCAGCCACATCCAGTTGGCGCGGGCCGCCGGGAGCAGGCCCCGCACGGGTGCCGTCGTCGCGGCGACCGTGTGCGTGCCGGTCACCGCACCGGACGCGTTGGCGATCAGGATCTCCGTCATCGGTGCTGCCCCCCGTCACGCGCCCGGTCGGTCACTTGACCACCCAGGGCTGATCCGACTTCTCCCAGTTCTTGGCAGTCTGTTCGAGCTGCTGGGCCGCCCGGTGCAGGTGCTCGATGCCGCTCTTCACGTTGTCCAGGTGGCCGTCGACCGTGGCGTTGTGCGCCTCGACGGTCGCACCACCGAAGAGGGTCAGCGACCCGGCCGGCAGCTTCACACTCTCCAGCAGCGCCTGGACGTTTCGCAGGTATTGGATCGGGCCGTCCGGGGCGTCGAGCTTCTGGCTCGCCTTGCGGATCGCGTCGACGTCGACCTTGTTCGCCATCGTGTCTCCCTGCCGGACTCAGCGGCGCAGGCCGCGGAACGGGTCGCCCAGGTCCACCCCGAACCGGCGGAACCAGTCCTCCGGGGTCAGGGTGCCGGCCTGGGCCTGCCGGACCAACTCGGAGCCGCCGAGCATCTCGGTGAGCAACTCCTGCTGGTGCTCGCCGAACGCCGCGTACGCCGCGTCGATCGCGGCCTGGAGCGACTCCGCGAGGGAGAAGCTGTCCAGCCGCATCGCCCGGGCGTTGATCTCGATGTCGCCGACCTTCATCTCGCCGTCGATCGTGACCCGGACCAGGCCGTCCGGGCTCTCCCCCGTCACCCGCAGCTCGGCGCGCTGCCGCTGAAACTCGGCCAGCCGACGCTGCTGCTCCTGCGCCTGACGCAACATGCTCTCGACGGCGCCGCCGACGCCGTACCCCCCCGAGGTGCTCACCACGGTCCTCTCTGCACAACCGACGATCGGCCCGACGCTACCCGACCGGGTCATCCGGCGTCCGTCCCCAGCCCTGACGAAACGCAACCTAGGCCGGTTCGGACCAGGCCGTCTGGATGAGCTGCTGGCCGTCGCGCCGCCGCACCAGCGTGCCCCGGCCCGGCGGCTGCGGGCTCGGGCGAAGCGTGCCGAAGACCGGCCCCTCCTCCCGGGCGCCGGACATCAGCAGGCCGGGCGAGTCCAGCTCACGCAGGCGTTGCAGCACCGGCTCGTACAGCGCCCGCGCCACCCCGCCGACCCGGCGGGTGACGATCAGGTGCAGGCCGATGTCGCGGGCCTGTGGCAGCAGCTCGTGCAACGCGCTGAGCGGGTTGCTGCCGCCGGAGGCGACCAGGTCGTAGTCGTCCACCAGGATGTACAGGTCCGGCCCCTTCCACCAGCTCCGGTCGCGCAACTGGGCGGTGGTGACATCCGGGCCGGGCAGCCGGTTGGACAGGGCGCTGCGGATCGACGCGAGGCCCTGAGCGAAGGCCTGGTTGGACGGGGCGTAGTCGAGCAGGTGCTCGCCGTCGACCGCGCCGAGCAGGCCGCGCCGGTAGTCGGCGATGACGAGGCGGGCCTGCGCCGGGGTGTACCGCTCGACGATCCCCCTCGCGATGACCCGCAGCAGGTTGGTCTTGCCGCACTCGGCGTCGCCGAAGACCGTCAGGTGCGGCTCGTTCGCCAGGTCCAGGTAGACCGGGGCGAGCGCCGACTCGTTCACCCCGATCGGCAGGCCGGGCGCGGACCGGTCGGCGACCCGGGCCAGCTCGGCCAACGGCAGCCGGCGCGGCAGCAGCCGTACCTTCGGCGCTGGCGCGCCCGGCCACGCCCGCGCCACGTGCCCGGCCAGGGCGATTGACGCCTCGGTCAGGTCGTCGACGTCGCGGCGGCCGTCGATCCGGGACACCGCCGCCAGGAAGTGCAGCTTGTCGCGGGTCAGGCCGCGACCCGGGGTCTTCTCCGGTACGTTCTGCGCGGCCCGCCGGTCGATCTCCGACTCGGCCGCGTCGCCGAGCCGCAGCTCCAGCTTCGTGCCGAGCAGGTCGCGCAGGTTGATCCGGATCTCCGCCCAGCGCACCGCCGTGATCACCACGTGCACGCCGAAACCCAGCCCCCGATTGGCCAGGTTCGTGATGGTCTGCTCCAGCTCCTCGTACTCCTGGCGCAGCGTGTTCCAGCCATCCACCACGAGGAAGACGTCGCCGAACGGATCGTCGGCGAACTCGCCGGCCGCCCGGCGACGCCGGTACGCCGCCACCGAATCGATGCCGTGCTGGGCGAACCGCTGCTCCCGCTCGTCGATGATCCCGACCACCTCGGCGACCGTGCGGCGGACCGCCTCGGTGTCCCGCCGGCCGGCCACCCCCGCCGTGTGCGGCAGCCCCTCCAGGCTGCGCAGCGCGCCGCCGCCGAAGTCGAGGCAGTAGAACTGCGCCTCACGCGGGGTGTGGGTGAGCGCCAGCGAGGCGAGCAGCGACCGCAGCATCGTGCTCTTGCCGGACAGCGACGCGCCGACGATGACCACGTTGCCGCCCGCGCCGGCCAGCTCCACCATCATCGGATCGCGCCGCTGCTCGTACGGGCGGTCCACCACCCCGACCGGGACGGTGAGCCGGCCCCGGCCCGGCCACCCGGCAGTGGTCAGCCCGTACGTCGGGTCCACGGCGAGCTGGCCGAGCAGGTCCAGCAGGCTCGGCGGCTCGGACAGCGGCGGCAGCCAGACCTGGTGGGCGGGCCTGCCCCGGCCGGCGAGGCGCTCGATCAGCACGTCGAGCATCGCCACGGCCTTACCCTCGGCCGGCTGCTCCGGCTCGTCCACCGGCTCCACCGGCAGCTCCGGGGCGGGCGCCGGCACGAACCCGATGCCGTACGGCAGGATCCGGCGCTGCACCAGCGCCTGCGTCGAGCGTGCCTGCTCCCCCGGCGCCCGGTACGGGCCGGACACGTACGCCGCGCGGAACCGCAGCATCGTCGCGGTGTCGGTCTTCAGGTACCCGTGGCCGGGCGCGCTGGGCAGCTCGTACGCGTCGGGCACGCCGAGCACGATCCGACTCTCCACGGCCGAGAAGGTGCGCAGGCCGATCCGGTACGACAGGTGCGTGTCCAGGCCGCGCAGCTTCCCCTCCTCCAACCGCTGGCTGGCCAGCAGCAGGTGCACCCCCAGCGACCGGCCGAGCCGGCCGATCATCACGAACAGGTCGATGAAGTCGGGCTTCGCGGCGAGCAGCTCGCTGAACTCGTCGCAGATGATGAGCAGGCTCGGCATCGGGTCCAGCGACTCGCCGGCGGCCCGCGCCTTCTCGTACTCGTACCGGGAGACGTAGTTGCCGGCGGCCCGCAGCACCTCCTGGCGGCGGTTCATCTCGCCCGCCAGGGCGTCGCGCATCCGGTCGACCAGCGGCAACTCGTCGGAGAGGTTGGTGATCACCGCGCTGGTGTGCGGCAGCGCGTCCAAGGAGGCGAACGTCGCGCCGCCCTTGAAGTCGACCAGGACGAAGTTCAGCTCCTCCGAGGAGTGGGTGACCGCGAGGGCGGCGACCACCGTACGCAGCAACTCGCTCTTGCCGGAGCCCGTGGCGCCGATGACCAGGCCGTGCGGGCCCATGCCCTCGTGCGCGGACTCCTTGAAGTCCAGCTCGACGACGTTGCCGTCCGGGCCGACGCCGAGCGGGATGCGCAGCCGGTCGCGGTGGCTGCGCGGTCGCCAGGTCTGCTGCACGTCGACGGCGGCGGCGTCGCCGACGCCGAGCAGGTCCGGCAGCTCGGTGCTACGGGCCAGCGGCTCCTCGGCGCTGGCCTGCTGCTGGGAGAGCCGGTAGGGGGCGATCTGCCGGGCCAGCCCCTCGGCCGCGGCGGCGGTGAGCCCGTCCGGGCGGCCCAGCCGGGTGGTGGTCGCGCCCCGGACCAGGTCCAGCGCGCTCCCGTCGCCGGCGTCGAGGCAGAGCAGCCAGCGGCCGGCGTCGCGGGGGACGACGCCGGAGAGGTCCAGCACCGTGGTGCCGAGCAGGCTCGGCCCGGTGAGCTGGCAGGTGGCGGCGACCTCGCCGCCGTCGACCACCACCACCAGGTGCGGTGCGGTGGTCAGTGGCTTGGCGTCCGGGGCGAACCGGGGCCGACCGGCCAGCTCGTCGGCGAGGGACTCCTCGGCCTCGGCGAGGGTGGCGAAGACCAGGCGACGCGCCCCCGCCGCGTCGGTGCGCCCGGGGTGCTGGGCATGCGGCAGCCACTTCACCCAGTCCCAGGCCGGCTGCCGGTCCTCGGCGGCCACCACGACGACGCTCAGATCGTCCGGGGCGTGGAAGGTGGCGAGCTGACCCAACGTCGCCCGGGCCAGGTCCAACACCGGCTCCCGCTCGCCGCGCAGCACCACCCGGGAGAACGCCCGCACCGACAGCGCGGTGGGCAGGTCCGGCACCGTGGAGTGGGCCCGGACGAACCGGCGCAGCGCGATCGCGCTCATCGGCTCCAGGTCCTCCACCGGCTTCGTCTCCGGCGGCACGATCTCCACCGCCAGCCGCTGCGGGCCGACCGCGATCCGTACCTCGCCGAAGTCGTCCTCGGTGATCCGGCGTTCCCACAGCCGGCGGGACGCGGCGATCGACCAGAGCGCGTCGGGCTCCGGGTGCCGCCAGGTCATCGCGGCCCGCTGCTGCTCGGCCGCGCGCCGGGTGCGCTTGCGCATCTGGGCCAGGTATCGCATGTAGTCACGACGCTCGGCGTTCAGCTCGGCCTTGTCGTTGCCGCCGTTGCTCAGCGAGCCGATCGCCATGCCGAGCATGGAGACACCGAAGAGTCCACCCGCGACGTACGTCATCACGCCGCCGCCCCGGCCGGCGTAGAGGAACGCCATCGCGCCGACGCCGCAGACCATCGGCAGGATCATCAGGAGCTGCCCCATGCCCCGGGGGGTCGGCTCGGGCAGCTCCGGCGGGGACTCCAGCAGCACCTCACCACGCGGCAGGGCGGGCCCTGATTGACGCGGAAGCCGACGGAACACGACGGTGCTCACGGCGCTCTCTCCTCCCCCAGAAGCGGCCCGGGACGCCGGCCGGCGCGGCGTGACGTGCGGCCGGGGTGGCGCGACGACCGGGCGCGGGCCGTCGGGTGGGCATCGTACGTGGGGGTCATCGTAGGTAATCTCCCGTGGGCGTCGTGGACCCCACGTCGGCGGCGGCCCGGGCGGATGAAGCGTAGGCGAGCGCGAGGAGGCCACAGTGGCGACGAGGACGGCGACCGGCGGCCTGAGCCGGATCACCATCGTGGCGCCCCGGACCCGGATGGACCTTGCCCTCCCGGCCGACGTGCCCCTGGCGGACCTTCTGCCGACCCTGCTGCGGTACGCCGGCGAGGACCTCGCCGACGAGGGGGTGCGGCACGGTGGCTGGAGCCTGGCCCGGCTCGGCGGGCAGCCGCTCGACGGTGGCCGTACGGCGGCGCAGCTCGGCATCCGCGACGGCGAGGTGCTCTACTTC
>NZ_GG657738.1:4034252-4035653 GCF_000158815.1 Micromonospora sp. ATCC 39149 | reverse complement strand
CGGTCGCCGCGCTGGCGGTCGGCGACCCGGCTGCCGCTGTTCTTCGGGGCGGTCGCCGTCGGCGGGGCGGTCGGCTTCGGCGCGGTGGTTGGCCTGGCGTTCTCGGTGGGCGCGCCGGCCGCCGCCGCAGTGGTCGCCACGGTCGCGTTCGCCGCTCTGCCGGCCCTTCCGATGGCGGCTTACCGGCTGGCCCGGCTGCCCGTGCCGTCCATCCCGACCGGCCCGGACGACCTGAAGACCGACACCGAGACGGTCGACGGCCGCAGCGTGCTGCGACGGAGCGAGCGGGCCGACGCCTTCCTCACCGCCCTGCTGTGGACGGTCGCTCTGCTGGTGCTGGGTGGGGAGTTCGTGCTCGCCCTCGACGGCCGGCTGCCGGCGGTGCTGCTCTGCCTGGTGCTGGCCCTGCTGTCGCTGCTGCGCGCCCGGCCGTTCCTCGGCCGCGCCCAGCGCGCCCCGGTGCTGCTGGCCGGCAGCCTCGGGCTGGGCCTCGCGGCGGCGGCCACGTTCGCCGCCGGCGGGGCGGCGATCCGGCTCGGCGTGGTCCTCGGTGGACTGGTCGTGGCGGCCGTGGTCAGCCTGATCTACGGGCTGACCGTGGCGGGCAAGCGGATCTCGCCGGTCTGGGGGCGGTTGCTGGACATCGTCGAGATCCTGCTGATCATCTCCCTGGTCCCGTTCGCGGTCTGGGTCTGCGGCCTGTACGGCTGGATCGTCAACCTCCGCCCCTGAGCCGGCGGGGGCCCGCAGGGCTCACTCGGCGCGGTGGTCGATGACGCGACGGGCCACCGGGGCGGTGGCGTACACGGCGGGGCCGTGCTCGCCGTCGAGCGGCCGGGCCGGCACCCCGGCCCGCCGGGCGATGTCCCGGACCACCTTGACCAGCGCCTCGACGTGATCGGCCGGGGCCGCGACGCGCAGCAGCGGCGGCGCCGGCCGGTCGCCGGGGCGGACCACGGCGGCGAGCGTGTGCGACGGCGCGGACGTGGCGGTGACGGCGTCCACCAGGGGCCCCCAGGCGGCACCGGCGCGGGCGCGCAGGGCCAGGCAGCGCTGGGTCCAGCCGCCGCCACGCAGGCCGGTCCAGGTCTCCGACTGCGGCTCGGGCGTCAGGTCCAGGCCGGCCCCCGAGATCAGCGCGGCGCCCAGCTCGTCGCGGCCCAGGAGCCGGTGGGCGAGGCCGGCGGCGTGCAGCGCCTTGCCGAGCCGGCCGACCGCCGCGGCCACGGTCCGGTGCACGCCGAGCGCCCCGCCGCCCCGGGTCACCGCCTCGGTGCGGGCGTCCCGCACGGACAGCCGCACGGCGACCCAGAAAGGTGCGGTGGGCGGCCGGGGCCGCGCCCGGTGTCGGATACCGGAGGAGGGTGTGCGAGACGACCTGGGCCAGCGACACCGGCGCGG
>NZ_GG657738.1:4032898-4034152 GCF_000158815.1 Micromonospora sp. ATCC 39149 | reverse complement strand
CCGCACCGCCGGTCACCGCCGCCTGGGCCTCCTCCCGGCGCAGCCGCAGCCGGCGGCGCAGCAGCAGGTCCTCGTACCACCAGCGACCGCCCCGGCGGGCGAAGGCGGCGGCGACGGCCGCCACCGCGACGACGGCGACGACGCCGACCAGCCAGCCGGGGCCGCCGAGCGCGGCGTAGACGGCCAGCGCGCCGAGCTCCGCCACGACGAGCTGGCCGACGACGACCGGGCCGAGGCGACCCCGGCTGCGCCGGTCGGCGGGGACGACGGCGCGGTCGGGCGGGTCGGCCGGGCCGGCGGCCGGACGAGCCCTTGGCGCGGCCGTACGGCCCGGTGGCCCCTGGACCTGCGTCATCGGTGGCGTCCCTTCTCGACAGCGGCTCTCCTGGCCGGCACGGGCGGGCGGTGCGCCCGTCCCCGGGCGGCGGTGGCCCCGGTGACCGGCCGGCAAACCCTTATCGTAGGGAAGCCCGCGGCGTTGCTCGGACCTGATCGCCGCGCCCACCCCGCCGTCGGACTCGATCGTCGCGGCCCGACCCGCCGCCGGAGGTAAGTCATGCGGACCCGCCGCGACCAGGTGCAGGCGTACCGCTTCGTCACCCGCCGGATCGTCTCCGCGCTGCTCTCCGGCGACCCCGAGACGACGAACCTGCCGATGCGGCGGCTCGGCCTGGCGGTGGTCGGCAGCGTGGTGGCCGCGGCGGTGGTGCTCGGCGGCGTCGGCGCGTACGGCCAGCTCACCGGCAACGCCGCGCCGCTGGAGGCGAACACGCTGGTGATCGAGCGGGAGACCGGGGCGACGTACGTCTACGTGGACGGCCTGCTGCACCCGACCCTGAACTACGCCTCGGCCCGGCTCGTCCTCGACGAGGCGGACCCGACGGTGCGCACCATGTCGCGGGCGTCCATCGCGGACCGGCCGCGCGGACGTACCGTCGGGATCGTCGGCGCGCCGGACGCGCTGCCCGACCGGAAGTCGCTGATCGGGCTGCCCTGGTCGGTCTGCGACGTGCCGGATCCGGCCGCCTCCGACCGGTCCACCACACACGTGGTGATCGACCGGCCACTCTCCGGCGGCGTGCCGCTCGGCGACCGGGCGGTGCTGGTCACCGTGAACGGCGGGCGGTACCTGCTCACGGGCGACGCCCGGCTGCGGATCGCCGGCGGGGATCCCGCGACCGCCGCGCTGCGGATGGCCGGCGCCACCACGCTCACGGTCGGTGAGCAGCTCCTCAACGCCGTGCCGACGGGGCC
>NZ_GG657738.1:4031407-4032639 GCF_000158815.1 Micromonospora sp. ATCC 39149 | reverse complement strand
CCACCTACCGCAGGCCGACCGCCGACGCGCCGCCCACCACCACCCTGGAGGTCTTCGACCGGGTGCCGGCCGAGCTGACCGGCCCGGCCGGCACCCCGGTCCGGCAGGGGGACCGGGACGCGGTCCGGACCGCCGAGCAGGTGCTGCTGCCGGGCGGGAAGGGCGTCCTGGCCCAGGCCGCCCCGGGCGCCGGGGAGGGCGACGCGGGCGCGCCGGGCTCGACCGTCTACCTGATCACCGCCCAGGGGGTACGTCACCCGATGGGCACCCGGTCGGGCGACGCGCTGGCCGCGCTCGGGTACGGCGGGGTGTCGCCGCTGGCGGTGCCCGCGTCGCTGCTGGCCCTGATCCCGACGGGTCCCGTCCTGGAACGCCAGGACGCGCTCGCCTACTTCGCTCCGGGCTCGTGACGGGCCCGCTCGTCCATGGGGTCCTCGTCACGGGTCGCCCGGTTTGGCCCCCGTCCACTAACCTGATCCTTGCCAACGGTTATCGACGACATACGGGGAATGCCATGACCGGGCGCACGACAGTCGACGTACTGTCCCTAGAGGACTTTCAGCGGCGGTTGGCCGCGCGGCTCGCCGAGGCCGAGGCCGTGCTCAAGAAGCTCAGCACCGAGTTGCAGTGCCGGCCGCCGGATCTGGGCACGTTCGCCGACGCGACCAGCAACGCCCGGCGCTACTCGGCCTTGCAGGCGAGCTACGCCCAGCGGGTCGAGCGGCTCCGCGACGCGGTGAAGGCCGCGCAGAGCGCGACCGGCACGATCCTCACCAACTACCGGACCACCGAGGCGCGCAACGCGGCCAACGCCGCCGACATTGCCGCCGCGCTCACCGGGGTCGACGACGCGCTGAACGGGAGGGACGACCCTCGTGTCTGAGTACACCGCGCGCTACCAGCATGTCAGCCACCAGGAGCTGTACGAGGCCGTGCGGGCTGGCGACCCCGAGCAGGTCGACGGGCTCGCCACGAGCTGGAACTCGATGAAGGGCACCCTCGACGACCTCGCCCGCGACCTGCGCGGTGACCTGGAGAAGCTGGCCAACGGCTGGACGGGCGACGCCGGCCAGGAGTTCCAGCGCCGGGTGTCGCTGATCGTCGACTACTCGTCCACCCTCTCGGAGGGGATGGCCGACGTGCGCCAGGGGCTGACGCTGATGGCCACCGACCTGCGCACCGCGCAGAAGGAGGCGGAGAGCCCGGCCGAGACCGACGACCACGACAAGGCG
>NZ_GG657738.1:3977676-4030831 GCF_000158815.1 Micromonospora sp. ATCC 39149 | reverse complement strand
GGGGTTGCTCTTCGGCGCTGCCGGCCGGGGCACCGGTCGGTGTGCTCGGCGGCGGCACCGGTTCGCTGGCCGGGTCGGCCCGTGCCGGCGCGACGGTGGCGGCGCGGCCAGCGGGCGGCCTGGCGGGGGCCGAGCACCGGGCCGCCACGGGAGTGGGCCGGATGGGCGCGAACGGGGCCGGCGGCGGCCGGGCGGGCGTGCTCGGCGGGCACGGGCGGACCGACGAGGACGAGTCCGACGAGCGGCTGACCTGGCTCACCGAGGACGAGATGGTCTGGCAGGACGGCGACCCGGGCGTCCCGCCGGTGCTCGGCGCGGGCTGACGCTCGCCATGTCGTACGGTGCGGGGCCCTCCTTTCCGGGGAGGGCCCCGCATCCTTTTCCAGCCTGGCTGTCGATGGGGAGTCGTTCGTCCACAGCGACGGGTCGTGGCCCGGGTCACCCGGCCGAAGCTGCGGGCGGCCCGGAACGGCGATAGGTTGGTGTGGTGCAGTCCGCAGCGTTCGTCCGCCGCTCCCGGCCGGCGACGCTGCGCGGGTCACGCCTTCCGTGGCAGTCGACGGTGCGTCGCATCGGGGAGTTGGGTCGCCTTGCGCTGACCGCCCTGGTCCTCGCCGTCGGTCTCGGCGGGGTCTCCGCGCTGACGGCCGCCGCCCCCGCCACGGCGTCTGCGGCCACCGGGCTGGCCCGCCCCGTCGTCGTCTCCAGTCGGGTCGACTCGTTGAGCCCCGGCCCCGGCGCGAAGACCGCGCCGCGCACCGATCCGGCCGCCCCGCAGCAGGCCCGGCTGGTCCCCGCCGACGCACGGCGGCCGGCTCCCGCCCCGGCGGGTGTCGCGGTGGTGACCGACCCGGTCGACCGTCCCGCCGTCGACCCGGCCGGTGGCACCGTCGTCCGGCGCGGTCCGCCCCGGCACTGACCCGGGCCGCTACCCGCCGATCCGGACCGCCCGGCACCGTACCTCGCCGGCCCGGCACCGCATCGGCTCGCCGCGAACCGGCAATGGCCGCGCCCCTGCCGGGCCGCCGACGACCCGCCCACCGTCATTCGCGACGCCGACGGCCCGGCGGGGGTCCCGTCCGGCACCGGTCGGCGCGCCGCCCCCGCCCGCATCGCGGGCCCCGACCATAAGTCCACGTCGTCCATCCGAGGTGCCCCTCATGCCGACCGCGTTCTCCTCCGTCCTGCTCGACGTACCCCGGGCCGCCGCGATCTGGCTGGCCCTGCTCGGCCTCGCCGTCGTCGCCGTCGCCGGCCTGGTCGCCCGGCCCGACCTGTTTCGCTCCGTGATCGGCGGGCGGATCCGCGCGGCCGCCGTGCCCAGCCTCCTGGAGGAGGCCGCCGAGGAACGGGCCCGCCGCCGCTACGCCGACGAGGTGGCGACCGCGGCGGAACGGGCGGCGACCACCGCCCGCCGGATGCGGGCCGAGTGGCTGTCCGCCCAGGAGGAGGTCGAGGCGGCGTGGCAGGCGTACGAGGCCGCCGAGGCCGACGTCCGCCGGCTGTCGGCCACCACGGCCCTGCCCCGTCCGCACACCGAGCGCACTCCCGCCGAGTACGCCGACCGCGAGCGCTACCTGCACCGGGCCGCGCTGGACGCGTACTGGCGTCGGGAGTTGTCGGAGGAGCAGCTCAGCGACGTCTTCGCGCACCGCAACGGGTGGGACCCCCGGCTGCACCCGGTCGACCAGGAGTTGGTGCTGCGCCGGGCCGTCCGGGACCATCTGCGCGCCCGGCAGGAGGCCGCCCGGGAGCGGGAGCAGGCCGCCTGGCAGGCCGCCGAGCAGGCCGCCGTCGCCGCGCGCAGCCTACGCGACGAGGCTTTCGCCGCGACCGCGCCCGCCAAACAGGAGCAGGCGTCGCTGCTGCCCGGGGTGACCGACGAGCCGTCGCCGGGCGTCGAGCAGACCCGCGAGATGCCGGCGGTCGCCCGTTCCGCGCCGACCGTGGCCCGGGGCCGGGCCGCCGTACCGGCCTGAACCAGCCCACCCGGCTCCGGGGTAAGAAGGGGACCCTTCTATACCGCAGGCGTTAACAAGGGGCCCTTCCTTGCACCCCGTCGGCTAGCGTGGGCGCATGACGGAGCGCACCTGGCTGCTGGTGGTCGTCGGCCTCGTCCTGGCGGCGACGCTCGTCGGTGCTGTCGTGCTCGCCGTGCGGGTGGTCCGCACCCGCAAGCTGCTCGGCACGCTGGGCGTCGGCGGCAAGGTCGCCTTCTGGGGCGCGCTGGCCTACACGATCCTCCCGATCGACGTGCTCCCCGACCCGATCTACCTGGACGACATCGGGGTGCTCGCCGCCGCCCTGCTCTACCTCAACCGGCTCGTCCGGCAGCACCGCGCCGCCCAGCGTCAGCTCCCCGGTCAGCCCGACCCCCGGCAGGGAAGGACCCAACGCCCGGTCGCCTGAGCCGTCTCATGATCGGGGCTGGATCTTTGGACAGGGGCGGGACATGCCGCAGTGCCGATCGCCGAGGGCTCGGCAGGCGGCGCCGGTCACCGCTCCGATGCCGGCGCCCCACTGCCGCGCCCCACTGCCGCGCTCCGATGCCGCGCTCTGATGCCGACCGGCCGATGTCGGCCATCCGATGCCCGCGCGGTCTGATGTCGACGGTCCGCCGCCGGTCAGGGCTCTGGGGCGATCTGCCGGCGGCTCTCCGCCTCGGAGACGAGGATCGCCTCCATGGGGCAGGAGTCGGCCGCATCGAGCACCGCCTGCGCGGGTGCCACCCGCTCGGCCATCGGGCGGGACAGCCCGTCGACCAACTCGAAGTGCTCGGGTGCCGTCCCGGCGCAGATGCCCGAACCGATACACCGGGTCGGGTCCACGTGCAGCCGCCACCCGAGGCCGGGCCGTTCTTCCTCCGCGCTCACCTGATCCTCCCCCTCACCAAGCCACCGGCATCGCGGTGAGGCCGCGTACCAGCAGACCGCTCTTCCAGGTCAGCTCCGGCTCGGGCACCGCCAGGCGCAGCCCGGGGGTGCGGTCGAGCAGGGTTTCCAGCACCACCTGAAGCTCCATCCGGGCAAGCTGGGCGCCGACGCAGTGGTGCACCCCGTGCCCGAAGCCCAGGTGCGGGTTGATCTCCCGGCCGAGGTCGAGCCGGTCGGCGTCGGCGAAGACCGTCTCGTCCCGGTTGGCCGACGGGATCGACACGACCACCGGCTCACCCGCGCGTACCAGGACCCCGCCGACCTCGATGTCCTCCTTCGCGTAGCGGGCGAAGGCGGTGGTCGCGCCGAGCGGGACGAACCGCATCAGCTCCTCGACCGCACGGGGGACCAGTGTCCGGTCGGCCAGCAGCCGGGCCCACTCGTCGGGATGCTGTAGCAGGACGTACACGAAGTTGGGAATCTGGGTGACGGTGGTCTCGTGCCCGGCCGCGAGCAGCCCAGCGGCCAGCTCGACCATCTCTTGTTCGCTGAGCCGGTCGTCGGCGTCGCGGGCCCGGACCATCGCGCTGAGCAGGTCGTCGGTCGGCTCCTCGCGCCGCCGCGCGATCAGCTCACCCATGTAGGCGAACAGGTTGCCCATGTACTGCTCGATCTGCTCCTCGCTGAGCGTGGTGATCGAGACGATCGCCTCCGACCACGTGTGGAACCGGTCCTGGTCGGCGACCGGCACGCCGAGCAGGTCGCAGATGACCCGGATCGGCAACGGGGTGGCCACGTGCGCCACCAGGTCGGCCGCTGGCCCGGCGGCGAGCAGGTTGTCGACCAGCTCGTCGGCCACCTGCCGGGTGCGGGGCCGCAGCTCCTCCACCCGGCGCGCGGTGAACGCGCGGGCCACGAGCCGGCGCAACCGGGTGTGCTCGGGCGGATCCATGGACAGGATGCCGCCCTTGATCTGCCGTGGGGTGTTGCGCGGCTCGTCCCGCCCGACGGCGGCGGCCCGGCTGAACCGGGCGTCGCCGAGCACGATGCGCACGTCGGCGTGCCGGGTGGCCAGCCAGGCCGGCGCACCGTACGGCAGGCGGACCCGGATCAGCGGCTCGTCGCGGCGCAGCCGGGCGTAGCACGGATCGAGGTTGAGCCGGTCGGGATCGCTGAACGGATAGCGCTGGATCGTCGCCTCGGATGTGTCGGTCACCGGATGACTTCCTCTCGTCTGCGACCCTGCCGGCGGGCCGCCCGGTCCGCCGGGAAGGGCCCCACCTGGGGTCATACCCCGAATACGGATCGTAGCGAGAGAGTTCGATGATCGGCCAGTGAGCCGGGATGGATTTCCGGTTCGCTCCCGGCGAAACACGCGACACGACGGTCCCGGCCGCCGCTGGGCGACGCCCGGGAGCCGGGTCGGGGTCAGCGCGGCGAGGTGTCGCCCTCGCCGGTACGCCGCTGCGCCATGTCGACACCCTTGTCGATCTGGTTGTCGTGCTTGCCGCCGCTGCGCTGCTCGACCATGTCACCGGCCTTCTCGATGCCCTGGTCGACCTGCTTGTCATGCTTGTCGGCGAAGTCCTTGGCCTTGTCCAGGAAATCGCTCACGGTCTCCTCCTCCACTCGTTCCTCCCAAGGGCCTTCCCTGCCCCAGCACCCACAAACCGCCAACCCTGCGGCCGACCTTGGACAGCTGTCGCTCCGTCCGAACGACAGCTTGTCCAAGATTCGCGCGTGGTGCGGTGTGGTGTCGGAGAGTCGGCGTACGGGTATGGACGTCGCCGGGAGGCGGGAGGGCTGACGTGGTCGACGATGGTGCCGGGGGTACGACGGACGACGGGAGCCGCGCGGGGCCGCGGCAGGCGTGGGCGGGGCTTCCGTGGCTGGTTCGCTCCGCCGTGCTCTGGAGCGCCTGCCTGGTGGTGGTCGTCGCCGGGCTGTACCTGGTCGGAAAGATCGCCGTGCTGCTGGCGCCGCTGGCCATCGCGCTGGCTGCGACGCTCTTCCTCACCGCCCTGCTCGACCCGGTGCTGCTCCTGCTGCGCCGGCTCCGGCTGCCGGCGGCGCTGGCCGCCCTGCTCACCGTGCTGTTCCTGCTCGGCATCCTGGTCGGTGTCGGGGCGCTGGTGTGGAACCTGACCGCGAGCCAGTTCGGCGAGCTGAGCCAGGAGCTCGACCAGGGGCTCCAGCGGACCCGGGACTTCGCCACCTCCACCCTCCCGGTCACCGACGCCCAGCTCGACAAGCTGATCAGGCAGACCCGGGACGGGCTGGGCGGTGGCGCACCCGACCCGGTCGGCGGGGCGCGTACGGCCGCCGAGGTCGCCGGCTCCGTCCTGCTCTCCCTGGTGCTGCTCTTCTTCCTGCTCAAGGACGGCCGGTCGATGTGGCACTGGGTGCTGCGCCGCACGACCGGCCCGAACCGGGACGTCGCCGCCGAGGCCGGCCGGGTGGGCTGGCGGACGCTCGGCGCGTACAGCCGGGGCACGATGATCATCGCGGCGATCGACGCTCTCGGGATCGGCCTGGCCCTGGTGCTGCTACGGGTGCCGCTCGCCCTGCCGCTCGCCCTGATCACCTTCCTCGGCGGCTTCGTCCCCATCATCGGCGCCACCGTGGCCGGGGCGGTGGCGGTGCTGGTGGCGCTCGCCGCGAAGGGGCCGACCATCGCGCTGCTCACCCTGGCCGCGGTGATCGCCGTGCAGCAGATCGAGGGGAACCTGCTGGAGCCGCTGGTGATGAAGCGGCAGGTCCAGTTGCATCCGGCGGTGATCCTGGTGGCGGTGACCGCCGGCACGCTGATCGCCGGGATCGCCGGGGCGTTCGTCTCGGTGCCGATCACGGCGGTCGCGTACCGGGTGATCGACACCGTGCAGCGGCACCGGCAGGCCGCCACCGCTCGACCGGCCTGACCCACCGCCGTCAGGCGGGCGGGCGCAGGTGGGTGGCGAACCAGTCGGCCGCCGCGTCGGCGACCTGCGCCAGAGCGCCCGGTTCCTCGAACAGGTGGGTCGCGCCGGGTACCACCCGCAGCTCGCCGACCTCGCCCAGTTCCGCCATCGCCTGCTCGTTCAGCGTGATCACCTGCTCGTCCAGCCCGCCGACCAGTAGCAACGTCGGGGCGGCCACCTGGGGCAGGGCGGTGCCGGCCAGGTCCGGCCGGCCGCCCCGGGAGACCACGGCACGGACCTGATCGGGGCGGGCCGCCGCAGCGACCAGAGCGGCGGCGGCCCCGGTGCTGGCGCCGAACAGACCCACCGGTAGCCGGCCCAGCGTCGGCTCGGCCGCCATCCAGTCCACGATCTCGGCCAGCCGGTCGGCGAGCAGACCGATGTCGAACCGGAGCTCGGCCGTACGGGCGTCGACCCGGTCCTCCTCCTGGGTGAGCAGGTCCACCAGCACCGTGCCGAGGGCCCGCTCGTGCAGCACCTTCGCCACGGCGACGTTCCGAGGGCTGTGCCGGGAGCTGCCGCTGCCGTGCGCGAAGAGCACCACGCCCGTCGCCCCGGCCGGGACCAGCACGTCGGCCGGCAGCCCGGCGCCCCCCGCCGGGATCGTGACCTCGCGACCCCGGGTCGTCGTGCCCACCTGTCCGCGCCTCGCCATCGCACATCCTTCCCCCGTCGTCCGCCAGGCCCGGTGTCCCGGGCCGGCCGCCGGGCCCCGGTATCGGAGCCGGCCGTCCGCCGGTTGCCTTACCCGCCCCGGCAACCGGGATTCGCCGTTGCCTTGACATCGACGGCAAGGTCTAGCGGCGCTCCGCCAACGGCTACCGCGTCTACGACGAGGCGGAGCTGCGGGTCGTACACGAGATCCGGGCCCTGCTCGCGGTGGGCTTCGGCCTGGACGACATCCGCCCGTTCGTGGCCTGTCTGCGGGCCGGCCACGCCTCCGGGGACGTCTGCCCGGACTCGGTGGTCGTGCTGACCAGCCTGTAGCCCTGGCGGACCTGGCCAGCCTGGAGCCCTGGACGGCGTCGTTTGCACTCCGGCCGAGCGGGAAGGCCCGGGGTGACCGCAGCACCGGCGCAGCCGCGCCCCGACAGATCGCGAGGATCGTCATGGCCCGACAGCAGGACAGGTCCCGGCAGCAGACCGCCGAGCGGGACGAACAGCGGGAACGGGACGCCGAGCGCGGCCGGGACTGGGCGGACGAGGCGGCGCAGGCGCGTACCGCCGACGACCCGCGCGCCGTGGCCCCGCACGACGCGGCCGGTCGCCCCTCCAACGGGAGACAGTTCTGAGCCTCCCCGGGCTCAGCCGAGCTGCTCCGGGAGCCGGAGCAGAGGTGCCCGGCCGGGCGGCTGCTCCGGTTCGATGGAGGGCGGCGTGAGGGGCGGCACCGGCACGGTTACCGGCTCGGCGAAGGTCACCCGGACCTTCTCGCCGTGATGCCGGAGTTCCATCACGTCGTCGGGGTGGCCGTGCCGTAGCGCGTACGTCGTCTGGTGCGCCCGGACGTCGACCCGTAGCCGCAGCCCTCGCCACTGCAACGAGAACTCCAGCCGGTCGAGCCGGCTCGGCAGCCTGGGCGTGAAGGCGAGCAGCCCGTCGTGGTCGCGCAGCCCGCCGAATCCGGCGACCAGGGCGATCCACGCCCCCGCCAGCGACGCCATGTGCACCCCGTCCCGGGTGTTCTCGTTCAGGTCGTGCAGGTCCATCAGCGCGGCCTCGCGCAGGTACCGGTGGGACAGTTCCAGGTAGCCGACCTCGGCCGCGATCACCGCCTGCGTGCAGGCCGACAGCGACGAGTCCCGTACGGTCCGCCGCTCGCAGTAGAGGAAGTTGCGCCGCTTCTCCTCGTCGCTGAACGCGTCCCCCCGCCAGTGCATGGCGAGCACCAGGTCGGCCTGCTTGATGACCTGCTTGCGATACAGGTCGAAGTACGGGTAGTGCAACAGCAGCGGGTACTTCTCGGCCGGGGTGTTCTCGAAGTCCCACTCCTGGAGCCGGGTGAACCCCTCCACCTGCTCGTGCACGTCGACACCCTCGTCGTACGGGACGCACATCGCGTTCGCCGCGTCCCGCCAGGCCGCCGCCTCCTCCTCGGTCACCCCCAGGTCGATCGCCTCGTCCCGGAAGCGCATCGCGCAGTCGGCGGCGGCGAGCAGGTTCCGCTGCGCCATCAGATTGGTGTAGATGTTGTCGTCCTTCACGGCCGTGTACTCGTCGGGGCCGGTCACGCCGTCGATGTGGAACCGGCCGCGCCGGTCGTGGTGTCCGAGCGAACGCCAGAGTCGGGCCGTCTCGACCAGCAGCTCCAGCCCGATCTCCCGCTCCAGCACCTCGTCCCCGGTGACCAGGATGTACCGGCGCAGCGCGTCGGCGACGTCGGCGGCGATGTGGAACGCGGCGGTCCCCGCCGGCCAGTACGCCGACGACTCCGGCCCCCCGATCGTCCGCCACGGGAAGGCCGCCCCGGTCAGGCTCAGCGTCCGGGCCCGCTCCTGCGCCTGGGCGAGGGTGGAGTGCCGCCAGTACAGGGCGTCGCGCACCGCGCCCGGCTGGGTGTAGGTGAGCACCGGCAGCACGAACATCTCGGTGTCCCAGAACGCGTGCCCGTCGTACCCCGGGCCGGTGAGGCCCTTAGCGGCGATCGGCCGGCGCTCGGCCCGTGCGCCGGCCTGGAGCACGTGGAACAGCCCGAACCGCACCGCCTGCTGCACCTCCGGGTCGCCCTCGACCCGGACGTCGGCGGCGTCCCAGAACTCGTCGAGGTACTCCCGCTGCTCCCGGCGCAGCCCGTCCCAGCCGTCGAGGCGGGCCGCGGTGAGGGCCGCGCCGACCTGGTCGCGCAGCGCCGGCAGCGACCGGCGGCTCGACCAGCCGTACGCCAGGTACTTGACCACCCGCAGCTTCTCGCCGGGCTTCAGCACGCAGCCGACGGTGGTACGAACCCAGTCCTCGTACCCCTCGGTGTCCACGGTGGTGTGCTCCGGGGCGAACACGTCGTGGTCCATGGCGGCGGCCACCCGCAGTCCGCTGACCTTCGTCCGGTGGATGAGCAGCCCGCCGTCGTTGGTGGTCAACTGCTCCTCGGCCTGCAACGGCGACTCCAGCACCGCCGCCACCCGGGGGTCACCGCTCTGCGCCGGCAGGGTCTCGTTCGCCACCAGCTCCGACTGGAGGATCAGCCGCAGGGGCCCGTCGACCGCCTCCACCTCGTAGTTGATGGCGGCGGCCGAACGCTGGGTGAACGACACCAGCCGGGTGCTGCGGACCTTGACCTCGCGCCCGGCCGGGGAACGCCAGTGCAGCTCCCGGTGCAGGGTGCCGGCGCGCAGGTCGAGGATCCGCTCGTGGGCGAGGAGTTCGCCGTACCGGACGTCGAGTGGTTCGTCGTCGACGAGCAGCCGGATCAGCTTGCCGTTGGTGACGTTGACGATGGTCTGGCCGGACTCGGGGAACCCGAACCCGGCCTCGGCGTACGGCAGGGGGCGCAGCTCGTAGAAGCTGTTCAGGTACGTGCCGGGCAGGCCGTGCGGCTCGCCCTCGTCCAGGTTGCCGCGCAGGCCGAAGTGCCCGTTGGAGAGCGCGAAGACCGACTCGGACTGGGCCAGGACGTCCACGTCGAGGCGGGTTTCCCGGACGTGCCACGGCTCCACCGGATAGGCGCGCTCGCGGATCATGCGAGGGTCCCCCTGTCGTTGCCAATGGTTCGGTTGGCCCCCGCGCCGACGAGGTCGGCGAGGTCGGCGACCACGATGTCCGCCCCGTGCGCGCGCAACTCGTCGGCCTGGCCCACCCGGTCGACACCAACGACGCACCCGAACCCGCCGGCCCGTCCGGCGGCCACGCCGGCCAGCGCGTCCTCGAAGACGGCCGCCTGCGCGGGGTCGACGCCGAGCAGCTTCGCGCCCGCCAGGAACGTGTCGGGGTACGGCTTGCCGCGCAGCCCCCGCTCGCGGGCGACCACCCCGTCCACCCGGGCCTCCAGCAGCGGCTCCAGCCCGGCGGCGGCGACCACGTCGCGGCAGTTCGCGCTCGCCGAGACGACCGCGCGGCGCAGGCCGGCGTCGGCCGCCGCCCTCAGGTACGTCACGGAGCCCGGGTACACCTCGACCCCGTCGGTGCGGATGCGCTCCAGCAGGATGGCGTTCTTCCGGTTGCCGACCCCGTAGACGGTGTCCGCGTCCGGGGGGTCGTCGGGCGAGCCCTCCGGCAGGACGATGCCCCGGGAGGCGAGGAACGACCGCACCCCGTCGGCCCGGGGCTTCCCGTCGACGTACCGGTTGTAGTCGGGCCCCGGGTCGAACGGCCGGTACGGCTTCCCGGTGACCGCCGCGCGGCGCTGGAGGAACGCGTCGAACGTCTGGGTCCACGCGGCGTTGTGCACCCGGGCGGTCTGCGTCAGCACACCATCCAGGTCGAAGAGACAGGCGGTCACATGAGCAGGCAGGCCCAGCACGGTTCGAATCTATCCACCCCCCGAACCCGCCAAACCCGATTGCCGAGAAGGAAGGGCCCCCTATTAACGCCTACGGTATAGAAGGTCACCCCTCTCACCCACGCCAGGCGCGCGGCGACGAGGCGAGGGGGATCGGCGGTTGGAGTGGCTCAGCGGTGGGGGCGCAGCGTCCAGACGACCGTCATCGCCGAGGTCGGTGTGCCGTCCTCGGTGCCGATTTCGATCTCGACCGGGAACTCGGGCCGCTGGCCGGCGTCCAGCTCCGCGACCACTTCGGGCACCGGCCGGCCGAGCCGCGCGGTGGCCAGCACCGGCCCCATCGCCAGCTTCCGGTACGCGATCTGGGCCCGCACCGCCAGCGGCACCGCTCGGTCGAGGAACTGCCCGAACGCGGCCAGCACCACCGCACCGGAGGCGGTCTCGCCGAGGGTGAACATCGCGCCGGCGTGCGGACCGCCGACGTGGTTGTGGGTGGCCGGCGAGTCGGGCAGCCGGACCACGGCGCGCACCCCGCCCTCGGCCTCGGGGGCCACCTCCACGAATTCGACACCGAGCGTCCGGGCGAACGGCACCGCCTCCAGCATGCCGGCGGCGACCTGGCGCGAGTCAATGGTCACACCCGCACGCTACTCTCCGGTAACTTATGGTTCAAGTCGGATCTTCATCGGACACTTTCACCGCCGGCCCGTCCGTCCCGCCGGCCGGCAGCGGTAACGTCACCGCGCCACCCGCTTCGCCGGTCCCCGGCGTCGCCCCGACCGCCCCCGCCGGCCCGGCGGCGACCACCGAGCCGACGCGTACGGGGCCACCGGCCAGCGGCACCTCCGCCGAAGCCGGTCGCCTGTTCAGCGCCGCCGAGGCTCGGATGGTCGCGCAGGGGGGCCGGTCGGCGCTGCCGAAGTCGTGGGTCCCGTCGTCCGCGCTCTCGGCCGACCCTGAACGGCGACGACCTGGGGAACCGCCCTGAAAACGCTTCGCGTGCCTCAGCGGCCCTTTGCTCCACCCGGCCCCCCATCGCCCTTTGCTCTGCACCCACATCCACGACGGCCACGCAGCAATGGGCCAGCAGACCCCAGCGATCAAGCGATAGCGCAAATGCCCAGCTCAGTCGGGTGTCGCGGATATGAGTGCAGAGCAAAGGGGCGTGGGATGGCGGACGAGGTCAGAAGATCACGGCGAAGGTCGATGTCGACCGAAGGCCGTGGACAGCTCCCGCAGAAGTCATGGAAAGCGACCAGACGCACGGTGAATTCAGGCGAGCTGCGCCGCCCGTCGCGCGGGTCTACCGGACGGGCGTCAGAAGAGGCTGCCGATGGTGCGAACTATCTCGGCGTAGAAGTTGCCCTCGATGCTACGGAACAGCGCGAAGCCCTCCCCGGGGCTGCCGAAGAACGGGCGCAGCGTCCAGGCGAGCTGGGTGCCGACGAAACCGAACAGCAGGATCCACACGTACAGCAGGGTCATGCTGGCCGGGCGCTGCGCCTCGGGTGCGGTGCGGCGGGCCGCCTGGTCCGGCCACTGGCGGTACTGCGGTGCCGGGTACCCGGGCGGCAGCAGGCCCGGCCCGGCCGGCGGGACAGCGCCCACGGCGGGCAGGCCAACAGGCCCGGGGGCAGCGGGGGCTGTCGTCGCGACCGGGTCCGACGGCGCGGTCACCGCAGTCGTCGTGACCGCGACGGCACTCGCGCCGTTCGCGCCCACCGCTACCGGCTCGGCGGCCGGCTGACCGACGGTCGCCGGCACCGCCTGGGCCGGAACAGCGGGGACGGCCGGAACAGCGGGGGCAGCCGCCGGGGAAGCCGGGGCAGCGGCCGGGGCCAGCAGGCCGTGGGCGTTGAGCACCTGCATCCCGCCGGTCAGGAAACGCAGCCCGACCACCGCACTCAGCGTCAGGATGGCGACGTTGAGCAGCTTGAAGAAGCCGTAGTCCGGGGCGGTGATCAGGAAGAACAGGCTGATCGGCGCGAACGCCACAGCCAGCATCGAGGTGACGGTGATCGCCACCATCACCAGCGCCAGCGACTGCCGCACCGACAGCCGCGCCCCGAACACCAGGTTGAACAGGTAGAGCGTGGGCAGGCAGATGGTGAGGGTGACCAGGAACAGCAGAGGCAGCTTCACCGCCGACGTCAGCGCCATCAACACGCTGTGGAACGAGCCCAGCACCGCGCCGTAGCAGGCCAGGGCGATGCCCGAGCTGGCCAACATGCGCAGCGTGAGGCCGTTGAGGTCGCGATCGGCCACGATCTGCTGCCAGACCCCCTGCCGGTCGCGCAGGATACGCTCGATGACGAGCGGGCTCGGACGGTCACCCGACACGGGCTGACCCCTTTCTCACACTGTGCTCAGTGGACGAGGTCCGCTGACCGTAGGGCACCGACCGGCCCGCCCGCCACCCCCGCTCCGGATCAAAACCGAACCGGACCGCTCCGCTCAACGCCAGCCCACGTCGATCCGGTCGCCGCGCTCGTCGAAGAAGTGCAGGGCGTCCATGCGTACGGAGACGGCCAGCGGGTGCCCGGAGCTGACCGCCGGGTACGGGGCGAGCCGTACCGCCAACTCGGCAGGGCGGCGGTGGTGCCGGCCCGGGTCGTTGAGCACGCTGTTCCGGTTGTTGCCGCCCTGCGCCTGCTCGGTCGACGCCTCCTCGGCGTCCCCGGACCGGCCGGTGAACCGCTGCATGACCTGCCCGAACCGGCGCAGGCCGCGCTGGCCGCCGCCGGCACCCTCCGCCGGGCCGCTCATCTCGTCGACGACGATCGCGGTGGCGCCGATGTCGAGGAAGGCCAGCGACTCGTGGCCGTGGTGCTCCAGATAGCGGATCCGGCCCTGGAGGACGTGCCCGGGGGTGTCCGGGGCGACCGGGGTGAGCGCCTCGGCCCGCATCCCGACCACGATCCGCTCGCCGTGGTAGTGCGCGACGACCCGGCTGCGGATGTCGTCCCAGGGCAAATAGAGCGACTGGTCGCCCAGGTTCAGCGCGACGTACCGGTCGAGGTGAACATAGACCGACGCCTCCAGCAGGTTCATTCTCGGGCTGCCGAGGAACGCGGCGACGTAGAGGGTGGCCGGACGCCCGTACACCTGGGTCGGGGTGCCGACGTCCTGGAGGACGCCCTTGCGCATGATGGCCACCCGGTCGGCCATGGTCAGCGCCTCGGCCTGGTCGTGGGTGACGTAGATGGTGGTGACGCCCAGCTCGCGGGTGAGGCCGGAGATCTCCGCCCGCAGCTCCGCCCGCAGCCCGCTGTCGAGGTTCGACAGGGGCTCGTCCATCAGGAAGAGGCCCGGCCGGCGGACGATGGCCCGGCCCATGGCGACCCGCTGGCGCTGCCCGCCGGAAAGCTGGCTGGGCTTGCGGCCCAGCACGTCGCCGATGCCCAGCGCGCTGGCCACGTCGGCGACCCGTTCCCCGCGTGGCAACGGGTCGACCTTAGCCAGCCGCAGGGGAAAGGCGATATTGTCGCCCACCGTCATGTGCGGGTAGAGAGCAAAGTCCTGGAAGACCATGGCGACCTTCCGGTCCCGGGGCGACAGGTCGTTGGCCAGCTCGCCGTCGAGCAGCACCGCGCCCGCGGTCGGGTCCTCCAGCCCCGCGACCATCCGCAGCACCGTCGACTTTCCACAACCCGACGGGCCGAGCAGCACCATGAACTCCCCGCCGTTTACATCCAAATTGATTCTGTCGACGGCTACCGTCCCATCCTGGAAAACCTTGGTCACATCCTTGAGCGCGACGGTTGTCACCGTCTCCTCCCCAGCTCCTCGGTTGAACCCCGAATGAATGTGACCAGGATCATGGACGCCGCGCATCGGGTAAACGTGCCATGTTCGGCTCGTGACAGACCTATTACATGATCCTTGTTTCAGTTCGATTCCCCGAAAAACACCCGGCGGACGACACGCTCCGCCGCGTGCCCGTCGTCCAAGGCGCAGAACCGGTTTCGGAACCGGCGGCGGGCCGTGGTCGCGGGGTCGGCATCGACCGCGCCGGAGCGGAACAGGTCGAGCAGGCCGGGGAAGCTGGTCGTCACCGCGCCGGGCGGCTCGGCGAGCAGGTCGAGGTAGACGCCCCGGGCCAACCGGTACGCCTCCCAGTCCGGCGCGTAGACCACGATCGGCCGGTCCAGCACGGCGTAGTCGAACATCGCCGACGAGTAGTCGGTGACCAGCACGTCGGCGGCGAGGTAGAGGTCCTCCACCCGGTCGTGGTCGCTGACGTCGAGCACCCGCGCCCGGCCGGAGCCCGGCCCGGGGTCGGGGGCGGGGGCTCGCCGCCGATCGCGGTCGGCGAAGTAGTGACTGCGCACCAGCAGCCGGCCGGTGGGGCCGAGCGCGTCGCACAGCAGCTCCGGGTCGAACGGCGGCCGGTACCCGGGCAGGTGCTCGCGGTGCGTCGGCGCGTACAGCACGACCCGGTCGTCGGGGGCCAGGCCGAGCCGGGCGCGCACCTCGCGTACCTCGGTGGAGGTCGCGGTGACCAGCCGGTCGTTGCGCGGGTAGCCCACCTCCAAAGTGGTGTACGCGGCCGGGTACGCCCGCTCCCACATCTGGGTGGAGAAGCTGTTCGCCGAGATGCTGTAGTCCCAGCGGTCCACCCGGCGCAGCAGCTTCGCGAAGTCCATCCCGACCGCGCCGACCCGGGTACCGCTGCTGGTCCAGCCCCATCACTTTCACGGGGTGCCGTGGTGGGTCTGCACGTGCACCGCGCCAGGGCGCTTGCGGACGAAGTCGGGGAAGTTCACCGGTTGTTGGACCAAGCCAGGACGACGCCCTGGCCAGCACCCGGTGGTACTCGCGGCTGCCGGCGACGACGTACTCCACCCCGGGCGGCAGGGACTCGACCCGGTCCCGCCGGACGATCCACACCCCGCGCACCTGCGGCGCCAGCCGGCGGGCCGCCTCGTAGATTGCGGCCGGGTTGCAGGCGTACCCCCGGTACCAGTAGGCGGCGTAGACGGCGAGGTGCCGGTCGAGCGGACGGCGCAGCTCCGCCAGGTAGTACTCGCGTAGCACGGCGTCGCGGCCCAGCCGGGCAGCCCGACGGGCAACGGGCCTGCCCCGGCGGACCTGTCGGGCGGCGGCCTGTCGGGCCTGGTTGGCGGCCCGCAGCGCACTGAACGTCCGCCACCGGCCGGCGGCGACCAGCCGGTGCTTGAGCCCCTCCACGCCGGGCGGGGCCGGGTAGCCGCCGGGCGGCAGCCAGCGGACGTAGTCGGCGGTGATCCGGTCGAAGAAGGCCGGCCGCAGCTCGGGGGCGATCCGCTCGCCGTTGCCGAGGACGGTCAGGTAGTGCCAGATCATCCGCTCGAAGACCGCCGGCCGCAGTCCGTCGACGGCCGGAATCCGCTCGTCCATCCACCGGAACACCCGGTGCCACTGCTCGAAGACCTCGAAGTGCCGGTCCCCCCGGGTACGGGTGATCGCCCCGGCCCGGCGCTGCCGGTAGTTGAGGCAGACCCGGTCGAGCACCCCGATCCGCTCGGCGGCCATCAACACCGGGTAGCTGAACGCGACGTCCTCGTACCAGCCGGGTTCGAAGCGCAGCCCGAGGTCGACCAGGAACTCCCGCCGGACCAGCCGGTTCCAGGCGGTGTGCAGCAGCCGCAGCGCCTCCGGCCGCTCGCGCAGCCGGAACGTCTCCTCGCCGGGCGGGGCCGGGAAGACCTCGGCCATCGCGCTGCGGGTGACCCGGCCGTCCCAGCGCACCCGCACGTGGTCGACGAGCAGCACGTCCGGGCGGGTCCGGCGCAGCCGGGCGGCCACCTCGGCGAGGCAGTCCGGGGCCAGCCAGTCGTCGCCGTCGACGAACCAGACGTACTCGCCGCCGGCCCGGTCCAGCCCGACGTTGCGGGCCGGACCGAGGCCGACGTTGTCGTCGAGCCGGACCGCGTGGACCCGGTGGTCCCGGGCGGCGTAGTCGGCGAGGATGTCACCGCCGCCGTCCGGCGAGTGGTCGTCGACGCCGATGATCTCGACGTCGTCGAACGGCTGGCCGAGGATCGAGTCGAGGCACTCGCTCAGGTACGCCTGCACCCGGTAGGCCGGTACGACGAAGCTGATCAGCGTCATCGGCCGGCCCCTCACGTCAGCCCGGCTGGCGGACCTCTCCACCCGTCGGGACACCCACGGCCCGCCGGGCGCGGGCGGGCAGGACGACCCAGGCCAGGACCACACTCCCGACGAAAACCACGAGCAGGTACGCACCGAGTGTAGCCATGGCGAACCCCACGAATCCGGCGAAAGCCGCGACCGCCAGCACCGCCGAGCGCCCCTCCCAGCCCAGCGTGGCACCGTGCAACGGCGGGGCCGCCTGCCGCTTCTCCAGCCGGGCGGTCAGGTCGTAGTGCTGCAGGGTGAGCACGAAGACGTACCCGAAGACCACCCACGCCGGGGCCCCGCCGACCACGCCGGCGGCGATGGCGAACAGGTACTCCCCGGCCCGCAGCGCCGCCGGCACCAGCCAGTCCAGCGGGCCGTTGTGCGCCGCCCCCGCCCCGAGCGCGGCGACCAGCAGCACCAGCAGCGCCACCGGCACCGCCCAGGCCAGCCCGCCCGCCTCGCCGCCGGTACGCACCCGCAGGCCCGCCGCGACCAGCAGCGCCGCCGGGCCGAGCGCCCCGAGCACGGCGAGGGTCAGCGGCCCCATCGGCCGCAGCACCGGGAACCGGGCCGCGATCGGCCCGTCGTCGCGGTGCAGGGTGGCGTCGACCGTGTCCAGCACCGGCACCCACATCCAGCGGGCCCGCAGGGTACGCAGCGCACCCGTGTACGCGAACGCCAACACCCCCCAGGTCAGGACCGCGACGAGGCTGACCAGCGGGCCGAACAGCGCAACGGTCAGTGCGATCAGCGCCCACCGCTCCCCGATCGGGAACACCACCGTGCGCTTGAGCCAGTACGACAGCGAACCCGTGTCCGCCTGCACCCGGGTCGACGCGGCGTTGAGCCGGTCGCCGATCCCGCCACCCCCGCCACTTGCACCGCCGACCGTCTTCGGCCGGCGGGCCGCCTCGTCGTGCAGCACCCCGTACCAGGTGTCCGTCATGTGCCGGACGGTCTGCAACGTCATCGCGGCGACGGCCAGCGCCCAGCCGTACCGGAACCCGGCGGCCGTCGCCCCGTAGCCGAGGCCGGCATAGACCAGGTACTCCTTGGCCCGGTCGGCCATGGTGTCCAGCCAGCCGCCCCACGCGCTGAAGTGCCGGGTGTAGCGGGCGAGCTGCCCGTCGACGCAGTCCAGCACGAAGCCGAGGTAGAGCAGCACCGCGCCGGCGACCAGCGCCGACCGGCCGCCGACGCCGAACAGCACCGCCGCGACCGCCGCGAAGAGCACCGAGATCGCGGTGACCCCGGTCGGGGTCAGGCCGAGCTTCGCCGACGCCTTCGTCACGTACGGCGACCAGGTGCTGACGAAGAACGTGGTGAAGAAGTCGTCCTTCTCCTTCACCGACAGCCGCAGCTCGGCCCGGTCCTCGTCGACCGCGCCGAGGGCGGCCTCGGCGGCGGCCAACCCGGCCGGGTCGGCGACCCGGTGGGCGACGAGCAGGCGTACCCGATGGGCGAAGGTCAGCGTGCCCAGCGCGGTGAGGCCGGTGAACAGCCGGTCCACGGCGGACCCGGCCGGGCCGGGCCCGGGGGACGGCGTCGGGCCGGCGACGGCGGCGGGATCCGTGCCGGCGATCGGCGTGCCCGCCACAGCGGCCCGCGCGGCGGCGGCCAGCGCGGGCAGGTCGTCCCGGCCCACCCGCAGCGCGCCGCCGAACACCCCGGTCTGCCCGCCGTCGAGCCGCCCGTCCGGGCCGGCGTCGACGACCTGGCCGCGTTCCTCACGGACCACGGCCTGACCGGGGGCCGGCGGGTCGGTCAGCACCAGGGCCACCGTCGGCCCCACCGGGCTGGTGGCCAGGTGCCGCAGTACGGCGGTGTGCGCCACCAGGTCCGTCCCGCTGACGATCACCGGCCCGGTGGCCGCGTCGACGAGGGTCGCCAGCTCGGTCAGGTTCGCGGCCCGCCGGACGTGGGTCACCCCGGCCCGGTGCCACTGGTCGGCGAGCCGATCGGCGAGCGTCACCCCGACGTGCCCCGCCCCCTCGGGCGTCGCCCCGGCTCCTGTCGGCAGGCTCCCGGCCGGCGCACCGGCGGCGAGCACGATCGCGACGGTCACCGTGCGACCGCGGCGTGGTACGCGTCGAGCGCCTCGGCGATCGTCCCGTCGACGGTCAGCCGCCCGGCGTCGAGGTAGAGCCCCCGACGGCAGAACCGGGTCAGATCCTTTTCGTTGTGTGACACCAGCACCAGTGTGCGTCCCTCCCCCAGCAATCGCTCGATCGTCGCATAGCACTTCTCGCGGAACTCCGCGTCCCCGACCGCGGTCACCTCGTCCATGAGCAGGATCGGGTGCGGCAGGTGGGAAATGATCGCGAAACCGAGCCGGACCTTCATCCCCGACGAGTAGTGGCGCACCGCCGTGTCGATGGCCCGTTCCACCTGCTCGCCGGCGAAGGCGACGATCTCATCAAAATGTTTCCGCAGGTAGCGCGACGACAGACCGTGCAGCCCGCCGACGAGGTAAAGGTTCTCCCGCCCGGTCAGGTCGTTGGAGAAGCCGGCGGAGAGTTCCAGCAGCGGGGCCACGTCGCCGCGTACCCGGATGCTCCCCTCGTCGGGGATGAGCACCCCGGCGATCAGCCGCAGCAGGGTGCTCTTGCCGGTGCCGTTGCGGCCGACCACCCCGACCGTCTCGCCGGGCGCGACGGCGAACGACACGTCGCGCAGCGGCCAGAACCGCCCGGCGTCGGCCGACCGCCCCGTGCCGGCGGCCTGGCCCGTACCAGCGGCGGACCGGCCGCCGGGGCGGATGAAGAACTCGCGCAGCCGCAACTGCCGCCGCCGGTTGCGGACGAACCGGATACCGAGGCCGTCCGCCTCGATGATGGGATCCGCCGCCATCACAGCTCCTTGAGCACAGCGGGTTCGAGCCGCCGGAACGCCCACCAGCCGCCCACCAGCACCAGCACGCTCACCGCGACAGTGGTGGCCAGCAGCCGGGCATCCGGGAACTGGTCCGGGTACCACACGGCGTGGTGCAGCTGGAAGATGCCGACCAGCGGGTTCAGCTCGTACGCGGCCTTCACCCAGCCCGGCAGCGTCGAGGACCGGACCAGGCTCAGCGGGTAGATGATCGGGGTGGCGTAGAACAGCACCCGGATCACCAGCCGCATGAACCGTTCGATGTCGCGCATCAGCACGTTCAGCGCCGACAGCAGCAGCGCCAGCCCGACCAGCAGCACCGCCTGCACGGCGACGGCGAGCGGCAGGGCGAGCACCGACCAGCCGGGGCGCACCTCGCCGCGCACCGCGTACCCGGCGGCGATGGCGACCAGGATCGGCAGGCCGGCAGCGTACTCGGCGAACCGGCCGGTGATCCGACCGATCGGGAACACCTGGCGCGGGACGTTCATCGTGGTGATCAGCCGGGCCTGGCCGGTCAGCGCGTTGGTCGCCTCGCTCAGCGCCGAACTGGCCCACATCCAGGCGAAGATGCCGGTGATCAGGAACAGCGGGTACGACCCGGCGGCCTGCCCCAGGTGCCGGCTCGTGTCGCCGGAGTAGAGCACCCCGAAGACGAACCAGTAGATCGCGCCCATGCCGAGCGGCTCGATCAGCGACCAGAAGTAGCCCAGCACCGACTGCTGGTACTTCACGGCCAGGTCGCGGCGGACGAGGATGCGCAGCGAGTTGCGGTGCGCCCACAGGCGGGCGGCGGGCCTTCGCGGGCCGGCCGCCCCGACGCCAGACGTCACCGCGCCTCCTCGCCGGCTCCGCGCCCGATCCGCGCCGAGCCCGATCCGCTCACCGCACTCGACCCGCTCAGCACTCGATCACCGCGCAGCGCCAGCCCGGCCGCAGTGATCGCCTTGATGCTAGCCACCGCGTTCCGCTCGAGGCAGGGGATCTGCACCAGGCCACCGACCGGGTCACAGGTGAGCCCCAGGTCATGCTCATGCCCACGCTGAAGAGGTCGAAAACGCTGATCACGTGCACTTCCTCGCCGTCGTACGCCCTGGTACGGATCCGACCGGCGAGCCTACCCGCCGCCAGCTCACGCCCTCCCCCTGCGCGGCCTCGGCGATCGCGTCGGAGCGGGCCCGCCCGGGTAAGTACCTACGGGTGAGAGGTTCCGGGATCCCCCTCGGGACGGAGGGCGGGTGCAACGGCGGTTCCTACCGTTGAGTCAGAGGCGGCGGGCACGCCGCAGAGTGGGAGTACGACGATGAGTCGCAAACTGGTCCGGCCCCGCGAGGGGCGCATGATCGCCGGCGTCTGCGTCGGCCTGGCCCGCCGGTTCAACACGTCCGCCAACATGGTCCGGCTGCTGTTCCTGCTGTCACTGCTGCTGCCCGGCACCCAGGTGATCGTCTACCTGGTGCTGTGGGTGCTGATGCCGAACGAGGATCGCTACGCCGCTGCCACCCGCTACTGACCCGCCACCCGAACACGCCCGCCCCGGTCCTGCGGGGCGGGCTCTTCCGGTTCGCGCTGGCGTCAGGGGGCGGTGTAGGTGACGGTCACCTTCTCGTACCCGAGGGAGCGCAGCAGGCCCTCCAGCATCTTGTCGGTGTTCTCCTGGGCTCGGGCGGTCAGCCCGCTGTCGCGGGCGGCGGCGGTGATCCGGTCCTCGGCCAGCTTGTAAACCTGCTGCTGACGGTTCGGGTCGCCCTTCACCAGGTCGTTGATCCGGTTGAACAGGCCGCGCTGCTCCGCCACGACGTAGCTCTTCTCCATGTCGAGGTTGGTCTGGCCGAGCTGCGGCGCGGGCAGCTTCACCTCGACGGACTTGCCGTCGGGCGAGACGACCACCGCGCCCTCGCCGATCTTGGTGAAGTCGACGTACGCCTCGACGCTGCCCGCCCCGACGAAGAGGGTGCGCTGGTTGAGCAGGAACTCCGGCACGTTGTCGCGGTCGTTCTGTAGGTCGACCACGACCTGGAAGTTGCCCTCGGCCGCGACGTAGCGGCTGAGATCCTGGATCGACTTGAGCAGCGGCGGCTGGCTGCGGTCGGTCTGCTCCTTGGCGAAGGGGTTGCGGAAGTCGGGGAACACCCCGGTGGCCTGCGCGCCGAGCAGCACGACAACGGCCACCGCCGCCGCGCCGAGCACCACGAGCAACCCCCGCGTGGCCCCGGAGGGACCCCGGGGGGCGGGCCGGTCGACCTCACCGTCGTGGGACATCGCTCACCATCCTCGATCGAACATCCTCTGACGATGACGGTACGGCCCCCCTGCGACACCCGCCCGCCAAGCCGGGCTGTCCTTCCCATATCCGCCCCTGGCTGGCCGTGCCGCCGTCGTTTGGGGGCGTATTGGCGGGGCTTTGGCGGCACCCGCCAACGTGGATCGAGTCAGATCCGAGTCACAGAGGGGAGGCACACCATGGAGAAGAAGGAGCTCAAGAAGATCAAGATCCGCAAGGCGGGTCCGGTCCGGCTGACCACCGCCGCCTGCACCACGTACCCCAGCAAGCTCTGACGGGGTACGACGTCGGGCGTGGGCGCGGACTGGACGCCCACGCCCGACGTCACACCATTTTCCATGGCCAGCCGAGGAAGGGTGGGACCGGTGGAGACCGCAGTGGGGTACGACCAGGACAGCAGAGTGCTCCTCCACCCGCTGGTCTATCTCGCCGACGGCGACGAGGTGACCATCGGCCGGAGGGACACCGACTCGTACGGCATCTTTCCGAGCGACGGCGCGGAGTTGGTCCGACGGCTCGCAGCCGGTGACACACCCAACGAGGTGGACCGGTGGTACCGCAGCGAGTACGGCGAGAGCGCCGACATCGAACACGTGCTAGCCGCCTTGGACGAGCTGGGTTTCATCGCGCAGGCCGGGGTCGTCGACGACCCAGCCCCGGTACGCGGGCAGCGGCTGGGCGCCGTGCTCTTCTCCCCGCCCGCCCTCGTCGGATATGGCCTCCTGGTCGCCTGGGCGGTCCTGGCGATGATCCGCTCGCCGGATCTGGTGCCCACCTACCGGCATCTCTTCTTCACCGAGTACTTCACCGTGATCGAGCTGGCCCTGGCCGCCGGCGCGATCCCCCTGATCGTCCTGCACGAGGTGTTCCACGTCCTGGCCGCCCGCCGACTCGGCCTCCGATCGCGGGTCAGCGTCGGACGCCGGTTCTACTACGTCGTCCTGGAGACCAACCTCGACGGGCTGGTCACCGTGCCCCGCCGGCAGCGCTACCTGCCGATCCTGGCCGGAATGCTGCTCGACGGGCTGGCGCTGAGCACCCTCACCCTGGTCGCCGATTTGACCCGGTCCTCCGACGGCGCGTTCTCCCCCGTCGGCCGGGTCTGCCTCGCGCTGGCATTCGCGACTCTGCTCCGGCTCGCCTGGCAGTTGTTCTTCTACCTGCGTACCGACCTGTACGTCCTGGTCACGACCCTGCTCGGCTGCGTCGACCTGCACACCACCGCCAAACGGCTGCTGCGCAACCGCGTGCTCGCCGCTGTGGGACGCCGGGAACGGATGGCCGACGAGGCGCAGTGGCATCCCGTCGACCGCCGCGCCGCCGGCTGGTACTCCTGGCTGATCGTCGCCGGCTACACCTTCTCGCTGGCGCTCTTCGTAGTCGCGGTGGCCCCGGCCATCTATCGGATGTTCGCCGGCGCGATCGGTCGATTCTCCGGGTCCACCGGCGCTCAGCTCATCGACTCGATGCTGTTCCTCGGCCTGAACCTGTCACAGATCCTGCTCACCGTCTGGCTGGCGGCACGGGAGCGGCGGCAGCGCAGAGCCCAGGAGTTCCAGCACGTCATCACCTGAAAGGGGCGTCATCATGGGCAGCCATCACTGCATCGCCGCCAATCGCCGGGCCGACCACGACCGGCTCAGAGGGAGGCTGGAGCTTCCCCCGCTGCTCGCCCGGATCGACGCCCACCGCCGGCTCCGGGGTCCCTACACGGCAGCGGGTCAGCTCGTGCGCGCGATCGGCACCGACGCGCTGGCGCGCTGTCCCGAGTTGGGGCCCCGGCACCACATCGAGATCCTGACCGCCGCGCCCGAGTTCGACGGGGCGGTGCCGCACATCCGCGCCACCCTGGAGCATCGGCCGACCTCGGAGGCGCGGACCCGCTACCAGGCGCGGCTGCACACTCTGCGGATCGCGCACGGGCTGACCGAGTTCATCCGCGACTACCTCGCGGCCCTCGACGGCGCACCACGCACCATCGTGTTCGCCAACATGCAGGAGGCCGACCCGACCGACCGCGAGTTCGTCGCCGTGATGCTCCGGCGGCTGGACGCGGCGCGGCTGACCGTCGTGGTGGAGACGGGCACCGACCCGATGCTGGAACCGCCCGGACCGGTCAGCGTCTCGCTGCCGGCCACCCTACGAGAACGGACAATCCACCACACTGCCCTGGCGGGCGGGGCCACAACCGGCCAGGAGGGAAACGCGACCCGCGAGGTGGGGGAGACGCCCAGCGGCGGGGACACCGAAGCCGACCGGGCCACCCTGGCCGGCCTGGATGACGCGGCGATCCGCGAGCTGGCCCACGCGCACGTGGCGACCGAATGCCTCGACGAAGATCCGACCGGACTGGCCGCGTACCGGAGCATCTCCGCCGCCGACCGGGCCGCGCTGCACGACGAGCGCAAGGCCGTCCTCGTCTCCCGCAACGAGCCGTCGCTGCTGCTCGGCGCGGTCCCGTTCCACGCCGAGCGGGGAACCGGTTCGCCGGCCGAGATCGCCGGGATACTGCGGGACGCACAGGTGTACTGCAAGAACCGTGGCCTGTACCACGCCACGGTGGAACTCGGCATGCGGGGCCGGGCGGTCCTGGACCTGGCGGACGCCCCGGACCTCTGGTGGGATCTCACCGGTGACGTGACCACCTCGTTGGCAGCGACGAGCCGGGCCCAGGAGGCCGAGGCGCTGTACGACGAGGCCCGCACCATCTCCATCGATCCCGCCATCCACATGCACGCGGCGTATGGCACCTCGATGCTCTTCGCCCGGCACTACGACGACGAACGGCGCGATCCCGAGCGGGCCCGCCGCTGGCTGAACCAGGCGGTCGCCATCGCATCGCTGCTGCCCGACCCCAAGGAGCGCGCCTTCCAGTCCGCGTTCCAGCGCAACGGGCTCGCTCTGGTGGAAACCCGGCAGGGGCGGCCCGAGGAGGCTCTGCGGCTGCTGAACGAGGGCATGGCCCTGCTCGACCGGGAACTCGAACCCGAGGAGCAGATGCTGCACCGGACCGGGCTGCGCTACAACCGGGCCCAGGTGTACGGCATGTTCGGAAGGCTGGAGGAGGCCCTCGCCGACTACAACTTCGTCATCGACGCCGATCCGAACTTCCCCGACCACTACTTCAACCGGGGCAACGTCCTGCGCCGGCTGGGCCGCAACGCGGAGGCGATCGAGGACTACCAGCAGACGCTGCTGCTCTCCCCACCGTTCCCGGAGGCGTACTACAACCTGGCCGACGCCCGGCTCGAACTGGACGACGCCGAGGGTGCTCTCGCCGACCTCGACCGGGTGCTCGAACTGGATCCGGAGCATGTCTCGGCGTGGGTGAACCGGGCCGGACTCCGGTGCGACCTGGACGACCTCGACGGGGCCTGGGCCGACGTCACCGCCGGCCTGGCCATCGAGCCCGACAACGCCCACCTGCTCTGCCTGCGCGGCCGGGTGCTGGCCGAGCGGGGTGAGACCGAGGCGGCCCACCAGGCGTTGACCGCCGCGCTCGGGGTCGACGCCGGGCTGGCCGAGGCGTGGGCGCTGCGGGGCGGTCTCCGCTACGGCTCCGGCGACCTGACAACGGCGATCACGGACCTCGACCGTGCGCTGGAGCTGCTCGACACACCGGAGATCCGGTACAACCGGGCGCTCGTGCACCAAGCGGCGGGCCGGTTCGCGGAGGCCGCTGGGGACTACCGCGCGGTGCTCGCGGTCGCCGACGACGCCGACGCGGCCGACCGGCTCGACGCCTGCCTCGCCGCCATGTCCACGCCGGCCACGGTCTGAGGCGTCGATGACCACCCGGGAGCGGGCTGCCCCGCCGGTTGCTGAGGTGTTCACGGAGGCGATGGCAAGACTCGTCTCCGGGGTCGCGGTGGTGACCGTCCGTCGTCCGGACGGCACACCGGGCGGCCTGCTCGTCTCGTCCATCTGTTCCTACAGCGTCCGTCCGCCCTCCCTCCTGATGTCCATCGGCCGGAAGTCGCGCTCGTACCGCACGCTCCTGCGTGAGGCGGAGTTCGGCGTACACCTGCTGGGTGCCGAGGACTGTCAGGTCGCGAGGGTGTTCGCCGGCCACGGCGACGACAAGTTCGCCGGGCTGGACTGGGGTTGGGAGGAAACGGTGCCGCGACTGCACGGGATGCCCGTCTACCTGCGTTGCCTGCGTAGGCGGGTCTTCGAGCACGGCGACCACGCGGTCGTCATCGGCGAGGTCACCCGGGGCGGTCTCGCCGACGGCGAACCGCTGGTCTACTACCGACGGGCCCTGGACTGGCGGTTGACCTTCGCCGGGCCGACCCCGTCACCCTGACCGCCGGTGGCCCGGCCGAGGTCAGCGGGGTGTCCGTGGCTGGCCCGGCAGCCCGTCATCTCGCCGCCGCGGCCGGTCTGCGGCCGGTGCGCATCGCTGCGGGCCAGGCAGGTCGCGCACCGGATCGCTGAGCAGTGCAGCGACGGGGCTGCCGATCCGGTGAGGATCGCCCGCTGTAGGGCGCGCAGTCCCGGCCCGGGCTCGATCCCGGCCTCGTCGACCATCGTCCGGCGGGCCGACTGGTAGGCGCCCAACGCCTCGGCCCGGCTCCCGGAGAGATAGAGCGCCAGCATCCGCTGCTGATGGAAGCTCTCCCGCAACGGGTACCGGGCGCAGAGCTCCTCCAACTCGCCAACCAACTCCAAGCTCCGGCCCTGGCACAGGTCCACGCCGATCCGCTCCTGCAGCAGCGCGAGCCGTTCGGTCTCCAGGCGAACGGCGTGCCGTCCGATCGCGTCGGACCGGCCGACGTCGAACAGCGCCGGCCCCCGCCAGACCGCCAGGGCTCGCCGGAACAGTTCCCCGCCCTCGGCGCATCGGCCCTCGCTGAGCTGGCGACGCCCTTCGGCGGCGAGGGACCGGAACCGGTGCACGTCCAGCTGGTCGTTGCCGACCCGGATGACATAGCCGAACGGCCTGGTCAGCAGAATCGGGTGCTGCCGGCCGGGGCCGGACCCGGCCCAGTTCGGGGTGAGGATCCGGCGCACCGCGCTGACGTACATCTGCAGCGCGGCGACGGCCGACCGAGGTGGCCGGTTGTCCCAGAGCCCGTCGACGATCCTGGAAACTGGGAGCGGCTCGTTGGCGTGCAGCAGCAACAGCGTGAGCAACGCGCGTTGCAGCGGGGCGGTCGGGGCGCACGGCTCGCCGTCGCGGAACACCTCCAACGCGCCCAGGATGCCGAAGCGCAGGCCCCGCAGCGGTACGGGCTCAGGCATGGCAGAACGGGCGCCAATTCTCGCCGGTAGTTACGCGACCAGGCAAAGCGCAGCCCATTTTTTGTGGCATCCGTACCTCCGGTTGCGATATTGCGAGCAGGCAGCCACAACCACGTGCGAGCCGCGCCAGAACCGGCGAAACAAACTGGAAATAACCGGTCACCACAGCCGAAAGTAATGATAGCAACGCAGCGAGTGAATGGGCAACATGGCTGAAGAAACCGCTATTTCAAGATCGCCGAATGGCCGCGACTCGCGAAATGGCCACATCGGTGGCCGCACCCCCGCCGCCGGGCCACCCGTCGCGGCCAGCGCCCCGGGGCGCACACCGACACCGGCCCGGACGCCCTCGACGCCACGGGCGGATCATGTGTCGCACCGCCGACATCGCCGCAGGTGGCGGGGCCGGCGCCACCCTCGACCAGCCGACCCCAGGACCCTCGTGGCCAGCACTCAGCACCCCGGAAAGTCACATCACGATCTTGAGATGTCGATGCGGGCACGATTGGGCGACTCACTTTCCACAGAACCCGAACGATCTCCACATGGAATTCACAGAATTCGACGTACATGAATCACATAAAGCTGCCATATTCGACCGATCAGGATTTTTCGGAGCGACCCATGCGAACAGCCTGATCCCTTTTATCCTGCTAGTGCCTCTGATCCCGTTGTGTTTACCTGAGGCGGTTGTGGTTGGCTGTGCCGGTGGAGCTGTCGTCGGACGAGCGGGCCGAACTGCGGGCGTTGATCAAGGGCCCGGAAGTGTCGGCGGTGGTCGGTACGCGGGCGCGGATCGTGTTGCGTGCCGAAGGGCGTAGGAAGTAGGACATCGCGACGCTGGCTGGGGTGTCGCGGCCCACGGTGGACCTGTGGCTGGGCCGCTACGCCGGTGTCTCCCATTACTGGGTGGCGAAGCTGTGGCGTGAGCACGGGCTCAGACCGCACCGGTCCGGTACGTACAAGCTCAGCAAGGATCCCCAGTTCGCGGGCGAGTCGCCGACATCGTCGGCCTATACCTGGAGCCGCTCGGCGGCGCGGTGGTCCTCAGCATCGACGAGAAGACCCAGATCCAGGCCCTCGACCGCACACAGCCGCTGCTGCCCATCGAGCGCGGCTGGTGGCGCGGCCGGCGCTCCATCCCCAGGGATGGAGCGCCGGCGATCCCGGATCAGATCAGGCGAAGAAGTCTCACTCGGCGGTGACCCGGATCGTGGTGGGGCGCAGCATTCGGTATACGAGGGTGCCCAGCGCGATCAGCAGCACACCGGCACCCACCACCAACCAGATGTTCGGACCGGTCACCGGCAGGCCTTCGCCGCCGCCAGTGCCGGGGGCGGCAACCGCGGAGGTCTGCGAGGGCGCGGGAACGGGCGAGGCCGGGCTCGTCGACGGTGCTGGCCGGTCGCGCCCGTCGATCCACTCGAGAATGTCCTGCGGGGTGCCGACCTGGGACACGATGGCGGCCAGATATCCGTCGGTCTGCCCCTTCAGTGTTGGGTGCAGCACTGTCTGCGCGGTGAGGCCTTCCACGCCGACCAGCCAGGGAGCCGTGGTGCACAGCTCGTGGCCGGCGAAGATCGCGGACACGTCCACGTACGTCGCGCCGAGGGCCTTCGACTGCGCCGCCAGGACGGTGTTGAGAGCGCCGACAAGCCCGTTGCCGGCCGCCCGTGCCTGCGGCGACAGCGGCAGGCCGGGGCAGTCGGCGCCGGCGGCGAACGGCAGTGGGTAGCCAGTCACCACGAGCTTCGCCTTGGGGGCCTTGGCAGCGATGCCCGCGAACATCTTAGCGAGACCGGCTGGCAGCGTCGTCCCGACAGCGGTCTGGATCTCAGCAAGCTTGACCGCGCAGGCCTGCGCCTGGCTCGGGTCGGCGCACATCTTCAGCGCCTCGACGAGCCCCAGATCGTTGCTGCCGACAGTGACCGTGACAAGGTCGGTCCCGTCGTTCAGCTTGTCCATCTGCTTTGCCAGCACGTCGGCCGACGATGCCCCGCTACAGGCGGCGAGGACCTGGGACACCCGGTCCTCCGCCGTCTTCGCCCACAGCGTCGCATAGGCGCCGCCGGTACGACGGCAGGCGCCGGACTCGGCCCCGGCCCCCACGCCGGCCGCGTAGGAATCCCCCAACGCCACCATGTCGACCGTGCTGTCGGCGGCCGAGGCAGCCGTGGGAACGCCCATGGCCAGGGCGACCCCGGCGACGGCAAGGACCGTCACGGCCCCCGCACGGCGCACGGCGATTCCAGACAGATATCGCATGAAGAAGAGCCTCTCGATCGTATTGCGGATAATCACCAGCAACTGGAAATGAAACTGCGGAACGCGGTGCGCTGGCGCGGAAAACGGTGACGATTTATAGCAGACTTCCCCCGCGCCGGCGTTCCACAGGCACGGCAAGGTCACAGGGTGTCGGCTTAGGAGCTCTCTTGTGACGGTCCTGAGCGGGAAGATCTCCTACATGGTCAGATAGGGCGGACGAGTGTGGGTGAAGCTGTGACTGAGGCTGGCGCTGAGGCGAGCGACGACCTGGTCGACCTAGCCGTGCACCGCAGGCAGCCTAGTCTCCTGCACGACGTCATCGGCATCGGCGTACCCGCCCATCGACCGGCCGACGATGTTGTACGCCAACGTCGGGCATGCCGCCACGAGCACGCCGCCGCCTGGTTCCCGCCCATCGCGGCGGCCACCATCGCATCTCATCTCTTGGTACATCTGCATCGACCTTTCACGCGCCATCGGCATCTCGCCGATCTCTGGTCAAGGAGATGCACGCGCGGAGGCGGCATGGCAGAAATCCTGAGAACTGATGTGGAAAATTTTCCGGCTGGCTGCGCGGGGCGTGACAGCCCCGCGTGGCCGCGGACCGCCTTCGGCTGGCCGGCGGCGAGAACCGGAAGCTCAAGCACATCGGCTGGCGGCCTCCGCATCGCCGTCGCCGCAGTCGTGACCGCACTGGTCGGCTCGTCGTACACAGAGATCATGAGCGACAGCCGTCGAGATCGCCACCTGCCAGCGTCACTACGGCGAGCCGGCCGCAGGAGGCCCTGAGCCGTTTCCGGTCTCCGGCACGCCATAAGGTCGTGGCATGCCCAGCGGCCGTCTCATGCGCATCCACAGCGCCGAGTTCCAGGCCATGGCCGCCCGGGTCCTGCGGGTCACCGAGCTGACCTCCCGCCTGAACGTGCTGCCCTTCGAGGACGAGGCGGGCAAGGCGGAGTTGTTCGCACAGATCCTCGGCAGGCCGCTGCCGAGGAGAGTCACCATCTATCCGCCCTTCTACACGGACCACGGCCTCAACCTCGACCTTGCCGAGCGCGTGTTCATCAACCAGAACTGCACGTTCCTGGACTACGCCGGCATCCGGCTCGGCGAGCGCGTGATGGTCGGCCCGAAGGTCACCTTCATCACCAGCGGCCACCCGGTCGACCCCGAACAGCGGCGGCTGTACCTCACCGGCGCGCCCATCGACGTGGCGGAGAACGTGTGGATCGGCGCGGGCGCGACGATCCTGCCCGGCGTCAGCATCGGCCGTGACGCCGTGGTCGCCGCCGGCGCGGTCGTGGCCGACGACGTTCCGCCGGCGACCCTGGTGACCGGCCCCAAGGCGACCACGCGCCGCCAGTGGTGAACGACCCCGCCGGTAGCGCTCGATCTTGCGGGCCAGGACCCGGCCGACGATGCTCCCCCGAACACCACCAGCCCGAAACGCTCCGAAGCTAGCGGATCTTGGAAACCCACGGCCCCTGGAGGGGCCGGAATCGTCCAAGATTCACTGACCTTCCGCTGCCCGTGTCGGGTCAGGCCCGCTTGGGGATGTGCGCGACGAACGCGCGCCACGCGAGCGGCCCGAAGGCGAGCGCCGGCCCGGTGGGGTCCTTCGAGTCCCGTACGCCGACGACGCCCGGAAGATTGTCGGCGACCTCGACAAGGGTGCCGCCGTTGGTGCCCGAGCGGGTCGACTTGCGCCACAGGGCACCCGTCAGGTCGTCCATGTCTTCGCTGCCTCCTTGAGCACGTCGAGCGTCTGCCCGAGCGGGAGGGCTTCGCCCCGGACCGCCTCCCACCGCACTCCCAGGCTAACGACCGGGTCGGGCTGCCCTGTGGTCTGCGACTTGAGCTGGTGGTCCACGCACCCGGCGCGTGATCCGTCGGGCAGGTCGGCCAGGATGAACGCCCCGGCGAGCCCTGAGTAGACGCCAGCGGACAACGGCACGATGTGCAACTGGATATGCGGCTGCTCCGCGCAGGTCAGCAGGTGCTCGACCTGCTCGGCCATCACGTCGGGGCCGCCGCAGGCCCGGCGGACGACCATCTCGTCCAGCACCACGAAGAGCTGCGGGCTCGGGTCGCGAGCGAGAACCACCTGCCGTTCCAGCCGCGACGCGACGTGCTGGTCAAGCTCCGCGACCGGCACGCGCGCCGCGCGGAAGACCGCTCGGGCGTACGCCTCCGTCTGTAGCAGCCCCGGCACGAAGCTGTGTTCGTACCAGCGCAGCGCGGTCGCCTCCCGCTCGATCTCTTCTATCCACTCGCGCATCGGCGCGGCGTCGCCCTTGACCAGCTCGTCCCAGAGCGTCGCGAAGTACCCGCCGGTGTGCAACGCCTTGTCGACGGCGGTCAGGTGGGCCAGCGTCGGCGGCTTCGCCCCGGTCTCGATCGCGCTCACCTGCGAGTCCGAACAGAAGACCAGCTCGCCGAGCTGGGCCTGAGTCAGCCCGGCGGCCACCCGGCGTCGCCTCAGCTCACGAGTCAGGTACTCAGAAGGCGAGATTCCCACAGCTTCCACGTCCTTCCACGACTCTCCACACGATTTCCCCGCTGGCCCGGATCTGGTCGCCGCGCTCCGCGATCGGGCGGTGACTGTTCCGAACGTACGGGGGCTGCGTCCAGGGTGGAAGGACAAGCGGCGCGGCCGGTGGAGGCGACCCGAAGCCCGGCGGTCGCGCCTGTCGGGGCCGCCCCGCTGCGCGCAGGCAGGGGCGGCCCCTCCCAACCTCGCGAAGGAGGCCCCACCATGCGTTTCCGGTTCTGGCGCTGCAAGCCGGCCCCACCCGTCCCACCACCACAGCCCCGCCGCACCCCGCCGAACAGGCGGCCGAGCTGGGCGACTCAGCCGACCGAGGTCTTCCCGACGAAGGGCCCGGGGCGGGTCGGCAACCTGACCCCGGCGCAGCGCTGGCGAGGGAACGGGGGCCGGTGATGAGGCAAACTCCCGTCCCGCTGGCGTTGGAGCTGCACCGCGCCGAAGGACCAGACTGGCTGTGCGAATCCGACGGCGAGCCGTTCCCCTGCCCGACCTGGCGGAACCTGCCGATGGACGACCACCTGCGCGGAGCGCTGCTCGCGGGCTTCACGCTGTTCCTGCGCCGGGCGATCCGTGATCTCCGAGGCCGCCCGGAAGGCCCGACCCCGCCGCAGATCGTGAAGCGGTTCCTGTGGTTCCTGCCGATGACCGACGACGAGGCGCGTGCGGTCGCACTGCGGCACCGCTGATGCCACACGCCAACCCACACCTCCCGGTCCGCCCGATCTGGCTGTGCCGTGCCTGCGGCCACCCATGGCCGTGCGGCGCGGCACGGCTGACACTGCTCGTCGAGTACCGGGGCAACCGCACCGCCCTGCTGATCTATCTGGCGACGTTGAAGGAGGAAGCCGCCGCACAGCTCACGGAGCTGACCCCGGCGACCCCGCCGGTCAACCTGACCGACCGCTTCCTGGCCTGGGCCCGCGCCCGGGGATGACCCGAGCGTGCGCGCTCGGACGGACCGGGACCACGTCAGGGGTTTGCCGGGGCCTGCCCGCGCAGGGATCAAGCCTGACCGCCCGGAGCGGGCGGGCCCCGGCGAACCCCCACCCCCGCAGGACGAGGTCAGGCGAACGCGTTGAGCCCGGTCAGCCGCTGCCCGATGACCAACTGGTGGATCTCGGAGGTGCCCTCGTAGGTGAGCACGCTCTCCAGGTTGTTGGCGTGCCGCATGATCGGATATTCCCCGGAGACGCCGTTCGCGCCGAGGATGGTCCGGCACTGCCGGGCGATGGCCAGCGCCTCCCGGACGTTGTTCAGCTTGCCGACGCTGACCTGCTCGGGGCGCAGCCTCCCGGCGTCGGCGAGCCGACCCAGGTGCAGCGCCAGCAGGAAGCCCTTCTGCCACTCGACCGCCATGTCGGCGAGCTTGGCCTGGGTGAGCTGGAAGCCGGCGAGCGGCCGGCCGAACTGGGTGCGGGTGGTCGCGTACCCCAGGGTGGTCTCCAGGCAGTCGCGGGCCGCGCCGAGCGCGCCCCAGACGATGCCGTGCCGGGCCTCGGTGAGGCAGCTCAGCGGGGCCTTGAGCCCGGCCGCGCCGGGCAGCAGGGCGTCGGCCGGGAGCCGGACGTCGTCGAGCGCGATCTCGCCGGTGACGGAGGCGCGCAGCGACATCTTGCGCCGCATCTCGCGCACCGACACCCCGGGCGCGTCCAGGGGTACGGCGAACCCGCGCACCCCCTCCTCGGCGCGGGCCCAGATCACGGCGACGTCGGCGACCGGCGCGTTGGTGATCCACATCTTGCCGCCGTGCAGCAGCCAGTCGTCGCCGTCGCGGCGGGCGCGGGTGGCCATCGACGCCGGGTCGGAGCCGTGGTCGGGCTCGGTCAGCCCGAAGCAGCCGATCGCCTCACCGGTCGCCATCGGGGGCAGCCAGCGCCGCTTCTGCTCCTCGCTGCCGTAGCGCCAGATCGCGTACATGGCCAGCGAGCCCTGCACCGAGACCAGGGACCGCACGCCGGAGTCGCCGGCCTCCAGTTCCAGGCAGGCCAACCCGTAGGCGACGGCGGTGGAACCGGCGCAGCCGTACCCGGTCAGGTGCATGCCGAGCAGGCCGAGCCGGCCGAACTCGCGGGCCAGTTCCCGGGCCGGCACCTGGCCCTGCTCGTACCACTCGGCGACGTGCGGCCGGACCCGGTCGTCGACGAGCCGGCGCACGACGGACCGGATCTGACGCTCCTCGTCGTCGAGGAGGGAGTCCAGGTCCAGCAGGTCGACAGGAGTCATTCCGCAACCTTAACGAAGGTCGAGGAGCGGATCACTCGAGCTGACCGGACAGCACCAGCACCCGGGCGTGGATCTGGTTGCGCTGCTGGAGGGCGGCGCGCAGCGCGCGGTGCAGCCCGTCCTCCAGGTAGAGCCCGCCGTTCCACTGCACCACGTGCGGGAACAGGTCCCCGTAGAAGGTGGAGTCCTCGGCGAGCAGCTTGTCCAGCGCCAACTCGCGCTTGGTGGTGATCAACTGGTCCAGCCGCAGCGGACGCGGCGGAATCTCCGCCCACTGCTTGAGCGTCAGGTTGTGCTCCGGATAGGGACGCCCGTCCCGGACCGCTCTGAAGATCACGACGGCACGCTCCCCTCCCCCTGACCGGGCCGATCCACCGCGCCGGATCGGCTCACGGCGTGGCACCGCGCACCACGGCACCGATGACCGTGCCAGCGTAGCCGCCCCCGCCACACCGCGTTTTACTCCCTCATGTCGCTTTCGCGACCGTCGACACCCCGACCGGGCCGACGCGAACCGGCCGATTGATCGACGCCGTCAGGCGTCAGCTCCAGCGGCCCCAGCGGACCACCTCGTCGACCGGGCGACGCCCCCGCCGCAGCGACGACGACCGGTGGTCCGGTGCCGGGTAGCCCACGGTGACCGCGCCGACCGGGTCGTACTCCGCCGGCACCCCGAACGCCTCCCGGTACGCCTGCCTGCGCTGCGCCGCGATGCCGAAAAAGCACGCCCCCAGCCCCTCGTCCACGGCGGTGAGCAGCATCAGCAGGGCGGCGAAGCCGGTGTCGACGTACCAGTACGGCACCGGCCAGCGTTCCTTCGCGCGGTCCGTCCAGCCCTTGTCCGGCTCGGCGTACCGCTCCAGGTACGCCGCGCGGTTGGCGTGCGGCACGACGATCAGCGGGGCCCGTCGCATCCCGGCCAGCCACCGCTCGCGACCGCCGCCGTCCGGGGTGGTCGCCGCCCAGAACCGCTCCCGGTCCGCCGGCTCCTCCAGCACCAGGAATCCCCAGCCCTGGGCGAACCCGGCGGACGGGGCGCGGACGGCGTGGTCGAGCAGCCGCCGCACCACCTCCGGCGGGACGGGGCGATCCGGGTCGTAGTTGCGCACCATCCGCCGCCGCCGGAGCACCTCGGCGAACTCCACGCCGCCCCCCTTGCCGCTAGTGGGCCCCGGGCCGGATGCCCCAGGTGCCCCGCCAGGTGTCGCCCGGCTCCAGCGTGATCACGTCCTTGCCCGAGCGGTACGCGTCCGGCGGGCAGGTCATCGGCTCGATCGCCACCGAGCGGCGGTGCCGCTCCCCGCCGAGGGTGTCCCCGGTGTAGACCTGCCACCAGCCGAACTCCCGGTCCGCCCAGACCGTCACGGCCGCCGCGTCGTCCGGGGCGGCCAGGGTCACCGAGGAGCCGCCGTCGGCGTCGCGGACCACGTCGCCGAACGCCGTGTCGAGCACCGCGTCGCCGATCCGCCGGGGACTGGTGTAGTCGTACTCGGTGCCGGCGACCGGGGTCGCTCCGACCGGCAGCAGCCGCCCGTCCACCTGCACCCGCAGCTTCCCCGGCACCCGCAGGGCGAGGTCGTCCACCGCCACGCCGGGCAGTTGCAGGTACGGGTGCATCGAGTACCCGAACGGACAGCGCTCCCCGCCGACGTTGGTCGCCTCGTGCTCGACGCGCAGGCCCTCCGGGCCGACCACGTACCGGTTGCGCAGCCGCAGCGCCCAGGGGTAGCCGGGCTGCGGGGGCAGGTCGTACCCGAGGGTCACGGCGTCGTCGGCCTGCTCGATCAGGTGCCACGGCACCCAGTTGACCAGGCCGTGGAGGGCGTTGCCCCGGGTCGGCTCGGTCAGCGTGAGCTGCAACGACCGGTCGCCGAACGCGTACTGGCCGTCGCGGATCCGGTTCGGCCAGGGGGCCAGCACCTGCCCGGCCCCGCCGGGGCAGAGCTCGTCGGCGGCGTACCCGTCGAGGTAGTCGACACCGTCGTGCCGGTACGTCCGCAGGCCGCCACCCACCTCGACGAGGACGGCCTCGTGGCCGGCGGCGGAAATGGTCCACTGTGCGCCTGATGGCGGGCGGGATGCGGCTTTCTGCATGCCGGTGACCTTAGTCGGTCACTTCTGCGCACGCGGTGCGCGGTCGGCCACTCCCCGCACCACGCGGCTGTCGGTCACCCCCGCGCCTCGGATGGCGCACCGGACGCGACGGCCCGGTAGCGCACCAGGGCCGGGAAGACTGCCACCAGCAGCACCGCGAGCACCGCCGCGGCGAGGCCGCCGCCGACCCAGGCGACGCCGGTGCCGAAGCCGGCGGCCATCGCGCCCGCCCGCAGGTCGCCGAGGCGGGGCCCGCCCGCCACCACCACCGTGTTCACGCCCTGGAGCCGGCCCCGCATCCGGTCCGGCGCGTGCACCAACAGCATCGTCTGCCGCAGCACGGCGCTGACCAGGTCGGCTGCGCCGGCCACGGCGAGCAGCCCGACCACCAGCCACAACTGGCGGGCCAGCCCGGCGGCGGCGACGGCCACCCCCCAGCCGACCACGGCGCACACCAGCGCCAGCCCCTGCCGGCGGAGCCGGCCGATCCAGCCCGAGGTGAGCCCGCCGAGCATCGACCCGATGGCGATCGCGCTGTAGAGCCAGCCGATGGCCGCACCGCCGCCGAAGCGCTCCTCGGCGACCTCGGGGAAGAGGGCCCGGGGCATCGCCAGCACCATCGCGATCAGGTCGATGGCGAAGGAGAGCAGCAGCACCGGCGTGGTGGTCAGGTAGCGCAGCCCGTCGACGACGCTGGCCAGGCCGGCCCGGCGGGGCGAGCCGTCGCCGTCGGGGTCCGGCTCCGGCGGCAGGGCCGGCATCCGGAGCGTGGCCCAGAGCGCCGCCGTGAAGAAGACGGTGTCCACGCCGTACGCGATCGGCAGCGCGACGCCAGTCTCCCAGGCCGCGAAGATCAGCCCGGCCAGCAGCGGCCCGAACACGGACGTGGCGGTGTGCGTGGTGTAGTTCAGCGTGGTCGCGGCCGGGACCAGCTCGGCCGGGACGAGCCGGGGGATGCTCGCGGTGAAGGCCGCCCCGCTGATCGCGAAGCCGACCGACTGCAACGCCACCAGGGCCAGCAGCAGCACCGGGCTGCCCACCCGGAACACGGCCTGGACGAGCAGCCCCAGCATCGACATCCAGAGCACGAGCTGGCTCGCCAGCAGCACCGCGCGCCGGTCCCGAGCGTCCGCCACCGCACCGCCCCACAGCCCGAAGACCAGCAGCGGCAGGAACGCGGCCACGCCGAGGAGCCCGACCCAGAACGAGTCCCGGGTCAGCGCGAACATCTCCACCGGCACGGCCACCGCCGTGAACTGGAAGCCGAGTATCGCGACGCTGCTGCCGAGCCAGAGCCGCCGGTACACGGGCACCCGCAGCGGACGCAGGTCGATCGCCCAGCGGCGCGCCCCGCGCGCCCGGGTCTCCTTGACGGCGGTCACGGGGCGAGCCGCTCCACGACCCATCGGCCGTCGTCCGCCGGGCCGGGGACGGGCGCGGTGCGGCGGAACCGCAGCCGGTCGTGCAGCCGGCTGGCCCTGCCCTGCCAGAACTCCACCGTCTCCGGGCGGACCCGCAGGCCGCCCCAGTGCGAGGGCGCGGGCACCGGGTCCACGTCGGCGAACCGCTCGGCCGCCGCCCGGTAGCCGGCGTCCAGCGCGGCCCGATCCGGGATCACCCGCGACTGCTCGCTGGCCCAGGCGCCGAGTTGCGAGCCGCGCGGCCGGATGGCGAAGTACGCCTCCGTCTCGGCCCGGTCGACGGGCTCGATCCGCCCGGCGACCACCACCTGCCGCTGGATGGGAAACCAGGGGAAGACCAGGCTGGCGTACGGGTTGGCCAGCGCCTCCACGCCCTTGCGCGAGCCGTGGTTGGTGAACAGGACGAAGCCCTGCGCGTCGTACCCCTTGAGCAGGACGGTACGGCCGCTGGGGCGGCCGGCGGCGTCGGCGGTGCCGAGCACCATCGCGTTCGGCTCGGGCAGGCCGGACGCCACGGCGTCGGCGAACCAGCGCCCGAACTGGGCGTGCCAGTCGGCGGCCAGGTCCGACTCGGAAAGGCCCAGGTCGGCGGCGTACTCGTTACGCATGCCGGCCGGAACCGGTGTGTCACCCGTCACAGCTAACCTCCCCCTCGGTGGCCTCGTTACCCTCGGCGACGCTGGCCAGCCCCTCCCGCCCAGTCTCACCGAGCTCACACGCTTGTCCACCGGCGAGGATGTCGTGTGCAGCACAGTCGCAGTGGGTCGCGGACTCGGTTACCCAGCAGGCAAGATGTCACGAACACATCCCTGAGGGTCGCCTAAAGGCGCTCGGCCGGCCGGCCGGATGAGCCCAGGCGGGCGCACCGAGCAGATCCAGGAGAGAGCGACATGGCCGACTTCAAACCGGGCCTGGAGGGCGTCGTAGCCTTCGAAACCGAGATCGCCGAACCGGACCGCGAGGGGGGCGCGCTGCGCTACCGCGGCGTGAACATCGAGGATCTGATCGGTCAGGTTTCCTTCGGCAACGTCTGGGCGCTGCTGGTCGACGGCCGCTTCGGCCCCGGCCTGCCGCCGGCCGAGCCGTTCCCGGTGCCCGTGCACTCCGGCGACATCCGGGTCGACGTGCAGTCCGCCGTCGCGATGCTCGCCCCGTACTGGGGGCTCAGCCAACTCCTCGACATCTCCAACGAGCAGGCCCGCGAGGACCTCGCCCGGGTCTCGGTCACCGCGCTCTCCTTCGTCGCCCAGTCCGCGCGCGGCCTGGGCCTGCCGGCCGTGCCGCAGAAGGAGATCGACAAGGCGGAGACGATCGTCGAGCGCTTCATGAAGCGCTGGCGAGGCGAGCCCGACCCGCGCCACGTCAAGGCCGTCGACGCGTACTTCATCTCGGCCGCCGAGCATGGCCTGAACGCCTCCACCTTCACCGCCCGGATCGTCGCCTCCACGGGCGCCGACGCCGCGGCCTGCATCTCCTCCGGCATCGGCGCGCTCTCCGGCCCGCTACACGGCGGGGCGCCGTCGCGGGTGCTGAGCATGCTGGAGGCCGTCGAGCGCAGCGGCGACGCCGAGGGGTACGTCAAGGGCGTCCTGGACCGGGGCGAGCGGCTGATGGGCTTCGGTCACCGGGTCTACCGGGCCGAGGACCCGCGCGCCCGGGTGCTGCGCCGCACCGCCAAGGAACTGGGCGCGCCGCGCTTCGAGATCGCCGAGGCGCTGGAGAAGGCGGCCCTGGCCGAGCTGCAGGCCCGCCGCCCGGACCGGGTGCTCGCCACCAACGTCGAGTTCTGGTCGGCCGTGGTGCTGGACTTCGCCGAGGTGCCCGCGCACATGTTCACCTCGATGTTCACCTGCGCCCGGATGGGCGGCTGGAGTGCGCACATCCTGGAGCAGGTGAAGCTCCAGCGGTTGGTCCGCCCGTCCGCGCGGTACGTCGGCCCGGGCAGCCGCAAGCCGCAGCAGGTGGAGGGCTGGGACGCCATCCCGCACGGCGTGTAGGAAGGGCACCCTGTTAACGCTTTCGGCATAGCAGGGGCCCCCTCTTAACACCCACCACCTGGGTGCGCGACGCCCGTCCGATCCGTCGACGCAGCGACGGGAGGGGCCCCGCCGGTTCGGCGGGGCCCCTCCGCGTACCCGGGTGCGGAAGGTCCCCGACCGGGAGGCGGGCGACGCCCACGGGACCGGGTGCGGAAGGTCCCCGACCGGGAGGCGGGCGACGCTGCGGGACCGGGCGTCAGGTGGCGGCGTAACCGGGCGGATGTGTCAAACGCCTCAGCTCCGACGGCGGGACCCCCGGGTGTCCGGGCCCGCCCGGGTGCGAGGATGGGGGCTCGGCAGTGCCGCCGGACCGGGCTCGGATCCGGCCGCCCGTGCGCCCACGCACGCGTCCATCCTCCGCGCCCGCTCACCCACCACCTGACCGGGCCCCGCCCACGCGGAAGGATCTCGACAACCGTGGCTGACGCACCGACCATCCGGATTCCCGACGACATCAAGCCCGCCGACGGGCGGTTCGGCTGCGGGCCGTCCAAGGTCCGTCCGGCGGCCGTCTCCGCCCTCGCCGACGCGGCGACCGGCTTCCTGGGCACCTCGCACCGGCAGAAGACCGTCCGGGACCAGGTCGCCCGGCTGCGGCGCGGCATCGCCGAGTTCTACTCCCTCCCCGAGGGGTACGAGGTGATCCTCGGCAACGGCGGCACCACCGCATTCTGGGAGGTCGCGACGTTCGGCCTGATCCGGGACCGGGCGCAGTTCGCCAGCTTCGGCGAGTTCGGCGCGAAGTTCGTCAAGTCGGTCAAGGACGCGCCGTTCCTCGGCGAACCCACGGTGCGCAAGTCGGAGCCGGGCAGCGCCCCGGCGCTGGTCGCCGAGGCCGGCGTCGACGCGTACGGGCTGCCGCAGAACGAGACCTCCACCGGCGTCGCGGTGCCGATCAACCGGGTCGCCGGGGCCGACGAGGGTGCGCTGCTGCTGGTGGACGCGACCTCGGCGGCCGGTGGCCTGGCGGTGGACGTCGCCGAGACCGACGTCTACTACTTCGCCCCGCAGAAGTGCTTCGCCTCCGACGGCGGCCTCTGGCTGGCCCTGATGTCGCCGGCCGCCCTGGCGCGGGCCGCCGAGATCAAGGCGTCGGGCCGGTACATCCCGGCCTTCCTCGACCTGGTCACCGCGATCGACAACTCGCGGCTGGAGCAGACGTACAACACCCCGGCGCTGGCCACCATCTTCCTGGCCGCCGAGCAGACCGACTGGATGAACGAGCAGGGCGGCCTGGCCTGGGCGGCCAAGCGCACGGCCGAGAGCGCCGGCATCGTGTACGGCTGGGCCGAGCGCTCCGCCGTGGCGACCCCGTTCGTCACCGACCCGGCGCTGCGCTCCAACGTGGTCGCCACCATCGACTTCGCCGACGGGGTGGACGCGGCGGCGATCGCCAAGGCGCTGCGCGCCAACGGCATCGTCGACACCGAGCCGTACCGGAAGCTGGGCCGCAACCAGCTGCGGATCGCGCTCTACCCGGCCGTCGAGCCGGCCGACGTGGAGGCGCTGACCGCCTCGATCGACTACGTCGTCGAGCGACTCTAGGCATCGTCACACTGGGTGGCCGCCGCAGCGCCGGCAGCCACCCAGTGTGATCATCTTCGCAGCTCATCCGCGACATGCGGGTGTCGCGTCCCCCACCTGGTTGCGGATGGGCGTACCGTGGTGCGGGACGCCCGGGTGGCCGACCCGTGGCGCGCGGCCAGCGAAGCGGGACGGAGGCAACGCTCATGCGCCCAGTACGCTTCGTCGCCCTCTCGGAGGACGGCCAGGCTCTGGTGCTCGCCGACGAGGTCGGGCGGCTGCTCGCCCTGCCCATCGACGAGCGCATCGCCGGTGCCCTGCACAACGAGCCGGGCGCACCCCCGCTCGCCGTGGTGCCGAACGCCGCCGACCCCCTGCCGTCGCTGTCCCCGCGTGACATCCAGGCCAAGATCCGCTCCGGCGAGTCCGCCGAGGACGTGGCCCGCGTCGCGGGCGTCCCGGTCGACCGGGTGCTGCGGTACGCGGGCCCGGTGCTCCAGGAGCGGGCGATGCTCGCCCAGCACGCCCGGCGTACCCGGCTCAAGGGCGCGGAGAAGCCGACCTCACTGGCCGAGGTGGTCAACGGCCGGCTTGCCCAGCACGGGATCGACACCGAGAAGATCTCCTGGGACGCGTACCGCCGCGACGACGGCACCTGGCGGATCATCGCCACCTGGCCGTCGGGCAAGGCCACCGCGCAGGCGGTGTGGGACCTGGACAAGACCCGGCAGCACGTCGTCCCGCACGACGACATGGCGCAATACCTCTGCGCCGAGCGCCCCACCCCGATTCTCGGCCAGGAGCCGGCCCCGGAGCGGGGCGGCCACGCGCTGCCCGGCCCGTCGCGCGCCGAGCCGGGCCGGGGCGGGCACGGGGTGCCGGCGGCGGCCGGCGAGCACAGCCGCCCGGGTCGGGACCCGATCCGCGCCGGGCGCGACGCCCTGCTCGCCTCGCTGGACCGGCCGCTCGGCTCGACGTCCGGGCGGGGCCTTGAGCCGCGTACCCCGGCCGCGCTGGCCGGGTCGGACGCGCCCCGGCAGCGGCCGGTCGGCGGCGGGGCGGCGGCCCTGCTCGGCGGCGGCCAGGGCTCCGCGTTCGACGACGACTCGGACGCGCCGAAGGAGGTCCCGGCTGTGCCGTCGCTGGCGGTGCTCCGGCCCCGCCGCACGGGCGCTGCGGCAGCCTCCGGCGGCGAGTCCACCGACGCCTCCGGTAAGCCGCGCAAGCGCCTGCCGAGCTGGGACGACGTGCTGTTCGGCAGCGGCCCGGCGGCCCGCGAGTCCTCCTGATCCACCCCCCGTTGCCGGGCGGCGCACCCCGCGCGCTGCCCGGCGACGGCGAGGCGCCCTACGCCGCCCCGTGGCAGGGTGGGATCGAGCATGGCATCAACTTCTTCGACACCACCAACGTGTACGGCTCGCAGACCGGCGAGGGGATCACCGAGCAGATCATCGGCCGCTGGTTCGCCCAGGGCGGCGGGACAAGGTGGTGCTGGCCACCAAGGTCTACGGCAAGATGGGCGACTGGCCCAACGAGCAGGGCCTGTCCGCCCGGCACATCGTCCGGGCCTGCGAGGACTCGCTGCGCCGGCTCCAGACCGACGTCATCGACCTGTACCAGATGCACCACGTCTCCCGGGCCACCCCGTGGGAGGAGATCTGGCAGGCGATGGAGACCCTGGTCGCCCAGGGCAAGGTCGTCTACGTTGGATCGTCCAACTTCGCCGGTTGGCACATCGGGCAGGCGCAGGCGGCGGCGCAGCGGCGCAACTTCCTCGGCCTCGTCTCCGAGCAGTCGATCTACAACCTGTTGACCCGGCACGTCGAGTTGGAGGTGATAGAGGTGATACCTGCCGCCCAGCACTACGGCCTCGGCATCATCCCCTGGTCACCCCTGCACGGCGGCCTGTTCTCCGGGGTGCTGCGCAAGATGGCCGAGGGCGGGGCCGCCCGCAGCACCTCTGGCCACGCCGCCGAAAGCCTGGCCGCGCACCGGCCCACCATCGAGGCGTACGAGAAGTTCTGCGCCGACCTCGGTCACGACCCGGCGGACGTGGCGCTTCCGCCGGTGGGCAAGGGCGGCCCCGGCCCGGAGGCATGGGCTTGGTGACCCCGGGCTGACGTTCCCGGTCCCCGCCCCGCCAGCGGGGTGGGGGCCGGGGCAGGCGGGCCGGGTTCAGCGGAAGGCCACCTCGCCCACCAGCACGGGCCCGGCGACCTTCGCTGCGCCCAGAACACGACGCCCACTCGGACAACGCGACGTTGACATCGACGAGAATCGGTGTCTACCGTACTTTCGAATCGATTCGAAGCAGTGTCGACCCAGAAACCGGACCGCACCACGCCGGGCCCCGGGCCGAGATCGCCGCCACCCGCTGCGCCCGCTCGTCCATCTCGCTGCGCCACGGCACCGGCCTCGCCCTGACGGCGACGCCCCCGGGCCGCCCACACCCCACCCCTACCGTCCCTGGAGAGCCCGTGAGTTTTCTGTCCCGGCCACGCCTTCGTGCCGGCTACCTCCTCGCCGGCGCGCTGGCCGCCGCCGGCCTGCTGGTCGCACCCACCGTGGCCCATGCCGACAACCAGAGCCTCAGCGTGAACTTCGCCGCCACCACCACTGCGCCGACCTACCGGGCATCCGGGTGGATCTACGGCATGACCGAGAACGGCACCGCACCGCCCGACCACTTCTTCACCGACATCAAATACCAGGCCATGCGGGCCGGGGGCGCCCAACTGCCGGGCGGCGGCTGGGTCGGCGGCGGATACGACCGGCGATGGAACGCCACCCGCGCCCAGATGCTGCGCACCAAGGCGCTCGGCGGCAAGTTCGTCCTGCTCGCCCACGACCTTTGGGGCGCCGACGGTGCCCCCATCTCCCGCTTCCCCGGCGACAACGGCAACTGGACCGACTACAACAACTTCCTCACCCGGGTGATCAACGATGTGAAGGCCACCGGCGTCCCGGTCGAATGGGACATCTGGAACGAACCAAACCTCACCCTGTTCTGGAATCGCCCCCAGGCCCAGTACTTCGAGCTCTGGCGGCGGACCTATCAGCGCCTCCGGGCGGACATGCCGGGCACCCTGATCGTCGGTCCGAGCCTGGCCGGCGTACCCACCACCTCCGGCGGCTGGTGGAACCAGTACCTCGACTACGTCAAGGCCAACAACGCGGTGCCAGACATCGTGAGCTGGCACTCCCTGCCCGGCGACCCGGTGGCCAACGTCGCCGCGGCGAACACGACGCTCGACTCGCGGGGCATTCCGCACCCCCGGCCCTACCAGATCAACGAGTACGGGGCCTCGAACGAGCAGAACCCCGGCGACGGCGCCTGGTACATCACCCGGCTGGAACGGGCCGGTGCCGACGGGTTGCGCGCCAACTGGGCCAGCGGCGGCAACCTGCACAACGACCTGGGCAACCTGCTCACCCACAACTCGGCCGGCCAATACCAGCCCAAGGGCGAGTGGTGGGTCTACCGCTTCTACGCCCAGCAGACCGGCATCGCCGTCGCCACCACGGCGTCCCCCGGGTACGACGCGTACGCCACCAAGGACGCCGGCAACGCCAAGGTCCTGGTCGGCGGCGGCCGGACCACCGGCAACATCGCCGTCAACCTGCAGGGGCTGAACAGCACCAGCGGCATCGTGAGCGACAACCGGGCGCGCATCCTGGTGCAGCGCATTCCCTACAACAACGGCGGCGCGGTCACCGGCCCCACCACCGTCCAGGACCAGGTGGTGACCCTCAACGGCACCGGCACCGTCGTGAACATCGCCAACAACGACATCAACGACGCGTACACCATCACCGTTCTGCCGCCGTCGCCGACAACGACGCCGACGCCGACGCTTTCACCGTCGTCCCCGACACCGTCGCCCTCGACGACCACCCCCGACCCGGGCGGCTCGGGGTGCGGCGCCTCCTACCAGGTGATCAACAGCTGGCCCGGCGGCTTCCAGGCCGAGGTGGCGGTGTCCAACAGCGGTTCGACGGTCACCAAGGGCTGGCGGGTGAGCTGGGCAATCGGGTCCGGACAGACCATCGACCAGGTGTGGAACGGTTCGCTGACGACCAGCGGCGGGACCGCCACGGTCACCAACGTCTCGTACAACGGGAGTCTCGCACCGGGAGCCAGCACCACCTTCGGGATGCTCGTGGCTGGCGGAGCCGGCACCACCCCGACGCTGACCTGTTCCGTGAGTTGAGCCCCGCCGTGGGCTGCCGGCGTCGGCCGGCAGCCCACGGCGCTTCACCCGTGCCGGCATCGTGAGAGGCAACTCCCTGCTGTGCCCTCGGCATCAGCGCCGCGCCCGCACCACACCGGCCCCCCGACACCACGGCCACCGACCCACGCGCCCTGGAGACCGCCGCACGACCGCCGACCGGCATGGCGTCGGCCAGCCGGTGACTCGACAGGCTCCCGCGGCGTGCTGAAGACAAGCGTTTGACGAACCGATTCGACAACTCGATTCGCTGACCACAGGGCCACTGTGACCGGACCGGACCGGCGCTGTCGCAGGCCAGGCGGAAGCGGCTACGTCACAGCCGGGACATCCCCCTCGCATCGAAGGTGGGCCACCCCACCGTGGAGAGCGAATCGGTTCGGCGAGGCTTCCCCTTCAGGGCACCCCTGCTCCAGAAGGCCCATGAGATCGCCATGGCGTCGGCGCTTCATGGGACGGCCAACGGCGTCGTCACGGTCACTGTCGCGCACTCAGCCGTCGACGACACCTAGCCTAGAGGGGCCAGGCGGCCACCCGGTCGTACGCCGGCCGGGGGCCCTGGCGGCTGCGGACCAGCACCAACTCGGTGGCCGGCCACGGCGGCCCCAGGTAGCCGTGCAACGCCTCCCGGTCGGCGGCCACGTCGGCGGGGTCGATCCGGTCGCCGGGGCGGGCGACGGTGAGGTGCGGGGTGAAGGGCCTTTCGTCGCACGGCAGCCGCCCCCGGCGCAGCCCGGACCGGACCAGCCGGCCCAGGACCCGCAGCGCCTCGACCTCCCCGCGCACGTCGACCCAGAGGACCGTGGACCGGCCCTGGCCGAAGCTCCCCCCGCCGCCGAGCCGCAGCACGGGCTGCGCCGACCGGCCCCCGCGGAACGTCTCGGCGGCGAGGCCGAGGGCGCTCTCGACCTTCACGAGGCGGCCCGTGTCGACCGTACCGAGGAAGGCGACGGTGAGGTGCGCCTGCGCCGGGTCGGTGAGCCGGGTGTCGGTGCCGGCCGCCGCCGCGCGGGCGACCCGGAGCCGGGCCACCCGGGCGCTCAGGTCGGCGACGGCCTCGGGCGGCGGGTGGACGGCGACGAAGAGCCGCAGGCCGGCGCTCGCGCCGGGTGCGGCGGTTCCGGTCGCCGATGCCCCCGGCGGGTCAGGTGCGGTGGCCCCGGTCAACGGTGGGCCCGGCCGGTCAGCGGTGCCGCTGGCGGTGCCGGGGGCGGGCGGCCGGCAGGGTGAGCCCGGCGGCGTGCAGCATCCCCTCGACCCTGACCCGCTCGATCTGCCGGTCGACGCCCTCCAGCTCGCCCAGGTGCTCGGTGAGCCCGAGGCAGCGGCAGGCGGCCCGCAGGTGCTCGTCGTACGCGTCGACGACGGCGGCGTGCCAGATCACGGCCCGGCCGCCCGGGTTGACCCGATGCTCGGCGAACCGGTGCAGGTCGGCGGCGATCTGTTGGAGGGACCGGCGCTCCTCCCGGTCGAACTCGGTGAGGTCGATGCCCCGGGTCAGCCCATCGGCGTCGACGGCCCGGTCCAGCCGGGCGATGGTGCGGCGTTCTCGGCGTCGTTCGCGCCACTCGGCATAGCCGCAGGCGACCCGGTCGATGATCTCGTCGGCGCAGAACACCAGCGCGAAGGCGACCGGGAGACTCGCGACAGCGACGACCGCCAGGGCAAGAAGCATCGCTCGGCCTACCTCCACGTATCGACGCTATGTCCCCGCGAGCCTCACCGCCACCGGTTTGTTGACATTCATTCTGTTCGATTTCGCGCCGCCCCGCAGGAGCCGCCGGGCAGGCCGCGAGCCACCCAGCGGGGTTAAGAAGGGGCCCCTGCCATACAGAATGCGTTAACAGGGGGCCCCTCCTTGCGCTACTCGGCGACGTAGAAGCGGGGGGACGGGAGCATCCGCAGGCGCAGCCGGGCACCCGAGCGGCGAAGCTGCCAGGTGAGCGCCAGCAGGGCCGTGGCCAGCGAGATCAGCCCGCCGATCCAGATGCTCGCCCCCGCGCCGTACGTCTCGGCGACCCAGCCGATCACCGGGGCGCCCACCGGGTTGGTGCCGAGAAACACCAGCACCCACAGCGCCATGACCCGGCCCCGGAACGCGGCGTCGGTGCCGAGCTGCACCCGCTGGTTGGCCGCCTGGGCGAAGAAGACCATGAAGAACCCGGCGGGCAGCAGCAGCGCCACCACCATCCAGTACGCCGGGGCGAGCCCGACCAGGGTGCCGAAGACGGCGCACCCGATCGCCGCGCCGAGCACCACCCACACCGAGGGACGGCTGCGCCGCCCGGTGCCGGCGAGCGCCCCGGCGAGCGCGCCGACGGCCAGGGCGGTGCTGAACAGGCCGAACGAGGCGGCGCCGGTGTTGAACACGGTCTTGGCCAGGGCGGCGAGGGTGAGCTGGAAGTTGAACAGGCTCATCCCGATCACCGACATCACCACCATCGGCAGCAGCAGGTCGGAGCGGCGGGCGACGTACCGCAGGCCGTCGACGACCCGGGCGGAGTCCCGCTCGGCGACCGGGAGGAGATCCTTGCGGTGCAGCTCGGCGGGGCGCATCCGGACCACGGTGGCCAGCGGGCCCAGCGAGCTGAGCGCGCTGAACAGGAAGACCGGTCCGACGTCGACGGCGGCGATGGCCAGGCCGGCGACGGCGGGGCCGACGATGCGGGCCGAGTTGAACACGGCCGCGTTGAGCGACAGCGCGTTGGGCAGCAGCGACGTACCGACGAGTTCGGAGACGAACGCCTGCCGGACGGGCGTCTCCACCGCGTTGGCGACGCCGAGCAGGACGGCGAAGACGAAGACGTGCCAGAGCTGGACGAGGCCGGTGAGCACCAGCAGGCTCATCCCGAACGACAGCACCGTCCAGAACGCGTTGGCGACGAAGAGCAGCAGGCGCTTGTCGTACCGGTCGGCGAGCCGCCCGGAGAGCAGGGTGAGCAGCAGCACCGGGGTGAACTGGAGGGCGGTGACCACGCCGAGGGCGGTGGCGGAGTCGTCGGAGAGCTCAAGGACGAGCCAGTCCTGGGCGATGAACATCATCCAGACGCCGATCAGCTTGATCAGCTGCCCGGATGCGAATAGCCGGTAGTTACGGACCTGTAGTGACTGGAACATCGTGCTCAGCTTCGCCTGCACCCTGGGTGCGCCTCCTCGCGGTCGTACGCCTCATCGACGGCGGACGGCGCGGGCCAGGCGGCGGCACCCCGGTGGGCGCGGGCGCGGTCAGGCGCGGGCGAGCTGCTGAAGGATCTCGGCGGCCCGTTGCAGGGTCTCCCGGTCGGACTCGGGCAGCTCGGTTAGCCGGCGGGCCAGCCACTCGTTGCGGGCCCGCTCGAACTGGTCGAGCACGGCCCGGCCGCCCTCGGTCGCCGAGAGGATGACCTGCCGGCCGTCGGTCGGGTGGGGGGTGCGGCCCACGAGGCCGCGGTCCTCCAACTTCGCGACGATCTTGGTCATCGTCGGCGGTTGCACCCGTTCGACGTCGGCCAGTTCCCGGGGCGTCAGCGCGCCCGCCAGCACGAGGCTGGTGAGCGCGGAGAGCTGGGTGACCGTCAGGTCGCCGACCGGTCGGGCCTGGCGGACCCGTCGGTTGAGCCGGGTGATCGCATCACGCAACTGGGGAGCCAGCTGCGCCGGTGGCACGCTGTTCGCCGTCACCGTCCGCTCCGTCACGATAGTTAGCCTAACTAATGAGCCTGGCTAACGACAGCCGATATGACCATGCTCACCAGGGAGTTTGCCCCTCCCGGGTCGGGGTACCCGATTCGGCACCCCGACCCGGGACGCGTGTGGGGCGTCAGAGTACGGCGGACTCGATCGGCCCGCGTAGGAAGTACAGGGCGAACAGCACCGCCACCGCGTACAGCAGGGGGTGGACCTCCCGGGCCTTCCCCTTCGCCAGCTTGATCATCACGTACGTGATGACGCCCGCGCCGATGCCGTTGGAGATCGAGTACGTGAACGGCATCAGGGTGATCGTCAGGAACGCCGGGATCGCGATCTCGTAGTCGGTCCAGTCGATCGTGCGCACCGCGGTCATCATCAGGAAGCCGACCACCACCAGCGCCGTCGACGCCGCCTCGAACGGCACCACCACCGCCAGCGGCGCGAGGAACATCGCCAGCAGGAACAACGCGCCGGTGACCAGGTTGGCCACGCCGGTGCGGGCACCCTCCGCGACACCGGCGGCGCTCTCGATGTACGACGTGTTGCTGGAGACGCTCGCCGCGCCACCCGCCGCCGCGGCGATCGAGTCGACCAGCAAAATCTCCTTGGCCCGCGGCGGGGTGCCCCGCTCGTCGAGCATGTCCCCCTCCTGGCCGATCGCGACCATCGTGCCCATCGTGTCGAAGAAGTCCGTGATCAGCAGCGTGAAGACGAACATCAGCGGGACCAGCCAGCCGACCCGGGTCCACGAGTCCAGCACGTTGAAGTTGCCCAGCAGCGACAGGTCGGGCACGTCCACGACCGTCTTCGGCAACTCCGGCACGTTCAGCGACCAGCCCTTGGGGTTGGGCTTGCCGTCGACGAAGGACGGGCCGACGTTCGCCACGGCCTCCACGACGATCGCCAGCACGGTCGAGGCGAGGATGCCGATCAGGATCGCGCCCCGCACCCGGCGCACCACCAGCACGATCGTGACCAGCAGGCCCACCACGAAGACCAGCATCGGCCAGCTCACGATCTTGCCGCCGATGCCCAGCCCCACCGGGACGGTGGTGTTGGCCGCGTCCGGGACCCGCCGGACGAAGCCGGCGTCGACCAGGCCGATGATCGTCAGGAACAGGCCGATGCCGACGCCGATCGCGGTCTTGAGCTGCGTGGGTACCGAGCGGAACACCGCCGTACGCAGGCCGGTGAGCACCAGGATCGCGATGAGCACACCCTCGATCACCACCAGGCCCATCGCGTCGGCCCAGGTCATCTGCGGGGCGATCTCGTACGCCACCAGCGCGTTCACGCCCAGCCCGGCGGCCAGCGCCATCGGGAACCGGCCGACCACCCCCATCAGGATGGTCATCAGGCCGGCGACCAGCGCCGTCGCGGCGGCCAGCGCCGGAATGGCCAACTTCTTTCCGTCACCGTCGGCAGCGCTGCCGATGATCAGCGGGTTGAGCACCACGATGTACGCCATCGTGAAGAAGGTCGCCAGGCCGCCCCGGACCTCCCGACCCGGAGTCGAACCTCGGGCGGTGATCTCGAAGAAGCGGTCGAAGGCATTGCGGGGGTGAGCGGGATCGGGTGGAGTGCCGTTGTCCGGCGGCGCAATGGCCATCAGGTCCTCGCAGGTGATCATCCGTCTGGTCCGCGCATCGTCGCAGATCACACGGCCAGCTGGGAAGGTTGGTCGCGTACGCTTGCCCCCGTGCGACAGGAGCAACCGCCGCGGCCTGAGCCGCTCGACCCGCCGATGGTGCCATTCGTGGTCGCCGGGCTGGTCGCCTGGGCGGTCGCCGGCCTGGTGCTGCTGATCTTCTTCCGGGGCTGGCTCACCGAGCACGGGCACCAGAACTGGCTCTGGACCTGCCTAGCCGGTTTCCTCTGGGGCTTTCCCGGCCTTGCCGTGATGATGCGCCACGACGCCAAGCGGCGTCGCCGCCGTGCTGCCGCACGCGCCGGTCAACCGGCCGACACCGGCCACTGACCCCGCCCGCTCAGGGGTGGCCGTACGGCTCGCCCGGCTCCGCCGCCTCCACCGAGCCCGGCGCGCGGCTCACCGACACCGCCTCGACGGCGCTGTCGTCGTACACCGTGGGCAGCTCGTCGACCGGGCTTTCGGGCGTCTCGATCAGCGTCTCCGAGTGCGCACCGCAGCCGTGGTCGGCGCTGACCACCCGGCCGTCGTCCGGGGCGTAGAAGTTGCCGCACGCGCCGAAGGACTGCCGCAGCGCGCCGGCCAGCGGCAGGTAGAAGCCGCACGTGCCGCAGCGGGCGGCGGCCGGGGCGGCCATGGAGATCGGCGCGGACGGGCCGTGGTCGCCGTCGTACCAGCGCTGCGCGGCCTCGCTGCGCCCCTCCCGGGACAGCACCCGCGGCCGGCCGAGGCCCAACTCCCAGGCGGTCTCCTCGACGGCGGGGTCGTCGGACAGGACGTACCCCGGAGCGAGGCGCTCGTCGTCCGGTGGGGTGGGCAGCAGGTCGCCGGGGCCGAGGTCACCCGGCTGGAGCCGCTCCTGCCAGGGCAGCCAGCCCGGCGCGAGCAACGCGTCCGGGCCCGGCAGCAGGACCGTCTCGCAGACGGTGACCTTGCGGCTGCGCGGCACCCGGGTCACGGTGACCGCCCACCGCCAGCCCCGGTAACCGGACAGCCGGCAGTCGAAGTAGTGGGTGACGACCCGGTCACCCTCGGCGACGACCTGGAGGTGGTCACCGATGTCGGACGGCTCCACCTCGGTGATGGCGTCGCGGGCCGCCTCGACGGCGGCGGCGCAGACCTGGTCGAGGCGGGCGGCACGAGCGGAGGCGGGCCTGGTCACGCAACCATTGTTCCCCATGGGCGACAAAGACCGACAGGCACTCCCGGGGGTCGTTTCTGCGGCGGCCCTGGCGCGGGGGTGGGGTGCATGGGCGAGGATGGTGCACATGCCGTTGTTCTCCCGCTCCGAGCGGTCCGTGCTGGGGCGGACCGTCGGCACCGGCATCCGCGCCGTCCGCCTCCTGCTGCGCGGCTCCGCGCGTGGCGGGCGCTGGATGACCCGCCGGGCCGGCTCGGCCCGGGCCCGGGGCGCGGGCGGCGAGATCGGCATGGTGCGCCTGTTCGACCTGCACGCCCTCTCCTGCGCGGGGGACACGCTGATCGCGATCGGCCTGGCCGGGACGATCTTCTTCAACGTCCCGCTCGGCGAGGCACGCAGCAAGGTCGCGCTCTACCTGCTGGTCACGATGGTGCCGTTCGCGATGCTCGCGCCGGTGGTCGGCCCGCTGCTCGACCACTTCCGGCACGGCCGGCGGTACGCGCTCGCCGCCACCATGCTCGGCCGCGCCTTCCTGGCCTGGCTGATCTCCGACTACATGCACGGCTTCGGCCTCTACCCGGCCGCCTTCGGGGTGCTCGCGCTCTCCCGGGCGTACGGGGTGGCCCGCTCGGCGGCCGTGCCCCGGCTGCTGCCCGAGGGCGTCGGGCTGTCCCAGATCGGCGCGCGGGCCAGCGTCTACGGCACGCTGGCCGGTGGGCTCGTCGCCCCGATCGGGCTGGCCGCGTTCTGGTTCGGCCCCCAGTGGCCGCTCCGGGTCGCCTCGGTGATCTTCCTGGTCGGCATGGTCATCGCGCTGCGGCTGCCGCCCCGGGCCGATTCGGAGCCGCCCGAGCGGGTCCCCCGCCCGCTGCGGGCGCTGGGCCGGCGGGCCGCTGGGGACCGCCCGCTCGGGCGCGGACGCCCGGCCGGTCGCCTCGTCATCGCCAGCCTGCTCGGCGCGGCGCTGCTCCGCGCAGTTTTCGGCTTCCTGCTGCTCTTCCTCGCGTTCGCGCTCAAGAAGGGCGACCTGACCACCGAGTTCTTCGGGCGCGACCTGAGCGCCGAGATGGCGCTCGGGCTGGTCGGCGGGGCGCTGGCGGTGGGCGGCTTCCTGGCCACCGCGGTCGGCACCCGGCTGCGCATCCACCGCCCCGCCGCGATCCAGTCCAGCAGCACGATCATCGTGGCGGGCACGGCCGTCCTGGCCACGATCCAGTTCTCGCTGCCGATGGTGGCCCTGCTCTGCCTGGTCACCGCCCTGTCCAGCGGCGTGGCGAAGCTCGCGGTCGACGCCTCCATCCAGGAACGCATCCCGGAACGGCTGCGGGCCAGCTCGTTCGCCCACTCGGAGACGGCGCTGATGCTGGCCTTCGTGGCCGGCGGCGCCCTCGGCCTGGTCCCCTTCGAGGGCCGGCTGGGCATCGCCGTGGCCGCCGGGGTCGGCATGCTCGCCGCCGCCCGGGGCGCGTACGCCGCCGGCAAGCTGCGCGACCAGCGCCTGGTCGGCCACCCACTCGGCGACGACGAGCTGACCGAGGAGCCGGTGGAGGAGCCGGCCGAGGACCCG
>NZ_GG657738.1:3973141-3975983 GCF_000158815.1 Micromonospora sp. ATCC 39149 | reverse complement strand
CTGTCGGCTGTCCGCTGTCCGCTGTCCGCTGTCCGCTGTCCGCTGTCCGCTGTCCGCTGTCCGGCAGGAGCATACGGCCGCCTCCTGGGTCGATCTTGACGGGAGATTCGTGCTGGTTTCCAGTTGCCCCGTCTGTGCGGGCAGCTCCATAGGCGGCAGAAAGAGCCACCAGGGTGACGCCCACCCGCCCACGCCCAGAACGGGGACGGGGGGACGGGGATCGGACGAGGGCGGGGATACGGTGGGGGCGTGGCGCTCACCCTGGCGATCTCGCCCTGCCCCAACGACACGTTCGTCTTCGACGCCCTGGTGCATGGCCGGGTGCCCGGCGCGCCGCCGGTCGAGGTGACCTACGCGGACGTGGACGTCACGAACACCGCCGCAGAGCGGGGCGCGTTCGACCTTGTCAAGGTGAGCTACGCCGCGCTGCCGTGGCTGCTGGACGACTACCACCTGCTGCCCTGCGGGGGCGCGCTCGGCCGCGGCTGCGGGCCGCTGGTGCTCACCCGGCCCGCCCAGGCCGGCAGCGCCCAGGCCGGCAGCCCGCGGGCCGGCAGCGCCCAGGCCGGCAGCGCGGATCGCGCCGACCTGAGCGGGGCGACGGTGGCGGTGCCCGGGGACCGGACCACGGCGTACCTGCTGTTCCGGCTCTGGTCGGCCGGGCGACCCCCGGCGCGGATCGAGGTGGTCCCGTTCCACGAGATCATGCCGGCGGTGGCCGCCGGCCGGTACGACGCCGGGCTGGTGATCCACGAGGCCCGGTTCACGTACCCGAGGCACGGGCTGACCGCCCTCGTCGACCTCGGCGAGTGGTGGGAGGGCGACACGGGCCTGCCGATCCCGCTCGGCGCGATCCTGGCCCGCCGGGGCGCGGTCGACCCGGTCGAGGCGGCCGGCTGGATCCGCGAGTCGGTACGCCAGGCGTGGGCCGACCCGGAGGCGAGCCGACGGTACGTGCTCTCCCACGCGCAGGAGATGGAGCCCGACGTGGTGGACCGACACATCGCCCTCTACGTCAACGAGTTCACCGCGGACCTGGGGGACGCGGGGCTCGCCGCCGTGGAGGCGCTGCTGGGCCGGGCCGCCGACGCCGGGCTCGTACCCCGGATCGCCGGCCCTCAGACCTCCAGCTCGCGCGCGACCGCGTGGACGAGCTGAGCGATCTTCTGCGCCGTCTTCTTGTCGGGGAAGCGACCCCGCCGCAGGTCCGGCTGGACCTTCGCCTCCAGCACCTTGATCATGTCTTCCACGAGGCCGTGCAATTCCTCCGCCGGCCGACGGCGCAACTCCGCCACCGAGGGCGGGGCCTCCAGCAGCTTGACCCCCATCGCCTGGGCGCCCCGGCGGCTGTCCACCACACTGAAGTCGACCCGCTGACCACCCTTGAGGTCGGTGACACCCGCCGGTAGCGCGCCCTTCGGCAGGAACACGTCGCCACCCTCGTCGCTGGTGACGAACCCGTATCCCTTGGCCGCGTCATACCACTTCACTCGACCCGTCGGCACCTGAGAACCCCTGCTTCACTTGAGACGTGTACTGCCCCAAGGCTAGCCGGATCATGGCCGCCAGCGCCGCCGGGAATCCGGTGAGGTCGGCCAAAACCAGGTCGGCCCCGGCCGAACGCAGTTCGTCGGCCGAACAGGGGCCGGTGGCGACCGCCACGCCCGGGATGCCGGCCGCCTGAGCGGCGACCATGTCGGCGGTGTGGTCGCCGACGTACAGGTTCGCGCCGTGCGCGCGCAGCGCCGTCGCCTTCTCCTCGGCGAACAGGTCGCCGGCCAGCTCGTCGACGGCCAGCCCGAGATGCTCCAGGTGCAGCCGGGCCAGCCGGCCCATCTTCGAGGTGACCACCAGCACCCGGCCGCCGTGGGAGTGCACGGCCTCGATGGCCGCGACCGCGCCGGGCATCGGCAGGGTCGGGGTGATCGCGTACGCCGGGTACAGCTCGCGGAACGCCGCGACGGCCGACTCGACCCGCTCGGGCGGGAACCACCGGGCGATCTCCACCCGCAGCGGCGGGCCCAGCCGGGACACCGCCGCGTCGGCGTCCACGGGCACGCCGGTGCGCGCGGTGAGCGCCCGGTACGCCGCGGCGATGCCGGGGCGGGAGTCGACGAGGGTCATGTCGAGGTCGAAACCGACGGTAAGCGGGGGCATGCCGAGAACCTACCCGGCCGGCGCGGGTCCAGCCGGACGTCCGAGGGGCGCGAGGACCCCGACCCGGGCTAGCGTGGAACGACGATGACCACCTCACTCGCCGATCACTTGCGGACGCTGCCCGACGCCTCCCTGGCCGCCCTCCTCCAGCTGCGGCCGGACCTCGTCGTGCCCGTGCCGGCCGACGTGTCCGCGCTCGCGGTCCGGGCCCAGTCCCGGGTCTCGGTGGCCCGGGCGTTGGACGGTCTGGACCAGTTCACCCTCCAGATCCTCGACGCCGCCCGGCTCACCCGGGCCCCGGACGACGGCACCACCTCCACCGAGGCCGTCCTCGCCATGGCCACCGCCGGGCCACGACCGCCGGCGCCGGCCACCATCCGGGGCGCGGTGAACAGGCTCCGCGCGCTCTTCCTGCTGTACGGCCCCGAGCACGCCCTGCGCGTGGTGGACGGCGTCGACGAGGTCGCCCCGTACCCGGCGGGGCTGGGCAGGCCCGCGACGGAGCTGGACCCGCGCACGGCGGCCCTCTGCGCGGACCCGGCGAAGCTGCGCCGCGCGCTGCTGGCCGCGCCCCCGTCGGCCCGGGCGATCCTGGACCGGCTCGCTGCCGGCCCGCCGGTGGGCAGCGTGCCCCCGGCGCGCTCCAGGCCCCGCCGCTCGGCGCGGAGGACAGCGTCCCGCCGGA
>NZ_GG657738.1:3927902-3972631 GCF_000158815.1 Micromonospora sp. ATCC 39149 | reverse complement strand
TGTCGTTGGCCCGGCGCTGGGAGCAGTTGGCCCGGGCCTGGCTGCTGATGACCCGCCAGGTGGGCCTCGTCGGGCAGCGCGACGACCGGGACCGGCCGATCGGGGCGCTCTCGCCCGAGGCGGAGCGGGCCAATGCGCCGGCCGCCCGGCGGGCCGTGCTGGCGGAGCTCGCCGACCTGGAACCGGCCGTCGCGCCCACCCCGGAGGAGGTGCTGGAACTGCTCGACTGGCGGGCGCCCCGGCGCAGTCGGGGCCGGGAGGCCGCGCACCGGGAGGCGCTGGTGGAGGCGGCCCGGCTGGGCGTGACCGGGCTCGGGGCGCTCACCTCGTACGGGCGGCTGCTGCTGACCGACGTGGCCGAGGCCGACGAGCGGGGCGGGGACGACCCGCTCGGGCTGCACGCCGACGCCGAGGACGCGTCCACGGCGGTGCGGGCGCTCGACGGGCTACTGCCCGCGCCGGTCGACCACTTCCTGGTGCAGGCCGACCTGACCGTGGTGGTGCCCGGCCCGCCCGACCCGGCGCTCGCCGGCGAGCTGGAGGTGGTGGCCGAGCACGAGTCGGCGGGCGGGGCGAGCGTGCACCGGGTCACCACGGCCAGTGTGCGCCGGGCCCTGGACGCCGGGTACTCGGCCGACGACCTGCACGACCTGTTCCGCCGCCGGTCCCGCACCCCGGTCCCGCAGGGGCTGACGTACCTGGTGGACGACGTCGCGCGCAAGCACGGCGGGCTGCGGGTCGGCTCCGCCGGCGGGTACGTGCGCAGCGACGACGAGGCGCTGCTCGCGGAGGTGCTGTCGGACCGGCGGCTGGAGTCGCTGGCGTTCCGGCGGCTGGCCCCGACGGTGCTGGCCACCCCGTACCAGGTGAACCGGATGCTGATGGCGCTGCGCGACGCCGGGTACGCCCCGGTGCCGGAGGACGCCTCCGGGGCGGCGGTGCTGTACCGGCCGAGGACCCGGCGCGCCCCGGGTCGGGCACCGGTGAGCCGTGCCGTCGACCCGCTGGCGTCGCCGAAGCTGGCCATGCCCCGGCTGCTCGGGGTGGTGGAGCAGATCCGCCGGGGCGAGGCGGCGGCGCGGGCAGCCCGGCGGGCCCCGGCGGTGGTGCGCGGCAGCACGGCCGGCATCGGCCCGGCGCCGGCGCACGGGCACGCCGACGCCCTCGCCGTGCTCCAGCAGGCGGTGCGGGACAAGGCGCTGGTCTGGGTGGGGTACGTCGACGCGCACGGGGCGACGGCGTCCCGGCTGGTCCGGCCGGTGTCGATCGGGGCGGGCTACCTGCGCGCCGAGGACGAGCGCACGGAGATGCTGCACACCTTCGCGCTGCACCGGATCACCGCGGCGGTGCTGGAGGGGACCTGAGCCGCCCGAGTGTTCAGCGGCGGTTGCGGCGGACGGTGCCGATCACGGAGACGGCCAGCAGCAGGGCGAACCCGGCCCCGGCGGACTCGCCGACGGAGGCGACGAAGCCCTGCCGCTGGACCAGCCAGCCGTAGAGGAACCAGCCGACGAGGAGCACGGCGGCGGTCGCGTACCCGAACAGGGCCGCCCCCGAGACCTCGCCGGCCGGCGTGGGATCGTCCTCGGCGGTCACGTGCCGGGCCGCCGACCGAAGAGCACCACCCGACTGCCCACCTTGCCCAACTCCCAGGCACGACGGGCGTCGGCGGGGAGCAGGTTGACGCAGCCGTGCGAGCCGATCGACTTGTCGTGCAGGTAGGTGGTGGTCTGGTGGTAGCCCATGCCCTGGGTGAAGTGCTGCCAGTACGGTAGCCACACCTCGTACGGGTCGGACCACTCCTTCACGTTCCGGTAGTTGATGGTGAACGTGCCGGCGGGGGTGGCGTAGCCGGGCATCCCGGTCCGGGTCACCGTCGGGCCCCACACCACCTTGCCGCCGCGCACCGCCCACGTGGTCTGCCGGGTCAGGTCGATGCAGAACGTGGTGCCGGAGCCGGCCTTGCAGCGCTTGGTGTCGGTGGTGGCCAGCCGCTTCGCCACGTCGTACGTGGTGGGGCCGGCGCGGCCGGCGGCGGGGCGGACGTCGTACCGCTGCTGGAACTTCTTGATCGCGGCGCAGTCGGCGGCGGACTGGCGGCCGTCCACGGTCACCCGCCCGAACCCGCCCAGCCTGGTCAGGTAGGTCTCCACCTCGCGCTGGTGCTCGCCCAGCGGGCAACCGGCCGGCTGCGTGGGCTTCGGCTTGGGCTTCGCCTTCGTCGGGGTGGGCTTCGGCTTGGCTTTCGTGGGGGTGGGCTTCGGTTCCGGCCGGGTCCGCTGGTCGGAGCCGGACGAACCGCCCGCCCCCGTTGCCTTCTCCGCAGAGCCGGCCTGGGCGAGCCCTCCTCCACGGCCACCCGGGTCGGCCTGCTGATCGGGCGTGCACGCACCGACGCCGACCAGCGTGACCACAGCCAGGGCGACGACCCGGGTGGTGAACCAAACCTGTCTCATGGGGCCTCCCCGAGTCGGTCGTCCCTCTGCTAGACGCCGGACGTACCGGAATGGTTGCACCTGGTGTCCGAATTTTCGGCCCCAAACCGGCTTCGTGCAACACTGGATGGTCGGTCTGGGGCGGGGTGGCCGCCCCCCGGGCGGCCGGCGACCAGGCCGAGGAGAGGACGCTGGCGTGAGCGGTGGACCACTGATCGTGCAGTCGGACAAGACCCTGCTGCTGGAGATCGACCACCCCGACGCCCAGTCCTGCCGGATGGCGATCGCGCCGTTCGCCGAGCTGGAACGCTCGCCGGAGCACGTGCACACGTACCGGCTCACCCCGCTCGGCCTGTGGAACGCCCGCGCCGCCGGCCACGACGCCGAGGCCGTGGTGGACGCGCTGTTGAAGTACAGCCGCTACCCGGTGCCGCACGCGCTGCTGGTCGACGTGGCGGAGACGATGGACCGGTACGGCCGGCTCCAGCTCGCCAACGACCCGGCGCACGGCCTGGTGCTGCGCGCCCTGGACCGGCTGGTGCTGATCGAGGTCGCCAAGAGCAAGAAGCTCGCCGGGATGCTCGGCGCGAAGCTCGACGACGACACGATCGCCGTGCACCCGTCCGAGCGGGGGCGGCTCAAGCAGGCGCTGCTCAAGCTCGGCTGGCCGGCGGAGGACCTCGCCGGGTACGTCGACGGCGAGGCGCACCCGATCGAGCTGGCCGAGGCCGGCAAGGACGGCGGGAAGCCGTTCACGCTGCGGTCGTACCAGCGGGAGGCCGTGGAGGCGTTCTGGGCCGGCGGGTCCGGGGTGGTGGTGCTGCCCTGCGGCGCGGGCAAGACCCTGGTCGGGGCGGCGGCGATGGCCGAGGCAAAGGCCACCACGCTGATCCTGGTCACCAACACCGTCGCCGGCCGGCAGTGGAAGCGCGAGCTGATCGCCCGCACCTCGCTGACCGAGGACGAGATCGGCGAGTACAGCGGCGAGCGCAAGGAGATCCGTCCGGTCACCATCGCCACGTACCAGGTGCTCACCTCGCGGCGCGGCGGCGCGTTCACCCACCTCGACCTGTTCGGAGCCCGCGACTGGGGCCTGGTCGTCTACGACGAGGTGCACCTGCTGCCCGCGCCGATCTTCCGGTTCACCGCGGACCTCCAGGCCCGCCGCCGGCTCGGCCTGACCGCCACCCTGGTCCGCGAGGACGGCCGGGAGGGCGACGTGTTCAGCCTGATCGGCCCCAAGCGGTACGACGCGCCGTGGAAGGACATCGAGCAGCAGGGCTGGATCGCCCCCGCCCAGTGCACCGAGGTACGGGTGACCCTCACCGACGCCGAGCGGATGTCCTACGCGACGGCGGAGTCCGAGGAGCGCTACCGGATGGCGGCCACCGCCCGCACCAAGCTGCCCGTGGTGCGGGCGCTGGTCGACCGGCACCCCGGCGAGCAGGTTCTTGTCATCGGCGGGTACATCGAGCAGTTGCACCAGCTCGGCGAGTACCTGGACGCCCCGATCGTGCAGGGGTCGACCACGAACAAGGAGCGGGAGCGGCTGTTCGACGCGTTCCGGTCAGGCGAGGTGCGGACCCTGGTGATCTCCAAGGTGGGCAACTTCTCCATCGACCTGCCCGAGGCGGCGGTGGCGATCCAGGTGTCGGGCACGTTCGGGTCGCGGCAGGAGGAGGCGCAGCGGCTGGGCCGGGTGCTGCGGCCGAAGGCCGACCGCCGGCAGGCCCACTTCTACACCGTCGTGTCCCGGGACACCATCGACACCGAGTACGCGGCACACCGGCAGCGGTTCCTCGCCGAGCAGGGGTACGCGTACACGATCATCGACGCCGACGACGTCCTGGGCCCGCCGCTGCCGACGGTCGACTGACGCGCGGACCGGCCACGCCCGGCCCAGGATCGGTTGTTCCCGGGCCGGGCGGAGGGGCGAACCCGGCCGACCGCGTTCAGGAGCGTCGGTGCAGGTACCGGGCGCGGCGGCCGGCGTCGCCGAACCCGAGCCGCCGGTACAGCACAGCGGCCGGGTTGTCGTCGTTGACGCAGAGCCACGCCTCCCCGGCGCCGTCGCCGGCCAGCGACCGCAGCGCGGTACCCACGAGGTACGCACCCACCCGCCGCTGCCGCCAGCCGGGCACCACGCCCACCTGGTCGATCCAGTTGTCGACGACGTTGACGAACCCGACGGCGGCACCGTCGGGGCCGTGGGCGATCAGCGACAGGTCCGGCCGGTACCCGTCGTCGTCCCACAGCTCGCCCAGCCACTCCTGCGCCTCGGGCGCCCGGAAGCCGGGCCGGTCGGCGAACGACGCCCGGTACGTCTCGAACAGCTCGGGGCCGGACTCCCGAGTCACCGGCCCGGTGCGCACCCCGTCGGGCGGCGACACGTCCGGCAGGGCGGCGAGGTCGTACCGCAGCACCCACTCGGCGAAGGTCCGCTCGAAGCCGCGCGCCACGAAGAGCCGCTCCGCCCCGGGGCTCCAGGACTCGGTGGTCAGCAGCAGGGCGGCATCCCCCGCCTGCTCCACGGCCCAGTCCAGCAGCCGGTCGCCGAGACCCCGCCCGCGCCAGCCCGGATGCACCATTCCGGTGCTGCCGGCCGGCTGCGTGCCCAGACCGACGCCGACGGCCGCGACCAGACGACCGTCGTGCCAGGCGCCGAGGGTACGGGTCTGGAGGAGCCGGGCCCGCAGCAGTGCGGGGCGGACGAACAGCGGCAGCCCGCCGTCGGCAGCCAGGCACGCCTCGGCCAGCTCCGTGAGCGCCCCGAGCTGTTCCTCACCGAACTCCTTCCAGGTGAGGGCGTCCACGCACCCGTCCGTCGCGTCCACAATGGTCCCTTCCTCGCGCCGCCGCCAGTGCCGTACGGCAAAGGTATGAGCCGCCAGTAGGCGGCCCGGACGTCAGCGGCGTCAACGCGATTTCGGGACCGCTGGCGCACCCGGCCCTGGCCTGAGGTTGTTCGCTCGCCGTTCACGGCCGGGACAGCTCCCGCTCGGCCGTGCGTGCCAGCCTCCGTCGCAGTCCGAGCAGACGGAGGACCACGTGGCACCGAAACGCACCCGCACCCCGACGGCCGGCATCGCCGCCGCCGCGCTGGCCATCACGGGCACGCTGGCCGTCGCCGGCCCGGCGGACGCCGGCCGGCACCGCCCCGCCGGGGGCCTCGCCTTCGACCGCGCCGCCACCTACCCCGTGTTCCAGAACCGCCCGGCCGGCGAGGACCCGGCGACGGAGACGGTCGCCGAGATCTCGGCCGTCAGCCCGGACGGCCGCACCCTGGTCTACACCGACGCGGCGGCACGCCGGATCGGCTTCCTCGACATCTCCCGCCCGGACCGGCCGCGCGGGCTCGGCACGCTCTCCCTCGCCCAGCTCGGCGACGCCGAGGACGAGCCCACCTCGGTGGCGATCCTCGGCCGGTACGCCCTGGTCGTGGTCAACACCAGCGCCAGCCACACCGCGCCCTCCGGCCGCCTCGACGTGATCGAGCTGGCCACCCGCCAGCGGGTACGCAGCATCGACCTCGGCGGGCAGCCGGACTCGATCGCGATCAGCCACGACCAGCGGTACGCGACGATCGCGATCGAGAACGAGCGCGACGAGGACGCCACCCCGCCCGGCGGCAAGAAGGGCGACCTGCCCCAGGCCCCCGCCGGCTTCGTGCAGATCGTCGACCTCGACGGCAGTGCGACGCCGCAGCGGTGGAAGCTGCGGACCGTGCCGCTGACCGCCGCCGGCGGCCAGGCGCTGCCGGCGCTGGCCGCCGCCGGGATCACCGAACCCACCGACCCGGAACCCGAGTACGTCTCGATCAGCGAAGGCAACCAGCTCGCGGTCACCCTCCAGGAGAACAACGGCATCGTCCTGGTGGACCTACCCACCGGTCGGATCACCCGAGCCTTCAGCGCCGGCACGGCCTCGGTCAGCGGAATCGACACCGTCAAGGACGGCAGGATCGACCTGACCGGCTCGACCACCGACGTTCCCCGCGAGCCCGACGCCGTGGCCTGGGTCGACGGCCGCTACCTGGCCACGGCCAACGAGGGTGACTGGCGGGGCGGCAGCCGCGGCTGGTCCGTCTTCGACAGCCGGACCGGTCAGGTGGCCTGGGACGCGGGCAACACCTTCGAACGCCTCGCCGTCCGCTACGGCCTGCACAACGATGACCGGGCCGCGAAGAAGGGCACCGAGCCGGAGGGCGTCACGATCGCCGAGTACCACGGGGTGCGGTACGCGTTCGTCGGCTCGGAGCGGAGCAACTTCGTCGCCGTGTACGACGTCGACCGGCCGACCGCCCCGGTCTTCCGCCAGGTCCTGCCCACCACCAACGGCCCGGAGGGCCTGCTGCCGATCCCGTCGCGGGGCCTGCTCGCCGTGTCCAGCGAGACCGACGACGCCGACGCGGGCGTACGCGCCTCGGTGTCGCTCTACCGGCTGGGCAGGGACACCCCCGGCTTCCCGAGCATCGTCTCGGCCGACGACGTGCAGGGCACGCCGATCGGCTGGGGAGCGCTCGGTGCCCTCTCCGCCGCACCGGGCCGGCCGCAGCAGCTCTACAGCGTCACCGACGCGGCGTACGACCCGACCCGGATCCTGACCGTCGACATCCGACGGTCGCCGGCGGTGATCACGAACTCCCTGCCCGTGACCGACGCCGACGGCAACCCGACCGGGTACGACGCGGAGGGGATCTTCGCCCGCCCGCAGGGCGGCTTCTGGCTCGCGGTCGAGGGCGCCAAGGGCACGGAGAACAAGCTGGTCCGGCTCGACGGCGACGGAAAGACCCAGCAGACCGTGCCGCTGCCGGCGGAGGTCGCCGCCGGGCTCGGCAAGCAGGGCTTCGAGGGGGTCACCGCCAGCACCGACCGGCACGGCCAGGAGATCGTCTGGGCGGTGCTCCAGCGCGAGGTGTCCACCGACCCGGCCGGCGTCGCCCGCATCGGACGGTACGACGTGGCGGCCGGGACGTGGAGCTGGTTCGGGTACCGGTTGGAGTCCACCGTCGTCCCAGGTGACTGGATCGGGCTGTCCGAGGTGACCGTGGTCGGCAACCGGCTCGCGATCATCGAACGGGACAAGCTGAACGGCCCCGCCGCCGCGATCAAGCGCGTCTACACCGTGCCGGTGCCCGCCGGCCCGGCCGCGCCGGGCCCACTGGCGGTGCTGCCGAAGACGCTCGCCGTCGACGTGCTGCCGGCGCTGCGCGCCACCGACGGCTGGACCCAGGAGAAGCTGGAGGGCCTGACCGTGGCCGGCAACGGCCAGGTGTACGCGGTCACCGACAACGACGCCGTCCAGGACGCCACGGGCGAGACGGTCCTGCTCCGACTCGGCCCCGCCGCGAAGGTGTTCGGCCGACCCTGACGCCTTGCCGCCCGGGTGCGGGCCGCGCTGACGCCGGGGGTCGACGGGCCATCAAAATGGTGGCCCGTCGACCCGACGGAGTGCCGGGTCAGCCCGCGCCGCCGGCCCGGAACGCCACCCAGGCGTCGCTCATCCGGTCCGCCTGGCCGGGCGTGAACATGTCCATGCAGGAGTCCTGCGTGTAGTCCATGAAGTTGAACAAGCTTCCCCGGCGTCATGTCGGCGAAATGGCGGTATCCCGCCGCTCGGATACCGCCACCTTCCCGACACGGCGGCCAGGGGGCACCGGTCACGTGGCGGTCGGCGGTCAGAGCACCCGGGTGATCTCCTCGGCGGCGATCCGGGCGTCGAGGCGGGACCGGTCGAGGTTGGCGCAGACGACCACGGACGCGCCGACGGACAGCGGGGCCAGGAGCCACTGCAGCGGCTGCTCGTGCTCGGCCGCGTCGACCAACAGGCGGTCGCCGGCCCGCAGGTCGAGCTGATCGGCCACTTCCCGGGCAAGCCGGCCCCAGGCACCAAAGCTGGTGCCGTCGGGGGTGGCCGCCTCCGCCGGGTGGACGCCGACGTAGTCGGGCGGCGCGTCGGTGTGCCGGAGCACCTCGACGTCCCAGTCGAGCCAGCCGACGGGCACCTCCGCCAGCGGACCGCGCCCGGTGCCGACGAGGTACCGGTGCACGCCGTCGGGCACGTCCTCCAGCCAGTCGTCGAGCCGCTCCGGGGTGACGAACACCGCGTCGTACGGCCGGTCCCCGCCCGGCTCCAGGACCGGCAACCCGGCGGTAGCGCGAGGCCGGAACGACACGGCCATCCCCACCGACCAGGCACCGAGCAACACCGCAGCGGTACGCCAGTGCGGCGGCAGCAGCACCGCGACCCGACTACCCGGGCCCAGCCCACAGCCGTCGCGCAGCAGCCCGGCGGTGCGCGCCGCCCAGCCGCCCAGGTCGGCGGCGCTCAGCGCGACCCGCTCGCCGGTCGCGTCGTCGCAGAAGGTGAACAGCGGCCGGTCGACGTCGGCCGGCCCGGCAACCGACAGGGACACCACGTCCGGCGTTCCCATCGCACACCTCCCTGTCAGCGCGGCCCACTCGGGCCACGGTAGGTCACCGTACCGCCACGAGCGGGGCCGCCCTCGCCGGTGTCGGTTAGCGGGGTTGGTTGGCTGGTTGGTTGGTTAGGAGGGGCCCCTTGTACAACGGAATGCGATTGCAGGGGGTTCTTCCTCACACCTCCGGGCCGGCGGTGAGCAGCGGCGCCAGCAGGTCGCCGTGCCTGTCCACCCGCCTGAGCACCTCGACGGTGGTGTACGGCTTCGCTGCCGGGCGCTTGCCGGCCGCGCCGGCCTCCACCTCGTCCCACGTCAACGGGGTCGACACGGACGGCATCGGCTGGGCGCGCAAGGAGTACGGGGCGACCGTCGTCTTCGCCGCGTTGTTCTGGCTCCAGTCGATGAAGACCTTCCCGCCGCGCAGGTTCTTCGCCATCTTCGACACGATCAGCTTCGGGTGTTCGCCCTCCAGTTCCCGGGCGACGCGGTGGGCGTAGTCGGAGACGGCATCCGAGGATTGGGTGCCGGCGATCGGGCAGCAGAGCTGCATGCCCTTCTTGCCGGAGGTCTTGGGATAGCTGTCGATGCCGTCGCGAGCCAGCCGGTCGCGCAGCAGCAGCGCCACCTCGCAGCACTCGCGCAGCCCGGCCGGGGGGCCGGGATCCAGGTCGACGACCAGCAGGTCGGGGTGTGCGCCGATCTTCCACTGCGGCGTGTGCAGCTCCAGGGCGGCGAGGTTGGCCAGCCAGACGAGGGTGGGCAGGTCGTCGGCGACCACGTAGTCGATCGTCTCCCGGCCCTTGGTCGAGCCGGGGGCGGGCAGCGTCTCGGTGCGTACCCAGGCGGGGGTGGCAGCGGGGGCGTTCTTCTCGAAGAAGCTCTTGTCCTCCACCCCGTTGGGGTAGCGGATGCGGGTCAGCGCCCGGTCGGCGAGGTGTGGCAGGAGCACCGGGGCGATCCGGGTGTAGTAGTCGATCACCTCGCCCTTGGTGAAGCCCGCCGCCGGGTAGAGCACCTTGTCCAGGTTGGACAGCTCCAGGGGTCGGCCCTGCACGTCGACTTTGAGCCGGTCAGCCGGCATCGTCCACCTCCTCGGGCGGCTTGTCGGGGCGCAGCCGCAGCACCCGGGGGAAACGCAGCCGGCCGTCGGGGGTGCGCTGGCCGTACTTCACCTCCACCACGACCCTGGGGGTTACCCAGCTGGCGCCCCGGGCATCCTCGCGGGGCACGTCGCCGGCGAACGGGGAGTTCCCGGTCCGCAGCGGTTCCAGCTCGCGCAGTAGTTCCCGTTCGATGGCCGCGCCGATGCCGCCGCCGACGCGGCCCCGGTAGGCGAGCCGGCCGTCCGGGCGGGGCACCCCGACGAGCAGGCCGCCGATCTTGCGGGCCCCGGGTCGCCAGCCGCCGACGACGAAGTCGCCGGTGACCTCCAGCTTGACCTTCACCCAGTCGGGTGAGCGGACGCCGGGCCGGTAGGCCGAGCCGGTCCGCTTGGCCATCACCCCTTCGAGGCCGTGTTCGCCGGCCGCCTCGTAGGTGGCGCGGCCGTCGGCGAAGACCGGGGGCACGGCCCATCGGGCGCCGCCGAGGCCGAGGCCCTCCAGGGTCTCCCGGCGTTCGCGCCAGGGCCGGCCGGTGAGGTCCGCGCCGCGCAGCCGCAACACGTCGAAGATCAGGTACGTCACGGGGACGCTCGCCGCGAGCCGGGCCGCCTTCGCACTGTCCCGCACGTGCATCCGCTCGGCGAGCGCGGTGAAGGAGGGCTGCCCGGCCTGGTTGAGCAGCACCACCTCGCCGTCGAGCAGGGCGTCGTCGACCTGCTCGGCGAGGGTGATCAGCTCCGGGTACGCGGCGGTGATCTGCACGCCGGAGCGGGCATACAGGTGCTGCCGGCCGGCGACGATGTCGGCCAGCGCGCGTACGCCGTCCCACTTGAACTCGTACGCCCAGTCGGCGCCGACGGGCAGCGGGCCGGTCGTCGCGAGCATCGGCTTCAGCGGCGCGCCGGGCATTGTCTGACTGTAGTAGGGCAACAGAAGTCATCGCGCCCGCTTCGATCCTTTGGGATCCTGAGCTGAGTCGGGGAGAGGAGCGGGGGATGCGGGCGATCTGGAAGGGAGCGGTCTCGTTCGGGCTGGTCTCGATCGCGGTGAAGCTCTATTCGGCGACCGAGGAAAAGGACATCCGCTTCCACCAGGTGCATCGGGAGGACGGGGGGCGCATCCGGTACAAGCGCACCTGCTCGGTCTGCGGGGAGGAGGTCACCTACGACGACATCGCCAAGGGGTACGACATCGGCGGCGGCGAGATGGTGATCCTGACCGACGAGGACTTCGCGGACCTGCCGCTGACCACCTCGCACGCGATCGACGTGCTGGAGTTCGTCCCAGCGGAGCAGGTCGACCCGATCCTCTACAACAAGGCGTACTTCCTGGAGCCGGAGGGCGCGGCGACCAAGCCGTACGTGTTGCTGCGCGACGCGCTCGCCGACTCCGAGCGGGTGGCGATCGTGAAGGTGGCGCTGCGCCAACGGGAGCAGTTGGCCACCCTGCGGGTACGCGAGGGGGTGTTGCTGCTCAACACGATGCTGTGGCCGGACGAGGTCCGTACCCCCGCCTTCGGTTTCCTGGACGAGGACCTGAAGGTCCGGCCGCCGGAGCTGGCGATGGCCAGTTCGCTGATCGACTCGATGGCCGGCGAGTTCGAGCCGGAGGTCTTCACCGACGACTACCGGGCGGCGTTGCAGGAGGTCATCGACGCGAAGGTGGAGGGCCGGGAGGTGGTCCAGCCGGAGGAGGTCGAGGCGGCCCCGGCGGCGGCGGTGGACCTGATGGCGGCGCTGAAGGCGTCGGTGGAACGGGCCCGCGCGGCGCGCGGGGAGCAGCCGGAGCGTGGCGGCGAGCCGACCCCGATCACGTCGGCCCGATCGGCACAGAAGGCGGCGAAGGCTCCGGCGCGGAAAGCCGCCGACAAGAAGACGGCGGCGAAGAAGGCCGGCGGGGCGAAGAAGGCAGCGGGGGCGGAGCCCGCCGAGGGTACGAAGAAGGCGGCCCCGGGTAAGGCGGCGGGGAAGGCCGAGAAGAAGGCCCCGGCCCGAAAGGCCGCTCCGAAGAAGGCCGCCCCCCGCAAGACCGCGTAGCCCCACCCACCCTCCGTCCCCCGCGATCTTGCAGTTGCGGCCCCACCGAATCGGGATAAATACCACGGACAAGGGGCCGTAACTGCAAGATCGGCGCGCAGGGGGGAGGGGCAGGCCGGTCAGGAATCGAGAAGCACAGGTCAGGTGGGCGCAACTAGCGTGATCGGCATGGACATCACCATTCACACGAGCTTCCTGCCGCACACCGACCCGGACGCCTCGCTGGCCTTCTACCGCGACATTCTCGGCTTCGAGGTCCGCAACGACGTCGGGGCCGGCCAGATGCGCTGGATCACGGTCGGCCCCGCCGGGCAGCCCAGCACCTCCATTCTCCTGGCGCCGCCGGCCGTGGACCCTGGCATCACCGACGACGAGCGCCGCACCATCGCCGAGATGATGGCCAAGGGCACGTACGGCTGGATCCTGCTGGCCACCCCCGACCTGGACGGCACCTTCGAGAAGGTGCAGGCCAGCGACGCCGAGGTCGTCCAGGAGCCGACCGAGCAGCCGTACGGGATGCGTGACTGCGCCTTCCGCGACCCCGCCGGCAACCTGGTCCGGATCCAGGAACTGCGCTGAGAATGGCCGCTCCGCATGATCTGATCCGGGTGCAGGGTGCGCGCGAGAACAACCTGAAGGACGTCAGCGTCGAGCTACCGAAGCGCCAGTTGACGGTGTTCACCGGCGTGTCCGGCTCGGGCAAGAGTTCGCTGGTGTTCGGCACGATCGCGGCGGAGTCGCAGCGGTTGATCAACGAGACCTACAGCGCCTTCGTGCAGGGTTTCATGCCGACGCTGGCGCGGCCCGAGGTCGACGTGCTCGACGGGTTGACGACGGCGATCATCGTCGACCAGCAGCGGATGGGTGGCGACGCGCGTTCGACGGTCGGCACCGCCACCGACGCCAACGCGATGCTGCGCATCCTGTTCAGCCGGCTGGGGCAGCCGCACGTCGGCCCGCCGAGCGCGTTCTCGTTCAACGTCCCCTCGGTGCGGGCGAGCGGCGCGATCACGGTCGAACGCGGCGCCGGCAGGACGGTGCGGCAGACCTTCACCCGCACCGGCGGCATGTGTCCGCGCTGCGAGGGGCGGGGGACGGTCTCCGACCTCGACCTCGCCCAACTCTTCGACGACTCGAAGTCGATCGCGGAGGGCGCGATCACGATCCCCGGCTGGAAGGCCGACAACTTCTGGACGGTGCGGCTCTACGCCGAATCGGGCTTCTTCGACCCGAACAAGCCGATCCGCGAGTTCACCAGCAAGGAGATGCACGACTTCCTCCACCGGGAGCCGACCAAGGTGAAGGTGGAGGGCGTGAACCTCACCTACGAGGGGCTGATCCCCAAGGTGCAGAAGTCGTTCCTCACCAAGGACCGGGAGGCGATGCAGCCGCACATCCGGGCGTTCGTGGACCGGGCGGTCACCTTCACCGCGTGCCCGGAGTGCGGCGGCACCCGGCTCAGCGAGGCGGCCCGTGCCTCACGGATCGAGGGCGTCAACATCGCGGACGCCTGCGCGATGCAGATCAGCGACCTGGCCGAGTGGGTTCGTGGCCTCGACGAACCGTCGGTGGCGCCGCTGCTGGGCAAGCTGCACCAGACCCTCACCTCGTTCGTGGAGATCGGGCTGGGCTACCTCTCCCTGGACCGCCCCTCGGGGACGCTGTCGGGCGGCGAGGCGCAGCGGGTGAAGATGCTGCGTCACCTCGGTTCCCCGCTCACCGACGTCACGTACGTCTTCGACGAGCCCACCACGGGCCTGCACCCGCACGACATCAGGCGGATGAACGATCTGCTGCTGCGGCTGCGGGACAAGGGGAACACGGTGCTCGTGGTGGAGCACAAGCCAGACACGATCGCGATCGCCGACCACGTCGTCGACCTCGGTCCCGGCGCGGGTGCGGCGGGCGGCACCGTCTGCTTCGAGGGCACCGTCGAGGGGCTGCGGGCCAGCGACACCGTGACGGGCCGTCATTTCGGCGACCGGGCCGTCCTCCGGGAGACGGTGCGCACGCCCACGGGCCGGCTGCCGATCCGGGGTGCGGCGACGCACAACCTGCGCGACGTCGACGTCGACGTCCCGCTCGGGGTGCTCGTCGTCGTCACCGGCGTGGCCGGTTCGGGCAAGAGTTCGCTGGTGCACGGGTCGATTCCCGCCGACGCGGGGGTGGTGTCGATCGACCAGGGCCCCATCCGGGGTTCGCGCCGGAGCAACCCGGCGACGTACACGGGGCTGCTCGACCCGATCCGCAAGGCGTTCGCGAAGGCCAACGGCGTGAAGCCGGCACTGTTCAGCGCCAACTCCGAGGGCGCCTGTTCCGGCTGCAACGGTGCCGGGGTCGTCTACGTGGACCTGGCGATGATGGCCGGGGTCGCCACCGTCTGCGAGGAGTGCGAGGGGCGGCGGTTCGAGGCGTCGGTGCTGAACCATCTGCTCGGCGGCCGGGACATCAGCGAGGTGCTCGCGATGTCGGTGACCGAGGCGCGGGAGTTCTTCGCCACCGGCGAGGCGCGTACGCCTGCCGCCCAGGCGATCCTCGATCGCCTCGCCGATGTGGGGCTCGGGTACCTCACCCTGGGCCAGCCGCTCACCACGCTGTCCGGAGGCGAGCGGCAGCGGCTCAAGCTGGCCACCCACCTGGCGGCGAAGGGCGGCGTGTACGTGCTCGACGAGCCGACCGCCGGCCTGCACCTCGCCGACGTCGGGCAACTGCTGGGCCTGCTCGACCGGCTCGTCGACTCCGGCAAGTCGGTCATCGTCGTCGAGCACCACCTGGCGGTCATGGCGCACGCCGACTGGATCATCGATCTCGGCCCCGGAGCCGGCCACGACGGGGGTCGGATCGTCTTCGAGGGCACGCCCGCCGATCTCGTCGCCGCCCGCTCCACGCTCACCGGGGAGCACCTCGCGGCGTACGTCGGGAGGTGAGAAGGGGCCCCTTGTCAGCCGGGTGCGTCGGCGAGGGGCCCCTCCTTACGGTTCAGCCGCGGCCGAGCTTCTGGGTGGGGGTGATCCGGACGATCACCCGCACCTCGCCGGGCTTCCGGAACGGGTAGGTGTCCTGGCCGAGGTACTTCTTCGCCATCCGGTCGATGTGCGCGTCGGCCCCCTCCTCGACGAACTCGGCCGTGCCCTTGATCCACAGGGTGCGGAAGTCGTTGGCCTTGTCGGCCACGGAGACGGCCACGACGGGGTTGCGCTGGATGTTGGTGTACTTCTGCCGCCCCTTGGCGGTGTTGAACACAATGTGCTCGCCGTCCGTGTCCACCCAGACCGGCGTGACGTGCGGGCTGCCGTCGGGCTCGATGGTGGCCACGTGGGCGAGCTGCGGCTCGGCCAGCAGGGCCAGGTCTTCTTCGGTGAGAATCGCCATGGTCAAGAAATTACCCCCATGGCACCCACGCGCCGACGGAGTCGGGTCGGGACGGGGGCTGCCGAGGCAGCACCGTGGGCAGCAGGGCGGGTACCGTGAGCGCTGGTCTCGGCAGCGGCCGCCGGGCCCCCACCTTTTTGATCAGGGAGTCGACGTGAGCGAGCGTGTGCAGAACCGATCGGCGGGCCAGGGCCCGGGCAAGGCGGAGCGGCGGCTGGCCGCCCAGCTGGCGGCGAAGAAGGCCGCCGAAAAGAAGCGCCGCCTGCAGTCGATCCTCGGCGCGCTCGCCGGTCTCGCCGTGGTCGGCGTGCTGATCACGGTGTTCGTGGTGGTGAACCAGGGTAAGGACGACGCGCCCGAGCAGGCCGCCGCCAGCCCGTCGGCGAGCGCGCCGGCCGAGGAGCCCACCGCGCCGCCCGCCCCGCAGTTGCCCGAGGGGTCGGACCCGGCGCTGGCCAACAAGCCGAAGGTCGAGGCGGGCAAGGGCGAGCTGAAGAAGCTCACCGTGACGACGCTGATCAAGGGCAAGGGCCCGGCGGTGAAGGCCGGCCAGCAGATCACCACCAACTACGTAGGCGTCACCTACAAGGACGGTAAGGAGTTCGACGCCTCCTGGCGGAGCGGCCAGCCGGCCACCTTCCAGATCGGCGTCGGCGGCGTCATCAAGGGCTGGGACCAGGGTCTGGTCGGGGTGCCGGTGGGCAGCCGTGTGCAGCTCGACCTCCCGGCGGAGCTGGGGTACGGCAACAACCCGCCGGACGGTTATCCGGCCGGAGCGCTGCGCTTCGTCGTGGACGTGCTGGCAGCGCAGTAGCCGACCGATCCGGCCGGTTTCCCACCAGCCGGGTGCCCTGCGGTGCGTCGGCGGGATGCCGGGCCGATCGGCCCGGCATCCCGCGACACGTTGACCTCCGGTCAGATCAGGTCAGGTTAGGAAGTAGGAGTAGGTGGTCGAGCTGTTGTACGGCGCGTAGTTCCAGGCGTGGTACACCTGGCCCAACTGCCCCCACTTGGAGCGGACGTAGCTGCCGGTGCCCACCCAGATGCCCGAGTGATCGTCGCTGGCGTAGGACAACTTCATGCTGGAGAACCACTGGTACGGCACCTGCCATCGCGTGTAGCTGCCGTCCTGCCAGTACTTGTCGTCGCCGGGAGTGTTCATCCAGCGGTCGTTCGACGTGGACGTGGAGTACCAGGCGTAGGAGTGGCAGTTGTACTTCCGTGAGGAGTTCCGCTCAAGCGTCGCCGAAGGGTAGGTCGAGGTCACGTAGTTGTTGTTGGCCGTTATCTGCGCGCTGCTCAGCTCGTAGGTCGTCGTGGTAACGGAGACGGCGGTACCCCTGGGGGTGTAGACCGTGCTGGCGTAGTCCTGCGCGCTGAACCCGTCGGTGACCTCATGACGAGCGAGCGGCGCGGTCAGGTGCTGGCGCACGGCGTCCACGGTGGCGCGCGTGGCGCCCGGAACGAGTTGGATGCCTTCTCGCAGCAGCTGGGACTGTTTCCAGCTCCATCCCTCGCGGACAGCGAGTGCCCGACCGAGCAGGACGGCGGTGGGCTCCAGCCCCGCTTCGCCGTAAACCTCGGCGTGACTCTGCTTGGCGGCGAACTTCTCCAGACCGACGCGCAACAGCGATTCGAGTTGGCCCGCTGACATGGCGTGGAGAACCTGCGGTTGTGCGAGCACGGTCTCCAGCTTCCAGGCGTCGAGCGTCCGGTTGCCCGCCTGCAGCTCGGTGTCCGTCGAAGGGATGCCGACATCCAGTTTCCGGTAGCGGTCGAGCAGCACTGCGGCCGCGTCAGGGCGGCGCAGCAGCTCCCGGAGCCCGGTGAACCGGGCGGCCACCGCCTCGAATCCCTCCTGAACACTGTTGAATGCCAGTGCGTCGGGAAGCAGGGGATAGTCCAGCACCGCCGTGGTGAGCTGTTCCGTGCTCATTCTGGCGATGGTCGCACCGGGGATCTGGACGGCCTCCACCATGGCCTCGTGCGTGCCGAGACTGCGCCACTCGGACGTGCCGCTCTTGATCGTGTAGTGGAATGACGGGGCCGCCGCGCTCGCCGATTGTGCGGGCACGAGCCCGGCGGCCACCACCGTCACGGCTACCGAGAGGATTGCCCTTCTTGTGACCCAACTGGGTCTGCCCATCGCTGATCCCTTCGATCCGAGCCGGCCCAGCCGGCACTCTGGCGACTCAGTGCATCCACATGAGCACGCAGGGCAACACATTAATCGATGAACGTCACTTCCCTGCTACCTCGCTGGTCTGCTGACAGACTTCCGACAGCCATGAGGTCGACCGACCCGCCGGCCCGTTCGCCGCGCAGTAGGTCACAGCAGGGTTCCGCACGTTCACCGAGCGGCAGTAGGTTCAGCTCACCGCGGGCGTCGCCCGCTCGCGGCGACCATGCCCACCGACGCGGAGGTGCACGTGGCGGCGCTGGACGATCCGGGGCTCGCCCGGCTGATGTGGACGCACTTCGAGCCGGTGCACGCAATCACCTACTTCCATCCCCGGTCCCGCGCGGCCTACGAGGCGGTGGGGCTGCGCGGCTACTGGCGGGGGTACTTCGCCGGCCGGGCCGCCCCGCTGGGTGCCGTGGAGGCAGCCCCGGTGGTGGCCGCGTTCTTCACCTTCGCACCGCCCATGGTGGCGCGGGCGCTGCCGGCGGTGTGGCAGCTGGCCACCCCGGCCGAGGCGCTGCGGGCCCGGCTGACCGGGGCCGTGCAGGCGCTGGCCGAGCTGACGTACGAGTTGCCGGAGGGGCACCTCGCCGAGGCCGCCGAGCTGCTGGAGACGGCCGCCCGGGCGGCGCGGACGGCGGGCCGGGTGCTGGGTGCCGCGAACGCCGCCCTGCCGGCCGCCGAGTACCCGCTGGCCCGGCTGTGGCAGGCCGCGACGACGCTGCGCGAGCACCGGGGCGACGGGCACGTCGCGGCGCTGGTCGCCGCCGGCCTGGACCCGGTGGAGACGCTCGCCTGGAAGGTCGCTGAGGGCATGCCGGAGGTGAACCTGCTGGGCCGGGGCTGGTCGGAACAGGAGTGGCAGGCGGCGGCCGGGCGGCTCGTCGAGCGGGGATGGTTGACCGGGGACGGGAAGCCGACCGAGCACGGCCGGGCGGCGTTCCGGGCGGTGGAGGCCGCCACCGACGTGGCCGCCCTGCACCCGTGGGAGGCGCTCGGCGCGGACGGTACGGACCGGCTGCGCGAGTTGCTGGAGCCGGTGGCCCGGGCGGGGCACACGGTGATCCCGCCGGACAGCCCGATCGGCCTGCCGCAGCTGCCGGCCTGACACCACCCCGCCCCGGCGGTACGCCCCGCCAGGAGCGGACCCGCCGGGAGCGGGCTTGTCGGGAGCAGACCTGGCGGGAGCGGTACGCCCGGCCCGGCTCGCCCGTCGGGAGCGGGCCTCCCGGGCGGATGGGCGGCCGGCGGCTCGGGCAGGATGGGGGCGTGGCGGATGCGGTGGTCTTCGACCTGGACGGCGTGATCGTGGACTCCGAGCCGGTCTGGGAGGAGGTGCGCCGGGCGTACGTGGCGGCGCACGGCGGCACCTGGCAGCCGGACACCCAGCGGCGGCTGATGGGGATGAGCACCGGCGAGTGGGCCCGGTACCTCAGCGGCGAGCTGGGCGTGGGCCGGACGGCCGAGCAGGTGGCCGCCGAGGTGGTGGACGAGATGGCCCGACGGTACGCCGAGCGCGTACCGGTGATCGACGGGGCCGACGAGGTGGTGCGCCGGCTGGCCGCGCGGTGGCCGCTGGGGTTGGCCAGTTCCTCGCCGACCCGGCTGATCGCGGCGGCGCTGGCGGCGACGGGCCTGACCGGCGCGTTCGGCGCGACGCTGTCGACGGAGGAGACGGAGCGGGGCAAGCCCGCCCCGGACGTGTACCTGGAGGTGGCCCGGCGGCTCGGTGTCGACCCGGCGCGCTGCATGGCGGTGGAGGACTCCTCGAACGGGGTGCGGTCGGCCGCTGCGGCGGGCATGCGGGTGGTGGCGGTGCCGCACGGGGCGTACCCGTTGGATCCGGACGCCGAGCGGCTCGCTGCCGTGGTGCTGCCGGCGGTGGGTGAGCTGACTCCGGAGGTCGTCGCCGCCCTCGGCTGATCCCGCGCGGATCGGTCGGCCGGGCTGCCTGAGCGGATCGCTCGGCCGGCCTGCCTGAATCGCGGCCTGCCTGATCGCGGCCTGCCTGTCCCGGCCCCGCGCGGCGCTCAGATCGCCCGGCTCCGGCTCGTCCAGGGCAGCCGCCGCCCGGCCGCTGGCAGGGCCGGGCGGCCGGGCGGCGGCGCGGGTTCGTCGTAGCGCGGCGCGTCGGCGCGGTCCGCGTCCGGCCCCGCCCGCCCCATCGAGGGCGGCGTCGCGCCCACCACCGTTATGTCCCGCATCGGCACTCCCTTACCTCCGTGTACCTGGCTATACGGTTCCGGCGCCGGGTGGGATCGGAATGAAGCGAGATCACCCGGGTAGCGGACCGGGGAAGGCCCGCGACGGGGCCCGCCGCGCGAGGGTGAGGAGTGACGGCGATGAGGGCGATCGTGTACGAGACCAATGGCGACGCGTCGGTGCTGCGCCTGGTCGACCGGCCGGTGCCGGAGCCGGGGCCCGGCGAGGTGCTGGTCCGGGTGGCCGTCTCCGGGGTGAACCCGACCGACTGGAAGGCCCGCCGGATCGGGCCGCCGCCAGGGGGCTGGCAGACTCCCGGCCAGGACGGCGCGGGGGTGGTCGAGGCGGTCGGCACGGGGGTCGACCGTGGCCTGATCGGCGAGCGGGTGTGGCTCTGGGAGGCCGCCTGGCAGCGCCCGTGGGGGACCGCCGCCGAGTACACGGTGGTCCCGGTCCGGCAGGCGGTCCCCCTCGGCGACGCCTCCTTCGACCTGGGGGCGGCCCTGGGCATCCCGTTCCTCACCGCGCACCGCTGCCTGACCGCCGGGGAGGCCATGCCGGGCAAGCTGCACGCCGGGGCGCTGGCCGACCACACCGTGCTGGTACAGGGCGGGGCGGGGGCGGTCGGCAACGCGGCGATCCAGCTCGCCCGCTGGGCCGACGCCACCGTCATCGCCACCGTCAGCAGCGCGGAGAAGGCGAACCTCGCGGCGGCGGCCGGCGCGTCGTTCGTCGTCGACTACCGCGAACAGGACGTCGTCGAGGAGGTCCGCAAGTTCACCCCGGACGGCGTGCACACGATCGTCGAGGTGTCGCCGGCGCGGAACGCGGCGGCCGACGTGCGGCTGCTGCGCTCCGGCGGGGCGGTCTGCGTGTACGCCGACAACGGCGGGGACGAGGTGACCCTCCCGGTCCGCCCGCTGATGGCACCGAACGCGAGCTGGCACTTCGTGCTGGTCTACACCGCACCGGCGGTGGCCAAGGCACAGGCCGTCGCCGACGTGGCGGCGGCCGTGGCGCAGGGCGGCGTACGGGTCGGCGAGGCGGCCGGCCTGCCGCTGCACCACCACTCGCTCGCCGCCACGGCGGCGGCCCAGGTGGCGGTGGAGAACTCGGTGGTCGGCAAGGTGCTAATCACGGCAGGCGAATGACCGCGTTCACCGGTTGTTTTCCCCGTCGCCGGGACAGAGCCGAACAAGTTTCGCGAGAATGGAGGGGCGGGAGAACCGCCCCTGGGCGGGCGGCCCCGGCGCGGTGCGAACGCCGGGGCCGCCCTTTGGGGAGGGATACGTCAGGAGTACGTCCCTGCCCTTTCAGGCGACGATGCGCCTGAAAGCGTTACGGCGTTGTCAGCTTCCTGACAGCCAGGCCCCCGTCTGCGTACCGGGACCGCACAACCTTCTTGTCGAACTTGCCGACGCTGGTCTTCGGCACCGCGTCGATGAACGCCCACCGCTCCGGTAGCTGCCAGCGCGCCACCGCCCCCGCCAGGAAGTCGCGCAGCTCCTCCGCGGTCACCTCGGCGCCCTCCCGGACCACGACCGTGGCCAGCGGGCGCTCGTCCCATCGCTCGTCCGGCACGCCCACCACGCACGCCTCCAGCACGGCCGGGTGGGCCATCAGGGCGTTCTCCAGCTCGACCGAGGAGATCCACTCGCCGCCGGACTTGATCACGTCCTTGGCCCGGTCGGTGAGCGTGAGGTACCCGTCGGGCGACAGCGTGCCGACGTCGCCGGTACGCAGCCAGCCGTCGCGGAACTTCTCCTCGTCCGGGGCGTCGTCGCCGACGTACCGGGCGGTCACCCACGGCCCCCGGACCTCCAGTTCCCCGACGGAGGTCCCGTCGGCGGGCAGCGGCTCGCCCAGCGGGCCGACGACGCGCGCGGCGACCCCGGCCGGGACCCGGCCCTGGGTGTACCGGTAGCGCCAGGCGTCCTCGCCGGTCGCGCCGGCCGGCGGCCGGGACACCGAGCCGAGCGGGGACATCTCGGTCATGCCCCAGGCGTGGATCACGTCGATGTGGTGCCGCTCGTCGAACGCGTGCATGAGGGCGGGCGGGCAGGCCGAGCCGCCGACGATCACCTCCCGGAGCGAGGAGGTGTCGACGTCGTTGTCGTCGAGGTAGGCCAGCAGGTCGTTCCAGATGGACGGCACCGCCCCGGCCAGGGTGGGCCGCTCGGCGGCGATCATCGCGGCGATAGGCGCGGCCTGGAGGAACCGGTCCGGCATGATCAGCGACGCGCCGGAGAGGAACGCCGCGTACGGCAGGCCCCAGGACATGGCGTGGAACATCGGCACGATGGCCAGCTCGCGGTCGGTCGGCCCGAGCCCGAACCCCTCCGGCATGCAGACCTGCAACGAGTGCAGGTAGATCGAGCGGTGCGAGTAGGCCACCCCCCTGGGATTGCCGGTGGTCCCGGAGGTGTAGCAGAGGGCGGCGGCGTCACGCTCGTCCACCTCCGGCCAGTCGAAGACCTCCGGCCGACCGGCCAGCAGGGCGTCCCAGTGGTGTACGGCGATCCGGCCGCCGGCCGCCGCCGTCAGCGGGGCGGGGTCGCCCCCGCCGACGACCACCACATGCCGCACCGTGGTCAGCTCCCCGATGACCCGGGCCAGCAGCGGGATCAGCGTCGAGTCGACCAGCACCACCCGATCCTCGGCGTGGTTGGCGATGTAGGCGACCTGGTCCGGAAAGAGCCGGAGGTTCAGCGTGTGCAGCACCGCGCCCATGCTGGGCACGGCGAAGTACGCCACCAGGTGCTCGTTGTTGTTCCACATGAACGTGGCGACCCGCTCGTCACCGGTCACCCCGCACTCGTCGCGCAGCGCGTGGGCCAGCTGGGCCGCCGTGCGGCCCAGCTCGGCGTAGGACATGCGACGCGGCTCGCCGCCGGTCCAGGTGACCACCTCGGCGGTGCCGTGCACCGTGGCACCGTGTTCGAGGATCCGGGCGACCTGGAGCGGTGCGTCCATCATCGTGCTACGCATAGGTAACAAGCTAGTGTCGGCGGTCACGTGTTGGAAACCCCCGTTAGGTTGTCCGGGTGAGCATCTCTTGGGCCGACTCGTACGTGGGGCAGCTACGCGCCCTCGCCGGTGATCGCACGCTGATGTTCGTCGGTGCCCGCGCGGTGGTCCGTGACAACGCCGGCCGGGTGCTGCTGATCCGGCGCTCCGACAACGGCCAGTGGGCCATGCCGGCCGGCGCGATGGAGCTGGGCGAGTCGATCGCTGACTGCGCGGTGCGCGAGGTGCGCGAGGAGACCGGGCTGCGCGCCCTGCGGGTGGGGGCGTTCGCCCTCTACACCGGCCCGGACCGGATCAACACCAACATGTACGGCCACACCTACCAGGTCTTCACCGTCGCCTTCCGGGTCGAGGACTGGGACGGCGAGCTGGCCCGGGTCACCGACGAGACCACCGACGCGGGCTTCTTCCCCCGCGACCGGTTCCCCGCCCCGCTCTCGGCCTCGGTCACCGAGACCCTCGCCGACCTGGACGTCTTCGAGCAGACCAACCGCCTGATCCTCAAGTAGTCGCGGGAGTTCACAGCATCGTCTGGCTCTTGGCCTCCATCTCGGCGGCGGCCTCGTCCCGCGACTCCTTCGCCAGCGGCTTGCCGCCCGGGGCGGCTGCCTTGCCGCCGAGCGGGTCGGCCCCGCCCGTCGCGCCACGCGGTCCCGCGCCGCGCAGCTTCTCGTCCGGCAGCGCCAGGGTCACCAGCACCGCCACGACGGCGATCAGCCCGGTGGTGAGGAAGACCAGGTGCAGCGACTCCACGAAGGCGGCCTGGATGGCGGCGCGGATCGGGCCGGGCAGGACCAGGATCGTCGCCGGGTCGTTGATCGAGACGTCCGTCCCGCCGCCGGCCACCACCGCCGCCCGCTGCTCCGGCGACAGCTGCGCGATCGCGGCGGGCATCCGGCTCGCGAGCTGGTCGGCGAGCCGGGACGACAGCACCGCCCCGAGGATCGCCACCCCGAAGGCGCCGCCCAGCGACCGGAAGAACGTCGCCGAGGAGGTGCCAGCGCCGAGGTCCCGGGAGTCCACCGCGTTCTGCACGGCGAGGATCAGCGACTGCATGGACAGGCCCAGCCCGACGCCGAGGACCACCAGGTAACCGAACGCCACCCACAGCGACGTGTCGACGGCCAGGCGGGTGAACAGCAGCATCCCGACGAGCAGCACCGCCGAGCCGGCGACCGGGAACCACTTGTACCGGCCGATCCGGCTCATCGCCCGGCCGGTGAGGATCGAGGTGACGATGATGCCGGCCATCATCGGCAGCATCAGCAGGCCGCTGCGGGTCGGCGAGGCGCCCTTGACAATCTGGAGGTACAGGGGGATGAAGATGATCGACCCGAACATCACCAGGCCGAGAACGAAGCCGGCGCTGTTGGCCAGCGCGAAGGTGCGGCTGCGGAACAGCCGCAGGGGCAGGATCGGCTCGGCCACCCGCACCTCCTGGAGCAGGAACAGCCCGCCCAGCACGGCCCCGGCCGCGAACAGTCCAATGATCACGGCGGAGCCCCAGGCGTAGGAGGTGCCGCCCCAGCTCAGCGCGAGCAGCAGGCAGCTCACCCCGGCGACCAGCAGGGCCGCCCCGAGCCAGTCGATCGTGTGCTCCCGCCGCTGGAACGGAATCAGCCGCATGACGTGGTAGCAGACCACGATGGCCAGGATCGCCAGCGGCACGTTGAGGTAGAAGATCCACCGCCAGCTCGTCTCGGCGAAGTACCCGCCGACCAGCGGCCCGGCCACCGACGCGATGCCGAACACCGCCCCGAACAGCCCCTGGTAGCGACCGCGTTCGCGGGGCGACACCACGTCCGAGATGATCGTGAACGCAAGCGTCATCAGACCGCCCGCGCCGAGGCCCTGCACACCCCGGGTCACGATGAGCTGGGTCATGTCCTGCGACAGCCCGGCCAGCAGCGAGCCGAGCAGGAACGTCCCGATCGAGAAGAGGAAGACCGGGCGGCGGCCGTACAGGTCGGCCATCTTGCCGTACAGCGGGGTGGAGGCGGTGGAGGCGAGCAGGTACGCGGTGACCACCCACGAGTAGTGGTCGATGCCGCCCAGCTCGCCGACGATGGTGGGCAGCGCCGTGCCGACGATGGTCTGGTCCAGCGCGGCGAGAAGCATGCCCGTCATCAGGCCGAACATGAGCAGGCGTAGCTGCCGGGGGGTGAGCACCAGGCGGCCGGCTTCTTCGGTGGTCATCCCGCCTTCTTTCCCGCCCCGCGCGGATCATGCGGGCCGGGCGGGAAGGAGGCCGAGCCGGGCGGGCAGAAGCCGGAGCCGTCGGTGGCGGCGGGTTTGAGCCCGCACCCCACGGGGACCCGGGATGGCATGGCAGGAGCAGCAGCGGAAGAGCGCCGGCTCGCCACCGTCGTGGAAAGCTGGCTGGGTCGCCCCGTGCTGGTGATCGGCGACGCCATGCTCGACGAGTGGCGGTTCGCCGAGTCCGACCGACTCTGCCGGGAGGCCCCGGCCCCCGTACTCACCCTGCGCCGGCGCATCTCGGCGGCCGGCGGGGCGGCGAACACCGCCGTGAACGTGGCCGCCCTCGGCGGGCGGGCGGTGCTGGTCGCCCCGGTCGGCGCCGACGTCGCCGGGGACGAGCTGCACGACTGCCTCGACCGGGCCGGGGTCTGGGACCGTACGGTCGCCCAACCCGGCCGGCACACCCCGGTGAAGCGGCGGATGCTCGCCGGCAACCAGATCCTGCTGCGCGAGGACTCCGGCGACCCGGACGACGCGCTCGACACCGACGAGGTGGACCGGCTGCTCACCGCCCTGGAGTGCGCCACCGAGGAACTGCGGGCCGCCTCCGGTGGCGAGGCGCCGACCCTGGTGGTCTGCGACTACGGGCTCGGCGCGCTGCCCGCCCCCGTCCGCGCCTGGCTGGTCGCCGCCCGCGACCGGTACGCCACGATCGCCCTCGACGCGCACGACCTGGCCGACTGGCGGGGGCTCGCGCCGACCGTGGTCACCCCGAGCTTCGCGGAGGCGACCCGGCTGCTCGCCCGCGCCGCCGCGCGTACCGACTCGCACCTGCACCTAGACCACCCGGCGGGCCCAGCAGACGGGCCTTCGGAGCTGAGCGTGGGCACCTCGCCGGGCGCGTCCGGTTCGCCGGCTGCGGGGGCTCCTCCCGCCGCGCCGCCGCCCGGGGTGCCGCTCGACCGGCCCACCGGGATCACCGGCGAGCCGACGCCCGGCGAGGACCGGGTGGCGATGACCGGCGACGGGCTCAGCGTGACCGGGACGGGCGTGACGGTCAACGCGCGGGCCGGCGAGGGGGTGGACCGGGCCGTGCTGGCCGAGTCCCGCCTCGCCGAGCTGCGCGCGCACACCGGAGCGGACGTGGTCGCGGTGACCCTGGACACCGACGGCGCGGTGGTCGGCGGCGCGGACGGCACGCCCCGGCGCAGTCACAGCACCCCCGTCCCGGCGAGCCACGCGGTGGGCGCGGGGGACGCGTACCTGGCCGCGATGACGCTGGCCCTGGCCGCTGACGCGCCCCTGCCGACCGCCGCGCAGCTCGCCCAGCTCGCCGCCACCATCACCGTGTCGGACACCGGCACCTGCGTGTGCCGCCGGGAGGACCTGCTGGGCGCGCTCGGCGCGCGCGGCGGCGACGCCGGGCACCCCGTGCTGGTGGCCCCGGGCGAGCTGTCTGCCATCGTGGAGGCCCAGCGCGGCGCGGGCCGGTCGGTGGTCTTCACCAACGGCTGCTTCGACGTGCTGCACCCGGGACACGTGCGGTACCTGGAGCAGGCGCGGGCCCTCGGCGACCTGCTGGTGGTGGCGGTCAACTCCGACGGCAGCGTGCGCCGGCTGAAGGGGCCGGACCGCCCGGTCAACCCGGTGGAGGACCGGGTCGCCCTGCTGGCCGCCCTGGCCTGCGTGGACCACGTAGTGATCTTCGAGGAGGACTCCCCGGCGGGGCTCATCGAGATCGTCCGCCCCGACGTCTACGTCAAAGGCGGCGACTACCCGCCGGAGATGGTGCCGGAAGCGCCGCTGGTGCGCCGGCTCGGCGGCCAGGTCCGCACCCTCGGGTACGTGCCGGACCGCTCCACCTCCGCGATCATCGACCGCATCCGGGCGCACAGCCAGCCCACCTCGGACCAGCCCACCTCCCAGGGGCCGGACCAGGTGGACTCGCACGCCCGTCCGGCATCGGTGCCGGGCAGGCCGGCGTGAACCGACCGCTCGACCTCGGCGCGGCCGAGGAGTTCCGCCGCCAACGGCAGCTCGACGTGCTGGTCCCGACGCGCAACCGGCCCGCCGAACTCGCGGTCACCCTCGCCGGGCTGGCCGCCCAGGAGGGCGTCACCGGGTTCGGCGTCGTGGTCAGCGACCAGTCCGACGGCGAGCCCGCGTACGCCCATCCGGCCGCCGCGACCATGGTGCGGGCTCTGCGCCACCGGGGCCACCCGGTGCTGCTGACCCGGCGGCTGCCCCGGCGCGGGCTGGCCGAGCACCGGGCGTACCTGCTGGATCGGTCCGCCGCCCGGTACGTGCTCTGCCTCGACGACGACGTCTGGCTGGAGCCGGGGACCCTGCGCCGGCTGGTCACCGCGATCGGCGAGCTGGGCTGCGGCTTCGTCGGCAACGCGGTGCACGGGCTGTCGTACGCCGACGACGTCCGGCCGCAGACCCACCAGCACTACGAGGAGTGGGCGGGCCGGCCGGTGCCGGAGCGGGTCCGCCCCGGCACCCCGCAGTGGCAGCGGGCGGCGATCCACTCGGCGGCGAACCTGCTGCACGTCACCAAGCGGCTGGGCCTGCCAACGGGGGCCTGGCGGGCGTACAAGGTCTCCTGGATCGGTGGGTGCGTGCTGTACGACCGGGCGGCGCTGGTCGACTCGGGCGGCTTCGACTTCTGGCGGCGGGTGCAGCAGAACCATCAGGGCGAGGACGTGGCCGCCCAGCTCGCCGTGCTGGAGCGCCACGGCGGCGCGGGCGTCCTGCCCAGCGGCGCGTACCACCTGGAGTCGCCGACCACGGTCACCGAACGGGACGTGGAGGCGTGGGAGGTCGTCCTCGCCGACTCGCCCGAGCGGGTGTGAGCGCCTCGGGCAGGCGGGATGTGAGAAGGGGACCCTTCTCGACCGTATGCGTCAACAAGGGGCCCTTCCTTACACAGCCAGCAGGTCGTGGGCCGCCTCCACCACCTCGATCGCCGGGACGTCGGCGACGAACGAATCCCCGTGCGGGCACTCGCCGTCGCCGGGGCGGTGCGGGTAGATCCCGGGGGTGCAGTCGACGCCGCACACCGGGCAGCGCACCGTCCAGGAGGCGATCGGGCGGTGCCGGGCGCGCAGCAGGTGCCCGCCGTTGATCAGGTTGCCGATCCAGTAGACCCCCACCGTGGCGGTGCCGACGGCCGCGGCCAGGTGCAGCGGGCCGGTGTCGTTGGAGATCACCAGCGCGCAGCCGGCGTAGCAGGCGGCCAGCCCGCCGAGGCCGAGCGTGCCGACGATCGGGCGCACCGGCACACCGGCCGCCGCTACCACCCGGTCCACCACGCCGCGTTCGGCGGGGGTGCCGGTGACCAGCACCTCGTAGCCGTCGCCGGCCAGGGCGCGGGCGACCTCGGCGAACCGCTCGGACGGCCAGCGCCGCCGAGTGTCGGTGGCCCCCGGGTGCAGCGCCACCCGGGGCCGGGCCGGGGTGCCGAGCACCGCGTCGGCCTCGGCCCGGTCGGCTTCGGTGACAGCCAGGACGGGGACGATGCCTGCGGGGGGCGCGCCGACGAGGCCGACCACCTCCAGGTAGCGCAGCACCTCGTGCTGGTAGTAGACGTAGCGGATCCACCGGTCCAGCGGCGGTGCGTCCTCGGCGCGCAGCCCGGCGGTGACCCGGGCGCCCAGCCCGCTGACGATCGGGTTGGAGTTGCCCCCGCCGCCGTGCAGTTGCACCGCCAGGTCGAAGCGTTCGGCGCGGGCGGCGGCCAGGAAGTCGTCCATGGCGGGCTCCGGCTCGCCGGGGTCGGGCTCCCGAATGCCGGGCGCGGGCGGGACCACCAGCACCCGGTCCACCGGGCCGGGCCGGTCGCGCCAGAGCTTCGCGTGCCACGGCGCGCCGAGCAGCACGATCTCCGCCCCGGGGTACGCGGCGCGCAACGACTGGAGCGCGGGCAGCACGAAGATGAAGTCGCCGAGCGCGTTGGCGCGCAGCACGCCGATCCGCGCGACATCGGGTACGCGCTCGCCCAGCGGGCCGAGCGTTGCCGGGGTGACCACCTGTCGACCCGCTACGGCCGGTCGATCTCGTCGACGGCCGTGTCCGGGTGGTGCAGCTCCCGGTCGGCGGCCGGGTCGGCGGAGGCGGGGCTGCCCGTCCTACCCGCGCCGCCGCCGGTACCCCGGTAGCCGGTGCGGCCGACGGTGATGGTGCGCGGGGTGGGCCGGGCCGCCCGGGGCAGCCGGACCCGGAGCAGGCCGTGGTCCATCACGGCGTCGATGCGGTCGGGGTCCACCCGGGCGGGCAGGTCGACCCGGTACTCGAAACCCCTCGTCTCGAAGCCACCGGGGATACCGTGGTCGGCGTTGACCTCCGCCTCCGAGCGGGCGCGGACGCAGAGTTCCCGGTCGTCCAGCTCGACGGCCACCTCCTCGGGGGCGACGCCGGGCAGCCGGACGACGACCTCCCAGCCGTCGGCGTTCTCGGTCAGCTCCACCTCGGGCGGGCCGGACCGGCCGCCGCCGACGAGTCGGCTCAGCTCGGCGCGCAGCGACTGGAGCTCCCCCATCGGGTCCCAGCTCTGCTGCCGGCCGCGCCCGCTACGACCGTTGGACTGTTCGTTCATCGCGCGTCTCCGATCCGCTGGGTGGCCGCCGGGGGCCGTAGTGAGCTGGGCGCGTCGAGGTTGGCGTCCCGGTCGACGCCGACGCCGAGCCGGTCGACCAGTTCGCCGCCGAGCCAGGCGCTCGCGCCGAGGATGGCCAGCGCCACGACCTCGATGGCGATCAGCGCGCCGCCGGCGGCCCGGGAGTCGGCGTTGAGCCGGACCGCCCAGACGGCGGCGAAGAGGAGGATCACCGCGACGTTGGCGGCGGCGTGGGTGAGGCCCACCCGCTTGGCGCGGGTGCCGGTAGGGATGGCCAGCAGGTCGAACGCGCCGGCCGCCGCGGCCAGCAGGCCGCCGATCAGGCCGATGGTGATGTTCCAGTACGCCACCTCGCCGAGGAAGCTCGGGCCGCCGACGGTGTCGACGACGTCGAAGATCACCGCAGTGACCAGCAGACCGACCGGGAACATCACCAGCATCGGGTGCACGGGGTGCCCGAGCACCTTGAGTCGGCTCTCCATCGCGGCCTCCATTGGTCGGTCCGTGCTCGGTTCCGGGCTGGGCGGGCGTTTCCGGGCTGGGCGTTCCCGATTGGATGGACGTTTCTGGCTCGGCGACCCCGTGGGAGGCCGTACCCGGGACGCCCAATGACAAACCTCGCGGTCGCGGCGCTCGCCTAGGCTCGCACCGACGGGGCCGGGCAGCGACGCCGCAGGCCGCCACCGGGGTCAACGGTTCGGGGGAGGCTGACGTGACGGTGGAGATCACCTCGCACGAGGAGCTGCGCGACCTGCTGGGGGCGCCGATGCCCCGGGCAGCGGTCAAGGAGCGGCAGGTCCTGCACGACCGGGACCGGCAGTGGCTGGCCGCCGCACCGTTCTGCCTGGTCGCCACGGCCGGCGCGGACGGCACCTGCGACGTGTCGCCGAAGGGCGACCCGCCCGGCTTCGCCCTGGTCCTGGGTGACACGACGATCGCGATCCCGGAGCGGCCGGGCAACCGGCGGGCGGACGGCTACCGCAACATCCTGGACAACCCGCACGTCGGGTTGATCTTCCTGATCCCGGGCCGGACGGACACGCTGCGGATCAACGGCCGGGCCCGCCTGGTGCGCGACGCCCCGTTCTTCGACGACCTGGTGGTCCGGGGCCACCGGCCGGTCCTGGCGATCGTCGTGGAGATCGAGCAGATCTTCTACCACTGCGCGAAGGCGTTCCTCCGCTCGGAGTTGTGGCGGCCGGAGACCTGGCAGCCCGACGCGCTGCCGCCCCGGGCCCGACTGATCAAGGAGGTCGAGGCTCCGGCGGAGAGCCTGGCGGATCTGGAGCGCTACTACGGCCCGGAGTACGAGAGCAGGATCTACGGCTGATCCGGCAGGGCGAGGAAACGCTGCCCGAGCAGCTTCTCCAGGAAATCGGTCCACACCCGCTGCGGGGCGCTCGCCAACCCGGCCATGAAGTCGTCGTCGCCGGCCGGGTCGTTGCGGCTCACTGGCGCAGCCGGCGTTCAGGGCGCACCACCGGACATGGTGGTGCCAGCACCACCTCCCCGCGCGGAACATCGGCCCGCGTTCCCGGTAGCGTCGGTGACCGTGCTGATCCGGGAGTTCACCGACACCGACTGGGCGCCGGTGTGGGAAATCGTCGCCGAGGTCGCCCGGGCCGGGGACACCTTCACGTACGACCCGGCGATGACCGCCGCGCAGGCGTACGACGTCTGGGTGGAACGCCCGCCCGGGCGGACCGTCGTGGCGGTCGACGGTGACCGGGTGCTCGGCACGGCCAAGATGGGCACCAACCGGCCAGGACCGGGATCACACGTGGCCACCGCGAGCTTCATGGTGGCGGCCGGCGCCCGGGGGCGCGGGGTCGGCACGGCCCTGTGCCGGGACGCGCTGGACTGGGCGCGCGGGCGCGGCTACGCCGGAATGCAGTTCAACGCGGTGGCCGAGTCCAACCACGCGGCGGTCGAGGTCTACCGGCGGCTCGGGTTCGAGGTCGTCGGGACCGTGCCCGGCGCGTTCGCGCACCCGAGCCTGGGACTGGTCGGCCTGCACGTCATGTATCACGCCTTCTGACTACTCCCGCCAGCCCGCTGGCTACTCCCGCCAGCCCGCTGGGTTGCTGAACGACTCCCGGGAGATGCCCGACCCGGTGCGCGGCCAGTCACCGAACAGCTTGTCGTGCAGGTGGGCGAAGAGGTAGCAGATGCTCTCGCACTCGCCGTCGGGGACCGCCAGGGCGGGGTCGGCGCGCACCGCCTCGTAGAACTCGCGCCCGAGGGCGACGATGTGGCCCCGGGCATAGAGGAAGCCGTCGTCGGAGCCGTCGGTCACCGCGTGGATGTCGGCGCGGTCGAGGTCGTACAGCTTCCGCTCGACCACCCGGTCGAGGGCGGTCAGCTCCTCGCTCGGCAGGTCGGCGGCGAGAGCGCGCAACTGGTCGAGGAACGGGGAGAACCACTCGCCGATGGCGTACGGGTCGACGTCGCCGGCCGCCGGGTCCCGCTCCCGCAGGGCCCGACGCAGCGCCGCCGGCTCGGGGCCCAGCCGCTCCCACGCGGCCTCCACGATGGACCAGAACCGGGCCTCGTCCTCGACGCTGGGCCGCTTCGCGACACCGCCCACTGACACGCTCATGGGCCGGAGGCTAGCGGATGCCCCCGACACCGACGGCGAGTAGTGGCTCGGAGGTCGCGAGCGCGTGCGCGGGAATCGAACGGGAGCGGATTCGGGCGTGGCGGGCCTCCTGGGCTCGACGCCGTCAGCTGGACAGCCGAAGGGTCAGCTCGTCGACGACCTTGCGGGCGATGTCCGGCGGCACCGCAGCCGCGATGGCCTCCGGGGTGAGCCCGGCGGTGGCCAGCGCCTCGGCGAGTCGCTGCGGGGACAGGCCGGCGAGCACCCCGGCGACGATGGCCGGCTCGTCCGTCCAGTCCTTGCCCGACAGGGTGGTGACCCCGCTGGCGACGTCGTCCAGGCGGGCCATCAGGTAGTCGAGCTTGGTGACGATGCTGTTGCTGGCCTTCGCTGGCCCGGTGCCGTCGGGGTCGACGGCGCGGCCCATGCTGTTCCCGCCGTAGAACAGGCCCGTGTAAACCTGGTGGATCTCGTTCTCGGCCTTCTCGCTCATGTCGTCCTCCATGTCCGGGGGGCTGATCAGCCCGATCTCGCTCAGGTAGCGGCGGAACAGCGGGGTCTGGTCCCGGCCCGCCTTGGTCGAGTCGCGGAAGAAGCTGAAGTGGGTGTGCCAGAGATGGGAGCTGTCGCCGGTGCTGCGCTTGCCGAGCCGGTCCCACCTTCTGACCGTCTTCCCGTCGGGGGAATAGATGATTTCCCTGATGTCCCGCGTGTCGGCCGTGCCGGCCACGCACTGCTGTACGAACCACAGCGAGAGCGAACGCAGGTTGTGGGTGCGGCCGGCGGAAGTCACGCTGAAGGTTCCGATGTCCAGGCCGGACGCGTCGAGGGTCAGCCCGGAACTGTCCCGGGTGGACTCCACCACCGAGTAGTCGCCGGGCACCACGCGGTCGGAGCCGCAGTGGTAGCCACCCCGGTGGGAGGCGTCGGCCACGATGCCGACCTCCGCCGGCTCCAGGTCCTGCGGCCGTGAGGTCTCGGGGTCGACGTCCAGGTGGGCCAGCAGCAGGCGTCGGACATCCATCAGGTTCGCCGGAGCCCGGGTCATGGGCACTCCCTTCGGATAGGCGGGAGGCCGAGCCTGGTGACTACTCTAAGTATGCAGATCCTCAATCGACACAAGCCCGACCAAGCAGTGCACAACGTCGGGCAGTCGCCCCAAGGGTAACTAGGTAACAACGCATTCACCAGGGAAAACGTTCCAGTTTCGGATAGCGCGACCACCCCACCCAAGCCCGAAGAATCCTCTCCTATCAGCACGGAGGGTGATCTCCTCGGAGTGGCACTGGCCGCCATGCCGGCGGCATGGCGGTGACTGGGGAGGCGCGGGACGGCATGTCGGCGACATGGCGGTGACTGGGGAGGCGCGGGACGGTATGTCGGCGACATGGCGGTGATCGACCGCTCAAAACCCCGCCACTACGCCGACATCGTCGTCGGTCGAGGCCGCCTGCGCCTCCAGGCGTAAGCGAGGGCGGCCACGCCCACGAGGGCGAGAGCGCCGGCGACGGCCGCGCACATCGAGTTGCCCACCTAGAGGAAGGTCGCGGATGGCTGGTCAGGTGACCGGCCCCGTGCTCAGCCTGCCCGCCGGTGCCGGCTGGTGGCCGCGTCAGCGGATGGCCTTGGCTGTACGGATGGCTGTACAGCGCTCACGCCTCCGGGACGGTCTTGGCGTGCCTGTCGCGCTCGCGAAGCCGCCGCAACCCCCGGCGGTACTGCCCGGGTACGAGCGCTGCGCATCGTCTAGCGCCTGAGCTCAATCGACCGTGATGCCCCGAACACCTGGGGCAGGTGGCCGTCCTGGTTGTGTCTGGTGCCCTCTCGCGACCGCTGCGCGCCACGGCTACCGACCCGTGGGCGGCTGCGTCGTGCTTGATCTAGTGTCGCCGCTGTGAGCGTTGAAGGCTGGTTGGCAGACACCCGCGCCTCCTACGACGTAGTCGCTGTTAGTTATGCAGATCTCCTGCGCAACTTTCTGGATGAAACGCCCTACGAACGAGCGACTCTGGCTTTGTTCGCCGGCTTCGTCCGGGCTGCCGGTGGTGGGCCAGTCGTAGATGTGGGCTGTGGGTCAGGGCGCATCACCGGGCACCTGCATGAGCTCGGTGTTGACGCCTTCGGAATGGACCTGTCGCCCGGGATGATCGAAGTGGCTCGGCGTGATCACCCGGGCCTGAGGTTCGAGGTGGGCTCCATGACCGACCTGAACCTGGCCGAAAGCTCGGTCGCCGGCTTGGTCGCCTGGTACTCGCTGATCCACATCCCCGACGACCAGGTCGGCTCGGTCTTCGCACACTTCCGACGGGTGATGCGTCCCGGTAGCCCGTTACTGCTCAGCTTCCACGTCGGTGACGGATCACGGCTCAAGACTCAGGGCTACGGCGGCCATCCGATGAAGGTCTACGTTCACCGTCGCCAGCCCGTTCAAATGGCGGCATGGCTGCAAGAGGGCGGATTCACGGTCGAGGCACAGATGACCCTCACCTCGGCCGAAAGCTCGCTCGGCGGAATCATCTTTGCGCGCCGCGAGTCCTAAGCGGACGTCCTCGTCGGGCGGTCTGCGGCACAGCGAGCTTGGCCGTGGCGGCGGGTGCCAACGTCAAGGCGGCGCAGCGGATGCTCGGGCACGCCTCGGCGTCGGTGACCCTAAACGTGCACGCGGGCCGGGTGACGACCTGGACGCGGTAGCCAATCGGCTGGATGAAGCGCTCGCGGCGTGGGGCGCGGAGTTCTTTCAGCGCTTGGGTGCGGACGGCGTGGCAGTCCGGGCAGACCGGTTCAATCGCGGTACAGCGGCCGGGGGTCAAGCCCGCCTTGACCCCGTCCGGCCGGACGCCGTGGAGCAGCCAGTTCGCGCACGTCGGCGAGCACGGCATGGCCAACTCGGCGTGGAGCCGGCCGTAGTGCTCGATGCCCCGGGCCCGGACCCGCCACCGATCCCGTCGATCAACTGCCGCCTACTCCATGACGACGGTCGATCCGGGCGCTTCGGCGCCGGCGGCAACGGCTCCAACACCGCCCACCTAGCGCCCCGAAACCTGCTGTTGACATCCCCGTAACCACTGGAGAGGCTGTTAACGCTCACATAAACACCCGCCCGTGCGCCAGAGCCCCCTAGCTCGCGAGCACGATCCTCTCCTTCCCCCAAGGAGCCCACCGATGGCAAAGTCCACCCGCGCCCGTCAGAGATTGGCGGTCGCGCTCGGCATGATCATCGCGCTGCTGGCCGTGTTCGCCCCGCCGGCCGCCGCGCAGTTCATCACGATCAACAACCCGGTCATCCAGCAGCGCGCCGACACTGCGATCTACAAGCACACCGACGGTTACTACTACATGACGGCCTCGGTCCCCGACTACAAGCGGGTCGAACTGCGACGCGCCACGACCCTGCAGGGCCTCGGCAGCGCCGCGACGATCAACGCGTTCACCGCGCCGTCGAGCGGCGCGCTGAGCGGTTGGATCTGGGCGCCGGACATCCAGTTCGTCGACGGCGCCTGGTACATGTACTTCTCGGCGTCGCCCAGCACCGCGCGGTTCAACCAGCGGCTCTACTGGATCCGCAACACCTGCGCCAATCCGATGACCTGCGAATGGAGCGCGCCCCAGCGCTTCAACACCGGCTGGGAGTCCTTCCAGCTCGACCCGGCCTCGTTCGTCAATCGCGGGGTGCGCTACTTCACCTGGGCCCAGGACAGCCCGTCCACCAACTACAACAGCCACATGTACATCGCCCGGATGAACGGCCCCACCGCCATCACCGGCACGGTCACCGAGATCGCGCGCCCGACGTACGCCTGGGAGATGGAAGGCGTCGCGGGCGTGGTGGAAGGGCCATCGCCGCTGGTCAAGAACGGCAAGGTGTTCATCGCCTACTCGGCCTCGGCGACCGACTCCCGGTACAAGCTGGGCCTGGTGTCGGCCGACGACACCGCGGACCTGCTAAATCCGGCCTCCTGGCGCAAGAGCCCGAACCCGGTGTTCCAGACCGCGAACGGGGTCTACGGCCCGGGCCACGGCAGCTTCACCGTGGCCGAGGACAACACCACCGACGTGCTGGTCTACCACGCCCGTGACTACGCCAACCCGACGCCGGACGCGCTCACCGACCCGAACCGGCACACCCGCTTCCAGCAGCTCTACTTCGGCGACAACGGCGACCCGTTCTTCGGCCAGCCGCTGCCGAACGGAATGACCGCGCCCGGCATCCGGGGCCAGTACAGCAACCGCTGCGTCGACAACTACGACTTCGACACCACCCCCGGCGCACTCGTGCGGCTGTACACCTGCAACGGCAACACCGCGCAGGAGTTCGAATTCAACTACAAGGGCACCAGCGGGTACGAGATCCGCAACCGCAACACCGGCACCTGTCTGACCAACATCAACGCCAGCACGGCGCTGAACGCCGACGTCGGCCTGGTCGCCTGCGACAACACGACGGCCCAGCAGTGGCAGATCATCGACAAGGGCAACGGCTGGTTCTCGCTGCGCAACGTCGCCGGCAACATGTGCCTGGACAACTATGACTGGAAGAACGTGAACGGTGCCCGGCTCTCGCTCTACACCTGCAACGGCTTCGCCGTCCAGCTGTGGCGGCGTGGCTGAGGCGGCACCGATGTCGTAGGACTGGAGGTCTGCCTCGCCGCGGCCCGGACCGATCCGCGCTTTCGAAGATCGGTCCGGGCCGCTCCCTGCTCGACGCGGCAAGTTGGCGGCTAGAGCTGCTCTGGCGCGTTGAACGACGCCAGGACCAGCAGTACCGGCGGGCAGGGGCCCGGCAAAGTCGTGATGGTGTCTGGCTTGGGCGGCTTGGCGTAGAAGCGCCGCTGTTGGGGGCAGCAAGACGGACATGGCCGGCTCAGAAGATCATCAAGGTTTCTCTACGCCATGCTGATCGCCGAAGTGAGTCATGCCCGCGACCCTCCTCGGCATCATCTGACGACAGCCGGGGCCCTGATGAGGCAGTCACGGCCCGGGGTGCGGGCTATCTGCGGACCGGAACCACCGGCGGCGCTGTTGTCGACCTCTGGAAACGGCGAAGCCCAGGCCATCTGACCTGGGCTTCCCCACCGAGCCGCCTGACGGAATCGAACCGTCGACCTACGCTCCTCGAACCCTGCGACTCTGGCGTTGTCATCGACTGTCAGCATTCGGCGCTGACCTGCGCAAACGAACGGGCAAAGTGATCATCACTTGTCGCCGCCGGTCAACCGTTCGCAGGGGTTTCGGGGAGTAAACGGGGGGACGGCAGCCAGGCATGGCGCCGGCGTGCTCCTGCCGCCGGGCTCAGGCGCGCAGCCCCGCCGGTCAGCGCATCGACGGCTGCGGCGACGGCCGATGGGGCGGGTAGTCGGTGTAGCCGGTCTCGTCGCCGCCGTAGAACGTGGCTGGGTCGGCCTGGGCCAGAGGCAGGTTTTCCCGGAAGCGGTGGACCAGATCGGGGTTGGCGAGGAACGGTGTGCCGAACGCGACCAGGTCCGCGGCACCGGTTCGCACCGCCGCCTGCGCACGCGAGAGGTCGTAGCCGTTGTTGGCGATGACGGTGCCGTCGTAGTTGTCCCGCAGTGCGCGGTAGTCCAGGGCGGTGGCCTTGGTCGCCATGCCTCCTTCGAGGATGTGGACGTAGGCCAGGGCGCGCAGGCTGAGCCGCTGGAGGAAGTACGCGAAGTGGGCTTGGGGGTTGGAGTCCGTCATCGTGTTGAAGCTGTTCTCCGGGGTGAGGCGCACACCCACCCGGCCTGCCGGCCACACGTCACAGACCACGTCGAGGATCTCGCCGAGGAACCGCATGCGGTTGGCGGCGGTTCCGCCGTAGCCGTCGGTGCGCTGGTTGGTGCCGTCCCGGAGGAACTGGTCGATGAGGTATCCGTTGCCGGCGTGGACCTCCACGCCGTCGAAGCCCGCCGTGCGCGCCAGCTCGGCCGCCTGTCGGTACTGGCCGGCGACGCCCGGGATCTCAGCGACGTCCAGCGCCCTCGGGACCAGGAAGTCGCGCATGCCGTCGTAGGTGACCGCCTGCCCATCCGGCCGGATCGCCGACGGGGCGACGGGGGTGGCGCCGTCCAGCAGGCTGGGGTGGGAGATCCGGCCGCAGTGCTGCAACTGCACGAAGATCCGGGCGCCTTCGGTGTGCACCGCCTCGGTCAGCGCCCGCCAGCTCTCCGCCTGGGCATGGCTGTGCAGGCCGGGGGTGAGGGGATATCCGACGGCGGAGGGCGAGACGGTGGTGGACTCGGCGATGATCAGGCCGGCGGTGGCCCGCTGCCGGTAGTGCTCGACCATCATCGGCGTGACGTGCCCGTGGCGGTCGGCGCGGTTGCGGGTCATCGGGGCCATGACCAGGCGGTTGGACAACGAGAGGTCGCCCAGCGGAAACGGTGCGAACAGGTCAGCGGGCATGCGGGAGCTCCGGGGTACGCGAACGTCGTAGGACGGGCGTCCTAGACGAGGCGTGACGCTAGGGCGACTGCCCTAGCGTTGTCAACCGCCTTGACGGACGTAGGACGCCTGACCTAGAGTTCGCGTTCCAGGTCAGGCGTCCTACAACGAGGAGGGCCGGGATGACAGCCATCGCGACCCGTGAGCAGATTGTGCGGGCGGCCGACCGGCTGTTCTACGAGCGCGGCTTCGAGCACACCTCGTTCGCCGACATCGCCGCCGCAGTCGGCCTGTCGCGGGGCAACTTCTACTACCACTTCAAGTCCAAGGCTGCGATCCTCGACGCCGTGATCGCGGCACGGCTCGACGAGCGTCGAGGCTGGCTGGCCCGGTGGGAGGCCGAGGAGCCGGACCCGGCCGCGCGAATCCTGCGGTTCATCGAGATCGTGCACGTCAACCGGGCAGACATCCAGGCTCACGGCTGTCCGCTCGGGACGATGACCACCGAGCTGGCGAAACTCGAGCACACGATGCTCATGCAGGCCGGGGAGCTGCTCACCCTGTTCCGGGACTGGCTCACCGAGCAGTTCAGGCTTCTCGGGCACGCCGAGCGATCCGAGGACTTGGCGATGCACGTGCTCACCTTCAGCCAAGGAGTGGCGGTGCTAGCCAACCTCTACCGCGACGAGAACTACATCCGCCGGGAAGTCGACCAGATGCGCGCGTGGCTGCACGCGCTACAACCCACCACGTGAGGGATCACATGTACGTTGTCCTGCTCCGGTTTTCCGACAACAAGGCCGCCGCTCCGCAGCACATGGCCGGCCACAACGCCTGGATCCAGCAGGGACTCGACGACGGGGTGTTCCTGCTCGTCGGCGGCATCGCCCCAGGGCAGGGCGGCGCGGTCCTGGCCCACAACACCACGCCCGCGGACCTGGAGGTCCGGGTGAAGGCCGACCCGTTCGTCGCCGAGAACGTGGTCACCGCCGAGATCATCGAGATCACCCCCGGCGCTGCCGATGAACGGCTGGCCTTCCTGCTCCCCTGAGCAGCGCCACCCCACGTTCGTGCCCACGGCGGCAAACCGGCCTCAACCGGATGGCACTGTCATGCGCATCAGGTCAAGACGATCCTCCGAACCGACCGGACCGGGCTGGACCGGCACCGCCGCCCAGGCTTCCAGCGCGGCCTTGAGTGCGGGCAGGTGCGCAAACAGCGTCGCGCTCCGACATCCTCGAACAGCTTGGGCAGGTCCCGAGATCACTGCTTCTGCGCCTCAAGATCGCGGGAAGCGCCGGGCCAGGTAACCCCTGCACCCCCGCTGGCAGGTGTGCTGAACCTGATCGCCGGTAGGCGTTTCTGGGGGTTTTCGGGGGGCGATGCGAAACACATCGATGAACAGGGGCCCTGACCAGCGCTGATGCTGGTCAGGGCCTCACCTTGAGCCGCCTGACGGAATCGAACCGTCGACCTACGCATTACGAGTGCGTCGCTCTAGCCGACTGAGCTAAGGCGGCGACGATCGTTAAGTGTACGGCACACCCCCGCCGCCGCCACAGCGGGATGTCTTGCGGCGACCCCGGGGCCACGAGGTGCCGCCCCGCCAACCGGGCATCCGGCCCGTCCCTGCTCGCACCCGACAGCAAATCGGCCCCGTCCGGACTACGCTGCGGCGGGTGACCGACGATCGCACCCCCGTCGACGGCCCGGCCCCCATCGATGATCCCGACGAAGACCGCGCCTTCGCCCGGACGTCCCGCCGCCCGCGCAGCACGGACCCGCTGGAGCTGGGCTTCACCCCGCGCAAGCCCGTGCCGTGGCTAGCGCCGCTGCTGCTGATCAGCACCGGCCTGCGTACGCTGCTGGCGGCGCTGTTCGGGGCGTACCTCGACAAGCGGGAGTTGCAGAACGCGTTCGGCGACGGGGTCTTCCGCCAGGTCGGGCCGGACGGCGGGCTGTGGCTGGACTACGTGGCCGACCTGGGCGACGGCTTCAACGCCACGTACTCGGTCGCGTACCTGCTCGCCCAGCCTGAGCTGGCGGTCGACGGGCACCGGCTGCCCCGGGCGCAGACCCTGGTGATGGGCGGCGACCAGGTCTACCCGTCGGCGTCGTACTCCGCGTACGAGGACCGGTGCAAGGGTCCGTACCAGGCCGCGCTGCCGGTCACGCCGCCCGAGCGGCCCACCCTGTTCGCGGTCCCCGGCAACCACGACTGGTACGACGGGCTGACCGCCTTCCTGCGGCTGTTCGTCCGCTCCCGGGACCGGCACTTCGGCGGCTGGGGCACCGGCCAGTCCCGCTCGTACTTCGCCGTCGAGCTGCCCGCCGACTGGTGGCTGCTCGGCCTCGACGACCAGTCCGGCTCGTACCTGGACGACCCGCAGCTCACCTACTTCGACGCCGTCGCGAAGCGGCTGGGGCCGCGCAGCCGGGTGATCCTGGCCGTGCCGGCACCGACGTGGGTCAAGGCCGCCGACCATCCCACGGCGTACGACTCGATCGACTACTTCCTGCGGACCATCGTCGCGCCGACCGGGGCGCGGGTGCGGCTGCTGATCTCCGGCGACCTGCACCACTACGCCCGGTACTCCGGCCCGGACCGGCAGCTCATCACCTGCGGCAGCGGCGGGGCGTACCTGTACCCGACCCACCACCTGCCGGAGCGGATCGAGGTGCCACCGAAGGACACCCTGTCCCGGCGGGCCAGCCGCAGCCTCCCGTACGACCTCGCGGCCAGCTTCCCCGACCGGGCCCGCTCCCGCCGGTACGGCTGGGGGGTCTTCGCCCGGCTGCCGAGACGCAACCCGGGGTTCGGCACCCTGCTGGGCACCGTGCACACCCTGCTCATGTTGGCCATGGCCGGGGTGGCGACGGGCCGGGCCGGCGGCACCGAGCAACGGCTGCTGAGCGTCCCGCTGGTGGCGATGCTGGTGGTGACGATGCTAGGTGCGGTCTTCTTCGCGAAGCCGCCGAGCGCCAGCGGCAAGCGGCACGTGCGGCACTGGATCCTCGGAGTCATACATGGGGTGGCGCAGGTGGCGCTCGCCGCCGCCGGCACCTGGGCCTGGCTGGCGGTGCCCCTGCACGACTGGCCCTGGCCGCTGCCGGTGGCCGCCGCGGCGGTGGTGTACGGCCCGCTGATCGGTCTCCTCGCCAGCGAACTGGTGGCGGCGTACCTGCTGGTCGCCGGGGCGTTCGGGGTGAACGTCAACGAACTGTTCGCCGGCCAGGGCATCGAGGACGCCAAGGCGTTCCTGCGGATGCGCATCGACCCGGACGGCACGTTGACCGTCTACCCGATCGCGGTGGACCGGGTCGCCCGCGACTGGCGGCTGAACCCCGACCGATCGCCGACCGCCTCCTGGCTGACCCCGAAGGACCCGCTGACCCCGCGGCTGGCCGAGCCGCCCGTCGTGCTGGAGCCCTGACCGCCTCAGCCGGTGTAGTGCTGGTCGTGGGCCTGGCGAGGGGCGCAGACGGCGGCCCGGCTGCACGAGCAGCGGGAGCCGTCGGCGTCCAGGCGGACGGTCACCGCGTCTCTCGGAACGCTGTGGCCGACCACGCGGCCCTCCCCTTCCGGCGTCGTGACGCGGGCACCGATGGCCGGGGCGGACTCCTGGAACCTGGCGTACAGCGGATGTTCGTACTTCAGGCAGCACATCAGCCGGCCGCAGGCCCCGGAGATGCGCAGCGGGTTGAGCGGCAGGTCCTGGTCCTTGGCCATCCGGATCGTCACCGGCTCGAAGTCGGTGAGAAAGGTGGCGCAGCACAGGTCGCGCCCGCAGGAGCCGATGCCGCCCTGGACCCGCGCGGAGTCCCGGGCGGAGAGCTGGCGCAGCTCGACCCGGCAGTGCAGGGTGGCCCCCAGGTCGCGGACGAGGGACCGGAAGTCGACCCGGTGCGGGGCGGTGAAGTAGACCGTGGTGCGGTCCCCGCCGCCGTCGGCGGTGGCGAGCACGTGGTCGACTGCGACCACCTTCATCGGCAGGCCGTGCTCGCGGATCAGCCGCTTCGCGGCCACCTTCGCCTCGGCCTTGCGCCGCCGCAGCAGCTCGTCGCGGCGCAGGTCGTCGTCGCCGGCCAGGCCGGCGAGCCGGGGGAAGCCGTCGGTGTCCTCGCTGACCCACTGCGCGGCCCAGACGCACTCCGCGACCTCGGGACCGTCGTCGGTGGGGACCAGCACCCGGTCGCCCACCTGCGGCCGGAACTCGCCCGGGTCGAGGTAGTAGAGACGCCCGTACCGGTTGAAGCTGACCGCGCAGAGCATGCCCATGCCATCACCCTACGACGCGGTGACGCCCGACACCCACCCGCACGTCACCGCCGGTCATCGGACCCGCAGCGGCGAGTCGTGGTACGCGACGCCGGCCGTCGACCCGCGCCAGGTCGTCTCCGCGAGGCTCGGCGACCACTGGCGCAGCAGCGTCTCCGCCCCGTCGTACGCCACCCCGAGCACGGCCAGCACCCGGTGGGCGATGTCGGCCGCCGCGAGCAGCCCCGCCACGCCGGGCTCGGCTCCCGGGGCGGTGGCGGCGTGCACCCGGACCGCCTCGGCGGAGCCGAGCACGTCGGCGAGCGCGCGGGCCAGCGCGAGGCGGCTGCCCTCTATCCAGTCGGCGAGAGCGTCCGCGTACCCGGCCGTGGCCTCCAGCCGGCCCACCAGGCTCTCCGGGCCCTCGTCGAGGTGGCGCAGCAGCGCCGAGCGCGCCTGGTCGTACGCCGAGGCGGCCGGCCCGGACCAGGCGGCGGGGTCGGTGAGGGTGCGGCACACCTCGTCGTACCCCCGGACGAGCCCGCGCACCGCGTGGCCGGCGCCGGTCAGCGGGGCCGGGTGCAGGTCGAGGAAGCCCCGCAGTGCGTCGCCGGGGAGCACCTGCATGCGGCGCAGCAGCGGCCAGAGCCGGTGCCCCTCGGGCGCTCCGCCGGCGAGCAGCGTGTCGACCCGGCCAAGCAGGTCCAGCCCCGGCTCGGCGAGGCGGTCCAGGGCGTCCATCAGACCTCCCGGCCCAGCCGGCGGCGGACGGCGTCGTCCACCCCCGCGTACCGGTCGGCGGCGCTGCGCACGGCGGACGCGGCGGCGGTGAGCCGGGTCGCGGCGACGGCCGCCTCCCGGGCCCGGTCGCCGGTGGCGTCGGTCCACCGCCGGTGCAGCGCCCGGCCGATCTCGCCGGGGCGGCCCGGGACGTGCGCGCCGAACGCCGGGTGCGGCGGGTCGGTGGCGGTGACGGCGCGGGCGAGCGCCTCCAGGGTGGCGCTGGCCTCGTCCAGCCGGGCGGCGAGGGCGCGCAGCTCGTCCACGTCAGGCTCCCGCGAGCGGCCGGTACGCGGCGAAGGTCTCGTTGTGCAGCTTCTCCCGGGCCCACTGGGCAGCGTCGGCGGCGGCGGCCACGGCGGCGCGCACGGAGGCGGCGACGTCCCGGTGGTGGCGTTGGTGCAGCGGGCCGAGGAAGCGCACGTCGGTGATCCGGCCGCCGGCGGTGACCACCACCTCGACCAGCCCGTCCGGGGAACGCACGGTGACCTCCACGGTCGCCACCGCCTGGTCGAACTCGGCCTGCAACGCCTCGATGCGGCGGTAGCGCCGCACCGCCTCCTCGATCCAGGCCTCGTCGATCTCCCCCCGAGGCATCGCGGACTCCTCCCGGCAGCGCACTCACTGAGTGTGCCGCCACGGTCACCACGGCATCACCGGACCGTACCGCACACCAATCGGACCTGTCGATGGCCTGTGGACGGAGCAGGGGTCGGCGGTCAGCCCTTCCAGAGGGACAGCATCATCGCCTCCACCGCGATGCGCGGCTTGACGTTGGCCTCGATGGCGGCCCGGCACTCCAGCACGGCCTCCAGCCGGCGCAGCGCCCCCTCGGCGTGCCACTTCTGCGCGCCCGCCTCGGCCAGCGCGGCGGTGTCGGTGTGCACCGGGGCGACCGGCGCGCGCAGCGCCGCGATCAGCGCGTCGCGGTAGAAGCCGGCGAGGTCGACCAGGGCCCGGTCCAGGGCGTCCCGCTGGGCCCGGGTGGCCCGCGACTTCTGCCGCTTCTCCAGGTCCTTGAGCTGCCCTTGGGCACCGCGCATCGCGCCGGCCGCACCCCGGCCGGTGCCGCCCGCGCCGAGCGCCGTCTGCAACGCGGCCCGTCCGCCTCGTCGA
>NZ_GG657738.1:3908287-3927564 GCF_000158815.1 Micromonospora sp. ATCC 39149 | reverse complement strand
GACGGGGCGCAGAGCAGGAACACCGTGCGTGGCGGCGGCTCCTCGACGGCCTTGAGCAGCGCGTTGCCGGCCGCTTCGGTGAGCCGGTCGGCGTCGGAGATGATCACCACCTGCCAGCGCCCGCCGGACGGGGTGCTGGCTGCCCGCAGTACCAGGGCGCGCATCTCGCCGACGCCGATGCTGAGCCCCTCGGGCACCACCAGCCGCACGTCGGCGTGGGTGCCGGCCATGGTGGTGTGGCAGCCCGGGCACGCGCCGCAGCCGGTGCCGTACGCGCACTGGAGGGCGGCGGCGAAGGCGCGGGCGGCCACCGAGCGGCCCGAGCCGGGCGGCCCGGTGAAGATCCACGCGTGGGTCATCCCGGCCCCGGGCTCGGCGGCGGGCCCGGCTCCGCCCGGCCCGTCGGCGTTCTCGGCCTCCGCCTCGGCGGCGAGGTCGTCGAAGCCGTCGGTGTCCTCGAAGCCGGCGGGCGCCTCGGGTCGGGCGGAAGCGCCGGCGACCGTGGGGCCGGCGGGGGACGCCGCGCGCGCGAGGGCGGCCTGCCGGAGTTGGGCGGCGGCCGACGCGGCGGCCCGCCGCAGCGTGTCGACCGCCTCGTCCTGCCCGACCAGGTCGGCGAAGACGCCCGGCGGGATGGCGGAGACGCCCGGCATCAGGTCCGGTGCTCCATCGTCACCAGCTCCGCGTCGGATAACTCGGGCTGCACCGAGGTGTCCGGCCCCTGGGCGGGACGGGGGTGCACGATGCCGGCCGGGTCGACCAGGAACTCCTTCACCCGCCGGGCGACCAGCGCGGCGGTCTCCTCGACCGGGCGGGACGCGTCCAGCACCAGGTAGCGCTTCGGGTCGTTCGCGGCGAGGTCGAGGAAGGCGTACCGGACCCGCTCGTGGAAGGCGACGGACTCGGCCTCCAACCGGTCGGTTCCCTCGCTGCGGGCGGCGACCCGGGACAAGCCGGTGTGCGGGTCCACGTCGAGCAGCACCACCAGGTCTGGCTTGAGCCCGCCGGTGGCCCAGGAGGAGAGCCAGGAAACCTCGTCGACGGGAAGCGTCCGCCCGGCCCCCTGGTACGCCAGGGACGAGTCGACGTACCGATCGCTGATCACCACCGCTCCCCGGGCCAGCGCCGGCCGGACCACGGTCGCGACGTGGTGCGCCCGGTCGGCGGCGTAGAGCAGCGCCTCGGCGCGCGGCGACGGGCCCTCGGCGGTGGCGTCGAGCAGCAGCGCGCGGATCCGCGCCCCGACCTCGGTGGCGCCCGGCTCCCGGGTCACCACCACCTCGCGCCCCTGCCCGCGCAGCTGCTCGGCGAGCGCGGCGAGCTGGGTGGACTTGCCGGCCCCCTCGCCGCCCTCGAAGACCACGAAGAGCCCGCTGGAGACGAAGTTCTCGGCCGGCATCAGCGGGCGGCCCCGGATCGACCCCCAGAGGTCGGCGAGGACCGGCACGCCTTTCTTGTCGTCCATCTGGCCGAAGGCGCTGATCCCGGCGAAGATGCCGGCGGCACCGGCGGCGAGCAGCAGCAGCCGGGTGGAGGAGACGGAGATGCCGAGGTCGGCGATGGTCAGCTTGCGGGACCCGCCGACGCCGACGAGGAGACTGCTCAGCGCGATGGCCAGGATCAGCACCAGCCGGGTGCCGATCTGCACGACCGCGAAGACCCGGCCGCGTACCTCGTCGGCGACCTCGCCGCCGAGCAGCGTGGTGCCGGCGAGAAAGGCCATCCCCGCGCCCGCGCCGACCAGGATCGCGCCGAGCATCGCCATGGACAGGTGCACGGCGAACGCGAGCACCAGCACCGACGCGCTGGCCAGCACGATGCTCATGCCGAACCAGCGCCGCCGGGACATGTCCCGGACGATCATCGGGCCGAGCCCGATGCCCAGGGCGAGGCCGATGAACATCGCGCCGAAGAGCAGGTAGAAGGCCGCGTCGCCGGCACCGAGCGAGGCGGCGAAGAACTTGGCCGTGCCGATCACGATGCCGCCGCCGGCGAAAGCGCCGAAGATCCCGAGCACCAGGCCGCGTACCAGCGGGGTCTGGCCGATGTACTTCCAGCCCTCGGTGAACTGGCGCATGACGCCCTGCTCGGTGCGCTCCGCCCCGCTGGCCTGCGCCTGGCTGATCTCCTTGATCCCGCAGGCGACCACCAGGGCGGTGGCCAGCCGGGAGAACGCGTTGAACCAGAGCGCGAGCTGCGCCGGCTCGGCCCAGGACGGCATCTGCCCGCCGGTGGCTCCCCGGATGCTGCGGTCGAGCAGGGCGAGGCCGAGCGCGGCGGCGATCGGGGTGAGCCCGTACGTGGTGATCAGGGTGAGCTGGTTGGCCGCCTCCAGCCGGGCGCGCGGGATCAGGTTCGGAACCGCGGCCTCCTTGGCCGGGATCCAGAGCAGGGTGAGCGTCTCGATCAGGAAGGTCGCGATCGCCGCCCAGCCGACCACCAGCCCGCCGCTGGCCCCGGTGAGCGCGAACAGCGGGATGGAGGCGAAGAGCAGGAAGCGCAGCACGTCGCAGATGACCATCGTCCAGCGCCGGTCGAACCGGTCGGCGAGCACGCCGGCCACCGGGCCCAGGATCAGCGCGGGCAGCAGCCGGATCGCGATCAGCGTGCCGAACGCGGCACCCTGGGCGGTGCTGCCGGAGACCTGGGCGGCGGCGAAGACCGAGGTGGCGAGCAGGCCGAGCCAGTCGCCGAAGGACGCGGCGCCGAGCACGATCCAGAGCCGGCGGAACGGCCGGATACGCAGCACGGAACGGATCGCGGCGGCCCCGGACCGGTCCGTCGCCGGTGACCCGGCTGATCCGGCCGGTTGCCCGGTCGCCTGACCGCCGGTGCGGCCGGTGTCCGCGCCGCCGGGTGTGCCGGCCGCCGGCGACCCGCCGGGCGACTCGCCGCTGTTCTGGCTTTCGATGGCCGTACCTCCACGTGCCGGCCCAACGCTGGGCAGTCCCGGTGCAACACTCTAGTCCCGGCCGAGGGACTTCCCGCCCGCGACAGTGCCTGCTCGTCGCAGCCTAGGCCGCCGGCGCCACCGGCCGCCCGCCCGGCAATGCGAGGCTCTTTCACATTGACCGATCGACAGTTAGCGTGCACACGTGACCACCCAAGGCGACAAACTGCGCGTACGCCTGGAGCGGGCGACCGCCCACCTCGACCCGCCGTACGCGGTGGTGGACCTGACCGCGTTCGACACCAACGCGGCGGCGCTGCCCACCCGGGCCGGCGGCAAGCCGATCCGGGTCGCCAGCAAGTCCGTCCGGTCCCGCGAGATGCTCCGCCGGGTGCTGGGCCGCCCCGGCTGGCGGGGGGTGATGGCGTTCACGCTGCCCGAGGCGAGCTGGCTCGTCCGCTCCGGCGTCACCGACGACGCGCTCGTGGCGTACCCCACGGCCGACCGGGGGGCGCTCGCCGAACTGGCCGCCGACGAGGGGCTGGCCGGAACCGTCACGCTGATGATCGACGGGACCGACCAGCTCGATCTCGTCGACGCGGTGTGTCCGCCGGCCCGCCGGCCCGCGCTGCGCGTCTGCGTCGACCTCGACGCGTCCTGGCGACCGCTGGGCGGGCGGGTGCACGTCGGGGTGCGGCGCTCGCCGGTGCACAGCGCCCGCGCGGCCGGGGCGCTCGCCGCCGCCGTCGTCGCCCGGCCGGGCTTCCGGCTGGTCGGTCTCATGTCGTACGAGGCGCAAATCGCCGGGCTGGGCGACGCCCCGCCGGGGCGGGCGGCCCTCGCCGCCGCGATCCGGGCCGCCCAGCGCGGGTCGTACCGCGAGCTGCTCGCCCGCCGGGGCGCGGCGGTGGCGGCGGTACGCGAGCACGCCGACCTGGAGTTCGTCAACGGCGGCGGCACCGGCAGCGTGGCGGCGACCAGCGCCGATCCCGCGGTCACCGAGGTCACCGCGGGATCGGGCCTCTACGGGCCGACGCTGTTCGACGCGTACCGGGCCTGGCGCCCCACCCCGGCGGCGTTCTTCGCCTGCGCGGTGGTCCGCCGGCCGGCGCCCGAGCTGGCGACCGTGCTCGGCGCCGGCTGGATCGCCTCCGGTCCGCCCGCCGGCACCCGCCTGCCCACCCCATGGCTGCCGGCCGGGCTGACGCTCCTCGGTGCCGAGGGGGCCGGAGAGGTGCAGACCCCGCTGGCCGGCCCGGCGGCGGCCACCCTGCGCGTCGGCGACCGGGTCTGGTTCCGGCACGCGAAGGCCGGCGAGCTGTGCGAGCGCGTCAACGAGCTGCACCTGGTCGAGGGTGAGCGGGTTGTCGCGACCGTCCCCACCTACCGCGGAGAGGGCCACGCCTTCCTGTGACGTTCTCGCCCACCTGCCCCCGGGAGCCGGAAGCGCCCGCCCCGCCGGCTCAGGACGCGGGGGTGGTGGCGGCGGTGGCGGCGGCCTCGGCCGACGCCTCGACGTGCCGGTGCAGGTACTCGCGGATGAGCGCCTTGGCCTCGGCGAGCACCCGCTCGTCGCCCTCGGGGTTACGGCGGAACGCCAGCTTGATCAGGGCGTCCGCGGCCTCGACGGCGATCTCCAGACAGAACCGCAGGCGCGGCTCGTCGACCATCCCGAACCGCTCGGTGAGCACCCGGGCGAGCTGGTCGGCGATCACGCCGTTGTTGTCCCGCTGCTCGTCCAGCAGGTGCAGGTCGACCACGTCGCCGAAGTGCAGGGTACGGAACCCGGGGACGGTGCGGTGCATCGTGATGTACTCGTCGATCCCCGCGTCGACACCGTCCCACCAGTGGGCCAGGTCGTCCGAGGCGAATCTCTCGTCGAGCCGCTGAAGGTACGATTCCATCGTGCGCAGGGTCAACGCCTGCACGATCGCCCGCTTGTCCGGAAAGAACTGGTAGACCGACCCGATCGCCACCTCGGCGCGTTCGGCGAGCAGGGTCGTGGTCAGTCCCTCGTACCCCACCTCGTCGACGAGCTCGGCGCAGGCGTCCAGCATCCGCTGGACGCGCGCGACGCTTCGACCCTGGACCGGCACCCGGCGCAACGGCCCGGTCGTGGCGGCTGGTGTGGACACTCGGCGCCACCCCCCTTCGACAGATGAACATATCTGCACGTCACGAGTACGTGACTACCGGTACAACGAGCGGACCTCGATTGCGGTATTTACCAGGCACAACGTTCCTGATATGAAGACACTTCACGTTCACGTCGAGGAGCGCGCATGGGCAGCACCACACCGCTGAGCCCCAGCTGGAGCAACTGGGCCGGCAACCAGCGCAGCGCCGCCTCCACCATCCTCCGCCCCCGTACGATCGCCGACATCACCGCCGCCGTCCAGGCCGCCGCAGCCGCCGGCGAGCGGATCCGGCCCGTCGGCAGCGGCCACTCCTTCACCCCGGTCGCATGCGCCGACGGCAGCCGGATGGAGCTGACCGACCTCGACACCGGGGTACGGGTCGACCGCGATCGACGCCTGGTCACCGTACCGGCCGGGATGCCGCTGCACCGGCTCAACGCCCTGCTCGCCGAACACGGCCTGGCGATGCCCAACCTCGGCGACATCGACGCGCAGACCGTCGCGGGCGCGATCTCCACCGGCACCCACGGCACCGGCGCGGCGTACGGCTGCCTGTCGACCTTCGTCGAGACACTCACCCTGGTCACCGGCACCGGGGAGGTGCTGCGCTGCTCCGCGGGCGAACACCCGGACGTCTTCGCCGCCGCCCGCGTCTCCCTGGGCGCCCTCGGTGTGCTGGCCGAGGTGACCCTACGCGTCGTGGACGCCTTCGTGCTGCGCGCCCACGAGCGCCCCGCCCTGCTCGCCGACGTCCTCGCCGACCTGCCGTCGCTGGTCGCCGCGCACGACCACGTCGAGTTCTTCTGGTTCCCGTACACCGACCGGGTGCAGCTCAAGGTCAACGACCGGGTGCCCACCGACGACCGGCCGCTGCCGCGCTGGCGCGCCTGGCTGGACGACGACTTCCTGTCCAACACCGCCTTCGCCGGCCTCTGCCGGCTCGGCCGCGCCGCGCCGCGCCTGGTGCCCGCGATCCACGCGGCCTCCGCCCGGGCGCTCAGCGAACGCGCCTACACCGGCCGCTCCGACGCGGTCTTCTGCACCCCGCGCCGGGTCCGCTTCATGGAGATGGAGTACGGGCTGCCGCGCGCCGCCCTGCCCGAGGCCCTGGCCGAGGTGCGCCGGATCATCGACCGGCTCCCGTTCAAGGTGCTCTTCCCGGTCGAGGTCAGATTCACCGCCGCCGACGACATCTGGCTCTCCCACGGATACGGGCGCGACTCGGCGTACATCGCCGTCCACCAGTACGCCGGCGTCCCGTACGAGCCGTACTTCCGGGCCGTCGAGGAAATGGCCACGGGCCTGGGCGGACGCCCCCACTGGGGCAAGCTGCACTGGCGCGACGCCGAGTCGCTGGCCCCGACGTACCCGAGGTTCGCCGACTTCCAGGCCCTCCGCGCCCGCCTGGACCCGCACGGCGTCTTCGGCTCCCCCCACCTGACCACTCTCCTCGGCCCCTGAGCTTCCGCTCGCAGATTAGGCGGGGTGGCGCCCTGACGCCGTGGCGGGAATCTCAGGTGGTGGCCTTCTTGGGGGGTGTCGCCTTCTTGGCCGGGGTGGCCTTCTTGGCAGCCGTGGCCTTCTTCGTGGCGGTGGCCTTGGTGGCGGTGGCCTTCTTCGTGGCGGTTGTCTTCTTGGCGGCGGGGGCCCTCTTCGCCGCCGCCTTCTTCGGGGCCGGGCCCTTCGCGCGCTTCTCGGCGAGCATCTCGGAGGCTTCCTCGACGGTCAGCGCCTCCGGGGTCTGCCCCCGCCGAAGGGACGCGTTGAACTCCCCGTCCGTCACGTACGGGCCGAACCGGCCATCCTTGATCACCAGGGGCTTCTCGGTCAGCGGGTCGTTGCCCATCTCCCGCAGCGGCGGCGCGGCGGCCCGGCGCTGGCGGGTCTTCGGGGCGGCCAGCAGGGCCAGCGCCTCGTCCAGCGTGACCGTGAACATCTTGTCTTCCGAGTCCAGCGAGCGGAACTCGTCACCGCGCTTGACGTACGGGCCGTAGCGGCCGTTGTTGGCGAAGACCTCGACGCCGTCGGGGGCCACCCCGACCAGCCGGGGCAGGCTGAGCAGCTTCAGCGCCTCGGCGAGGGTGAGCGAGTCCGGCGACTGCGAGCGCAGCAGCGACGACTTCCGCTCGCCGCTGGCCACGTACGGGCCGAACCGGCCCGACTTGAGCACGATCGGCTCCCCGGTGGCCGGGTCGTCGCCGAGCTTGCGCTCGCCGCCCCCGCCGAGGAACAGCTCGTGCACCTTCTCCGGGGTCAGCTCGTCGGGGGCCAGCCCCTCGGGGATCGGCGCCCGGTCGCCCTGGCCGCCGCCCTCCTCGCCCTCGCCGTGCGCCGCCGGCTCCTCGCCGGGCACGCTCCGCTGGAGGTACGGTCCGTAGCGCCCCACCCGGACGACGACCTCGCGCCCCTCGTCGTCGGTGTGCAGGGGGATCGAGTTGACGCTGCGCGCGTCGATCTCGCTCAGGTTCTCGGTCACCAGCTTCTTCAGCCCACCCGCGTGGGCGATGGTCTGGTCCCCGGCCCCGTTGGCGCCGCCGAAGTAGAACGCGGTGAGGAAGTCGACGGCGGCGTGGTCGCCACCGGCGATCTCGTCCAGCTCGTTCTCCATGCTGGCGGTGAAGTTGTAGTCGACCAGGCGGGGGTAGTGCTGCTCCAGCAGGCCGATCACCGCGAACGCCAGGAACGACGGGATGAGCGCCTGGCCGCGCTTGCTCACGTACCCCCGGTCCTGGATGGTCTGCATGATCGACGCGTAGGTCGACGGGCGGCCGATGCCCAGCTCCTCCAGAGCCTTGACCAGCGACGCCTCCGTGTACCGCGACGGCGGCTGGGTGTGGTGGCCCTGGGCGGCCAACGCGTCGGCGGTCAGCGGCTGGTCCTTGACCAGGTTGGGCAGCCGGCGCTCGGCGTCCTCGGCCTCGGCGTTCTCGTCGTCGGACGACTCGACGTACGCGCGCAGGAAGCCCGGGTCGGTGATCGTCTTGCCGGTCGCGCCGAAGTCGGCCTCCTCGCTTGCCGAGGAGACGGCCCGGATCCGCACCGAGACGCTGGAGCCGACCGCGTCGGTCATCTGCGAGGCGATGGTGCGCCGCCAGATCAGCTCGTAGAGCTTGAACTCCTCGCCCGACAGCTCTTTGGCCACCTCGCCCGGGGTGCGGAAGTTGTCCCCCGCCGGGCGGATCGCCTCGTGCGCCTCCTGCGCGTTCTTCACCTTGCCGGTGTAGCGACGCGGCTCCGGCGGCACGCTGCGCTCGCCGTACAGCTCGACGATCTGCCGGCGGGCCGCCGCGATGGCGGTCTCCGACAGGTTCACCGAGTCGGTACGCATGTAGGTGATGTAGCCGTTCTCGTAGAGCCGCTGCGCGGTGCGCATCGTCTGCTGCGACGAGAACCGCAGCTTGCGGGCCGCCTCCTGCTGGAGCGTGGAGGTGATGAACGGCGCGTACGGACGGCGGCGGTACGGCTTCTCCTCGACCCGGGTGACCGTGAACGGCCGCCCCTGAAGGCGGGCCGCCAGGCCGCGCGCCCCGCCCTCGTCGAGGTGCACGACGCCCGCCCCCGGCCGCACCCGGCCGGTGGTCGGCTCGAAGTCCTTGCCGGTGGCGATCCGGTCGCCGTTCAGCGCGACGAGGGTGGCGTTGAAGGTGCGCGGGCCCTCGCCCGAATTCGCCACCGCGAGGGTGGCCAGGACGTCCCAGTACTCGGCGGTGCGGAACGCCATCCGCTGCCGCTCCCGCTCGACCACGATCCGCGTCGCCACGGACTGCACCCGGCCCGCCGAGAGCTTCGGCATGACCTTCTTCCACAGCACCGGGGAAACCTCGTAGCCGTACAGCCGGTCGAGGATGCGCCGGGCCTCCTGGGCGTCGACCAGGTCCCGGTCGATCTCGCGGGGGTTGGCCACCGCAGCCTGGATCGCCGGCTTCGTGATCTCGTGGAAGACCATCCGCTTGACCGGCACCTTGGGCTTCAGCGTCTCCACCAGGTGCCAGGCGATCGCCTCGCCCTCGCGGTCCTCGTCCGTGGCCAGGAAGATCTCGTCGACCTCCTTGGCCAGCTTCACCAGCTTGCTGATCTGCTGCCGGCGGTCGGCCGAGACCACGTAGAGGGCGTGGAAGCCGTTGTCCACGTCCACCCCGAGGCGGGCCCACGGCTCACCCTTGTACTTGGCGGGCACGTCGGCGGCGTTGCGCGGAAGGTCGCGGACGTGACCGAAGCTGGCCTCCACGACGTACCCCGGGCCGAGGTAGCCCGAGATCGTCTTGGCCTTCGCCGGTGACTCGACGATGACCAGACGGGTGGTCCTGGCGTTGCTCGGCACGTCTCCTGCGACCTCACTCCTGCTCGTGGCCGGCCGATCCGGGGCACGGACCCACCCTCGGTCCGCCGGAACCGCCGGCGGTCCGGATGTCCAACGTAACGCGCCGCCCGCGTTCCGGGTTTCGCGGGCGGCAAACCGCCCATCACGCCTCCCGGGCACCGGCGACGGTCTTGCCGGACGGCGCCACCGTACACCGTGGGTAGGCCCCCGGGCGGGCCGCTGTGACGACGCCGCCTCTCGGTGGAGGCCCACCAGCCGCTTTTCCCGCCGGGAGCCGACAGCCGGAGTGTCCTTGATCGGACACCTGGAGGAGCCCGAACGTGCACGCTGCCCGGTCAGGGCGCGGCGGGCCAGTCCGCGGCGGGGGCGGTGGGCGGGCGGTCGCCGATGAGGTCGGCGAGGCGGGCCAGCCGGCGGCGGCCCGTGATCCGGTACGCCGGCCCGCCCGCCTGCGCGTCGAGCAGCACCGCCGGCAGGCCGACGGCGGCCAGGGCCGCGCCGACCGGCCCCCAGCAGCGCTCGTCCGTCGCGCCGAGGCGGAGCAGGAAGCCGGGCGGGTCGGCCGCTCCGGCGGCGGCCACCCAGAGCCGCAACCGCCGACCATTGAGATGAAAGCCGGCGGGCGGCCGTTTCACGTCCTCCGCCGCCAGCCAGGCCAGCGCGAGCGGCGCCAGGGTGCTCGCGTACGAGGTGCGCACCAGGTGCCGGCCGTCGGCGGTCGCCTCCCAGGTCGCGGCGACTCCGCGCCGGCCCAGTTCGGCGACGAGCACGTGCACCCGCCAGGCGGAGTCGAGCACGACCGACAGCCGGGCGGTGCCGCCCATCCGGGACACCTCCCCGGGCCCGGCGAGCAGGCCGGCCAGATCGGCGACGGACGGATCCGCCGCCTCGGCGCCGAACAGGGAGAGCTGCCGCACCGGGTCGGTTGGTCGGTTGGGGGACGTCAGCGGCACTCCGGGACCTCGTCGAAGGCCTGCCTGAGTTCTTCGGAGTCGAGCCGGCTGGTGTCCAGCGCGCTGGCGTCGTACTCCTTGTCGAGGGTCTCCACGGCCGCGCGCACCCCGTCGTAGAAGGCGGTGGCCTCGCCGGTGTCGAGCCCGTCGATGGTGTCCCGGGCCCGGCCGTACGCGTCGCGCACCTTGCCCAGGGACGCCTGGAAGCGCGCCGAGATCTCCTCGCCGTGCTCGGTCTCCGGGACACCGGCCTCGTCGACCTTGCGGCGGGCGGTCTCGCTGGCGTTCTCCGCGCCGGCGAAGAGTCGCACCAGGTTCTCCTTTGCCTGGGCCGGGGTGGTCTGCGCGGTCATCTGCTGCTGGGTGCTGCTGGTCAGCTTGTTGATCTCGGCCCGCCACGGGGTGAGCGCCTCGCAGACCGACGCCGCCCAGGCCCGGGGGCTGGGACCGCCGCCGCACGCGGCCAGTGCCAGGACGAGCGTGGCGAGGACCACCGTGAGCTTTCCGGCGGTCGCCGCCCGGCACGTGCGCATGCGTTGCAGCGTACGGCCTCCGCGCCGTTGTGCCACGGGTCGGTTTGCCGCCCCCGGTGGGCCGAAACGGTACGGGCGGGCCCTGGGCGGCGTCGCGGCGACGGCGGGTTCCCGGCCGCAGGTGGTCGACCGGCCGGGAACCCGCTGTGTCACCGCTCAGGCGTTGACCGTCTCCGGCCGCTGGCCGGCGCTGCCCGCACCGGTGCCGCTGTCGTCGGAGTCGCCCATCGCGACGCCCTTGCGCTTGCTGAACACCACCGCCGCCACGATGATCAGCGTGGCCGCCACCGCGATGCCGACGCGGAGGCCGACGTTGCGGTTGTCGCCGACGCTCCACGCCACGACGGCCGGCGCGATCAGCAGCGAGACCAGGTTCATCACCTTGATCAGCGGGTTGATCGCCGGGCCGGCGGTGTCCTTGAACGGGTCGCCGACGGTGTCGCCGATCACCGTGGCGGCGTGCGAGTCGGAGCCCTTGCCGCCGAACGCGCCGTCCTCGACGAGCTTCTTGGCGTTGTCCCACGCGCCGCCGGAGTTGGACAGGAAGACCGCCATCAGGGTGCCGGCGCCGATCGCCCCGGCCAGGTACGCCGCCAGCGCGCCCGGCCCGAGGCCGAAACCGACGGCGATCGGGGCGAGGATGGCGAGCAGACCGGGGGTCACCAGCTCGCGCTGCGCGTCCCGGGTGCAGATGTCTACGACCTTGCCGTACTCGGGTCGTTGGGTGCGGTCCATGATCCCCGGCAGCTCGCGGAACTGCCGGCGGACCTCCATCACCACCGCGCCCGCCGAGCGGGAGACCGCGTTGATGGCCAGCCCGGAGAAGAGGAAGACCACCGCCGCGCCGATGATCAGGCCGACGAGGTTGCGCGGGTTCGCCACGTTCAGCGAGTTGAGGATCTCCGCGCCGACGTCGCCGACGCCCGCGTCCGCGTACGCCGTGCGTAGCGTGTCGGTGTACGAGCCGAACAGCGCCGTCGCCGCGAGAACGGCGGTGGCGATCGCGATGCCCTTGGTGATCGCCTTGGTGGTGTTGCCGACCGCGTCCAGCTCGGTGAGGATCCGGGCGCCGTTCTCGTCGATGTCGCCGGACATCTCGGCCACACCCTGCGCGTTGTCGGAGATCGGGCCGAAGGTGTCCATCGCGACGATCACGCCGACGGTGGTGAGCAGTCCGGTGCCGGCCAGCGCCACCGCGAACAGGGACAGCGTGATGGAGCCGCCGCCCAGCAGGAACGCGCCGAAGACGCCCGCGCCGATCAGCAGCGCCGAGTAGACGGCCGACTCCAGGCCGACGCTGATGCCGGCGAGGATGACGGTCGCCGGGCCGGTCTGCGAGCTCTTGCCGATGTCCTGCACCGGGCGACGGTTGGTTTCGGTGAAGTAGCCGGTGAGCGCCTGGATCGCGGCGGCCAGCACGATGCCGATGATCACGGCGGCGATGGTCATCCCACGCGGGCCCAGCGGCGGGTCGCCGCCGTCGACGCCGAGGCTGGCCCGCCACTCGGCCCCGAGCAGGTCGGCCCAGGTCGGCTTGAGGTAGGCGTAGGACGCGATAGCGACCAGGACGGCGGAGAAGAGGGCCGAGAGGTAGAAGGCCCGGTTGATCGCGGTGAGGCCGTTGCGGTCGGAGGCGCGCAGCCGGGTGATGAAGACCCCGACGATCGCCACCAGCACGCCGATCGTGGAGATGATCAGCGGGAGGACCAGGCCGTCGTTGCCGAACGCGGCCCGACCGAGGATCAGCGCGGCGACGAGCGTGACCGCGTACGACTCGAAGAGGTCGGCGGCCATGCCGGCGCAGTCGCCGACGTTGTCGCCCACGTTGTCGGCGATGGTGGCGGCGTTGCGCGGGTCGTCCTCGGGAATGCCCTGCTCGACCTTGCCGACCAGGTCGGCGCCGACGTCGGCGGCCTTGGTGAAGATACCGCCGCCGACCCGCATGAACATGGCGAGCAGCGCGGCGCCGAAGCCGAAGCCCTCCAGCACGGTCGGGGCGTCGCCCTTGAACAGCAGGACGACCAGCGCCGCACCGAACAGGCCGAGGCCGACGGTGAGGAAGCCGACCACGCCGCCGGTGCGGAAGGCGATCTTCATGGCGCCCTCCCGGCCGCCGGTCGCCTCCCGGGCTGCGGCGGCGACCCGCAGGTTCGCGCGGGTGGCCAGCCACATGCCGGCACCGCCGATGAACGCGCTGAACAGGGCGCCCACCACGAAGAAGGCGGACCGGCCGATCTTCACCGCGATCTCGCTGCCGTCGGTGTCGTGCACCGGCAGCAGGAAGAGCAGCACCACGGCGATCGCCACGAAGATCGCGAGGGTCCTGAACTGCCGGAGCAGGTAGGCCGAGGCCCCCTCCTGTACCGCCCCGGAGATCTCCTGCATGTTGGTGGTGCCCTTACCGGCTGCCAGCACGGCCTTGGTCAAGGCGGCGGCGAAGACGAGTGCCATCAGCGCGATGACCGCGGCGATGACGACGTACGTCAGGTTGGCTCCGGTAAGGGACAGTGCGCCGCCGTCGGCGGCGAAGGTCCCGGACATCTGTGTCCTCCTGTACCGAACACTCGCGCCGGCCGGTGGAGACGCACAGACCGACGCCTGGATGCGGACTCGCAAGCGCGCCAACCCACTCCAGCGGACCAGCGATGAACACCCATACCCGCTGGCTGCGGGAAGGATCACTTGCTCACAACCCGCGTACTGTAGCCCTCCGTAGTGCTGGAGGTCACATTATGGGGCACCATGTCGGGATGATCTTCGTCGCTGTGTTACCTGAAAAAATCTGATATAGAGCCCGACCACGACAAACGGGCCGCCCTCCCGGTCGGGAGCACGGCCCTGATCAGCGAATCAGTATGCTGAGCGCGAAGTCAGCTCAGACAGCTGAGCGCACAGTCAGCCGGGGTTGATCATACGGTCAGTCGGAAGTTGAACATAAGGTCAGCAGGCATTGAGCCGGGGATCAGCGCTGCACCGGCCAGACCATGCGGACCTCGGTGCCGACGCCCTCATCGACGGGGCGAACCTGAAGATCCTCGACGAAGCCGGCGAGCAGCGCGAAGCCCACGCCCGTGGTCAGGTCGTCCTCGTTGAGCGACTCGTTGGCGAGCTGGTCGGCGTCCAGCGCGGCGAGGCCGATGCTCGCCTCGATCGGCGCCCGGTCCACCACCCGCACCGCGTACGCCCCGCTGTCGGACATCTCCACGAGCACCGGGTCCGGCACGTTGTACTGCCGGTGCAGGGCGACCGCCCGGGTGCACGCCTCGCCGATGGCCAGCCGCACCTCGTCGAGCAGGTCCTCGCGGACGCCAGCGCGGCGGGCCACCGCGACACCGACCAGCCGGGCGGTGCGGACGTGCACCGGAGCCGGCGAGAAGGAGAGCCGAACCGTCGCCATCAGGCGCCGGCGCCGCTCGGATCGGCCCCGATCGCCGCATCGACGGTCGGATGCAGCGGGAAGACCTGGTCCAACGCGGTGATCCGGAAAATCTTGAGCAGCGGCTCCTTGCCGCAGACCAGCGCGAAGCTGCCGCCCGCCGCGCGCAGCCGCTTCAGCGCGCCGACCAGCACACCCAGGCCCGTGGAGTCCAGAAAGTCGACCCGGCCCAGGTCCACCACGACGTGCCGGGCCCCGCCGTCGACCAACTCCAGGAGCCGTTCCCGCAGCCGAGGTGCCGTGTACACGTCGACCTCACCGCCGACCTCGAGCACCGTGTGCTTCCCCACGGCACGGGTCGCCAGCGACAGCTCCATCGGTCCTCCTCGCAAGAGTCGTAAACTCTCCTGGGCATCTAACCATCTCCGCCGAAACCGTCCGCGAGGTCACCGGCGAAGGCTCCCCCTTACCCACACCCCCGGAAACCAACTCCGAACACTTGTGCGAGAGTGCAGGACGTGACCCCCGCAGCCACCGTAGCCGCAGGCCACGGCCCCGACCGCCCCCCGGGCGAGGGCCCGAACGAGCTGCTGCGCCGGCTGCGCACCGGTGCCGACGCAGACCCGGTCACCCACGTCGAACGGGTGCCGGCCCGGGCCGGGGAACAGGTGCCGTGGCCACGATGGGCCCCCGAGGAACTACGCGCGGCGTTCGCCCGACGCGGCGTGGTCGCGCCGTGGCGGCACCAGGCCGAGGCCGCCGACCTGGCGTACGCCGGCACGCACGTCGTCGTCGCCACCGGCACCGCGTCCGGCAAGTCCCTGGCGTACCAGCTTCCCGCGCTGGCCACCCTGCTCGCCGACCCCCGGGCCACCGTGCTCTACCTGGCGCCGACCAAGGCGCTCGCCGCCGACCAGTTGCGCGCCGTCGCCGGCCTGGAACTCGACGGGGTACGCCCCGCCTGCTACGACGGGGACACCCCACGCGCCGAGCGGGACTGGATCCGCCGGCACTCCCGGTTCGTGCTGACCAACCCCGACATGCTGCACCACGGCATCCTCCCCGGGCACGCCCACTGGTCCGGCTTCCTGCGCCGGCTGGCGTACGTGATCGTCGACGAGTGCCACACCTACCGGGGGGTGTTCGGCTCGCACGTCGCGCACGTGCTGCGCCGGCTGCGCCGCCAGTGCGCCCGCTTCGGCCGTACCCCGATCATGGTGCTGGCCTCCGCCACGTCGGGTGACCCGGCGACGGCGGCCGGGCGGCTCACTGGCCTGCCGGTCGCGGCCGTCACCGACGACGCCTCCCCGCGCGGCGGGGTGACGTTCGCCCTGTGGGAGCCGCCGCTGCTGCCCGGTGCCGACGACCCGGCGGTCGGGGCCGTCGACCTCGCGCCGGTGCGCCGGTCGGCGCTGCGGGAGACCGCCGGCCTGCTCGCCGACGCGGTCGCCGCCGGGGTACGCACCCTCGCCTTCGTCCGGTCCCGCAAGGGCGCGGAGGTGGTGGCCGCCACCGCGCGCCGCGCCCTCGACGAGGCCGTCCCCGGGCTCGGCGGCCGGGTGGCCGCCTACCGGGCCGGCTACCTGCGCGAGGAGCGGCGCGAACTGGAGCGGGCCCTGCTGCACGGTGATTTGCTCGGGCTCGCCTCGACCAACGCGCTCGAACTCGGCGTCGACCTGGTCGGGCTGGACGCCGTGCTGATCTGCGGCTGGCCGGGCACCCGGGCGTCCCTGTGGCAGCAGGCCGGGCGGGCGGGGCGCTCCGGCGGTGAGGCCCTCGCCGTGCTGGTGGCCCGGGACGATCCGCTGGACACCTACCTGGTGCACCACCCGGAGGCCCTGTTCGGCCGCCCGGTCGAGGCCACCGTGCTCGACCCGGCCAACCCGTACGTGCTCGCCCCGCAGCTCGCCTGCGCGGCGGCCGAGGCCCCGCTTACCCCGGCCGACCTGGAACTCTTCGGCGAGGGCGCCAAGGAGGCCGTCGACTCGCTAGTCGAGGCCGGCGCGCTGCGGCAACGACCGACGGGCTGGTACTGGCGGCACCGGGAGCGGCCCGAGGTGGACCTGCGCGGCGAGGGCGGGGCCCCGGTCTGCGTGGTCGAGGCGGCCACCGGGCGGCTGCTCGGCACCGTCGACGGCGGCTCGGCGCACTTCCTCGTCCACCCCGGCGCGGTCCACCTGCACCAGGGCGTCTCGTACGTGGTCGACTCCCTGGACCTCGCCGACGGATGCGCGCTGGTGCACCCGGAGGAGCCCGACTGGTCCACCCACGCCCGGGACGTCACCTCGCTCACCGTGGCGTCGGTCCGCTCGTACGTCGACGCCGGGCCGGTCGGCCTCTTCCTCGGCGAGGTGGACGTGACCAGCCAGGTGGTGTCGTACCAGCGGCGGCGGATCTCCTCCGGTGAGGTCATCGACACCCGGCCGCTGGACCTGCCGGCCCGCGAACTGCGCACCGTCGCCGTCTGGTTCACCCTCTCCCCGGAGTCGCTGGCGTCGGCCGGGGTCGAGCCGGCCGACGTGCCCGGGGCCCTGCACGCCGCCGAGCACGCCGCGATCGGGCTGCTGCCGCTGATGGCCACCTGCGACCGGTGGGACATCGGCGGGCTGTCGACCGCGCTGCACCCGGACACCGAGGCCCCCACCGTCTTCGTCTACGACGGGCACCCGGGCGGGGCGGGCTTCGCCGAGCGGGCGTACCGGACGGCGGCCCAGTGGCTACGGGCCACTCGCGACGCGATCGCCGAGTGCGGCTGCGAGGCGGGGTGCCCGTCCTGCGTCCAGTCCCCGAAGTGCGGCAACGGCAACAACCCGCTGTCCAAGCCGGCAGCGATCCGGGTCCTCGACGTGGTGCTGGCCAGCCTGGGCGCGTCGGCCGGCTCGGCTGCCCCGCCGCCTCGGCAGGGTGGCCGGGCGGCCGAGCAGACCCGGCGGCCCCGACCGGGCCCTGCCGGCGGCGCTGACGGCCGGGGTTGACGCGGCGCGCGAGCTGCGCTGACGGCCGGCGCTCCGCGCGGGCTGCGAGTGCCCGCCTTTTCGGGATGCGTGCATGACCGTCGGACGTACTGGGCATTGATGCATGGGAGCGCTTCCATGTCCCGCCTATGCTCCACTACCCTGAAATTGCCTTCTAGCCGCCGAAGGAGGAGTCGTGGCCGACACCATCGCCGAGACCGTCGACCTGCTCTACACCATCGACCAGGAGCACCTCACCCTCGACCAGCAGATCGCCCTCGGCACCGCCATGGCAACGCTCGCTCAGGCGGAACGGCTGGAACAGATCAACGAGCGGCTGCGCAGCATCCACCAGGTGCTCAACAGCTGGGCACTCAAGGCCACCGTCGACGGCGGGCGCTGACACCGACGGCGGGCGCTCGGGTGCTGAAGTCCACAGCGGGCGCTGGCGGGCGGTCGGGCGGTCGGGCGCTGGACTCTACGGCGGGCGCTCGGGCGCTGACGGGCGCTCGCGTGCTGAGGCCGTCGACGGACGGCGAGGAGACGGCTGTGCGAGACTCCGGCGACCCTTTGAAGGAGATCTCATGCAGCTCGACGCCTTGCAGCACCAACAGCAGTTCCACATCCGGCAGCGGATCCGGATGATGGTCAACCAGTACGAGGTCCACTCCGTCGCCCCCGACGGCTCCGAAGGCGAACTGCTGGCGTTCGCGCAGCAGAAGCGGCTGGCGTTCAAGGAACAGGTGACCATCTACACCGACGACAGCAAGCAGCAGCCGCTGCTCGGCTTCAAGGCCCGGCAGCGGCTGGACCTTGGCGCCACGTACGACGTCACCGACCACGCCGGCAACCCGATCGGGCTGTTCCGTAAGGACTTCGCCCAGTCGTTGCTGCGGTCGACGTGGCACGTCGAGCAGGCCGGCCTGCCGCAGACCACCGGCCAGGAACGGAGCATGCCGGTGGCGCTGCTGCGCCGGTTCGTCGACTCGCTGTCCTGGCTGCCGTACCACTTCGACTTCACCGCCGGTGGCCAGCCGGTGTTCTCGGTCATCAAGAAGTGGGGCCTGCGGGACCGGTACGCCGTCGAGGTGCAGAACCCGCAGATCGACCGCCGACTCGTGATCGCCATGGCGATCGGCCTGGACGCCCTCCAGGGCCGCTGACCGACGCACCGCCCGGGGTCCGCGCCGAACCGGCACGGACCCCGGGGAGTCGCAACAAGGCCACCGTGACCAAGGAGCGGTACCCGGCTTCCCCGACCGCCAGGCCCACCAGGGCAGGGAGCCGCCCCAGCGAGGCCGCCGCCTGAGCGTGCGGTCGCCACCATCCGGCCCTCGCCACTATCTGCCCTCGCCACACCATCCGGCCTCCCGTCACCATCCGGCCCGCTACACGATCCGCGCTAACCACCATCCGGCGTCGACGTCAGCCGGCGTCGACGTCAGCCGCGTGGCGGGCCGGCCCGGGAGGTCACCGTGGCGACCCGCGTGAGGCCCGGCGCCGCGGCCACTGCCACCTCCGCCGTCACCACGGCATCCAGCCCGTCGAGCCGGCAGCCGACCACCCGCGCCCCGTTGGCCCGCACGATCGCCTCGGCGGCCCCGCAGGCCACCCCATCGCCGCTCAACGCGCGACCCGCCGCCGCGAGCGCCCCGAAGTCCGCCGCCACCCCGGCCCGCTGCCGGGCGACCCGCGCCGCGCCGACCGCCGCACCGAAAGCGCCGATCACGACGAACACCAGCCCGATGGCGAGCAGGCACACCGTCGCCCCGCCCCGTTCTCCGCCCCGTCGGTCGGCCGGCTCACCGCCTCGACCGTCGGCACGGACGGCGGGTGCCTCTCCGGTCCCGCCGTCGGCTGTCACCGCACGTCCGGCGCGTCCCAGGCCGGTGGCGCGTCCCGCCCGGCTCGTCATGGCCGAGGACCCGGAGCACCGGGCTCGACGGCGGCGACCGCAGTGGCGGCCACGGTGATACGGGGAAGCCTGGCACCGAGAGCGCGCACCGGCGCGCGTACGGTCGCGGTGACCCGGTCGCCGTTCACGGCGACCGAGACGTCCGCCCCCGCCGGTGCCGCAGCGGCACCGGCCGCGCCGCCGGGTTGGCCCCGGGA
>NZ_GG657738.1:3904819-3908187 GCF_000158815.1 Micromonospora sp. ATCC 39149 | reverse complement strand
CGCGGTCAGGCCGGCGAGCAGGAGCAGCAGCACCGCCGGCAGGCCGGCGGCCAACTCGGCCGTGAACGACCCACGCTCCCGTGGCAGCCGGGACGGACGTCGCCACGTCCACCGCGTCGACCGGACGCGCCGACCCGGCTGCGGCTGTCGCTCCGGCGTACGCCGGTCGCGCACGGCCTGCCGGCGGTCGGTCACTTCAGCGCCCGGTCGATGACGGCGGTCAGCGCGGACTGGACGTTCCCCGAGGTCAACACCTTGAGGAGGATGCCGGCGAACGCGACGGCGGCGAGGGTGCCGACGGCGTACTCGGCGGTGTTCATCCCTGCGTCGCCGCGCAGGCGGGTGAGGATCTTGCGCATGTTCGTTCTTCCCTTCTCGACGGTAGCCGCCCAGCCGGTCGGCTGGCGGCGCTCAGAGCACGTCGCCGAGGACGGCGACGATCACCGGCACCAGGCCGGCGAGAATGAAGGCGGGTAGGAAGCAGAGCCCCAGCGGCAGCACGATCAGCACACCGGCTCGGCGGGCGGCGGCCTCAGCGGCGGTCGAGCGGTCGGCGCGCAGGTCGTCGGCGAGGCGGGTCAACGCACCGGCGAGGGCGGCACCGCTGTTCGACGAGCGCAGCGCGGCACCGGCCAACCGCTCGGCCCCCGGCACCGGGAGGAGATGCGACCACGCCTCCTGGGGGCCGCCACCGAGCAGCAGGGTCCGGCCGACCCGGCCGAGACGGTCGGCGAGCGGCCCACCGAGCGCGTCGGCCACCGCCAGCACGGAACGGTCCACCGACGCCCCGGCCCGCATCGCGGCGGCGAGGAGGTCCGCGGCGAGGGGCAGGTCGGCGGCCTCCCGCAGCCGCCGTTCCCGGGCGGCGGGAGGCTCGATCCGGCGCAGCCCTCGGTCCGCCGCGACGGCCGCGACGACCCCGCCGAGGAGGCCCGACCAGCCACCCAGCACCACCAGGACCGCCAGGCCGAACAGTCCTGATCCGAGGCGAATCGAATCAGGCCACCACGCCGGTCGTGCCCGCCCGACCGACCCGTCCCGCCCGCCCAACCCGCGCAGCCGTCGGACGGCATCCGTCCGCGTACCGATGGACAGGGCAAGCACCGCCGCGGCGACGAGGCAACCGGCGGCCACCGTCTGGCGGGTCATGAGCGGCTCCCGCCGGGTGCCGCACCGAGGCGTTCCGTCCAGAGCAGGCCAACGAACTGGAGGACCACGGCCGCCACGGCACAACCGCCACCGACTGGGGTGTGCAGCAGCACCGCGACCGGGTCGACGCCCACCCCGTACCCGAGCCCGATGCCGCCGAGCGGCAGAGCGGCGAGCAGCCAGGCGGTGGCCCGCGCTCCGGCCGCCTGCGCCGCCGCAGCGGCCAGCCCTCGGTCGGCGGCCCGCGCGTCGGCCTCGATTCGTTCCAGCAGTTCGGCCAGGGGAGCTCCTGTCCGGTCGGCGAGCCGGACCGCAGCCCGAGCCAACTGGCGGAGCCGATCCGGCGCGTCGGAAGCGCCGGCCGCAAGGCCGACGGGCTGCCGGCCGATGCCCCGCGCGGACCTGGGCGGGTCTTCGCCAGGCAGGCCCGGCGCGGTGCTGGCCACATCCGGGCCGGCGCTCGCCCCGGACCGGCCGATGTCCAGGGCGGACCCGGGCGCTGGCAGGGGTGCTGTCGAGCGGGCGGTGATGGTGGCGATCGGGACGGGGTCCGGAACGCCCGGCGGCGCGGCGGACGACAACGCGGCCAGCGACAGCGGGAACGGAGGCGCGGGCGACGACGGCGGCGCGACTGGGGGCGAGGTCAGAGTCGCGGCGGCGGTCAGCACCGGCACGCCGGCCCGCAGGTCCGCGGCGAGGGCGCAGAGTTGGTCCAGCCCGTGCCGACGGGCGAGTTCCGCCTGCCGGGCAAGCCGTCTCCGGACCAGCCCCCGCACGAGCAGCGCGCCATACGCGCCGGCCACCACGGCGGCCACCGGCCCGGCCAGCAGGCCGCCCGATCCCCCGCCGGCCACGCCCGCGACGAGTACGGCCCGCCGGGGCGAGGCCGACAGCCATCCGGACAGCCGCGACCGGGTGCCGGCGGCACCGGGCACGGATCGCGCCGACGACCCGTGCTTCCGTTCTCCCTGGTCGGCGCGAGCCGGGACCGGCTGGTGCGTGGCTGTCGGCGGGCGGTCAGCCCAACCGGCGGGCCGGCGCGGGTCACGGCGGCCAGGCGGACCCGGCCGCCGGCCAGGCCCGGATGGGCCGGTCGAGCCGGGCCATTCGGGCGGTCTGGGGGCGGGGCCACGGCAGCGGCTGGCCCGCCCCGCCGAACCCGGCGGGTGGGCAGCGCTCGTGGCGTCCGTGGCACCTGCCTGCCGCTCCGCCGGGCCCGACGCGGGGCCCGGGTGTGCCCGGTCGGGAGGCGGCAAAGCCCGCTCGCCGGCGCTCAGGTCGCTGGGTCGGCCCGGCGAACGGGGCGGTAGCGCCGTGAGCACGGAACGCCGCCGAGACCGGCTGTTGCGCAGCGGCCACCCCACGGCCGTCGCAGCGGCGACCAGGCACACGGCCACCAGCCAGCCCGTCGTGGTCACTCGGCGTCCCCGTGCCGGGGAGCCGCCCCATACGCCTCGGTCGCGCCGTCCGACCCGCGACGTTCCCGGTCCGGCCACCCCGCGCACAGGACCGGCGGGACCGGTACGTCCCGCTCCCGTAGCAACGCGCCGAGGGCGCGCGCGGCGGGACCGGGACCATGGCCGCGCACCCAGACCGGGACGACCGTGACCAGGCGATCCGGGCCGTCCGGAAGCAGTAGGCAGACCGACTCCAGCACCCGGCCCCGCGCGCCCCGGCGGACCTGGAGCAGCACCTGGAGCGCGGCGGCGACCTGGGCGTGCAGCGCGGCCCGGGGCAACCCGCCCAGCATGCCGAGCGCCTCCAGCCGAGCCGGTACGTCCGAGGGCGCGTTGGCGTGCAGCGTCCCCGCCCCGCCGTCGTGGCCGGTGTTCAGGGCGGCGAGCAAATCGACGACCTCCCCGCCCCGGCACTCCCCCACCACGAGCCGGTCCGGGCGCATCCGGAGGGCCTGCCGAACCAGGTCGTTGAGGCCGACCGCACCGGAGCCCTCCACGTTGGAGGTGCGGGCCTGCAACCCGACCACGTGCGGGTGCACGGGGCGCAGCTCGGCGGCGTCCTCGACCAGCACGATCCGCTCGGTTGCCGGAACCAGCCCGAGCAGGGTGTTGAGCAGGGTCGTCTTGCCGGAACCGGTGCCGCCCACGACCAGGTACGCGAGCCGGGCGGCCACCACTGCGGCCAGTACCGGGGCGATCGGCCGGGGCACGGTGCCCTGCCGCACCAGGTCGTCGAGGGTGAACGGGCGCTGCCGGAAGGTG
>NZ_GG657738.1:3884271-3904719 GCF_000158815.1 Micromonospora sp. ATCC 39149 | reverse complement strand
CAGGTAGGGCCCGTCGGTGGCCCACCGGGGGCAACACGGCGTGCAGCCTGGTGCCGTCGGGGCAGCCGGGCGTCCGCGTACGGGGAGCCGTCGTCGAGGCGGCGGCCGGCCCCGGCCGCGAGGCGCTGCGCCAGGCGCCGTACGTCGTCGACGGTGCCGACCGGCACCGCGACCTGGTACAGGCCCTGGCCCCGATCGACCCACACCCGGGTTCCATTGACCAGCACGTCGGTCACCTCGGCGTCCGCGAGCAGGGGTGCCAGCGGGCCCGCGCCGACCAGGTCGTCGTGCACCCGGCCGGCGATCCGGAGCACGGCGGTGTCCCCGAGGATCGCCGCCGCCGGCTCGGCGCGTACGGCGGAAACCACGGCTGCCGGGGTGACCGGGGCGGCCGTGGCGGCGAACCGCTGGCGCACCCGGCTGGCGAGTTCCTCGCCGTCGGCGTGGCCGTTCACGCCGCACCCGACATCGGAAGGCCGGTCAGCTCGCCGACGATGCGCTGACAGAGCGCGGCGAGGGGTCCACGCCCGTCGGCGGCGGGTGCCTCCCCGCGCTCCAGCCCTCGGCACAGCCCCGGCTCGGGACGGAGCGTGCCGGCCAGGGGCAGCCCCAGGGCGCGGGCCACCTCGACGGCCTTGAGCCGACCCGGTGCCGGGCCGCGCACGACGACGGACAGTTGGGCGCAATGCGGGGCGGCGGCCGCTGCCACCCGGGCTGCCGCGGCGGTGGCCCGCAACTCGGCTGGCACGACGAGGAACGCCTGGTCGGCGGCCTGCAACGCGAGCACGGCCGGGTCGTCGAGATGGCGAGGCACGTCGGCCACGACGAAGTCGCGCCCCCGCCGGGCCGCATCCAGGGTGGCCGCCATCGCCGGGGCGGGCAGCGGCAGGGGGTCTCCCCGGTCCCAGGAGAGCACCACCAGGTCGCCGCGGCTGGGCAGGGCCCGGACCAACGCCGGCGGGTCGACCCGCCCGTCGGCGTCGGTGAGCGCCGGCCAGCGCAGCCCGTCCAGTTGCTCCCAGCCGAGCACCAGGTCCAGCCCACCGACGAGCGGATCGGAGTCGACGAGGAGGGTACGCAACCGGGCCCGGGCGGCGGTGAAGGCCTAGCCCACCGGCGAGGGAGCTGGCCCCCGGCGCCGCCCTGGCCGCCGAGCACCGCGACCACCCGGGCCACGCCGTCGCCGGCCCGGTCCGGCGCGCACTCGGCGAACCGGTACACCAGCCATGGCTCGGCGGCAGGCAGGGTGGCGACGTGCTCAGCGCCGATCAGCTCGGCGATCTCCCAGCCGGGATCGAGCTGCCCGGTCCGGCCCACCAGGACCATCCGCGACCGGCGCGGCAGCCGCGCCCGCAGGCAGGCCTGCGCCTGGTCGTCGCCCACCAGCACCAGCGGTGCGGGCGACCACCGGGACCGGGCGGCGGCCGGGTCCGCGGCCACCTCGACCTCCGTGCCGCCGGCGGCGGCGAGCCGGAGCAGATCGTCGAGGAGGTCGTCGTCCGAGGTCACCACCAAGGGCAGTCGGCGGCGCGGCGAGAGCGAGGTACGGGGTGGTGGCATCACGGCCTCCAGCAGTCGGCTCGGGGGTGCTGCCCGAGAGCGTGCCCGGGGCGGCCCCCGCTCGCCGCCGGCTCGGGCTCCCCTGTGGATAACCGGAGGCACTGTGGACATCGCCCGAAAGCCAGGTCGATCTGCTATGGCAGAACACCGTCGCCCAGGCGGGAGGCACCCACAGCGGCGCAGCCCCCGAGCCGTCAGACCGGCCCGCCGCACGACGACACCGCATCATCCGGCCGGGGACTGGCCGCACCCGGTGTGACGATCCACGTCCAAGGAGCCAATGGAGGGACCGCTACGCGATTTTCGGCGCGAAACATTGACCTGGGGGAACCCTCGTCGCGCATAATTCGATCCTCCGTGCCATTGATCGAAGTGGCACCGTGCGCGGACCGGGGACATGACCCACTCAAGCGAGTTCGACGATCGGCACAGACTCGACATCGCCAGGAAGACCGGGGACGGGGCCGGGCCGGCGCGCCTACGCATCGGTGGCTGGGTGCCGCCGTCGGTGGAGCGCGCGTCCGTGCCGCCCGCGGCCTACGGGGCGTTGCCCGCTGGGGACGGGTGGACCACGACGGGTCCGGGGTCGCCACCGGCGGCCCGACCGACGTCCGCCCCGTCGAGGAGGGCGCACAGCAGTGACGGGCTGCGACTGGCCCTCGTCCTGGCCTCCGTGGTGGTCGGGCTGGTGGCCACGCTGATCATCATGCTGTTGCCGCTCTTCAACGCCTACCAGCCCTACCAGCCGGGGCCGATCGCCCAGGAACCGATCCGGGTGGGGCTGCCCACCGACAGCGCGACGCCCACGCCCACCCTCTCGCCGGCGGCGGGGTCCCTGTCGAACCGGGCCTCGGCACCGCCCCCGGCCTCCACGTCGGGCCGTCCGCCCACCGGCAGGCCCCGGACCGCCGCCCCGACCGCGACCACGAGCCGGCCCGCCCCGACGACCACCGCCCCCCGGCCACAACCCACCCAGCCCAGCACGCCGGAACTGCAACCGCTGCCGCCGTACGCGGAGTCGCACCTGCGGTCGACCGGCGGTGGCCGCTCGACGTACATCGAGTTCGTCAACGCCCGGCGCGAGCGGATCGTCGTGTACTGGCTCGACTGGAACGGCCGCCGCCAGCAGTACCGGACGCTGGGGCCGGGCGAGTCGTACCGGCAGCAGACCTACGTCGGCCACCCATGGGTCGTCACCAACGATCGTGGCTGGGCGCTGGTCTGCTTCCAGCCGGAGTCCGAGACACGCAGGGCCGTGGTGCGCTGACCCGTCCGCCCGCCCCGGCGTCGCGAACCGGGCGACGTCACACTATTCGAACAAGGGCTTGTCATGCGGTTGCCACATGACGTACGCTTTTGCCATTGCCAGCGAGCATAGCGTCATTTAGCTGGCAACGCACCAAAGTCTTTAGGAGGCTCCACCTTTGTGGGCCTTATAGGAATTTCTGTTCCTATAAGTAGCCATACTGGGGGGGCCTCCTTTTTGCTGTCTCAAAACAGGAAGGAGTAGTTAATGGAAGAACTTCCAAAGGAAATTGGACGGACAGTCCGGGCCGCCCTGCGAAGCTGGCCCGAGACCATCCGACTCTGTGTCCTTGTCGCGGCGGCCACCGCGCCTTGGACGCTCTATCAACTACTAACGAAGTAGACGCTACATCCTAGCCGGACCCCTCATTGTTCTGTCTACCGAGGTCCGGCTACGTCTCACAATCACGCTGTTGGGGCGAAACCGGTCCCGCTACTTACCCACGTCAAGGTGCCATCCCGCCTGCCATCGACCCGCTCTCCTGGGACGCGGGCTGCCACCCGCCCGCCACCTCGGGCCACCACGTCAAGCAGACCTTGACGGCCCGTACGGACGCTGGCGGGCCGGGCGGTGTCTGCTCGGCCCGCCCGGGTCGATGGCAGGCGGGATGGCCGCCGCAACCACCCACGGACCGCGACCCGCCGACCGAGCCCCCGGCCACCCTGGAGCCGGAGCGCCCCCGCCGGAGGCCCAGCAAACGCAACCCCACGACCGCCGCCAGCTCGCCGACGCGGCCGGCGTGCGCTCCCCTACGCCGCGCGGGCTACGTGGCCGCGCGGTGACCACGGCCAAGAAGATGGGTCTGGGCAGGGGCGTTATCGGCTTCCTCGTCGCGTGGCAATCCCATGGCTGATGAGGAGGACGATGCCGAGGGTGCCGATGCCCACCCCGGCGTAGCCAGCGAGCACTCCCCGGGCTTCGTTCCTCTTCTCCTCGTCGTAGCTGGTTCCGCCGCCGCCTACGCGCACGCACACTTGACCGGGTCTCATCGGGCTGCCGTCGCACTCGACGGCGTCGCCGTTCGAGAGGGCCTCGGCGTTGATGAAGACCATGGCCATGCCGACGCTGACCAGAGCAAACGCCAGGACCCTGAGCCATGGAGCTGGGCTGCGCATGCGAAGACCCTATCCGTCCTGACGTCCCGCGCGTTGCCCCCGGGGACGGTGATCCGACCTACGCATTGCGAGATCAAGTTGCCAACCACGGTCTACCTGCTCTAACCCCGGCTGGCCTGCGGAAACCCCTCTCGGCATCTCTCAGCGCCAGCGGCCGGGACTCGACCTCTAGAGGACTGAATGAGGACTGAGACACGCCACGCTCACCATCATTTGATCCATAGGAGCGAGCATGGGCGGCAACCTGCCGATCACCTCGCCGGCGGCTTGGTGCTGACGTTCCTCGGATGGCGCGGCGGTGCGTTCCGCTTGGGTCAAGATGGGTCACCTGGCCCGCTCGGCACCACGGTTTAGGAATTGTCGATCACAGGTCGGCGGCGATCAGGTGATCCCGCCCCCGCCGTTCGTCTTCGACTTGGCGGCGGAGCAGCCGGCGTCTACCTTTCGACGCTACTCGAAGTGCTGAACCTGACCGTCACTGCCGTCACCGTGGAGGACAACGCCGACCTGGTCATCGGCTCTGATGGCGGCGTCACCCTGCGGTTGTCGGGCGCTCCGAGCGCCTGGACAACCAGGACGTGTGTGGCTTGGCGACCCGCGCGCATAGTGCGCCGCGCCGCGCGTCCCCTTCCTGCCTCCACACCATCGATGGGGCGTGGGTCGGAGCGGGCTCGTTCCCTGGCCCGCCGGTCCTGCCTGGACTGCCCGGGTACCGGTTGCTCGGCGACCTGCTGAGGCTGGCCAGGGGTGGGTATTGGCGTGGGACCGCGACCCGAACGACGACCCGTGGATAGCCCGCCCGCCTCGGCGCTTCGTACACCGGCACAACGCCGGCTGGGTGTCGGCGGCGGTGGCACATACGGCGGCATCGGCGGTCGGCGAGCTGCGGTTCCACGACCTGCGGCACTCGTACATCACGTGGCTGGCGACGGACGGCGTACCGGTCAACGTGGTGCGGCGGGTGGTGGGCCACGAGAAGGCGTCGACGACGCCGGACCGGTACACGCACACGCCCGACGACTACGCCGACCGGGTGCGGCTGACGTTCGCTGACGATTCGCTGACTTTCCGCCTGTCGCCCGAGCCGACCCACCCGAAGAACGCGCCTTCACCTGGGCCGGAGGGGGACCAGGAAAGGGACGACCCCCGTCGGGGGGAGACGGGGGTCGTCGGGAGGTTCGGCTCCGGGGGGGTGTGAGCCGAACCGACTCAGCGGTCACGGGGGGTGCAACCGCCGAGGGTCTGCTGTCGCACGGCATGTGAATACTCGTCGTAAGCACAAGCATGCCTGAGCAGACCTGTATACGTCGAGTGGTGTCGCCTCCACTCCCTGCGAAATCGCGTTCGGAGAGTGTGATCGCCGTCACTGATGGCAGGGATGACGGGGTCGCCGTAGGGGCAGGACCGAAGTCCGCACCCCAGGCACCCGCCGACCATAGACCATCCGGATAGACTTTCGCGCCGTGGGCCGAAGTGCCGCTTTTTTTGATCTCGACAAGACCGTCATCGCCAAGTCGAGCGCCTTGGCGTTCGGTCGGCCGTTCTACCGGGACGGGCTGATCACCCGGCGGGACGTGGTGAAGTCGGCGTACGCGCAGCTGATGTTCCGGCTGGGCGGCACCGACGAGCAGACCATGGCCAGGACCCGGGACTATCTCGCCGCCCTGTGCAAGGGCTGGCAGGTGGAACAGGTCCGCCAGATCGTCGCGGAGACACTGCACGAGCTGATCAACCCCTACGTGTACGCCGAGGCGGCCGCCCTCATCGAGGAGCACCAAGCCGCCGGCCGGGACGTCGTGCTGGTCTCCGCCTCCGGCGAGGAGATGGTCCGGCCGATCGGCGAGTTGCTCGGGGTGACCGACGTCATCGCCACCCGCATGACGGTGGCGGACGGCCGGTACAGCGGCGAGGTGGAGTTCTACGCGGCCGGCCCGAGCAAGGTCGAAGCGGTCAGCGAGCTGGCCCGGCAGCGTGACTACGACCTCGCCGACTCGTACGCGTACTCCGACTCGATGAGCGACCGGCCGCTGCTGGAGTGCGTGGGCCACCCGACGGTGGTCAACCCGGACCGGGCGCTGCGCAGGTTGGCCGCCGAGAACGCCTGGCCGGTGCTGGAGTTCCGGCACCCGATCCCGCTGGGCCGGCGGCTGCGGGAGCGGCCGGCGGTGCCGGTCGCCGCGGCGGCGCTCGGTGTGGGCGTCGGGGTGGCAATCGGCATCGCCTGGTACGGCCGGCACCGCCGCACCCGCACCACTCCCGTGGCCTGACCACTCCGGCGGCGTCCAGCTGAGCCGGGGTCAGACCGGGCCGGGGTCCCGCGAGGGTGGATCAGGGCTGGCAGGCCAGGCGGGCCGCTGGTCAGCCGGCGGCGAGGATCTCGTCACCGACGGCGGTGAGCTGGTCGGCGCCGAGTTCGACCGCAGCCAGGTAGTGCCGCAGCCAGGAGCGCAGCCCGTCCGGGGTGCCGGTGGCGAACGCCCCGGCCGCACCGACGTACTCCGGTTCGCGCTCGCGGTGGCCGACGTCGACGCCGACCAACCCACGGGGGTCGAAACCGGTGGACATGAGGACCAGCCGGGCGGCTCCGCGGGCCACCAGCCCGGACGGCCCGGCGAACGGGCGCAGGTTGAGCAGCTCGCCGTGCACGACGGCGGCGAGCACCAGCGGGGGCGCGGTCGTGCCGCCGGCGACCAGCCCGGCGAGGCCGTCCAGCCGGGCGCCGACCACCGGGTCGGCCACCGGCCGCCCCAGCTCGTCGTCGGGTACGGCGTCCCGGGCGGCGAGCACGTGCAGCCGGGCGAGGACCTGCCGGGGTGCCTTCGGCCAGCGCTCGGCCAGCCCGGGCAGCGCCCCGGCCACCCGCAGTGCCCCCTGGGTCACCGGGTCGGTGAGGGTTCCGGCCCGGACGGACTCGCGGTCGTGGGCGTACCCCTCCAGGGCGGCACTGGCCACGGCGGACCGGAGGCTGACCTCGGCCGCGACCTGGCCACCGTGCCGGCGCAGCGCGCGGTGCCGCATCGCCTGGTCGACGCGGTCGCGGGCCCGCTCGACGGCGGGGGCGATGTCGGCGAGCGCGAGCAGCGGCGCGAGCGGGTCAGCGGTCACGCCGTCACGCTAGCGATCCCCGGGACGGTGGGTGAGAAGGGGACCCTTCTCTGCCGTAGACGTTAAGAAGGTGCCCTTCCTTACAGCTCGGCGCGTGGCGGGGGCCGCTCGGCGCGCGCGTCCTCCGGGAGCTGTCGCGGCCTCCGGCCGCCACGGCTAACCTCTGCGGGGGTAGGAGAGACGCAGGTCACGCAAGCGACGAGGGAGTCACGGCATGAGCGAGGCACTGGCCAACTTGCTGAACGAGACGCGGCAGTTCCCGCCGCCGGCCGAACTCGCCGCGAACGCAAACGTGACCGCCGACGCGTACGCCGAGGCCGCCGCCGACCGGCTGGCCTTCTGGGAGCGGCAGGCGGGGCGGCTGGTATGGGCGAAGCAGTGGGACCAGGTGCTCGACTGGTCGAACCCGCCGTTCGCGAAGTGGTTCACCGGCGGCCAGCTCAACGTGGCGTACAACTGCCTGGACCGGCACGTGGAGGCGGGCAACGGCGACAAGGTGGCCATCCACTGGGAGGGTGAGCCGGGCGACACCCGGACCGTCACGTACGCCGACCTGCACCGGATGACCTGCCAGGCGGCGAACGCGTTGACCGAGCTGGGCGTGGCGGCCGGCGACCGGGTGGCGATCTACCTGCCGATGGTGCCGGAGGCGGCGGTGGCGATGTTGGCCTGCGCCCGGATCGGCGCCACCCACAGCGTGGTCTTCGGCGGGTTCTCCGCCGACTCGCTGAGCAACCGGATCTCCGACGCGACGGCCAAGGTGGTGATCACCGCCGACGGCGGGTACCGCCGGGGCAAGCCGTCGGCGCTGAAGCCGACCGTGGACGAGGCGGTGGCGAACTGCCCGTCGGTGGAGCACGTGCTGGTCATCCGCCGCACCGGTGAGGAGGTCGCCTGGTCGGAGCGGGACCACTGGTGGCACGAGACGGTGGAGCGGGCGTCCGCCGAGCACGTCGCGCAGCCGTTCGACGCCGAGCACCCGCTGTTCATCCTGTACACCTCCGGCACGACGGCCCGACCGAAGGGCATCCTGCACACCACGGGTGGTTACCTCACCCAGGCGGCGTACACGGCGCACGCGGTCTTCGACCTGAAGCCGGAGACGGACGTCTACTGGTGCACCGCCGACATCGGCTGGGTGACCGGTCACTCCTACATCGTGTACGGGCCACTGGCCAACGGCGTCACCCAGGTCATGTACGAGGGCACGCCGGACACTCCGCACAAGGGCCGGTTCTGGGAGATCGTCGACAGGTACCGGGTGAGCATCCTGTACACCGCGCCGACGCTGATCCGGACGATGATGAAGTGGGGCGACGACATCCCGGCCGGGCACGACCTGTCCTCGCTGCGGCTGCTGGGCAGCGTCGGCGAGCCGATCAACCCCGAGGCGTGGATGTGGTACCGGCAGCACGTCGGCCGGGGCGAACTGCCGATCGTGGACACCTGGTGGCAGACCGAGACGGGCGCGATCATGATCTCGCCGCTGCCCGGGGTCACCGAGACCAAGCCGGGTTCGGCGATGACCCCGCTGCCGGGCATCGAGGCCGACGTGGTGGACGACCAGGGCCAGTCGGTGCCGAACGGCGGCGGCGGTTACCTGGTGTTGCGCGAGCCGTGGCCGTCGATGCTGCGCACGATCTGGGGCGACGACAACCGGTTCGTCGAGACGTACTGGTCCCGGTTCGAGGGGTTGTACTTCGCCGGGGACGGCGCGAAGAAGGACGACGACGGGCACATCTGGCTGCTGGGCCGGGTGGACGACGTGATGCTGGTGTCGGGCCACAACATCTCCACCACGGAGGTGGAGTCCGCGCTGGTGTCGCACCCCTCGGTGGCGGAGGCGGCGGTGGTGGGGGCGACCGACCCGACCACGGGGCAGGCGATCGTGGCGTTCGCCATCCCGCGCGGCTCGGTCGACACGGCGGGCGAGGCGGGCGAGAAGCTGATCTCCGACCTGCGCAACCACGTGGCGCGGACGCTCGGCCCGATCGCCAAGCCGCGGCAGATCATGCTGGTGCCGGAGCTGCCGAAGACCCGCTCCGGCAAGATCATGCGCCGGCTGCTGCGGGACGTCGCGGAGAACCGGTCGCTGGGCGACGTGACCACCCTCCAGGACTCCTCGGTGATGGAGCTGATCTCCTCGGGGATGGGCGGCGGCAAGTCCGACGAGGACTGACGGCAGGCGTGTTACCCCTCGGAGGGTGGCGGCCCGCGCGGGCCGCCACCCTCCGTTTCGGGCATCCCGGCACGCATACGCTCCGTAACGGTGAGATCTCGGTCGGTTGGGTGAGGGGTACCGGTCTGAACGGACACAGGGGACGCCGCCCCCTGTTGGACGGGTTGTTTCTCCTTTAGGTTCAGCCGCATCGGTCGGTTCGATGGGCGTCACTGTCATGCGCGCCGGCTGGTCTCCTCGCCCATGCCCGAGAAACGGAGCGGCATGCACACGATTCCGCAACGACGATCACGCCGACGCCTACTCGTCGCGCTGCCCGCCATCGCCCTCGCGGCCACGTCACTGACCGTGACGGGGACCGCGTCGGCCGAGACGTCCGGCCCGGTTCGAGCCACGATCGGGGCGGACGAGCACTACATCAACTACGCCGAGCCCGAGGTGCAGCCGGACACCGCCGGCAAGGAGGTCAAGGGCGCCGACGGCGTGTACACCACGGCGGTGGACCGGGCCCGGGCGTACAACCGCAAGTACGCCGGCGGCAACCCGACGGCCGCGAAGCAGCTCGCGAAGCTGGAGGCCCAGTCGATCCGCACCGGGAAGAGCCCTCGGCGGATCAAGCAGGCCCCGAGCACCCAGACGGCCAAGCTGCTCACCCTGCTGGTGGAGTTCAACGACCAGGCCAACGACGACTTCACCGGCGTGATGGTGCCGAAGACGGTCTTCGAGGACCGGACGTGCGTCCCCGGCACGGTGCAGAACGGGCCGAAGCACAACAACATCCCGAACCCGGCGAGCCTGCCGCACGAGGACAACAACTCGATGTGGGTGCCGGACTTCTCGCCGTCCCACTACAACAAGATGCTCTACACGAAGAAGGGCATCACCGAGCGGGTCCGCACGGACCTGGAGGGGCCGGACGGCAAGAAGGGCATCAGCCTCGCCGGCCGGACCATGCACAACATGTACCTGGAGATGTCCAAGGGCGCGTACACGGTCGACGGGCAGGCCAGCCCGTGGATCACCGTGCCGCACTCCGAGGGCTGGTACGCGGCGTCGCGCTGCTTCCAGGACGAGAACGGCGACTGGGTCGCCGGCCGCGAGCAGGCCATGAACGGCCACCCGGACAACCCGGCCGGCGCGGGCCGGCTCGCCACCGACGCTATCGACACGCTGGCCGCCATGGACCCGAGCTTCCCGTGGGCCGACTACGACATCGAGGACCAGAGCGACCGCGACGGCGACGGCAACCTCTTCGAGCCGGACGGGGTCATCGACCACCTGGTGCTGGTGCACGCCGGTCAGGGCAAGTCCCGTGGCGGCGGCGCCGAGGGCGTGTACGCGGTCTGGGCACACTCCTCGACGGTTCCGGGCGGCTACACCATTCCCGGCACGCAGCTGCGGGTGTCGAACTACATCGTGCAGCCGGAGGACTCCGGCGTCGGTGTCTTCGCGCACGAGTACGGCCACGACCTCGGGCTGCCGGACCTCTACGACACGTCCGGCAACGCCGACTCCGACGTGGACTTCTGGGACCTGATGTCCTCCGGCTCGCACAGCGGCGAGATCTTCCAGGCGCTCCCCACCCACATGGGCATCTGGGACAAGTGGGTGCTCGGCTGGGCCGAGCCGGTGACGGTCGCCCCCGGCTCCGACCCGCGCACCATCCGGCTCGGGCAGACGTCCCGCACGCCGGTCGGCACCGCCCACGGCATCAAGGTGGACCTGCCGGACAAGGTGATCACCCTGGCCACCCCGCACAGCGGTGGGAACATGTGGCACAGCGGCGCCGACCAGAACTGGGCGGACGTCAAGCTGAGCCGCGCGGTGAGCGTGCCCTCGGCCGCCGACGCGAAGTTCTGGATGTGGAACAACTACGTCATCGAGGAGGACTGGGACTACGGCTTCGTCGAGCTCTCCACCGACGGCGGGGCCACCTGGTCGGAGCAGAAGGTCTACGACGCGGCCGGCGCCGTGGTCACCACGCCGGACAACTACGCCGACCCGAACGGCCGGATGGCGGACTTCGGCGGTAAGAAGTACGGCCTGACCGGCTCCACCGGCGGCTGGCGGCACGACTACGTCGACCTGTCGGCGTACGCGGGGCAGACCGTGCAGCTGCGGCTGCGGCAGGCCACCGACGAGTCTTTCCTGGAGCGGGGCTGGTTCGCCGACGACTTCGCGGTCACCGGCGGTGGCACCACCACCTGGAGCGACGACGTCGAGGGCGGGGCGAACGGCTGGACCGCCACCGGCGGCAGCTTCACCGACACCACCGGCGGGGGTTGGAAGACCAACTCCGGCACCGAGGTCCGGGCGCACTACTACCTGGCCGAGTGGCGCAACTTCGACGGCTTCGACAAGGGTCTGAAGTACGCCTACGACACGGTGTACTCGCACGACGCATGGAAGGTCGACCGGATCTCGTACAACGCGCCGGGCATGCTGGTCTGGTACCGCGACACGGCGCTCGGCGACGTCAACCACGTCACCGCGCAGCTCACCGCCCTGCCGAGCTACGGCGCCAAGGGTGGCCTGCTGATCGTCGACTCGCACTTCGACCCGTACCGGCGGCAGGGCACGGCGGCCGAGAAGGACCCGTCGGTGCTGGACAACCTGCCCAGCCGGCCCCAGTCGTCGAACGCGGCGTTCGGCCTGAAGAAGACGTACCCGTTCAACGAGTGCCTGGAGGCGGCGGACGAGCCGTACAGCGAGTACTGCACGAGCTTCCCGGCGCAGCCGGCGGTGCCGCAGTTCACCGACGCCAAGGGCTGGTACCCGGGCATCGAGATCCGGGACAACACGCCGTACGCCCGGGACAACGACGCCTCCGTGGTGCTGCCGTCACGCGGCAACGCGCAGTACACCACCCGGGTCGTCAACCCGGACGGCACCCCGGCGACCTCGTTCTACGGGGTCACCCTGGGTGGCGGGGCGATCGTGCTGGGCACCGGCAACCCCGGTGACGCGGGTGTGGGCTACGGGGTTTCGCTGACGGTACAGCGGACCACGTGGGACAACTCGATCGCCACGGTGAAGGTGACCGCGGCGACGCCCTGATGATGGGCGGTAACTGACCGGAGGATCAGCGGAGGGGTCGGTGGCGCAGACGCCATCGGCCCCTTCTCCTTTTGCGTCGGCAGCACCGATCAAAATCCGTCACTCCGATTCACCGCCCAGAAATCCGCGCTGCTCGCGGCGCTGGAGAAGTCGCCCAGGTATGACAGTGAAAAGCATTCTCAACAAAAGTTTGCAACAAATCGACACACGCGTCTTCCCCCCCGTCCCGGGAGACTCTATGTTCACCATTGGTCCCACAAGTGGGACGACTCACCGGCTCCTACCCTCGTTGGGCCGGTTCCCTCACACCGGAGGTACCACGTGCGGAAAGTCGCAGTGGGTCTGCTCGGGCTTTCGTTGACGGCGACGGGCCTGGTGGTTACCACGACCGCCAACGCGGCGTCGACCGCGAAGCTCCCGGCCGCCGCCCCGTCGGCCGTCGAAGAGGCCCCAGCGGATCACGATCTGCCGGACAAGCTCGAGGACAAGCGCCGCGCGCTTCGTCAGGAGGGCCTCAGCGAGGTCCTGTCCGGCCGGGCCAAGGCCCAGAAGATCAACGGCAGCACCGTCGTCAAGGTCGGCAAGACCGCTGGCGGCGGCGCATCCGCGGCCGGCGCGCGCAGCGCCAAGAAGGGCCAGAAGGACCAGTACGTCGAGCTGGCCCGGGAGCGGACCGACAAGATCTTCGTGATCCTCGCCGAGTTCGGCGACGAGCGGGACCCCGCCTACCCGGACAAGGACATGAACCCGGACATCACCGGGCCGTCCCGGTTCGACGGGCCGCTGCACAACGAGATTCCCGCCCCGAACCGGGCGGTGGACAACTCGACGGTGTGGCAGGCGGACTACAGCGCGGACTACTTCCGCAAGCTGTACTTCGGCACCGGGCAGGGCGACGAGTCGCTCAAGCAGTACTACGAGGCCCAGTCGTCCGGGCGCTACAGCGTCGACGGCATGGTCACCGACTGGGTGAAGGTCAAGTACAACGCCGCCCGCTACGGCCGTTCCGACGACCCGATCGCCGACGAGGACACCGGGAACCCGGCCAACGACCCGGCCGTCTGCGCGGCCAGCGTCTGCCAGAACACCTGGGACCTGGTCCGCGACGCCGCCAACCAGTGGGTCGCCGACCAGAAGGCCAAGGGCCGCACCGACGCCCAGATCAAGGCCGACATGCAGTCCTACGACCAGTGGGACCGGTTCGACTACGACAGCGACGGCAACTTCAACGAGCCGGACGGCTACATCGACCACTTCCAGATCGTCCACTCCGGCGGCGACCAGGCCGACGGCGACCCGTACCAGGGTGAGGACGCCATCTGGAGCCACCGCTGGGCGGCGTACAACACCTCGCGCACCGGCCCGGCGAACTTCCCGATCGGCGGCACCCAGATCGGCAACACCGGCGTCTGGATCCGCGACTACACGATCCAGCCGGAGAACGGCGGCCGGAGCGTCTTCTACCACGAGTACGGCCACGACCTCGGCCTGCCTGACGACTACAACGTCGAGAGTGGTGGCGACAACAACAACGAGCACTGGACCCTGATGGCCCAGAGCCGGCTCGGCGCCAAGAACGACGACGGCATCGGCGAACGCGGCGGCGACCTCGGCGCCTGGAACAAGCTCCAGCTCGGCTGGCTCGACTACGAGGTGATCAAGGCCGGCCAGAAGAAGACCCTGGAACTCGGCCCGCAGGAATACAACACGACCAAGCCGCAGGCCGCCGTGGTGGTCCTGCCGCAGCGGGAGTACACCTTCGACTACGGCGCGCCGTTCGAGGGCACCAAGCAGTTCTTCTCCGGCAACGACGACGACCTGGACAACACTCTGACCAGGGCGATCGACCTGACCGGGAAGACCTCGGCGGCACTGTCGCTCAAGGGCCGGTTCGACATCGAGTCCGGCTACGACTACCTCTTCTTCGAGGCGTCGACCGACGGCGGGGCCACCTGGAGCGCACTGCCCGGCACCGTGAACGGCAAGCCGATCCCGCCGGTGTCCAACACCGACCCGACGCCGGGCCTCAGCGGCAGCAGCGGCGGCGAGTGGACCGACATCAACATCCCGCTCAACGCCCTGACCGGCAAGAGCATCCAGTTCCGCTTCCACTACATCACCGACGGTGGCGTGGCCGAAGGCGGCTTCTTCGGTGACAACATCACCGTGACCGCAGACGGTCAGACGCTGGCCAGCGACGGTGCCGAGAGCGGCACCGGCGACTGGGCGGCCAAGGGCTGGAGCATCGTCGAGAAGTCCTACACCCGGCTCTTCGACAACTACTACATCGCCGGCCACCGGTCGTACGTCTCGTACGACCAGTACCTGAAGACCGGCCCGTACTACTTCGGCTACGCCAACACCCGCCCGGACTACGTGGACCACTACGCGTACCAGGAGGGCCTGCTGATCTCGTACTGGAACCTCCGGTTCGCGGACAACGACACGTTCGTCCACCCGGGTGAGGGTCGCAACCTGATCATCGACTCCCGCCCGCAGCCGATCTACAACCTGACCGGCAACCCCTGGCGGGCCCGGGTCCAGGTGTACGACGCGCCGTTCAGCACGAAGAAGGCGGACTCGTTCACGTTGCACATCAACGGTCAGGCCCAGTACGTCCGGGGTCAGGCCGCGCAGCCGCTGTTCGACGACACCAAGCAGTACTGGTACCCGGAGCTGCCGAACCACGGCGTCAAGGTCCCGGCCACCGGCACCAAGATCAAGGTGCTGGAGCAGAAGGGCACCTCGATCAAGGTCAGCTTCTCCTGATCCACTGATCCACTGATCGACCGCTTCACCGATCGACCGCTTCACCGCGATGCCCGGGCAGGCCACCTGTCCGGGCATCGCCCTTTCCCGCCGGCACCGTTCTCCGCGCCGGGCACGCCCTCCTCGCCCCAGGGCACCGTCCTCTCCGCCGGGAAGTCCCGAGCGCCGGAGCACCGGGACGGGCGGGGGCACCGGGGTCCTAGGCTGGGACCATGACCGAGCAGCGCGGCGGGGCCGTCGATGAGTCCTGCGTCCTGACCGAGGGGCCGTGGACGCACCGGTTCGTCGGAGCCAACGGCACCCGTTTCCACGTCGTCGAGGCCGGCACCGGCCCGATGGTGCTCCTCCTGCACGGTTTCCCCGAACACTGGTGGGCCTGGCACGATGTGCTGCCCGCCGTCGCCGACGCCGGGTTCCGGGCCGTCGCGGTCGACCTGCGCGGCTACGGGGCCAGCGACAAGCCGCCCCGGGGATACGACGGATACACCCTCGCCGCCGACGTCGCCGGGCTGATCCGGGGCCTCGGCGAACGCTCCGCCACCGTGGTCGGCACCGGGGCCGGTGGCCTGATCGGCTGGACCGCCGCCTCGTTCCACCCGTCCCTGGTCCGCCGGCTCGTCGTGCTCGGCGCGCCCCACCCGCTGCGGCTGCGGGCCGCGATCTTCGCCGACCCGCGCGGCCAGTTCACCGCCTCCACACCGACCCTGAGGTTCCAGCTCCCCCGGTACGAGCACGTGCTCACCCGGGACGACGCGGCGGCCGTCGAGGAGATGCTGCGCCGCTGGGGCGGACCACAGTGGGTCGACGGCCCCGACTTCGCCGCGTACGCCCAGCGCTGCCGGGAGGCGATGCGCATCCCGCAGGCCGCGTTCTGCGCCCTGGAGGGCTACCGGTGGGCGTTCCGCTCGGTGCTGCGGCTGCACGGCTACCGGTTCGTCCGGCTGATGCAGAAGCCCCTGGTCACTCCGACGCTCCAGCTACACGGTGCCCTGGACGCCGCGTCCCTGCCGCGCACCGCCCAGGGCTCCGGCCGCTACGTGGTGGCGCCCTACGAGTGGCGGCTGCTGGACGGCGTGGGGCACTTCCCGCACGTCGAGGCGCGGGACGTGGTGCTCGGCGAGATCCTCCGCTGGGCGAAGTCCTGATCCCCGGTCAGAGCCGCTGCTCGCGCAGGTCGGCGACCTCGCCGGCCGGGGCCCAGCCCTGGTAGACCCCGAAGTCGAAGACCTCCAGCCCCATCGCCTGCGCCACGGGCCACCGGCCGCCCGTGTACTCGACCCGCAGCCAGCCGTCGTGCTCGGCGAGCACGACGAACGGCTGCCCCTGCCAGGTACAGGTGGTCCGGACGTACGCCAACTCCTCCACCTCGGCCACCGGAAGCACCCGGACGTAGCGGCCGGGGCGGACTTCCTCGAACCCGTCGCCGGGCTCCGGCTGGTAGAGCCGGACGTTGTCGCCGTCCGGGCTGGCCTGGTACTCCCGGCCCCGCCAGCGGGCCACGTAGCCGTCGCGCATCAGTCCTCACCGGCCCGACGCCAGAGCAGCGCATCCGTGTCCAGGACCGCGACCACCCGCTCGGTGCCGTCCGCGCCGATCCGCCACAGCTTCGCGCCGTGCGGCAGCCGGGCGCTGTCCACCTTGAACTCGGCCACCACGTCGCTGCTGTCCCCCGGCGCGAAGCCGTTGCCCCGGAACGGCGGGCGCTCGATCACCCACCCCTCCATGGCCCGCATGGCACCCTCGTTCTGCCCGCCGTACGGGATGCGGTAGAGGCTCGGCCGGTGCGCCGGCCAGCGCAGGACGTAGATCTCCTCCGCGTCCCGCGAGAACGGCGAGCCGGGGTGGCCCAGGCCGAGCGCGTCGTGCAGCTTGGCCGGGGTGTTCAGGTGGGCCAACTCGCTGGCCCGGTGCACGAAACCGGAGACCCGGTCGTAGCCGCGCTCCAGGTAGTAGGAGAGCTGGCTGGGCGCGACCGCCTTCTGCATCACCACCGGCTGGCTCGGATCGACCGGCGGCGGGACGTGCCGGGACGCGCCAGGCGACGCGCCGGCCGACGGCTGCGGTTCCGGCTCGCTCTCGACGTCGTCGCCGAGCCCCACGTCGGCGGCCCAGTTCGCCAGCGCGACGATCTGTTCCCCGGGCAGCTTCGCGCCCACCGGCGTGTTCGGGTTGACCGCGAACGACCAGGCGTCGTCGGGCCAGCGACGAATTAGCTGGGCGAACTTGATCAGTACGGTTTCCACCGGCTCGTCGACGTGGTCGGCCATCCGCTCCGGCGAGGTGTAGACCACCACGTAGCGCTCGCCGTCCAGCCGCTCGGTCCGCCAGACGAAGCCCGGCTCGCCGGGCCGGCTGCCGTCAGCCGAGTCGGGTGCCACCGGCAGCAGCACCCGGGCCAGCAGCAGGGTGGAGAGGAAGGCGTCGGTGCTGCCGGTGCCGGCGGCGGCGGCAAGGTCCTCCTCGACGTCGTTGGCCGGCTGGAACTCGGGTGCGGGCGACGCCGCCGGCTCCGGGTCGGGGCCCCCGTCCGGGTCCGGAATGGCGCCAGCGGACACGGCAGGCCCCGGCACATCCGGCCCGGCCACATCCGGCTCGGGCAGATCCGGCTCGGGCAGATCCGGCCCGGCCGCACCCGGCTGAAGCGCATCCGGCTCGGCCACGTCCGGCTCCGGCACCCGCACGGCCGCGGCCGGACCGGTGGCGGCCTCCGGACCGGTCGGGGCGACGAGCTGGAAGAGGGAGCCGACAGACGGGTCGGACGCGGGCCGCGCCGCCGGGGTGAACAGGGACACCGTCGCCTCCGGCTCGGCGGTCTCGACGGGCGGGTCGGCGGCTGCGGAGCCGGTCAGGGTGATCGGCGCGGTCACCGGGTCGGCAGCCGCCGGAACCGTCGCCTCCGGCGGCACGACCGGTTCCGAGACGGGCAGGTCCCGGGCCTCGATGATCGTGCCCTCGATGACGATCGGCGAGAAGGACCGGCGGGGCGCGGGCGGCCCGGAGACCGGCTCGGCGATGGAGGCGGTCACCTCCTCGACAATCTCCTCGACCGGTACGGGGTTGGGTGGCTGCGGGAAAGGTCGGGTCGGCTCCTCGTCGGCAGGCCCGGGGCGACGACGCGGGAATGCCTGCTCCGCCCCGAACCCCGGGCCGCGACGCGGCAGGGCATCCGCCGCCCCGACGCCGGTCACGCCGAAGGGACGGGTCGGCTCGCCCGCGCCCGCGCCACCCGCCTGACCGAAGAGGTCGACCGTCGCTTCGCCGGCCGCGGTGGAGGGACGGGTCGGCTTCTCGCCCGCCGCCACACCCCCGTCCACTCGGAAGGGACGGGTCGGCTCCTCGCCCGGCGGTACCGCCCGGAAGGCTCTGGTCGGCTCCTCCGGCACCGTCCGGGGCGGCACCCCGGGCGGCGCGACGCCGCCGGAACGCAGGGGGCGGGTCGGCTCGTCGGGGGCCGCACCGGGGCTGTGCGCCTCGGCCGGCGGCGTCGCCGGAGCAGCCCCGGCCGGCGTCATCCGCACCGTCGGCGGATCCGGGGTGGGGGTGGAGGTGGGCTGGAAGGCGTGGGTCCGTTGCTCGGCAAGTGGCTCCGGGGCGGGACGCCGCCGGGGGAAGGCCTGGCCGCCGGCGAAGCCCCGGGACGGTGGGACGGCACGGTCGGCGGGACGGCGGGGTTCCCCGAGCCCCCGGGCCACTCGGCTACGGCCGGACGACGGCTCGAAGAAGGACGCGGGTTGGTTGGGCGGGCCCGGAACGCCGGCAGGTGAGCCGTTGCCGGCCACCGTCGCCTCGCCCGGCGCGGCTTCCGTCGACGGCCTCCGCTGGGGGACGTTCAGCCACGCCGAGCCGCCCGGCACCGGCTCGTCGCCGGCCCCGCCGGGCGCGGCATCGGGGCCACCGGGTCGGCCGCCCACCGACCCGTCCGGGTGCGGTGGGGCCGGGGCACCGCCCCGCGGCCGGGGCGGGGCCGTCAGCGGCGACGCCGTGAGCCGGGTGGTGGGCGTATCCGCGACGTCGGCCGGCCCGGTCGTCGGGGCTCCCGGTAGCGGCCCCACGGCCGCCGGGCCGGGCGCGGGCGACACCGGAGCGTCCTGGCCGGGGACCACTGCGGTGGCCCGGGCCTTCGCGGCGGACTCGACACGCTCCAGTCGGGCCCGGGCACCGAGGGTACGGCCCGGCAGTCGCACGTCGCCCCGCGAGAGCTGGGAGACGAACCAGGCCGGCAGGTAGCCCTCGATGGGCAGGCCCGGGTTGACCGCCAGCCACCACTCGTGGTTGGGCCAGTCGGCGGCGAGGTCGGCGTACGCGCTGCGTCGGCTGGGCGCGGGGCTCCCGCCCAGGCACGCTCGCAGCGCGGCGGGTGAGGTGAACGCCAGCACGTGGGTCCGGCCACCGGTGGTCCAGGTGCCCCATCCCATCGGGGCCTGCCCGGCCAACGCCTCCGCGGAAACCGGCAGCAGCAGGTCGGTGCGGGCCAGGATCCGGAAGTAGAGCTCCTGGTCGTTGGCGCGGAGCGCGTCGCGCATCGCCGCTTCGGCCTCGGTAGCCGGCTCCCAGTCGGTCACGGCCACCTCTCCTCCCGCGCTCAGGCCATAGGCATCGCGTACAACCTACAAGGTGGTAACAAGATCACAATGGCTGGCCAGGGACGCCCCGCCGGACAATCCGGATGCGGATAACATCCGGTTCCGAAGCCGACACGATACGGAGGCGCGATGCCCCGGCCCGCCACGCGTCCGGCCCTCGCCGCAGTGGCCGCAGCCCTGCTGACCGCGCTTCCCGCCGCCCCGGCACCCGCGACCGGGGCGCTGCGCGCGGCACCCGGCTGCGCCACGCCGCCCGCACCGGCCCGTCCGGTGGCGGCCACCCCGTGGCCTCAGCAGCGGTACGCCCCGGAGCGACTCTCCGCGCTGGCCACCGGGGCCGGCGTCACCGTCGCGGTGATCGACTCCGGGGTGGACCGGGGGCACCCGCAGCTGGTCGGGCGGGTCCAGGCCGGAGCCGACTTCCTCGACCCGGGCGGCAACGGCAGCCAGGACTGCGCCGGGCACGGCACCGGTGTGGCGAGCATCATCGCGGCCGCGCCCCGCTCCGGCATCGCGTTCCAGGGGCTCGCCCCGGACGCCCGCATCCTGCCGGTACGGGTCAGCGAGCAGCAGGTGGTCGAGGGGCGTGAGTCGGGGCGCACGGTCAGCGCCGCCGACTTCGCCCGGGCGATCCGCTGGGCGGTGGACCATGACGCCGACGTGCTCAACCTCTCCGTCGTGCTGTACGCCGACAACCCGGCCGTCCGGGCGGCGGTCGGCTACGCGGTCGACCGGAACGTGGTCGTGGTGGCCGCCGCCGGCAACCTGCACGAC
>NZ_GG657738.1:3824374-3884012 GCF_000158815.1 Micromonospora sp. ATCC 39149 | reverse complement strand
ATCCTCGCCACGGTCGACCCGGCCCCCGAGCGCGGCTCGGGCGGCGGGTACGGCGCGGGCGTGCTCAACCCGTACCGGGCGGTCACCGAGACCGGGGCGAGCCCGCTGGGACCGACTCGCGGGGCCGGGGCGCTGCCGGCGGACGGGGTCGACCCGGCGCTGGTCGCCCGCCAGGCCCGCCGGGCGGCGGCCCGGGACCGGGCGCTGGCCGTCGCGGCTGTCGCCGGGGCGGCCGTGGCCAGCGCCGTCCTGCTGGCGGTGGTGCTGCCCCGGGGCAGTCGCCGTCGCTGGCGGCCGGCGGCCTGACCCGCCCGCGCGGCGCGGCTCGCGGGAGGGGGCACCCCGTTGCACCGAGGCGTCGGCGGCTATTCCTCGCCGCTGGGCCGGCTGGCGGCGCCCGACGCGCCCGCCGGACGCCGCCGTGGCCGGCTCACTGGAACAGGTTGACGTTCCGCTTCTCGGTGTCGAGGTAGTCCGACGCGGAGTCGTCGACGGCGAGCTTGATGTCGCGCAGCATCGCCTGGAGGTCCTGCGAGGCGGAACGCCACCGGGCCTGGCGCTGCTCGTACGCCTGCCGGGCCTCGCCGTCCCAGCTCGCCACCAGCGGGGCGGCGTCGCGTTCGAGCTGGCCGAGCTGGCTGTCCAGCGTGTTCAATGCCCGCTGGATGTCGGCGCCGGCCTGCTGCAACGCGGCGAAGTTGACGACCAGAACCCCATGGTCCATCGGATGATCCCCTTTCCGGGAGGTGCTACAGCGGCAACTGGATGCCGCGATTGGTGCCGGCGACCCGGCCGGCGGCCTCGTTGTCGGACACGTCGTACTGCTGGCCGGCGGTGCGGATGGCGGTGGCGGTCTCCCGCAGCGCCCGCTGCAACGCCGCCTGGTCCTGCGACCACTGCTGCTTCACCTGCTCGAACGAGCGCCCGCCGGCACCCCGCCAGGCCTGCTGCAACACCTCCAGCTCGGCCAGCAGGCCGGTCAGCATGGACTGCAGGGACTGGTCCACCTGCTCGAACTTCGCGGCGGTCTGCTGCATCACCGCGGCTTCTGCCTGGGTCTGGGACACCCGGACGTCACCTCGTCTCCTCGATCGTGGCTGGCCGTCGGACGCGCCCGCGGCGGACGCGCCGCTCGCCTGTCCCGGCGGCCGGCGCCGGGACGGGATAAGGTCAGCGAACTCGTCGCTGACGGTAGCCGTCCGGTGGCGGTTCTGCTACCCCGCCCTGCTCCCCTGTGGACAACGGTGACTCCCGCGATGCCGGGGCGGAGTCATACGATGACGCTGCGGAACCGACCGCACCGACGCCCCGGCGGCGTCTCCGGGCGAGCACTGAGGAGGCGCGGTGACGGCCAGCACCACCACGGCCCCGGCCCAGCCGGCGCACCACCAGCCGCTGCCACCACAGTGGATCCCAGCCACCATCCGGCGGCCGTCGACCGGCGTGCGGGTCGGTCAGGTGATCGCCACCCAGACGGCGGTGGCGCTGGTCGTCGCCGGGGCCGGCCGGGGCGCGGCCATGACCGTGGGCGCCGTCGCGGTGGCCGCGCCGCTGCTGGCCGGCGCCTGGGTACGGGTCCGGGGGCGCTGGCTGTTCACCTGGCTCGGCGTCGCCGGTGGCCACCTCTCCCGGCGACGCGCACTGGCGTCGGCCGCCGGCCCGGGGCTGCTGGGGCTGCTCGACCCGGGCGCGACGATCCGCGCGGCGGAGCTGGCCGGCGGCCCGGCCGCCGTGGTCGACGACGCCGGGGGCCTGACCGCCGTGCTGGAAGTCGGCGACCCGGGCGACCTGCTCGGCGACGGGCCCGGGGTGCTGCCCGCGCCGTCGACGCTGCTGCCGCCGGTTTCCCCGGAGCTGCCCCCGGTCCGGCTCCAGCTCCTGCTCAGCGGCTCCCCCGCGCCGGCCGCCACGGCCGGGGCGAGCACGGTGGCGACGTCGTACCGGCAGCTCACCGATGAGCGGCTGGCCGGGCGCGACTCGGTGCTGCTGGCGGTGCGGGTCCTGCGGGTGGCCGGGTGGACCAACGAGGAGCTGCGGGTCGCCCTCTCCGGGGTGGTCCGGCGGATCGTCCGCCGGCTCGGGCCGGTGACCGCCCGCCCGCTCGGCGAGCACGCCGCGCTGCGCGTACTCATGGAACTGGCCCATCACGACGGCGGCGGGCCGGTGCTGGAGTCCTGGCCGGTTGTGCGGACCGGGAAGCTGTTCCAGGCCACCTTCCGGGTGCGGCGCGGGCCGGACCCTCGGACCGACGCGGGGCGGCGGCTGGTGCCCCGGCTGCTCACCCTGCCGGCCGCCGCGACCACGGTCTCGCTCTGCGTGGGGCCGCGCACCGGGATCGGCGGCGTGACCGCGCCGGCCGAGCTGACCGTACGGCTGGCCGCCTGGGCCCCGACCGAGCTGGCGACGGCGGCACAGGCGTTGCGGCGGCTGGCCGACGACGCGGGCGCGGAGGTCGACCGGCTCGACGGCCAGCAGCTTCCGGCGCTGGCCGGCACGCTGCCGCTCGCCCTCGCCGTCCCGGGCGCTGCCGCCGACCCGGCGGTCCTCGACGAGCTGGAGCTGCCGGTCGGTGCCGCCGGGCTGATGGTCGGCGCCAACCGGCGCGGCGCGGCGGTGACGATCCGGCTGTTCCGGCCGGAGGGCACCCGGCTGATGCTGGTCGGCGGGGTGCGTGCCGCCCAGCTCGTGGCCCTGCGGGCGCTGGCACTGGGTGCCCGGGTGGCGGTCCAGACGACCCGGCCCCGGGTGTGGGAGCCCTTCGTCCGGGGTGTCGGCACGCCCGACGGGCCGATCCCGGTGCTGCCGCCGGGGCGGGCGGTGGACGGGGTGGCCGGTTCGCCCGCTGCGCCCGGTGCTGCTCGTGGTGGGACGCCGGTCCGGTGCCCGCCGACGCCGGTCCCGGGCCGGCCTGGCAGTCCACCCTGGTGGTCCGGGACGGCCTCACCCCCTCCGACGTCGACCAGTTGGGCCGGGCCGACCTGGTCGTGCTGCAACCGTTGCGCCCCGCCGAGGCCGCGTTGGCCGGTGCCGCCCTCGGCCTCGGTGGCTCGGCCGAGTGGCTGACCCGCATCCGGGAGGACATGGTGGCGGTGGTGAACCGCCGGGCGTTGCGCTGGGCGCTGCTCTCGCCGACCCCCATCGAGTCGCAGCTGATCGGCCGGCCGGGCCGGGGTTGACGGTGGCCGGCGCGATCGGCGGGTTCCCCCGGTGGCGGCTGCGTGGCACGATCCGTGGCCATGGGTTTCCTGAAGGGTCTTCTGATCCGGCTGGGCGGCACGGCGGTGGCCTTCTGGCTGGCCACCCTGCTCATCCCGGGCATCACGCTCGACACGGGTTCGGTCACCGAGGCGATCACCACGCTGCTTCTCGTCGCGGTCATCTTCGGCGTCGTCAACGCCGTGCTCCAGCCGATCGTCAAGACTGTCGGCTGCGGCTTCTACCTGCTGACCCTGGGCCTGATCGCGCTGGTGGTCAACGGCCTGCTCTTCCTGCTGACGAGCTGGATCGCGGGCGAGGCCGGGCTGCCGTTCCACGTCGACGGCTTCTGGCCGGAGGCGGTGCTCGGCGCGTTGCTCGTCGGCGTGGTCACCTGGCTCCTCGGCGCGGTCCTCGACCGCGACTGAGCCCACCGGGGCGGCCGCGCTAGCGTCGCAGGTGTGTTCACCCTGACCCGCGAAGACGGCCACCAGATCAGCACCGACCCGGCTCGGCTCGACCTCGACCTCGTGCACCACTGGCTCTCCACCGACGCGTACTGGGCGTTGGGGCGCGACCGTGGAACCGTCGGGCGGGCGTTCGCCGGCTCGCTGCCGTTCGGCGTCTACCGACCCGGCGACGGCCGGCAGGTGGCGGTGGCCCGGGTGGTGACCGACGGCGTGACGTTCGCCTGGCTCTGCGACGTCTACGTGGACCGGTCGGCCCGTGGTCGCGGGCTGGGCACCTGGCTGGCCGGTGCGGTCCGCGACCACCTGGCCACCCTCGGCGTACGCCGGATCGTGCTGGCCACCGTCGACGCCCACGGCGTGTACGCCAGGGTGGGCTTCGCCCCGGTCGACCCGGGTCGCTGGATGGAGCACGACGGACGGGTGAACCGAGTCACCGGAAAGGAGCCAGAGGCGGGTTCATTCCTTACGGTGGAGGGGTGACCCCGCTCCGGCTCGGATATCTCTACGGCATCGGCGCGTACCTGCTCTGGGGGTTCTTCCCGCTCTACCTCAGGTTGCTCAGGCCGACCGGCCCCCTGGAGATCCTGGCGCACCGGATCGTCTGGTCGGTGCTGTTCGTGGCGCTACTGCTCGCCGCGCTGCGCAACGTCGGCTTCCTACGTACGCTGGCACGCCGGCCCCGGGCGCTGGCCGGTATCGCCGTGGCCGCCGCGCTGATCGCGGTCAATTGGGGCACCTACATCTACGGCGTGAACTCGGAGCGGGTGGTGGAGACGGCCCTCGGCTACTTCATCACCCCGCTGGTGTCGGTGCTGCTCGGGGTGACCGTGCTGCGGGAGCGGCTGCGCCGCGGGCAGTGGGTGGCGCTGGGCATCGGCACGGCGGCGGTGGCCGTGCTCGCCGTCGACTACGGCCGGCTGCCCTGGCTCGCGCTCGCCCTGGCCGTCAGCTTCGCCGGGTACGGGCTGGTCAAGAAGCGGCTCGGGCTGCCGCCGGCGGAGGGGCTGTTCGCGGAGTCCGCGGCACTGGCCCTGCCCGCCCTCGGTTACCTCGGCTGGCTCGGCGCCACCGGCGGCCTGACGTTCGGCCACGTCTCGGCCGGGCACACCGCGCTGCTGGTGCTGGCCGGCGCGGCCACCGCGATCCCGCTGCTGCTCTTTGCCGGCGCGGCGAACCGGCTGCCACTGACCGCGCTGGGCATGCTCCAGTACCTCGCCCCGATCCTCCAGCTCGGCTGCGGGGTGCTGATCTTCCACGAGCCGATGCCCCCGGCCCGGCTCGCCGGCTTCGCCCTGGTCTGGCTGGCCCTGCTGGCCTTCACCACCGACGCCCTCCGCCACCCGCCTCCCCACCCCCGACCCCCCGCCGATCTTGCAGTTGTGGCCCCTGTTTCGCGGCATTGATCCCGGTTCACCAGGGCCGCAAGTGCAAGATCGCGGAGAGCGGGGGTGGGGTGGGGGCGGGGGGGTGGGGTGGGGGTGGTCGAGGGGTGAGGGGTTAGCGGGCGTCGTAGGCGAGGACCGGGGGTGCCGTCGGCGCGGAGAAGCTCCAGGCGGACCAGTTCGCCGTCGGTGAAGTGGGTGGTGGCGTTCAGGCGCAGCTCGTCGCCGGGGGCGGCCAGCCAGGAGCCGATCTGCTCCGTCGCGCCGTCCGGGCCGTGCGCCACCAGCCGGAAGGTGTACGCCTCGCGGTGCCCGGCCCGCCGGTCGTACCCGCAGCGCATGGTGACCTCGGTGCCCCACGGCGTGCCGGTCAGCCCCACCTCGGCGTGCACCGGCACCGTGCCGGCTACCGGCCGCATGGACGCCAGCGCGACCTGCGGGGTGGGCGTCGGGGTGACCTCGACGGCCGGCCGGAGGGTGGCCGTGCCGAACCCGGCGAGCAGCGCCAGTACGGCGGCGGCCAGCGCGGTCAGGGCGTACCGGCGGCGGGCGGCCGACCGCTCGCGGCGACGGTGGCGACGGGCGGCGTCGAGCAGCGCGGGCACCCGGGAGATCTCGGCCGGCGGCTCCAGGAACTGCTCCAGCCCCGCCGGGTCGAGCCGGCCGAGCAGCCCGGGAAGCACGGCGATCTCGGCCACCGCGTCCCGGCAGGACGCGCAGCCGGCGAGGTGCCGCTCGTAGGCGGCCCGGTCGGCGGGGGCGAGCGCGCCCAGCACGTACGCACCGTCGTCGTGCGCGAACTCGCAACGGCTCACCCCGTCACCCCCATCTCGGCAAGCGCCAGCCGCAGCGAGCGCAGCGCGTAGTGGGTGCGGGACTTCACCGTGCCGGGCGGTACGCCCAGCCGGGACGCCGCCTCCGCCACCGAACGCCCCTGGTAGAAGCACTCGATCAGCACCTCCCGGTGGGTGGGGCTGAGCCGGTTCAGCGCCTCGGCGACCGTCCACGCCTCCACCGCGCGCTCGGCCTCGTCGACCGTATCCGGGGGTTCCGGCAGCTCGTCGGTGTAGATCTCGCCGACCCGAGTGGAGCGTCGCCGCCACGCGTCGATGGCCAGGTTCCGGGCGGTGGTGAACAGCCACGCCCGCACCGACCCGCGCGTCGGGTCGAGCGACTCCGGGTGCCGCCAGGCCCGCAGCAGCGTCTCCTGCACCAGGTCCTCGGCCCGGGTCCGATCGCCGTTGACCAGCCGCAGGGCGTGCGCGTACAGCGCGTCGGCATGCTCGTCGTGCAGCGCGCGCAGCAGTTGGGCGTCGTGGTCGCTGATGACGACCTCCTCGCTGTCGCCGGAGTCCAGCGGCTCCCGCTGTCGAACGCGTCCAGCGATGCGTTCGCCCGACAGTACGTGCGGTGACTCCGATCGGTTCATCCCGCAGGTCGGCGGGGAGGTCAGGCGCAGGTCGGCGGGGAACTGCCGGCGCAGGTGTTCACATCCGGTTCATGTTCGGGCCGACCCGCGCTCACCACGCCCTCCTAGCGTCCGCCGGGTACGCACGTCGGAGGGCTGACCCCGGCGTGCACCGACTTCCTTGGAGGCACCTCCCGATGAGCGACCGTCCCCGGCTGCTCCCCCTGCTGGGCGCCACCCGCCACGGCAGCCGTGACGCCATGACCTGTCTCTACCGGTGCGGCAACGCCTGCGACCACCCGGTGCCCAACACCTCCGACAACCCGTACCTCGGCGAGATCGTGAACGCCGAGGTGTCCCGGCGCGGCGTGGTCCGGGCCGGCGCGGTCGGTGCGCTCGTACTCGGCTTCGGCGGCGCGACCGTCGGGGCGCTGGCCGGCGCGGGTGCCGCGTCCGCCGCGCCGGCCAACCCGGTCGTGCCGGAGGCAGCCGGGTTCGGCCGCCCGGCGGGCGGCGTGGGCAGCGGCGCGCTGACCTTCCGGCCGATCCCGCCGAACAAGCTCGACGCGCTGGTCGTGCCCAACGGGTACGACCACTCCGTCGTGATCCGCTGGGGCGACCCGGTGGTGCCGGGTGCACCGGAGTTCGACCTGCACGCACAGACCGCCGCGAAGCAGGCCAAGCAGTTCGGCTACAACAACGACTTCGTCGGCGTGCTGCCGCTGGACAAGCGGGGCCGCCGGGCGCTGCTCGTGGTCAACCACGAGTACACCAACGAGGACCTGATGTTCCCCGGCTTCACCAGCCTGGACGCGCTCACCGTCGAGCAGGTGAAGGTGGCCATGGCGGCGCACGGCATGTCCGTGGTCGAGTTGGAGCGGGTCGACGGCACCGGGCAGTGGCGGCCCGTGGAAGGCGGCCGGCGGCCGTACAACCGGCGGGTCACCGCGCTGGCCACGAAGTTCGAGCTGACCGGCCCGGCCGCCGGCTCGGCGTCGCTGCGTACCGCCGCCGACCCGAAGGGCCGGACGGTGGTCGGCACGCTGAACAACTGCGCGGGCGGCGTCACCCCGTGGGGCACCGTGCTCTCCGGCGAGGAGAACTTCAACCAGTACTTCGTCGGCGGTGACGCCGCGCCGGAGGAGCTGAAGCCGAAGCTGGCCCGCTACGGCATCAACATCACCGAACGGTACCCGAACGGCAACCGCAAGTGGGACCGCGCCGACGAGCGCTTCGACCTGGCGAAGCACCCGAACGAGGCGAACCGCTTCGGGTGGGTCGTCGAGATCGACCCGTTCGACCCGGAGAGCCGGCCGCGCAAGCACACCGCCCTGGGCCGGTTCAAGCACGAGGGCGCGAACGTCATCGTCGCCCGCAGCGGCCACGTGGTGGCGTACATGGGCGACGACGAGCGGTTCGACTACCTGTACAAGTTCGTCTCCGACAAGAAGTTCATGGCCGGCGACTCGTGGGTGGCCCGCAAGCACAACCTGACCCTGCTGGAGTCCGGCACCCTGTACGTGGCGCAGCTCGAGGGCAACTCGGCCGCCGAGATCGACGGCTCGGGCAAGCTTCCCGCCGACGGGGCGTTCAACGGCCGGGGCCGCTGGATCAAGCTGGTCAGCGGCAACCGCTCGTACGTCGACGGAATGACCGCCGCGGACGTGCTCACCTTCACCCGGCTGGCCGGCGACAAGGTCGGTGCGACCAAGATGGACCGCCCGGAGGACGTCGAGCCGAGCCGGCTGACCGGCAAGGTGTACCTGGCGCTGACCAACAACACCGACCGCGGCAAGGCGGGCAAGGCCCCGGCCGACGAGGCCAACCCGCGCAACCTCAACAAGCACGGCCAGATCCTGGAGTTGGTCGAGGACGGCAACAACAACGCCGCCGAGACGTTCGCCTGGTCGCTGCCGATCGTCTGCGGCGACCCGACCGACCCCTCGACCCACTTCGCCGGGTACGACCGAACGAAGGTTTCCCCGATCTCCTGCCCGGACAACGTCGCCTTCGACGCCACCGGCAATCTCTGGATCTCCACCGACGGCAACGCGCTGGGCAGCAACGACGGCCTGTTCGCCACCGCAGTGGAGGGCCCGGAGCGGGGGCACCTCAAGCAGTTCCTCACGGTGCCGCTGGGCGCAGAGGCCTGCGGCCCGTTCATCACCGACGACAACCGGTCGGTGTTCGTGGCGGTGCAGCACCCGGGTGAGCTCACCGGGGCGACCGTGGAGAACCCGGCCTCGACCTGGCCGGACGGTGACCACGCCAAGCCCGGCGTGGTCGTCACCTGGCGGCTGGACGGCGGCCCGATCGGCAGCTGATTCCGCTGGGCGTCGCGGCGGGCCTCCTCCCCACCAGGGAGGGGGCCCGTCCCCGTCTCAGGTCTCGGCGACGGCGTCGGCGACGGCGCGTGCGACGGTCAGCAGCTTGGCCCGGACCACCCGGGCGGAGGTCATCATCTCGCTGGCCGGCAGCGCGCAGGCCAACACCATCCGCCGTTCCATGTCCTTGTCGGGGACGACCAGCACGGCGGCGCACGCCACGCCCTGCCGGAACTGCCCCAGTTCGAGCTGCATCCCCCGGCGGTCGCCGGCCGCCAGGTCCGCCTCGAACGCCTCGGGGCTGGTGAGGGTGGCGTTGGTGAACGGGCGCATGCCGTACTCCCGCAGGTAGCGGAAGCGCTGCTCGGCGGTGAGGGTGGCCAGTAGGGCCTTGCCGAGCGCGGTAGCGTGCGCCCCCTCGTCGAAGCCGGGGACCAGGTCCTCCAGGTACGGGGAGCGGTGCCCCTCCGCCACGGCGGTGACAGCCACCTGTCCGCCCACGAAGCGCCCCAGGTAGTGGCTGTAGCCGGTGTCCAGGGCGGCGCGGCGCAGGCAGTCGCCGACGGCTGCCGGCCCGCGGAACGCGGTGACGAGTTCGCGGTAACGGTCGGCGATCTCCAACCCCACGATGTACGTGCCGTCCTCCCGACGGATCACGTAGCCCTCGTACGCCAGCGTGCGCACCAGATGGTACGTGGTGGCCACGGTCAGCTCACAGCGCCGCGCGATCTGCTTGACGGTCAGCCCCTTCGGGGCGCGACCGACCGATTCGAGCACGCGTAGCGCGCGGGACACACTTCGGATGAGATCCGAAGGTTCCGCCAAGGGGTCGCGCACAACCACCTCCGCCGCCGGGGACTTACACCATATGAAATCCAGGCGTTCGGCGAAATGCCTGTTGGGGTCGACGGTGCCAGATCATCTTAGACGGTCAGTGCCTCAAGCGACACGGTCAGTTGTCCGAGGCGGGCTCGCGTAGGTCGCGGGACCACGACGCGCCGCCAGCCCTCCGCGCCCCACGCCGCCGCCCGATGCTCCTCTCAGCGGGCCTCATGCCCACCGCCACCCGCCGCCTCTCACCCCACCCTCCCGCATCCACCTTCGTAGTCAAGGGGTGTGTCGGGATCGGGGCCCACGCAGACGCGACCCGTTGACCAGCTCAAGCGGGCCGGGTGGGGCGGGGGTCAGCTGGTGCGGTCGGCGATGTAGTCGCAGAGGGATTCCAGGGCGCGGCGGGACGGATTGTCCGGAAGCGTGGCCAGCCGCTCCCGGGCGTCCTCCGCGTAGCTGCGGACAGTCTCCCGGGCACGCTTGAGCGCCGGGGACTCGCGGAGCAGGCCCAGGGCCTCGGCGTGCAGGGCGTCGTCGACGAGCGGGCCGGTGGCCAGGATCTCCCGCAGCCGCACCGAGGCGGCGTCGGCGTCGTCCGAGGCGAGCGCGTAGAGCACCGGCAGGGTCGGCACGCCCTCGCGCAGGTCCGTGCCGGGGGTCTTGCCCGACTGCACCGACTCGCTGGCGATGTCGAGCAGATCGTCGGAGAGCTGGAAGGCGACGCCGATCGTCTCGCCGTACCCCGCCAGGGCCTCGGTGTGCGTGGCGGAGGCCCCGGCGAACAGGCCGCCGAAGCGGGCCGAGGTGGCGATCAGCGAGCCGGTCTTCTCGGCGATGACGTGCAGGTAGTGGGAGACCGGGTCCTGCCCGTTTCGGGGACCGACCGTCTCGGCGATCTGGCCGTGCACCAGCCGGGCGAACGTACGCGCCTGCAACCGCACCGCCTCCGGCCCCAGGTCCGCCGAGATGTCCGCGGCGCGGGCGAAGAGGTAGTCGCCGACCAGGATCGCCACCGAGTTGGTCCAGCGGGAGTTGGCGCTCGGCGCGCCGCGCCGCACGGCGGCCTCGTCCATCACGTCGTCGTGGTAGAGCGTCGCCAGGTGGGTGAGCTCCATCACCACGGCGGCGGAGACGACCTGCGGGTCGGTCGGATCGCCGAACTGGGCGCCCAGCGCGACCAGCAGCGGGCGGAACCGCTTCCCGCCGGCCTCCACGAGGTGCCGGGCGGCCTCGGTCACCAGCGGGTCGGCGCTGGCCACGCTGGCCCGCAGCTCCGCCTCGACGGACTCCAGCACGCCCAGCACGGACGCCTCGACGCGCGGATCGGCCAAGTGGAGGCCGAGCGCGCTGAACTGACCCGTGCTCTCCCGACCCCGCCGAGCGGAGCCGGTGGCACCTGAACGCTCGCCAGCCGGATTCACCACGCTATCCACCATGCCACACCCGTTCGACCTGCTCCGGGCGGGGGACGCGGCGACGGGGCCGGCCCGCTGTCGCGTACCGGCCCCGTCGCGGGGAAACGTCGGTCATCGGACGAATTCGGCGGCGCCGTTGGCGAGGTCGAGCAGCGGGCCCGGCACGACGCCCAAGACCAGCGTGGCCAGCACGCCGATCATGAGGGCCGCCGAGGTCAGCCCGCCCGGCACGGCCACCGTCGGGGTGGACTCCCCCGGCTCGGACAGCCACATCATGACCACGACCCGCAGGTACGGGAACGCCAGCACCATGCTGGTCAGCACGCCGGCCACCACCAGCCACGCCTGGTCGGCGTCCAGGGCCGGGGCGAAGACGGCGAACTTGCCCATGAACCCACTGGTCAGCGGGATACCGGCGAAGGCGAGCAGGATGAAGGTGAAGATCGCCGCGAAGAACGGCGAGCGCTTCCCCAGCCCCGCCCAGCGGGACAGGTGGGTGGCCTCCCCGTCCGCGTCGCGGACCAGGGTCACCACCGCGAACGCGGCCAGCACCGAGAACCCGTACGCGGCCAGGTAGAACATCGTGCCGGCGAGCCCGTCCTTGCTCGGCGCGAGCACCCCGACCAGCAGGTACCCGGCGTTGGCGATCGACGAGTACGCCAGCAGCCGCTTGATGTCGGTCTGGGTGACCGCCAGCACCGCGCCGACCAGCATCGTCAGCACCGCCACCGCGCCGAGGACCGGGGTGAAGTCCCACGCCGCCCCGGAGAACGCCACGTGGAAGACCCGCAGCAGGGCGCCGAACGCGGCCACCTTCGTGCAGGCCGCCATGAAGCCGGTGATCGGCGTCGGGGCGCCCTGGTAGACGTCCGGGGTCCACACGTGGAACGGAGCGGCGGCGGCCTTGAACAGCAGGCCGATGGCGAGCAGCGCCATACCGGCGAAGAGCAGCACCTGGCTGGCCGGGGACTCGGTCACCGCCGCGTGGATGGTGGCGAAGTCGACGCCGGCCGGGCGGCCCGGGATGCCGGAGGTGAAGCCGTACACCAGGGCCACGCCGAACAGGAAGAACGCCGAGGCGTACGCGCCGAGCAGGAAGTACTTCATCGCCGCCTCCTGGCTCAGCAGCCGCCGGCGGCGGGCCAGCGCGCAGAGCAGGTAGAGCGGCAGGGAGAAGACCTCCAGGGCGATGAACATGGTCAGCAGGTCGTTCGCCGCCACGAAGATCAGCATGCCGCCGATGGCGAAGCTGGCCAGCGGGTAGACCTCGGTCGCGCCGTTGCTGCCCTCGGCCTGCCGCCGGTCCTCTACCGACTCGGCGGTGACGGCGGCGTGCGCGACGAACGCCCCGCCCCGCTCCACCGAGCGCTCGCCGATGAGCAGCAGCGACATCGCGGCGAGGACCAGGATCGCGCCCTGCAGGAACAGCGTCGGCCCGTCCACGGCGAGCGCCCCACCGGCGGTGATCAGCCGGTCGTCGGCGTTGAAGATCACCATCACCAGCGCGGCGAGCACCGAGAGCAGCCCCAGCGAGAGCTGCACGGGATGCCGGTGCCGGCGGGGCACGAACGCCTCGACCAGCACGCCCAGCAGGGCGGCACTCAACATGATCAGGATCGGCGCGAGCGCCGCGTAGTCGATCGACGGCAACTTGAGCTCGGTCACTTCGCGTGCCGCCTTTCGTTCGCGACTGCGGGGCTCACTCGCTCCGCTCGTTCACTCCTCGCGCTCACCGGTGAGCCTCCTGCACGACCCCGCCGACCTCAGGGGCCGGATCGGTCCTGCCGACGTCCTCCATGGTGGCCCGGACGGCGGGGTTGATGACATCGGTGACGGGCTTGGGGTAGAAGCCGAGCAGCACGATCAGCGCGATCAGCGGCGCGACCACGACCTTCTCGCGCAGGTTGAGGTCGCGGCGCATCGGCTCGACCTCGGCCAGGGCCGGGTTGAGGGTGCCCTGGGTGGTCCGCTGCACCATCCACAGCACGTACGCGGCGGCCAGGATGATGCCGAGCGTGGCGATCACCGCGACCGGCTTGTTCACCGTGAAGGTGCCGATCAGCACCAGGAACTCCGAGACGAACGGCGCGGTGCCGGGCAGAGCCAGCGAGGCCAGGCCGGCGAAGAAGAGCACCCCGGCCAGCAGCGGCACCAGCTTTCCGGCGCCGCCGAAGTCGCTGATCAGGGCCGAGCCGCGCCGGGCCACCAGCATGCCGACGACCAGGAAGAGCAGGCCGGTGGCGAGGCCGTGGTTGAGCATGTAGAGCACCGCGCCCGTGCCGGCCTGGGTGGTGAAGGCGAAGATGCCGACCCCGATGAACCCGAAGTGCGCGATCGAGGTGTACGACACCAGCCGCTTCAGGTCGTTCTGGCCGACCGCCAGCAGTGCGGCGTAAATGATGCCGATCACCCCGAGCGCGAGCGCCCACGGCGCGAACCACTTCGACGCCTCCGGGAACAGCGGCAGGCAGTACCGCAGGATCCCGAACGTGCCGACCTTGTCCAGCACGCCGACGAGCAGCGCGGCGGCCCCGGCGGGGGCGGCCCCACCGGCGTCCGGCAGCCAGGTGTGGAACGGGAAGAACGGCGCCTTGATCGCGAAGGCGAGGAAGAAGCCGAGGAACAGCCAGCGCTCGGTCCCGGTGGAGATGTCCACCTGGGTCAGCGCCTGCCAGTCGAAGGTCTTCCCGCCGACGACCCACAGGCCGATCACCGCGGCCAGCATGAACAGGCCGCCGACCAGCGAGTAGAGGAAGAACTTCACCGCTGCGTACTGCCGCTGGTGGCCGCCGTAGCTGCCGATCAGGAAGTACATCGGCACCAGCATGACCTCGAAGAACACGTAGAACAGGAAGACGTCGGCGGCGGCGAAGACGCCGATCATCGTAGATTCGAGGACGAGCAGCAGGGCGAAGTAGACCGGCACCGAGCGCTTGGACGACTCGGCGTCGTGCCAGGACGCCAGGATCACCAGCGGCACCAGCACCGCGATCAGCATCAGCATCACCAGCGCGATGCCGTCGGCGGCGAAGGTGAACCGGGCGTCCCACTGCGGGATCCAGGTGTACGACTCGCGGAACTGGAGCCGCTCACCGCCGGTGGAGAACTCCAGCCACATGACCACCGACAGGGCCAGCACCAGCAGCGACCAACCGAAGGCCACCTGCTTGGCCAGGTCCGGCCGGCGGCGCGGCAGGACGGCCACGACCAGCGCGCCGACCAGCGGCGCCACGGTCAGCACCGAGAGGAACGGGAAGTTGGACATTATGCGGCCTTACCTCCGTCGTCACAGCGTGGTCCGCCGGCGGGGGCGGCCGTAGAGAGGTCGTTCACGCCAGCCACCCCGCCTGCACGGCCAGGAACGCCGCCACCACCAGCAGCGCGCCGGTCAGGATGGACGTCGCGTACGACCGGACGAAGCCGGTCTGTAGCCGCCGGAGCCGGCCGGAGCCCCCGCCCACCGCGGCGGCGAGGCCGTTGACCAGCCCGTCGACGCCCCGGTTGTCGAGGAAGACCAGCGCCCGGGTGAGGAAGATCCCCGGCTTCTCGAAGACCGCCTCGTTGAAGGCGTCGGTGTAGAGGTTGCGCCGGGCGGCGGTGACCAGCACACCCGCCGGCTGCGGCTCCGTGGCCGTGCCGTTGCGGAACAGCGACCAGGCCAGCCCCGCACCGGCGACCGTGACGACCAGCGACAGGATCGTGATCAACGTGTGCGACAGCACCGGGTGGTGCTCCTCGCCGGCCTCGCCCAGCACCGGCGTCAGCCAGGAGGCCAGGCCGTCGTTCCACACCATCAGGCCACCGGCGACCACCGAGCCGATCGCGAGCAGGATCAGCGGGATCGTCATGAGCTTCGGCGACTCGTGCGGATGCTCGATGTCCTCGGTCCACCGCTTCGGGCCGTGGAAGGTGAGCACGAACAGCCGGGTCATGTAGAACGCGGTGAGCCCGGCGCCGAGCAGCGCCGCCCCGCCGAACAGCCAGGCCGTCCAGTCGTCCCGCGAGAAGGCGGCGGCGATGATCGGCTCCTTGGAGAAGTAGCCGGACAGCGGGGGGAGGCCGATGATGGCGAGCCACCCCATCATGAACGTGATCCAGGTGATCTTCATGTACTTCGACAGGCCACCGAAGCGGCGGATGTCCACCTGGTCGTGCATGCCGTGCATCACCGAGCCGGCGCCGAGGAACATGTTGGCCTTGAAGAAGCCGTGCGCCAGCAGGTGGATGATCGCCAGGGCGTACGCCCCGCCGCCGAGGCCGACGCCGAGGAACATGTAGCCGATCTGGCTCACCGTCGACCAGGCGAGCACCCGCTTGATGTCGTCCTTGGCCGCGCCGATGACGCAGCCGAGCAGCAGGGTCAGCGCGCCGACGCTGACCACCACGAGCTGGAGCGTCGAGTTGGCCGAGAAGACCGGGTTCGACCGGGCGATCAGGTAGACGCCCGCGGTGACCATCGTGGCGGCGTGGATGAGCGCCGACACCGGCGTCGGGCCCTCCATCGCGTCCGGCAGCCACGCCTGGAGCGGGAACTGGCCGGACTTGCCGGCCGCGCCGAGCAGCAGCAGCAGGCCGAGCACCAGCACCGTGGTCGAGGTCAGCGAGCCGACCCCGTTGAACACCTCGTCGTACTGGGTGGTGCCGAGGGTGGCGAACATGATGAAGATGCCGATGGCCAGGCCCGCGTCACCGACCCGGTTCATCAGGAACGCCTTCTTGCCGGCGGTGGCCGCGCTCGGCCGCCCGTACCAGAAGGAGATCAGCAGGTACGACGCCAGGCCGACGCCCTCCCAGCCGAAGTACAGCATCACGTAGTTGTTGCCGAGCACCAGCAGGAGCATCGCGGCCACGAAGAGGTTGAAGTAGCCGAAGAACCGTCGGCGTCCCTCGTCGTGCGCCATGTACTCGACCGCGTACAGGTGGATGAGGAAACCCACCCCGGTGATCAGCAGAACGAAGACCGCGGCCAGTGGGTCGAACAGCAGGCCGAAGTCCACCTTGAAGTCGCCGACGGCGATGAAGTCCCACAGGCTCAGCTCGGCCGACTTGTTCTCCAGGCCACGCAGCTGGAAGAAGTAGGTCAGGCCGAGCACGAAGGAGGCACCGATCGCGGCCACCCCGAGCCAGTGCCCCCACCGGTCGGCCCGCCGGCCCAGCAGCAGCAGGATCGCCGCGCTGGCCAGCGGGATCGCCACCAGCAGCCAGAAGCTGCCCAGCAGCCCGCTCGCCGGAGCGTAGGCGACGGCACCTGCCGGCTCAGCCGGGGCGTTCATCAGAATCTCTCCCACCGCAGGGCCCCTCTAGTACTTGAGCAGGTTGGCGTCGTCGACGCTGGCCGAGCGCCGGGTCCGGAAGATGGACATGATGATCGCGAGGCCGACCACGACCTCGGCCGCGGCCACCACCATCACGAAGAACGACATGATCTGGCCGTTCAGGTCACCGTTGATCCGGCTGAAGGTGACCAGGGTCAGGTTGGCCGCGTTCAGCATCAGCTCGACGCACATGAACAGCACGATCGCGTTCCGGCGGACGAGCACCCCCACCGCGCCGATGGTGAACAGCACCGCGGCGAGCACGAGATAGTAGTCCGGCGTCATGCCTGGGCCAGCCTTTCGTTCGCGACTGCGGGGCTCCGCTTCGCTGCACTCCTCGCGCTCACCGGTCCGTCCCCTTCAGCGTGGTCTCCTCGGCGGTCAGCTCCCGGGCCGGCAGGATCTCCGGGATGCTGCGCTCGGTCAGCCGGCCGTCGGGCAGGCGGGCCGGGGTGGCCACCGAGGACGAGGTGGCGAAGACGCCCGGGCCGGGCTTCGGGCCGGGGTAGTTGCCCGGGGCGAAGCGGGCCTTCATGGTGGCGATCTGGTCCATCTTGTCCTCCCGGCGCCGCTCGATGTGCGCCAGCACCATCGCGCCGACCGCCGCGGTGATCAGCAGCGCCGAGGTCAGCTCGAAGGCGAAGACGTACTTCGTGAACAGCAGCCGGGCGATGCCCTGCACGTTCCCCTCGGCGTTGGCCTGCTCCAGGCCGACCGCCGAGACGCCGCCGAGCCCCCGGTAGAGGCCGCCGCCGACCAGGCCGGCGAAGCCGAGGCCGAGCACGACGGCGGCGATCCGCTGGCCGCGCAGCGTCTCGATCAGCGAGTCCGAGGCGTCCCGGCCGACCAGCATCAGCACGAACAGGAAGAGCATCATGATCGCGCCGGTGTAGACGATGATCTGCACCATGCCGATGAACGGCCCGGCCTGCAGGACGTAGAACACGCCCAGGCAGAGCATGGTCAGCACCAGCCAGAGCGCCGAGTGCACCGCGTTGCGTGCGGCGATCATGCCGATCGCGCCGAGCAGCGCCAGCGGGGCGAGGATCCAGAAGGTGACCTCCTCGCCGCCGGAGACCCCGCCCGCCGCGGCGAGCACCGTCTGCGTGGTCATGCCTCGTCCCCCTTGCCCGCCGCCGCCCGCTGGGCCTGCTGCTCGGCACCGGGGAAGGTCACCCCGGGGTGCTCCTCGACCTGGTACCGGCCGGGGCTGTTGGCCGCGTGCTCGGCCCCGGCCGAGGTGCCCGGGTTGCTCAGCGCGCCGATGTAGTAGTCCTTCTCGCTGTCTCCGAGCCGCATCGGGTGCGGCGGCTGCTCCATGCCCGGCAGCAGCGGCGCGAGCAACTGCTCCTTCGTGAAGATCAGATCCTGCCGGTTGTCCCGGGCCAGCTCGTACTCGTTGCTCATGGTGAGCGACCGGGTCGGGCAGGCCTCGATGCAGAGCCCGCAGAAGATGCAGCGGGCGTAGTTGATCTGGTAGACGGACGCATGCCGCTCACCTGGGGACAGCCGGTTCTCCTCGGTGTTGTCCCCGCCCTCGACGTAGATAGCGTCGGCCGGGCAGGCCCAGGCGCACAGCTCGCAGCCGATGCACTTCTCCAGGCCGTCCGGGTGCCGGTTGAGGATGTGCCGCCCGTGGTAGCGCGGCGCCGAAACCGGCGGCTTGAACGGGTAGTCGGTCGTGACGACCTTCCTGAACATGTGCGAGAAGGTGACCCCGAAGCCCTTGAACGTTCCGGTGATCGCGCCCACGTCACACCTCCCTGGAGTCCGAGCCGGCGGCGACGTTGGCCGGCTCCCGCTCGGCGACCACGCGCTTGGTGCGCGGGCTCGGTGGCACTTGCAGGTCCATCGGTGGCAGCGGGAAGCTGCCGTGTGGACGGCTGTTGACCTGCTCCTGCAACGACGGCTGCGGCGCCTTCTTGCGGCTCGGCCACAGCAGCGTCACCAGCAGCAGCACGCCCGCGCCGAGGCCCGTGGCGAGCAGCCGGTCCCGGGTCTGCCAACCCTCGATCGAGCGCAGGCCGGACAGGACCAGGATCCAGACCAGGTTGATCGGCAGCAGCACCTTCCAGCCGAACCGCATGAACTGGTCGTACCGGAGCCGGGGCAGGGTGCCCCGCAGCCAGACGAAGACGAAGACCAGGACCAGGACCTTGCCGAAGAACCACAGCATCGGCCACCAGCCGGAGTTCGCCCCCGCCCAGAGGGTGATCGGCCAGGGAGCCCGCCAGCCGCCGAGGAACAGCGTCGTGGTGACCGCGGACATGGTCACCATCGCCACGTACTCGCTGAGCATGAAGAGCGCGAACTTCAGCGAGCTGTACTCCGTCATGAAGCCGGCGACCAGCTCGGACTCGGCCTCGGGGAGGTCGAACGGCGCCCGGTTCGTCTCACCGACGGTGGCGATGAAGAAGATGATGAAGCTCGGCAGCAGCAGGATCGCGTACCAGCCGGGAGCCGGCACCTCGACGCCGGCGATGGTCAGCCGAGTCGCGTCGCCCTGGGCGGCGACGATCCCGCTGGTCGACATCGTCCCGGCGGTCATGAACACCGCCACGATGCTCAGCCCCATCGCGACCTCGTACGAGATCATCTGGGCGCTGGAGCGCAGGCCGCCGAGCAGCGGGTACGTCGAGCCGGACGCCCAGCCGCCGAGCACGATGCCGTAGACGCCCATCGACGAGCAGGCCAGCAGCACCAGCACCGCCACCGGCACGTCGGTGACCTGCAACGGCGTCTGGTGGCCGAAGATGCTCACCATCGGGCCGAACGGCACCACCGACAGCGCGGTGACCGCGCAGATCACCGAGATGGTCGGGGCGAAGAAGTAGACGACCTTGTCCGCCGCCTTCGGGAGGATGTCCTCCTTGAAGGCCATCTTCAGGCCGTCGGCGAGGGTCTGGAGCAGGCCGAACGGGCCGACCTGGTTGGGGCCGGGCCGCACCTGCATGTAGCCGACGATCCGCCGCTCGAACCACACGCCGAGCAGCGTGGCCAGCAGACCGAAGGCGAAGGCGAAGACGACCTTGATCAGGACCAGCCACCATGGGTCCTTGCCGAAGTCGGCCAGCGTCGGGTCCTGCGCGAGGTAGACCGCGTTCACTGGGAAACACCCCCGGAGTTGAGGAGGGGACCCGGGCGGCCGGCCGCGTCGGCGGCGACCGGGCCGGTCGTGGCCGGCTCCGTCGCTGCGGAGGCGGCGATCCGCACCACCGAACCCGACGTCGCGCCGAGGCCGCGCCGGACGGTGGAGCCGGGTGAGTTGGTCGGCAGCCAGACGACGCCGTCGGGCATCTCGGTGATCGCCGCCGGCAGGGTGATCGCCCCCCGGTCGGTGCCCACCGTCACCGGGTCACCGTCGGCGACGCCGAGCGCCTCCGCGGTGCCCTTGCCCAGCCGGGCCACCGGCGGGCGGGCGGTGCCGCCGAGGTGCTCGTCGCCGTCGGTGAGGCTGCCCAGGTCGATGAGCTGGCGCCAGGTGGCCAGCACGGCCTCCCCGGCGCCGGGCTGCGGCACCGTGGCCGGCTGCACCGACGGCGCGGACGGCCGGTCGGCCCGGGTCGGCGGCAGGCCGCCCAGCTCACGACGGACGCTGAGCACGTCGCCGGTGCCGAGCCGCACGTCGAGCAGCGCGGCGATGGCGTCCAGCACCCGACCGTCGGTCATCGCGGAGGTGTGCAGGACCACCTCGAAGGGGCGCAGCCGCCCCTCCCAGTCCAGGAAGCTGCCGGCCTTCTCGGCCACCGGGGCGACGGGGAGGACCACGTCCGCCCGGCGGGCCACCGCGCTCATCCGCAGCTCCAGGCTGACCAGGAACGGCACCGCGTCCAGGGCCTGCTCGGCCAGCCGGGGGTCGGCCAGGTCGGCCGGGTCGACCCCGGCCACCACCAGCGCGCCAAGCTGACCGCCGGCCGCCGCCGCGAGGATCGCGTCGGTGTCCCGGCCGGCCTGGCTCGGGATCACGCCGGCCGGGATGTCCCACACCTCGCCCAGCTCGGCCCGGGCGGCCGGCTCGGTGACCGGCCGTCCGCCGGGCAGCAGGTTCGGCAGGCAGCCGGCGTCGACCGCGCCCCGGTCGCCCGCGCGCCGCGGCACCCAGGCCAGCTTCGCGCCGGTACGCCGGGCGACGTCCGCCGCCGCCGACAGGCCGCCGGGCACCTCGCCCAGCCGCTCACCGACGATCAGGATCGCGCCCGGGGTGCTCAGCGCCTCGGCCACCGTGGCGTGCTCGGCGAGCACGCTCGCCTCCTCGCCCGGCACCACCCGGGCCAGCTTGGCCCCGAGCTTCTCCAGGCCGCGGGTGGCGAACGGCGCGATCGCGTACACCGTCAGCGTCTTTTTCAGGTACGCCTTGCGCAGCCGCAGGAAGAGGATCGGGCACTCCTCCTCCGGCTCCAGGCCGACCAGCACCACCGCGGGGGCGTTCTCCACGTCCGTGTAGGTGACGTCGGTGCGCCCGGCGACCGAGCTGGCCAGGAAGTCGGACTCCTCGCGGGAGACCGGCCGGGCCCGGAAGTCGATGTCGTTGGTGTGCAGCGCGACCCGGGCGAACTTCGCGTACGCGTACGCGTCCTCGACGGTGAGCCGACCGCCGGTCAGCACCGCTGTGCCCCGGGCGGAGTCCCGGGCGGCGGCGAGCCCCTCGGCGGCGACGGTCAGCGCCTCGCTCCACGACGCCTCGCGCAGCTCACCGGTCTCGGCGTCGCGCACCAGCGGGGTGGTGAGCCGGTCGAACGCGCGGGCGTACTGGAAGCCCCAGCGGCCCTTGTCGCAGTTCCACTCCTCGTTGACCTGCGGGTCGTCGCCGGCCAGCCGGCGCGTCACCTTGCCGCGCCGCCAGTCGGTGCGCTGCGCGCAGCCCGCCGAGCAGTGCTCGCACACGCTCGGGCTGGAGACCAGGTCGAACGGGCGGGCCCGGAACCGGTACTGCGCGCCCGTGAGCGCGCCCACCGGGCAGATCTGCACGGTGTTGCCGGAGAAGTACGAGTTGAACGGGACGTCGCCGGAGTCGCCCTCCTCCCCGTAAGCCTCGTCCCGGTAGATGTTGATCTCCTCGGCGGACGAGCGGCCCATCAGGTCGATGAACTTGTCGCCGGCGATCTCCTCGGAGAACCGGGTGCAGCGCTGGCAGAGCACGCAGCGCTCGCGGTCGAGCAGCACCTGGGTGCTGATCGGCAGCGGCTTCGGGTACTCCCGCTTGTGCTCGTGGAACCGGGAGTCCGTGCGGCCGGTGGACATCGCCTGGTTCTGTAGCGGGCACTCGCCGCCCTTGTCGCACATCGGGCAGTCGAGGGGGTGGTTCATGAGCAGCAGCTCCATGACCCCCTCCTGCGCCTTCTTGGCGACCGGCGAGGTGAGCTGGGTGCGGACCACCATGCCCTCGGCGACGGTCTGGGTGCAGGAGGCCACCGGCTTGCGCTGGCCCTCCACCTCGACCAGGCACTGCCGGCACGCGCCGGCCGGGGCCAGCAGCGGGTGGTCGCAGAAGCGCGGGATCTCGGTGCCCAGCTGCTCGGCGACCCGGATCAGCAGCGCGCCCTTGGGTGCGGTGACCTCGACGCCGTCGATGGTGAGCGTGACGGTCTCGGTCTTCTTCGCTACGTCGGTCATTAGTGCGCTCCCACCAGCTGCTTGTCCGACAGCTTCGGCGCGGTACGTCCCTCGATGTAGTCGAGGTAGTCCTGCTTGAAGTACTTCAGCGACGAGGTCACCGAGCTGGTCGCACCGTCACCCAGGCCGCAGAACGAGCGGCCGAGGATGTTGTCGCAGGTGTCGAGCAGGGTGTCCAGGTCCTCGTGGGTGCCCTGGCCGGCGAGGATCCGCCGGTAGACCCGGACCATCCAGTAGTTGCCCTCGCGGCACGGGGTGCACTTGCCGCACGACTCGTGGTGGTAGAACTCCAGCCACCGGTACGTCGCGTAGACCGGGCAGTCCTGGTCGGAGAAGATCTGGGTGGCCGTGGTGCCCAGGATCGAGCCGGCTGCCGCCACCCCCTCGAAGTCCAGCGGCACGTCCAGGTGCTCGGCGGTGAGCAGCGGGGTGGACGAGCCGCCCGGGGTCCAGAACCGCAGGTTGTGGCCCGGCTGCATGCCGCCGGCCAGCTCCAGCAGTTCGCGCAGCGTGACGCCCATCGTGCACTCGTACTGGCCCGGGTTGGCGACCCGGCCGGAGAGCGAGTAGATCATCGGCCCGGAGGACTTCTCCGTGCCCATGGTCTTCCACCAGTCGGCCCCGCCGAGCACGATGTACGGCACGCTGGCGATGGTGCCGACGTTGTTGACCACTGTGGGGCTGGCGTACAGGCCGTGGGTCGCCGGGAACGGCGGGCGCAGCCGGGGCTGACCCCGGAAGCCCTCCAGCGAGTCCAGCAGCGCGGTCTCCTCGCCGCAGATGTACGCTCCGGCGCCCGAGTGCACCACCAGTTCCAGGTCGAACCCGGAGCCGAGGATGTCGCGCCCGAGATAGCCCTTGGCGTACGCCTCCTGGACCGCGTTGCGCAGCCGGCGCGCGGCGTGCACGGCCTCGCCCCGGATGTAGATGTACGCCCGGCTGGCCCGGATCGCGTACGACCCGATGATCACGCCCTCGACCAGCGAGTGCGGGTCGTGGGTCATCAGCGGCAGGTCCTTGCAGGTGCCCGGCTCGCCCTCGTCGGCGTTGACCACCAGGTAGTGCGGCTTGCCGTCGCCCTGCGGGATGAACCCCCACTTCAGGCCGGTCGGGAAGCCCGCGCCGCCGCGACCGCGCAGCCCGGAGTCCTTGATGAGCTGGATCAGGTCGTCCGGGTGGGCCTTGAGCGCCTTGCGCAGGGCTGCGTAGCCGTCGAGCTTCTCGTAGGTGCCGATCCGCCAGGCGTCCGGCGACAGCCAGCGCTTGGTGAGCACCGGGGTGAGCTTGGCCAGGGTCTCCGGCCGGGGAGTCGTCACTGCTGGGCCTCCGCTTCCTTGAGGGAGCGCTCCTGGGCGTCGGCGTCGTCGCCGGCGGGCTTGCCGTCGCTGGCCGGCGGGTTCGCGGCGACCCCGGCGGCCTGGGCCTTGGCGGCTTCGGCCCGCTTCGCCTCGGCCTCGGCGGCGGCCTTGTCGGCGTCGGCCTGTGCCTTCGCCTCGGCGGCGGCCCGGTCGGCCTCGGCCTTGCTCCGGATCGGGGTGTTCGGGTCGTAGCCCGGCACCGAGATGCCGTGCTGCTCGGCCAGTCGCAGGCCCCGCAGGGTGGGCTCGCCCGGACCGCCGTCGGCGACCGCGCCCTCGCGCTCGTCGGCGAAGCCGGCGAGCTGCACCGACATTTCCTTCAGCGTGCAGAGCCGGGCGCCCCGGGTCGGCATCGGCCGGCCGCCGGAGCGCAGCTCCTCGACCACGCCGAGCGCGGTCTGCGGGTCGACGCCGTCGAAGAAGTCGTAGTTGACCGTCATGACGGGGCCGTAGTCGCACGCCGCGAGGCACTCGGCGTGCTCCAGGGTGACCGTGCCGTCGGCGGTGGTCTCGTCGTGCCCGACGCCCAGGTGCTCGGCCAGGGTGTCGTAGACCTCCTGCCCGCCGAGCACGTTGCACATGGTGTTGGTGCAGACGCTGACCAGGTAGTCGCCGGTCGGCTTGCGCTTGTACATCGTGTAGAAGGTGGCGACCGCGCCGACCTGGGCCTTGTTCAGGCCGAGCACCTCGGCGCAGAACTCGACGCCGGACGGGGAGACGTACCCCTCCTCCGACTGCACGAGGTGCAGCAGGGGCAGCAGCGCCGACCGGGACCGGTCGGCCGGGTACCGGGCGATGATCTCGCGCGCCCGCTCCCGCGTCTGCTCGGTGAAAACACTCATCGGTCACAACCACCCATCACGGGGTCCAGCGAGGCGCCGCCGGCGATCACGTCGGCGATCAGGCCGCCCTCGGCCATCGCCGGCAGGGCCTGGAGGTTGACGAAGCTCGGCTCCCGGTAGTGCACCCGGTACGGCCGGGTGCCACCGTCGGAGACCGCGTGCACGCCCAGCTCGCCGCGGGGCGACTCGATGCCGACGTACACCTGGCCCGGCGGGACCCGGAAGCCCTCGGTGACGAGCTTGAAGTGGTGGATCAGGGACTCCATCGACTGACCCATGATCTTGGCGACGTGCTCCAGCGAGTTGCCCATGCCGTCCACGCCGATGGCGAGCTGCGCCGGCCAGGCGATCTTGCGGTCGGCCACCATCACCGGGCCCGGCCTCAACCGGTCCAGCGCCTGCTCCACGATCTTCAGCGACTCCCGGATCTCGGCGAGCCGCACCTGGTAGCGGCCCCAGACGTCGCCGTCCGGGTGCGTCGGCACGTCGAAGGAGTACGTCTCGTAGCCGCAGTACGGCATGGTCTTGCGCAGGTCCCAGGGCAGGCCGGCGGAGCGCAGCACCGGGCCGGTGATGCCCAGCGCCAGGCAGCCGGTCACGTCGAGCACCGCGACGTGCTTGGTGCGTTCGACCCAGATCGGCTGGCCGGAGAGAAGGTCTTCGTACTCCTTGAGCTTCTTCGGCATCATCTTCAGGAACTCGCGGATCTTGACGATCGCGTCGTCCGGCACGTCCTGCGCCACGCCGCCCGGCCGGATGTACGCGTGGTTCATCCGCAGGCCGGTGATGGTCTCGAAGATGTCGAGGATGTACTCCCGCTCGCGGAAGCCGTACAGCATGATCGAGATCGCGCCCAGCTCCATGCCGGTGGTGGCCAGCCAGACCAGGTGCGACGAGATCCGGTTCAGCTCCATCATCAGGACCCGGATGGTGGTGGCCCGCTCGGTGATGTCGTCGGTGATGCCGAGCAGCTTCTCCACCGCGAGGCTGTACGCCGTTTCGTTGAACAGCGGGGAGAGGTAGTCCATCCGGGTCACGAACGTCGAGCCCTGGACCCAGTTGCGGTACTCCAGGTTCTTCTCGATGCCGGTGTGCAGGTACCCGACGACCGACCGGGCCTCCCGGACGGTCTCGCCCTCCAGCTCCAGGATCAGCCGGAGCACGCCGTGGGTGGACGGGTGCTGGGGACCCATGTTGACGACGATCCGCTCGTCGTTGATCGGGTCCGTGCCGGAGACCACCTGGTCCCAGTCCCCACCGGTGACGGTGAAGACCTTGCCCTCGGTCGTCTTGCGCTCGGTGGCGTAGTTCGACGTCGTCACTGGTACGACCTCCGTCGGTCCGGCGGCGGGATCTCCGCGCCCTTGTACTCGACGGGCACGCCGCCGAGCGGGTAGTCCTTGCGCTGCGGGTGCCCCTCCCAGTCGTCCGGCATGAGGATCCGGGTCAGGTTGGGGTGGCCGTCGAAGACGATGCCGAACATGTCGTACGTCTCCCGCTCCTGCCAGTCGGCGGTCGGGTAGACGGCGGTGACGCTCGGCAGGTGCGGGGCCTCGGCGGAGACGGCGGTCTCCAGCCGCACCCGGCGGCGGTAGGTCATCGAGGTGAGCTGGTAGACCACGTGCAGCCGGCGCTCGTCCGCGCCGAGGTAGTCCACCCCGGACACCGAGGAGCACAGCTCGAAGCGGAGCGCGAGATCGTCGCGCATCACCTGGCAGACCTCGGCGATCCGCTCCGGGCGCACGTGCAGGGTCAACTCGCCCCGGTCGACCACGACCTTCTCGATCGCGTCGCCGAAGTACGGGTACGCCTCCTCCAGCGCGTCGCGGACCTCGTCGAAGTAGCCCCCGTACGGCCGGGGGGCCTCCTCGATCGGCTGGCGCTGGCGGACCAGGCCGCCGAAGCCGGAGACGTCGCCGGAGCCGTGGGTGCCGAACATGCCACGCCCGGCCGGGCTGGACGGCGGGTGTTCGGCCGGGGCACCGCTGCTGGCGCCGGCCGGCGTCACCGGTACGGGCACGCCGCCGGTGCTGTTCCTGTCGCTCGTCACTGTGCCTGCCCTCCGATCGCGACTGCGGGGCTCCGCTCCGCTGCACTTCTCGCGCTCACTTGGGGCCCCCGTGCGGGTGGAGGTGGTTCTGCGCGTTCATCCAGTTCTCGATCCGCAACTGCTCCTCGCGCCCCTCGCGGACCGCCCGGGTCCACTCGGCGCGCCGGGCCTTGTCGTTGCGGTACGACGACGGCATCGAGCCGTACGGCACGACGGGGACGTCACCGCGCTCCTGGCGGGCCTGGAGCATCTTGCGGCCGTTCGGGCCCAGCGGCTCGTACATGATCTTCTCGCGGAGCTTGAGGATCGCGTCGATGAGCATCTCCGGCCGGGGCGGGCAGCCCGGCAGGTACATGTCGACCGGGACGATGTGGTCGACGCCCTGCACGATGGCGTAGTTGTTGAACATGCCGCCGCTGCTGGCACAGACGCCCATCGACAGCACCCAACGGGGCTCGGCCATCTGGTCGTAGATCTGGCGCAGGACCGGGGCCATCTTCTGGCTCACCCGGCCGGCCACGATCATCAGGTCCGCCTGGCGGGGCGAGGCGCGGAACACCTCCATGCCCCAGCGGCCCATGTCGTAGTGCGGGCCACCGGCGGCCATCATCTCGATGGCGCAGCAGGCCAGGCCGAAGGTGGCGCCCCAGACGGACGACTTCCGCGACCAGTTGACCAGCTTCTCCACGGAGGTGAGCAGGACGCCGGCGGGAAGCTTCTCCTCGATACCCATCTGACGTACCTCCCTCAGTCCCAGTCCAGGCCGCCGCGCCGCCACACGTAGGCGTACGCAACGAAGACCGCGACGATGAACAGGACCATCTCCACGAAGCCGAAGATCGGCAGGGCGTCGAACGAGACCGCCCAGGGGTAGAGGAAGATGATCTCGATGTCGAAGACGATGAAGAGCATCGCCGTCAGGTAGAACTTGACCGGGAACCGGCCGCCCCCGACGGGCTGCGGGCTGGGCTCGATGCCGCACTCGTACGCCTCGAGCTTGGCCTTGTTGTACCGGCGCGGGCCGGCGAAGCGGGCGGCGGCCACGGAGAACAGCGAGAACGCCGCGGCGAGGGCGAACAGCCCGACAATGGGTGCGTAAGGCGAGAGCGTCATCGTGGTCTCCTGCTCGTCCTTCCCTGCCCTCGGCGGTGGTGGGCCAAAATCACACTATTCACGTCCCTCACGACGGCTGTCGGCGGGGGTCGATCCCTGCCGGCCGGCGGGTCGTCGTCGACCAGCCGACCGTTGGTTCAGACGGCTGGCGCCGCCTTCGTCATCGCGTTGATGACCCGGTCCATCGCATCCCCGCCGCGCGGGTCGGTCAGGTTCGCCAGCAACTTGAGCACGAAGCGCATCAGGGCGGGGTGCGGCATGCCGTGCTTCGTGGCGATCCGCATGATCTCCGGACGGCCGATCAGCTTCACGAAGATCCCGCCGAGCCGGTAGTAGCCGCCGAAGCGGGCCTTCAACTCCTGCGGGTACGCCATCAGCGCCCGCTCCCGCTCGGCGCCGGCCGGCCGGGCGAGGGCCTGCACCGCGACCTCGGCGGCCAGCTCGCCGGACTCCATCGCGTACGCGATGCCCTCGCCGTTGAACGGGTTGACCATGCCGCCGGAGTCGCCGACCAGCATGACGCCCCGGGTGTAGTGCGGCACCCGGTTGAAGCCCATCGGCAGCGCCGCGCCGAGGATCGGCCCCTCGGCGTTCGCCTCGTCGGTCATCCCCCAGTCCTCCGGGGTGTTGGCCAGCCAGTCGGTGAGCAGCCGCCGGTAGTTGGTCTTGCCGAAGGCGGTGGAGGAGTTGAGGATGCCGAGGCCGGCGTTGACCCGCCCGTCGCCGAGGCCGAAGATCCAGCCGTAGCCGGGCAGCAGCGCGTCGCTGCCCTTGCCGCGCAGCTCCAGCCAGGACTCCAGGTAGTCGTCGTCGTGCTTGGCGGGCGAGCGGTAGTACCGCCGGACGGCCACACCGATCGGCCGGTCCTCCCGCTTGGCCAGCCCGAGGGCGAGCGGGAAGCGGCCGGAGACGCCGTCCGCGGCGACCACCAGCGGCGCGCGGAAGGTGGCGGGCTCCTTCTCCGGACCGACCTCGGCCTGCACGCCGACGACCCGGTCGTCGGCGTCGAGCACCGGGCCGGCCACGGTGACGCCGGTGCGCAGCTTCGCCCCGGCCGAGACGGCGCGCTGGGCGAGCAGGTCGTCGAAGTCCAGCCGGGTGCGCACCAGCCCGTAGCTGGGGAAGCTGGCCAGGTCGGGCCAGTCCAGCTCCAGGCGGATGCCGCCGCCGATCACCCGCAGGCCCCGGTTGTGCAGCCAACCCGCCTCGGGCGAGGTGTCCACGCCCATCCGGATGAGCTGCCGGACCGCGCGCGGGGTCAGCCCGTCGCCGCAGACCTTCTCCCGGGGGAACTCGGTCTTCTCCAGCAGCAGCACCCGTACGCCGTGCCGCGCCAGGTGGTACGCCGTCGCCGAGCCACCGGGACCGGCGCCCACGACGATCACGTCGGCGTCGTTCTCCACCGCGGTCATCTGCGCCTCCTCCCGCATGCTCGTGAAATGCTTCACAAGCCAGTCGGGAGGAGTCTATGACCGGCGTAACATCCACGCCCGGTTAGGTGGCCCTAACTTGTCGAGGTGAGGGCCACCAAGGTCCACTTCGGCGGTCAGCGCGGGGCGGGGGCGGTGACATCCAGCCCGGCGTCGGCCCGGATCGACTCGGGCAGATGCTCGCGCAGCGCGCTCCCGGGCACCCGGTCGAGCGCGGCCAGCACGTCGGCCACCACCCGACGGACGTCGGCGGGATTCGCGCCGGCCAACTCTCTGAGCTGGGCGACCAGCTCCGCCGTCTCGTCGTCCGGCGGCACGTCGCCCGCCTGCTCTGCTCCGGTCATGGAGGGAGTCTAAGCGAGCAAAGCGCTCTATTTCGCCACAATCGGGAAGAGACGCACAAGCTGGGCGGGCGCGGGACGGGCGGACGCGGGACGGGTCAGGCGCGGGTCGCGCGGTGCAGGGCCACCACGCCACCCGTGAGGTTGCGCCACGCCACCCGCTCCCAGCCGGCCGCGCCGATCCGCGCCGCGAGGGCCGACTGGTCGGGCCACGCCCGGATCGACTCGGCCAGGTAGACGTACGCCTCCGGGTTGCTGGACACCGTGCGGGCCACCGCCGGCAGCGAGCGCATCAGGTACGACAGGTAGACCGTCCGGAACGCCGGGTTCACCGGGGTGCTGAACTCGCAGACCACCAGCCGGCCGCCGGGCCGGGTGACCCGGGCCAGCTCGCGCAGGGCGGCGTTGGTGTCCGACACGTTACGCAACGCGAAGGAGATGGTCACCGCGTCGAAGCTGGCGTCGGCGAAGGGCAGCCGCAACGCGTCCCCGGCCAGCAACGGCACCGCCGGGCGGGACCGCTTGCCGGCGGACAGCATGCCGAGGGAGAGGTCGGCACCGACCGCGTACGCGCCGGACTGCGCCATCTCCTCCGTGGAGACGCCGGTGCCCGCACCCACGTCCAGCACCCGGTCGCCGGGGCCGAGCCCGAGGGCCGCCCGGGTGGCCCGCCGCCACGACCGGTCCTGCCCGAAGGAGAGGACCGTGTTGGTCAGGTCGTAGCGGGCCGCCACCCCGTCGAACATCGCGGCGACCTCGTGCGGCTGCTTGTCCAGGCTGGCGCGCTGGCCCTGCGGGGTACGGCTCACCCCTCCACTCTGCCAGCCACCGCCCGGACGCGGTACGGGCGGGGTGGTCGCCCACCCCGCCCGTACCAGTCGTGCCGTGCCGCGACCGCGTCAGTCGGTGGACTTCTCGTCCTGCGGGGTCACCAGCACCACCCGGCGACGACGGGCCAGCATCAGCAGCACGCCGCCGACCACCAGCACGGCCGCGCCGACGCCACCGATCAGGCCCGCCTGCACGCCGGTGACCGGCAGCCCGCCGTCGTCACCGCCGGTGCTCGGCGAGGGGCTGGCCGTCGGCTGCCCGGAGGGCGTGGCGGTCGGCGTCGGGGTCGGGGTCGGCTGGACGGCCAGGTCCACGAACACGTCGAACACCGCCTGGTTGTCGACCTCGTCCGTCTCGGTGAAGGCACGGCGCTGCGCCGAGGAGGCGACGCGGGGCTCCTCCTCGGGGGCGCCCTCCGCCCCGTCCAGCCCGTACGCGTACAGCTCACCGATGCGCAGGACCGGCTCGGCCGCGTCCTCGGCGACCTTCACCCGTACCTCGTCGGTGTAGTACTCGCCCGGCTCCACCACCGCGCCGGCGTCCTCGCAGAACGCCTGGGCCAGCCCGCCGATCTCCTGCTCGACGCAGTTCTCGGGAAGCTTCGCGAAGCTGACCTTGGCCGGCAGGGCGAGGGCGTAGAAGATGCCTGTCGCCTTGCGGCTGCCGTCGTTGTAGACCGCCCAGTCCAGCGGGGCGGTCCCGCCGCGCGGGATCGGCTTGAGCTCGGGCTCGCTGTTCTGCGCCCCGTCGACCACGACGTTGGCGTACCCGTCCTGCACCCAGGAGGTGAGGTCGTAGCCGGGGCGGGTGACGGTGATGTCGACCGTCTCGGTGTTGTCGTCGGTGTTCGGGTCTGCGGTGGCCGAGGCGATCGTCACCGTCAGCGCGCCGCCCTTGCCCCGTCCGCCCGTGCTGAACAGCGGGATGCCGAAGTCCTCGGTGGTGCCGCCGGCGAGGTCGCCGAGCAGGCAGGTGAACGTGGTGCCGGAGACGTCGCAGCCCTCGGGGACGACGAAGCCCACCCGCCGGGTCAGCTCCTTCGTCTCCACAGTGACCCGCACGTCCCGGGCCGCCGCCGAGCTGCGGGTGTTGTCGACGGTGAACTTGAACGGCTTGGCCTTGGCCGCCTCCACGCCCCTGGCCAGGTTCTGGCTGAGCGGGACGAGTGCCAGGTCGGCCTGGTCGGCCGCCTGCGCCGGGGCCGCCACGGTGGCCAGGCCACCGGCGGCCAGCAGCGCCGCGGCACCGGCACGGGCCAGCGCCGAACGGTAAAACGAGGTCATGGATCCCCCGGGTTTGGGAAGGAGGAAGGTTGCGGAACCGAGCGGACGTTATCCGAGGTAGATCGTTTGCGCCAGCAACGGCATGGGTTGTTCATCTGTCCGGCCACCACTCGTCGCGACAACGAGGGCGGGATGGTCGCCCATCCCGCCCTCGTTGCGGTGCATTATGTGAACGGCCCCCACGGGCCGATGGAGGACTGAACCTCGGACACGTCGCGGGGGACGTTAGCGACCTGGGGTGACCTGCGCGACCCTTTGGCGGGATAGGACGCACACCAGGTCCGACAGGACCAACAGAACTGTCCGGACCGCCGATCGGATCACCCACCGACCGGGGGGCCCGTCCTCGCCCACCGTGCCCGCCGCAGCGCGCAGCGTCAGCTCGCCTCGACCAGCGGCAGCGACTTCCCGGCACCGCCGCCCGGCATCGCGATCGACGAGAAGTGCGACACCACCCGGTCGTCGGTCGGGTCGTCGGCGGGGGTGTGGTGCACCGCGAGCCGGTGGTAGAGGGTGTCCCGCTGGGCGGGGATGCGGTCCGCCGAGCGGATCATGCCGATCAGCTCGTGCAGGTTGGAGCGGTGCCGGGCGCCCGCCGAGGAGATCACGTTCTCCTCCAGCATGATCGAGCCGAGGTCGTCCACGCCCATGTGCAGGGCGAGCTGACCGACGTCCTTGCCGGTGGTCAGCCAGGACGCCTGTAGGTGCGGGACGGTCTCGAAGAAGAGCCGGGAGACCGCGACCAGGCGCAGGTACTCCAGGGTCGTCGCCTGGGTGCGGCCCTTCAGGTGGTTGTTCTCCGGCTGGTACGTCCACGGGATGAACGCCCGGAAGCCCCGGGTGCGGTCCTGCACGTCACGGATCATCCGCAGGTGCTCGATCCGCTCGGCGTTGGTCTCGCCGGTGCCCATCATCATCGTGGCGGTCGACTCCAGGCCCTGCCGGTGGGCCAGCTCCATGACCTCCAGCCAGCGCGCGCCGGACTCCTTGAGCGGGGCGATCGCCTTACGCGGCCGGTCCGGCAGCATCTCCGCGCCGGCCCCCGCGATCGAGTCCAGCCCGGCCGCCTTGATCCGCGCGATGGCCTCGTCGAGGCTGACGCCGGAGACCTTGGCCATGTGCAGGATCTCGCTCGGCCCGATGGAGTGGATGGCGAGCTGCGGGTACGCCTGCTTGACCGAGGAGAACAGCTTTTCGTAGTACTCCACGCCGTAGTCGGGGTGGTGGCCGCCCTGGAGCATGACCTGGGTGGCGCCCAGCTCGACCGCCTCGCCGCAGCGGCGCAGGATCTCCTCGGTCGGGTGGGTCCACCCTTCCTTGTGCTTGGGGGCACGGTAGAAGGCGCAGAACTTGCACGCCGTCACGCAGACGTTCGTGTAGTTGATGTTGCGGTCGATCAGGTACGTGACGATGTTGTCGGGATAGCGCCGCCGCCGCACCGCGTCGGCCGCCTCGCCGAGAGCGTGGAAGGGCGCCTCGGTGTAGAGCAGCAGGGCCTCCTCGGGCGTGATCCGCCCGCCGTCCGCGCCGCGTTGCAGGATGTCGTCGATCTCCCGGCTCACCGTCACGCGTTCGAGGGTACGCCGACCGGCGGTCCAGGCCCGCAGGGTGGTCCGGGCCGGCAACCGGACGGCACCCCTCTGTCTGCGTCCTTTGGAGCTGCCCCGCCTGTAGGACCGCGACCAGCCTGCGACCCGGCGGACTCGCCCGGCCCGATCCCCTCGGTGATCGCCCGATTCGGCCGGCAGGGCCGTGCGGGGCGGCCGTCACCCACCGAGGCGGAGCGGGAGGCGTCCCGCTACACCGTCGTGCTGGTGTCACCCGAGGCCGCCGAGGCGCTCGGCGACGACCGGGGCGAGGTCGGCCTGCACCTGTTCCGGGACGACGACTGGGATCACCAGCCGGCACACCTGGACGACGCAGCCAAGATGATCGAGGAAGCCTGCGGCGAACCGATCATCCTCACCGAGCACCACTCCGACCTCACCTGCTGGACGGCACACGTACGCGAGGATGCCTGACCCCCCGCAGCCGAGAATCCTTTAATCATTTCGGCGTTCCGCCTGCGCAGGTCCCTGATCGCCCACGCCATCCAGGGTTCCAACTCGATCGAGGGCTACCAGGTCGGCCTGGACGACGCCGTCGCCGCAGTGACCGGGAAGACCCGATGGAAACCAGTCCGGGCACCTGGGACGTCATCACCGGGTACCGGGACGCCCTCACCTACGTGCAGCAGCTCGGCCACTCCCGGGAGTACGCCTGGCAACACATGCTCCTCAACGCCCTGCACTTCATGATGATGCGACACGAGCTGGCCAAGTGGCCGGGGCGGTACCGCCCCGGTGACATCTACGTCGACGAGGCCCACACGGGCCGGCGCGTCTACACGGGCCCGGACGCCGACGAGGTGCCGTCCCTGGTTTCCGAACTGGTCGACTGGCTGGCCGACGGGGAACCCGCCAGCCCACTCCTCGTGCGCGCGTCGATGGCGCACCTGAACCTGGTCAAGATCCACCCATGGCGCGACGGGAACGGGCGCATGTCGCGGTGCCTGCACACCCTGGTCCTCGCCCGCGACGGCGTCCTCGCACCCGAGTTCTCCTCCATCGAGGAGTGGCTGGGCAACGGTCGGAACGCCTACGCCTACTACGACGTGCTGGGCGAGGTGGGCGGCCCGGGCTGGCAGCCGGCGAACGACACGGGCCCGTGGGTCCGGTTCTGCCTGAGCGCCCACCACCAGCAGGCGCAGTTGGTTCGGCAGCGCATCGACCAGGCCGCCCGACTGTGGGAACTGCTCGACGTCCGGGCACGCCAGGACGGGCTCCCCGAGCGCGTGGTCAGCGCCCTACAACTCGCGGCGACCGGCGGCAGGGTGCGCCGCACCGTCTACCAGCGCGACGAAACCCTCACCGACGACCAGGCCGTTCGCGACCTTCGCGCCCTGGTGAAGGCGGGATTCCTCCAGCAGCACGGTCAGACCCGCGGCAGGTACTACGTCGCATCCACTACGTTGCGCGAACTCGCCGCTCCAGCGCTGCGGCCCCGGGAGATCACCGACCCGTACCGGCGCTGACGTTCCGAACGGCCGCGTCAGGCGTCGTAGTCGACTGTGAGGGTGTCGGTGGTTGGGGTGGATTGGCAGGTCAGCACGTACCCGGCGGCGACCTCGTCCGGCTCCAGGGCGTAGTTGCGGGCCATCGTCACCGCGCCGGAGACCACCCTCGCCCGGCAGGTGGAGCAGACCCCGCCCTTGCACGCGTACGGCAGCTCGCCGCGCACCCGCAGCGCCGCGTCGAGGACCCGCTCCTCGCGGCCCATCGTGAAGGTCGACGATCGGCCGTCCAGCACGATCGTCACCTCTGCACCGGCCCCGGGCGCGTCGGCGGGGCGGCGCGTCGGCGGGGCGGGCGCCTCGGCGACGTGGAACAGCTCCGTGTGCACCGCCGACTCCGGCAGGCCCCGTGCGGCGAGCACCGCCTTCGCGTCGACCACCATGGGGTACGGGCCGCAGAGGAACCACTCCTCGATCGCGTCGCCCGGCACGATCGTGCCCAGCAGACGCCCTAGCCGCTCGGCGTCGATCCGCCCCGACAGCAGCGGCGACTCGCCCCGCTCCCGGGACAACACGTGCACCAGGTGCAGCCGGGTCGGGTACCGGTCCTTCAGGTCGGAAAGCTCCTCGGCGAACATCACCGAGTTCGCCGTGCGGTTGCCGTACACGATGGTGAAGGTGCTGGCCGGCTCGACGGCCAGGGCCGTGGCGACCAGCGCGAGCACCGGGGTGATGCCGGAGCCGGCGACCACCGCGCCGTAGCGGCGGGCCCGGCCCGGGTCGAACGCCGTGGTGAAGTGCCCCAGCGGGGGCAGCACCTCGACGGTGTCGCCGCGCCGCAACGCCCGGCAGGCGTACGCGGAGAACGCGCCCCCGGGGACCTCCCGCACCCCGATCCGCAGCCGGCCGTGCCGGGCCAGGTCGTCGGGCGTCGAGCAGATCGAGTACGACCGGCGCACGTCCGCCCCGTCAGCACCCGTGGAGCCGGTGAGCCCGCCTCCAGCGGGAAGCCGCACGGTGAGGTGCTGGCCGGCGGAGAACGCGAACGCCGCCCGCAGCTCCTCGGGCACGGCGAAGGTGATCGCCACGGCGTCGGCGGTGAGCCGGTCGACGGCGGCGACGGGCAGCGGGTGGAAGGCCGGCCGGCGGCGGACCGGACGGGTGATCGTGACAGTCACAGCGCCTTCAGGTGGTCGAAGGGTTCACGACAGGCTCGGCAGCGCCACAGGGCCTTGCACGCGGTGGAGCCGAACCGGCTGACCTGCTCGGTCTCCGCCGCCCCGCAGCGCGGGCAGCGGACGGCGAGGGTCAGCGGCACGACGGTGCCGGCCCGGGTCGCCGGCGGCGGGGCGATGCCGGCGGCGGCGAGCTTCGCCCGGCCGGCGGCGGAGATCCAGTCGGTGCTCCAGGCCGGGCTGTAGACCGTGCGGACCTCGGCGTCCGGGTGCCCTATGGCGGCCAGCGCCCGGCGGATGTCGGCCCGGATCACGTCCATCGCCGGGCAGCCGGTGTACGTGGGGGTGATGGTCACGGTGACCCGGCCGGTAGCCCGGTCCTCCTCGACCGCCCGCAGGATGCCCAGCTCGTCGATGGTGATCACCCGGATCTCCGGGTCCACCACCGCCGCCACGGCCTCCCTCGGGTCTACCACTTCGCCCCCGGGTGGGCGCGGTGCAACACCTGCATCTCCGCCAGCAGGTACGACAGGTGCTCGGTGTGCAGGCCGTCCCGTCCGCCGGCCGGGGCCCAGCCGTCCGCCGGCCGGGTCAGGGTCGCCTCGGCCAGCACCGGCCCGACGTACGCGTCGAAGTCGCCCCGCAGGGTGGCCGGGTCGACCGGCGCGCCCGGCCACGGCGCGAACAGCTCGTGCGCGTACGGCCAGACCTGGTCCACGGCGGCCTGCATCCGGCGGTGCGACTCGGCGGTGCCGTCGCCGAGCCGCCGCACCCACAGCGCGGCGTGGTCCCGGTGGTACGCGGACTCCTTGCGCGCCTTGGCCCCGATCGCGGCGAGCCGCTCGTCGGCGCAGCCGGCCAGCGCGGCGTAGAGCGGGAGCTGGTACGCCGACAGCAGCAGCAGCTTTGCCATGGTCACCGCGAAGTCGCCGTTGGGCAGCTCGACCAGCAGGCAGTTGCGGAACTCGCGGTCGCCGCGCAGGTACGCCAGCGCGTCCTCGTCGCGGCCGGCGCCCTCCAGCTCGCCCGCGTACGTGAGCAGGAGCCGGGCCGCGCCGAGCTGGTCGAGGGCGATGTTGGCCAGCGCGACGTCCTCCTCCATCTCCGGGCCGCGGCTGGTCCACTCGCCGAGCCGCTGCGCGGCGACCAGCGCGTCGTCGCCGAGGGCGAGGGCGAAGTCGAAGGGGCCGGTCACAGGTGGGCCACCCCGTCCGGCACCTCGTAGAAGGTGGGGTGGCGGTAGACCTTGTCGGCCGCCGGGTCGAAGAATGCGTCCTTCTCGTCGGGGCTGGACGCGGTGATCGCGGCGGCCGGCACCACCCAGATCGACACCCCCTCCTGGCGGCGGGTGTAGAGGTCCCGGGCGTTGTGTAGGGCCAGCTCGGCGTCAGGGGCGTGCAGGCTGCCGACGTGGGTGTGCGACAGCCCGCGCCGGGCCCGCACGAAGACCTCCCACAGCGGCGTGTTGTCGGTGGCACTCATGCCGCGACCGCCTCCTTCGCCTGCGCCCGTTTGGCCGCGTACGCGGCGGCGGCCTCGCGTACCCAGGCGCCCTCGGCGTGGGCGCGGCGCCGGTGCTCCATTCGCTGCCGGTTGCACGGGCCCTCGCCGGAGATCACCCGCATCAGCTCGGCGTAGTCCGGCTCGGTGAAGTCGTACGCCTGACGCTGCTCGTTCCAGCGCAGGTCGGGGTCGGGCAGGGTGAGGCCGAGGATCTCGGCCTGCTGCACGCACATGTCGACGAAGCGCTGGCGCAGCTCGTCGTTGGAGAACCGCTTGATCTTCCAGGCCATCGAGCGGGCGGAGTGGGTGGAGTCGCCGTCGGGCGGGCCGAACATGGCCAGCGACGGGTACCACCAGCGGTCCACCGCGTCCTGGGCCATGGCCTTCTGGCCGGGGGTGCCGTGGGCCAGGGTGTGCAGGATCTCGAAGCCCTGGCGCTGGTGGAAGGACTCCTCCTTGCAGACCCGGATCATGGCCCGGGCGTACGGCCCGTAGGAGCAACGGCACAGCGGCACCTGGTTGACGATCGCGGCGCCGTCGACGAGCCACCCGATCACGCCCACGTCGGCCCAGCTCAGGGTCGGGTAGTTGAAGATCGAGCTGTACTTCTGCCGCCCGTCGAGCAGGAGCTGGACCAGTTCGTCCCGGCTGACGCCGAGGGTCTCCGCGGCGGCGTACAGGTAGAGGCCGTGCCCGGCCTCGTCCTGGACCTTGGCCAGCAGGATCGCCTTGCGCTTGAGCGAGGGGGCCCGGCTGATCCAGTTTCCCTCCGGCTGCATCCCGATGATCTCGGAGTGCGCGTGCTGGGCGATCTGTCGGATCAGCGTCCTGCGGTACGCCTCGGGCATCCAGTCGCGGGGCTCGATCTTCTGGTCGGCGTCGATCACGTCGGCGAAGTACGCCGCGAGGTCGGCGTCCGGACCGGGGGCGGCACCGCCCCGCTGCCGGGCCGCCGCCTCCCGCAGCTCCGCCTCCGCCGCCTCCACCTCGCCGAGCAGGCCACCGCCGGACGCGTCCTGCGGGGCGGAGAAGTCGTTGCCATACATGACCACAAGTGTTACAGCTTGCGATCCCGGACGCCAGAGGGTGTCATAGAATTCGGAACTAACCTTCCGTGACGAAACGACCCGCTTCGGCATTGCCGCAGGTCGGCGCACAGCTATGACATGGCTCACTAAGCAGAGGTGAACTCCACCAATCAGGGCATATGCGGCCATAATCCCGCCTTCATAGCAACTTGACAGGCGTCGGGTTCTGGCGTGGCGGCTGTCCGGACGTAAACTTTCCCGGTCACACCGATCGGCTGCTGGCGATCGCCGGGTATGACGCAGGCCACTCCCCCGGCCCACGGCGATCAGGTCGAGCTCGCTCGGAAAACAGCCGGCCCCCCGGCCCTGACATCTGGAGCTCACCCACTCATGCGACCTCGCGTGGCCATGGTGCTCGCCGTCGTGGCGGTCCTCCTCGGCAGCGCCATGCTGGTGCCCGCCGCGTACGCCAAGCTCTCCGGTGACGACAGCGGCGGATCCGGCGGGGGCGGCGCGGAGAGCGTGGCGGCCCCCGAGCCGACCGCCCCGCCACCGCCGACCCTGCGCGCCGGGCCCGTCTCGGTGAACTTCTCCGGCGAGTTCTTCTCCTGGGCACTGATGGACCGGGAGAGCGGCGAGATCTCCGGCTCGAAGAACCTCACCAGCACCAGCTCGACCGAGTCGATGATCAAGGCCTGGATCGTCGCCGACTACCTGCGACAGCTCGGCGACAAGGCGCCCTCGGCCACGCTGAAGAAACAGGCGAGCCTCGCCATCCGGGACAGCAACGACGATGCCGCGAACGCCGTCTGGTCCGCCGCGGGCGGCTCGTACAAGACGTACCCGAACGGCCAGCCGAATCCGGTGATCAAGCGGGCCATCAGCATCTGCGGCCTCACCGACACCAAGCGCGGCAACGTCGCGGGGTACGAGGGCTACTGGAGCTTCACCCGGATGTCCCCCCGCGACGCCGTCCGGCTTGGCGACTGCATTGCCAACGGCAAGGCGGCCGGGCCGAAGTGGACCAAGTGGGTGCTGGACGAGATGAGCAAGGTTCGCGGCGGCATCAAGGACCAGCGGCTAAAGTCCGGCGGTGGGAAGTGGGGGATCGTCGACGGCCTACCTGCCGCGATCAAGGCCCAGGGACCGGTCAGCATCAAGAACGGCTGGACCCCGTTGAACTACGACGGCAACTGGCACGTGAACTGTCTTGCGGTCACCGAGAAGTGGAGCCTCGCGGTCATGTTGCGCTACCCGCAGAAGAACGGGCTGTCGTACGGCGCGAAGGTCTGCGCCAGCGTCGCGACCCAGCTGGTCACCCCGCAGCCCGGTGCCGCCCTCAAGGTGCCGCAGCAGCCGATCGGGAAGCTCTGATGGCGGGCAGCCGGCGGCGGGACGGCGGCGGGGGCTCCGCGGGCGGCGAGGCGTCGCCGCTGCGGCTGATCGCGATCGCGGCCGTCCTGATCGGGCTGGTGCTGGTGTCGCTGCGGCTGCTGCCGGGCTCCCCGCTGTCGTCGGCCGCCGCCGCCCAGTGGGGCGCCCCGTCCGCGCCGGTCGACCGCGCCGCCAACGCGACCTCGGACCGCCGCTCACGCCCCCCGGCCTCGCCCAGCCCCTCGCCGTCGCTGGAGCCGCTGCCGTTCGCGGACAAGCAGATCGACCTCGACATCGAGGGCTGGTACGCCTGGAGCGTCCTGGACACCCGCACCGGGAAGATCTTCGGCTCGAAGAACATGGCCGAGACGAGCACCACCGCATCGCTGATCAAGTCCTGGATCGTCGCCGACTATCTGCGCCGCGCCGACGAGGCGGGGCAGAAGCCCAGCGACGCCAAGCTCGCCGACGCCACCAGGATCATCCGGGACAGCGACAACACCCGCGCCGAGCAGTTCTACAACTCGGTGGGCCGGTCCGCGTCGATCAAGCGCATGATCTCCATCTGCAAGACCACCGACAGCAGCACCGCCGCCGACGGCGGCTGGAGCCGGACGAACCTCTCCCCCCGGGACACCGCCCGCCTCGGGGCGTGCATCAAGGACGGTCGGGCCGCCGGGCCGGAGTGGACCAAGTGGCTGATCAACGAGATGCGGCTGGTGCGCGGCTCCGGTGACTTCGGCATCCGCAAGGCGTTCCCGGCGGCCGAGCAGAAGAAGATCGCCATCAAGAACGGCTGGATCGACCGGACCAGGGAGCAGGAGATGCACATCAACTGCCTCGCCATCGGCGACAACTGGACGATGGGCGTGATGGTCCGCTACCCGATCAACATGGGCTACGAGTACGGCATGAAGAACTGCCAGAAGATCACCGAAGCGGTGCTGCGCTCGGGCACCTGACGCGCGGCCGGTGACCGCCGTCGAGCGGCGGGCGGTTGCCGGCGTGCCCGCCCGGGTCGCGCGGTCAGCTCAGGGCACGCCCCGTCAGCCCGGGTCGCGCCGTCAGCTCAGGGCACGCCCCGTCAGCCGGGTCGCGCCGTCAGCCGGCGAAGAACTGCGGGCCGTCCGCCGGCAGGGCGGGGGCCTCGCCGACCTCGGCCGCCCGGCGGGCGAACTCCCGCAGCCCGGCCACCTGCCGCTTTCCGAGCGAGAAGTCCAGCGCCCGGAAGTACGTGGCCAGGGTTGCCGCGTCGAACGGCTCCCACCGGGCAGCGGCCTCGGCGACCCGGTCCAGCTCGGCCAGGCACAGGTCGCGGGAGCGCAGGAACGCCTCGTGCACCTCCTTCACCAGGCCGGGATGGGCGGCGGCGAAGTCCCGGCGTACCGCCCAGACGGCGAAGACCATCGGCAGCCCGGTCCAGTCCCGCCAGGCCTGCCCGAGGTCGGTGACCTCCAGCCCACGGCGGGGCGCCTCGTGCAGCGCCCGCAGCGCCACGTCGCCGATCAGCACCCCGGCGTCCGCCTCCAGCAGCATCTGCGTCAGGTCGGGCGGGCAGCGGAAGTAGTCGGGGCGCACCCCGTACCGCTCGCCGAGCAGCAGCCGGGCGAGCAGCACGCCGGTGCGGGACGTCGAGCCGAGGGCGACCCGGCCGCCGTCCAGCTCGGCGAGGGGCTTCGTGGACACCACGTTGACCGAGAGCACCGGGCCGTCGCTGCCCACCGCCAGGTCGGGCAGGAGCAGCAGCTCGTCGGCGTGGCGCAGGTACTCGACGTGCGAGATCGGCCCGATGTCCAGGTCGCCCGCGACCAGGGCGGCGCTCAGCCGGTCCGGCGAGTCCTTGTGCAGGTCGACGTCGATCAGGGCGCCGGAGCGCATCAGACCCCAGTAGATCGGCAGGCAGTTCAGGAACTGGATGTGTCCGACCCGGGGACGGGCGATGCGGTCAGCCATGCTGCGACCGTATCCCCGTTGGCCGTCGGGGGCTCAGCGGGCGGCCTCCGGAGTGGCCAATCCCGCACCTGGCGGCCTACCGGCCGGGGTCGCCGCGTGGGTGGCGGCGGACCGTTCGGAGCGGCCGGCCCGAACGACCGGGACAGCGAACGCGGCCACCACGAGCAGCCCCGCGACGCCGCATGCCGCCACCAGCGGACGGGGGTCGGCCAGGTCGAGCAGCAGGCCGCCGGCCGCGAGGCCGACCATGCTCGCGCCCTGGACCGACGCGCCGAAGACGGCGTACGCCCGACCGCGCGCCGCCTCGGGCACCCGGCGGGCGAGCAGCACGTTGCTGACGACGCTGTTCCCGCCGTTGAGCACCCCGCCGATCAGCCAGATCGGCATCAGCAGCCACGCGGACGGCACTGCGGCGGAGCCCAGGACCGCAAGGCAGCACCCGCCCAGCAGGAGTAGCCCCGTGCCGAGCAGTCGACCGTCGTCGGTGAGCCGGCGAGCCAGCGGGGCGAGCGCCCACGCCCCGGCCACGATGCCGAGTGTCCAGGCCCCCGTGACCAGCCCATAGACGGTTGTGGAGCTGCCCAGTGTCTCCCGGATGAAGAACACCTCGATCACGTTGATCGCTCCGACCGCGCCGACCACCCCGGCGAGCGAGGCCACCATCGCGAACAGCAGCCGATCCGGGCGCAGTCGCCAGCGTGGGGCCGACCCGTCGCCGCAGGCGGGCGTCGGGTGCCCGTCACCGACCGCACCGGCGGGCACCGGGTGGACGTCGCGGACCGTCCGGGCACCGCCCCGGCGGGTGCGGATCAGCAGGCCGGCGGCCACCAGAGCGAGGTAGCTGACGGCGTCGAGGAGCAGCGGCACGCGAGCGCCGAACTGCCCCACCAGCACCCCGGCCAGCGCCGGACCGGCCAGCGCGCCGAGGGTGCCGGCCGTCTGGTGCAGGGCGCTGGCCCGGGGCAGGTCCCCAGGCGTGACCATCGCCGGAACGAGGGCGGCGAGCACCGGCTGGGTTACCGCGAGGCCGGCGGCCAGCAGCGCCACCAGGCCGGTCACCAGGGCCGGATGTTCGGCGTACGCGAGGGCGAGGCAGATCGCCGCCTGGACCACGCCGGCCGCGACCAGCAGGGCACGGGAGTCCACCCGGTCGGCGAGCCGGCCGGTCAGCGGGGCGAGCGCGACGAGCGGCAGGCTCGCGGCGATCAGCAGCCCCGCCACGGCCGGGCCGCCGGCACCGGCGGACTGGAGGGCGAGGGTGAGGGCGCTCGCGGCGAGGAAGTCCCCGCAACTGGAGACGCCCCGGGCGGCGGTGGCGAGCCAGACGTCGGACCAGCGCGACCGACCGGGAGCGAAGGACATACTTCGAAAATAATCCTTCACACTTGGGTAGGGCAATCCCCTCGTCGCGCGGGTGGCCCCCCGCTGCCGCCGGCAGCGGGGCCGTTCAACCGACGGGCACCGAGCGGCCAGTCAGTCGACGGGCACCGACCGGTACTGCACTGCCACGGGGCGCGCCCCGGAGGGTGGGTCCGTCCGCACCCGACGCCGGTACGGTGCCATCAGGTCCTGGACGGCCTCGTTGAGCGCCAACAACTCCTCGGCGGTGAGCAGCAGCACAGTGTCGCTGAACCACCCGGCGCGGTACCACTCCGCCGGCTCCTCGGGCGCCCGGCGGAACCAGTCCCGGGTCCGCTGCGCGTCCCGGGCTAGGTGCGCCTCCACGAGGGCCAACTCGGCCGCCCGCGCCTCGGAGCCGGCCGCCCGCCCCGCCTCCACGTTGTACGACGGGCTGAACGCCCGCCACACCCGCTCCCGGGCATCCCCCCGGCTCGGGGCCTGCTCGACCAGGCCGAACTTCGCCAGCGCACGCAGGTGGTAGCTGGTCGCGCTCGGCGACAGACCGGCAATCTGCGCGCACTCGGTGGCGGTGGCCCCGGACTCGATCGAGGCGAGATGCTCCATGATCGCAAGCCGGGCCGGGTGGGCCAGGGCCCGCATCACCTGCGGATCGCTGATCGTCACCCGCTGCCGCTCGGGCCGTGCCTCGGTCATGTGCCCATGATCCCGCCCGCCGCACGCCCCTGCCATCGGCCCCGCCGCTACGCTCGGCGGCACGACCGCCAGCACGGTGCCGAGCGAGGCCGCCACGATGGACACCGCAGCCCCTGAGGACACCGCAGCCCCTGACGATCCCGCCGCCTCCGGTGAGTCCGCCGCCCCCTGGGCCGCCGTCGAGCTCGCGGAGCTGGTCAACGCCGGCCGGCTTCGCCCCCTCGAGGTCGTCGAGGCGGCCCTGGCCCGCATCGGCTCCGCCGACGCCGCGCTGCGGGCCTTCCGCGAGACGTGGCCGGAGCGGGCCCGGCACGCCGCCCGCGAGCTGGAGCGCAGCCTCGCCGCCGGTCCGCTGCCGCTGGCCGGCGTGCCGCTCGGCGTCAAGGCCACCGAGGGCGTCGACTCGCCCCAGGCCCGCCGACTGGCCGCCGCCGGCTGCATCCCGATCGGGGCCACCGCCGTCCCCCGGGGCACGCCCTGGCAGACGTGGGGTCACACCGACCGGGGCCCCACCACCAACCCCTGGCGCGCCGACCGCACGCCCGGCGGATCGTCGGCCGGTTCCGCAGCCGCCGTCGCCGCCGGGCTCGTGCCCCTGGCCACCGGCAACGACGGGGCCGGATCGGTGCGCATCCCCGCCGCCTGGTGCGGCGTGGTCGGCATCAAGGTCACCAATGGGCGGCTGCCCGCCCGCGACGCGGCTGGGCTCAACGCGCCGGGCCCGCTGGCCCGCACGGTCGTCGACGCCGCCGCGTACCTCGACGCCGTTCTCGGCACCCGCCTCGCCGGCCACCTCGACCCGGCGCGCGGCGGGCCCCTCCGGGCGGTCTGGTCCGCCACGCTGGGCTATGCCGAGGTCGCCCCCGCCGTCGTGGGCCCCGCCGTCGCCGCCGCCGACCGGCTCGCGGACGCGGGGATCCTCCGGTGGGTCGAGCACGACCTGGTCCTCGCCGACCCCGCGCCGGCCTGGCGGGCCCTGCGGGCACCCGGTGGCCGGGCCGCCACCGCGACCGTACGGGCCGGCAACGACGCGCGTCTGGCGCGGCTCTTCGCCGCTGCCGATGTGCTGCTCACCCCGACGACCCCCGACCCGGCGCACGGCCACGCCGGGCCGGGCGACCGGATGAGCGTGGCGCTGACCTGGGCGTTCAACGTCAGCGGGCACCCCGCTGCCAGCGTGCCGGCCGGGTTCGCCCCCGACGGCACCCCGGTGGGCCTCCAGATCGTCGCCCCCCACCATCACGAGCACCTGCTCATCCGGACGGCCGCCGCGCTGGAGGCGCTGCGCCCCTGGCCGCCGCCCGGCCCGGGGCAGGCGGGGCCGGGGCAGGCGGGGCCGAATAAACCCGCTGACCGGCGCGGCGGCGCGGAGTAAACTGTTCGCCCCGCCGACGGCCGCGGTGTCAAGCACCGCAGCGGACGTCCCCGCGCCGGCCCCCGTGCCGGAAACGCGAGCGGCAGCGTTGTCCCCCGCGCCGAGGAGTAGGTCGGATGACCCCGCACGCCCCCATGTCACTGGACACCGAACTGGCCGCCGAACGGGCCCACCTGGACGCGTCCCGGGCCGCGCTGACCCGCATGCGCGAACGGACCGAGGCCCTCTTCGCCACCGGCCACAACGTCGCCGGCGACGCGTACACGGCGGAAACCCTGGGGCGCACCCTGTCCCGCCGCGTCGCCGAGCTGGCCGACCAGCCCGACACCCCGCTGTTCTTCGGCCGGCTCACGTTCGGCGACGAGGAGCACCACATCGGCCGCCGCCACGTCACCGACGATCTCGGCGAGCCCATGGTGCTCGACTGGCGGGCCCCGATCTCGCGGTCGTTCTACCGGGCCAGTGCCCGGGACCCGCAGGGCGTGACCGTGCGCCGCCGGTTCGGGTTCAGCGCCGGAACGCTGACCAGCTTCGAGGACGAGCACCTGGACCGCGGTGAGGAGCTGGGCACGGCCAGCCGCATCCTCACCGCCGAGATCGAACGCCCCCGCGTCGGCCCGATGCGCGACATCGTCGCCACCATCCAGCCGGAGCAGGACGAGCTGGTCCGCGCCGACCTGGCCGCGTCGATCTGCGTGCAGGGCGCGCCTGGCACCGGGAAGACCGCCGTCGGCCTGCACCGGGCGGCGTACCTGCTCTACCTGCACCGGGAGCGGCTGCGCCGGTCCGGGGTGCTGATCGTGGGACCGAACCGGGCCTTCCTGTCGTACATCGCGGCGGTGCTGCCGGCGCTCGGCGAGGTCGAGGTCGAGCAGGCGACCGTGGAGGACCTGATCGCCCGGGTGCCGGTGCGCGCGGCCGAGGACCCGGCCGTGGCGGCGCTCAAGCACGACGCGCGGATGGCCGAGGTGCTGCGTCGGTCGGTCGCGGCCCGCATCGCCGCCCCGACCGAGCCGATCATGGTTTCCGACGGGTCGTTCCGCTGGCGGATCGGCCTCGACCCGCTGCACCGGGTGGTCGAGGAGACCCGCCGGGAGGGGCTGCCGTACGCCACCGGGCGGGACCGGGTCCGGGCCCGGGTGGTGGGCCTGTTGCAACGCCAGGCCGAGGCCCGCCGGGCCGAGTCGCCCAGCGACGCCTGGCTGCGCCGGATGGGCAGATGCCGCCCGGTCGCCGACTTCCTGGACGCCGTCTGGCCGGCGCTCACCCCGGAAGGGCTGGTGCACACCCTGCTCGCCGACCCGGCGGCGCTCGCGGCGGCGGCCGACGGCGTGCTCACCGAGGCCGAACAGGCGCTGTTGACCTGGGCGAAGCCGCCCCGCACCCCGAAGGTCACGCGATGGACGGCCGCCGACGCGGTGCTCATCGACGAGGTGGCCGGGTTGCTGGAGCGCCCCGCCGGCTTCGGGCACGTGGTGGTCGACGAGGCGCAGGACCTCTCCCCGATGCAGTGCCGGGCCATCGCCCGGCGCAGCGAACACGGATCGATCACCCTGCTCGGTGACCTGGCGCAGGGCACCGCGCCGTGGGCCGCCCGCGACTGGCGGGAGTCTCTGGCCCACCTGGGCAAGCCGGACGCGACGGTGGTGCCGCTGAGCGTCGGTTTCCGGGTCCCCGCGGCCGTGGTGGCGTTCGCCAACCGGCTGCTGCCGGCGCTGGCGGTGAACGTACCCCCGGCCGAGTCGCTGCGCCGCGACGGCGCGCTGGACGTGCGTACCGCGACCGACCTGGTGGCGGCGACGGTGGCCGAGGTGCGGGCGGCGCTCGCCCACGACGGCTCGATCGGGGTGATCGCCGCCGACGACGCGGTCGGCGGGCTGCGGGCGGCGCTGGCCGACGCCGGGATCGACACGGCGACCGCCGACGACGTGGCGGCCTCGACCCGGGTCACCGTGGTCCCGGCGACGCTGGTCAAGGGCCTGGAGTACGACCACGTGGTGACCGTCGAGCCGGCGGCGATCGTGGCGGCCGAGCCGCGCGGCCTGCACCGGCTGTACGTGGTGCTCACCCGGGCGGTCTCCCGGCTGACGGTGCTGCACACCGCCCCGCTCCCCGCCCCGTTGTAAGGAAGGGCCCCCTGTTAACGCCTGCGGTAGAGAAGGGTCCCCTTCTTACGGGCCGAGCCACCGCGCGTGGGGGGCGGGTTGCGGCGATCGGTGACGATGGGTGTACTTCGCCCACAAGGGAGGCGGCATGCACCTGTCGCGCCGTGGTTTCCTGTTCGCTGGGGCCGGCACGGCGCTGGCGGCGATGCCCCTGTTGACCGCCGCTCCGGCAACGGCCGCGCCCACCCACCCGGGGACGGCAGCGGGGCGGCTGCCGGCCGACGCGCTCGACGCCGGACTCGACGCGATCACCGAAGCCGGCATGGTGGGGGCGCTCGCCGAGGCCCTCGACGGCCGGGACCGGTGGTGGCGCGGCGCGAGCGGCGTCGCCGACCTCGACACCGGTCGACCGATGGGCGTGGACCGCCGGGGCGCTGATCTCCACGGCGGCCGACCTCAACCGCTTCTACCGTGGCGTTGCTCGGGCGCCGGCTGCTGCGCCCGGCCGAGCTGGCCCGGATGCGGACCACCGTGCCGCTCGACCCCGCGCTGTCCGGAGGCCGGCGGGTACGGCCTCGGTCTACTGTGGCTGGCGCTGCCCGGCGGTCGGTTCTGGGGGCACGACGGGCTGGTCTTCGGGCACGCCACGATCTCGCTGCACGCCCCCGACGGCTCCCGTCAGGTGACCCTCGGCACGAACGTCACTCACTACCAGGTGCCCGGCGAGCCCGACCCCATCGGGGCCGCGACCAGCGCGTTCCTGGTCACCGCCCTGTCCGGCTCGGCCAACGCGCGGGGCGCGGGCGCGGCCCGGACGCCGGCCCCGCTGCCGGCGACCCCGCTGCCGGGCGGCCCGGCGCTGGCCCGGCCCCTGCCGCGCTGAGCCCCGCACCCGACGCGACCACCCCGCGGCCGTGATCGGGCTGATCTCCGTGCCGTTCACGCTGATGGGGCTCGCCATCGGGTACGCGCTACCGAGCAAGACGGCGATCGTGGTGGCCCAGATCGTCTGACCGTACGCACGCGCGCCCACCACGGTCGGCCGCCGCCCGGGCGGCGCGATTCGTCCTATTCCCGCCCGTTGGCCGGGTGGTGGTGCCAGGATGCGGGCAGGGCGTCCCGCCGGGGGCCGCCCCTGCCGAGAGGGGTCAGTGTGAGCAGCGTCCCGCCGGGCACGCCGTGCTGGGCCGACCTCGCCACGCCGGGCCTGACGGATGCCCGGCGCTTCTACTCGGAGCTGTTCGGCTGGACCACCCGGATCGCGCCGCAGCCGGAGGCCGCCGGCTACACCACGTTCCTGCTCGACGGGCGGGCGGTGGCCGGTGCCGGACCGCCGGCCGCCGCCGACCAGGTGCCGATCTGGTCGACGTACGTGGCGACCGACCACGCGGATCTGGTCACCACCCGGGTCGAGGCGGCCGGCGGGCAGGTACTGGTCGCCCCGTTCGACGTGTTCGACCAGGGGCGGATGGCGGTCTTCGCCGACCCGGCCGGCGCGGTGTTCAGCGTCTGGCAGCCGATGGCCCATCCCGGGGCGGAACTGTTCGACGTTCCCGGGGCGATGAGCTGGAACGAGCTGGTCACCCCGGACCCGGAGGGCGCGAAGGTCTTCTACGAGCTGGTCTTCGGCTGGCGTCCGGAGGAGGAGCAGCCGGCAATGCCGGTCACGCCGGCGACCGGCGGGGACTTCGACCGCACCTCCTACACCGGATGGCGGTGCGGCGAGCGGATCGTCGGCGGGATGACGCCACCGCTGTCCGACGACTTCCCGACCGACCTGCCGGCGTACTGGGCCGTCTACTTCGCCGTCTGCGACGCCGACGCCACCGCCGCCCGGGCCGCCGAGCTGGGCGGGTCCGTCCTGGTCCCGCCCCGCCACACCCCGCAGGGTCGCCTCGCCGCGCTGTGCGACCCCCAGGGCGCCCTCTTCTCCGTCATCGCCCGCCCTCCGCGCTGACCGGCATCCTCGCCCGCACGGAACAGCCTCATGGCCCCTCGGCGGGCGCGGGTGGTTTAGGTGTTTGCAGGGGACCCTTCCTATACCGAAAGCGTTAATAGGGGGCCCTTCCTTACACCTCAGCGGGGGCGGACGGGGACCACCAGGGGGCCGTGCTCGCCGGGGAGGACCCGGACGGAGGCGCGGTAGTGCCTCGCCAGAAGGTCCTCGGTGAGGACGTCACGCGGCGGGCCGGCGGCGGCAACCCGGCCGTCCGCGAGCAGGACCATCCGGTCGGCGTACTCGCCAGCGAGCGAGAGGTCGTGCATGGTGGCGAGGACGGTGAGGTCGTGCTCGCGGCGGAGTTGGTCGACCAGTTCCAGCACCTCCTGCTGGTGACCGATGTCCAGGGCGCTGGTCGGTTCGTCGAGCAGCAGCAGGGTCGCCCCCTGCGTGAGTGCTCGGGCCAGGAAGACCCGCTGCCGCTCGCCACCGGAGAGGGTGGCCAGTTCCCGGCGGCCGAAGCCGTCGAGGTCGAGGCAGCCCAGCACGTCCCGCACGGCGGCCAGGTCGGCGGCGGACTCCCGGCCCAGGGGCGGGATGTACGGGGTGCGGCCGAGCAGCACGTAGTCGAAGACCGTCATGCCGGCCGGGACGACCGGGGACTGCGCGACGGTGGCCACCATCCGGGCCCGGTCGCGGCGGCGCAGCGCCTCGCTCGGCGTACCGAAGATCCGGATCGCGCCCGGCGCGGGCAGCAGGCCGCCGAGGGCGCGCAGCAGGGTCGACTTGCCGGCGCCGTTCGGGCCGATCACGGTGACCCACTCGCCCCTGTCGACGGTGAGGTCGACCCCGGCCAGGATCGGCGCGCCGTCGAGGCTGACCCGCAGGTCCCGCACCTCGACGGCGGGCGCGGCGCACGACGGCGGGCCGCCGGGGGGCGCGACCGGCGACAGGCCACCGGCGGGCGGGACCGGCGACGGGCCACCGGGGGGCGGGGCGCTCACGTCAGCACCCGGCGGGCGGTACGCAGCACCAGGACGAAGAACGGGCCGCCGAGCAGCGCGGTGACCACGCCGATCGGGACCTCGGCGGGGGCGGCGGCGGTCCGGGCGACCACGTCGGTCAGCGCCAGGAACGCCGCGCCGAACAGCAGGGACAGCGGCAGGATCACCCGGTAGCTGGACCCGGCGAGCAGCCGCACGGTGTGCGGGACGATGATCCCGACGAAGCCGATCAGCCCGGACGCGGAGACGGCGGCGGCGGTGCCGAGCGAGGCGGCGGCGATCAGCAGGTAACGGGACCGCTGGGGGTGCAGGCCGAGGCTGCTGGCCTCGTCGTCGCCGACGGAGAGCACGTCCAGCTCGCGCCGGTGCAGCAGCACCACGACGGTGGTGAGCAGGAAGTACGGCAGGACCAGCCGGACGTCGTGCCAGCCGGCGGTGGCCAGCCGGCCGAGCAGCCACGAGTAGACCTGCTGGATGCTGTCGGAGTTGCGCTGGAGCAGGTACGTCTGCCCGGCGGCGAGGAACGCGGACACGGCCACCCCGGCAAGGATCAGCGTCGCCGTGGAGTGCCCCCGTCCACCCGCCGCCCCGAGGAGGTACGTCATGGCGACCGCGCCGAGCGAGCCGACGAACGCGGCGAGGGGAATGGTGAACGGGAGCCCGGTCAGCGCGCCGCCCGCTCCGGCACCGAGCGAGATCACGGCGGTGACGGCGAGCCCGGCCCCGGCCGCCACCCCGAGCAGGTACGGGTCGGCCAGCGGGTTGCGGAACACGCCCTGGTAGCAGCCGCCGGCCAGGGCGAGCAGCCCGCCGACTAGCAACCCGAGCACGACCCGGGGCAGCCGCAGTTCGGTGACGATGGCGATCTCGCGCTCGCTCAGCCCGCTTTCGAGGCGTACCCCGGGCAGCAGGTTGAGCAGCTCTGCGGCGACGCTGCCGGGCGGCAGGCTGACCGGCCCGAGGGACACTCCGGCGACCAGCGCGACGAGCACGGCGGCCACCCCGGCGGCCAGCCAGCCGGGCCGCAGCCCAGCCGGCTGCCCTGCGGTGAAGGAGGGGCCCCCCGTTAACGCTTTCCGCATAGCAGGGGCCCCTTCTTAACGCCCCTCACCGCGATCCGCACCGCGCCCCGGCACGGGAACGGCTCGACACGTCGACACGGGAACGGCACGGCGCGGCTCGTCGAGGGTCACGCCGGCACCTTGGCGACGGCGTCGACGACGGCCCGGAGCAGGTCGACGACCCGCGGGCCCCAGCGCGAGGCGATGTCGTCGTCGAGCGCGACGATCTGGTTGTTCTTGACGGCGGTGACGCCCGCCCAGCCGCTGCGCGCCTTGACCGTCTCCGGGCTCTGCTTGCAGCACTTGGTGTCGGCCAGGAAGACGAAGTCGGGGTTCGCCTTGACGATGATCTCCTGGGAGAGCTGCGGATACCCCCCGTTGCGCCCGTCGGCGTCCGACGCGTCGGCGATGTTCTCCAGGCCGGCGAGGGCGTAGATCGAACCGATGAAGGTCTTGCTGGTCGCGCTGTACAGCTCCGGGCCCAGCTCGTGGTAGTACGTCAGCTTCTCCGGCCGCTGCGGCAGGTCCTTGGTGAGCTTGGCGATGTCGTCCTTCATCCGCGTGACGACGTCGGCGGCCTCGGCGGCGTGGCCGGTCAGCGTGCCGAGGTCGGCGATCTGCCGGTAGGAATCCTCCAGCGTGGCCGCCGCCGGGGTGAGCAGCACCGGGATCTTCAGCGTGGTGAGCTGCTCGACGATCTTGTTGGTGTCGTTGGCGAGCACCACCAGGTCGGGGCTCTTGCCGGCGATCGCCTCGGCGTTGGGCTGGAAGCCGGACAGCTCGCTCTTCGGCGCGTCCGGCGGGTAGTTCGAGTTGTCGTCGGCGGCGGTGACCTGTTTGCCGGCACCGATGGCGAAGAGCATCTCGGTCGCGGTCGGCGAGAGCGAGACGATCTTCTCGGGGCGCTTGTCGAGCGTGAGCTTGCCGACGGTGGCCGGGAAGGCGGCGGCGGCCGAGGTGCCGCCGGTGGCGGGGGCGGAGGCGTCGTCGGAGCTCTTCTCGGCGCACGCGCCGAGCGCGAGCGCGGCCACCGCGAGGGTCGTGGCGAAGATCCGGGGGGTACGTCGGAACACTTGTCCTCCTGTCGGTCGAGGAGTGTGGTGCTTCGCCGACAGGAGCCTGGTGGGTGCCCGTCCGCGAGGCGCCCTTCCTCGAGAGCGCGTGTCGCGACCGCGCCGCAGGCGACCTGGCTCGCCCCACACACGTCGGCGTCGGCCGGTCGGCCGACGCCTGGGTCGACGGCGGCCGGGGGCCGGACGCCGCGGGTGGGACATCACAGTTGCGGGACAGCGCCGGATTCACACCGGCTTCGCTGCGGTCTGGTCGGTGCCACCGTAGCGCACGCCCCGGGCACCTCGCTGTTCTAGGGACTATCACTGAAGGTAACGCCGCCGACACGGGTGCGGGGCCCGCCGGGGCCCCGCACCACGAGCGGTCAGGCGCAGTACTGGGCCTCCTTGTTGATCACCCGGTACGGGCAGTCGGCGTACTCGGAAAGCAGCAGGACCGCCTCCTTGTTCCGCGAGGTCTGGGCCGGGATGACCTCGTCGGGCGGGTAGAAGCCGCCGCCGGCGCCGGACGAGCCGGGGTACATCTCGAAGGTGTACGCCCAGATGCCGTGCGCTCCCCACATCCAGTCGATGCTGTCGCCGTCGGTGATGTAGAGGTCGCTGGACTGCTGCGGGGTGTAACCGTTGGTGGCAGCCATCCGCTGGCCGAGGGTGGCGAAGGTGTTGTACTGGTCCGTCGTCATCCCGGTGGTGGTGTTCGCCGTGGTGTAGCCGAACGGCCAGAGCACGAGCTGCGAGTACGTGTGCCAGTCGATGTTCGCCTTGATCTGCTGGACCCCGCCGACGACCCGGCTGTTGACGAAGTCACGCAGCGCCTTCGTCTCGGGAGCGGAGAAGGCGGACGGGCCCCGGTAGGTCGAGGACGACGGGACGCCGGACGAGCCGCCGCAGCAGCCCCAGTTGTAGCCCCAGTTCCGGTTCGGGTCGGTGCCGACCGCCGTCGAGCCGCTGTTGGGCTGGCGGTTCTTCCGCCAGGACCGGTACGAGCCGGTGGCGATGTCGTACTCGCTGCCGTCGGGGTTGACGGTGGGGACGATCCAGATCTCCCGGGTGTTGACGATGTTGGTGACCCGGGAGTCGCCGCCGTAGCTGTCGGTGAAGAGGTTGAGCAGGTAGATCGCCATCTCGACGGTCAGGTGCTCGCGGGCGTGCTGCTGGGAGTTGAACAGGATCTCCGGCTCGGCCTCGTCGGTGCCGACGTTGTCGGAGATCTTCACGGCCATCAGGTCGCGGCCCTCGTACGACCTGCCGATGCTGATCTTGCGAGCGATGCTCGGGTGGTCCGCGACCACCTTGTTCACCACGGCGGTCAGCTCGGCGTAGTCGTGGTAGTTCGAGTCGGCGGGCGGGAAGGCGTACGTGCCGACGCCGTCCTGGGCGGGGGCAACCTGCTTCTTCACCTGGTAGCCGAGCCACCTGATCGCCGTCACCTCGGCGTCGGTCGCCGTGACGTGCAGGATGCCGTGCTCGGCGGCGTTGACGGCCGCGCCGGTGCGGGCGATCGCGTTGCGGGCGGCCAGGGTACGGACGCCGAGCACCTCGTACTCGGCGGCGACCGGCTCGGCGGCGGGCTCTGGGGTCGGCCATGCGGAGACCGGCCCGGTGAGGACTGTGAGGCCCAGGCCGACGGCGGTGGCGAGCACCAGTGCGCGACGCAGGCGGGTCGAGGTGCGGAAGGCCATGGACAACCTCCTGGGGGGACGGGGAGATCCCGTCTCGTGGCCAACACTTCACCACCTGCCACACGATCAATCAATATCTTTCACTATGTGATCCATCCCGACCGCATCCTCACGTCGGCAATGACTTTCCTCACGAGAAGGTATGGCGAAACTTCTCGCCGGGCGGGATAGTGACCGGCAAGCATGCCTGACCCGCCTCACCTCGCGGAGATCCCATGGCCAGCAAAGCCCTTCGCGCGATCGCCCTCACCGGCGTCGCCGCGCTCGCCCTCGCCGGCACGACCGTCCCCGCCCACGCCGGTGACCACCACCCGCCCGTCGAACACGACGAGCAGATCACGTTCCAGGAGTGGTCCAGCCACCCCGACTGGCGCTCCGGCACCCACCAGGGCACCCGGGCGGTTCCCGGCCGTGGCGCCGGGATCACCATCGACCGGCCCGCCGGCACCACCGAGTTCACCGACGAGCACGGCGGCACCGCCACCACCTGGGAGTACGCCACCTGGACCTCGCCGGTCACCCGGATCGGCTTCGACGCCACCGAGCTGGTCGCCTCGTGGAACGCCGACACCCCGGCGGGCACCTGGCTCCAGGTCGAGCTCCAGGGCACGTACAACAGCGGCGACCGGACCCCCTGGTACGTGATGGCCCGCTGGGCCGCCGGCGACCAGGACATCATGCGCGCCACCCTGGACGGCCAGGGCGACCCCTGGTCGAGCGTGTGGACGGACACGTTCGCCATCGACGACGCCGACGCCGGGGTCCTGCTGCGGTCGTACCAGCTACGGCTCAGCCTCTACCGCAAGCCCGGCGAGGCGGCCTCGCCCCGGGTCCGGATGCTCGGCGCGATGAGCTCGAACGTGCCGGACCGGTTCACCGTCACCCCGAGCCGGGGCGGGATCGCCTGGGGGAAGGAGCTGCCGGTCCCCGCCCGCTCCCAGATGATCCACCGGGGCAACTACCCCGAGTGGGGCGGCGGCGGCCAGGTCTGGTGCAGCCCGACGTCGACCACGATGGTGCTGGAGTACTACGGCCGGGGCCCGTCGGCCGAGGACCTGGCCTGGGTCACCCCCGGCTACACCGACCCCCAGGTGGCCCACGCCGCCCGGATGACCTGGGACTACGAGTACGAGGGCGCGGGCAACTGGCCGTTCAACACCGCGTACGCCGCGAGCTTCCCCGGCATCGACGCCCGGGTGACCCGGCTGCACTCGCTCGACGAGGTGGAACGGTTCGTCGCCGCCGGCATCCCCGTCGTCACCTCGCAGTCCTTCCTCGGCACCGAGCTGGACGGGTCGAACTACGGCACCTCCGGGCACCTCTTCGTGGTCGTCGGCTTCACCGCCGACGGCGACGTGATCGTCAACGACCCGGCGTCGTCGTCGAACGCGGAGGTGCGCAACGTGTATCAGCGGGAACAGTTCGAGCAGATCTGGCTGCGCACCAAGCGCTACCGGGCCGACGGGACGGTGGCCAGCGGGTCGGGCGGCGTCGCGTACCTGATCAAGCCGGCGGACAAGCCGTGGCCGGTGGTCCCGGGCTCGACCAACTGGTGACCGGCCCCGCCTACCGATCGTCGCCGGGCTGCTCGTCGTCGCCGGCCAGGGCGGAGCGCAGCCGCTCCTTCTCCGCCCGGCGACGCTCGGCGGCACCGGCCATCTCCCCGGCCATCTCGTCCCGCCATCCCCGCAACAGGAAGAACGACAGCGCGGCGGAGAACGCCAACGCCAGCATGAGCTTCAGGAAGATGTTCAGGTCGACCGGCCAGAGCGCCGCGATGACCACCACGAACAGCCCGATCCGGCCCAGCGTGTACTTGACCGCCGCGCTCACGTCGCACTCCGTTCTCCAGCCGGCACGCCGGTCGGAAGGTTCACCCCGGCTGGCCCCGCCGGGCGGGGTTTCAGCCTGTCCGGCGGGACAGCCAGTGGACTCCGGGAAACCAGACCACCGCGTACACCAGGGTGAAGGTCGCGGCGGCGAGCCCGCCGGAGAGCAGCGGCGGCAGACCGTCGGCCAGGCCGGCCACCAGCAGGCCGCCCAACACGGCGAGGCCGGCCGCCGCCAGCCCGGCCACCACCCGGGCCGCCCCGAACTCCCAGGCCCGGAAGTCCTCCCAGTACAGCCACGCGGGCAGGATGATCGCCAGCCAGCCGTTGGCCCGGCCGAAGTCCCCCGCGCCCACTGTGGCGAAGCCCCAGTCGAACAGCAGCAGGGCGAGCAGGCCGATCACCAGACCGGCGAGGCTGATGCCGAGCAGGTCGCCGAGGGCGACGATCCGCCCCTCGGCGTCCCGCCGGGGGAACCCGCCCTGGCCCTGCCGACTCGACTCGCTCATGACCTACGAGGGTACGGGGCCGCTCAGGCCCACACCTGCTGCGGCTCGGACCGGCGCTGCGCCAGCGACGGGGCGGCGGCGTACTCGCGGACGACCTCGTAGCGGGTGTTGCGCTCCACCGGGCGGAAGCCCGCGTCCCAGATCAGGTGCAGCAGGTCGTCGCGGTGCATGGTGTTCGGGGTGCCGTACGAGTCGGCGTCGTGGGTGATCTTGTATTCCACGACGGAGCCGTCCAGGTCGTCCACGCCGAAGTTCAGCGAGAGCTGGGCCACCGAGAGGCCGTGCATCACCCAGAAGCACTTCACGTGCGGGACGTTGTCGAACAGCAGCCGGGACACCGCGAACGTCTTCAGCGACTCGGCCGGCGACGCCATCGTGGTGCGGGCCTGGATCCGGTTACGGATCTTGCCATCCGCCGAGTCGACGAAGTCGTGCTGGTAGCGCAGCGGGATGAAGACCTGGAAGCCGCCCGTCTCGTCCTGGAGCTCACGCAGCCGCAGCACGTGGTCGACGCGGTGCCGGGGCTCCTCGATGTGCCCGTAGAGCATCGTCGACGGGGTCTTCATGCCCTTCGAGTGGGCCAGTCGGTGGATTCGCGACCAGTCCTCCCAGTGGCAGGCGTGGTCGACGATGTGCTGGCGGACCTCCCAGTCGAAGATCTCCGCGCCGCCGCCGGTCAGCGACTCCAGGCCGGCGTCCATCAGCTCGTCGAGGATCTCGTCGGCGCTCAGGCCGCTGATCTTCTCGAACCACTGCACCTCGGTCGCGGTGAACGCCTTCAGGTTTACCTTCGGCAGCGCCGCCTTCAGCTCGCGCAGCACCTTGGGGTAGTAGCGCCAGGGCAGCGTCGGGTGCAGGCCGTTGACAATGTGCAGCTCGGTGAGCTGCTCGTCCTCCATCTCCTTGGCCTTGCGGACCGCCTCGTCGATGCGCATCGTGTACGCGTCCTTCTCGCCCGGCTTGCGCTGGAAGGAGCAGTACGCGCAACTCGCGCTGCACACGTTGGTCAGGTTGAGGTGCCGGTTGACGTTGAACATCACCCGGTCGCCGTTACGCTCCGCGCGCCGGTGGTGCGCCAGGCGGCCCAGCCAGGTCAGGTCGTCGCTGTCGTAGAGGGCGATGCCGTCGGAGCGGGTCAGCCGCTCCCCCGCGTACACCTTCGCTTCGAGCTCGCGCTTGAGTCCGGCGTCCATCGAAAGCCACGTCCCTTCCGCCTGCGGTCCCGTCGAGCCTACGTCGGGTCGCCGACGCACCGACGGTCCGGTCGACCGCAGCGACGTACCTCACCGGACTCTCAGCTGGCCGTAACCCGCCACGCCATCGACATCGTTGCCTCGGTGCGGTAAGACAGGGTGGGGAGCACCACACTAGGTGCCGCCCCACGCCGCCGCGTCACCCGAGCGCGGCCCAGCCACGCCGGACGGGGAGCGGAATGGTGCAGAGCACGCGAGGGCAGCGACGGCAGCGACGGAGGGCACCGCTGTTCTCCCCGGTGCTCCGGCCGATGCTCTGGTCCGCCCTGCTCAGCGCCGTCGCCACGGCCGCGCTCGCCACTCCCGTGTACGCCGACCCGCCGCTGCCCAACGTGGTGCCCGACACCGGATCGCGCCCCGTCGCGACCGGCGGGTTCCAGCTCCCCGGCCTCAACGGCGCCGTCGTCCCCGGTCCCGGCACGCCCGTGACGCCGCTCGGCAACGGCCCGCTCGCCGCCGCCATCGGGGCCGCCGAGGCCCAGGTGGGGCTCCTCGGCGACCAACTGCTCGGGCTGCGCCAAACCCGCACCGAGGCAGAGGCTCAGCTCGCGACCGCCGACCGGGACCTGAAGGCGGCCCGCGACGCCCTGGCCCGCGCCCAGGAGGGCGCCGACGCCGCCGCGGCCAGCGCACTCAAGGCCGCCGCCGCGCTGCCGCCCGGCGAGTTCGCCGAGGACCTGCACGGGCTCAACCTGCTCCAGCAGATCACCCGGGGCGAGGAGGCCGAGGGCGCGACGACCGCCGCCGCCGGCGAACTGGCCCGCGCCCGCGCCGCCGAGCAGGTCGCCTACCAGGCGTGGCTGGCGGCCGACGCCCGGGTGCGCTCGGTCCGGGACCAGTACGCCGCCGTGGAGAAGTCGCTCCGCGAGCAGGAAAAGAAGTTGCTCAAGCTGCGCAAGGACAACGCCGCGCAGCTGATCGAGCTGGAGCGCCAGCAGGAGGCCCTCGAACAGCAGCTCGGCGCGGGGTACGTCGACGGGCAGAGCAAAAACGGCCTCACCGCGAGCCCGACCGCGCTGGCCGCCGTCCGCTACGCCCTGGACCAGCTCGGCGACCCGTACGTCTGGGCCGCCGAGGGCCCGAACGCCTTCGACTGCTCCGGGCTGATGTGGGCCGCCTACCGGTCGGCGGGCTACTACCAGTTGCCCCGGGTGTCCCGCGACCAGTACTACGCGACCCGGAGCCGCACGGTGAGCCGCAGCGCGCTGCTCCCCGGCGACCTGCTCTTCTTCGCCTCCGGCAGTAGCTGGACGACGATCCACCACGTCGGGATGTACATCGGCAACGGCAAGATGGTGCAGGCCCCGACCACGGGCCAGACGGTGAAGATCAGCACCGTGGGCTGGTCGCGGCTCTACGCCGCCACCCGGGTGGTCGGCGCGGTGCCCGCCCCGAAGCCCACGACCCCGACGCCCAAGCCGACGACGCCGACCCCGAAGCCCACGACCCCGACGCCCAAGCCCACGACGCCGACGCCCAAGCCGACCACTCCGACGCCCAAGCCCACGACGCCGACGCCCAAGCCCACGACGCCGAGCCCCTCGCCGAGCCCGTCGAAGTCCCCGACCCCGTCGCCGGAACCGTCCGTTGGGGCCAGCAGCCTGGAACCGAGCGACAGCACCCCGCCGGAGGCCTCGACAAGCGCGGCCGGCTGAGCGCATCCGTCCACTCCGGCTGTGCTGCCGGGCGGGAATGTGGCACCGTGACACCCATACACTTCCGGTCCGACGCCTCGGGCACGGAGGCGAGCGTGGGCACGGAGGACGACCATGGGCGAGCAAGAGGTTCCGGCGGGAACGGCCGGCCCCGGATCTCCGCCCGGCCCCGGCGGCGACACGGCCGGCCCGGCGCACACTCCGGTCGCCACCACGCCCACTGACCGGTCGTCCGGGGCGCCCGCCGCGACGGCACGTGCCCGGGTGAGCGTCACCAGCGTGACCGTCCCGCCCGACGGCGTCGCGTTGCCGACCGCCGGGAGCAGCGGGACCACGTACCGCGTGGGCGCCCCGGCCGCCGATCCCGTTCCCGGCCCGCGCGCGGGTCAGCCGCCGGCACCGCCCGCCCAGGGCGGTGCGGGCGTGGTCCACGGCCCGACAAGCGGCGGAGACGGCGCGGGCGCCGCAGGTGCCACGCCGGACGCCGGTGTCGGCGCGACGCCCACCCCGGGGAACGCCCGGCGCGGCGCAACCGCGCCGGGCCAGCGGAGCGTCGTCGCCGGTTCCGCGTCCGCCCGGGCCAGCGCCTCGGTCCCCGGCCTGAACCGGATCTCCGCCACCGAGGCGGCCGGTGCCGCCGGGATCGAGGGGGCGGGTGGGGCGAAGCCCGGCAACGCCAGGGTGTACCGATCCGCACCCGTGAACCCGGAGCCGCCCGAGCCGGCACGGCCCCCGGAGCCGGGCGAGCCCCCGACGCCGGCCGAGCCGCCCGTGTCACCGACCCCGGAGCCGGAGCCCACCCCCGTCCCGGTGCC
>NZ_GG657738.1:3780976-3824174 GCF_000158815.1 Micromonospora sp. ATCC 39149 | reverse complement strand
CGATCCCCCCGCCCGGCCCGGCGGTGCCGCCGCCTCCGCCGCCTCCCGGTCCGATGCCCGCGCCGCCGTTTCCGCCGCCACCGCTGACCGCGTCGGCACCGCCCCCGGCTGGCCCGTCCAGAACCGCGCCACCGGCGCCGGGCCACCACTCGGGCTGGGCCGCCACCGCGAGTGTCTCCGCACCCACCACGACATCGCCGGACTCCGGGCCGTCCGCGTTCTGGTCGTCTTCCGCGCCGCCGGTCCCGGCTGCGCCGGCGACCCCGCCGTCCTCCGCGCCACCCGTGGTGCCGGCGCTGCCGGCCTGGCCACCACCGACCAACCCGGCCACGCAGCGGGACGGCCTGCCCGCCGGCGCCGGCACGGCGGGGGACGCCGGTCTCCCCGGTTTCCGGTGTCCCGGCGTCGGGCCCGCCCGCACCGGACCGACCGGCGTCCGGCCTGTACGGCGCGGCCCCGACCACCGCCTGGCCGGCGGCAGCCACGAGCGGGGTTCCCGCGCCCGCGACCGGTCCGGCCGGCAGCCGGGCTGCGGTCGGTGTTCCCGCCGGGCGTCCGGAGCCGGGAACGGCCGACCTGGCCAGCATCGTGTACGGCACCGACGGGCCGGGCTTCGCCACGGTCGCGCTGCCGACCGGCAACCAACTGGACAATTCCGGCTCGCTGACCGGGCACATCCTGGCCCAGGGCTGGACGGATGCCCCGGCCGCCCGGTCCAGCACCGCCAAGGTGGTGATCGTCATGGCGGCGTCGCTCGGGCTGCTCGTCGCGATCGGGGTGCTCGTCGTACTGCTGGCCGGCGACGCCATGGACGGGCTGGTCGGCGGCCTCCTCAACAGCTGAGGGGCCCGCGGATGGTGAGCCCGCCCACTACCTTTCCAGGGCACGGTGGCGGGATTGCCGTGTCGCCGTACACTTGTCGTGATCACTGACCCCGGCGCGCGTGAGGCGCGCCCATGGGCGATCTTGCGGGCGATCCGGCGGCGTTCAGCTGCGGCAGGCCATCGCGAAGATGCGCCCCGCTCGAAAGGCATTTCTTGACCACCTTTGCTGACCCCAGCACGTTCCCGTCCGTCTTCGACGCCTCGGCCCACGCGGGCGACCCGGCCGGCATCACCGCCGTCGCCGAGACCGCTCCGGCCGGCACCACCACCGACGACAGCGCGACGATCGACGCCGCCGTCGACACGCCCGCCGACACCCAGACCGACAGCAAGGTCGACACGGACACCGACGGCGAGGCCCTCGTCGAGGCCGACGTCGACTTCGCCGCGCTCGGCCTGCCCCAGCCGCTGGTACAGGCACTCGGCCGGCTGGGCATCGCCACGCCGTTCCCGATCCAGCGGGCCACCGTCCCGGACGCCCTCGCCGGGCGGGACGTCCTCGGCCGGGGCCAGACCGGCTCCGGCAAGACCCTCGCCTTCGGCCTGCCGGTGATCGCCCGGCTCGCCAAGCGCGCCCGGGCCCGCCCGCTGCACCCCCGGGCCCTGGTGCTGGTGCCCACCCGGGAGTTGGCCATGCAGGTCAACGACGCTCTCGTGCCGCTCGGCAAGGCCGTCGGAATCTTCCTCAAGACCGCCGTCGGCGGCGTGCCGTACGACCGGCAGATCGACGCGCTCCGGCGGGGCGTCGAGATCGTCGTGGCCACCCCCGGGCGGCTGGGTGACCTGATCAATCGGGGCGTCTGTCACCTCGACGACGTCGAGGTGACCGTCCTCGACGAGGCCGACCAGATGGCCGACATGGGCTTCCTGCCGGAGGTCACGGAGCTTCTCGCCAAGACGCCGGCCGGCAGCCAGCGGCTACTCTTCTCGGCCACCCTGGACGGTGACGTGGACTCGCTGGTCAAGCGGTTCATGACCGACCCGGTCACCCACTCGACCGCCCCGGCCACCGCCGCCGTTTCGACGATGGACCACCACCTGCTGCTGATCCCGCCGCACGACAAGTTCGCCGTGACGGCGTCCATCGCGGCCCGGGCCGGCCGGACGATGCTGTTCGCCCGTACCCAGCTCGGGGTGGACCGGCTCGTCGAGCAGCTCGCCGCCGTCGGCGTACGAGCCGGCGGGCTGCACGGGGGCAAGACGCAGCGCATGCGTACCAAGACCCTGGCCGAGTTCCGCGAGGGCCGGATGAGCGTGCTGGTCGCCACGGACGTGGCGGCTCGGGGCATCCACGTGGACGGTGTCTCCCTGGTGCTGCACGTGGACCCGCCGAAGGAACCAAAGGACTACCTGCACCGGGCAGGACGTACGGCCCGGGCCGGCGAGTCCGGGGCGGTGGCCACGCTGGTGCTGCCCAAGCAGCGCCGGACCACGCTCGCCATGCTGGAGAAGGCTGGCGTCGAGCCGGCGGAGACCCGGGTCCGGGCCGGCGACCCGGCCCTGGCCGAGCTGACCGGTGCCCGCGAGCCCAGCGGCGTGCCGGTCCGCGACGAGGCTCCCGCCCCGCGCCGGCACGGCGACCGCCCGTCCGCCCCGCGCCGGTTCGAGGACCGGGGCGAGCGCCGGTACGGCGACCGACCCACGGGCGAGCGCCGCTACGGCGACCGGGACGGCCGGGGCGAACGCGGCTTCGGCGACCGGCCCGCAGGCGAGCGCCGCTACGGCGACCGGCCCACGGGCGAGCGCCGCTACGACGACCGGGACGGCCGGGGCGAACGCGGCTTCGGCGACCGACCCGCAGGCGAGCGCCGCTACGGCGACCGACCCGCAGGCGAGCGCCGCTACGACGACCGACCCGCAGGCGAGCGCCGCTACGACGACCGCCCGTCCGGCGGGCGGCGGTTCGACGAGCGGGCCGGTGGCGAGCGCCGCTACGGCGACCGGCCCACAGGGGAACAACGCTACGACGACCGGCCGACCGCCCCGCGCCGCTACGAGGACCGCCCCGTCGGCGAGCGCCGCTACGGCGACCGGCCCGCCGGGGAGCGGCGGTTCGCGGAGCGGGGTGAGCGAGGCGGGGACCCGCGTACCGGAGATCGGCGGGGCAGCTTCCGTCCCGAGGGGCGCGGACGGGACGACCGACCGCGCGACGACCGGCGCGGCTTCGGCGGGCGACCGCCGGCGCGTACCCACTGATCCTGGCGACGACCGGAACGCCGCTGCGAGCCCACGCTCCGCAGCGGCGTTTCCGCTTGTCCTGCCGGCGCCAACGGCGTGCCGTAACGTCCGGTTCATGCCGATCACGACGAAATCGCTGTTCTGGGCCCGGATGGACACCGCCGGAACCGAGCACGTGGTGTTCGACGAAAACAGCGGGCTCGGCGCGCAGGGCATCGCCCTCGCCGTCGACCCGATCCCCTACACCTGCCGGTACCGGCTGACGACCGGGTCCGACTGGGCGACCAGCCGGCTGGAGGTCGAGGCCGAGGGCGCGGGCTGGCAGCGGAGCGTACGCCTGGAACCGGCCGGCGGCCGGTGGCGCGTGACCGCCGCCGAGCAGGGCAACCTGGACGCGGCGCTGCGGGCGGCCGGGCATCCGCCGGCCGGCCTGCCCGGCACCGACGACCCGGACCGGCTGGCCGGCGCAACGGACGTCGACCTGGGCGGATCGCCGCTGTTCAACACCCTTGCGGTACGCCGGCTCGGGCTGGTCTCGGCGACGCCGGGGACGGCGCACCGAATCACCGTGGCGTGGGTGCTGGTGCCCAGCCTGACGGTGCTGCCCGCCGAGCAGGTCTACACGGCCTTCGGCCCCGGCTGGGTCCGCTTCGCCAGCGGGACGTTCACCGCCGACCTTGACGTCGACCCGGACGGCTGGGTGATCCACTACCCGGGCCTGGCCGACCGCGTCGCCCCCCGTTGAGCCCTCCCGGGCGCAGAGGGGTGTTAGGAAGGGCCCCCTGTACAACAGAATGCGTTAACAGGGGGCCCTTCCTTTCACGCGGGCCAGGTGCCGGTGGCGAGGAAGCGGTCGACGGTCGCCAGATGCGGGGCGAGGTCGAGCCCCTGCCCGGCCACCCAGTCGTCGGCGTAGTACGTGTCGGCGTACCGGTCCCCCGGGTCGCAGATCAGGGTGACCACCGAGCCGGCGCGGCCCTCGGCGAGCATCCCGGCGATCAGGCCGAACGCGCCCCACAGGTTGGTGCCCGTGGAGCCGCCGACGCGGCGGCCGAGCAGGGCCGAGCCGGCCCGCATGGCGGCCAGGGAGGCGGCGTCGGGCACCCGGACCATCCGGTCCACCACGGCGGGGAGGAACGACGCCTCGACGCTGGGCCGCCCGATCCCCTCGATCCGCGAGCCCCGGCCCGTGCACACCGACCAGTCGGCGGCCTGCCAGGCGGGGTAGAACGCCGAGTTCTCCGGGTCCACCACGCAGAGCTTCGTGGGCAGCCGCCGGAACCGGGTGTACCGGCCGATGGTGGCGCTGGTGCCGCCGGTGCCGGCCCCAACGACGATCCAGGCCGGCAGGGGGTGTCGCTCCAGCGCGAGCTGCGCGTAGATCGACTCGGCGATGTTGTTGTTTCCCCGCCAGTCGGTGGCCCGCTCGGCGTAGGTGAACTGGTCCATGAAGTGGCCGCCGGAGTCCTCGGCGAGCCAGCGCGCCTCGACGACCACCTTGGCTGGATCGTCGACGAGGTGGCAGCGCCCGCCCTGGAACTCGATCTGGCTGATCTTCTCGGGCGAGGTGGACGCCGGCATCACCGCGATGAACGGCAGCCCCAGCATCCGGGCGAAGTACGCCTCGGAAACCGCCGTCGAGCCGGAGGACGCCTCGACGATCGTCGTCTCCGGGCCGATCCAGCCGTTGCAGAGCCCGTACAGGAACAGGGATCGGGCGAGCCGGTGCTTCAGCGAGCCGGTGGGGTGCACCGACTCGTCCTTGAGGTAGAGGTCGATCCCCCATTCCCGGGGCAGCGGGAACGGCAGCAGGTGGGTGTCGGCGGACCGGTTGGCATCGGCCTCGACCGTGGCGATCGCCTCGGTCACCCACGTCCGGCTGGCCTCGTCGCACCGGTCGAGATGAGTCATGTTCGGAAACGTAGCAAGCGGATCAGCCCTGGTCGCGGCCGATCAGGCGGCGGGCCGATCAGGTCACGGGTCGCCAGGCGGCGGGGCGGTCAGGCGGCGGGGCGGTCCAGCGGCTGTGGGCGGTTCTCCCACTTGGTGGAGAGGGCGATCCCGGTCCGGGTGGAGGCCACCCCGGGGGTACGGTTCAGCCGCACGATCAACTGCTCCAGCTCGGCGATGGTGCCGACCCGCGCCTTCAGCAGGAACGACTCGACCCCCGCCATGAAGTAGCAGGACTCGATCTCGGGCATCCGCCGGAACGCCTCCAGCACGTCGTCGGTGTCACCGCCGGAGTCCTCGACGATGCCGATCAGCGCGGTCACGCCGAGGCCGATGGACTCGGGCTCCACCTCCGCCCGGTACGCCCGGATGACGCCGCTCGACTCCAGCTTGCCGACCCGCTCGTGCACGGCCGGAGCGGAGAGCCCGACCTGGCGGGCCAGCTCGGCGTACGAGAGTCGGGCGTTGCCTTGCAGCAGCTCCACGAGGCTGAGGTCGATGGCGTCCACGGATTGTGACCCTAGTCGTTTGGGCGTAACGCCGGTCGCCCGGCATGCGTTGCACATGACAGCAGGTGAGTGTCCGCAGACCTTCGGTCGAGGGAGAGCAGAGCCGGTCCCGTTTACTAACTTCCCACTCAGTGCGTTTTTCGCGTTTGGCGGACAGGCCAGGTCGCTGGTGCTGTAATTGCCATACGTCCCTCATGACGGCTCTGGGCTCGCACCGGCCGGGGGCAGTGTGTTCAGCCGAGGGCTTCGTCGACGCGAGGAGGGGGCTGTGGACACTGGAGATCGCCTGCTGACACCGGGTGAGGTCGCCGCGCTGTTTCGGGTTGACCCGAAGACTGTGACGCGCTGGGCAGCGGCCGGCCGGATCGGCAGCATCCGGACTCCAGGCGGGCATCGCCGGTTTCGGGAATCCGAGGTGCGAGCCCTGCTTGAGGGGGAGGGCATGCTGGACGAGACGGACGACATGGGAAAGGCCCGTAACGCCGGCCCCGCCGCGTCGACCGGCCCCGGCCCGGCCAACGCCGGGATGTACTGACCAGGTGCGCTGACGGGCACGGGCCGGCCAGTCCGGTCCGCGTCCCGGACACCTATCTCGCGGCCGGGGCGACCCACCGCGCCGCTCAGGAGCGGTCGGTGCCCAGTTCGCCGGACCAGCGACGAAACAGGGTGTGCGGCACGCCGAGCGCGTCGAGCACCTTGCCCGCCACAAAGTCGACGAGCTGCCGCGCGGAGGCGGACGCCCCGGCGCCGTAGAAGCCGGGGCTGGCCGGTAGCACCACCGCCCCGGCGTCGTGCAGGGCGATCAGGTGTTCCAGGTGGCTGCGGGTCACCGGCGTCTCGCGGGGCACGACCACCACCGGCCGGCGCTCCTTGAGGTTGACCTCGGCCGCCCGCTGCAACAGGTCCTTGGACAGACCGATCGCGATGCCGGCGCAGGCCGCCGTGCTGGCCGGGACGACCGCCATGCCGCGTACCTGGTAGGAGCCGCTGCTGGGCCCGGCGGCGAGGTCGCCGGCGGGCCAGTGCCGCAGGTCGGCGTCGCCCAGGTCGCGCCCGAGCCAGGCCGCGAGGTCCTCGGCCCAGTGCGCGTCGCGGAAGGCCCGCCCGGTCTCGTCGAGGATGGTCAGCCGGGCGGCCCGGGAGACGATCAGGTCCACCGGTTCGCCGGCGTCGAGCAGCCCGCGGACCACCGCCGCCGCGTACGGTGTGCCCGACGCGCCGGAAACCCCCACCACCCATGGTTCACGCATACCGTCCAGCCTGCCTGGTCAGGGCGGCCGACTGCCGGCCACCCCCACCCCCGGGGCGGGTGGGGGCACCAGCGCGGCAGCGACCTGTCATGCTGCGGTGGGCGATCGACGTCCCACGGGAGGAAATCGGTGATGCCCGACGATGTCCTTCGGTCGCTGCGCGCCGACTGCCCGATCCCGCCTCGGCTGTCGCCGTACGCCGATCGGGTGCAACGCTGGCTCGACGACCGGATGCCCAGCGTCGGCCTCCCGCTCGACGGCCCCGCCCTGGACCGGTTGTCCCGCGCCCGGTTCGCCCGGTACGCCGGCCGGCTCTACCCGCAGGCCACCGAGCCCGACCTGCGCGTGATCGCGGCCCTGTTCACCTGGTTCTTCCTGGTCGACGACGCCTGCGACGGGCCGGACAGGCTGCACCCCGACCAGATCATGGCGCTGCGGCACGGGACGCTCCGCCTGTTGCGCGACGGCCCCCGGGGGCAACACCCGGGCCTCACCGGCCCGCTGCGCCGGCTGCTGGTGCGCGCGTGGCGGGAGCCGCGCCGCCGGATGCCGGACCGCTGGCGGGAGCAGTTCGCCGACGCGGTCGGGCACCACCTGCACGGTGTCTGGCAGGAAGCGGTGGACAAGACCGCCGGCCGCCCACCTGGCGTGGCCCGGTACGTCGAGCTGCGCCGGGCCACCTCGGCGGCGTACGTGTCGTATTCGCTGATCGAATTCGTCACCGGCCGGGCGCTGCCCGACGCGGTGTACCACCACCCGCGGCTGCGCGAGATCGCGGACCTCGGCAACGACCTGCTCTCCTGGTACAACGACATCGCCTCGTTGGAGCGGGACCGGGCCACCTCCGGCGGGCACAACCTGGTGCTGGCCCTGGCCGCCGAGCGGGGTGTCGGCGTTAACGCCGCGGTCGGCCTGGCCGCCGAGCGGTGGCGGGCGGCGCTGCGCCGCTTCGTCGAGCTGCGCGCGGGCGTGCCGTCGTTCGGGCCGGCGCTGGACGAGGCCGTCACCGAACATCTCGACGGGGTCGCCGCCGCCGTTCGCGGCACGATTGAGTGGACGCTGGAGAGCGCCCGCTACCGCAAGGAGGGGCCCCTTGTTGACGCCCCCGATAGAGCAGGGGCCCCTTCTTAACCACGAGCCCACGAGCCCACGAGCGCACAAGCCCGCGAGCGCACAAGCCCGCGAGCGCACAAGCCCGCGAGCGCACAGAACCGCGAGCCCACAAAATTGCAAGCGCACAAGGCCGCGAGCGGACCGGCTCAGGGGCGCACGCCCAGCCGGGCCACCAGGTCGAGCAGCGCGAACACGAACAGCGCGATGCCGACGAACCCGTTCGCGGTGAAGAACGCCCGGTTGACCTTGCTCAGGTCGGTCGGGCTGACCACGAGGTGCTGGTACCCGAACGCGGCGGCGGTGAGCGCCAGCCCGATCCACCACGGCCAGCCGAACCCGACGAGCGCCCCAAACCAGATGAACAGCGCGAACGTCACCCCGTGCGCGACGGTGGAGGCGTGCAGGGCGAACCGCAGCCCGTACCGGGCGGGGACGCTGTGCACGCCGATCTCGCGGTCGACGTCGACGTCCTGGCAGGCGTAGATCAGGTCGAAGCCGCCGATCCACAGGCCGACGGCCGCGCCGAGCAGCCACGCCGGCCACGAGCCGGCGAAGGTGCCGGTGACGGCGAGCCACGCGCCGACCGGGCCGACCGCCTGGGCGATCGCGAGGATCGCGTGCGGCCAGTTGGTGAACCGCTTGCCGTACGGGTAGACGATCAGCGGGATCACCGCGAGCGGCGCGAGCGCCAGGCAGAGCGGGTTGAGCAGGGCGGCGGCGGCGAGGAACACCACGAGCGCGACGGCCGCGCCGGTCCAGGCCGTCCGCAGGCTCACCGCCCCGGTGACCAGCTCACGGGCAGCGGTACGCGGGTTCCGCGCGTCGATGTGCCGGTCAAGGATCCGGTTGGCGGCCATGGCGAACGTCCGCGCCCCGACCATCGCCACGGTGATCAGCAGCAGGTCACCCCAGCGCACCCGCCCGCCGTTGACCTGCATCGCGGTCAGCGCCGACAGGTACGCGAACGGCAGCGCGAAGACGGAGTGCTCGATCGCGACGAGCTTGAGGAAGGACTTGACGCGGCCCGGCCGCGCGGGCGTAACGGCGGCGGTCGCCATCAGATCCCGTACTCCTTCCAACGCTTGTCGACCAGCGACACGACCTCGGGGGCCATGGTCATCTCCTCGGGCCAGCCACGGGTGTAGCCCTCGGTGGGCAGCTTGCGGGTGGCGTCGACGCCAACCTTGCCACCCCAGAACTGCTGGTACGACGCGTGGTCGAGGTGGTCGACGGGCCCCTCTGTGAGCAGCAGGTCGCGAGCGTAGTCGACGTTGCCGAACGCCCGGAAGGCGACCTCGTGGTAGTCGTGCACGTCGCAGTCGTCGTCGACGATCACGATCAGCTTGGTCAGCGACATCAGGTGCGCGCCCCAGATCGCGTTCATCACCTTCTGGGCGTGCTTCGGGTAGCGCTTGCGGATCGACACGATCGCGCAGTTGTGGAACACCCCGGCGGCCGGCAGGTCGTAGTCGACGATGTCCGGGATCAGCAGCTTCAGCAGCGGCTGGAAGATCCGCTCGGTGGCCTTGCCGAGGCCGTGGTCCTCCTGCGGCGGCTTCGAGGTGACGATCGAGTGGTAGACGGCGTCGCGCTGCATGGTCATCGTCTCGATGTGCAGCACCGGGAACGGCTCGACCGGCGTATAGAAACCGGTGTGGTCGCCGAACGGCCCCTCGGGCAGCCGCTCGCCGGGCTCCAGGTACCCCTCCAGCACGATCTGGGCATGCGCGGGCACCTGGAGCGGGACGGTGAGGCAGTCGACCATCTCGACCCGTTCGCCGCGCAGGAACCCGGCGAACAGGTATTCGTCGATGTCGCTGGGCAGCGGCGCGCTGGCCGCGTACGAGACGACCGGATCGCAACCGATCGCGACCGCTACGGGCAGGCGCTGGCCGAGCCGCTCGGCGACCGCGTGGTGGGCGGTGGAGTCCTTGTGGATTTGCCAGTGCATGCCCAGGGTGTTGCGGGAGTGCTGCTGGAGCCGGTAGAGGCCGAGGTTGCGCTTGCCCGTCTCGGGGTGCTTGGTGTGGGTGAGCCCGTAGTTGTGAAAGATCCCGCCGTCGCCGGGCCAGACCTGGAGGCCGGGCAGCCGACCCAGGTCGACGTCGTCGCCGGAGTACACCACCTGCTGACAGGGGGCGGTCTTGACCTTGCGCGGCGGCACCGACTTGAGCTGCATGACCTTGCCGAGGCCCTCGCGGATGCCGGACCAGCCGACCGGCAGCTCCGGCTTGATCAGTGCGCCGATCCGCGCGCCGATCTCGTCGAGGGAGTCGACGCCCAGCGCCATCGCCATCCGCTTCTCGGTGCCGAACAGGTTGATCGCCATCGGCAGCTCGCCCCGGGTGGGCCGCTCGAAGAGCAGCGCGGGGCCGCCGGCCCGCACGGTCCGGGTGACGATCTCGCTGATCTCCAGCGTCGGGTCCACCGGGACGCTGACCCGGCGCAGTTCCCCGGCCCGTTCCAGAGCCGCGAGGAAGTCCTTTAGATCGGTGTACGGGAACCCACGTGCCGCCATACCCCCAGTCTCCCGCACCCCCTTGAGATGCAAGGAAGGGCCCCTTGTTAACGCATTCTGTAGAGGAAGGGCCCCCTGTTAACAGCCGACACTCCTGCGCTGGAGAAGAGGAAACCACCGGGTGGACGGGGCCGGGCACCCACCGCTCAGTCCACGTACAGCCGGGCGGCGTCGACAAGGACCACGTCCGGCCGGCGCGCCGCCTCCCGGGCCACTTCGTCGGTGAAGCCCTCGGCGCTGGCCAGCAGCAGTCGGGCACCCGCCGCGTCGAGCCCGGCGCGGCCCACCAGCAGGTCACGCGCCCGGCCCAGCCGCTTCGTCCGAGCCCCGCCGCTGCTCCAAGGCCGTCCAGGCCGGCCGCATCACGGCCTGGTAGAAGGCGATGAGCGGCTCGGTGATTCGATACCGGCTCCGCCCGCCGCGCAGCGGCTCCGGGGCGCGGACGAGCAGACCCGCGTCCTCCAGGACGGTCAGCGGGTGTTGCAGGTCCGTCGCCTTCCGGCCGATGTAGCCGGCGATGCCGCCCCTGGTCGCGTTCCCCTCCGCCACCGCCGCCAGGACCGAGTGGTAGAGCGCGACGTCCCGCAGGTCGGGCTCCTCGGCGAGCAGGTAACGCGCGCCACCAACAGCGAGTCAGGAACGGACGAACCTCGGGGTGCTCAAGCTCGTGCTCTCCCCGGCCAGCTACACCTGGCAGTTCCTCCCGGTGGTCGGCTCCTCCCGGTGGTCGGCGGCACCTTCACCGACTCGGGCACCGGCACCTGCCACCGACCCTGGGGGCCGGCCGACCGCGCGTGCGGGTCGGATCGGGCTGGTCAGCTCACCCCGGCGTACGAGTGCAGGCCGGTGAAGAAGAAGTTCACCCCGAACAGGTTCATCAGCATGGTGAGGAAGCCGAGGATGGCGATCCAGGTCGCCACGTTGCGCCGCACGCTCGGGGTGGCCCGGGCGTGCAGGTAGCCCGCGTACACCACCCAGGAGATGAACGCCCAGGTCTCCTTCGGGTCCCAGCCCCACGGCCGGCCCCACGCGGCCTCCGCCCAGATCGCCCCGGCGATCACCGCGAAGGTGAAGATCGGGAACGCGAAGGCGTGCAGCGTGAAGGTCAGCCGTTCCAGGCCGGCCGCCGCCGGCAACCGCTTCGCCAGCGTGTACGGGAAGCTGCGCCGGCCCCGCTCGTACCCGTTGCGCATGAGGAACGCGACCGCCGGCACCACGCCGAGCAGGAAGATGCCGGACGAGAAGCTGATCGTCGACACGTGCACGATGAACCAGTACGACTGGAGCGCCGGGGTCAGCGGCACCACCTCGACGTAGAGCTTCATCTCGGCGAACGCCAGCAGCAGCACCATGACCAGGGTGAGGAACAGCCCGAGGCGGCGCAGCGAGGGGCGCTTCCACAGCACGGCCAGCCACGCCGCCGCACCGACGAACGACACGGTCAGCACGAACTCGTACATGTTGCCCCAGGGCATCCGGTCGGCGGCGATGCCGCGGGTGACCGTGGCCGCGAGGTGCAGCGCGGCGGCGAGCGCGGTGATCCAGACCGCAGCGCGGCCGGCCAGCAGGCCCCGGTCCGCCGAGCGGTCGCCGCCGGCCGGCGCGGCGTCGGCCTTGGCGATCGGAGCGTCGGGCAGGGCGTCGGCGCTGGCGACCGGCGCGTCGACCGGGCCGCCGGCTCTCGCCCCGACCCCCGCGCCGACCAGCTCACGCGCGGGCGCGGCGGGCCGGGCGACGGCACGGGCGTTACCCAGGGCGTACTCGACGGCATGGCTGATCATCGCGATCAGGTACGCCAGGATCGCGAACGTGACCAACTGGTCGGAGAGTGCGGACATCACTGCGCTCCTTCTCGCGTCCCGGCCGGACCGCCCGCGTCGTGGCCCCCGCCGGCCAGCTCGCCCGGCGTAACATCGCCGGCCCGGCCGCCTGCCCCACCGTCGCCGGCCCGGCCGCCTGCCCCACCGTCGCCGGCCCGGCCGCCCGGCGTCACGTCGCCGCTGATAACGGCAACGAGCTGCGCGAACTCGTCGGCGAACCCTGGATAGTCGGTGCGCGGCAGGCCACCGACCTCCACCAAACTACTACCGGCCGTCGGAGATCCACCGGCGGGGTCGGCCGCGCCGGCCGTCGCCCGGTCGGGCCCGGCCGGCGTGACCCGGAACCACACCCGGCGACGCCTGCCGAACAGGGCGCCCATGAGACCGACCAGCAGCGTCGCCGAGCTGCCGAGCAGCAGGATCGAGCCGGGGTCGTACCGCACCGAGATGGTGATGTACGGCTTCGTGCCGACGAACTCCAGCACGCTGCCGTCGTCCAGCGTCCACTTCTCGCCGACGGCGAGCTTCCGGTCACCGATCTGCTTGAGCTTGCCGCTGGCGACCTGGCGCTGGTCGAGCTGGTACACCGAACCGGGGATGCCGGCGTCCATGCCCAGGTTCCCCCGGTAGGCGACCAGTACCACCGCCGGGTTGCGTTCGGTCGGGAACTCCGACCGGGTGAACGGGGCCTGCTGGGGCGCGGTGGGCAGGTAGAGCCCCTCGAAGGCGACCTGGAGGCCGGCGTCCCGCTTCCCCGTCGCCGGGTCGACGTTGACGTCCGGGAACGCGGCCACACCCTCGCTGGTAAGGGTGGCGTCCCCGGTGGTCAGGAACGGGAAGTTGCTGGTCTGCGTCCTGCCGTACCGGTCGGTGTAGCGCAGGATCGGCGCGTAGCCGTGGCCGAGCAGGTAGATGTTGGCGTCGCCGAGGCGCAGCGGGTCGTTCACCGAGAAGGACGCGGTGCGGGTGGCCCGGCCGGCCTCCTCCACGTCGACCGTGGCCCGGTACGACTCCGGCTGCGTCGACTCCAGGAACGTGGCCTCGAAGTCGGTCAGCGTCAGGCAGAACGGCGGCAGGCCGGCGCTGTCCACCCGGGGGCCGAGCTTGGCCTCGGCGTACTGCTGGCGGGTGTTGCAGAACGCGTTCTCCGCGCCGGCCACCAGCAGCTTGTTGCCGTGCCAGCCGTACCAGGAACCGAGCGCGACGCCGAGCAGCACGGCGATCAGCGAGGTGTGGAACAGCAGGTTGCCGGTTTCCTTGAGGTACCCCTTCTCGGCGGACACCTCGTTGCCGCGTACCTGCGCCCGCCAGCGGCGGCGGCGCAGCTCGGCCGCGACGGCCTCGGCATCGGTGGCGACGCCGGTCAGCACGGCGTGCTGGGGCAGCCGGTCCAGCCGCTGCGGCGCGGCCGGCGGCTTCGCCCGCAGGGCGCGCACGTGCTCGCGTAGCCGGGGCACGATGCAGCCGATCAGCGAGGTGAACAGCAGCAGGTAGATCGCGGAGAACCAGACCGACCCGAACACCTCGAACGCGCCGATCCGGTCCAGCCTCGGGGCCAGGTCGGGGTGGTCGACGAAGTACTTGTTGACGTTCTCCGGGTTCACCCCGCGCTGCGGCAGCACCGAGCCGGGGATCGCGGCGACGGCGAGCAGGAAGAGCAGAATCAGCGCCGTACGCATGCTGGTGAGCTGCCGCCACGAGTTACGCAGCAGGGCCAGCACCGGGTTGGGCCGGCGGCGCGGCGCGGCGGCCGGCGGGGCCGGCCGGTCCTCGACGACCGTCATCAGATGCTCACCTCGCCCACGCCCACCGTCGTCTGCAACCAGATCACGAAGTTGGTCCACCCGCCGGTGACCAGCGCCAGGCCGATCAGGACCAGCAGGATCCCGCCGACCCGGGTGACCCAGCGGCTGTTGCGTCGCACGGCGCGGAACACCCCGAGCAGGCGGTGGAAGGCCAGCCCGAAGACGACGAACGGCACGCCCAGCCCGAGGCAGTACGCCACGGCGAGCACCACGGCCCGGTCGAGCTGCCCGCCGGGGGTGGCCATGCCGAGCACCGCCGCGAGCGTCGGGCCGGTGCAGGGCATCCAGCTCAGCGCGAAGACCGCGCCGAAGACCGGGGCCCCGAGCAGGCCGGCGGCGGGCAGCCGGTGGATACGGAACTCCCGTTGCAGGCCCGGGAGCACCCCGACGAACGCCAGCCCGAGCACGACGATCAGCGCGCCGACGCCGATCTCAAGCTGCCGCTCGTACTGGATGAAGACCCGGCCGACGCTGGCGAACAGGATCGCGGTGGCGGTGAACACGGCGGTGAAGCCGGCGATGAACAGCAGCGTCCCGGCGAGGACCCGCCCCTTGACCACCGCGCCGGGCCTGCGCCCTCTCTGGGTACGCTCGGCCGCCCGTTCCCGCACCGCGACCCCGCCGGCCGTATCGCCGAATCGGGACGGGCCCGCCGGATGGCCGTCCCCGCCGCCGGCCGCCTGCCCGCCGCCCGGGGTGTCGACAGGGGGCCCCTGCTCTACCGGAGGCGTTGACAGGGGGCCCTTCCTTGCATTTTCCAGGTCGGCGCCGGCCAGGCCGGTGACGTAGGAGAGATAGCCGGGGACCAGCGGAAGGACGCACGGGGAGAGGAAGCTGACCAGCCCGGCGAGCGCCGCCGCGCCGATGGCCAGCAGCAGCGGGCCGCTGCTGGCGATGTCGTGGAAGGTCTGGCCCATCAGCGCGAACCGTTGGGGGCGGGTCGCTCGGCGGCGATCCGCTCGACGATCGGTCGCAGCCGGTCCTGGGTGACCGCCGACCGGATCACCACGGCGACCCGGCCGTCCCGGTCGAGGATCACGGTGGCCGGGATGGTGTTCGGCGCGATGTCGAAGGCGAGGGCGAGCCGGCTCGGCGGGTCGAACAGGCTCGGGTAGGTCACCCGGCCCTCCTCGAACGCGATGGCCTTGTCCTGGTTGTCCTGCACGTTGATGCCGAGAAACGTCACCCCGGACGCCTTGGTGGCCTGGTAGGTGGCCTCCAGGTCGTCGGCCTCGGCGCGGCAGGGGGCGCACCAGGAGCCCCAGAAGTTGACCACGACGACCTGCCCCAGGTCCTTCGCGACGTCGTAGCTGCCGCCGGTGAGCAGTTCACCGGCCAGCTTCGGGGCGGCGGAGCGCTGGTCGGGGGCGCACTCGATGACCCCGTCGGTGGTGGTGCAGCGCTGCTCCTGACTATCGGAGGAGCAGGCGGTCAACGCCGCCGTGGTCGTCACGGCCGCGAGGAGCCCCACGATCCACCTTCGGGCTGACATCAGGCCCCCTTGGCCGTCCGGGCGGTCGGCGATGTGGCGACGAGGTGGGCGGCGGGCTCGGTGTACCCGATCCCTACCACCTTCGCGCCGTCGAAGTGGAACGAGGTGAGGCTGGCCAGCCCGCACTGCCGCTTGCGCGGGTCGTGCCAGAGCCGCTTGCGCTCGACGTACCGGCGCAGCGTCCAGATCGGGAGCTGGTGGGAGACCAGCACGGCCTCCCGCCCCTCGGCGGCGACGCGGGCCGCGTGCAGGGCGGCGAACATCCGCTCGGCGATGGTTCGGTACGCCTCGCCCCAGGACGGGGTGACCGGGTCGCGCAGCACCCACCAGTTACGCGGGTCACGGAACGAACCGTCGCCCGGGGAGACCTTCTTGCCCTCGAACCAGTTGGCGCTCTCGATCAGCCGCTCGTCCACCCCGACGGGCAGGCCGAACTGCGCGGCGATCGGGTCGGCGGTCTGCTGGGCGCGTTCGAGCGGGCTGGCCACCACGTGCACCACGTTCCGCTCGGCGAGCCCCTGGGCCGCCGCCTTGGCCATCTGCACGCCCAGCTCCGACAGGCGGAAGCCGGGCAGCCGGCCGTACAGGATCTGGCCCGGGTTGTACACCTCGCCGTGTCGCAGTACGTGGACCACCGTCTTGCTCACCGCAGCGCCCCCTTCGTTCGCGACTGCGGGGCTCGCAAAACCGGCTCACTCCTCGCGCTCACCACTACCCCCCGTTGCCCACCGCTGCCGCCGCGTTCGCCGCCGCCGGAAGGGCCGCGGCGATCTGTTCCAGGGCGGCGTCGTCGATCGCCGCCGAGACGAACCAGGCCTCGAACGCGCTCGGCGGCAGGTAGACCCCGTCGGCGAGCATCGAGTGGAAGAACGCCCGGAATGCCGGGACCTGCTGGGTCCGCGCGCTGTCGTAGTCGACCACGTCGGCGTCCGTGAAGAAGATCGAGAACATGCTGCCCGCGTACGACAGGTGGTGCGGGACCCCGGCGGCGGCCAGCGCGTCGGAGGCCAGCTTGCCCACGACGGCGGCGGTGTCGTCGAGCCTGCGGTAGACCGCGTCGTCGGCCAGGCGCAGCGTGGCCAGGCCGGCGGCGCAGGCCAGCGGGTTGCCGGAGAGCGTGCCGGCCTGGTAGACCGGGCCGGCCGGGGCGAGCCGCGCCATGATCTCCGCGCGCCCGCCGAAGGCCGCGGCGGGCAGCCCACCACCCATGACCTTCCCGTACGTCCACAGGTCGGCGTCGACCGGGTCGAGGCCGTGCCAGCCGGAGCGGGAGACCCGGAAGCCGGTCATCACCTCGTCGACGAGGAGCAGCGCGCCGTGCGCGTGGGCGATCCGGGCGAGCTGGGCGTTGAACCCGTCGCGCGGGGCGACCACGCCCATGTTGCCGGCCGCCGCCTCGGTGATGATCGCTGCGATGTGCTGGCCCTCGGCGGCGAACGCCTCCTCGACGGCGGCGACATCGTTGTACGGCAGCACGATCGTCTCGCTCGCCGCCGCGCCGGTGACGCCGGGCGAGTCGGGCAGGCCGAGGGTGGCCACGCCGGAGCCGGCGGCGGCGAGCAGCGCGTCGACGTGCCCGTGGTAGCAGCCGGCGAACTTCACGATCTTGGAGCGGCCGGTGAAGCCCCGGGCCAGCCGGATCGCCGACATGGTGGCCTCGGTGCCCGAGTTGACCAGCCGGACCTGCTCGACCGGGGTCCGGTCGACGATCTCGGCGGCCAGCTCGACCTCTCCGGGGGTCGGGGTGCCGAAGCTGGTGCCCCGGGCGGCGGCGGCCTGGACGGCCTCGACCACCTCGGGGTGGGCGTGCCCGAGCAGCAGCGGCCCCCAGGAGCAGACGAGGTCGACGTAACGCCGGCCGTCCGCGTCGTGGAGCCAGGGACCCTCCCCCCGGACCATGAAGCGCGGGGTCCCGCCGACGGCCTGGAACGCGCGCACGGGGGAGTTCACCCCGCCCGGCACGATGGCGCGGGCGCGGTCGAACAGGGCCTCGGAGGCCGGCGCGTCGGCCGGGTAGCGGCCGGTTCCGGCGGAAAAGTCATCGGTCACGATGTCGCCATTGTGTCAGCGCCGGGCGGCGAATCGGTAGCGACCCCTGCTCGGGGTTACCGGGCTCACCCGGCGGCGGTGCCCACCTGTGCGACAGCCGCCTCCGGCGGGGGCGGACCCGCGCCGAACTGCCTCAGCGGGCCGGGTGAGCCGGATCGCGATAGGCTGACCCGGTGGATCGTGCCGAACTGTCCATCGCGGTACACCGAACGGGCGACGAAGTCGTGCTTCGCCTCGCCGGTGAGATCGACATGCTCACGGCCACCCAGCTCTCGACCGTCGTCAACGAGGCGCTCGCCGATCCGCCGCCGCGGATCGTGCTCGACCTGGGTGGCGTCACCTTCTGCGACTCGCAGGGCCTGGGCACCCTGGTCGTCCTCAGCCGCAAGGCCAGCCATGCGCAGAGCCTGCTGATCCTGACCAACGTCGGCGACTTCCTGCTTCGCGTCCTGGACATCACGGGCCTCCGCTCGGCCCTGATGATCCGCAACGGCGCCCCCGCCGACTGACCCCGGCAGCACCGGCCCACGCCGGGCCAGTCGGGCCGGTCGCGAGCGCCGCCCAGGGCCGCGCCGGGCGGGCTACAGGCTGTGACCCCAGCGGGCCTGTTCGAGGAGTTCGACGGCGCGGGCGTGGGAGTCCGGAGCTTCGCCGCGCAGCAGCGTCGCGGCCTCGTCGACCGCGTCGGTGAGCGCCCGCCACTGCGCCTCGCGCTCCCGAACCAGGTCGGACTGCGCGGCCAACTGCCGGGTCTTCACCCACAGCTCGACGAAGACCGACACCTTGGCCCGCAGCACCCAGGGGTCGAAGGGCTTGGTCAGGTAGTCCACCGCGCCGACCGCGTACCCGCGCAGGGCGAGCTGGGCATCCTTGTCGGCGGCGGTGAGGAAGATGATCGGCACGTGCCGGGTACGTTCCCGCCGCTTGATGTGGCTCGCGGTCTCGAAGCCGTCCATGTCCGGCATCTGCGCGTCCAGCAAAATTACCGCGAAGTCGTCCACCAGCAACTGCTTGAGCGCCGCCTCCCCGCTCTCCACCGCCACCGACTGCACCGGCAACCCCTGGAGAATCGCCTCCAGGGCCATCAGATTCTCCCGCCGGTCGTCGACCAGCAGCGCTTTGGCCGTCTGGGTCACGAAATCTCCTCGCCTCGGCTGCCGCTCACCCAGGACGCCATCAGCTCGATCAGCTCGTCCAGGTCGACCGGTTTGGTGATGTAGTCGCTGCCTCCCGCCACGAGCGCGGACTCGCGGTCCCCGGGCATCGCCTTCGCGGTCAGGAAGACGATCGGGAGGTCGGCGAAGTGGTGGTTACGCCGGATCTGCCGCGTCGTCTCGTATCCGTCCTGGTCGGGCATCATCGCGTCCATCAGCACGACGTCCACCTCCGGATGCTCGGCCAACAGGCGAACCCCGTCCGCGCCGTTATCCGAGTACAACACGGTCATACCGTGCAACTCCAATGCGCTGGTGAGCGCGAAGACGTTCCGCACGTCGTCGTCGATGATCAGCACGTTGACGCCCTCCAGCCGGCGGGTGGCCGGCGTCTCGGCCGGCTCCGACAGCGCCAATGGGGGCATGAGCAGCGACGACGGCAGGCCCGCCCGGGCCGGCGAGGGCGGTGCCGGCGCGACCACCGCGTCCGGCGCCAGCACCTCCGGTACGTAGAGAGTAAAGGTGGAGCCCTCCCCGGGCGCGGAGCTGACCGTGATCGAGCCGCCGAGCAGGCGGGCCAGGTCCCGGCTGATCGACAGCCCCAGCCCGGTGCCGCCGTAGCGGCGGCTGGTCGTCCCGTCCGCCTGCTGGAACGCCTCGAAGATCAGCGACAGCTTGTCGTCCGAGATGCCGATGCCCGTGTCGATCACCGTGAAGGCGATCACCTGCCGGGCGTTGATCAGCGCCGGGACGTCGAAGACGACGTTCTCGGGGGCCGGGGCGATGCGCAGCGTCACCGCGCCGCTGTCGGTGAACTTCACCGCGTTGGAGAGCAGGTTGCGCAGAATCTGCTGCAACCGCTGCGCGTCGGTGACCAGCGCCGGGGGCAGCTCCTTGGCGAGCAGCACCTGGAAGTCGAGGCCCTTCTCCTCCGCCTGCGGGGCGAACGCCTGCTCGACGTACCCCCGGATCTCGGCGAACTGGACCTCGGTCGGCTCGACGTCCATCCGGCCCGCCTCGATCTTCGACAGGTCGAGGATGTCGTCGATCAGGCGCAGCAGGTCCGAGCCGGAGCCGTGGATGGTCCGGGCGAACTCGATCTGCTTCGGGGTGAGGTTCTGCTCCGAGTTCTCCGCCAGCAGCCGGGCGAGCAGCAGCAGCGAGTTCAGCGGCGTACGCAGCTCGTGGCTCATGTTGGCCAGGAACTCCGACTTGTACGCCGACGCCCGGGTGAGCTGCTGCGCCTTGTCCTCCAGGCCGAGCCGGGCCAGCTCGATCTCCCGGTTCTGGGTCTCGATGTTCGCCTTCTGCTCCGACAGGAGTTGGGCCTTGTCCTCCAGCTCGGCGTTGGTGCGCTGCAACTCGGCCGACTGCTCCTGGAGCTCGTGGGCCAGCCGCTGGGACTGGGCCAGCAGTTCCTCCGTGCGCCGGTTGGCCTGGATGGTGTTGACCGCCACGCCGATGGTCAGCACCAGCCGCTCCAGGAACGTCAGGTGCAGCTCGGGGAAGGCCGCCACGCTGGCGAACTCGATCACGCCGAGCAGCTCGCCCTCGAACAGGACGGGAAGCACCACCAGGTCGGCCGGTGGGGTGTTGGCCAGCCCGGAGCGCAGGGTGAGCCGGCCGTTCGGCGACGCGCTCACCCGGATGGTCCGGCGGGAGAGTGCGGCCTGCCCCACCAGCCCCTCACCCGGCCCGAACGTGACGTCGTGCCCCCGGGCCACGTAGCCGTACGAGGCCGTCAGCCGCAGCCGCATGCTGCCGTCGGAGGTGTCCGCCAGGAAGAACGCGCCGAGCTGCGCGTCGACCAGCGGGGTCACCTCCATCATGATCATTCGGCAGACCTCGCCGAGGTCCCGCTGCCCCTGGAGCAGACCGCCGATCCGGGCCAGGTTCGAGTCCAGCCAGCCCTGCTCGGCGTTCTTCTTCGTCGTCTCCCGGAGGGTGACGATCATCTGGTTGATGTTGTCCTTCAGGTCGGCGACCTCACCCTGCGCCTCGACCGTGATCCGCTGGGTCAGGTCGCCCCGGGTCACCGAGGTCGACACCTGGGCGATGGCCCGTAGCTGGGTGGTGAGCGTCGAGGCAAGCTGGTTGACGTTCTCCGTCAGGTCCCGCCAGGTGCCCGAGACGCCCTTCACCTGGGCCTGGGCACCCAACTTGCCCTCGATGCCGACCTCGCGGCCCACGCGGGTCACCTCGTCGGCGAACGACCGGAGCTGGTCCACCATCGTGTTGACGGTGTTCTTCAGCTCCAGGATCTCGCCCTGCGCGTCCACCGTGATCTTTTGCGACAGGTCACCCTTCGCCACCGCCGTGGTGACCGAGGCGATGTTGCGCACCTGCGACGTCAGGTTCGACCCCATCGAGTTGACGTTGTCCGTCAGGGCCCGCCACGTACCCGAGACGCCCTTGACCTGGGCCTGACCGCCCAGCTTTCCCTCGGTGCCCACCTCCCGGGCCACCCGCGTCACCTCGTCGGCGAACGAGCTGAGCTGATCCACCATCGTGTTCACCGTCGACTTCAGCTCCAGGATCTCGCCCCGGGCATCCACCGTGATCTTCTGCGACAGGTCACCCTTCGCGACGGCCGTCGAGACCTGGGCGATGTTGCGCACCTGGGCGGTCAGGTTCGACGCCATCGAGTTCACGTTGTCCGTCAGGTCCCGCCAGGTGCCGGCCACGCCGCGCACCTGGGCCTGGCCGCCCAGCTTGCCCTCGGTGCCCACCTCCCGGGCCACCCGCGTCACCTCGTCGGCGAACGAGCTGAGCTGATCCACCATCGTGTTCACCGTCGACTTCAGCTCCAGGATCTCGCCCCGGGCATCCACCGTGATCTTCTGCGACAGGTCACCCTTCGCCACCGCCGTGGTGACCGAGGCGATGTTGCGCACCTGCGACGTCAGGTTCGACGCCATCGAGTTCACGTTGTCCGTCAGGTCCCGCCACGTACCCAGGACGCCCTTGACCTGGGCCTGACCACCCAGCTTGCCCTCGGTGCCCACCTCGCGCGCCACGCGGGTCACCTCGTCGGCGAACGAGCTGAGCTGATCCACCATCGTGTTCACGGTGTTCTTCAGCTCCAGGATCTCGCCCTGCGCGTCCACCGTGATCTTCTGGCTCAGGTCGCCCTTCGCCACGGCCGTCGAAACCTGCGAGATGTTGCGCACCTGGCTGGTCAGGTTGCCGGCGAGCTGGTTGACGTTCTCCGTGAGGTCGCGCCAGGTGCCGGAGACGCCGCGCACCTGGGCCTGACCGCCCAGCTTGCCCTCGATGCCCACCTCGCGCGCCACCCGCGTCACCTCGTCGGCGAACGAGCTGAGCTGATCCACCATCGTGTTCACGGTGTCCTTCAGCTCCAGGATCTCGCCCTGCGCGGCGACGGTGATCTTCTGCGACAGGTCACCCCGGGCGACGGCCGTCGAGACCTGGGCGATGTTGCGCACCTGGGCGGTCAGGTTCGACGCCATCGAGTTGACGCTGTCGGTCAGGTCCTTCCAGGTGCCGGCGACATTCGGCACGTCGGCCTGGCCGCCCAGCTTGCCCTCGGTGCCCACCTCCCGGGCCACCCGGGTCACCTGCTCGGCGAAGAGACGCAGCGTGTCGGTGAGCGAGTTGATCGTGTAGGCCAACTCGGCGACCTCGCCGCGTGCCCCGACCGTGATCTTCTGCGACAGATCGCCCTTCGCCACCGCCGTCGCCACCTGGGAGATCGACCGCACCTGGCCGGTCAGGTTCGACGCCATGGTGTTCACCGAGTCGGTGAGGTCCTTCCAGGTGCCGGCCACCCCGCGCACGTCGGCCTGGCCGCCCAGCTTGCCCTCGGTGCCCACCTCCCGGGCCACCCGGGTCACCTCGTTGGAGAAGGACGAGAGCTGGTCGACCATCGTGTTGACCGTCCGACCGATCCGCAGGTACTCGCCGCGCAGCGGGCGACCGTCGATCTCCAGCGCCATGTGCTGGGAAAGGTCGCCGTCGGCCACGGCCACGATCACCCGGGCGATCTCGGTGGTCGGGCGGCCCAGGTCGTCGATCAGCGAGTTGACCGCCCGGTGGCCCTCCGCCCAGGAACCCTCCAGCCCCTCCTCGTCCAGGCGCTGGGTGAGCCGGCCGTCCCGGCCGACGACCCGGCTGATCCGGCGCAGGTCGAGGTGCTGCCGCTCCTGGAGGGCCACCACGTCGTTGAACGCGTCCGCCACCTCGCCGGCCCCACCCGCCCGGCGGGGCAGCCGCACCTTCAGGTCGCCACCGCGCACCCGGCGCAACGCCGCCGTCAACTCGCGGAGCAGGGCGGACGGGTCCGGCGCGGACGGGTCCGCGGCTACCGGGTGTTTCGCCGTGGTCATCGCATTCCTCGCTTTTCGGGGGCCGCCGGCGCCCCGTCGACGCACCGGCCGTCTCATCATTGTGCCCGCCTGGACGACGGTGTCATGCCGCACGCGCGCCCGCCACGCCCGCCGACCAGGGCCGACGCGGCCACACCCGCCCGCCGGCCCGGGGCCGGCGCAACCCCTCTGCCCGCCACAGGCCGGCACGACGGCGGCACCGGCACCGGCCCCGCGCGCGCCACGGGCTCCGACCGCCGGATCGGCTTGGCTTGGGGCCGGGCGCAGTGGAGGATACGGAGGTGTCAGCGGAGGCGGGGCCGGCGGCCTTCGACAGTCCGGACGAGCGCGTCCGGCGGATACGGCTGCCCGCCGACCGGCGGACGCCGGCCGCCGCGCGTGCCCTGGTCCGGTCGGTGCTCGCCGCCGCGCGCCTCGACGACCTGCTCAGCGAGGCTCTGCTGCTCACCACCGAGCTGACCACCAACGCCGTCGAGCACGCCCGCACCGAACTGGACATCGAGGTCGTCGCCGACGACGTCGGGGTCACCGTGACGGTCTCCGACTTCGCCGCCGGCTCGGTCGACGAGCTGACCGTCGGCGTACGCAACGACACCTCCAAGATCGACGAGGTCTCCGAGCGCGGCCGGGGGCTGCTGCTGGTGGATCACTTCGCCAGCCGGTGGGGCACCACCTACCTGCCCACCGGCAAGGGGGTGTGGTTCCGGCTGGACCGGCCCGGCGCCGCCGATGGGCAGCGGATCGCCGCCGGCCCCCAGGCCGGCGCCGCCGGGGGCACGCCGATGTCGATCGCCGACGGGGAGCACCTGGGGCCCAGCGCCGGGGCGATGAGCGAGCTGATGCAGACCGCCCCCGACCAGTACGCCGACGATCCGCTACCGGACTTCGCCACCGAACTGCTCACCCGGCTCGCCGAGATGGTCGGCGCGGCCGGCGGCCTCGTCCGACTGGACCGGGGCGACGGGCTGGGCCGGCAGGTCCTGGCCCGGTACGGCCGCACCCCCCGCGCCGGCAACGAGCTGCTGCGGGTGCCGCTGGCGGTGCACCGGCCGTACGCCGGGGAGCTGGAGCTGGACGCCGCTCCCTCGACGTACGCGCGACCGCTCGCGGTGCTGACCGCCGAGCGGCTCTCGCTGCACCTGGAGAACGACCGGCTGCGCCGCGCCGACGTCCGCCGGCAGGCCTGGCTGACCTTCCTGGCCGAGGCGGGCGAGCTGCTCGCCCAGTCCCTGGACGTCGAGCTGACGATGGTGCTGATCCCGCAGCTCGTGGTCCCCCGCCTCGGGCAGTGGTGCGCGGTGCACACGTCCGACGAGTGGGGGCGGCTGAGGCTCGCGGCGGCCACCCATGCCGACGAGACGGTGCTGCCGCAGCTACACAAGGTGCTCCAGGAAACCGGGCCGGACTCGGTGCAGTCCCGGCTACGCGAGGCGTCCCGGCTCGGATCGCAGGTGCCGTTGGGCGGGCCGATGGAGGGCTTCGCCGTCCCGCTGGTGGCGCGCGGGCAGCGGCTGGGCACCCTCGCCGTGGGCCGCCACCAGCGGCACCGGCACGACCCGGACGAGGTCGCCGTGCTGGAGGACATGGCCCGGCGGGCCGCCCTGGCCATCGAGAACGCCCGTATCCACGCCGAGCGGCGGCGGGTGGCGCAGACCCTTCAGCGGTCGCTGCTGCCGCCGGTCCTGCCGGTGGTCGACGGCATCGGCTTCGCCGCCGAGTACGAGCCGACCGGCGACGACGCCGAGGTGGGCGGCGACTTCTACGACGTGCTTCCGCTGCCCGACGGGCGCTGGCTCGTGGTGGTCGGCGACGTGTCCGGCAAGGGGGTCGAGGCGGCGGCCGTCACCGGGCTGGTCCGGGACGTCATCCGGGTGCTGGTCAGCGACGGCAAGCCGCTGCCGGAGGCGCTCGGACGGCTCAACGAGACGCTGGTCGATCGGGGCGGCGGGCGCTACTGCACGCTCGCGCTGGCGGCCGTCGGGCCGGGCGAGGGCGACCAACTCGACGTGTCCCTGCACCTGGCCGGCCACGACCGCCCGGTGCTGCTGCGGGTCGGCGACGGGGCCACGTTCGTCGGTGCCGGCGGCACCGCGCTCGGCCTGCTCGACACGATCACCTCGCCGGCCGCCGAGCTCACCCTGGCCCCCGGAGATTCGTTGATCTTCTACACCGACGGGGTGACCGAGCGCCGACGCGGCCGGGAGTTCTTCGGCACGGAGCGGCTGCGCGAGTCGGCCGCGCCGCTGGCCGGGTACTCGGCCGACGTGGTGGCCGCCCGGCTGCGCTCGACGGCGCTCGGGTTCTCGGCCGAGACGCCCCGCGACGACATCGCGATCCTGGTGCTGCGCAACGACCGCCGCTGACCCCATCGGCACGACCTGCAGGCGCGCTGGGCGAGCGCCGGCGGCCGGGCGGGGCCAGCCAGGCCGCGCGGGGCGCTCAAAGGCCGCCGGGAAGGCGGCCCGGAGCCAGGCGCTGGTGCGGGTCCAGGTATTCCTTGGCCGCCCGCAGTCGGGGCAGGGAGGTCAGCTCGCCCCACAGGTCGACCGACTCGCGCACCGCTGGCGGCGCGGCGACCACCACGCACCGGCCACGCCGGGCGAGCAGCACGGCGCGCACCCCGGCGACGATGGACGCCACCCGCTCGGCGGGCAGGCTGCCGGGCAGCGCCGCGTGCAGCACGCCCTGGCCGGCGGAGCCGCGGACCGGCACCGGGCCCCCGGCCGCGTCGCGCAGCGCGTAGACGGCGGCGTGCAGGTCGGTGATCGGCACCTCGATGCGCAGCGCCGTCTCGCCGAGCCCGAACGGGTAGCGCCGCCACCACTGCGGGGCCGAGTGGTCGATTGTCGCCTCGTCGCCCAGCAGGCCGCACAGCCCGTCGGCGCGTTCGGCGACGTCGACGGGGCCGCCCTCCAGCAGCACGGTCAGGCTGCCCGCCCCGGCCGGGACCACCGTGCGCCGGAACATGGAGGGGTGGCGGGCCCGGGCGAGAGCCTCCGGGGCGTCCGGGTGCAGCGGCGGGCGCACCCGGTTCGCCCGGGCCGGCAGGTCCAGCTCGACGGCCGCCGGGTCCAGCCGGGCGGCGAGCACCTCCCGGACCAGGCCGTCGACCTCCAGCGGGCTCCACACCGGACGGGTGACCCAGGCCCGGCTGGCCGGCACGGGCTGCACCCGCAGGGTGGCCGAGACCAGCACGCCGAGGCCGCCCTGCGAACCGCACAGCAGTCGGGCCAACTCCAGGCCGGGCGCGCCGCCGCCCGCGCTGATCAGCTCGCCGCTGGCGGCCAGGTAGCGCACGCCGACAAGCTGCTCGCAGGGGCTGCCGTGCCGGTGCCGCAGCGGGCCGGACTCGTCGGCGGCCAGCACCCCGCCGACGGTCGCCCCGGGCGAGGGCGCGTCGAGGGCCAGCCGCAGCCCCGACCGTTCCAGGGTCGCCTGGACCGCCCGCAGCGGCGTGCCCGCGCCGATCTCGGCCACGCCGGCGTCCGGCGGCCGGTGACAGATCCCGGCCAGCCGGCCGGTGTCGAGCATGATGTCGACGTGGTCGGGGGCGGCGCCCCAGTCGATCTTCGTGCCGGCGCCCCGGGGCACCACCGTCAGGTCGTGGGCGGCGGCCAGCCGCAGCACCTCGGCCGCGGCCTGCTCGGCGCCGGGCACCGCCACCCACCGGGCCGGCTCACCGGCGACCTCGTCTGCCGCCCCGCCCAACCGCGCGAAGGGCGGGCCGCAGATCTCCGCCAGCCGACGGGTGATGCCCACTGCCCTGGATCGGTCGATGGACCACGCTGCTGCCGCCATGGCGGCAATCGTACATGTGTTCGAACACTCGGTCGCCTCACCGAGTCGACGCGCGGGGCGTCGATCTCGACGGGCGGGTACCGGAACCCCGGCGGCCGGTAACCTGACCGGCGTGACCACCGAGACCCCCGTGCCCGCCGCCAAGCGGATCCCCGTCGAGCGCACCCACCACGGCGACACCGTCGTCGACGAGTACGCCTGGCTGGCCACCAAGGACGACCCGGAGACGATCGCCCATCTGACGGCGGAGAACGCGTACACCGAGGCGCGCACCGCACACCTGGCGGAACTGCGGGCCACCCTGTTCGAGGAGACGCGTCGGCGCACCCAGGAGACCGACCTGTCGGTGCCGGTCCGCAAGGACGGTCACTGGTACTACACCCGCACGGTCGAGGGCCAGCAGTACGGCGTGCACTGCCGACGCGCGGTCCGCGACGGCGAGACCGAGCCGCCGGTCAGCGTGGACGGTGCCCCCCTCGACGGCGAGGAGGTGCTGCTCGACGGCAACCTGCTCGCCGAGGGGCACGACTTCTTCTCCCTCGGCGCGTTCGACGTCAGCCCCGACGGGCGCTGGCTGGCGTACTCGACGGACTTCAGCGGTGACGAGCGGTTCACCCTGCGGGTGAAGGACCTGACCACCGGCGAGGTGCTGGCCGACGAGGTGCCGGACACCTTCTACGGCACGGCCTGGTCGGCGGACGCCTCGGTGCTGTTCTACGTCACCGTCGACGACGCCTGGCGGCCCAACCGGGTCTGGCGGCACCGGATCGGGTCCCCGGCGAGCGAGGACGTCGTGGTCCACCAGGAGAACGACGAGCGCTTCTGGGTCGGCGTCGAGCTGACCCGGTCGGAGAAGTTCGTCCTCATCGACATCCACAGCAAGATCACCAGCGAGGTGCGGGTCATCCCCGCCGGCAACCCCACCGGCGAGCCGGCGCTCGTCGCGCCGCGTCGGCAGGGCGTGGAATACAGCGTCGAACACCACGGGCACCGCTTCCTCATCCTGCACAACGACGACGCCGAGGACTTCGCGCTCGCGTACACCTCGGCGGACGCGCCCGGCGACTGGGTGCCGCTGATCCCGCACTCCCCCGGCACCCGGCTGGAGTCGGTGGACGCGTTCGCCGACCACCTGGTCGTCTCGTTGCGCAGCAACGGGCTGACCGGGCTGCGGGTGCTGCCAATCAGCGGCGGCGACGGCCACGACATCGACTTCCCCGAGCCGATCTACAGCGTCGGGCTGGACAGCAACCCGGAGTACCGCACCCGGCAGGTCCGGCTGCGCTACGCCTCGCTTGTCGCCCCCGAGTCGGTGTACGACTACGACCTGGTCACCCGAAAGTTGACCCTGCGCCGGCGCAAGCCGGTCCGGCCCGGCCCGGACGGCCGCGAGTACGACCCGGCCGACTACGAGCAGCACCGGGACTGGGCACTCGCCGACGACGGCACCCGGGTCCCGATCTCGCTGGTCTGCCGCGCCGGCACCCCCCGCGACGGCTCCGCCGGCTGCGTCATCTACGGGTACGGCTCGTACGAGGCGAGCATGGACCCGTGGTTCTCCATCGCCCGCCTCTCCCTGCTGGACCGGGGCGTCGTCTTCGCCGTCGCGCACATCCGCGGCGGCGGCGAGCTGGGCCGGCGCTGGTACGACCAGGGCAAGATGCTGGCCAAGAAGAACACCTTCACCGACTTCGTCGCCTGCGCCCGGCACCTGGTCAAGTCCGGGTGGACGTCGGCCGACCGGCTGGTGGCCCGGGGCGCCTCGGCCGGGGGCCTGCTGATGGGCGCGGTGGCCAACCTCGCGCCGGACGCGTTCACCGGCATCGTCGCGCAGGTGCCCTTCGTCGACCCGCTCACCTCGATCCTCGACCCGTCGCTACCGCTGACCGTCACCGAGTGGGAGGAGTGGGGCAACCCCCTCGACGACCCCGAGGTGTACGCGTACATGAAGTCGTACGCCCCGTACGAGAACGTGGCCCCGATGGACTATCCGGCCATCCTCGCGGTGACCAGCCTCAACGACACCCGGGTGCTGTACCACGAGCCGGCCAAGTGGATCGCCCGGCTGCGGGCGGTCGCCCCGCAGGGCGACTACCTGCTCAAGACCGAGATGGGGGCCGGGCACGGCGGCCCGAGTGGCCGGTACGACTCGTGGCGCGAGGAGGCGTTCGTCAACGCCTGGATCCTCGACCGCCTGGGGGCGTAAGGGTCAGGCGGTGGTGACCAGGTCGGCGAGCACGGTCGGGTCGACGTTGCCGCCGGTCACCACCGCGGCCGTACGCCCCGCCGGCAGCTCGCCCGCGCGGAACAGCCGGGCGGCCGTCGCCACCGCCCCGCTGGGCTCGACGACCAGCCGGGCCTCGCGGATCAGGCGACCGGCCGCCGCCCGGATCTCCTCCTCGGTCACCGTGACGATGCCGTCGAGACGGTCCCGCAGGTGGGCGAGGGTCAGCTCGGACAGGTTGGAACGCAGCCCGTCCGCGCAGGTCCGGAAGGTCAGCTCCACGTCCCAGGTGACCACCCGCCCGGCCGCGAGCGAGTCCCGCGCGTCGGCGGCGAGCAGCGGTTCGACGCCGTACACGGCGGTCGACGGGCGCAGCGCCTTGACCGCCGTGGCGACCCCGGAGGCGAGGCCGCCCCCGCCGACCGGCACCAGCACCACGTCGACGTCGGGCAGGTCTGCGACGATCTCGGCCCCGGCGGTGCCCTGGCCGGCGATGATCCGCCGGTCGTCGAACGGCGGCACCAGCGTCGCCCCGGTCGCGGCAACGATCCGCCGGGCCTCGGCCAGCCGCCGGGACGGGGGGACGAGCAGCACCTCCGCCCCGAGCGCCCGCATCTGGGCGACCTTCACCCCGGGGCTGCCCTCCGGCACCACCACCGTGCACGGGATGCCGGCCGCCCGCGCCGCGTACGCGAGGGCCTGGCCGTGGTTGCCGGACGAGTGGGTGACCACCCCCCGGTCCCGGTCGTCGGGGTCGAGCCGGATGACCGCGTGGGTGGCCCCACGCAGCTTGAACGAACCGACCGGTTGCAGGCTCTCCGGCTTCAGCCACAGCCCGTCGTCCCAGGGCGCGGCCAGCAGCGGCGTACGCAGAACGGTCGGCGCGATGTCGGCGGCGGCGGCCCAGATGTCGTCGAGCGTCACGAGGTTCATCGCACCATCCTGCCGTTGGCCGGCACCGCGTCGCACCTCAGTTCGCCCGCAACTCCTCGACGGTCGTGCTGGCCCGCAAAAAGAGCAGCCCGGCCGCGACCGTGAGGGCCACCGCGGCGACGACATCCACCAGCCCGAGCGTGTCCAGGTAGAACGGGTTCGCCCAGCCGACGTCACCGAGCGCCCGTGCCTCGGCAGCGGCGCCTGCACGTTGTGGCGATCCAGCCAGATGAGCAGCGGGTGGTAGCCGGCGAACGCTCCCAGGCCGGCCGGGATGAGCAGCGCGAACCAGGGGCAAGGCGGTCGGTCCCGATGGACGCGACGGACCACGCCGAACGGGGTGGTTACGACCCGGCGCAGCAGCAGCGCGAAGGCCGTCCCGCCGCGCAGCCCCGGCTCACGCAGCAGCGCCGTGGCGTACTGGAGGGACTCGCAGGATGCCGGCCAGGCAGTGCAGCAGGGTGGACTTGCCGCAGCCGCTCGGGCCGGTCACCGCGACGATCTCCCCCTCGGCGACGTCGAGGGTGATCCCGCGCAGCGCGGGTGTCGGCCCGTACGCCTTCACCACGCCGCGAGCCTGAAGTTCCGTCACGAGTGCACCTCCTGGTGCCATTCGGCGATCCGCTCCAGAGTGGTGCGCAACCACCTCAGGTCGGCGTCGAGGTGGGCGATGGCGTAGTCGGCCGCGACGACGTCGTCGAGGCCGGCCGAGGGGTCCGCCTTGACGGCGGTCAGCGCACGGATCCGGTCGGTGTGCGCCTGGCGCTGGGCGACGAGGTACGACCGGACCCGGCCGGTGTCGGCGACCAGCAGCGCCACCACCACCTTGGCGAAGAGCGTGCTGGCGACGTACGGCAGCGGCGGCTCGACCTCGGCGAGCCAGGCGGCCAGGGCGTCGCGCCCGGCGGCGGTGAGCGTGTACGCGGTGCGGTCCGGGCCGGCGTCGCGGTCCTGGCCGGCGGGGGCCACGAGCCCGTCCCGCTGGAGCCGGCCGAGCGTGGCGTAGACCTGCCCGAACGCAAGTGGCCGGGCCCGGGGCAGCCGCCTGTCGTGCGCGCGCTTCAGCTCGTACCCGTGCTTGTCGCCCTCGGCGAGCAGGCCGAGCAGCACGTGCGGGGTGGACACCGGGCCACTATTCACTGGGAGAATAGTGGAGTCAAGCGTCAGCTCGGCGACCAGCCGGGGTCGCGGCCCATCCGGGCGAGGGCCCGGTCCAGCTCGGTGGCGTCCGGCGGCGCGGCGACCGGCGCGGCGAAGGTCCCCATCTGCCGGCTCGTCTCGCCCATCCGGTCCATGAACGCGTTCAGCGTGGCGATCGTGGCCGGCGCGGCCTCGTACGGCTGGCCGGTGGCCCGCGCCAGGTCCCACGCGTGCACGGTGAGGTCGGTCACGGCCATGTCGCCGACAGTCTCCTGAGGCAGCCCCGTTCCGGGCGACACCCCCTCCAGCGCGGCCGGGTCGGCCCACGCCTGGACCAGCCGCTGCGTCTCGGCGGCGAACCGCTCTCGCCAGCCGTCGGTGAGCAGATCGCCCTCGTCCGTCAGGTCCACCGGCTGCCGAGCGGCCATCGTCTGGAAGTTGACCACCGCGTGGAAGAGGTGGTTGAGCAGCACCCGGACGGTGTAGTCCTCGCAGGGGGTGGGCAGGTCGAACTGGTCGTCGGAGATCCCCCGGACCACCGCCACGGCGCGCGGCGCGGCGTCCGCCAGCAGTTCACTAGTCTTCGTGGTCATAATGGCAGCATATGAGGGCTAACTAGGAAAACAAGCCGCGCGCGGACAATCGGGGCATCCGTGACTCGCCGGGCAGGCGACGTGAACAGGCTCGGCCGGCCGGCGGGAGTCAGGGCCGGCCGGGGTTCAACCGGGCTCAGCCGGCCGGGCTCAGCCGAGGGCGGCCGGGGCTCAGCCGGCCGGCGGGAACCGGGTGAGGAACGCCCGCCACGCGGCCGGGGCGAACGCCAGCACGGGGCCGGTGCGGTTCTTCGAGTCGCGTACGACCACCACGCCGGGCAGGTTGCCGGCCACCTCGACGCAGTTGCCGCCGGTGCTGTTGCTGCGGCTGCTGGTGCGCCACCGGGCAGCGCTCAGGTCCATGGTTCCGCCTCCGTGATCTCCGCGATCAGCTCGATCGACCGCTGGTGGGGCAGCGCCTCGCCCCGGATCGACTCCCAGACGTCGACCGCCCGGCGCACGTCCGCTGGGCGGTCGACGACGTGGCCACCGAGCTGAGTCTCCACATAGACCATATCCTCGCCGACCGGCGGCGTGGCGATGACGAACGAGCCGTCCAGCCCGGCGTACGCCCCCACCGCGAACGGCACCACGTGGACCCGCACCCGGGGCAGCCCCTCGCCAACCTTCACCAGGTGGCGTAGCTGCTCCCGCAGCACCTCCGGCCCGCCGACCGGCCGACGCAGCACCGACTCGTCCACCACCACGGTTAGCGTCGGCGGCCGGTCCCGGGTCAGGATCTCCTGCCGGTCCAGCCGGGTGACGACCTGCCGCTCGACCTCCTCCGCCGAGAGCAGCCCGGGTCCGGACAGGACCGCGCGGGCGTACCGCTCGGTCTGGAGCAGGCCCGGGACGTAGAGCGGCTCGTACCCGCGCAGCGCGGTCGCCTCCTGCTCGATCCCCGCCCACTCCCGGAAGTACGGCACCACCGTCTCCCGGCTGATCCGGCGTTGGATGCGGACGAACCGGCCACCCCCGCCGAGCACCGCGTCGCAGCGCCGGGCCAGGTCCGCGCTGGGCCGCCGGTCGCCCGTCTCGATCTTGGCAATCAGCGCGGCCGAGTAGCTGACCGCCTCGGCCAGCGCCGCCTGTGAGAGCCCGGCGGCCGACCGGGCCAGCCGTAACTCCTCGGCGAAATGGTCGAGCATGGACGATCGCTCCACGGACACCCTCCGTACACCCACGGGACCTGCGGGACCACGGCCGCGACGCCCGGGCGGTCCGAGCCGCGACCGTTCATACGGTAACCACCACATCAGCAGAATGTGACCCCAGCGGGCCCGTGCGGCTGTCTCCCTCCGACAATCCCCGACCCGGGCGGGCCCGTGCGGGGGCGTGCCGGGCGCGGCACGCCCCCGCACCCCGTCGAGGCACGCCAGAGGAGGCACCAGAGTGGACGACCGACCCCCAGGCCCCGCCCGGAACCCTCTGCCCGCGCGCGAGGACCCGCCCGCCCGGGACCCTCGGCCCACGCGCGAGGACCCGCCCGCCCGGAACCGCCTGCCCCCACGTGAAGGCCCACCCGCCCGGGACCATCTGCCGGCCCGGCCGATTTGGCTTTGCCGGGCCTGCGGCGGACCGTGGCCCTGCTCGCCGGCCCGCCGCCGGCTCCTGCACGAGTACGCCGACGCGCCGGTCACGCTCGCCGTCTACCTGGCCGGCCTGATGCTGGAGGCGGACGAGCAGCTCAACCGGGCGTACCCGTACACCACGCCGTCGCCCGAGGCGCTGCACCGGCGCTTCCTCGGCTGGCTGCGCGAGGGCAGGCGTTGAACGCGCGGCGGCGGGCGCACCTCCGGGTGCGTGTGTTAGGAGGGGGTGCTTCCTATACAGAAAGCGTTAACAAGGGGCCCTTCCTTACACCTCTATCGGCGGCGGACGGCCACTACCGCGACGTCGTCCTGGATCTCCGTGGGGGCCAGCTCGACCACCAGCCGCTGACAGAAGCCGTCCAGGTCGTCGTCCACCGTCTCGGCGCACCGGGCCAGGGCGGCCAGCCCCTCGTCGATGGTGGCGTCGCGCCGCTCGATCAGCCCGTCGGTGTAGAGCACCAGCGTGGACCCGGCCGGCAGGACCAGCTCCAGGTCGGCGGGGCGATCCGCGCGGACGCCGAGCAGCGGCGCGGAGTGCTGGATGTACTCCACGTGACCGTCGCGGGTGACCAGCGGCGGCAGGTGGCCGGCGCTGGCCAGCCGGACCCGGCCGGTGCCGGGGTGCAGCAGCAGTACGCAGATGGTGGCCAACTCGCCGGGGAGCAGCGTGCGCATCAGCTCGTTTACCCGCGTCAGGATCAGGCCGGGCGGGTGCCCCTCGACCGCGTACGCCCGCACCGCGTGCCGCAGCTCGGCCATCACCGTCGCCGCGTGCAACGAGTGGCCGGCCACGTCGCCGATGGCCACCAGCAGCTCGTCGCCGAGCATCACCAGCTCGTAGAAGTCCCCGCCCACCTCGGTCTGCGCGCTGGCCGGCTCGTACCGGACGGCCAGGTCCAGCCCCGGCACCTCGGGCAGCCGGCGCGGCAGCAGGCTGCGTTGCAGGGTCACCGCGATCCGGTGCTCCTCGTCGAGGGTCCGCTGCGCCTCCACCGCCGCCGCGAGGGCCTGGGCGAGCTGGCGCACCACCGGGGCGTCCGGGACCAGGGCCCGGGGCGGTACCGCCACGTAGATGGGGGACCGGTCGGCGCGCAGCCGGGCGACCGCGACGACCAGCTCCGGCTCACCGGCCCAGTCGTGCACCGCCCACTCGGCCGGGTCCACCTTCTCCCGCAGGATCGCCCCGATCGGCACGTCGTCGACCGGCATGGGCCAGGGGCGGATCAGCGGGACCGCGCCGGGGCCGGTGGTGGCGGCGGCGAGCGTGGTGCCGTCCATCGTCTCGGCCAGCACGACGACGGGGGTGCCGAGCATCGTCGCCGCGCCTTTCGCCGCGGCGGCCATCAGCCGGGGGAAGTTCGGCGCGGAGTTGACGGCGAGGGTCGTCTCGGCGAGCCGGCTGAGCCGGCCGGCGAGCAGCTCGGCGCGTTGCCGGGCCCGGTAGTAGCGCAGCACCGCGTTGGCGGTGGCGATCAGTTCGTCCGGCTCGATCGGCTCGGCGAGGTAGGCGTCCGCGCCCCGGGTCAGACCCTGCGCCCGGTCGGTCACGTCGACGGCGTGCGCCGACACGTGGACCACCGGCATCGCCGGGTGGGCCTTCTTGATCCGTTCGCAGACCTCGAACCCGGTCAGGTCGGGTAGCCGGACGTCGAGCACCACCAGGTCGATCTGGTCCACCCCGACCCGGGCCAGGGCTTCGCTGCCGCTCTCCGCCTCCAGCGTCGCGAAACCGGCCCGGCTCAGCCAGCTCACCAGGAGGTATCGCTTGGTGCGGCTGTCGTCGACGACCAGCACGGTCCCCTGACCGCCCTCCACCGTCACGCTCCGCCCACGGGCAGGGTCACGGTGAAGGTGCTGCCCCGTCCCGGCTCGCTGGTCAGCTCCAGGGTGCCGCCGAGCAGGTGCGTCACCCGCCGCGCGTACGACAGGCCGAGGCCGGTGCCGCCGACGCGGGTGTTCCCCGGCACCTGGTAGAACTCCTCGAAGATCCGCTCGTGCAGCTCCGGCGCGATGCCGGCCCCGGTGTCGGAGACGGCCAGCCACCACCGCCCGTCGCGGACCTCGGCCCGCAGCCGGACCTCGCCGCGCTCGGTGAACTTCAGCCCGTTGTGCAGCAGGTTGCGCAGCACCTGGGCGAGCAGCACCTCGTCGGAGCGGACCGTGCCGGGCGGCGGCGGGTCCTCCACCACCAGCTGGACGCCCGGCCTGTTGGACAGCGCGCGCAGGGTGCCGCGAAGCTGACCGAAGACCGCCCGCAGGTCCACCTCGGTCCAGTTCGGCTCCAGCCGCCCGGACTCCGCCTTGGCGAGGTCGAGCAGATCGTTGACCAGGCCGAGCAGATCGACGGCCGAGTCCCGGATCAGCCCCACCTGGCGGACCTGCTCGGCCGTGAGCGGGTCGGACGCCGAGTCGGCCAGCAGTCGACTCAGGCCGATGATCGCGGTCACCGGGGCGCGCAGCTCGTGGCTGACGTTGGCCAGGAACCGGCTCTTCGACTCGCTGGCGGTACGGAGCTGGGCGGACTTCTCGTCCAGCTCGGCGTAGAGGGCCACCACACCCCGGTTGGTCGCCTCCAACTCCTCGGTGAGCTGGTTGTACAGGGCCATCACGCCCCGGTTGGTCTCTTGTAGTTCCTCGTTGAGTTCGGCCAGTTCGTCGCGCTGGCTGCGCACCTCGTCGAGGGCGGCGATGAGCTGCTCGTTCTGTAGGGCGAGCTCGTCGAGGGCGCTGGCCGGAGCGGTGCTGCCGAGCTCGGCGCGCAGCTCGGCGAGGCGCTCCGGCGTCAGCGCCTGTGCGTTGGCCGGGACACGTCGGGACATCCTCACGACCGTATCGTTCCCACGGCCCACCACGCTCAGCATGTCCACCAGCCGCGCCACCGCGCCGGACTGCGGCTCGTACCGGCCGCCGGGGAGCGGACGCGCCGGGGCGAGGTCCACCCACAGGCTGACCGGCCCCTGTGCCTCGATCGCGACAGCGAAGGTGACGTCCGCCCCGCCGCAGATCCGCAGCAGGTCCCGGGCCACCTCGCTGAGCGCGGTGGCGAGCCGGACCTGGTCCTGGTGTTCCAGCCCGACCGCCTCGGCCACCTCCCGGCCCCGCTGCCGGATGAGGAAGATGTCGTGCTCGACCCGCAGCGCCATCTGGAGCAGCGACGAACCGCCCGCCGGGCCGGTCACCAGGGCGCCCGCGCGGCGAGTACGCACGCGTCGTCCCGCCGCAGCCCGGCGTCGCGCAGCACGGTCGCGGCCAGCACCAGCGGGGCCCGCACCGACAGGCCGGGGTAGTCGTCGAGCTGCCAGCGATCCACCACCCCGTCACTGTGCATCACCAACGACGCCCCGGCGGGGAAGGGGTACTCGTACTCGCGGACGACCGGTCGCTGGTGGCCGGCGATGCCGGGCAGGGACACCAGCCCGCGCCGCCGGTCGCCCTCGGCGAGCACCGAGGCCGCGATGTTGCCCAGCCCGGCGTACCGCAGCAGCCGGGCCTGCCCGTCCAGCTCGGCGACGGCCAGCGCGGCGCCCCGGGTGTGCGACATCGCCCGGTGCAGGTACTGCACCACCGCGGCCGGCGACTCGGCGGGGGCGGCCCGGAACGCGGCCAGCGCCGCGTCGGTCGCGGACGCGGCCAGCGGACCGTGCCCGAGCCCGTCGCAGACCAGCACTTGGTGCCGCCCCTCGGCGACGCGGACGGCGTATCCGTCGCCGCTGACCGGCTCACCGGTCAGCGGCCGGGTCAGCGCGCCGGCCCAGGACTGCGCCGGGGCGGCCCCCTTCGGCCAGACCTGTACGGCGAGGACGGTGCCCCGGCCGGAGCGGGAGTAGCCGTCGAACCAGTCGGCCTGGCGCATGATGGCACCGAGCCCGATACCGAGCGTGCCGGTGGTGGAGTGCCCGTCCCGAGAGGAGACCGTGAGGTCGGCCATGCCGGGTCCGGAGTCGATGGCGACGAGTTCCACGCCGGCCCGCCCACCCCGGCGCACGGGGCGCAGCAGCAGCACGCCGTCCCTGGCATGCTTGACCAGGTTGCTGGTCAGCTCGGCGGCGACGATGGCCAGGTTGGCGGTCCGGGCCTCGCCGATGCCGAGTTGCCCGCCCAGCCGCTCGGCGGCCCGCCGGACCGCGCTGGCCGCGCTGCTGCTCTCCACCCGGAACCACAGGCCGTGGTCGGACACGTCGTCGATGGTCATCGGGACCACTTGGTGACCGTGATCCGGGTGCCCCGCTCCGGCCCGGTGTCGATGTCGAACTCGTCGACCAGGCGGCGGGCGCCGCTGAGGCCGAGGCCGAGCCCGCCGCCGGTGGTGTAACCGTCGGTGAGGGCCAGGTCCAGGTCGGCGATGCCGGGGCCGTCGTCGGCGAAGACGATCCGCACCCCGCGCCGCAGGCCGTTGTCCACCGTGGACACCTCGGCGGTGCCGCCCCCGCCGTAGACCAGGGTGTTGCGGGCCAGCTCGCTGGCGGCGGTGACCAGCTTGGTCTGGTCGACCAGGGAGAGCCGGACCGCCACCGCGACCGTACGCACGAGCTGGCGGACCCGCACCACGTCCTCGTCGCTCCGGATCGCCTGGGCCTGCGGATGGCCCCGGTCGACGCCCGCGGTCACCTCGTGTCCGTCGACTGGTCGCCCGGCTCGTCGGCGTCGTCGTAACCGTGGTCGTCGTCCCGGGTCGCCGCGATCAGCTCCATCCCCCGCTCCACGTTCAGGGCGGTGCGGATGCCTTCGAGCGACAGGCCCAGCTCGACCAGGGTGATGGCGACGGCGGGTCGCATCCCGACCACCACCGTCTCGGCGTCGAGCACCCTGGAGATGGAGGCGATGGTGGAGAGCATCCGGCCGACGAACGAATCGACGATGGCCAGCGCCGTGATGTCGATGATCACGCCGTGGCAGCCGGTGGCGACGATCCGCTCGGCCAGGTCCTCCTGGAGCTGCACCGCCGTCTGGTCGGACATGTCGACCTGGATCGAGACGAGCAGGATGTCGCCGATCTTCAGGACCGGCACCCGCTCCATCAGGACTCCCGGCGCGGCTGGCGGCGCGCGGCCTCCACGCCCGTCAGCCGCAGCACGTGCCGCAGCGCGTCGGCGAGGCTGGCCTTGGTGGCGATGTCACCGAACTCGATGCCGAGCGCGACGATGGTCTGGGCGATCTGCGGCCGGATGCCGGAGATGATGCAGTCGGCGCCCATCAGCCGGGCGGCCACCACCGTCTTGAGGATGTGCTGGGCGACCTGGGTGTCCACCGCCGGCACGCCGGTGATGTCGATGATCGCGTACGGCGAGCTGGTGTCGACCAGGGTCTGGAGCAGCCGCTCCATCACCACCTGGGCGCGGGCCGAGTCGAGCGTGCCGACCAGCGGGACGGCGACCACGCCCTCCCAGATCTTGACCACCGGGGTGGAGAGTTCGAGAAGCTGCTCGGCCTGGTCGGCGATCAGGCTCTCCCGGGTCCGCACGAAGCTCTCGAAGGTGAACAGCCCCATCTGGTCGACCAGAGAGGAGAAGGCCACGTAGTCGCGCAGCGTGCGGGCGTCCGTCGTGTCGGTTTCCAGCACCTCCAGCATGACGTCCTTGAGGGCGTACACGCTGGTCGCCGTCTCGGTCGCGGTGAAGCCCTGTCGGGCCCGGCCCCGGGACAGCTCGGCCAGCACGGCCCGCAGCTCGCCGGCCGACTCGGACTCCAGGTCGAATCCGCCGCTGCGGGCGGCTTCGATCATGGCGTGGTGCAGCTCCTGAACCTGGCGACGAAGCTCCGCCTGGCTGAGCCGGCCGCGCAACGAGGCAGCCAGCAGCTCCACCCAGCGGTTGGTGATTCGCTCGGCGTGCTCGTCGAGCAGACCGGTGAGCCGACTGCTTTCCTCGGCGCTCAACGCCATGGCATCCTCCCTCTGGCCTGGGTCGGCCGGACTCTACCACCGGGTAGGGGGAACTACTTGCCACACGGCAACGACATGACGACGCGCACCCTCGTCGCTCCCGTTCTGCGCCGGAGGCCGCCCGTGGGATACGGTTCCCCGGTATAGGAGCAGGAGGTCGGCGAATGTCTCTGACGGTGCACACGGAACAGCGCGGCGACGTGGTCGTCGTGTCGGTCGCGGGCGAGCTGGACATGGCGACGGCTCCACAGCTCCAGGACCAGATCACGGACCTGCTGGACAAGGGCCGCAGCCGCCTCGTCTTCGACCTGACGGAAGTCTCGTTCTGCGACTCGACCGGGTTGTCCGTGTTCGTGCGCGCCAAGAACAGCTGCGACGAGGCCGGCGGCGTGGTTCGGCTGGCCGCACCGCAGCGCGGGGTGCTGCGCATCCTGGAGGTCAGCGGGTTGGTCGAGGTGCTGCACACGTACCCGACGGTCGAGCAGGCCGTCGCGGGCGACCCCACTCCGGCCTCCTCCTGACCGCCCACTCAGCACTGGCTGCAAACCGCCCCGCTCAACGCTCGTCCTCGATGAACCGGGGGCGGGCGATCGCCATGCCCGCGACCGCCTGCACGGCGAGGGCGACGAGCAGGAACCCGATCGGCGCGGTCCACCCGCCGGTCGCCTCGTAGAGGACGCCGACCAGCAGCGGGCCGAGCGCCGCGATCACGTACCCGGTGCTCTGCGCGAACGCCGACAGCGCCACCGTCCCCTCGGCCGTGCGGGCACGCAGCCCGATGGTGGTGAGAATCAACGGGAAAGCGCCCTGGCCGAGGGCGAGCAGGGCCACCCAGAGCAGCGCCCCGGCGTGCGGCGCGAGCGCCAGCCCCAGGTAGGACGCGGCGGAGAAGGCGGTCAGCCCGAACACCAGCGGGCGCAGCGTCCGCAGCCGGCCGGCGAGCGCCGGCATCAGCAGCGCCACCGGCACGCCGAGCGCGGTCACCCCGGCCAGCAGCAGCCCGGCCGCCTCCGGGCGGAAGCCGGCGTCGCGAAAGAGCTGCGCCAGCCAGTCCATGATCGCGTAACCCGCTCAGCGACTGCGCGCGAAGTAGACCGCCATCGCCCAGGCGAGCCGGGTCTCGCCGGTCGCACCCGGGCCGGGGCGGCGACGACCGCCGTCGGGGTGGCGGCCCGTCGCGCGGCGCGGGCCCGCAGCGCCAACGGCACCCACGGGAGTACGGCCAGCGCGGCCAGCGCGGCCCAGACCCCGAGCCCGGCCCGCCAGGACCCGAAGGCGTGCGCCACCGGCACCGCCGACGCGGCGGCCACCGTCGTGCCCGCCGTCAACGCCATCGTGTACGCGCCGGTGACCAGCCCGGTACGGCGCGGGAAGTGCTGCTTCACCAGCATCGGCAGCAGGATGTTCGCCACCGCGATGCCGGCCAGCGCCAGCGCGCTCGTGGCCACGAAGACCAGCGCGGAGTCGGTGACCACGCGCAGCACCTGCCCGGCGGCCAGGGCCGTCATGGCGACCACGAGCACCCGGGCCGGCGCGTACCGGCGGACCAGCCAGGGGGTGAGCGCGCCGAGCCCGGCGAAGGCGATCGTCGGCAGGGTGGTGACCAGCCCGGCCATCGCCCCGGAGAGCCCGAGGCCGGTGCGGACCTCGCCGAGCAGGGCACCGAGGCTGGTCACGGCGGCGCGCAGGTTCAGGGCGACCAGCAGCATGCCGACCAGCACCAGCAGCCCGCCGGTCACCGGCCGCTCCGCGCGCCGCCCGGGCTTCGGGGCGGGGGCCGGAGCCGGGCGCCGGGCCCCGTCGACGGTCGGTCGGGGCCGGGCGATCCCGGTGGCGGGTTCCGCGATGGCGGTCGGTGGCGGGGTCATGGCCTTCAACCTACAATCATGGGATGAATTCTGGGCAGGTGATGTAACCAGTGCCACCGTCGGTTGATTCCGCGCCCCCGCCACCCCGGGGCCAGCGGGTCCGGCAGACGATCGAGCAGCTCCGGGCCCGCATCCTCGGTGGCGAGTGGCCGGTGGGTGGGCGCATCCCCACCGAGCCACAGCTCGTCGCCGCCCTCGGGGTGGGACGCAACACGGTCCGCGAGGCGGTCCGCGCCCTCGTGCACTCCGGGGTGCTGGAGTGCCGGCAGGGCTCCGGAACGTACGTGGTGTCGACCGACGAGTTGGCCCCCGTGGTGGCCCGCCGACTCACCGACGACCGGATGGCCGAGGTGGTCGAGGTGCGCCGCGCCTTCGAGGTGGAGGCGGCGCGGCTAGCCGCGCTGCGGCGTACCCCCGACGACCTGGCCGCCCTCGACGGCGCGCTCGCCGCCCGGGAAGCCGCCTGGTGCGCGGGCCGGGTCGACGAGTTCGTCGAGGCCGACGCGGCCCTGCACACGGCGGTGGTGGCCGCCGCGCACAACGGCATGCTCGCCGAGCTGTACGCGTCCGTCGGCGTGGCGCTGCGCAGCACGATCACCCAGGCGATGGGCGACGCGTTGGAGCCCGAGCGGTACGTCGACCACGCCCGGCTGGTGGACGCCATCCGCGCCGGCGACCCGGGCTTGGCAGCTCGGGAGGCTGGTGCTTTTCTGGAGCATCCCCGGGGGGAATAGGTTGCCCCCGACGGTAAACCGGACCCACGGGAGTAAACGGATGCTCAAGGGCTTCAAAGACTTCATCATGCGCGGGAACGTCGTCGACCTCGCGGTCGGCGTCGTCATCGGCGCCGCGTTCACGGGCGTGGTCACCCAGCTCACCAAGTCGTTCCTGGATCCGCTGATCCGCGTCTTCGTGCTGCTGATCACCGGCAGCGACAAGGGTCTGGCCGGCACGGCCCCCAAGTTCCGGGGCATCGCCTTCGACTGGATCGCCTTCGTCAACGCGGTGATCACCTTCCTGCTCACCGCGGCGGCGCTGTACTTCCTGGTCGTCTACCCGATGAACAAGTTGGCCGAGCGGCGCAAGCGCGGCGAGGAGCCGCCGCCCTCGGCTCCCAGCGAGGAGGTCAAGCTGCTCACCGAGATCCGGGACGCGCTGGTGGCCGCCGGCCACACCGCCCCGGGCCAGCAGCGGGGCGCCCTGGACGACGTGCTCGGCCGCAACCCGGAGCCCCCGGCCGCGCGCTGACACCCACCTGCACACCGGCCCCCGCGCGATTCCCGTGGGGGCCGGATCACCTCGTACACATGTTCGATAGAGTCCGGCCATGGAGCAGCGGAAGCACTGGTGGAACGGCAAGTGGGGGCGACTGGCCCGGCGGGACGTCTTCCTCCGGGTGGACGGCGACCGGTGGCACGTCGAGCAGCGCGCCGGCGGCGCGGAGGGGGTCTCCCAGTTCTACGAGTATCCCAGCGCGGAGGAGGCCGAGGAAACCGTCCGCGCGCTGCTCGCCGGGGCGGACGGCTGGCGGGAGCTGTCGCCCCGGCCGCCGGGCTCCTGGCTCCCGACCCCGGGCACCCGGGCCTGACCGGGGTGGCGTTCAGTCGGGCCCGACCGGGCCAGCCCTGCCTGACCGGCGGGGCGTTCGGGCGGGCCGGCCGGGGCGGTGGGGACGGGCCGGCCGGGGCGGTGGGGACGGGCCGGCCGGGCCTGACCGGCGGGGCGTTTAGTCGGGCGGCGGGGTGGGAACCGCCCCGGAATGGAGCAGCAGGGCACGGATCAGCAGGCAGCCATCTCCCGCGTCACCACCGGAATGCCCGTGGTCGACGTGACCGGGGCGGAGATCGGCACCGTGGACCTCGTCCAGCGGGGCGACCCGTACGCGGTGACCGTGCAGGCGCCGACCGCCGACCCGGGCGGCAGCCTGGACGAGTTGATCGAGTCGGCGGCGGTCGAGGAGCCGGACGTCCCGGCCGATCTGGCCGCCCGCCTGCTGCGTACCGGCTATCTGAAGGTTTCCACCGACCGCGCCCCAACCGGCGCGGTCTACGTGCTGGCCGACCAGATCGCCGCCGTCGCTAACGGCCGGGTACGCCTCGAC
>NZ_GG657738.1:3714078-3780799 GCF_000158815.1 Micromonospora sp. ATCC 39149 | reverse complement strand
ACCGCAATGTCGCCGGCATAAAGTCGATCTAGTCCCCAGCCCGCCGAGCCGGGGCCGTCTCGGCGGCCCGAGCGGGCTGGACCGGCTCGGCGAGTTGGGCCGGCTCGGCAGGCGACGGGGCCGGCTCGGCGGGCGACGGGGCCGGCTCGGCGGGCCGCGTCTCGCGACGGCGACGCAGGAGCAGCAGCATCAGCCAGCCGGCGAGCAGCCCCCAGAACGCGCCGCCGACGCCAAGCAGGCTCACCCCGGAGGCGGTGACGACGAAGGTCACCACGGCCGCCTCCCGGGTCGCCGGGTCGGCGACCGCCGCCGACACCGCCCCGGCCAGCGCGGCGAGCAGCGCGAGCCCGGCCACCGCCTCGATCAACACGGGCGGGGAGAGCAGCACCAGGGCGGTGGCGACGCCCGCCCCGAGGCCGAGCAGGGCCAGCCCCACCCCCGCCGTGACCGAGGCGACCCAGCGGCGCTCCGGGTCCGGGTGGGCGTCCGGGCCGGCTGCCAGCGCGGCGGTGATCGCGGCCAGGTTGACCGCGTGTCCACCGGCCGGGGCACCGATCGCGCTGGCCAGGCCGGTGACCCGCAGCGCGGAGCCGAGCGGGGGCCGGTAGCCGTACCCGGTGAGCACCGCCATCCCGGGGACGTTCTGCGCGGCCATGGTGACCAGAAACAGCGGCACTGCCAGCCCGACCACCGCCGGCACCGTCCACTCGGGCGCGGTGAGCACGAACACCGGCCGCAGGCCGTGCGCGCCGATCCCGCCCGGCGTGGTCGTGGCTATGGCGATCGCCGCCGCCAGCAGCGCGGCGGGCACCGCCCAGCGGCGGGCGAAGCGGTGCAGGACCAGCCAGGTGACGACCACCGGCGCGGCCAGCCTCGGCACCTCAACCAGGGCGCGGACCGGCGCGGTGCACAGCGGCAGCAGCACACCGGCCAGCATCCCGGCGGCGATCGGGCCGGGGATCGCGGCCACCGCCCGGCCGAGGGTCGGGAACAGGCCGGCGGCGACGATCAGCGCCCCGCAGACCACGAACGCGCCAACAGCGGCCGGCCAGCCGCCGGGGACCGGACCGGTGGCCACCAGCAGCGCCGCCCCCGGGGTGGACCAGGCGACCGCCATCGGCAGCCGGTGTCGCAGCCCCAGCCACACCGCGCACAGGCCGGACGCGACGCTGACGGCGAGCAGCCCCGAGGCTGCCTGGTGCTCGTCGGCGCCGACGGCGCGCAGCCCGGCGAGCACGACGGTGAACGAGCTGGCGAAGCCGACGAGCGCGGTCACCACACCCGCGAGCACGGGTTGCAGCAGACCGGTCACGGCTCCCCCCTCCTTGCCGTTCCGTTTACGGAACGGAAGCGTGTAGCAGGATAGCGGGATGGAGTCGTTAGCACCAACCCCGGGACCAGCCTGGGAACAGGCAGCCTCGGACGCCGGCGCGGTCGGTGCCCGGGTGCGCGCCCTGCGCGAGGAGCGCGGGATGTCACTGTCCACCCTGGCCCGACTGGCCGGAGTGGGAAAGGCCACCCTCTCCGGCCTGGAGAACGGCACCCGCAACCCCACCCTGGAGACGCTCTACGCCGTCACCGCCCAACTCGGGGTGCCGCTGACCGCCGCACTCTCCGGGCCGGCCGCAACCCCCACGGTGCGCGGGACGGCGGTGAGCGCGACCCTGCTGGAGGTGTTCACCGAGGCCGAGGCGACGTTCGAGCTGTATCGGATGCGGGTCGCACCCGGTGTCGGGCAGCTCTCACCCGCGCACCAGCCCGGGGTCACCGAGCACGTCACCGTCTTCGCCGGGCAGCTCCGGGCCGGGCCGGTGGACGCCCCGTCGACGGCCGGGCCCGGCGGGCACCTGCGCTGGACCTCGGACGTGCCGCACGGCTACGCGGCCGTCGGCGACGAGGAGGTGTGGGCGAGCCTGCTGCTGCGCTACCCCCGCCGCTGACCGGTCGCCGGCACGGACGCCGCAGGACCCCCTCGCCACCGCAGGATCTCGCTCGCGCCACCGCAGGACTCTGTCTCGCGCGCCACAGGATTGTTCTCGCGCCACAGGGCTCTTCCCGCGCGCCGCAAGATTCTTTTCGCGCCGACCCAGGAGCGCGTAGAGACGCCGGGCGGGTCTTCTTGGCAAGCTTGTCGTATGACGCTGATCCTCCGCTCGGCCATCCTCAACGACGTCGGCCTCGTGCGGACCAACAACGAGGATTCCGCCCTCGCCGGTGACCGCCTGATCGCCGTCGCCGACGGAATGGGTGGCCTGCCGGCTGGTGAGGTGGCGAGCGAGATCGTCATCCGCATCCTCGACGAGTTGGACCCGCCCACGACCACCGAGGGGGCCGCCGACGCGCTGCGGGCCGTGGTGAGCACCGCCAACCAGCGCATCCGGGCCGCGATCTCCGTCGACCCGGCGCGCGAGGGCATGGGTACGACGCTCACGGCCGGCCTGCTCGCCACCGACGCCCTGGTCCTCGCCCAGGTCGGTGACTCCCGCTGCTACCTGCTGCGGGACAACGAGCTGACCCAGCTCACCCGGGACGACACGTTCGTCCAAGCGCTGGTCGACCAGGGCGCGCTCTCCCCGGACCAGGCGCGGCACCACCCGCAACGGTCGCTGGTGACCCGGGCCGTCCAGGGCGCCGACACGCCCCCGGCGATCGGCACGCTCACCGTCTTCGCCGGCGACCGGCTGCTGCTGTGCAGCGACGGGCTCTCCGACTACGTCGACGACGCCGCGATAGCCGCGGCCCTGGCCATGAACGGCGACCGCCAGCAGTGCGGCGAGCAACTGGTGAAGCTGGCCCACCAGGCCGGTGCACCGGACAACGTCACCGTCGTCGTCTCCGACGTCACCGCGCTCTGACGCCGCGTCGACGCCGGTGGGCGGCCGGTCCGTTACCCCGCGGGGCGGGTAATCCGGTTGCGGAGGTCGGCGGGGCGGGTTGGGATGGGGGATGACCATCCGGCAGGTAACCACCTCCGAGCGGCTGACCACCTCGTTCCCGCTCCAGGCGTACTGCTTCGAACCGTCGCCGATGCGACCCGAGCGAGCCGAGGACTTCTCCCGCTACCTGCCCTACAACGAGGTCAACCGCACCCTCGTCGCAGAGGAAGCTGGCGAGACGCTCGCCGCGGCGTCGGCCGTGCCGATGCGGCAGAACCCTGCGCGGGGCGGTGCTGCCGATGGCCGGCGTCGCCGGGGTGGTCTCCCACCCGATGGCCCGCCGTCGCGGGCACGTCCGGGCCCTGCTGCACCAACTCCTCGACGACATGCGCGACGAAGGGCACACCCTCACCGCGCTGTACCCGTTCCGCGCCTCGTTCTACGAGCAGTTCGGATACGTGGGCCTGCCCCAGGCCCGGAGGGTCACCTTCACCCCGGCCGATCTGGGCTCGCTGCTCCGCGCCGACCTGCCCGGAGAGCTGACCTGGGAGCGGATCGGCACCGGGTACGCCGGCCACCGCGCCTTCACCGAGCGTTGCCTTGCCGAGCGGCACGGGTTCGCGGTCTTCCCGGAGGTCCGGGCGGTGTGGATGCGCGACGACGACGACCGGTGGCTGATCACCGCCCGCCGGGACGGGGTGCCGGTCGGCGTGCTCACGTACCGGATCGACAACCACGGCGGCGAGCTGGCCGGCGACGACCTGCTGGTCGCCGACCCGTACGCCCGGGCTTTGATCCTGCAGTTCCTCGCCCGGCACGTCGACCAGGTGGACCGAATCAGCCTGCGGGTCGCGGCGGACGAGTTGCCCGAGCTGTGGCTGACCGACCTGGCCGTGCACGTCGAGGCGCGCGTCACCCGACCCGGGTCGCCCGCGCCGATGGCCCGGCTGCTCGCGCTCGACGCACTGGCCGGCCTCCCGGCCGAGCCGGGCCGGGTCCGGGTGGAGCTGGCCGGGGACCGGTGGCTCGCCGGCACCCACCTGCTCGACGGCGAGACGGGCCGGCTGGAGTTGGTCCGCGACGCCACCGCCGGGCCCGTGCCGGCCGCGACGCTCACCGCCGCCGGGCTCTCCGCCCTGGCGTACGGGGTGCTGGACCCGGCGGAGGTCGACATCCGGGGCCTCGGTCGGGTGCCAACGGACGCCGCCGCCGAGCTGCGCCGCCTCTTCCCCCGCCAACTCCCCTACCTGTACGCGGACTTCTGACCCACCGACCTACCGGGGACGGCACGCTATCCGCTGAAGCCTTCGATGCAAACTCTTCAATAGAACTGTTGTCCGGCAACGCTGCCTGGTCGGCTGTGGCGGGCCCTGCCGGACCACCGAGACGGCTCACGTGCCGGATCGGCTGGACTCCTCCCACGCCCTGAACGCGTCGCGGGCACGCACGACCGTCTCCGCGACCGAGAAGGCCTCCTGCCACCCCCGCTCGTCCAGCTCGTCGTAGTGCCAAAAATAGGCGAAGAACCAGCCGTCAACGACCTCGGCGCTCACAGGCCGATCGTGATCGTTGAGCAGCGCGACCAGTTCGTCAGTCAGGAACGAAGAACCCGCCCACGATCGCCGCATCGGGGTCGCCCTGCACGAGCCGCACGACGATGGTGATGAGCATGATGAAGGCCAGGAAGCCGCCCACGAGGCAGCCGATCGCGCTGCTGCCCGCTCCGCTGCGGTGCCGGTGACGTGCCGCGCGGTCTCCTGGCCGAAGTCACTGCGGCGCGCGGCCTCAAGCACCGTGGCTGAATCGGCGGCGGTTGGGGTCGCCTGCTACGGGGCGTAATTGACTATGACCGGGCTCATCCATCACAGGTTAGCGGCCTGATGCGATAGTCGGAGCGGTAGATCAACTACGGCAAAAGATCTCCGCATGCATGCGTACCCGCATCGACGTCCAACACTTCGTGAAGATCCGCTCCCACCTGGCCACCGCCGGAAAGTACGACATCGGGATCCTCAACGCCCTCAATCGCCTCGCCAAAGACCAACCCTGGCTACGGCAACCACCTGAGTAGTCACAGCGGCACTTGCCGAATTGGTCTCCTTGAATCAAGGCGGCCCGAGGCAAGGTCAACTGACCCCGCACTCAGGGCGCGTCCAGAGCGTCAGGGCACCCTCAGGGCGGCAGACGCCGGCCAAGGTTGGCCAAGAACGACCATCGACACCTGGACACGGAACCAGCTCAGAGCCTTGATTATGACTCTGAGCTGGTGGGCGACGGACGAGTCGGCCTATGCGGACTTCTGGCCCGGTTTCGTTGCGCGGGGCACGGGTAACGTCCTGCGAATGCCGGGATGGTCGCAAGCGGGCGGCTGGGGGCTGCTGGCCGGGTCTGCGCTGCTACTCGGGGCGGCGCTGGGCTGGTTCGTGCCCGTCCCGCGCCGGATCATCGCGTCGATCATGGCCTTCGGCGCCGGGGTGCTCCTCTCCGCCGTCTCCTTCGAGCTGATCGCCGAGGCACACGAGCAGGGCGGGCTGCTGCCCACCGCGATCGGGGCGGCTGGCGGCGCGCTCGCGTACACCGGGGCGAACGTCCTGCTGGCCCGGCGGGGCGCGCGGCACCGCAAACGTTCCGGCGCGCAGCCGTCCGAGCAGGAGGCACCTGGCTCGGGGTCGGCGATCGCGGTGGGCGCGCTGCTCGACGGCATCCCCGAGTCGGTGGTGATCGGCGCGAGCCTGCTCAGCGGTGGCGCGGTCAGCGTGGTCACGGTCGTCGCGGTCTTCCTCAGCAACGTGCCGGAGGGCCTCTCCAGCGCGGCCGGGATGCGCCGGGCCGGCCGGCCCAGCCGGTACGTCTTCACGCTCTGGGCAGGGATCGCCCTGGTCAGCGGCCTCGCCGCGCTCGCCGGCTACACGCTGCTGGGCGACGCGCCGCCCGAGGTGCTGGCTTCGATCACCGCCCTGGCGGCCGGCGCGATCCTCGCGATGATCACCGACACCATGGTTCCCGAGTCGTTCGAGGACGCCCACCTGCTGGTCGGCCTGATCACGGTCGCCGGCTTCCTGACCGCCTTCGCGCTCTCCCACGCCTGAGCCGACCCATGTGCCGTCAGGGTCGGTTGGTGTGTGGCCGGTCCCGTCAGGGTCGGTTGGTGTGTGGCCGGGGCGGCCACGACCAGCAGGACCAGGTCGGCGCATCCGTACATCGCTTGCGGGACAGTCAGGGGCGGGGCGAGGTGCGTACCCAGCTCTGCCGCTGCCGGCGGTCCCCGCTGCCCCCGGTCGCGGCCAGGCAGCGCGGGCAGATGTGGCCCACCGCGTCGGCGGCGGTGAGCACGTCGGTCGAGGAGTAGTCGAAGCGGACGTGCGGGAAGCGCCGCAGCCGGGTCCGGCTCAGCGGCAGCCCGCACAGCGTCTGGTTCTGCCCGGGCAGCCAGGCGTGCACCTCGCCACCGGGCTGGCGTACCCCGTCGGGCCCGGTCTCCTCGCTCGACGCCGCCACGGCGGGAGTGCTGCTGATCCTCATGCCCGTCCGATTCCCCGTTCGGCACGTCCTATCCCACCCGCGCGGATCGGACCGCTCGGTTGGCGAGCCGCCGCGTCGCGTCGATTCCGCAACGTGGCCGTCGCGGGCTCCCCGAGCGGGGTGCTCGGCGGGGCTCGCACACCAAGACCCGAAAGCCGACAATAATCACGCAAGGGACGGCGCACAGGCATCGACTCTGGTCGAAGGCCCTCGTGCGCACCCCAACGGCGACCCGCGTCTAGGTCGACGCCGGATTCAAACAGGACCTGGCGCCGCACGGCACCGTGGTGGGCGTCGACGTCGAGATCGTCAAACGCGCCGACACCCGGCCCGGGTTCGCACCGATCCGCAGACGGTGAATCGTCGAGCAGACCTACGGCACGCTGATGCTGCACCGCCACCTCGTGCGCGAGTACGAGAACCGACCGGAATCGGCCGCGTCACCAACGTTGTGGGCGTCGACGGCCATCATCGCGCGTCGGCTGACCAGGACCAGCACATCGTCCTGGCGGCACCGGTGAACCTTCCGACGCTGCTCGACCTAATCGCCGGACGCGAGGCCACCGCAGGTCAGACCGCCGACCGGCTCCTCGAGAAGATCACCACCCTCACCGCCGGACTCGCCCAGATCGAGTGTGAACTGGCCGACCTGAAGCTCGCCCGCACCACCCTGCGCACCCTCGCCGCCGCCGTTTCACCGGCGACGACCCGACCAGGGCGGACCGTGCCGCTGTCCCGACCCCGCTCCAGGAGTCGGTTCTTTCCATAAAGGCGGCCTCCGTTTCGCCCTGGACGTTCAGACAATTCCGTCCCGTTATCCTTCGAATGAAGGAAGTGCCATTGGTTCTGCGTCGAGAGTCGCGGACTCAGCAGCAAGGAGCGGTTTTCTACCCTCCTCTGTGGACGAAGTCGGTGCGTATTTGCTTCTTGACGCATTGATCGGTACCCCAATAGCCTTACGTTGCGCGCCTCGATGGGAGTCGAGAGCTAAAAGTGTTGGCCAGCACCAATTCCGTCTATATCAAAGGAGCTGTAAATGTCACGTGCAACGACGCGTGCCCTGGTCGCGTCCGCATTCGCGGTCGTCGCCGTCAGCGGGGCGCTGCTCACCGGTGTCACCACCGCCAGCGCCGCGGAGAGCAGCACTTCGGCGTCCATCACGCTCGACTGCAGCAGCCAGGTCACGGCGAACGTTAACCTGCACCTCCGTCCGGACCCTTCCAGCCCGATCGGCGGGCAGTTGGAGGCCGGTGCCATCGTGACCGTGGTGCGCACCACCATCGGCGTTGACGGGAAGCTCTGGCTGGAGCTGAACAACGGAATGTACGTGCAGGCGAGCCTGACCACGGACCTGGACTGCGACCTGGACTACTGAGGCACTCCCGTGGCCCGGTGGCGGTCAGGCCTTGTTATGGGATCCCGCCGAGTTCCTGACCACCATCGGATCGTCTGCCCCACCGGTACGCTGAGCTGTCAGCATCGGACCTCCGGCAGATGACAGGCCCTCCAGTGATCTCCCTTCAGCCGCGTCGTTTAGCGGTAGCGCAAGGGTCGCCGGCCAAACGGCAGATCACTGGAGGGTCGCCGCCGGAGCGCGTTACACGCACCCCAGTTTGACACCGATCCACGGTGCCCTTGCCGACCCGCAATCCGGGAGCCCTCCTGCCACACTGTGCGGGCTGGTCGGCGGGCCGAGCGGAAGGGCCGAACCGCATGCAGGATTCCGAACTCGTACGGGTGCGAGAGTCAGCCATCCGGCGTTGTCTCGCAGCGGGCGCCAGTCGGCACGACGCGGAGGACTGCGCGCAGGAGGCTCTCCTGGCCCTGCTGGATAAGCCTGAACTGGCACATGCCAGGAACGCCACTGCCTGGACCTCGACTGTCGCCTACCGGCGTTACGTGGATCTGCTCCGCCGCCGCGGTCGGGAGCAGGTCGCCGCAGCCAGACTTGGTGACGAAGCGGATCGGACCGCGCCGGAGCTCGCCGAAGCCGTCAGTGACCGGGAGTTGGCGAACTGGCTCGTCGGCGAACTGCGACGCTTGCCGGCCACGACCTACCAGGTGTGCGTCGCTACGGGCCGTGGTGCCGACACCGACAGCGTCGCCCAGCGTCTCGGCCTGACGCGCCGTTCTGTCGAGTCGCACCTGACCCGGGCACGGCGGTGGCTACGGGCGGCTTCGCTCGGCTTGTTCGTACCGCCGTGGCTCGTGGCATTCCGACGGCTGGCCAATTCCGCCACACCGGCGACCGCCACCGTCGCCGTGGCCACCGCCACCGTCGCCACCGTCGCACTGGCGCTACTCGCTGTGGAACACGTAACGCCCGAGCCGCCCCGGCCCCCAACCCGCGGGTCGGTCCTCGAACCAGTCGGCCAGACCCGTACACCTGGCACCCCAGCGGCCACATCTCACCGTACGCAGGCGCCGGTGGTCGTACCGACGCCGACGCCGACGCCGGTACCGGCAGTCTCTCCCCGCCCGTCGGAGCTGCCATCGCGCCCCCCACGGCTCGACGGCGTTCCCCGGCCGATCGATGCCACGCTTCCGCCGCTGCCCCTGTTGCCGCAACTACCCGACCCGGGCGTCACGCTTCCCGCCCCCGGGGAACTCCTGCCCGACCTGGATCCACTGCCGAAGCCGCCGATCGTGGTGCCCTCGGTCGCGCCGATTCCGCCGCGTTCCCCCGACCGCCGGTCGGACGCATCATGAATCACCGGCACGATGCTTCGGCTGCCTGCCGTGAAGAATGCCCGTTCACCCTCGCTGCCGGCTGAGGACGATTGGACCTGTTCGGACCGACCTCGCCTTCGGGATTCTTCTCGTGGTGGTGCCATTTGCCCGCCGTCTGGACGTTGAGGGATGCAAGTCACCCCTGAGGAGGAACCAGTGGCCGGATCCCTTCGCAACCTGCGCCCGCTGCCCGAGGTCGTTCACGTGACAGCGGTACGGGGGCCGAGTTCGGTGGGCACAGCCGGGCAGAGGTGTTGCCGCCACGCAGTGGATCGTCCAAAACCCGGCTGTCCTCGTCGCCTCGCTGCGCCGGGAGGACCGGTCGCCTGACCCGGAAGCGATGCGGCGCGCCCCAATGCCCCAGCCGGCTGCGAACGTGCTTCCACTGGTTCGGGGCGAACTGAAGGTCGAAGTGACTCAGCACCAGGTCGAGCTCGCCAACGCCCACACTGGTACTGGGCAGATCTGGTGGCGTGTTGCCTCGCATCGGCACGTGTACCAGCGTGTGACGCGATCGGGCTGCCAGCATCCACAGACCCGTGATGGCGAATGCGGCGTGGCGTCGAGTTCCAGCACGTACCACGGGTTTTTGTCGGCAAGGCCACGCCGGGCAAAGCGTCGGCTGGGCGGATGATTCGGAACTGCCGGGCACCGAGACGCACGTGATGTGCACGGATCTTCAGGTTCATCCCGTGGCGAGTTGGGCGCGGGCGTGCATGAGCGCGAACCCGAGCAGATTCAGGCCGCGCCATTGGGCGGGGTTGCACGTGCGTGGATCCGTCGCGGCCAGGCCGATGCCCCAGATCCGGTCCACCGGGCTGGCCTCGGCCAGTATCCGGTTGCCGGTACGCGCCAGGTACTTCCGAAGCTCAGGGTGCTGGCCGAACTTGGCCACGTTGCCGGCGACGACGAGGTCGAAGCGATGCGCGTCCCAAACAGTCTGGTCGAAGCCCTGAACCTGCCGGCCCAAAGCCTTGACCGCGCCCGGGCTCGGCACCGTCAGCATCCGCGCAGCGGTGGCCTCGTCGCCGAACAGGCGGGCCTTACCGACCATCATGTAGTGCTCGGCCGTGGCGTATCGGACCTCGTTCACAACGAACGGGGCAGGCCACCATTGGCTCAGGCATCCCGGTCCGATGCTGCCGTCGGGTTGTGGTCGGTGTCCCCAGAAGAACAGGTACTTCACCCGAGCGCCTTTAGCGGCCAGCGTGCGCAGTTCGGCCATGCTGCGCGGTTGAAAGGCGATCTGGGACATGTCAGCAGGGTGCCAGAACGCATGTTCACCAGCCACCCCGTTTAACCGTGCACGGCACAGGATCCGTCCCGCCCGCAGGCGGGCGGGACGGGGAGCAGCACGGGGACAGAGGTCAGTAGAAGTGTGCGTGGGAGGTCGCTGGCGGCTCGCCGGCTCGCGCGTAGGCCCGCAGGGACGGCCAGCGCCTTGCAGTGTCTCCGTAGCTCATCGATGGCGGGCAGTCGGGCGGCGATTTTGTACGTGGTCACCGGACGGCCATACGGCTGCTGGATACTTCGTCGGGCATACAGGGAGGCCGTCGCCCTGCTCAGTCCTCGTCAGCAACCAGCAACGCGACCATGACGCCGCCGCCCATGCCGATCACGAGGGCGTCCATGACGTGTCGTCGCGGCAGAGGGCAAGGACTGGGTGCGACTCTGCCGAGAGCAGGCCGATGATCGGCTCGCCGAGCTGTCCCGTCGCACCAGCGGCCTACTCGGCTGAAGGACCGGGCGTTCGGCCCGGGACCTGGCGCTGCTGTTGCCGATGGCATTGGCGATCAGGGTGCCGGTGACGAGGCCCGCCGATCCGAACGCCAGCACCGAGGGCTGGGGTAGATGACTACCGTGCCGTAGTGGCGCGCGTAGTGCAGCCCGGCGTCCCGGTCGGCCTGCTCCTCGGTGAGGAAACCCTCGGCGAGGACGGTGCCCGCACCGCGTCGCCTACTGCCATCCCCGAGCGGGGTGCTCGGCGGGTGCTCGCACACATCAAGACCCGGAATCCGACAATATTCGCGCAAGGAACAACGGCAGGTGGTGATGTTGATATATTTTCCCAGTTCAAACGGTGGGCCGCCTGGGACTCGAACCCAGAACCTAAGGATTAAAAGTCCTCAGCTCTGCCATTGAGCTAACGGCCCGCTGAGCCACAGATTACCCGAATGCCTCCTCCGGGTCGGGTCCGCCTGCGGGAAGCCCTGCGGCCCGGTGCGGCCGACCGTGCTGGAAGTCGCAGACGGGCTCCGGTCCTACGTGACGATCGCCCACAGCGGCTCGCGAGTACCAGCCGGAGGATCTGCGACTGCCTCGCCTCCCTGCGCTGCCCCCGTCCGGGCGATCGTTTGGCAGGTGATGATGATCGCGCTCCGGAAACACCGCAACCACCAGTGGACAGCGCGGTCGTCGTCTCTCTTGCTGGATGATCTGGCGGGAAGCCCCGCCAGGGTCACGATGTGCTGTTGGAGAACTAGTCTAGTACACCAGCCGCAGTTGCCTGATCTGAAGTTTCGGCAGCTCATCGGCATGATCGACGTCAAAGTTGCGTCTCCTGCGTAGCTGCGGATGTCGATGCTATTCGGCGGATCGGTGGCGTGATCGCACCGTCTGTCTGTTGTGGCCGGCCGCAGGGCGGGCAGGCTCCGGTGCTTGTGTTCATCGATGACATCGTGGGCTGGCGGGCGGCTCTGGATGATCTGTTGGCGCGGTTCGCGCACCGGTTCGGGCGGGCGGAGCCGCGCCGGCAGACGCTGAGCTACCTGATCGGGTTGCTGTCGCCGCTGGCGAGCAAGAACGGCTGGCCCTGGCAGAGGCCGCCGGTGACACCACGCCGGACCGGATGCAACGGCTGCTCAACAAGTCCGCGTGGGACCCGGATGCTGTGAAGCGGGTGATCTCGTTGGTCTTGGTGTCGACGTCGGTGCTGGCCAGGACGATGCCGGTGTGCTGATCGGCGGCTGCGAGGACGTGCCGGGCGGCGCTGTCGCGGGTGCGTGAGCCGCGCAGGGTCTTGCCGTCCACGGCGATCGCTCGTCTGGACCCGGGTGCTGGTGCAGGGATCCTGGCGGCGAGCCAGATCCCGATCGCCGTAGTGAGCAGATCCGGGTCGATGGCTTGGAGCAGTCTGCGGATCATCGCTTCGGATGGCCGCCGGTCCGCATCGATGCCCAGCAGCACCGCTACGGTCGGCCGTGCCAGTACCCACGCGATCAGCGCGCTGGTCGCGCGCCCCGGGGAGGCATTGGGCCCCGTGCTCGTCGCGGCGGTGGCCGGATCGACAGCGACGCTCACGCTAGTGTGACGGTGGCTGCCGTCCCGACTACACACGGTCGTACCAGTGACCAGTCTGACCTCGCTGCTGCTCGACTTCTGCACCACGGGCCTCCTCGTCGCTTGGCCCGCCGCCAACCTGGGCGAGGCACTCCGGCCGCTCTGGCTGCTTGCCTTCCCTGTCGGCGTCATCACCATGGCGCCGCTACGGGAGTCGGTTGAGTTCCTCCGGGCAGCGGCACGGTCCGGTCCACCAGCGCCGAAGGGATCGGAGCCGTTACGACAGGTGGCGCCCATACTGCGGCCAGCTCCGGTTGGCCGCCCGGCCGGAGCTGGCCGGCCCGCCCAGCCCGATCGAAGCGGTCGGCCCGCAGCGAACCCAGCAGCACATTGACAGCATCGGACCTGACATGTGCCCGACAGGTCGCACAAGCCCTGATCGACAACCTGCCCTCGAAGTCCGGCGCGGTGCGGTCGTGGCTGGGCTGAGCTCCTAGTGACCTGCGCTGGCGGTTGCTCCACGGTGCTCGTATGTTTCCGACGCCGGACGGATTCACGGCACGGATTCTGGATTTCAACCTCGACATTCCTCCCGTCACTACGTCTCGCTGTAGGCATGGCGCGGAACAGCGCAAACGCGGCCGGACGGCACAGCGGGAATCTGGACTACAGGACTCGACTCGACTACCTCGCGAGGCCGGGGAAGCGTAGTCCGGTTCTGGTGACTTTCAATCCTTAGATTCTGGGTTCGAGTCCCAGGCGACCCGGCCGGGGCCACCGCCGGGGTCACCGGGGCAGGGCGGAGACCGCGCGCGTCAGCAGGTCGCCTAGGAGCACCTCGTCGAGTGGCTCGCCAACAGCGATCATCGAGACCGTGACCAGGGTGTGGTCCACCCGTACGATGGCCTCGGACCAGCGGCCCCGCACCGGTGGGCTGGACGGCGTCGACATGTCGTAGTCCACCCGCCAGGCCTGGTCGCCCAGGGGCAGGGCGGCCCCTGGGCGCACCTCGTACGCCACCTGGAAGCCGGTGGCCGTGGTAACCGTGAACCGAGGGCAATTGACCCGCTTCCGCTCCGCGTCGCGCAGCACCGACTCCGGCACCGCTGTGGCGTACGAGACGACGTCGACCTCCACGGTCGTCGAAGCCAGCCGGCCACCGTTGGTCAGCGTCGACCGCGCCGACGCCCGCTTCCCTGCCTCGAGAGCCCTCCGGTACGCCCCGGTGGCCAGCGGGCGGCACCCCGCCGGGTCGTAGCGGTGCTGAGCCGACGAGTCTTCCTCGTTTTCCGCCGTTTGCTGCCAGCCGGGTGGCACCGCGCGCTCGGCGGCCCGCACTGCGGCGGTCGCCTCGGCGGCGGTCAACGGACGGCCTGGACCGGCCGACCGTGGGGCGACGGAAGCGGACGCCGATGGCCGGGCGGTCGCCACGGCCGCCCCCTCCCCCGAGGCGTACACGCCCTGCGCCGCGAGGCCGCCGGCACTGAGCAGGAGCACCAGCAACGCCGCCGACCAGGCCCGTCGCGCCGCCGAGCCATCCAGTTCCATCCGCGCCGCCAGGCGTCGGGCCAGTTCGGACGCGACGACGACTGCCACACCGGCGAGCAGGGCGGCGAGTGCGCCCTCGACGGCCAGGGTCCGCAGCAACCGCAGCGCCCAGGGCAGGTCGTTGGGTGGGCGGCAAATGGACGAGGCGAACCGGAACGCGGCCAGGCAGCCGCCGAGGGTCTGCGCGCCGAGAATCGCCACCGTGGCCAGCACCGCGACGACCATCGCGCCCAACTGCCCGAGGACCAGCCCGAGGGGGCGACGCCGGGCAGTCAGCCATCCGCCCACCACTGCCTGGACGAGCGTGGCCGCCGCGATCTGGGCGAAGTAGAAGTAACCGGGAAAGTCCGCCGCGCCGGCCCGTTCCGGCGCGAACAGCCGTACCGCCGCCCGTGTGGCGAGCAGCGCGACGGCGAATCCGGCGGCCCCGAGCAGCGCCACCCGCAGCGCCGCACGTATCCCCTCGCCGATCCGCGGGTCATCCGGTGCCGGCACCTCACGAGGCCGCGCCGGATGACCCGGACCGGTGGCGTCGGCTGCGGGCGGTGACCCGGAAGCGGCACGCCACCTGCGCCACCATGGTCGCAGCCCGGCAGCCAGCGGATAGAGCCAGGCCAGCGCCAGGACGGGCACCACCAGCAGCCGCTCGCGGAGGATCTCGACCGGCGGGTAGAAGAGGGTCAGCAGGGCGAACCCCGGCCCCTGCCAGATGCCGACGCCGACGCGGGCCAGGTCGGCGGTGCCGACGCTGTACAGATGACCCACCAGGTAGGGGGCCGCATGCACATCGAACCAGATGCCGATCCACGCGGCGAACGGCACAGCGGTGACAGCGGCACCGGCGGCCCATGCCCACCGGCCGGTCGCACCCCGCGCCGACCAGGACCGGGCGGCAGCGAAGAGGACCCCCGCCTGCGCCAGCATCCCCCCGGTCAGCAGCAGCGCCGCGACGAGGGCCGAACCGGCGTCGTAGCCCCCCATCACCGGCCCCGAGCCGAACGTGACCTGCCCGCTGATCGACGAGGCACCGAGGACGCCCCAGTCACCTGGGACAGTGGACAGCGACATCACGTCACCCACCAGCCAGCCGAGGCTGAACCCGAGGGTCGCGGTGACCAACCGCCGGGTCCGGTCCGCCGGCGGTTCGGGCGACTGCCACGCCCGCCAGGCGACCGCGCCCAGGATTCCGGTCACCACCGGCGCCACGAGCCACGCTGCGGCCTGGGCGCCCGCGGCACCGGTGTGGGGTAGGGCTCGGGCGTAATGGGCCAGGCAGTCAAAGGCAATCATCGTGGTCAGGCCGGCGCCGAACAGCTCGCCGAAGCCGGGCCGGTGCGCGCGCGTCGGGTCGTCGATGGTGGCCAGCCGGGTCGCGGCGGTGGGGTGGACGCCGAACCGGCCGAGCCGCCCGCGCCACCCCGGGGCGGGCCGACGGGCCGCTGCGGCTGCGACGACCCGGCGCAGGTCCGCCCCGGCGCCGAACTCCGCGGCCCGGGCGTCGGCGTACGTCTCCCGGGCGCGCAGCACCGCGTTACGGGCGAGGTACAAAACGCCAACGAAGAGCAACGCGCGCATTGTGCCCTGGGCCGTCGTCACCCCGTAGCCGGCGACGTCCCACCGAAAGTAGTCGTCGAGGATGCCGCTGTCCGGGCTGTCCCACGGCACCTGGCCGGGATCGGTGAGGAGGGTGGGGTACACCGACAGCACCACCAGCGGAACGAGCGCCACCGCGACGAAGGCGCGCCAGAGGGCGACCACCGCGTACGCCAGGCTGACGTCCCGGTTTCGGACGTGGGCCAATTCGTGCAGCACCACGGCGCGGAACAGCCCTGGGTCGGTGATCGACAGTGGCACCAGCCCGGCGTTGAGCCGCACGGCGTACCGACCGGCGCGGCCGAAGGCCAGCCCGCCGGGGGCACCGGCCGCCGGGTCGAGCAGGAACACCGGTGGCCGGTCCAGCCCGGCGACCGTGCTGAGCCGGCCTAGTTCGGCGTGCAGCCGGGGGAAGGCGTCGGCGGTCAGCTCGACGAGCCGCCCCCGACGACGGATCCACCACGGCGTAGCGAGGTACAGCACCGCCGCGAGGGCCAGCAGTACGCTGAGGCCGACGAGCACCCAGACCGCCTGGGGCTGTCCAACCGGTGCCAGGCAGCGGATGATCTCCTGCTGGGCCCGTTCGCCGGCGGCGACGTATGTGTCGAAGTCCGCGTCGGGGGCGGGCAGGGAGTGCTGGTACGCCTCGACGCAGCGAGCGTAGGTGACGCCGGCCACACGCACGTGCTGCGGTACCGAGAGGTACAGGAAGGTGAACGCGTGCGTGCCGCTGCCGAGCACAGCGGCCACGAGTGCGGCGAAGCGCAGCGTCGTGCCGGACACCGCCGGGCGGGCCATCGCCGCGTGCCCGGTCAGCCGTCGGTCTGTAGGGCACCGACGACGGCGTCCGCGATCAGTCGCGCCCGGCCCTCGTCCACCCCGGCCTGCTGGCACCGGGTCAGCACGATCTTCCTCATCCGCTGCGCGTCCAGTGGCGCGCCAGAAGGCGCCGCGTCGGCGTCGTGGGATGCGGAGACGTCCTTCGACTCGGCGGTGAGGGCGTCGCGTGGCCGGGGCGTGACGGCGTCGTCCGGCCCTGAGGCGGGGTCGGCTCGTACCTGGTCTTGCCGCCGGCCGAGGCGGCGGCGGAGCCGGTCGCGCACCTCGACTGCGCTGACCGCCTCTAGGGCGAGGTGGCGGACAACTTCCGCGCTGATTCCCAACACCAGCGGGGTCAGCAGCGCGGCGGCTGCCTCGACCCCGAATCCGAGCATCCGGTCGCGCCCGTCGCCTGGGCCGGTCAGTCGTCGTGGGTCCCGCAGGTACGCCTCACGGACGACGTCGAAGATCTCCCCCTCCTCGGGGGCTACCTGCCGGACCACCCGACGGGCCAGTTCCTCCGCCGCGGCGTCCTCGGCTGACAGCGGTTCCACTTCCCGACGGCTCTCCACGATCCGGATCGTACCGCCGATCATCAGGCCGCAACGGTCACGTTTCCATCTTGGACAACCTGGGTCGCGCAGACGCGCACCCTGACCCAGGATCGGTTCACCAGTCTGGCCGCGAAGCGTCGTGACGCGACGCGACGCGACGCTCGAGCCTGCACCGAAGATTGCAAATCAGCTCGCCGCGTGGAGCGGCTGAAGATCGCCGCCGACGCATAACGGCGGGCAGTCCGGCCAGCGCGCCTGAGCTGTAGGCAGCCGCGCTCGAGTGGACACCTTCGTGGCAACCTTCAATCATGACCTGCGGAAACGTATGGGCAACGGGTCACCGACCAATCAGTTCGGCGTGAGACTGTGCTGCCGTTGCACTTCTGCCCGATGGTTTCAGCCTGCAGCCTGGGGCACCTCGTGGTGTTGGCGCGGCTGTCGCTTCCAGCATCCCGTTCACGGCAGGTCTGCGCAGACAGAAGACGCCCCGTCTCGCCTCGGAAGCGTCGGGCCCGAATATCGGTGAGGCTGACCACCGGTCTTTCGGTAGCCTGCCATCCGTGTCCGGTTCCGATCTCCGCGTTCGCTTCGCACCCTCCCCGACGGGCATGTTCCACGTGGGCAATGCCCGGTCCGTCCTGTTCAACTGGGTGCTGGCCCGACAGTCGCGCGGAACGATGGTGCTGCGGATCGAGGACACGGACGCGGCGCGGAACCGCCCGGAGTGGGGCCAGGGCATCCTCGACGCAATGGAGTGGCTTGGCATCGGCCCGAGTGAGTACGAGGGTCCGCTGTTCCAGTCCGACTACGCCCCGCAGCACCGCGAGGCCATTGACCGGCTTCTCGCCGCCGGGCGCGCCTACTACTGCGACTGCATCCGGGATCAGGTCATCGCGCGGACGGGCAGCGAGCACAAGGGCTACGACGGCTTCTGCCGGGACCGTGGCCAGACCGCCGGGGAAGGTCGCGCGCTGCGCTTCCGTACGCCGGACGGTGGCTCGACCGTGATCGTCGACCTCGTGCGCGGAAAGCCGACCTTCGATAACGCCTTGATCGAGGACTTCGTGATCGCCCGTGGCGACGGGTCGCCGGTGTTCCTGCTGGCGAACGTGGTCGACGACATGGTCATGGGCATCACCCATGTCATCCGGGCGGAGGAGCACCTGCCGAACGCACCCAAGCAGCAACTGCTGTGGGAGGCGCTGGGCGCTGAGCCCCCGGTGTGGGTGCACGCGCCGATCCTGGTCAACGAGAAGCGGCAGAAGCTGTCCAAGCGTCGGGACCGGGTGGCCCTGGAGGACTTCCGCGCCGAGGGGTACCTCGCCGAGGCGATGCGCAACTACCTGATGCTGCTCGGGTGGGCGCCGTCCGGTGACCGCGAGATCCTGCCCTGGGATGACATCGTGGCGGAGTTCCGCCTGGAGGATGTCAACCCCTCGCCGGCGTTCTTCGACGTGAAGAAGCTCCGGGCCTTCAACGGGGACTACATCCGGGCGCTGTCGGTCGAGGCGTTCGTCGAGGCGTGTCAGCCCTGGTTGCGCGCCGAGGCCGCACCATGGCGGCCGGAGGCGTACGACGCCAGCGCGTTCGCTGCGGTCGCCGAACTGGCGCAGACCCGGATCGCGGTGCTCTCCGAGATCGTACCGATGGTCGAACTTCTGTTCCTCGACGAGCCGGTCACCGATGAGGCAGCGTGGGCGAAGGCCATGAAGGCCGATGCCTCGGCGCTGCTGGCCGCCGTGGTCGAGGCGTACGAGACGTGCGAGTGGCGGGCCGGGGTGCTCAAGTCGACGCTGGAGGCGATCGGTGCCGAGCGGGGGCTCAAGCTCGGCAAGGCCCAAGCGCCGGTACGGGTCGCGGTGACCGGCCGCACCGTCGGGCTGCCGCTGTTCGAGTCGATCGAGATCCTCGGACGTGAGCGAACCTTGGCTCGCCTGCGAGCCGCCCTCGACCGCCTGAGCTGACCCCTTTGCGTCCGGCGGATCGATCCGCCGGTCAACCTGGTCGTCGATCGATCCGCTCCCCGAGCATTTCCCCGGCAGATCCGCCTCCCTGCACGAGACGGATCGGAGCGAGATTGGCGTACCTTCATGAATCTTGAAAAATTGCTGGCCGACCGGCTCGCGCAGGCGTTCTCAGCCGTGGCCGGCGGGCCGGTCGACCCGGTCGTGCGGCGGTCGCAGCACGCCGACTACCAGTCCGACGCCGCCCTGTCCCTGGCGCGCCGGCTCGGCCGCCCGCCCCGGGACATCGCCACCGAGATCCTCGGTCAGGCGGAGTTGGCGGACCTCTGCTCGGCCGTGGAGGTGTCCGGCCCGGGGTTCATCAACCTGACGGTCGCTGACCCGGCTCTTGGCGCGCTGCTGTCACCGATGGCCGTCGACGCCCGGCTCGGCGTCGCGGTGAGCGCCGCTCCCCAGACGGTGGTCGTCGACTACTCGGCGCCGAACGTGGCCAAGGAGATGCACGTCGGGCATCTCCGGTCGACCGTCATCGGCGATGCCGCCGTACGGCTGCTGGAGTGGCTCGGGCACCGGGTGATCAAGGCCAACCACCTGGGCGACTGGGGCACCCCCTTCGGGATGCTCATCGAGCACCTGCTCGACCTCGGCGAGTCGGAGGCCGCCCACGAGCTGTCCGTCGGTGACCTGGACTCGTTCTACAAGGCGGCCAGGGTCAAGTTCGACGCCGACGACGCGTTCAAGGAGCGGGCCCGGCGGCGGGTGGTCGCCCTGCAGGGCGGCGACGAGCTGACCTTGCGGTTGTGGCGGCTGCTGGTCGCCGAGTCGGAGAAGTACTTCCTGACCGTCTACGACCAGCTCGGTGTCCTGCTCACCGAGCAGGACTTCTACGGTGAGAGCTACTACAACGACATGCTCGCCCCGGTGACCGACGAACTGGACCGGCTCGGGTTGCTGCGGGACAGCGGTGACGCCGCCTGCGTCTTCCCGGAGGGCTTCACCGGCCGCGACGGGCAGCCGTTGCCGATCATCGTGCGCAAGCGCGACGGCGGATACGGCTACGGTGCCACCGACCTCGCGGCGATCCGCCACCGGACCCGGAATCTCGGCGCGACCCGGCTGCTCTACGTCGTGGGGCTACCGCAGCGTCAGCACTTCGAGATGGTGTACGCGGTCGCCCGGCAGGCCGGGTGGTTGAGCCCGCCAGCGGTGGCCGAGCACATCGGCTTCGGCTCGATCCTCGGCTCGGACGGCAAGATGCTGCGCAGCCGGGCCGGTGGCTCGATCAAGCTCGTCGGACTGCTCGACGAGGCCGTGACCAGGGCCGCCGAACTGGCCCGGCAAAAGAACCCCGACCTGCCCGAGGCGGCCATCGCCGACGTCGCCCGCGCGGTCGGCATCGGCGCCATCAAGTACGCCGACCTGTCCACCGACCGGATCAAGGACTACGTCTTCGACTGGCAACGGATGCTCTCCCTCGACGGCAACACCGCCCCGTACCTGCAGTACGCCCACGCCCGGATCCGGTCCATCTTCCGCCGCGCCGGGCTCGGGCAGATCACCGCAGCATCGATCTCGATCGCGCACCCGGCCGAGCACGCCCTCGCCCTCGAACTGGTCAACTTCGGCACCGTCGTCACCGGCGTCGAGCAGACCCTGGAGTTCCACCGGCTCGCCGGATACCTGCATACCCTCGCCGCCACCTTCAGCGGGTTCTACGAACACTGCCCGGTTCTGCGCGCCGAGGGCGAGGTACGGGCCAGCCGGCTGGCCCTGTGCGACCTCACCGCCCGCATCCTGCACCGCGGCCTGTACCTGCTGGGCATCGCCACCCCGGAACGCATGTAGCCAATCGCCTGCTCAACTACGCCTGCTCGCCCCGACGGCAGGTCTACTCCCGTGCCAGCTGTTCTCAGACCGCTCGAACTTCGGCGAGCCGTTTGACTGCGTACTCGTCGCCCCAGCAGACGGCGGCTTCCCATGCGGCCGACGCTTGCGCGGCGATGTCGTGCGCGCCCTCGTCGAGGCCGGCGGCGTTGCCGGGCAGCACGAGGTCGAGGTCGGGGACGTCGACGTGCGACTCGTCCCAGTCGATCAGCGCGACCTGGTTCGCGGTCATGCGGACGTTGCCGGGGTTGGGGTCGCCGTGGACAACGCATGTCTGACGTCCGGTGAGCCGCGCCCACGCTGCTCGGCATCGGGCAACGCCCTCCGGGGGCATCGCGCCCAGGTCGATTTTCGTCCCGGTCTCGGCGTGCAGGAGGTCGGTTGACGATCGCCAACCTGGGCGCTGCGGCCAGCCCTGCGTCAACCGATGCAGCTCGCGGAGCGTTCCGGCCACGCGACGCCAGTCGGCCTGCGTCTCGGGTGGCCCACCATCCACGTAGGTCATCACCATCAGACCGTCAACGAACAGCCGGCCGTCCATGGTCGGGATCGGCACCGGCACGGTCAGACCTTCACGGTCGAGGTGTTGGAGGAGCTCGGTCTCCCACGCGAGATCAGCGTCGCTCCTGGCACCGAGACGACCGACCGCGAGGTGTCCGTTGACGCGCACGCTCCACACGTCGTTGGCGACTCCGCCAACGAGCGGTTCGACGCGAGCGACGTCTTCACCCCACTGCCCGAGTGCCTCCCACCCCACTTGCCACATCTTACGGGGTTCCGAACATCACTGTTCTCGGCAGATCCGGATGCCGTCCTGACCAGGGGAGGCGGTGGTGAGCTTGTTGGCGTGCGCTCATCGGCGGCAGGCGCTCATGGGGTGGGCGGTTGTCCCCCGGCCGCCCACCCGCGGTGCCCGGCTCAGCGGCCAGCCAGCTCCTTGACACGCGCCGCCGGCTCCACGTGGACGGGGTGCGGCGTGGTACGCCGGCCGGACCAGAGCACCCGGGCGACGATCCCCGGCGCGAAGAGCCCCGGCGGTGGCGTCATCAGGTTGGCGACGCTCAGGAAGCGCCGCCCCACGACCGGGTGCCGCGCGGCGGCGGCGTGCAGCCGGGTGACGTACCCGTTGAGGAAGCGGGTCCGGCGGCTGCGCGGCCCGACGACCGTCGGGTGGCGCAGGTCGGCGCCGACGGCCATGTCCCACGGCACGTCGACCACCTTCGCCGCGCCGGCGAAGAAGCGGCGGGGCAGCTCCTTCCGGCCCTGCCGGAGGCAGTCGCGCAGCACCATCGCCTCCGCCGCGGCCACCGTCATGCCCTGCCCGTACGCCGGGTTGAAGCTGCACATCGCGTCGGCGACCGCGATGAAGCCCTCCGGCAGGCGGGCGAGGTGCTCGTAGCGGCGGCGCACGCTGGTGGGCAGCCGCATCCGCTTCGGGGGACCGAGCGGCTCCGCCCGGCTCAGCAGCGCGTGCAGCTCCGGGGCGGGCAGCCACGCGGTGAAGGCGAGGTAACCCTCGGGGTCGGTCGGTGGGGCCTGGTCCGGGCCGACGCCGAGCAGCGTGACCATCCACCGGTCGCCCTCCGCGGCAATGGCCACCCCGCCGCGCGGGGCGTCCGGCGAGGGGCTGCTGACGAAGGCGGCGAAGTCGGCGTCGCCCGGGGTGCGGCGGTAGTCGCGGGAGACGTACACCGTGCGAGGGTCCACCCGGTCCTCGACGGGCGGCTGGTAGCCGAGTTCGGCGAGCCAGGTCGGGCCGCGGTTGCCCCGGCCGGTCGCGTCCACCACCAGGTCGGCGTCGTGGCGTTCCTCCCGGCCGCCCCGGGGCAGGACCCGCGCGCCGACGACCGCGCCACCGTCGGCGAGCAGCCCCAACGCCTCGCACCTGTCCCGGATCTCCACGTTGGGCAGCGCCCGGACCCGGTCCCGGACGTACGCCTCCAAGGCGCGACGGCTGACGCAGAGCCCCTCCAGTCCAGAGGCGACCCGGGGAATTCGGTGGCCGTCGTTGACCCAGAGGCAGTCCCGCTGGAGGTCGATGGCGACCGCCCCCTGGCTGGTCAGGTCGGCGGTCAGGCCGGGGAAGAACTCCTCCAGGATCTGGCGGCCCCGGGCGAGCAACCCGTGCGAGTGCCCGCTCTGCGGCACACCCTTGCGGTCGACGACCTCCGCCGGCAGCTCGTCCCGGTCGAAGACGGTCACCTTTTCGTACGACTCGCTCAGCACCCGCGCGGCGAGCAGGCCGCCGATGCTGCCGCCGAGGATGATCGCCTGCCCGGTCTGATTGGTGGTGGCCACGGCTGACTCCGTTTCACTGAATGGATGTCTACAGTGAGCGACACGGCATGCCCGTGGGCAAAGCGAATTGGTGGACGGCTAGCTGACAGTAATTTTCCCGTCAGCGGTTCCGCCACTTCCCGATCTGCATGCTGATCGACTACAGTCGCTATACCCCCTGGTCAAGACGCATCTCGGGGCGTTGCGCTAACGTAGCGGGTGATGATCTGTGGGGCGAGTCACTGCGCGGACGCGGTGTTGCCGTCGCCCCAGACGGTCCAGCCGCGGCATTCCTATCCGGGCCGGTCAACGAGCAGCATGTCGGCGTCCCGGTCATGCGCGGGATGGTGCCGGTTTTCTGCTCGACGTCGTGGTTGCAAATGGTGATGGCATCGCCATCACGGCCGAGCAAATGGTGATGGCATCGCCATCACGGCGAGAACCGTCCACGCTTTGCCCCGCGGCGGCTGGGTGGCCAGCTGTGGCACAGCCGGATGCGCGCGCCCCGCAGGGCTCGTCGAGTCGCGGGCCTCCGCCCAGTCTGCGCCCAGCCCCAACGCTGCGGCGATGCGTCTCGACAAGCCAGAGAAACTGCTCGGGACCTGGAACGAATCGGTCGACCGACGACTGATCGGGCTGGCCGAGAAGAACACCGGCTACGGCGACAGGGTTCATGGATCAGCAGTCGTCAGACAGCACCAGCGCTGCGGGCGCAGCCGCGCTCAAGAAGATCGTGACCGAGTCGGTCAACGAGTACCTGGCCCCGATCAGGGCACGCCGGACCGAGTTCGGGCAGGACCGCACCTACCTCCGCGAGACGCTGCGCGAGGGCAACGAGCGCGCGCGAGCGGTGGCCGATGCCACTCTCGCCGAGGTGCGGGCCGCCATGAACACCTACTACTGACGCCGGCCGACTCGGCGGGCCGGTGCGGGTGTCGGGTGCGCAAGTGCAAGCCACGTACGCCGCCCGGTGCCCGCCGACCCGCCGCCTCAGCTCCCGGCCGTGGGGTCGAAGAGGGAATCCGGCGGACCGGCGGTGACCGGCTCGGCATGGTGCGTCGGCGGCGGGAGCTGCCGCGCCGGGCGGCGGGAGTGCAGCCGTACGCCGGCCTCCCCGCGCCGTGCGGTGACGGTGAGGGTGACCATGCGGACCGGCTCCGGCGGTGCGGCGAAGCCACGGGAGCCCCACCGGACCCAGATCGGCACCCGCCCGGCGTCGGCTTCGGCGAGAAGCTTCTCGACCGTACGGCGTCGGTCGGTGTGGTCGACCTCGATCACCACGGGCGGCGCGGCGGGCCGGGCGCAGGCCACGTCGACGACCGATCGCTGCCCGGACATCGGCGGCGGCAACGGCACGACGCTGGCCGCCCGCCGGTAGACCCGCCAGCCGCACGCCGCACCCCAGTCGGCGATCGTGTCGGCGAGCAGCCCGGTGACCTGCTCGGTGGTGAGGTCGACGAAGGCGAGGGTGGCGAGCCGGTCGGACAGGGCCGTGGCCAGGCGCGCTCCGTCGTCCGGGTAGGTCACGGCCCGGGTCGCTCCCGCCCCTGCGTGGCCGGCAGCCGGCCCGTCCGTCGTCGGCATGCGCGGATCACTCCTAGGAGGCCATCCCGTACCCCGGGGACAACGAGAGCATCGCCATCATCTATTACTCCGACGCCAGCAAGACCGTCTACTCCACCTGGAACCGGACCACCTGCCCCACGGACTGTAATGGGTGTCGCCGGGCGATGATCCGGCGGCTCAGCGGCGGACGCCCACGCCGCCGAAGCCGTGCGACACCCCCGCCTGAGGCTCGCCGTCCGGACGCCAGTCGGCCAGCCAGGCAAGGCCGGGCTCGACCAGCTCGTACCCGTCGAAGAAACGCAGGATGTCGGCGCGGGTCCGGGGCACCAGCGGGGCGGTGCTCTGCTGGTAGACGGCGCGGCCCTGCTGCGCGGGCAGCGGCGGGGCGCCGTCGAGGGTCAGGTGGGACAGCAGCAGCCGGCTGCCCGGGACGGTGGCGTCACGCAGCCGCGCGACGGCCGCGTACGGGTCCTCCGCGTCGGGCACGAAGTGCAGCACCGCCACCAGAAGCACGGCGACCGGCCGGGTGAAGTCGATCGACGCCGTCACGTCGGGGTGGGCGAGCAGTTCGTCGGGCCGGCGCAGGTCACCCTCGACGACGACCGTGCGGGCCGCGTCGCCGAGCAGTTGCCGGGCGTACGCGACGGCGACCTCGTCGTAGTCGACGTAGACGACCCGGGAGTCGGGGGCTATGGACTGCACCACCTCGTGCACGTTGCCCTGGGTGGGCAGCCCCGCGCCGATGTCGAGGAACTGCCGTACGCCCTGCTCGACGGCGTGCCGGACGGCGCGGCGCAGGAACGCGCGGTTGGTCTGGGCGGCGACGCCGGTGTCGGGGAAGATCTCCAGGACCTGCCTGGCGGCGGCCCGGTCGATGGCGAAGTTGTGGCAGCCGCCGAGGTAGTAGTCGTACATCCGGGCGACGTTCGGCCTGCTGTCGGCGGCGGCGCCCGGCCCGGGGGTGGTCGCGGTCGGTAGCGGCTCGCTGGTCACGGGTGTCCTCCACGGGAGCGGGTCGGCGCCTGCCGCGCGGCCAGCCCCCGCAGCGAGTGCGCCCTGAATGTGTAGCACCCCGCGCGGCTGCCCGCAGACCCGTCGTGTCGTTGATCCGGTTGTGTCCGTCGACCACCGGGACGACGGTGGGCTGCGGGCGTCGGCCGGGCCGACGCCGCGAGGTCGAGGAGGTCGCCATGACCCGTCAGCGGGAGACCGTCGAGGTCGACCCGGTTCTGTTCCGCGCCGTGTACGACTCACCGGCCTCGCTGCCCGGCCAGCACCGCTGGGTCACCCCCGAGCAGGACGTACGCCGGATCGAGAAGCTGCTCGGCATGCCGGCGCGCAGCATCGGCGCGCCCCTGTGGGTCAGCGGCGACGAGCCGGACTGCCCGAAGTGCGGCCGGCGGATGACCTGGCTGGACATCATTTCGTCGGCCCTGCACGGGGTGCACGACCGGGCAATGATCACCCGCGTGATCCTCGGTGAGCGCCGGTACGTCAACACCGAGGTCCCGGACGCGATCCCCGGGGTGCACTGCGTCGACTGCCGGAACCCGATCGACGGGCTGCGCAGCTTCAAGTGCCACAACTGGGCGTACGCCTTCGAGGCGCTGGAGGACGTCGTCGAGCGGATGTCCGGCGTGGTGCAGGCGGGGCCCGACCCCGCCTCGCCTCGGGCGTGAGAAGGGGACCTTTCTCTACCGTAGGCGTTAACAGGGGGCCCTTCCTTACCGGCGGGCACCGCCGGAAGCGGGCGGGTCGCCGGGGGCGTCACCGGCCAGGTAAACGGCAGGTGAACTTTTGATAGACTGAGCCATGATGAACACCGGTTTGTCAGCTGTTCCACCGTTCAGCGACGATTTGTACCAGGACATCGTCCGGTTCGCGGACGGCACACCGGAGCCCGTCCAGTGGTTCGCCGCGCACTTCACCGAGTGGTCGATCGTCCTGCTCGGGCTGATTCTGGTGGCGGCGGCCCTGCCGAAGCTGGGCACCGGGCCGCGCAACCTGGCCCTCGCCCTGGCCGCGCCGGTCACCGTGGTCCTCGCGTACGGCGGCAGCGAGCTGCTCAAGATCGTCGTGGACGAGGACCGCCCCTGCCGCGCCCCGGTCGACCTGGCGATCATCGCTGGCCGGTGCCCGCCCGCCGGAGACTGGTCCTTCCCGAGCAACCACTCCACCATCGCCGGAGCGCTGGCGGCGGCGATCCTGCTGCTCTCCCCCCGACTCGCCTGGTACGCGATCCCACTGGCCGTGTTCGCCGCGTTCTCCCGCGTCTTCGTCGGGTTGCACTACCCGCACGACGTGCTCGCCGGCCTGCTGCTCGGCGCACTGGTCACCACCGTCGGCACACCGCTGCTGGCCCGGCCCGCTAACGAACTTTTGCGCCGCCGTGCCCGCCCGGTGAAAGGAGGGGCCCCCTGTTAACGCCTGCGGTATAGAAGGGTCCCCTTCTCACGAACAGAGTCCGCGCAACGAGCGGGGCGGGCGCAACGTGCGGGGCGAGGCGCGCGCGGTGCGGCAAGCAAGCGGGGGGCATTTTTTTGAAAACGAGCGGGGGGCCGCGGTGCGGCGAACGAGCGGACGGCGGCGGCGGGGGGTCCTTCGCGAGCGCGGCGACCGAGCGGGGGCCGCGGTGCGGCGAACGAGCGGAGGGCGGCGGGGGCGGCGAGCGAGCGCGGCGAACGAGCGGGGGCGGCGAGCAGGTAGGCGCGGCGGGCCGCAGAAGGCGGCGGGGTGAACGCGGTCAGCGGGTGAGTAGCAGGGCGGCGACCGCGCCGAGGGCCAGGAACGGCCCGAACGGCAGGTGGCTGGACCAACGAACCCGGCGGGCCAGCAGCAGCGCCAGGCTGGTCAGGGCGGACAGCGTGAACGTGACCAGCAGGCCGAGCACGAGGACAGGCCAGCCGTACCAGCCGAGCAGCGCGCCCACCCCGAGCGCCAGCTTGGCGTCGCCGAGGCCGAAGCCGCGCCGCCCCAGCAGCAGGGTGGTGGCGGCGAAGGCGAGCGCCAACCCGACCCCGGCGGCCACGGCCCGCAGCCAGGGGTCGGTTCCCGCCGAGGCCGCCGCCGCCACCCCGTACAGCGCCAGCACTCCTCCGGCGGCCGGCCAGGTGAGTCGGTCGGGCAGCCGGTGTACGGCCACGTCGATCAGGACCAGGGGCACCGCGCAGCAGAGCCACCAGGCGAGGGCCGCCCGCTCGGCCGGCGTTCCAGGCACCGCCACCAGCGTCGCCAGCGCCGCGAGCGCGGCCAGCTCGACCGTGCCGGGCGGCGCGCCGACCCGGGCTCGGCAACCGGCGCAGCGCGCCGCCGGGCCCAGCGCCGGCCAGGGCCGGTCGAGCCCGAGCGGCGTGCCGCAGCGCGGGCAGGCGACCCGGTCCGGCTCTCCCGGTGGTACGGCGTACCGGGCGACGGCGAGACGGAGCAGTGGCGTGCCGGCCAGGAGGGCCGTCAGGCGTACCAGGAAACGCCGGCCCGTGGCGGCCGGAGCGGGCGGAGTGCGGGCCGGAAGAGGCGGGGGCCGGAGCCGTTCCCTGGTCACGCCCGGCTCCGGGACCCGGGCACCCCTGGCCAGGGCGACACGCTGAGTAGTTCTCGGGTGGCCGTGGTGTAGCGGATGGTGCGGAATCCGACCCCCACGCGATCCGCCGCACCGGCGGCCGGGCACAACGCTCGATCGACGACGGCCCCCCGCCAACGGGAGAGCAATCCGGACCTATGCCCCTGAAGCACCCCAGTACCTCGACCGAACGGGCCAGCAACTTTCGGCCCCTCGACACCGCGACGGGGGTCACCGCACGCCCGTGGGCGGCGACACGGGGGATCGATGCCCACCATCCGCGATCGCCACCATTCCTTACCGAGAGTATTCGAACAAATTGCCTCTGTTGCATCACCAGGTGTCAGCTTATGCTCGCCCCTTAAGCACGGCGCAACCCCCAGCGTGGGGCGTCGGAGCCCGCAGAAGACGACGATGCACGACTCTTAGAAGATCAGCATAGGTAAATGCGGCGGCAACGCGAAAGGTCCGAATGAGTTGATCCGGCCGCGTTGCCGCACGCCCGGAGACGGTGGGTGCGCCCCCGCCCGGTCGCCAGCGAGGAGGCGCGGCGTTGCGAACACGGCATCCCGGCCGATGGATGATCTTACTGGTCATGGTCCTGACCGCCGCGCCGACGGCAGCCTGCGGCACGGAGCCCGAGGCCAGCGCACGCCCCCTCGCGGCAGCACGGTCGAGCGCCGCCCCGACCCATTCCGCCGCCGAGGAACGGGCGGCCCGCGAGGCGGCGCTCGCCGCCTATTCCGGATATCTCGCAGCGTCCCGGGCCGCGAGCCGACGCAGCGATCCGCGCCACCCGGAACTGGTCAGATTCCTGGCCGATCCGTTGTTGACCAGGGTCCGACTGGTAATTCGCGATGCGAAGGAGCACGGTGCCGTGCGTACCGGAACGTTCGTCTCCGACCCCACCGTCACCTCGGTGAACCTGGACTCCGTCCCGGCCACCGTGGACATCCAGGACTGCCTGGACACCACCGGCTACCGGCTGGTCTACGCCAAGACCAAACGGGTGGTGCCCGGCTCGGGGGGCAGCCGGCACCTGGCCACCGCGACGGCCACCCGGTACCCGGACGGCCGCTGGCTGATCAGCTACGGCGCCGGCCACGAGGACCAGCCGTGCTGACCCGGCGGGGTCGCGGCGGTACGGGTCCGGCCACCCGACCCGCGCGGCTGCTCGCCGCGATCGGCCTGGCCCTCCTGCTCGCCGTCGCGGCGGCCCCGCCCGCCGCCACCGTGGCGGCGGCCCGGGAGGGCGGCATCGAGTGCCCCATCGGCCAGAACGACTGCGACGTCTGGGACGACGACCCGGGCACGCCGGGCAACCCGGGCAATCCCGGCGGCGGGGATCCCGGCGACGGCGAGTCCGGCGGGGGCGGCAAGTGCCAGTGGAACGGCAAGGTCATCCCCTGCTACGACAACGTCCTCGGCTGGTTCAACAACGGCGACGGCTGCTACTACAAGTTGGCGGAGCCGCAGCCCGAGGGCACCCCCGAGGGCCAGCAGTGGTACCTGGCCACCTGCAACGGCGGCGATCTTGGCAGCCAGCGCCCCGTCCTGCTGGACGCCCCGCCGCCCGGCTACGGAACCCCGCCCGACCCGGAGGAGCTGGCCCGCCGGGCGCTCGCCTCGATCTCGCTGCTGCCGCCCCGGGTGGCCATCGCCCCCCGCAAGGACGTCGGCCCCGGGCTGGTCGGCCTGCCGGTGTGGATGTGGGCGAGCCCGGGCCGAAACTACTTCGGCCCGCTGAGGGCCTCGGCGTCCGACCGGGGCCTGACGGTGAGCATCACCGCGACCGTCGACGAGATCGTGTGGGACATGGGCAACGGCGATCAGGTCACCTGCGACGACCCCGGCACCCCGTACGACCCGAAGGGCCCCGACGCCGGCCGTCCCTCCCCCGACTGCGGCTACCACGGCGGCTACGCGAAGGCCGACACGTACGACGTCAGCGCCACCACCCACTGGACCGTCCGCTGGTCCGGTGGCGGCCAGAGTGGCGAGATCCCGCAGACCCGGACGAGCGGCACCGTCCAGATCCAGATCGACGAACTTCAGGTGGTGACGCGGTGAGTCTCGCTACGCGCAACGGGACCGGGCAACCGGTGGACGCTCCCGTCGCCCCGCCCCGGGTGGTCCGGCAGCGGCGCGTCCGTCCCGGCCTGCTCGGCCTCGCCGTGCTGCTGATCGCCCTCGGCGGCCTCGGCGCGGCGTTCGCGGTCACCTCCGTCCGGGCCACCGGCAGCTACCTGGCGGTCGCCCGCCCGGTCGAGGTGGGCCGGACGTTGGGCGCGGACGACCTGGTCACCGTGCAGGTTGCCGGCGGCCAAGGGCTGCGGCCGGTGCCGGCGGCGCAGCTCGACGACGTGGTCGGCATGCGGGCAGCCGTCGCCCTCACCCCGGGCACCCTGCTGACCCTCGGCCAGCTCACCGACGATCCGCTGCTCGGCCCCGGCCAGCAGCAACTCGCACTCGACCTCGCCCCGGGCCGGGTGCCGGCGAAGCGGCTGCACCCCGGCGACCGGGTGCTGCTGGTCAGCACCCCGGACCGCAGCGCGAACGGGCAGCCGGCCACCAGCACCCGCTTCGAGGCGACCGTGATCGACACGGCGACCCCCAGCACCAGCAGCGTGGTGGTCTACGTCGCGCTCACCGCCCGGGACGTGCCCGCCGTGGTGGCGCTCGCCGCCCAGAGCCGGATCGCGGTCGTGCTGACCCGGGCGGCCTGAGCATGGCGATCATCGCGCTGGTCTCGGCCAAGGGCTCGCCGGGCGTCACCGCGTCCGCGCTCGCCTGCGCCCTGACCTGGCACCGGCGGCTGATCCTCGCCGAGTGCGACCCGGCCGGCGGCTCGATCCTCGCCGGCTACCTCGGCGGGGCGCTGGACGGCCCCCGGGGCATCGGCGAGTTGGCCGTGGGGGAGTTGCGCGACGGCAGCCTGGAGACGGCGTTCTGGTCGCAACTGGTCGACCTGGACGCCCCGCGCCGGGAACGGCTGCTGCTGCCCGGCGTCGTGGACCCGGCCCAGGCCGGCAGCGTCGCCCCGCTCTGGCAGCGGTTCACCGACTTCTTCCTCGACCTGGAGCACGGCGACCCCCCGTACGACGTGCTGGTCGACTGCGGGCGGCTCCAGGTGACCGGCCCGCCGTGGCCGATCCTGCGCGCCGCCGCCGTGGTCCTCCTGGTCACCCGGGCGCGGCTGCCCGACCTCTCCGCCACCCAGGCCATGGTCCGGGCGATCGAGCGGGACTTCACCGAGCACCGGGTCCCGCCGGGCACGCTGCGGCTGCTGCCGATCGGTGACGGCCACGGGCGGGGCGAGATCAGCAAGGCGCTGCGGCTGCCGGTGATCGCGCGACTGCCGGACGACCCGCGTACCGCAGAGGTGTTGACCCTCGGCGGGACCGTGCGGGCCGGACGGCCGCTGATGCGCGCGGCCGGCGCGCTGGAGGTGCCGGTCCGGGCGCTGCTGGACCGCCGCCGGGCCAGGCTGGCCTGGCCGGTCACCCAGGGGGTGCCGGGTGCGGTTTGAGCCGGTTTCACACGACCCCCGGGTGGCGCGGCAGGCCGGCGCGACGTCCATCGCGCCGCCGCTGTCCGGCGCGCCGAACGGTGGCCATGCGCAGCCCGCGCCGCACGGCGGCCACCAGCAGCCCGCGCCGCCGGTGGGGGCCGCGTCGGCGCCGCCCGTCGCGCCAGCACCGCCCCGGCCCCGGGTGGACTTCGCGGTGGTACGGGAGCTGCGCCGGGAGCTCAGCGAGCGGCTCACCCTGTGGCAGCGCGGCCGGGAGTTCGACGCCGACGCCGAGGACGTCGAGCGGGCCCGGCTCGCCGTCGCGGTGGTCGCCGAGTACGCCGACGCGGTCCGCCGGGCCGGCACCCCGATGGCCGCCGGGGAGGAGCGGCTGCTGCTCGACCAGGTGACCGCCGAGTTGGTCGGCCTGGGGCGGCTCCAGACGCTGCTGGTCGACGGCACCATCGAGGAGGTGCACATCCTCGGCTGCGACCAGGTGCGCATCACCCGGCACGGTGGCGGGGTCGACTGGGCCGACCCGATCGCCGACAGCGACGACGAGCTGGTGGAGATCCTCCAGGCTGCGGCGCGGCGGGCCGGGGCGACCGAGCGGTCGCTGTCCACCTCGAAGCCGACCCTGGACCTGCAACTTCCCGACGGCAGCCGGCTGGCCGCGGTGTTCCTGGTCAGCCACCGCCCGTACGCGGTGATCCGCAAGCACAACACCCTCGAGGTGAGTCTCGACGACATCGCCGGTGGCCGGGGCGACCTGGACGAGATGATCGACCCGCTGCTACGTGACTTCCTCCGGGCGTCCATGCGGGCCGGGCTGAACATCATGGTCGCGGGGCTGGCCGGAGCGGGGAAGACCACCGTCATTCGGGCGTTGATGGACGAGATCCCGGCCGACGAGCCGTACGTGCTGCTGGAGGAGAGCCGGGAGCTGCTGCCCACCCGCCGGGGGCACAAGCACCGGGCGGTGATGAGCTTCGAGGCCCGGGAGGGGCACGGCGAGCGCGGGCTGGACGGCCGGCCGGCCGGCGAGGTGAGCATCGCCGACCTGATCCCCGTCTCGCTGCGGATGGGCGTGCTACGGATCATCGTCGGCGAGGTGCGGTCCCGGGAGATCGTGCCGATGCTCCAGGCCATGACCACCAGCCGGGGGTCGATGTGCACCATCCACGCCCGTTCACCGGGCGGGGTGGGCGAACGGATCGTCGAGCTGGCGCTCTCCCACGGCCGGGAAATGACCGTCGACCAGGCCCGCCGGATGGCCGGCAACGCCCTCGACCTGATCGTCTACGTCACCGTGGAGGACGAGACCGCGATCGGCGGACGCAAGCACCGCTTCGTCTCCCACGTGGAGGAGGTCATCGGCGTCGGCGAGGGCAGCCGGATCACCACCACCACAGTCTTCGGCCCCGGCCCGGACGGCCGGGCCGTCCCTCGGCACCTGCCGGAGCGTGTCCGCGACCAGTTGCTGCGGGTGGGCTACGACGCCCGGCTGCTGGGCCGCTGGATCGAGGCCGGCGCCGGGGCCTGGCGGCGGCCCCGGCACACCCGGCTCGGCGCGAGGGCGGTGGCCCGGTGACCGCGAACATCGAGCTGGTGGCCGTGGTCTCCGGCGCGGCGTGCGTGGCCGGCCTGGTGCTGGCCGTCGTGGCGCTGGTCGGCACCACCCGGCCGGCCGGCCCGGCACCGGGCGCGAGGCCCGGCGGAGGGCTGAGCCGGCTCTGGCTCGGCTCCGGCACGCCCCGTCAGCGGCGCAACCATCAGGTCCTGCTCGGCGGGGCGGCGCTGGCCGGCGCGGTGGCGTTCCTGCTCACCGGGCTGCCGGTGGTCGGCCTGCTGGTCGCCGTGGCGGTGCCCGGCGCGCCGTGGCTGTTCTCCGTGGGCCGGGCCGAGCAGCAAGCCATCGCCCGGATCGAGGCGGTCGGGGAGTGGACCCGCCGGCTCAAGGACGTCTCGTCCACCGGCCAGGGCCTCCAGCAGGCCATCCTCGGCACGCTCGCCACCGCCCCCGAGGAGATCGAGGAGGAGGTACGGCTGCTCGCCGCCCGCCTCCAGGCCGGCTGGCTCGCGAAGTCCGCGCTGCTCGCGTTCGCCGACGAGATCGGCGACCCGGTGTGCGATCAGGTGGTGGCGGCGCTGATCCTGCACCTGTCCGACCGGGGCGAGCGGCTCGGTGACGTGCTCGGCTCGATCGCGGGGGCCGCCGCCGCCGAGGTCGCCACCCGGCGGGAGATCGAGGCGAAGCGTACCCAGCCGCGCTTCGCGGTCCGCTTCCTCACCGGGATGACCCTGCTGACCCTGGCGTACGGGCTGGTCAACACCGACTACATCCGCCCGTACGGCACGCCGTTCGGGCAGCTCGTGATGTTCGTGCTCGGCTCGGCGTTCGTCGGGCTGCTGGCCTGGGTGCGGGCGATGAGCCAGCCGCCCCGGCCGGCGCGTTTCCTGCCCGCCCCCAACCTGTCGGAGGTGATCGGGTGAACGTGGGGAGTGCGTCAGCGAGCTTCGCGGCTGGTCCCGGCGGGCCCGCACACCGGCGGACTGCGGACGGAGGGCGGCACCGGTGATCCTCAACTGGCACCTGACCCTGGCCGTCGGCGGCGGCGCGGCGGTGGGGCTCGGGCTGTTCCTGGTGGTCCGGGAGGCGCTGCCGGCCGCACCCGCGCTCGGCCCCGCCCTGCGCCGGCTGCACCAGCCGCCGGGCACCGGCCGGGCCGTCAAGGGGAGCAGCCTCGACTGGATCGGCGGGTTCGCCCGCTGGCTGAGCCCGCCACACCGGCAGCTCGCCCTGCTCGACCGCACGCCCGAGCAGTACGCCCTGTCCCTGCTGCTCTCCGCCCTGGTGGGGCTGGTGACCCCGGCCTTCGTCGGCGCGGTGCTCTTCCTCGGCGGCGTGTCCGTGCCGCTGACCGTGCCGCTGGTGGGCAGCATCGGCATGGCGTTCGTCGCCGCCCTGGTGGCGCACCGCAGCGTGCTGGCCCGGGCCGACGCCGCCCGGGACGAGTTCCGCCAGGCGGTCTGCACCTACCTGGATCTGGTGGCGTTGCAGCTCTCGGCCGCGCACGGCCCGGTGCAGGCCCTGGAGCGGGCTGCCGCGGTCTGCGACGGCTGGGTCTTCGACCGGATCCGGGAGTCGCTGCGGATCGCCCAGATGCAGATGCACTCGCCCTGGGACGAGCTGCGCGAGCTGGCCGACCGGATCGGCATCCCGGAGCTGGGCGACGTCGGGGCGATCATGCGCTCGTCCGGCAGCGAGGGCGCGCAGGTGCACGAGACGCTGCGCAGCCGGGCCGACTCCCTGCGCGACCAGATCCGCACCGACAATCTGGCCCGCGCCGAGGCGGTCACCAGCCGGCTGGACATCCCGGGCTCCCTGCTGGTCTTCGTGCTGCTCGGCTTCGCCGTCTACCCGTTCATCGCCCGGTTGTGAACCCCTCCCCTCCCGAAGGAGCAACGTCATGCACCTCATCGCCTATCTGCACGTCGCGCTGACGACACGGCTGGCCGAGCTGCGCCGCGACGGCGAACGCGGCGACAGCCCCGTCCCGACCGCGGTGATCATCTTTGGGTTGGTCGCCGTGGCGATGGCCGTCACCGGGCTCGCCCTGGCCAAGGCCAACAACTGGATGAACGCCATCCCGAACAACCAGGCCCCGACGGCCCCGTAGTGCCGGACCGTACCGCGCGCGTGGACCGGAGCCGGTCGGCACCCGCCGACGGGCCCGCCGGGCTGCGCCGCCACGGGGCACGCCGGTCAGGGGTAAGGCTCGGTCAGCGGACCCGGCGGCGGCTCACCGGCGGCGTACGGCTCGGCCAGGCGGCTCGGCGGCGGCTCACCGGCGGCGGGGCGGAGCGGGGGGCCAACCCGGTGGAGCTGGCGGTGGTGATGCCGGCGATCCTGGTGCTGCTCTTCGCCTCGATCCAGGTCGCCGCCTGGTTCGTCGCCCGCGCCACCGCGCTGAACGCGGCGCAGAGCGCGGTCAACGCCCAGCGCCTCCACGAGGCCCCGGCCGGTGCCGGCGAGGCGCGGGCGGTCGACTTCCTCACCGCCGCCGGGGACTGGCTGGTCGGCTGGGACCAGCCGGGTCCGGCCTGCGTGACCACCATCGCCGACACCGCCGAGGTGATCTGCACGGTCAGCGGAGACTCTCTGTCGGTCATCCCCGGCGTCAGCTTCCCGGTGCGCCAGACCGCCCACGGCACGGTCGAACGGTGGACGACGGGATGAGCCGCGCGCCCCGCCCCGCAGCCGAACGCGGCTCCGTCGCCGTCGAGGTGGCCGTCCTCGCCCCGGCGTTCATCGCTCTGATCGTGCTGGCCGGTGTGGCCGGGCGTACGGCGATCGCGCAGGAGGCCGTCCAGTCGGCGGCGCACGACGCCGCGCGCGCCGCGTCCATCTCCCGCGACGCCGGGACGGCCCGCGACCGGGCCTTGGCTGCGGCGCAGGGCCAGCTCGACTGGCAGCGGGCGAACTGCGCCGGCCAGCCCTCGCTCACCCTGCGCGGCTCGGTGAACGGCGCGCCGGCCAGCTTCGCCGACGCGTTCGACAGCGGCCCCGGGACGCCCGCCGCCGTGACGGTGGAGGTCACCTGCACGGTCACCTTCACCGACATCGACCTGGCACTGCTGCCCGACATGGCGGCCAGCCGGACGATCTCGGCCAGCTTCACCTCCCCGCTGGACCGCTACCGGAGCCGGTCGTGACCGCCCGCGCCCCCGGTGGAGCCGTGCACACCGCCCCCGACGGTCCGCGCGAGGGTGTGGCCACCGCCCCCGCCGGTGGCCCGGGCCGCCGGTGGCGCGGCGACGAGGGCCGGGTCAGTCTGTTCCTCGCGGCGGCGATGATCGGCGTCCTCGCGATCATCGGCCTGGCCTTCGACGGTGCCGGGCAACTCCGCTCCCGGCAACTGGCCGACAACCTGGCGGCCGAGGCGGCCCGCACCGGCGGCCAGTCGATCGACCGGGCGAAGGCCATCGAGGGCGGCAGCAAGGAGATCGACGAGGCGGCGGCCAGGACGGCGGTGACGAGCTACCTCGCCGCCGCCGGGGCCACCGACCACGACGTCGAGTTCCCCGTCGTCGGCGGGGAGAAGCTGATCCGGGTCCGGGTCACCGTCACCTACGACCGCTACCTGCTCGGCTTCTTCGGCTTCGGTGACGCCGTCACCGTCTCCGGCGAGGCCACCGCACGCGCCCTAACCGAGGGCCCCTAGGAAGGGAAGGCACGCCATGGCCGCACCGGGTCGCTCCGCCGTACGGCGGGTCGGGCAGGTACTCACCGGGTTCGGCGCGCTGGTCGTGCTGATCGCGGTACTGGTCGGGGGGCCGGTGGCGCTGATCGCCTTCGCCGGGAACCCGCTGCCCGACCACGTACCCACCCTCGCCGAGATCGGCGCCACGCTGACCAGCCGCGACGACGGTCAGCTCTTCCTGCGGGCGCTGGCCCTGGTCGGCTGGTTCGGCTGGGCCACCTTCGCCTTCTCCGTGCTCGTGGAGCTGGGCGCGCAGTCGCTGCGCCGGCCGGCACCCCGGCTGCCCGGCATGAGCCGGCAACAGCGGGCCGCGGCGGCACTGGTCGGCTCGGTGGCCCTGATCGTGGCGGCGAGCCCGGCCGCTGCCAGCGCGGCCACCGTGCTCTCCGGCCCGTACCCCGCCGCCGTCGCGCCCGCTGTCGCCGCCCCGGCGGCCCGCCCGGTCACCGCGACGCCGGTGGTCGACGCCCGCTCCGCAACGCCGGTGGCCGACCTGCCACGGGAGACGGAGCCCGCGGTGTACCGGGTGGCGAAGGGTGACTACCTGGGCGAGGTGGCCGAGCGCTACCTCGACGACTTCGACCGCTACCGGGACGTGGCGAAGCTGAACCGCCTGCGCGACCCGGACCGCATCCGCCCCGGGCAGTTGATCACCCTGCCCGACGGCGTCCACGACGCCGGGGCCCGCACCCACGCGACCGGCAAGCTCGTGGTCCGGCCCACGACGCCCGCCCCCGGTGGCACGACCACCCCCCGGCCACCGTCGTCCCCTGCCAACCCGCCGGCCGCCGACGCTCCGGCGGCACCGGGGGCGACGCCGCCGTCGTCACGGGCCACCCGCCCCACTCCCGGGCCGTCCGCCGCCCAGCCCACCGGCCAGCCGCCGGCCGGTTCGTCGTCGGCCGGCTCGTCGCACGGCACCCAGCAGATCGCCCAGCCGCCCGGCGGGCCGCAGCCGGCGATGGCCGCCGGGGCGTCCCGGGCGGGCGCGGGGGACCAGGTGAACCGGCCGCTCGCGGTCTCCGCGGTGCTCGCCGTCGCCAGCATCGTCGGGGCGCAGATCGGGGCGGTCCTCGGGTTGCGCCGCCGGCCGGCGATCGCCAGGGCCACCAGCGGCGCGCGTGCCCTCGTCACCGGCCGACACCGCCGGGACTGACCTCCGCGACTCCAGGTCGGCGATATTGCGGCATCCGGCGCAGGAGAAACCGCCATGCCGGCGACATTGCGGCGGCGTCTCCGGCCCACGCCGAGCCAGGCGGGCCCGCTCACGCCGAGCCAAGCGGGCCCGCCCACGCCGAGCCAGGCGCGTTGAGCCCAGGCGGGCCTGGGCTCGTCGCTCTCAGGGCAGCCGCGCCTCCAGGACCCCGTCGACCACGCGGGTCGGCAGGACCTGCTGGTCGTTGCCGGACGGCCCGTGCATGACCTCGCCCCCGTTGAGCCGGAACGCGCTGCCGTGCCACGGGCAGACGACGCAGGCGTGCCCGTCGATCTCGGTGACCTCGCCCTCGCCGAGCGGGCCGCTCTGGTGCGGGCAGCGTTCCAGCATCACCGTCACCTCGTCGCCGTGCCGGTAGAGGATCACCGAGACGTCGTCCATCTCACGGGTGACCAGCTTCCGCTGGGGCAGCGCGGCGAGGTCCGCCAGCGCGTGCCAGCCCTCGCCGATCCGGTGCAGCTCGGAGACGCTCTGGTTGACCTGCGCCCCCTGCTTGTACGCCAGGTGCCCACCGAGGTACGCGCCCGCGCTCGCCGCGCTGATCCCGAGGTACGCCAGCGCCCGCCCCGCCCCGTGCCGCCCGTTGAGCCGGGCCGCCAGCGAACCCGCGTACAGGGTCAGAGCGATGGTGTTCGACGCGGCGTGCACCAGCCCGATGCGGCGCTGGTCCCGGGAGAGGGCCGCCCAGTCGTTCAGCCCGGCGACCGCCGCCGGGAGGGCGCTGACCGTGCCCAGTCCGACCAGGGTGGTGGCCGCCCGGCGCTGGCCGGGCAGCAGGTCGAGCACGGCGGCGCTGATCCAGGAGCCGATCGGCACCTGCACCAGCGCCGGGTGCAGCGGGTGGCCGAGGAAGACGCCGTGCAGCAGGTCGCGGACCCGCTGAGGGCGCAGGGTGGCCTGGACGGCGCGTTGCAACCGGTCGCCGGCCCGGTCCAGCGCCGAGGCCCGTTCGATTTTTGTCAAGAGTGCCCTCATTCCGTCCGGATTCCCGGCGGAAGCGGTCGCAAACCGGGCAGCCGTGACGGGTGTCCGGCGTACGCGCGGGTCGCGCGTACGCCGGACAGGGGACGGCTTACAGCCAGGGGCCGCTGCGGCAGATGAACTGGGTGGTGCCGCTGTACTGGGTCACGCTGCCGTCGAAGTAGCTGTAGCTGGCCCGTACGGGGCGGCCGATGTTGCTGGCCGGGCAGGCGGCGAAGAGGGTCGACCCGGCGGTCGTGAAGGTGCCGACGCTGCCGGAGTACCAGGTGATGCTCCAGGTCGTCGTGCCGGTGCTGCTGGCGTCGCAGTAGAACTGCGACGCGCCGGACTCGCAGAAGGGTGCCGGGGCGGAGGCGAGGGCCGGGGTGCCGACGGCGGCGGCCAGGCCCAGGGTGGCGAGGGCGGACGCGGCCAGGACCTTGACGGTGGTACGCATGGAACCCCTCCACGTGTAGTCGAATGATCACTCAGTGCGATCGCAAGCCTAGTCACCACATCGACATACCTGAATTGGCTATTCGGTCGATCAGTCACCCGACGACCAGCGGTCGTGGTGCACCGCCTCGGCGAGGGGCCTCCGCCGTCGCCACCCGTGCCGCTCCAGGTCCGGCACGGCCTCCAGGTGGGTGACCGGCCCGACGCAGAGCCAGGCCACCGGCCGGATGCCCTCCGGGACGCCCAGCAGCTCGGCCAGGAACGGCTCCCGGTAAAAGGAGACCCACCCGACGCCCAGCCCCTCGGCGGTGGCGGCGAGCCAGAGGTTCTGGATGGCCAGGCAGACCGAGTAGAGGCCGGCGTCGGCGATGGCGTGCCGGCCGAGCACGGCCGGGCCGCCGCGCTGCGGGTCGTACGTGACGACGACCGACAGCGTCGACTCCAGCACCCCATCGATCTTGATAGGCGCGAACCGGTCCGCCGCCGCGCCGTCCAGGGTGGCGGCGAAGGTGGCCCGCTCGGCCTGGACGTGCCGGTGGAACCGGCGGCGGACGTCGGCGTCCCGGACCAGGACGAAGTCCCACGGCTGCGAGAAGCCGACACTGGGCGCGGCGTGTGCCGCGTCGAGGATCCGATGCAGGGTGTCGGCCGGCACCGGGTCCCCGGTGAACTGGGCCCGGACGTCCCGGCGGCGGTGAATGGCGTCGTAGAGTTCCACAGGCAGGCTCCCGCTGCGCTCGGCCCACCCCTCGCGGGTGGGCGGTCGACGCGAGGCCGGTCTTCGGACTCCCGGATCGACGCCTGGCCGTCCGCCTTCCCAGCCGGACGGCCAGTGGCTGCGCTCCTCGCGCGTGGACGGTGGCTCCCCGGTCACCGCGGCGGGCCCGTGCCGGTTTTCCACCGGCTTCCCGATTCTCCCCGCGCACGCGGGGCACCTCACATGATCGTGCCGCCGCGATGCTAGCGCCTCGCGCGGCGGCGGCCCAGCGCGGCGACCGTCCAACACGGCCTGACGGCCCAACTCCCTCGGCCGGTCGCGGCCCGCGGCAGCGCTCCGGCCTGCGGCGACGGCCCCAGCTACGCGGGTCGGAGGCCACGCGCCGGCGTACCCACCACCGCCAGGGGGCGGTCAGGCACGCCGGTGGCGCGAGCCGCCGGTCATTCCCGCAGGGTCTGGCTGGGCGACCGCCCGTAGGCCCGGCGGTACTGGGTGGCGAACCGGCCCAGGTGGACGAAACCCCAGCGGGCGGCGACGGCCGCCACGGTGAGGCCCGCGCCGGGCTCGGCGGCCTGGAGGTCGCGGTGCACCCGCTCCAGGCGTACCCGCCGCAGGTAGAGCGTCGGGGTGGTGTCGAGGTACCGCCGGAAGGCCTGCTGGAGCGCCCGCGCGCCCAGCCTGGCCGCGATCGCGACGTCCGTCACGGTCAACGCCTGGTCCGCGTGTTCCTCGATGTAGGCGACCGCGCGCCGGACCGCCGCCGGCGCGATGGCCCCGTCGCCGCGGGTCGGTGCCTCGGTCATCGTCGTGTTGGGGAACGTGGACAGCGCGACGGCCGCCAGCAGCCTGAGCGCCTCCGCCTGCACCAGGGCGTTCGCCCCGAACGCGGTGTCCGGCAGCACGACCCGGGTGAGATACCGCCTGGTGTCGCGCCAGAGGCCCGCGGCGGCCGGGGACACCGGCAGCAGTCCCTGGAACCGCAGGTTCACCGGCGCGATGCCGCACCGCTCCTGCGCGACCCGCCGCACCTCGGCGAGGGGAAGCTCCAAGGCGACGACTTCCATGTCGCGGTGCAGGACCGTCCTGGTCCGCCGGGGCGGCACCAGCAGCAGGTCACCCGCTCCGGCCATGACCTCCCCGGCCCCGGCGTCGAGCCCCCAGCCGCCGGAAAGCACCTCCGCCACCCCGACGACATCCTGGGCGAACACATCGTTGTCCGCGTTCATCGCGTAGCGCACCCGGGCGAGGCTGGCCGCGCCGAACCGCGCATGGGTGGCACGGAAGGTGAACTCGCCGGTACGGCCGAACGCGCGGATCCGGTGGTCCGGGTAGGCAGCCAGCAGCCACCGGTGCGCCTCGTCTGGATCGTCCGTGGCCAGCCGCGCCCATGGCGGCGAGTCGGCGGGCACCTCGTCGCCGTACTCGGTCTGTTTCGCCGCCGGTGGTTTCGCGCCGGCACGTCCTGTCACGACACCTCCCGCATCGCCGACGGAGGCGCCAACCGGTGCCCTCGTCCTCACCTCGCCCGGAGCCAGAAATAGCGGGGCGGCGCACTGCTCGGAGTCACGCCGCCAGCGGTCGTGGCCCTTTCAGCGCGCATTCTGGTCGTCCACGGGAGGCGATAGAAGTCGCCACGTGCCCGACTGTCCGGTGTGCGAAGCCGATGTACGGGCAACGAACACCGCCGGCCGTCACGTTTCACCTACGCCGCCGGGCGCTGGCGCGCCGGCACCCGAGCCGGGCATGCTGTCGCGATGGGGGTACGGGTCGAGCGCGCCGCCGAGGTGACCACGGTAATCCTAGACCGGCCGGCGGCCCGCAACGCCGTCGACGGGCCCACCGCCCGGGCCCTGGCCGACGCGTTCCGCGCCTTCGAGGCCGACCCGGCGGCGGCGGTGGCCGTGCTGTGGGGGGCCGGCGGCACGTTCTGCGCGGGCGCGGACCTCAAGGCGATCGGCACGCCGAGCGGCAACCGCGTCGAGCCGGACGGCGACGGCCCGATGGGCCCGACGCGGCTGCGCCTGTCCAAGCCGGTGATCGCGGCGATCTCCGGGCACGCCGTGGCCGGCGGGCTGGAGCTGGCGCTCTGGTGCGACCTGCGGGTCGCCGAGTCCGACGCGGTGCTCGGAGTCTTCTGCCGCCGTTGGGGCGTGCCACTGGTCGACGGCGGCACGGTCCGGCTGCCGAGGCTGATCGGCGAGAGCCGGGCGATGGACCTGATCCTCACGGGCCGGCCGGTGCCCGCCGGGGAGGCGTACACGATGGGGTTGGTGAACCGGCTGGTCGCGCCGGGCGAGGCCCGCGCGGAGGCCGAGCGGCTGGCCGCCGAGATCGCCCGGCATCCGCAGGCGTGCCTGCGCAACGACCGGGCGGCGGTGCTGGCCGGCGCGAACCTGCCCGAGCCGGACGCCCTCGCGGTCGAGCTGGCGTACGGCGTGTCGTCCCTCGCAGCCGACGCGTCGGCGGGGGCCGCCCGGTTCGCGGCCGGCGCGGGCCGCCACGGAGCCCCCGCCTGACGGTGTCGGCCGCCCGCTACCCGAGGTCGCGCAGGGCGGTCTCGATGGCGCGGTGGAAGGTCGGGTACGCGTAGATCATGTGCCGGAGCTGGCTCAGCGGCACCGCCGCGTGCACCGCCACCACCAGCCCCGACAGCACCTCGCCGCCGGCCGGGCCGACCGAGGTGGCCCCGACCAGCACCCCCCGGTCGGCGTCCGCGACCAGCTTGACGAACCCGTCGCCCCGGTGGATCCAGCCCCGGGTGGACGAGTCGAGCCGGCTCACCCCGACCTGCACGTTGATGCCCCGCTCGCGGGCCTGCCGCTCGGTGATCCCGACCGCGCCGACCTCGGGGTCGGTGAAGGTGACCCGGGGCAGCGCCCGGTAGTCGGCGTGCGGCACCCCTCCGGCGATCCCGGTGCCCTCCGTGCGCGCCGCGCCGCCGGCCGCGCTGGCGGCACCGCTCGCGTCCGCACCGGCCTGCGCCCGCCGGACGTGGTCGAGCACGTCGGCGATCACGATGGCCGCCTGGTACATGGCGATGTGGGTGAACGCTCCCTCCCCGGTCAGGTCGCCGACGGCCCAGATCCCGTCGGCGGCGCGCATCCGGTCGTCCACGGCGAGGAACCGCTGGCCCGGGTCGACGCCGACGGTGTCGAGCCCCAACTCTTCGAGGTGCGCCCGCCGGCCGGTGACCACCAGCAGCCGTTCGGCGGTGAACTCGGCACCGCCCACCGCGCGCAGCGTGAACGCCCGCCCGTCGTGGTCGACCCGCTCGGCCCGTACCTCGGTGGCGATCCGCACCCCGTCGGCGCGCAGGGCGGCGGCGACCACCTCTGAGGACTCGGGCTCCTCGGCGGCGAGCACCCGCTCCGACTCCTCCAGCACGGTCACCTCGACGCCGAACCGGGCGAAGACCTGGGCCAGTTCCAGCCCGATCGCGCCCCCGCCGAGCACCAGCAGGGCCCCCGGCAGCTCCTCGACCTCGATGGCCTGTTGGTTCGTCCAGTACGGCGTGTCGGCCAGGCCTGGCAGCGGCGGCACGAAGGGCCGGGTGCCGGTGCCGAGCACGATGCCGTGCCGGGCCTGGAAGACCCGGTCGCCGACGCGGACCCGGCCGGGGCCGTCGAGCGACCCGCTGCCCCGCACGAACCGGCCGCCCCTGCCGGTGAACCGCTCCACCGCGGCCCGGTCGTTCCAGGTGTCGGTGGCCTCCTCGCGGATCCGCTTCGCCACCGGGGCCCAGTCGGGCCGGACCTCCGCCTCGCCCGCGAACTCGTTGACCCGCCGCGCCTCGGCGAGGGCGTTCGCCGCCCGGATCATCATCTTGCTCGGGATGCACCCCCAGTACGGGCACTCGCCGCCGACCAGCCTCCGCTCGACGCCGACGACGCTCAGGCCGGCCTCGGCGAGCCGGCCGGCCACCTCCTCCCCGCCGACCCCGAGCCCGAGCACGACCACGTCCACCAGTTCCGGTTCCGCCATCGGGCCAGCATTCCGCACCGGACGACCGGCGGCCACCGCGCTGCCGGAATCCCCGCACCAGGGGACCGGCGAACCCTCACCGACACCAGCGTCCGCATCGGTGGCGACCGCGACAACGGCCGGAATTGCCGCGCCTTCCGGGCCCGTGGGCACCTACTGTGGCCGGATGCGTGCGCGCTTCGCCCCCGTCCGGGACTGCTTCCACGACCTGTTCGCCGCGGGCCGGGAAACCGGGGCCGGCCTCGCCATCTGGTACGACGGCACGCCGGTCGTCGACCTCGTCGCCGGTTCCCGCGCGGCCGTCCCGCCCGGCCTGGCGGTGCCGCTGGCGGGGGCCGGTGACCCGTGGCGGCCGGGCACGCTGGTCAACGTCTACTCGGTGGGCAAGCCGCTGGCCGCCCTCTGCCTGCTCCTGCTCGTCGACCGGGGGCGACTCGACCTCGACGACCCGGTGGCCGAGCACTGGCCCGGTTTCCGCGCGCCGGCCACGGTCCGCCAGGTGCTCAGCCACACCGCCGGACTGCCGGCGTTTCCGGTGCCCCGGCCGGCCGGCGCGGTCGCCGACTGGGGCCTGCTCTGCGCCGACCTGGCCGCCGCCGAGCCGCAATGGACGCCGGGGACGGTCGCGGGAGAGCACGCCTGGACGTACGGGCACCTCGTGGGCGAGCTGGTGCGCCGGGTGGACGGGCGGCCGGTGGGCCGGTTCCTGGCCGAGGAGATCGCCGGCCCGTGGCGGCTCGACCTGGGCTTCGGGCTCGGGGCGGCCGACCAGCGGCGGTGCGCCGAACTGTCGTACGCCGACCCGGACTGGCCGGTCCGCACGCTCGGCGAGCCGGGGTCGCTGCGGGCGGCGGCGCTGGGCAACCCGGCGGGCGGCCTCGACGTGGCGGTGCTGAACAGCCCGCTGTGGCGGGGCGCGCAGGTGCCGGCGGTGAACCTGCACGCCACGGCTGCCGGCCTGGCTCGCTGCTACGCCGGTCTGCTCGCCGGGGGCGTCCTGGACGGGGTGCGGCTGTTCAGCCCGGAGCTGGTCGCCGAGGCGACCCGGGCCCAGTACGACGGCCCGGACCTGGTGCTGGACCGCCGGGCGTGCTGGACGCTGGGCATGCAGCGGGAGCCGGACGGCAGCTGGGGCATGGGCGGGATCGGCGGCAGCAGCGCCTGGGCCGACCCGGAGCGGGGCTACGTCTTCGCGTACGCCACCGCGCGGCTGGCCGAGCACGACCGTGTCGAAGACCTCGTCGAGGCCCTGCACTCCTGCCTCTGAGCACGCCGCGGGACGACCCGGTCGAAGGCGGCGCAGGCGGCGGCCAACGCCGGTTGGTCGTGCACCCGCAGGTCGCGGGTGAGCAGGACGATGGCGGTACGCGTCATGGGCCGGTGGGTGCCAGGGCCGGGCCGGGGACCACGACGGGGGTGCCGGTCGGGGTGAGCAGGGCCCGTCCGGCCACGGCCAGCCGCCGCCGCCGGGGCACGAGCGCCCGCCGGACGAACACGTCGTAGTCCTGGGCGGCGACCTCGTCGAGGATGCCGCCGTAGAGGGCGTACGCGGTGCGCATGCACGCCTGGGAGGCGGGCGCGAGCAGGGTGATGCCCGGTGCGGCGGCCTCGTAGTGCGCCTGGGCGCGGCTCACCTCGTACTCGATCAGGTCGCGGATCCGGGGGGTGCTCCAGCCGCGCGCGGCGGCGGCGAACAGGTCCTCGCGGGTCACGTCGAACTTGGCCAGGTCCTCGTCGGGCAGGTACGTCCGGCCGCGCGCCAGGTCCTCGGCGACGTCCCGGATGAAGTTGGTGAGCTGGAAGGCGAAGCCGAGCTGCCGGGCGGGCTCGCGGGCGGCGGCCGGGTCGGAGCTGCCGAGGATCGGCAGCATCATGGTGCCGATGACGGCGGCCGAGCCCTCCATGTAGTCGAGCAGGTCGTCGTAGGTCGGGTACGCGGTGACGGTCAGATCCATCGCCATGCTGCGCAGAAACGACGTGAAGTCGGCCCGGTCCAGGTCGAAGACGGCAATGGTGTGCAGCACCGCCGGCAGCAGCGGGTCGTCGACCGGGGCCCCGCCCAGCCCGGCCAGGAAGCGGCTCGACCAGTCGTCGAGCCGGGCGGCCCGCCCGGCGGGCGGCAGGTTCTCGGTACGGTCGACGATCTCGTCGGCGTACCGGGTGAAGCCGTACAGGGCGTGCACATGCCGCCGTTTCCATGCGGGGAGCAGGCGAGTGGCGAGATAGTAGGTGCGGCCGTGACGTCTGTGCAGCTCGCGGCAGCGGTCATAGGCAGCGGTGAGGTCGACGTCCACCGGCCCCCCCCTTTGAAATCGACGCAGAAATCGACGCAACTCGTAACCCTAGGGTACGCTCGCCGACATGGCCAACGACGCACCTGCGGGAAATGCGCTCCGCGTCGCGCCGGCACAGCCGGAAGCGACGGGCGATCCGGTCCGCGGTGTACTGGCCGCGTTCACGAAAGACCTGGTCAAGTGCGTTGACGACACTCTCGCGGCGTTCCTTGCCGCCGAGGTCGCCGCGCTCGCCGAGATCGACGTGGCGATGGGCGGATTCGCCGCGACGGCACGCGACTGCGTGCTGGCCGGCGGCAAGCGGGTCCGGCCCACGTTCGCCTACTGGGGCTGGCGTGGCGCGGCCGGCGGGGCCGAGCCCCTGCCGGCGGTACTGCCGGCGCTCGCGGCCCTGGAGCTGCTGCACACGTTCGCCCTGGTGCACGACGACGTGATGGACGCCTCCGACACCCGGCGCGGCCGGCCCACGGCGCACCGGGCCGCCGCCGCCCGGCACGCCGCCGCCGGGCACACCGGCGACCCGGAGCGGTTCGGCGAGGCGGTGGCCGTGCTCATCGGCGACCTCTGCATGGTCTGGGCCGACCGGCTGCTGGCACACGCCACCGTGCCGCCGGCCCGGCTGCTCGACGTCCGGCGCTGCTACGACCAGATGCGGGTCGAAACGGTCGCCGGGCAGTATCTCGACATCCTGGGCGAGAACGACGCGGGCAACTGGTCGCTGGACCGGGCCCTGCGGGTCGCCCGCTACAAGACCGCCAGCTACACCGTCCAGCGCCCGCTGCTGTTCGGCGCGCTCCTGGCCGGCGCCGACGCCGACGCGCCGCTGACCGCCGCGTACACCCGCTACGGCCTGGCCGTCGGCGAGGCGTTCCAGCTCCGCGACGACCTGCTCGGCGTCTACGGCGATCCGGCCACCACCGGCAAGCCGGCCGGCGACGACCTGCGCACCGGCAAGCCGACCGCGCTGCTGGTGCTCGCCCGGCAGTTCGCCACCGGCACCCAGCGCCGGGCGCTGGAGCGGGCCGGCACGGTCACCGGCACCCGCGAGGTGGCCCGGCTGGCCGAGCTGGTCACCGACACCGGTGCGGTCGCCCGGGTCGAACGGATGATCTCCGATCGGGTCGCCGAGGCGCTGGCCGCACTCGACACCGCGTCGGTCGACGAGACCGCGCACACGGCGCTGACGGGCCTCGCCACCGCCGCCACCACGCGGCGGGCATGATGGGCAACCTCGTGAGGGAGGTGGTCGCGTGCGCACCGTGACCGGACGTACGGACCGGGTGGTGGTCGTCGGGGCGGGGCTCGGAGGGCTGGCCTGCGCGCTGCACCTGGCCGGCAGCGGGCGGCAGGTGACCGTGCTCGAACGCGAGGCGGTGCCGGGCGGCCGGGCCGGCCGGCTCATCGTCGACGGGTACGAGTTCGACACCGGCCCCACCGTGCTCACCATGCCCGACCTGATCGCCGAGGCGCTCGACGCGGTCGGCGAGGAGCTGGGCGACTGGGTCGAGCTGATGCCGCTGGACCCGGCGTACCGGGCGTACTACCCGGACGGCTCGACGCTCGACGTCATCACCGACACCACCCGGATGGCCGCCGAGATCGCCTCGGTCTGCGGGCCCCGCGAGGCCGACGGCTACCTTCGCTTCGTCGACTACGCGCGAAAGCTGTGGCGGCTGGAGCGGGCCGACTTCATCGACCGTAACCTCGACGCCCCCACCGACCTGCTCACCGGCAACCTGCTGAAGCTGTTGGCGGGCGGCGCGTTCCGCCGGCTCCAGACGAAGATCGAGCAGTTCTTCCGCGACCCGCGTACCCAACGGATCTTCTCCTTCCAGGCCATGTACGCCGGGCTCGCCCCGCACGACGCGCTGGCCATCTACGCGGTCATCGCGTACCTCGACTCGGTGGCCGGGGTCTACTTTCCGCGCGGCGGCATCCACGCGGTCTCCCGGGCGATGGCCAGCGCGGCGGAGAAGCACGGCGTGCAGATCCGGTACGGCACGACGGTGGCCCGGGTGGAGACCGCGAACGGCCGGGCTACCGGGGTGGTCACCGCCGACGGCGAGTTCGTCGAAGCCGACGTGGTGGTGCTCAACCCGGACCTGCCGGTCGCCTACCGGGACCTGCTGCCGCCGGCCCGGCGGCGCCGGCTGACCTACTCACCGTCGTGCGTGGTGCTGCACGTCGGCTCGCGGCAGGGCTATGAGAAAATCGCCCACCACAACATCCACTTCGGACGATCCTGGAAGGGCACGTTCGACGAGGTGATCCGGCGGGGGGAGCTGATGACCGACCCGTCCCTGCTCGTCACCAACCCCAGTCGCACCGACCCGTCGGTCGCCCCGACCAGCGGGCACACGTACTACGTGCTCGCCCCGGTGCCGAACCTCGACCGGGCCCCGTTCGAGTGGCGCGGCGACCTCACCCGCCGGTACGCCGACCAGCTCCTCGGGACGCTGGAGGAGCGCGGGTACGTCGGCTTCGGCGATGGCGTCGAGGTGCTGCGGGCGATCACCCCGGCCGAGTGGGCGGAGCAGGGCATGGCCGCCGGCACCCCGTTCGCGTCCGCGCACAGCCTCTTCCAGACCGGCCCGTTCCGCCCGTCGAACCTGCACCGGACGCTCGCCAACGTGGTGTTCGTCGGCTCCGGCACCCAGCCGGGCGTGGGCGTGCCGATGGTCCTGATCTCCGGCAAGCTGGCCGCCTCCCGCGTCACAGGGGGGCCACCCGCGAGCGCGCGGAACGCAGCGAAGCGGAGTCCCGCAGCCACGAACAAAGGCGGATTCCGGTGAGCGCCCGGGAGGGACACCTGGTCGAGCTGGTCGACGACGGCGGCCGGGCCCACGGCGAGGCGACGGTGGCCGCCGCCCACCAGCCGCCCGGCCGGCTGCACCGGGCCTTCTCCGTGCTGCTGGTCGCCCCGGACGGCCGGGTGCTGCTCCAGCGTCGGGCCGCCGCGAAGACCCGGTTCCCGCTGCGCTGGGCCAACTCCTGCTGCGGCCACCCCGCGCCGGGCGAGTCGCTCGTCCTCGCCGCGAACCGCCGGCTGGGCGAGGAGCTGGGTGTCGGGCCCGTCGAGCTGACCGAGGCCGGCGTGTACGTCTACTACGCCGAGGACCCGACCACGGGCCGGGTCGAGTTCGAGTACGACCACGTGCTGCGTGCCGACGTCCCGGCCGACCTACCCGTGCGGCCGGACCCGGACGAGGTGGCCGAGCTGCGCTGGGTCGACCCGGCGGCGCTGGAGGCCGACCTCGCCGTCGACCCACACCCGTACGCGCCCTGGCTGGGCGGGGTGGTGAACCGCCTGCTGCGCCCGTCCCCGCCGGCGGTCGCCGACGGCACCAGCGCGGTCCCGGCCGGTTCCGGGGCGGATGACGCGGCGGAGCGGTCGGGTGGGCGATGAGGCGCTGAGCGCGGGGGCCGTGGCGCGCCGACTGGGCGTCGCGGTCACCACGCTGCGCACCTGGCACCAGCGGTACGGGCTGGGCCCCAGCCAGCACCTGCCGGGCCACCACCGGCGGTACACGCCGGCCGATCTCGCCCGCCTGGAGATCATGCGCAAGCTCACCTCGGATGGGGTCACCCCGGCCGAGGCGGCCCGCTGGGCCCGGCAGGTGCCGGTTCCCGGCCCGGCCGGCGAGCCGCCCACCGTCGTCGCCAACCGGGTCCGGCCGGGCGGCGAGCGCGACGGCGGCGGGCAGACCATCCCGGTCGGGCGGGCCGGCCCCGCGGCCCGGGGGCTGGCCCGGGCCGCGATGCGGCTGGACTCGGTGGCGATCGGGGAGACGATCGGGCAGACCCTGGCCACCGACGGCGTCGTGGCCACCTGGGAGGGGCTGCTGCGCCCGGTGCTCGCCGGCATCGGCGAACGGCACGCCGCCACCGCCGGCCTCATCGAGGTGGAGCACCTGCTGTCGCGGTGCGTCTCGGAGGCGTTCGCCACCGTCGCGCGCGCCGGCTCGGCCACCGGCCCGGCCCGCCTCCTGCTCTCCTGCGCCGACGAGGAGCAGCACACCCTGCCGCTGGAGGCGCTCGCCGCCGCGCTGGCCGAGGCCGGCGTCGCGTATCGGATGCTCGGTGCCCGGGTGCCGGCGGCGGCCCTGGTCGAGGCGGTCAACCGTACCGGCCCGGCCGCCGTGGTGATCTGGTCGCACACCCTGGCCACCGCCGACCCGGCCCAGCTCACCGCGCTGCTGGCCAGCCCGCGCCGGCCGCTGCTGGTGCTGGCCGCCGGCCCGGGCTGGCGGGCCGACTCGCTGCCGGCCGGCGTGGTCCGCCCGGTCGACCTGGCCGAGGCGGTCTCGCTCGCCCTTGCCGTACGCGACTCGCTGGACCAATCGGTAGAGGGCTGACCGCCCTGCCGTTTTTGTGCGTCGTCCACTAGCGTCGAGTGGCCCACGGCCCCCGACCCCTCGGAGTGACGATGAGCGCACGCACCGTACTGGCGCTCGGCCTCAGCCTGGCGTTGTTCCTGACCGGCTGCAGCGGGCGGCAGACCGACCGGTGGTCGGAGGCCACCGCCTCCCCGTCGGCCTCGCCGGAGCCGACACCGGAGCCGACCGTCGCGCCCAAGCCGACCCGCACCACCCCGCCCCGGCTGCGCCCGCGCCCCACCGCCCTCCCGGCCGGGCTGCGCCGGACCACGGGCGGCCGGGCGGTGGCGTTGACCTTCGACGACGGGCCCGACCCGACGTGGACGCCGAAGATCCTCGACCAGCTCCGGGCGGCTGGGGCGAAGGCCATCTTCTGCGTGGTCGGCACGCAGGTACGGAAGCACCCGCAGCTGGTCGCCCGAATCGCCCGCGAGGGTCACCAACTCTGCAACCACAGCTGGCGGCACGACATCGACCTCGGCCGGCGGCCGGTCGTCGAGATCCGCGCCGACCTGGCGCGCACCAACCGCGCCATCGGGGCGGCCGCGCCAGGGGCCAAGGTGTCCCTCTACCGCCAGCCGGGCGGGCGGTGGACCCCCGAGGTGGTGACGGTGGCGAAGCAGCTCGGCATGCGATCGCTGCACTGGAGCGTCGACCCGCAGGACTGGGCGAAGCCGACCGCCCCGACGATCACGAAGCGGGTCACCAGCGCGGCCAGGCCAGGCTCGGTCGTGCTGATGCACGACGGGGGCGGGAACCGGGCCGCCACGGTCGCCGCCTGCGCTCGCCTGATCGGCGACCTGCAGCGGCGCTACGGGCTCACCCGGCTCGGCTAGACCGCCCGTGAACTGCTGTTTTGCAGCCGATTGCGCCCCCGGCCATACCGATTTGTTTCGCGGGCCGCACGTCACGTATGCTTTCCAAGCCTCCGGCGGGGCCGGATGGGAGCAAGTCCGCTAGAAGTTGCGAGTGTGCAATGATGGCGGGGCCGCCCTCATCGTCTAGCGGCCCAGGACGCCGCCCTTTCAAGGCGGTAGCACGGGTTCGAATCCCGTTGGGGGCACGACCGGCGCAAGCCGGAGCAACACCGGTAACACCAGCAAGGTCCTGTGGAGCAGTCGGAGTGCTCGCCGCCCTGTCAAGGCGGAGGTCGCGGGTTCAAGTCCCGTCAGGACCGCAAGCGCTGACGCCGCGCGTAAGATGCGCGGCGTTCTGCGTATCGGAGCAGGTGCCCTACCGACGGTGACCCCGCCGCTTGGGTACGATGAGCCGAGCAGCACGGCCAGGTAGCTCAGTTGGTACGAGCGTCCGACTGAAAATCGGAAGGTCGGCGGTTCGACCCCGCCCCTGGCCACATAGCCTTTCGCCGGGCTACAGAGGTCCCCACCAGCGGAAACGCAGGTGGGGATCTTGCTTTTGCGGTGCCAGTCGCGTCGGCCCCGTCTCAGCGGTGGGGGCACTCGGGCACATCCTGGGCGGTTCCGGCCCGTGAAAGGGCCCCCGACTTCCAAGACCCCCCTCGCTGGCGGCGTCACGACCACTCGGCGCGACTGTCCGGCATCCGAGCGCATCGGGTCCGGATACCGGCACTATGCAAGCTGCACTCCAAGGCACCAGCCGGTATGGTCCGGGCCTATGGGACAGGAGATCGACGGTCCGACAACCGTCCGGCAGGACGTCGCACAGTACTCGCTCCGCAGCAGTCTCCTCGTTCCCGCCTCCGCCGAGCGAGCCTTCGCGGTCTTCACGGGGGCCCTCACCGACTGGTGGGTGCCGGAATACACCTGGTCCGGGCCGGCCGCGCTTGCCGAGTTGGGCGTCGAGCCGCACGCCGGCGGCATGCTCTACGAGATCGGTCCGCACGGTTTCCGCGCCGACTGGGGCCGGGTGCTCATTTGGGACCCGCCCCGCCGCCTGGTGTTCGTCTGGCAGATCGGGCCGGACCGGGTACCGGTCCCCGACCCGGCGCAGGCCAGCGAGGTCGAGGTGTTGTTCCTTCCCGAGGGCCCGGAGCGGACCCGGGTGGAGGTCGAGCACCGACACTTCGACCGGCACGGCGAGGCCGCCGAGGGGTACCGGCAGGCGCTCACGGCGGGCTGGTACGAACTGCTCTCCCGGTACCTGTCCTCGGTCCTGCACCCTGATGCCTGACCCGGCCCGGCTCCGCCGCGTACCCGATCGGCTCCACCCGCCATGGTTGGCACCCCCTGCGGACCGCCAGCGGCCCGCGCCGGTCAGCGGGTGAGGCCCCGAGCCGGCCGAGAGGCGGGGGACACTCCCCGGCCGCCCAGGTCGGCGCGGTGGCCCGCCGCCGCGCCCGAGCCGAATCCGGTGCCGCCGAGCCGCCTTGGCGCGGCCGTGCGCAGCCGGGGGTAGACCTCGGTGACCCGGCGCTGGACCTGGTCCGAGCGGTCGGCCAGCACCAGCGCGACGGAGGGCCCGCCCGAGTCGGCCACCGCGCCGGCCTCCGCCGCCGCCAACCGCCCGCCGACCACCTGGGCGAACCCGGCGAGCCAGGACCGCCGGAACGCGGCCGGGTGCTCGCCCGCCGGGACGGCGGTGCCGGCCAGCCCGTGCGCGGCCTGCACCAGCAGCGAGGTGTAGAGCAGGTCGACCCGCTCCAGGTCGCTGGCGAAGCCGAAGAGGTGCATCGCGAAGCCGTCACCGTGCCGGCGGCGCACGCACCGGCAGCGCAGCGGGTCGGCGACGGCGGCGAGCAGGCCGGCCTTGTCCCGGGCGTACGGGGCGACGACCTCGACCACCCGGTCGCCGACCGGGTCGGTGGCCGGGTCGCGGGCCGCCAGGAGGGCCCGGTCCACGCCGTAGCGGGCGATCAGCTCGGTGGCCTTGGCGGTGAAGGCGGCGGACTCCTGCGGCGTGCAGGCCGGGTCCTCCGCCTTCGCCAGCAGCTTGCGCACCTTGGCGAGCATGGCCTGCGACATGCCACCAGAGCTATCACATCGACCCTGCCACGGCCGCCCGCCGTCGCCGCGCCCGCCGCGCCGTTATCCGCCGACAACCTCGCCGGCACGCTCACCACCTGCTACGGCGGCGCGGTGCGCTCGTACTTCCAGACCGGAGGCTGGGGCGGCGAGGCCGGCACTTCTCGAACCTGCGCTACGAGTACGAGCCGCTGATCGCGTACCACGCGTTCTGACCGGCGGAGCCCCGGCGCCCGTCCCCCCGGGCCGGGCGCCGGGTGTCAAGCGGCCCGGCTGCGCAGGGTCGCCACCGTCGAGCCGGCGAGGGTGAGCAGGCAGTCCGGCAGCAGGCCGTCGGCGACCGCCGCGCCGAAGAGCGCCTCCCCCGTGTCCGCGTCGGCGTTGGCGTACGCGCTGACGAAGCGCGCCACCCAGCGGGTGTCGTAGCCGGCCTCGTCGATGCCGGGGAACTCCAGCGCCGCGCCGCCGTGGGCAGGCACGTCCCCTACCATGGTGGCCGCGAGGCACCAGGCGACCCCGTACGCGCCGGCCAGGCCGGACCGGTCGACCACCTCGTCGAAGGTGCCCACCACCGCCTCGCCGTCCCCGGCCAGGGCCGAGTGAAGCACGGCGGTAGCGTCGTCCAGCGTCTGCTGCGGTACGTCCGTCACCCGCCGAACTGTACGTCGGGTGGTCAAGCGGTGACCACCCGAGAGCGCGAACCTCGTGACCCTCCGTGCACACACAGGGCTAGCAGGCGTTTGACTCGCCTCCACGGTCCCGCCGGTCAGCCAGGCACGCTAATGTGCGCAGCGGACCTTTCCCGGAGGAAGGACGACCATGCTCGTATCACCCGGCTCGCGCGTCGCCGCCCTGGCGGCCTGCGGGGCGCTGCTCCTCGCCGGTGCCGGCTGCGGCACCGACGACTCCAAGGAGGCGACCACCACCCCACAGGTCCGCCTCTACGGCACCGACGGCAACATGACCAACGCGTACGCCGTGGAGTTGAAGGAGCGCGCCGACCTGCTCGACGGCATGAAGGGCACGACCCCGCTCACGCCGTTGCCGGACTCCTTCAAGAACCGCCTCCGCGGCGTCAACTCGAAGCTGACGGACTACCTCTACTCCGCCGAGTCTTACGACGCGGTCATGATCAGTGCCCTGGCCGCGCAGCTTGCCGGCACCACCGAGCCGGCCGCGATCGCCAAGCAGATCGTCGGTGTCACCAACAACGGCCAGCGGTGCGAGAAGCCGGCGGACTGCCTGCGGCTCGCGCGGGACGGCCGGGACATCGAGTACCGGGGCGTATCGCTCAACCGGGCCGGGTTCACCGACGCCGGGGAGCCGGCAACGGCCAGCTACGCCACCTTGACCTTCGGCGAGCAGAAGATCGACGACGGCAAGACCGAGTTCGTCGGCGCCGGTGACGACTCGGCGGCGAGCACCAAGAACCCGCCCCGGCCGCAACGGCAGCGCGGCACGAAGGCCCTCTCGGCGCCACTGGTCCTCGGCGGGCTGCTGCCGCGCACCGGCGACCTGGCCATCGCGTACCCGCCGCTGGCCGCCGGAGCCGCGCTCGCCGTCAAGGAGATCAACGCGGCGGGCGGGGTGCTCGGTGAGGACGTGGTCTGGATCGACGGTGACGACGGCACCAACCCGTCCGTCGCGAAGGCCACCGTGGCAAAGCACATCCGGGAGGGCGTGCACGTCATCATCGGCGCCGGTGCCTCGGGCATCTCCCGGGCCGTCCTGCCCGACGTGGTGGCCGCCGGCCTGGTGCTCTTCTCGCCGTCCAACACCGACGCCGGGCTGACCGCGGTCGAGGACAAGGGGCTCTACTTCCGTACCGCCCCACCAGACAGCCTCCAGGGGCGCGCCCTGGCCGACGTGATCCTGCGCGACGGGCCGCACCGGATCGCCCTGGTGGCGCGAAAGGACTCCTATGGCGAGGGCCTCCAGGAGAACGTCCGCGCCGAGCTGGAGCGGGCCGGGCTGGACGGCGACCAGGTGAAGCTGCTGACGTACGAGCCGCCGGCCGACGCGAAGGCCCCGCCGCTGGACTTCACCGCCGGGGCCCGCGAGATCAAGGCGTATGGCGCGGACGCGGTGTTGGTCATCGGCTTCGGCGAGTCCGCGCAGGTGATCCGGGCGCTGGCCGACTCCGGGGTGCAGATCCGGCACTGACGGCACCCGACCGCGCCGACGGCCGCCCCCGCAGGATCGCTCACGGGGGCGGCCGTCGCGGTTCCGGCGGCGGGCCAGCGGCCTCGGCGGCGGGCCAGCGCGGCCTCGACGGTCGTGGCGGCGGGTCAGCGGCTCCGGCGGCGCTCCAGGAACTCGGTCATCCGCCGCCGCTTCTCCTCGTCCTCGAACAGCACCGCCTGGCTGACCAGGTCGAGGTGCGGATGGGCGGCCGGAGGCGCGTCCACGGCCAGCTTGGTCAGCCGCAGCGCCAGCGCGGAGCCCTTGGCCATCTCGTCGAGCAGCCCGTGCGCGGCGGGCAGCAGCTCGGCCGGCTCGTCGACCACCCGATTGACCAGGCCGATCCGCAGCGCCTCTGCGGCGTCCACCCGGCGGCCGGTGAAGAGCAGTTCCTTGGCCCGGGCCTCACCGACGAGCGCCGGCAGCCGGTGGGTCGCGCCCGCGCCGGCCAGGATGCCCAGCCGCACCTCGGGCTGCCCGAAGACCGCGCGCGCCGTGCACAACCGCAGGTCACACGCGTACGCAAGCTCGGCCCCGCCGCCCAGCGCCGGCCCGTCCACGGCGGCGACGGTCGGCATCGGCAACGCCCGAACCCGGGCGAACGCGGCGGAGTTGATCGCGGCGAGCGCGTCGAGCCGGCCGCGCTCGCGAAGCTGGCCGATGTCCGCCCCGCCGGCGAAGATGCCCTCGGTGCCGCCGGTGAGCAGCAGCAGCCGGGGCCGGGCCTCCAGCTCGGCGCAGACGGCGTGCAGCTCGGCGATCAGCTCGGCGTCGATCGCGTTGCGCTTCTCGGGCCGGTCCAGCGTCACCACCAGCCGGTCGGGACGCTCCTCGATCCGCAGCCCGCTCACCGCTTCCCGCCCTCGTCCCATCGGTAGAAGCCCTGCCCGGACTTGCGGCCCAGCTTCCCCTCGGCGACCATCCGCTCCAGCAGCGGCGGGGGCGCGAACCGGTCCCCGTACGCGACCTGGAGGGTGCGGGCGATGTCGAGCCGGACGTCCAGCCCGACCAAATCGGTCAGCTCCAGCGGGCCGACCGGGTGTCGGTAGCCGAGCACCATGGCCTTGTCGATGTCGGCGGGGCTGGCCACCCCGTCGGCGACCATCCGGATCGCCTCCAGGCCGAGGGTCACCCCGAGCCGGGAGGTGGCGAAGCCGGGCAGGTCGCGTACCACGACGGGGTCCTTGCCGAGCCGGCCGGCGAGCGCGACGGCCGCCGCGGTGGTCTCGTCGGCGGTGGCCTGGCCCACCACGATCTCCAGCAGCGCCATGGCCCAGACCGGGTTGAAGAAGTGCAGGCCGAGGAAGCGCTCGGGACGGTCCAGCCCGGCGGCCAGCTCGCCGATGGCGATGCTGGAGGTGTTGCTGCCGAGCAGCGCGGGACGCAGGGCGGCGGCGTCGCGCAGCACCGCCCGCTTGAGGTCGAGCCGCTCGGGGACGGCCTCCACCACCACATCCGGCGCGGGCGCGATCTCGCCGAGGGACCCGCGCAGCGTCAGCCGTTCCCGGTTGGCCGTCGCCTCGTCGGCGGTGAGCTTTCCGCGCTGGACCGCCCGCTCCCACAGCTCGCCGAGCCGCGCCCCGGCGGCGGTCGCCCGGCCCGCGTCGACCTCCACCAGCTCGACGCGGTAGCCCGCGCCGGTCGCCACGTAGGCGATGCCGAGGCCCATCGTGCCGGCTCCGACGACGACAAACCGACCGCTCATGACGTCTCCTCGCTCCGCCCGGCGCGCGGGGTCTCCGCCGTGCCGGGGCGCTCGCTCCGCTGGCTCATGGGTGCGACCCTATGCAGCACCGCCACTCAACGGATGCGTGGGGGCGCGTCGATCCGGGTAAGGACGGCCGTCAACCGAGGGAAGGACCCGACATGAGCCAGGCACCGGAGAGTGTGGAGAGCACCGAGACCGTGGAAACCCGGGGCGACGAGCGGGTCGACCTGCTCCGCGCGGACACCAACAACGACGGGAAGACCGACGTCTGGGTGGTCGACACCGACGGCGACGGCCGGGCCGACCTGTTCCAGTTCGACACCGACGGTGACGGCAAGGTGGACATCACGATGGTCGACCTCGACGAGGACGGCACTCCCGACGAGGTCGTCGACGGCGACGGCGGCCTCCCGCCCGAGCAGTTCCCCCCGACCGTCCAGGTCTGAAATGCAAGGAAGGGCCCCCTGTTAACGCGGGCGTTAACAGGGGGCCCTGCTAACCGCCCGCGCCCGGTTATCTGCCACGCCCAGGCACGGAGCGGCGCGCTCAGCCGGTCAGGGTCAGCGTCGCCAGGTAGTACGGGGCGTCCCGGTCGTCCACGTCAACCAGCCGCCACGGGGTGCCCCGCACCAGGTCGGCCAGCTCGGCCACGGAGCAGACCAGGTAGTCGAACCACTCGGTGCCCAGCTCGCGGTAGCGCAGCCGCAGCCGTAGCTGGCCGCCGAGCCGGCGGCGCCGCCGATTGCGCTCGTGGTAGCCGGTGTGCACCGGGTCGCTGGTGCCGTACGGGTCGGTGCCGTGCGCGATGACCTGCGCCCCGGGCCGGGCGAGCGCGGCCAGCGCGGCGAGGAACGCGGGCGCGCGCTCCCGCCCCTCCAAGAGCCCGAGGTTGTTGCCGAGCAGCAGGAAGGTGTCGTACCGCCGGCCGTCGGCGACGTGCTCGTCGACCGTGCCGTGCACCAGGTCCCGCACGCCGCGCCGTCGGCACACCTTCAGCGCCCCGAGCGAGGTGTCCAGACCGGTCACCGGCACGCCGCGCTCCTGGAGCAGCAGCGCGATCCGGCCGGCGCCGACGCCGACGTCCAGCGTCTCGCCGCGCACCCGGTCCACGGCCCGGTGGTCGTACGGCTGCCAGTCCTCGGGGCCGGCCAGGTAGTGGGCGGCGGGGGCACCGTTGATCAGGCCGTCGTCTCGCTCGATGACCTCCACGACCGGCCGGGGCAGCCGCCCACCGGCCAGCGGCCGGGCGCCGCTGCCGCTGGCCACGGCGAGGGCGTCCCGCAGCAGCTCGCCGAAGACGTCGCCGATCCTGGGTTCCCCGGTCATAGGGTTCACGCTATCCCCGCTGCCGCGCGGACGCTCGGCCGTATCCTGTCGGCGTGACCACCTTGGACCGGCTGGGTGCCGAGAAGTACGTGCTGTTGACCACGTTCCGCAAGGACGGGCGGGCTGTGCCCACACCGGTGTGGGTGGTCCGCGACGGTGACGCGCTCGCCGCGTGGACCGCCTCTGCTTCCGGCAAGGTAAAACGCATCCGGCGCAGCGGCGACGTCACGATCGCCCCGTGCGACGTGCGAGGCCGCCCGCACGGCGCGGCGGTGGCCGGCCGGGCGACGATCTGCGATCCGACGGAGACCCTGCGGATCCGCGAGTTGCTGAAGCAGAAGTACCGGTTGTTGGGCCGCCTCAGCCTGCTGGGCAGCCGGCTACGCCGGGGCGAGGGCGGCACGGTGGGCATCCGGCTGACGCTCGCCGAGCAGGCCGACCCCGGAGCCGAGCAGAGCGGGTGAGGGGATCCCGGAGGGGAGCGAACTGCTGAGAGGGCAGGGCCTAGGCGGCGAGCAAAGCAGCCCGGCGACCTGAAGCCCTGGGCCGGACACGATCAGGGGCGGCAGATGCGATCTGCCGCCCCTGATCGGAACGGAATTCTGAAGGACTTCCCGGCGGGTCAGTCCCCCTGGCGTTGCTGGGGGATCTGCCCCTGCAGCAGGGCGCGAACCTCCGACTCGCGGTAACGGCGATGGCCGCCCAGAGTGCGGATGGCACTGAGCTTGCCAGCCTTGGCCCACCGGGTCACCGTCTTCGGGTCGACACGGAACATCGACGCCACCTCGGCCGGTGTGAGCAGCGGCTCCGGTTCGTGCGTTCGCGATGCCATATCGGTCACTCCTCCACAGGTATAGACATCGGCCGGGGTCCCGCCGGCCGACGCGTCTCCCATGGTCCGGCTAGTCCCCGATGTCCGACATGGGCCGAACGGCCGAAGGTCCCTAGACGGACGGATGAACCATGCCCGATTTATACGACTAATACACGTCAGAAGCCACCTTATTCGGACTCATAATCACTGGTCGTGATGCTCCAACTACGAGCCCACCTCACCTTGGGAGCGGTTCCATGGGCGGTTTGTTCCCCCTTGGGCAAGTCTTTACCCAGGTCAGGGCTAGTTGCACCGCTCCAGCAACTGGACCGCCCGCCACCGCGCGACGAGCCGGTCGTACGCCGCCGACGCCTCGTCGGCCTCCCCCTTGGACAGCCCGGTGAGGCCGCCCGCGACGAGCGCCGGGGAATCGTCCTCGGCGAGGGCCTCGTCGGAGAGCAACTGGACCAGGCCGCCATAGTCCAGCTCCACCACCGAGCGCGGGTGGAACTCCTCCAGCCAGCGCGCGGCCTCCTCCACCGCCTCGGTGATCGGCGCCTGGCCGACGGTCTTGCGCAGCACCGACAGCGCCCGGGACGACCGGCGGCGAGCCTTGGAGATCTCCGTCCGGTACCGCAGCGCGCGCCGCCCGGGCCGGGTCACCAGGTCCCGCTCCTCGAAGTCGAACAGCACGAACCAGCGCAGCGGCACCCCCCAGGTGGCGATCTGCTCGTGCACCCGGGGGACGCCGTGCTCCAGCACCCGGGCCCCGCTGCGCCAGTCCTCCACGACCGCCTTGGCCTGCCCGGCCAGGATCGGTGGCACGAACGCGTCGGCCAGCACGGACGGCACGCCGTCGCGGGCGCTCAGCGCCGCCTCGGCCACCCGGATCCGCAGGTTCCACGGGCAGACCAGCAGGGTGTCGTCGACCTCCAGGACGTACGCCTCCTCGGGCAGGTCGGGCAGCCGGGTCCAGCCCGCGCCGAGCGCCTCGATGACCGCCGTCCGCTGCCGCACCGGCCCCTCCGACGGGGCCACCGCCCGCCCCTGTTGGACGTAGCGCCGCCAGAAGGACTGGCGGTCCCGGTCGAAGGCGGTCAGCGGCTCGTACACCCGCAGGTACGAAGCGAAGAGCGACGGCACGGCGCGATCCTCCCACGAGACGGAACCGCGACGCCCACAGCGCCCCCGATCACGCGCGCGGCCCCCCGCCGGCCCGCCGGACGCCCGCGCACTGGGCACGCTGCGGACGACGGCACGGCGTCGGCCGATACTAGGCTCGGTAGCACCGGCAGCATCCCGCCGGCGTGCGACCAGGTCCGCGTCCCACAAGGACGCATACCGTCACAGGAGTCAGCCATGGGCGTTTTCACCAGCACCGACGACCCGTCATCCACGGGCCACGAGCAGGTCGTGTTCTGCCAGGACACACAGACCGGCCTCCGCGCGATCATCGGGATCTACTCCACCGCGCTCGGCCCCGCGCTCGGCGGCACCCGCTTCTACCCGTACGCCGACGAGGAGTCGGCGCTTGCCGACGTGCTCGACCTGTCACGCGGCATGGCGTACAAGAATGCGCTCGCCGGGCTCGACCTGGGCGGCGGCAAGGCGGTCATCTGGGGCGACCCGGAGCAGCTCAAGAGCGAGCCGCTGCTGCGCGCGTACGGCCGCTTCGTGGAGTCGCTGAACGGCCGCTACTACACCGCCTGCGACGTCGGCACATACGTGGCGGACATGGACGTGATCGCCCGGGAGACCCGCTACGTCACCGGCCGCAGCGTCGAGCACGGCGGGGCCGGGGACTCCTCGGTACTGACCGCCTGGGGCGTCTTCCAGGGGATGCGGGCAGCCGCCGAGCACGTCTGGGGCGCGCCCACCCTGAACGGCAGGCGGGTCGGCGTGGCCGGGCTGGGCAAGGTCGGCAAGCACCTGACCCGGCACCTGCTCGACGACCACGCCGAGGTGGTGGCAACCGACGTCGACCCCCGGCCGCGCGAGTGGGTGCGCGCCAACCATCCGCAGGTCGAGCTGGTCGACGACGCCGCCGCCCTCGTCGCCGCCGACATCGACGTGTACGCCCCGTGCGCGCTGGGCGGCGCTCTCAACGACGACACGGTGCCGGCGCTGCGGGCGAGGGTGGTCGCCGGGGCGGCGAACAACCAGCTCGCCCACCCGGGCATCGAGAAGCTGCTCGCCGAACGGGGCATCCTCTACGCCCCCGACTATGTGGTGAACGCCGGCGGGGTGATCCAGGTGGCCGACGAGATCGAGGGCTTCAACTTCGAGCGGGCCAAGCTCCGGGCCACCCGCATCTACGACACCACTCGGCAGATCCTGCGGCTCGCCGACGCCGAGGGGGTGCCGCCGGCGGTGGCGGCGGACCGACTCGCCGAGCGCCGGATGGCGGAGGTCGGCCGGCTGCGCGCCATCCACCTGCGGTGAGGGTCACCTACTGCGGTGAAGGTCACAGCCCGACCCGGAGGCGGTCGCCGCCCCGGGTCGGGCGACCGGGCAGGGCTGCGGGGCAGGTGACGTTAAGCTAGAAATCGGGGTGAAACGGCCCAACTGCCCGGAGTCACGGGCGCTTCGGCAACCGCCCCTTACCTCGATACGATCGGTGACGGCCGGATGACTGCGACGCATGGAGCCGGCCTGCGGTAACCCGAGGTGCCGAAGGGTGGCATCCCCATGTACCGTAAGAGCCACGAGAGATGCCTGACGTCATCGGGGCCCGCCTTCGGGCTGCCCCGAATTCTGTGCGAGGGGGTCGAGCCATGGGGCGCGGCCGTGCTAAGGCCAAGCAGACGAAGGTGGCCCGGGAGTTGAAGTACCACTCCCCGAACACCGACCTCACCGCCTTGCAGCGCGAACTGGCGGGTGCTGGTAAGTCGAACCACGACTTCGACGACGACTACAAAGAGTATGTCGACGACGACGACGAGGATCACGCGGACGAGGACCCAGACCCCTGGGTCCGTCCAACCCGTTGACCCCCGGGGGCAGTTGAGCACGCGGTAGTCCGCGTGCTCGCGTGTGTGCCCGTCCGGGGCCGGCGTACCAACCGATGATCAAGGATCTGTCCACCGGCGGCGTTCCGACCGATCGGCAGGTCCTTGATCTCGGGGTCATGCCCCTCAACGGGGCCGGTTGTTCCAGTTGTAGAACGTCGGGATGTTCTCGAAGTGGTTCCAGGCGCACACCGCGCCCGCGCCATCGTGTCCCGCCGCCTCCGACCGCAGCCGGCGCGCATCCTCCGCCTCCTGGAGCAGCGCGACGAGCCCGTCTGCGACATCCAGCACCCGGTCGACGACCGGGCCCTCGGCGCTCCCTCCGACGCGCTCAGGCTGTCGGTGTCCGGTGTTTTCGGGCATGGTCCAACACTCCCTCCAGTAAGCGGATCTTGCTGTTGCGGCAGTGCTCGGTTTCCGTACCGTCGAAACGCCCCAGCTCGAAGTAACGGTTGGCGGCGTGCCCGCCACCGCAGAACCCGAAGTACGGGCAGGACGCCCGGCACGCCTCCACACCGGCCAGGAACTCACCCACCCAGCCGGTCGCCCGCTCCGCGTCGGCCAGGATCTCGGCCAGCGGTGTGGTCAGCACGTTGCCGCTGCTGAAGTCGCCGTACCCGGGGGCGGAGAAGCCGGCCAACTCCGGGGAGAGCACGACCACCGACCCGTCGTGGCCGACCGTGGGGATCGGGTCGAGCCGCCGGGGCAGCAGCCCGTCGACCGTACCGTCGAGGACCGCCGCCGCGTACCGCAGCGACCACTCCACCTCGCGCAGGTGGATGCGGGGGTCGCGACGCCAGGCGGACACCAGCTCCGCCCAGAACGCCCGCACCTGGGCCGCGTCGTGGGCGTTGCCCCGGGTGTTGACCCCCTCCGTCTCCTCGATGTTGACGCCCAACACCTCGCAGCCCAGGCCGAGGAAGTAGTCGTACAGCTCAGCGGCCCGACCCGGCTCCGGGTCGTTGACCACCGCCAGGGCCGAGAACGGCAGCCCGTGCCGGCGCAGCGCCGCGACCCCCCGCACGATCCGGTCGTACGCCGGCCGGCCGGCGCGGGTGACGCGGTCGCCGTTGCGCCCGCGCGGCCCATCCACGCTCACGCTGACCCGCACCCGGTGCGCGGCGAGGAACTCGCACCAGGCGTCGTCGATGAGGGTCGCGTTGGTCTGCACGTGGTGCTCGACTTCCGGGCCGAACGGGGCGATCAGGGCGGCCAGGTGCTCCCGGCCGGCCGCGAGCGGCTCCCCGCCGTGCCACACCACCGAGAACCGGCCGGCCACCGCCCAGCGGTTCACCGAGGCCGCGACCGCCTCGGCGACCGCGACCGGCATCCGCCGATCCGCCGCCCGCAACGGCAGGTAGCAGTACGCGCAGTCGAGGTTGCAGAGAGTGGTCGGCTGCATCACGACGTACGACGGGACCGGGGAGATTCCCCGCATCCCGCTGAGCGGCCGTCCCCGAGCAGCCATCGCCCTCCTTCCCCACCCGAAGGGTGGCCTTCAGGCTAGGCGGCGATGGCCGCTCGGGTAACCCCCGCTCAGACGCCTTGACTGATCAATGACTCTCGATGCTAACCCCGGGTGTGCTGGCCAACCATCTGCACCTTGCCGGTGCCCTCGATGATCTCGCCAGCCTGCCAGGCGTCCACGCCCCGCCCGGTCAGCGTGGCGAGCGCCCGGTCGGCGTCCTCGGCGGAGACGATGGCGAACATGCCCACGCCCATGTTGAACGTCGCCTCCATCTCGTGGTCCTCGATCCGGCCCTTGGACTGGATCAGGTCGAAGATGGGCTGCGGCTTCCACGTGGAACGGTTGACCACCGCGTCCACGTTCTCCGGCAGGATGCGGACCAGGTTCCCCGGGATGCCGCCGCCGGTGACGTGCGCGATCGACCGCACCTCGGCCTCGGCGATCAGCTTGAGGCAGTCCTGGGCGTAGATCTTGGTCGGGGTGAGCAACTCCTCACCGAGGGTGCGCTGCCGGCCGAAGTCCTCGATCACCACGTCCAGCCGCATCCGGCCGGCGCCCAGCAGCACGTGCCGGACCAGCGAGTAGCCGTTGGAGTGCAGGCCCGAGGAGCGCATCGCGATGACCACGTCGCCGGTCTCCACCCGCTCCGGGCTGAGAATCTCGCTCTCCTCCACCACCCCGACGCCGGTGGCGGAGACGTCGTACTCGTCCGGGCGCAGCACGCCGGGGTGCTCGGCGGTCTCGCCGCCGAGCAGCGCACAGCCGGCGTACCGGCAGCCGTCGGCGATGCCCGCGCCGATCTCGGCCACCTTGTCGGGGACGACCTCGCCGCAGGCGATGTAGTCGAGCAGGAACAGCGGCTCGGCCCCGCAGGCCACCAGGTCGTCCACGACCATCGCAACCAGGTCGATGCCGATCGTGTCGTGGATGTCGAGCTGCTGGGCGATCACCAGCTTGGTGCCGACACCGTCGGTGGAGGACGCGAGGATCGGGTTCCTGTACTTCTTCGTGTCCAGCCGGAACAGGCCGGCGAAGCCGCCGAGGTCGCCCATGACCTCCGGACGACGGGTCTGCTTGACCTTGGACTTGAGCAGCTCGACCGCGCGGTCGCCCGCCTCGATCGAGACGCCCGCGTCCGCGTACGAGACCGAGCGTTTACGCGCCGGGCGGCCGGTGGCGGCCGTCCAGGGCGTGCGGTCGCCGCCGGTGCCGGTCGGGCTGCTTCCTGTGCCGCTGCGCTCGGACACGTGCGTCACGGTTCTCCCCTTTTGTGGTTCTCGCGGGGCCCGGCGGTGGCCGGTCGGACCCGCGTCGGGCGATGCTATGGGCGGTGTACGGTCGCGCCGCCCGAAGTGGCGACGAGCGGTGGGACGACGTGCCCGAGGGCGTCCGGGGCATCGGCGACCCGGCGTCCCACCCCTTCGAGCACGTGCTTGCCGATCAGGTTCCCGGCCGGCAGCTCGATCGGGTACTCCCCATCGAAGCAGGCCCGGCAGAGCCGGGTCTTCGGCTGCTCGGTCGCGGCGATCAGGCCGGGCAGCGAAACATAGCCCAGCGTGTCGGCGCCGATGGACCGCCGGATGCCCTCGTTGTCCAGCCCGTTGGCCAACAGCTCGGCCCGGGTGGCGAAGTCGATGCCGTAGAAACACGGCCAGTTGACCGGCGGGGAGGAGATCCGCACGTGGACCTCCAGCGCGCCCGCCTCGCGCAGCATCCGCACGATCGCCCGCTGGGTCTCCTCGGCGGCCGAAACCCCCACCCGCGACTTCTGACCCACCCCCGCCGACCGGCGGGGTCAGAGAATAGGGGGCGGAGTGTAGGTGGCCGCCGCGGGGTGGGCGCTGACGATCTTGGCGATGCGGGTGGTCACCCGGTCGACCTGGGCCCCGGCCGCGCCCACGAAGGCGGTGCGGTCGGCAACCAGGGCATCGATGTCGGCGCGGGACAGGCCCAGGCGGGCGTCGGCGGCGAGACGGTCGAACAGGTCGTTCTCGGCGGCCGCCCGCTCCCGCATCGCCAGCGCCACACCGACCGCGTGCTCCTTGATCGCCTCGTGCGCGGCCTCCCGGCCGACGCCCCGGCGTACCGCCGCGACCAGGATCTTCGTGGTGGCCAGGAAGGGCAGGAAGCGCTCCAGCTCCCGGTTGACCACCGCCGGGTACGCCCCGAACTCGTCCAGCACGGTGAGGAACGTCTGGAACAGCCCGTCGGCGGCGAAGAACGCGTCCGGCAGGGCCACCCGGCGGACCACCGAGCAGGAGACGTCCCCCTCGTTCCACTGGTCGCCGGCCAGCTCGCCGACCATCGACAGATACCCCCGGATGATC
>NZ_GG657738.1:3711818-3713748 GCF_000158815.1 Micromonospora sp. ATCC 39149 | reverse complement strand
CCACCACCCCGGAGCCGTCGCTGACGGCTATCCCGGCGGCCTCCTGGCCACGGTGCTGGAGGGCGTAGAGCCCGAAGTAGGTCAGGTTGGCGACCTCCTCCCCGGGCGCCCAGACGCCGAAGACGCCGCAGGCGTCCTGGGGGCCGGGTCGCTGGGGATCAAGATCGTGGCTCAGCCGGCCGTCGCCTCGGGGCACCTGCCGCTCCCTCATGCTGGTCGGGACTGGCCGGGCCGGACGGAGTTGCTGGTCCGCGTTGCCCGGCCGGGACCACTGTCGTCGCCTGACAGTGTACGCGAATCAGCGTCAATACAGAAAGTCACGACACAGCTCCGGTGAGTGATCGTCTAGTCGGATTGTTCACCCAGATGAAGCGGGAGGTGCACGGAGAGGTCCGAACGGGCCCCGCTGACCCGAACACGACCCTCGGCGACCGCGTCCGCCCAGCTCCGGCGGCCCGTCGCGAGCTCCAGCCACGTGGTCGGATCCAGCTCGACGACGTTCGGTGGGGTGCCGCGGGTGTGTCGGGGACCGGGAATGCACTGAACTGCACCGTAAGGTGGGACACGCACCTCCACCGATCGGCCGGGGGCACGCTCCGTGAGGGCGGCCAACAAGGCACGGACCGCCTCCCGGAACACCGGCCGTTCGGGCGTACGACCTTCATCGAGCGCGGCGAGTGCCTCGGCGACTGCTGCGGACTTAAAGTGCGGAGAGGACACGAAGGGACGATACGACCCGGCTCCGGTGCTTTCGACGCTGGCCCTGGGTCGCGCCGATCCGGTCAGACAAGGCATAGTTGCCGACGGCGTATTCGTACCGTGATGATCCCCGGCCGGCGCCCCGCCGGCCAGGGAAGTCAGACCGGAAGGCGGTGGACGTGTCAACACACCGACGTGCCTGGCAGCAGCGGGCCGGTGTGGTCGTGGCGCTGGTTGTCGGCGCCCTGCTCGCCACCCCCGCCACACCCGCCCTGGCCGCCGAGGTCAGCGTCACGCCCGGCTCAGTCAATTTGAACGCGGGCAGTGACGCCACGGTGAGCGTCCAGGTCACTCCGGGCGACGGTGACACGAACGCCCGGATCAGCCTCACCGGCCTGCCGGCCGGCGTAAGCTGCGCGAGCGGCTGCGGTCAGATCAACCTCAACGGGCAGGCCCCGAGGAACCAACTGCTCACGCTCAAGGCCAGCGACCGCGCGCCGGACGCCGGCGGGGTCAACGTCACGGTCCGGGTGGAACCCGACAGCTCGAACTCCACGACCGGCAGCTTCCAGCTCAACGTGAAGGCGACGGCCGCGCCGACGACCCCCGCCCAGACACAGACCGTCAAGTCGGTCTCCGGCAAGGTCGTCGCGACGGCCAACGGCGAGGCCGTGCCGAACGCCGTCGTGATGCTCCAGGACAGCGCCGGGCACCGCTACGAGACCACCAGCAACGGCAGCGGCAACTTCAGCTTCACCGGCAGCACCGACCGGCCCATCACCCCCGGCCGGATCGACATCGGCGCGATCCAGGGCACGGTGAACGCCACCAAGTCCTTCACCGCGAGTGCCGGGCAGAGTGTGAGCGGCCAGCGGCTCAGCCTGGCGATCAAGGTCGAGGTGAGCCCGAGCCCCAGCCCGTCGGCCAGCGAGGAGCCGCTGCCGACCGACGAGGCCACCGACGAGGCCACCGAGGAGACGCCGGAGGCCACCGCGGGCGCCGTGAACAACGCCGCCGCCGAGGACGACAGCGGCTTCGGGTCCTGGCTGCTCATCCTGCTCGGCGGCCTGTTCGTGGCGGTCGGCGTCGGCACCATCGTGCTGCTGTGGATGAAGCGCCGGGAGACCGGCGACGACACCGAGGACGCCCCGACGGGTGCCGCCGCGGCGGGCGCGATCCCGGCCACCCGGGGGGCGTACGGCGGGGCGGACGACCAGACGCGAGTGGTGAA
>NZ_GG657738.1:3698553-3710380 GCF_000158815.1 Micromonospora sp. ATCC 39149 | reverse complement strand
AGCGCCATCGCCGCCTCCACCGACAGCCCACCGGGCACACCGGAAAGCGCGTCTAGCACGCACGCCGCCCCGAGCTGGTCCTCCACCGACGGGGGCAGCGAACCGTCCGGCCAGCGCTCCCCGGAGGCCACCACGCCGATCGGGGCGTCGATCGAGCCGTACCCCTGGTCGGTCAGCCAACGCCCGACGGCGCGGGCGTTACGCAGGCAGGCCGCGACCACCGGCAGCCCCGTGGCACTGGCGGCGGCGCTGATCGCCGAGCCGTTCGGCGACGGCAGCACCAGGTCTGCGACGGCCGGCGCGGTGCTCAGGGCCGCCGGGGAGAGCGACCACGGCTGGGCCGGGGTCACCTGCCGACGCCCCACGGCGGCGACCGCGCCGACCCGGCGGGCGTACTCGGCCGCCTGTTCGCCCCAGGGAAACGGGTGCACCCGCATGCCCCGGGCGACCGCCACCTCCACGGTGGTGGTGAACGAGAGCACGTCCACCACCACCAGGACGGCGCAGACGCGGCCGAGTTCCGCCGCCCCGGCCAGCCCCCAGTCGAACCGGGCGCCCGAGCCGGGCTGGGCGTAGACCGTCGCGGTCAACGCCTCAGCGCTGATCGGGCGCGGCGGACCGATCGGACTCACCGGGGTCGGGACCGTCCGCCGGCTCCGTGCCGTCGACTCGCTGCGGCTCGGCCCCGGCCGGCTGCGGCCCGTCGGCGGCGACAGCCGGGGCGACCTCAGCCGCTGGCGGCTCGGCAGCCTCCGGTGCGGGAAGCTCCGCTGCTGGCGCGGGCGGCTCCGCCTCGCCAACGGCCGGCGTCGCCGCGACGGGCTGCGTCGCGGCCGCTGCGGCGGGCGGCGCGGCGGGGACGGCCCTCGCCGACCCGACCGGCTGCTCCGACCCGCCGAAGAGCCTGGGCAGCGTGGCGGTGTGCGCGGCGGAGAGTTCGTCCAAGCCGATCCGGAACTGGCCGCGCACCTCCAACGCCCCGCCGGCCGGGTCGGTGACCCCGATGAACTCCCACGGCACCCCGTGCTCGGCGCACAGTGCGGTGAACGCCTTCTCGTGGCCGCGCGGCACCGAAACCAGAACCCGCCCGGCCGACTCGCTGAACAGGAAGACGAACGGCATCGAGCCACCGGTGAACTGCTCCGGCACCGCGATCGCCGCCCCGACGCCACGCCGGAGGCAGGACTCGACCAGACTCTGGGCGAGACCGCCGTCGGAGAGGTCGTGCGCGGAGCTGAGGTGCCCGACCCGGGCCGCCTCGGCCAGCAGGTCGGCAAGCTGCCGCTCGCGGCCCAGGTCGACCTGCGGCGGGATGCCACCAAGGTGCTCGTGCGTGACCCAGGCCCACTCGGAGCCGGACAGCTCCACGTGCGTCTCGCCGAGCAGGAAGAGCTGGTCGTGGTCGCCGGCGGAGCGGGGGACGAAGCCCATCGGCACCCGGCTGGCGACGTCGTCCAGCACGCCGAGCACGCCCACGACCGGGGTCGGGTGGATCGCCGCCGCGCCGGTCTGGTTGTAGAAGCTGACGTTGCCGCCGGTCACCGGGATGCCCAGCTCGAGGCAGCCGTCCGCCAGGCCACGCACGGCCTCGGCGAACTGCCACATCACGCCCGGGTCCTCCGGCGAGCCGAAGTTGAGGCAGTTGGTCACTGCGATCGGCTTCGCACCGGTCACGGCCACGTTCCGGTACGCCTCGGCCAGCGCCAGCTTCGTGCCGTGGTACGGGTCGAGGCGGGCGTACCGGCCGTTGCCGTCCAGCGACAGGGCCACGCCGAGGCCGGTGCGCTCGTCGATGCGGATCACGCCGGAGTCCTCCGGCTGGGCGAGCACGGTGTTGCCCAGCACGTACCGGTCGTACTGCTCGGTGACCCAGGTCTTGTCGGCCAGGTTCGGCGACGCGATCATGCGCAGCACCGTCTCGCGCAGGGCATCCGGCGTCGACGGCCGGGGCAGCGTCTCGGCGCGGTCGGCCTGAAGCAGGATCAGGTCGGCCGGCTCGCGCATCGGGCGGGCGTAGACCGGACCGTCGTCGACCAGCGAGCCCGGCGGGACGTCCACCACGAGCTGGTCGCGCCAGGTGATCACCAGGCGGCCCGGCCGCCCGTCCGGCGACGGGGCGGTGACCTCGCCGATCGCGGTGGCCCAGACGCCCCACTTCTCGGCGGTCTTGAGTACCGCCTCCAGCTTCTCCGGTGCGACGACCAGCAGCATCCGCTCCTGGGACTCGCTGGCCAGGATCTCCTGCGGCTCCATCGAGGCCTCGCGCAGCGGGACCCGCTCCAGCCAGACCCGCATGCCGGTGCCGGCGGAGGCGGCCGTCTCGGTGAGCGCGCAGGTCAGACCCGCGCCGCCCAGGTCCTGGATGCCGACGACCAGCTCGGCGTCGTACAGCTCCAGGCATGCCTCGATCAGCAGCTTCTCCATGAACGGGTCGCCGACCTGCACGGACGGGCGACGCTGCTCGCTGCCCTCGTCGAAGGTGGCGCTGGCCAGCACCGACACGCCGCCGATGCCGTCGCGGCCCGTCCGGGCGCCCATCAGCACCACGACGTTGCCGGGGCCGGTGGCCTCCTTCTTCTGCAGCCGGTCGACCCGCAGCACGCCGAGGCAGAGCGCGTTGACCAGCGGGTTGCCCTGGTAGCAGGGGTCGAAGACGACCTCGCCGCCGATGTTGGGCAGGCCGAGGCAGTTGCCGTAGCCGCCGACGCCGGCCACCACGCCGGGCAGCACCCGGGCGGTGTCGGGGTGCTCGGCCGCGCCGAAGCGCAGCGGGTCCATCACGGCGACCGGGCGGGCACCCATGGCGAGGATGTCCCGGACGATGCCGCCGACGCCGGTCGCCGCGCCCTGGTACGGCTCGACGAAGCTCGGGTGGTTGTGCGACTCGACCTTGAAGGTCACCGCCAGCTCGTCGGAGACCTGGACCACGCCAGCGTTCTCGCCGATGCCCGCCAGCAGCCGGTCGCTCGGCGGGGCCTTCTCGCCGAACTGGCGCAGGTGCACCTTGCTCGACTTGTAGGAGCAGTGCTCGCTCCACATGATCGAGTACATGGCCAGCTCGGCCTGGGTGGGGCGCCGGCCGAGGATCTGCCGGATCCGGGCGTACTCGTCGTCGCGGAGACCCAGCTCCGCGTACGGCTGAAGCTCCTCGGGGGTTTCGGCGGCGCGCGACACGGTGTCCAGGCCGTGCGCCCAGTCGGCGGCCGGGACGGGCCGGGACGACTCGGGGTGGACCGGCTCGCCGGGCCGGGCCGGGGCGACCGGGCCGGCCTGCGGAGCCACGGTGGCCGCGAAGGGCTCCGCCGGGGCGGCGGGGAAGCCGCCCGGGGTCTCCCGTACCGCCGGGTCCGGATGGGTGGTCATGACCTCTCCTCGTTGCGCTCGCCGCCGCCGGGGCGGTGGAGCCGACCGTTGGTGCCGCGCACGGTCACGCCGGCGCCCCCACCAGGTGCTTGAGCACCGAGGTGAAGAAGCCGAGGCCGTCCAGGGAAGGGCCGGTGAGCGCCTCCACGGCGTGCTCGGGGTGCGGCATGATGCCGACCACGTTGCCGGCGGGGTTGGTGATGGCGGCGATGTCGCGCTGCGACCCGTTGGGGTTGCCGCCGACGTAGCGGGCGACGACCCGGCCCTCGGCCTCCAGCTCGTCCAGCGTCGGGGTGTCGGCGACGTAGCAGCCCTCGCCGTTCTTGACCGGGATCAGGATCTCCTGGCCGGGCTGGAAGGCGTTCGTCCACGCCGTGCCGGCCGCCTCGATCCGCAGGACCTGGTCGCGGTTGCGGAAGTGCAGGTGCTGGTTGCGGGTGAGCGCGCCGGGCAGCAGATGAGCCTCGCAGAGAATCTGGAAGCCGTTGCAGATGCCGAGCACCGGCAGGCCGCCACGGGCGGCGTCCACCAGGGTCTCCATCACCGGGGCGAACCGGGCGATGGCGCCGCAGCGCAGGTAGTCGCCGTAGGAGAAGCCGCCGGGTAGGACGACGGCGTCCACCCCGCGCAGGTCCGGGTCGCCGTGCCAGAGCCGGACCGGCTCCGCGCCGGCGATTCGGACGGCCCGCGCCGCGTCCCCGTCGTCGAGCGAGCCGGGGAACGTCACCACACCGACCCGGGCGGTCACGGTTGCGCGTCCACGGTCTCGACGAGGCGGACGGTGAAGTCCTCGATGACCGGGTTGGCGAGCAGCTTGTCGGCGATCTCCCGGGCCCGGTCCAGGTCCGGTTCACCGGTGAAGTCGATCTCGATCCGCCTGCCGATCCGGACAGAGGCGACGTCGCTGACGCCGAGCCGGGGCAGCGCGTTTGCGACGGCCTGGCCCTGAGGATCGAGGATCTCGGGCTTGAGCATGACGTCGACGACGACGCGAGGCACTGGGCACTCCTGACTGTGTACGCAGTTGGGTGCCGACCCACAACGGGCGAGCGCAGCCAGCCTACCTGGCAGATACCGCCTCAGCCGCACCGGCCGGGGGCAGTCCAGGCAGTGATCGACATAACCGGCGGGACGCGGGGACGTATCGCGTCCGATCCCGCGCGATACGTCCCGGAGGCAGGCGATTCACCGCGGCTGCGTTCGCCAAATTGTTACATCGCGTACGACCGGGCCCTGGATCACCTCGGTGGCCGGTGTCTGCCGGTTAGGGCCCTGCCCGACGCGGATGGTCGGCGGAGCGCCGGCCGTCCGCGCCGACCCCTTTTGCAGCATCCGATCAGGTGGCCACGGCCGACGAACGGCCGCCGGCCGGTGCGACAGCATCAGAACGTGCTGGTCGTGACGACGGATCAACTGCCCGGCTACGAGATCCGCCAGATCCTCGGCGAAGTGGTGTCCTCGATGGCCAGGACGCGCAACCCGTACCGCGAGGGGGTGAAGAACCTCCGCGGCGGCGCGTACGACCCGATGGCGCCGGACAACCTGACCCGCTGGCGTACGGACTCGGTGGCCCGCCTCGGCGACGAGGCCCGCCGCCTCGGCGCGAACGCCGTGATCGGCATGCGCTTCGACAGCCGGGACTGCGGCGAGATGTGGATGGAGATCTGCGCGTACGGCACGGCCGTCATCGTGGCCCCCAAGACCCCGGACGTCATGCCCCCGGACCAGCCGGCGATCGCCGCCGACACGGCACACGACCCGGCGATCGCCGAGGGCCCGGGCGGCATCGCCGAACCGGCCAGCGCCCCCGACCTCTCCTCGGCGGCCGAAACCCCCACCCGCGACTTCTGACCCACCCCCGCCGACCGGCGGGGTCAGAGAATAGGGGGCGGAGTGTAGGTGGCCGCCGCGGGGTGGGCGCTGACGATCTTGGCGATGCGGGTGGTCACCCGGTCGACCTGGGCCCCGGCCGCGCCCACGAAGGCGGTGCGGTCGGCAACCAGGGCATCGATGTCGGCGCGGGACAGGCCCAGGCGGGCGTCGGCGGCGAGACGGTCGAACAGGTCGTTCTCGGCGGCCGCCCGCTCCCGCATCGCCAGCGCCACACCGACCGCGTGCTCCTTGATCGCCTCGTGCGCGGCCTCCCGGCCGACGCCCCGGCGTACCGCCGCGACCAGGATCTTCGTGGTGGCCAGGAAGGGCAGGAAGCGCTCCAGCTCCCGGTTGACCACCGCCGGGTACGCCCCGAACTCGTCCAGCACGGTGAGGAACGTCTGGAACAGCCCGTCGGCGGCGAAGAACGCGTCCGGCAGGGCCACCCGGCGGACCACCGAGCAGGAGACGTCCCCCTCGTTCCACTGGTCGCCGGCCAGCTCGCCGACCATCGACAGATACCCCCGGATGATCACCGCGAAGCCGTTCACCCGTTCGCTGGACCGGGTGTTCATCTTGTGCGGCATCGCGCTGGAGCCCACCTGGCCGGCCTTGAAGCCCTCGGTGACCAGCTCCTGGCCGACCATCAGCCGGATCGTGGTGGCCAGCGACGACGGCGCGGCGGCGACCTGGGCCAGCGCGGCGAGCACCGCCAGGTCGATCGAGCGGGGGTAGACCTGGCCGACGCTGTCCAGCACCCGGGCGAAGCCGAGGTGCTCGGCGACCCGACGCTCCAGCTCGGCGACCTTGTGGGCGTCGCCGTCGAACAGGTCGAGCTGGTCGGCGGCGGTGCCGACCGGACCCTTGATCCCCCGCAGCGGGTACCAGGCGATCAGGTCCTCCAGCCGCTCGTACGCGATCAGCAGTTCCTCGGCGGCCGACGCGAAGCGCTTGCCCAGCGTGGTGGCCTGCGCCGCGATGTTGTGCGACCGACCCGTCATGACCAGGCCGGAGTGCTCGTTGGCGAGCCGGGCGAGCCGGGCGAGGGTGGCCACCACCCGGTCGCGGACCAGCTCCAGCGACGCCCGGACCTGGAGTTGCTCGACGTTCTCGGTGAGGTCCCGGGAGGTCATCCCCTTGTGCACGTGCTCGTGCCCGGCGAGCGCGCCGAACTCCTCGATGCGGGCCTTCACGTCGTGCCGGGTGACCCGCTCGCGCTCGGCGATCGAGGCCAGGTCGACGTCGTCGAGCACCCGCTCGTACGCCTCGACCACGCCGTCGGGGACGGCCACGCCGAGGTCCCGTTGGGCGCGGAGGACGGCGAGCCAGAGCCGCCGCTCCATCCGCACCTTCTCCTCAGGTGACCAGAGGGCGACCAGCTCGGGCGAGGCGTACCGGTGGGCGAGCACGTTCGGGATCGTCGTCACGTGCCTCATTCTCCCGCACGCCGGGCCCGCCACCCGAGCCAGCCCGCCCCTGGCGACGGAGCGGGTCGGCGCGGGCCGGCGGAGAGCCGCTGCTGGTCAGACGCGGAATGTCGTGCGACGTCGCGGTCACCACGAGGGTCTTGGCCTGCTGTGGCGTGGGCGTTGCGCAGGAGGGACCACCGCCGCAGACATGGTCAGCGGAGGCGGTACACGGTCACCGGGCCGGCGACGAACCGCACCTCGGCGAGCCGGGCCAGCTCCGGCGACACCGGGCCGGCGGCCGAGTCGGCGAGCAGCCACCGGACGCCGTTCTCGCGGCGCACCCGGTCCAGTTCCCCGGCCGTCGGCGCGGTGAACAGCCGCTCGTTGCGGGCGAACAGCTCAGGGTCGGGCGCGGGCTGCCGGGGGTACGAGAAGCCGTCGCGCGCGTGCGCGGCCAGGGCCTCGTCCGTGTAGCCCCAGCTCTCTACCAGCGCCCGCCGTCCGCCCAGCCCGCTCACCCAGAAGGCCCGCGCGTCGCAGTGCGCGACGGTCGGCACCGGCCGGCAGTGCACGTTGGTGGCCACCACGTCCTCCGGGCCGGCATGGGCGTCCAGCCAGAGGGCGGCCCGCGCCTCGTCCCGGGTGATCGCCCACGGCCGGTCGGCGGCGGCGAGCACCCGGGGCGGGTCCCCGACCCGGCGGGCGGTCCACTCCAGGCCGCCGGCCACGCTCGCCCCGCACAGCGCGGCGACCGCCCCGGCCACCGCCGCCCGGCTACGCCACGACGCCCCCGCCGGAGGCCGATCCTCGCCGGGCCCCGCCGGCAGCCGGCCCCGGCCCTGGTCCCGTCGGGTGCGCAGCCTGGTGAGCAGGACGGCCAACAGCGCGGCGACGCCGGCCAGCAGCAGCACCCGGCCCGCCGGCACGGCCATCGCCCACAGCCAGGCACGCCGCGTCCGCTCGGGTGGGCCCAGCGGGTCGAGCAGCCACTGGGCCGCCGCGCCCACCACCCCGGCGACCGCGACGACCGGCCACCACGGACGCGCCTCGGCCAGCAGCCAGCCGGTCAGCAGCGCCCCGAACGGGACCACCGCCAGGAAGAAGTAGAGCTGGCTGACCGACGGGTGGAAGAAGGACCAGGCCCCGCCCGCCCCGGCGACCAGTGCGCCGGCCAGCAGCCATGCCGCCGGGTCGACCCGGGTGCCCCGGCGGGCCAGGAGCAGCACTCCCACGAACCGGGGCGCCTGGAGCACCAGCCACCAGCCCAGCACGGCGACCGCGAAGAGCCACCCGGTGCCGCCGGCCGCCGCGAGTCCCGGCGGCAGCAGGCCGCCGGCGGCGATGCCCCCGCCCGCGCCGACGGTCTGCCGCCACGGCGCGGTGAAGCGCAGCACCCCGAACACCTGCGGGGAGAGCACGCCCGCGCCGCCACCGGCGAACAGGCGGTACCCGACGGCCATGGCCGCGACCAGCACCGCGAACAGCGACACGACGGCCCACGGCACCCGGCGGGCCCGCCAGCCGACGACCACCCCGGCCAGCGCCACCCCGGCGATCAGCGGGGGCAGGCCGCTGGACTTGGCACCGGCGACGGCCAGGCCCGCCGCCGGCACCAGCGCCCAGCCCGGCCCGGGCCGCCGGCCGCGCACCACGTCCACGCAGACGCCGATGAGCAGCAGGAGCAGGGGCAGCAGGTACGTCTGCGACGGGCTCTCGACGGACAGCGGGAGGGTGCCGCTGGCCGTGGCGGCTGAGCCGAGGGAGAGCGACACCCCGACGTACGCCGTCCCGGCGGCGACCGGACCGGCCCACCAGCGTCCGCTGAGGTCCCGCGCCAGCCCGGCGGTGACGACGACGGCCGTCGCGGCGACCGGCACCAGCCACAGCCGGAGCAGGACCGTCGCCGGCCCGGTACCGGTGATCATGCTGGCGCTGGCCAGGTGCGCGTCGACGAGGTAGTGGTAGCGCAGCGGCTCCCCGGCCAGTTGCGGCAGCTCGAAGGGCATGTCCCGGGTCAGCTCGTGCACCAGCCCCAGGTGGTAGAGCAGGTCCTGGTAGTAGACGTGTTCCACGGCGGAAGCGGGTTGGTCCGCAGCCCACGAACGTCCAGGCACTAGCAGACAGCACCCCGGCGACCGCCAGCGTCCAGGGCAGCGGCAGCGGCCCGGGGTCGGGCGATCCCGCCAGTGCCGCCGCAGCCCGGGCACCGCGACGGAGAAGCGCCAGCACCGGGACCCGGCCACCAGCGCAGCGCCGGCTGCGTGCCGCTGGCCGTGGCGAGCGCCCCAGGCGGCGAGCTCCAGCAGCAGGCCGACCGCCGCGCCGTAGCCCCAGGTCCTCCGGCAGGTTGCCCCGGCTGCCCCGAAGCGCCCGGTGCACGAGCGTGCCGGGCAGCACCAGGGCGAACGCCCAGTAGGCGACGTACCGGGCGACGTCGCCGCCGGGGGTGCCCGTCCACCACCAGCCGGCGAGGAGGGCGGCGAGCGCCGCCGACCAGGCGAGCGCCGCCGCGACCCGACGGGCCACCCCGCCCCGCCCTGCCGGCACGCCCCGCGTCGCGGGCGCCTCGCGCACCGCCGCGTCCTGCGTCAGCACGGCCGGTTCAGTCACCGGCCCGGCCGCCCGTCACCGCCACGGCCGGCGCGTCGCGTACGCCGGTCGGCTCGACGCCGGTCACGTCCGGGGGGTCGGGGACCTCGGCGGAGTCGAAGCCGACGAGGTGGGTGGGGCGGTTCTGCACGGTGCGGTAGATGCGGCCGACGTACTCGCCGAGCAGGCCGAGGCAGATGAGCTGGACGGCGCTGAACAGCAGCACCGCCACGAACAGCGAGGTCCAGCCCGGAATGGTCGCGCCGTCGGCGTACGCGATGAGGCCGAGGACGGCCAGCACCAGGCAGGACGCGAAGCTGACCACGCCGAGCCAGGTGGCCAGCCGCAGCGGCGCGGCGGTGAAGTTCGCCGTGCTGTCCCAGGCCAGCGCGATCATCCGACGCAGCGGGTACTTCGTCGCCCCGGCGGCCCGGACCGCGCGGGAGTAGCGCACCTCGGCCGCGGCGAAGCCGAGCGAGGGCACCAGCAGCCGGTACACCGGGGTGCGCTCGGGCAACCGGCGCAGCACCTCCACCACGTCCCGGCTGACCAGCCGGAAGTCGCCCGCCTGCGCGGGCAGGTCAGCGCCGACGATGCGGCGCATCAGCCGGTAGTACAGGCCGGCGGTGCCCCGCTTGAAGGGCGTGTCGGTGCTCCGGTCGGCGCGCACCCCGTACACGACGTCGACGCCCCGCTCGCGGGCCGTGGCCAGCATCTCGGGGATGACCTCGGGCGGGTCCTGGAGGTCGGCGTCGATGCTGACCACCCAGCGCCCCCGGGACCGGTGCAGCCCGGCGGTCAGGGCGGCCTGGTGGCCGCTGTTGCGGCGCAGCCGGACCACCCGTAGCTGGGGCCAGGACCGGGCGTGGTCGAGAAGCAGCCGGGCCGTGCGGTCCCGGCTGCCGTCGTCGACGGCGACCACCTCGTACGTGGCGCCGGTGCCGTCGAGCACCGGCCGCAGCCGCTCGACGAACACCGCGACGACGTCCTGCTCGTTGTACATGGGGACGACCACGGACAGGTCCGGTGCCCCGGCTGCGCTGATGTCCATCGGTGTGCCGGGCCCCGTTCGGACGCAGAGTACGGATCTTGCCGGCGCGTGCGCACCGCCGGTCACCCTGCCGGCCCGAGGTCACCACAGCCACACACCGAGCTGAACGCACGGTGAACGTCGGCCGCCGGCCACCTGGCCGCCGGACGGCGACGTGCTGCGCGTCCCGGACGAAGAGCCGTGGCCCGTGCGTCGGCGCCCGGGTGACGGTCAGCCGGCGGGTCAGCGTTCCAGGATCGCGGTGACCCCCTGCCCGCCGGCCGCGCAGATCGAGATCAGCCCCCGCCCGGAGCCGGCCTCGGCGAGCAGCTTCGCCAGCGTGGCGACGATCCGCCCGCCGGTGGCGGCGAACGGGTGGCCGGCGGCCAGGGACGAGCCGTTGACGTTGATTTTGTCCCGGTCGATCGGCCCGAGCGGGGCGTCCAGGCCGAGCCGGTCCTTGCAGAACTCCGGCGACTCCCAGGCGGCGAGGGTGGCCAGCACCTGGGAGGCGAACGCCTCGTGGATCTCGTAGTAGTCGAAGTCCTGCAACGTCAGCCCGGCCCCGGCCAGCATCCGGGGCACGGCGTACGCGGGGGCCATCAGCAGCCCCTCGTCGCCGTGCACGAAGTCGACGGCCGCCGTCGCCGACCAGGAGAACCAGGCGAGCACCGGCAGGTTGTGCTCGGCCGCCCACTCCTCGCTGGCCAGCAGCACCGTGGACGCGCCGTCGGTGAGCGGAGACGAGTTGCCGGCGGTCATGGTCGCGTGCTCGGCGTCCGGGCCCCGGTGGCCGAAGACCGGCTTGAGCGAGCCGAGCTTCTCCAGCGTGGTGTCCGGACGGAGGTTCTGGTCCCGGGTCAGCCCCAGGTAGGGGGTCATCAGGTCGTCGAAGAACCCCCGCTCGTACGCGGCGGCGAGCCGCTGGTGGGAGCGCAGCGCCAGCTCGTCCTGGGCCTGCCGGTCGACGTTCCAGCGCAGGGCGGTGCGGGCGGCGTGCTCGCCCATCGACAGCCCGGTACGCGGCTCCGCGTTGCGCGGGATCTCCGGCTGGAACGGCTGGAGTGGGCGCAGCTTCGCCGCGATCCGCAGCCGCTCGCCGAGGGTGCGGGCGGAGTTGAGCCGGATCAGGGTGCGCCGCATCTCCTCGTTGACGGCGAGCGGGGCGTCGGAGGTGGTGTCGACGCCGCCGGCGATGCCGACGTCGAGCTGCCCGAGGGCGATCTTGTTGGCGACCAGGATCGTCGCCTCCAGGCCGGTGCCGCACGCCTGCTGGATGTCGTACGCCGGGGTGTGCGGGTCGAGCTTCGAGCCGAGCACCACCTCGCGGGTGAGGTTGAAGTCCCGGGAGTGCTTGAGCACCGCCCCCGCGACGACCTCGCCGACCCGCTGCCCGGCCAGCCCGAACCGGGCGACGAGCCCGTCGAGGGCCGCGCCCAGCATGTCGGCGTTGGACGCGCTGGCGTACCGGGAGTTGGACCGGGCGAAGGGGATGCGGTTGCCGCCGATGACCGCGACCCGCCGGATGCTCTGCACGATCCCGCCTCCAATTCAGGACTTGCCC
>NZ_GG657738.1:3691315-3698367 GCF_000158815.1 Micromonospora sp. ATCC 39149 | reverse complement strand
CACGTCCCGGCTGGGGGCGCGGCTGTTCGGTTTCCCCCGCCCCATCGCGCACGGCATGTGGAGCAAGGCCCGCTGCCTGGCCGCGCTGGAGAGCCGGCTGCCGGACGGGTACACGGTCGAGGCGGCGTTCAAACTGCCGGTGCCGCTGCCGTCCACGGTGGCCTTCGGCGCCACCGCCGACGGCCCGGCTTGGGAGTTCGCCCTGCACGACGCGCGGTCCGGCCGGCCGCACCTGGCGGGGTCCGTGCGCTGACCGGCACGCCGGGGCGGCACTTCGACGGCGGGGCTTGGCATTCACTCTTTCGTGCGCTAAGTTGTTCTCAGGTTGAGATATTCTCACAGTGAGAGAGATGCCGTGAACGAGCAGGAGTTCCTCGCCACCTACGATCCCCGGGCCTACCCGGCGGTCGCCGTCACCGTGGACGTGGTCGCCCTGACCGTCCGGTCCGACGCACTGCACCTGCTGCTCGTCCGCCGGGGTGCGCCACCGTTCGAGGGTCACTGGGCGCTGCCCGGCGGATTCGTCAAGCCCGACGAGGACCTGGCGACCGGGGCGCGTCGGGAGCTGGCCGAGGAGACCGATCTCGGCGGCGAGCGGCTGCGCCGCGTCCACCTGGAGCAGCTCGGCAGCTACGGCGACCCGGGGCGGGACCCCAGGATGCGGATCGTCTCGGTGGCGTACCTCGCGTTCGCCCCCGACCTGCCCGACCCGGCCGCCGGCAGCGACGCCGACGACGCGATCTGGCTGCCGGTGACCGCGCTGAGCAGCCGGCAACTCGCCTTCGACCACGACCGGATCATCGACGACGGGCTGGAGCGGGCCCGGTCCAAGCTGGAGTACACGCCGCTGGCCACCCGCTTCCTCGACACCGAGTTCACCATCACCGAGCTGCGCGCCGTCTACGAAACGGTCTGGGGGCACCCGCTGCACCCCGGCAACTTCCACCGCAAGGTGCTCTCCGTGCCGGGCTTCGTGGAGAGCACCGGCACGAGCACCGAACGCGGCGGCACGCGCGGCGGCCCCCGCGCCAAGCTCTACCGGGCCGGCGACGCCCGGCTGCTGCACCCGGCGCTGCTGCGCCCCGCCCGGGAGGAGACGGTGCGGTGAACACCGACGAGGCGATCCGGCTGGTCACCGCCGCCCGCACCGACGCCGACCTGTTCGGCGCCGACGCGCCGGCCCGCCGCTACCGCGAGCTGGTCACGGCCCTGCACCCCGACCGGCTGGGCGTGCTCGACCCGGCGGTACGCGCCGCCGCCACCGACGCGTTCGTCCAGGTCACCACCCGCTGGCGCGCCGGCCGGACGAGCGCCGATCCCGTCGTCCTCGGCGGCCACCGGCTCGGCCCGCTCGCGCACACCGGCGACCTCGCCGACCTGTACGACGTCGGGGCGGACCGGCTGCTCAAGCTGCCCCGCGACCCCGCCGACAACGACCTCATGGCCCGCGAACAGCACGCGCTGCGCACGATCGAGGAGCGGGGCGACCCCCGCTACCTGCCGTACGTGCCCCGGCTCGTCGACACCCTCCGGCACCGGGACCCGGCAACCGGGGCCGAGCGGCGGATCAGCGTGCTGGCCACCGCGCCCGGCCTGCACAGCCTCGACGAGGTACGCCGGGCGTACCCCGACGGGCTGGACGGCCGGGACGCGGCCTGGATGTGGCGGCGGCTGCTGGTAGCCCTCGGCCTGGCTCACCGGGCCGGCGTGGTGCACGGCGCGGTGCTGCCCCGGCACCTGCTGATCGAGCCCGACGGGCACGGCGTGGTGCTCGTCGACTGGTGCTTCTCCGTGGCCACCGGGGCAGCGATCCCGGCGCTGGTGCCCGGCCACGAGGACTGGTACCCGCCGGAGGTCGCCGCGCGGCGGCCCTGCGGGCCCGGCACCGACCTCGCGATGGCCGCCGGATGCATGACGTGGCTGATGGGCGACCGGGCCCCGCGCGAACTGCGTGCCTTCGCCGACGGCTGCCGCCGACCGGCCCTGCGGTCCCGCCCCGACGACGCGTGGCGGCTGCTGCGCGAACTGGACGAGGTGCTTGAGCGGCTCTACGGGCCGCGCACCTTCCGACCCTTCACCCTCAACCCCTAGGGAGGCTGCCATGGGCAGTGGAATGTGGTCCACCGACGTGTACGACGCCGCCGACCGGTACCGCCGGGCCACCGGCAAGAGCGCGTTCGCGTACAGCGACAGCGGGGCGCGCAAGGTGCACTCCGCGCTCGATCCGCACGGCGCGACCCGGGAGAGCCGCGACTCGGCCGAGCACCCGCAGTCGACCGCGATCGCGGTGCTGTTCGACGTCACCGGCTCCATGGGGCACGTGCCCCGCACCCTCCAGACCAAGCTGCCGCAACTGCTCGGGCTCCTGCTCCGCCAGGGGTACGCCCGCGATCCGCAGATCATGTTCGGCGCGATCGGCGACGCCACCTGCGACCGGGTCCCGTTGCAGGTCGGGCAGTTCGAGTCGGACAACCGGATGGACGACGACCTCGGCCGGATCGTGCTGGAGGGCGGCGGTGGCGGCCAGATGACCGAGTCGTACGAGCTGGCCATGTACTTTATGGCCCGGCGGACGGTCACCGACTGTTGGGACAAGCGGGGCCGGCGCGGCTACCTGTTCATCATCGGCGACGAACTGGCCTACCCCCAGGTGGACCGGCGACAGGTGAGCCGGCTCATCGGCGACGACCTCGGCGAGGACGTGCCGCTACGGCAGATCGTCGACGAGGTGACCCGGCGATGGGACACCTACTACCTGCTCCCCGCCGGCAGCCACTACGCCGGCAACGCGAAGGTGCTGGACTTCTGGCGCGGCCTGCTCGGGCAGAACGCCGTCGTGCTCGACGACCTCGACGCGGTCTGCGAGACCATCGCGCTCACCGTCGGGCTCGGCGAGCAGGCCGTCGACCTCGACCAGGGCCTGGCGGACCTGAAGCGGGCCGGCTCGACGGCAACCGGCACCGTGTCGAAGGCGCTGGCTCGACTCGGCCGGGGCGCGCGGGACCAGGTGCACGCGCTGCCCGCGCCGTCGACGCCGCCCACCCCCGGGGGAGTGACCCGGCTGTGAACCACGTGATGGTGGTCGACCTCGGCTACGGCGACGCCGGCAAGGGCACCGTCGTGGACTGGCTCTGCGCCACCCGGCCCGTCCACACGGTGATCCGCTTCAACGGGGGCGCGCAGGCGGCGCACAACGTCGTCCTGCGCGACGGGCGGCACCACACGTTCGCGCAGTTCGGGGCAGGCACGTTCCGCCCCGGCGTGCGGACCCACCTGTCCCGGCACGTGGTGGTGGACCCCCTCGCGCTGGCCGCCGAGGCCGACCACCTCGCCTCGGTCGGGGTGCCCGACGCGCTCGACCGGCTCACCGTCGACGGGGAGGCGCTGCTGGCGACCCCGTACCACCGGGCCGCCAACCGGGCCCGTGAACTGGCCCGGGGAGCGGACCGGCACGGCTCCTGCGGGCTGGGGGTGGGCGAGGCCGTCGCGTACGGGCTCGCCCACCCCGACTCCGCGCCGAGGGTGGCCGACTGCCGCGCCCCGGCCCTGCTGCGTCGCCGGCTCGCCGCGCTACGCGACCGGCTCACCGCCGAACTCGGCCCGCTGGACGCCCCGCCCGTGGACGACTGCCTGCCCGCCTTCACCGGGTTCGCCGACCGGGTGGCGATCGTCGACCGGTCCCACCTGGCCGGGGTGCTACGCGCCGGGACCTGCGTCTTCGAGGGCGCACAGGGGGTGCTGCTCGACGAGTGGCACGGCTTCCACCCGTACACGACGTGGAGCACCACCACGTTCGCCAACGCCGAAGGGCTGCTCGCCGAGGCGGGGCTGGCCGGCACGGCGGAGCGGCTCGGCGTGCTGCGCATCGCCACCACCCGGCACGGCCCCGGCCCGCTGGTCACCGAGGACCCGACGCTGCCGCTGACCGACCCGCACAACGCGACCAACCCGTGGCAGGGCCGGTTCCGGTTCGGCCACTTCGACGCGGTCGCCCACCGGTACGCCCTTGCCGTGGCCGGTGGCGTCGACGGGCTCGCGCTGACCCACCTAGACCTGGCAGACCGGGGCCTGCGGATCTGCCACCGCTACGACACCACCGACCGGCTGGACCCCGGGCCGCCCGGCGATCTGGACCGTCAGGCCGCCCTCACGGCCCGCCTGCTGGCGGCTCGCCCGGTCTACGACACCGCCGCCCCGCCGGCCGACTGGCCAACGGCGGTGGAGGAGGAGCTGTCCACGCCGGTCGTCCTCACCTCCCGCTCCCCCACCGCCGACGGGAAGGGTGTAAGGAAGGGCACCTTATTAACGCCTTTTGTATAGGAAGGGCCCCTTCCTAACACCGCGGCGGCAGAGCATGAGGACATGCAGTCGGTGCTCGACCTGCTCCACGACACGATCACCTCGCCGTGGGTCTACCTGGTGATCTTCGTGGTCACCGCTGTCGACGCCGTCTTCCCGGCCATACCCGGCGAGGCCGTCGTGGTGACCGCCGGGGTGTTCGCGGTCGGTGGGCAGCCGAACCTGACGATGGTGATCGCGCTGGCCGCCTTCGGCGCACTGGCCGGCGACCACCTGTCGTACGCCATCGGTCGTAGCGGCGGCGCGCATTGGCTGGCGCGGCTGCCAACGGGCAGCCGCCGGCGGGCCGGGTCGGAGTGGGCCCGCCGGGCGGTGGACCGGCACGGCGGCATGATGCTCACCACCGCCCGCTACATCCCCGGCGGGCGCACGGCGGTGACCCTGACGATGGGCGCGGTCCGGTACCCGCTGCGGTCGTTCGTCGTCTTCGACGCCCTGGCCAGCAGCACCTGGGCGGCCTACTGCGGGCTGCTCGGCTACTTCGGCGGGCTGGCCTTCGAGCGGCAACCCGTCAAGGGCATCCTGGCCGGGGTCGGGGTGTCGGTCGCGATCACCAGCCTGCTGGAGGCCGCCCGCTGGCTGCGGCACCGCGCCCGCCGCCGCGCCGCTGACCTTGGGTGACATCCCCCCGCCAATCGCGCCGCCGGCCGCCGCCACTGCCCGGCCGGGTACGTCGCCGGCCGAGCCGCCACCAGTCGATGCCGTCGAGCACGTGCCCATCCTCGCGCGCCGACCGACAACCTCGGGCCGGGCCACGACGTGCTCCCGCATGCCCCGGCACGCATCGGAGTTGGACGCGTTAACAGGGGGCCCCTCCTATACCGAAAGCGTTAACAGGGGGCCCCTCCTTACCCCGCAGGGTGCCAGGTGATGCCGCGCAGGAGTTGGTCCGCGCCGAGCCAGGCGACGTTCATCATCCGGGTGGCGGTCTTCTCCGGGTCGGCCTCCGGGTGGTCGGCGAGCCAGTCGGCCAGCGACTCGCTCGCGCCGACCAGGGCGTACGCGACGACCTCCAGGTCGGTGGCGCTCACCTCGCGGCCCCGGGCGCGCAGCGCGTGGTCGAGCATCCCGGCGACCACCTCGACGAGCCGGGCCCGCATGGCGGCGAGTTCCCCGGCGAACGGCTGGGAGCCCCGGGCCTGGCGGTAGAGCACGGCCCAGCCGTCGCGGTGCGCGCCGACGAAGCCGAAGAACGCCCGCAGCCCGCGCCAGAGCCGCTCGTCGGCGTCCAGGTCGGGGGCGGCTGCACCGGCGATCGCCTCGGTCATGCGGGTGCCCTCGCGGTGCAGGCAGGCGACGAAGAGCTCCTCCTTGGTGCCCAGGTACGCGTACACCATGGGTTTGGAGATGCCGGCGTCCTCGGCGATCTCGTCCATGCTGGCCGCGTGGAAGCCGCGTCGGGAGAAGACCCGGACGGCCGCGTCGAGCATCTGTTGCTCGCGTACGGCTCGGGGGAGGCGCTTGAAGGTGGGGGTGCTGGACACCTTGCGAGCATACCTACTCGTGCGTAAGGTTACGCCAGAGTAACCACAGTTGCCGCCCGAGAGGTTCACTTCCCATGACTGACTTCGACCCGGCCAACTTCGCCAACTACGGCCCCAAGGAGTTCGCCCAGCTGGTCAAGTCCACCCCCGACGACAAGATCGCCGAGGTGATGTCCGGCGACCTGCGCGGCAAGGTCCTGAGCGAGGTCTTCGGCCGGATGCCGACGCTGTTCCGCGCCGACCGGGCCGGCTCCACCAGCGCGGTGATCCACTGGAGCATCACGGGCCGCCCCGACGGGGGCACCGACACCTACGAGATCGTGGTCGCCGACGGCGCGTGCACGGTCAACGAGACCCCGCAGCACGACCCCAAGCTGAGCCTCACCATGGGCCCCCTCGAATTCCTGAAGATCGTCTCCGGCGGCGCGAACCCGGTGATGATGTTCATGACCGGCAAGCTGAAGGCCAAGGGCGACCTGGGCCTCGCCGCCAACATCGCCAACCTGTTCGACATCCCCAAGGCCTGACGATGGCCGAGTTCTCGCTCGACCTGAACGAGGAACAGCGGGACCTGCGGGACTGGGTGCACGGCTTCGCCGCCGAGGTCGTGCGCCCGGCCGCCGCCGAGTGGGACGCCCGGGAGGAAACCCCCTGGCCCGTCATCCAGGAGGCGGCGAAGGTCGGGCTGTACGGCTTCGAGTTCCTCGCCACCTGCTGGGCCGACCCCACCGGCCTGTCCCTGCCGATCGCCAGTGAGGAGCTCTTCTGGGGCGACGCCGGCATCGGCCTGGGCATCTTCGGCACCTCCCTCGCGGTGGCCGCCATCTACGGCGCGGGCACCCCCGACCAGCTCGTCGAGTGGGTCCCCCAGTGCTTCGGCGACGCCGATTCCCCCGCCGTCGCCGCGTTCTGCACCACCGAGCCGGAGGCCGGCTCCGATGTCGGCGCGATGCGTACCCGGGCGGTCTACGACGAGGCCACCGACGAGTGGGTGCTGCGCGGGCAGAAGGCGTACGCCACCAACGGCGGGATCGCCGGGGTGCACGTGGTCACCGCCTCGGTCGACCCGACGCTCGGCTCGCGCGGCCAGGCCGCGTTCGTCGTACCCCCGGGCACCGCCGGGCTGAGCGCGACCCGGAAGCTGCGAAAGCTGGGGCTGCGCGCCTCGCACACGGCGGACGTCTTCCTCGACGACGTCCGGGTCCCGGG
>NZ_GG657738.1:3643392-3690941 GCF_000158815.1 Micromonospora sp. ATCC 39149 | reverse complement strand
TGGCGGTCACCGAGAAGGCCGTACAGCTACTCGGCGGGGCCGGCTTCCTGCGGGACCACCCGGTCGAGCGCTGGTACCGGGACGCGAAGATCTACACCATCTTCGAGGGCACGTCGGAGATCCAGCGGCTGGTGATCTCCCGGGCCATCTCCGGGGTGTACGTCCGCTGAGCCCGAGCCGCCACCGCGGCCTCGACACCGGACCAGCCGGACCATCCCGCGCCCGTCACCGCACCACCACGTACGGCAGCCGCGCCGGAGCCCTCGTCACCGAGGGCTCCGGCGCGGCCACGGAAGGCACCGAAAAGGCCCGTGAGCAGGGCGTGATTGGGCCCCGCCACCACCGCCGGTGCATGATCGACAGGCCCCCGCCGGGCACGGAGTTCCAGGTGGGGCCCTGCCCGCACGCCACCGAAGGAGACCGCGGATGGATCTGCCGTTCACCGTCGCCACGCTGACCCGGCGCGGGCTGCTCACCCCGGGCCGGCCGATCCGGGTCGCCGCGCAACTCAACGCACTGCGCCGGTGGGGCTGGAACCTCGCCGGTGAGCTGCGCCAGGCCGCCGCCCGGGACCCGGACCGCACCGCCGTGGTCGACGAACGGGGCACGGAGCTGACGTACGGTGCCCTGCTCGACCGGGCCGAACGGCTGGCCAAGTCGCTACGCAGCGTGTTCGGCGTGGCCCCCGGAGACCCCATCGGGCTGCTCTGCCGCAACCATCACGGGCTGGTCGAGGCCGTGGTCGCATCCACTCTGCTCGGCGCGGACGCGGTGCTGGTCAACACCGGGCTCTCCCCCGCTCAACTCGCCACCGTCGCCGAGGAGCAGGGGCTCAAGGTCCTCGTACACGACGCCGAGTTCGCCGAGCGGACCCTCGGCCTCCCCGCCGAACTGCACCGGGTCGACGAGGCCCGGCTGGAGGAACTGGTCGCGGCGGCACCGCCCAGCGACCTCCAGCCGCCACCGCGCGAGGGCCGGACCGTCGTGCTGACCTCCGGCACCACCGGCGCGCCCAAGGGGGCGCGCCGGCCCACCCCGCACGGTTTCGGCCCGCTGGTGTCCATCATCGACCGCATCCCGCTGCACGTCCGGGACACCGTGATGATCGCCGCGCCGCTGTTCCACACCTGGGGGTACGCGGCCCTTCAGGTCTGCTTCGCCCTGCGGGCGACCATCGTGCTGCACCGCCGCTTCGACCCGGCCGCCACGCTGGACGCACTCGCGGCGCACCGCTGCGACGCCATGTTCGCCGTGCCGGTGATGGTGCAGCGGCTGATGGAGGTGCCGCCGCCCGAGCAGAAGCCACCCCTGAAGGTGGTCGCCCTCAGCGGGTCGGCGCTGCCCGGCGGGCTCGCCCTGCGCTTCATGGACGCCTACGGCGACGTCCTATACAACCTGTACGGCTCGACCGAGGTGTCCTGGGCGTCCATCGCCGGCCCCACCGAGCTGCGGGCCGCCCCGACCACCGCGGGCCGGCCGCCGCACGGCACCCAGCTGCGCGTCCTCGACGACGAGGGCCGGCCGGTCCCCACCGGCCAGGTCGGCCGGATCTTCGTCGGCAACGAGATGCTCTTCGAGGGCTACACCTCCGGCGCCGCCCGGGAGAGCCGGGACGGGCTGCTGGACACCGGTGACCTCGGCCGGGTCAACGCCGACGGGCTGCTCTTCGTCGACGGGCGGGCCGACGACATGATCGTCTCCGGCGGGGAGAACGTGTTTCCGTCCGAGGTGGAGGACCTGGTCGCCCGGCTGCCCCAGGTCCGCGAGGTGGCCGTGATCGGCGTGCCGGACGAGGAGTACGGCCAGCGGCTCGCCGCGTTCCTCGCCCTGCACCCCGGCGAGACCCTCGACCCGGAGGCGGTCCGCGAGTACGTCCGGCACTACCTGGCCCAGTTCAGCGTCCCCCGTGACGTGGTCTTCGTGAAGTACCTGCCGCGCAACGCCACCGGCAAGGTGCTCACCCGGGAGCTGCACCGCTACTTCGGCTGACCGGGGATCCCCCGAGGCCGTCGCCCGGGTGGGTCGGGGGACTTCCCCGGCTGCCCTCGGGCCAGCAGAGCCGGCAGGCTTACCGGCATGAAGATCATGAATCGGCGTACGGTCGCCGCCACGGCGCTCGCCGTCCTGCTCACCGTCGCGGCCCCCGGCACGGTCGCCGCGCTCGGCATGGCCTGACCGGTCCCACCGGAACCTGCTCGCCGGGTCACGATCCCCGAATCAGCCGGGGATCGTGATCCGGCCGTCGACCGCCGCGGCGGCGATGTCGGTGCGGTGGTGCGAGCCCGCCAGCCCGATGCCACCCACCAGCTCGTACGCGGCGTCGCGCGCGGCGGCGAGGGTGGGGCCGGTGGCCGTACCGCAGAGGACCCGGCCCCCGGCGGAGAGCAACGCCCCGTCGGTGGCCCGGCGGGCCGTGCCCGCGTGGATGACGCCCGGACGGTCGGCACCGGTGATCACGTCGCCGGTACGCGGGGTGCCCGGGTAGTTTCCGGCGGCCACGACCACGGTCACCGCCGCGCCGTCGCGCCAGCGCAGCGGCGGGTGGTTGGCCAGGGTGCCGGTGGCGGCGGCGTGCAGCAGGCCGCCGAGCGGCGTCTCCAGCAGCGCCAGCACGACCTGGGTCTCCGGATCGCCGAAGCGGGCGTTGAACTCGATCACCCGGGGGCCGGCGGCGGTCATCGCCAGGCCGACGTAGAGCAGGCCGGCGAACGGGGTGCCCCGGCGGCGCATCTCGGCGAGGGTCGGGTGGACGACGTCGGCCATGACCTCGTCGACGAGGCCGGGCGGGGCCCAGGGCAGCGGCGCGTACGCCCCCATGCCGCCGGTGTTCGGGCCGGCGTCGCCGTCGCCGACCCGCTTGAAGTCCTGCGCGGGCAGCAGCGGCAGCGCGGCCTCGCCGTCGGTGACCACGAAGAGGGAGACCTCGGGGCCGGCCAGGTACTCCTCGACGACGACCCGGCCGCACTCGGCGGCGTGCGCCAGCGCGGCGGCCCGGTCGTCGGTGACGACGACGCCCTTGCCGGCGGCCAGCCCGTCGTTCTTCACCACGTACGGCGGGCCGAACTCGTCCAGCGCCTTCGCCGTGTTCTCCGGGTCCGTGCAGGTGTGCGCCCGCGCGGTGGGCACGCCGGCGGCGGTCATCACGTCCTTGGCGAACGCCTTCGAGCCCTCCAGCCGGGCGGCCTCGGCGGACGGCCCGAACGCGGCGATCCCCTTGGCGCGTACGGCGTCGGCGACCCCGGCCACCAGCGGTGCCTCCGGCCCGATCACCACCAGGTCGGCGCCGGTCTCCACGGCCAGCGTGGCGACGGCGGCGGGATCGGCGGCATCCACCGCCCGCAGCTCGGCCACCTCGGCGATCCCCGGATTACCCGGCGCCGCGATCAGCCCCTCGACGGCCGGATCGGAAGCGAGCCCCAGGGCGAGCGCATGCTCGCGCCCCCCACCACCCAAAAGAAGTACGCGCACGCCCACGAACTCTACCGACCCGCCAACTCCCCTCCCCCGCCCTCCCCGGGGATCAACAGGTTGACGTCAACTTCAATCTGCAGATTGACCGAATCCTCTTGATCACCCGGGTGGGTGGGGGGTCAGTGGGGGTGTGACGCAAACCTCTTGATCACGGGAAACGCTAGGGGAGCAGGGGGTGGCGGGTCACGTTCTCCTCGCGGCCCGGGCCGACGCCCACCACGCTGACGCGGGTGGCGCAGAGCTCCTCGATGCGCGCGATGTAGCGTCTCGCGTTCTCCGGGAGGTCGGCCTCGGTGCGCGCCTTGGTGATGTCCTCCCACCAGCCGTCGTGTTCCTCGTAGATCGGCGTGGCGTGGTGGAAGTCGGTCTGCGTCATCGGCATGTCGTCGAAGCGCTCGCCGTTGATTTCGTACCCGACGCAGAGCGGGACCTTCGGCAGGCCGGTGAGCACGTCCAGCTTGGTGATCACCAGGTCGGTGACACCGTTGAGACGGCACGCGTACCGGGCGACGACGGCGTCGAACCAGCCGCAGCGGCGCTCCCGGCCGGTGGTCGTGCCGTACTCGTGGCCGACCTTGCGCAGGTGCTGGCCGTTGTCGTCGAACAGCTCCGTGGGGAACGGGCCGGAACCCACCCGTGTGGTGTACGCCTTGCTCACCGCGATGACCTTGTTGATCGCGGTCGGCGGGATGCCCGCGCCCACGCACGCCCCGCCCGCCGTCGGGTTCGACGAGGTCACGAAGGGGTAGGTGCCGTGGTCCATGTCGAGCATGGTGGCCTGGGCACCCTCCAGCAACACCGTCTCGCCCCGGTCCAGGGCGTCCCAGAGCATCACCCGGGTCTCGGCGATGTACGGCTTGAGCCGCTCGGCGTAGCCGAGGTATTCCTCGACGGTCGCGTCGACGTCGATCGCCTTGCGGTTGTACACCTTGAACAGGATCTGGTTCTTCTCGCGCAGGGCGAGTTCCAGCTTCTTGCGCAGGATGCCCGGGTCGAGCAGGTCCTGGAGCCGGATGCCCATCCGGGCGACCTTGTCGCCGTACGCCGGGCCGATGCCCCGGCCGGTGGTGCCGATCCGGGAACTGCCGAGGTACCGCTCGACCACCCGGTCCAGGGCCCGGTGGTGCGGCATGATCAGGTGCGCGTCGCCGGAGATGCGCAGCCGGGAGACGTCCACGCCGCGCTCGGCGAGGCCGTCGATCTCGGTCAGCAGCACCTTCGGGTCGACCACGACACCGTTGCCGATGATGATCATCGCGCTCGGCGAGAGCGCGCCCGACGGCATCAGGTGCAGCGCGTACTTCTGCCCGTCCGGGGTGATCACCGTGTGGCCGGCGTTGTTTCCGCCGGAGTAGCGCACGACGTAGTCGACCCGCTCACCCAGCAGGTCGGTAACCTTGCCCTTGCCCTCGTCGCCCCACTGAGCGCCGATGAGCACGATCGCTGGCATCTTCTCCGCCTCCAGAAGGCTCGGGTGCCAGGTGGCGACCGGTAAGCGAGCCCGGGGTGTCAGGCTAACAAGAGGTCACGACGGCACCGGCAGGGGTTCGTCGAGAGGCAGGAGGCTCCTTCGTGTACGACGTGGTGCTGCTCACCCTCGGCTCGGGGCGGGACGCTCCCGGCGGGGGCTGTGGCAGCGGCGACGCCTGCTGCGGCGACGGCACGACCGGTGACGCAGGTCGCGCCAAGGAGCGGTGCGAGACTCCCCGGGTGCCGGTGCTCGCCTGCGCGGACGCCCTGACCGCCCGAGGCGCCCGGGTGGAGACGGTCACCGCCCACTCGGACGCGGAGATCGACGAGGTGTTGGCCCGGCTCGACGGCCCACCCCGCCCCGACGGGCTCGCCTGGCCCGACCCGGACTCGAAGACCAGGCTGGTCGTCGCCACCGCCAGCGACGGTCAGCTGCGCGCCGTCGTGCGCCGGCTCGTCCGGCGGTACGCCCCACCGCCCAGCCGTCGCCCCGCCGACCTGCCCGGCAACCGTACGGTGCCGGACCTGCCGCCGGTGGGCGTACTCCCGCTCGATCCGGCCCGCAGCGGCGGGCAGCGCGACCTGGCCGCGCAGCTCGGGTTGCCGCGCGACCCGGCGGCGGTGGCCACCGCCGTGCTGGACGGCACTGCCCGGCGGCTGGACCTGCTGCGCAACGACGGCGGCTCGGTGACCCTGGACGGCGCGCTGATCGGGGCCGCCGACGACGCCGGCCGGCCGCTGCACTGGCGGGGCCGCATCGAGGTGGACGACGCCGTGCTCTCCGCCGGCGACGACCCGCTGCTGGCCTGTGCCATCGGCAACGCGGGCGGGTACGCCCGGCTCGACGGGCTGCCGCTGCTCACCGCCGGGGACCCGACGGACGGCATGGTCGAGGTCGCGGTGGCCGTTCCCGTGGTGACCCGCGCCGCGTTGGGTAGAAAGCGGATGCGGTTCGAGGTACGCCGGGCGCGGGGACGCGCGGTGGCCGTCGTGCCGCGCGACGAGCGGGTGCCCTATCTCGACGACGGGGTCGAGGGCGAGCTGAGCCGGAAGCGCTCCTGGTGGACCGAGCCCGCGGCCTGGGCGGTCTGGACGGCCTGACCCGGCGAACCGTCCGGGTGGACCGTCGACGCGCCCCGCCGCGACCGACGGGACGACCGACGGCGGACGACCGACGGCGGGGGTGACGATCGGCGGAGATCGGCATCGATCCCGGCGGCTCGGCTCCGGGGCCTATCCTCGACAGGAGGAATGGAGAGGAACCGCGTGGACGACAACGCCGACCGGGTCCACGTGCCCGGCCAGCAGCCGGTGCCGGAGCGGGACATCGAACCACTCTGGCCGCCGGAACCGACCGATCACGGGCCGGACGGCTCCGCCCCGGCGTGGGCCGCGACGGCCGCCCACCTGCCGGTGCCGAATCAGGCGGTGCCGAACCCGGCCGATCCCGGGCCACCGCCGGCCGATCCCGTGCCGTCGTTCGTCGCCCCGGACGCCTACCCGTCGCTGGGCGCCGAGCCGAGCACGTACGCCCGGTACCAACCGGTGCCCGGTCCGGTCGACCTGAACCTGCCCTTCACCCTGGACCCGCAGACGTCGGCCGGGGCACCCCCGGTCCCCGGGGACGCGACTGCCGCCGGGCCGGCCCCGGTGGCACCGGGCGTGACGACGGTCGGCGACGCCGGGGCGGCCCGGGGCGGGCCGGTGGCCGTCCCGACGTCGAACGGCGGGGGACGGGTGGCCGAGTCGCCGTGGGCGTTGCCGCCACAGCGACCCGGCGGCGGGACCCGGCCGGCGGGCGAGCCCGAGCCGACCGTCGACGTGGGATCGACGCGGCAGCCGGACGCGCAGGAGTGGGCCCGGCCGGCCGACGGTGCGCCACGACCCGCACCGCCCCCGGCTGCTGTCGACGCGGCACCGCGACCGGTGGAGGCGGCGGGGCCGCAGCCGCCCGGGCCGTTCCCGCCGGTGATGAACCCGCCGGGGCCGCTGGCCCCGACCCCGTACCCGCCCGCAGTAGCCGGGCCGGCCGACGCCTACACCGCCGGGCCGGTCGACGCCTACACCGGGGGCTACCCGGCCACGGCGGGCGAAACTGAGGTGGGGTGGGGTCCCGGGCCGCAGCAGCACTCCGGCCCGGCCCGGCCGGACCCCGCCCTGCCCGCACCGACGCACCCCGACCAGGCGCACGCCGGGGCGGTTCAGCCAGGGTGGTACCCCCCGGGCTGGCCGCCGCAGCCCTCGCAGCAGGTGGCCCCGCAGCAGCAGGTGACACCGGTGCCGCAGCCGCCGTACCGGGAGGCGGACGGGGTGACCCGGGTGCCGCCGGGGTACCCGGAACCGGCGTGGACGCCGGACACCGGAATCGCGCCGACCGCCGAGGACTTCGCCCGGCGCCGGCAGGTGCGCCCGGCCGACCCGGTGGCCACGATGGGCGTGCGGGCCGTGGTGAACAGGACGGGGCTGATCAAGCTCCCGCCGGGGCGGCACGAGCAGGAGCTGCGCCGCGACATCGAGATGGTGCGGCGCAACTTCGGCGGGCTGCGCCAGGTGACCGTGGTCAACCCGAAGGGCGGCGCGGGAAAGACCGTGGCCATCCTGCTGCTCGCCATGACCTTCGGTCAAAAGCGCGGCGGGTACGTGCTGGCCTGGGACAACAACGAGACACAGGGCACCCTCGGGATGCGCGCCCAGCAGGACTTCCACTCCCGTACGGTGCGCGACATGCTGCGCGACCTCGGCCAGTTCCAGGGCGCGCACGGGCGGGTCGGCGACCTGTCGCAGTACGTCCGCTCGCAGGGCGAGGGGATGTTCGACGTGCTCGCCTCGGACGAGTCGGCCACCGGCGGGGAGATGCTCACCGCGTCGGCCTTCGCCGAGATCCGGGAGGTGGTCAGCCGGTTCTACAAGCTGATCTTCGTGGACACCGGCAACAACGTCCGGGCGCAGAACTGGCAGGCCGCAATGGACGCCACGGACCAGCTCGTGGTGACCATGTCGGCCCGCAACGACTCGGCGGAGACGGCCGCCCGGATGCTCGACCACCTGGAGCAGAGCGGCCGGCAGCGGCTGGTCCGGCAGGCGGTGACGGTGGTTTCGATGCCGCCGTCGCGCAAGGAGATCGACCTGCCGGCCATCCAGGAGCACTTCGCGGCCCGCACCCGGGCGGTGCTGCTCGCCCCATACGAGCGGTTGATCGACACGGGCGAGCCGATCCGGTACGGGCAGCTCTCGTCGGCCACCCGCGACGCCTGGCTGAAGATCGCCGCGTCCGTGGCCGAGGGGCTCTGACCAGCGTGGCGGCCGCCCGACGGTGTCGGGCCGCGCACACTGTACTCCGATGGGTCAGGCGCTTGGCAAGGACGTCCTCGGGCGTCGGGTCGCAGTCGCGCAGGAACTGGGCGCAGCGGGCGGGCTCGTCCGCCTCGCCGATCTCGCCAGCGGCCCGGGACAGCACGTAGAGGCAGCGGAGGAAGCCCCGGTTCGGCGCGTGCGACCAGGGCACCGGGCCGTGCCCCTTCCAGCCGCTGCGGCGTAGCTGGTCCAGGCCCCGGTGGTAGCCGGTCCGGGCGTAGGCGTACGCGGGAACGACCTGGCCGTCGGCCAGGGCCCGGCTCGCGAGCGCGGCCCAGCCCGCGCCGTACGTCGGGAAACGGGCCGCGACCTCGGCGTACGCCTCGTCGGTGCCGGCCTCTTGGGCGGCGGCCAGCGCGGCGTCGGCCTCGTCGTGGGCCGGCAGGAGGGTGGCCGGCGGCTCAGGCAACAGGTTCTGCATCGTCCCATTCAACCCGCTTCGCTCTGCGCCACGCGAGGGGGTCGGCAGACCCGGCTACCCGAACGGTTGAGGCTTTCGTCACGCCTGTGGTCGTGCCGCGGATCCCTGCGGTCCACGGCGGCGGGACCTGCGGCTAATGCCCGCGGAACGTGTTTTCCACTACAACTATGAGTCCGGAGCCTCCCCAGGACCCGGTTGGAGCAGGAGCCCGGTGGCCTCGCCACCGGGCTCCTGTGCGTACCAGATGGTTTGCGGGGTTGACCCAAGCGGGCAGGATGGCGTCGTGCCGACCCCACCTCCCGCGGACGTGCTCTCCCCGCACGACACCAGCGCCACCGAGATCGAGACCCGCAGCGCGTTCGAGCAGCGGCTGACCACCGGCAGCCTGGCCGGGCTGACCGTCCAGGGCCTGCGCCTCGACGTCGCCCCGGTCCCCGACCTCAGCGGGACGGAGGTGACCGGCACCCTCTTCGTCGGCTGCCGCTTCGCCTCTCGTGAGGTGGGCGCGGACCTGGTCCGGCGCGGCGCGAATGTGGTGCCGCCCTTCTCCGGGCTGCCGTACCCGACCCAGCCGTCGCACCTCTACACCCCGGAGGACCTGGCCGCCGGGTTCGCCGAGGGCGGCTTCGCCGGCATGTACGACACCCGGGTGTACGACCACTTCCGGGCGCACGGCGGGGCGCTGCCGGAGGTCAAGGAGGCACTCGGCCAACGGCTGCACGACCACGGCGTGGACAATGCGCTGGTCGACGCCACCCGCGCCTGGCTCGCCACGCACGGGCCGCAGTCCGTGGTGGGCGTGATGGGCGGGCACGCGGTACGCCGGGGCAGCGTGTCGTACCGGATGGCGGCGGTGCTGGGCTGGGAGTTGGCCCGGGCCGACCGGCTGGTGGTGACCGGCGGCGGGCCGGGCGTGATGGAGGCGGCGAATCTGGGCGCGTACCTGTCGACCCGCCCGGCCGAGGAGCTGACGGCGGCGATCGACCTGCTCGCGACCGCGCCGGACTTCACCGACCACGACCGGTACACCTCCGCCGCCCTGGAGGTCAGGGTGCGGTACGCGCCGGCGGCGGTGCCCCGGCAGCGCGACCTGGACCGCAACCTGGGCCTGGACTGGGCGCGGGCCGGTGGGCTGGCCATCCCGACGTGGCTGTACGGGCACGAGCCGGCGAACCTGTTCGCGGAGCGGATCGCGAAGTACTTCTCGAACGCCATCCGGGAGGACACGATCCTGCGGCTGGCCCGGGGCGGGATCGTCTTCGCGCCCGGCCGGGCGGGCACGGTGCAGGAGGTGTTCCAGGCGGCGACGAAGACGTACTACGGCACGGACGGGGCGAGCGGCGCGTACGTCTTCCTGGACCGGTCGTACTGGACGACGGAGTTGCCGGTGGAGTCGCTGCTGCGTCCGCTGCTGGCCGCCTCGCCGTTCGGCGACCTGTCGGACACGGTTCACCTCACCGACGACGTGCGCGAGGCGGTCCGGGTCCTGACCGCCGGCGAGAGTGGGCGACCCTGACCACCCCGGGCCCGGTCCTGTGGCCGGCCAAGATCGCGGCGCTCGGCACGGCGCGGAATCAGGTGTAGCGCGGGGCGCCCTTGTCGACGCCGGACGTCGACAAGGGCGCTTCCGCACAGCGGGGGTTACTTCAGCTTGGTGCCGGTGGAGCGCAGGTGCTCGCAGGCCTCGACGACACGGGCGGCGAGCCCGGCCTCGGCCAGCTTGCCCCAGGTACGCGGGTCGTACTGCTTCTTGTTGCCAACCTCGCCGTCGATCTTCAGCACGCCGTCGTAGTTGCGGAACATGTGGTCGGCGACGGGCCGGGTGAAGGCGTACTGGGTGTCGGTGTCGATGTTCATCTTCACCACGCCGTAGTCCAGCGCCTCGCGGATCTCCGACAGCAGCGAGCCGGAGCCGCCGTGGAAGACCAGGCTGAGCGGCTTTTCCTTGCCGTACTTGGCGGCGACCGCCTCCTGGATGTTGTTCAGGATCTCCGGGCGGAGCTTCACGTTGCCCGGCTTGTAGACGCCGTGCACGTTGCCGAAGGTCAGCGCCGCCATGTAGCGGCCCTTCTCGCCCAGGCCGAGCGCCTCGACCATGGCCAGGCCGTCCTCGACGGTGGTGTAAAGCTTGTCGTTGATGGCGTTCTCGACGCCGTCCTCCTCGCCGCCCACGACGCCGACCTCGATCTCAAGGACGATCTTGGCCTCGGCGGCCCGGTCGAGCAGCTCGGCGGCGATCTCCAGGTTCTCCGCCACGGGAACGGCCGAGCCGTCCCACATGTGCGACTGGAACAGCGGCTCCTGGCCGGCGGCGACCCGCTCCTTGGAGATCTGCATGAGGGGCCGGACGAACTTGTCCAGCTTGTCCTTCGGGCAGTGGTCGGTGTGCAGCGCGACGTTGACGGGGTACTTCTTGGCGACCTCGTGCGCGTACGCGGCGAACGCCACCGCCCCGGTGACCATGTCCTTGACGGACGGGCCCGAGAGGTACTCCGCGCCGCCGGTGGAAACCTGGATGATGCCGTCGCTCTCCGCGTCGGCGAAGCCCTTGAGCGCCGCGTTCAGCGTCTGCGAGGACGTCACGTTGATCGCGGGGTACGCGTACCGGCCCGCCTTGGCGCGGTCCAGCATCTCTGCGTAGACCTCGGGGGAAGCGATGGGCATGTCGAACGCTCCTTACTTACCGCTGTCGGCCGTCACCGGCCGCTGTCTTCCGTGGGTGCGCCGGACCGCGCTGTCCTCCGCCGGAAGTATCCCGCAGGAGGTGACCGAGGACGCAACCGACCCATGGCCGGTCCGCCAAGTGGGCCGCCCACAAGGCCCGGCGACGACCGGTCGGCCTCACCGGTCCTCCAGGCTGTCCGGCACGACGACGCTGATCAGCCAGCTCGCCACCGCCATCACGATGGCACCCCAGAAGGCGGCCCAGAAGCCGTCCACCCGGAACGGCAGGTCCAGGTGCCGCGCGATCCAGTCGGTCAGCAGGAACAACAGCGCGTTGACCACCAGCGCGAACAGCCCCAGGGTCAGCAGGTAGAAGACGCAGCCCACCACCTTGATCACCGGCTTGAGCACGGCGTTGACCACGCCGAAGATCAACGCCACCGCCACCAGGGTCAGCACGGTGTTGCCGCCGGTCCGGCCGTCGACCTCGACGCCGGGCACGATCAACGTGGTGATCCACAACGCGACCGCGGTGATCGCCAGCCGGATCAGGAAGCCCACGGCAACCATCCTGGCATCGCGAGCGGGCCCGATAACGAGGAATCCGGCGACTTGGCCACCCGGCACCGAGCGCCGCCACCCGAGCAGCCCGTACGGTGTGGGTAGCTTTCCACCGGATCCAGGGAGGGACGATGGGTCAGCCCGACGAGGACTTCACCCCGAGCGACCACCTCGCTGCGGAGGAGCGGGACCCGGAGGCACCTGCGGCCGACGCCGTGGAGCAGGCCGCCTCCACCGACCCGGCCGACGGCGAGGGGGAGCCGAGCCGGGGCCTGGAGGTCAGCGACTGGGACGCCATGGAGCAGGCCCGGGTGGTCGCCGGGGACGAGGACGACTACCGCTGAGCCGAGCCGCGCGAGATCCCCGGGCAGCGAAAGGCGGGCGACGCAAGATCGAACCGCCTGACACCATGGGCTCGTGCTACTCACCCTCACCACTACGCACCGCCCCGCCACCGACCTCGGGTACCTGCTGGTCAAGCACCCCGACCGAGTGCACTCCTTCGAGCTGCCCGTCGGCGCGGCGCACGTGGTCTACCCCGAAGCCGACGAGCGGCGCTGCACCGCCGCGCTGCTGGTCGACGTCGACCCGCTGCGGCTGGCCGGCGGACGCGGTGGGGGCCGGGGCCGCAGCCAGTCGGCCGCCCCGGACACGTTCACCCTCAGCCAGTACGTCAACGACCGGCCGTACGCCGCGTCGAGCCTGCTCTCCTCCGCGCTAGCCAAGGTGTTCCGCTCGGCCCTGCGCGGCGAGTCCCGGGACCGGCCGGAGCTGGCCGCAGCGCCGATCCCGCTCCAGGTGCGGGTCCCGGTGCTGCGGTGCCGAGGCGGCAGCGACCTGGCCAGCCGGGTGTTCGCCCCGCTGGGCTGGGCGGTGACGGCCGTCCCGATCCCGCTCGACGAGACCCACCCGGGGTGGGGCGACAGCCGGTACGTCGACCTGACGCTCACCGGCACGCTGCGGCTCGCCGACGCCCTCAACCACCTGTACGTGCTGCTGCCGGTCCTCGACGACGCGAAGCACTACTGGGTCGCCCCGGACGAGATCGACAAGCTGCTCCGGGCGGGTGCCGGCTGGCTCTCCGACCACCCGGAGCGGGCCACCATCACCCGCCGCTACCTGGCCCACCAGCGTGCCCTGGCCGGGGAGGCCATGGCCCGCCTCGCCGAGCAGCAGCTGGCCGAGGAGCCACCCCCCGACAGCGTGGCCGGGGAGGAGCACGCGGGTGCCCCGCGCCAGCCGTCGCTGGCGCTGCGCCGCCGCGAGGCGGTACTCGCCGCGCTCGAAGCCAGCGGGGCGACCCGGGTGCTGGACCTCGGCTGCGGCCCCGGTGCGCTGCTGTCCGCCCTGGTGGGCGACCGGCGGTACACGGAGATCGTCGGCACCGACGTGTCCACCCAGGCGCTGACGCTGGCGGCCCGCCGGCTGCGGCTGGACCGGCTGCCGGAGCGGCAGCGGGACCGGATCCGGCTGTGGCAGTCCGCCCTGACGTACCGGGACGACCGGCTGCGCGGGTACGACGCGGCGGTGCTGATGGAGGTGATCGAGCACGTCGACCCGCCGCGCCTGCCGGCGCTGGAGGACGCCGTGTTCGGCCACGCCCGGCCTGCCACGGTTGTGGTGACCACGCCCAACGCGGAACACAACGTCCGCTACGAGGGGCTGGGCGCGGGCCGGTTCCGGCACGCCGACCACCGCTTCGAGTGGACCCGGGCCGAGTTCGCGGCCTGGGTCGACCGGGTCGCGGCGGCGTACGGCTACACGGCGTCGATCCGGGGCGTCGGCGACGACGACCCCGAGGTCGGCCCGCCCACCCAGCTCGCCATGTTCCGCACCGTCGCAACGGGGACCACCGTCGAAACGGATACGGCCGCCGCAGCGGGATTGGCGGAGGCCCGGTGATCGACATTCCCGAGCTGGCCCTGGTGGCGCTGGTCGGCGTCTCCGGCTCCGGCAAGTCCACCTTCGCCCGGCGGCACTTCGCGCCCAGCCAGGTGCTCTCCTCCGACGCGTTCCGGGGGATGGTCGCCGACGACGAGAACGACCAGTCGGCCTCCGCCGACGCGTTCGACGCCCTGCACCATGTGGCGGGGATCCGGCTGCGGCGGGGCCTGCTCACCGTCGTGGACGCCACCAACCTCCAGCCGCACGCCCGCGCCGGGCTGGTCCGGGTGGCCCGCGAACACGACGTGCTGCCGGTGGCGATCGTGCTGGACGTGCCGGAGGCGGTGGCCTGGGAGCGGACGCAGGGTCGGGCCGACCGCACGCACGGCCGGCAGGTGCTGGCCCGGATGCAGCGGGACCTGCGGCAGTCGTACGGGCGGCTGGCCCGGGAGGGTTTCCGGAAGGTGCACGTGCTGCGCGGCGTCGACGAGATCGACGCGGCGGAGATCCGGTACGAGAAGCTGCTCAACGACCGGCGGGAGCTGACCGGCCCGTTCGACATCGTCGGCGACATCCACGGCTGCCGCGAGGAGTTGGAGGCGCTGCTGCTCCGGCTGGACTACGTGCTGCGGCACGACGACGCGGGCCGCCCGGTGGACGCGGTGCACCCGGCTGGTCGTACCGCTGTCTTCGTTGGTGACCTGGTGGACCGCGGCCCGGACTCCCCCGGGGTGCTCCGCCTGGTGATGGGCATGGTGGCGGCCGGCCACGCGATCTGCGTGCCCGGCAACCACGAGCAGAAGCTGCTGCGCAAGCTGCGCGGCCGGGACGTGCGACTCACCCACGGCCTGGCCGAGACGATGGCCCAGCTCGCCGCCGAGCCGGCGGAGTTCGTGGCGGAGGTCGCGGCGTTCGTCGACGGCCTGGTCAGCCATTTCGTACTGGACGGCGGCCGGCTGGTGGTCGCACACGCCGGGCTGAAGGAGGAGTACCAGGGCCGCGCGTCGGGCCGGGTCCGCGCGTTCGCGCTGTTCGGGGAGACCACGGGCGAGACCGACGAGTACGGCCTGCCGGTGCGCTACCCGTGGGCGCGCGACTACCGGGGTTCGGCCATGGTCGTGTACGGACACACACCCACCCCGGAGCCGGAGTGGGTGAACAACACGATCTGCGTCGACACCGGCTGCGTGTTCGGCGGGAGGCTGACCGCGCTGCGGTACCCGGAGAGGGAGCTGGTCTCGGTCCCGGCCGCGCGTGAGTGGTACGCCCCGGCCCGTCCGCTGGTCGCGCCCACCCCGGCCCGCCCGGACACGGTGCTCGACCTGCGCGACGTGACCGGGCGGCGGCACGTCGAGCACGCGTACGGGACGCTGACCGTGCCGGCGGAGAACGCCGCCGCCGCGCTGGAGGTGATGAGCCGCTTCGCGGTGGACCCGCGCTGGCTGACCTGGCTGCCGCCGACGATGGCACCCTGCTCGACGGCCACGGCCGAGGAATTCCTGGAGCACCCGGCGCAGGCGCTCGCCGACTACCGGGCGGCCGGCGTCGACCGTGTGGTCTGCGAGGAGAAGCACATGGGATCGCGGGCGGTGGTGCTGGTCTGCCGCGACCCGGACGGCGGCCCGTTCGGGCCGGGGGGCGGGGTGGTGCACACCCGCACGGGCCGGCCGTTCTTCGGCCCGCCGCACGACGGTGAGCTGCTGGGCCGGGTCCGGGCGGCGGTCGGCGCGGCGGGGCTCTGGGCGGAGCTGGACACCGACTGGCTGCTGCTCGACTGCGAGCTGCTGCCCTGGTCGGCGAAGGCGGGCGGGCTGATCCGCGAGCAGTACGCGAGCGTGGGCGCGGCGGGCCGCGCGGCCCTGCCGGCGGTGCTGGCCACCCTCGACGCGGCGGTTGGGCGGGGCCTGCCGGTGGACGACCTGCGGGACCGGATGGCCGCGCGCCTGGCGGACGTCGAGGCGTACTCGGCGGCGTACCGGGCGTACGTGGGGCCGACTGACGGGCTGGCCGGGGTGACCCTCGCCCCGTTCGCGGTGCTCGCCTCCGCCGGGGCGAGCCACGTCGACCGGGACCACGGCTGGCACCTGGACCTGGCCGACCGGCTGTGCGCCACCGACCCGGGGTTCTTCACGGTCACCCGGCGGCGCGTCGTCGACCTGGCCGACGCCTCGGCCGAGGCCGACGCGATTGGCTGGTGGCTGGCGCTGACGGCCGCCGGCGGGGAGGGGATGGTGGTCAAGCCGTACGCGGGGCTGGCCGCCCGGTCGCCGAAGGGGTCGCTGCTCCAGCCCGGGATCAAGTGCCGGGGCCGGGAGTACCTGCGGATCATCTATGGCCCGGGGTACACCGATCCGGAGCAGCTCGCCGCGCTGCGCCGCCGGTCACTGGGCCGCAAGCGAGGGCTGGCCCTGCGCGAGCACGCCCTCGGCCTGGCGGCCCTGGCCGCGCTGGCGGACGGCGCGCCGCTCTGGCGGCGCCACGAGCTGGTCTTCGCCATTCTGGCCTGCGAGTCCGAGCCGGTGGACCCACGCCTGTGACGCCGGCCCGGGGCGGCGCGGGTCGGGCCCAGCCCCGGGTTCGGTACCCTGTGTGGCCGTGGACACAGCAGAGAAGGCACGAGCGGTCTCCGAGACCGTCGCCCTGAACCCGCTCGACCCGAAGGATCTGCTCCAGACCTTCGGACTGATCGGTGTCTGGGTGATCCTCTTCGCCGAAACCGGGCTGCTGGTCGGCTTCTTCTTCCCGGGCGACTCGCTGCTGTTCCTGGCCGGCGTCGCCGCCTCGCCGGTGGCGGACGCGATCTTCGGCGACGGCACCCGGCTCTCCCTGGTCGGGCTGCTGGTCGGCGGTCCGCTCTGCGCGATCGTCGGTGCCCAGCTCGGGCACTGGCTGGGTGCGCGGTACGGGCGGCGGATGTTCGACCGCCCCAACTCCCGGTTGTTCAAGCGGGAGTACGTGGAGAAGGCGGAGCACTACTTCCGGAAGTTCGGCCCCGCCAAGGCCGTCGTGCTGGCCCGGTTCATCCCGATCGTCCGCACGTTCCTCAACCCGGTGGCCGGGGTGCTCGGCATGCCGGCGAGACAGTTCTTCCTGTGGAACGTCGTCGGCGCGATCCTCTGGGTGGACGGCATCCTGCTGATCGGCTACCTGCTCGCCGAGCAGATCTACAGCGCGATCGGCGACAAGATCGACCGGTACATCCTGCCGGTGGTCGCGTTGATCATCTTGATCTCGGTGCTGCCGATCTTCTTCGAGTTCCTGCGCGACCGGCGGGCCCGCAAGCGGGGCGAAGCCATGACGGTGATCGCCGCCGCGAGCGCGGTCGGCGCGGTCGAGGCCGTGCGCGACGCGGTCGAGCACCACCATCACGACGACAAGGCCCCGCACCAGGGGCACGGGCAGCAGCCGCCGCAGGACGGCGGTCGTTGGCCGGAACGCGGTGAGGGCCGCTGACGGGCGCGTACGTCGATGGCCGGCCCCGTGGCAACGGGACCGGCCATCGTTCAAGCCGCAATGAAGTAACGAGGCGACTGCCGGTGACCCGGGCAGGCGTCACCGTCCGGTGGTGGCGCCACCCCTGGCACGCCACCCGATGCCGTCCTGAGGCGGGACGGCCCGGAACAGATACCTCGTCAGCGGGCCTTCTTGGTGGCCCGCTTGCGCGGCGGAGTCAGCAGATCCGCGATCGTGGCGATCGCGGTCGGCACCAGTCGGTAGTACGCCCAGACCCCGCGCTTCTCCCGCTCCAGCAAGCCGGCCTCGGTGAGGATACGCAGGTGGTGGCTGACCGTCGGCTGGGAGAGGCCGAGCGGCGCGGTCAGGTCGCACACGCACGCTTCGCCCTCGGGGGCCGACTGGATCAGGCTGAGCAGCCGAAGCCGGGCGGGGTCGGCAAGGGCCTTGAGGACCCCCGCCAGCCGCTCGGCGTCGGCGCGTTCGATCGGCTCGCCGGCAAGCGGCGAGATCTGAGGCATGGTCATTTCAGCCAACGCAGTTCCCACGTATTCCATCCTTCCACCAGCAGCATCGATCCGCCTGCATATCAGCAGATCCGAATCGGCAAACTTTTAGGCCACAAGGCCGAGGTCAGCCAACGTATAGGCCGCCCGATACCGCAGTCCAGCGGCTCGCACCGCGTCGCCGGCGCCACGATCAACAATAACTGCCACACCCACCACTTCGGCCCCGGCCTCGCGCAGCGCCTCCACTGCGGTCAGCACGCTGCCACCGGTCGTCGATGTGTCCTCGACCGCCAGTACCCGCCGTCCGGCCACGTCCGGTCCCTCGATGCGGCGTTGCAGACCATGAGCCTTACCCGCTTTACGGACGACGAAAGCATCGAGCGACCGGTCGGTCGCCGACGCGGCGTGCAACATGGAGAGCGCCACCGGATCGGCGCCCAGGGTCAGGCCACCGACGGCGTCGTACTCCCAGTCGGCGGTCAGATCGAGCAGCACCCGACCGACCAACGGTGCGGCCTGGTGATGGAGCGTGACACGTCGCAGATCGACGTACCAGTCCGCCTCCCGGCCGGAGGAGAGCAACACACGCCCATGGACCACAGCCAGGTCGATGATGAATTTACGCAGGTCGTCGTGGTCCCCCATGGCGATAGAGGGTACTGCGCAAGTCTGGGAGGTGTGTGTGGGGGCCACCCCGGTCAGCCCCACGGGCGACCGATGGTTGGCAATATTCGGCTACTCTGTGCGATCGCCCTGCCGGCCGGACCGGGCGCACCGCCGCGGAGGCAGTCCGATGACGCCGCGTCGCAGGTCAGCGGGGATGGCGGTCGTCGCGGCCCCGGGTGTCCCGGGCGAACCGGCGCAGCAGACCCCGGGGAGCGTGCCGCACCGCCGCCACGGCCAGCTTGTAGCGCCGAGACGGCACGCTGACCGAACGGCCTTTCCGCAGGTCACGCAGTGCTTCGTCGACCACCTGCTCGGTGCGCAGCCACAGCAGGCGAGGGATGCCCGCCATGTCGATCCCCATCCGCTCGTGCGCGCCGGTGCGGGTGTAACCAGGGCAGAGGGCCATCACGCGCACCCCCCGGGGGCGGGTCGTGAGGTCGACGGACTCGCTGAAGGCGGTCACCCACGCCTTGCTCGCCGGATAGGTCGACCCCGGCATCAGGGGGCCGAATCCGGCGACCGAAGAGACATTTATCACTGCCCCATCGCCCCGTCGGATCATCGGGCCGATCGCGGCGCGGGTGAGCCGCAGCACCGCGTGCACGTTGAGCCCCAGCAGGCGGGACTCGTCGGCGACCGAGGAGCGCAGGAAGGGCTGGTTGAGGCTGATCCCGGCGTTGTTGACGAGCAGGCCGACCTGGTCGTCGCCGGCCAACCGGCGTTCCACGGCGGCGCAGCCGTCGTCGGTGGACAGGTCGGCCGGGATCACCTCGACCGGGTGGCCGTACCGGCCGGTCAGTTCGGCGGCCGTCTCCGTCAGCCGGGTGGCGTCGCGCGCCACCAGCACCAGGGCCCAGCCGTCGGCGGCCAGCCGGCGGGCGAACTCCGCGCCGATGCCGGCCGTCGCGCCGGTGACCAACGCCCGGCGCTGGGCGGGGACCTGCTCTGACGTCACGGAGAATCCTCAGCGGGGCGGGTAATACGAAACGGTGGCCGGTGCCGGCACGGGGCGACGCCGACGGAACCAGGCGCTGGCGCTCGGCGAGGCCAGCAACGCGGCTACCACAAGGTAACCGAGCACCTGGCCGACCGAAAGGGCGGCGTTGATCGAGATCCAGAAGCCCGGGTAGGCGTCGCCGACCAGGCCGAGTAGTTCTGCGGTGGACCGCTCGCCGTCGGCCAGCCGCAGCGGCACGGCCCGCTGGCCGACCAGCAGCGCCACCCCGCAGCAGCCGAACAGCACGCCCAGACCGCAGACCGCCCAGGTCGCCACCCGGGCTCCGGCCCGGCCCACGAGCAGCCCGGCCGCCAGGCCGACCAGCACGACGCCCACCAGCACGGTCACCGCCGCCGACACCACCGTCGCGCCCCGCAGCAGGAGAACCAGATCGTCGATCTCCGCCGTACCGGCCGATGTGCCGGCCGCCGCCGACCGGAACCGGTCGACGGTGCCGCCGAGGACGAGCAGCCCGGCGACCGCCGAGGCCACGGCACCGGCGGCCATCAGCACCAGCACCGACGCGGCCAGCCCGACGGTCGCGGGACGACGGGCCGGCACCTGATCGGGGTACGGCAACACGACGAATCCGTTACCTCTCATTGCGCTTCGGCCAGCACACGGTCAGTAGTCAAGTGGAACCTACCTGGAGGGGGAGCGCATCAGTGTCACCGTTGTCGCAGCGAGCCCCGCCCGGCGAACCCGGGCGGGGCCGCGCCGACGCTCAGTCCGACGACGAGGAGCCGCCGGACGAAGAGCCGGAGTCACCGCCGGACGAAGAGCCGCCGGAGTCGCCCCCGCCGCCGGACGACGACGGCCCGGGGTCGCCCCACTGCCCGGGCCCGGACGGGTCCGGCCGGCCGGACGCGGACGGCCCCGGCTGGTCCGGGTAGGGCGGCTGGTCCGGGGCGGACGAGCCGGAGGTCCCGTGCGGGTACGTCGGGTGGCCGGGCTGACCGTACGGATAGCCAGGCTGGCCGGGCGCCGCCGGGTAGCCCGGGGTCTGCGGGTAACCGGGATTCTGCGGGTACGCCGGGTAGGCGGCACCCGGGACCGGCGGCTCCCAGCCCTGCTTCGGCTTGCGGAAGAACTCGTTCGCCTTCGGCAGGGCCAGCAGGATCAGCGCGGCCAGCACGGCGAGCAGGCCGACGACCCCGAGCAGCATGCTGACCGGGGTGTACCAGGAGGGCAGCGCCCCGCTCAGGCTGCGCTCGATCTCCTCGGCGCTCGGCGCGTCGCCGCCGGCCGACGGCCCGCCCACCGAGCCGGCCGCGCCGTTGATCAGGCTGCCGCCGATGCAGCAGAGCATGATGCCACCGAGCACCCAGGTGGTGATGCGGCTACCGTTGCTGCCGCGGTTGTTGAAGATCGCCAGGACGACGAGGACCAGGGCGAGCACCAGCATCAACACGGCGCTGCCGATGGCGAAACCGACGACGAAGGTGCCCAGCCCCTCCGCCCCGCTCGACGTGCCCTCAAACGCGTCCTCGAAGCCCTGCCGGAGCCGGCCGCTCACCGCGATCGTCGCGACAAGACCGACGAGCTGGAGGAACGCGAAGATCATGAGTAGGTAGCCAGACAGCGTCACGATGCCCGGACGGGTCCGCGACGGCGTGCTGTGGGATTCGACCATGACTTCTCCCTTCTAGATCACGCCGTCACGGTATCGTCCGCAGTCCCGTGCCGCCTGCCGGCGAAACGAGCGGCGGCCACCCATCGGTCGCCCCGGCCCGCCCGATCCGTCGCATCGGGCGTCACCTGGTCCGGGACAGCCGGCGGTGCTCGGCCGTCACCACGGCGAGCAGGAACACGTCGAAGGCCAGCGCGGCGACCGCCCCGAACTGGTTGACCGTGAAGTTGAAGACCTGCCCGAACAGCAGGTCCACCAGGATCGCCAGCTTGAACAGCCGGAACGCGCCGAGCCGGTTGCCGCGCAGCCGGACCGCCGCCGTGACGCTGAGCACCGCCGTGGCCAGCGCCGACGCCGATACGCCGAGCACCGCGCCCCACTCCCGCTCCTCGTCCAGCGTGCCCGTCACCCCGTCGATCACCACCCCGACCACGGTCAGCGCCGGATTCACCACCACGTAGAGCACCACCGAGCGGACCACCCACCGCTGGTCGGTCAGCCCGACGGCCACCCGCCGGCCGCGGGCCAGCCAGGGCTGCCAGAACCTGGGTGGCGGCGACTCCCGGCAGGGCACCGCGTCGAGCAGCGCGGCCACGGCGGCCTCGGTATCCGCGCCCGAGCCCCGGGTCAGCAGCAGTACCTCCACCCGGCGGCGGTCGGTGAGCCCGTCGATCAGGCCACCGGCCATCGCGTCCAGCGCGTTCGCGGTCCGCTCGGCCGGGATCAGCCGGGTCCGGTCCCGGACCGCCTGGGTGATGACCACGAGTATCGCGAAGATGGCGTAGATGATGCTGGCGGCGGGGGCGTAGAAGTAGTCGGTACGGGCCGTGACGAACTTGCCCACCTCGTCGATGAACAGGCCGAACCCGATCCCGCCAAGGATCGCGCCGGTCATCCGGGCCGCCCCGCCGAGGAAGACCAGCGCCACGCCAAGGCCGGTGGTCATCAACAGGCCGCCCCAGAGCACGTGCGCGATGTGCAGGCCGCCGCCGCCGAGCTGGGGGTAGCCGGTGGCCCGCAGGTACGCCCGGGTCAGCAGCACGGCGGCCACCCCGGACAGGACGAACGCCTGAAGGTACGCCGCCGCGGCCAGCGCCCGGGGTGGCATCCAGTGCCGACGCGACGGTCCTCGCACCATGGTCCCGACGCTAGTAGCCGCGCCACTCCACGCGGGCGTACTCCAGCACCCGGGGCCGCAGCAGCGTGGAGGCGGGCACGTCGAGCCGACCCCGGTCGGCGGGGAAGTTCGCGGCCGACGCCAGCGTGCCGGCGGTCAGGAAGCGCAGCCGAGGGACGTCGGCGGGCAGCGCCAGCGCGGGCGGGGCGGTCCCGGGCGCGGCGAGCACGAAACCCCAGTCGCCGAAGCTCGGCACGTCGACGTGGTAGGGCATGGTGGCGAAACCGGCCTCGCGCACCGACGCCTCGATCGACCAGTACGACCGGGGCGCGAAGTACGGCGAGCCGGACTGCACCACCAGCCGTCCGCCCTCGGCGAGCACCGCCCGGACCAGCGAGTAGAACTCGACGGTGTAGAGCTTGGCGGTGGCCGTCTCGTCGGGGTCGGGCAGGTCGGCGACGACCACGTCGAACCGCTCGGTGGCGGCGCGCAGCCAGCCGAACGCGTCGACGTTGACCACCCGCACCCGGGGGTCGGCGAACGCGTCGCCGTTCAGCTCGCGTAGCTGCGGCTCCCTGCGGGCCAGCGCCACCACCGCCGGGTCGAGGTCGACCACGGTCACCCGGCGCACGTCGGGGTAGCGCAGGATCTCCCGGACCGCGAGCCCGTCGCCGGCGCCGAGCACCAGCACCTCGCCGCGCGGGCCGTTCAGGGCCGGATGCACGAGCGCCTCGTGGTAGCGGTACTCGTCGACCGAGCTGAACTGGAGGTCGCCGTTGAGGAACAGTCGCAGGTCGGTGTCGGCGTGGCCGACCTCCCGCACCGAGCGGGTCAGCACGATCTCCTGGTAGCGGCTGCGCTCGGCGTGCACCACCGGGTCCCGGTAGAGCTGCTGCCGGGCGGTCACCTCGAAGTCGGCGGCGGTGATCCAGGCGTACCCCAGGCAGAGCGCGACCGCGACGGAGCCCGCGCCGACGGCGACCCGCGCCCGGCGGCTCAGCTCTGCCCGGAACACCGTGCACACCAGCGCCACGCCGGCCACCGCGTTCACCGCGCCGACCACCAGGGCACCCTTGAGCTGCCCGAAGACCGGGATCAGCAGGAACGGGAAGGCCAGCCCGCCGAGCAGCGCGCCGACGTAGTCGGCGGCAAACAGGTCCGCCACCGCGCTGCCGGCGGACTGCTCCCGGATGCGTTGCAGCATGACCATCAGCAGCGGGATCTCCGCGCCGATCAGCAGCCCGAGCACGAACGCGGTGCCGACCAGCGCCGGACCGTACAGGTCCAGCCAGGCGAACGCGGCGTAGAGGCCGAGCACCGACAGCCCGCCGAGCAGGGCGAGGGCCAGCTCGACCACGGCGAACGCGGCGGCGGCCCGGGACTGCAACGGCTTCGCGGCGAGCGCGCCGACGCCCATCGCGAAGACCATCACGCCGAGCACGATCGACGCCTGGCCGACGGCGTCGCCGATCAGGTAGCTGCCGAGCGCGACCAGGGCCAGCTCGTAGACCAGGCCGCAGGCCGCGCAGACGAAGACCGCGGCCAGCACCGCCGAGCGGGCCAGCCGCCAGCGCGGCCGGGCGGCGGACGTCCCGCCGTCGACCGCCGCCGGTGTCCCGGTGGTCACGCCTTTTCCTGGGTACGCCCGGCGGAGGCCGCCGCGCGCTGCCGCCCCCGCTGCACGAGGCCGACGGTGAACAGCAACGCGGTGACCAGCAGCAGTCCGCCGATGACTAGCAGCCAGCCCCAGCGGTCCCGCCAGAAGTCGCTGCCGGCGGCGGGCAGCGGCGACACGGCCGCACCGGGCTGGGCGCTCGGGGTGGCAGCGGGCGACACCACACCGGTCTCCGCGAGCAGCAGCGGCAGCGCGACGGCGGCCCGGCAGACGGCCCAGCCGGGGTCGTCGACGAAGCGGTCGGAGTCCAGCCCGAACCGGGCGAGGCCGGTCTCCACGGCGTGCAGGTCGGAGCGGTCGATGTCGGGGGAGCCGGTCACCCTCACGATCGCGTAGTCGCTGCTCTCGCTGCTCTCCGACGTGTACCGGACGTCGGCGACCACCTCGACCCAGCGCGGGCAGGACGGGTTGTCGACCACGGCGACCTCGTCGCCGAGGTTGGAGCCGACGCTGACCGGGGCGGAGCCGTACCAGCTCTCCAGCCGCCAGCCGTAGCAGATGCCCTGGCTGGCGGCGGCCTGGGCGAGGATCGGCACGGTGTCGGCCCGCTCGTTGGCGGTCGGGGCGGGAACCATGGTGCCGCCCGAGTCGCGGTTGGCCACGCCGATGCCGATGCAGCCGCCGACCAGGACGACGGTCACCAGCGCGATGATCCAGCCGGCCGCCGACGATTTCTTCGCCGCCACGACCGGCCGGCCGGGCCGCCCGCCGCCCGGGTGCTTGCCGGCGGCCATCAGCTGATCGCGGCGGCGATGATCGCGCCGGTCGCCAGGTGCACGACGGCGGACACCCACACGGCGGGGTGCGGCTCCGGGTCGACCAGCAGCTCACCGAGCCGCCCTGGGGTCACGGCGTCGAGCAGCAGGAACGCGGCGGCCATGATGACCAGGCCGACGATCCCGTACGCCGCCGCGCCGACAAGGCCGATCACGAAGTCGTCCTCGCTGGCGAGGATCGCGGCGACCACGATGGTGCCGACGCCGAGCAGGTTCGAGGAGAGCAGCAGGGCGGCGTTGCGGTTGCGCTCGGTCCAGATCAGTTCGTGCAGCTTGCCGGGGGTGGCCACGTCGACAAGTCCGTAGCCGACGCCCATCAGGACGACGCCGACCATGCCGTAGGCGAGGGTGACCAGCAGATCGGTGACGAGGTTCTGCAAGGGGACTCCAGGGTGAGGGGCGTGCGTCGGGCTACTTGCCGGAGCCGGGGCCGCCGCCCCGGACGGTGCTGCCGCGTCCCCAGCCCCAGTGCGACCCGACGGTCGAGTGGTATCGGGGGTAGGCGGTGGTAAGGCGTTCGAGCAGGATCACCGATCCGGCGGCGATCGGCAGGATCACCACCGAGTCGTCGTCGTAGCGCAGGTAGACGCCGCTGCCGTCGACGTACTGGTCGGCCGGCTGCCAGGCGTCGGTGACCTCCTTGGCGACCTGGCTCGGCGACTTCGCCGAGGTGTACGCCACGGCTGCCGCTCCGATGTCGCGGCCGGCCGCCCGGCTGTACCGGTCCTGCACGTACCCACGGGGGGAGAAGTTGCCGTAGAGGATCGCGAAGGCGGCGAGCAGCGCGCCCACCACGGCGACCGCCGCTCCCACCACGAACCAGCGCCGGTACGTCACAGCGCCACCTCCGCTCGCGACTGCGGGGCTCGCAAACCCGGCTCACTCCTCGCGCTCACAAGCGCCACCACCGTCTCGGTCAGGACCAGCTCGTTGGTCTGGGGGTACGCGTGCCAGGTACGCCAGCCGACCGCCCCGTCCGGCGGGTCGGTGCGCACCGCCAGGGCGGTCACCGCGTCGACGTCGCCGGGGAACACCCCGACCAGCGCGTACGGGTCGCCGGCCAGCTCGGCGCGGAGCGCGGCGACCCGGGCGCTCAGCTCCGCCCCCTGCGGGCGCAGCACGGTGGCGGTGAACCGGTAGCCGTTCACCTCGTCGAGCCGGGTGGCCGGCAGCTCGGGCGGGCGGCCGGGCAGGCAGGCGACGGTCTCGGTCAGCTCGGTGCCGGCCGCGCGGAGCACCACCTGGTGGGAGGCGCCGAGCAGCCGCAGCCGCAGCCGGATCCCGGCGGGCAGGTCGAGGTCGAGCACGTGCAGCGCGGGGCGCTCGCCGTCGCCGAGGGCCAGGCTGAGGTCGGCGGCGCTGGTGTCGACGTACGGGGCGTCGAGGGTGACCAGCACGGTCAGCTCACCTTCCCCGGGCCGGCCTGCGGGTAGATCATCACGTCGGAACGGTGCAGCTCCTCGCCCCGGGCCACCTCCCACGCGGCGTTGCCGTACGCCTCGAAGGAGAGCCGCAGCGTCCCCGGGCCCCGGTAGTCGTGGTACCGCATCGCGCCGGACGGGTCGAGGCCGGTGGTCCCGGTGGCGGTGAACCGCGCGTGCCCGGCCTCCCTGCTGGTGTACCGGTGGCCGTCGAGGTCGATGCTCGCCGCGCCGGGGGTGAGGGTGAGCGCCGGGTCGGTCGTCCAGAGCACCATCACCACGTCCGGGTCCTCCTCGACGGAGAGCCAGAGCTGGCCGCCGCCGGCGTCGTCGAGCAGGTGCTCCGACCAGGTCCAGCTACCCTCCCTGAGCAGCATCGAGCCGCGCACCGCGTACGACGTGCCACGGATCTCGACGATGTCGCCGGGGCCCAGCCGGCGCGGGTCACCCCGCAGCGCGTCGGCGTCGCGGTCCCGGAACGGGTCCACCGGGCCGGGTCGCCCGGCCGCCCGCTTGCGGGAGCGCTGCATCGCCACCACGGCGATGACGACACCGGCCACCGCGACCAGGCAGCCTGCCGCCGTCACCAAGTACGCCACCGAACCGTCCAACCCGATCGCCTCCCCAGTCGCGTCGGCGGAGACGGTAACAACCCCGCGCACGTGGGGAAACCGAGCGGCATCGGGCAACAGTTCGGTTACTGTCCGTTGCCCGAGCCGGTGAGCGGGTCAGGCCGCGGCGACCGTCAGGCCGTCCTTGCCGTCGGCCAGGTCGACCTGGACCGTGTCGCCGTCGCGGATCGCGCCGGAGAGCAGCGCCCGGGCGAGTTGGTCGCCGATGGCGGACTGCACCAGCCGGCGCACCGGGCGGGCACCGTAGATCGGGTCGTACCCGTGCTCGGCGAGCCACCCCCGGGCGGCCTCGCTGACGTCGAGTGCCAGCCGACGGTCCGCGAGGCGGGCTCGCATCCGGTCGAGCTGGATGTCGACGATGGCCCGCAGGTCGTCCCCGAGGAGCGCGGCGAAGACCACGATGTCGTCGAGCCGGTTGAGGAACTCCGGCTTGAAGTGCGACCGGACCACCGCGAGGACCCCCTCCCGGCGCTGCTCCTCCGCCAGCGTCAGGTCGCTGATCATCGACGACCCGAGGTTGGAGGTGAGGATCAGGATCGCGTTGCGGAAGTCCACGGTACGACCCTGGCCGTCGGTGAGCCGGCCGTCGTCGAGCACCTGGAGCAGCACGTCGAAGACGTCCGGGTGGGCCTTCTCCACCTCGTCGAGCAGGATCACCGAGTACGGCCGGCGGCGCACCGCCTCGGTGAGCTGGCCGCCCTCCTCGTAGCCCACGTATCCGGGCGGGGCACCGACGAGCCGGGCGACGGAGTGCTTCTCGCCATACTCGCTCATGTCGATGCGGACCATGGCCCGCTCGTCGTCGAAGAGGAACTCGGCGAGCGCCTTGGCCAGCTCGGTCTTGCCGACACCGGTCGGACCGAGGAAGAGGAAGCTGCCGGTGGGGCGGTCCGGGTCGGCGACGCCGGCCCGGGCGCGGCGGACCGCGTCGGAGACGGCGGAGACGGCCTCGGTCTGGCCGACCACGCGCGCGCCCAGCGACTCCTCCATCCGCAGCAGCTTGGCGGTCTCGCCTTCGAGGAGCCGGCCGGCGGGGATGCCGGTCCAGGAGGCGACCACGGTGGCGATGTCGTCCGCGCCGACCTCCTCCTTGAGCATCGCGCCGTCGGCCTGGAGCCGGGCCAGTTCCTCCTCGGCCTTCGCCAGGTCGTTCTTGAGGGCGGGGATGCGGCCGTACCGCAGCTCGGCGGCCCGCTCCAGCTCGCCGTCGCGCTCGGCCCGCTCCGCCTCGCCGCCGAGCCGCTCCAGTTCCTCCTTGGCGGTGGAGAGCTTGGTGATGTGACTCTTCTCCGTCTGCCAGCGCTCGGAGAGGGCGGTGAGCTGCTCGCGCTTGTCGGCCAGTTCCTTGCGCAGCCGTTCGAGGCGCTCGGCGGAGGCGGCGTCGGGCTCCTTCGCCAGCGCCATCTCCTCGATCTCCAGCCGGCGCACGGCCCGCTCGATCTCGTCCACCTCGACCGGGCGGGAGTCGATCTCCATGCGCAGCCGGGAGGCGGACTCGTCGACCAGGTCGATCGCCTTGTCCGGCAGGAACCGGTCGGTGATGTAGCGGTCGGACAGGGCGGCGGCGGCGACCAGGGCGGCGTCGGTGATCCGTACGCCGTGGTGCACCTCGTAGCGCTCCTTGAGCCCGCGCAGGATGCCGATGGTGTCCGCGATGGTCGGCTCGCCGACCAGCACCGGCTGGAAGCGGCGCTCCAGGGCCGGGTCCTTCTCGCTGCCTCCGGCGGCCTGATCGCCCTCGTCGCGCCGACCATCCGCAGCTCGCCGCGCGCGAGCATCGGCTTGAGCATGTTGCCAGCGTCCATCGAGCCCTCGCCCTTGCCCGCGCCGACGACGGTGTGCAGCTCGTCGAGGAAGGTGATGACCTGGCCGTTGGAGTTCTTGATCTCCTCCAGCACGGACTTGAGGCGCTCCTCGAACTGGCCCCGGTACTGCGCGCCGGCCACCATCGCGCCGAGGTCGAGCGAAACCAGCTTCTTGTCGCGCAGCGACTCGGGCACGTCGCCGGCCACGATCCGCTGGGCCAGGCCCTCGACGATCGCCGTCTTGCCGACACCGGGCTCGCCGATCAGCACCGGGTTGTTCTTGGTACGCCGGGACAACACCTGGATGACGCGACGGATCTCGGAGTCCCGGCCGATCACCGGGTCGATCTTCCCGTCGCGGGCGCTGGCGGTCAGGTCCACGCCGTACTTGGCCAGGGCCTGGTAGGTCTGCTCCGGGTCGGCGGTGGTGACCCGCCGGTCCCCGCCCCGGACGGTCGGGAACGCGGCGACCAGGGCCTCCTCGGTCGCACCGGCGTTGCGCAGCGCGACCGATACCGCGCCGCCCACCCGGGCCAGGCCGGCGAGCAGGTGCTCGGTGGAGGTGTACTCGTCGCCCAGCGGCCGGGCGATCTGCTCGGCGGCGCCGATGGCGTTGACGAACTCGCGGGCCAGCGTGGGCTCGGCGATGCTGGAGCCCCGGGCGGCCGGCAGGGCGTCCACCGCACGCTGGGCGGCCCGGCGCAGCTCGGCGGGGTCCGCCCCGGCGGCGCGCAGCAGGCCGGCGGCGGTCGACCCCTCGGTGTCCAGCAGCGACAGCAGCAGGTGCCAGGGCTCCACGGTGGCGTGACCGCGCTGGTTCGCCAGCGCGACGGCACCGGTGATGGTTTCGCGGCTCTTGGTGGTGAGACGTTCCGTGTTCATGGGCTCCCCCGGATCGGCGTGTCCACTAGGAAGGACACAACCAGAGTTGAGCCTATTCCGCTCAACCCTGCGGGTGTGACCTGGGTCACTTCGGAAGGATGGCGGCGGACCCGGCGCGGACCGAGGGTGGTTCACGCGCCCTTTGGAGCTGCCCCGTCTGTGCTGCCGGGACTGGGAGAGCCGACCTGAACCCGACCCGCCCGTGCGCGCTGCGCGGTGCGTGGGGCGTGGGGCGTGGTGCACATGGAACGCGGTGCGTCTGAAGCAGCCGGTAGCGCAAACGGGGCAGCTCCATATGCGCCGGAACGAATCCACCTGGGCCCGGCGCGTCCGAGGGCGGAACGCGGTGCCCCGGCGGAACGCGGCCCGTCAGGCCGGGCTGAGCACTACCCGCACCCAGCGGCGGTCGCCGACCGGCCCGGGTGCCAGCAGCACCTCGCCGGAGGCGCTGCCCGCCATCGCGCCGTCGACCAGCAGGGTCAGGTGGTGCTGGGGGCCGACCGGCCAGTCGAGCGGGCCGTAGCGGCCGTCGGCCACCACGCCCACGCCGTCCGGGCCGTTGACCGCGAACCGGCCGGTGCTCAGCGGCACCACCGAGTTCGCCCGCGCGGGATGCCCCGCGGCGGGCACCGGCACCCATCGGCCCAGGTACCGCCAGAGCGCGGGGAAGCCCGTCCGGTCCGGCGGCCAACCGACCAGCCGCGCCTCGCCGTCCGGCCCGACCACCGGCCGCAGCACCCCGATCTCCCCGCCGGGCACCGGCACCGGCGTCCGCTGCCAGGTCCGACCCCGGTCCGTCGAAACCGCCGCGTACGCCTTCCCGCCGTCGACGCCGGCCACCACCAGCAGGTCACGGGCCTCGGCGACGCCGTGCGGCACCGGCACGGGCGGCTGGGCGGGCAGGGGCGTTCCCCGCCGCCCCGCCCAGCGGACCACCCGGCCGGTGGCCTCGTCGATCTGGTACGAACCCTGGGCGGCCCGCCACTCGGCGGGGGCCTGCTCGCCCCGGCTGTGCGCGAAGGTGCGCCCGCCGTCGGTGGAGGTGTACCAGCCGTGCGGCTCGGCCAACAGCACCAGCACGCCCGGGGCGACGTAGAGCTGCTGGTCGTCGGCGACCGGGCGGGGATGGGTGAGCCGCCGCCAGGACCGCCCGCCGTCGGTCGTGGCGTAGAGCACCGCCGGGCAGTCCCGCCCCGGCGGCCGGCCGGAGCAGCCGGCGAAGAGGGCGTACCCGCGCTCGGCGGAGACGAACTCGACGTACGGCTGGTCGTAGCCCTTGCCGACCGGGACCCGGACCTCGCGCAACTCGACTTCGGCGGCCGTGGGCGCCGGTTCCGTCGCGGCCGGTCGGGGTGACGGGGCGGTGCGGTCCGGTGGCGGGCGGCGGACATCGCCGATCGAACAGCCGGCCACCAGCGGTACGAGCAGCAGCGCGACCGCCCTGCGGCGGAATCGACCAGCCATTGACCTTCCCCTCAACCGGTAGCCTTGCCACGTGCGAGTACGTGTCGAACAGACTGCCCTACCCGGCATCGGGATGCGTCACGACCTGTTGACTGAATCCGGACGCCGACTCGGTGTGGTTTCCCATCGCAATGGCCGCCGCGATCTTGTCCTGTACGACCCGGACGATCCCGATTCCTGCCAGCACGACATACCGCTGACCGACGACGAGGCGGAGGCGCTGGCGGACATCCTCGGCGCGTCGCTGATGCTCGGCCAGCTCTCCGGTCTGCGCGAGCAGGCCGCCGGGCTGCTAACCGAGCAGATCGCCATCCCGGCCAGCTCGAAGTACGTCAACCGGCGGCTCGGCGACACGAGGGCCCGCACCCGGACCAGCGCCTCGATCGTCGCGGTGCTGCGCCGGGGCGAGGTGATCGTCTCGCCGGACCCGGCCTTCCGCTTCGACGCCGGTGACGTGGTGGTCGTGGTCGGTACCCGGAAGGGGCTCGACGGCGTGACCGCCATCCTCGCCGACAGCGACCCGGACGGCTGAGGCGCGGATGCACGAGACCACAACGCTGCTCGTCGAGGTCGGTGCACTGCTGTTCCTGCTCGGGCTGCTGGGGCGGCTCGGCCGGCGGATCGGCCTCTCACCTATTCCCCTTTACCTGCTCGCCGGGCTCGTCTTCGGCCACGGCGGCGTGCTGCCCCTGGCCGCCAGCGAGGAGTTCTTCGCCGTCGGCGCGGAGATCGGCGTGATCCTGCTGCTGGTCATGCTCGGCCTGGAGTACTCGGCCAGCGAGCTGGTCGGCAACCTGCGCTCGGCGGCACCCGCCGGTCTGATCGACGGCGTGCTCAACGCGCTGCCCGGCGCGGCCTTCGCCTTCCTGCTCGGCTGGGACTGGGTGGCCGCGATCGTGCTCGCCGGCATCACCTGGGTTTCCTCCTCCGGCGTGATCGCCAAGGTGCTGGCCGACCTGGGTCGGCTCGGTAACCGGGAGACACCCGTGGTCCTCTCGGTGCTGGTCATCGAGGACCTGGCGATGGCGCTCTACCTGCCGCTGCTCACCGCCGTGCTGGCCGGCACCGGCCTGCTCGGCGGCGGCATCGCGCTCGGCATCGCGGTCGGTACCGTCGTGCTGGTGCTGGTGGTGGCGATCCGGTACGGCCACCTGATCTCCTCGGCCATGTCGGCGAAGGACCCCGAGGCGCTGCTGCTCGGCGTGCTCGGGCTCACCCTGCTGATCGCCGGCGTCGCGGCGAAGCTCCAGGTGTCGGCGGCGGTCGGCGCGTTCCTGGTCGGCATCGCGCTGTCCGGCCCGGTGGCGCACCACGCCACCCAGATGCTCTCCCCGCTGCGGGACCTGTTCGCTGCGGTGTTCTTCGTCTTCTTCGGCCTGGTCACCGACCCTCGGGACATCCCGCCCGTGCTGCTGCCGGCGCTCGTGTTGGCCGTGGTGACGATGGGAACCAAGACGCTGACCGGGTACCTGGCCGCCCGGCGGGTGGGGATCAAGGAACCCGGCCGGTGGCGGGCCGGGCTGGCCCTGGTGCCACGCGGCGAGTTCTCCATCGTCATCGCCGGGCTCGCCGTGGCCGCCGGCAGCGTCGAGCCGAAGCTGGCCGCGCTGGCCACCGCGTACGTGCTGATCACCGTGGTGACCGGGCCGATGCTGGCCCGGCTGCCGGACTTCGCCTGGTTCAAGGTGTGGCTGCGGCAACGGGCCGTCGCCCAGCGCGCCGAGCCGCTGGTCAGCACCGACTGAGCCGGCGCTCAGCGCACCCGGGGGCCGGGCCGGCCGTACGGTCGGCCCCGCCCCCCGCCCATCGGATGCCGAATTGGTGCCGCGGAACCCTTCCCCTGGTCGGCGGCCCGGGTTACCGTTTCGCCCCAGCAGCAAGGGTCCGTGGGAGGCCGGTCGGTCGCCCTCGGGCGCGAGCGGAAGGTTGGCCGGTGAGCGTGCAGGACTCGACGTTCCACGGCTTCGCCAACCCCGTCGACCCGTCCCCGGCGGAGTTGCGGGCGTGGGCGTACCAACCCGACTCAGTTCCGCTGACGTCGATGCCGCCGGACTGGGACCTGCTGGTCTCCGGTGACCACCTGGTGCAGACCCTGTTCGAGCTGGCGATGGACCCAGCCTGCCCGGCCCGCCGGTTCGCGCTGCACTGCCTCTACATCTACGCCGCCGACGGCATCCGGACGAACTTTCGCGCCCACCCCAAGCGGCGCTTCCGCAAGCTGGTCGAGCAGTCGGAGCGGACCGGTGACGACATGATGCGGACGTGGGCGCACAACAGCCGCATGCTGCTGGCCCAGCCGGACCTCTTCGACTACCGGGACTGGTGCGAGGGCGGCCTGGTCCGGGAGAACCGCCGCATCGGCTGACCGGCTCGGCGTACGGGGGGCTCGGGGTACGGGTGGCTCAGGCGGCCGAACCGCCGCGTTCCTGGCGTCGCGCGTCCTGCTCGGCGCGCCGCGCGTCGGCCCGCCCCCGGTCGACACCGTGGTCGACCTGATCGGCGAACCGGCCGTCCTTGACCAGGTCGGAGAACCGCCCCTCAGTGATCTTGTCGAACTGCTGGGCCAACCTGGCGACCCGGTCGAGCCGCTCCTCCGCCTGCCTCGCCAGCTTCTTGGCCGGTTCCGACATGGCTCCCCCTCGCCAGCGCGGTTGGCCCGGATCACTCGGGTCGGGCCTGTTTCGCAGGTTAGCCGAACCGGCCCGGCCCGCGCCGGAGTTCCGGGAAGCGGACCGGGCTGGTGGGCTCCGGTGCGGTGGGCGGCGGGTCAGCGGTCGCGCCGGGGACGCCAGACCACCAGGGCCGTGGAGGTGCGGTTGGTGGGCACCAGGTCGCGGCCCGGGAACCGGGCCAGGGACTCCAGCTCCGCCATTCGGCGATACGCGGCGTCCAGCTCGGCCTCCAGCCGCGCGACCCGCTGCTGGGCCTCCTCCAGCAGGCGTTCCAGGCCGATGATCCGCTTGACCCCCGCGAGGTTGACCCCCTCGTCCTGACTGAGCCGCTGCACCTCGCGCAGCAGTACCACGTCCCGGACGCTGTAGCGGCGCCCGCCGCCGGCCGCCCGGCCGGCCTGCACCAGGCCGAGCCGGTCGTACTGGCGCAGGGTCTGGGGATGCATTCCCGCCATCCGCGCCGCGACCGAGATCATCAGCACCTTGGCCTCGTAGGCAGGGTCATCCGAGCCGCCGTGGTGTCCCGCCATCCCCGCTCACCTCCGCACGTACTCCAGCAGGCTCAACTGAATCGACGCACCCGCGCGTCGAGATGTTCCCGGGCGGCCGGCGGGGTCTGCTCGGCGAACGCCTCCAGCGCCGCCCGCGCCTCGTCGGACACCCCGGCCGGCACCACCACGTCGAGCGTCACCAGGAGGTCGCCGGCCCGGCCGTCCCGGCGCAGCACGCCCTTGCCCCGGGCGCGCAGCACCCGGCCGCTCGGCGTGCCCGGCGGGACCCGCAGGGTCACCGTGCCGTCGAGCGTGGGCACCCGCAGGTCCGTGCCGAGCACGGCCTCCGGGAAGGTGATCGGCACGGTCAGGGTCAGGTCGTCCCCGGTACGCCCGAACAGCTCGTCCGGCCGCACCTTCACGTGCACGTACAGGTCGCCGGCCGGGCCGCCGCGCTCGCCCGGCTCGCCCCGCCCGCTCAGCCGGATCCGCTGTCCGTCGGCCACCCCGGCGGGGAAGCGGACGTTCAGCGTGCGGGTCTTGGTGACCCCGCCCGTGCCGTGGCACTCCGGGCACTTCTCCTCGACGACCGTCCCCACGCCCTGGCAGTTGCGGCACGGCTCGGAGAAGCTGAACGACCCCTGGTTGCGGGTGGTCACCCCGGCTCCGTGGCAGACCGGGCAGGTCACCGGCGAGGTGCCGGGTTTCGCCCCGCTGCCGGCGCAGGTGTCGCAGACCCCGGGCGCGCGCAGGGTCAGCGGGAGGGTGACCCCGCGTACCGCGTCGCCGAAGTCGAGCGCCACCTCGGTCTCGATGTCCCGACCCTTCGCCGGGCCGCGCGGGCGGGCCGGACCGCCGGCACCGCCACCGGAGAAGATCGAGCTGAACAGGTCCTGGAAGCCGGCCCCGCCGAAGCGGCGGTCACCGCCGCCCGCCGCGCCGCCGAACATGTCGGAGACGTCGAACGGCTGCCCGCCGGGGCCACCCGGACCCCGGGCGTTACGCCGGAACTGGCCCGAGCCGAACAGCGAGCGCATCTCGTCGTACTCGCGGCGCTTGGCCTCGTCACCGAGCACCGCGTACGCCTCGGAGACGGCCTTGAACCGCTCCTCGGCCCTGGGGTCGCCCGGGTTGTGGTCCGGGTGCGACTCCCGGGCCAGTTTCCGGTACGACTTCTTGATCTCGTCCGAGGAGGCGGACTTCTGCACGCCCAGCGTGGCGTAGTAGTCCTTCTCGATCCAGTCCTTGGTACTCACCGGTCCACCCCCTTCCACGGGACGTACCCCGAACGTCCCGCCCGCCCGGTGTGGGCGGGCGGGACGACACGGGTCGGCACTACTCCGGGTCGGCGACCGCGACAATGGCGGGCCGCAGCAGCCGCTCGCCGAGCTGGTAGCCCCGGCGCATGACCTGCACGCAGGTCGGTTCGGTGACGTCGGCGGAGGTCTGGTGGGCCACCGCCTCGTGCCGGGTCGGATCGAACGGGTCGCCCTGCTCGCCGAACGCGGACAGGCCGAACTTGCCCAACGCCGTGGTGAGCTGCTCGGCCACCGTGCCGAACGGACCCACCAGGTCCCCGTGCTCGCGGGCGCGGTCCAAATCGTCGAGGATCGGCAGCAGCGCGGCGAGCACCGAACCGGTCGCCTGCTCCTGGACGAGGCTGCGGTCCCGGTCCACCCGCTTGCGGTAGTTGGCGTACTCCGCCGTCACCCGTTGCAGGTCCCGGGTCCGCTCGTCCAGCTCGGCCCGCAGCGCCTCCAGCTCGGCGCCGAGCGGCGCTGCGGCGGCCGGGGCCGTGCCCTCGACCGGCTGCGCCGGGGCGTCGACCACGGGCGGCCCGTCCACCGACGCGGCCTCGACCTTGATCTCGTCGACCACGATCTCGACGTCCTCGACCAGGCCCTCCGCCGGGCTGTCCGCCCCGGCGTCGGTCGCGGCGGGCACCTCGGGCTTGCTGATCTTGCGGTTGTCACGGATGACGACCCGCGGCTGCTCGGACTGCCCGGCGGTCGCGGAGCCACCCGGCGTCGACCCGGGCTCCACCGGGTCGGCGGCTCGTGGCTTCTCCGTCATGCGGTTACCTCATCCCTTGGCCGTGAGTACGTGTCCGAGGCGGATCGTCACTTCTTGTCCTCGTCCACGATCTCGGCGTCGACCACGTCGTCGGCGCCGCCGGCCTTGGCACCGCCGGTCGCGCCGGCACCCGGGCCGGCCGCCCCCGGCTGCTCGCCCTGCTCGGCCTGCTGGGACGCGTAGAGCAGCGAGCCGGCCTGCTGGGAGACCTGGGCAAGCTTCTCGTGGGCCGCCTTGATCTTGTCGATGTCCTGGCCGCCGAGCGCGCCGCGCAGCTCGCCGAGGGCCTCGTTGAGCTGCTCCCGGTTCTCGCCCGGCAGCTTGTCGCCGCTCTCGGCGAGGAACTTCTCGGTCTGCCACTGGAGTGCCTCGGCGAGGTTGCGGGTCTCCGCCTCCTCGCGGCGACGCTTGTCGTCCTCGGCGTGCTCCTCGGCGTCACGGCGCATCCGCTCGATGTCGTCCTTCGGCAGCGAGGAGCCGCCGGTGATCGTCATCTTCTGCTCCTTGCCGGTGCCCAGGTCCTTCGCGTGCACGTTCACGATGCCGTTGGCGTCGATGTCGAACGTGACCTCGATCTGCGGCACGCCGCGCGGCGCGGGCGGGAGGCCGGTCAGCTCGAAGGTGCCGAGCTTCTTGTTGTAGGCCGCGATCTCCCGCTCGCCCTGGAACACCTGGATCAGCACCGACGGCTGGTTGTCGTCGGCCGTGGTGAAGACCTCGGAGCGCTTGGTCGGGATGGTGGTGTTGCGCTCGATGAGCTTGGTGAAGATGCCGCCCTTGGTCTCGATGCCCAGGCTCAGCGGGGTCACGTCGAGCAGCAGGACGTCCTTGACCTCGCCCTTGAGCACGCCGGCCTGGAGGGCGGCGCCCACGGCGACGACCTCGTCGGGGTTGACGCCCTTGTTGGGCTCCGCGCCGGTGAGCTGCTTGACCAGGTCGGTGACGGCCGGCATCCGGGTGGAGCCGCCGACGAGGATGACGTGGTCGACGTCGGAGACCTTGATCCCGGCGTCCTTCACGGCCTGCTCGAACGGGCCCTTGCAGCGGTCCAGCAGGTCCTGCGTCATCCGCTGGAACTCGGCGCGGCTGAGCGTCACGTCCAGGTGCAGCGGGCCGGCGGAGCCGGCCGTGATGTACGGCAGGTTGATATTGGTGGTGGTGGCCGCCGACAGCTCGATCTTGGCCTTCTCGGCCGCCTCACGGAGCCGCTGGAGGGCCATCTTGTCCTGCGCCAGGTCGATGCCGTGCTCGCCCCGGAAGGTCTTCACCAGGTGGTCGATGATCCGCTGGTCCCAGTCGTCGCCGCCGAGGTGGTTGTCACCGCTGGTCGACTTGACCTCGATGACGCCCTCGGCCAGCTCCAGCAGCGACACGTCGAAGGTGCCGCCGCCGAGGTCGAAGACCAGGACGGTCTGCTCCTTGGAGCCCTTGTCCAGCCCGTACGCCAGGGCCGCCGCGGTCGGCTCGTTCACGATCCGCAGCACGTTGAAGCCGGCGATCTCGCCGGCCTCCTTGGTGGCCTGGCGCTGGCCGTCGTTGAAGTAGGCCGGGACGGTGATCACCGCGTCGGTGATCTGCTCGCCCAGGTACGCCTCGGCGTCCCGCTTGAGCTTCATCAGCGTCCGGGCCGAGATCTCCTGCGGGGTGTACTTCTTGCCGTCGATGTCGACGGTCCAGTTGGTGCCGATCTCCCGCTTGACCGACCGGATGGTCCGGTCCGGGTTCGTCACCGCCTGGCGCTTGGCGACCTCACCGACGAGCACCTCGCCGTTGCGGGCGAACGCGACGATCGACGGGGTCGTCCGCGAGCCCTCAGCGTTCGCGATGACGGTGGGCTCACCGCCCTCGAGAACGCTGACGCAGGAGTTCGTCGTGCCGAGGTCGATACCGACCGCACGTGCCATCTTCGCTTCCTCGCTTCTTACGTTGGAGCAGGTGACGGGGACCGCCCCGCCGCGCACTCGCCACAAGTTGAGTGAACTTGACTCAATAGTGCCACGCCTGCGGCGATCGTCAAGTCGAGTTGAGTCGACCCGACGCAACCTCGCGTTCGGGGGAGCCCGGTTGTATTACCCTGCGCCGGTCGGGCACGCTTTAGCGGTGACGACGCACGGCGATCCCGCCATCGGAACCGGTTCGCCCGCCGTCGCCGCCCGTACCGGCATGGGGGATGCCGGGGAGGACCCGTCCGGCCCTTCCGGAGAAGGCCTGCCCGCCGCGCTCACCGCCCTGCGGGCCGCGATCGGCGCGGCCCGGTTCCCGCTCGCCCTGCCCTCGGCCGAGGCGGCCCGGCAGGTCGGCGCGAGCTTGACCGCGCAACTCGACGACTATCTCCTGCCGCGCCTCGCCCGGCTCGACGCGCCGCTACTCGTGGTCGTCGGCGGCTCCACCGGGGCCGGCAAGTCGACCCTGGTCAACAGCCTCGTCCAAGCCCGCGTCAGCGCCGCCGGGGTGCTCCGGCCGACCACCCGCTCACCGGTGCTCGTGTGCAACCCGGCCGACTCCTGCTGGTTCCGGCAGGGCGAGCTGCTGCCCGGCCTCACCCGCACCAGCGAGCCGAGCGAGGACCCGAACACCCTCCAGATCGTGACGGCCCCGGCGCTGCCCGCCGGGCTGGCCTTCCTCGACGCCCCCGACATCGACTCGGTGGTCGACGCCAACCGTGCGCTCGCCAACCAGCTCCTCGCCGCCGCCGACCTCTGGCTCTTCGTCACCACCGCCGCCCGGTACGCCGACGCGGTCCCCTGGGAGCTGCTGCACACCGCCCGCGCCCGGGGCGTGGTGATCGCCATGGTGCTCGACCGGGTGCCGGCGGAGGCCACCGACGAGGTGGCCGCCCACCTGGCCGAGATGCTCGCCGCCCACGGCCTCGGCGCGGCGCCCCTGTTCGTCCTCCCGGAAACCTGGGTCGACGGCCAGGGCCTCCTGCCGGACAAGATCACCGAGCCGCTGAGCACCTGGTTCTCCCGGCTGGCCGCCGACGCCGGGGCCCGCGCCACCGTCGTCCGGCAGACCCTGGACGGCGCGCTGGCCGCGCTGGGCCCCGCCGCCGCGGGCCTGGCCGACGCCGCCGACGAGCAGGGAGCCGGCGCCGACGCCCTCGACGAGCGGGTCGTGGCCGCTTACCAGGCGGCCGAGCGGACCGTGGAGCAGGGCCTCAAGGACGGCCGGATGCTGCGCGGCGAGGTACTCGTCCGCTGGCAGGAGTTCGTCGGCACCGGCCAGTTCTTCCGCAACCTGGAGGCGCGGATCGGCCGGCTGCGGGACCGACTCGTGGCGACGGTGACCGGCCGGCCCGCCCCCGCCACCGAGCTGCGTGACGCCATCGAGTCGCAGCTCGTCACACTGCTGCGCGGGGCAGCCGCCGAGGCGGCCGAGAACGCGTACACCGGGTGGCGGGCACACCCCGCCGGTGCGGCCCTGCTGGACCCGCCGCTCGCCCACCCGGGCACCGACTTTTCCGACCGCGCCGAACGACTGGTCCGGGACTGGCAACGCGAGGTGCTGGCGCTGGTCCGGGCCGAGGGCGCCGACCGGCGGTTCGTGGCCCGCACGGCCGCGTACGCGGTGAACGCCACCGGGCTGGCCGTGATGATCGCCGTGTTCGCCTCGACGGCGTTCATCCCGACCGGGCTGGAGGTCGCCGCCGGGGCCGGCACCACGACCGCCGGGCAGGTCGTACTCCAGGCGATCTTCGGCGACCAGGCGGTGCGTACGCTGGCCGCGAAGGCCCGGAGCGACCTGCTGGGGCGGATCCGCGAGCTGCTCGACGCGGAGGCCACCCGGTTCCTGTCCCGAACGGCGACGACGCGTCCGGCGGCGGACGCCGGGGACGCTCTGCGGGCGGCGGCCGACCGGGTGGAGGAGGCGCGGCACCGCAGTGGCCTGGCTGCCGCCGGCGCCGCGACCCTGCCCTCGGCGCTCATCCCGGAAGGCGGGGCCCGGTGAGCCCCAACATCGTCGGCCGGGTGCGCGAGGCACTGCGGGGCGACCAGCGAGTCGACCCGGACGTGCTGATCGCCCGCCTGACGGCCGTCCGCTGGTTCCTCGACGCGGCCGACGGCCAGCTCCCGGACACCCAGCTCGTGCCCGCGCACACCCTCGTCGAGCGGGCCGGCACCCGGCTCGCCCTCTCCCGCGACCACACGGTCGTCGCCCTCGCCGGTGCCACCGGCAGCGGCAAGTCCAGCCTGTTCAACGCGCTCGCCCGGCTCGACCTCTCCCCGGTCGGGGTGCGCCGCCCCACCACCGGGGTGGCGCACGCCTGCGTCTGGGGCCCGCTCGACGGCGCGAACCGACTGCTCGACTGGACCGGCGTGCTGCCCCGGCACCGGTTCGTCCGGGAGAGCGCGCTCGACGGCGACGACGAGTCGGCCCTGCACGGGCTGGTTCTGCTCGACCTGCCCGACTTCGACTCGGTGCAGCGGTCGCACCGGCTGGAGGTGGACCGCCTGCTCGGCCTGGTCGACCTGGTGGTCTGGGTCGTCGACCCGCAGAAGTACGCCGACCGGGTGATCCACACCAGCTACCTGCGCGAGTTCCACCGGCACCGGGACGTGACGCTGGTCGTGCTCAACCAGGCCGACCGGCTGCCCCCGGCCGAGCTGCCCCGCGTCCTGGACGACCTGCGCCGGCTGCTCGACGCCGACGGGCTGGGCGGGGTGCCGCTGCTGGCCACCACCGCCGTCGACCCGTCCGGGATCACCGACCTGCGGGCCACCCTGGAGCGTACGGTCGCCGAGCGGCAGGCCGCCCTGCGTCGCCTCGCCGGCGACGTGGACACGGTCGTCGCCGGGCTGGCCGAGCTGGTCGCCGCCGAGCCCACGGCCGACCCGACGGACGGGCCGACCGCCTCCGGGCTGGGCCGGGCGCTGGCCGGGGTGGCCGGGGTGCCGGCGGTGGCGGCGGCGGTCGAGGGGGCGTACCGGCACCGGGCCGCCGCAAGCACTGGTTGGCCGCTGGTGAGCAGCTGGCGACATTTGCGCCACGACCCGCTGCGCCGGCTACACCTGCCCGGCCCGCCCACGGGCGGCGACGCCGGTGACCCGGCGGAGAGCCTGGTCGCCGCGACCTCCGTACCCGATCCGACCGCCGCGCAGCGCTCGGCGCTGGGGCTGGCCGTGCGCGCGGTGGCCGACCACGCCGGCGCCGGCCTGCCCGACCCCTGGGCCGCCGCGGTGACCACCGCCGCCCGGTCCCGGCTGGACGACCTGCGACGCCCTGGACCGCGCGGTGGCCCAGACCGACCTCGGGATGGGCCGCCGGCCCGCCTGGTGGCGGATCGTCGGCGGGGTGCAGTGGCTGGTCACCGTCGCGGCCGTCGCCGGCCTCGGTTGGCTCGCGCTCGGCTACGCGCTGCGCGTCCTCGGGCTGCCGGCCCTCGACGATCCCCGGGTAGGCGAGGCCCCGCTGCCCACGTTGCTGCTGCTCGGCGGCCTCCTCGCCGGGCTGCTGGTGGCGGCGCTGACCAGGCCCGTCGTGCGGTGGGCGGCCCGCCGGGCGCGCGGCCGGGCCGAGCAGCGCCTCACCCTCGCCGTCGGCGCCGTCGGGCGGGAGTACGTGTTGGAGCCGGTGCGGACGGTGCTGGCCCGCCACGGGCAGGCACAGCAGGCGTTGCGCGAGGCCGCCCGCCGCTGACTACCGGGGTCTTCTTCGCTGTTCGGGGGCCGCCGGCGGGCGTAGGGTCGACGCATGGCCACGCCTCAGACCCCCTACGACGCGGTGCTGCACGCCGCACGCGACGTGACCAGGCTCGACACCGCCCTCGATGCCGAGATGCTCGGCGCGGCGCTGCTCGGCAGCGTCTACTCGGTCGCGGAAACCGACCGGCAGGCGGCCGTCCGGGAGTTCGTCACGGGCTTCCTCGTCGCCACCTCCCGCCGCCGCACGGCCGCGGCGAGGACCATCCGCTCCGTCTTCGCCGCCCTGGTGCCCGACGCCGAGGGCGCGGCGAGGGTCAACGCCGGCACCCTGGTCCCGGCCTGGTCCGCGCACCTCGGCCGGGTGCACCTCACCGGCACCTGGTGCTACGGCGACGTGTACGGCGACCAGACCTCCTACCTGGCGACGTTCGCCTACGACGACGCCGCCGGCGGTCCCGAGCACGCGCTGGTGGCCCTGGTCGACCACAACATCGGCATCACCAAGGACGTCTTCGTCGGCGGCCCCGCCGGGCGCATCGTCGACCAGGTCCGGGAGATGGTCGACGGCGACGAGCTGACCTGGTTCCGCGAGGAGGACCCGGCCCGGATGCGCGGCGAGGTCGGCCGGCACCTGGCCGTCACCGACGACCTGGGCGAGCTGCCCGCCGAGGGTTCCCTCGCCACCGACCGGGCGCTGGCCGGTGCCCGGCTGGCGCTGCTGCCCCCGTCGCCCGCCGGGGCCACCCGGGACGCCGAGCCGCTCTCCGGCGACCAGCGCACGGAGCTGGTTCGGGCGTTCCTCGCCTCGCCCGAGGCCACCCGCTACGACCTGGACCCGTCCGACGGCGCGGGGCTTGCCTCGCTGCACTTCTGCCTCAGCCTGCTGCTCGACCACGCGGCGAGCTTCCCCGACGCCGACCCGCTGCGCTGGAGCCCCACCGTGGCCGAGCTGTTTCTGCTGGACTGGGTGCACCGGCGGGCCGTGCTCGACATGGACGACGCGGCGATGCTGCCCCGGGTGCTGCGCGGCTGGGCCGCGTACGCGGCCCGGCGCAAAGGGCTGCCGCAGGCGGCGGCAGCCCGGACCGACACCGCGATCGAGGAGATGATCCCCGAGTTCGCCCGGCTCTACTCCACCGGCGAACGGCGCAGCGCCGCCACGGCGGCGGTGGCCCAGCTGATGGCCGACGGGGTGGACCCGGACGACCCGGCCGCCCTGAACGCCTGGATCGAGGCGAACCGGCACCGGCTCGCCGACGACGGGGCCTGACCCACGGCTGCCGTCGAGCGCAGGCCGGGCGGTGAGCGGGCCGGGGCGGTGGCCGGGCCGGGGCGGTGGGCGCTCAGCCGAGCGCGCCGTAGACGACTCCGGCCACCAGCCCGCCTACGGTGCCGCCGACCAGCACCTGGGGCACGGTGTGGGCTCGCAGCCGTACCCGGGACCAGCCGGCCAACACCGGCAGCGGAGCGGCGGTCAGCAGCAGCGGGCCGAAGGTGAGCACCAGCACCACCACCGCGCCGGCGGCGACCGCCGTGTGGATCGACATCTTCCACCAGTGGCTCACCGTCACCGCCACCACGAGACCCACCACGCCCGCCGCCACCAGCGCCAGCAACGGGCGGGGCGCGCCGAGCGCGGCGAGCAGCGCCCACCCGCCCGCCGTCGAGGTCAGCCCGAACAGCAGCGGCAGGCGGCGCTGCTCGCGTACGCCGACGTGGTGGTCGGTGAGTCGACCGCGGCGCACCCCGCCGACGATGTACGCGAACGGGATCCCGCTGGCGAAGACGGTGGCGAGCAGCCCCCAGGCCAGCCCGTGCCCGCCGCTCCTGCCGCCGTGCCAGCCGATCAGCACCGTCAGCGTGGTCACCAGGACTGCGGGCGCGGTCAGCTCGGTGATCAGGCGGGCGGCGCGCAGGCTCGGGCCCGGCGGGGCGACCGTGACGCGGGAAGGTGCCCCTCCGCCTGCGGGCCGATCAGGTCCGCTCAGTCCTGTCGCTCCCATCTCCGCATTCTCCGCCGAGGCCCTGGACCATGGTCACGCTCGATCCGGGAAGCAGTGGCATCCGTCGCGCCGTGGGGCCACCGCTTCCGTGATCGAGCATGACCTTGATGGGCGTGCGGGCCGGCGGCGACAGCCCTCATCGGGCGGGCTCGGCCGGGGAAGCTGAGGCGAGGACGGTAGGCCGGGGCGGAACGGCCGGGGTCTGCGGCGCCGGGCTGGGCTCGTCGGCCGGCTCAGGATCTGCGGCCGACCTCGTGTCCACGGTCGGCGCGTTCACGGTCGGGCCGGGGCTCGCCGTCGGCCCGGGTTCCGCGGAAGGCTCCGCACTAGCCGTCGGACGGGGACTGGGCGTCGGACGGGGACTTGCCGACGGGCGGGGGTCGGCGGGCGGCTCCGCCGTCACGGTCGGTTCGGTGCCGGACGACGGGGACGGCACCTGCGCCGAGGCGGAGAGGGTCGTCGTCGGCTCGGCCGACGGCGTCGGCTCCCCGGTCGGCCCGTCGGTCGGTGCCGGGACCGGGGAGGGGTTTGGCGTCGGGGTGGGGGTCGGGTCACGGCGGGCGGCAGGGGCAGGGTCGGCACCGGGGGCGGTGGCGGTGCACCGCGTCGGGGTCCGACCGGTCGGAGGCGGCCGGCGCGACCGGCGCGGTGCGGCTACGGAGCTCTGACCCCGGCCGCCCGGCTTGGGCACCACGATCCGTGGCCGGCAGGGTGGACGGGGTGACGCGGGCTGCCCGACCGCCGGCACCGGCACGACACCGGGCCCGACGGAGGGCGTGAGGGTAGAAATGGGGTGCTGCTATCGGGCAGCGCGGTGCTGCCCACCGTGGCCGACCCGGTGCTGATGGCGGCGAGGATCGGCATCGAGGCGGTGCCGGCGAGCAGGGCGACCGTGAAGAGGTAGCCCCGCCCCGGGCCGCCGGAGCCGGGGGCGCGGTGCGCCCCGACGACACGGCGGTAGCCGCCCCCGTTGGCACGGTGCCGGCCGAGCAGCGGCACGGTGGGATCCTCATCTGGCTGAGACACGCACATACTCCTCGTCGTCGATCACCGGTACGGGGCGGGCGGCGATCAACCAGTAAGAAACGGGCATAAGGTCATGAAACACCCGCCCGGCATCATCAGCTTGACCCAGTGACGGCCAGTTCACCAGGAGCCACCGCGTGTCGACACACAAATTGTCCGACCCGCCCTGCCAAGTCGCGATCCGCCTGCCGACAAACGGCCCCGCCAGCCGCAAAACCGACAGCACCCGGAAACCGGGCGGGCGTACTGTGGGCCCGCTCACCTCCTCTGCCATGATTTGTGGCACGACGGCAACGCAGCCACGACCTCCGCGCACCCCGCGGCAGGCGCGGTACGGCGCCGGCGCTCCCGAACCGGGTTCGCACGGAATCCGGCTCACGCCGCGCGGCAACCCTCACCGGGGCTAGGCGCGGCCGCCAGGAACCAGCCCGGCACCAGCCGGGTGGGTGCACGCACTGCGCGGAGCGGGTCACCCCCGGTGCCGGCGCAGACCACGACAGGGAGAGACGGATGGCAAAGGGCGACCCCGGGGTCACCACCCGCGGCCGGCGAGCCGCACCCCGTGCCAAGCGATCGGCCGCGCCGGCTGGCGGCAACCCGGAACTCGTACAGCTACTCACCCCCGACGGCGAGCGCGTCGAGAGCGCGTTCGGCCCGGACGGCACGGAGTACCGCGTCGACTTCACCGACGAGGAGTACCGCGGGCTGTACCGCGACCTCGTGCTGGTCCGCAGGCTCGACGCCGAGGCCACCGCGTTGCAGCGGCAGGGCGAGCTGGGGCTGTGGGCCAGCCTGCTCGGCCAGGAGGCGGCACAGGTCGGCTCCGGGCGCGCGCTGCGCAGCCAGGACATGGCCTTCCCGACGTATCGGGAGCACGGTGTCCTCTACTGCCGGGGCATCGACCCGATCATGCCGCTCGGCCTGTTCCGGGGCGTCGACCAGGGCGGCTGGGACCCGAACGAGTTCAGGTTCAACATGTACACGATCGTGATCGGGGCGCAGACCCTACACGCCACCGGGTACGCGATGGGCGTCCACATGGACGGCAAGACCGGTGGCGACGACGGCGAGGCGGTGATCGCCTACTTCGGCGACGGCGCGACCAGCCAGGGCGACGTGAACGAGGCGTTCGTCTGGGCCAGCGTCTTCAACGCCCCGCTGGTGTTCTTCTGCCAGAACAACCAGTACGCCATCTCCGAGCCCCTGGAACGGCAGACCCGAGTCCCGCTCTACCAGCGGGCGCGCGGCTTCGGCTTCCCCGGCGTCCGGGTGGACGGCAACGACGTGCTCGCCTCGTACGCGGTGACCCGGCACGCGCTGGACAACGCGCGACACGGCCAGGGCCCGAGCCTGATCGAGGCGTACACGTACCGGATGGGGGCGCACACCACCTCCGACGACCCGACCCGGTACCGGATCGCCAGCGAGGTCGAGGCCTGGCAGGCCAAGGATCCGATCACCCGGATGAAGGCGTTCCTGGAGAAGCAGAAGATCGCCGACGAGTCGTTCTTCGCCGAGGTCGACGAGCAGGCCCGCGCCGAGTCGGTGCACCTGCGCGAGCGCGTGCTCGCCATGCCCAACCCCGAGCCGGTGACGATGTTCGACCACGTCTACCCCCACGGGTCCCCGGAGCTCGACGAGCAGCGGGCGCAGTTCAGCCGCTACCTGGAGACGTTCGAAGGGAGCGCCCACTGATGGCCACGGAGACGCTCACCCTCGGCAAGGCCCTCAACACCGGCCTGCGTCGGGCCCTGGAGCACGACCAGAAGGTCGTCATCATGGGCGAGGACGTCGGCAAGCTCGGCGGCGTCTTCCGGATCACCGACGGGCTCCAGAAGGACTTCGGCGACCAGCGGGTGATCGACACGCCGCTGGCCGAGTCCGGCATCATCGGCACTGCGGTCGGCCTGGCCATCCGCGGCTTCCGCCCGGTCTGCGAGATCCAGTTCGACGGCTTCGTCTACCCCGCGTACGACCAGATCGTGTCGCAGGTGGCGAAGATGCACTACCGCTCGCAGGGCAAGGTGCGCATCCCGATGGTCATCCGCATCCCGTACGGGGGTGGCATCGGCGCGGTCGAGCACCACTCGGAGTCGCCGGAGGCGTACTTCGCGCACACCGCCGGCCTGAAGGTCGTGACCTGCGCCAATCCGCAGGACGCGTACTGGATGATCCAGCAGGCGATCGCCTCGGACGACCCGATCGTCTTCCTGGAGCCGAAGCGGCGCTACTGGGAGAAGGGCCTGGTGGAGCTGGACGGCCCGTTGGCCGAGGCGTACCCGCTGCACTCGGCCCGGGTGGCCCGGGCCGGCACCGACGCCACCTTACTGGCGTACGGGCCGATGGTGCGGACCTGCCTGGACGCGGCGACCGCCGCGGCCGAGGACGGCCGGGAGCTGGAGGTCGTCGACCTGCGCACGCTCTCCCCCCTGGACCTGACCGCCGCCTACGAGTCGGTGCGGCGCACCGGCCGATGCGTGGTGGTGCACGAGGCCCCGGGCAACCTGGGCCTCGGCGCGGAGATCGCCGCCCGGATCACCGAGGAGTGCTTCTACTCCCTGGAGTCCCCGGTACTGCGGGTGACCGGCTTCGACACCCCCTACCCGGCGTCCCGGGTGGAGGAGGAGTACCTGCCGGACCTCGACCGGGTGCTCGACGCCGTCGACCGGGCTTTCAGGTGGTGAGCGGCGTGTCGCGGATCAAGGAGTTCAACCTGCCCGACCTGGGCGAGGGGCTGACCGAGGGCGAGATCAAACGCCTGGCTGGTCAAAGAGGGTGACACGATCGAGC
>NZ_GG657738.1:3640996-3642764 GCF_000158815.1 Micromonospora sp. ATCC 39149 | reverse complement strand
CCGCTGGGCTCGATCACCCGGGAGGACGTACAGCGGGCAGCGAGCGACACCGCGACGGCGGCCGGGCCGCCGACGGTACCGGCCGCCACGGCCGGGGGCTTCGGCGCGGACCGCGAGCAGCGCATCCCGGTCAAGGGGGTGCGCAGACTCACCGCCGAGAACATGTCCCGCTCGGCCTTCACCGCCCCGCACGTGACGGAGTTCCTGACCGTCGACGTGACGCGGGCGATGAAGGCCCTCGACCGGCTCCGCGGCCGGCGGGAGTGGCGCGACGTCCGCGTCTCGCCGCTGCTGCTGGTCGCCAAGGCCGTGCTGCTGGCGGTACGCCGGCACCCGATGGTCAACTCGACGTGGGCCGGCGACGAGATCGTCGTCAAGGACTACGTCAACCTGGGTATCGCGGCGGCCACGGAGCGTGGCCTGATCGTGCCGAACATCAAGGACGCCGGCCGGCTCACACTGCGTGAGCTGGCGGACGCGCTGACCGACCTGGTGCAGACGGCGAAGGCCGGCAGGACCTCACCGGCCGACATGTCCGGCGGCACTCTGACGATCACCAACGTCGGGGTGTTCGGGGTCGACACCGGCACGCCGATCCTGCCCCCGGGCGAGTCGGCGATCCTGGCCCTCGGCGCGGTACGTGAGATGCCCTGGGTACACAAGGGCAAGGTCCGCCCGCGCCAGGTGACCACGCTAGGTCTCTCTTTCGACCACCGGATCATCGACGGCGAGCTCGGCTCGAAGTTCCTCCGCGACATCGGGGACTTCCTGGCCGATCCGGAGGCGGCGCTGCTCGCCTGGACCTGACGGGTACACGACACCAGCGACGGCCGGTGTGCCACGGGTGAACGCCCGGCACACCGGCCGTAACTGTTGAAGGAAGAAAGAGCCATACCCGAGCCCTGTTGACCTACGATCCTTAGGCAAGTGTCTCACCTCACCTAATAATCGTTGGCGCTTCCGGCCCCGTTGCGGTTCAATTGAGTCGTCAAGGGGCTGACAACCGAATAAGCCAGGGGGAGATCCAGATGAGCATGATCGAGCGAATCCGCAACCGCCGCGACGCCAACCGCCGGGCCCGTGCCATCGAGCACGCCCTGCGCTCGGCCAATTCGCCTGCGGTCCGCGAGGAGCTTCTCGCCATCGCCCAGCGTCACATGAGCTGACGCCTCCCACTTCTTCCATCTTCCTTCAGTTCGACGACCCGCCCGGTTCCCCCGGGCGGGTCGTCGGCGTTTCGGCCCTATTGACACCGGGATTCCGCCTCGCCGCACCGCCCGGTACGGTGGGGCTCGGTCGTCAACCGCCCGCCGGACCCCGTCACGCCGATAGAAGCTGCCCGGAACCGTCCGACGACGCGGAGTGACGGTCGGTGCTCCCCGGATGCCGCGGGCGGTCACCGGATACGGTGCGGGGAGTCCCCACGGTCGGCACCGCCGGCCACATTGGCACCCACGCCGACACGCCGTCGGCATCGGCGGCCGACATGTGATGGAGGAGGCGCACCGATGACGTCCGAGGGCCCGCACCACCCCGGCCAGGAGCCGGACGAGGTGTCGCCGGGCACCGGCGCACCGGCGCCGTACGGCGTCGCCAACCCGGACCTGGGCTGGGCGCCCCCACCACCCGCGGCCCGGCCGAACCCGCCCGCTCCCGCCTGGGCGACACAGAACGATCAGCCCCCGGCCCCCGCCTGGGGCGCCCCCACCGCACAGGGTGACCAGCCGCCGACCGCAGCCTGGGGCGCGGTCCCGCAAGGTGACCAGCC
>NZ_GG657738.1:3639713-3640564 GCF_000158815.1 Micromonospora sp. ATCC 39149 | reverse complement strand
CCCCCCAGGACGACAACAATCGACCAGCGACTGGAACCCCCTCCAGCAGGCCAACGACAACGCCAGCTCCGGCGGCTGGAACGCCACCCCGCAGCAGGAAGACGACCCCGCCCGCTCCGGCGGCTGGGCGCAGGGCGACCAGCCCGGAGCCCCCGGCCCGGCGGGCCAGTCCGGCTCGACCGGCCAGTCCGGTCAGCCCACCTTCGGCGGTCCCGCCGAGCAGCCCGGGTCCGGCGGCCCGGCCGAACAGCCGCCGGCCGCCTGGGGCCAGGCCGAACCCGCCGCCCGGGGTGCCGCCCGCGTACCCGGACAGACGACCCCACCCCAGGACTGGGCCACCCCCCAGGACGACAACAACCGCCCCAGCGACTGGAACCCCCACCAGCAGGCCAACGACAACGCCAGCTCCGGCGGCTGGAACGCCACCCCGCAGCAGGAAGACAGCCCCGCCCGCTCCGGCGGCTGGGCGACCGGTTCCCCGGTCCCCGCCCAGGAGGACCCGGCCCGCTCCGGCGGCTGGGCCGCCACGGCGGCCCACGCCGACGACCAGCAGCCCAAGCCGAGCGCATGGCCCGCCGCCGACGAGTCTGGGCAGCCCGGCGCGTGGGGCGCGGCGTCGGTGCCGCAGCGGCAGGACGACCGGCCGGAGGTTCCCGACTGGGCGGCGGCTGAGCCGACCTCCGTACCACCGGCCCGGGCCACCGCCGCCGTCAGCGTGGACGGTCCGGCCGGCCTGGGCCGCTCCCGCCGAGAGCCCGCAGCAGTGGCCCAGCGCCGACCGGTCCGAACGACCGGCCGTGCCGGACGTCGAGCCGTGGGCTCCGGGCGAGGCCTGGGGGCGTACCGAGGCG
>NZ_GG657738.1:3524911-3639314 GCF_000158815.1 Micromonospora sp. ATCC 39149 | reverse complement strand
CGTGGCTCCGCCGGGGGCCGGGGAGGCCGCGGCCGGCGCGGTGGGCAGCGTCTCGGCGAGCGCGTCGGTGCCGATGGCCAGCCGGGTGACGCCGCCGGCCGACCAGGCGCTGCGTCCCGCCGGCACGCCCGCGCCGCAGCCCCGGGTGTACGGCCGGCCGGCCCGGCCGGAGCCGACCGACGAGCCGGAGCAGGCGGAGGAAAGCTCGTTCCGCCCCGAGCACAACCCGCCGCCGTCCCGCTTCGACGAGCCGGGCCCGCAGGGCCGCTTCGACGAGGCGGGCCGGTACGACGAGGCGGGCCGCTTCGACGAACCCGGCCGCTTCGACGAGCCGGGCCCGCAGCGGCGCTCCGCCGAACGTGACCACCAGGGCGGTTTCGACGATCCTCACCAGCAGCGCGGTTTCGACGAGCGCGACCGGCAGGGCGGGTTCGACGACCGCGGGCCGCAGCAGCGGTTCGACGACCGCGGGCCGCAGCGCTTCGGCGACGACCCGGACCGGTCGGCCGGCCAGCAGCACGGCTTCGGCGACGGCCCGGCGGCCGGGGCGGCCGGCGTGACGGCCCCGCCGACCTTCCCACCGGGCGTGCCCTCGTTCGTGGACCCGCCGGCCAGCAACCGACCCGTCAACGGCGTCCGGCCGCACGAGGGCGACCGCCCGGGCGAGCAGTTCGGCGGGCCGGTGGGTGGAGCCACCGCCGTGCAGGGCACGGCGCCCGGCCACGATCCCGCGCCGTACGGTGAGCCGACGCAGGTCGGGTTCCCGCCGCAGGGGCAGCAATCCGGCCCGGCCTGGGGCCCGAAGCCGGAGCAGGGCCGGTTCGACGCGTTCAAGCCGGAGGCGGACGCGCCGAAGACCGAGGCACCGCCGCCGAAAGTCCGCAACGGCCGGGTGCTGGCCGCCGTGCTGGTGGCCGCCGTGCTGATCCTCGCGGTGCCACTGGGCCTGCTCATGCTGCTCGGCAAGGTGGGCGGCGACAGCGCCCCGGAGTTCGACCCGGCCGTCGGTTCCTGCGTCAAGCAGTCCGGCGGCAACGCGACGGCGGCCACCTGTGGCGAGGCCGGCGCGTTCACGATCGTGTCCAAGGTCGACGTCAAGGAGAAGTGCGCCGACCCGACCCAGCCACACGTGATTCTGCGTGGCGACGTACCCAACAAGGTGCTCTGCCTCAAGCCGTCCGCCAATTAGCCAACCCTTCGGGGCGGTGCCACGGACCACCGTGGCACCGCCCCGTCGTACGCCCGGGCTGTGACGGGTGCCGCGCGGGGTGCCGGCCGGTCGGGGCATCCCGGTCGGGCAGACTGGAGTGATGAGCGCACGAGTACGGGCTCCTGAGCTGCGCGGCAGGGCCTGGCTGAACACTGGCGGGAAGGCTCTGACGATCGAGTCGCTAAAAGGTCGTTGCACGATCTTGGACTTCTGGACCTTCTGCTGCATCAACTGCCTGCACGTACTCGACGAGCTGCGCCCCTTGGAGGAGAAGTACGCCGACGTGCTGGTCGTCGTCGGCGTGCACTCGCCGAAGTTCGAGCACGAGAAAGAACCCGGCCGCCCTCGCCGCCGCCGTCGAGCGGTACGGCGTGCGCCACCCCGTCCTGGACGATCCCGAGCTGGACATGTGGCAGCAGTACGCGGCCCGCGCCTGGCCGACCCTCGCTGTGATCGACCCCGAGGGGTACGTGGTGGCCACCATGGCCGGCGAGGGCCACGCCGAGGGGCTGGCCCGGCTGGTCGACGAACTGGTCGCCACCCACGAGGCGAAGGGCACCCTGCACCGGGGCGACGGCCCGTACGTGCCGCCCGCCGAGCCGGAGACGGCCCTGCGCTTCCCCGGCAAGGCCATCGCGCTCGACGGCGGGAACCTGCTGGTCTCCGACTCGGCCCGGCACTCCCTTGTGGAGCTGGCCCCGGACGGCGAGACGCTCGTCCGCCGGATCGGCTCGGGCGTCCGGGGGCGCGCCGACGGGCCGGCCGGCGCTGCCGCGTTCGCCGAGCCGCAGGGGCTGTGCCGGCTCCCGGAGCACGTGGCCGAGGTGGCCGGGTACGACGTCGTCGTCGCCGACACCGTGAACCACCTGCTGCGCGGCGTGCGGCTGGCCACCGGCGAGGTGGTGACCGTGGCCGGCACCGGCCGGCAGTGGCGCTCGACGGTGGACGACCACGCCCACGACTCGCTCTCGGTCGACCTCTCCTCCCCCTGGGACCTGGCCTGGTACGACGACAAGGTGATCGTCGCCATGGCTGGCATCCACCAGCTCTGGTGGTTCGACCCGATCCGCCGCACGGCTGGCATGTACGCCGGCACCACGGTCGAGGCGCTGCGCGACGGGCCGCTGGCCGAGGCGTGGCTGGCCCAGCCGTCCGGCCTGGCCGTCTCGGCCGACGGCGCCCGGCTCTGGGTCGCCGACAGCGAAACCAGCGCTGTCCGGTACGTCGAGAACGGCGTCCTGGGCACCGCCGTCGGGCAGGGGCTGTTCGACTTCGGCCACGTCGACGGCCCGGCCGACCGCGCGCTTCTCCAGCATCCGCTGGGCGTGTGCGCGCTGCCGGACGGCTCGGTGCTGATCGCCGACACGTACAACGGGGCGGTCCGCCGCTTCGACCCGGCGACCGGTCTGGTGTCGACGGTCGCCGGCGGGCTCGCCGAGCCGAGCGACCTGGTGCTGACCGCCGACGGCGGGGTGCTTGTGGTCGAGTCGGCGGCGCACCGGCTGGCCCGGCTGGCCCCGGGCGCGCTGTCGGCCGTCGGGGCGAGCACGGTCGACGGCCCCCGGCACCGCACCGAGCGGAAGCCGACGGAGGTGGCGGCCGGCGAGGTGACGCTGGACGTCGTCTTCACCCCGGCGCCGGGGCAGAAGCTCGACGAGACGTACGGGCCGTCGACCCGGCTGGTCGTCTCGGCGTCGCCGCCGGAGCTGCTGCTGGAGGGGGCGGGCACCGGCACTGAGTTGTCCCGCCGGTTGGTGGTCGACGGGTCGGTGGCCGGCGGGGTGCTCCAGGTGACCGCGCAGGCGGCGACGTGCGACGCCGACGCGGAACACGCGGCCTGCCACCTGACCCGTCAGGACTGGGGCGTGCCGGTCCGGGTGGTCGAGGGCGCCCCGGCGCGGCTTCCGCTGGTCCTGCGCGGCCTGGACGCCTGACTGGCAGCGGCTAGGAAGCGAACCGGCAGCGGTTAGGAAGGGGCCCTTCCTATACAGAATGCGTTAACAAGGGCCCCCTCCTTTCATGCGAACGGAGCGAGTGCTACTCCCGCGTCGAGGAGCGCGGCCCGCACCAGCGCGGCGGAAGCCACCGCCCCGGGGGTGTCGCCGTGCAGGCAGATCGAGTCGACCGGGCAGGGCACTACGGTGCCGTCGACCGCCACCACGGTCTTTTCGGTGGCCATCCGGACCGCGCGGGTGGCCACCTGCTCGGGGTCGGTGACCAGCGCGCCGAGGGCGGTGCGGGGCACCAGCGTGCCGTTGGGCAGGTAGCCCCGGTCGGCGAAGCCCTCGGCGACCACCCGCAGGCCGGCACCGGTGGCGAGCTGGGCGAGCGCCGAGCCGGGGGCGCAGAGCACCGGCAGGTCGCGGTCGTAGTCGTCGATCGCGGCGATCAGGGCGGCGGCCTGCGACTCGTCGGCCGACGCGGCATGGTAGAGCGCCCCGTGCGGCTTGAGGTAGCGGACCCGGGTGCCGTACGGCCGGCAGAACGCGTCGAGCGCGCCGAGCTGGTAGGTGGTCTCGTCGCGCAGGTCCGCGAAGGCGTACGCGATGTGCCGGCGGCCGAAGCCGGCGAGGTCGCGGTAGCCGACCTGCGCGCCGATGGCGACCCTGCGTTCGGCGGCGGCGGCGCAGACCCGGCGCATGGTGGACGGGTCGCCGCCGTGGAAGCCGCAGGCGACGTTGGCCGAGGTGATGACATCGAGCAGCGCCTCGTCGTCGCCGAGCCGCCAGATGCCGAATCCCTCGCCGAGATCAGCGTTGAGGTCCATGGAACGTCACCGTAGTCCCCGGGCGGGCCTGCGCGAGCGGCGTCACGTCGTCCACCACTCCGACGACGGGGTAGCCGCCGGTGGTCGGGTGGTCGGCGAGGAAAATCAGCGGCTGGCCGTCGGCGGGCACCTGCACCGCGCCGAGCACGATCCCCTCGCTGGGCAGTTCCCCGGCGACCGCGCGGGGCAGCGGCGCGCCGGCCAGTCGCGCGCCGACCCGGTTGCTCAACGGGCTCACCGTGTACGCCGTGCTGAACAGTCGGTCGAGCGCGGCCGGGGTGAACCAGTCGTCGCGGGGGCCGAGGCGCAGCGGGAGCCGCAGCGCGGCCGGCGCGGGCCGCCCGACGGTCACGTCGACCGGCGCGGGGTCACCGGCCGGGTTGCCGAGGGGCAGGGTGTCGCCGTCGCGCAGTGGGGGCGGGCCGAGCCCGGAGAGGGTGTCGGCCGACCGGCTGCCGAGCACCGGCGGCGCGGTGATCCCGCCGGCCACGGCGAGCCAGGTGCGCAGCCCGGTGCGGGCCGGGCCGATCCGCACGACCGCCCCGGCGGGTACGGAGAGCGGCCGGCCGACGTCGCCGGGCCGGTCGTCGACCCGCACGTCGGCGTCGGCGCCGGTCATCGCGACCGCACCGGCCCGGGTCAGCCGCACCGCGCAGCCGGTGAGGGTGATCTCCAGGCCGGCGGCGTCCTCCGGGTTGCCGACGAGACGGTTGGCCAGTCGCAGGGCCGCCGGGTCGAGCGCCCCCGACCGGGGCACGCCGAGGTGCGCCCAGCCGGGCCGGCCCTGGTCCTGCACGGTGGTGAGCGCCCCGGCCCGGAGCACCTCCAGCCGGCGGGGCGGTTCGTTGGCGGGTCGGCCGGTCACGCGGTCGCCGCCAGGCGTACCCGGGTGCCGGGGGCGAGCCGGGCCGGCGGGTCGGCGGTCACGTCGAACAGGGTCAGCCCGGTCCGCCCGACCAGCAGCCAGCCGCCGGGGGACGCGCCGGGGTAGATTCCGGCGTACGGGCCGGCGAGCGCGACCGAGCCGGCGGGGACCCGGGGGCGGGGGGTGGCGAGCCGGGGCACCGCCCACTCCTGAGGCAGCCCGGTCAGGTACGCGAACCCGGGCGCGAACCCGCAGAAGGCGACCCGGAACCGGGTGCCGGTGAGGCGGGCGACCACCTCGGGCACGTCCACCCCCCAGTGGCCGGCGACGACGGGCAGGTCCGCCCCGTCGTACGCGACGGGCACCTCTACTTCGGCGGCGGCCCCACCGGCGGACGTCGCCGCGTCGGTTGGTTGCGGCGTCCAGCCGGCGACGAGCGCGGCGGCCCGGTCCGGGTCGGGCACCCCGTCGAGCAGCACCGTGCGGGCCGCCGGGACGATCTCGACGGCGGCCAGTTCGCCGGCCGCCCGGCGGTGCCACAGTTCGGCGCGCCACACCTCCACCTGGTCGGGGTCGTCGCAGTCGAGCAGCAGGGCGTGCGCGCCGACGGGCCGGATCCGCATCCCGTCATGATCCCCGATCGGCGGGCCGGCAGGGGCGTAGGACCCCTCTGCTCCCGCGACGGTCGGCACTACTTGACGGTAACCTACGGTGCCGTAACCTAGGTGTGTGACGACCTCCGCACCGCTTCGACTCAAGCCGGTCGACATCGGGAAGCCGCGGATGCGCGGCTGGCTGCACACCTACGCGTTCTTCGTCGCGCTCGTCTGCGGCATCGTGCTCTGCTCCATCGCCGCCAGCCGTCCCGGCTGGGCCCCATTGGTGAGCTGCCTCATCTACAGCCTGACCGTCTGCGGCCTCTTCGGCACGAGCGCGCTCTACCACCGTCGCGTGTGGTCCGAGCGCGGCTACCAGATCATGCGCCGGATGGATCACTCGATGATCTTCATGTTCATCGCCGGCACGTACACCCCGTTTTGCGTCCTGTTGCTGGACGTCCGGCAGGCGACCACCATGCTCGCCCTGGTGTGGGGTGGCGCGCTGGGTGGGGTGGTCCTGAAACTGGTCTGGCCACACGCGCCACGCTGGGTCTCCGCCCCGCTCTACCTGGCGCTCGGCTGGGTGTCGGTGGCGATGCTGCCGCAGATCCTGCACTCCGGCGGCGTGACCGCTCTGGTGCTGCTCGCCCTCGGCGGCGCGATCTACAGCGTCGGGGCCATCCTCTACGCGCTGCGCCGGCCCAACCCGTGGCCCACCGTCTTCGGTCACCACGAGTTCTTCCACGCCTGCACGCTGGTGGCGGCGATCTGCCACCACATCGCGATCTACTTCGCCCTGTTCGCCTGAGCCACCGGCCGGGCCCCACGCCGGCCCGCCCCGCTCCGGCACGGGGGCAGCACCCGGCCACCGCGACCGCGCCGAGCGGCCCGCTGAGCACACGCCGGGGGCCCGCGCCGTTGCGGGGCCCCCGGGGTCCTGAGCGGTCGTCGGCCCGTAGGCCGGGCCGCAGCGATCAGACCGTACGACCCGGGCGACGCACCTCGCGGTACTCCTGGACCACGGGCTCGCCCTGCACCGGCACGACCCGATCGGCGACCACCCGGTTCTCCCGCACCGGCGTGGCGACCACGGTGCGGCGGCCCCGGTTCCAGAAGTACAGGGTGGTGAGCAGACCGACGACCCCGGCGAGCATCAGCACCCAGCCGACGACGCCGAGGTTCAGCCACCCCAGGTCGGCCTGTACGGCGAACGCGAAGATCGCACCCAGCGCGATGAGAAAGATGCTGGCACCAATGCCCATTTTCGTCGCCTCCTTGGCTATCAGCTGGCGTTGCTACCCGCCGCGGCCATGGATGAGGTTGCGGCATCCATCGACATACCCAGGCGCTCCGAGCGTCAATCGGGCAAGCTGGGGCCATGACGGACGCCGGAGGGACGTTACGGACACTTGTGCTGCTACGGCACGCCAAGGCGGAGGCACCGGGGACTGGCCCGGACATCCGGCGCCCCCTCACCGCGCGGGGGCACGCGGACTCGGCCGCCGCCGGTGCCTGGCTGGCCCGGCACGGCCTGCTTCCCGACGTGGTGGTCTGCTCGGCCGCGAGGCGCACGCGGCAGACCTGGCACGGGGTGAAGCTGGGCATGACCGGTTCGCCGGACGAGGCCGGGCCCGCCGGCCCCGCACCGGTGGTTCGCTACGAGCCGGGCGCGTACGAGGCACAGCCGGCTGAGCTGCTGACGCTGGTCCGGGCGGCCCCGGCGGAGGCGTCGACGGTGCTGCTGGTCGCCCACAACCCGGGTATCTCGCTGCTCTCGGCGCTCCTCGACCCGGAACGCGCCGACCAGGAGGGCCTGCGCACCAGCGACCTGGTGGTGCACCGCACCCGGCTCCCCTGGGCCGAGTTGCTCCGCGCCGACATCACCGCCCGCCACACCGCCCGCGCCTGACGTGCAAGGAAGGGCTCCCTGTTAACGCATTCCGTTGTACAGGGGCCCCCTGTCAACGCGGCGATTCCGCCGGGCCGAAGCAGGGCGGGTGGCGGCCGGTCGCGTGCAGACAGCGGCAGGGACCCCGGTGCGACCGGGGCCCCTGCGGCACGGTGGCGCTCAGGAGGGCGGTGCCGTGGGCGGAGGCGGGTCGGGCGGAGGCGGCATCATCGCGGTCGGATGCGACAGCCGGTTCTCCTCCACGATGAGGGTCCGCGCCCGCTTGCGCCGGTCCTGCCAGAACCAGAGCGTGGTGAGCAGCACGGCCAACCCGGCCAGGATGAAGACCCAGCCGACCGCGCGCACGTCCACCCACCAGACGTTGGCCCGGATGGCGAAGGTCAGGATCGCGCCGATGGCGATGAGGAAAATTCCACTACCAATGCCCATGTACGCTGCACCCCCACGTGCGGTGGCTCTGGGCGTTCACTGACGACGTCCGGGCCTCGGTTACCCGCCCGGCGGGGCTAGTACCCGGGATGCGACCGGCGATAGCGGACGTCCGGCGCACCGGGTCGAGGAGCAGGCTCGCGGTGCGATCGGCGCGGCCGGCGAGTTGGGGGACTCGCCGGCCGTCCGGGGGCAGCTGTGGTGCGTCAGCGGCTCAGAACGCGTCCTCCGGGAGGTCCATCAGCTCCAGGTCGGTGCTCTCGATGATCCGCCGGTCGGCGCCGAGGCGGGGCAGCACCTCGCGGGCGAAGAACTTCGCGGCGGCCACCTTGCCGGTGTAGAACGCCTTGTCGGCCGCGGAGACCTCGCCGGCCAGGGCGCGCAGGGCGACGTCGGCCTGGCGCTGGAGCAGCCATCCGACGACCAGGTCGCCGACCGCCAGCAGGAACCGGCGGCTGCTGAGGCCCACCTTGTACAGCGCCCGGGCATCGCCGCCCTGCGCCTCGCCCAGCCAGCCGGTCAGCACGCCGAGGATGTTCTGGACCTCGGCGAGTGCCTTGCCGAGCGCCTGCCGCTCCTGCTTGAGCTGACCGTTGCCGCCCTCGGAGGTGATGAACTCCTGGATCTCGCCGGCGACCGTCGTGAGGGCCTTGCCGTTGTCCCGAGCGATCTTGCGGAAGATCAGGTCCAGGCTCTGGATCGCGGTGGTGCCCTCGTACAGAGTGTCGATCTTGGCGTCCCGGACGTACTGCTCCAGCGGGTAGTCCTGGAGGAAACCGGAGCCGCCGAAGGTCTGCAACGCCTCGTGGCCGAGCATCTCGTACGCCCGCTCGGAGCCGACCCCCTTGACCAGCGGCAGCAGCAGGTCGTTGACCCGCTTGGCGATCTTCGTCGCCCGCTCGTCACCGGCCGCCTCGGCGATGGCGACCTGGTCCTGCCAGGAGGCGGTGTAGCAGACCAGGGCGCGCAGGCCCTCTGCGTACGACTTCTGGAGCATGAGCGAGCGACGCACGTCCGGGTGGTGGGTGATGGTGACCCGGGGGGCGGTCTTGTCGGCCTGCTGGATCAGGTCGGCGCCCTGGACGCGGTTCTTGGCGTATTCGAGGGCGTTCAGGTAGCCGGTGGAGAGGGTGGCGATTGCCTTGGTGCCGACCATCATCCGGGCGTACTCGATGATCATGAACATCTGCCGGATGCCGTCGTGCTTCTCGCCCAGCAGCCAGCCCTTTGCCGGCACGCCGTGCTCGCCGAAGGTCATCTCGCAGGTGTTCGAGACCTTGATCCCCATCTTGTGCTCGACGTTGGTGGCGTAGACGCCGTTGCGCTCGCCCAGCTCGCCGGTCTCGGCGTCGAAGTGGAACTTCGGCACGACGAAGAGCGACAGGCCCTTGGTGCCCGGGCCGCCGACGCCCTCGACGCCGACCGGACGGGCCAGCACGTAGTGCACGATGTTGTCGCTCAGGTCGTGCTCACCGGAGGTGATGAAGCGCTTTACGCCCTCGATGTGCCACGAGCCGTCCGGCTGCGGGATCGCTCGGGTGCGGCCGGCGCCCACGTCGGAGCCCGCGTCGGGCTCGGTGAGCACCATCGTGGAGCCCCACTGCTTGTCGATGAAGAGCTTGGCCCACTTCTTCTGCTGCTCGGTGCCCTCGACGTGCAGGACGTGCGCGAAGGACGGGCCGGAGGCGTACATCCAGACCGGGGCGTTCGCGCCGAGCACCAGCTCGGCGAGCGACCACCAGAGGGCACGCGGGGCGTTGGTGCCGTCGAGCGCCGGCGGGAGGTCCAGCCGCCAGAACTCGGAGTCCATGAACGCCTGGTACGACTTCTTGAACGACTCCGGCAGCGGCGCGGTGTGCGTGGCCGGGTCGAAGACCGGGGGGTTCCGGTCGCTGTCCGAGTAGCTAACGGCCAGGTCCTCGCGGGCGAGGCGGTCCACCTCGGCAAGGAAGCTGCGCGCGGTGTCGACGTCGAGATCCGAGTACGGCTCCTGGCCGAACGCCCGGTCCGCCCCGAAGACCTCGAACAGGTTGAACTCGACGTCCCGGAGGTTGCTCTTGTAGTGGGTCATGCTCGCTGGCCCCGCTTCCGGACAGGTGTTACCGATCAGTAACCCCGACTGTATTACTCACGGGTAGGCAGCGACAAGCCGATTGTGGAAGTGACGGCGATTACACACCCGCGATTCGCCCGTTCCCCGGCCGGCACAAGCGAACGGTGGAGCGGGGGCGGAAGCGGGTAGCGGAGACGGGTCCTCAACCCTCCGCCGCGCCGAGTTCCCAGCTCGGCACGGGGGCGGTCACCCCGCCGCTGTGGCCGGCGTACTCCATCAGGACCAGGGCGATGTCGTCGTCGAGCCGGCCGTGCACCCACTCGACCAGGGCGGTTTCCAGCGAGGCCAGCCCGTCGCCGACCGTGCCGTGGCCGAGCAGCCGCCAGGCCCGGTCGGCCGTCGGGAAGAACTCGCCGTCCCGGCGTGCCTCGCCAAGGCCGTCGGTGAAGAGCAGCAGCCGGTCGCCCGGCTCCAGGCGCTCGACCCGGGGACGTACGACCGGCATGAAGCCCAGCGGCGGCGCGGGCGCGGGCGGTTCGAGGGGGATCACCGCGCCCCGGCGCAACAGCAGCGGCGACGGGTGGCCGCAATTGACGATGGTCAGGGTCCCGCCCCGCTCCTCGACCAGGGCGGCGGTGACGAAGTCCTCGTCGCCGACGTTGCGGGCCACCGCGCGATCCAGGTCGGCGACCACCGCCCGCAGGTCGGCCCGCTCGTACGCGACGTGCCGGTACGAGCCCAGCACGATGCTGGCCAGCCGCACGGCGTCCAGGCCCTTGCCGCGCACGTCACCGATAATCATGCGTACGCCGTACGGGGTGTCGATCGCCTCGTACAGGTCGCCGCCGATTTCGGCCGTCGCGGTCGAGGAGATGTAGCGCCCGGCCACCGCCAGGGTCCCCACCTGCGGGCCGAGCGGACGCAGCACCGCCTGCTGGGCCACCGCCGCCAGTTTGGACAGCTCGGCGATCTGCTCGGCCTGCCGCTGCCGCACGGCGGCCACCGCCGCCGCGATCCCGGTGGCGAGCGCGATGCCGGCCACGTTGACCGCGGTGACCAGGGAGGTCCTCGGCTCGGTGAGGACGAAGGTGCACCCGATCGCGGTCGCGGCGGCCCCCACGCCGAGCACCACCCGCCAGGAGGCCAGCGCCGCGGCGAGGAAGGGAGCGGCGACCATCAGCGCGACGTAGTGCGCCGCCCGGCCGTCCGCCAACTCCACTGCGGAGATGATCGCGAGCAGGACGAGGGCCGCGCCGAGACCGGCGCGGGATCCGGGGCTCAGCGGGCCGCGGCCCGACTGGAAGGCATGCGTGCGTACGAGGGACAGCATGCCTGATGGACGTGAACCGGTGAATGAGCCTGGCCCGTCGGCCGAGGATGTTCTGACCGGCCGGATCGGGGCGCCCGACGGTCCGGCACCGATTGCCCCGTTCCCGGCCGACGTCATCGCGTCAGCCCAGGACCTCGTACTTCACGGTCAACGCGCCGACGTCGACCGATGCGATGGCCGCGAACGCCGCCCGGGACAAGTCGAGGCAGCGGCCGTCGACGAACGGGCCCCGGTCGTTGATCCGCACGGTGACCGACTTGCCGTTGGCCGGGTTGGTCACCCGCACCTTCGTGTCGAACGGCAGCGTCTTGTGGGCGGCGGTGAGGGCGCTCGGGTCGAAGTTCTCCCCGTTGGCCGTGAGCTGCCCCTCGTCGTAGAAGGACGCCCCGCACGAGCCGCTGTCGACGACGTTGCTGGTCGGGGCGGGCTTCTTCGTCGTGGCGGCCGGCCTCGGCGCGGCGGTGCGCGGCCTGCTCCGCGAGGCGGCCTGGCTTCGGGTGGCCTTCGGGCTGGCCGTGACGGTCGGCGACGGGCTGGCGCTCCGCGACGGGCTGGCGCTGGGCGACGCCGACGGCACGCCCGGGGTGGCCGGGGCGCTCGCCGGGGTGTTCACGGCCGGCTGCGGGGCAGCCTCGCCTGAGGTCAGCCGCACCGCGCCGACGGTGCCGCCGACGGCGAGCGCGACCGCCGCAGTGGCCGCGATCCCGGCCGGGGAGGAGAACAATCGGGTACGGGAGTGCCTGCCTGCCACCGGCCCGGTCCTTTCGTCGTGGAGAACAAACCGGTCCGGACCGTAACGAGAGAAGCACTTCCGAAGTCAACGTGATCATGGTGCTATGTTCGGATTTGCCTGCATACGTGTGGCCGATCATCCGAGGCGACGTGGCCCGCTCGGTCCCGGGCGGGCGGGCCGGATTCACCGGGCCGCAGGGTGGGCGGACCGCAGGGCAGGCGGGTCGCGGGCAGCCGGCGAGCTGGCGCAGGCGGGTCGCGGGCAGCCGGCGAGCTGGCGCAGGCGGGTCGCGGGCAGCCGGCGAGCTGGCGCAGGATGGGCGACATGCCCGCTGAGCTGAGCGAACGCCTCGTCGAGCTGTTCCGGTGGATCGATCCCGGCCCGCAGAGCGCCCACCTGGTCAGCGACGTCTCCGGCTGGTGGCGGGACCCGGCGGTGCTTACGGCACTCGGGCCGGCCCTGGCCGAGCCGTTCCGGGACGCCCAGCCGACCGTGGTGATCGCCCCCGCCGTGACGGGGCTGCTCCTCGGCCCGCTCGTCGCCACGGCGCTCGGGGTCGGCTTCGTGCCCGCACACAAGGCGGGGGACGGGCGGCTGCTCGCCGGGGCGACGACCTGGGCGCAGAGCCCGCCGGACTTCCTGGGCCGCCGGGTCGACCTGGGCGTCCGGGACCGGCACCTGAGCCCCAGCGACCGGGTGCTCGTGGTCGACGACTGGGTCGCCACCGGCGCCCAGTTGCACGCCCTGTACGAGATCTGCGCCGCCCGGGGCGCCGAGGTCGTCGGCACCTCCGCCGTGGTCGTCGACTGCCCGCCCGAACTCGCCATCGAGCTGCGGGTACGCGGCCTGCTCGGGAGCAACCGACTGACGTCGCCCGACGGGTTGACCTGAAGCGAGGTTCAAGTCGCACGATCGGAGCATGGGCAATGGAATCCTGGACGAGGCGTACCGGCGGCTGCACCGCACCGGCCCGGAGTTCGCGGGCTGGCTTTCGAACCACGGCCCGATGGCTGTCGAGGCACTGGCCCGGCACGGGCACGACGCCCGAGTGCACCGCTGGCTGGACGACTACCTCCGGCGGCTCGACGAGCTGCCACGCGGCATCCGGCCGATCGACGACTGGCGGGCCGCCCTCGGCGACCCGAAACGCACCGGCGACTGGCTGGCGCACTTCGACCGGGAGATGCGCGAGCGGCCGTGGCGGGAAACCCTCGGCACCTGGTGGCCCCGGCTGCTGCCGGGCATCGCCGCCGGGGCCACCCACGGCGTCATCCGGGTCGGGCACGCCGTCCGGGCGCTGCGCGCCGACGAGGCCAGCCCGGACCGGCTCACCGAACTCGGCCAGGCCCTCGCCTACTGGGCCGCGCGCTGGCAGCCGGTCCCGGGCGCGGCCCCGCCGCCGGCGGCACCCGCCGTAGAGGGCGACGCGCCGACCCGAGAGGAGGAACCCGCCGGAGCGGGCGACGCGCCGACCGGAACACACGAGGCACCCGCCGAAAAGGGCGGCGCGCCCATCCGACAGGCCGGGATGGCCGCCGCGCTGGCCGGGCTGCCCCGGATCGCCGACCGCACCGGCGGCATCCGCGAGCGCCTGGGCCGGCTGCCGGACGTACCGGAGTGGGAGTCGTCGCTCGCGGCGCTGCGACCGGCGCGAACCCCGGCCGAGGCGGAGCGGGGACTCGCCGAACTGGTGCACCGGGCGAGCCTGGACTACCTCCGGTACGGGCAGTCGGAGCCGGTCATGCTGGTGCACGCGGTGACCGCGCCGACGGCTGTGCTGCGTACCCTGCCGGAGCTGGACCCCGGGCTCTGGGCGCCGAGCCTCACCGCGGCCTGGTCCGCGACGGCGGCGGTCACCGCCGTGTACGCCGCCCCGGGCGGCGTCGCGCCACCGTCCGTCGCCCCCGGCACCCCGGCGGAGGTCTTCGCCCGAGCGGCACGGCACGGCGACGAGCACGTGGTGAAGCTCGCCGACGCGGTGCTCGACGCCCACGCGGCGACGGGGGACGAACGGGTGCTCGCCGCGGCCGGCTACGCGGCGCAGCTCATCTGAGCGTCGGCGCTCGGCTCACGCGGGCACTCCTGCTGAGTATCGACGCTCGGCCCAGCCGGCGATCCTGCCCAGGGTGGCCGCCCGGCTCATCCCGGCGTCGCCCCTGCGCCGAGGAACTCCTCCACGGCGGTGCATACCCGGCCCAACGCCTCGGCCGAGCGGGCCAACGGGCCGGGCAGCAGCAACGAGTGGTCGGCCCCGTCGATCTCCAGCACGTGCGGGCTGAGCCGGCGCGCCTCCGCACCGTCCCACAGGGCATCGGCGGTGCCGCCGACCAGCAGGAACGGCGCGGTCGCGCGGGCGAGCGCCTCGGTCACGTCGGCGCGGCGCAGCAGCGGGGTGAGCCACACCGCCGGCAGCCCCCGATCGGCGGCGAACGGGGCGGCGAAGCTGCCCAGCGACTTGCCGACCAGCAGGTGCGTCGGCTCCGCCAGCGCCGGGGCGGCCTGCTCGGCCACCCAGGGCGCCGCCCGGTCCGCGCCCAGGTCCGGCGGCACCCGCCAGGTGATCTCGTGCGTGTCGAAGCCAATCCGGCGCAGGGCCTCACCGACGAACGCGAACAGCGGTGCCCGGGTGTCGTAGCCCCGCCCCGGAATGAGTACCGCGCGCCGGTCCGCCATCACCCGCCTCCTTCACCAGCTCTAACTGCCGCCACCGTAACGCCCCGACGCGCCCCGCCACCGACGACACTCAGATCGTCTGCGTCCGGTTCCGGCTCGTCTGAGGTGTAAGGAAGGGCCCCCTGTTAACGCCTCCGGTAGAGCAGGGTTCCCTTCTCACCACGCCACAGGGCGGGGCGCGGGCGGAAGGCGGCGCAGCTCGGGCAGGAGCCGGGTGGCCGCGTCCACCAGGACGGCCTCGTCCCCGGCGTACCAGCTACTGGCCCGGGGCCAGTGCGTCACCACGTCGGTGAAGCCGATCGCGGCGGCCCGTCCGACCTGCTCGGCGAAGAAGTCCGCGCTGCTCAGCGAGAAGACCGGGGCGGCATCGAGGGACAGGTAGCGGTCCAGGGTGGCCGGATCCCGGCCGGCCTCGGCCAGCGCCCGGTCCATCCGGGCGGCGAGGTCAGTCACCGTCTGCCACCACTCCTCCACGTCCTCGCCGCCCGCGCCGGTGGTCACCCAGCCCTGCCCGAACCGGGCCACCAGCCGCATCGAACGCGGCCCGTTGGCGGCCATCACGAACGGCACCCGCGGGGTCTGCACGCATCCCGGGTTGTTCCGGGCGTCCACGGCGGCGAACCAGTCGCCCCGCCAGGTGGTCCCGTCCTCGCGCAGGATCAGGTCAAGCAGCTCGACGAACTCGGCGAACCGGTCGACACGCTGGCGCGGCGGCAGCGTCTCCCCGCCCAGCACGGCCGAGTCGAAGCCGATGCCGCCCGCGCCGACGCCGAGCAGGAACCGGCCGCCGGAGACGTCGTCGAGAGCGGTGATCTGCCGGGCGAAGGCCGCCGGATGCCGGAAGTTGGGCGAGGCGACCAGGGTGCCGAGCCCGATCCGGGAGGTCACGGTGGCGGCGGCGGTCAGCGTGGTCATCGAGTCGAACCAGGGCCCGTCGACCAGGTCCCGCCAGCCCAGGTGGTCGTACGTCCAAGCGTGGTCGAAGCCCCACTCCTCCGCCTGCCGCCAGCGGCGCTGCGACTGCGACCAACGCTGGTCCGGAAGAATGACGATGCCAATCCGCATGATCGCCAGCGTACGGCGCGACCGGCGGGGGCCGTTGCCGGCATGGATTTCGATCACCCGGCCCCGGCGGTGGCCTGGCAGTCTCGGTGGCGTGACGAGCGGAACCGACTGGCAGGCGTGGCACGAGCCGTACGCCGACGAGAACTCCCCGCTGTCCCGCCGGCTGCGGCTGGTGCGGAGGGCGATCACCGCGTGGCTGGACGAGCGCCCCGGCGAGCCGCTGACGGTCGTCAGCGCCTGTGCGGGCCAGGGACACGACGTCGTCGGCGCGCTGGCCACTCGGGCCGACGCGCACCGCGTCCGTGCCACGCTGCTGGAGTACGACTCGCGCAACGTCACCGCCGCCCGGGCCGCCGCCACCCGAGCCGGCCTCGCGAACGTCGAAGTCCGGCCGGCGGACGCGGGCCGGCTCTCGTCCTACGCGGGGGTGGTGCCGGCCGACCTCGTGCTGATGGCGGGCGTATTCGGCAACGTCGACGACCATGACGTACGCCGGACAGTGGCCGCCCTGCCGCAACTGTGCGCGGACGGTGCCACGGTGATCTGGACGCGGACCCGGCGCGCCCCCGACCTGACCCCGGCGCTGCGCGGCTGGCTACGGGACGCCGGTTTCGCCGAGCGGTCGTTCCACGCGCCGGACGGCGTGCTCTTCTCGGTCGGCGCGCACCGGTTCACTGGCGCTCCCCGGCCGCTGGACGCCTCCGGGACGCTGTTCACGTTCGTCCGGTAGCCGTCGGCGTTATCGACTCCGTGTCGGCGACATAGCGGTATCCGCGCCACCACGACACCGCCACGTCGCCGGCATCGTGTTCTTTTCGCCGGCCGGCAGACGCCGAAGGCCCTGGCTCGGGACTCACGTCCTGACCAGGGCCTTCATACGTGGAGCGGGTGACGGGAATCGAACCCGCACTGTCAGCTTGGGAATTGACGATGGGTGGCAGGTCGGGAGGCCGGCGGCCTGGTCACGGCGGTCCCGGGTGGCCTGGGTTGACCCTGGCTGTCCTGCTCTAATGGCACGCTAATGGCACGGGCTACCCGTCCTCGAACGGCTCGTCGTGCCAGCGAAACCCGGCCTCGTCGTCCTCGATGCTCAGCAGGAACTCGGCCACTGGGCGGCCGTCCGGGTGGGTCATCGTGAGGGCGGCACGGATCTCGTCGTCGATCCGGATCATGGCCGCGTCGTCGTCCGCGTCGAGGGTGGCGCTCCGAGCGACGAAGAGCGGGCGTAACGGTTCGAACCCCGGCAGTGGGCGGAACCTGCCGTACGTCCAGGGGAAGTCGTGACTCTGCTCGTCGATCTCGCCGACCAGCTCGCCCCGGTGGTACAGCCGCCACATCCTGCCCGCGTCCACGGCGACAGCGTAGGCGGACCCGGTGTGGTCGGCTCTGGCGCGGCGTGGGTGACCAGCGAGGGCCGAGGGCAAGCCGGCGAAGCCGGCGCGGCAGCCGATCGCCAAAAGCTCGACGGCGGCCAGCTACGCTGGCGATCGTCACGGCCTGGTCGTGGTCGTCATCCGAGTTCAGGATGCTGCGGGCGCGGTAGCCCGTCGGCTGTCGGCGGCTTCCCGCCCCGGCGTCGCAGACGACCGGGGCGGTTGCCGCCGGACGGGGCCACCGCGCCCGCACCGCGCGCAGCGCGGTGCCTTGATCTATAACAGAACAACTCGGCAGTTGACCCCGCCAAATCCTCACGGCTCGATAGGGCCTCTTCGTCTCCGCCGACATGTAGTGGATCAGGCGCGGGTTTTGTATGGTATAGCAGTGACGCTAGAGACAGAGCTTGAGAAGTATCGACGCCAGATTTCAACGGACGCTTATCCGATGTCAATTGGCGAAGTCGCAAACCTTTACCGGGACGGAGAACTCGACATCCACCCCGAGTTCCAGCGACTGTTTCGTTGGACAACCACGCAGCAAACAAGGCTGATCGAAAGCATCCTCTTAGGAATTCCCCTACCCAGCATCTTTGTTGCCGCTAGCGAATCCGGCTGGGACGTAGTCGATGGCGTCCAGCGCCTTTCAACGATCTTCCACTTCATGGGCCTACTGCGGAACGAGGACGGGGAAACTCTTCCTCCATTCAAGTGCGACGAGGCACCTTTCCTTAAGTCCTTGGATGGAATGACGTATGAGCCAGGCAATGATTCCCCGGGCTTGAGCCAAGCTCAACGGATCGACTTCAAACGTGCGCGCCTAGATATGAAGATCATCAAGAGGCAGAGCGACAAGAGGGCGAAGTACGATCTATTTCAACGTTTGAACTCATTCGGAAGTGTCGCCAGCGAGCAAGAGCTTAGAAACTCGCTGCTGGTCAGCATCAGCAGGAAGCATTTCCTGTGGCTGAGCGAAATTTCGGACAATGTAGATTTCTTAACAGTCCTGAACCTCCCGAGCAGATCGATTCGGGAAAGATATCATATGGAAATCGCGCTCCGCTTCATCACCCTGAGGAATATTCCGGAGAGCAATCTGCGGACGCTAGGCTTCCTTGGTGAGTTCCTGACTGAGGAAGTGGTACCCCTTACGGAAATTTCGAATGAAGATCTAGCGGAAATGAAGGCGGTTTTTGAACGGACGTTCTCGGTTTTGAATAAAGCAGCGGGTGCCGATATACTCCGCAAGTTGAATTCAGCAAGTGGGCGACCGGTCGGCCCCTTCTCTGCCACAGCATTTGAAGTCCTAGCCCTCGGAGTCGCTTACCATGGCGCTCCCGCTCGCATAACTCCCGAGGTGGTTTTAGACAAGCAACGCGCTTTGTGGTCCGATCCTGAATTTTCGCCAGGATTCTCGACGGGCATCCGTGCTGACCAAAGAATGAGAAAGACGATTCCAAAAGGTCGACAACTGTTCTCGTAGTTGGGGGTCACCTAGATGACCCCTGAGGACTTCGTAGGAACCGTCCATCGCAACCTTGCACACCGCAAACGTGAGCTATCACAACTAAAACTGGATATTCAATCTCTCGAAGATGGACACGCCGAGCCTGCACAGATGGGATGGGCAACGAGAGCGGCGGTTGTTCTTGCCTACGCACACTGGGAAGGATTCGTTAAGACTGCCAGCGAGAAGTACGTGCGCTTCATCGTTGCTCAAAGGATTCCGACCTCTCTCCTGAAGGCTAGCCTTCAGGCGGCAAGCGTAGCCTCACACTTTAAGCGGTCGGAGGGGAGCCAGAAAGCCCGCTATCTTGGTGAACTACTCGCAGACATGGACGCAAAACGGCAAGAGATCTTTTCGGTCAACCCCGATAAAGTAATCGATACGGAAAGCAATCTGTCATCCCGTGTTTTCGCTGAGATCATAGCCGCACTCGGGCTTGAGGTGCCTACATTTGCCGTCACCCACCTCGGATATATCGACAGCTCCCTTTTGGCGGCAAGAAACAAAGTCGCACACGGCGAACTCCTTTCCTACTCGTCCGAAGAGGCTATTTCTCGCGTGGAGGTAGTCCTGACCTTACTTGACGGGTACGCGGACTATCTAATCGATGCCGTTCGCGATCGATTGTTCATGGCAATTGCCTGATCTTTGGTGAGTTCATTGCCGCTACCTTAATCTCTCCCGAAATCTTCTCGACAGTTCTCGCCTCGATAATTCTCTCGCCTATCTCAACCTCCAGAAGTTGCGGTTCCTCCACACCTGCCTCTATTTCTCTATAGAGATAGGGGCGGGCTGGTTTCCTCTCTCGCCATGAATGCACCGCTTGCCAGCTGAGATTGAAGGACCGAGATAACGTAGGTGCCTCGACGAGGCTCCATGGCGACATACCGCTATCCGACATGCTCGGCCGCCTCGCCCCGAGGCGGACCCGCCCCCCGCCACCAACGCCGCACTTCCAAAACATCCGACTGGCAGACATGTGACTCTAGGAGGACGATTTAGTAGTGATATTGACAATTGACTTCGGCCCGCCGTATCTCATCCCGCCGAGCGTTGCCCTCTCAAAGTCTCTAGCGCCGCTGAACGTCGCCTTGTCGAACCCGACAACTCCGCTGAACGTTGCCGCGCTGAAATCGGCGGCGCGGCTGAACGCCGCGAAATGGAACCAGGCAGCACCGCGGAATGCCGCCTTGCGAAACATGGCGGTGCTGTTAAACGCCGCATTATGGAACCAGATGTCACCGCCAAAGGTCGCCTCATAGAAAACGGCGGCACCATTAAATATCACCCCGCGGAACCAGGCGTCACCGCCAAATTCTGCCCCAAAGAACCGGGCGCTACCGCTGAACGTTGCCCCGCCGAACGTTGCCCGGCCGCTGAAGGTCGCATTGTTGAATCTGGCGTTGTGAAGGTGGCAGTGGCCGAAATCAGCGTTGATAAGGGTTGCTTCGGTGAGGTCCAGGGCCAGGTTTGGGCCCCAGTACGAGGGGTTGGTTCCTCCGCCGTGTGTCGTTGGGCGGAGGTGACGGGCGAGGATGCGTTGAGCGGCGAGGCGTACCTGACGTTCTTCTCGCGGGTCTATGGCTGCGTCATCGGCGTCTTCCTCTCTGGCATCTGTGGGGTCAAGCGAGGTTGGGTCGGTGTTTGCTCGTGCCTGGTTGGTGGGAGCGGGCTGACCATGGGGAGGGGTGTAGGGCATCCGTAGGTAGGCGCAGATCACCTCCGCGATGCTCTTCCGGTGGATCGGGTTGTCCTGAGCAAGGCGTTCCAGGGCATAAAGGCCCGCGAGGCGGACCGGGGCCTTGTCCGAGCCAAGTTGGTCAGCCGCCTTGACATACAGCTCGGTGACGCGCTTTTCACTTGCGTCGTACTCGGTGGCCTGCTGGCTGCGCTCGGCTAATTGCTGTCGGCGAAACGCCAGCAGTAGCGCGAACGCGGCGGTTACCGCCGCGCCGATGGTCAGGCCGGTCCGGATGGACTCCACCCGCAGCTGCGCCCGCTGCACCTCGTCACCCACTGTGGGCACCGAGCCTTGCAGCCAGGCAGCGGCGGCCCAGGTGACCACTGCCACCAAGGTCACCCCGGCCGGGATCACCCACGACCGCAGGGGGTGCACCTGCCTGTCTGGCGCTGTCGGTGCAGCTGATGCCTGATGTTCCTCGGTAGATCGGCGCCCCAGCAGCACACCCAGGATCAACACCGTCAGGCTCGCCGTCACCGGCAGCAGCACCGCCCAACTGGAAGCCAGCACACGCCACCACGAGCTGGGAAACCGGGTCAGCGCGACACCGAGCAGACCCAGCACGCCGGCAGCGATTAGAGAAGCACTCCATCGTTTCGTCACACTATGGAATCATGCCCGAACCAAGCAAGCGCGACGCCTTGCCTATTGTGGAACACAAGCGCGCAACGGCTTGCGGCCGCCGGAATAGCAACCCCGCGCCGCGCACTGACAGCGGCACGAAAAGGCCATTTCGGGCTGACCTACTTTGTCAGCCATCTCCACGGGGGTTGGGGTGAATACCAGAATCAGGCGTGTCCAGCGGGATTGTTAGCAACTCGATAGGTCCTGACGACTGCCTCGACCTTGCTTTTTCGGCACGTAACGTACTGATCTTCGATCAAAGTCGCTCCGACTTCGACGCCGAACAGCGCTGCCAACTCGGGCTCCGCAGCGACTTCCCGCTGCCTCCTCGCTTCCTTGTTGGCAACATTAGAAATATGCGCAGTGAATTCCGGATTCACGCAGGTTCCCCGGCCATGCTCCGTGGTGACCAAGCCGGTCTCTCGCAGGACGGCGATCGCTTGCCGGATCGTGCCGCGACTTGCTCGAAACTCGACAGCAAGCGCGCCCTCGGCTGGGAGAAGGGTTCCGGGCGAGATGACGCCGCTCTCGATGCGTTTGCTCAACTCGTCGGCGATGGCGCGGTAGCGAGGTTGTCCGTAGTGCGGGGTGGGCACCTGCTCACCGTACCTGGCACTTGTCTTACCAAGTGTCAACCAAGAGACCCGTTTCGACGTGTAGACAACTCGTTCAGTTGTAGGTACGTTTCCATCTGTGCGGCCAGGGTGACGGCTCGTGTCAGGGGTGGTCTCGTGCCGGCCCTGGTCGCACCTGAAGCGCGGCGTCCTGTCGGACCGGTTGCGGTAGCCGCGCACAAGTTGGCTCGGCGATACCCGACCCGTCTGTGTCGGACGGTGCGCCGTGCCTTCATCCGGGCCGGTGGCTGGCCAACCTCCGAGGCTGGCCACCGGCCCCCGCCTACCTCTGGAGGTGCGATGTCCGGCTCTCACCGTCGGCGCGGCTGGTTCTCATCCTGGTGGCCACGAACGCGAACGCCGATCCGGGCCACCAGCAGCAACGCCCCGTCCCGCCCGCGCCCGGCCTCGGTTCCGCCATCGCCGTGGTGGTCGGTGGCTCCGACGCGGGAGGTACCTGTACTGCCGTACGTGCCGCTGATGACCCTCGGGCAGGCGGCGCGGGGCAACGGCGGGCGGTGCCCGCGATGAGGCACCCGATCAGGCCAGCCGGGATCACGGGACACCCTGACTGGTGTGCCCCGGATCGCTGCGGCTACCTGGTGCCGCCGGTGCTGGCGCACATGGCCCGCCGCCATCGCGGCCCGATGCGCCGCGTCGGCGACTCCCGGGCGTCCGGTTTCGTCGCTACCTATCTCATCGGTGCTGATGGTTTCGGTCCGATGGTGGGGGTTCACGCGACGTGCCGGGCGGGCAACACCTGGGCGGAGTTGACGTTGCCACAGGCGGCCGAGCTGGTCGAGCACCTGCGCGGGTTGCTGGAGCAGGCAGCCGGCGACCAAGGGGGCCGACGATGAGTGAGGCCGTACCCGTGAAGGATGCCCGGCCGCCGTCGTCGGCTGCGCCGGTCGTGTGTCCGGTGTGGTGCCGGGGCTGCGGACCGAACGACCCGATGCACCGAGGGCTTCTCGCGACCATCGGGCGGGAGCGGACCGGCTGGGTCAGCGTGCAACTGCTCGTCGACCGGTTCGCGCGTCGGGACTTGGCCGTCAAGCTCGACGCGACCCGCTACGACGCGACTCAGGCCGTGCTGCTGTCGGCGGCACAGGTAGACCGGCTCATCGAAGAACTGACGCACGCCCGGCAGGTGATGCGGGCTGCGGCCGATCCGCACGGGCAGGCGGGGGAGACGCGGTGACTGCCAGCAGCCGGCGGGGCGTGCCGGTTCCTCGGACTCCGGGTCCGCGTCGGACGCTGTCGTCGCGTACGGCGGTGGCGGTGCCTGTGGTTCCGGAGCGGCCGGCTGGGGGGACCACCTGGCAGACGTTGGAACGTCTAGGGGGTACGGTGACCGGTGTGCATGGTCGGGACTGGCGCCCTCGCTATCTGCAACTCGCTGAGGAGTTGCGGGCGAAGATCGTGAGCGGTGAGCTGGCCCCTGGCACGCTGATGCCGAGCGAGACGGAGTTGGCCGACTCTTCCGGGCTGTCCCGCACGAGCGTGCGCAACGCCATCCGGCAGCTTCGGGAATGGGGCCTGGTCCGGGCCGAGCAGGGGCGCGGCACCTACGTGCGGGCACCTCGCCAGCGGGTACGCCGTCGCAACACCGAGCGGTACCAGTGGGAGAAGGATCGGGTACTGCTCGACGAGGCCGAGCGGTTGAAGACCGGCGCGACCGAGCATGACACCGGCCTGACCGCCGACGACCTCAAGTTCCACGCCGAGTACACCCGCGTCGACGCCGACGCGGAGATGGCGGCGGCCCTCCAGGTCGAGGCGGGCACGCCGCTGCTGCGCCGGGTCTACTGGACGTCCTCGCGGCACGAGAACGCGCCGCTGACCGTGTCGTACTCCTATCTGCCGTACGACCTGGTGGCCGCGAACCCCGACCTGCTCGACGAGAGCAAGGAACCCTGGCCGGGCGGCACGCAACACCAGCTCTACACCGTCGGCATCGAGCTGGACCGCATCGACGACGAGATCCGCGCCCGGCCGCCGTCGCCGGACGAGGCCGAGTTGCTGGACATCGACCCGGGCGTGTCCGTGCTCACCGTGCGCAAGACCTCCGTCGACACCACCGGCCGGGTCGTCGAGGTGGCCGACGTGGTGATGCCGGGCGACCGGACAGAGCTTGTCTACTCTCACAAACTCCAGCGGTGGAAAACGTGACGCAGCTCGTCTCGGTCATCACCCCGGTCCACGCGCCCAGCATCCAGTACCTTGCTGGCGCGTACGCGTCGCTGGCCAAGCAGGACATGCCCCCGGGGTGGGACTGGCAATGGCTCGTCCAGGAAGACGGGCAGACCGGCGCCCTCGTCGACGCGCTGCTCGATGACCCCCGGATCAGCCTCGGCACCGGCCGCCCCGGCGGGCCAGGTGTCGCCCGTACCCTCGCGCTTTCCCGGGTGTCCGGGCAACTCATCAAGGTCTTGGACGCCGATGACCAGTTGACCCCCGGGGCACTCGCCCGGGACATCGCCGCGTTCGACGCGCACCCGCAGATCGGCTGGACCACCTCGCGGGTACTCGACCTGCTGCCCGACGGGTCAACCGCCGGATGGGACAAGGACCCGGCCGGCGGGGTCATCGACCGCGGTTCGGTCCTGTCGTTCTGGCAGGCCAACGACTACCGGGCGTCCGTGCATCCGGCGACGCTGTGCCTGCGCCGGGATCTCGTCTTCGCCCTCGGCGGCTGGATGGCCCTGCCGGCCTCCGAGGACACCGGCCTTCTCCTTGCCGCCAACGCGGTCAGCGAGGGCTACTTCACCCGGGAGTACGGCCTGCTCTACCGCAAGTGGCCCGGCCAGGTCACCAGCCAGGCCGCGCATCGGGAACCCGCCGAGTATCAGGCACGCATGAGGATCATCGAGGCCAGAGCCAACGCCCTGGCCTCGATGGTCCCGAACGGCTTCGGCTTCGGCGGCGCTACGGCGTAGCCTCGTGCCCCGGCATCCCGTGGGTACGCCGACGCTCCTTCATCTCCGCCTCGTAGATGTGCCGACGGCCACCGGCCAGCTTCTCCCGCGCGTACCGCTCGATCTCCTGGAACGCCGCGTAATAGCCGTCGTCGAACTCCTCCACGATCTGGAACGTCCACCGGCCCGGGAGAACGTTCCGCCCCAACAACTCGTACTCCACCCGATCGGCGACCCCGTCGTGCCCCGCCTCCCGTAGGAGTTTGACTACCCGGTCAAGCGTCAGGTCCGCCCCGCCGACGAGCTGGTGAGCCGAATACAGGTGACCCCGTACCCGGTGGACCACTTCCAGCGCCTTACTCAACTCGCCCAACGCTTCAACAGTCGTGTCATCCACTCCACGCGGTCGCTGCCACTCAACCGAATCAGTCATCGATCCTCCTCAAAATCACTTCGGTCGGCCTTGCGTAATGGTGCTAGTTGCATCTCCCGCACTGCAAGCTAACGGAACCGCTCGATGGGCAGCGGCCAGCGCATGATGAACATCCGAGTTGCATCGGCTTCTTCCACGCCACTTACCCATCACGGGATTGGGCTAACTTCCGATTGGCGAGCTACGACAATAGGGTAGTCGAGCACGTTTTGAATCAGTAAAATTGAGACCTGCGCGAAACAGCTGGTCCACACGTCCTTCGAGTTTGCCTAGCTTCGGCTGGCATATAACCCTACTAAGCACAATTTCCTGCTGAAGGATTTCAGGACGAAAGTCCTCCCACAGAACCGTAAGCGTGTGATCGCCGGATTCCAGCACGTAACCAACCATCGTGGTGCTGCTGGAAGCTGAAGATCCCCTGATCGTTATTTCTTCATGTGGCAACCAAACCGGCATGGCCGATCCCAAAAAACCTGCCACAAGGAAGGCGATTTGCAGAGGAGTGAATGAGAGGCGTTCTTCTTCTCGAGATCTACGTGCCTGCTTTTCGTCCCCACCTCTAGAACCCGCGAAGCGTAACGCCATCCCGATCCCCATTCCCGCCAGCGAGGAAAGTGTATAAATGAGCGGCAAAGTCATAAATGCAACCAGAAAAATGGAGGTCGCGGCTACGAGCATTTTTGGCCGAAAGGCGCGTCCGCTGATCGCCCACTTCATGAGCATCGCGACAATCGCCCCCAAGGCGAACGGCGCTAGGTAGAAAGACAACGAAAACATTGCGGCCGGAACATTGAGGGTGCGAAACAATAGCAATGCAACATCACGATCTCCGCCACTGATGCGGTGGACGTTCCAACTCACAACAAGCACAGGAGTTAGCGCCAGTAGAGCCCCCGAGGCAAGCGATGATGTCGCTTCCTTCCCCCATGCGATGCCTTCGTTTTCTTCAGGCAAGCCTTCAGTCTCTTCAGCCGAGGATATTTCTCGATCAAGGTCTTTGGCTTGCCTTCTCCGCTTTCGATTCCCCTGCACGGCCTGATTGTAAAAGGGGCCAGCACGTTGACTTGTCTGCCAAGTCGGTCTACCTTGGTTCCTGCAACTTGGCAGACATGCCTACGACTTGGAGGTGTGAGCGATGGCTCTGCGTGGCGGTACGAGGTTCGCCGTGCGTTGTGAGGACGTGTTCCCGGCGGGGTGCGCCCTGGTTCCCGAGTCCCTGGGTGAGGTCGAGGACTACGACGAGAAGACGGGTCGGCGTAGCCCGGCGAAGGACAAGCTGACCGGCCAGCGGGTGTGGCAGGTGCGCGTGATGGACCTCGACCCGGAGCTTGGCAAGCGCTCCCGGGAGACGACCGTGAAAATCTCCGCCGACCACCAGCCGGTCCCGCCGACGGGCGCGCCGTTCGAGGCGGTGGAGTTCGAGGGCATGACGGTCACGCCGTACGTGTCGAACAACGGTCGGATGGCGTACTCGCTGCGGGCGACCGGGATGCGCGCCCCGGCGGGCGTGGCCGGCAAGCAGAAGGCGGCGGCGTAGCCGTATCAGGTGGGGGCGGGGCTGTCAGGTCTTGGCGGACGGCAGCCCCGCCCCCTGTGTCTCTTTCCCCTGCTCTGTCGAGAGAGGTAGTGACGTGTCCAAGCGTAGGCGTTCGCCTGCCCCCGTTCAGCCTCGGTGCGAGGTGTGTCAGTCCCGGTTCGACCCGGCCACGGGTGCTGACGGTCGGTGTTCCGGTTGCGTCGGGCAGCTCGTTCTTCCGTTTCCTCCGGTCCGGGATGCGTCGGGCCGGTTCGTGTCCCTGCGGGGTGCGCGGTGATGCGCCGGCCGCGTGGTGAGGTGATCCTGACGTCGGCTGGGGATCTGCTGGTGATCCGGCCGAAGCGGTTCGTCCTGCCGATGTGGTTGGTCGTGCTCGGCTTGGTGCTGCGCTGGCTGGCCCGGTTCTGCTGGTGGTGCCTTCGTCACCCGGTCACCGTGGGCCTGGCCGTGGCCGCCGTGGTCCTCTACGCCGAGCACGGCTGGCCGGGCGTGGTCGTGCCGCTGGTCCTGGCGTCGGCGGTGTCGGCGCTGTGGCGGTGGCGCGATGAGGCGTCCTGGTGGCGGTGGTGCGCGGGGCCGCTGCTCGGCCGCCTCCGACAGGTCTTCGTGTATCGGCGGGCGTGGCACGAGGCCATGACCCTGTGCGGCCTCGCCGCCACGTACGACCATCGGCCCGTCCTGCCTGAGTTGCTGCGGATGCGTTCGGATCAGGCCCTCGACGTGTTGACCGTGCGCATGGTCCGGGGGCAGACCCCGGCCGACTTCAAGAAGGTGACGGCGAACCTCGCGTACGCCTTCGGTCGGCGGCACGCCCGGGTCTACTCCGAGCGCCCCGACGCCCCGCCGACCCGTACCGGCTACTGGGCCTTGCTGCTGGGGTGGGTGGACCGGGTGCGGTTCCGGGACCGTCCGACGCTGGTGTACCTGGTGCTGGTCCGCACCGATGCGCTGCGGCCGGTCGTGCCGCCGTTCGACGCCCCGACGGTGCCCGACCTGACCGCGCTGCCGCTGGCCCGGCGGGAGGACCTGGGCACCTGGTCACTGTGCCTGCTCGCCACGCACGTCCTCATCGGCGGGGCCACCCGGTCCGGCAAAGGTTCGGTGCTGTGGTCGCTGGTACGGGCGCTGGCCGGCGGCATCACGTCGGGCCTGGTCCGGCTGTGGGTGATCGATCCAAAGGGCGGGATGGAGTTCGCCATGGGCCGCCCGCTGTTCGCCCGGTTCGCCGGCACGTCCTTCGAGGCCATGGCCGACCTCCTCGACGAGGCCGTGGCGGTGATGCGGGAACGTCAGACTCGGCTCGCCGGAACGGTCCGGGTCCACACCCCGACCGAGGTTGACCCCCTGGTGGTGGTCGTCATCGACGAGATGGCCGCACTCACCGCGTACCTGCAAGACGTCGACCTGCGTAGGCGCATCGCGTCCTCGCTGGGGCTGCTGCTGTCGCAGGGGGCCGGGGTCGGCGTCCTGGTGGTGGCGGCCTTGCAGGACCCACGCAAGGAAGTGCTGCCGTTCCGGGACCTGTTCCCGACCCGCATCGCGCTCGGGCTGACCGAGGCGGCACAGGTGGACATGATCCTCGGCGAGGGTGCCCGCAACCGGGGTGCCCTGGCGGATCAGATGCCGCGATGGGCCAAGGGCGTCGGGTACGTAATCCTCGACGGCACCCCCGAACCCCTGCGGGTCCGCTTCTCGTACGTCAGCGACGACGACATCCGCGACCTTGCCCGCCGGTATCCGGCCCCGGCCGATGCGGCGGACATCCTCGCTCAGGTCGGCCGCGAGTCGACCCCGGAACCGGTCCGCCCGCCGCTGCCCCGCAAGCCGTCCGGGCCGCTACTGCCCGACGCGCTGCGCAACCTCCTCGACCCCGACAACGGGGGTGAACCGCGGTGACCGCCAGCCCGAACGGACGCCGGTTCTACCGGCTGCGTACCCCCGAACCGACTACCGCTGTGTCCGTCCGCGTCGACCCGGAACGGCCCGACCCGTACCCGGTCCACCTGGCCGTCGGCGCGGGCCGGCGACGGATGTCCCTGACCCCGGACGAGGCGTGGGCGCTGTGGCGCTGCCTCTCCGAAGCCGTCGCCACGCTCGGCACCCCTCCCGACTACATCCGCACCGACATCCGACCGGCCCGGAGGTAACCGCCGTGTACACCCTCGCCCGCATCGTCAACCGGCTCCGGCGTCCGCTGCGCATCCGCCTCGTCGGCCCCGCCGACCAGGCCGCCGCCGCCCTGCACGGCCTGGCGCACATGGTCGGCCGCCGCCCCGACATGGCCGACCGGCGCATCCGCATCGACCTCACCATCCGCGAGAAGCCGTTGCAGGAGTGGCGATGACCGAGCGCACCGAAACCGCCGTACGCCTGGTCATCCTGCTCGCCATCGGCACCATGGCCGGCGCTGCCGCCTTCACCCACGTCCACGACCTGTCCGTCACCCACGGCCAACCCGACTGGATCGGCTGGGCCAACGCCGTAGCCGTCGAACTCATGGCCATCTACCTCGGCCTCGAACTACGCGCCCGCCGCCGCGCCCGCCGCCCGGTCGGCCTGGTCGCCTCACTGCTGGTGGCGTTCGCGCTGCTGTCCCTCGCCGCCCAGGTCGCCGAAGCCGAACCGTCCGTGTGGGGCTGGACCGTGGCCGCCGTGCCGTCCCTGGCATTCCTCGCCCTGGTCAAGGTCGTCCTGTCCAACGCCCCCGCCCTGCCGCCGGCACCCGAACCCGACCAACTCCCGATCGACTGGGACGAGGCACCCGAGCAGACCACCACCGACCCCGAACCGGAGCGTCCGGCCGACCCCGTGCCGCCGGCTGTCCCGGCCCCGGCGGTGCTGCTGCCTCCGCGTGGCGTCGTCCAGTCGAACCGGCCGCACGTCGTCGGGATCATCCGATGACGGCCACCCCCGCCGCCGAGCGGCTAACGGAACTCGTGCACGACCTCAATCAACCCGACGATGTGCGCGTTGAACTCGTCCAGCTCCTCGGCCGGCACCCACAGCTCCAAGATGGTCTTGCCACCGGCCTGACGGACCGGGTAGCGGCTCAGGAACTCCGACTCCACCCGGAAGCGGGTGACGTAGCCGACGCCGGACGCGGGCACGTTCCAGTCCCGGGCGATCATGACCGCGTAGTCCTCGTTCAGGACCGGATAGAAGATCGGCTGATCCGGCAGGCGCGGCGGCCACTTGCACCACCCCGACTCGCGGACGAGATCCAGCTCTTGCGGCCCGGTCGGTCGCCACAGCACCGTCGTTCCGTCATCGCTGTTCATGTCGACCTCGCCGCTCGGGTTCCGGGTGAGCCCGGACAGTACCGACCGACCCGCGACCGACACCACCGCATTCGGTCCACGCGGGAGGCGGGCCGATGACTGCTGTGACCCTGCCCGGCCTCGAAACCGCCGTCCCGACCCCGGCTGCTACGCCCCGGCCGGGGTCGCGGGCGGCCCGCATGGCGCTACCCCGCTCCGTCGACGTGCTCAAGCAGATCGCCATCGAGTACGGCGTCTGCGTCCGCCCCCTCGCCATGCGCCGCACCGACCTCGACACCGGCCTGACCGAGGTCATCGACCTGCCCTGCGGCGCGACCCGCGAGGACAAGTGCCCGCCGTGCGCGAAGAAGAACCGCCGGCTGCGACAGGCACAGATCCGCGAGGGCTGGCACCGCGACGACGAACCCCTACCCGGCCCGCAACCCGCCACCGAAGCGCAGAAGTCCCTGATCCTGTTCCGCGCACACCTGGAGTTCTCCCGAGACGAGGCATCACGAGCGTGCCAGTGGGACCAAGTCACCGACCTCGACGAGGCCATCCGCGAGGTAGAGGAAGCCATCGCCGCAGAGGGCCTGCGCGGGCGTGTCGGCCCACCCCACGCGGGCACCGACGACGACCAGGGCGACGAGGACAACGGCCGCCGTCGCAAGCGCTCCACGAAGCGGCGGCAGGATGCACCCGACCTGCCTCGGCGCAAGGTCGAAGCGCGCACCGTCGGCCGCACCTACACCGCCCCCGACGGCTCCACCTACCGGCCGTCGATGTGGCTCACCCTCACCCTCGACTCGTACGGGCCGGTCCGCCCCGACGGCACCCCCGTCAACCCCGACCGCTACGACTACCGCCGCGCCGCCTGGGACGCCGTCCACTTTCCCCGCCTGCTCGACCGGTTCTGGCAGAACCTCCGACGGTGCGAGGGCTGGAACGTCCAGTACGCCGGCTGCGTCGAACCCCAACGCCGACTCGCCCCACACGCACACTTCGCCATCCGGGGCACCATCCCCCGCGACACCCTGCGCACCGTCGCCGCCGCCACCTACCACCAAGTGTGGTGGCCGCCAGTCGACGTCCAGCGGTACACCGCCGACCGGCCCCCCATCTGGGACGAAGACGCTTCGGCGTGGGTCGACCCGGACACCCGCCACCCGCTGACCACCTGGACCGAAGCCCTTGACGCCATCGACGACAACCCGGAAGCCGAACCCGTGCACGTCGTCCGGTTCGGCATCCAGGTCGACGCGCGCGGCGTCATGCCCGGCACCGAGGATGCCGAACGGACCATCCGGTACGTCACGAAGTACATCACCAAGCACACCGGCGACTGCCACAAGGCGACCACCGACCGGCAACGCGCCCACCTCGACCGGCTCTGGCGCGCACTGCGGGTCACCCCGTGCACCGACCGGTGCGCCAACTGGCTGCTCTACGGCGTCCAACCCCGCAAGGCCAACGCCAAGCTCAAGCCGGGCCGCTGCAAGGGCAAGGTCCACCAACGCGACACCCTCGGCATCGGCGGCCGACGAATCCTCATCTCCCGCGACTGGTCCGGCAAGACCCTCGCCGACCACAAACACGACGTACGCGCCTGGGTACGCGCCCTGCTCGGCGTCACCACCGACAGCGCTACCGCCAACGGCACCACCAGCAGCACCACGGCCGGCGACCCCGGGCAGCTCGTCGACGACCAGGGCGCCACCGCCGAACGGGCCCGGCACGCCTGGGAACTCGCCCGACCCGACGACGCCGACGTCGGCCCGCTGTCCTACCGACTCATGCGCTCGATCAGCGAACGCGCCCGCTGGCGCACCGAACTACTCGCCGCGAAGGACCGGGCCGAGCAGGGACCGGCAGACCTTTCGGCAACTCAGCACATCGCACCACAGCACGACGGGGAGGAAGATCAAATTGGACGAGGTCCTTACGATCGAGCAGGCAGCGGCCCGGATCAACATGAGTGAGCGCTACGTGCGCCGCCTGGTCGCCGAACGGCGTATCCCGTTCCACAAGCTCGGGCGCAGCGTCCGAATCAAGGCCGCTGACCTCGCTGCGCACGTCGAGTCCGGGCGGGTGGAGCCGCTGACCGCCTCCGGGGTGTGGCGTGACCTTCAGCGGGTGGCCTGATGGCGAACAAGGAAGGGCATCGGCGGTTCGGCAACCTTCGCAAGCTGCCATCCGGGCGGTACCAGGCGCGGTACCCGGGGCCGGACGGCCGGATGCGGAACGCGCCGGAGACGTTCAGCCGGAAGTCGGACGCCGACCGGTACCTGACGCTCGTCGAGGCACAGATGGTGCGGCGGGAATGGGTCGACCCGGACTTGGCCAAGGTAAAGCTCGACGACTACGCACGGCGGTGGATCGAGCAGCGGCCGAACCTGCGGCCCCGGACCGTCCACCTGTACGGCTGGCTCCTGGAAAAGCACATCGTCCCGTACCTCGGCGGAACCGAGCTGGGCCGGCTGGACACGCCGATGGTTCGCGACTGGCGGGCGGAACTGCTCGGCAACGGCGTCTCGGTGAGCATGGCGGCCAAGGCGTACCGGCTGCTGCGCGCGGTGCTGATGACGGCGGTCAAGGAAGACCAGATCCTGACCCGGAACCCGTGCCAGATACCCGGTGCCGACCAGGAGAAGGCCGCGGAACGGCCGGTGCTCACGCTCGCCCAGGTCTTCAAGCTGGCCGACATCGTGCCACCCCGCTATCGCGCCCTGGTCCTGGTGACGGCCTTCGGGTGCCTGCGCTGGGGCGAGGTGTCCGCACTGCAACGGCAGGACATCGACACTGCGGCCGGCACGATCAGGATCAGGCAGGCGTACACCGAACAGCGTGGGGTCGGCCTGGTGCTCGGGCCGCCGAAGTCCCGGGCCGGCCGACGCACGGTCACCCTGCCCCCGGCGGTCGTCGAGGTCGTCCGTGACCACCTGGCGGCCGAGGTCGACGACAACCCGGACGCGTTCGTCTTCACCACCGAGAGTGGGCGCCCGATCTGGCGGGGCAACCTGAACAAGCTCATCGCCTGGAAGGCGAGCGTGTCCAGCATCGGACAGCCGAACCTGCACTTCCACGACCTGCGGCACACCGGGAACACCCTCGCCGCCCGGACCGGGGCGAGCACCCGCGACCTGATGGCCCGGATGGGTCACGACTCACCGCAGGCCGCGCTGATCTACCAGCACGCGACGGCGGAAGCTGACCGGGCCATCGCCCAGGCGCTGCACGAGGCGGTGCGCGCGGACCGGAAGAAGGGCAAGAAATCCGACGCCAAGGGCAAGCGCAAGGACAAGCCGGGCAAGAAGAGCAACAAGGACGGCGACAGGTGAGGCTAGCCGCCTGGTGCCGCCTCTGGCAGCTCGGCCGGCCGGTAGGCGACAGCTCGGTCGACCACCTCGACGGCTGTCAGTTCCGGATTGACTGCGAAGATCAGCTCGGAGATGTCCGGGTAGTCGAGGTCACGTTCGAGCCGGTCGAGCCAGTCGTTCAGCTCGGCATGGTCGGCGTAGCCAAGCCTCATGATCAGCGTGACGAGCCGGATCGCTTCGTCTCGGGTCAGCTTCCCGGGCAAGCCGCCCTCCGACCTGGCTAATGGCACGCTAATGGCACGCCGCATGATCGTTGACCTTGGAACATCGAAGGCCCTGGCTGGGACTGTCGTCCTGGCCAGGGCCTCGATCGTGGAGCGGGTGACGGGAATCGAACCCGCACTGTCAGCTTGGGAAGCTGATGTTCTGCCATTGAACTACACCCGCAGGCGGACCCACTGTACCCGACGCCGACGCCGCGTGCACCCAGGTACCCCCTCGCGCGCTCTCCGCTCCCACCCGCCTCGACGCCCGAGCCCGCCCCAAGACCCGCAGGCCATCGGCGGTCCACAAAGTTTCATTGCCGCAACACATGACCATTCTCAAATGCCTCGATCGGTTGTAACGTCTCCCGCACGTTCAAGCCACGGCGCGATATACCCCCTGTCGCGCCGCCAGAAAGAGGTGGGCCCATGGGACTCCGTCCCAACCTGCTGACCCGGCGCACCGCCGGCGTCGCGTCGACGTCCCTCGCACTGCTGCTCAGCACCGCCGCCGTGGGTCTCGTCCCGGCCGCTTCGGCCTTCTCCGCCGCCCCGGCGGAGGTCTGCGTTGAGCCGGCCGACGCCTACTCGGACGCCCGGGTGAAGGCCGGCGCGCACACCAAGCGCGAGCCGAACGAGCTGACCGCCAAGGAGACCCGAGAGCGGGAGGCCGACCTCGCCGCCGCCCTGCGCGAGCGAGCCAAATTCCGGGCCGGTGCCGGTGCCAGCGCGCTCGCCACCGTGACCGTCCCCGTCATCGTGCACGTCATCCAGGAGGACAGCACCCGCGCCGGCGGCAACATCCCGGACTCGCTGATCAACTCGCAGATCAATGTGCTGAACCAGGCATACAGCGGCGCCACCGGCGGCGCGGCGACCGCCTTCAGCTTCCAGCTCCAGAGGATCAACCGGGTAACCAACCCGGCGTGGTACCCGATCGTGCAGGGCTCCTCGGCCGAGCGCTCGATGAAGTCCTCGCTGCGCGAGGGCGGCAAGAACACGCTGAACATGTACCTCGGCGAGCTGAGCGACGGTCTGCTCGGCTGGGCCACCTTCCCGAAGCGCCGGCTGGACAGCATGGACGGTGTCGTCGTGCTGAGCGAGTCGCTGCCGGGCGGCACCGCCACCAACTACAACCAGGGCGACACCGGAACCCACGAGGTCGGCCACTGGCTGAACCTGTACCACACCTTCCAGGGCGGCTGCCGCGACTCCGGCGACGGCGTGAGCGACACGCCGGCCGAGGCCGAGCCGGCGTACGAGTGCCCGACCGGGCGGGACACCTGCACCGCGACCGGCCTGGACCCGATCACCAACTTCATGGACTACACCTACGACTCGTGCATGTACCAGTTCACCGCCGGCCAGGCGGACCGGATGCTGACCGCGTGGAACGCGTACCGCGCGGCCTGACGTACCACTGTCGCTGATCACCCCGGTGCCGGCTCCGTCTCGCGACGGGGCCGGCACCGGCGTCTGTCGGGGTCAGGCCGCCGCGCGGTGGGCGCCGCGCCCGCCGTGGGCCGACCGCCGATCCGGTACGCCCACAGCGGCACCGCCCGACACGGTGCTCGCGGCATCGGCGGCCCGGGGGTCGAGCCAGACCTGCACGGCCGGCCGGCCCGTCCCCTCGCCGGGGCGGACGGTGCCGACGTCGCCGCGCCGGGCCAGCATCGCCACGTCGACGGTGAACTCGAAGAGCCGCCAGTCGACCTGCGGAGCGGCCCGCCCGATCTCGGCGAGCCGGGCCACCCGGGCCTGGTCGGTCACCGGCCTGGCCTGCCCGGCCACGTACGCCTCGTCGTCGCTGTCCTCCGGCGGGAATGAGTGCAGCGCGTAGCGGCCGTCGCGCTCGAGGTCGCGCCGCTTCGGCGAGTCGACGACGAAGCAGTAGAGCCCGTCGTCGGTGATCACCGGGGAGACCGGGTGCACCCGGGGCCCACCGTCGGCACGGACGGTGGCCAGGTAGCCGAAGCCCGGCCCGTACTGCTGCATGAGGTGACGGATCCCGTCGGCGAGTCGTGGCTCGTCAGCGGCGAATTCGGACCAGGAAGCCATACGGACATGCTATCGAACACCTGTACGACACGCGAAGCGCCACGCGCGGGTCGGGGCGTACCGATCGCCGGCCCGCTGACCAGCCTCGCTATGGTGTTGCGATGCTGCTCTCCGACCGCGACCTCGTCGCCGAGCTGAAGGCCGGCACGCTCGCGCTGGAGCCGTTCGAGCCGACCCTGGTGCAGCCGTCGAGCATCGACGTACGCCTCGACAAGCTCTTCCGGGTCTTCAACAACCACCTCTACACGCACATCGACCCGTCGCTGCAACAGGACGACCTGACCTCCATGATCGAGGTGCCCGACGGCGAGCCGTTCGTGCTGCACCCGGGCGAGTTCGTGCTCGCCTCCACGCTGGAGGTGATCTCGCTCGGCGACCAGCTCGCGGGCCGGCTGGAGGGCAAGAGCTCGCTGGGCCGGCTGGGACTGCTCACCCACTCCACGGCCGGCTTCATCGACCCTGGCTTCTCCGGGCACGTCACGCTGGAGCTGTCCAACGTGGCGAACCTGCCGATCACGCTCTGGCCGGGCATGAAGATCGGCCAGCTCTGCATCTTCCGGCTGTCCTCGCCGGCCGAGCACCCGTACGGGTCGGCCGTCTACGGCTCGCGGTACCAGGGCCAGCGCGGCCCGACCCCGAGCCGCTCCTGGCAGAACTGGCGCACCTGGCCGACCCGCTGACGCCGGGGTGCGAGGGGGCCCCTTCTCGACCGTATGCGTTAAGAAGGGGCCCCTCCTTGCACCTCAGCCGGGGCGGCCGAAGCTGTGGATCGGGCCGTCGTCGACGCGCTTCATCCTCACCGGAACGCCGGCCCGGGAGGCGTGCACCACCCAGCCGCCGCCCACGTACATGCCTACGTGGTGCAGGTCGGCATAGTAGAAGACCAGGTCGCCGGGGCGCAGGTCGGCGCGGCTGACCCGGGCGGTCACCGACCGCTGCTGGGCCGCGTTGTGCGGCAGCGAGACCCCGGCCTTGGCCCACGCGGCCAGCATCAGGCCCGAGCAGTCGTACGAGTTGGGGCCCTCGGCGCCCCAGACGTAGGGCTTGCCGATCTGGGCGCAGGCGAACTTCACCGCCGTCCCCGCGCCGCCGCCCGGGTAGGACGCCGGGCAGGGGGCGGGCCGCAGCGGGCCGCCACCGCCGTTGCCGTACACCTTCAGCCGCAGCTTCTGTAGGCGGTCGATCTCGGTGTTGATCTGCTTCTTCTTTGCGGCGAGCTGGGCCTCGGTGCGGGCGAGCTGGGTGACCATCTCGTCGAGGGGCTTCTTCTTCGCGGCCAGCTCGTCTCGGAGGTCGACGACCGCCTGGACGTCGCGCTGCTGGCGCTGGGCGAACTGGTCGAGCATCTCCAGTTGCCCCAGCATCTGGCTGGGCGTGCGGCTGCCGAGCAGGGCGTTCACCGTCGAGATGTTGTCGCCCTTGTACGCCTCGACGGCGAGGCCGCCGACCTTCTCCATCGCCTCGTCCACCTGACGCTGGAGGGGCCCGATCCGCGCGGCGAGCGCGTCGGCCTGCTTGCGCTTGGCGGCCAGGTCCTGGCGGGTGGCGTTGTGCCGCTCGATGAGCGGTTCGAGCTTGTTCCAGTCCTCGTCGATCTGCCGCTCGATCTCGGCGACCGAGGGGTCGGCGTAGGCCACGGTCGGGGCGCCGGTCAGGACGACGGCGACTCCGGCCAGGGCGGCGAGGACGGTGGTGAAGCGTGACCAACGGGTGCGCGGCGCAGCCGGCATGCGGTCGGCGTCGGCCGACCGGCGTGACGGGCACCGCGAGGCATGATATGCCACCGGGCTCCGTGTCTCCTTCTTCCGCTACCGCCTACCGGGTTAGCTGACGGGTTCGGGCGGGAAGGGAGAGCGCCCTACCGCAGCACCGCTGCGGATTCACCCCGGCGTACCTGGGTCCCCGGCTCGCCCGGAGGCGACTCGGCGGTGTCGTACCGTCACCGCCCGGCTGGGCGGTACAGCTACCGGTCGACAATTGGCCAGAGTAGAGACGCGCGTTATCGATCCGCAACCCGCCGGGCCGGTGACACAACGTGCAGACCGCCGCGCGTACCCGGCCCGCACGGCGAAGGCCCCCGGTCGGGTGGACCGGGGGCCTTCGGGCGGGTCAGCGCGGCGCGGCCTTCGCGGGGGCCGCGCCGGCGTCAGCCGGGTCGGCGGAAGCCGGCGACCGGCATGGTGTTGATGCTGCTCACGTTGACCGGCTTGCCGGCCCGGGGCGCGTGCACCATCTTGTCGTTGCCGATGTAGAGGCCGACGTGGTGCAGGTCGCTGAAGAAGAACACCAGGTCACCGGGGCGGGCCTCGGAGCGCGAGACGGCGCGGCCCTCGTTCCACTGAGCCCCGGTGAAGTGGGTCAGGTGAATCCCGGCGGCCTTGTAGGCATACTGGGTCAGGCCGGAGCAGTCGAACGTGTCCGGGCCTGCGGTGTTGAAGACGTACGGGTCGCCGACCTGGGCGCAGGCGGTCCGGATGGCGGTGCGGGCGGCCGCGCTGACCACGCCGGTGACCGTCGGGCAGCCCTCGGTGGACACCACGGTCTTCGGCATCGACGCCTGGAGCCGCTTGATCTCAGAGTTGATCTTTACCTTCTTCTCCGCCAGTTCCTTGGTCTGCTTCTCCTGGGTGGCGATGAGCGTGTCCAGCTTCTGCTTCTCCGTGTCGTACTTGGCGCGCACGGCGAGCACGCCCTCGACCTGCCTGCGCTCCTGCGCGGCCAGCCGGTCCAGGATGGTCAGCTGCTCGGCCAGGGTGCCCGGCTTGGTGCTGACCAGCAACGCGCCGATGTCCTGGGAGGGGCCGGAGATGTAGTAGCGGGAGGCGAGGTCACCGACGCGGTTCATGGCCAGCTCGGTCTCCAGCGCCAACGGCTGGATCTTCTTCTCCAGCGCCTTCGCCTTCTCCCGGTTGGCCTTCAGCTGCGCGGACACCTTGTTGTACTGCTCGATGGTGGGCTCCAGCTGCTCCCACTGCTTGTCGATCTGCGCCTCGATCTCGTCGACCGAGGGCTCGGCGTACGCGGGCGCGGTCAGTGTCCCGGCACCGACGGCGACCGCCGCGACCAGGGTGAGCAGGCGGTGTACGAACCGGCGGACACCACCCGGGCGAGCGGGTGACCGTTCCGGGGCACGACGATGAGGGGGCATGGTTGCCACCGGCACCGACTCCTTCGCAACCGACCGCCGGGCGCCTCGCGAGAGGGAAGATCGAGGCAGACGACCCACAGCGGTCAGCGCCTCACATTAGGGGAGTCCCGCGCGGGGAATCAAGGCGGGTCCACCCGCCGTGACGTCCCGCAAACCGTGCACATACGACGGGTACCGGTCGCACCGCGACTGCGCAGCAGACGGTGGTGGCGGTGTGGAGAGGAACGGCGGTGGCCGGTCAGCCCATGATGGCCGTCAGCACGTCGTCGAGGGTCACCACCCCGAGCGGGAGACGGCCGTCGCTCACCAGCACCATGTGCCGCCGCTCGCGGCGCATCGACAGCAGCAGGTCGGCCAGCGTACGGTCCGGCGGCACCACGGCCAGCGGATGGTAGACCCCGGCCGGCACCGGGGCGCGGCGCTCCGCCCCCGCGTACCCAAGAACGTCCTTGACGTGCACGAAGCCGAGCACCCGGCGGGTGGACCGCTGCACCACCGGGAACCGGGACCGGCCGGTGCGGGTGGCCAGCACCTCCAGCGAGGCCGGGGAGACGTCCTCGGCCACCGTCGTCACCGTCGACCAGGGTTGCAGGGCGTCCGCCGCCGTGCGGGTGTGCAGCGCGAGCGCCCCGGTGATCCGGGCGTGCTCCTCGGCGTCGAGCAGCCCCTCCATGCGGGCCTGCGACACCAGCCCGGCCAGTTCCTCGGCGGTGAAGACGGTCTTGACCGCGTCCGTCGCCTCGACCCGCCAGATCCGCAACACCTGCCGCGCCGCCCACTTCATCGCCAGCAGCAGCGGCTTGGTCGCCGTGCAGAACGCCAGCATCGCCGGCCCCAGCCAGAGCGCCGACGTCTCCGGCCCGGCCAGGGTGATGTTCTTCGGCACCATCTCGCCGACCACGGTGTGCAGGAAGACCACCACGCCGAGGGCGATCAGGAAGGCCAACGGGTGCACGGCCCCGTCGGGCAGGCCCAGCGCGTGGAACAGCGGCTCGATCAGGTGGGCCAGCGCCGGTTCGGCGATCGCGCCGAGGCCCAGCGAGCAGACGGTGATGCCGAGCTGCGCCCCAGCGATCATCAGCGGAATCTGGTTCATCGCCGACAGCGCCCAGCGGGCCCGCTTCGAGTCGGCCGCCAGCGGCTCGATCACCGTTCGCCGGGAGGCGATCAGCGCGAACTCGCTGCCGACGAAGAACGCGTTGCCGAGCAGCAGCAGCACCGTGACCAGCAGTTCAGGCATCGTCCCCGGGCTCCTCCGGGCGCAGCACCCGCACCTGCTCGATCCGGTGCCGCTCCACCTCGACCACGGTGAACTCGTACCCGCCCTCCTCGACCGTCTCCCCGGCCACCGGGATGTGCCCGAGCCGGGCCATCAGGAAGCCGGCGAGCGTCTCGTACGGGCCCTCGGGAAGCCGGAAACCGGTCTGCTCGACCAACTCGTCCTCACGGAGCACCCCGTCGACCAGGACGGTCCGCTCGCCGCCCGGCACGGTCAGCTCGACCGGCCCGCCGTCGTCGACCGCGTCCGGGTCGAACTCGTCGGCGATCTCCCCGACCAGCTCCTCCACGAGATCCTCCACGGTCACCACGCCGTCGGTGCCGCCGTACTCGTCGACCACGATGGCCAGGTCCGCGTCGGCCGCCTTGAGCGCGGCCAGGACGCCGTCGAGGTCCAGGCTCTCCGGCACGTACACGGGCTCGCGGGCGACCGACGCGACGGTGGTCCTGGCCCGGTTCGCCAGCGGTACGCCCAGCGCGTCCGGCACCGCCGCGACGCCGGTGACCAGGTCGAGGGTCTCCTCGAAGACCGGAAACCGGGTCCGGCCGGTCTGCTGGGCAAGGGCCAGCAACTCGGCGACGCTGGCCGTGGCACGCAGCGCGATCACGTCCACCCGGGGGGTCATCGCCTCGGCGGCCCGTTTGTCGCCGAACCGGATGGTGCGTCGCAGCAGCATCGCGGTGTCCGGCGGGAGCGCCCCGGCCCGGGCCGAGATCGCGGCCAGCAGCCCCAGCTCCTCGGGGGACCGGGCGCTGGCCAGTTCCTCCTGCGGCTCCACCCCGAGCCGGCGGACCAGCGTGTTCGCCGAGTTGTTCAGCCCCCGGATCAACCACCCGAACGCCCGGGAGAAGCCGCGCATCCCGCGGGCGGTGGCCAGCGCGGTGGGCATCGGCCGGGCCAGCGCGAGGTTCTTCGGCACCAGCTCGCCGAAGAGCATGGACAGCAGGGTGGCCAGGGCCAGGGCGAGGAACGGGGTGAACCGATCGGCCGCCGGCCCCAGCGAGTGCAGCGCCGGGGCGAAGATCCGGGCCAGCGCCGGCTCGGCCAGGTACCCGGTGAGCAGGGCGGTGATGGTGATACCGAGCTGTGCCCCGGAGAGCTGGAAGGACAACTCGTGCAGCGCGCGGCGGACGGTCCTCGCCGCGCCGTCGCCGGCGGCGGCCCGCCGGTCGATCTCCGGCCGATCCACCGTGACCAGGGCGAACTCGGCCGCGACGAAGAACGCGTTGCCGGCGGTCAGCAGCACGAAGCCGACCAGTGGCAACACCGTGGCAACCAGGAGACTGTCGATGATCGGTTCACCTCGGCAGGATTGTTCCACGACGGACCAGGCCGCACACCAGTACGCGCGGCGACACCGGCCCGGCGCTCACCTGCTGGCCGTGGACACCCCTATCGGTTGGCGGGTCGATCGGTCGCGTCGGTCACCTGCCGGCGGCGGCGGTCCCCTTCTCACCGGTGGCGTCGGCCGGCTTGACCGAGCGGAGCAGCACGCTGGCGACGTCGAGCACCTCGACCTGTTCGCCGGCCCCCTTGCCGTTGACCCCGTCGCTGAGCATCGTCGAGCAGAACGGGCAGCCGACCGCGATGGTCCGCGCCCCGGTGGACATGGCCTCCTCGACCCGGTCCACGTTGATCCGCTTGCCGATCTTCTCCTCCATCCACATCCGGGCACCGCCGGCACCGCAGCAGAAGGAGCGCTCGCTGTTGCGTGGCATCTCGACGAGGCCGCTGTCGCGGCCCGCACCGGAGATCGAGGCTGCGCCACCCCGGCCCCCGGCTCCGCCTCCGATGGCGCTACCGAGCACCTCGCGCGGGGCGGCGAAGACCCGGTTGTGCCGGCCCAGATAGCAGGGGTCGTGGTAGGTGACGCCGCCGTCGACCGGCTGCACCGGGGTGAGCTTGCCGACGCTGACCAGGTGGGCCAGGAGCTGGGTGTGGTGCACCACCTCGAACTCGCCGCCGAGCTGCCCGTACTCGTTGCCGAGGGTGTTGAAGCAGTGCGGGCAGGTCGCGACGATCTTGCGGGTGCTCTTCTCCCGACCCTCGAACGCCTCGTTCAGGGTCTCCACGTTCTGCTGGGCGAGCATCTGGAAGACGAACTCGTTGCCGATCCGGCGGGCCGGATCACCGGTGCATGTCTCGCCCTCGCCGAGGATGGCGAACTTCACGCCTGCCTCGTTGAGCAGCGTGGCGACCGCACGGGTGGTCTTCTTGGCCCGGTCCTCGAACGCGCCGGCGCAGCCGACCCAGAACAGGTACTCGAAGTCGTCGACCTCGCCGACGCGCGGCACCTCGAAGCCGAGGCCCTTGGTCCAGTCCTCGCGGGTGTTCTGCGGGGCCCCCCAGGGGTTGCCCTTGTTCTCCAGGTTGCGCAGCATGACGCCGGCCTCGGACGGGAAGCTCGACTCGATCAGCACCTGGTAGCGGCGCATGTCGACGATGTGGTCGACGTGCTCGATGTCGACCGGGCACTGCTCGACGCAGGCACCGCAGGTGGTGCAGGACCAGAGCACGTCCGGATCGATGACGCCGCCGTCCTCGGCGCCGCCGATCAACGGCTTGTCGGCCTCGGCGAGCGCCAGCACGTCCAGGTGGGCGAGTTGGGCGGCGGTGGCCTTCTCCTCGCCGGTCAGGTCCTTGCCGCCGCCGGCCAGCAGGTACGGGGCCTTGGCGTACGCGTGGTCGCGCAGGCTGAGCACGAGCAGCTTCGGCGACAGCGGCTTGCCGGTGTTCCAGGCGGGGCACTGCGACTGGCACCGTCCGCACTCGGTGCAGGTGCTGAAGTCGAGCAGCCCCTTCCAGGTGAACTGCTCGACCTGGGCGACGCCGAACTGGTCTTTCTCCGGGTCGGCCTCCTCGAAGTCGAGCGGCTTGCCGTTGCTCATCATCGGCCGCAGTGCGCCGAGGCCGGAGCCGACCCGGCCCGGGTCGCGCTTGAAGAAGATGTTGAAGAACGCGAGGAACCGGTGCCAGGCCACCCCCATCGTCACGTTGAGCGCGATGACGATCAGCCAGGTCATCGAGATGGCGATCTTGATGAGGGCGGCGATGCTGACGCCGGCCGACCAGTCGGGCAGCAGCGCGCCGACGGCGTGGCTGACCGGGGTGGCCCACACCGGGTACTCGAAGTGGTCGGTGGCGACCTTGAAGCCCCGAATCACGAAGCCCATGATCAGTACGGCGAGGACCACGGCCTCGACGAAGTAGCCCTGCCACATGGTCGAGCCGGTGAACCGGGAACGCCCGCCCGGTCGGGTGGGCCGGTTGCGGACCCGGATCGCGATCAGGACCAGAATGCCGACCACGCCGAGCACCGCGATCAGCTCGGTGACCAGGCCGTAGACCGCCAGGCCGCCGATCAGCGGCAGGCCGCCGGTCGGGGAGACGACCTCGAAGTACGCCTCCAGAACCAGCAGCGACAGCACGATGAAGCCGACCATGACGAACCAGTGCGCCGCGCCGACCACGGTCCAACGGAGCATCCTGGTGTGGCCGGCGGTCTCCGCCAGCATCGTCCTCGTGCGGGCGCCCCGGTCGGCGAAACGCTCCGGGTCGGGCCGCCCCAGCCGGATGACTGCCACGATCTTCATGACCGCGCGCGCCGCAAGCCACACCGCCACGGCGGTGATGGCGGCCGCGAGGATCGTGGTGACGATCTGGACGCTGCCCATCGAGTTGGCCTCCCGGTCTGCTGCCTGTCGAGCGGCTCGGCGACCGGGGTCGGGTCGGGGGCGCGGCCGGCGCTCCGCTGTCGCCGCACCCCCGACCGGATCGGTCGATGACCTCGCTCCGCTCGGTCATGCAGTGCAGCCTACGCGCAAGGTTACCCAGCAGTAACGTGAGTCATCTCGCACCTGGGCCGCGCCGCCCTGCGGACACCATAGGGTGCCCGACGCCGGAACGCCGGGCGGGGGCGCGGCGGGGTGCCGTGGATCGTGCCGGGAGGGCGGGCCGGGTCAGCGCCAGCGGGAGAGCAGGACCAGGGAGCCGACCATCGCACCGAAGCCCACCGCGAGGTTCCAGTAACCCCACGACATGACCGGGTACTCCTGCTCGGAGAGGTAGTACACCACCAGCCAGCCGATGCCGCCGACGATCAATGCGACCGCCGTGACGGGCAGCCAGACCGGGCTAGGCTTGCGCGTCGCCGCCGTCGCCGTCGGACGAACGTCCGTCGGCGGGGTGTACACCTTCTTCTTGCGGACCTGAGACTTGGGCACGACGCTCTCCAGAGGGGGTTACGACCTCGTCCGGCCTGACAACCGGGCGCGGGGGCGACGGTCCATGGCCAATAATGTTCGACAGCTAGCGTAGTCCGGATGGCCCGTTCAAGCCATGAATGGGGTCAGGCCGATGCACGGAGTGACCGGAATAGGCGGGACTGTTCGGGTCGCCGCACCGGCCCGCGTCGTCGCGGGCTGACACGAGACGACGCGGAAGGAGCGCTCGGTGGAATACACATCCGGCGCTGCCTCCTGGCAGAAGGCCCTCCGCCGGGCGGTCGCCGCCCTCCTGCCCCGGCGCCCCCGGCAGCGACGCCCGGGCTGGTCGGTCGGCGTGCCGCTGATCGCCGCCGCGGCCGGGCTGCTGTTCACCACCACCGCGACGACCGCCGGTGGCACGGCCCTGCGCGAGGACCGCCGACCCCAGCTCACCCAGCTCATCGAGGACCGCCGGCAGCAGGTCGCGGCGAGCGAGCGGCAGGCCGCCCAACTCCGGGCCGAGGTCGAGGACGAGACCGCGACCCTGGCCGACTCCGACGGCCCGATCAGGGAGCAGCGGGACCGCGCCGCCGCCAGTCGGCAGGCCGCCGGGTTCACCGCGCTCACCGGGACGGGCATCACCGTCGAGCTCAACGACGCCGTGCGCCGCGCCGACCAGGGTCTGCCCGACGGTGCCACCAACGACGACCTCGTCGTCCACCAGCAGGACGTGCAGGCCGTCGTGAACGCGCTCTGGGCCGGCGGCGCGGAGGCGATGTCAATCATGAACGTCCGCGTCCTCACCACCAGCGCGGTACGCTGCGTAGGTAACACCCTGCTGCTGCACGGGCGGGTGTACTCCCCTCCATTCAAGATCGTTGCAATCGGCGACCCCGCTGCGCTCCGGCAGGCCCTCGCCGCGTCTGAGGGAGTGCAGATGTTCAAGGGCGCGGTCAACGACTTCCAGCTGGGTTACCGGGAGACCGTCTCGACGGTCACGGTGCCGGCCTTCGAGGACTCGACAGCCCTGCGCTCGGCGACGGTGCCCCGGTGACCCGAACACCCGACGACACCTGGAACGGCCGACACCGGGGGCGGGACGAGGAGCAGACCGCCTTCCTCCCCAAAGTCGACCGCGCCGACCTGCCAATCCCGCCCCCGCCCCCGACCTCGGTCCCGACCTCACCCTCGGCACCGCCCTCGGCAGAGCGGCCCGGCCCGACCGGCCCCTGGCCCGCCCCCGTGCTGACGCCCCGTCCGGCCGGGCCCCGAGGCGCTGGCTCGGCGACGCCCCCCGCCGATGGGCCGACGGCGACCGGTCGGGGGCCCACGGAGCCGGGACCGCCCCCGGCCTGGCCCGGCACCGCCCCGGAGCGGTCCCCGGCATCGAGTCGACCCGGCCGGGCCCCTGAATGGCCCACCGGCACCCCGCAACGACCCGCTCCCGGGCCACAGGCCCCGGCGCACGCCCCCATGCGTACGCCGCCGCAGGCCACGCCCGCCCGGCCCGCTGTGGACGGGCCGGCCCGTCGGCCGACGGTCGAACCCAGCCGGGAGCCGTACGGACGGCCCTCCCGCAATGGTGCCGAGTCGGGCCGGGAGCCGCACGAGCGGCGGCCTTCGGGTGGTGACGCCGAACTCGGGTCGGCCCCGCGTCCGACGAACGACACCGACGGCCCCATGGCCTTCCTCCCCCCGATCGACGCGCACGCCGCCGACCGCTCCGGGGCACCCCACTTTCGTGGGGCCGGCTTCCCGGGCACGGTGCCGCCCGACGCGGTCAGCCGCCCCGGCCCGGTGCCGCCTGCCCCGGTGTCCCCCGGCGCTGGGCGTCCGGTCCCGCCCGGCGGCCACCCCGCCGACCCGGCGGCCACCGCCCACATCCCGGCGGTGTCCCCCAGGCCCCCGGCCCCCGACTCGACCGCGCTGATGGGAGCGGTGCCCCGCCTACCGGACAACGGCGGCGAGCCGACCGACGCGGAGCCGGCCGAACCGCCCCGTCCGCGCCGTGGCGAGCGGGTGGTCCAGCTCCGGGCCGAGCAGACCGACGAGGGCTACAAGAGCGTCTATTCCGAGCTGACCCGGCCGACGTTCTGGACCCGGCTGCGCCTCGGGGTCCGGGTCACCGGAGAGGTGCTGATCACCTTCGGCCTGGTGGTGCTCCTCTTCGCCGGATACGAGGTGTGGGGCAAGTCGGCCATCGTCGACGCCCACCAGAACGATCTCAGCAACCAGCTCGCCCAGGCGTGGGGTCCCACCGGCGACCCGACCGTGGCACCCAGCGCCAGCACGTCGACGAAGCCGAAGCCACCGGTGCGCGGCAAGCCCATCGCCGGGCTCTACATCCCGAAGCTCGACAAGAGCTGGGTCGTGGTCGAGGGGGTCACCCAGCAGGACATCCGGTATGCCCCGGGCCACTACCCGGACAGCGCGATGCCCGGCGAGGTGGGCAACTTCTCCGTCGCCGGGCACCGCAACCGGGCGACCTTCTGGCGGCTGGACGAGCTGAACCCCGGCGACGCGATCGTCGTCGAGGACAAGACCGAGTGGTACGTCTACAAGGTCTACCAGTCCCGCATCGTCAAGCCGAACCAGGTCGAGGTCGTCGCCCCGGTGCCGATGGAGCCGGGCGCGGAGCCGACCAAGAAGGTGCTCACGCTGACCACCTGCAACCCGAAGTTCGACAACTACCAGCGCCTGATCGTGCACGCCGAGCTGGAGCGTACCCAGCCCAAGTCGGCGGGCGAGCCGGCCGAGCTGGAGGCCTGACGTGTACGGCTGGATCTGGCGCAAGCTGCCGCTGGGGCTGCCCGGCAAGCTGATCGGCTCGCTGCTGCTCGCCACCGCCACGGTGGCCCTGCTCTGGTACGTGGTCTTCCCGTGGGCGGAGCCGCTGCTCCCCTTCGACGACGTGCAGGTCACCCAGGACTCCGGCGTGCCGGGCGGCGATCCGGGCGTGGACGGGAACGCTCCCCCGGCCGGCGACGAGCACGACCTGCCGTACGACACCGAGCAGAACAACACCCCGCCCCCCTCTCCGAGCAGGTGACGATGCGCGTCCTGGTGATCGACAACTACGACTCGTTCGTTTTCAACCTGGTGCAGTACCTCGGCCAGCTCGGGGTGGACTGCGAGGTCCGGCGCAACGACGAGATCGACGTCGAGGGGGTGGGGCGGGTCGGCGCAGCCGGCGTCCTGCTCTCCCCGGGGCCGGGCAGCCCGGACCGGGCCGGCGTGTGCCTCGACGTCATCCGCCGGTACGCGGGCGAGCTGCCGATCTTCGGTGTCTGCCTGGGGCATCAGGCGATCGGCGAGGCGTTCGGGGCGACCGTGGCCCGCGCGCCCGAGCTGCTGCACGGCAAGACCTCAGAGGTACGGCACCGCTCGACGGGCGTGTTGGCCGGCCTGCCCGACCCGTTCACGGCCACCCGGTACCACTCGCTCACCGTCCTGCCCGAGACGCTGCCGGACGAGCTGGAGGTCACGGGCTGGACGGACTCGGGCGTGGTGATGGCCATGCGGCACCGGTCCCTGCCGATCGAGGGCGTCCAGTTCCACCCTGAGTCGGTGCTCACCGAGGGCGGCCACCTGATGCTGGCCAACTGGCTGGCGGGCTGCGGCCACCCGGAGGCCCTGGAGCGCGCGCCGGAGCTGGCCGCCGAGGTCGACGCCCGCCGCCGTTCCGCGTTCGTCGCCGCCTGACCGGCCGGGCCTCAGGGGAGCCCGGTGGTCGGGCCGTCGTGTCGGCGACGTGGGGCGATCCGGGATCGACGATGCCGCCATGTCGGCGACATGGTGCTGATCAGTGCGCTCGTTGACCAACGAGCGCACTGATCAACGCGCCTCGGCCCTGGCGTCAGTCCTGGTTGAGGCGGATCGGCGGGAACAGGAACCCGCCACCGTCGCCACCGGTCGGTGGGGTCGGCGTGGCCGTGGCCGGCGGGGTGCCCGTCGGGTCGGTCGGGCCGGGGGTGGGCTCGGGGATGTCCACCTCGATGGTGACCTGCTTGCCCCGCTCCAGCTCGGTGCCGCCCCGGGGATTCTGGCCGGACACCTTGCCAGCCTGGTCGGCGGGCACCTCGTTGCCGTCGACGATCCGCACCCGGTAGCCGGCCTGCTCCAGCTCCCGCTTGGCGTCGTCGGCCGAGGAGCCGACGACGTTCGGCACCTGCCGGACGTTGCCCCGGGAGATCTCCACGGTCACCTTGGTGCCCTCAGCGACCCTGGTGCCGGACGGTGGGGTGACCTTCGTGACGATCCCCTCCGGCTCGGGGCTGCTGACCTCCTTCTCGATCACCTCAAGCTTGAGCGCCTCGAGCTGCGGCTCGATGTTGTCGAACTGGGAGCCGACCAGCCCGTTGGGGATCGTCACCTCCGGCTTGCCGGAGCAGATCCGGATGGTGACGCCCCGGCCCTTCTCCAGCTGCGTCGTCGGCGGCGGGTCCTGCACCGCGACCGTGTCCTTCTTGCAGGTGCTGTTGGCGACCGGGTCCCCGACGGCGGGAACCAGACCGACCTGTTCGAGCTGGGCCACCGCCGCCGCCTGGGTCTGCCCCGTCAGATCGGGTACGGCGATCTTCTCGGCATCGCCCCGGTTCATCAGGATGGCGGTGACCAGGGCGATCACCGCGAGCACGCCGAGCACGGCGAAAGTGGCGATCACCCAGGAGGACGCCCGGCGCTGGCGCGGGTCGCCGACCCGGGCCGGCATCTGCTGCCGGGTGGCCGCGCCGCCGACGACCTGGGTCGGGTAGCCCGAACCGGCGGCCGACATCGGGGTGGTCTCGGCCTCGCGCATCACCGGGGTGGCGAGCACCGGACGGCCGGCCGCCGCACGGAGCAGGTCGGCCCGCATCTCGCCGGCGCTCTGGTAGCGGTTGAGGGGGTTCTTCGACAGCCCCTTGAGCACGATCGCGTCGACCGCCGGGTTGACGTCCGGGTTGATGTCGCTCGGCGTCGGTGGGGCCTCCCGCACATGCTGGTACGCCACGCTGACCGGGCTGTCGCCGACGAACGGCGGGTGGCCGCAGAGCAGCTCGAACAGCACGCAGCCGGCGGCGTACACGTCGGAGCGGGCGTCGACCGCCTCGCCGCGCGCCTGCTCGGGGCTGAGATACTGCGCGGTGCCGATGACCGCGCTGGTCTGTGTCATGGTGGTGGCGCCGCTGGCCAACGCCCGGGCGATGCCGAAGTCCATCACCTTGACCTGGCCGGTCTGGGTGAGCATCACGTTGCCGGGCTTGATGTCCCGGTGGATGATCCCGTGCCGGTGACTGAACTCCAGCGCGGCGCACATGTCGGCGCAGATCTCCAGCGCCCGGCGCGGCTGGAGCCGACCCTCGACGCCGAGCACCTCCTTGAGGGTCCGCCCGTTGACGAACTCCATCACGATGAACGGCAGTGTCTCGCCGGTCGGCCCGGTCTCCTCGCCGGTGTCGTAGACCGCGACGATGGCCGGGTGGTTGAGCGAGGCGGCGTTCTGCGCCTCCCGGCGGAACCGCATCTGGAAGGTGGCGTCGCGGGCCAGGTCCGCCCGGAGCATCTTGATCGCGACATCCCGACCGAGCCGGAGGTCGCGGCCGCGGTGCACCTCGGCCATGCCGCCGTAGCCGAGCAGCTCGCCGACCTGGTACCTGCCACCGAGCAGGCGGGCCTGCGCTGTCATCGCGTCTGTCGTCCTTCGCTCGTCGTCGTCTCGCCGCCGCCCGGCAGGAGTCGTCGTTCCACCCGACGGTACGGCGTCCCGGGCGGATCGTCGCGCTCGCCGGCCAGCAGCGCGCCGGACGTCACGGCCCGGGGACCGAACCCGCCGGGGTCACCGGCTGCCGCGTTCTTCCGCAGGTTGTAGGAAATCACGCCGGAGCAGAGCAGGACCAGTGTGGCCACCAGGATGAACAGCCATATCGCCCCTGACCTGGACCGTTGCGGCGGGGCCGGGGGCGGGCCGGGCTGGCGGGCGTACCCGAGAGGGTTGGCCTGGCGGGCCGGGACCGGCGGCGGCACGGTCGCCGCGCCCCGCGGGTAGGCCGGCGGGGTGGCCACCGGCGGGCGGGGCACGGCCGCCGGAGGGTGCGGCTGCTGGTGCACCACCGGGGGACGCGGCTGCTGGACGGCCGGGGGCCGGGGCGCCGCGACCGGCGGGCGCGGCTGCGGCGGGGCGGAGGTCGGCACCGGCCGCTGCGCCACGGGCGGCCGGGGCTGCTGCCGGGATGCGGGCGGCACCTGGGCGCGCGCCTGCGGCCCGGCCGGGGACGCCGGGGCGGCGGAAACCTGCCCGAGGTGGCCGTTGCCACGGGACTGCTGCCCGAGCGTCAGCTTCGCCTGCCGGGCGACCCCGGCGAGGGCGGCGGCGCTGGGCCAGCGGGCGGCCGGGTCCTTCGCCATCGCCCGTTCGACGATGGCCCGGACCGGAGGCGGGATGTCCGCCGGCAGCGGCCGGGGCGTGTCCCGGACGTGCTTCATGGCGATCTCTAGCGGATTGTCGCCCTCGAACGGCCGCCGCCCGGCCAGGCACTGGTACGCGACCACGCCGAGGGCGTACACGTCGGAGGCGGGGGTGGCCACCGCGCCGGTGGCCTGCTCGGGGGAGATGTACGAGGCGGTGCCGAGCACCGAGCCGGCGGCGGTGAGCTGCCCGACCAGGTCGGAGCGGGCGATGCCGAAGTCGGTCAGCACCAGCGTGCCGTTGGGCCGGACCAGCAGGTTGCCCGGCTTCACGTCGCGGTGCACGATGCCCTTGCAGTGCGCCGCGTGCAGCGCGTCGGCGGCCTGGGCGAGCAGCGCCATGGTGCGGGCCGGGGTGAGCCGGCCGACCCGGCCGAGCGTCGAGGAGAGGGCGTCGCCCTCGACGTACTCCATGACCAGGAAGGCGATCTGCTGGTCGCTGCCGAAGTCGTAGACGTCGACCACGCCGGGGTGGTTGATGGTCGCCATGGTGCGGGCCTCGCCCCGGAACCGCTCGGCGAAGCCCGGCTCGTCCAGCAGCGCCGGGAGCAGGCTCTTCACGGCGACTGTGCGGCCCAGCACCTGGTCGGTGCCGCGCCAAACGTCGCCCATGCCGCCGCTGGCGATCCGCTCGTCTAGGCGGTAGCGATTGCCGAGCTGGACGCCGGGGCTGAGCATGTCAGCGCCCCCCGGAATCGGCGGCTGCCGCCTGCATGATCTTGCCGGCGATCCGGGCCGCCTCGGCGCTGCCGCCGCTGCCGGCCTCCTCCAGCACGACGCAGACCGCCGAGACCGGCGTGCCCTTGGAGTCCAGGGCGAAGCCGATGAACCAGCCGTGGTCGGGCGTCTGCGGGCCGGACTGGGCGGTGCCGGTCTTGCCACCGACGGTGTAGCCGTTGAACTTCGCGTTGCGGCCGGTGCCGTTTTCCACCACGCTCACCATCATGTCGCGCAGGTCCGACGCGACCTGCCCGCTGACCGGCTGGCGCAGCTCGCGCGGCTTGGCCGTGTAGTAGCTGGTGGTGCGATCCGGCGCGAGGAGCTGCCGGACCAGGTACGGCCGCATCTGGCTGCCGCCGTTGGCGACCGCTCCGGCGATCAGCGCCCCCTGCAACGGAGTCATCTTGACGTCCCGCTGGCCGATGGAGGACTGGGCCAGCGCGGCCGGGTCGGTGCTGCCGTCGGGGCCCTGCATGGCACCGGTGCGGCTGGCCGCCACCGGCAGGCCGTCCTCGCCGAGCTGGCCGACGGTGAGGTCGTCCTGCTCGAAGCCGAACTGCCGGGCCTTCTCCTTCACCGTCTCCGCGCCGAGCTTCACGCCGAGCTGGGCGAAGCCCGTGTTGCAGGACTCGGTGACCGCGTCGATGAGGGTGACCTCGGACTCGGGGCAGATCGACGGCACCGCGTTGCGGATCGGGGTGCCCGAGGTCGGTGGGGTGTAGCTGGGGCCGGCCGGGATCTGGGTGTTCTTGCCGATGCCGTTCTCCAGCGCGGCGGCGGCCACCACGATCTTGAAGGTGGAGCCCGGGGGCAGCACCTCCGACAACGCGCGGTTCTTCAAGGGGCCGCCCTCGGCCTGCTCCAGCCTGTTGTACGCCGCCGTCGCCTCGTCGGTGTCGTGACTGGCCAGCGGATTCGGGTCGAAGCTGGGCATGGAGACCAGCGCCTGCACCGCGCCGGTGCGCGGGTCGAACGCGATCGCCGCGCCCTTCTTCGCCCCGACCTGGTTGTCGGCCAGCCCGTTGTACGCGGCGTCCTGGGCCCGCTTGGAGAGGGTCAGCAGCACGTTGCCGCCGCCGGTCTCGTCGCCGGTGAACATGTCCTTGATCCGGTTGGCGATCAGCGCGTCGCTGGTGCCGGCGAGGAAGTCGTTCTCGACCCGCTCGATGCCGGTGTCGCCGAGGTTGACCGGCTTGTAGCCGAGCACGTGCGCGTACTTCTCCCCACCGGGGTAGGTGCGCAGGAACTTCAGCTTGCCGCTGGTCTCCTTGCTGGTGGCCAACGCGGTGCCGCCGGCCTCGATGTTGCCGCGCTTGCGCTCGTACTCGGCCACCTGGACCCGGCCGTTGTAGTCGCTGTTGCGGTACTCGTCGGCCTTGTATGCCTGGATCCAGTTCAGGTTCGCGAAGAGCAGACCGAACAGGACCATCGCGACGACGCCGACGCGGCGCAGGGGTGCGTTCACGGCCGGATCACCTCCGTGGGGGCACCGTGCAATTGCTCGGGTGGACCGCCCCCGGCTCGGGCCGCCGGGCCGCCGCCGCTGGTAACCGGGCGGCGGGCGGCGTCGGATACCCGCAGCAGCACCGCGATGAGCAGCCAGTTCGCCATCAGCGACGAGCCACCGGCGGAGAGGAACGGGGTGGTCTGGCCGGTCAGCGGGATGAGCTTGCTGATCCCGCCGACGATCACGAACACCTGGAGGCCGAGGGTGAAGGCGAGGCCGCCGGCGAGCAGCTTGCCGAACGAGTCCCGCACGGCGAGCGCGGCCCGCAGCCCCCGCTCCACGATGAGCAGGTAGATCACCAGCAGCGCGGAGAGGCCGAACAGGCCGATCTCCTCGCCGATGCCGGCGAAGATGAAGTCGTTCTGCACCTCGGGGATCTCCAGCGGCTCCCCGCCGCCCGGACCCGCGCCGAACAGACCGCCGCTGCCCAGCGCCAGCAGGCCCTGGACGAGCTGGTAGCCGTCCTGGTAGGGGTCGGCGAACGGGTCCAGCCAGATCTGGGCCCGCAGGTGGAAGTTGGCGAACGGCCCGCCGACGACGTCGCCGAGCACGTACGCGAGGTACGCGCCGCCGAAGAACAGGATCAGGCCGATGAGCAGCCAGCTCACCCGCTCGGTCGCGATGTACAACGTCACCACGAACATGCCGAAGTACAGCAGCGAGGTGCCCAGGTCCTTCTCGAAGACGAGGACGAGCACGCTCAGCACCCAGACCGCGAGCACCGGGCCCAGGTCCCGCCCGCGCGGGAAGTCGATACCGAGGAACCGGTGGCTGGCCAGCGACAACACCTCGCGCTTGCGCACCAGGTAGTAGGCGAAGAAGACAAGCAGCGCCAGCTTCGCGAACTCACCGGGCTGGATGCTGAACCCGCCGACGCGGATCCACAGCTTCGCGCCGTAGATCTCCGAGTACTTCGCGGGCAGCACCGCCGGAATCATCACCAGCACGATGCCGGCGAGGCCCAGCGTGTACGCGTACCGGGAGATCGACCGGTGGTCGCGCATCAGCGCCAGCAGGCCGGCGGCCAGGACCACCGACGCCAGCGTCCAGGCGAACTGCCGGCCGCCGTTGCCGGCGAAGATCGCCAGGGTCTCCCGGTCTGCGGGGGCGGCCCGAGCCAGGTCGAGCCGGCGCAGGAAGCCCACCCCGATGCCGTTGAGCAGCGCCACCGCCGGCAGCAGCGCCGGATCCGCGAAGGGTGCCAGGAAGCGGATGACGACGTGCAGGGCGAGGAAGACGCCCGCCAGCACGGCGGTGGGGACCCAGAAGTCCGGGGTGACCGTGCCGAGCACGGTCGCCTCCACCGTCGCGCCGTACGCGGCGACGATCACCAGAGCCAGCAGCAGCAACGACAGCTCGGCGTTGCGCCGCGACCGGGCCAGGCGTACGCCGGGCTGCTCGCCCGTCGTGGCGGGCGAGGCGGCCGGTGCGGCGGCAGCGGTCACGGAGGTGTCCTCGGGTTTCTCAGCCGACGCTCACTCCGGCGACCGGCACCCGGCCGGGTCGGCCGGCGGAACCGTGTCGGAGGGCAGCACGTCGGGCGTCTCGGTGGGCGCGGGGGTCGGGGTGGTGGCGACGGGCCGGGGACTGCCGGACGCCGTGCGGGTCGCGCCCGGGGTGACCGGGGACCTCGTGGGCCCCGGTGTCACCGCCTCGGGTGTCGGCGTCGCGGTCGGCTGGCAGATCGGCTTGAGGTTCGGGTTCAGCGGGTCGTCGCTCGTCAGCTCGGCCAGCCGGCGCTCGGCGTCGGGCTCGTCCCGGGCGGGGATGCCCTGCTTGACCTGCTCCTGCGCGGCGAGGGTGAGGTCGTCGAGCCGGGCGGGGCTGGTGGAGTGCACGGCGGAGAGGTCGAGGCCGGCGATCTGCCCCTGCACGCCCCGGAACACGGCCACCCGGCCGTCCTCGGTGGCACCGACGTAGTACTGCCGCTGCGTGTAGGTCCACCCGCCGAAGAGCGCGCCGCCGAGGATGACCAGCAGGGCGAGGGTCATCGCCACGGTGCGCAGGGGGCGATGCTTCGGGCGGTCGTCGTCGCCGTCCTCGGCCGGCTCCTCCGGGGCGGGCGGCCGGGGGGCGGAGAGCGCGGAGGCGCGCGCGGCGGGGGTGGAGACGTCGGCGGAGGTGGCCATGCCCCGGTCCCGGGCGGCGGCGCCGCCTACGATCGGGCTCGCCTCGACGATGTCCTGGTCGGTGGCGTCGGCGATGATCACCGTGATGTTGTCCGGGCCACCGCCGCGCAGCGCGAGCTGGACGAGCCGCTCGACGCACTGCTGCGGGTCGGCGTACTCCCGCATGGTGTCGGCGATGGTTTCGGCGCTCACCACTCCGGAGAGGCCGTCGCTGCAGATCAGGTAGCGGTCGCCGGGGAGCACCTGCCGGACACTGTATTCCGGGTCGATGTCGCGCCCGTCGAGCGCCCGGGTGAGCAGCGAGCGCTGGGGGTGGCTGCTCGCCTCCTCGGCGCTGATCCGGCCCTCGTCGACGAGCATCTGGACGTACGTGTCGTCCTTGGTGATCTGCGCGAACTCGCCGTTGCGCAGGAGGTAGGCCCGCGAGTCGCCGATGTGGACCATGCCGAGCTTGGTGCCCGAGAAGAGAGTCGCGGTCAGCGTGGTGCCCATCCCCTCAAGCTGCGGGTTGGCGTCCACGGTGTCGCGGAGTTGCTGGTTGGCGGTGCCCACGGCCGAACGCAGCGCGTCGACGAGCGCGTCCCCGGGGACGTCTTCGTCGAGCGGCGCCATGGCACCGATGACGATGTTGCTGGCGACGTCACCGGCGGCCATGCCGCCCATGCCGTCGGCGACGGCGAGAAGCCGCGGCCCGGCGTAGACGGAGTCCTGGTTACCGTCTCGGATCAGACCGCGGTCGCTGTGGGCCGCATAGCGCAGGGTCAGAGTCATGGCCGTAATTCGAGAGAGGTGCGCCCGATACGGATCGGCACGCCGAGGGGGACGGGGGTTGGTCCGGTGACCTTAGCGCGATCCAGGTAGGTGCCGTTAGTCGATCCGAGGTCCTCGACGAACCACTGCCCGTCACGTGGCACGAGTCGGGCGTGTCGCGCCGAGGCGTAGTCGTCGGTGATGACGAGCGTCGAGTCCTCGGCCCGGCCGATGGTGATCTGTGCCTCGCCCAGGGTGATCCGGGTGCCCGCGAGCTGACCGGCGGTCACCACCAGTTGGTGCGCGGCCCTGCCCCGCTTCACCTTGGCCGGCTTGGCCTGCGGCTGGCCGGTCGAGGCGCCGACCGCCCGGGGCGCGGCCACCAACCGGCCCGACCGGGCACCAGCGAACAGGTCCCGGCGGATGACGCCGACCACCGTGAACACGAAGATCCACAGCAGGATCAGGAACCCGAACCGGGCGACGGTGATGACGAGTTCCGGCAAGGCGGATCAGCCGTCCACGCGGAAGGTCAGGGTGGTGGTGCCGAGCTGGATCATGTCGCCCGGGTTGAGGGCGACGGCGGAGACGCGCTGGCCGTTGACCATCGTGCCGTTGGTCGAGCCGAGGTCGGTCAGCACGACCTGGCCGCCGTCGAAGTCCAACCGGGCGTGTCGCCGGGAGATGCCGACGTCGGGCAGGCGCAGGTTGGCCTGGTCGCCCCGGCCGATCACCGTCGACCCCATCTGGAGCGGGTAGGTGCGGCCGTCGCCGGAGACCAGCCGGACGTTGCGCCCGCCGCCGTGCCCCGGTGGCGGGCCGTAGCCGCCACCCTGGTCGTACGCCGGGTACGCGGGCGGGCCCACGTCGTAGCCGCCCTGGTCGTAGCCGGGCGCGGAGACCGGTGCCACGTCGCCGCCGGTGTAGACCTCGGCGGTGACCCGGAACATGCCGGTGTCGAGCCCCTCGCCGCGCTCGATCTCGACGATGACGTCGCCGTAGACCGTCCAGGCCTGCTCGCCGATGAACTCCGCCTGCGACTGGGCCAGCTCCTGAGCCAGCGCGGCGGCGTACGGCGCCAGACGGTTGTGGTCGTAGGGCGAGAGATCGATCACGTAGCGGTTGGGCACCAACGTGCGCCCGCCGGCCAGGATCGCCTTGTGCGCCTCGGCCTCCCGCTGCATGGCGTTGAGGATCTCCACGGGGTGGACCACCCCTTTGAAGACCTTGGCGAAGGCTCCCTCCACCAGGCCTTCCAGACGCTTCTCGAAGCGTTGCAGCACGCTCACCGGCTCCTCCTCGGGTCCCGAGGACATGATGGTATCCGGCCGACGCGCGCGCAGCTCACACGCCGCTCGGCCGGCCGTCGCCGGCCCGTTCGAACGGGCCCTTTCCGCCGTGCTACAGTTTCGTCCGCCACGAACGGTAACCGGTCGCGGCGCAGACCAGGAACGCCATAGGATGTGCCGGGCCGCTGGGGACAGCGGATCCGGGCAGGCTAGAGTGTTCCGGGTCAAGCCACGGGGAAGTGGCGGAATGGCAGACGCGCACGGTTCAGGTCCGTGTGCCCGAAAGGGCGTGGGGGTTCAACTCCCCCCTTCCCCACCACAGTAAGGGCTCCGCAGCGATGCGGGGCCCTTCCGCCGTTCACGGGCCCGGCGTCGCGTCCGGTGGGTGCCGGACGTCACGCTATGCTCCGATCGTTTCCCTGCCTCCGATGGACCAGGAGTGGCGTGTGAGTGTCGCGTTGGTGACCGGGTCGGGCGGCCTGATCGGATCCGAGGCGGTCCGGCACTTCGCCGGCCTCGGTCTCGACGTCGTCGGCATCGACAACGACATGCGGCAGGAGTTCTTCGGCGCCGAGGCGTCGACCGCGTGGAACGTCCGGCGGCTGGCCGAGGACCTGGGCGGGGCGTACGCCCACCACAGCATCGACATCCGGGACCGCGACTCGCTGGCGAAGCTCTTCGCCCGATACGGCCGCGACATCGCCGTGGTCATCCACACCGCCGCGCAGCCGTCGCACGACTGGGCGGTGCGGGACCCGTTCACCGACTTCGACGTCAACGCCGGCGGCACCCTCAACGTGCTACAGAACGTGCGCGAGCACTGCCCCGAGGCACCGGTGATCCACTGCTCCACCAACAAGGTGTACGGCGACCGCCCCAACAGCCTGCCGCTGGTCGAGCTGGAGACCCGCTGGGAGATCGAGCCGGGACACCCGTACGAGCAGGGCATCCGCGAGGACATGTCGATCGACGCCTGCCTGCACTCGGTCTTCGGCGCGTCCAAGGTCGCCGCCGACGTGATGGTGCAGGAGTACGGCCGCTACTTCGGGATGCGGACCGCCTGCTTTCGGGGCGGCACGCTGACCGGCCCGGCGCACTCCGCGACCGAGCTGCACGGCTTCCTCGGGTACGTGATGCGCGCCAACATGGAACGCCGGACGTACAAGATCTTCGGGTACCAGGGCAAGCAGGTCCGGGACGCGATCCACAGCTCGGACGTGGTGTCGGCGTTCGAGGCGTTCTTCCGCGAGCCCCGCTCGGCGGCCGTCTACAACCTCGGCGGCGGCCGGCACTCCAACACCTCCAACCGCGAGGCGTTCGCCCTGGCCGAGCAGATCACCGGCCAGGAGATGATCACCGATTACGTCGAGGCGAACCGGATCGGCGACCACAAGTGGTGGATCGGCTCGAACGAGGCGTTCCAGGCCGACTACCCGGGCTGGAAACAGGTCTACGACGTACCGATGATCATGCGCGAGATCTACGAGGCCAACGTGGACAAGTGGGTTCCGGCGTCATGACCGACGGCAGCAAGCGCAACGTTCTCGGCGTCCTCGTCGACGCCACCGACTACGCCACCGCGACCGAGCGGGTGGTGGCGGCGGCGCACGAGCGCCGGCCGCTGGCGCTCACCGCGCTCGCCGTGCACGGGGTGATGACCGGGGTGCTCGACCCGGCCCACAACGCCCGGCTCAACTCGTTCGACGTGGTCACCCCGGACGGTCAGCCGGTGCGCTGGGCGCTGAACGTGCTGCACCACGCCGGCCTGGCCGACCGCGTCTACGGCCCGCTGCTGACCCTGCACGTGCTGCGGCGGTTTGCCGAGGAGGGCCTGCCGGTCTACCTGTACGGCTCGACGGAGGAGACGCTGTCCCGGCTGATCCCGGCGCTGGAGCGGATGTTCCCGGCGCTGAAGATCGCCGGGGTGGAGCCGTCGAAGTTCCGCGCCGTGCAGCCGGGCGAGGACGTCGAGATCGCCGACCGGATCAGGTCCAGCGGGGCCCGGCTCGTCCTGGTCGGGCTCGGCTGCCCCCGCCAGGAGGTCTTCACGTACGCGATGCGTCCGCTGCTGGACATGCCGATGATGGCCGTCGGCGCGGCCTTCGACTACCACGCGGGGCTGCTGCGCAACCCACCACCGTGGATGCAGCGGGCCGGCCTGGAGTGGTTCTGGCGGCTCGGCCTGGAGCCGAAGCGACTCTGGCGTCGGTACGTCATCCTCAACCCGGCGTACCTGGCCCGGCTGGCGGCGCAGAAGACCGGCCTGTGGAAGGCGAAGCCGCCCACCCCGGCCACCGAGCGCCCTGCCACCTTCGCCGTCTGACCCCTCCTCGCCCCCTACGGGATCGGGCTACGGGACGAACCGGGGGCCGGGCCGGATTCGGCGGGCGTCGAACTGGGCAAGGCTGATGCCATGGACGGGCATCTCATCGTGCTGTTGCCGATCGCGGGCGTCTGGCTGGCCGCGGGGCTCCTCGCCGACCGGCTGCCCCGGCCGCACCTCGCCAGCGCGCTGCGGCGGCGTACCGGATGGTTGCTCGCCCTGACCCTGACCGGCCTCGCCCTGACCGCGGCCGTGCTCGCCGCCGGGCTGACCAGCGCCGGCACCGGGACGATCGACCGGGCCGCCGCCGGACTGGCCTTGGCGGCCACCCCCGCGCTGCTGGTGACGGTCGTCACCGCCCGCCGGGTCCGCTGGCTGCGGACCGGTGCCGGAGCGTTCGCCGCCGCGCCGGAGACCCCGGCCCCGCCCGGGCTGCGGGCCGCCGCCGCACATCCGCTGGTCGGCCTGCCGCTCCAGGTCACCGGCCTGGCCACGGTCCCGGGCGTGCTGTCGGCCAGTAATTTGGACCTCTTCGCCGGACCCGGCACCACCGGCACCGCCATCACCGTCGCCGCGCTGGGCATCGCCGCGATCGGGGTACGGCACGCGCTACGCCACAGCCGGCTGGTCGAACGCACGGTGACCCCGCGCCCCGGGTCAGCGCGAGCGGCCAGCGCCGCCCTGCACGTACAGCAGTTCCAGGATCGCTCGGGTGGCCTCGAACCAGCGGTCCAGCCAGCCGGGTGGCGGCACGCTGCCCTTGGGGGGCAACTCCAGCAGCAGCCCGCGCAGCAACGGATGGTCGACCAGGGAGTCGGTGGCCGACGATCCGGTCGACCAGCCCGACGGCGGGAACGACGGCTCGGTGAGCGGGTTCGGATCCAGCGACGGCAGCGACAGCGGCGGGCCGGCCTGGTCGATGGCCGCCGATCCGCCGTCCCGGGCGCCGATCTCGCTGTCGGTGGAGACGACCTCCGTCAGGACGGTGTCCCGGCGGGCCCCGCGGTACTTGCCGCCGAACCGCTCCGGCTTGCCCGGACCGTTGGTGAGGTTCTCTGAACCGATCGTCGTCATCGTCTCGCCTGCCTCGCTCGGTTGCCGCTCCGTGTAGCCGTTGCCGATCCGTGCCACCCATTCGTGCGGCGGGTCGTCGACCGGCGCCGTCCCGACGGGTTCAACGACCCGGGACGGCCGTGGCGACGGGTGCGGCACCGATCCCGTGCCGCACGTCGCGCGGCGGATGCCGCCGAGGGGGTGGTGGTGGTGAAGACGCGACGGGCGCGACCCGCTCCGGCCACGCTGCCGGAGGGGCCACGCCCGTCGTGTATGGGGTTAGCGATCAGTCACAGACGAACGCGCCGTCCCTGGCGCCTGCGACGAAGGCGTGCCAGCCCGCCGGAGCGAAGATCAGGTTGGGACCACTCTTGTCCTTCGAGTCCCGTACCCCGACCGCCCCGGTCACGTATGCCACCTCGACGCAGTTGTCACAGTTCGGCCCGCTCTTCGAGCTCTTGAACCATGCCGCCCGCGTCAGGTCCCCACGGAACCCCTTGGTCGCCATTTCCACAACGGCTCCTCTGCCAGTTTTACGATTTGTGCGATGGATTCCTCCGGGCGTATGGCTGCTGCTCGAACATGATCGAAGATGAAGCTGTACTTCTGTAGCTCGTCGCTCTTCTCCAGGAAGAGCCCACCCGTGGCGTTCTCCGCGTACACGACATCCGGATCATTCGCTTCAGGGAAGCTGAGGATGGTGAAGGTGCCGTCCATGCCGGCGTGCGCCCCAACCGAGAACGGCAGGATCTGAAGCGTCACGTTCGGCAGCTCCGCCACCTCCACCAGCCGCTTGAGCTGACCACGCATCACCGCGTCGCCGCCCACCGGCCGACACAGCACCGCCTCATCGAGCACCACCCACAGATCGACCGGATCGTCCTGGGTCAACAACGACTGACGGTCCAGTCGGACACGCACCCGTTGCTGAACCTGTTCGGCGGTGAAGTCCGGGCGGGCGGCGCGGATCATCGCCGAGGCGTACTCCTCGGTCTCCAGCAGGCCCGGGACGACCTGCTGTTCGTACTGCCGGATCTTGCTGGCGGCCGACTCCAGGCCGACGTACGCCCCGACCAGCACCGTGCTGTACGGGTGCCACCAGCCCTTCTGCCGGGCCTCCCGGGCTATCTGCACCAGCTCGTCGCTCTCCGCGCCGGACACTCCGTAGATCAGCAGCATGTCCCGGACGTCGCGCGGGGTGGCGGTGGTGTGGCCGGTCTCGATGCGGGAGATCTTCGACGCGGAGCACTCCAACCGCTCGGCCACCGCCTCGATGGTGATGCGCGCGGCCTCGCGGTGCCGGCGCAGTTCGGCGCCGAGTCGCCGACGGCGGATGGTCGGGCCGCGCCGCTCGCTCACGACATCCCCCTGCGGCCCACTGGACCGAATCGCTCGCTGCTCGCCCTCACCCGGTTACCTCCGGTCGATCGCGCCCGGAGTCGACGCCCGCCGGGGGCGCGAGTCGAAACGGCGGGCGAGTGTTCGCGGCAGGGGTGATGGTGCCGGTCGTCGACCGGCCGCAGCGGGCGAAACCGGCGTCCAGTGTGCCGTCCCGGGGACAGCGGCATCAAGCGTCTATTTCCGCGAGCCGCTCACGTATCGGCAAAAGTCGACATGCAACTTGCATGAAACACGCCACTGATGCAATCTGTCGGTAGGGGCTGGATCACTCACCGTTCCGGTCGGCCGTCGGAGAAGGCGCTCCACCACCGGGTGGGGTGCCCGGTCGAGGGATGCCAGCCCATACCGCACGACAGATCCGCTCCGGGCCGAGAACCCCGCTGCTGCACGCCAGTTGACTGCGGCGGCGGGCGCGACGACCCGAAGCGGCGGGGTGCTGGTCGGGGGTCGGCGCGCCACCAGCGCGCACGAACCGACCAGCACCACCCAGCGCCGCCGGTTCACGAGGCACAACCCCGTCACCGGGCAAGACATCCCCCGAACACCCTCCACCGGCGTGCCCGCCGGCCGATCTCCCCAGGAGCCCTCTGTGCTTCCCCGCTCAGGTGACGTACTGCACGTGACGCGCGCGGCGAGTGTCCAGTTCCTCAAACCGATCATGTTTCGCGTAATCCGGGTGCTCGACTGGCCCACGTACGACGGTTGGGTCTGGCTCGAAGGCTACGAGCTGAACGCGGCGGGGGACGCGGTCAGCCGGCGTTCGATCTACGTGCAGGCCGCCGGGCTGCGCCAGCTCCCGATCGCCGCGCAGCCCCGGCAGCGCACCATCCCCGTCCCCGTTCCCGTCCGCCCGCGCCGCCCGATGGTTCGCACGCCGGCCCGGGTCGGCTGACCCGCCGAAACTCGTCCCGGTGGGCGTGCCGCCGCCATAGAATCAGTACGCCCACCCCGGCGAACGTCTCCACCCCGCGCGTCCCGGACCCTGAACCTGGGATGGTCATGGTCATAATGCCCGCCGCGCGGCGGCACCACAGGTCCCGTACCGTCTACGCCTTCGGGCTGCTGGCGCTCCTCGGCGTCGCCACCACCCTCGGGGTGGTGATCCGCTACCCCGCCCTCTCGACCACCGAGCTGGCCGCGCCGGTCCCCGCACCGGAGATCACCGTCGTCGGCGAGGAGCCCGAGCCCGGCTCGGCCGGCTCCGCGGACCCGCCGGCCGTGCCAGGGCCGGGCCCGATCGGCGCGGTGGCCCGGGCCGACGCGGCAGACACACCGGCAGACACACCGGCCGGCGCGGGGGCCGGCGTCGGAACGGACACACTGGTCGAGGCCGGGCGGGCCCCCGCGAAGCCCACCTCCCGGCGGGACGCGACGAGCCGCTCCCTGTTCTGGTCCGGCGTCCTCGGGCTGGCCATCTCCCTGGCCGGGCTGGGCCTGGTCGGGACCAGACGCCGGATGTGGTGACGGGCGGCGTCGTCAGGGCGTCGCGGTCGCCGTGGTCGTCGGCTCCGCCGTGCTGGTCGTGGGCGTCGGGGCCACCGCCACCACCAGGGTGACCTCCGCGCCGGCCGGCACCAGCGCGCCCGCCTCCGGATCGGTTTCCAGCACCGTGCCGGCCGGTCGGTCGGAATCCCGCGTCTCCACCCGGTGGTCGACGCCGATCCGGTCCAGAATCCGCTCGGCCGTCGCCCTGGGCAGCCCCACCAGCGGCGGCATCGGCACCCCGGCCGGGGTGGTGGACGGCGGCGTCGTGGACGGCTCACCTGACGTCGCCTCCGTCGTCGGCGCCCCGGTCGTCGCCGGCGCCGAGGTCGGCCGCACCGACGGTGACTCCCTGGGGCCGGTGCCGTCGTCGGCCGACAGTGCCAGCCAGAGGCCGGCACCGAGCAGGCCGAGCAGCAGCAGCGCCACGACACCGAGCAGGATCGGCGTCCACCACCGCCGGCCGGGCTGCTCATCGCCGTACCACTCGCCGGCCGGGTCCCGGTACTCCGCCGACCGGGGCGGCGGCACCCCGGCCCGCCCGGACCACACCTGCCCGCCGGCCGGCTGCTGGCCGGCGGTGCCCCCGGACCGGGGCAGCGCCCGGGTCGGGTCCACCGGCTCCGCGCGGGGCGTCCCGCCAGCCGGCTCCGGCAGGGGGCGGGTCTCGTCACCGGCTTTCGGCAGCGGGCGGGTCTCGTCACCTGCGTCGTCGGGGAGCGGATCCTGGCGGTCGTCGCTCATGGCACGTCCTCTCCCACCGGGCGGGCGGCTGGCCCTCGCATCCACGCTAGCCGCTGCCGGCCATCCCGGGCGGAACCGGCGCGCGAGCCGCCGTCACGGGGTGGGCGGTGCCTCCGCGCTCGGCTCGTCCGGTTCCTCGCCGCAGGTCAGGGCCACCTCGTCGTTCCAGTGCACCGTGCTGCCGGCTTCCGGTGACTGCGCCGTGACCGTGCCGGTCCGCCCGGTCGGGTAGCGCGGATAGAGCCCCTCCTCGACCAGGTCCTCGGCGGCGTCGGCGCAGTCGTCGCCGACCAGGTCCGGGGCGCTGAGCGAGGGGGCGGGCCCGGCGACGTACAGCGCGACGGTTGTGCCCCGCTGCACGGGGGACCCGACCGGCGGGACGGTGCGCCGCACGTCCCGCCCCGACTCGGTGCCGAAGACCAGCCGCCAGCTCAGCCGCAGGTCCCGCAGCTCGTCCCGCGCCTGTTCGAAGTCCGTGCCCACGACGGGCGGGACGGTCAACCCGGTGGCGCGGGCGGGTCCGCTGGTCCGAGCCGTCGGCGCGGTCGTCCGGGCCGTCGGCGACGGGACGCCGGAGGGGGCCGCTGAGGACGAGACGTCGGACTCCGCGGCCGGGAGCCCCGGCGACGCGCCGTCCTCCCCGGCCAGCAGCCAACCACCGGCCGCGCCGATCATGGCGAAAAGCGCGACGGCCAGGCCGCCGCCCAACATCTTCGCCGAACGGCCCGAGCCGGTCGCGCCGGCGTCGTCGGGGTACGCCTCCCACCCGGTGTTACCGTCCGTCATCGCGCTCACCACCTCACCGGCGACCGTACCGGGGTCGCGCCAGGCGTTTCCGGGCCGGGCTCCACGCCACGGCTCGCCGGTCCGACCTTGGGACGTTACGCTCCCCGGCATGGCCAGACGGGGCTGGGGAGGATCGATCGCCACCGCGATCGGCGTCGCTGCCGGCGCGGGCGCGGCCCAACTGGGCTTCGGCTACGGCCTCGGCATCATCAACTGGTCGGCGGCGGGCGTCGGCGCGGGCGAGGCGGCATGGGTGGCGAGCATCGCCTGGGCGACCTGGATCGCGGCCACCTCGACGATCGCCGGCGCGGTCTGCGCTCAGCGGCTACGGCTACCCGACGGCCGGGAAGGCGGCCCGGTCGTTCCCGCCGACGCTCCCGGCCGAGCCGACCCGGCCGCCACCGCCTCAAGCCCGGCCGAGATCGCCTCGGACCCGACCGCCGCCTCGGGCCCGATGGCGATCGACCCGGGGCAGACCGCGCCCGATCCGGATTCGACCGCCGTCTCGGCCCCGGTGGCGGTCGACGCCGCCGACCCGGTCACCGACCCGGGGTCGGCCAATTCCCTCCGAGGGCCCGGGGCGATCACGCTGGCGCTGGCCGGTGCGGTCGGCGCCCTGGTCACCGTGCTGCTGGTGGCAGTGCCGGCACGGGTGGCGGAGGTGTCCGGCGTCACCGCCCCGCAGACCGTGGCCGCCGGATACGCCGGGGCGGGCGTGCTGATCGGGCTGCTGGTGGCGGTCTGGGCGCTGCGCTCGCCGGCCACGGTGGCCAACGTGATCGCCACCGGCGGCTGGCTCTGGCTGCTCGCCGTGGTCGCCGTGGTCGACGGAGTGCTCGCCGGGCGAGGGCTGACCACCGCCCAACTCGGCATCTGGCAGCTCAGCGCCGACCGGGCCGACTTCTGGGTCCGGGGCTGGTTCTACTGGCCCGGCGCGCTGCTGGCGCTCGGCTCGGCGCTGCTGATCGGGGCACTGGCCGCGCGACGTGCCGCCCGGTCGGCGGCGAGCCGGCTCGGGGCGGCGGCCTCGGGCGGGGCCGGCCCGCTTCTCGTCGCGCTGGCGTACCTGCTGGCTGTGCCGGGATTGACCACACTCGGTCGGGAGCAGGTGTCGGCGCACCTCGTCGCCCCGTACGCCGTCGTGCTGGGTTTCGCCGGCTCGGTGCTGACCACCGCGCTCGCCCAGCGGGCTGCGACCCGCCGAGCCGCTGGGCGGGGCCTCGGCGGGCAGACGGCAGGTTCCGGCTCCGCCGCGCCGGCGGTGGTGCCCAGGCAGCGCTCCGGCGCGGCCGGGAAGGCGACCGAGACGACCGGCCCCGGGGCGGCCCGACCAGTCGGCACGGACGACCCCGGCACGCCGGAGCCCGGTTCCGTCTCGGCGGAACCCGGCACGGCATCCGCCTCCGGCGAGACGACCGTGGCGCGGCCGAGTCCGGGTACGAAGCCGGGGACGCGCCGGACGGCCCGGTCCGGGTCGGCCACGGCCTCGCAGTCGCGGGCCACGGCGGGGCCGGCCGCCCCGGAGAGCCCGCCGCCGATGGGGGAGGGCGAGCCGCCCCATCGGCAGGCGTGATCAACTCCAGGTCGGCGACATGGCGGTGTCCCGCCCGCCGGTTACCACCACGTCGACGACATGACGTGCCGGCCGGCCCGCGCCGTCCGCGCTGACGCCGCGCCGACACACGGAGCTGCCCCTGAACGAGGCCAGCAACCCGCCCCGGTCGGCGGTCAGTCGACCGGCCAGGTGTGCACCGGCTCGTTGTCCCGCTGTAGCTCGGCGTAGCGCTGCACCATGTAGTGCAGGGCCGCGTCGCGTTCCATGCCCCGGTGGCGCTCGGCGGCCCAGACCGTCTCCGTCTGCCAGACCGCGCCGTTGCGGCCGGTACGGCAGCGCTGCTCGATGATGCCGAGCAGGCGGTCCCGCTCGGCCGGGGCGACGCCGAAGCGGTCCAGCCCGGTGGCCGCCGTCGGCAGCAGGGTGTCGAGCACCAGCTTGGTCACCGGCACCTCCCCGAGGCGCGGCCAGTGCAGAACGGCGTCCATCCCGCGCCGGGCGGCGGCGTGGAAGTTCTCCTCCGCCGAGCTGAAGGTCAGTTGGCTCCAGATCGGCCGGTCCGCCTCGGCCAGGCCCCGCGCCAGGCCGAAGTAGAGGGCGGCGTTCGCGAGCATGTCGACCACCGTCGGTCCGGCCGGCAGCACCCGGTTCTCCACCCGCAGGTGCGGGCGGCCGTTCATGATGTCGTAGACCGGCCGGTTCCAGCGGTAGACCGTCCCGTTGTGCAGCCGGAGCTCCGCCAACTCGGGCACTCCCCCGGCGTGCAGGACCTCGACCGGGTCCTCTTCCTCGCAGATCGGCAGCAGAGGCGGAAAGTAGCGGACGTTCTCCTCGAACAGGTCGAAGATCGAGGTGATCCAGCGTTCGCCGAACCAGACCCGGGGCCGTACGCCCTGGGCCTTCAGCTCGTCGGGGCGGGTGTCGGTGGCCTGCTGGAACAGGGCGATCCGGGTCTCCGCCCAGAGCTGCCGGCCGTACAGGAAGGGGGAGTTCGCCCCGACCGCCACCTGGACTCCCGCGATGGCCTGGGAGGCGTTCCAGTAGTCGGCGAAGCTGTCCGGGGCGACCTGGAGATGGAATTGCAGGCTCGTGCAGGCGGCCTCCGGGGCGATGGAGTCGGTGTGCGTCTTCAGCCGCTCGACGCCGCGGATGTCCAGCTCGATGTCCTCGCCCCGGGCGCCGACGATCTGGTCGTTGAGCACCCGGTACCGCGCGGCGGTGGAGAGGTTGTCGGCCACCAGGTGCCGCTCGGTCAGGGTGGGCAGGATGCCGACCAGGACGATCCGCGCGTCGGAGTGGGCCGCCCGCTCGTCGGCCCGGGTCAGGCTGCTGCGCAGGTCGCGCTCGTAGTCGGCGAAGCCGATGCCCTCGATGAGCCTGGGCTGGGCGTTCAGCTCCAGGTTGAAGCGTCCCAACTCGGTCTGGAAGAGCGGGTCTGCGATGTCGGCGAGAATCTGGTCGTTGCGCATCGCCGGCTCGGCGGCCGGGTCCATCAGGTTGAGTTCGATCTCCAGCCCGGTCATCGGCCGGTCGGCGTCGAAGCCGAAGTCGTCCAGCATCAACGCGAAGACGTCCAGGCACCTCCGGACCTTCTGCCGGTAGCGGACCCTGTCCTCTCGGGAGAAGGCGCCCTGCTCGACGTCCCTGCCCATGTGTCCTCCCGGCGCGAGGCGCGAAGGGGCATGCCGCCCCGCAGCGCACATTGTGAACCTTCTACGGTAAAAGCACCCCCCGCGCCGGGCCAGAGGCCGACGCCGGGCGATCACCGCAGCAGCGACCGCGACCGGGCTGGAACGCGCTTCCGATTGGGCTTTCTACCCAGGCGGCAACGCCCGCCACCGTCCACGCCGAGGAACAGGCCGTGACAATTCGCACGCTCCCGTCGGGCCGGCACGCCGGCGCGCAGCCCGTCTGCGCCGGGGGACCCCTCCTCGGCTCGCGCCCGGTCCGGGACACCGCGCGGTCCGTCCGCGCGCCGGGCGGACAACAGCGCCCCGGGCCGGGTGGATGGCCGCGGGCCCGCGTCGACTGGTGCGACGCGGGCCCGGGGTCCTGGTGGAGCGGGGGGATCAGGCCTGCCGGACGCCCTCGCCCTCGATCTCGATCTTGATCTTCTTGCCGACCAGCACGCCGCCGGTTTCCAGGGCCACGTTCCAGGTCAGGCCGAAGTCCTCGCGGTCGATCTCGGTGCTGGCGGAGAAGCCGAAGATGTCCTGGCCGAACGGGCTGCGGCCGACGCCCTCGAACTCGACCTCCAGCTCCACCGGGCGCGTCACGCCCTTGAGGGTGAGCTCACCGGAGAGGACGAACTCGTTGCCGCTGCGGGACTTCACGCCCGTGCTGCGGTACTCCAGGGTCGGGAAGGTCTCGACGTCCAGGAATTCGGGGCTGCGCAGGTGGGCGTCCCGGTCGGCCTGGGCGGTGCTGATGCTGGCGGCCTGGATGGTGGCGGAGACCGAGGACTGCATCGGGTCCTCGGCGATGGTGATCGTGGCGGTCGCGTCGGCGAACTCACCGCGAACCTTGCTGACCATCATGTGCCGGGCGACGAACCCGACCCGCTTGTGGGCGACGTCCAGCAGGTAGGTGCCGGCCGCCGGGATCGTGAGGCCATCCCACTCGCGGGTAACCGATCCGGTGCTGCTGGTCATGGTGCTGTCCTCCAAAGAAGATTGTTCAGCAATCAAACGACTGATGGAGCAACTATAGCCATGGCAATATTCCTCGTGTCAAGTATTGCTATGATGAACCCGTGAACCAGAACGTGTTCGACGACCCCCGGATCACCGCCGTCGGTCTCCTCGTCGAGGCGCACGCCGGGCTGTCGGCCCGGTTCGCCGCCCAGTTCGAGGAGCACGGGCTCTCCCCGGTCGAATTCGAGGTGCTCACCCGCCTCGCCCGATCGCCCGGCAACCAGCTTCGGATGACCGACCTGGCTGCGCAGACCTCGCTCTCCACCAGCGGGGTGACCCGGGTGGTGGACCGGATGGAGCGCGACGGCCTGCTCTGCCGGCGGGCCTGCCCGTCCGATCGGCGCAGCTCGTACGCGGTGGTCACCACCGCCGGTCTGCAGCGGCTCGACCAGACTCTCCCAGGGCACCTACGGATCATCGAGCAGTGGTTCACCGGCCAGCTCGAGCCGGAGGAACTGCGCGCCGTCCTCGACGGCCTCCGGCGCGTACGCGACGCGGTGCACCCGGGCGCGACCGCGGGCAGCACCGAGCCGGTCCCGGAGGAGGACGCCCGATCCTGATCCGCGCCACGGCAGCGCACCGGCAGAAAGACCGGCAGAACCACCCCGCCCAGCGCCAGCTATCGGGGTGAATCGGACGAAGATGTCCATCGGCGGTGGTTACTGTGCTTTCAGCGGGGGGGCACCGGGGGGTGCCGGCGCGAGCGATGAGCGAGGGGTAAAACCAGGGGGCTTCTTCGCTCGCGCCGCCCCCGCGTCAACCACCCCGGGCACGGCCCTCAGGCCAGCGCCGTGCCCGGACGCACCGCCGCCAGGAGTGCGATCTCCCGGGGCAGCAGACTGATCCCGCTCTCCCGGCAGGCCCGGTCGAGGCGGTCGAGCACGCCCGCGTCGCGGGTGATGGCCGCGAGCCCGACGAGAGCCTCCACCGCGTCCCGCCGGTCCTGGCCGGCGACGGCCGCCTCCGCCGCAGCGGCGAACCACTCGGCCGCCAGCTCCCGGTCGGCCCGGTGCAGGGCGATGTTCGCCTCGATGAGCGCGCAGATCCCGTCCTCGAACCGCCACTCTCCCGGCCGGCCGCGCGGCGGCTCGGCACCGAGGACCGCGTCATCGGCCGCGCGGGTACGGAGACTGGCCAGTACCTCGGCCGCCTCGTCGGGACGCCCGTCCTGGGCCAGTGCCAACCCGATCGTGCCGACGGCCCGCCGCCGGTCCCCCGGGTCGCCGAGTTCCACCAACCCGGCGACCACCCGACGGCCCTGCTCCACGGCATCGGCGTACCGGCCCTCCAGCCGGGTCACCTCGGCGAGGTTGGCCCGGGCCAGTATGCGCAGCCGCCGCTCACCGGCCTGGGCGGAAAGCCGGTCCATCGCGGCCAGCCGGCGGCGGGCCCCGGCCAGGTCACCCACCCGGATGTCGTGCCAGGCGAGGCTGTTCTGGGCCACGGCCATGTCACGCAACCACCCGTTCCGGGTCGCCAGGGCGAGGACGGCGGCGGCCTGGTCGCGCGCCTCGTCGTGCCCGCCGGTCGCGACCAGCAGCGCGCAGAGCACCGTCCGCGCCTCCAGTTCCCCGGCCACGTCGCCGGCCCGGTGGAGGACGGCCCAGGCGTCCCGCGCCGTCGGCAGTTCCTGCTCCGCCGCGCCGTGCTCGACGGCCAGCCGGGCCGCGCCGAGCGCCGCCCGGGCGCGCAGCCCCGGATCGGCGTCGGCGGTACGCGGGTCGGCCAGCAGCCGGCGCAGCCACTGCCGCCCGACGACGTCCCGCCCCCGGAACCGCCACCAGCGGGCCAGCCCGACGGCCAGCCGCAGCGCGGTCGACGGGTCGTCGACGGCGGCGTGGGCCAGCGCCGCGGTGATGTCGCCGGTCGCCTCGTCCAGCCGGCGCACGGCCGAGGCCAGTTGCGGGCCGGCCAGCTCGGGGGCCGTCCGGGCTACCAGCCGCGCGAACACCTCGGCGTGCCGCCGCCGGACGACGCACTGCTCGCCGGCACCGATGGCCTGTTCGGCGGCGAACTCCCGGACCGCGTCGAGCAGCCGGAACCGGAACGGCCCGGTGCCCCGGACGCTCAGCAGCCCGAGCTGGAGCAACCGGTCCAGCAACGGCACCGGGTCGACCGCGACCGTGCCCTCCGGGTCGGCGTCGTCGGCCAGCATCTCCTCGGCCAGCTCCACCGACCAGCGGTTGCGGAACGCGGAAAGCCGGCGCAGGGCGGCCCGCTCGTCCGGCGCGAGGAGGCGGTAGCTGGCCGCCACCGCGTCCCGCAGGGTGACCGTCGCCCCGCCTCCCGCCGCCCATCCCGACCCGGGCGGCCGGACCGGTGACGTGGCGAGGTCCAGGACGCGATCGCCGTACCGGTCGAGCAGCTCGTTGAGGTCGAGGATGCGCCCCCGGGCGGCCATCAGCTCGATGGCGAGGGGCAGCCCGCCCAGCCGGCGGGCCAGCGCGGCGAGGGCCGGCAGCTCGGCCGGGTCCGGCGGCTCCCGCCGCACCCGGGCCAGCCGCGTCGTGAACAGCGCCACCGCCGGGTAGCCGGCCAGGACGTCCGGGTCGGCCGGGTCGAGTTCGGGCGGGGGCACGTCCAGCGGCGGTACGGGCCAGACCCGTTCCCCCGGCGCGCCGACCGGGTGCCGCCCGGTGACCAGGACCCGCAGCGTGGGCACCGCCCCGGCGAGCCGGTGCAGCGCCTCGGCCACCGGGTCGGGTGCCCGCTCCACCGCGTCGATCAGCAGCAGTGCCGGGCGGCCGGCGAGCCGAACCGCGAGGTCGGGCGGGCGGGCCGCGCCGAAGACCGCCGCCGCTGCGGAGAGCACGTCCGCGGCGTCCGAGCCCTCCCCGACAAGCACTCCGGCGGCACCGCCCGGGGCCCGTGCGGCGACGGCGTGGGCGACCGCCAGGGCCAGCGCCGTCTTGCCCACCCCAGCCAGCCCGACCAGGCTGACCACCGGTTGACCGTGGTCGGCGGTGAGCAGCTCGACGAGCTCGGCCACGTCCCGCTCCCGGCCGATCAGCTCGACCGGGGGCGGGAGCGCGATCGGCGTACCCCCGGGGTGGGTGGTCGGCGGCGGCCCGGCGCCGACCGGCTGAGGGCTCCCCGGCGGCGGCGCGGTGGGGGAGGGTGGCTCGGCGGCTGCGCGGGCCGGGTCGGCCGGGGCCGTCCCCCGGGCGACCGCGACGAAGGCCGCCCGCGCCGGCCCGGCGAGGCCGAGCGCGCCGGCCAGCAGGTCGACGGTGGTCCGCTGCGGCCGCGCGGACCGGCCCCGCTCCAGGTCCCGGACCGTCCGCACCCCCACTCCCGCGCGGGACGCCAGCTCGGCCTGGGTGAGGCCGGCGGCGTGCCGGTGCGTGCGCAGCAGGTCCGACAGTCCGGTACGACCGTCCGTGCCCGGCGGACGGCCATGATCGGGAGCCATGGGCAGGAAGGGTACGGATCGGGTGTGACGGTCGGCAGCCAATCGTCGCCCTGCCGACGCTGGGCGGCGCGGATATCCGACACCGCCGCCGGTGGGGTGGGGTGCGGCGTGAGAAGGGGACCCTTCTCTACCTCAGGCGTTAGTAGGGGGCCCTTCCTTTCACAGCCCAAGGTCGCGGGCGATGATCATGCGCTGGACCTCACTGGTGCCCTCGCCGATCTCCAGGATCTTCGAGTCCCGCCAGAACCGGGCCACCGGGTACTCGTTCATGAAGCCGTAGCCGCCGTGGATCTGGGTCGCCTCGCGGGCGTTGTCCACGGCGATCGTGCTGGCGTGCAGCTTGGCGATCGCCGCCTGCCGCTTGAACGGCTCGCCGGTTAGCATCCGGGCCGCCGCGTCGTAGTACGCGAGGCGGGCGGTGTGCGCCTTCAGCTCCATGTCGGCGATCTTGAACTGGATGGCCTGGTAGTTGCCGATCGGCTGGCCGAACGCCTGGCGCTGGCTGGCGTACTTGATCGACTCGTCGACGCAGCCCTGGGCGAGGCCGACGGCCAGGGCGGCGATGGCGATGCGGCCCTCGTCGAGGATGCGCAGGAACTGGGCGAAGCCCCGGCCGCGCTCGCCGAGCAGGTTGGCCGCCGGAACCCGACAGTCGTCGAAGGTCAGCTCGTGGGTGTCCGAGGCGTTCCAGCCGACCTTGGAGTAGCCGGGGGCGACCGTGAAGCCGGGGGTACCGGAGGGGACGATGATGGTGGACAGCTCCTTCGACCCGTCCGGGCGGGTGCCGGTGACGGCGGTGACCGTGACCAGGGCGGTGATGTCGGTGCCCGAGTTGGTGATGAACGCCTTCGAGCCGTTGATCACCCATTCGTCGGTCGAGGGGTCCAGGACGGCCCTGGTCCGGGTGCCGCCGGCGTCCGAGCCGGTGCCAGGCTCGGTAAGGCCGAAGCCCGCGAGTGCCTCCCCGCTGACCAGCCTCGGCAGCCACCGCTCCTTCTGCTCGACCGTGCCGAAGCGGAAGATCGGCATCGCACCGAGGGAGACCGCAGCCTCCAGGGTGATCGCCACGCTGGAGTCGACCCGCGCCAGTTCCTCCAGGGCGAGGCAGAGCGCGAAGTAGTCGCCGCCCATGCCGCCGTACTCCTCGGGGAAGGGCAGGCCGAACAGGCCCATCTTGCCCATCTGCCGGATCACCTCGTACGGGAAGGTGCGCTTCTCGTAGTGCTCGGCGACGACCGGGGCGACGATCTCGCGGGCGAAGTCCCGCACGCTGGACCGCAGCGCCTCTTGCTCCTCAGTGAGCCGGAAGTCCATCGGTTCCTCCTGTACGGGGTCCTCCGCCGGACGCTCGTGACACCGGCGGATGGGGTGGTCCTGGGTCGCGGGATGGTGCGGGCGGTCGCGGGGTGGTGCGGGCGGTCGCGGTGGTGTGGCGCGTCGCGGTGGTGGTGCGGGCCCCGGGCGCGACGGAGGGTCAGACCGGGGTGACGCCGTGCCGGCGGCGGGAGAAGTGCCGGTCCTTGGTGCGGGCGGCGGCGTAGCGGCGGACCAGCTCGGTGCGCAGGTCGCGCGGCTCGACGATCGTGTCGACCACCAGCTCGCTCGCGAGGCGGACGACGTCGATGTCCCGCTCGTACTCGGCGCGCCTGGCGGCGACGAAGGCGGCCCGCTCCGTCTCGTCGGCGATGGCGGCGATCTTGTTGGCGTAGACGGCGTTGACGGCCGCCTCCGCCCCCATCACCGCGATCTTCGCGGTGGGCAGGGCGATCGTCGCGTCGGGCTCGAAGCCGGGACCGGCCATCGCGTAGAGGCCCGCGCCGTACGCCTTGCGCACCACCACGCAGATCTTCGGCACGGTCGCCTCGGAGATCGCCGTGATCATCTTGGCCCCGTGCCGGATGATGCCCTGCTTCTCCACCGCGCTGCCCACCATGAACCCGGGCACGTCGGACAGGAACAGCAGCGGCACGTTGAACGCGTCGCAGAGCTGCACGAACCGGGTCGCCTTGTCGGCCGAGTCGACGAAGAGCACCCCGCCCTTGAACATCGAGTTGTTGCCGACGACGCCGACGACCTCGCCGTCGAGCCGACCGAAGCCGATGGTCAGCTCCTTGGCCCAGAGCGCCTGGATCTCGAAGAAGCTGCCGTCGTCGAGCAGGCCCTTGACGTACCGGCGCATGTCGAACGCCTGCCGCTCGCTGGCCGGCACGAGCGCGGCCAGGTCGACCTTGGCCGGCGCGGGGATCGCCTCGACGGCCGGCGGCGGCTGGGTCCAGTTCGCCGGCAGGTACGACAGGTAGCGCCGGACCACGTCGAGCGCCTCGGCCTCGGTCTTGCACAGGAAGTGCCCGACGCCGGACTCGGCGCAGTGCACCCGCGCCCCGCCCATCGCCTCCAGGGTGGTCTTCTCGCCGGTCACCATCTCGACCATCCGGTCGGAGCCGAGATACATGCTCGCGTTGCCGTCGACCATCGCCACCACGTCGCAGAACGCTGGAATGTACGCGCCGCCGGCCGCGCTCGGCCCGAACAGGGCGCACACCTGCGGGATCGAGCCGGAGGCGCGGACCTGGTTCCAGAAGATCTTGCCGGCCCCGCGCCGGCCGGGGAACAGGTCGACCTGGTCGGTGATCCGCGCGCCGGCCGAGTCGACCAGGTAGACCATCGGGACGCCGGTCGAGTACGCCCGCTCGATGATCCGGATGATCTTCTCCACGGTACGCGCGCCCCAACTGCCCGCCTTGACCGTGGAGTCGTTGGCCATCAGGCAGACCGGCCGGCCGTCGATGGTGGCGGTGCCGGTGACCACCCCGTCGGCCGGCAGACCCTCGGCCAGCGCGTTGGCGTAGAGGCCGTCCTCGACGAACGAGCCCTCGTCGACCAAGAGCGCCACCCGCTCGCGGGCGAAGAGCTTGCCCTTGGCGGCGTTCGCCGCGTGGTACTTGTCCGCACCGCCGGCCCCGGCGCGCTTGCGCAGCTGTTCCAGTGCCTCACCGTCGAGCGTCACGCCGACTCCCCATTGCCGCCACCCGTGCCGGCCGCCGCGCGGGCACACCGACCGCCCTGAACGATCGTTAGGGTAGCTCATCCGGCGCCCGGTCGGCGACCCCCGGGGCGAGTGGGAAGACACCACCGTCGGGCTCGGCGAGGCCGAGCGCCGGGGCGCCCGACCAGCGCCCAGAACCGGGCGTTGTGGCCGCGGGCTGAGCGGCACCGGTGCGCAGGGGCGACCACGCCCCTGCGCACCGGTCAACCGGCCAGGCGGGTGCGCGGGCCGGCGCGCAGGACTCCGGAGGGGAGCTTCTTGCCGAGCAGCTGCTCGGCCAGCTCCGCCGCCTCGATGAGGGCGGCCAGGTCGATGCCGGTGTCGATGCCCATGTCGTGCAGCATGTGCACCGCCTCCTCGGTGGCCAGGTTGCCGCTGGCCCCCGGCGCGTACGGGCAGCCGCCGAGGCCGCCGACGCTGGCGTCGAACTCGGTCACCCCCAGCTCCAGGGCGGTCAGCAGGTTCGCCAGCGCGGTGCCCCGGGTGTTGTGGAAGTGCAGCAGCACGGGGACGCGCGCGTCGCGGTCGCGTACCGCGGTCAGCAGCTCGCGGACGCGGCGCGGCGTGCCCATGCCCGTGGTGTCGCCGAAGGCGACCCGGTCCGCGCCGTCGCGGACCACCCGGTCGACGATGCCGGCGACCCGCGCCGGGTCGACGTCCCCTTCATACGGGCAGCCGAAGCTGGTCGCCACGATCACCTCGACGGTCGCGCCGGCCCCGTGCAGCAGGTCGATCAGCTCGGCGATGTCGTCGAGCGACTCCTCGGTGGACCGGTTGACGTTACGCCGGTTGTGCGTGTCGCTCGCCGAGACGACCACCTCGATCTCGGTGAACCCCGCGGCCAGGGCCCGCTGCGCACCCCGGGTGTTGGGCACCAGCGCCGAGTACCGCACCCCGTCGGCCCTCGCGACCCGCCGCCACACCTCGTCCGCGTCGGCCATCTGCGGGATCGCCTTCGGGTGCACGAACGACACCGCCTCGATACGGCGCACGCCGGTGGCGGAGAGCGCGTCGATCAGCCGCACCTTGGCGTCGGTCGGGATCGGCTCCTCGTTCTGGAGCCCGTCGCGCGGCCCGACCTCCCGGATCGACACCGCCGCTGGCATCTGGCTCATGGTCACCTCGCTGTGACATCGGGCCGCCGGGGTGTCGTCGCGCCGCCGCCCCTCGTGGGGACGGCCGACGGGCGACGCCGGACGGCCGGTGGTCCCTCCAGGGAACCAGAACACCTGGGGGTCAGGGCCGCAAGGTCCCTCACCTACTGGATCGAGCCCGGCCCGCCCACCCAGCGAGGTTGATCGAGAGACTTGCGTCGACGTCGCGGGTTCACGCCAGGGCGAACCTCTTGATCACCTACGCGTCGGGGCGGTCAGCGCATCCGGCCGACGATGCCCGTGTCGTAGTCGCCCGAAAGGAACTCCTCGTTCTCCAGCAGTTCCGCGAAGAAGGGGAGGTTGCACTTCGGGCCGGCCACCTCGAACGCGGCGACCGCCGCGCGGGCCCGCTCGACGGCCTCCGCCCGGTCCCTGCCGTTGACGATCAACTTGGCCAGCAGGCTGTCGTAGAACGGGGTCACGGTGTTGCCGGCGACGTAGCCGGAGTCGACCCGGACGCCCTCGCCGCCCGGCTCGCGCCACGTCGTGATCGCGCCGGGGCCGGGCAGGAAGCGCTTCGGGTCCTCGGCGTTGATCCGCAGCTCGATGGCGTGGCCGCGCGGGGCGAGCGCGTCCGGGTCGAACGTCGGCGGAAGGCCGGCGGCGACCCGTAGCTGCTCCTCGACCAGGTCCACGCCGTAGACCAGCTCGGTGACCGGATGCTCGACCTGGAGCCGGGTGTTCATCTCCAGAAAGAAGAACTCCTGCGTGGCGGGATCGAGCAGGCACTCGACCGTGCCCGCGTTGCGGTAGCCGACCGCCTCGCCGGCCCGCACGGCGGCGGCCAGGAACCGCGCCCGCAGCTCCGGCGACACCGCCGGAGACGGGGACTCCTCGACGAGCTTCTGGTTGCGCCGCTGCACCGAGCACTCGCGTTCGCCGAGCGCCACCACCCGGCCGTCGGCCAGGCCGAGGATCTGCACCTCGACGTGGCGTACCCGGGGAAAGTACCGCTCGATCAGCACCGATCCGTCGCCGAACATCCGCTCGGCGAACGCGCGCACCTTGTCGTACTCGGTGCGCAGCGCGGCCTCGTCGGCGGCCACGCCCATGCCCATGCCGCCGCCGCCCGCCGCGGCCTTGACCATCACCGGGTAACCGATCCCGGCGGCTGCGGCGACCGCCGCGTCGAGGTCGGCGGCCGGCTCGGTGGTGCCGGCTGCGACCGGCACCCCGGCCGCCGCCATCAGGTTCCGGGCGTTGATCTTGTCGCCCATCGCGGTGATCGCGTCCGCGCCGGGTCCGACCCAGATCAGCCCGCTGCGCTCGACGGTACGGGCGAAGTCGGCGTTCTCCGACAGGAAGCCGTACCCGGGATGGATCGCCTGCGCGCCGGTCGCTTTGGCGGCGGCGAGAATGGCCTCGACGTTCCGGTAGCTCTGGGCCGGGTTGGCCGGGCCCACGCAGACCGCCTCGTCGGCCTCGGTCACGAACGGCAGGCCGGCGTCGGCCTCCGAGTGGACCGCGATCGCGCGGATTCCGAGCCGGTTCGCGGTTCGGATGATCCGACGGGCGATCTCGCCGCGGTTGGCCACCAGCAGCGATTCGATCATGTTCTCCTCCAGCGTCCAGGGGTGGGGACGATGCCAGGGAACCATGGGTGACGGGTCGTCCACGAGTCAAGCCTCGGCTATCGGCTCAGGTGTCGGGCCAGCGGCTCAGGCGTCGGCCTCGGCGAGCAGGGCGGCCAGGGTGGCGGCGCGCAGCAGGGCGGCCCGCCGCTGCCGGTCCACCTCGCCGCCGAGGAACGGCGTCGAGTTCATCAGGCCGAAGGCGGCGTGCGCCAACACCCGCGCCTCGCCGTCGGGCAGGCTCGGGTGCAGCGCGGTCAGCACCGTCACCCACTGCTCCACGTAGAGCCGCTGGAGCCGACGGATCCGGCGACGCGGCTCGTCCGGCAGCCGGTCCAGCTCGTGCAGGTGCAGGGCAATCACGGCCGGGTTGGCCAGCGCGAACTCGACGTGGAAGTCGATCAGCGACTCCAGCGCGCCGCGCGGGTCGTCGGGGTGGCCGGCGGCGCGCTCCCGCCCGCCGTCGAGCAGCCCCTCGCTGACCGGAATCAGCGCGGCGGCCAGCATCGCCTCCTTGCCGGCGAAGTGGTGGTAGAGGGCCGGGCCGGTGACGCCCGCCGCCGCGCCGATGTCGTCCATCGACACGCCGTGGTAGCCCCGCGCGGCGAAGAGCCCGACCGCGATCTCCAGGATCTCGTCCCGTCGCGACCGCCGTCGCCCACTGCCAGCCACGCCGCCCGCCGACCCCCGTGCCCGCTGTTCCACCGTCACCGGGCAAGCGTAGACCTGGCGCGGTTCGGGACGTCGCCTCGGTTACCCGTCGGTCGCCCCACCGGCCGCCCGGCCGGGCACCACCGCCGGTCGGGCCGCCGTCAGTCGTCGTCGTCGCCGGCCAGGCCGTGCTCCGCACGGACCGCCGCCGCCTCGTCCGGACGGCCCAGTTCGTCGAGCACCCGGGCGAGCAGCCACGCGGCCTGGGCCGCCGGACGGGAGCCCGGGGGCAGGCCGCCGAGCACCTCCCGCAGCAGCGGCTCCGCCTCGCCCGGCCGGCCGGCGCGCACCAGCAGTTCGCAGCCGAGCAGCTCCACCCGGGCCGCCTCGCCGAACGCCTCGATCGACCGCAGCCGGGCCGGCACCCCGGCCAGCCGGTCCAGCCCTTCAGCCGGCCGGTCGTCGGAGGCCAGCACCCGGGCCCCGGCCTCGGCCGCGAGCCCCACCTCGTACGTCACCACCGGCGGCTGCTCCGGCCGACCGGTCAGCGCGGCGGCGAGCCCGTCCACCACCTCGACGGCGCGGACCGCCGCCGGCACGTCCCCGGACCAGTTCAGGGCCTCCGCCTCCCGGCGGCGGGCGCGCAGCTCGTCGACCAAGCGCCCCGGCCAGCCGGTACGCGGCAGCCGCCTCGGCGAACCGCTGCGCGGCCAGCGCGTCCCGGTCGGCGTCGTAGAGCAGGCCGCCGGCCTCCTCCAGCACCTGCGCCCGGTGCGGCAGGTTGTCCGGCCCGTCGAGGTTGCGGGCGAGCTGGTCGAGCAGAACCAACGCCGGGTCCAGTTCCCCGAGGTCGACGTAGATCCCGGCCAGCAGGTGCCGGCAGCGGTCCGCCTCGGCCTGCGCCCCGAGCCGGTCCAGCCCGAGCACCGCCTCCTCCGCCACCTCGGCCGCCTCCGCCGCCCGCCCGGCAACCCGGTACGCGTTCGCCAGCTCCCAGCGAAGGAAGGCGTCCCCGTCGGCGCCCTGCTCCACGCAGAGGGTCACCGCCTCGGCGAAGTCCTCCACCGCCTCGGCCGCCCGGTCCGCGCCCAGCAGGGCCCGCGCCCGGAACACCCGCACCGGCAACCGGGCCTGCGCCGGGGCCGTCTCCAATGCCTCGTCGCAGGCGGCCACCCGCTCGGCCGGGTCGTCCGTCGCCCGCGCGTACGCCAGGGTGGCGGCGGTGACCAGCTCACCCACGCCCACCTCCCGGGCAAGCCGGCGGGCCAGCTCGGCCGCCGCCCGGAACTCCGCCGGCCGCTCCAACTCCTCCAGCACGTGGGCGCGGTGCAGCGCCACCCGGGCGGCCAGCCACGGGTCGCCGTCGGCCTCGGCTGCGGCCCGATCGGCGGCGACCAGCGCCTCCTCCCAGCGCTGTAGGTGCGCCAGCGCGAGGGAGAGCCGGTCGTACGCGGCAGCCCGCTCCCGGACGTCGCCGTGCCCGGCAAGGAAGTCCGCGGAGCCTCGCGCCAGCGCCAGCCCCTCCTCGCCGTCGCCGGTCAGGCAGAGCAGAACCCCGAGCCGGCCGGCGACCACCTGCTCCCGGACCTCGTCCGACAGCTCCCGGTACGCGGCCAGCGCCGCCCGGTTCGCCTCCTGCGCCGCCTGCGGGCCGTCGGCGTCGGTCAGCTCGCCGACCCGCAGCTCCAGCCGCCGAGCCGCCGTCCGGGCCGGCTGACCGCTCGCGCCGAACCGCCCGTCGTAGGCGGCCAGCGCGGCGGCGAACCCCGCACGGTCGTGCGTACGCCAGCAGTCGTCGGCCAGATCGAGCAGCTCGTCGGCGGTGGCCTCGGCCGGCACGGTCACCGCCGGGGCCGGGGCCGCCGCCAGCTCCGGCGGCCGGGCCGGGCGATTGCGCAGGCTGGCCGACAGCGGCAGGTGCTCGCCGGGCCCGGTGGCCAGCCGCCGGGCGACCCACTCCGACTGGTGGGCCGTGCCGTTGCGGGCGTCGAACCGCTCGGCCAGCGCGGTAGCCGTGGCGGCCAGCTCGGCGGCGAGCGCGGCGGCGGACACCTCGCCCGCCGGACGGTCGCCGGCCGCCCGCCGGTGCAGGGCGACGTCGCCGGCCTCGGCCGCGCGGCCCAGCGCGGCCGAGGCCGCCGCCGCGAAGTGCATCGCGGCGGCCGGGGTGGGCGCGCGATCCAGCCAGTCCAGGTGCCGCTCGACGATCTCCACGGCCCGCGCCTCGTTGCCGGTCAGCGTGCAGAACTCGACGTGGTCGCCGATGTCCCACAGGTCCGACAGGTTGCCCCGCAGCCGCCGGTACGCCTCCCGGTGCGCGTCCCGCGCCGCATCGGCCCGACCCGTGCGCAGGTACGGCACCAGCAGCGCGGTGAGGATCGCCTGCGGCTGCTCCGTACAGGTCAGCCGGCCGGCGAGGACCGGCTCGGCCAGCGCCACCGCCTCGTCGTGCCGGCCGACGTCGGCGAGGTGGGCGACCTGGGTGGTGGGGTCGCAGCCGGCGCAGTCGGACAGCTCGTCTCGCGGGGCGGTCAGCCACTCCCGGTACCACCGCTCGGCGGCCTCGGCGTCGCCCACGTGGTCGGCCACCAGGTAGCGGTGCTTGTGCACGGCCTGGAGGCTGTGCCCCGCGTCGGCGTACCGGCGCTCCATGTCGTCGAGCACCGCGTACGTGCGGTCCAGCGGCAGCTCGGGAAACTTCAGCATGGCGTTGACCATGTACTTGAAGTGCCAGAGGAGCTGGTGGGCGTAGCGCTGGTGGTAGGGCTGCGGGTCCCGGTCGAACTCGGCCAGGCACCAGGAGAAGGTGACGAAGGACTTGGCCGGCTCGCCGCCGTAGACGTACCCCGTGGTGGCCTGCATCCGGACGGCGAACGCCAAGTGCCGGTCGTCACCGCCGTCTGCGCGGCGCAGCAGTTGCTCCAGCGCGGCCGTGCGCCCGACGCCGTACGGCATGCCGGTGCTCTCGTGCAGCATCCGCCACAGTTCGTCGTCACTCATCGGCGACCCTCACTCCCGTCCCGGTACGGCCCGGCCGAGCAGGCCGAGGAAGGAACTGTTCAGCAGCGCGGCGTCGGCCGCGCGGATGGGGTGGTGCCCGAGTAGCAGGGCCTGCCCGTACAGCGCCTCGACGGCGAGCCCGACCAGCTCCGGGTCGTCGAGGGTGGTGACCCGGCGGACCAGCGGGTTGCGGTGGTTGAGCACCAGTTGCGGGCGGTCGGGCGGGGCGGACGCGGCGAGCGCGTCGAGCACCCCGCCCCACAGCTCGTCGGCCCGGTCCCGGGTGGCGGCGAGCTGGTCGTTGAACGCCGCCGACCGGCTGACCAGGTAGAGCGCGGGCAGCGACACCGGGTCGTACGCCCGCATCACCACCTCGCAGCCGAGCCGTTCCAGCGCCCGCTGCGCCCCGGCGAGAAACGGCCGCAGGGCCAGCTCCACGGCCGGGTCGAGGGCGTCGAAGCGGGTGGTCAGGTCGCTGGGCTCCAGCCGCTCGATGAGCACCGACCGGTCCACCGTCGGCAACCGCTCGATCAGCTCGGCGTCGTACGTGTACCCGGCGTTGACCACCGCGAGGTCCTGCGCGGCGGCGACGGCGGCGAGCTGGCGGAACTCGTCCAGGCTGGCGGCGTACCGGAGCAGTCCGTGACGCCGCCGGAACTCGGCCAGGGTGAGGGTGCCCACGTTCGTCTCCATCGGCCACCACTGGTCGACCAGGCGCAGCATCTCGTCGTCGTGCACGGCGAGCGCCTTCACGCCGAGGTGGTGCACCTGGAGGAACTCGGCGAGCCGGCGTGGGTCGTGCCGGGCCAGCCGGACCAGCCAGCCGCGCACCTGCTCGCCGATGGCGTCCCGGGTTGCGGTGAGCAGGGTGTCCTCGTAGAGCGCCTCGCGACTGGCGGTGGGTCGCAGCTCGCTGGCGTCCACCACGCAGTGGGCGAAGAACGCCCAGTCGGGCAGCAGCCCGTCGGCGTGCTCGGTGAGCAGCATCCGCTTGAGGTACACCCGGTGCCCGGCCCGCGCCGCCGGGTTCACCGGGGTCGGCAGGATGAACGCGACGCCGGTCAGGCCGGCCTCGGGCACCGACAGGGGCACCACGTCGAACGGTTCGACGCCGAGGAGCTGCCGGGCGTACCGGGTCAGGGCCGGACGGTCGAGGCCCGTACCCGGGGCGGTCGGCCAGGGCGGCTCGCCCGTGGTGGTGACCACGTCGCCGACCCGGACGGTGACCGGCAGCAGCGACCCGTACAGCCGGGCCAGCTCGGTGACGGTCGCGGTGGCGAACCACTGGTCGGCGGCGCGGCGCGGCACCAGCGTCACGGTCGTCCCGGGCTCCACGCGCTGTTGCCCGGCCGGCGCGGCCTCGACGGCGTACCGGCCGTCGGCGTACCCCGTCCAGAGGACGGTCGGCTCGCCGGCGTGCCGGGTGACGACGCGGATCTCGTCGGCCACCAGGAAGCAGGAGAGCAGCCCGATGCCGAACTGACCGAGGAACTCGTGCCGGGAGAAGCCCAGCTCGTCCCGCTTGGAGCTGCGGCCGATGGTGGCCAGCAGCTCGTGCACCTGGGCCTCGGTGAGGCCGATGCCGCTGTCGTGCACCCGCAGCGTCCCGTCGGCGGTCAGCTCCGGCGGCTCGATGCGCACCAGAGCCGGAGCGTCAGGCTCGCTCGCCCGGCGCGCGGTGATCGCGTCCACGGCGTTCTGCATGAGCTCACGGATGTAGACCCGTGGGCTGCCGTACAGATGATGGCTGAGTAGATCGACCACGCCTCGGAGGTCGACCTGGAAGGTGCGGTCCAACGCTGCTGCTCCCCGGTCCGATGCCGGCAGCTCACCGTACCGGTGATCACCGACGCGTGGCTGCCCCCGTCACCCCGGGAACAACGAGGCCCGGACCGCCCAACCAAATTGTGGGTCGCCGGGCGTCTGCCTATTGACGGGCGCAGGCGCCCCGGCCGGGGGGAGCGCATGGGACCGACGACAGCCGACGACAGACGCGACAGCTTCGTCGCCTTCGTCGAGCGCCACCAGGACCAGTTGCTCCGCGCGGCGTACCTGATCTGCGGAAACCGGCACCAGGCCGAGGACCTGCTCCAGGACGCGCTGATCAAACTCGCACTGCGGTGGCCCTCGGTGCGCGACGGCGACCCGGCCGCGTACGTCCGGGTGATCCTCTACCGCGACGCGGTGTCGTGGTGGCGGCGTGGCCGCCGGGAACGACCCAGTGAACACCCGCCCGAGCAGGTGGCCCTCGACGGCGACGGAGCGCTGCGAATCGCGCTGCACGACGCGCTGGGGCAGTTGCCGCCCCGCCAGCGCGCGGTCGTCGTGCTGCGCTACTTCGAGGACTTGACCGAGGCGGGCACGGCCGAGGTGCTCGGCGTCACCGTCGGCACCGTCAAGAGCCAGTGTCATGCGGCCCTACGCCGGTTACGCGAGGTGGCTCCGGAACTCGGCCGGGACGACGACCTTAACGACGGATTGGCGGTGAATCGATGAAGGAGCAGCAGCTACGCCGGTTGCTGACGGTCGCCACCGAGGACATCCGGCCGACCCGGACTGCGATGGATGCCTGGCAGCGGGCCGGCCGGACCCAGCGCGCCCGACGCGCCGCCGGTGCCGTCGCCCTGGCCGTCGTCCTGGCCATCGCCCTGGTCACCGGCGGGACACTGCTGGCCCTGCGGCACTCCGCCGGGCTGCCCCCGGCGGACCCCGCCTCCGCCGCGCCTGGCCCGACGGCCCCGGTCACTCCGGTGCCGGACACCGCACCCGTGCGGCGGATGCCGGCCGACCTGGCCTACCCGGGTGACCCGCTCGGACGGATCGGCGACCCGGCCACGGTGCCGCTCTCCCGCCGCCCGGTCCGCCGGGCGCTGGCGCTGGCGCAACCGGTCGACCCGGACACCGGAGTCGCAGGCCAGATCCGGGTGCTCGGCGACGACGGCACGGTGCGCGCCCTCGACGTGGTCACCCTCGCCCCGACCCGGGACGCCGACGGCAACGAGGCGGTGCCGCTCAAGACCGGAAGCCTCTCCCCGGACGGCCGGTTCGCGGCGTTCGCGCAGACCGGCGCGGTACTGGTGGTCGACCTGACCACCGCCGCCGTCCGGAGACTGCCGCTCGCCGGCTACCTGGAACACGTCGTCTGGTCGGGCGGCCGACTGCTGGTCGGCGACGACCGGAACACCTACCTGCTCGACCCCGGTACGGGCACCGCCGACCAGATCGCCGTCTCGCCCTGGGGCCTGGTGACCCCGGACCCCGCCGCCCCGGGCGGAATGCTCGTCGAGGTCACCGGCGTCCGGGACCGCCTCACCCTCCGCACCAGGTCGGTGCCGGACGGCACGATACGCACGCAGCACCCGGTCCGCAGCGCGGAGCCGGTGCTGCCGTACCAGATCGTCGAGTTCTACGGCCGTGGCTGGCAGCGGGGCGACCGGGTGGCCCGGTCCGGTTGGATCGCCAACGGCGGCGCGGACGGGATCGAGGGGGTGGCCGTGCTGGACAGCCGGACCGGCTCGGTGACCCACCTGCTCGACCTGGGCCGGGACCGGTGGAAGGGCTGTTGTGAGGTGCAGGGCTGGGAATCCGACGGGACCGTGCTGCTCCGGACGCAGCCCGGCGGGCTGATCCGCTGGCGACCCGACACCGGCGAGGTCACCGGGGTGGTCCGAAAGCTGACCGGGGTGATCTCGCTGGCCGGCTGACCGACGGGCCAGCAGGCCAGCGAGCCGGGTCAGCCGCGCGGGTCAGCGGGTCAGCCGCGCGGGTCAGCCGGTCAGTCGGGCGGGTCAGCCGGTCAGGCCGCCGGGCTGGTCGCCCTTCACGACGGGTGCCCGGACCAGGTTGCCCCACTCGGTCCAAGAGCCGTCGTAGTTGCGCACCTGCGGGTAGCCGAGCAGGTGGCGCAGCACGAACCAGGTGTGGCTGGACCGTTCGCCGATCCGGCAGTACGCCACCACGTCGTCGGACGGGCTCAGCCCGAGTTGGTCGGTGTAGATGACGCGCAGCTCGTCGGCGGAACGGAAGGTGCCGTCGTCGTTCGCGGCCGACTTCCACGGCTTGTTCACCGCGCCCGGGATGTGCCCGCCACGCAGCGCACCCTCCTGCGGGTAGTCCGGCATGTGCAGCATCTCACCGGTGTATTCGCCCGGCGAGCGCACGTCCACCAGCGGCCGGCCGGCGGCGACGTGCGCCATCACCTGCTCCCGGTACGCCCGGATCGGCGCGTCGTTACGCTCCGGCACCGGGTACGCGGCACGCGGCCGGGCGACCTTCTCCCGGGTCAGCTCCCGCCCCTCGGCGACCCACTTCTGCCGGCCGCCGTCGAGCAGCCGCACGTCCGCGTGCCCGAAGAGCGAGAAGACCCACAGCGCGTACGCCGCCCACCAGTTGAAGTTGTCGCCGTAGAAGACGACGGTGTCGTCACGGCCGATGCCCTTGACGGCGCACAACTCGGCGAAGCTCGCCGCGTCCAGGTAGTCCCGGCTCACCTGGTCGTTCAGCTCGGTGTGCCAGTCGACCTTCACGGCGCCCGGAATGTGCCCGGTGTCGTAGAGCAGCACGTCCTCGTCGGACTCGACCACGACGAGGCCCTCGTCGCCCAGGTGCTCGGCCAGCCACTCGGTGGTGACGAGCCGCCGCGGGTCCGCGTACGACTGGAGGCGGGGATTCGGATCACTCGGCACCGGCATGACCCCAAGGTACGCCGCTGCCGGGCAGCCGGGGCACGGTCAGGCGCGGCGGTGCACGAGCCGGCCGGCCACCACCGTGGCGACGCAGCTCCCGTCCTCGGCGAAGACGGCCAGGTCGGCCCGGCCGCCGGTGACCAGCGCGGCCGGGCGTACGGACGTGAGCAGCGCGACCCCGTTGCGGACGGCGGCGGCGCGCAGCCCCGGGTCGGTCACGTGGGCGGCGAGCACGGCGGCGGCCCCGAGCCGGAACAGGGCGTGCACCCGTTCGCGCGGGGTGGCGGCGGGTGGCAGCGGCCCGTCGTGCACCAGCGCGGGCCCGAGCACGCCCGGCCACCGCCGCACCCGCACCCCGGGGTACGCGGCTGCCAGCTCGTCCGGCGACGCCACCGCCTCGATCCGGTCCCCGGTCACCAGCACCGCCGCGTCGGCGACCGGCCGGTCGCCGGGAGCGAGCCGGAGCAGCGGCGCGGCGTGGATGGTCCGCACGTCAGTCGGTAATCGAGCCGAGCACCGGCCGCTTCGCGGTGACGGTGTCGCCGGACGACCGGCCGGTCAGCCGGCGCTTGATCCACGGAGCCAGGTGTCGGCCCGCCCAGCGCAGGTCAGCGGCGCGGGCGGCCAGCCACGGCGTCGGCGCGGGGTGCGGCGGAACCAGCAGCCATTCCTCGTCGCAGCCGACCCCGAGCGCGGTCAGCACCTGCCCGGCGACCCTCCGGTGCCCGGCCGCCGACAGGTGCAGCCGGTCGGTGCTCCACAGCATCGGGTTGAGGAAGGTGTCGTCGGCGTAGAGGTCGACCAGGATCGCGCCGTGCCGCTCGGCGGTCTCCCCGACAGCCCGGTTGAGCAACTGCACCCGGGGAGCGACGAGACGCTGACCGGGCAGCCGCGCCATCACGTCGGCGAACCGGAACAGCAGCACGTCCGCGCCGCCGGAGCGGAGCTTGCGCACCACGTCGTCGAAGCGGGCCGCCAACGCGTCCGGGTCGAACGTGCGGCGCAGCACGTCGTTGCCGCCGGCCGCGAAGCTGATCAGGTCGGGCTTCATCGCCAGCGCGGCCGGCACCTGCTCGGCCACCACGTTGGGAAAGAGTCGACCCCGGATCGCCAGGTTCGCGTACCGGAAGTCGGGGCCGACCCCGGCGGCGAGCCGGGTGGCCACCAGGTCCGCCCACCCCCGGTAGGTCCCGTCCGGATACGCGTCGTCCATGCCCTCGGTGAAGCTGTCCCCCACCGCCACGAAACTGCGCCAGCGCACGCCGTCTCCCTCACGCCTCCGTTGCCTGCGGCGACCAGTTTGTCACCGGCCGATGCCCGCCCGCCGCCACCCGCCGGCGAAGGTGGCCGTGGTCATCGGCACGCCCGCGCGGCAACCGGCCGGACCGGCAGCCCGCAGGTGTCCCCCTGGGTGATCGGCCGGCGACCGGCGAATCGGATCGTGACACGGTGTCGCCGGCCGTACGCTGCGCTGATGTTGTTGCGCATGTCGACCCTGCTGCTCCGAACCCTGCGCGAGGACCCGGCGGACGCGGAGGTACCGAGCCACCGGCTGCTGCTGCGTGCCGGGTACATCCGCCGCGCCGCGCCGGGCGGCTACACCTGGCTGCCGCTGGGCAAGCTGGTGCTGGACCGGGTGACCGACGTCGTCCGGGGCGAGATGACCGCCATCGGCGACCAGGAGGTGCACTTCCCGGCGCTGCTGCCGGCCGAGCCCTACCGGACCAGCGGCCGGTGGACCGAGTACGGCGACGACATCTTCACCCTGGCCGACCGCCGGGGTGCCGAGCACCTGCTCGCCCCGACCCACGAGGAACTGGCCGCGCTGCTGGTGAAGGACCTGTTCACCTCGTACCGGGACTTCCCGGTGACGCTGTTCCAGGTGCAGACGAAGTTCCGCGACGAGGCCCGCCCCCGGGCCGGGCTGCTGCGCGGGCGCGAGTTCCTGATGAAGGACGCGTACTCGTTCGACCTGGACGACGCTGGCCTGACCGCCGCGTACGAGCGGCACCGGGCGGCGTACCAGCGGATCTTCGACCAGCTGGGGCTGGAGTACGCGGTGGTGCGCGCGACGTCCGGGGCGATGGGCGGGTCGGCGTCGGAGGAGTTCCTGGCCGCCACGCAGGTCGGCGAGGACACCTTCGTCGGCTGCACCGCCTGCGATCACGCCGCCAACACCGAGGCCGTCGTCACCCGAGCCCTGGCGGTCGGCGACCCCGACGCGCACCCGGCGTCGGCCGTGCACGACACCCCGGAGACGCCGACCATCGCCTCGCTGGTCGAGCTGGCCAACGCCCGCCGACTTGCCGGCCGCGCCGACTGGACGGCCGCCGACACCCTGAAGAACATCGTGCTGACCGTACGCCGGCCCGGCGCGGCCGAGCCCGAGCTGCTGGTGGTCGGCCTGCCCGGGGACCGCGAGGTGGACCTGAAGCGGGTCGGGGCGGCGCTCGCCCCGGCCACCGTGGCGGTCTTCGACGACTGGGCCGCCCACCCGGAGCTGGTACGCGGGTACATCGGGCCGCAGCTACTGGCCAAGCTGGGCGTCCGGTACCTCGTCGACCCCCGGGTCGTCACCGGGACAGCCTGGCTGACCGGTGCCAACGAGCCGGGTCGGCACGCCACCGACGTGGTCTGCGGCCGGGACTTCATCCCGGACGGGACCGTCGAGGCGGCCGAGGTGCGCCCGGGTGACCCCTGCTCCGCCTGCGGGGTCGGCACCCTGACCATGCGGCGCGGGATCGAGGTGGGGCACATCTTCCAGCTCGGCCGCCGCTACACCGACGCGTTCACCGTCGACGTGCTCGGCCCGGCCGGCAAGCCGGTCCGCCCCACCATGGGCTGCTACGGCATCGGGGTGTCCCGGGCGGTCGCCGCGATCGCCGAACAGCACCACGACGAGCGGGGCCTGGTGTGGCCGGCGGCGGTCGCGCCGTGCGACGTACACCTGGTGGCGGCCGGCAAGGGGCCGCAGCTCGACGCGGCGCTGGACCTCGGCACGCGGCTCGCCGCTGCCGGCCTGCGGGTGCTGGTCGACGACCGCACGCACGTCTCCGCCGGGGTGAAATTCACCGACGCCGAGCTGATCGGCCTCCCGCGCGCCGTCGTGGTCGGCCGCCGCCTCGCCGACGGGTACGTCGAGCTGCGCGACCGGGCCACCGGCGAGCGGACGGAGTTGCCGGTGGCCGGGCTGGTCGACCGGCTGCGCGACGAGGCACTGCGCGCCCGGGGAGATCTGGTGTAGCGAGCGGCGCACCGGGTACCGGTTACCGAATCGGCACAGGTGTATTCGGAGGCCCCAATGACCGGTTACCGGGTCAGCGACGTGATGACCAAGCAGGTGGTCTACCTGCCCGCAGAAACCACTCTGGACGAGGCGGCCAGGGTGATGAAGGAGTCGGACATCGGCGACGTGGTGGTAACCGACGGCGCGACCCTCGCCGGCATGCTGACCGACCGCGACATCGTGGTCCGGGCGGTGGCCGAGCGCAGCGATCCGGCCGCCACCACGATCGGCTCGATCGTCACCCGGGAGGTGGTGATGATCGAGCAACACTCGACCGCCGGGGAGGCGGCCGCGTTGATGCGGGAGCGCGGTATCCGGCGCGTCCTGGTGTGCGACAGCGAGCGCAAGCTCGTCGGCATCGTCTCCCTCGGCGACCTGGCCATGCAGCTCGACCCCAACTCCGCCCTCAGCGACATCAGCGAGCAGGCCCCGCAGAGTTGAGCAAGGAGGGGCCCCTTCTTAACGCCTCCAATAGAGGAGGGGCCCCTTGTTAACCAGCGACAGACTGACGGGGCACCCGATCGACCGCCGGTAGCCTGACGGGATGCCCGAGATGCCGACCAAGCTCGCCGAGATCGTCGACGAGTTCGCCGCAGCACCCCGCGAGCTGGTGCTGGAGATGCTGCTGGAGTACGCCGACGTCATCCCGCCGCTGCCCGAGGAACTCGCCGGCCGGGAGGGCATGGAGCAGGTCCCCGAGTGCCAGACGGCGTTCTTCCTGCGCGCCGAGGTGAACCCGGACCGGACGGTGGCCACCTGGTTCGACTGCCCGCCGGAGGCGCCTACCACGCGCGCCTTCGCCGGCATCCTCGCCGAGGGGCTGGCCGGGGCGAGCGCCGAGGAGACGCTCGCCGTGCCGGACGACCTCTACCAGCGGATGGGGCTGGCGCAGGCGATCAGCCCGCTGCGCGTCCGGGGCGGCACCGCCATCCTGGCCCGACTCAAGCGCCAGGTCCGGGAACAGATCTCCTGATCAACGGGTTGTCGGTGGTCATGGAGATCGAGATCTACGCCGACGTCGTCTGCCCCTGGTGCTGGATCGGCAAGCGCCGGCTGGAACAGGCGCTGGAGTCGTACGACGGTGAGGTGACCGTCCGGTACCGGCCGTTCCAGCTCGACCCGACGCCGGTTTCCGAGCCGAAGCCACTGGTGGAGGCGCTGGCCACGAAGTTCGGCGGCCGGCAGCGGGCCGAGGGAATGGTTACCCAGGTGACCGGGGTCGCCGCCGGCGTGGGGCTAGACATGCGCTTCGACCGCGCCGTGCACGCCAACACCTTCGAGGCGCACCGGCTGATCCGGTTCGCCGCCGAGCGGGGCCGCTCCGCCGAGCTGGTGGAGGCGCTCTACCGGGCGCACTTCTCCGACGGCATCGACGTCGGCGCGAGGGACGCCCTGGTCAAGCTGGCCACCGAGGTCGGCCTCGACGAGACCGAGGCTCGGGAGTACCTGGAGTCGAACCTCGGCCGCCGCGAGGTGGCGGCCGAGTTGGCCGCCGCGCGCGAGCTCGGCGTCTCCAGCGTGCCGACCTTCGTGCTGGCCGGGAAGTACGCCGTCACCGGCGCCCAGGAGCCGGAAACCCTGCTCGCCGCCCTGCGCGAGGTCGAACAGCGGGAGTCCTGACCGCGCCGGGTCGCGATCCGAGAGCGAACGATCGACGTCGATCACGTTCCACGTGAAACGACATCGGTCTACGTCGTGGGCTGGGCGAACCTGGCCAGCCCCTCCACCACCCGGGCACCGGGGAGCGCACCGAGCGCCGGCCCGGGCAGTGCGATCTTGCCGTGCCGCACGCCGGAGCCGACGATCACGTACGGGGTGGCGACCACCCGCGCGTCGACCAGGATCGGCCACTCCTCGGGCAGCCCGATCGGGGTGATCCCGCCGTACTCCATGCCCGTCAGCTCGACCGCCTCGGCCATCGGGGCGAAGCTCGCCTTGCGTACGTCCAGCGCCCGGCGGGCCACCCCGTTGACGTCGGCGCGGGTGGTGGCGAGGACGACGCAGGCGGCGTACCGGGTCTCGCCCTCGCGTTTACCGGCGACCACGACGCAGTTCGCCGACACGTCCAGCCCCACCTCGTACGCCGCACAGAACGCGGCGGTGTCCGCCAGGCCAGCGTCGATCGGCGCGACCAGCACATGATCGACGTCCACCGGCGCGCTGGCGGGCCACCGCCCGATCGCGGCGGCCACCGGGGGCGCCAGCAGGTCCGGTCGACTCCGGGCGGGCTCGGTCTTCAGCGTTCCCATCACGGCTGCGATCCTCGCACCCCCCGCAGCCGTCCGCTCGCGTGACGCCACCGGGAAGCGGACCGCGCCTTCGGAAGGCCGACTGCCGCCTACCACCGGGCCGGCTGCCGCCTGCCGGGGCCGGGCCGCTTGCCGCCTGCCGGGGCCGGGCCGCTTGCCGCCTGCCGGGGCCGGGCCGCTTGCCGCTGCCGCTGCCGCCGCCGCGCCGCGCCGACTGCCGCCGCCGGGCGGGCCGGTGACGTCACCGAGGGGCCGGCCCAGCCCCGTGCCCGGGCCAGCCCCTCGGTGCATCCCCGCCCGGGGCGGGTCCGGTCCCGGCGGGACCGGTGGCAGGTCAGCCGTTCGCGACGAACGGGTTCTCCCGGACGAACGTCCGGTCCTGCGCGGCGGCGACCTCCTGGGCGCGTAGCAGGCCGGGCCGGCGCGCCTCCAGGTCTTCGAGGGCGTGCCGCACGGCGAGCCGGATCACCCCGTAGAGGAAGACGAAGCCGGCGACGTAGAGGATCACGGTGGAGACGAGGACCAACATGGCGTCACGGTAGGCAGACGTCGAACGGGGAAACTTCTCATCTACCGCCGGGTCCCCCGTACGTGGCGGCGAGGTAATCCGCCCACGTACGGGTGCCCGTCGGGTTCGCGGTGGTGGTGAGGCCGCCCGCGCGCAGGGCCCGTCCGAGCCGCCCCGGCAGGCGCGCCGGCGGCAGCGGGCGGCGGTTACCCGCCGCCATGTCGCCGACATTGCGCCATCGTGAGGGCCGGACACCGCCATTTCGCCGACATTGCGGCTCAACGCGGCTCCACGCGGCTCGACCCCGCTCAACCCGGCCAGCCCTACCGCGCCGCCGGCCCGCCGGGAACCACCCGGCCGGCGAGTAGGACGCCCAGCCCCGCCAGGCCGGCCGCCAGCACCAGGGTCACCGCGTAGCTCGATTGGCCGGGAGCGGTACCCGCCGCGAGCACCGCGCCGGTCAACGCCAGCACGGTCGCCGCGAAGAGCGAGTCGCCCAGTTGAAGGGAGGAACTGTTGCGGCCCTGCTCGCCGGGGGCGGACAGTTCCAGGGTCAGCGCCGACAGCGACGGGTAGAGCAGACCCATCCCGAGCCCGGTGGCAGCCCAGCCGAACACACACACCGGCAGCGGCACCGCCGGCCACACCGCGAGCGCCACAGTGGCAGTACCGCCGGTGATGCAGGCGAGCCCGGCGCGAACCAACGTCGCGGAGGACCGGGGCGCGAAACGGCCCAGGAGCCCGAATGCGGAACCGCCCCGAAAGCCGGACGCGAAACGGCGGCGGAAGGTAAGTGCGGTGCCGGGCGCGACCGAGTCCGGTACGACCGAGCCGGGGGCGGGTAGCCGGCCCTGCAACCAGGATCCGACCGACCAGGAGAGCGCGCCGACGGTGAGGACCAGGCCCGCGCCGGTCGGCGGGAGCCCCCGTTCCCGGGAGAGCATCAGCGGGATGACCACGTCGGCACCGGCGAACGCGGCCGAGGCCAGCCCGCGCAGCCCGACCACCGTCGGTAGTCCCCGGCCGGCCCGCAGGAAGCCGGCCGGCAGCAGGCGCGGAGCGCAGCAGAGCAGGCCGGCGAGCGCGCCACCCACCAGACCGACCGCGAGCGCGCCGCGCTGCTGCCCCCCGTAGTGCAGCAGTGCGGCGCTCACCGCCGCTCCGCAGGCCCAGCCGATGCGGGCCGCCGCGCCGGCCGACGGACGAGTCGCCGCGGGCGGTTCGAGGGTCCGCAGGCCGGGCTGGACGAGCAGCACCGCCGGCACCGCCACCGCCGGCACCGCCAGGAAGACCCACCGCCAGCCGAGGTGTTCGACGACCAGACCGGCCAGCACCGGGCCGACCAGTGACGGTACGACCCACGCCGCCGCGAACGCGGCGAAGATCCTCCGGTGCAGCGCCTCCGGATACGCCCGCCCCACCACGACGTAGAGCGCCACCGACAGCAGGCCCGAACCGAAGCCCTGCACCATCCGGCCCACCACCAGCACGCCCATCGTCGACGCCGTGCCGGCGACGAGCAGCCCGGCCACGAACCAGCCCACCCCGTGCCATACGGGTGCCCGGGGGCCGCGAGCGTCGCACCACACCCCGGAGACCACCATCCCCACCACACCGAAGGCGAAGGTGCCGCCGAACGCGAGCCCGTACAGCGGTAGCCCGTCGAGGCTGCGGGCGACGGTCGGCATGGCGGTGCCTACGGCCAGCGCCTCGAAGGCCAGCAGCGACACCAGGGCCACCACGCCCACCGTCATGGCGCGCAGCCTGGGAGCGAACAGGTGCCCCGGAACGGCCGGGGGCGCGACGGCGGTCACCGCCGGCCGATCGGACGGAACATCCACGCCGGGGGCCGAGCCGGGCGCTCCCGGCGACGCCCACCGGTCGGTCGCTCCCGGCTCGCCTCGGCCCTCAGCAGTTCGATCAGCATGCAGCCAGCCTGCGACCTCAACCCGCATTCAGGTCAAGCCGGTCGTGACGGGGCTCTCGCGCCGCGCGATCGCCCACCGGGCCCGGCGAACAGCCGACGGCACCCTGCCGTGAGCCGGCGGGCGCACCGGCCGTGAGCCGGCCGATCAGGCCGATTCCAGCGCCTCCCCGATTCCCTTCGCCAGCCCGGACAGGTGCTGGTCGGCGAGCAGGTGACCGGCGGTGATGACCAGTGCGAGCGGCCACTCGATGATCTGGAGCGCGGCGAGCACCCCGAGGCCCGCGTAGTAGGCGACCTTGTCCGGCGGCGGCACGGCTACCTCCCCCAGCATCGGCACCTCCATCCGGCGGCTGTACGTCCGTACCGTCTCGTGCACCCCGCTGAGGTGTCGCGTGATCGTGCTCATTCCCGGCCTCCCAGTCCGTCGCGCTGGCGATGACCCGAGCCGCGTTCCACCAGCAGACCCGTCCATGCCCGCAGCGGCGGGCAAACCTGGCCCATGGCAGCGGAAGAACTTCCCCGACGAAGGGGGCATGACGTCCGGGCGGGCGGGAAGTCAGCACGCCGGAACCGAGCGCGGGAGGCGAGATGGCGTATGGCGGGAGCAGCGGCGGCGGCACCGGGCAAACCGGCCGGCGGCGCTCCGGCCGTACCGCCTGATGACCTCGCTGGGCCGGTTGGCCGGCCGCCTCCTGCCGTCGGTGACGATACCCCTGGTCGGTGACGCGTCCCGGACGGTGCCGCACCTGGTGGGGGACGCCTCCCGGACCGTCGGCAGCGCCGCGACCCGGCTGGCCCGGGCGGCCGGCCTGACCAGTCGGCGGGTCTGGTCCCGGCCGGGCCGCCACCACATCGAGGTGCACGGCGTCTGCCAGGACGGTGGGGACCGGCTCGCCCGCCAGGTGGAAAAGGCGCTCGAACGGCTACCGGGGGTGGCCTGGGCCCGGGTGAACGCGCCGTCCGGACGGGTGGTCGTGGCCGTCGCGGAGCCGGAGCCGAGGCTGCGCGACCTCATCACCACGATCGCCCGCTGCGAACGCACCTGCGACCACGAGCCCGACCCGGAGATCCCGCCCCCGCACCCGCCAGAGGAGGGGCCACGCACCCCCCGTACCCTCGGCGCGCTGGCCTCGGACGCGCTCGGCCTGACCATCTCGGCGGCCACCCGGGTCCTGCCGTTCACCCCGGTTCCGGGTGAGGTGGCCGGCCTGCTCGCCGCCGTCGACCTGCACCCGAGGCTGCACGCCCTCGCCGACCGGGGACTGCGCGCCGACCCGCGCGCCGACGTCCTCTTCCCGCTCGCCGAGGCGGTCGTGCAGGGCCTCACCGGCGGCTGGGCCGGGATCGTGCTGGACGGCGCGCAGCGCGTCGTGCAGTGGGGCGAGGCCCGAGCCCAGCTCACCGCCTGGGCGAAAGCGGAGCCCCGGCTCACCGGCGACCCGGACCGGGCCGTCGCCCGGGTGCCGACAGCCAAACGCCCGAACCCGAAGCCGGACGGCCCCGCCGAACGCTTCGTCACCCGAATGCTGGCGGCGGGCGCGGCGGCCGGGGCGGTGGCGGTGCCGGTGGTCGGGGGCAAGCGGGCCGCCGCGCTCGGGCTCTCCAGCCTGCCCAAGGCGCCGGGCAGTGGCCGCGAGGGGTACGCCGCCCAACTCGGCCGGATGCTCGCCCGGCGCGGAGTGATCGCCATGGACCGCAGCGTGCTGCGGGAACTGGACCGGATCGACACCGTGGTGCTGGACGCCGCCGTACTCGGGTCGCAGCGGGCGGTGCTCGCCGACCTCGCCCCGCTGTCCGGGGCGGACACCGGGCAGGTGGCCGCCCGCGCCTTCGCGCTCTTCGACCCGGCCGCGCCGGATCGGGTGCGGCACGCCGACGGATGGCGGCTCGGCCCGCTGGACGCCGTCGACGCGACCGACCCGGGCGACACCGACGGCAGCCGGCGGCTGCGCGAAAGCGGCGGCAGGCTGCTCGGCCTCGCCCAGGCGGACCGCCTCGTGGCCCTGCTCCGGGTGGAGCCGGAACCCGCCCCCGGTGTGGACGCCCTGCCCACCGCCGCTCGGCAGGCCGGCCTGCGGCTGGTGGTCGCCGGCGACGACGACGGCCGGTACGCCTTCGCCGACGCCGTCCTGCCCGGCGGGCCACAGACCGTCGACACCGTACGCCGGCTGCAACGCGACGGCGCGGTGGTGCTGCTGCTCTCCGCCGACCGGGCGGCGCTGGGGGCCTCCGACTGCGGGCTCGGGGTGGCCGGCCCCGACGACCTGCCGCCCTGGGGCGCGCACCTGCTGGTCGGCACCAACCTGGGGACCGCCGCCCTGATCATCGAGGCCGCCGGGGTGGCCCGCCGGATGACCGCGCAGAACATCCGGCTGTCGATGGCCGGCACCGGGCTGGGGGCGCTCGGCGCGTTCACGGCCGACCCCCGGCAGCTACCGGGCCGGACGCTGGCCGCCGTCAACGGGGCCGCCGCCCTGGCCTTCCTGCACGGGATGTGGCGGGCGGGCCGGCTGCCGGACCGGGAGGATACGCCGCCGCCCGTACCGACCGCCTGGCACCTGATGCCGGCCGACGCGGTGCTCCGCCAGCTCGGCACCGGCGCGGACGGCCTGGACAGCGCCGAGGCGCACCGCCGCCTGGGCAGCCGCGCCGGGGGTGCGCCGGGACCGTCCAACCTGCTCCGCGCGTTCGTCGACGAACTGGCCAACCCGCTCACCCCCGTGCTCGCCGCCGGGGCGGTGCTCTCCGCGAGCTTCGGCTCGCTGGTCGACGCGGCCCTCGTCGGCGGGGTCGTCGGCGGGTCCGCGCTGGTCGGGGCGGTCCACCAGCGCAACACCGAGCGGTCACTGGCCGGGTTGCTGTCCCGTTCGGCGGTCACCGCCCTGGCCCGCCGCGACGGCGCGGAGCGGATTGTCGCCGCCGAGGAACTGGTCCCGGGTGACGTGATCGTGCTCGGTCCCGGCGACGCCGTACCGGCGGACTGCCGGGTCCTCACGACCGACGGGCTGGAGGCGGACGAGTCGTCGCTGACCGGCGAGTCGCTGCCGGTGGCCAAGTCCGCCGACCCGGTGGTCGCCGCCGCCATCGCCGACCGGCACTCCATGCTGTACGAGGGCACCACGATCGCCACCGGTCACGGTACCGCCGTCGTGGTCGCCACCGGCGCGGACACCGAGGCCGGACGCAGCCTGGCGCTGGCCCGGCAGTCGCCCCCGACCAGCGGGGTGGAGGCCCGGCTCGGCAGGCTGACCGGGGCGGCCGTCCCACTGGCCGCCGGGTCGGCGGTGGCGGTGGCCGGGGCGGGACTGCTGCACGGCGTACCCCTGGCCCAGACGGCGGCGACCGCCGCGAACCTGGCGGTGGCGTCGGTGCCGGAGGGCCTGCCGTTCCTGGTCAGCGCCGCCCAACTCGCCGCCGCCCGGCGGCTGGCCGAGCACGGCGCGCTGGTCCGCAACCCGCGCACCATCGAGGCGCTGGGCCGCGTCGACGTGTTGTGCTTCGACAAGACCGGCACCCTCACCGAGGGCAAGCTGCTGCTCGCCGGCGTCGGCGACGGCAGCGGCACCCGGTACGCCCCACCGGACCGGCTGGACGAGCCGCTGCGGCTGACCCTGGCCGCCGCGCTGCGCGCCACCCCAGCGGGCGACCCGGACGAGCTACCCCAGCAGACCGACCGGGCGGTACGCCGGGGCGCCACGGCGGCCGGCGTCGACGAGCGGGCCGGCGCTGACGGCTGGCGGGCGACGGGCGGCCTGCCGTTCGAGCCGTCCCGGGGCTACCACGCCACCGTCGGCCGGGCCGGCGACAGGCGGCTGCTCAGCGTCAAGGGTGCCCCGGAGACGGTGCTGCCGCGCTGCGCCGCCCGCCGCACCGCCGACGGCCACGACCAGCCGCTGGACGACGCCGGCCGGGACGAGTTGCACCGGATGCTCGCCGAGCGGGCCCGCGCCGGGCATCGCGTCCTGGCCGTCGCCGAACGCCGCGTCACCGGCGACACGGTGACCGACGACGGGGTGACGGAGCTCGTCTTCGTCGGCCTGCTGGCCCTCGCCGACGGGGTACGCGAGTCCGCCGCGCCCGCCGTCCGCCGGATCCGGCAGGCCGGCGTGCACACGATCATGATCACCGGGGACCACCCGGCGACGGCCGAGGCGATCGCCGCCACCATCAGCCCCGACCACGGCGCGCAGCGCGTGGCCACCGCCACCGACCTGGACCGGCTCGACGACGACGCGCTCGCCGAACGGCTGGCCCACACCGACGTGGTGGCCCGCTGCACCCCCACCCACAAGGTACGGATCATCCAGGCGCTACAGCGGAACGGGCGGACCGTGGCGATGACCGGCGACGGCGCCAACGACGCCCCGGCGATCCGGCTCGCCGACGTCGGCATCGCCCTCGGCCAGCGGGGCTCCCCCGCCGCCCGCGCCGCCGCCGACCTGGTGGTGACCGACGACCGACTGGAAACCATCATCGCCACCCTGGTCGAGGGGCGAGCCATGTGGTCGTCCGTCCGGCACGCGCTGAGCATCCTGGTCGGCGGCAACCTCGGCGAAATCGCGTTCAGCGTGCTGAGCGCAGCCAGCACCGGCCGGTCCGCGCTCAACGGACGGCAACTGCTCCTGGTCAACCTGCTCACCGACCTGGCGCCGGCGCTGGCCATCGCCGTCCGGCCGCCCGGCGACGGCCACGCCGACCACCTGCTCAGGGAGGGCCCGGACAGCTCGCTCGGCGAGACTCTGACCCGGGAGATAGCGCTGCGGGCGGCGTCCACCACGCTGGGCGCGACGGTGGGCTGGACGCTCGCCCGGTACACCGGACGACGACGCCGCGCCGGGACGGTCGCGCTCGCCTCGCTCGTCGGCACCCAGCTCGGGCAGACCGTGCTGGCCGGTGGCACCAGCCCGACGGTGCTCGTGTCGACGGCCGCCTCGGTCGGGGTGCTGGTGCTCGTGGTGCAGACGCCGGGGGTCAGCCAGTTCTTCGGCTGCACCCCGCTCGGGCCGGTCGGCTGGAGCATCGCCGCCGGCTCGGCGCTCGGCGCGACCCTAGCCAATGGCACCCTCACCCGCCTGCTCCGTAAGGAAGGGCCCCTTGTTAACGCCTCCGGTAGAGAAGGGTCCCCCTCTCACACCTGAGCCGGGCGGAGCGGCCCAGCGAGTGCGCGGGGCGGCGCACAAGGGGCGCAGGCGGCGGGGGTAGGCGTGGGGCCCTGGGGTGGTGGGCCGCATGGGGCGCGCACGGCGGGGTACGGGCGAACAGGCGCTGGAGGTGGCATTGATGATCAGGGAACAGCCCGAGGTCACGTTCGTCGGCACCGCGACGACGGTGCTGCGGGTCGGCGGGTTCACCCTGCTCACCGACCCGAACTTCCTGCATCGCGGGCAGCGGGCGTACCTCGGCAGGGGACTGTGGTCACGTCGGCGCACCGACCCGGCGCTGGAGATCGCCCAACTGCCGGCGCTGGACGCGGTCGTCCTGTCCCACCTGCACGGCGACCACTTCGACCGGGTGGCCCGCCGGGAACTCGACAGGGAACTGCCGATCGTCACCACTCCCTCGGCCGAACGCAAGCTGCGCCGCTGGGGATTCCGCGCGGCCGAGGGCCTGCCGACGTGGCGTACCCGGGAACTGCGCCGCGACGGCAGCACCCTGCGGCTGACCTCGATGCCCGGCAAGCACGGACCCGGCGCCGTCGATCTGCTCCTGCCCGACGTGATGGGCACGATGATCGACCTGGAGCGCAACGGCACCCGCCGGTTCCGGCTCTACGTGACAGGCGACACACTCAACCGGCCGCTGCTCGCCGAGATCCCACAGCGGTACCCGGACATCGACGCCATGCTTATCCACCTCGGCGGCACCCGGATCGCCGGCGTCCTGCTCACCATGGACGCCAAACAGGGCGTCGACCTGACCGAACTGGTGCAGCCCCGGCTCACCGTGCCGATCCACTACGACGACTACCCGGTGTTCCGCTCGCCCCTCGGCCACTTCCTCGCCGAGGCCCGGCGACGCGGCCTCGGCGACCGGATCCGGACCATCCGCCGTGGCGAGACCCTTCCCCTCGCCCCGGCGGCGGTCACCGACGGCTCCAATCCCGCCCCGCCCGCCTGACAACACCCCAGCCCACGACGACCCACCCGATCGAGGGCCCACCCCGGCGGGTCGCGCTCGTCTAGTCGGGCGCGCTCCGAGATCGCCTCGACGAGATAACCCGCCGGGTGCTCCGGCAGCGACCGGTCCACGACGGGGACGGCCATGATGCCGACGAAATCGTGCCCGTCGATGACCGACAGCCGGCGTACCCTGTGCTCGCCCATCGTGCGCAGGATCTCCGCGACGTCGTCGGCACCGATGGTCACCGCCTGGCCCTGGGCCCGCTCGCCAGCGGTCGTGCGGTCGGCATCGGCGCACACCTCACTTCGGAGGTCGTTGCCGGTTCTCCTACCCCGGCCCCGCCGGCCCGTGCGCCCCGGGTCAGCCGCCCGGCCGCCAGGTCGCCGCCGCCCGCCCCAGCCGGTCGTTGATCGCCCGGCCCACGCCGACGTCCGGCACCCGCTCCGCGACGATCTCCGCCACCCCGGCCGCGTCGAGCCGGTGCAGCGCGTCGAAGAGCCGGGCCGCGGCCACCGTCAGGTCACCCCCGGGGGACAGCACCTCGACCGCCGCCCAGTCGCCGCCCACCGGGCGTTCCCGGAAGGCCAACAGCCCCCTTCGGATGCCGTCGCCGGCCGCCGGCTCCGCACCGCCCACTACCCGCAACGGGGTACGCGGAGCGTAGTGCGCGGCCAGCGTCCCGGGTGCCACCGGCTGACCGGAACTGCCCGGGCGTACGGTCACCGGGCCGACCGCCTCCTCCAGGGCCTCCACCGCAAGCGCGCCGAGCCGCAGCACCACCGGCTGCCCGCCCCGGGCGTCCACGATGGTCGACTCGATGCCGCACCGGGTCGGCCCGCCATCGAGCACCACGTCGACCGCACCGCCCAGCCCGGCCACCACGTGCTCGGCGCGGGTCGGGCTGAGCTGGCCGAAGCGGTTGGCGCTCGGCGCGGCCACCGGCACACCGGCCGCCGCGATCAGCGCCCGCGCGGACGCCTCGTCCGGCACCCGCACCGCCATCGTCTCCAGCCCGGAGGTGACGATCGGTGGGATGGCGGCGGGACGGTCCACGATCAGCGTCAACGGCCCGGGCCAGAACCGCTCGGCCAGCGCGGCCACCGCCCCCGGCACCGGCCCCACCAGCGCGGTCAGGTCGGCCGCGTCGGCCAGATGGGTGATCAGCGGGTCGAAGCTCGGCCGCTGCTTGGCCTCGAAGATCCGGGCCGCCGCGCGGGCGTCGAGGGCGTTCGCGCCCAGCCCGTAGACGGTTTCGGTGGGAAACGCCACCAGCCCCCCGGCCCGCAGGACCGAGGCCGCCTCGGCAATGCCGCTCCCGGCGGGCAGGACGCGCGGAGATCCGGTGCTCACCCCACGACGCTAGCCTGCCCGCACCGGGGGCACGGCCGGTGGGCCTTTCCGTTTCCGTCCGTGAGCAGGCGAGTACTGGGGCCGAAGTCACCTTCGGCCCCAGTACTGATCCCATGGACGAACTCAGCTGCTATCCGTGGCTCAGGTTAGCCGCGCGTCTCGCCGTTCCGGCGTCGGATAAGAACAATCAGCATGCTTCCGAGCAGGAGCAGGCTGCCGCCGAGCGCGGCCGGCACGACGATTGACGAACTGCCGAGCGAGTCACCGGTGACCGGCAGCTTCGTCCGGGTCGGGGTCGGGGTCGGAGTCGCGGTCGGCGTCCGCGTCGGGGTCGGAGTCACGGTCGGAGTTGGCGTCGCGGTCGGGGTTGGCGTCGCGGTCGGGGTTGGCGTCGCGGTCGGCGTCGGCGTCGGCTGCTCCTCGAAGCCGCACACGAACCAGTAGCTGATGTCGAATGGTTCGCCGGTGTTCGGGTTGGTCGGCGAAGTCAAGCCCTCGACCTCGATCGGACCGACGAACGGCCCATCGTACACGTTGGTGTCTGGGCCGCCCTTGACCACGATGCCGGTAGCGGTGAAGCCCTCGTTGAGCGTGACGTCCAGCGTCTGCATGCCGGTAACGGTCCCGGTGCCTGCCTCAGAACTCGCCGAGCCCGAGGTCTCCGGGCTGCCCAGAATGATCTCGCCTGCCAGGCCGGCGCTCTCGCAGGTCATGACGTTACCTGGGACCAATCGGGGCGGTGGTGCCGGAATCACCATTCGGCCATTGAGGGAGATCTGATGTGTGTTGAGTTGGGCCGATGCCAGTGTGGCGACCGGCAGCACGACCATGGAAGCCAGGAGTGCCCCTCCGGCGAAACGGACTAGGGTATGCAGCCGCACAGAAACCACCTTGATCTGTAGGAAGTACGTAGTGCAATAGCCGACATCATGAATCGGCCCAAACTACTAAGTACCACCACAGAAGCTTTCAGACATTCCAAACGTCGCATTCGGCCCGAACGGATGGCCCTACGCTCCGCAACCGCGCTTGGTGACGGCGCTTCCGGGCCGACGAGGCCGTCCATCGACGGCCACTAGCCTGGGCGTTGACCCCACCGCGCCGCCTCGGACGCTGGAAGCCTGGTTGAGAGAGCGGCTGCACGAAGTGAAAGCGCATGAGGGTACTCGGCGCTCAACGCTGACGCGCTACCGATGGGCAGCCACGAAGCACCTGGTGCTCGGGGGCCAGTCTGGAGTGGCTGCACCTGCACGACCTGCGGCACGCGTTCGCCACGTTCCTCCTCGTTCAGGGCGAGGAGCTGCGGACGGTCATGGAACTGCTCGGGCACTCCACGATTCGGATGACGGCCGACACCTACGGGCACCGTCCTGCTGGCGCGGGCTCGTCCGGCCGCCTCGGCCATCGGTCGCGTGCTCGGCGAGGAAGGTACGGCGTAAGAAGCTTGGCTGTACGGATGGCTGCACTCGGGGTCGAGATCAACCAAGGATAGTGCTGGTGGAGCCCAGGGGACTCGAACCCCTAACCCCTGCCTTGCAAAGGCAGTGCTCTGCCAGTTGAGCTAGGGCCCCGAGGACGGGCGGAACCGCCCGGGGCTGGCCGTCGGGGAGACGGTCAGCGCAGGTCGGGAGCGGTGGTCGCCTCGTGCCACAGTGCGCGCTCGTCGTTCGAAGCCTTGACCTTTCGAACGACGAGGGCAGCCACACCGACGACGCCGGCCAGAATCAGAAGCTTCTTGAACATGGGGCGACCCCTTGCGCTCGACAACCGTCGGAACGATGTGCGGTGGGGCTAGCTGGAATCGAACCAGCGACCTCAGAGTTATCAGCTCTGCGCTCTAACCGACTGAGCTATAGCCCCGCGTAGCGACGGCCAAGGTTAACGCATCCGCCCGCCGCGCCCCAAATCGGGGCCCGCCGAGCGTCGCCCGCCCCGCCGTACCCCCGAAACTACCCGGACGCACGACGCCGGGGCGACCGCTTTACGCGGCACGGCCCCGGCGTCGGACGCGGTCAGTTCCGCTCGGACGCGGTCAGTCCCGCTCGGCGAGCGTCAGCTCGATCCCGCCGACCAGGTCGGCGCAGACGTTGTAGACGAACGCGCCGAGGGTGGCCAGCGCGGTGAACAGAACGACGTTGACCAGGCCGATCAGGGCGGAACTCAGGATCACACCCTTGGCGGTGATCTGGAAGCCGCTGTTGCTCTGCCCGCCGGCGGCCACCAGGTCGGTCAGGCTGTCGTTGACACTCTGGAACACGCCCATCGCGTCCAACGCCAGGTAGAGCACCGACGTGGCCACGACCACCACGATGAAGAGCACCACGGAGACGGCGAACGCGAACTTCATCACGGACCACGGGTCGATCCGCTTGAGGTTCAGCCGGGCCCGACGGGGCCCGCGCGACGCGGCCGAGCCGACCGAGGTACGCGCGGCGCGTACCGCGTCGCCCACGCGGGCGGCCCCGACTGCCGCCGCTCCGGCCACCCCGGGCGGCAATCCGCCGCCGCTGACGGGACGGCCGGTGCCGGCCGGCCGGGCGCCGTCCGGTTGCGGCTTCGCCGTGGTGCCACCCCCGATGCGTGGCAGGGTGCCGGTGACGGCGCTGCCCGCCGCCGACTGCCCGCCGCCGGTCCTGATCGGCTGGGTGGTCGCCGGACGGGCCGCGCTGCCCGCCGACACGGCCGGAGCCGCCGCGGAGGTGGGCGCGTCGATGCCGGATGTCTCGGTCTTGTCGCTCGCACCGGAGTCGTCGCCGGGGGAGTCCGGCGGCGGCGCCATACCGGGCGCCCGGGTGAACTTCGGGGCAGGCGCGTCGGCGGGGACGGTTGCCCGGCCCACGGCCGCGCGGCCGGTCGCTGGTGCGCCGCTCTTCGCGGCGGCCTCCTCGTCGACCGGGTTGGCCGAGGTCCCCTTGTTCCCCGACTTCGCCTGTGTCTCCGTCATCAACTAGTCCTGTTCGTCAGGCTCGTCGGCATTGCGAGCAATCGCCACGATAGTCACGCCGTCTGGGAGGTCCATCAGCTTGACCCCCATTGTGTTCCGGTCACGCGTACGGCGTACAGGCTTCACCGGAGTTCGGATGACGCCACCGTTGCTGGTGATCGCGAACAGCTCGTCGTCCGGGTGGATCACCACCGCGCCGACCAGACCACCGCGTCGCTCGGTGATCTTCGCAGTCAGCACGCCCTTACCTCCCCGGCCCTGCACCGGGTATTCCTCGATCGGGGTGCGTTTCGCGTATCCCCCGTTCGTGGCCACCAGGACGTCCAGCCCCTCGCGGACCACCTCCATGGCCAGCAGGACGTCCTCGTCGCTGAACCGCATGCCGATCACACCCGACGTGGCCCGACCCATCGGCCGCAGCGCCTCGTCCGTGGCGTTGAAGCGGATCGCCTGCGCGTTCTTCGAAACCAGCAGCAGATCGTCGGACGGCGCGACGAGGGCAGCACCCACCAGCTCGTCCTCATCGCGCAGGTTGATCGCGATGACTCCGCCGGAACGGTTGGAGTCGAACTCCTCGAGCCGCGTCTTCTTCACCAGGCCGTTCTTCGTGGCCAGTACCAGATAGGGGGCCACCTGGTAGTTCGGGATTTCGATGATCTGCGCGATCTGCTCATCCGCTTGGAACGCGAGCAGATTGGCCACGTGCTGGCCCTTGGCTACCCTACTGGCTTCCGGAAGCTCGTACGCCTTGGCCCGGTACACCCGGCCCTTGTTCGTGAAGAACAGCATCCAGTCGTGCGTCGAGCACACGAAGAAGTGGCTGACGATGTCGTCCTGCCGCAGCGTGGCCCCGCTGACGCCCTTACCGCCACGCCGCTGCGAGCGGTACAGGTCGACCTTCGTCCGCTTCGCGTACCCCGTGCGGGTGATCGTGACCACCACGTCCTCGCGGGCGATCAGGTCCTCCATCGAGACCTCGCCGTCGAACGGCACGATCTTCGTACGCCGCTCGTCGCCCCACTTCGCGACGATCTCGCCCAGCTCCTCCGAAACGATCCGCCGCTGCCGCTCCGGCTTGGCCAGGATGTCCTTGAGATCGGCGATCTCCACCTCCAGCTTGGCCAGGTCGTCGAGGATCCGCTGCCGCTCCAGGGCCGCGAGCCGGCGCAGCTGCATGTCCAGGATCGCGGTCGCCTGGATCTCGTCGATCTCCAGCAGCCGGATCAGGCCCTGCCGGGCGTCCTCCACCGTCGGCGAGCGCCGGATCAGGGCGATCACCTCGTCCAGGGCGTCCAGCGCCTTCGACAGACCGCGCAGGATGTGCGCCCGCTCCTCGGCCTTGCGCAGCCGGAACGCCGTCCGCCGCCGGATCACCTCGATCTGGTGCTCGACGTAGTAGCGGATGAACTGGGCCAGGTTCAGCGTCCGCGGCACGCCGTCGACCAGCGCCAGCATGTTCGCGCCGAACGTCTCCTGCAGCTGGGTGTGCTTGTAGAGGTTGTTCAGCACCACCTTGGCGACCGCGTCGCGCTTGAGCACGAGCACGATCCGCATGCCCGTACGCCCGGAGGACTCGTCCCGGATGTCGGCGATACCACCGAGCTTGCCCTCCTTGATCAGCTCCGCGATCCGCTCGGCCAGGTTGTCCGGGTTCACCTGGTACGGCAGCTCGCTGACCACCAGGCAGGGCCGGCCCCGCTTGTCCTCCTCGACCTCCACCACGGCCCGCATCCGGATCGACCCACGGCCCGTCCGGTAGGCGTCCTGGATCGCCTGGGTGCCCACGATCAGGCCGTGGGTCGGGAAGTCCGGGCCCTTGACGATCTCGATGAGCGCGTCGAGGGTGGTCGCCTCGTCGACGTCCGGGTTCTCCAGGCACCACTGCACCGCCGCGCCGATCTCACGCAGGTTGTGCGGCGGGATCTTGGTGGCCATGCCGACCGCGATGCCCTCGGAGCCGTTGATCAGCAGGTTCGGGATCCGCGACGGCAGGATGGTGGGCTCCTTGGCCCGGCCGTCGTAGTTGTCCTGCAGGTCGACGGTGTCCTCGTCGATGTCCCGCAGCATCTCCATCGCCAGCGGGTCGAGCTTGCACTCCGTGTAACGCATCGCCGCGGCTGGATCGTTACCGGGCGAACCGAAGTTGCCGTTGCCGTCGACCAGCGGGTACCGCAGCGACCAGGGCTGCGCCATCCGGACCAGGGCGTCGTAGATCGCCGAGTCGCCGTGCGGGTGGAACTGGCCCATCACGTCACCGACGACCCGGGAGCACTTCACGTAGCCTCGGTCCGGCCGGTAGCCGGAGTCGAACATGGCATAGAGGATCTTGCGGTGGACCGGCTTGAGCCCGTCCCGGACGTCCGGCAGTGCCCGCCCGACGATGACGCTCATGGCGTAGTCGAGGTAGGAGCGCTGCATCTCCACCTCGAGCCCGACCGGCTCGATCCGATCGTGCGCCACGACTGCGGCGGCGGGGGTCTCGGGGACCTCGGGCTCGCTCGGGGTGGACTCGGGGGTATCGGTCACTGTTAACCCTTATCAGAATCAGAGTCGGTTTCGTTCTGTGGATAACCGCTGTGGAAACCGGCCGTGCTGTGGATAACTCTGTGGATCGACGGGCCGCCGGTGGACGGCCGGACGGGCCCGCCGGCTCCGTCAGATGTCCAGGAAGCGGACGTCCTTGGCGTTGCGCTGGATGAACGAGCGGCGCGCCTCGACGTCCTCACCCATCAGCACACTGAACAACTCGTCCGCGACCGCCGCGTCGTCGAGCGTGACCTGACGCAGGGTGCGGGTCGCCGGGTTCATCGTGGTCTCCCAGAGCTCGGGATAGTTCATCTCGCCGAGGCCCTTGAAGCGCTGGATGTCGTCCGGCTTGGCGTTGGGCTTCTTCTGCTGGCGCAGCGCGATCAGCCCGTCGCGTTCCCGGTCGGAGTACGCGTACTGCGCGTCGTCGCCCTTCTTGTTCCACTTGATCTTGTAGAGCGGTGGGGCGGCCAGGTAGACGTGCCCCAGCTCGACCAACGGACGCATGAAGCGGAACAGCAGGGTGAGCAGCAGCGTCTGGATGTGCTGGCCGTCGACGTCGGCGTCGGCCATCAGCACCACCTTGTGGTACCGCAGCTTCTCCATGTCGAAGTCGTCGTGGATGCCGGTGCCCAGCGCGGTGATCAGCGCCTGGACCTCGTTGTTCTTCAGCACCCGGTCGATCCGGGCCTTCTCCACGTTGAGGATCTTGCCGCGGATCGGCAGGATCGCCTGGGTACGCGGGTCACGGCCCTGCTTGGCCGAGCCGCCGGCCGAGTCGCCCTCGACGATGAACACCTCGGACTCGCGCGGGTCGGTCGACTGGCAGTCGGCCAGCTTGCCCGGCATCGAGCCGGACTCCAGCAGCGACTTACGGCGGGCCAGCTTGCGCGCCTGCTGGGCGGCGATCCGGGCCCGGGCGGCCTGGGACGCCTTGGTGATGATGATCTTCGCCTCGGCCGGGTTCCGGTCGAACCAGTCGACCAGCCACTCGTTGCAGACCCGCTGCACGAAGCTCTTCACCGGGGTGTTGCCGAGCTTGGTCTTGGTCTGGCCCTCGAACTGCGGGTTCGCCAGCTTGACCGAGATGATCGCGGCAAGGCCCTCGCGGATGTCCTCTCCGGAGAGCTTCTCGTCGCCCTTGAGCAGCTTCTTGTCGGCGCCGTAGCGGTTGACCACGCTGGTCAGCGCCGCGCGGAAGCCCTCCTCGTGGGTGCCGCCCTCGTGCGTGTTGATCGTGTTCGCGAAGGTGTAGACCGACTCGCCGTACGACTCGTTCCACTGCATGGCGATCTCGACCGACATGCCCTCCTCCTCGGCGCCGAACTCGACCACCGTCTTGTGGATCGGGTTCTTCGAGGCGTTGAGGTGCCGGACGAAGTCGGCGATGCCGCCCTTGTAGCAGAAGGTGACCTCGCGGGGCTTGCCCTCCTCACCCTCCGAGACCCGCTCGTCGAGCAGGTGGATGGTGAGGCCCCGGTTGAGGAAGGCCATCTCCTGGAGGCGGCGGTAGATGGTCTGGAAGTCGAAGTTGACGGTCTCGAAGACGTCGGCGTCGGGCCAGAAGGTGACAGCCGAGCCGGTGCGGTCGGTGGCCTCGCCCTTCTCCAGCGGCGACGGCTTGGAGTTGGCGTACTGCTGCCGCCAGACGAAGCCGGACTTGTGGATTTCCACCGCCATCCTGGTGGAGAGGGCATTGACGACGGACACGCCGACGCCGTGCAGACCGCCGGAGACGGCGTACGCCTTGCCGTCGAACTTGCCGCCGGCGTGCAGCACCGTGAGTGCCACCTCGACGCCGGGCTTCTTCAACTTGGGGTGCAGGTCGACAGGGAAGCCACGCCCGTTGTCGGTGACCCGGACCCCGCCGTCGGCCAGCAGCACCACGTCGATGGTGTCGCAGTGGCCGGCCAGCGCCTCGTCCACCGCGTTGTCGACGACCTCCCACACCAGGTGGTGCAGACCTCGCTCGCCGGTCGACCCGATGTACATGCCCGGCCGCTTGCGGACCGCCTCCAGCCCTTCGAGGACCGTGATCGACTCGGCGCCGTACTCCTGCTTGTCCTGCGCTGCCACCCTCGGCCACTTTCTCGCGCCGCCAGCGCCGCAAGCGGCGAGTCAGGCGCGGGTTCGGCGGACAGGACGCGACGTCGGCGCGCGGACCGGCACCGGGCGTGAACCGGGGCACGGGCCGAAGCGCCGGTCGCCGCGGATGCCCGCGGATCGCGATCGGCTCGACCCGACGTGGGACAATGATCTCGGGCCTGTGGGGGCCCGCGCCCGTCGCACCATTGTCGGGTCTTCGTCTCGCCCTCAATCTTACTGTGCGCGGACGACAGAACCGCCACTCGGCACCCCTTCGCGGCGGCTGAGAACTCCGTAGCCGGCCGAACCGCGCCACCTACGACTCCCCCTACAGGCGAGGCCCGGATCGGGTGGCGACGCCGCCGCCGGGACGCGAGGGGTGGGGGTCGCGGCGGGACGGGGGGTGGGCGTAGGTTTGCGGCGCCCAGCGTGGCTGGTCTTGATCTTTTCCGGTCGGAACCGGACGATCGACCCGAACGCTTCGACACGTGCTCTCAAGGGGTGACGCCAGATGGGGCTGGACAACGTCGCGGTGCACTGGCCGCGGACCGGCCGCTTCTACGACCCGGTCGCACCGGCCGAGTTCGTCGATTTCGGCGAGATCGTCGAGCTGCCGCGGATCTCCGCGCCGACGGCGGCCCTCGCGGAACACATCGCCAAGACCGGCACGGTCCGGGCGACCGCCTACACGGAACTGGTCGACCTGCTGCTCGGGCTGGAGAATGTGCTCTACGCCACGGAGGCCGCCGCCGAGGACGAGGACCCGGTGATCGACCCCGACGGCTGCGCGTGGATCGCCGGTGGGATCGAACGCTTCGTGGCCGGGCATCGCCCGCACGGGGAGAACGTCACCTTCGACTCGGTCAGCGCCGTGCTGCGCGGGCTGCTCGCCGACGGCCGCCTCGCTGAGCAGCAGCTACGCTGGCTCGACACCCGCCTGGACGCGCTGCGCGACGAGAACGGCGACCCGCCGCAGTGGGACTTCACCTGCGCCGAACTGGGCGTGCTGGCAGCCTTCTACCGCCGCTGCGCCGACCGGGGCTTCGCCGTCTACGCCGACGCCTGACCGGGGCCAAGCTGTGCGCGGCCAGCCCCCGGGCGGCGCGGCCCGGGTCAGCCGTAGGTGTCGCGGGGGCCTCGGCCCCGGACCCGGCGCGGCCCCCGGGACCAGGACGGCGCGGCCGGACCGTGGATGTGCAACTTGCGCACCACGTTGTGGCCCACCTCGCTGGCGATCTGCCGGAGCAGGGAGGCGGCGAGCAGTCGCAGCTGCGTCGCCCACGCGGTGGACCGGGCTTCGACGGTCAGCTCGCCGTTCTCCAGCTTCACCGGGCGGCTGTTCTGCGCGACCTCGGGGCCGACCACCCGCTCCCACGCGCCGAAGACGTCGTCTTCGGCCGCCGGCTGCTCCCAGGCCGCGCGCCTTCATCAGCCGGCCCAGCACGACGCCCAGCGGCTGCGGGTCGCGGGGGTCCGGCCCGGGGCCGGAGTAGCCGCGCAGCCGCCGGCCGCCCTCGCCGTCGCCCGAGACGACGCTGCGCCGGCGGGTCTTGGTCGCCGCCGCGCGCCGGGCCTTCGCGGCGTCCAGTACCGCCCGGGCCAGCTCCGGCCCGGCTGACCCGGTGGGCGGGTCACCGCCCCCCTCGGCGGCCGGGCCGTCCGCCCGCCCGGCCCCGTCGGCCGCCCGCCCGGCGTCGCGTCCTCCGCCGCTGCGTGCGCCGTCGCCAGGCAGGGCCGCAGGGCCGCCGGATCCCTCGGCGGGGGTACGGGGCCCGAGCCGGGCCGGCGGCAGCTCCCGCTCATCCGGCACGGCGCACCGCCCCCTCGCCCACCTGGTACCGGACGCCACGCAGGGCGGCCGGCACGTCGTCGTCCACGGCACAGGTCACCAGCAGCTGGCTCGCCCCGCCGACCAGCCCCGCCAGCCGCTCCCGGCGGCCCACGTCGAGCTCGGCGAAGACGTCGTCGAGCACCAGGACCGGCTCGATACCGTCGGAGCGGAGCAGATCGTACCCGGCCAGCCGCAGGGCCAGGGCAAACGACCAGGACTCGCCGTGGCTGGCGTACCCCTTGGCGGGCAGCGGGCCGAGGGTGAGGGCCAGGTCGTCGCGGTGCGGGCCGACCAGAGTGGTGCCGCGCTCCACCTCGGCGGACCGGGACTCCGCCAGTGCCGCGAGCAGCGCCTCGGCCAGCGCCGCCCGGTCCGCTACCGGGTCGGTCAGCTCCACCGACGGTCGGTACGCGATCCCCGCCGCGCCCCTGCCGGCGGCGACCGCGTCGTACGCCTTGGTGACGTGCGGGCCGAGCGCGGCGACCAGCTCCAGCCTGCCGGCGAGCAGTTCGGCCCCGTGCCGGGCCAGGTGGGTGTCCCAGACGGCGAGGGTCGACAGGTCCCCGCCGCGCGTCCCGCCGGTCTTGCGGGCCAGATACGAGGTGCGCAGCAGGGCGTTGCGCTGTTTGATCACCCGCTCGTAGTCGGCGCGCACCCCGGCGTACCGGGGTTGCCGGCTGACCAGCAGGTCGTCGAGGTAGCGGCGGCGTTCCGCCGGATCGCCACGGACGAGCTCCAGGTCCTCCGGGGCGAAGAGCACCAGCCGCAGCGCGCCGAGGACGTCGCGGGCCCGCCGGGCCGGTGAGCGCCCCAGCCGGGCCCGGTTGGCCTTGCCCGGGACGATCTCCAGCTCGACCAGCAGTTCCCGGCCGTCGTGCACCACCGCGCAGCGGATCACGGCGGACGTGGCGCCCAGCCGCACCAGCGGGGCGTCCGTGGCGACCCGGTGCGAGTCCAGGGTCGCCACGTAGCCGAGCGCTTCGACGAGGTTGGTCTTGCCGGTGCCGTTGGCGCCGATCAGGATGTTGGGGCCGGGCTCAAGGTCGACGCCGACCCGCTCGTAGGAGCGGAAGTCGACCAGTTCGAGCCGGCGGACGTACACGGGCTGCGAACGCCGCTCAGCGCTTGTGAACGGCGTGGCCACCGAACTGCTGGCGCAGCGCGGCGACGGCCTTCATCGCGGGCGAGTCGTCCTGCCGGGAGGTGAACCGGGCGAACAGCGAGGCCGCGATGACGTTCAGCGGCACGGCCAGGCGAATGGCCTCGTCGACGGTCCACCGGCCCTCGCCGGTGTCCTCGGTGTAGCCGCTCAGGTCGGACAAGTCCGGGTCCTCGTCCAGGGCCCGGTCGAGCAGGTCGAGCAGCCAGGACTGGACCACGGTGCCCTCGCGCCAGGACTTGAACACGCCCGGCACGTTGGTGACCATCTCGGACTTGGTCAGCAGCTCGTAGCCCTCGGCGTAGGCGTGCATGAGGCCGTACTCGATGCCGTTGTGCACCATCTTGGCGTAGTGGCCTGCGCCGACCGGGCCGGCGTGCACGAAGCCGAACTCGCCGGCCGGCTTGAGCGCCTCGAAGATAGGCATCAGTCGGTCGACGTGCTCCTGCGCGCCGCCGACCATCAGGCCGTACCCGTTCTCCTTGCCCCAGACGCCGCCGGAGACACCGACGTCGAGGTACCCGATGCCGTGCTCGGCGAGCCGTTCGGCCCGGGGGGCGTCGTCGCTGAACCGCGAGTTTCCGCCGTCGATGAGGATGTCGCCCGCACCCAGCATCTCGGCGAGGGCGTCGATGGTGGTGTCGGTGACGCCGGCCGGAACCATCACCCAGATCGCCCGTGGGGCGTCGAGCTTCTCCGCCAGCTCAGCCATGCTCGCGACGTCACTGCGGTCGGCGTTGCGGTCGTAGCCGATCACCTCGTGGCCGGCGGCGCGCAACCGCTCGCGCATGTTGCCGCCCATCCGGCCGAGTCCTACCAGGCCGAGCTGCATGTGTTCCTACCTCCGCTGCGTCTGGGTCGGGATGCGCGATCAGCGGGAGACGCGAATCGGCATGATGAGGTACCGGTACCCAGGGATTACCTCGCCATCCTCGCCGGCGGGCGAAATCACTGCCGGCTTGAAGGCGTCGACGAACGAGAGCAGCGCGAACTGGGCGCCGAGGTTGGCCAGACCGTCGATGAGGTACTGCGGGTTGAAGCCGATGGTCAGCGGGTCGCCGGTGAAGGTGGCCTCCATCGCCTCGCTGGCCCGCGCCTCCTCGGTGCCGCCGGCCTCCACGACAAGGCCGTCGGAGCTGAAGCTGAGCAGCACGGGGGTGGTGCGCTCGGCGACCAGCGCCACCCGCTTCACGACCTCGATGAGGGTGCTCACCGCCAGGCGGGCCTCCGCGTTGTGGCTGGCGGGGAAGAGCGAGCGCACCGGCGGGTAGTTGGCGCCGTCGAGCAGCCGGCTGGTGGTGCGCCGGGTACCGCCGGAGAAGCCGATCATGCCTTCGCCCGCCGCGCCCTGCGAGAGCGCCATCGTCACCTGACCGCCGAGCGGGCCGAGGGCCTTGGCGGTGTCGTGCAGGGTCCGGGCCGGCACCAGGGCGTTGATGCTCACCTCGGGGTCGTCCGGGTGCCACTCCATCTCGCGCAGGGCGAGACGGTACCGGTCGGTGGCGAGCATGGCCAGGTTGCCGCCGGACAGCTCGATGCGGACGCCGGTCATCATCGGCAGCGTTTCGTCCCGGCCGGCGGCCACGGCGACCTGGGCGACGGCCGAGGCGAACGCGGCGGCGTCGACCGTGCCGGCGCTTTCCGGCATGTCAGGCAGGGCCGGGTAGTCCTCCACCGGCATGGTGGGCAGGGTGAACCGCGCGCTTCCACAGACCAGCTCCAGGTGCGCACCGACTGCGGCGATGTCCACCGGCTTCGCGGGGAGCGCCTTGGTGATCTCGGCGAGCAACCGGCCGGAAACCAGGGCGGCCCCGTCGGCATCACCCTGCACCTCGACCGTCACCTGGCTGGAGACCTCGTAGTCGAAGCCGGAGACCTGCAGGTTGCCGTCGGTCACCCGCAGCATCACCCCGGCGAGCACCGGCACGGACGGCCGGTTGGGCAGGCTCTTTGCGGTCCACGCCACGGCCTCGGCGAGCGCGTCGCGCTCCACTCGGAACTTCATCAATGCCTCCGCGTCGACGTCAGCGACAACTCTCTCATGCCGACCGCTGCCCAAAGTCCCGCCCGACCGTGCGGGTACCCATCGCACCTTAGGGCGCGCGGGCATCGGCTGTGC
>NZ_GG657738.1:3524223-3524705 GCF_000158815.1 Micromonospora sp. ATCC 39149 | reverse complement strand
TGTCGGCGAGCAGCCCCCACTCGAACCGGGTCCGCAGCCGATCCTCCAGTGTCGCGAGCTGCTTCGGCGACCGGTCGGAGGTGACCACGATCTGCTTGTTGGCGTTGTGCAGGGTGTTGAAGGTGTGGAAGAACTCCTCCTGGGTCCGCTCGCGGTTCTCCAGGAACTGGATGTCGTCGATCAGCAGGATGTCGACGTCGCGGTAGCGGCGCTGGAACGCGCTCGTCTTGTCGTCGCGCACCGAGTTGATGAAGTCGTTGGTGAACTCCTCGGTCGAGACGTACCGGACCGAGCGGGCGTTGCCCAGCGTCGTGGCGTAGTGGCCGATGGCGTGCAGCAGGTGGGTCTTGCCGAGCCCGGAGCTGCCGTAGATGAACAGCGGGTTGTACGCCTTTCGCCGGAGACTCGGCGACCGCGACGGACGCGGCGTGCGCGAACCGGTTGGACGAGCCGATGACGAACGTCTCGAACATGTACTTCGG
>NZ_GG657738.1:3520612-3522747 GCF_000158815.1 Micromonospora sp. ATCC 39149 | reverse complement strand
GTGAGCAAGCGCACCTACCAGCCGAACAACCGCCGGCGCGCGAAGACCCACGGCTTCCGGCTGCGCATGCGCACCCGGGCCGGCCGCGCCATCCTCTCGACCCGTCGCGCCAAGGGCCGCGCCCGCCTGTCGGCCTGAGGCCGACCGGGGCCGGTCCGGGGGACGTGGGCAGTCGTGCTGGCGGCCGCGCAACGACTGCGGCGCAGCAGCGACTTCGCCGCAGCGGTCCGGGCTGGCCGCCGGGCCGGCCGTGGCGTGGTCGTCGTCCACCTGGCCCTGCCCGCCACACCGGGGACACCAACGGACACCTCGACGGAGCCGGCGCGGGCCACCGGTGCGGAGAACACCTCCGCACCGACCCGGGCCGGCTTCGTCGTTTCCAAGGCCGTCGGCCCGGCCGTCGTCCGTAACACGGTCCGGCGCCGGCTCCGGCATCTGGTCCGCGAGCGGCTCACGGCCTTGCCCGAGGGCAGCACCCTGGTCGTACGTGCGCTCCCGGCCGCGGCCGAGGCGTCGTACGCCCGGCTCGGGGCCGACCTCGACGCGGCTGTCGCCGCAGCCCGTACCCCCCGGGGGCGACGGCCCCGATGAACAGGGAATCCGCCGCGTCACGCCCGACGAGCCTGGGTGCCCGGGTGCTGGAGCCGGGCCCATCATCGCGTACCGTCGTTGGATAAGCCCGGCGCTGCCGGCCCGCTGTCGGTTCTACCCGTCGTGCAGTGCGTACGCCCTTGAGGCCGTGGCCCGGCACGGCGCGATCCGGGGGGCCGGCCTGACGGTCCGACGGTTGTTGCGCTGCCACCCCTTTCACCCTGGTGGACACGACCCGGTGCCCGAGCCGGGCGGTCGCCGCCGCGCCGAAGTGACTGGAGTCTGAGAATTGTTCAGTCTGGACTGGATCTACTACGCGATCTCGTGGATCCTGCTGACCTGGCACTCAGCCTGGGACGCCATCGGAGTGCCGGTCGACGCGGTGATCGGGACGAACTGGGCCTGGATCCTGGCCATCGTCTTCCTGGTGGTCACCGTGCGGGTGATCCTGTTCCCGGTCTTCGTCAAACAGATCAAGTCCCAGCGGGCCATGCAGGCGCTCCAGCCCAGGGTGAAGGAGCTCCAGGAGAAGCACAAGGGTGACCGGGAGACGCTCCAGAAGGAAATGATGGAGCTCTACCGGAAGGAAAAGGCCAACCCGCTCATGGGCTGCCTTCCGATGTTCCTCCAGATCCCGGTCTTCCTCGGCCTCTTCCACGTGCTGCGCCGCCTCGACCCGGCCAAGGTCAACAAAACCCTCTACGGCTGGACGGTCGAGCAGTTCGACAGCGCCTCCAGCGCCAAGCTCTTCACCGCCCCGATCGCCGGCAAGTTCGGCTCGACCGCCGACGAACTGGCCCGCCTCGGGGCCAACGGCACCACCGTGAAGGTGATCGCCGGCATCCTGGTTCTGGTGATGATGGGCACCACCTACCTCACCAGCCGCCAGATGATCCTCAAGACCGGCTGGGCGGAGGACCCGCAGCAGAAGATGATCCAGCGCCTGATGCTCTACGGCATCCCGCTGTCGCTGCTCGTCTCCGGCGCGATCTTCCCGATCGGTGTGATCATTTACTGGGTCACGAACAACCTGTTCACCCTCGGCCAGCAGCAGTGGGTGCTGCGTAAGTACCCGCCGCCGCCCACCCCGGGCCGCACCGGTGCCAAGCCCGGCAGCCCGGTCCAGCCGGCCAGGACCGCCGGCCTGTTCGGCCGCAAGGCCGCACCGGCCCCGGCCAAGCAGACCCCGGCCGCGCCGAAGGTCGCTGGCCCGAAGCCGGGCTCCAAGCCGGTCAACCCGAAGAAGAGCCGCCCGGCCAAGCGCCAGGGCTGAAGCCTCCCCGTCCGCGCCGACCCGGCGCGGACGGAACCAGGCCCTGGCAGCCGCCCGTGGGGCAGCGCCGGGCCGACCCCGCCGCGCGCAGCGTGGTCGCGGGCGACAGCCGCCCGTACAGACGTGCCCGTGGGCACCGGCGATCTCCCGCCGGCCCCGGGGAACCAGCGGACCCGACGGTCCGGCCGAGCGAGTACGGAGATGAGACCGTGACCGAGACCAGCATCCCCAGCGCTGACAAGTCAGTGGACGAGGAGAGCACGCCGATCGA
>NZ_GG657738.1:3507182-3520313 GCF_000158815.1 Micromonospora sp. ATCC 39149 | reverse complement strand
CCGGTACCCCGAGCCGGCTGCTGCTCGACGTCGGCGGGTACCGCGCCACCCGGCGCAAGGAGCTGGCCGCCGTCGCCAGGAACGCGGTGGAGAAGGTCAAGGAGTACGGGGAGCCGGTGCGGCTCGAACCGATGTCCGCGTTCGAGCGCAAGTGCGTCCACGACGTCGTCAACGCGATGAGCGGTGTGGAGAGCGAGTCCGAGGGCGTCGAGCCGAACCGCCGCATCGTTGTCCGGCCGGCGGACTGATTCGGTGACACGCGACGACACCACGGCTTCCGCCGTGTCCGGCCCGGGTGGCATGCCGCCCGGGCCGTCGCCTGTCCAGCCGGGGCAGGCCGACGAAGTACCCGCCATGGCACCCGACGCCGATGCCGCGTCGTCCCCCTGCGCGACGGCACCTGGTTCCGAGCGCCCGCCGGCACCTGTGGTCGGAAAGGCACCGGATCCGACCGTCGCGACGCTGCCGCCGGAGTTGGCGGAGGCCGCCCGTACCCTCTTCGGTGATCGGCTGGAGCTCGCCGCCGCGTACGCGGAACTGCTCGCCACCGACGGGGTGGTCCGTGGCCTCATCGGTCCGCGGGAAGCACCGCGGATCTGGGACCGGCACCTGCTCAACTGCGCCGCCGTGGCCGAACGGATCCCGCCGGACGCCTCGGTGCTCGACGTCGGCTCGGGTGCCGGGCTGCCCGGGCTGGTATTGGCCATCGCGCGGCCCGACCTGACCGTTACGCTGGTCGAGCCGCTGGCCCGACGTACCTCGTTCCTCATCGAGGTGGTCGAGGATCTGGGCCTGGCGAAGTCGGTGCGGGTCTTTCGGGGGCGGGCCGAGGAGGCGGCCACCGGCTCCACCGGGGTCGGTCCCTTCAGCGCGGACATCGTCACCGCCCGCGCCGTGGCCCCGCTCGACCGGCTCGCCGCCTGGTGCCTGCCGCTGACGGTGCGCGGCGGGCGGCTGGTGGCTTTGAAGGGGGCGTCCGCCGCCGACGAGATCGCGGAGCACGCCGGGGCCGTCGCGAAGCTGGGTGGGGGTGAGCCGACCGTGCACCGCTGCGGAGTCGGCATCATCGAGCCGCCGGCGACGGTGGTGGAGATCGTGCGCGAGCGGGTGGTGAACCAGCCCCGCGTCAAGTCGGCGGCGAAGCGGTCGGCCGGCGGACGCCGCCGGGGCCGCTGAATCGGCTTCCCTTTATCGCGCCGGCCTCCCGCCGCAGGTCGGGTCGTTGGTACGGGTGCGGGTCCACGTCGGCCTGGAAACCCGACATGGACCGGCCGCGCCCGTCCGCCGTAGGCTGACCGCGCGTCGATAGTGTGGAGCGGGCGGCATCTGGCCCCGAGGGGGTCCCGGCCGCTCCCGCCGGGCCGTACGCTCCGTGGTGCTAACGAGCGTGGCCAAGACGACGGGGTGCGGACCGACCATCCGGAGCGGGTAGGGATGACAGGTGCATGACGACGGCAGGTACGACGATCCACCGGTGAACGGTCGCGGAGAGCGTTTCGCGGCAGACCCCGTTTCACGTGAAACCGACGAGCACGGCTGGCCCGGCGACCCCCGAGGCGCGGCGGCGCATCCGGCCGACCGGGATCCCGCGCCGCGCCGCGACGTCTCCATCGCCGGCACAGGCGTTACCCCTCCCCGGGCGCAGGCGTCCGGGACGATCTACGGCAGTAGCAGTCACCCCGGGGCCCCGGTGGCTGAACGTCCCGACACGGGGCTCTCCGTTCGCGTCGAGTCGCCGCATCGGCTCGCCGCCGCCCTGCCCCAGCAACCCGCACCGCACGCGGTGCCCGATGCGGCCCCGGTGGCCGCTGTTTCTGCCGACACGCCGGCCCTGCCGGCCGGGGCCTATGAGGCCGACCCGGCGGATGCCGCGTACGTTTCACGTGAAACCCCGACGCGCGAAGAGGATGACCCACCGTTGGCTATGGAGGCTATGCGCGCCGTGCAGATCCTTAATCCGAGTGGCGAGGTGACCATGCCCCGTCCGGAACGTACCCGGGTGATGTGCGTCGCCAACCAAAAGGGCGGCGTGGGGAAGACCACGACCACGGTGAACCTGGCGGTGGCGCTCGCCCTGCACGGCAACCGGGTCCTCGTGGTCGACCTCGACCCGCAGGGCAACGCGTCGACCGGGCTGAACGTCCCGCACCACACCGGCGTGCCGGACGTCTACGACTGCCTGATCAACAGCGTCCCCCTGGAGGAGGTGGCTCAGGGCGTCGAAGGTATCCCCAACCTGTGGTGCGTGCCGGCCACGATCGACCTGGCGGGTGCCGAGATCGAGTTGGTGTCTGTGGTGGCCCGCGAGTCGCGGCTGTCCCGGGCGATCGACGCCTACCCCGGCCACTTCGACTACGTCTTCATCGACTGCCCGCCGTCGCTCGGCCTGCTCACCGTCAACGCGTTGGTGGCCGCGCAGGAGGTGCTGATCCCCATTCAGTGCGAGTACTACGCGTTGGAGGGCCTGAACCAGTTGATCAATAACATCAACCTGGTCCGCCAGCACCTCAACCCCAAGCTTGAGGTCTCCACCATCCTGCTCACCATGTACGACCGGCGTACCCGACTCGCCGACGCGGTGGAGCAGGATGTCCGGAACCACTTCGGCGACAAGGTCCTCCAGGCGGTGATCCCCCGGAACGTGCGAGTCTCCGAGGCGCCGAGCTACGGCCAGTCGGTCATGACCTACGATCCCGGTTCACGGGGGGCGACGAGTTACTTCGAGGCCGCCCAGGAGATCGCCGAGCGTGGGGTCAAGGAGCCGGTGAGCCGGAATGCGTAGTGCGGACGAGTCGCTGGGAGGCGTCGTATGAAGAACCGTCCTCGGGGTGGTCTGGGTCGAGGGCTCGGGGCGCTGATCCCCACCGGTCCGGTCCAGCCCGCCGAGGCGATGACGGCGATGCCCGACGCCGGCGAGGTGCTCGCTCCGACCCCGGCGGTGGCACCGGTCGACATTGCCTCGCCGGCGGTCGTGCAGCCCTCCGAGCCTCAGCTCAGCCCGGTGCCCGGCGCCCGGTTCGCTGAGATCCCGGTCGACGCGATCGTGCCCAACCCGAAGCAGCCCCGTCAGGTCTTCGACGAGGAGGCTCTGGAGGAGCTGAAGACCTCCATCCAGGAGGTCGGCTTCCTGCAGCCGATCGTGGTGCGGGCGCTCGACGGCGAAAAGTACGAACTCGTCATGGGCGAGCGTCGGTGGCGGGCAGCCCAGGCGGTCGGCCGGGAGAACATTCCCGCCATCGTCCGGGACACCCGCGACGACGCCATGCTCCGTGACGCGCTACTGGAGAACATCCACCGGGCCAACCTCAACCCGCTGGAGGAGGCCGCCGCGTACCAGCAGCTCCTGGAGGAGTTCGGCGCGACGCACGAGGAGTTGGCCCGGCGGATCGGCCGGAGCCGGCCGCAGATCTCCAACACCATCCGGTTGCTGAACCTGCCCGCCCAGGTGCAGCGCCGGGTAGCCGCAGGGTTGCTCTCCGCCGGCCACGCTCGCGCGCTGCTGAGCCTGGACGAGGCGCAGGCGCAGGAACAGCTTGCCGCACGCATCGTCGCCGAGGGGATCTCCGTCCGCTCGACCGAGGAAATCGTCGCCCTGGCGCTCGCGGACGGGCCGGCCAAGGCCCCAGCCGCGAAGCGGCGGACCAAGCCGCACGCCCCGGCCCTCACGGATCTCGCGGACCGGCTCTCCGATCGCTTCGACACCCGGGTGAAGGTGGACATAGGCCGGAGCAAGGGCAAGATCACTATTGAGTTCGCCACGGTCGACGACCTGGAGCGGATCGTCGGCATCATCGGGGTCGTCCAGGAGGAAGATCCCGAGGACTGAGCCGCCCACGTCAGTCGCCGGCCGCGCCGTCCAGGAAAGGACGACGCGGCCGACGTCGTTTCCGGGCCGTTCGATCCCCCCGGCCCCATCGCGGATCGCCCCTGACGGCGTCCACGGGAATCAACCGGGGTACGGGGTGTGGACGGACGTCGGTGCGTCCGCGGCCTCCCTCGCCGGAACCCTCTCGGCGGCCCGGGTGACGCGGCTGGGCCGGATGCACCATGCGACCGCCGGAGCTGGCCCACCGGGCCGCGGTACGCCTCCCAGCGCAACGCCGCCCACCCGAGCCCACTGCGAGTGGGAGAGACACAATCGGCGTGGCGGGAACCGATCGCCGTGGCGCTGCCACGCATGTCGGGACGGCGCTCGCAGCGCTCCGCCCTGTTCCACGTGAAACCTGTCCCGTCCGGACGGGCTGCGCTGGTTCTCCGCGACCGGACTTTGAGTTCTCCGGGACGGGACTCCGAGTTCTCCGGGGTGGCGCAGGATCGGCCCTCGTTCCAGGGGGTGGAGGCGCACTCGTCGGCACCGGGGGGCGCACCGCGCACCCCGGCGATTCCGCTGTCCTCCCACCTCACCCAAGGTGAGCTTCAGCGGGAGACGGACAGGCATGCTGGCCTCGATGGGATTTGCGGCGTGCCACCGGGCCGGTTCCACGTGAAACACGCCGACCGGAGGCGTCGAGGCCGCACCGGGGACCCGCCCCTGCCGATCCGTCCGACACACCGCCAGGCCGCGCCACTTCTCGTTCCACGTGAAACGCGCCGCCGGGTCTTGACGCCGGACGGCTCATCGACGCTCGGTTCCACGTGAAACGGGGGGCCCGCACCCGGAAGGGGGCCCGAGGGCCGCACGGGCCGCCCCACGCGAGTTTCGACGAGTAGCAGAAAATAAAAAATGGCCGACGTTCGCGCTGACGAGCTGCCGCAGCCAGCCAGGACGGCCGCTGCATCGTTGCGGGCCCCGCACCCACAGCCCGGCATTCCGCAGCCTGACTCGGGCCGCTACGGGCCCCTCAGTCCGGCCGGGCCTACTCCTTCTGCCCAGGCGTGCGCGCCATGAGCCTGTTCCATGACCGGGTGTGGGCTCACGAGGACCTGTGGCGGCTCCGGGTGGGCCGAGAAGGCACAGCCTTGGCCGGGAACCCCAGGCTTCCGGCATCTCCGGGCCGCGCCGTCGGCGAATCGGGGTGAGGACCGGCGCCAGCAATCGGGGTGAGGACCGGCGGCGGCGCGGCCCCAGGGGGCAACGGATCAGTCAATGTCTCGGGCGTCCAGGCAGCGACGCGCAGCCCGTCGACTCGTTAGGAACGAGGGAACCGAAGGCTGTGCACAACTTCCGTCCGAGGGACGCATAGTTATCCACAGCGGTTTTCCACAGCCCCACCCTGTTTCACGTGAAACCCCGCGTGAAACAGGGTGTCAGCCTGTGGATGACGGGCGGTGGTGGTGAGCTCGGCAGCCTGTGGATAACGTGTGGACAACGTTGCGGGGCCGCCCTGGGAATCGAAGAACGCCCGGCGTGCCGATCACCGCCCGGCGTCGGAACGGCCCCCGTCCGGGGCTCGGCCCGACCCCGACGCTGGACGAATCAGGTAGGGACAGAGGTTGCTCCCTCGGTTAGGGTCAGCGTCGTGCACGACACCCCTCCCTTAGTCCCCGACTTCACCTCCTGGCCTTCCTTCCCCTTCGAGGGCGACTTTCGGGTCAAGCACCTTGAGGACCCCGTTCCGGTGGAACCCCCGCGTAAAGGCGAGGGGAGCCGGGAGTGCACCGCCTGCGCCGCGCCCGACGACGCGTACATCTGGGTCGGCGAGCGGTGGCGGGTCCGCGCGATGGACCGGCCGACCGGGCTGCCGATGGTGCTGATCCTGGAGTCCCGCTCCCACCTCGATCTGGGCGACCTGCCCAACCTTCTCGCCGCCGAGCTGGGTGTGATGACGGTACGGCTGGAGAAAGCCATCCGCTCTCTCGACGGGGTCGCCCGGGTCCACGTGAACCGGTGGGGTGACGGCTCCGCCCACCTGCACCTGTGGTTTCTGGCCCGGCCGTACGGGCGGCTCCAGTTGCGGGGCACGTTCCTGTCACTGTGGGACTCCATCCTCCCGCCCATCTCCGAGCAGCAGTGGCGGGAGAACCTGGCCATGGTGGCGGCCTGGCTGGCCGAGTTCGGCGGCCGTCCGCTGGCCGAGCCGCCCCGCATTCTGTGGCAGGCACCATCGAGCATCGGCGCGCAGGTCTCCTCTTCCGTCGCTGCGAGCGAAGAGGACGGCGTCGGCGTGATCGAGGCCGCCGAGGAGATTCCGGAGCCGGAGGTCGACGAGATCGATCAGCCCGAAGTGGGCCCGTCGACCGGTGGGCCGGCGGGCGACCGGTAACCCGGCCGACGGCGCGCCTGCGAAAGGAAGCGACTGACGCCGCCCCACGGGACGGCGAGGGGAAGCGGTCGGGTGGGCCGGTCAGGCGCGCCGCGCGGCGGCCCGGCTCACCAGGGACCCGAGCAACCGGCCGAAGTCCAGGCCGGCGGCCTGGACGGCGAGCGGCAGCAGTGACGTCTCGGTCATCCCCGGCGAGACGTTGACCTCCAGCACGTGCGGCTGGCCGTCGGCGTCCACGATCAGGTCGACCCGGGAGATGTCGCGCAACCCCAGCGCGGTGTGGGCCGCCACGGCCACCCGGGCCACCGCGTCGGCGACCTCCGGGTCGAGCCGGGCGGGGGCGTGCCAGGTGGTCCGGCCGGCCGTGTATCGGGCCGCGTAGTCGTACACGCCGTTGCGGGGCACGATCTCCACGGCGGGCAGCGCCTGCGCACCCTCCCCGAGGTCGACCACCGACACCGCCACGTCCATCCCCGGGACGTACCGCTCGACCAGCGCCGTCGAGTCGTACGCGAAACAACCGACCATCGCGGCCGGCAGCGACGCGGCGTCCCGGACCACGGCGGCGCCCAGGCCGGAGCCGCCCTGCGCCGGCTTCACCATCAGCGGCAGCCCGAGCCGGTCGACGATGCGGTCCAGCACCGCCACCGCGCCCAGCTCGGAGAAGCGGTCGTGCGGCAGGGCCACCCAGTCCGGGGTGGGGATGCCGGCCTCGCGGAGCACCGCCTTCGCCGACGGCTTGTCCCAGGCGACACGGGACGCGCGGGCGTCGCAGCCGACGTACGGGACGTCGCAGAGGTCGAGCACGCCGCGCAGCGAGCCGTCCTCGCCGGTCGCGCCGTGCAGGGCGATCACGACGGCGTCCGGCGGGTCGGCGACCAGGGCGGGCAGCAGGGCGACGTCGGCGTCCCGCAGCTCCGCCTCCACGCCGACGGCGCGGAGCGCATCCAGCACCCGGCGGCCGGACCGGAGCGAGACGTCCCGCTCGTAGGAGAGCCCACCGGCGAGCACCAGCACGTGCAGCTCGGCGGTGCTGGCGGGGTGGGTCACGGTGATTCGCTCGGCAGGGATCGCAGCCATGCCGGAATCATGCCAAGTCGGGTCCCGGGGTGTCCGCGCCGGCCTGCCCGCGCCGCACACCGGGACGGCCGACGGTGCCGCCGAAGACCCGGCGCATGGCGATGTCCTGCTCCATCACGCCGGCCAGCCGACGCACCCCCTCCCGGATCCGCTCCGGGGGCGGGAAGGAGAAGTTCAGTCGCATGTTGCCGGTGCCGGCGCCGTCGGCGTAGAAGCCGGTGCCTGGCACGTAGGCCACCCGGGCCGCGATCGCGCGCGGCATCATCGCCTTGGAGTCCAGGCCGTCGGGCAGGGTCGCCCAGACGAAGAGGCCACCGCCGGGCCTGGTCCAGGTGGTGCCCGCCGGCATCAGGTCCTCCAGCGCGGCCAGCAGGGCGTCACGGCGCTCCCGGTAGACCTCCCGGTACACCTTGAGCTGCTCGCGCCACGGCATCGTCCCCAGGTAGGTCGAGACGGCGGCCTGGGCGTACCCGCTGGGGCAGAGGATGTTCGCCTCGCTGGCGATGACCAGTTTGTCGCGCACCGCGTGCGGGGCCAGGATCCAGCCCACCCGCAGCCCCGGGGCGAAGGTCTTGGAGAACGTGCTGAGGTAGAAGACCCCGTCGCGCCGCCGGGCGCGCAGCGGTCGCGGCGCGTCGCCCTCGAAACCGAGCTGCCCGTACGGGTCGTCCTCGATCACCAGCAGGCCCGCGCGCTCGCAGATGTCGAGGACCCGTTCGCGCCGTTCCTCGCTGAGCGTCACGCCCATCGGGTTCTGGTACGTGGGAATGGTGTACAGGAACTTCACCCGCCGGCCGGCGCGGGCCAGCTCCGCGACCGCCGTCTCCAGCGCCTCAGGGATCAGCCCGTCCTCGTCCATCGGCACGTGCACGACCTGGGCCTGGGCTGCCTGGAACACCCCGAGTGCGCCGACGTAGGTCGGCCCCTCGGCGAGCACCACGTCACCCGGATCCAGGAAGAGCCGGGCCACCAGGTCGAGCGCCTGCTGCCCGCCGACGGTCACCACCACGTCCTCCGGGGAAGCCCCGCACGCCGCGTCGATGCCGGAGAGGGCCATCACCTCGCAGATCCGCTCGCGCAGCTCCAAGGTGCCCTGCCCGATGCCGTACTGGAGAGTGGTGACGCCGTGCTCGGAGCCGAGCCGGCCGAGCATCTCGCCCACCGCGTCCAGCGGCAGCGCGGCGATGTAGGGCGCGCCGCCGGCGAGAGAGACCACCTCCGGCCGGCTGGCCACCGCGAACAGCGCGCGGATCTCCGAGGCGGTCATGCCCCGGACACGCCGGGCGTACCGGTCGGTGTAGTCGTCGAGCGTCGTGCCGGTCATGACATCACCTCGATCGCGTGTCGGCGGCTCCCGCCCCCGGGTACCCGGGACACCGCAGACCATGGCGGCGGGACGCAGACCACCGATGGTAGACCTTCCCGGCCCGTATCGGCCCTTCCATATACCGGCCGTCCACATCCCGGACCGGACGCGGGGCTGCGAGGCAGGCCCGGGTGGGCGCTGCGGGGTGTTTCGCGCGTCCCCTCCCGTACGGCCGCCCGGCGGCGTACGATCGCTCGTCGGAGGAACCGATGGCGGCGGCGTCGTTCCGCGCCGTTCTCGCCTCCGAGCCTATTGTGGAGATGCGCCAATGTCGCGACGTCTGGTCAGCTTGACCCTCGACACCCTGGAAGACCTGCCTCGTCCATGCCGGCAGTGCGTCTACTGGGAGCTTGATCCGGTTTCGGCCGACCGGGCGTGCGCCGCCGGCGACCCGGGGCTGGAGAAGGAGGCCTGGGTCTCGCAGACACTGCTGGAGTGGGGCTCCTGCGGCAAACTCGCGTACGTCGACGGCATGCCTGCCGGATTTGTCATGTACGCCCCGCCGGCCTACGTGCCGCGGGCGATGGCGTTCCCCACCTCCCCGGTCTCCGCCGACGCGGCGTTGCTGATGACCGCGCACGTGGTCGCACCCTTCGCCGGCGGCGGGCTCGGCCGGATGCTGGTGCAGGGCGTCGCCCGGGACCTCACCAAGCGCGGCATCAAGGCGATCGAGGCGTTCGGGGACGCCAAGTTCGGCGACGAGGGCGACCTGGCGGGCAGTTGCGTGGCCCCCGCCGACTTCTTCCTGTCGGTGGGCTTCAAGACGGTCCGCCCGCATCCCCGCTACCCCCGGCTGCGGCTGGAGCTGCGCACCGCGCTGAGCTGGAAGTCCGACGTCGAGTACGCCTTGGAGAAGCTGCTCGGCTCGATGAGCCCGGAGACCCTGCTCCGACCGGTCCGGCCCGCCCCGGCCACCCGCTCCGCCGGCGGCTGACGGCTCCGAGGTGGCGGGTGCCCTCAGCCCGCGCCCACCCGGCCGGCGGCGACCGCCGCGCGTAGCGTGCTCACGTCGATCGAGCCGGTCGGGACGTCCCGTTCGATCGGGAAGTACATGCGCTGGACGGCGGCCACGATCGCCTCGGCCAGCCGGTCCCGGAACCGGGGGTCGACCAGCCGCCCCCGGTCTGTGGGCGATGTCAGGTAGCCCACCTCCACCCGCACCGCCGGCATCCGGGTCAGCCGCAGCAGCTCCCATGTCTTGGCGTGCGTACGGCAGTCCCGCAGGCCGGTGCGCGCCACGATCTCCCGCTGCACCAGCCCGGCCAGTCGCTCGCCGGTGGCCGAGGTGACCCCGTTGTCGGTGCCGTAGTGGTAGGTCGCCACACCCTCCGCCTCGGGGTTGGGGTGGCCGTCGGTGTGCAGCGAGATGAACACGTCCGCGCCGAGGGAGTTGGCGAGCTGGGCCCGCTCCGGGTCCGGTAGGCAGCTCTTCGGTGCCGGCCCCCGGGTGAGCTGAACCCGCACGCCGGCCGCCGCGAGCCGCCCCTCCAGCCGACTGGCCAGGTCGTGCACCAGGTCTGCCTCGGTCCAGCGCAGCGGGCCGTCCGGCACCACCACGCCCGGGTCGGTGCCGCCGTGCCCGGGGTCGATGACGACGGTCCGGCCGACCAGGGTCGGGCCGGCCTGCCGGATCGCGTCGGACTCGCGTAGCCACTGCGGCCGGCCACCCACCACCTTCCGCCCCAGCCTGCGCAACACCCTCATGGTGTGCGGGCCGCAGGAGCCGTCCGGCTTGAGCCCCATCTCGCGCTGGAACTGGGCCACCGCCCGCGAGGTGCGTACGCCGTAGACGGCGTCGGCGCGGCCCACGTCGTATCCCATCTCCAGCAGGCGCTCCTGCAACGAGCGGACGTCCTCGCCGGTCAGCGGCTCCGGCACCGCGTGGTAGAGGGTGCGCGCGCCGAGCCGCCAGCGGGCGGCGTCCAGGGCACGCCAGGTCTCCGCGCCGACCCGACCGTCGACGCTGAGCCCCCGGGACTGCTGGAACGCCCGCACGGCGCGCTCCGTCTCGGTGTCGAACTCGTCGGCGGCCGAGGAACCGGGCGTGAGCAGGTCGAGGCCGGTCAGGACGGCGCGGATCTCGCTCACCGCCGGTCCTCGGTCACCGGTTCGGATCGGACGCACGCTCGCCCCCTTCGCACGGTCGCCGGCGCCGGCTCCCGCGCTGCGGGAGGTGGGGCCGAGACACGACGCCCACCGGGCGCGGCGTGGCCGGTCGTCGGCCGCCCCCGGGGTTGAGGTTATGCGGTCCGGCCGGCCGAGGTGGCAGGGTCCGCGCAGGTCACGGCCGGAAAGCCGAAACCCCGCACCCGTTGGGGTACGGGGTTTCGCGCCGCGTCGGTCAGAGCGCGGACTGGATCAGCTTGACCAGCTCGCCCTTCGGCTTGGCGCCGGCGATCGACTGGACCGGCTCGCCGTTCCTGAACACGGTCAGGGTCGGCACCGACATCACCCGGTACGCGCGCGCCGTCTCCGGGTTCTCGTCGATGTTGAGCTTGACGATGCTGACCTGGTCGCCCATCTCGCCGGCGATCTCCTCCAGCAGCGGCGAGATCTTACGGCACGGTGCGCACCACTCCGCCCAGAAGTCGACGAGCACCGGCTTGTCGGACTTCAGCACGTCGATGGCGAAGCTCGCGTCGGTGACCGCCTTTGTCGCTCCCACTATGACCCTCCTCGGGACTACGTTTTGTTCCTTCAAGTCGTTCGGTGCCACACCGGCGTGGTGCCCGGGAAACCCCGGCGCGACGGCTCAGCCCTCGATAGTGGCGATGAAGCGCTCGGCGTCGAGGGCAGCGGCGCAGCCGGTGCCGGCCGCGGTGATGGCCTGCCGGTAGGTGTGGTCCACCACGTCGCCGGCCGCGAACACGCCCGGGATGCTGGTCCGGGTGCTGGGGGCCTGCACCTTGACGTACCCCTCGTCGTCCAGCTCCACCTGGTCGCGGAAGAGTTCGCTGCGCGGGTCGTGGCCAATCGCCACGAAAACGCCGGTCACGTCGAGGACCTTGCTCTCCCCGCTGTGCACGTTGCGGACACGGACGCCGGTGACCTTGCCGTCCTCGCCGAGGACCTCTTCGACCACCGAGTTCCACTCGACCTTGATCTTCTCGTTGCCCAACGCCCGCTCGGCCATGATCTTGCTGGCGCGGAACGAGTCGCGCCGGTGGATGATGGTGACCGACTCGGCGAACCGGGTGAGGAAGCTGGCCTCCTCCATCGCCGAGTCGCCGCCACCGACGACCACGATGTGCTGGTTGCGGAAGAAGAAGCCGTCACAGGTGGCGCAGGACGAGACGCCATGGCCCAGGTACTTCTGCTCGCCCGGCACGCCCAGCGGACGCCAGGCCGAGCCGGTGGAGAGGATGACGGCCTTCGCCCGGTACGCGGTCTCGCCGACCCACACGGTGCTCACCGCGCCGGAGCCGATGCTGCCGGTGTCCTTCAGCTCGACCCGGGTCACGTCGTCGGTCAGGAACTCGGCACCGAACCGCTCGGCCTGCTTGCGCATGTTGTCCATCAGCTCGGGGCCGAGGATGCCGTCGGCGAAGCCGGGAAAGTTCTCCACCTCGGGTGGTCGTCATCAGCGCACCACCGGACTGCACGCCCTCGATGACCAGGGGCTTGAGGTTGGCGCGCGCGGCATAGACCGCCGCCGTGTAACCGGCCGGCCCGGAGCCGATGATGATCAGGTTGCGGACCTCGTCCACTGCCGTCTCCCGATGTGTGTGGTCGCCATCGGCACGCGCACCGATGCCGGTCGGAGCGTCGACGCCGCGCGGACGCCGACTACTGACTTGCAGAACGTCATCGTACGAAGTGGGGATTCCCGAGCAGGGCATCCGTGGGTCACGTCACGTGGAGAACGGCACTCGTGAATTCGCCGCAGCACGCCCGTCGCCCGCCCCGCTGGTCGCCCGGCGGACCGCGGCCTCACCCTACCCGCGTCTGGTAGCGGGTGTCGGCACCGGACCCGGGCACCCCGCACTCCGGGCCGCTCACCCAAGCCCAGCGCGCCCCGGAGGGGTCGACGAAGCGTAGGACCAGCGCCGGGTTGCCCTGGAAACGGGCGTAGTCGACGAGGTCGACGGTGAGCGGACCAGCCCCGTGCTCGGCGCTGACCGCCGCGAGGCAGTCGGCCAGGGCGGTGTTGCCGGTGAGCCGATTCAGGCCCCCGGCGGCGGGCAGCCGGTCACCGCCGCCGCTCTTGGCCGGCGCGTCCGGCCCGGCGCCGAACGACGACTCGGCCGGCTTGCTGACCTGGGGTTGTGGCCTGTCGTCGGTGGACAGCGCCTCCGGCGTCCAGTCGGTGCCCGAGTGCTGCGGTTCGCCGGTGAGGGCGAACGCGCCGCCCGCCTCCGCCTGGGCGCTGATCGCCTGCCCGGCCGCGCCGTCGCTCTGGTCGCTGCCCCCGGAGACCACCTGGTTGAGCCCCAGCCCGACGGCCACGACGGAGGCCGCCGCCAGTGCCACCGACCCGGCGAG
>NZ_GG657738.1:3498298-3506769 GCF_000158815.1 Micromonospora sp. ATCC 39149 | reverse complement strand
CCCCCCAGCAGTCACGATTCCTCCTGGTTGGCGACGTGCCGGGAATGCCCCGACCCTGATCGGACGCCGTCGGTCGGCCGGGGGTTCCCCCGCGTGACGACGGGCACGTCCGGGGCGGCGGAGCCGTCGGTACCGGCGCGTGGCGCGGCCAGCCGTACGGGCCGGCCGGGCGGCTGGCCCGACCTGCCGGTGGCGTCGGTGGCCGGGTCGTCGGGGAGGGCACCCGTACGCAGGTGCCCGAGGGCCACGGCGAGTCGGGCGCGGCCCCGGGCGCAGCGGCTCTTGACCGTCCCCTCAGCCACGTCGAGGATGCGGGCGACCTCGGCCACGGGGTAGCCCTGTACGTCGAACAGGATCAGCGCCGCCCGCTGCTCGGCGGGCAGCTCGGCGAGCGCCTGCCGGACCACCAGGGCGGTGTCGTGGTCCTGGACGGGAGCGGCCGGCTCCGGCCCGCCGGCGAACGGGCCGCCGTGCGTGCCGTCGGGCAGCGGGACGGTGGGGTGCGCCTGCCGGCGGCGGATCCGGTCCAGGCAGGCGTTCATCACGATCCGGTGCAGCCAGGTGGTCACCGCCGAGTCGCCCCGGAATCGGGCTGCGGCCCGGTGGGCGGACAGCAGCGCGTCCTGAAGGGCGTCGGCGGCCTCCTCGCGGTCGCCGATGGTACGCAGGGCCACGGCCCAGAGCCGGTCCCGGTGCCGGTGGAACAGCTCGGTGAAGGCGTCCCGGTCGCCGGCGACGTGGGCGCGCAGCAGGTCGACGTCGCTCGTGCGCTCGCCGTGACCGTCCATCACCGCGCCTGATCGGTGCGGTGCCCCGTCACCGGGCCCCGGTTCACGACCCCTGGACCGTGACTTCCTGGACGCCGACCTGGTAGCCCCGGTCGTTCGAGGGCAGATCGGTGATCCAGAACAGCAGGTAGCGGTACTTCGAGTCGGCGTCGAAGCCGTTGAAGGTCATCGTGGTGCCGTCGTGCTGCTCGAAGGGCTGCCCGATCGGATTCCTCTTGTAGCTGTCGAACAGCTCCTTGTCGCCCGAGGACGTGGGCGGCGGGTCGGTGGTGCCCGCGTACAGCTGGGCGGAGGCCCCGGTCGCGGAGAGGCTCACCTGCACCGACTTGACGGTGCGCTCCTCGCCGAGGTCGATCCAGACGCCCATGCCGCGCTTGCGGTTGCCGAAGTTCGACTGGGTGTAGGTGTCGGTGTCCCAGCCCTCGTCCTCGTCGCCGTCAATCACCTTCTCGGCGCCGCCCAGCTCGTCGCGCAGTTTGCTGTCCGGGTCGACGATGCGGACCTCGGTCACCGACAGCTTGCGCACCGCGGCGGCAGGGGTGGCTTCGGCGGCCGGGGCGCTGCTGGACGGCCGAGCGACCGGCTCGGCCTGCGGGGTCTCGTCGTCGTTGCCGAGGATGCTGATGCCGATGAGCAGGCCGACGAGGGCGACCGCCAGCAGGCCGGCGATGCCGATGGCGACCTTCCGCCCGCCGACCGAGGCCAGCGGCGACGGCTCGTCCCCGTTGTCGGCGGCGAACCGCAGCGGCCCGGTGGGCTCCAGGTAGGGCTCGTCCTCCACGGGGATGTCCAGCCGGGCCAGCTCGGCCGAGAGGACGTCCGACGGCGGCGGGGCGATCCCGGCATCGAGCAGGTCCATGGTGAGGTCGTCGAGGTAGGCCGGCACGCCGGCCCGGACCTGGCGGGGCGCGGCGATCGCGCCGCTGGCGTCCCGCACGGCGTCCGGGATCGCGGCCCGGCCGTGCCCGGCGGTGGCGCCGTGCAGCGGGGCCTCGGTGTGCGGCCAGTGCCCGGTCAGGGCGAAGTAGAGGATGCCGCCGATCGCCCGGACGTCGTTCTCCTGGCTGTCGGCGCCGTCGGTGCGGGCGTCGGCCAGGACCACCCGGCCCTCGTCGCTGATCATGACCGTGCCGGGGTGCACGTTGCCGTGCACCATGCCGGTGGGGGTGCACGGCGGCCAGGGCGCTGGCCACGGCGTTGCCGATCGCCGTCGTCCGGCCCCGGGGTCGAGGGGACCCGTCGGGAAACCATCTTCCCGCAGCGACTGCCCCGTCCACCCATTCGCGGACCACGTACGCCCGCTCGGCCTCGTCGATCGCGTCGTACACGCCGACCAGGTTGGGGTGGATCACCCGGCTGGCCGCGACGGCCGCCTGGTGCATCCCGGTGGCCGAATCGCCGCCCGGGTAGCGCAGCACGACCGCGACCGGACGGCGCAGCACCACGTCGACCCCGCGCCAGACCAGCCGGCCCGCGCTGTCGTTGTTGATGTGCTCGACCAGCTCGTACCGCTCGGCGAGGATCTCACCGGCCGTGGGAGCACCGAAGGTCATGACCGGCGGAGCGCTCTCCTCCGCCTGCCGACCCTCGCCGACCTGGGTCACCCGTCCTCCCTCGGTGATCGTGTCGATCGATGGACCCGCGCTGCTGGGCATCTGGCTTCCCGCTCTGCCTGTTGAGTACCGGCCGACGGTGTCGACGCGGAGCGCCGGAGTCAGCCGTACCCGTCGAGAGCGACCTTACCCGGGTTGCCGGTCTCCCCGACATGTCATCTTCCCGGCGTACCCGGCTGAGGTGCCGGGACTGGCCGCGCTTGTCCGGTTACGACCGTTGTCAGCCGCGTTGCTGGCACATGTACTAGCCAATCTAGAGGTTGACGGCAAGTAGTCGTTGCAGGGGCCGCGCCGGTGTGGCGACCGGGGGCGACGTCGCCGGATTCCCGCCGAACGGCTCGCCATGCTCAGCTTTACGGTTGGTTGTCCACAGGCCCTTATGGTTGCTGACCGGCGAATCGCTGAGTTATCCACAGGGGCATCCCCAGCCTGGTGATCACCGGTCACACTCCGTGTTCGGCGGCCGGTCGACCGGGTGGCCCCGAGGCCGCGGTCAGCGGCCGAGGCGGCGGCGGACCATCCCGACCACCTCGGTGATCTCGCCGATCCGCAGCACCATGGCCAGCCCGAGGTACGTCCCGGCGATGACCGCGCCCCCGAGAACCAGCCGGAAGGCGGCCTGCAACCAGCTCAGCGTGTCGCCGCCCGGCAGCAGGTTGACCACGAGCAGGCCGGCCAGCGCGGCACCCAGCGCGGCCACCAGCACCTTGCCGAGGGTCCGCATGATTCCGCCGAGCCCGATCCGGCCGATCCGGGGCCGCAGCAGCATGGCGGAGAACACGGCGGCGGCGAGGTAGGACACCGCGTTGCCGATCATCATGCCGGCCGCCGCGAAGGTGGCGGAGAAGGCGGCGAAGAGCCCGATCTGCACGCCGATCCGCAGCGCCACCACCGGAATGTTGACCAGTGCCGGAGTGCGGGTGTCCGGGAGCGCGTAGAAGGCGAAGGTGAAGAGCTGGCTGATCGCGAACGGCACCAGGGCCAGCGCGGCCACCAGCAGGACCAGCGAGGTGGCGGTGGCGTTCTCGTCGCTGAACGCGCCGTAGCGGAACAGCGCCACCGACAGCGGGCCGGCGAGCACCGCGTAGCAGACCGCGATGGGGGCGAGCACCGCGGTCACCGTCCGGGTGCCCCGGGACAGGTCGGCGGCGAGGTCGGCGTACCGGCCGTCGGCGGCGGCGGCGCTCATCCGGGGCATCAGCGCCGTGATGATCGACACGGCGATGATGCCGTGCGCCATCATCAGCAGCAGGAAGACGTTGTTGTAGATCAGCGGTCCGGCGGCGTTCTCCCGGCCGGCGCGGTTGAGCAGGTTGAACAGGACGATCAGGCCGACCTGGCTGACCGCCACGTAGCAGAACATCCAGGCACCGAGCCGGCCCAGCTCGCCCAGGCCCAGGGCCCGGAAGTCGAACCTCGGCCGCCAGCGGAAGCCCACCTTGCGCAGGGCCGGCAGCAGCCCGGCCGCCTGGATCGCCACCCCGAGCAGGGTGCCGCCGCCGATCAGCAGAACCCGCCCGGTGGTCATCTCCTCCGGCTCGACGATCTCCGCGCCGAAGACGGCGATGTAGAGACCGGCGGTGGCGATCACCACGATGTTGTTCAGGATCGGTGCCCACATCGGGGCGGCGAAGTGCCCCCGGGTGTTGAGCACCGCGCTGATCAGCGCGCTGAGGCCGGTGAAGAAGATCATCGGCAGCATCAGGTACGACAGGGCGGTGACCAGCTTCTGGTAGTCGCCGCTGGACTTGTCGCTCGCGTACAACGAGGTCAGCAGCGGCGCGCCCACGACGGCGAGGAGCGCCGCGGCGGCCAGGGTGAGCACCGCGAGGGTCAGCAGCCGCTGCGCGTACGCCTGCCCCTGGTCCGCGTCGGCCTTGCGGCGGCGGACCAGCACCGGGATCAGGACGCTGGTGAGGATGCCGCCGAGCAGGAACTCGTAGACCATCCCCGGCAGGATCTGCGCCGTGTGTACGCGTCGCCGACCAGCGCACCGCCCAGCGCGGCGGTGAGCGCCAGCGTGCGCAGGAAGCCCGTGCCCCGGCTGACCAGGCTGCCGACCGCCATCACGCGCTGTTCGTCGCGGCGCTGGCTCCGCGACCTGCTCAGGGGAGGAGCGGGCGACTCGATCGAGGGCTGGTTCAGCGGCTCCGCCGAGATGAAGGTGGCGTCGTCGCCCGGGGGTCGGCCGCCGCCCTGCGCGGCGTTCGCGCTGCGGTACAGACCGCCGCTCATCTCCAGCCTCCCGGGGTACGTCGGAGCCGGGCACCGGCCCGCACCTTATGACCATAGTCAACAACCGCCTGTCATCCGCGCCCGGCGGACCAGGCCCCGGGCGGGCCCGATAGGCTGGCGCTCCCATGTCCGAAGCCTCCGCACCCCACGCCGCCGACAGCCGCGAGCTCACCGCCGCGCAGCGCAACGCCGTCGCCGAACTGCTCCGCGTCTCCCCGGTCGCCGACGAGCTGGGCCGCCGGTTCGCCGACGCCGGCCACGAGCTGCACCTGGTGGGCGGTTCGGTGCGCGACGCCCTGCTCGGGCGCCTCGGTGACGACCTCGACTTCTGCACCGACGCCCACCCCGACCAGACCCTGCGGATCGTCAAGGGCTGGGCCGAGTCGATCTGGGAGACCGGGCGCGAGTTCGGCACCATCGGCTGCCAGCGCGACGGGCTCCGGCTGGAGATCACCACCTTCCGCGCCGAGGCGTACGACCAGGTCAGCCGCAACCCGATCGTGGAGTACGGCACCAGCCTCACCGAGGACCTCAGACGCCGCGACTTCACCATCAACGCGATGGCCGTGAGCCTGCCCGAGCACCGGTTCACCGACCCGCACGGGGGCCTCGACGACTTGGCGGCCCGGGTGATCCGCACCCCCGGCACCCCCGCCGAGTCGTTCGGCGACGACCCGCTGCGGATGCTGCGGGCCGCCCGGTTCACCGCCCAGCTCCGCTTCGCCGTGCACCCCGACGTGCGCGCCGCGATGGCCGCGATGGCCGCCGACCTCGACCGGATCACCGCGGAGCGGATCCGCGACGAGTTCACCAAGCTGCTCTGCGGCGCGGACCCGATCACCGGCCTGCGGCTGCTGGTCGACACCGGTCTTGCCGAGCGCTTCCTGCCCGAGCTGACCGGGCTCAAGCTGGAGATCGACGAGCACGCCCAGCACAAGGACGTCTACGAGCACACGCTGACCGTGGTCGCCAACGCCGTGTCGTACGAGACCGACGGGTGTGACTTCGTCCTGCGGATGGCCGCGCTCATGCACGACGTCGGCAAGCCGGCCACCAAGGCTGTCGGGTCGGACGGCCGGGTCAGCTTCCACCACCACGAGGTGGTCGGCGCCCGGCTGACCAAGGCCCGGATGAAGGCCATGCGGTACCCGAAGGACGTCACCGCCCAGGTGGTCAAGCTGGTCGGCCTGCACCTGCGCTTCTACGGGTACGGCCGGGGCGAGTGGACGGACTCGGCGGTGCGCCGGTACGTCACCGACGCTGGCGACCTGCTGGCCCGGCTGCACAAGCTGACCCGCTCGGACTGCACCACCCGCAACCGGCGCAAGGCGGCGGCCCTGGCGGCCGACTACGACGCGCTGGAGGAGCGGATCGCCCGGATCGCCGCCGAGGAGGACCTCGCCCGGGTCCGCCCCGATCTGGACGGCAACGCCATCATGGAGCTGCTCGGCGTGCCGCCGGGGCCGATGGTGGGGCGGGCCTGGAAGCACCTCAAGGAGCTGCGCCTGGAGCGCGGCCCGCTGGACCGCGACGAGGCCGAGGCGGAGTTGCTGCGCTGGGCCCGGGAACAGGGCATCGGCGGCTGACAGCGGAGTGCGTCGGGGCGCGGCGGCTCCGATTCGCCCGTCGAGTCGAGAATTTGACGACGCGACGGCAGCGTATCGACCGATCGGCTGAGGTAGTTCCGTTCGAACGTCGTCCATGATGATGCAACATCATCGTGGCCTCCTGTCCATCTCATTGTTGAGGCCGGATTCATTGTTCTCGGCCGTCCGAGGTTGATGGCCGATGCTGCAACGGGGAGATCTCTTTGACACGTCGTGGCGTACTGCGCCGCTCTGCGGTGGCCGGGCTCGCCCTCGCCTCCGCGACCTCCATCGCCTTCGCCACCACCACTGGCGCGGCGATGGCCGACCCGACCCCCCAGGCCAGCCCGGAGACGGCCGGCGTGGAGGCGTCCAACCTGGATGCCGCCGGCAACCCGGTACGGCCGAACCTGACCGCTCCGAAGCGGTCGCAGCCGCGCGACGCCGCGGCCAGGGGCGTCGTGCCGGGCCGCTACATCGTGAAGCTGAAGAACGGCAAGGCCGGCGCGAGCACCACCCGCAGCACCGTCAAGGCCCTGGCGAAGGCCAACGGCGGCACGGTGCGGAAGGTCTTCACCGGGGCCCTGCGCGGCTACTCCGCGCAGCTCACCCCCGCCCAGGCGAAACGGCTGGCGGCCGACCCGGACGTCGCGTACGTCGAGCCGGTCCGCAGGTACTCGGCGAGCGGCACCCAGACCAACCCGCCGTCGTGGGGTCTGGACCGGATCGACCAGACCACCCCTGCGCTGAGCAAGTCCTACACGTACCCGTCGTCCAGCGGCGTCACCGCGTACATCATCGACAGCGGCATCAACATCAACCACCAGGACTTCGGTGGCCGGGCCAGCTACGGGTTCAACGCGGTCGCCGACGGCAACGTCGCCGACTGCAACGGCCACGGCACCCACGTTGCGGGCACCGTGGGCGGCACCAGCTACGGCGTCGCCAAGGACGTCGACCTGGTCGCGGTCCGCGTGCTCGACTGCGCGGGCTTCGGCACGACCGAGGAGGTCATCGCCGGGATCGACTGGGTGACCAACAACGCCCAGAAGCCCGCGGTGGCGAACATGAGCCTCGGCGGGGACGTGGACCCGGCACTCGACGACGCGATCGCCACCTCCATCGCCGAGGGCATCAGCTACGTCGTCGCCGCCGGCAACGAGGCCGACGACGCCTGCGCGTACTCGCCGGCCCGCGCGCCGGCCGCCATCACCGTCGGCGCGACCGACCGGGTGGACATGATGGCCGGCTTCTCGAACTACGGGACCTGCCTGGACACGTTCGGCCCCGGCGTCGGCATCACCTCGGCCTGGATCGGCGGCACCACCGCGACGGCGACGATCAACGGTACGTCGATGGCCGCGCCGCACGTGGCCGGCGTGGCCGCGCAGTTGCTCGCCCAGAACCCGGGCTGGTCCCCGCAGCAGGTGCGCAACGCCGTCGTCACCAACGGCGTCTCCGGCGCGGTGCTCGGCCCGGCGGGCAGCGTCGACCGGCTCGTGCACGTGGGCGCGGCCCCGGCGACCCGCACCAACGTCGGCCTGCGGGCCCGGGTCAACGACTCCCTCGTCGTGGCCGAGAGCGGCGGCTCCAAGCCGCTGATCGCCCGCAGCTGGCAGCTCGGTGGATGGGAGAAGTTCGACGTCGTCTCCGCCGGTAGCGGGCTGGTCGCCTTCAAGTCGAAGGCCAACGGCAAGTTCGTGGCGGCCGACGGCGCGGGCAGCAAGCCGCTGATCGCCAAGAGCACCGCGATCGGCGCGTGGGAGAAGTTCCAGCTCGTCAACAACACCGACGGCAGCATCAGCCTCAAGGCGCAGGTCAACGGTAAGTTCGTGGCGGCCGACGGCGCGGGCAGCAAGCCGCTGCTGGCCAAGAGCACCGCGATCGGCGCGTGGGAGAAGTTCGACCTGGAGGCGCCGAACCCGGTCGTCAGCGTGAAGGCCAAGGCGAACGGCAAGTTCGTGGCGGCCGACGGCGCGGGCAGCAAGCCGCTGCTGGCCAGGAGCACCTCGGTCGGCGCGTGGGAGAAGTACGAGCTGGTCGACCTCGGCTCCGGCTGGGTCGCCTTCCGCGCGCTGGTCAACAACAAGTACGTGACGGCGCAGAGCGGCGGCTCCCAGCCGCTGCTGGCGAAGGCCAGCTCGGTCGGCGACTGGGAGGCGTTCTTCGTCGGCTGGCACCACCCGGACGGCACCGTCCACCTCTACGCGAACGCGAACAGCATGATCGTCAAGGCCGACAGCGGCGGC
>NZ_GG657738.1:3479748-3498198 GCF_000158815.1 Micromonospora sp. ATCC 39149 | reverse complement strand
GCTCCTGGGAGCAGTTCACCATCGCGCTCGCCTGACAGACCACGCACTACCCGGCGCCCGTCGGCACCACCCCCACATCGGGGATGGTCCGGCGGGCGCCGGCCTTCTCCCGTACCCGAAAGCAAAGCCGGCCGGACCCGCGACGGGCCCGGCCGGCTTCGTGTTCGCGGATCAGCGGTCGACGGCGGTCCCGTCCACCATGGCCCGGTCGGTGTCGGCGTTCCGCGTCGCGCCGAGCTTGGCGAGCAGGCCGGCCAGGTCGATGCCCGTCAGGTCGGTGCCGAGTTGGAGGCCCTGCGCCACGTTGCTCGCCACCGACTTCGTCAGCGAGGACGCCCCGTCGGTGGAGATCACCGTCAGCTTGTCGATCGCGCCGATCGGCGCGCTGGCGGCCTCGACCACCTGCGGCAGCACCCGGACCAGCAGGTCCAGCACCGCAGCCTCCCCGTACGCGGCGAACGCCTCGGCCTTGCGGGCCATCGCCTCGGCCTCGGCCTGGCCCCGGGCCAGGATGGCCGCGGCCTCGGCCTGGCCCTCCCGCTCGACCGCCTCGGCGATCGCGGAACGCCGGCGCTGCTCGGCCTCGCCCTCCTTGGCACCCTCGATGGCGTTCGCCTCGGCCAGCGCGGCCCGGCGGGCCCGCTCGCCCTCACCGGTGAGCCGGGACTGCTCGGCGACGGCCTGCGCGGCGGCGATGGTGGCCTGCCGCTGCGCGTCGGCGTTGAGCACCGCCGCGTTGCGGGCCGCCTCGGCCTCCTGCTCCACCTTGTACCGGGCGGCGTCGGCCGGCTTGCGCACCTCGGTGTCGAGCTGGCGCTGCTTCAGCTCGGCGTTGCGCTCGGCCACCTTCTGCTGCTCGGAGAGGATCGCCTGGTCCCGCTCGGCCTGGGCGAGCGGGCCGGCCGCCGCCGACTTGGCCTTCGCGGCGTCGATCTCCGCCTGGATCGCGGCCTGCTTCAGCGACAGGTTCCGGTTGGCCTCGGCGATGGCCTCCTCGGCGAGCAGCCGCTCCTGCTCGGCCTGCTGCCGGGCCCGGGCCTCGGCGATCGCGGCGTCCTTGAGCACCCGGGCCGCCTCCGGCCGCCCCAGGTCCTGCAGGTACGACCCCTCGGCCACGATGTCCTGGAGCTGGAAGGTGTCCAGCACCAGCCCCTGGTTGGTCATCGAGTGCTCGGCTTCCTCGGCCACCGCGCTGGCGAACGCCGCCCGGTCCCGGATGACCTCCTCGATGGTGAGGCGGCCGACGATCGAACGGAGCGCGCCGGCGAGCACCTCGCGGGTGAAGTTGTCGATCTCGTCCTGCTGGTGCAGGAAGCGCTGCGCGGCGGCACGGATCGCGTCCTCGGTGCCGCCGACCTTGACGATGGCGACGCCGTGCAGCTCGGCCCGGATGCCCTGCTTGCTCACCGCGCCCTTGATGCCGACGTCGATGCGCCGGCTGGACAGGTCCAGCGACTGGAGCTTCTGCACCACGGGCAGCACGAAGACCGACGCGCCGAGGACGACCTTCTGGCCGGACATGTCGGTGGACCGACCGCCGTCGGCGGTCTCGGTGGTCCGCCCCTTGCGGCCGGTGACGATGAAAGCCTCGTTGGGTCCGGCGACCTTGATCCGGGACAGCACGAACAGGATGAGGACGACGACGAGGAGCACCGCGCCGCCGATGGCGATGAGAAGGGGCATGCGACTTCCGCTCTGCGAGGAGGGAGGGGGTTCGGTAGGTCAGTAGGTCTCGACGTGCACGCTGGTCTCGCTCAGGGCCTCCACCACGAAGACCTGTTCGCCCATCCCGATTGGCCGGTCGGCGCGGGCGTTGAGCTTGACCGGCTGGCCGGCGACCCGGACCCGGACCTCGCCGTAGCCGTCCACGGGGATCGGGGTCACGACCAGGCCGAGCGCGCCAACGAGGTGGTGGCGGGTGGGCGTGGGGTCGGTGCGCATGGTGCGGGCCGCCCGGCTCAGCCGGGCCGCGACCCACGCCGTGGGCACCGCCGCGACCGCGCCGCCGGCCACCGCCGCCGCGACCATCCCGGGGGTACGCGAACCGAGCAGCTCGTTGACGATCGCCGCGCCGAAGCCGAACGCGCCGACGAACCCGGCGACCGTCTCCAGGGCAACCGGACCGTCGACGCCGGGATGACTGAACTGGAACAGCTCGGTGCCGAGCAGGGCCAGCGCCAGCACGCCGACGCCCGCCCCGCCGATGATCAGAAAGATGAGCGTTCCCGTGGCCACGACCTGCACGGTATCGACGCTGCGCAAGGTCATCCGGCGTCGTCCAGAGTCAGCGCCGTGGACCTCGTCGCCGGTCACCCGCCCGTTGGGTCGCGATCACACTCTGCCAGCCCATCGGGGATGCTTGGTCAGTTCCGCTCCGGCTTCTGCCGGCAGAGGTATATCTGGTAGCCCGCGATCTCATGTCGAGAAACCACTTCGACCCCCTGTGGACGGGCAGACCGGGCGAAATTGTCCGACATGGCGCTTGATTCAGGCAGGACGTAGGCCACCTGCTCCGACTGCCGGACCTGGTTACGATACGGCCGGTAACGATCGAACCCGGGCGCAAGGTTCTCGTCGAGGACCGCGCAGCGGACCTGCTCCCGACTGCGGTAGGCAAGCCGGTTGCACGTCCAGTACTCGGAATAGACGTGCGTGATGCCACCTGCCCGCAGATGGTCCAAAAGTTGCTGTTCGTCGTCGGCTTCAGCAGCGTAGTGGGGGCGGTAGGCGATCAACTGCCCGGTAGCGACCAGCAGGCCAGCGAAGATCGCACAGGTGAGTGCGATACAGCCGACGGCCAGGACGACGCCATGCCTGCTCGGGCCGGTCCCACTTCGTCGGGGTGTGCCCTTGCCGTCGGAGGTGTTGGCCCCCACCCTGCCGACCAGGGAACTCGTGCCGATCCACAGCGGCCAGAGAACCGCCGGCAGCGACACCATCGCGTAGTGAAGGTAGCGGGCGCTCTCGATTGGGGTCGTCGCCGACGAGGAACTCGCGGTATACGCGGCCAGGGTCATCGCAGCGCCGGCGACGAGCGCAAGCCGACCGGCATGCAAACGACGTTCACCGGCGTCGGCTCGGCGTATCGCCACGACGGCGATGATCGCTGCCACTACCAGCAGAGTCAGGTAGGCCGGCCCCCACCACATCTGCCAGGTCGCACAGCGACTCGGCGCGCACATCCCGGAACTGAGCGGTAGGCCGAGGAGGACCGCACCGTGCAACCTGTCCGACCACGCGGCCGACTCGGTCGCGCCACTGAGCGACAGCAACACCGAAAAGGAGTTGGGGTGGTCGGAGCGAAGGTTGAACCAGATCAACGGCGCTGCGCCGAGGACGAATCCGGAAACTGCCAGGGATGCCCGACGCATCGTCAGCTCTGATCGGCTCGCCCATGTTACGAGTAGCACAGCAGCGGCAACATACGGCAGGGCAAGCCAGTGGGTCCAGACGATGTAACCGGCCAGCCAGCCCCAAACGGCGTATGTCATCTTCCGCTTGTCCGGCTGGAGAGCCAGAAGTGCAGATGCCAGCATGAGTCCGGCGGCAGCGGTGGCCACATCGGAATAGCCGCCGGCTCCGATGATCTGGTCTTTGACCACCCGGTCAGACCCGAACGCCATGACCGCCATGATGAAGACGGCGAACCAGGGAGTGTAGAGGGTGCGCGTCAGCCGGAAGACGAGAACAAGGAAGGCGGCATACATTGCGAGTGCCGGCAGACGAAGTACCCACCAGTGTGTTCCGAGAACCTGAATCAAGGGGGCCGCAAGATAGGAGTAAAAGGTGCCCATGTAGTCCTGGCCGTAGAAGAACGTCGGCCAGTGCCGGCCTTCTCCGATGTGCAGGGCGGCCAGACCGGCAGTACCCTCATCACTATTGGCTGGCGGAACGTCCAGTGCCGTCAGTATCGCCCGATACAAGACACCCGCAAGGCCGAGAGCTGCTGCCACATAGCCGGGGAGCGATTTTCCCAGGCTGTGTGATGCAGTCGACCCCACTAGCGTTTCTCCTACGGTTCCGACCCGGCCGGCAAGCTCATCCTTCTCGACTCACTTCGCCACGGCCCTCCCTCGCTGACGGCATTCATATCTCCATTGAGCCGCGCCCGGCGATTCTGCCACAGCGCGCGGTGGGACGGCCCGGTGACGACGCCGAGGCTCTGGTGTGGCAGGCCGCCGATCGCGGCGACGATGTCGCATTGCGGGCGTGGCTGGTCGAGGCAAGGATCTCACCGGGCGGGCGGACGCGGGCGTGTCGCACCGGCGGGGGAGAATGGGGCGTGCGTTGGACCGTGCTCGACTCCCCGATCGGCGAGTTCTCCGTGGCCACCGAAGACGACGCCGTGTGTGGCGCGCACTTCGGGCGGGTGGAGACGGCCGTCGAGGCCCCCGGCGACGAGCTGTCCGGCCGGGCCGTGGCCGAGCTGCGGGCGTACTTCGCCGGGGAGCTGACCGAGTTCACGGTGCCAGTGGCGGTGCGCCGGGGCTCCGAGTTCGAGCGCGCGGTGTGGCGGGAGATGACCCGCATCCCGTACGGGGAGACGTCGACGTACGGCGAGGTGGCCCGAGTGGTCGGAGACCCGGGGGCGGCGCGGGCGGTCGGCATGGCCTGCAACCGCAACCCCGTTCCCGTGATCGTCCCCTGCCACCGGATCGTGGGCGCGGGGGCGAAGCTGGTCGGGTTCGGCGGCGGCCTGCCCCGCAAGGTGAAGCTGCTGGAGCTGGAGGCCGGCGTCGCCCTGCGCCGCGCCTGGTCCTGACGGCTACGGCCTGCGTCGAAGTGCGGATACGGCGGCCGCGCCCCGGCGGTGATGCCGGCCTGAACGACCACGGAGGGCCGGGTCCCGACGGACCCGGCCCTCGCCGTGCTGGTGCGGGCACCGGCCCGCTGCGTGGTCAGCGCGTCAGCGCTCGACCTCGCCGGCGATGAACGCCTCGACGGCGGCGTGCGCGTCGTGGTCGGCGTACTGCACCGGCGGGGACTTCATGAAGTACGACGAGGCCGACAGGATCGGGCCGCCGATCTTGCGGTCCAGGGCGATCTTCGCGGCCCGGACGGCGTCGATGATGACGCCGGCCGAGTTCGGCGAGTCCCACACCTCCAGCTTCAGCTCCGCGTTGAGCGGGGTGTCGCCGAAGGAGCGGCCCTCCAGGCGGATGTACGCCCACTTGCGGTCGTCGAGCCACGGCACGTGGTCCGACGGGCCGATGTGCACGTCGCTCTTGACCATCTCGTGCGGGATCTGGGACGTCACCGACTGGGTCTTCGAGATCTTCTTCGAGACCAGCCGGTTGCGCTCCAGCATGTTCATGAAGTCCATGTTGCCGCCGAAGTTGAGCTGGTACGTGCGCAAAAGCTCGACCCCACGGTCCTCGAAGAGCTTCGCCAGGGCCCGGTGCACGATGGTGGCCCCGACCTGGCTCTTGATGTCGTCGCCGACGATCGGCAGGCCCGCGTCCTCGAACTTCTTGGCCCACTCGGGGTCGGAGGCGATGAAGACCGGCAGGGCGTTGACGAACGCGCAGCCGGCGTCGATCGCGGCCTGGGCGTAGAACTTGTCGGCCTGCTCGGAGCCGACCGGCAGGTAGGAGACGACGACGTCGACCTGGGCGTCACGCAGCGCCTTGGCCACGTCGACCGGCTCGGCGTCCGACTCCTCGACGATCTCGCGGTAGTACTGGCCCAGGCCGTCGAAGGTCGGGCCGCGCTGCACGCTGACGCCGGTCGGCGGCACGTCGCAGAGCTTGATCGTGTTGTTCTCGCTGGCGACGATCGCCTCCGCGAGGTCCATGCCCACCTTCTTGGCGTCCACGTCGAACGCCGCGACGAACTCCACGTCCGAGACGTGGTAGTCGCCGAAGGTGACGTGCATGAGACCCGGGACGCGGTCGTTCGGGTCGGCGTTGCGGTAGTACTCCACGCCCTGTACGAGGGACGAGGCGCAGTTCCCCACACCGACGATGGCGACGCGGACGGAGCCCATAGCGTCTGCCTCCTTCTTCTTCATCACGGCCGCTCTTTCCTGGACTCTCCAGGCGGAGGCGGGCTGTCGTTATCTCGTCGGCCGCCGGCTGTCCCGCTTTTCGGGACCGTCGGGGCACGGCCGGAGCGCTCGTTGGCGATGAGCTCCTCCAGCCAGCGGACCTCGCGCTCACAGGCATCGAGGCCATGGCGCTGAAGTTCCAGGGTGTACGCGTCGAGGCGCTCGGCCGCCCGGCCCAGCACGTCGCGAAGCCCTTCGCGACGCTCCTCGATCTTGCGGCGGCGACCCTCCAAAATGCGGAGCCGGGTCGCCTGGTCCGTGCGGGCGAAGAACGCGAAGTGCACGCCGAAGCCCGTGTCGTCGTACGTCTCGGGACCGGCCTGTGCGATGAGCTGGGCGAAGCGTTCCTTGCCCTCCGCAGTGATCTTGTAGACCACCCGGCCCCGGCGGCTGGTCAGTGCGGGAACCTCCTCGGCGGTCGCGGGCGTCTCGGCGGCTTCGGTGATCCACCCTGCCGCCTGCAACCGGCGCAGGGTCGGGTAGAGCGAGCCGTAGCTGATCGCCGCACGAATCGCGCCCAGCTTGGCCGTGAGCTCCTTGCGAAGCTCGTAGCCGTGCATCGGGGACTCCTGGAGGAGGCCGAGGATGGCGAGGTCGAGCACGGGCCATCCCTTCTCACCCCGACGCGGAGGTGCAACCGCCGCGATGTATCGGTCCGATACATCGCACGTTAGCGGCTCACCCAGGATCAGGGCAAACCCCATGCCGAATTCCTGGGGTCACTGAATGTGACGGCGGTCGCCTCGCCGCGCCGGACCGCGTACCCTTCTCCGCATGCGTACGCAGCGCCAGGTCGTCGACTACTCGCTTCGGAAGCGAGCGGTGCTGCGTGAGCTTCTCGCCGGCCGAATCGGCACGTACGACGTCTGCGACGCGTCGCCGTACCTTAAGAACGCAGCCCGCTTCCACGGTGAGCCCACCGAGGAGCGCTGCCCGATCTGCCGCAGCGAGAACCTCACCCACGTCCACTACATTTACGGGGACGAACTCAAGCAGTCCGCCGGGCAGGCGCGTACCCTTGCCGAGTTGCCCGTCCTCGCGATGACACTGAGTGAGTTTCAGGTCTTCGTGGTGGAGGTGTGCCTCGGCTGCGGCTGGAACCACCTCGTCGAGCAGTTCCTGCTGGGCCGGGACGGGCTGGCTGATGGCGCGGAGGACGGGGCGGGTCCCGGCGCTGCCGGTGCTTCGGCCGCCACGGCCCCGGGCACCGGTCCGGCCGTTCGGCGGAGGCGAGAGGCGCAACGGTGAATCCAGCTGACTCGGTTGGTCCGGTGTGGAGGAGGCGGAACGACCGACAGCTTTTTGGCCCGATAGGTCCGATTGATCCGAAAGTGATGCGCTCGGCCCGACCCGTTCGGGCGGAGCCGTCGCGTGTTTCAGCTCACGGCAACCCGGTGGCGGCGCGACCGCGTCCCACCGCGACCGGCAGGGTGTGAGGAATGAACTCGTACGGCGATCCCAGCTCCTCGCGCGGGCGGGCCCAGATACCGGGCGCCAACGGCGACCCCGGCGCGGGCTCGGCCGACGCGTACCGTCGCGGCGACGACGCCCGTGGTAGCTGGTCAGAGGCTCCGGCGCAGCCGGGCCGTGCCTCCGTGCCGCCCCGCGGCCCGGCCGCAGGGGGCCGCGCCTCGGTAGGCGGCTCCGCACCCGTGCCGCCGCGTGCCGGTGGCGCACCCGTGCCGCCGCGCGCCGGTGGCGCCTCCGGCTCGGCATCGGTGGGCTCCGTCCCGGTGGGGCGCGCGGGGGCCGGCCGGGCCTCGGTGCCCGTCTCCCCCGCCCCCGGGCCGGTGGCGGGCCGGGCCGGCGCGGGCCGTGCCTCGGTGCCGGTCTCCCCGGCGCCAGTCTCCCCGGCGGGCCGTGCCTCGGTCGGTGTCGGCTCCGCAGGACGGGCGAGCGTGGGCGCCGCGTCGGTGGGTGCCACATCGTTCGGCGGTGGCGCCGGCCGGGCCTCCGTCGCCCGGGCGAGCGTCTCCCCGGCCTCCGGCATCGCCGCGCCGTCCGGCGGGGGCGACCGGGGTCCCGACGGCAGGACGAAGTCGGCGCGGGCCCGCAAGCGCAGGCGGGCGAACATCCTGATCGCCTGCTTCGCGGTCTTCATCATGCTCGCCGGCATCGGTGTGGTCGGCTTCACGTACTACTCGACCAACGTCGTGCTGCCCGAGGACACCGCGCCGCCCCAGGCGACGACCCTCTACGCGTTCGACAACAAGACCATCATCGCCAAGGTGGGCGAGCAGAACCGCACCCTGGTCACCATCGACCAGATCCCGCAGCACGTGCAGGACGCGGTCGCCGCCGCCGAGGACCGGAACTTCTACCGGCACTCCGGTGTGGACTACAAGGGCATCGCCCGGGCCGCGTGGAACAACATCTCCGGCGGCGACAAGCAGGGCGCGTCGACCATCACCCAGCAGTACGCCCGCAACGCGTACGACAACCTGAAGGACGACACCTACGCCCGGAAGGTGAAGGAGGCGATCCTCGCCTCCAAGCTGAACGACAAGTACGGCAAGCCGCAGATCATGCAGCACTACCTCAACGTGATCTACTTCGGCCGGGGCGCGTACGGGATCGAGGCGGCGGCGCAGACGTACTTCGGCAAACCGGCGAAGAGCCTGACCGTCGCCGAGGGCGCGGTGCTCGCCGCGCTGATCAAGCAGCCGGTCGCCAGCTCCACCCACAAGGGGTACGACCCGGCGGTCAACCCGGTCGACGCCAAGTCCCGCTGGGACTACGTGATCAACGGGATGGTCGAGGAGGGCTGGCTGGACGCCCCCGGCAAGCCCCAGCGGCCGACCGAGTACCCGAAGAACATCAAGAGCCCGAAGAACGGCGGGGCCGGCATCGACTTCGGCGTGAACACGCCCTACGGCAACGTCATCAACTACGTCAAGGTCGAGATGCGCGAGAAGGGCCTCTGCGTCGACAAGGAGGCGGAGGTCACCGACCAGAAGCCGCTCTGCTCGCAGGCGCTGATGGCCGGCGGTTACCGCATCCGCACCACGATCGACACGAAGATCCAGAAGGCCGCGGTGGAGGCCGCCCAGCGCAAGACGAAGGGTTCGGAGCTCGCCGGCCAGCCGAAGAACCTGATGGCCGCGGTCGTCGCGATCGACCCGGCGAACGGGCGCGTCGTCGCCTACTACGGCGGCGACAACGGCACCGGCACCGACTACGCCGGCAAGAACACCGACGCCAACGGCACGGTCAGCGGCGGGCACTCGCCCGGATCGAGCTTCAAGATCTACACCCTGGCCGCCGCGCTGAAGGCCGGCAAGGCGCTGGAGTCGCGCTGGAAGGGCCGGGCCTTCACCCCCGAGGGGACGAAGTTCAAGGTCAGCAACGCGGGTGTGGACAACCCGTCCTGCGGCAACTCCTGCACCCTGAGGGTCTCCACCCTCAAGTCGCTGAACGTGCCGTTCTACCACGTTACCGAGGAGATCGGGCCGGACAAGGTCATCGACATGGCCAAGCAGGCCGGCGTCACCATGATGTGGCGCACGGACACCAACCCCGCGAAGGCGTACGACCTGACCAAGACCGACCCGAAGGACATCGCGCCCTCGCCGTTCTTCCACGTCGTCGGGTACGGCCAGTACCCGATCACCGTCCTCGACCACGCCAACGGCGTCGCCACCTTCGCCAACGAGGGCGTCTACAACAAGGCCCACTTCCTCTACTCGGTCGAGAAGCAGAACGAGACCACCGGAAAGTGGGAGAAGATCAGCAGCGAGAAGATCGAATCCAAGCGCCGGATCGACAAGGACGTCGTCGCCGACGTGACGTCGGTGCTGAAGGAGTACCCGGGCCAGGTCAACCACCGGCTCGCAGACGGCCGCGAGGCGACCGCCAAGACCGGCACCTGGGAGCTCAAGTCCGACAGCCCGGAGAACGGCGACGCCTGGATGATCGGATACACGCCGCAGCTCGCCACGGCCGTCTGGGTGGGCAACGTGCAGAAGCGGCTGCCGCTGAAGCTGAGCGACGGCCGCAAGGTCAGCGGCGCGAACCTCCCCGGCGGGATCTGGGAGCGGTTCATGAACGACGCGCTCAAGGGCGAGCCGAAGAAGAGCTTCCCGCCGGCCGCGAACGTCGGCGACCCGGAGGCGGGCAACGGCGACCCGCCCCCGCCGCCAGAGCCAACCAACCCGACCCCGCCGGACTGCGACCCGCAGAACATCTTCTGCCCGCAGAATCCCGGCAACGGCAACCCGGGCAACGGTGGGCTCCCCGGCAACCCTGACGGGCCCGACAGCCCGACGAATCCCGGGCCTGGCAACGATGGGGGCAACAGCGGGGGGCTGCTGCCGACCATCGCCCCCCGTACCAACCGGGAGTGAGCAAACCGAACTGAGCACCGTCGCCGGCGCCCGAACACCACGTCCGGCCGCCGGCGACGTTTCGTCTACCGGAATGTTTGCCCTGGGGCGGGACGTGAGGGCTATCGGTGCGGGATGATTCCTGTCCATGAGCACCCAGTCGACGGCAGACATGGACGACGCCGGAGCCGGCGACCACCCGTCCCGGTCGGACGGGTTCGTCCGTGGCGCCTCGGAGCTGATCGGTGGCCCGTTGGGCGACCACGCGGTGGCGCTGGACCGGCCCGTTGCGCGGGAGAGCCGGTTCTGGACGGCCGCCCGGATCGTGTTGGCCCTGACCTGCCTGACCCTCGCCCTGCACTGGGTGCAGAAGTCCCCCTGCCAGGACGGCGCGTGGCAGAGCAACATCCAGTACACGCGGATGTGCTACACCGACGTGCTGGCGCTGTACTACGCCGAGGGGCTCAACGAGGGCAAGGTGCCCTACCGCGACCACCCCGTCGAGTACCCGGTGCTGACCGGGTACTTCATGGGTGCCCTCGGCCTGCCGGTGCATGCCCTCGGCGTCGACAACCCGGGGATCAACCAGGGGCAGTGGGCGTACAACGTCAACGCCCTGGTGCTCAGCGCCCTCGCGGTGGCCACCGTCGCGGTCATCCTCGCCCTGCGCCGCCGACGACCCTGGGACGCCGCCCTCTTCGCACTGGCCCCCGCCCTGTTCCTCACCGCCACCGTCAACTGGGACCTGCTCGCCATCGGGCTGGCCGCGTTCGGGCTGTTCGCCTGGGCCCGCAGCCGGCCGGCGCTGGCCGGGGTGCTGCTCGGCCTGGCCGGCGCGGCCAAGATGTGGCCGCTGTTCGTCCTCGGGCCGATCCTGGTGCTCGCCCTGCGCGCGAACCGGATCCGCGCCGGCCTCACCGCAGTCGGCACGGCGCTCGTGGCGCTCGTCGCGGTCAACCTCCCGGCGGCCGTGCCCTACCGCGACAACTGGGACCGCTTCTTCGAGCTGAACACGACCCGGCCCATCGACTGGGGCACGCTCTGGTACATCGGGCGCTACCTCGATGGCAAGGTCAACACCGGCGGCCCAGGCGCGATGGGGCCGTTCGAGTGGCTCAACGCCAACATCCCCACCCTGAACTGGATCTCATACGCCCTGTTCGGGCTGGCCTGCCTCGGCGTGGCGGTGCTGGCCCTGCGCGCACCGCGCCGACCCCGGCTGTCCCAGCTCGCCTTCCTCGTCGTCGCCGCGTTCCTGATCTTCAGCAAGGTGTGGTCGCAGCAGTTCGTCCTCTGGCTGCTGCCGCTGGTTGTCCTCGCCCGCCCGAAGTGGGGCGCGTTCATCGCCTGGCAGGTCGCCGAGATCGGCTACTTCGTCGCCTTCTACGGGGAACTGCTCGGCGCGGCGACCAGCCGCCCGGTCTTCCCCGAGGGGGTCTTCGTGCTGGCGTCGGCGCTGCGGCTGGGCACCGTCGTGGTGCTCTGCGTGCTGGTCGTGAAGGAGATCCTGCACCCCGAGCGCGACGTGGTGCGGGACACCTACGCCGACGACCCCGACGGCGGGGTGCTCGACGGCACGCCCGACGCGCCGTGGGTGGACCGCTGGCGGCGGCGCATCGAGCCCGCCGAGCCCGCCGCCGTGCCGGCCCCGACGCCAGCCTGAGGTGCACCCGCCCCGCGTCGGGGCAGTGTCAGAGGTGGAAGACCACCGCGTTGTCGACCTGCTCGCGGGTGATGCCGAGGGCGTCCACGGGGGCGTCGATCGTCGTAGCCCACGGGGTGTCAGCGATCTGGTCGCGCAGCACCACCACGTTGCGGACGCCCAGGCTGCGCAGGTAGGTCACGCTCGCCTGGTCCGGGAAACTCTCGGTCACCTTCCGGATCTCGGCCAGCCGCTCCGGGGTGAAGCCGCTGCCGCCGTTGACCACGTCCTGGAACCGGCTGGTCGACCACAGCATCACCGGCTGGTCGTGGTTCTGGCTGCTGGGCAGCACCAGCATCGGGCCGTCCACCGACCGCATCGCGGCCGGCTGGGTCGGCACCACCGGGTGCGGGGTGGCGTTGAGCCCCTCGGCGATCACCAGCAGCAGCGGCAGCACGGTGGCCAGCCGCAGCCACGGGCCCGGCCACGGCGGGACCCGCTCAGCGGCCCACTCCCGCACCCGGATCGTGAAGGCGCTGACCGCCCCCGCGGCGAGCAGCGCGAGCAGCAGCGTCGTCCAGAGCATCATCCGCCCAGGCGTGCGCAGCCCGTTCCAGCCCGGCAGGTACTCGAAGAGCAGCCCGTAGGTGAAGGTGCCGCCGAAGAACCGGGTGCCCATGGCCAGGACCATGGTGACCACCACCCCGGCGAGCAGCAGCAACCGGTGCCGCAGCCGCCACACCGAGAAGAACAGCCCGCCCGCCGCCAGCGCGTAGAGCGCGAAGCCGGGCAGCAGGCTCATCTCCGGGTGCCAGGGCAGCGCCGTTCGAGCCCCCTCGTGCAGCCCGCCCCAGATGCGGGACTCGGCCGGCGCGGTGAAGAAGCCCGAGAACGGCGGCGAGTAGACGCCGATGTCGCCGAGGGTCCGCGCGGCGTTCGGGTGCAGCTCGGCGACCTTGAAGTAGGGAATAGCCAGCAGGCCGCCCACCCCGGCGAACAGCAGCGCGCCGACGACGTCGGCGACGAGCAGCCGTACCCCGAACGGCCGCCGCACCGACCGGCGCCGGACGAACCAGGTGACGGTGGCGACCAGCGTCACCCCCGCCAGCACGTACGCGAACGGCAGCCCGATGCCGAAGCCCAGGCTGAGCTGCCAGGCGGCCACCACCCACCCGGCGTACGCCCACCCGGCGTGCCGTCGCTCGGGGCGGTACCCGTGGCGCAGCGACCAGCCGTGCCCCCGGGCCAGCATGGCCAGCGCCAGCGGGATGCCGCCGTTGGAGACGATGTGCAGGTGCCCCGCCTGGGCGAGCAGCCAGGGGGCGTACGTGTAGCCGGCACCGGCCACGGCCGCACCCGCACGGGCCGCGCCGAGCTGCCGGGCCAGCGCGTACGCCCCGAGCATGGCGAGCGCGTGGGCCAGCACGAACATGATGTTGTAACGGAGCAGGGCCGCCTCGGGGCCGGTGCCGATCATGCCGGCCGGCGCGTACCCGAGCAGCGTGTCGGAGAAGGCGAAGCTCCACGGCTCCGGGAAGAACGTGTTGGCGTGCCAAAGCCGCGCCGGGTCGGTCAGCAGGATGTGGCCCGACCAGGCCATCTGCCAGGCCTGGAGGCTCGGGTCCCAGTAGTCCTGCGGAAGCGTGTAGAGCGGATACCGCAGCGTCGGCCAGGTGAGCGCGACGGCCAGCGCCAGCGAGCCGAGCACGGCCAGGGTCCACTCGTGGACACCGAAGCGGCCGACCGCCCGGAGGCCGCGACGCAGCCGCCCCGGCACCGGCTCCGGGGCGGGGGCGAACGCCTCCCACCGGTCCGGCTTCCCGCCGTCCCCGGCGGTGGCGTCGCCGGCCTCGCCGTCGCGGTCCTTTCCGGCCTCGCCGTCGCCGTTTTTGCCGGCCCCGCCGTCGCCGTCCTTGCCGCCTTCGGCGCGGTCCTTCGTGGCGGCGTTGCCCTCGGCCTGGTCCTTCGCGGTGGCGTCACCCACCGCCGGCTCCGTCCCGGCGGTGGCCTCGTTCTGGGTGTCGGACTGCTCGGTCGTCATGCGGCCCGGCTCCCCACGCCGAGCCGGTCGCGCAGAAAGGCGATGTCGGCACCCTGACCGTCCGCCCCACCCGGGGTCTCCACGATCGCCGGTGCGCCCGCTGCCCGGATCACGGCCACCACCAGCTCCGGGTCGATGGTGCCGCCGTCGAGGTTGTCGTGCCGGTCCCGCCCCGAACCGAACGTGTCCTTCGAGTTGTTGGCGTGCACCAGATCGATCCGCCCAGTGATCGCCTTGACCCGGTCGACCAGGCCGAGCAGCTCCTCACCCCCGGCGTGGGCGTGGCAGGTGTCGAGGCAGAAGCCCACCTCGTACTCGCCGAGCGCGTCCCAGAGCCGGGCCAGCGCGTCGAGGCGCCGGGCACAGGCGTTGTCCCCGCCCGCGGTGTTCTCGATCAGCACCGGCACGGCGAAGCCGCCGGCGTCCGCCGCGTACGCGAATGTCTTGCGCCAGTTGTCGAACCCGACCGCCAGGTCGTCGCCCGCGTTGACGTGCCCGCCGTGCACGATCAGGCCCTTCGCGCCGATCTCCGCCGCCGCCGTGGCGTGACCGAGCAGCAGCTTGCGGCTCGGGATGCGGATCCGGTTGTTCAGGGTCGCCACGTTGATGACGTACGGCGCGTGGACGTAGAGGTCGATCTCGGCGGCGCGCAACCTGTCGGCGTCCTCCCGGGGTTTCGGGGCCTTCCAGCCCTGCGGATCGGAGAGGAAGAACTGCACGGCCTCGGCGGCCCGGGAGGTCGCCTCGGACAGCGGGTCGGCGGAATCGACGTGGGCTCCGATACGCATGGAGGCGAGCCTACGTCGAGGTACCGACGCACGGGGCGACGGCGCGGGTCGGGTCGCGGCGTGCCGCGACGGGCAGGCGGAGGCACGCCCCGTGGTGGGCGTCACCCGGGTCACCCTCGGTCGTTGGTCCCGGTGGAATCGACGGTCGGCCCTTGCCGGTAGCGGACCGCCAGGCGGGGCTGCGACGCGCGGACGGGCGTTCTGCCGCTGATGGGGCAAAACTCTTGTTTCGCTCCACACATGACGAAATCGTTGTACCGTCGGATAACAACACAATGAAGCTCCGCGGGGCGTTTCGGTCCAACCTCATCGGTGTGGTCGTTCCTCCCCAGGTCCCACCCAAGGAATGCGGACGGGACGCCCCGCGGCCTCGTGACCGGGGGCCTGTGGTCGACGCGCGATCGTCGGCCCGGGCCCCCGGTTCCCGTGCCCGGCCCCCGGTTCCCCTGCCCTGCCCCTGCCCGTCGCCGGTCCCGCCGCGCCGAACCGCGAAGGCCGACCTGCCCGGGCATGATCGTCCGGGCCGGGTATCCTGGTCGGGTTGTCCGCGTCCGGACGGGTTCCCCCGCCCCGGAGCGGTCACGACGCACGACCTCCTGCCACGGAAGGACCGTGGCCGCCTAGCCCACAGGAGGTGAGCACGTCTTGCGTCATTACGAGATCATGGTGATCCTCGACCCCAGTCTCGAGGAGCGCACCGTCGCCCCGTCGCTCGACACGTACCTGAACGTGATCCGGACCGCGGGTGGCTCGGTCGAGAAGACCGACGTGTGGGGCCGCCGGCGCCTCGCGTACGAGATCAACAAAAAGGCCGAGGGCATCTACGCTGTCGTCGACCTGCAGGCCACGCCTGCGGCGGTGGCCGAGCTGGACCGTCAGCTGCGGCTCAACGAGTCCGTGCTGCGCACCAAGGTCATCCGGCCGGAGATGCGCTAACAGCAGTCAACCCGGTTCACCACCCGGATCAGCCTCATCAACGCTGTCGTAGGGCTCTGAGAGCCTGTACGGCGAACGATGAGTGCGCGAGGAGATGGTCATGGCAGGAGACACCACCATCACGGTCATCGGCAATCTGACCGATGACCCCGAGTTGCGTTTCACCCCCTCGGGGGCCGCGGTCGCCAAGTTCCGGGTCGCCTCGACACCCCGGTTCATGGACAAGGCGTCCGGCGAGTGGAAGGACGGCGAGCCGCTGTTCCTCGCGTGCACGGTCTGGCGTCAGGCCGCCGAGCACGTCGCCGAGTCGCTGCAACGCGGTGCCCGGGTGATCGTGTCGGGCCGGCTGCGCCAGCGGTCCTACGAGACCCGCGAGGGCGAGAAGCGCACCGTCATCGAGCTTGAGGTCGACGAGATCGGTCCGTCCCTGCGCTACGCCACGGCGAAGGTGCAGAAGATGTCCCGTTCCGGCGGCGGTGGCGGCGGCTTCGGCGGTGGCGGTGGTGGCAACCAGGGCGGCGGCGGAGGCAACTTCGACGACCCCTGGGCCTCGGCCGCACCGGCTCCCTCGCGCGGTGGTTCGGGTGGCGGCAACTTCGACGAGGAGCCCCCGTTCTAATGGCGCCGAGCGCCCGCGATCGCAAACCAGGAGCACGCGCAATGGCTAAGGCCGCTGCACTTCGCAAACCGAAGAAGAAGGTGAACCCGCTCGACAAGGACGGGATTACCTACATCGATTACAAGGACACCGCGCTGCTGCGCAAGTTCATCTCCGACCGCGGCAAGATCCGCGCTCGGCGGGTGACCGGCGTGACCTCGCAGCAGCAGCGGCAGATCGCCCGTGCGGTCAAGAACGCCCGCGAGATGGCGCTCCTGCCGTACACGGCCACGGCCCGCTGAGAGGAGGCACCGATATGAAGATCATCCTGACTCAGGAGGTGTCCGGCCTTGGTGCCCCGGGTGACATCGTCGAGGTGAAGAACGGCTACGGCCGTAACTACCTGCTTCCGCAGGGCTTCGCGATCGCCTGGACCAAGGGTGCGGAGAAGCAGGTCACGGTCATCAAGCGGGCCCGCTCGGCCCGCGAGATCCGCGACCTCGGCCACGCCAACGAGGTCAAGGCCCAGCTTGAGGGCCTGAAGGTCAGCCTGAAGGCCCGCGCCGGCGACGGCGGGCGGCTCTTCGGCTCGGTCACCCCGGCCGAGATCGTCGACGCCGTCAAGGCGGCCGGCGGCCCGGCGCTGGACCGTCGGCGGCTGGAAACGCCCGGCCACATCAAGTCGCTCGGCGCGTACCCGGTCAGCATCAGGCTGCACCCCGAGGTGACCGCCAAGTTCGACCTGAACGTCGTCCAGGGCTGACGTCCGACAGCACCAACCCGCAGGGCCCGCACCGGTGATCCGGTGCGGGCCCTGCGTGCGTCCGGCGCGGGCGATCCGGTCAGCCGATGGGCTGCCCGGTCACCGCGCTGATCATCACCGTCGAGAGCCCGCCGCCGACCACCGCCGCCGCCAGCGCCACCGTCGCCGCCCGCCACGTCGTGCCGACCCGCCGCAGCAGCAGCGCGACCACGAGACTGCTGGCGAGCGCCAGGCCGAACCGGGGCACCCCGTTGACCAGCGAGCCGAGGGCGTGCGATCGCGGTGAGTCGCAGCCGCCACCGCTGATGTCCGTGACGCAGCCAGCCGGTGCCTGGCCGTCCAGCGTCAACAGCCAGACGAAGACCAGAATCACCGGCAGCAGGTAGCAGGCCGCCGTGTAGACCAGCGGACGGAACGGCCCGCCCGGGTCCGGATCGAGCAGGTCGTCCTCAAGACGGCGGTTCCATGACCTGGCGGGGACCGGCTCCGCCCGCCGCCGGGCCGGCACGTCGACCGCCCGTGCACCGCCGACCGCCTCAGCCCGGCGACGGGCCGCCTCCGCCCTGCGCCGGGGCGCCGACCGGGGGCGGGGCGTGGTGTACGGCACCACCGGCGACTGCGGCGCGGAGGCGGGCGCGTCCGTCCACCGGGGATCGTCGTCGGCGAGCCGGGTGTCCGACCAGAACCCCTCCACGTGCTCCGGCCAGGACCACCCCTCGGCCGAGCTCTCCCCGGACCGGGGCTCCGCCGCCCGATCCCAGCGCCCGCCGTCGTCGACCCGGTCCCACTGCCCGGGGTCGGTGGTCGACCGCTCCCAGCCCCCGGTCTCGCCGGCCGACTCCCACCGCCCGACGTCCCCGGTACGGTCCCACCGGCCGATCTCGCCCGTGCGGTCCCACCGGCCGATGTCGCCGATCTCACCGGTCTGGTCCCAGTGCGCCGCGCCGCCCGGTGACTCCCACCGGCTCTCGACCGACGACCGGTCCCACGCGTGCACGCCCGAGGCGTCCCACGGATCCACCGCAGGCTGGTAGGACGCCGCCTCGGAGGTGGCCTCCGGCGGATTCGCCGCGCCCCGCTCCCACGGATCCACCGCCGGGCGGGTGGACCAGGAATCGGCGTCCGCCCGGCGGCTGCGGCGGGTCCGTCGCCCCACGCCCTCTGGTGCACCCGACTCGGCCGCGCCCGTCGCGGTGACCACGTCCTCCAGCCCCGACCAGATCACCTGCGGGCGGCGCGACGCTGAACGGCGGGGGCGCGCCGCCCGCGCCGCCCCCGACACGGGGTCGTCCTCGCCGGCCCGCCTGCTGCCCA
>NZ_GG657738.1:3475765-3479648 GCF_000158815.1 Micromonospora sp. ATCC 39149 | reverse complement strand
CCCGTGTCGGTCACCGACGACATGCGGACGGAACCACGGAGCGGCGGCCAGCCATCGGCCCCCGCGCAAAGAGACGGCCAGTTCGAGAAGACCCCGCCCCAGGACGTCGCCGCGGAGCAGTGCGTCCTCGGTGGCATGCTGCTGTCCAAGGACGCCATCGCCGACGTCGTCGAGATCCTGAAGTCCAACGACTTCTACCGGCCGGTGCACGCCACGATCTTCGACGCAATTCTCGACATCTACGGCCGGGGCGAGCCCGCGGACGCGATCACCGTGGCCGCCGCCCTGGCCGACTCCGGCGACCTGGCCCGCATCGGTGGCGCGCCCTACCTGCACACCCTCATCGCGACCGTCCCGACCGCCGCGAACGCCGCCTACTACGCCCGGATCGTCGGGGAGCGGGCGGTGCTCCGCCGCCTCGTCGAGGCCGGCACCAAGATCGTGCAGCTCGGGTACGGCACCGGCAACAACGGCAGCCGCGACGTCGACGACATCGTCGACCTGGCGCAGCAGGCCGTCTACGAGATCACCGAGCGCCGGGTCAGCGAGGACTTCGCCATCCTGGCGGACATGCTCCAGCCCACCCTCGACGAGATCGAGGCGGTGGGCGCCCAGGGCGGCGTCATGACCGGCGTCCCGACCGGCTTCACCGACCTCGATCGGCTGCTCAACGGCCTGCACCCCGGCCAACTGATCATCGTGGCCGGTCGGCCCGGTCTGGGCAAGGCGCTCGCGCTGGACACTCCGCTGCCCACCCCCGACGGCTGGACCACGATGGGTGAGGTGGCGGTCGGGGACCGGCTCCTCGCGGCCGACGGCACCCCGACCATCGTCACGGCGGCCTTCGAGGTACGGCACGACCGTCCCTGCTACGAGGTCGAGTTCTCCGACGGCTCGGTCATCGTGGCCGACGCCGAGCACCTGTGGAGGACCACCGCCCGAGAGGGCGTGGTGACGACCGCCCGGATCGCCGCCACGCTGCGCACCGGGACGACGGATCGGCGACCCCAGTACGCCGTCGAGAACTGCGCACCGCTGCGGCTGCCCGAGCGGGACCTCGCCGCCCCGCCGTACACGCTCGGGGTGCGGCTCGCCGGCGGGCACGCCGAGGGGCACCTCCCGCCGGAGTACCTTCGCGCGTCGGAGGACCAGCGCCGGGCGCTGCTCGCGGGCCTGATGGACACGGCCGGGACGGTGACCCCCGCCGGGGACCTGCGGTACACCTCGACCTCCGAGCGGTTGATCGAGTGCGTCCGGGAACTCGTGGTCAGCCTCGGCTACCGGTGCACGGTCGACGAGCAGCCGGCGCGGGAGGGCTCGTCCGTCGCGTACACCGTGGACTTCTCCACGGCCGATCCCGTCTTCCGCCTGGAGGACAAGCGGGCGGCGCAGGCCGAGCGGACATCCCCGGACAGCCGCGCCCGGTTCATCGTCGACGTCCGGCCGGTGCTGAGCGTCCCGGTCCGCTGCGTGACGGTGGACAACCCGGACCACCTCTACCTGGCCGGCCGGTCCATGATCCCGACGCACAACAGCACCGCGAGCATGGACTTCGCCCGGAACGCGGCCATCCGGGCCAACCAGGCGTCGGCGATCTTCTCACTGGAGATGAGCAAGGTCGAGATCGTCATGCGACTGCTCTCGGCCGAGGCCCGCGTCCCACTGCACGTGCTGCGCAGCGGCCAGCTCTCCGACGACGACTGGACCAAGCTGGCCCGCTGCATGGGCGAGATCAGCGAGGCCCCGCTCTTCGTCGACGACACGCCGAGCATGAACCTGATGGAGATCCGGGCGAAGGCGCGTCGGCTCAAGCAGAAGCACGACCTGAAGCTGATCGTGGTCGACTATCTCCAGCTCATGACGTCGCCGAAGCGCACCGAGAGCCGGCAGCAGGAGGTTGCGGACCTGTCCCGTGGCCTCAAGCTGCTCGCCAAGGAGGTCGAGTGCCCGGTGATCGCCGTGAGCCAGCTCAACCGTGGCCCCGAGCAGCGTACGGACAAGCGACCGCAACTGTCCGATCTGCGCGAATCGGGTTGCCTCACCGCAGAGACCAGGTTGCTCCGTGCGGACAACAACGCCGAGGTGACTCTGGGCGAGCTCCTTGCCGCAGGGGTCAGGGACATCCCCGTCTGGGCGCTCGACGAGGGGCTTCGCTACACCCCTCGGACCATGACCCACGTCTTCCCGAGCGGCACCCGTGAGGTCTTCCGGATGACGCTGGCGTCCGGGAAGCAGATCGATGCCACCGCCAACCACCCCTTCCTGACCTTCGCGGGTTGGGTACCGCTCGGAGAGCTGGCGGCCAAGGCGCGTATCGCCACACCGAGGCATGTTCCCGCGCCTCTTGCCTCCAGGCCGTGGCCCGAGGAAGAGGTGGTGTTGCTGGCTCATCTGCTGGGTGACGGCTCGTTCGTCCGACGACAGCCGATTCGGTACGCCAGCTGCGATGAGCAGAACCTGCGTGCTGTTGCGGAAGCGGCGAAGTACTTCGGCATCTCTCCTGTCCGGGATGACGACGCCGCAGCAGGGGTGACCACTCTGCGGCTGCCTGCCCCGCACGGACTAGCTGAGGGTCGCCGGAATCCTGTTGCCGAGTGGTTGGACGGGCTCGGGCTGTTCGGGCTCAGGTCGCACGAGAAGTTCGTGCCGCAGGCTGTCTTCGGTCTGCCCAAGGCACAGATCACTACCTTCCTCCGCCACCTGTGGGCGACGGACGGTTCCGTCTGCCGCGACGAGTCCGGCCACGGTGGCAGGGTCTACTACTCCTCGACCAGCCGCCGAATGTTGGAGGACATCTCCCGTCTCCTGCTCCGGTACGGCATCACCGCCCGCCTGGAGGTCGTACCGGTTGCGCGCCACCAGACCCAGTACACGCTCGACATCTGCGGGCGGGACGACCAGCTTCGCTTCCTCCGGGAGATCGGGGTGCACGGCGAGCGGTCGGCCAACTGCGCTGCCCTTCTGGTCGCCCTGGAGGCGCGGGAGAGCGACGCCACCGTCGACACCGTGCCGAGGGAGGTCTGGTCGGAAGTCCGTGGGATCCTGATCGACCAAGGTCTGAGCCAGCGGGACCTCGCGAAGGCGACCGGAACTCAGGATTGTGGCAGCGCGTCGTGGGAGCGTGCCCCCAGCAGGTCCAGGCTGGCGAAGATCGCCGCGGTCCTCGACTCGGTGGATCTTGAGCTGCATGCCACCAACGACATCGTCTGGGACGAGATTGTCTCGATCGAGTCGATCGGTGAGCGTGAGGTGTACGACGCGACGGTCCTCGGCACGCACAACTTCATCGCCAACGGCATCGCCACCCACAACTCCATCGAGCAGGATGCTGACGTGGTAATCCTCTTGCACCGGGATGACTACTACGACAAGGAGTCGCCGCGTGCGGGGGAGGCGGACTTCATCGTTGCCAAACACCGAAATGGGCCGACCGACTCCATCACCGTGGCCGCGCAGCTCCACCTCTCCCGCTTCGTCGACATGGCGATCGTCTGAGCCGGCGAGGCCGCGCCCCCGGCCGCTGAGCCGCCCAGCCGCCCCAACACCCCAGCCGCTCAGCCGATCAAGGGGAACCAGCCGGCAACCTCGCCGAGCACCTGCCGGTCCCGGTCGGTCAGCGGCACCCGGCCGGCGGCCTTGAGCAGGAAATCCCGGTCGTCCCAGTCCGCAGGGCGGACCGCGTCGTCGCTGAGCAGGCCGCCCAGAGCACGTGGAACAGCAGGTCGGCGGCGAGCCAGCCCCGGCATCGGGTGGGCCGTTGCAGGCCGGCGTCGTCGAGCGGGGCCACGACAGCGGTGATCCCCGCGTACGCCTGCGCCAGCGCCTCGGGCTGCGAAACGGCCGTCATGGAGGCAGCCTCGCACGGTTAGAGCTCACGTCATGG
>NZ_GG657738.1:3406971-3475665 GCF_000158815.1 Micromonospora sp. ATCC 39149 | reverse complement strand
CCCCACGTCGCCGACACGGTCAGGCGCCCGCACCCTGCGGGCGCGCCCGGTCAGTCGAAGAGTTCGCCGAGGAAGCCGCCGTGGTGCTTCTTGCGCCGGTAGTGGCCGTGGTAGCCGTGCGGTTGGCTGTGCCCGCCGTGCGCGGGGGCGGGCGGCGGGTAGCCGTGCGTGGGCGGCGGCGGAGGAGGTGGCGGAACCGCGCCGTAGCCCGGCTGCTGCTGGTAAGCGGGCGGCGGGGGCGGCGGGTAGCCGCCGGGCACCTGGGCGGGCTGTGTCGGGTTCGGGCCGACCACCGACTGCTGGCGGTTCCAGTTCGCCTCGGCCTCGAACAGCTTCTCCAGTTCGCCGCGGTCGAGGAAGATCCCCCGGCATTCGCCGCACTGGTCGATGACGACTCCGCTGCGCTCGTACTGGCGCATGTCTCCGTGACACTTAGGACAGGTGAGCTGCATTACCCGAAGGTACCCGGTGAAGTCACCCGATCGCCGCCAGCGCGTCGGTCACCTCGTCGTCGGCGACCTCGTGGAAGTCCTCGTAGTAGGCGCCGACCGCGCCGAAGTCGGCGGGCCGCTCGGCGCAGACGACCTCGTCGGCCTCGGCGGCGAGCATCTCGTACGCCTCCTGGGAGCCGACCGGCACCGCGACGACCACCCGGCTGGCACCGAGTCGCCGGGCCACCTGGACGGCGGCGCGGGCGGTGGCCCCCGTGGCCAGGCCGTCGTCGACGACGACGGCGGTGCGGCCGGTCAGGTTGAGCGGGGGGCGGCCGGCCCGGTAGCGGCGCTCGCGGCGTTCCAGTTCCGCCTGCTCGCGGCGCTGCACCTCGGCGACATCCCCGGGGCCGAGCCGGGCGGCCACCGTCTCGTTGAGCACCCGTACGCCGTTGGGGCCGAGCGCGCCGAAGGCCACCTCGGGGGCCAGGGGCAGGCCGAGCTTGCGGACCACCAGCACGTCGAGGGGGACGCCGAGTCGCTCGGCGACCACCCGGGCCACCGGCACGCCGCCCCGGACGAGGCCGAGCACGGTGACGTCGCGCCGCCCGACCAGGCCGGCGAGCCGGTCGGCGAGGACCCGGCCGGCGTCTTCCCGGTCGCGAAAGGTCGTCGTCATACCTCAGGTGTACGCCTTGGCGGCCGGCCGCGCCGGCGGTCGGCGGCGAAGCCCCCCGTCAGGGTGGCCGCGGCGTCCGGCGCGGGACGGGTCAGGGCGGATGCCCAGGCCAGCAGGGCCACCGGGTAGAGCAGGTACCCGAAGCGGGTGGCGGGCATCAGCAGGATGGCCGCGAGCAGCCCGTACGCGCAGATCAGGGCGGCGGTGGCGGCCGTGCGGGGCGGGCGGCGCAGGAGCCGGGCGGCGATCGCCGCCCCGGCCGCGACGAGCAGCGCGGCGGCGATCACCCGGCCGGCGGGCAGGGCGGTCGCGATCAGGTGGCCGGGGAACGGGGACTGCGCCGGGCTGGTCACCAGACCGTGACCGAGCGGCAGGCGCAGCACATTCTCGACCAGTGCGTCCCGGTCGACGAGCAGCGCCGGGAGCAGGGCGAGCGCCGGCAGGCCGAGCGCGCCGAGCGCGAGCTTCCCGGCGGAGCGTCGGGTGGCCGCCCAGGCGATCAGCACGAGGGCGACCGGCCAGGCGAACAGCTTCAGCGCGCCCGCCGCCCCGATCGCGAGCCCAGCCCGGCCCGGCCGGTCGGCGGCGGCGAGCGCGAGGGCCAGCAGGCAGAGTGCGAGCACCGGCAGGTCGTCGCCGCCGGTGGCCAGGGTCAGGGCGCAGATCGGCAGCACGGTCGCCGCCTGGATGCCGCGCAGCACCGCCGCCGGCCGGTCGCCGGCGGCGGCCGGGTCGGCAGGTCGCAGGGCGCGCACCGCCAGGGCGAGGAACAGGGCGGTGGCGAGCGCGAACCAGACCCGGGCGTCGGTCCACCAGCCGTCGGCGACGGCGCGCGGTAGGCCGAACAGGGCCATCCCCGGCTGGTACGGGGTGTAACCGAGCAGCCGGTCGTCGGCGGGGAGCGCGGCGATCGCGTCGTGCCCCAGGTAGGGCGTGCCGGTCTCGACGAGGCGGTTGCCGCTGTGCTCGACGACCACCACCTCCTCCTGTGCCCGGTCGATTCGGCCGCCTGCCCGCTGCGCGCTCTGGAGGAGCAGCGGCGACAACGTGGTGGCGGCCCAGGCGAACCCGGTGACCGCCCAGCGGGCCGGCAGCCCGGCCAGCGGCGCGGCGGCGTCCCGGCGGCGGGCGGCCAGTTGGCCGGCGACGGCGAGCGCGGCGAGCAGGTACCCGAACGCGGCGACGGCCCCCCAGGCGCGGTGCGGGGGCAGGGTGGACGTGGCGGCGGTGACGGCCGCGAACGCGGCGGAGGCGGCGTACAGGCCGAGGTCGAGGGCGAGGCCGCCGGCGGCTCGGTCGATCCTGCGCCAGCTCGCGGGGGTGCGGGTGGTCCGGTCGGCGGCGACGGTCACGCGGGCAAGTGTGGCAGACGCTCTGGCCGGCCCCGCCCGCCCTGCCGGCGCCCGGCGGGGAGCCGGAGCACGGCACCCGCGTCGTGCAGCGGTGGGGCGAGGGCACCGGCGCGGCCGCCGAAGCCGCGGTGCAGGGTGGACAGGAGCGTGCCGGCCGGCACGGGGCGGCCGAAGAGGTGGCCCTGCCCGGCGGTGCAGCCCAGCTCCCAGAGGGCGCGGCGCTGCGGCTCGCTCTCCACTCCCTCGGCGACCACGGTGAGCCCGAGGCTGCGGCCGAGGTCGAGGGTGGACCGGATGACGGCGGCGGCCTCGGCCGATCCCTCCATGGCCGACACGAAGCTGCGGTCGATCTTGAGTTCGTGAACGGGGATGCGGGAGAGCAGGGAGAGGGACGAGTAGCCGGTGCCGAAGTCGTCCAGGGCCAGCCGGACGCCCTCGTCGCGTAGCCGGCTGAGCACCCGGTCGACCACGTCGAGCTGGCTGAGGGTCAGCGTCTCGGTCAGTTCCAGGATCAACCGGTCCGGCGGCAGGTCGTGGGCGCGCAGCCGGGCCAGCACGGAGCCGGGGAATCGGGCGTCGAGCAGGCTGCGCGGCGACACGTTGACCGCCACCGGCAGGTCGAAGCCGGCGGCGCGCCAGGTGCCAGCGGCGATGAGCGCCTGGTCGAGGATCGCCTCGGCGAACGCGGGGAGCAGGCCGGAGCGTTCGACGGCCTGCAGGAAGCGCAGCGGGTCGATCACGCCATGCACCGGGTGGTGCCAGCGGGCCAGCGCCTCCGCGCTGGTCACCTCGCCGGTGCAGAGGTCGACGATGGGCTGGAAGTTGACGGTGAACTCGTGGTCGGCGACCGCCCGGGGCAGCTCCCCGCCGAGGGTGAGCCGGCCGAGGTCGGCGGTGTCCCGGGTCGGCGCGTAGGTGGAGATCCGCTGGCCGGCGCGCTTCGCCTGGTACATCGCGACATCGGCGCGGCGCAGCAGCTCGGGCATCCCGCCGCTGGCCGGCGCGACGGAGATGCCGCCGCTGGCCTCCACGCTGATCCGCATGCCGTCGAGGTCGAGGGGCTCGTACAGCGCGGCGAGCAGGGCCTCGGCCCGGTGCGCGGCCACCGCCGGGGCGGGCAGGCCGCGCAGGAGCACGGCGAACTCGTCGCCGCCGAGACGGGCCACCAGGTCGCCGCCCTGGGCGGCGCCGCGCAGCCGGTCGGCCACCTGCATGAGCACCTGGTCGCCGGCGGCGTGGCCGAGGGTGTCGTTGACCTCCTTGAAGTGGTTGAGGTCGATCAGGACGAGCGCGGTGACCCCGTCGGCGTACCGGGCGTTGAGCTGCTCGCTGCCCTGGTCCAGCAGGTGTCGCCGGTTGGCCAGGCCGGTCAGGATGTCGTGGGTCGCCGCGTACGCGTGCTCGTTGGCGACGCGGGCCAGCTCGGCGTACGCCTGGGCGTTGCGGACCGCGGTGCACAGCGCCGAGGCGAAGGTACGCAGGGTGTACTGCTCGCGTTCGGAGAGCCGGACGGGGCCGCGGAACCGCAGGCGGAGGGTGCCGACGTCGACGGTGCGGTCGTGTCCCTCCAGGCGGGCGGAGATCACCGACCCGTCCACCGTGCCGCTGGGCTCGGTCGGCCCGTCGTACGTGAGGGTGCCGGCGGAACCCCGGACGGTCCGGCCGGGCTCGCGCAGGCCGATCTCGACCTCGTCGGCGGAGAACAGCTCGGCGGCCTGGGTGACGGCGGTGGTGAGGACCTTGTCGAGGTCGACGACGTTGAGCGCGTCGGTGGTCCGGGCCAGTCGCTGCCACGCGTCGCGTTCGGCCCGGTTGCGGACCCGGCTGGAGTAGGTGAGGTGCAGGCTCAGCACCAGCGGTGGCACGACGATCAGGAAGCTGGGGTTGCTGTTGAGGATGAGCAGGGTGGCGACGATGACGAGGAACCGGGCGATCGCGCTGGTGATCCGCAGGTCGTAGTGCTCGCGGAAAAGGTCGCGGATCCGGGTGCGGGTGGCGAGGCCGATGACAGGGAAGGTCAGCGCCTCGTCGAGGACGACGACCACGAGGTACGCCGCGACGAGGGCCCAGATCGTCCGGCTGAACGCTCCGGTGATGGGCCAGGTCCAGTCGAACAGCAGCAGCACGATTCCGCCGGCTGTCGCCGTCACCGTGTCCTTGGCGACGCCGAAGGCGAGCTTGAGGGGCACCAGTCGCACGAGGGCCCGGGCGACACCGACGCCCAGCCCCGTGGCGAGGATCACCCAGGGAACCGGTGCGACCGCGAGCCCGACGAGCACCGCGACCTCGGTCCAGGAGACGCCGTGCGTGGTGGCCCGGATGCGGATTCGCACGTTGACGGTTGCCGCCACCGCCACGAGGAAGACGACCGTCGACGCCTGGACGAGTTCCCGGTGGCCGGGCGGTCCGCCGGATGCGATTCGGTACACGCTCAGCGCGACGGCGGCTGCGGCGAGAAACACGACGAGACCGACAAGCAGCAGAAGCCGCCGATCGGTCTCACTGTCGTGTCTGGTGGTCCGAGTCACGTTTCGTCCCTCTGCCGTTCATGATTCCTGGCAGTGCGTATCTCGGAACTTTACGGCCGGTCAGGCCTCAGAGAAAGTATCGATCAGAGCCAGTCGTGCGCCTTCATGGTCCCACCTTTCGTCTCAGGTCCTTCGTCGGCCGTTGCTGCCCGGGCCTGGCTGATGTGCAGAATCTTAAGGCGTTTCGTGGTTGTTCGGGCGATTAAGTGTCCATATGCGCAGTATGCGGCAAGGTTTACGGTTTCTGTTACTCACCGTCTCTGTCCGGAAACTCACCGCGCTGCTTTTGGGAGTTCTGCCATGATTATCGGATCGCGCTTCCCATTCGTCTCTCCCCGGTCCGTCCAGTAACTCCACGTGCGGGTGCCGGTTCGTCGCGTGGTACTCGCGGTGAGCTCAATGAATTGTCTGGGCGTCGCCATTAGTCGGCCGACTGGCCTGAGATTTGATGTCACTTTGATCTGTTATGCGGCCTTATGCCAGGTAGCCGTGGGAAATCGACGCCCTACAGATTCCCTGCGGACACCCACCGTCGGCGACCGGAGGCGCGCCGCCCGGAGGATAGGCTCACGACCGTGACGGATCCCGGGCAGCTCACCCACGTCGACGCGGCGGGCGCGGCCCGTATGGTCGACGTCTCCGCCAAGGCGGTCTCCGGCAGGCTCGCGACGGCCGCCGGCCGGCTGCGGACCACCCCCGAGGTGGTCGACCTGCTGCGCCGCGACGGGCTGCCCAAGGGCGACGCGCTCGCCGCCGGCCGGCTTGCCGGCATCATGGGCGCGAAGCGGACCTCCGACCTGATCCCGCTCTGCCACCCGATCGCGCTGCACGGCGTGACGGTCGAGTTCGCGCTGACCGACGACACCGTCGAGATCACCGCCACCGCGAGGACCGCCGACCGTACCGGCGTGGAGATGGAGGCGCTGACGGCCGTCGCGGTCGCCGGACTCGCCCTGGTCGACATGGTCAAGGCCGTCGACCCGGCGGCGTCGGTCGACGCGGTGCGGGTCCTGCGCAAGGAGGGCGGCAAGACCGGCCTGTGGCAGCGACCGGCGGACCGGCCGTGATCCGCGCCCGGGTGGTGGTCGCCTCCAACCGCGCGTCGGCCGGGGTCTACGCCGACACCAGCGGACCGCTGCTCGTCGCCGGGCTGCGCGAGCTGGGTTGCCAGGTCGACGACCCCGTGGTGGTGCCCGACGGGGAGCCGGTCGGCGCGGCGCTGCGGGCCGCCCTGACCGACGGGATGGATGTGGTGCTGACCAGCGGGGGCACCGGGATCACCCCGACCGACCGCACCCCGGACGTGACCCGTGCGCTGCTCGACCACGAGATCCCCGGCATCGCCGAGGCGATCCGCGCGTACAGCCGGGACCGGGTGCCGACGGCGGCGCTCTCCCGGGGCGTCGCCGGGGTGGTCGGCCGGATGCTGGTGGTCAACCTGCCCGGCTCCACCGGCGGCGCCCGCGACGGCCTCGCCGTGCTCGGCCCGATCCTGACCCACGCCGTCGACCAGCTCCGCGGCGGCGACCACTGAGCGATCCACCCCGGCCCACCTCGGCCTACCCGGTCCGCCGGTGCCCGGATCTGGCCCACCTCGGCCCGCCGGTGCCCGGGCGGCCCGACGACCATTGGCCGCGCGCGTGGGACGGCGCGGCCACTGGCGGGGCGGGCCCCACCGGCCGGCGATAGGCTCGCCCGGTGAGCACGGAAACCGCGTCCGCCGCGGAACAGGTCGCCGTACCGCCGTCGGCCAGCTGGGAGGAGGCCCGCTCCCGGGTGTACGCCGCCGGCCTCGCCGCCGCGCTGCCCGCCGTCGGCCGGCCGCTCGCCGACACCGATGGGCACACCCTCGCCGAGGCGCTGGCCACCCGCACCGACCTGCCCGCCTTTCCCACCTCCAGCGTGGACGGCTGGGCGGTGCGCGGGGACGGGCCGTGGCGGGTCGTCGGGCGGGTGCTGGCCGGCGGCAGCCCGGCCCCGCTGACCGAGGACGGCACCACCGTCGAGATCGCCACCGGCGCGATGGTGCCCGAGGGGGTCACCGCGATCCTGCGGGTCGAGGAGTCCAGCCGTACCGCCGACGGCCGGGTCGCCGGTACCCCCCGGCCGAACCCGGAGTGGCGCAACCCGGGCGAGGAGGCGTACGCCGGTGAGAAACTGCTCCCGGCGGGCACCCCGGTCGACCCTTCGGTGATCGGCCTGGCCGCCTCCTGCGGGCACGACACCCTGCGGGTGCGCCGGCCGCCCCGCGCCGCGCTGCTGGTTTTCGGCGACGAGCTGCTGACGTCGGGTGCGCCGGCCGCCGGCCGGGTCCGCGACGCCCTCGGGCCGGCCGTGCCGGCGTGGCTGCGCCGGTACGGCTGCCAGGTGCGCCCGGCCGACGTGGTCGGCCCGGTGGCGGACACCCTGCCGGCGCACGTGGCGGCCCTGCGCGCGGCGCTGGCCACCGCCGATCTGGTCTGCACCACCGGCGGGACGATGCACGGCCCGGTCGACCACCTGCACCCCACCCTGGAGGCGCTCGGCGCGGACTACGTGGTCAACACGGTCGCGGTCCGCCCGGGGTTCCCGATGCTGCTGGCCCGGCTGGTCGACCCGGACGGCCGGGTCCGCTTCGTCGCCGGCCTGCCCGGCAATCCGCAGTCCGCGATCGTCGCGCTGGTCTCGCTGGTCGCGCCGCTGCTGGCCGGCCTACAGGGCCGGCCGATGCCGGTGCTGCCGCACGCCACGCTGGCCGAGGCGGTGCCGGGGCGCGGCGACTACACCCACCTGGCCCTGGTTCGGCTGGACCGGGTCGCCGGCACCGCCCACCCGGTCCGGCACGTCGGGTCGGCGATGCTGCGCGGGCTGGCCGGCGCCGACGGGTTCGCGGTCGTCCGGCCGGGCACGACCGGCGAGCCGGGCGCGCGGGTGCCGGTCGTGCCGTTGCCCCTGGTGCCGGGGGAGCGGTCCTGGTGACGGGCTTTTTTGCGGGAGGGCGTGCCCGGTGACGATCGAGGAGTCGACCGTCTTCGGCACGGTCACCGCCGAGCCGCTGGACCTGGCCGCACATGAGGCGGCGGTCGCCGACCGGCGGGCCGGGGCGGTGGTGTCGTTCCAGGGCGTGGTCCGCGACCACGACCACGGCCGCGCCGTGACCAGCCTGGAGTACGAGGGACACCCGAGCGCGGCCGCCGTGCTCCGGGAGGTCGCCGCCGAGGTCGCCGCCGACCCGGACGTCTACGCGGTCGCCGTGTCGCACCGCGTCGGCCCGCTCGCCATCGGCGACGCGGCCCTGGTCGCGGCGGTGAGCACCGCGCACCGGGCCGCCGCCTTCGCCGCCTGCGCCCGGCTGGTCGACGAGGTGAAGGCGCGGCTGCCGATCTGGAAGCGGCAGGTGTTCGCCGACGGCACCGAGGAGTGGGTCAACTGCCCCTGACGCGGGTGTCCACGCGCGGCAGTCCGACGGCGGTGCCCCGCCCTGCCGGCGCCGGTGGTCGGCCTCAGCGGCGGCCGGTGACCTGGGTGGCGCGGCCGAACCGGTCGGAGTAGAAGGTCGGCTCGGCACCAGGTCGCCATGGCAGCGCGGCGACCAGCACGATCAGGGCCACGGCCAGCGAGTTCTCCATCAGCGCGCCGAACAGGCCGTCCTGGTAGTGCGACACCTCGGGGAGTTGGTGCTCGTACGGCCAGATGGGCGAGATCAGGAACAGCAGGTAGAGCCCCACCGCGGCCACGCCGTGCCGTAGGCCGGTCAACGTCGGGTACCAGATCGGCGGGCGCAGCCCGTTGACCCCGGGCGGCCCACCGTAGGACGACGCCTGGCCGGGGCGCTGCACCAGGCTCCGGCTCGCCTCCCGGCGGCGTACCGCGGCGTCGGCCAGGACGACGACCGCCGGGATGACCCAGACCAGATGGTGCGACCAGGAGATCGGGCTGACCACGTTCGCGGTGAGCCCGACCAGGGTGAACGCGGTCAGCTCGTCGCCGTCGGTGCGCGCGCTGACCGCCCGGGACAGCCCGAGCGCGAGCATCAGCACCGAGAACGACAGCCAGAGCAGCCCGGGGGTCTCGATCGAGTCGTAGAGCCGGGCCAGCAGGCCGGCGAGGGACTGGTTCGGGGTCATGTCGGCCGCGCCGACCCGCTCGGTCTGCCAGAGCACGCCGCCGAAGTACGCCCGCGACTCGGTGCCGACGAGCGCGAACCCGGCGAGGGTCACCCCGATCGTGGTGCCGACCGCCGTGGCCGCCGCCCGCCACTGCCGGGTGATCATGAGGTACGCGATGAACAGCGCCGGGGTCAGCTTGACGGCGGTGGCCAGGCCGATGCCGGCCCCGGCCCACGCCCCGCTGAACACGAACCGCCGCAGCGGCCCGGTGTCGGGGCCGAACCGGGTGCCTCGCCTCGCCCGCCAGCGCAGCCCGATCAGGTCGGCCATGATCAGGGCGAACAGCAGCAGGTTGACCTGCCCGTAGCCGAGAGTCTCGCGCCCCGGCTCGATGGCGATCGCCATCGGCGTCGCGATGCCCACCGTGTACCACAGCGGCCAGCCCAGCCGGTCGACGATCGGTCGCAGCAGCCCGGCCAGGACGAGGGCGAGCGCGCCGATGCTGGCCAGCGCGTTCAGCCAGCCGGCGGCGTCCACCGGCACCAGCGCCATGGGCAGCATCACCAGCGCGCCGAAGGGGGGGTAGGTGAAGCCGAGCGTGGTGGAAGGCGCGATGAAGTCGTACAGCTCGTTGCCGCTCGCCCACCACACCACCGCGCCGTGGTAGATCTTCATGTCGAAGAAGTTGTACGGCCGTCCGAAGGCGCCGATCGCGAGCCACGCGGCGTACGCGACGGTGGCCACGACACCGGCCCGTACCAAGGTCCTGCGGTCGACCCCACGGGTCGCGCGGCGGACCGGGGCGAGGCGGTCCATCCGTCGTCCGACGATCGCCGGCATGGCGTGGCCACCCCCATACCAAGGTCGTCCTACCCGTCCAGGTCCAGCACGGAGCCTAGAACGGCACCTCACGTTGATGCCTCCCGCGTTATGCGACCGTGTCCGATCCCACACTGGTTTTTTACATTTCCACCGCGTTAACGCCTACCGGGCGGTTCAGGTAATTCGTGGCCTTGTGGGGGTGCAGACCGTGGCAGCGGGGGCTGCGAGGCAGGTCAGCCGGGCAGTCGACGGGCGGCGGCGGCCGAGCGTACGGCGATCCGGGCCTCGCGGCGGGTGGTCCGGACGGCCCGGGCCACCGACCGTCGCGAGTGGCCGATCCGGTGACCGGCGCGCCACCGCAGGCCCGGCTTTCCCTCGGTGTCGGCGGCGGCCAGCAGCAGCCCGCCGAAGAGCCCGAGGTTCTTCAGGAAGTGGATCTGGTTCTGCGTCCGCTCGGCCGGGTCGTCGCTGTTCCAGAAGGGATGGCCGGCGGCGGTGGTCGGGATCAGTGTGCCGGCGAGCACCAGCGCGGCCGGGCGGGTGAACTTCCCGGTGGCCAGCATCAAACCGCTGATGAGCTGGGCGGCCGCGTTGGCGCGGATGAGCGTCTCGGTATCGGTGGGGATGCGGGGGGAGATCTGCTGGAGCAGCGGGGTCACCCGGTCGGTGACCGGCTTTGCCGCCGCCGCCAGCCGGCCCGGGTGCTGGAGGTTGCGGGCGCCGCTGACCACGAAGATGCCGCTCATCATGACGCGGGCGAGGGAACGCACGGGTGTCATGAATCAGTCATACCCCGCCGCGGGGTCGGCTACCCCTGCAACGGCCCGATCCGATCGGTGTACGTGGACGTCGCGCACGCGCCCATGAACCGTTCAGCGCCACGCCGATCGGGGTGACCGTTGCTGGTGGACTCTGCCCGGCGGGTAACCTCGGCGGGTGACGACTCTGCGGCTGCGTCCCGAGGGCCCGGCGGATACCGCCCCGGTCCGACGGGTGTTGACCGCCGCGTTCGCCCGCCCGGACGTGGCGACACCGCCCGAGGTAAGGCTGGTCGAGGACCTGCGCGGCACCGACGCCTGGATTCCCGAGCTGGCGATGGTCGCCGAGTACGGCGGCGAGGTCGTCGGCTACGCCCTGCTCACCCGGGTCCAGGTCCGCGACGACGACCAGCCCGCCCCGGCGCTGGCCCTCGGCCCGGTGGCGGTCGCACCCCACCGGCAGCGGATCGGGCACGGCACGGCCGTGGTGCAGGCAGCCCTGGACGCCGCCACCGAGCTGGGTGAGCGACTCGTGGTGGTGCTCGGTGACCCGGCGTACTACCGGCGGTTCGGGTTCACCCGCGCCGACCGGATGGGGCTCACCAGCCCGTGGTCCGGCCTGGGTGATCCGTGGCAGGCGCTGGTCCTGCCCGCCAGCACCAGTGGGGACGGCCTCGTGCCCCGGGGCGAGGTGCTGTTCCCGCCGCCCTGGTCGAAGGTCTGACCGCAGCCGGGTGGCAGGTGGGCCGGGTGCGGTGCCTCGCCGTCAGGCGGGCTGGGTGCGCAGGTACCGGCCGAAGTGCGGGACGGTGAACGCGACCGTGCCGCGTTCACCGGAGTAGATCAGCCCCTTCTTGATGAGCGCGTCCCGCGCCGGCGAGAGGCTCGCCGGCTTGCGCCCGAGCGCACGGGCGATCTCGGCGGTCGGCACGGCCGCGTCCATGTCGTCCCGGCCCTCCGCGTCCCCCTCGACCAGGGACAGGCTGGCCATCGCACGCATGTACTCGCGCTCGGCCGGCGTGGCCCGCTCGAACCGGGAACCGAAGAAGCCGACCGCGAGTTCCGCCTCCGCCTCGGGGGCGGCCACCCGGACGTCCGCGTCCGTGATCGGGGAGCGCGGCGCATGGTCCCAGGTGGCCTTGCCGTACGCCTGGACGAAGTACGGGTAGCCACCCGACTTCTCGTAGAGCAGGTCGAGGGCCTTCGGCTCGTACTCGACCTGCTCGCGCTCGGCCGGCGCGCAGAGCGCCTGGTCGGCGGCGATCCGGTCGAGCCGGTCGATGCGCTGGTAGCGGAACAGCCGCTCCGAGTACGACTTGGCCGCGCTGAGCACGGCCGGCAGGTGCGGCAGGCCCGCGCCCACCACGATCAGCGGCGCGCCGAGCTGCGACAGCTCGTGGCAGGCGGCGCAGAGCGCCGAGACGTCCTCGGGGCCGAGGTCCTGCATCTCGTCGATGAAGATGGCGATGCCGGTGCCGACGTCGGCGGCCACCGCCGCGGCGTCGCTGAGCAACTCCACCAGGTCGATCTCGATGTCGCCGGAATCGGCCCGGCCGGTCGCGGCCGGCACGTCGATGCCGGGCTGCCAGCGGTCGCGCAGCTTCGGGGCCGTACCCGCCCGCCCGGTCGGCGCGGTCCGCTGGGCGAACGCCTTCAGCACCCCGAGGACCGCGTCGATCCGGTCCGGGGCGCGGTGCCGGGGCGCCAGCTCCCGCACCGCCATGTGCAGCGCGGCGGCGATCGGGCGGCGCAGCGACTGCTCCGGCCGCGCCTCGATCTTGCCGGTGCCCCAGAGGTGGTTGATCGCCTGCGAGCGGAGGGTGTTGAGCAGCACGGTCTTCCCCACGCCGCGCAGGCCGGTGAGCATCAGACTGCGCTCGGGACGGCCCCGCGCGATTCGCTCCAGGACGACGTCGAAGACGTCGAGTTCCCGCCCCCGCCCCGCGAGCTCGGGCGGGCGCTGGCCGGCGCCCGGGGCGTACGGGTTGCGGACCGGATCCACGAATCGCACAGTATCGGGCCGTCTAGCTGCGGGGCTAGACGTCCGTAGAGGACGCTACCGGCGTGTCGCCGGCCGTCGAGGCAAAACTAGGGCTGTCTAGCGTCCACGCTAGACACCCCTAGTTTCGGGTAGCGGCCCCGGATCTCCCCGGCGACCGGCCGGCTCGGCTCGGCGCTCCTTCAGCTAATGCGCTTCTTCAGGCAGAGCACGTAGTCCAGGGCGTTGATCGGGTTGTCGCTGACGAAGTTCGCGGTCGCGCTCGGCGACGCGGTCTTGCACCGGTCGCCGTTCGTGGTGCCGGGGATGCGCAGCAGGACCTCGTACGTGTCCGGCCCGCACGGGACCTTCCGCAGGTCGGCGTCGGCGTCCGTGCCGTCGTTCACCACGCAGTCGCCCCTGGCGAAGTCCTGGTCGTCGTCCTCGGTCGGGCTCGGCTCGGCCGTGGTCGGAGCGGCCGTCGGCTCGTCGCTCGGCTCGTCCGTCGGCACCGCCGGCGTGGTCACCGCCGGCGCGGCCGAGCCGCCGTCGTCGGTCGCCCGCCAGATTCCCCATCCGGCCAGGCCGAGGCAGGGGCAGAGCAGCAGCACGACCACCAAAGCGATGATCAGGCCGATCCGGCGGCCCGTGCGGGACGGGGGCGGGGCGAGGGGCGCGGGCCCGTACCCCGGAGGCGGCTGCGGGGCCCACGGCCCGGCCTGGCCCGGCTGGTTGGCGGGCGGGAACGGACCAGGGGGTGGATACCCGCCGGGTTGGCCGGCGGGCGGGAAGGGACCGGGCGGCGGATACCCGCCGGGCTGGCCGGCAGCGGATCCGGGCGGCGGATAGCCCGACTGGCCTGGTGGGGATCCCGCCTGGCCGGGGCCGGGCGCGGCCGGCGGATGGCCCGGCTGGCCCCACAGCGGCGCGGTCGGCGGCTCGCCGCCGCCGGCCGGGGGCTGGCCCCACTGCGGCAGGGTCGGGTCGACCGGCGGGCCGGCGGGCGGGCGGGCGTAGGGGTCGTCGGGTGCGCCGGAACCGGGTGGTCCGAAGGATGACATCTCTTCCTCCCCAGGGGTGTGGCGGACGGAGGGCGTGACGCCGGATACCGGCGACAGCGGAGCAAGCGCGAGTCAGCGGAGCTTCAGGCAGAGCACGAAGTCGAGGGTGTCCAGCTGGCTGTCGAAGAAGTACCAGTTGGTGTATCCGGTCACTTTGGCGCACTTCGCCTCGGCGTCCTTCTCCCCGCTGGTCTGCCCGTCGAACCGGCGCAGCACCTCGTACGTCTTCGGGCCGCACGGGCTGATCAGCAGCTTGGGCTTGCCGCCGGCCGGCCCCTCGTTGCGGACGCACTGTCCCACCTTGACGAACCGGGGATCGGCCGACGACTCGGGCGCCGGGGCGGTGGGCGCGGCCGTCGGCGCGGCCGGGGTGTCCTCCGCCGTCGGAGCGGCGCTGGGCAAGGCCGGCCCGGCCGCGGGCGGTGGATCGTCCTGCCGGAGCAGGTACCACACGGCCGCGCCGCCGGCGAGCACGAATACGAGCAGGGTGGCCAGCACGGTGATCAGCGGAGCACGCCCGCGCCTGCGGTCCGGCGGCGGCGCGGGCTTCCCCGGGTACGGCGGCGGTGCGGGCTCATCCGGGTGCGGAGGGGCGCCCCCGAACCTCGGGTACGGCGCGGCGGCGTACCGGTCGTCGGCGTACCGGTCCTCGGGGTGCCTAGCGCCGGCCCGCACCGGCCGGTACACCTCGGTGTGCCCCGGGCCGTGGGGCTCGGGCCGCTCCCACGGGCCGGGCTCGGGTTCCCGGGCGCCGGCCGCGAACCCGCCGGGATCGCCCGGCCACGGGGCCCGGTCCGCCGGGTGCGGGCCGGGCTGCGGGGGGCCGTAACGCCGCGTGGGGCCAGGCTCGGGTCGATGGCCGCCCTGGGTCGGATACGGGCCCGGCTCGGGGTGATGGCCGCCCTGCGTCGGGTACGGGCCTGCCTCGGGGTGATGGCCGCCCTGGGTCGGGTACGGACCCGGCTCGGGGTGATGGCCGCCCTGCGTCGGGTACGGGCCCGGCCCGGGTGGGTAGCCGCCCTGCGTCGGGTACGGGCCCGGCTCCGGCGCGCCCGACCGGCGCGGCGAGTACCCCGCATCCGGGTACCCCGCATCCGGGTACCCCGCATCCGGGTACCCCCAGGCGTCGCCCGCCCACGACTCGGCCGGCGTGCCGTACCCGTCGTCGGGTCGTCGCCCGGGCCACGGCCCCGCGGGACCCTCACCCGGTGGTCCGTAGTTCGACATGCACACCCTCCTACCCCGAGCGGTGAGGCCGGCCACCAACCAGCGACGCCGACGCCGTGGTCACCGTAGCGTGGCCAATCGATGACATCACCACCCCGGCGGGTTACGCCCCCCGTACCGACCGTGCCGGAATCGACCCGCGGCGCCGCCACGCCGGCCACCAGAGCGGCGCTGGTCTGGACGGCGTTGGCCATCGTCTACGTCCTCTGGGGCTCCACCTACCTGGGTATCCGGGTCGCGGTGGAGTCGCTGCCGGCCCTCGCCTCGGCCGGCCTCCGGTTCGGCGCGGCGGCCGTCGTGCTCGCCCTCGTTCTCCGGGTACGTCGGGGTGCCGGCGCCCTGCGCGTCGACCGGCGGCAGCTCGGCTCCGCCGCTCTCGTCGGCGTGCTCCTGCTGGCCGGCGGCAACGGCCTGGTGGTGCTCGCCGAGTCCGGCCCGCCCGGGACGGCGGTGCCCTCCGGCATCGCGGCGCTGCTGGTCGCCACCGTCCCGCTGCTGGTCGTCCTGCTCCGGACGGTCAGCGGCGACCGCCCACGGCTGTGGACCTTCGCCGGGGTGACGCTGGGCTTCCTTGGCCTGATCCTGCTGGTGCTGCCGACCGGCGGGTCGGGCGCGGTGCCGCTGGCCGGCGCGCTGACCGTGGTCGCGGGGGCCACCTGCTGGTCGGCCGGCTCGTTCCTGGCCGGGCGACTGCGGATGCCCACGGATCCGTTCGTCGCCACGGTCTACGAGATGGTCGCCGGCGCGGTCGCGCTGGCCGTGCTCGCCGCCGCCCGGGGCGAGCTGCGGGACTTCGACCCCGGGCAGGTCACCGGTCGATCCTGGCTCGCCCTCGCGTACCTGATGGTCGCCGGCTCGTTGGTCGCGTTCACCGCGTACGTCTGGCTGCTCCACCACGCGCCGATCTCGCTGGTGTCCACCTACGCGTACGTGAACCCGGTCGTCGCGGTCGCGCTCGGTGCGCTGCTGGCCGCAGAGCCGATCACCGCCCAGGTGCTGATCGGCGGTGCGGTGATCATCGCCGGGGTCGCGCTGGTGGTCAGCACGGAACGCCTCGGACGGCCGACCGGGGCGGCGGCCCGACCGGCGCGGCGGTAACGTCCGGCCGGTGCCCGCCGGCCCGCCGACCGTCGCCGTCCTGGTCCTGACCAGTCGGCCCACCGCCGCCGTTCTCGTTCTCGCCCTGATCGGATCGGTGATCGGGGCGTTCGTGCCGTGGCTGGCCGGGCGCTTCACCGCCGGACCCCGGCTCGTTCCCAGCCGCGGGGCACTGGGGGCGAGGGACGCGGCGTCGGCCGGACCGGACGTGGCGGCCCGGGGGCGGGTGGTGGCCTGGGCGGCGGTGGCGGCTGCGGTCTTCGGCGGGCTCGGCGTCGCGCCCGGTGTCGGCGCGGCGCTGCCGGCGTTCCTCGCGGTGGCGGCGGTCGGCCTGGTGCTCGCGGCAGTCGACCTGGCCTGCCTGCGGCTGCCCGATCCGCTGGTCGGCCTGGCGGCGTTCGGCGCGGTGGCCGGGCTGGTCGCGGCGGCGACGTTCGACGGCCGCCTAGGCCGGCTGCTCGCCTCACTGGCCGGGGCAGGGCTGTCGTTCACCGGGTACGCGCTGCTCGCCCTCCTGCCCGGCTCGCGGCTCGGCTTCGGTGACGTGAAGCTGGCCGCCGTGTTGGGGCTGCCCCTCGGCTGGCTGGGCTGGCCGGGGCTGTTGACCGGGTTGGTCCTGCCGCACGTGCTGCACGGGCTGGCCGTGCTCGGCCTGCTGGCCGCCCGCCGGGTACGCCGGGACACCCCGCTGCCGCTCGGGCCGGCCCTGCTCGCCGGCGCCTGGCTGGCGACCCTCACCGCCTGACCGTCCCCCACGACCCCGCCAGCCGTCGCGCCGCCCGCCGGCTGCGGTGAGAAGGGAACCTTTCTCTACCTCAGGCGTTAATAGGGGGGCCTTTCCTTTCACAGCAGGCGGAGTTGGCGGTCCTTGGGGCGGCGGGGTTCCGCCTCGCCCAGGCGCTCGAACAGACCCGGGTCGATCACGTCGAGGAACGGCGTCGGCCGGCAGTCCCGCTCCGACCCGTGCCGGGTACGCCGGGCCGCGTGGCTGACGTAGAGCCGGTCCTGGGCCCGGGTGAGGCCGACGAAGAACAGCCGCCGCTCCTCGGCGATCGCGTCCTCGTCGGGCGTCGATCCGGGCCAGCGCAGCGGGAGCAGGCCGTCCTCGCAGCCGACCAGGAACACGACCGGGAACTCCAGCCCCTTCGCGGCGTGCAGGGTGAGCAGGGTGACCGCCTCGGCGCGCGGATCCAGGGCGTCCACCTCGGCCCCGGTGGCGAGCTGGGACAGGAACAGCTCCACGTCGTCGCCGCAGCGCCGGGCCAGCGGAGTGAGCAGGTCCACGGCGGCGCGGACCTCCTCGGGGCGTACCGCGCCGGAGCCGTCGAGGGTGGGGGCGGCGAACCGGTCGGCGACCACCTGCGCGGCGAGGCGGACCCGGGCCGGCAGGCCGCCGCCGAGGCCGTCTGCGTGCCGCAGCTCGCGGGCGATCGCGGCCACCCCGGGCCGGTCGCGCAGCCGGTCGTGCGAGCGCTTCTGCACCGGCACGTTGGCGCGGGCGAGGGCGTCCACGATGGGGGCGGCCTGCGCGTCGGTCCGGTACAGCACGGCGATGTCGGAGAAGGAGAGCGAGGTGGACCGGCCGTCGATGCGGCCCGAGTCCAGGGACCGGTGGGACAGGCCGCCCACCAGGTCGTCGACGGTGCGTACGACGAAGTCGGCCTCGTCGGCGACGGACGCGGCGGCGTACCGGCCGACCAGCGGGGCCTCCGGGTCGAGTCGGGCCGGGTCGAGCCGGCGGCCCCGGACCAGCGACGACGGCGCGATGGCCTGTACGGCGGCGGCGAGGATCGGCGCCGCCGACCGGTAGTTGCGGTTCAGCCGCACGAGTCGGGCGTCCGTGAAGTCCTGCGAGAAGCGCAGGAAGTAGCCGACGTCCGCGCCCCGGAACGAGTAGATGGCCTGGTCCGGGTCGCCGATCGCGCACAGGTTGCCGTCGGCGGGGCTGAGCAGCCGCAGCAGCTCGTACTGGACGGCGTCGACGTCCTGGTACTCGTCTACGAAGATCCACTGCCAGCGGTCCCGGTACCGCTGGGCCAGCTTCCGATCCGCGCACAGCAGCTCGACGGGCAGGGTGAGCAGGTCGTCCAGGTCGACCAGGTCCCGCTTGCGCAGCAGCGCGGCGTAGGCCGCCTGGTCCTCGCCCGCCTCGGCCTTCGCCGCCGCCCGGTCGGCGTCGTCGGCGATGCGGAAGTCGGCCGGCAGCCCGGCGGCGCCCGCGTTCTCCCGCAGGATGGTCAGGCCCAGCGAGTGGAACGTGCCGACGGTGATGTCCTCGGCGACGGGCCCGAGCAGGCCGTCGAGGCGGTGCCGCAGTTCCTCGGCGGCCCGCCGGGTGAAGGTGATCGCGAGGCAGCGCTCCGGGAACACGTTCAGCTCGGCGCACAGGTACGCGATCCGGTGCGTCAGCGTCCGGGTCTTGCCGGTACCGGGGCCGGCCACGATCAGCAGCGGCCCGCCCGGCGCGGACGCGGCCACCCGCTGCATGGCGTCCAGCCGGTCCAGCAGCCCGGTGCCGACCTCCTCCATGCCGGCGAGCATCGGCTCGAACGGCTCGTGCGGGGATGGCTGCGGCGGGATCGGCGGCGGGGGCGGCGGGGCGGGCTTCCGCTTCGGTTCGACCTTCGCCGCAGCCGGGCGTTTCGCCTTCGCCGCCGGCTCCGCGGTCGGTCGCTGTGCCGGCACGGGTACGTCGAACAGCGTCTCCGCCTGCGCCCCCGTCCCCTTCGCGCCCAGCTCGTCCGGGTCGAAGAGGGTGATCACCCCGTACTCGCCGTCGTAGCCGGGCACCCGGCGCACGTCGCCCCGGCGCAGCCGGCCGATTCCCTCGGCGAGCAGCTCCCCGCCGACCCGGCCGATCTCGTCGAGCGGGGCGCGGGTCAGGATCTCCAGCTCCGGGCCGAGCGCGGCGACCAGGTCGTTGAGCTTTCCCTCGACCTTCTTCGACTTCGGGCCCACCCGGTTCAGCTCGCCGAGGATCTCGGCCAGCGGCACCAGGTGGGTGACGTCCCGGGCGTGGGCCGGCCGGTGCCCCTCGGGCCGGTCGGCCAGCTCCTCGACGCGGCTGAGCACCCCGACGGTGAGCGGCTTGCCGCACTCGGGGCAGCGCCCGCCGGCCGCCCGGGTCCGTTCCGGTGACCAGTTGACGCCGCAGAGCCGGTGCCCGTCGGCGTGGTACTTGCCCTCCTCGGGGAAGAACTCGATGGTGCCGGCGAGCCCGTCGCCGGTGCGCAGCGCCTCCCGGATCGCAAAGTAGTCGCGCCCGGTGGCCAGCACCGTCGCCTCGCGGGCCAGCGCGGGCGGCGAGTGGGCGTCCGAGTTGGACACGAGCTGGTAGCGGTCCAGGCTGCCTACCCGCCAGTTCATCTCCGGGTCCGACGACAGCCCGGTCTCCACCGCGAAGATGTGCTCGGCCAGGTCGGCGTAGCAGTCGGCGATCGCGTCGAAGCCGGACTTCGAGCCCAGCGCCGAGAACCACGGCGTCCAGATGTGCGCCGGCACGAGGTAGCCGTCCGGGCTGGCCTCCAGGGTGATCTCCAGCAAATCGCGGGAGTCGAGGCCGAGGATGGGCCGGCCGTCGGAGGCGATGTTGCCGATCCGCCCGAGGGTGGTGTTGAACCGCTCCACCGCGTCCAGGTCGGGCAGGTAGACCAGGTGGTGCACCTTGCGGGTGCGGTCGTCCCGCTTGTAGATCGTGGAGATCTCCACGCTGAGCATGAACCGGACCGGGTCCGCCTCCGCCTCGCTGGCCAGCCGGGGCGGCAGCCGGCGGGCGACGTCCCGCTCCGCCTCCGGGGAGAGCCGGTACAGGCCCGGCTCGGCCGGGTGCAGCGTCTCGCGCAGGTGGTCGTACCAGGCGGGGTGGGTGAAGTCGCCGGTGCCGAGCACGCCGATGCCCTTGCGCCGGGCCCACCAGGCGAGGTTCGGCATGGTCAGGTCGCGGCTGCACGCGCGTGAGTATTTCGAGTGGATGTGCAGGTCCGCGACGAACGGCGAGGGGCCATCCGGGGGTGCGGCGCTGAACGGGAGCACGCCGCATCCTGTCACGCCAGCCCCGAGGCCCGCCCGCCGCCACGCGTACGCGTGACCTGAGCAATCCTTGGACACCGTGGCGATCGAGTGCCACGCGTCCGTGCCGGCGGTCAGGGGGCGCGTAGCTCCACGAGGGTGACCTGAGGGTTGGCGCCGACGCGCACCGGCGGGCCCCAGAAGCCGGCGCCGTTGGTGACGTACACCTTCGTGCCGTCGACCTCGCCGAGGCCGGAGACGACCGGCTGCTCGAGCCGTACGGCCAGGTTGAACGGGACCATCTGGCCGCCGTGGGTGTGCCCCGACAGTTGCAGGTCCACCCCGAACCTCGCGGCCTCGACGGCTGCCACCGGCTGATGAGCCAGCAGCACCACCGGGCGGCTCGGGTCCCGGCCGCCGAGCGCGGCGGCGTAGTCGGCGGGAGCGGCCAGCCCGGTCCCGGCGGCGGTGACGTCGTTCACCCCGGCGAGGTCCAGCACACCGCCCGGGGTCCGGATCTCCTGCCGGACGTTCTGGAGCACCCGCAGGCCGATCCGGTCCACCTCCCGCACCCACTCCTCCACGCCGGAGTAGTACTCGTGGTTGCCGGTGACGAAGAAGCTGCCGTACCGGGACCGCAGGTCGCCCAGCGGGGACGCCGCCTCGCCCAGCTCGGCGACCGACCCGTCGACCAGATCGCCCACGACTGCGACCAGGTCGGCGTCCAACCGGTTGATCATTGCGACGATCCGCTCGGTGTGCGCCCGGCCGCGCAGCGGACCGAGGTGGATGTCGGCGACGGTGGCGATGCGCAGGCCGTCCATGCGGCGCGGGAGTTTCGCCAGCGGGATCTGCACCCGGTCCAGCCGGGGCGGGCCGAGGGCGTTGCGTACCCCGTACCCGACGATGCCCGTGGCCGTGAGACCCGCGAAGATCGCCGCCCCGCGGGCCAGCAGCAGCCGGCGGGACGGGTCGTGGTCGGGCTCATCGACGGCCGCGACGGCCGCGACGGCCGGCGGGTCGGCGGCCCCGGGCGCCCCCACCAGCACCGGCGCGGGCACTACGGCGGCCGGCTCGGCGGCGACCGCCCGGCGGCGCAGCACCAGCCGGGCGACCAGCATCGGCACCTCCAGCACCAGCAGCGCGACCAGCAGGTAGAACATCAGGGCGAGCCAGATGTACCCCGGCCAGGCCAGCCAGTACAGGCCGTTCTGGGTGCCGGCCATCGTGGCCGGCACGAGCAGCGTGAGCAGCACCGCCGCGACCGCGCCGGCCCGGCGCAGCCGCCGGGACGCGGTGGTGTCCCGGACCAGGCGCTTCCACAGGTAGAGGTGGAGCAGGCCGATCACGACCAGCACGAAGCCCACCAGAGCCACAACCGCCAACACCGAGCCTCCTCAGCCGCCCGCGAACGGCGGCAGCACATCGATCGTCGCCCCTGCCGGCAGCGTTGTCCGGCGGTCGTGACAGGCCACGCCGTCGACCAGGAAACTCGCCACCCTCAACACGGCGGCGAGCCGCTCGCCGTGCCGTCGTGTCAGTTCGTCCGTGACCTCGTCCAGGCAGCGGCCGGCGGTTGCAGTCTCCTCGGCTGTTCCGGCGGCGGCCCGCGCCCCGGCGAAGTACCGGATGGTGAGCCGTCCGGTCGGGAGGTCGGAGGCGTCGTGGCGCACCGGTCACCCGCCGATCGCGGACATCGGCCGGGCCGGCTGGAGGAACGTCGGGTCGTCGATGCCGTGCCCGGCCCGTTTGCCCCACATCGCCGCCCGCCACCGCCGGGCCAGCTCGTCGTCGTCCGCCCCGGCCCGCAGCGCGCCGCGCAGGTCGGACTCCTCGCTGGCGAAGAGGCAGGCCCGGACCTGCCCGTCGGCGGTGAGCCGGGTCCGGTCGCAGTCGCCGCAGAACGGCCTGGTCACGCTGCCGATCACGCCGACCCGCGCGGGACCGCCGTCGACCAGCCAGGTCTCGGCCGGGGCCGCACCCCGCACGGCCGGGTCCGGGGTCAGGTCGAATCCGGTACGCAGTGTGACGAGGATCTCGTCTGCGGTGACCATCGCGGCGCGGTCCCAGCCGTGCTGCGCGTCCAACGGCATCTGCTCGATGAACCGCAGCTCGTAGCCGTGGGCCAGGGCGAAGCGGAGCAGCGCCGGAGCCTCGTCGTCGTTGACGCCCCGCATCAGCACGCTGTTGATCTTCACTGGGGTGAGCCCGGCTGCGGCGGCCCCGGCCAGCCCGGCGAGCACGTCGGCGAGCCGGTCGCGGCGGGTCAACCGGGCGAACCGCCCGGCGTCGAGGGTGTCCAGGGACACGTTCACCCGGTCCAGGCCGGCGGCCCGCAGGGCCGGGGCCAGCCGGTCCAGCCCGAGCCCGTTCGTGGTCAGCGAGATCCGGGGCCGGGGTTCCAGCCCGGCCACCGCGGCCACGATGCCGACCACGCCGGGGCGGATCAGCGGCTCCCCGCCGGTGAACCGCACCTCGGTGATCCCGAGCCGTCGCACCGCCACCCGGACCAGCCGGACGATCTCGTCGTCGCTCAGCAACTGCGACCCGGCCAGCCAGGGCAGCCCCTCGGCCGGCATGCAGTAGGTGCAGCGCAGATTGCACTTGTCGGTCAGCGAGACGCGCAGGTCCCGGGCGACGCGGCCGTACCGGTCGACGAGGACGCCGTCTGTTCCTCGTGCGGCGGTCACCGTTCGACGGTAGCGCGCCCGGCCCCGCGCAGGGTGTCCCGGGCGGCGGCACCGACCGCATCGCGGTACGCCGCGCCGAACAGGGCGGCGTGCACGAGCAGCAGGTGGAGCTGGTGCAGCGGCACCCGCTCGCGCCACCCGTCGGCCAGCGGCCACGCCTCCCGGTAGGCCGCCATGATCCGGTCGTGGTGCGGCGGTCCGCCGAAGAGCGCCAGCTGGGCCAGGTCCGTCTCCCGGTGGCCGCCGTGCGCGGCCGGGTCGACCAGCCACGCCTGCTCGTCGGCCCCCCAGAGCACGTTGCCCGGCCACAGGTCGCCGTGCACCCGGGCCGGCGGTTCGTCGCCGCCGAACTCGCCGACCCGATCGACGACCTGTTCGACCAGGGCGGTCTCGACGGCGGTGAGCGCGCCGCCGTCGACCGACATCCGCAGGTACGGCAGCAGCCGCCGCCGGGCGAACCACGCTGGCCACGGGCCGTCGTCCGGCGTGTTGTCCTGCGGGAGCGCGCCGACGAAGCCGGCCCACTCCGCGCCGAACGCGGGGGCCCCGGCGCGATGCAGCGCGGCCAGGTCGCGGCCGAACCGCTCGGCGGCCTCCGGCGTCCGCTCGCCGGGCTCGACCCAGTCGAGCGCCAGCAGCTCCGGCAGCGCCACCACCACCTCCGGTACGGCCAACGCGCCGGCCTCCCGCAGCACAAAGCAACCCGGCCGCCTCGGCCGCGAAGAAGCCCTCCGGGCACCGTCCGACCGGCTCGATCCTTGCGACAAGGTCATGCGAAAGAACCGAGTTGCCGTCGTCCAAGGATCAGTCGGACGCCGGAAGACAGTACCACGACCGGCAACCGACGTCTTCCTGAATCCGATGGTGATGAGGAAGTGAGGAAGTGCTCCCGGGTGCGCCCGCCAAGGTACGCCAAGGTCCATGTGCGCAAGGTAGCCGCTGCGCCGCCCCGCTGTGCGAGCCACCCGGCCCGTTGTCTCCGCCTCGTTCACGCACCGCGCTGAACTGCGGGAATACGCACCGTAGTGTGGACGACCCGGCGTGTCGTCCACAGGGCCCCCGGGGGTGCCCGTGCGCGGCCCACCCTGCCTGCATGACCCGTACCGACCCCGCCCGGCTCACCGTCCGCTCGCCTGCCGACCTCATCGCCGCCGTGCCCTACCTGCTCGGTTTCCACCCCGCCGACAGCGTGGTGGTGGTCGCCCTGCGGGGCCGGCGGATCGTCTTCGCCGCCCGCGCGGACCTGCCCGGCCCCGGCGACGACCCGCTGGCCCCGGCCACCCATCTGGCCGGCGTGATCGCCCGGCAGGAGGCCGAGTCCGCCACCGTGCTCGGCTACGGCGACGCGCCGGGGGTCACCCCCGCCGTCGACGCGGTACGCGCCTCGCTGGCCACCGCCGGGCTCGCCGTGCTCGACGCGCTGCGGGTCACCGGCGGCCGATACTGGTCGTACCTGTGCGACGAGCCGGCCTGCTGCCCGCCCGAGGGCACCCCGTACGACATCGGGACCAGCGAGGTCAGCGCGGCGGCCGTCTTCGCCGGCCAGGTGGCGCTGCCCGACCGGGCGGCCCTGACCGCGCAGGTGGCCCCGTTCGGCGGCCCGGCGCGGGTGGCGATGCGCCATGCGGTCGACCGCGCCGAGCGCAAGCTGGACGCCCTGGTCACCGGAGCAACCGAGGCCGACCTGCTCGGCGGGCGCGCGCTGCGCCGGGCCGGCGTGGAGGCCGTCCACGCCGCCCAGCGCCACAGCCGCCGGGGCGAACGGCTCACCGACGACGAGGTGGCCTGGCTGACGCTGCTGCTGACCCACCTTCCCGTCCGCGATCACGCCTGGGAGCGCACCGACGGGCGGGACGGGGACATCGCCCTCTGGACGGACGTGCTGCGCCGCGCCGACCGGGACCTGATCGCTGCCCCGGGCTCGCTGCTCACCTTCGCCGCCTGGCGGGCGGGGCAGGGTGCCCTGGCGGCCGTGACGCTGGAACGGGTGCTGGAGGCACACCCGGACTACTCGCTCGCCCTGCTCCTTGACAACCTGCTGCGTCGTGGGGTGCCGCCGTCCCGGCTCGACGGCTGGCCGGCGAACCGCCCGCCGGGGGTGCTCCGCCGACGGCGACGTCGCCGCGATCCCTGAGGCGGATGAGGCTCGGTGGGTCGGCCTGCTCGGTATATGGGTGGGGGTTAGCCGGGGCCCGCCCGCTCCGGGCGGTCAGGGCTTGATTCCTACGCGACAGACGATCGGGGGAATCCGGGCGGCCGGCAGGACGGCCGGCAGGAGCCTCCTGCCGGCCGTCCTGCCTGGTTCGCGCGTACCGCCGTCGGTTGACTCTGGGTTATGAAACAAGCCTGGAAGGTGACTTCCCGCATCCTCTCCGCAGGGGTGTTTGTCGGTGCCACGGCCCTGGTCGGCCCGGTGGCGGTTTCCGCCCACGTCGAGGCCGCCCCCACCCCCGGGGCGGGCGACGCCTCGATCCTCGACCTGATCCCGGGCGGCACCGGGGACCGCATGCTCGCGCAGGTGCCGTTGGTCGACGCGGCGACCGGGCTGCGGGCCGCCGTCGAGCGCGGCCCCTCGCGCGGCTACGCCGGCATTGGGCTGGTCGGCGACCACGTCACGCTCTGGTGGAAGGGGACCCTTCCGGCCGACATCGCCTCGGCCGTCGCCACCGCCCGCCGGATCGTGCCGGTCGAGGTCGCCAAGGCGGCGTACGCGAAGACCGAGCTGGTCGCCGCCGCCGCGCGGATCGCGCCCGTGGTGGACGGCGACGCGCGTGACGCCGCCCACGACGTGCGGCTGCGTACCGACGGCTCGGGCATCGAGATCGCCGTCGACGACGCCGACGCGGCGCTGCCGAAGCTACCGGCGACCGGGGTGCGCACCACCGTCGTGGAGCGGGACCGGCTGGTCCCCCGCTCCCGGGAGGACGACTCGGCGCCGTGGAACGGCGGGGCCCGGATCTGGAACGACTCCGGCGCCGGCTGCACCGTCGGCTTCGGCGTACGCGAGGTGGCCACCGGCACCAACCATCTGCTCAGCGCCGGGCACTGCGGCTCGGTGGGATCGCAGTGGAGCGACGGTCAGGGCGAGCCGATCGGCCTCCAGACCCAAAAGAACGCCGACCACGACACGATGCTGATCGGTACCCAGTCGGCCGGCGGTTGGCTCTACGTCGGCGGCTCGAACGACGAGGTGAGGGCCCGGGTGGTCGGCTGGACCGAGGTGTTCCCCGGTCAGCTCCTCTGCCAGTCCGGGGCGACCTCGGCCTGGGAGATCGGCGCTCCGGTCTGCAACCTGGAGGTGCAGTTCCACTACACCGACCGGGAGGACCTGGTCGAGGCCACCCAGCTCGACGGCGACGAGTCGGCCCGCAGCGGTGACAGCGGCGGCCCGGTGTACGCGGTCAACGCCAACGGCACCGTCCTGGCCGCCGGCACCACGACCCGTTCGGCCGGGCCCGGGTTCGGGTTCCAGGACTTCGCCACCGCCCGGGACGACTTCGGCGACATCGTGCCGGTGACCGGGGCGGCCGCCACCTGCCGGGTCTCCTTCGCCGTCACCAACTCCTGGGGCACCGGCTACGAGGCGGCCGTCACCGTCTACAACGACGGCCCGCAGCTCAACGGCTGGAGCGTCGGGTGGACGTTCGGCGGCAACCAGGTCGTGCAGGGGCGCTGGAACGGCGTCTTCCAGCAGATTGGCGCGACCGTGACGGTTGCCAACGAGAACTACAACGCCACGATCCCGTCCGGTGGCTCGGTGAGCTTCGGCTTCACGGCCGACGGGCCGGCCACCATTCCGGCCCCGTTCACCCTGAACGGCAGCTCCTGCTCCTGATCACAGCTTTCCACCACAGGTGGGCTCCACCGGGCGGGCACCCGGTGGGGCCCACCGCTCTGCCGTTCACGCTGCGCTGGTTCGCGCTGCGCTGGTTCGCGCTGCGTGAGAGGGGGACCCTTCTATACCTCAGGCGTTAACAGGGGGCCCTTCCTTACTCCTCGGAGAGGCGTTCGCGGGCGTAGATCCGGGCCAGGCCGTGGAACTCGTACCCATCATCTCGGGGAAGCAGCAGACCGGCGTCCACCAGTTCCTCGGCGGCCGCCGCCGCCCTCTCGACGTCGATGCCCGTGACGGCGGCGAGCAGCGCGGCGTCGAACTCCGCCCCGGGCACGAGGGACGCCCGCCGGAAGACCCCGGCGGCGGCCGGGCCGAGCCGGCGGTACGACACGTCGAACGCGGCCCGGACGTCGAGGTCCCCGGCGGTCAGCGCGGTCAACCGGCGGTGCGGGTCGGCGAGTTGGGCGGCGAGTTGGGCGACCGGCCACCCTGGCCGGCTGGCCAGCCGGTTGCCGGCGACCCGGATCGCCAGCGGCAGCCGGCCGCAGAGCTCCACCAGCTCGGCCGTGGCCGCCGGGTCGGCGGCCAGCCGGTCCTCGCCGACGATCGAGGCGAGCAGCCGTCGGGCGGCCTCCGGGGCGAGCAGCCCGACGGGGACCCGGACGGCACCGGTGAGCCCGGTCAGCGGGCGCCGGCTGGTGACCAGGGTCAGGCAGTGCCGGCCGGCCGGCAGTAGCGGGCGTACCTGGGCCTCGTCGGCGGCGTCGTCCGCCACGATCAGCAGGCGCCGGTTCCGGGTGAGGGTGCGGAACAGCCGGCCCCGCTGCTCGGGCGGGCCCGGGATCGCGTCCTCGGGCAGCCCGAGGGAGCGCAGCAGGCCGGCCAGTGCCTCGGCCGGATCGACGGGGCCGGCGGGGGCGGTGCCGTGCAGGTCGAGGAAAAGCTGGCCGTCGGCGAACCCGGTGCCGAGACGGTGCCCGGCGGCGACCGTGAGGCTGCTCTTGCCGGTGCCGGGTGGACCGTGCAGCACGACGACGGAGGCGGTCGTGGCGCTGCCGTCGGTGACCCCGGTGGTCAGGCGGGCCAGCACGGCGAGCTCCGCCTCCCGGCCGATGAGGTTCGGCACGGCGGCGGGCAGCTCCGAAGGGACCACCCGGGGTGGCGGCCACGGGCGCGGACGGGCGGTGGCCGGCGCGGGCCAGGCCGAGGAAGCGGTCGCGGTCCGCGCCGGCCAGGCCGAGCGCGTCGGCGAGGAGCCCGACCGTACGCCGCTGGGGTGTGCGGACCCGGCCGCGTTCCATCTCCCGGATGGTGCGGACGCTGGACCCGGACGCCTCGGCCAGCTCCTCCTGGGTCAGGCCGCGGTTGCCCCGCAACGCCCGGAGCCACTGCCCGAAACCAGCCCGCTGCTGCATGCCGACGCGCATGTCCTTCCGCCAGCCGCTACACGTCAACGCTCACGTAGCGTGTGTCGATCGTTGCATGGCGCATCGGTCCGGCGGTGTCCGCACTGGCGTGAGCATCGCCATAACAACCGGTGAGTAATCCGTGAATGCCTGGTCAGTGGCCGATCCGGTGGGCTCCCGCGTAGACGTTCATGGCCCGGTCGCGCAGGAAGCCGACCAAAGTCATGCCCGCCTCCTCGGCGAGGTCCCCGGCCAAAGTGCTGGGGGCGGAGACCGCCGCGAGCAGCGGCACGCCCGCCATCCACGCCTTCTGGGTCAGCTCGAAGCTCGCTCGCCCGGAGACCAGCAGCAGGTGCCCGGCCAGTGGCAGGCGGCCCTGCCGGACGGCCCAACCGACGACCTTGTCGACGGCGTTGTGCCGGCCGACGTCCTCGCGCAGCACCACCAACTCCCCGTCGCCGGTGAAGAGCGCGGCGGCGTGCAGCCCGCCGGTGCGGTCGAAGTGACGCTGCGCGGCGCGCAGCCGGTCCGGCAGCTCGGCCAGCAGCGTGGCCGGCACGGTGAGTGGGTCGTCCGCGACGGCGTACCTGGAGCGGGTCCGCACCGCGTCGATGCTCGCCTTGCCGCAGACCCCGCAGGAGCTGGTGGTGTAGAAGTTCCGGGTCGGGTCGGCGGCTGGCTCGGGCACGCCGGGGGCGAGCACCACGTCGACCACGTTGTACGTGTTCGGGGTGTCCGGGCCTGCGCAGAGCTGGGCCGTGCGCACGTCCGCGTCGTCGCGGATCAGCCCCTCGGTGAGCAGGAAACCGATCGCCAGGTCGAGGTCGTCGCCGGGGGTACGCATGGTCACCGCCAACGGCCGTCGGCGACCCGGGCCACCCGGCCCGACCCGGATCTCCAGCGGCTCCTCGACCGAGAGGCTGTCCGGCCGGCGCACGGCTCGGCGGGCCGGGTCCGCCGCGTCGACGTCGATCCGCAGCACGCTCCGCCGGTCAGTCGCCCGTCCCATCCCGCCATCCTGCCCGACCGGTCACCTCGTCGAGGTTCGGACCCCGGCCGCCGCAGGTGGCGGCCTCGTCGGCCGTCGAACTCCTCCCGGAAGGGCCGCCTGGAGGGCATCGGGTGCTCGGTCGTGGCCTGGTTTTTCCGGGGCGGCCGGCGCGGGCTTGGGCCGGCGGTGGCGGCGAAGCTACTCGCCCGGCATGCAACGGATCCGGCGGCGATCCCGTAGGAGAGGTGTCCGAGTGGCAAGCGGGGACGAGGAGAGGTGGGTGGCCTGTGAAACGGCCTTCCGAACGGGATCGCGAGTTCACCGAGTTCGTGTCGGCCCGGCGCGCCGCGCTGGTGCGCGTGGCGACGTTGTTGGTCTCCGGTGACCTGGCCAGGGCCGAGGACGTGGTGCAGACGGCGCTGACTCGCCTGTACCTGGCCTGGCCGAGGGTGCGGCCGGACACCGCGTATGCGTACGCGCGGCGGTGTGTCGTGAACGCGGCGACGGACGAGCGCCGGAGCCTGTTCCACCGGCGTGAGCGGGTGCACGCGCAGTTGCCCGACGTCGTGGCCGGCGAGGACGCGGGCGGCGACGAGACGAGGGTGCTGGCGTTGCTGGCGACCCTGCCGAACAGCATGCGGGCGGCGGTGGTGCTGCGGTACGTCGAGGGGCTGAGCGTCACCGAGACCGCCGACGCCATGCGGTGCAGCGAGGGCAACGTCAAGAGCCAGAGCGCCCGAGGGCTGGAGCGGCTGCGGGCGCTCCTCCCCGGACATGCGTACGACTTCGCCTGACCCCGACCTCGACCTCGACCCTCATCCGAACCCCGTTCGACCGATCGAAGGAGTACCGACATGCCAGACGTCATGGACGTCCTGCGGGCCCTGCCCAGTGCCGTCACGCCCGACCGGACCAGCCCGGATGTCGTCGCCGGCGACGTGGCCCGGGGAAACCGCGCGCTGACCCGCCGCCGGCGGCAACGCTTCGCGTGGTCCAGCGCCGCCGTCGTCGCCGCCGCCGTCGCGGTGGTGGGCGCCGGGCAGTTCAGCGGTGCCATGCCCACGACCACTGCCGCGGGCGGGCCCGCCCCGACGGCGACGCAGGCGACGCGGCTACAGCTCGTCGCCTACACCGGCGCCCAGCCGGTCGGCTTCGAGGTGAGCACCGTGCCGCAGGGCTGGCGGGTGGTCTCGTCGGACAGGAGCATGTTCGTGGTGGCGCCGCCCGGCAAGGAGCCGGCCCCGCCGGCTCCCGGGCACGCCGTCAGCCTCCAGGGCCAGATCTCGGTGTCCCTGCAAAGCCTGTCCCGGCTTCCCGAGGGGACGCCCGTGACGCAGGTCGACGTCAACGGCAGGGCGGGTCAGCTCGGCTTCCCGTGGGAGGCGGAGGGCAAGCTGTCGGACGTCCGGTGGCTGGTTTTCCCGGACGCCTCGGGGCGGCGGGTCCTGGTGCAGGTCCCGGGGGCGCTGGGCCTCGGCGACGACCAGATCGTGCGCTTCGCGGAGGGCGTCACCGTCACCGACGAGGCGCAGACCGTGGGCGGCTGATCCACCAGCCTGCCGCGCCTCGGTGAGGTCTCGGCAGCCGGCGGGCTGGGAGCGGCCCGCCGGCTCGCCGCCGGATCCTTCGGGCTCAGACGTTCGGTGATTGGCCGAGGCTCGCACCGTTGGCCACTCCTACCGAGTTCACCGGACTGCTCTGAATGAGGGTCCGCCCGAAGCGCACCGACCACGAGTTCGCCCCGACCCCCGACGACGCGCAGGCCCAGTCGCCCAGGTAGGCGCCCGAGGAGGTGTACAGCCGTCGCGCTTCCGCTCCGTGACATGCTCCCACGACCCCGCTCCGGGCCCGCCCCTTCGGCACCTCCCGGAGCGTCCCGCCGACGCCGGCCGGGCCGACGTGACCGTTCCGCCGCACGCGCCGGCCCCCCGGCCGGGCCGGGCGGGTACGGTGACCGCGTGGCGGACTGGGCGGCGGTCGTGCTGGCGGGCGGGGCCGCGCGCCGGATGGGCGGCGTGGACAAGGCCGGGGTGCCAATCGGCGGCCGGTCGATGCGCGACCGGGTGCTTGACGCCGTCGTCGACGCCGACGTCCGGGTCGTGGTGGGCCCAGCCGGCCCGGTGCCAACGGGGGTCCGGTCGACCCGGGAGAGCCCTCCGGGAGGCGGGCCGGTCGCTGCGGTCGCGGCGGGTCTGTCCCTGCTGCCCGCCGGTACGCCGACCGTGGCGCTACTCGCCGCCGACCTGCCCCTGCTGACCCGGGACGCGGTGCGCCTGCTGCGCGACCAGCTCGCCGACCCGGCGGTGGACGGGGCGTGTCTCGTCGACCTCGACGGCCGGCGGCAGCATCTGTGCGGGGTGTGGCGGGTCGCTCCGCTGCGGGTCGCGCTCGACCGGCTCGCCGCCGCCCGGGGCGGCTCGCTCGACGGCGCGTCGGTGCGGGCGCTGCTCGCCGGGTTGACCGTGCGCGACGTGCCCTGGCCCGGGGCGGGCCCACCGCCCTGGTTCGACTGCGACACTGACGAGGACGTACGCCGGGCGGAGGAGTGGACGCGATGACGGTGCTGGAGGACTGGGTCACGGCGGCCTGCGCGGAGTTGAGCCTGGACCCCGCCGAGGTGCCGGTGCCGGTTGTGCTCGACCTGGCCCGGGACGTCGCGCACCAGGTGCTGCGGCCGGGTGCCCCGGTCTCCGCGTACCTGCTCGGACTGGCCGTCGGGCGCGGGGCCGACCCGGTGGCGGCGGCCGGCCGGCTCAGCGAGCTGGCCGGCGGTTGGCCGATCGAGCTGGGTGAGCGGCCCCCGGCTGATGGCCGCTTCGGCGGGCCGGTGTCCGATCCCGGTCCGGCCTGATTCGGGCTTCGGGCGACCCTGGGTAGGGTGACCCGAACGGACGGAGGCGATCATGACGGTAGGCCACCCCTCGACGCCGGCCTCAGACCCGCCCGGCGGCCCCCGTGAGCATGGCGGCCCGCCGGAGCATGGCAGCCCGGCGGCCCACGGCGGCCCGTCGGAGCATCAGCACGAGTCGATCCTGCTGGACGAGCCGACCACGACCGACCTGCGGGCCAAGGTGACGGAGGCCTGGCGCGAGTTCGCCCGGGCCCTCGCCGAGCGGCTGCGTGAGCTGCCCGCCGGTTCGCATGTCGAGCTGACCCTCGATCCCACCGCCTCCGGCACCGGCGACGCGGTCTACTCCATCAGCGTCGACCTGGGCGACGGCGGCCGGCTCTCCGCGCGGGCGGTCGGCAACGCGACCCTCCCGCAGGGCTACCGGCTGGACCGGGCGGCCGTCGCGGACATGGTGGCGCTGGGTTGGTCCCCGCCCGGGGTGGTCGAGGGCTCCGGCGAGCACTTCGGCCTGACCGGCGACACCGCCGAGGCGACCCGGCTGGCCGCGCTGCTCTCCCGCACCCTTCGGGACGTCTACGGCGTGCCGCACCCGGCTTTCCTGGTGTACCTGGTGCACGACGCCGAGGGTGAGCCCGTGCCGGTGGAGCCCCTGGGCACCGCGCGCAGCGAGTTCGGCCAGGACCAGGACGTCGAGGCGGACCTGGACGAGGCGCTGGCCGCCGCCGCGCGGGGGGCGAGCACCGACGTGCTGGTCCTGGCCGAGCAGGTGCGGACCGTGGTGTCCGCCATGCTCAGGTCCGAACCCGACAAGTTGCAGGTCGACTCCGACGGTGATCTCAACATCCGGGCCGGGTCGGCGATGGTCTTCGTTCGGGTCCGCGACAATCCGCCGCTGGTCGACGTCTTCTCGCCGGTGCTCACGGAGGTCGAGCCCACCGAGCGGCTCTACGTGAAGCTGTCCGAGCTGACCAACCGGATGCCGATCGGCCGGCTCTACTGCGCCGACGACACCGTATGGGCGTCCATCCCGGTCTTCGGCCGCGATTTCCAGGCCACCCACCTGATGCTCGCCGTGCAGGTGATGACCGGCCTCGCCGACGAGCTGGACGACCGGCTGCACGGCGAGTTCGGCGGCAAGCGCTTCTTCGGCGAGGGCGACAAGCCCGGGCGGCGGGACCAGGGCGAGCACCGCACCGGCATGTATCTCTGAGTCTGGAGGCGGGTGAGGCCCGGATGCCGGGCCCACCCGCCGGCTCGGTGGGCACCCGTGCCAATGGTTTCTCTCGGGCTCGGCCGCCCAGCTCGCGCGGCGACTCGCCGTGCCTTACGGTCGAAGGTGATGGGCAGCCGGCCGGGAGTCGGGTCGTCGTCGTGAACCGGGGAGCGGGCACCCGGCCTGGTCGTCGTGCGCCCGGGTGCGGGCACCCGGGCGGTTCTGGCGAGGTCGGGGCTGTTGTCAGCCCGTGCTCTCCCCGATGTTGACATCCTCGGATCTGCCGGCCTCCTGATCTCGGGCGTCGGTCAAACCGGTTAAGGCGCACACCCCGGGCATGCCGGTACGCGAACCCGCGTCGTGGGCACTGCAGAAAATGATGTCCGTTCCGCGCGTTTGCTGATCAACAATGCGTCGGCAGTGTCGAATACAGCGATATTGATAGGCGGTCATTGATATATACGGTTGTGAATGCGATGCTGGTCGGGAGCGCGCATATGCGCCGATCTTGAGTCACCGGAGAAGGAGGATGTTCAGTGCGTTCCCCGAAACCCGATCAGTCCGGCCGCCGATCCCGGTCAGCGGTCCGCCAGGCCGTCCGAGCGTCCGTCATGGTGCTCACCATGCTGGCCGGTGTGCTGACCTGGACCGGCGCAGCCCAGGCCCACGGCACCATCGTCAGCCCGGCGACCCGCGCCTACCAGTGTTGGCAGACCTGGGGCAGTAAGCACATGGATCCGGCCATGCAGCAGCAGGACCCCATGTGCTACCAGGCGTTTCAGGCCAACCCCGACACCATGTGGAACTGGATGAGCGCATTGCGGGACGGCCTCGGCGGACAGTTCCAGGCCCGCACGCCCGACGGGCAGTTGTGCAGCAACGCCCTCAGCAGGAACAACAGTCTGAACCGGCCCGGAGCGTGGAAGACGACCAACGTCGGTCGCAGCTTCTCGGTCCAGTTGTACGACCAGGCCAGCCACGGCGCTGACTTCTTCCGGGTCTACGTCAGCAAGCAGGGGTTCAATCCCGCCACCCAGACCCTCGGTTGGGGGAACCTCGACTTCATCACGCAGACCGGACGCTACGCGCCGGCACAGAACATCACGTTCAACGTCTCGACCTCCGGTTACACCGGACACCACATTCTCTTCGTCATCTGGCAGGCATCCCACCTCGACCAGGCCTACATGTGGTGCAGCGACGTGAACTTCACCTGATCGGCGCGACCGACAGCCGCACTGCTCTGGCCCGGGACCCTGTCCCGGGCCAGAGCGTGTCACGGAACGACGAGGCCTCCGGCTGCCGATGGTCGCCGACCGCGTGGCGGTTCTACGCGGAGGGGCCGACACCGGGGGACTCGGCCAAGCGGGAGAGCACGATCGTGCTGCGGGTGGAGGTGACGAACGACTCGGCGCGCAGCCGTTCGAGGGCCTCCTCCAGGTGCGAGATGTCCGCCGCGCGCAGGTGCACCAGCGCGTCCGCCTCCCCGGAGACCGTGTACGCCCCGACGACCTCGGGGTGCCGGCGGACGGCCACCCCGATCTGGGCCGGGGTGGTCCGCCCGGCGCAGAACAGCTCGACGAACGCCTCCGTGGTCCAGCCGACGGCGGCCGGGTCGACGACGGCCGTGAATCCCCGGATCACCCCGGCGGCGCGCAGCCGGTCCACCCGGCGTTTGACCGCCGGGGCGGAGAGCGAGACCCGGGTGCCGATGTCGGCGTACGAGGCGCGGGCGTCCGCCACCAGCAGCGCAATGATTCGCTGATCCACAGCGTCGATCTGCAACGTTCCGCCCTCAGGAAGCAATGGTTGTGGCTGTTCCTAAAGTTCCAGGCTACCTACTCTTGGTCCCCGTGAACCAGCAGCGGGTCCCCCGAAAGCGGACATATCTCATGTGCTCGCCCGAGCACTTCGCCGTCGAGTACGCGATCAACCCGTGGATGGACGTCACCACGCCCGTCGACGCGGAGCTGGCGGTCAAGCAGTGGGACAGGCTGCGCGAGACGCTGCTCGGCCTCGGCCACGACGTGCACCTGCTCGCCCCCGAGGCCGGCCTGCCCGACATGGTGTTCGCGGCCAACGGCGCCTTCGTGGTCGACGGGACGGTCTACGGCGCCCGGTTCAAGCACGAGCAGCGGGCCGCCGAGGCCGCCGCGCACCGCGCCTTCTACGAGGAGCGGGGCTGGCACTTCATCGCCCCGAACGAGACCAACGAGGGCGAGGGCGACTTCGCGTACCTGCCGGACGCGTACGGTGGGCTGGTCCTCGCCGGCCACGGCTTCCGCACCGAGCTGCCGGCGCACGCCGAGGCGCAGGAGGCGCTCGGCCGCCCGGTGGTGTCGCTGCGACTGGTCGATCCTCGCTTCTACCACCTCGACGTGGCGCTCGCCTCGATCGACGACGGGAACATCGCCTACTACCCGGGTGCCTTCTCGGCGGCCAGCCAGCGGGTCCTCGCCCAGCTCTTCCCCGACGCGGTCGTCGCGGACGACTCCGACGCCCTGGCCTTCGGCCTGAACCTGGTCAGCGACGGCGCGAACGTGGTCCTCAACAGCGAGGCGTCCCGGCTCGCCGGCAAGCTGAAGGCGGCCGGCTACACCCCGGTGCCGGTCGAGCTGACCGAGGTGCGCAAGGGCGGCGGCAGCGTGAAGTGCTGCATCGCGGAGCTGCGCGGCTGACCGGGTGGCCCACCCGACACCCCACGGGCCGGTCCCGCCCGGGGGGAGACCGGCCCGTGCCTGTCGGGCACCCGTTCAGCCGAGCGTGGCGAGCTCGTTGCTCAGGACGTTGGAGAGCACCCGGCCGTCGCGCTGGACCTTGCGCAGGTACCACTTCTGCTGCGGAGTGCGCGGCTGGTTGAACTGCCAGGCCCCGCGTGGGCTGTCGATCTGGCCGATCTTGCCCAGCGCCAGGTTGATCTGCTGCGAGTTCGGGTTCGTCCCGGCCAGCCGGATCGCCTTGTCCAGCACCTGCGCCGCGTCGTACGAGGCCATCGCGTAGGTGGTCGGGGACGCGCCGTGCGTCTTGCGGTACGCCGAGGCGAAGGTGCGGTTGGCGGTGTTGTTCAGGTCGGCGGAGTAGTTCAGCGCGGTCACGATGTTGCGTGCCTCCACCTCCCGCAACTCGTCGAGCACCGTGCCCTCGGTGAGGAAGCCGGGGGCGTAGATCGGGCCCGTCCACCCCTCGCGGTGCAGCTGTTTGATGAACTGCACCGCCGCCGTCCCGGCGAAGTGGCAAAAGATCGCGTCCGGCTGGCGGGCCAGTGCGGTGCGGATGTCGGCGACGTACGCGGTGCTGCCCGGCGTGCTGGTGGTGTCGGTCCAGATCACCGGGTCGGCGATCCGGGGGTCGTTCGACCCGGCCGTGCTGAACTGGGCCTGGAGGCCCTGGATCACGTCCCGTGAGCCGAGGTTGTCCGGGGCGATGATGGCGACCCGGCTGCCGATGGGCAGCCGCTGCGCCATGTACGGACCGATCGCCCGGCCCGGCTCGTCCAGCACGTACGAGGTGCGCCAGATGTAGACGACGCTCTGCAGGCTCTTCGGTGAGGCGTTGGAGCCGATCAGCGGCACCCGGGCCTTCTCCACGTTGTCCCGGATGCCCACCATGACGGCCGAGTTGACCACGCCGGTGAGCGCCAGCGCCCCCTGCTTGAGCAGGCTGTCGACGGCCGCCTTGCCGGTGTTGGCGGTCTCGCCCTCGTCGGCGGTCAGCACCGTGACCGGATGCCCGCTGAACTGCTGACCGTGGAGGGTGAGGTAGAGCTGGAAGCCGTTGACGATCTCGTCGCCGATGGACTTGAAGCCACCGGTCTGCGGCGCGATGAGACCGATCTTGATCGGGTCGCCGGTGGGGGTCGCCGGCCCTTCGTCGCCGTCCGAGGCGCAGGCGGCGGTCAGGCCCGTGGTACCGAGGGCGGCCAAGAGTTGAAGTGCCCGCCTGCGGTTCATCTGGGACACCGAGTTCCTTCCGGGAGCTGAGCTGGGCCGATACCGTCCCCTGGGCGTTCTACCCGCTCGGCGACGCTGCGTCAATGATCAGTGATCAAAGTGCAAGGTTCGCAGCCCACGGGCCACCTCCGGCCAGGCGGCGGACTCCGGGTCGATGAGCCCGAAATGTTCGCATTCGGCAAGTTCCACCAGCCGGACGGGGCTGCCCGCCGCCCGCGCGGCGGCGGTGTAGGACCGGCTCAACCCCACCGGCACCTGCCGGTCCAGCAGGCCGTGCAGGATCACCGTCCGTGTCGAGATGGGCACCAGCAGGCGAGGATCGGCGGCGGCGTACCGCTGTGGGTGCTCCGCCGGCCCGCCGTCGAGCAGCGCGGCCACCGCCCCGCCGTCCAGGTTGAGCCGGTACGCCTCGGCCAGGTCCGCGACGGGGGCCAGCGCCAGCACCCCGGCCACCGTCTCCGGCGCGGTCGCGGCGGCGTACAGGGCGAGGTGGCCGCCGGCCGAGTGGCCGACCAGCAGCGGCGGCCCGGGGCGCAGCCGGTCGCCCAGCACCGGCCCGGCCAGCCCGGGCAGCGCCGCCACCCCCGCCAGCACGTCCGTGAGGGTGCCCGGCCAGCCGCCGCCCGGCTGCCCCGTGCGCCGGTACTCAAGCTGGGCCACCGGGTGACCGAGCGCGGCCAGCGCCGCCGCGAGCGGCCCGGTGTGGGTGCGGTCGTACTCGGCCCGCCAGAAGCCGCCGTGCACCACCACGACCAGCGGGCGCGCCGGGCCGTCCCCCGCCGGGCGGCGGAGGTCGGCGACCTGGTCCGGGTGCCCGCCGTACGCGACGGTGGCGTCCGGGGCGGGAGCGGGGCGGTCCAGCACGGTACGGGGATCGGCGGGCATGCCGGCGACGGTAGCGCGGAAAACGGGCCGGCCGGTGCGGGTCCCGGCGAGCGTGCGGCCCACCGCCTGGGTGAAGATGGAACGCATGACCGAAGCGCACTCCGCTGGACAGAACGACGATCCCGGCCAGGACGGCACCGGGCGATCCGGCACCGTGGTGGTGGTCGGCCCGGACGGCCGCCCGGTCGGCACCGTGCAGACCGACGAGGCCGCGGGCGAGGACCCGACCCGCCTGGTCGAGCAACCCGCCAAGGTGATGCGGATCGGCAGCATGATCAAGCAGCTGCTGGAGGAGGTCAAGGCCGCCCCGCTCGACGACGCGAGCCGACACCGGATGCGGGAGATCCACGAACGGTCGATCGTCGAGCTGAAGGAGGGGCTGGCCCCCGAGCTCCGCGAGGAGCTGGAGCGGATCTCGCTGCCCTTCACCGAGGACAAGGCGCCCAGTGAGGGCGAGCTGCGGATCGCCCACGCCCAGCTCGTCGGCTGGCTGGAGGGGCTGTTCCACGGCATCCAGGCGGCCCTGGTGGCCCAGCAGATGGCCGCCCGGGTGCAGCTGGAGCAGATGCGTTCCGGCCGGCAGGCGCTGCCCAGCGGCCCCGCCGGCATGATGCAGGGGATACCGGGCATCGGCCAACCGCAGGGCGGCGAGGGGCACAGCACCGGGCAGTACCTCTGACCGTCGCGCGCCGGGCCGTGGAACGGCCCGGCGCGCGCTCACCCCACCCCGAAGACCTTCTCCAGGTACGCGGCCACGCCGTCCTCGGAGTTCGCCGCCGTCACCTCGTCGGCGATCGCCAGGACGGCGGGGTGCGCGTTGGCCACCGCCACCCCCCGGCCGGCCCAGGTCAGCATCGGCACGTCGTTGGGCATGTCCCCGAAGGCCAGCACGTCCCGCTCGTCGATCCCGAGCCGGGCGCAGTACCAGGCCAGGCCCGCCGCCTTGGTCACCCCGGCCGCCGAGATCTCCACCAGCCCCGTGTACGACGAGTGGGTCGCCTCGGCCAGCCCGCGCAGCGCCCCGGCGACCACCTCCAGGAACACGTCCGGATCCTGCTCCCCGGCGCGGGCCAGCAGCTTCACCGCCGGCACCGAGTGCAGCTCCTCGGGCGAGGTGATCGCCCGGATCGCCTCGGCGTCGGCGTCCCAGCGCAGCGGGTAGTCGGTTTCGTGCCGCATCTCACGGCTGTCCACGATCTCCACCGCGAAGCTGACCCCGGGCACCTCGGCGCGCAGCCGGCGGGCCACCTCGGCGAGCAGCTTCGGCGCGAGCGGATCGGCTCGGAGCACCTCGTCGGTCACCGGGTCGTACACCACCGCACCGTTGGCGCAGATCGCCGGCAGCGGCTCGGCGAGCTGCTGGTACACCAGTTGGAGCCAGCGGATCGGGCGGCCGGTGACCAGCACGACCGGCGTGCCCCGCGCGGACATCCGGGCGAGGGCGTCCCGGGTGCGGGGGCTGAGCGTCCGCTCGTCGGTGAGCAGGGTTCCGTCGATGTCCGTGGCGACCAGCCGAGGTGTCTCTCCCATCACCGGGAGAGTAGTCGGTCCAGGTAGATCGCCACCCCGTCGTCGTCGTTGCGCAGCGTCACCTCGTCGGCGGCGGCCCGGACGGCCGGGTGGGCGTTGGACACGGCCACCCGGGCCCACCCGGCCCACTCGAACATCGGCAGGTCGTTGGGCATGTCGCCGAAGACCAGCACCTCGGCCGGATCCACCCCGAGCCGCTGCGCCACCACGGCCAGCCCGGACGCCTTGTCGACCCCGGGCGGGCAGATCTCGATGAAGCCCAGCCCGGACTGGGTGAGCGTGGCGACCTCCGGGCCGACGATCCGGCGGGCGGTCTCCAACAGCGTGTCGATGTGGTGGCCGCCGGTCCGGGCGAACGCCTTGATCACGTCGCCGGCGAGGCATTCGTCGCGGGAGCGCGGCTCGAACAGGTCCGGGTAGGGCCAGCTCGGGTGGTAGTCGCCCCAGAGCGGGGCGCCGGGCTCGTCGGACGCCTCGACCATCACGGTGAGCGGCCCGACCTCGGCCTCCAGGTCGGCGAGCAGCCGGGCCAGCACCTGGCGGGGAAGCCGCTCCTCGCGCAGCACCACCGGGCCGGCCGGGTCGCTCTGGTCGACCACCCAGCCCCCGCCGGCGAGCACCAGGAAGTCGGCGGCGCGAATGTCGTTGCGGGTCAGCTCGGTGAGCCGCGGGCCCCGGCCCGTCGCGCCGACCACCGGGATGCCGGCGGCCCGCACCCGGTCGAGCACCTCGTGGGTGAACGCGGAAACCGTCTCGTCGCTGCGGACCAGTGTCCCGTCGAGGTCGGTGGCGATCAGCTTGGGCAGCCCCGGGCGGGTCATCGCTCCTCCTTCGGCCGCCGCCGTCGCGCCAGCCCTGTCGTTGGGTCATCGATGCCTCGACCAGCAGTGACGGCGGGCAGCAACCGTACCTCGGGGAACAGGGCGCGACCATGACTTCCCGACGAATCGGGCGGCAACTCCACACCACGCCCCGGTTGCGTGAACCGGCGGCCCAGGTTTGCGTGGCCCGCGGCCAGGGGTGAGAAGGGGGGCCCTTCTCTACCGCAGGCGTTAACAGGGGGCCCTTCACTTACTCCGGGCGGGCGAAGGGCGCGGTCGGCTGCACCGTGAGGTCGGCCGGCGCGGGCGGCAGACCGGTCTCCCGGCTGGGCGGGTCCTCCCGCCGGGGCACGGCCACGCCCGGCTGCCCGGCGTCGGCCCGGCCCGCGAGGTGCAGCGCCGCCGCCAGCAGCGCGCAGGCCACGAAGGCTGCCCAGAGCCCCCGGCCGTACTCGATCTGGAAGCCGTCCTCCGAGGAGTACAGGAGCGTCCGCTGGCCCGAGTCGTCCAGCGAGAACGACGTGGCGACCAGGACGCCGACCAGGGCCGTCGACAGGGCGAGGCCGGCCACCCGGGCGTCGTGCCGCACGGCGGCGCTGCCCCGCAGGGCCAGGGCTACGGCCGCGACCAGGGCGAACAGGCCGACCAGATAGCCCAGCCCGAAGCCGCCGACGTCGGACACCCCGCCGGGCACCCGCAGCGTGCCGCCCCCGGGCCCCCCGGTCGGCACGATCATCACCAGCCACTCCCCGATCAGCGAGGCGAACGCGGCCGCCGCCCCGAGACCGGCTGCCACCAGCGGGAGCCCACGGTCCCACCCGCGCCGGGACAGCGGGCGGCCGACCCGCCCCGGCGGCGTGGGCTCGGGCCCACCCCACTCCAGGACGGCGGCGTCGTCGGACCGGCTGTCCTGCCGGGGGATGGGGAGATCCTCGGACATCGGCCACCTCTCCGCCGTTTCGCGGGCCTGAGCCGAATCATGACACAGCCGGCACCGCTCGTTCGGGAACGCGACCCGCGTGGACGGAACAGGCTCCGCGCTACGCCCGGCAAGCCCTCACGGAACCCTAAAACGGATCTCCTGCTGAAGTGCTAGCGTCGACTCATGCCTATCCGTACCGCTTCCGCACGTTGGCAGGGCGATCTCGCCGAGGGTTCCGGCACGGTCCGCACCGGCAAGGGCGGCCTCCAGGGGAACTACTCCTTCAAGTCGCGATTCGAGGAGGGGGAGGGCACCAACCCCGAGGAGCTCATCGGGGCGGCCCACGCGGCCTGCTTCTCGATGGCGTTCTCCAAGCAGCTCGCCGACGCCGGCGCGACCGGCACCTCCGTGGAGACCACGGCGAAGGTGCACTTCGACAAGACCGACGCGGGGATGACCGTGACCCGGATCGACCTGGAGACGGTCGGTCAGGCCCCGGGTCTCGACGAGGCCCAGTTCGCCAAGCTGGCCGAGACTGCGAAGGAGAACTGCCCGATCTCGCGCCTGCTCTCCCCGGGCGCGCAGATCAGTCTCACCGCCAGGCTCGCCTCCTGAGCATTCCGCGCCCCCGCGCCTGACGCGTCCTGCGGGACAATGAGGGCGTGGCGGTGGAGATGAGCCGGGAGCGCTTCGAGGAACTGGTCGGGGAGGCCCTCGACGAGGTTCCCGAGGAGCTGCTGCGGCTGATGAGCAACGTGGTGATCCTCGTCGAGGACCATCCGCCCCCCGGCGAGGATCTGCTCGGCCTCTACGAGGGGCACGCACTCACCGAGCGGGGCTGGGACTACGCCGGCGTCCTGCCGGACCGCATCTTGATCTACCGCCACCCCATCCTGCGGATCTGCGACACCGAGGAGGACGTCGTCGACGAGGTGGCGGTGACCGTGGTGCACGAGATCGCCCACCACTTCGGCATCGACGACGAGCGGCTGCACGACCTCGGCTGGGGCTGACCGGGCGCGCGGCCTGGTTACCGTCCGCCCGGTTCGGCCCTGCCCGGTGCGATGCCACTGGTTGCGCTGGTCACCTACCCTCCGGGCAAACACCCCGAGTCAGGAGGCACTTCCATGCGCAGCGCGCTGTTCTCCGCCGAGAACCTGGAGAAGGAGTCCGCCCAGCCCGGCATGCGGCTGCAGAACTCCAAGATGCTGAAGATCGAGCTGAACGGCGAGGCGATGGCCCGTGTCGGGTCAATGGTCGCCTACCAGGGGCAGGTGCAGTTCCAGGCGCTCGGCTCCGGGGGCCTGGGCAAGTTCCTCAAGCAGAAGCTCACCGGTGAGGGCGTCCCGCTGATGAAGCTCAGCGGCCGGGGCGACGTCTTCCTGGCCGAGCTGGCCAAGGACGTGCACATCATCGACCTGGAGCCGGGCGACGCGCTGTCGATCAACGGATCGAGCGTGCTGGCCTTCGACTCCACCCTCCAGTACGACATCCGCATGGTCGGCGGTGCCGGAATGGCGTCCTCGTCCGGCCTGTTCAACTGCGTCTTCACCGGCCATGGCCGGATCGCGATCACCACGAAGGGCACCCCGGTGGTGCTCAACGTCGACGCCCCGACCTACGTCGACCCGCAGGCCGCCGTCTGCTGGTCGGCCAACCTCCAGACCGGTTACCACCGGGCCGAGCAGTTCGGCCTGGGCACGCTGCTGGGACGCAGCACCGGCGAGGCGTTCACGATGAGCTTCGCCGGGCAGGGCTTCGTGGTGGTGCAGCCCTCCGAGGAGCCGCCGGTCATGGGCAGCGGCGCCCAGGAGCAGCAGGGCGGCCTGCTCGGCAACCTGCTGAGCTGACCCGTCGCCATCGGCCGGCAGGCTGACCCGGGCTGGGCGCCCCGACGCGAGGGCGCCCGGCCCAGCGCAGCTCGCCGGAGCGCTTTTCTGTTTTAGCCAGGCCGCCGCGTCGGCGTAGTCGGCGTCCGACAGGCCGGCCGGCGCGGGCACCGGTCGGTCGCCTGCCGGCTGCGCCCTTTTTTGCCGGGGGTACGAGCCGAGGAAGGGAACTTCCGCGCAGAACTCGAGCAGCCCTGCAAACGCCTCCCGAGCGCTGATTCTGACCATCGTTGTCCGTGGCAGTCGAGGAAAGAAGAACGTACCGGGCCCAGCGCCTTCGCCGTACGAGCGGGACTCGAATCCCGAGGTCAAGGTTCACCCGCGTACGGCCAAGCTCCATCAGCACCGACAGCAGTGCGCCCACCCGGTCGTGGGCGATGTACACGGCCAGCGACGTCACGTCGTCCCCGGTAGGGGGCGAGGGCGGGCCCGGGCGGGAAAGCATCACGAACCGGGTCACCGCGTCGGGATGGTCGGCGATCTTGTCGGCGAGCACCGCCAGCCGGTGCCGGGCGGCCCCGATCGGGGCGCAGATCGCCGCGTCGTACTCGCCCGTGGCCGCGCCCGCCGCGGCGGCCCCGTTGGACAGCACGTCGACCACGACCGCGTCCGGCAGGTGCGCGCGCAGCCAGCCCCGGCACTGGGTGGACGCCTGGGGGTGCGCGGCCACCGAGCGGATCGCCTCCGGCGACGTTCCCGGGCGGGCGCCGAGCACGAACTCCACCGGCAGGATCACCTCCCGGGTGATCACCAGGGGCTCGCCCTCGGCCAGCTCGTCCAGGGTCACGCCAACCGCGCCGCCGATCGAGTTCTCCAGCGGCACCAGGGCCGCGTCGGCCTCCCCGGCGCGGACGCTCTCCAGCGCCTCGCCGACGCTGCGGGCGGGCGTGCGGGTGCCGCGCTCGGCGGCCGGCACGGTGCGCAGCGCCTGCTCGGCGAAGGTGCCCTCGGGGCCGAGGTAGACGAAACGGGTCGGCGGTGTTCCCGGCATGCCGCCCAGCCTACGCAATCGGTACGCCACCCTGGACGGCGTCGCAGGCGAGGGCCCGGATGCCGGGCGGCCCGGCCACCCGTACCTCGATGGTGCAGACGTCGGTGCCGGCGGTGACCAGCTCCAGGTCGTTCGGCCGGCCCCGGGTGACCACCTGCAACTCCTCGTGCCCGGTCACCCGCAGCACCGTGTACTGCCAGCCCCCGGCGCAGAGCGGGCCGTCGCCCACCCGTACCGCGACCGAGCGGGACAGCACCCCGGACGGGCCGCGCAGCAGCGCGACGACCCGGTTTGCGGAGGGACCATTGCGGCAGGGGGTGGCGACCAGGTCGGAGCCCGAGGTGGTCGGCGGGGTGACCACCGGCGGGGTGGTCGGGGCCGGCGGGGCGGACGCGGGCGGGGTCGGGCCGGGGGTGCCGCCCGCGGTGGCGCTCGGCGGGGAGGCGGGCCGACGGAGCTCCGGCGGCGCGCCGCAGCCGGCGAGCGTGACGGCGAGGCATGCCACGGCGAGCCGCGCGGTCGCGCGGGACACCGGTCGGTGCGGTGCGGATGGCGGCACGAACCGATCCTTGCATCGGAGAACGTCGTTGCGGCCGGGATGGCTGAGCCCATCGTAGGAGCCGGCGGCGCGAGCGTGAAGGCCGACCGGGCGGGCCGTCAGTCGAGTATGCGGTGACCCGCCCGGCGCAGCGCGGCGGTCGCCTCGCACAGCCGCACCGTTGGCACCAGCACGTGGTCGGCGTCGTACGTGGAGAACGCGACCGGGTCGACCCGCGCCTCGGTCAACGGGCCGACCAGCGCGGCGAGGGTGCCGGTCACCGCTTGGCCGAGCGGGCCGACGATCCGCAGGCACCGCCAGTCGGTCTCCACCTCGGCGGGGGCGCGGGGGGCCGGGCAGATCACGGAGACCCCGTCGGCGGCCCAGCTCACGCTGACGACCTCGGCGTCGCCCAGTTCGCCCCACAAAGCGGGCCCGAGGGAGGAGCCGGCGGCCAGCCGGCACACCGCGTACTCCCCCGGCAACAGAGCGACATCGACCATGAGGGCACCCTAAGCCCTGGCGGGTGCCTGTCACAGCTCTCCGGTGGTGCGGCGGGCAGCCCATCCGCCCAGGTAGGCGCGGAGTGCCGGACGCAGACCTCGGGGAAGCCGGGATTCAGACCTCGGAGAAGAAGGTGAGGGAGCCGGCGACTTCGCCGTCGGTCAGCACCGGCGTCGAGATGGCGTCGACGGTCGGGTCCGTCCGGCCCGCTGCGGCCTGCACCCGCAGCAGCCCCCGGGCGAGGCGCCCGGAGTGCAGGGCGAGCAGCGGCGGAATCTTGTCGGTCTCCTGCTCGGTCAGCTCGCCCCGGTGCGCGGTGAAGTCGAGCAGCCGCAGGCAGCCGTCCAGCAGCGGCAGGCCGATCACGTCCTCCGGGCAGCCCAGGCAGAGCAGCTCGCAGCCGGCCGCCGACACCGCGACGACCCGGGTGTCGACGTCGATCAGGAGGCAGGGCTCGTCGGCCCGGGCCACGGTCGCGGACCACTGCCCGAAGTTGTCGGACTCCTGCTCCGGTCGTGTGCGGGCGGTGGGCGCGAACACTTCTGTGAGCGAGAGTTCGACGTGGGCCACCGCGCCTCCAATGTACATCGACGGTCTGTCCACGCTAACCGGTCGTTGTGGTCCCGCCGACCGCGCTCGGGCCGCCGGTGATCAGTTGCCCTGACCCGGGCGGCCGGTGATGGCCAGCCGGTGGTTGCTCCGGGTGTGGACCGGACCGCGTGGCGTCGCCGGAGACGTTACCGGCGGTTGGCCGGCTTGTCAGCCGCCGTTCGGCCGTCGTCGTACCACCGGTAGTCGCCTGCTGGACGGTACGTGCCGTTCATCCAGGTCCCCGGGTGCTGCGCCACGCGGGCGAGCTTCTCGGCGGTGGCCGGGGTGATCCGGTTGCCCCCGGCCACGAGCAGGCGGTCCAGCTCGCGGTGGGTGGCCATGAGGCAGTCCTTCGGCAGGCCGTACACGCTGATGACGCCGGACCCGACGAAGGTCAGCACCGGCGTTACCGGGATGGGCAGCCCCACCGCCTGGGAGAGCACCTTGCTTGCCCGCTTGGCGTCCCGGCGTGCCTCGGCCACGTACGGCGGCCGCTTGCCGTTGATCTGCACCACGTCCCCCGCCACCAGCACCCGGGCGCGTCCGTGGTCGGCGATGGTCACCGCGAACAGGCCGCCCGGCCCGATCGCGAGGAACCCGGCCCGGTCGTCCTGGGACGGGTCGAGCAGGAGGTCCGTGGTGTCCGTGCGGGGCCACTCGATGACGTGCCACGCCGGCCCCAGATGGTCGAGCCGGCCCAGGGCGCGAGCCCCGGCCGCCTCCAACCGGCGGGCCCCCCGCTCGGCGCGTCGGCGCCGAGCCCACTCCAGGGGGCTCGGGCGGACCGGGTCGAGCACCCCGGAGGCTTCCGCCCTGGGGTGTGGCACCGCAACGGGCGGCAGTGCCCGTGCGGTGGGTGCGGCTCGACGTGCGGGAAAGACAGTCATCGCGACCTCCGGCAAAAGGTCCCTCGAAGTTATGTCCTCACTACCCTACGTTGCCATACCGGGTACCCGGCAAGTCGGAGCGCCGGAGTGAGTGTGGATGAATGCCATATTCATCCACAGACGTTTTACCGGATGCCGCCAAACCCTGCCCTACCCTTGGCCGAGTGACCCACTACGTGGACAGTGAAGTCGGCCGCCTCGGCACCGTGCTGCTGCACCGGCCGGGCCCAGAACTGGCCCGACTGACTCCCCGGAACAACGACTCGTTGCTGTTCGACGCTATCCCATGGGTCGGACGGGCACAGGAGGAGCACGACGCGTTCGCCGCCGAGCTGCGCGCCCGAGGGGTGGAAGTGCTCTACCTCGCCACCCTCCTCGCCGAGACCCTCGCCGTCGCCGAGGCACGCACCGAGATGACCGAACAGGTGCTCGGCTCGCCCCGGCTCGGCGACACCCTGCGCCGCCGGGTGGCTGACCACCTCGCCTACCTCGACCCCGCCGCCCTCGCCGACGTGCTCATCGCCGGGCTCGCCCACGAGGAACTGCGGCTCAGCAGGGAACGGCCGGGCGGGCTCGTCTACGCCCTGATGGACCGGCACGACTTCGTCATCGATCCCCTGCCCAACCTGCTGTTCACCCGCGACTCGTCACTGTGGGTCCGTGACCGGGTCGGGGTGACCAGCCTGGCCATGCCCGCCCGCCGAAGAGAGACGAGCATCACCGACGCGATCTACCGGCACCACCCGCGCTTCGTCGGCACGGAGTTCGTCTACCACCCCGGCTTGGAGCACCTGGAGGGCGGCGACGTGTTGCTGCTGGCCCCGGGCGTGCTCGCGGTCGGGGTGGGCGAGCGGACCACCCCGGCCGGCGCGGAACGGCTTGCCCGGCAGGTCTTCGCCGCCGGGCTGGCGCACACCATCCTGGTGGTCCCGATCGCCCAGGAACGCGCCACGATGCACCTGGACACCATCTGCACGATGGTCGACGTCGACGCCGTGCTGATGTACGCGAACGTGGCGAGCACCCTCGTCGCGTACACCGTGGTCGCCGGTCCGGACGGCGAGCCGCAGGTGGACGGCCCCGCGCCGTTCCTGCGGGCCGCCGCCGACGCGATGGACATCGACCAGCTCCGGGTGATCGACACCGGCCTCGACCCGGTCACCGCCGAGCGGGAGCAGTGGGACGACGGCAACAACACCCTCGCGATTGCCCCCCGGCTCTGCGTCGGCTACGAACGCAACACCGGGACCAACGCCCAGCTCGAACGGGCCGGCATCGAGGTGATCCCGATCGCCGGGTCCGAGCTGGGCTCCGGCCGGGGCGGCCCGAGGTGCATGTCCTGCCCCCTGGTCCGGGGGTAAGGAAGGGCCCCTTGTTAACGCATGACGTTGTACAGGGGGCCCTTCCTAACAGCCAGCTACCGAGACAGCACAGCTGCCGGCAGCGGCGCGGCTCAGCGCAGGGTGAGCTGCCGGCCGAGCAGGCCGTGCCGGGCGCGGCGGCCCGCCGCGTCCAGCGGCTCCTTCTCCGCCAGGGCCAGGGCCTCGGCGTAGCGCTCGGCGAACTCCCGCACCGGCTCCTCCCACTCGGCCGCCGGGACGTCCTCGGGCAGGTCCCAGACCGGCACGAGGCGGCCGTGCGCGCGGAACATGCCGGCGAACTTCGTGCTCCCATCGAGGGGCAGCGTGCCGGCGGCGCTCAGCCGGGCCAGCGCGTCCAGCGCGGCGTCCTCGTCCTCCGGGAGCACCCAGCGGACGTGTGCCTTCTCCGGCACCTGGCACCAGTACGCGGCCTGCGCCGCAGCCAGCCGCACGGTCGGGTAGATCGCCGCGTTGGCCCGCTCCAGCGACGCCTGGACGGTCGGGTCGTCGGCCGCCCCCGGGTCGAGCCAGAACTCGAAGCCCTCGTGCATGCTGATCTCCAGCGGCCCGTCGACCAGGATGTCCTGGAGCCGGGGGCCGGGGCCGGGCAGCGGCGGCACCGTGACCGTCTTGCCCGGCTCGGTACGCAGCGCGCACAGCAGCGCCTCGGCCAGGTCCCGGGAGACGTCACCGGACTGCTGGTGGCGCTGGAGCCCGACGAGGACCCGACCGTCCGCCTTGGTCATCACCGGGGCCGCCATCGGCAGCACGGTGGCCAGGGTGACCGGGCGGTCGCCGTGCTCCTCGACGAGTTCGGGGACGAGCCGCAGCGGCGCGGACGCGGCCGGGACCAGCTCGCGCAGGGCGATCCATTCCGGCTCGTCGGTCAGCCCCTCGAACGGTCGGGGCACGAAGACGTCCCGCACCTTCTCCCGCTTGGGGGTGACGTCGGCGGCCCGCTGGATCTTTCTACGCTTGCTCACGGCGAGACAGCCTAGAGCCCGCAGCCGGACCGGGTGGGGAGGACCCGCCCCGCACGGACGGCCCAGACCGGCCCGACGGCCGCCTCGGAGCCCGGCGCGGCCCAGCCGGCGACGGTGGCAGCCTCGGAACCCGGCTCGGCCCAGCGCGACGGGGGCGACCTCGGAACCCGGCGCGGTTCAGCCGGCGACGACGAAATCGGTGTGGGGCGTGGCGGCGGGGTCGAACTCGGCCCACACGCTCTGCCCGAGGCCGTCCCGGTCGACGCCCCATCGGCTGGCCAGGCCGGAGACGATGTGCAGGCCACGGCCGTCGACCGCGTCGGGGCTGGCGGCCCGGACCATCGGCCCCACGGCGGCCCCGCCGTCGGTGACCCGGAGACGGACGAACTGCCCGTCGGGGGTCTGGCGCAGCCGCCAGGCCACCCGGACGACCCCGCCGGGGAGCGCGTCGGCGTGCCGGGACGGCGTTGCCGACCAACTCGGCCAGGACGGCCACCAGGTCGGTCAGGAACGTCGGCGGCACGACGCCGGCGAGCTCGTCGGCCAGCCGATGCCGGGCCAGGCGCGCGCCGGTGGGGTCGTGCGGCACCACCACGCACCACGATCGCTCGACCGGCCCTTTCGCCACCGCCGCTCCCTCTCGCCTCGCTGCGCCCGGCCCTGCTGGTCCCCCGCCGCCCCGGCGGCCCTGCTCACCCGCGTGGCAGCCGGACCTCTGCGACGGTACCGCCACCTTCCCTCGGCCGGAGGGATACCCATCCATTCTGCTGTTCAACGATCCGGCGGACGAGATAGAGGCCGAGCCCCGCGCCCGGGTACCCCCGTCGGTCGCCGGTCTCGCCCTGCCAGAACCGGTCGAACGCCCGCTCGACATGCTCCGGCCGGATGCCGATGCCCCGGTCGCTGACCCGGAACGACACGGTCCGCTTGTCGCCGTCGGCGGTGATCTCGATCGGCGCGTCGGGCGGGGAGTACTTGTCGGCGTTGGTCCCCAGCTCGGTGAGCACCGTCGTCAGCGACTGCCGGCTGCCGATCGCCCTGGGCAGGCCGGCTGGCACGTTGAGGACGACCCGGCGGCGCAGGTCGGTGGGCAGGTCGGCGACGGCCGACCGGAGTGCGTCGCCGAGGTCGAACGGGACGGGCGGCTCACCGGGCCGGCCCTCGGTGGCCGAGGTGAGCAGCCGGTCGACCAGCCGGGCCAGTTCGTTGGCCCGCTGCCCGATGACGCGGGCGGCCTGCCGCCGGTCGGCGTCGGTCAGGGAGTCCCAGTGCTCGGTGAGGGTGTCCACGTACCCCTTGATGACGGTGACCGGGGTACGCAGCTCGTGGCTGGTCACCGCGACGAAGAGGTCGCGGTCCTGGTCGCGCAGCTGATGCACGGTGATGTCCCGGAAGGTGACGACGCGCAGCGCCCCCGGGCCGGGCAGCTCCCCCGAGGTGATCTTCAGCCAGCGGCCGTCGGGCAGCCGGTGGTCGAGAACCTGCCCGGACGGGGGGAGCGGGAACGGCAGTGGACGGTTCAGCGCCTCCGTGACCGACCGGCCGGTCACCTCGGCGGCGGCCGGGTTCCAGAGCCGGACGTGCCCGTCCCGGTCGACCACGGCGAGCCCGTCGGCCAGCGCCGCGACCACCGGGCCGTCGCCGTGCACCGGCAGGCCGCGCTGGTCGCTGTACATGTGGGCGATGCAGGAGGCGATGTACGCCACCACCTCGTGCTGCCCGCCGGCCCTCGAGTCGTCGTCCGGGTAGAACGCGTGCAGGCTGCCGACGGTCAGCCCGCCGATCTCGGCCCGGGCGGCCACCATCCGGCCCAGCCCCCGGTCGACCAGCTCGGCGCCGATCGGGCCCGGGATGCGGTCCACCCGGATGTCGCGGATCTTCGGGCCGGAGAGCAGGCAGACGGTGGCCGGGTCGGTGGGCGACACGGGCCGGCCGATGGTCCAATCGGCGTCCCCGGTCGCGGCGATCACCCGGCCGCCGGTGGGCGCGAACTCCACGAACGCGGTGCTGGTCGCCCCGATGGCGGACTCGACCACCTGGAGCAGCCGGGCGAGTACGGGCAGACCGGCTTCACCAGAGTTGATCATCTCGATAACCCTGCCATGGCCGGTTATCAGGGCGGCGAGGTCGGTGCGCTCCGGCATGCCCCGAGTCTGCCGCGCCGACCCGCTCCCCGACACCCCCGCGCGGTCGGCCGCGGCACCCACGCCGCCCGGCGGCCCCGCACGGTCGGCCTCCCGGCCCGGGCCGGGCGCGTCACCCGGTGAACCCGCCCGGCCGGGCGGCCGGATCGACAGTCGCCCCGGCCGGACCAGCCAGCGGACGACGCCGCCCCGCCGGCTCACGGGCCCCACAGCAGGAGCACATCGCCGCGCCGACGGACAGTTCCGCTCGGCGCGTTCATCGGCCCAGCCGGGCCAGCGCGCGCGCCGGCCGGTCGGTGATGATTCCGTCCACCCCGGCGTCGAGCACCAGGTCCAGCTCGGCGGGCTCGTTGACGGTCCAGACGTACACCTGGTGGCCGGCGGCCCGCAGCGCGGGCACCAGGCGCGGGCGGGCCCGGACCAGCTCGACTCCCGGCCCGGCGATGCGGGTGCCGAACGGTAGCCGGCCGAGCCGCAGCCAGCGCGGCAGCACCTCCAGAAGGAGCACCGTGGGCAGGCCGGGGGCGAGGTCGCGGACGCGGCGCACGGCCAGCGGCGAGAAGGACATCACGGTGACCCGGACCGGGGTGTCCGCGCGCGGCTCGGCCAGGCCGTAGCGGCGCAGCAGGGCCACCAGGCGGCGCTCCACGTGCCCGCCGTACCGCGAGGGGTGCTTCGTCTCGATCAGCAGCCGCACCGGGCGGCCGGCGGCCAGTACGGCGTCGAGTAGCCGCTCCAGGGTGAGCAGCCGGGTGTGCGACTCGTCGGGCGGCTCGTCGGCGCCGGGCGGCACGCAGCCCGGGTGCCAGGAACCGAAGTCCAGCGCCTCCAGCTCCGCAAGCGTGCGGACGCTGACCAGGCCGGTGCCGTTGCTGGTCCGGTCCAGCCGCCGGTCGTGGACGCAGACCAGGTGCCCGTCCCGGGTCAGCCGGACGTCGCACTCCAGCCCGTCGGCACCCTCGTCGAGGGCCCGCAGGTACGCGGCGAGGGTGTGCTCCGGCAGGTCGGCCGAGGAGCCGCGGTGCGCGAAGACCAGGGGATCACCCATGCCCGTCGCTCTCAGATGACCTGGCCCGGCCTGCCGTCCCCGTCCACGACGGGGCGCCCGACGGCCGCCCACTGGCGCATCCCGCCGTCGGCGTTGCGCACCTGGTCCCACCCGTTGTTCAGCAGGTACGCCACCACCTGCGCGGAGCGTCCGCCGGAGCGGCAGATGACCGCGACGTCCCGGTCGGTGGGCACCTCGGCCATCCGGGCGGGCAGCTCCATCATCGGCAGGTGGTGGGCGCCGGGGGCGTGCCCGGCGGCCCACTCGTCGTCCTCGCGGACGTCGAGCAGGTAGATGTCGTCGGTGATCTTGGTCACGGGCACGGTGGGAACCTGGGGTCCGAACACGGTCACCAAGCCTAGAGCCTCGCCCGCCCGGCCGGTCGGGGGCGTGCGGATCAGGGCTGATCGGGTGGAATCGGCAGGTCACAGACGAGTGACCCAGCGCGGGTTGGCCTGGGCCCAGGCGGGCATCCGGGCGCTCCGGACCGCCGCGAAGAGAGCGGTCCCCCCGCCGTCCAGCACGACGTACGAGATGCCGTCGATGGTCTGCGGGCGGGAGGGGACCTGTACGCCCGTCAGCGCGTCCGGGGGGAGGTCCCGGAGGGTGAGCAGCAGCTCCTCCAGGGGCACCCCGTTGGTGTCGACGGTCAGCGACGCGCCGACCGCCCGGATGAGCCGGTCGAGCCGCACCGGGTCGCGGCGCAGGTTCGTCTCGCCGGCCCGGTCCAGCATCGCTCGCAGGAGCTGCTGCTGGTGGCGCTGCCGGTCGTAGTCGCCGCCGGGCAGGTCGTAGCGCTGGCGAACGTAGTCCAGCACCCGCGCGCCGTCCATCTCCTGGCAGCCGGGGCTGAACAGCGTCCCGGTGTGGATCGAGCGCACCTTGGTGTCGACGCACATGCGGACCCCGCCGAGCAGGTCGATCACCTGCCGCAGCCCGGCGAAGTCGATCAGGGCGGCCCCGTCGAAGCGCAGGTCGGTGAGCCGGGTGAGGGTGGCCGAGAGGAGCTGGACGCCGGACTCGCCGCCGCCACCGTGCTCGTACGCCGCGTTGATCTTGTCGCTGCCGCCGCCGTAGCCGTTCGGCCCGGGCGGGATGTTGACCAGCAGGTCGCGGGGGAACGAAACCACGTATGCCCGTTTCGTGTCGGCCGGCACGTGCACCACCAGGATGGCGTCCGAGCGCTGGTCGTCGCCGGCCGCGCCGGGTCGCCGGTCCGAGCCGACGAGGAGGTAGTTGAGCTCGCCGTCGAGATTCGTCCGGTCGCGCCGGGCGTCCGCGTCGAGCAGTTGCTCCCGGGCCACCGTGCGCTCGTAGCGGTGGCCGAGCGCCTTGAGCCCGACCACCGCGCCAGCGGCCAGCAGCGCCAGGGCCAGGCCGACCCCGAGCAGGATCCGGCTCCATCGGGGTACGCGCCGACGGGCCGGCTGGCGCCGCCCCTGTCCGGTTCCCCCTGACCTGGCCGTGACGCCCCCCGCTGCCGTAGTGAGATCTACTCACAACAGGCTACGGGGGGCGGTGGGGTCGCGGGGCGGCTTTGCCCAGGTCAGGGGCCAGGTCGGCCGGCTACTTGCGGGTCGACAGGACGCTCGGGTTGGCGTACACGAACTCGGCGAGCTTGTCGTTCTTGATCGCCTGGAACATCTCCATGGTCTGGGGGCTCAGCGACTCCTTGGTTCCCTCGGCGTTCGCGTGGAACGTGCCGCCGTTGGTCCGCAGCATGGTCAGGTCGTTCCCGGTGACCCCGCGCATCGTGTAGATGAAGTCGACGATCGGCACCCCGCCGGTGTCCAGCACGAACGCCTTGCCGGCCGCCTTGATCAGCCCGTTGAGCTTCACCGGGTTGGTCAGCGTGCCGTTCTCGGTCGCCTTCTTCGCCATCGCCTTGATGAGCTGCTGCTGGTTTTGCTGCCGATCGTAGTCGCTGTTCGGCAGGCCGTAGCGCTGCCGGGCGTAGTCGAGGGCGGCCCAGCCCTTCATCTCCCGGCAGCCCTTCTTGTGCACCACCGGGGTCATCGGCTTGCCGGTCTTCTTCGCGTCGGCGTTCCACATCGGTTTGCCGTCGACGTACGACATGTGGTGCGACTTGACCTGGTGGCTCACGCAGATCCGTACGGTGCCGAGGGCGTCGATGACGCCCTTGAACCCGCCGAAGTTGATGATGGCCGCGCCGTCGAAGCTGATCCCCGTCATCCTCTTGATCGTCTGCGCCATCAACTGCGCGCCGCCCTCCCAGCCGCCGCCGTTGCGGGCACCCGCCTGGAACGCCGCGTTGATCTTGTCGGACCCGCCGCCGTAGCCGCTCTTCTTGAACGCCGGGATCTGCGCCTCGGTGTCGCGCGGGATGGAGATCAGGTACGCCTGGTCGTGCGAGGCGGGGATGTGCAGCACGATGATGGTGTCCGCCCGGACGTCGTCGGCGGCCCAGCGCTCGCGGGCGTCCACGCCCAGCAGCAGCATGTCGATGGGGCCGTCCAGGCTCGCGCCGCCCTCGGCGTCGGACTTGCCGGCGTCGCCGAGCAGGTTGCGCTGGGCGATGCTGCCGGTGGCCTGGCTGATGAGTGCCTTGCTGCCCACGATGGCGACCCCGCTGGTCATCATCAGCATCGCGCCGAAAACGATGGTGAGGCGGGCCCACAGCGGGTCCTTGCGGCGCTTCCGCTTGCGGGCGGGGGGATCGACGGGGGGTCGACCGCCGCTGCGGGGCTGCGCCGGGATGGCCGACGGAACCCGTGCGACCGCGCCGACGGGCTCCTGCGACGGAGGGCGACGGCTGGTATGAACCGGCATGCGTGCTCCAGCTCGCGTGATCGGGGGGCGGGACCACTGTACGTACCGCTTCCCGTTAAGGCGAGTTCGTCGTACGGCTATTCGCAGTTATCCTGATGGTTGCCTGCGGAATTGGCCCGAACGGCCAGCCGAAAGCAGCCAGTCGGCGGAAGGGCACCCGGTGGAACGGGGTCCGACCGTCGACCGACGCTGACGTATGTCGAAGTAACGACCGCTCGAATGGCCCTCCGTTACTACCCGGAGGTTCCCGCCGGCGGGTTGGCCTTCACCCACGCGGCCATCGTGTCCGCCGACATGGCCTGGTACATGGCCAGGGCCTTCTCCCGGTCCGAAACCACCACCGACTCGCCGTTGATCGTGTCGCTGCCCGAGTTCGGGCTGGTGACGAAGATCAGGTTCTCCCCGCGCAGGCTGCGGAACTGTAGCGCCATGTCGACCAGCGAGAAGCTCTGGTCCACGGTGACCGCGTCCGTCACCGACTGGAGGAACGCGTTGAGCTTCTTCGGGTTGGTCAGCGTGCCCGTGCTGGCCGCCTTGTCCATCAGTGCCTTGAGGAACTCCTGCTGGTGGCGCATGCGCGCGAAGTCGCCGTCCGGGAACTGCTTGCGCTGCCGGATCCAGTCCAGCGCCTCGGTGCCGTTCATGTGCATGGTGCCCTTGGTGAACTTGCGGAACGGCTTGTGGATCGAGGTGATCGACCGCTCCACCTTCAGGTCCACCCCGCCGAGCGCGTCGGTGACCTGCTTGAACCCGGCGAAGTCGATCGCCATCACGTTGTCGATGCGTACGTCGGTGAAGCACTCCACCGTCTTCACCGCGAGCGGCAGGCCGCCGAACGCGAACGCGGCGTTGATCTTCGCCCGCTGGCCCGATCCGCAGTCGGCCTGGGCGTTCTGCGGGATCGGCACGTACAGGTCGCGGGGGATGGAGACGAGGTAGGCGGACTTGTGGTCGGCCGGGATGTGCATGACGATGATCGTGTCGGCCCGCCACTGGCTCTGCTGGTCCACCGGGGCGTCCGGGTCCCGCGAGTCGCTGCCGACCAGCAGGATGTTCAGCGCCCCCTCCACCGCCTTCGCCGGCCGGCCACCGGTCAGCTCCGAGAACGGGTCGGTGCGGGCCAGGTCCTGGTTGAGGTTGCGGGTGTAGAACCACGCCCCGGCCCCACCGAGCAGCGCGAGGACGAGCACCGCCACGCCGGCCACCAGGCCGATCCGGCCCCACCTCGGGCGCGGCCCGCGCCCGCCGGCCCGCCGGGGAGCGCCCGGCCCGCCGGGCCCACCCGGGCCGCTGGGGCCGTCCGATCCGCCGAAACCGCGGCCCGGGGGGCGGTCGTCGTGTGCGGGGTACCACTGGGCCCCGGGTACGCGGGCGCGCCCCGAGCCGCTCTGGCCGGGGCCGGGCACGGGGGCACGCCCGGCGCTGCGACGCAGGTAGGGGAGCGGGACGCCGGCGGAAGCGGTCGCTGACATGTACCCGAGGGTACGTAGCCCCGTCGAGAGTCGCCCTCAACCGCAGGTCGGCCGGCGGGCCGCGCCGCGCCGAGCGGTTACCCTAGCCGCTCGCGGAAGTGCTCGATCGTGCGTCGGAGGCCGTCTTCGGGCGCCACCGAAGGCTCGTATCCGAGCAGTTCACGGGCGAGGGTGAGGTCGGGCCGGCGCATCTCGGGGTCATCGGCTGCCCGGGTGACGTACGTCACCTCGGAGTCGCTACCGGAGAGTGACACGATCAACTCGGCCAGTTGCCGCATCGTCAACTCGTGCTCCGTGCCGCAGTTCACCGGGCCGGTCTCCGTCGAGTCGAGCAGCAGCAGGATGCCGCGAACCAGGTCCTCGACGTAGCAGATCGACCGGGTCTGGTTGCCGGTGCCGTGCACGGTGATGGGCTCGCCGCGCAACGCCTGGGAGATGAACGTCGGGATGGCCCGGCCGTCGTCCGGCCGCATCCGCGGGCCGTACGTGTTGAAGATCCGCACGATCGCGGCGTCCAGCCCCCGGTACCGGTGGTACGCCATCGTGGCCGCCTCGGAGAACCGCTTCGCCTCGTCGTAGACGCTGCGTACGCCGATCGGGTTGACGTTGCCCCAGTACGTCTCGCGCTGTGGGTGCTCCTTCGGGTCCCCGTACGCCTCGGACGTGGAGGCCATCAGGAACCGGGCGCCGTCGGCGACCGCGCGGTCGAGCAGGTGCAGGGTGGCCACCGACCCGACCCGGAGGATCTCCACCGGCAGGGTGGCGAAGTCGGTGGGGCTGGCCGGGGAGGCCATGTGCAGGATCGCGTCGAACCGCTCGGCCAGCGCCGGGTGGTGGGTCGGCAGGCCGTCGGAGATGTCCGCCTCGACCAGCGTGAAGTTGCGCTTGTCGTGCAGGTGGGCGATGTTGTCCTTGGACCCGGTGACGAAATTGTCCAGCGCCACCACCGCGCAGCCACGGGCGACGAGGGAGTCGACCAGGTGCGACGGCACGAAGCCGGCGCCGCCGGTGACGAGGACACGGTGACCGGGACCGAAGCGCGGGGCGACCTTCATGCCGACCAGCCTATACAGGCACGAGAGGTAAGGAAGGGCCCCCTGTTAACGCGAAACGTTGTACAGGGGGCCCTTCTTAACAGCTCGGCCGGTGCGGGGCCGAGCGGGACCAGGTCAGTGCGCGCCGGCGCCCGTGAGGGAGCGCACCTCCAGTTCGGCGTACTTCTCCTCGTCGCTCTCCTTGGAGATCATCGTGCCGATCCACCCGCACAGGAACCCGAACGGGATGGAGAGGATGCCCGGGTTGGAGAGCGGGAACCATTGCCAGTCGTGGTCCGGGAACATCGACGTCGGTGCCCCGGAGACGACCGGCGAGAAGAACACCAGCAGCACTGCGGAGAGCAGGCCGCCGTAGATCGACCAGACCGCGCCGGAGGTGTTGAACCGCTTCCAGAACAGGCTGTACAGGATCGCCGGCAGGTTGCCCGAGGCGGCCACCGCGAATGCGAGCGCGACCAGGAATGCCACGTTCAGGCTCTGCGCGTAGATCGACAGGGCGATCGAGACCGCGCCGATGACCAGCGCCGAGATGCGGGCCACCCGGACCTCCTGGCGCTCCGACGCCTGCCCGTTCTTGATGACGTTGGCGTAGAAGTCGTGTGCCAGGCTGGACGACGAGGCCAGGGTGAGCCCGGCGACCACCGCCAGGATGGTGGCGAAGGCCACCGCCGCGATGATCGCCAGCATGGTCGCGCCGCCGAGGTCGCCGCCGAGGAATTCGATGCCCAGGGCCTCGGCGAGCTGCGGCGCGGCGGTGTTGCCGGCCTTGTCCTGCGCGGTGATCGCCGGGCCGCCCACCAGGGCCGCCGCGCCGAAGCCGAGGGCCAGGGTGAGCAGATAGAACGAGCCGATGATGCCGATCGCCCAGAGCACGCTCTTACGGGCCGCCTTGGCGGTCGGCACGGTGTAGAAGCGGATCAGGATGTGCGGCAGGCCCGCCGTGCCGAGCACCAGCGCGATGCCGAGCGAGAGCAGGTCGACCTTGTTGTAGAACGTCTGCGTCGCGTTCCCGGCCACCTCGACGCCGTAGCGCAGGCCGGGTTCGAGGAAGGCGCTGCCCTTGCCCGAGCTGGCGGCGGCGTCGCCGAGCAGCGACGACAGGTTGAACTTGTACTTCGCCAGCACCAGCAGGGTCATCACCAACGCGCCGGACATCAGCAGGAACGCCTTGACGATCTGGACGTACGTGGTGCCCTTCATGCCGCCCACGGTGACGTAGACGATCATCAGGGCGCCGACCATGATGATCGTGGCGACCTTCGCGGTGTCGGCGTCCATGCCGAGGAACGTGGTGCCCGGCTTGATGCCCAGTAGCAGCGCCACCAGCGCGCCCGCGCCGACCATCTGGGCCAGCAGGTAGAAGATCGACACGGTGATGGTGGAGACCGCCGCCGCCGTGCGGACCGGCCGCTGGCGCATCCGGAAGGCCAGCACGTCCGCCATCGTGTACCGGCCCGAGTTGCGCAGCAGTTCGGCGACGAGCAGCAGCGCCACCAGCCAGGCGACCAGGAATCCGATCGAGTAGAGGAAGCCGTCGTAGCCGTAGAGGGCGATGATGCCGGCGATGCCGAGGAACGACGCGGCCGACATGTAGTCGCCGCCGATCGCCATGCCGTTCTGGAAGCCGGAGAAGGACCGCCCGCCCGCGTAGTAGTCGGTGGCGGTCTTGGTCTGCCGGCTCGCCCAGATGGTGATGGCCAGGGTCACCGCCACGAACGCCAGGAACAGCGTGATGGTGAGGTTGCGGGCGGTGCCGCCGCCTGCCTCAGCCGCGAGGACCGTGTACATGGGTCACCTCCCCCATCTCGGCGCGGATCCGGTCGGCGATCGGGTCGATCCTGCGGTCGGCGAACCGGGAGTAGAGCCAGGCGATCAGGAACGTCGAGACGAACTGGAGCAGGCCGAAGATCAGGGCGACGTTGATGTTGCTGCCGAACAGCCTCGTGCCCATGAAGTCCCGCGCGTACGCGGAGAGGATCACGTAGAGCGCGTACCAGAGGAAGAACGCGACGGTCATCGGGAAGATGAAGCCGCGCAGTGCGCGACGCAACCCGGCGAACTCGTCCGACCGCTGCACGGCGAGGTACCGGTCTGCCGTGGACGCGGCCGGAGCCGGCGTCTCCGGTTCGGTCGGTGCGTCCGACGGGGGTGTGTCCGTGGACATCTGTGGATCACCACCTTCACAGGCGTAGGAGTTTCGCGCACGGTAGAAACCGCGCCCCCTGCCCGGGAAGAACGTGGGTCGACCACGGTCCCCACCTGCGCCGAGCGGTCGCCTGTCTGCGCTGAGTGACCTAGGTCACTCCGTTCACCGGTAGTGACTCGTCGCCGCTGGCCCGCCCCGCCCGGTCGCCGCCCCGCCCGGTCGCCGCTTGCCCGCCCGGTCGCCCCGTTGGGGCGAGCCGGCAGGGCGGTAGCCGCACCGGTCGCCGCCACCGGTCGCCGGCTGTCAGCTCAGTTCGTGGTACCGGCCTCGGTAGTGCAGCAGCGGGACGCTCTCCTCCCTCAGGCTGATGCACTCGATGGTGGCCTCGACGAGCAGCGCCCAGCCGTACTCGCGGGCGGTGTCGAGCCGGCACCCGGCCCAGCCGGCGGCGTCGGCGGGAACCGGCCCGTACTCGGTTTCGGTCCAGGCGTCGGTGGCGAAGAGCCCGCCCGGCGACGGGAACAGGCCGGCGAACCGGTCGGCGAGCTGCCGGTGCGGTGGGCCCAGCGGCGTGACGGCGAACCGCCCCGCCGCCCCGACCGCCGCCCACAGATCCGACTCCGCGTCGATCAGGCCCAGTAGCCGGTCCGGTTCACCCTCGGCGACCAGCGTGGAGGAGACGGTCAGGCCGGCGGGGCCCGGCGCGGTCCACAGGGTGACCGGTGCGGCGAGGCGGCCGCGCAGCCGCCGCGCCGGGGACTTCTGCCCGGCCGGTACGGCGAACGGGTCGACGTGGTGGATCTTGGCACCCGGCTCTTGATTCACGTGAAACATTCTGCCCGTCCCGCCGTCCACGGGCTGTCGGTCGGCCCTCGACACCGGCCCGGATCCGGTCGACGGGTACGGGTCGGGCCGACCGGCAGGACGTGTCGCTCCACGCCTGGCCGGGCGGGTCGATCATCGCCCGACCGGGAACAGGCTCCGCGTTCGACCCGGGGGCGGGATCACTCGTCGGAGCGCAGGGAGCGGCGGGCGGCGGCCAGCACCTCTGGGTCGGTGCAGCCGGCGGCGTACCCGGCGATCCGGCGGCTGATGTCCCGCCCGAGCAGCCAGCCTCCGATCCGGTGCGCGACGGGGCGCAGAAAGGCCGGCCGGCACCGGAAGTGGTACCGCCAGGTGGCGACCGACGTGCCCGGCTGCGGGCCGGGCGCGAACCGCCACCCGCCCGCGAACATCTCGAAGAACCACGGGCCCCGAACCATCTTCATCCCGACGTGGCTCGGTGGCGCGAAGGAGACGTACTCGCTGACCATGGTCAGGCCGTGTCGGGAACGGGTGACCGTGCGTACACCCTTGCCGGGGCGCGTGGCCCCGTCGGCGAAGTGTTGCTCGCGGACGAACGGGTCCCAGCGATACCGCACCGGCGCGACGGTCTGCGACACCGCGAAGGCCAACTCGGGCGGCACCGGCACGATGATCACCGACTCGACGACAGGCATCCGCCCATTGTGCCGCCACCCGCCACCCGCCAGCCCGAGCACGAGCAGCTAGTGCGTCGCCATGACGCGGGGGACAACGCGTCGAACCCCCCGCTCGTTGAACGCGTGGAGCGCGTCCCGCAGGTGGTCCTTCAAGCCCGCTGTGCCGAGCGCGGGCCGCTGACCAGGCCGAGCGCGGGCCGCTGACCAGCCGAACGCGTACCGCTGACCAGGCCGAACGCGAGCCACCAACGGCCGATGACAAGCCGCTTCGAACAGGACGGAACGAGATGCCGCTTTCCGCCGACGACCGTGTCGCGATCCACGAACTCGTCGCCCTGCACGGGCACCTGATGGACGACGGTGCCTTCGACCGACTGTCAGAGCTGTTCACCGACGACGTCGCCTACGACGTCACCGCGTACGGGTTCGGTGTCCTGCGGGGGCACGAGGCGATCACCGAGGCGGCGCGCGCCCTGGGCGACGGAAACCCGCTCGGCCACCACGTCACGAATGTCGTGGTCGTCGAGGACCCGGACGGCACCGTCCGGGCCCGCTCGAAGGGGCTCGGCGTGCAGGCCGACGGCTCCCTGGGCACCGTGGTCTACGAGGACGTGGTGCGGCGTGCGGCGACCGGCTGGCGGATCGACCGGCGGAGGGTGGTCCCCCGGCGCCGTCCACTGCACCCCTGAGGCGGGCGTGGCGGCGGGGCGTGCGGGGCGCTCCTATCGTTTCGGGTATGAGTCCCGTGACGCCGCAGCAGCTCGCTCAGGCCCGTGTCGTGGCCGCCGACGCCGTACTCCGCAACGAGGTGGACTTTCGGGGCTACCCGCACCGGCACCTCGCGGTCGCCGCCCGCCCGCGTCTCACGAGCAGCGGCGTCACCCAGCTCATGGAGGCCGTCGAGTACCTTTCCCACTACGGGTGGGACCTGGTCAACGCCAGCTCCGTCGGCAACAGCAGCCTGTTCTACGCCTTCCTGCGTCGCCGCTGAGCAGCGCCGGTCAGGCACGCTCCGCGCAGGCACGCCCCGCGCAGTGCCGTGGCTCAGCGGCGCGGGGTAATGGCCGTCAACAGCTCGGGGGTCCGCCGGTCCAGCACGTCCCCGGCGAGGTACGCGCCGAGCAGCGCCGCGCCCAGCCCGTACGCGAGGCCCAGCGGCGGGGCCAGCCAGAGCCAGGCGTCGCCGAGCAGCGCCGCCGCGACCACCATCGGCACGCTCGCCGCCGCCGCGCCGAGCATCGACAGCAGGGCGAGGAAGCTCTTCGCGACCCCCGCCCCGCTGTTCATCGCGAACGGGTTGCTCGTCTCCGGCAGCGAGTACGCCCCCAGCACCGAGACGAAAGCGCTGATCGCCAGCCCCGCCCCGTACGAGGCGACCAGGCTGCCCGCCATCACGCCCAGCCACGTCGGCCGGCCCAGCACCATCCCCAGCAGGACCGCGACGACGCCGAGCATCGGCAGCACGTACACCGAGAACGCGGCCATCCGGGCCAGCAGCTCCAGCCGGCCGGACACCCCGGCGACCACGTTGGCCGCGTACGCGCTGCCGTCGAAGCCGAACTGGTTGGCCAGGGTCACCGAGGCGAGTGCCCCGACGACGACCATCGAGAGGCTGACCAGCATCGGGGAGGAGTTGGGGGCGGCGAGTTCCGTCCCGTCTCCGGTCGAGAAGCTCGCCCCGCCGAAGTTGACCATCACCGGCACGAAGATGCCGACCACCGCGATGGTGATCAGGTTGGCCCGCCGTCGGGCGTCCCGCCACCAGTAGCGACACTCCCGGGCCACCAGCGCGCCGAACCGGTCCCGCCGCGCCCAGCCGACCGCCCAGGGGAAGAGCTGCCCGACCGCCCCACTGCGGGCCCCGGCCGGGCCGGTGCCGGCCCTCGTCGGGCCACTGCGGGCCTTGGCCGGGCCGCCGCCGGCCGCGCCGACCATGGCCGACTCCAGCGATCGGGACCACCACCACAGCAGCGCGCCGATCGTCAGCGCGGTGACCAGCAGCTTCACCGGCACGGCCCAGGCCCGCCCCTCGGCCACGTCGACACCGACGGTCCACGGCGCGCCGAACGGGGTCCAGCCGACAATCCGCGCCACCCCGGTCAGTCGGTCCCAGTCGGCCTGCCGAACGGCAGCCAGCGCCACGATCTGCAACGGGCCGAGCAGCGCGGCCAGCACCGCCAGCAGCACGGCCGCCAGGTCGCGTACCCGACGGGACCGCAACATGGTGGCGAAGGCGCTGGTCATCGCCCGGCTGGCCGCGACGCAGAGCAGCAGCCCGGCGACCACCCCGACGGCCGCGACGAGCGCCGCCGCCGCGCCGCCGAGCAGGCCCGAGGCGAGCACCAGCCCGCCGGCCGCGATCAGCGCGGCCACCGCCGGGACGCTGACCAGCGCGGCGGCGAACAGGCCGGTGACCAGGGTGCGGCGGGACAGCGGCAGCAGGGCGAACCGGGCCGGGTCGAGTGTCTCGTCCACGCCGAAGAAGACCAGCGGCAGCAGTAGCCAGCCGAGCACCAGCAGACCGCCGCCGAACGCGGCGGTCATCAGCGCGTACGTCGGCTCGTCGGCCAGCCCGGGTGCGGCCAGCAGGAAGAATCCGGTGCCGGCGAACCAGAGCCCGGCGATCACGCTGCCCGCGAACATGGCGACCCGCCAGCCCTGGCCCCGGAAGCTGTTGCCCATCACCCGCAGCTTGAGCCGGACGAAGTGTCGGGCCGAAACCGGGCGGACCCGCTCGACCGCCGGCCCGTCGGGGCTGGTCACCTGGCCGGCCGTGCCGCCGCCTTCCCGCCCGCCCGAGCTGGTCACCGGGAGAGCCACGCCAGCTCCTCGCCGGTCGCGGTGCGCCCGCCAACCACCTCGACGAACACGTCCTCCAACGAGCGGTCCCCGCGCACCTCGTCTAGGGTGCCGACCCGCTTGATCGTCCCCTGGGCGAGGATCGCGACGTGCGAGCAGAGCCGCTGGACGACCTCCATGACGTGGCTGGAGAAGATGACCGTCCCGCCGCCGACGACGTAACGGTGCAGGATGTCCCGGATGAGGGCCGCCGACACCGGATCGACCGCCTCGAAGGGCTCGTCGAGCACCAGCAGCCGGGGCCCGTGCAGCAGCGCGCAGGCCAGGCCGATCTTCTTCTTCATGCCGGCGGAGTAGTCCACCACCAGGGTCCGGCCGGCGTCACCGAGGGCGAGCACGTCGAGCAGTTCCGCCGCCCGCTGGTCGACCACCGCCGGGTCCATGCCGCGCAACAGACCGTGGTACGCCAGCAGCTCCGCCCCGCTGAGCCGGTCGAACAGCCGTACGCCGTCCGGCATCACGCCGAGAAGCTGCTTCGCGCGGACGGGGTCGGCCCACACGTCGTGCCCGAGCACCCGGGCACCGCCCGCGTCGGGGCGCAGCAGCCCGACCGCCATGGACAGGGTGGTGGTCTTGCCGGCCCCGTTGGGGCCGAGTAGCCCGTAGAACGAGCCGGCTGGCACGTCGAGGTCTACGCCGGCCACCGCCACCTTGCCGTCGAACTGCTTGGCGAGGCCACGCAGCACGAGTGCGGGGTGCTCATCAGTCATGTATCGACCGTATCCAACGTGGTCATCGCCCGCTTCCGCCAGGGCAGACCTCCGTCTCCTCCCCGAGGAGGGGACGGCTCGCCCGCCTCCCCGGCCGCCTCGCTCCCCGCCCGCCTCCCCCAGTCGGCCCGCTGGGGCGGTCCGGGGGGTGAGAAGGGCACCCTTCTCTACCGTAGGCGTTAAGAAGGGGCCCTTCCTTCAGCAAGGAGCGCTTCGGGGAAGTGCAGGCGCAGCATGGTGCCGGCCACGTCGGGCGGCAGCCGCCGCCGGGACGCCACCGATACCGCGATCATCACCGTGAACGCGAGCGGGACCGTCCATGCGGCCGGCTGCGCGGTGAGCGTGGCCGGCCAGCCGGACAGCGGCGGACCGAGCACCGTGACCAGCACCGCGCCGATCGCCGCCCCGCCGCCGGCCAGCACCCCGGCGGCAGCGCCCACGTCGGTCAGCCTCCGCCACCAGATGCCGAGGACCAGCAGCGGGCAGAAGCTGGACGCGGCGACCGCGAAGGCCAGCCCGACCACCTGGGAGACGTCCATCCCCGAGACGTTCAGCGCGAGCACCGCCGGCACCCCGCCGGCGATGATCGTGGCCAGCCGGAAGCCGCGCACCGAGCCGCGCCCCAGCACGTCCGTGGAGATCACCCCGGCCACGCTGGTGAGCAGCCCGGACGAGGTCGACAGGAACGCGGCGAACGCCCCTGCGGCGACCAGCGCGGCGAGCAGCCGGCCGGTCGTGGAGTCGCCCAGCGCCGCCCCGGGCAGCAGCACCACCACCGCGTCGGTCTGCCCGGTGATCAGTAGCTGCGGGGTGTAGATCCGGCCCAGCACCCCGTACAGGGTGGGCAGCAGGTAGAACGCGCCGACCAGGGCCAGCACCACCAGCGTGGTGCGCCGGGCCGCCGCGCCGTCGGGATTGGTGTAGAACCGCACCAGCACGTGCGGCAGACCCATGGTGCCCAGGAAGGTGGCCAGGATCAGCGAGTACGTGGCGAACAGTCCCCGGTCGTCGTCCCCGGCCGCGCTGGGCAGCAGCCAGTCGGCCGCGTCGGTGGCCGTGCCGGAGACCTGCGGCACCGGGTCGCCGGCGGCGAAGTCGAGCCGGTCGCCGGGGCGTACCTCCCGGATGTCGCCGTCGGGCATGGTGAGGGTCGCGCGGTGCTCGACCACGACGGTGGTCGCGGTCCGGAACGCCGGCCCGTCGGGCGGGGTCACCGCCGGGCGGGCGTCGGCCTGCCACTGCAACACCAGGAAGATCGCGGGTACGGCGAGCGCGGTCAGCTTCAGCCAGTACTGGAACGCCTGGACGAAGGTGATCGCCCGCATTCCGCCCAGCGCCACGTTGGCGGTGACCACCACCGCTACCACGATCGCGCCGACCGGGTACGCCGCCCCGGTCAGCGTGGCCAGGGTCAGCCCCGCCCCCTGGAGCTGCGGCACCAGGTACAGCCAGCCGATGAAGATCACGAACCCGGTGGCGAGGGTACGCAGCCGGCGCGAGCCGAGCCGCAGCTCGCAGAAGTCCGGCAGGGTGAACGCCCCGGAGCGGCGCAGCGGCGCGGCCACGAACAGCAGCAGGGCCAGGTAGCCGGCGGCGAAGCCCACCGGGTACCAGAGCACGTCCACGCCGTACTTGAGGATCATCCCGGCGACGCCCAGGAAGCTCGCGGCCGACAGGTACTCCCCGCCGATCGCGGCGGCGTTCCAGGTCGGGCTGACCGAGCGGGAGGCGACCAGGAAGTCGGAGGTGGTCCTCGCCAGCCGCAGCCCGTAGAAGCCGATCCCGACGGTGACCAGGGTGACCGCGACGAGCGCGGGGACGACGTATTCGTTGCCCATCTCAGCGCTCCGGCCGCTGGACCAGGTCGGTGAAGTCCTGCTCGTTGCGCTCGGCCAGCCGCACGTACGCCCACCCGACCGCGATCAGGAACGGGAAGGAGACCAGCCCCAGCAGCAGCCAGGGCAGGTTCACCCCGAACACGGTGACCCGGCCGACCGAGGGCGCGATGGCGAACAGCCAGGGCAGGCCGCCCAGCCCGATCAGCACCACGAGGCTCAGGCGCAGCGCCAGCGCGAGCTGGGCCCGGACCAGGCCCCGGACCAGCGCCTCGCCGACGCGGGTCTGCTGGGCCAGTTCGGCGCGGGCCCGGTCGGCGTCGGGCTCCCGGCGGGACACCTCGGCCAGCACGATCCGGGTCCGGCCGTGCGCGGTCGGTGCGCCGCCCGTTCCCGCAGCCGCGGTTTCGCCGGCCGTCCAGTCCGGCGTCTCGTTCCGGACCGGTGGCCGGGGTGCCGGTACGGAATCGTCGGGTGCGGCCACCCCGGCAGTCTCGCCCGATCAGCGGGATTGTCAAGACCGGTAGGCGGCGCGACCCCTGCGCCGCTGCGGGTCACCTGTTCCAGCAGCCCACGGGGGGCGGTGCGTCGAGCAGCGCCGGCACGAGCAGGTCGCGGGCGGTCGCCCGGCCCAGGTTGGCGGTCCGGACGTCGTCGGCCGGCAGACTGGCGGCGATGTCCCGCAGCGCGCAGGAGCGAAGCTGCTCGGGCAGTCGGGCCAGCGCAGGCGCCGCGTCGGCCGACAGCCCAGACAGGTACGACACGTCGATCCTGCCGGTCTGCCGGTACCGGTCGACGTTGTGTTCGGCGACCAGCCGGTCCGGGTTCACGGCGGCCAACCCGAGCAGGGCGAGCACCGCCGTACCCACCACCAACGCGGGCAACCGGCCCGCCCGTAGCAGCACCACGGCCACCCCGACCAGCACGAACAGGGCCCCGAGCCACAGTTCGACGGTGGCCACCACCAGGCGCAGCCGGGTCGCCCCGTACGCGTCGGCGTAGACCTGCATACGGTAAAGCGCCGAGGCGACGACGACCAGGCTGAGCGCGGTGAGCGTGCCGAGCAGGACGCGGATCAGGACCCGGTCGGCACGGGTGGCGCGGGGTGCCCAGCGGATCGCACCGGCGATCACCAGCAGGGTCAGCGCGGAGACCGCGAGCAACTGCCAGAACCCACCACGGGCGTACTGGGCATAGCTGAGGCCGGCGGTACGCAGCACGTGGGCGGAGCCGCCGAACAGCACGGTGAGTTGCACCAGCACGAAGGCGGCGAAGAGCACGTCGAGCAGGGCCAGCGGCACGGCCCACTCCAGCCGGCGGACGGGCCTGGCCGGGGCGGTCCGCAGCCTGTCCGGGTCGGCCGGTGCGACCACCAGGTACGCCGCGCCGAGCAGCCCGCCACCGATCAGGGCGAGGCGGAACAGCCAGCCGACCCCGCCGCCGGGGGACACCGTCGGCAGCAGGCCGGCGAGCAGGTCGGCGAAGACCGCGTCGGCGGAGGAGAGGAGCAGGCCGAAGACGAGCAGCAGCCCCACCGAGGCGGCGACGGTGGCGAGCGCGCGCCGCAGCGTCGAAGGGGCCGGGCCGAGGCGGCGGGCTCCCCGCACCGCCCAGGGCAGCGCCCGGAACGGGGCGATCGGGGTGAGCAGGACGGCGGCCAGCATGCCGAGCGGCGTCCGGGCACCCACCATCGCGAGCGCTCCGGTGACCACGGCGGCCAGCAGGCAGAGAGTGAAGAGCCAGCCGGCGGCCCGGACGTACCCGACCGAGACGAGGGCGATGGTCGCGGCGGCCCAGAGCACCCGGGCGGCCCGCCCCGGCGCCCCCGTGGCGTCGGGACGGGCCGGCCCTGTGGCGTCGGGACGAGCTGGCCCCGCTGTGGCCTCGACGGCCGGGGGCGTGGCAGGGGCAGGGACCGGGGTGGCCGGGACGGCAGGGGAGGGGGACGCCGTCGCCAGGGCGGCAGTGGAGCGGGCCGCCGTCACCAGGGCGGCAGTGGCGACGAGTGTGGCGAGCAGCCAACCGAGGCCGGGGCGGTCGAACGGGACGATCGAGGCCGCGACGGTGGCGGCAACGGCCACCGCGCCGAGCACGACGGGCCGGGCATCTCCAGCCGGCCCCCGTGACGCCTTCAGATCTTGGTACGAATGGTCCCTCACGGGGGCCGGCGATGACGCCGCCGTCTTGTACGAAGAGCTCGTGGCGGGCTCGGGATGGCGCGCAAGGGTGGGGGCGGGAGGTGGCTCTGCCGCGCCGGTGGATGGCGATATGTCGCCTTTATCGGTC
>NZ_GG657738.1:3200079-3406871 GCF_000158815.1 Micromonospora sp. ATCC 39149 | reverse complement strand
ACCCGGTCGGTCAGCGGTTCCAGTCCTGCTTGGCGGCGCGGACCAGCTTGTCCTTCAGCTCCCGGGTGTGCCGCCGGCTCACCGGCAGCTCGGTCGAGTCGATCGTCACCACGTACCCGGAGTTGACCAGCCGCAGCTCGGCGATGAGCTTGAGCTGCACCAGGTACGAGCGGTGGATGCGGACGAACCCCGCGTCTGCCCAGCGCTCGGCGAGGGTGGCCAGCGAGACACGCACCAGGTGCGAACCGTCGGTGGTGTGCAGCCGGGCGTAGTCGCCCTGCGCCTCCACCCAGCGCACCGCCGAACGGGGCAGCATCCGCGTCGTGCCGGCCAGCTCGATCGGGATCGTCGGGTCCTCCTCCGCACGGGCCAGCGCCGCCGGATGCGAGGCGACCACCCGGGAGCCGATCACCCGGCGCAGCGACTCGGCCAGCCGTTCCGCCCGCACCGGCTTGCGCACGTAGTCCGTCGCGCCTAGGTCGAAGGCGTCCACCGCCCCGTCGTCGTACGCGGTGACGAAGACGATCGCCGGGGGCCGGGCGAACCGGCGCAGCACCCGGGCCAGCTCCATGCCGTCCAGGCCGGGCATCCGGATGTCCAGGAAGACCACGTCCACGTCGTCGTCGCGGAGCACCCGCAGCGCCTCGGTGGCGTCCCCCGCCGTGTGCAGCCGGGCCACCCGGGGATCGGCCCGCAGGTGGTACGCCAGCTCGTCCAGCGCCGGGGGCTCGTCGTCGACCGCGAGCACCCGCAGGAAGCCGGGGGAGTTCACGAGGCGACCCGCACGCCGGGGTGGAACTTCGGCACCCGCATGCTCACCTTCGTACCCGAACCGAGGCCGGTCTCGACGACCAGGCCGAACCGGTCCCCGAAGGCCGAGCGGAGCCGCTCGTCGACGTTCGACAGGCCGACGTGCTGGCCCGGGTCGTCGGTGGGGTCGCTGCCGGCACCGGCCAGCTCGGCGATGCCGGCGGTCAGTGTCGTCGGGTCCATGCCCACTCCATCGTCCTCCACCGTGATGTGGCACTCGGCGCCCGCGTCCCGGGCCTCGATGCTCACCATGCCGGTGCCGGGCTTGCGGGACAACCCGTGCCGGACCGCGTTCTCGACCAATGGCTGGAGGCAGAGGAATGGCAGGGTCACCGGCAGCACCTCCGGGGCGATCTGCAACCGCACCTGGAGCCGGTCGCCGAACCGGGCCCGCTCGATCGTGAGGTACCGGTCGATCGAGCGTAACTCCTCCGCGAGCGTGGTGAACTCGCCGTGCGCCCGGAACGAGTACCGGGTGAACTCGGCGAACTCCAGGATCAGCTCCCGGGCCCGCTCCGGGTCGGTGCGGACGAAGGAGCCGATGGCGGTCAGCGCGTTGTAGATGAAGTGGGGGCTGATCTGCGCGCGCAGCGCGCGTACCTCGGCGCGGGCCAACCGCTCCCGGGAGGCGTCCAGCTCGGCCAGGGCGAGCTGGTTGCCGGCCCAGTGCGCGGTCTCCAGGGTGGCCTGCACCAGCCCTGGGGCGGGCGGGCCGTCGGCGACGGCGAGCAGCGCCCCGACCACCCGGCCGTCGGCGCGCAGCGGCGCGACCACCGCGCCCCGGACCGGGCAGTCGACCCGGTCGCAGTGCAGCTCCGGCTCCCCCAGCACGGTCGACCGCCCGCTGGACACCGCCCGCCGGGCCGCCGCGACCAGCTGGTCGGCGTGGTGCGTCCCGCGCCCGTCGAGGGCGAGCAGCTTGTCCCGGTCCGTCAGGGCCAGCCCGGCCGCGCCGACGAGGGCCCGCAGGTGGCGTACGGCCTTCGCCGCGCCCGCCGGGCTCAGGCCGGTACGCAGCGGCTCGGCGGCCAGCCCGGCGGTGTGCAGCACCTCGTACGTGGCCCGCTGGGTGGCGGTGGCGATGCCCCGGCGGGCGCGCAGCCGGACCACCGCGTACAGGGCCGCGCCCAGCGCGGTGACCAGGGAGACGACGCCGAGCACGGCGGAGAGGTTGCCAGCCACCCCGCGATCCTGACGGCTACCGCCGCCGCGCGCTAGTACGCGCCCTTGCGGGCCAGCACCACGCCCACCGTGCGCCACAGGATGCTCAGGTCGTACGCCAGCGACCAGTTGTCGACGTAGTAGAGGTCCAGCCGGACCGCCTCGTCCCAGGACAGGTCGGAGCGGCCGGAGACCTGCCACAGCCCGGTCATGCCCGGCCGGACCAGCAGCCGGCGGCGCACGTCGCCGAGGAAGTCACCGTCGTCGGCGGGCAGCGGGCGGGGCCCCACCAGCGACATCTCGCCCCAGAGCACGTTGATCAACTGGGGCAGCTCGTCGAGCGAGGAGGCCCGCAGGAAGCGGCCCACCGGAAAGACCCGGGGGTCGTGCTTCATCTTGAACAGCATGCCGTCGGTCTCGTTCTGGTCGACCAGGCCCGCCAGGCGGTCCTCGGCGTCGACGTACATGGTGCGGAACTTCCACACCCGGAACGTGCGGCCCTCGTGGCCGACCCGGGGCTGCCGGAAGAAGACCGGGCCCGGGTCGGAGAGCCGGATCGCCGTCCCGATGAGCAGGAACACCGGCACGAGCAGGAGCAGGCCGAGCCCGGCGGCGACCCGGTCCATCAGGTTCTTGACCAGCAGCGCCGGCCCCGACAGGGTCGGCTCCTCGACGTGCAGCAGCGGCAGCCCCTCGATCGGGCGGATGTGCACCCGGGGGCCGGCGATGTCGGTGAGCTGCGGGGCCACCACCAGGTCGACGCCGGAGCCCTCCAGTTGCCAGGCCAGCCGGCGCAGCTCGCCCGGCTCGGCGCTGGCCGAGCCGCAGACCGCGATCGTGTCGCCGCCGACCTCCCGCACCAGGGCGAGGACGTCGCGGCCCGCGTACACCGGAACGGGGGTCTGGATGCCCCGGGCCGCCGCGTACCCGTCGGTGATGTGGATGGCCACCGGGACCAGCCCGGCGCTCGGGTTGCGGGTGACCGCGACGTAGACCTCCAGGCACTCCGGCAGCGTGCCGACCAGCACCATCCGGTGCCCGGCCTGCCCGGTCCGGCGACGCACGGCGTGCAGGGTGAACCGGGTCAGGATGCGGCCGAGTAGGATCAGTAGCAACGCCCCGAGCAGGGCGAAACCGACCGTGTAGCGGGAGAGGTCGGTCTTGGTGGCGAAGGCGATGAACGAGACGGTGGCGGCCACCGCCACCCCGGCCCGGATCACGCGCTTGAACTCGTCCGGCCCGAGCCCCATGTACCGCCGGTCGTAGGCCCGGTTGCCCCAGAGGATGACCAGCCAGCCGAGCGGCAGCAGCAGGAACGCGACCGTGTAGAACCAGGTCGGGTCCGCCTGGGCGTTGTAGAAGCCGGCCCGGGCCTGACCGAACGCCTCCTGGGCGATCCAGTCGGCCAGCACCACGGCGGCGAAGTCGATCAGCAGCAGCATGGCCGTGTAGGGGCGGTGCCAGCGGGAGACGCGCCGGCGGGCCCGCGCCCACGCCGACCGGGGGACACCGTTGTGCGACGGCGGTGTCGGCGGCTGGATCTCGAAGCTGTCGACGTGCCGCACGAGTTTGCTCCGGCCTGTGTTGGTTACCGGGCGCTGGAGGCTAGTCGTCACCTCACCCATGTCCTCCCGCATGACGCGTGCCGCTCACTCGTGGTGAGGGCCCGGGTCGCCCACCGTTCAGTTTCCCACGCGGGGCCCGCACCGGACGTCGACCCGAGGGACTTCGCGCCTGGTGCGCCGCGTGGGATCCGGCCGGCTTCACCTCAGGTGCGAAAGCCGGGGACCGGGCCACTATACCGATGGTTGACGGGCCGGGTAGAGGCGCGGACCGGGAGGATCGGCGCTCGGCAGGCGATTCCGCTGCGTAATCACCGAGTGGTGTCACTCACCGTACGATCCGCGACAACCGTCGGTCAGCAAGCGGCTTGCCGCCGGTCTGGCAGGTGGGGCAGTATTGCAGGCTCGAATCGGCGAAACTGACCTCCCGGACCGTATCGCCGCAGGTCGGGCAGGGCAGGCCGGCGCGGGCGTGCACGGCCAGCCCGGACCGCTTCTCGCCCTTCAGTTCCGCCGCCCGGTGTCCCAGTGAGCGGGACAGCGCGTCGCCCAGCACCCGCCGGGTCGACTCGTGCAGGGCGGCGACCTGATCGTCGGTCAGCCGGTCGGTGAGCGCGAACGGCGACAGCCTCGCCGCGTGCAGGATCTCGTCGGAGTACGCGTTGCCGACGCCGGCCAGCACCGCCTGGTCCATCAGCACCCCCTTGACCTGGCCCCGCCGGCTGCGGATGCGGGCGGCGAAGGTGGGCAGGTCGGCGGCGAGCACGTCCGGGCCGAGCTTCGCCACGCCGGGCACCGTCGCCGGGTCGGCGACCAGGTACGCGGCCAGCTTCTTCTGGGTGCCCGCCTCGGTCAGGTCGAAGCCGGAGCCGTCGTCGAGCCGGACCCGCAGGGCGATCGGCCCCTTCCCCGGGCGCAGCGGCGCGGCGGACGGGAACGACTCCCGGTAGTGCAGCCAGCCCGCCCGGGCCAGGTGCACCACCAGGTGCAGGTCGCCGTCGAAGACCACGTCGAGGAACTTCCCGTGCCGACGGGCGTCGGTCACCGCCCGACCCGACACGGCGGCGGGCGCCGGATCGTACGTCTTCAGGGCGCTGATCGCGGCCACCTCGACCCGGTCGACGCGCCGCGACACGGCGCGCTCCCGCAGGTAGCCGGCGAGCGCTTCCACCTCGGGAAGTTCGGGCACACCCCAACGGTAGCCTTCCTTCGCGTGAGCGCGAGGAACGAGCTTGCGAGTCCCGCAGTCGCGAACGAAGGGCAAGCACTGTGAGAATCGTGGTGGCGCACAACCGGTACCGGGAAGCCCAGCCGTCCGGCGAGAACACCATCGTCGACGCGGAGATCGCCCAGCTCCGCGCGGCCGGGGTGGAGGTGCTGCCGTTCCTGCGCAGCTCCGACGAGATCCCCGGCCTGCCGAAGACGGCCAAGGCGCTGCTGCCGATCTCCCCGATCTACGCTCCCCGGGCCCAGCAGGAGCTGAGCCGGCTGATCACCGAGCACCGGCCCGACGTGCTGCACCTGCACAACCCGTACCCGCTGCTCTCGCCCTGGGTGGTGCGGACCGCGCACGGCCACGGCGTGCCGGTGGTGCAGACGGTGCACAACTACCGGCAGGTCTGCTCGTCCGGGCTGTACTTCCGCGACGGGGTGATCTGCCAGGACTGCCGGGGCCGGGCGCTCGGCGTGCCGGCGATCGTGCACCGCTGCTACCGGGGGTCGCGGGCACAGAGCGCACTGATGGCCACCACCCTCGCGGTGCACCGGGGCACCTGGAAGTCGGTGGACCGCTTCATCGCCCTCACGAGCGCCGTCGCCGACCACCTGCGCGACTACGGGGTGCCGGCGGAGCGGATCGTGGTCAAGCCCAACGGCATCCCCGACCCGGGCACCCCCGCGCCGCTCGGCGACGGGTTCCTCTACATGGCCCGGCTCTCCCCGGAGAAGGGGCTGGGGCTGCTGCTGGACGCCTGGCGGCGGCACCCGGACGGCTCCCTCGGCCCGCTGCGCATCGCCGGGGACGGCGAGCTGCGCCCGCTGGCCGAGGCCGCCGCCGCCGAGCGCGCCGACGTGACGTACCTCGGCCCGCTGGACCGCGCCGGGGTACGCGCCGCGATCGAGGCCAGCGCGGTGATCATCGCCGCGTCCACCTGGCACGACGTGCTGCCCACGGTGATCCTGGAGGCGCTGGCCAGCGGCCGGCCGGTGCTCGGCACCGCCCTCGGCGGCATCCCGTACCTGATCGGAGCGGACGCCCCGCGCGAACCCGCCGGCACCGGCCCGGCCGCCCTCGCTACGGCCGCCCCCGGCCAGGGCCGCGTCGCGCTGCCCACCGGCGTGGAGGCGGGCGAGGCGGGCTGGGTGGTGGCCCCGGAGCCGGCCGCGATGGCCGCCGCGCTGCCGGTCGCCCGCGCCGGCGCGGCGGCGCTGTCGGCCCCGGCGCGGCTGCGCTACGAGCGCACCTTCCACCCGGACGTGGTCACCAAGCGGCTCATCGACGTGTACGCCTCGCTGGCCGGCCCGCCCCGCTGACGCCGCTGCTTCCGTCGACGACGCCGACTTCTCGTTGGCGGCGTCGACCTCTGTTGGCGGCGCCGACGCGACTGGGGGTTCGGGACCTACGAGGCCGACCGCGAACCTGACCATCGGCCGATTTTAATACCGGGATAATATGGCCGGTATAGTTATTGGCGGCACGAGGAAGGCGTCGCATGATCGAGATCCTGAGCCCCACCCAGCTGCCCCGAGCGAGGGAGGCGGGTGCCCTGGTCGCCGACATCCTCCAGACGCTCAAGAGCCGTTGCGAGGTGGGCACCAACCTCCTGGACATCGACCGGTGGGCCGAGGCCATGATCGTCGAGGCCGGTGCGCTGTCCTGCTACGTCGACTACGAGCCGTCCTTCGGGCGCGGGCCGTTCGGCCACTACATCTGCACGTCCGTCAACGACGCGGTGCTGCACGGGCTGCCGCACGACTACGCGCTCGCCGACGGCGACCTGCTCTCCCTCGACCTCGCCGTCTCGGTGGGCGGAGTCGTCGCGGACTCCGCCATCAGCTTCATCGTGGGCGACACCAAGCCCGCGCAGAGCGTCGAGCTGATCAGCGCGACCGAACGCGCGCTCGCCGCAGGGATCGCCGTCGCCGGGCCCGGGGCGCGCATCGGCGACATCTCCCACGCCATCGGCACGACCCTCAACGAAGCGGGATACTCGGTCAACACCCAGTTCGGCGGCCACGGCGTCGGATCGACGATGCACCAGGACCCGCACGTGTCGAACACCGGACGGCCCGGTCGGGGCTACAAGCTGCGCCCCGGGCTGCTGCTGGCCCTGGAGCCGTGGATCATGGCGGACACCGCCGAGCTGGTCACCGACGCCGACGGGTGGACGCTGCGCAGCGCGACGGGCTGCCGGACGGCACACAGCGAGCACACGATCGCCATCACCGACGAGGGGGCAGAGATCCTGACCCTGCCGAGGCAGCCGCACTCGTGACGCCGCATCCTGTGAGCCCCGTGTCGTTGCCGGGCTCGGGGACGCTTGGCAGATACGTCTCCCTGGTGGCCAAGGGGGTGATCCGCCTCAAGGCGACCACCACGAGCGACATCGACCGGCCGGCTGGAACTGGGGCAGTCCGGCATTCGGTTGACGGACTTGAAGCTGCTCCTCGACTTCTACGGGGTGACCGGGGAGGAAGCCGAGCCGCTGCGGGAACTCGCTCGTGCCGGACGGCAGCGGGGACGGTGGAGCGGCTACCGGAACGTGGTGCCGGACTGGTTCCGGCAGTACCTCGACCTGGAGGCGGACGCGGCGGAGATCCGCTGGTACCAGTCCGAGGTCATCCCCGGCATCCTCCAGACCGAGCCCTACATCCGGGCGATCCTCGACGAGGGTGAGGACGTGGAGCGGCAGATCGCAGTGCGCCTCGAATGACAAGAGGCGATCGATCGCCCGGACGGGCCGGAGCTGAACTTCATCCTCAGCGAGTCGGCACTGCGGCTCTGGAGACGTTCACGGACGCGGATTACCTCGACAGCCCCGAGGCGCTCCGGTCCTACAATCGGCTCTGGGGTCGTCTCCAGGCTGCGGCCGTGGGGCCGGCGGAGTCCCGGAGGCTCATCCTGCGGATCGCCGACGAGATGAAGTAGAGGCTGATATGTCGAACCCGGACCTCACCGACGCGGTGTGGCGCAAGTCCACCCGCAGCGACTTAAATGGCGGCGCGTGCGTTGAGGTGGCGGACCTCCGCGACGGGGTGGCCGTTCGAGAAAGCAAGGACAAGTTCGGCCCCATCTTGTCCTTCGACGCCCAGGGCTGGCGCACGTTCATCGATTCCCTCAAGAGCAACTAGCTGTTGCGGGCCATGAGGTTGTCGATTCCTCGGGTTTGACTTAGAGCGCACTCTAACTTCTACTCTGCTGACGTGGCAGAGGACGAGGCAGGGCTCACCGTCGCGCAGATGACCGCGGCGACCGGAGTGTCGGGGCACACTCTGCGCTACTACGAGCGTGCGGAGTTGATCCGACCGGTGGCGCGGAACTCCGGGAATCAGCGCCGGTACTCGTCGGCGGATGTGGAATGGTTGAAGTTCCTGCTCCGGCTACGGGAGACGGGCATGCCGATCGCGCAGATGCGCGAGTACGCGCAGCTCCGGGAGCGCGGGTCGGTCACGACCGAGCCGCGTCTGCGCTTGCTCGAAGCACATCAGGCGGGCCTGCGCAGGCAGATCGCCCGGCTTCGCGCCCACGAGAAGGCGTTGGCCGGGAAAATCGCTACCTACCTGGATGACCTCGCGGCGCTCCAATCACAGCAGGAGAAGGGATCTGAAGATGACTGAGAAAAAAGAACGGCAGGAAGGTTTCGAACGGGGCAAGGCGGTGCTCGACGCGGTCGACGGGGCCGCGGGCGCAAAGGTCATCGACGCGCTCGGCGACATCTCACCGGAACTCGGCCACCAGATCGTCGCCTGGGGCTTCGGCGAGATCTACTCCCGCCCTGGCCTCGAGCCACGAGACCGGCAGCTCGTCACCCTCGGGATGCTTACCGCACTCGGCGGATGCGAACCGCAGCTAGACGTCCACATCAACGCCGCGCTCAACGTCGGCCTCACCCCGCAGCAGATCATCGAAGCGTTCCTGCACTCGGCCGTCTACTGTGGGTTCCCGCGCGCCCTCAACGCCACGTTCACCGCGAAGAAGGTCTTCGCCGAACGCGGGCTCCTGCCGGTCGCATAGCCGTTTTTACCCGGTACGGATGTTGGCCAGTGTCTGCATGGCGTCGTGTTCGCGGTCTGCCAGGTCCGAAAGGACGGCCGAGGCGTCGACCAGGTGGCGGTGGTCGGTGGTTTCTGCGGCGGCCGCGAGATGGCGGGAGACTTCCGTCCACAGCGGAGCTATCTCGCGGTACATCTGATGACCGCGACGGAGGTTGTCGTCGTCGACGATGGTGCAGCATTCGGCGAGGAAATCGCGGTACATGGCGCGGAACAGGGCGCCGCCGGTTCCGCCGCGTTCCATCAGCGAGGCGGCCAGGGCGAGGTCGTGGCGCGGGTCGGCGCTGCGGGTGAGCCACTTCGGCACCTGCCCGGCCGCCTTGCGGATGCCGCGGTGGCCGAGGTTGGCGATGGGCGGGTTCAGGAAGTCGTGGGCGTTGCTGCGGATGGCCGCACCGACGACCTCGCCCAGCTTCGGCCGGTCCCCACCGCAGGCGAGGGTGTAGGAGAGGTTCCGGGCCGTCATCGGCCCGCGAACGTTTCGGGCCAGTTCCAGGCTCGCGCGGGTGGTCGTCACGGCGCCGCCCTGCTGGGCGGTGTCGACCAGGTAGGCGTGGGTGTCGTCGTAGCCGTACATCGCGACGACGTGGCCGCCGAAGTGGACCTTCACGGTGAAGTAGTCCAGGTGGTAGGAGTCGAGCTGTAGCCCGACCGGCCGGCCGGCGTCGATGGCGGCGGCGACGTTGTGCCAGGCCTTGCGCACCGACGTGGTCTCCTCGACGCGCATCGTCAGGCCCAGCCGGGCGGCCAGGGTCCGGGTGATGGTCATCGGCTTGGTCCGGCCACCGAGGAACGGAAAGCCCATGTTCTTGGCGTCCCAGTAGACGAAGCCGAGGCCTTCGCCGAGGCCGAACCGCATGGGCTCGGACAGGTCGATGCCCTCGTGACGGAGCAGGACACCGAGCGCGGTGGTCTCGCAGTGCTGCCCGCCGGCGCAGGACACGTTCTCGACGATCATTTGGCCTCGTGGACTGTGGGTGGGGATGACCGCCCCGGTTCGGAGCGGATCGGCCAGGCGATCTCCGTGCGGTACGCCCGCGTCGGCACGCCGGGGCCGGGCGGGACGAGATACCGCTCCTCGGCGGGCCCGTCCAGCACCCGGTCGTGGTCGGCGGTCCAGCGGCCCAGCGCCTCGGCCAGCCCGGTCAGCGAGGTGTGCACCAGCACCCGCGCGATGGGCTGGGCGTCGCGCCACCGCTCGGTCAACCCCACCTCCAACTCCCGTGGCCGCCGGATCGGCCCCCGCCCGCGCGAACTGATCGACGGTGTGATTGTCGGACGTCAAGTCTTGGGGTTGTCCGATAACCCCAGTGGGGGTATAAGTGACGTACCCCGTTCATAACCCCCAGGTGTGGAGGGTCTTGATGCCGAAGATCAACGTGTATCTGCCCGACGAGCTGGCCGAGGCAGTCAAGGAAACCGGTGTGCCGGTATCGGCGATCTGCCAACGCGCCTTGGAGCAGGCGGTGCGCCGGGTCACCGCCGTCCGGCAGACCGCCCTGGGGCAGCTCACCCGTGACGATCTGGATGAACGGTTCCCTCACTTCACCGAGCGGGCCCGGGCGGTGCTCGCGCTGGCCATTGAGCACGCCGGCACGGCGTCGGCGCCGTCGGTGGGTACCGGTCACCTGCTCGCCGGAATCGTCGGTGAAGGCGGCAATCTGGCCCTTCACGTGCTGCGGGCCATCGAGATCGACCCGGCGCACGTGCTGCGTGACCTGCGGCGGCATCCCGGTGTGGAGCCGGGTGGAACATCCGAAGACGGGTCGGTGCATTTCAGTACCGCAGCCGCCGGTGCGCTGGAGCTGGCGGTGACCGAGGCGACCTCACTCGGGCACAACTACATCGGCTGTGAACATCTGCTGCTGGGCCTGGTCGCCGAGCCGGACGGTGTCGCCGGACAGGTGCTGCGCTCGTTGGGAGCCGACCCTCGGCTGACCCGCCGCGCCGTGGCCGCGGCGCTGGCCGGCTACGTGCATCTGCGTGCCCAGACATCGCCGCAACCCTCCGCCGAACCGGTCCAGGCGCTCGCAACGGCGATGCAGCAGCATCTGCAGCCGCTGATCGCCCGGATCGAGCGGCTGGAGCAGCAGTTGAGCCTTCCCGATCCGCCGCGATGACCACGCCTACGGAGGGCATGCCACGAACTTCGCGCGCTGCCGGTGGGCAGAAGCCCGGCTCGGCCATCGTCGCCCTCCTGCGGCGCGGTGCCGTGGCTGTGGCCGCCCTGGCTGCCTTCCTCGTAATCATGTCGCCGCTGCTGGTGATCCCGTAGCCAGCGCGGATCAGGCAGAACCGAAAGGACGTATGCCGTGGCACCCCGGGTGTTGCTCGTGGCCACCAAGGACATTCACGCCTACGGGCAGCGCGACACTGAGCCGACCGTGTTCACCGGTGCGCAGCTTCTCACCGGCATTCCGACGACGCAGTTGAGCGCTGAGGTGAGCGTCGAGGACGTCATGACGGAGCCAAGTTGGGACATGTCGCCGGCCACGATGCTGACGCTCGCTCGGCGGGTACGCGCCGCGATCCTGGACGACGGCTACGACGGCGTCGTCGTCACCCATGGCATCGACACCATGGAGGAGACGGCGTTCCTGGCCGATCTGCTCGCCGGAGCCGCCGCCACGCGGGCCGGCATCGTGTTCACCGGCGCGACACGGCGCGCCGACGAGCTGTCCGCCGACGGGCCTCGCAACCTCGCCAGCGCGATCACCGCCGCCTGCGATCCGGCGCTGCACCGAGCCGGAGCCGTGCTCTGCCTCAACGACGAACTGCACGCCGCCCGCTGGGCCACCAACGTCAACGCCGGCGTGACGGCGTTCTCCTCCGCCCCGTTCCCGCTCCTGGCCCACGTGGTGGCAAACCGTGTGGTGCCCGTTGCCGCACCGCCGCCGCGACCGCCCGACCCCGTGGGCCAACCAGCATCCGACGTCGCGCTCATCAAGACCTATCCCGGGATGGAATCCACGCTGCTCACCGCGGCCGTGGACGCCGGCGCGGCCGGCATCGTGCTGGAAGGGACCGGGGTGGGTAACGTGCCGGCCAGCCTGTTCGCCACCATCAGTGACCTCACGGAGTGGGGCATCCCGGTGGTCGTCGCCTCCCGCTGCCACACCACCACCAACCCGTCGCTGCCGGACCCGGCATACGTCAACGGCCTGGCCATGACGGTCGGGGCCATCAGCGCCCGCGGCCTCAGTGGCCCCAAAGCAAGAGCGGCATTGATGGTCGCCCTTGGCACGGGCAGCGCCGTGCGGGCCCGACAGTGGCTCGCCCAGCTCTGAGCCAACGCGCGCACGGACCTCCTGCTGTCGCGGGTGCCCGCTGCGGTGCGGTCGGAGCCGGCTCACCCGATGGCAGCGTGCTCAACCGCCCAACCGCGTTAACCGGGGCCCCTCCTATACAGAATGCGTTAAGCGCCTGGCCAGAAGTTCTGTCGGTATTCGTGGGGTAGCCATGGGCTGGTCCAGGGTGCGGCGGTGGTGAGGTTCTGGTCGGAGGTGCGGTGGCGGAAGAAGGTGTGGGCTTGGCGGAGTCGGTCGGCGAGGGTGGTGACGGCGGTGTTGGCGATGTGGTGTTTGAGGGCGGCCCAGATGCGTTCGACGGGGTTGTCCTGGGGGCTGTAACGGGCGCCGGTGATCAGGTGTAGGCGGGGGTGTTGGGCGAGCCACGCCTGGGTGTGGCGGCTGGTGTGGGTGGTGTCGTTGTCGCAGAGCACGACTACGGCCGGGGCGTCGGGGTAGGCGTCGAGGAGTTGCTGGAGGAAGTAGCAGAACACCTCGGACACGGCCTTGACGCAGGCGTGGTAGTGGAAGACGCCGGTGGTGAGGTTGATCGCGCCGTAGATGCTGCGGCGTTGGTTGCGGCCGGGGGTGGGGATGCGGTGGCGGATGCCGGTGGGCTGCCAGCATGCGCGGACTTTGGCGAGGAGTTCGAGGTAGGTTTCGTCCTCGGCCAGCATGACCGTCCCGGCGGGCAGGTGTCGCAGGTGAGCGCGGATACGGGTGCAGATGGTGTCGTGGTCGGGGTCGGTCTTGGCGACCAGGCGGGGCCGGCGCCAGTTTGCGTGTTCGCGGATGCGCCGGTAGGTGGTGCGCAGGCTGATCGCGGGTCGGTCGAGGGCTCGCCAGATCCGGAGGGTGGTCCAGGCCTTCGGGGTGGTCAGGAGGACGCGGATCCGTCGGCCGAGGCCGGTGCTGCCGTGGCGGGGCCGGCCTGAACGAGGCCGGTCGGGTAGGCCGGCCAGGCCTTCGGCGTTGTGTCGTCGGATCCAGCGGCGCACGGTGACGGGGTCGTCGTAGTGCAGGAGTTCGGCGATCTCCGCCGGGGACATGCCGTCGGCGGAGAGCAGGATCATCACCGTGCGCATGGCGACGCGCCATTGGTGGTGCAACGCGGTGAGCAGTTGCTGGTACTCGGCGTCGGTCGGGTTGGCGTAGGTCTGTGCCGGTCGCATACTGATCGTGGCCTCGCTGGTGTTTGCACGTTGTCGGAAACTCCATGCAAACCCAGCGAGGTCCACACCGCACGACGAGCCTCAACCCAGACGGTTACCGACAAGACTTACGGCAACCTGCTTAACAGGGGGCCCCTCCTTGCACACCTCAGCGCAGCGAGGCGCGGGCGGAGAAGGCGATGCTGGCCAGGAGGAAGCCGCCGTTGACCACGGTGAACGCCACCACCACCCAGAGGGTGAGGGCCGGGGCGAACGCCAGCACCACGGCCGCCACGAAGATCACCGCGCCGTAGTCGCGGACCAGCTTCACCAGCCGCACCGGCAGCGACGTCGAGGTGACCATGCTGGCCGCGTTCGGGCCGGACTGCATCACCGACGTCACCAGGTTGACCATCCAGGTGCCCGCGAAGAGCGCGACCAGCCAGCTCGGCGTCCCCGGACGCTGCGCCACGGCCGTGGCGGACAGCGCGGCCACCAGGGCGATCTGGGCGGCCACGTCGCAGAGCACGTCCACCCGGGCACCCGCCGCGCTGCCCTGCCCGGTCACCCGGGCGAGCTGCCCGTCGGCGCAGTCCAGGGAGTACGCGACCTGCCAGCCGACCAGCGCGGCCAGCCCCACCACCCACGCCGGTACGTTGCCGGCGGCGACCCGGTCGGCCAGCGCCACCACGGTCACCGACGTGGCCAGGCCCAGCACCAGGTTGGCGATGGTCAGCGCCGTGGGGCGCAGCCCGAGTCGCTGGGCGACCAGCGCGAACACCGCGCCCAGCCACTGGCTGATCGACTCGCTGAACAGGCCACCGCCCCGGTTGACCCGGTGGAAGTCGGCTACGGAGGGGCGGGACGGCTCAGCCAAGGTCGCGGAGTGCACCGGCGTAGTCTGCCAGCCGCTCCCGCGTCTCGGAAGCCGACATCGCCAGGTGCTCCAGGATGGTGTACCGGTCGGGCCGGGTGGCCGGCGCGAACTGCACCGCCTCGACGAACTGGTCGTCGGTCAGTTCGACCTCGGCCGGGAGCCGGGGCAGGTTGTGCCGGGCCAGGCAGGCCGACATCTCCGCGAGACGCCGCCCGTCGCCGCGCAGGAACGTGCAGAACAGCGCGCCGAGGCCGGCCAACTCGCCGTGCGAGGCGGTGCCGGGGAAGAGGGCGTCGACCGCGTGCATGATCTCGTGGCAGCCGCCGCTGGACGGGCGGGAGGTGCCGCACACCGCCATCGCCAGGCCGCTGGAGATCAACGCCTCGGCCAGCACGATGACGAACGCGTCGTCGGTCATGTCGCCGGGGTGGGCGAGGACCGCCTCGGCCCCCATCCGGGCCAGCGACGCGGCCAGGCCGTCGACGGGCTCCCCGCGTACCCGGCGGGACAACTCCCAGTCTGCCAGCGCGCTGATGTTGCTCACCACGTCGCCGATGCCGGCCCTGTTGTGCCGCTCCGGCCCGGCCTCCACGAAGTCGAGGTCCACGATGACGGCGATCGGGATGTGCACCCCGTAGGAGCCCTTGATCCCACCGGTGATCAGCGAGGCCACCGGGGAGGCGATGCCGTCGTTGGCCAGGCTCGTCGCCACGGTCACCATCGGCAGGCCGCGCCGCGTGGCCGCGTACTTGGCCACGTCGATGGTCTTGCCGCCGCCGATGCCCACCACCGCGTCGTACGACCGGGCGCGCAGCTTCCCGCCCAGGTCGTCAGCCGCGTCGAGGGTGCCGCCGGCCACGGTGAACACGTCCGCCGAGCGCAGCGACGGGCGGATCAGCTCGGCGATCTGCCCGCCCTGCCCCGGCCCGACCACCACGGCGACGTCGCCGCCGGAGGAGATCCGCCCGTCGGCCAGGATCGTGGCCAGGTCCGCCACCGCGCCCCGCCGCACGTCTATGTGCAGCGGGGTGAGGATCGTGCGGGCTAGTAGCGGCACGCGATCTCCCGCGCCCGGGCCAGGTCGTCGTGGTTGTCGACCTCCACCCAGGAGACGTCGCCGATCGGCGCCGCCCGCACCTCGCCGCCGCGCTCGGCGAACTCCTGGTAGCCGTCCTCGTAGTAGAGGTTCGGGTCCCGCCGCCAGGTCGCCTCCAGGGCGTCGGCGAGCGCGTCGGCCACCCGCGGCTCGATCAGCGTCGCGCCGATGTACTCTCCGTACGCCTCGCCCGGGTCCATCAGCTTGGTGATCCGGGTGAGCTGGCCGGCGGCGTCGAAGGTGGTCTTCATCTCCTCCTCGGCCAGCGGCTTGAGCGTGTCCACGGCGAGCAGGATGCCCGGCCCGCGCTGGGCCAGCAGGGTCCGCTCCACGCTCACCGGGTGCACGGTGTCGCCGTTGACCAGCAGCACGCCCCGGGCGAAGTGTTCCCGGGCCAGCCAGAGCGAGTACGCGTTGTTCCACTCCTCGGCCCTGTCGTTGGGCACGAGGGTGATCGTGACGCCGTGGCGCTTCTCCAGCTCCGCCTGGCGGGTCACGACCGCGTCGGCGGCGTATCCGACGACGATCACCACGTCGGTGAGGCCGACCTCGGCGAGGTTGCGCAGCGCGATGTCCAGGATGGTGGTGTCACCGTCCACCGGCACCAGCGCCTTGGGCAGGGTGTCGGTGTACGGGCGCAGTCGGCGCCCCGCACCGGCCGCGAGGACCATCCCGATCATGCGACCGCCTCCTTGGTACGTCTCCGGGTCACCGGTGGAGGATAGCGCCGGGGCGGACCGCGCCCGCCGTCAACCGGCGCGTCAGCCCGGCGGCACCGCACCGCGCCTCGGCGTCAGCCCGGCAGCGCGGCCAGGTCCGCCAGCATGGTCAGCCGCTCCTCGGCGGTCAGCACCGCGTACGGGCCGGCCGCCCGGCGGTCCGTCTCCAGCTCGATGGCCAGCCGCTCCGGGCCGGCCGGCAGCTCGCCGACGCTCAGAGCGGTGTGCCCCGCCGCCGTCCACGCCGCCGCGTGCGCGTCGGCCCGGTGGTAGCGCAGCGTGCCCAGCCGGTTGAGCAGCAGCACCCCCGGCGCGGTGCCGTCCGGCTCGTACGGCGGTGCCGTCACCGCGAACGCGTCGCCCAGCACGTCGGCCCCCTCCTCGGCGCTGACCAGCGCGTACGCCAGCAGCCCGCCGAGTGTCTCGACCAGCCGGAGCACCCGGTCGTCGTGCCCGGACCACAGCTCCTCGGTCACCTCGGCGTGCACCTGGTACAGCTCGGCCAGGAAGGCGAGGCCGCGTTCCGTGGCGCAGATGCAGCCGTCTGGGCGGCGGTGCAGCATGCCGTACGCGACCTGCTTGTCCAGCGCCCGCTGGCAGGAGGCCGGGTCGCGGTACCGGGTCACCGCAGCGAAGCCCGCCGGGTCGACCGTCCCGCCCGGCGCGGCCAGCCGGGTGCGGAACTCGACCAGGAAACCCGTGGCCGCCGGCCCGCCGTACCGCTGGCTCAGCTCCGCGCCACCTCCGTCCCGACCGGCGAGGATGCCGGCGACGAAGACCCGGTCGACCGCCGGGGCGACCAGCCCGGCGAACCGGTGCGACGGAAGCTCGACGTCCTCGCTCACAGACCGATCGAGCGCAGCGCCGCGAAGGCGGCCCGCTGCGGGGACCGGCGCGGGACGAAGAGGCGGCCGTTGTCGTCGACGATCAACGCGTTGGCGCAGCGGAGAGGCTCGGTGGGCACGTCAACGACAGTAGCGAGCCGGGACCGTCAGGGCGATGCCCCGTCCGGCCCCGGCTCGCTGCCGTCGTGATCTGGGCTAGGGGCCGACGAAGATCGCCTTCGTCCGCCAGTCGACCCCGCCCTGGGCAGGGCCGCTGCGCACCGTCCAGCTACCCGAGGGCGCACCGTTGACCCAGTTGGCCGACGACAGGTTGCCGAGACTACGGCTGACCATGTAGATCCGGGACCCGGCGACGAAGACTCCGCCGGAGTCGGCGAAGCCGGTCGCTCCGGCCACGGTGAACTTGTCCGCCCCGACGGTGCCGCTGTCCGGGTTGAACCAGCGCCAGAAGAGGCCGTTCTGCCCGGTCAGGGTGTAGTAGAGCCGGCCGTTGGTGTAGAACATGCCGGTCATGTTGGCGATCTCCGGGTAGAAGCTCACCGTGTTGCCGGCGTACGTCTGGCCCTCCGGCCCGGAACCGGTCACCACCGTGTCCCACAGCGCGTCGTGGTACGGGTCGACCCGCGTCGGCTTGCCGAAGGTGGTGCCGTCGAACGTGCGCCGCCACAGCGCGCCGCTCATCCCGTAGAACAGGGTGCCGCCGGCCCAGAAGGCGCTCTTCGCCGTCGACCAGGTGGTGCCGTCGGGGTTGGCGACCGGCGTGGCCGCGCCCACGGCGCTCGTCCCGTCGTACGACCGGCGCTGCACCGCGTTGACCGAGCCGCTGCTGAACCCGGCCTGGTAGACCCTGCCCGGCAGGGTGGCGGTGGCGGTGGAGTGCGGGGCGGCCCCGCCGCTGAGCGGGAAGAACGCGATCCGCTCCCGGCGGTACTGGAAGTTGCCGATCCAGGGCTGGTCCGAGCCGAGCCAGATGCCCTGCGGGGTGACCAGCAGCTCTGCCACGCCGTAGCCGCGCGGGTGCCGGCCCGGGTTCCACGACAGCGGCAGGCCGTTGAGCGGGTCGAGGGCGGCGATGCTGGGCCGGGCCACCGCGCCCGGGTACGCCGAGTTCGTGGCGGAGGTGTTGTTCAGCCAGCGGAAGTGACCGCCGACGTAGACGGCCTGCTCGGTGATGCCCACGGAGAGGAACGTGTCCCCGCCGGTGTAGGCGACCCAGGTCGGCTGGACGGTGGTGCCGGTGGACGACGTCTCCCAGCGGGCCGCGGCGTCGCAGAGCGTTCCCGCGTACGCCGTACCCGTGGTGACGATGACGAAGTAGCTGCCGTTGGGGGAGAAGCTCACGTCCCGCACGTACGAGTCGAACGACTTGTAGGCGCAGCGCGGCTCGTACCGGTTGGTGTTCCAGGACGACACGGTCGCGGCGGAGCCGCCCAGGGTGATCCGGACCACCTGGTCGTGCAGCACCCCGTTGGCCTTCTTGAAGTTGCCGATCACCACGAGCTGGGTGCCGTCCGGCGAGACGGCCATCTTCTCGGCCCCGACGCCGGCGCTCGCGCCGCTGATCCCGTCGTAGTTGTGGTGCCCGGTCAGCGACGCGGTGAGGTAGTTGTCCACCACGCCGGTGACGGCGTCGAGCGAGGCCAAACCGTTGCGCGGCTGCGTGGCGGCGGTGGTGAAGATGCCGCCCACGAGCAGCCGGCTGCCAACCTTGGCGATGTCGTTGACCAGGCCGTTGAAGTTCAGGTTGGGGAAGCTGGTGACCACGCTGCCGTTGGCCAGGTTGAGCAGGGCCAGCTTGCGGCGGCTGGTGCCGTTGACGGTGTTGAACTTGCCGGCGAGGTAGACGGTGCCGGCCGTCGGGCCGGCGAGGATGTCGTAGACCTCGCTGTCGACCACCGGGGCGAACGCGGTGTCCACCTGGCCGGTGGCCTTGTCGAAGGCCAGCACGTACTTGCGGGCGATCGTGACGTCCGAGTTGCGGTTCTGCACCCCGGTGAACGAGCCGCCGACGACGACCTTGCTGCCGGCGTCGTGGATGGCGAAGACGGTGCCGTCCACGATGTTCGGGGTGAGGGAGGAGGGAACCGCGCCGACCACGGTGGTGTGGTTGGGGGCGGCGGGGGCCGGGCCAGCGACGAGGATGCCGGAAACGGTCAGTGCGGCGGCGGTCAGGGCCGCGAGGGGTCGGCGACCGAGCGCCGGAAAACGGACCACGGGCAACTCCGGATGAACGGCGGAGATCGGTGTGAGGCGCCTCCGTGCGATCGGGCGAACCCACTCGGTGACCCGGGTCGTAGAGGCGACGACCGGACGGAAGCTCGATGACACGATCGCGCACGGAACGCGCGGCGTCTACCCCGGGGGGCGTGTTGTGACCGACAACGTGCCGGCCGCCGCCGGTGCAGCCGGGCCGCTCGTACGAAAAGACGAGGTCACTGGGCGCGCGGACCGTGCGCGGGGGTGGGCGGCGGCGGTGCGGAGAACCACGGGTCCGCCGTCAGTTCCTGGAACGCGGCCAGCCCCTCCGGGTCGTCGTTGAAGGTGCTGTCGTACGCGGGCTTCGTCTGCTTCGCGGCGAAGTAGACGACGGCCTTGATTTGCGGGTGCCGCTTGATGTAGTCGCCGGCCTCGCGCAGCCACGCGCCGCGCTGGCCGGGCGCGCCCGGGTAGGTGACCCCGAACTCGCCGATCACTACCGGACGCGGGTGCTGGGCGGCGAACGCCATGAAGGTGTCCATCTGGGGGGCGAAGCCTTCGAACTCCTTGCCCGGGTACACATCGGTGCAGAGCCAGTCGACCTGGTCGTCGCCGGGGTAGTACGCCGCGGCGTTGCGGGACGGGTCGACGAAGCCCTGCACGTGCGGGCACCAGACGAAGGCGGCGTTGGTGGCGCCGACCTCGGTGAAGATGCCCCGGATGCGCTTCCAGGCGGCGACGTAGTCCTCCGGCGAGTGGACGCTCTGGGCCAGGTTCGGCCGGTCCATCTCCCACCGCCAGCGCAGCAGCAGCGGCACCCCGAACTGCTTGATCTTTTCGGCCCGCTGCCGGATGAGCTGGTCGTAGACGCCGTCGCGGATGGACCGGGTGTCGGCACCCGACCAGGAGATCATCTGGAGCTTCCCGGTGGCCTGGAAGGCGTACTCGGTGGGGCCGGGGAAGTCGTCCTCCCACTCGTGGAACATGTGCGCCAGGGTCACCTTGCCGCGGGTCTGGTCGGCGAACGCGGTCAGCGCCTCGACCCGCCCCTCCGGGGTCTGCCAGTCCGGCTTCACCCACGCGCCCAGCCAGACGCCCTTCTCGGGCAGCTCCGGGCCCCGGCCGGTGGTGGCCAGGTCGTCCGTCGCGCGGGGGGACACCGTCGGCGCGGTGCCGGCCGGGGGCGGCACGAAGTCCGGGGCCGACTCGGAGCAGGCCGTGACGGCCAGCGCCGACCCGAGCAGGAGCGCCACCGCCCTGTGGAACCGCTTCATCGTTGCCGCACCTTCCCGTACCGGTGCCACCGGTGTACCCGGCGGCGGACGTTCTCGTGAACAAGACCCGAGCGGGCCTCAGCGTCGGCGGCCCCGGCGCAGGGCCCGCAGCGCGTCGAGCTGGAGCACCCGGCGTAGCCGCCATGCCCCGGCGGCGTACCCGGTGGTCCCGAGTACCGCGAGCACCGCCAGGGTGACCGGCCCGGCGTCGAGCACCGCGCGGGCGATCAGCGCCGGCACGCCGAAGCACGCCACCGCCAGCCCGGCGGCGGCCAGCGTGCCCCGGCCGAACGGGTGCAGCCGGTATGCGTGGTGCAGCTGGGCCAGCGGCACCAGGTTGGTGATCAGGATGGACGACGACCAGGCGACCGCCGCGCCCATGATGCCAAAACGTGGGATGAGCAGCACGTTCAGCACCACGTTGACCAGCGTGCCGGCCAGCGCGTTGTAGAACGTCCAGGACGTTCGGCCGGCCATGTTGAGCACTGTGTCTACCATGCCGCAGCCGGTGGCCACCAGCATGGTCAGGGCGAGGAAGACGGTCACCCGCGCCCCGGCGGCGTACCCGTCGCCGAACAGGTGCAGCATCGGCTCGGCGAACACCGCGAACAGCAGGTACGCCGGCCAGGCCAGCAGCACCAGCCAGCCGGTGGCCGCCTGGTAGAGCCGGCCGGCCGCGTCCCGGTCGTCGCGGACCATGTGCTCGGCGAGCCGGTGCTGCACGGCGGTGGAGAGCGCCTGCCCGGAGAGCTGCCCGAGGGCGAGGAACCGGGTGGCCGCCGTGTAGAGCGCCGCCTCGGACAGCCCGCGCAGCGCGCCGAGCAGCACGATGTCGAGCCGCTGCACCACCATCTGGGCCAGGCCGCTCAGCGCGCGGGGCCCGCTGTAGCGCCAGTACGGGCCGAACTCCTCGCGCAGCGACACCGCCGGGGCCTGCGCGCCCCGCTCCGCGCGCCGGACCAGCCGGGCCAGCCACACGGTGCCGACCAGCGCGGCCGGCAGGTACGGTGCGACCCAGGCCAGCGGCAGCGCCGTCGTCGCCGAGAGGCCGAGGACGGCGGCGAGCCCCACCCCGACCAGTTGCAGCCCGGTCCGGCCGAACCGCTCGATCAACAGCAGCGGGCGCATCTTGCCGAAGCCCCGGCAGGCGGCCAGGGCGAAGTCGCAGAGCGCGGCCACCGGCACGAAGACCAGCAGCACCCGCAGCGCGCGCACCGCACCGGGCACCGGCTCGTCGAACGTCAGCGCCACGATCCGGGGAGCCGCCCACCAGCCGGCCACCGCGATCAGCGTGCCGACCCCCAGCACCGGCAGCAGCCCGACCAGCACCGACGCGCGCAGGCGCTCCGGTTGGCCGAGGGCCCGGTAGCGGCTGATGAAGTAGACCGCGCCGACGCCGGTACCCAGCCGCGCCGCCGCGTATGCGATCATGAACGCGCTGGTGGCGGCGAAGAAGAGGCCGGCGTCCGACATGGACCAGCCCCGGGTGACGACGATGTTCAGGCCGAACCCGGCGACCGCCGCGACCGCCACCCCGAGCAGGTTCGCGACCCCGTGCCGGGCCGCTCCGCCCAGCTCGCCGGCGCCCGACCGGGCCGGGGCTACCGTCGCCACGACGGCACGCGTCCCCACCAGGTGCTCAACCGCTCGTCGTACGGGGCGAAGTGCTCCTCCAGCCGGGCCCGCAGCGCCGGGTCCATCGGCGAACGGGACCGCGCGTTGTGCTTGCCGAACGAGATGTCCGCCCAGCGCGGCAGGCCGAGGAAGTCGCAGACCGCGTCGAACGCCGGCCGGGACTCGGCGAAGAAGTCGTCCGCGTCGATCACGTGCAGCCGGTCCCGGCCGAAGATCGACTCAAGGCGTTCGAGCTGCTCCACGTACTGACCCCGGGTCAGGTACGCGTTGTGCTGGAAGTGGTGGCTGTGCGCCGTCGGGTCGGCGAGCAGCCGCTCCCGCTCCCCGGCGATCCGCTCCTGCTCCAGCTCCAGGGCCCGCTCGAAGCCCTCCGTCTCGAAGCCCCGGGCCGCCTCGTGGGTGTGCGCCGAGTACGCCCGCTCCACCGGGTCGCGTAGCAGCACCAGCAGCCGCACGCCCGGCAGGTCCTTCGCGATCCGCTCGCCCGCGAGGGGGTGGAACATGTAGTACGGGCTCGACTCCCCGGTCACCCCGCGCACCCCGACCTGCTGCCGCACCGCCTCGGCGCGGCGCACCGTCGGGAAGTGCCCGAGGTACCAGTCCAGCCCCCGGTCGTAGCCGGTGTCGAAGTAGTGCACGCCCTTGTGGTAGACCGCCGGCAGCACCGCCGGGTGCTGCGACAGGGTCTTGAACAGCGACGTCGTGCCGCAGCGCTGCGCGCCCACGATGAGGAAGTCGGGGGCGAGCCGCGAACCGGCGGTCCACCGGCCATACGTCCGACTCACCGACCGCACCGCGCGCCGCGCCTGTGCCTTGACCAGCGTCACTTCGCCACTCCTCCCGCACCCGGCCGCCCGGCCAGGTGATCCTCCACCGCCGGCAGCAGCCAGGCGTCCACGTGTCCCAGCCGGGCCCCCGCCTCGGCCTGCCGGTCGCGCAGGTAGCGCGCCGCCAACTCGACCAGGTAGAGCACCGCCACCAGGTCGGCGACCCCGGCCGGCTGGCCGAACGGGGCCAGGTCGTCCGCCGCCGCGGCGATCAGCCGCCCCGCCGCCGCCCGGGGCTCCACCCCGGCGCGGGTGATCGCCGTCTGCACCCGCCGGTGCAGGGCGTCGAAGCCCAGCGGCACGTCGTCGGCGAACCGTTCCCAGTCTCACACCAGCACCCGGCCGTCGGCCAGGGCCGCGCTGTTGCCGCCGTTCCAGTCGCCGTGCCAGGCCCCCAGGGCCAGCACCGGGTCGACGCGGCGGACCTCGGCCAGCACCGCGCGCAGCCGGGCCGCCTCCGGCCGGTCCCCGAGCGCCGCCAACTCGTCGCGGAGCCGCCGGTCGTGGGCGCTGCCCGCGTACGGGCGGCGCTCCACGCCGACGCAGCGGCTCACCGCGACCATGGCTGCCCGTTCGGCCTCGGCGGCCGGCGCGGGCGCGGCCCGGGGCAGCCCCACCGGCAGGGCACTCTGCACCAACAGGGCGTGCCCGCCCCAGACGCCGTGGTGCAGCGCCTCGGCCACCTGCACGCCGGGCAGGTCGAGTTTCGCCAACCGGGCCAGCGCCGCCGCCTCCGCCTCGACCAGGGCCCGGGTGAGCGGGTCGACGCCGAGCTTCGCGTACCCGATCGGGTCGCCAGCGGCGTCGAGGAGCTGGACCACCGGTTTGCGGTTGGCCCGCGCCGGCCCGATGTGGATGCTCAGCAGCGCCGGGCGGCCCAGCACGGCGGCCAGGTGCGCGTCGAGCGCGTCGCCGCCCGCGTCGACCACCAGCCGGTCGCGGAAGGCGAGCCGCCCGAGCCCGGTGCGGAACGCGGCGGCCAGCACCGCGCGGCGCAGCCGGGCCTTCGCGCTCTGCGCCTCGGTGGAGTGCCGGACCGCGCCGGCCGCCGCCCGCCGGGAGCCGGCCGGCACCAGCAGCCGGGGCCGCGCGGCCGAGGGCACCACCGCGAACCCGGCCCGGCCGCCGCGCCGCAGCGCCGGTCGGGCCGGTGCCGGCCAGACCAGGCCGGCCAACTCGGGCAGGTACGCGCCGCGCGCGTCGGCGCCGGGGGGTGGGGTGAGCATCAGCGGAACCGCCGTTCGGGCAGGGCACGGGGTGCGGTCGGGGCGACCGCGGCCTCGACGGCGGCGAGCCGGGCCTCGCGGCGCGCCGCGCGCAGGTGCAGGTCGTTGCGGGCGAGCAGCGCCACGCTGATCAGCCCGTACGCCAGGGTGGTGTTCAACGAGCCGTAGAGGAACTGGAAGAACAGCATCAGGATCAGCACCAGGCTGCCGGCGATGCCGATCGGGGTGTGGTCGTGCCGGAACCGCCACAGGCACCACAGGAAGAACGCGCTGTAGCAGAATGCGCCCACCCAGCCCTGGCCGGTCAGCAGGTTCCACACCTGCCCGTTGCTGCCCAACTCCCGGTTGCCGCACTGCTTGCAGTCGGCCGACTTGCCGATCGCGATCGACCGGTTGCTGCCGATCAGGGCCCGGTTGCCACCGTAGCCGAGCACCGGCGAGTGGTTGGCCGCCTCGACCGCACCGCTGGACAGGGTGGCCCGGATGTCGTCGCTGTGCCCGTTGGCCATGCGTTCGTTGAGCAGGTCGCCCAGCGGGGACGCGAGCACCGCCACCCCCATCAGCCCGGTGGCCAGCGCCAACCCGACCAACACGACGACCCGACCACGCAGGGCCAGCCGCACCGCGACGTACACCGCGCCGATCACCAGCCCGATCCACAGCCCCCGGTTGAGCGAGTAGACGATCGGGAAGACGGCGGCGACCACCACGAGGTAACCGGTGAGCCGGCGTGGCCCCCGGCCGAGGACCACCCAGCCGACGATGAACCAGATCAGCAGGATCGCCATGTTCTCGCCCCAGGTGTTGGTGTACTCGAAGGGGGCGGCCGGGCGGGGCGAACTGGCTTCCCCGGCGAGCACCTCCTGCACCTGGGCGACCTCGACGTGCATCAGCCGGTTGACGAACGGTTCCTTGGCGATGGCGGAGGGCAGGATGTAGTTCAGCGGCGCGACGAACTTGAGCTGCGGGAACAGCGCCCCCACGTACCCGCCGATGACGGTGATCACGGCCATGAAGCCGAACAGCTTCACCAGCCGTCCCCGGGGCAGCTCCCGCTCGCTGAGGTTGAGGACGTAGAGCATCGTCACCGTCAGGGCGGTGTAGTTCATCACCCGGATGCCCCAGCCGATGTACCGGCCGGAGCCGCTCGGGGCGAGCGTGTTGGGCGCGGTGATGCCGAGCATCAGCCCGGACAGCACCACCCAGGCCAGCAGGATCAGCCAGAGCCCGAAGCCCGGCGGCACCTTGACGTTGCCGCGCCGGTAGAGCCGGAAGGCCATCGGGACGGCGAGGATGGCGAAGATGAACGAGGGAAGGCCCAGCGCCCACCACACCGGGTAGAGCACGAAGAGCGCGGTCACCGGCCAGGCGGGGGGCAGCCGCAGCGACCAGCGCCGGGCCGGCGCTGCCGGCGGGGTTCGCGGCGGGTCGGCCGGACGCCGTCCCGCCGGTGCCGGCTCCGGCCCCGGTGCGGGCCGGAGCGGGGCGGCCGTCGTCATGTCACGCTGACCTTGGCGTTCTTCGGGGCGTAGATCACCCAGGCGGGGCCGGGCTGTGGCCGGACCTGGAAGCCGCCCTCGTCGGTGATGTTGCAGACCAGCCGCTGCCCGGGCTTGCTCCACCTCGCCTTGGCGCTGGACGGGCCGGACACCACGAGCGCCGCGCCGGAGCCGTAGACGTTCGCCCCGGGCAGCGAGCGGTGGCTGGGCTTGCGCACGGTGAGGGTGCGGTATTCCATCGTGAGCACGACGACCGAGGCGACGCTCACCGTGACCTTGCCGATCTTGCCGCGCCACGACGAGCTGGCCGCGTCGTACGCCCAGGTCTGCGTGGGGTGCCCGGGGGCGGCGACGGTCAGCTTGCCGGCCGGGCTGACGCCCTGGCTGCCCAGCGGGGCGCCCGGGGCGGCGTGGTCGAGGACCTGGGTCGGCGCTGCGCCACCCTTCGGGGCCGCCTGGCGCAGCGCGGCGGTCGACGCCTGGCCGGACGGGAACGCGGCGGCGCGCTGCGCCGGGGTGACCCCCTCCAGTTCGGCGGCGGCGAACTGGTTGAGAAAGCCGGTAGGCCCGCCCGCGTACCCGACGAAGGGGCGCAGCACGCCGACCGTGCGGATGTCCACGGGGCGGATCTCCGCGACCGGGCCCACCCTCGCGGCGTCCCGGGACTGGTAGACCGCTGTCAGGTGCAGGCTCTCCGACTCGGCGAACTCCTGGTAGACCAGGTCGGCCTCGGCCAGCCCCACGGGGCTCGTGCCGGCGGTCACCCGCAGCGGCACCACCACCGCCTGGCGGCCCGCCACCGCCTCGGCGACCGGCTTTCCGGACAGCGGGGCGGCCGGCAGGCTCGGGGTGGGACTGGGCCGGGGGGCCGGGGAGCCCGGGTCGACCAGGTCGGTGGCCCCGGGCGGCTGTTCCTCGGCGCAACCCGCGCCGAGGGCGGCGACCAGCGCCACCGCGAGCGTGTTGCCCAAGACGCGCCGGCGGTTCACTCCCTGTCCTCGACCGGGTCGAGGGCCATCGAGTACCGGCCGGGGTCGATGCCGTCGGAATCCCGCGAGGAGCGGTAGACGGTGGACTTGCCCGGGGGCTTCGGTTGGGTCACCGGCCTGGACGGAAGCACCGGCGGGGCCTGAACCGCCGGGGCGGGGGCGGGCTTGGCGGGCCCCTGCGGCCCGGACGGCCGGGCGTCCCGGGCGCTCGCGGTGGAACGGGGCAGGATCATCGTGGACTCGATGTTGTTGGGCGGGCCGGCCTGCGACGGCACCGTCGGGTCGGGCCGCGGGCGGGGCGACGGCGGGCCGCCGCGTCGCGCGGCCGGGGCGGGCGGGGCCGGGACGCGCTCGGCCAGCCGGGGGGCCAGCACCGCGCCGAGGACCGGCGCGTCGACCTGCTCGAACTGGTGGATCGCGGCGGTGATCTCGCTGCTGCGCGTCTGCCCGCCCTCGATCACCAGGATCACCCCGTTGACGTGCCGGGCCAGCGCCTGCGCCTCCACCGCGGCCGTCGGCTGGGCCGTCTCGATCAGCACGTGGTCGAAGCGGGCCGCCAGCTCTCCGAGCACCTCCAGCATGGTGGCGACCGGCAGCTCCACCTCGGTGTCGAGGTTGCCGGGGAACAGCACCCGGAGCTGGCCGAGGCCAGGGGCCGGGGTCAGCGCGGTCAGCGCCGACACGTCGTGGCGCAGCACGTCGGCCAGGGTGTGCCGGGGCTTGACCCCACCGAGCATCGCGGGGAGCGGCGAGTCCCGCTTGGTCGTGACCACCGCGACCTGCGCGCCGGTGCGGGCGTACGCGGCGGCGAGATTGCCGACCACGAAGCCGGCCGCCGGGCCGGGCGAGGTGTCGGTGAGCAGCAGCAGGCGTCCCCGGCCGGGCTGCGGCTCGGGCATCGTCGACAACAGCACGTTGCGTAGCCGGCCCAGTTCGCGGGAGACCTCGTGGCCCGGCGGCAGGATGGTCAGGCCGGCCTGGCGGGTCGGCAGCTCCAGCAGCATCGGCAGGCCGAGCCGGTCGGCGACGTCCCGGCCGCGCCGGACCCGGGTGTCGAGCCGGTCCAGCACCAGGGCGACCACGATGCCGAACAGCAGCCCCGCGCCGAGGCCGCTGGCCAGGTTGAGGGTGGTGTTCGGGGAGCTGGGCTTCCGGGGCAGCGGCGCGTCCGAGATGATCTCGCCGGGGTCGAGCGCGGTGCTCAGCAGCGGGCTCAGCCGGCTGTTGAGGCTGGCGAGCTGGTTGGTCAGCACGTTGCGGTCGGCCTCGGCCCGGGCCCGCTCCACCGAGTTCGGCGGAGCGGCGGCGATCTTGCCGGCGACGGCGGCGAGCTGCTTGTTGGTCTCGGTGATCTGCTGCTTGAGCGCGGTGGTCTCGTTCTCCAGGGACCGGGTGGCCGTCGCCAGCCGCAGGTCCAGGTACGCCTGGGCGAAGGAGTGCGAGCCGGCCTGAGCGGCCTCGGGGCTGCCCGCCTCGAACACGATCTGGAGCACCTGGCTGTTCGGCGGCACGGTGACCGACAGCGACCGGACCAGGTCCTCGGCGGGAAGATTGGTCTTCAGTAGAGCCTGGGCCCGCTCGGCGACGACCAGGGAACGGACGACCTGCGCCTCGGTGTCGAGGTTGACCTTGGCGCCGGGGTTGGCGTCCGGGCCGACCTGGCGGACCAGCAGCGACGTGGTCGACACGTACGTGCGGGTCTGCACCTGGCTGACCAGCATGCCGGCACCCGCGCCGAGCAGCGCGGCCACCACGAGGAGCCACCATCGGCGGCGAAGCCACTCGATGTAGGTCATCAGCGTGGGGCCGTCTGAGTCGCGCAGATCGGCGTGGTGAGACGAGGGCATCGGGCTGTGTCGCTCCCTTTGGACCGGGCCGGCCAGTCGTCCGTGGCGAGCGGTGCCACGGCGAACCTTGAGTCTCCCTGATCCGAGCGGTCAGGGGAAGCCGACGAAGGTTCGCTTCTCAGCGGCGGCGTCGCGGGGGAGGATGAGCGGGTGCGGTTTTGCTACCACATCCAGAGCCACCGGTCACCCGAGCAGCTGAACCGGCTGGTACACGCGGTGAAAAAGTACAGTCCAGACAGCATTGTGCACGTCAGTCACGACGTGAACGGTGCCCCGCTGGACCTCGCCGAGCTGCGGTCACTGCCCGACGTCGTCGTGCAGATGCACGAGGGTGGATACGGTGACTTCAGTCATGTAGACCGCTACATGGCTGCCGTCGACTGGCTGAACGGCGAGGGGGTGCAGGTCGACTGGCTGGTGAACATCACCGGTCAGGACTACCCCCTCCGCCCGCTCGGCGAGTGCGAGGCCGAGCTGGTCGACTCGGGCGCCGACGGGTTCATGGAGTACTGGGACGCGAATGGGCCGGACAGCCACTGGCCACGCAGCCGGGTCCGCTCCCGCTACCACTTCCAGCACCGGCGGCTGCTCCGGCTCAGCCCCCGGGGCAAGAAGCTGCTCCGCCCGCTCCAGGCGGTCAACCGGGTGCAGCCGTTGGTCCGGGTGCACGTGTCGTACGGGCTGGCGGTCGGCCGCCGGGCCCGCACCCCGTTCGGGGACGACCTGCGGCTGCACGGCGGGTCGGCGTTCTCCTCGCTGAGCTGGCCGGTGGTGGCCTACCTGCGGGAGTACTTCGACCGGCGGCCGGACGTGGTGGAGTACTTCCGGCACTGCCTCTCCCCGGTCGAGGCGGTCTTCCAGACCATCGTGTGCAGCGCCGGCCGCTTCGACCTGGTGCCAGACTGCAAGCGCTACTTCGACTTCCGGAACAGCACCTTCAACCACCCCAAGTCGCTGACCGCCGAGGACCTGCCCCGCGCGCTGGCCAGCGGGGCGCATTTCGCCCGCAAGTTCGACTACGAGCGGGCCCCGGAGCTGCTCGACACCCTCGACGCCCACCTGGCCGCCGCCGCCCGGTAAGGAAGGGCCCCCTGTTAACGCTTTCGGTATAGGAAGGGTCCCTTCCTAACGCCTTCGGCCGAGCCGGTTCCGACGCCTTCGGCCGAGCCGGGAGCCGGCCGGCCCGAGCCGGACGCCGAACAGGGGCGTCAGCGGTAGCCGTAGCGGCGGCGCATCGGCCAGGTCATCGCCCCGACCAGGCGGCGGGGGCCCGGGGCGTACTCGCGGCGCCACTTCTCGTCCAGCGCCAGGGTGATCGGGCCGCTACGCATCCGGATCCGCCCGCCGGCCACCGCGTGCGAGCCGGCCTGCTCGAACTCGTTGTCCCGGAGGAACTCCAGCGGATCGACGACGCCGGTCACGTCGGCGGTCAGCGCCGCGATCCGGCCCAGCTCGCCGCGCGGGTCGCGGACCAGGTCCTCGTACCGGACGGTGACCCGGGGCACGCCACGGCGGCCCAGCGCGGCGACCATCGCGTTGACGGTGACCCAGCGCCGGGCGGTCAGCCGCGCCGACCGTTGGTTCATCCGCCCCTTGGTCGAGGTGCCCTCGGGCAGCTCCACCACCTGGCTCCACGAGTACGCCACCCCGCGCGGGTCGCGCAGCACGTGCACCAGCCGCAGGTCGACCTGCGGAGTCCGGGCCAGGATGTACGCCAGCGACGGGCGCTTGGTGGAGTCGACCACGACCCGCGCCCCGGACACCTCCCCCACCGCCCGGTAGAGCCTCGTCAGCAGCTCGGTGTAGCGGTCCAGGTCCCGCCGGAAGGCAGCGGACATCCCCGGGTTCACGATCAGCGGGATCTTGGCGGTGGCATCGACCCGGCGTTGCAGCGCCCGTACGTCGGCCACGTCGATCTGCGACCATCCGCCGTACGCCCGCCGGCCCACCTCGCCCCAGAACGGGCACGCGTCGAAGTGCTCACCGCAGGCGCACCGGAAGTTCCGCTCGACACCGGACTGCCACAGGTAGAACAGCTCGCCGACGTCGCAGTGCCCGACGAACTGGCCGAGCATCAGGTCGAGCAGTGTGGAGCCACTGCGCGGCATGCCGCAGACGTAGAGGACGGTGACCGGGTCGGGGGTCACCCCGTTGCCGGTACCCTGCGTTGCCTCGGCCGTCTGGTCGGTCATCCGCGATCCCCTCGCCCCGGTGGATGTCAGCGGCAGTCTAGGCGCGGGACGGGGGAGCTCGGCATTGGCGAAAGGTCCTGCTGGCAACCATCCGACAGGTCGGATGATGATGAGCGCCACTTATGTTTCTGTTCGCAGGGCCGCTACATTGTGGCGGCGTCGCGCCGTCCGGTCGACCGCCCCCGGTGGGCGCGTCCCGGGGCGCGGTGGGGCCCTCGGGAGGCGGGTGTACGTGGAGTCTGGTGAAGTCATGCTCGTCGGTTCCAGCGGCGGGCACCTCGCCCAACTGGTGGCGCTCGCACCGTGGTACCGCAACCGGGCCCGCTCCTGGGTGACCTTCGACACCCCGGACGCCCGATCACTGCTCGACGGCGAGGACGTGGTCTGGGCGTACCACCCGACCACCCGCAACCTGAAGAACCTGGCCCGCAACCTCTGGCTCGCCGTGCGGGTGTTCCGCGGGCGGGATGTCGCCGCGGTGGTCACCACCGGTGCCGGGGTCGCCCTGCCCTTCGTGGTGGTGGCCCGGCTGCGCGGCATCCCCACGGTCTACATCGAGGTCTACGACCGGATCGACACCCCGACGCTCTCGGCCCGGCTGTGTCGGCCCTTCCTCTCGGCGATGCTCGTGCAGTGGGAGGAGCAGCGCCGGCTCTATCCAAAGGCGACCGTGGTGGGAAACCTGCTGTGAACCTGCCGATTCCGCGCCAGCGCGGCGACTCCCCGGCCCCCCGCACGATCCTGGCCATGGTCGGCACGGACGTGCACCGTTTCGACAGGCTGGTCGACTGGCTGGAGCGCTGGCACGTTGGCCGGGACGCCGCCGCGCCGGAGGTCCGGCTCGTCGTGCAGCACGGGCGCAGCCGGGCGCCCCGGCTGCCGGGCGCGGTGCCGTTCCTGGCCCACGACGAGCTCCAGCGGGCGATGACCGAGGCGGACCTGGTGGTCTGCCACGGCGGTCCCGCCACCATCACCGAGGCACGCCGGCACGGGCACCTGCCGATCGTGGTGCCCAGGGACCCGGCCCACCACGAGCACGTCGACAACCACCAGCAGCTCTTCTCCCGCCGGCTCGGCGCGGCCGGGATGGTCCGGCTGGCCGAGTCCGAGGCCGACCTGGTCGAGGCGCTGGACAAGGGCGTGGCGGACCCGCTGACGTACGCCCTGGCCGCCGACCCGGACCGGCCCGACCCCCGGGTCGCCGCCGCTACAGCGGTTGGCCGGATCGTCGAGGACCTGGTCCGTGCCAGCCGGGAACCCGGGCGGCGCAGGTGGTGGCGGTGAGTGCCCGGGTGCTCTTCGTCGGCGGGCTGGGTCGTAGCGGCTCCACCCTGTTGGAGCTGATCCTAGCCCAGCATCCCGACGTCTGCGCGGTCGGCGAGGTGGTGCACCTGTGGGAACGGGCTCTCGGCGGCGACGAGCGGTGCGGTTGTGGGGAGCGGTTCACCGCCTGTGACTTCTGGCAGCGCGTCGGCGAGCACGCCTTCGGCGGCTGGTCGGCGGTCGACCGCGCCGACGTGCTGGCGCTGAAGGACGCTGTCGACCGGACCCGGCACATCCCCCGGCTGGCCCGGGCCGAGCTGCCCGCCGCACAGCTCGACGAGGTGCGCCGCTACGCCGACCTCTACACCCGGATCTACGCCGCCGCGATGGCGGTGACCGGCGCGCGGCTCGTGGTGGACTCCAGCAAGCACGCCTCCACTGCGTTCGCGCTGCGCTGGGCCGACGACCTCGATCTGCGGGTGCTGCACCTGGTGCGGGACAGCCGGGCGGTGGCGTACTCCTGGGCGAAGCAGGTACGCCGGCCCGAGGTGGTGGACGCCGAGGCGTACATGCCGACCTTCTCGCCGTTCACGGTGAGCAAGTTGTGGACCGCGCAGAACGCCGCGTTCCACCTGCTGGCCACCCGCGTGCCGGTGGTCCGGCTGCGCTACGAGGACTTCACCGCCGACCCGCGCGACACGATCGCCCGGCTGCGCCGCTTCGCCGGCCTGCCCGACGACCCCGGCGCGCTGCGGGTGCTGGACCCGTCGCCCGCGCCGCTGCGCCCGGCGCACAGCATCGCCGGCAACCCGCTGCGGTTCAACGCCGGCCCGCTGCGGGTCCGGCAGGACGACGCCTGGCGCACGGCCCTGCCGTCGCGTAGCCGGGTGGTGGTGAGCGCCGCGACGCTGCCCCTGCGTCTGCGGTACGGATACGTCGGCCTCGGCCGCCCGGGCTCCACGGAGGCGCAATGACCGAGCCGGTGCACGACACCGACGCAATGACCGAGCCGGTCGGCGGGTACCCGTCGGTGACCGCGGTGGTTCCCACCCGGGACCGCCCCGAGCTGCTGCGCAAGGCCCTCGACGCGATTCTCGGTCAGGACTACCCCGGCCGGGTGGACGTGGTGGTCGTCTACGACCAGTCCGAGCCGGACCGGTCGCTGGCCGACGACCCCCGGGTCACCGTGCTGGTCAACCAGCGCAACCCGGGCCTGGCCGGCAACCGCAACACGGGCATCCTGGCCGCCACCGGTGACCTCGTGGCGTTCTGCGACGACGACGACGAGTGGCTGCCCGGCAAGCTCGCCGCGCAGGTGGCGGCGCTCGCCGCCGCGCCCGACGGCGCGTTCGTGAGCTGCGGCATCCGGGTCGACTACGACGGCCGCCAGGTCGACCGGGTGCTGCCGGTCAACCGGGTGCCGCTGGCCGCCCTGCTGCGGGACCGGCACACCGAGCTGCACCCGTCGACGTTCCTGATCCGCCGGGAGGCGCTGCTCGACGGCATCGGGCTGGTCGACGAGGAGATCCCGGGCAGCTACGCGGAGGACTACGAGTTCCTGCTCCGGGCCGCCCGGCACGCCCCGCTGGTCAACCTGGTCGAGCCGTACGTGACGGTGCGCTGGCACAAGCAGTCGTACTTCGCCCAGCGCTGGGAGACCATCTCCGTGGCGTTGCAGTGGCTGCTCGGCCGGTACCCGGAGTTCGCCACCGTGCCGGCCGGCGAGGCGCGGGTCAGCGGCCAGATCGCGTTCGCCCAGGCGGCGCTGGGCAACCGGGGCGAGGCCGTGCGCTGGGCGCGGCGCACGCTGTCGCGCAACCCCCGGGAGCCGCGCGCGTACCTGGCCCTCGCCGTGGCCAGCCGGGCCGTCGACCCCGACCGCGTCCTGCGTACGCTGCACAAGCGCGGCCGGGGGATCTGAGCCCGGTCAGGAGGCGGCGCACCAGGCCCGCCACGCCTCCCGGCTCGGCGCGTCGGTGAGCCGGAAGTCGCCTCCGGCGACCTCGTAGTCGTAGTACGCCACCCACAGCGGGCGTTGCCCGTCGAGGTACCGGCTCATCGACCGGATCCAGGCGGCCCGGCCGGTGCCGCTGCTGTCCCCGGCGATGCGGACGCTGCCGGTCTCGGCGAGCCCCCACGGCTTCCCCAGCGCCTTCGACTTGTTGATCATCGGGGTGAAGACCTGCGCCGGGTCGGTGTACCGGTCGTACTTGCCGCCGCTGTTGTAACAGTCCCAGCCGAGCACGTCGATGGCGTCGCCACCCGGCCAGTAGTCCTCGAAGGTGCGCCGGGAGTTCGGGTTGAGCGTCCAGCACATCAGGATCAGCGTGGATCGCAGCCGGGCGTTGCCGGCCCGGTCGGCGAGGCCGGCGAGGCGTTTCCACGCGGCCCGGTACTGGGCGGCGGTGTACGAGCCGCGCTCGACGTCGTCCTCCGGCTCGTGGAAGTACGACCAGTACACGTCGAGGTCCCGCGGGACGGAGCGGAACCAGGCGGCGAGCCGCGAGTCGTGCTTGCCGGCGGCCACCTCGCCGGGCGGCGCCTTGAACGAGACCACCACGGTCCGGTTGGCGACGTCGGCGCGGCTGCCCGACCAGGACGGCGGCAGCCCCGGGTAGAAGACCCGGACCATGCGCAGCGGGCCGTAGCTGCGGTCCGAGCGGGCCAGCCCGGCGGCGAAGCTCTCCCCGCTCTTGAGGTAGATGCTCGCCCCGGGCAGCGTGTTGCGGCCGCCCGGGAAAGCGCCGGACGTGGCCCCGCCGCTGACGCTCGGGCTCGGCGAGCCCGACGCGGGGCCCGCGCCGAAGCCCTCGTTGCCGCTCGGCGTCGGGCGGGTGCCGGGGGCCGCCGGGCCGAGTCCGGCGTTGCCGCCGGTGGCGTCGGTGGCCGTCGGGGCGGGCCCGCCGGGCAGGTGGCCGTTGGTGGCCAGGGCGACCGTGGTACCCAGCACGAGCGCGCCGGCGGTCAGCGGGAGCAGCCACCAGCGGCCGAGCCGGCGCCGCGGCGGGGTCGGGTCGGGGGCGGCGAGGGTGGGCGCGGCGATGGGGCCGGAACTCATGACCCTCCTCTGTTCAACGGTGCCGGAGCGGGCGTCGTCAACGGTAGCGGTCGATGGCCGCGAGCAGGGACTCCGCGTGCTCCGGACGGCAGACCAGCAGGTCCGGAAGGCGCGGGTCGTCCCGGTTGTAGCGCAGCGGTGAGCCGTCGATCCGGGACGCGTGCATGCCTGCGCCGAGGGCCACGGCGACCGGGGCAGCCGAGTCCCATTCGTACTGGCCCCCGGCGTGCACGTACGCGTCGACCTGGCCGGTGACCACCGCGCAGACCTTCACCCCGGCCGAGCCCATCGGCACCGCGCGGGCGCCGATGCCCTCGACCAGTTCGCTCACGAACGCGGGCGGCCGGCTGCGGCTCACGGCGATCCGCAGCGGCCCGTCGACGGGCGGCGCGGTCGGGACCCGGTTGCCGAGGACCAGCGGCGTGCCGCCGGGGCCGGTACGGGCCGGCATGCCGACCGCGCCGGCGACCAGCGCGCCGTCCGGGGCGGCCGACCGCTGCCAGAGTGCCACGTGCACAGCCCAGTCGTCGCGCCCTTCCTCAGAGAATTCCCGGGTGCCGTCCAGCGGGTCGATGATCCACACCCGGTCCGCCGTGAGCCGGGTCGGCCGGTCCCCGGCGGACGGGTCGTCGGCCCAGGCCCGTCGGCTGTCCGCCTGCTCCTCGGAGAGCACCGCGTCGGCCGGGCGCCACCGGGCCAGGGCGGTCGACATCAGGTCGTGCGAGACCTTGTCCCCCGCGTCCTTGAGGGCCTTCGGGTCGGCGAAGCCCTGCTCGGCGCGGAGCGCGGTCAGCGCCACGCCGGCCTCGCCGGCCAACCACTCGGCGAACGCCTGGTCGTCGAGCCGACCCGTACCGTCCTCGGTCACGTGAACCTCACCACTCCTTCGGTGCCACCCGCCGGCCCGTGTCCCCGGGCACCGCGCGGACGCCTATCCTTCGGCGGTCGCGCGGGCGCGGCCAGACACTGGTCCGATAATCGACACCGAGAGTGTCGCGTACCTCCGGTGGTCCCCGCTTCGGCCGTTCGCCGCCCGTCCGCTGCCCGCATGTTGAACTTGGCGTGTATGCCGGTCGGACCGCCCGGACCAGGCCCTAGGCTCGTCCGCATGACTGCCGAGCAGCTGATCTCCTTCGCCCGTGGCGCTCCCTCGCTGGACATCGTGGATGTCGAGGGGCTCAAGGCCGCCGCCGTCCGCGCCTTCGACGCCGACCCAGCCGGGGTCACGGCGTACGGCACCTCCGTCGGGTACCCGCCCCTGCGGAAGTGGATTGCGGAGAAGCACGGCGTCGAGGCCGATCAGGTGCTGGTCACCAACGGCTCGCTCCAGGCCGACGCGTTCCTCTTCGACCACCTGGTCCGGCCGGGCGACGCGGTCGTGGTGGAGCGTCCCACGTACGACCGGACGCTGCTGAACCTTCAGCGGATGGGTGGCGAGATCCACGGCGTGACGGTTCAACCGGACGGCCTGGACACCGCCGAGCTGCGCAAACTACTGGAGTCCGGGGTCCGGCCGAAGCTCGCCCACGTCATCCCCAACTACCAGAACCCGGCCGGCGTCACGCTGTCGCTGGACAAGCGGCGGGAGCTGCTCGACCTGGCCGCCGAGTACGGCTTCACCCTCTTCGAGGACGACCCGTACGCCGACATCCGGTTCCGGGGCGAGCCGCTGCCCTCGATGCTGTCGATGGACACCCGGGGCGTGGTGGTGCACGCCTCCAGCTTCACCAAGACGGTCTGCCCGGGCGTGCGGGTCGGGTACCTGGTCGGGCCGGCGGACCTGATCAGCGACATCGCGAAGAAGGCCACCAGCCTCTACATCTCGCCCGGCATGGTGTCCGAGGCGATCGTGCACCAGTTCTGCGTCTCCGGTGACATCGCCCGCTCGATCGAGACGGTCAGCGCCGCCCTGGGTGAGCGGGCCCGGGTGCTCGCCGAGTCGTTGCGCCGGCACATCCCCGAGGCGCGCTTCGTCGAGCCGGACGGGGGCTACTTCCTCTGGGTCGAGCTGCCCGAGGACGTCCTGGTCGACCGCCTCGCCCCGGCGGCGGCGGAGCGCGGAGTGGCGGTGGTCAAGGGCAGCGACTTCGTGCTCGCCGGCGGGCAGCACGCGCTGCGCTTGGCCTTCTCGGCGGTCACGGCGGACCGGATCGACGAGGGTGTTCGCCGGCTCGCGGAGGCGATGGCGGCCGTCCGCAGCTGAATTTCTGTCAAATTTCTGACAGAAGCGCGGTGTGGGCCGGGTGGGGCCTCCCGCCCGGCCGGCCGAAAGCCCACAATGCTGCGAGCGCCGCTCATCTCGGTCGGCTGGCCTGCCCCGACGCGGGCCCGACGGCCCCGACCAGCGGCGCGTAGGCACTACCCCCGCCCCCAAGTGCGCCGGGTGGGCCGGGCCGCCCCTCACCCCCCTGATGCGGCCCGGCCCACCCGGCGCCGCCCCCGCCCCCTCGATCACTCCCGCCGGCCGACGGCGGCAGGCCCAGGTCTGGCGGGCGTACCCTGCTACCCGCGGCGGCGTCGGCGGTCGCGGCAGCGGGGGGAGGGGGTCGCCATGTCGGACCGGGCGGAGCGGAGCGAGGCCACGTCGCCAACCGGGGGGCGGGCGATCAAGCCCCGGGCCTGGGCCCCGGTGCGGGCGATGACCAGGATCCTCAACGCCGACGGCAGCCAGCGCGCCTCCACGCCGCGCGGCACCGGCACCGGCCGCAGCGCGGTCATGGACTCCGCCCTCTACGTCGACGGCCGGCGGCAACCCGGGGACTGGCACTACGCGGAGGCACTGGCCGCCGCCCGCCGCGAGCGCGGGTTCGTCTGGATCGGCCTGCACGAGCCCGAGCTGGCCGAGATGACCGCGATCGCCGACACCTTCGGCCTGCACGAGCTGGCCGTCGAGGACGCCGTGAAGGCCCAGCAGCGGCCCAAGTTGGAACGCTTCGGCGAAGTCAGCTTCCTGGTGCTGCGTACCGCCCGGTACTGCGAGCACGACGAGCTGACCGAGAACTCGGAGGTCGTCGAGACCGGCCAGGTGATGCTCTTCATCGGCCCGAACTTCGTGATCAGCGTCCGGCACGGCGACGCCTGCCGGCTCGCCCCGGTCCGCGCCGGCCTGGAGGCCAAGCACGAACTGCTGGCGCATGGCCCCTGGGCTGTCGCGTACGCGATCACCGACCGGGTGGTCGACCTCTACCTGGAGGTGGCCGACCGGCTGGAGGACGACCTGGACGTGCTGGAGGCCGACGTGTTCGACCGGCAGAGCACCGGGCGTATCCAGCGGGTCTACCAGATGAAGCGGGAACTGGTCGAGTTCAAGCGGGCGGTGGTGCCGCTGCAACGCCCGCTGCTGACCCTCACCGCTCAGGTCAGCCGGGAGATCCCGCAGGAGGTGCGGCGCTACTTCCGGGACGTGCAGGACCACCTCAGCCGCACCGTCGAACAGGTCAACTCGTACGACGACCTGCTCAACTCGATCCTCCAGGCGCGGCTGGCCCAGGTCACGGTCGACCAGAACAACGACATGCGCAAGATCGCGGCCTGGGCCGGCATCGCGGCGGTCTGGACCGCGATCGCCGGCATCTACGGCATGAACTTCGAGAACATGCCGGAACTGAAGATGAAGTACGGCTATCCGGTCGTGCTCGCCCTGATGCTGGCCATCTCGCTGGCCCTGTACCGCTGGTTCCGCCGTAACGGCTGGCTCTGACGGCTCCGCCGTAACGGCTGGCTCTGACGGCTCTGCCGTAACGGCTGGCTCTGACGGCTCTGCCGTAACGGCTGGCTCTGACGGCTCTGCCGTAACGGCTGGCTCTGACGGTTCCGCCGTAACGGCTGGCTCTGACGGCTCCGCCGTAACGGCTGGCCCTGTACCGCTGGTCGCGCCGTAACGGCTGGCCCTGACCGCCCTCGCCGCAACGGTCACCCGGGCACGCCCACGGCGCGGGACGACGGGGGCCGTCGCCGCGCCGTGGGCGCGATGGCACGAGGGTCAGCGGCGGCCGGCGGACCCGGCCTTGTTCTCCTTACCGAGCGCCTTGTCGAGGTCGTCGGCCGGTCGGCCGGAGACGTCCCGGGCGCCCTCGGCGACCGAGGGGACCCGGTCGGTGGGGTGAATGACCGGCCGGGCGCCGGGCCGGGTGGTGGAGGCGCTGTCGCCCCCGGCCACCGCCGAGCTGCCGGCCCCGGTCGGCCCACCCGCCGCCGGCGAGCCGCTGGACATCGTGGATGAATCGGTCACCTTCGCGCCGTTCGCCGAGGGGGTTTCCACGACCAGGGTGTCCACCTCGTCGCGGGCCGGTTCCAGGGTGCGGGTCGGGTCGTACTCGGACCACTCCTGCTGCTCGCGGCGGCGGCGCATCGCCATGGCGCCGGCCAGGCCGGCGACCGTGCCGGCGGCCAGCAGGCCGACCATCGTGCCGCGCGACCGCTTCTGCTTCCGCTTCCCCTTCATGATCTTCGCCTTGACCTTTCTGCTCTCCGCGGCCCGTCGGGCGGCGGCGGCCTTCTTCCCCGCGACGGCCTTCCCGGTCGCCTCGGCCTGTGCGTTGCGGACGGCCAGGGCCAGCGGCGCGAGGGCCGCGACCGTCGACGCGAAACCGCTGGACGCCCGGTCCCGCACGACGAGGGCGGTCGGCGCGACGGCTCCCCGGGCCGCCTGGACCCGAGGGCGGACCGTGGCGCCGGCCCCCTTGGCCGCGTAGGTCGCGGCTTGCCTCAGGTGGCCGATGCCCTGGTTCAGTTCGGCCCTCGCCAGCTGTCCCTGGGTCTTGCGCCGGACGATTCCAAACACGGTCCCACCTCCTGGGAGTTGTTCCTTCGTCATCCTCCACCTTCGGATGCCTCCGCACTGCCAGATCGGGCACATGGGAGGATCCGCATGGAACTGACCAACGAGTGAGGAGTACCCGTGGCCGAGGCTGTCTACGCCACCCTGCACACCAACGCCGGCCCGATCCGGCTGGAGCTCTTCCCCAACCACGCGCCGAAGACGGTCCGCAACTTCGTCGACCTGGCCGAGGGCAACAAGGAGTACACCGACCCGCGTACGGGTCAGCCGGGCAACGGGCCGTACTACGACGGCACGATCTCGCACCGGGTGATCAGCGGCTTCATGATCCAGATGGGTGACCCGACCGGCACCGGTCGCGGCGGCCCGGGCTACAAGTTCGGTGACGAGTTTCACCCCGAGCTGCGCTTCGACCGGCCGTACCTGCTGGCCATGGCGAACGCCGGGCCGGGCACCAACGGCTCGCAGTTCTTCATCACCGTCGGCCCGACCCCGCACCTGAACAACCGGCACACCATCTTCGGCCAGGTGGCCGACGAGGCGTCGGCGAAGGTCGTCGACTCGATCGCCAACACCCCCACCGGCCCGAGCGACCGTCCCCTTCAGGACGTGGTCATCGAGCGCGTCGAGATCGAGCGCGTCCCGGCCTGACCGGCTCGGCGAGGTACCTTTGCTCGCATGACTGAGCGCCCCGCGGCACCGGGAGGCAGCGGCCGTGAGTGAGTCCCCGCCGACCACCCCGGTCTGCTACCGGCACCCCGGCCGGGAGACGTACGTCCGCTGCACCCGCTGCGACCGGCCGATCTGCCCCGACTGCATGCGGGACGCCTCGGTCGGGCACCAGTGCCCGGAGTGCGTGGACGAGGGACGCCGTAGCGTGCGGCCGGCGCGTACCGCCTTCGGTGGCGGTGCCGTCGGCCGCCTTGGCTACGTCACCAAGGCGCTCATCGCGCTCAACGTGCTGCTCATGCTCCTGTCCATCGCCTCCGACCGGGGTGGCGACGCGGTCGCCGGCGGCTCCGGCTTCGGCGGCCTGATGGGCGGCAGCACCCCGCTCACCGACTGGGGCTCGGTGCTCGGCCACGCCCTGTTCCCCGACGGCAGCGTGCACGGCATCGTCCAGGGCGAGTGGTACCGCCTGGTCACCGCGATGTTCCTGCACTACGGCGTGGTGCACCTGCTGCTGAACATGTGGGCACTGTGGGTGCTCGGCCGGTCGCTGGAGGCCAACCTCGGCCCGCTGCGGTTCCTCGCCCTCTACCTGATCGCCGGCTTCGGCGGGAACGTGGCCGCCTACCTGTTCAGCGCCGAGAACGCCACCACGGCCGGTGCGTCCACCGCGATCTTCGGCCTCTTCGCCGCGCTGATCGTGATCGAACGCCGGATGGGACGGGACATCTCCTCGGTACTGCCGGTCCTGGTGATCAACCTGGTCTTCACCCTGACCGTTCCGGGCATCTCGATCCCGGGCCACCTCGGCGGCCTGGTGACCGGCGGGGCCATGGCGCTGATGCTGGCGTATGCCCCCCGGTCCCGGCGGACGCTGTTCCAGGCAGCCGGGGGGACCATCCTGCTGGTGGCGCTGCTCGCCCTGGCGGTCGTCCGCACCCTCATGCTGACCGGCTAGCGCGGTCCGGCCCGGTCGAGGAGGGGCGGGCGGCGCGCAGCGCGTCGGCCACCTCGCCGGGCGGGGCGTCCAGGTCGTACCGGCCGAACAGGTGCAGCGACTCGCCCGCGTCGATCTCCAGGACCTCCGTGGACAGGCCCAGCCGGGGCCGCCGGTCCACCGTGATCGCCTCGACGGCCGCCCAGTCGAGCCGCCGCCGGCCCGCGAAGCCGCGGACCACCGTGATCCCCGTTGGGTCGACCGCGAGCCGCACCGGGGCCAGCAGGTCCCGCAGCGCCCAGCCGGCCAGCCCGGCGGCCACCACCCCGGCGAGCACCAGCCGCACCCGGTCGCCGTCGGCGAACAACAGCCCGAGCCCGACCAACGCCGCCGCGCCCACCAGCTTCACCGCCGGCAGGACCGGCGGCACCCGCCACTGCCGGGCCGACGACGCTTCGGAGGTCCCTGCCGACTCCATCCCACCAGGATGCCAGCCGCGTCCGCCCCCGGTCGGCCCGGCGTCGCGGGGGGCGACCGAACGGCGGAGGACGTAGTATCGGGGCAGCCAGGTTACCGGGGAGTAAACATGAGTGACGCGGTCATCGTCGGTGCGGTACGCACCCCGGTCGGGCGACGCGAGGGCAGCCTCGCCGCCGTGCATCCGGTCGACCTCTCGGCGCACGTGCTCCGCGCCCTCGCCGAGCGCACCGGGATCGACCCCGGGCAGGTCGACGACGTGATCTGGGGCTGCGTGTCCCAGGTCGGCGAGCAGTCGTGGAACGTCGCCCGCAACGCCGTCCTCGCCGCCGGCTGGCCCGAGTCGGTGCCCGGCACCACGCTGGACCGGCAGTGCGGGTCCAGCCAGCAGGCGCTGCACTTCGCCGCCGCGACCGTGCTGTCCGGTCAGGCCGACCTGGTGGTCGCTGGCGGCGTCGAGTCGATGACCCGGGTGCCGATGGGCTCCAGCGTCGGCGGCGGCATGCCGTTCAGCGGCCAGGTCCGCGACCGCTACCGGGGCGTCGAGGGCTTCGCCGACGACGACCCGCTGCCGTTCAGCCAGGGCGTCGGCGCCGAGCTGATCGCCGCCCGCTGGCGCTTCTCCCGCGCCCAGCTCGACGAGTTCGCCCTCGCCAGCCACGTCAAGGCCGCCGCCGCCCAGGACGCCGGGGCGTTCGACCCGGAGCTGGCCCCGGTGGTCCTGGCCGACGGCGGCAAGTTCGCCGCCGACGAGGGCATCCGCCGGGACACCTCGCTGGCGAAGCTGGGCGGCCTGAAGACCCCCTTCCGCGCCGACGGCGTGGTCACCGCCGGCTCGGCGTCCCAGATCTCCGACGGCGCCGCCGCGCTCGCGGTCACCACCTCCGAGTGGGCCAGCCGTCACGGCCTGCGCCCGCTGGCCCGGGTGCACACCGCCGTGGTCGCCGCCGACGACCCGGTCACCATGCTCACCGCCCCCATCCCGGCCACCGCGAAGGCCCTGCGCCGCGCGGGGCTGGGCATCGAGGAGATCGGGGTGTACGAGGTGAACGAGGCGTTCGCCCCGGTGCCGCTGGCCTGGCTGGCCGAGACGGAGGCGGACCCGGAGCGGCTGAACCCGCGCGGCGGCGCGATCGCCCTGGGTCACCCGCTCGGCGCGTCCGGGGCCCGGATCATGACCACGATGCTCCAGCACATGCGCGACAACGGCATCCGCTACGGCCTCCAGACCATGTGCGAGGGCGGCGGGATGGCCAACGCCACCATCGTCGAACTGCTCTGACCAGGCGCGGCGGGCCCGCAGGCAGCTCGACCACCTCAGCGACGCGGAAAACTCCTCGCCCAGCGCCGCTCGGCTGCCTATCCTGCCCAGCGTGACCGGCTCCTCGCTACCGCCCGTCGACTGGTCCGACCCGCGCTGGCAGGCCCACGCCCGCGACTGGGTCGCCGGGTGGCTCGGCCGGGCCGGCCGCCGGGTCACCGGGCCGGCGGAAGCCCGCGTCCGCCCCTGGTCGCTGGTGTGGCGGGTGCCCACCGACGCCGGCCCGTACTGGTTCAAGGCCAACAACGCCGGCACCCGCTTCGAGGCCGGGCTGCTCGGCGCGCTGGCCCGGATCGCCCCCGGCCGGGTGCCCGAACCGGTGGCGGTCGACGCCGACCTGGGCTGGTCGCTGCTGCCCGACGGCGGCGAGACGCTGCGCGACGCGCTCGCCCGGCACCGGGAACCGGCCGTCTGGGAACGCGTCCTGACCGGGTACGCGGCGCTCCAGCGCGCCGTCGCGCCCCGGGTCGACGAGATGCTGGCCGTCGGCGTGCCGGACCACCGTCCCGAGGCGATGCCCGAGCTTTTCGCGGGGCTGCTCGACGACCCCGACGCCCTGCTGGTCGGCGCGCCGGACGGCCTCACCCCCGAGACGTTGGCACGGCTTCGGCGGTTCCTCCCGGAGTACACCGAGCGCTGCCGCCGGCTCGCCGCGACCGGGGTGCCGGCCAGCGTGCAGCACGACGATCTGCACGACGGCAACGTGTTCGCCGCCGACCACCGATTCTTCGACTGGGGGGACGCCTCCGTCGCCCACCCGTTCGGGACGCTGCTGGTGACGCTGAACTCCGTGGCGCACTCCTTCGAGCTGCCCGACGGCGACCCGGTGCTGCTGCGGCTGCGCGACGCGTACCTCGAACCGTGGACCGACCGGTACGACCGCGCCGACCTGCGGGAAGTGGCCGGCCTCGCGGTCACGGTGGCCAAGGTCAGCCGGGCGCTGTCCTGGCGGCGCGCGCTGTGCACGCCGGACCCGACCCGCGCCGAGTACGCCGCCGCGGTCCCCGGCTGGCTCGGCGAACTGTTCGAGCCCGACCGGCTCTGACAGCCGCCGGACGGGAAAGTGGCGGCCGTCATGGCGCAGCGGGTCCGCCGCCGGCAGGCTCTCCGGAATGGACACCGCGCGGTGGTACCGGGAGTTCGGCAAGCGCGAGGCCCGGGGCGAGTCCCCCACGTACGAGCGGCTGGCCCACGCGGTCGCCGGTGACCGCCGGCTGATCGCGCTCCTCGACGGCCTGCCGGAGCCGAAGCGGCAGCCCAACCTGCTCTTCGGTGCCGTACGACACCTGGGTGGCCCGGTCGATGACCCGGCGGCGTTCCGACGCTGGACGGCCGAGCACTGGGCCGAGGTGGCCGCGACCGTGCGGGCCCGGCGGACGCAGACCAACGAGGCCGCCCGGTGCGCGGTGCTGCTGCCGCTGCTGGCCCGGCTGCCGCAGCCGCTGGCCCTGCTGGAGGTCGGCGCGTCCGCCGGCCTCTGCCTCTACCCGGACGCCTACCGCTACCGTTACCGACGTTCCGGGGCACCCGACCACGTGGTCGGGCCCGCCGGGAGCCCGGTGGAGCTCGCCTGCGCGGTCCGGGGCGGCGGCGCGCTGCCCGAGAGGGTGCCGCAGGTGGTGTGGCGGGCCGGGCTCGACCTGAATCCGCTGGACGTCACCGATGCCGACGATCTGGGCTGGCTCACCGCCCTGGTCTGGCCCGACCAGCACGAGCGGCGGGCGCGGTTGGCGGCGGCGGCCCGGATTGCCCGCGCCGACCCGCCCCTGCTGCGCCGGGGTGACCTGCTCACCGACCTGCCGGCCCTGGCCGCCGCCGCGCCGCCGGACGCCACCCTCGTGGTGTTCCACAGCGCCGTGCTCGCGTACGTGCCGGCGGACGCACGGGCCCGGTTCGTCCGCACGGTCACCGGGTTGCCCGGGCACTGGATCGCCAACGAGGTGCCCGGGGTGCTGCCGGGGATCGCCGCCCCGGCCCCACCGGACGACACGACCCGCTTCCTGCTCTGCCTCGACGGGGTGCCGGTCGCCTGGGCCGGGCCGCACGGCCAAGCCCTGCACCCGCTGCCGGGACCCGCTGCCGGACGTTTGTGAGGAGGGGACCCTTCTCTACCGGATGCGTTAACAAGGGGCCCTTCCTTTCCGGTGGAAGTTCCGTAGATTGGCCGTTGCCCATATCACGCACCGGGTGGGCGTCGTTGGTCACGTCATGGACGTCTTCTCCCGAACGTTCCTCCCGGCCGCCGCCGAGACCGGGCTGGCCGCGCAGGCCGTCAGCCGGCACGTGCCGGTCTTCCGCCGCTGCGTCGGCGCCGGTGACGCCACCGTCCTGGTCGCCCGGTGTGCCCGGCCGAACCGGGCGGCCGGCGAGTATCTGCTGCTGCTCACCCACCGCCGGCTCGTGATCACCCGGCAGACCCGGGTGCTGCACCGGCTCCGCCTGCACCTCAACGCCGAGCTGCGCGAGCTCAGCGACGTCACCTGGAGCGCCGACCCCCGGCAGTCGGCGGTCGAGTTGGCCGCCACTGCCATCGACGGCGTGCGGGAACGGTTCGTCATCCGCACCCAGCACCCGAGACAGGTGTGGCAGCTCGACGCGCTGCTGCACCACGCGTTCCGCGCCCGGCGGCGCACCCCCCGCGAGCGGGTCGTGGCCACCATCGGCGACGCGCCGGCGGCCTCCCGGGGCACGGCGCTCCGGCCCGTCGTGGTCCACTGACCGGGTCCTTACCTGATTCGAACATGTTCTGACATCCCCGTTGGGCGTCGGTCGGCAATCATGGTCCGGTGACCGTCGACGCACAGCAGCGCGGGCTTGTCCTCGTCGTCGAGGACGAGCCGGCCATCGCCGATCTGGTCCGGCTCTACCTGACCAGGGATGGTTTCGGCGTACACCTGGAACGCGACGGCGTGGCGGGGCTTGCCGCCGCCCGCCGGCTCCGCCCGGTCGCCTGCGTTCTGGACATCGCCCTGCCCGGGCTCGCCGGCACCGAGATCTGCCGGCGGTTGCGCGAGGCCGGCGACTGGACGCCGGTGCTGTTCCTCACCGCGCGCGACGACGAGGTGGATCGGATCATCGGCCTGGAGCTCGGCGCGGACGACTACGTGACGAAGCCGTTCAGCCCGCGCGAGCTGGTGGCGCGGGTCCGCGCCGTGCTGCGCCGCACGGTCGGCGTGCCCGAGGGCGTCGAACGGGTGCGGACGGTCGGCCCGGTCACCCTCGACCCGACCCGGCGCACGGTGACCGTGTCGGGCGAGCCGATCCAGCTCACCTACACCGAGTTCGACCTGCTCGCGCACCTGATGGCCCGGCCCGGCCGGGTCTTCACCCGGGGGGAGCTGCTGGCCGCCGTCTGGGGGTACGCGGCCCACTCCAGCACCCGCACCGTCGACGTGCACGTGGCGCAGGTCCGGGCCAAGCTGGGCGGCGCGGCCGGCGTGATCCGCACCCACCGGGGCGTCGGATACGCCGCCGATGGCTGACCGCCCGCCCCCCGCCGGCCTGTCCGCGCCGGCCCAGCCCACCGTGGCGTTGCCGGTGATCGGCCCGCGTCCGGCCCAGGCACCGCGTCGCCGTGTCGGCCGTACCCTCACCGCCCGCGCGGTGCTGGTCACCTGCGCGGTCGCCCTCGTCTCGGTGCTGGTCACCGCGCTCGTGGCCGCCCCGCTGGCGGTGCGCGGCCAGGAACGGCGCGACCAGGAGGCGCTCGCGGCGCAGGTCCGGCTCGCCGCCGACGTGCTGCGCGTCCGGGCCCCCGGGCAGCGGGACGCCGCGGGCGACCGGCTGATCCGCCAGCTCCGCGAGCAGGACATCGACGTGTACGTGATCCGCGCCGGCACGGTCGACCACGCCGGCCTGCCCCGGCAGGTGGTCAACCGGGTCTCCGCCGGCAACAACGTCTCCGGCCTGCGGCTGGTGTCCGGCGAACGCGCCCTCGTCGAGGGGCGGTCGCTGCCCGGCGGGGACGGCGTGGTGCTGACCCGACCCGCCACGCCGGGCTTGTGGGGGCGGGTCGTCCGGGGCCTCTGGCTGCCGCTGCTCGCCGGGTTGGCCGCCGGGTTGGCCGCCGGGATGCTGCTGGCCCGCCGGTTGGCCCGACCGATCCGCGTCGCCGCCACCGCCGCCGCCCGGCTCAGCGCCGGTGACCGGGCGGTTCGGGTGCCGGTGGAGCCGCCCGACGAGGTCGCCGAGCTGGCCCTGGCCCTGAATGGGCTCGCCGCCGCGCTGTCCACCAGTGAGGGCCGGCAGCGGGAGTTCCTGCTCTCCGTCTCGCACGAGCTGCGTACCCCGCTCACCGCCATCCGCGGGTACGCCGAGGCGCTGGCCGACGGGGTGATCGGCGCGGACGAGGCACCGCAGACCGGACGCACCATGTTGGCCGAGGCCGAGCACCTGGACCGACTGGTCCGCGACCTGCTCGCGCTGGCCCGGCTGGAGGCCGCCGACTTCCCCCTCGAACCGGTGCCGGTCGACCTGACCCGGCTGGCCGCCGACGTGGAACGCACCTGGGCCGGCCGCTGCGCGGCCGTCGGGGTGGCGTTCCGCGTGGAGATCACCGACGGAACGGTGCCCGCGTACACCGATCCGGGGCGCATCCGGCAGGTGATCGACGGGCTGCTGGAGAACGCGCTGCGGGTCGTACCCCCGGGGGCGCCGGTGGTGCTCGCGGCCCGGCGGGCCGGAGCGGGCCCGGCCGCCAGCGGGGTGCTGGAGGTACGCGACGGCGGCCCCGGCTTCACCGACGACGACCTGGCGGTGGCCTTCGACCGGGGTGCGCTGCACGAGCGCTACCGGGGGGTACGCAAGGTCGGCAGCGGCCTCGGGCTGGCGCTCGCCGCCGGGCTGGTCCGCCGGCTGGGTGGGGAGATCGCCGCCGGGCACGCCGCCGAGGGCGGCGCGGCGTTCACCGTGCGGCTGCCGGCCGATCCTTACCCGACCCGAACATCGCGCTGACGCGGCCTGATCACCGGGGCGCGACGCTGGGATCCTCACCGACGAGAGGGAACCAATGGCACGTCAGGGAATCGCGATCGTCGCCACCTCGCTGCTCGCGGCGGTCGCCTTGGGCGTCACCGGCTGCGGGCCGGCCCAGGTGGCCCAGGGCGCGGGCAAGGAAATCGCGGTCGACGTGTCCGCCGCGCTGGGCGCGGAGGGGCAGGCGCTCGCCGCTTTGGGCTTCGACGCGGGCGACCTCGACCTGGTCGCCGCCCCGGCGCCCGCGGGGTCGGCCACACCCGCACCCGCCACCGGCGAGGCCGGAGCGAAGGACCGGCGGGGCGAGCGGGCCGAACAGTGGCGCAAGCGCCGGCAGGCCCGGGTGCTGCTGCGGAAGAACGCTCTGCACGGCGAGGTCACCGCGATCGACGGCGACTCGATGACCGTGAAGTCCACCGACGGCTTCACGATGACGTGGACCTTCGGCGGCGGCCTGCGCGTGGTGGAACGACGCACGACCGTCCAGCCCGAGGCGGTGCGGGTCGGCGCGACGGTCGGCATCGCCGGTGCCAAGGACGGTGACGCCGCCACCGCCCGCCTGATCCTGCTCAAGTAGCGATAGGAAGGGCCCCTGTTGACGCTTTCGGTATAGCAGGGGACCCCTGTTAACGACCCGCCGCGCGGAGGGTGCCCGTCGCGCGGGAGTGCCGCCGCGCGGCAGGGCCTTGCGTCAGCGGGGCGGTGGCAGGGCGTATCCGACGTAGCCCCGCCAGACGAGCGTCCAGCCGGCGGGCACCAGGTCGGCGCAGGCCTTGCGGCTGCCGGTGCAGACGATCGCGTCCGTCGAGGCCGGATCGGCCGGCGGCCGGTCCGGCAGCACCGACTGGAGCGCCACCAGCTCGGGCGGTCGGCCGTCGGCGTCGCGCAACAGGAGCCACCACGGGTACTCCCAGTTGTCGTTCTGCTGCACCAACCCGATCCGCCGGGCATCGGCGGCCCGGACCGCGTCGGCCGCCACCCGGAACTCGTCGGCCCACTGCGGCCGGCGCAGGAAGCGGGTGTCCCACTCCGAGGTGGTGAAGACCGACCCGGCCCCGACCAGCCGACGCGGGAAGCCGTACGACAGGGCGAGCACCCCGGCCAGCGCGGACGTGGCCAGCATCGTGACCGCCAGCCCGACCGCCACCGACCGGCGGCCCGGCGCGGCCGGGGAGGAAACCGTTCCCGCCCAACTGGGCGTGGCCGGCGGGCGAAGCCGTCCCCGCCCGTTGGGCCCTTGGGGCGGGCGAGCCGTCCCGGCCCCTCGGGCGCGAGCCGGCGGCGGAAGGAGCGAGTCCAGCCAGGAGCCCGGCCAGTGGGGCCGCCAGGTACCAGGGCGTACAGCAGCAGCCGGTTTCCCCACGGCTGCCACTTGATCATCGTGGTGTGCAGCGCGACGGCGGTCACCACGACGACCGCGTACCCGCGCAGGGCACCGGCCGCGGCCGGGCTGACCCGGGCCGGACGGGCCAGCGCGAACACCGCCCCGACCAGCGCCAGCGTGCCGGCCAGCGGGAACGCCACCCGGTCCTCGTCGGGGTACCAGGCCGGCACCGGAAAGACCTCCCGGCCGAAGGTGATGGCCCGGTCCTGTGGGTCCACGCCGATCGCCCGCGCCCCGGCGATGATCGCCTCGGCCGCGCCCGCCCGGACCGGCGCGAGCGGCGTGTCCAGCGCGGTGTGCCCGATCCGCAACGCGTTGATCAGGACCGACGGCGGGTCGTGCCGCTCCATCGGAATGGACTCACGCAGCCTCGGCGGCCCCAACGGGTGCCCGAACTCGGCCTGCACGCGGGTCAGGAACGGGCCGACCACCAGCAGGGCCACCAGCAGCACCAGCACCGAGCCGGCCACGGTCCGGGCCATGCCGCCCGCCCGGGACCGCTCCCCGGGCCGCCGCCCCGGCCGAACCGATCCCACCTGCCCGGCGGCAACCGCCGACCGGTCGACCTCGTCGACCCGGGCTCGGCGATCGCTGCCGCCGGGCAGCGGACCGGCGCCGCCCGCGCCGACCAGGGCCGGCCGGGCAGGTCCGTCGGCGGCGATCTCGGCCCGTCGGTCGCCACCGCCGCTTTGCACGGTCCCTTCGAGGTACGCCAGCCGAAGCTGGCCGATCCCCCAGAGCAGCAGCAGCGGGCCGACCCCGATCAGGCCGCTGGTCTTCGTCACCGCGGTCAGTCCCGTCGCCGCGCCGAGGAGCAGCAGCGTGCCGACCCCGGCCCGCCGGCGCAGCCCGTCCAGCGCCAGGGTCGCCACGCAGGCCACCCAGGCGGCGCAGACCAGGTCGGTCTGGGTGCTGGTTGCCTGGAGCGCCACCATGGGCGTGGTGCCCAGCACGAACGCGGTGAGGAGCTGGGCCCGCCGTCCCCCGCCGAACTGCGCCGCGATCCGGGCGACGACCAGCAGGCAGCCCACCCCGGCGGCCCACTGGACCAGGTTGTGCAGCCGGTCGCCGCCGGTGAACAGGCGCAGGTGCAGCAGCAGGTACTCCGCCCCGGGCGGGATGGTCACCTGCCGGTGGATCGCGGTGGGCCAGAACTCCAGGCTGCGCTGCGCCACCCAGTGCTCCACCTTCGGCAGGTGGTACGTCTGCGAGTCGAAGTTGTTCGGCTCGGCGAGCAACGCGATCAGCAGCTCGACCAGGACCATCCCGCCCACCGTGCCGGCCAGCAGCCGCTCGCCCCGTCCGGCCGTACGCCATCGGTCTGCCAGCCGTGCGCGGACGGCGACGGCCGCGGCCCGGCCGGTGCCGAACCCGGCCGGCCTGCCGGCGCGGACGCGTCGCCGGCTCGCCGCCGCCACGGCGGCGGTGACGAAGAGCAGCCACGCTACCGCGAAGGCGGGCATGGTCAGCAGGCGCAGCGCGCCGAGCAGTTCCACCGTCAACACCGCGAACGCGCCGGTGACCACTGCGGCCCGGACCACGGCGAGGCGCAGCGGGGCGACAGCGTCCGACCCGGCCGGGCGCAGCGCCACGGTGAGGGACAGGAGGGCGACGAGCGGGGCCGCCACGAGCAGGGAGCCGGCTGCCGACATGGCGCGAAGTAAACACCATCCGGCTGAACGCGCCGAGCCCGACGCCCGGCGGTGCTGCACCCCGCCGCGCTGACCTGCCAGGCTAGGCTAGGGCCGACGTGTCGCCGCCACCGTGGAGATTCCCGTGAAGCTCTCGATCCTCATGCCGGTCTACAACGAGGAAGAACGCATCGCGGATGCCCTCAAGCAGGCATTGGCGGTCGACTACCCGTGCGAGATCGAGCTGGTCGTGGTCGACGACGGCAGCCGCGACGGCACCGGCGAGATCCTCGGTCGCGCGGACGACGCGCGGCTGCGGGTGATCACCCACCATCGCAACGCAGGCAAGGGCGCCGCCATCAAGACGGCGGTCGACAACGCCGAGGGCGAGTACATGGTCATCCTCGACGCCGATCTGGAGTACGACCCGCAGGACATTCCCAAGCTGCTCGACCCGGTGCTCGACGGCCGCGCCACGGTGGTCTACGGCAATCGGACCTTCGGCAGCCACAGCGCGTACAGCTTCTGGTACGTGATGGGAAACAAGGGCGTCACCATGGCCGCCAACGTGCTGTTCAACTCGTACATCGGCGACCTGGAGACCTGCTTCAAGCTGATGCCGGTCGCCCTGTACCGCTCCCTCGACGTCCGCTCGCGGGGCTTCGGCATGGAGGCGGAGGTGACCGGCAAGCTGCTGCGCCAGCGCATCCGCCCGTACGAGGTGCCGATCAGCTACCGCGCGCGGGGCCGCGAGGAGGGCAAGAAGATCACCTGGAAGGACGGCGTCGAGGCGATCTGGATCCTCGGCCGGGAGCGCGCCCGCCGCCGTCCCGTCGGCCGCCCGTCGCACTGATCCCGCCCCCTTCGCGCTGACTGATCCTCCCGCCCCGCCCCGCCCCGCCCCGCCCCGCCCTGTCCGGTCGCGTCGTCCCCGCCTCGTGGCGTCGAACGCCGCGAAGGAATGCGTCGCCCTCGGGGCTCCGCCGTGGTGGCGGTCATGGTGGCCGTGCCGTTAGCCTAGAGAAGTTGAAGTCCACTTCAATTCGAGGCGACGTGATGCAGGAATCCCTGACCATCGGCCAGCTCGCCGCGCGCAGCGGCATCGCACCCTCGGCGCTGCGTTACTACGAGCGCCTCGGCCTCATCCGGGCCGACCGCACCGGCGGCAACCAGCGCCGCTACGCCCGCGCCGAGCTGCGCCGGGTGGCGTTCATCCGCATCTCCCAGCAGGTCGGCATCTCGCTGGAGGAGATCCGCGACGCGCTGGACTCCCTGCCCGCGTCCCGCGCACCCACGGCGGCCGACTGGACCGAACTCTCCACCGCCTGGCGGGCCCGGCTGAGCGAGAAGATCCGGCTGATGACCAAGCTCCGCGACGATCTCGACGGCTGCATCGGCTGCGGCTGCCTGTCGTTGCAGCGCTGCGTCCTCTACAACCCCGACGACAAGCTGGCGGGCGAGGGCCCGGGTGCCCGCCTCATGCTCCCCCGGCCCCACACGCAACCCGGCTGCGACGACTGCGCCCCCGCCTGAGCCCCCACCCCTTCGCCGCTGATCAAGAGGTTTGCGTCCTGAGCGCGTACGTCGTTGACGCAAATCTCTTGATCACCGCGACGATCCGGGCCGGTGGGGGTGGAGGGTCAGTAGGACCTTTCCGGTGTGGGCGTTGGACTCGACCAGGCGGTGCGCCTCGGCGGCCTCCGTGATCGGTAGCCGCCGGTCGACGACCGGGCGGATCGTGCCGGCGGCGACCAGCGGCCACACCTGCTCGCGTACGCCCGCGACGATCGCGGCCTTCTCCGCCAGCGGCCGGGACCGCAGCGCGGTGGCCGCCACCGACGCCCGCTTCGCCAGCAGCGCCCCCAGGTCCAGTTCCGCCTTCCGGCCGCCCTGCATCCCGATCACCACCAGCCGGCCGCCGGTGGCCAGCGCCGCCACGTTGCGAGCCAGGTAGGCCGCGCCCATGATGTCGAGGATCACGTCCGCGCCCCGGCCGTCGGTGACCCGGCGAACCTCGTCGACGAAGTCCTGTTCCCGGTAGTCGATCGCGTGCGCCGCGCCCAGCCCGCGCAGCCGCTCGTGCTTCGCCGACCGGGCCGTCACCACCACCGTCGCCCCCAGCGCCGCGCCGAGCTGCACGGCGAACGTGCCGATCCCGCTGCCCCCGCCGTGCACCAGCAGCGTCTCGCCCCTCGCCAGCCGGGCGGTCTGGACGACGTTCGACCAGACCGTGCACGCCACCTCGGGCAGCGCCGCCGCGTCGACCAGGTCGACGCCGTCCGGCACCGGCAGCAACTGCCCGGCGGGCACGGCCACCCGCTCGGCGTATCCGCCGCCGGCCAGCAGCGCGCAGACCTCCTGGCCTACCTCCCACCCGGCCACGCCGGGACCGAGCGCGCTGATCACTCCCGAGCATTCCAACCCGGGGTACGCGGGCGCGCCCGGCGGGGGCGGGTAGTGCCCCTGTCGTTGCAGCAGGTCGGCCCGGTTGACGGCGCTGGCCCGCACGTCGACGACCACCTCACCCGGGCCGGGAGCGGGATCGGGCACTTCAGCCCAGGCGAGTGCGTCGGGTCCACCGGGCTTCGGGATCGTGATCGCGCGCATCGCCCAGTCATACCCGATCCGGTGGGCCCTGTACGCCCGGACCAGTCAGTGGCGACGATGATCCTTTCGGCCACTGTGGACTCCCCGGGCGGCCGTGATCGTGGTGACCAGCGCGTCAGTCATGGTGGCCCCGGCCGGCCACCGTTTCGTCCCGGGTGGGACGGCGGCTCGCGGGCTGGTCGACTTCTGGCAGACTAGGCGGTGGTCGCGTCCCTCGGGGCGTGGTCCGGGAGGGTTCGCCTAGTGGCCGATGGCGCTGGTCTTGAAAACCGGTAAGGCAGCGATGTCTTCGTGGGTTCGAATCCCACACCCTCCGCCACCTGGGCAGCGAAAACGCCCCCTGCCCAGCGCGTACGCTGGCCAGGGGGCGTGTCTACAGCACGCGAGCACGTCTCACCTGGGCCGCTCGGGCTCACTGGTGGCGGCAGATCGGCGGCAACGCTGTGATCTTTGCGGGTGAGTGCCTGGCTCCCCCGTTTTGGGCGGAGGAGCCAGGCGCCGCTGACAGTGCTCATCCTGATAGGTGCGCCATCGACGTCACTGGAACGTGGCGTCGTCGAGGTAGTAGTTGTCCGTTCCGGCCACGGTCTCGATGTAGAGGGTGGCGCTGGTCAGGGTGCCGGTCCAGGAGACGGTCGCGGTGCCGGTCAGCTGGGTCCAGCCGTTCGGGTTCACCGCCGTCGCCGGGGCGAGCTGGACGTAGCTGGTGGTGCCGTTGGCGGTCAAAGCCAGGGTCACCTTCGCAGAGGGGGTTCCGCTCTGTGTGCGTACCCAGACGCTTGTCGCATAGCTCTTGCCGTTGACCAGCTTTGAGGTGACGTCCTGGCGGATGCCCTGCCACGACGCCGTCCGGCCGGTGATCAGGAGCGATCCGGTCCCGCCGTGCACGACACTCGTGTTCGGCGACAGGGTTGCGTTGCCGAACACGCTCCACCCGGTCGTGCCGCTCTCCATGTTGCCGTTGGTGAGCTGGTTGCCGCCGGCCGACGGGTTGAACTGCCACCAGTTCAGGTTGAACAGTCCGCCACCCGAACCGGTGAACCGCAGGTAGAGGTCGTGGGTGCCAGTGGCGCCGCCGACCGTGCAGGAGACTGTGGTCCAGGTCTGCCAGCCGCCGGTGCCAGGCACGCCGCACGTGCCCACGGTGGGGCCGGTCAGGCTGTCCAGGCGCAACTCGATGTTGCCGCCCGCGCTCGCCGAGGCGACCCTGGCGTTGAAGGAGGCGGCGCCGGGCCCGAAATTCACCCCCTTGACCTTGATGTAGTCGCCGTTGTCGATGTAACCGACGTTCAGGGTGCCTTCACTGGACGGCTCGGTCTCCACGCCGGATTCCCAGGCGATGGTCTCGGCCTCCTGGCGGGTGTACGGGTTCAGCGTGCCGACCTGGGGAACACCCGCGGTGGTCATGTTGATGGTCGGGATGGTGCCGTCGGCGTTGTAGGTGAACTTCTCCACGGCGACCGATCGGGTGTACCCGCTACCGCCGGGAAGCGCCGCGTTGTGGTAGAAGAAGTACGACCCGCCGTTGAAGTCGACGATGCCGGCGTGGTTGGTGAAGCTGCCGCCCTGGCGGGGCATGACCGTCCCGCGGTAGGTCCACGGTCCGGTCGGGCCGGGCGCTGTCGAGTAGGCGATGAACTCCGAGCAGCACTCAGCGGCGAATACGTTGTAGTAGAGGCCGTTGCGCTTGTAGACCCAGGGCCCCTCTTCGTACAGGGTCGGGCGGCTGGCGTTTCCGGTGCGGGTGCCGTAGCCCGCGGTGGTGAGCGGGATCTGCGTGGGGCTGCCCGAGTAGGAGATCATGTCGGCGTTGAGCCGGACGTACCACAGGCGCGGGTTGCCGTAGTACAGGTAGGCTTGCCCGTCGTCGTCGATGAAGACGTTGGGGTCGATCTCGGAGTTCTGGATCAGCGGGCGGCCGAGCGCGTCGCGGAACGGCCCGGTGGGATTGTCCGAGACCGCCACTCCGATCGCTTGCGAGCCGTTGGACATGCGCACCGGCACATACCAGTAGAACTTGCCGTTGCGGTAGATGGCCTGTCCCGCCCAGGCGTCGGAGCTGGCCCAGCTGAAGGTGCCCAGGTTCATCGGTACGCCGTGGTCGGTCCAGTTCACCATGTCCGCCGAGGAGTAGACGCGCCACTCCCGCATGGTGAAGTTGGTCGAGCCGTCCTCGTCGCGGCCCGTGTACACGTACACGCGGCCGTCGTACACGAGTGGAGCCGGGTCGGCGGTGTAGACGGTCTGGACTATCGGGTTGTCGGCCACGGCCGCCGCGGGCATGAGTGTCACGGCTGCCAGCAGGGTCGAGAGGCCGATGGTGATTCGCCGGGTGCGGCGTGTCACGCGCGGGCTGCGTACGGGTTTCACGGTTACCTCACGGTCGGGACGGATCAGCGGTCAGTGCATTCACTTGTGGGGGCGGGCGACGCAAGCGGCATCCGCCTGGGTGTCCGGCAAGCTGTCAGGACGTGACGGGGGAACGTGGTGTCCTGCCTGTCGGCTGCGCTGGAGCTGCTGCTAAGCGGGTGGGGGCGGTGGCAAGATGTGGTACGGCTCGAGGACCTGTGACGGGCGCGTCTCCGGAGCGGCGCGCGTCGTGCTGTCTGGCGGTCGGGAGCGGAAGCGGTGCAGCCCGGTACCCCAGATACGGCTTCAGGTACAGCCCAGCTTCAGCGTGCCGCCTTTGGTCGGATGAGCTGACCGAAGGCCGGTTTTGAATACCGGTGCTCCGTTGATGTGATCGGTAACATACGGCGCTCCACGGTCGCTGGCAAGAGCATCGCGCCGCATGGCCGCGTCGTTGAGATCCTCTCGCGACACTTTCCTGATCGGGCGGCCCAACGGTGACGACCGGGCGGCGCGCGGGGTGGCCTGATCGTTCTCGACGTAGCGCAGTTGGTGGCGAGCGGGCGTGACATCTGGCGGCAGCTCAAGCAGCTCCGACCGCCAAGCCCGGCGGTCGGAGCGCAACGGCTCCGGGCGGCATCGACCTGTCCGTCGATGCGCGAGCGTGGACCCTGAGCAGCACATGCGCGCTGTGCCCGGCATTTCCATGGGCTAGTCGAGGTACCAAGTGAGCATTTCGGCGCCGGTAGTCGTGCCATGAACGATGGGCACGGTGACCGCGAGGATGCTGAGCACCGCGAGCGCGCTTCGGGTACGCGTCTCAAGGCGTCGGCCGGCGAGGGCGAGGATTCCGGCCGCAGTACCCAGCACGGCGACCGTGCGCCCACTGTCGAGGCCGAATGCGTCGGGGTGGACGGCACCGTAGGACCAAGCGAGGCCGGCGACGAGGCCGGCCACGGCTGCCAGGGCGAGGCAGACCAGCCCAACTGCGGCGATAACGAGCCGGGACCTACCGCTGCGACGACACCGCGCGACGGCAAGCACCAGCCCTGAAGCGCCGAACGCACCCAGCAGGAGGGGGCCGCCGAGGATCGCAGCCCAGGCGCCCAGGCGCAGCAGGACCTCCAAGGGAAGCAGAACGACGAAAAGTCCGTTCGTCGGCCACAGTGCCTTCGGGTCCACCAGCGCCCCGGTCCGGTCGATGCGACCGGGAACATCCGCCGCCACGTAGGTAAGAGGCACCATGATCAGCCAGGAAAGAACCGGCCAACCCAGCCCAAGGAGAAACAGGTGGGCCGTCGACGTGAGTGCGCCCGGCACCGGCGCGACGGTTGACAGGTCGGCGAAGCCACCGCGACGTGCAGCGTGGCGCAGTGCGGGCAGCGTCCAGGCTGCACTGACCAGATACCGCCAGCGGGTGACCGCACCGCTTGCAAAGCTCAGTAGGTCAGCCGTCCACTCGTCACGCTGCCGGCTCCGAAAGCCAGATGGCAGAAGGTGGCACAGCGCCGCGACGGCAGCGCGCTCGGCACGGGTCAGTTTGTGTTGCTGAGCAGGCTCACCTGCTCGGTCTGGGCTCACCACGCAAGCCTCCGGGCGCCCGGCTGCGTGCGTTGCTTCCGAACGGCTATGGCGGCACGACCGGCGGCCACACCCTCTGCGGTGAGGCGGTAATACCGCCGCCGCGGGCGACCCTCGGCGTGGACGTCCACCTCCTCCGCCCGACTCGTGAGCCAGCCAGCGGCCTCGAACGCCACGAGGATCGGATAGATCGTGCCCGGCTCAAGCCCGGCACCGTGCGCGAGTTCGAGACCGTATCGCTCGCACTCGGGTTCATCAAGGAACGCCTCTAACACCAGTAGGCGCGGCATTGTCATCCGGAGGTTCGGCATAGTGCGTCAGCGTAGGCCCTATGAAGAACTCTGCATAGGGGTGTGGGTTCAGTTGGCTGAACCACCCAGGCGGTCCCCCGCGTTCGTGGATGCGCGGCCCGGCCCCAGGGGCTGACCATGAGCCGACCCCCGCCCGCCCCAACCGCCTGCAAGACAAGCGGCCACCGGCACACCGAGCTAGCAGGTGAGGCCGAGGTCTGTCCGGCGCAGTCGGATCCGAAGAGAGCACTCTCGATCCGCGGGTCTACCGAGGCTTCGCTGTACAGCCAGGCCGGTCGACGGACACAGTCCGGTGCCGACGTGAACCGACGCGGCGAGCAGGGCAGCGTCGGTGACCGACGCCGGTACGCAGTCTTGATCCTTGCAAGGCAGGGAGGCGCGGCGGTGCTTGAGCAGCAACGCGGGCCGCAGCAGTCGCAGCCTCGCAGTCCTGGCTATCGAATCCCACAACCTCTGCCACGTTCGGCAGCATGGCCGGTGGTGGTCGATTGACCGTGCGGGTCGGGGTAAGAAGGAGGCGCAGAAGAACCGCGCCAACCGGAAGGACCACCCGGATGTCCCTGGAACGACCGATCGCCCCGGACCCGTACGAGCTGCTGCCCACCGTTGCTTCGTTCACTCTGACCAGTGACGACGTGCACAATGGCGAGCCGATGGACGCCCGGTACGCCCACGGCAGCGTCGGCGGCGAGAACGTCTCGCCCCAACTCGCCTGGTCGGACTTCCCCGCCGAGACGAAGAGTTTCGTGGTCACCTGCTTCGACCCGGACGCGCCGACCGGCAGCGGCTTCTGGCACTGGGTGCTGGTCGACGTGCCCGCCTCGGTGACGGAGCTGCCCCAGGGCGTCAAGGAGGCCGACCTCGGCGGCGCGTTCAGCGTCCGCAACGACTACGGCGACACCGGGTTCGGTGGGGCCGCCCCGCCGGCCGGTGACCGCCCCCACCGGTACGTCTTCGCCGTGCACGCCGTCGACGTCGAGCGCCTCGGAGTCGGTCCGGGCGCGAGCTGCGCGTACGTCGGTTTCAACCTGGCCTTCCACACCCTGGCCCGCGCGGTCATCCGCCCCACGTACCAGGTCAGGGGCTGACCCCGTCCCACCACTTCCGCGATCTTGTACTTACGGCCCGTTGTTCACGCCTTTGCCGGCTCAGCGGGGGCCGCAAGTGCAAGATCGCGAAGGGAGGGGGAGGGGGAGGGGGTCAGGCGGGGACTCGGGCTACGGCGAAGACGGACTGGCCGAAGGGGGGACGGACCAGTTGTTCGGCGGCCTTGGTGGCGGGGAGGACCAGGGTGTCGTAGACCTTGACCATCGGGCCCTCCTTCGGCATCAGCCGGAATACCTTGGTCGCCATGAAGTAGCCGATCAGGCCGAGCGCGTTCGCGTAGTGGATCTTCTCCACGGTCATCCCGGCCTCGGTCATCGCGGCGGCCAGGGTCTTCTTCGTGTACCGGCGGACGTGGCCGGTGGCGATGTCCGCCGGGCTCATCGCGAACTGGAACGCCGGCACGATGATGATCACGTTCCCGCCCGGCCGGACCAGGTCGCGCATGCTGCGCAGCGCGCCCACGTGGTCCTCGATGTGCTCCAGCACGTTGTACGAGACGGCGGCGCTGTAGTCGCCGCGCTCGGAGTGCGGCAGCAGCATCTGCCGTACCTCGATGGCGGGCTGCTCGGCGAGGCGCTCCTTCAGCGCGACCAGCCGATCCGGGTCGGCCTCGGTGGCCGTGAAGCGGGGGAGGTGCGCCGACCACTCCAGGGCATAGTCGCCCAGTCCGCTGCCGATCTCGATGGGGTTGTCGCCGAGGTGTGGGATGGCCAGTTCGACGAACCACCTGCGGTGGTTGACCGCCGTCGCGAGCCCTTCGAGGACCTCGGACTGGACTCGCTGATCCCCAGTGATATCTGCCATGCGTCGATTCCTCACGGTGTGACTCGACCTGCCCCGGGACCGACAGAGTGAACCATCCGAGGCGGACGGCGGGGAAATCGGGGCACCGTGGTGGCCGAATTGTGGTCGGGGGTGGGCACGAGATCGGCGGTCGGCGAACCCGGCACATAGTACGCCAGTCCCCCGAAACATGTCACGTCAGTGCCATACCCTGACTACTCTACGAATTGTTATGACTACTCCTCAACCGGGCCATCCCGGTGGCGAGGCTGGGCGGGGCGATGCCGAGGCGGCCCGGCGGGGGTGGTGGGTCGACGTCGCCGCCATGCTCAGCTTCGCGCTGATCGCCCTCTGGGTGACCGTCCGGTTCTGGGTGAACCCGGGGCACGGCGTCCGGGACAACCGGTCGGATCAGGCGCTCTTCGAATGGATGATGGCGCACGGCGCGCGGGTGGTGACCGATTTCGCCTACCCGTTCGGCTCGGACCGAATGAACGTGCCGGACGGCGTCAATCTGATGGCCAACACATCCGTATTGTCCATTTCGCTGCCAATGGCGCCTATCACCGTCCTGTTCGGGCCGCGTACCGCATTCCTGGTCTTTCTCACCGGCGGCATGATCGCCACCGGGACCGCCTGGTATCTCGTGCTCTCCCGGGCGCTGATCGGATCCCGGGGACCGGCCTGGCTCGGGGCCGGATTCTGCGCCTTCGCGCCCGCGATGGTCTCGCACGCCAACGCCCACCCCAACATCGTCAGCCAGTTCGTGGTGCCGCTGGTCGTCTGGCGCACCCTGCGTCTGGCGGACGGGGGCCGGTGGCTGCGCAACGGCGTACTGCTCGGCCTGGTGATCGTCTGGCAGGCGTTCATCAACCTGGAGATCCTGCTGATGACCGCGATCGGGCTCGGCGTGGTGGTCGGCGCGCTGGCCCTGGGCCGGGCCGACCTGCGCCGGCAGGCCCGACCGTTCCTCGCCGGTCTCGCGGTCGCCGCCCTCCTCGCCGGCCTGGCCCTGGCGTACCCGCTCTACGTGCAGTTCTTTGGCCCCGGCGCGTACGAGGGGCTGTCCCGGCTGATCCGCGGCTACCGCACCGACCTGGCCGCGTTCACCGCGTTCGCCCGCGAGTCGATCGCGGGAGATCCGAAAGCCAACCTCAAGCTGGTGAAGAACCCCACCGAGGAGAACGGCTTCTTCGGCTGGCCGCTGGTGGTGCTGGTGGGCGCGGTCGTGTGGTGGCTGCGGCGCAGCCCGGCGGTGCTCGGCCTCGCGGTGCTCGGCCTGCTCTTCGCCGTGCTCTCGCTGGGCCGCGAGATCCAGTTCGAGGGCCGGGCCACCGGGATCGCCGGCCCCTGGGCCGCGCTGGAGAACCTGCCGATCCTGCACTCCGTGGTGCCGACCCGGTGGGCGCTGGCGACCGTACCGATCGTCGGGGTGCTGCTCGCGCTTGGCGCGGATCACGCCCGCCGGCTCGCCAGGGAGTACCCCGCCGCCCGGCCGCAGATCCGCTTCGCCACCGCCACCGTGCTGACCATGGCCCTGCTCCCCGCGTTCCCCACCCCGCTGCCGTCGGTTCGCCTCGATCCCGTGCCCGCGTTCGTCAGCTCCGGCGCCTGGCGTCCGTACGTGGCCGGCGGGCGCAGCGTGGTGGCCCTGCCGCTGCCCGACACCGACTATCCCGACCCGCTGCGCTGGTCGGCGGCCACCGGGCTGGATCTGCCGCTGGCGCGCGGCTACTTCCTCGGGCCGGACACCCGCCCCCGGGCGCCGGAGGGGCGGATCGCCCTGTTCACCGCCCCGCCCCGCCCCACCAGCAGCTTCTTCATCGTTATCCGGCGCACTGGGCAGGTGCCCCGGGTCACCCCGCTGGCCCGGGTGAACGCCGTGAAAGACCTGCGCTACTGGCGGGCGGGGGTGGTGGTGCTCGGCCCGCACGAGCATGCCGACGCGCTGCGCCGAGGCATGACCGAGCTGACCGGCATCCGTCCGACGTACACCGGCGGGGCCTGGGTGTGGGATGTCCGTCCGTTGACGGGCTGAGCCGGGGCCGCAAACGGCCCGGCCGGGCGGAGGCCCGAGCCGGGGCTGCGTGGCGTGGTGGGCCCGAGGGACGTGGGCCCGCGGCGGTGCTGGCGGGCGGCGGTGGGGTGCCCGGCCGGTCAGGCGGCGCGGAGACAGCAGCCCTGGCAGACCTTCGGCCGGGGCAGCGTGAAGGCCAGGCAGCAGGTGCGGCGCTGGACCGTCGGCTCGCCGGTCGGACCGGGCACCAGCTCGACCAGGTCGCTCAGGCCGAGCGCGCCGAGCAGCGTCTCCACGTGCCGGGCCGCGGGGCCGGGCAGCGCGTCGGCCGCCCGCAGGACGCCGTGCGCGATGCCAGAGGCGACCGAGCCGAGCAGCGTACGGGTGCCGATGCGGACCTCGGACTGGATTGCGGCGACCAGCGGGGCGAGGTGGGCGTCGAGCAGCGAGGCGCGGAGCGCGGCCAGCAGCGCGGCCTCGTCGGCGACGACCCTTGTCTCGGGAAACCCGGCCAGGGCCAGCGGGTCGCTGGGCAGCACCGCGACGGTGGTCGACCGGCGCAACCCGAGGGTGACCAGCGGACGGTGGTCCTCGAAGTGGATCAGCACGTCGGCGGGGTCGAGCAGCGGGACCCGGCGGGCCGCCGCCCAACCGAGGACGGCCGGCAGGGCGGCCCAGTAGCTGTACGACTTCCAGGCCAGGGCGGCGCAGGCGTGCGGGGTGCCGCCCCAGCGCAGCGCGGCGGCGGACAGCAGCTCGGGCAGCCGGGTGCCGTCGACGAGGGTGGTGGCCGGGGCCCAGCCGCACCGGTCGTCGGTCACCAGCAGGCCCGGTGCGAGGCCGGGCACGTCGTCGGTGCCGAACATGGCGCGCAGGGTGGCGGTCACCGGGGCGAGCGGCGTGGCGGCCTCCCGCGTGGGCATCACCGCAGTCACCCGATCTCCCCCCGCCCCTGGTCTTCCCACCGGAACCTCGAACCGGTGAGCTAAGGCTAGCCTAACTGCTGCCTCTGAGTAAGGGGGGAGCTTCGCCTGGCTGCGGTCGGGAGGCTCCGATCACTCCGGCGGCCCGCGGGTCGATAGGCGGCCGCGCCGCGTACTACCCGGTCGAGGACTGCGGAAACGCGCGGCTCGGGTGTCGGGTCGCGAAATTATTGACGTTTATGGACGAGTTGTCAAGGTAAATGTCGGCAATGTGCCATTTCTGTGCGCGTTCACGTACTGAACGTGAAACTAATACTCCCCGGCGTTGAGGAAGCTGATGACGACCTCTCCCATCGAGCGGGCCGCCGAGTCGTTCGCGGTCGAACTCGCCCGGTACCGGACCGAGCGGGGCCTGTCCAAGAAGCAGTTGGCCACGCTGATGGGCTTCGACCCGTCCTACGTCAGCCACGTCGAGGGGCGCCGGCACCGGCCGACCGAGGACTTCGCCCGCCGGGCGGAGGCCGTCCTGGAGGCCAGCGGCACGATCTGGCAGCGCTTCCGGGAGTACGACGAACTGCGGCACGGCCGCTCCGCCACCCCCCTGCGGGACCACCCCGCCCCCGGCCAGTGGATGCCCCCCGGGACCGGGCTCATCGTGGAGCGCGAACGGGCGGTCCTCACCTACACCGGCGACGCCTACCACTGCGTCATCCGCCGGGAGCTCTACAACGCCGGCACCGAACCGGTCACCCGCTACCTCGTCCGGGTCGCCGTCGACCGGTACCCCAACGACCCGGGCCGGTCGAACCGGCACCACCGGGATCACCCGCTCACCTTCGCCGAGCTGCACCTGCGGGCGTACCGGGACGACGGTGGGCAGCCCGAGCCGATGCACTGGCGGGCCAAGCACGACCGGGACGCGTTCAAGGAGATCTGGCTGCTCTTCGAGAACGACGAGGGCCGGTTCCCGCTCTACCCCGGCGACCGGGTCACCATCGAGTACGCGTACCGGGTCGGCCGGGAGAAGTGGGGCCCCTGGTTCCAGCGCGCCGTACGCCTGCCCACCCGGCACCTGGAGGTGCGGCTGGACCTCCCCGCGGAGCTGGACCCCCTGGTCTGGGGGTTGGAGACCTCGCTCTCGGCGGAGGAGGGGCCGCTGCGCCGCCCGGTCGTCCGGCACGACCGGGCCGATCGGGCCGTCTTCGACTGGGCCACCGAGGACCCGCCGCTCAACGCCCGGTACCGGCTGCAATGGCGGTTCCGCAGCCGCCCGCCCGAATCCGCCCCTGGCGGCCCGGCCGGCGGCGTCCGGGCACGGGCCAGCGACCGGATGCGCGGCCTCGGCATCGTCCAGCGCGGCGCGGACCTGCTCCGTCAGCCCAGCCGCCAGTTCGACCTGCCCGCCGAGGCGGGGGTCGCCCGGGAAGTGGTCGACCGGCTCGGTTCGGCGCTGGTCCGCCTCGACGAGCTGCATCCGTTCAGCAAGGGGGTCGGCATCGCGGCCACGCAACTCGGCCTCGCCTGGGCCGCCGCCGTCGTACGCCCGCCGGACCGTGCCGCCGAGCCGGTGGTGCTGCTCAACCCCCGGGTCGTCGACTCGTCCCCGGACACCGACGAGCAGTACGAGGGCTGCCTCTCCTTCTTCGACCACCGCGGGCTGGTGCCCCGGTCGCTGCGCATCGACGTGGAACACGCGCAGTGGGACGGCGGTCGCCTCATCACCTCGTTCGAGTTCGCCATGGCCCGTCTCGTGGCGCATGAGATCGACCACCTGGAGGGCCGCCTGTACGTCGACCGGATGACGCCCGGCGTGCCGCTGGTGCCCGTCGAGGAGTACCGCGAGACCGGCACCCCCTGGCGGTACTGAGCGCAGAGGTGGACCGGGTCGCGTGCCCCAGGGGGCGGGGGCACGCGACCCGGTCCTTTTCGGGGGGAGGAAAGCCTTCGCGACTGCCCGGACGACGCGGCCGGACAACTAACCGGACGACTAACCGGACGGCGCGGCCGGGGAGGCGCTCGGTGCCGGTCGGTCTAGAGCTCGCCGAAGGTGTCGTACCGGATGTTCGGCGGCGGGACCTCGTCCTCGGCGAGGGCCCGCAGGGTCGACCGGACCATTCGGGCCGAGCCCGAGACGTAGCAGTCGTGGGTGGTCCACGGGCCGTAGCGGGTGATCACCTCGGAGATGTCGCCCCGTTCGCCGTCGAAGTCCGGGTCGTCGCAGCACGCCGCCGTCACCGAGAGCCAGGGGTGGGCCTCCACCAACTCGCGGAGCTGGGCCAGCCCGTACAGGTCGGCGGCGTGTCGGGCCCCGTAGAAGACGTGCACCCAGCGGGTCCGGTTCCAGCCGGTCAGCTCTTCCACCAACGCCTTGACCGGGGCCAGCCCCACCCCGCCGGCGACGCAGAGCACGTCCCGCTCGGAGGAACGGTCCAGGACCATCGAGCCCATCGGCGCGGCGACGCGAAGGAGGTCACCCGGTTTCGTGCGGCGGACCAGAGCCCCGGAGACCCAGCCCGCCCCCCGCGGCGTACGAACGTGGAACTCCAGCACGTTGTCGTCGTTCGGCGCGTTCGCCACCGAGTACGTCCGCCACACCCGGGGCAGGTGGCGGGGCACCTCGACGCTGACGTACTGCCCGGCCTGCCACCGCAGCGGGTGCTGGAGGGCGCGCACGGTCAGCACGGCGGTGTCCCGCCCGTGCCGCTCGTGGGTCAACACCTCCGCGTGCCAGAACGGCGGGTTGTCGTCCGCCGCCGCCCCGGCCAGCATCCTTGCCGAGATGGCCCCGTACGCGTCCCGCCACGCCTGGTCGTACTCCAGGTTCCAGCCGTCGCCGGCAGTGCTACGCAGCGCGTCCAGCAGCGCGACGCCCATCGTCTCGTAGTGCGCCGCGTCGACGTGGTACTTCCGGTGGTCCCGGCCGAGGGAGCGCAGGTATTCGTCGAAGCTCTCCGGATCGTCCACCACCTGGGTGGCCGTGACGATCGCGTCCAGGACGCGGTCACCCTGGCCGGCCATCTCGACCGGGAAGAGCTGACGCAGCGCGGGGTCGAGGAGGAAGAGCCGGGCGTAGAAGTGACCGCTCAGCCGGTCCCGGTCCTCCTCGACCAGGGTCCAGCTCTCCTTCAGCAACCGCGCGACATGGTCCACGGGGGCGCTCCTCCTCCTGGCGGCGGATCGGGCTGACGGCGGATCGGGCACCCATAGAATGTCCACGGAGCGTGCCTGTCGATCGCACAGAATGTGCGATCAGCTCATACCGGCTCGTCGGCCGTGTCCGCACCGCGCGTCGGTCGGGCACAGTGGTGCGGTGACCGTTGAGGAGCTCACCCGCCCGGTGTCCCGCCGGGTCCTCGGCACGGAGACGCTGCTGGTGCTCGGGCTGTCGCTCGGGCAGTCGGCCGTCTACGCACTCGTGTCGATCATCGCGAAGCTGACCGCCGACGGACCGCTGTCGAAGCAGACCGCCGCGCTGAACACCTCCCAGTCGGCCCGGCCCTGGCTCGACCTGACGTACCAGCTACTCGGCATCGTCTTCGCGCTGCTGCCGGTGCTGCTCGCCGTACACCTGCTGGCGCGCGACCCCGGCGATCCCGTCCGTACCCTCGGGGTGGACCTGCGCCGGCCCGGCGCCGACCTGGCCCGGGGTGCCGGCCTCGCGGCGCTCATCGGCCTGCCCGGCCTCGCCCTGTTCTGGGCCGCCGCCCAGCTCGGCGTCAACGCCACCCTCGTCCCCGCCGGCCTACCGGAGGTCTGGTGGGCCGTTCCGGTGTTGATCCTCGCCGCGGCGCAGAACGCCGTGCTGGAGGAGGTGATCGTCGTCGGCTACCTGGTCACCCGGCTCCGCCAGCTCCAGTGGCGGCTCGGCGCGGTGCTCGCGGCGAGCGCCGTACTGCGCGGCTCCTACCACCTCTACCAGGGTTTCGGCGCGTTCGTCGGCAACGCCGTGATGGGCGTCGTGTTCGGCCTTTTCTACCTTCGCACCAAGCGGGTGATGCCGCTGATCGTCGCGCACACCCTGCTCGACGTGGTCGCCTTCGTCGGTTACGCGCTCCTGCCGAAGTCCTGGTTCAGCTGGCTCTGACCGGGGCCGAGGTCAGGGCCGGGCGGTAGGCGGCGACCGCCCGGGCCGCCAGCCGTTCGGCGGCGGCCGAGTCGCCCGCCGCGGCGGCCAGCGCCGCCGCCCCCGGCAGCAGCCGGGACGCCACCCGCAGCCCCAGCCACCCGCCGGCCTGCGCGGTCAGCGGCGCGGCCAACCGCCAGGCCCCCTCCGCGACCCGGGACCACGGCACCTCGGCCGGCTCGGTCGCTCCCCAGGTCCCGGTCGCCCCTTCCGTTGTCTCCGCCGTCGCCCCCTCCGCCCCCTCCGCCGGGTCCGCCGTCGCCCTCCGCTCCGCTGCGGCCAGCGCCGCTCGGGCGCTCTGGGCATCCGGGTGCACCCGGGTCAACACCAGCAGCTCCACCGCCCGGTCCGGGTCGGCCGGGTCCCGCCCGTAGGCCGCCGCCAGGTGCAACACCAGGTTGGCCTGCGTCCACAGCACCACCGCCAGCTCCGCGACCGGCGCGAAGAGTCCCGCCAGCGCGGCGGCGGCCCCACCCGTCCCGGCCAGGCGGACGAACCGCCGGGTCGCGAGCCGCGCCAACCCGTCGGGCACCGCGTCGGGGTAGGCGGCGCGATGCCAGGAGACCCAGTCGCGGGCGCGCGGCCCGAGCGTCCGCACGGCGGCGAGGGCGAGCAGCTCTGGAGCGAAGCCCGGCTGGTCGAGCACCCGCACGGCCGTCGCCCGCAGGCCCCCATCGGAGGTACGCGCCGACGCCGCCCCCGGCATCCGTCCGCCTGCTCCGGCGTCCGCCGCCGGGCCCGGGGCCGGCCCGGTCGCCTGCGGCGCGGGCATAGGCCCGGGCGGGGTGGCGGTGGCTCCCTCCGGTTCTTCCTTTCCCGGCGTGGTTCGCTGCGGCTCGCCCTTCCTCGGGGAGGCCTTCCTCGGCGTGGCGGTCTTCCTGGCCGGCGTGGCGGTCTTCCTGGCCGGCGTGGCGGTCTTCCTGGCCGGCATGGCCCTGGCGGTTTCGACGGCCTTGACGGCCTTGTCGGTCTTGCTTGCCTTGTCGGGCTCCGTCAGCTCTACGGGTTCGGTGGCCGGGGCGGTCTGCGCTGCCTGCTCGACCGGCGCCGCCTTGCGGGCGGGGGCCTTCCGGGGCGCCCGTGCCCGGGGTGCCCGCCTGACGGCGGTACCGTCAGTCTCAGGCGTATCAGGAGTCTTCTCCTCAGCGGCGACGCTCGGATCGAATGTCTCGGCGGCGGTGCCGGGCTCGGGTGCCCCGGCGGGGACGCTCCCAGCGGCGGCCGGCCTGGCCGCTTTCGCCTCGGCGGGCCCGGCCGGCGCCTCCTCGGTGCCAAGGTGTGCCTGATCACGTCGCCGAGCCGTACCCCTGAACGGCTCGCGCGGCTCCGACGCGGCAGAGTGGATCAGGGCCGCCTGGGCCGGGACCGGCTTGGAACCCGGCGGCGACGATGCCGGTTGGTCGGGTTCGGGCGGCTGGAAGATCACAGTGGGAGCCACCCCGCCTCGGCGCGGCCGGGGCCGCGCGGCTTCCGGGGCGGGATCCTCGGCTTGGGCCGGTGCGGGATCAGGATCGACCGGCGGCGTGAAGGTCGCCCTCGGGGAACGGCGCCGCCGCGCGTTCTCACCAGGCTGTCGGTGGGACGGGTCGCTCGGGGACTGCTCCTCCATGTCGATGGAGCCTAGCCCTGATCCTCATGCCGCACAGGGGGAAATACCTGGGTGGGACGCGCCCGTCCGCACCATACCTGGCGGTCCTCCCTGCCCGGCCAGCCGCGTTGCGATAGTCGCTTTGCCCCGAAAGGGTGCGGACCTGTATCCTCGGGCGCGGTGGTCTACGGGCCACCTGGGAGACTTCGCCTAGTCTGGTCTATGGCGCCGCACTGCTAATGCGGTTGGGGTCTTAAAGCCCCTCCCGGGTTCGAATCCCGGAGTCTCCGCGCGAAAGCCGGTGTGTAGACTGGCCGAGCAGCAAGCGCCCGTAGCTCAACGGATAGAGCATCTGACTACGGATCAGAAGGTTAGGGGTTCGAGTCCCTTCGGGCGCACAAGATCGTAACGGGCCTGACCTGCGGAAACGCGGTCAGGCCCGTTGTCGTGTATGGCTAGTGTGGACGCTGGGTGTTACGTGGGCGCCACCCGGGTGTCGTCACTTTCCGTGACGATGCGAGGGTCGCGACTTTCTGATCTGAGGCTTTCTCCTCTTCGCTGCTGCCTTTCGGGTGGAGGTATCGGTCGCTGACCGGAGTTTGGGCCGGTTGCGGAGGCTCGCCTCGCGGATTGTGGCGCGGGTGCGATGGGCGGCGGCGAGGACGAGGTGGGCGGTGGCGTCGGCGCTGCGTCGGTGGGTCAGGGGCAGGACGCTGGTATAGGTGTCGGCGGTGACCAGAATGCTGGAGTGACCGAGCATGTCCTGCAGGGTCTTGAGGTCGGCGCCGGCTTCGTGGGCGAGGGATGCGGCCCCATGGCGTAGGTCGTGCAGTCGGACCGGGGGGACGCCGGTCCGCTTGATCAGGAGTCGGAACCGGCCGCTGGCGTAGCCAGGATGGAGAGGGCTGCCGTCTTTGCGGACGAATACGTAGCCGGAGTCGATCCAGGTCTTTCCGGTGGTCTCGCGGCGTGTCCGCTGCTCTTGTTGGCGCTTTCGGTGTTCGCGCAGGACGTGGAGGGTGCGTTTGTCGAGGGCGACTGGGCGGCGTCCGGCGGGGGTTTTCGGGTCGCCTTCGATGACCTGGTAGCCGGCGGTGGTGCGGTTGCGTTCGACGTAGAGCACACCGTGGTTGAGGTCGATCTCGGTCCAGCGCAGCCCGCACATCTCGCCGCGGCGCAGGCCGCGCAGTGCGGTGAGCCACCAGAACGCGAACAGGGGGTCGTCGGCTACGGCGTCGAGGAACGTGCCGAGTTGTTCGGCGGTCCACACCGCGACTGAGGGGTGCTCGCCGGAGGCATGCCAGGCGTTGATGCGGTCGTCGGTCCAGACTTGCGCGTGGGGTTTGCGGTAGCCGGCGACGGTGATGTGACGGGCCGGGTTGCCCTCGATGATGCCTTGTCTGACGGCGAGGTTGAGCGCGGCGCGCAGGGTGGTGCGCAGGTGCTGCATCGCGGAGGCGGATTGGGGCAGCCCTTTGGTGTTGGTGGTCTGGGCGATCCGGTCGAAGACGGTGCGCAGCAGTCGGGCGTCGAGGTCGGCGAGGCGGTACTGACCGAGGTGGGGGATCAGGACGCGTTCGACGTCGCGGGTGTAGTGCAGCCGGGTGGTCGGCCGGATCCGGGTGTGCTGGTCGAGCCAATGGCGTAGCCACCGCTCGACGGTCCATCCGCTGGCGGTGCGCTGCGCCTCGGTCGCGGCCAGCCACTCGTCCCGCGCTTTGCGCGCCGCCACCTGCGATGGGTAGCCACCTCGGCGGACGCGCTCGGATTGGCCGAGAACGTTGCGAGCGGAGCAGTGGAAGTACCAGGTGCCGTGCTGCCGGTCGCCCAGGCTCGGGCAGCGCTGCTCCAACCGCCGACCGCCGTCGTCCCGGCATCCGCACCTCTTCAAGATCACACCTGATGTCATGCTGGCATCCCTTCTCGTGGACTCACCCTCTTTCATCGATGTCGTCTTTTTGCTGACGCGGATTCGCCAGCTGATGCTCGCCTGCTGTGTCTTCCGACCATCGGCCCGCCCGCCGGGGGAGAGTTAACGGTCGACGGCGGCTCGGCGGCCCGCGACCCTGGGCGGCCTGTCTCACGTTGGCCGGTTTCGTGCGTGAGTGGCGGAGGCGAAAGCGAGGCGCCCGAAACGTCCGCGCGCCCTGGCCGGGGAAGCCGAGTCATCTCTCTCTGCTGTTGTGTTGATCACATCCAGGTCAAGGGTTTCGCTACGACGCTTGCTCTGCGTGATGAGGGTGCCTCCTCGCTGTGGGGCGTACTGAGTCGCTCCATGTGATCGAGGCAGGTCGAAGCGGTTCGGAGGTGGCAGTCGCCTGTCGGACTGTGTGACTGCCTCGCCCAGTCAGGCGTTGTTACGCAAAGTCATGTTGTGGCTGCCGAGTGCGATTTCGACTACAGTCCCACATCAATTGATCGCCATGGGTGTCGGGGGGAGGCCCTGTGCTGGACGGTATGGGCAACTCGACACCCATCGGACTCGATGGGCACGGCAGGGGCTCCCCTGAGAAGGTAGGCCTGCTGTCTCGGCGCGGGGCGCTTGTGGCTTCGACGGTCGGGTGGTTGCTCCTGTCGACGGCGGCAGTGGCGGCGCCGACCGTTTTCGCTGCCTCGCCGGCGCGTGGGGCGTCTCCGTCGTGTAGCGGATCTGCGGTTTCCGAGGCCGAGGCGCTTGCTTCGGCGGCGGCGTGTGACATCCCGGTCGCGGTGGAATCCTCTCGTTCCGAGTACACGCAGGTGGTGGCGCAGCCGGATGGCCGGCTGTCGTTCGAGTCGGCGGTCGTGCCGCAGCGTGCGCGTCAGGAAGACGGTTCGTGGGCCGATGTCGATCTGACGTTGCAGGCGGACGGCGATGGCCTGGTCAGGCCGGCGGTCTCGGTTGCGGATGTGGCCTTCTCCGGGGGAGGAGCGGGCCCCCTGGTAACCCTGCGCCGCTCCGGTAAGACACTGCAGATGTCCTGGCCGGGCCCGTTGCCCGCCCCGGTCCTGTCCGGCGATGGGGCCACCTACCCGGGGGTCTTCCCGGACGTGGATCTCGTGGTCCACGCCACCCACACGGGATTCACGCACGTGTTGGTCGTGAAGTCTGCTCAGGCAGCGGCCAACCCGACCCTTCGCAAGATCACTCTGCCGGTGAGCGGTGACGTCGACCTTGAGGCACAGCCGGACGGGTCGCTCCAGGCCAGCGCCGGGGCGGCAGTGGTCGCTCGCACCGAGCCGGCGCGCATGTGGGACTCCACGGCCGGGTCGACCCTTCGCTCATCCGCCGCGCGCTCCTCGACGCTGGCGGCGGGTGATGCGGCGCTGACGGGTGAGGTGATCACCAACGTCACAGCGGGTGGAGATCTTGAGCTCATTCCCGATTCGGCGTTGCTCGACTCGGACGAGGTGACGTTTCCGTTGTTCATCGACCCGGCGTGGTCGGTGGCGGAGTCGAAGTGGGCTTATGCCACCAGCAACGGTTGCACCAACACCGACTACACGATGGCGCGGGTGGGTTACAGCCCGGAAGGGCCGTGTGTGGGGGCGAAGTTCCGCTCCTACTTCACGTTCCCGATGACCAACGGCACCGTGGCGCTGGGTGGTAAGCACATCGAGTCGGCGTACGTGCAGATGAAGCTGTACCACTCGTACTCGTGTGGTGACTCGCCCGCGCACATGTACCTGACGCCCGCGATCAACGCCACGATGAAGGCGTCGTGGTCGGGGATGACGTTGAAGAAGTGGCTCGACGCCACCGACGGGCACGCGAACAAGGCCGGTGGCTGTTCGGACTCGCCGCAGGACGACATGGTCATGAACTTCACCGGCTCGACGGTCACCAGCCAGGTCCAGACCGCCGCGACGGGTAACTGGAGCACCCTCACCGTGGGGTTCTGCGCCTGCAACGACGAGGGTCAGTACGAGTCTGACCTGGAACGGTGGAAGAAGTTCCGGCCGGCCAACGCGAAGCTGGTCGTGGACTACGACTCGAAACCGGGTAAGCCGAACAAGCTCCAGGTCGCTGAGGTGGACTGCCCCGTCGACGGGGTGACCGTCGGCACCACCACCCCGAAGTTCTCCGCCGTCTATCCCGATGGGGACACCGGACAGACACTGACGGGCACCTACGAGTGGATCGAGGTGCCGGCCGCCGGTATGGGCGCGGTGACGGACACGGTGCCTACCCGTAAGACACCGCCGGCTCCCGCTCCGGCCTCGGCGAACACCCGTGGCACGACTGCCCCGGTCACCGTGGTCACGGCCAAGAACTACGCGTTCCGGGTGAAGACCGTCGACCCCGCCCCGTACCAGATCTGGAGCGACGGCTGGTCCGCCTGGTGCCAGTTCTCCGTCGACACCTCCGTGCCGCCGCCACCCGACATCACGCCCCCCACCTTCACCCCACCGGACACGGGCCCCGGCCCGGGTGAACCCCTCACCGTGACGATCTCGACGACCGCAGCCGACGTCGCCAAGTTCCGGTACAGCTTCACCGGCCCGCCCGCCACCCTGTACGGCCTGCGCGCCTATCCCGGTGATGGAGTCGGCGGATTCTCGGCCACGTTCAGCGAGGCCGCATCGGCCTGGTACACCGACGGCACCGTCCTCAGCCCGGGCGACCTCTCCGGCGACGGCGAGCCCGACGTCGTGTTCCGCCGGCAGGAAACGGCCAGCCTCTACCTGGTCAGGGGCGACGGCGCGGGTGGCTTCCTGGGCTCACCCGAGTTCCTGGAAGGCTCGAACTGGTCCACCGCGCAGTACCTGTTCTCACCGGGTGACTTCACCGGCGACGGCGCACCCGACCTGCTCTACCGCGACGCCGCCACCCAGAACCTGTGGATGCGCCCCGGAGCGGTCGGCGGCGGCCTGCAGACCACCTCAGTGCAGATCGGCACCGGCTTCTCGACCGCCAACTGGATCTTCTCACCCGGTGACTTCAACGGCGACGGCAAGCCCGATGTGCTCTGGCGCAAGACCGACGGCACCTTCTACATGATCCGCGGCAACGGCACCGGCGGTTGGATCACCGGCATCTCGGAGAACATCGGCTCCGGCTGGGGCGGCGCCGCGCTGTTCGGCCGCGGCGACTTCTCCGGCGACGGCAAGACCGACGTCCTGGTGCGCCTCAACTCCACCGGCGAGGTGCGTCTGCACCGGGGCAACGGCACGGGCGGATGGTTGGACACTGTCGGCGTCACCAAGGGCACCATCCCACCGGGTGGAGGCGTCTTCACCCCGGGCGACTTCACCGGCGACGGCAAGCCGGACATCCTGGCCGCCGTAGCCGCCGCGCCGAGTTTCGGTGAGGTCCCCGCTGTCACCAGCCCCACCGATCCGACCGTCAAGACCGCCCAGGTGACCGTCCTTGCCTACAAGTACGGCAAGAACATCTTCTGGGCTCGAAGCATCGACGCCGTCGGGAACCTGGGCAACACCAGCTCGAAGGAGGTCGAGGTCGCGGAACCGTCGCGCCCGGTCGCGAGGTGGAGCATGGAAACCTACCCCGGGCACGACCAGACCGCGGCGTTGGCGGACAACCAACCCCTACTGGGCGACACCGACGCGGCCGGACCCCTGGCCAACGACACGCCGTTGACCACCAGCAACGTCAGCTGGGACAACGACGCCCGATTGATAGGCGGTCAGACCGCCGCCATGACGGGCACCGGGAAGCAGGCCCAGACCACCGGCCCGGTCGTAGACACCACCAAGTCGTTCAGCGTGGCCGCATGGGTGCGCGTCACCGACACCGGCACGACCTGCTGTAGGACCATCGTCTCCCAGGACGGCGCCGTCACCAACGGGTTCAACCTGTACTACGTCCCCAACCCGAAGCAGTGGGGATTCTCGATGTACAACGCGGACGGCACCAGCACGCAGGGAAACTTCGTCTTCGCCCCCGCGGTGGCGAACACCTGGACCCACCTGTCAGCGGTGTACGACGACGAACAGAAGCAGATGCGCCTCTACGTCAACGGCACCCTGGCCGGCACCACCAGCCACGACTCGACGTGGAACGCCACCGGAGCCCTCCACGTCGGCTACGCCAAGTGGGGCGCCGGCCAGAGCAACACCGGCCCCGGACAGATCGCCGACGTGCAGGTCTACAACCGCGTGCTGGTCAACCACGACTTCACCGGCCAGCTCGCCTCCGACCCCGACTCCGGTGGCGTTGACGAACCCGGAATCCTCGCCCCCACCGAAGTCGGCCGCTGGGACTTCGAGTGGGGAGCCCATCCCTGCTACATCACCGACCAGGCCGACACCTGTGACGCCCAGGACAGCACCCCGTTCGCCCGGTATCTGGCTCTCAGCCGCGGCAGTGGCATCGCCCGCGGCAACCGCGGCAACGGCCTGCAGCTGGACAACCGTTACTTCCCCGAAGAAGGGGAGAACAGCGAGGTCACGCAGGAAGCGGGCCGCTCGGCCGTCATCACCGGCGTGACGACGGACGAGGACGGCATCGACTACAACGTCTGGGCGAACACCCCCGTGCTGCGCACCGACCAGTCCTTCACCGTGTCGACCTGGGCACGAGTGGACCGCACCGACATCACCCAGACCGTCATCGCCCAGGACGGGGCCTCCCACAGCGGCTTCCTACTCCAATACGTCCCCGGTGCCACCGCCGACACCGGCACGTGGAAGTTCAGCATGCCCGCGAACGCCGGAGCCACCAACGCCGCCGACACCACCAGCGTCACCGCTGCGGCACCGGACCCCGGCACCTCCTGGCATCACCTCGTCGGTGTCCTCGACGCGCAGAAACGCGAGCTACGCCTGTATCTCGACGGCACGCTGGTCAGCACAGCGACGATGAAGACGGCCTGGAGCCCGTGGCAGGCCGCCGGACCACTGACGGTGGGACGCTCCATCGCCAACGGCACCACCACCGGCTGGCTCCACGGCGGAGTGGACGACATCTCCGTCTTCCAGGGAGCCCTCGCCCCAGCCCAGATCAACGCCCTGTACCAGACGCAGGTCGTCGAAAGCTAAGCAACCCACCACGCCTCAACCCGGGTGGGCGGATACGTGCTCACATCCGCCCACCCGGCACCCCCGCTCAACCCCTCTCGTCAGCAGGACGGTGGAGACACGATGCTCGACCTGACGTCACTGGTGATGCGCTCGAACCCAGTCGCGCGACGCCAGACCCGTATCACGCAGCTCCGCGTTCTGCTCTGCGGCGTGGTGGCCAGCTCACTGGTGAGCAGCGCCATGGTCGTCGGCGAGCCGGCCCAGGCCAAACCCACTCCACACCTCGCCGCGCAGACCTCCACCATCAACAGCCACGGAGGCCACGCCAAGGGCAAGGCATGGCCGCACACCATCCAGCGACGGGACGCGCTGCCCGCGCCGAAGTGGCCCGCACCCGCCACCGCCAGCGTCGCCCTGCCGGAACCGGACGCCCGCACCGCTGGACCGGTGCGCCTGGGGCAGTTGCCAGTACGAGTGGCACGCAGCTCAGATCCGACCGGCGATGCTGTCTCGTCGGTGACGGTCCAGATCCTCGACCGGGCCACCATCCCCGCGAGCCTGCGCGACGGCCTGCTGATGCGCGTCACCGGCGCGACCGCGGGCAAGCCCGGCAGGGCGGCCCTGTCGGTCGACTACACCGGCTTCCGCAACGCCTACGGCGGCGACTGGGCGTCCCGCCTCAAGCTGTGGCGGGTTCCCGCCTGCGCGCTGACCGACGGACAGAAGCCCGGATGCAGCGTCACCGCCCTGCGGTCATCGAACGACACCACAGCCGGCACCGTAACGGCGGAAGTGCCCGTCACCGCCGCCAACTCGGCCGCCGCCACGGACACCTTCATCGCCCTGTCCGCCGGATCCTCGGGCCCCTCCGGTGACTTCGGGGCCACGCCGTTGCAGGCGTCGTCGACGTGGTCGGCGGGCGGTTCGGCCGGCAACTTCTCCTGGTCCCAGCCCATCCGGGTGCCCCCGGCCATCGGTGGCCTCGCGCCGTCGATCAACGTCTCCTACTCGTCGGCGAGCGTGGACGGGCGGTCGTCGGTGACCAACAACCAGCCTTCCTGGATCGGGGAGGGCTTCGACTACTGGCCCGGCTACATCGAACGCCGCTACGTGCCCTGCCTCGACGACATGGCCGGCAGCGCCAACAACACCGTCAAGACCGGTGACCTGTGCTGGCGCTCCGACAACGCCATGATGTACCTCAACGGTCAAGGCGTCGAACTCGTCTACGAAGACGGCCGGGGATGGCACCCCCGCGAGGAGGACGGCTCCCTCATCCAGAAGGCGACCGGGGCCAGCAACGGCGACAACAACGGCGAGTACTGGAAGGTCACCACCTCCGACGGCATCCAGTACTACTTCGGCCAGCACAACCTGCCCGGGCAGAGCTCCGCCACCAACTCCACCTGGACCGTGCCCGTCGCCGGCAACCACACCGGTGAGCCCTGCCGACAAAGCACGTTCAGCTCGTCGTTCTGCGAGCAGGCCTGGCGGTGGAACCTCGACTACGTCATCGACACCCGCGGCAACACCCTGTCGTACTGGTACAACAAGGAAACCAACAAGTACGCCCGCAACATCGACGACAGCGACGATGCCTCCTACGTCCGCGGCGGAACCCTCGTCCGAGCCGACTACGGGACGTGGGACCGCGGTTCTGCCGACCGGTCCGTCACTCCTACGGCCCAGGTTCTCTTCACCACCGCAGACCGCTGCCTCAACTCCTGCTCCGTCGACGCCAACTGGCCCGACACCCCCAAGGACCAGGAGTGCGACGGCACCTCCTGCCCCGGCAAGTACTCACCGACCTTCTGGTCCACGAAACGCCTGACCAAGATCACCACAAGGGTCTGGGACACTACGAAGACCACCCCGGACTGGCAGAACGTCGACGCCTGGACCTTCACGCAGTCGTTCCCGCCGACCGGTGACGGCAGCGACCACGACGGCCTGTGGCTAGAGAAGATCACCCAGGAAGGGCTCGTCGGCACCACCGTGACCATGCCACCGGTCACGTTCACCCCTGTCTCGATGCCCAACCGGGTTTTGACCAGCAACAACACCAGCAACAACTGGCAGCGCATCGACTACCTCGTCACCGAGACCGGCGCGAAAATCGACATCGAGTACTCGCTGCCCGAGTGCACCGCCTCCAACCTGCCCTCGTCACCACAGAGCAACGACAAGCGCTGCTACCCGGCCCGCGTCATCGACCCCGACGATCCACAGGGCGAGGCACTGGTCAACGAGTGGTGGCACAAGTACGTCGTCAAGGCCATCTCCGAGTCCGACGTCCAACTGTCCAACGGCGCGGCCCCACCGAAGTTCACCTACTACGAATACGTCGGCGCGCCCGCCTGGCACTACTCCGACGACGACGGCCTCACCAAACCGAACCGCAAGACCTGGAACCAGTTCCGCGGCTACGCCACCGTCAAGACCCGAGTCGGTGACGTGCCCGGCGCGCAGACCCTCACCGAGACGCACTACCTGCGGGGCATGCACGGAGACCGGCTGACCTCCACCACCACCCGCACCGTCACCGTCCCCGCCTCACTGGGCTCCGAGACGGTGTACGACGAGGACCAGTTCACCGGCATGGTCCGCGAACAGATCGTCTACAACGGCACCGACACCAAGCCCGTGTCGAAGAAGGTCAACGTCCCCTGGCGCTCCCCGGCGACCGCCTCCCGGACCATCAACGGCGACACCGTCACCGCCCGCTTCGTCCGCACCCAGAAGACCTACAACGCCACCGCCCTCGGCGTCGACGGCAACCGAGGCTGGCGCACCACCAGCAGCCAAACCTGGTTCTCCGACACCTACGGCACGATCGACAAGACCCAGGACAACGGCCTCGACGCCGCCGGCGACGAGAAGTGCGAAACCCGCACCTACAACCGCAACGTCGGAGTAAACCTCATCACCGCCGTGAAGCGGTCCACCGTCACCGCACTACCCTGCGCCACCGCCCCCACCACCACCGCCCACATCATCTCCGACACTCGCAACTACTACGACGGCGCCACCAGCCCCGACACCGCGCCGACCACAGGAGCGATCACCAAGGTCGAACAGCTCAAGGACTGGACCGCCGGCAGTGGCACGACCTGGCAGACGACGACCCAGAACGCGTTCGACGCCTTCGGCCGGCTGACCTCCAGCACCGACATCAAGGGCAACGTCGTCAACACCTCCTACACCCCGGCCAGCGGCGGCCCCGTCACCGGCACCACCACCACCCGGCCGGCACCCTACAACTGGACCAGCACCACCGTTCTCAACCCGTACTGGGGCTCCACCACCAAGGTCACCGACTTCAACGGCCTGGTCACCGACGTCGCCTACGACGGCCTCGGCCGAGTCTGGCGGGTCTGGACCAGCGGCTGGGACAAGACCGCCCACGAGAACAACCCATCAGTCGAGTACACCTACCATTTCGCACCCAACCGCGACGCCTACCCCTACACCGCCTCGACAGCGCTCAACGCCGCCGGCGGCCACCGCACCACCTACCAACTCTTCGACGGTTTCCTGCGACCCCGCCAGACCCAGACCGCCGGAGCCCTGCCCAACGCGACCCTCGTCGACGACACCATCTACGACAAGCTCGGCCGCGCCGACACCCGCTACAACACCCACGTCGAGGCGGGCACCCCCTCCGGCTCCCTGTGGTGGAAACCCGAGTGGGCGGTGCCCTCACTCGTACGCACCATCTACGACAACGCCAACCGGGCCACGGCGGAGATCTTGCTGCACGGCGACGGCGTCACGAATCTCGTGGAGAAGTGGCGTGCCACCACCACCCACGAAGGTGACCTCACCACCGTCACACCACCCGACGGAGGCACGCCAACCACCACGCTCGTCGACGCCCAGGGCCGCACCGTGGAGCTGCGCGAGCACACCACCAGCCAAGGCGTCACCGGCCCCTACCAGTCGACCTGGTACACCTACAACGGCAAGGACCAGCTCACCACGGTCGCCGACCACGTCGGCAACACGTGGACCTACACTTTCGACGTCAAGGGCCGCCAAACCTCCGCGAAGGACCCGGACAAGGGAACCAGCACCAGCCAATACAACGACTACAACGAGCTGGAGAAGACGACCGACGCCCGAGGCGAGGTCCTCTGGTACGTCTACGACGCGCTCGGCCGCAAGACCGAACTCCGCGACGACTCCGCCACCGGGGCCCTGCGCGCCAAGTGGAAGTACGACCAGCTCTACACCGGTTCCACCGCCAAAGCGAAGAACCAACTGACCGAGTCCTACCGGTACGACCCACCAGGCTCGACGAACATCTACAAGTGGCAGGTCGGCGCCTTCAACCCCCGCGGCCAACCCAGCACCACCAACTACGTCATTCCCGCCGTCGAAGGAACCGGACTTGCCGGTACCTGGGCCTACGGCCACGGCTACTCACCCTACGACGGCACGCCCACTTACACCGGATACCCGAACAAGCCTAGCGGCAGCACCATCAACACCGGCCTACCCAACGAACAGGTCGAAACTCTCTACAACGCCACCACCGGCCTGCCCACCTCGCTGACGTCGACCAGCGCGGGCACCTACGTCACCCTGCAGACGTACACCGAGTTCGGCGAACCCAACATCACCACCCGCCAGACCTCCGGCGGCCTCTACGTCGAGGACGCCACCTACTACGACGACGTCACCCGCCGCGCCAACCGTGTCACCATCCAGCCCCAGACCGCCGCCGGGACCGTCGCCGACCGCCGCTACACCCCCGACGACGCCGGCAACATCACCACCATCACCGACACCCCCGCTATCGGCAGCAGCGAGACCCAGTGCTTCCGGTACGACACGCTGCGCCGCCTCACCTCCGCCTGGACCCCCACCGGCAGCACCCCCTGCAGCACCAACCCCACCACCGCCAACCTCGGCGGCCCCGCGCCCTACTGGCTCGACTGGACCTTCGACGCGGTCGGCAACCGCACCCAGGAGGTCTCCCACGGGGCCATCGCCAACACCCAACGCGTCTACACCCACCCCACCGGCGGCACCAACGTCGTACGCCCGCACGCCGTCACGAAGGTCACCACCACCGTCGGCAGCAATCCCGCCACCATCACCAACTACTCCTACGACAACGCCGGAAACACCACCTGCCGGCCCGTCGGCGCCGCCGCCAACACCTGCCCACCCGACGCCCAATCACAGAACCTCGCCTGGGACGCCGAAGGCCGCCTCGCCACCATCTCCGGCAACGCCCCCACCGCCGGCAGCAACATCTACGACGCCGACGGCAACCGCCTCATACGCCGCGACGCCACCGGCACCACCCTCTACCTCCCCGGCCAGGAGATCCGCCGCGAGAACACCACCGTCAGCGGCACCCGCTACTACAGCTTCGCCGGCCAGCTCATCGCCAGCCGCAACCCCAGCGGACTCACCTGGACCTACACCGACCACCAAGGCACCCAACTCACCGCCATCAACGCCACCACCCACGCCGTCACCACCCGACGGCAAGAGCCCTACGGCCGACCCCGCGGCAGCACACCCAACTGGCCCAACGCCCGTGGCTTCGTCGGCGGCGACCAGGACCCCACCGGACTCACCCATCTCAGCGCCCGCGAATACGACCCCACACTCGGCCGGTTCATCAGCGTCGACCCCGTCCAGGACCTCGCCAACCCACAGCAGTGGCACGGCTACTCCTACGCAGACAACAGCCCCGTCACCCTGTCAGACCCCAGCGGCCTCAAAGCCTGCTCCGACGACAACTGTCGACCCGGCTCCGACTACGACGACCTCTACGACGAGTACGTCGAGATCCCCGGCCACAACGACGGCTGCGACGGCTGCAGCGAGACCCACCAGCCCTCCGGGCACGTCAAGGTCGAGGTGCTGGCCAACCACTTGGCCACCCCCGTCCCCGGGGGCATCCCTGAATACGTAGTCTCCAGCGGCTACCGAGACGCCGACGGCGTCTTCACCTGGGGCGACGCATACGAGTGGGCCGCCCAAGACCCGGCCCACGGCTCCTACGCCTGCTACCACATGCTGAAGCTGTCAGAAGCCAGCTGCAACAGCATCTCCTGGAAATCGAACTCCGGAGGGCTGGCCGGCCTCGTCGCGGTAGCACTCGTAGCGGGAACTGCGGCCTGCGCTGTGGCAGGACCCGAATGCTGGGTAGCGGCAGGAGTCGCACTACGGGCTGTCGGTCCCGCACTGACCCGGCTCGCCGCTTCTCCCGGCGGCCGCGCTGCCACCAACGCTGCCGCCGGGGTGGGAGAATTCGCCGCAACCGGCAGCTGGCTTGGAGGCGCGGGCATCGGAACCCTCAGCGGATACGGGCTCGCCGCAGGCGCGCTGTGCAGCTTCGCCGGAAACACACCCGTCCTCCTCGCCGACGGCGAGACGAAACCCATCAGCGAACTAAAGGTCGGCGACCGCCTCGAAGCACAGGACCCCGAAACCGGCGAGGTAAGCCAGGAACCCGTCACCAACGTCTGGGTGCACGAAGACAACCTTCACCAACTGGACGTGGCCGGCGCATCGCTCACTACGACCGAGGACCACCCCTACTGGAACGCAACCGACCGCGAGTGGCAACCAGCAAGCGCCCTCGACTCCGGGGACCTTCTGCTGACCCGGTCAGGCCGAGAGGTGCCGACGCAGGGACTGAAGCGAGGAGAGGTCTCCAACGGACCGGCCTACAATCTGACCGTCGCCCGCCTGCACACGTACTATGTGCTCGCCGGCAACACCCCGGTGCTGGTACACAACACACCGTGCGGTACCGCCGACTGGGCAGTAGCGAGTGGAATCGTCCGCGATGCGGCGAAGAAGAAGGGGAACTACGGGCTAGGCGCCGCCACGTCAGCGCAGGCGAGACTGGCCGGTGAGGCATGGGTCGGCGAGGGATATACGACGCTGTCGAACGGCGCTTTGCTGAGTAAGGATAAATTGCGACAGTTCCGGCCGCCTTCGTGGAAAAATCCTCTACAAAAGACGCAAGCTAACTACGAATGGCGGTACAACCCCGGCGGACAGTTTCAATCCAACGGACACTTGGATATCATCGAATGAAAGCGGAAATTAGGCACATCGTAAGCCCTGATGTAGATATGGATCTGCCGGACCTTAGTTGTCCATCAGATTTCTGCGCACTGGTGCAGATGACTGTAGGGCCTAAGGGGGAGCTGAGTGGCGAATCCTTCGACATCGTTGTCTGCACTCCTGCCTGGATTGGTCGTCGAGTGGCAGAGCACGGGCCTCTCATTGGCCGCCATTACTTAATAGTTGAAAATTTCCAGCCAGAGGCCATCAAGCATTTCCTGTACCGTCAGATAGATTCGCTGGAGGGGTCAAGCTGGCTGGAGTTGGCAGCTAAAATTGGCCGAATTGGTAGATGGGAGTTTGAGGACTACGGTGAATAGAAGGCGCCGCCCGGTGCTTGCAGATTCAGAGTTGGCTGAGCCTCTAAAGCTGGCAGGTAGCGGCGTGTCTATTGCTTTGGCCGGGTGATGTCTCTCCAATCTCTACCAGGTCCGGTGGCAGGCGGCGACGGTTACCTTGGGTGGTCATGTGCTGGACGGGGTCGCAGCCGTTCGCCGGGGTTGCCGTCATCGGGTGCGTGCGTGGCGTTTGACGGTGTTCAGGGCCAGTTGTAGGCGGCGGGCGGATTCGAGCAGGCCCACGCCCTAATCGAGCAGGTCGTGGACCTGGTGCCAGCGTTGCAGGGTCGTCTGTGCGCGGGGCCCGTCGTAGATGGGTGCGTCCAGCACGGGGGCCCAGCAGGTGCTGTGTGCCTTCACCTCGCTGAGGGTCGCTTCCCACAGGTTGTGCCATAGGTGCCACCGGTCCGCGACCTGCACCGCGTGGGGTAGGGCGCGGCGGATGGCTTCGGCGTAGGTGGCCGAGCCGTCTCGGCACACGACCTCGACGCCGGGATGCTCGCGCAGCCACGCTTGCAGGGTGTTGGCGGTGCGGTCGGGCAGTACGTCGATCCGCTCATGGGTCTCGGCGTCGATCACCACGGTGGCGTAGCGGTGCCGCCGGCGCAGGGCGAAATCGTCGGCGCCGATCACATGGGGTGTGCGCCCGGTGGGCAGCGGGATGCGCAGCAGGGTGCGCAGGGCCGTGTGGCGGGACAGGCCCATGGCCGGTATCGCCGGCAGACGTGCCCCTGCCCGGCCCGCCAGCTCCTTGACGACGGCTTTGACTTGCCTGTTCAGACGGGCCGTGCGGCGCTGGTACCGCTCCAGTTCCCGGGAACCTGTTCCCGGAAGGTGTGGCGGCAGCCGCGCGTGGGGCACACCAGACGCCGTACCCGCACGCGGACCACCCCCGCCGCCCGTCGACCGGCACGTCAGCCACCGTGCGTCAGTGATAGCCGTGGACCCGCCCTGACGAGGCCCCGCACGTCGGGCAGACCGCGGTGTCCCGCGGCGTCGGGGCCCGCACGACGATCCGCTCGCCCTCGTCGGTCACGTCCTCGATGACCAGCGGCAACAGCCCCGAGAACACCGTCTGTACAAGTCTGTTGACGTCCTCCACATAGGAACCACGACAACGGCCACTGTCTGTCACACCGAATGTGAGACAGGGCCGTTCGTTTTACAGTCCCGGAAGTGGAGGAGTTGCTGGTCGAGCGAGGTGTCGAGGTGGATCACGTCATGGTCTACCGGTGGGTGCAGCGGTTCACCCCGCTACTGGCCGATGCCGCCCGGTTCGCTCGTCATTTACCTGGTGACCGCTGGTTCGTGGACGAGACCTACGTCAAGGTCAACGGTGTCTGGCGGTACGTGTACCGGGCCGGATGGTGATGCGGTGGTTCATCGCAGCCCGCTCGGGCTGGCCTTCACCGGAATCGTCGACGGCGACTGGACCTGGGGCGTCGACGTTCTTGCTGACGGCCGCACCGCCATGGGACCCGGCCGGTGGTCCTACCGTGTGATCGAGCGCTGCGTCGATCAGCGTCTGGAGAGCCACGCCTTGCTCGTGACGGTCAGCGGCTGGTTCCATCGGACCTTCACCTGCTACACCCCGCGCGGCGTGGCCCCAATAGTGGACGAGCGGCACCTACCGCAGCGCGTACCCGAAGCGACCGGCCCGACCGATTCCTGGTGGCTAAACGGCGACGCGGGTGTCGCTGTCCAGGCCCAGCTGAGCGCTTGGCCACACGACCGAGACGTGTGGACCATCCGGTACTTCACCCGGGCACCGGCGCAGGCTGCCGACGCGAACCCGGTCGTCTTCGGGGCAACAATCCACGAGACCGTACCCGCGCTATGGTGCACGCTGTGCTCCCACCTGGTCGAACCGGGAGGCACCTGCCACCGCCTACGTCCCTGATCGATGGAAACCAGCTGGCAGCGAGTCGGGTGTAGGTGCCACCATTGCGCGCTGGTCTACCTTCGCCCGGATCGGCGAGGCGCCGGTCGAGGCCGATTGACCCGGCGCCGCCCGCCCACCGTCAGAACCCGGGGTCGGCGAAACCTCTCGGGGCTGGCAACTGGCGTCCGTTGCGCTCCGCGACCGTCCACAAGTACATTCCGGCGTCGTCGCCCTCCTTGATGATGTAGTTCTCGAGCAGGGCGCCGTCGGGGTCCAGGGCGTCGTACCGCTCCCACTGCTCAATGCAGAAGAGGAAGGCTGGCAACAGGTCCGGCGAGTCCGGCTCCTGGCCGCTGTCCGCGATTGCAGCCAGCGCCCCGGGGTAGCCATCGGTGACGAGCTCGCACAGTCGCTCGCGGCCCGGGCCGGGACCCAGGGCACGTAGCCACCGGCGGTATCCCTCGGCCGCCGGTGCCGGGAACGCCCTGTCGTCGAGGCACACCAACTCATCTACCAGGGATGCTGGGTCGTAGCTGTCGAGCAGGTCGAACCGCCTCTTCAGGATCGCCACGATGGCGAGCCCGGCGCGGTACCCGCCGAGCGGCGCGGGCTGGCACAGGTGGGTGTTGGTCAGCGCGAGATCGAGCACCGCGCGGGCCTCCAGCTTCCCGTCCATGGGTTCGCGCAACGGCTTCGGCGTGCTTCCCAGCGCGCTCTCGAAGTCGGCGAGGAGGATCGGGTGGTCGGTGGCGCGCAGGAGGTCGGCCGTCGCCCCGCGCAACTCGGGATCGGCGGACTTGAGGGCGGCCGCAAGCACCCGTCTACCGTCCGGTGGTGCGGTGACCAGCCGTACCCGTGGTTTGTGCGGGCAGTCCGGCGCGGGCGCGAGCAGGAACCGCCACGCCGGCCCCGGCGTGGCGGTCAGGGTGTCCCAGACGCGGTTGGTCACTTTCTGGTCGCTGCCCCAGGCCAGGGCCAGGGCCTCCTCGGCCATCGCCGCGACCCGTTCGTCCCGCGCACCCGTCATCAGCCGGGCCACCGCAGCGACGTTGCCGGCAGGTGGGCGCCTCAGCCGTCCACAGAGAATTCGGGCGGCGAGCCGCGCCGACGGGCCGGCGCTGCTGACCGCGATCTGCTCCAGCATCCCTCCATCATCGGTTCACCTTCAGTTCGTGGGGTCCTACGGAAAGTCAGGAACCGGTGGCGTTTAGTGCCGGGGGTTCGCTGCCGGAATCAACCGTTCGAGGCCCGCGCGACCCGGCCGGTGCGCCGAGGAGCCGATCGATGAGACGGGATTCGCCCGCCCAGGTAGTCAGCGGGGAGCCTGCACAACGACGTCAGTGAGCGGGCGGTGCGCGACGAGCGTGGGCCGGGATCGGTGATCGGCAGTACGGTTCCGTTCGTGCTTGGTGGCGTCACGCGGCCCTTGATCTTCGTGGACATCGACGGCGTGCTTCTGACGTTGCGCGCTCGGCCGACTGGTGCGAGCCGTTCGGTGATCGGCGGTGCGGTTGCCGCCTCGGGCCCCTTGGCGTCGGCAGCCCCGCTCGCGGGGCTGCCGACGCCAAGATGTTGGGCGGGTTCAGGACGAGCAGGTGTTGAGCATGCTTTGCAGGGGGGACTTCTCTGACGATTGCAGCCGCAGGTCCCAGGCGTACTTTACGGTGATCCACATCTTGCTGTAGGTGCAGCGGTACGACGACAGCGATGGTTGCCATGTCGACGGGTCTTGATCGCCTTTGGATTGGTTGACGTTTTCGGTTACCGCGATCAGTTGCGGGTGGGACAGGTCGTTGGCGAAGCTCTGCCGGCGGCTGGTCGTCCAGGCGTTCGCGCCGGAGCGCCATGCCTCGGCAAGGGGGGCCACGTGGTCGATGTCGACGTCCGACGCGGCGGTCCAAGTCGCCCCGTCATAAGGGCTGTACCAGCGGCCTGATGTGGCCTGGCATGAGGAGTTGACGACGACCGAGGTGCCGTCGCGCTTGAGAACCTGCTCGCGCGTGTCGCAGCTGCCGCTGATGGTGATCCAGTGGGGGAACAGGTCGCGGGAGTAGCCGCTGGTGGAACCCTCGTTGGCAACGGTGAGGGCGTTGAGCTGCGACTGCGCGGTCGCCTTGGAGGGGATCCCCGGCGGCGTCGCCTCCGCGGTCCCCGCGCTGGTGGCCGAGAGAAGCGCACCGACGAGCGTGGCGAGTGTCAGCGTCACGGCGCGCACACGGGGTTGTGCGAGCCCGGGCGTCTTCGTAGTCGGTCGTGCGCCACACGGCAATTCGACAGCGCCATCACCGCGATCCGCTTCGCCGTCACCTCCCGCGTCCCCCTCAAGACCACCCACGGCGTGATCCTCGCCGACGAGATCCACCGAATCGCCGCAAGCAGACTCGACGGCCCACGACCCGCCGTGTTCGGCCAACGAGGCGCGGCAACAAACCACCAACACGCCCACTGGATTCCCATCCCCACCGGACCCGAGCCCGGCGCCACCGTTACCGGTTTCCTCGTCTGGGTACCCGGCGGACTCATGCTCGACGAAGTCAGCCACCTCATCGGCATCCGCCGTGCCTCCGGACGCCGCAGCGGCTACCAGGTCAAGGGATTCCCCGAAGTCGACCTCCTCCTGCAGGCGACCGGCACACCGATCCAGGTAGCACCCGAGCTCTGGGGCCCGGCCAGACGGTGGCGCAGCCTCACCCCCTACCTACCGGTCCGATACCCGAAACGACAAACCCTCGACGAGTACATCACCGCCGACATCCGAACCGAACTCAACTACCGCAACCTCCCAACAGCGACCGTCACCCGTCTCAGCCCAGACAAAGGCCTCTCCGACCACTGGGCCCGCGCCTTCCGCCGATACCGCCTCCCACCAGAAAAGCTCAACGACGCCCGGCCAGGACTCGGCGTCAGCCTGGAGTTCGACCAGGACCACGAAGGACCGCTCGCGCTGGGCCAGCTCAGCCACTTCGGATACGGAGTCTTCATGCCGCAGCCGTCAGGACCGCCCAGGTAGATCGACGCACGTCGCAGGGGGTGCTCTGGCGGCAGTCCTGCCCGCGTGCCGACTGCACCATGGCGTACGCACGAGCTAGCCTGGCACGGCTCGCTGCATGAGCTGCTTTGGCTGTTCCTGCCGGCAAGTCCGGCCTCCGTTGCGGCGAGCCGGGCGCCTGATGTTTCAGGATCACGACGGCATAACCCGGCCACCCGCCCTCCGGGCACGCCGGCAGCCCACGCCGGCCCCGCCACTACACCGACTTTTTCAGCTCGAAGTAGCTAGGCGCCGGGGACGATGCGGCGGGTCTCGTACGCCCACATCGCGATCTCAACCCGGTTCCGGACGCCGAGCTTGCCCATCAGGCTCGCGAGGTGGGTCTTCACCGTGCTCAGACTGATGTGCAGGGCGTCGGCGATCTCCACGTTGGTCAGCCCCCGGGCGACGGCGATGAGCACGTCCTCCTCGCGGGCGGTGACCGGGACGACCGGCTGTGTCATGGGCCGCCCGACCGGCACGTCAGCGAACGCCTGCAGCAGGCGCACCGTGACGCTCGGGGCGATGAGCGCCTGACCGTCCGCCGCCGACCGGACGGCCTGGACCAGCAGCTCCGGCCCGGCGTCCTTGAGCAGGAACCCGCGGGCGCCCGCGCGCAGTGCACCGTAGACATGCTCGTCGAGGTCGAACGTGGTGATCACGACGACCACGAAGGGGTCGGCGACGCCGGGTCCGGCGAGCTGACGGGTGGCCTCCAGCCCGTCGAGGACCGGCATCCGGATGTCGAACAGGCAGACGTCGGGCCGCAGGTCACGGGCGAGCCGCACGGCCTCGCGCCCGTCGGACGCCTCGCCGACCACCTCGATGTCGGGCTGGACGTCCAGCATGATCCGCAGCCCCGTGCGGATGATGGCCTGATCGTCAGCGATGACGACGCGAATGGGCTGCACTGTGCGTCCTCCCCCGGGGCAGCTCGGCCTCGACCTGCCAGCCGTGCTCGGCGCCCGGCCCGGCCCGTAGCTCGCCGCCGAGTATCGCGGCCCGCTCGCGCAGCCCCGCCAGACCATACCCATCGCGGCCCTTGCCGGCGCGGACCCCGTCGTTGCGCACCGTCACCGTGATCCGCTCCGGCTCGCCGGTGACCCGGACGATGATCCCGCTGGCGTCAACGGAGTGCCGCCGGGCGTTGGTCACCGACTCCTGCACGATGCGGTAGACCGCCGCGTCCACGGCCGGTGGCAGCGCGTCCAGGTCGCCGTCGAGCCGCAGGTCGATCGGGAGCCCGCCGCCGGTGCCGCTCAGCAGCCGCTCCAGGTCCGTGACCCCGGCGATGGGGGCCAGCTCGGCGCCGGTGCCGCGGTCCCGCAGCGCGGCGACCATGGCCCGCATCTCCTCCAGCGTGCGCGCGCCCTCCTCCTCGACGCCCTCCAGCGCCTCGACGGTGGCGGCAGGGTCCACGGCCGCGAGCACCCGGCCCGCCTGAGCGCGGACGACGATCGCGGAGACGTGATGGGCCACGGTGTCGTGCAGCTCCCGGGCCAGTCGCTCACGCTCTCTGGAGCGCACCCCGTCCAGGAGCCGCTCGCGGGCGGTCGCCTGGAACCGCACCGACGCCCCGATCACCGCCGGCATGAACAGGAACCCGAACCCCGCGATCTGCTCGGCGGGCGGGGTGATGTCGTCCTCGACCGCCTGGACGACGAACGCCGCGAGGAGGATCCCGATACCCAGGACGATCTCCCGTCCCGATCCCCACCGGAGCAGCGCATACACCAGCAGCAGCGCGATCACGCTGCTGCCAAGCCCGACCGGCTCGCTCGGGTCCGCTACCAGTGACGCCAGCCCGAGCAGGATTATCGCACCGAACCCGAGCGCGACCGCCGCCAGCGGCCGGGTCCGGCGCCACATGAGCAACGCGCACAACCAGACGGCGAGCACGAGGGCCACCGGCCGCCACACGAGGTCGTCGCGCAGCGTGGCCTCGGTGACCGCGGTGCCCAGTCCCGCGGCGAGCAGCGCCCAGTCCCGCCACACCCGTACGGGCACGTCGGGGGGCCGCGGCTCGGTCCACAGATTTCGCAGGTCATCGGTCAGCACGCTTTCCAGCCTAGGGATCGCACCGGCGCGCGCATCGGCCGAAAGAACGGCGGACCGCTCGGCCCGGGGAGGGACGGATCTGCGGCTCGCAGGCCGATGCCCGCCGGTGCTGCGACGACGAGCCTTTGCATCGGCGGCCGGGGTACAGCGGCCGAAGAGGTCATTGGAGGACCCCGATGCTTTCGAAAGCCCTTTCCCGTCTGGGCGGCGGCGCGGCCCGCCATCCGTGGCGGATGATCGCGGCCTGGCTGCTCGTCGCCGTGCTCGCTGTCGTCGCCGCGAGTGCGTTCGGTGGGCGGCCCGCCGACTCAATGACCGCTCCAGGGCTGGACTCGCAGCTGGCCGCGGAGCTGATCGAGCAGACCGGCACCGGCCAGGACGGCATGACGGCCCAGGTGGTCGTCACCCCGCTCGACGGCGGCGTGAGCTTCTTCGACCAGGGTGCCGCGCGGACGGCGCTGGCCCGGCTGCAGGCCGAGGTGCGGCAGCTCCCGCACGTGCTCGGCACCGGCGAGCCGGTCCAGGCGCTGGAGGCCGGTGGCGACGCCGCCGTCCGCGCCGGTCTGGTTTCCGCCGACGGGCGGATCGCGCTGATCCGGGTGCAGTACCCGCCGCAGGACGAGCTGTCGGCCAAGGACCTCGACGCGCTGGTCGCCGCCGTGGAACGGCTGCGCGGTGAGCTGCCGCTGCGCATCGAGATGGGCGGGGACCTGTTCTTCGCCTTCTCCGATGCCGGCGCCGGCATCGGCGAGTTGGTCGGCCTCCTCGCTGCGGCCACGATCCTGTTCCTGGCGTTCGGCTCGCTCATCGCCGCTGCGCTCCCGATCGGCATGGCGATCTTCGGGCTGACCGTCGGCATCGCCACGATGACGGTCCTGGCCAGGTTCATCGAGGTACCGACGTTCGGGCCGGTGCTCGGCAGCATGGTCGGGCTCGGCGTCGGCATCGACTACGCCCTGTTCGTGCTCGCCCGGCACCGGGAGTACCTCGCCGCGGGCATCGAGCCGCCCGAGGCGACGGCGCGGGCGGTGGCCACGGCCGGGCGGCCCGTGGTGTTCGCCGGCGGCACCGTCGTCGTGTCGATCCTCGGCATGGCGGTCGCGGACGTGCCGTTCATGACGATCGGCGGGCTCGCGGTCGCCCTGGTCGTGCTGATCATGGTGCTCGCGTCGGTGACGCTGCTGCCGGCCTTCCTCGGCCTCGCCGGTGCCCGCCTGGGCCACCCGGGCCGGCTGATGCGCCGCGTCGTCCGGCGGCGCGCCGCTACCACCGCGGGCACCGGGTGGGTGCGCTGGATCGGGCACGTGAACCGGCACCCGGGGCTCTACGCGGTCTGTGCCGCCGCGCTTCTGCTCGCCGCGATGCTGCCCGTGCTCAGCCTGCGGGTGGGTCTGCCGGACGACGGCTCGATGCCGCAGAACCGGACGGAGCGCAGGGCGTACGACCTCGTCGCCGAAGGCTTCGGGCCAGGCGCCAACGGTCCCGTCATCATCGCCATGACCACCGCCGGGGATCCGGGCGCGCTGGACCGGGTCGTCACCGCAGTCACCGCCGACCGGGGCATCGCGTCGGTCGCCGGGATGCAGGTCGACCAGGCGACCGGGATCGCGACCCTGGTGCTGTTCCCGACCAGCGGGCCGCAGGAGAAGGCCACCACGGACACCGTCGCCCGGCTGCGCGCCGACGTCCTGCCCGGCGCGGTCGGTGCGGGCCCGGCGAAGGCCCACGTCGGCGGCGCCGCGGCGAGCCTGTCCGACGTCGGGAAGCGGACCAGTGACCGCATGCCGGCGTTCGTCGGCGCCGTGCTGGCGCTGTCCTTCGTGCTGCTGCTGCTGGTGTTCCGCTCGGTGCTGGTACCGCTGAAAGCCGTGCTGCTGAACCTGCTGAGCATCGGCGCGTCCTACGGCATCATGGTCGCGGTCTTCCAGTGGGGCTGGGGCGGCGCGCTGATCGGTTTGGAGTCCACGGTGCCGATCGTGTCGTTCATCCCGATGTTCATGTTCGCGATCCTGTTCGGCCTGTCCATGGACTACGAGGTGTTCCTGCTGTCCCGGGTGCGGGAGGAGTACCTGCGCACCGGGGAGAACCGCACCGCGATCGTGCGGGGCATCTCCGGCACCGCTCGGGTCATCACCTCGGCCGCGCTCATCATGGTGGCGGTCTTCCTGTCCTTCGCCGTCGCGGACGACCCGTCGACGAAGATGTTCGGCCTCGGCCTGGCCACCGCCATCTTCGTCGACGCCACGATCGTGCGCATGGTGCTGGTACCGGCGACCATGACCCTGCTCGGCAACGCCAACTGGTGGCTGCCGAAGTGGCTGGACCGCCTGCTGCCCGGCGGCCACGAGCCGCTGGACGAGGCACCACCGGTCCGGGAACTTGAGACGGTGCACTAGTACTGCAACGGCATTGTCATGGGTAGCCGCGTCGTCGGTAGTGGCAGGTGCGGGCTTGGTGTTGGCGTCGTCGTCGCCATCTCGACCAGGCTCAGACGTGGCTGGGTTGGCGTTCTGATCGCACAGCCAGTGCGGTGAGTAGTCTTCGGATCTCGGGCACGGTGAAGCCGATCAGCAGCTCGTCGTCCGGGCTGGTGCCCCTTTTACGGACTGGGACCGGGCCACCGCCAGCCAGGCGTGAGCGGCCATGGACAAGGTGATGTGGGCGTACCAGGCCCGCCAGTCCCGCACCTGGTACTCATCAAGGCCGGCCTCGTTCTTGGCCTGTTGGAAGCATTCCTCAATCGCCCACCGGCTCCCGGCGACCCGGGCGAGGTCGACCAGACGGCTGCGGCGGGGCCCGTAGCAGACGTAGTAGGCGATTTCACCGGTGGCGAGGCTGCGCCGAGCGAGGAGCCAGTGGCCTCGTCCCGGTTTCCACCACATCCGGACCGGCACCCGCGCCCACCAGTACCCCCGGGGGCCATGCGCGCCAGCGCCGGCGGACAGCCGGCACCACGACCGCGCGGGCAGGGCGGCGATCAGAGCGTCGGCCCGTGCACGGCCCATCGAGGTGGTGACCATGTCGTCGTTGCGGCGGGTCGCCACCACGTACGGCACGTCCCGCTCCTCCAACCACACCCGCAGCGTCTTGCACTGGCCGTACGCCTCGTCCATCGTCACCCACCCGACCGGCACCCCCGCGTCCAACGCGCGGCCGAGCATGACCCGGGCCATCTCCACCTTCGTGGCGAACCCCACCTCGTCGGGAACACCGGCGGCCCGGCACCGGTCCCGGTCATCGGTCCACGACACCGGCAGGTACAACTGCCGGTCGATCAACGCGTGCCCCCTGCCCGACCGGTAGGCCAGAAACACCCCGACCTGACAGTTCTCCCGCCGCCCGGCAGTCCCGGAATACTGCCGCTGCACCCCGGCCGACCGCACACCCTTCTTCAGGAAGCCCGTGTCATCCACGATCAGCACCCCAGCCGGGTCACCGAGATGCTCGATTACGTAGTCCCGCACATCGTCACGAACCGCGTCGATGTCCCAGTCCGCCACCCGCAACAGCCGCTGCATCCCATCCGGCGACATATCACCGGCTTGCTCCGCAACGGTCCATCCGTTCTTCCGATCCAGACCCGAGACCAGCCCACACAGGTACTGCCTCGCCCGCCGACGCGGCTGCTCCCGGCGAAACCGCACCCCGATCCAGGCCATGAAGCCGATCCAGCTCCGCCTGCCAACGCTCAACATCAACACCCGTCACAGGCTGACCAACGAACCCGAGCAACACTCGACACGCTCAGTGTCGTTGCAGTACTAACCCGCCCGGAGGGTGAGCAGGGTGATCTCGCTCGGCGCGAAGATCCGGAACGGCGGACCCCAGAAACCGGTCCCCCGGCTCGTGTAGAGCTGGGTCCGGCCGTGCCGGCTGAGGCCCTGCACGACCGGCTGGTCGAGCCGGACCAGGTAGTGGAACGGCCACATCTGGCCGCCGTGGGTGTGCCCGGACAGTTGCAGATCCACGCCGGCCGCGACCGCGTCGTCGATCTGCTTCGGCTGGTGCGCCAGCAGCAGCACGGGCAGCCGCGGGTCGGTGCCGGCGAGCGCCGCCGCGTGGTCGGCCCGGTGACCGGCGACGCCGGACGAGGCAGCGGTCACGTCGTCCACCCCGGCGACGACGAGCCGGGCGCCACCCCGCTCCACCACGAGGTGCCGGTTGTGCAAGGGCTCCCAGCCGAGGGTCCGCATGTGGTCGACCCAGCCCTGCGCCTGGCCGTAGTACTCGTGGTTGCCCGTCACGTACACCCGGGCCAGCCGGGCCTGCACAGTGCCCAGCGGCGCTGCCTGCGCCCGGCGCTGGTCGACCGTGCCGTCGGCGATGTCGCCGGTGTGGCAGACGATGTCGGGGGCCAGGCCATTGACCACCTCGATGGTGCGGGCGGACCAGCGGGCCCGGTCGATCGGGCCGTAGTGGGTGTCCGTCAGCAGCACCACCCGGACCCCGTCGAGACCGGCGCCGAGCCGGTCGATGGTGACGTCCATCCGCCGGACCCGGGGCACCCGCATCGCCTCGGCGTAGCCCCAGACGGCCAGGACGATCGAGACGGCCGCCGCGCCGACCGCCACGGCTCGGGACCGCACCGGATCGGCGACCCCTGCGGCGGCCAGCGGGAGCCGGGCCACGTTGCCGAGCAGCGCCCAGACGAACAGGATCCAGACCAGGCCGAGGAGCGTGTCCCCCGCGCGGGCCGCCGCGTCCAGCCGCCGGCGGCCGTGCCCGAGATACATCAGAACGGGGAACGCGACCACCGCGACGACGAACACGGCCGTGCCCGCGGCCACCACCGGCGCCGGCCACCGCGCCGCCGCCATCAACGTCCACCACGGCAGCCCGAACAGCAACGCCAGGACCGCGATCAGCGTCGAACCGGACACCAGCGGTCGCAGCGCCCCTCGCGCCGGCCGCACCTGTACGGCATCGCCAGCAGCCATCGTCGTCCTCCCGTCGGGGTCCGTGCAGCATGACACGGTCCGGGCCGGATCGACCACGCCCGAAAACCGGGACGGATCCGGCCGTAGGTGATCGATCCGAGGCCGGGGGCACCTCGGCTCGGATACGGTCAGCGGATGGCGTACGACGCCCGGCCGAGAGCCTGCGCCTGATCATTTCAGGAACGCCGGACGGCCCCGTGCGGTTGAGTCGGCGCCGTCGTTTCGCGCCAGTCGCGGTCGACGTGGACGGCGACGTCGGACCTTCGGGCAAGCGAACACACACAGCCATCCCCACTCCCGGCCCCGCGGGCACGGCAGCGCCAGCCTGCCGCCATCAGCCAACGCTGCATAACGATGGACCCCTTCCACGAACGCCTTCGAGGCCCCGCAGTTCGAACACCTAACGACCCGCATTTCGAACATGATCTTGCCGCAGATTGAACACAGCATTCCCCGCAGATCGAAACCGCCGCGGCTATCATGACGTCGTGCCGATACCGCATCTGATTCCGCGTCGGGCCGCCGCGCAGGTCGACGCCGCCCTGGCCGACACCCGCGTCGTGCTGATCAGCGGCGCACGCCAGGCAGGCAAGAGCACGCTGGTTCGCATCGTCGCCGGCGATCGTCTCGCCGAGCGCCGTGATCTCGACCGGGCGCAGGACCGGGCGGCGGCGCTCGCCGACCCGGTCGGGTTCGTGGACTCGCCCGAACTCCTGGCCATCGACGAGATCCAAGGCGCTCCGGAGCTGCTGCTGGCCATCAAGGCAGCCGTCGACGAGGATCCCCGCCCGGGCCGTTATCTGCTCACCGGCTCGTCTCGCCTGTTCGGCATGGTGGCTGCCCCGGACGCGTTGCCCGGCCGGATGGAGACCGTCGAGCTCTGGCCGTTGTCCCAAGGTGAACTCGACGGAGCGCCGGACGGATTCGTCGACGCCCTGTTCGCGCTCGGTCCGGATCTGCGACACGAGTCGGAGGTGACCCGCGCCGACTACGCGGCCAGGATCGTGCGCGGCGGCCTGCCCGAGGCCACCACCCGCACCGACCCGCGCCGCCGCCAACGGTTCCTCGACGCCTACGTCCAAGCGCTCATCGACCGCGATGTCCGGCAGCTGTCCGACATCCAGCACAAGGGTGAGCTACGCAAGCTGGTACGCCTCCTCGCGGCCAGATCCGCGACCATCATCGCCGCCAACTCTCTCGAATCCGCCCTCGGACTGAGCCGGCCGACGATCGCCCGCTACCTTCAAGCTCTGGAAGAGATCTTCCTGATCAAGCGGATTCCCGGCTGGTCCCGTAACCTGGGCACCCGCACCACCGCCGCCCCTAAACTGATCTTCGTCGACTCCGGCATCGCCGCGAACGAGATCGCGACCGACGCCCGGGCACTGCTCCGGCCCGGCGCACCGTTCGGGCCACTACTCGAATCATTTGTCCTCTCCGAGTTGTCCCGCCAGCTCACCTGGTCCGAACAGTTCGTCGACCTCTCCCATTACCGCGACCAGAGCAGGTACGAAGTCGACGCGGTGCTCGAAAACAGATCCGGCCACGTCGTCGGGATCGAAGTCAAAGCAGCCACCACCGTCGGACCCGACGACTTCCGCGGGCTACGTCGACTCGCCGACCGCCTCGGCGACGACTTCATCGCCGGCGTCGTCCTCTACACCGGCACCTCGACGCTGCCGTTCGGCGACAAACTTCGCGCCCTACCAGTCAGCGCCTTGTGGCAGGTTCCCGCCCCGCCAGCAGACTGACCTCGCCCCCTCCGCAGATCGCTCCCAGCCGGCGGGAGCACACCGGATGACCTGACGACCTGGTGCGCTGATCTTCGGCAAACGAGCACAGCAACGGGCGCGTGCGACCGCTAACGTGAAAACAGAACAGGAACCCGCAGGTCATCAGCCTATGGGTACATATAGAGAGCCGTCTTAGGAAACCGATGCTGTGCGCCCTGAGCGGCGTGGGTGCAGAGGCGGTTAGGGTTGCCCTCGGCGGACTAGCCGGTCCGCCGACGAGGTGTCTCACGTTCGCTACGTAGCCAGCGTGCAGGGCAGGGCTCAGCTGTGCTGGATCTGTTTCGTCAGCGGGCTGTATGCATGTCGGTTGTGCGGGCGCGGATCGCGATGGTGACGTGATTGCCTGCGAACGGGTCTGTGGTGCAGTGCAGTCCGAGGTTCGTTATCCGGCCGTCGCGTGTGTCCCACTCGCGGGCGGCATGGTCACGTCCGAGGATTGGGCCGAGTGAGTCGATCGTGGCCTTCCAGAGGTTGGGCCAGGCACGGCGGGGCCCGACCACGAACGCGAGTTGGAGGGCGATGCCGCCATCGGGAAGTGGTGGGGCGACGCTGATTTGGTCGTGGATCTGCCGCTTGTAGGCGGCGGTACTTGCCGATGCTGTGGTGCGCACCCGTAGCGAGTACACCCCGCCGGGGTCCGGGGCGGGCTGGGTCTGGCACACCGCGACTGAGGATGTCGTTGCGTGCTGCTTGGTCGCCCACACCGAGGCGAACTGCCGCAGGGTTCCCTTTGTCAGCTTCGGGACGAGCGGAAACAGGTAGTTGTCGAGATCGTTGAGCAAGAGCAGGGGCACCGTGTCCGACAACCCGACGTCCAAGCGCAGTGCGAGCGGATCCGGTGCGACAGTCACCGTCGGGGCGATGGCCGCCAGGACGTCGGCGGTGAACGCGGCGGAGCGCACCTGGCCGGGTTCCCCAGCCGTGTCCCAACTGGCCGGGGCAGGCGCAACGTTGAGGGTGCTGCCCACGAGTTCCGGCCGTGCATAGAAGACAGGCAGGGCCATAGACGAACTGTACCGCCGGGTCGGAGGGGAAACTTCCTCTCTCAGGCGGTCTTCCTCGCGCTCAGCTCGTGCCGGCGTTTGACAGCGTCGCCTGGCCGGTGGCTGCTACGTAAGGCGCATGGGATTGGTCTTGATGATCAGTACGAGCGGGATGCCGACCAGCACTTGCCGGCCTACGGACTGCGCGTCGCCCCCGACCAGGTTTCCGATCGTTAGGTCCCTCGACCTCGCCGACCGGGTGCCGCTGGTGGCCGCGTACTGGCGCACGAACCTGACCATGCGCCAGATCGGTCCGCTGTTCGGGGTGTCGCACTCCGCCGCCCACCGGGTCATCGACACCCTCAGCCCCCTGCTGGCTCTGGCCCCGGTCCGCCGACGTCGGGTCGAACAGATCGCGATCGTCGACGGCACCCTGATCCCGACCCGGGACCACCGACTGGCCGCGCCGAGCAAGAACTACCGCTACTCCACGAACCTGCAAATCGCCATCGACGCCCACACCCGCCTCGTCGTCGCCCTGTGTGACCCGCAGCCGGGCAACCGCAACGACACCATCGCCTACCGCAGCTCACAGGTCGACCAGAAGCTGGCCGGACGGCCGGTCATGGCCGACGACGCCTACCGCGGCAACCCCGAAGTGATCATCCCGTACCGCAAACCCACCGACGGCAGCGAACTACCCGACTGGAAGAAGGACCTGAACAGGCAACACCGCACCGTCCGGGCACAGGTCGAACACGCCCTGGCCCGCATGAAGACCTTCAAGATCCTGCGGGACTACCGGCGCCGCCACCACATTGGCCGACACCGCTTCCGGCATCGCCCACCTCCACGACATCATCCTGCTCGGGTGACACTGGCACCGTTGACCGGCAACGCCATCACCGAGTTACGAGAAATCCTTTCGGCCGTAGCCGACGGGCACTCCGGATAGCGGGGCGGGTGCGAGGAGGTTGACCGGCGCGGCGTGGAAGCGGTCATGCCGTTGAGGACGTCCGACAAACCAGCGGTCGTCTTGCCGACAAACCAGCGGTCGTCTTGTTGGACATGCCGAGTTTCTGGACAGGTTTGTTGGACGGGTCCGACCGGCTGTCGCCCCGGTTTTTGATCTTTTCCAGGAAACGATCGTTTCTCGGACATGACACCGATCCGAGTCGCGGCGCCGGACACGAGATGTCGACTTCCGTAGTCGTGTGCACTGAGCAGTGACTAACACCCGCAAATCCGAGCAGCCGTCGAGTCCCCGGCGTAGCAGGAATTCCCGATCGAACAGAAGAAACCGCCCCGTCGGGCGCTACTCGCACTGGCGCGTCCTCCGGACGGTTTGATGGTGGCCGACGGCGCGGTCCGTAGCGACGATTACCGCCCCGGCCCAACGGGTCCAATAGCAACCCGCGTAGGGCCGCATAGTCGAACGAGTCCTGGTAGAAGCCCCTTCCGCGGGCAGGCTGCGCCGGTGTCGCACGGCTCGTAGCTGCTGGAAGCCATCGACGCCGACCCGGATCACCTTGCCGCCTGCGCGGTGAGCTTATCGGCCCCTCGTCTGCGAGGGTTGTCTTGCTGGCGGTGTCCGGCGTCGATCGCCACCCGAAGCAGGTGCGTTGACCGCCGTGTCGCGACCAGCTCAACCAGCTCGTTTGTCAATCCGCCCGTGGGAGACGCCCTCGTGTGCCGTTGATCGGCGACTGCCTGCTCATCGCGCGATTCTGTCCGAGCTCCGGCACCTTCATGATCGAGCCAGGGCTCGGGCGTGAGCTGGTCGCGGCATCCCGCTACGACGGTTGTCCCGGTGCTCGCTCTGCGGCTGCTGTGAGCTGGTCGGCCAGGTTCTTCAGGGCCTGCCGTAGTTCGTCGGGTCGGTGGATGGTGAAGGGCCATTCCAGGGAGGCGAGCAGGTGGGCCATTCCGTCCAGGCGCTCTGCCCTTGCGTGCATCAAGACACCGGCGGTGTCTGCGGTGAGTGTCACGGCGGAGCGGGGCAGTCGGCGGGCGATGTCGTCCAGCGGGCCGTGGATGAGAACCTCGACGTCCCAGCGGTAGGGCACTTGAGCCAGTGCCGAGGTCAGGTGGGTGACGGGGTCGAAGTCGTCGGGGGCGGTGAAGGTCTGCGTGCGGGTCGTGACTGATGCGATGCGGTCGATGCGGAAGGTCCGTAGGCTGTCGTGCCGGTGGTCGCGGCCGACGGCGTACCAGCGGCCGCGATGGAAGACGACGCCGTAGGGATCGAGGTCACGTTCGGTCTGGTCCTGGTGCCAGGACAGGTAGCTGATGCCGACGGTGGTGCGGGCGCGCGACGCCTGGGCCAGGGCCAGCAGCACACTCGTCTCGGGTGCCTGTGCGGTCACCGCGTTCGTCGTGAAGGACAAGGTCTCTCGCATGGCGGCCAGCGGCTCCCGCAGGCTGTGCGGTAGGACGCGTTCGATCTTGGCCAGTGCGCCCGAATTCGCAGGGGTGGTCATGCTCATGCCCAGCCGCTCAGCGGCAAGCAGGCCCACGACGACGGCGAGGGCCTCGTCGTTGGTGAGCACCAAGGGTGGCATCCGGTAGCCGCGGGCCAGGCGGTAGCCGCCGTGGCGTCCTCGTTCGGCCTCTACCGGGATGCCAAGTTCGCGCAGGTGCGCGGCGTACCGGCGCACGGTGCGGACGTCGGTGCCGAGCCGATCGGCCAGCTCGGAGCCGGGAAGCCGCGTGTGCGACTGGAGGAGTTCCAGCAGGGTCAATACGCGGGTGAGGGGATGCGACATGGATCACTCGACATTTCAGGGCGGAACTTGTCCTGTATTGATCCTACGCTCGCGGCGGCACCTCACTTCAGGGAGATCACATGGCTACCTTCGTACTCGTTCCCGGCGCCTGGCTCGGCGCGTGGGCCTGGGAAGACACCGCGCAGGCTCTGCGTGAGCGCGGGCATACGGCGCTGCCGCTGACGCTGACCGGTCTCGGCGAGTACGCCGACCGGGGCACCCCGGAGACGGACCTGGAAACCCATATTGCGGACATCACTGACTTCATCGAGCGACGCGATCTGCGCGAAGTCACTTTGGTCGCCCACAGCTACGCAGCTGCTCCCGTCACCGGGGCCACCGGGCGCCTTGGCGATCGGCTGGAACGTGTGGTCTACGTGGACAGCGCCCCGTTCGCCGCTGGCATGTGCATGCTTGACCTCATGCCACCCGAGGCTGTCGACCAGCTGCGCCAGCAGGTAGCAGAGTTCGGCGACGGGTGGCGGCTGCCGATGCCGCCCTTTGACGTCCTGGGCCTGTCCAGCAGCCTCTACGGACTCGATGAGAACAAGCGGGGGCTTATGCGCGCAGGTGCCACCTCCCAGCCGTTCGGCACCTTCGAGCAGCGGCTCGCCGGCCCGGCCGAACCCAGCCCAGACGTCGACCGCGTCCTGGTCGCTTGCAACGACTTCAAGAACCTGCTGGATGCCGGGGTGCCGATGTTGGCGTTCCTCAACCAGCCGCCGTGGCGGCGTTTCGACCTGTCGACGGGGCATTGGCCTATGTTGTCGGCCCCAGCCGAACTCGCACACGTTCTCGGCTCGGCCGTCTCCTGAGGGCGCAGAGCAGCAGATGCATCCGATGCTTCACCAGGAGCGCGTCCGCCGGATGCGCGCCCGCGCGCAAGCACTGGCCGACGGCGTCCGGGAGGACTCCGCCGCGGCGATCGTGCGGCGGGTCTTCGCCATCCAAGCGCAGGACGCCACGGCAGCCGACCTCGGCATCCGCGCGCGCGGCCGCGACATCACGGCCAGCGCCATTCGCACCGCGTACGAGGACGAGAGAAGCATCGTCCGCAACTGGTTCATGCGCGGCACCCTACACACCATCCCCGGCGAGGACGCCCGCTGGGCGCTGCGCCTGCTCGGCCCGCATTTCCTCGCGGCGACGAGCCGCCGCTACCAGCAGCTCGGCCTGGACGACGACCTACGCCAGCGCGCCGACCACCTGATCCGACGCGTACTGGGCACGCACGGGCCGCTGACCCGAGCCGAGCTGTCCGAACACCTCACCGCCCTCGGCATTTCCCCTGACGGACAGGCGCCCTTCCACTTGATCCGCCACGCGGCACTCGCCGGCATCATCTGCCACGGCCCGCAGCGCGCCGCAGACGCCACCTACGTCCTGCTCGACGACTGGCTGCCCAGCACCGGAAGTCACCTCGAGCAGGGCGCCGCCCTCGCCGAGCTTGCCCGCCGTTACCTGATCGCCTTCGCGCCCGCAGGCGTCGAAGACTTCGCAGCCTGGTCAGGGCTTCCCATCACCTGGGCACGCAGCGCATGGAAGAAACTCGCGCAATCCGGCACGATCACCACGGACGCCGGATTGACCGCGCTCGCCCGACACGGCCACCAGCCCCTGGACACGCCCCGCACGCCCGACGTACGTCTGCTCCCGGCCTACGACAATTACCTGACCGGCTCCCGAACCCGCGAGGGCTCCGTCCCCGCGGCCCACCAAGCCCGGGTCTGGCCCGGAGGCGGAACCATCCGAGCTACCGTAGTCGCCGACGGCCTGGCCGTCGCCACCTGGACGCGCCGCTCCGGCGGACGCACGATCCAGGTGGAGCCGTTCCAGCCCTGGCCACCTCAGATCCAGACCGAAGTCGACACGGAAACCGCTGCCGTCGTGCGCTTCCTGCGCTCCACCGCACTCATCGAACCGTAGAGCGCAGGCCGGCCGGGCCGGTTATGTAGGTGGGGAGTGTGGCGTTTTCCGTGTTTGACCGCTGGGTGTGATCGAGGTGGTTAGATGGTGATCCGGTCGCTGTAGGCGAGGATCAGGGCGTTGAGGGCCTTGGCCCAACCGTAGACCCGGCCGGTGATGCTCCCGCCGCCCCGGCGTTTCTGCTGGACGACGAGGTAGAGGACCTTCATCGCGGCCTGCTCGGTGGGGAAGTGCCCGCGCCGGCGGGCGGCCTGCCGGAACCGGGCGTTCAGGCTTTCGATGATGTTGGTGGTGTAGAGGACCTTGCGGACCTCGTGGTCGTAGTCGAGGAAGGGCACGAACTGCGGCCACGAGGTGCGCCACAGCCGGATGACGGCCGGGTACTGGTCGCCGAACTCGGCGGCGAACGCCTCGAAACGAGCCTCCGCAGCGGCGACGGTCGGGGCGGTGTAGATCTCCCGCAACGCCGGGGTGATCTTCTCCCCGGTCCTTACGGTTGGTATACCGCAGACTGGCTCGGACGAGGTGGACGACGCACTGTTGGTGCACCGCCTGCGGCCAGACCTGCTCGATCGCGTCGGTCATGCCCTTGAGCCCGTCGGAGCAGACCATGAACACGTCCTCAATGCCACGGTTGCGGAGTTCGGTGAGGTAGCCGGCCCACTGCTTGGCGCCCTCGCCGCCGGTGCCGGCCCACATACCGAGCACGTCGCGTTCCCCGTCGAGGCTGATCCCGACCACGACGTAGACGGGCCGGTTCGCGACCTGTCCCTGGCGGATCTTCATCACGAGTGCGTCGATGAACACCACCGGGTAGACCCGGTCCAGGGGCCGTTGCCGCCAGGCTTCCATGTCGGCCAGGACGCTGTCGGTGACCCGGCTGATCAACTCCCGGGACACCTCGGCGTCGTACACATCCGCCAGATGCGCGGAGATCTCCCCGGTCGTCAACCCTTTGGCATACAGCGACGCCGATCGCCTCGTTGAACCCGTCCAGACGACGGGCGTGCTTCGGGACGATCCGCGGCGTGAACGACCCGGCCCGGTCCCGCGGGACCTGGATCCGCACCGGCCCGACCTCGGTCTGCACCGTCTTGGCCCCGTGGCCGTTACGGATGTTGGTCCGCCGGCCGGTTGCCTCATCGACGCCCGCGTCGTCGAGGTGGGCATCCAGTTCGGCGTCGAGGGCCGATTCGAGCACGGTGCGGGTGATCCCGGTGAGGAGCCCACCCGGCCCGACCAACGAGACTCCGTCGGCCTTGGCCCGCTCGACCAACTGCTGCGCGAACTCCACTTCCACCGCCGACGGCTGTGGAAGTGAAGCGGTGTTCTTCTTGTCTGCCATGACGTGGTCCTTCCCGGACAGGAACTACGTCCTGTCCAACAGACCACACCCAGGCCAAACACGGAAATCTACGCAGTCCCTGCCGGATCGACGCCGAGGCTCGCGACGTGGTGCACGAGATGAGGGCGGCCATCATGGTGATGCGTAGGTGGGGCGACGGCTCGGATTGAGACTGTTCCCGGACCCGGTCCCTGGCCGAGCGGCGAGATGCTCGGTCAGGGCCGGTCGTGACGGGGTTGTGGAATTGGCACCGCTACGGGCGTTGCTGGAGAAAGTGGCAGACGGCCAAGCCCAAACCCACCGTGGCGGCGAATGCGCCGGCACCGTAGAGGATCGCCGACGCGCCCCCGCGGCTGTCCACCCATGACAGTAGGCCTCCGGTCGCGCCCACCAGCAGCGCGAAAATGAGGATGAACAGAAACCAGATGAGCCGCAGGGCATCACGGAGATCACGCATAGGAGCCACCTCGTTCAGCTCGGGGCCGGTCGGCCTTGTCTAGACAGGGAACAACCGGCAACCCTGCGTCATCAACGGAGCGAACGATGATCGGACAAGGTCGGCCGTGCGGCCACAACCATGAGTGATCTTGGAACAAGTTGGGCCGTCGTCGTTCATAGTGGAGCGGTGGCAAGGAACGGCGCATCCAATTCAGAGATCGACCCTGATTTGATCAACAGTGTCGAGGATCTCGGCCGCCAGCTCAGTCTACTGCGGATACACGTGTTTCCCGTGGACAACCCGACGGTACGCGAGCTGTCCAAGCGGAGCGGCGTACCGCCGGCGACCATCTCGAACGCCGAGTCGGGCCGGCACCTGCCCTCGCTCGACGTCGTCCGGAACATCGTCACCGCCTGCGCGGTGCCCGCTGACGATGTTCCCCGCTGGCTGGCCGCCCGCCGCCGTGCCCATGCCAACCGGGACCGCCCCTCTCCCGCCGCCACCGCGCGGGAAACGGGCCCCATAGTCGCGACCGCCCAGGAGCGGCTGAAGCGGCTCTTCATGCAGATGCCGATCGAACTGGCCGCGCGGCGGATCAAGTCGATGCCGGTCCTCGACGCGGCGGAGCTGTTGGAGGCACTCCCTGCCGACCGGGCCGCCACCTTGCTATCCCGGATCGAGCCCGCGCCCGCCGCGCACCTCGTTGCTGCCCTCGACGTCCACGCCGCGGTCAAGCGGCTCGGCGCGATGGGGGTGGAGCGGGCGGTGTCCTTCCTGCGGATGATGGACTCGGACATCGCCACAACGCTGCTCCAGGCCATGGGTGCCAGTGCCGCGACGGCCTACCTTAGCCTCCTCGCTCCGGACCTAGCCGGCAGATCGTTGGCCCAAATGGACCCACCGGCGGCGGCGAAAATCCTCGAGCTGATGGACGACGTAGAGGCGCTGCGCTGCCTTGTCGCGATGGACCGACGGAGCTCGTTCGAGCGGGTCGCGCTCATGAACCGGGACGCCATGCGGCAGATGCTCGCCAGGCTCGCGTCCGAGTCGGTGTTCGAGTCGCAGGCACTGCAACTGGCGATGCTGTTCTCCTTCGCCGCGGACTTCGCCGACTTCATGCGGAGCCAGGGTGAGTCCGTCGACCTTTTGCTCGCGCCACCGGTACGCCCGGCGATCGAGATGAGCCCGGAGGCGGCGGGGCACTGGCTCGCGGACATGCAGCCCGAACAGGCCGCCGCCCGCCTCGCGACAGCGGCCCCGCCCACGGCGGCTCGCTGGCTGACTCATGTGCCACCCGGGCGGGCGGCCGGCCTGCTCAACCTGATGCCGTTCGACGCAGCAGTCACGCGGATCACGGAGACCGACCCTGCCGTCTCCGCCACGCAGCTCTCCGCGATGGCCTCGGCCGACAGCAAGCGCTACCTCGCCGCGCTGCCCGCGCCGGTCGCCCACGCGGTCCGGGCGCAGATGCCCAGGCCCTCCTGAGGTTCTCGGTTGGGGTCAACGGACAAGCAACCCGCTGGCTACGTCGGCACGCACGCGAAGACCGATCCCGTGGCCATCGCCCTCTGGCGTGACTTCATCTCCCGCCACCCGGCCCTCGCCAGTTGAACCGTCGGCGACTGCTGCGGAGGCAGCGGCACGCGCCAGCCCACGCCCACGGTGGCTCGGCTCGGTGAGTACGCACAGGTGGGCCACCTCCTCCGGCCGGCGTCGGTAGCCGGCCGCCGCGACTACATGGTTCCCACGGCGGACACGAACGCGTCGGAGGTGATGGCGGCCAACCCGCATTCGTCGGCGTCGTGCACCGGGACAGAGGCCAGGAGCGTGGCGAGATCGGCATGTCCTCGGGGTACCGCATCGACCGTGTCGAGTTCGGCCGGATGGAGGTCACACTCATTGAGGTAGGCCAGGCTCGCCGGGCCCAGTACCTCGGTGAACGGCAGGACAGCGCGCAGCCGGTCAGGGTCGGTCAGTACTTCGACGGGCAGACTGCGCAAACGCTTGCGCAAGATTCCGGCCCGACTGCCTGTCGGCACGGTGACGATGGCGGCTTCGCCCAACGCGACGATCCCGACCCAGCCCGGCGGACAGAGCCGCGATCTGGCCGAGGCGGCTACGTCGACGCCGCCGTCGGCGGGGAAGGCCATCGCTACGCCAGCCATCCCGAGCCAGGACTACCGAGCCCGAGCGAGCAGTGGATCATCGGCCATGAACGCATTCTCACGTCTGTCCCGGTTCTCGCCACCGAGTTCGAAGCTGTCAGGGGCGCGTCCTGTCCCGCCGCGACGGGGGCGGCTGGGCGGGTCGTCTCTGATGCACTGTCACTGCTGTCGTTCGGGGTCCTCGCTGGCAGTGACGTCCGGGCTGGCGTGGAGGCCGACGGCGATCCGATCCGGGAGTGGGTAGACGTACTCGACGGGCAGTTGAGCTGCCGCTGCCTGATCGTCGCCGCGGCGCAGCAGGTCCCGGGCTCGTTCAACGGTGGGGGTGATGTCTGTGACGGCGACGATCCAGTCGTCGACGTACCGGTCGACAGCCTCGCCGGACAGGCCGACCTGCAGCGACCGGTACGGCAGTGCGTTCAGGTGCAGGGACCGCTCTGGGTCCCACTGCACTCGGACGGGACTTGTCTTCAGCTGCCGCGACCAGGTCGCCTTGTCGCCGTGCACGTCTCGGTCGTAGTGGCTCAGGCAGGCTCGCGCCAGTGCCCACTCGAACCCATCCCGCGTGATGTCGATGGACAGCACGCGCTCCTGCCCTGGTTTGGTGGCCCAGCCGCAGCGGTACATCATCCACAGGAAGGACGGCTTGATCCACGTCATCCGGTCCCGCTTGAACGGGGCGACGAAACGGCCGGCCGACACCGCCGGCAGCGCGATCTGCGGCGGGTATGCCTGGTACACGGTGATGGTCGCGGCCGAGTAGCGAGCACGGATCTGACGTACGGGAACGGACACCCGCCGATCCTCAACGATCAGGACCGATTGTTCCACCCAGATTCCGTATCAACGCTATCGCGAAGGTTGGCGGGCCCGCGCCGGGTTCGCGCCGGCATTCCGCTGAGCTGCAAGCTCTGTCATCGCGCCGCGGCGGGACGGCCTGGCGGCCCAGGACGACGTGGGCCGGGGTTGGGGATCAGCAGTACGGTGCACCCGTGCTTGGTGGCGTCACGCGACCCTTGATCTTTGTGGATATCGACGGTGTGCTTCTGCCGTTGCGGGCTCGGCCAGCCGGCGCGAGCTCACCCGTGGTCCTCGGTGCGATGGCTGTTTCGGACGGCTCCGGCAATCCGCTGCTCGACCGGCTCGACCCGGCTGACGGTCCTCGGCTGGATGAGCTGCCGGGGGATCTGGTGTGGGCGAGTACGTGGATGGCGGAGGCGAACGAGGTGATCGCGCCTCGGCTCGGTCTTCCCGTGTTGCCGCTCGTCGACTGGCCGGATGTCGACGAGCATTCGCCGGGCGGTGTGCATTGGAAGACTGGGCCGCTGATGCGGCACGCCGCCGGTCGTCCGTTCGTCTGGCTCAACGACGAGATCACCGACGCCGACCGCCGGTGGGCCGCCGCGCACCACCGGCACCCCGCGTTGCTGCACCGCGTCGATCCACATCGCGGGTTGACGGGCGCTGATCTCGACGCCGTTCATCAGTGGCTTGCGCGGCGGTACGGAGTCCGCAGATACAGATCTTGAATGGCCAGGTTCGTCCGATGGTCTTTGTGATGGTCTTGAGCTGGGGTAGATCGATGGGATGAGGTATCCCGATGGAGGTGGGTTGTCCGCGCGGGGGCGGGCGAAGCGTGAGGCGGTACGACGACAGGCTGCCGGTTGGTTCGGCCAGGGTGTGTCGGTGCCGGAGGTCGCCCGCCGGTTGCGGGTGTCGCTGACCGCGGTGTACGGGTGGCGTAAGCGGTGGCGGGCCGGTGGTGAGGACGCCCTCGCTTCGAAGGGGCCTGGCGGGCCCCGGTGTCGTCTAAATGAGGCTCGGCTGCGGCGCCTGGCCACCGCTTTGGAGGAGGATCCGGCGGCGCACGGTTTCGGTGTCGATCAACGTCCGAGCGCGAGGACACCGGTCTCCTCGCAGTGTCGGCGGTGTTGTTGGTGACGAGGAAAATCGTCATGCGGAGCATGCCCCGACCACCCAGGCCTGCCGGTGCCCGGGAAGGCAACCACGGCGTGAGCCGGGATCTGCTCAACGGCGCCACCGGCCAGCTGGCGGAACTGCTGACCGCCGGCTCGGCACCCCACCGCCGTATGCGAATCCGGTCGACTGACCGCCGGCCACCGGCGCCCGTCCGTGACCGTGCGGACAGCCGGAAATGCGTTTCTCCGATTGCAGGCACTTCGTAGGATCTCCGGTGATCGAGGAGGATGACGCAGTGGGCGATTTCCAGCAGTTCGTGACGGATGTGACTATACGTCTGTCCACGATGTCCAAGGGCGAGTTGTACGTCGTCGGCGACGGTCTCGACCGGGACTCACTCTGGCTCACCTTTCTCGATTCCTTCCCCGCCGGCACCAATCTCCGGTTCCGCGAGCGGTCCGAGTACGACTGCTCGACCTGCCGTGGGTTCATCAAGAACCTCGGTAACATCGTCGAGATCCACAACGGACAGGTCCGCTCTGTCTGGTCCGGGGTGTCTGCATCCGACCCGGTCTTCTCCGTCGTCGCCGCCGCAATGGACGAATTCGTCAGCACGCTGCCGTTGTCCACCATTTTCCGGTCCACCGAGGAGCAGTACGGGACAAGGACGACTCGGACGCTGCGCGACGGCCAGGTCGAGGTGTGGCACCACCTGCACGGCCGGGTGGAGAAGCGGCATCGCATCAAGGACGTCGGCGCGGCACGGGGTGCCTTCGACGCCGCGGTGCAGGTGTTCCAGCGTGGCCTGGCCGAGCTGACCCAGCACGCTCTGGACACCGTCGTCGACCTCATCGATGACAACGCCCTCTACCGCGGCACGGAGCATCGTCGGGCGGTGACCGAGTTCCGGTCACTGCAGAACCGGTGGACGAAGGCGACCGACGGACAGGCCTTCATTTTCGCCAACGCCATGAACCCGGCGGCCCGCTTCCGCAACACGGTGATCGGCACCCTCGTCCAGGATCTCTCCGCGGGCGTCGACCTGGAGCAGGCGGTCCGGTCGTTCGAGACGAAGGTGGCACCGCAGAATTACCAGCGCCCGACGGCGTTGATCACCCCGGCCATGGTCAAGGCTGCCATGAAGACCATCGACGAGTTGGGCATCGAGGAGTCGTTGCAGCGACGGTTCGCCCGGCTGTCCGATGTGTCGGTCACCAACGTGCTATGGGTCGACAACGACACACAGTCGCGGATGAAGGACGGCATCGAAGGGCTGCTCATGCAGGCGGCCACCATGAGGTCGGCAGGTGCGCGCCTTCGTGACGCGAAGCCGGAGGAGATTCCCGTGGTCACCTTCATGAAAGACATCCTGCCCGGTGCCGCGGCCATCGACCTGTGGGTGGCCAACAGCCACGAACCGCACTTCGTCAGTCTCACCACCGGCCGGCACCCGGCCGCCCCGCGGCTGTTCACCTGGGACAACGATTTCGGCTGGTCCTACAACGGCAACGTCACCGACTCGATCAAGGAGAAGGTCAAGCGGGCCGGCGGCAACGTCACCGGCAAGCTGCGGGTGAGCCTGTCCTGGTTCAACCACGACGACCTCGACCTGCACGTGTTCGAACCCAACGGCGACCACATCTGGTACAAGGACAAGCGCAACAAGCTGGATGTCGACATGAACGCGGGCGGGACGTTCTCGCGCGAGCCGGTGGAGAACGTCACCTGGACCGACAACGTCCCCGACGGCGAGTACCGAATCGAGGTGAACCAGTTCAACAAGCGGGAGAGCACCGAGGTCGGCTTCGTGATCGAGACCGAGAGCAACGGGAAAATCGAGCATTACAGCCACGAGCGGGCGGTCGGCCACAAGGAGACCGTCGAGGTGGGCCGGATGACGGTCGCCGACGAGGTGATCACCGCTTTCCGGCCGGGTGAGGACATGCAGCCGGGCAGCGCAGGCAAGAACCTCTGGGGAATCACTACCGAACAGTTCGTGCCGGTGTCCACCATCATGTTCTCGCCAAACTACTTCGACGACGGCGAGGTCGGCAACCGCCACTACTTCTTCATCCTGAAAGGGTGCGTGAACGACCAGCCGACCCGGGGAATCTACAACGAGTTCCTCCGCGGCGACCTGCAACCGCACCGCAAGGTGTTCGAGGTCCTCGGCGATCGCACCAAGTGCGAGCCGTCCCCGGATCAGCTGTCCGGCCTCGGCTTCAGCTCCACGGTCCGCAGCTCTGTGGTCGCCAAGGTGACCATGACCGGCGGCCGGCGCCACCTCATCAGTATCCAGTTCTGATTTCCTACCCAGAAAATTGGAGAGAGGCCATCGTGACCATTTTTGAAAAGGCCACGCGGGAGAAATTCCGCTACCCGTCGGCCAAGGGACTGCTGACCACGGAACAGCTGTGGGAGCTTCCGCTGACCGCCAGGTCCGGCTTCAGCCTCGATGACGTGGCCAAGGCGGTCAACGCCGAACTCAAGGCCATCGACACCGAGTCGTTCGTGGCCACCGAGACCAATCCGGCCAAGGCGACCTTGGAGACCAAGTTGGAGGTCGTCAAGCACGTCATCGCTATCCGCCTCGCGGAGGACCAGGCGGCGAAGGCAGCGGCAGCCAAGAAACTGGAGAAGGAAAAGCTGCTGGCAGTCCTGGGCCGCAAGCAGGACGCGGTCCTGGAAAACCTGACCGAGGCAGAGCTGCTGGCCCGAATCAACAACCTGTAGCCCGCCTACAATCAGCGTCTGCCAGCAGGCCCCCACATCGCCGAGAAGTACGGTCGCCATGCAAGACTTGCGCGACCAGGCCGGCGGCCACGGCCACTTCTCGGCGAACTCACATCGGTACGACAGCGCCCGACTCGGCGCCACCACCATCTGCGCCCCCGACGACGATGGCGGCGCTTCCACCAGCAGTTCGGCCTCAACCGCGACGAATACGATGCCTACCTCGACTGCGCCCCGAACGCGCATCTCCTGCACCTGACAACCGTCAACCGCCTCAACGAGCCGCTACCGCTACATCACCTACGCGAGCAGGCCCCTTCCGTCCTCCGCAGAGCTTCCGCTACATCGCGGCGGGTGACCCCGCTGGCCTGCAGGGTCTCGTCAACGCCCTCACCCCAGAACGGATCCTCACCGCCAACAACGCCAGCCGACGCCGTCGCTGGCGCAGCCGACAAGACCATGCCCAGGCATCACGGTCACCTGAGCCCGACCCATCTCCGTCACCATCGTCAACTCAGTTCCGACATACACACCCGGCGGGGAGCGGCGGGCACCGAATCCAGAGCCGGAGCGCGACCCAGGTCCCGGATCGAACAGCGACCAGCGCCTGACAGCCGAGAGCCGCGACAACGTTGTCCCACATGCCGCGCCGCCGGTGAACGAGCGGGCCGGCGCGGAAGACAACGGAGGCGTCGCTGCCGACCGCCGAGGACCCAGAGATTCCCAGCGGCACCGCAGAGGCAGTGGCCTACTGGTCACGCAGAGAACCGAACATGGACCCTGAACTGCTCGCCGAGAAATAGGCAGGTCCCTACGGTCGGTCTACCGATACCTACCAGCCGACTACCCCCGAGGGCCGGGAATCGCCAGGGCGCAGACACAACGACAGACCGGTCCTGCCCGATGTGCGATGCGCACCGAGTGACACCAACAGGCGCACCTGTCGGGCACTGGGTCAGACAGAGCGCAGCTGGGGCCCGACTTCCGGTCATGCCGAAGATAGTGCAACTGCCTATAAAGCACTACACGTGCCTATTTCTGCTGTGGCTCCGAAGGGGTCGGCGCTTCCTCGCTTCCGGCGGTCGGCAGCCGCCTGACCAACCACGCCGGGCACGGTCAGGGCGAGCAGGTGTTGAGCATGCGTTGCAGCGCGGACTTCTCCGACGACTGCAGCGTCAGGCCCCAGCTGTGCTTCACGGTGGATCCACATTTTGCTGTAGGTACACCGGTCCGCCGACCGCCCGCGGCTGTCACGTCGACGGCTCCTGGTCGCCCTTGGCCTGGTGACGTTGTCGGTGACCGCGATCAGCAGCGGTCGGGTCAGGCCGTTGGCGAAACTCTGCCGCCGGCTGGTCGTCCACACGAACTCGCGCCGGACCGCCTGCACCGTGCCACACTCGTTCAGTGGCCTTGGGCTGGTGTTTTTGAAGACCGCGTCAGGCTGCTGCCAGCGTTCGGTGTAGCAGTTTGCCTGCGGTGTCCATGGGCGGGGCTTGACCATTGTGATGCCTTTGGCAGCGATGACCTCGTCGAACGCAACGCCGGCGTCCGCGTCCCCGACGTGCCCTACGTCGTCACCGCGTGGCGCGACGCGCACCCCGACACGGAGGTCCCCGACGGGCACGTGTTCGTCCAGCCCTGACCGGCCGGGCCGAGCGACAAACGCCAGGATCACACGATCTTCTATCAGTACCGCGTCGACCGGGCACGGCGCACTCTACGGGGGATCGACACCCAGGTCGGCAAGGCCGAGAACGCCGTCGCCGGTCAAGCGCAACCGGTACGTGCGCCTGACCGGCGCGACCAAGAGCGTCAACCAAATCCTGGAGACCAAGAACCGTGCCCTGGCCGGCATCAAGGGCTACGTCACCAACCCGGCGACCCGACCCCGGACAGGTGATCGGCGCCTACAGCCGGCTCCTGCAGGTCGAGAAGTCCTTCCGGATGTCCAAGACCGACCTGGCCGCCCGACCGATCTACCACCACACCCGCGAATCGATCAAAGCGCACCTGACCATCGTGTTCGCCGCCCTGGCCGTGTCCCGATGGATCGAGAACACCACCGGCTGGAGCATCAAGCGCTTCGTCACCACCGCCCGCCGCTACCGCACCATCCAGATCCAAGCCGGTGACCACACCATCACCGCCGCCGACCCCATACCCGCTGAACTACAGACAGCACTGGACTCGATCCACGGCACGCACTAAATGAGCCAAGTCGTGCCAGATCCGACGCCGCCGCCTCGACCAACCAAAATGCTTCACCACCGAAACCGTCTACACCGACCTGCTCGTTCACCAAGCCAGACCCGCCCAGCTCGCCACCTGGATCCGCGGTCACTGGTCCATCGAGAACAAGGTCCACTGGGTTCGCGACGTCACCTACGACGAAGACCGATCCCAGATCCACACCGGCACCGGACCCCAGGTCATGGCAGCCCTGCGCAACGCCGCCATCGGCGCCCTACGCCTGAACGGCGTCACCAACATCGCCGCCGCCAACCGCCACCACGCCCGCGACAGCAACCGACCACTGTCCCTACTCGGCATCACCTGAGGACTTTGCCGGGGCCCTGGGTCGACTGCTGTCTTGCCGGGAGCCTCGTCTTATGTCGACATCAGATCCTCGTCGCCCATCGTGACCAGGCGCATCACGACGAAAAAGCCTCACTGCAGAAGAGCCCGCCCCAGTTTGACGTCTCGGCACGACGAAGGCGAAAACCTGGTAGCTTCCAGCCTGGGAAGTGGTACAACGCGCACACGGAAAGAGTCATATCGACGATGCCGCGCATTAATGGCTAACTATGTCATCGAGCACAACGCCGCAGAAGCCGAGCTTGAAATCAGCCCCGGCGAAACCGTGCTCGTCATCCTAAAGAGAATGCCACCACGGGTTTCAAATGGGCTGTCGCGGTAGTCGACGGCCCAGTGGGAACTGTCAGCTCGGAGTACTCTCCGAGCACTTCGGGAAGACCTGGTGCCGGAGGTAGTCGCGAAGTCTGCCTTCGCACAACAATCTCAGGAGCCGCTCATGTTCGGCTCGAACTCGCACGCAGTTGGAGCGGTGAGATTGCCGAAACCATGCAGATCACTCTGCGGGTAAGTTGAACGCCAGAACCTATGGAGAGTGAGGAATCATGCCCACTGACAATGAGTTTTTTGAGCAACTGCAAGCCCGTCTCGCCGCCGATCCGACAGTGAGCTGGACTGCCGAGGAGACATCTATCTCGCGGCTGACCGAAGAGGAGCGCAGGAAGCGTCTAGGTTACGTCCCCGGGCCCCAAGACTTGTCCCTCGAAGAGAGGGAACGACGCTCGGAGGAGCATCGGGGCCTAGTCCGATCAGCCGCCGCTGGGGAATGGAACTGGACAAACGTGGATGGCAGTGCTCGGTCATTCATAGACCCGGTCAGGGACCAAAAGAGCTGCGGCTCGTGCGTCGCGTTCGGGGTCACGGCGACGATAGAAGGGGCAGCTCGGATCGCTGAGGACATCCCTTACAGCGATCCTAATGGGAACGCCCTTCCCCAGCTTTCTCCGGCACAACTGTTCTACTGCGGAGGATCAATGGGATGCCAGCATGGTTGGTATCCCGATGCGGCCTTTGATTATGCGGAGAACACTGGTGTGGTGCCCGAGTGGTGCTTTCCCTACACTCCAGGTAATCAGCCCTGCAATCTCTGCGATGACTGGCGGAACCAGCTCACCATTATCAGCGGCTACTCCTGGACAGGTGATCCTGTAATAATGAAGGATTGGCTAACAACCACCCCTCTGACCACGTGCTTCACCGTCTACGATGACTTCCATTACTACGCCGGCGGCGTCTACCGCCACACCTCGGGCGGTCGGGCAGGTGGCCACTGCGTCTGCGTCGTCGGCTACAGCGACAACGAACAAGCCTGGCTGTGCAAAAACCAATGGAACACCGGGTGGGGTCAAATACCCAGGTTCGAGAATGAGGAAGTTCAGCCACATCTTGAGCGAGGCTACTTCAAAATCGCCTATGGTGAATGCGGCATCGACGCGATGATGTGGAAGGTTGATGGGTTCAACAGCATCTATACTCAATAGTAGCCTCGGCGCTCCAGTAAGGGCCGGCTCGCATCGTGGATCCTCAAAGAGGAAGTGCCTTCTGAAGGGCTTCATGCGGGCTCGTTGGTCCGGCTGCCAAGAGTGATCTGAGAGAACCGAAGGGCCGCGAGTAGGTGCCAGGACCCGCCGGGCGCAAGCTGGCCAGCATTAGGCCTACTCGCCGTATAGCACCGCTAGTGTCGCTTAATTGAGATCTTTTACGTGGCTTGGTGTTACTTCGTAGTGGTTCACTTCAGGGCGTGGCGTTGACGCGGCAGCTGCGGGCCGAACTGTCCAGCCTGGTCGGTGACCGGCGGGTCGACGCGGTGGTGGCGGGGCAGGCGCGGATGGTGTTGTGGCGCGATGAGGGCCACAGTGCGGAGGAGGTCGCGGTCCTGGACGCCGCCACCGGGCAGGTCACCGCCCGCTGCTTCCCGAAACGACGCGGGCAGGAGTTCCTGGCCTTCATGAAGCAGGTCTCCACCGCGTATCCCAACCGTGAGCTACACGTCGTGGTGGACAACCTGTCCACCCACACCACCGACGAGGTGAAGGCCTGGCTCGCCCAGCATCCCCGGATCGTCTTCCACTTCACCCCCATCGGCTCGTCGTGGTTGAACATGGTCGAGATCTGGTTCGGCATCATCACCCGACAAGCGATCCGACGCGGCATCTTCACCTCCGTCACCCGCCTGACCAGGGCAATCAACGACTACGTCACCGCCTGGAACACCAACGCGAAACCATTCGTCTGGCCCGCGACCCCCGGCGAGATCCTGGCAAGGTCCGCTGGGTCCACACCCAGGTCCGCAAACTCCTCACCAACAACGAGTGAAAGATCTCAATTACGGGACACTAGGCGATCGCTTCGCCCCGCACGGTGCCGGCCACGGTTTCGCCGGACCCGCTACAACAAGCCGAGAAGTAACCTAGAGTTATCTAGGCATTACCCATCGTGTGGGTTGCCGACACCGCCCGCGACGACCATCGAGTCCGCATCGGCAAGGAGTGGGAACATGGCGACAACCGTCCAGGAAGCGGTCCAGGACACCCGCCAACTCGCCTTCCTCATGCAGTACCAGCAGCAGACCAACTGGTGCTGGAGCGCGACCGCCACCAGCGTCTCGCTCTTCTACAACCCCACCAGCGGCTGGTACCAGTGTTATCTGGCGAACGCCGAACTCGGCCAGTCGACCTGCTGCTCCGACGGATCGGCCCCGCGATGCAACCAGCCCTGGTACCTCGACCGCGCGCTGAACCGGGTCGGCAACCTCGACCACTGGCAGGTTGGCGCGCTGACCATGACCGCGATCCGCTCCGAGATCGACGCCGGCCGGCCGGTGGGCGCGCGCATCGCCTGGAGCGGCGGCGGTGCCCACTTCGTCGTGATCAGCGGCTACCTGGACTACGGCACGATCTACCTGGCTATCCAGGACCCGTGGTACGGGCCGTCCTTTCCTAGCTACGACACTTTCCGTACTGCGTACCAGGGCACCGGAACCTGGACGCACACCTACTTCACCCGGGACTGACCATGGGAATCCAGTTCGCCACCCCACCGTCGGAAACTGAAACGACCGCGATGACTGGGCTGCGGGAGATCGCCCGCTCCGCCCAGTTCGCAACGGCGGGCGGGGTCGCCCTGATGACCGCACCGGCGGACACCGCCGTGCTGTCGGCACCGCACCCGGTCCACCACGTGGGGCTGGACGCCGTCGCCGCCCGCCGGCCGCTCACCGAGGCCCCGACCACCGGTTGGCGCTTTCTGGTCGCCACCGAGTCGACCGCCGTGGCCAGCAGTGAGGTCGCCACCGACGCAAACGGCCAGCCGGAACGATTCGAGCAGGTCAGCGAGGGGCCGTACGTGCAGTCGACCGCCTGGACCCTCCGCGACCTCGCCGGGGCACCGGAGGTACAGACCGACACCTACGAGCCGCACCTGCTGAAGATCCCAGGGATCTACGTTGTCGCGCTCTGGCTACGGCAGCTCGACGGCGACGGTAACCTGTTCGTCCCGCTCGCGCCCGCCCCCGACTTCCTGGAGGCCGGCCGTGTCTACCGCGAGGACGACCTGCTCGACCGGCTGGCCGAGCCGGCGCGCCAGCGCCTCGAGTTCGACGACACGCCCCAGTCCTGATGCCCCGGACCCGGACGACGGCACGCGGCTCGATGTGTCCCAGCCGCCGACGGTGGAGATGGCCGCCCCGCTGACCCCGACCGGCTTCGAGGCGCACACCCAGATCAGCGGTGACCGTCCCGCCCACGAGTTGATCGCGGAACTGAACCGCATGCTGCCGCCGGACGTGCACGCGCGGTGGCGAAGGCCGCCAACCAGGCACAGTGCGCCGTGTGGGGGGACGCCTACCCGAGCGCACACCTACTCCCCGCCGCTGGCGACGATGAGCTACCGCTGTGCCCGGTCTTCGCGTTCGATGGTGACGTGCACGTCACTGCCGGGCACGTCACCGCCTACCTGACTTACCAGATCGACCAGTTGGCCGCGACCGACCTCGCGATGCCGGCTGGCTGGGCCGGACCAGTGGCGCTGCTGGGGTGTACGGCGCCAACCGGGTTCGACGACCGGCTGACAAAACTGTGGAGGCAGGCCGGCACGTTCCTACTGCCTGCGGACTACTGGTCGTAGCCGGAACAGCTCTGGGTATGGCTGCCACCCGGTGACCGGCCCGCTCCATTGGCCAGATTCGGGCCCGGCGCCCGACTCGGAGCCCTCGTCGCAGCACTGGATGAACAATGCCCGACCTGCGCCAGCGTGCCCATGCGGCCGAGACCGAGAACTGGCGCGACGCGGGGTGGAGCGACGGCGAACCTCCTCCTGGGCTGTTCCTCGACCAGGTGTGGCCGGCCGCTGTCGCGTACGCGGTCTCGCTGCAGACCCAGGCTGCCGAACGCCGCGAGCATCGGCCACCACTGCAGCACCTGGCCGGCTCGTTCGACTCCCTGCTCGACCACCTCGCGCTCATGGAAAGCCCGTTCGACTTCGATGACATCGAGTCGACCCTCAGCGTCAGCATCGAGACCATCATCGACGTGTTGTGGCCACACCCGGCACAGATGTCGCCGCCCGAGAACGAAAGGCCCGCCAACACGAGTTGCGGCTCAGGTGCGGAAACGTGGTATCCCGCCTGAAGCAGCAGGTCGTTGACTGTCTCCTCTGGTAGTCGCTAGGGGGTTGCCGCACGGGGAGGGAGGGGGAGTGTCGGAGAACCAGCCGGTGGCCCCGCTCGCTGGTGTCAGCCGTTGTGTGCGGTGGGCGGCATGTGTCGGCGACGCGTGAAATCGGGCTCTGGCACACATTCTGTGAGTGATCTTGGGGGTAGCTCACGGCAGGGCGAGGACGCGTTTGCGGAGGAGGTCGAGGTTCGCCCGGCCGTACATCTGTCGTTTGATCGTCTTGATGCGGTTGACGTGGCCTTCGACCGGGCCTGAGCTCCAGGGCTGGGTGAGACCGGCGACGACGGCGTCACGATCGCCGACCAGGCAAGCGGCGAAGCCGCGGAGTTCGGGGTATCCGGCGTGCCGGGCCTGTTCGATCCAGGCGTCGAGGTGTCGTCCGGTGCCCTGGTGGCGGACCAGTGCGGTGAATCCGCGGGCGAGGTTGCAGACGGTGTCCAGGTCGGGGCAGCGGCTGGGGCGTCGATGAGGTTGGTGCGGTTGTCGTTGTCGGCGACGCGTGAAATCGGACCCCGGGTCGGCGGGTGAATCTGGACCCCTCTTCGAGGATCGGAGGGGTGTTGAGCATGGAGAACTGGGCGGAGATCCGTCGTCTTCATCGGGCTGAGGGGATGCCGATCAAGGTGATCGCCCGCACGCTTGGGGTGGGTCGTAACACGGTGCGGCGGGCGTTGGCCGCGCAGGGGCCGCCGAAGTACCAGCGGCCGGCGAAGGGTTCGATCGTGGACGCGGTGGAGCCGCAGATCCGGGCGTTGCTGCGGGAGTGGCCGTCGATGCCGGCCACGGTGATCGCGGAGAGGATCGGTTGGACGCGGTCGTTGACCGTGCTCAAGGAGCGGGTGCGCCTGTTGCGGCCGTTGTTCATGGCGCCGGACCCGGCGCAGCGCACGGAGTATCTGCCGGGCGAGTTGGCGCAGTGTGATCTGTGGTTCCCGCCGGCGGATGTGCCGTTGGGGTTCGGGCAGGTGGGTCGGCCGCCGGTGTTGGTGATGGTGTCCGGCTATTCGCGGTGGCTGTCGGCGGTGATGATCCCGTCGCGGCAGTCACCGGACCTGCTGGTCGGACACTGGACGTTGATCTCCGGCTGGGGACGGGTGCCCAAGGCGTTGGTGTGGGACAACGAGTCCGCCATCGGTCAGTGGCGGGCCGGCAGGCCGCAGCTGACGGAGGCGATGAACGCCTTCCGCGGCACCCTCGGCATCAAGGTGATCCAGTGCCGGCCGGCGGACCCGGAGTCCAAGGGCCTGGTGGAGCGGGCCAACGGCTATCTGGAGACCTCGTTTCTGCCCGGACGCCGCTTCTCCTCGCCGGCCGACTTCAACGCCCAACTCACTGAGTGGTTGGTGCGGGCGAACAACCGCCAGCACCGGACGCTGGGCTGCCGGCCGGTGCAGCGGTGGGACGCCGACCGGCAGGTGATGTTGCCGTTGCCACCGGTCGCGCCGGTGGTCGGCTGGCGGCAGACCACCCGCCTTCCTCGTGATCATTACGTGCGCTTGGACGGCAACGACTATTCGGTGCACCCGTCGGTGGTCGGCCGCCGCGTCGAGGTCACCGCCGATGTCGATCGGGTGGAGGTGTTCTGTGATGGTCGGGCGGTGGCCCGGCACGATCGTTGCTGGGCCAAGCATCAGAGCATCACCGATCCCGTCCACCGCCGGGCCGCCGCGGATTTGCGTATCGCCGCGCAACACAAGCCGGCGGCCGCCGTCGACGGCCAGGTCGAACGGCGGCCGTTGAGTGACTACGACCGCCTGTTCGGCCTGGATGAGGTGGCTGCGTGATGGCCGCCAAGACCAGCCGCAACGTCGTCTCGGAGATCGCGTTCCTCACCCGTGCCCTGAAGGCGCCGTCCCTCGCGGCGTCGGTCGAGAGGCTGGCGGAGCGGGCCCGGGCGGAGTCGTGGACGCATGAGGAGTTCCTCGCCGCCTGCCTGCAACGCGAGGTCGCTGCCCGTGAGGCTCATGGCGGTGAGGGCCGCATCCGGGCGGCGAGGTTCCCGGCCCGCAAGAGCCTGGAGGAGTTCGACTTCGACCACCAACGGTCGTTGAAGCGGGAGACGATCGCCCACCTCGGCACCCTCGACTTCGTGGCGTCGAAGGAGAACGTGGTGTTCCTCGGCCCGCCTGGCACGGGCAAGACCCACCTGTCCATCGGCCTGGGGATCCGGGCCTGCCAGGCCGGACACCGGGTCGCGTTCGCCACCGCCGCCCAGTGGGTGTCCCGCCTCGCCGATGCCCACCACGCCGGCCGTCTCCAGGACGAGCTGGTCAAGCTCGGCCGGATCCCGCTGCTGATCGTCGACGAGGTCGGCTACATCCCCTTCGAAGCCGAAGCCGCGAACCTGTTCTTCCAACTCGTGTCCAACCGCTACGAACGAGCCTCGCTGATAGTCACGTCCAACAAGCCCTTCGGCCGGTGGGGCGAAGTGTTCGGCGACGACGTCGTCGCCGCAGCCATGATCGACCGCCTCGTCCACCACGCCGAAGTCATCTCGATGAAGGGCGACAGCTACCGACTCAAAGACCGCGACCTCGGCCGCGTTCCTGCGGCTACCAAGACCAACGACTGAGTAAGGTCATACCCAGGCAAAGGGGTCCGATTTCAGACGTCGCAGCAGGGTCCGATTTCACGCGCCGACGACAGTCGTCGGTGAGCTTGTGGCCGGGTCTCATGATCCACGCGGTGATTCGCCGGGCGGAGGGCACCTGGAGGACCACCCGCGTGGGCCGGATGCGGGCGATGGTGAGCCAGTCCTGCAGAATCCGCAGGCTGCCCTGGTAGCCGCGGGCCAGGGATCTCGGTATACAGCTCGGCTGTCTGGTGGACGCCGTCGGTGAGGCGTTGGCGCAGGTAGGGGTGGAACGGGGCGAGGACGCTGGGTCGGCTGCTGGCGTTCGGGCCGATCAACGCCTCGGCGGTGGCGGCGTGGGCGTACTTGCGGGCAGTTCTGACGTTCATGCCGAGCCGGCGGGCGGTCGCGCTGATCGACAGCCCTTCGGCCCGCAGGGCGTGCACGGCCGCATGGCGTGCGCGGGTGTTCGCCGCACGGCGTCCCGTCCTCACCGGCTCGGCCGCGACCGGAACAGCAAGCGCAGGTACCGGTCGGCGGGCTCTCTCAGGCACCGGCGGTGCCCACGGATGACCTTCTCGACGGCGTCGCTGAGGTTGTTCAGCAGGTGCCACCGGTCGGCGACCTGGATCGCGGCCGGTGCCCCTTGCCGGTCGCCTTCGGCGTAGCTGCCACCACGGTCCCGGCAGATGATCTGCACTCCGGGGTGTTCCCGCAGCCATCCGGCGAGGGCGTCGGCGGTGCGGTCGGGTAGGACGTCGATCGGCCGGCGGGTGTGCATGTCGATGAGCACGGTGGCGTACCGGTGTCCACGGCGTCGGGCAGTTGTGGGCGTCGATGGTCATCATCGTGCGTCGGCTGACCGGCACCAGCACACCGTCCTGGCGATACCGGTGAACCTCACCGTGATCCTCGACCTGATCACCGCACGCGAGACCACCGTCGGTCAGGCCGCCGACCGGCTACGCGAGCAGATCACCGCCCTCACCGCCGACCTCATCCGCATCGAGGGCGAACTGACCGACCTGAAGGTCGTCCGCACCACGCTGCGCACCCTCACCGCCGCCGAGTTCACCGCTGAAGACCCGACGATAGCCAGCGCCCCCTACCAGCAGATCCTGACGGTCCTGCACACCGCGCCTACCGGCATGCGGGCCAAGGACATCTGCCTTGCACTCGGTGTGGAACCCATCCCGAAACATGTCGAGAGCGCCCGCGCGAAGCTCAAACGCATGGTCAAGCATCACATCCTGACCGAGCACCAACCCGGAGTGTTCACCCTCACCCCGAAACGGACCTAACCTAACGAACCAGCCTCTACAGACCCAGACCAGCGGGGACCGGGGGACTGCTCTGCGCTGAGTGGATCGTTGGCCATGTTCGACGGCCCACCCGCTTCAAGCGCGCCGACCGCATCCGCGTCGGCAGTGGTCCAGCCACTGTCAGGACACGCTCGACCCCGTCCGAGGCTCGAGGAGAGCGAGGGCGAATTCGAACGCGCGATCGACACGCGCGCGGTCTCCCGAGATGAGAAGGTCGAGCTGAAGCCCCCGTATCTGAGCCAGGAGGAGGGTGGCCAGGGCTGAGGCGTCCTCGGGCGCCCACCCGTCCTGCCTGAGCCACCCGGAGATGAAATCGACGAAGGCGTCCTCCATCGACCGCGCCAGCTCCCCGCCGTCGCGGGACCGCCACACCTTGCCGGCGACCATTTCGAACAGGAGCAGGAACTGCCGCTGCTCCTTCGGCTCGCACAGCCGTCGCCAAGTGATCCTCAGCAGTTGTGCCGTCGACCCGGCTTCCTGGAGCTCCCTGTCGGCGGTCACCTGAGCGAAGAGATCGGTGCGGATCTTCTCCAGTACGCACTTGATCAGCTCGTCCTTCGACGAGAAGTGGCGCAGCAGCGTCGCATGGGTCACCCCCAGCGCCTGGGCCACCGGACGCAGCGACAGGCCGGCGGTGCCGTGATCGAGGACGTACTCGGTCGCCGCGGCCAGCAGCTCCGGCCGCCTGTGCTGAAACCGGAGGGTCCGCCCGTCGACGCGCTCGGAACTCATCAGCTGTCGTCCTCACTCCGCCTGCCTGGTCGATTAAGCGTACCAAACGGTTGCCCTAACCGAGTGGTACTGCTACTTTTTCATGCACCGAAGCCGGAAGCCTCCGCATCGGTCGGGACCCTCTGAAGGACGACGATGACTGATCCGGCACGGGTACCAATAGCCGGACCTTCCATCACGACAAGGACACCGATGACTGACACGACAAGGACACTGATGACTGACGACGAGACGGCAGTCCACGCCGCGTGCACGGCCTTCGCCCAGGCGATGCAGGCGATGGATCTCGAGGCGATGAAAGATCTGTGGGACGACGGCTACGAGCACCTGGTCTACCAGCCGGAGGAGTACGAAGTCGCGTTCATGACGTGGGACGCGATCGTCGACTACTGGCGTCGCATTCCGGGAGTCGTCGGCCGGATCGAAGGGCGTGAGATCAGCAGCGACGTCGCTGTGCTCGGCGATGTCGCGCTCGTCTACTGGCGGGGCCACACCACGTTCGAGTTCAAGGACTCCGGCGAGTCGCTCGCCGGCGACTCACGGCTCTCGGCCGCTCTGCGTCGGACTGACGGTGGTTGGCGATTCATCCATTGGCACGAGTCGCGCCAGCTCGTCGGCGGGTGAGGGCACGACCATGAGTGCGGGAGTTCCGCAGCTGTCACGCGGGGAAGCGGGTTTCGCTGAGCGCCTGCACGGGCTGGTGTTCAACAAGCTGCGGTTCGACCCCGCACCCGACCTCGTCGTCTCGCCACGGACCGAAGACGAGGTCATCGCCGCGGTCCGCGGTGCAGCGGCGTACGGCGGGAAGGTCGCCGTCCTTTCCGGCGGCCACTGGGAGCACTGCTGACCCGGGCGACCGGCCGTCCCCTCAGCGAGTACACGCAGGAAAAACTGTGTGAGCCCCTCGGCATGGAATCCCCCGGCTACTGGGCCGTGGACTCCGCCGGCACGGAGATGGCCTCCGCCGGCCTGAACATGACCGCACGGGATTCGCCAGACTCGGTGAGCTCTACCGCAACGGCGGGCTCTGGCAGGGCAAGCAGATCATCCCGGCGCAGTGGGTGCGCGACTCCGTGGCCGTCGCGGCTCCGCACCTGAAGGCGGGCCGGCCCTGGGTCGGCGGGCACACCACCGACCTGGGCTACGGCTACCAGTGGTGGCTTCCCGCGGGATTCCGCGGCGACTTCACCGCGATAGGCGTCTACAACCAGTTCGTCTTCGTCGACCCGGCCAGCCGCACCACCATTGTGAAACTGTCCGCCAACCGCAGGTACGGAATGTCCGAATTGGAGTCCGCGTCACCGAGAACGTGGCCTTCCTCCGCGCGATCGCCGGGCATTCCCACTGACAGCGAGAAGCCTGTGGAGGCTCCGGGATGGATGATTCGACGTGCGGGCACTGGCGACGTGGCAGGGTCCGTGCAGCTTCCGCGACGGACAGCGCCGGTCGCGGAAGACCCGGAAGTGACCAAGCGGCTCAACGGGTGAGGGGCGCATCCGTGTCCACGATCCCTGCGGCCCGCACAAGCGGACGAGCCTGGGCCCTGCTGCTCGTCCTGTGCGGCACGATCTTCCTCGAGGGCATCGATATCGCGATGCTGGCCGTTGCCGTCCCCGCCATCCGCGCCGACCTCGGCCTGACCACCGGCACCACGGCGTGGGTCATGAGTGGCTACGTGCTCGGCTACGCCGGTTTCACCCTGCTCGGCGGCCGGGCTGCCGATCTGCTGGGCAGGCGGCGGATGTTCCTCACCTGGCTGGGCGTCTTCCTTGTCTTCTCCATGCTGGGGGGCTTCGCGACCGACAGCTGGATGCTGGTCGTGGCCCGGTTCGTCACCGGCGTGGCGGCGGCCTTCATGACCCCCGCCGCCATGTCGATCATCACGACCTCGTATCCGGAGGGGCCGCAGCGCAACAAGGCCCTGCTCATCTTCGCCGGTGTCGGCGCCGGCGGCTTCTCACTGGGCCTCGTCATCGGCGGGCTGCTGACCGAACTCGGCTGGCGCTGGGTCTTCTTCGCCCCGGTGTTCGTGGCCGGTGCCATCCTGCTCGCAGCGCTCAGGCTGCTGCCGGCCGAGGCCCGCCCCGAGCCCGCACCGCACGGCTACGACCTGCCGGCTGCGGCCAGCGCCGCCGCCGCGATGCTGCTGCTGGCCTACGGCATTGTCCGGCTCGACCACCGCGGCGCAGGGCGCGGGCTGACCCTCGGCGCGCTCGCCGCCGGGCTGGCGCTGGTGGCGGCGTTCATCCTGATCGAACGACGCGCCACAGCGCCGCTCGTCCGGCTGGGGATCTTCCGCCGCGATCGCGCTGATCGTCATGTGCTGCGACGCCGTGCTGGCGCCCATCCTCACCCCGCGACTGGTGAACCGCTACGGCAACAGCCGGGTGATCTTCGGCGGCTTCCTGCTGGCGATCGTGGCCTATGGCCTCTTCCTGCCGGTGGGGATGGACTGGTCCTACGCGGCGATTTTCCCGGGCCTGCTCCTGTCGGGTATCGCCGTCGCCCTCGCCTACGGTCCGCTCACCATCGCGGCGACCGACAGCGTGGCCAAGCAGGAGCAGGGCCTGGCCGGCGGGCTGCTGTACACGTTCACCCAGTTCGGCTCGGCGGTCGGGATCTCCGCGGTGACCGCGGTGTACGGGATCGCCGTGGCCGGCTCCGATGGCTCACCGGGCGGTGCTGGACGCCTACCGCACCGCGCTCGTCGTCCCGGTGGCCATGGTGCTGCTGGGAGCGGCAGTCCCCGCCTTCGGCCTGCGCAGTGCCAGGCCCGCCGGCCAACGGAAGGGCGCGGCACCCGCGACCCGCTACGAGGTCAACGACGGCGTTCCGGGGTAAGGCCGACGACGACCGCCGCACCGAGTCCATCACGCATCCCGTACCAACCACCGCTTCCGTACCGCCCCTTGGTTTCCCTGACGGGCAATGCCGCCCCCAGACTCCTCATGGCGCGGTGATCAGCGGAAGGGCTGGCTCGGCTTGATTTTTTCCATCCTCAACGCAGATTGGACAATTGATGAACATTGTGCTCTGGGTCGTGCAGGGAGCGCTGGCCGCCGTCTTCCTCGGCGCGGGCCTGACGAAGATCGCCAAGCCGAAAGAGGAACTCGTCGCCCCCTTGGGCGAATGGGTCCGCTCCTTCTCCGCCCCAGGAGTCAAGCTCCTCGGCCTGGTCGAGGTGCTCGGCGCCGTCGGCCTGGTCGTTCCGCCGCTCGCCGGAGTCGCCCCGGTGCTGAGCCCGGTCGCGGCCGTCGGCATCGTCGTGATCATGGTCGGTGCCATCGTGGCCCACGCGCGAGAATCGGCGGGGTCCAAGATCGCTATGAACGTCGTCCTGGGTGTGCTCGCGGCCGTCGTGGTGTGGGGACGCTTCGGGCCGTACGCGTTCTGAACGGAAGCAGGGTCGCCGTCCACCAGCGGGCGACCCTGCTTTCCGAACGCCCGCTAGGGCGTTTCGAGTTCTGCTAGTGGTGCGCGGAACCGACCAGCCGGGCCGCAGGGTGAGGTGGAATCGGGTGATCCCGCCGAAGAAGCCAGGGCCTCCGTCGCGCGCGGCTCAGAAGAGTTCCGGATCGGTGGTCTTGTCCGCCCTGACCAACCGTCCGTCTGGGGTAACCACGTCGACGGCGCGGACGCTGAAACACGCCGGCCCCATGCCCGGGAGTTCCAGCCCCATCCGCCGTTCAGCAGGAACACGCCGATTCCGACGTCGGGGCAGTGACCGGTCGGGAACATCAAGCCGTGTTCGGCAAGCGCCGCGTTGAGGACCTGGCCCTCGACCGCCGGGCGCACGATTGCCGTCGAAGCCGCCGGATCGATCTCGACGTCCTGCAACGACGACAGGTCGATCAGCACGGCATCGTCCGGCAGGTACCAGTCGACCAGCTGTGCCCTCCCGAGCGGACTGTCACCCTTAGGAGGAGCAGGGCCTGGCCGGCGGGCTGCTGTACACGTTCACCCGGTTCGGCTCGGCGGTCGGGATCTCCGCAGTGACCGCGGTGGCCGGGGCGCTGCTGACTCGCCGGCTCAAACCTCGACCTGATCACGAGCATGTGGGACGACCTGCTCTGCTGTATCCGATCAGGCGGCGGCACCGCAGCCGGGCGGGGAAAGCCCGGATCTGCTGGTACGTGCGGTGCAGGTCACCGTAGACACGAGGGATACCTAGGGGGGGTATATTGGTCACGTGATGGCGGGTACCCCCTGGGGTATATTCGCGGTGGAGGTGTACCCATGGAGATGAGCCCGGTCCTGCTCAAGGACGCACTGACTCGCCTGAAGCGGGCGCAGGGGCAGCTCGGTGCGGTGATTGCGATGATCGAGAACGGTGAGGACTGCAAGCGGGTACTTACCCAGCTGTCCGCGGTGTCCAGTGCCGTTGATCGGGCCGGCTTCAAGATCATCGCTACTGGGATGCGGGAATGCCAGACCGCCCGCAAGCGCGGCGAGGAGCCGCCGATGAGCGAGGAAGAGCTCGAAAAGCTGTTCATGTCGCTGTCCTGATCCCGAATCTTCCGCGCCCCTGCCGCCTGGCATGGGGCGGCAGTTCGGTTCATCTCATGGCCGAACCATGGCCGCTGTATACCCCCAGGGGTATAGACTGAGTGGAGTTCTTTGTGACTTTGAGTGAGATTTCTGTTGACCAGCTGAGTCGCAGCGGCAGCGCTGGCCTGTTGCTCGATGTGCGCAGCCCGGCTGAGTACGCCGGCGGTCACCTGCCGGGTGCGGTGAACGTGCCGCTCGATGAGGTGGAAGCGGTCGCCGCCCGGTACGCCGGGCAGGACGTGGTGACGGTGTGCCACTCCGGTGCCCGCAGTCTCGCCGCAGCCCGGCTGCTGTCCGCCGCGGGCGCCCGAGTGCAGTCACTGTCCGGCGGCACCGAAGCGTGGCACCAGGCCGGGTACCCGGTCGAGACCCACCGTTGAGCACCGTAAACAAACGAGGAGAGGTATGTGATGACTGAGGTGAGCGTGGAGGTCGTGCAGACCTCGTCCCTGGGCGACCGCAGTTACCTGGCCCACGACGGGCAGGTGGCGGTCGTGGTCGACCCGCAGCGCGACATCGACCGGATCCTGGGCCTGGCCGGCCGGCTCGGCGTGCGGATCACGCACGTCGCCGAGACGCACCTGCACAACGACTACGTCTCCGGCGGCCTGGCCCTTGCGAAGCTGACCGGCGCGACGTACCTGGTGGCCGCCGCCGACGAGGTCGGCTTCGACCGGCGGCCGGTGGCCGACGGCGATGAGATCAGCGTGTCGGCGAGCATGCGGCTGCGGGTGGTGGCCACGCCCGGGCACACCTTCCATCACCTGTCGTACGTCCTCGACGACACCGACGGGCCGGTCGGGGTATTCACCGGCGGGTCGCTGCTGTTCGGCACCACCGGCCGCACCGACCTACTCGGCAAGCAGCACGCCCACACCCTCGCCGAGCACCAGCACACCTCGGTGCGGCGGCTGGCGGACCTGCTGCCCGACGGCGCGCAAGTGTGGCCCACCCACGGCTTCGGCAGCTTCTGCTCCGCGACCCAGTCCGACGCGCCGGAGTCGACGATCGGCCGGGAACGCACCGCCAACCCGGCACTGCGCCTCGAAACCGACGACTTCGTCCGTGAAACCCTGGCCGGCCTGGATGCCTATCCGGCTTATTACGCCCACATGGGTGCCCGCAACACCGCCGGCGCCGACCTGATCGACCTTACCCCGGCCGCCGCCGCCGACCCGGCCGAACTCGCGACCCGGATCTCCGACGGCGAGTGGGTGGTCGACCTGCGCAACCGCAAGGCATTCGCCCACCGGCACCTGACCGGCACGCTGAGCTTCGGCCTGGATGGGCCGATGTCGACGTGGCTGGCCTGGATGGCCCCCTGGGGTACGCCGATCACGTTGCTCGGCGACAGCGAACAGCAGGTCGCCGACGCCCAGCGAGAGCTGGCTCGCATCGGCATCGATCGGCCCGCCGCCGCGGCCACCGGCAGCCCCGAGCAGTGGGCCGGCGGCGACGACACTCGCCTCGCCCAGCTCACCACCGCCACCTTCGCCGACCTGGCCGCCGCCCGGACCGGAACTCCGCCGCACGGGCTGCCGGCCGTCGAGGTGCTGCTCGACGTGCGAATGAGCAACGAGTGGCGCACCGACCACATCGACGGCGCCGTGCACATCCCCCTGCCCGACCTGCCCGCCCGACTCGCTGAGGTGCCCGCCGGCACGGTCTGGGTGCACTGCGGCTCCGGCTACCGCGCTGCGGCCGCCACCAGCCTGCTGCAGCGCGCCGGCCGGCAGGTCGTGCACATCGACGATGCCTACACCGACGCCGCCGACGCCGGACTGCCCATCGTCGCCGGAAACTGAATTGGAGAACCCGTACTCGATGACTACCCCCACTGGCACCCCCGCCGCCCTCGACGTCCCCGCCCTGCAACACCTGCTCACCACCGGCCACGCGCCGCGGCTGATCGACGTGCGCACCCCGGCCGAGTTCGAGGCCGCACATATCCCCGGCTCCTACAACGTGCCCCTCGATCTGCTGCGCGAGCACCGCGGCGAACTGCGTAACCACCTCGACGAGCAGGTCGTCCTCGTCTGCCGCTCCGGGCAACGCGCTGGCCAGGCCGAACAGGCCCTCGCTGGGGCGGGCCTGCCGAACCTCCGGGTGCTCACCGGCGGCATCACCGCCTGGCAGGCCGCCCAGGCGCCGGTCACCACCGGCACGCCGCGCTGGGACCTGGAACGGCAGGTCCGCCTCGTCGCGGGCAGCATCGTCCTGCTTGCGGTGCTCGCCAGCGCCCTCGCAGAGCCGGTGAAGTGGGTGGCCGCGTTCATCGGCGCGGGCCTGGCGTTCGCCGCGCTGACCAACACCTGCGCGATGGGCATGCTGCTGGCCAAACTGCCGTACAACCGGGGCCCGCGCACCGACCTCGACCAGGTCGTCACCGCCCTGACCGGTGACCGGCGGTAGCCGCCGTGCCGTGTCACCGCAGCATCCGCTGCCGGCCGGGCCGGGGTTGGTCATGATCGCCGCTGTCGGGTTCGGCGCGGTCATCGGGATCCTGCTCGGCCTGCTCGGCGGCGGCGGCTCCATCCTCGCCGTCCCCGCCCTGGTCTACGGCGCAGGCCTCACCCTGGCCGCCGCCGTGCCCACCTCACTGCTGGTGGTCGGCATCTCCTCGGCCACCGCCCTGCTCCCGCGACTGCGGGCCGGGCTGGTGCAGTGGCGCATCGCCGCCATCGTCGGCGGCACCGGCGCCGCCGCCGCGTTCGCCGGCGCCGCCGCCAACCGGCTGCTCGACCCCCGCCTGGTCCTGATCGGCTTCGCCGCCCTGATGGTGCTCGCCGGGTGGCGGATGCTGGGCAGCACCGACGACTCCGGCGGCGACTGCGCCCTGCCCGGCGGCGGCATCAACTGGCGCGGCTGCCTGCCCAAATCCATCGCAGCCGGAATCGGCGTCGGCTTCATGACCGGCCTGTTCGGCGTCGGCGGCGGCTTCCTCATCATCCCCGCCCTGGTCCTGCTGCTCGGTCTGAGCATGCCCGCCGCGGTTGCCACCTCACTGGTGATCATCGTGGTCAACTCCGCCGCCGGGTTCGCCGCGCACGCCGGTGACGCGGCCATCGACTACCGCATAGCCGCGGCGTTCACCCTGGCCGCCACCACCGGCTCCCTCGCCGCCGGGCGACTCGCCGTCCGGCTGCCCACCCAGCGGCTGCAACGCGCCTTCGCCTGGCTCGTCTTCGCCATCGCCGCCTTCGTCGCCATCCAGACGATCGTCAACCCCGTCACCGCCTGACCGCCCTCCCCGGGAAGACCCCGAGATGGTGGCGCACACCACGACTACCACCCTCAAATACCCCCGGGGTATCTGAGGAGATGGGTGCCCGGTCGCACCCGCCACGCCACACAGCATCAGAGGGGATTAGATGTTCGTATCCGCGCTGCTCACCAAACTGTTCCGCAAGCCGTACCGGTCCGTTGACCCGCGGCAGGCGGCTGCGCTGATCGCCGGCGAGGGGCGACAGGTGCACGACCTCGCCGGCGGCCTGCGCGCCTGGAACAGCGCCGGGATGCCACTGCAGGCCAAGGGCGGCCGCCCGCTGGCCACCCTTGGCGTGCGCTCAAGATGATCGCCGGCCGTCGCCTGCACCGGCACGCCATGGTCGGCCCGGTCAACAATGCGGTGCCGCACAGGCCTGACGACCGCGCGCCGACTACCTAGCCCGAGATCCGGCTACGCCGTGGCCGTCGGCACCAGTGGAGCCCACGCGCAGCTCCACAGTGATAGCCCTGCCGGGTCGATGAACAGCTCAGCCTGATGAGCACATCAGATGATCTCGTGCGTGACGGCGATATTCGATACGGTGTGGACCCCACCATTTGTGATCATGGAAGGTGGCCCGTGGTCATGACCCGCACCGGACAAGCGGTGAGCCGACTAGCGTGCTTCCGCTCGGTCGCCGTCGCGCTGGCCGCAGCGGTGTTCTTCACCGGCGGTGGCCTGCTGGCCGCCACGCCGGCCGCCGCCGCGACGCTCGATGAGCTCGCAGGGTCGCCGGCCGCTGCGGATCTGGACGTTATGACGTTCAACCTGCGGTACGCAAGCAGCAGCAGGCCAAACTCGTGGGCGCAGCGCCGGCCGGCCATGCGTGAACTACTCACTGCCGAGCAGCCAGACCTGATCGGTACTCAGGAGGGGTTAGCCGGCCAACTCGCGAACATCAAGCAGGATCTGGGCAGCCGCTACGAACTCATCGGCGTTGGTCGGGAGGGCGGCACCAGGGGCGAGTACATGGCCATTTTCTACGACAACACCCGCCTGCAGCCGCTGGAACAGCACCACTTCTGGCTGTCGGACACGCCGGAGGTGGTGGGATCCAACACGTGGGGCGGCGGATCGATCCGCATGGTCACCTGGGTCCGGTTCCGCGACGTTGTCACGGGTGGGCAGTTGTACGCGGTCAACACCCACCTGGACAACGCCAGCGCCCTTGCCCGTGAGCGGGCCGCGCAGCTCATCAGGGCTCGGCTGGCGGCCCTGGCTCCGGGGCTGCCGATCGTGCTGACCGGAGATTTCAACAGTGGGCCATGGGCTGGCAGCCCGGTCTACGACGTCCTCGTCCGGCAGGCGGGGCTGGTCGACACCTGGACGGCGGCTGCGGCCACCGGACCGGCGTACGGCACGTACCACAACTACCAGCCGCTGGTGGCCGGGGGTGCTCGCATCGACTGGATACTCGCGACGCGGGGCGTGACGGTATCAGCTGCGGCCATCAACACGTACGGCTCGGGATCGGGACAGTTCCCCAGCGACCACCTGCCGGTGCAGGCCCGCCTCCGGCTGCCGGTGGCGACGACCAGCGAGGTCACGCTCGTCAACCGGGCCACCGGGAAGTGCCTGGACGTGTACGCCTCTTCGCTGGTGGACGGGGCTGATGCCGGGCTGTGGACCTGCAACGGTGGCGCGAACCAACGCTGGCGCATCGACGAGGCCGCTGGCGGCAACTACCGCCTCATCAATCTCGCCAGTTCCAAGGCACTGGATGTCAACGGCTGCGGCACTGCGGACGGCACGAAGATCCAGCAGTGGTCGTGGCTGAACAACGCCTGCCAGCGATGGTCCCTCATAGACACGGAGGACGGCTGGATGAGGCTGGAGAACGTCAACAGCGGCAAGGTCGCGGACGTGGCGGACTGCGGCACCACGGACGGCACCACCGTCCGGTTGTGGGCGTGGCTGAACAACTACTGTCAGCAATGGCAGGCTCGATCCTGACACGGGGACAACTGGCAACACCGTCGACCAGCTGCGTGCCTGGATTCCGCCGACCGCCGGCAGCGTCTTCCTCACCGCCGGCGGCTACCACCCGAAGTACGACATGCCCGCCCACTACCCACAGGAAGCCGGCCGGACCAACGTCCGACCACGGAGAGTGAGGGCAGCAGCCGACAGGTAACGCGCCCTATCTGCTGCAGATCCGCGCACCCGACCTGGTCAGCTTCTGGGCGTGCCGCCGGCTGCTCATTCCATACGCCAGCCGCCGGGCAACTGGCCGCCGTGCACGTTCATGCGCTCGACGGTCGATGCTCCCTGCAGAAATCCCGTCGCGCCGATCCGGGCGACCGTTTCGCGGTAGTTCGGTGACGCCTCGAGCGATTCAGCCGCCGCGTCGTCCTCCCAGAGGGTCACCACCGCGCACTCGGTGCCCGCCCGCCCGAACAGCAGGCCGAGGAAACCCGGTTGGCCGCTGAACATTGGCAACGACTCCTCGGCGGCGAAACGCTCGTACTCGGCGGCCCGACCCTCGTCTACCCGCGTGCGCCAGATTCGCATGATCATGCTCTCATGATGCCCCGACGTCAGCCCGACGCACAGCGGGCCACCCGCACCACCGCCCAGTTCGCGGCAGATCCGGGCACTTTACGTTCGGCCGTGGCTATCGCTCCTGGTGGTGCTCGAGGAGATGACGGACGTGCATGAGCGCCTCCGCGATGGGGTGGCATGTGCGCTGACCGGCTCCTGCCTTCCGTCCACTGCTTAACGCGTTGGCACGCGCCTGGCGGCAGAAGCCCGTGCTGGCCGTGCTGGTGGCTGGACCGCCAGCGGTGGCCGATAATCTTCTGCCGTGGTGCGTGGAGCGGTGTTCTTCGACGTCGACGGGACGTTGGTCCCGCGCACCAGTAGCGGGCAGCACCTGGCGAATTTGCTGGGCCGTGCCGAGGTTGTACGGCACGCGGAAGCCGGCTACGCCGCTGGCACGCTGAGCAACGCGGAGGTTTCCGTCCTCGACGCCTGCGGCTGGGCGACGCGGACTCCGGCGGACGTGCGTGGCTTCTTGGAGTCGCTGCCGCTCGTGGATGGCATCGCCGAGACCGTCTCCTGGTGCCGCCGGCACGGATTGGCGCCTGTCTTGGCCACGTTGGCGTGGGAGCCCGTGGGCACCTACCTGTGCGACCGCTTCGGCTTCGACCAAGCCTGCGGTCCTCGCAGCCGCCCACGCCTCAGCCGACGGAACCGACCTCCGAGCTGTACTGCCACTCCTCGCCAGCTGGCTGAACGCCATGGCATAGACACAGAGCGACCGCGGCCCGTGTGCTGTTGATGGCCTTGTTGCAGGCGCGTTGGACGTTGATCAGGTCTGCTTTCGGGGGTTTGCGGGTGCCGGTGATCGCGGCGGTGCCCAGGTAGCCGAGGTCGGCGAGCATGCCGGGCCCGCCGGGTTTGAGGTGGCTGGCCCAACGGTCGGCGATTCCGGATTCGGTCAGGGCTTTGCTGTCGTGGCGTACGCCGGGAACCGGTAACCCGACATCGACCAGCCTGCCGGCCAGGTCAGACACGGCCTGGATGTTTAACCCGCTGGTGTGGCGCTTGCCGGAGTACAGGTCGGGTACGCCGGTGCGTTTGCCGGTCGGGGCCAAGAGTCCGTCGACCAGCACTGCTGAGCGCTTCGCCTGCTGGCGTACCTGGCCGGCCAACTCGGCGGTCGCTTGTCGGAGCAGCGGACGCAGCAGGCGCACGATCCGCGACACGCTGGACTGCGAGCAACTGAATAGCTCACCGGCCACGACCTGGGCCTCGTTTCGGCGCATCAGGAACAGGGTCAGCACTACCGCCCGATACAAGCCCAGCACCCGCCGCCGGCCATGGACCGGCTGCCACACCCCGCCGAGCAGGCCGAACACCGCGCCGACCAGTTCGCGGACTTGATCGGCGGGTAGTCCGGTCATAGCTTGGCAGCGCGGCGGCTGCCCCTCGGTGATCTCGGTGTTCCACACAAACCAGTCGATCTACTACCGGGCAGCCGCCGTCACCTGTAGTGACACTCGTGTTCTTGAGCACAGTGGGCCCATTACGTAGCGCGTTTCGGTGAGGCCCGCAAAGTGAGGCGAGAATCCCCCGACCAGTAAGCGCGACAGGCGTCAACTGAGCCAGTCGAGCACCTCGTCAGTGGTGACGACCTCGCCGAACCGCGGCAGAACCACGGTCAGAGCGTGGTCATGCTCCGCCGCCGCCATACCGCTCATCGCATCGGCCACGAGGATGACCTCGAACCCGTAATCGGACGCAGCCCGCGCAGTCGACTCGACACCCATCGTCGTGGCAAGGCCGGTCATGACCACTGCAGACACACCGCGCTCCCGCAGCTGGTCGGCCAATCCTGTGCCGTAGAACGCACCAATGGTCTGCTTCACGACAATGATGTCGCCGGGCTGCGGCTCCATCTCCGGGACGAACCCACTGCCCGGGGGCTGCTCGGCAACGCCCGGCCGATCCACCCGGACCAGCACCACGGTGCCGCCTGCCCGGCGGAACGCTGTCACCAGGCGGCTTGCCCGGGCCACCACGTCGGCCCCCTTGTGGGGGCCCATGTCCTGCTCGACGATACGCGGCATCAGGTCCACAACGATCAGCGCGGTGCGTCCGGCGAGGAATGGCTTGGTAAGGAGTGAAGGCATCCGGCGACCCTAACACCCCGGTCGGCACGGCACTACCGCCATCAACAGCAGCCTGCCGCAGTCGATTGCGCATCATCGCAACCTGATTAACAGAACATCCTCCATGCCAGTTGGGGCGAACGCCTCACCAACTTCCTTCGAGTGCTGGGGAGCGTCACCGGACTCGGGATCATCACACCTCGGGGCAAGCCATTCTGAATAGCGCTCAGAGAACGTATGATTCACGTTTTTTGCGAGTGATGCGTGTTTATGTGTCTCGTCAGGTTGGGGTGGTCTCGTTGGTGAGGCGTTTGGCGAGGTTGTCGATCATGGCGATGCGGATCATGCTGGCGGAGTTGTCGGGTAGGGCTTCGTAGTCGCGGGCGAGGCGTCGGTGCTGCATGATCCAGCCGAGGCTGCGTTCGACGACCCACCGCCGCTTGACTACTGAGAATCCCCTGGCCTGTGGGTCTTTGGTGACGACTTCGACGTCGACGCCGAGGGTGGCGCGCTGTTCGACGACGCGGTTTTTGAAGCCGGCGTTACTTGTACAGTCCCGCCAGCGGCTCCCGCGTCCGACGCGGTGCCGGCCGGGGTGCGGGCGCAGGTGGCGATCGGGATCAGCCTGGACGAGATCGGCCGGGCCCATGACTCGGACGTCGGCAACATACACAACGTCTTCCCGTTGCTCGACCGGGGCTGGCGGCGGACAGACTGTCTCCGATTCCTGTCCGAGTATGGCCTCGGGGACACGATGGATGGCTTCTGCCGGATTTCGGCGCGACGCGGTGGACGGCGCTGGCTTGGCCACGGTGACCTGCGTGCATCCCGTCCCGACTCCGCGATGCAGCCGTTCCGGTTCTACATAGTCGGGCCGGTCGGCAACTGGATGGCTGGTTGCCGACCGGCGGACGGGTTGGTCAGCAGGCGTAGTGCGCTGCGCGGGCCGTGGTGAGGATCCTGGTGGCGTCCGTAGATGTCAGGAGGGCGACCGTCACCCAGGCGTTGACGGTTTTGGTGACCTTGGTGAGGAACGCAGCTCGGGTCGGGAAGGGGGCGGCGGCCCAGATTTCGTCGAGCAGGGTGGTGCCGTCGGGCTTGGCCGGGTTGGCCACTCCGGAGTCGTGATTGCCGAAGACCACGGTCGGTTCGGACCGGGTGAAGTAGACGTGGCTGGGGTCTTCGGTGCCTTCCAGGAAGGGTGCGAACTCGATCCCGTCGATGGTGGTGAAGTGCAGCGGCTTGCCCTCGACCGGGGTGAGGCTGGGAAGCAGGTCGCCGGAGAGGGCGCAGTTGCGGTATAGGCCGATCTTCAGGAAGTTGGTGCTTGCGCTGCGGGCGACCAGGTTGACCGGGCCGTAGAACAGCGTCTGCGTCGACGGGTCGTCCAGGGCCTTCTCCACGCGTAGCTGGAACGGGATGTGCACACGCACGGTGTCACCGGCGCGCCAGCGGCGCGCGACCGGGAAGTAGCTGCCCGGCGTGGCCTTGCCGGGAGCGCGGCGGCCATTGACGTACACCTTGAAGTCGCCTTTGACCCACCCCGGCACCCGCAGCCGGAGTTCGAAGGTCGCGTTGCCGCCTACCTTGATCGTGGTGTTCTGCTCGAACGGGTAGCGGGTCGTCTGGGTGAGCGTGATTCCCCGCCGGGCCCAGGTCAGCTTCGACGAACTGTAGAGGTTGACGTAGAGCGCCCGGCCGTCGGCCGTGTCGAGATACACGGTGTCCTGGTATTTGGTGGCGCTCTCCATGCCGGTGCCCTCGCAGCAGGTGGTGCCCTGCTTGGGGGTGTAGTCGCGTACGTGCCCGGGCACGAGGCCGATGAAGTAGGTGACCAGCGGTTTCTCGGCGTCGGCGAGGTCCCGTTTGGAGCCGAGGATCTGGTTGTAGAGGGCGCGCTCGTAGTAGTCCATGTACTTCGGGTCCTGCTCGTGCAGGAACAGCGTCCGGCTCAGCTTGAGCAGGTTGTACGCGCAGCAGGTTTCCGCGTTGGTGTCGCTGAGCGACCCGGCGATCGCGCCGGGCTCCTTCCAGAACTCGACAGTGCTGGTGCCGCCGATGCTGTACATGCGGGTCGGCACCACCATCGGCCAGAAGTTGCGGGCCGCGTTCAGGTAGCGCTGCTCGCCGGTCTCGTCGTGTAGCCGCAGCAGGCCCGTGAAGATCGGGATGTGCTGGTTGGCGTGCAGGCCGGTGATCGTGTCGGTGCCGGCCGCGGCGGCGTCGATGAGGCTGTTCAGGTCGAACAGGCGGGCCAGGGCCAGGTGGTTGGGACTGCCGGTGATGCGGTGCACGTCGCAGATCGTCTCGACGATGCCGCCGAACTCGCCGCTGGAGAACAGCCCCCACATGCGCTGCAGGGTGGCCGCGGGAAGCTTGGACAGCCGCGAGTGCATCCAGTCGCACATGCCGGTGGCGAGATCCAGGGCGCGTTCGTCGCCGGTGTTCAGGTACGCGTCGAGGATCCCTTGCAGGATCTTGTGGGCCGTGTAGTAGGGCGCCCACACCTTGGCGTAGTCGCTGGCGGTCATCGATTCGAGGGTGATGAACTGCGTCTCGGGGTAGGCGGCGAGGAAGCCCGGGTGGCTCGGCCCGCCCCAGGTGCGCAGCAGCGTGCCGTCTTGTCCTCGGCCTGAGTGGTCGATCAGTGCGTTCCCGGACGTCTCGTCGCAGGCGTACGCGGCGAGGTCACCCTGCCCGGGCGTGGTCTGCAGCGTGGTGATCTCGTCCGCGTTCAGCGCCCAAGACCAGATGTTGACGCTGTCGAGCCCGCCGGCGAAGAGCGGGTCGCCGGCGTAGTTGGACCGACCGAGCCAGTTGTTGCGCAGCGTGCCGAGCACTGCCGGGTTCAGCGTCATGCCGGTGTTCACACCGACCTGCGTTCCGTTGACGTACAGTCGGCCGACGCCACCGCCGATGGTGACCGCGAGGTGGCTCCACTGGTTGAGCGGTAGCGTCGCGGTGCCGTTGATGCCCTGCTCGCCGCCGGCCCAGTTGGTAGTGATCGCGAATCGCGGCACGCCGTCGCCGTTGCGGGCGGCCAGGTACATGTACCGCTGGGTGTCGTTGCCGAAGTCGAAGATCCGGGCCCAGTTGGCGGCGTGCGCCGGGTTCACCCAGGCCGCGATCGTGATCGATGCGCTGTTACCCAGCACGGTGGCCGGCAGATCGACGTACCGGTAGGAGCCGCGAACCTGCTGCACCGCCGTGCCGAAGCGGCCCGGCACGCTCAGCCACTGCGGGTCGGCACGCAGCGCCGCCCGCGCCTCGACCAGCGCACCCACCATGTACTTGAGCTTGTCGGCGAAGACCTTGTCGCCGGTGCTGCCGTACGCCTGGGCCAGCATCGTCAGGAAGTGGCCGGTGTAGTGGCCGCGCAGGTTGCCGTTGGCCTCGCCGTCCAGGCCCTCCCAGCCGGACGGGGCGACCGCGCCGAGGGTGTCCAGGCCGGCGTTGGCGCGGAAGACCTGCAACAACCGGTCGACATTGTAGCCGCGGGCGTGCTCCAGCATGAGATCCCGCTTACGGGCGAAGACACCATCGCGCAGAGCAACCTCACCCAGCGGGAACGGGCGCAGCTTCCAAGACGGCGGCACCGTGGCCCAAGGCGGACCGGCCGCCGGGGCCGTCTCCGAGGCCCACACCGGATCGGTGAGCCCTGCCAGTAGGGCCGGTGCCGCACCGGCCAGAGTCATTCCACGTAGAACCGACCGTCGATCCATTTATCCCGCCCTGTCTCCGGCCATTGATCACTTGTTATCGCAGGATTGTGAGCGTTAACACGGTGGTTGTCAACGAGAAACAAGCCTGCCACAAACCAGCCGCGGGTGGTCCCAAGGGATCCCGTCCAACCCCGAGAACGACTATCGCCGATATGCCTTTTTTGGGGCGGTAAATGAAGACCGAGCGTGATCCCGCGTGGACTGCGTTGTGTGCTTGTCGGACTCCTGTGGGTGATGATCAGGCCGGCTCTGGCGCTCTGAAGCGTTGTAGCAGGAGTCGTCGGAGGCCAGGTCAGCTACGCGGACCATCGGGTGGTTGGGTGCGCAACCAGGCGGTTCGTTCCCGGTGCGGCGTCATGCCAGAATGCGAAAAGAGGCAAGTTCCAGATCAGATCTGTCGAGAAGAGAGCGGATCAGCTTGTGAATCGCAGTCTCGGAGATGTTGTTTCTCAGCGCGTCCCATCTCTACCCCGGCTTATATCAGAGGGCATCAGGCAACCGGGACAGCGCGCATCAACCTCGGCGCCAGACTGTTGCATTCCCCCGAATCGAGCATGCTCGTAGCGGTCGAACGCGCCGCCGGACACAGCCGAGCACCTCGGCCGGCGGGGATACGTCCGATAGGACTTGACCGCCAGCGGGAAACCCACGGGCCGCCTCCCGCCCGGTTGGGAAGTGACTGACGCCGCTCCGGTTCTGCCAAGATCAGGTGTGCGCTCATGCCGCGGGGCGTGCGCCGGCAGGGCGCGTTGTGTTCGCCGCTGGCGACTGACGTACAGGCAATATTGACTATTGACTACGAGTCTTGGACGAGGAAACACCCGTGCCGGCCGTCGGTGGAGATGAACGCGAACGCCACCGGTGCGGCACCCAGGTTGAGGTAGAACGGCTTTCCGTTCGCTTCCAGGCGCAGTAGGGGCCGCCACGGCCCGCCCTCGGGCCAGTCGTGCCCGTTGAACAGCAGTGCCGTCCCGCCGATTTTGTCCTGGTCCAGTGCCTGGAAGTAGCGGTCCCGTTCATGTGGCGGCAGCGCCATGTAGGCGTCGAACGGCAGGTGCTCGGGGTCCTCACCGCGGACCAACTCGACGGTGTACTCCGCCGGCGACCCATCGCCGTGGTAGAGGGCTGGGCCGCTGGTCAGTGGGCTGGTCGGCCCGTCGAAGACGCCGTCGGGCTGGATGATGACGGCGTTCTCGCCGCCGTCGGGGAAGATGACGTCCGGGTCGAAGTCCTCCACGTCGCTGCCGTGGTCGCCATGGGTGACGAACACGTAGGCCAACCGCCCCGGGCCGGCTCCGGCGAGCTCGGGCTCCAATACGATCTGGCAGACAAACCGCATCGGGGTGTCCCAGCCTTGGCTTACCGGCCATTGCGGTCCGGTGAGCCAGACGGGCTGACCGCCGAACTTGGTGACCGGCTCGGTCACCGGCGCCTCGGCGCGGTGATAGTTCGCGATCCGCCAAACGGCAGGCATGGCGGCGACCGTAGCAGACAGCCCCAGCACGGCGTCACGAAGTGCTGAATCGGCCGGCATACCCATGCCGAGAAGCTTGCAGGTTGATGACCAGCACCGCGCTCGTCGGGGATCGCGAAGGTGCCAGTTGGAGGCGGTGGCTTTGGGCTTCTGGGACGTAGGCCCATCCGACAACGACGGTGCCGCGGACTTTGCCGGCGACCTGGACGCCGCGACGGCGGACGCACGCATCGAGATGGTGTACCGTGCCAAACTCGTTCGGTGGTCGTGATCTGGTGTTTTGAGGATCGTGTCAGGCTGCTCGGTGGTACTTGTTGATCACCCCGTTGAATCGTCGTCGGCGTCGTACGGGCTTGTCCATGGGGATGATGACGGCTGGGCCGTGGTGGGGTGGCCGGCCTGGCTTGTTCGGGTAGGGGCAGTGGCGTCGTACCAGCCGTCGGTGCCAGGCGAGCAACGTCGCCGGTGTGACGATCCGGTGTGCCCGCATCCGGGCCGGCAGCAGGCGGGTGAGGGCGGACGGGATCGCCCGGTCCGGCTAGGACAGTCGTGGTCGGCCGGGGTCCTGCCGGCGGAGCACGCCACCTCATGCCGCAGCGCGAGGACCTCGACCAGCAACGCCCTGTCGCCGTGGATCAACAATCCCAGTCCGCTGAACAGGCTGATCATTCCCAGGTACAGCAACTCATTCCCAGGTACAGCAACCGCACGGTCATACCAGAGATCATCAGTGCGAACCGAGAACTCCCAGCTCACAGCCTGTCCGACGAGTTATGGCACGGCACAGGGTGCGTTGGGCTATGACGAAGGCGCAGATTTGTGACGCGTTGACGAGGTGGTGTCTCGTGTCGTGGTGTCACGGCTTGATCAACAGGGTGGGGTTGGTTGTCGTCTCGGTCAGGAGGCGACGTGGCGGTCACGGCTCAGGTCCGTCTGTGTGGTTGGCCGACCCTGGGCGCATCGACTCGGACTTTGATCGGGTCGAGCAAGAGTTTCAGTTCCGGTTTGCCGTCGACCACCGGGCCTTCCTGTCTGCGGGGCTTCCGGTTCGTTCCCGGTCGCGGCGGTCGACGCGGCCTGACCAGCAACCGCACGAGGCCTCGTCCACTCCGGTGGTCGGGGCCTCGTGCGGTTGCCTGGGAACGGATGGTGTCCCGCGGGCGGGTCAGTCCGGCGGCCAGGTGGTCAGGACGGCGTCGAGGGCGTCCAGGGACCTCCGCCAGGAGTCGTCCGCCGTACGCGGGTGATGCCGGAACCCGCCGGCCCTCTCCAGGCTGACGTAGCCGTGCAGGGTGCTGTGCAGAAAGCGCACTGCGTCCGTCTGGGCGGGTTCGGCCAGCGCGTAGCCCCGGAGGATCGCCCGGGTCAGCTCGGCGTGCCGGCGTGCCGCGCTGCCGGCGGGTGATTCCGGGTCGATCTCGATCTGGGCGGCGGCGTACCGGCCCGGGTGGGCCTTGGCGTAGTCGCGGTAGGCGTTTCCGAAGGCCACCAGCGCGTCCTTGCCGGCGCGACCGGCCAGGGCCTCCGCCACCCGGTCGGCCAGCTCGGTCAGGGCCAGCGCCGCCAGCCTCATCCGCAGGTCCTGCACGTTCCGGACGTGCGAGTAGAGGCTCGCGTCCCGTACGTCCAGGCGGCGGGCGAGCGCCGAAACGGTCAACTGGTCGAATCCCACCTCGTCCGTCAGCTCCGCCGCAGCGTTGACCAGGCGTTCGATGGTCACCTTTGCACGTACCACGTTGCCCTCCTGCCTAGGGCCTCTAGGTTATCTCATAGCGGTTGGCACTCTCAGCCTGGGCGATATAGCTTCGAGGCATGGTTCCCCTGACCGAGCACGACATCCGCGCGTCATTCGTCAACTGCACCAAGGGTGAGACGAAGCGCCTGGCCCTGCCCCGGGACCTGACCGAACGACCCTGGGCCGACCTGGACTTTCTCGGCTGGCAGGACCCCGCCGCACCCCAGCGGGCCTACCTGGTAGCCGAGTCCGACCAGGGGCCGGTGGGGGTGGCGCTGCGACTGGCGGCACCGTCCGCCGGACGGGCCCGACGCAGCATGTGCTCGTTGTGCCTGACCAACCATTCGGGTGGCGGCGTATCGCTGATGACCGCCCGCAAGGCTGGGCCGGCCGGACAGCAGGGCAACTCGGTGGGTGTCTACATCTGCACCGACCTCGCCTGCTCGCTCTACCTGCGGGGCCAGAAGCAGACCGGGCTCGGCGGTCGACTCCACGAGTCGATCACGCTGGCCGAAAAGATCGATCGGACCCGGACCAACCTGGCCGGCTTCCTGCACAAGGTGGTCGCGGGCTGACGGTGGGTGGAGGCCAGGCCGACGAGCAGCCGCCGTCGCCGACGACGATCCACGAGCTGGCCGAGTGGGGGGGTCGGTCAGTCCCCGGCGACGGCGTCGAGGCGTGCCCCGTCGGCCACGACGATTCCACGATCCGCCGGCGTGACCGCGCCGGCCTGAGCGAGCCGGGCCAGGGTCCTGTTCACCGCCCGGTGCTTGAGCTGGCTGTGATCAGCCTCGATCGGATTGTTGGCGTGTCGTTCGACGTGGTGCCCCGCCGGGGGGAGCAGGTCGTCCAACATCCTCGGAATGACAGGGTTCGCGTCGGTCACGACTTCGCTGGGCGCGACCTTCAGCATGGTCAGCGCCCGGCGGAAGAAGCGTCGGGCCGCAGCGGCGTCCCGACGTGTCGATACGAGCACGTGGATGACCTGGACATGCTGGTCGCCGGTTCGGTAGACGTACCTCAAGAGGCCGTTGACCCTGGCGTAGGTCTCGTCTACGACCAGCGGTCACCAGGACAGTGGCGGGCTCACCGGGCGGGCGTCGGCCAACAGCGGGGTGAACCGCTGCGCCCACCGGTGGACGGTCACGTGATCGGCCTCGACACCGCGCTCGACCACGAGTTCCTTCGGTCCTTATGGCCGCCTGGGCTGCGGGGGGGGCGTGACACTCGTGCCGGCCGTAGTGCGTTCTACCGCTCCGGCATTCCCTTATAAGACAGGGGCGCCACCTGGGTCACCGACGCGCGTGTCGGCAATGCAATCCTCCGGGATGTCTTCTGGCTTCGTCCCTGATAGGCAGCCGTCCTTTCCAAGTCGTCCGCGACGACGGGCACTTCGCCGACGACAACCCGCCCGTACGAGCGGCTCGATCGGCTCTACCGCTCATCCCTGACGCCGCCGGCGCGACAACGCACCGCCGGACCTTGATCGGCTGCACCCATCTCGGCCAGTACCGGAAGCTGAAGCACCAGGGCGGACCGGTCGCGATCCTGAGGACGGTTGATGCACTCCCTTTGTCGTAGTTGGCCCCATCAGGTATCGTGGCCTGTCGTGAACACCGGACTGGCGCCAAGCCGCACACGGATTGGCGATCCGGTGGACAGCTGATCGACCGGCGGGTGCTTCGTGGGCACCCCGCCGATTCGGCACGCGGGCCTCCAGGTAATCAACAGTTGCCAGGTCCCGTTATAGTCGTGTCGAACAACAGCGAGGTCAGCCGAATGGCAGTCAGGTTCAACCACACTATTGTCGCCGCCAAGGATCGCAACGAGTCGGCCCGGTTCTACCGCGAGTTGCTAGAAGTTTCAGAAGCGCCGTCCTGGGGTCTGTTCACCAACATTCAGCTCAGCGACGGGGTGCTTCTCCAGTTCGCCGAACCGCCGGTGGAGATTCAGATGCAACACTACGCGTTTCTGGTTGACGACGACCTTTTCGATCGGGCGTACGCGCGACTGCGCGACCACGGCGTGGAGCACTGGGCCGATCCGCAGATGCGTCGCCCTAGCGAGATCAACCACGAGCACGGCGGCCGAGGAGTCTACTTTAAAGACCCAGCAGGCCACGCGATCGAACTGATCACCCGCCCGTACCTGTAGCAGATGCCTCTGGTCGGGCGCCATCGACGTCGGCTGATCATGCCGGCGGTCGGGGCTCCGCTGGCTGAGCCCGTGTTGGCAGGATGTGGCCGACGAGCGGGCGGGCGGCCGTCCTCACGTTACGGTCGTCGGACGATGAGACCGTTTGCGACATTGCGTCGATGGAGGCCTGATGGGCGCGACGAGCGCATCCCTATCGATATCGACGATGTCCGCCGCGCCGTCTGCCAGTTGGATCCCGAGCGCGACCGGAAGCGGGTGTCCCGGCAGATCCATCTCCGGCGAATGTGACGCTGATGCCGTATCCCTCGCCTGACGAACTGCACCGTCGGATGCTTGAGGCGCCTCCGGCCGAACTCGACGGCGCCGCCCCGGTGCAGGTCCACTCCCTGGTCTCCCACAAGCATGTTCCATTGTATTTGTTCGCCATCAAGTCACTCGCTGGCTACTGGCGCGGGGTGGCGGCAGTCGTGCACGACGACGGCTCGTTGACCGACGTTGACCTGGCGCTGCTGGAAGAACAGGTCCTGGACGTCCGCGTCATCCGGCGGCCTGACGCCGACGACATGGTCCAGGTCATGCTCGAGGACCATCCACTCCTCGCGGAGGTCCGGCGGAGGAATGTTCGCATCCTGCAACTCGTCGACTACTTCTTGCTCGGTGACGCCGAACTGGTCATCGGCATGGACAGCGACATCCTCTTTTTCGGCGAACCGCTGGAGGTGATGCGGTGGGCCGCCGCCACCGAGCGGCAGCCGGCCTTCATGTACTCGCAGGAGCAATTCGCGTCGGGGCGATTGCCGGGCGGTGTTCGTTGGATTCCCGAGGCGTTACCCGACGTGCCGTACGTGCCGCACATGTGCTGCGGTTTCGTCTGCGCGCACCGTCGTCGCTTTCTCGACCTCGACTACCTGGAGGTCATGATGGATCGGACGCCCCGGGAGATCCTGTTTCGCCCTCGCCATGTCACACAGATGTTCTATTCAGTGCTGGGCGGGCGGCTCGGCGATGCGGCCCAGCCACTCGGTGAACCCTATCGCTCGGGGCCGTGGAGCAGGCTGCCGCCTGCGGAGAACCGCGTCCTGTGTCACTACTTCGCGTCCATCGAGTCGCCGGAGGTCGATGACAACATCCGGCGGCACCCCGATCTGTTCCTGCGTGCGCTCCAGCAACTTGAAGGCGCGGAACAGCGTGGTTGATTCATGAGCGACGCCGCCCTTCGCACGCCGCCGTTGTGGGAAAATGTGAACCCGTCCGGTGTGCGGGCGGTGTACGTCGAACGGCGCAGGCTTCTGGGGTTGCTACGCAACGCGGATCGACGGTGGCTGGGTGCTCTGGTCGTATCGCTCGTCGTTGTCGTGGCGGTCGGTCCGATCACTGTCGCGGCCACCCGCGGACTCGTCGACGCCATGCTCTCGAGGTCGGGAGAGTTCGTCCGGCTGGCTGTCGCCGTTGCCCTCCTGATGCTCGTCCGGCAGTTCGCGGAGATCGCCGGATCAACCCTGCGGGCCTCGATCGCGAGGCAGGTCGACGGCGCCGTGCGCGCCGAGCTTCGACGTATCGCCTCCCGGCCACCCGGCATAGCCCATCTGGAGGATCCTGCCTTTCAGGATGTGGCGCTGCGCGCCGCGGACCAAGGCGTGGCGTGGCGCGACAGGTCCGCTGGTCTGGCGGCCGTGGGCCAGTTGTCGCTGACCGGCCGGATCCTCTCCGCAGCGGCCATGGCCGTGGCGCTCGGCGCCTACTTCCCGGTCCTGGCGGCAGTGCTGTTCCTGCTCTCCGTCACCTCGCGGTGGATCGCCGTCCGGCAGTGGATGCACCTTGAGTCGGTCAAGGACGCGGCGATGCCGGAGCGACGCAAGGTCGACTATTGGGCGGAGCTGGCGGCCGGACCCGAGGCTGCGAAAGAGATCAGGCTGTTCGGTCTTGCCGGGTGGGTGGTCGAACGCCGGGCCGCTGCCCACCTCGCCTGGCTGGCCGATTACTGGAAGTTGCGCCGGAGAGTTCTCCGTAGCCAGAAGACGGCGGCCGTGCTGGCCGTGGTCTGTGCCGGTCTGGCGCTCGGGGTCCCTGGCCGTGCGGCCTTCGACGGTCAGATCAGCGTGGGGGCGTTGGCGTCATGTCTGGTCGCTGCCTGGGGCATCTTCGCCATCGCCGCCCTCGGCGCCGAGGCACACGACATCGAGTACGGCAAGGATCCGATGCGGGCGCTGGCCGTCCTTGAGCGCGCGCAGGTCGAACCGCGGCGGAATCTACAGCCGCCGCCGGCGACGATCCCGACCATCAGGTTCGAGGAGGTGTCCTTCGAGTATCCCGGCCAGCCCCGCCCTGTCATGAACGGGCTCAACCTGACCATCCGGGCGGGAGAGCGGCTGGCCCTGGTGGGGGTGAACGGGGTTGGAAAGACGACCCTGATCAAGCTCCTCGCGGGCTTGTACGAGCCGACGGGGGGACGAATCACGGTGGACGGAGTCGACCTGCGCGACCTCGACCCCGAGGTGTGGCGTCGCAGGGTCACCGCGTTGTTCCAGGACTTCATCCACTATCCGCTGACCCTCCGCGACAACATCGCCCTGGCCGCCCCAGAGGCGGAGACCGATGACGCCGAGCTCGACGAGTTGATTCGGCGTGCCGGGGCGGCGGCTCTGCTGGCGAGCCGGCCCCGCGGCCTGGACACGTTGCTGTGGCGTACGGGGACCTCGGGCACCGACCTCTCGGGTGGGCAGTGGCAGAAGCTCGCGATGGTACGAGTGCTCCACGCGGTCGACAAGGGGCGACAGGTGGTGCTGCTCGACGAGCCAACGGCGCACCTCGACGTTAGGGCAGAAGCGGAGTTCCACCAGCGGATCCTGGGGTCGATTCCGGCAGCCTCGGTAGTGGTGATCTCACACCGGTTCTCTACCGTCCGGGCAGCCGACCGAATCGTGCTCCTGGATGGTGGGAGGATCACCGAAGAAGGTGATCACGACTCCCTGATGGCTGACGGCGGGACGTACGCCAGGCTCTTCACGCTCCAGGCGTCGAGGTTCACGGCCCGGCACCCGCATCGGGAGTCCCCGGAGTGACCGTGCCGGCAAGCCTGCGGATGGCGCTCTACACCCTGCGGCTCAGCTACCGCGCGGATTCCCGGGTGACCTGCTTCGTCGGGGTTCTCGTCCTTCTCCAAGCCGGCCTCGTCGCCGCCACTGCGAGCGCCCAACGGTGGCTGGTCGATGCGGCGGGCACCCGTATGCTCGTCGGGCTCGTCGAGGCAGTCGTGGTGGGCATTCTTGCCTACGTCATGCAGGTCGTGGGCCAGCGGCTGGCACTCAACTTTCGTAACGATCTCGTCAACCGAGTCCAGATGGCCATAGAGCAGGAGATCACGGAGACAGCGGCACGGATTCCGACGATCGAGCACCTGGAGCGCGCCGAGTTTCTGAACCAGATCACCATGCTGCGGCGTGGAACGGTTGCCCTGACCACCACCGGCTGGGCTGCAGCCTATGCGGTGTCCGCCGGCGTCGGACTTTGCCTGAGCGTCTGGCTGCTGGCGGATCTCCACCCGCTGCTCACCATTCTGGCGCCATGCGCTCTGCCGATTCTCGTCCTGACCAACCGGGCCCGGAAGATCCAGCAGCAGGCGATCGACGCGACTGCGGAGCCGCTGCGGCAAGAGGCCGCGCTGCATGAGCTGTGCCTGCGACCCGGCCCTGCGAAGGAAGTGCGGATCAGCGGGAACGCCGCGAGGCTGAACCGGCTCGCGCAGCAGTTGTGGACGAGCGCTGCCCGCGAAGAGGGGTCGGCGCGGCTCCGCGGCCTGGGCATGGAGGCAGCCGGCTGGGCGCTCTACTACGGAGCCCTGGCCTTCACCCTAATCCTCGTCGGGCACCTGATGGCGGCTGGGCAGACCACCGCGGGTGGTGCCGTCCTGCTCATCTCTCTCGCCGGTCAACTGCGTACCCAGCAGCAGGCGGTAGTCGATGCGATCACTCAGGTCGCTGCCGGTGGACGGATCGCCGAACATCATTTCTGGCTCACGAGATATGCGTCGGCGTCCCGTACGGGGGTACTGCCGCCGCCAACGCGGTTGACCCAGGGAATCGTCCTGGATCGGGTCTCCTTCGCCTATCCCGGCACCGAGGAGTGCGTACTGGACAAGGTGGACCTCGTCATTCCCGCAGGTTGTTCGATTGCTGTCGTGGGTGAAAACGGGGCGGGCAAGAGCACCCTCATCAAGCTTCTCATGGGGGCGCGTCGTCCGACCGGAGGCACCATCACCGTCGACGGGGTCGACCTCACGCGATTGGACGCGTCCGGATGGGCGGCGGCGAGCACCGGTACGCTCCAGGACTTCCTGAAGCTCCAGGTCCCGGTTCGGGAATCGGTCGGCGCGGGCGACCTGCGAAAGATCGGGGACGTCGTCGCGGTCAACGGTGCCCTGCGTCGTGCCGCGGCCGCGCAGTTCGTCCAGGAACTTCCCGAGGGCATCGAGACCCTCCTCGGCAGGCTCTTTGGAGGAATCGAGCTGTCGCACGGGCAGTGGCAGCGACTCGCCGTCGCACGAGGGCTGATGCGCACGAGCCCGTTGCTCCTCGTCCTGGACGAGCCGACCGCAGCCCTCGATGCGCAGTCCGAGCACGACTTGTTCGAACTTTTCACCAGGCAGGCTCGTGAGTACGGCGGTGATGGGGCGATCACGGTGCTCGTGTCCCACCGCTTCTCGACGGTTCACCTGGCCGACCGCATCGTCGTCGTCTCCGGCGGCAGGATCATCGAGCAGGGCACGCATCCGGAGCTGTTGGCGGCCGGGGGCGAGTACGCGAGCCTCTACCGCCTCCAGGCGGAGGCCTATGGGTAGGCCCGAGCTTGCCGGGTAAGGGGCCGGTGAGGTTGCCACATCGGAAGCTCGTCCACCGCGTTCGGGGTGTCACGTTCCGTGAGAACTCCGCCAGGCCCGCACCGGCACCGAGCCCGCCCTCGTCGCCACCCCGCGTAGCACCGTAGTCGCCGGAGACGCCCGTGTGGGCCGCAGACGCCTTCCGAACTCACATACCGTGACGTCCACTGGCATCCATCCAGCTTTGGAATGACCGTCCGGTAAAGACTATGGACATCCTGCGCAGGTGTATGAAAAGATCGGTGTTCGTCACTGTGTATAAAGGTATCTCCGCTATGCGGGTGGCCGGGGAGAGCGCTTGCTGCTGGCTGAGTGCCGGTGATGGGCGATGAAGCCGAGTCACGACTCGGCGCGTTGAGCGCTGTTGTCGGGGTCGCAGTGGGGTCCATGATGAGTCGCGGCATGGATGAAAAGAGGAGAAGTGCGCACTGACGGTAATCTGATCAATGATTCCGCACTTCCGAGAGGTCGCCGTCGTGACGATGGTGGGTCTGCCGATTTTTTTCCTTCGCCGTCTGGTGGGCGGTCCGTGTTCGGCGACGTCATTGGTTCGCTGGGAATGAGGATGGTTGGTCCCGAGGTCGTCTACCGGGCCATTGCCGGCAGTAGGCACGAGCTTCTGCTGGCGTTGCCCGTCGAGTGGAAGCGAACGGGGCCGGCGCTGGATGTTCGGGCCGGGTGCCGTCTGGCTCGGGCGGGGATTCGGGTCAGGGCATACGTCAGTGCCGAGTGCCGGGTTGGTGAGATGACCATCGACGGGGAGGTCCGGCGGCTCATTCGTTCCGGCGCGTCCGTCTTCACGACTCCGGAATCGTTGCCGCGGCTCAGTGTGGTGGATGGAAAACTGCTGATGTCCGCCCTGAACCAACGCGGGTATGACAGTGGCGGCCTCGCCGGCCGGGAACTTCCCTTCCTGGGGCTCATGCTTCGGTCGATGCACGCGCATGCCTTGGCCCTGCCCACCGAGTTCCCGGACGATGAGTCGACCGAGTTGCTGAGCCGGGAGGTGTTGCACCAGCTCGTAAGTGGTTTCAAGGACGAGGCCGCCGCGCGCAGGATCGGCATGTCCCTGCGCACCTATCGCCGGAGCGTGGCGCGGTGGATGACCCGTCTTGGCGCGCAAAGCCGCTTCCAGGCGGGATATCAGGCGGCTGTTCAGGGCCTCCTCTTCGGCCGGACGCGTCGAGACGGTGGACCGAACGAGGGCGCGACAGTGCCCGGAGATTTCTCCGGTTAGCCTTTTGCGTCCACGCCGAGCTGCGCAGACTGGCGGGCTGGCATGAACCTGCCAGTATTGCCGTTCGGAGTTCCCCCCATGCCTACGCTCGGAGCTGGTTCGGAGTCGCCGGGCCATGCCGAAAGTTCCACGAGGCCCTTGTCCAGCGGCGCGGCGAATATGCCGGGTGACCGTACCGAGGTCATGACCTCAGGAGGCCCTATGCTCATCCCTCCGTCGCAGATGCAGACCATGTCCACTCGCGAACTGTACCTGTTCGACACTATGGGGCTGTTACGGATACCTGGGTTCCTCTCCCCTGATGCCGTCGAGGTGTGCCGTGACGAAGTGCGGCGTCTGTCGTCGACGGAAGCACTCGGCGACGGTGAGAAGGAGAAGGTCGAAGACCTGGTGGGGAACAGCGCCCACTTCGCCGAGCTGGCGGCCGATGAGGCAGTGCGAGCGCTGGTCGAACCGCTCATCAACCAGCCCTACCGGCTTATCGAGAGCTATGCGCTGAGGCGCACCCGGCAGAGCGTCTTCTACCTCCACAACGGCAGTGGCGAGGTTCTACGTTACGGGGGTGACCGGGTCGCCCGACGAAACATGAGCTACATGCACACGTTTCATGACGGGAAACTCTACTGCATGTTCGTCAAGGTTCTGATCTATCTGAGTGACGTCCTGAGAGACGACGATGGACCCTTCTGCTACCTGCAAGGATCACACAAGGCCAACTTCGCCTGGTTTCCGGATGGTGACTCGGGTTCGCCAAATGCGTGGGTCTCGGAGACAGGTAACCCGAGGGTGGCTCTCACGAGGGAGAACTTTCCGTCGCTGGAATTCGTCCGGGCGAAGGCCGGGGACGCTCTGGTGATCAACGAGGCGCTGTTGCACGGCTCACTCCAGAAGGCGTCTGGGGGCGAACGGATTTTGACCGCACTGGGCTTCGCCCCGTCGTTCGTGACGGATTGGAAGCGCCTCGATCCCCGGTCGAACGACATCCAGAGGTTGGGTCATTACTAGCTTCGCCCCTCGAGAGCCTTCGTCTCTTCCCCGGTGGTTGGCGGCATGCGTGTACTGATGATCAGTAGTGACTACCCTCCCCGGCCCCGCAGCGGCATCGGAGTACATGCCGCAGCCCTCACCAGGGCTCTGCGCAGGCTGGGCGTCTCGGTAACGGTCATCACGGCGGGTTCGAAACCGGAGGGCGTCCGGGACGATGACGACCACTACTGCGGGACGCTCGGCTCGGAGATCCTGTCCTTCCCCGGTGAGGCATCGGCCACGTTGAGCATGTTGCACCGCAACGTGGGCATGGCAGCGGCCGCCGGAAAGCTGCCTGCCAGCTTCGACCTGGTCCACTGCCATGACTCGCGAGCCGTCCTGGCGGCACGTGCCGTCGCCGACCTGTGGGATCTGCCGCTGGTCATGACGAAACACTATGACCGTTCGGCGGGCGGCACCCACCTCGACGAGGGCTCCTCCGACCGGGTCATGCTCGACTACGAACAACGGCTCGAGCGGTGGGGGTTGGAGCGCAGCACCGTCATCATCGCGGTCAGCCAGTCCCTCGCGCGGGGGGTCCATACGTCCGTCGGCCGAGCGGTCGAGAACCTCGTGGTCATCCCCAACGGGACGGAGTTCCACGACGCCCCCCGGGACGGTTCGACGTCGTCGCTCGGCGGGCCGCGAGCCCAGCAGGTCGAACTTCTCCAGGTGGGACGACTGGTCCACCAGAAGGGTTGTGACCTGTCGATCGCGGCGTTGAGCCTGCTGCGTGATCTTCCCGTACATCTCGTGGTCGCGGGCGACGGCCCGGCCCGGCCCCACCTGGAAGGTCTCGCACGGTCTCTGGGCGTCCGCGACCGGGTCACCTTCCTTGGCTACGTGGCCAGGAGTCGGCTGGAGACGCTGTACGCAAACGCGCAGATAGCGTTGGTGCCGAGTAGGTTCGATCCCTGCCCCATCGCAGTCTGCGAGGCGCAGGCCGTCGGCAAGGTGGTCATCGGGGCGCGGATCGGCGGGATCCCCGAGCAGATCGATCACCTGGAGACCGGGATCCTCACCCCGCCCGAGGACCACATCGCGTTGGCCGGATGGATCCGTTGGGTACTGGCAGATCCCGACCGCGCCCGCACCCTGGGCGAACGAGCCGGTTCCCACGCGCGGACGGCGTACTCCTGGGACCGTATCGCGGAGGCGACCCTGCAGCAGTACCAGGTGGCTCGTAAAACATTCGCCGCGGCAGGGAAGCCCCGCCGCCGGCCTGTTGCGGACCTGGACGCCGTGGCAGCGGTGGATGCGGTACGTCCGACCGACACTGGAGGCGACAGGTGACCTCCCGGGTTGGTACAGCGCTCTGACTTGGTTCGGTGCACCAAACGTGGCGTGATCGAGGCATGGCAACGCGAGCGCCGGACACAGCGGCGCAATCATGTGCTCTCGGGAGCAGATCATCGACACGGCGCTGTTGCATTGGCGGGTCGGTGGACACGCCGAGGCGCGTCCGCCGGGCATTGATCAGATCGCTTGCGCCAGTTCCGTGAGTGCGACTGCCATCCGCAGAGCCGGCCGTCGTCCCAGCTGCCCAGGTCCGGGTGGGACATCAGCGGCGAGTTCGCAGTGTCCGCGTCGGATGTTCTGCACGAAGGCGTGGCCGGTGATGATCGTCTGGGGCTCACCGGGCGGCGTCGGCCAACAGCGGGGTGAACCGCTGTGCCCACCGGTGGACGGTGGCGTGATCGGCCTCGACACCGCGCTCGACCACGAGTTCCTCCACATCCCGGTACGAGAGGTCGAAACGCAGGTACCAACGGACCGCCAGAACGATCACCTCAGGCGGGAACCGGAACCCACGAACGCCGACGCCGACGCCGACCAGGACCGGAGACGAGACGACAACCTCACCGGGCAAGCCGACCATACCGGCCAAGCCGGAGTCGATCATGCGTCCGCCAACGCAACAGAGCCCGGTACCGGTAGGTGTCGTGGGGTTCGGCTTCAGGCGGTGATAGCAGAAACGAGGTACGGAGTGATGCCGTAGCGTAGCGCCGCGTAGTCTTTACCTTGCGAGCTCGGCTATGTTCTGGTGGTTCTTCGGGAACAGGGGGGCGACCAGGATTCGGTCGAGGCCCGGCAGGCGCATTGCCTTGAATCCCCAGCGCCGCAGCAAGAGCTTGGCCGACGAAGTCGGCAGGAACCACTCGGTGACCCGGTTTCGGGCCGCCTGCTGCACGGCCGCCGCGACCGGCCTCCAGCGGCGTTCGTAGTCGGCCAGTCCTTCCTGTACTGATGCGGCGGCGTGCAGCCGCTGGGCCAGCACGTACGCACCCGCGATTCCCAGTGAAGCGCCCTGCCCGGCAACCAGGGACACCGCATAGGCGGCGTCGCCGACCAGCGCGACCCGCCCGTCGGTCCAGCGCGGCGCGTCGATCTGGGCGACCTGGTCGTAGTAGACCTCCTCCGGCGGCGGGCAGTTGGCGAGGGCCCGCTCGGCCAGGTCGCCCATGCCGGTGTAGGTGCGGCGCAGCGCCTCGCGCGGGTCCTCGGGTAGGCGCGGGTCTTCGGTGCGGTGCACGGCGAACACCGCGACGCGTCCCTCGTCGAGCCCGTAGAGGCCGATCTGGCGGTTGATTGTCTCCGTGAGCACGAACTGGCCCTGGACCTGCTCGAACACCTTGGGATCGCGGAAGACGTAAGCCCCGGTATGCATGCCCAGGTAGCGGAGGTAGTCGGGTTCGGGGCCGAAGGCCAGGCGGCGGACGCGGGAGTGGATGCCGTCGGCGCCCACGATCACGTCGGCCTCGACAACGGTGCGGTCGGAGAGCTCGGCCTGGTCGCCGTCGATCCGGTCGATCGTGGTGCCGTAGCGGATCTCGACCTGGTCGCTGAGCGATTCGCGGAGCATGCATTCGAGGGCGGGCCGCATGATGCTGGCGATCTCGCCGTCGAGGGCCTTGGCGAAGAGCGTGTAGTCGACGCTGACGGTCGTGCGGCCGCGGGCGTCGATGTAGCGGAAGGAGTTGACCGAGCTGGCGAACCTCCGCAGGTTCGGCTGCAGGCCCATCGCCGTCACTGCCTCGTACCCGGGGCCAAAGAAGTCGATCATGTAGCCCTGTTCGCGTGGCCCCGGAGCGTGGTCGACGACGTGGACTTCCCAGCCGTGGTGGTGCAGGCGGTGGGCGAGGGTCAGTCCGGCGATGCCGGCGCCGCAGATAAGGGCTTTCATCGGTGTTCTCCGTTCTCTTCGGTGGTGGTGATCCGACGCAGGAGCGGGGCGATGCGCGCTGCCGAGAGGTCCGGGTCGAGTCCTTTGTGGAGGACGAAGCCGTCGAAGACCGCCATCACCGCACTCGCGGCGTCCTGGGGGCTGGGGTGTCCCGAGCGCGTCAGCACATCGGTGAGTGAGCCGCGGAAGTCGGCCACGAGTGCACTCATCTGCTGGCGCAGTTCGCGGTCGCGGGTGGCGGCGAGGTAGGTCTCGATGAACAGCAGGGAGGCCGGATCGGACCCGTTGTGCTGGTCGAGGTCGAACAGGATCGTCTCGATGCCGTCGGCCGGGCTGGTGGCCTGAGTGAGGATCGCGGTGATGCCGTCGAGCACCTGCCGCATCTCCTCCAGCGCGGCATGGCACAGGAGCGCCTGCAGCGATTTGAAGTGGTAGTGCACCAGTCCCGGAGGGACCCCGGCCCGCTCGGCCAGTACCCGAGTGCTGACGGCGCTCCAACCGAGCTCGCCGATCAGCTCCCGGGCGGCCGCCAGCAGGCGTGCTCGCGCGACCCGGCCGCGTTCGGTATTGGTCTGGCCCGGCATACCCTCTCCTTGGTCGATCGTCTTGGACGACTGACCAGACATGCTACTCGACAGAGTCGATGATCTTGGTGTTGAGGTAGCCGTGCTGACGCTGTTGCGTTTGGTCGAACCACAGGTACCAGCGGACCGCCAGGACGATCACCTCGGGCGGGAACCGGAACCCGACGAACGCCGACGACGGCGCAGACCAGGACCGGACACGAGACGATCACCTTACCGGCCAAACAGGCCATACCGGCCAAGCTGAAGTCGATCATGATTTCGCCCAACGCAACGGGACCCGAGACGTCCACCGGCCCGGACGCAGCGTTGTTTCCCCGGTGCGCTCTTAGCCTGCGGTGCAGGGGGTGCCGTTGAGGACGAAACTGGTCGGCGGCGCGTTGCTGGCGCTCCACCTTCCCTGAATGCCGAAGGTCGCGGAGCCGTTCGCCGCGAGGACGCGGTTGTAGTCGACGTTACGGGCCGTCACCGTGGCGCCGCTCTGGCTGACCGTGGCGTTCCATGCGGAGGTGATCTGCTGGTCTCCCCGGAAGCTGAAGGTCAGCATCCAGCCGTCGATCGGAGCCGTCCCGGTGTTCTGGATCGTCACGACGGCAACGAAACCCTCCTGCCACTCTGATTGGTTCTGGTAGGTCACGCGACAGGTGGACGGTGGCGGGGTAGGCGCTGTGGGCGTGGTGACGGTGTTGGACGCGATCGACACGTTGCCCACCGCGTCTCGGGCCCGCACGTAGTACAGGTAGCGCAGCTGCGGCGTGGACGACGGAAGCGGCATCGTGTACGTCGTTGCCGTCACGGTGGCGATCACGATCGAGGTGAACCAGCCGTCGAAGCGGTAGACGTTGTAGCCGCGCACGCCGACGTCGTCCGTCGACGGCGACCAGGACAGCGTGGCGGTCGAGGCGGTCACGTCGCCGATGCTCAGGTTCTGCGGAGCGCTCGGTGGGGTGGTGTCCGGGCCGGTGTCGGTCACCGGGGTGACCACGGTCAGCGTGTCCGACGAGTTGGAGCGGTGCCCGAGGCCGTCCTTGGCGGCAATCTGGAACAGGTACTGCTTGCCCGCCCCGATGTAGTTGGTGATCGTGGTGGTGGTGACGTTCCCGACGCTGGCGGAGAAGACGACGTCGTCGAAGGCCATGTAGTAGGTGATGTCGTAGCCGGTGATGGCGCAGCAGCCGGGCGTTGCGGCCGTCCAGGTGAGGGTGATCGACCCCGTCCGGACCTGACTGGCGGTGAGGTTCGTGGGCGCACCCGGTGGAAAGGGTGAGGTGCCCGGTGTGGTGGGTGCTGCGGTCGGTGTCGGCGTGGCCCCGGCCGGCCCCATGATGGGCACCGAGGCGCCACCGGGTACGGGGGCGGGGTACACGACGGGTGCCGTCCCGGTGAGCGTTGCGGTGCCGGCATCGGCCGCCGGTACGGCGATCAGCCCGACGCCGAGCACTGCGATCGACGAGACGACGGCGGCCAGCAGGCCGGGTCGCACGCGGCGACACCGCGAGCCCGAGTGGACGCCTACCATGCGTCAACGATGCGGCACGCATCGATTGATGTCAATGTATCCCACTCCTCGGCCCGCAGTCGCGTCCGCGCCTGTGCTCGTGGTCGATCCAGTGGCCGCTAGGACGCGTGATGAGCGGCGGCGACCGGGCGACGGCCCTCGGTGAGGTCGTCGGGGCCGCCGGTCCGGCAGACGCTGTATCGCACCGGTGGACGTCGCTTCGCGCGCCGGGCTCGGGGACCCCCGCCACCTGATCTCTCAGCCGCGCACGAGCGCGTCGTACACCTTGGCGAACCGCGCGCGTCGTTCGGCGTAGTGCTCGACGTGCGCTGGCCGGGGCTCGTACGTCGCCCCGACGGCCCGGGGCGCGCGCGGCACGTCCGGTGCCAGCACGTGGAGCGCGAGCAGCGCCGTGCCATGCTGCGTGGCACGCCGGCGGGTCACGTGCGTGACCGGTCGCCCGAGCACATCTGCAAGGACCTGGAGCCACTCAGGCTGGTCGTTGCTGACCCGACCCGCCGCCGCGACCTCCAGGATCTGCGGGGCGGCCGGATGCAGCTCATCGGCGACGCGCGCGTAGGTCATGGCCACGCCCTCGACGATGCCGCGGAACATCGCGTCGGCGTCCGTGGCCGCCGAAACCCCTTCGAGTACGGCGCGTGCCCCGCCGACCCAGCCCGGCGCGCGTTCGCCGGTGAGGTACGGCAGCATGAGCGGCGTGGCATCACTCGGCGGCGCGGTGAGGACGGCCGTGACCGTCGGGCTGAGGCGCAACGTGCTCTGCGCCCAACTGACGGCGCGACCGACATCGTTGATTGCCCCGCCGAGCAGCGTGCGTCCCGCATCGACCCGGTAGTTCCACAACCCGAACGGCAGCGGATCAGCAGGTCCGTCGAGCAGCACCCGCAGCGCCCCGCTGGTGGCTGTCGACGCGGTGAGCACCGTGGCGTCGGTCGCCCCGGACCCGATGTTGCTGGCAAAGCCGTCGGTGATGACGGGGAACCACACGGCCCCGGCGAGGGCGGGCCAGCGCGCCGGGGCCGCCGCCGGCACCGGCTCCGTCACGTCCCGTGGCGCGGAGAGCTGCTCGGGGCCGACGCCGGCGGCAGCGAGCAGCTCGGCGTCGAACTCGCCGGTGCGACGGTCGAGCAGGCCGGTCCACGCCACCGTGGACGTCCCGGCGAGCGGGTGCCCGACCAGCCGAGCCAGAACGTACTCGCCCAGGGACCACCACACCGCGGTCTCAGCGACGACGCGGGGCTCCACGGCCGCGAGCCAGCGCAGGCGCGGGGCGTGGTAGCTCGTGTGCAGGCGGGTGCCGGTGCGCTGCTGCATTGCCTGCTCGTCGAGCTCCTCCCGCAGCGCCGTCACCGCATCGGCGCTGCGCGCATCGGCGTAGGTCAGGCACGGGGTGAGCGCGCGTCCGGCCGCGTCGACCGCGATCAGCGAGGCGGCGAAGGTGTCCATCGCGACGCCGGCGATGCGGGTCCCCAGCCGTAGGTCGCCGGTCACCGCGTCGAGAACCTGCTCGACCTCTGCGGTCGCCTGTTCGGGGTCGATGATCGAGGTACCGTCGGGCGCGACCGTGAAGGCGTGCGGCACCTTGTGCTGCAGGCCCTGGACCCGCCGGCCCGACGCGTCATGCACGCCGCCGCGGGTGGCGGTGGAACCGATGTCCAGCGCGAGGACCAGCGGGTCCAGCGCCGCGTCGAGGGCGACATCGTCGTCGGTCCGGGTCATCGCGGTCCTCGTCGTCGTCGGCGCGGGTCTCCGACGACCCTAGCCAACCCTAGTCATCAGCACCCGCCGCAGCCCGTCCGGAGCGCCGCCCCGAAGTCCGGCATGAGCAGGACGGCAAGTCCGTACACGGCTGGCCTGTGAGACAGGCCCTCCCGCAGGCACGAACAGACTTCCTGGGTGGGCGTCGGGTCATGAGGGATCCATGGCGCGGCCGGTGGTGTCGGGTGGGCGTCGTCGACCTAAGTCAGTGGCTTGCCTCGGCATCTGACGGAAGGATCTGGGCATGACACTGCACCAGAATGAGGTCCCGGTCGATGAGAGAGTTGTCGGGTCGCTGCTGAATGAGCAGTGCCCGCAGTGGGCCGGCCTGTCGCTGTCGCCGGCGGGTGCGGGCACCGACAACATCATGTACCGGCTGGGTAGTGATCTGCTAGTGAGGCTCCCGCGAACTGCGGACAAGGCGCGCGCCCTGCTTAAGGAGCAAAAGTGGCTTCCTCGTCTCGCGCCGCTGATGGCGTGTGCGGTCCCAGAGCCACTGCACACCGGCATGCCTACGACCGCGTACCCACTTCCTTGGTCGGTCTACCGGTGGATCGACGGCGACGAAGCCCAGCCGGACACTGTCCAGGACTGGTCGACCTTTGGCAGCGATCTGGCGTCCTTTGTGCGGGAACTTCACGATATCGACCTCATGGGCGCAACCCGCACGGGCGAGCTCAGTTGGTACCGCGGGGGACACCTGCGGGACTGCGACGAGTGGATCAGCAGGTCTCTCATGGACTGCCGGGCCACCGTCGGCGGCGAAATCGACGTCGAGACCCTGGAACGGTTGTGGCGCGAAGCGCTCGCCCTGCCCGAACCCTCCGGACCTCACGTGTGGCTCCACGGCGATCTCAAACCCACCAACCTCCTGGTACAGGACGGCAGGTTGCACGCGATCATCGACTTCGGTGGCCTGTCGATCGGTCTGCCCGATGCCGAGCACTCCACGGTCTGGGACCTGCCGCCACAGGCGCGACACGCCTACTGGGACACCGTCGGCCTTGACGACCTGACCTGGACCCGCGCCCGCGCCTGGGCCATCGCGGTGGGCGCCAGCGGCATCTCGTACTACTGGCACACCTACCCGGCGTTCGTGGCCGAATGCCGAAGCCGCCTCCAGGCGATCCTCACCGACGCCGTCTCGCGTTGAGCGCGGTAGCACGCGCACTGTCCTCGACGGAGGAGGTCACGTCTGCGCTGGTGGTGTAGGGACGGCCATTGCGGGATTCCTTGCCGGGCTGCTGACCTACTGGCTGGGTGCGGTGAAGGTCACCGTTTTGGAGGGGGCGGAGTAGATGCCCGCCTGGTCGACCGCGCGTACGTAGACCTCGTACGCGTTGCCGGGGGAGACGGCGAACGTGACGGTCCGTACGTCCGGGGTGGGGTTCGAGACGCCGAGGGCGCCGCCGTTGACGTACGTGAAGTACCGGGAGATCGGGAAGTCGCCCGGTGCCGAGGCCGTCCATGACAACGTCGCGGAGGTCGGGGTGAGCGTGGTGACGGTCAGGTCGGACGGCGGGGACGGCGGCACCGACGGGACGGTGGTGACGGTGCCGCGTGCGGACGGGGCCGAGCGCTGCGTGCCGTCGGTGTAGCGGACGACGACGATGAACGTGTAACTCGTGCCTGGTCTGAGCCCGGTGAGCTGGACGCTGGTCGTCGACGGGCCCGTGCTCGCCCGGATCTGGATCGGCTGGGTCGGGGTTGCGGGCGGGACGATCAGGTCGTAGCCGGCGATCCGTTCAATGGCGACCGCCGGTGGTCGCCAGGAGACCGTGGCGGTGGTGGCGGTGACGTTGGTCGCCACCGGCGGACCGGGCACGGTTTCGCTCGGCAGGGTCGTGATGGTCACGGGGGCCGAGGCCGGCCCGGGGAGGCCGCTGGTGTCCCGCGCCCGCACGTACAGCTCGTAGGTCGTGGCCGGGCGCAACCCGCGGATCGGCACGAAGACCCACGTGCTGGTCGTGGTGGTGACCAGCTGGTCCGGGTAGGTCCAGCCCAGCCGGCGGGCGTAGACCTCGTACACCGCGATCGGGTTGGTGCCTGTGGCGGCCGGCATCCAGGCCAGATCGACCGTGGTGGCGGAGAGGAACTGCGTGCCGGCGACCTGCGGGGTGCCGGGCGGGGTCACCGGTGCGCTCGCCTGTGCCGGCGCCGGTCCGGAGGTCACCAACGCGAAGGCGAGCGCGACGCCGAGCAGATGCCTGAGGCCCATTCCAGCATACTCCACTGCCCAGTGAATATTGTCAATGGATGCGCCGTTCGGCCGCGACTCGTCGTGATCGCGTAATGGGAGTCGTCACCGGTTCGCTGTCGGCAATCTTGTCGGCTCCGCCTAATAGGGTTGAGTCGGTGTTGACATGAGTGGCAGTGGTGTCTGGCCGTGGGTTGTCCCGATGCGGAGTTCGAGGCGCACGGTCATGTTGGACCTGGCAGGTAAGGTCGGCCACCCCGTCCGAAGAAGCTGTTATGAGAGCATCCCGCGTGATTCTTGCCGTCAGCATGGCCTTCGTTCTTGCCGGCTGTGGTGGCGGACACGAAGGAAACTGGTCCAATGAGCAGCTACAGAAGGATGGGGCCGCCGCGGTCAAGCGCGACCTCGGTAAGGATGTGACCCTTCAGTGCGAGGGCGGCCTCACCAACCGGCAGGGCTCGTCGATCCGCTGCAAGGGTTCGGACGGTTTGGCCTACATCATCGATGTGAAGAGCGAGGGTGAACTTCGCGCCAGCGGCGGCACCCAGTCGTTCCCCGCGCCGGCGGGCCGGTCGAGATAGCCGACTTCCGCTGAGCTGGGCGCGGCGTGGACAGGCTCGTTCCACACCACGTGGAAGACCACATTCGAGGCCGTTCGCTGAGCTTGATCTTTTAACGGGTTTGTCAAACGAACCGCCCTGTCTCACATCCGGTGGCGACGGAGAGTGCTGCTATCCGAGAAGGATGCGGTGGCGGAGCAGGGTGAAGCCTGCTCGTCGGTGCATCTGGCGCGCCGGTCAGCGTTCCTTCGCAGGCGTGAGGAACTGGGCGAAGCCTTCGACAGCGGCGGCCAGTTGGGTCATCTCGGGGCAGGCGGCGGTGAGCCGTGTCAGAAGATCTCGTTGTTCGGGCTTGAGGTTGTCGAGCCTGGTGAGGAGCATCCGGGCGAGCCGACGTGCGGAGATGTGGCTGCGTTCGCGTCCGCACAGCCCTGGCTGATGTACTTGGACAGGAGGTTCAGGCAGCCGGTGTATCCGAGGGCCTTGATCTCTTCGAAGAGATGCTCGACGCCGATGGCGCGGTCCTTGGCCCGACGTTTGCGCATGTCCCCGTCCGTTTCGGGTGGGGGCATTGTCGCGTCGGTGGGGATCTTGAACACGGGGACGACTCCCTTGGTCGGTGGTGCCGGGCGGCGGGGCGGCGTCCATGCCTGACACGAGCCCACCCCGCGGCCCGACCCGCGCGCCTCGGTCCGGGGCACGTCAGCGTGTCACCGCCGTGTTCGTAGTCGCGGCTGGGTTGGTAGCCTCGCGAACGCTGGCCACCGCACCCGCGGCCGCCAAAGGTCGAGAACTGGAGGCGGCCATGGCGACATCACGCGACGACGCCTTCCACTGCTTCTTCGAGACCTACCATTCCGAGTTGGCACGCTTGGCGTACCTGGTCACCGGCGAGGGGGAGGTGGCCGACGACCTCGCCGCCGATGCCCTGTTGGAGGTGTGGCGGCACTGGGACCGGGTCGCCGCGGCCGAAAGCCCGATCGCGTACGCCCGTGGGGTGCTGGTCAACCTGGCCCGCAACCGGATCCGCCGGCAGCGCCGGGAACGGCGCGGTTTGCTCGGCGTGGGCCTGCTGTGGCAACAGCGGGCGTACGCCCGGGACGCGGACGTATCCGCGGTGCTCGACGTACGGGAGGCGCTCCGCCGCCTGCCGCACCGGCGCCGGGCGTGCGTGGTGTTGCGGTATGCGTTTGACTTGTCCGAGCGGGAGACGGCGCGCGCGCTCGGCATCTCGGTGGGCACCGTGAAGAGCCAGACGTCGCGCGGGGTCGCGCAGTTGACGACGTTGCTCGGCGGGCCGGCGTTACCGGCTACCGACCGCACGCACTGGGAGTCGCCTGCTTCGCGGGCCACGGTTCCGCCGGGCTCGTGGGGAAGGGGACGATGATGCGGTCGGATCGCGTTCGCGCCGTGCTCCGCGCCACTGCGGCCTCTCACCAGCCGGACCGCGCAGCGATCCTGGCCCGGATCCAACGCGGCCAGGCGGCCTTCGATCCGTCCCCGGCGACCCGCCCGACCCGTCGGGGTGCGGTCGTGCGGGCGGCGGGGATGGCTGCGACCGTGGCCACGGTACTCGGGCTCGGCGTGGTCGTCACGTGGGCCGCCGTCGGCCAAGAGGCGACGACGCCACCGGTACACATGCCGTCCCCCATGGCCTCCACCGCCCCAACCGCCCCAACCGCCCCAACCGCCCCAACCGCCCCAACCGCCCCCACGGCCGTCTCACCCGCCACCGCTGGATCGTCGCCGAGCCGTGGTGGTGCGAGCCGTCCGTCGTCGGCTGCCCATGGGTCCCGGTCACCGGTGGCGTCCCCGGGGAACAGCGGCGTCGAGCGGGGCTTCCTGTGGGCCAGCGGCGCGGTGGACCCGCAGAGCATCGACAACTGGGCGCAGAGCAACGTGACGGTGAGGAACAGCGAGACGTTGACGGCGCTGGAGGTCCGCGTACGGATCGCGCTGACCCCGTACGTGACCAGCACCGGAATGTGGAGCACCATACCGGCCGAGCACCTGGTGACGACTGTCGAGCAGCAGCCGGGCGTCCTGGTCTACACGTTCACGCTGAAGCCGGCGGTACGCATCACGCCGGGCTCATACATCTTCGCGGTTCAGTACGGTCACGCCGTGGGCGGCAGGGACCCGAGCCGGGACAGCTACCAGGCGATCGCCACCGCCGAGGTTGCCCGGGCCGAGGTGGACGGCGGCTTCTGAATCAGGGCGGCTGAATTCTTCGGGGCGGCCGAGCAACCTTTCCGGTCCGCCGGGCCACTGAAGGTCGACTGGTCGACTGAACGGCTGAAGGAGAACGCCGATATGCCCCCTCTGCATCCGCGCCGCCCGTGGCGCATCGCGTTCGCGAGCGCCGTGTCGGCGGTCGTGCTGGCGTCCGTTGCCGGTTGTGGCGGCCCATCTCCGGCCTGGCATGCCGCGCCCACGCCCGCCGCCGGCACCAGCACCCCGGCGGTCGGCAAGTCCGGGCCGGGGTTCCCGACCGCGGCGGCTGACGCGACCACCCCCGCGACCACCCCCACGACCGCACGGCCGTCGGCTACCGGCAGCCCGTCGCCGAAGTCCAGCGGCGTGGCACCGCTGGCGGGACGGATCCGGCCCAACGTTACGTACCGCGGAAAAGCCACTTTCTATGACGCTGGGGACGGTGGAGGGGCCTGCCTGTTCGGCCCGGCCAGTGACCTAATGATCGGGGCGATGAACCAGACCGACTACGAGTCGGCCAAGGCGTGCGGGGCGTATGTGCTCGTCAAGGCGGCCAACGGAAACTCCGTCACGGTCCGGATCACCAACCTGTGCCCGTTGCCCTGTGCGCCCGGGCAGATCGACCTGAGCCCACAGGCCTTCGCCAAACTGGCCAACCGCTCACTCGGCGAAGTGCCGATCACGTGGAAACTGCTCAGTCCCAGCATGTCCGATACGATCTCGATCCGGTACAAGGTCGGGTCCAGCCAGTGGTGGTGCGGCATACAGGCGATCGGCCATCGGAATCCGGTGGCGCTGCTGGAGGTCCGCACCAGCAGCGGTTGGCGCCAGCTACCCCGTCCCGAATACAACTACTTCATCTCCGCCAACGGCAGTGGGTGCGGCGGCCCGATCAGGATCACCGACATCTACGGAGAGAAGTTGACGATCAGCGGGATCAAGCTGAAGCCGGACGTCGTGCAGCCGACCCGGGTCCAGTTCGCCAGGCACTGACCCCGCCGGGCCCCGGTCCCCGGCCTCGGGTAGGGGGTCCTCGCGGTCGGTGCGCGGCGAGCGCATCAGCACGGCCGCCCCGACACCGGCGCGGCGGGCGCAGGCGACGTCGCGGTGCCGGCTGTCGCCGGCGGACCAGCAGTCGGCGATCGCGACGCCGAGCGCCCGGGCGGCGAGCCGGGCCAGCTCCGGGTCGGCTTGCGCAGCCCCCTGGACTTCAGGTGATGAGGTCAGTCCGGTGGTGCGGGATTAGCTACACCGGTCCGGTACGCCACGACGACGGCTTGAACTCGGTCGCGCAGGCCGAGTTTGGCGAGGATGCGGGCGACGTGCGACTTCACGGTGGCCTCGGATAGGTGCAAGCGTTCGGCGAGTTCGGCGTTGCTGAGGCCTTCGGCGAGCAGGCGCAGCACTTCCAGCTCACGGGCGGTTAGTGCGCTCAGGTCGCGGTGGATCGCGGGCGTGTCGGTGTCGCGGCGGGCGAACCGTTCGACGAGGCGGCGGGTGATGGCGGGCGCGAGCAGCGCGTCGCCGGAGCGGACCAGGCGCACGGCGGCGACCAGGTATTCGGGGCTGACGTCCTTGAGGAGGAAGCCGCTAGCCCCGGCGGTCAGCGCCGCGTACACGTACTGGTCGAGGTCGAACGTGGTGAGCATGATCACGCGTGGCTCGTCCGCGGCGCCGGTCATGATGCGTCGGGTGGCCTCCAAACCGTCCAGCTCAGGCATCCTGATGTCCATGAGGACCACATCGGGGCGGGTACGTCGGACCGCGTCGACCGCTTCGGTGCCGTCGGTCGCCTCGGCGACGACGTCGATGCCGTGGCCCGACAGGATCATCCGGAAGCCGGCGCGGACCAATGCCTGATCATCGGCGATCACTACGCGCAGTGGTGGGGCCATGGTGCCTCCAGGGGAATTTGTGCCTGGACACGGTAGCCGCCGCTGAGGCGTGGCCCGGCATGCAGGGTTCCACCGTAGACAGCGAGGCGTTCCTGGAGCCCGATCAGCCCGCGCCCGTTGCCGGTCGTGGCTGACGCACGCGGCACGCCACCGGTGTCAGCCACCTCTACGCGGAGGTGGCTGGTGTCGTAGTCGACGGCGACGGTCGCGGATGCGCCGCGCGCGTGCTTGACGGTGTTCGTCAGCGCTTCCTGTACCACCCGGTAGGCCGCCAGTTCGATCCCGGGCAGCATGGGGCGCGGTTGCCCGGCCACGTTCAACTCGACCGGCACGCCGCTGGCCCGGACGCCTGCGACCAAGGCCTCCAATCGGTCCAGGCCGGGTTGGGGTGCGAGTTCCGCGGGGCCGGCCGCGTCGGAGCCGGAGACGTTCATCGTCAGCAGCCCCATGACGTGGCGCAGTTCGGACATCGCCGCTCGACCGCCCGCCTCGACCGCGAGCAGCGCCTCCCGGACCTGCTCCTGGTCGGGCGGCATCATTGTGCGGGCGGCGCCGGCCTGGATGACCATCATGCTGACGTTGTGGGTGACGACGTCGTGCAGTTCCCGGGCGATACGGGCGCGTTCCTGCTCGGTCGCACGGCGGAGCGCCTCGTCCCGTTCGCGTTCCAGCGCCACCGTCCGCGCGCGTTCCTCGTCGGCCCGGCGCCGCCACCGGCGTAGCCCGTCGGTTGCGATCGCGAGCGGGATCAGGACCAGGGCCGGGACGGCGTCGCTGGAGACGGTGGGCAGCGTCGGTGACTGGAGCTGCTGGAGCTGGCTGTACAGCAGGGCCGCCACGAGCTGACTGGCCAGCACCGGCATGCGGTACGGACTGTAGACAGCGGCACTGTACGCGGCGATCACGCAGACGTAGAACGAGAACCGGATCGTCGCGCGGTCCTCCGTGACCGCCGACACCACCGTGGCCATGGCCATGACGATCCAGAGCACCGCGAGCGGATATCTGCGGCGAGTCACGAGCGGCGCGGCAATCAGCAGCATCACGATCGCCCAGGCGACATGATGGTACGCGAGCGGGTCGAGCGTGCCCGTTGGATCCACCTGGAATTGCGGTCCCGGCCGCTCCGGCAGCGCCGGGCCCGGCGTGCCGGGCCCGGCGGGCCTGGGAAACACGCCGTAGCTCGGCTGGATCACGATGGCGCTGAGGCCCAGCGCGAGTATCGCGTCGAATCCCTGGCTGCGCCGCGATGGTCGGGGCAGCGGACCGGACGGGCGCAGCAGTTGCCGGCCCCAGGCCCACAGTCGGTCGGTGTTCCCCACCGGCTCCATTCTCGCCGATCCGCCGCGGCCGGCGGTATTGGTCCGGAGAACCAGCGGGCTCCACCGCGCGCCTAGTCCTCGGGGATGAGGCCGGACGCCTTCATCCCTGCGCGCCAACGAGGATGCCTCTCCGGGCCGACGCGCCCGGAATGCCCGCACACCTAGCGTCGATCTCCGCAAGGGTAAGCCGAACCGAGGAGACGAGCATGACCCCGCCGGTGATCGAGTTGCACAACGTGAGCCGCAAGTACGACGAAGGGCCGCCCGCGCTGCACAACACAGCGCTGAGCATCGCGCCCGGCGAGGCGGTCGCGATCCTCGGGCCGTCCGGGAGCGGCAAGTCCACGTTGCTCAACCTGATCGCCGGTCTGGACCGGCCGAGCAGCGGCACCGTGACCGTCGACGGCGTCCGCGTCGACCAGCTCAACGAAGCCGCCTCGGCCCGCTACCGGCGGGACAAGATCGGCATGGTGTTCCAGTTCTTCAACCTCCTCGACGACCTGACCGTCGCCGACAACGTCGTCCTGCCGGCGCAGCTGGCCGGGATGGCGCGCGGCGCAGCCCACCACCGTGTCAAGGAGCTGCTCGGCGCGCTCGGCGTCTCCCGGCACGCCGCCGCGTACCCGGGCCGGCTCTCCGGCGGCGAGCGGCAGCGCGTCGCGGTGGCCCGAGCGCTGATGAACCGCCCGACGCTGTTGCTGGCCGACGAACCGACCGGCGCGCTGGACACCGCGTCCGGCGAGGACGTCAAACGACTGCTCAACGACCTGCACGACGACGGCCAGACCATCGTCCTGGTCACGCATGACCTGTCGCTGGCCGAATCCTGCGCGACCCGCATGATCCGGCTCGTTGACGGCCGGGTCGTCGCCGATGTTCGCACCGTCGCGGCGGGGCGGGCCCGATGAGCGCACTGGGACGTGTGGTGCGCTCGGGCGTGGGCCGCCGCCGGGTGCAGACGGTCGTGATCGGGCTGGCCACGATGATCGCGGTGACCGCGTCGGTGCTCGGCGGGTCGCTGGTCGTGGCGTCCAGCGGGCCATTCGACCGGGCGTTCGCCCAACAACACGGCGCGCACCTGACGGCGCAGTTCGACGCCGCCAAGACCACGACCGCGCGGCTGTCGGCATCCGTGCGGGCCACCGGTGTCACGGCGGCGGCTGGTCCATTCCCGACCGTGTCCGCTATCCCGCGCGACGCCGCCGACCGGGAACTGCCACCGATGACCGTCGTCGGTCGTGCCGCGGCGAGGGGAGGCGTCGACGACGTGTCTCTGAGCCAGGGACAGTGGGTGACCGGGCCCGGCCAGATCGTGCTCGCCGCCGACTACCCCACCGGGCCGTTCCCGCTCGGCATCACCCTGCGCTTCGCCGAGTTGCCGGGAAGCCCGACGCTGAGGGTGGTCGGCGTGGCCCGGTCGGTCAGCCACACCGCCGACGCCTGGGTGTCGCCATCCGACATCGCCACGCTGACCGCGCCCGGCGCGACCAGCGGCTACCAGATGCTCTACCGCTTCGCCGCGGCGAGCACCGCCACGCAACTCGGCCAGGGCCGGGCCGCGGTGGTTGCAGCGACCGGCGCGGAGGCGCTGACCGGGACGCAGTCCTGGCTCACCGTCAAGGAGGCCAACGACCGCAACACCGCGCTGTTCCTGCCGTTCCTGGTCGCGTTCGGCGCACTAGGCGTGATCATGTCGGTGCTCATCGTCGGCAACGTGATCGCCGGCGCGGTCGGTGCCGGCACACGGCGGATCGGCATCCTCAAGGCCATCGGGTTCACGCCCGCGCAGGTCGTACGGGCGTACGTGGCCCAGGCACTGATCCCGGCCGCGGGCGGCATCACGGCCGGCGTCGTGGCCGGCAATCTCCTGGCCATCCCGGTGCTGGCCGATGCCGACCAGCTCTACGGCACCCGTACCGCCGGCGTCGCCTGGTGGGTCGACGCGGTCGTGGTCACCGGCGCGCTCAGCGTCGTGGCGCTGGTCGCCTGGGCGGCGGCGCTGCGGGCCGGCCGGCTGCGCACCGTTGACGCGATCGCCGCCGGGCACACGCCAGGTCCCGGCCGCGGCCAGTGGGCGGCCCGGCTGACCGCCCGACTCCCGCTACCCCGGTCGGTGAGTCTCGGGCTGGCCCACCCGTTCGCCCGTCCTGTCCGCGCCGCCTCAATGCTCGCGGCCGTCGTGTTCGGCGTCACCACCGTCACGTTCGCCGTCGGCGTGGCAGCCTCGCTGAACCAGGTGCAGGTCGCCAAGGACCACGCCGCCGCCGACGTAATCATCGATACGTTCGGCCCGACGAGCGGAGCGAACCCGACGCCCAACGCCCCGAGGGCGCTCAGCGCCGACGAGATCGCCAAAATCACCACAGCGATCCAGGGCCAGCCCGGCACGACGAGGTACTACAGCGTCGCCAGCACGGAGGTTGCGATCGCCGGTAGGGCCGGCTCCGTCCGGCTCTACGGGTTCACCGGTGACGCGTCCTGGGGTGGGTACGAGATGGTCTCCGGCCGGTGGTTCACCCGCCCCGGCGAAGCCACGGTGCCGGGCACGTTCCTGACCGCCACCGGCACCCGGATCGGCGACACGGTCATGCTGACCGACCACGGCAAGACGGTGCCGGTCCGGATCGTCGGCGAGGTCTTCCACCCCACCAACAACCTGTTGATGTTCGCCGACGCCGGCACGTTCGCGACCACGAAACCGAACCTGGTCGCCGCGACCTACCACATCGGGCTCTCCGATGGCACGGACGTGGCCGTCTACGTGGCCGGGCTGAACACCGCACTGGGGCCGTCGGGCTTCACCGCGCAGTCCGGGCAGTCCGGCGACAGCAGCGACACGATTGTCCTTCTCGACGCGCTCGCCGCGCTCCTCACCTTGATGCTGGTCGCCGTCGCCGGGATGGGCGTGCTGAACATGGTCGTGCTCGACACCCGCGAACGCGTCCGCGACCTCGCCATCCACAAGGCGTTGGGGATGACGCCCCGGCAGACAATAGCGATGGTCGTCGCCTCGGTCGTCGTGACCGGGCTGGCCGGCGGCGCGATCGGCGCATCGGCCGGCGTTGCCTTGCACCGTGTGGTCGTGCCCGCGATGGGAAGCGGCGCCGGCATCACCCTGCCCGCCTCCGTCACCGACGTCTACCAGCCGGCCAGCCTGGCACTGCTCGGCCTCGGCGGTCTGCTGATCGCGATCCTGGGCGCGCTGTTGCCGGCCGGCTGGGCCGCCCGCACCCGCACCGCTGTCGCGCTGCGTACCGAATAGATCTTGTGTGCCGAGATGGGTGCCCGGGCGGTCGGTCGTCGTTGACCTGGGCTGACGCAGGGTGGCGAGAGGGGGCCGGGATGTCGGCCGGGCGATCATCGGTGGTGCCGGTCGGGAGGCCGACGCATCTGATTGCCGCACGTGCGGTCGGCCTGCGCGGCGGGCAGCCCAGCTCGCCTTGGGTGGCGGGGGCATTCGCCGCGGTCGGCACGGATGGCAGTGCGCTGTCATGCGATGACCGGGTGCGCGATCTTGGATGAGGGTCGTTCGGCCTAGCCTGGGCCCGTCTCCCGAGACTGCCGGGCGATCTGATGAGGGGCTTGTACCTCAACCCGCTTGAGATCGCATAGTGGCGTCGTGGACATGAACGAGCTGTATGCCATCGGGGATGTCGCCCGACGGACCGGCCTGAGCGTCAGCGCCGTCCGGTACTACGCGGACGCCGGTGTCGTCGCGGCGGCCGCCAGCACCCCGGCCGGCCACCGCCTGTACGACGTGTCGGCCATCGCCCGGCTAGAACTGGTCCGGACGCTACGGGAACTCGACGCCAGCCTGGACGAGATCCGGCGGGTGCTGGCCGGCGGGGCGACGCTGCGCGAGTTGGCCACCACCCACCTGGCCCTGCTGGCAGGGCAGGAGGCACGGCTGCGCAGCCGCCGCGCGGTGCTGTCGGCCATCCTGCGGCAGGACTCCACAGCCGAGCAGGTCACGCTGATGCACAAGCTGGTTGGCATGCCGGACGAGGAACGCGATCGGCTGATCGACGAGTTCTGGACCGAGGTCTCCACCGGCTGGGAGCCACCGGAGCGGATGGTCGAGTGGTGGCGGGCGGCCCGGCCGGAGCTGCCCGAACATCCCACCGCGGCGCAGCTGGAGGCGTGGATCGAACTGGCCGAGCTGGTCCGGGACACCGAGGTCCGGCAGGCCGTGCGCCGTGAGCTGCACGAGGCGTGCACCACCGGGGCCGGGCCGCTGATGACCTCGTCGCCGATGCTGGACGCCCTGGAAGCGGGGGCGGCGATCGGACAGCCGCTGATGGACGCGGCGCGGGAGCGGGTGCCACCGGACTCGCCCAGGGGGCGGGAGATCGCCGACCGGTGGATCGGGTGGCTGACCGGCATCTTCGCGACACCGGACAGCCCTGGGATGCCGGACACGCCCGAGTTCCGGATCCAGGCGGCCGACCACATGCTGGCAGGCGCGGAGTGGGACCGCACCCCGCCGGAGCCGGAGGGACCGTTCGACCGGTACATGGAACTGGTCGCCGCCGTGAACAACATGCCACCGGAGCGGTTCCCGTTCGAGTGGCTGGCCGCGGCACTGCGCGCGTCCGCCCTACCGGCTCCCTGACTGGCGATACGCGGCTCGGCGGTTGGCCTACCTGGTCGACATGGCGCATCGGGCGGATTCCGGCAGAGGATCTTGCGCGGCTACTTTGCACTCTCCGGCCGGTCGACGTTGATTTGACGCTCCTGGTAACTGGTCTCCACCGGGGCCACGGTGGCATCCGGTCGTGCCGCGGGCGGGGGCCGTGATCCACATCGGTCTTCGGTGCGACTGTCATGGCGCGGGCCGGGTCAGGCAGATGACGTGGGCCAGGACGTGTGGGCGGGTGCGCTGAAGGCGCTGCCACGTCTGCACCAGCCGGAGCGGTTCGCACCGTGGCTGTTCACCATCGCCCGGCGTTCGGCAATGGCGTGGCCCGAGGGCCGAGCCGCTCCGCTGAGTGCCGTTGCGATCGGCACGGATGTCACCGCTAGGCGGTCGCGGCGTGCGCGTGGGTCTTTCGGTCGTACTCCGCGCGCGCGGCCGCGATCTGCGCCAGATTGCCAGTGCTCCATGCGATGAGGGGACCGGCCGCGTGCAGCAGGGCGGTGCCGAGCGGGGTGAGCTCATAGGTGACATTGGGCGGCATGACCGCGTGGACGGTGCGGGTGAGGAGGCCGTCACGTTCTAGGTGCCGCAGGGTAAGCGTCAGCATCTTCTGGCTGACACCGTCGATTGCGCGCTTGAGCTCGGTGAAGCGGCGCGGGCCACCGCCCAGGTTGGCGACCACGTAGAGGGACCACTTGTCGCTCACCACGTCCAAGACCTCGCGGACGTCACACGTCTCCGCCCCCTGGGGGGCTTGTTGGCTGCTCAAGGTTACCTCCATGAAACCTGGCCACGCGAATGTGCCTTATTGACCCACTTGCAAAGTGCTTCCATGATAGGTCAGGAAAGTTCCTTACGGGGCCGTGCGGTTCCGTTGAAACCCGAGACTTCAACCGGGCACCCATTTCAAGCCGGTCTCCGAGCAGCACTGTTGAGGTAAAGAATGAAGCTCGTCGTATTCGGTGCCGGCTTTGTCGGCAGCGCCTTGGTGCGAGAGTTCGCCGCGCGAGGACACGATGTAACCGTCGTTTCGCGGCATCCAGGCAGCGGCACTGCTGACGGGGTCATCACCATTGCCGGTAGCGCTCACGATCCGGCGTTCGTCACGAAAGTGACCTCCGACGCAGAGGTAATCGTCTCGGCGCTCCCCGCCCTCGATGCAGACGGAGGTCTCCCCGCGAGCGTGGCCCACCTTCTTTCGGCCGCCGAGGCGATCGGTTCGCGCTTCGGTGTCGTCGGCGGCTCGGCGGTTGTCCCGATCGCCGAGGGCGGCCCCCGTCAGGCGGACAGCACAGATCTTCCCGCGTGGCTTGTTCCGCTTGCCGAGGCCCATACCCGGGCGCTGAGCTTGCTCAATTCGGCACCCAGAAACGTTGATTGGTTCTATCTCGTCCCCGCAGCGAATTTTGGCCGGCACCTACCGGGCATTCGTACCGGCTCATATCGCACGAGTAGCAGCGCGCTGGTCGCCGACAAGGAGGGCCGTTCGGTGATTGGCGTGGATGACTATGCGATCGCGTTCGCCGATGAGATCGACGAACCGAGTACCCATCGCGCTTGGCTCGCCGTCGGTTATTGACCGATGAACCGGTGTCGCCGACCCTCGAGCAGCAGCGGGTCAGCCAAGACGAGACGACGGTCCAGGGCCGGCATCCGCACCTTTTCGTCGCCTGGGCGCAGCGCACCATCGCGACATTCCGTGGCAGATGACGCGCCAAGCGCGCTTCGTCCGACGTATTTGATCCGACGACACACAGAAGGAAAGTGATCATGACCGAGAAAAAGATTATCGCGGTAGTAGGTGCGACCGGCTCGCAGGGCGGCGGGCTGGTACGGGCCATTCTAGACGACGAGAACGGGCCGTTCGCGGCGCGGGCTCTCACCCGGAATCCGGACTCGGCGGCAGCCAAGGAGTTCGCCGCGCGTGGCGTCGAGGTGGTCCAAGTCGATCTCGACGACGAGGGCGGTCTGCGGGCCGCCTTCGACGGCGCATACGGATCGTTCGTCGTCACAAACTACCGGGCGGAGCTGACTCCTGAGCAGGTCGCGGCCCGTAGCCGCGCGCAGAGGGAACTGGACCAGGCCGCCAACGCGGCACGCGCGGTCAAGGCCGCCGGGCTGAAGCACGTGATCTGGTCGACGCTGGAGGACACGCGGCCGCACTTCGAGTTCCTCGGCAGCGAAGTTCCCACCATCGGCGATGGCTACAAGGTGCCGCATCTCGATGCCAAGGACGAGGCGAACGCCTACTTCACTGGCCTCGGGGTGCCGACAACCTTCCTGCAGACCTCGTTCTACTACGAGATGTTCATCACCGCTGGGCTGGGCCCGCACCGCAGTCCGGACGGCGAACTGGCGCTGACCTTGCCGATCGGCGATAGCGTGATGGCGCTCGTGGCGGCTGAGGACATCGGCCGTACCGCTTATGGCATCTTCCGGACCGGAGCGCGGTTCATCGGCCGTACCATCGGCCTGGCCGGTAGTCACGCCACCGGAACCGAACTGGCTGAACTCTTCGCCAAGGTGCTTGGTGAGCCGGTCGCCTACCGACCGATGAGCCATGACCAGCTGCGTGGTGCCGGTTTCCCGGATGCCGACGAACTCGGCAACATGTTCCAGTTCTTCACCGACGCGACCGAGGCCTTCGTCGGCAACCGCGACCTCAGCCTGATCCGCACCATCAATCCGCGGCTTCAGACACTCGAGGACTGGCTGATCGAGCATCGCGAGGAGCTGAAATCCGCTCTCTGAGCCTGCGTTGCCCAGGGGCGGCGGCTTGGAAGAGGCATGCGATCACGGTGCCCATGACCTCTACCGGTCACCGGCTTCGCGGCAGATGCTGGAGGGCTTCAGGCGCTACCCGAGCGACCAATCATGCCTTTGGCGCAGGGACCGGCGGCGGTGAGTACCGCGTCCCGCGCTGAGCGATCATCGAGGTGGATGGCGATCGTACGGCCGCCGTCGGTCCGTAGGACCGGCGGCGGCGAGGATCCGTGCCGTGTCGGCGATGAGGGCGTTCGTGATCGGCGCGTCCTTCGTGGTCTTCGACGACAGGACGGCCAAGACGATTGGAGTGCCCCGGGTGGTCCAGGCGACGCCGATGCCGTTCGCGGTGGCGTAGTGCGCCCAGTCTGGTAGCAGCAGGAAGAACGGGCTCTCCCGGCTGGCGGGTGTGCGGAGGATCAGCGCGCCCTGGCCGAGGTAGTTCAGCGTCAGGGCGGGAAACACGATCACGAATCAGGCCGGCGGATCGGGGCGCGCCCGAAGTGCGCAAGGCCGGCGTAGAGCGCTTCGGCGCCGGTGATGGCCAGTACCACGACGCCCATGGCGATGAACGCGATGACGGGGTGGTCCACGAAGAACAGGACCAATAGCTGGGATAGTGCGGCCAGCACGCTCGGATGACGGATCACCTCAGCCGTCGCAGAAAACATCGAATATCCTCCATGCATTGATAGACTTGTCCGGCGCGGAGAGGTGCGGACGGATGAGCGAAGCGGGCGGGGATGCGCAGCAGGCGTCGGCCTGGTTCGCCGGCGAACTCCGACACCTCCGGCAGCTTTGCGGGGCCCCGTCGTTGAACACCCTGGTCGCCATCTCGACAGCGCAGGGGCAGCCACTGGCCCGCTCGACGATCAGCGACAAGCTGAACGCCAAGTCGTTGCCCGACTGGCCCTTCGTCGTCGCCTTCGTCAAGGCATGTTTGGCGCATGCCGACCGGGCCGGTGTCCGCCTGCCAGCCGAGCTGGCCGAGATGAGGCACTGGGATGCGAGACACTGGCGGCTGCTGCGGATCGCCGACGCCGCCCGTACCGAGGATCGGCTGCGGGCCGCCGCCCACGCCCAGCTCGGCCGCCGATCCGGCGGCGCCGCGCCGGCCAGCCAACCCGAGCCGCCGGCACCCGGACCGTCGCCGACCGGGCAACGGGCGGGTGTCCTCGACAGGGTGACGCCCCGGCAACTGCCGACGGCCGTACCCCATTTCGTGGGTCGCAGGGCGGCGCTCACCAGACTGGACGGCCTGCTGGCGCACCGACACCGCGCCCCGGGCACCACGACGATCTGCCTGATCAGCGGTACGGCCGGGGTCGGCAAGACGAGCCTGGCGGTCGGCTGGGCGCACCAGGTCGCCGACCGTTTCCCCGACGGGCAGCTCTACGTCAACCTCCGTGGGTTCGACGCGACCGGGCCGGCGGCGAGCCCGGCGGAGGTGCTCCGCGAGTTCCTCGAAGCTCTCGGAGTGCCGGCGCAGCGCGTCCCGGCGGGACAGGATGCCCGCTCCGGACTGTTCCGCAGCGTGCTGACCGGCAGGCGGGTACTCGTACTGCTCGACAACGCCGGTGACGTCGATCAGGTCCGCCCCCTGCTGCCCGGCTCGCCGGGGTGCCTGGTGGTGGTCACCAGCCGTGGTCACTTGCCAGGGCTGGTGACCATCGAGGGGGCGAGTCCGATCTTCCTCGATCCGCTGTCGCGGCGGGAGGCGCACGAGTTGTTGTCCCGGCGACTCGGCACGGATCGGTTGGAGAACGAGCCGGAGGCGACGAGCCGGATCGTCGACGCGGCGGCGGGGCTGCCGCTCGCGCTGGCCATCGTGGCAGGGCGGGCCGCCGTCCAGCCGGCCCTCGGCCTCGGTCGGCTCGCGGACGAGCTGACCGGGTCGGACGGCCTCGACCGGTTCAGCCACGGCGATGCGGCCACCGACATCCGGACGGTCTTCTCCTGGTCGTACCGCAATCTGGACGCGACCTCGGCGCGGGCGTTCCGGCTGCTCGGACTGCACCCTGGGCCGGACGTCTCGGTGCCGGCGCTCGCGAGCCTGGTCGGCGCACCGGTGGCGGAGGCGGGTCGGACCCTGGCGGCACTCGTGCGCGCGAACCTGGTCTCCGAGCATCTCCCACAGCGGTACGTCCTGCACGATCTGCTGCGCGCCTACGCGGCCGAGCTGGTCGCCGAACACGAGCCCGAGCAGGCCCGCCGGCAGGCGCTCGGCCGGCTCATCGACTCCTACCTGCACACCGGGTACGCCGCAGACCTGCTTCTCTACGACCAGCGGGACCCGATCAGCCCCGCCCCGGCCCGGCCGGGCACCGCGATCACCGCGCTCACCGACCGGGCGGCGGCCTGGCGCTGGTTCACCAGCGAGCACCGAGTCCTCCTGGCCGTCGTCGGCCTCGCCACGGACGCCAGGTTCGACACACCCGCCTGGCAGCTCGCCTGGGCCGTCAACACGTACCTCGATCGGCTCGGGGCCTGGCAGGAGCAGCTCGTGGTCCAGGAGCGGGCGTTGCTCGCCGCGTCGCGGGTGGCCGACCGGGACGGGCAGGCCCGCGCCCACCGGAACCGGGCCGTGGCCTGCCTGCGGCTGGGGGACCACCACCAGGCCCAGGTGCACCTGCGCCGGTCGCTGCGGCTCTACACCGGCCTCGGCGATGCGATCGGCAGCGCTCGGGCTCACCTCAACCTCGGCATCCTGGCCGAACGCCTGGGCCGGTACGAGCAGGCGCTCCAGCACGCGCAGCAGGCCCTCGGCCTGTTCGCGGCGGCGGAGAACGCCAACGGGAAGGCGAACGCGCTGAACAACATCGGCTGGTACCACAGCCAGCTCGGCAACCACCAACAGGCGATCGACTACTGCACGCAGGCGCTGGTGCTGCAACGGCAGGTCGGCAACCGGTACTGGCAGGCGCACACCTGGGACAGCCTCGGTTACGCGCACCACCGGTTGGAGCAGCAGGCGGAGGCGATCCGCTGCTACCGCAACGCGCTCGCGCTGTGGCGGGAGGCGGCCGAGCGCTACTACGAGGCGACGACGCTGACCCATCTCGGCGACACCCACCGTGCCGCCGGTGCGCCGGGCCCCGCTCGGCGGGCCTGGCGCCGCGCTCTGGAGATCCTGGAGCTGCTCGGCCACCCGGACGCCGAGCAGCTCCGGGACCGGCTGCGCGCGGAGCCCGGCGGTTTCCCTGACCAGCGGGCCGAAGCGCGGTCGGGGCGGGCGACGGCATCTAGTACTGCAACGGCAGTAGGCGAATCGCCTTCGGGTCGGGTTCGTTGGTCAGGTCGTGGCGGACGTTGATGTCGATCGTTGGTATGCGGAGTTGGATCGGCTGCATGCGCGGATCGGGGTGCGGTTTCGCCGGTCGGAGCCGCGTCGGCGGGCGCGGCAGTACCTGTGTGGGCTGGTCTCGGGTTTGGCCCGCAAGAACGGGTGGACCCTGGCTGAGCAGGCCGGGGATGTGTCGCCGGACGGGATGCAGCGGTTGTTGCGGTGGGCGGACTGGGACGTCGACGCCGTGCGGGATGACGTGCGTGACTACGTGGTCGAGCATCTCGGCGACCCGGCCGGGGTGCTGATCGTCGATGACACCGGGTTCCTGGAGAAGGGCACACGGTCGGCGGGGGTGCAGCGTCAGTACTTCGGCACCGCCGGGCGGACGGAGAACTGCCAGGTCGGGGTGTTCCTGGCCTACCGGTCGTCCCAGGGGCACGCGTTGATTGACCGGCAGCTGTACCTTCCGACCTCGTGGACCGATGACCGGGACCGGTGTCGGGCTGTCGGTATTCGGGACGAGGTGGAGTTCGCCACGAAGGTGCAGATGGCCCGTCAGATGCTCGCCCGCGCCTTGGACGCGGGGGTGCCGGTGGGGTGGGTGACGATGGACGAGGCCTACGGGCAGTCGAAGTACCTGCGGGTGTGGCTGGAACAGCGGGATGTGGGCTATGTGGTCGCGACCCGCCGCAACGACGACATGATCACCACGACGATGGGGACTGCCCGCGCGGAGATCGAAGAGTGCTTCCAGCAGGCCAAGGACGAAGCCGGCCTCGACGAGTACCAGGTGCGTGACTGGCGGGCCTGGTACGCCCACATCACCCTCGCGATGGCCGCCCACACCTGGCTTTCCGCGGCCAGATCCCTTGCGGCAAACGGGGATCTGGCACCGGCGACGGCATGATGATCGGCTACACGGTACCGGAGATCCGAAGACTCCTCACCGCACTCGTAGTGCGACACATCCATGAACCCCAGCGCATCTGGGCCTGGTCCCGATGGCGCAGACGCCGCCAACACCAGGCCCGAACCTGCCACTACCGACGACGCGGCTATCCCTGACCAACTGCCGTTGCAGTATTAGATCCCGGGACCGGCGAACAGGTCGAGTTGCTCGCCAGGGTCGGCCGATCGACAGGCCGCCCAAACGGCCTCTCCGGCCCGGGAGCTGCGGCGACGACATCGGTCCAGCCGGCACCCCGGAATCCGCCGGGGTGGTCACGCCAGGCGATGACGGCTTGCTCGCAGCAGCGGATCAGGTCGGTGGTGACCCGGCCGCTGTCCAGGACGGCGCCCAGATCGGCCCAGTTCAGGCGCAGCGGTTGGCAGAGGTTCCCGTCGGTGATCTCGATCCGGGTCCGGTCGAGGCGGAGCATCCGGCCGGCGGGCAGCGTCGGTGGCTGCGAGTCCACGGACCGGGTGCTGCACCGCGCCAACCCCGGCATGTTCTTCGACCTAGCCGACAGCGACTCGATCACCTGCTACCACTGCGGGTTGTACGTCTGCGTCGGCTGCCAAACCGCCCCGGTGGCGTCCACCCTGACGTTCTGCGACGCCTGCCCCTGACCGCGCCGGCGCGCTCTCTACCGGCCCGGCGCTTCGGCGGTCACGCCCGCCGAAGAGGAGCGCGGTGGTGCAGGTGGCGCCTCAGCCGGCCGGCCCGCCGACGAGGCGGCGGTGACAGCGGCTGCGGCCGGTCGACGTCGTCCATGGCGGCGCGGTCGAGCTGGTCGGACAGCCACGCCTCGTCCCCCGGCCGGGCACCGGTCTGCGGGTCGACGCGGACGCCGCGTTCGGCGAGCCGCACGACCATGACCCGCTGGGCGGCCTCGGCGCGCGGGTCGACGGCCGCCCACTCGGCGCTGGCCCGCCAGGCCCGCGCGATGTCCTCGGCCGACGCCTGCCGCCACCACGACGGCCGGGTCGCCGGCCGCCACACGGTCGCGCCTGTTTGCTGCGCGGCGCGCACCTGGGCGCGGATGCGACGGGCTGAAGGCGGCCGTGGGGTCCCGCAGCATAGCCTTGAACATCTGCCGGGGTACGGGCGGGTCGGGTAGCTGTCGGGCGGCGTCTGGGACCAACGCTCGGAAAGGTCCCGGTAGGCAAAATCAGTAGTCGTCGTCCGGCCGGAGCGGGAACGCACGCGGACGACGTCGGCGGGTAGCACCGTGATCGAGACCCGCCGGTTCAGGAAGCGGACGCCACGACGTCAACGCGGAACGTCTGATCGCCCTCGCCTGTGCACGGCTCCTGCACGAGTTCGACACCGCTGACCGTCTCGTCGCCACGAATGCCGAGACAGAGTTCGCTATGCACGGGGCGGAGCCGGTAGCCCTCCAGTGGAGCGGCGACCGGCTCGACCCGGAACACTTGCGCTGGCCCACCGGCTGCGCAGTCGTCCCAGGGTTCGAGCATGCCGCTGGCCGGGCCGTTGGCCAGCACAGTCAGGCAACCCACTCCATGCTGCGGGTGGCTCCACTTGATCTGAAAGCGGTCCCCATCGACCGGCACGAGCAGCGTCCTGGGCGGCTCGGCGTCCTCGCACGATCGTTGCACCGCGACGGCCGAGTCGTATCGTCTGGTGCGCTCCCGCCCCTCAGTCACGCAGAGCGCCGGTGTCCGCGCGGGGTGGATGCGCACGACACTGCCACCCGCGGGCAGTTCCAGCGGGCTCTTGGGCGCCGGGCCAGCCTCCCGGGTGCCCGGCGACCTTCCGGTGTCGCGGACCAGCAGCCAACCACCCACCGCGAGCAGCGCCGCCGCGGTCACACCTGCGGCGGCCCTAACCAAAGTGCGCCAGATGACCTCGCGCGGCTTCTCGGGGGCGCCCTGACCGGTGGCATGAGCCGACTGCCTGGGCGCCGACTCCTTCCCGTTTGCCGCGTCGGTCTCGTGGGCCAACCGATTGAGGGTAGCCAACCAGGCGGCGACCTGGGCGTCGTCCTCTGTGCACGCCCGAACGAAGGCCGCCAGCAACTCCGCGCGAGGCAGGCCCCGCCCAACCAGCATGTCAGCTACGGTGCTGCGGGCCAGAACCTCGCCATGGCTCGCCGCCCGTTGCTCGAGCTGCCGGAACGTGTACCCGGACCGGTCTTTTATCAGCCGCATGAGCTGCACGAACTCAGCCTTATCGCGAGCAGCGTCCGGCCGAACACTTTCCGCATCCATCGGCCTCCATGCTGCCCGAGATGACCGCCGAGATCAACTGCCTAGCGGGACCGCCCGGACAGGCAGGCCGGACAAGCAGGCGGACAAGCTTCTGGCCAGCCCGGACAGCGCTACGCCTGTCCGGGACAGGAGCGACCCATTGCCGGACGTGATCGACCAGGTAAGCCTCGACTGCATCCAAGCAACCTTCCGGAAAGGCCACTGATGAAAACGACGCAGCGAAGACTTTGGACGGTCCTGACCGGGGAGTGGCACGGCTACCACAAGACCGGCGTCTACCTCAAGGTCTGCACCAGCGATGCCAACACCAACCGCACATGCGGCTACTGGCTCTGAACCGGCCACCATCCCCCGTTGGACACTTCACACAGGAGACATCCATGAGAAAAGCAATTCGTGCGGCGCTGGTTGCCGCAGTCGCGGCGGCGTCCGTCACGTTCATCGGCACGGGCACGGCTCACGCCGCCGGTGACACCCAGCTCGGCATCGACGTGGGCAACATCGCCTGGGAGCAGTACACCTCCACCAGCACAACGGTTTCGGTCCGCCGATCGGAGGCCGGCAACGAAGACTGCAACTACTACACCGGGTTCTGGACCGACCCGGACAACGACCGCAGGACCAGTCACTATTCGGCCGCCTGCAGCCCCGCCAAAACCACCTCGGGCACCATGTACAGCGGTGGTGTTAAGCAATCAATGCCGGTGAGCTGGCGTTCTCGGGCCTGGTGCGCGGACTTCGCGAAGTACGCCTTCTACTGGGGCACGGCCGAATACTCGAAGCTCACGCCGCACTCATCAAGTTTTATCACCTATGGCAACGACAATGGCACCTGGCACTCCAGGACCAGCGGCTATATCCCCCGCAAGGGCGACGCTGTGGTTTTCAACTATGACGGCGGCGAGACGGATCACGTTGCCATCGTTACCTCGTACTACGCAGACACAGTGGCAAAGGGCTATTTCTACGTTGTCGGCGGGAACCAATCCGATGGCGTCACCCACGTGAAGTGGTACCCGTCGAACACTAGCATTGTCGGCTACGCCTCGCCGAAGGCGAAGTAGGCAGCAGGTTAGCGGGGGCGGGCCGTTCGGCTCGCCCCCGGCAGACTCGCACCGCACCGCACCACCCCGGCGCGGCCGAAGCCGCTGCGGCGTGGCTCGCCGCCGGGCTGCACGTCTCCTAATACTGCAACGGCAGTTGGTCAGGGATAGCCGCGTCGTCGGTAGTGGCAGGTTCGGGCCTGGTGTTGGCGGCGTCTGCGCCATCGGGACCAGGCCCAGATGCGCTGGGGTTCATGGATGTGTCGCACTACGAGTGCGGTGAGGAGTCTTCGGATCTCCGGTACCGTGTAGCCGATCATCATGCCGTCGCCGGTGCCAGATCCCCGTTTGCCGCAAGGGATCTGGCCGCGGAAAGCCAGGTGTGGGCGGCCATCGCGAGGGTGATGTGGGCGTACCAGGCCCGCCAGTCACGCACCTGGTACTCGTCGAGGCCGGCTTCGTCCTTGGCCTGCTGGAAGCACTCTTCGATCTCCGCGCGGGCAGTCCCCATCGTCGTGGTGATCATGTCGTCGTTGCGGCGGGTCGCGACCACATAGCCCACATCCCGCTGTTCCAGCCACACCCGCAGGTACTTCGACTGCCCGTAGGCCTCGTCCATCGTCACCCACCCCACCGGCACCCCCGCGTCCAAGGCGCGGGCGAGCATCTGACGGGCCATCTGCACCTTCGTGGCGAACTCCACCTCGTCCCGAATACCGACAGCCCGACACCGGTCCCGGTCATCGGTCCACGAGGTCGGAAGGTACAGCTGCCGGTCAATCAACGCGTGCCCCTGGGACGACCGGTAGGCCAGGAACACCCCGACCTGGCAGTTCTCCGTCCGCCCGGCGGTGCCGAAGTACTGACGCTGCACCCCCGCCGACCGTGTGCCCTTCTCCAGGAACCCGGTGTCATCGACGATCAGCACCCCGGCCGGGTCGCCGAGATGCTCGACCACGTAGTCACGCACGTCATCCCGCACGGCGTCGACGTCCCAGTCCGCCCACCGCAACAACCGCTGCATCCCGTCCGGCGACACATCCCCGGCCTGCTCAGCCAGGGTCCACCCGTTCTTGCGGGCCAAACCCGAGACCAGCCCACACAGGTACTGCCGCGCCCGCCGACGCGGCTCCGACCGGCGAAACCGCACCCCGATCCGCGCATGCAGCCGATCCAACTCCGCATACCAACGATCGACATCAACGTCCGCCACGACCTGACCAACGAACCCGACCCGAAGGCGATTCGCCTACTGCCGTTGCAGTACTAGATGCCGTCGCCCGCCCCGACCGCGCCGGTCGGAGGGGTCAACGCCACTGCATGAAGTTGTTGATGATCGGTAGCGTCATCCGGGTGGCGATGTTGTTGGTGGCGCCGGGCCCGACGCCGGAGGGTCCACGGGAGAGGATCGCCATCACCGTCGGGATCGGGCACACGCAGGGCGGTGGCGGCGGGCACGGGCACGGGATCACCAGCGGCGGCCGCACCGGGCACCAGTCATCCGGGTCGGGCGTGTAGGAGACAGGGCTGCCGTCCAGCCCGCCGACGAGGGGATGCCGGACGTAGAGAACACTCGCGTCCTCGGCCCGGACGGCGTCGTCGCTCGCCCACTGTCCGGGCCGGTCGGCCGGATATCCCTGGGTCCTGGTGCAGGATCCGGTCACCGGTTGGGTCGAGTAACCGAGGCCGAGCCAGCCGGTCCTGGTGCCGATCGCGCAGTTGAGCTGCGCCGCCCCGTAGTCGAAGGCCGGGTCGCCACCGCCAGGGGAATTGGTCGCGCTGGTCCAGTTCGAAGGGACGAAGAGCCGGAGCGCCGCGCACCCGCCGAAGGGCGCTGTCGTGCCGTCGTGCCCGGGGTACGCGACGACGTTGGTACGCCAGGTGCCATTGGAACCGCCGGAGTGCAGGCAGTGGGCGGCAGTCGCCACGGTGCGTTCGCTGATCATGAAGCCGGTGCACTGGCCGCCGGTGAACACCAGCCGCACGATGGCGCTGGCGGGAAACGTGGTGGTCGGACGGACCGGCACCCGGGTGTCGGGACCGAGGATTGCCTCGGTGCCGACGGCGGGAGTCACGCCGACGGCGGTGCCGGCCACCGGTGCCGTCGTGCTCACGGGCCGGTGACCGGACTGGGCCGCATCGGCGCTGGCGGGTCGGTCGGGAGTCGTGGCGGCAGTCGCTGGCCCGACCGGAGGGGCTGCGGTGCCGACGGCTACGGCGGCAAGGACTACTACCGCCCATCTCTTTCCAAGCATGGCTCTCCTCTGGTTGGACGGGGTTTCCCCCGCAGTCACGCCTATCTCGACCAGGCTGCGCAGAGGCCGGGCTGTCCGAGCGGTTCCCGGACACCGGAGCACCGTCGGCCGGTCACCGACCGGTCACCACGGGTGCCCGTCCAGAGGCCGGACACCTGCCGGCCCGGTCGGCGAGACCCTGCTCCCGCTGTTCGCCGACGACGGCCAACGCGGCGACAAACCCCTGGTTCAGGAGCCAGATGTCCAGCCCTCGGTGGGCGTGGCCCGCGTCGATCATGACGGCGTAGGCCGCGTAGGACGTGATCGCGACAGCTGTCTCGTCGCTCTGGTGCGCGGCAAGGTAGGCCGTGCTCCCGGCCGGCAGTTTCTCCGGCGGAATCGTGGTGCCCTCGCCCCAGTCATCGGTGCGTGTTGGTGGGCGCGACGCTTTGGCGGCACGTGGTTGCTGGTCTGCGGGCAGATCATCGCGCGTGGTGCTAGCGGTGCCGTTGGGCGCACACCGCCTGCCGATGAACCCGGACGTCGATCTCAGCTCGCGTGGGCTGGCCGCCTTGGTGGCCGAGTTCATGCAGGTGCTCGACCTGCGCGACGTTACGCTCGTGGGCTGGGACTGGGGAGGGGCGCAGCTGGTCGCCGCCCACGGCCCGAGAATCCGGCCTGAAATTGGGCCGTTGTCCCGACGGGCGAGCCGTCATGGCCGGGCCGGGCCGCCGGCGGTGGCCGCCGGCAGTTCGGACGACGGCCTGCGGGGCCCGTCAACGCGGTGGTGAGACGTACAGTCCGGTCTTGCACCCCATTTCGCCTGGCTCCAGCCATATCCGGCGAGGTGGTGGGCACTGCGGGAGTGGCTATCGCCGGGCAGTCGATCTGGTGATGTGACGTGTAGCGAGAGAGCTCGAGCAGATAGTGGCCCTGCGGAGCCCGGCACACGATGCCCCACGTAGGTGGACGTGAACCGCCCGATCCATGCGAGTGCCCCTGTGGCTGAGTTGCAGATCAGTCAAGCCAGCAGATCACCGCGTCGCCATCCTTCTCGGCTGCCGCGAAGAAGCTCCGGACGCCCGGCAGATAGTGGGCCACCCACGCAAGCTCACCGGGTCTTTCCCAAGTTCCGGGGTAGATCTCGGCTCGGTTCAACTCCTGCGGGTCGACGTCGCCGATGAGGTCGTCTTCGGTGAGCGTAGCCAGTCGCGAGGCCGCAGCCGCTACCTGGCCCGGTGTCAGGTAGGAGGGTGGCCCGTAGCCCCAGTCGTCTTCGAGGTTCTCCAGGAAATCAAACATCTCGTCGCTGTCGGGTTCGACGTCTGGCAGCTCCACGAATCCCTCCGCTCCTAGGACAAGCGGAATCTCGAAGCCGAGTCGGTCGAGTAGGAAATCGAGCCCGTTCCATGCCTTGTCAGTGGCGGTCCAGCGTTCGGAGTTGTCGTCCCGTTCCGTCATGGCGAGTTCGTAGGCCCAGCCGAGGTCGGTCCTGGCCTGCTCCAGTTCGTCCAGGGAAACGCGCAGCCAGTTGCCGTTCATGCTCACGGCGCGAGCCTAGGTGCCGACTACGACAGTTCCCCGCCGGTCCGCGTCGGTCATAGCCGGACGGCAGCGGTTCCCGCTTCTGCCGCTCCGGGCAGGCTGGCGTTCATGCCCCGTGGTGATCCTGACCATCGAGCCCGCCGTCGAACACGTGCTGGCCTGCTCAGCTTTCCGCCGACTCTGCAACCACCGAGCCCGCGGCTCCCACTACCGCAGACGACTCGGAAGACTTGAAGGGTCGAACCGCCTTAGCAGTATTAGCCCGCCCGGCGGCGGACCGCGACGGCGACCCCGGTCAGCACAGCCCCTGCGGCCGGCAGCCCGACCGACAGCACGAAGGGGCTCAGATACGTCGAGGCGAACCCGTCGCGGTCGGTGTAGGCGTCGCTGGCCAACAGGATGAAGAACAGCGCGACGCCCAAGACCAACCCGGCAAACCCGCCGACCAGGCCGATCGCCCACGCCGGCGTCGGATACCGGCGGTCGTATGCGATCTGGGCGGCGGCGGGCGGGGTGGGCTTCCAGTCGTCGCCCCGGCGCAGCTCCCAGATCCGGCGCAGTTGGCCGACCTCAGCGGACAGGGCCGTTACGAGGCTGTGGTCATTCACGTGTGGCAGGTCGCGCTTGCCACCTGCGGCGTCGTACACCACGGCCACCTGCATCGACGGCCGGCTTCGGCGCAGTTCGATCTCGATGCCTTGCACGTCCCGCCACGCGATCTGGCGAGTGCTGGTCGGGCCCACGATCGTCAGGTGTGCTTCGTCGGCGATAGTGGCAGTCCGATAGACGGACGGGATGATGCAGCCGACCGCCGCGGCGAACATGAGGGCGAGCCCGATCGGGGCGATCACCGGTACGTCGTCGTAGCTCGCGAGCCGGACGACCAGGAACACCCCGACGAGCATCGCGGGGACCAGCACGAACCATATTTCGTGCCCGGAATTGCGGTACACGCGCCGAAATTGCGTGTTCGTCACGGTGACAACAGTAGCCATGCTCCGCTGGACACGCGAGACCACAGCGTCTGATCTGCAATGGGAGGACGCCTGCCACCAGGTCCTCTGAACCGCGATGGTAGGAAGCCGCCGACACCGCTCCGCCCGACCTGGTGTGCTGATCTTTCTTACGGACCCGGTTCCGCAGCGTCTCTGCACGAAGGCGTGGCCGGTGACGATCGTCTGGGCGGTCCGGTCGGTGCGGAGTCCGTGTATCGGTCTGAGTCGGTGTTCGAGCTGGCTGTGGTCGGCCTCGATCGTATTGTCGGCGTGCCGTTCGATGTGGTGCCGCGCCGACGGGAGCAGATCCTCGGTCACCCTCGAGTAGGTGGGGGCCTCGGTGACGACTTCGCCGGGTGGGACCTTCAGTGTGGTCAGCGCCCGGTGGAAGAACCGCCATGCTTTCGCCCAACGCAACAGATCCGGTCACTGACACCGGTAGACGCCGAGGACGGTGACCGGTGGGTCGGTGTGAACGTCAATGTGAAAGGACTGACGCATGACTGCGGAGGAGATCCCGCTCACCGGGGGAAACGTGACGGCGGGCGTGGTGCGGGTCGGAGACACCGTACGACGGCGGGTCGGTCCCTGGACCCCGGCGGTCCACGCGCTGCTCGAACACCTCTGGTCGGTCGGTTTCCGGGGCGCGCCCCGACCGCTGGGCATCGACGAAAAGGGACGGGAGGTGCTCACCTACGCGGCAGGTGAGGTGCCGTGGCCGTTCTTCTTCGACCTTCTGGAGCCGCAGGACCAGCTCGCCAGGGTGGGCCGGCTGGCGCGGGATTTGCACGACGCGCTGTCGACCTTCACCCCACCGCCGGACGCACGGTGGAACGTCCTGATGCCGGCCGACCGAGACGACCAGATCGTGCACCACGACCTTGCGCCGTGGAATCTCGTGATCGGCGAACGCTGGGTCTTCATCGACTGGGACAACGCCGGGCCGGGATCGCGGCTGTGGGACCTCGCCTACGCCGTCCACGGCTTCATCCCGATGTCAGCTCACCCCGACTGGCAGCGCGCGGACGCGGGGCCGCGGCTGCGGGCCTTCGCCGATGCGTACGGGCTCGACGAACAGCAGCGCCGCGATCTGGTACCGATGCTGACCGTACGGACCCGGGCGATGCACGACTTCCTGCGGGATCAGGCCGCGCTCGCAGTGGAGCCTTGGGCGACCCACTGGCGGACCGGGCACGGCGACGCGTGGCGCTCGGACGCCGAGTACACCGAGCGCCACACGGACCGGTGGGTGAAGGCGCTGCTGGACTGAGGCCGGGGTTGCTGGACGTCGGCGGGATCGACCGGCCGGTAGCGCTGGTCACCTACACGCCGAAGCCCATGGTGACCGCCAGGGCGACGATGCCATCGACGGCGTGCGTGTCCGGGGCGCTGTTGCTTGGCGGATCGGTGGGCACGCTGGCGGCTGCCCGAGCTCGGGGTGCGGGCGGCGTGGCGCGCCGCCGTCGGACGCGTCGTGCTCCCCGGCGAACACGACGCGCCCGGGCCGCCCGCCGACTCCAGTGACCGCTCCGACTGGGCGTGGGACGTGGCCGAGCGCGCGGCCGTGCGGGCACTGCAACATCCCCAACCGTTCGCCGGGGACGGCGCTGTCGAGGACACGTCTACGACGTTGATGCCCTGTGCAAGCGACTGTTTCCGCGGCGAGCTGGAGATTACCGCGGTTACGCCCGCCTTGGTCAGCTGCGCTCGGCCACCAGGCTCTTTGCTTACCCGTCCCTTGTGGGCGTGTGGTTGCTTGTCCGACGAGCGTCCCCCGCGCTCTGTCTGTTGATTCTGGTATGGGCTGCGGCCGAAGGCCGCGACTGACAGCATCACCGGTATCGGACGGCGTGGATTACCAGTAGAGTCCGGGGTAGACCATCCCGTTTCTTTTCGGCCTGCCGTGCCGACGGAACAATCGGGGGTGCGATGGCTGGCCGGTGGAGTCCCTTACTCGGTATGACGTTGTGTGGGGTGTTGGCGCTTACCGGTTGCACCGACAAGACCGGACCGGCTCCGCCGGCGCCCGTGGTGACCACCGAGGAGTTCGAGCAGCGGCTCACCGAACACCTGTCACGCGCCGTCAACGGGGCGCTGGAACCCGAGGCACAGGCCACCCCGCCGAGCCACTCCCGGATTGTGGGTTGCGCGGAGTTGCCCGAGGGCGGACCGACCTGGGGTGTCCGGCCGCGAGCGGAGATGACGGTGTCCGTCGGCGGAAAGGCCGAAAAGTACCTCGACGACGTGGAGACCTGGATGATCCGCGAGGGTTTTGGTGAACATACCAAGCGGTTGCGGACTGGCACCCCCGCCAACGTCCGGGAAATCACCGCCGAGCATGAGGACGGCACCGAGTTGCTCATGGAGATGGCTCTGGGCAGTGGCAGGTTCACCGTCGCGTTGACCGGGCCATGCACCTGGCCGCCGGATCGGCCCGGCGGCCCGCCCACCTCCGGACGGCTCGCCCCCCTCCCGCCGCCTAGCGGGCCGACGCAGACCCGCAACGACGCTTTCAAAGAACCGTGCACGTCACCGAAGCTCTCCGTCTACAACCTCAGCTCACGGCCCTTCGCCGGCCGCGGCCCACACCTGATGGCGATGGTCAGATACTCCGACGAGCGGTCGATGGAGTACGCCGAGTTCTTCCTGCCCGACGGCTTTGAACCCCGGTATGAACTGGGTACCTCCCGCAGGAATCCCGATCAGGTGCAGCTGCTGGTCTGCGTACGCGTGGTGGCGACCCGGGACTCGCGCCAGGACGTCACCTGCAACTATGCGAGTGAACAGGCCTTAATGGCCGGCGGCAGGCCCTTCACCTTCGACCTGTTCGAGAGCGTCTACCACGTCACGGTGCGGGAGGCGCGCAGCGGCAAGATGATCAGCCAGTTCACCGTCCCGGGGCGACAGGGCGCCGAGGACAGCTGTCCGTATCGCATGAACTACAACCGGAAACTGGCCCGGGGCATCGACGAGGCGGCCTTCGAGCGAAGACTGCGGCCCCTCTTCGAAGCACGTCGGTGATCGGTTCGCCAACGACTGCTGGTTGAGTTGGGGCACCAGGTCAGCGGCAGCGACGTGTGCGACTCAGCCATCCTCGTGCGCTGCGCGCGGCTCAGCCGTCCTCGTGGCGCTGCGCGCGGCCGGCGTTCGGGTGCGCATGGGCCACGACGCGGCGCACGTCGAGGGCGGCGAGCTGCCTCGTCTACACCACGGTCGCGCGGCACGCGCCGGAGGTGCGGATAGCCCGCGCCGCCGGCATTCCCGTGGTGCACCGGGCGCAGGTCCTCGACAGGCTGGCCGCCGGGCGGCGACTGATAGCGGTGGCCGGTTCGCACGGCGAGTCCACCGCCACGGCGATTCTCACCCGCACTTGGGTGGGGCGCCGTGACGGTTTACTCGGTCGGTTTGTTATGCACGGCGACATTCGTCCTGATCAAGGGTACGGCCGTTCTCGGGATGCTGTTCGGCTGACTTGTGCCCGCATCCAACGGGATGCAGCTAAGTTGACCCCGGTGACTGCGCCCTGTCCGTCGTCGGCATCCACCCACTGTGCTGAGCCCCGGAGGCTTCGTCCAGAACGCCGTCAGACTTCTGTTTACTCGGCCGGGGCGTACGGCCGCGGTCTTGCCGATGAGCGGGCACCGCGTCTTCTGGCCTTCCGGCGGATTCGCCGCGCTTCGGCAGGCACCGTGATGCTTCCTGGGAGTGATCGTCACGCCCGTGGGTAGATGGTCGATGTCGACTTGCTGCGTTGCGGGAGGTGTGATGGTCAGGCGTGGAACCTTCCGTGACGCCGTGGTGCTGATCACGGGGGCGTCGAGTGGAATCGGTCGCGCGACGGCGTTGGCCTTCGCTGCCGAAGGGGCCAGGTTGGTGCTCGCCTCGCGCAGCCAAGAAGCGCTTGCGGAGGTGGAACACGACTGCCGGGCACGAGGCGGGCAGGTGCTGGTAGTGCCGACCGACATTGCAGATCCGGCGGCCGTCGAGCGGTTGGCCCGGCTGGCGGTGCAACGGTTCGGGCAGATAGACGTCTGGGTCGAAGCGGCGGCCGTCGGCATTGCCGGGCCGCTGGGCTCTGAATCGGTGGACGAGATTCGTCGGCTGGTAGACACAAACGTATTCGGCACCGCGCTTTGCGCCCGCGCTGCCCTGGCCACATTTCAGGCGCAGGGCAACGGGACCCTCGTGCTCGTCGGGTCGTTGCTGTCACTGTTCCCAAACCCGCTGGTCCCGCTCTATTCCATGACCAAGTTTGCCATCAGAGGGCTGGCCTTGAACCTTCAGCGGGCAGTCGCCCGTCATCCTCGGATACGGGTCTGTCTCGTGTTACCCGGGCCGGTCGACACGCCCTTCTTCGAGCGGGCCGCCAACCACTCGGGCCGCCAACTACGAGCTATCCCTCCCGCGTACGCACCGGAGCGTCTCGCTGCCAAGATTCTCGCGTGCGCCCGCCGTCCGCGCAGGCAGGCAACAACGGGTGTGGTCTCACACCTGGCGCTGGCCGCCCACCGACTGGCACCGCGTGCCACCGAGTCGTTAGTCGCCCAGTGGAGCGCTACGTTCTTGACCAAGCCGGCCACAGCCGCACCCGGGTCAGGATCGCTGTTCGATCCACCATCAACCGGGGCAATGCATGGCGGATATCGCCGCAGCCGAATCCGCCGTCGGCTCGGGGAGTGGCTGGGCGTCGCCCAAGCACGCAGGCACGGGCCGACCCCAGGCTGACCGCCTCGGCGGCGGGTGGGTCGTAACCTTGGCGTGGCAACCGGGCGGGCGCGCTTGTTCGCGGGTCGCCCCGCGCGACTCGTGATGGACCTTGCCCGCCCGGTGGGGGTGTAGAACGCGCCATGCGGTGAGGCGGTCGCTGTCGAGGTGGATACGTAGCGTGTCATGCCGATGAGCGTGCAAGTGATCTTGCGTACCCGGGCCGCGCTCGCGGTCGGCGCGTTCCCGGACTGGGGCGACGTGTTGTCCGGTCACCCGCCCGTGGCGGTGTCCCGGTCGGCGGGGCTGACGTGTGCCGCGATCAGGCGCCATCCCTCCTCCTCATCGAGGATCCATGTGCGCGTGTAGCGGACCCGGGCGAGGAACGGTTTCCCGGCAAGGGTGCCTTCCAAAGTGCCGAGGAACCAGGTCACCCCGGTGCCGCCGACCACGAGCACCGCCAGGTCCTCCTCGTCCACCCGAATCATCGACTGCCGGCCAGATCGGTGCAGGTGCAGGTCGTCCTGCTTGGAGTACAGACCGCCGTCAGGTCCAGTGAACACGAGCCGGTCATCGATCAACCGATCCAACACCGCGACATCGGAGGCCAACTGGGCCTGTTGCAAGCGCCGCTCGGCAGCGCGCAGCGCCTCGCTTTCGGCGAGATCCGCGCTTGCGGTCCCGGTGTCACGAACATCGTCCGGCGGCCGACCCATTTGAGACATCGACAACCCCTGGCTGAGCTGATCGGATCATGTCCGGTCATCCTGTCATGCCGCCGACAGCGCAGCGAGCGCCGTGTTCTTGTCGTCGGCGGTGCGAGCGTGGTGGTAGCGGATGGTGATGCTTGTTGCTCGGTCGGCCGTCGTTGACCCTGGGCTGGCGCAGGGTGGCGAGCGGGGATCGGACGTCGGCTGGGCGAGCATCGGTGGTGACGGCCAAAAGGTCCAGGCATCTGATTACCGCACGTGCGACGACCGGCCCTGCGCGGCGGGCAACCCCGGCTCGCCCGGGTGACGGGGCATCTCGCCGCGTTCGGCGCGGACGGCAGTGCGCTGTCATGCCGATGACCGCAATGTGCCTCGTTGCTTTATCCGGGTGTCGCCAGGGCCCCGAGCGAGAGGCGAACCGCTCCGGGGTGGCCAGCACCCCGACGTGCCCCGAACGCCTGATCCGCCCGATCACGACCGGACGACCGTGTCGGCCGGCTACAGGGTCCAGTCGCGCCGGAGCAGGCCGTAGATCACTATGTCGGCGAAGCCGTCGCCGTCGTACTCGCGCTCCCGCTGGGTGCCTTCGTGCATGAAGCCGCACGTCTCCGCAGTCCGCCGCATGGCCGTGTTGCTGGCCAACGTCTCCAGTTCCAGGCGGCGTAGGTTGCGGTTGCGGAAGCCGTACCGGCAGAGCAACTGGATCACTTCGGTTCCGTACCCCTGGCCGCGCGCCTCGGGGAGCAACGAAATGCCGAGGTGGGCGTATCGGTTGAACGCGTCGATCCCCCACAGCACGCCGCCACCGAGGAAAGTGCCGTCGGCCGCGGTCTCGGCCAGCAGCGACACCATGGTCTGGCCGTCGGGCGGCTCGGTGACCTGTTTCTCCAGCCGGGCCCGGACTTGGCCGACGTGATGCGGCAGGAACGGCTCGTTGTCGGTGATCAGGTGCAGCTCGGGATCGCCGTGCAGGCGGAACATGTTTGGCGCGTCGTCGGGCGTGGGCGGACGCAGTCGGACCCGGTCGGTGGCGAACATGCCGCGACGCTAACAGCCGGTATGGAGATCCACGACGGGATTAAACCGGCACGCGGACCGCGCGGCGTGCCAGACTCCGCCGTGATGACGACGCACGTGTGCATTGATGCCCGACGCTATGGTCGCGTACGGCCGACCCGACCAATGGGGGTCGCCAAGGTCGAGCCGGCCGCCGTACCTCACCGAAGTACTCATCCGCGCTGTCGAGAGCGTGTTCAGGTCTGCTCCGACGGCCTCGGGGGTATGACCGACGCCGTCGAACAGGTTTGGCCCCAGGGGGTGCACCAGCAGTGCGTCGTGCACCTCGTGCGGGCAGTCTGCGCTACCCCAACCGCAAGGACTGGGGAGAAGGTCACTTCCGCTCTGCGGGACATCTGCACCGCCCCCGAGGACCGTTTCGGCGTTCGCCGCTGAGTTCGGCGACCAGTACCCCGCCCTCATCCGGCTGTGGCGCACCTCCTGGCCGCAGTTCGTGCCGTTCCTCGACTGCGATAACGAGGTCCGCAAGGTCCTCTACACCACCAACATCAGATCAACCGGCGTCGCGGGCACCACGCCTACCATGAAGTCGGTGTCGAAGGAGGCCCCGGGTGGGTTTGTTCTCGCGCAAGAGCAGAGAACATCGCTCCGATGTCGAGCAGGCGCGGGCGACGTACCAGCGCGCTCTGGCGCTGTTCGACCAGAAGCGCTGGCCGGAGGCTGCCGACGGGTTCGCCGAGGCAGCCGGCGCCGATCCGGGCTCGTCGAGCTGCCGGCTGTTCCTCGGGGTCTCGCTAACCAACGCCGGTCGGTGGGAGGAGGCACTCGAGCCGCTGCGCGCGTGCCTCGATCTGCGACCGGAGTACTCCGAGGCGCACAACGCGCTCGGCATGGCCCTCGGCAAGCTCGGCCGCTTCGTCCGGTGCACGGGCCGGTGGCACTCGCGGCAGTAGCACTCTCGATTCGCCCGACGCGAATATCAAAAAATAGACGTGCGACAGTTGATCTGAGAGGATTCCAGGGCTGCGTGGATGGGTGCAAAATGATCGAAAGGAATGCCGTGTTGCGTCGAATCATCGCCGCTCTCGCTCTGGCGATCGCCTCACCGCTCATTGCCCCAGCGGCAATTCCCGCCAACGCGAATCCGATTTCACAGGAAACCGTTCTGCATGGGAATTCCGCGCCGGGAGCGCTTGGCCTCGACGGGTCTTGGGCCTGCTACGTGCCGAGCGGCTACACCTGGGACCAGGTGGAGCCCACTGGCGCCTGCGGATCGCTCTCGTACCGCTACCGGCTGCGGGTTCCGGTCAACGGTCTGTGGGCCTGCGCAATCCCCTTCGGCTGGACGTACGACTCGATCCGGTCTACAAGTGTCTGTGGCTCGACGGGCCCGTACCATTATCGCCTGCTGGGCTGACCGCCTGCGGCCCGCTCCTTTGGGCGAGGATCGCAACCACCAGACCTCGGCGGTGTCGACACCTCTGCTGTCCTAAGCGTCGAAAGTGGGGACGCTCATCCCCGGGCTGCGCCTACCAACGGCACGGCCTGCTGTTCGAACTGGCCCTACGCACCGGGCTGCGGCAAGCTGCTCCTCCACCAAGTCGGGCGGCGCAGCGGCGAGGCTCGGATCAGCCCCTGATCTACCCCGAGACGATTCCCGCCTGGTCATCGCCGCATCGAAGGGCGGCACGGACACGCGTCCAGCCTGGCCCCACAACCTGATGGCGATGGCGGCCACCGAGGTCGTACCGCCCGGTGGCACGTGCCGCCGGGTCATTCCGCCGGGTTACGCAGGGCGCGGAGCGTGCGGTGTCGTGGGAGCACCCAGTGGCGCTCCATCGGCCATTCACCGAGTACGCGACGTACACCGAGCGCCAAACTCCGGTGATCTCGCTGGCGGCGGCCTGATCGCTACGGTAGGCCCCGGATCCCGAAAGGATCCGGGGCCACCCGCCACCCGGGAGCACCAAGGCCCAGTTCAAGATCCGAAAACGGCGAAACCGGCGCGTAGTGCGGAGCTCAGCGGGGGCCGCCGCTGAGGTAATTGATCACGCGCTCGACGAAACAGCGTAGGTGGCCAGGCTCCGTCGTGCCGGTTGTCCCGCCGGCGGGACAACCGGCACGACGTGGCTGTTGGTCAGGTTCCACCTGCATGGGTAGCTTCCGTGCGCCATCGGTGGATCTCTCGCCGAGCACGAATCAAGGGAGCGGACGTGACACGAGTCCCGGAGGCGATGCCCCCTCGGCGCGTGGACAGCAACAGCGATGGCCGCGCGTACGCCGGTGGATGCGACTCCAGCAACTGGTACCAGCAGTGGACCTGAGTGATCCGCAAGGATGTGGTGTCGACCGTTCCGAGGAGGACAGCAGTGTCAGGTAAGAGAACGATGATCGCCGCGACCACCGTTGCCGTGGTCGCGGCGGGCATCACGATGCTCGGCATCGTGCCGGCCAACGCGATCGCCAACGGCGAACCGGTCAAGGATGGCAAGTACCGGTTCTCCGCCAAACTGACCATGACCGGAATCCCGGTCCTCGGCGGAGGAACACGCAACAGCGCCTGCTCGGGCGCGCTGGTGGCGCCCCAGTGGGTGATCACCGCCGGACACTGCTTCCGCGACGAGAACGGGGTCCGCGTCTCCCGTCCGGTCGCCGCCTCCACGGTCGCGACCGTAGGTCGCACCGATCTGGTCACCAGCCCCGGCGGCCATGACCTGGAAATCGTCGAGGTGCGCCAGTCGGCCACCGCCGACGTGGCCCTCGCCAAACTGGCCGAGCCGATCACCGATGTGAAGCCGCTGAAGGTGAGCAGCCGGGCTCCAAAGGTCGGCGACGTGCTGCGGCTCACCGGCTACGGATCGCTGACCAGCACCAACCCGACGCCGGTGACGCATCTGAACACGGGGCAGATGGAGGTGGAGTCGTTGCGGGAGGCGAACCTGGGCGTTCGCGGCCTGGCACCGAGGCCCGACACCACGCCGTGCCCATACGATTCCGGCGGCCCGTTCTTCCGCGAATTCCGCTGGCGGGCCCCGGAACTGGTGGCCGTGGTGAGCAACGGCCCGAGCTGCCCACACACCGGCATCGAAACCCCGGCACGCACCGACAACATCGCCGACTGGATCCGCGACACCACCAACGGCCGCTGACCCTCAGCAACCCCGGACCGCCGGCGGAGCCCCATACTCCGCCGGCGGTCGCGGACCTACGTGAGGGATTGGCCGCGCGGGTGGACCAGGATGGACGGGATGTCGATCATCAAGGGCAGGCGTCGTAGCAGGCTCCCAGGTCAGCCCTTCACCGCGCCTGCGGTGATCCCCTCGGTCAGGAAGCGCTGCCCGAAGGCGTACATGACCACCACGGGGATGCTGACGAGCAGCGACGCCGCAGCGAGCTGCCCCTGCGGCACGACGTCCCCGGTGATCATCGACTGCATCCCCACGGGAAGAGTCTTGTACTCGTCCTTCGTGATGAACACGAAGGCGAAGAGGAACTCGTTCCAGGCATTGGTCAGGGTGAACAGCGCTACCGCCAGCAGTCCCGGCTTGGCGAGGGGCAGCACCACCCGGCGGAACGCTTGGAGGCGGGTGCAGCCGTCGACCAGCGCGGCCTCCTCCAACTCGACGGGGATCGACGCGAAGTACCCTGCCAGCAGCCAGGTGGCGAACGGAAGCGTGAAGGTCGGGTACGTCACCACCAGAGACCACAACGAGTCGGTGAGTCGCACCCCGATGAGTAGCTGGTACAGCGGGATGAACAGCAGCGCGCCCGGCATCACGTAGGTGATCAGCACCGTGACGGTGAAACTCTGCGCCCCGCGGAACCGCAGTCGGGCCAGCGCGTAGCCCGCCAGGGCGGCGCAGACCAGTGCCACCGCAGTAGACGCCACGGACACCAGCACCGTGTTGAGGTACCAGCGGCCGAAGGGCTTGGTGGCGAAGAGATCAGCGAACTGCTGCAGGGTCCACGGCGTCGGCCACAGGTCGTGGTCGCGCATGACGATCTGACCCTCGGACTTGAAGGCCGTGACGGCGATCCAGTACAGCGGGGCCAAGACGAAGACGAGCAACCCGGCCAGGGCGACAGCGGAGGCCAGCCCAGACACCAGCGACGACGCCCGGCGACGTCCCCAGGCCCCGAGCGCCGAGACCACCCGGCCGACCGCCGCCGCGACCAGCAGGAGCACCCCGAGGACCACCGCCGCCTTCCAGGCGATGTGTGGCGACGCCCAGGCCAGCAGACCGGCGACCGCCGCGGCGGCGGCCCACGGCAGTGCCTTCCGCGCCTTCCGCGCCTTACGCGCCGTGCGGACCGTCCGCGCCGTCCGCCCCGTGCGGGCACGGCGGGGCGGCTCGGTGCCGGCGTCCCGGCGTAACAGCCGGACCAGCACGAACACCAGCCCGCCGATGGCCGGCAGCATCACGAGCGTGACCGCTGCCCCCGCACCGTACTGCAGTTGCAGGATCGCCTTCGAGTAGGCGACCAGCACATACGGCGCTGTCGCGTTGCCCGGGCCGCCTTGCGTCAGCAACCAGATGAGGTCGAAGTTGTTGAACGTCCAGATCGACGACAGGGTCACCGTTACGGTGATCACATGGCGCAGTCCGGGGAGCGTCACGTGGGCGAACCGCTGCCACGGCGTGGCACCGTCCACGGTCGCCGCCTCGTACAGGTCTGTCGGGATGGCCTTCAACCCCGCGAGAAACGCAACGGTGAAGAACGGCACCCCCTTCCACACATTGACGAGGATCACCGATGGCATGGCCAGCGACGCCTCGGACAGCCAGCCCGCGGGCCAGCTTTCGACCAGGTGTGCCCTGGCCAGCAGAGGCCCGATCCCCGAGTCGGTGAGCAGCATGTTGACGCTGCCGAAGATCGGGTCGAGCAGCGACCGCCAACTGAACGCCGTGACCACCGTCGGGACCACCCACGGCAACAGGAGCAGTCCGGCCAACACGGCCCGTCCACGGCGCCGATGGTGCAGCAACAAGGCTGCGGACAGCCCCAGCACCACCTTGAACACCTCGGCGTAGGCGGTGAAGACGAACGAGTTCACCACGCCCGCGTGGAACTGCTCGTCCCCGGCCAGGGCGGTGTAGTTGGCCAGGCCGACGAACACGCTGTGCTGCCCGTGCCGTTCCGTGGTGCTGGTGACGACCGACCAGGCGATCGGCACGAGCACGAGACCACCGACCAGCACGGCCATGGGCGCCAGGAACAGCGCCGCCAGCCGCCAGTCGCGACCCAGTCGTCGCTGGGTGGCGGTGAGGGAGCCGGCCCCCGGCGGCGAGGATGCTCTCGCCGCCGGGGCCGGTGCTGGACGGGTCGACGTCACTGCGGCAGCCCCTGCTGGGTGAAGATCTGCACCATCCTGGCGTGGGCGGCCTGCACGGCCCGCGCCGGCGGCGTGCCCTGGATGACCTGCTGCATCATGTCGGTGAGGAGGTAGGACCCGACGGCGGCCTGCTGGCCGGCGCTGGCCTTCTGCGGGAAGTTCAGGCCGTTCTTCGTGGACAGCGGCAGCGACTGTTGGGTGATCTTGCGCATGACGGGGAACGCCGGGTCGCCGCTGGCGAAGAACGGGTCGGCATCCCAGACCTTCTCCCAGGCAGGCAGCGCCAGGCCGGGTGCCTCCTTCGCCACCCCGAGCAGCGCGGGCGCGGTGACCAGGTACTGCGCCAGGAGCTTGGCGAGTTCTGGGTTCTTGGCGCCCTTGAAGATGACGAAGCTCTGGGACTGGCCGAGCAGCAGGGACTTGTCGGTGGCCGGCCCGATGCAGTCGGGAAAGACGTGGGTGTTCTCGTAGACGGGGTTCTTCTTCGTCTTGGAGTCCGCGTAGACGCTGAACTGGTTACGGGTGTAGCCGAGGATCCCGGCGAGCCAGTTCTCGTTGTTGCTGGAGTCGGTCCAGGCAGCCACCCCCGGCGGCAGCATCGGCTTGTACCTGGGGTTCGTGTAGATGTCACCGAGGAAGGTCACCGCCTGCACCGTCTCGGGAGAGTCGAACGTGACCTTCCTGCCGTCGTTGGAGGCGATCGCCCCGCCGTAGGAGTTGATCAGTGCCTCGATCATGCCGTTGGCGTCACCGGACCGGTTCACGGTCATGCCCCAGCCGAACCGGCGCTTGCCTGGATCGGAGATCGCCAGGCACAGGTCCCGCAGTTCCTCCCAGGTGTAGATGTCCTTGGGGGAGATGCCCTTGTCCTGCATCCAGTCCTTGCGCAGGAACGACCCGATCCCGATGAAGTGGTAGGGGATGGCGAACCACCTGCCGTCGAAGACGCAGAAGTTCTTGGACTCCGCGGTGGGCTCGCCGTACTTCGCCGTCAGCGCCTGGACGACGTCCGTCACGTCCTCCAGGTCGCCCAGCGCGTGGAACTGCGCGACGAACCGCGAGTCGGTCATGAACGCAAGGTCACGCGCCACGCCACCTTTGACCTCGGCGTCGATCTTGGCTACCGCGTCACCGGCATCGGCCTGGACCAGACTGTTCTCGATCTTCGTGCCGGTGGCGTCGGCGAAATTCTTGATCGAGCTGTCGAGTGCCGCGTTCGCCGCCTCCGAGTACAGCTTCTGCGACAGCATTCCCATCGAGGAGCCCTTCAACGATGCCGCGGCGTCGATCAGCTCCTTCGGGACCTCGGCCTGTACCCGGGGCGTCGACGGCGAGCTGTCTCCGCACGCGGCCAGACCGGCCGCGCCGAGCAGCCCCACCCCCATTCCCAGAAAGCTGCGCCGGGACCGCAACGGGTGGTCCTCCATGTATTCGCCTCCTTCGCCTCGCCTCACCGCTGCACGCCGGAGGGCGGCCGAGAGGCCTGCCGTCTTTTCCGTAGACACCCACGAACCGCACACGAGGACGATCGCCTGGATCGGGTGATCGCGGCCCGCCTCTGCCGCGCAGTCATCGGAAAGTTGCCCCGGCGCGCGATGGGCCCTCCTCGACCTATTCCGAGACATGCGCCGCCGGCCCGGAACATTGGCTGCCCGGCGGTGCGCTCACTTTACAGATTTTGGGAAGTCATGCCTAGGTCTGGAGCGATTTCTGGCAATCAGCGCCATTTGTGACGATCAATGTCCCGACTGGGATCCCGGCGTGATCATCGTGGTCAAGTCATTGAATGTGATCACTATACCTGTGGAGGCTGGGGCACCCGGCGTCGCGGAGCGGGCCCCGGCGTCGGGTCGAGGGGCGCCGCCGGCGGCGGGTGTCGTGCGTACGGACATCGCCATTGCCGACATCGTCGTGCTGCTCTGGGCGAGCGGCACGATCACCGAGGCCACCGGGCCATGGCTCGACTGAGCAGTCAGCCTGCGGCCCGGCCATGCTCACCGCGTCCCGGGGCCGGATCAGGCTGCGGGCAGCCGCACCTCGAACTGGCAGCCGCGGCTGGTGTTGCGGACGTCGACCCTGCCGCCGTGGGCTTCGACGAGGCCGCGCACGATGGCAAGGCCGAGCCCTCCACCACCACCGGAGCCGGCCGCTCCCGGCGTGCGGGCGCGTTCGCCGCGGAAGGCGACGTCGAAGACCCGGTCCAAGTCCTCCTCTGGAATGCCGCCGCAGGTGTCGGAGACGACAAGCCACACGTCGTCGCGTTCGTGGCCGGCCGCGATGTGCACGGTGCCGTCCTCGGGCGTGTACCGGACGGAGTTGATCAGCAGGTTGCTGACGACGCGGGCGAGTTCGCGCTCGCCGGCGCGGACGAGAGGCCAGCCGCTGTCCGCGGCGACGAGACGGATCCTGCGGCTGGCGGCGAGCGGGCCGACGCCGGCGATCGCGTCGGACACGATGTCGCGCAGCGGCACGGTGGTGGGCACGAGCCGCAGCGCCCCCGCGCTGATCCGGGACAGCTCGAACAGGTCGTCGACGAGTTGAGTCATGCGGTCGGTCTCGACCCGGATGCGCCGGTGGTAGTCGTCGATGGTGGCCGGGTCGTCGATGACGCGGTCCTCGAGGGCTTCGGCCATCGCCCGTAGCCCGGCAAGCGGGGTGCGCAGATCGTGCGACACCCAGGCGACGAGTTCGCGCCGCCCGGCCTCCAGCCGCCGTTCCCGGTCCCGGGCCGCCTGTGCCCAGACCGCGGAGGCGGCCAGCCGGCTGCCGAAGATGGCGCCGACGGCGAGGCTGATCACCGCCGAGGCGCTGACGGTGACGAGGACGACCCACAGGTCGTGCGGGGACAGGAACATGGCCTGGGCGACCGTGGCCACGCCGACGACCACCGCGAGCACGGTGACGGTGAGCAGCACCAGGACGTGGACGAGGATCGAGCGTCCGCGCAGCAGCCGTAGCGTCCCGGCGCCGGCCAGCCCGACGACGCCTCCGGCGGCGAGGGCGTAGAGCCCGATGAGCAGCGTGTCGTTCACCGGTGGTCGCCCTCGGCGAGCGGGTCGTAGCGGTAACCGACGCCCCAGACGGTGCGGATGCGGCGCGGTTCGGCCGGCTTTCTCTCGATCTTCTCGCGTAGCCGGCGGACGTGGACGGTCACCGTCGACTGGTCACCGAACTGCCACCCCCACACCTTGTCCAGCAGGTCGCTGCGGGACCACGCGCGCCCGGGGTGACGCATGAGAAAGACCAGCAGATCGAACTCCCGGACGGTCAGCGACAGCGGCGTGCCGTTCAGCTCGGCGACGCGGCGGGCGGTGTCGACGGCCAGCTCCGCGTCCACGAGCCTGGTCAGGCCGGCCGGGCTGGTGGTGTGCCCGGCGGTACGTCGCAGCACCGAACGGATGCGGAGCACGAGTTCGCGGGGCGAGAACGGTTTGGTCACATAGTCGTCGGCACCGACCTCCAGCCCCAGGACCCGGTCGGCCTCCTCGCCGAGGGCGGTAAGCATGATCACCGGCAGGTCGGGCAACTGCCTGCGGATCCGGCGGCACACTTCGAGGCCGTCGATGCCGGGCATCATGAGATCGAGCACCACGAGGTCGGGCCGGTGGACGGCGATCGCCGCGAGGCCGTCGGCGCCGTCGGCGGCCAGCCGGACCTCGCAGCCGTCCTGCTCCAGGTAGCGCCGGACGACGTCGCTGACGGTGAGGTCGTCGTCGACCACCAACACCCGATGTCCCATCCCGGCCACGTTACCGACCGGCCGGTCGCGGGCCGCTCCCGCCGGGTCTTTCGGACTTCTTACGGCCTGCCGCCGACCGGCGTCGCCGGTCAGCCGACAGGCAGGTCAGCAGTGTCGTGCCGGCGACGAGGAGCAGGACGACGGCAAAATTCCGGCCGTACGGCAGCGGCAGCACCGAGGGGTTGTCCGGGGGCCGGCCGAAGCCGAGGACGAGCGGCAACGCCACGAAAGTGATGGCGGCGACGCTGACCGCGGCGGCACGCGTCACCGACCGATGGCGGTCCGGGACGAACCGGGCGATCGCCGCACCGGCTGCCAGCAGCCCGGCCATCCAGACGATGTCGTGACCGGCCAGCATCCCGGCCAGGAAGAGCAGCACACCGGCCGGCTTCAGGCCGGGGTCGGCGAGAGCGCCCACGGCGGCGTACCCCATCAGCAGGACGCCGACAGCGACGAGGGCTGTCCGGATCCTCACGAAGACTCCCGCACGGTGATCCTCGCGACCCACTTGGTCTGCAACACGCCGGGCCGGTTCGGGGCGATCAATCGTGCCGGGTAGCCGTGGTCGAGGTGCAGGGGTTCACTGCCCAACCGCAGAGCGATCAGCGTCAGCGGGTCACGGACGTGGGCCGGCGCGACGGTCGACGTGCGGTACCGGCCGGTCGCCTCCAGCGACTCGATGAGAACGGCCGCCCGGTCCGGGTCGGCACCCACGAGGGCTACCAGGTCCCGCAGCCGTACGCCGGTCCACCGCCCGGTGGCGCTCCAACCCTCCACGCAGGCGATCGGCAGTTCCACGGTGTGCTGCTCGAAGGCGTGGAGGGCGGCGAGATCCAGGTCGGTGTGCCCGGCGCGACCGACGACCGCCAGCCGGTACGACGGATCCAGCGCCAGGGCGGACACCCCGGCGCTGTTCGCGGTCTTGTTGACCGGCAGCCCCTGGGGCCCCACGTCTGGTCGCCGGGGGGCGAGCACCGCCAGGCCGGACAGCGGCCGGAGGGTCTGTCCGACCGTGGTCAGGGTGATCAGCCCGGCTGCGGCGGCGACGCCGCCGAGCATCCCGCGCCGGCTCAGCCGGCCCTGTGGCGGCTCGGGGACGGCGCGGCTGAGCGCGCTGCGCACGACCGGCAGTTGTACGCCGACGTGCACCAGCAGCGCGCCGACCGCCAGCCACGCCACCCAGTAGTGCCCGGCGGTGAAGAAGAACGGCATCGGCGCGTACCAGCGGGAGATGTTCAGGACCCCGCCGACCACCTGGAACAGCGCCGCCGCGACCAGTACGCCGACGCTGGCGCGTTCGGCGGCATGGGCGATCGAACGGATCGGCGGCCAGGTGAACAGGCGTGGGTAGACCGACCACAGCTTGGCGCCGAGCAGCGGCACCGTGGCGAGACCGGTCGCCACGTGTAGACCCTGGGTGAACCGGTAGAGCCCGACCGGGCGGGCCGGCCACCAGAGCCAGCCCGGCGGGTGCTGGATCAGGTGGCTGAGCAGCCCGGTGAGAAAGCAGACGGCAAACGTCGCGCCGAGCGCGACGCCGAGCTGGCTGGTCAGCCGCGTCGACCGCAACCCGGACGCAAACGCGTTAGGTCGCATCGGCCCGCGCCGCAGTGCTGCGGGCGGTGCCGGCAGCGGCATCAGCCACCACCGGGCGAGCCGCCGCAGTACGGTCGTACGGCTGTTCACCGGAGGACGAGGGTGGCGAACCACCGCCCAGCCTCCGTCCAGGTGGCGAGAACGCGCATCGCCGTGGCCTCGGCCAGCGCTGGAAGACCGTCGAGGGGTACGCAGGCCCAGCGTAGGGGGCCGCCAGTGCCGCCTGGGGCCTGCACCGTGGCTGTGCCGGACCAGGCGGGCGTGCCGGGTGGCGCGAACTCGGCGTGCAGTTGGCCGTCGGCCGCCAGCAGCCGTCGGCAGCGGCGTAGCAGCCGGTACGGGTCGCCACCGATGCCGACGTTGCCGTCGGCCAGCAGCAGGTGTTGCCAGCGGCCGGTGCCCGGCACCGGGTCGAAGACGTCGCGTTGCAGCGCGACCGCGCCACGGCTACGGGCCAGGCGGACCGCGGTGGCGCTGATGTCGATGCCGAGGGCCGGACGCCCGGCGCCGATCAGCGCACCGGTGAGCCGGCCGGGACCGCAGCCGACGTCGAGGGTGGGGCCGGTGCAGCGTTCGAGCAGTGCCGTGTCCCCGGCGGTTGCGTCGCGGCACCAGACGGCCGGGTCGAACCGGGCCACGCCGCCGCTCGGGTGCCGGGCCGTGAACGCGGCTGGGACGCCCGACGCGGCCCGGTCGAACGCGGCCTCGAAGACCGCCACAGCGTTCACCGGGCAACCGCCGCCGGTGACGGCACGTTGGCTGCGACGGCGGCGACGAACCGGCTGCCCGCCGGGCACAGCGCGGCCACGGCACGGGCGTCGGCCGCGGTGTCCACGTCACGCAGGCGGGGCAACAGGTGAACCCGCAGGCCGCGACGGTGCAGCGCGGCCAGGGTGAGCCGGCCGGTGTCAGCTGTGGAGGTCGGGGTCGTGCGCAGGACTTCGGCGTGGCCGGGCTCGCGCAGGCCCAGTGCCCACCAGCCGCCGTCGTCGGCCGGTCCGAGCACCGCGTCCGGCCCGTCCACCGTGCCGAGCAGCCCCATTGCGGTGTCTAGGTGTTCGGCGGTGAGCTGCGGGGTGTCCATGCCGATCAGCAGGGTGGCCGTGCCCACCGTGAGGCTGTCGGCGAATGCGTTGGCGAGGCGGTCGCCGAGCGGGCCGCCTCGCTGGCCGACCCTCGTCCAGCCCTCCGGGGTGGGGTGGCCGCCGTCGACGACCAGGACCCGGGCACCGGCCGTGGCCGTGGCGACGGTGTCGAGGGTGTCGGCCAAGGCGGCTGCGGCGATCCGGGCAGCCTGTTCGGGCGTGCAGGGCGGGCAGAGCCGGGTCTTGACCCGGCCGGGTTCCGGCGTCTTGGTCAGCACCAGGAGCTGAGGGGCGCTCACCGGGCCAGCACCGCACTCATGTCCCGGATGGCGCGCGCGGTGCCGAGCAGGGTGCCGGTCACCTTCGAGCGGGTGCCGGCTGCCCGAGGGTGGTAGTCGACGTCGACCTCGATCACCCGCCAGCCGGCCCGGCCCGCCGCGATCAGCAGTTCCAGCGGGTAGCCGAAGCGGCGGTCGCGCAGCCCCAGCGCCAGCAGGTCGGCGCGGTGCACGGCCCGGATCGGACCGATGTCGTAAATGTCGAGGCCGGTCGTGCGGCGCAGCCGGTGGGCCAGGACGGCGTTGGCGGCCCGGGCGTGCAGCGGCCACACGCCGCGCGCGGCCGGGCGACGCCGGCCGGTGCCCAGCCGCGCCTCGCCGGCAAGGACGGGATCGGCCAGCCGGGGTAGCTGCGCCGGGTCGAAGGATCCGTCGGCGTCCATCACGCACACCACCCCGTCGGCGGGGTCGGCCGCCAGGACTCCTGCGTGCACGGCGGCGCCGTACCCGGGCTCGGCCACACTGATCACCTCGGCGCCGTGGGCGCGCGCCACGGCTGCCGAGTCGTCGGTCGAGCCGTTGTCCACCACGATCGGCCGGTAGCCGGCCGGCATCCGGGCCAGCAGGCCGGGCAGGGCCGGGGCCTCGTTGCGACAGGGAAGAACCACATCGGTCATGCCGCGGACGCTAGGACACGATCCGCCCGGAAATTCTTACCTGGCGATGACGGAGTCTTACGGAACGGTGACCCGGACCGGAGTCCTTACGAACCGCTGACGGTAGGTCGCGGCCGGGGCGCGTCGCCGCGTCCCGGCTCTACCGTCGGCGCCGTGACTCACGTACTCGTTACCGGCGGTGCCGGATTCATCGGAACCCACGTCGTGACCGCCCTGCACGATGCCGGCCACCGGGTGACCGTCGTGGACGCCGGTCATCCCGGCGCACACCGCCTGCCGCTGCCGGACACCGTGGCAGGAGCCCCACTCGTCCGGCTCGACCTGCGCGACCGGCCCGCCGTCGCCGGCGTCCTGGCCGGCGTCGACGTGGTGGTCCACCTAGCGGTCATGGTGGGGACTCGGCGTGGACCTGGACGACCTGCCCGAGTACGTCGGCTGTAACGACCTCGCACGCGATCTGCTCCGCCGCGATTGACCCGCGCCGGGCATCCGCCGGCTCGTGCTCGCCCAGCTCCATGGTCGTCTTACGGCGGAAAGGGGCCTTACGCCTTGCGGCGAAGCACGGTTCCGGTTCCGCCCCCGGGCCCGGGAACGTGTCGCAGACCTGGCCGCCGGCCAATTCGAGGCCGCCTGCACGATCTGTGGTGCCGCCGTCGCCCCGGGGCTGATCGGTGAGGAGGCTCCGCTGGATCCACGCAGCGTGTATGCCGCCACCAAGGTTGCCCAGGAGCACCTCACCGCAGCCTGGGCCCGGCAGACCGGCGGTACCGTCGTGGCGCTGCGATACCACAACGTCTACGGGCCCGGCATGCCCCGCGACACACCGTACAGCGGGGTCGCGGCGATCTTCCGCTCCGCGCTGGAGGCCGGACGGGCGCCCCGGGTGTTCGAGGACGGCGGCCAGCGCCGCGACTTCGTGCACGTCCGCGACGTGGCGGCGGCCAACCTCGCCGCCGTGAACGCGACCGGCACGCGCACCGGCTGGCGTGCGTACAACGTCGCCTCCGGTCGCCCGGCGACCATCGGCCAGATGGCCACGGAGCTCGCGCGGGCCGCCGGCGGGCCCCTGCCGGTGTTCACCGGCGAGTTCCGGCTCGGCGACGTGCGGCACGTGGTCGCCTCGCCTGCACGTGCCGAGACCGAACTCGGATTCCGGGCCGCCGTGGGACTCGCCGACGGAATCGCGGAGTTCGCCCACGCGCCGCTGCGCGGATGAATGTCGGGCTGGCGAACCATCCGACACGAGCCGACCTGATCGCGGCCGCTGGAGCGCTCGGCCTGGTCGCGACGGCCGCCGTCACCGGCGGCGTGCTGTACCTGCTGGGACATCCGGTGCACGCCAGCACGGCGCCGCTGTCCGCGCACTGGCTGCCGCACGTGGGCCCAGGCACACCGCCGGCCCTGCTGCTGGCCGTGCTGGTCTGGTGGCGCGGACCCGCGCTGGCCGCCCGGCTGCCCTGGCGGCCGCTGCTCGCGCTGTC
>NZ_GG657738.1:3124927-3199949 GCF_000158815.1 Micromonospora sp. ATCC 39149 | reverse complement strand
CCTCGACTTCCAACCGGATTCCTGGACCACCCACGTGTCCGGTCATCCGCCGGGGGCACTGGTCGTCTTCGTCTGGCTCGACCGGACCGGGCTGAGCGGCGGCGGCTGGGCCGGTGTGCTGTGCATCCTGGCCGCAGCGCTCGTCGCCGTCGCCGTGCCACACACCGTACGGCTGCTCGGCACCGGCGAGGCGGCCCGTGCCGTACTGCCGTTCACGGTGCTGTTCCCCGGGGCGATCTGGTCGGGGGTGTCGGCCGACGGGTTGTTCGCGGGTGTGACCGCCACCGGAATCGCCCTGCTGGCGCTCGGCATCACCCGGGGCCGTGCCGCAGCCAGCGCCACCGGCGGTGCCCTGCTGGCCTTCGGCTGCTACCTCTCCTACGGGCTCGTCCTGATGGCACCGATCGCTCTGGTGGTCGTCGTGCTGGCCGACCGGCGCCGGCGCACCGTGGGCTGGGCGTTCGCCGGGGCGGCGGCGGTCGTGGCCGCATTCACGGCCGCCGGTTTCTCCTGGCCTGCCGGCTATCGCCTCGTCATCGAGCGCTACTACCAGGGCATCGCCGCCGACCGCGCGTACGGCTACTGGGTCTGGGCGGACCTCGCGCTCGTGGTCGTCGCCGCCGGCCCTGTGGCGGCTGTGATCCTTCGCCGCGCGGTGGTGGCCGGGTGGCGGGCGGTATCCGCTCCACCGGCACGCGCGGACTACGCCACCTGGCTGCCGACCCTCGCCGCCACGGCGGCGATCGTCGCCGCGGACCTGTCCGGCTACAGCAAGGCCGAGGTCGAACGCATCTGGCTGCCCTTCACCGCATGGCTCATGGCCGGAGCGGCCCTGATCCCACCCGCCGACCGCCGCCGGTGGCTCGCCGTGCAGGCGGGTGTGGCCCTCACGATCAATCACCTGCTCCTGACGACCTGGTAGGCCGCACCGCAGCAACCTCTCGCCCAACGGCTCCACCGCTGCTCAGCCGTCGCGGGCCGGCCGGTTCGCCCTGCCTGCCCGCGACGTCGCCCCGTACGCCCGCGACTTCTTACCGAACGGTGACGTGCCCGCCGAAGATTGACCGTCCACCGCCCGAAGGCCCGTACCGGGTGACGTCAGCACATCACCGGAGCCGGCTTCCAGGCTTGAGGAGATCCCATGGACCGCAGAAGGAACCCGCTGGTGCAGTCGCGGCTGGCCAGGCTCGCCATGGCCGCGGCCGTGCTGGTGGCCACCGGCGCGCTCACCGTCACCTTCGTTTCCAGTGGCGGCAAGGGCACCGCGGACGCCGCAACCAGCCTCGACCAGTACGTGCCCATCCAGAACGTGCGGCCGAACGTGCAGAACCCAAAGCTGGCCGCAGCCGCGTCGAGGGGCCGGTTCACCGTCGACTGCGGCACGAACGGCAACGGCAAGTTCAGCCCCGACAACCCGGTGGCCCAGCCCGGCATCCGCAACGGCGCCGAACACGTCCACGACTTCGTCGGCAACCTGGCCATCACCGCGAACTCCTCCAACGCCGATCTGGACGCCTCCGGCACCACCTGCCGCAACGGTGACAAGTCGTCGTACTTCTGGCCGGTGGTGCGCATCGACAAGACCGTCCGCGGCGGCAACCAGGTCCAGCAGGCCCTCGCCCAGACCCAGCCGATGGTCGTCTGCCCCTCGGTCGGTCAACGGCTGCGTGCCGTCCCCGCCGGAGTCCGCAGCACCATCGATCGCCTGCTGACCGAGCTGGACCGCCAACAAGTCGCCGCGAACCAGCGGATGACCGCCAGCCATGGCCGCATCGACGCCGCGCTCAACAAGGAGGTCCTCGACTCGCTGCGCGCGCGCCGCGCCGCGACGATCAAGGAGATCAGCACCATGATCACCGTCGCTGGTGGCAACCAGCCCGGCCTGGTTTCGCTGGTCGACTGTGACGTCAGCTACGACGGCATGCACGCCCGGATACACGGTGCCACCCATCGCGCGGGCGTAAAGGCAGCCCAGGTCGCGAATCCTCGGATTCAGTGCCCCACCGTGCGGGACAAGCTGCCCGGCGTACCCGACCAAGCCCTTGCCGAGGTGAACCGCAACCTCGACGATCTCGACCGGCAGATCTCCGAGGCCAACGAACGCCTCGTCACCACCCGCGGCCAAGGCGGCCCGACCTTCGTCGACAACGCCATCCTCGGACCGCTGCGCGCCAAGCGGGTCGCCGTGCTCGACCGGATCGCCATCGCGATCGGTCGGCAGGCCCCCCGCCCGCAGGGTCTGGAGACGCTCGCCACCTGCACGGTGGACCAGGCCCCCGGCACCCCGGCGGCACCGAGCAGCGCACCCAGCAGTGCCGCCGCCCTACCCGAGCCGCAGGGGCCCAACCTTGAACTGCCCGGCAACACCGGCGGCATCGTCCGCCCGGCACAGGTGCTGATCGAGTACCGGGGCAACCCCGTCAGCAAGGTGGTGCCGATGCCTAAGTTCCTCCGGGCTCTCACCGGCGACGCCAAACCCACCAGCCGGGGCCCGGCCAACGCCCGCGCCACCTGGACGTGCTCGGGCTTCACCGACCGGCTCTCCGACAGGTACCCGATCTGCCCCGCCGGTAGCCAGGTGCAGCGCGTGCACGACTTCCCCGGCTGCTGGGACGGCAGGAACATCGACAGCGACAACCACCGCACCCACGTCGCCTTCGCCGACAAGGCCACCGGCGCGTGCCCGCAGGGCTTCCTCGCGATTCCGCAACTGCGGATCACCGTGGCCTACGACATCGACCGCGACGTGCAGGTCAGGGGCCAGTACGCCCTTGATTCCTTCCCCGAGGAGAACCACAACCCCTTCTCCGACCACAACGACTTCATCAACGTCAACTCCGCCCAGACCATGCAACGTATCGCCGCCTGCATCAACAGGGGCAAGAACTGCTCCTGAGGCCGGGGGCGGGAGTTCCTTCGAGGCTCCCGCCCCCGTTACCCGCTCTGGTCCGGCTCAGGGCCGAAAGCCCAGCGGCCGTGGCCACTGCTCCGCCTCCGGATCCGGCCGGTAACCCGCCGGGTGCGCGACGGGCGGGCGGCGGCTGCCTGCGGCCCCGGACCAAATGCGGACACCCCCGCCCTGGGCTGCCAGCCCCGCTCGCCGCCGGCCAGGCTGCGGAAGTCGAACTGACACTTCGAACAGGTTCGCAGCACGGCCTCGGCGCGCCGTTCACCGCAGCGCTGGCGGTAGGTCACCAGGTCCGCGCCGGCAGCATGCCGCCCAGCCGTTGTGATGACGGGCAGCAGGATGTGTCCCAGCGGCTGAGAGGCTTCCCGATCAGGGGCGGGGACGAAGAACCGGCCGGGACAGGTCCGAAGCGCCCGGTCAGTTGGTCAGCGGGTGCGGTGGGAGCGGGCTATGGCCAGCCCGCCGAGCCCCAGGCTGATCAGCCCCACCACCAGGGCTACGACGCCACCGACTATTCCGTAGCCGGTGCCGGGACCACCTTTGGCGGCGGCGACCACGTATCCGCCGAGGGCCAAGCCGATCAGCCCCGCCACCACGGCGATGATGGCTCCGAGTCGCCCATTGCTGGTGCCGGTACGACTGCTGGGACGGGTCAGAGCCAGCCCGCCGATGACCGCGCCGGCCAGCGCCGCCAGTGCGCCCACCATGGACACGAGTCGGCCGGTGGTCAGTTTGTAGGCATCGATGGCCGCCGCCGGTCCGTTTGCGGCGGCTGGTCCGCCGATCCCGGTCCCGCCCAGCAGTAGGGCGAGCACGATGCCTCCGACCAGGACGGCTGCGGCCACGGTAAGCACCCGTCGGACTGGCGCCGAGGCTCTTGATGAATTCATGTGCCTTCTCCTTTTCGTGAGGCTCGTGATGGCGGCGGCCGTGATGACCGTGGCGGTCCGCGTCCGCCCTCGGGCAACGGCCGTGCGGGTGCATCGGGTTTGCTCGTACTCCTCACGGACCGTCATGGCCGAGATCATCGCGCCGGCGAGACCGCCGGGGCCTCCGACAGCGGACGGCTTCGTCTACGCGATTGGGCGTAGACGGCTGCTGTCTCGCTACGCCGATCGGCGTAGTAGGTCGCGCGTCTGCGTGGAACGCCTTCCGGTGCGAGAACCGTAGGATCGCGGCATGGAACGCCGCGCGATGCCGTTTCGCCTGCCTGTGCTGGCGCAGGACGTGGTGCTCGCGCTCTTCATCACCGTGATGCAGGTGCAGAGCACGCTCATGCTCGCCGCCGCCAGGGGGACAGAACAGCGTTCGCTCACCGACTTCGGGTACCTCGGATTCGCACTGCTGGTGGTGGGTGGCCTGGTCGTGACGGTCCGCCGCTTGTGGCCGGTTTCGGTGTTCGTCACCGCCGCGCTCGCCAGCTTGGTGTACTACGGCCTCGAGTTTCCGGACGGGTACGGCTGGCTCGGGCTCTTCGTGGCCCTGTACACCCTCACGGCCTACGGTGACGGGCGTCGGTCATTGGTGATCGCCGGTGCGGGTATCACGGTGCTCGCCGTCGAGTGGCTGGTCGCCGCGGCCGACGTCGAGCCACGCGCCGCTATCGGCTGGGTGTTCTTCCGCATCGGCGCGTCGGTCATGAGCGCAGCCCTTGGCGAGTCCGTCCGATCTCGACGGGTCATCGCAGCCGAAGCTCAGGAGCGCGCGGAACTGGCCGAACGGACTCGCGAGGAAGAGGCGCGGGCGCGGGTCGACGCCGAACGGCTCCGGATCGCGCGCGAGGTCCACGATACCGTCGCGCACGCCATAGCAATCATCAACGTGCAGTCCGGGGTCACCGCGCACGTGCTCGACAAGAGGCCGGAAATGGCACGCGAGGCGCTGCAAGCCATCGAGCAGACCAGTTCCCGGGCGCTGCGAGAGATGCGAACCATCCTCGGGGTACTCCGTGACGACAACAACGGGCGCGTGCCGTACCCAGGGCTCGAGCAGATCGACGAACTCACCGACAAGGCGCGCGATGCCGGACTCGACATCAATATCGAGCAGACCTTGCCAGCGGCGCCGCTGCCGAGCGCAGTGGGAAGTGCCGCCTACCGAATCCTGCAGGAATCGATCACCAACGTGATCCGCCACGTCGGCCCGACTCGGGTGACGGTAGCGCTCAACCCAGGGATCGGCGTCTTGGAGATCCGCGTGACAGATGAGGGCCGCCGTGCCGGCCCAGGGGATGACCTCGCGGACCGGCGCCTACCGGCCCAGCGTCCGCTCAGCACTGGCGGTTCGGCCAAGCCCGGCCACGGGATCCTCGGAATGCGCGAGCGCTGTCAACTGCTGGGCGGAGAACTCGAGGCCCAACCGACCCCGAGTGGAGGGTTCGAAGTCACGGCACGGCTGCCCCTCGTACCGACCGGGTCGCGCCTATGAACACCGCGGCCGAGTCACCGTCAACCGACGCTCCCATCAAAGTGCTGCTCGCCGACGATGAGGGTCTCGTAAGGTCCGGGTTCAAGGTCCTGCTCGACCTCGAGGACGGCATCACGGTCGTGGGAGAAGCCACCAACGGCGCCGAAGCCGTCGAGCGGGCCCGCGCCACCCGCCCTGACGTCGTCCTCATGGACATCCGCATGCCAAAGCTGGACGGGATTCAAGCCACCGCCCAGATCGCCGAGACGCACGGGTTGGAGCAGGTCCGAGTCCTCATCCTCACCACCTACGACACCGACGAGTACGTCTTCGAGGCACTACAAGCCGGCGTCAGCGGCTTCCTGCTCAAAGACGCCGGACCGGCCGAACTCCTGCACGCCATCCGGGTGGTCGCCGCCGGAGACGCGTTGCTCGCCCCACGGATCACCCGACGCCTGATCGGCCAGTTCACCGCCCAACGAACAGCTACCCAGGCTGCGGAAAGCCGGCTCGCGGTGCTGACCCAGCGCGAGCGCGAGGTGCTGACCCTGGTGGGGCGCGGCCTCAGCAACAACGAGATCGGTGCCGAGTTGTTTCTCAGCCCGGCCACGGCACGCACCCACGTCAGCCACGCGATGGCGAAACTAGGTGCCCGCGACCGCGCGCAACTCGTTGTCATCGCCTATCAGACAGGACTGGTCAGCCCTGACATGGCATGAATGCGTAGCGCTCGGGCGCTACTGAGCGGCGGTGAGGTCGCGGATCTGGGCGGCGAGGTCCTTGATAGGCGTCGGGGATGCCATTGGCATTGGGGCGCCGGCGGCGACCAACCGGTGCCGGCGCATCGGTATCAGCCGTGAGATCACGAAGTACCCGACCACAAGCGCGCAGACGACAATGACGAAGTCCTTGAACGTGTCCACACGGGACCCGGTGGCGTGCCGGTTTTCTCCGTGCTCCAACGACAGGCACTACTTGTGCGGGGGTGACCGTCACCGCTCCGTCGCAGGGGATCTCAGCCGCGAGATCGAATGGCTACCCCGACGAGGCCGGCTACGATCTACACCTCGGAAAGCACGAGCCGCACGATTACCTCGCCGCTGCGGTCCAACTCGCCGGTCGGCACGAACCCGAGCCGCCGGTAGAACCCGGCCGGTCCGCCGTCTTCCGGTACGTAGCTCGTCAGCAACTGCGTCGCGCCTTCGGCCCGGACGAGCGCCGTGACCTGCCGAACGGTCTCGGTGCCGTAGCCGCGGCCCTGGTACCGATGGTCGATAATGAGCTTCCACAGAAACCAGGGCCCGATGATGTCCGGGGGTTGCGGCGACACGTTCCAGCTCAGCATCACGAACCCCACCGGCTCATCGCCGGCGTAGATCGCCCGGTACCACGGCTTCGCGTGCGGGTACTGCGCAGCGTCGGCCAGCGCGTCGCGCACCGACCCGACGAACGGCTCCTGCCCGGGCGCCACGCGCAGCGCAACAACCGCCGCACGATTCTCGTCGGTGATTTCGAGAAGCGTCACCACGCGGTCAGCTTATACGCGTCACCCAAATTGCTTGCCGAGACGGCCGGGATCCGGATGCCGAGGATGCACGCTCTACGAAAGTTAGCGGGGTTGAGGTGCCCGTCCCTGGTTCGGCCGACAACGCCGCGCCGAGGCGTCTCGGGCACCTGAGCCCACCCTGTTTCCGCCGCCAGCGTCCGGCCAGTTCTCGGCAAGCACGTCAGGCGATGAGCGGCAGGCACTGAATCTACTGGCTACGCAGAGAACCGGACATGGACCCAGACGGATGCTGAACTCACCGACTGTGCCCACGGGACCGAGCGGCTATCCGAAGCGGTCAGCCAGGTTCGTCAGCTTGGTGACGTAGGCCGGCCAGTCATAGTCGTGAGGGATGTTGCTGCTCTCCCGCCGCAGGCCGATCGCCGTGTCGTGCTGCTCGCGCATGATGTCGGCGTGACCGGCGTGACGAGCGAGGTCGCAAGTCACGTGGATGATGATCCTTTGCAGCGTCACGGCCCGTCTACCTGGCTGCCACCACGGCACCTGCCCTGGCGCGTCGAGCGGTAGCTGTTCGATCGTCTGATCCGCGAACACCCCGACACGGCGATACAGGTCGATCAGCCCATCCTTCGTCTCCTCATCCCGCGCGTACCAGTCTGCCTGCGGGTCTTCCTCGAACGCCTGCATGGGGACCAGTTCCTCAGGCGTCGGGAATTCGCGACCGAAGGTGGGCCCGAAGTAGCCGGCTTCGACATTGAGGCAATGCTTAAGGACTCCCAGCAGGTTGTTGCCGGTCGCGGTGCGGGGCAGTCTGGCTTCGCGTTCGCTCAGCCCGTCGAGCTTCCAGATCAGGTCTTCACGAGTCGCCCGGAGGTAGTGGTGCAGCGCATCCTTCGCATCGCCCAAGTCAGCCATGCCCGCCAGTCTTCCTCATGCGCGCGAGCCATCGTCCGGGGTGTCGTCTGCCCGAGTGTCCTGCGTCCGACAGTGCCGTGCAACGTCTCGTCCGGTGCCGGTGGCAATCCCTCGCACGACAGGACGTCCGGGGCCTCGACATCGATCCGATGTCCGGGTAGCCCGCGCACCAGGTTGACGAACAGCGTGCGGCGCGCGGTCGGTACCTGACACAGCACGGAGGTGTGAGACACGACCGGCGTCGCGTCGGCCGGCGCCTGAGCCGCCGGGCTCGGCAAGTCGTCCACGAGATCACCGCGGTTCGGCGTCGGTGGATCCGCTGCGGCGATGGCTGCGGCGCGCAGCCGGTCCCGGTGGTGGTGTTCCGGCCAGATCAGCGCCTCCAGCCAGGCGACGTCGACCGGGTAGTGGCGGCCAGCTGTGGACGGGACGGCAACCAGACGGTCTGAACGCCGAGTTGCTCGTTCATCGCAACGAGCTGGCACTCGTAGCGAACGTGCAGGACTCGGACGGAGCTGCATAGGTAACCACCGCTCGGTGTTCCGCCGTTCAATCCGTGGCGGTTTCGAGGTATCCGGTGAGGTAGGTCAGCGCCGCAGCGGCGTCTTCGCCGTCGCCGTGAGGTCTACGGAGGTCGTCGGTGAAGGCCGCGACATCGGCGAGCGCCCACCACCGCCGGTAAAGGGCGATACCGGCTGGCGTGACGCGACGGCCCGCCGCGTCGGTATATCTGGCCGAAACCTCGTCGTCCACACCGGCTGAGTCAGCACCGATCATGCTGGTGAATGCTGTGGTCAGCATCCACAGGTCGCGTTCCGGCGGGGCGATCTGCACGGTTGTCCAGTCGATGAGCCGCATACCAGCGGAGGTCCGTATGACGTTGCCCGGATGGGGTTCGCCGTGGGTGATGACCCAGCCCGGCTTCGTCCCGTGAACGACGTCGACAAGCCTGTCGAAGTCCGCCAGCCATCGCCGAACCCGCGCGTGGTGTCGGACCAGCAGCTTGCGGGCCGGCTCGGCGTGCGGCCCACCCGTCCACGGATGGTCCAGATCGTTCAGCGCCTCGTGCAGCCGCTTCCGGCCGGGAAGCCGGAGGCCGGCTCGCGGAGCGAGGTGCCCGACCACCGGAGTGGCCCGATGCAAGTCGGCAAGCAGGCCCACTATCTCCACCAGGTCCTCGCACCGGTGCGGCCCGAAGTCTCCGGCGGCGCCGTCGACCAAGGGGAACACCGACAGGGCATACCTCGGATTGAGCCGGCGTAACACTGCGCCGTCCATGGCGGGAATCGGCGTGACGACGAATTCGAGCCCCGCATCACGATGCAGGGCCAACGCGGTCGTGAAAGACCGGTGCAGGTTGTTGAAGGCGTCCTGGAGTAAGGCTCCGCCTCCGCTGAGGTCATCGACCTTGACGAACCAGACGGTGCCGTTCTGGTCGATGACAGACCAGTGGTAGCTGCCCGCGCCCACCGGTAGGTACTCGGCGGACCCCACCTGAATGGCCCAGCCTTCGAGGAGCGCTGCCACCAGCTCGTCCTCGTCCAAACCGGCTGGCCTATCCCGCATGGAAAGCATTCTGCCCGGTCTTTCTGGTGAACCGGCGTCAGGATATCGGCCTACCCCGAAAGCTTCGCTTCCGCGTACTCACATGACGCGATCCGGTCGCTACGTGACGTCGCGACAGGCCCAGCGTGGACGGCCGACGCACCCGTCGACGAGCGGGCGGATCCGACACGGTCAGGCATCGCTCCGGATCCGGGGGACGATGGGTGTTGTCGGGGTGAGCGCGGGCGATGCGGAGCACCTCGGAGATCAGAGGGCGCAGCTCTGGCGGGTCCACGCGTCCTTTCGATGCTCGACCCATCTGGGTTGTCGAGCCGGGAGGGCAACGCTACTTCGAGCCGAGCAACTCCTGACTGGTGTACTGGGTCAGGCGCTGGGGTCTGCCGCCGTAGCGTCAGGGCGCCGGTCTGCATTGACTCGCGTACCCTCTGCCGCTTCGGGCTGGCTCATCAGGAGGGTGCCGTCGCTGGCCGGGCCCGGGCAGTGGCATCGCGCAACTGCTGGCGGCCACCGGGGAGCACGTCGTCGACGTCCCGGCCACCCTGGCCGCCCGAGCTCGACTGCTGGACACCGGCGGCACCCGCAAAACCGACGGTCCTCGAACGCTGTGGAGAGGCGGATTAATCAGCGGGCCAGGAAGGCTTGGCGGTTGAGATAATGCCGCAGTGACTGTCGTCCTGACGCGCTCGCGTGTTGACAACCTTGTGGATGCAGGGCAGGTGCTGGAGATTCTGCGCGAGGGATTCCGCGCACCGGCCGCCCACCAGCCGCCGCTGCGTATCCGTACCGATCTTCCCGGCCCGGGCACCGCGACCTGCCTCATGCCGGGCCTTCTGCCGGGTGTACCGGCGTACACCGTGAAGACGAATGCCAAGTTTCCCGGCGCCACACCGGCGTTGCGCGGCGTGGTGTGCCTGCACGACCTGCAGTCCGGAGAGTTGCTCGCCTTAGCCGACTCTTCCTCCATCACGTCGTGGCGTACCGGGCTGGCCGCCGCGCTGGGCACCCACCTGCTCGCCGCATCCGGCGCTGACACACTCGGATTCGTCGGTGCCGGCGCGCAGGCCGGCAGAACCCTGACAGGTCTGCGACACCTGCGCAAATGGCGCAGGGTCGTCGCCTGCGACCTGGACCGGACACGCGCAGCTGCACTGACCCGCCACGTCGTAGCCAGCGCCGCTGACGTGGCGGCCGACGCCGATGTCGTCGTTCTCGCCACCTGGTCCCGCCAACCTCTGCTTCACGCGTCCGGCGTGCGGCCCGGACAACACCTGACGACGCTCGGCGCGGACGAGCCCGGCAAGATCGAACTGTCCGCCGATCTGCTGCGCACGGCGCGCGTCGTCGTTGATGACCTCGCCCTCGCCGCCCACTCCGGTGCGCTGGGCAATGCCGGCCTCGACGCCGGCGCCGCTGTCGGGACCCTCGCTGAGGTTGTCCAAGGCACGCTCCTCGCCCGCGACTCCGAGGAAACGGTCACGGTATACGCGCCCGTCGGACTCCCTTGGCAAGACCTCGCGCTGACCTGGGCGCTGTATCAACGCGCGACGACTCCGGACCAGATCATCATCGATCTGCTCGCCTGACGGTGGCTCCGGAAGGCCCGGCAGTTCAGCTTCTCGACCACCGGCCCTCCGGCATTCCGCACCAGCCGGCCGCACCTGATCGTTGCCTCCCCTGTTAACCGGCAAGCGGCGGAACGGCAGAGCGCTTCTTCACCGCGTACGTCCGCCGCCGTCTAACTCGGGGCGGCAGCATGCGGCATGTGCGTGACCCATGCCTGGCAGCAAACATGGTTGAGCCGATCGACTGCGGCCGGGATGATCCGGTCATGGATCTTGTTGCCTCGATACCCGCGTTCGTGGTCGCGGTGATCCTCATCTCCGCCTCGCCCGGCCCCGCGATGGCGCTGATCCTGCGCCGAGCCGCCGTGCGTGGGTTCGGCGGTGCCGTGCCCACGGTGTTGGGGCTTGAGGCCGGCCTGTACCTGTGGGCGTTGTTCGCGGCCGCGGGCCTGGCGGCGCTGGTCGCGGCCTCAGAGATTGCTTATACGGTGCTGCGGGTGGTCGGCGCGGGCTTCCTGCTGTACCTCGGGATCAAGGCATGGCGCTCGGCGTGGCGCAACCGCGGAGCGGCGGCGGAGCCAGCGGGTGAGCCGCCGGTTACCACGGCGAAGGGGTGGGCGAAGGCATTCGGCGAGGGCGCGGTGGTAATGCTCGCGAACCCGAAGGCCGCCGCCTTCATGATCGCCTTTTATCCGCAGTTCGTGCCCGCCGATCGGCCGCTGTTCGCCACGACCGCGGCGCTGGCCGTTCTTCAGGTAATCATCGAGATCGTGTTGTATCTGACGCTTGCGGCATTGGTGGGTCGCGCGAGCGGGTGGTTCCGGCGGTCGACGGTCCGACGGCGGCTCGACGCGATCAGCGGCACGGTGCTGGTCGGACTGGGGATCCGGATGGCCACGGAGGGCCGCTAGATGGCCCTGTATGACTCCGGCGCCGGCGTAGGCTGAACTCATGATCGACTGGCGGGTTCCACCGCACGAGCTCTTGTCCTCGGTCGCCCAGACGCACGCTGCGATCATTCGCTTAGCTGATGGCCTTGACGAGGGGCAGTTGCGTGCGGACTCGTCGCTGCCCGGATGGACGCGGGCACATGTGTTGACGCACCTGGCGGACAACGCGTGGGCCTTCGAACGGCAAGCTCGCCATGCCCTACGCGGGGAGCTGGTCGACATGTACGACGGCGGTCAGGCAAGCCGCGACCGGTCCATCGAACAGGGAGCGTCCCGCACCGGGGCGGAGTTGCGCGAGCAGCTGCGCGATGCGCAGCAAGCCTTGCAGGACACCTGGAGCAGGCTCTCTGCCCCAGACTGGCTCCGACCGGTCCGGTTCCGCAACGCTACCGTGCTGGACACGGCGTTGGCCCGCTGGCGGGAGGCAGAAATCCATGCCGTCGACCTGGATCTTGGCTACACCCCCCGGCATTGGCCAGCCGCCTTCGCGCTGCACGTACTCGACTTCCTGGCCGCCCGCGTCCCAGCCGGGATCCTATTGATCCTCCGAGCCGACGACATAGACCAGACCAAAGTTATCGGAGCAGGTGCGCCGGTCGAAGTCAGCGGAGCCGCACACGACCTGGCGGCGTGGATGGCCGGCCGGGCCACCGACCGAGAAATACGCACGGCGTCAGGCAAGCTGCCCACGCTAGGCCCATGGCCGCCAGATCCAGCAGACTGACGCGGATTTGCCGCCGACCCGGGTGCGGGGGTCGTGGCCCATGCGGACCAGCGTGACTGTGTGGAGGCTCGGTTGAGGCGTTGGTCGCCGCCGCGGTTGAGTCGGTGCCGGGTCGGGTTGCCCGATGAGGCTGGTAGTGGTGAGGCGCCGGCCAGGGCGGCGAACGCGGCCTCGGAGCGGATGCGTCCGGATCGACGGTGCGTAGCAGTGCGGCCAGTGCGTTGCGACGCGTTCGCACCGGTGCCCCGAGGGCGTTCCCGGGTCACCTGGGCGGGACGACCTTCCACATGCAGTCCGCGAAGCGTCCCTCACCCGGCCGTAGGAGCTCCTGCGGCACCGAACCACTTGGACAGCGCGACCTCGAGCGTCTGCTGATTCTCGCCGACCCACGCGACGTGCCCGTCCGGCCGAAGCAGTACCGCCGGCACGTCCAGCTCCTCGCTGGTGTCGGCGACATGGTCGACCCGGTCGGCCCAGCGGTCCACCGAAAGCCGCCCCGTCTGGTCGAGCAGCAGCCCGCTGCCGGTACGTAACAGCTCGAACAGGCGCCCATGCTTCAGCTGGACGTCGCGCAGCCGTCGCCCGAGCAGGGCGTGGCCCTCACCGAAGTCGTACCGGATGCTGATCGCCGTGATCTTCTCGATCAGGAACCGGTTGACGTCGTTGAAGTCCATCAGTTGCGCCAACAACCGCCGAACCGCCTGCGGCCCGGGCTCGTTGGCCGTCAGGTGCATCTGTGCGCGGGTGTTGTTCAGCACGTCGGCGGCCACCGGATGCCGCTCGGACTCGTAGCTGTCCAGCAGGTCGTCCGGCGCCCAGCCGTTGATGGCCGCAGCCAGCTTCCAACCTAGGTTGAACGAGTCCTGGATCCCGAGATTGAGCCCCTGCCCGCCCATCGGCGGGTGGACGTGTGCGGCGTCCCCGGCCAGAAAGACCCGTCCAACCCGGTAGCGCTCGGCCTGGCGGGTCGCGTCGCCGAAGCGCGACAGCCAGCGGGGGGAGTGCACACCGAAGTCGGTACCGGCGTACTTGCGCAGCTGCTGCTTGAACTCCTCGAGCGTCGGCGGCACCGAACGGTCTTCGACCACGCCCTCCGCCGGCACGACCGCCCGGAACACCCCCGGCTTGCCCGACGGCCCGATTCCGAACCGCTTCTCGGTCTTGCGCACCTCGGTCATCACTTCGGTGATGTCGTCCGGCGACGCCGTCACCTCCATCTCGCCCAGCAGGGTGTCGTTTTTCGACGGCTCGCCGGGAAATCCGACCCCGAGCAGTTTGCGAACCGTGCTGCGCCCGCCGTCGCAGCCCACGACAAACCGCGCCCGCAACGGCTTTGCAGTTCCATTTCCGAGGTGGACGGTCACGCCGTCGTCGTCCTGCCCCAGCCCGACCACTGCACAGCCGCGCCGGATCTCGGCTCCGACTTCGGCCGCGTGCTCGGCGAGCAGCCGGTCGGTGAGCGTCTGCGGAATGCCGAGCACGTAGCCGTGAGCGGTGTCCAGCCCGGTGGGAGCAGGCTTTTCGATGCCCGCGAAGAAGCCTCGGACGCCGCCGGGATGGATCGCGTACTGCTTGCCGTTCTCGAGGAACCGCTCCAACAGCCCCCGCTGATCCATCACCTCGATACTGCGCACGTGCAGCCCGAGCGACCGCACGAACGGCGGCAGCTCGACCTCCTTCTCCAGCACGAGCACGTTGACGCCCCGCAGACGCAATTCGCTCGCCAGCATCATGCCGGTCGGCCCGCCGCCGACGATGATCACATCGAACACGCATTCCCCCTGGTCTGCCGATTCTTACGCTCGGCCGACGATTGTGCGCCACGACCGGGGCCTTGCCGCAAGCCCGGGGGTGCGGTATATGTTAATAGTGGCAAGGAGCTCTCCTCCTTGCCACTATCTGTTTTCAGGGGGCCGGGCGCGCGCAGTCGAGCTCACAGTTCGACGGATGGCTCGCCGAGCACGATGGCAACGAGCACCAGTTCGAGCACCACGCAGTCGTGCTCCGGCGAGCGCGTCCGGCTCAGCTCCGTACACGCCGCCCCGATCCGACCCGCCAGCCCCTTACTGCACCGGAACGAATGACGCCTGATAGCTGCCACGCCCGGTCCAGCGCGGACTCGGTGGCGGGGTCTTGACCATTGTGATGCCTTCGGCGGCGGTGACCTCGTCGAACGCGGCGCTGTGCTGCCTCCCGGCCGCCCCGACACCTCCCATTAGGGGTGCTGGGGTGACGAGCCGGTGGACCCGGATCGTCGAGGGCGGCTGCCGGGTCAGAGCGAACAGGAAGGTCCCGGTCCGGCAGGTTTTGGCACGGTACAGGCAGCTGCGTAGCCGTGGTCACCCTGGAGCCTGCGCCGCCCGTATCGATGACCCCGCAAGGAGCCGGTAACCAGAATTTCATGGACGTCGGCATCGTGCTAAGTGCTGATAGCGTGACGATATCTAATATCTTGGTTGTCAAACGCGACTTTCCCAGCGAGTCAAGCAAGACCTGCCGCCGCAGATCTCGAAGGAGGCTGTCCTGTCCGAGGTCGCGCGAAAATTCAATTCAGTGGTCTTGCGCCAGCGGCGGCGCGCCTAGCTTGGAATTGGCATGACGATGCGCCGATCGCGTTCGGGGGCGCACCGACACGTTCGATGATCAAAACAACTGCGGGCGGTCGGAAGGCCACCCGCCGACCGCTGCAAAAACACCAGTCGCAGGGAGTGGCAAGTGTCTAGTGGCTTCGATGACAAGCCTTTTCATCCGTCGCCCGAACAGCAGGCCCTCACCGACGCCATCCGGCAGGCCATGCTCGATCCCACCATGCGTCACATCGGTCGCCTCGCCCAGTGGGAGTTGGCTGAACGGTATGAGAGCTTCGCAGAGACCGCCAGCTACCAGGAATTTCCTATTCTCCTGGCCGACGGGACGAAGATAGACGCAGCGCTGAGTGTCCCACGGCGGCTGGCGCCGGGACAGAAGATCCCGGTCGTGATCATGCCGGCGCCGCTGAGCCCGCTGGGTCGCGACTCCTACGTCGGCATGTTCTGGCGCTGGGCGCGCGGCAACTACGTCTCGTTGGCCTACAGCCAGCGAGGGCTGGCTGGATCGTCCGGGGAGATTCAGGTCGCCGGCCCGCAGGACTGGGCCGACGGAACAGAAATCATCACCTGGGTGGTGGACAACGTGGAAGCAGCCGACCCCGATCGGATCGGGCTTTTCGGAGCGTCCTACGGCGCTGGAACCAGCTTCCTGACCGCCGCACACGATAGCCGGGTCAAAGCAGTGGCCGGCGCCAGCGCGTGGGCAGACCTCCTGCTGTCGCTCTACGAGAACAACACCAGGCACATCAAAGCATTCGAACAACTCGTTCTACTATTCAACGAGGACCGGTGCTCCGCCGAGTTCAGAGAAGTCATCGCCAAGATCCGAAACAATCAGATCGACGACGAGGTGAAGGAATTCGCACGCCTCAGGTCGCCCAGTACCCATCTCGCCAGATTCAATTCCGCCGAGCTGCCCGTGCTGATGACAACCTACTGGCACGAAACAATCTTCTCGGTGCCGGCGGTCACCGACTTCTACCGCAGCCTGCAAACCCCAAAATCGCTACTCGTGCAGATCGGTGACCACGGAAACGGAGAATTGCCAGGGCTGCTGGGATTGCCGTCCAAACCGACCGAGATGACCTATCGATGGATGGACCACTTTCTTGGCGGCACTGCAGGCGACGGCCTGGAACCGCGATTCGGTGTCCGCTCCGAATACATGCACAATCTGTTGTCCGACATTCACCACGACAGCTGGGACACGTACGCGCTGCCGCAAGAACGCTACTATCTGAGCAGCGCCGACGAAGGTGGCCGTGACGGGAAGATCATTGCTGGAAAACCGCTACCAGGCTGGACTCGCAGCATCGAAACGACGCCCGGGTTCGACACGGAAGCCTTCGTCGCCGAAAAACTGGTCCAAACCGGGCTTCGGGAACGCCTCGGTAATCCCTGGATCTACAAGACCGACGTCATCGCCCGCCAGCATGCACTGGTCTGGAACACCGAGCCACTGGAAGCGGCCAAGCGGGTGCAGGGCGAACTGGAGATACGGCTGACTGTCACATCCCAGGCCACCTCCTGCCTCATCGTTGCCTACCTGTTCGACTACGACCCGATCGTCGGCGATGCCGCCATCATCACCAACGCGCCCTACACCCTCGAGAACACACCACCCGGCCAGCCATGCACGGTTACGTTCCCCATGCAGCCCGCCCACTACGTCCTACGACGAGGCCACCAACTCCAGCTCATCATCGACACCCACGACACCTTCTTCGCCGACGCGAACGCCGACGGAACCCGCGTCGAAATCTCGTCACCGGAAGGCTGCGAGTCCTACATCGCCGTCCCCCTCCACGACCTGTCGCCACCCAATTGAGCAAGCGGTGACCGGTGCAACCTCACGAACGGTTCCGCCGGTCACCGCAAGGGCGCGCGGCAACGGCCCGTTTGGCTGGGATTCCCGACTGGCGTTTACCCAAGCACCCCCGTCCAAGATCCGATGCACGGATTTGCCGCGAGCCCTGACGAGCCGGCCGTTGCCGGGTAGGTGCATCGGGCGCGGTGGAGCGGAGCTACGCGTGCGTTCGTGGCTCCTCGGTAGGGGCTGCTGCGCGGGTGTGGAGGTCGTCTTCTGTGATGCGTCGGACGACTCGGCAGGGTACTCCAACGGCGACGGTCATGGCCGGGATGTCGTGAGTGACGACGCTGCCCGCGCCGATGACGGCGCCGTACCCGATGCGAACGCCGGGAAGCACGACGGCGTTGCTGCCGATCCAGACCTTGTCCTCGATCACGATGGGTTCGGAGAACCGCCGGAAGTCCACCCGCAGGTCCGGGTGGACCGGGTGCCCGGTCGTGGTCAGCGTGACGCCTGGCGCGATCATGACGCCGTCGCCGATCCGGATCTCCACGTCGTCGACGAACGTCAGGTTGACGTTGCCGAAGAAGTCGTCGCCGATGTGCACGTTGCTGCCGAATCCCGCGTGGAACGGCGACAGGAGCACAGTGCGCTCGCCGACCGACCCGAGGGTCGCCTCCAGGAGAGACCGGCGTCGTGCGGCATCGCTCGGCCGTGTCTGGTTGTACTCGAAAATCAGATCGGTGCGGCGTTGGGAGTCCCGGAAGGATGCTTCCGACTCCGTGTAGAGAAGCCCTCGCCGGATCTTTTCCAGCACTTCCTCATCATGATCGGCCACGATCAACACTCTCTCATGCGAGGGCTGGCGGGGTGACCTTCGCGCCGGACGACCCAGTCCGGACCGGCCGCTGGTGTCGCTGGTCGACCCGACGCCGGCGAGGGCGCGCCACGCGGTACGGCGGGTCGACCCGTTCGCGCCCGACGACGTGGAGGAGTTGGTGGTGGCGGTGAGCGAGGTGGTGACCAACGAACTGCTCCCGGCGGGCGGCGCACGGGCGGCCTCCGGCCTGTGGATCGCCACCAGTCCTGCAACCACGTCGTCTTCACCCGCGACGCTGACGGCCCCACTTTTCCGCCTGACCTGCCGGCAGACCTCAGTGACCAGCGGTCAGCTCTGCTCGGCGGCCCACTCGGCAACCCGCTGGGCGCTTTCCTCGGGGGACAGGTCCTCGACCCTTGTCATGATTGTCCAGCGGACACCGAACGGATCGCGGATCGAGGCGAACCGGTCGCCCGAGGCGAACGTCGCGAGGGGCTCGCGCACGGTCGCGCCGGCCTTCTCGGCCCGGGCGACCAGGTCGTCGGCGTCGGCGCAGTACAGGCCCATCGAGTAGCAGTCATCGTCGCCGGCCGGCGCCGCGACGAGGTGGTAAGCCGGGGTGGGCTCGCCGAGTTGCAGGTGTCCCTGGCCGAAGTCGAGGTCGGCATGGACGACAACGCCGCCCATCTCGGTCACATCGACGACGCGGGCGCCGAAGACCTCCTGGTAGAAAGCGACGGCCTGGGCCGCGTTCGGGATCGCCAGGAACGGGGTAAGGCTCGTGAAACCGTGCGGCACGCCGTTGGTGGTGTATTGACCATTCATGCGTACGATGCTATGAGCGCCGGCCGCCGCGGTGCTTGGAGATTCGCGCCATCCTGACCGTAGGCTCGCCAGATGAGCGCCGAGACCCATGGAGTCCTCTACCCGGCCCGGCTGCCCTCGTTCCGCCGGGTGCCCCCGCCGGCGCCGCTCGAAGATCTGGTCCGGTGGTTCTGGATCCCGGAGTGGGACATCGCTGCGGGCCGCACCTCGCGTCAGTACCTGGTCGCGTACCCGGCCTGCAACCTCGTGGTCCAGCCCGAGCAAGTCAGCCTCACCGGACCCACCACGCGGCTGTCGTATCGCGACCTGACCGGACGCGGCTGGGCCGTCGGTGCGCTGCTGCGCCCAGCCGCGGTGCCTGCGTTCGTCGACCCGCCCGCCGACCTTCGGGACTCCGAACTTCTCCTCGACGAGCCGCAGCTGCACTCCGCGGTTGTCAAGGCCATGCGGATCGCCGAGCCGGACAGGCGCCACCGCGAAGCGGTCGAGACCCTCAGCGAATGGCTGGCGGAACGGGCTCTTCCCGTCTCCGGCGAAGGCCGGCTGGCCAACGCCATGGCCGAGCTGATGGACAGCGCGGCCGACGTGCGAACCCTTCACGACGCAGCCACCCGCCTGCACATCTCCCCCCGCACGCTGCAGCGGCTGGCCAACCGGTACGTCGGGCTCGCTCCGGTCGAGATGATTCGGCGTCGACGCCTCCAAGAGGCCGCGCAGCGAGTCCGCTTGGAGCCGGACGCCTCCCTCGCGCAGATCGCCACGGAACTCGGGTACGCCGACCACGCCCACCTGACCCGCGAGTTCCGCGACCGATTGGGCTTCACCCCGAGCGCCTACCGTCGAGGCGTCTGGCCCTCGACCCAGAGCCTTTGACCACCCGTACCAGCGAGCCGACCCAGGCGCGCAGCGGCTTGGGAACCGACCGCCTATGGCGCTCGTCCACTGACCAGCAGTGACCATGAGATCTACCGCCGCATCAGCGCCGGTGTCAGGGGAGTACGACCAGGTCGCAGTCGGTGCGGCGGACTCCGACGATCACGACGTCGACCCGGGCATGCCCCTCGGCGGTGATCGCGGCCGGCGATGTCCCGGCCGACCTCCCGTTCGGTGCGTCCTGCCCGTAGCCACTCGCCATGCGGGTGTGCACCCGGTCGATGGCCGCACCGGCCCGGCGCAGGGCGGCGGCCTCCTGTGGGGTCTTGCGCATCCGTAGCTCGTTCAGCACGCTTCCGGCCAGTTCCTGCCTGGCGCCCGGCAGAGCGGCGTGGAAGGCGGCGGTCTTCTCCGCCCACATGTGGTTGTCGACGCCGACGCGGGCCGTCCACGCCGGCAGCCGGGCCGCGACGATGGCGTAGGGGTCGTCGGTCTCGTTCCAGCCTGTGATTCCTATGCCGAGGCGGCCGGCCGGGGATGCCTGGGCCGCGGGCTGCTCCAGCGCCGGCACCAGGAGGAACGGGGAGCCTTCGACGGGGAGGACCAGGCAGGTCAGCCGCTCCAGCGGTTTGGCGTCGTAGCCGGTCAGGTAGCGCAGGTCGGCGCCGGGGGAGAGCAGCAGGGCGTCGAGCCCGTTGAGCGCTGCTGCGTACCGCACGGTGACGTGGGCGAAGTGAGACGCGAGCCTGTAGCGGCAGGCCGAGTTTGGACATGTCCAGGCGGGCGCCGTAGCTGATCGTCTGCGCCTGGCCAGGACCTTCGGCGCTACCGACGTTCTCTACGCCGCTGAAGCGCAGACCGCCGCAACAGTCGTCGACTGGACCGGTGGCGGCGCTGCCGCGGTCGTGGAATGCGTCGGTGGCCAGCCCGCCTTGGACCTTGCGCTGACCGTTGCCCATGCCTACCGGGCGATGGACAACCGGCAGGCGATCAAGGCGTTGGTCCGACCCAGCTAGCAGAACCGCTGCGCTGCCGACGGGCTGGCAAGTCGACGGCCAGTCGTTGCGGCGCGCTCAGGTTGGCGGGCAGGCTTGCTGGCGCAACGCCCGGTCGGGCTGGTCCTCGGCGTGCCACGCCGGGTTGAGCGCCAACGGCAGGGGTGGTGCCTGCCACGCCCCGGCGGCCCGTTCGACAATCGAGTAGTCCCAGCGGGTCTGGTCGGGAACCGGTTTGCCGGTGACGTGGTCGGCCACGGTGGCCAGCACACGTGGCTGTTTGAGTAGCTGACCGTGCCAGCCGACCACCTCGACCACGGGAATCTGCGCGTTGAGCTCCGCTGGGACCGCGATGGCGTCGCTCAACGGCAGAATCGCGATCAGCCGTACGCCTCGCACCGGGCAGAGCATTTCGTTGCGGTAGAACGGCGCCTCGTCGAGCAGCGAACGGATGAACGGCTCCTCGGGATCGTCTCGTAGCGTCGCCCCGACGCCGATCAGCGCGAACATGGCCCGCAGCTGCCAGCCCGTCGCGACACCCCAGCCCGTGTCGGCCTGCGGCGGTGGGTAGTAGACCCGGCCGGCGCGCAGGACGTGGCTGAGCATGACCGCCGAGTCGACCGCCGGGTGGCGCAGGCGCTCCAGGTAGTAGCGGGCGATCAGAGCTCCCTCGCTCTCTCCGACCAGCGCCACCTTCCGACCGGTACGGTTGTGCAACCGCTCCACCTGCTTGGCGAGCACATGTGCACTGGTGGGTATGGACTGGTGCGTGTCGGCCGGCGAGTAGGGCAGCGGCCGGCCATGCCCGTCGGTGCCCCGGTACGAGAAGCGGATCACGGGTGGTTCGGCCTTCTCCGGATCGCCGCGGTAGTCGGAGTCGTAACCACTGAGGAAGATCACCGTCTGTTGGATGTCCCCGACCTCCGGCAGGCGGCCGATAGGCGCGGTCGCTCGTTCCGCACCACGGGCACCCCCCGCCTCCACCTCGTCGAAGAAGAACAGCGGGGCCAGGACCATGGCGATGACCAACGGGACTACCGGCACCCTGCTCCAGCGCACCCGTTCGGGCAGCACCGCAGCCCGCACCTTGCGCTGCCACAGCAGGCCGTTGGCCACGCCGGTCACGGCGGCCGCCGGCACGGTCCACACGTCCGGAACGGACCAGACGAGCACGGCGCCCAGCGTGAGGGTCAGGAAGTTGAGCAGTGACCAGCCGATCAGATCGGCCGACGGCAGGCCGCACCACCAGCGCGGCACGATACCGCCCCGCTGCAGCCACGGTGCCAGGATCAACAGCGGCGCCAGCTCCATGACCTGGAACCACGCCAGCGACACGTCTGCGGCGATCACGGCCATCGCCGCCCACGGCAGGAGAACCAGGTGGGCGACTATCGAGTAGAGCAGGTTACGGCGGGACAGTTGGCGAAACGACGGCCGTGGACGCTCCGCCGGCCAGGCGAGACCGATCAGCACGGCGGAGAACAGCCCGCGGAGCACGATGACACCTGCCAGCAGGACGGCGTACATCGCCCAGGAGTTGTGATACACCAGCACCCAGCGCATGTCGAAGAACGTCGCATACGGCGAGATCGCGCTGACCTGGGGCGCCATGCCGAACACCGAGCTGAAATCGTACGCCGCCAGTACGCCCGCCACAGCCGCCACCGGTGCCACCGTCAGCACGAGCAGCCACAGCAGACGTACTCGCTCCGGACGCACCCTTGCTCCTCTCCTGCCACGCGGATGACCGGGGCGTCACGCACCCCTTCTTCCGCCGGCCCCAAGATCGCCGTCGAGTACCCGCCCCGCACCCGAACATTCGCCGGACGGGCGGCAGACCTGACGGCGCGGCGTTGGTGGATGGTGTCGTGCAGGGCGAGGGCGGCCAGTTGTTGGGGCGGGCGACACCGGGGTGCCGTAGCACCAGGAGGGGCGCGGCGGTGGTTGGCGATGCCGCACCACCTGCCGCTACGACCACGGCGGTCAGCGCCACCGACACCTCGACAGGGCCGGGTCGCATCGATGGTTGGCCACCGGTGCCCATATACTGCCTATATGAGGCATTTGATGGTGTTGGCGGGGTTTTCCCTCGTAGTGGGGACCAGTGGGGTGGTCGCGCCGTTGGCTCCGGTGGCCGCCGCCACGTTCGTCGTTGCGCGGGCGCTGCAGACGGGTCTGGAGCTGACGGCTCCGTCGTCGGTGAGTCTCGGCGGCGGCCGTCCGGGCGACACGCTCAGCCGGTCGATGGGCGACGTGACGGTGCGCGACAACCGGCCGGTCAATCCGAACACCTGGACGGCTACCGTCACGTCCACATCTTTCACGACTGGCGCCGGCGCCTCGGCGGCGACGATCCCGGCGGGCCAGATGTACTACTGGTCCGGACCCGCCACCCGTTCGACCGGTGGGGGCACCTTGGTTCCCGGGCAGCCGACCCGCGCCCAGGCGGAGACACTGGCTGTTCCCCGCACCGCCTTCCGCAAGAGCTCCGGCAACGGGAGGAACCGGGTCACGTGGAACCCCACTCTGATGATCACGCTCCCGTCGACGGCGGTGGCCGGCCTCTACCGCGGCACCGTGACACACTCGGTTTCCTGATGAGCTGAATGAGGGGTCTTTTCCTTTCTCGCCCCTTATGTCGGACTCGGAGTGCTACAACCTGCCTATGAAGAGAACGCTCGCACCCGTGCTGTGCCTCCCCGCTGCGGTGATCCTTGGCGTCGCCACACCGGCGGCCGCGCAGCCCTCTGTGGACACGCAAGTCACCTTCACCGTCGCCACCGCCAACCTCACCATCGAGGCCCCGAGTTCGGTCAACCTCGGCTCCGCTTTCCCGGGGCAGCGCCTAAGGGGTCCGATGGGGCCCGTCACCGTCCGCGACCAGCGGGCGGCGGCGACCGCCACCTGGACCGCCATGGTCGTCGCCAGTGACTTCCGAACCGGCACTGGCGAGCCGACCGAGATCATCCAGGCGCAGCTGGTGGAGTACTGGTCCGGGCCCGCCACAGCCACCACCGGCACCGGTACGTTCGTCCCCGGCCAGCCCACCGAAGCCCAGCGGGTCACCCTCAACCAACCGCGGGTCGCCTTCTCCAAGACCTCCGGGGCCGGCAACAACTCCGCCACCTGGAACCCGACACTCGAGATCAGTATCCCCTCCGATGCGGTCGGGGGCCTCTACACCGGGACGGTGACCCATTCTGTGTCGTAAGCGACGGGACGCAACGGCACTCGCCCTCGCCGTCACCGCGCTGGTGCTGGCGGGGGCCCCCGCCGTCGGAGCACCACCGACACCTGCACCCTCAGCGGCGGAACTCGGCGTGGGCGTTCGACTCCTCGACGCCCCGGTCAGCCGCCGCGACGATCCCCGCGCCCACCAGTACATCGTCGACCACGTCAACCCCGGCACGACGATCCGGCGCCGGATCATCGTGGCCAACCCCTCGCCGCTCAGGCGCGAATTCGCCGTGTACCCGGCCGCTGCCACCGTCGACAAGGACGAGTGGACCGTCGCCCCCGCACGGACCGCCAACGAGTTGTCGAGCTGGATCACCGTCGACCACGATCACCTCAACCTGAACCCCGAGCAAGAAGCGACGGTCTGGGCCACCATCCGCGTCCCCGAAGACGCCTCGGTTGGGGAACGGTACGCGGTGATCTGGGCCGAGACCGCCGGGCGACCCGATGACGGTCCCATCCGCGCCATCAATCGCGCGGGAATCCGCGTCTACCTGTCCGTCGGCCCCGGCGGCGAGCCTCCCTTCGACTTCACCATCGGCGACATCGCCGGCACCCGCGCCCCGGACGGCACCGCCATCCTCACCGCCCGGGTGGTCAACACCGGTAAACGCGCCCTCGACCTCGACGGCACCCTGTCACTGACCGACGGGCCAGACGGCCTCGGCAAGGGCCCGTTCAAGGTGGAGGCCCCCACCCTCGCGATCGGCGCCACCACCAACCTCGAGGTCCCGGTCGGCCAACACCTACCCGACGGCCCCTGGACAGCCACCCTGGAACTCGCCAGCGGCTGGACCAAACGCAGCGCCACCGCCCGCGTGACCTTCGCACCCCCCGGCGTAACCAAGCCCGCATCCGACAGCGACCACAGTCACATCATCCTTGTTGGTGGCCTCGCCACATCCGCACTCGTGCTGGCCCTTCTCGTCGGCTACGCCAGGCGTCAGCGCCGACTCACCAACCAACCAGTCATCCTGCGGGCGTGGCTGCCGACACCGCCATTCAACAGGGCATCCGACAGCCGCTGACCCAACAGCCTGTCCGGTCGCCCAACCGGCTGGATTCCCTGGGCGGCCCTCGCGGTTGGCACGCTGGCCAGTCTCACCGCGAATGTCGCCGTGTGGCGCATCGGCAAGGCACTGGTTGGATGGGGAATCGCGCGGCCGTTCAGCGCGGGGAGCGCCGCGGACGGTCCTTGGGTATAGGGGCCGTTTGGTCCGGGGCGACGGCCGTCTTAAGGCAGCTTGTAGGACGAGGACGGCCGGGACGATTGTGGTGGCGCGTCGGGGGCAGCCGCGGAGTTTGGTCAGGACTTCTGAGGGTGGCGACGGCACGTGCGCCGACGTCCCGGATTCTGGCGTGGTGGGGGTTGACGGCCTTTTGCCTCCGGGAAAGTCGGACGGTGCGGGCGGCGGAAGCCTCGTCCTATGTCGACACCGGATCCCCGACACACCCGCCCTGACCAGGCCGATCACGATGAAAAGGGCTCAGCTGAGGTGCTCGGCTTGGTTGAGCAGGTATTGCTGTTCGACATGGTTGTCGGTCAGGGTGGCTGCCTCGCGGTACATCAGTTGAGCGGTGGTGGTGTCGCCGGTCATCTGGAGCAGGTGGGCGCGTACGGCACGTTCTCGCTGCTGGGTTAGTGGTTCCTGGTCGAGGTGGTGGTGTCGGTTCAGGTCGTCGAGCAGTGCGAGTCCCCGGGTGGGTCCGTAGGCTTTGGCCACTGCCACGACCCGGCTCAGTCGCACCGGTGCGGTGGGGTTGAGCCGTTCGAGCCACAGATACAGTGCCGCGATTTGTGGCCAGTCGGTCTGTTGCGGCGTGCTGGCCGTGGCGTGCACGGCCGCGATCGCCGCCTGCAGCTGGTAGGGGCCGACCCGGTGGCGGTTCCAGACGCTGTCGAGCAGGTCGGTGCCTTCGCGGATCAGCTCCTGGTTCCATCGGCTTCGGTCCTGCTCGTCCAGCGGCACGAGTTCGTCGTCCGGGCCGGTGCGGGCGTTGCGCCGGGACTCGGTGAGCAGCATCAGGGCGAGCAGGCCGGTCACCTCGGCATCGTCCGGCAAGGACTGGTGGAGCATGCGGGTGAGTCGGATCGCTTCGCCGGTCAGGTCGAAGCGAAGGAGGTTGTCGCCGGCCGAGGCCGTGTAGCCCTCGTTGAAGATCAGGTAGAGCACCTGCATTACGGCGGTCATGCGGCTGTCTCGGTCGGCGTCGGTCGGCGGGGTGAAGCGGGCGCCGGCGCGGGCCAGTTGCTGTTTGGCGCGGCTGATCCGGGTACCCATGGTGGCTTCGGTCGTGCCGTAGGCGTGCGCGATTTCGCCGGTGCTCAGGCCGCCCACTGCGCGCAGGGTAAGTGCCACCTGGGAGGTGGCGCTCAGTGCGGGGTGGCAGCAGAGCAGGAGCACGGTGAGGCTGTCGTCGGTCTGCCGCGCCGGGTCCGCTCGGCGGGCCGGTTCCTGCATGGCCAGCTCGGCCATGCCGGCTTGCTGCTCACGTCGCCGCCGGGCCTGGTCGGAGCGGAGCAGGTCGACCATCTTGCGGTAGCCGATGCGGATCAGCCAGCTGCGCGGGTTGTCCGGAACACCGTCGACCGGCCACATGCGGCTGGCGGCCAGCAGCGCCTCCTGTACCGCGTCCTCGGCGACGTCGAAGTGACCGAAACGGCGTACCAACGCGCCGAGCACCTGCGGCGCGTGCGCGCGTAGCAGGTGCTCGACGTGCATGGTCATTCGGTGAAGTCCTCACCCATGATTGGCCGGATTTCGATCGGCTCACCGAGGACCTCGACGATCCGGGAGGCGATCTCGACGGCGCGTTCGTGGCTGGCCACGTCGATCACGGCGAAGCTGGCCAGGACCTCCTTGAGTTCGGCGAACGGTCCGTCGGTGGCCATCACGCCCTCCGGCGTCCTGCGCACCGTGGTACTCACCGCCGGGTGGCCGAGGCCTTCGCTGGTGACGAACTCGCCGCTGGCGGTGAGCTCCTGCTGGAACGTCTGGTAGGCGGCGAACGCTGCCACCGCCTCCTCCGACGGGGTGGCTGCGGTCGCGGCGTTCCAAAGGTCGGCCGGGGTGTAGCCGAGGAGCAGGTACTTCATGGCGGAATCCATTTCTTTTCGAGCGTGCTCGGGCACAGGTTACGTCTGCTCAGCCGCGGCGCCGCAGCCGTAACGCGACAACGGTGGTCCAGGTGAAGGCGACCAGTCCGTTGACCGCGATCTGGACGCTCATGTGCTCCGGCGACACCGGCAGCAGCAGCACCAGTGCGGCTGCGCCGTTGAGCACGGCCGCCGGCACGGCCCGGCGACGCGCGGAGCGGACGGTCAGCACGATGGCGGCAACCGCGAGCGCGGTGAACGCCACGGCGGCTGCGACCGAATGTACGACGCTGTGCCAGGACATTCGGGCCACCGGACCGTCGGGGCTACCGGGCGGAAAACCGTTCTCCGGATCCATGGTGAACAGCCCGGCAGCGATCAACCCGACGCCGAAAATCCCGACGAGGATTGGCAGCGCCCGCCGGCCGATCCCCTCGGTGAGGGTGCGTTTGATGCCGGCCGCCAACGCCAGGCCACCGAGGCCGGTGAGCACGAACGTGGTGATCTGGATCCAGCCGAGGCCACCGGTGGCGAGTTGGCTGATCGGGTGCCGGGTGATGTCGAAGCCGTCCCGGGTGGCCGCCTGGACGGTGGTCGTGGTGAAGAACACCGGCCCGGCCAGCGCGCCGGCGAGCAGCAGGCGGTCTGACGCACTGCGGACGGTGGGGACAGCGATGGTGGCCATGGCTTCCTCCTTCAGCGAATCTCCTGCCGCTACCTCGTCGCCGGACCTGCGGTCTCGACACCGCTTGCATATGGCCTGGGTCACATTCGGGCGGTGTCGAGGGTCGCGGATTGGCTTCGAGGTGGCGGCGGAATCACCGGCCTGGAAGTGATCGGGCACCTGCGCCCGATCGGCGAACCCACCAGCGCGGACGTTATGTCCCGGTTCTACGACTCGGCCGGCAACACCCTCGACTACGTCTACGAACTGGCCGACGACACACTCACCATCTGGGGCGGCGCGAAAGGCACCCCCGCGTACTACCGGGGCGCGTCGCGCGGGCTGCAGTCGTTGAGGTGCGGCTGTCGCGTCCTCGGGCTGGCGCAGGGGCTCGTCGGCGCTGGCGGGTGGGCGAGTTCACCCGAACAAGCGTTCTTGCAAGTCTTTTGCAATTAAGCAAGACTTGCATCAGGGGGCGGGCGCCCGGCATCGCGATGATCACTACGTTTGCCGGGGCGCCCGGCCGCTTTCGGCCGAAGAGAGTTTCGAGGAGTTGCTGGTGGGCGTCTACTCACTGCCCGACATGCCGTACGCCTACGGCGCGTTGAAACCGGCGATGCCCGGCGAGATCCTCACGCTGCACCGCAGCAAGCACCACACCGCGTACGCCAAGGGCGGCAACGACGCGCTGGAGCAGCTGGCCGAGGTCCGCGACAAGGGCGACTTCGCGGGCCTGGTCGGGCTGGAGAAGACGTTCGCGTTCACCCTGTCCGGGCACGTGCCGTACTCGATCTTCTGGCCCTCGGGCTCGTCGCCACGCGGAACGGTCGGTCCCTGGACGACCTGGTCCGGGAGCTGACCTGCTTGTGGCCGCGCAGTCCCCGCCGACCTGAACCACCGGCCCGTCGACGCACCGGGCACGCGGCAACGGCTTGTCCGATCCGGCGTGTGCCGGGCTCGCACCACATCGATCGCAGGAGTACGTCATGAGCAAGCCCCTGACCGTCCGCGTCACGGCGGTGGCCGTCGCCGCTGCGCTCGCCGTCTCCGGCTGCTCGTCGTCGGCGACGCCGTCGGGTGGCTCGAACGCCGCCGGAACGATCGTGGTGGCGACGGCGGGGGAGCCGGACACCCTGAATCCGGTGCTGAACTACGGCGTGGACGGCGGTTCGTTGATCTTCGACGGCCTGGTTGCGCGCGACGCCGGCAACCAGCTTGTGCCGGCTCTTGCCCGGGAACTGCCCGCCGTCTCCGTGGACGGGAAGACGGTCACCGCGAAGCTCCGCGACGGAGTGCGGTTCCACGACGGCTCCCCGTTGACCGCGCAGGACGTGGTCTTCACCTATCGGGCGGTGCTGGACCCGACCGTCGACTCGACGCTGCGTTCGGACCTGGACATGCTCGCCTCGGTCACCGCGCCGGATGCGTCGACGGTGGTGTTCACCCTCCGGTACGCGTACGCGCCGTTCCTGCAGCGGTTGGCACTGGGCATCGTACCGGCGAAGGCGTTCACGGGGCAGGACGTGAACAAGGCCGAGTTCAACCGTAAGCCGGTGGGCACCGGCCACAGTACCGGGTGATCTCGTGGACCCCGGGTGACCGGCTGGTGCTCGCCGCCAACGAAACGTACTGGGGCGGTAAGCCGGCGAATTCGGGTGTGGTGGTGGCGTTCGTCGCCGACGACAACGTCCGCGCCCAGCGGATGCGGGCCGGGGAGTTCGACGCGGCGGAGCTGGCGCCGAAGCTCGCCGCCGGCTTCGACGAACAGGGCGGCTATCGGGTGCAGCGGGTGCCGACCGCCGACTACCGGGGCGTGATGCTGCCGATGGACAACCCGGTCCTGGGGGACCTGGCGGTGCGGCGGGCGCTCAACCTCGCCGTGAACCGGCAGGCGATGGTGACTGGCGTGCTCGGCGGCGCCGGGGAGCCGGCGTTCGGGCCGGTGCCGCCGTCGTCGGAGTTCGCCGAGGCGTCCGTCGTCGGGAAACCTTCGGCCGACCCCGCCGCCGCGACGGCGGCCCTCGACGCGGCGGGCTGGCGGACCGCTCGGGACGGCATCCGTGTCAAGGACGGCCGGCAGGCCGCGTTCACGCTGATGTACCCGGCCACCGACAGCCTGCGCAAGGAACTCGCCCTCGCGGTCACCGCGGACGCGAAGAAGGTCGGCATCAAGGTGACGCCGGAGGGCCTGACCTGGGACGCGATCACCCCCCGGATGAAGACCGACGCGCTGATCATGGGGTACGGCACCCCGTACGACCCGGACTTCGTCTCCTACAAGCTGTTCGGCTCCGCCTTCGCCGGCCAGGGCTTCTTCAACCCCGGCTCCTACCGGTCCCCGGCCACCGACACGGCACTGCAGCAGGGCCGGGACAACGCCGACCCGGCCGTGCGCAAGGCGGCGTACGCGGCGTTCCAGAAGCAGCTCACCGCCGACGCGCCGTGGGTGTTCCTCACCTACCTCCAGCACACCTACGTCGTGAAGGACACGGTCGCGGGAGTGACGCCGCGGGTGGAGCCGCACGAGCACGACGTCGCCAACAGCCTCTGGTGGAACGTCCAAACCTGGACCAGGAAACCGTGACCGCGTCCCTCCCGGTCAGCGGGCCGGCCCCGAGGACACCGATCCGCCGGCGGCGGCTCGCCGGCGCCGGCCGGGTGATCCGGCGCCGGGCGCTGGTGGCCGTGCCGGTCCTAGCCGCGACCAGCATGAGCATGTTCGCCCTCGGCGCCGCCTCGCCCGTCGACCCCGCGCAGCAGTACGCGGGCGCGGCGGCGTTCACCACCAGCGAGGAGAACCTCGCGCAGATCCGCGACAACTGGGGCGTCGACGACCCGCTGCCGGTGCAGTACGCCCGCTGGCTGGGCAACCTGCTCTGCGGCGACCTCGGCTGGTCGACCAGCCGCCACGAACCGGTCGCCGACGTGCTCGCCGCCCGCGCCGGGTGGACGCTGCTGCTCGTCGGCGTGGCTCTCGCCCTGGTGCTGGTAGCGAGCCTGCTGCTGGGCACCCTGGCCGCGTACCGGCGGGGTGGCTGGTTCGACCGGGGCCTGCGCGCCGTCGCGTACGCGGTGCAGTCGATGCCGGTGTTCTGGATCGGCCTGGCCGCGATCGCGGTGTTCGCCCTCAGCCTGGGCTGGCTGCCGGCCGGCGGGCTCACCGACGTCACCGCCACCGCCACCGACCCTGCCGACGTGGCCCGGCACCTGGTCCTGCCGGTCACCGTGCTGGCGATCGCCCAGGCGCCGTGGTTCGTGCTCTTCATCCGCGACGCCGTCGCCGACAGCCTCCGCGACGACCACGTCCTCGCCGCGCGGGCACGCGGGCTGCCCGGCCGCACCGTCCTGTTCGGCCACGCCCTGCGGACCGCGCTGCTGCCGTTCCTCACCCTGGTCGGCACCCACCTGCCCGAACTCGTCGGCGGCGCGGTGCTGGTGGAAACCGTGTTCTCCCTGCCCGGCCTCGGCGCGGTCACCGTACAGGCCGCCCTGGGCAGCGACTTCCCGCTGCTGGCCGCGACGACCCTGGCCACCACCGTCGTCGTCCTGACCGCGAACCTGGCCACCGATCTTGCCTACGCCGCCGCCGACCCCCGGGTACGCCTCGATGACTGACCTCGCCCCACCCCCGATCAACACACCGACGCGGACGCCCCGGCCCAGCCGCCCGGCAGCACGGCCGAGAAGGGGCCGAGTCGGCCAGGGTGTGGCCGCCGCCGTGCTCACCACCGCGATCGCCGCATGCCTGCTCGCCCCACTGCTGTGGCCACTCGACCAGAGCGCGGTCGACCTGGCCGGTACCCGCCTGGCGCCGTCCTGGGCGCACCTGGCCGGCACCGACGAGCTCGGTCGCGACGTCGCCCACCGTAGCCTCTACGGGCTGCGGGTCTCCCTGCTCGTCGGCGCGGTCGCCGCGCTCGTGGCCACGGTCATCGGCGGCCTGGTCGGCGCGGTTGCCGGCACCGTCGGCGGCCGGGTCGACCGGGTGCTCATGCGGATCGTGGACACCATCGCGGCCCTGCCGCACCTGCTGCTGGGCATCTTCATCGTCGCGATGCTGCGGCCCAGCCTCGGCGCGGTGATCCTGTCCATCGGGCTGACGCACTGGCTGTCCACCGCCCGCATCGTCCGCTCCGAACTGCTCAGCCTGCGTACCCGGCCGTTCATCGACGCGGCGGTTTCCGGCGGCGCCTCCCGCATTCGCGTGCTCACCCGGCACCTGCTGCCGCACGTGCTGCCCCGCCTGGCACTGGCCACCACCCTGATGGTGCCGCACGCCGTGTGGCACGAGACCGCCCTGTCCTTCCTCGGCCTCGGGCTGCCACCGCATCTGGCCTCGATCGGCAACATGATCAACGACGGGCAGCGGTCCCTGCTCACCGGGGCCTGGTGGTCCAGCATCGTCCCCGGCCTCGTCCTCGTCGCGGTCACGCTCGCCCTCGCCGTATTGACCGACCGGTGGCGTGACCGCCTCGATCCCCGCGTACGAGCGGAGCTGAACCTGTGACCACCACCGTTCTCTCCGCCACGACCGTCACCGTCGACGGCCCCCAGCATGCCCTGCTGAAAGTTGAGGGGCTGAGCGTCCGCTTCCGCCTCGGTGACGCCACGGTGCACGCCGTCACCGACCTGCACCTGACCCTGCACCCTGGGGAACTCCTCGCCGTTGTGGGGGAGTCCGGCTGCGGGAAGTCCGTGCTCGCCCACGCCCTGCTCGGCCTGCTGCCCGGCAACGCCGTCGTCACCGGCCGCGCGCACCTGCGACCGCCCACCGGGGATCCGGTTGACCTGGTCGGCTGCGGTGAGCGCCACCTCGCCCGTGCCGTCCGCGGCCGGGCCGTGGGGTTGGTGCCGCAGAGCCCGGCCACCGCCCTGACCCCGGTCCGGACCGGCCGGAGGCTGCTGGAGGAGACCCTCCGAGCCCACGGCCACACCCGCCGTGACGCCCCCGTGGTCGCCGACCGGATCGCCGCCGACGTCGGCCTCGACCCAAACGACCTCGACCGCTATCCGCACGAGCTGTCCGGCGGCATGGCCCAGCGCCTCGCCACCGCCCTCGCCCTCGCCCCCGACCCACCGCTCCTGCTTGCCGACGAGCCGACAACCGGCCTCGACCGACCGCTGGTCGACCACACGCTCGACCTGCTGCGCCGCCGCTGCGACGGCGGCGCCGCCGTCCTGCTCATCACCCACGACCTCGCCGCCGCCCGCCGCGTCGCCGACACTGTCGCCGTCATGTACGCCAGCCGCATCGTCGAACACCGGCCCACCGCCGCACTGTTCGACGCACCCGCCCACCCCTACACCGCCGGGCTGCTCGACGCGCTGCCCGACCGTGCCTTTCGACCCGTCGCGGGACACCCGCCGATGCTCACCGACCTGCCCGCGGGCTGCGCCTTCGCGCCCCGCTGCGACCGTGCCACCGACACCTGCCACACCCCGCCTGCCCTCGGCCGCGACGGCGCCGGCCGGGTCGCCTGCCACCACCCGACGAGCACCGGAGCACGCGCATGACCGCCCCCACGACGCAGACCATGGGCGGTACCGGTTCCAGCGCCGTCCCGTCCGCCGGCCTCGCCGCCCACCAGGTCAGCCTTTCCTTCGGGCGACAGAGCGTCCTCGACCGGGTCGACCTGCACCTCGCCCCCGGCGAGACGGTCGGGCTGCGCGGTCCGTCGGGCAGCGGCAAGTCGACCCTCGCCCGCGTCCTGGGCCTGCTGCACACGCCCGACGCCGGGCACGTCACCTTCGACGGCAGACCCGTGGTCGGAGCGCGCCACCGGCTACCCGCCGCGATCCGTACCCGGGTCGCGATCCTCTTCCAGAGTCCCCGTGCCGCCACCGACCCGCGGCTCAGCCTCGCCGACATCGTCGCCGAACCGCTACGCGCCACCGGCACCGGCAAGGACGAGGCGCGGGCCCAGGCAGCGGAGCTGGCCGAGCTGGTCGGCCTCACCCCGGACCTGCTCACCCGCCGCCCGCACGCCGTCAGCGACGGCCAACTGCAACGCGCCTGCCTCGCCCGGGCGCTGGTGCACCGGCCCGCGTACCTGCTCTGCGACGAGGCCACTGCCATGCTCGACGCCTCCACCCAGGCGCACCTCGCCGGCGTCATCACCGACTACCAACGGCAGCACCACGCCGCCGTCCTGCTCATCACCCACGACCCGGCCCTGATGACCCGCTGGGCCACCCGCGTCGTCGACCTCCCGCCTCCGGCGGGGTCGTAGCGAGCCCTACGGCGTGTTGACCGCCTTGACGATCTTCGGTCGTACCTGCTGACCTGTTGTTGAGATGCTGGTGCGGGCGGCCAGTTCCCCACCCCGCTCGGCAACCTCGTGCAGGATCTCGGCAAGCCCCATGCCACATCCGGTCCCCCGGACCCGGCAGACTCCACCGTCAGCGAGGCAGCGGGCGGGCTCGCCGCGCCGACACTGGTGATCCTCTGAACCGTGGCAGGGACCGCCCGACAACCGCCCCGCCTGCGGGCAGATCCGAGAGGGCGATCAGCGGCAGGCATACAAAGAGGTCCGCCATCACCAACCCGGGGTGAGCCCCGGCGGCTGAAACGCCCGCCTCGTGGTCGGTGGTACGGCAGCATGAACCCATGGCGCGGCGGTCACCAGGTAACGGGCAGCAGCGCGATGCGCCTCCTGCCGGGCATGGGCCGGGACAGCCGCGCGAGCTTCTCGTGTGCGTCTCGCGGGCCAGGCGAAGCCCACAGTCGGCGGAAACCGTTGCGGCAGTTGACCGCGACCTGTGCTCGATTCCCGTGACAACAGCGGGCAACCGGATCGGTGGCCCGGTGTTGTGAAAGTCGGAGAACTGACCAGGTGAGCGCCTCCGCGCGCGATCCGGGCAACACGTCGGCGTCCCACGTGCGGCATCAGGAGCCACGAGCGCGGAAGTGGCGCGTGGAGGCCCCGCACGGCCTTGCCGGCGTCGATGTGCTGGCCCGCCTCGACGTCGACCCGGAACGTGGCCTCGCCTCGGATGAGGTCAACCGGCGGCGGGCTGTAGCAGGGCGCAACGCGCTGGCCATGCCCACGCAGCGATCAAGCTGGCGAATTCTGCTCGATCAGGTCCGCAGCGTCGTGATCGTGCTTCTCGCCGCCGCGGTCGTGGCAGGGCTGGTCATCGGTGAGACGTTGGAGGCCGCAGCCGTCGCGGTGGTCATCATCGCCAACACCATCGTCGGTTTTGTCACCGAGTTGCGGGCCCTGCGATCGATGGAGGCACTTCGCCACCTCACCGCGACCCGAGCCGACGTGAAGCGCCAGGACCGCCGTGAGGAGATCGACGCGGTGGAACTGGTGCCGGGCGATCTCGTATCGGTCGAGGCAGGTGACCAGGTGCCTGCCGACATTCGCGTCCTGGAGGCCGAAGACCTCACCGTCGAGGAGTCTGCCCTCACCGGCGAGAGCGAGGCCGTCGTCAAGACGGTCGAGCCGGTGCCACGGGACACGCCGATCGCCGATCGCACGAACATGCTGTACAGCGGCACCACGGTCCGCGCCGGTCGCGGCCGGGGGGTCGTGGTCGCCACCGGGCCGGCAACGGAGGTCGGCCACATCGCCGACCTGGCGGCGTCGACGGACACCGGGCAGGCGCCGCTGAAGGCCGGTCTGGAGCAACTGGGCCGAATTCTGTCGCTGGTTGTCGTCGGCCTGGCCGCCGCTCTCGTCGGTCTGGGGCTGGTGCGCGGCCTCGACGTCGAGGAGGTGATCGAGGTTGCGATCGCTCTGGCCGTCGCGATCGTCCCCGAGGGTCTGCCCGCCGTGGCCACGCTCACCCTCACCGTCGGGATGCGCCGCATGGCCCGCGCGCACGCCCTCGTACGCCGGCTACCCACCGTGGAGACCCTTGGCAGCACCAATGTCATCGCCGCGGACAAGACGGGCACCCTCACCGCCAACGAGATGCACGTGGTGGAGGTTGCGCTCGCCGACGGCGTCGACGAGCGGGCGCTGTGGCAGAGCGCGGTGATCTGCAACGACGCTGACATCTCCCCCGACGGCACCCCGGTCGGTGACCCCACCGAGGTCGCCCTCCTTCTCGGCGGGCAAGCTAACGGACTCGACTGGCGCACGCTCCGCGTCGAGCACACCCGCCGCGCCGAGGTCCCGTTCGACTCGTCCACCAAGCGCATGGCCGTCGTCACCGACGGCACCGTACACGCCAAAGGCGCCCCGGAGGTGCTACTCGACCCTCAGCAGCACGCCGAGCTCCTCGCTCGCGTGCACGACATGAGCAGCCGGGCACTGCGTACGCTCGCCATCGGCGCCGGCCGCGCGCCCGCTGCCAGCGGCGACGACAACCAGGTGTTCGACGCGGTCGACCCGCTCGGCGTGGTAGGCATGATCGACCCTCCCCGCCCGGCAGCTGTCGACGCGGTCAGGGCCTGCCACCGGGCCGGCATCCGGGTGGTCATGATCACGGGGGACCAACCCCGCACCGCCGCCGCCGTCGCCCGCGAGGTCGGGTTACGCGCCGACCGAGCCATCACCGGTCCGGAACTCGACCGGCTCGACGACGACGCGCTCGCCCGCGAGATCCGCGACAGCGACGTGTTCGCCCGGGTCGCGCCGGAGCAGAAGCTGCGCCTTGTACGTGCCTTGCAGGCCACCGGCGGGGTCGTCGCCGTCACCGGCGACGGCGTCAACGACGCACCCGCCCTCCGACAAGCCGATGTCGGCATCGCCATGGGCCGCACCGGCACCGATGTCGCCCGCGAAGCCGCCGACATCGTCTTGACGACCGACGACTTCAGCACCATCGAACACGCCATCCAGGAAGGCCGGCGCATCTTCGCCAACATCCGCCGCTTCGGCCAGTTCCTGTTCTCCTGGCACCTGTCGGTGGCGCTCGTCGTCACCGTCGCCCTCGCCCTCGGCCTCGACGCCCCGATCGTCGGGCTCATGATTCTCTGGAACAACCTCATCATCGACGTCATCCCCTCGTTCGCCCTGGCACTCGAACCCAGCAGTGACGAGGCCATGCGCGAACCGCCGCGGTCCAAGAGTGAACCCGTACTGGGCGCCGGCACAGTGCGCCGCATCCTCATCCACGGCACACTCGTCGCCGCCGTCGCCCTCACCGCCTACCTGCTCGCCAGCAAGGTCATGAACCTCGACCTCGACCACGCCCGGACCATGACGTTCGTCACCCTCACGTCCGCGCAGCTGCTTGCGGTATTCAACGCCCGCACCAACATTGGCTCCGGCTTCCGCGGCGCCACCAGGAACCCCTACCTGTGGGCAGCCCTCGCGCTGACCATCGCGCTCGAGTCGCTGGTCCTCGGCGTACCCGCCATGCGGGATCTGCTCGACCTCACCACGCTCCGTGCCGGCGACTGGGCTGTCGCGCTGTCCCTCGCCGCGATCCCGGTTGTGCTCGTCCAAACAGTGCGCATCGTCCGCGCCTGGCCGGCCTCCGACACCGTCCGAGCGCGGGAACGCAGCTAGCCTGCCTTTCCCGGCTCGACAAGCGGGGGTCGCTTGGTCGGCTGCCGATGGCGCGGCGTGAGAACACGACAGCCATTTCGCGTCGCCGGCCTGCCACTGGATGCGGGGCGGTTCAGCCGGATCGCGCAGGGCTGTCGAGCGAGGGGCGGGCGATCAGGCCCGGGTCGAGTGCCTCGTCGTGCTGCTTTGCCGGCAGTCCGAGGATGTCCTTGACGCGGACGTAGCCGGCCAGCCGGCCCTGCCGGCCGCCATTGTTCACTGGTCGGCCTGGGTGATAATCGCCTGGGCGACCAGTTCGGTAGCGGGGCTCGGCTCGTGCCGGCCATGCCTGTGGACCATGTCGATTCGGCGGGCTCCGACGTGGGGCTCGTGGAGCGCCTCGATGGTGGTCTGTTTGTGGGTGGGTAGGGCGAGCGCGGGGACCACGGCCGCCGCGAGCCCAGCTGCGACGACGGCGAGCGTGGCGGGGAACTCCAGGCATTCGTGTACGCGGTTGAGCACGGCGTTGTAGCGGGTCGCGATCCGGTCGAGCGCCCGGTGCGACGCGGAGCCTGGTGGCCCGTCGATCCAGGGCCGGGTCAGCAGGGCTTCGATGCCGGCCACTGGAGCCCACTGCTCGGGGAAAACGATCTGGTAAGGATCGTCAAGCAGTCGTATCGCGCGCAGACCGGGCAGGTTCGTGGGCGGATCGATCGGGCCGGCCTCGACGATCAGTAGATCGAGACCGCCGGCCTGCAGCGCGGCCAGGCCGGGCTCGCGTTCAAGTTGACGGATACGGACCTCGACGTTCGGGTTCGTCGCGGCCACCGCGGTGGCGGCCGGCGCCACCAGGTGCCGGATCGCTGTCGGGAAGGCCCCAACGCTGACGGGCCCGGTCACCTGCCCGGTCAGCGCGGCGAGTTCCCGCTCGGCGGCGGCGAGGGTCTCGGCGAGGCGCCCGGCGTGCGCGGCGAGGAGCCGTCCGGCCGGTGTGAGGCCGGCAGCCCGTCGCCCGCCGAGCCGCGACCGGTCGAGCAGTGTCACGCCGGTCTCGGCTTCCAGGCGGGCGATGTGCTGGGACACTGCCGACGGGGTCAGGTGCAGCACGGTGGCCGCCGCGAGAACCCCGCCTGCGTTGGCCACGGCACCGAGGATGGCCAGTCGCCGCGGATCGATCTGCATTCAGAAATGCTACATACGTCATGTAGAAATTGCTGCTTCCGCTGAACACCGAGCTGGCGGAGCATGGCTACATGACCGAGTACCGCGCAGTGTTCGACGCCGAGGTGACCTTCCTCAACGGTGGTGGCTTGCAGACGCAGGGGTTCCGGCTCGACCTGCCGGCCGCCGACATCGCTGAGGACGAAATCGCCAACCTGCTCATTGGCCATCTCGGCCTGTTGATGGTCGACCAGGTGCGCATCAGCCGGCTGCGGGTGGTGCATGAGCCGCACAAGGGCTCGCGCGGCGTGCCCACGACCGCTGTGCCGGCGGCAGCAGGCCGCCGCCTGGTGGAGCTCAACCACGTGATCGAGGCCGGTATGACGACGTATCCGGGCCTACCGGGACCAGAGATCGCCCCACACCTGACCCGCGAGGCTTCCCGTGCTCACTACGCGCCGGGCGTCGAGTTCGCCATCGACCGCATCAGCATGGTCGGCAACACGGGCACCTATCTCGACAGCCCCTACCACCGCTATTCAGACGGAGCCGACCTGGCCGCCCTGCCGCTGGAGGCGGTCGCAGACCTGCCCGCGGTCGTGGTGCGCCTCGTCGGCAGCGACCAGCGCGGCATCGGGCCGCAGGCGCTGGCAGCCTTCGACCTAGCCGGTGCCGCGGTGCTGTTGCACACCGGCTGGGACCGGCACTGGGGTAGCGGGGCGTACGGGGGCCCTGCCCCGTATCTCACCGAGCCGGCCGCCAAGCTGCTTGCCGACGCTGGTGCCCGGCTCGTCGGCATCGACAGCGTCAACATCGACGACACGGACAGCGGCGGGCAGCGACCGGCCCACTCGATCCTGCTCGACGCCGGTGTCCCGGTGCTCGAACACCTCACCGGGCTGGCCGACCTCCCCGTCACCGGGGCCCGCCTCCACGCGGCACCGCCGCGGGTACGCGGCTTCGGCACGTTCCCAGTTCGGGCCTACGCCATCGTGCCGCGGTAAGCGGCGATGCTTGTCGCCGACGCCATCGGCTGGGCCGGCGCGGCCGGTCTTCTGCTTGCCTACGCCCGGCTGTCCAGCGGACGGCTCGCTGTGGGGACGCGGTACCACCTGCTCAATCTCGCGGGTGCCGGCGGGCTCGCAGTCAACGGCGCGTTTCACCAGGCATGGCCATCGACCGTGCTCAACATCATCTGGCTGGGCATCGGCCTCACCGCACTGCGTGGTGTGACGGGCGCCAAGGTCCGGACCTCAGCGCCGCTTCCTCCCGCGGCGGTCACCGATCAACACGCGCAATCCGGGACCGCCGACCGCCCGTGATGCGGCATGCGGTACGACCGGAGCGCGGGCAGGCTCCGGTCGTACCGCACAGTCGGGTCAGTAGGAGACGACGGCGGTGGCGTGGGCGTCGAGCGTGATTTCCTCGCTGACGGTTGCTGGGGATCCGGCGACCGTGCTGACGCCGGTCTGCTCCAGCATCGCCCGGCTGAGGTCTTGCGGAAGGACGACGGTGACCGGGGCGGCCGTCTTGTTGACGAGGAGGAGCTTTCGCTGACCGTCGGCGGTCAGGAAGGCTTGAGCGTGGATGCGCGGGTCTGGGAAGCCGGGTGCGCCCGTGGTCGTGGCCATCAGCGCGTCGCCGGGTCTGAAGTGTCGCAGCAGCAGGGCGAGGGCGTGGTAGCGGGCGTTGGGCGTGCCGGTGTCCCAGTCGATGAGGCTGGTGCCGGGAATCATGCCGGGGTAGTCCATGAACTCGGCGATGCCGACCAGGTCGATGCCGAGTTCCACAAGCCTCGACCACAGATATGACTGGACGGAGGCGCTCAGTGCCCAGTATTCGTCCGGGATGTTTGGCTTCGGGTTCATCACGTCGGGCGGGTAGGTGCCCAGCTCGTTGACGAACGTCGCGGTGTCGGGCGCGAGACGGCGACGGATGGAGTCGATGAAACGCACCTGGTCGACGAACGCGTCGGCCTGGGCGAAGAAGATGTCCCGCCAGTGCGCGTACGGGGCGTTGCCCAACTCGCTGAACGGGTTGGCGATCTCGGGTGAGGCGTAGAAGTGGTACGAGAACGCATCGAGCCGGACACCGTCGGCGTGGTTGGCCGGGTCGAGGAAGTTCCAGAAGTACTCCGGCTGGTGGTGGACATGGCTGAGCGACAGGCCGATGAACCTCATGTCCGGGTCCAGCGGTGCCAGCCGCGTCACGATCGCGTCGTAGAGCCGGGTGTAGGTCTCCGGGGCGAGGCGGTGACCGATGTCGGGTTCGCAGAGCACCTCCCAGTAGGCGAAGCGGTAGTGGTGGCCGGACTCGTGCCAGCGGCCTAGCTCGTCGGTGAACCCACCGGCGATGTACCAGCTGGCCACCCTGTGGAAGTAGTCGGCGACCTCGGCGCAGGTGGGATCGCGCAGCTCGGTGCCCTGCTCGTAGTCCCACTGGATCTCTTCCGGGTCGTCCGGCACCGTCACCGGCTCCGGGGTGACGAACATCCAGGTCGGGATCGTTGCGAAGTTGGCCACGATGGGTCGGCCGTCGGCGGCGTTGACGAAGTCGTCGACGAAAGGGTCGAGCAGTTCGAAGTTCCACGACGTCTCTGCGGCGGTCGGTGGGGTCAGCGCGGGCACCGCGATCCGAGGGTGGGAGAACCAGGGCAGGAAGCGGGCGAGGTCGACGCGCAGCTCGCGTAGGGCGTCGAAGGCCTTGTCGTGAATCGGGGAACCTCGCCGTAGCGGGGGTGCCGTCCACAGGTGGGTGGTCAGGGTGGTGCGGGAGGTGCCGATCGCCGTATTCCAGTCCACCTGTACGACGGCGGGCGGGATCGCGGGCATGTCGGGCCGCGTCGTGGTCATGTCGAGTTACCTTCATCGGGTACGGGTGGGAAACAGAGGGCGGGCAGGATCGCCTGGTCGACGATCGCCGCACGGACCTCGGCGCTGGGCAGTTGCCCGGTGTCGATCTGGTGTTTGATCACCAGGGCCTCGCCGATGTCGACGACGATCGGCGTAACCAGCCGGGCGTCGATCTCGCCGCGTTCGGCGTAGTGCTCGATGACGGTGCGGGTGAACCGGCCGCCGTGGGTGTCGAAGACCCGGGTGTAGAGGGCCTCGACGAGATCCGGCCGGCGCTGCCGCTCGTTGAGGATCGCCGCGACGGCCGGCGCGGTGGGCGCGCCGAGCCAGCCGACCAACTGCTCCAGCGAGCGCAGCAGGTCCGAGCGCAGGTTGCCGCCACCGGGTGTGGCCACCTCGACGGGATGGGCATGGCTGAGCGCATCGAGCAGCAGCTCCTCCACCGACGGCCAGTGCCGGTAGATCGAGGTCTTCGCGACCCCGGCGCGTCGGGCCACGCCCTCGACGGCCAGCCGGCCAAAGCCGGTCTCCGCCACCTCGGCGAGCACTGCCGCCCGGCAGGCGTCCACTACGTCGGCCAGGGAGCGCCGGCTTCTCCCGTGCGCAGCACCAGCAACCATGACGACCATGATAGCTACGGTTCTGTAGCTACGCTAGCGTAGCTACAGTCCATTCCTTCGGGAAGCCTTGTGCGCCCTGGCTTTCATGGGAGGTTCCCAGCGGGCTGGGCGGCTACGGCCACACCTCGTGGCACCTGGGCCTGCGCGGAAATTCGGCGGTCATGAGGCTGTCTGCGGCCTAGCATGCCCGCCGTGCTCACAAACGAACAGATAATCGGACAGGCCCTGGATCGGATCGAGGCAGGGTACGTCTTTCCCGAGAAGGCCGTGGACATCGACGCCGCGATCCGGCGCCGTCTCGCGGCAGGCGAGTACGACGACCTGGACGGGCCGGTGCTCTGCGAGACGGTGACCGCTCACCTGCAGAAGGTGTGCCCGGACAAGCATCTGCGGCTGCTGTGGGTGGACCAGCCGCAGTCGCTGGATCCGGCGGACGAGGACGGGGGGCGTGCCGCGTTCCTCGCGCTGCTCCGGGCGGAGAACCAGGGGGTCCGCCGCGTCGAGCACTTGGGCGGGAACGTCGGGCTCGTCGACGTCCGGCGCATCGCGTATGCCGACGAAGGCGCCAGCGCGATCGGCGCGGCCATGCAGTTGGTCGCCCACAGTTCCGCGCTGATTCTGGACCTGCGTGCATGCCTCGGCGGGGCACCGGAGGGGGCCGCGATGTGGTGCAGCTACTTCTTCCGCGACGACCAGGTGCACCTCAACGACATCTACGAGCGGTCCACCGGCGCCACACGCCAGTTCTGGACGACCGCGCACCTTCCCGCGCCGCGCTACACGGGCCGCCCGGTCTATGTGCTCACCAGCGCGATCACGTTCTCCGGGGGCGAGGACGTGGCGTACACCCTTCAGGCGCACGGTCGGGCGATCGTCGTCGGTGAGACGACACGTGGCGGTGCGCATCCGACGGCCCGCCACGCGGTCACCGAACACATCCTCGTGACTGTGCCGACCGCCCGGACCATCAACAGCGTCACCGGCACCAACTGGGAAGGCGTCGGAGTGGTCCCCGATGTACCCGTTCCGGCCGACCAGGCACTCGACACGGCACTCAAGGCCGCACAGGTGACTTCGACGCCTACTGGACCCTCCGCCCGCAACAAGAACACCAAGGCATCCATCAAAAGCGATAACAGCACAACCGCGGGCGCTACACCCTCACCGGGTGATCAGCACTCACTCCAGGAGAGCCGCGCCCCAGTCTGACTGTCTCGGCACGACGAGGGTGAGAACCTGGTAACTTCCAGTCCGGGAAGTGGTGCAACGTGCAACACGGGGAAAGAATTATGTCGACGAAGCCGCGCACCAATGGCTGACTATGTCATCGAGCACGCCGCCGCAGAGGTCGAGCTTGAAACCAAGCCCGGCGAAACCGTGCTCGTCGTTTTGGAAGAGAATGCCACCACGGGTTTCAGGTGGGCTGTCGCGGTAGCCGAGGGTCCGGTGGAGACTGTCAGCTCGGAGTACTCTCCGAGCGCGCCGGGCAGACCGGGCGCCGGAGGGAGCCGCGAGATTTGCCTGCGCACAACACGCTCCGGAGCCGCTCATGTTCGGCTCGAACTCGCACGCAGTTGGAGCGGTGAAATCGTCGACACCATGCAGATCACTCTGCGGGTCAGTTGACGCGCCAGCGCCTATGGAGAGTGAGGAACAATGCCCGCCGACAACGAGTTCCTTGAACAACTACAAGCCCGTCTCGCCGCCGATCCGACAGCGAACTGGACTGCCGAAGAGACATCAGTGTCGCGGCTGTCCAAAGAGGAATTCAGGGCCCGTCTGGGGTATGTCCCCGGGCCCGATGAATTGTCCCTCGAAGAGAGGGTGCAACGCTCGGAGGAGCATCGGGACGTAGTCCGAGCAGCTGCCGCCGAGGCTCCGCCCGAATGGAACTGGACCAACATGAACGGTATCGCTCGTTCATTCGTCAACCCGATCAGGGATCAGGGGAGCTGCGGCTCCTGCGTCGCATTCGGGGTCACGGCGACGATAGAAGCGGCAGCTCGAATCGCGGAGAACATCGCTTACACCGATCCTAATGGGAACGTCCTTCCCGAACTGTCTCCGGCGCAACTGTTCTACTGCGGAGGATCCTATGGGTGCCGCAATGGTTGGTACCCCTCTGCGGCGTTCCAATATGCGGAGCGCGTTGGTATCGTGCCCGAGTCGTGCTTCCCCTACACTCCAGGTGATCAGCCCTGCAATCTCTGTAATGACTGGCAGAATGAGCTCACCGTTATCAGCGGCTACTCCTGGACTAGCGATCCTTCAATGATGAAGGCTTGGCTGACAACCGCCCCTCTCACCACATGCTTCACCATCTACGAAGACTTTCGTCACTACAGTGGTGGTGTCTACAAGCACAGGTGGGGCGGTCAGGAAGGTGGTCACTGTGTCTGCGTCGTCGGCTACAACGATTACGAACAAGCCTGGCTATGCAAGAACCAATGGAACACCGGGTGGGGTCAGGTGCCCAGGTTCGAAAATGAACAATATCAGCCGGGGCTCGAAAGAGGTTATTTCAAAATCGGTTATGGAGAATGCGGCATTGACGCGACGATGTGGAAGGTCGATGGGTTCAGCCGCATCTATACTCAGTATTAGAGCATGTTCCTGGACCGGGCCGTCGAGATCCCTGCCCCACTACAGGTCGCGCAGTGCGGTGGCCCAGTTGGCGAGCATGTCCTGGCAGAAGGCGAGGTGCTCGGGGCCGTAGCCGCGTGGTCCGCATTCGATGACCAGGATCAAGCCGAGGTACAGGCGGTACAGCGCGAGTCGGCGGATCAGTGACTCGTCGAAGTCGAGCCGCCCGCCCGCCTCGCGGTATCCGGCGACGAGCTCGCTGTGGGCGTCGATCGGGCCGCAGAATTCCAGGGATACGAGTTCGGCTGCCGCGTCTCCCCAGAACGCACGCTCGTGGTCGATCAGGCCGGTGATGCGGGGCTCGCCGTCGCCGGTGACGAAGATGTTGCCGGGCCACAGATCAAAGTGGACAAGTGTGGGTGTGTCCACGTCGTCCAGCACATGAGCGTGCGTGTCGACCAGCGCCAGCACCTCGTCTGGGGTCATGCCGAGCGGGGAGCGCCAGTGCTGCGCGTCGACGAGAACGGCGGTCACCATCGCGGTGAACGCTTCGCGCCACGTGCCCCCGGTAAGCGCGGATTCGGGCGCCGGGTATCCGAACTGCTCGTCCGGCGAGACTATGGTGTGGAGGCGAGCGGTGATGTGGCCGAGTTCGCGTAGCAACACCGGCGTGGCCTCGGCCGGCAGGTGGTCGCGTGCCTTGTCCCACGGCGCGCCGCTGAGCGCCGACAGCACGAGGAACTCCTCATCGGCGTGGAGCAGCTCGGGCAGCGGGATGTCGGGGACCGCGGACGCCAGCCGATACACGAGGGCCTCGGTGGCCAGGATCCCCCGTTCGTACCGCAGCACCGGCGCCTGCCGAGGTGGTGCGAGCTTGACGACGGCGCCGCGTCCGTCGTCGAGGCGGATCCGGTACGCCGTGTTGAACCAGCCGTCACACAGTTCGGCCTCGACGTGGCATCCCACGCCCATCGCCGCGCGCAGCATCGTGTCGAGCGCATCGGGGCTCAGCCGCCGCTTGGTCGTACTCTGCACGGGGGGCAGCGTAACGGGCCGGTCGTGGGCTCATGGATCATCCGTTGAGGCCGGTGCTCATGGCCCACGGGAGCCGGGGATCGTCGGGTTTGTCTAGCACACGAATCTCACCGGCTGCTTGTGCAGGTCGCGGTGGTCGGGATCGCGGTGTCGCCGTTGGGCCGGCTGACCTGCATTCCCCATGAGGTGAAGGCTCCGGGCGCGATCGCGGCGTTCTGGCCGGTGATCCCGCGGGCGGTCACGGTCTGGCCCGATACCGTGACTGCGGCGTTCCAGTAGCCGGTCACGGTGTGTCCGGGTGGCAGGGTAATGGTGACGGTCCAGCTGTTGAGGGTGGTCCTGTCGGTGTTGGTGACGGTGTTGGGCTGCAGGATGTAGCCGGTGTTCCAGCCGGTTTGCAGGGTCGACGTGGCCTGGCAACCGCCCGCACCGCCGGGGGTGGTGACGGTGACCGCGGCGGAGAACGGGGAGGTGTTGCCGGCGTGATCGCGGGCCTGGACCTGGTAGCGGTAGGTGGTGGCTGGAGCCAGGCCGGTGTCGGTGAACGTCGTGGTGGTTGACGTGCCGACCTGGGTGAAGGTCCCGCCGGCTGGGCCGGGCGCCCGGTAGATTTCGTACCTGGTGACGGCGAAGTTGTCGGTGGACGGAGCCCAGGTCAGGGTGGTCTGTGTCGTGGTCGTGCCGGACGCGGTGGGGGCGCCTGGCATGGTGGGCGGCTGGGTCTCGTTCGGGCAGGCCGGGACGACTACGTTGATCGGCGGGGTGAACGGTGACCTGTTGCCGGCCGCGTCGCGGGCCCGCACCTGGAAGCGGAAGATGCCCGGGCCGTTCGCGATGAACGATGTCGTCGTCACGGTGGCGACGTGCGCGAACGCTCCGCCGCTGGTGCCAGGCGCGCTCCAGACCTCGTATCCGGTGACACCGACGTTGTCCGTGGACGCGGTCCAGCCCAGCAGGGCCGCACCGCAGGTGACGATCGCGGTCGGGTTGCCGGGGGTGGATGGCGCATCGGTGTCCGGCGCTGGGCACGGTGGCGGCACCGGGATGACCGGCGCGGTGAACGGCGAGGTGTTGCCGGCGGCGTCCCGGGCCCGCACCTGATAACGCAGACCGGCTATACGGGGTTCGATGAACGTGGTCGTGGTGGTGGTGCCGGCTAACGCGAACTCGCCGCTGCTCACTTCCCGGAACACCTCGTAGCCGGTGACGCCGACGTTGTCGGTGGCGGCGCTCCAGTTGAAGGTCACCACCCCGGCACACGTCGCCGACCAGGTCAGGTCGGTGGGTGCCGTTGGCGGGGTGGTGTCAGACGTGGCGGCCTGAGCGCTTGGCGCCACGACCGCGACACTCAGCGCCGCGAGCGTGGCAACCACAGCGAACGTGATGGATCTGAGAAGGAACATCGACGGCCTCCCGCGAACGAGTCCAGGAACTTCGATGGAAGCGCTCCCACGTTGCGCCCGCCGGACCGAATTGTCAAGACACGCCGCAACCAGGCGGCCGGCAGACAGCTCGGGCGGCCAGGTCAGGTCGTGCCACGTACCACCAGGTGAGGGCTGAGCAGCGCCGGTGGTGGCAGTTCGCCGGCCAGGAGCTGGTCTACCTGGTGTACGGCGAGTTCGCCGAGCCGCCGCTTGTCGAGGTGAATCGTGGTAAGTGGCGGATCGATCAGTTCTCCGATGCTCAAACCGTCGAAACCGACCAGCGCGCACTCCGCCGGCACGGTGACGCCGAGCCGGCGGGCCGCCTGGAACGCGCCGATCGCGACCAGGTCGTTGAAGGCGAGCACGGCGGTCACATCGGGGTGTGCGGTGCGTAGCATTTCGAATGCGTCGCCGCCGCCGGCTATCGACTGCTCACCGAGGACGATCCGTCCCTCGTCGACCGGCAGTCGATGGGCGTGGGCGACGTCGAGGAACGTCTGGCGCCGTACCATCGGATCGCAGGTGGAGACGCAGTCGATCATGCCGATGCGCCGGTGCCCCCGCTCGATCAGGTGCTCCAGACCCGCCCGGACACCCGCCTTGGTATCCACCTGCACCAGTGCGTGCGCCGCCGAGCCCACCCCCCGGTCGACGATGACCAGCGGCACGCCCGCGACGTACGGCTCCAGTTCCTCGTCGGTGTGGCTGAGGTAGCCGACGAGCGCGTCGACCTGCTGGCCGAGTGACTTCAGCAGCGTCAACTCGCGAAGGCGGTCGTTCTCCGTGCTGGCGACGACGACCTGCCAGTTCCGGCCACCCGCCGCTTCGATCACTCCGGCGATGAACTCCGGGAAGAACGGGTTGACCACGTCCGAGACGATCAGGCCGATGGTCACCACGTCGGGCCGGACGAGCCCGCGGCCGAACCGGCTGGGGCGGTAGCGCAGCTCCCGCGCGACGTCGAGCACCCGGCGCTGGGTCTCCGGGTCGATCTCCCCCTTGCCGTTGATCGCCCGCGAGACGGTCTGGTGCGAAACGCCGGCCACCCGGGCGACGTCCCTGAGCGTGACCCGTCTGCCGGCCTGCGCCCCTGCCGTGCCGTTCTTCTCCACCACGCCCCCTACTCAACCATGACCGCTCCCGGTCCGGCTTTTCCGGTTGACGACGAGCAGGCCGATGCGGGAAGCTTCCGTTACCGGTCACGTTACCGTTCACGGGGCAGCTAGTGCCACCGCCCCGGCCCGCCTCAACCTGTCTGGAGGAGATGTCGTGGCATCCGTGCGACGTACGGGGTCAGCCGAGACCCACCTGTTGTTCCGTTCGCTGTTCGATGACTGGCAGGCCCGGGCTGACGTCTGGTCCGCACTGCCGGACGCCCCGGTCATACCGGACAAACCCCGGCGACGCCGACCTTTCTGGTGGTGGCTGCGGGCCCGGGAACAGGGGTCCAAGGCCATGGACCTTCGGCCGGGCCAGAGGGCGGGGTTCTCATGAGAGCCCCGCCCCCGGTGATGGTCCGGCCATCCACACCGTCAGAAGTCGTCGTCGAAGGTGACGCTTCCGGTGACCCCGACCTGGTACGCCGACACGCGCCGCTCGAAGAAGTTCGACAGCTCCTGCACGTCCTGGAGTTCCATGAACGCGAAGGGGTTCGCCGAGCCGTAGAGCGGTGCGATGCCGAGTTGGGCGAGCCGGCGGTCGGCGACGTGTTGCAGGTACTGGCGCATGTCGTCCAGGGAGAGCCCGGAGACGCCCTGTTCGAGAAGGTCCTCGGCGAACTGGGCCTCGCACTCGACCGCCTCGGCGAGCATCTCGCGTACCTGCCGGGCCAACTCGTCGTCGAACAGGTCCGGTTCCTCGTGCCGTACGGTGTCCACGACGTCGAAGGCGAACGCCATGTGCATGGACTCGTCGCGGAACACCCAGTTGGTGCCGGAGGCGAGGCCGTTGAGCAGGCCCCGGGAGCGCAGGAAGTAGACGTAGGCGAAGGCGCCGTAGAAGAACAGGCCCTCGATGCACGCGGCGAAGCAGATCAGGTTGAGCAGGAACGCTCGGCGGTCCTCGCGGGTCTTCAGCTCGCGCAGCTCGAAGATGGAGTCGATCCAACGGAAGCAGAACTCGGCCTTGCGCCGGATGGACGGGATGTTCTCGATAGCGGCGAACGCTGCGAAACGTTCCCGCTCGTCGGGCACGTAGGTGTCGAGCAGGTTCAGGTAGAACTGCACGTGCACGGCTTCCTCGAAGAGTTGCCGGGAGAGGTACAGCCGACCCTCGGGGGAGTTGACGTGCTGGTAGAGGTTGAGCACCAGGTTGTTGGCGACGATGGTGTCGCCGGTGGCGAAGAACGCCACCAGCCGGGACACCAGGTGCCGCTCAGCGGGGGAGAGCCGTGCCAGGTCGGCGAGGTCGGAGTGCAGGTCGACCTCCTCCACCGTCCAGGTGTTCTTGATCGCGTCCTTGAACCGGTCGAAGAAGTGCGGGTAGCGCATCGGCCGCAGGGTCAGGTCCATGCCGGGGTCGAGCAGCGTGTGCCGGGTGTCGAGACGGGGTTCGGATGTCGTGGTCACTGGCAGGCCTCGCAGCTCTCGGGGTTCTCCAGGGAGCAGGCCAGCGCCTCGGTGTCGCTGACGGCGACGACCGGCTTGACGGCGACGGTGGCCTGCTGGATACGCGTCGCGGGACGCGAGCGCAGGTAGTAGGTGGTCTTCAGCCCTGACTTCCAGGCGTACAGGTACATCGACGACAGCTTGCCGATGGTGGGCGCGCTCAGGAACAGGTTCAGCGACTGCGACTGGTCGATGTAGGGTGCGCGGGCGGCGGCGAGGTCGATCAACGTCCGCTGGGGGAGTTCCCAGGCGGTGCGGAACAGCTCGCGTACGTCCGCGGGCAGGTCGTCGATGCCCTGCACCGATCCCTCGGCGCGCTTGATCTGGTCCCGAATCTGCGGCGTCCACAGCCCGTGCGCCTTCAGCTCGCGGACCAGGTACGTGTTGATCTGGAGGAACTCGCCGGACATGGTCTCGCGTTTGAACAGGTTGGACACCTGCGGCTCGATGCACTCGTAGCAGCCGGCGATCGAGGCGATCGTGGCGGTCGGGGCGATCGCGACCAGCAGCGAGTTGCGCAGGCCGTGCGCGGCGATCGTCGCGCGCAGCGCGGCCCACCGCTCGGTCTGGGTGGGTTCGACACCCCACAGGTCGGGGTGCAGCTCGCCGCGGGCAGCGCGGGTCTCGGCGTACGCCGGATGCGGGCCGAACCGCTCGGACAGGCCGGCCGACGTCTCCAGGGCGGTCAGGAAGATCTCCTCCTGCACCCGGGTGGACAGCTCCCGGGCAGCAGCCGAGTCGAAGGGCAGGCGCAGGGTGAAGAAGGCGTCCTGCAGGCCCATCAGGCCGAGCCCGACCGGCCGCCAGCGCGGGTTCGACGCCGCCGCCTGCGTAGCCGGGTAGTAGTTGATGTCGATCACCCGGTCCAGGAACACCACCGCGGTGCGTACGGTGGACCGCAGCTTGACCCAGTCGACCCCGTCGACGGTGACGTGGGCGCCGAGGTTGATCGACCCGAGGTTGCACACGGCAGTCTCGGTGTCGCTGTTCACCTCGAGGATCTCGGTACACAGGTTCGACAGGTGGATCGTGTTGCCCGGCACGCCGGTCTGGTTGGACAGCCGGTTCGACGGGTCCTTGAACGTCATCCACCCGTTGCCGGTCTGCGCGAGGGTGCGCATCATCCGCCCGTACAGGTCCCGGGCCTTGACCGTCCGGATCGCCTTCTTCTCGGCGATCCGGTAGGCGGCGTCGAACTCCTCGCCGTACAGGTCGGGCAGCTCCGGCGCGTCAGACGGATCGATCAGCGACCAGTCGCCGTCCGCCTCCACCCGGCGCATGAACTCGTCCGGGATCCAGTTGGCCAGGTTCAGGTTGTGCGTACGCCGGGATTCTTCGCCGGTGTTGTCCCGCAGCTCCAGGAACTCCTCGATGTCCGGGTGCCACGGCTCCAGATAGACGCACGCCGCCCCCTTGCGCCGGCCGCCCTGGTTGACCGCCGCCACGCCGGCGTCGAGGGTCTTGAGGAACGGCACGATGCCGTTCGACCTGCCGTTCGTGCCACGGATCAGCGCGCCCCGGCCGCGTACCCGCGACCAGGCGATGCCGATGCCACCGGAGAACTTCGACAACTTCGCGACCTGGTGGTACCGCTCGTAGATCGAGTCGAGCTCGTCCCGTGGCGAGTCGACCAGAAAGCACGACGACATCTGCGTGTGCCGGGTGCCCGAGTTGAACAACGTCGGCGAGCTGGGCAGGTACGCCAGCGACGACATCAGCCGGTAGAAACCGATCGCCTCAGCCGGCGTCTCGGACAACCCGCAGGCCACCCGCAGCAGCCAGTACTGCGGCGTCTCCACCACAAGCCGCGACTCAGGTTGGCGCAGCAGGTACCGGTCCGCGACGGTGCGCAGCCCGAAGTACTCGAACCGCAGGTCACCGGCCGGGTCCACGGCGTCGTCGAGCTTGCGGGCGTTGCGGGCCACGAACGCGGCGGTGTCGTCGCCGATCAGGCCCAGTCCGTGGGCGTACCGGACGGACTGGCTGAAGCTCGCCACCTGCTGCCCGCGGACCTCCTTGTCCACGTACGCGGCCAGCAACCGCGCCGCCAGCTTCGAGTACTGCGGCTCCTCGCTGATCAGCTCCGCAGCCGTCTGGATCGACAGCTTGTCCAACTCGGCGGTGGTTGCCCCGTCGTAGAGACCACTGATCGTCTTGGTGGCCACCCGCAGCGGGTCCACCTCGTCCAGGTCGGCGACCCACCGCTCGACCGCTTTGACAATCTTGTTGACGTCCACCGGCTCGGCGTCGCCGTTGCGTCTGCGGACCTGCATCACCTGCCGACGCTGCTCCGGCTGATGGGCCGCCGTCTGCTCCTGCCTCGCCGTCATGTCCACTCCTCACGCCTGTCGACGAGGTCGACGAACGCGCAGGAGGACGCCACTGGTCGCCGAACGGCGTGCCAGCCGTCACCGGCTGGCTGATGGCGTCGGCCGTCCCGCGCGGCCTCCGACCGCCGCACGCGGTGCATGCGGCGCGCTGGCAGGTCTTCGGACTCGCGGGCCTGACCGGGGTCGCCGGTCGCCTACTGGCCGTCGCTTCCCGGGCCCGATCGGCCCAGTGCTTGATGACGGCGGTCGTTCCCACTGACCGCTGCGGGGCAGTCCCGGACTCACACCGGGTTCCCTCTTGCCTCGGCCACTCCCTGCTGGAGCGGCCGAACCAGCTGCGGGAGAGACCATATATGGCGCGACCCGAGGGTTGGCAACACTAGATGTCGCGTCAGGGTGTCGGCTTCGTCTCACTGATGAAGGTCCTTTGTGGAGGAGCCGACCGCCTTTCGGGGCGCCGGAGCGCCGGGAGGTCGGCCGGGCCGGAACCACGCTGATGATCGTTGATGTTGCCGGGACGGGTGCGGGCGTGTTGGAATGGCCCACATCGCCGCAGCACGGGGGCAACCGCGCTGGAAACGGGGAGCACGGGAGCATCGCAGTGCCGGCAACGCGCCGTTCGGGCGAACGCGCGCGCCGCATCGCCGGGGCCGTCTCCACGACGACGGGCAGGTGTCCCGCCGTACGTGTCCCTCGCCACGAATTCCCGCTACAACCGAGACGTTCGACCAACGTCATGGAGGATGACCATGCGCAGTTTTCTCGCGGTGTTCACCGCCGCCCTGATCCTCGGCACCACGGCCGCCAGCGTCCCGGCCGGTGCGTCGGGTGCCCCGCAGCGCTCGTGCACCAATGGCCTGCTCTTCTGCGAAGACTTCGAGCGGCTGCCTCTTGGGGGTCCCAGCACGTTGGACTGGGGCGTCGACACGCGAAACGGCACGCTGACCGTCGAGCGCGCTCGCCACGGCAACCAGGTGCTGCACATCCACACGGTCGACAACGGACGCGCCTTCCTGCGGGTCGACGACTTCGCCGCGCCGGGCAACCTCTTCTACGGCCGGATGCGTCTGCGCGTCGACGCCTTCCCCACCGCCCCCGACTGGGCGCACTTCACGCTGGTCGAGGCGACCGGCACGGGCAGTTCGGAGGTCGTCCGTCCGGTCGGCGGCCAGTACGCGCCCACGGTCCCCGGGATCTTCTGGGGTGTGGGTGCCGACGGTGGCCCGACTGGCGACTGGACCAACTGGCGGGAGTCCGCCCCGGTCACCGAGGACACCTGGCAGTGCTTCGAGTGGAAACTCGACCCGGCGGACAACCGCGTCGCGGTGTGGATCGACGGCGTGGCGAACCCGGAACTGACCGCCTCCACGACCGAACACGGCGGTAACGACGTTCCCTTCATCCTGCCGGCAGTCAACACGGTGAAGGTCGGCTGGCAGCTCTACCAGGGCGGCACCACGCCGGGCGAGTTCGACCTCTGGATCGACGACATCGCTCTTTCCACCAAGCGGCTCGGCTGCTGAGGTCGTTCGTCACGTTCCATCGTGTGCCCCCACCACGCACGTACTCGGCCCGACCTGCCAGCAGTTGCCCACCACCCGACCGGCGGTGAACGGAGGGACCTCGGCCCTGACCTTGGAATAATCTCGACATGGCCAAGTTCGGACGCCGGTGGGCGTGGGTAGCTGTCCTCGTACTCGGCGTTGCCCTGTACATGCTGGTGCTGGCGACGCTGATCGACACCCAGAACATCAACTTCATCCCGGCGCTCATCATGCTCGGCTCCTCGATCGCCCCTGCTGCGTTCCTGACGTTCGCGCAGGGGCGCTCGGGCGACTGGCAGGTGCCCGGGTCGGTGATCGGAGCGGCGGCGTTCTTCGGCGGCATCATCGGAGTGGTCGCCGCCGGCTGGCTCGAGTACGACACCCTGCGCAACCTGGGCGTCCTGCCGATGCTGTTCGTCGGGCTTATCGAGGAGACCGCCAAGTTGGTCGTCCCCGTGTTGATTCTGCTGCTCTGGTGGCCGCACCGCTCGGCCAGCAACGGCCTGGTCGTCGGAGTCGCCAGCGGCGCCGGGTTCGCCGCCCTGGAAACCATGGGCTACGCCTTCACCGCCCTTGTCCAATCGCAGGGCAACCTCGGCGATGTCGAGCAGACGCTGCTCGTACGGGGGCTGACCGCCCCCGCCGCCCACCTGTCCTGGACCGGGCTGACCGCAGGCGCGCTATTCGCGTTCGCCGCCGCTCCAAGCGTGCGTCGAGTCATCCTGTTCGCGTTGACGTTCATCGCCGCGGTGGCGTTGCACGCCTGCTGGGACACCTTCGCAAGCCAGCTCGCGTACGTGGTCCTCGGCCTCATCTCGCTGGGCTGGATTCTGCTGCAGATGCACCTGTATCGACGGGCCGATTCCAGGGCGCGGCCCTTCTCGGCCGATCCCGCCTGACCAGACCGGCCTGCGCGCCCTTCGACACCGAGATCTGGTACGGCGAAGGGCCGTGCTCGGGTCGAACGGGTCCGAAGCGAAGGCCGGGGGGCGGGCTGGGCGGGACGATCGCAACCAATTGACCGAGGTTGATACACGGGCGTAATGTGATCGATAACATTCATCATGTCGCTCGACACGTCGGCCGGGCTCCGGTCCGGACCCGTCCCAGGAAACAGTCATGGACGGGCCTGGACAGGCACCTCCCACCACCGCGTACGGGCCTTGCCTGATCGAAGGGGGAGCCAGAAGTGACGCTGCCAGCAGACGCGCTTCCGACATCGGGAACCGGGGACCGTACGCCGCCCGTGCCCCGGCCGGGCATCGTCAAGTGGTTGGCGGCCGGGCTCGCGGTGATCCTCGGCCTGGCGATGTCGATCACGACGCAGTACGAGGCGGCGGCTGCGGACAACCCGTACCAGCGGGGTCCGGATCCGACCCTGGCCAGCGTGGCCGCCACCCGGGGACCGTTCGCCACGGCGCAGGCGACCGTGCCGGCGGGCAACGGCTTCAACGGCGGGTACGTCTACTACCCGACCGACACCAGCCTGGGCACCTGGGGTGCGGTGGCAATCGTCCCCGGCTATTCCGCCCTGTTCGCCGACGAGGAAGCCTGGATGGGTCCCTGGCTGGCGTCCTTCGGATTCGTGGTGCTCGGGATCGAGACCAACAGCCGTACCGATGGTGCCGACGCCCGCGCCACCCAGCTACTCGCGGCGCTGGACTACCTAACCCAGTCCAGCCCGGTGCGTCACCGGGTCGATGCCAACCGGCTGGGCGTCATGGGCCACTCCGCAGGCGGGGCCGGGACCCTCATGGCGGCCCTCCGGCGGCCGTCGCTGAAGTCTGCGGTCGGCCTCGCGCCCGGCGCCCCCGGGAACAGCTTGAACATGTCCACCACCCAGGTCCCCACCATGCTCATTTCGGGGCAGAACGATGGCACGGTCACGCCCTCCTACGTGCAGGGCATCTACAACACGCTGCCCGCCACCGTGGAACATGCCTGGGCGGAGTTGGCCGGCAACGACCACCTCTCCTTCACCAGGCCGAACCCCACCGAGATGCGGATCCTGATCCCCTGGCTCAAGATCTTCCTGGACAACGACACGCGCTACACCCAGTTCCTCTGCCCGCTGGCGGACAGCACGGGCGTTTCGCGGTACAGCGCCACCTGCCCCTTGGTGCCACCGGGTGGGCCGACCGCGCCGCCCACCATCACCCCGCCCCCGCCGACGCCCCCGACGCCATCACCGACCAGCGGCGCCGCCTGCACCGCGACCTACCGCACCGTCAACTCGTGGTCCGGCGGCTTCCAGGGGGAGGTCACGGTGACCGCCGGCAGGGCCGCCATCAACGGGTGGACCGTCCGCTGGGACCTGAGCAACGGCCAGAGCATCAGCCAAGTCTGGAACGGCACCCTGAGCACCAGCGGCTCGACCGCGACCGTACGCAACGTCTCCTACAACGGCTCGCTCGCCCCGGCCACCTCGACGAGTTTCGGCTTCCTCGGCACCGGAGCGCCAACCATCCCGCGGCCGACCTGCACCAGCCCGTGACCAGCCACAGATTTTGAGTGGCGGGAAACCCGACCTGCGCCGGCCGCCGGCACGGAAGGGTGACAAATTACCCACCGTCCTGCGACGGTGGCGGCGGCTTCGAGTGAGCGTTCTCCGTCGAGCCGGCGCGGCCAACTTCATCAATCCAATGGGAGGAATCCATGCGAATGAGGGCACGATGGCTCGCGGCGATCGCCGCGCTCGGTGTCGTGGTCGCCGGGGTGGCAACATCGCCCGGTCCGGCCAACGCGGAGTCCAACGGCGGGGTACGGGTGATGCCGCTCGGCGACTCCATCACCGAGGGCACCCAGGTGCCGGGCGGGTACCGCATCGGGCTCTGGCAGCGCCTCGCCAACGGCCGGTACACCGTGGACTTCGTCGGGTCGCAGTTCAACGGGCCGGCCAGCCTGGGTGACCACGACCACCAGGGACATCCCGGCTGGCGCATCGACCAGATCGACGCGAACATCGTCGGCTGGCTGAACACCCAACGGCCGCAGACCGTCCTGCTGCACATCGGTACCAACGACATCCTTCAGAACTACAACGTGAGCACCGCGCCGAATCGGCTCTCCACCCTGATCGACCGAATCACCAACACCGTTCCCACCGCGCAGGTGTTCGTCGCGCAGATCATCCCGCTCTCCAACAGCAACCAGGCAGCGGCCGTGCGCACCTTCAACGCGGCGATCCCCGGCATCGTGCAGAGCAAGGTGAACGCCGGCAAGCGGGTGCACCTGGTCGACATGCACAGCGCCCTCACCACCGCCGACCTGATCGACGGCATCCACCCCACGTCCGGCGGCTACGACAAGATGGCCGCCCGCTGGTACAGCGCGTTGCAGTCGGTACCCGGCAGCATCGGCAACCCGGGCAGCGGTAACGGACAGACCACCGCGATCGTGGGGGCCTCGTCCGGCCGGTGCGTCGACGTCCCCGGTTACTCCACCACCAACGGTGTCCAGGTGCAGCTGTGGGACTGCCACGGTGGCACTAACCAGCAGTGGACGTACACGTCCAGCAAGACGCTGACCGTCTACGGCAACAAGTGCCTCGACGCCGCGGGCTACGGCACCTCGCCGGGCACCCAGGTCACCATCTACGACTGCCACGGCGGGACGAACCAGCAGTGGAACGTCAACGCCAACGGCACCATCACCGGAGTGCAGTCCGGCCTCTGCCTGGACCCGTACAACCTCGGCACGAGCAACGGCACGAAACTCGTCCTCTGGACCTGCACCGGCCAGACGAACCAGCAATGGAGCCGCCGGTAGCTCGCACGGTCGCGCCGGCCGGTCCGGCACCGCGGCAGCGCCGCCGGCAGCCCACTCCGGCGGCGTTCGAGTGGTACGCCGAAAGCCCGGTCGTCACCTCGTCGCCGGGCTTCGGTCGGACGGAGTGACTAGGAGATCCTGCGGCGGTAGGTCCTCATGGCGAGGACGTACGCCACGAGGAGGATGCCGAGGCACCAGGCGACGGCGGCCCAGATGTCGGTGCCGACCGGCTGCTGTGTGAACAGGTCACGCATCGCGTTGACGATCGACGTCACGGGTTGGTTCTCGGCGAAGGCGCGCACCGGGCCGGGCATGGTGTCGGTGGGCACGAAGGCCGAGCTGATGAAGGGCAGGAAGATGAGCGGGTAGGAGAACGCGCTCGCACCGTCCGCCGACTTCGCGGTGAGGCCGGGGATGACAGCGATCCACGTCAGCGCGAGGGTGAGCAGGATCAGGATGCCGGCGACCGCGAGCCAGGCCAGCACGCCCGCCCCCGAGCGGAAGCCCATGAGCAGGGCGACGGCGACGACGACCACGAGCGAGATCAGATTGGCGACCAGCGAGGTCAGCACGTGCGCCCACAGCACGGACGACCGCGCGATCGGCATGGACTGGAACCGTTCGAAGATGCCGCTCTGCATGTCGAGGAAGAGCCGGAACGCGGTGTAGGAGATGCCGGACGCGATCGTGATGAGCAGAATGCCGGGCAGCAGGTAGTTCACGTACGAATCAGACTCGGTGTCGATCGCGCCGCCGAACACGTAGACGAACAGCAGCAGGAACGCGATCGGCATGATCGTGGTCGTGATGATGGTGTCCAGGCTGCGGGTGATGTGGCGCAGGGACCGCCCCAGCAGGACTGCGGTGTCGCCGAAGTGGTGCTTGGTCATCGTTGTTCCTCACTGGTCCGTGTCGACGGTGGGCCTTGCCTCGTCGCCGGCCCTACCGTCGGCACCGACGATGGCGAGGAAGACCTCTTCGAGGGTCGGCTGCTTCTCGACGTATTCGACCTTGGCGGGCGGGAGCATCTGCCGGAGTTCGGCCAGGGTGCCGTTCACGATGATCCGACCCTCGTGAAGGATCGCGATCCGGTCGGCGAGCTGCTCGGCCTCGTCCAGATACTGCGTGGTGAGCAGCACCGTCGTGCCCTGCTCGGCGAGTTTCTTGACGGCCTGCCACACGTCGATGCGCGCCTGGGGATCGAGCCCGGTGGTCGGCTCGTCGAGGAAGATCACCGGCGGATTCCCGATCAGGCTCATCGCGATGTCGAGGCGGCGGCGCATGCCACCCGAATACGTCGAGACCCTCCTCGCGCCCGCGTCGGTCAGCGAGAAGCGATCGAGCAGGTCATCCGCCGTCCTGCCCGGATTCTTGAGGTGTCGCAACCGGGCGACCAGCACCAGGTTCTCCCGCCCGGTGAGGATCTCGTCGACGGCCGCGAACTGTCCGGTGAGACTGACGGAGCGCCGTACGCCCGTCGCCTGCGTGGCGACGTCGAAGCCGGCGACGTTAGCCGTCCCCGCGTCCGGCGCGAGCAGCGTGGACAGGATCTTCACGACCGTCGTCTTGCCCGCCCCGTTCGAGCCGAGCAGGGCGAAGATGCTGCCCCGCGCCACGTCGAAGTCCACGCCACGCAGCACGGGTAGCTGCTGGTACGACTTCTTCAACCCTTGCACGCGGATCGCCGGGACCGGTTGTGCCGTCATCGGGACCTCCCCAGCTTTCCGGTGTCTTCCCCGGCGGCGAGTTCGATGGCGCGGGACAGCCGGTTCTGCTCCCGGGCCACGTACCCGCCCCTCTCGTAGTTGTCGATCAACGCCTCCACGAACTCGGCCGGGTTCTCTCCGACGATCTCGCGGATCGGTGTTCCGTCCGCCGCGGCCCGCTCGAAGAGGTCGGCGACGTCCTCGAACAGCGAAGCCGCGCTGTCACCGTCCAACGGCCCAAAGTGCATCAGGTACCGCTCGATCGCGTCGACCGCCGTGCGGTACGCCGGGGGAAGCTGTTTCACGCGCGCCTTGTACGCCCGCCAACGCCGCTTGGGGCCGATCACCTTCGAGATGAGGCCGCCGCTTTCCGTGTCGAACATGGTCATTCGCCTCTCTTGTGGAGCTGTTCGAGTCGTTCGGTGAGGAAGCCCCAGGTCCTCCAGAACTCTGCGAGGTACTCCTGGCCCTGTGCGTTGAGGGAGTACACCTTGCGCGGGGGCCCCTTCTCGGACGGGACCTTTTCCACGTCGACAAGGCGCTTCTGTTCGACCCTGACCAGCAGGGCGTAGACGGTGCCCTCGGCGATGTCGGAGAAGCCCTGATCACGCAGCCACGCCGTGATCTCGTAGCCGTACGCGGGACGCCTGGAGAGGATCGCGAGGACGATGCCCTCCAGCGTGCCCTTGAGCATCTCCGTCATCTGCCTGCCCACGGAACCTCCGGACTACTCAGTGCTGCTGACTACCGGTAGATAGTAGCACTGACTAGCGGCGGCGCAAGGGTACGGCATGGATCGACGCGGATCAGCCGAAACTCGTGGACGAGATCGAAATCCATCGACGGCTGGAGGTTGAGGTGATGGGAGCGCTCCCGTAACATGTCTGACGCGGCTGTTAACGCTCACATAACAAGATCCCGACAAATGCGTTGGCCGCCATCCCAACAGGAGGGTGCATTATGGCTAGATCCAAAGCGGCAAATGTCGGCGTGGTGTCGGCCGGCGTCGTGTTGCTGGCCTCGGCGACAGTCGCCGTGGCGGTGCCGGCCGGCGCAGCGGCTGCGGGCTGTTCGGTCAACTACACCGTGTCGTCGCAGTGGCAGGGCGGCTTCGGCGCCAACGTGTCGATCACGAACCTGGGCGACGCGTTGACAAGTTGGACCTTGACATGGTCGTTCGGCGCCGGGCAGCGGGTCGACCAGGTGTGGAACGCGACGGTGACGCAGAGCGGTTCGGCGGTGACCGCCAAGAACGTCGCCTACAACGGGTCCATCGCGACCAACGGTACGACCTCGTTCGGCTTCAACGGCTCGTGGACGAGCAGCAACCCGGTGCCGACGAGCTTCGCGCTGAACGGGGTCGCCTGCACCGGCGCCCCGGTGCCGACGACCCCGCCGACCACTTCACCGACGACCCCGCCGCCGACCACTCCGCCGCCGAGTACGTGCAACCTTCCGTCGACGTACCGGTGGTCGTCCACGGGCGTGCTGGCGCAGCCGAGGTCGGGCTGGGTGTCGCTGAAGGACTTCACCGTCGCCCCGTACAACGGCAAGCAGCTCGTCTACGCGACGACGCACGACTACGGCACAAGGTGGGGTTCGATGAACTTCAGCCTGTTCACGAACTGGTCGGAGATGGCCACGGCCAGCCAGAACGCGATGTCCTCCTCCACGGTCGCGCCGTCGCTGTTCTACTTCGCCCCGAAGAACATCTGGGTGCTCGCCTACCAGTGGGGCGGGCCGGCGTTCTCCTACCGCACGTCGAACGACCCCACCAACCCCAACGGGTGGTCCGCGCCGCAGACGCTGTTCTCCGGCAGCATCACCGGCTCCAACACGGGCCCCATCGACCAGGCCGTCATCGGTGACGACCGGAACATGTACCTGTTCTTCGCCGGGGACAACGGCAAGATCTACCGGGCCAGCATGCCCATCGGGAACTTCCCGGGCAGCTTCGGCACGTCGTACACCACCATCATGAGCGACACCACGAACAACCTGTTCGAGGCGGTCCAGGTCTACAAGCTCCAGGGCCAGAACCGCTACCTCATGATCGTCGAGGCCATCGGCGCGCAGGGCCGCTACTTCCGCTCGTTCACGGCCACCAGCCTGGACGGCTCGTGGACCCCGCAGGCCGCGACGGAGAGCAACCCCTTCGCCGGCAAGGCCAACAGCGGCGCCACCTGGACCAACGACATCAGCCACGGTGAACTGCTGCGCACCAGCGCCGACCAGACCATGACCGTCGACCCCTGCAACCTCCAACTGCTCTACCAGGGGCGCGACCCCCGCTCCGACGGCACGGACTACGGCCTCCTGCCGTACCGACCGGGCCTGCTGACCCTGCAACGCTAGTCACGATCAGGATCGGACGGCACTGACGCGGCGGGCTCGGCGCAAGGCCGGGCCCGCCGCGTCACCGACCGGCTGCCGGAGCCGTGACCGGGCGGCGCGGATCGAAGTGCCGGGCGTACGCGCCGGTGGTGAAGAATGCCGGCAGCTCCTCGCCGAACGCGGTGTCCTCGACGATCCGCGCGGCCCGCTCGGCGCGGTCCCGGTCGTTTCCCTCACGTTCGGCCAGCAGCGCGGCCAGTTCCTCCGCGAGGATCGACCGGACCGAATCGTCGGTCACGCAGCCGCCGCCGGCCAGCGGCGTGCTGTGGCGCAACCACTGCCAGACCTGGCAGCGGGCGATCTCGGCGGTCGCCGCGTCCTCCATCAGGTTCCACAGGGCCACCGCGCCGACACCGCCGAGCCACGCGTCGATGTAGCGCAGCGCGACCGCGATGTTGGAGCGCAGCCCTTCGGCGGTGACCTGACCCGGGGTCTTGTCGACCGCGAGCAGGTCGGCGGCGGCGACGCTGACGTCGTCCCGTAGCCGGTCGAGCTGGTGGGGGCGGTCGCCCAGCACCGCGTCGAACTCCTCGCGGCAGGTGTCGACCAGGCCGGGGTGGGCGACCCACGAGCCGTCGAACCCGTCGCCGGCCTCCCGCCGCTTGTCCGCCCGCACCCGGCCGAGGGCCACCTCGTTGACCTCCGGATCCCGGCTGGGGATGAACGCGGCCATCCCGCCGATGGCGTGCGCGCCCCGCCGGTGGCAGGTCGCCACCAGCAGCTCGGTGTAGGCGCGCATGAACGGCACCGTCATGGTGATGTCGGAGCGGTCCGGCAGGACGAAATCGGACCACTGACCGAAGTTCTTGATCACGCTGAAGATGTAGTCCCACCGTCCGGCGTTCAGGCCCGCCGAGTGCTCACGCAGCTCGTACAGGATCTCCTCCATCTCGAAGGCGGCGGTGATCGTCTCGATGAGCGTGGTGGCCCGAATGGTGCCACGCGGCAGGCCGAGTCGCTGCTGGGCGAAGACGAAGACGTCGTTCCACAGCCGCGCCTCGCGATGGCCCTCCAGCTTTGGCAGATAGAAGTACGGCCCGGCGCCCGCGTCGAGCTGCCGCCGGGCGCAGTGGAACAGGTAGAGCCCGAAGTCGACCAGGCTGGCCGAGATCGGCCGCCCGTCCACCGCGATGCCCTTCTCCACCAGGTGCCAGCCGCGCGGCCGGACGACGATCGTGGCCAGCTCGTCGCCGAGGGCGTACCGCTTGCCGCGCCGGTCGGTGAAGTCGATCCGCCGGTCCAGCGCGTCGATCAGGTTGAGCTGCCCGGCGACGACGTTGTGCCAGGTCGGGGCGGTGGCGTCCTCGAAGTCGGCGAGCCACACCCGGGCACCGGAGTTGAGCGCGTTGACGGTCATCCTGCGGTCGGTCGGTCCGGTGATCTCGACCCGCCGGTCGACCAGGCCGGGCGCGGGCGGGGCCACCCGCCAGGTCGGGTCGGAGCGGATCGCGCCCGTCTCCGGGAGGAAGTCGGGTAGCTGACCGGTGGCGTACCGGTCCCGGCGGGCCCGGCGGGTGTCCAGCAGGGCCACCCGGCGAGCCGCGAACTCGCTGTCCAGCTCGACCAGGAACTCCAGCGCCTCGGGGGTGAGGACCTCGTCGAACCGGTCCGCCATCGGGCCGATGATCTCGTACCTCATGCGAACTGCTCCTCCTCGGTGGATCCGCGCAGCGCGGTGGTCTCGGCGGCCGGGTTGAGCACCGTGCTGATCAGGTCGAAGTAGCCGGTGCCCACCTCGCGCTGGTGCCTGACGGCGGTGTAGCCGGCCGGCTCGGCGGCGAACTCCCGCTCCTGCAACGCCACGTAGGCGGACATGCCGTCGGCGGCGTAGCCACGGGCCAGGTCAAACATCGAGTAGTTGAGGGCGTGGAAGCCGGCCAGGGTGATGAACTGGAACTTGTAGCCCATGTGGCCGAGTTCCCGCTGGAACTTGGCGATGGTGGCGTCGTCGAGGTGTTTGCGCCAGTTGAACGACGGCGAGCAGTTGTAGGCGAGGAGCTGATCCGGGTACTGGTCCTTGATCGCCTCGGCGAACCGGCGGGCGATCTCCAGGTCCGGGGTGCTGGTCTCCATCCAGAGCAGGTCGGCGTGCGGCGCGTAGGCCAGGCCGCGGGCGACGCACGGCTCGATCCCGTTGCGCACCCGGTAGAAGCCCTCGGCGGTCCGCTCACCGGTGACGAAGGGCCGGTCCCGCTCGTCGACGTCAGTGGTGAGCAGCGTGGCGGCCTGCGCGTCGGTGCGGGCGATGACCACCGACGGCACCCCGGCGACATCGGCGGCGAGCCGCGCCGCCTCCAGCGTACGGATGTGCTGGCCGGTGGGGACGAGCACCTTCCCGCCGAGGTGGCCGCACTTCTTCTCGGCCGCGAGCTGGTCTTCCCAGTGCACGCCGGCCGCGCCGGCCACGATCATCGCGGTCATCAGCTCGTAGGCGTTGAGCGGCCCGCCGAAGCCGGCCTCGGCGTCGGCGACGATCGGTGCCAGCCAGTCTGTTCCGCCCTCGCCGCCCTCGGCGGTGGTGATCTGGGCGGCGCGCAGCAGGGCGTTGTTGATCCGGCGGACCACCGCGGGCACCGAGTTGGCCGGGTAGAGACTCTGGTCGGGGTAGGTGTGCCCGGCGAGGTTGGCGTCCGCGGCCACCTGCCAGCCGGAGAGGTAGATGGCTTTGAGCCCGCCCCGGACCATCTGCACGGCCTGGTTGCCGGTGAGCGCGCCCAGGGCGTGCAGGTAGTCCTCGCTGTGCATCAGCCGCCACAGCCGCTCGGCGCCGTGCCGTGCCAGGGTGTGTTCCTCCTGGATCACCCCGCGCAGGCGGATCACGTCCTGCGCGCGGTAACTGCGCCGCACTCCCCGCCAACGGGGGTCGGTCTCCCACTCGGTACGCAACTGCTCGACGGCGTTCTGCATGATGTCGTCCCCTCGACTTTCGGTGACGCCGGCGCTGCGTCGTGCCGTGGCGGCGTGAACGCGACGCCGGAGCGGCGTGTCGCCAACGGTCACACGGCGGTGGCGGCGGGGTCGAGGGACGGAAGAAGCCAAGTTCTGAGAAGTTCACACCCCCCTTTTGCGAAGTTGTGAAGAGGTATATTTGCATCCTGCCAACGGTGCTGGGCTGCCCAAAGACCAGCGAGGAGGTGGGGGCGATCACCAAGACCTTCGCGGGTGCGCGGCTGCGCCGGATGCGCGAGGACCGGGCGCTGAGCCAGTCGCGCCTGGCCCGTCTGCTGAACATCTCGCCCAGCTACCTCAACCAGATCGAACACGATTCGCGCCCGCTGACCGTTCCGGTGCTGATGCGCATCACCGAGGTGTTCGGCGTCGATCCGACCGTCTTCGCCCCGAGGGACACACCCCGACTGGTCGCCGGGTTGCGTGAGGCGCTCCCGGGCCGACCGAGCGTCGCCGATCTCACCGAGCTGGCCACCCGGCTGCCCGAGGTCGCGGAGGCCGTCCTCGATCTGCACCGTCGGTACCGGCAGGCGGACGAGCAGCTCGCCGAGCTGCTGGGCGATCGGGAGACGGTCGGCCGCAGCCCGCACGACCGGGTGACCGAGTTCTTCTACCGGCGGCAGAACTACCTGCCGGACCTGGACGAGGCGGCAGAGCGGCTGGCCGCGACCATCGGGCTGCGCCGTGGCGAGGTCCGGTCCGCCCTACAGGACCGACTCGCCCAGCGGCATGCCGTCCACGTCCGCCGCGACGACGCCGCCCTGCTCGGCGACGAGCTGCACCGCTACCGTCCGCAGACCCGCACCCTGCACCTGTCGACGTCGCTGCGGGCCGGGCAGGAGGCCATGCGGATGGCGGCGCAGATCGCGCTGCTGGAGTTCGCCGACGTGATCGACGAGATCGTGGAGGAGGAGCGCTTCGACGACGTCCAGACCCAGATCCTCACCCGGGTCGGCCTCGCGAACTACTTCGCCGCCGCGCTGATCCTGCCCTACGAGCGCTTTCTCGCGGCGGCGGAGCAGCACCGGTACGACATCGACCTGCTCACCCAGCACTTCGCGATGGGCTGGGAGACGGTGTGCCACCGGCTCAGCACGCTGCAACGGCCCCGGGCGCGTGGGGTGCCGTTCTCGTTCGTCCGGGTCGACCGCGCGGGCAACATGTCCAAGCGGCAGTCCGCCTCCGGCTTCCCGTTCTCGCTGACCGGCGGCACCTGTCCACTATGGAACGTATACGAGGCGTTCAGCTCGCCGGGCCGGGTCGTCGTGCAGGTCGCCGAGATGCCCGACGGGCAGCGCTACCTGTGGATCGCCCGGACCATCACCCGCCACCACGGCGGCTACAACCAACCCGGCAAGGTCTACGCGATCGGGCTCGGCTGCGAGACCCGGCACGCCGACCGGCTGGTCTACTCCGCCGGGATCGACCTGTACGCGGCCGACGCCACCACGTCGATCGGCCCCGGCTGCAAGACCTGCGAGCGGATGACCTGCCCGCAGCGCGCCGCCGCGCCGATCAGCGGCCAGCTCGACCTGGACGAGAACCGCAGCACGTTCATCCCGTACCCGTTGAAGGACTGAACGCGCCGGCGGCCTGGGCCCGTGCGTGAACCGCACCCCGGCGGACCCACGCCCCGACCGTCGTGCCTGGCCGAGTGGCCGGGCTTGGCCTGTTCGGCCGATGAGTTTGCGATGCTGCCCCGGTCTATCCGTCGGCACTACCTGACCCGAAGGGGGCACTCCGATGGCAAAGGTCATCTCCACGCTGTTCATCTCGGCCGACGGGGTCGCCGAGATCGACCCCGACTGGCACCTTCCGTACTTCGACGAGAACATGGGTCGCGCCGTCAGCGAGGACTACGACAGCGCCGACGTGTTGCTCATCGGACGCCCGACCTATGACAGCTTCGCCGGAGCCTGGCCCGACCGCGAGGCCCAGGGCGGGGACGACGCGCCGTTCGCCAAGCAACTCGGTGACGTGCGGAAGGTCGTCGTCTCCCGCCAGTCGCTGGAGTTCTCCTGGCGCAACTCCGAGCTGATCAAGGGCGACCTCCTCGATGCCGTCGCCTCGCTCAAGGCCGATGCCGGCAGCAGGGGCATCCTCATTCCGGGATCGATCTCGGTGGTGCAGCAGTTGCTCGCCGCGGGGCTGGTCGACGAGCTGCGTCTGCTGGTGCATCCGGTGGCGGCGCGCAAGGGCCGCAAGCTGTTCGACGACGGCGACGCGCCGTACCACCTGCGAGTGACGGCGACGGAGGTGTTCCCGACGGGCGTGATCCGGGTGATCTACGCGCCGGTCGCGGCACCCGAGAAGGTCGGCTACGACGAGGTCAAGGGCCAGGTGCCCCGAGGGGAGTAGCCGCCCTTGCCGCAACCGGCTTCCGCCGGGTCAGCGGCTCCGGCGGCCCGGGTACGCCGACCGGGTGGGCCTTCCGGTGCCGCGCCCGGCGGCCGGCCGGTCGGCTCGTGGCGCGTGCGGAGAACGCCGGTCGGCGAGGTTCCAGTGCCGGCGCTCGTACAGTGCGATCCCGGCGCAGACGGAGACGTTGAGCGACTCCGCCGCCGGGTTGATGGGGATCGACACCGAGTGGCTGGCGATGCTCTCGAAGGAACGTGACGTGCCGGTCTTCTCGCTGCCGAGCAGGAGGGCGAGCTGCTCGTCGGCGTCGCGCAGCTCGCTGACCGCGAGGTCGCCCTCGGTGTCGAAGGCGACCAGCGGGATGCCGGTGCGCCGGAAGTGGGCGATGGCGTCGGCCCGGGACGCGAGCACGATCGGCAGCGAGAAGACGTAGCCCCGGCTGGCCCGGACCAGGCGTCGGTCCGCGATGGTGGCGAGGTCACTGTCCACGAGCACGATGCCGGCGGCACCGAGCGCGAAGGACGTACGCACGATGGCACCGATGTTGCCGACGATCTTCACGCCGTCCAGGACGATGATGTCGCCGGTCGTGCGGGCCAGCTCGTCGAAGCTCCACGGCCTCGGGACCCGGGCTATCCCGAATGCCTTGGGCTTCTTGTCCGTCTTGAACAGGTCATTCATGATCGGGGACCCGACCAGGCGGACCGGGATGTCCCGCTGCTGGCAGGCGGCGAGCACCTCGCCCGGGAGGGGGCTGGTCTCCACCCCGTAGACCTCGATGAACTCCAGCCCTGCGCGGATGCCCTCCACGAGCGGCTCGGCATCCTCGATGAGCACGGTGCGGACAACGGACCGCGAGTGCTTGGTGACGTCGATGATTCGCTGCACGGCCGGATCCGACCGTTCGGTGATGACATCGAGGCTTGGCACGAAATCGACCCTAACAGAGGCGTGGTGGGCTCCCGTCCCGACGGGCGGGGCTGCTTGCGGCGGGCCCGGGTCACCGCTAACGTGCAACCACATGGTTGTAGGAGTGATGGCCGAGGAGGATGCCGACCGCATCTTCCACGCCCTCGCGGACGGCACCCGGCGCGACATCATCGCCCGGGTGATTCGCCACGCGGAGTCCGTTTCGGCGCTCGCCCGGCACTATCCGATGAGCTTCGCGGCGGTGCAGAAGCACGTCGCGGTGCTCGAAAGGGCCTCGCTCGTCACCAAGGAGCGGCGGGGGAGGGAGCAGATCGTGCACGCGGACATGGCCGTGCTCCGCCGGACAGCCCGGCTCCTGGGCGCGTACGAGGAGATCTGGCGGGAACGTGTGGCCCGCATCGATCGGCTACTCGCGGAAGACTGAGAAGAAGGGGAACCGAACCATGCCCGTGACGAGTACCCAGAAGGACGTCAAGGCGTTGACGCTGACCTACGTCGCCGAGTTCGACGCCGGAATCGAGCGTGTCTGGCAGGTGTGGGAGGACGCGCGCCAGCTGGAGCGGTGGTGGGGGCCGCCGACCTGGCCGGCCACGTTCGAGCAGCACGAATTCGTGGTGGGGGGCTGGTCCCACTACTACATGACCGGCCCGGAAGGCGAGAAGGCGCGTGGTTGGTGGCGTATCACGGCGCTCGACGCGCCGCACCGGCTGGAGTTCGACGACGGCTTCTCGGACGAGAACGGCAACCCGACCGACGCCGACCGGCCGACGCGTGCCGTCGTCACGCTGGAGGCGGACGGTGGCCGTACGCGGATGAAGCTGGTCAGCCGGTTCGTGGACGCCGAGCAGCTTGAGCAGATGGTGAACATGGGCATGGAAGAGGGCCTGCGCGAGGCCGTGGGCCAGATCGACGGCCTGCTCGCCGAGACGTCACGCTGACCCGCCCGGCGACGCGCACCGCGCCGCCGGGTGGATCAGCCCGGCGGCTGGCCGGGCCGCATCCTGACCGGCCTGGTCGCCTGCTTCGACACGCAGGCCGGCAGCCCCACCGTGCTGCGCGCGGCGCGCTGCCGGTAGGTGCTGGGCGGCATGCCGACCAGCTCGGTGAAGCGGGTGCTGAAGGTGCCCAGCGACGCACAGCCGACCGCGAAACAGACCTCGGTGACGCTGAGGTCGCCGCGACGTAGCAGCGCCATCGCGCGCTCGATGCGTCGTGTCATCAGATAGGAGTACGGCGACTCGCCGTAGGCGAGCCGGAACTGGCGGCTGAGGTGCCCGGCCGACATGTTTGCGCCCCGGGCGAGCGCCTCGACGTCCAGCGGCTGCGCGTACTCGCGGTCGATCCGGTCGCGGACCCGCCGCAGCCGCGCGAGGTCGCGTAGCCGCTGGGATTCGGCGGAACTGCTGGTCACCCCAGGGATCATGCCATCCCGCGTCGGGCGCCTCCCCACGACGGAAGGAGACGCCCGGGCGGAGGCGGCTGGGGCGCGTGGGAACCGAGGACCGCCGGCCAGAGCGCGACTCTGCGCGCTGGCGTCGTCGCCCTCGCGTCGTCGCCGTGCCACACCCGTAGCGCGGGGTTTCCTCAGCTCCGTAGCGTCCACTGTTGGTTGGCCTGGCCGTTGCAGGACCAGAGAATGACCTTGGTGCCGTTGGCGGTGCCTGCGGCGTTGGCGTCCAGGCAGAGCCCGGACTGGGCGTTGGTGATGGTGCCGTTGGCGTTGACGTTCCACTGCTGGTTGGCGCCGCCGTGGCAGTCCCAGATGATCACCTGGGTGCCGTTGCTGGTGCCCGCGCCGCTGGCGTCGAGGCACTTGCTGCCGTACACCTGGAGTTGCCTGCTCGCGGTGCGGGTCCAGCGTTGGGCGGTGCCGCCGGTGCAGTCCCACAGCTGCGTCTGGACGCCGTTGGTGGTGCTGGCGTTCGGCACCTCCAGGCAGCGGCCCGACTGGCCCCCCACCACCGCGACCCCGGCCGTCGGCGGCGGTGTCGTCGGCGACGGGGTCGGCGTGGTGGGGGTGCCGTCGAGGCCGAGGAAGGAGATGGCGTACGCGATCTGACCGGCCTGCGGCAGCTCGTGTCCCACCCCGCTGATGCTGACGCCCTCGATCGTCGCCCGGGTGCCGCTGTCGCCGTACCGGGCACGGGTCCAGTTCGACTGCGGGCGGTCGGTGAACACCGGGGTCTGGCTCAGCCCGTGCAGGTTGGTCCACTGCTTGATCTCTTCGCCGAAGTTCACGTACGACAGCGTGGTGTCGGTGGTCCCGTGCCAGAACTGCATCCGGGGATACCGGCCGGTGTAGCCGGGGTACATCGCGCGGGCGGCGTCGCCCCACTGCTGGGCGGTCTTGGTGAGCTGGCCACCGGCGCACTGGCTGTTCCAGGTGTTGGTGCTGCTACCGGTCGCGAAACAGGTGGCGGGCACCCCGCTGAACGCCGATCCCGCGGCGAACACGTCCGGGTACTGCGCCGCCATCACGTTGGTCATCATCGCCCCGGAGGAGAACCCGCTGACGTACACCCGGGCCGGGTCGACGTTGTGCCGCTGCTTGGCATAGTTGACCATGGAGATGATGCCGTCCGAGTCGCTTCCGCCGCCGCGCCGCAGCCCTTGTGGCGAGTACACGTCGAAGCACTTGCTGCTCCGGGTGACCTCCGGCAGCACGATGACGTAGCCGTACCGGTCGGCGGCGGTGACGTAGTCGCGACCGTTGCCGTTGAAGATCGCCGGCCCGGATCCGCCGCAGTAGTGGATCAGCACCAGCAACGCCGGCTTCGGTGCGACGTTGTCGGGCACGTAGAGGTACATGTTGAGGTTGCTCGGGTTGTTGCCGAAGTTGCTGACCTGGGTCAGCGATGCCGCCGCGGCCGGCTGTGCCGTCATCAGCACCGTCATGGCGAGCAGCGGCACGACCGCGGCGGCCGCCACCGCCCTGAGTAGACGCTTCACGGGCATGGTCTCCGATCTGGGTACGGGTTGTCGGCGACGTCGCCGAGGATGGTGGTGTGGGCCCGGCCCGGCGGTGCGCCGGGCCGGTGTCGGCCCGGGACTACTCGCCGAGGGTGGCGAGAGGGCGGGTTCGCACGCGATACGTCCCTGCCTGTGGAACCTGGCGGTCAGTACGGATAGCCGGGCACGTTGAGCCGCACGCTGTACAGGCCGGAGTCGTTCCTCGGGCCCGAGGTGACGTAGAGGGTCCGCCGGTCGGTCCCGCCGAACGCCACGTTGGTCGTGCCGGAGGAGGCGGCCCGGATCGTGCCGAGTTGGGTGCCCGTGGGGGAGTAGACGTGGACCAGGCCGTCGAAGCCCGACGCCCAGTACACGTTCCCGGCGCAGTCGATCGTGGCACCGTCCGGGCCACCGACGTAGTTGACGAACACGCTGCGGGAGCCGGTGCTGCCGTCGGCCCGGACGGCATACCGGTAGATCTTGTTCTCGCCGTAGGCGCCCACGTAGAGGGTGGTGCCGTCCGGGGAGAGCGCGATGCCGTTGGGCTGTCGCAGCGTGTCGTCCAGCAGCGACACCTGGCCGCCCGAGACGCGGAACACGCTGGTACGCCCGTTCATCTGGTCCGGGCGACCGCCGCGCTGGAAGTTGGGGTCGGTGAAGTAGACGACGCCGTCCGAGCGGACCGCCACGTCGTTCGGCGAGTTGAACGCCCGGCCCTGGTAGCCGGAGGCGATGACACCACGGGTCAGGTCGTTGATCCGGTACGACGAGACGCTGCGCCGGTCGTGCGTGGCGGCGACGAGCTGCTGCGCGTCGGGGCTGAGCGCGAGCCCGTTGCTGCCCGAGTCGGCGATGAACGTGTCGAAGGTCGCCGGCGGCGTGAACCGCCGGATCGTCGACGGCTGGACGTTCTCCGGCCCGGTGGCCGCGCCCATGTCGGACATCAGCAGGTAGCCCCGGTCGGCGAGCCAGACGGGCCCTTCGAGGAACGAGAATCCACTGCGGATCTTCGTGGCCGCGACCGACGTCGCCGGCAGGGGCGGGCCGTAGCCAGCGCCGGACGGGCATACGCCGGGTGGGGCCCCGGGCGGCCCCGCCAGGGCGTCGATGGCACGATCGGCCCCGATGTGATCGTTAACACCGTGGGCCGGAACGACCCGTGGGGGCGAGGCGGCGGCGCCCACCGGGACGGCGGCGGGCAGGGCGAGGCAGAGGCTGGCCAGTGCGGTGGCGGTGGCACGTAGGGGCATGGGGCTCCGATCGGCGAGCGGGCCAGCCGTCGTTGGTGGTTGCGGGGTGGTGCGGTGACGGCTCTGGTCGGATTGACGAAGACATTGGGCAGCATAAGTGAGGAACCGCCGGACCGCATGGGTTCCGCACCGTCGATTTGTGCGATGGTCCAGAAACTACTTGTTAAGACGCTTGTCGATACGATCAGGTGGTGGTCCGGCTGTGGACTCCAACCGGCGGTCTGCCGTCATGTGAAGCGATCCTCATGCCTTTTGAATCCGGCGTGAACGGTTCACGCCGCGCGGCGTGGCGTGGACCGCCACGCCGGATCGGCCATGGCTCTGCGTGCCGGCAGCGCAACGCCCGCCCCAGGGGTTCGAGCCGGGGGCGAGGGTCGGTCACCCCGATCCACCTGCGGCGACCGGTCGTTCGGGGTATCGCCGCCGGCGGCGGGGTTCGCCGCCCTTGAACCCGGCGAAACAGTCCAGTAACATCGCTTCTCTTCGATGGATTCCATCGGAGGTGATCGAAGTCCACGCGCCGCAGTGCCTCTCGCGTCGGGATGTTAGCGCTAACAAATCCATACTGATAGGAGATGATCGATGGGTTCGCTCGCGTCTGCCCGGCCGGTCGGGGTGGCGTCCCAGCCGCGTCCCCGCCGCCGGAGGTGGTTGGTGGCATTGGTGGCGATGGTGACCGCGTTGGCCGGTGGTGTCGCCGTCGTGGTTGCTCCGCCGGTGGCGTCGGCGGCGACCGTGGATACCAGCGCCTGGTATGTGCTGGTGAATCGCAACAGCGGCAAGGCGTTGGATGTGTACAACCAGGCTACGGGCGACGGGGCGCGAATCACGCAGTGGACGCGTAACGACGGGGCGTGGCAGCAGTGGCAGTTCGTGGATTCTGGTGGTGGGTACTACCGGTTGCGGTCGAGGCATTCCGGCAAGGTGCTGGACGTGTACAACTTTTCGACGGCCGATGGTGCGTCGATTGTGCAGTGGAGCGACGGCAACGGGACGAATCAGCAGTTCCGGTTGGCTGATTCGGCCGGTGGCTACGTGCGGTTGATCAACCGGAACAGCAACAAGGCCGTGGAGGTGCAGAACGCGTCGACGGCTGATGGTGGAAACATCGTGCAGTACAGCGACTGGGGTGGCAACAACCAGCAGTGGCAGCTCGTGCCCATCGGCGGCACCACCCCCACCACGCCGCCGCCCAGCGGAGGGCAGTTCACGAACCCCGTGGTGTGGCAGGACTTCGCCGATGGCGACATCATCCGCGTGGGCGACGCCTACTACTACTCGGCCTCGACGATGCACTACTCGCCGGGTGCGCCTATCCTGCGCTCCTACGACCTGGTGAACTGGGAGTACGCCGGCCACTCGGTGCCGAACCTGGACTTCGGCTCCAACGCCTACAACCTGACCGGCGGGCGGGCCTACGTCAAGGGAATCTGGGCGTCGGCGTTCAACTACCGGCCGAGCAACAGCACCTACTACTGGGTCGGCTGCGTCGAGTTCAACCGCACGTACGTGTACACGTCGGCGGCCGTGGACGGCAACTGGCAGAAGCGCTCACAGATCAACAACTGCTACTACGACGCGGGCCTGCTGATCGACGACAACGACACGATGTACGTGGCGTACGGCAACGGGAACATCAGCGTGGCGCAGCTGTCGGCGGACGGGCTGTCCCAGGTCCGCACGCAGCAGGTCTTCTCCACGCCGGCCAGCGTCGGCACGCTGGAGGGCGCGCGTTTCTACAAGCGCAACGGCAGCTACTACATCTGGCTGACCCGCCCGGCCAACGGCCAGTACGTGCTGAAGTCCAGCTCGCCGTTCGGGCCGTACGAAATGCGTCAGGTGCTGTTGGACCTGCCCGGGCCGATCTCCGGTGGCGGGGTCCCGCACCAGGGCGGCCTGGTGCAGACCCAGAACGGCGACTGGTACTACATGGCGTTCACCGACGCCTACCCGGGTGGCCGGATGCCGACCCTGGCACCCATCACCTGGACCGCCGACGGTTGGCCGGTCGTGCAGACCGTCAACGGACGGTGGGGGGTCAACTACCCGAAGCCGAACATCACCACGTCCCGGACGGTGCAGCCGATGATTGGCCCGGAAACCTTCACCGGGCCCACCCTCGGGCACCGGTGGGAGTGGAACCACAACCCGGACACCAGCAAGTACAGCGTCAACAACGGGCTGCGGTTGCAGACCGCGACGGTGACGAACGACCTCTACTCGGCCCGGAACACCGTCACCCACCGCATCCAGGGCCCCAGCTCCACCGGGACGATCGAACTCGACTACTCGACCATGGCCAACGGTGACCGGGCCGGGCTCGCCATGCTGCGCGACTCGTCGGCGTGGATCGGCGTCAAACGCGACAACGGCACGACCAGGGTGGTGATGACCAACGGTCTCACCATGAGCACCGGGAGCTGGAACACCGTCGGAACCGGCGTCGAGCAGGCGAGTGCCAACATCTCGGGCGGCCGGATCTGGCTACGGATCAACGCCGACATCCGGCCCGGATCCGGGCGACAGGCCCGCTTCTCGTACAGCACCGACGGGGTGAACTTCACCGCCCTCGGGCCGGCGTTCACGTTGAACAGCGACTGGCAGTTCTTCATGGGCTACCGGTTCGGGATCTTCAACTACGCCACCCAGGCGCTCGGCGGCGCCGTCACCGTCCGACGCTTCGACATCGCCACTCCCTAGCACCGACCGCGACTCCGCCCGTCACGCGGCCCGGTGGCGATGCACCGCCGGGCCGCGTGACGTTCCACCTGAAACAGCCTGATCGCTTCGTGGGCCCCACAACTGGCCATGGAGTCGAACCCGTTTCACCCGTTTGAACATCACGAAGACACGAAGACCTGCTCCTCTGCGCCACCGCCTATTGCGTCAATGGCTGGAATGGACTGTCGCGTACCCCTGCGGCTGTCGGCCAGGCGCTCACGGAATCGACGTTTGGGGCTCGCTCATCTACCCTCAGTGCACACCCGGCCCTCATTCGTGGGCCGGCGTCGGTTCGGCAGCCATGAGTGTCGTGGTCTCCCCGCCATAGTGTGACCAACCATGGCCTTGTTCGAAGGGATCGAAGCGTTGACGAGCGAGAAGGTGGCGCCGCCGGGCGTCGACACCACCCGGCCCAGCATCGCCCGGGTCTACGACTACTACCTCGGCGGCAAGGACAACTTCGCGGTCGACCGGCAGGCCGCCCAAATGGCGTTGCAGGTGACGCCGGACGGCCAGGAGGCGGGTCATGCCTGCCGTGCCTTTCTCCGTCGCTCGGTCCGGTATCTGGCCGCCGAAGCCGGCATCCGGCAGTTCCTCGACCTCGGCTCCGGGTTGCCCACCCAGGGCAACGTGCACGAGATCGCCCACGAGGTGGACCCGGATGCCCGGGTGGTCTACGTGGACAACGACCCCATGGCCCTCGCGCACGGTCGGGCTCTGCTCGCGGACGCCCGGACCACCACCGTAATCGGGGCCGACGTCCGGCAGCCCGAGGAACTGCTGGAACAGCTCAACGAACAGAAGTTGATCGACTTCGACCAGCCGGTCGGGTTGCTGCTTCTGGCGATACTGCACCACCTGAACGACGACGACGACCCGCTGGGGCGTCGCCCGGCGGCTCATCGCCGCCCCTGCCCTCCGGGCAGCTACCTGGCCATCTCGCACTTTCCAC
>NZ_GG657738.1:3087126-3116287 GCF_000158815.1 Micromonospora sp. ATCC 39149 | reverse complement strand
TACTTGAGAAGGGCTGTCCCTAGTACGAGAGGACCGGGACGGACGAACCTCTGGTGTGCCAGTTGTCCCGCCAGGGGCACGGCTGGTTGGCTACGTTCGGAAGGGATAACCGCTGAAAGCATCTAAGCGGGAAGCCTGCTTCAAGATGAGGTATCCCACTCTACTTTGTAGGGGTAAGGCCCCCAGCTAGACGACTGGGTTGATAGGCCGGAGATGTAAGCTCGGTAACGGGTTGAGTTGACCGGTACTAATAGGCCGAGGACTTGATTACGAAGCTGCTACGCGTCCACTGTGCAACTCTGAACGGGCAAGCGACCCGCCTGTGTTGGTGGGGTTGTTTGGTATGTTCATAGAGTTACGGCGGTCATGGCGGAGGGGAAACGCCCGGTTACATTCCGAACCCGGAAGCTAAGCCCTCCAGCGCCGATGGTACTGCACTCGGGAGGGTGTGGGAGAGTAGGACACCGCCGGACATTCTTTCCAGTCGAGGGCCACCCCCATAGGGTCGGCCCTCGACTGTGTGGTTGTGGGGTCGGTGTGTTGTGGTCGGGGTCATCCTTTTGTGGGGGTGGCCCTGAACCGTTTCCAGGACCTTTTCCCAAACGCTTCCGCCGGTGCCGTGGGGCTCGGTAGCGTCGATCGGGGACCGCCCAGGCGGAATTCCCCACGACCGTGGCCGGAAAACCGCACGTGGCGTACGCCTCCAACGCTGTTGGGACGCGCGGATCGGGGTACCTGCCCACAGTTCGACCGGATCTGACCGCCGGCAGGCGGAGGCAGGAGTGGTCATGAAGATCGGAATCATCGGGTCGGGGCGCATCGGCGGCACCCTCACCCGTCGGCTGCGCGCCCTGGGCCATGACGTGACGGTGGCCAACTCACGGGGCCCCGAGTCCCTCGGCGACCTGGCGCGGGAGACCGGCGCGACCGCGGGAACCCTGGAGCAGGCCGTCGAGCAGGCCGAGGTAGTCGTGGTGGCCATTCCGCTGCTGGCGGTGCCGGCGCTGCCGGCCAAACTCTTCGAGGGCAAGGTCGTCGTCGACGCCAACAACTACTACCCCCAGCGGGACGGCGACATCGCCGAGCTGCTGGACCGGAGCCTCAGTTCCAGCCGTTGGACCGCGGAGCACCTGAAGGGCGCCCGGGTGGTGAAGGCGTTCAACAACATCCAGGCCCAGCACCTGATGGACCAGGGTCGTCCGAGCGGCGCGGACGGGAGGATCGCGTTGCCGGTGGCCGGCGACGACGCCGACGCCAAGCGCGTCGTGATGGAACTAATCGACGCCCTGGGCTTCGACCCGGTGGACGCCGGCACCCTCGACGGGAGCTGGCGGCAGCAGCCTGCCACTCCCGTGTACGGCACGGACCGCGACGCCGACGGCGTACGCCAGGGGCTTGCCGACGCACGGCCCTGAGCGGTTGTCCGGGGTTGGTGCCGGTCCCGCGTACCGAATAAGATGCCCCGCCGGCGACGAGCCGGCGGGGCATCGGTTTGTCCGGCCCCGGCGGGCCTCAGTCGGCGGAGCCGCCGCAGACGAAGCGGGGCTCGGCCAGGTACCGCCAGGTGAACTTCTCCCGCTTCACCACCTTGCCGTCCTTCTTGATGACGCGGAAGGCGTCCTGGGTGAAGCCGTCGATGCCGTTGCTCGGGATGCACGACGGGCCGGGCTTGAGGCGAACGGTCTTCGGCTTGGTGACGTCCCGGCGGGGCCCGTACTCCGTCTTGACGCTGTCGTAGATCTTCGTGCTCCAGATCGACACGGTCACCGAGCTGGCGGTGGTCGAGGTGTCGATGAGCACGCCGTACTTCGTGTTGTTGCGGAACTTGAAGTCGAGGTTCGGCCAGAAGATCGTCGACTCGATGACCGGCGGGTACCGGCTGAACCAGTACGAGTGCGGCTTGTGCTCGACGTCCTCCAAGCCCGCGTAGTAGGTGGCGTTGAACAGGGTGGTGGTGAACTGGGAGGTGCCCCCGCCCACGCCCGGGACGAGCTTGCCGTCGAGGATCACCGGCGCGTCCCGGTACCCCTGGGCGTAGCCGCGCTCGCCGGTGTGGCCGTTGAGGGAGAACGTCTCGCCAGGCAGCACGACCGTCCCGTCGACCTCCTTGGCGATCTGGACGATGTTCTGGCTGCGGGGGGAGGAGAGGCCCCCGGTGAAGTGGGTGGTGAACCGGGAGACCCGTTCGGAGATGCCCAGCCCGGCCAGCTTCTCGGCAGTCAGCTTCGGCTGGGTTTCCTTGAGCCGGCCGGTGACCTTCCGGTCGTCGGCGCGGGGCAGGACGGCGAGCAGGTCGCGGCTGAGCGCCTCGGTGTCGAGCTGCTGCCCGGGGCGCCCGTTTACCGGCTTCGGCTTGCCGCCGGTGACGGTCATCCGGGCGTCGCGGGGTGCCACCTCGATGGTGTCCAGCTTGTCGCCGAGGGCGGCGCGCAGCCGCTTCACGTCGACGCGGGGGGTCAGCTTCCCGGCGTCGTCGGCGGTGAAGCGCAGGCTCCGGGCGATGGCGGCGGGCGGGATGGTGACGGAACCCTTGTCGGTGCTGAGGGTGACCGGGGCGGCGACGGCGGGGTGGGCCAGCTCGTCGAGGAGCCGGTCGACCTCCTCGGCGCTGGTCGCCGGCGTGTTCTCCACCAGCGGCACGGTGACTGGCTGGCCGGAGAGCCAGCCGTCGCGGACCGCCTGGGCCGAGCGCTGCGGGTCGAGGGCGAGGCCGGACCTCGGCCGTACCGCCTTCGGCGTGGTCCCGGTGAAGATGATGGCCGGCACGGTCCACTCGCGGGTCTGGTCGCCGGCGGCCTTGCGCAGGGCCGCGTCGAGCCGGGCGGCGTCGACGGTCACCACGGGGGCGACGGCGCGGGAGCCGACGAGGCGGCTCACCGGATGCGCCTGTGCCTTCGCCGCCGCGTCCACCGTCGCCTCGACGTTCACCGCCAGCCCCACGTCCGCGGGCTCGAACTCCAGGCTCTTCTCGCCGACCGTCACCCGTAGGGGGGTGCTGGGCGTGCCGGCCCGCTCCAGCTCCGCGCGCAGCGCGCGGATCGCGTCGGTGCGACTGCGTCCGCCCAGCTCGGTGCCGAGCACGGTCGTCCCGCGCGGGACGTCGCCGGCGTACGCGTACGCGCCCACCCCGCCCGCGGCACCCAGGACGGCGGTGCTGATCCCGGCGGCGAGCAGGACCCGCAGCCGGCGGTGGCGGCGTGCCGGGGCCGTATCCGGTGGGCCGGGGGCGGCTGCCGCGGCGGGGTCCGGCTCGTCACCCGGCCAGCTCACCGCGGTCACCTTGATGGTCGGCCGGTCGTCGGCGGGCGGTCGTGTTTCGCCGTACAGAGTCACAGCAACCTCGATCGGTACGTACCACGTGGGAGCGTCTCCCACCCGGGAGACACCTACGGTAACCAACGTCGCGGCCGTCCGGCAGTCCGCGTCCCCGGCCATGTCCGCGCAGCGTGTCGGCGTGTGGCGCACGGGGCGTCCGTCGTCCTGGGATGAGCTCGCGCGGAGCGGCCGAGCCCGTCGACCCACCATAGGGGTGATCGATGGATCACTCTCAGAGTTCTGGCAGGCTCCCGTTACCGAAAAGTTACCAGCGAGTATCACGGCTACTTCGCGTGAGGCTCGACGTGTTGCGTGTCGCACTCCGCCCGTTTTGCCCGGCAAGTCGCCGGGGTGGTTGTTGACCGAAGGTAACCAGGGGTGATCTTGGCGATGCGGGCCGGTTACCCGCCGGTAGCAAGGGTCTTGTGAGCTAGGTCGCTTCGCGAGAGCATCCAATCCGCACGCTGCGCGCGCCGTCCGGCCAGCGGATCGCAGCAGCCACCGCAGCTTCCCCCACCCCCATCCCCCGAGCCGCGATTCCGCGCTCGGTGACCCCCGTTCGAGGAGGACCTCGTGAAGGATTCGGAAGACCGTCTGGAGCAGGGCGGCGTTCGTTGGCGGCGGTTCGCCGCGATGATGGTGCCCGCGACCGCCGTTGCCGGTGCCATCGTCTTCGGCATGGCCAACGGCGCGATCGCGGCGTCGTTCGCCGTCTCCGGACAGACCTTCAAGGTCGGTGCCTCGAGGCTGGAGGGCACCGGCTTCAAGCAGTACGGCGGGTTCGTCAAGGAGAAGGACGGCACCGCCCACCCGGTAGCCGTCTCCGAGATCGCGGACGCCAAGCTCTACGACCTCTGCCAGTCGGTGAAGATCCCGGACCTGCCGATCGTGCTCACCATCAACGCCGGCGGCGGCGGCAACCCCGCCACCGCCAAGGGCCTGCTGATCGACATGGACTCCCTGGGCGGTGACGCCGAGTTCAAGAACATCAAGATCGGCCGGGACGCCACCGACCTGAACGCCGGTGCCACCCCGAAGTCGTTCGGGCAGAGCGCCGACAGCGTGACCATCACCGACCTGGAGCAGGTGGCCCGCTCCACCAGCGCCGGGGTCTTCACCCTCAACGGGCTGAAGCTCAAGGTCAACGTGGGTGCTGCCGCCAAGGAATGCTTCTGAGCTAGCCACCGAGGCCCGTGGGTGCCCTCCACGGGCCTCGGCCCTGTCTCGTCACCAGTGAGCACCGCCAGGAGGAGTACGTGACGACCGCCAACCCGCAGCACGCCCAGCCGGGCCGGGTCAGCCAGGCGTGGCGCAACTTCCGACGTTGGCGTGGGGCCCGACCCTTCTGGGGCGGCCTGTTCACCGCGCTGGCCGGGCTGGAGATCTTCTCCACCACCCAGATGAGCCTCAGCGGCCTGACCTTCCAGATGGGGCCGACCGGCTTCCTGTCCTGGCTGATCCCGGTGATCCTGGTGGCCTGCGGGATGCTCATGTGGTTCACGCCGCAGCAGCGGATGTTCTACGCGATCGTCGGCGCGGTGACCGCCGTGTTCTCGCTCATCGGGGTCAACCTCGGCGGCATCTTCGTCGGCATGCTGCTCGGCATGATCGGCAGCGCCCTCGGCTTCGCCTGGGTGCCCGCCCGTCGCCCGGCCACCACGCCGGCCGGACTTGCCCCGGCCGAACCGGACGAGGAACCCTCGGACGCCGACGCGGAGCGCGTCGACGAGCCGGCGCTGATCGACGAGCTGATGCGCCGCGCGGAGCACCGCGACGAGGTCACCGGCCCGCTCACCGACACCCTGCCCCCGCCCCGGAACCCGCTGCGAGAGTCGCTGCCCACCGACGGGGGCGACCACAGCACCCAGTTGCTGCCGGTGGTCGGGCCGGACGGTCGCCCGCAACAGTGGCCGGGAGAGGGCGGCCCGGGCCAGCGCCAGGGCGCACCGCACCGAGACCCGAAGCTGCTGGCCGTCACCCTGGTGCTGCTCAGCGTCTCGGCCGCCGGGGCGCTGGCGCTACGCACCCAGGCCCCGGTGCAGGCGGCCCCCGCCGCGTGCCCCACCCCGTCCGCCACCCGCACGGCCGAGCCCGACCCGTCGGCGTCGCGGCCGGCTGACGAGAGCCCCAGCCCCAGCCCCGGCCCGGAGCGGACCTCCGGGGGCGACGTGCTCACCGACATCCTCGACGGCATCGGCGACCTCTTCACCGGCGGCGACGACGCGCCGGCCGCCGAGCCGACGGTGAGCCCGGAGCCGAGGGAGGGCGCGCCCACCACGGGTGCCCCGACCGCCGGGCCGACGGCCACCGGTGGGCCGACCTCCTCGCCGAAGCCGACCCCGGACGCGTCGGCCACCCCCGGCAAGCCCGGCGACGGATGCGCCACCCCCAAGCCCACCGAGCCGGCCGAGGTCGAGCCCGGCAAGCCGCTGCCCAGGATCGCCGCCGAGCCCGGCCAGCCCCGGGTGGCGGCGAAGCCGTCGAAGCTCACCGGCTCGAAGGTCACGATGACCGGGCTGCGCTTCGAGGGGATCGTTGACCTGCCGACCGGCGACGGCACGCTCAAGGTGCTGAAGTTCAGCATGGCCAAGGGGGTCACCGACGACTTTCTGCTCCAGGCGGACGGCCCTGGCGGCAAGACCATGCGGTACGCCACCGACCGGCTGACCGTCCAGGGCGATGTGGCGTTCTACGCCACCCGGTTCGTCGGGCGGCTGCTCGGCATCAAGATCATCCTCACGCCCGACCTGCCGTTCCCGGACGGCATCCCGATCACCTTGCCGATCCCGATCACCTTCACCGACCCGGTGATCGACCTGGCGTACGTCGACAGCGACGTCCTGACCGCGAAGCCCGCGCTGAAGGTCGACCTGGCCTGATCCACCCCGACCGACGGCCGGGTCCCGGGCGGTACCGCCCGGGACCCGGCCGTCGTCGGTTCAGAGGCGGGCGAGCGCCCGGCGCAGCGGGTCCAGGCCCAACGCGCCGAGGTCCAGCGCCTGCCGGTGGAACTCCCGCAGGTCGAAGTCGGCCCCCTTGCGGGCCTTCGCGTCCTCCCGGGCCTGAAGCCAGATCCGCTCGCCGACCTTGTACGAGGGCGCCTGCCCCGGCCAGCCCAGGTAGCGGTTCAGCTCGAAGCGCAGGTTCTCGTCCGGCACCCGGCAGTGCGCCCGCATGAACTCCCAGCCCAGCTCCGGCGTCCACCGCTCGCCCGGGTGGAAGTCGAACGGGTTGTCCCTCGGAATCTCCAGCTCCAGGTGCATGCCGATGTCGACGATCACCCGGGCCGCCCGTAACGCCTGCCCGTCGAGCATGCCGAGTTTGTCGCCCGGGTCCTCCAGGTACCCCAGCTCGTCCATCAGCCGCTCCGAGTAGAGCGCCCACCCCTCGCCGTGCCCGGAGACCCAGCACAGCAGCCGCTGCCAGCGGTTGAGCAGATCGGCCCGGACGGCGGTCTGGCCGACCTGGAGATGGTGACCCGGGACGCCCTCGTGGTAGACGGTGGTCACCTCCCGCCAGGTGGAGAAGTCGGTGATGCCCTGCGGCACCGCCCACCACATCCGCCCCGGGCGGGAGAAGTCCTCGCTCGGGCCCGTGTAGTAGATCCCACCGTCGCTGGTCGGGGCGAGGCAGCATTCGATCCGGCGGACCTGCTCCGGGATGTCGAAGTGGGTGCCGTGCAGGTCGCTGATCGCCTTGTCGGCCAGCGCCTGCATCCAGTCCCGGAACGCCTCCTTGCCCTGGATGGTGCGCGTCGGGTCGGCGTCCAGCGCGGCCACCGCCTCGTCGATCGTCGCGCCCGGCCCGACGATTCGCGCGGCCACCGTCCGCATGTCGGCCTCCAGCCGGGCCAGCTCGGCGAACCCCCAGGCGTACGTCTCGTCGAGGTCGACCCGCGCACCGAGGAAGTACTGCGAGGCCAGCTCGTACCGCTCCCGGCCGGCGGCCTGCTTGTCGCGCCCCAGCGGGGCCAGCTCGTCGCGGAGGAACTGGCCGAACTCGGCGGTGGCCGCGGTGGCCGCCGCCGCGCCCCGGCGCAGCTCCGCTCCGAGGGTGCCGTCGACGCCGAGCCGCTCGACGAAGCCGTGGAAGAAGTTGTCGCCGTCCGGGTCGGTCCAGATGTCGCACTGCTTGGCGACCTCGACGAGCTGCGCCTTCGAGCTGACCCAGCCCGCGCCGGCCGCCTCGCGCAGCGTCGTCTTGTAGCCCTCCAACGCGCCCGCGAACCGGTTGAGCCGCGCCGCGATGTTCGCCTGCGCGTCCGCGCCCTCGGTGGGCATCAGGTCGAAGACCATACGGGCGTCGTGCAGCCCGCTGGCGATGACGTTGACCTCGCTGGTCGTCTCGCCCGCCTCGTACCGGGCGAGGTCCAGGCCGAGCCGCTCCTGCATGGCCTCCTTGGCTGTCCGTTCGGACTCGGACTCGGGCTCGGTCACGTCGAGGTCGGCGAGCGTACGCCGGGTCAGCTCCGCCCGAGCCGCGTAGCCCTCCGGCGACAGGTCGTCGAGCTGGTCGTCGTGTCCGGCAATGCCGACGTAGGTTGCGCTGACCGGGCTCAGCGGCGCCCAATCGGCGACGTACCGGTCGGCGAGATCATCGATTCGTCCCACGCCGTGACACTACGCGACCCCGCCGCCCGGTTGTCGAGCGTGTTTGCGGTGTTCAGGGCCAGCGGCTCGCCCGGGTCGAAGTCGCTCGGGAAAGGCACGTCGGCCCGCAGCCGCTCCCCGCTGACCGCCCGCACGACGGTGTCGTAGCCGCCGAACCCACCGGGGGCGAACAGTTCGACCGCCGCGTGCCGCAGGTGGTGGGCGAGTTCGACATGGCTCCTGTGGTGGTCGACACGGTGCCCGGAAACCGCGCGACATCGTCGTACCCCTGCGGCAGAGTGTCAGGGGTGAAACCGGATACCACCCCTGACAGGGCGGCGCTGCGTAGCTGGCTGCCCGGCTTCCTCGCGCTCGCTGCGATCTGGGGCTCCAGCTTCCTGTTCATCAAGGTCGGCGTCCGCGAGCTGCACCCGGTGCACCTCACCCTCTACCGGGTCGCCGCCGGTGCGCTGACCCTGCTCGTCGCGCTGCCGCTGCTGCGCGACCGACTGCCCCGCGAGCCCCGGACCTGGGCCCACCAGTTCGTGGTCGCCGCGCTCGGCGTGGCCGTGCCGTTCACTCTCTTCGGGTACGGCGAGCAGCGGATCGAGTCGATGCTCGCCGGGATCTGGAACGCCACCACGCCCCTGATCGTGCTGCCGATGGCGGTGCTCGTGTTCCGCACCGAGCGGTTGACGACGCGCAAGGCGGTCGGGCTGGGGCTCGGCTTCGCCGGGGTGCTCGTGGTGCTCGGGGTCTGGGCGGGCGTCGGCGGTGCCCATTTCGCCGGCCAGCTCATGTGCTTCGGGGCGGCGGCCTGCTACGGCTTCGCCATCCCGTACCAGAAGCGGTTCGTCGCGGGCAGCGCCCACTCTGGCCTCTCGCTCTCGGCGGCGCAGCTCGTGCTGGCGACCGCGCAGCTTGCCGTGGTGGGCCCGCTGGTGGCGGGCGCGCCGCCGGTGCCCACCGACCTGTCGGGCGGCGCCCTGGCCAGCGTGCTCGCGCTGGGCGCGCTGGGCACCGGCCTGGCCTTCGTGATCAACCTGCGGAACATCCGGGTGGCGGGGGCGAGCACCGCCTCCACGGTGACCTACCTCATCCCGATCTTCGCGGTGCTGCTCGGCGCGCTGGCGCTCGGCGAGCGGCTCACCTGGCACCAGCCGGTCGGGGCGCTGATCGTGCTGGCCGGGGTCGCGGTGACGCAGGGCCTGCTCGGCCGGCGCAGGCGACCCGGCGCGGTCGGTGTCGCCCCGCCCGCCCCGCCCGCCGCGCCGGTCGGCACACGCTGAGCCGGCGCACGCCGATCATCAACCCCGGGCCCACGCCACGAGGCGGTCCGCCGGCCAGGTATTGACCACCCGGTCGGCGGGGACGCCGCACAGGGCCGCCCGCTCGCAGCCGAACCGCTGCCAGTCGAGCTGGCCGGGCGCGTGCGCGTCGGTGTTGATCGCGAACCGGCAGCCCACCTCCAGCGCCCGCCGGATCAGCCGCTTCGGCGGGTCCTGCCGCTCCGGACGCGAGTTAATCTCGACGGCGACGTCGTGCTCGGCGCACGCGGCGAAGACGGCGTCCGCGTCGAAGTCGCTCTCGGCCCGGGTACGCGCGCGGTGCGCCCGGTCGCCCGCCCCGGTCACCCCCGCCGGGCGCGACGACACCATCCGGCCGGTGCAGTGACCGAGGACGTCCAGGTGCGGGTTGGCAATCGCGGCCAGCATCCGCCGGGTCATCCGGCCCCGCTCGTCGTTCAGCCCACTGTGCACCGAGCCGACCACCACGTCGAGACGGGCCAGCAGCTCCTCGTCCTGGTCCAGCGAGCCGTCGGCGAGGATGTCCACCTCGATGCCGGTCAGGATGCGGAACCCCTCGGGCAGCGCCTCGTTGACCGCCGCCACGTGGTCGAGCTGGCGGCGCAGCCGGTCCGCCGTGAGGCCCCGGGCCACCTTCAGCCGGGGCGAGTGGTCGGTCAGCACGACGTACTCGTGGCCCAGCTCGACCGCCGCGAGCGCCATCTCCTCGATCGGCGAGCCGCCGTCGGACCAGTCGGAGTGGGTGTGGCAGTCGCCGCGCAGCGCCGAGCGCAGGGCGGTCGCGGCGGCGTCCAGGTCGGTGCCCTCGGTGGCGACCAGCCGGCGCAGGTAGACCGGCTCCTCGCCGGCCAGCGACTCGGCGACACAGCGGGCCGTGACGTCGCCCACGCCGGCCAGCTCGGTGAGCTTTCCGGTGCGGGCCCGCTCGGCCAGCTCCGTCGCCGGCAGCGCGGCCAGGGCCTTCGCCGCCGACCGGAACGCCCGCACCCGGTACGTCGCCTCGTTGGCCCGTTCCAGCAGGAACGCGATCCGGCGCAGGTCGGCGATGGGGTCCCGGTCGGTCATGCCCTGCAACCTACGCGCCCGCGCCACCGGTCGGGGGGTACGACCGGCGGCGCGGGGTCGGGTGGTGCGTCGGATCAGGAGTACGGCAGCTTCACGACCGACTGGTTACCGAGGCCGAGGGTGCTCGGGTTGCTCCCGATCGCCGACCAGACCTCCACCTGCACGGTGCCGTTGGCCAGGTTGCCGAGCGTGCCGCTGCTGGCCAGCAGCCCGGCCGCCTGGGTGTAGTGCTCGTACCCGGGGATCGGGTCGGTGGCGAAGTAGCGGTACGTCTCCACCCGCTCCCAGCCCCCGTTGCCGGTGAGATCGTAGGAGAGCCGCACCTGCACCCCGTTGCCGACGGCGGTGCCGGCGTCGAGGAACAGGTCGAACGCGGTCTGTCCGCCGGCGTACGCGAGGTTGAGGCCGGTCGCGGTGAACACCTTGGCGTTGGTCGGGGTGCCGTCGTGGTTGCCGTTCGCCGCCGCCACCGTCGTGGTGCCCGCGCCGCCGGCCGCGCCGAGCCCGCCCCCGGCGAGCAGGTAGCGCGTCGGCGAACCCGTCGGCGGCGGCGTGGTCGGCGACGGGCTCGGGCTGGTGGTCGTCGGGGTCGGCGACGGGCTGGAGGTGGTCGGCGTGGGGGTCGGGGTGCCCGTCGGGGGCACGCCGCCGCCCGCGTTGCCGCCGCTCCACGTGTACGCCCCGGTGGTGGCCGTCTTCCCGGCCGGCACGGCGAGGGTGGTGCCGTCGGAGAACCGTACGGTTATCGGCGAGGCGGTGATGTTCGACGCCACGTACGTCCGTGCCCCGTTGCGGGTGAACACCGCGCTCAGCGGGTGGTTCGAGCTGACCGTGGTGTTCACCGTGCCGAGCGCCGCGAGGTTGCGGATCCAGTGGAAGGTGTGCGCGCGGCTCTCCCCCTCCTCCGGTGGGTACCCGGGGTTGGCCCGCAGGTTCGACAGCGCCGTGCCGGCGTCGCCGAGCGCCTGGAACTGCCAGAGGATGTCCTGCCACACGGTCGGCTGCCCGTTGTTGTTGCGCACCAGCTCGGCGTAGTTCGTGCGCACGTAGGCGGGGTCGTAGCCGAGGTAGAGGTGGCCGCCGGTGACCGGCAGCAGGTTGATGCCCTGGATCATCTCCGGTTCGGCGCTGAACCAGGTCGCGTACGCGCCGCCGTCGCCCCAGACCATGCCGACCGTGGAGTGCCCGAACCCGGCCGGGAAGTTCTCGTCGGCGTGGTCGAACCAGTACTCCTGGATCGCCGCCGCCTGCGTGGTGTAGAGGAAGATGCCGGCGTCCCGGACGGCGGCGTCGCCGGTGGCCTGGCCCCACTGGATCAGGGCGTTGGCGAAGTTCATCCCCTCCGACGAGGACTCCTGGTTGTTGCCCGCCCCGAACGAGCCGTGCCCGGAGGCCCAGTCGTGGCCGGCGTAGATGTCGAAGTCCCGCAGGTACGGGAACCGGGTGTCGGCGCGGTCGTAGTTGTCGGCGTCCCGGATGAGCAGGTCCACCATGCCGCCGTAGCGCGCGTCGGAGGCCCACTGCGGGTCGAACTTGGCCAGGGTGGCCGCTGCGGCGATGAAGTAGCCGTAGTGGAAGTGGTGGTCGTTGAGCTCCTGGTCGGACCCGTACGAGGCCGGGTAGCCGATCAGGGTGCCCCAGTTCTGGTCGTAGTAGAAGACCTTCGCGGTCTTACCGGGCGAGGCGGTGAACCAGTCGGTGAGGGTGGTCCGGATGGCGTTCAGCGCGCTGTCCCGGGTTGCGGTGTCGTCGACGAGGTCGGCCACCTCGGCGATCCGGGCGGCCCGGCCGAGGCCCTTGCCCGTCCAGTACGTGTCGCCGCCGCGCTGGTCCATCGGGTTGCTCCGGACGGCGGCGAGCTGGTCGCGCAGGGTGGCCAGGTCGGCCCCGGAGCCGTCGCCGACGGCCGGCAGCTCCGGCAGCACCCCGTGGAAGGTCGTCGCGGTGCGGAACTGGGTGACGCCGGCGAGGACCTTCATCCGGCCGCGCGCCGACGGGTACGTCTGAGTGATCGGCGTGGAGCCGGTCAGCGCCTTCCACTGGTGTGGGTAGAGGCTCACCACGGTCTGCCTCGTGGTGCCCTCCCGGGCGGTGGTGGTGTAGGCGTACGTGGTGGTCATCCGGCTGGTGGCCTGGTCGTAGGCGTACGAGACGCGGGTGTCGGTGACGTGGGCGTGCGCGTACCGGCCGTAGGAGGCGGCCAGGCTGGTGCGTTCGGCGGCGGTACTGCCGGCGGTGGTGGGCAGCAGGGCGACGGAGAAGTAGCCCCGGCCCGCGAGGGTGGACGAGATCCGGCCCCCGCTGACGGTCCAGCTCGCGCCGCTCGGCGCGTACGCGACGTAGTCGTGGCGGGCGACGGTGAAGCCGATGGTCGCGCCGCTGTTCGACCACACGGTCGGGGTGCTGCTGGTGTTGACGACGGCGTCGCCGCCGGTGGCCTGGAAGTACGCGAACGGCAGGCCGTGGCCGATGGTGGCGCGCAGGGTACGGGCGCCGTCGCTCCAGTACGGGGTTACGGTCCAGTCGGTCCAGCTGGCGACCTTCACGGTCGGCGCGGCGAGCCCGGCGACGCCGACCCGGATGTCCTGCGTGTACGGGTAGTGGAACTCGCCGACCCCGGTGGCGGTGCCGCTGATCACGGGGGTCGAGTTGGCCGAGAAGCCGAGCCCGTCGGTGAACGTGTCGTAGGACAGTGGGTGGGCGTGCAGTGGCTCGCTGTAGGCGCAGTCGGTGCGCTTGAACAGCAGCGACGACCACCAGTCGTTGGTGGGCACGGCCCCGGCCGGGGCGTCGGCGGTGACGTGCTGCCGGGGGTTGGTGGAGATCTGCCCGCAGCCGGAGGGCAGCGGGCCGACGGGCGTGGTGGTGTAGCTGCCCGCGCCGACTGAGGCGGCCTGGGCGGGGACCGTGTTGACGGCCACGGCGAGGCAGCCGGCGGCGAGGGCGAGGACGGTGGACGAGGCGAGGGCCCAGAGGCGGCGGTGGTGTGGTGCGGGAGGTGTCACGGTGCCTCCATCGCGCGGGTACGCCGGACTGGCCGGCATCGGCGCTTGGTCGGGATTGGGGAGGTTCGTTACCTGTGAGAGCGCTCTCTCTTGTCGGGACGTTAACCGGTATCCGAGACGCCCGTCAATGTTTCCGGCCGCTCAAGCCGTGATGTCGCGATTGGACCGTCTCTGGTCCCGCTCCCAGCGGCCGGTCGGTCGCCGCCGGCCAAGCCTCTTGTTTCGGCCGGTCAGCTGTCCCCGCCGCCGGTCTTCGGCGCCTTCGGGCAGCCGTGCTCGCGGTGCCACGCGGCGACCTCGGCGGCCGGCTCCCGGTTTCCGCCGCGCCGCCACGAGTCGAGGTACCTCGCCGGCCACACCACCCCGCGCCGGATCCACCAGTCCCCCCGGCCCGTGCACTCCGGGGAGATGCCGAAGTGCAGGTGGCACACGTTGTTGGCGTTGCCCGTGCGGCCCACCCGGCCGAGCTGCTGCCCGGCCCGCACCCGCGTACCGGCGTCGACCCCATCGGCGATCGCGCTCAAGTGTGAGCCGTAGTAGCGCACCCCGTCGTCGCCGCGCAGCGACACCGACAGGCCACCGTTGTGCGGCCCCCGCGGACCCCGCTTGTCGAACCGGTCCACCCGGCTCACCTCAAGGATCGTCCCGTCGGTCACCGCGACCACCGGCTCGCCGCAGTCAACGAAGATGTCCGTCCCCGGGTACGCCGAGTGGGTCGGGTGGTAGGCGACGTCGTCCGCGCGCACCGGGAAGACGTGCGGCAGCCCGGTGCGGGGCCGCGCCGACGACGCCGACGGCCCGGCACCCGACGGGATGGCCGACGGCGCGGGTGCGGCCGGCTGCCCGCCGGTGACCAGCCCGGTCGGGGCCACCCACCCGCCGCTGGGCGCCCGGTTCGGCGGCGGCGCGCCGCAATCGGCGGCCAGCACCGGCGCGAGCAGCAGCAGAACCGGGTACGCCGCGCGCGTGCGGCGCCGGCGCGGGGAGCGCGAGGACATCCGGTCATCCTGACAGAACAGTTACGGTGGGGAGGGTACGGTCCGGGGTGTCCGCCCCGTTCCCTGTGGCACCCGGCGGATGGAGTAGCCGATGACCTGGCAGCCCGCCCTCCCGGCCGACCCGACACGGGCCGCCCCTGAGCAGCATGCCCACCCCGGTTCGCGTACCCCCTCCGGGCTGTTCCCCTCCGGGCCGCCGTCGCGGCCGACCTGGCGCGAACCGCACCCGGTGACCGGGGCGGCGGTCGCCTCCGGTGCCGCCGTCACCGCCGCCTGGCTCGTGCTGTTCGCGCTGCTCGGCCGCGACGTCCCGACGTACGCCTGGTGGACGATCGTAGCCGGCGGGCTGGCCTGGCTGGCCGCCCTGGCGCTGGTCCGCTTCGGCGACCGGGGCGTCGCCACCGGCGTCGCGATCGTCACCGCCGGCGGCTGGAGTGTCGCCGCCGCCGTGGTGGCCGTGAAGTGGGCGACGACGGGCGACTGGCCCCTGTGGTGACGGGCCGTTCGCGGCGCAGCCGGCCAGCCCGTGACGCCACCGTCGGTCGCCGATCGGCTGCACACCGAATCCCGTCTTGACGTACTCGCTCCGACGGCGCACTCTCGGCGGTATGGCCTGGACCACCCCGCGGCTCGACCCCGAGCGGAGCCGCCGCCGCCTCCAGATTCTCGCCGAGCTGGCGGGGGCCCGAGCGGGACGCGAGCGGGAGCGGCCCCAGCGCGCGCGCACCGAGCGGCTGCGGCAACTCATTGCCACCCGACGCCGTGTCGCGGGCTGACGGCTCCGGCCGACCAGCCACACTTTCCACGGGATTGACCGGCCCTTCGGGGCGTTGACCGGTCGCCTGCCGACCCGACCGGTTAACGTGCACGCGTAACGAGTCGGCGTGCTGTGCCGAGGCAAACTTGGGGGAAACCGTGTCGTACTTCGCTGCCGCCGTGGTGCGCGACGCGGGCGGCTGGACCGCCGCAGAGGTGAACCTGCGCGGGGTCACCGACGTCGACGAGGTCGCCGACCGGCTGCGCGACGTCGAGCCCGACGCTGACCTGTCGCTGCTCTTCGTCGAGGCCGACGACGCCTACCTGGTCATACTGCGCCTGGACGAGGGCGAGGACCTGCGGGTGTTCGGCTCCGACTCCGCGTACGCCGAGGAGTCCCGGCTCGGTGCCCTGCTGGTCGGCGACCTCAAGGGGTCGGTCACCGGCTTCGACGACACCGAGGAGCCGCGCCCGGGCACCGGCACCGCCGACGACGACAGCGAGCAGCCGGCGGTCGACCCGGAGGCGGATCCGGTCGGCGACGCGGACATCCTCGCCGACCTGGGCATCCCCGCGCAGCGGCTGCTCCGCCTCTGCGCCCACGAGGGCATGCTGCCGGCCGACGTGACCTCCGAGGTGTGCCAGGTCCTCGGCTGCGCCGACGAGGTCGAGGAGCTGCGTGGCATCTGAGCCGCCCCCCACCGGTGGGCCTTCGTCCGGTGAGCCTTCGCCCGGTGAGGTCGAGCTGTCGGGCGGCGGGTCGCCGCTGGCGGGGGCCGCCGAGCCGGCGGACGCCACCGACCCGGCGCTGGGCCGCGTGCGGCCGGGGCAGCCGACCCCGGGATCGTCGCAGCGGGTCGGGCCGGGTGCCGACGAGGGCCTCGCGGACCCGGGCGGCGCGGGTCGCCGGCAGCGGCACGAGCTGTGGATGCGGCGCGCGCTCCAGATCGCAGTCACCGGCCCCGAGCCGAGTTCCCTTCCTGGTTCCCCTCGCGCGCAACCGCCCCTCGGCGACGCGGGATCGTCCTCCGCCGGGCCGGGACCGGCGGGCGGCGCACCGATGGCCGACGACGTGCCGGTCGGTGCGGTGATCTACGGCCCGGACGGCACCGAGCTGGCCTCGGGGCGTAACGAGCGGGAGCTGACCGGGGACCCGACCGCGCACGCGGAGGTGCTGGCGCTGCGCCGGGCCGCCGAACGCCTGGGCCGGTGGCGGCTGGACGACTGCACCCTCGTGGTGACGCTGGAACCCTGCACGATGTGTGCCGGGGCCATCGTGCTGGCCCGGATCGCGACGGTCGTCTTCGGAGCCTGGGAGCCCAAGACCGGGGCGGCCGGCTCGCTCTGGGACGTCCTGCGCGACCGGCGGCTCAACCACCGCCCCGAGGTCTACGGCGGGTTGCTGGAGGCGGAGAACTCCGCCGTCCTGCGCGCCTTCTTCCGCTGACTGGGGCAGGATCGCGCTCGATCCGGGATGTCAACGTTGCGTGCCGATCTCCACGACGGGACTCCCGATGATCGTCTTGCTTCGACGCGAGTTGATCTATCAGGAGTCCCGTTCCGGCGGGCCGCCGGCCCCGGCCGTCAGGCGATGGCCGTGTCCAGGCCGATCTCGACCATCTGGGAGAAGGTCTGCTCGCGCTCCTCCGAGGTGGTCTTCTCGCCGGTCTTGATGTGGTCGCTGACCGTGAGGATGGTCAGCGCGCGGGCGCGGAACCGGGCGGCGATGGTGTAGAGCGCCGCCGACTCCATCTCCACCGCCAGGACGCCGTAGTCGGCGAGGCTGTCGTAGAGGTCTGGCCGGTCGGTGTAGAAGGCGTCCGCCGCCAGGATCGGGCCCACCCGCATGGTGATGCCGCGCCGCTCGGCCACCTCGACCGACGTACGCAGCAGGCCGAAGTCCGCGACCGGGGCGTAGTCGATCAGCCCGGCGAAACGCATCCGGTTCATGTTCGAGTCGGTGGACGAACCGATCGCGGCCACCACGTCCCGCAGTTGCAGTTCCTCGGTCAGCGCCCCGCAGGAGCCGACCCGGATCAGGGTCTTCACGCCGTACTCGTTGATCAGCTCGTGGGCGTAGATGGAGGCGGACGGCATGCCCATGCCGGAACCCTGGACGGAAACCTCCACCCCGTTCCAGCGGCCGGTGAAGCCCAGCATGCCCCGGACCGTCGAGTAGCACTTGACGTCCTCGAGGTAGGTCTCCGCGATCCACTTGGCCCGCAGCGGGTCGCCTGGCATCAGGACCCGCTCGGCGATCTCTCCCGGCTTCGCGCCGATGTGCGTACTCATGGCAAAGATCCTGCCAGGCCGGCCCGGGGGATACCGGTTCGGCATGCGGGCCCGGGGTCCTGTACCCTCGTCGGCGGTGGCGTGTCCGAGTGGCCTAAGGAGCACGCCTCGAAAGCGTGTGAGGGTTTACGCCCTCCGCGGGTTCAAATCCCGCCGCCACCGCTCGTGAACAGCGAGAACGCCCGGTCGATCCGCGAGGATCGCACCGGGCGTTTCGCTTCTGGTCTCAGTTCTGGTCAGCCGCGGGTCGGCGCTTCCAGGTGCTGGCCGAGTAGGTCCTGGGCGATGATGCCCTCGGTTACCGCTCGTTGGCCGGCGTAGCAGATCCAGTGCAGCCCGGCGGCGTCCTCGCCGTTGCAGCCGCCGGCGATGTTGCCCTGGCCGTCGACGAACATCTGCTTCACGTTGGTGAAGTCGGTTGCCGTGGGCTGGGGTGCGGGCTTTGCCTTCTTCTGCTTGGCCGGGTTGGGCAGTACGTCGGACTTGGGGGCGCGGCTGAGGGTGCAGTCGAAAACGACGTGGTCGGTCGTGGTGCACGAGGGGTCGGTGTCTTCGAAGATCACGGCGGCGCCGGGCATGCCCTTGGCCACGGTTTCCTCGGTGAGGTATGCGACGGCGGCGGCCGTGCCAGCGCCGGCCGCTACCACTGCGGCGGTGATCGCCGCGATCAACCCGGCACGCGAGAGCCGACGCCGGCTCTTGCCGACCACGGCGATCTGCCGGGTGACGGCGCGCTCGAGTTCGTCGCCGAGCCGGATCAGATCTGGGGGCAATTGACTGGTCATGGCGAGCCTCCGGAAAGCTGGTTGGTCAATGCGATCTGGTCGGTCGGAGGAGGGTGCGCAGCGAGGCCAGGCCGCGTGACACCCGGATGCGGGCCGCCCGAGGGGAGCAGTCGAGCATTGCGCCGATGCGCTCATATGTCTGGTCCTGAAGAACGCGCAGTTTGACGGCGGCGCGCTGCGTCGCCGGCAGCGCGGTGAGCGCGACCTCCAGGTCCGCGTCCATTCCGTCGAGCCAACTCTGTTCCGGCTCAACGGCGCTGCGGTCCGCCCTGACCTGCAGCCGGGTGCTGGCCTCGACGGCCATCCGCCGGTCGCGGATTGCCTTCAGGAGCAGATTGCGGGCGATGCCGAACAACCACGGGCCTACCGATCCCTCGTGCTGGTCGGCAAACCGGCCTCGCGACTCCCACGCTTGGGCGAACGTCTCCGCCGTCAGATCAAGCGCCGCCTCGTGGTCACCGGTGCGTCGATGAAAGAACCCGTGGATTGCCTGCGCGTACCGCTCGTACAACTCGCGGAAGGCTCGTGCGTCGTGCCCTGAGGCCGCGAGCAGTTCGGCATCAGACCTCACCCGAACTCCGATCCATGTTCGCCCATTGGCACGTTGACCTCCAGGTAGTGTGCTTACACCTTCCTATGCCAGGAACCGGGTCAGATGTTTCACCTCGCGACCATCGCTGGCGCGCAGCATCGGCGAGCGGAAGGCCGGCCCCGTCAGGGACCGGCCTTCCGCTGTCGCTGTGGTCGCGCCCTCTTACTAGCCCTGGCCGTCTTCTTGAAAGGGCCTTCCACCGCCATGATTGGCGGGGATGGGGCGTCAGCCGCGGGTCGGCGCTTCCAGGTGCTGGCCGAGTAGGTCCTGGGCGATGATGCCCTCGGTTACCGCTCGTTGGCCGGCGTAGCAGATCCAGTGCAGCCCGGCGGCGTCCTCGCCGTTGCAGCCGCCGGCGATGTTGCCCTGGCCGTCGACGAACATCTGCTTCACGTTGGTGAAGTCGGTTGCCGTGGGCTGGGGTGCGGGCTTTGCCTTCTTCTGCTTGGCCGGGTTGGGCAGTACGTCGGACTTGGGGGCGCGGCTGAGGGTGCAGTCGAAAACGACGTGGTCGGTCGTGGTGCACGAGGGGTCGGTGTCTTCGAAGATCACGGCGGCGCCGGGCATGCCCTTGGCCACGGTTTCCTCGGTGAGGTATGCGACGGCGGCGGCCGTGCCAGCGCCGGCCGCTACCACTGCGGCGGTGATCGCCGCGATCAACCCGGCACGCGAGAGCCGACGCCGGCTCTTGCCGACCACGCTGGCCCGCGGAGCGATGCGTTCGTTCATTGGCACGTTGACCTCCAGGTGGTAGTGCTTCCACCTCCTTATGCCAGGAAGCCAGTCCGATGTTTCACCGGATCAGCCCTTGATCGAGTTGGGCACCACCGGAACCGTCACGGAGGTGTCCGCGCCCTCGGTGACGTCCGGCACCAGGCGGCGGTCTCCTGCCGCCGCGGCTTCTCGACCTCGATGCCGTCGTACTCGCCCTCGCCGATGTCCGGCTGGGCCGCCGCGTCGAACGCCTTCGCCAGCAGGCCGGCCATGCCCTCGTACCGGTCGGGGGCGACGGGGTGGCCGAGACCCCAGTCGTCACGCATCCGGCGCAGCCTGCCGCGGTCCTCGTCGCTGACCTTCGCTTCCTGCCCCTCGCGGACGAGTAGCCCGTTCTCGTCCTTCCCGGTGTTCCCCCGCACCCGACGGAATCTTCGTCGACATTCCGCATCTGCGCGGCGTACGGGTTTAATGCCTGCGGTTCTTCGGCCCGGCGTCAGGGGCGTGGGACAACCTGGGTGGAAGGTCGGGTCAGCCGGTCGGCGAAGAACTCCAGCAGTTCCCGGTGGACGAAGATGTACCCGTCGCCGACGTCCCGCAGGAACAGGCACTGCACGGCGTAGTCGAGGAACGGCCGCAGCGGTCGGGGCAGGACGCCGTCGCGGGCGAGCCGTCGGCGGACCAGCCACTGCTCGGTGACCGGCCCGAGCGCGACGGCCACCAGCAGGTACGACGCGGCGAACGCCCCGACCACCGCCCCGTACCGGAGGCCGTCGGCGCCGGTGCGGGCCGAGCCGACGAGTAGAGCGGCGAGGGCACCGGTGACCAGGCCCAGCGGCGGCGCACCCATCGCGGCCGAACGGAGCCGCTGCCGCAGGGCGGGGCTCGGGATCTCCCGGCGCGGCGCGCCGCCGGGCGGGCCGACCAGGTAGAGGTCGAACAGCGTGGCACCGGTGACGGCCAGGGCGAGCAGGGTGGCCAGCAGGAAACCGAGCCAGTACGCGAGCTCGGCGAGCATGCCGGGCCAGCCGGGCAGCTCGTCGGTGAGGCCGAAGGCCAGCCCGACCACGAGGGCCGCGGCCACGGTCGCCCACGTGATGCCGGTGTTGCCGGCCACGGCGCGTAGTTCCCTCGCGGTGTCGGTCACCCAGTCGACCCGGAGGGGTCGCCGGTCCTCCGGCCGCCGTTCCCGGGAGGCGATCAGGACGAGGTTCTCGTACTCTGCGAGGGCCAGGCCGAGCGCGGTCAGCGCCCCCGCGGTCGCGCCGACCGCGAGGCCGGGCCAGCCGAGCAGACCGGCCCCGAGCAGGGCGACCAGCCCGCCCACGGCGACGCTGGCCAGCGCCCGGCTGAGCAGGTCGGCGCTCGGGGTGACCCAGCGCGGCGACCAGTCCGAAGCGACCAGGTCGAGGACGAAGATGGTCTGCTGCCGCCTGCGCAACTCGTGGCCGAGCACCGAGAGGTACTGGATGGCCTGCTCCGGCCGGTACGTCGGGTGCGGACGGTGTCGCAGCATGGTCTCGACGTACCGGGTGAAGAGGCGGGTGCGGCGACCGCCGGGGCCGGCGGTCGGGCCGGGACCGTCGGCGTAGGCCAGCCCCATGATGGTGAGCAGCAGGGGCGACCCGGTGAACTCCCACAGGCCCTCGTCGGCGGTGAGGGCGGCCCGGAGGCCGGCGAGGGCGGGCCCGGACCGGTCCAGGTACCGCTCGATCTGCGGCCGGGTCAGCGGCTGGATCGTCACCGTGCCGTAGACGGGCAGGCCGGCGCGGAGTTGCCGGTACTCCCACTCGCGGCAGCAGACCGCGATCGGGGTGAGCGGCTGCCGGGCGTGGAACGCGGCGATCGCCGCCGCGCACTCGTCGCGGCGGGTCGCGACGACCTCGTCGAGGCCGTCGAGCAGGGGCAGGATCGCGCCGGACTCGATCCACGCGCTCGCCTGCCGGGACGGGATGCCGTACCGCTCGGTGAGTTCGGCGGCGAGCCACTGCTCCAGCGGCGGGCGTCGGGTGGCCCACGACGAGAGGTTCAGCACCACCGGGATCGGGGCGTCCGGGTCCCGCTCAGCCGCGTCGATCAGCTCCCGGGCGAGTTCGAGCAGGGTGGTCGTCTTGCCGGAGCCGGGCGCCCCGAGGATCACCACGGCCCGGTCGAGCCGCTCGAAGAGGCCGGCCACGGACGCGCCCCCGTCGAGGACGCCGGTGAAGCCGCCGCGGTGGGTGGCCCGCAGCGTCCACGGGTACCGGCGGTCGTCGGCCGACGCGGTGATGCCGAGCTGGATCCGCGCCTCCCGGTGCAGGGAACGCTCCAGCACGCTGGTGATCCAGTACCGGCGTACCCGGTCGAGCAGGACCCGGCGGGCGTGCGTCGCGGTCACGCCGGTGACCGGCGCGGACTCGCGGGCCCGCCGGACCTCGACCACCGTCAGCGCCGCGACCACGACGACGAGCGCCGGCCAGGCGAGCCACAGGTGCGGCGTCCACCGGGCCGGCAACGCCCCCGTGGCGACGTTGGTGGCGACGCCCAGCAGGGTCACGCAGACCACCGAGAGGACGACCGTGGCTACCCGACGCATGCGTCGTCTCTACCGTCCGGTCCGCGTGCGCACAACCCATGATCGGGTACGCGCCGGTCGTGCCTGTCAACAGGGGACGCCGCCCTCGTCTCAGCAGGGGCCGTAGCCCTCGTCGAAGAGGCGGCGGGCCCAGTCGGCGTACCCGGCGATGATCTTCCGGACCGTGTGCCCGTCGTGCAGGAAGAGGTACCCGCGGTCGCCGCTGCGGGCCAGCAGCCCGTCGAAGCGGTACGTCCGTTGGGGAGCGTCGAGCGGACTGACCGACCGGTAGCGGGCCCGGACCTCGTCGATCGGTGTGCCGACGCTGATGCCCTGCGGCGTGCGAACCGGGTCGTCGAGCCAGAGCAGCACCAGCCGGTTGTCGACGAAGATCGGGCTGACGGCGCCGTGCCCGGCGAGTGTGGGCCCGCAGGCGTCGACGTCGGACGTCAGCATCCCGCGCCGCGTCAGGTCCTCCTCGGTGTCGCCGAACTCGACGTTGCGCAGGCCGTTGAGGTCGACGACCTCGTCGGCCGACTGGCCGGCGTCGGGCGGTGGCCCGGGCGGGCGCGCGTCGCCCCCGGCGTCGACCGGCCCCTGTGGACGTACGCCGCTGCCCGCGATCGAGGCAGCCGCGAGCAGTGTCGCAATGAAAACGAATTGTCGCAATTTCATGGAATCCCCCAGTCCCCAACGGGACGGGGGCGTTCAGGTTGCTGCTGATCGCCGGATTCCCCGAATTCCCATTCCTCGGCCAGCTCGTCCCAGTAGTCGGCGGTCAGCCCGCGCCGCCCGTGCGCCAGCCAGCCGGCGGTGTTCCGCTCCAGGTGGAGGCCCAGCTCGGCGAACGGGTCGATCCACCGGCCCGGTTCCGCGCCGATGCGGGTCAACGCCGCGTTCAGCGGCCACTGCCCGCGCGGGGCGTCCAACACGTCGTCGAAGTGCGGCCCCCAGCTCACCGCCCCGGCGAGCCAGACCACCGACGCCTGCCACCCGAGACCCCCGGCGAACTCCGCCTCCAGGTACGCCACCGGCCCGAGGTGGGACCACCCCGCGAACAGCCCGGTCAGGGCCGGCGACAGCACCAGCTCGAACGGCTGCTCCGGGCCGGGTTGCCCGACCGCGTAGTCCGGCAGCGACCCGGTCAGCTCCTGCACGAGCTGCGGCGTGACCGGCAACAGCGCGAAGTCCTGCCGCAGCGCGGCGAGCACGGCGTGATCCAGGTCGGCGGTCCGCTCGCGAAGCAGCTCGACGTCGGCCACCACGGCGCTGAGCTGGTAACTCATTGGATCCCTTCGGGCATCCACAGCCTGTGGATAGAACATGTGTACGACCGGGGATGTGGCACCGGCGCTGCCCCGGACCGTACCGGGTGCGCACCCGGCCGTCGCCGAGCCGGGACGGACGTGTCGAAGGGCCGGCCCCGCCCTGGGGCCGGCCCTTCGGCTATACCGATCAGTAGAGCGAGCCGCCGCTCTGTTGCCCGGCGATGCGCATGCCGTACCGCTCGGGCCAGACGCGGTCGGTGCGCAGGGACGCGCCGCTCCACGAGTTGGCCTGCGGCACGAGCCCACCGGAGGAGCCGTGGAACGCGGCGATGGAGCCCGAGGCGTATCCGGGGGTGTCGCCCGCCACCTCCTCCCCGGTCGACGCCACGACGGCGTCCAGCCCGCCGGTGCCGTCGAGGTTCAGCAGCGCGACGGAGGCGCCAAACAGGTCGCCGCGCTCGGCCGAGCCCGGCACCACCGAGTGGTTCTGATCGAAGCCCTGCGCGCCGCTGCCGGTCAGGCCCGAGGAAGAGCCCTTCAGCAGGGTGATCATACCGGCGCTGTCCGTCGAGCCGATGTCCTCGCCGGGCACGCCGACCAGCACGTCCGCCTTGCCGTCGCCGGTCACGTCGCCGACCGCGAGCGAGCCACCGAAGCGGTCCTCGCCCTCCGGATCACCCGGCACGCCCGTCGTGCTCTGCGTGATGATGCGTACGGCGCTGCTCGACAGGCCACCGGAACGGCCCGTGAAGGCCGCGATGAGCCCGCCCGTGATGTGCGGGGTCTGCGCGCTGGGCGCACCGGCGATCACCTCGCCCAGCCCGTCGCCGTTCACGTCGCCGATCGCGAGGGTCTCGCCCAGGTACCAGGCGACGACGTCGGGGTTGCCCGTCGCCGGGTACACCGCCCCACCGGTGACCGACGTCGCGCCCGTGGTCGACACGCCGCTCGCCGAGCCCCACATCAGGGTGACCATGCCGCTGCCGTTCCAGGACGTGCCGTCGTTCTCGTGCGGCGCGCCGATGACCAGGTCCGCGTACCGGTTGTTGTCGACCTTGCCGATCGCGAGCGTGAAACCGAAGTGGTCGTTGCGCTCGGCCGCGCCGGGGACAGCCGACTGGTCCTGCTGGAAGAACTGGGAGCCGGTGGCGGTGAGCCCACCCGACCCGCCGAACAGGACGGTGACCGAGCCGGCCTGGTCGATGCTCCCGATCGCCTCCCCGTACGCGCCGATTGCCAGGTCGTCGCGGCCGTCCCCGTTGACGTCGCCGGTCGCGAGCGCCGCCCCGAACCAGTCGTAGCTCTCCGGCTCGCCCTGCACGTTCGGCGAACTCTGGTTGAAGTGGCTCGCCGCGCCGACCACCAGGCCCGTGGCGCTGCCCGGGATGACCCAGACCCCGCCGGCGTGGGCCTTGTTGCGCGGGTCCACCTCGTCCGAGTCGCCGATCGCCAGGTCGTCGTAGCCGTCGCCGTTGAAGTCCCCCGCCACCAGTGCCGTGCCGAAGCACCCGCAGCCGCCGTCGGTCGACAGGACGCCCATGAAGTAGTCGACCTGCGGCGCGGACGAGTAGCGCACGACAACCACCCCGGTCGGGTAATGGGGCAGATCGGGCTCGAAGGGGTCGCCCGAGGCCGCGAGGTCGTCGACGCCGTCGCCGTCGAAGTCGGACCGGGTGGGGCCGGTCCCCTTCACCGGGGTCACCGCCTTCGCCACCCGCTGGTACTGGAGGACGATGCCCTCCCGGGTGATGGTGCCGAACTCGTCGGCCGCCCGCGCGGGCGTACCGACCGCCAGCCCGGCCACCACGGCCAGGACCGACACGCTTGCTGTTCTCCGGCGCAACAGGACCCCCCGCTCGTTGTCGGACGCCCCGACACGCTAGGGGGATAGACCAACGCCCATAACCAGGTGAACGGGCAGGCCAGCCGACGACCGGGCAGCCCACCCGACCGAACGGCCGACCCGACCTGTCAGTTCAGAGCGACCCGTCAAGGACGGCGCGTCGTCAGACGCACTCCCAGCTCGTCGGCCAGGCACAGGACGTCGAGGCTCGCCGCCGGCGAACGGCGCAGGAGAGCCGCCAGCAGCTCGTGGCACCGTGGCCGGTTCCGGACCTCCGCCGGCGCGACGCGCCCCGCACTCACCAGTGCCTTGCCCGCGTTGGCCAGGTCACCCGACCGCAGGTACCCGTGCGCGACCTCGACCATGTAGTCCGCCCGGCGTTCCGGCGGCAGTCCCCGGAAGGCGGCGTGGTCGACGAGTCGCTGATGCTCGACCGAGTCAGCACCTCTGCCGAGTTCGATCGCCGCCGTGATCCGAACCAGTTCGACGGTGACCGGGCCGAACGACGTCAAGTAGTGGTTCCGGCCGTCGCCGACCACCGCCGGCGCCCGCACGCCTCCGCCACGTCGGAAAAGGTTCATTGGACGACGCACGTGCGCTGGTATACTTTGCAGTGCTCGAGCCATTTCCTGGCGGTCTGCTCGTCGGTTGGATAATTCTCCAAAAGGATTCGCATGCCCTCCTCGCCCGATATGTCTACGATTGCCTTCCGGACTTTCTCGACGTTGCCTGCGAAATAAGCCTCTTCCAAAGCGCTCTGATCGAGTTCGGCGACTTTCATGATCGTGGTGAATACCTCAACGTTCCACATGTAGATGCTTCGGTCGTACGGAATGTTGTGCTGCTTGCACACGACCCGGCTGAAATGCTCGGTGGCGCCTTCGTTGAGGCAGTCTCCCAGTGCCTCCTTCCACGCCGGTGACGACAGCATGTGCATCGCCTCGTGGATGCAGGACGATACGCCGGTGTTGCGATCGCGGAGATACATGCGCTCGCCGTCGCAAAAGCCCAGTTTGGTGTCGACCTCGGCAGCAATGCAGTACGCCTGATCGTTCAGATTTGCCTCACTTTCACCGCGGTTCGCGCGGGTGATCCGGAGAATGTAGGCGATGTATTGCCGGTTGAAGTCGCGCTCGTTGAGGACGCTGAGCCGGTCATGCAGGACCTTGGTGATGCCCTCCTTCGTGAACCGCGGCTTGTGTAGCGGTGTCGTGCCGATAGCGGTGATCGCCTTCGTCAGGATGGCGTCAGGGGCACCCGTCGGGACGCCCTCTGTTGCCCGTTTCGCGTAGCGTTCGATGGTCGTTGCGAGCTGGTCACCGAATGCTTTGATCAACATGATCCATTCGAGCCCGGTGGTGCCGGGTAGATGGGTGTCGAACCATCCCGCCACGTGTGCCCGCACAGGCTCGGGAAGGGTCGCTATCTTGGCGTAGCACATTACGGCGTCGTCGGCGATGCTCGCCATCACCATCATCTGTGCCTGGTGTTTGGCCGGCGCCGCGTCGGCGACGGTTTTGACATGGGTCAGTACCGGTGGGATCAGTTGGGCGGCGGCGAGCTGCGGAAAATAGACGACGTCAAGCAGGGCCGTCTTCGTCTTTGCGAGATACTTGTCGATCTCCGGGTCGTTGGAGCGCAGCTTTTCCTCCAGTTCCATGAGATCGGTCGCCAGGAGGTCGAGCCCTTTGCGCACCACCTCGACCGGCCTGCCCGGCTTGTCCAACTTTTGCTCGAATCCGAAGGCGGAAGGATCAAATGGTTGCATGGGCTGCCCACTCTCTCGCGCGGTCCGACAGGCCCACCAGCATGAGGGCCACAAGGTGTGCGGAAATACCTCCAGTCGCGCTTCGGACAGCGCGGGGTGCAGCGTTCAAGATCATGATGTGCGACATGAACCGCACAAATGTCCGCTACTTCTCGAGGAATTCGGCCAGGACCGTGTTGAACCGGTCCGGCTCCTCGGCGGACGGCGCGTGTCCCGCTATTGTCGAAGCGCAGGGCTTCGGCATTCGGCAGGGCGCTGGCCAGTCACTCCGCGAGGTCGCCGGGGAAGACCTTGCTTCGTAAGCAACGAGGCTCCCGGACAGGGCTGTCGTTCTTGGTCGACTGCTGTCCTACCGGGAGCCTCGTCCTATCTGGAGCACCGACACGCCGCCCTTCACCAGGCCATCCGCGGACCAGGCCACGATGAGAAGGGTTCAAAGAACTTGTGGAGAAGGCCGAGCGCAGCCTCGGCGGTTCCCTCCGTCGTGCCACTACGCCGCAAGATCTCGGCCAGACGCCTCATATGTCTGTCTGACCGGTGCGTCGCCGGCTGGTCGGGCTGCTCTGGAGCGACTGCTCCGGGCGGGCTGCGGTAGGCCACCCTCACCGACAGCGGTGGCGTCTGAGTCGGCCAACTGAGACCAGAGGCGACTCAGGGCCGGTCCCCGGTGGGGCCGGCCCTGCTGTCGTGCCTGGTGACGCTGGCGGAGGATACGAGATTCGAACTCGTGAGGGTGTTAACCCAACACGCTTTCCAAGCGTGCGCCCTAGGCCTCTAGGCGAATCCTCCGTGGGACAGGATACAGGTCCGCCGGGTGCCGGCCACCCCACCACCCCCTGAAGATCGACCGGGCGTCGGGTAGGGTTGGGGGCACCTCCCGTGCGGCGGTATCTCGTGAACCTCCCCAGGGCCGGAAGGCAGCAAGGATAAGCGAGCTCTGCCGGGTGCACGGGAGGCCTTTTTGTCTCCGGGCGCCGGTAGCGTACCTGCGGGTCGGGTCACCGTGCCTGCGGGTCAGGTCACGGGGTGGTGGGTGGTCACCCGTGCCCGACCGGCGCAGAATGGCTCGGTCGAGAGGAGGCGGGACGGGTGACACTGGCGCTCTACCGCAAGTACCGGCCGCGCACCTTCGCCGAGATCATCGGCCAGGAGCACGTCACCGAGCCGCTGTCGCAGGCGCTGCGCAGCGGGCGGCTCAACCACGCGTACCTCTTCTCCGGGCCGCGCGGCTGCGGCAAGACCTCCAGTGCCCGCATCCTGGCCCGCTCGCTCAACTGCGAGCAGGGCCCTACGCCGGAGCCGTGCGGCCAGTGTGACTCCTGCCGCTCGCTGGCCATCGACGGGTCCGGCTCGATCGACGTCATCGAGATCGACGCGGCCAGCCACGGTGGCGTCGACGACGCCCGGGAACTGCGCGAGAAGGCGTTCTTCGCGCCGGCCCGCAGCCGGTTCAAGATCTACGTCATCGACGAGGCGCACATGGTCTCGTCGGCCGGCTTCAACGCCCTGCTCAAGCTGGTCGAGGAGCCCCCGGAGTACGTCAAGTTCATCTTCGCCACGACGGAGCCGGAGAAGGTCCTCGGCACGATCAAGTCGCGGACCCACCACTACCCCTTCCGGCTGATCCCGCCGAAGACGCTCCGCCCCTACCTTGAGCAGCTCTGCGAGGCCGAGGGGGTCACCGTCGACCCGGCGGTGTTCCCCCTTGTGGTGCGCGCGGGCGGCGGCAGCGCCCGGGACAGCCTCTCCGTGCTCGACCAGCTCATCGCGGGTGCCGGCCCGGAGGGGGTCAGCTATCCCCGGGCCGCCGCGCTGCTCGGCGTCACCGACTCGGCGCTGATCGACGAGATGTGCGACGCCGTCGCGGCCGGGGACGGCGCGGCGGCGTACGCGACCGTGGACCGGGTGGCCGAGGCCGGGCACGACGCGCGCCGTTTCGCCTCCGACCTGCTGGAGCGGCTGCGCGACCTGATCGTCCTCCAGCAGGTGCCCGACGCCGCCGCGAAGGGCCTGATCGACGGTCCGGCCGACCAGATCGAGCGGATGACCGCCCAGGCCCAGCGGCTCGGCCCGGCGACCCTGTCCCGGTGTGCCGACATCGTGCACGACGGCCTGGTGGACATGCGCGGCACCACCGCGCCCCGGCTGCTGCTGGAGCTGATCTGCGCCCGCATGTTGCTGCCCGGCGCGGACGACTCCACCGGCGGCCTGCTCCAGCGCCTGGAGCGGATGGAGCGCCGGTTCACCCTGGGTGGCGTCGAGCCGCCGCCGGCCGCCGCCGGCTCGGCGCCGGTCGCCCCCGCCCCGGCG
>NZ_GG657738.1:3052585-3086515 GCF_000158815.1 Micromonospora sp. ATCC 39149 | reverse complement strand
CGGGCCGGCCCGCCCGTCGCCCGGCGCTGCGGCTTGTTTCCTCCGGCGAGTCGGCCAGCGGTACCGGTGCCATCGGCGGCGGCGACGAGGAGTGGCCCGAGCCGGCTCGTCCCGGTGGGGCCGCGACCGCCCCGGCGGAGGAGGATTGGCCGGCTGCGGCCCGCCCGGGTGGGGTCGGCCCCGCCGTCTCGCCGTCGGTCGCCGTCGCGCCTGGTGGGCCCGCCCCGGCCGCCGCAGCGCGTGACGCCGGCCAGGCGACGCCGGCCAACGGTGCCGCCGTCGCCCCCGCGGGCAAGGGTGCCGCCGGCAGCGGCCCCTCGGCGAACCGGGCCGGCGGTAACGGCAATGGTGCGGCGGGTAACGGTGCCGGCGGTAACGGTGCCGGCGGCGGCGCGCCGGTCAGCAGCGCCCTCGCCGCCGCGCGGGCGGCGGCGGCCGGCCGGGGTCCGCGTACCCAGAATGGGGTCCGCAAGACCGCGGACGCCGACTGGGCGGGCGAGCCGCCCTACGACCCGGACTACGACGGGCCGGTGCGCGGCGGTGGCCGTCCGGGCCCGGCGGCGGTGGCCGCCCCGGCCTACGAGGGCTTCGACCCGGGCGACGAGCCGCTCGACGAGGTGATCGACGAGCGGACCGCCCGGCAGTCCAGCGAGGAGCAGGCGGTGCAGTTACTCCGGGAGGTGTTCGGGGCGGAGAAGATCGACGAGGTGGACGCCCGCTGACGCGGGCGTCGCCCGTGCCAGGCAACACCTCGCGTCCCGGTTAGGCTGGGCGCGGCCGAGCAGACGAGTGCGAGAAGGAGCCATTCCGTGCGCCCAGGTGGACAGCCGAACATGCAGCAGATGCTGAAGCAGGCGCAGAAGATGCAGCAGCAGATCGCCAAGGCCCAGGCCGAGCTGGCCGAGGCCGAGGTGACCGGCACCGCCGGGGGCGGCCTGGTCACGGCGACGGTTTCCGGCTCCGGCGACGTCAAGAGCATCAAGATCGACCCGAAGGCGGTCGACCCGGAGGACGTGGAGACGCTGGAGGACCTGGTGGTCGCCGCGCTGCACAACGCCGCCGAGGCGGCCCGGGCGCTGACGGAGCAGAAGATGGGCCCGGTCGCGGGTGGGATGGGCGGCCTCGGCCTGCCCGGTTTCTGAGCCCGGCCGACGCAGATGTACGAAGGTGCCATCCAGGATCTGATCGACGAGCTGGGGCGGCTGCCGGGCGTGGGCCCGAAGAGCGCGCAGCGGATCGCCTTCCACGTCCTGTCGGCCGACCCGGCCGACATCAACCGGCTGGCCGGCGCGCTGCGCAAGGTCAAGGACCTGGTGCGCTTCTGCACCACCTGCTACAACGTCGCCGAGTCCGAGCAGTGCCGGATCTGCCGCGACCCGCGGCGGGGCGACGAGGTGCTCTGCGTGGTCGAGGAGCCCAAGGACGTGGTGGCGATCGAGCGTACGGGTGAGTTCCGGGGGCGCTACCACGTGCTCGGCGGCGCGATCAATCCGCTGGAGGGGATCGGGCCGGACAACCTGCGCATCCGGGAGCTGATGACTCGGCTGAGCGGCGGCGCGGTGCGTGAGCTGATTCTCGCCACCGACCCGAACACCGAGGGTGAGGCGACGGCGACGTACCTGGCGCTGATGGTCAAGCCGATGGGCATCTCGGTGACCCGGCTGGCCAGCGGCCTGCCGGTGGGCGGCGACCTGGAGTACGCCGACGAGATCACCCTCGGCCGCGCGTTCGAGGGGCGTCGGGCGGTCTGACACCAGGTGCCCTCAAGGGCGGGTGAGACGTAACAGTTTGGCATCGCGCCCTCGGATCATTCCGCGAAACACGCATTTCGCCTTCGATTCTTCGGCCGCATCGCGACTGGGACACGATCCGATACCAACCCGTACCCGGCCAGTTTCGGGGCGGTCCGAACGGGGGCTATGGTCACGCCCATCGGTGACCCTGTCACCACGTTGTCCGTATCCCCAAGGACGAGGTGAAGCACCCATGCGTGCACCCAGGCCGAAGGTCGCTGTCGCGGCCGTCGCTGTCGCGGCCCTCGCGGTAGCAGGCTGCGCCGAGAGCAACCGCGACGACAACTCCGGCGGTAGCAAGAAGGACACCATGGTCTTCGGCGTGGCCGGCGACCCGAAGGTCCTCGACCCCAGCTTCGCCAGCGACGGCGAGTCGCTGCGCGTGGCGCGCCAGGTCTTCGAGACCCTGGTCCGGCCGGAGGAGGGTGGCACCAAGGTCACCCCGGGGCTGGCCGAGTCCTGGACCCCGGACGCCGCCGGTACCACCTGGACGTTCAAGCTGCGTTCCGGCGTGAAGTTCCACGACGGCACCGACTTCAACGCCGAGGCCGTCTGCGCCAACTTCGACCGCTGGTACAACGCCAAGGGCCTCATGCAGAGCCCGGACGTGACCGCGTACTGGCAGGACGTCATGGGCGGCTTCGCCAAGAACGAGGACCCGGAGCTGCCGCCGAGCCTCTTCAAGTCCTGCACCGCCAAGGACGCCACCACTGTGGACCTGACGTTCACCCGGGTCTCCAGCAAGATCCCGGCCGCGCTGATGCTGCCCTCGTTCTCCATTCACAGCCCGAAGGCGCTGCAGCAGTACGACGCCAGCAACGTCGGCGGCACCGCCGAGGACATCAAGTACCCGCCGTACGCGATGGAGCACCCCACCGGCACCGGCCCGTTCAAGTTCAAGTCCTGGGACGTCGCCAACAAGACGCTCACCATCGAGCGCAACGACGAATACTCCGGCACCAAGGCCAAGCTGAAGACCATCATCTTCAAGACGATCTCCGACGAGAACGCGCGCAAGCAGGCGCTGCGCTCCGGCGACATCCAGGGGTACGACCTGGTCGGCCCGGCCGACGTCGAGCCGCTGAAGACCGAGGGCTTCAACGTCCTCACCCGCCCGGCGTTCAACATCCTCTACCTGGCCATCAACCAGAAGGGGAACCCCAAGCTGGCCGACCTCAAGGTCCGCCAGGCGATCGCGCACGCGCTCAACCGTCAGGCGCTGGTCGACTCGAAGCTGCCCCCGGGCGCCAAGGTCGCACTGAACTTCATGCCCGACACCGTCGAGGGCTGGAACGGCGAGGTCACCAAGTACGACTACAACCCGGAGAAGGCCAAGGCGCTGCTGGCCGAGGCCGGCGCGTCGAACCTGACCCTGAGGTTCCACTACCCGACCGAGGTCACCCGGCCGTACATGCCGAACCCGAAGGACATCTTCGAGCTGCTCTCGGCGGACCTCAAGGCGGTCGGCATCAACGTCGAGGCCATCCCGCTGAAGTGGAGCCCGGACTACCTGAACGCCACCACCTCCGGGAGCAAGCACGACCTGCACTTCCTCGGCTGGACCGGTGACTACGGCGACGCCTACAACTTCATTGGCACCTTCTTCGACCGGCCGAAGGACGAGTGGGGCTTCAACAACGCCCAGCTCTTCGCCCAGTTCAAGGACGCCGACACCACCGCCGACCAGGCGGCCCGGGTGGAGAAGTACAAGGCCCTCAACAAGGCGGTCATGGACCTCCTGCCGGGTGTGCCGATCTCGCACTCGCCGCCGGCGATCGTGTTCGGCAAGGACGTGACCGGGATCAAGGCGAGCCCGCTCACCGACGAGCGGTACGCCACCGCCGAGTTCAAGTCCTGACCTGACGCAAGGAACGCGGGCGGGCGCCGTTACCCACGGCGCCCGCCCGTATCCCTCCGCACCCCTCCGAGGCCGCCGTGTTCCGGTTCATCGTCAGACGCCTGCTCCAGCTGATACCGACGCTGTTCGGGCTCTCCCTCCTGCTGTTCATCTGGCTGCGCCGGCTGCCGGGCGGCCCCGAGACGGCCATCCTCGGCGAGCGCGGCACACCGGAGATGCGCGCGGCCATTCGCCGCAACCTCGGCCTCGACGAGCCGATCCTGATCCAGTACGGCCGGTTCGTCCGGCGACTGATCAAACTGGACCTGGGCACCTCGACCTCCACCAAGCGCCCGGTCGTCACCGAGTTCTTCGAACGGTTCCCCGGCACCGTCGAGTTGACCGTGATGGCCATGATCATCGCTATCGGGATCGGCATCCCGCTGGGCTACCTGGCCGCCCGCCGCCGGGGCCGGCTGTTCGACCACCTGTCGGTCGGCGGCTCGCTGATCGGCATCTGCATCCCGGTCTTCTTCCTCGCGTACGTGCTCAAGGCGATCTTCTCGGAGAACCTCGGCTGGTTCCCGTCCAGCGGCCGGCAGGACCCGACCCTCGGAGCGACCCGGATCACCAACTTCTTCGTCCTCGACGGGCTGCTGACCCGGGAGTGGGACGCCGCCGCCGACGCGCTATGGCACCTGGTGCTGCCGGGCCTCGCGCTGGCGAGCATCCCCCTGGCCATCATCGTCCGGATCACCCGGGCCAGCGTGCTGGAGGTGCTCAACGAGGACTTCGTCCGCACCGCCGAGGCCAAGGGCCTGACCGAGTCGACGGTCCGCCGCCGGCACGTGCTGCGTAACGCCATGCTCCCCGTGGTCACCTCGATCGGTTTGCTCACCGGCGGCCTGCTCTCCGGCGCGGTGCTGACCGAGACCGTCTTCGCCTTCAGCGGCATCGGGGCGTTCGTCGCCGAGGCGATCAGTCAGCGCGACTACCCCGTGCTGATGGGCTTCATCCTGATCATCGCGGTGGTGTACGTGCTGGTGAACCTCCTGGTGGACCTCTCCTACAGCGTGATCGACCCGAGGGTGAGGGTGCGATGACGAGCATCACCGGCAAGAAGCGCGAGAAGATCGACCGGCTCGCCGAGCTGGCCGCCCGGGACGACGAGCGCGGCGTGAGCCTCTGGCGGGAGGCGTTCCGCCGGCTGCGGCGCAACCCGGCCGCGATCGTCGGCGCGGTGATCCTGGCCCTGTTCCTGCTGATCGCCATCGTCGGCCCGTTCCTCGTCCCGTACCCGGCGGACGCCCAGCTCTGGAAGGGCGAGATCCGGGACAACATCGGCTACTTCCCGGGCCCCCGCGCCGACAACTGGTTCGGCGTCGACCACATCGGCCGCGACGAGTTCAGCCGGATGATCGTCGGTGCCCGGCAGACCCTGCTGGTCGGCGTGGTCTCCACGCTGATCGGCCTGGCCGTCGGGTCGCTCATCGGCGGCATCGCCGGGGCCAGCGCCGGCCTCGGCGGCAAGTGGGGCCGGGCCGTCGACAACGCCCTCATGCGCTTCGTCGACATGCTGCTGGCCATGCCGAGCCTGCTGCTGGCGATCAGCATCGCCGCGCTGCTCGGTGCAGGCCTCACCACGGTCATGATCGCGGTCGGCGTGGTCTCCGTGCCGGTCTTCGCCCGACTGCTGCGCGGGTCGATGATCTCCCAGGCCAACAGCGACTACGTGCTCGCCGCGACGTCGCTGGGCGTGCGGAAGCCGAAGATCGCGCTGACCCACGTGGTGCCGAACTCGCTCGCCCCGGTGATCGTCCAGGCCACACTGACCCTGGCCACCGCGATCATCGAGGCCGCGGCGCTGTCGTTCCTCGGCCTGGGCAACAACGACGCGTCCATCCCGGAGTGGGGCGTGATGCTCGCCGACGCGCAGCGCTACCTCGACGCCGCGCCCCGGCTCGCCGTCCTGCCCGCCCTCGCCATCATCGTGACCGCGCTCGGCTTCACCCTGCTCGGCGAGGCGATGCGCGAGGCCCTCGACCCGAAGCTGCGGAAGTAGGTCGGCGCTCGTGAGCGCAGCGCGAGAAGTGAGCCCGCGAGCCCCGCAGTCGCGAACGGAAGGCCGATAATGGCACTGCTCGAAGTGGACGATCTCTCCGTCACCTTCGCCCGGCGCGGTCAGCGCACCGTGCACGCCGTCGACGGGGTTTCCTTCTCCGTCGACGCGGGCGAGGTGGTCGGCCTCGTCGGCGAGTCCGGCTGTGGCAAGAGCGTCACGTCGCTGGCCATCATGGGCCTGCTGCCCAAGCAGCCCGGCCTGCGGGTCGGCGGCAAGGCCGTCTTCGACGGCACGGACCTGCTCCAGCTCGACGACCGGTCCCGGCGCGACATCCGGGGCCGGGACGTCGCGATGATCTTCCAGGATCCGCTCTCCTCGCTGAACCCGGTGATCCCGATCGGATTGCAGGTGACCGAGGTGCTCACCCGGCACCGGGGGATGAAGGGGGAGGCGGCCCGGAAGGAGGCCGCCGCCCTCCTCGACCGGGTCGGTATCCCCGACCCCCGCCGCCGGCTCAAGGAGTACCCGCACCAGCTCTCCGGCGGCATGCGGCAGCGCGCCCTGATCGCCATGGCGGTGGCCTGCCGGCCCCGGCTGCTGATCGCCGACGAGCCGACCACCGCGCTCGACGTCACCATCCAGGCGCAGATCCTGGAGCTGCTCAAGGAACTGGTCCGGGACTCCGGCACCGCGCTCGTGATGATCACCCACGACCTGGGAGTGGTCGCCGGCATGTGCGACACGATCAACGTGCTGTACGCCGGTCGGGTGGTGGAGACCGCCCGCCGCCGCCCGCTGTTCCGGCAGCCGCGCCACCCGTACACCGTGGGGTTGCTCGGCTCGGTGCCGCGCCTGGACGCGGGGCGCGGCGAACGGCTCAACCCCATCCCCGGCTCGGTCCGGGACGTGCTGACCTGGCCGGACGGCTGCGCCTTCGCCCCGCGCTGCACACGCCGGGTCGACGAGTGCGTGGGGGAGCCGCCAGAGCTCGTGCTCACCCACGACGGCCGCAGCTACCGGTGCGTCAACCCGGCCCCGGTTCCCGGCACGCCGCCCCCGCAAGCCACCACCACCGCGTCGACCGGTGCCGCGGACGATGCCGCCGCGTCGACCGGTGCCGCGGACGGTGCCACCGCCGGCCCGGTGCCCGCACCGCGCGAGGAGGAGAAGCCGTGACCGAGAGCGACATCCTCGTCGAGGTCCGCGACCTGAAGGTGCACTTCCCGATCAAGCGGGGGCTGATCCTCGACCGGGTGGTCGGCCACGTCAAGGCGGTCGACGGTGTCGACCTGAGCATCCCGCGCGGAAAGACGTACGGGCTGGTCGGCGAGTCCGGCTGCGGCAAGTCGACGCTCGGCCGGGCGCTGCTCCAGCTCAATCCGCCCACCAGCGGGGAGGTCCGCTTCGACGGCGTCGAGCTGACCACGCTGCCGGCCGGGAAGCTGCGCACCATGCGCCGCCGGATGCAGATGATCTTCCAGGACCCGATGTCGAGCCTCGACCCCCGGCAGAACGTCGAGTCGATCCTGACCGAGGGGTTGCAGACCCACGGCATCGGCGCCGACCGGGACGACCGGCGGCGGATCATCGGCGAGACCCTCGACGCCGTGGGGCTGCCCCGGTGGGCGCTGTCCCGTTACCCGCACGAGTTCTCCGGCGGCCAGCGGCAGCGCATCGGCATCGCCCGGGCCCTGGTGCTCGGCCCCGAGCTGATCGTCGCCGACGAGCCGGTCTCCGCCCTGGACGTCTCCATCCAGGCCCAGGTGGTGAACCTGCTCGACGAACTCCAGGACAACCTCGGCCTGACGTACCTGGTGATCGCGCACGACCTCGCCGTGGTCAAGCACATCTCCGACGTGGTCGGCGTGATGTACCTGGGCGCGCTGGTCGAGGAGGCGCCGAGCGACCGGCTCTACAGCGAGCCGCTGCACCCGTACACCCGGGCGCTCATGTCGGCCGTGCCGGTGCCGGACCCGGACGTGGAGGACCGCCGGGAACGCATCCTGCTCGCCGGCGACCTGCCCTCGCCGGCCAACCCGCCGTCGGGCTGCCGGTTTCACACCCGCTGCCCGTGGGCCCAGCCGACCCGCTGCGCCGACGAGCGGCCGGCGCTGCGGGAGATCGGCGGCAGCCGGGTCGCCTGCCACTTCGCGGAGCGGATCGCCACCGGTGAGCTGCGCCCGCACAAGGTGAGCGCCCAGATCGTCCGGCCCGAAGGCGAGGGCGAGGACCCCGCCGTCGTCTCCGCCCCGACCGAGCCCGGCTCGTACGTGTGAGGTGCAAGGAGGGGCCCCCTGTTAACGCATCCGGTATAGCAGGGGACCCCTGTTAACGCCTGCGTGTCGACGCCCGCGGGGCCGGTCAGCCCTCCGGACGCTCAGCCCTCGGGGCGGTGGAGCAGGCCGACGGCGATCGCGTGCACGGCGTCCAGCCCGGCCGGGTCGGCCAGCGGGGCCCGCCCGCCGGTGACCGCGTACCACTCGTCGGCCTCCCGGTACTGCACACGCAGGGCGACCTGGCCGTTCGCGTACTCGGTGCGCAGGGTCAGCTCGCCGGTCACCACGCCGACCTCGTCGGTCATCACGCCGCCGGGGCCGGGCACGATGTCGGCGGTACGGCTCAGCGCCCCGCCGCCCGAGGCTCCCGCGTCCGCGTCGCCATTGGCGCCCGCGCCCGATGTCTGCTTCGGGGCCGGTGCCGCCCCGGCCTCCGTCACGGCGTGCTCGGCCATGTGCAGCCCTCCAACATGTCGGCCAGGGCGGCCTTCTCGGCACTGGTCACCGTTAGCCGCCAGTGATGCTTGACCGTCACCCAGTCCTCGGCGTACTGGCACCAGTACGACCGGTTCGCCGGTTTCCACTGGGACGGGTCCTGGTCACCCTTTGCCCGGTTGGAGGAGGCGGAAACGGCGATGAGCTGCGGTCTTGTGAGATCGTTGGCGAAGTCACCCCGCTTGGCGTCGTCCCACTCGTCGGCACCCGAGCGCCACGCGTTGGCCAGCGGGACGATGTGGTCGATGTCCACGTCGGAGGGGTCGGTGAACGTCCGCCCGTCGTACACGCTCTCCCAACGGCCGGCGACCACGTTGCACCCGGAGAGTCGGATGTCCTTGCCGTCGCGTTTCAGCACGCTGTCGCGTACGTCGCAGTTCTTGCCGGTGTCCCGCCAGTGCGGGAAGTGGTCGCGGCTGTAGCCCTTCATCGACCCCGCGCTCGCCACGGTGAGCTGGTCGAGCCTGTCGCCGACGTTGCCGCCGCCGCTCGGCGGGGCCTGTGGCTCGTCGACCGCCGTGCAGCCGGCCGCCGCGACGGTGAGCGCCGCGGCGAGCGCGGCGGCCACGGCCACGCGACGTCCTGATCTGGTACGCACAGACGACACCTCTCCAGCTTGCGGGCTTCCGGCGATTGCGCACAGTACCCCGGCACCGTTTCCATGATTCGTGGCGTCCGGCAAATCGACCGGAGGAACACTGGTACCCGTGACCACACCCGCACCCGCGTCCGTGCCCGCGTCCGTGCCCGCGCTCCGGATGGGCACTCCCGCCGGCCGGGGCACACTGCTCGCCGCCATCCTCGCCTCCGGCATGGTGTTCCTGGACAGCACGGTGGTCAACGTCGCGCTGCCCCGCCTCGGTGCGGACCTCGACGCCACCGTGGCCGGTCTTCAGTGGACCGTCAACGGGTACCTGTTGATGCTGGCCGCGTTCGTGCTGCTCGGCGGGGCGCTCGGCGATCGCTTCGGGCGGCGGCGGATCTTCCTCTTCGGGGTGGTCTGGTTCGCCGTCGCGTCGGCGCTGTGCGGCCTCGCCCAGGGCACCGGCTGGCTGGTCGCGGCCCGGTTCCTTCAGGGCGCCGGTGGCGCGCTGCTCACCCCCGGCTCGCTGTCGGTGCTCCAGTCCAGCTTCCACCCCGACGACCGGGGACGGGCGATCGGCACCTGGTCCGGGCTGGCCGGGGTCTCCACCGCGCTCGGCCCGTTCGTCGGTGGCTGGCTGATCGACGCCCTGTCCTGGCGGTGGATCTTCTTCATCAACCTGCCGCTGGCCGTGCCGGTCGTGCTCGCCGCGCTGCGCTGGGCGCCGGAGAGCCGCGACGTCGACGTCTCGCGTACCGGATCGGGCCGGCGGCGGTTCGACGTGGCCGGCGCGCTGCTCGGCGCGCTCGGTCTGGGCGGCGTGACGTACGCCCTGATCGACGCCCCGGCCCGTGGCGTGACCTCGTCGCCGGTGCTGGCATCGGCGCTGGTCGGTGTGCTCGCCGCCGTGGCGTTCGTGCTGGTGGAACGCCGCCGGGGCGACGCCGCGATGCTTCCCACCGGGCTGTTCGGCAGCCGGATCTTCTCGGTGCTGAACGTCTTCACCGTGGTGGTGTACGCGGCGCTCGGCGGGTTCACCTTCTTCCTCGCCGTCTACCTGCAGAACGTCGTCGGCTGGTCCGCCCTGCTCACCGGCCTGGCCACCGTGCCGATGACGGTGCTGCTGCTGGTCGGCTCGTCGCGTGCCGGCGCGCTGTCGGCCCGGATCGGCCCCCGGCTGCCGCTGACCGTCGGGCCGGTCGTGGCCGCGCTCGGCCTGCTGCTGCTGCGCGGGGTGGGGCCGGGCGCGTCGTACTGGACGGACGTGCTGCCGGGGGTGACTCTCTTCGGCGTCGGCCTGACCCTCGTGGTGGCCCCGCTGACCGCCTCGGTGCTGGCCGCCGTGGCGGACCGGTTCGCCGGGGTGGCCAGTGGGTTCAACAACGCCGCGTCCCGGGCCGGCGGCCTGCTCGCGGTGGCCGCGCTGCCCCTGCTGGTCGGTCTGAGCGGCACCGGGTACGAGCAGGCGGGGGCCCTGACCGACGCGTTCCGGGGGGCGATGCTCTGGTGCGCGGGCGGGCTGCTGGCGGGCGCGGCGATGGCCGGGCTGCTCATCCACCGTCCGCCCCGCGGTGACGCCCACCGTGGCGCTGGTTAGGAAGGGCCCCCTGCTATACCGAAAGCGTTAACAGGGGGCCCTTCCTTACACCTCAGGCGTGGGCGCGGTTGACGGCGCTGGTGACCGCCTTCACGGAGGCGGTCACGATGTTCGCGTCCACCCCGACGCCCCACACGGTGCGGCCGTCGACCTCGCACTCGACGTACGCGGCGGCCTGCGCGTCCCCGCCGGAGGAGAGCGCGTGCTCGTGGTAGTCGAGCACCCGTACGGCCACGCCCACCGACTCCAGCGCGTTGACGTACGCGTCGATGGGGCCGTTGCCGACCGCGGCGAGCAACCGGGCGTCCTGCCCGCCGACGCCCACCCGGGCCTCGATCTCGACCTTGCCGTCGATGGTGCTGATGGCGTAACTGGCCAGCGTCACCGTCGGGTCGGCCTGGTGGTCGATCAGGTAGTGCCCGGCGAAGATGTCCCACATGGTGCCGGGGTCGACCTCGCCACCACCGTGGTCGGTGACCTGCTGGACAACGCCGGAGAACTCGATCTGGAGCCGGCGGGGCAGGTCGAGCTGGTGCTCGCTCTTCATGATGTACGCGACGCCGCCCTTGCCGGACTGCGAGTTGACCCGGATGACCGCCTCGTAGGTGCGGCCCAGGTCCTTCGGGTCGATCGGCAGGTAGGGCACGGCCCAGGCGTACTCGTCGACCGGCACCCCGGCCGCCGCCGCGTCGGCGTGCAGGGCGTCGAAGCCCTTCTTGATCGCGTCCTGGTGCGAGCCGGAGAAGGCGGTGTAGACCAGGTCGCCCGCGTACGGGTGGCGCTCGTGCACCGGGAGCTGGTTGCAGTACTCGACGGCCCGCTTGACCTCGTCGATGTTCGAGAAGTCGATCATCGGGTCGATGCCCTGGGAGAACAGGTTCAGCCCCAGCGTCACCAGGTCGACGTTGCCCGTGCGCTCGCCGTTGCCGAACAGGCAGCCCTCGATCCGGTCGGCGCCGGCCAGCAGCCCCAGCTCGGCGGCGGCCACGCCGGTGCCCCGGTCGTTGTGCGGGTGCAGGCTCAGCACCAGGCTGTCCCGGCGGGGCAGGCGGCGGTGCATCCACTCGATCGAGTCGGCGTACACGTTCGGCGTGGCCATCTCGACGGTCGCCGGCAGGTTGATGATCAGCTTGCGGTCCGGCGTCGGGTCGATCACGTCGATCACCGCCGTGCAGACCTCCAGCGCGTACTCCAGCTCGGTGCCGGTGTACGACTCCGGGGAGTATTCGTAATAGATCTCGGTGTCCGGGGTGTGGATCTCCGCGTACTTCTGGCAGAGCCGCGCGCCACTGGTGGCGATGTCGGTGACGCCGTCGCGGTCCAGCCCGAAGACCACCCGACGCTGGAGGGTGGAGGTCGAGTTGTAGAAGTGCACGATGGCGCGTTTCGCGCCGCGCAGCGACTCGAACGTCCGGTCGATCAGGTGCTCCCGGCACTGGGTGAGCACCTGGATGGTCACGTCGTCCGGGATCAGGTCCTGCTCGATGATCTGCCGGACGAAGTCGTAGTCGGCCTGGCTGGCCGACGGGAAGCCGACCTCGATCTCCTTGTAGCCCATCTGCACCAGCAGCTGGAACATCCGGCGCTTGCGCTCGGGGGACATCGGGTCGATCAGGGCCTGGTTACCGTCGCGCAGGTCCACGGCGCACCAGCGGGGCGCGGCCGCGACGTGCCGGGTCGGCCAGGCGCGGTCCGGCAGGTCGATCCGGAACTGCTGCTGGTACGGCTGGTAACGCTGGTACGGCATCCGGCTGGGGCGCTGCCGGGCGATCGGATCGGTGTCGGTGTCGGGTTGAGCCATGGCGGAGTGTTCCCCCTGAAACTGTGGCGTCAGCAATCGGAAGTTCGGCGACGCTGCCTCAGCGCGGCTGGGCCGGTGCGGCGACGGTGCCGGGGCCGGCGCGAGGCGCCGACGGGAGGTTCGGATCTGCTGGACGGCGCGCTTCGACTCCGCGACGAGGTGCCGGCCGGTCAGGCCCCGTCGCGGCGACCAAGGAGAAGGTACGCCCGCCACATGACAGAGTGACCCTACGTGATGGGACGGGGGGTGGGAAGGCCGGTCCGGACTTTGAGATCGGAGTCGCAGTGGGCGGACCCCGGGCGGCGGGGCCGCACGCCCGGGGCAGTCGAGCAACGGCGCGTTCGCCGTGGCCAGGAACGCGACCGGCGGGGGTCAGGGTGTCGCCGCGCCCGTGGGGGCCGACTCGTCCGGCTTCGGCTCAGGCTCTGGCGCGGCGACGCCGAGCGGCTCGCCGTCGGTCACCGGCCCGGGCAGCGCCACCGTGGCTGGCCCGGGCCCGGCCGGCCCGGCCAGGGTGAGCGTGCCGGCGGTGGTCCGCACGGCGGTCGGCGTGCCGTCGGGTGCGTAGCAGTAGATGCCGACGTCCAGCGGGGCGTTCAGCGAGGCCGAGGTCGTGTCGACCGAGTAGCAGGAGCCGCTCGCCCCCTGCGGTGGCCGGGCCGGGGAGACCGCGAGCGGGGCCCGCCGGTCGGTGAGCACCTCCAGCCAGTCGGTGAACGGGTGCTGCACCCGGGGGTCCAGCCGGCGCGGGACGGCGTCCGTCGGGTCGCCGAGGCGTACGCAGCTCGCTGGCTCCGGGCGACCGGCCGACGGCAGGCCGCACTGGAAGAGCCCGTCGGCGGTGGCGGCGAGCGACACTGTCCGCCGTACCGCCCAGCGCCCCGCCCGGGACGTCCACCCGCCAGGTGCCGTCGCCGGCGCTGGTGACCACGATCGCGCGGTCGGTGCCGTCGCCGTCGGCGAGGGTGTATCGGGCGACGAAGCTCCGGTCCTGAGCTGCCGCGGCCAGGGCGGCCAGCTCGTTCCGGGCGGCGTCGGCATCGGTGATGGCGGGCGCGGCGTCGCCGGGCGTCGGCGGGGCCGGTGTGGGGGCCGGATCGTCGGCGCAGGCGGCGAGCAGGGCCGGGAGGGCGAGCGCCACGACGCCGGTCAGGCGCCGGGCCGTGTGGAGGTGGGCGTGCACCGGGTCATTCTGCGGTGCGCCGGGCGCGCCGGTGACCCCGCCGACGCCGGTGCGGCCGGCGTGTCGCGTACCCCTCGGCGGGCTGGTCGGGGCGCGGCCGGGCCGGTGCGCGGGGGCCGGATGGTGGGATCACCTGACCCGGCCGTCTGGGCCGCCGGATACCCTGATGGGGTCTGACGAGCACCGCCGGCTGGTTCGCCGGCGGTGCGGCAGGGTCAAGGGACGCGGGGAGGGAGTGCACCGTCGTGGCACTCGTGGTGCAGAAGTACGGCGGATCCTCCGTCGCCAACGCCGAGCGGATCAAGCGGGTGGCCGAGCGCATCGTCGCCGCCCGCAAGGCCGGCGACGACGTGGTCGTGGTGGTCTCCGCGATGGGTGACACCACCGACGAGCTGCTGGACCTGGCCAACCAGGTGAGCCCGCTACCGCCGGGCCGCGAGCTGGACATGCTGCTCACCGCTGGCGAGCGGATCTCCATGGCGCTGTTGGCCATGGCCATCCACAACCTGGGGTACGAGGCGCGCTCGTTCACCGGCTCGCAGGCCGGTGTGATCACCACCTCCGTGCACGGCAAGGCGCGGATCATCGACGTCACCCCGGGGCGGCTCAAGGGCGCGCTCGACGAGGGCGCGGTAGTCATCGTCGCCGGCTTCCAGGGCGTCTCGCAGGACACCAAGGACGTCACCACGCTGGGGCGGGGCGGCTCGGACACCACGGCCGTGGCGCTCGCCGCCGCGCTGCACGCCGACGTCTGCGAGATCTACACCGACGTCGACGGCGTGTTCACCGCCGACCCCCGGATCGTGCCCAACGCCCGGCACATCCGGCACATCACCTACGAGGAGATGCTGGAGCTGGCCGCCTGCGGCGCGAAGGTGCTGCACCTGCGCAGCGTCGAGTACGCCCGGCGCGCGGGGTTGCCGATCCACGTCCGTTCGTCATACTCGACCAACACCGGCACGATGGTCACCGGATCGATGGAGGACCTTCCTGTGGAACAGGCACTGATCACCGGGGTCGCCCACGACCGCAGCGAGGCGAAGATCACGATCGTCGGGGTGCCGGACGAGCCGGGCGCCGCCGCGCGCATCTTCGACACCGTGGCCGGCGCGGAGATCAACATCGACATGATCGTGCAGAACGTCTCCACCGAGGGCACCGGCCGCACGGACATCTCGTTCACCCTGCCGAAGACCGACGGCCCGACCGCGATGGCCGCGCTCAGCAAGATCCAGGAGCAGGTCAAGTTCAAGGGCCTGCTCTACGACGACCACGTCGGCAAGGTCTCGCTCATCGGCGCGGGGATGCGGTCGCACCCGGGCGTCGCGGCCGGCTTCTTCGCCGCCCTCGGCTCTGCCGGCGTCAACATCGAGATGATCTCCACCTCGGAGATCCGGGTTTCCGTGGTCTGCCGGGACACCGACCTCGACAAGGCCGTCCGGGCCATCCACGACGCCTTCGAGCTGGGCGGCGACTCCGAGGCCGTCGTGTACGCGGGGACCGGGCGGTAACGCCGTGCCGTCGCTGCCCACCCTTGCCGTGGTCGGGGCGACCGGTGCCGTAGGCACCGTGATGTGCGAGCTGCTGTCGTCGCGGCGCAACGTCTGGGGCGAGATCCGGCTGCTCGCCTCCGAGCGGTCGGTCGGGCGGCGGGTGCGCTGCCGGGGCGAGGAGTTGACCGTCGGGGCGCTCACCCCGGAGGCGTTCGACGGCGTCGACGTGGCCATGTTCGACGTGCCCGACGAGGTCTCCGCCGAGTGGGCCCCGATCGCGGTGTCCCGGGGCGCGGTGGCGGTGGACAACTCCGGGGCGTTCCGGATGGACCGCGACGTCCCGCTGGTCGTCCCCGAGATCAACCCCGACCAGGTGCGCAACCGGCCGAAGGGGATCATCGCCAACGCCAACTGCACCACCCTCGCGATGATCGTGGCGATCGCCCCGCTGCACCGCGAGTACGGGCTGCGCGAGCTGGTCCTGGCGTCGTACCAGGCGGTCTCCGGGGCGGGGCAGGCGGGCGTGGACGCGCTGCACCTCCAGCTCGGCAAGATCGCCGGGGACCGGATGCTCGGCTCCCGCCCAGGCGACGTGCGGCAGGCGGTCGGCGACGAGCTGGGGCCGTTCCCGGCCCCGCTGGCGCTCAACGTGGTGCCCTGGGCCGGCTCGCTCGCCGACGGCGGGTGGTCGTCCGAGGAGCTGAAGATACGCAACGAGTCGCGCAAGATCCTCGGCCTGCCCGACCTGAAGGTCTCCGCGACCTGCGTGCGGGTGCCGGTGGTGACCGGCCACTCGGTGGCCGTACACGCCGTCTTCGCCACCGAGGTGGACGCCGAGGGCGCCCGCGAGGCGTTGCGCAACGCCCCCGGCGTGATCCTGGTCGACGACCCGGCCTCCGGGGAGTTCCCGATGCCGATCGACGCCGTGGGCACCGACCCGTCCTGGGTCGGCCGGATCCGCCGCGCCGTCGACGACCCGCGCGCCCTCGACCTGTTCGTCACAGGCGACAACCTCCGCAAGGGCGCGGCCCTGAACACGGCCCAGATCGCCGAGCTGCTCGCCAAGGAGCTCACCGCCCGCTGACCCTCCGGCTGGGCGCGGTCGCTCAGGCGGCGGCGAGGCGGACGCCGTCGCGGCCCTGGCGCTTGACCACGTACAGGGCCTGGTCGGCGCGGCGCAGGGTCTGCTCGGGCGACTCGCCCGGCCGGGGCAGGGCGACGCCGACGCTGATGGTGCGGCCCGTGACCCGGGCCGCCTCGGCCAGCCGCTCGCCGATGCGGATCGCCTCCTCGGGGCGGTTCACCTCGATCACGGCGACGAACTCGTCGCCGCCGATCCGGTACAACTCGTCGCCCTGGCGCAGCGCCGCCTCCAGCGCCCGGGCCAGCCCCACCAGCAGCCGGTCCCCGGCCTGGTGGCCGTACGTGTCGTTGACGGCCTTGAAGCCGTCCACGTCGATGGCCAGCAGCGCCGTACGCCCGGGCGTGGCCCGCGCGATCCGCTGCCCGAACGGCCCGGTGTGCCCCAGCCCGGTCAGCGGGTCGGAGCTGGCCTGCTCGCGCAGCCGGGCCAGGGTACGCAGCCGGTCCAGGCAGGTCCACGCCTGCCCGGCGAGCAACTCCATCAGGTTGACCGTGGTCGGGTCGGGCCGCAGCAACCGCTCGTCGGCCACCAGCAGCACCCCGCCGCCGTCCGGCGGCCCGACGGGCACCGCGACCAGGGTGCGCACCCCGGCGTCGGCGAGCGGCCGGTACTCCTCGGTCGGCGGGTGCCCCTGCTCGCCGAGGGTGTAGCCGGAGCCGTGCCGGTGGGCGCGGGCGACCATCCGGTGCAGGGCCGGCGCGCCCGCCTCGGCCAGCTCGGCCCGGATGCGGAACTCCAGCTCGCCCCGGCGCGCCGGGGCGGCGCGCCCAGCCGGGGGCTCGGCCCGTCGGTCAGCAGCAGCACGGCCGCGGAGAGGGTGGACACCTCCCGGGCCGCGCAGATGGCCGCGGTCATCAGGTCCCACTCGGTGGGGGCGGCGGTCAGCGCGGCGGCGTGCCGCAGCAGCTTCTCGCTGCGGCTCTCGGCGGGTGGGCCGCCCAGGGCGGTGATCCGGGCACCGAGCCGGGTGGCGACGCGGTTGGCGGTCTCCAGCCAAGGGCCCAACTCGACCGGGCCGGACCACTGGAGGTCGAGCACCCCGATCGGGCGGCCCGCCGGGTCGAGGACCGGCACGCAGACCTCGGCGGTCACGTCGGGGCGTACCGGGAGGTAGTCGGGGTCGGCGGCGACGTCTCCGACGATGGCGCTCTCGCCGGAGGCGTACACCCGGCCGACGATGCCAGCCTTCGGCGGGACGGTGGAGAAGACCTGCCAGGCGCCGGTGGCCGCGACGCAGCGGAGCCGGTCGTGCACCTGCAGCAGCACGGAGATGGTGGCCGGCGCGTACCGGGCCAGCGCGGCGACGGTCCACTGGCACGCCTCGACGGCGGTCGACGCCATCGGCAGGCGGACCGTGACGTCCCGGACGACCCGGTGGTGATCAACGCGCACGTGGTTCCTACAGGTGAGGGGGGAAGCCGTCCGGTCAAGCGTACTCACCGCAGCTCAGCAGGGCATCGATCAAGATCATCTTGTTCGTACACATGTGCTATCCACAGGCTGTGGACGAGGCTGTGGGGTGACCTCGCCGCCGATAGCCTGGAGGCACCGGTCGACTTGGAGGACGCGATGCTCATCGCCCAGCTCAGCGACACCCACCTGACCACCGGTCCGCTGGCCGCCGAGCCCGCCGCCGCGCTGCACCGGGCGCTCGGCCGGGTGCTCGGCCTGCGTCCCCGACCCGACCACGTGGTGATCACCGGCGACCTCGCCGAGCACGGCAGGCCCGAGGAGTACGTCGCGCTACGCGAGCTGATCGCCCGCTTCCCGGTGCCGGTGCACCTGGTCGCCGGCAACCACGACGACCGCGAGTCCCTGCTCGACGTCTTCGGCGGCACGCCACACCTCGGCGGCGGCTACCAGGCCCACTACGCCGTCGAGCTGTCGGACGCGACCATCGTCGTGCTGGACTCGGTCGTCTCCGGCGAGCCGGCCGGCCGGCTCGGCCCCGAGCAACTCGCCTGGCTCGACGAGACGCTGGCCCGCCGGCCCGAGCTGCCCGCCGTCGTCTGCCTGCACCACCCGCCCGTCCCGGTGGGCCTGCCCTACCTCGACGGCATGCGCCTGCTCGACGGCGACGGCCTGGCCACGGTGGTGGCCGCGCACCCGCACGTCGTCCGGGTCGTTGCCGGGCACGTGCACCGCCCGATCACGGTCGGTTTCGCCGGCACGGTGCTGACTACCGCGCCGAGCACCTGGCGGCAGTCGTCACTCACCCTCGACGACGGCGACCAGATCGGGTACGCCCTCGAACCCACCGCCTTCCTGCTGCACCTCGTCGCCGACGGCGGCTGCGTCACACACACCGTGCAGGTGAGCCACGCGGCGGCCCTCACCGGCACGTTCTGACCCGGCCGGAGGGCACGAGCCGCCGTGATGCCGGCTGTGAGCGAGCCGCTCTGGTACGTCGTGTAAGGCTCGCACACGCACGCCGATCGGCTCGGCTGGTACCTCGGCCGGGGGCCGGCCACCGGGCGACTGCGGACGTACCCCGGATGCCGGGACTGCCGAGTCGTTGGTGGCGGCCACGCTCGCCAGGTGACCGGAGCCCGCCGGTGTGTCGGCCGCCGCCGCCGTTCGCGTCGCCGGGCAGCGCCGTTCGCGTCGCGCCCTGCCGCCGTTCGCGCCGGCCGGCGCGGCCGTTCGCGTTGCGCTGCGTCACCGTTCGGCCGTGATCGGCGGGCCCTGCGGGTGTACTTGCCGAACCGGGCGCGCAACCGTCCACAATGGTCGGGCCGTGCCGATAGCCTCTGCTCACGTTCCGCGCCGGCACTCCTTGAGGGTCGGCCGTCAGCATGTGGGGGATCGTGTCGAAGAAGAGGTTGACCGGCATCGCCATGGCTCTCGCCGTCGCCGTCGGTAGTTCGCTCACCCCGGCCGCGCCCGCGCAGGCCGCCACCCCGGCGATCCAGATCTCGAAGGTCTACTCCTGCTCGTGGGGGAGCGGCGGCAACTACACCAACTGCTGACCGGACGGCCCGGCCCGTCCGGCCGGCGAGGCGAGGCGGCCGGCTCTCATGAGGGGGGAGCCGGCCGCCAAAGCCCGGAGCTCTCGGGTGCCGTGCGGGTCTGCCATCCTGGGAGCGATGACGACGACCTGGCGACACCTGCCCGCGCCGGCCCGCGAGATCGCCCGGGCGGCCACCGACGCCGTGGCCGCCGCCCGCGCGCGGGACCCGGAGGCGTACGACGAGGCGGCCGACCGGCTCGCCGCCACGGACCGGTCCGGTCTGGTCCTCGGCGCGGTGGTCCGCCTGCTGCTGGAGGAGACCCACCCGGACGGGCTGGACGGCGACGACGTCCGGCAGGTGCTGGAGTCGTGCGTGCGGGGCGCGGCGAGCTGGCAGCTGGACGTCGACCCGCACCTGGTGCTGGTGCTGCTCGCCGGCGCGCTCGGCGTGTACGACCCGAGCGACGACGCCACCCCGCCCGACCCGGCCACGCTGGCCCGACACGCGCCGCTGCTCCTCGCCGACCTGCTGGCCGCGACGGGCCAGCCGATGAGCGCGAAAGGCCAGCCGGTGAGCGGGACGGACCGGCCGCTCGACGGCCTGCTGACCGCCGCGTTCGCCGAGATCCGGCGCACCGAGCTCAACGACTGAGAGGGTTCGCGAAGCGTTCACCTGCGGGTTCTGGTTGCGGGAATGTCGCCTCTGTCTATATGTATGAGAGACGATGCTTTCCGCCTACCCGGACGGAGCACCATGAACCGTACGCTGCGCGTGGCCGCGACGACCCTCACCGCCACCCTCGCCGCCACCGTTGGCCTGGCCCACCCCGCCTGGGCCGTCAGCTACTCCGCGCCCCTACAGACCGCGGTCGCGGCCCTGCCGGTGGCCACCGAGATCCGCACCGGCTACAGCCGGGACCTCTTCCCGCACTGGATCGACGCCGACGGCGACGGCTGCGACACCCGCAACGAGGTGCTGCTCGCCGAGGCGGTCGCCGCGCCGACAATCAGCGGCACGTGCACGCTCTCCGGCGGGCGCTGGTACTCCTACTACGACAACGCCTACTGGACGGCCACCGGCGACGTCGACATCGACCACATGGTGCCGCTCGCCGAGGCGTGGGACTCTGGCGCCCGCAACTGGTCCACCAGCCGCCGCCAGGCGTACGCGAACGACCTGGGTGACTCCCGCCCGCTGGTGGCGGTGACCGACAACGTCAACCAGTCCAAGGGCGACCAGGACCCCGCCACCTGGATGCCGTCGTACAGCTCCGCCCGCTGCCGTTACGTGAACGAGTGGGTGGCCACCAAGACCCGCTGGCGGCTCACCGTCGACACGGCCGAGAAGAACGCCCTGACGAGCTGGGCGAACTCCTGCCCCAACGTCACTATATCGGTGACGTACGCGTACTGAACCATCAAGCCCCTCCGTGGAGGGGCCTTGATTCTGCTCTTACCTCTGGTCGGAGTGGCCGGATTCGAACCGGGCAACCGGTTGAAGTGGCAGAGCCGATCTCACCGGCGAAGCCTCGGTTTGCCGTCTCTGCGGGCTACGGCAGCGGTAATCAGGGCGACTACTGCTCCAGCCGAGTGGGTCACGACGAGGAAGGCCAGTAAAGGGAGCACCGACAGGGCGACTACCAGTCCCCAGACGATGGCCGTCTGTGAGGGGGGCGACTGGACCGCGATCCCCCAACCCCACACGTATGCAGCCAGCAGCACCATCCCGCCGATGACGGCAGTGACCGGCGCTGCGGCCGAACGAGTCCTACGGGCAACCAGATCGCCGAAGAGAACGGCCGGAAGGGTTACCAGAGCTGTGACAGCGGTGCCCAGCACAGTAGCCAGCAGGACCGCCGTGGGGCCTGCCAGAGGACCGCCCGGGTCGAGGCCGAACAGCCCCGAGGCAACCAGCAGCACAACGTAGATCAACGCCGCTTCGACAGGAAAGACCAGCCAGCTCAGTCCGGCCCCAGCCGCGTACCTCGCCACATGCCCCAGACCTGCGAAGAGTTTCACGCGGCGCAAACTACCATCGGGCCAGCTCACGGTGCTTGCCATGGGTACGGGCCAGTCCGGTCCTCCGTGAACCCACACGCAGTTGACGGGCCGTTTCCCGGACGTCGAAGCGGGACTGCCGATGCCTGGTCACGTGCCAGAGGTGAACACCTCTTGCCAGCGCTTGGGATGGGCTGGAGCATCACGGTCATCGGCCAAGTGCCGGCAAGGACTGGCATCCGCTTGAGCTGGTCTTCGCCTCAACTGTCGGCACTGCCCTCGACGCGGCCAACGTCCGCCGGGCCTTCCGCCGAGTTGTCACCCTGGCTGGCCTCGATCCGGCTGCCTGGACGCCGTGCGAACTACGGCCCAGCTTCGTATCGCTGCTTCCCGACAGTGGGATGGGTCTGAAGACACCGTTGACCTGTGCGGGCGCTCTGGAACCACCGTCACGGAGCTGGTCTACCGACATCAGCTCCGGCCGGTGCTGCTCCAGGGCGCGGCGGTCATGGACCGCATCTTCGCGATGGCTCCGGACCGGTAGTCACTCAGTTAGTCGCCCAGGAAAGACCAGAGGGCACATCCATCGACTGGATGTGCCCTCTCACCTGGTCGGGGTGGCCGGATTCGAACCGACGACCTCTTCGTCCCGAACGAAGCGCGCTACCAAGCTGCGCCACACCCCGAGGCGTGCCGACAAATAGTAGCCCACCCGGTCCGATGGTCAAACTCGGTACCCCACCCCTCCCGCGACCCGCGCAGGGCCCCGCCGGCAGCCCCTGCGCCGGCCCGGGGGCAACTCCGACCCGCAGGGCCGTGACCAGCCAGGCCGCCCACTCGGCCCGTCCGAGCCGCCCTTGGGCGGCCCGACCGGTACCAGGAGCCAGGGCGGCGGTAGCACGAACGGGGCAGCTCCATAGGCGGCGTACATCACAATTGGCGGCCCCCGGCCCCCGGCCCCCGGCTGGCCCCAAGCCCGAAGCCCGAAGCCCGGGGGGCGAGCGTCAGCGCGGGATCAGGGTGAGGATGCTCGCCTCGGGCCGGCAGGCGAACCGGACCGGCGCGGTCGGGTGGGTGCCAAGGCCGGCCGAGACGTGCAGCCAGGAGTCCGAGCCCGGCCAGCGGTGCAGGCCCTTCGCCATCGATCGGGGTAGCCCGCAGTTGGTCACCAGCGCGCCGTAGCCCGGCACGCAGACCTGCCCGCCGTGGGTGTGGCCGGCCAGCAGCAGGCCGAAGCCGTCGGCGGCCATCTCGTCGAGCACGGCCGGCTCGGGGGAGTGGGACAGCGCGATCGACAGCTCCGCCGAGGTGGAGACGGGGCCGGCGACGGCCGGGTAGTCGTCGCGCGCGATGTGCGGGTCGTCGACACCGACCAGCTCGACCAGCCGTCCGCCCGCCTTGAGCGTCGTCCGGGCGTTGTTCAGGTTTGCCCAGCCCGCGCCGGTGAAGACGTCGCGCAGCTCGTCGTACGGCAGCTCGGCGCCCTCGGTGTACTCCCGGTCGGGCAGGAAGTAGCTGAACGGGTTCTTCAGCACCGGCCCGGTGTAGTCGTTGGAGCCGAACACGAAGGCCCCGGGGAAGTTCAGCAGCGGCTGGAGGGCGCGCAGCACGCCGGGCACCGCGCCCGGGTGGGCCATGTTGTCGCCGGTGACCACGACCAGGTCCGGGTCGAGCGCCGCGAGCGACGCCACCCAGTCCTGCTTGCGTCGCTGCTCCGGCATCATGTGCAGGTCCGACAGGTGCAGCACGCGCAGCGGCTCGGTGTCGGCCGGCAGCACCGGCACGTCGAACCGGCGCAGGGTGAACATGTTGCGCTCGACGAGTGACGCGTATGCCAGGGTGACCGCTCCGGCCGCGATGGTGCCCGCGCCGAGTCGGAATAGTGTGCGCTTTCGCATGCCGTTCAGGGTAGTTTCACCGTCCATGAGCACGCTGAAGGACCGCCTCACCGCCGACATGCGCGCTGCCCTGAAGGCGCGCGACGAGCTGACCACCTCCACCCTGCGGATGGCCCTGGCGGCCGTCGGCACGGCCGAGGTCGCCGGCAAGGCCAAGCGCGAGCTCACCGACGACGAGGTGCTCGCGGTGTTGACCAAGGAGGCGAAGAAGCGGCGCGAGGCCGCAACCGCCTTCGCGGACGCGGGACGCGCCGAGCAGTCCGCAAAGGAGACCGCCGAGGGCGACGTGCTGGAGCGGTACCTGCCGAAGCAGCTCTCCGACGACGAGCTTGCCGAGCTGGTCGCGGAGGCGCTCGCCGCTGGCGGCTTCACCGGCAAGGCGCAGATGGGCCCGGCGATGAAGGCGGCCCAGGCTGCGGTGGCCGGCCGGGCCGAGGGAGGCCGGGTGGCCGCCGAGGTGCGCCGCCAGCTCGGCCTCTGAGCCCTCCGGGCGACCCCGAGGGGGTACGCCCACCGACACGCCGCACCACGCGAAACGGGCGGGCACCCTCTGTCGGGGTGCCCGCCCGTCGCGTCGTCACGCCGAGCCGGGTGCGGCCGTCAGCCGTTGCGGCCCGGTGGTCGGCCGGGACCGGGTAGGTTGCCCGGGCCGGGCCCGGCGCCGTTGCCCGGCGGGCCGGCCGGGGTGCCGCTGCCGCTGCTGACCTCGATGACCACCACGCCGCCCTTGATGGTGCGCCCGTTCGGGCTGGTGCTGGCGACCTTGCCGGCCGCGCAGCTCGACGGGATCCGGGCCGAGGAGACCACCGGGTCGAAGCCCGCGCCCCGGAGCCGGTCCTTCGCGGTCTCGACGTCCATGCACTTCACGTCGGGGATCGAGCGCTGGTCACCCTCCATGATCTTGCCGCTGGGCGGGGTGAACTCGATGCCCTTCTTGCCCTTCATGGCGTCGCGCAGCGTTTCGTACACCGGAGGGTTGATGCCCGTCGGGGTGTCGTGGCCCATCTGCTGGTTGGTCTGCGGCCAGTCCGGGTCGGCCATGATGCCGGCGACCGAGTACTGCTTGGTCATCGCGACCAGCGAGGAGGTCTTCTCCGAGTCGGTGGTGCCGGACTTGCCGGCCACCGGCTTGCCGACGATCCGCCGAACATTGCCGGCGGTGGCGCCGGTGCAGCGGGTGGTGGCCGACCGGTCGCCGACCGGGCAGCGGGCCGCGTCCACGGCCGCGCGGGCGACGTCGGTGCTGATCCGCTGCTCGCAGCGCGGGTTGGCGATGTCCAGTTTCTTACCGTCCGGGCCCTTGATCTCCTGCACCGGGATCGGCTCGCAGTACTTGCCGTCGGCGGCGAGGGTGGCGTACGCGTTGGCCAGGTCCAGCGGGGTGGTGGCCGACACGCCGAGGGTGAACGCACCCCACTGGTGCGCCGCCTCCTTGTTGTTGGCGAAGTTCGCGTCCTCGGTCGAGCGGAACTGGATGCCCAGCTTCTGCGCCGCCTTGACCACGTTCTCCGAGCCGACCTGCTGCTGGAGCGGGACGAAGAAGGTGTTCACCGAGCGGCCGAACGCGCTCCACATGTTGTGCACGCCGGCCATCGACTCCACCGAGTTGGTCGGGCAGTAGAAGTGGGTGCCCGGGCAGGCGGCGGGGCTGCTGCTGTCGATGATGTATTCCGACTTGAACTGCTTCGGCGAGTTGATCGTGTAGCGGAGCGGGATGCCCTTCTCCAGGGCGGCCACGATCGTGAAGATCTTGAAGGTCGAGCCGGCCTGGTATCCCTTGATGTCGCCGCCGCCGGTGAGCAGTGGGTTCACCGTGTTGGGGTAGTTGCCCCGGATGCCCTTGCTGCGCTTGCGCGGGTCGGTGCTGAGCTTGTTCTGTGGTTTCCTCGGGTCGTCGATCTTGAAGTTCCGGTTCACCGAGAGCGCGCGGACCCGGCCGGTGCCGGGCTCGACGACCGCGACCATCCGGGCCGCCTTGCTGTTGACGCCCAGGTTCTTCCGGACAGCCTTGTCGGCGGCGTTCTGCGCCTGCGCGTCGAGGCTGGTGACGATGGTGTAGCCGCCGCTCTTGAGCCGCCGCTCCCGGTCGTACGAGGTCGAGCCGAAGGTCTCCTGCTGCATCCACCAGCGGTAGAAGTAGTCGCAGAAGAAGCCCCACTCCTTCTTGTTGGTGGCGACGCAGCCGTTCGGGGTGGTCTTGTCCTTGACCACCATCTTGGTGGCCTTGGCCGCCTCGCCCTCCTCCTTGGTGATGGCACCGATCTTGATCATGTTGTCGATGACGTAGTTGCGCCGGTCCAGGGCCAGCGGGTACCCGGTCTTGGTGGTCGGGTCGTTCGTGGTCGGGGCCTTCACCATGCCGGCGAGCATGGCCGCTTCCTCGATCTTGAGCTTGTTCGGCGGCTTGCCGAAGTAGACCTGGCTGGCGGCGTAGATCCCGTATGCGCCGTTGCCGAAGGAGGCGAGGTTCAGGTAGCGGGTGAGGATGTCGTCCTTGGAGAACTCCTTGTCGACCTGGAGGGCCAGCCGCATCTCGCGCATCTTGCGCCTGCTGGTGTCCTCGGTCGCGGCTACCACGTCGGCCGGATGGGTGGCCGAGTACGCGATGGCCAGCCGGACGTACTGCATCGTCAGGGTCGACGCGCCCTGCTGGGAGTTCGCGCCGGACTGGTTGTTGACGAACGCCCGGGCGACACCGTTGAGGTCGACACCGTTGTGCTTGTAGAAGTCGTGGTCCTCGGCCGCGATGATCGCCTTCTGCATGTACGGCGAGATGTCCGCGAGCTTGACGTCGCGCCGGTTCTCGTCGTACATGGTCGCCAGCGGTGTCTTGCCGTCGGAGGCGAGCAGGTAGCTGATCTGGGGCGCCTGGCCCACCGTCAGCTCCTTGGGCAGCGCCCCGAAGGTCTCAGCGCCGGCCTTGGCGGCCAGCCCGGACATCGCCACTGCGGGAAAGGCCGCCGCCGCGACCACCACGCCGGCCAACAGGCCACAGACGAGCAGCGATGCGGCGTTGGTCAGCACATTGTGGTCACGTTTCCGCATCCAGGTCACCTCGACAGGGTACGCGAGTAGGGAACGAGGGGCGCTGGGGCGTCTTTCTCCCATTTCCTGCGCGCGCCGACCTCGTTGTGCTAAACGCACGAGCCCTGGTGCTGGGTTGCGCGGGTCCGCGCCGAGTCTCCACCGATCGGAGGAGCGGCGCAGCGTTTTCACGTACTGCGGCTGGGTAGACGGGGGCCGAAGGCCCGGGAAGCCGGGAGTGTCCGTAATGATGGATTTTGCCGACAACGTTGCGTAATCAGCCGACTACAGAGCATGATGGTGGCGGCGACCCAGCCACACGTCGTCCGTGCCGTCCTGGGGAGGGCGGGCGGACGACCGGGGGGATTCGACGGCTGGTCGCGCGAGGTCGGTAGGTACTGCAAGGGGGGACGTATACACATGGGCATGATCACTGACTGGCCGTCACTGGCGGCGTGTCAGAACGGGGACCCGGACGCGCTGTTCGTACAGGGCGCTGAACAGAATGTGGCGAAGCGGATCTGCCGGAGCTGCCCAGTTCGGTACGAGTGCCTGGCCGACGCGCTCGACAACCGGATCGAGTTCGGGGTGTGGGGCGGCATGACCGAGCGGGAGCGCCGGGCCCTGCTGCGCCGGCACCCCCAGGTCGCAAGCTGGCGCAAGATGTTCGAGGCGGCCATGAAGAAGAACGCGAAGGACCGGTCCGGCAAGGACAAGGTCCTCGTCCCGGCCGGCTGACGGCCGGTCAAATCACAACCGGCTGATCGCCGCGCCGATCGTCCGCAGCCCGTCGACGTCGTGCACGTCGGCGGGCTGCGCCGTCACCGACACCGCCGGCACCTGCGGGAACGCCTCGGTGAACCGGGCCGCCACCCGCTGCTCGCGCAGCGCCTGCTGGGCCAGCGCGGCGTGCGCCCGCAACACGTCGACCGTGCTGTCGTGCCCGCCGGCCTCGGCCAGCCGCTCCGCCGCAACCAGGCACGCCTCGGCGTCCAGCGCCGGCACCGTCGGTCGGTGCACCCGGTTGAGCACCAGCCCCGCCAGCGGCATCCGCTCGGAGCGCAGCCGCCCGGCGAAGTACGCCGCCTCCCGGACCGCGTCGGGCTCCGGGGCCGCGACCAGCAGGAACGCCGTCTCCCGCGCCTGGAGGATCCGGTACGTCTGCTCGGCCCGCTGGCGGAACCCGCCGAACATCGAGTCCAGCGCCGCCACGAAGCCGGACAGGTCGGTGAGCAGCTGCGCGCCGAGCACCTTCTGCACGACCTTCGAGAACATCCCGAAGCTCGCGGTGACGAGGCTGAACATGCTCCGGCCCCCGCTGCGCGCCGGGGCCAGCAGCATCCGCAGCATCCGCCCGTCGAGGAACCGGGAGAGCCGGGCCGGCGCGTCCAGGAAGTCCAGCGCCGAGCGGGACGGCGGGGTGTCCACCACGATCAGGTCCCACTCGCCCCGGGCGTGGAGCTGGCCGAGCTTCTCCATCGCCATGTATTCCTGGGTGCCGGCGAAGGTCGAGCTCATGGCCTGGTAGAACGGGTTGGCGAAGATCTCCGCCGCCTTCGCCGGGTCGGTGTGCTGGAGCACCACGTCGTCGAACGTGCGCTTCATGTCCAGCATCATGGCGTGCAACTCGCCGCCGCTGGCCTCGACGTCGATGCCCTTGACCTGGCGGGGCGTGTTGTCCAGCTCGGTCAGGCCCAGCGACTGGGCCAGCCGGCGGGCCGGGTCGATGGTGAGCACCACCGTGCGCCGGCCGTGTTGCTCGGCGGCGCGCAACGCGAGCGCGGCGGCGGTGGTCGTCTTGCCCACCCCGCCCGCCCCGCAGCACACCACGATCCGCACGCCCGGGTCGGCGAGGATCTGGTCGACGTCCAGCTGCGGCGCCGCGTGTTCGGAAGGCACCAATCGAGCGTATCGGGCTGCGGACAGTCTCCGCGCCGCGCCGGTGCCAGTGTGAGTCAATCCGCCCGCACGAGCACCCGGGACAACGCCGCCAGCCCCGCCCGGTCCACCCCGTCGGGCAGCAGCGGCAGCTCGGTCAGGGGAAGCCCCAGCTCGGCCAGGTCACCGCGCAGCGAGTCCTCCAGCTCCCGGCGTATCCACTGGTCCCGGGCCTCGGCGGCGAGCCCGGCGACGGTGTCCCGGTCGGCCGGCAACCCGGCGGCGAGCAGGCCGCGCCGCAGCTCAGCGGCGGTCACCGGCCGGCCGGCGGGCAGCGGTGGCCGGGCCGCGTTCACGATCACCCGGCCTACCGGGAAGCCGAGCTGCGTCAGTTCGGCGATCGCGTCCACCGTCTCCTGGACCGGCATCTCCTCCAGCAGCGTCACCACGTGCACCGCGGTCATCGGGGAGCGCAGGAGTGCGGCGACCCCCTCGCTCTGGGTCTTGATCGGGCCGACCTTGGCCAGCCGGGCCGTCTCCGCCGTGACCTTGAGGAACCGGCCGATCCGCCCGGTCGGCGGCGCGTCCAGCACCACCGCGTCGTACGCCCGGCGCTGGCCGGCCGTGCGGGTCGTGGCCTCCTTGACCTTGCCGGTGAGCAGCACGTCCCGCAGACCGGGAGCGATGGTGGTGGCGAAGTCGATCGCGCCGAGCTTGCGTAGCGCCCGGCCGGCCGCGCCGAGCTTGTAGAACATGTCGAGGTACTCCAGCAGGGCCTCCTCGGCGTCCACCGCCAGGGCCCGCACCTCCCCGCCGCCCGGGGCGTCGGTGAGGTGCCGCTCGGCGTACGGCAGCGGATCGGTGCCGAAGAGCTGGGCGATGCCCTGCCGCCCCTCGACCTCGACCAGCAGGGTGCGCCGGCCGTTGGCGGCCAACGCCAGTGCCAGCGCCGCCGCCACGCTGGTCTTGCCGGTGCCACCCTTGCCGGTCACCACGTGTAGGCGCGCCGGCCACTCCGTGCCGGCCGGGTCGGCCGTCCGCTCCGCTGCTCGCACCCGTCGAGCCTATCCACCCGGCCGGTCCCGCCGGTCGCGTCGCCCGGTCAGGCGATCTCGCAGACCCACCAGCCGGTCTTCTGCACCACGGTGAAGCGGAGATCCTGGTCGGCGACCTTTTCGTCGGAGGTCGTCATGGTCACCCTGGTGGTGACGGTGGCCCGGTCGCCGGTCTGGTTGTCCACCTTCGGGCTGGTCCAGCGGAACCGGGCGTCGGAGTACTGCTCGGCGTACCGCTTCAGCTCCGTGACCTTGGCGGTGATCTTCCGGTCGTCCCGGGCGGCGGCGCAGACGTAGCCGGAGGCCTTGCGGGCGTCCCGTTCCCGGTAGACGGCGGTGAGGAAGTTCTCCACCGCGACCGTCGGCTCCCTCGCGCCCTCGCCGTTCTCCGTGCTGCGCAGGGTGAAGAACGCAGCGGCGCCGCCACCGCCGCAGAGCAGCAGCGCCAGGACCGCCACGATCGAGGCGATGAGCACGCCGCGCTTCTGCTTCGGCGCGACCGGGGCGTGGTACGGCGGGTATCCCGGCCCGGGCGCGCCGGCACCCGGGCTCGGCGGGCCCCCGAAGGGGCCGGGCTGGGCCGGGCCGCCGAGCGGCGCGGGACCGGCCGGTGAGCCGACGCCGGGCGACGCGGGGGAGACCGGTACGCCGGGTGGGTCGGGCGTGTGGTCGCCGGAGGGCGGACCGCTTGGCGATCCGGTGGCGCCGCCGTTGGGCGGTTGGGTCATGTCTGTCCCCCGGGGGTGCGGCGCGTCGTCGTCCCGGCGGGACGCGAGCGCTGGTCGAGCGAAGGCGAGTGCGGAGGCGGCCGGGCCGTGGCCCGCCCGACGGGAAGGGTAGCGGTGAACCCGGCCCGGGGTGGGGCCCCGGGCGGCCCGGCGAGACGCGTCGATCACGGAAGCCGGCTCGCCACCATCCGTTACCGGACCGTAGCGTGTCGCATATGTGACTTTTGGTGCCCGAGCATGCGTGCCCCGTTGTCCCGGTGGGAAAACGGCCCTACGTTCGTGCCGGCGCGGGGGGCGGATCGGCGGATGGTCCGGGCTGGATGGTGACGACTTGATCAGGTGCGAGGCCCCGGAGGCAGTGCATGCGCGACCCCGACAATATCTCCCGAGCCCAGTTCCCGCCGCCTACCGGTTTCGCCCGGCGAACCGGGACCGGCCCCGCCGGCGAGGAGGGGCCGGTCACCGGCCCGCCGTTCAACGAGCGCTCCTACCGTCGGCTCAGCGACCCGGGGGAAATGCTGCGCACGCTGAGCCGGCCGGCCGAGCGTCCCCGCGACGAGGAGGAGACCGGGTACGTCATCCACCTGCCGATCCAGGTGGCCGACCTGGCGGCGGCGACCGCGCTCGCCGGCCGGGTGGCGGTCTCGCTCGGCTTTCTGCCCGAGCTGGACGCCGGGGAGACCACCGTCTCGACGGCCGACGACCAGAACAACCGGCACCGGGTCTTCTGCGACCTGCTGCTGGCGGACCGGTCGCGCTGCCCGCAGCGGTACGACCACGAGGGCCCCTGCGGCGAGCCTCCGGTCGCCCCGGAGCAGCGTCCCGCGCCGGGCGGTCCCGCCGGTACGTAGGCTGGGGTCGAAACAGTCACCGTCTCCTAGGGAGTCCCGCACCGATGCAGAAGTGGGAATACTCGACCGTCCCGCTGCTGGTCCACGCGACCAAGCAGATCCTCGACAACTGGGGTGAGGACGGCTGGGAACTCGTCTCCGTGGTCCCCGGCCCCAACCCGGAGCAGCTCGTCGCGTACCTCAAGCGTCCGAAGGTGTGAGCGGCGTGGGCAACGGGCCGCATGCGAAACTCGCCGAGCTCGGGCTGACGCTGCCCGAGGTGGCGCCCCCGGTGGCCAACTACGTGCCGGCCGTGCAGTCCGGGCAGCACGTCTTCGTCTCCGGGCAGCTTCCGATGGCCGAGGGCAAGCTGCTGGCCACGGGGAAGGTCGGCGCGGGGGTCTCCGCCGAGCAGGCCAAGGACCTGGCGCAGCGGTGCGCGCTGAACGCCCTCGCCGCCGTCGACGCGCTCGTCGGCCTGGAGAACCTGGTCAAGGTCGTCAGGGTGACCGGGTTCGTGGCCAGCGCGCCCGGCTTCACCGGTCAGCCGGGCGTGATCAACGGCGCGTCCGACCTGTTCGGCGCGGTCTTCGGCGAGGCGGGCCGCCACGCCCGCTCCGCCGTAGGCGTCTCGGAACTCCCCCTGGACGCCCCGGTGGAGATCGAACTGACCGTCGAGGTGGCCTGACCTCCCCCACTTCCCTCGCGATCTTGCACTTCGGGCCCCGGATGAAAGCCGTGGACGGGCACATATCCCGGGCCGCAAGTGCAAGATCGCGGGGAGTGGCGGGGGGAGTCGTACGATCGCTGGCATGACCGGGCACATCACGGCGGCCGTGGCCGCGCTGGCGGACGAGCTGCCGGGATGGGTGACCCTGCTGCGGGCACCGAACCCGGGGCCGATGACCCTCGACGGAACCAACACCTGGGTGCTGCGGGCCGGGCCCGGCGAGCCCGCCGTCATCGTCGACCCGGGGCCCGCCGACGACGGGCACCTGGCCGCGATCGCGGCCCACGCGCCGGTGGCCACGGTGCTGATCACCCACGGGCACCCCGACCACACCGAGGGCTCGCCCCGGCTGCGCGAGCTGCTCGGCGGTGCGCCGGTGCGGGCCGTCGACCCGGCACACAGCCACGGCGGGCCGCCGCTGGCCCCCGACGCCGTCCTCGACACCGCCGGCCTCACCGTCCGGGTGCTGCCGGCCCCCGGGCACACCGCCGACTCGGTCTGCTTCCTCGTCGAGCACGGCGACGAGCGGGTGGTGCTCACCGGCGACACCATCCTGGGCCGGGGCACCACCGTGGTGGCCCACCCGGACGGGCACCTCGGGGCGTACCTGAACAGCCTGGAAATGCTCTCGGCGTACCGGGGGATCCCGGCGCTGCCGGGCCACGGCCCGGCGCTGGCCGACTGCGGGGTCGCCGCCGAGTTCTACCTCGCCCACCGCCGGGCCCGGCTCGACCAGGTCCGGCAGGCGGTCGCCGAGGGCGCGCGGACCGCGCCGGAGGTGGTGGCCCGGGTGTACGCGGACGTAGACCGCTCGCTGTGGTGGGCGGCCGAGTGGTCGGTCCGCGCGCAGCTTGCCTACCTGGGGGTTCCCCCCGAGCCGGTGGAACAGCCGTGACCTGCCCCGTCTGCGGGACGGTCGCCGTGCCGGGGGCCCGGTTCTGCCACAACTGCGGGGCCGCGCTGCCGGCCGCCGCCACGCTGCCCGCCGCCGAACGGCGGGTGGTCACCGTGCTCTTCGGCGACCTGTCCGACTTCACCTCCTGGTCGGAGGACCTCGACCCGGAGCGGGTCGGCGCGGTCACCGACCGGGTGCTCGCCGCCCTCGCCGGGGCGGTGAAGACGTTCGGCGGGCACGTCGACAAGCTGACCGGCGACGGGATCATGGCGGTCTTCGGCGCGCCCGTCGCCCACGAGGACGACGCCGAGCGGGCCATGCGGGCCGCGCTGTCCATGCAACGGGCGGTGCGCCGGGTGCTCGACGACGAGCGGGGCGGCGGCGCACCGCTCGGCCTGCGCGTCGGCCTGAACACCGGCGACGTGATCGCCGGCATCCAGGCGGCCATCGAATACACGGTCATCGGCGACACCGTGAACACCGCGGCCCGGCTCGCCGACGCCGCCGCCGTCGGTGCCGTATACGCCGGGGCGCGCACCTCCGCGGCCACCCGGCACGTGGCGTCCTGGCGGGCGCTGCGCCCGCTGCGGCTCAAGGGCAAGCGGGAGCCGGTCGAGGCGTACGAGCTGCTCGGTCTCCTCGACGCCCCGGGCACCCGCTCCGGCCTCGGCGACGAGGCCCCGTTCGTCGGCCGGGAGACCGAGATCGGCCGGGTCGCCGGCCGGCTCGCCGAGGTCATCGACCGGAGTGAGCCCCGGGTGCTGCTGATGACCGCCGAGGCGGGCATCGGCAAGTCCCGGTTCGCCGCCGAGGTGGAACGCCTCGCCGCCGGCTACGACGTCGGCGCGGGCCGGTACGCCGCGCACACCGGCGCCCGGGTCCTCTCCGTGCGCTGCGCCGCGTTCGGCGAACGCCGCCGGCTCGCGCCCCTGGCCGACCTGGTCCGGGCCGCCGTCGGCCTGCCCAACGACACGGCCACCGCGCTGACCCGGCCGGCCGTCGAGGAGCGGCTGCGCCGGCTCAACCAGCGCCTCGGCCGGCTGGGAGAGGACGCCCCGCCGGTTTCCGCCGACCAACTGCTGGCCCTGCTCGGGTACGCCGACCTGCCCGCCGGGACCGACCAGGGCGAGTGGGGCGGCGGCGCGCAGCAGCACACCGACGCCGACGCCGTGCCCAACGCGGTGGCCGACCTGCTCAGCGCCCTGGCCGCCGAGGCGCCGCTGGTGGTGCTCGTCGACGACCTGCACGACGCCACCGCCGAGACCATCCGCGCGCTCGGGGTGACCCTGTCCCGGATCGCCGGCCCGGTGCTGGTGCTGCTGCTCGGCCGCCCCGAGCTGGTCCGCACCGCCGGTGCGCTGACCCGGATGGCCGACGCCGAGGTGCACGCGCTGCCCCCGCTGCGCGGCGCCGACGCGGCCCGGCTGCTCACCAGCTACCTCGGCGGCGGGAAGCTGCCGCAGCCCGACGCCGACCGGCTGCTCGCCACCGCCCAGGGCAACCCGTTCTACCTCGCCGAGCTGGTCACCCTGCTGATGGAGCGGGGCGCGCTCACGGCCGTGGCCGACCGCTCCGCCCCGGCCAACTCCGGCTGGCGGCTCGCGCCCGGCTCGCTGGGCAGCCGGCTGCTCTCCCGCGACCTCGCCGCCGTGCTCGCCGCACGCATCGACGCGCTGCCGC
>NZ_GG657738.1:3046776-3051929 GCF_000158815.1 Micromonospora sp. ATCC 39149 | reverse complement strand
CACCAGACTCTCGGCGACCAGGGCCGGGCGGTTGCCTGTTGGCAGGAGGCGTCGCAGGTGGCCACCGCCGGCAAGCTGCCCAACCTGCGCGCTTCGGCGATGCGCCGGCTCGGCATGGCCGACTTCATCGCCGGCCGGCTCGGGCAGGCCAGCAGCCGGCTCGCGGCGTCGTACCAGGTCAGCCTGACGTCGCAGGACCGGCGTGGGCAGGCGTGGTCACTACAGAACCTGGCCTGGGTCACCACCACCCGCGGCGACTTCGCCGGCACCGACGCGGTGCTGGGCCGGGCCGCCCGGCTCTTCGCCGAGCTGAAGGACCCGTACGGGCGGGCCTGGCTGCGCGGCACCACCGCGTTCGCCCGGCTGCTCGCCGGCCGGCTGCGCGAGGCCCGCCGGCTGGCACGGGTCTTCCTGCCGTTCGGGGAGCGGGTGGGCGAGGCGTGGGCCGTCGGCACGCTGCGCGCGGTCGAGGCGTTCGCCGGGGCGGAACTGGGCGAACTGGGCGAGGCGGACCAGGCGGCCCGCCGGGCGTACCGGGACTTCGCTGAGGTCTCCGACGACTGGGGGCGCGGCTTTGCGCTGGTGGTACGCGGGGTGGTGGCCCGAGGGCTGGGCGAGCCGGAGCACGCGGCCGACCTGCTCGCCGACGCGATGTCGTACGCCGAGCGGACCTCGCACCCGCTGCTCACCGGGATGGCCGGCACGCTGCGCGGCTTCGTGGCGCTGGACCTGGGCGACTGCGAAACCGCCGAGCGGTCGGCGCGGGCGGTGCTGACCACCGTCGAGCCGCACAACCCGCAGGCTCCCGCCCAGGTGGGTCCCCGGGTGCTGCTGGCGACGGCCCGGCTCGCGGCCGGTGACCCGGCGACCGCCGTGGGGCTGCTCGCCCCGGTGGCGACGGCCGCTGCGAACACGCCGTCGCTGCTGTTCTCCCGCCAGCAGACCATGGCCCGGTACGCCTGCGCGCTGCTCGCCCACGGCCAGCGCGAGCAGGCGCTGGACTGGGCGCACCGGGCGATCGCCGCCCCGGCGGAGGACGTGCGCAGCCAGGTGATCGCGGTGAGCGTGCTGGCCGAGACGCTGGCCGCCTGCGGTCGCCCGGTCGAGGCGCTGGCCAGGGCCGAGGAGGCGGTGCGCCTGGCGTACGCGACGGAACAGCGCAGCGAGCGGCTCGCGGCGGACGCGCTGCGCGTGCGCTTGCGGGGGTAAGGAGGGGCCCCTTGTTAACGCCTACGGTAGAGAAGGGTTCCCTTCTCACCAGCGGGCGGCGGGAGCGGACGGCGGTGGGCAGCGGGGCGACTCTGCCGGTTCCGCCGATGCGGGTGTCGGCGCCAACGGCTACGGTGGCATTTCCAGGAGCGGTCCACTGTAGGGCCGTCGGGCCGCGCCCGGGAGGACGTGATGAGGCTGCCCCGCTCCAGTGCCGGCTGGACGATCGCGGTCTTCGGCGTTTTGGCCCTGCTCATGGGCGCCCTCGGGCTGCTCTGGCCGGAGGCGCAGCTGCGGATGCTCGGCTTCGAGGTGCCCGAGAGCCGGTCCGCCGGCGACTACACCGGCACGTTCCTGACCGCGTCGGCGATGGCGTCGTTCAACATGGGGGTCTACTACCTGCTGGCCACGGCCACCGAGTGGCGGGCCTTCTACCGGTTCACCGTGGTCTTCCGGCTGGTCACCTTCACCGTCTTCACCATCGTGGTGCTTGCCGAAGTCGCCCCGGGGCGGTTTTTCACGGTGGCGCTCTGGGAGGGGCTGGGCGCTGTCGCCACCGCCGTGGCCCTGCGTTGGGACGACGCCCGCCGCGTGGCGACCGCACCGGCGGACACCCGGGGTGAGGTCGCGGTGACGGCGGACGGTGCCTCCCGGTCTGCGGGCGCGGACCGCTGAGCCACCGGACCGATTAGGTATTTTCGAGCAGTGACCGACACCCCGCCCGGCGCCCTGCGGCTGCCCATTGTGCCCGGTCTGACCGATTTAGAAGTCTTTGCCCGAGGTGGCTACGCGACCGTTTACCGGGCTACCCAGATCTCGGTGGGCCGCGAGGTCGCGGTGAAGGTGGAGAACCGCACCCTGGACAACGAGCGGGACCAGGCCCGGTTCCTGCGCGAGGCGCGGGCGGCCGGGAGAATGTCGTCACACCCGCACGTGGTGGACCTCTTCGACGTGGGCGTCACCGTCGACCAGCATCCGTACCTCATCATGGAGCTCTGCGACGGGTCGTACGCGGAACGGATGCGCACCTCGCCCCTGGGCCCGGCGGAGACCCGCGACCTCGGCGTGAAGATCGCCGACGCGTTGGCCCACTCGCACGCCAACGGCGTGCTGCACCGCGACGTCAAGCCGGCGAACATCCTGCACTCCCACTTCAACCCGGCGGTGCTGGCCGACTTCGGGCTCGCGGTGCTGGCCGAGGTGCGCGACCCGACGGTGACCCTGGAGGTGCTCACCCCGGCGTACGCGCCGCCGGAGATGTTCAACCACAGCCCGCCGTCGCCCGCCGTCGACGTCTACGCCCTCTGCGCCACCCTCTATGCCGTCATGCACGGCCGGCCGCCCCGCTGGCAGTCCGAACGCAGCCCCAGCCTGGTCACCGTGCTGGAGATGTTCCACCAGCCGATACCCGGGCTGCCCGGGGTGCCGGAGGAGCTGGTCGACGTGCTCCGGGCCGGCATGGCCAACGACCCGGCCGCCCGTCCGTCCGCCGTGGAGCTGCGCGGCCTGCTCGCCGGCCTGCCGCTCGACCCGGTCAGCGCGCCCGTCAGCGGTGCCCCCGTCTCCGGTGGGCCCACCTCCGGCGGCCCCACGGGCACCGCCACCGGCAGCCCGTCCACGTCCGGCGGCCTGTACGGCACCGGCCAGCCGGGCACCGCCACCTGCAGCCCGTCCACCTCCGGCGGCCTGTACGGCACCGGCCAGCCGGGCCGCGCCGCACCGCGCCCCCCGCTGGAGGACGACCACCCCACGGTGCCGACGACGACCGGTCGCCGGTGGCGGCGGCGCTGGTTCCTCGGCGGCGCGGGGGCGCTCGCGCTGGCCGCCTCGGCGAGTGCCGGGGCCTGGGTCGCCGAAAGCGCGCCGGTCGCGCCGAAGCCCACGCCCGTCGTCACCGTGGGCGGCACGACCACCGCCAGTCGGTGGGGGGCGCTGCCGGGCTGCGTCTCCGGGTCGCAGGGCCCGGCCGAGCTGCCGGTGGGCGCGCACTGCATCGCCGAGTTGCAGTGCTTCGGGCCGATGCGGGTGAGCGGCACCCGGGCGGAGGCACCCCGGCTGCCCTGCGACGGTCGGCACACCTGGGAGGCCTACGCCGAGGGTGAGCTGCCCGCCGCCCTGGTCGACGCGGGTTACGACGAGGTGACCGCCGACCCGCAGGTGCGCAAGGTGTGCAACCCGGTGACGTTCCGGCTGACCAGCGGGATCGCGTACACCAGCGGCTGGCACCTGGAGGTGCTGCCGCCGGAGCCGGACAGCCCGGACCGGACGTACCGGTGCCTGGCCGGGCGCGGTGTCGACGGGCTGTACGAGCCGACCCTCAGCGGTCGCTGAACCCGCTCGCGCCCTGGCGGCGTTGCTGCACCGCCCGCATGGCGTCGCGGCTGTCCAGCGTGTCGAGGGTGTCGGCGTCGACGTCGCTGAGCCGGGTGGACGGCTGCCCCGGCCACGGCGCCGGCTCGTCGCCCGCGCGTTCGCGGGCCTCCTCGCGGCGGTGCCGCACCTCCGTCACCGACACTCCGGCGATCATCACGAGCAGGACGCAGAGCAGGGCGAGCACCACCGCCACGATGCTGCGCGGGTGCCACCAGACCAGCGTCACCAGCAGGGCGACCGCCGCCAGCGACGCGGCGACCGCCACGACGGGCACGTCGGGCCGAGGGATTCGGGTCACCCGTCAAGGATGTCGGAGCCGGCCGGCCTGTCAACCGTTGCCCCGGCCGCCGGTTCTCCCGGCGCTCACCCGCCAGGCCGAACGACCGGCCCGCAGTGGAGAGGAGCGATACAGCGTCGGAGCAGAGAGATTGGTTACATTGACCAAAGGAATGATCCTTTCCTGGGCATTTTCCGGGCGGTGCTCGTGGGCTCGGTTCCTAGAGTGACGTGGTCGAGGATTGCTCGACGCGTCCCGTTGCCTACCGGAAGGCATCCGAATGCCACGTACAACCTGGCCTCTCACCGCAGCAGGCATCGCGGGGATCGTCCTCGCCGGCGCGGCCGTCGCGCCGGCCAGCGCGGCACCGACCACCGCCGGCTGGGGTCGTCCGGCCACCTCGGACCGGACCGACCCCGTCGAGGCCAAGCGGGTCGACAGCGTGCCCACACCGAAGCTCGACTGGTACGCCTGCTACGGCACCGCCGAGTGCGCCACGGTGCAGCTCCCGCTCGACTACGACAAGCCGACGGGCGCCACCACCGAGGTGGCGGTGCTGCGGGTCAAGGCCCGCGACCAGAAGAACCGCATCGGCAGCCTCTTCGTCAACCCGGGCGGCCCCGGCGGCTCCGGCACGGACCTGGCCCTCGCCGCGCCGTACTTCCTCGGCGACGACCTGCTGGACCGGTTCGACATCGTCGGCGTCGACCCGCGCGGCATCGCGGCCAGCGAGAACCTCAAGTGCTTCCCGTCGGTGAAGGACCAGACCAAGGCGTACGCCGGGCTGAACGTCGCCTTCCCATGGACGAAGGCCGAGGAGAAGGCGTACGTCGACTCGGCCAAGGCGGTCGGCAAGGCGTGCTCCAGCACCGGAAAGCCGCTCTCCGGTGCGATGTCGACGGCCGAGGTGGCCCGGGACATGGACGTACTGCGCCGGGCGGTCGGCGACAAGTTGCTCACCTACCTCGGCTTCAGCTACGGCACCGCGCTCGGGCAGTACTACGCCAACATGTTCCCCGACCGGGTCCGGGCGATCGTCGTCGACGGTGTGCTCAACCCGGACGCGTGGGTGGGCCAGGGCAAGGCCCGCAACCAGCTCCAGGAGACCCGGCTGGCCAGCGCCGACGGCGCGTACAAGGCGCTGCGGGAGATCCTGAAGCGCTGCGAGTCCGCCGGCCCGGACGCCTGCGCGCTCGCCGCCGGTGACCCCGTCGCCGCCGTCGAGACGGTGACGAAGCGGCTGCGCAAGAAGCCGCTGGTGATCGAGGACCCGGACACCGGTGAGACGTACACC
>NZ_GG657738.1:3032938-3045879 GCF_000158815.1 Micromonospora sp. ATCC 39149 | reverse complement strand
ACGCAAATGGACCCGCTCGGTTACTCTCGTGGTCCCGCAGGTGAACGGGTCAGCGAGGTCGCCGATGAACCAGTTCCTCACCCGGTCCCGGGTTCGCTCCGTCGCCACCACCCTGGCGGCCGCGTTGACCCTGACCCTCGCGGCAGCCGCCGGCTGTGACAGCCGGCAGGAGCCGCGCATCCCCTCCGTCAACGACAAGCTCCGCGAGACGCACATCTACGGCCAGCCGACGCTGAAGATCGGCGTGTCCACCACCGGCCCGCTGGTGGGCGAGCTGCACGGCGGCACGTACAGCGGTTTCGACATCGAGATCGCCCGGTACATCGCCGCCCAGCTCGGCTACGAGGGTGACAGGCGGATCGAGTGGGTGCCGGTGTCCACGGAGGACCGCGTCCCCGCCCTGCAGGGCGGGGACGCCGACATGGTGGTCGCCACCTTCTCGATGACCGAGGAACGCGCGAAACTGGTGAGCTTCGCCGGGCCGTACCTGGTGACGACCCAGGAGGCGATGGTTCCGACCCGGCTGAAGGACCGCATCCGCACCATCGAGGACCTGCGCGATCCTCGCTACAAGGTCTGTACCAGCGGCGGCTCGACCACCGAGGCCGAGCTGGGCAAGCACCAGATCAGGGTGTTCGTGGTCAAGGAGGTCGGCGACTGCGTCGACGGCATTCTCGCGGGACGCTACGACGCGGTCAGTTCCGACGAGACGATCCTCGCGGGCTTTCTCTCCAAGCACCCGAAGGACTTCGTGATCGTCGACATGCCCTTCGGCACCAGCGAGCAGATCGGCGTCGGCGTGCCGATCAGCGACCCCGCGCTGCGCGACCTGGTCGCGTTCTTCCTCGACAAGAGCTACCAGCAGGGGCGCCGGGGGCAGACCAGCCCCTGGCTCACCGCGTACCACCGGACCCTCGGGCCCTGGCTGAGGGTGCCGAAGGTCCAGCCGCCGACGCTGAACGTCCCCGAGCTGGTGGACTTCGACGACAAGGCGCCCCGCACATGACCGTGTCGGCGGCCACCGATGGCAGCGACGTGGACGCCGGCCCGCCGCCCCGGCCCGCCGGTGGGCGCGATCCGGACGCGCGCCAGGCCCGGGCCAGCCAGTCCTTCTGGGCGGTCGTGGTGGCCGTGCCCGCCGTCTTCTCGGTGCTCCGGCTCGGCGTGGAGGCCGGGGGCGAACTCCAGACCACCCTGCTGCTGGTAGCCAACGTCGGGCCGGTGAACCTGCTCGCCGGGTTCCTCACCACGGCGGCCCGGCTGCTCGCCACCGGGCTGGTCTTTTTTCTTCGCCCTCGGCGCGGTGCTCGGGGTCAGCGTGGACCGGCTGCCGGGATACCGCCGCCCCCTCTTCGCCCGCTGGGCGGATCTCACTCCGACCTGGTTCGTGCTGGCCAGCTTCCTGCTCGCCCTGGTCACCTGGCAGATTCTCTACCTGCCGATGCTGCTGCCCGCGTTCGCCGCCGCGTTCCAGCTCCGCCCGGAGCAGCTGCACGAACTGGCCGTGGCGCGGGTGCTGATCGTCGCGGCGCTGCTCGGCGGGTACCTGTTCCTGCTCGCACCGACCCTGCTGGACGCCTGGCGACAGGGCGAGTTGCTGGTCATGGCGCTGCTCGGCGTCCCGCCGGTGCTCGCGCTCGCCATCGCGGGTCCGCTGCCGGGGGCGGTGATCCGGCCGCTGGCCTCGGTCACCGAGGCCGCCGTGCTGGCAATGCTGGTCTGGGCGGCGCTGCCGGTGATCAGCACGCCGGTGCTGCCGCTGACGGTCACCACCGTGCAGACCGCGCCGAACGCCACGGAGGACGTACGCGGTCACGTGGTGGTCGTCGACGACGTGAACATGGTGCTGCTCCAGGAGCAGGGCGGCGTCCGGTACGTGCCGACCGACCAGGTGAAGGCGCAGGTGCTCTGCCCGAGCGAGGAGGAACTGCCCCGGCACCGGCTGCGGGTGCGCGACTTCCACGTGGAGGACTCGCTGCTGGAGGGGCTGGGGCGGCGGGTCCGCCCGGTGCACCGCGTCGACGCCGCCTGCCGCGCCACCGGCTGACCCACCGCTGCTCGTAATCACCTCGGCACCCCACCTGGGCGCGCCCCGGCGGAGCGCCCGGCGTTCCAGTCTCGCGTGAGAGCACTCGCTCCACCCCTTCTCGCCCTGAGGGTTTGCTCTGCGCCGGAGTTTGCTGTCGCAGCGAACACGCGCTCTGAACAAACTTGCGGACCCGTCGCGCGGGTGGCGGGCGTGGGCGATCGGGCTGGCTGCGACATCGTCAGCGCCTGGCGGCACTCTGGGTCGCCCCGTTGCCCGCCGCCGAGGTGCCTGGGCGCTTCTTGGGGCGTACGGCGGAGTTGGCCGGCTGTGGGCGGCGGGCCGGGACCGGCGGTGGGTTCTGCACGATCAACCCCGCAGGTTGTACGAAGATTCAGTACGACTTGTCCTGCCCCAGGACGTGTTGCGCCACGAAGTTGAGGATCATCTCCCTGGTCACCGGGGCGATCCGGTAAGCCCGCACGGCCCCCAGCAGCGTCGCCACGCCGTACTCCGTGGTCATGCCCGCGCCGCCCAGCGCCTGCACCGCCGTGTCCACCGCGAGCGCGGCGGCCTCGCCGGAGGCGTATTTGGCCATGTTGCCGGCGACGCCGGCCTCCAGGTCCCGGCGGGCGTCGTACAGGGTCGCCGCCTTGTAGATCATGAGGCGGGCCAGCTCCACCTGCACGGCCGCGTGGGCGAGCGGGTGCGACACCCCCTGGTGCGAGCCGATGCTCCGCCCGCCCCACACCTTGCGGGTGGCCGTGTACCCGCTGGCCCGCTCGATGGCGTACCGGCCGGTGCCGGCGCCCATCGCGGCGACGGTGATCCGTTCCGGGTTGAGCCCGGAGAACAGGGCGGGCAGGCCGGCGTCGAGCGACCCGCCGACGAGGGCGTCGGCGGGCAGCCGCACGTCGTCGAGGTAGAGCATGAACTGGTTCTCCGGGGAGAAGATCTCCATGTCCAGCTTGGAGCGGGTCAGCCCGGGGGCGTCGGTCGGCACGAGGAACAGGGCCGGCTTCAGCTTGCCGGTCGCCGCGTCCTCGGTGCGGGCCACCACCAGCACGTACTGTGCCTCGTCGACGCCCGAGATGTAGCACTTGCGGCCGGTCAGCAGCCAGTCGTCGCCGTCGCGGCGGGCCACCGTGCCGAGCCGGTGGAAGTTGGACCCGGCCTCCGGCTCGGTGATCGCGAACACCACCTTCAGCGTGCCGTCCGCCATGGCGGGCAGGAAGCGCGCGCGCTGCTCCTCGGTGCCGTGCCTGGTGACGATCGTGGCGACGATGGCGGGGGAGACCACGAGCAGCAGCAGCGGGCAGCCGGCGGCGGCCAACTCCTCGCAGACGATGGCCAGCTCGGTGATGCCGCCGCCCCCGCCGCCGTACTCGGTGGGGATGTTGACGCCGAGGTAGCCGAGCCGGGCGGCCTCGTCCCACAGCTCGGTGGTGTGCCCGCCGGACTTCGCCTTCTCGACGAAGTAGCCGTGACCATATTTTCGCCCCAGCGCCCGGACGGCATCGCGGAGCTGGCCCTGCTCGTCGGTGAGGTCGAAGTTCATGACGGTGCCTCCTCAAGGGCGGTGACGACGGCCAGCACGGCACCGGTGTCGACCTGGCCGCCGGCCGGCACCGGCAGCTCGGCGACCACGCCGTCGGCGGGGGCGAGCACGGGATGTTCGAGCTTCATCGCCTCCAGGGTCAGCAGCAGGTCACCGGCGGCGACCCGCTGACCGACCTCGACGTGCACCCGGGCCACCGCGCCGGGCAGCGGCGCGAGCAGCGACCCGGCCGCCAGCTCCGCCGTCGGCAGCGGGAAGCGAGGCAGCTCGGCCAGGCTCGCCGCCCCGTCCGGGCCGTCCACGAAGACCTCCAACCCCACTTGGTGTACGGAGTACGCGCGCCGCACGCCGTCGAAGTCGAGGACCACCCGGTCCGGGGCGGCGGCGACCAGGGCCACGCTGGGCGAGAACGAGCGCTCGCCGGCAGACACCGAGCACTCGGCGAGTGCGCCCGTGCGGTCCAGCCGGTAGCGGACCTCGACCTCGTCGCCGCCCGGCCCGGCGTACCGGGCGATCTGCGGGAACGCCGGCACGTTGCGCCAGCCCGAGGGGAGCCCGGCGAGCACCGGGGCCGCCGCCCGGCGGGCCGCCGCCGAGGCGAGCGCGGCGGCGAGGGCGGCCAGCGGCACCTCGTCGGCCGGCAGCAGCGGGGCGAACACGTCGGGGTGCCGGTCCAGGAAGCCGGTGTCCACCTCGGCCGCCCCGAACTCGTCACTGCGCAGCACCCGGACCAGCAGGTCCCGGTTGGTGGTCACCCCGTGCAACTCGGCGCGGGCCAGGGCACCGGCCAGCAGCCGGGTGGCCTCCGCGCGGGTCGGGGCCCAGGCGACCAGCTTCGCCAGCATCGAGTCGTAGTGCACGCCGACCGCCGAGCCGTCCACCACCCCCGAGTCGAGGCGCAGCCCCCTCGCCGGCCCGAACTCGCCAATCACCCCGGGCACCGCGAACCGGTGCAGGACGCCCGTCGCCGGCCGGTGGCCACGAGCCGGGTCCTCGGCGCACAGGCGTACCTCGATCGCGTGGCCGTCGGGCGGCGGGGTCGCCGCCAGCGGCAGCGCCTCGCCCTCGGCGACCAGCAGTTGCAGCCGGACCAGGTCCAGGCCGGTGACCGCCTCGGTGACCGGGTGCTCCACCTGGAGGCGGGTGTTCATCTCCAGGAAGAAGAACTCACCGTCCGGGGCGAGCAGGAACTCCACCGTGCCCGCGCCCACGTAGCCGACCGCGCGGGCGGCGGCGACCGCCGCGGCGTGCAGCCGCTGCCGCACCCCGTCGGGCAGGACCGCCGGGGCCTCCTCGACGATTTTCTGGTGCCGGCGCTGGATCGAGCAGTCCCGCTCGCCCAGCGCCAGCACCGTGCCGTGGCTGTCGCCGAAGACCTGCACCTCGACGTGCCGGCCCCGCTCGACGTACCGCTCGACGAAGACCGTGCCGTCGCCGAACGCCGCCGCCGCCTCGCGCCGCGCCGACGCGACGGCCTCGGCCAGCCCGGCGGGGTCGGAGACGATCCGCATGCCGCGCCCGCCGCCCCCGGTGGACGCCTTCACCAGCACCGGGAAGGCGGTGATCTCGGCGGTGTCGGTCCAGGTCGGCAGCATCGGCACGCCCGCGTCGGCGAGCAGCGCCTTCGCCGCCATCTTGTCGCCCATCGCGGCGATCGCCTTGGCGGGCGGCCCCACCCAGGTCAGTCCCGCGTCGGTCACCGCCGCCGCGAAGTCGGCGTTCTCGGCGAGGAAGCCGTAGCCGGGGTGCACGGCGTCCGCGCCGGTCCGGCGGGCCGCCGCCAGGATGAGATCGGCCCGCAGGTACGTCTCGGCGGGCGTGTTCCCCGGCAGGCGTACCGCCAGGTCGGCCTCGGCGACGAAGGGCGCGTCGGCGTCGGCGTCGGAGTGCACGGCGACCGTGGCGACGCCGAGCGCCCGGCAGGTGGCGAGGACCCGGCGGGCGATCTCGCCTCGGTTGGCGACCAGCAGCTTCTGGATCACTGAGCCTGCCTTTCGTTCGCGACTGCGGGACTCCGCTTCGCTGCGTTCCTCGCGCTCACATGCGAAAGACGCCGAAGCCGTCGGCACCCCGTACCGGTCCGCTGTGGATCGCCGACAGGCAGAGCCCGAGGACGGTACGGGTGTCCCGGGGGTCGATCACCCCGTCGTCGTAGAGCCGGCCGGAGAGGAACAGGGCCCCCGACTGGGACTCGATCTGCTGCTCGACCATCGCCCGCATCGCGGCGTCGGAGTCCTCGTCGTACTCCTGCCCCCGGGCGGCGGCGGCCTGCCGGGCAACGATCGACAGCACCCCGGCGAGCTGCGTCGGCCCCATCACCGCCGACTTGGCGTTCGGCCAGGTGAACAGGAACCTGGGCTCGTACGCCCGCCCGCACATGCCGTAGTTGCCGGCCCCGTACGAGGCCCCCAGGTTGACCGTCAGGTGGGGGACCTTCGAGTTCGACACCGCGTTGATCATGAGTGCGCCGTGCTTGATGATGCCGCGCTGCTCGTAGGAGGTGCCGACCATGTAGCCGGTGGTGTTCTGGAGGAAGACCAGCGGGGTGTCGGCGGCGTTGGCGAGCTGGATGAACTGGGTCGCCTTCTGCGCCTCCTCGCTGAACAGCACGCCCCGGGCGTTGGCGAGGACCCCGACCGGGTACCCGTGCAACTCACCCCACCCGGTGACCAGCGCCGTCCCGTACTCGGGCTTGAACTCGTCGAACTGGCTACCGTCGAGCACCCGGGCGAGGACCTCACGCGGGTCGAACGGCACCTTCAGGTCGGCGCTGACGACGCCGAGCAACTCCTCCGGGTCGTACTTCGGCGGCTCGGGGAACGCGGTGCGCGGCGACGGGCCAAGCTTGCGCCGATTCAGCCGGCGGACACACTGCCGGGCCAGCCGGATGCCGTCCCGCTCATCCTCAGCGAGGAAGTCGGCCAGCCCGGAACGGGTCGCGTGCATGGCCGCGCCGCCGAGGGACTCGTCGTCGGTGACCTCGCCCGTCGCCATCCGCACCAGCGGCGGCCCGGCCAGGTAGACCTGCGACCGGTCCCGGATCATGATCACGTGGTCGGACATGCCGGGCACGTACGCGCCGCCGGCCGTGGCGTTGCCGAACACCACGCTGACCGTGGGGATCCCCTCGGCCGAGAGCCGGGTCAGGTCGCGGAACACCCGCCCGCCCGGGATGAAGATCTCCGCCTGGGTGGGCAGGTCCGCACCGGCGCTCTCCACGAGGTTGATCATCGGCAGCCGGTTGGCGAGGGCGATCTCCCCGGCCCGCCGGGTCTTTGCCAGGGACCACGGGTTGACCGCGCCGCCGCGTACCGTCGGGTCGTTGGCCACGACCAGGCACTCCACGCCCTCGACCACGCCGATCCCGGTCACCACGCTGGCCCCGACCGGGAAGTCCGTCCCGTACGCGGCGACCGGCGACAGCTCCAGGAACGGGCTGTCCGGGTCGAGCAGCAGCTCGATCCGCTCCCGGGGAAGCAGCTTGCCGCGCCCGTGGTGGCGGGCCACGTACCTCCCGCCGCCGCCCGCGCGGGCGGAGTCGAGGGCCGCTTCCAGCTCGGCGAGGCGCTCCAGCAGGGCCTCCCGGTTGGCCCGGAAAGCCGGCGCGGACGGGTCGAGCGCGCTGCCCAGCGTCGTCACAGTCCCATCCCCTTCGCGATGATCTCGTTCATGATCTCGGTGGTGCCGCCGCCGATGCCGAGGATCCGGGCGTCCCGGTAGTGCCGCTCCACCTCGGCGTCGCGCAGGTAGCCGTAGCCGCCGTGCAGTTGCAGCGCGGCGTCGACCACGTCCGCGCAGGCCGCCACCGCCACGTTCTTCGCCATCGCCACCTCGGTCACCACCGGCTCTCCGGCGACCGCTCGAGATCGTGGCGCGGCGGCGGACGCACCGAGCTGGAGCGTTCGGTGATCGCCAGCGCGCCGATCGCCGTGCCGGCCAGGGCGGGCCGGGCGTACCGGTCGATCAGGTCCTCGTCGCCGGACGCGACGATGTGCGGCACCGCGATGCCGTGCGTGAACAGCGCCGCGACCAGCCCCGACGAGCCGCCCGAGCGGATGATCTCCTCGGTCACCACGATCGAGTCGAGCAGGTCACCGCCGCTGCCACCGACCCGCTCGGGGAAACCGACGCCGAGCAGGCCGACCTTCGCGGCGGTGGCGTGCAGCTCCCGGGGCACCTCGCCGGCCCGTTCCCAGTCGGCCAGGTGCGGCAGCACCTCGCTGGTGACGAACGCCCGGGTCAGCTCACGCAACTGTCGCCGCTCGGGGGTGTCGACGATGGTCACGCCGTGGCCCTCCCGGTCGCCGCGAGATCTGGCGCAAGGTCTGGCGGGAGCGCTGTGGGCAGGTCGACCACGCGGGATCGCAACAGCTCGCCAAGCGCCTTCGCCTGCGGGTCGAACCGGGTGGACGCGGCCACCCCCTGCCCGAGCAGCCCCCGGATCACGAAGTTCACCGCGCGCAGGTTCGGCAGCTCGTACCGCTCGACGGTCAGTGGTGCGGTCTCCGGCAGCAGCTCGGCCAGCCGCTCGACGGTGAGCCAACCGCGCAGCCACACCCAGATGGCGTCGGTACGGGCCCAGACACCGAGGTTCGCGTCGCCGCCCTTGTCGCCCGACCGCGCCCCCACCAGCTCGCCCAGCGCCCCCCGCCGGGTGCGGTGCGGGTGCGGGTGCAAGGAGGGGCCCCCTGTCAACGCGTTCTGTTGCACAGGGGACCCCTGCAAACACGTCACCGGCGGGGGCGCGATCGGCACCCGCTCGCCCGACGGCAGCACGGCCACGTGCTCGACGGCGTCCTGCGGCACGGCGTCGGCGGTGAACACGCCGTACGGGGTGGCGTCGCCGGGCAGGGTGGTGAGCGTGCAGCCCGGGTAGGAGGCCAGCGCCAGCTCCACCGCGGCGGCCGAGAACGCCCGCCCGGCCCGCGCCTTGTCGCCGTCGCGCAGGTGTACGTGCAGCAGCGCGCTCGCCGCCTCCGTGTCGCCCGCGTCCGGGTGGTCGGTGCGGGCCAGGACGAACTCCAGCCCGGGCGTGCCGACGGCCGCCTCGATCTGGCCCCGGACCAGGGCTGCCTTGGCCGGGATGTCCAGCCCGCACAGGGCGAACGTCATCGAGTTGCGGAACCCGCCGAGGCGGTTCACCCCGACCTTGAGGGTGCCGGGCGGCGGGGTGCCCCGGACCCCGCTGACCCGCACCCGGTCCGGCCCGTCGGCGGTCAGCTCGATCGTGTCCAGCCGGGACACCACGTCCGGGCCCAGGTAGTCGGGGCCGCCCACCTCGTACAGGAGTTGGGCCGTGACCGTCTCCACCGTGACCGCGCCGCCGGTGCCCGGGTGCTTGGTGACGACCGAGGAACCGTCCGGGTGGATCTCGGCGATCGGGAAGCCGGGGCGGTGGCCGCCGTCGGGCAGCTCGGTGAAGAAGCTGAAGTTGCCGCCGGTGACCTGCGCACCGCACTCGATCAGATGCCCAGCCACGGTCGCCCCGGCCAACGCGTCGAGGTCGTCGCGTTGCCAGCCGAACCGGGCGATGGCCGGCCCGACCGCCAGGGACGCGTCGGTGACCCGGCCGGTCACCACGACGTCGGCTCCGGCGTCGAGGCACGCGGCGATCCCGAATGCCCCCAGGTACGCGTTCGCGGTCAGCGCGTCGGGGCGGGCCAGGGCGTCGCCCTCGACGTACCCGATGGCGGCGGTGAGGCCGAGCCGGTCGGCGAGCGACCCGATCGCGGCGGCCAGCCCGGCCGGGTTCGACCCGCCGGCGTTGGTCACGATCCGCACCCCCCGCTCCAGCGCCGTGCCGAGGCACCCCTCGAGCTGGCGAAGGAACGTCCTCGCGTAGCCGAGCCCGGGGTCGCGCAGCCGGTCCCGGCCGAGGATCAGCATGGTCAGCTCGGCCAGGTAGTCGCCGGTCAACACGTCCAGCTCGCCGCCGTCGAGCATCTCCCGCCAGGCCGTCGACCGGTCGCCGTAGAAGCCGGACGCGTTCCCGACCCGTAGCGGCGCGCTCACGCGACCACTCCGGGCCGGGCGCCCAGCGGCTCGCGGCAACTGCCCGGACCCGTCGGTCTGATCCGTACGCAGGTCCGTGAGGTCGACCATCGTGCCTCCAGGGGCCGGGCGGGGCGGGCCGGTCAGGGGGTGAGCAGGGTGGCGAGCTGGCGTTTCCAGGTGGTGAGCAGGGCGGCGCGGCGGGACGAGTCGTCGCTGAGCAGGTTGGCCACCCCGAGCCCGCGCAGCAGATCGAGGGTCGCCTGCACGGCCTCCCGGACCCCGGGCCGGCGCTCGTCGACGCCGAGCAGCGCCACGGTCAGCCGGTGCATCTCCCGACCCAGCTGCCGCTCCAGGGGCACCAGGGCGGCACGCAGCTCGGCGTCGGTGCGGGCGGCGACCCAGAGTTCGAGGGCGGCGACGAAGAGCGGCCCGGTGAACGCCGCGCCGAGCAGGTCGATCACCCGGTCGAGCCGCTGCGGCCCTGCGGGCAGCGCCTCGGCCTCGGTGCGCAGTTCCCCGGCCCGGCGCTCGGCGAGGTGCGCGACGGCGGCGGTGACCAGGGCGGTCCTGGTGGGGTAGTGGTGCAGCTGGGCACCCCGGGAAACCCCGGCCCGGGTAGCCACCACGGTGGTGGTGGTGCCGGACCAGCCGTGCTCGATCAGGCACTCGACGGTCGCCTCCAGCAGCCGGGCCCGGGTGGCGCGGCTGCGCTCCTGCTGGGGGACGCGGGTCGACGCGGCGGTCACGGGGACAGCGTGCCGTCGCCGAAACAAACAGTCAAGCTTGACTTTTTGCGGTCCGCCCGTCCTGCTGCGCGCGCTGGCGGGCCAGGCTCGCTCGGATCCGCCTGCCCAGGGGGTGTCCCGCCTTCGGATCGTGCCTGCCTTCGGGTCGTGCCTTCCTTCGGGTCGTGCCTGCCTTCGGAACGTGCCTGGTCATGGTGGCGCCCGACTTTTCGGTCGTGCCCTGGGCCTGGTCGTGCCTGGCCCTTTGGAGCTGCCCTCACAAACGGGGCAATCGGACTGGGCGCGTGAACGGGGCAGCTCCAAAGGGCCCAGCCGGCGTTCCCGCCCTTCCGGAGGCCGAGGCGTCCCGGCCTGCGGCTGGAGCCCGACGGTGACGTGCCGACGCGTACAGCCCGGGCGCTGCTCGACGACGCGCGACGCGCGACGCGCGTTCGACCGGGCCGGGTCGGGCCGGGTCGGGCCCCTCAGCGGCCGTCGCGCGGGCCGAAGACGGCCAGCGCCTCGGCGTCGCTGTGCCGGGAGCGCAGGTACTCGTCGGCCCAGCCGGCGGCGTCGGGGAAGCCGGATTCCGCCGCCACCCGCGCGCACGCCGCGTCGACGTCGAACGCGGTGCGCCGTAGCTGCACCCCCGGCCCGAGCAGCGCCCAGTCCGCCCCCGGCCCGCCGTACGGCATGCCGACGCTGCCCGCGTTGACCACCAGGCGTCGGTCGACCAGCCGGGCGAACGGCATGTGAGTGTGCCCGCAAACCACGGTCCGGACCTCGACCGGCACGTCGGCGAGGACCTCCGCCCAGCGGGCCAGCCGGGAGTCGACGAGGACGACCTCCTCGTCGTCGCGGGGCGTGGCATGGCAGAACAGCACCTCGCCCAGGCCGGCGACCGGCAGGGTCACCGTCGGCGGGAGCGCGGCCAGCCGGGCGACCTGGTCGTCGCGGAGCTGCCCCGCCGCCCAGTTCGACACCTCGATCGCGGACGGCCTCCCGGCCCGCGCCTCGACCAACTCCCGGTCGGCGTTGCCGCCCACCCACAGGGCGCGGTCGCCGAGCCCGGCGAGCAGGTCCAGCACCTCGACGGGCTGGGGGCCGGCGGCGATGTCGCCGGTGAGCACGATCAGGTCGGCGGCGGCCACGTCCGGCTCGGCCAGCACCGCCTCCAACGGGGGCAGCACACCGTGGACGTCAGAGAGAACAGCGACCCGTTCCAGCATCCCCTTACGGTGGCCAGGGTGCGCCGCGAGATCCAGAGATTCTCCGCTCGGCAGAACGCCCGTCGGGGTGGGTGCGGGAGCTGTCAGACGCGGGCGCGGCGGGCCAGGCGCTCCGGGTCCAGGATGATGATGCTCTTGCCGTCCAACCGCAGCCAGCCCCGCGAGGCGAAGTCGGCGAGCGCCTTGTTGACGGTTTCCCGGGAGGCGCCGACGAGCTGGGCGATCTCCTCCTGGGTCAGGTCGTGGGTCACCCGCAGCACGCCCCCGTCGCGGGTGCCGAACCGGCCGGCCATCTGGAGCAGGTTCTTGGCGACCCGTCCCGGCACGTCGGTGAAGATCAGGTCGGCCAACGAGTCGTTCGTCCGGCGTAGCCGGCGGGCCAGCACTCGCAGCAACTGCTCGGCGATCTCGGGCCGATTGTTCAGCCACGGTCGCAGGGCCTGCTTGCGCAACCGCACCAGGCGGGTGTCGGTCACCGCGGTGGCCGTCGCCGTCCGGGGCCCGGGGTCGAACAGCGACAGCTCGCCGACCATGTCCGACGGGCCCATCACGGCGATCAGGTTCTGCCGGCCGTCCGCCGCCCGGCGACCGACCTTGATCTTGCCGGACAGGAGGATGTAGAGACTGTCACCGGGCTCACCCTCGTTGAACACGACCTCGCCCTTGCGGACCTCGATCGTCTCCATCTCCTTGGCGAGCGCCTCGGCAGCCTCCGGGTCGACTCCCTGGAAGATCCCGCTGCGGGCCAGTACCTCGTCCATCGCGCACCTCCGCCTGCGCGTGCCGTTTTTTCGGCCGGGTCGCCGTCCGCTGATCCCTCGCGCGAGGCCAGTCTAGGCGCACGTGAGCGGTAATCAGAGGCGCACCCCTGGAATCTTGATCGTTGGGCGTAACGTGCCCGACCTGATCAACCACTATTATCTGCAGGCCCGGCGGCCTCGGTCCCCTTTTACGCGCCTGGGACGTAGGGTCGGCGGCGTGTTGACCGAGCCGACCCTGACCAGCCGTCACGAGGACGGACGGGACGTCCCGCTGCTCGTCTGGCGTGCCGACCGGCCGCTGCTGGCGGTCAGTTCCGCGCCGCTCGGCGGCGGGATCGGCGTACGGCACTGGGTGGTCAACGCGACCGTGCCCATGTCGTACCACCGGGACGACCCGGCCGACCACCTGGCCGAACTGGCCGGCCAGCTCGGCCTGGACGGGCCCGGCGTCGGCCTGCTGACCGGCGTCGACGTCGCCGAGGTGATCACCCGGACCGACGCCGGGGTGCGGGTCTGGGCGACCGTCGGGCTGGGCACCCCCGTCCAGGCCGCCGCGCCCGACCCCGCCCGCGCCCGCGCCTGTACCCCGCCGGGCGCGCCGCGCCCGCCCACCGGGTCGGCACGGTCAACATCGTGGTCCAGGTGCCC
>NZ_GG657738.1:3018927-3032639 GCF_000158815.1 Micromonospora sp. ATCC 39149 | reverse complement strand
CCCGGTAGCGTCACGGGCGATGTACGACCCCGCCCGCTCCGGCCCCCACCGCCCCCGGCGCCGCCCGCCCGCGCCGCCACGCGGCGCTCATCCTCGGCGTGCTGCTCGTCGCCGGCTGCACCGAGCCCGACGAGGCACCCTCCCTGGCAGCCCAACACCCAGGGCGGGACGACCGGGCACCCGCCTCCCCGGCCCCCTCCGGGCAGGCCCCCGAGGGCAAGGTCGAAAGCGTGTCGCTCTCCGCCACCGGCGACATCATCATGGGCAACGCGCCGAACCGGCTCCCGCCGCGCGGCGGGGAAGGGCTTCTTCGACTCCGTAAAGGAGGCGCTCGCGGCCGACCTGGTGATGGGCAACCTGGAGGAGCCGCTCACCGTCGACACCGGCACCGGCAAGTGTGGTGCCAACTCGACCCGGTGCTTCCAGTTCCGCGCCCCGCCGGAGTACGCGGCGCACCTGCGCGACGGCGGATTCGAGCTGCTCAACCAGGCCAACAACCACGGCTACGACTACGGCCCCAAGGGCTACCGGAACACCCAGGCCGCGCTGGAGAAGTACGACCTGGCGCACACCGGCGCGCCCGACCAGATCACCGTGGTCGACGTCGAGGGCGTCAAGATCGCCGTCGCCGGCTTCTCGTCGTACGTCTGGTCCAACAGCCTGGTCGACATCGACGCCGCCCGCGAGGTGGTGGAGAAGGCCACCACCAAGGCCGACGTCGTCGTCGTGCAGGTGCACATGGGCGGCGAGGGCTCGGACAAGACGCGGGTGCGCCCGGGCACCGAGATGTTCCTCGGCGAGAACCGGGGCGACCCGATCAAGTTCTCCCACGCCATGATCGACGCAGGGGCGGACCTGATCGTCGGCCACGGCCCGCACGTGCTGCGCGGCATGGAGTTCTACCGGGGCCGACTCATCGCGTACAGCCTCGGCAACTTCGCCGGTGGCGGCAACTCGCTGAGCAACAACGGCCGGCTCGGCTGGGGCGGCGTGCTGAAGGTGTCGCTGAAGCCCGACGGCAGCTTCGCCGGCGGCTCCTTCACCTCGACGTACATGAACTCGATCGGTAAGCCGACCATGGACCCGGACGACCGGGGCCTCGGCCTGGTCCGGCAGCTCACCCGGCTGGACTTCCCGAAAAGCGGCGCCCGCTTCGACGACGAGGGCCGCATCACCGAGGGGTGAGCCGGCCCGGTCGCGCGGGCTCGACGGGCCGTGACCGGGCCGACGTAGGCTTTCCGTCGTGACCACCAGTTCCCCCGGAGCCGCCGAGACCGACCTCGGCCGCACGCGCCGCGCCCGGAAGATCCACCGGGTGTTGACCCAGACGCACCCCGACGCCCACTGCGAGCTGGACCACGCCAACCCGCTGGAGCTGGCCGTCGCCACGATCCTGTCCGCCCAGTGCACGGACAAGAAGGTCAACGAGGTCACCCCGAAGCTGTTCGGCCGCTACCCGACGGCAGCCGACTACGCCGGGGCGGACCGGGCCGAGATGGAGGAGCTGATCCGGCCCACCGGCTTCTACCGGAACAAGACCACCTCGCTGATCAGGCTCGGTCAGGCCCTCGTCGAGCGGTACGACGGGCAGGTCCCCGGGAAGCTGGACGCCCTGGTGACGCTGCCCGGGATGGGCCGCAAGACCGCCAACGTCATCCTCGGCAACGCCTTCGGCGTCCCCGGGATCACCGTCGACACCCACTTCCAGCGGCTGGTGCACCGCTGGCGGCTGACCGCCGAGACCGACCCCGTGAAGATCGAGCACGCGATCGGCGCGATGTATCCGAAACGCGACTGGACGATGCTGTCGCACCGGATCATCTTCCACGGCCGGCGGGTCTGCCACGCCAAAAAGCCGGGCTGCGGTGCCTGCACGCTGGCGAAGCTCTGCCCCTCGTACGGGACTGGGCCGACCGAGCCGGCAGCGGCCGCGAAGCTGCTCAAGGGCCCCCGGGCGCGGGACCTGGCCGTCGCGGCGGGCGTCGACCCGGAGCTGGTGCCGCAGCAGGCGGTCGCCGCGGAGGCGCCGTGAAGCGCCGCCTCACCGCCCTGCTCCTGCCGTTCGCCCTGCTCGCCGGCGCCTGCACGACGGCTCCGGCCGAGGAGCCGACGCCGGCCGAGCCCCGGAGGAACACCAGGCCGTCGCCGTTCGCCGCCTGCGCGGCCCTGACCGTGCCGCCCGCCTCGGCCGCCCCCACCCCCGTCGGGCCCGGTGGGCCGCAACTGCCCGAGCTGACCCTGCCCTGTTTCACCGGCGGCGACCCCGTCGCCCTGCGGGACGTGCGTGGGCCGGCCGTGGTCAACCTGTGGGCGTCCTGGTGCCCGCCCTGCCGCAAGGAGCTGCCCGCGTTCCAGCGGCTCAGCGAGCGCGCGGACGGCCGGCTCCAGGTGATCGGGGTGAACACCCGGGACAGCCGGGACGCCGCCCAGTCGATCGGCGAGGACTTCGGCGTTCGCTTCCCGGTCCTGTTCGACCAGGGCGAGAGCCTGCGCCGGGCGCTCAACCGCAACGCCGTCCCACTGACCGTGCTCGTGGGCGCGGACGGCCGGGTCCGGCACGTCGACACCTCGGGAGCGCTGGACGACGCCCGCCTCGCCGCGCTGGTCCGCGAGCACCTCGGCGTGCTGGTGACCCCGTGAGCCGCACTCCACCGCCCTGGATGGGGCCGCTGCTGTCCCGGCTCGGCACCGCGCGGGTCGAGGACTTCACCCGGCTCACCACCCCGGCCAGCGGCGGGCGGGAGAGCGCCGTGCTCGTACTGCTCGGGGAGGAGCCCGGGGTGGGGCCGGACGTGCTGGTCCTGCAACGCGCCGCCACCCTGCGCAACCACGCCGGGCAGCCGGCCTTCCCCGGCGGGGCGGCCGACCCGACCGACGCCGACTCCGCCGCCACCGCCCTGCGCGAGGCGAACGAGGAGGTCGGCCTCGACCCGGCCAGCGTCACCGTCCTCGCGGAGCTGCCGAGGCTGTGGATCCCGGTCAGCGAGTTCGTGGTGACCCCCGTGCTCGGCTGGTGGCACCGGCCGCACCCGGTGCACCCCCGGGAGCCGGCCGAGGTCGCCCACGTCGCCCGGCTGCCGGTGGCCGAGCTGGTCGCCCCGGAGAACCGGATGCAGGTACGCCACCCGAGCGGCTGGATCGGCCCGGCCTTCTCGGTGCGCGGGATGCTGGTCTGGGGCTTCACCGCCGGGGTGCTCGCGGCCCTGTTGGAGATGGGCGGGTGGGCCCGTCCGTGGCCGGGCGACCGGGTCGTCGACCTGCCGCCGTCCGGGGCCGCGCCGGCCCCCTCCGCCGGCACCGACCCGGCAGACGAGATGGCCGGACCGCTGACCTGACCGTCACGTTCCGCGAGCAGCGGGCACCCGCCGTGCCCGGTGCCCGTACCCTTGGGGCGTGTCCGCCGTGGATCTCGTTCTGCTCCTGCTCATGCTCGTGTTCGCGATCAGCGGATACCGTCAGGGCTTCGTCATCGGGGTGCTGTCGTTCTCCGGGTTCTTCCTGGGCGCGCTCATCGGGCTACAGGTCGGGCCGCTGCTGGCCCGCCAGTTCACCGACAGCGGCACCCGGGTGCTGATCTCTCTCGTCGCCGTCTTCGGGCTGGCCGTGGTGGGGCAGGCGCTGGCCGGCTGGCTCGGTTCCCACCTGCGCCAGACCATCACCAGCGATGTCGCCAAGCGGGCCGACGACGTCGGCGGGGCTTTCGTCTCGCTCTTCGCGGTCATGCTGGTCGCCTGGCTGGTGGCCGTGCCGCTGGGTTCGTCCTCGCTGCCCTGGCTGGCCTCCTCCGTGCGCAACAGCGCGCTGCTCACCGTGGTCGACCGGGTCCTGCCCGACCAGGCGCAGGAGTTGTCCACCGCGCTGCGGGACACCGTCGACACCAACGGCTTCCCGGACGTCTTCGGCGACCTCGCGCCCACCCGGGCCCGGCAGGTCGAGCCGCCCGACCCGGCGCTCGCCGGCTCCCAGGTGGTGGCCGACGGCCGGCGCTCGGTGGTCAAGGTGCTGGGCTCCGCGCCGAGCTGCGCGCGCCGCATCGAGGGTTCCGGCTTCGTGTACGCCGACGACCGGGTGATGACCAACGCGCACGTGGTGGCCGGCACCCGCTCGGTGGCGGTCGAGCTGAACGGCGACCGGTACGACGGCGAGGTCGTCGTCTACGACCCCGACCGGGACCTGGCCGTGCTGCGGGTGCCGGGGCTGCCCGGCCCGTCCCTGCGGTTCGCCGCCGGCAACGCGGGCAGCGGGGCGGACGCGATCGTGCTGGGCTTCCCGCTCGACGGGCCGTACAACGCCCAGTCGGCGCGGATCCGGGACGTCGACCGGATCACCGGCCCGGACATCTACTCCTCCGGCGACGTGACCCGGGAGATCTACACGATCCGGGCGTTGGTCCGCAGCGGCAACTCGGGCGGCCCGCTGCTCTCCTCGAACGGCCTGGTACTCGGGGTGATCTTCGCGGCGGCAGCGGACGACCCGAACACCGGCTTTCGCGGTGACGGCGGCCGAGGCCCGCCCCGGGTGGCCCTGGCCGGCGCCGAGCGGACCCGCGGGGTGGCCACCGGCGAGTGCACCTGACGGCGGCCCCACCCGGCTCCGGCCGCCGTGACCCGGGCTCTCAGGCCGCCGGCGTCCGGGCCCGGCCCGCCGGGCCCGGGGACCCCCAGGTGCGGAACGCGGCCGTCGTGGCGGCCACCGTGGCCGCACCCAGCACCCAGCCGCCGACCACGTCACTGGCGTAGTGCACGCCGAGCGCCATCCGGCTCACTCCGGTCAGCCCGGTCAGCACGGCGGCGGCGACCCAGAGCGCCCAACGCCGGGCAGGGCGGGTGCGGGCGTACGGGAGGAAGACCACCAGCAGCACCCCGGCGGCGAGGGCGGCGTTCAGCGCGTGCCCGGAGGGGAACGAGTAACCGGTGGCCCAGCCCACCGGGTCGGGCAGGTTGGGCCGGTCCCGGCCGACCAGCAGCTTGAGCAACGCGCCGAGCAGGCCACCCACCGCCATCGTGGTGGCCGCCCACCAGGCCAGCCGCGAGGCGCGCCGGGCGAACAGCCAGACCACCACGGCGAGCGCGGCGACCCGTAGCGGCCCGGGACCGAGTGCGTGGGTCCAGACGGTCATGAACCCCACCCAGCCGGGGTGGTCGACGGCGTACCCGTGCAGGGCCTGCGCGACCGAGGCGTCCAGGCGGTGCAGCGGCGGCCAGGAGCCGAGTACCAGCAGGGCGAGCAGGGCGAACGGCACCAGGACCAGGAAGGCGGCGGTGGCGGCGAGGGTGAGCCGCAGCCCCGGCGAATTGTCGGGGTCGAGCCGGCGGGCCCACCACGACGGCGACGCGGGGACACGGGTGCGCTGACCAGACGTGCTCATGCCCGCCATCTCTACCCGGCCGGGCACCGGATCAGACCGGCCGAGCACGGAATCGGGCCGGGGGGTGCTCAACGGGCCCTCTGACGGAAGCGGCGAACCACCAGCGCCGCTGCGGTGACCAGGGCGACCACGAGGGCCACGCCGGCCCAGAGCCGCTTCGGGTCGGCGTCGTCCCGGCCGCCGGCGGGCTGCGCCGTCCAGCGAGTCTGCTGGTGGGGCGCGGTGAAGCCGAGCGGGTCCGCGCCGGCACCCGCGACCGGGGCCTCCTGCGTGGAGCCGGGTGCCGGGCCGAAGCCCACGACGCCGGGGGAGAACTGATCGTCGAGCGGGTTGCGCCCCACCGGCGGCACGTCGGCGGTGAGCGCGGCGACCGGGTCGACCAGGCCGTACCCGAAGCGGTCGTCGCGGCCGGTGGGCCCGATGTCCCGGGCGGTGCTGATCAGGCGGTTGACCACCTCGCCGGCGGACATCTGCGGCCAGCGGGCCCGGATCAGCGCGGCGGCGGCGGCCACGAGCGGGGACGCGAAGCTCGTGCCCTGCACCCGCCAGTATCCGCCGTGGGGCCGGGCGCCGACCAGGCCGGTCGCCGGGGCGGTGAGGATCGTCGGGGGGCCGGTGATCGAGCCGGACCACAGGTTGTCGCTGGTGCGCTCCAGGCCGGCCACGGCGATCACGCCCGGCTCCCGCGCCGGGTACCAGACCTTGGTGTCGGAGGACGAGGCGACGTTGCCGGTGCAGGCGACCACCACCACGTCGCGGGCGAACGCGTAGTCCAGCGCCGCCGCCAGGGCCGGGCTGTCACCGCTGCCACCGAGTGACAGGTTGATCACCCGGGCGCCGTTGTCGACGGCCCACCGGACCCCCTTGGCGACGATCAGCGCGTCGTCGTACCGGTTCTCGTCGTCGAGGACCCGCACCGGGAGGATCTTCGCGCCTGGGGCGAGCCCGACCACGCCCCGCCGGTCGTCGTTGCGGCCGACGATCAGGCCCGCCACGGTCGTGCCGTGCCCGACCGGGTCCGGGCCCTCGCCCGCGGTGCCGTCGACCAGATCGATGCCGGGCAGCACCTGGCCGGCCAGGTCCGGGTGGGAACCGTCCACCCCGGAGTCGATCACCGCGACGACGACCCCGCGCCCCGTCGAGGTGCGCCACGCGGTCGACGCCCGCAGCTCGTCGAGCTGCCACTGCTCGTCGCGGACCTGGTCGGCTCGGGCCGGCGCGTCAACCGGAGACAGCCGCCGGGGTGCGTTCGCGGCCATGCCCTGGTCGGCTCGGGCCGGCGTGTCGGCCGGAGACACCCGCGAGAGCGCGCTGGCCGTCGCCGGGGCGGTGAGCGGGACGAACCCGGTGGGGCGAGCCGGCGCGGCGAGGGCCGACGGCGGAACCGGACCGATGAGCGACACCGCGAGCGCGGCCGTGCCGACCAACGCGCGGCCGGGGAACCGTCGCGCGGTCGCGGGTCTGCCGTGCCGAACCCCAGTCACATTTCCAGCCATTCATCGCGGCGGACACATGCTGCTCGGAGATTACCGGTTTCCACCCCCGTCACGCGGCATTCCGGGGGCGGATCACCGGGTCGCCGGGGTGTGGACCCCCTACTGCGGGGCAAGGTGGGCCAACTGGACCAGGCGTACGCCCTCGCGCCGGGTCACCAACCGGGCCCGCCCCGGCGGGAGCGGACCGGGCCGGACCTGGCCGACCAGCGGCCCCTCGTCGGGACTGCCGGCCATCACCAGCCCGGGGGTGGAGAGTTCCTTCAGCCGCTGGAGGAACTGGTCGTAGCCCCGACCGGCGCCGCCGGCCCGGCGGGCCAGTACCAGGTGCAGGCCGATATCCCGGGCCTGGGGGAGGTACTCCTCCAGGGCCCGCAGCGGATTGACCGGCCCGCTGGCCACCAGGTCGTAGTCGTCGACCAGCACGAACAGCTCCGGCCCCGACCACCACGACCGCTGGCGTAGCTGCGCCGGGGTGACGTCCGGGCCGGGCAGCCGGAGCTGCATGTACCCGGCGGCGGACTCGACCAGCTCGGTGGTGCGGGCGGCGGCCGTGCCGTAGCCGATCCGGTGCTCGGTCTCGATCGCGCCGATCAGGCTGCGCCGGTAGTCGACCAGGATCACCCGCGCCTGCTCCGGGGAGAACCGGCTGACGATGGTGGCCGCGAGGGCCCGCAGGAACGACGACTTGCCGCACTCGGCGTCGCCGAACACCAGCAGGTGCGGCTCGGTGGCGAAGTCGAGCACCACCGGGCGCAGGTCCGCCTCGGCGATCCCGACCGGCAGCGCCAGCCCGGCCGTCGCGGTCAGGTCCAGCTCCGCGTACGGCAGCACGGGCGGCAGCAGCCGGACCGGGGGCGCCACCGGACCGTCCCACGCCCCAGCGACCGCCTTGACCAGGGTGGCCGTGTCGCCGTCCGGGTCGGCCAATCGAGGCAGGGCGGTGAGGAAGTGCAGGCTCTCGCCGGTCATGCCCCGGCCCGGCTTCTTGTCCGGCACGGCCGCCGCCGCCGCGCGTCGGACCAGCAGCGAGTCCGACGGGTCACCGAGGCGCAGCTCCAGGCGGGAGCCGAACAGATCCCGGATCGCCGGACGGAAGTCCGTCCAGCGGATCGCGGCGGCCACCACGTGCACCCCGTACGACAGGCCCCGGGTGGCCAGCTCGGTGACCAGCGGCTCCAGGTCGTCGTACTCGTTACGCAGGGTGCCCCAGCCGTCCACCACCAGGAACACGTCGCCGAACGGGTCGGTGCCGGGCTGCCCGGGGGCAGCGAGCGCGGCCCGCCGCTGCCGGTACGCGGCCATCGACTCCACCCCCAGCTCGGCGAAGCGGCGCTCCCGGTCGACCAACACGGTGACCAACTCCCCGACGGTGCGCCGCACGGCGGTCGGGTCGGTCCGGCCGGACACCCCGCCCACGTGCGGCAGGTCGCGCAGCGCGGCCAGCCCACCACCGCCGAAGTCCAGGCAGTAGACCTGTGCCTCCACCGGGGTGTGGGTCAACGCCAGCGCGCATACCAGGGTGCGCAGCAGGCCCGACTTGCCGCTCTGCGGGCCGCCGACCACGCCGACGTGGCCGGCCGACCCGCCGAGGGTGAGCCAGAGCAGGTCCCGCCGCTGCTCGAAGGGCTTGTCGATCACGGCCACCGGCACCTGGAGCGCGCCGTGCAGCTCCGGGTTGGCGAAGGTCAGCCCGCGCGTCGGGTCGATGCCGACCGGGCCGAGCAACTCGTCGAGGGTGGGTGCGGTATCCAGCGGCGGCAGCCACACCTGGTGTGCGGGCGGACCCTGCCCCGCCAGCCGCCCTACCAGCACGTCGAGCAGGCTCTCCCGGCCGGCCTCGTCCTCGGCGGCCGCCGTCAGGGCCAGGGTGGGCGGCTCCGGCACCGGTGCCACGTAGGTGGAGAAGGCCAACAGGCGGGGCGCGCCGGCCCCGCCGGAGGCCGCCGCGCCGCTCCGGCGTCGCAGCGCCCCCGAGACGTACGCGGCCTTGAAACGCATCAGCGGCTCGGTGCCGAAGCGCAGGTACCCGTGCCCCGGAGAGCGGGGCAGCTCGTGGGCGTCCGGAACCCCGAGCACCGTCCGGGACTCCAGGGCCGAGAAGGTCCGCAACCCGATCCGGTACGACAGGTGGGTGTCCAGCCCGCGCAGCCGTCCCTCCTCCAGCCGCTGGCTGGCCAGCAGCAGATGCACCCCCAGCGACCGGCCCAGCCGGCCGATCTGCACGAACAGGTCGATGAATTCCGGCTTGGCCGACAGCAGCTCGGAGAACTCGTCGCAGATCAGCAGCAGCGACGGCAGCGGGGCCAGCGGCGCGCCGGCCGACCGGGCCCGTTCGTAGTCGCGCAGGCTGGCGTAGTTGCCGGCCCGGCGCAGCAGCTCCTGGCGACGCATCAGCTCCCCGTTGATCGCGTCGACCATCCGGTCGACCAGCGGCAGCGCGTCGGCCAGGTTGGTGATCACGGCGGCGGTGTGCGGGAGCCGGTCGAAGGACGCGAAGGTGGCCCCGCCCTTGAAGTCGACCAGGACGAAGTTGAGCTGCTCGGAGCTGTGCGTGGCGGCCAGCCCGAGGACCAGGGTGCGCAGCAGCTCGGACTTGCCGGAGCCGGTGGCCCCGATCAGCAGCCCGTGCGGGCCCATCCCGTCCTGGGCGGACTCCTTGAGGTCCAGCTCGATCGCGCCGCCGTCGGTGCCCACCCCGATCGGCACCCGCAGCCGGTCCCGCGCCGACCGGGGTGCCCAGCCCTGCTCGGCGGTGAAGCTCTCCGGGTCGCCGATGCCGAGCAGTTCGGGCAGGCCGAGCTCGGCGTTGACCGGGGCGTCCGGCCCGCGTACGGCGGTGGCGAGCCGCAGCGGGGCGAGCCGGCGGGCGACCGCCTCGGCGTCGGCCAGCGCCAGCCGGTCGGCGGTGCCCACCTCGGCGTGCCCCTCGACGGAGTGTGAGTGCAGCCGGCCGCCTCGCAGGTCGAGCAGGAGGGCGTACCGGTCCAGCAGCCGGGGCGGCGGGGTGTCCAGGTCGACCACGGTGACCGCGTCGATGCCGCCGTCGCCGACGAGGTCGGTGGCGCCGGTGAGGTCGCCGCCGTCGAGCACCACCACGACGTGCGGCCCGTCGGTGGCCGGGCCGGTCGGGCTGAACCGGGACCGGCTGGCCAGCACCTCGTCGAGGAGCCGTTCCAGCTCGACGGCGGAGCTGGTGACCAGGCGGACGGGGCCGACGGCGTCGGTGCGGGTGGGGTGGTGGGCGTGCGGCAGCCACTTCACCCACTCCCACAGCGCCCGCCGTTCCGGGCCGGCGCAGACGGCGACCATCAGCTCGTCCGGGGCGTGGAAGACCGCGAGCTGGATGAGCAGCGCCCGGCCCAGCGCCTGCGCGTCGGGCGATCCGGTGCCGGGCCGGACGCCCGCCTCCGCGCCGTCGCGGGGTGCCTCGCCCCGGACGAAGACCCGGACGAAGCTGCGCAGTGACAGGGCCACCGGCAGGTCGGGCACCACCGCGTACGCGTCGAGGAACCGCCGCAGCGCTCCGGCGGTCATCGGCTCCAGTTCCTCCAGAGGGCGGGTGACCGGCGGGACCAGCGGGGTGGCCAGGGTCTGCGGGCCGACGCCCACCCGGACCACCGCGAAGTCCGGGTCGCCGGGGCGGCGCTCCCAGACCCGGTGGCTGTCGACGGTCGACCAGAGCCGGTCCGGGTCCGGGTGGCGGTAGTGCAGCCCGGCCCGCTGCCGCCCGGCGGTCTGCCGGACCCGGCGGCGCAGCGCGCCCAGGTGCCGCAGGTACTCCCGGCGGGCGGCCATCATCTCCGACTTCTTCGGGGTGCCGGAGGCGCTGCCCCACGAGGTGACCAGCATGGCCAGCGAGGAGAGCCCGAACATCCCGCCGACCACGTACGAGTACGCCCCGCCGCCCCGGCCGAACATCATCGCCATCGCGACCGTCCCGCCCAGCATGGGCAGCACCATCAGCGCCTGCTGCCAGCGGCTGCCGGTGACGGCGGGGATCTCCGGTGGGGCCTCGACGGGCAGCTCGCCGACCGGGATCTCCGGCGCGGGTCGCCGGGGTGGTCGCTTGATGACGACGGTGGACACTCGACCTCCCACAGCGCTCGGTAACTCGAGCCTGGCTCATGGTAGGTAAAGTCCTGTCGTCCGCGCAGCCACCATCCTTCCTCGATATGGAGATGCGTCGATGACAACCGGGCTGGCCCGTGTCACGATCAGCGCCCCCCAGCGTCGGGTCGACGTCGCTCTGCCGGAGCAGGTCCCCTTGGCCGAGCTGCTGCCCGAGGTGCTCCGGCACGCCGGCGAGGGGCTGGCCGACGACGGCGAACGGCACGGCGGTTGGGTGCTGCGCCGCACCGACGGCGCGGTGCTGCTCACCGCGCAGGCCCTGCTTCCCCAGGGGGTCCGCGACGGCGAGGTGCTGCACCTGGTGCCGGCCCGCGCGCAGTGGCCCGAGCTGGAGTACGACGACGTGGTCGAGGCGATCGTCGACGGGGCCCGCCGCCGGGGTGCCGCCTGGTCGCCGGCCGCCACCCGATCCGCAGCCCTGGCCGGCGCGGCCGTACCGCTCGGCGTGGGGCTGCTCGCCGTGCTCGCCGCCGGGCCCGGGGGCGGCTGGCCCGTCGCGGGCGCGGTGGCGCTGCTGCTCACCCTCGCCGGTGCGGTCGCCTCCCGCGCGTACGGGGACGGGGCCGCCGGCGCGACCCTGGGCGGCTACGCCCTGCCGTACGCGTTCGCGGCCGGTGCCCTCGCGGTCAGCTCCGGCGACGCGATCGGCCCGGTCGCGCCGTTGCCCTGGCTCGGTGCCCCCGAGCTGCTGGCCGGCGCGGTGGCGCTGCTGCTGGTGGCGGTGCTGGGCCTGCTCGGGGTGGCCAGCCGGGTGCGGGTCTTCGTGGCCGGCGCGACCGTCGGCGTGGCCGGCGCGCTCGCCGCCCTCGGCGGGCTGGCGCTGCCAGCAGGGGGTGCCGCCGCCGTGCTGGTCTGCGTCCTGGTCTTCGCGCTCGGGGCACTGCCGCTGCTGGCCATCCGGCTGGGCAAGATGCCGCTGCCGCCGATCACCCTGCCCGGCGACAGCGGCCCCGGCGCGGACGCCGTTCGGGACCTGCCGGACCGGGCCCGGGTGCACGCGGCGGTGGCCCGCACGGAGGAGATGCTCACCGGGATGCTGCTCGGGCATGCCGTGCTGGTGGCCGGGGCGGCCGTGGTGCTCACGACGGCGGGCGGGGCGGCCGGGCGGCTGCTGGTCGCCGTGGTCTCCGCCGTGCTGCTGCTGCGCTCGCGGCTGTTCGTGGCGGTTCGCCACCGGATGCCCCCGGTCGTCGCCGGACTGGCCGGGGCCGCCCTACTCGGCGGGGTGCTGGCCGTGGGCTCGGGGTCGGCGGGGCGGCTGGTGCTGGCCGTCGGCGGGCTGGCCGTCGCCCTGCTCGCCGTGGCGGCCGGGACCACGTACGCCCGGCGGCCCGCCTCCCCGTACCTGGGCCGGGCGGCCGACCTGGTCGACACGGCGCTGGTGGTCTCCGTGGTGCCGGTGGCCTGCGCGGTGCTCGACCTGTACGAACGGGCCCGAGGGCTGCTCGGCTGAGCGGCCACCGGGCCCGTCGACGCAGGGTGGGTCAGTGGATGGTCTCGCCGCGCTCCTCGGCCTCCTTGGCCCGCCGGTACGACGCGCGGATCTCGGCCTCCGCCTCGACGCGGCCGACCCAGGTCGCGCCCTCGACCGACTTGCCGGGCTCCAGGTCCTTGTACACCTCGAAGAAGTGCTGGATCTCCAGCCGGTCGAACTCGCCGAGGTGGTGGATGTCGCGCAGGTGCTCCTGGCGCGGGTCCTCGTAGGGCACGCAGAGGACCTTGTCGTCGCCGCCCTTCTCGTCGGTCATCCGGAACATGCCGATGGTGCGGCAGCGGATCAGGCAGCCCGGGAAGGTCGGCTCGGGGACCAGCACCAGCGCGTCCAGCGGGTCCCCGTCCTCGCCCAGGGTGCCCTCGATGAACCCGTAGTCCGCCGGGTACTGCGTGGACGTGAAGAGGGTGCGGTCCAACCTGATCCGGCCGGTCGCGTGGTCCACCTCGTACTTGTTGCGGTGACCCTTGGGGATCTCAACCGTGACGTCGAAATCCATCTCCCACGCTCCCTCGTTTGCCCACGCTGGCTGACGGAACCAGTGGCACCGCTCCCAGGCAGGTGAATGCCCACCCGCCCGCTCCGGCCGCCGCATAGTGTTCGGACCGAAGTAGTGTCACCCAAGCTGTTTTCCGCACGGGGAGGAGGGGGTCGTGGGGAGGGAAGATTCACACTACCGCCCACAGGGGGTTGACGGGCGGAAGAACCCGCACCCGGGGTCCGGGAACGCGACCGGGCGGGTGCCGGTGCCCGAGGCACACGTTCCGCGCGCTCAGGAGCCGGCTCCGGACGACTTCGACCCGGAGGCCACGACCCCGATCGTCGGGCCGGGCGAGCGTCCCCCGCCGCCGGCGTGGCGGCCCTCGGCCGCCGGCCGCTCCCCGGACCTCGTCGCGGCCTCCGCCGCTCCCGTCGCGGCGGGCGTGGCCGACCAGCCCGCGCCCGTGGCCCCGGAGCCGGCCGCCGTGCCGGTTTCGCCCGCGACCAGCGGTCCCGGTGACCCGCGGGTCGGTCCCCCGCCGGGGTACGACCCGTCGCCCACCCGCCGCCGACGCCGCCCGCTGGCCGTGCTCGCCGTAGTGCTGCTGCTCGCCCTGGTCGGAGCCGGCCTGGCGGTGGTCCGGCCCGGTCCGGTCGCCGGCTGGCTCGGCGACGGCGGGGCCACCCCGCGGGCGAACACCGAGACCGCCGAGCCGGACCCGGCCCCGGTCCTCGCCGGCCCGGACGC
>NZ_GG657738.1:2987357-3018254 GCF_000158815.1 Micromonospora sp. ATCC 39149 | reverse complement strand
GACCGGCGGCGGGGCCTCGACCGGCGGGGCGCCGGCCCCCGGCACCGAACTGGGCAAGGTCGAGTCGCCGCCGATGATCCGGCTGGTCGACATGATGATCACCGACAGCGACAACGTGATCGCCGAGGCGCTCGCCCGGCAGGTGGCGCTGGCCCGGAACCGGCCGGCCTCCTTCACCGGCGGGGCGGCGGCGATGGACATCGTCCTCGGCGAGCTGGGCCTGCCCGCCGACGAGATCACCCTCTCCGACGCCAGCGGGCTGTCCCGGCGGAACCGGATCAGTCCGTCCCTGCTGACCGACCTGATCGCCCTCGCCGGTGACGGCACCCACCCGGAGCTCGGCATCATCTTCGGCGGCCTTCCGGTGGCCGGCTGGTCGGGCACCCTGGACGGGCGGTACCGGTCGGACGGTACGACGGCCGGGGCCGGCGTGGTCCGGGCCAAGACCGGGACGCTGACCGGTGTGCACGCCATCGCTGGGCTGGTCACCACCGCCGACGGGCGGCTGCTCACCTTCGCCGTGCTCGCCGACCGGGCTCCGGCGGGCAGCCTCGACGACACCCGCCGCGCCCTCGACCGAGTCACGTCCGCCCTGGCCCGCTGCGGCTGCCGCTGACCGGTTCGAGGTGGTCTGTCCTTGGATCGGTGAAAGGTGGGGGTGTTCCGGCGCGGGTACGGTGGGTCCATGGCGCAGTTCGTGGACTGGGATCTGGCCGCCGCGACGGCGGGGGCGTTGGGCAAGTCGGGGCCCCGGGTGTCGTACGCCGAGGCCACCGAGGTGGTCTCCGAGCTGCGGCGGCTGACGGACGAGGCGGCCGGGCACGTGGCCGACTACACGGGGCTGCGGTCCCAGGTCGTCCACCCGCCCGTGCGGGTGGTGGACCGGCGGGACTGGGCGGCCACCAACATCTCCGGGCTGCGGGAGGTGATCACCCCGCTGATCAGCCGGCTCTCCGGCGACAAACGGCCGGGCCCGATCACCGAGGCGGTCGGCTCCCGGCTAACCGGGGTGCAGGCGGGGACCGTGCTGGCGTACCTCTCCGGCCGGGTCCTCGGCCAGTACGAGGTCTTCTCCGGCGACCCCGGCCAGCTGCTGCTCGTCGCGCCGAACATCGTCGAGGTGGAGCGGAAGCTGGGCGCCGACCCGCGCGACTTCCGGCTCTGGGTCTGCCTGCACGAGGTCACCCACCGTACCCAGTTCACGGCCGTGCCGTGGATGCGGGCGTACTTCCTCGGCGAGGTGCAGGCGTTCGTCGACGCCTCGCAGGGCGGCGAGCACCTGCTGGAGCGGCTGCGCCGTGGGGTGGCCACCCTCTCCGACGCGGTGAAGGACCCGGAGAGCCGGGCCAGCGTGCTGGACATCGTGCAGACCCCCGCCCAGCGGGCCGTACTCGACCGGCTCACCGCGCTGATGACCCTGCTGGAGGGGCATGCCGAGTTCGTCATGGACGGCGTCGGCCCCCAGGTCATCCCCAGTGTCGAGTCGATCCGCGCCGCGTTCAACCGGCGTCGGGAGACGGGAAACCCGCTGGAGAAGGTGATCCGCCGGCTGCTCGGCGTCGAGGTCAAGATGCGCCAGTACGCCGAGGGCCGCAAGTTCGTCCACGGCGTCGTCGAGCGCGTTGGCATGGACGGCTTCAACAAGATCTTCAGCTCCCCGCTGACCCTGCCCCGGCTCGACGAGCTGGGCGACCCCGACGCCTGGGTCGCCCGGGTGCACGGGCCGGCCGCCACCACCCCGACGGCCGGCTGACCGTACGCCGATGCCCGTGCTCGCCCCGCCGGTCGCCGCCGTCCGGCTCGCGGTCCGCCGCGCGCTGGCCGGGCTGGCCGGGGCCGGGCCGGTGCTGGTCGCCTGCTCGGGCGGGGCCGACTCGCTGGCCCTGGCCGCCGCCGCCGCGTTCGTCGCGCCCCGGCTGGGTCGCCCGGTCGGCCTCGTCACCGTCGACCACGCCCTCCAGGCCGGCTCCGACCGACGGGCCGCCGACGTCGCCGCCTGGGCCGCCGGGGCCGGGTTCGCGCCGGCCGAGGCGGTACGCGTCGAGGTGTCCGGCCGCCCCGGCGGTCCCGAGGCGGCGGCCCGGGAGGCGCGCTACCAGGCGCTGGTCGAGGCGGCCCGGCGGCACGGTGCGGCGGCGCTGCTCACCGGGCACACCCGCGACGACCAGGCCGAGACGGTGCTGCTCGCGCTGGCCCGGGGTGCCGGCCCACGCGGGCTGGCCGGGATGCCGCCCCGGCGGGACCTGTGCGGGGTGCCGCTGCTGCGGCCCCTGCTCGACGTGAGCCGCGAGGAGACCCGCAAGGCGTGCGCCGCGCTCGGCCTCACGCCGTGGGAGGACCCGCACAACGCCGACGCGTCGTACGCCCGGGCCCGGGTCCGGGCTGACGCCCTGCCCGCGCTGGTCCGCGCCCTCGGCCCTGGGGTGGTGGACAACCTGGCCCGGACCGCCCGCCTGGTGGCCGCCGACACGGCCGCCCTCGACGCCCTCTCCGCCGCCGCCCTGTCCGCTCCGGCGGCGGAGCCTGGTGACGCGCCGAGCGGGGGCATCCCGGTGTCCGCGCCCGCCGGCGCGGGTGGGTCGGCGCTGGCCGGCGTGCGGGCCCCGGACGGCGGGCTGGCGGTGACGGCGCTGGCCGGGCTCGCCCCGGCCGTGCGGACGCGGGTGCTGCACGCCTGGGCCCGGGAGCTGGGCGCGCCGCCCGCCGCACTGTCCCATCGTCACGTGGCGGCGCTCGACACCCTGGTCACCGACTGGCACGGCCAGGGCGAGGTCCACCTGCCCGGCGGCCTGCGGGTGGTCCGCCGCGCCGGCCGGCTGACCGCTTCGGGCGGGTCCGCCGCACCTCGTGAGCCGTGATCGACGCCAGGTCGGCGGCATGCCGGGTCGCCGGGGTCCGGAGGCCCCCAGGTCGCCGGCACCGAGTGGATCAGGGAATGGTGGCGCGGTCGCGGAAAGTGGTGCGGTAGGCGTGCGGGGTGGTGGCGAGCCGCCGGGCGAAGTGGTGCCGCAGCGCTGCGGCGTCGCCGAATCCTGACCGGGCGGCCACGCTCTCCACGCTCAGCCCGGTCTCCTCCAGCAGCCGCCGGGCCAGCAGCACCCGCTGGTTGGTCAGCCAGTCGTGCGGGGTGGTGCCGGTCTCGGCGCGGAACCGGCGGGCGAAGGTGCGCGGCGTCATCCCGGCCCGGACGGCGAGCTCGTCGACGGTGATGGGCCGGTCCAGGTGGCCCATCAGCCACTCCAGGACCGGTTCCAGGGTGGGTGCCTCGGGCGCCTTCGCGATGGGTGCCTCGATGTACTGCGACTGTCCGCCGTCGCGGTGCGGCGGGACGACCATGCGGCGGGCGAGCCGGGTGGCGGTGGCCGAGCCGTGCTCCTCGCGTACCAGGTGCAGGCAGGCGTCGATGCCGGCGGCCGTGCCGGCACCGGTGAGCAGGCGGCCGTCGGCCACGTAGAGCGAGTTGCAGCGGACGCGGGCCCGGGGGTGACGGCGCTGCAACTCGTCGACGTACCGCCAGTGGGTGGTGCACTCCCGGTCGTCGAGCAGCCCGGCCTCGCCGAGCACGAACGCCCCGGAACAGACGCTGAGCACGTATGCGCCGCGCGCGTGGGCCCGGCGCAGCGCCGCCAGCACCGCGGGCGGCACGACCGCTCCGTCGCTGTGCCCGGGGACAGCCACGAGGTCGGCGTCCTCGACCGGCGCGAGGTCGGTGTGCGGCGTGACGAGGAAGCCGGAGGAGGTGCGCACCGGCCCGCCGTCGGACGTGCAGACGTGGAACCGGTAGCCGGGGAACCCGTCGTCGGTGCGGTCGGTGCCGAACACCTCGGCGAACACGCCCAGCTCGAACGGGGCCACCCGGTCGGTCATGACGACGGCGACTGAACGGAGCATGTGACGAGGGTAACCGCACGGGTGGCAGAAAATCGAGGCCCTGTGGCGTTCCTGCCACTGTCTGGCGGGCGGCGGTCGGCGCAGACTTGGGGCAAGTCCGGTGCGCACCGGCGGCGAAAGCATCCCATATCACCGCGAAAGCGAGCGCCGCCATGGAATCCCTGTTGTTCCTGATCTTCCTGCTCGCCCTGGCCGTCGCCTCGGCGGTCGGCGTCACCGCCGACACCCGGGACTCGGCGGACTGGAAGCCCACCGAGAACGGCCGCAGGTGGAGATCCCGCACCAGCTGACCCGATTGATCCCAGTGTGCGAGAGAAATTCCGGGCGGGGCCGCGCCGAAAGGGGCGGCCCCGCCGACGGGGAGCATCCCGCGTACGGCAGGCTAGGAGCCATGGCTGACGGCTCCTGGTACGACGCCGACATCGACCACGTGATCATTTCCGAGGCGCAGATCCGCGAGAAGACCGCGGAGTTGGCCAAGCAGGTGTCGGCGGACTACGCCCACGTCGACAACGGCCTGTTGCTCGTGTGCGTGCTCAAGGGCGCGGTCATGTTCATGGCCGACTTCGCTCGGGCGCTCGGCCGGCAGGGTCCCCCCGCCGAGCTGGACTTCATGGCCATCTCCTCGTATGGCCAGGGCACCACCTCCTCCGGTGTGGTGCGGATCCTCAAGGACCTGGACCGGGACATCGCCGGCCGGCACGTGGTCGTGGTGGAGGACATCGTCGACTCCGGCCTCACGCTGTCCTGGCTGCTGCGTTACCTGGAGTCGCGGTCGGCGGCCAGCGTCGAGGTCGTCGCCCTGTTCCGCAAGCCGGAGGCGGTCAAGGTCCCGGTGCCGGTGAAGTATGTCGGTTTCGACATCCCGACCGAGTTCGTCGTCGGCTACGGCCTCGACTTCGGCGAGCGCTACCGCGAACTGCCCTACGTCGGCGTGCTCAAGCCCGAGGTCTACGCCCGCGCCTGACGGGCAAGGTGGCCGCACCCACGGCTTTGCCTCCCGGGTCCGGTGCTCCATCGGTGTCCGTCAAGCGGACGTTCAGCGCACTCTCAGCTAGTCGGACTACGGTAGAGGCCGGTGGCGTGGAGGCATCCTCCATGCCCGACCCCTCGACCCGCGTGACCGGGCGGTCGGGTGGCCGGGTGCGGGGCTCGCGCCATGCCGGCGGAAACCTGGTTCGCCTTGCGCGTAACTGCTGGCCTCGCAAGGCCACATGTCGCGCACACGGTGTACCGTCGAGTGACCGTGACGCGGCAGTGACGCGTCCCGGGGTCGAGGCCGGCCCGCACGGCGGCTCCGGCCGCCGCCGCGGCGGCGACAAGCCATTCAGACGGTCAGGACGTCGATCAGGAGGATGCGGGCGTCTCGGCGCTCGACAACAGTATGGAACGTACGCGTTTCTTCCGCCGACCGGTGGTCTGGATCATCCTGGTCATCCTCGGCGCCGTTGTGCTCAGTCAGCTGTTCACCGCTGGTCCCAGCTACCACCGCGTGGACACTTCCGTTGCGCTCGACCAACTGCACACCGCCAAGATTAAGAAGGCGGTCTTCCAGGACAAGGAGCAGACGCTCCAGCTGGATCTGCAGAGCAAGACCAAGTTCGGCGACACCACGACCGATCGGATCGAGGCCCAGTTCCCGTACGAGGTCGGTGATGAGGTCTGGAACGAGGTCCTCGCGGCCAAGGCGGCGAACCGGATCACCGGCCCGGCCGACACCAAGGTGTCGTCCGACAGCGTCTGGGTGAGCCTGCTGGTCAACCTGCTCCCCATCGCGCTGCTCGTGCTCCTGCTGCTGTTCTTCATGTCGCAGATGCAGGGCGGCGGCTCCCGGGTGCTCAACTTCGGCAAGTCCAAGGCGAAGATGATCACCAAGGACACCCCGAAGACGACCTTCGCGGACGTCGCGGGCGCCGAGGAGGCCGTCGAGGAGCTGCACGAGATCAAGGATTTCCTGCAGAACCCGGCGAAGTATCAGGCCCTGGGTGCCAAGATCCCGAAGGGCGTGCTGCTCTTCGGCCCGCCCGGTACCGGCAAGACGCTGCTCGCCCGCGCCGTCGCCGGCGAGGCCGGGGTGCCGTTCTACTCCATCTCCGGCTCCGACTTCGTCGAGATGTTCGTGGGTGTCGGCGCGAGCCGGGTCCGCGACCTGTTCGAGCAGGCCAAGTCGAATGCCCCGGCGATCGTCTTCGTCGACGAGATCGACGCCGTCGGCCGCCACCGGGGCGCCGGCATGGGCGGCGGCCACGACGAGCGCGAGCAGACGCTCAACCAGCTCCTCGTCGAGATGGACGGCTTCGACACCAAGGGCGGGGTCATCCTGATCGCCGCCACCAACCGGCCCGACATCCTCGACCCGGCGCTGCTGCGCCCGGGCCGCTTCGACCGGCAGATCCCGGTGGACGCCCCCGACATGGAGGGCCGCAAGGCCATCCTGCGGGTGCACGCCAAGGGCAAGCCGTTCACCCCCGACGTCGACCTCGACTCGGTGGCCCGGCGCACCCCGGGCTTCAGCGGTGCCGACCTGGCCAACGTGATCAACGAGGCCGCGCTGCTCACCGCCCGCAAGGACCAGCGGGCGATCACCAACGACTCCCTGGAGGAGTCGATCGACCGGGTGATCGCCGGGCCGCAGCGTCGGACCCGGGTGATGAGCGACCAGGAGAAGAAGATCACCGCGTACCACGAGGGTGGGCATGCGCTGGTCGCCTGGGCGCTGCCGCACGCCGCACCGGTGCACAAGGTGACGATCCTGTCGCGTGGCCGCTCGCTGGGCCACACCCTGGTCCTGCCGACGGAGGACAAGTACACCCAGACCCGCGCCGAGATGGTCGACACCCTGGCGTACGCGCTGGGCGGCCGGGCCGCCGAGGAACTGGTCTTCCACGAGCCAACCACCGGTGCCGGCAACGACATCGAGAAGGCCACCGGGTTGGCCCGCGCGATGATCACCCAGTACGGCATGAGTTCCAAGCTCGGTGCGATCAAGTACGGCACCAGTGGTGACGAGCCGTTCCTCGGCCGCAACATGGGCCACGAGCGGGACTACTCCGACACGGTGGCCGCCGAGATCGACAGCGAGATGCGGGCACTGATCGAGCTGGCCCACGACGAGGCCTGGGAGATCCTGGTGGAGTACCGGGACGTCCTGGACAACATCGTCCTGGAGCTGATCGAGAAGGAGACCCTCTCCACCGCCGACATGGCCCGGATCTGCGCCCGGGTGGTGAAGCGCCCGCCGATGGCCCCGTACAACGGCTTCGGCAAGCGCCAACCCTCCACCGAGCCCCCGGTCCTCACGCCGACCGAGAAGGAAGCGCTCAAGGCGCAGGCCCAGGCCGACGGCGCATCCGTCGGCGGCGGCCTGCCGGGCGGCAACAACTCGGACGGTACGCACTGAGCACCGATCCAGCGGCCGGTCCCGAGGCACCCGGGGATGCCTCGTCGACCGAGCCCGACATCGATAATCTGGACTACCTCGCCGCGCGGCTGGTCAACGGCAAGTTGACCGGTCGCCCGGTCGAGGAGGCAGTCGACCTGGCCCGCATCGAGAAGGCCGTACGCGAGATCCTGATCGCCGTCGGGGAGGACCCCGACCGCGACGGACTCGTGAAGACCCCGGCCCGGGTCGCCCGCGCGTACGCCGAACTCTTCGCCGGCCTACGGGTCGACCCGGCGCAGGTGCTCAGCACCACCTTCGAGGCCAACCACGAGGAGTTGGTGCTCGTTCGGGACATCGACCTGATGAGCCTCTGCGAGCACCACCTGCTCCCGTTTCGGGGCAGCGCGCACATCGGCTACATCCCCGGGCCGGACGGCCGGATCACCGGCCTGTCCAAGCTGGCCCGGCTCGTCGAGGTCTTCGCCCGCCGTCCCCAGGTGCAGGAGCGGCTCACCTCGCAGATCGCCGACCTGCTGATGGACAAGCTCGCCCCGCGTGGCGTGGTGGTCGTGCTCGAATGCGAGCACATGTGCATGGCCATGCGCGGCATCCAGAAGTCCGGGGCGAAGACGATCACCTCGGCGGTGCGTGGCATGCTCCAGCACGACGCGAAGTCCCGCGCCGAGGCGATGGCCCTGATCATCCCCCGCTGACCGGCAGCACCGTTGGGGCGACCGTTCGGTCGCCCCAACGGTGACATTCCCGCCCCAGATCCACCTGCCCGCCCGGGTTCGCGGTCGGGGCGTGGCTCAACCGGCCAGCATCGCCAGCACGATCCCGGCGGTGGTCAGCACCGCCGGAACGAGACAGACCAGAGCGCCCCACCGGGCCGTCCGATCGAGTCGGCCGCCGGACGCCGGCATCCCGCCAGGTCCGACCGGAGGCACCGCCCCGGTGCCGCCGCCGGCCGCCACGGCCGGGTCGCCCGCAGCAGGGTTCGAGGCCGTTGCGTGCGCCGGCTCCGGTGGCCGGCCGAAGATCCGGCCGACGCCGATCCAGCCGGCGACGAAGGCAACCGCCGGCATCGGGAGCCCGCAGAGCAGCGCGAACACGCTCGCCGGCCCGGTGCCGGTCGTCACGTACAGCACCACCTGGAGCAGCGGCACGACCAGTGCGATCGGCCCGTACACCAGCAGGTTGCGCAGCCGTGGCGGCCAGGCCGCCGGAGCGAGCCGGCCGCGCGCGGCCAGCAGGCCGTCAGCCCCGTCCGCCCAGCCCCGGGCCGCGCGCAGCGCCGTCAGCACCGCCGAGGGCCCGCAGACCATCTCCCGGGCCGCCTCGCTCAGCTCCGGCGGCGACGGCGCCAGCACGATCGGGGGTACGCCCAACTCGCGCAGCCCAGGACCGCTGGGCCGCCCAGCCGCGCGCGTACCCCGGTCAGCTCCTCCCGGGCGGCCTGGACCGCGCGGGCCTGCTCCGTCGCGGCGGTCGCGGCGCTGCGGCGTACCCCGTCGAGCTGCCAGGCGGCGGCGACGTACTCCGTCCACGTCGCCGTGCCGTCGGCGGCGGGCGTCGGGTCGACGCCGGGCCGCTGCCGGAGCGGCCCGGCGACAGCCGGTGCGGCGACGACGCTGGTCTGCTCCCCGCTCATCCGCCCTCCCCGGCCCTGGTCGCGGCTGCGTCCCCGGCCCCGATCCCCACTGCGGCCCTGATCCCAGTCGGGGTGCCGGGTCCCACCGAAATGTCGGTGCCTGGATCGGTGCCCGGTTCGATGCCTGGTTCCGTGTCCGGCCCGGCGAACGGGACCAGCGGGACGCCCCGCTCGGCCGGACCGTCCCAGAGCATCGCCCGGCCCGGCCGGGGACGCCACTGCACCGGGTGCCCGAACAGCGCCGTTAGCTGGGCCGCCGGCACGTCCACCGCGACCACGGCGGCCAGCTTGTCGAGATCGTCCTCCGGCCGGGCCACCGCCGTGAACGCCGGCACCGTGCGCCACCAGCCCAGCAGGTGCCGGCCGGCCGGCGGGCCGTCGCGCAGCAGGGCCCGCAGCCGATCCGGCGGGAACTTGTGCGGGGCGGGCCCGTTCGCTGGCCGCTCGTGCGAAGCGGGCCCATCCAGCCCGAAGACCACCAGGTAGCCGGGCTCGTCGGCGTCCACGGCGGCGAGCAGGCCCGGCAGTCCGACGCGGTCCACCCGGTGCTGGCCGGCGAGGTCCGCCGCGAGGGCGTCGGCCACCGGCGCCGCCTCGGCGGCGAGCGTCGCCACCACGAACCGTCCCGTACCCGGCGGGTGGTGCGCCGCGACGCTGCGCGCCGCCGTGGCCAGCAGGGCGACCGCCTCCATCCCCGGGCCGAGGACGACGAGGTTGCGGCCGGCGGCCGGGCCGAGCGGCACCGTGACCGTCGACCGGGACAGGTCCACCGCCCGGCCGAGCAGGGCCACCGGTCCCCGCGCCCGCCCCGCGAAGGCGGCCCGGTAGCTCGGATCGTTGCGTAGCAGTGGGCGCGCCCACCCGGCGAAGACGACCGGCGGAGCCGAACGCTCCGGACGGGCCGCCCAGAGCCGCCGGCGCAACTGCCCGATGGTCTCCGGGGCCTCGTGCGGGTCGGGGAAACGGACCATCCGCTCGTGGCCCCGGGTGGCACCCCGGGGACCGCCGAGGCCGCCTGCGGTGTTCACCACCGCGCTGCCCACCGGCAGCCCGGCTGCGGCGTCGTTGGTCGGCTCCAACACCGGGCCGCCGCCGGCCAGCGCCACCCGCACCGGAAACTGCCCGAGCATCGAGTCACGGGTCGTCGGCCCGCCGGTGATTCCGAGGTCGCCATCGCCGGCCAGGACCAGATGCACCCCGTACGCCCGGCCCGATCGGGCCAGAGCGTCCAGTCGGGCGACCGCGTCGGCGGCCAGCCGGTCCCGGTCGGCCAACAGGAGCGGAACATTGTCGATCACGCAGACGATCCGGGGCAGGGCCTGGTGCTCCCGCAGGGCGGCGAATCGCTGCCCGCCGGCACGCTGGCCGGCCTCGTCCCGCCGGCAGGCCTCCGCCGCCAGCTCGTCGAGGAGATTCAGCACGTACTCCCGGTCGGCGGCCATCCCCGCCGAGCGCACCTGGGGCACCCAGGACCGGTCCCGTTCGGTCTGTAGGAACTCCTGGAACGACTCGCCGTCGCCCAGGTCGGCGAGGTGCAGGACCAGCTCGTCCGGGCCGTACCGGGCGGAGAGGCCGAGCAGCACGTTGCTGAGGAAGGCGGCACGATCCGCCCCGGACCGGCCGCTGACCAGCCAGTGCGGGGTCAGTTCGGTGAACCCCACGGTCACCGGCCGGCCGCCGGCGTCCCCGACCGTGGTGGAGATGCCCTCCGTCGAGCCCGCCGCCCACAATGGCTCGGTCGGGTCGGGTAACAGGTCGGCCAGACTGAGCCGGGAGCCGGCCTCGATCTCCTCGGCCAGCCGTCGGCAGACGGCGTCGACCAGGCCCGACGGCGGGTCGTCGTCGACGAAGACCGGCGAGTTCAGCCCGCCGGGCGGCTTCGCGCCCGGCCCCGCCAGGGAAGTGCCGGGCGGGTCGCCCAGCAGCGCGTACGCGTTGCGCATGGCCAGCGGGGTGGCCTGCGGCAGGGGCGTACGGGTCGCGTACGGGCCGGCCGATGGCCAGCCGGCGACGATCAGGTGCAGGCCGGCGGCCGATCCGCGCTCGGCCAGCGCCTCGATCCGATCCAGGTCGGCCGCAGCGGTCGACTCCGGCAGGGCCGCCACGACCAGCAGAAGCGTGCGGTCGTGCCGGCGCGGCCGGCCGCTGGACGGGGACACCCACTGCTCTGCCTCGGTGAGCACGGCCCGCAGCCCGGCGACGTCTGTGGCGGGCGGGGGCAGCAGGCCGGCGTCCGCGAGCGCGGCGAACGCTGCGAACGTGCCGCGCGGCGTCGCACGATGCCCGGTGCCGGTGCCGGTGCCGGTGGCTGTGGCTGTATCGGTGGCTGTGCCGGTGCTTGCGCTTGCCTCGGTGGTGGCGCCGCCGGTGGCGCTGATGCCCGTGCCGCCGATGCCGTCCGTGCCGTCGATGGCGCGGACCAGCAGGCAACCGGCGGGCGTCGCGGCGAGCAGGCGCAGCAGCACGGCCCGGAGCAGCCCGGCCACCCGGGGATCCCGGGCGTCGTTGTCGATCGTCAGGTGCCCGGTGCCGAGCAGAGGCACGAGGGCGGGGAAGCGCGCGTCCTCCAGTGGCGCTGCGGTGCCGACCCGGACGTACGGCGGCGGCTCCTCGCCGGAGGGCGTCGCCCCGGTGACCGTATTCAGTGGCGCCCCCGCCCAGCCCGGTGCCAGCACGGCCGCCGCCGAACGCAGCCGATCCGCCAGCTCGTACTGCCGGCGCTGGTCGGCAGGTGCGGGCCGGATCTCGTCCAGGATGCTGGCCGCCGCGGCGGCCGTCGCCTCCGCCCTACGGTGCAGGGCAGCGGCGCGGTTGGTACGTGTCCTCGGACCGAACACCGCGTCCACCCCCCTCGTCCCGAGGCTGGCAACCCCTCCCCGAGCAGTGACGGTATCCCAGGTCCCGCCCGTCCTCCGGGATGCGCCACGGCGGTGCGCCGGGGATGTCCGGGCCAGGGCGGATTCTCACCGCTGGGCGTCGTCCTGTCACGATCCGCTGCATCTTGGGCATTGGGTACGAGGCGTCCAGCCGATAGCCTCAAGGGGTGGAATCAGTGCAGCCCCCCGCCGGTTCCCAGGTTTCCCGCGTACCGGCGCAGCGGACCCCGCCGGAACAGTTGGCACCCCCCTCGGGGGCGCCGGCACCGGCCCGACCGCCGGGGCGGCTGCGGACCATCGTCACTGTGGTGGCCGGAGTGCTCGGCCTGCTTCTCGTCGGTGGCGGCATCACCGCCTTCGTGTTGTACGACCGCGCCACCAGACCGGATCGCAGCGCCCCGGACGTGGTGGTCGACAACTATCTCCGTGCCTTCCTCGTCGACCGCAACGACATCAAAGCTGACCAGTTCACCTGCTCGGGCGCGTCCGCCGAGCTGAAGGAGCTCCGTACGCTTCGCGACGACCTTCTTGCCCGTGAGAGGCGCTTTTCCACCACGCTCTCGGTGAGCTGGGGCAGGCTTGACCTCCAGGAGCAGGGGGATAGAACAAAGGTTCAGGTTGATCTGATCATCTCTGCATACGTTGACGGGGTCTCGCAGAGCGACCGTCAGCCTTGGCTGTTCGATGTCACCCAAGCTAATGATGAGTGGAGGGTATGCGGTGGCATGTCCGTGACCTGAGGCCGCTCATTCGATCCAGAGTAGATGGACCGGGACCTCCAGGGTGGTGGGTGGCTGGCCCCGCCAGGCCCAGCGGTACCACTCCAACTCCGGCGTGACCCGGACGCAGATGTCCCCGTCGGTGCCTGAGTAGGTCTCGGTCACCGCGCGAAGTTCCCGCTGCTCACCGGAATCAGCCACGTGCACGACCCGCCGTCCGGTGACGGCGTCGGCCTCGAAGACGGGAGTCGGGGCGCGGTGGACCGGCGCGTCCAGGGATACCAGGTTGACGCTGGAGATACCGACGACGCGGGCACTTGGCCGATTCCCCAGGGTTTCCACCCACACTCGTTCGACCGGCACAAGCGGGGCGAAGACCTCGACCTGTTCGGACTCTGCGCGGTACCACTCCTGCTCCGGAATGACCGGTACGTAGGTACGGCTGTTCTGCACCACTCTGTCGTCGGCGCGCAGATCGCCACGCCAGCCGAGACCGGGTAGCCCGACCAGGACCCGCCGCCCCCGCAATTCGACCCGACCGGTCGCGGGCACGATCTCGATGGGCCTGGGCGGCAGGGGTGCCCAGTCAGGCTGGTCGGCGAAGGGGTCGGGAAGCGGCCCGGTCATGCGTGCCGGGGCCCTATGCCTTGCCGTTGAGTGGCGCTCCCCGGTCCCGCATGAACGGCACCGGGTCGACGGCACCGCGACTGGACCGGTCCCCGTCGACGTGCACCTCGAAGTGCAGGTGCGGCCCGGACGAGTTCCCGCTGCTGCCGACCTCGCCGATTACTTCGCCGGCCTTGACCAGCTGACCTGGGGCCACCCGAGGCTTGACGATCATGTGACAGTACCGGGTGACGTAACCGCCGGCATGCAGGACATCGACGAACCAGCCACACCCGCCCTTGCCCGGGTAGCCGTCGACATCGCAGCTCAGCCGGCCGTTGTTGGCCGGGTCGCAGCGGGCGACCAACACCCGACCGGTTGCCGCGACGCGGATCAGGGTGCGCTTCGGCGCGGCGATGTCCACCCCGTTGTGGCTGGGCCGGCTCGCCGTACGGAAGCCGGAGCCGACGCCCCCGGGGATCGGTGCGGTCCAACCCGAGGCCGCGATCTGGCCACGGGCTGCGGCGTTGCAGATGCTGCGTTGCGCCACCTGAACGGTGCGGGCGGCACCGCCGGCGAGCGCGTCCACGATCTTGCTGGCCAGTTCCTCGTGCTTCGCGTAGGCGTCGGGGAAGGCGCTCACCTGCACCCGCTGGGCGGCCCGGGTCAGGGAAAGCTGCTCCCAGTTCGGGACCTTCACCAGCTTCTCGTAGAACTTCCGGGACGAGTAGGACGGGTCCTGCAACTGCTCCGGGGATCCCCAACCCTGGCTGGGGCGCTGCTGGAACAGGCCCACCGAGTCGTGGTCGTTGCGGCTGCCCAGGTGGGGGAGGTTCCGCAGTCCGGACTCCTGCATAGCGGTCGCGACGGCGATGACCCAGCCCCGGGGTGGCACCTTCATGTCCGAGCCGACCTTGATGATGACGGCGGCGTTGCGGATCTGGCTCTCGCCGTACTGGGCGAAGCGGGGCATGGGACCAGAGACCTTCACCTGGTGCGACCGGCCGCAGGCGGACTGGGCCTCCGGGGAGAGCTCGCCACTGTCGCCGCTCAACTCGGTGAGGAAGAACGCGGCCGTCCCGCCGGTGCAGCAGAGCAGTGCGAGTGTGGCGGTCAGCGCGACGGCCAGCGCGCCGAGCCGCAGCCTGCGCCGCGGGCTGCGGCCATCTCCCATGTGATCGCTCATGTCCGCTCCCAGTCCACGGCGTCGACCAGCCACTGCCCGTCGGGGGCCACCAGTTCCAGACGCAGCCGCCCGGTGTCGAGCGGCACCAGCACCTCGACGAAGCGCTCCGTCCTGGGGCGGAGACTTGCTTCGCCGGTCGTCCGTTCCGCCGGAACCCCCGCCGGATCGGCACCCGAGAGCTTCTCGGTGAGTTCCGGCGTGGAGAGCGGACGCAGGGCGTCGTGCCACTCGTCCGCGCTGTCGCCGCGCCCACCGAGCCAGGCGGCGGTGAACCGGTCCGCGACCTGTTCGGGGGTCGGGGCGCCCGGGAGGGTCACCGGCGTCGGGGGTGCGGTGCCACCGAGTACGCCGTCGTCACCGGCGGCCGGGTCGACGGTGGTGATCGGTTGGCTGGGCCGGTTGCTCAGCCCCGTCAGGGGGTCGCCCGCGTCGGACACCAGCCGGGCCGCACCGATCACACCGAACACCAGGACCCCGATCACCAGCGCGATGCCCAGCCGGGACCGCAGTACCCGAGTGAAGAGGAACTCCGCCGCGCGTCGCATCACCCTCACCGCGCTTCGGTGCGGATCCGCGGTGCGGCAGGTCGTGGTGTGGTGGGCTCGGTCGTTCCCGGCCGGTAGATTACGAAGGACGGGTTCTCCGCCGGCACGTCCGGCTCCGTCCAGGTCGAGGGCTGACGCCGGCGCGGCCGAGCTGCGGCGGAGCGCGCGGGGCTCCGCTGCTCAGGCACGGTGGCCTCGCCGGGGCGCTCCTGTCCGTCGGGCCGCTTCCGCTCGGTGCCGGCGGCGGCGGTGGCGGTGCCGGCGGCGGAGTGGCTCGGGTCCTCGTGCCGGGCCTCCGGCCTGAGCGTGGTCTGCTCGACCGTCGCTCCGCGCCGTCGGGCCAGCGTCGGCTCGTTCGTGCCACCAGGCTCGGCCACGTCGAGCCGCGCCGCGGTGCGCATGTCCCGGAAGAACCGTCGGTGCCACGAACCGGCCGAGCTGACTGCCTCGCTGCTGTCCTTGCCGCCGAGTTGGGTGATCCGCCGGTACGGGCGCAGCAGCAGCCAACCGACCACCCCGCAAAGCCAGACCAGCACCACCTGGAGCCAACCCGGCAGGGTTGGCGTGCTCATGATCAGGTCCACTGCGAAGAGGTAGATGGCGGCGCCCGTGCCGAAGATGGCGATGTTGAACACGGCGGCGACGACCGCGTTGGCCAGCCTCCGGAGGCCGGCGCTGGCCGGGCGCATCAGCCCCACCGTGCCCAGGATCGGTGCCGCGATCACCGCCCAGCGGAAGATGAGGAAGCCCAGCAGGACCAGCAGCGAGGCGGTGAGGTCGAACATCGCGAAAAGCAGCGCGGCGAGCACGGCGATGAAGCCGGAGCCGACCCGGTCCATGTCCCGGATGCCCTGGAGGTACTCGTACGCCTCCCGGTCCTCGTTCTTGATCTGTTCGGCGACCCGGGCCCACTGCTGCTGCTTGGCGTCGATGGTCGCGTCCCGCGTCGCCGGGTTGGCCCGGAGCTTCTCCGTCTCCTCCCAGGACAGCGACTTGGCGTCGTAGAGCGCCGGCCCGTACTTCTTGGCGGTCTCGCTGTCGGCCGACCCGAGCACGCCGCGCAACCAGTTGCGGTAGAGCATCGACTCGGTCGCGGTGTCACTGGCCCGGACGGCGGGAGGGCGCTTGTCGACGCAAGCATCCGGATTGGGCAGGGCGCACTGGTCAGGTGGGGTGTCCCGCGTTGCGGGACCGACGGCGTCGTGGACCACGCCCAGGGTGGTGACGAGTGTGCCGTCGGCGATGTTCGCGGACTTCACGGGCCACGCGGCGAGGGCGGTCACCGCAACCATCACGAGCAGGGCCCACCCCGCGGTGGTCATGGCGTTGCTCATGTCCGACTGACGGGACCGCCAGAGCAGGTAGAGGCCGACCACGCAGAGCGTGATGATGCCGAAGACGCTGAACACCTTCTGGTAGACGGCCGTGGTGGCCTGCTCGACCAGCGGATCGGCCCAGGCCCACATGGACCGGGGGTCCCAGGCCCGCTCCCGCAGCGCGTTCGAGGCACCGATGATCGCCGTGGCGATCATGAACTCGCCGTTGGCCACGGTGGTGGTGAACTTGTAGTCCGGATGGATCACTGCGGAGGCGCAACCGCCGGGCAGGTCGTACGTCGGGAAGCTGTATCCGGAGTAGCCGTAGTCGCTGTAGAGGCCTTTGGGGCCGGGCAGCTTGGCGGAGTCGGGACGGGCGGCGAACCAGCCGGCGAGCCCGGAGTCGGGTGCCGTGGGGACCGGGGCGTTACGGCACTCCACCTGGTCCTCGCTGACCGCGCCCAGCTTGGCGACGCAGGCGCGGAAGTCGGCCTGCCACTCCTTCGTGCTGCACAGGTCCGCCCGGGCCTGGGCTGCCGGTGGCGCGGCGTACGCCGCCTCGCCGCCAAGCACCGGCCAGGAGACCGTGGCGCCGGCGAGTACGCCGAGCGCGAGCAGGAACGCCGCTATCCGGGCCCGGACCCTCGCCATGTCATGCCTCCAGGTCCGCGACGGTCGGCAGTTGACCCGCTGCCGCGGCGACCGCGGCGGGGGTGGTGTCGAGGTGGTCCAGCAGCCCGTCGACGTACGACACGTCCACCCGGACCTTCTGCACCCGCCCGTCGACGTCGCGCATCACAAACTCGCGGAAGCCGAGCCTGGCGGCGGAGGTGGCGTCTGCGGTCGACAGCGAGGCCAGTGTCGCCTCGTACCCGTCGTTGACCGGGACGCGGAGCAGCCGCAGCGCCTCGGAGGCGATCTCGGTGTCCTCGGCGATGCGGCCGACGAAGACGGTGGAGACGAGGTTCTGCACGTCGAGGCCGAGAATGTCGCGCGGGTTCTGCGAGGCGACCAGGGCGGCGAGGTTCCACTTGCGGGAGTCGCGGGCGAGGCGGACGAGGAACGACCGGCCGGAGCGCCAGCCCTCCATGAAGTGCGCCTCGTCCAGGCCGACCAGCTTCCGTGAGGACATCGACCCGCCGTAGCACCGCCGCACGGCGAGCCGGTGGGCGGTGTGGAGCATGGGCAGCGCGAGCGCCTCCTCGGCCGACCAGTACTCGCGTTCGATCTTCAGGTCGGGCAGCCGCAGGCCGGCCATGGTGATGACGGTCAGCGCCGCGTCGGCGCCGAGCAGACCCGCCGGCGGGCGGCCGAAGAAGAGCATGGCCAGCGGCATCTCGGCCGTGTCCAGCAGCAGGTTCGCCAGTTCCTTGCCGGCGTCGTCGTCGAGCTGACCGAGGCAGGCGACCACGTCGTCCAGGGTGGACGTCTCCTCGGCCGGCACCTGGCGCACCGCGTGCCGGAACAGGGTGGCGGTGGACGCCTCCCGGGCCACCTGCGGCGGCACCAGCATCATGCAGATGTCCTGCACCAGCATGCGGCGTTCGGCCCGGGCGTTGGAGACGGCGATCTCGAACTCCCGGTCGCCGGCCGCACCGGAGCTGAACTCGGTGCGCAGCGGCGTGGGGATGAGCGCATACGGTGCCAGCGTCCCCTGCTCGGAGCCGGTCAGGTTGAGCACTCGCGAGTACGGCCGCAGCTCCGGCATGTTGCACAGCCGGGCCAGGGGGCCGGACGGGTCCAGCAGGGTGACCTGCACGCCGCGCCGGGCGGCCAGGTAGCCCAGCGCGCCGAGCAGGGTCGACTTGCCGCCGCCGGGCTCGGCGACGAAGACCGCGAGCCCGGAACGTTCCCGTACCTCCATCGGGAAGTGCAGGTCGAGGAAGACCGGCCGGCGGCAGGTGCCGGCGGTACGCCCGATCAGGTCGCCCCGCCGGTCGCCGACGGTGGACGCGGCCTGTGGCAGCGCGGCGGCGAGCAGGTTGACCGGCATCCGCCGGACGTAGCCGGTGTTGGCGATCGGCTCACCGGGGATGAACTCGCGGGCGAGCCAGTCCTGGTTCTTCGGGTGCTGCAACGAAACGCGCAGTTCCCGGGAGTAGAGCTGAATCAGCCGGCGGGCCCGCTCCAGGCACTCCTCCCGGGTCCGGCCGCCGACGGCGATGCGGTGCCAGCCGTGCGCCCGCGCCGAGTCCACCGGAAGGCCGGTGGTCATCTCGTCGCCGATCACCAGTGCCCGCTTGGCCAGCCGTTCCAGCTCGGGCGGGGCGTCGATGCCATGCTCGGCGTAGTCGAGCTGCTGGGAGCGGATCATCCGCAGCCGGTGTTCGAGGTTGCGGAAGGAGTCGCCGGAGCCGAGGATGTCGACCCGGGTGGAGATCTCCATCGGCCAGGGCAACCGCTCGTGGAAGTGCAGCCAGGGCTCGTGCCGCTCGGGGATCTCCAGCGGCTCCATCCGGCCGACGGCGAGCACGGCCACGTGTCGTTCCTCGCCGGTCATCCGGTTGACCAGCTTGACCGTCGACCCGTACGGGGTGCGGTACCGCTCGACCTGCTCGGTGAGGGCGAGCAGGTCGCCGCGTTCCCACCGACCGTTGGTGACCGGGGAGAGGGTGCCGGGCGGGGCCATGCAGAGCGCCACCGACCGGTAGAGCAGCCACTCCAGCTCCTGGGCCGTCACCCTCCGACCGCGCATGCCGAACGCGCCCAGCACCTCGTCGAACTGCTCGACGGTGCGGCCGAGCTTGCGGCGCTCGCTCTCGGCGACGCCGCGGCCGAAGGTGCGCAGCAGCCGCTCGGTGAGCGAGTCGCCGAGCGAGCGCCGGGCGAAGGTGACCCCGAGGTACGTCTGCCCCTCGGCGTGGTTGACCGACAGCAGGTGCCGCTGGGCGGCCACCAGGTGGTCGCCCCAGCCGGCGGTGCCCGGCACGTCCGGCAGTGGGGACGCGGTGTGCGCGTCGATGGTGCGGGCCCACTCGTCGGCCGGGAAGGGGCGGGTGGTGCGGCGCAGGTGCAGCCGGAAGCCGGCGAGGCCGGCGTACTGTTCCGAGATGGCGGCGAGCAGGGCCTCCCGCTCGGCGTCCGGCCGGAACGCCCAGCGCACCTCGGGCAGCCAGTACCACGCCGTGACGGTGTTGGGGGTGAAGGTGAGGTGGCCGGCGATCTCGGTGATGGCCAGCTCGACCGACGGGTCGCGATCCCCGAACTTGATCTTCGGCGGCTTCACCGGCCGCGCCGGGCGGGCGGGCTTCGCGGGCCTGGTCGGCTTGCCGGACCGCTCCCGCCGGTCGACCGTCCGCTGTCGGGGTGGCGTGATCTCGCGGCCGGCCGGGGACGGCGCCGGCTCCGGCGCCCGCCGTGCCGGCCGCTCCGACTCCGGGCCCCGGGGCGACGGCGCGGTGAGCTGCGGGGACCGCTCGGGCTCCCGGTGGACGGGCGGTTCGACGTCCCGCCAGCCGTACGTCTCGTCGTCGGGGTCGGTGGGGGGCGTGACCACGGCCGGGGGCGGCGGCAATTCGGGCGCGGTCGCCGGGCGCGCCGCGGGCAGCCGGTCCACCGGTTGCTGGGGGACCCGGGGCCGGTTCTGCGGTGCGGGCGTGGGTGCCTGTTCGACGGGGGCCGGCGGGATCTCGGGCCGGGCCGGCGGACCCGCGACGGCCGGCTGCTGGTGCGGGATCGGCGGGTGTTCCCGGCCGACCGGCCGGGGCGAGGCGGGCCGGGACGCCGGGTGGGCACCCCCGAAGAGGTCGAGGAACGGCGAGTCGATGTCGGCGCTGTCGGCGACCATCGGCGCGGCCGGCTCGGGGGCGGCCGGCACGGCGCGCCCGGGCGCGGGCCGGGGTGCCTGGAAGACGCCGACCCGGCCGTGACCGGGGGTGGTGGCCAGCGCGGGGTCGAGGGCGACCTCGTCCAGATCCTCGTCCACAGGGTAGTTGAACGAGCGCGCACGGTTACCGTGCGGGGCGGCGTGACGTCCTGCCGGGGAACCCGGCGTGGAAGAGCGACTCATGCCACCGCCTCGTCCGAGTGCCGCTTCGCCGTGATCGGCGTACGCCCGGTCATGCCAGTTCCTCCCGGATCCTGATCCGGCTCGCCACCAGGCGCGGGTCGCGCTGTTCGGCGGCCGACTCCCGGGTGCGTCGCCAGTCGGTCAGCGCGGTGCGGATCACCATGCGCGCGGGCCGGTCGGGGTCGACGTGCCGGAAGATGAACGAGGTGCTCACGATGGCGAGCGCGATCTCCCAGGCGGGAAAGAGCTCGACCTGCAGCGTGAACAGCCAGTGGATGAACATGTAGAGGGGCACGAGCAGCATGAACACGCCGTACTGGGCGTACGGCAGGTGGACGGGCAGGGTGTAGCCGGGCGGCCCGAGGTAGACCAGGCGGGCCCGGTAGATATCGTCGTCGGTGCGCAGCCGCATCTGCCCGCGCCTATTCGAAGATCAGGTCGATCAGGTAGTCACCGACGAAGAAGAGTGTGGCCGCTCCGGCGATGAAGGCCAGCCCGACGATCGCGATAGCGGAGCTGGTCAGGACCTTGGAGATCTCGCCGCGACTGGCTCGGCCGATGAAGATGACGCCGAGCACGGCCAGCAGGATCGGCGCGATCTTGCTGGCGAAGAACGTGACGACGCTGTTGGTGTCGATGCCCTTGGGTGCCGGCTCGGCGAGTGGAGTCGACGCCAGAGTGTGGAGCACGTGGGTGACGCCGGACGACGTCGCCTCCATGAGCTCGATGGCGATCACTGGAACCTCCCCATATCGCGGCCGGCGCAGCCGCGGCGGTGCAGTAGGCAAGCTTGGCGGGATGGTGCTCACTCTGTGCAGTGTCGGCGACCCTGCGTTCGTCACCCACCACGCGGAGTAGTGAGCTTTGGGGGGATTTTTCCCGCTTCGGCCCTCCCTCCAGGCTTCGCCGTCTCGCTGCTGGGCAATTCCAAAGGGTACGGGCCGCCCCCCTTTGCGACAAGCCGCGAAGAGTCCACCCGGAACGACCCGGACGACCGATCGTACACCTGTTCCAATTGCCATGTCAGGGCCGTCTCGGCCGGGGGTCACCGGCTGCCGGATCGCGCTGCGGCGACCGGTACCGTGCAGTCGTGACCGATCTGGTACGGACTCGGGCCCCGGTGGTGATGGGCGTCCTGAACGTCACGCCCGACTCCTTTTCCGACGGCGGCCGATACGCCGATCTCGACGCCGCCGTCGCACACGGAGTGCGACTCCGGAACGAGGGTGCGCACCTGGTGGACGTCGGCGGCGAGTCCACCCGCCCGGGGGCGGACCGGGTGGACGCCGCGACCGAGGTCGCCCGGGTGCTGCCGGTGGTCAGGGAGCTCGCCGCCGCAGGCGTCGAGGTCAGCATCGACACCAGCCGGGCCCGGGTGGCCGAGGCCGCCCTCGCGGCGGGAGCGGCGGTGGTCAACGACGTCTCCGGCGGCCTGGCAGACCCGGACATGGCCCGGGTGGTCCGCGACGCCGGCTGCCCCTGGGTGCTCATGCACTGGCGCGGGCACTCGCGGGGGATGCGCGAGCTGGCCCACTACGCCGACGTGGTGACCGACGTACGGACCGAGCTTGCCGAGCGGGTCGACGCTGCGCTGGCCGCCGGGGTGGCCGCCGACCGGATCGTCGTCGACCCCGGCCTCGGCTTCGCCAAGACCGCCGAGCACAACTGGCAGCTCACCGCCCGCCTGCCCGAGTTGCTGGAGCTCGGCCTCCCGCTGCTCTTCGGTGCCAGCCGCAAGTCGTACCTGGGCCGGCTGCTCGCCGCCGCCGACGGCACCCCCCGGCCGACTGCCGGTCGGGAGACCGCCACCGCCGCGACCAGCCTGCTCGCCGTCGCGGCCGGCGCCTGGGGGGTACGTGTGCACGACGTGCTCGGCACCGTGGACGCCCTGGCCGTCTGGCGGGCCAGCGGCAGCCCGCGCCTCGGCGTCGCCCACGACGCCGGGAAGCCGCCGCGCAACGCCGGGAAGCCGATGAGGGACGGGGCGAAGTCGATGGGGGAAGACGGGTGACCGACCGGATCACGCTGACCGGCCTGCGGGCGCACGGCCGGCACGGCGTCTACGACTTCGAGCGGGAGCGGGGGCAGGATTTCGTCGTCGACGCCGTCCTCGAACTCGACCTCGCGCCGGCCGCCCGGTCCGACGACGTGGCCGACACGGTGCACTACGGGGAACTGGCCGACCGGCTGGTCGCGGTGCTGACCGGGGAGCCGGTGAACCTGATCGAGACGCTCGCCGACCGGCTGCTGGCGATCTGCCTGGCCGATCCCCGGGTGACGCGCGCGACGGTCACCGTGCACAAGCCCGAGGCGCCCGTCCCGCACGCCTTCACCGACGTCGCGGTCACCATGGCGAGAACGCGGAGCGACCCGGCGGGGGCGGCCCCCTGCCCGGGGCCGACGGCAGGCGACGGGGATCCCGCGTGAGCCGGGCCCTGCTCTCCCTCGGCAGCAACCTCGGCGACCGGCTGGCCCACCTGCGCACGGCGGTCGACTCCCTCGGCGATGCGGTGCTGCTGTGCTCGGGCGTCTACGAGACCCCGCCGTGGGGCGACGTGGACCAGCCCGCGTACCTCAACGCGGTGGTGCTGGTCGAGGACCCGGCGGCGACCCCACGGGACTGGCTGGAGCGGGCCCGGGCCGCCGAGCGGCGGGCCGGCCGCGAGCGCGACCCGCAACGCCGCTTCGGCCCGCGCACCCTCGACGTCGACGTCGTCGCGGCCTGGGACGACGCCGGTGAGCCGGTGCTCAGCGACGACCCGGAACTGACCCTTCCGCACCCCCGGGCCCACCTGCGGGCGTTCGTCCTCCGGCCGTGGATCGACATCCAGCCGTACGGGCGGCTGCCCGGGCACGGCTGGCTGACCGATCTGCTCAGCGCCGAACCGGTGGCCGGCGACGCCCTGGAACTGAGCCCCCGGCCGGATCTGGCGTTAGAGTCGTCGCCATGAGCCAGTGGAGCCAGCCGGCATGACCCAGGCGCAGTTCCCGCCGCCGAGCGGGGCGGATCCCGATCGCTCCAGGATGGGCCCCACCCGGATCTCGACCCTGGTCGTCGCCGGCCTGGCCGCCGCGGCGGTGGCTTGGCTGCTGATCAGCACCCTCTACGGCGGCTTTCCCCGGCTGCCCTGGCTGCCGGTGGTCACGCTGGCCGCGCTGGCCGTGCTGGAGGCGTACGCGGCGGTCAACACCCGCAGCCGGATCGAGCGCAGGCCGGGCCGCGACCCGGTCAATCCGCTGCTGGTGGCCCGGTTCGTGGTGCTGGCCAAGGCGTCCGCCCTGGCCGGGGCGATCTTCGCCGGCTGGTGCGCCGGGCTGACCGGTTGGCTCTTCGTGGAGCCCACCCGGGCGGCCGCCGAGGACCGTCCCGCCGCCGGTGCCGGCCTGCTCGCGGCACTCGCGCTGGTGGCCGCCGCGCTCTGGCTGGAGCGGTCCTGCCGGGTGCCGGAGCGGCCGGAGGACGAGCGCGACGCGGACCGGCGCGAGGGCGGCCCGCGTCAGCGCTGACCACGGGGGGTTACGCCCGGAGCGGCGTACAGGTACCGTGCCTGGCGACCGGAGAGCAACGGCCGCCCGGGTCCGCCCGGGTCGGACCCTGCGGCCGTGACCTGGGGAGGGCACGCGTCATGGGGCACGAGGATCCGGGCCGACACACCCCCGTGGAGCCCTCGTCGGGCGTGCCCGCAGCGGTGCTGGAGAGCGCCTTCGACGACCCGGCCCACGGCGAGCCGGGGCGGGACCGGATCGCCGTGCACGTCGCCTGGGAGCTGGTGCTGGCCGCCGCTCTCGCCGTGCTGACCTGGCTGCTCTGGCAGGAGGAGCCGGCCGCGCTGCGTGCCGACGGGCTGCGGGCCCTGCTGGTCAACGTGGTGGCGCTCGGGCTGCTCGTGCTGGCCGCCGGGATGAGCCTGCGGACCGCGGCCGTGAACCTGGCGGTCGGCCCGGTGGCGGTCGCCGCCGCGCTGCACGTCGCCGAGCAGGGTGACCGGGGGGTCGAGGTCGCGCTGGGGCACGCCGTGGCGGTGGCCGCCGTCGGCGGGTTGGCCGTGGGGCTGGCCGTGGTGGCGCTGCACGTGCCCGGCTGGGCGGCGAGCCTGGCCGGCGCCGCCGGCGTGGTGGTGTACATCCAGCGGCGCTCCGAGCCGGTGCTGGCGCAGGGCGGGTACGACCCCCGGGACACGGCGTTCTACCTCTTCGCCGGATTCGCCGCGGTGGCCGTCCTCGGCGGACTGTTCGGGGCCATCCGCCCGGTGCGCCGGCTGGTCGGCCGGTTCCGGCCGGTCGCCGACCCGGCGCGCCGCCGGGGCGGGGTGGCGGCCACGGTCGTCGTGTTCGCCTTCGTCTTCTCCACCGTGCTCGCCACGCTGGCCGGCATCCTGCTCGCCAGCAACGGCGACGGGCCCGTCGTTCCCACCGAGGGGCTGGGCTGGACGACGCTCGCCGTCGGCACCGCGCTGCTCGGCGGCACGAGCGCGTACGGCCGGCGTGGCGCGATCTTCGGCACGCTGCTCGCCGCCAGCCTGGTCACGGTCCTGTACGCCTGGCTGGACGCCGGGGGCTGGACCGTGAGCCGGTGGGCGGTCGGCGGGGCGGCCCTCGGCGTGGGCCTGGTGATCACCCGGCTGGTGGAGGCGTACGGGTGGCCCCGGCCGGCGGGCGCGGACCCGGAGCCGGCTCCCGGGGGCGACGGCACCATCGGCTCCGGTTGGTCGGTGTCCCGGCCGGCGCCGGTGGGCGACTGGCCACCGGCCCTGCCCACCCGCGCCGACGACACCCCCACCGACCCCTGGGACCCGTCGCGCTGGGACGCCCCGCCCGCCACGCGGGGACTGCGGCGACCGCTGACCGTACGGCAGGCGCTGCCGTGCGGGTGGGCGCTGACGGCCCGGATAGGGCGCTGACCGCGCGAGTCGGGCCAGCGGGCCTCGGCTGCCGGGTCGCGTCCCACGCGCCGCCGGTGATCTCGCCGGTTAGGCTCGGCGGCATGACCGAGACACCTCCCACCGGTACCGGCGGGCACACGTTCGACGAGCTGGACGCGCTCTCCACCGAGGAGTTGCGGGTGCGAGCGTTCGCGCTGGCCCGGGAGCGGCGCGACGTCGGGTTCTTCTGGTCGGTGCTGCGCCATCTGCCGAACGCCGACGAGGCCGCCGCCCTGGACGGCGCACCGAACTCCGTCGGTCCGACCATCGACGAGGCGGCGGCGCTGTGGCGGGAACTCACCGGGCACGGGTACGAGGAGTCCGCGCCCCTGCTGCGGGCCAAGTTCATCGACTACCTGATGAAGCACTGACCGGAACGCGGTCATCGTGATCCGCAGGTTTGCCCGCCGGGGCGCGCTGGGAACTGGCCGCGTCATGGCTGCCGCCAACCGCTCGGGTGCCATCAGCCGGTACGGGACCGCAGCCGGCACCGGCACCCTCGCGGTGCTGCTGCTCGTCGCGGTCTGCGGCAGCCCGCTGTACGTCGGCTGGGCGGAGGAGCACACCGAGCCCGACTCGGCCGGCGGTTGGTTCCTGCGGCTGCTGGCCTGGCCGGCCTGGCGGTTCGGCTCCGGGGAGCCGGGGCAGGGGGTGCTCGCCACCGACCTGCGGGCCATCCTGCTGGTGCTCCTGGCGGCGGCCCTGCTCTATGTGCTCCCCGCGTCCCAGGTGGCCCGGGTGCAGGGAGCGGTGAGCCAGTTCTTCTCCGGCTGGGGCGCGTACGTCCTGGCCGCCGGCCTGGCCGCGCTACTGGGCGCGCTGCTCGGGCCGGACCCGTCGCTGCTCGCCGCGTTGCAGGCCGCCGGCACCGGCGCCGGGTACGGCTTCCTCTCCGGCTGGATCATCGGCACGGCCAGCCTCGGCGGCCGGGCCTGACCGGCGGGGCACCCCGGCGGCTCAGTCGCCCACCGCCCCACAGGTCAGGCCGCCCCGTGGTGCGGCTGCCCCGCCGCTCAGGCCGCGTCCCGGCCGCCGGCGAGCGCGCGCTGGCGAGTGAGCACGCCGGCCGGCCGGCCGTCGGCGGTCACCAGCACCCGGTCCGCGCCGGAGGTCAGCATCACGGCGAGGGCGTCGTACGCCGACGTGCCCAACGCGACCTCCGGCAGCCCGGCCGGGTCGGCGGGGGCCGGCTCCAGCGCGTCCCGGGTGACCGGGGTGACCGCGAGCGCCCGGATGCCCCGGTCCGCGCCGACGAAGTCCCGGACGAAGTCCGAGGCGGGCGCGGCGAGCAGGGCCGCCGGGGTGTCGTACTGCTCCAGCCGGCCGCCCTGGGACAGCACGGCGATCCGGCCGCCGAGCCGGACGGCTTCGTCCAGGTCGTGGGTGACCAGCACGATGGTCTTGCGCACCTCGGCCTGGAGCCGGAGGAACTCCTCCTGCAACCGCGTCCGCACGATCGGGTCGACCGCCGAGAACGGCTCGTCCATCAGCAGCACCACCGGGTCGGCGGCGAGCGCCCGGGCCACCCCGACCCGCTGCCGCTGCCCGCCGGAGAGTTCGTGCGGGTACCGCCGGCCGAACCTGCCCGGGTCGAGCCCGACCAGCTCCAGCAACTCCTCACTGCGGCGGCGGATCCGGTTGGAGGGCCAGCCGAGCAGCCGGGGGACGGTGCCGACGTTGGCCACGACCGTCTGGTGGGGGAACAGGCCCACGTTCTGGATGACGTACCCGATCCGGCGGCGCAGCGCGACCGGGTCGACGCGGGTCACGTCCTCGTCGCCGAGCAGGATCCGGCCGGCGGTCGGCTCGATCAGCCGGTTGATCATCCGCAGCACTGTGGACTTGCCGCAGCCGGAGGGGCCGATCAGCACCACCAGCTCGCCGGCACGCACCCGCAAGCTCAGCCCGCGAACCGCCTCGGTGCCGTCCGGGTACCGCTTGCCGATGCCCTCCAACGCGATCGCCGCCGCGTGCGCCTCGGCCGGCTCGTGGCCGGCGGTGGGCCGGGTCTCCGGGGTAACGTCCACGCATGTCCTTCCGCCTGAGCTACCGGGCCGACCCGGGTAACCCGTGGTTCTCCTGGCAGTACGTGCGGGACAACTCTGACACGATCCTCGCCGCGCTGCGCGACCACGCCTCGCTGACCGCCCGGGCCGTGCTGATCGCTGCCCTGGTGGCCCTGCCGCTCGCCGTGGCGGCCCACTGGTTCCGGCCCCTCGCCGGCCCGATCCTCGCGTTCACCGGGGTGCTCTACACGATCCCTTCGCTGGCCCTGTTCGCGCTCCTCGCGCCGTACCTGGGAATCGGGGCGGTGACGGTGCTCAGCGTGGTGGTGCTGTACGCGCTGCTGGTCATCGTCCGCAACGCCGTAGCCGGGCTGAGCCAGGTGCCCCCCGACGTCCGCGAGGCGGCGGAGGGCATGGGGTACGGCCGGTGGGGGCGGCTGCTGCGGATCGAGCTGCCGCTGGCGCTGCCCGGCATCCTCACCGGCCTGCGGCTGGCCACCGTGTCGACGGTGGCGCTGGTGACCGTGGGGGTGGTGGTCGGCAGGGGCGGGCTGGGTCAGCTCATCTTCGCCGGCTTCCAGAACAACTTCTACAAGGCCGAGATCATGACCGGCACGCTGCTCTGCGTCCTGCTCGCCCTGGTGCTGGACCTGCTCCTGGCCGGGCTCGGCCGGGCGGTCACCCCGTGGCTGCGCGGGCGGCCCCGATGAACGGCGGGGTCGGCGCGGTCTGGTCGGCCGACGCCGGACCGGTGCGGGGCCGGCCGAGCGTCCAGGAAAGGGGTGCCCGGTGAGCAACCCGGTCGGGCAGGCGGTGGTCTGGCTCAACGACCCGCTGAACTGGACCAACCCGGGCGGTGTCCTGGACCGGCTCGGCGAGCACCTCGGCATGTCGGCGGCGGCCGTGCTGCTCGGCTGCCTGGTGGCCTGGCCGGTCGGCCTGTGGCTCGGGCACACCGGCCGGGGCGGCGGACTCGTCGTGCTGGTGTCCAATGTCACCCTGGCGATCCCCACTCTGGCCCTGCTGACCATCCTGCCGCTGACCTTCCTCGGCTTCGGCCGGCCCGCCGTGGTGGTGGCGCTGGCCGTCTTCGCGGTGCCGCCGCTGCTCGCCAACGCGTACACCGGCGTGCGGCAGGCCGACCCGGAGGCCCGGGACGCGGCGCGCGGGATGGGGCTGTCGGGCGGGCAGGTGCTGCGCCAGGTGGAGTTGCCGCTGGCGGTGCCGTACCTGGCGGCCGGCTTCCGCACCGCGGCGGTGCAGGTGGTGGCGACTGCCGCGCTGGCCTCGTTCGTCAACGGCGGTGGGCTCGGCCAGATCATCCGGGCCGGCTTCGGCCTGGACATCGCCGCCGGCGGCGGGCAGATCATCGCGGGCGGGCTGCTGGTGGCCGGGCTGGCGATGCTGGTCGAGCTGGTCCTGGCCGTGGTCGAGCGGTTGGTCACCCCACGCCCGCTGCGCCCGGCCCGGCGGGCCAACCGCCGGGCCGCTGACGCCGTCGCCGGGAGCTGACCGGCCGGGCGTCCCCTCGTACACCGGATGGTGACGATCCGGTGACGAACCGCGCCTCGGGTTGTCGGTCCCGGCGGGCAGGATGTTGGGTAAAAGATCGCGGGCGACGACACGGCATCGCCCGTCGGACACGCGGCCGGCCCGGGGGCCGCGCCGGGACACGGAAGGCGGGCTTGATGCGCGCACGTACACGGCTGGCCATCGGCGCGGTGGGCGCCCTCGCGGCGGCCGGTTTCCTCACCGGCTGCGGGGACGCCGGTTCCTCCGGCACCGAGGCTCCCCAGCAGGGCGCGTCGGGGGCCGGCTGCGCCCCGGTCGCCGGTGACCAGCTGGTCGTCCTCACCGACGACAAGTTGCTCCAGAACACCGACAACGTCATCCCGGCGGTCAACGCCAAGGTGGCGACCCCGGAGCTGCTCGCGGCGCTGGACAAGGTCTCCGCCGCGCTGGACACGCCGAAGCTGATCGCGCTCAACAAGGCCGTCGACGTCGACCGCAAGACCAGCAAGGTCGCCGCCGAGGAGTTCGCCGCGGCCAACAACGTCACCCAGGGCATCGCCAAGGGGTCGGGCGGCGCGATCGTGATCGGTGCCGGCAACTTCACCGAGAGCCGGACCATCGCCGAGCTGTACCGGATCGCGCTCACCGCCGCCGGTTACCAGGTCGAGGTGCAGCAGATCGGCAACCGGGAGCTGTACGAGCCGGCCCTGGAGAAGGGCAAGATCCAGGTCGTCCCGGAGTACGCGGCGACCATGGCCGAGTTCCTCAACACGAAGGCCAACGGCAAGGACGCCCAGCCGGTCTCCTCGCCCGAGCTGGACAAGACGGTCGCCGCCCTCAAGGCCGCCGGTGAGAAGGCCGGCATCGCCTTCGGCGCGCCGTCGGCCGCGCAGGACCAGAACGCGTTCGCCGTCACCAAGGCGTTCGCCGACAAGTACGGGGTGAGCACGCTCAGCGACCTGGCGGCCAAGTGCTCCGGCAGCGCGACCGTGCTGGCCGGCCCGCCGGAGTGCCCGCAGCGCCCGAAGTGCCAGGCGGGCCTGGTCGAGGTCTACGACTTCAAGGCCGGTTCGTTCAGCTCGCTGGACACGGGAGGCCCGCAGACCAAGAACGCCCTGAAGACGGGGAGCGCCAGCGTCGGTCTCGTTTTCTCCTCCGACGGGGCGCTCGCGGCCAGCTGACCCACCCACCGGTCGCCGGCGGCCTCGTGCCGTCGGCGACCGGTGCTGTTCAGGGCGTTCCCAGCAGGGGGAACACTCGGTAGGCTGCACATCCATGCCCGCTCCGGTTGCCGTCAGCGACAGGCGAGAGCCCCGACTGCTGTCCGTGATCTTCTGGATCGGCGTGGCGCTCGCTCCCGTCGCGGCGCTGATCCTGCTGGTCGCAGACGGTAACGGGCCGCTGCGCTTCGCCGCCGTGCTCGCGATCCTCGCCGTGGTGTTGATCGGCCTGTCGATCGCGCTGCGCGCCGACGGCGGCGGCCAGGGTGAGGCCGAGGAGTTGCGGGACGAGATGGACCGGCTGCGCCGGGAGTTGCGCTCCGAGATCGTTGCCGCCGCTCAGCGCGGCAACCAGGCGCTCGACGCGTCCCAGCGGGCCCAGGACCAGGTGGGGGCGCTGCGTCGCCGGCTCGACGCCGCGGCGGCCGGGATCGCCGCCGACCCCGAGCCGCCGGCTGCGGAGCCGGCGGGCGCGGGCCGGGCCCGGGTCGCGGTCGCCGAGACCTACGACGACGCCGGCCGGCCCCGCGACGCCGACGACGCCCCGGACGGCCGGTTCGCCCCGGCCGCCCATCCCGACGACGCGCCCCCCACCCACAGCCCTCAGCCGACCCCGCGTCACGGCGCGGACCGTCCGGCTCAGCCGGGCGTGTACGGCGGGGACCGTCCGGTTCAGCCCGGCGTGTACGGCGTGGATCGCCCAGCCCAGCCGGGCGTGTACGGCGGCGGGGACCGCCCGGCTCAGCCGGGCGTGTACGGCGCGCCGGCCCGGCCGGCCGAGCACGGCAACCGGGTGCCGCCGCCGACCGTCCCCGACCCCGCCCCCCGCCCGGTCGGCATGGTCCGGCACACCGAGACCGTGCACGTCACCACCCGGCACACCATCGTGGACGGACCGGACCCGGCGGCGGCCGGCTATGGCGGCTACGCCGGCCGCTGGTCCCCGCCGGAGGAACGGCCGTGGGCCGGCGACCAGCGGCCGGCGACCTCCGAGCCCGAGGGCAACCCCTGGACCGGGTACGCCGATCCACCCGCCCGCGTCCGTCCCGAGCCGTT
>NZ_GG657738.1:2982629-2986627 GCF_000158815.1 Micromonospora sp. ATCC 39149 | reverse complement strand
GGCGGGACCGGGACTTCTCCGGCGCCGGTTCGGAGTTCGATCGGACGACGGGTGGCTGGCCGGACGCGGACCCGCGCGGCGCGCGTACCGACGAGCGCCCCGGCGGCGCGGGGCCGGGCGGCGGCACCGACTGGGACCACGGGACGTGGTCCGATCCGGTCCCCCCGGCACCGCCGGTGGGCGGCGTGCCGGTGCCGGCCGAGTGGCGTCCGCCGGCGCAGCGCGGTGCCCGGTCGGTCGGGCAGTGGGGCGCGGCGGAACCCGAGCCGGCCCGGCTCAGCCGGCACCAGCGCGCCGACGGGGAGCAGCGGTACGGGTACCCGCCCCGCGACGACACCCCACGCGCCGGTGGCGCCCGCCCGGCCGACCACTGGCGCTGACGGGCCCGCCGCTACTTGTCGACGTCTCCCACCACGAAGAACATCGAGCCGAGGATCGCGATCAGGTCCGGCACCAGGCAGCCCGGCAGCAGGGTGGCCAACGCCTGCACGTTCGCGTACGACGCGGTGCGCAGCTTGAGCCGCCACGGCGTCTTCTCGCCCCGCGACACCAGGTAGTAACCGTTGATGCCGAGCGGGTTCTCCGTCCAGGCGTACGTGTGCCCCTCGGGGGCCTTCACCACCTTCGGCAGCCGGGTGTTCACCGGCCCGGTGAGCCGGTCCACCCGGTCCAGGCACTGCTCGGCGAGGTCGAGCGAGGCGTACACCTGGTCGAGCAGCACCTCGAACCGGGCGTGGCAATCCCCGGCGGTCTTGGTCACCACCGGCACGTCGAGCTGGTCGTAGGCCAGGTACGGCTCGTCGCGGCGCAGGTCCAGGTCGAGCCCGGAGGCCCGGGCGACGGGCCCGGACGCGCCGAACGCGGCGGCGTCGGCGGCGGACAGCACCCCCACCCCGACGGTGCGGGCGAGGAAGATCTCGTTGCGCCGGATCAGGTGGTCCAGGTCCGGCAGCCGGCGGTGCACCTCGCCGATGGCGGCGCGGGCCCGGCGGGTCCAGCCCGCCGGCACCTCCTCCTTGAGCCCGCCGACCCGGTTGAACATGTAGTGGATCCGGCCGCCGGAGACCTCTTCCATGACCGCCTGGATGGTTTCCCGCTCCCGGAACGCGTAGAACACGGGCGTGATCGCGCCGATCTCCAGCGGGTACGAGCCGAGGAACATCAGGTGGTTGAGCACCCGGTTCAGCTCGGCCAGCGCCATCCGCAGCCAGGTGGCCCGCTCGGGCACCTCCAGGCCCATCAACCGCTCGACGGCGAGCACCACGCCCAGCTCGTTGGAGAACGCCGACAGCCAGTCGTGCCGGTTCGCCAGCACGATGATCTGCCGGTAGTCGCGTACCTCGAACAGCTTCTCCGCGCCCCGGTGCATGTACCCGACGATCGGCTCGGCGGCGACCACCCGCTCTCCGTCGAGGACCAGCTTGAGCCGCAGCACGCCGTGCGTGGAGGGGTGCTGCGGGCCGATGTTGAGCACCATGTCGGTGCCGAGCTGCTCACCGCCGGCCCCGGTGCCGACGGTCAGCTCGCGCAGGTCACCGGTGTCCGTGGTCATGCCCGTCATCGTGCCATGTACGCATCGACGGCGACGCCGACCGGCTGGAGCAGCCAGTGGTGCCCGCCGAGGCCGGCCGGGTCGGTCAGCTCCGCCGCCGCCGACGAGGCGGCGAGCGCCCGCACGTACCGGGCGGGGTTGGTGGCGGCCAGGCTCAGCGGTGGTCGCCCGCCGTCGGCCCCGAGCGCCCGCAGCGCCTCCCGCTGCGACACCAGGGTGTACGCGCACCGGGCGACCCGCTCGCCGGCGGAGGCGACGGAGTCCATGGCGACGTGGGCGGTGACGTCGCAGGACCCGTCGGGCACCGGCGGCACCTGCCGCCCACCCCGGTACCCGGTCAGCGTCCCGTGCACCGGCCGCGAGTCCCGCAGGTGCCCATAGTCCACGGCCACCGCCATCCCCCGCCGCAGGCACCGCACGGCCCCCGCCCAGGCCAGATCCCGATCCCGTCCGATCTCCACCCGCCCCGCGCCGGGGCATGGGTGCCAGGTGGTCAGCCAGGTCTTGTCCTCGGGGGTCAGCGGGGGGCCTGGGGTTTCCCTGCCGGTGGCTGGGTCGACCAGGAGGTAGCGCCAGCCGTCCTCGGTGGGCACGGCCACGTCCAGGGGAACGTTGTCGAGCCATTCGGTGGCGATCAGCAGGCCGGTGATGGCCTCCGGGATCTCGTCGGTCCAGCGGATTTCCGAGGGTAGGGCCGGTGGGCGGGGGGCCAGTTCGACGGCCGTGAGGCGCAGGCGGTGGGCCAGCGGCACCGGCGCCGGGGAGGTGCCGGCCGGGAAAGCGCTGCTCAGGATGGTGCCAGCCGCTCCTTCGCGGGCCAGGTCCGCCAGGGCACGCAGCAGCTCTCCCCGGCCGGCGCCCACGTCCACCATGTCGAACGGCGCGGGGAACCCGAGGGCGGCGTCGAGCCGCGACACGAGCCGGAACACCGCCGCCGCGAACGCTGGGGAGGCGTGCACGCTCGTGCGGAAGTGACCGGCCGGGCCCGCCCCGGAGACGAAGAAGCCGTCCGGCCCGTACAGCGCCCTGCTCATCGCGTCGGGCCAGCGCAGCGCCGTGGAGTTCATTCCGCGTTCAGGTTCCGTCACTGTGCCGACCCTACGGTCTGCGGGCATGAGACGAATCGCGATCCCCGCGCTGGCGGCCGTACCGCTGCTGCTGGCCGCCCCCGGTGCCGCCGCCGCGCCCGCCCGAGAAAAAAGAGCCGCGCGCGGTGCGGAAAAGTGACCGAAAAAACCTTCCCTGTTCGACGACTCCGCCGGCGGGGACGCCGACGCCGACGACCCGGCGATCTGGGTGCAAAAACACCGACCGGGCCGGCAGCCTGGTGGTCGCCACCGCCAAGAACGGGGGCCTGCGGGTCTACGACCTGGCCGCCCGCGAGCGGCAGGCGCTCGGCACCCCGCCCGCCCCGGGCCCGGACGACGAGTCCGGCCGGTTCAACAACGTCGACCTGGTGACCGGGTTCCGGCTCGGCGGGCAGCGGGCCGACCTGGCGGTGGTCACCGACCGGGGGCGTGACCAGCTCCGGTTCTACCGGATCGACCCGGACACCCGGCTGCTCACCGACGTGACCGCGCCGGACGTGCCATTCGCGTTCAGCCGGGACCAGGCCGAGGTCAACGAGCAGCGCACCGCGTACGGGCTGGGCACGTACGTCGATCCCGCCGGCGGCGCGTACGTGGTGGTGAGCCGGCGCAGTACCCCGGAGGTGGGGGTGTTCCGGCTGGTCGAGCGCGCCGGCCGGGTCGGCTACCGGCCGGTGGACCGGCTGACGCTGCCGTCGACGTTCAACCTGCCCGACGGCACCGTCTGGTCGCCCTGCACCGACCCCGGCGACGGCCCGCAGGTGGAGGGGACCGTGGTGGACCCGGACACCGGGGTGGTGCACCTGGCACAGGAGAAGGTGGGCCTGTGGCGGACGCGGCTGGCAGGTGGCCGGCTCACCGGGGCTCCGGCGCTCGTCGAGCGGGTCCGCGAGTACGGCGTGCCGGCGGCGTTCGACCCGGCGGAGGACGACTGCGTGACCGACCACTCGGCCGACCCCGGGTTCGGCGGCCGGATCGCGCAGGACGTGGAGGGGCTCACGATCTACCGGACGGGTCGCTCCGCCGGCACCCTCGTCGTCTCCAGCCAGGGCGACGACACGTTCCACACGTACGACCGGCGTACCGGCCGCCCGACGGGCCGGTTCGCGGTGGTCGACGGGGCGGTGGACGGCGCGCAGGAGTGCGACGGCGCGGCGGTGACCGCCACCCCGCTGCCGGGCTTCCCCGGCGGGCTACTGGTGGTGCACGACGGCCGGAACACCCCGGACACCCCGGGGGAGGACGGCGAGGCGCGCCCGGACACCGATTTCAAGTTCGTCGACGCCGGGTTCCTGCGCGGCCGGTGACGGTCGGACCGGCCGGGCCGCCGCAGGACGTCGCGGTGGCCCGGCCGCCCC
>NZ_GG657738.1:2912227-2981863 GCF_000158815.1 Micromonospora sp. ATCC 39149 | reverse complement strand
CGGGGTGGGCCAGCCGGAGAAGGTGCTCGCCCCGCTGCTGCGGGCGGCGCTGGAGAACGCCCTGCGCCTCGGCGACGACGCGCTGACCGGCCCGGTGTCCCGGGGCGACGCCGGCACCGTACGCCGGCACCTGGAGCGGTTGGCGGCGACCGCGCCCGAGTCGGTCGCGGCGTACCTGACCCTGGCCCGGCGCACGGCGGACCGGGCCATCGCGGCGGGCCGGCTGCGCCCGGCGGACGCCGAGCCGCTGCTCGACGTGCTGAGTGGGACCCAACGGGAGGTGGCGGCGTGAGCGTGAGGAGTGAGCGGGTTGTGCGAGCCCCGCAGTCGCGAACTGAGGTGGGGCGGCGTGAGCGTGAGGAGTGAGCGGGTTGTGCGAGCCCCGCAGTCGCGAACTGAGGTGAGGTACGAATGACGGAGCTGGTGCGGACCCGCGCGGAGCTGGCGAAGGCGCGCGACGCCCTGACCGGCACCGTCGGCGTGGTCATGACGATGGGCGCGCTGCATGCCGGGCACGAGACGCTGTTGCGGGCCGCCCGGGAACGGGCCGACCACGTGCTGGTGACGATTTTCGTGAACCCGCTCCAGTTCGGCCCGAACGAGGACTTCGACCGGTATCCGCGCACCCTGGAGGCGGACCTGGAGGTCTGCCGCCGGGCCGGGGCCGACGTGGTCTTCGCGCCGGGCCGGGCGGAGATGTACCCCGACGGCGAGCCCCTGGTCCGGGTCGACCCGGGGCGGCTCGCCGGGGACCTGGAGGGCCTGAGCCGGCCCGGCTTCTTCCACGGGGTGCTCACCGTGGTGCTGAAGCTGTTCCAGCTCACCCACCCCGACCTGGCGTTCTTCGGCGAGAAGGACTATCAGCAGCTGACCCTGGTCCGGCGGATGGCCCGGGACTTCGACGTGCCCGTCGAAGTGGTCGGCGTGCCGACGGTCCGGGAGCCGGACGGCTTGGCGCTGTCGAGCCGCAACCGCTACCTCTCGCCTGGGGAGCGGGAGGCGGCGCTGACCCTGTTCACCGCGTTGCGCGCCGGGGCGGAGGCCGCCGACAGGGGCGAGCACGCCGGTGAGGTGCTGGCCGCCGCCCACCGGGCGTTCGGCGCCGGGGCGCCCGGGGTCGAGCTGGACTACCTGGCACTCACCGACGCGGACCTGGAGCCCGGCCCGGTCGCCGGGCCGGCCCGGCTGCTGGTGGCGGCCTGGGTCGGCAGCACCCGCCTGATCGACAACGTGGCGATCCGGCTCGCCCCCCGCTCCTGACCCGTCTCGCGCGAAAGGCATCCCGATGTTCCGCACCATGCTCAAGTCGAAGATCCACCGGGCCACGGTGACGCAGGCCGACCTGCACTACGTGGGCTCGGTGACGGTGGACCAGGACCTTCTGGACGCGGCCGACCTGCTCCCCGGCGAGCAGGTGGCCATCGTGGACGTCACCAACGGCGCCCGGCTGGAGACGTACGTGATCCCCGGCGAGCGGGGCAGCGGCGTGGTCGGCATCAACGGTGCCGCCGCCCACCTCGTGCACCCGGGCGACCTGGTCATCCTGATCTCGTATGGGCAGTTCGACGACGCCGAGGCACGGGCGTACCGGCCCGGGTGGTGCACGTCGACGCCGCCAACCGGGTGGTGGAGCTGGGCGGTGACCCGGCTGCGGCGGCCCCCGGCACCGCCGGCGACCCGGTCCCGAGCCCCCTCGCCGTCGTCGGCTGAGAGCCCCGCCCCGCCCTGCCGGATCAGGTCGGGCCGCGGCGCCAGGCGTTCGAGTCGACTCGAAGTCGACCCGGATGTCGGTCCGTACGCGGTATGTCACCGATGGTCATCCCTGGTTACTCTTGGGTTCCGTCGCGAGCTGGTGGTTGGGGAGGCCCGATGCGTCGTGTGCTGACGATCGCGTGCGCCGTCCTGGTCGCGGCGGTCGTGCTGGTCGGCTGCGGGGGCCCCGCCGGCCTCGACGGTGACCTCACCGACGACTGGGCCGCCCCGGGGCCGGCCTCGCCGTTCACCCCGGCCGCCGGGGTCTGCCAGGTCGCCGACTTCGTCGACGTGGTGCCCCTGTCGGCGTACGCGCCGGTGGACTGCGCGCTTCCGCACCGGGTGGAGACGGTGCACGTCGGTGCCTTCCCCGCAGACCAGGCCGCCCCGCCGGCCGGCGGCTCGCCCGAGCTGAGCGCCCCGTTCGCCGACTGCGACGCGAAGGCCACCGGGTACGTGGGGGACGACTGGCGGGCCGGTCGGCTCCGGCTGGCCGTGGCGGTGCCGTCGAAGACCGGCTGGGCGTCCGGCGCCCGCTGGTACCGCTGCGACCTGACCGAGGTCAGCACCGCCGAGGCGGGTGCCGTGCCGGTCACCCGCACGGGCAGCCTGCGGGACGCGCTGAAGGGGCCCTCCCGGCTGCGGCTGGGCTGCCAGCGCAGCGAGGACGTCGGGAGGCGCGGGACGCAGGTGCTCAGGCCGGTGGAGTGCGCCACCCGGCACGACGCGGAGTTCGTGGGGGTGTGGAAGGCCCCGGACCGGCCGTACCCGGCCCGGGACGCCGACTGGGTCCCCCTCTACACCGGCTGCCGGACGGTCCTGGCCCGGTACGTGGGGGTGCCGGACGACAACGACCTGCGCTTCCGCAGCGGCCTGGTGGTCCGCCCGCCCGGGGCGGGGCGCTGGCGGGTCGGCGACCGGGGGGTCCGCTGCTACCTGTGGCTCAGCGACCGCACGGTGACCGTCTCCCTCAGGGGGGCGGGCCCGGCCGGTCTCCCGGTCCGGACGAGGTGACCCGTCGCCCGCCCCGTCGCGGTGACCGGCCGCCCCGACCCGGACGAGGTGACCGCCGGCTGCCCTGGGTAGCCCAAACCACTCGTCCCGCCCCCGCCGCCCGGGATGAGGGGCCTTCGGGTTGACTGTGCTCATGGACCTTCCGACCGTCGACCTGCCCGTCCTGCCGTCGCTGCTGGCCGCGCCCGCGCCCGGTTGGGTGGAGACCACCGACGTGATCGTGGTCGGCTCCGGGGTGGCCGGGCTGACCGCCGCGCTGCATCTGCGCGAGGCCGGCCTGCACGTCACCGTGGTCACCAAGGTCAACATCGACGACGGCTCGACCCGCTGGGCCCAGGGCGGCATCGCCGCCGTACTCGACCCGGCGGACACCCCGGCCGCGCACGCCTCGGACACCGAGGTCGCCGGGGTGGGGTTGTGCGACCCCGCTGCCGTGCGGGTGCTCGTGGAAGAGGGGCCGACCCGGCTGCGGGAGCTGATGCGCATCGGCGCGGAGTTCGACCGCCACCCGGACGGCTCGCTCATGCTGACCCGGGAGGGCGGGCACCGGGCGGACCGGATCGTGCACGCCGGCGGGGACGCCACCGGCGCGGAGGTGCAGCGGGCCCTGCACGCGGCGGTCCGCCGCGACCCGTGGATCCGGCTGGTCGAGCACGCCCTCGTGCTGGACCTGCTGCGTGCCCCCGGCGAAGGGCCCGGCGGGCTGGGCCCGGCCTGCGGGATCACTTTGCACGTGCTCGGCGAGGGCAGCGAGGACGGCGTCGGCGCGCTTCTGGCCCGCGCGGTGGTGCTCGCCACCGGCGGGATGGGCCAGGTCTTCTCGGCCACCACCAACCCGGCGGTCTCGACCGGCGACGGGGTGGCGCTGGCCATGCGGGCCGGCGCGGCGGTCACCGACGTGGAGTTCGTCCAGTTCCACCCCACCGCGCTGATCACCCCGGCCGGGGCCGGCGTGCCCGGGGCCGGCCTGGCGCAGCAGCCGCTGGTCTCCGAGGCGCTGCGCGGCGAGGGGGCGCACCTCGTCGACGGCGACGGCAAGCGGTTCATGGTCGGCCAGCACGAGCTGGCGGAGCTGGCCCCCCGGGACGTGGTGGCCAAGGGCATCCACCGGGTGCTGTTGGCCACCGGCGCCGACCACGTGTACCTCGACGCCCGGCACCTCGGCGGGGATTTCCTGATCGGGCGCTTCCCGACGATCGTCGCCTCCTGCCTGGCCATCGGGGTCGACCCGGCCACCGACCTGATCCCGGTCGCCCCGGCCGCCCACTACGCCTCCGGCGGCGTCCGCACGGACCTGCGCGGTCGCACCTCCATCCCCGGCCTGTACGCCTGCGGCGAGGTGGCCTGCACGGGCGTGCACGGCGCGAACCGGCTGGCCAGCAACTCGCTGCTGGAGGGGCTGGTGTTCTCCCGCCGGATCGCCGAGGACATCGCCGCCGGCCTGCCCGAGCAGGCCCGGCCCGCCGAGGCCGGCGCGTGGGTCGGCGGGGGCGGCTGGGTGGTGCCCGCCGGCGGGACGCCCGCCCTGCAGCGGGCGATGACCCGGGGTGCCGGGGTGCTGCGCTCGGCGGAGACGCTCGCCACCACGGCCACGGCGCTGGGCGAGTTGGGCGCGGGCCGGGGCACCCCGCGCACCGCCGACTGGGAGGCGACGAATCTGGTCACCGTGGCGTCGGCCCTGGTCGCCGCCGCGTACGCCCGCCGGGAGACCCGGGGTTGCCACTGGCGGGAGGACTACCCGACGGCGGACGAGCGGTGGCTGGGCCACCTGGTCGCCGCGATCGGGGCGCAGGGCAGGTTGACGTCTCGGTGGGAGGCCGGCGAAAGATGAGGGAAACGACGGAGCAGGCGCTGCGGGCGGGCGGACTCGACCCGGCCGAGGTACGACGGGTGCTCGTCACCGCGTTCGGCGAGGACCTCGGCCCGGACTTCCTGGACGTCACAAGCGTCGCCACCATCCCGGCCACCCAGGCCGACACGGCCGACCTGGTCGCCCGCGCCGACGGGGTGGTCGCGGGGCTGGCCGTGGCGGCTGCGGCGTTCGAGCTGGTCGGCGAGGTGACCGGCTTCCCGGCCGACCCCGGCGGCATGTCGGGCGACGGCTCGCCAGGCGGTGCCGCTCCGGCCGACGGGGCGGCGGGCGGCGGCCGTGCCGTCGAGGTGTCGCTGGTGGCCCACGACGGGCAGCGGGTGGCCCGCGGCGACGTGCTGGCCACCGTGGCCGGGCCGACCCGGCTGCTGCTCACCGCCGAGCGCACGGCGCTGAACCTGCTCTGCCGGATGTCCGGGGTGGCCACCCACACCCGGGCCTGGGCGGACGCGCTGACCGGCACGAAGGCGACGGTGCTGGACACCCGCAAGACCACCCCGGGCCTGCGGGCGCTGGAGAAGTACGCGGTTCGGGCCGGCGGCGGCACGAACAAGCGGATGGGCCTGCACGACGTCGCCATGATCAAGGACAACCACAAGTTCGCGGCCGGCGGCGTCGCGGCGGCCTTCCGCCGGGTCCGGCAGACGTTTCCAGACGTGTCGGTGCAGGTGGAGGTGGACACGCTCGCCGAGGCGCTGGAGGCGGTCGGCGCCGGCGCGCGGTTCCTGCTGCTGGACAACATGACCCCGACGACGCTGCGCGAGGTCGTGGCCGCCGTGGGGGACCGGGCGGAGCTGGAGGCGACCGGCGGGCTGACCCTCGACGTGGCGGCGGAGTACGGGGCGACCGGCGTGGACTACCTGTCGGTGGGCGCCTTGACGCACTCCTCGCCGATCCTGGACATCGCGCTGGACCTGCGGGCACGGTGAGCCTTCCTGCGGCCGGTCCGCGCCGCCGTCCCGCCCGGCGGCGGGACCTCAGGTGTGCCGTGTCGCCCCGCCCGGCGTCTAGGCTGCGTGCGTGCTGCTCTGCATCGACATCGGAAACACAAACACCGTGCTGGCGACCTTCGACGGCGACAAGCTGGTGCACTCCTGGCGGATCAAGACCGATGCCCGGTCCACGGCGGACGAGCTCGGGCTGATGTTCCGGGGGCTGCTGGCCGGTGACGCCGTGGAGATCACCGGGGTGGCCGCCTGCTCGACGGTGCCGGCCGCGCTGCGCTCGCTGCGGACGATGCTGGCCCGCTACTACGCCGACCTGCCCAGCGTCATCGTCGAACCGGGGGTGCGCACCGGCGTGCAACTGGCGATCGACAACCCGAAGGAGGTCGGCGCCGACCGTGTGGTGAACACGCTCGCCGCGTACACCCTGTTCGGCGGGCCGTCGATCGTGGTCGACTTCGGCACCACCACCAACTTCGACGTGATCAGCGGCCGGGGGGAGTTCCTCGGCGGCGCGTTCGCCCCGGGCATCGAGATCTCCTTCGACGCGCTCGCGGCCCGCGCCGCCCAGCTACGCAAGGTGGAGGCGGCCAAGCCCCGGTCGGTGATCGGCAAGAACACCGTCGAGTGCCTCCAGTCGGGACTCTACTTCGGCTTCGCCGGGCAGGTGGACCGGATCGTGGAGCGGATGACCGAGGAACTGGGCGAGGTGCGGGCGGTGATCGCCACGGGCGGGCTGGCGTCGGTGGTGATCGGCGAGTGCCGCAGCATCACCCACCACGAGCCGATGATCACCCTCATCGGCCTGCGCATGGTCTACGAACGCAACGTGTGAGGCGCGGCGAGGGGCCCGCAAGGAGGGCCCCTTGTCAACGCCTGCGGTAGAGAAGGGGCGCCCCTCTCACCCGTACCCGATGGGTCAGCGGCCCCCGTACCGAGGCCGATGCCGAGGCCGAGGCCGACGAGCCGGGCGGGGGCGGTCAGGCCGGCGAGCCGCCCCACCGCACCGCCGCCTCGGGATCTTCGGGGCGGAGGCGGTCGTACCCGGCGGCTGCCGCGCCGAACGACAGGGCCGGGGTGGGGTCGGTCATGGCGGGCAGGTTATCCCGTAACGGTCGCCGGGGCCCTTGAGTACGCTCGGGCCTGACCCCGCCGAAACTCCTTAGCTGAGGAAGCGTGCCGTGACCGAGCAGAACGCCGTGCCAGTCGACCCCGCCGACGACCTTCCGGAGCAGATGAAGGTCCGCCGGGAGAAGCGGGACCGGATGCTCGCCGAGGGCGTCGAGCCGTACCCCGTCGGATTCCCCCGGACCAGCACCCTGGCCGACGTCCGCGCGAAGTACGCCGACCTGCCCACCGACACCGCCACGGGCGACCGGGTCTCGGTCACCGGCCGGGTGATCTTCGTACGCAACACCGGCAAGCTCTGCTTCGCGACGTTACGTGACGGCGACGGTACCGAGCTCCAGGCGATGCTCTCCCTCGACCGGGTCGGCGCGGAGCGGCTGGACGACTGGAAGCGCCTCGTCGACCTGGGCGACCACGTCGGGGTCACCGGCGAGGTGATCACCAGCCGGCGCGGCGAGCTGTCGGTGCTGGCCGAGGCGTGGGCGGTCACCGCGAAGGCGCTGCGCCCGCTGCCGGTGGCGCACAAGCCGCTCAGCGAGGAGGCCCGGGTCCGCCAGCGTTACGTCGACCTGATCGTCCGCCCGCAGGCGCGGCAGATGGTGCGTACCCGGGCCGCGGCCGTGCGCAGCCTGCGTGACTGCCTGCACGGGCAGGGTTTCGTCGAGGTGGAGACCCCGATGCTCCAGCTGCTGCACGGCGGCGCGGCGGCTCGGCCATTCGTGACCCACAGCAATGCCTTGAACACTGATCTGTATCTGCGAATCGCGCCGGAACTGTTTCTCAAGCGCGCCGTGGTCGGCGGCGTCGATCGGGTGTTCGAGATCAACCGCAACTTCCGTAATGAGGGTGTCGACTCTTCGCACTCGCCGGAGTTCGCGATGCTGGAGGCGTACCAGGCGTACGGCGACTACGACACGATGGCGTCGCTGACCCGTAATCTGGTGCAGCAGGCGGCGATCGCGGTCGCCGGGTCGACCGTGGTGGCGCACGCGGATGGCCGGGAGTTCGATCTGGGCGGCGAGTGGCGCTCCGTGACGCTCTTCGGGGTGCTTTCCGAGGCGCTCGGCGAAGAGGTCACCGTCCGCACCGAGCGGGCCCGCCTGGTGGAGTACGCGGACAAGGTCGGCCTCTCCGTCGACCCGAAGTGGGGCCCGGGCAAGCTCGCCGAGGAGCTGTTCGAGGAACTGGTCGTGCCGGGGCTTCAGGCGCCGACCTTCGTCCGGGACTATCCGGAGGAAACCAGCCCGCTGACCCGGGCGCACCGCAGCGAGCCGGGGCTGGCCGAGAAGTGGGACCTCTACGTCCTCGGGTTCGAGCTGGGCACCGCGTACTCCGAACTGGTCGACCCGGTCGTGCAGCGGGAACGCCTGGTCGCCCAGGCCCAGCTCGCGGCGCGTGGCGACGACGAGGCCATGCGGCTGGACGAGGACTTTCTCCGGGCGATGGAGTACGGAATGCCCCCGGCCGGCGGCATGGGAATGGGAATCGACCGGCTGCTGATGGCGCTGACGGGCCTGGGAATTCGGGAAACCATCCTCTTCCCCTTGGTCCGGCCGGAGTAGCCGCCGGCGGCCCGGCAGGGGCAGATACCGCGTCCTATTGACGAGGTAAGCATCGGGCAGGTTATTGTGCTCTCAGTTTGCAGGAGCACCCTGCTCGAAAGGAATGTGGGACGTGGCCAAGCAGATCATTCACAAGCTGGTCGATGACCTGGACGGCGGGGACGCTGACGAGACCGTCAAGTTCGCCCTCGACGGCGTTCAGTACGAGATCGACCTCTCTAACGCGAACGCCGAGAAATTGCGTGACGTTTTCGCGCCCTATGTCGCTGCCGGCACCAAGGTGGGTCGGGGTGGCGTGGTGGTCGGCGGGCGGGCCGCGCGCGGCCGGGGCGGCGCGACCGCCGACCGCGAGCAGAACAAGGCGATCCGGGCATGGGCCAAGCGGGAGGGCAAGGAGATCTCCGACCGGGGGCGTATCCCCCAGGAGATCGTCGACGAGTTCCACGCCAAGCGCTGACCGCCGAGCCGATTCTGGGCTACCGCCCCCGCCGAAGGGTGCGGTAGGGCCCTAGATGGGATATCCCCGACACGGGCGACACCGACGCCGGACCGGAGCACGCCTCCGGGCCGGCGTCGCCGTGTCCCTGGCCGCTGTCGGCCTGGCCGCCCGCGAGGAGGCCGCCGCCGAGGAGGCCGCCGCTGGGCGGCCGGTCCGGTCGAGCGCCGCCCCGGCAACGCCTTGGCGCCGTCCAGGGCACCCTTGGGCGCCGTCCCGGGTGCCGCCTCCTCGGGCGGGAAGAGCCGGTCCCGCCGAGGCGTTGTCCACAGGTGGTGGAGAAGCCGTCCACAGCCTGTGGACGACCGGCTGCCGGCCTGGTCGTCGGTTGGGGGTAGCTGAGGGGCCCGTGAGGGGTCCGCAGGCCGGTCCCACCGCCCGTCCGAATTTCGCTCTGCGCGTACACGCGGAGCCCCCGGAACACGCCCTGAGCGCGGACGGTTGGTTAAAACGACGCGTACCGGACCGCCGCCGAGGACACACGACCTCAGCGGAGTCGGTCCGCGGCGATAGAGTAATGAGGCAAGGACGCCCGTCCCGGACGTCCGCGCACCGGCCCCGCCGAGATCTGACCATCAAGGCGCACGGCACGTGAGGAGCACGAGGGCATGTTCGAGCGGTTCACCGACCGAGCGCGACGGGTTGTCGTCCTGGCCCAAGAAGAGGCCCGGATGCTCAACCACAACTACATCGGTACGGAGCACATCCTGCTGGGCCTGATCCACGAGGGTGAGGGTGTCGCGGCGAAGGCCCTGGAGAGTCTGGGGATCTCGCTGGAGGGTGTGCGTCAGCAGGTCGAGGAAATCATCGGTCAGGGCCAGCAGGCGCCGAGCGGGCACATCCCGTTCACGCCGCGGGCGAAGAAGGTCCTGGAGCTGTCGCTGCGTGAGGCGCTGCAGCTCGGCCACAACTACATCGGTACGGAGCACATCCTGCTCGGCCTGATCCGCGAGGGCGAGGGCGTCGCCGCCCAGGTCCTGGTGAAGCTCGGCGCCGACCTCAACCGGGTCCGCCAGCAGGTGATCCAGCTGCTCTCCGGCTACCAGGGCAAGGAGCCGGCAGCGGCCGGGACGACGACGGGCGAGGCCGCGCCGTCGACCAGTCTGGTGCTGGACCAGTTCGGCCGGAACCTGACCCAGGCTGCCCGGGAGGGCAAGCTCGACCCGGTGATCGGGCGGGAGAAGGAAATCGAGCGGGTCATGCAGGTGCTGTCCCGCCGCACCAAGAACAACCCGGTGCTGATCGGCGAGCCCGGCGTCGGCAAGACCGCCGTGGTGGAGGGCCTGTCCCAGAAGATCATCAAGGGCGAGGTCCCGGAGACGCTGAAGGACAAGCAGCTCTACACCCTCGACCTGGGCGCGCTGGTCGCCGGTTCCCGTTACCGGGGTGACTTCGAGGAGCGCCTGAAGAAGGTGCTCAAGGAGATCCGCACGCGGGGCGACATCATCCTGTTCATCGACGAGATTCACACCCTCGTCGGCGCGGGCGCGGCGGAGGGCGCGATCGACGCGGCGTCGATCCTGAAGCCGATGCTGGCCCGTGGCGAGCTGCAAACCATCGGCGCCACCACGCTGGACGAGTACCGCAAGCACCTGGAGAAGGACGCCGCCCTGGAGCGGCGGTTCCAGCCGATCCAGGTGGGTGAGCCGTCCCTGGCGCACACGATCGAGATCCTGAAGGGCCTGCGGGACCGGTACGAGGCGCACCACCGCGTCTCGATCACCGACGCGGCTCTCGTGGCTGCCGCGACCCTGGCCGACCGGTACATCTCCGACCGCTTCCTGCCGGACAAGGCGATCGACCTGATCGACGAGGCGGGCGCGCGGATGCGCATCCGCCGGATGACCGCGCCGCCGGACCTGCGGGACTTCGACGAGCGCATCGCGCAGGTGCGTCGCGACAAGGAGTCCGCGATCGACGCGCAGGACTTCGAGCGCGCCGCGCAGCTCCGCGACAAGGAGAAGCAGCTGCTGGGCCAGAAGGCGCAGCGCGAGAAGGAGTGGAAGGCCGGCGACCTCGACGTCGTCAGCGAGGTCGACGACGAGCAGATCGCCGAGGTCCTGGGCAACTGGACCGGCATCCCGGTCTACAAGCTGACCGAGGAGGAGACCTCCCGCCTGCTGCGCATGGAGGACGAGCTGCACAAGCGCGTCATCGGCCAGGAGGACGCGGTCAAGGCCGTCTCGAAGGCCATCCGGCGTACCCGGGCCGGCCTGAAGGACCCGAAGCGCCCCTCCGGCTCATTCATCTTCGCCGGCCCGTCCGGTGTCGGTAAGACCGAGCTGTCCAAGGCCCTCGCGGAGTTCCTGTTCGGCAGCGAGGACGCCCTGATCCAGCTCGACATGTCCGAGTTCCACGACCGGTACACGGTGTCCCGACTCGTCGGTGCCCCTCCCGGCTACGTCGGATACGACGAGGGCGGGCAGCTGACCGAGAAGGTGCGGCGTCGGCCGTTCTCGGTGGTCCTCTTCGACGAGATCGAGAAGGCTCACCCGGACGTGTTCAACACCCTGCTCCAGATCCTGGAGGACGGGCGGCTGACCGACGGTCAGGGCCGGATCGTGGACTTCAAGAACACGGTCATCATCCTGACCACGAACCTCGGCACCCGGGACGTCGCCAAGGCGGTTTCGCTGGGCTTCCAGGCGTCGGAGGATTCGGAGTCGAACTACGACCGGATGAAGCAGAAGGTCAACGACGAGCTGAAGCAGCATTTCCGGCCGGAGTTCCTGAACCGCATCGACGACACCATTGTGTTCCACCAGCTGCGGCAGGGCGAGATCCTGTCGATTGTGGACATCATGATCGCCCGGATCGAGACCCAGCTGCGCAACAAGGACATGGGCCTGGAGCTGACCGACAACGCCAAGAAGTACCTGGCGAAGAAGGGCTTCGACCCGGTCCTGGGCGCACGGCCGCTGCGGCGCACGATCCAGCGTGACATCGAGGACAACCTGTCCGAGCGGATCCTGTTCAACGAGTTGATTCCCGGTCAGATCGTCGTGGTCGACTGCGAGGGCGACCCGGAGGACATCGACAAGTCCAAGCTCGTGTTCCGCGGCTCGGACCGACCCGCCGAGGTCCCCGACGCCATTCCCGCCGAGCTGGGCGGCACCGAGGCCGCCTGAGTAGGGCGGTCGTACGACAGCACGGGCGATGGCCCGGCGGCGAAAGCCGCCGGGCCATCGCCCGTTCGCGCTCGGCCACCCCTACGCCGCGCCGGCACGGATGGCGTGCCGCAATGTCGGCGACCTGGGGGTATCGGGGGGTACGGAGGCCGCGATACCGGCGACATGGCGGCTGCGGTCAGGTCTTCCAGGGCCGGCGGCCCGGGTCAGGGCTCGAGGGCCGGGGCCGGGTCCGAAAGCGCCGGGCCGTCGCCGGCGAGGCGGAACGACTCCCCGCCGACCGGTTCCACCAGGCCGTCGGTGACCAGCCCGGCCAGCGCCCGCGAGCGCTGGACGTCATCGGTCCACACCTGGTCCAGCCGCTGGTGCGGCACCGGGCCGCTGGCCTCCCGCAGCACCGCCAGCAGCAGCCCGCGGACCTGGCGGTCCGTGCCCGCGTACCGCTGCGGACGCCGCGTCGGACCGGCCGGGGCCTCCTGCCCGGAGGCCCGCCAGGCGCAGACCGACTCCACCGGGCAGGCGGCGCACCGGGGCGACCGGGCGGTGCAGATCACCGCCCCCAGTTCCATGAACGCGGCGCTGGCCAGCGCCGCCGCGGCCGGCTCCGCCGGCAGCAACTCCTCGGTGGCCACGAGGTCGGCGGGGCGGGTGGCCGGGCCGGCGTCCGGCTCCCCGGCGATCGCCCGGCAGACCACCCGCCGCACGTTGGTGTCCACGACCGGGTGCCGCTGCCCGTACGCGAAGGCGGCCACCGCGCGGGCCGTGTACGTGCCGACCCCCGGCAGGGCCAGGAGCTGGTCCAGCCGGTCCGGCACCTCGCCGCCGTGCCGCTCGACGATCGCCACCGCGCACTCGCGCAGCCGCATCGCCCGGCGTGGGTAGCCGAGCCGCCCCCACATCCGGATCGCCTCGGCGGGCGTGTCGGCGGCCAGCGCGGCGGGCGTGGGCCAGCGGGCCAGCCACGCCTGGAACGCCGGCAGCACCCGCACCACGGGCGTCTGCTGGAGCATGACCTCGCTGACCAGGATCGCCCAGGCGCCCACGCCGGTCACGCGCCACGGCAGGTCGCGGGCGTTCTGCTCGTACCACCGGCTGACGAGGGTGGCGAAAGTGGGCTCAGACATCGCGCCGCCGATCATGTCACGGGTCGCCTTCCCGCAGGTTGGGCGGGCCGGGCGGGGTGACGTGGAGGCGGGCCCACGATCGGGCAGAATGCCCGGATGAACGAGCTCGCGATCACCGTCATCGGCCGGGACCGGCCCGGCATCGTGGCCGACGTCGCCGAGGTGCTCGCCCGGCTCGGCGCGAACCTCACCGACTCCACCATGACCCGGCTGCGGGGTCACTTCGCGATGACCCTGATCTGCGTGGGCCCGGCCGCCGCCGACGTCGAGGCCGCGCTCGCCCCGCTCGCCGCCGACGGCCAACTCCTGGCCACCGTACGGGCGGTCACCCCCGACGGCGAGACGGCGCCGACCGGCGAGCCGTACGTGCTGGCGGTGCACGGCGCGGACCGGATGGGCATCGTCGCGGCGATGACCCGGGTGCTGGCTGACGCGGGCGGCAACGTCACCGACCTGAGCACCCGGCTGACCGGATCCCTCTACGTGGTGGTCGCGGAGGTCGATCTGCTGGCGGGCAGCTCCGGCGAGGTGGCCGGCCGGTTGGCGCGTACGGCTGCGGAGCTGGGTGTGGGGGTCAGCCTCCGCCCGGCGGACACGGACCTGCTGTGACGGCGGAGTACGTCGGCCTCGCCGGCTGGACGCCGGAGTCGTTACCGGTGCCGGGCGAGGTGCGCCCGGTGGTCTCCGCGCCCGACCCGGTGCTCAGCCGGCCGGGGCCGGAGGTGGACCCGACGTCGGACGAGGTGGCCCGCCTCGCCGCCGACCTGATCGCCACGATGCGGGTCTCGCCGGGCTGCGTGGGCCTCGCCGCGCCCCAGGTCGGCGTGAGCGCCCAGGTGTTCGCGGTGGACGTCACCGGCCACCCGAAGGCGGTCACCGTGCACGGCACGTTCGTGCTGTGCAACGCCCGGGTCGTCGAGGGGAGCCGCTGGAAGAGCGGTCGCGAGGGCTGCATGTCGGTGCCCGACCTCACCGGTGACGTCAAGCGGGCGAGCCGCCTGGTCGTGGAGGGTCTGCTCCCGGGCAGCGGCGCGCCCGTGCGGCTGGTCACCGATGGGTTCGAGGCGCGCGCGTTGCAGCACGAGATCGACCACTGTCTCGGCCTGCTCTTCCTGGACCGGGTGGCCGGCGCGCATGCGATCTACCAGCGCAAGGTGTACCAGTGATCCGCCCGGGCCCCGTCCGCCGGCAGGCCACCGCCGTGGGCTGGGCGACGGCTGTCGCGAGTGGAGGGTCGTCGCGGTGAGCCGAGGACCTTCCGGCGCGTCGTGCCCGACGACGGTGCGTCGCGCCGCTACGGTGGGGGCATCATGCGTCTGACGGTCGGCCCCCTGCCACCCGCCGTGTACTGGCGGCGTCGCGCCGTCGTACTGGGAGCGGGGCTTCTCTTCCTGATTGTTCTGCTTTACTCCTGCAACGGCGCGGGCAACACCGGCACCACGCCGCAATCGAAGTCGACCCCGACTCCGACTGCGGCGCCGGGTGCCGGCGACCCCTCGGCGGCGCCGGCACCGAGCGGTTCGCTGCTGTCCCCGCAGACCGGCCTGCCGCCGGGCGGGCCGGACGGTTCCGAGGGTGACTCGGGGAACGAGGGCGGGTCGGGCGGCCCGTCCGGGGGCGATGTCCCGGCCGGTCCTGGCGGGGACGCCGGAACGTGCACCGACGCGGAGATCTCGGTGACGCCTGTGGTGCTGCCGACGTCGGCGCAGCAGGGCACCGTGGTCCGTCTCCAGTTGAAGATCAAGAACAGGTCGGACCGCACCTGCAGCCGCGACGTGGGTGCGGACTTCCAGGAGCTGTTCGTGAAGTCGGGCGCGGAGAAGGTCTGGTCCTCCGACACCTGCGGCAACGTCAAGGGCTCGGACGTGCAGTCGTTCACGCCCGGCTTCGAGCGGTCGTACCAGGTGGACTGGAACGGGCGGGACACCAGCCGCTGCAAGGACGGGCTTGCCAACGGCCAGTTCCCGCCGGCCGGGGCGTACCAGGTCTTCGGGCGGCTCGACACCAAGCTCAGCGAGCCGGTGAAGCTCAGCATCACCGGCTGAACCGCCCCGCCGGCTCCGGCAAGGGGCCGGCACCCGGGTCGGGTGCCGCCGCAGACCCGCGAGTGTCAGACGTAGCGTTCCAGGATGGAGGCCTCGGCGAGCCGGGACAGACCCTCCCGGACTCCCCGGGCGCGGGCGTCGCCGACGCCCTCGACGGCCTGCAGGTCCTCCACGGTGGCCCCGAGCAGCCGCTGGAGGCTGCCGAAGTGCAGCACCAGCCGGTCGACGATGGCCACTGGCAGCCGGGGGACCTTCGCCAACAGCCGGAAGCCGCGCGGGCTGACCGCCGCGTCCAGCGCGTCGGAGGCGGCTGGGTAGCCGATCGCCTTGGCCACCGCTACCAGGTCGATCAGCTCGGTGGCACCCAGCAGGTCCAGCTCGACAAGCGCCTCGTCCAGGGTGCGGGACTTGCGGCCGGCGGGCAGGTAGTCCCGGATGACCAGGGTGCGGTCGGCGTCGACACCGGCCATCAGCTCGTCGAGCTGGAGCGCCAGCAGGCGGCCGTCGGTGCCCAGCTCCACCACGTACCCGGCGATCTCGTCGGCGATCCGGCGGACCATCTCCAGCCGCTGCACCACCGCCACCGCGTCCCGGACCGTCACCAGGTCCTCGATCTCCAGGGCGGAGAGGGTGCCGGAAACCTCGTCGAGGCGCAGCTTGTAGCGCTCCAGGGTGGCCAAAGCCTGGTTGGCCCGGGACAGGATGGCCGCCGAGTCGTCCAGCACGTGCCGCTGGCCGTTCACATAGAGGCTGATGATCCGCATCGACTGGCTGACGGAGATGACCGGATAGCCGGTCTGCCGGGCCACCCGCTCGGCGGTGCGGTGCCGGGTGCCGGACTCCTCGGTGGGAATCGACGGGTCCGGCATCAGGTGCACGGCCGCCCGGACGATCCGGGTGCCGTCGCTGGAGAGCACCACCGCGCCGTCCATCTTGCACAACTCCCGGACCCGGGTCGCGGAGAACTCCACGTCGAGCGGGAAACCGCCGGTGCACAGCCCCTCGACGATTTTGTCGTAGCCGAGGACGATCAGCGCGCCCGTGCGGCCGCGCAGGATCCGCTCCAGGCCGTCGCGCAGCGCGGTGCCGGGAGCCATGAGCGCGAGATTGGCCCGCAGCGGGTCGCCGCTCGCGCCGCCCACACTCCCGGTCACGCTGACGCTGATCGGACGGGCGGACGAGCCCACGACACCGGTGCGGGCGTGGGGTGTCGCGCCGGCAGTTCTGCTGGCATCGCGGTCGATCGGCACGCGCACAGTCTACGGACTGGCGTGCGGTGGGTGCTGTCGTGGTTACCGTGATGTGTCACGATGCCTTCCGTCGACCACGCCGCGTGGCCCGCCCCGCTTGTCCGGAATCACACGCGCGGTCCGACCCGGCGGCCACCGTCGGTCACTCCGCCGATGCGCGGGCGGCACACTGGAGCGCCGAGCGCACGTCGGTGACCTCCATCACGCGCATGTTCTCCGGGCCCGCCCCGGCGCTCTCCGGGCCGCACCCGGGCGGGACGAGGGCCACCCGGAAGCCGAGCCGGGCCGCCTCGGCCAGCCGGCGGGGCACCGCGCCGACCCGGCGCACCTCGCCGGTCAGCCCGACCTCGCCGATCGCCACCAGGTGCGGGTTGATGGCGAGGTTGAGACCGCCGGAGGCGACCGCGAGGGCGACCGCCAGGTCGGCGGCCGGCTCCACCACCCGGATGCCGCCGACCGTGGCCGCGAAGACCTCCCGGTCGTGCAGGGTCAGCCGCTCGGCGCGGCGCTGGAGCACCGCCAGCACCATCGCCAGCCGGGCCCCGTCGAGCCCCGACACCGTACGCCGGGGCGAGCCCGCCACCGTCGCCCCGATCAGCGCCTGGACCTCGGTGACCAGGGCCCGCCGCCCCTCCATCGCCACCGTGACGCAGGTGCCCGGCACCGGCTCCGAATAGCGGGTGAGGAACAGCCCGGACGGGTCGGCGAGGCTGCTGATGCCGCCCTCGTGCATCTCGAAGCAGCCGACCTCGTCGGCGGCGCCGAACCGGTTCTTCACGCCGCGCACCATCCGCAGCGACGAGTGCTTGTCGCCCTCGAAGTGCAGCACCACGTCGACCAGGTGCTCCAACACCCGGGGGCCAGCCACCTGGCCGTCCTTGGTGACGTGGCCCACCAGGACGGTGGCGACGCCCCGGTCCTTGGCCACGGCGACCAGGGCGGCGGTGACGGCCCGCACCTGGGTCACCCCGCCGGGCACCCCCTCGGTGCCGGGGGTGGAGATGGTCTGCACCGAGTCGAGCACGAGCAGCCCCGGCTTCACCGCGTCGAGGTGGCCGAGGACCGCGCCGAGGTCGCTCTCGGCGGCCAGCCAGAGCTGGTCGTGCAGGGCGTTCATCCGCTCGGCGCGCAGCCGCACCTGGCTGACCGACTCCTCCCCGCTGACCACCAGCGAAGGGCTGCCGGCGGTGGCCGCCCACTGCTGGGCGACGTCGAGCAGCAGCGTGGACTTGCCCACCCCCGGCTCGCCGGCGAGCAGCACGACCGCGCCGGGCACCAGGCCCCCGCCGAGCACCCGGTCCAGCTCACTCACGCCGGTGGGACGGGCCTTCGCCGGTGCGGCGCTGATGGTGGCGATCGGCCGCGCCGGCTCGGCCGGCATGCGGGAACTGACCACCCGGCCGGAGACGGTCGGGCCGGTCACGGTGCACTCGACCACCGAGCCCCACTCGCCGCACTCGGGGCAGCGCCCCACCCACTTGGGCGGCTGGTGGCCGCAGGCGTCGCACTCGTAGGCGGGGCGGGGCTCACGGGCGGCCCGACCGCGCGGGGCCGCCCGGGAGGGTGTCGATCGGGGCGTCGTCACACCGGCACGCTAGTCCCTCCATACGACGAAACACCGCCGGCGTGGTGGGTGCCACGCCGGCGATGCCGTCGATCGTTCTCGGGGGCGGGTCAGCCGCCGTGGCCCGAGCCCTCGGTGCCGCCCTCCGCGCCGTGCGCGCCCTCGCGCTGCACGATCTGGGAGGGCCGCGGCAGCGGGGTCAGCGGGACGCCGACCGGGGCCGGGGTGCGGATGGTGCGGCCGCCGAAGTCGAAGTTCAGATTGACCTGCTGGCCGGCGAGCAGCGCCTGGTTCAGGCCGACGAGCTGAAGGGACCGGCCGCCCTGCACGTTGAGCTGCACGTAGCCGAAGGCCGGGATCTCGAACCGGGCCGGCTCCCCAGCCGGGGCCGACGCGCTCGGCGAGGCCGACGGGCTGGCCGACCCGGACGGCGACGCGGAACCCGACGGCGATGGCGACTCCGAGGGGGACGGGCTGGCCGAGGGGGACGGGCTGGCCGAGGCGGACGCGCCGCCGCTGATCACGATCTCCCGCGCGCTGTCCGTGGTGACGGTCACCGTCACCGGGTTCTGCGTGTCGTTGTAGAGCACCGCGTTGACGGCGGCGTTCGCGCCGGCCTCGTAGCCCCCGGCACCCGGGTACTCGACGTACAGCCCGCGCACCTTGTAGGCGTTGTCCGGAGTCTGGATGTTGACGCCCTGGACCGACGGCTCCTTGTTGGCGGTCTCGGCCACCTGGCCGGCGCCGCAACCGGTCGCCAGCAGGCCGGTCGCCGCCGCCACGCCGGACAGCAGCAGGGCCGCCCGCCGGGAACCCCTGATCGAGCGCGTCACGTCGGTCCTCCTCGTCACGATCCCCACCCGGCCGTCACCGGGCACGGTGGCCATACCCGCGCAGACCGGGTTCAGGGTAGTTGGGGCTGATCGAGACGCGCACGCCGACCCGGGTACCACCACCTCGCGGGGCGCTCAGACCACCCGACCGCCGGCCACCAGCAACACCACGTCGATCAGGGCCACCAGCAGCACCGCCCGGAAGGCGGCCACCCCCCGGTCGCCCGGCCGGCGGGCGTTGCGGGCGGCGTACCAGGTCAGGGGCGGGACCACGGCGGCCGTCGCGACCGCCGGCAGCCCGTACCACGACGGCGGCCCGGGCGGCCCGGCGACCAGGGTGACGGTCGCGGCGAGCAGCAGCCCGGCGGCGGCCAACCGGCTGCCGGTCGCGCCGAGGCGGTGCGGCAGCCCCCGGACCCCGGTCCGGGCGTCGTCGGCCAGGTCGGGCAGCACATTGGCGAAGTGCGCCCCGGCCCCCAGCAGGACGGCGGCGGCCACCAGCCAGGCCGGCGGGGCGGGGGCGCCGGGCAGCGCGAGCACCACGAAGGCGGGCAGCGCGCCGAACGAGACCGCGTAGGGCAGCACGGAGAACGGCGTCGACTTCAGCGGCCGGTTGTAGGCCAGCGCGGAGAGCAGCGCGACGGTCGCCCAGGCCGCCGCGATCCGGTTGGTCGTCGCCGCCGCGAGGAGCACCGTGGCCAGGGCTGCGGCCCGCATCGCCAGACCCACGGCGCGCCGGCTGACCGCGCCCGCGGCGACCGGCTTGTCGGTACGCCCCACCGCCGCGTCCCGGTCGGCGTCCAGGTGGTCGTTGGACCAGCCGACGGCGAGTTGGCTGGCGAGCACCGTGAGCGCCACTGCGGCGACTCCGGACGGGCGGTGTCCCACCCCCAGGGCGAGCAGTCCCGCCACCACGGTGACCGCCGCGGCGGGCTCCGGATGGCTCGCCCTGACCAGCCCTAACACCGTCGTCGACATAAGGGAAGTCTGGCCGTTACCGTCCAGTCGTGCCACGCTCGGTGGCATGCGTGACGGATCGTCCCCGGTGTCCGACCGCTCCCGCCTGCCGCCGAACGATCCCCGGCAGTACGACGAACTGGCCGACGAGTGGTGGCGCCCGGACGGGGCGTTCGCGATGCTGCACTGGCTCGCGCGTGCCCGGGCGGCACTGGTGCCGCCGGCCACCCGGCCCCACGCGCTCCTGGTCGACCTGGGTTGCGGCGCTGGCCTGCTCGCCCCGCATCTGGCCGGCAAGGGCTATCGGCACGTCGGCGTCGATCTCACCCGGTCCGCCCTGGCCCAAGCCGCCGAGCACGGGGTGACCCCGGTCAACGGCGACGCCACGGCAGTGCCGCTGGCGGACGGCTGCGCAGACGTGGTGGCCGCCGGTGAGCTGCTGGAACACGTGCCGGACTGGCGGCGCGCCGTGGCGGAGGCATGCCGGCTGCTCCGGCCGGGTGGCCTGCTCGTGCTGGACACGCTCAACGACACCGTGCTCAGCCGGCTGGTCGCGGTGGAGGTCGGCGAGCGGCTGCCGACCGTGCCCCGGGGCATCCACGATCCACGGTTGTTCGTAGACGACCGGGCGCTGGTTGCCGAGTGCGCCCGGCACGGTGTCGACCTGCGGGTCCGGGGTGTCCGGCCGGAGCTGCGCGGGACGCTGCGCTGGCTGGTCCGCCGGATTCGGGGCACCGGCCCGTCGGCCGGGCGGGCTCCGCGGATCAGGCCGACCTGGTCGACGGCCGTGCTCTACCAGGGGCGCGGTGTCCGGCTCGGATAGCCGGGCCGCGCGGGGGGTACAGGTGAGACCGGACCGCTACAGCTCCGCCTCTCGTTGGTGACGACGGGGGGTACGCGAACGAGAGGTGGGGAATGTGGCCGTACCGGTGATCGCGGGTCTGGGCACGGCGCAGCCGCCGGGGGCGACGCAGGACGAACTCTGGGCGGGCTTCTTCGCTGACCACTTCCCCGGCTCCACCCGGGCGCTGGCGCAACGGATCTTCGCCAGCTCGGGCGTGACCCGGCGGCATGCGGCGGTCAACCCGCTGCTGGAGGACGTCTCGGACTGGCCGACCGAGCGCCGGATGCGGCGCTACCAGATCGAGGCGCTGCCGCTGGGCAAGGAGGCGGTCGGCCGGGCCCTCACCGCCGCCGGCCTGGACGCCGGGGACGTCGGCATGTTCATCGTCTGCTCGTGCACCGGGTACGCCACCCCGGGGCTCGACATCCTGCTCGCCCGGGACCTGGGCATGGCCGCGCACACCCAGCGCATGGTCGTCGGCCACATGGGCTGCTACGCGGCCCTGCCGGGGCTCGGCGCGGCCGGCGACTTCGTCACCGCCCGGCAACGCCCCGCGCTGCTGCTCTGCGCGGAGCTGACCAGCCTGCACATCCAGCCCGCCACGGCCCGGCTGGACACCCAGCAGATCGTCTCCCACGCCCTCTTCTCGGACGCCGCCGTCGCCGCCGTGGTCGTCCCCGGCGGCCGGGGGTACGCGCTGCGCGAGGTCACCTCGGTCACCGACACCTCCACGGCGGACCACATGACCTGGGACGTCACCGACACCGGCTTCCGGATGGGACTGTCCCCGAAGGTCCCCCAGGTGCTCTCCCGCCACGTCCGGGGGCTGGTCGACGACCTGCTGGCCCGGCACGGCGGCGCGCTGAGCGAGGTGAGCGGCTGGGCGGTGCACCCGGGCGGCCCGCGCATCCTGGACGTGGTGGAACACGAGCTGGCGCTGCCGCCGCAGGCGCTGGACGCGGCCCGGGCCACCCTGGACGCCCACGGCAACTGCTCCTCGGCGACCGTCCTGCTGATCCTGGACCGGCTGCTGAGGGCGCAACGACCGGCCGAGCGGATCCTGATGCTCGCTTTCGGCCCCGGCCTGACGCTCTACGCCGCCCTGCTCGACCACACCGACTGACTTCTCCCGCCGCGCGGCGCTGGCCTGCTGATTCGATGGGTGAGCCGAGGGGGCCAGGAGCATTCGATGGGTGAGTCGAGGGGGTCAGGAGCCGAGGCGGGTCAGGTCGGCGCGGTAGTCCTCGGCGGAGCGCAGCTCCGGCACCACCTGAACCAGCACTCCGGCGCGATCGACCAGCACGGCGGTGGCCGCACCGGGTCGTGCCGGCAGGCGCAGGAAGGCGCGCAGGCCGCCGGCCGGGTCGGCGAGCGGGCGTACCGGCGCGGCGGGCGACGCCGGGGTGGAGCGGACCGTCCGGCCACCCCCGACGGTGACCACGGCCACGCCGGGCGGCACGAGCGCGGCGACCTCGGCCACCCGCTCGGGGCAGGGACAGGCGTCCACCAGGATGATCACGGCGGGCACCAGGCTCCGCAGCGAGACGGCCGAGTTCTCGGCGTCGACCAGGTCCAGCGCCGGCAGTGCCCGGCCGCTAAGGTCGGTCGCCGTCGGGTACGGCACGACGGTGGGACGGTCGCCGCCCCGGGGCGGCCGGGGCCAGGTGACGGCGAACAGGCCGGCGAGCGTGATCAGCAGTGCCACCAGCATGACGAGCAGCGGGAGGCGGAGCGGTGGCCGGCCGCCGGGGCGGGGCAGCAGGCCGAGGTGGCGCCGCCAGCGGGCCCCGTTGGCGCTGCGCCGCAGCTCGCGGCGGACCTGTGCGGCCTCCTCCGCCAGCGCGGACGGGTCGTCCGGCACGACGATGCGGCCCCACTCCGGTGGCAGGCCGGGAAGGCCGTCGGCGGAGCCTTGGCCGTCTGCGTCGGGCATGCCCATCGGACCCCCTGGACCGTCTCGGTGAGCGGACAGCGGTGCGCCTCCAGCGTCCCGCACCGCCGGGTCCTCCCGCTACACCTGGGCGCGGCCGGCGCGACCGGGATACCATGGGAAGAGCGCATCGCCCGAGAAATCCACGCTCCGATCACTCATGTCGGGGTGTCATCCGCTAATCACGGAGCGTGTTCAGACCATCAGTTCGGCCTCCTGTCAAGCTGAAGAAATACCTCTCACAGGGCCCCTGAGCTGCGCCAACGGTCAGGACAGCGGTGAGACATCGGTGCCTGAGCGTGTTACCCTAGACACAGCGAAAGGGGTTTCGAACCTATGGTTTTCAGTGTCGGCGAGACCGTTGTTTACCCCCACCACGGGGCCGCACTCATCGAGGCAATCGAGACTCGGGTCATCAAGGGCGAGCCTAAGCAGTACCTCGTCCTGAGGGTCGCGCAGGGTGACCTGACGGTCCGGGTGCCCGCTGAGAACGCCGAGATCGTGGGCGTGCGCGAGGTGGTTGGCGAAGAGGGCCTCGGCAAGGTCTTCGACGTCCTCCGGGCTCCGCACACCGAGGAGCCGACCAACTGGTCGCGGCGTTACAAGGCGAATCTGGAGAAGCTGGCCTCCGGTAACCCGCTGAAGGTGGCCGAGGTCGTTCGCGACCTGTGGCGCCGGGAGCGGGAGCGGGGCCTGTCGGCGGGCGAGAAGCGCATGCTCGCCAAGGCGCGGGACATTCTCGTCGGCGAGGTCGCGCTGGCCGAGAAGAGCACCAAGGACGAGGCGGAGACGCTGCTCGACAAGGTGCTGACCGAGGCATAGGTCCCGCCCATCGTCGTTCCGATCCGCACCGCAGAGAAACCCGAGGACCGCGACGTGACCGCGCAGCTCAATCCGCGCGGTGACGTCGCGGTCCTCGTGCCTGCGGCCGGTGCCGGGGTACGCCTCGGCCCGGGCGCGCCCAAGGCCCTGCGCCTGCTCGCCGGCGAGCCGCTGCTCGTGCACGCCGTGCGCCGGATCGCCGCCGCCGGTTCCGTGCACACGATCGTGGTGGCCGCCCCGGCGGGCGAGGTCGGCGCGGTCCGTCAGCTGCTCGCCCCGGTCGCCCCGGTGACGGTCGTCCCCGGCGGGGCGGAGCGCCAGGCCTCCGTGGCCGCCGCGCTGGCCGCCGTCCCCGCCGGCCCGGAGATCGTCCTGGTGCACGACGCGGCCCGCGCGCTGACCCCGCCCGGGCTGGTCGAGTCCGTCGCCGCCGCGGTCCGCGCCGGGCACGACGCGGTGATCCCCGTGCTCGCCGTCGTCGACACGATCAAGGAGGTCGGCCCCGGCGAGGTGGTCCTCGGCACGGTCGACCGGTCCGCCCTACGCGCCGTGCAGACCCCGCAGGGCTTCCGCCGCGCGGTGCTGACCGCCGCCCACGCGGCGGCCGGCGACCCGCTCACCGACGACGCCGGCCTCGTCGAGAAGCAGGGCGTCCCGGTGGTCTGCGTGCCCGGCTCCGAGTACGCCCTCAAGGTCACCCGCCCGTTCGACCTCGCGCTGGCCGAGCACCTGCTGGCCGGCGGCGCGTGACGCGTACCCTCGGTCCATGATCGTTCCTCGGGTGGCCATCGGCACCGACGTGCACGCCTTCGAGGTGGGCCGGCCCTGCTGGCTGGCGGGCCTGCTCTGGCCCGGCCAGGACGGCCTGGCCGGGCACTCCGACGCCGACGTGGTGGCGCACGCCGCCTGCAACGCTCTGCTCTCCGCCGCCGGCCTCGGCGACCTCGGCTCGAACTTCGGCGTGGCCGAGCCCGAGTGGGCGGGCGCGCCGGGGGTGGCGCTGCTCGCCGAGACCGCCCGCCGGGTCCGGGCCGCCGGCTTCGAGATCGGCAACGTCTCCGTGCAGGTGGTCGGCAACCGGCCGAAGATCGGGCCGCGCCGGGCCGAGGCGGAGGCGGTGCTCTCCGAGGCGGTCGGCGCGCCGGTGGCCGTCTCCGCCGCCACCACCGACGGGCTCGGCTTCACCGGGCGCGGCGAGGGGCTCGCCGGTATCGCGGTGGCCCTGGTCCATCCGGCCCCGCCCGCGTAGGGTCGCCCGATGTCGAGCGACGCCACCGCCGAGGGATACCTCCAGCGCGCCCAGCTTCTGGCCGACCTCGGCCGGTACGAGGAGGCCGCCGGTGAGGTGGGCCTCGCCCTCGCCCTGGAGCCGGCGAACGCCGACGCGTTGACCACCCTGGCCCGGGTGCACCTGGCCGCCGGGCGGCCCGCCGAGGCGCGCGCCGCGGCCGACGCCGCCCTGGCCGTCGCCCCGGACGCCGTCGCCCCGCTGGTCGCCCGGGGGTTGGCCCTGGTCGACCAGGGCGAGTACGCCGAGGCGGTCCGCACCGCCGAGCGGTTGCTCGCCGTCGGCCCCGCCGACGCGTACGCCCAGCGCAGCGCTGCCGCGATCCTGTCCGGCTCGCGCAACGGGCAGCCGGCCCTCAACGCCGCCTGGCGGGGCGTCGAGCTGGCCCCGGAGGAGTCCCAGGCGCACCTGGTGCTCGCCCTGGTCGCCGCGCGGCTACGGCTGTACGACCTGGCCGAGCGGGCGTACCAGGAGGCGCTGCGGCTCGACCCGGAGCTGGAGCGGGCCGACGACGAGCCGGGGATCGTCCGGCTGGAACGGCGGCGGTACGCGTCGGCGCTCGCCGAGCTGGCGGAGCTGGTGCCGGTCGCCCCGGCCGGCCCCGTGTCCCCGGCCGGGCCGGTGGAGCCCGACCCGCGCCGAGGCGTCGTCGACGACCTGCGCCGGCTGGTGCTGTACGGGGCGGGCTGGACGCTCGTGGGCGCCGTGCTGGTGGCGGTCGCGGCGGCCGGGGCGTCCGGCCCGTCGAGGTTCCTCGCGGTGCTGGTGGCGGTGAGCGGGGCGCTGCTGGGCTGGCTGTTCGCGGCGCGGGTGCCGGGGCTGACCCGTACCGTGCTGCCGGGCCTGCTGCGTTCCGACCGGTCCCTGGCGCTGGCCGGGTACGCGGTGCCCGCCGGCCCCCTGCTGTTGCTGGTCTACGCGCTGGTAGGGACGCCGTGGCCGCTGGTGGCGGCGATCGTGGTGGCCGCCCTGGCCGAGCTGGCGGTGTTCTCCCGCACGGTGCGCTGAGCCCCGCCCTAGCCGGCCGGAGCCTGCCGGGCCCAGGTCCAGGCGTACGCCGGGTCCTCGCACTCGTTCGCCGCGTCGCACAGGTCGAGGGGGCGGAACGTGTCCACCATGACGGCCAACTCGTCGAAGAAGTCGACGCCGATCGAGCGTTCCGCCGCGCCCGGCTGCGGGCCGTGGGTGAAGCCGGACGGGTGCAGCGAGATGGAGCCCTGCGCGATGCCGGAGCCGCGCCGGGCCTCGTAGTTGCCGCCGGTGTAGAACAGCATCTCGTCGGAGTCCACGTTGTGGTGGTGGTACGGCACCGGGATGGCGTCGGGGTGGTAGTCCACCTTGCGGGGCACGAACGAGCAGATCACGAAGTTCGGGCCCTGGAACGTCTGGTGCACGGGCGGCGGCTGGTGGACGCGGCCGGTGATGGGCTCGAAGTCGTGGATGGAGAACGCCCACGGGTACAGGTGCCCGTCCCAGCCGACGACGTCGAACGGGTGCCGCGCGTAGACGTACCTGGTCCAGCCGCGCCGGTGCCGGACCAGGACCTCGACGTCCGTGCCGTCGACGAGTAGCGGGGTGTCCGGCCCCCGGACGTCGCGCTCGCAGTACGGCGAGTGCTCCAGGAACTGGCCGCGCACCGACAGGTAGCGCTTGGGCGGGCCGACGTGCCCGGCGGCCTCGACGGCGAGCAGCCGGGCGGGCTCGTCGCCGGTCGGGACGAGGCGGTGGATGGTCGACGTCGGGATGATCACGTAGTCGCCGGCGACGGCGTCCAGCGCGCCGAACGGGGACTCCACCCGCAGGGCCCCGGACTCCAGGTAGAGGCAGTGATCGCCGGTGGCGTCGCGGAACAGCGGGGACGGCCGGTCGGCCGACACGTACGCGATGCGCACGTCGTCGTTGGCGAGCAGGTACCGCCGGCCCAGGATCGGGTCGGCCCCGGTGCCGTCGAGCTGGTGGGTGCGCAGGTGGCGGGGCTTGAGCGGCAGGTTGGGCACCCGGGTGACGGCCGGCGGGTCGAACGCCTCGGCGGCGATGATCGCGGTGGGGGCGTGCCGGTGGTAGAGCAGGGACGAGTCGGAGGAGAAGCCCTCCTGGCCCATCAGTTCCTCGGTGTAGAGGGTGCCGTCGGGCTGGCGGAACTGGGTGTGCCGCTTCCGGGGCACCTCGCCGACGCTGCGGTAGTACGGCATGTCGCCTCCGATTCGTCCCCGTTCACCGGCCATCGTCGGGCTCACGGCCATCGTCCCGTTCACCGGCCACTGCCGTCCGATAGTCGGACGCTGTTGTCCGTTTCTCGTAGCGTCCCGTAAGTTCTTGTCTCGTGTCAACGCGCGTGCCCCGTCTCCTCGCCGGCCTCGTCGACGACGCCGCCGTCTTCCCGCCCGGCAGCGCCACGCTGCCCGACGCGCTCGCCGCGCACCGCCGGCACCGCGACTCCTGGTACGCCGACATGGTCGGCCCGCTGCTCGTGCCCGCCTCGGCGGTCGTGGCCGGCGAGCTGGGTGGCCCCGCCGACCCCCACGGCGCGGGCCCCGCGGGCGGCCTCGTGCTCGGGCTGATCGGCGACACCGGCGTTAAGGGGCTGCCCGCCGCGCTGGCAGCCCTGCCGGCCGGCGTCACCGCCCGACAGGTCGAGGTGGCCGTCGCCAAGCGCGGCGAGGACCCGCAGCCCGGCCTGGCCGAACTGCTGAAGCTGGCCGAGCGGCGCGGCGACGTCGACGTCTACGCCGAACTGCCACTGACCTTCGGGCTGACGGCCGCGCTGGACACGGTCGCCGCCGCCCGCGCCGCCGGCCTCCCGGTCGCGGCGAAGTTCCGCACCGGCGGGCTGGCCGCCGAGCTGTTCCCGACCCCGGTCGAGCTGGCCGCCGTGATCTGCGCCTGCCGGGACCGGGAGCTGCCGTTCAAGCTGACCGCCGGGCTGCACCACGCCGTGCGCCACCGCGACCCGGAGACCGGCTTCACCCACCACGGCTTCGGCAACGTCCTCGCCGCGACGCTCGCCGCCGCAGACGGGGCCGAGGTGGACGAGGTGGCAGCCCTGCTCGCCGCCACCGACCCGGTGCCGCTGGTCGAGCGGGCCCGGGCCGCCCGCGCCGCCGAGCGGCCGCTGTGGGTGGGGTACGGCTCGTGCAGCGTGGCGGAACCACTGGCGGATCTGATCCGGCTGGGCCTGGTGAACGGGGGACACGACGTGAACGGGGGACACGACGCATGACCTGGGTGACGGGTGCCGAGGGTTCGGTTTACGGGGTGCGCAACCTGCCGTACGGGGTGTTCCGGTCCGGCGGGGGCCACCCGCGCGTCGGGGTACGGATCGGGGAGTTCGTGCTCGACCTGGCCGCCGCAGAGGCGGCCGGGCTGGTGCTGGCCGCCGGCGCACTGGGCCGCCCCACGCTCAACGCGTTCCTGGCGCTGGGCCGGCCGCAGTGGACCGCCGTCCGGCAGCGGGTGACCGAGCTGCTCACCGACGACGCCCACCGGCCGGCCGTCGAGCCGCTGCTGGTGCCGTTGGCCGCAGTCGAGCTGCTTGCTGCCGTTCGAGGTGGCGGACTACGTCGACTTCTACTCCTCCGAGCACCACGCGGGCAACGTCGGGCAGATCTTCCGCCCCGGCCAGCCGCCGCTGCCGCCGAACTGGAAGCACCTGCCGATCGGCTACCACGGCCGGGCCGGCACGGTGGTCGTCTCCGGCACGCCGATCGTCCGCCCCACCGGGCAGCGGGCCACCCCGGACGGGCCGGTCTGCGGTCCGTCCGTACGCCTCGACATCGAGGCCGAGGTGGGCTTCGTCGTCGGCGTGTCCAGCGCGCTCGGCGAGCCGGTCGGGGTGGCCGACTTCGCCGACCACGTCTTCGGGGTGGTGCTGGTCAACGACTGGTCCGCCCGGGACATCCAGGCCTGGGAGTACCAGCCGCTCGGCCCGTTCCTCGGCAAGTCCTTCGCCACCTCCGTGTCGGCCTGGGTGACGCCGCTGGACGCGCTCGCCGACGCGTTCGTGCCCGCGCCCGCGCAGGACCCGCCGTTGATGCAGTAGCTGCGCGACGTGCCGAACGTGGTGCTGGACCTGCGGCTGGCCGTGGAGTGGAACGGCGAGCGGGTCATGTTGAGCCGCCGTTCGCCACCATGTACTGGACGCCCGCCCAGCAGCTTGCCCACCTCACCATCAACGGCGCGTCCCTGCGCACCGGAGACCTGTACGCCTCCGGCACCGTCTCCGGCCCCCGGCGGGATCAGGTCGGTTCGTTCCTGGAGCTGACCTGGGGCGGCGCGGAGCCGGTCGCGGTCGGCGGGACGACCCGGACCTTCCTGGCCGACGGCGACACGGTCACCGTCACCGCCACCGCGCCGGGCCCCGACGGCACCACCGTCGCCCTCGGCGAGGTCACCGGGACCATCCTCCCGGCCCGCTGACCACCCGGGCCGCTGACCCGCTGACCCGCCCGGCGCGCCGCGCCGGTGCACCTCTCTTCGCGCCGGCGTCCTCCGCCCGGTGACGGCCACGAGCCCGAGTCGCACATCAGGTGCGACCGGGGCTCGGCGCATCTCCGTTGATCGAGCCGGGTTCCGCCGTGCGGCGGGGCCGGCCGGCGGCCCACGGGTGGTGCCGCCAGGCCGCCGTGGGACGTCCCGAACGGAGTGGAGGAAGTTAAAATGATCGATCTGTCGGGTGCCGTCTGGCGCACCAGCAGCCGCTCGAACGACCAGGGGCTGTGCGTCGAGGTGGCGGCCAACCTGGCGGGCACTGCCAACGTCGTCGCCGTACGCGACTCGAAGGACCAGGCCGGGCCGGTGCTGACCGTCAGCCCGCCGGGCTGGACCGCGTTCGTCGGCGCGATCCGGGGTGGACGGTTCGGGGCCTGACCGACCCCGGGGGTGCTCCCGACACCCCCGGATCGGCCACCAGCGGCGGAAGTTCCGCCGCTGGGGCCCCATCACAAGCTCACCCCCCGTACCGTGGAGGGCACGGGAGGTGCCATGTCGACGGTCACGGTCACCGAGTTCATCGAGGCGTCCGCCGTCGACCTCTGGCGGCTCCTCGTCGACCTGCCGGTCCGCGCCGACTGGCTCCGCACGGTCGGCGGGGTCGAGCTGCTCACCCCCGGCCCCCTCGCCCCCGGCACCGCCTGGCGGGAGACCCGCACCCGGCCCGACGGGGGCGCCCAGGCCGAGGAGTTCGTCGTGGTGGAGTGCGTCCCGCCCCGGCGGCTGGTGCTCGACTCGCCGGGCATCGGCGTGTCCTACCGGACCACCTGGACCCTGCGCACCGTCCAGCGTCGTCGCCGGGCCTGCACCGCGGTCACGGTGCGGCAGGAGGCGGTCGCCACGGCACCGTTCGGCCGGGTTCTCGCCCTGCTCTTCGGCGGCCTGGCCGCCCGCACGGTCGAGGGCGCCTTCCGTCGCGACCTCGCCGACCTCGCCCGCGCGGCCCAGCCCCCGGCGTCCGCCGAGGCGGCCTGACCGGGCCGGTGGCGGTCCCCCTCGGTAGGGTGCCGGGCGGAGGTGCGGGATGGGATTGGCGAAGGGGCGGCGGGCCGTCGCGATGACTCTCGCGGCGCTGGTCGGCGTCGCTGCGGTCGCCGTCGTCGTCCACCGGGTGCTCGCGCCCGCCGAGGTGGAGACCCCCGCACGGGCCGCCTACCCGGCGGCGCTCACCCCGGCGATCGGCGTGGTGGGCCGGCTGCCGGCAGCTCCGCTGATCGTGGACGGCCGGCTCCGGGTCTACGCCGCCACCCGCCAGGTGTACGCCGACCAGCCCGCCGACGCCCGCAACCGGGTCACCCCGTACTGGTCGTACCGGCGCTGGCCGGCGGAGGTCAGCGGGGTGGTGGCGGACGGGACCACGGTGGTCAGCCACTGGTCGGACGGAAGCCTGGTGGCGCTGGACGCGCGGACCGGACGGGTGGCCTGGCGGGCCGACGGCCCCGCGCCCGCCGAGGGCTGGACCGCCCGCCGCACCGGCGCGGGGGCGGTGTGGGCCCCACCGGGGCTGTTCCTCGCCCGCGCCGCCGACGGCCGGCCCGTGCTGGTGGCCGCCGGCCCGGAGCGGGTCGGCGGCTTCGCGCTCGACGACGGCCGGCGGCTCTGGTCCGCCGACGTGGACGGTGGGTGCCGGGACGACGTGGCCACCACGTCAGCGGGGCAGCTCGTCGCCGTCGACCGGTGCGCCGGCCCGGCGGCCGTCGAGTTCCGTGACGTGGCCACCGGCACCCCGACCACCCGCCTGACGCCGACCGGGGCCACCGCCGACCTGACCGTCACCCCCCTCGGCTGCGTGAGCGCCCGGTCCCGGTGCCGGGGACTGCGGGCCGAGGGCTTCGCCGACGGGGCGGGACGCGGCTGGCTGGTCGGCACAGGCGATCCGGTCGCCGCCCCGGCCCTGGACCCGGCCGGTTCGGAGCTGGCCGGCGAGCGGGTGGTCGGGACCACCGGCGGGGTGGTGACGGCGAGGGCGGTGCGCACCGGCGAGGAGCTGTGGCGTCGCGCCGACCTCGGCCCGGCCCGGATCCTGGCCGTCCAGCCCGGCCGGGTGCACCTGCTCACCGAGACCAACGACCTGATCACCCTGGACCCGATGACCGGCGCGCAGCGCTCCCGCTTCCCGCTGACCGTCGGCAGCGACGGCATCGGCTACGCCACCGGCCTGGCGTACGCGGGCGGCGGCTACGTGGCGGTGGAGCGGCTGCGGGAGCCGGTCGCCCCGGACGCCGACGACCAGCGCTACTTCCTCACCTCGGAGCCACTGCTGCTCGCCGCGACCTGACGAGCGCGGCTCAGGCCAGTGCGGACTCCGCGACGGCGAGGAACGCGTCGTTCTCGGCCGGGGTGCCGATGGTGACCCGGACCCCGTCGCCGGGGAACGGCCGGACGATCACGCCGCGCGCCTCGCAGGCCCGGCCGAACTCCACCGCCCGGTCGCCCAGCGGCAGCCACACGAAGTTCGCCTGGCTGGACGGCACGTCCGGGACGAGCTTGCGCAGCGCCTCGGTGACCCGGTCCCGCTCGGCGACGACCAGCGCGCAGCGCCGCCGCACCTCGTCGGCCTGGGCGAGCGCGGCGAGCGCGCCGGCCTGCGCGGCCATGCTGGTGGAGAACGGGGTGACCACCTTGCGCACGGCGGCGGCCACCTCCACGGCGGCGACGAGGAAGCCGATCCGCAGGCCGGCCAGCCCCCACGCCTTGGACAGGGTGCGCAGCACCACCACGTTCGGCCGGTCGAGGTAGGTCAGGCCGTCCGGCACCTCGTCGTCGGTGACGAACTCCCGGTACGCCTCGTCGATGACCACCAGCACGTCCTCGCCGACGGCGTCGAGGAACCGGTCCAGCTCGGCCTTGCGAGTCGCCGTGCCGGTCGGGTTGTTCGGGTTGCAGACCAACACCATCCGGGTCTGGTCGGTCACCGCTGCGGCCATCGCCGCGAGGTCGTGCCCTGCCCCGGCGTCGTTGGGCACCCGCACGCTGGTCGCGCCGCTGGTCGCCGCGATGATCGGGTACGCCTCGAACGACCGCCACGAGTAGAGCAGCTCGTCGCCGGGCAGGCAGGTGGCCCGCACCAGGTGCTCGGCCAGCGCCACCGACCCGCAGCCGGTGGCGATCCGGTCGGGGTGCACCCCGTGCCGCTCGGCGAGCGCCTGGCGCAGAGCGACCACGCCCATGTCCGGGTACCGGTGCGAGCCGGCGACGGCCTCGGCGACCGCCTCCACCACGCCGGGCAGCGGCCCGTACGGCACCTCGTTGCTGGCCAGCTTGATCGCCTCTGGCAGGCCCAGCTCGCGGGCCAGGTCGGCGGGGCTGCGGCCGGGCACGTAGTTGGGCAGCGCGTCGAGGTCGGCGCGGGTCAGCCGCAGCGGCGGCTCGTGACGTCCGGTCATGGGGTGTCTCCCGGGGGGTTGGCGGGGGCGTCGTGGCCGGCGGCGGTGCCGGCGGGGGTACGGGGAGGAAGCCGGACCACCACGGTCTGCGCGCGCTTGTCGTGCAGCGCCTGCCGAAGCGGGTGGTCGAACAGCGGCGACAGCGCGTCGACGAGCTGGAGCAGCAGGCCGAAGCCGCAGCAGTACCAGAGCAGGGTGGGCAGGCCCAGCGTGCTCCACCGACGCAGCGCCCGCCCGAAGCCGAGCGGCTGGTCGGCCTCGATCGGCACGGCGCGTACGCCCAGCAGCCGCTTGCCGAGGGTCTGCCCGTTGCCGGCCATTGCCGGCACCTCGTACGCGAACCAGAGCGCGGTGGCGATCAGCAGGATGGCGACCTGGAGCCCGCCGGCCTGCTCGCCGGGCTGGGGCAGCCCACTGGTGGAGGTGTCGCCGGCCATGCTGCGGCGTAGCACCTCGCGGAAGTACGGGGTGACCTCCTCGACGTACCGGTAGACGAACCAGCCGTTGACGACCACGTTGAGCAGGAACACCATGCCGAAGTCGATCAGCCGGGCGACCAGCCGGGCACCGAAGGAGGCCAGCGGCAGCCCGTGCGGGCGGGGCAGGGGCGGGCGTCCCGGCCACCCCGGGTACTGCCAGCCGGGCGGGTACCCCTGCCCGGGGGCCGGCGGCGGGCCGGGGTACCCACCGGGGCCCGGGCCGAGCGGTGGCCCGCCAACCGGCCCCGGCGGCTGGCCGGGACCTGGCGGCTGGCCGGGGCCCGGCCAGGCTGGGAACGGGCCGGGGGCGGGCGGCGGCACGGTCCCACCCGCCGGCCCGGGGGTCGCCGTGGGCGCGGCCGGCCGACCCGGGACGGGGCCGACCGGGGGCGGTGGCTCGACGGGGGGCGGCCCCTCCGGCGGGGTCTGGTCGACCGGGATCGGCGCGCCGATCCAGCCCTCGCCGTCCCAGTACCTCCTGGTGTCGGGGTCGGCGGGGTCGACGTACCAGCCGGGTGCGATGCTCACGGGGCAACCTTAACGACGAGCGGCCGGGCGAACCTGTCGCGGCGGTGCTTCGGGGGCTGGGTCACGCTCGACAGTGTCGCAGGTGACTAGAGGTTGCCCCGCTTCTCCTGCTCCCGCTCGATGGCCTCGAACAGGGCCTTGAAGTTGCCCTTGCCGAAGCCGAGCGAGCCGTGCCGCTCGATCAGCTCGAAGAACACGGTCGGGCGGTCCTGCACCGGCTTGGTGAAGATCTGGAGCAGGTAGCCGTCCTCGTCCCGGTCGACCAGGATCTTGCGGGCCTTCAGCTCCTCGATCGGCACCCGCACCCGGCCGATCCGGGCGCGCAGCTGCGGGTCGTCGTAGTACGAGTCGGGGGTTTCCAGGAAGTCCACGCCGGCCGCGCGCATCGCGTCGACGCTGGCCAGGATGTCGTTGGTGGCCACGGCGATGTGCTGGGCCCCCGGGCCCTGGTAGAACTCCAGATACTCGTCGATCTGCGACTTCTTGCGGGCCACGGCCGGCTCGTTGAGCGGGAACTTGACCTTCCGGGTGCCGTTCGCGACGACCTTGCTCATCAGCGCCGAGTAGTCGGTGGCGATGTCGTCGCCGATGAACTCCGCCATGTTCGAGAAGCCCATCACCCGCTGGTAGAAGTCGACCCACTCGTCCATCCGGCCCAGCTCCACGTTGCCGACGACGTGGTCGACGGCCTGGAAGAAGCGCTTCGGCTGGAGGCCGGCGTCGATCATCGGCCGCCGGTCCACGATCGGGCCCCGGGCCACGAAGCCGGGCAGGAACGGACCGGTGTAGCGGGACCGGTCGACCAGGGTGTGCCGGGTGTCGCCGTACGCGGCGATGGCCGCCATCCGCGCGGTGCCATGCTCGTCGGCGACGTCGTGCGGCTCCACCAGGCCAATCGCGCCCTGCGCGGTGGCGTGCGCGTACGCGGCGTCGACGTCGGGGACCTCCAGCGCGATGTCGGACACGCCGTCGCTGTGCCGGGTCACGTGGTCGGCGCCGGGGGCGTCCGGGCGCACCGCGCCGGTCAGCACGAACCGAGCCGAGCCGCTGGTCAGCACGTACTGGGCGTGGTCGCGGTGGCCCTGCTCCGGCCCCCGGTACGCCACGCAGGTCATGCCGAACGCGGTCGAGTAGTAGTGCGCCGCCTGCTTGGCGTTGCCGACCAGGAAGTGCACGTGGTCGAGCGCCTTCACCGGGAACGGGTCGTGGCTGATGTCGTGGTCGACGGCACCGACGAGCCGGTCGACGTCGATCTCCTCGGTGGGCTGGGGTCGGTCGATCGCCTGAGTCATGGTGACCTCCCTTGCGTACCGGCCGGCCTCGTGGGCCGCCGTGGGTGGGTTATTCAGCGAGGATCGCCGGACCGGGTTCGGTGGGCAACAGTCGCGGAAAACCCTGGTCAGGTTGCGCATTCGGTATGGTATTCACCCGTGACCGCTGTGCATGATGTCCAGCTCGACGCGCTCGACGCGCGGCTGATCGAACTCTTCGCCGAGGAGCCCCGGATCGGGGTGCTGGAGTGCTCCCGGCGGCTCGGGGTGGCCCGGGGCACCATCCAGGCCCGGCTCGACAAGCTCATCGGCCGGGGGGTGATCGGCGGGTTCGGGCCGGACGTCTCCCCGGCCGCGATCGGCTTCGGGGTGACCAGCTTCGTCACCCTGGAGATCAGCCAGCGGCTCGGACACGATCCGGTCACCGCCCACCTCTCGGCGATCCCCGAGGTGCTGGAGGCGCACACCATCACCGGCTCCAGCGACCTGCTCTGCCGGATCGTCGCCCGCTCGAACGCCGACCTCCAGCGGGTGATCGACCAGATCGTCTCGTACGAGGGCATCCGGCGGGCGTCGACGATCATCGCGCTCGCCCAGCAGATCCCGTACCGGGTGCTCCCCCTGGTCCGCTCCGCCGCCCGGGGGGAAGGAAGGGCCCCTTCCTAACGCCTTTTGTATAGGAAGGGCCCCCTATTAACACGCCGGTCAGCGAGAAAGCAGCGCGACACGGCCGCACCGGCGCTCGGGGTGGCGGTGATCGTCGTTACCGTGTCCGGTGTGGCGAAGGTGGGCGGCCTCAGGATGCGTGGCTGGTTCCTGCTCGGCCTCGTCACGGTGGTCGTCCTTGCCGTGGCCGGGGTGTGGAACCCGTGGCCGGGCGTGTGGGACTGGGTCGACCGCAGCGAGCCGATCTCCGAGCCCGACGTGGTCTGGCAGCAGCGCGTCGGCGGGACCCCGAAGAGCGTCACCATCGCCGGCGACACCGTGATCGTCGAGCAGCGTACCCGGGTCGAGGCCCGCAGCCTCGCCACCGGCGTACAGTTGTGGGACCGCAAGGCCGACTGGGCCGCCGTGGCCGGCGGGGAGCGCGACCCGGTCGTCGCCGTGGGCAAGCTCCTCGTCAAGGGGTACGAGCTGCTCGACCCCGCCACCGGCGCGACCCGCCGCCGCGACGACGACGCGGTGGCCGTGTGGACGTACCGGAACCTGCTGCTCGACGCCCACTGCGTCGAGGCGACCGACTGTACGTTGAGCGCCTGGGACCCGCGCGGCACCGCGCCGCTGTGGACGGCGTTCCTGCCCGGCGTCAGCACCGGCCTTTTCGCCGACAACCCCGAACTGCTCGGCACCCGCCGGCTCACCGCCAACCGGATCGACGCCGGGGCGGCCGGGCCGGAGCCGGTGCCCCCGCTGCTCGGCTTCCCCGTCGACGGCCGGGTGCACGTGGTGGACACCGCCACCGGCCGGGTGCTCCAGAACGTCGAGCCCGGCCGGGACGAGCGGCTCGCCGTGATCGGCGGCCGGATGCTGCGGATCAGGGCGGTCGGCCAGGACGGCGCGTGCGCGTTCACCCTCACCGCCCACGACCCGGCCACCGGCAAACAGGTGTGGCGGCGCACCGGGGTCAACCTGCGCACCGCCGACAGCGCGGGCTGCGTGCAGCGGGAGGACCCGCAGGGCGCGCGGAACGTGCTGATCGGCGTGGCCCCGGACGGCCGGGAGGCGGTCATCGACGGGTACGACGGCCGGCTGCTGCAGGTCAACGGCGAGGGGCAGAAGCTGATCGCCGTCGACGACCGGCACGCGCTGCTGCGCACCGCCGACAAGCGCTCGATCGTCGCCCGGGAGCTGGGCGCGGGCCGCACCCGGTGGACCCGGGCGACCGGGGCCAAGAGCGGGGCCACGCTCACCCCGTACGCGGCGGTGCTCACCCAGGAGAAGCCGAACCGGCTGATCGCGCTGGACCCGCGTACCGGAAAGGAGCTGGTGGTGCTGCGGACCTCGGCCAACGCCCTGGCCGTGGGGCCGGCGGGCATGGTCATCGGCGAGGGCCGCGAGATCGGGTACGTCCGCTTCGGCGCCGGTGGTGCCGCGCCCGTGTCCGGCGGCGACGCCGGTGTCCCCGGCCCCGACGGTGGCGGCGACGCGCCGGGCGGCGGCGACGCGCCGGCCGACGATGACCGGTGCGGCCCGAAGCGGGAGCTCTGCTGAGCGCCCTGCGGTAGGCGCGCCGAGCCGGTGGGTGGGGCCGAGCGGGAAGCGACTTCGCAGGAGCCCCCGTCGGGTGCGACCGATCGGCCGGTCTGCCCTAGGCTTTCCGCTCATGAGCAGTGCCGCCGCGTTCTCGTACGCCCCCTTGCTGCCGACCGGTCCCGACCAGACCGAGTATCGCCTGGTCACCGACGAGGGTGTCGATGTCGTCAACGGTCCGGGCGGGCGCCGGTTTCTCACCGTGGAGCCGGCCGCGCTGACCGCGCTGACCGCCGAGGCGATGCACGACATCGCCCACTTCCTGCGCCCCGCCCACCTGGCCCAGCTCCGGTCGATCATCGACGACCCGGCGGCCTCGCCGAACGACCGGTTCGTCGCGCTGGACCTGCTGCGCAACGCGAACATCGCCGCCGGTGGGGTGCTGCCGATGTGCCAGGACACCGGCACCGCCATCGTGATGGGCAAGCGCGGCCGGCACGTGCTGACCGACGGCGGCGACGCGGAGGCGATCTCCCGGGGCGTCTACCAGGCGTACACGAAGCTGAACCTGCGCTACTCGCAGCTCGCCCCGCTGACGATGTGGGAGGAGCGCAACACCGGCAGCAACCTGCCGGCGCAGGTGGAGATCTACGCCGAGGACCCGGACGGCCACCCCGACGCGTACAAGTTCCTGTTCATGGCCAAGGGCGGCGGATCGGCCAACAAGTCGTACCTCTACCAGGAGACCAAGGCGCTGCTGAACCCCACCCGGATGATGCAGTTCCTGGAGGAGAAGCTGCGGCTCATCGGCACCGCCGCCTGCCCGCCGTACCATCTGGCCGTCGTCATCGGCGGCACGTCGGCCGAGTACGCCCTGAAGACCGCCAAGTACGCCTCCGCTAAGTACCTGGACGCCCTTCCGACGCAGGGCTCGATGACCGCCCACGGCTTCCGCGACCTGGAGCTGGAGGCGGAGGTGCTGGAGCTGACCCGCAACTTCGGCATCGGGGCGCAGTTCGGCGGCCGGTACTTCTGCCACGACGTGCGGGTGGTCCGGCTGCCCCGGCACGGCGCGTCCTGCCCGGTGGCGATCGCCGTGTCCTGCTCGGCGGACCGGCAGGCGGTCGCCAAGATCACCCCGTCGGGTGTGTGGCTGGAGCGCCTCGAAACCGACCCGGCGCGGTACCTCCCCGACGTCACCGACGAGACGCTCGATGCCGAGCAGGTCGTCCGCGTCGACCTGAACCGGCCGATGGCCGAGATCCGGGCCGAGCTGTCGAAGTACCCGGTGAAGACCCGGCTGTCGCTGACCGGCCCGCTGGTCGTCGCCCGGGACATCGCGCACGCGAAGATCGCCGAGCGGCTGGACGCGGGCGAGCCGATGCCGCAGTACCTGCGCGACCACGCCGTCTACTACGCCGGCCCGGCCAAGACCCCCGAGGGGTACGCCTCCGGCTCGTTCGGCCCGACCACCGCCGGCCGGATGGACGCGTACGTGGAGAAGTTCCAGGCCGCCGGCGGCTCGATGGTGATGCTCGCCAAGGGCAACCGGTCCGCCCAGGTGACCCGCTCCTGCCAGCGGCACGGCGGCTTCTACCTCGGCTCCATCGGCGGCCCGGCCGCCCGCCTCGCCCAGGACTGCATCCGGCACGTCGAGGTCCTCGAATACGCCGAGCTGGGCATGGAGGCGGTCTGGAAGATCGAGGTGGAGGACTTCCCGGCCTTCATCGTCGTCGACGACAAGGGCAACGACTTCTTCGCCGAGGTCACCAAGCCGGTGCTCACCGTCGGCCGCCGCTGACCGTCCCGCGCGGGTCAGGCGCTGAGCGTTTCCCGGGACGGGGGGCGACAGCGCCTGGGCGATGACGCCTTCGGTCACGGCTGCCAGGGACGGCGGCCCGGACGTCTCACCGGACTTCGTCAGCCGTGGTGGGCACGAAGACCGACTTGGTCTGGAGGTAGCCGTCGATCGCCTCCGGGCCGTTCTCCCGGCCGTACCCGGACTGCTTGTAACCCCCGAAGGGCAGGGCGGCGTCCAGGACCGCCCAGGAATTGACCCAGACGATGCCGGAGCGCAGGCGGCTGGCGACCCGGTGGGCGCGGGCGACGTCGCGGGTGTGCAGGCCGGCGGCGAGTCCGTACCGCGTGCTGTTGGCCAGGCTCACTGCCTCGTCCTCGGTGTCGAACGGCTGGACGGTCAGCACCGGACCGAAGACCTCCTCCTGGACGATGCGGGCGTCATTGGGTACGTCGGCCACCACGGTCGGGGCGTAGTAGTAGCCGCCGTCCCGCTCGATGCGGTGGCCGCCGGTGACGATCCGGCCTTCGCCGGCGGCGACGTACCGCTCCACGCTCTCCAGGCGTCGCCGCGCAGCCAGCGGCCCGACGATGGTCCGGGGGTCGCGCGGATCGCCGACCGGCACCCGTGCCACCACTTCGGTCACCTTGGCCAGCACGCTGTCGTAACACGAGCGCTGGATGAGCAGGCGGGAGCCGGCCATGCAGAACTGGCCGGAGTTGAACAGGAAGCCAGGCACCACGGCGTTGACGGCGGCGGTGATGTCGGCGTCCTGGAAGACGATGTGGGCGGCTTTGCCGCCGAGTTCCAGCGTGGTGGGCCTGACCGCCGCCGCGGCCGCCGCCGCGATGCTGGCCCCCACCCGCGTCGACCCGGTGAAGGCGATCTTGTCGATGCGGGGGTGGCTGGCCAGGGCGGCGCCGGCGTCCTCTCCGCCGGTGACCACGTTGAGCACACCGTCGCCGAGGCCGGCCTCGGCGAACAGTTCCGCCAGTCGCAGCGCCGTCAGCGGGCAATCGGCGGCCGGCTTGTGCACCACCGTGTTCCCGGCGGCCAGAGCCGGCGCGATCTTCGTCGTGGACAGGATCAACGGAAAGTTGTACGGCGTGATCGCCCCGACGACGCCAAGTGGCTCCTTCAGGGTGTAGGCGAGGCCGGGGGTGCGGATGTTGCGGGTGGCACCCCCGATCTGGTCGGCCAGGCCCCCGTAGTAGGTGAAGTGGTCGATGGTGTCGCGAAGGTCGACGGCGCGCGCGATGGTGATGGGCTTGCCCGTGTGCAGGCTCTCCAGCTGCGCGAACTCGTCCCTGCGTTCCTCGAGCAGGGCGGCGACCCTGAGCAGCACGGCACCTCGCTCACGACCGCTCATCCGTGGCCAGGGACCGTCGTCGAACGCGCGCCGTGCGGCGTCGACCGCGGCGTCGACGTCCTGGTCACCCGCCTCGGCCACGGAGGTGACGACCCGGCCGTCGGCCGGATAGATGACGTCGCGCCGTCTCCCATCGGCGGCGTCGCGCCACCTGCCGTCGATGAAAAGCTGTCCCGGCGGCAGGTCGGTCCGCTCTTCGGCGATCGCCGTGCTCATACGCTCCATGTCTGCATACTGGCTGCCACGGTGCGGGTCCGGGATCACCCCGGCAGGGTGAAACGAGTGCCGCACCTGCCGCCGCTCGTCCGGTTCTCGTTCTCATGGGGTGACGCCGGGTCACCCTTGACGCCCATACCCTCCGGGGGACGGCGAACCGCGGGGGTGGATGGATGGCCGACTCCATTGGTGAACACCTCGACAGGCTGGGCCGGAACCAGAATCCGGGGCTCAAGGACCTGCCGGCGTGGGCGCGGGGCATCATTCGCCTCGACATACGGGGTGACGAGCGGGTCGATCAGTGGTTCATCACCCTGGAGAAGGGGAAAGCCCGGGTGTCACGCACCGGACGCGAGCCGGACGCGGTCATTTGTGCCGGTCGACCGGTGCTGGACCGGATGGCCAGGGGCGAAGCCAAGTTCAGTCCATCGGTCTTCCGGAACGATCTTATTGTCGAGGGGGACCTGAGGCTGGCCGACGCGTTCGGGAGGCTGCTGTTTCCCGGGCCTCCAAAGGCGCATCATCCGCGGGATTTCGTTCGCGAGGAAGGTGCGAAACGTGATCGAGAAGACCGTAAGCCTCCTGGACGGTAACACCTTCATCGTCACCAACGACCAGGGTGATGTCAGTCCTTCGCAGGTCTACCCGACCGGGCTCTTCTCGTTCGACACGCGTTTCCTCTCGACCTGGCGGCTGAGCCTCAACGGAGAGCGACTCAGTGTGCTGTCCCGCGACGATCTCCGGTACTTCGAACGGCACTTCTTCCTGGTCCCCGGAGAGCCGACACACTACGTCGACGCGAAGGTCTCGGTCATCCGGGAGCAGTCGATCTGCCAGGACTTCAGCGAACGCCTGACGGTCCTGAACCACGACCTTGAGCCGGAGCATTTCACGCTCAGGGTGGAGATGGGCGCCGACTTCGCCGACCTGTTCGAAATCAAGGACGTGCGGGAGAAGGTGGGGACGACCTCGGTGCACCGGGAGAACGGCGTCCTGCGCTTCCGCTACGAGCGCGGCGGCTTCCGGCGCGACACGATCATCTCCAGCACCGCCGAGGCCGAGGTCGACGACGCGGGGATGACCTTCGACATCCACCTGGAACCGCGGTCGAGCTGGCATACGGAGCTGCACGTGCAGCCGGTCATCCAGGAGTCCCTCGCCGAAAACAACAAGACCATCTGGGCCGCCTACCGCAGCAGGAGCAGACCGAAACTGCGGCAGGACCTGGAGCGCTGGCTCAAGCGGGCCCCCACGTTGATCTGTGACTACGAGCCGCTCCAGACGGCGTACGAGCGGAGCCTGATCGACCTGGCCGCGATGCGGTACGCGTCGCTGACCAACCCGTCGGCTCCCCTGCCGACGGCCGGCCTGCCCTGGTTCATGACCATTTTCGGGCGGGACAGCATCTTCATCTGCCTACAGGCGCTGCCCTTCGCGCCGCAGTTGACCCCGCCGGTGTTGCGGCTGCTGGCGCTCCTGCAGGGGGTGACCTTGGACGACTTCGAGGAGGAGGAGCCGGGGAAGATCCTGCACGAGTTCCGCTACGGGGAATCCGCCGCGTTCGAGGAGCAGCCGCACACGCCGTACTACGGGTCGGCGGATTCCACCCCGCTGTTCGTGATCCTTCTGGACGAGTACGTGCGGTGGACCGGGGACGCGACGTTGATCCGCAGGCTCGAACCCAACGCGCGGAAGGCGCTGGCCTGGATCGACGAGTACGGTGACCTGCTCGGTAACGGCTACCTCTCCTACTTCCGGCGCAACACCGTGAACGGGTTGGAGAACCAGTGCTGGAAGGACTCGTGGGACTCGATCTCCTACCATGACGGCCGGCTGCCCCGCCCGCCCCGCGCCCCATGTGAGCTACAGGGCTACGCCTACGACGCGAGGATCCGGGGTGCCCGGTTGGCCCGCGAATTCTGGAACGACCCCGCCTACGCCGACCGGCTCGAGCAGCAGGCCGCCGAACTCAAGCGACGGTTCAACCAGGACTTCTGGCTCCCTGACCAGGAATACTTCGCCCTGGCCCTCGACGCCGACGGCGAACCCGTCGACGCCCTCGCCTCCAACATGGGTCACCTGCTGTGGAGTGGCATCGTGGAGCCGTCCCGGGCGAAGAAGGTCGTCCAGCACCTGCTCAGTCCACGCATGTTCTCCGGCTGGGGGGTACGCACCCTCGCCGACACCGAAGCCCGCTACAACCCTGTCGGCTACCACGTCGGCACCGTCTGGCCTTTCGACAACTCCGTCATCGCCTGGGGCCTGCGACGCAGCGGGTTCCGGGAGGAGGCGGCCCGGGTCGCCGAAGCCGTCATCCAGGCCTCGGCCTACTTCCACGGCCGCCTTCCCGAAGCCTTCGCCGGCTACGACCGCGCGTTGACCAACTTCCCGGTCGAGTACCCCACGGCGTGCAGCCCGCAGGGCTGGTCCGCCGGAGCCCCACTGCTGTTTCTCCGCACCATGCTCGGCCTCGAACCGCACGAGAGCCACCTTGCCACCGACCCGGTCCTGCCTCCCTCCGTCAACCGCATCGAGCTACTCGACATCCCTGGCCGGTGGGGGCACACCAACGCGTTCGGCCTGCGGTCCGGTCCCCACCCACGGCAGCGCCTCCTGAGGTAGACCGGCGACCGAGGCCGATCACGCTGATCGCGTCGGCCGGTCCCTGGACAGCCGCCCGGACTTGGAAGATCTTCTTGGCTGGCCGACGTCGGCACTGCTTTGCGTGTGCGATGAATTACTTATGGTGACTCTCTTCGCTGCTTTGCGACGTGGGTGTCCGTCTTGTGCTGATATCTTGTAGCCGACCTTTACATCGAACAACTCTCATCTCTACTGTCTGACGCAGCGTCAGGTGTGTGACTACGGGGGGTTGACCGATGGCTGGTTGGCGCACGCCTGCGTACATTTCGCGGGGCCGTTCAGGGCTTGTCCGATGCTGGTCGGCCGGGGTGACAGCGGTCGTTGCCGTGGCCACCGCTATCGGTGTGCCAACCACCCCCGTTGCCGCCGCCGTCCCGACAGGGGCACATGTGTCGAGGAGCAGCCGGACGGGCAGGCGGCCCGCAAGATGGTGGCGACCTGTGGCCGACGGGTGGAGATCCTTTCGGAGCGTACGGAGTGGTCGCAGACCTTCGCCAACGTCGACGGCTCGCGGACGCTCGAGCAGACGATAGAGCCCACCCGGGTGCGCAAGGGCGGGTCCTGGGTGCCGGTGGACACGACGCTGAAGGTTACTGCCGAAGGCATCGTGCCCCGGGCGACGGTGCTGCCGATGGTCTTCTCCGCCAAGGGCGGCGACGGCCCGTTCGCCACGCTTCGTGACGGATCCCGTCGCCTCGACGTTTCCTGGCCGGGGAAGCTTCCCGCGCCGGGCACCATCCCGTCACCGGCGGCCGAGGGCTCACCCAACGCGGCCGTCTACGCCCTGTGGGATGACTGGGTAATCGACTCCCAGGCGAAGATCGTCACGAAGATCAGTGGCACCGCCCCCAACCGGCAATGGGTCGTGGAGTGGCGCAACGTCCACCTCTACGGCGACACCAGCACCCGGACCACCTTCGAGGTGATCTTCACCGAGGGCGGTGACATCACCCTCGCCTACACCGGCATCGACCCGGCCAAGCCGATCGAGCGTGGCGGCGAGGCCACCGTCGGCATCGAGAACGCCGACGGGTCCATCGCCTTCCAGTACCTGCACCGGCAGACCTGGCTGGCCACCGGGCAGGGCGTCACCTTCAAACCCAACCCGCCGGGCCAGGGCAGCGTCGCCGGCACCGTCACCTGCCAGGGCACCCCGATCGCCGGCGCGACCGTCACGGCCGCCGACAAGACCGCCACCACCGCGGCGGACGGCACCTACCAGGTCACCAACGTACCGGCCGGCTCGTGGGCCGCGATCGCCACCGTGACCGCCGGCGCCTGCAAGGGTTCCGATGTGCAACAGGTGGTCGTCGGCACCAACACCCAGGCCACCGCCGACTACCCTCTCGGGGCCACCACCACCGGGGGTGGGCACACCCTCACCGAACAGGCCGTCGCGTACACCCCCGCCAACACCACCGTCCTGGCCCTGACCGGGGACGACGCCTACACCTCGGTCACCCTGCCCTTCCCGGTTTCCCTCTACGGGCAGGCGTACACCACCGGCTGGGTGGACACCAACGGCCTGGTCAGCTTCGTCAACCCCGGCGAGCCGTCCCCGGACGCTTGGCCCATCCCCTCACCCGACAGTCCCGAGGAGCCCAACGCCGCGCTCTACCCCTTCTGGCACGACTGGGTCGTCGACACCAACGCCAGCGTCCGCACCACCACCCGGGGCACCGCCCCCAACCGGCAGTACGTCATCGAATGGCGCAACGTCCACTCATACGAAGACCCCCTCACCCGCATCACCTTCCAGGCCATCCTCGACGAAGCCGGCGGCTACAGCTTCACCTACACCGACAACGGCGGCACCTTCCTCGAACGCGGCGGCGGCGCCACCATCGGCATCGAAAACGCCAACGGCACCGCCGCCATCCAATACACCCACCGCCAACCCGTCCTCCGCCCCGGCCTGGGACTGAGGTTCAACCCACCCACGCCCTGACCCCGCCTCGACCGCGCCCAGCCGCTGAATCTCGGATCCTCCGGAGGCCCTCGGTGATATCCAACCCGCCCGTCGTCCCCGCTCTCTCGCCGATGCGGCGGGCCCGACGTCGTACGGTGCGCCGCTCCGGTGTGGCAGTGAGTGTCGCCGTCGTCATGCTGGCCAACCTGATGGGGGTCCCAGCCCCGGCTGCGGAGGCCGCTGGGCACACCAGGGCAGCAGCCAAATCGGTGCCGACGGTGCCCGTGAGTGCGGTCAAGACTCGACCGGACGATCAGACCAAGCATCCCCGGGTGGCGAGTGCCAAGCCGGCACCGGTCTGGCCGGCGGCGGGCGCGGCCGTGGTCGACCTGACGTCCGCGCAGCCGGGCGAGCCCATCCGCGCGGGCGATTCGCCGGTACGGATCACGTCTACATCTGGGATGAGTCGCTCAGCGGCGGCTGACCCGCAGCGGGTGCGGTTGGAGGTCCTGGACCGGGCGGCGACGCATCGCGCTCAGGTACGGGGAGTGTTGCTGTCGATCAGCCGCGCGGACGGGATGGCCGGTGCCGGTCGGGTCGACGTCACGGTGGACTACCGTTCCTTCGCCACCGGGTACGGGGCGGACTGGGCGACTCGGTTGCGGTTGGTATCGCTGCCGGAGTGCGCGCTGCGTATGCCGGAGAAGAGGCAGTGCGTGGGTGAGCCGCTGCCGTCCCGCAACGATCTAGCTGCCCGTACGGTGACCGCGACCGTGCCGGTGAGTGCGGCCACCGGCCTGGTCGCGGTGACGGCTGCGCCGTCCGGGCCCGCCGGGGACTATTCGGCCACGCCGCTGCAGCCGTCATCGACGTGGTCGGCGGGAGGCAACTCGGGTGCCTTCACGTGGTCTTATCCGATGCGGGTGCCCCCTGCTCCGGGCGGACCCGCGCCGCAGCTGGCACTGAACTACTCGTCCCAGTCGGTCGACGGCCGACACGCGGCGTCGAACAACCAGCCGTCGTGGGTGGGTGAGGGCTTCGAGGCCTGGCCCGGGGGGCACATCGAGCGGCGCTACCGGGCCTGCGCCGAGGACATGGACGGTTCGGCGAACAACGACCTGAAGACCGGCGACCAGTGCTGGGAGACCGACAACGCCACGCTGTCGCTGAACGGCCACTCCGGTGAGCTGATCTACAACTCGTCGGAGGGCCGTTGGCACCTGCGCAACGACGACGGGTCCCGAATCGAGCGCTTGAGTGGTGCTGCCAACGGGGACAACGACGGCGAGTACTGGGTGGTCACCACTACCGACGGCATGCAGTACTGGTTCGGTGTCCAGCGCCTGCCGGGCTGGACGTCGGGCGATCCGGTGACCAATTCGACATGGACCATGCCAGTGTTCGGCAACGACCCGGGCGAGCCGTGCCACGCTGCCGCGTATGCCGACTCCGACTGTGCCCAGGCGTGGCGGTGGAACCTGGACTACGTCGTGGACCTGCACGGCAACTCGGCTTCGTACTGGTACGTCAAGGAGACGAACAAGTACGGCCGTAACCGGGATGCGGACGACGACGCCAGCTACGACCGGGGTGGCTGGCTGGACCGGATCGACTACGGCACCCGGCGAAACAGCGGCGTCGAGTCGGCGCTCGGCTCGCCGGCTCCGCTGCGGGTCGACTTCGCAGTCGCCGACCGGTGCCTGAGCGGCTGCGCCACGCACGACGAGATCCACTGGCCGGACACGCCGTGGGACAGCGCGTGCACCGGCAGCTCCTGCGGGGACAATTTCGCGCCGACGTTCTGGACGACCAAGCGGCTCGCCTCCATCACCACGCAGGTGCGCGACGGCAGCGGCTACCGCGACGTCGAGCGGTGGACCCTCACGCACACCTTCCCCGATCCCGGCGACGGCACCCGCGCCGGGCTGTGGCTCGACCGGATCTCCCACACCGGCCTGGTGGGTGCTACCACCACCGTGCCGGATATCGAGTTCACCTCGGTCCAGCTGTCCAACCGGGTCGACACGGGGGACTTCGCCGCGGCGATGAACTGGATGCGGATCACGAAGATCCGCACCGAGTCGGGCGGTACCACGAGTGTCACCTACTCGGCGCCGGACTGCGTCGCCGGGCAGACGCCCACGCCGCACACGAACACCCGCCGCTGCTATCCGGTGATCTGGACACCGGAGGGCTACCAGAACCCGGTGACGGACTGGTTCCACAAGTACGTGGTCACCACGATCTTCGAGAACAACAACACCGGTGGGGTTGTCCCACAGGGCAGCCCGCGCGTCGCCTACTCGTACAGCTACCTCGACGGTGCGGCGTGGCACTACAACGATGACGACGGGATCATCGACAGCAAGCACAAGACCTGGTCGGACTTTCGCGGTTATGGCCGGGTCGGGGTAACCGTCGGCGACCCCGGCGAACAGACCTACGGCGAGACCCGCTACTTCCGGGGCATGAACGGCGACCGGGCGACGCCGACGGGCGGCACCAGGTCGGTCACCGTCGACGGGATCGCCGACGAGGACTGGTATGCCGGCACGATCCGGGAGTCCAAGACGTTCAACGGGCCGGGTGGCCCGGTGGTGTCCCGGGAGACCAGCGATCCGTGGGCGTCCGCGGCGACCGCCACCCGGACTATCAACGGGGACACCGTCACCGCTCGGTTCACCAGGGTCGGCACGACCCGCAGCTACACGGCGCTGGACGCGGGTCGTGGTGAGCGGGTAACCAGGACGACCACCAGCTTCGACGCGTACGGGATGCCCGTCAGCGTGGACGACTTCGGTGACGACAACGTCGCTGGCGACGAGCAGTGCGCCAAGACGGACTACACGCCGCGTAACACCAGCATCTGGTTGATGGACCGGGTCCACCGGGTGCAGAGCTATGCGGTGAGGTGCGCCGATGCCGCCACCCCCACCTCGCTGAGTGAGGGTGACATCATCGGCGAGACCCGGACCTCGTACGACGGCAACGCGTTCGAGGCGACACCCACCAGGGGCCTGACCACCCGTACCGAGGAGATGGCGGCCTGGAACGCGGGTGCGCCGACCTTCACCACCGTCGCTCAGTCCGGGTACGACACGCAGGGCCGGGTCGTCTCCTCGCGCAACGCGATGAACTACGAGACGAAGACCGCGTACACCCCGGCCAGTGGCGGCCCGGTCACGGCGACGACCGTGACCAACCCCCTGCTGCATGTCGCGACCACGACGCTTGAGCCGGCCTGGGGCACGGCGACGGCGACGGTCGACGCGAACGGCAAACGCACCGACCTGTCCCACGACGGGCTTGGCCGGCTCACCTCCGTGTGGCTGCCGGGCCGGACGAAGGGCACCGACAGCGCCGACATGACCTTCGCCTACCAGGTCCGCAACGACGCCGCCACCGTCGTCACGACCGCCAGGCTGAACGCGCAGGGCAACTACGTCACCACCTACGCCTTCTACGACGGCCTGTTGCGGCCCCGGCAGACCCAGGCGCCGTCGCCGTCCGGCGGTCGTCTACTTACCGACACGTTCTACGACACCGCCGGGCGGCAGGTGAAGACGTTCGACTCGTACCATGCCGCCGGCGCGCCGGGCACCACGCTGATGACCGCGACGGAACAGGCCTTCGTGCCCACCCAGAGCAGGACCATCTACGACGGCGCCGGCCGCGCCACCGCATCGATCTTCCAGCCCTACGACACCGAGCGCTGGCGGACCAGCACCTACTACGCCGGCGACCGAACCGACGTCACACCACCGGCTGGCGGCACCGCCACCGCGACCGTCACCGACGCCCGAGGCCGCACCGTCCAGCTACGCCAGTACCACGGGGCGACGCCGACCCCGGGAACCGCCGGCAGTTGGGACACCAGTACCTACACCTACAACCGCAAGGGCCAACTGGTGGCCTTCGCCGACCCGGCGGGCAACGACTGGACCCACACCTACGACATCCGGGGCCGGCAGACGACGACCGACGACCCCGACAAGGGCGTCACCACCTTCACCTACGACAACGCCGGCCGCGTCACCGCCACCGAAGACGCCCGCGGTCAGAAACTCGCCTACCGGCTCGACCCACTCGACCGTAAGCGGGAGGTCTACGAGGGCCAGATCGGCGGCACCCTGCGAGCCCAGTGGGGGTACGACACCCTCGCCAAGGGCCAGCTATCCTTCAGCACCCGCTTTGTCGGCGGTGCCATGTACCAGGTGAAGGTCATCGGTTACACGGACCTCTACCAGCCGACCGGTACTCAGGTCCTCATTCCCACGTCCGAAACCGGGCTCGGCGGCACCTACAACTCCTTCAACGGCTGGAACCGCGACGGCTCGCTGGCCTCGACCAGTTTTTCGTCCACCAACAGCGACCTGCCCAGCGAGACCCTCCAGTACGGCTACAGCGACCTCGGCCTGCCCACCACCCTGAACACGATCTACGGGGGGTCGAGCAACCTGTCCTACGTCGAAGGCACCGACTACAACGCCCTCGGCCAGGCCAGCCAGTACCACCTGTACACCGGCAGCGGAGGACGCGTCCAGCAGGCGTTCACCCGGGAGTTGGAGACCGGCCGGCTCACCGGAATCCGTACCGACCGAAACTCGGCCGCCCCGTACATCCTCGCCGATGTCCGCTACACCTACGACGCGGCCGGCAACATCGTCAAGACCCAGGATGTTACGCCGGCCCCGACCGACGACACCCAGTGCTTCGGCTACGACTATCTCCGCCGGCTCACCCAGGCATGGACCCCCACCACTGGGGACTGCGCCACCACGCCGACCGTCGCCGCCCTCGGTGGCCCGGCCCCCTATTGGCACAGCTGGACCTTCGACACCGTCGGCAACCGGCAGACCCAGACCGAACACACCAGCGCCGGGAATGCCACCACCACCTACACCTATCCCGCCGCAGGCAGCCCGAAGCCGCACGCCCTCACCGCCACCAGCGGCGCGCACACTGGCTCCTACACCTACGACCAGACCGGCAACACCCTCACCCGCCCCACCAACTCCTCGGGAGTCCAGACCCTGACCTGGGACGCTGAAGGTCATCTGGACACCTCCACGGACACCACCGGGACGACCAGGTACATCTACGATGCCGACGGCAACCGGCTGATCCGCCGCGATCCCACCGGCTCCACCCTCTACCTGCCCGGCCAGGAACTCCGCTACACCACCGCCACCGGTGCCACCACCTGCACCCGTTACTACTCCCACGCGGGCGCCACGATCGCCTCCCGCACTGCCACCGGGCTGAACTGGCTGTCCAGCGACCACCACGGCACCGCCCAAGTCAGCGTGGCCGCCATATCACAGCAGGCGACCATCCGCCGGCAACTGCCCTACGGCCAGGACCGCGGGGCCGGCGTGAGTTGGCCCAACGACAAGGGCTTCGTCGGCGGGACCCTCGACAACACCGGGCTGACCCATCTCGGTGCCCGCGAGTACGACCCCGCCACCGGTCGGTTCGTCAGTGTCGACCCACTCCAGGACCTGGCTGATCCCCAGCAGTGGCACGGCTACGCCTACTCCCACAATAACCCGACGACGTTCAGCGATCCGAGCGGCCTCATCGACGAGGATTGCGCGAAGGTCGCGGGCGGCTGCTCCGAATACAAGCCAGGCAATGAGCAGGCAAACCGGAGGAGCAAACAGAAGAACAGTTGCTGGCCGATCAGGTGCTCCAGCACGATGAAATGGAACGATCCGAGGACCCTTGGCCACGTCATCCTGGTTCCCGAGGCCATCGACATCGACCGGTTTACCCAACTTTGGAATGACTCCCAGGGTGACGTCATCGGCGCCGCCAAGGGTTGGGACCCAGGCCAGGTGATGCATCAGGAATTCAACCTGGCGATGCAGGTGTGCGGGGTCATCGACGACGCGGCCTGCCGCAAGTGGATACAGGATGTGCTGTGGCCCGGCTACTGGGCCACCATGGAGCCGCTGCCGGACGAGGATGGCCTTGCGCTGCCAGTGGGCATGACGTCGCTGGGGCGTGCGGTTCTGCCGCCCGGTGCCGAGTTGCCGACGCAGAGAGGTGTCACGCCGGCATGGCAGGAATCCGGATTCTGCAGTTTTGCCGGGGACACGGACGTCCTCCTGGCAGACGGGACCGTCAAGCCGATCAAGGAAATCAAGGTCGGCGACGAGGTCTTGGCGACTGATCCGGTAACGGGTGAGCAGGGCCCACGAGTCGTCACTCATCTGTGGGTCCATGAAGACGAACTCGTCGCACTGTCCGTCGGCGGCGCCCGTCTCACCACGACGGAGGATCACCCCTTCTGGAACGCCAGTGACCAACAGTGGCAGCCGGCAGCCGATCTCGACCAGGGTGATCTGCTGAGGACGCCCACTGGCACCGGCGTGCTGGTCGACAGGCCTGCGGACGGGTTGCCGAGGCGTGGCACTGCCTACAACCTCAGCGTCGACGGCCTCCACACGTACTATGTGGTGGCCGGCAACACGCCGGTGTTGGTACATAACGCGGGCGGCGGGGGCCTCGGCGACGACATCCGCCTCTACGGCGATTACACGGCGCGAATGGATCAATTTAACGTGCGGGGACAGGCATCTTTTGAAGTTCACGTATACTACCGTGGCTCTGAAGTTGGCATCTATGGCAGTAACGGGTTCTTTAACAAGCATGGAGTAGATGCCAGCAAGGTCAATGTGCCCGATCAGGTGCACAATCGACTCAAGGGCATTGCGGTAGACCAGATGCGGAAGCTTGGCCAGCTTCCTCCTGGGGCTGACATCAAGGGTGACGCTTGGAAGCGCCCGATGATCGGAACGGGTGGTGGCTGCTGATGCGGTTCGTGAACATCCGGTCAGAGCCCGAGGATTGGCCTTCTAATGTTCTTGATCCGGCGCCGTACCTAGAGGTCCTGCCGGGGCTCCTGCCGCAGCTCCCCATGGGTGCACGTGCTTATGCATCGGACCCGGGCCACTACGACTTCGCCTCGTTGCGCTGCGTTAAGGATCTTAGGATAGGGTCTATAGCCCTGCGGGAAGCTGGGCATGCGCAGATCAGCATCGATATTGAGTTCAAGGCTAACGAATTCAAGCACGATGCATCTCTACTGATTCGGTATGTGGACGTGACCCGGTGGGAGATATCAGTAGGCCTTCTCGGCGAGGGTGTGCGTATCTGGCCAGAGAGTCGTCGCCTAGGAGACGTACAGCTTGATGAAGTGCTGCCGGCGCCTAACGGATGCTTGCATGAGGTGCAGATGACGGGTGGAACAATAGTGGTGGCGTGCCGGGACTTGCGAGCGGAGTGGGTGCCGATCGCAAGAAGTTGAACGTTGAGCTCACACTGGCGCTGCTTACCCAGGGTGTCTAAACGGGCGTTCGCGTCTGCCAATGCTTGTCCCGGTTGCCGTCAAGGTTGCCGCCACGCACAGCGCATACATCTAAATCTAGCGATAGGGGGTCGCCGGAGTCGACAACCCGATAGGCGTGCGGTGCCGTGCCGCGTAGCGGTGCGGCGTCGATCCCCGGAACCACTCGTCCAGGTCGGATTGTGAAGGGATCGTTACGGCCACTACCTGTGGGTCGTCCCCAGCTGGTAGTTGATCGACTCGGTGGTGGCGGGCGTGCGCGCGGGGCCGTAGGCCATAGCGCGTGCGCGCGGCCCGGCTCTGCCGGGCCGGTCTTGATCCTGTAGAGCAGTTTTGAGCCAGTCGGATCTTGGTCGAGGGCCTTGGTCCGGCTGGCTTACTGCTTTGGCGTGCGGGGCTGCTGCGGAGGCGCTTGGCGGGTGGTGGCGCCTCGTCGTGGCTGGGGCGTCGGAGGTGTTTGGGCTGCTGGGCGAAGCCCGACAAGGGAGCTGTTGTCATCGAGGGCGGCGATGCTGGAACAGTCTTTACTCCCAGGGGCGGGGAAGACTGGTTCGAAAACATCCTGAAGTGACGGGCGGATCTTATGCGATCGATCGTGCTTACTGGTAGCCAGTTTGAGATAGCTTTTCAAGTTACATACCAGGCGACCAATTTCGATGAGCTGCGCCTGCGTGAGTTGGGAGTGGCGGCCGATGATCTCGAACGGTTAATTGCTGCACTGAGGTCAGTTCGAGCTAAGGTGGACTGTGCCGCGCGAGTCCGAATTGACTTCCAGGAGCCAATCATTGGAAGTGATCGCGACGTCGCTGGTAAACCAATGGCATGCCACGGGGGTGACCCTGGAGGTGAGGTTCTGATAACTCTTCCTGCCGCCTGGGCTGGCCGCTGGCTTTTGCTGGCGGAACTAGTAACTTCGGGCCTTGGTCGTCGTGAATTCTTCTTGCGAACGGGTTACGAATGGCATGAGATGGAGGGTGTTGTGCGGAGACTTGAGAGAGTCGACTGATTGCCTGATTGTGGCGTGCCAATGTATCTGAGGTGTGGCAGCGGGTGGGCCGTAGCGCGTGTGGGCGGCCCAGGCTCTGTCGGACCGCTCTTGATCTTGTCGTCTCGGGATCCGGCGTCGCAGTGGTGCCGCGAGGAGTTGAGCAACAACGAACTGTTGGATGGGGTTACAATCCGGCAAGCGGCGATGGGTTCTTTCTCTCGTGACGGGAGGATCCTCGGGGGCATCACCGCCTGGATGAACTCCAACGAAGGGTGAATGACGGGCGAATTGACCCGAGCGCGCCAATCCGCGTCGACTTCTATGGCGGAGAGTGGATCCCTGATGCCTGTTATTCACCTTACTGACCCCGACTTTCGTGTGTGTCGGATCAGCTTCGATGCTCTAATCGAGATTCAGTTGGAGGCGGAGGGGCGGGGTTGGGCTACCCGATGGACTTCGGTGGAAGCGCTTCGCAGTCAGGTCAAGGAGGACTTCGTCATTCTCCAATCGCTGCTGCGCGAGGAGCGAGGAGGTGCTGTGCGGGCCTATCGATGCCTTCTGTTGTTTTCAACCGTGGATGGTGGAGGTCGCGGCGGGATCGTCACGGTGGATGTTGATCCCGTGAGATTTGAGTCGATGGAGCGACTCGACCGTGATCCAGATGTTCGGAAGGCGTTTGCTCGGATGTTCTCCCTCATGTCGAATGGGGTTTCGACAGTCTCAAAGAAGTAGGTTTGGTTCCGGAAAGCCGATGCTCACCGCCGGCCGCCGCGAAGATCGTCCGCGCACGTCGGAGGGGGCACCGGGCCTGCGCCCGGTGCCCCCTCCGGCGTACCGCGTGGGTCAGCTCGGGTCGATGAAGATGTTGTAGTACGCGGGGCCGGAGACGACCCCCGACGCGGTGCGGCTGCGCACGGTGAGGCTGTGGCCGTACGGCGAGTCCGCCGCCCAGCTCACCCGGGCCGTGCCGTCCGCGCCCGCCGCCACCATGGCCTCCGCGCCGTCGTCGAACGCGTAGACGAACTCCGTGGTGCCCGGCAACTGGGCGGTGAACACGAACTCGCCGGTCTGCCCGACCACGGCGCCGCCCTGCCAGCCGAACACGTCCGAGGTGACCAGCGGGCTCTGCGGGTCGACCCGGAACGAGTAGTACTGCGCGTCCGTGGTCACTCCGGCGGCCGTCCGGGCCCGCACCTGCACCTCCACCCAGCCGCCGTACTCGTTGTCGTACGCCGACGGCGTCCACTCGACGCTGGCGGTGCCGTCCGGGCTCGCCGCCACGGTCCGCTCCGGCTCGCCCCGGAACTGGTAGACGTACGAGGTGACGCCGGTGACCGAGGAGTGCGGGGCGAAGGTGAAGGTGCCCGGCACGCCCGGCCCGCCGCCGGTCGTGTTGCGCGGGTACACCTCGGAGGCCACGGTCGGCGCTACCGAGGCGGGAGAGAACGCCAGGCCGACCCGGTCCGACTCCACCCCGGCGCTGGTCCGGCTGAACACCTCGATCGTGTGGTAACCCGCGTCGGCCGGCGTGTACGAGACGGTCGCGCTGCCGTCGGCGCCCGCCTGGACGGTCCGCTGGCCGCCGCGGCCGAACGCGTAGACGTACTCGGTGACGTCGGCCATCGCCGGGGTGAAGGTGAAGCTGCCCTCGGTGCCGGCCGGCGCGCCCGTCGTCCCGTCGAACGGCCAGTCCGCGGAGGTGACGAACGGCGCGGTGCGCACGGAAAACGCGTAACCGGCGTCGCCGGAGAGCACCCCGTCGCGGGTGCGGCTGCGCACGTGCAGCGTGTTGTCGACCTCCGTCGGGGTGACCGTCACCGTGGCCGCCCCGGCGGAGTCCGCCGCCACGGTTCGCTCGGTGCCGTCGTTGAGCGACCAGACGTACTCCACCACGTCCGTCATGTTCGGCGCGAAGGTGAACTCGCGCGGCTGCCCGAGCCAGCCGTCGGGGTTACCGTCGGTGACCGTCGGCGCGGTGTTGCGCACCCAGAACTCGTACCGGGTCTGCGGCGAGCGGTTGCCCGTGCGGTCCACGGCCTGCACGCTGAGCCAGTCCGGGCCGTACTCGTCGGGGGCGTAGCTGACCGTCGCGGTGCCGCCGGGGCCGGCGGCGACGTACATGGTGAGGCCGGAGCGGCCGTACCAGAATCCGGCGACGTCGTCGGCGGCGCTGGTGAAGGTGAAGTCACCGGCGATCCCCGGGCCGCCGTGGCCGGGGTAGCTCCTGTCGGACGGGTAGTCGGTGGAAACCACCGTGGGCGCGGGTGGGCGGGTCGTGTCGACGGTGAAGCGGCACTCCGGCGACCAGCCGGAACTGGCGTGCTCGTCGGCGGCGCGGACCGCGAAGGCGTACGTGCCGCCGTCGACCAACAGGCCGCCGGGGACCGTGTACTGGGCCAGCATCGGGGCGTGCCAGGCGGAGGAGGTCCACTCGGTGCGCTCGGTGGGCCGGTCGACCGGCCACCAGGCGAAGGTGGCCCGCACCTGGTCCCCGGCGTACGGCTCCAGCTTGTCCGGGTCGGTCACCTCGGCGGAGAGGACCGGGGTGGTGGTGCCGATCAGCCGGCCGGCGGCGCAGGCCAGGCCCGCGACGCTCAGCTTGCCCGGTACGTCGGGAGCCGCGTTCGCCTCCAGCGAGACGCCCGGCTTCTTCAACCGCCGCCCGAAGTGCTTGTACTGCTCGTGGCTGCCGGCGATCCGGGCCATCAGGGTGAGCGAGTCGCGCCCGTCGGCGACGGCCTGCCGGAACACCTCGGTGACGCCCAGCTCCAGGTAGCCGGCGGGGCAGGGCGCGGTCGGGCCGACGTCGCCGACCTTCTCGCGTACGGCCGGCGCGGTGTTCCAGCTGGGCGGGGCCGCCGGCGTGTCGGTGCGCCACAGCTCCAGCTTGCGCGGCTTCGTGCAGTCGGCGACCGCGGACTCCCCGGTGACGATCTGGGCGGTGATGATCTCCTTGCCCCGGTACGGGGTGAGGTCGAAGGTGAAGTAGGCCCGGGAGGTGTGCTTCACCCCGTCGGCCTGCCACGTGCCGACGGGAACGTCGGCGGCGGTGGCGGGGAAGGCGTGGGTGGGCTGCCGGGCGTCGGTGTAGCTCACACTGGCCGGCAGGACGTACTGGGTCACGCCGGCGGCGGCCGGCCCGGTGGTGACAGCCAGCGCGCCCGCGCCGGCGAGCAGGCCGGCGAGGCCCGCGGTGAGGAACCGGCGTGGTGCGCGCCGGAGGCGTCCGGGAAGGGCGCCGGTGGAACCCCCGTTGAACTGCAAGGTGAGACCCTTCGGTGGGAGACAACGGTTCCATGATCTTAACTACGTGACTGTCTCCGCGCCTTCGTCTTTCGGCCCGCCCACCCACCCGAGCGGGCGATTATCTGCGGGCCGGCGACGGCCGGGGCAGGATGGTACGCGTGACGACTCCAGAGGCAGCGGGCTACCGGATCGAACGCGACTCGATGGGCGAGGTGGAGGTGCCCGCCGAGGCGCTGTGGCGGGCGCAGACCCAGCGCGCGGTGCAGAACTTCCCGATCTCCGGCCGGGGCATCGAGCCGGCGCAGATCAAGGCCCTGGCCCAGATCAAGGGCGCGGCGGCGCAGGTCAACGGCGAGCTGGGCGTGATCGACGCGGAGGTGGCCGCCGCGATCGCCACCGCCGCCGCCCACGTGGCCGACGGCGGGTACGACGACCAGTTTCCCATCGACGTGTTCCAGACCGGCTCGGGGACCTCGTCGAACATGAACACCAACGAGGTCATCGCCACCCTGGCCAGCCGGGAACTGGGTCGGGACGTGCACCCGAACGACGACGTGAACGCCTCGCAGTCCAGCAACGACGTCTTCCCGTCGTCCATCCACCTGGCGGCGACGCAGTTCATCGTCGAGGACCTGATCCCGTCGCTGACCCACCTCGCCGAGGCGCTGGAGGCCAAGTCGGCCGAGTTCGAGACCGTGGTCAAGGCCGGCCGCACCCACCTGATGGACGCCACACCCGTCACCCTCGGCCAGGAGTTCGGCGGGTACGCCGCCCAGGTCCGCTACGGCGTCGAGCGGCTGGAGGGCGCGCTGCCCCGGCTGGCCGAGCTGCCGCTGGGTGGCACCGCCGTGGGCACCGGGATCAACACCCAGCTCGGCTTCGCGGCGGCGGTGATCGCCAGGCTGCGCGAGTCCACCGGGCTGCCCCTGACCGAGGCGCGCAACCACTTCGAGGCGCAGGGCGCCCGGGACGCGCTGGTGGAGACGTCCGGGCAGCTCCGTACCATCGCCGTCGGCCTCTACAAGATCGCCAACGACATCCGCTGGATGGGCTCCGGCCCCCGCGCCGGCCTGCGCGAGCTGCGCATCCCGGACCTCCAGCCCGGCTCCTCGATCATGCCGGGCAAGGTCAACCCGGTGGTCGCCGAGGCGGTGCGGCAGGTCTGCGCCCAGGTGATCGGCAACGACGCGGCGGTCGGGTTCGCCGGCTCGCAGGGCGACTTCGAGCTGAACGTGATGCTTCCGGTGATGGCCCGCAACCTGCTGGAGTCGATCCGGCTGCTGGCCGCGTCGAGCCGCCTGCTCGCCGACCGCTGCGTGGCCGGCCTGGTCGCGAACGCGGACGTCTGTCTCGCGTACGCGGAAGGCTCGCCGTCGATCGTCACCCCCCTCAACCGCCACCTCGGGTACGACGAGGCCGCCTCCATCGCCAAGGAGGCGCTGGCCAAGGAGATGGCGATCCGGGACGTGGTGATCGCCCGGGGGCACGTGGCCAACGGCAGGCTCACCGCCGAGCAACTGGACGAGGCCCTCGACCTGCTCCGGATGACCCACCCCTGACGCCACGTGCCGGGTCACGCCGGCCCTGGGTGGTCGCCGCCGCCGGGGCCGGGACCCGGGCCGCGTACCCAGCCGAGGAACCGGTCGAACAGGGATCGCGGGTCGGGGCCGTCGTGCGGGTGCAGCCGGTACAGGTCGGCGGTCGCCTCGTGCAGCACCGCGCAGAGGTAGACGTGCAACCCGATCCTGTCGTGCGCGTACTCCTGCCGGAGGGTGAGCCGCGCGAAGGCGCACGGCCAGGGCGCGGCGCAGGCCCGGCACAGCCAGAGCGGCCGAAGCGCTGTGTGAGCCGCCTCCGGCCGGCGCTGCGGGGTCGGCGGGTGTGCGGCTCGTTGGTTGCGCGCGGGTCGGGGCATGGAGCGGCCTCCCTACGGAGCTGAGTCATCTGCGTCATCGCCCCCTGTGGGGCCGCCCGGCCGGGGCAGCGGGGCGGCCCCGGCGGACGCCGGGCCGGGGGATAGGCCACTTTGGCCGTCCGCCCTTCACAGTCTGGTGAGCGCACCGCTACGTTCGGAAGTGTCTCCGGCCGTTGTGGGAGCCGGGGTGCTCCGGGTGTTGCCGCAGGTGGCGGCACATCGGAGTGGATCACCGTGACGGTGGAGGGTGGTTGTTGATGACCGGTGGGCGGATGACGGCGGCGGCTTTCCTGGTCGCGGAGCTGCGCAGGGCGCGGATGCGCCGGGGCTGGAGCCAGGAGGAGCTGGCGAAGGCGATCAACTACTCGCCGTCACTGGTGAGCGCCGTCGAGCTGGGCCAGCAGCCACCCGCCCCGAAGTACCTGGAGCTGGTCGACGAGGCGCTCGACACCGGCGGGCTCTTCGGTCGCATGCTCGCCGAGCTGGTCAGCCTGGACAAGGCCCAGGTCTGGCTGCGCGGCTGGCGGGCGATCCTGGACCAGGCCCGCGGCTGCGCTGGTTCGATCCGCTGCACGTGCCCGGCCTCTTCCAGACCGAGGCGTACGCCCGCGCCGTCTTCGAGGCGGGCGGCATCCTTGAGCCCGACGAGGTCGAGCGCCGACTGACCGACCGTATGGAGAGTCAGCGCGTCCTCTACGGAGACCGTCCGCCGCAGGTGGTCGCCGTGTTGGACGAGGCGCCCCTCCGACGCCGGGTCGGTGGGCGCAAGGTGATGTGCGACCAGGCGGCGCACCTCGCCAGGATCGTCACCGAGCACCCGCGCGTCCGGCTGCACGTCGTGCGCTCCTCCGCCGAGGAGCACCCCGCGCTCAACGGCCCGTTCATCCTGGCGACCCTTGAGGATGGAGCCGAGCTGGCCTTTCTCGGTGGCCAGATCGGCGGCCAGGAACTGGACCAGCGCGCGGATCTGTCTCGGCTCCAACAGGTGTGGGAGGTTACCCTCGGCGCGGCGTTGCCCCCTGAGGAGTCCATCGAGTTGCTGAGGGAAGTGGCGGAGTCATGGAGCTGATCGGTGCCCGGTGGCGCAAGAGCAGTCGCAGCGGCCAGAACGATCAGTGTGTGGAGGTGGCGACGAATCTGCCCGGGGTGGTCGGGGTGCGGGACAGCAAGGACCCGTCGGGGCCCGTGCTGACTGTCGACCCGTACGCGTGGCGGGCCTTCGTCGCGGCACCCCCGCGCTGACCGGTCGGGCGGGGCTCGGGCCCGAGGCCCGGATCGGCCCACCCGGGAGCGGATCGTCTGGCGGTGCGCGCTACGGCCACTTGATCGACTTCATGCCGGCCATATGGCGGTATCCGACGGCTGGGATACCGCCACCTGGCCGGCATGGCGCTCAGCCCGACGGGGATACCGCCACGTTGCCGACATGGCGACGTAGGCACGGGGCGGCACGGCCGACCGTCGCCGCCGCCGCGATATGCGGTCGACCGGCCGGGCGGGGCGGGGCATCATCCACCCCCATGACGGGCGTGACGGGAGTCGACGGGGCCGGGGTGGTCCTGCTGGAGACGGGGCGGATGCGGCTGCGGCGGTTCACGGAGGGGGACGCCGACGCCCTGACGGAGCTGGACTCGGACCCGGAGGTCATGCGCTATCTGACCGGCGGCCGACCCACCCCGGCCGACGTGGTCCGGGGCGAGCTGCTGCCCCGCCTGCTGGCCGGGTACGACCGCCACCCCGGGCTGGGCCGGTGGGCTGCCCTCGACCGGGCGACGGGAGCGTTCCTCGGCTGGTTCGCCCTGAACCCGGGAGCCCTGTCCGGGTTCGATGCCCCGGCGGGATCCGAGGCGGGAGCCCTGCCCGGGCCGGCAGCGGCGGCGCCGCCGCTGACGGCGCAACCAGTGGCGGCGCAACCAGTGGCGGCGCAACCAACGACGGCCGAGGCGGTGGCGGCGCAACCGGTGGTGGCGACTCAGGCGGAGCTTGGGTACCGGCTGCGGCGGGCGGCGTGGGGGCGGGGGCTGGCCACCGAGGGATCGCGGGCCCTGGTCCGGTACGCGTTCACCACCCTCGGCCTGGCCCGCGTGTGGGCGCAGACGATGGCGGTCAACACGGCCTCGCGCCGGGTGATGGAGAAGGCTGGCCTGCGGTACGTGCGCACGTTCCACCTGGACTGGGACGACCCGATCGAGGGCACCGAGCACGGCGAGGTCGAGTACGAGTTGCTTCATGTCGGGCAGGTGGCGGTATCCGGCCGCCGGGATACCGCCACCTGCCCGACATGACAGCGCTGGCTTCAGGGGCGGCTGGCGGCCCGGCGTGCGCGATAGGCGGTGACCGCGGCCCGGTTGCCGCAGCCGGCGTCGCAGTACCGGCGGGACCGGTTCTTGGACAGGTCGACCAGCACGTTGTCGCAGTCCGGGTGCTCGCACACGCGTAGTCGGCCCAGCTCGCCGCCGCGCACCAGATCGGCGACGGCCATCGCGGCCTCGACGGCCATCCGGGTGGCCAGCGGTGCGTCCCTCGGCACGGCGTGCAGGTGGTACGGCTCGTCGTCGTGCCGGATGAGCTGCGGCAGCGCCCCCGCGTCGCGCAGCAGCCCGTTGACGGTGGCGACGATCTCGTCGGTGTCGGCGTACCAGATCCGGCGTAGCCGGGGGCGCAGCTCCCGGACGGACCGCAGCTCCGCGTCGGTGTGCTCGTGCCGGCCGGTCCAGCCGTGCGTGGCGAGGAACGCGTCCAGGGTCGCCACGTCGGGCAGTGCCTCGCCGTGGCGGCCCCCGGTGTTGACCAGGGCGGCGGCGGCGATCAGCGCGGGCTCGGTGTCATGGGCGAAAAGCAACTTGACTCCTTTCGACCGACCGATCTAGCGTCACGAGCATAATCTATTTCACTCATGACATTCGAGCTCATGACGTTCCGAGGAGATGTCGATGCGTCAACGACCCGCCGGTGCCGGCCTTGGCCTGGCGCTGCTGTCGGCCGTCACCTTCGCCACCTCGGGCATCTTCGCCCGTTCGCTGATCGAGGCCGGGTGGTCCGCGGAGGCCGTGGTGATCGCCCGGGTCGGCACCGCCGCCGCTGTCCTCGCGGTGCCGGCGGTGCTGGCCCTGCGCGGCCGGTGGGACGTGCTGCGGCGCAACCTCGTCTCCGTGGGCGCGTTCGGGCTGCTGGCCGTCGCCCTGGCCCAGGCGTGCTTCTTCAACGCCGTGCGCTACCTTCCGGTCGGCGTGGCGCTGCTGTTGGAGTACCTCGGCATCGTCCTCGTGGTCGGCTGGATGTGGGTGGCGCACGGGCAGCGCCCGCGCCGGCTGACCGTGGCCGGATCGGTGGCCGCGCTCGCCGGCCTCCCCGCCGTACTGGACCTGACCGGGGCCGGCCGCCTCGACCCGGTCGGCGTGCTCTGGGGGCTGGGCGCGGCGGTCGGCCTGGCCGGGTACTTCGTGATCGCCGGGCGGCTCGACGACGGCCTGCCGTCGGTGGCGATGGCCAGCGCCGGGATGGGCGTCGGCGCGGCGGCCCTGCTCGTGCTCGGCCTCGCCGGGGCGCTGCCGCTGCGGGTCGTCTTCGGCGAGGTGACCTTCGCGGGGCAGCGTACGAGTTGGCTGGTGCCCATCGTCGGCCTGTCGCTGGTCGCCGCGGTCGTCGCGTACCTGACCGGGATCGCCGCGACCCGCATTCTCGGTGCCCGGCTGTCGTCGTTCATCGGGCTGACCGAGGTGATGTTCGCGGTGCTCATCGCCTGGCTGGTGCTGGGCGAACTGCCGACGGTGGTGCAACTGCTCGGCGGTGCCCTGATCGTCGCCGGGGCCGCCCTGGTCCGGGTCGACGAGCTGCGCGAGGCGCGGGACCCCAACCGGACGCCCGCCCGCCCCGCCGAGCCCGCCCTCGCTGCCGAGGTATGACCGGCCGTCCTCCCGCTGCCCGGGTCGGTCGCCTTCGCGCGGGCAGGCCCAGCCTGCGGGCGCAGGGCCGTCGTGGCCTGGGAGGTGCTTCGGTGGCACCCTTGCCGGCATGCTGACGCACGTCGTGTTCGACGCCGACGAGACCCTGCTCGACCTGCGCCCGGCGGTCACCGGCGGGCTGGTGGCCGTACTGGAGGAGATGCGGCGGCTGACCCCGGCGGCGGCCGAGGTCACCCTCGCGGACCTGGAGTCGGACTGGGGTGCGGTCTTCGGGGCGCTGAGCGCCGCGCCCGTCAACGAGATCCGGCGGGCCGCGCTGGCCCGGTCGCTGGCCCGGGCCGGCCTCGACCCGCACCTGGACGATCTCGCGGCGCTGTTCTTCGCCCGGCGCTTCGCGCTCACCCGGCCGTTCCCCGACGCGCTGCCGGCCCTCGCCGTTTTGCGCCGCCGGTACACCCTGGGCTACGCCACCAACGGCAACAGCCGCGCCGAACGCTGCGGGCTCGTCGGCGAGTTCACCTTCGAGGTGTACGCGCACGAGAACGGCCTGCCGAAGAAGCCCGACCCGGAGTTCTTCGCCGCCGTGGTCGAGGCGGCCGGGGTACCCGCGCGCCGGATCGTGTACGTCGGGGACTCGCCGAGCCACGACGTCCTCGCGCCCCGGCGGGCGGGAATGCGGGCGGTCTGGCTCAACCGGGGTGGACTGCCCCGCCCCGCAGACGTTCCCGCCGACGCCGAGGTGTCCACGCTGGCCGCCCTGCCGGACGTGCTCGACCGGCTCTCCGGCGTCGAGCTGAGTGGCGCGTAGGGCCGCCGGCTGCGTGCCCTGGCCCTCGCGCGGGACTGCCCGGTGGTGCCTGGGCTGACAACGGGCCGACGAAAGCCCGAATGGCGTGTAATACGGACCTCCATCTAGCGGAACTCGCGCCGGTGATATGGGATGGCTGCCACGTCCCTCAACGAGAGGATCTGATGTGGTGAGCAAGCGCTTCACCGCCGGTGCCGTCGCAACCGCAACGGCGTTGGCACTCACGGTGACCGGGGTGGTGGGCCCGGCGAACGCCGAGCCGACCGCGACCCGGGAGTTCACCGTCGTGGCGGAGTCCGGCGTCTCCGCCGACGCGGCGATCGCCGCGATCAAGGCCGCTGGCGGCACGGTGGTGTCCCGTACCGACGAGGTGGGCCTGTACCAGGTCACCAGCGACCGCGCCGACTTCGCCAGCCGGGCCGCCGCGAACGCCGCTCTGCTCGGCGCGGCCGAGAAGAAGGCGATCGGTCGCAAGCCGAAGCTCGACCGGGTCGAGCGGGAGAACCTCATCGCCAAGGCCAAGGCGAAGGGTGCCGCCGCCAAGCGGGGCACGAAGATGGACCCGCTGGACGAAAAGCTCTGGGGTCTGGGCATGATCCGGGCCGACAAGGCCCGCAAGGTGGAGCCGGGCGACCGTCGGGTCACCGTCGGCGTCCTCGACACCGGCCTCGACGCCAGCAACCCCGACCTGGCGGCGAACTTCAGCTGGTCACTGTCGCGCAACTTCGCCCCCGACATCCCCGAGGCCGACGGCGAGTGCGAGGTGGCGAGCTGCCTCGACCCGGTCGGCACCGACGACGGCGGGCACGGCACCCACGTCGCCGGGACCATCGGCGCCGCCGCCGACGGTTTCGGCCTGTCCGGCGTGGCCCCGAACGTGACCCTGGTCGAGCTCAAGGGCGGCCAGGACTCCGGCTTCTTCTTCCTCGACCCGGTCGTCAACGCTCTGGTGCACGCCGGCAAGGTCGGCCTGGACGTGGTCAACATGTCCTTCTACGTCGACCCGTGGCTGTACAACTGCACGGCCAACCCGGCCGACTCGCCCGAGTCGCAGGCCGAGCAGCGGGCGATCATCGAGGCCATGACGCGGGCGCTCAACTACGCGCACCGCAAGGGCGTCACCCTGGTCGGCTCGCTCGGCAACAACCACGAGGACCTGGGGGCCCCACGCACCGACACCTCCAGCCCCGACTACGGCGCCGACCCGTACCCGCGGCCGATCGACAACGCGAGCTGCTGGGACTTCCCGGTGGAGGGCCCGCACGTGATCGGCGTGTCGGCGATCGGCCCGTCCGGCAAGAAGGCCGACTACTCGAACTACGGCACCGAGCAGATCGCCGTCGCCGCGCCGGGTGGCTGGTACCGGGACGGCTTCGGCACCGACACCTACCGCCTCGACTCCAACATGATCCTCTCCGCGTACCCGAAGCACGTCCTCCAGGAGGAGGGCTCGGTCGACGAGAACGGCAACATCGTCGCCGGCTTCGAGGCGTCGGTCTTCAAGGAGTGCAAGGCCAACGGCGACTGCGGCTACTACACCTACCTGCAGGGGACCTCGATGGCGTCGCCGCACGTCAGCGGCGTCGCCGCGCTGATCGTCAGCAAGTACGGCAAGAAGGTCTCCGGTGGCCTGGGCATGGACCCGAACAAGGTGGAGCGGCAGCTTTACCGCACCGCCGCGGAGCACGCCTGCCCGGAGCCCCGGTTGCAGACGTACACCAACGAGGGCCGGCCGGCCGAGTTCGACGCGTTCTGCGCTGGTAGCTCGACGTTCAACGGCTTCTACGGTCACGGCATCATCGATGCGTACGCTGCGGTGACGACCCGCATGTGACGTCCCGGATCCTCCGGGCGGGGGCCCGGGCGACCACGGTCGCCCGGGCCCCCGGGCGTCTCCGGTGTTCCCGGGCGAGTCTGCGGCGTTCCGGGCGTCGCCGACGTTCCGCCATGTCGGCGACCTGGCGGGTCCGGAGGGCTCGGATGGCGCGATGTCGCCGACATGGTGGCTCGCCCCGGCCATGCCGGCCCTGCCCGGCCCCGGCTCGGCCTCACCCGGCACAGTTTCGCCCGGGGTGCGCTCGGATGCTGGGCGGGTCATCGACGCCAGCCACAGGCGACCAGGGCGGCGCGCACCTCGCGGGCCACCCCCGGGAAGTCCCGGTGGAGCCGGCGACTGGTCACGTGCAGCACGACCCAGCCCGCCCCGACGAGGTGGTTGAGCCGCTGGCGGTCGCGGTGCAACTGCTCGGCGTCGGCGTGCCAGTGCCCGTCGTACTCGACGGCGACCCGGAAGGCCGGCCAGGCCAGGTCGGGGTGCAGGGCCAGGCCGGACGCCAGCCGGATCGGGTGCTGGGTGACCGGGCGGGGCAGACCGGCCAGCACCAGTCGGACCCGCAGGTGCGACTCCGGCGGAGACTGCGCGCCACCGTCGGCGAGCCCGAACACCCAACGGGCGCGCCGTCCGCCGGGCCGGTCGGCGTTGCGCTCGGCGACCGCCGTCAGGTCGGCCGGGGTGACCAGCCCCCGGCCGAGCAGGCCGTCGACGATCGCCACCGCCCGGAACGGCTCCAGCCACACGGCCGTCTCCCACGCGGCCTGGGCCGGCGTCGACCACCGGAGCACCCTGGCACCAGCAGCCGTCCCGTCGACGATGGCCGGACCGGCGGTGGCCTCGGCTGCGACTGCCCGGTCGTCGTCCGTTCGGGTGACCGGGCCGCCCCCTGCCGGCAGGAGAACCGGGGCCGCGCCGAGAGTGTGCACCCGGATGCCGGGCTGGGAGTCGATCCGGGCCGATCGGGGGACGAGCACGTGCACGTCGTCGGTGAACGAGGCGGCGTGCTCGACGCCGTGCAGGTAGGCCGCAGAGGGGCCGGCGAGCACCGCCTCCGGCGGCAACCGCAGCGCGGCGGCGCGGCAGGCCAGGCCGTGGTCGCGGCGCAGCCGGGCGTCGGCGTACACGTCGTGGCGCAGGCGCAGCCAGGACGCGCCGCGGAGCTGGTGCCGGCTGAGCAGCCCAAGCCGGACGGCCTCCGAGCCGCGGAAGACCTGCCGGGCCAGGGCAGCGGGACGGGAAGGTTGTGGGGGCATGTCCTCCAGCGTCACCGCCCCAGCACGCCCCGCGACACCCCTGTGGACAACCGCCGCCCCGCCGGCTCCCCACCCTGTGGACAACCGCCCCATTCGCCGTCGGGTGTGGTAGGCGGGGCGCAAAGGGCCGGGCCCGGCCCCGCGACGAGGCGAGGCGATGCGGGGCGGGGGCGGGGCTCGTCAGGGGGCGAGGGCCGCGCTGATCGCCGCCGCCGCCGCGAGCACCTGCCCGCCGACCGACTCCGGGTCCAGCGGGGCCAGCGCCACCACGCCTACGCTCGCCTCCAGCCCCGGTACGCCGAGCACCGGTGCGGCCACGCCGTACGCCCCGGGCTGCAACTCCCCGCTGGTGCTCACCGGGCCGGCGGAGCCCGCCCGGGCGGCGAGGATGGCCCGTCCGGCCGCCCCTCGCTCCAGCGGGTGCCGCGTCCCCGTCCGGTACGCCACGTGCAGCGACGTCCAGCTCGGCTCGACCACCGCCAGGGCGACCCCCTCGCCGCCCTCGACGACGGTCAGGTGCGCGGTCGCGCCGGCCTGCTCGGCGAGGCGCCGCAGGGCGGGCAGCGCGCCCTCGGCGAGCAGCGGCTGGGCCCGCCGGGCCAGGTGCAGCACCCCCGCGCCGAGCCGTAACCGGCCGTCGCCGTCGCGGCGTACCATGCCGTGCCCGCTGAGCGCCCCGACCAGCCGGTAGACTGCGGCCCGGCCGATGCCCAGCCGGTTGGCCGCCTCGGTGACGGTCAGCCCGCCCGGCGCGTCGGCGACCAGGTGCAGCAGCCGCAGCCCCCGGTCCAGCGTCTGGGCTGTCTCACCCCCGCGCGTGCCGTCGTCGGTCCGGGTCGTCGTGCCATCCTGCCGTGCCGCCTCATCCACGAGGGGCAGCGTACGACCCGGCGCGGGGCGAACCCGGAACCCGTGGACGGCTACCCTGGAGGCGTGACGCTACGCCTGTATGACACCGCCACCCGATCGGTGCGGGACTTCGTCCCGCGGGAAGCCGGCAAGGCGGGGGTCTACCTGTGTGGTCTCACCCTCCAGGGCCCCCCGCACATCGGTCATCTTCGCTCCGGCGTCAACTATGACGTGTTGCGCCGCTGGCTGCTGGCCCGGGGGTTCGAGGTGCGGTTCATCCGCAACCTGACCGACATCGACGACAAGATCCTCGTGAAGGCCGTCGAGCAGGGCCGGCCGTTCTGGTCGATCGCGTACGCGAACGAGCGGGCGCTGGCCGCCGCGTACGGGATGCTGAACGTGCTGCCGCCAACGTACGAGCCGCGGGCCACCGGGCACATCCCGGAGATGCACGAGCTGATCGCGCGGCTGATCGACACCGGGCACGCCTACCCGGCCACCGACGGCTCCGGCGACGTCTACTTCGACGTGGCCTCCTGGCCGGCGTACGGCGCGTTGTCCGGGCAGTCGCCCGACGCCATGCAGGCCGCCGACGACGCCCCGGAGCGGGGCAAGCACGACCCGCGCGACTTCGCCCTGTGGAAGGGAGCGAAGCCCAACGAGCCGGCCGACGCGTACTGGCCCTCGCCGTGGGGGCGGGGGCGGCCCGGCTGGCACATCGAGTGCTCGGCGATGTGCTGGCGTTACCTGGGCGAGGAGTTCGACATCCACGGTGGCGGGCTCGACCTGACCTTCCCGCACCACGAGAACGAGATCGCCCAGTCGCAGGCGGCCGGCCTGCCGTTCGCCCGCTACTGGGTGCACCACGGGCTGCTCGGCATCGGCGGGGCGAAGATGGGCAAGTCGCTCGGCAACGCCCTCGACCTGACCTACATCGACTCACTCGGGGTGCGCCCGATCGAGCTGCGCTATTATTACGCGGCGGCGCACTACCGGTCGCACGTCGACTACACCGAGGATTCGCTGCGGGAGTGGGCCAGCGGCTTCCGGCGGATCGAGGGGTTCGTCCAGCGGGCCGCCGAGCGGGTCGGCCCCGGTGAGCTGGGCGAGCTGTCGGCTGGCTTCGTCGCCGCGATGGACGACGACCTGAACACCTCGGCCGCGCTCGCGGTGCTCCAGGAGGTGCTCCGGGACGGCAACACCGCCCTGGCCGCCGGCGATGATGTGACCGTCCGCACGGCCCTCGGCTCCACGCGGGCGATGCTGGATATCCTTGGTATCGACCCCCTCGACGAGGCATGGACCGGCGGCGGTCGCGCGGACGACCTGCGCGGCGTGGTCGACTCACTGGTCGCGCTGGCCCTGGAACAGCGCGCGCAGGCCCGCAGCCGCAAGGACTGGGTGGCTGCGGACGCCGTCCGCGACCAGCTCAAGCTGGCCGGCGTGGTGGTCGAGGACACCCCCCAGGGCCCCCGTTGGACTATTGGAGAGCAGGACTGATGGCCGGCAACTCGCAGCGCCGTGGCCGGCGACTGACGCCGAAGGCGGGTGCCCCGAAGGGCTCCGGCGGCAAGAACAAGGGCGCCCTCGCGGGTCGGGGCAAGACGCTGCCCGCCGACGAGCGCCCCTGGCACAAGGCGTACTCGGGCACCGAGAAGCTGCCCCAGCGCACCGCCTGGAAGCAGGACAAGGAGCGCCGGGCGGCGGCCGAGGAGGGGCGCACCCCGAAGGTCGGCAAGCCGGGCACCAAGGACACCACCTGGGGCAGGGGCGGCGGCCGGGGGGTGCCGACCATCCGGGGCGGTGCCGGCGGGCGGGGTGGCAAGCCGACCGGGCGCACCGGTCCCCGGGTCGCGCCGGGCCGCAAGTCCAACCCGGCGAAGGACACCCCGGAGCTGCTGGTCGGGCGGAACCCGGTGCTGGAGTCGCTGCGCGCCCAGGTGCCGGCCACCGCGCTCTACACGGCCCACGGCATCGAGATCGACGACCGGGTCAACGAGATCGTCCGCACCGCCGCCGACCGGGGCATCGCCATCCTGGAGATCAGCCGGGCCGAGCTTGACCGGATGACGGGCGGGGTGCTGCACCAGGGCATCGGCCTCCAGGTGCCGCCGTTCGCGTACGAGCCGTTCGAGGACCTGGTGGCGGCGGCGCTGGAGCAGACCGCCCCGCTGCTGGTCGCGCTCGACGGGGTCACCGACCCGCGTAACCTCGGCGCGGTGATCCGGTCCGCCGCCGCGTTCGGCGCGCAGGGCGTGTTCGTACCGGAGCGGCGGGCCGCCGGGATCACCGCGACCGCCTGGCGCACCAGCGCCGGTGCGGCGGCGCGGGTGCCGGTTGCCCAGGTCACCAACCTGACCCGGTCGCTGAAGGCGTGCCAGGATGCCGGTTTCATGGTCGTCGGCCTGGACGCCGACGGCGACACCGACCTGTACGACCTGGAGGCCGCCGTCGGCCCGCTGGTCGTGGTCGTCGGCTCCGAGGGGCGCGGGCTGTCCCGGCTGGTCGGCGAGACCTGCGACCTGACGGTGAGCATCCCGATGGTTTCCGAGGTGGAGTCGCTCAACGCCAGCGTCGCCGCTGCGGTCACCCTCGCCGAGGTGGCCCGCCGCCGGGCCGCGGAGGCGTGAGCACAGCCCACGAGTGACGCGGCGGGGCC
>NZ_GG657738.1:2873231-2912127 GCF_000158815.1 Micromonospora sp. ATCC 39149 | reverse complement strand
CCGCCGCATGTCCAGCCAGTCACGGGTACGACGTCACCGGTACGACGAAAAGGGCGGCCCGCCACCCGGCGGACCGCCCTTTTCGTGCTGGCTACGTCAGATCCGCTTGCCGGTGATGGCGTGGAAGACGTGGGTACGGCCGGTGCGCGGCTTGACGAACACGGTGTCGCCCATGTTCGGCATGGTGCGCCGGTCGGTGCGGACCACGAAGCGCTCGTTGTGGCCCTCCAGCGCGGCGTGGCCGTACACGTTCGCGTCGGAGCCCAGGTCCTCGACCAGCTCGACCACGACGGGCATGCCGCCCTCGGTCGGGCTGACCAGGTCGCAGTCCTCCGGGCGGAAGCCCACGGTGATCTTGCCGTTGCCGCCCTCGGCTTGGGCCGCCTCGGTCTGCTCGCGGGTCAGCGGAATGGTCATCTCGGCGAACGCCGCGCCCTGCTCGGTGAACGGCACGGTCTTGATGTTCATGGCCGGGGAGCCCATGAAGCCCGCGACGAAGACGTTGGCCGGGGTGTCGTAGAGCGCCCGGGGGGTGTCCACCTGCTGGAGAACGCCGTCGAGCATGACCGCCACCCGGTGGCCCATGGTCATGGCCTCGACCTGGTCGTGGGTGACGTAGACCGTGGTGATGCCGAGCTTCGCCTGCAGCGACGCGATCTGGGTACGGGTCTGGACCCGGAGCTTGGCGTCGAGGTTCGACAGCGGCTCGTCCATGAGGAAGACCTGCGGCTCGCGGACGATCGCCCGGCCCATCGCGACCCGCTGGCGCTGACCGCCGGAGAGGGCCTTCGGCTTGCGGCCGAGGTACTCCTCCAGCTGGAGCAGCCCGGCCGCCTCCTTCACCCGCCGGTCGATCTCGTCCTTCGGGGTCTTGCGCAGCTTGAGCGCGAACGCCATGTTCTCGTACACCGACATGTGCGGGTAGAGCGCGTAGTTCTGGAAGACCATCGCGATGTCGCGGGCCTTCGGCGGCAGGTGGGTGACGTCGCGGTCGTCGATGTAGATCGCGCCGTCGTCGACGTCCTCCAGGCCGGCGAGCATGCGCAGGCTGGTGGACTTGCCACAACCGGAGGGACCGACCAGGACCAGGAACTCGCCGTCCCCGATCTGGAGGTCGAGTTGGTTCACTGCGGGACGCTCGGTGCCCGCGTAGACGCGGGACGCCTTCGCGTAGGTGACCGTAGCCATGCTGGAGCGCTTCCTTTCACCGGCAGGAACGTGCCGGACGATCCGAGTGAAGGAGCGACCGGCGTCGTGTGACGCCGGCCATCGGACGACACGCCGGGCAGCCGGGGCAGCCAGATGTCATCCGCGTCACTGCACGGTAAACGGGTTTTCGTAACCTGCCAAGACATGAGGCATCGGGTGGGACGGACGGCGCACACATTCCGGGCACTCGGGCACAGCCGGGCATCAATCTCCGCACGATTCCGCCGGGGCGGCGACGAACGGGGGACTTCGAGGTCGGGAAGATTGCGTTTTCCGTGCTCGGAGGGCCTGCCGAGGGCGATGTTCGCAGCTCTGTCGCTTATGCTGACCACGCACGATCCGCCCCTGTAGCTCAGCTGGCCAGAGCACTCGCCTTGTAAGCGAGATGTCGCCGGTTCGATCCCGGCCGGGGGCTCCACTGTTTCACCGGTGTCCCGGGTGGCGGGATATCCCGCCACCGATGGGTTGGACGGGAGTGGGATGAGCCGCGCCGTGGAGGAGTCCAACCGGGCGATGTTGCGCGCCCGCGACGCCATGGACCGGGCGTACGCGGAGCCGTTGGACGTCCCCGCCCTGGCCCGGATCGCGCACGCCTCGCCGGCGCACTTCATCCGCACCTTCCGCGCCACCTTCGGCGAGACCCCGCACCGTTACCTGCAACGCCGTCGGGTCGAGCGCGCCATGTACCTGCTCACCCAGACCGACCGGGACGTCACCGACATCTGCTTCGCGGTGGGGTTCGCCAGCCTCGGCACGTTCAGCCGGACGTTCCGGCAGATCGTGGGCGAGTCGCCGACGGCGTACCGCCGGGGCCGGGCCCCGACCGACGTGCCGGCCTGCTTCACCAAGGCCTGGACGCGACCCAGCAGTTTTGGATAAGCGCCAGGCCAGGGCGGTCGCCTAGCGTCTTGGGCATGACGATGAACGCGATCAGCCGCTCCCAGATCTACGTGCTCGACCAGGACGAGGCGCTCGACTTCTACGTCGGCAAGCTCGGCATGGAGGTCAACACCGACGCCGACCTCGGCTTCATGCGCTGGCTGACGGTGAACCTCCCGGGCGACCCGGAGCGGGAGATCCTGCTGGAGAAGCCCGGGCCGCCGGCCCTCGACCCGGCGACGGCCGAGCAGGTCCGGGAGCTGCTCACCAAGGGCGCGCTGGGCGGCTACCTCTTCATGACCACCGACGACGCGCAGAAGACGTACGAGGATCTCGTCGCCAAGGGCGTGGAGGTCACCGACGAGCCGACCGAGCGCCCGTACGGTATCGACTTCGGCATCCGGGACCCGTTCGGCAACAAGATCCGCATCGGGCAGATGTTCCCGCGCGGCTGAGCCGGCGGGCGCCGGGAGTAGGCGGGCCGCCGTCGACGACGGTCTGCTCGCTCGTACTCCTACGCTCGCGCACCGGTCGAGCCGGCCCGCGCGGCGGCGGTGACCTGCCCGATCGGGGCCCGACCGGCTGGTGTGGTGGGGCCTGTGCTGGCACGCTGTGCCCGTGCAGATCGATCAATTCCTCAACGGCCGGTACCGCCTGGGAGATCGCATCGGTAAGGGCGGCACGTCGGTGGTCCACCGGGCCTACGACGAGCTGCTGGAACGCGACGTGGCAATCAAGGTGCTGCTCGGCTCCGACCGGGCCGCCCGTCAACGCATCCGCGCCGAGGCCAGGGCCGCCGCCCGGCTGTCCCACCCCAACGTCACCAACGTCTACGACTACGGCGAGGCGATGACCCGCAGCGGGGAGTATGCGCCGTACGTGGTGATGGAGCTGCTACCCGGCCCCACGCTGGCCCGGCGGCTCGAAGACGGGCCGCTGCCGGCGGTGGAGGGGTTGCGGATCTGCGCCGAGGTCGCCGCCGCGCTCGCCGCGGCGCACGAGCGGGGCCTGGTGCACCGCGACGTCAAACCGGCCAACGTCATGCTCACCCCGTCCGGGGCGAAGGTGGTCGACTTCGGCACGGCCGCCGCCGTCGGTCAGCCGGAGATCGACTTCGACGGCCAGCTGCTGGGCACCCCCGCATACCTGGCGCCGGAGCGGCTCGACGCCGGGGAGGTGGTGCCCGCCTCCGACGTCTACGCGCTCGGGCTGCTCGTCCACCTCGTGCTCACGGAGCGGTTGCCGTGGAAGACCGACACCCCCACCCAGATGTTGCGGGCCCACGTCTACGTCGAGCCGATGCCCCTGCCACCGCTCGACGGCGTGCCGGCCGAGGTGGTCGACCTGTGCCGGCGCTGCCTCGCCAAGGACCCGGCCGACCGGCCGTCGGCCGGGGAGGCGGCGGCACGGCTGGCGGAGGTGGTCACCCGGATGCGGGCCGAGGCGGCGGACCGGCCCCGGGTTGCTGCCGCCCGGCCCGGCGGCCCGGCCGCCGCAGCGGGCGCGGGCGGCGGTGCCCCCGATCGGCCCGGCGGCGCGGGCGGTGCCGGGGCGGAGGCCGGCACCGGCGACGCGAGGCGTGGAGCGGCGCTGGCGTCGCGGCGGCGGTACCGGGCCCTGGTAGTGGTCGGCGGCGCGTTGGTCATCGCCGTCGCGGCGGCCGGCCCGCTCGCCGACTCGTCCCGTCCGCACCGGCCCGGCACGTCCGGTCTGACGGCGTCGGCGGTGCCCTCCGCCCACGGCACCGTCGCCCCCGTCGACGGGAGCCGGCCCACCGGTGGACTCGACCTGCCCGGCGGGGGCGGCGGATCGGTCCGCCCCGGCGAGCCGGTTCGCAGCCCGAGCCCGGGTGGCGGCTCCCGGAGCCCGTCGGCTCCCGGGAGTCCGGGCGGGTCACCGACGGCTGCGGCCCCGTCCTCGTCCGCCCCGGGCTCCGGCGGCCACACGGTCCAGCCGACTCCCGCCGAGCCGCCAGCGGTCGCGGTGCACGCGAGCGGCGGCACCGTCCGGATCGCCTGCACGGGCAAGACCGCGGCGGTGACGTCGACCGCGCCGGCGGACGGCTACCAGGTCGAGGAGCACGTGCCCGGACCCACCCGGGAGGTCCGCGTCGTGTTCGGTTCCGCCACCCACGCGAGCGAGGTCAGGGCGAGCTGCGCCAACGGCAAGGTGGTGCCGAAGGTACGGGAGATAGAGCGCTGACCATGCCGCCATCGGCCCGGAAGGCAGGGGGGCCGGCCGGGCATCCGGCTCCACCGGGTGCGGTGCCCGGCCGGGGCCGGCGGGTGCCGCGCCCGGGGCGTACACCCCGGACGCGGCCCCCCGTTCCCGCCGGCCGGCCGGTCACCGTACCGCCAGCGACGCCCAGCTCGGGACGGCCGGTTCGTGCCGCAGCGGCATGCCCGCCTCGGCCGGCGTCCGGTCGCCCTTGCGCTGGTTGCACGCGTAGCAGGCGGCGGTGGTGTTGCGCCAGGTGTTCCGGCCGCCCCGCGAGCGGGGCAGGACGTGGTCGATGGTGCTGGCCGGCCCGCCGCAGTAGGCGCAACACCGGTCGTCGCGGCGCAGCACGCCCGCCCGGGACCAGGCCGGCCCGGCGCTGAACCGCCAACGGGTCACCACGTACCGGACGAGGCGGACCACCCGGGGGACCGGGAAGATCCCGATCACCTGGTCCGGCTCGGCCTCGTGGATCTCGGCGACCCGCCGGCAGAGCATCCGGATCGCGTGCTGGACGGTGACCCGGTGCAGCGGGCCGAGGTCGGCGTTGATGACGAGGACGGCGTCCACCGGGTTCTCCTTCCGGGGCTGACGGTGGGGCCGGGCCGGACAGCGAAGTGCCGCCCGGTCCGGCGGGAACGGGCGGCCGACGCGTGCGGGCACGCGTCAGCCGGGCCCCCCGTCCCGGGGCGCGACGAATCGGCAACCGTCGACGGGTGGCATCGACGACACGCCTCTGACGTGCGACAACGACATGTCTGTCTCCCGGTTGTCTGGTTGGCCTGGCGCGATCACGGTAGGTCGGCGGGGGCGAGGCCGGCAACGTATTTCGATCCTCCGGCGACCTGACCCGGGTGGCGCTGCCGCCGGGTCCGGGCGGCGGCCCGCGCGTTGGCCAGCGGCCCGTCGACCCGGTCCGCCATCCGCACGGTCAGCTCGCCGTCCAGCAGCGGCCGGTTCACCTCGCCGGCGACCGCGAGGGTCGGCCCGGACACCGTCCGCCAGATCGCGGTCAGCCCGGCGCCCAGCCCGACCAGGGCGACGGCCGCGCGGGTGGTGGGGGAGCCGGCCGCCGCGGCGGCGCTCACCCCGACCACCGCGAACAGCACCGCCAGCAGCGGTACGAGCACCGGCCAGAAGATCCCCCGGGCCGCCTGCACGACCAGCTTCCGATCCCGGATGATCACGTTCCGGGCGACGACCGCGTAGTCCTCCTCGTCGAGCAGGTCCCGGGGGTGCAGCCCGCCGGTAAGCACGTTGCGCCACAGGTCGCCCTGGTTGCGCAGCTCGCGGGCCAGCTCGTCGAGGCTCGCCTCGGCGGGGTCGCCCACCCGGGCCCGGGTGACCGCGTCGGCCCACGCCCGCAGCGACCGGCGCACCACCGGGGCCGAGTAGGGCGGCAGCACGGTCGCCAACTCGTCGAGCCAGCGGCTGATTTCGTGCTGCCGGCCGGCGAAGCGCCACGGCACCTGCTCGGCGTCGCCGTGCCGGACGGTGTCGGCCAGCGACCGGCCGAGCCGGTACGCCAGTCCCACCCGGTGATTCGTCGCCATGGCCCAGCGCAGCAGGTCCACGTTGAGGTCGTCCAGGGCGAGCAGGACCGCCGCCATCTCGGCGGGTGGGACCGCCCGGACGGCGGCGGTGGACGGCGCGGTCCCGCCGGTACGGGTCAGCGCGGCGATCTGGGCGATCGCCACGTCGACCCCGTCGAGATACATCCGCAGCCGCCGCCGGCTGGACATCCCGGTGAGGTTGGTCAGCTTCGCCGGCGGTCCATCCGGGCGTCGCTCGTGTGCCGACAGGTCGGCGGTCTGCGTGTGGTGGTACGCGTCGGCCATCCACCAGCCCAGCCGGAGCGCCGTCACGACGCAGCCCCGCTCGTCCCGGAGCGGCCCGTACGCGTCGTCGTCCCGGTGGCCGTACTCGCCGTCGTCCGTCCTCGGCCCGCCGGCCGCGTGGTTGCCCGTGGGCCCGCCGGCCGCGTCACGCCGGTGCACTGTCGACACCCCGTCCGACCTCCCTGCCCGCTCCTGCCGGCGTCGCCGGGCATGCATCGATCATATGAGCCAATTGTTTGCTTTGTGGGGAATTGTGACGCAGGGGCCACCCTGACGCCGCAACCATCGAGGTGTGACAGACGAAGGCCGAACCGACCCTCCTACCAACGGGCCAGCAGGCCGCGGGGGCGGATCGAGTGGACCGGCTCGGCCGCCCCGCCCTCGGCGCGCAGGATGTGGTTCGCGGCGACGATCCCCGTCGCCGCGGACCGCTCCATCAGGGCGCTCGGGAAGTCCGTGCGGATGCCGTCGCCGGCCAGGTACAGGCCCTCGGCGTCGGTGCGCACCCCCGGCCGCCGGGCGTGACTGCCCGGGGTGAACGCCGGGGCCCGCGCCTCCACCCGGGCCCGCAGCTCGCGCACCCGCAGCCGGGCCGCCTCCGGCCACAGCGTCACCAGCTCGGCCCGCATCCGCTCGGCCAGCTCGTCCGCCGGCACGCCCGGCGCGCAGGCGTACGCGTGCAGCTCCAGCACCGAGCCGCCGGTGCGCTGCGCCCAACGGCGGGACTCGTTCTCCAGCCGGTGGTACAGGGTCACCGAGTCCAGGGTGGGCTGCCGGGACACCCCGCTGAACACCGCCCGGCCGGCGTCGACGTCCCCGTCGCACCAGTACCGTGCGACCGCGTACGGCGGGCCGGGGGTGCCGAACGCGGGCATGGCCGCCACCAGTTCCGGCGCGGCCCCGGCCAGCACCGGCGAGGCGGCGACCAGGGTGGCCAGGGCGGGCGGGTCGACGGCGAGCACCACGTGTCCGGCCGGGTACGCCGTGCCGTCGTCGGCGCTCACCCGCCAGCCGTCGGGGCCACGGTCCAGCCGGGTCGCGGCCCTGCCGGTGCGCACCCGCCCGCCGTGCTTGTCGACGTGCCGGGCGAGCGGCTGCCAGATGGCGGTGCCGTAGTCCTCGTCGGGGCAGTCGAACGCCAGTCCCTCCGGGTTGCCGAGCAGGTAGAAGTGGAACTGGGCGATCATCTCGGCCGCCGACATCTCCGCCTCGTGGTTGAAGAACGAGTGGGAGAAGACCTCGAACAACATCGCCCGGGCCCGGTCCGGCAGCCGCAGCGAGTCCAGCAGCTCGTCGGCGGTGGTGCTGTCGAACTCGGCGTACGTGCGCACCGGGTCGTAGGTCAGCAGCGGCAGCGCGGCGTCCCGGTCCATCGCGCGTAGGTCGGCCAGGCGCAGGCTGGGGCTGCGCAGCAGCAGGGCCAGCAGGTTGGCCGGCGGGGCCGGCGGGAGCCGCCCGAACTCCTCCGTCGGCCAGTCGGCGTTCAGGATCGGGTAGCCCGGGACAGGCCGGAGGAACCGCAGCCCCGGGTCGATCCGGCGCAGGATGGACCGCCAGTTGTAGTACTGCCGGAAGAAGGCGTGGAAGCCGTGCTCGTTCGTCTGGGTGCCGTCGGTCAGTTTTTCCGGCCACGCGCCGAGCCGGCCGCCGAGGGTCGGGGCGGCCTCCAGCACGGTCACCCGCACCCCGCGCTCGGCGAGCACCACCGCCGCCGACATGCCGGCGATCCCGCCACCGACCACCACGGCCTTCACCTGGCGCGGCACGTGGCGGGTGCCACCGCCGCCCGGGTTCACCACGTGCTCCCGTGCACCGAGGAGGCGACCCGCCAGCCGAGACAGTGCCATGCGCCCCAGTCTGCCGCAGGTGCAAGCAAGGGCCCCCTGTTAACGCCTGAGGTAGAGAAGGGTCCCCTTCTCACATCCCCCGAGGGCCTCAGCGCACGGAGCAGCGGCGCTCGCGGTCGGAGGCGGGCCAGACGTACTCCAGGTCTGGCTCGACGTCGCCGAACAGGGGGCGGTAGTGGTCCGGATCCTTGCGCAGCAGCGACGAGCGGTGGCTGCGGTGCAGGTCGTCGCGGCCCAGCCAGGGCGGCAGCTCACCGGCGTCGGCCAACTCCGCCTGGACGCGTACGGTGCGCACGCCGCAGGCGGCGGCGAGATCGGCGGCCAGCGTCGCCGCGCAGGTGTCGGCCCGTCCCGGCTCGCTCCACACCGCGCAGACGTCCAGCCCGTAGCGGACCAGCGCCTCCTCGTACCCGGCCCACATCCGCACCGCCGGGTGGTTGCGCCAGCCGTACCCCGGCCGGGTCAGCCCGCGCAGCACCTGGATGGCCTCCACCCGCTGTTTGCCGAGCCGCCGGGGGTCCAGCGCCCGCGCGCTGGCCAGGAAGTCCGGGTACGGCAGGAAGGTCTGCATCCCGTCGCTCTACCCGCCCCCGGGCGTGACATTCGTTCATGATCGCGGGGCTGCGCGGCCTGTCGGCCGCTGACTACGATTCGGCGCATGGCGGAGCCCCTGCGTGACCGCGCGCGTCGCGCGACCAGCTGGCGGCTGCGGATGAACGGGGAGATTCGTCCGCATTACGTCGTCTGCGGGTCGGACCCGCTGGCGTACTGGGTGGTGCGTGCGCTGCTCGCCACCGAGCTGGAATCCGGCCGCCCGCGGATCACCCTGGTGGTGCCCGAGCGCCGCCGCTCCGACGGCCCGGACGGGCGCGACGTTCCCGGCATCCAGGTCGTGCGGGCCGACCGGCTCGACGAGGTGACGTTTCGCCGGGCCGGGCTGGCCGGCGCGGACGGGCTGGCGCTGCTGCACCAGGACGACGTCGGCAACATGCACGCCGCGCTCTGCGCGCAGGAGGTGGAGCCCCGGCTGCGGCTGGTGGTCCGCATGTTCAACACCAGCCTCGCCAACGGGCTGCGGCAGCTCTTCCCCGACTCGGCGGTGCTCTCCGACGCCTCCATGGCCGCCCCCGCGTTCGTGGCCGCCGCCCTCGGCGAGGTCGCCCCGACCCACTTCCGGCACGCGGGGCGCACCCTCTACGTGGCCCGCCGCGCGGACGTCCGCCCCACGGACGTGGTGTGCGGGGTGGCCGACACCCGGGATCCGGCCCGGACCCGGGTCCTGCCCGCCGACGAGACGACGGCCGACGTGGTGCTGGCCGAGGCGACCGGGCAGCCGCCGGGCACCGAACTGGCCGCCCGCCGGCTGGTCCGCGCCCGCCGCCGTCGGCAGCCGGTCGTCGTGCTGCTCCGGGCGGTCCGCAGCTTCGCCACCCGCAAGATCGGGATCGCGGTGCTGGTGCTGCTGGCCATCATCGCCGCGCTGGGCTGGCTCAACGCCCGGGCCGCGAACGTGGGCTGGGCCGACGCGCTCTACCTCACGGTGGTCACCACGCTCACGGGCGAGGACCCGGATGTCGCCAAGCCCGTGGCCGCCCAGGTCATGCAGGTGGTGCTGAACCTGGCCGGGCTGGCGTTGATCCCGCTGATCACGGCCGTGGTCGTCGACGGGATCGTCAACGCCCGGTTGGCCCTGCACGCCGGCCGGATCCAGCCCGCCCGGTCGGGGCACGTCGTGGTGGTCGGGCTGGGCAACATCGGCACCCGCGTCATGGCCCAACTGCACGACTTCGGCGTCGAGGTGGTGGCCATCGACAAGGACCCGGACGCCCGGGGCGCGTCGCTGGCTCACCGGCTCGGCGTGCCGCTGGTGGTCGGCGACGCCGGGCGGGAGGAGACGCTGCGGTCGGCGTCCGTCGAGACCTGCCAGGCCCTCGTCGTGGTCTCCACCGATGACGGGGTGAACCTGCGGGCCGCGTTGAACGCGCGGGGGCTCGACCCGGACCTGCGGGTGGTGCTGCGCCTGTTCGACGGCGACTTCGCCGAGCGCATCCAGAAGGCGTTCGGCATCGGCATCTCGCGCAGCGTGTCGTACCTGGCCGCGCCGGCGTTCGCCGCCGCGCTGCTGGACCGGGCGGTGATCGCCACCATTCCGGTGGGCCGGCACGCGCTGCTGGTCACGGAGGTCCAGGTGGCCGCGGGGTCGCCGCTGGACGGCCGCCCGTTGGCCGCCGTGGCCCACCCCGGCGCGGTACGCCTGCTCGCGCACGCCCGCGCCGGCCAGAAGGCGAACTGGTCGGCCGACCCCCGCCTGGTGATCACGGCCGGGGACTGGCTGACCGTGGTGGCCCGCCGGGCGGGGCTGACCGCCCTGCTGCGCGAGACCACCCCGCCCCCGCCAGAGCACCCGCCCGCCACCCCGGCCGGCCCACCACCGCCCCGGGTCAGCGAGGAGTAGCGGGGCGCAGCGCGTACCAGGCGGCGCCGAGGGCGAGTACGCCGAACCCGGCGAGGACGCTGGCCGGGGGCAGGCTGACCGCGAGCGCCACGCAGCCGACCAGCCCCAGCGCGGCGAGCAGCCGCAGCGGCAGCCGGCGGCCCGGGTCCCGGCCCAGGGTGAGCGCCGCCGCGTTGGTGATCGCGTAGTACACCAGCACCGTGCAGCTGGAGAAGCCGATCGCCCCGCGTACGTCGCCGACGAGGACCACGGCCGCCACCACGGCGGCCACCGCCAGTTCGGCCCGGTGTGGCACCCGGTGCACGGGGTGCACCGCGGCCAGGCCGGCCGGCACGTCCCGGCGGCGGGCCATCGCCAGCAGGGTTCGGCCTACCCCGGCGAGCAGGGACAGCAGCACCCCGGTCACCGCCACCGTCGCCCCGGCCCGGACCACCCAGGCGAGGCCGGGCAGCCCGGCCAGGGTCACCACGTCGGCCAGGGGCGCGGTGGAGGCGGCCAGCCGCTCGGGGCCGAGCACGCCGAGCGCCATCACCGCCAGCACCAGGTAGATCACCAGCACCAGGCCGAGCGCCAGCGGCACCGCCCGGGGGATCGTCCGCTGCGGGTCGCGTACCTCCTCGCCGAGGGTGGCGATCCGGGCGTACCCGGCGAAGGCGAAGAAGAGCAGCCCGGCGGCGGCCAGCACACCATGCGCTCCGGTGCCGCCGGGGGCAGCGGGGCCGGCGATGCGGCCCGCGTCGAAGCCGCCGCCGAGCAGGCCGGCCCCCGCGACCAGGGCCAGCACCGCCAGCACCACGCCCACCAGGGCCTTCGTGGCCGTCGCGGTCTTGCCGATGCCACGCAGGTTCACGGCGGTCACCGCCGCGACGGCGACGACGGCGACGACCCGGGCCCGCCCCGGCCAGAGGTACGCCCCGACGGTCAGCGCCATCGCCGCGCAGCTCGCCGTCTTGCCGACCACGAAGCCCCAGCCGGCCAGGAAGCCGGCGAACGGGCCCAGCCGCTCCCGGCCGTAGACGTACGTGCCGCCGGACTCCGGGTAGCGGGCCGCCAGCCAGGCCGAGCTGGTCGCGTTGCAGAACGCAACGAACCCGGCGAGGGTCAGCGCCACCAGCAGCCCCGCGCCGCCGGCCGACGCCGCCGCCGGGGCGAAGACCACGAAGACGCCCGCGCCGAGCATCGACCCCAGACCGACGACCACCGCATCGGCTACGCCCAACCGCCGCGCCAGCCGCTCCATGGCCCGAACCCTAGGGTGTCGCGGTGAACAGCGCGGGGACGGTCCCAGCCCGCCAGCCGCCGGCGGGGCAGCGGCACGTCGTCCCATGGCACCCGGTGCAGCAGCCGGTCCAGGACGAGGCCCAGCAGCAACCCGGCCACCGAGTCGGTCAACCAGTGCCACCCCAGGTAGGTGGTGGTGCAGAGCACGACGGCCCGGCGGAACCAGCCGGACGACGGTGACCAGCCGGGGCGGGACGGTCCGGCCGAAGCTGGCCAGCAGCGGCGTCAGCAGCAGCGCGACGACCCCGTACCAGACGATCGCGTTGGCGACGTGGCCCGACGGGTAGGACTGGGCGAACCGCACCGGCAGGTCGTGCTGAAACAGCGGCAGGGTCGCCTCGGGGGGCAGGAACGGCTCCTTGACGCTGGCGCTCGGCGCGGGCCGGGCGGTCCACACCTTCAGCGGACCGATGGTGAGGTAGGTGAACCCGAAGGCGAGCACCGGCGGCAGCACCGGGCGCACCGATCGCACCCGGCGGGCCAGCAGCACCCCCATGCCCAGCGCGATCAGGGTCAGCGGGGTGCCCTGACCCAGGTAGTTGAGCACCACCGCGACCCAGTACGCCGCGGCGGGCCGGTGCGCCTCGGCCCAGTCGGCGACCGCGCGGTCGACGCCGAACAGCCGGTCGGCGGCCAGCGCGACCGTCAACCCGACCAATCCGGCGAGCAGCAGCAGATCGCACCACCAGCCGGCCGGGCGCACCGGCCTGAACTGCACTTTCCGCCGTACCGTCTGGGTTTCGCGCACGCGACCACGCTACCGGGCCGCCGTTTTCCCGCTGTGGGGCGAGCCACGATGGGGAGCGCTCCGGCGGGGTGACCCGTCATGCTGGTCGGCGTGCGGATCACCTCTGCCCTCGTGGACCCGGCGCTGCTCGACCTTCCCTGGTCGACCCCGCTTGAGGAGTGGCCTGCCGAGCACCTGGTGGCGCTGCCCCAGGGCATCTCCCGGCACATCGTCCGCTTCGTCCGTCTCGGCGGGTACGTCTACGCGGTGAAGGAGACCGGCGAGCGGGTCGCCGAGCGGGAGTACGACCTGCTGCGGGCGCTGGAACGGATCGACTTCCCGTCGGTGGAGGCGGTGGCCATCGTCGCCGACCGGCAGACCGACGACGGCGAGCCGCTGGACCCGGTGCTGATCACCCGGCATCTCCAGTTCTCCCTGCCGTACCGGGCGCTGTTCTCCCGCACGCTGCGCCCGGAGACGATGGGCCGGCTGCTCGACGCCCTCGCCGTGCTGCTGGTCCGGATGCACCTCACCGGCTTCTTCTGGGGCGACTGCTCGCTGTCGAACACCCTGTTCCGCCGCGACGCGGGCGCGTTCGCCGCGTACCTGGTGGACGCCGAGACCGGGGCCCTGCGCAACTCCCTGTCCAACGGCCAGCGCGGCGAGGACCTGGAGATCGCCCGGGTCAACATCTTCGGCGAGGCGCTCGACCTCCAGGCCGCCGGCCTGCTGCACGACTCGATCGACCCCGAGGTGGTGTGCGAGGAGGTCGTGCAGCGCTACGAGCGGCTCTGGCACGAGATCACCTACGAGCAGCAGGTCGAGCGGGAGGCCCGGCACGACATCGAAGGCCGGATCCGCCGCCTCAACGAGCTGGGCTTCGACGTGGCCGAGGTGGCCCTGTCCACCATCCCCGACGGGCGGTACCTGGTCCGGCCCAAGGTGGTCGACGCGGGCTACCACCACCGCCGGCTGCTTCGCCTGACCGGCCTCGACGCCGAGGAGAACCAGGCCCGCAAGCTGCTCAACGACCTCGACGCGTACCGGGCGGAGAGCGACCTGACCGACGAGCAGCAGGCCTCCCACCGCTGGCTCACCGAGGTGTTCGAGCCGGTGGTCCGGGCGGTGCCGGCGCACCTGCGGCGCAAGCTGGAGCCGCAGGAGTTGTTCGCCCAGATCATCGAGCACAAGTGGCTGGCCTCCGAGCGGGCCGGCCGGGACGTGGGCATGCGGCACGCGGTCCAGTCGTACCTCGCCGACGTGCTGGTGCACCGCCCCGACGAGCAGGCCGTCCTCGGCGTCGAGGTCGACGCCCTGCACTGACCCGCTGGGAGCCGCGCCGTCGGGCCGCCCGAGCGGGGCCCGGCGGCCGGCCCGGGGCGTCACTTGATCCAGGAGCCGCCGCGCATCACCCGGATCACGTTCAGGTCGTCGTCGAGGACGACCAGGTCGGCGCGGAGGCCGACCTGGAGCGCGCCGACCTGGTCGCCGAGGCCGATGGCGCGGGCCGGGGTGGTGGCCACCATCCGGCAGGCGTCCGCCATCGGGACGCCGGCGTGCACGGCGTGCCGCAGGGCGGCGTCCATCGTGAGCGTGCTGCCGGCGATCGCCCCGTCGGCGGCCAGCCGGGCCACCCCGTCGGCGACGGTGACGGTCTGGCCGCCCAGCTCGTACTCGCCGTCGGGCATGCCGGCGGCGGACATCGCGTCGGTGACCAGGGCGACCCGTTCGGGGCCGGCGGTGGCGGTGACGAAGGTGAGCATCTTGTCGTGCAGGTGTACCCCGTCGGCGACCAGCTCGCATACCACGTTCGGGGTGTCCAGCAGGGCCACGACCGGGCCGGGCTCGCGGTGGTGCATCGGGCGCATGCCGTTGAACAGGTGGGTGCCGACGCTCGCGCCGGCCGCCACGGCGGCCCTGGTCTGGTCGTACGTGGCGTCGGTGTGACCGACGGCCGCGACGACCCGGTGTGCGGTGAGCAGCTTGATCGCCTCCAGCGCGCCGTCCCGCTCAGGGGCCAGGGTGACCATCCGCACCGCGCCCCCGCCCAGTTCGATCAGCTCGGCCAACTCGTCGACGGCCGGGTCGCGGAGGAACTGTGGGTTCTGCGCGCCGCACCGGGCCGAGGAGAGGTACGGCCCCTCGAAGTGGACGCCGGCCAGCGTGCCCTCCTCGACGAGCGGCCGGAACGCGGTCGTCGCCGCCCGCATCAGCTCGAACGGCGAGCTGACCAGGCTGGCCAGCATGGTGGTGGTGCCGTGCCCGAGGTGGAAGGCCGCCGCCTGCCGGGCGGACTCGGCGTCGCCGGTGGTGTAGGTGTGCCCGCCACCGCCGTGGGTGTGCATGTCCACGAAGCCGGGCACGATCCAGTGCCCGTCACGTATCGACGGGTACTCGGCGACGGCGGTGATCCGGTCGCCGTCGAGTTCCACGCAGCCCTGCCGGATCACGCCGGTCGGGGTCACCACCTTGCCGTTCACCCGCAGGGTCATCATTTTCTCCAGGTGTGTGAGGCGGGCAGGTCGATCAGCGGGCGTCGAGCGCCAGCAGGGCGGCGCCGAGGCAGCCGGCCCCGTCGCCCAGGGCCGCCGCGGCCAAGCGCGGCTGGCGGTGGAACGTCATCCGCTCGCGCAGCGCGGCACGCAGCGGGTCGAACAGGCGGGGACCGGCTTGGGCCAGACCGCCGCCGACGACGACGGTCTGCACGTCGAACAGGGCCTGGCCGGTGGCCAGCCCGTCGGCCAGTGCCTCTACCGCCTCCGCCCACACGCGGGCGGCGACGGCCTCCCCGGCGGCGGCCCGGTCGGCCACCTCGGCGGCGCTCACCGCCGCGCCGGTCTTCTCCGTTCCGCCTGTCGCCACGCCGCCTGTCGCCGCGCCGGTCGTGGCCGCGTCGAGGGCCTCCGCGTACCGGCGGGCGATCGCCGAGGCGGAGGCCACCGCCTCCAGGCAGCCGTCGCGCCCGCAGCCGCAGCGCGGCCCGCCGGGGCGTACCAGGATGTGGCCGATCTCCCCGGCGGCACCGTGAGCGCCGGTGGCGGCCGACCCGTCGACCACGTGGGCGGCGGCGATGCCGGTACCGACCGCGACGAAGAGCACGTGCCCGGTGCCCCGGCCCGCGCCGAGCCGGGCCTCGGCGAGGCCGCCGACGCGCACGTCGTGGCCGAGCGCCGTGGGCAGCCCGAGCCGCGCCGTCGCCAGGTCCCGCAGCGGTACGTCCCGGAAGCCCACGTTCGCCGACCAGACGGCCACCCCGGCGGGCTCGTCGACGACGCCGGGCACGGCGATACCGAGCGCGACGGGGTCGAGCCCGTCGGCGCGGGCCTTGCCGGCCAACCCGTCGGCGACGTCGAGGATCGTCTCGATGACCGCGTCCGGGCCCCGGCCCGCGTCGGTCGGGTGCCGCTCGGTGTGCACGGCGGTGCCGTCCGGGCGGACCAGCGCGCACTTCATGCCGGTGCCGCCCACGTCCAGCGCGACGACGACATCGGCTGGGCTCACGCGAGGACCACGGAGCGGGTCAGGTGTCGGGGCGCGTCGGGGTCCAGGCCGCGGCTGGTGGCCAGGGCGACGGCGAACCGCTGGGCGAGGATCAGGTCGGCCATCGGGTCGACCGGGGTGCGCCCGGCCGCCCAGCTCGTGAGCACGGCGCGGCAGCCGTGGGTGCGGCTGTGCACGAAGGCGGCCCCGGTGGCGGCGACGTCCTCGGCCAGCCCTTCGGGGATGTCGCCGAACGCCCAGACCAGCCGGCCCGGTGCGGCCACCGAGATCGGGCCGTGCCGGTAGTCCATGGCCGGGTACGCCTCGGCCCAGAAGGTGGCCGCCTCGCGGCACTTGAGCGCCGCCTCCTGGGCCAGCCCGATGGTCCAGCCCCGGCCGAGGAAGGTGACCTGCTCGATCCGGGCCGGGTCGATCGGCAGCGGGGCCCGGACGGCGACCTCAGCGTCGGCGGAGAGCGCGGCGAGGTTGTCGCCGAGGTGGGCGCGGAGCAGGGCCAGCGCGGTGGTGGCGAACCGGGTCTGCACCACGGATCGCTCGTCGGCGAACGGCATGGCCACCACGGCGGAGGCGATTTCCACGGCGGGGGAGGTCGGGTCGCCGACGATGACGGTGGTGGGGACCTGGCCGCGCAGCGCGGCGAGCAGCTCCAGCACCTCGGTGGTGGTGCCGGAGCGGGTGATGGCGATCAGCCGGTCGTAGCGGCGGCCCGTCGGGAACTCGGAAGCCTGGAACGCGTCGGTCTCGCCCTGGCCGGCGGTCTCGCGCAGCCCGGCGTACGCCGCCGCCATGAACCACGACGTGCCGCAGCCGACGACGGCGACGCGCTCCCCGGGGCGCGGCAGGTGCTCGGCGACCGTGGGGGCCAGCAGCGCTGCCTCCCGCCAACAGTCGGGTTGACTCGCGATCTCCGCGGGCACGAACGCCATGAGAACTCCCCACTAGGAGGTCGTGCGCAATACGGCGCAATAAGGCCGCCTTTCGCGCGTTATTCTGCGCGAAGTCGCGCGCCTCTGGCAACCGGCTCCCCGATCGCGCAGAGCGGAGTTTTGCACCAGCGTAGTTTCGCGCACTACTGTGCACGCAATCAATCACCCTTCGTGCAGCCCAGTGGAGGCCCCGCGGTGGACCGGTACGCCCGATGGAACGCCCTGCTGGAGATGCTCACCGACAGCGGCCGGGTGAGCGTGGAGGAGGCCGCCGGGCGGCTGGACGTCTCCCAGGCCACCATCCGGCGCGACTTCGACCAACTCGCCCAGCAGCAGATGATCATCCGGACCCGGGGCGGCGCGGTCGCCAACGGCGTCTCGTACGACCTGCCGCTGCGTTACAAGACCGCCAAGCACTCGGCCGAGAAGCAGCGGATCGGGGCCGCCGCCGCCGCGCTGGTCTCCCCGGGCACCGTGGTCGGCCTCAACGGTGGCACCACCAGCACGGAGGTGGCCCGCGCGCTGGCCGTCCGGCCCGACCTGAACACCAGCGCCGAGGGGGCCCAGCTCACCGTCGTCACCAACGCGCTCAACATCGCCAACGAGCTGCTGGTCCGCTCCCGGATGAAGGTGGTGGTGGCCGGCGGCGTGGTCCGGCCCAAGTCGTTCGAACTGGTCGGCCCGCTGGGCGGGGCGCTGCTGCGCGAGGTCACCCTCGATGTCGCCCTGCTCGGCGTGGACGCGATCGACCCGCAGCTCGGCGCTGCCGCCCACCACGAGGGGGAGGCGGCGATGAACAACCTGATGGTGGCGCGGGCGAAGCGAGTGGTGATCATCGCGGACTCGTCCAAGCTGGGTGGGCACGCGTTCGCCCGGATCTGCCCCGTCGACCGGGTGGAAACCCTGGTCACCGACTCGGGCGCGAACCCGGAGGTGGTGGAGGCGTTCCGCATGGCGGGCGTCCACGTCATCACCGCCTGAGGTGCAAGGAGGGGCCCCCTGTTGACGCCTCTGGTGGAGAAGGGGCCCCCTCACGCAGCGTGACGCGCCCGACTGCATACCCGGTATTGCATCCTTCTGCATACCGCGTATGGTGTGCGTCGTTCACCGTACTCATCGGGGGAGGCGCAGCTTGTCGGCTGTCCTGGAAATAGAAGGTCTACGCAAGACGTACAAGAGTCGCCGTCGGGGGGTTCGACACGCCCTCGACGGCTTCGACATGCTGGTCGAGCAGGGGCAGGTGCACGGCTTCCTCGGTCCCAACGGATCGGGCAAGACCACCACCCTGCGTACGCTGCTCGGGCTGATCCGGCCCAACGGCGGCCGGATGGCCATCCTCGGGCAGGAGGTGCCCGCCGCCCTGCCCGCCGTGGTCAATCAGGTCGGCGCGATCGTCGAAAGCCCGCAGTTCTTCCCGCACTTCACCGCGCGTGACACCCTGTCGCTGCTGGCCGGGGCGGGCGAGGTGCCGCAGACCCGGGTTGACGAGGTGCTGGAGTTGGTCGGCCTGCGCGACAGGGCCGGCGAGCGGGTCAAGACGTACTCGCTCGGCATGAAGCAGCGGCTCGCGGTCGCCTCCGCGCTGCTCAAGAAACCGAAGCTGCTCATCCTCGACGAGCCCGCCAACGGCCTCGACCCCGGTGGCATCCGGGAGATGCGCACGCTGACCCGGGACCTGGCCGCCTCCGGGATGACCGTGCTGCTCTCCAGCCACATCCTCGGCGAGATCCAGCTCATCTGCGACTCGGTCACCATCATCTCGCTCGGTCGCCGGGTCGCCTTCGGCCCGGTCGACCAGGTGCTCGCCGAGCACTCCGGCGGGGCCGTGCGGGTCCGGCTGGAGGCGGTCTCCGACCTCCCGGCGGCGGCCGACGCGCTCAGCCGGGCGGGCGTGGCGGTGACCGCCCACCACGACCACCTGATGCTCACCGGCGTCGAGAAGCCGGCCCAGGTGAGCCGGATCCTCGCCGGCCAGGGCCTGTACGTCAGCGAGCTGGCCCCCGTCACGGTCGACCTGGAGAGCGTCTTCCTGGAGCTGACCGCGACCGCCCCCGTCCCGGGGCAGCACCGCCAGGTCGACCAGTCCACGAAGGTCGGTGACGCGGGTCAGCCCGGCGTCGCCGGAGGAGGTTGGGGCGCATGAGCCTCTATCGCACGGAGCTGCGCCGGCTGGGCAAGCGGCGCTTCGCCCGCTGGGCGACGTTGCTCGGCCTGCTGGTGCTCGGGGCCGTCCTCGTCGGGGTCTTCTTCACCAATCAGAAGATCGGCCCCGACCAGCTGGCCGCCGCCCAGCAGAAGGCCGAGCAGGAGTACCAGCAGCAGGTGCGCTGGGCCGAGGCGGAGCGCAAGTCCTGTGAGCAGGCCAAGGCATCCGGTCAGGACCAGCAGGACGGCCGGTACCCGCCGGACTGCGAGATGATCACCCCGCCGCCGCCGGAGAGCATCGAGGCGCAGTGGTTCCTGCCGTCGACGTTCGACTTCCGCGCGAGCTTCGAGGAGATGATCGTCACCTTCACCGCGATCCTGGCGCTGATCGGGTTCGTGATCGGTGCCTCCTTCGTCGGCGCCGAGTGGAGCTCCGGCGGGATGACGAACCTGCTGCTCTGGCGGCCCCAGCGGCTCACCGTGCTGCTGACCAAGCTGGCGGCGCTGCTGACCGGGCTCGTCGGCGTGACCCTGGCCGCCGCGGCGGTGTGGACCGCGGGGTTCTGGACCGTCGGTACGCTGCGCGGCACCACCGAGAAGATGACGTCCGGGGTGTGGCAGTCGTTCGCGCTGACCGGGTTGCGCGGGCTGGTGCTGGTCGTGGTCGCCGCGACCCTCGGGTTCGCGCTGGCCTCGCTGGGCCGGCACACCGCGATGGCCCTCGGCGGGGCGATCGGTGCCGTCGTGGTCGGCCAGTTCGGCCTGGGCATCGTGATGTCGATGGCCGGGGCACGCTTCGTCGAGGCGTGGCTGCTGCCGACGTACGGGCTCGCGTGGATGACGAAGAAGGTCACCCTGGAGGACTGGGACTCCTGCAACACCTCCTCCCACTTCGGCGAGTGCAAGCCGGACACCTTCGACCTGACCTGGCAGCACGCGTCGATCCTGTTCTTCGTCGCGCTGGTGGCCGTCCTCGGCGCTGCGCTGGTCAGCATGCGCCAGCGGGACGTCGCCTGAGCAGTGGCACCGGGTGGCCCGGACCGCACCGCACGTCCGATGCGGTCCGGGTCCGCCCTGGTTAGGCTGGGGATCCCGGGTCGGCGGGCCCTCGCCGGCCCTTCGCACGCCCGCGTGAGGACCGCCATGCCGCCTGCCGACGCCGCCCCGGCCGCCACCGACCGGCCCGAGCCGGGGCACCCCGGTGGCCGGGAGGCCACGGGCACCCGGGAGGGCGTTGCCGTCCCTCCGCCCCGCTCCGCCCCGGAGTCCGCCACCCCCACCCCCACCGCGCCGGAGCCCGCCGCGCGCACCCCCACCGGGTCCGAGGCCGCCGGGAGTGACGCCGCAGCGCGCGAGGACGCCAGGCCCGAGGCCACCGGGCCGGTCGCCGCCGCCCCCGGCCTCACCGAGCGGGAGTTGCGCGTCCTCGCCTTCGAGCAGCAGTGGTGGCGGCACGCGGGGGCCAAGGAACAGGCGATCCGGGACGCCTTCGGCCTCTCCGCGACGCGTTACTACCAACTGCTCAACGGTCTGCTGGACAATCCGGCCGCGCTGGCCGCCGAGCCGGTGCTCGTCGGCCGGCTGCGCCGGTTGCGCTCCTCCCGGGCCCGTAACCGGCGGCGCTGACCCGGCACAATCGACCCCGTGCCGCTGTACCCGGTCCCGCGGTACCCGCTCGGGTGAATCCCGGTCACGGCGCGAGATCGGGCATGCGGCCCGCCTGGCGGGGTAGGCGGGCACCGGCGGAGGGAGCGGAGCATGGCGGCAACGCACGGGGGCGTACCGGCCGGGGACGCTCGACCCGGACGGACCGTGACGACCGGACAGGCGACCACCCCGGCGGAGGCGGCGGCCGCGCCGGGCACCCGCGCCGGGTCGACGGGGCCGACGATGCGGGTACGGTCGGCGTCCGCGCCGGCACCCGGCCGGGCCGTCAACGAGGACCTGGTCTTCCGGTTCGGTCCCCTGGTCGGGGTGCTGGACGGCGCGACCGTGCCGGAGGGCTTCGCCACCGGCTGCGTGCACGGGCCCGCCTGGTACGTCCGGCACCTCGCCGCCCGGATCGGGCTGGCCGCCGCCGCCCGGCCCGCGGCCACCCTGATGAGCACCCTCGCGGCGGCGATCCTGGCGGTACGGGCGGACCACGGCGGCGACTGCGACCTCGACCACCCCGGCACGCCCTCGTCCACCGCCTGCCTGCTGCGGTCGAGCGGCGAGGAGGTGGACTGGCTCGTGCTCTGCGACAGCCCGCTGGTGCTCGACGTCGGCGGCCGGGTGCGCGCGGTCACCGACGACCGGCTGGAGAACGCGGTCGCCGACCTGCGCCGGACGGCGTCCGCCCTGTCCGGGGACCGCCGAGTCCCCCCGGGTGGGGGCCCCGCCCCGGCCGGCGACGACGACCCGGTCACCCGGTTCCGGCGGGCCGTCGGGCTGCAGCGGGAGCGGATGAACCGCACCCATGGCTACTGGGTCGCCGCCGCCAACCCCGATGCCGCGTATCACGCGGTCACGGGCACCGAGTCGCTGCGCGGTCCGGGTGGGCTGCGCCGGGCGGCCCTGCTCACCGACGGCGCCTCCTGCGCCGTCGAGCAGTTCGGGCTGCTGGATTGGGCGGGGATGCTGGACCTGGTCACCGCCGAGGGGCCGGCCGTGCTGATCGACCGAGTCCGCGCCGCCGAGCGCGACCAGCCGGACCGGCTGCGCCGGCACAAGGCCACCGACGACGCCTCGGTCGTCCTGTGCGAGTTCGGTCCCGGCTGACCCGGATGACCGGCCGTCCCGGCCGTCCGCCGTCCGCCGTCCGACCGGCTCGTACCTGCTGTCGGACCGGTGGAGGAGAGGTAAAGGGTGGACTCGGGCGGGTGCGGGGCGGCAGACTTCGGCACGTGACGGGAACGTTCCGGTTGGAGCCGGTGAACGAGCGGAACCTGGAGCCGCTGCTCTCGGTGGCCGTCGCCGAAGCCGAGCCGGACGACGTGATGCCTCCGGTCGACGCGCCGGCCGGGTGGTCGCACGCCCGGCGGGAGGCGTTCCGGGACTACTACCGGACCGGCATGGCGGGCCTCGACGGCCCGACCCGCACCGCGATGTACGCGATCGTCGTCGGCGGCGAGGTGCTGGGCATGATCCGGATGACCCGCCGCACCGAGCCCGGGACGGTGGAGACGGGAATCTGGCTCGGCCGCTCCGCCCGGGGGCAGGGCGTGGGCGCGGCGGCCCTGCGCGAACTGCTCGACCTCGCGGCGGCGGCCGGGATGCACACGGTGGTGGCGGAGACCACCCGGGACAACGCCGGTGCCGTGTCCGTGCTCCGCAGGTGCGGCGCGAAGCTGATCGAGGACGGCGAGGCGGTGCGCGCCGAGATCTCCCTCGACGCCATCCCGCCCGCCCTCTGAGGCGGCCGGCACCGCTTCCGTAGCGCCTGCCGCCGGCCTCAGCGTGTGGCGTGGCCTGCAGCGTGTGGCGTGGCCTCAGCGTGTGGTGCGGGCCTCCGCGTACGCGGCCAGCCAGGCGACCTGGGCCGGGTCGAGAGACGGGCCGACCCGCCGCCTCGCCGCCTCGACGTGCCCCGCCGTGACCGTCGACGCGGTCAGCGACTCGCGCATCGCGGCGAGCGCCGCCTCCCGTACCAGCGCCGCGCAGTCCGCCGCCGAGAAGCCGTCCAGCCCGTCACCCAGCGCGGCGATGTCGACGTCGTCGGCGAACGGGACGTTGCGGGCGGCGGCGCGCAGGATCTCGGCGCGTGCCACCCCGTCCGGCGGCGGCACGTACACCAGCCGTTCCAGCCGGCCGGGACGCAGCAGCGCCGGGTCCACCAGGTCCGGCCGGTTGGTCGCGCCGACCACCACCACGTTGCGCAGCGACTCCACCCCGTCCAGCTCGGTGAGCAGGGCGGCGACCACCCGGTCGGTGGTGCCCCCGTCGCTGGCCTGGCCGCGTACCGGGGCGAGCGCGTCCACCTCGTCGAGGAAGATCAGCGTCGGGGCGGCCTCCCGGGCGCGACGGAACAGCTCCCGGACCGCCCGTTCGCTCTCGCCGACCCACTTCGACAGCAGCTCCGCGCCCTTCACCGAGAGCACGTTGGCCCGCCCCGACCCGGCCAGCGCGGTCACCAGGTACGTCTTGCCGCAGCCGGGCGGCCCGTAGAGCAGCACCCCGCGCGGCGGCTGCACGCCCAGCCGGGCGAAGGTGTCCGGGTAGGTCAGCGGCCACAGCACCGACTCGGTCAGCGTCTGTTTCACCTCGACCATGTCCCCGACGTCGTCGAGGGTGACGTCCGCCAGCTCCAGGGTGGACGCGGCCATCGTCGTCGGCCGGACCACCTCCAGGGCGGCGGTGAAGTCGCCCATCGCCACCGTCGGCGCGTCGGCCGACTTCTGCCGCAGCGCCGCCCGCACCCCGGCCTCCCGGACCAGTGCCGCCAGGTCGGCGGCGACGAATCCGGGGGTACGTCCGGCGACCTCGTCCAGCCGGACGTCCTCTGCCAGCGGCACCTGCCGGGTCAGCACGGTCAGCTGCTCCCGGCGCAGCGCCTGATCGGGCAGTGGCACGGTGATCCGCAGCGACAGCAGGTCCGGGGCGCGCAGCCCGGGATCGACCGCCTCGGGGCGGCTGGTCGTGCAGACGACGGCCACCCCGGCCCGGACGGTCTCGGCGAGCACCTGGCGGAACACCGTGGACACCGGGCCGGCGTCGTCGGCCGGGGCGAGTGCCTCCACATCGGTGACCAGCAGCACCGCGGGGCCGTTCCCGCGTACATCGTCGGCGGCGGCCCGCAGCCGCCGCGCCGCCGCGTCGTTGGTGAGCGCGGCCAGCTCGGGCGCCCAGAGCGGGCGGACTCGCGCGCCCACCCTGGCGGCGACCGCCCGGACCAGGGCGGACTTGCCCGACCCGGCCGGCCCGGCGACCAGCACCCCGAGCGACACCGTGGTGCCCAGCCGGCCCAACACCTCCCGGTGGTGGAACCCGAGGTCGAGCAGCTCGGTCAGCTCCTCGGCCTGCGCCCGCAGCCCCGGCAGCTCGTCCACGGCGGGCGCGGCGTCCGGCCCGGCGCTCTCGTGGGCCGCGTCGCCCCCGCCGCGCACGGCGGCGTCGGTCGCGGGGGCGGAGCCGGCGGCGCGGGTGGGGCCGGCGGAGCCGGCGGCGCGGGTGGGGCCGGCCGAGCCGGCGGCGCGGGTGACCGGCCCGTGCTCCCAGCCGACCACGGTGTCCATGGTGACCAGTGCGGCGACGTCCGGCTCGGCGGCGGCCACGGTGAGCAGGGTGCTCGTCCAGGCGTACCCGACGGTGGTGGACAGACTGTGCCGGGCCGCCGCAACGAGGGCGCGCACCGAGGCGTCCGGCAGCACGTCCTGCGGCAGCAGGGAGACGTCGTCCCCGGCGGTGACCACTTTGCCGAGCAGCGCGAGGCGGAGCATCTCCGGGGAGACCGCGGCGGTGACCTGGACCGGCCCGGTCAGGGTCACCCGGCGGGCCGGGATCACCGGCGCCCGGCTCACCGTCACCTGCCCGCCATCGCGTACCCCCAGGTTGCCCAGCAGTAGGTCGTCGGCGTAGAGCAGCGCCGTGCTCGCGGCCGGCCCGGCCGGCGCGACGATTCCGGCGGTCACCCGGCGGCCGGCGAGCCGCACCGGGTCGCCGGGCCGCAGCGCCAGCGCCGTCAGCACCTCCGGGTGCAGCCGGACCACGCCGCGCCGGCCGTCCAGCGCGGCCGGTCGCAGGCTGGCGACGAGGGTCAGGTCGGGTGCGGCCACCGCCCGAGGTTAGCCGCAAGGAGGGGCCCCTTGTTAACGCCTGCGGTAGAGAGGGGTTCCCCTCTCACGCCGCCAGGTGGCGAGCAGCCGCCCTGGCCGGCGCGGCGGTGGCGTTGCCGGGCGGGGCGAGGACGCGGCGGGTCAGCGCGCGGGGTCAGCGTGCTGATCGGTGCCGTCGAGCAGCGACGGGTCGCGCCGGATCAGCTCCGCCAGCCGGGCCGCCGGGTCCGCCTTCACCCCGTCGACGCCGGACGTCCACGCCGGTACGGTCTTGACCGACAGCGGCCACACCGGCGGCGGTACGGTCGTGGCCTCCGCGCCGACCGTCACCTGCCCGTCCGACCAGCCGACCCGCAGCGGGTACGCCTGCCCGTCGTGCTCGACCCGCAGGGCGACCGTCATGCCGGGGTGCGCCGTCACCACCCGGGCGACAGCGTCGGCCACCTCCTCCACCGCGTCCCACCCGGCGACATCCGTCGGGCGGGCGGGCGGGGCCGGGACGCCGCCCGCCCGAGGGGGCAGGGGGGCCGCCGCATTCTGGTCGGCGTCAATTCCCGGCTCGGCCTGCGGAGCCGGGATGGTGCCACGTCCCGGCTCGGCCCGCAGGGCCGTAGTGGCGTCCAACCCGTCCCACCGGGCCGGGTTCTCCCCCGGGGCGGCCGGTTCCCGGCCGGACTCGTCACCCGGGTCCACGCCCCGCCGGCGGAGTGCCTCCTCACGCCGGGCGAGCCGGGCCAGTGTCTCGTCCAGGTCACCTCTCATGTCGCCACCCTTCCGCGCGTGGACCGAACCGGGCCGGTTCAGTCCCTCCTGTTCCGGGTGGCCCGGTCCAACGCCCGGTCCAGGACGACCAGCAGGGCGTCCCGGACCGAGAGCCGGTCCCGGGCGTCGAACTGCACCAGGGGCACCTGGTCGGAGATGGCCAGGGCCCACCGGATCGAGGCGAGGTCCAGGGCCACCTGGCCGTCGAAGGCGTTCACCCCGACGACGAACGGCAGCCCGGCCCGCTCGAAGTAGTCGATCGCCGGGTAGCAGTCGTCCAGCCGCGCGCTGTCCACCACCACCAGCGCGCCGAGCGCCCCCCGGGCCAGGTCGTCCCACATGAACCCGAAGCGGGACTGGCCGGGGGTACCGAAGAGGTAGAGCTTGAGGCTGTGGTCGATCGTCACGCAGCCGAAGTCCATCGCCACCGTGGTGGTGGTCTTGCCGGACCGCGCGCCGGGGTCGTCGATGCCGATCCCGGCGCTGGTCATCTCCGCCTCGGTGGTCAGGGGCGCGATTTCCGAGATGGCCCCGACCGTGGTGGTCTTGCCCACCCCGAAGCCGCCGGCGACGAGGAGCTTGACCGGGATCGGGGGCGGGGTTCGGCCCGCACCGATGTCCGGTGCGCCGTGCCGTGGCCCGGTTTGCGGCCGGTACGGCGGTGGCGGCGTGGCGCGCCCGGTGGCCGGCGTGGCACCCGCCGGGGTGCCGTAGCGGGCGGCGGCGCTGTTGGCGGCGAGTCCGCCCAGCGGGGCCGGCGGCCATTCAGGAGATCGCACGGAGTCCATCAATCACTCGCAGGATGATGTCGGGGTCAAGGGCGTCGTTGGCGGTGCTGACGTGCACGTCGAGGTGGCCGGCGGCCCGGAGGTCACCGACGAGGACCCGGGTGACGCCGAAGTGCAGCCGGGTCCGAGCCGAGATCTCCGCCACCGATATCGGTTCCCCGCAGAGCGCGATGATCGCCTGGAGCTCGGGGGTGAGCCGGAAGGCCGGTCCCGCGCCCCGGGCGCCGGGGTCGGGCCGGGCGGTCACCTGGGTCTCCAGGCTGATCGCCGGGTCCACCCCGGCCACCCTGCCGGAGGTCAGCACGAACGGGCGTGGTCCGGCCGGCAGCTCCGGGTCCCGGCCGGGAAGATCGTCGCCTGGGGACGACGCCCGCAGGTAGGGCCGGATCCGGACGGCGGGTTCCGGATCCGGCCCGGTGCCGGCGACGTCCGGGCTCACTGCTGGACGGCGTTCTTCAGCTCGGCGATCAGTCGCGGGGTGAGGGCACCGCCGGCCCGTCCGGCGAAGAGGGTCATCTCGTACGCCACGGTGCCGAGGTTCGCCGACCGGTCGGCCACCACCCCGAGCACCGAACCGGCGCTGATCGCGCTGATCAGCAGGTAGCCGTCGGCCATGTCGACGATCACCCGGTTCAGCCCGCCGAGGGCGTACCAGCTCGCCGCGCCGCCGGCGAGGCTCGTCATGCCGGAGACCACGGCGGCGAGGCGTTCGGCGTTCGACCGGTCCTTGATCGCCGACATGGCCATAAGCAGCCCGTCGGAGGAAACCGCGATCGCCTCCACCACACCGGCCGTGCTGGAGGTGAACGAGTCGAGCAGCCAGTTGAACGTGCGGGCCTCCGGGCTGAGGTTGCCGGGGTGCTGGTGCTCGACGTTTTCGTGCAGGTACGGGCTGGTCACCGTTTTGATCCCTCTTCGTAGCGGCGGTCTGGACGGGCTTCGCGCAGTGCACGGGCGACGCCCGCCTCGAACTGGTTGATCAGGTCGCGTACCTCTCCGGGGTCGCCGGGATTGGCCGGGGGAGTGGGCCGGGGCGGCGGGACGGCCAAGTTGGCGCCGGGGACCCGTCGAGTCAACCGGGGGCGGTCGGCGGGCGGGGAAGCCACCGCCGGGGGAGCCACGGCGGGGGGAGCCACGGCGGGGGGAGCCACGGCGGGGGGAGCCACGGCGGGGGGAGCCGGGACCGGGGGCGCCGTGGCCGGGCCGCCGGCCGGGCGGTGCAGTTCGGCCCGGCGTACCCCGGCTTCGAACTCCTCGACCAGCGCGCGGGCGGCGGCCGGGTCGGCGGTGGTGGCGTCCACCGGGCCGACGACCGGAGCGGTGGGGCGCAGGTTCGCGCCGGGCACCCGCTGGCGGATGCCGGACGTGTTCCGCAGCGCCCCGGCAACCGGCCCGCTTGCCCCGGCCTGGGGCCCGGGCAGGTCGGCCGGCTGGTTGCCGAGCAGCGGGCCGGTCGGGGAGGCGGGCCGGGTTCGCGCCGGCAGGACCGGCGTGGCGTCGGGTACGCCGGCCCCGCCGACCGGCCCGGCGGCACCGAGTGGCCGGACCGAGCCGGGCGCCGCCGGGGGAGCGACGGCGCCGGGCGCGGCCGGAGTGCCCCCGACGGTCGGCGGGGCGTCCAGGGTGGGCGTTGCGGCCTGCGGGTACTTGGTGACCGTGGCCGCCGGCTCCGCGACCGCCCCGAAGGCGTTCCACGAGTCGCCCGACTTCATCGACCGGGTGGCGCGGTTGAGCAGCTCGCGGTCCACGCCGAACGCCAGGGTCCCGTCGACCGGCTCGGTGCCGATGGGCGCGGGGTGGGGCGAGGTGGCGACGGCGGCCAGCGCCCGGCCGGACGTTACCGGCCAATCCGGCACGGTCGCCCGGGCCACCGTGGCCCCGGCCCGGTCGGCGGGCGGTACGACCAGCAGCGCCGACGGGACCTCCACCCGGGCGGTGATCCCGCCGCCCGCGGTCGGGACGAGGTCCACGGTCCAGCCGTGCCGGCGGGCGAGCCGGCCCACCACGAAGAGTCCGAGCACCTCGGTCGGGGCGAGGTCGAGCCGCTCCCGCTGGGTGAGCCGGGAGTTCTCCTCGGCCAGCCGCTCCTCAGTCATCCCGATGCCGTGGTCCACCACCGACAGCCGCATGCCGTGTTCGGTCGGCGCGGCGGTCACCACAACCCGGGTGTGGGGCGGGGAGAAGACGGTGGCGTTCTCCATCAGCTCGGCCAGTGCCAGCACGAGGTCGCCCACGGTGGCCGGCGCCGCCGACACCCCGGCGGGGACCTGCATGTCGACCCGGGTGTAGTCCTCGATCTCGCCGAGCGCGAGGCGGACCACGTCGGGCAGCGGCACCGGGGCGACGTGCCCGTCGGTGCCGGTCGAGCCGGAGAGCACCACGAGGCTGCCCGCGTTGCGGCGCAGCCGGCTGGAGACGTGGTCCAGCCGGTACAGGTGCTCCAGCCGCCCGGGGTCGGTCTCCTGCTGCTCCAGTCGGTCGATGAGCGCGATCTGCCGGCCCACCAGGTTCTGCGTACGCCGCCCGACGTGCCCGAACATCTGTGCCACGTTGCGCCGGCCGGCGACCTGCCGCTCCACCAGCCGGGCGGCGGTGGTCTGGACGCGATCGAACGCGCGGGCCAGGTCGCCGATCTCGTCGCGGCCCAGGGTGTCGATCGGGTCGAGGTGGACCGGCGGTACGTTCTCGCTCTCGTCGTCGACGACCCGCACCAGCTCGGCCTCGGCGGCCCGGGCGACCCGGTCGGCGGAGCGGGTGAGTCGGGTCAGCGGGCGGGCGACCAGCCGGGCCACCACCATGCTGAGCAGCACCACGGCGAGCAGCACCAGGGCCGCCGTGCCGCCTACCACCCAGGCGGCGGCGAGCGCCCGCCGCTGTTCCGCGCGCACCTGCGTGGTGACGTCCGCGGCGATCTTCTTCTCCACGAACTGACCGATGGTGATGACCGACCGCACGGAGAGGAAGAGCGTGTCCAGCGGCACCGCCGCGACGGCGGCGACGGGGTTCCTCGCGCTGTCGGCGACGAACGTCGGGCTGGTCCGGGCCGCCACCGCCGTGTCGTTCAGCAGGGCCAGCGCCAACTGCTCCGGGGTGATCAGGCTGCGGAACCGGATGGTGTCCACTCTCAGCGCGGCCATGCAGGCGACGTAGCTGGCGACGGTCTTCGGGTCATTGGTCGCCTTGACCAGGACGATCAGGGTGGAGCACGCGCCCAGGCTCTCGTCGGCGCGCAGCAGCAAGTCCAGGGCCAGCACCTGCTGACCGGCCGGGGTGGTGGTGTCCACCTGCCAGGCCAGCCGCAGCGAGTCGATCAGCGCCAGGGAGAGCGGGGCGAAGGCGTCCATGACCTGGGCCGCAGTGGCCTGGCCGGTGAGCACGGCGGTGCGTATGTCGGCGAGCCGCCGTAGCCCGTCGAGGGCGGTGGTGACCTGGTCGGTGAGCTGGCCGCGCAGCTCGGCGCGGATGTCGGCGACGCGGTCGTCCACGGCGGCCGACTTCTGGATCAGCTCGGTACGGGACACCTGGCCGAGCAGCAGGCCGACGGAGAGCAGGCGCTCCTGCTGGAGGTCCTGCACCAGGCTGCCGACCCGGCTGGCCACCCGGACAACCTCGGCGGTGCCCTCCGCCCGCTCGGCGGCGGCGACCCGGTCGAGCACGATCGGCACGGCGAGCCCGACCATGCTGAGCAGCGGGATGACCACGAGCAGGGCGAGTTTGCCCCGGATGCGGAGCCTACCGAGCATCGAAGGGCCCCCACCGCTCGGCACCGGCGACGCGACCCTGCCCGGCCGGCTGAAGCATCCGGGGCTCGGCCGGGGCGAGCGTGCCGATCGGCGCGGCTGGCCGGGAGTCGGCCGGGGGTTCCCAGCCGGAGCCGCCGGCCGGCGGGCCCGTGTCGCCGCCGTCGGCCCGGCGGTCCCGCTCGGCGCGGCGGGCGCGGCGGGCCGAGGCGACCAGCACCGCGCCGAGCGCGGCGAGCAGCAGGGCCGCCGTCCCCGCTGCCCCGCCGGTGAGCCGGCGGTCCCGGTCGAGCCGGTCGAGCCGGTCGGCCAGCAGCGTGTCCAACTCGTCGAGGATGACGGGCTGGAGCTGCCTGGTGGCGTTCTGCGCGGCGGTCCGGGCGGCGACGAGGTTGGCGAGCGCGCGGGCCGCCGCCGACGCGTCCGTCACGCTGGACGCCGAGGCCGGGGCGGCGAGCGCGCCGAGCCGTTCGATGGCGCGCTGGTAGGTGTCCAGGTGGTTGAGCACGCTCGCGCCGAGGTTGGCGCTGTCCGTGCTGTCGACGGCCGCGCGCAGGTTGGTGATCAGGTCGTTGGCGGGGCCGATGGCGCCCGTCCACAGGGCACCCAACCGGGGCACCAGGGCGATCCGCTCGGCGACCGGGAGGCTGGAGGCGACGGTGGCCAGGTCGGCGAGTCGGCCGGTCGCCACCATTGACTCGGGCAGTTCGTCGCTGATCGCGTCCTGGAGGTAGAACGAGTCGGCCTGCTGGTCCCGGATCAGCCCGGAGCCCTCGCGCACCTTGCGGTGCAGGGCCAGCAGCAGGTCGGTGGCCTCGCCGTACGCGGCGAAGGTCGCCTGCGGGTCGGTGAGCCCCTTCTCGGGCAGCGCCTCCAGCTTGGCCCGCAGCCCGGTCCACCGCTCGTGGGTGCGCAGCTCGTCGCCGATGCGGGTGTCGATGGCGGCGACGTCCGCGACCGTCCGGTTCAGCGCCTCCCGGGACTCGGTCCGGCCGGCGATGGCGGCGGACTGGGCGTCGACCAGGGCGAGCGTGAGCGGGCCGAGGGCGCGCAGGTACTCCACGCCCAGCCGCTCGCGGGCCAACAGGTCGCGGTCCTCGCCGGTGAGGCGGTGCTGCTGGACGAAGAGGAACGCCATCGGGGCGAGCAGCGCCACCACGAGCAGCAGCGGCAGCACGCGGCCGGACAGGGAGGGCCGTCGAGGGCCCCGCTGCGCGGGGACGGTCATGTGTTCTCCTCCGGCGACGGCGGAAATGGGCAGGTGCCGGGGTTGCCGAGCGTCCCGCTCACCGGACCGGAAAACTAGCGGACCTGCACCGGCACACAGAGCCGTCAGCCGGTCAGTTTTGCGTCACTTCGAGCGATGTCACCTCTCGTCTATCGCCGGGGCACCCTCGGTGGAGACAGTCCGGTCTACATGGGCTGATAGATGCGATTTAGGTTGAACATCGGAATTCACATGATCCGAATTCATCTCGCTGTGCTGCGCTGGACGCTGCGCAATCGACCGGATATCGTCGCCGATCGGTCAGACCGAACGGACGTACGGAGGATCCCAGCGAACGCTCAGGAACCTCCCCGTACCGTTGCCGCATGAGATCGCCGTTGTCGGCCGCACCGGTCCGACGGGCCCTGGCCACCCGCCGCCGCCGGATCGTCGCCGGATCGGCGGCGACCGTGCTGCTGGCCGCCGCCGTGCTGTGGGCGGCCCGGCCCGGCGAGGCCGGCTTCCGCACCGAGCCCGCGATGATCAGCGTCCGCTCCGGCCCGACCGGCGACGAGCCGGTCGACCTGGACACGACCTTCTACCTGCCCGACGGTGCCTCGGCCGACCGCAGGGTGCCGGCGGTGCTGCTCGCGCACGGCTTCGGTGGCACCAAGGAGTCGGTCCGGTCCGACGCCGAGGAACTGGCCGGCCAGGGGTATGCGGTGCTCACCTGGACCGCGCGTGGCTTCGGCCGCAGCGGCGGCCAGATCCACCTGGACAGCCCCGAGCACGAGGTTCGGGACGCCGAGCGGCTGCTGGACTGGCTGGCCGCCCGCCCCGAGGTGCGCACCGACGCCGCCGGCGACCCCCGGGTCGGCGTGGTCGGCGGCTCGTACGGCGGCGGCCTGGCCCTGCTGCTGGCCGCCCAGGACAAGCGGGTCGACGCGATCGTCCCGATGATCACCTGGAACGACCTGTCCCGCGCGTTCCTGCCCGAGAGCACCGGCGGGCCCGCCACCTCCGGCGTGTTCAAGAAGGGCTGGGCCGGGCTGTTCTTCGGCGGCGGCAACGCCGGCTCCGACCCGGCCGGGTTCTCCGGGGGCTCGGCTGCCCAGCCCGAGGATGCCCCCACGTCGGCGGGCCCGCCGAGCCCGGCGCCGGGTGCGGGGCCGGGCACCGGGCCGGGGCGCGCCCCGTCCGGGGCCGCCGACCCGTCCTGCGGTCGGTTCGCCGCCGACGTCTGCGCCGCGTACCTGCGGATCGCCGCCAGCGGGCGGGGCGATCAGGCGGCCGTGGACCTGCTCCGCCGGTCCAGCCCGGCCGGCGTGCTCGACCGGATCAAGGCACCGACCCTGCTGGTGCAGGGCGAGGCGGACACCCTCTTCCCGCTCGCCGAGGCCGACGCCAACGCGCGCGGGATCGCCGCGGCCGGCACCCCGGTCCGGGTGGCCTGGTTCACCGGCGGCCACGATGGCGGCGACGGGCCGCGCAACGACTCCGACCGGGTGAAGTACCTGACCGTGCAGTGGCTCGACCACTACGTCAAGGGCGAGGGCGCTGCCCCCGGCGACGACTTCACGTACTCCCGGATCGCCGGTTTCGACGCCCTCGACCGTGGCCTGGTCGCCACCGGCTACCGCACCACCGACTACCCGGGCCTGGGCGGCGACGCGCGCCGCGAGGTCGCGGTGACCGGGCCGGCCCAGCCGATCGCCAACCCGCCCAACGGCAACCCGGCGGCCATCTCCTCGGTGCCGTTCGCCGGCGCGTTCGGCTCGCTGCTCGGCAGGGTGGCCGGCGACGTGCCCGGCCAGCACGCCCGGTTCGAGTCGGCGCCGTTGCCCGAGGCGGTGGACGTGGCCGGGTCGCCGACCGTCACGCTGCGGGCGGCGTCGGCCACCGGCGAGGCGGTGCTGTTCGTGAAGCTCTACGACGTCGACCCGCAGGGCGCGGCGACGCTGCCCAACGGGCTGGTCGCCCCGGTCCGGCTCACCGGCCTGCCGGCGCAGATCGAGGCCGCGAAGCCGGTCACCGTCACCCTGCCGGCGATCGTCCGCCGGGTCGAGGCCGGGCACCGGCTGCGGGTCGTGGTGGCGACGTCCGACCAGGCGTACACGACGCCGGTAGAGCCGGCAATCTACACGGTGGCGGCCGGCGACGGTCCGCTCGTGCTGCCGACCGTGGCCGGCGTGCCGATCCCCACCACGGCCACCGTCTGGCGCTGGGTGCTGGCCGGGCTGCTGGCCGCCATCGCGGTCGGGCTCGTCGCGGTCGTCCTGATCGCCCGCCGCCGGCACCGTCGCCAGGACAGCTCCGTGCATCCCGAGTACGCGGGCACGCCGCTGGCCGTGCGCCAACTGCGCAAGGAGTACGCCGACGGCTTCGTCGCCGTGTCGAACGTCGACTTCGAGGTGCACCCCGGCCAGGTCGTCGGCCTACTCGGGCCCAACGGCGCGGGCAAGACCACCACACTGCGGGTGCTGATGGGGCTGACCCAGCCCACCGCCGGGGAGATCTACGTCTTCGGCCGGCGGTTGGTGCCCGGCTCGTCGGTGCTGTCCCGCATCGGCGCGCTCGTCGAGGGGCCCGGCTTCCTGCCCCACCTGTCCGGGTTGGAGAACCTCAAGGCGTACTGGCGGGCCACCGGCCGGCCGTGGGCGGACGCGCACTTCGACGAGGCGCTGGAGATCGCCGGGCTCGGCGACTCGGTGCACCGCAGGACCCGCAAGTACAGCCACGGCATGCGGCAACGCCTGGCCATCGCCCAGGCCATGCTCGGCCTGCCCGAGCTGCTGGTGCTCGACGAGCCGACGGACGGCCTGGACCCGCCGCAGATCGCCGAGATGCGCCGGGTGCTCCAGCGCTACGCCACCGAGGGCCGGGCGGTGCTGGTCTCCAGCCACCTGCTCGCCGAGGTGGAGCAGACCTGCACGCACGCGGTGGTGGTCAACAAGGGGCGGATCGTGGCGTCCGGCCCGGTGGAGGAGATCGTCGGCGAGTCGCCGAGCGTGTTGTTCGACGTGACCGACCCGGAGGCGGCGCGCGACGTGCTGGGCCGGCTGGCCGGCGTCCGGGTGCTGCCCGACGCCGAGGGGCAGCTGGTGGTGGACACCAACGGCACCGCCCGTAGCGAGGTGGTGGCCGAGCTGGTCCGGGCCGGCATCGGCGTGGACCGGGTGGTGCCACGCCGCCGCCTGGAGGACGCGTTCCTCGCCCTGGTGGGCGAGAACTCTCGGGGAAGCGGGGACCGGTGATGGCGCAGTCGTCTTCCACTGTGGGTGCGGCGGCGGGCTATCGGCCGTCGGCGACCCTGCCGTTCGCGGCGGAGTTCCGCCGGCAGGCGTCGCGGCGGCGTACCCAGCTCGCGCTCGGGTTCATGGTGCTGCTGCCGCTGATCGTGCTGGTCGCGTTCCAGTTCGACTCCGGCGACGACGACGGCGGTGGCGAGTTCTCCAGCCTGGCCGACCTGGCCACCTCGGGCGGGCTGAACTTCACCCTCTTCTCGCTGCTGGTCTCCGCGTCGTTCCTGCTGGTCGTGGTGGTGGCGCTGTTCTGCGGTGACACGGTGGCCAGCGAGGCGAGCTGGGGCAGCCTGCGCTACCTGCTGGCCGTGCCGGTGCCCCGGGCCCGGCTGCTGGCGGTGAAGCTGCTGGTGGCGCTTGCGTACTCGGGGTTGGCCCTGCTGCTGCTCGCCGGCACCGCCCTGCTCGCCGGCACCCTCCGGTACGGCTGGGAGCCGCTGCGCAGCGAGGTCTCCGCCCAGCTCGACCCGGCCGAGGGGCTGCTGCGGCTGGTGGCCGTGCTCGGGTACCTGGCGGTCGTCCTGCTGGCGGTGGCCGGGCTGGCGTTCCTGCTCTCGGTCGTCACGGACGCGGCGCTCGGCGCGGTCGGCGGGGCGGTGCTGCTGTGGATCCTGTCCAGCATCCTGGACCAGATCACGGCGCTCGGCGGGATCCGGGCGTTCCTGCCCACCCACTACGCCAACGCCTGGCTGGGACTGCTGTCGACGCCGGTGCAGACCGACGACCTGGTACGCGGCTGCATCTCCGCGATCGCCTACGCCACCCTGTTCTGGTCGCTGGCCTTCTGGCGTTTCACCCGCAAGGACGTCACGAGCTGACGGCCGCGCCGCCCGCCCGGACCATCGTGCCCGGCCGGGCGGGGCAGCGACCGAACCCGTCACCGCGACTCCCACCCACCACCCCACCGCCCTCGGCGATCTTGCAGTTGCAGATCGGGCAAAGGGAGCGAAACGCCCTCTTCGGGAGGCCGTAGGCGCAAGGCCGGTGCGTGGGGAGGCGGTGGCGGGGAGTGTGCGGGGATGTGGTGGGGTGTGGGTGCGGGTCGCCGCGGAAGCGGCTCAGCATGTCGTGGGAGCGTTCCCACAATGAGACGTTATCGACCTTGTCAAATTCTTGACGCACGGTAAGAATACCGTAAGAATATCGATTTTCGTCAGTGGAGGTGTTGTATGAATCTTGACCGACTCGGCGGTCCCGTCCTGTCCCTCTTCCGCATGGTGATTGGCCTGCTCTTTCTGTTCCACGGCCTGTCGTCGCTGTTCGGTATGTTCGGTGGTGCCCGAGGGACGGGCCAGGCGGTTCCGCTGGGCACCTGGCCAGGCTGGTACGCCGCCCTGATCCAGGCCGTCTGCGGCGCGCTGGTGCTTGCCGGGCTGTTCACTCGACCCGCCGCGCTCCTCGCCTCCGGTTCGATGGCGTACGCGTACTTCGTGGTGCACCAGCCCGAGGGGCTGCTGCCGCTGCGCAACGGCGGTGAGCTGTCGGCCCTGTTCTGCTGGTCGTTCGTGCTCATCGCGGTTCTCGGCCCCGGGTCGTGGGCGGTCGACAACCTGTGGGGGCGCCGCCGGGAGCCGGCCGTCGCGGCCCCTGCCCAGGGCAAGCGCTCGGTGCCCGCGTGACCGTCGCCCCCGCCTGACCGCCGTGCCGCCGCCGGGGCGGGTCGCTGTGGCCGGCGGGGCGGCCACCCGCCCTGCCCACCCCCCGGCGGCCCACCCCCCGGCGGCAGTCGCCGCGCCCCGCTGCCGTATCCCCGTTCCGGTGTCGCCGGCGCGCGCCGGCTGACACCATCGCCCAGGTGGGCAGCCGCAGGCATCCGGGCTGACACCACCGCTGACCGCTAGGGCGTGTACGGGGCGTCCGTGTGACTCGTCTCGGTGAACGTGCCGCCGGAGAGCCGGTAGATCGACGTCCGCCTGATGTCCAACTCGGCCATGCCGCGGCCGTCGGAACGGGTCAGCCAGACGACCTTCGCCGCGCCGCCCGAGACGCTTATCGACTCGACCGGGGTCCGGTCGCCCAGGTCCGCGAGGCTGCGGTAGACCGGCTCACCGTCGGCGTTGTGCCAGACGACCAGCGTGTGGAAGGTGCCGCTGCCCCCGGCCTTCAGGGCGACCGCGCCGACCGCGTCCGCGGCCCCGTCGCCGTCGAGGTCGCCGATTCCGCAGGGCTTCTGGAGGGTGACCGTGGCACCGTCCTCCCCGGACCAGACGCCCTCGCTCAGCGGGAGGTAGTCGGCGTACCCCTGGTAGGGAACCTCAATGCTGCCGACGTGCGCGCTGGCGAGCTGCTTGCAGGTCAGCGCGGGCACCTTCTTCGGCGTGGGCTTCGGTGGCGTGGTGCTGGGGGTCGTCGTCGACGGCGCGGCGGGACCGGTCGTCGGCGCCGGTGCGTCGGTGACCGGCTCCGTGGCGGCCGGTACGTCCGTGGCCGGTGCGGTGGTCGTACCCGCCGAGGTGGTGGAACCGCCGGCGCCGCAGCCCGCGGTCAACAGGCAGGCCAGGGCGGCGATCGCGAAGCTGGGCACGGTCCGACGCATAAGCCAGTTCCTCTCTCGGGTGGCGGTTGCCCGCACCGTAGCGGTCGCGCGCCACCCGGCCCCGGGCCCCCGCGGAGGCGACGGTGTGACCAAGTTGGCACCCGCGACCTGGCCCATACGCTGGGAACCTCGGGTGGCAGCCGCCGTGATCCGCCGTAGACTTGGCCATACAACTGAATACCTCATCCAGAGGGGCAGAGGGATACGGCCCGACGAAGCCCCGGCAACCACCCGCACGTTCGATGACGAGCGGCGCGGACAGGTGCCAATTCCGTCCCCGCCGCAGGGTGCGATGCGGGGAAAGATGAGAGGACCTCCTCGACATGACGTCGACCCTCGCCACGCCCGGCATCGACACCACCGCCAGCCCCGCCCGTGCCCTGGTCTGCCGCGCCTGTTCCGCGCGCTACCCGCTGGCCGCGCAGCACGCCTGCTACGAGTGTTTCGGCCCCCTGGAGGTCGACTACGACACGGCGGCCCTGGCCCGGGTCACCCGGGAGCAGATCGAGGCTGGCCCGCAGAACCTCTGGCGCTACGCCGCCCTCCTGCCCGCCGGCCAGGACCCGGCGACCCGGGTGACCGTGAACCCGGGGCTGACCCCGCTGGTCGCCGCCGGCAACCTCGCCGCCGAGCTGGGCATCATCGCCCCGCTCTGGGTCAAGGACGACAGCGCCAACCCCACCCACTCGTTCAAGGACCGGGTGGTCTCGGTGGCGCTCACCGCCGCCCGGGCCCTCGGCTTCACGCGGTTCGCCTGCGCGTCGACCGGCAACCTGGCCAACTCGGTCGCCGCCCACGCGGCCCGCGCCGGGGTCCCGTCGATCGTCTTCATTCCCAGCGACCTGGAGCCGGGCAAGGTGGTCACCACCGCCGTCTACGGCGGGGAGCTGGTCGCCATCGACGGCTCGTACGACGACGTGAACCGGCTCTGCGGCGAGCTGGTGGAGACCGACGAGTTCGAGGACACGGCCTTCGTCAACGTCAACGTTCGGCCCTACTACGCCGAGGGCTCGAAGACCCTCGGGTACGAGGTGGCCGAGCAGCTCGGCTGGCGGATCCCGGCACAGGTGGTCATCCCGATGGCCAGCGGCGAGCTGCTCACCAAGATCGACAAGGCGTTCAGTGAGCTGGTCGAGATCGGTCTCGTCGAGGCCCCGGCCGGCGGCTGGAAGGTGTTCGGCGCCCAGTCCGCCGGCTGCAACCCGATCGCCGCCGCCCTGCACGCCGACAGCGACACCATCACCCCGGTCAAGCCGACCGGCATCGCCAAGTCCCTGAACATCGGCGACCCGGCCGCCGGCCTCTACGCCCTGGAGGCCGTCCGGCGCACCGGCGGGTGGATGGAGTACGTGGACGACGACGAGATCCGCGCCGGCATCCGGCTGCTGGCCCGCACCACCGGGATCTTCGCCGAGACCGCCGGCGGGGTGACCGTGGCGGTGCTGCGCAAGCTGGTCGAGTCCGGCCGGCTCGATCCGACGGCGGAGACGGTCGTGTTCAACACCGGCGAGGGCCTCAAGACCATCGACGCCGTTGCTGGCCAGGTCGGCCCGACCCACCGGATCAAGCCCTCGTTGCGCGCCGCCCGCGACGCCGGCCTCCTCGGCTGACCCGCCCCGCCCGCACACCCGGCCCCGGCCGACCGTCCCGGCATGATCGACTTCGTGTCGCCGACGTGGCGGTGTCCTGCCTTTTGGACGCCTCCGTGTCGGCGGCGTCGGCATCGACGGCGCCGGTCCGCCAGGCCCGCCCGTCCCGACAGCCGAGGCGCGCATCCACCAAA
>NZ_GG657738.1:2864031-2873058 GCF_000158815.1 Micromonospora sp. ATCC 39149 | reverse complement strand
CTCCCGACCAACGTCCGATCGGGCCAGCGGAAATTCGCTGGCCCGATCGTCTTTCTCCGGCCACCCTCGGCCCATGGGCATCACGATCATGCCGGTCGACCCGGCGGACCAGGACGCGGTCGACGCGGCGTACGGGATCAGGGCCAGGGCCGACCAGGCGGACGTCCCGGACTTCCCGCCGCTGTGCCGGCAACGCTTCGAGGCGGCGATCCGCCACCCGATGCCGGGCAACGTCCCGGTCTGGGCGCTCGCCCGGCTCGACGGCGAGCCGGCCGGCTGGCTCGCCCTCGACCTGCCGCAGCTCGACAACACCGAGAACGCCAGCGTCGACCTGTACGTCGACCCGGTGCACCGGCGGCGCGGGGTCGGCCGGGCCCTGCACCTGTACGGCCTGGAAGTGCTGCGCGAGCGGGGGCGCAAGCGGGTGGTGGGTGCGACTGTCTCGGCCCTGCCCGGCGGGCCGGCGCGCGATGGGGCCGGCGGGGCGTTCGCCGCCGCGATGGGGGCGCGACCGGCGCTCGCCGAGGTCCGTCGCCGCCTCGACACGACCCGGATCGACCCTGCCACCCTTGACGCCCAACTCGCCGACGCCCGGTCCCGCGCCGCCGGCTACCGCACGGTCCGATGGCAGGGGCCGGCCCCCGAGGAGTACGTCGCGGACGTCGCCCAGCTCGACGGCCGGCTCATGACCGACGCCCCGCTGGGCGATCTGGAGTGGGAGCCGGAGCAGATCGACGTCGAGCGGGTGCGTGGCGTCGAGCGGGCGTTGGACGCCCGGGGCCGCCGCCGCTACCACCACGGAGCGGTGCACGTCGCGTCCGGCCGGCTGGTCGCCTGGACGCTGCTCGACATCGGCGCGAGCGCGTCGTGGCACGCGTTCCAGCAGATCACCATCGTCGACCCGGAGCACCGGGGGCGCCGGCTCGGGCTGCGCGTGAAGGTCGAGAACCTGCGGTACGCGCTCGACCACGAGCCGGGGCTGCGTGTCGTGGACACCTTCAACGCGCGGGCCAACGCCCACATGATCGCTATCAACGAGGCGCTCGGCTTCCGCCCGGTCGACGCCTGGACCGACTGGCAGCTCACCCTCTGACCGGGCCGCCCACGGGCACAGGACCGGCTCGGCGTCGCCGGCCGCGCGGCGGCCACCAGCGGCGTCCGCCGACCCTACTGTCCGTGCGTTGGCTGCGGCATGATGGCGGGCATGACGGAGACCCCGCATCCTGAGTACGACAGGCACGCCGACACCCTCCACCGTGCGCTGACCGCGACCACCGAGCGCGGGTACTGGTCCGCCTATCCCGAGTCACCCAGCCCCCGGGTGTACGGCGAGACCGCCGCCGCCGACGGCAAGGCGGCCTTCGAGGCGTACCTGAACGGTGACTTCCCGCTCGACCAGCCCGGCGCCGACGACCGGGTCGCCACCGAGGCCAGCCCGTTCGGGCTGGAGCTGAACGTGCGGTACCCGCACGCGAGCGCCGACGAGCTGGTGACCGCTGCCTCCGCCGCCCTGCCCGCCTGGCGCGACGCCGGCCCGCAGGCCCGCGCGGGCGTCTGCCTGGAGATCCTCGACCGGCTGCACAAGCACGTCTTCGAGCTGGCCAACGCGGTGCAGTTCACCAGCGGCCAGGCGTTCGTGATGGCCTTCCAGGCCGGCGGCGCGCACGCGCTGGACCGGGCGCTGGAGGCGATCGCCTACGCGTACGCGGAGATGACCCGGCACCCGGGGACGGCCGGCTGGGAGAAGGCCACCGGCAAGGGCGACCCGCTGCGGATGACCAAGACGTTCCACGTGGTGCCGCGCGGCGTGGCCCTCGTCGTCGGCTGCAACACCTTCCCGACCTGGAACTCGTACCCGGGGCTGTTCGCCTCGCTGGTCACCGGCAACCCGGTGGTCGTCAAGCCGCACCCCCGCGCGGTGCTGCCGCTCGCGATCACCGTGCGGTACGCCCGCCAGGTGCTCGCCGAGGCCGGCTTCGACCCGAACCTGGTGCTGCTCGCCCCCGAGGCCCCCGGCGAAAGGCTCGCCTCGACCCTCGCCCTGCACCCGGCCGTGCGGATCGTCGACTTCACCGGCTCCACCGAGTACGGCGACTGGCTGGAGGCCAACGCCCGACAGGCGGCGGTCTACACCGAGAAGGCCGGCCTGAACACGGTGGTGATCGACTCCACCGACGACTTCGCCGGGATGTGCCGCAACCTCGGCTTCACGCTGACCCTGTACAGCGGCCAGATGTGCACCACCTCGCAGAATTTCCTCATCCCCGCCAGCGGCATCGACACCGACCAGGGGCACAAGAGCTTCGACGAGGTGGCCGCCGGGGTCGCCGCCGTAGTCGGCAAGCTCACCGCCGATGCGGCCCGGGGCGTCGAGCTGACCGGCGCGATCGTCAACGACGGGGTATTGGAACGTCTCGACGAGGTCACGAAGGTCGGCGAGGCGGTGCTGGAGTCGCGTACCGTCGAGCACCCCGCCTTCCCCGGCGCGGTGGTGCGGACGCCGACCATCGTGAAGCTGGCCGCCGCCGACACCGGAACGTACGGCAGGGAGTGGTTCGGGCCGATCTCGTTCGTGATCGCCACCGACTCCACCGCGCACAGCCTGGAGATCCTGCGCGCCACGGTGGGGGAGTCCGGGGCGCTGACTGCCGCCGTCTACTCGACCGACCCGGCGGTGCTGGACGCGGCCGAGGCGGCGGCGATCGACGTCGGGGTGCATCTGTCCTGCAACCTGACCGGCGGGGTCTTCGTGAACCAGTCGGCGGCGTTCTCCGACTTCCACGGCAGCGGCGCAAATCCGGCGGCCAACGCGGCGCTGACCGACGGCGCGTACGTGGCGAACCGGTTCCGCATCGTCCAGAGCCGCCGCCCCGTCTGAGGTGCAAGGAGGGGCCCCTTGTTAACGCCTGGCGTCTAGAGGGGCCCCTTCTCACACCCCGGGCTGGGAGCACGCCACCGGGGCGCGGCGGCGCACGGTCACCCCGGTCACCCCGGCGTCACGCCGGGCGGCGCATCTGGAGTTCGCGCAGGGCCGGGAACCGCGGGTGCGGCACCCGCACGCCCGTGTCGACGAAGCCCAGCCGCCGGTACGCCCGGTAGGCCCGGTCGTTGCCGACGACGACCTCCAGCATCAGCTCCGGCCGGCCGCACTCACGGGACCACGCGGCGACCCCCTCGATCAGCTCGCCGAGCAGCCCGGTGCCCCGCCGGGCCGGCGTGACGTAGACGGCATAGACGACGGTGAGGCCGGGCTCGTCCGGTGAGACCGTCCCGCCGGCGTGCCCGACGAGCCGCCCGGCGGGGCCGCCCGGCCGTTCCGGGCCCGGGTCGGCGACGAACTGGGCGGTGTGCCGGCCGGCGGCGACCGACGCGATGCGGGCCGCGTACTCGGTGTGCGGCCGGGCAGCGGCCTCGGCGAGGGTTTCCAGGAAGGCCAGCGGCGCGTCGGCGAGCATCTCCAGCCGCAGCGCGCGCATCCGCGCCGCGTCCGGCGGGGCCACCCGGCGTACGTAGGCCGCCCGTTCGGTCGGGCCGGCCGTCCCGGCCGGGGGGCCGTCCGCATTGGCCGGCGGGCAGGAACCTACTGTCATTCCGCATGCCTACCGCAGTGATGGTCGCCTATGTGGCACCGGGTCGAGGTCGGTCCGTTATAACCCCATTTGTGGTCGTGCGCCGCCGTCACTCCTCGTGTAGCGTGCGATTTCGGTCACTGGTTTCGTGGTCGCCGTCGACCCCGGAACCGGTGGTCCCGGGCCGCCGGTTCCGCCGGCGCACCCCGGCTCGTGGAAGGCCGCGCGACGTTAGGAAGTGCACCGTGGCACAGGGCACCGTGAAGTGGTTCAACGCCGAGAAGGGCTACGGCTTCATTGCCGTCGACGGTGGGCAGGACGTCTTCGTCCACTTCTCCGCCATCGAGATGGATGGCTACAAGGCGCTGGACGACGGGCAGCGCGTGGAGTTCGAGATCGCCCAGGGGCAGAAGGGGCCGCAGGCCGAGCGCGTACGCGTCGTCGCCTGACCGCCCGGCCGGGTCGGGCCCACGGGCGGCCGGACCCGACGGGTCGGGGTGCGTGGCCGACCGGGTCGCCTGTGTCGCGGCCGACCGGGTCGCCCTTGTCGCGGCCGGGACGTCGAGCGTGAGCGGGGCGGCGAGGCGGCCGAGGGGGTGGCGATCGGAGCGTGCCCTGCCCTGGGGCAGCGGCGCGAAGCCGTGCCAGGAAAGATCATGAGCCGTTCCGGCATCGCCGCTGAGGAGGGCTCATGTCCCAGCTACCCCCACCTGATCGATCCCACCCGGGCCCCGAGGGCCAGGCTGCGGCCGGCGCTCCGCCGGCCCTGGGCCCCACCGGGTCCGAGCAACGGGGTGGGCCCGCCGGGTGGGCGTACCCCCGACAGCCGCACGTCGGCGGCACCTATGCCGGGATTTCGGCCTACCCGGGCCAGCAACCCCACCCCGGCCCGGCGCTGCCGCCGGGCTACCCGGGTTATCCGCCGGGCTACCCCGCGCCCTGGCCGCCGCCCGGCTACGACCCGGCGGACCCACTGGTCACCCTGCCCGGGGAGGGGCTGAACGGGTGGTTCTCCCGGTGCTCCGGCGTGCTGCGCCGGTCCTGGCGGTTGCTCCTGCCGGTCCTGGCACTCACCCATGCCCTGCCGACGCTTGCGCTGCTGCTGGCGGTCGTGCCGCTGTACCCGATGTCGTTGCCGGAGCCCACCGCGCCCGGTGAGCCGCCGGCCCCGCTGCCCGACGGCTACCTCGGCGACCTCGGTGTCTTCTTCGCCGCGATGATCGGCCTCGGCTGCCTGCTCGGCTTCGTCCAGGCGGTCGGCTGGGCCGCCGGCACCCGGGTGGTGGCGCGGCAGGCCGCCGGTGAGCCCGCGTCGGTGGGCGCCGCCCTGGCGTACGGCCTGCGCCGCGCTCCGGCGATCTGGGGCTGGACGCTGGTCTACGGCCTGCTGATGCTGATCGGCTTCGTGCTGTGCTACCTGCCCGGCCTGTACGTGATGGCCGCGCTGAGCCTGTTCGGCCCGGTGCTGCTCTTCGAGCGCGGCGCTCCGCTCGGTCGAGCCCGCCAGATCTTCCACGCCCGCCTCGGGCCCGTGCTCGGGCGGATCACCCTGGTCGGGCTCGCCGCGTCCATCGCCTCAATGGTCGTGGCCCCGATCCAGTTCGCCGCCGTCCTGTTCGCCGACCCCGCCGACGCCGCGTCGCTGGACGTGTGGAACGTCGCGTACGCCGTCGGGGCGGCCCTGGTCGCGATCCCGGCGGCCCTGGTGTACCTGATCGGCCTGGTCGTCACGTACGCCGAGCAGCGGGCGTACGAGGGTCCGGTTACCGCCGCCCGACTGGCGGGTGAACTCGGCTGAACCGGTGGCCGGGTTGCCCTGGTCAGCCGGTGCGGACCTGACCTGTCTGCGGCATCGTGCTTGCACTCGGCAGGGGAGAGTGCTAAACAAGTCATTGGCACTCGCCCCGTGTGAGTGCCAATGGTCGGGGCGGTGGGGCCACGGCCGCCGGGCGGAAATCCGTCGGGTGGCACATGGCCGGTCGTCGCGGGCTATCCGGCCCGGCCGAGGAGACGTCGTCGTCGCCAGGTGGCGACGTCCCAAGGTGCGTACACCAGGCGGCCCATCCGGGCACACACTCGGGTGGCCCGTGAGTGTCCAGGAGGACAACGCCGTATGGCCAAGATGATCGCGTTCGACGAAGAGGCTCGCCGCGGCCTCGAGCGGGGCATGAACCAGCTCGCCGACGCCGTGAAGGTGACCCTCGGCCCGAAGGGCCGCAACGTCGTGCTCGAGAAGAAGTGGGGTGCCCCCACCATCACCAACGATGGTGTGAGCATCGCCAAGGAGATCGAGCTCGAGGACCCGTACGAGAAGATCGGCGCCGAGCTGGTCAAGGAGGTCGCCAAGAAGACCGACGACGTGGCCGGTGACGGCACGACGACGGCGACCGTCCTGGCCCAGGCCCTGGTCCGCGAGGGCCTGCGCAACGTGGCCGCCGGCGCCAACCCGATGGCCCTGAAGCGGGGCATCGAGGCCGCCGTGGCCAGCGTCTCGGAGGAGCTGCTCAAGCTCGCCAAGGACGTCGAGACCAAGGAGCAGATCGCCTCCACCGCCTCCATCTCCGCCGGCGACAACACCGTCGGCGAGATCATCGCCGAGGCGATGGACAAGGTCGGCAAGGAAGGCGTCATCACCGTCGAGGAGAGCAACACCTTCGGCCTGGAGCTTGAGCTCACCGAGGGCATGCGCTTCGACAAGGGCTACATCTCCGCGTACTTCATGACCGACCCGGAGCGTATGGAGGCCGTCTTCGACGACCCCTACATCCTGGTCGTCAACAGCAAGATCTCGTCGGTGAAGGACCTGCTCCCGATCCTCGAGAAGGTCATGCAGTCGGGCAAGTCGCTGCTGATCATCGCCGAGGACCTGGAGGGCGAGGCCCTGGCCACCCTGGTGGTCAACAAGGTCCGGGGCACCTTCAAGTCCGTCGCCGTCAAGGCGCCGGGCTTCGGTGACCGCCGCAAGGCCATGCTCACCGACATCGGCATCCTCACCGGTGGGCAGGTCATCAGCGAGGAGGTCGGCCTCAAGCTCGACGCCGTCACCCTCGACATGCTGGGCCGCGCCCGCAAGGTCGTGGTGACCAAGGACGAGACCACCATCGTCGACGGTGCCGGCGACGCCGAGCAGATCCAGGGCCGGGTCAACCAGATCCGGGCCGAGATCGACAAGAGCGACTCCGACTACGACCGCGAGAAGCTGCAGGAGCGGCTGGCCAAGCTGGCCGGCGGCGTTGCGGTGATCAAGGTCGGCGCGGCCACCGAGGTCGAGCTGAAGGAGCGCAAGCACCGCATCGAGGACGCCGTCCGCAACGCGAAGGCCGCCGTCGAGGAGGGCATCGTCCCGGGTGGTGGCGTCGCGCTAGTGCAGGCCGGCAAGACCGCCTTCGACAAGCTGGACCTGACCGGCGACGAGGCGACCGGCGCGCAGATCGTCAAGATCGCGCTGGACGCCCCGCTGCGGCAGATCGCCGTCAACGCCGGCCTGGAGGGTGGCGTCGTCGTCGAGCGCGTCCGCAACCTGGACGCCGGCCACGGCCTCAACGCCGCCACCGGCGAGTACGTGGACCTGCTGGCTGCGGGCATCATCGACCCGGCCAAGGTGACCCGGTCGGCGCTGCAGAACGCCGCGTCGATCGCGGCGCTCTTCCTCACCACCGAGGCCGTCGTCGCGGACAAGCCGGAGAAGACCCCGGCCGCCCCGGCGGGCCCGGGTGGCGGGGACATGGACTTCTGAGTCCAGTTCCACCGAACTGAGTCAGCCCCACCCGAGCTGAGTCGGTTCCACCGCACGCCGAAGGGGCGGGTCGCGTCAGCGGCCCGCCCCTTCCGGGTTGGTGCCGGCCGGGCTCACGTCGGCAGGGGCGGCTGGTCGCGTCGCCTCCGGGGCCGCTCGTACGGCCGGCGGATGCGTATCGGCTCGTCGACCAGGACCACCGGCTCCTCGACCGCGAGCGCGTCGGCCATTTCCGCCAGTTGCTCGACGTCGCCGTAGTCCAGCCGGTCGAACGGCAATTGCCCGGCGATCTCCTCGGCCGGCACCCAGGCAACCGGGCGTGGGTCGTCGGCCTGCTCGTCGTCCGTGGTCATGGCTGCCTCCTCACCCCGACGGTAGGCGGCCGTCGATGGCCTGGGCGGCCGAACGGCGCTATACGGACCCGTGCCCGTTTCACCCGCCGAGCTACCCGTGTATGCCCACCCCTCCCGTCTGCGCCCGCCCCCCCGTCTACGCCCGTCCTCGTCTGTGCCCGCCCCGAATCCCACGACGCTGATCGTTCCTGCCCGCCGACCCCGGGTCACCGGAGAAGGTGGTGAGAAGGGGACCCCTCTCTACCGTATGCGTTAACAAGGGGCCCCTCCTTTCACCCAGCAGCGCGGACGGCGGCGTACGCGTCGACCAGGCCGGCCCCGGTGATGTTCGCGTCCCCGCCGCAGGCGTCGGCCGGGTCGCGGGAGGCGTACGTCGGCCCGGCCGGGACGGCGGTGTCGCGCAGGATCCGGCGGGTGCGGTCCAGGTCCCCGACCAGGGCCGGGTTCGCCGACCACATCAGCGCCACCACCCCGGCGACCTGCGGGGCCGCCATCGACGTGCCGTCCAGGGTGGCGTACCCGCCGCCCGGCATCGCGGAGAGCACCCCCACGCCCGGGGCGACCACGTCCGGCTTGGCCGCGCCGGGCACCGGCCCCCGGTTGGAGAAGTCGGCGACCTCGCGGTCCCGGCCGGTCGCCCCGACGGTGAAGACGTCCGGGTACGCCGCCGGCGGATCCTTGATCGACCGGCAGTACGGCCCGGTGTTGCCGGCCGCCGCGACCACGAAGATGCCGGCCGCGTCCAGCGCGGCGGTCGCCGGCCGCAGTGCCCCCGGGTCGCAGCCCTCGATCGGCGGGCAGCCCCACGAGTTCGTCAGCACCTGCGGTGCCCGCTCCGGACGCCCGTCGGTGAACGGGTCACCGCCGGCCGGGAACGGGGCCAGCATGAACTGGAGGCAGTCGAGGTAGCGCGCCGGGTTGCCGAGGTTACGGTCCAGGTTCACGCAGCCGATCCAACTCGCCCCGGGGGCCACCCCGATTCCGTTGCGCCCGACGGCGCTGCCCGTCGTGTGGGTGCCGTGGCCACCCTGGTCGGTCGGCGCCCGGGTGTGGTCCCACGGGTCGTACCAGGAGTCGTCGCCGCCCCGGAAGCCACCGGCCAGCGCCGGGTGCCGGCCGTCCACCCCGGAGTCGGAGCTGCCCACCACGATGCCGGCACCGGTGACCCCGAGCTGCGACCAGACCCGGTCGGCGTGCAGCAGGGAGACGTTCCAGGCCGGCCCGGACGGTGCGGCCCGATCACCCCGGCTGGTCGGCGCGCGGGCGGGCAGCGGGCGAAGCCGCTGGCTCAGCAGTACCCGGTCCACGTCGGTGCGGCGGGACAGCCAGGCCCGCACGGCCGGCCCGCCGTCCACCTCGATCGAGTTGA
>NZ_GG657738.1:2836274-2862979 GCF_000158815.1 Micromonospora sp. ATCC 39149 | reverse complement strand
CAGGTACGCCTCGTGGTGCACCGGCGGCAGGGTTTCGCAGCAGGGTGAGCGCGCCGAGGGCGAGCAGCCCGGCGAGCCAGGCCCGGCCGGTGGCCCGGACCGCCCCGGCGCGGGGCAGCAGGGCCAGCAGCAGCACCGGCACCCCGGCCAGCAGCACTGTCACCAGGGCGACCGCCGGCCACAGCCAGACCGCCCGGTCCAGCCCGGTGGCGAGCCGGACCTGGTCGGCCAACCAGCCGACCAGCTCGGCCGGCACGGCGACCGCGACCGTCCAGCACCCGACCAGCGCCGCCGCCACCACCGGCCACGGGCTGGGGCGGATCGGCGGCGGGATCACCACGGGCGACAGAAACGGACGCCCTGCGTACGGACCGACCTCCATTCCCCGACAGTACGGCGAGATCACGACGTGCCGCGCGGCGGCCACGACGGCTACGGTGGACGGGTGCGTGACCCCAACATCTCCCGAAGCGTCGCCGGCCAGCTCTCCCCGGCGCGACGCGCCGCCGACCTGCGGCGACTGCGTGCCGAACGGTTCGATGTCCTTGTGATCGGCGGCGGCGCGACCGGCACCGGTGCCGCGCTGGACGCCGCCTCCCGGGGCCTGAAGGTGGCCCTGGTGGAGGCGCGCGACTTTGCCGCCGGCACCTCCAGCCGGTCCAGCAAGCTGATCCACGGCGGCCTGCGTTACCTGGAGCAGTTGGAGTTCCACCTGGTCCACGAGGCGCTCACCGAGCGGGGGCTGCTCGCCACCCGGCTCGCCCCGCACCTGGTCCGGCCGGTGCCGATCCTGGTTCCGCTGCCCGCCGGGCAGGGTGTGCGCGACCTGCCCGGCCGCACCTTCCGCCGCTCCTACTACGGCCTCGGCGTGGCCGCGTACGACGCGTTCGCCGGGTTGTTCGGGGGCGGGCGGGGGATGCCGCTGCACCGGCACCTCACCCGGGAGGGCGCGCGGCGGATCTTCCCGAGCCTGCGCGCCGACAGCCTCGCCGGGGCGATCCGCTACTACGACGGGCAGGTCGACGACGCCCGGCTGGTGGTCACCCTGGCCCGCACCGCGGCCAGCCTGGGGGCGACCGTGGTCAGCAGCGCCCGCGCCGTCGGCCTCATCCGGCAGGCGCGCGAGGTGACCGGGGTCCGGGTCCGGGACCTGGAGGCCGCGCCCGGCTCACCGGACGCCGAGTTCGAGGTACGCGCCCGCACGGTCATCGCCGCCACCGGCGTGTGGACCGACGACATGTCCCGGATGCTCAACGACGTCGGGCTGCGCCGTGGGGTCCGGGTACGGGCGTCCAAGGGGGTGCACCTCGTGGTGCCCCGTTCGGCGATCACCGGCGAGACCGGCCTGATCCTGCGTACCGCCACCAGCGTGCTGTTCGTGATCCCCTGGGGCGGGCACTGGATCATCGGCACCACCGACACCGACTGGCAGCTCGACCGGTCCCACCCGGCCGCGTCCGCCCGCGACATCGCGTACCTGCTGGAGCAGGTCAACGCGGTGCTGGACCGGCCGCTCACCACCGACGACATCGAGGGCGTCTACGCCGGCCTGCGGCCGTTGCTGGCCGGCGAGGCAGACTCCACCTCCAAGCTGTCCCGGGAGCACGCGGTCGTCGAGCCCATGCTCGGGCTGCTGCTGGTCGCCGGGGGCAAGTACACGACGTACCGGGTGATGGCCTCCGACGTGGTGGACCGCGCGGCCCGCCGGCTCGGCGGGGTCCGCCCGTCCCGCACGGCCGACCTGCCGCTGCTCGGCGCCGACGGGTACGCCGCGATGTGGCGGGACCGGGCCGACCTGGCCCGCCGGCACGGGATGCCGGTCGGGGTGGTCGAGCACCTGCTGGAGCGGTACGGCACCCTCACCCTCGACCTGCTGGCGCTGGTCGACGCGGACCCGCTGCTCGCCTCGCCGCTGGCCGGTGCACCGGAATACCTGGCGGCCGAGGTGACGTACGCGGCCCGCGCGGAGGGGGCGCTGCACCTGGAGGACGTGCTGACCCGACGTACCCGGATCTCCATCGAGACCGCCCACCGCGGCCTGGAGTCGGCCGAGCACGCCGCCGAGCTGATGGGTGCGGTGCAGGGCTGGGACGCGGCGACCCGGGCGCGCGAGGTCGAGCACTACCGGGCCCGGGTGGAGGCGGAGCGGGAGTCCCAGCTCATGCCGGACGACGCCACCGCGGACGCGGCCCGGCTCGGCGCGCCGGACGTGCGGGGCTTCGCGGCGGACCGGGCCGACGGTGATCCCGTCGAGCTGCCGTCGTCCCCCCGGTAGCCGAACCCCTGCCGGTGGGCGGGTCACCCCTGGGTACGGGATCCTGCTGCTGCTCACCCAGGTCAGCCCGGCGTGAGGCCACCGCCTGACGCCGGGCTGCCCGGGGCGGCCTCAGAGCACCTTGCCGGGGTTGAACAGCCCCGCCGGGTCGAGCGCCGCCTTGATCGCCTGGTGCACCCGCACCCCGACCGGCCCGATCTCCCGGGCCAGCCATTCCCGCTTGAGCAGCCCCACCCCGTGCTCGCCGGTGCAGGTGCCGCCCAGCGCCAGGCCGAGCCGCATGATCTCGTCGAACGCCCGCCGGCCCCGCTCCACGCTGGCCGGGTCGGCGCGGTCGACCACGATGTTCGGGTGCAGGTTGCCGTCGCCGGCGTGCCCCACCACCCCGATCGGCACGGCGCACTCCTCGGCGATCCGCGCCACCCCGTCCAGCAGCTCGGCGAGCGACCCGCGCGGCACCGCCACGTCGTCGATGACCAGCCCGCCATTGCCACCCGGATACGCGTCGGCGGCGAACTTCTCCATCGCCGGGTGGGCCAGCCGGCGGGCCTGCAACAGCGCCGCCGCCTCCACGGCGTCGGTGGCGACGTACACCTCGTCGGCCCCGGCGTTCCCGCACACCTCGGCGATCCGGGCCAGGTCCTCGGCGGCCCGCGAGCCGGTGTCCACGGCGGCCAGCAGCAGCGCCTGCGCGTCGGTGCGCAACCCCATCGGCTGGTACGCCTCGATCGCCCGCAGGTGCGTGCGGTCGAGCAGCTCCAGCAGGCTCGGGGTGAGCCCCCTCGCGGCGATCTGGGCCACCGCCGTGCCGGCGTCCGCCGTGGAGTCGAAGACGGCGACCAGGGTCAGCGACTCCTCCGGGGCGGGCCGCAGCGCGACGGTCACCTCGGTGATCACGCCGAGGGTGCCCTCCGAGCCGACGAAGAGCCGGGTCAGGTCGTATCCGGCGACGCCCTTGGCGGTGCGTCGGCCGGTGCGCAGCACCTCGCCGGAGGCGAGCACCACCTCCAGGCCGAGCACGTACTCGGCGGTCACGCCGTACTTGACGCAGCACATGCCGCCCGCGTTGGTGGCGACGTTGCCGCCGATCGTGGACGACTCCCAGGAGCCCGGGTCCGGCGGGTAGTACAGCCCCTCCCGGCGGACCGCCCCGGCCAGTGTCGCGTTGACCACCCCGGGCTGGACCACGGCGATCCGGCCCACCGGGTCGATCTCCAGGATCCGGTCCATAGCCACGGTGCTCAGCACCACCGCGCCGTCCACCGCGTTCGCCGCGCCGGCCAGCCCGGTCCGCGCCCCCTGCGGCACCACGGGTACGCCGTGCCGGGCCGCCGCCCGCACCACGCCGGCCACCTCCTCGGTGCCGCGCGGGCGGACCACCACCAGCGGCGTCCCGGCCGCACACAGGTCGGCCTCGTCCCGCTCGTGTGTTCGCAGCAGGTCCGGGTCGGTCAGGACGGCGGTGTCGCCGAGGAGGGCGCGCAGGTCAGCGAGGAGGGGGGATCCGGCCATGCAGCTGAGGCTAACCGGCGGCTAGCGGAGGGTGGCTAGTTCGCGGGTGAGGTTTGTGCGGGCCCGGTGTTCCCAGGTGGGTGCCAGGTCGGGGAGGTGGTAGAGGGCGGGCAGGGCCAGGAGGGACTCCAGGACCCGGGCGCGGCCCGGCCGGAAGTCCCGGTCCGGGACGTGCGCGTACTCCTGGCGGACGGCTGCGGCGTACCGGTCGTACTCCTCGGGCGGGCCGGCCAGCACGGCCAGGTCGGCGTCGCAGAGCAGCACCCCGTCGCGGTCGGCGGCGGCGACCGCGTGCCCGGCGGTGAGCAGCACCAGCCGGCGGACCTCGGCCGCCGCCGAGACCGGTGCCCCGAGCCCGGTCAGCAGCGCCTCGGCGAGGTCGGCGCTGGCCCGCTCGTTGGCGTCCCCGGCGGCGCGCGGGTCGTAGATCGCGTCGTGGCACCATGCGGCGAGCCGGACCAGGTCCGGCTGGTCGGCCAGCACGGCGTACGCGTCGACCACGTCGAGTACGGCGGTCAGGTGCCGGACCGTGTGGTAGCGCCGGTGCGGCTCCCGCCAGCGGGTCAGCAGGTCCTCTCCGGCGCGGGCCAGCGCGGGGCCGTCGGGCACGCCGGTACCCCGGGCCGCCGCCCGCCACCGGTCCAGCAACCCGACCGCCCGGTCGTCTTCCGGCCCGACCGGCTGGCCGTTGCCGAGCCTGAGCGCCCGGTCGGCGTCCAGCCCAGCCCGGTCGGCGTCCGGGTCGGGCCCCCGGCCGTCGTCCAGTTCCGTCACCCGACCGAGTCTGCCGCAGCGGGCGAGGATTCACCGTCCCTCCGGCGGGTAGTCCCCGCCATGGCCGTGGCCCGGGACCGCCGACCTTCGTTGCTGCGGCGTGCTGGGCTGCGCGAGGGCGACACCGACGTCGACGCGCCAAGGATCGCGGCGGCGATGGCGCAGCTTCGCCAACGGGGCCGGGCCACCCTGCACGACCGGCTGCACCGGGTCCGGATGGCGCTCGGGCTGGCCGGTCAGGCCGGGCTGGCCGCGGCACTGGCCTGGATCGTCTCCCACGAGCTGATGCACAACCCCCAGCCGGTCTTCGCGCCGATCTCGGCGGTCGGCACCCTCGCCGCATCGGTCGGCCAGCGGCTGCGGCGGACCGTCGAGCTGATCGTCGGGGTGGCGGTCGGGGTGTTCCTCGGCGACGTGCTGATCTACTTCCTGGGTACGGGGGGCTGGCAGCTCGGGTTGGTGGTGACGGCGGCCATCCTGCTGACCATCTTCTTCGGCGCGAGCGTGGCGATCGTCATCCAGGCCGCCGCGACGGCCGTGCTGATCGTCACACTCAGCCCGTCCACCCAGGATCTGGAGATTCCGCGCTTCGTGGACGCGTTCGTCGGCGGCGGGATCGCGCTGGTGGTGACGGCGCTCCTGCTGCCCCTGAACCCGCTCCAGGTGATCAACCGGGCCGCCCGACCCGCACTCGACCTGCTCGCCGAACAGCTCGACGTGGCCGCCGGGGCGCTGCGTGACCGCGACCGGGACAGCGCCCAGGCCGCCCTGGAACGGCTCCGGGAGAACAAGGCGGAGCTAGCCACGTTCACGGAGGCGATCGAGGGTGCGAAGGAGACCAGTACCCTCTCCCCGGCTCGCTGGCACCGGCGCAGCGAGCTGACCCACTACGCCGAGGCGGCCGACCCCATCGACCGGGCGATGCGCAACAGCGGCACCCTGATCCGGCGCGCGGTGACCATGATCGAGGACGAGGAGCCGGTGCCGGAGCCGATGCCAGAGGCGGTGACCCACCTCGCCGAGGCGGTCCGCCTGCTCCGCCACGAGTTCGCCGTCGGGGCGGAGCCAGAGAAGGCCCGGGAGCGTTGCCTGCGCGCCGTCAGCGAGGCTGGCCGGGCGTACGAGCAGGGGGTCGGGTTCTCCGGCAGCGTGGTGATCGCGCAGGTGCGGACCACCGCAAGCGACCTGCTGGTGGCCTCCGGGATCGAGCAGCAGGAGGCGAACCGGCTGGTCCGGCAGTCCTTCGGCGAGCAGGAGAAGCCGGCCACGGGCACAACCGAGGCCGGCGCCTCCCCGAAGCCCCCCACGGCCCCGCCCCTGGGCTGAGTGGCGCGAGGCACGGGGACGCGGCGCGCGGGGAGGCGCGCACCAGGTGCCGGGCGCGGGGACCGGAGTGCGGGGACGCGGGGATCAGGATGGGTGGCTCAGCACAGCTCGGCGAGGGCGGCCAGCAGGCGGTCGACGTCCTGTGCCGTGCTGCCCAGGCCGAGGCTCGCCCGCAGGGCGGTCGACGGCAGGTCCGCCCGCCCGCTGCGGGCCGCCGCCTCGGCGAGCAGCCGCCGGGCCAGCGGGTGGGCGCAGAACAGGCCGTCGCGAACCCCGACGTCGTACCGGCCGGCCAGCTCCGCCGCGACCTCCGCCGAGTCCCGGCCGGCGACCACGAACGAGACGATGCCGACCCGGGGCGCGTCCGGGCCGAAGGTACGCAGCTCCACCACGCGGGGCAGGGCGCTCAGGCCGTTCCGGAGCCGGGCCAGCAGGACCTGCTCCCGGGCGTGCAGCGCGACCCGGTCCGCGTCGGCGAGCGCGGCGCAGACCGCCGCGAGGGCGACCGCGCCGAGCAGGTTGGGCGTACCCGCCTCGTGCCGGGCCGGGCCGGCGGTCCAGCGCACCTCGTGCGTGGCGTCCCCGACGTGGCCGGTCGCGCCCCCGCCCGCCAGGTACGGCGGAGCCGCGTCCAGCCAGTCGCCCCGCCCGAGCAGCACCCCCGCGCCGAACGGCGCGTACAGCTTGTGCCCGGAGACGGCCAGGTAGTCCACGTTGAGCGCGGCCACGTCGACCGGGGCGTGCGGGGCGAGCTGGGCGGCGTCCACGGCGATCCGGGCGGCGTGCCGGCGGGCGACGGCGGCCAGCTCGGCCACCGGCCAGCGCTCCCCGGTCACGTTGCTCGCCCCGGTGACCGCGACCAGCACCGGCGAGCCGGCGACCGCGCCCCGGCGCAGCTCCGTCAGCGCCGCGTCCAGCGCCCGGACCGCCTCGCCCGGGCCGGCGGGCACGGGCAGTCGCACCGAGCCGCGCGGCCAGGGCAGCAGGTTGGCGTGGTGCTCCCCGGCGAACGTCACCACCGTCGTCCCGGCGGGCAGGGCGCGGGCCAGCAGGTTCAGCGCGTCCGTGGTGTTCCGGGTGAAGATCACGTGGTCGTCGGCCCGGGCGCCGAAGAAGTCGCCGACGGTCTGCCGGGCCCGCTCGTAGGCGAGGGTGCAGCGGCGCGACAGCGCGCCCGCGCCGCGATGCACGCTGGCGTACCAGGGCAGCAGCTCGGCCACAGCGTCGGCCGCCGCCCGCGCGCACGGCGCGCTCGCCGCGTGGTCCAGGTTGGTCTGGCCCGGCACACCGAGCACGTCGAGCGGCCGCGACGACGCCGGCGCGGTCCGCGCGGGCAGCGGGGCGGGCGGGGGTACGAGGGTGACGGTCATGGCCGACCTCCGGGTCCGGGGACCCCGGGTGACGCCACCGGGACGGGGTCCGCGCTTGCCCAGCGCCGGACGGGGCTGGGCCCGGTCATCACCCGGGGCACCCCACCGCGAACTCGACGAGGGTTGCCGGCCAGCAAGCCGGGGCTTGACGCTGGCGCTCGTGACCTGCCCACAGGATAGCGGCCACCGGATGCGCCCGGAACGGGCGGCGGGGGGTGACTACGCTGACAGAATGGCCGACACCCCGACCGGCGGCGCAGCTGTGCCGCCGTGGACCGCGCCCGACGTCCCCGCGCCGCCCGGCGGGCCCGCCCCCCGGATGCCGCTGCGCCGGCTGGGCTGGCGGCGGTTCCTGGTGTTGGCCCTGGTGGTGCTGCTGATCGCGGCGTGTGCGGTCTACATGCTCTTCGTGCTCGGCTCCAACCTCGGGGCCCAGGCGCTGCTGATCGGCCTGGTCGCCGCGATCCTGCCGGTACCGGTGCTGGTCTCCTGCTTCCTGTGGCTCGACCGGTACGAGCCGGAGCCGCTGAAGTACCTGATCTTCTGTTTCGCGTGGGGCGCGTTCGTCTCCACGGCCGCCTCGCTGACCGTGAACGAGTTCTTCGCCGCCCGGTTCGCCGACTGGGGGCTGCCGAACGCCCTCACCGGGGTGCTGGTCGCCCCGTTCATCGAGGAGCTGACCAAGGCGCTCGGGCCGATCCTGCTGCTGATCTTCCGCCGGCGAGAGTGGTCCGGGATCACCGACGGTCTCGTCTACTGCGGGCTGTCGGCGGTCGGCTTCGCCATGGTGGAGAACATCCTCTACCTGGGCGGCTACGGCTACGCCTCCGGCGTCGACGAGTACGGCCCGGCCACCGGCGCGCGGCAGGTCATCGCGATCTTCATCGTCCGGATCCTGCTGTTCGGGTTCGCGCACCCGCTGTTCACCTCGATGACCGGGGTGGGGCTCGGCATCGCCGCCCGGACGGCCGACCGGCGGGTGCGGTTCCTCGCCCCGCTCGCCGGCCTGCTGCTGGCGATGATGCTGCACGGCACCTGGAACCTGTTGCCGTCACTGGCGCAGGCCACCGGCCAGGTCATGATCGCGCTGTACGGCTACCTCGGCGTCATGGTGCCGATCTTCTTCGCCATGGTCGGGCTGGCGGTCTGGCTGCGCGGCTGGGAGGGGCGGCTGACCGAACGCACCCTGCCCGACTACGTGCGGGCCGGCTGGCTCACCCCACCCGAGGTGGCGTCGCTGGGCAGCCTGGGCCGGCGGCACGCGGCCCGGACGTGGGCCCGCCGGGTGGCCGGCGACGCGGGCGTCAAGGCGATGCGGGGGTACCAGTTCTCGGCCACCCGGCTGGCGCTGCTGCGCGACGGGATGCGCCGAGGGCTGGACCGCAGGCCGGCCGACCGGGAACGGACCGCGCGGGAGGAACGGGAGCTGCTGGACGCGCTCACCGCGTACCGGTCGTTCTTCGTCGGGCGGGACCCGCAGACCCCGGTCGGCAGTTGGGACGGCCACCGTTACCACCTGCGGTTCCCCGACGGCTCGCACCGGCCCGTCGAGGCGCCGGACGAGCCGGTGGTGCCGATCCCGGTGGTGCTCGTTCCGCCGCAGCCCCCGGCCCACCCCGCCGGCTACGGCCCGCCCGGCTGGTACGGCCCCCACCCGCCCGCGCCCTGGCCGCCGCGCACGGGGTGACGACCCGGCCTCGGCGGCCGGGGTGGGGCTCGTGTGCCCGGCCGCGCCGAGCGGGTTCAGGGCGGGGAGAAGCTGCCCTGCTGGTCGGGGTGGTTCAGGGCCCGCCGAGCGGGTCGGGCGGGGCAGGGTCTGCCGAGCGGTCAGGTCGTCAGGCTGGTGAGGAAGTCGCCCATGCCCTGGGCCATCGCCATCAGGCCGCCGCCGATCGATTTGCACACCTGCGCCGCGCCGTCCGGCTGGAACGCCACGAAGTAGATCAGGAACGCGACGCCTCCCCAGAGGAACACCTTCTTCACGAACACCGGCACGCTCCCTCCCCAGGGTGCTGGACGTGCCTGGCTTCCCGTCGCCGCCGGCCGCAAACGACGCACCCCCGACCGGCCGCACACGATGCGGCCCGGGGGGAGTGTCAGGAGGGGGCCCCTGTTCTATCGAAGGTGTCGACAGGGGCCCTTCCCTACAAGTAGAGGCCCGTGGAGCCCGTGGCCTCCGCCTCGACCCGCTCGGCGGCCACGGCGTGCACGTCCCGCTCGCGCAGCAGCACGTACCCCCGGCCGTGCAGCTCGACCTCGGAACGGTCGTCGGGGTCGAATAGCACCCGGTCGCCGGAGACGATCGAGCGCACGTGGGGGCCCACTCCGACGGCGGTGGCCCAGGCGAGGCGCTTGCCGACGGCGGCGGTCGCCGGGATCACGATGCCGGCGGTGGAGCGGCGCTCACCCTCACTGCCCTCCATCCGCACCAGCACCCGGTCGTGCAACAGGCGGATCGGCAGGCCGGAGTCGAGATTCGCATCGGCGGTCACGAACGGAACGGTACCGCGTCCGCCCGGAGCGGTCTCGCCGGTGGGTTACGCGGTCCCGGGCCGGGGGGGCAATGTGTGGTGGAACCGCCCTAGGGTAGGGGAGGTCGGACGTATCCTGTCCCCCCTGTCGTCTGGGCGGGCGGGTTCTGCTGCGGGAGGTGCGCTTGAGCCGCTTCGAGCGGGTACGAGGACGGCTGCGTCGCGCGTACGAGTCGGGACGGGACGCGGTGCGGCGGGCCCGCGCCGACCCGACCGGGCGGGCCGACGTGAGGGGCCGCCGTGCGGTGCCGCCCGGTAGCGTCGACGTGCCGGAGGAGGCCGGCGTGGCCTCGCCGCGCTCGCCCGGGCCGGTGGCACCGCCGTCGGCGGTCGTGGTCGGAGCCGAGCCGCCCGCCGCGATGCACAGCTCCACCGCCAGCCGGGACGACGCGGACGTGCCGCACGCGCTGCGTATCGCCGCGGCCTGGTCCTGGCGGCTCATCGTCATCGGCGTCGTGTTCTGGGCGCTGCTGAAGGTCGTCGCCACCATCAGCATCGTGATCATTCCGCTGGCCGTCGCCATGCTGCTCTCGGCCCTGCTCGCCCCGGCCGTGGGCTGGCTGCTGCGGGCGCGTTTCCCCCGCTCGCTGGCGACCGCGGTGGTGCTGGTCGGCGGCCTGGCCGCCGTGGTCGGCACGCTGACGCTGGTGGTGAACGAGTTCATCCAGGGCGTGCCGGAGCTGAGCAAGAAGTCCTCCGAGGGTGTCCGGCAGATCCAGGACTGGCTGAAGACCGGCCCGCTGCACCTGTCCGACAGCCAGCTCGACCGGTACATCGAGGAGGCGCCAACCTGGATCAACAACAACACCGAGCGGTTCACCAGCGGGGCCGTCTCCACGGCGGCGACCCTGGCCGAGGTGCTGACCGGCATCGTGCTGGTGCTCTTCGCCACGTTCTTCTTCCTGCGCGACGGCAACCGGATCTGGCGCTTCCTGGTGCGGCTGCTGCCGGTGGCGGCCCGGTGGAAGGTCGACGACGCCGGCCGGGCGTCCTGGGAGACGCTGGGCGCCTACGTGCGGGCCACCGTGCTGGTCGCGTTCATCGACGCGGTCGGTATCGGCACCTTCCTGGTCATCTTCGACATTCCGTTCGCGTTCCCGCTGGCCGCCCTGGTCTTCCTCGGTGCGTTCATCCCGATCGTCGGTGCCGCCCTCTCCGGCGGGGTCGCGGTGCTGGTGGCGCTGGTCGACAGCGGCCCGGTCACCGCCCTGATCATCCTGGGCGTGGTGATCGGCGTGCAGCAGGTCGAGGGACACGTGCTCCAGCCGCTGATCATGGGCCGGGCGGTGGCCATCCACCCGCTCGCGGTGATCATCGGGATCGCCGCAGGCGTGGTGCTCGCCGGGATCACCGGCGCGCTGGTCTCGGTGCCGCTGATCGCGGTGCTCAACACGGCCGTCCGGCGGCTCGCCGCGCGTACCGTGCCGGACACCCCGCCGGACGCCGTGGTGGTCGCCTCGCAGGCACCCTGACCGCCCGGCCGCGTCGCGGGCACCCTGCCGGGGCCCGGACAGGGGCGGCCCGGCGTCACGACTTGCCGAGTCGCTCCAGGGCCCCACGGGCCACCTCGGGGCGGGTGGTGTACCAGAACGGGGGCAGCGAGCGGCGCAGGAACGGGCCATACCCGCGCGCCGTCTCCAGCCGCGAGTCGAGCACCGCGACCACGCCCCGGTCCCCGGTGGCCCGGATCAGCCGGCCGACGCCCTGGGCCAGCCGCACCGCCGCGATCGGCACGCTGACGGCGGAGAATCCGGAGCCGCCGCCCGCGTCCACGGCGGCGGCGCGGGCCGCCGCGAGCGGCTCGTCCGGCCGGGGGAACGGCAGCCGGTCGATCACCACGAGCTGGCAGGAGTCGCCCGGCACGTCGACCCCCTGCCACAGCGACATCACGCCGAACAGGCAGCTCGACCGCTCCTCGCGGAACCGGCGGACCAGCAGCGGCAGCGCCTCCTCGCCCTGGAGCAGGATCTGCAGGTCGGTCTTCGCGCGCAACAGCTCCGCCGCCTGCTGCGCGGCCCGCCGGGAGGAGAAAAGCCCGAGGGTACGCCCACCGAGCGCCCCGACCAGGTCGAGCAGCTCCTCGCCGGCCGCGTCGGGCAGGCCGGAGGCGGCCGGGCGGGGCAGGTGCGCGGCTACGTAGAGGATGCCCTGCCGGGCGTAGTCGAACGGGGAGCCGACGTCGAGCGACCGCCAGCCCGGCCCCTCGGTGGCGGGCACCGTGCCGGTGGCGGGGCGGCTGCCCGGGGCTGCGGCGACCGGGGCGTCCCCACGGGCCGTGGCGGCGGCCAGTGCGGCGGCGGCCGGGGACGGCGGGGCGGGCGGCGGCGCGTCCAGCCCCAGCGCCCGGGCCACCGTGTCGAACCGGCCGCCCAGCGCCAGCGTCGCCGAGGTGGCGACGACGGTGCGCTCGTCGTACAGGTGGGTGGCGAGGGTGCCGGCGACGGAGAGCGGGGCCACCACCAGGGCCCGGCGGCTGCCGTTGTCGGGCTTCTCCACCCAGGCCACGTCGTGCTCGGCCTCCTCCAGCAGTCGCTGGGCGGTGGCGGACAGTTCGTCCAGCACAGCCTTGGCCTGCTGCTTGCGGACCGGGTCCGGGTCGTCGGACTTGACCTCGCCGATCGCGTCCAGCGCGGCGCGGGTGGCGGCGTCGAGCAGCGTGCACGCCTCGCGCAGCGGGCCGGGCAGCCCGGCCGTGAGGCGGCCCGCGGGCACCTCGGCCAGCCCGACCGCGAGGGCGTCGCCGGCCTCGGTGAGCCGCTCGGCGATCTCCGGGCGCAGCAGCGGCCGGGCCCGCCGGGTGGACCGGTCGATCAGCTCCGGCACGAGCTCGGCCTGGGCCGCCGAGGAGACCCGGTCGGCCAGCTCGTGCGCCTCGTCCACGATCAGCAGCTTGTGCGGCGGCACGATGTGCCGGCCGGCGATCATGTCGACGGCGAGCAGGCTGTGGTTGGTGACCACGATGTCGGCCTCCCGGGCGCGGGCCCGGGACGCCTCGGCGAAGCACTCGGCGCCGAACGGGCAGCGGGACGCCCCGACGCACTCCCGGGCCGGCATCGACACCAGCCGCCAGGCCTGGTCGTCGACGCCCGGGTCCAGCTCGTCGCGGTCGCCGGTGTCGGTCTCCATCGCCCAGTCGCGCAGCCGCTGGACCTGCTTGCCGAGCCGCCCGGCCTCGCCGAGCCACCCGCCGCCCCCGCCGCCCGGCCGGGGCGGGGCGGCGTCGAAGAGGGTGTCCGTCGGCTCCTCCTCGGTCGCGTTGTCCAGCCGGGCTAGGCAGAGGTAGTGGTGGCGGCCCTTGAGCACGGCGAAGGTCGGCCGGCGGCCGAGCACCGGCTCCACGGCGTCGGCGAGCCGGGGCAGGTCGTGGTCGACGAGCTGGGACTGCAACGCCAGGGTCGCGGTGGAAACCACCACCGGGCCGTCCACGGTCAGGGCCGGGGCCAGGTAGGCCAAGGACTTGCCGGTGCCGGTGCCGGCCTGCACCAGCAGGTGCTCGCCGGAGGCGACGCACTCGGAGATCGCGGTGGCCATCTGCTGCTGGCCGGGGCGGGCCGCGCCGCCGGGGACCGCGCCGACCGCCGCGGCGAGCAGCTCCCCGGCGTCGGCCCGCTTGCCGCGCCGCCGGGCGGAACTGCGGGGGAGAGCGGAACCGGGAGCGGTGCGCGGCGGAGTCACCGTGCGACGGTACCCGTCGCCGCCGACACCGGTCCGCCCCCGTCCCGCGTGGCGGGGTGGTCACGCTACGGAATCCTCCGGGGCCGATCCTGTTACTTCCCCCGCGCGACGGGTGGGCGTTATCGACTAGGGTGCGACTCATGCCGAGCGACGTGGTCCGCGTGATCTACCGCAAGTACGACGGCAGCGCCCACCGCGACTACCCGGCCCGCCATCTGGCCACCGACGACCTTGGCGTGTGGCTCGGGGTGCCGGCCGGCACCGACTCCATCTACCACGGCCGGCCCTCCGTCGAGCAGATCCCCTTTGTCCTGCTGGTGCCGCACCACGCCTGGTGGACGTGCATGTTCAACCCGCCGCCGCGCACGAGCGAGGTCTACTGCGACGTCACCACCCCGGTGCGCTGGGAGGGCGACGACACGGTCCACCTGTTCGACCTCGACCTGGATGTGGTGCGCCGTCGGGGCACCGGGCTGGTCGAGCTGCGCGACGAGGACGAGTTCGCCGAGCACCGGGAGCAGTTCGGCTACCCGGACGACCTGGTGGTCGAGGCGGAGGCGGCGTCGCGCTGGCTGCTGGGCGCGCTCGGCGACGGCAGCGAGCCGTTCGCCACGTCGTACCGGAAGTGGCTGGCCCTGGTGGTCTGAGCCCGCCGCCTGGCGGCCCGTCACCAGCGCGGCGGCCAGTCGGCCGCCACCCCGAGGCCGGGCCCCGGAGGGTGCTCGACGGGCGAGAGCGGACCGGGTGGGTGATGATCCTGTGATGAGCGGGTTCGATGGTGCGCGAGCAGGTGCTGCCCGGGATGTTCGTGGCGTCGTGCCGCCCGAGGGCGCGGGGATGCGGGAGTTGCTGCGGGTGGGCGGGGACGCCGTCGACCTGGCGGCGATCGACCCCCGGTCGACGCCCGGGCTGCCGGCGTCCGCCGCCGACTGCGGCGGTGCTGGCGATCGTCAGCGCCGCGCCGGCGGCCACGCAGATCGCCGCGACCGGCCCGCCAAGGGCCGCAAGGCGTGGGCGCGCGAGCAGGCGCGGCTGCTCGGCGCGGCCCTGGGGCGGCAGCAGGAGATGCTGTACGCCGCCGCGAAGGGCGCGGCCGGTCCGGGCGTCCCCAGCGGCACCCCGACGGCCGCCGACGCCGGGCCGGGGTGGGGCCGACCCGACCGGGTGCTGCTGGTGCTCCAGGCCATGGACTGCGGCGGCAAGGACGGCACGATCCGGCGGGTGGCCGGGGCGATGAACCCGCTCGGGCTGCACATCCGCTCGTTCGGCCCGCCGACGGCGCGGGAGCGGCGGCACGGCTTCCTGTGGCGGATCCGGCGGGCGCTGCCGCCGCCCGGGTACGTCGGGGTCTTCAACCGCTCGCACTACGAGGACGTGCTGATCGCCCGGGTGGAGTCGCTGGTACCGGAGGCCGTCTGGCGGGCCCGGTACGACGAGATCAACGCCTTCGAGCGGGAGCTGACCGACGCCGGGGTGAGGCTGGTCAAGGTCATGCTGCACATCTCGTACGCCGAGCAGGGCGAGCGGCTGCTGGCGCGGCTGACGGACCCGACGAAGCACTGGAAGTACCAGCCGAGCGACCTCGACTCCCGGGCCCGCTGGAACGACTATCAGGCGGCGTACGCCGAGGCCCTGAGCCGGTGCGGCACGGACGCCGCGCCCTGGTACGTGGTGCCGGCGGACCGGAAGTGGTACCGGGACTGGGCGGTGGCCCACCTGCTCCGGGAGACGTTCGACGACCTCGATCTCGGGTATCCGCCGGCGGACTTCGACGTGGCGGCGGAGCGTAGGCGGTTGCGCGGCGATTGACCGGATTCAGATGAACGGAAGGTGAACGACCAGTGAATGACGACTGGCCAGGGGTGGGCCGACGAATTAGCGGTTCCGCTGTTTCCTAGCATTCCCGTTGCAGGCACCCCCGGGGGTCCGCCACCCTTCCACCGACACGACGAGGTCCAGGCTGTGAAGTTTTCCTTCCGCCCCACCGAGGGCGCCTTCTACGAGCTCTTCACCAGGGCCGCGCAGAACCTGGTGCGGGGTACCGAGCTGCTGAACGAGCTGGCCCTACCGGGCGTCGACGTGCAGTCGGTGAGCGAGCGGCTGACCGAGGTCGAGCATGACAGCGACCAGATCACCCACGACCTGTACAAGAAGATCAACTCTACTTTCATCACCCCGTTCGACCGGGAGGACATCTACCGGTTGGGCTCGCTGCTCGACGACGTGATGGACCACCTGGAGGCCGTGGGCAACCTGCTCTACCTGTATGGGCTGACCAAGCTGCCGGCGCTGCCACGGGAGCTGCACGAGCTGGTCAACGTGCTGGACCAGCAGGCCAAGCTGACCGCCGAGGCGATGCCCCGGCTGAGGTCGATGAAGGACCTCGAGGACTACTGGATCGAGTGCAACCGGCTGGAGAACGACGGCGACCAGGCGTACCGGATGCTCCTGGTCCGCCTCTTCTCCGGCGAGTACGACGCCTTGACGGTGCTCAAGATGAAGGAGGTCGCCGACGAGCTGGAGGCCGCCTGCGACGCCTTCGAGCACGTGGCCAACACCGTCGAGACAATCGCGGTCAAGGAGTCCTGATCCTGTGAGTTCCGAACTCATCGCCGTGCTGGCGGTGATCGCGGTGGCCCTGGTGTTCGACTACACCAACGGCTTCCACGACGCCGCCAACGCGATCGCGACCAGCGTCTCGACCCGCGCCCTGACACCCCGGGTCGCGCTCGCCCTCGCCGCGGTCGGCAACTTCGTCGGCGCCCACTTCGGCGCCGGGGTCGCCAAGACCGTCGGCGACGGCCTGGTCACCCTGCCCACCGGCATCGAGAGCCTGGGGGTGGTCTTCGCCGGGGTGCTCGGCGCGATCGCCTGGAACCTGATCACCTGGTACTTCGGCCTGCCGTCGTCGTCCTCGCACGCGCTGTTCGGCGGCCTGGTCGGGGCGACCCTGCTGGCCACCGGCGGCGTGGTGCAGTGGGTCAACATCGGCGAGAAGGTGCTACTGCCGATGGTGCTCTCGCCGCTCGTCGGTCTGACCCTGGGTTACCTGATGATGCTGGCGATCCTGTGGCTGTTCCGCAACGGGCAGCCGGGCAAGCTGAACCGGGGCTTCCGCTGGGCGCAGACCGCCTCGGCGGCGGCCATGTCCGTCGGCCACGGCATGCAGGACGCCGCGAAGACCATGGGCATCGTGGTTCTCGCCCTTTACACGGGCGGCTTCCAGGACGACAAGACCCACATTCCCGGCTGGGTGTTCTGGACCTCGGCGGCGATGCTGGCGGCCGGCACGTACGCCGGTGGCTGGCGGATCATCCGGACGCTGGGTCGCAAGATCATCGACCTGGGTCCGCCGGAGGGCTTCGCCGCCGAGACGGTGGCCAGCGCGGTGCTCTACTTCAACGCCCTGGTGCTCAAGGTGCCGATCTCCACCACCCACACGATCACCTCGGCGATCATGGGCGTGGGGGCGACGAAGCGGTTCTCCGCGGTGCGTTGGAACGTGGCGGGCAACATCGTGGTCGCCTGGATCGTCACGTTCCCGGCGGCGGCGCTGATCGCCTGCGTCACCTACCTGCTGGTTCGGCCGATCTTCGGCTGACAGCCGCCCGCCGACCGGCCCGCCGAATTGGCGCGCTGCCGGCCCGCGCGCTGGCCGGCCCCGGCGGTCAGGAAGGGCCCCCTGTACAACAGAATGCGTTGACAGGGGGCCCTTCCCTGCACCTCACTTGTAGTGCACGCCGATCTGCTCGCGGATGTCGTCGAGCAGGCCCATCACCTCAAGCGTGGTGGCGTGCGGCACCAGCGGGCTCTCCGTCAGCCCCGCCGCGAGGCAGCGCTGCACCTCGATCGCCTCGTACTGGTAGCCATCGCCGGTCAGGTCGGCGGGGATCGTCTCCGGCTCCGCGCCGGCCCGGTGCAGGGTCGCCGACGGCGGCCGGAAGAACGGCGCGGGCAGGTCGATGCGGCCGGCGGTGCCGGTGATCGAGGCGACCACCGGGGTGGCCCCGATAATGCCGCAGCTCAGCGTCGCCACCGCCCCCGAGTCGTAGCCGAACACGATGCCGGTGTTCTCGTCCACGCCCTCCGGACCGATCTTCGCCCAGGACCGCACGTGCTGCGGGAGGCCGAGCAGCAGGTGGGCCAGGCTGACCGGGTAGACGCCCAGGTCGAGCAGGGCGCCCCCGCCGAGCGCCCGGGCGCGCATCCGGCTCTCCGGCGCGAACGGCCCGGCCACTCCGAAGTCGGCCTGCACGCTGGTGACCTGCCCGATCGCCCCGTCGGCGAGCAGCTCGACCACCCGCAGGATCAGCGGATTCGTGCGCATCCACATGGCCTCCATGAGGAAGACCCCCCGGGCGCGGGCGACCTCGACCAGCTCGATGCTGTCGGCCAGGTCGAGGGTGAACGGCTTCTCCACCAGCACCGCCCGGCCCGCCGCCAGGCAGGTCATCGTGGCCTCGTGGTGGGCCGCGTGCGGGGTGGCCACGTAGATCGCGTCCACCTCGTTGTCGGCGGCCAGCTCCGCCCAGGAGCCGTACGCCCGCTGCGCGCCGTGCTTCTCGGCGAACAACCGTGCCGCCTCCGGCGTCCGCGAGCCGACCGCGACCAACTCGGCCCCCGGCACGAACCGCAGGTCGTCGGCGAAGCGGCCGGCGATGTGGCCGGTGGCCAGAATCCCCCAACGTGTCATGCGCCCACGCTAGCGGGATGTGGGCCGACCCCCCACCGCCGCCGGACCGGCCGATCCACTCTGCGGGACTAGGCTCGGCGCATGACGATCGACAGGCACGGTTTCGCCGCCCCGCCGGCCCTGGTCGAGAACGCGCGCCGGTTCCGCGCCGAGGGCGGCACGCCGGCGCGGCCCCGGGTCGCGGCCACCGTGCTGCTGTTGCGCCCGGCCGGCGTCGACTTCGAGGTGTACGTCATCCGTCGCGTCGCCACAATGGCCTTCGGCGGCGTGTACGCCTTCCCCGGCGGCGGGGTGGACCCGTCCGACTCCGCGGCTCACCTCGACTGGGCCGGGCCCGAGCCGGCGGGCTGGGCCGGGCGGCTGGGCCTCGCGCCGGACGTCGCCCAGGCGGTGGTGTGCGCCGCCGCCCGGGAGGTCTTCGAGGAGTCCGGGGTGCTGCTGGCCGGCCCGGACGCGGCGACCGTGGTGGGCGACGTCAGCGGGGACGACTGGGAAGCCGCGCGGCAGGACCTGGAGGCACGCCGCCGGGGCTTCGCCGAGCTGCTCGCCGGGCGGGGGCTCACTCTCCGGTCGGACCTGCTGCTGCCGTGGAGCCGGTGGATCACTCCGGAGTTCGAGCCGCGCCGCTTCGACACGTACTTCTTCGTGGCGCTCCTGCCGCTGGGCCAGCGGACCCGGGACGTCTCCGGCGAGGCCGACCACACCATGTGGGTCCGGCCGGCGGACGCCCTGGCCCGGGCGGAGGCCGGCGAGCTGACCATGTTGCCGCCGACCCTGGTCACGCTGGCCCAGGTGGCCGCCGCCGGCGACCTGGCCGGGGTGGCCCGCGCGTCCGCCACCCGCGACGCCGCGACCCCGGTCACCCCCCGCCTGGACCTGCCCGCCGACGGCGAGCCTCGCTTCGTGCTTGGCTGAGCGCCCTTGCCGCCGCGCGGTTGGCAAGGGGCTCTTGTTGTCGCCCAGGCGACAACAAGAGCCCCTTGCGTCGCACCTCAGCCGAAGCGGCCCGTGATGTAGTCCTCGGTCTTCTTGTGGCTCGGGTTGCTGAAGATCTTCTGGGTGTTGTCGTACTCGATGAGGCGGCCCGGGTCCCCGGTCTTCTCGATCGAGAAGAAGGCCGTGCGGTCGGAGACGCGGGCGGCCTGTTGCATGTTGTGCGTGACGATGATGATGGTGAACTTGTCCTTGAGCTGGAACATCAGGTCCTCGATCGCCAGCGTGGAGATCGGGTCCAGCGCCGAGCACGGCTCGTCCATCAGCACCACCTGCGGCTCGACGGCGATCGTGCGGGCGATGCAGAGCCGCTGCTGCTGGCCGCCGGACAGGCCCGCGCCCGGCTTGCCGAGGCGGCCCTTCACCTCGTCCCAGAGGTTCGCCGAGCGCAGCGAGTTCTCGGCCGCCTCGTCCAGGATGGACTTCTTCCGTACCCCGTTGAGCCGCAGCCCGGCCACCACGTTCTCGTAGATGCTCATCGTGGGGAACGGGTTGGGCCGCTGGAAGACCATGCCGATCATCCGGCGTACGGCGGTGACGTCCACGTCGCGGTCGTAGATGTTCTGCCCGTCGATGGTGAGGTCGCCCTCGACGCGGGCGCCCGGCAGGACCTCGTGCATGCGGTTGATCGACCGCAGGAAGGTCGACTTGCCGCAGCCGGACGGCCCGATCAGGGCGGTCACCGTCTTCGGCTCGACGGTCAGGTTGATGTTCTCGATCGCCTTGAAAGCGCCGTAGTAGGCGGTGACGTTCGAGGCGTCGACGCGCTTGGCCATGGTGGTACCTCCGGGATTCATCGGCCGAGCCGGTTCCGGCGAGCCAGCAGCTTCGCCGCGATCGTCAGGATCAGCACGAGGGTGACCAGGGTCAGCGCCGCCGTCCAGGCGCGCGCCGGTGCGTACTTCGACGCGTCGCCCGCCTGCTGGTAGACGAAGAGGGACAGTGACGACTGGTTGTTCTCGAACGGGTTGAGGTTGATCGCCGCGCCGCCGCCGGCCACGAGCAACACCGGCGCAGTCTCGCCGGCCGCCCGCGCGATGGCGAGCATGACGCCGGTGACGATGCCGGGCAGCGCGGTGGGGAGCACGACCCGCAGGATGGTCTTCCACTTCGGCACGCCGAGGGCGTACGCCCCCTCGCGCAGCGGCGCGGGGACGAGCCGCAGCATCTCCTCGGTGGAGCGGACCACGGTGGGCAGCATCAGCACGCTCAGTGCCAGCGCGGCGGCGAAGCCGGAGAAGCCCGGCCGGCCGTCGTTGAACACCGGCGAGACGACCAGTACCCAGAAGGCCAGCACGAACAGGCCGGAGACGATGGACGGGATGCCGGTCATCACGTCGACGAAGAACCGGATCGCGAAGGCGAACCGGCCCCGGCCGTACTCGACCACGTAGATCGCGCAGAGAATGCCGAGCGGGACGGTGATCAGCGCGGCGATGCCGACCTGCTCCAGCGTCCCGACGATCGCGTGGTACGCGCCGCCGTTGGCATCCCGAGCCCCGATGTTGTTCATCGAGGTGCCGAAGAAGTTGCCGTCGAGGCGCTCGACGCCCTTGCTGACCAGCGTCCACACCACGGAGGCCAGCGGCAGGACGGCCAGCACGAACGCGGAGTGGATCAGCGCGCTCCAGGTGCGGTTGCGGGCCGAGCGACGCCCCTCGACGGCGTTGGCGGCGGCGAAGAGGCCGGCCAGGTAGAGCAGCGCGGCGACGGCCACGACGAGCACCGGGCCGCCGATGCTCGTGCCGTACACGACGGCGGCGGCGACCGCGACGGCCGCGGCGGCGATGACCGGCGGGGCGTACTTCGGCAGCCGCCTCGCCCGGAGGGTGGCCGGCTGGGCCGGCGGGCGGGTGGGGTGATTGGCGACGGTGGTGCTCATGCGGCCGACTCCGTGAACTCCCGGCGGCGGTAGATGATCGCCCGCGCCGTGATGTTGACGATCAGCGTGATGGTGAACAGCACGAGGCCGGAGGCGATGAGCGCGCCCCGCCCGGTGTCGTTCGCCTCGCCGAACGCGTTGGCGATGTTGGCGGCGATGGTGTTGCCGCCGTTCTCGATGAGGTTGAACGAGATGCCGAAGGTGATGCCGAGGGTCATCGCCAGCGCGATGGTCTCGCCGAGCGCGCGGCCGAGGCCGAGCATCACCGCGGCGATGATGCCGGGGCGGCCGTACGGGAGGACGGCGGTACGGATCATCTCCCACCGGGTCGCGCCGAGCGCGAGGGCCGCCTCCTCGTTGGCGGTCGGGGTCTGGAGGAACACCTCGCGCGAGAGCGAGGTGATGATCGGCAGCACCATGATCGCCAGCACCAGTGAGCCGAGCATGATCGACTTACCGAACGGGCCGTCGCCGCCGAAGATCGGGATCCAGCCGAAGTAGGTGTTCAGCCACACCGAGAAGTCCCGGACCGGGTTGACGAAGATGTCCCGCCCCCAGAGCCCGAAGACCACGCTCGGCACGGCGGCGAGCAGGTCGATCAGGAAGCCCAGCGCGGTGCCGAGCCGGCGCGGCGCGTAGTGGGACAGGTAGAGCGCGATGCCCAGAGCCACCGGCACCGCGATGAGCAGCGCCAGCGCGGAGCTGAGCACCGTGCCGAAGGCGAGCGTGCCGATGCCGAACTCCGGGGCGGTGTCGTTTGGCGACCAGCCCTCGTACGTCCAGAAGTTCGCGGTGTTGGCGCGCAGGGCGGGGACCGCCTTGGCGATCAGGAAGACCGCGATGGCGGCGATGATCACCAGGACGGCGGTGCCGGCGGCCAGGGTCAGGCCACGGAAGGCGCGTTCCGCGCCGAAGGCCCGCGCCCGGGGCAGGCCGCCGCCGCCGCCGAGGTCGCCCCCGCCGGGGGTACGGGTGCTGACTGGTGCCTCGGCCACACGCGCCGAGGCACCGGCGGGCTGCCCGTGGCCTGGGGCCACGCGGATCCCGCCGGTGCCGGCGTTGGCCGAGCGGGGAGGGGTTTCACCCATCTGCTCGCTCGCTTCGAGTTGAGGGAGGTGTGGTGGTGTCGGTCCGGTCAGGAAAGGTTCTTGACCGCGGCCTCGACCTTGGTGCGGACCGAGTCCGGCAGCGGGGCGTAGCCCAGCTCGGTCAGTTCGGCCTGGCCCTCGGCGCTGGCGGCGTGGCTCAGCAGGCCCTTGACCAGCGGCAGCTTGTCGGCCGCGAGGCCCTTGCTGCAGACGATCTCGTACGTCACCAGGACGATCGGGTACGCCCCGGCCTGCGTGGTGTTGTAGTCGACCGACATCTTCAGGTCGTCGCCCTGGCCCTCGATCTTGGCGCCAGCGATGGTCTTGCCCGCGTTCTCGGCGGTCAGCTCGGCGAACTCGCCCGCGCCGTTACCGATCTTGGCCATCTTCAGGCCGGCGTTCTCGGCGAAGGACCACTCCATGTAGCCGATCGAGCCGTCCGCGCCCTTGACGGAGCTGGCCACGCCGTCGGAGCCCTTCGCGCCGGTGCCGCCCGGGGCCTTCCACGCCTTGGCGTTCTCGAAGGTCCAGTCCGCGCCCGCGGTCTTGGCCAGGAACTTCGTGAAGTTGTCGGTGGTGCCGGACTCGTCCGAGCGGTGCACCGTCTGGATGGTGGTCGACGGCAGCTTGGCGTCCGGGTTGTCGGCCTTGATCGCCGGGTCGTCCCACTTGGTGACCTTGCCTGCGAAGATCTTCGCGAGGGTGGCCGGCTTGAGCTGGAGGCTGTCCACGCCGCTGACGTTGTAGGCGACGGCCACGGGGCCGATCACCATCGGCAGGTGGATGGCCTTGCCGCCGGTGCACTTGGCGTCGGCCTGCGGCTGCTCCTCCGGCTTGAGGGCCGAGTCGGAGCCGGCGAAGTCGGCGGTGCCGGCGATGAACGCCTGGATGCCGGCACCCGAGCCGGACGGCTCGTAGTTGATCGTGCTGCCTGCACACTTCTGCTGGTACACCTTGATCCACTCGGCCATGGCGTTCTTCTGGGCCGAGGAGCCCTGCGCGTTCAGGGTGCCGGTGGCACAGTCGGCCGCGGCCGAGCCGGACGCGGAGGCGCCGCCGGCGGGCTCGTTATTGTCCGAGCCGCATGCACTGAGACCGAGCACCGCAGTAAGAGCGAGGCAGGCGATAGTGCCGTGCCGCTGGAGCTTCACCTGAGGGGTTTCCCTTCACGTCTGGACGGGCCGTTCCCGGCTGGGTGGCCCGGGGGAGGGCCGGCGTGACCCGGCTGATCTGAAAGCTAGGAGTGCCAGGTAGCCGGATCGCCGGTCGCAAGTAAACGAGGGGTGAACAGGTCCGGCCGGTAAGGTGGCCATAGGCCGAGGAGGGGTTGTCCATTTCGTGAACTCGCGGCCCACTATCGCTATTAATGCGATATATACGGACAGCCGTTATCGCGCCGAAGCCGTGGCGTGACATCGCCGTGACGCGGGGAACCGGGGAGGTTGCCGGTCAGCCGAGGTGGTAGTTGACGTGGGCGGACCACCGGGCGAAGCCGGCCCGCTCGTAGAGAGCGACCGCCCCGGTGTTCGACTCGTCGACGTAGAGCATCACCCGGTCCAGCCCCCGCCGACGCAGGTACGCCAGCCCGGCCGCGGTGAGCGCCCCACCGAGCCCGCCGCCGTGCGCGGACGGGTCCACCCCGAGCACGTAGACCTCGCCGATGCGGGCCGAGCCGGGTCGGGAGTGCACCTTGGTCCAGTGGAAGCCGAGCAGCCGGCCGGTGGCCGAGGAGACGGCGAGCAGGAAGCCGGCCGGGTCGAACCACGGCTCGGCGAGGCGCACCCGCAGATCGGCGGCCGTCCAGCGGCCCTGCTCCGGGTGGCTGGCGAAGGCCCGAGCGTTCAGCGCGAGCCAGGCGTCGTCGTCCTGCCCGGGGACGAACGCGCGCAGCACCACCCCGTCGGGCAGGCGCGGCTCGGGCGGCGGGTCGGCCAGCGGCCGGCGTAGCTGCCAGAGCACCCGGGCCCGGGCGAGGCCGAGGTCGACGCCGAGCGCGGCGGCGGACGGGTGGTCGCCGTGCGCCCAGGCCCGTACCGGCCCGGTGGCGGCGGCGAGCGACTCCCGGGCCAGCGCCCGGCCGGTGCCCCGCCGCCGGTACGCGGGGTGGACGGCCAACTCCACGCCGACACCACCGGCCGGGTCGGTGGTGTCCAGGTGGGCGTAGCCGATCAGCGCGCCGTCCGGCGCGCGGGCCGTGAGGTGGACGGCGGGGGCCTGCGGGTCACGCAGCCGCAGCAGCGTGTGCTCGTCGAACGGGTCGGCGCCGTCGGCGTCCCCCGCCGCGCGGGCCAGAGCCAGCACGTCGGCCACCTCGGCCGGCGTCAGCAGGGCGGCCCGGGTCATCCGGTCGGTCGTCGGCTCGGCGCTGCTCACCCGAGCAACGGTAGCGGGAGCGGCACTCAGGTGGTGCCCGTGGGCAGGGCCTCCAGCCGGAACCGGCCCGCCAGGTCCGGCAAAAGGCTGTTCAGCGCGTCCACCGTGCCCTGCCGGTTGCCGCCCGCGTCGTGCAGCAGCACGATCGACCCGGGCCGCGTCTCGGCGGAGACGGTGTGGGCGATCCGGGCGGCTCCGGGGGCCCGCCAGTCTGATGGGTCGACCGTCCAGTGCAGCGGGATGAGGCCCAGCTCCTCGGCCACCGACACCACCCGGTACGTCCACGCGCCGCCGGGCTGGCGGAAGTAGGCGATGGAGGCGTTCGGGACGGCCGCCCGGATCGCCGCGTTGGTACGCAGCAGATCGGCCCGGATGACGTCGACCGGCCGCCGGCCGAGCAGCTCGTCATGGCCCCAGGAGTGGTTGCACAGGGTGTGGCCGTCGGCCACGATCGCCTGGATCAGGTCGGGATGGTTCTGGGCGTTCTCGCCGACCACGCAGAACGTGGCCGTGACGCCGTACTTCCGCAGCAGCGCCAGGACCTGCGGCGTGTACTGCGGGTCCGGACCGTCGTCGAAGGTGAGCGCCACCCCCGGCGACCCGGTGGTGACCCGGGTGCCGAACGGGCCGTCGCCGCCGGTCTCCGGCGGCTGCCCGGCCGTGCCGTCCTGGCCGGTCTCGGTCGGCGCGGCGGAGGGGCCGTCGGTGGAGGACGGCGCGCCGCCCCGGCTGGGGCCGGTCTGCTCCGGCTGGTCGGCGAAGCTCGGGTCGTCCGTGCCCGCGGAGACCCCGGTGGGCTGCCGGGTCGGTGCGGGCACCATGCTCCGGCCAAGCGCGTACGCGGAACCGAGCAGGGAAACCGCCACCAGCGTGGCGAGCGCCACGACCCGCCCGGTCGCTTCCATGCGCATCAGCGGTTGCCGCCGCTCGATTGTGGGGACCGGCCCCTCGTCGCCCCTGTGGTCATCGCACGCACCGTCGCCCCTTTCCTCGGCTACTCGCCAGTCAGGATAAAACCGGCGAGTAGTGCAAAAAGGGCAAACAGGAAATTAGCGAAGCGGTGGACTCGCCGGCCGGACCCGGGACGGGCCCGGCCGACTGGCCGGCGGATCAGACGGGGACCGGGGCGTGCTCGGCCTCGGGCAGCGACCGCGACGGCGGCACGACGAACTTGTAGCCGACCTGGCGCACGGTGCCGATCATCGACTCGTACTCCGAGCCGAGCTTCGCCCGCAGCCGCCGGACGTGCACGTCCACCGTACGGGTGCCGCCGAAGTAGTCGTAACCCCAGACCTCGCGCAGCAGTTGGTCCCGGGTGAAGACCCGACCCGGGTGCTGGGCCAGGAACTTCAGCAGCTCGAACTCCTTGTACGTCAGGTCGAGCGGCCGGCCCTTGAGCTTCGCGGCGTACGTGTCGGGGTCGATGCTCAGCTCGCCGGCCCGAATCGAGCCGCCGGCCCCGGCAGTGGCGTTGCTCAGCCGACCGACCGCCAGCCGCAGCCGCGCCTCCACCTCGGCGGGACCGGCGCTGGCGAGGATGACGTCGTCGACGCCCCAGTCCGCGTTCAGCGCGATCAGCCCGGCCTCGGTGACGACCGCGACCAGCGGCACCCCCAGCCCGGTGGCGTGCAACATCCGGCAGGTGGCCCGGGCCTCGCTCAATTCCGAACGGGCGTCCACCAGGACCGCGTCCGGGCTTGGGCCGGCAACCAGCGTGCGGACGTCGCGTGGCGCGGTGCGCACCGAGTGTGGCAGCAGGTCGAGTGCCGGCAATACCACCGATGGTTCGCCTGCACGCGCGGTCACCAGCAGCAGGATCTCCACACGATCACCTCCGTCCCGGCGGCTCTCAAGGCCGCGCGCGACCAGCGGCCCCTGAGGCCGGGTGCGCTGAGAACTTGCGTGGGTCCCGGCGTCGCTGACGGGCGGGTAACGGCTTGAGCGTAACCGATCGCCCCGCCTGCGCCTCCAGGTCGTTTCCCGTTTGTCGGCCTTGCCCGCGATCGCGCCGCAGGTTTTAACGTTGCCGAAACCGTGGCCACCGTTCCGACACCCCGGTCTGGCACGATCAGGGCGTGTTTCCTTCGACCTCCTCCGAGGCAGGCCGGGACCCGTGGGCCGACGAGGCTCCCCCTGGGTCGGCAGGTCGCGCGCACCCACCGGCCCCGCGCACCGGCCCGGACGTCGACGACGGCCCCCCGGCGCGACGCGGG
>NZ_GG657738.1:2749865-2835662 GCF_000158815.1 Micromonospora sp. ATCC 39149 | reverse complement strand
CGGCTCGCACCGCAGGGTGCCCCGGGGCGCCGCCGGCGTCGTGTGTCGGGGCGATGGCCGGCACCCTGGCCAGCGCGGTCCTCGGCAGTTACCTGGTCAGCTTCACCCCGACCAGCGGCGCGGTGATCGGGCTGGTCACCGCCGCCACCGCCGTGCTGGCCGACCTCGCCGTCGGGTACGCGGAGGCTGGCCGGCTGATGGCCGGCGAGCCGCCGACGATGTGGGCCGCCCGGCACATGCAGGGCCCGCTCGGCGGCTTCGCCCTGGCCGCCCCGGCGGCGTACGCCATGTGCGTGCTCTTCCTGTGACCCTCGGCTCTTCCGGCGGCCCGGCCGGGGCCGCCCGGCCGTTCGGGCGGCCCGAAGCGAGCGGCGGTTGAGGTTTTCACCCTTCGGGTACTCTCCGGTGCGCCGCTCGGCGGCACCGGTTCCGCCGAGCGGCGGACGGACAGAAGGAGGCGGCGTGGCGACGGCCTACCCGGCGTACGAGGAACGTCCCCGGCGACGCGGGCGCAAGGTGCTCATCACGCTGCTGGTCCTGCTGCTGATCATCGGCGGACTGCTGGTGGCCGCCGACCGGGTGGCCGTCGGGGTGGCCGAGCGGGCGATCACCGACCAGGTCAGCCAGGAGATCGCCAAGCAGGGCGCCCAGTCCTCGCCGCCCGAGGTCGAGGTCGGCGGCTTCCCCTTCCTCACCCAGGTCCTCGACGGGAAGTACGAGCGGATCTCCATCAAGCTGCGCGACGTGCAGGGCTCGGTGCAGGGTGACGCGGTGGCCCTGCCGGAGCTGGACGTCGACGCCCGCAACGTGCGGGCCTCCCTGGACACCCTGCGTACCCAGCAGGGCGACGTGGTCGCCGAGACCGTCGACGGCACCGGCACCATCACGTACGAGAGCCTGGCCGCGCTTCTCGACCGGCCCGGCCTGACCCTCGGCGAGCGGGACGGCCGGCTCGCCGTCACCGCCCCCGTCGACATCCTCGGGCAGAAGCTGACGCTCACCGGGACCGCCGACGTGACCGTCGGCAAGGAGGGTGCGATCTCGCTGCGCTTCAACGACGTGGACGCCGAGGGACTGCCGAACAATCGGCTGGCCCGCACCCTGCTGAGCAACTACGCCAAGGACATCTCGATCGACGTGCCGCTGCCCGAGCTGCCCTTCCAGCTCGCGGTGCGCGAGGTCAAGCCGCTGCCGCAGGGCCTCGCGGTGACCGCCGCCGCGAAGGACGTCCCGATCAACTCGGCCGGCTGAACGCTCCCCGGGGCAGTCGCCGGTCGGGTACGGTCCGCGCCCGTCCGGCGACCGTGCGTCGGAACGGGCGTCCCGGATGCTGGTCGGGCCGATGGCGGGATCCGGGATGGCTGGTAGGCTCCCTGCTCATGGGGACGCTCCTCACCAAACGGCGCGCGGTCGACCTGTGCCGCGTGGCCACCTGCCTGTGTCGCCCCGTCATCTGACGGCGGGGCTGTCCTCGGCCGCCTGACGGCGGCCACCGGCCATAGGGTCTGCGTATCCTCCGGTCTCTTCCCCCTGAACGCCCGGCAGCGGCGCCGTCGCACGAACCCGTGATCCCGTCCTTCCCTCTGGGTCCCGCGCGTGGTGCGACAGCCACAGACTTCGTCCTCGCGCAGGCTCACCGTCCATCCTCACCAGGGAGTGATCTGATGAGTCGCGACACCGCACTCGTCTCGGCCGAATGGGCCGAGAAGAACATCGACGCCCCGGGCGTCGTCTTCGTCGAGGTCGACGAAGACACCTCGGCCTACGACACCGGTCACATCGCCGGCGCGATCAAGCTCGACTGGCGCACCGACCTTCAGGACCCGGTCCGCCGGGACTTCGTCAACAAGAGCCAGTTCGAGGCGCTGCTCTCCGAGCGTGGCATCTCCAACGACGACACCGTCATCCTGTACGGCGGCAACAACAACTGGTTCGCCGCATACGCGTACTGGTACTTCAAGCTCTACGGCCACCGCGACGTGAAGCTGCTCGACGGTGGGCGCAAGAAGTGGGAGCTGGACGCCCGGCCGCTGGTGACCGACGCGGTGACCCGCCCGGCCACCCAGTACGTCGCGCAGGAGCCGGACACCTCGATCCGCGCCTTCCGCGACGAGGTCGTCAACGCGATCGGCACCAAGAACCTGGTCGACGTGCGCAGCCCCGACGAGTACGCCGGCCGACTGCTCGCCCCCGCCCACCTGCCGCAGGAGCAGGCGCAGCGGGCCGGCCACGTGCCGACCGCGATCAGCGTGCCGTGGTCCAAGGCCGCGAACGAGGACGGCACCTTCAAGTCCGACGACGAGCTGCGCAAGATCTACGCCGCGGCCGGGCTGGACGACAGCAAGGAGACCATCGCCTACTGCCGGATCGGCGAGCGCTCCTCGCACACCTGGTTCGTGCTTCAGGAGCTGCTCGGCCACGCCAACGTGAAGAACTACGACGGATCCTGGACCGAGTACGGCTCGCTGGTCGGCGTGCCGGTCGCGCTCGGCGACGAGCCCGGGGAGGCCTGAGCCATGACTGCTCCCACCGCTGCCGGTTGCGCCGCGCCCGACCAGGCCGCCCCGCTGCCGGCCAGCCTGGACCTGGAGAAGGAAACCGTCATCACCGGCGCCGTCACGTCCGAGGCGGGCGAAGCCGTTCCGGGCGCGTACGTTCGGCTGCTCGACTCGACCGGTGAGTTCACCGCCGAGGTGGTCACCTCCCCGGCCGGCCAGTTCCGGTTCTTCGCCGCGCCGGGCACCTGGACGCTGCGGGCGCTGTCCCGGCACGGCAACGGCGACAGCACCGTGACCGCCGCCCGCGGCATCAACGAGGTAACGGTCACCGTGAAGGCGTAAGGAAGGGCCCCCTGTTAACGCTTCCTGTATAGGAAGGGGCCCCTCCTGACACACCCGCACCGCGTGCATCGGCTCGGGCCGGTCCCCCCGCCCAGGGGTGGCCGGCCCGAGCCGTTTCGGTTCCAGCCGAGCGGATGCCGACCGGTCGCTACTTCAGGACGGGTGGCGCCCCGCCCCGTCCCCAGCCGAACGGGTCGTCTTCCTCCATGACGCGTATCGGTCTGGCTCGTTTCGACTGCTCGTTGCGGTTGTCCGACAACGCGGAGACCTTCTCTCTCAAGTCGTTGATCATTTCATAGAGGCGGAACCGCTCCTGGTCGGTGCTCTGCCGCAACTCGCCGAGAGCTACCAGATGCTGGCTGGCGCGGGCCTCGGCGTCATCGCGTTCCTGCGCAAGCTGGCCGGCGCGGGTCTCGGCTCTGTCGCGCTCGGTGACCAAGCGGCCGGCACGGTGTTCGGCCTGGTCCCGTGCGCGGGTAAGCACTTCCTGGTGGGCGATGAGGTCCGCGTTCTCCCGCACCAGCCGGTCGATGCGGGCGTTGAGCTCAGCACCCTCCTGGTGCTGGCGGGCGACATCCTGCCGCATCTGTTCGGACACGTTTTCGATGCTGTTGATCAGCCTGCGCCGGTCCGCTTCGGCCTCTTCGGCCTGGTGCTGCAGGTTGGCGGTCAGCCCAGCGATCTGGCCCTGCAGCTCCTTGATCCGACGGTGTTGGTCGACCAGTTCCAGTTGGGCGCGATCGTGCTCGCGCTCCAGCATGGCGATCCGGCTCTTGTCGTCCCTGGCGTCCGCCGGAGTGACGAGCGCGTCCCGAACCACCTGGCCGGCTATGACGATCCGGCCGCAGTAGCCCGGCGGGGCCACTCCTCGGTGTTCCTGCCACAGCCCGGCGAAGTGCTCCAGCCGATCTTCGTAGTCATCGTCTGGCCCGCAGACCCCAACGGCTCGCGCCAGCAGGTCCCAGGAGACCCGGCCGTCGCGCCTCAGCTCGTCGAGGACCTTCTTGTGGCTGATGTCGCAGTCAGTCTTGATCGCCTCCCAGAACCGTTGGAACGCACCGTGCTTGCTGCCCTTGTGCTTGTGGCGGTGCCAATCCCAGAGCAGCTCCCGTACTTGGTTCTGCACTTCGTCCACGTCGCAATTCTGGTGTAGCCGCTGCCCGTGTGCACCGAAAGAAGCGGTGAGCTCCCGTCCGATTCAGGGAGTATCCGCGGCCGTCCGTACACAGGGGACATTCGGATGGTCCGAAAATTCGGTGCCGCCGGGCCGGGGACCGGCCCCACCTGGTGTGATCCATGCCACTTCCAATGCGGTCTCTGGGGGTTTCCGAAAGTCCCTCAGGTGGTGGAGCTGGCCTTTGTGCTGGAGGCGTTGCTCCTTTTCGGGTTCACCGAAACCGGCGTCCACTGCGACAAGTCGTCGAAATGTCCGAAATTCTGCACCTCTGCTGTGATCTGAAGACCGAGTGCGGCTTCAGGTGGTTCGGGGTGCCGACCGCCGTTGTCCTGGCCCTGGTGACGAGGAGGATGCCTTGCCCACTTTTGTTGAGTTCGCGGACCGGCGGGAGGCGCTTGTCGCCGTCGTGGCGTTGCTGGTGCTGTTTGGATGGGCGCTGTTCGCCGGGCGGCGTGGTCGTCGCGACTTGGCGGAGTTGCGCTCCAGTGCACGTGTCGCGGCACCGCAGACCCTCTACCAGTTGCTTGCCTGGACGTTGGCCAGCGACGGCCGGACCGCACGCCTCGTCGTCCTGCTGGTTGTGCTGCTCCTGCTCGCCACGTTCGATGACAGCCTGGCTCGCGTGGCCGAGGCGTTGTTCGGTGCCCCGTGAACGGACTCGGTTGCCGAGCTCTCCGAACAGCTCGCGCGTAGTGGCTGACGGGTGACCACCTCGGGCACCCGTCGTCGCGCCGGGGGTGGGTAGTCAGGCCATCCGCGTACGGCTCAACTCGCGTGCAGCGCCGTCAGTTCGTCGGCGATCCGGTGCAGGAAGTCGTCCACCTCGGCCGGGTCCAGCCCGCGCCGGCACCGGCCGAACCGCTGCTGCCGCACCGGACTGGCGCAGAGCGGCCAGTACGCCGTCGACCGGTGATGGTGGCCCGCGTTGTGCCGCCCCGGTGGGCCGGACCGGCTGGCGGCGCGGCCGGCCGTAGGCTGGCTGGTCCTGGGCCGGCTGGTCCTGGGCTGGCTGGTCCTGGGTTGGCTGGTCCTGGTTTGGCTGGCGGCGCGGTGGCGGGCCGGTGGGCGGCGGTCCGGTGGCCGCTCGGCTGTTGTGGATCGGCCGGTTGCCGTCAACGGTTCCGGCGAAACAGCCAGAGGAGCCTGCGCACGATGAGGACGGCCTCTCCGCAAGGGCAGCCGGGGACGGGTGCTGCCGTGGAAGGCGGCCGGGACGGCCGCATCCCTTCATCCCTTCTAACTTCGACCCCCACCCAGCGCCGATCTTGCACTTAGGGCCCCGCTTTTGTCCCTATTGCTGCTTATGTGAGGGCCGGAACTGCATGATCGACGCCGGGGGTGGGTGGGGGGTGGGGGGTGGGGCGGGGGGGGGCGAGCGGTTCGGCCTGGCAGTACCCCGGCGGGTCCGGTGCGTCGGGGCGCTGCCTGCGGTTGCCGAACACCCGGGGGCGCAACGGCGCTGAACTGCTAGTTCGTGCGAAGTCAGTGTCGATCCGTGTGGAGTGCGACGGATTTCGCAAGTAGCGAAACGTGGTGCGGGGTCTTGTGTCTTCCCGATGGTGCCTGGCAGCAATGGGTGGTCGACCGGTTGCCCTGAGCAACCAATCCTGTTGATAATTGACCGACATCGATTAATGATCATCTGTGCACAGGGAAGGGAAGGCATGGCAACACAGACGGGCCGGCGGCGGCTGGGCCGCTGGTCGAGGTGGCTGGTGGCGGCGCTCCTGGTGGCGACCGTCGGGGGCGGAGCGGGGTTCGCCGCGCCCGCGGCCGGTAGCGGGCTGGGCCCTGCGGTTGAGCAGTGGCGGCAGCTCGCCGCTGGCGACAGCTACAACTGTGCGGTCCGGGCCGATGCCAGCCTGTGGTGCTGGGGCGCCAACGGGCAGGGGCAGCTCGGCAACGATGCGCCGACCTTCGACCCCCAGGCCGTACCGGTGCAGGTGGAGCCCGGTTCGCAGTGGCGCAGCGTACGCCCCGGAAAGGGCACGCACACCTGTGGCATCCGCACCGACGGCAGCCTGTGGTGCTGGGGAAGCAACTGGGCGGGGCAGGTGGGTGACGGCACGCAGACCAGCCGGTACGCGCCGGTTCCCGTAGGGGTCGGTTTCTCGTGGCTCGTCATGGCGACCGGCAACAGCCACACCTGTGCGATCCGCGACGACGCCACCCTGTGGTGCTGGGGGCAGAACCACGTCGGGCAGCTCGGGGACGGCACGCAGACCGACCGGTTGACCCCGGTGCAGATCGGCGTGGGGGAGTCGTGGGTGGAGGTCTCGGCGGGCTGGGGGCACACCTGCGCGCGGCGGGTCGACGCCACCATGTGGTGCTGGGGTGTGGGGGCACGGGTCGGGGACGGCACCAATGTGCAACGCCTGAGCCCGGTCCAGATCGGCGCGGGTTTCGGCTGGACTCAGGTGACGACCGGGTACGACCACACCTGCGCCATCCGCGCCGACGAGACCCTGTGGTGCTGGGGCTTCCCCGGCTCCGCGTTGGGCGACGGCACGGGCGAGTCGCGGTTGAGCCCCGTCCAGGTGGCTGGCGGCGGGGCCTGGGCCACGGTGGAGCCGGGTTACTGGCACACCTGTGGGCTGCGCACCGACGCCTCCCTGTGGTGCTGGGGCGCCAACATTCGGGGTGAGGTCGGCGACGGCACCTACTCGTCCCAGCTCAGCCCGGTACCGGTCGCCGCCGACCAGACCTGGGCGCAGCTGGGCGGCGGGATGGACCACAACTGTGCCGTGCGCGCCGACTCGACGGTCTGGTGCTGGGGCAGCAACGACGGGGGCGCGATCGGTCAGCGGCCCCGGGTGAGCGAGCGGAACGTCCCGACCCGGGCACTCCTGCTGTGACGGCCGGTTGAGCAACGCGCCGGTCCGGGCCCGCCCGGGCCGGCGCCAGCCGTCACGCGGTGCCCGGCGCCCTGCCCTCCCCTGCGCGCCGATCTTGCACTTTCGGCCCCTCAGGTGGGCGCTTCACCCCTGTTGCCCTGGGCCGCAGTTGCAAGGGGTCCGAATCGCTCCGCTGGGCGGGAGCCCACGCCATGTTGGTTGGGAGCCCGTGCCGCTCTGCGGGAGCCCCGTGCCGGGCTGGGCGGGAGCCGTTCAGACGTGCCGGTGGGATGCTCGGCCCCGCGTGACACCATGAGCGGGTGAGTGGTGCTGCCCAGGCGGGATACGCCCCGCCGACCGGTCCCGACGAGCCGCCGCCGCCGGGCCGCCGGTCCCGTTGGCTGCTCGTGGCGACCGTGGCCTGGGCGGTGCTGCTCGGCGTACTCACCTGGGTGTCGGTCCGCGACGACGGGCCGACGGTCCGCGAGCAGCGCAGCCTGGCCCAGGCCGGCCCGGTGGTCGACCGTGCGGTGGGTGAGCTGGTCGCGGCGGCCGGCGACCGGCCCGTCGCGCTCACGCCGGCCCGGACCGGGGCGGGCTGCCGGGTGACCCCCCTGCTCGACGGCGCGACGCTGGAGCGCGGCGTGGAGATCCTCGACCCCGCCGCCGACCCGCGCGCGGTGCTCACCGAGGTCGCCGACCGGCTGCCGGCGGGCTGGCGAGCCGGGGTCCGGGTGACCGGCGACGGCCCCCGGCTGCGGGCGAATGCGGGGGAGTTCGTGCTGGTGGAGGGCCGTCCGGCCGGCGACGGTCGGATCCGGTTGATCGTCCGCACCGGGTGCCGCCCGGTCGGCGACGGCTACCGTGCCCCGGTGGCCCAGGCCGGCCCGGAGGCGGGCGCCCTCGCCGCCGCCCTGCGGGCGCTGGCCGCCCCGGCCGGGTCGACCCCCGAGCTGCTCGCCGCGCCCTGCCCGGGTGGCGACCGCCAGGCCCGCACCGCCCGGGTCACCCTCGACCCCGCCCCGGCGACGCCGGCCGCCGCGCTCGCCCCGGCCGCCGGCGGCGCGGTCCTGTTCGACACCCCCGAGGGGTACGCCTACCGTTCCGGCGGCGTCACGGTGGCCCTGAGCGGCGGCGACCTCACCGCCACCACGCCCTGCCTCTGAGCTCCAGCGCACCGCCCGCGAAGGTCAGCGTCGGGCACGGGCGGGCGGCGGCACGGGTCAGCGGCGGCGGACCGGATCGCCGGCGGTGCGGCTGCGGCCCAGCGCGTCTACCAGCCCCCACCGGCCGGGGATGTCGAGCAGCTCCACCTGGCCCATGCCCTCCGGCACCGCCGGATCGATGATCAGATGCTCGCCCTGCGGCTCCAAGCCGAGCATCACCCGCAGCAGCAGCAGCGGAGTGCCGGCCGACCATGCCTGCGGGCTGCACGCCGTCGGGTACTCCACCGCGTAGTCGGTGAGGCCCCGCTCGTAGCCGGCGAACGCCTCCGGCAGCCGCCCGCCGAAGTGCCGGGACGCGGACAGGATGCCCTCGCAGATCCGGCCGGCCTCCTCGCGGAACCCGTACCGCCACAAGCCCCAGGCGATGAACGAGTTGTCGAACGGCCAGACCGTGCCGACGTGGTAGCCGATCGGGTTGTAGCGGCCCTGGTCGTCGGCGAGGGTACGCACCCCCCAGCCGGAGAACAGCCGCGGCCCGAGCAGGTGCGCGGCGACCGGGCCGGCCTTGTTCTCGTCGACGATTCCGCTCCACAGCAGGTGACCAATGTTGGAGGAGAGGGCGTCGACGGGGCGCCCGTCCGGGTCCAGCGCCAGCGCGTAGAACTCCCGGTCGGGCAGCCAGAAGTCCCGATTGAACCGCTCTTTCAGCTCCGCCGCCTCCCGCTCCAGCCGCTCGGCGTACGCGGGATCGTTCCAGACCGTGCGGGCCAGCCGCGCCCCGCGCATCTTCGCGTCGTACGCGTACCCCTGGGTTTCGCAGGTGGCCCGGGGGAAGCCCGGCAGCCGGCCGTCGGAGTAGGAGATCGCGTCCCAGGAGTCCTTCCAGCACTGGTTGCCCAACCCCGTCTCCGGGTTACGGGTCTGGTACCAGACGTACCCCGTGCCCAGCAGGTCGCCGTACGTGTCGATCCAGTCCAGTGCCCCCCGGGCCGGTGCCTCCAACTGCCGGACCAGCGCGACGTCGCCGGTCCACCGCTCGTACTCGTCGAGCAGGATCACGAACAGCGGGGTTGAGTCGACGGAACCGTAGTAAGGCGAGTGCGGCTGCTCCTCGAATCCGGCAGTCTCGCCGTACCGCAGTTCGTGCAGGATCTTGCCGGGCTCCTCGTCGCGGAAGTCGTCGACCCGGAACCCCTGAAGGCCGGCCAGCATGGTGATCGTCGGCGGCACCAGGTCCGGCAGGAACGGCAGCACCTGGAGCGAGGTGAAGATGCTGTCCCGCCCGAACAGGGTCATGAACCAGGGCAGCCCGGCGGCCATCAGCCGCACCCCGAGGGCGATCGACTCGTAGCGCAGGGCAGCGAGGTCGTTCAGGCTCCGCAGGTACGCCCCGGCCAGCGGCTGGCAGTCGCAGCCGAGCTTCGGCGCCCGCTCCACGACCTCGTCGTGCTCGGCGTTGATCTCGGCGATCGAGCGGCTCGCGCCCAGCGGCAGGTTGGCCCGGATGTCCTCCCCACGGGCCCCGTAGATCACCGTGTCCACGTCGAGCTGGTTGATCCACTCCCCGTGCGGGTCGAGCCGGACGTGGAAGGTCATGCCCGTCGGGTCGATGGTCGCCTCGGCGTCGGTTCTCACCACCGTCTCCCGGTGGAAACCCTCGCGGCGGTACGTGAACCGCAGCTCGTTCTCCCCGGGGGCGGTGATGGCCCGGCCCTGCTTGCGCTGGGACTGCTTGATCTCGAACACGTCGGCGAAGTCGGCACCCATGTCGACCCGGACGACGAACTCGACCTCCCGGCCGGAGTGGTTGAGCACGGTCAGCTCCTCGGTGAAGCTGCCGCCGATGGACCGGCTGCGGATCACCGACGCCTTCGCGTCCAGGTAGTGCGTCGGCGGGCCGGGCACCAGGAAGAACCGGGTGCGGTTCGAGAACGCGTCGTCGACGGAGAGCGGATGCAGCCGCTGCCCGTCGACGGTCAGCACCCAGGTGGACAGGAACCGAGTGTCGAAGGAGAACAGCCCGGTGGGGAAGTCCTGCGACCGTTCGATGTCCCCCCGCCGGTCGCTGACCAGGAACGTGTTGCCGTCGAGGATGCTGACCTGTTCCTTCACGCCGGCCGCCCGGTCTGCTCCCGGGCCACCGTCCGGGGGTCCCGGGTGCCCGGTCGGGTGGGGAAGAACCGCCGGAAGGCGAGGAAGAGCACCACGTCGCCGGTGAGGGTGCTCTCGTTGCGCAGCATCGACGCCACGCCGTGCGCCCGGCCGGTGACGAGCCGGTCGAACAGGTCGATGCTGCCGTACCAGTAGGCGTCCGCCGGCCCCGTCTCCCGGGTGACCCGGGCGGAGCCGGGCGCCAACTCGACCCGCCAGTGCTCGCAGTGGTCGCCCGTGGTGAGCCGGAGCTGGAGCGTGCCGCGCACGGGAGAGCGCAGGACTGCGGGGGCGCGCGCCGGCAGCGTCGCGAAGAACCGCTCCGTCGTCTCGGTCACAGGGGAGATCGTAGGCGGGGGGACGGACGAACCGGGTGGTTATCGGCGCTCAGTAGACGAGTGCCCGCGCCCCCTCGGCCATCGCCTCCTCGACGAAGACCGCCGCCCCGGCGATCCGTACCCCCGGCAGTACGTCGCCGGGGCCGATGTCCCGCCGGGCCGCGCACTGGGTGCAGGCGGTGACCCGGCCGGTGGTCAGGATCACGTGCAGCAGCTCGCCCAGCGGCGCGGAGTGCGGCAGCTCGAACTCCTGCGCCCGGCCCGGCAACGCGAACCAGGTCGACTCCCCGGTCAGCCAGAGCGAGACGTCCACCCCGGCGGCGGCTGCCGTGGCGGCGACGGTGAAGGCCTGGGCGCACCGTTCCGGAGCGTCGGCCCCGGCGGTCGCCTTGACGACGAGAGAGCGGGCCATGGGGCCCAGCATAGGATGACCGGGATGGTTACCGAGATCGGGTTCGTCAGCTTGCTGGTCGCCGGCCTGGGCGCGCTTGCGGGTGGCCTGGTCTACCTTGCCGTACGCATGTCGAGAGGACGTTGGTGAGCGCGAGGAGTGAGCCGGGTCTGCGAGCCCCGCAGTCGCGAACGGAGATGGCCCGGTGAGCGCGAGGAGTGAGCCGGGTCTGCGAGCCCCGCAGTCGCGAACGAGGATGGCCCGGTGAGCGAGAACCCCCTGCAGCCGCCGTGGCTGAACGCGCCCCCGGTCGACCCCTACCCGTACGAGGAGAGCCACGACCTGCGCGTCGGCCCGAAGCTGCACCCGGCGCTGGACGGCCTGCTGCCCTACGTCGGGGTCTGGCGCGGCCGAGGTCGGGGCGGTTACCCGACGATCGAGGACTTCGACTTCGCCCAGGAGATCCGGATCAGCCACGACGGCCGGCCGTTCCTGCACTACGAGTCGCGGGCGTGGATTCTGGACGAGCAGAGCCGGCCGGTGCGTCCCGGCGGCCGTGAAGTGGGCTGGTGGCGTCCGGTGCTCGACGGCAACGGCCGGGCCACCGACGAGTTGGAGGCCCTGATGTCCGTGCCGACGGGCGTGATGGAGCTGCACATCGGCAGGCGCAAAGGCACCCAGGTGGAGTTCGTCACCGACGCCGTGGTGCGTACCGCCACGGCCAAGGAGGTCACCGCCGGTCACCGCCTCTTCGGCATCGTCGAGGGCGCCCTTCTGTACGCGCAGGACATGGCCGCCGTGGGCCACTCCCTGACCCCCCACCTGTCGGCCCGCCTCCTGCGCGTCGCCGGCTGACCCTGCCCCGCTCCCGCCCCGGTCAGCGGGGGTGGGCGAGGAGGGCCTGTGCCGCATCGGTGTGCGCCGAGTGCGCGAGGCGGGCACCGTCCAGGGTGTGCACGGGGGCCAGGCCCCGCAGGGACGAGGTGAACCAGACCCCGTCCGCGGCGCGCAGCTCGACCGGGGTGACCATGCGCTCCTCGGCGGTCAGGCCCAGGTCGGTGGCGTGGTCCAGCAGCCAGGCGGCGGTCACCCCGGGCAGGATGCCGGTGGTGGTCGGCACCGTGCACACGGTGTGCCCGGCCAACCAGACGACGCTCGCGGTCGGCCCCTCCAGGGCGTAGCCGTCGGTGGAGACCCAGAGCACGTCGTCCACGCCGTGCTCGGCGGCCCAGCGGCGGGCGGCGGTGCTCACCGCGTACGACGTCGACTTGACCCCGACCGGCAGCCAGCCCAGGGCGGGGCGGGCGGTGGCGGCCACGCCCAGCGGCAGGGTCGCCACTGCGATTCCGGTCCGCCGGGCCCGGCGCGCGGCGGCCGGCACCTCGGCGAGCGTGGCGTACACCGACGGCGAGCCGCCGCCCTCCGGCCCCCGCGTGCAGACCAGCCGCAGCGCGCCCTCCGTCTCGACCGGCCAGCCCGCGCAGACCGTCGCCAGCAGATCGACCAGCACCCCGACCGGCGGCAGCGGCAGGCCGATCCGGGCGGCCCCCCGGGCCAGCCGGGCCAGGTGCTCGTCGCGCAGCCAGGGCAGCCCGCCGCGCACGTGCATGGTCTCGAAGAGCCCGTCGCCCTGGACGGTGCCCAGGTCGTCGCCGCGCAGCACCGGCTCGCCGGCCGGCACGACGCCCCGCCCCAGCACCGCGACCCTCGCGTTCGCCACGACCGGTGAGCCTAGCCGCGTACCCCCGTCGCGGCCGGCGCGTCGCGGCGGCCGAACTATGATCGGACGGTGTCCGAGTCATCCCTCGCGGAAGTGCTCCGCGCCCGTGGGCTGCGGCTGACGGCGCAGCGGCAGCTGGTCCTTCAGGCGGTGCTGGATCTCGGGCACGCCACGCCGGAGCAGGTGCACACCGCTGTCCGCGAGGTCGCCGCCGGTGTCAACATCACCACCATCTACCGGACGCTGGAGCTGCTGGAACGCCTCGGCCTGGTGACCCACACCCACCTGTCGCACGGATCGCCCACCTACCACGCGGCCGGCGAGCACCAGCACGTCCACCTGGTCTGCCGGGAGTGCGGCGCGATCGACGAGATCGAACCGGAGCTGCTCCGGCCGCTGGACGACCGGCTGGTCGCCGAGCGCGGGTTCCGGGTGGACATCGGGCACGTGGCGCTCTTCGGCGTGTGCGGCGGCTGCGCGGACGGCGGCGCACCGGGCCGGGGCGGGGCGGGGCGGGGAAGTGAGCCAGGGTGAGGACGGGGGGCGGAAATGATCGACATCGCGGGCGCGGTGGCCACCGAGGCCATCGACGAGGAAACCCGGGACCAGCCGGAGCCCGCGCACCGGGCGGCCGGCGTGCGGTCCGTCGCGGCCCACTACGGTGACCCGTTGCGGGAGCAGCGCGTCCTCGACACCGCCGTCGGCCTGGTCGACCGGTCGCACCGGGGCATCGTCGCCGTGCCCGGCGAGGAGCGGATCGGCTGGCTGCACACCCTCACCACCCAGCATCTGGCCGCGCTGACCGCCGGCGAGGGCACCGAGCTGCTGGTGCTCTCCCCGCACGGGCACGTGGAGCAGCACGCCATGGTCGCCGAGGACGGCGACACCACCTGGCTGGACACCGAGCCCGGCGCCACCGGGGGCCTGCTGACGTACCTGGAGAAGATGCGGTTCTTCAGCAAGGTCGAGCCCCGCGACGCCACCGCCGAGCATGCCCTGCTCTCGCTGGTCGGCCCGGAAGCGACCGGGGCGCTTACCACGCTGGGCGTGACCGGGCTGGCCGCGCCCGACGCCGTCGCGGTGCCCGGCCCCAAGTTCCGCGCCGGCGAGCTGCCGCCCCGGCCCACCGTCCGGTACGCCGTCGCGCCGCTGCCCGGTGGCGGCTGGGCCCGCCGGGGCCCGCTCGGCGTGGACCTGCTGGTGCCCCGCCCCGCCATGGACCGGGTCGTCGCCGAGCTGCGCGGGGCCGGGGTGCCGGCGGTGGGGCTGTGGGCATACGAGGCGATCCGGGTGGCCGCCCGGCGGGCCCGGGTCGGGGTGGACACCGACCACCGGACCATCCCGGCCGAGGTGGACCTGATCGCCCCGGCGGTGCACCTGGACAAGGGCTGCTACCGGGGCCAGGAGACGGTGGCCCGGGTGCACAACATGGGGCGCCCGCCGCGTCGCCTCGTACTGCTGCACCTGGACGGGGTGACCAGCGATCAGCCGCCGGCCGCCGGCACGCCGGTGACCCTCGACGGCCGGGCGGTCGGCTTCGTCGGCACGGCGGTGCTGCACCACGAGCTGGGCCAGATCGCCCTGGCGGTGGTCAAGCGCAACGTCCCCGACGACGCCCGCCTCCTGATCGCCGACACGGCCGCCGCCATCGACTTGGGGTAAGGAAGGGCCCCCTCTTAACGCTTTCGGTATAGGAAGGGCCCCTTGCTAACGCCGCCGGCACGCGATCAGCACGCCGCCGGCACGCGATCAGCACGCCGCCGGCACGCGATCAGCACGCGACCGGCAGTCGGCCGGCACGAGGTCAGGTGGTTCGATGCCGACCGGCTGCCGGACGGTCGCGTCCGCTGCGGAAGCGCGCGCCGTCGACCGCGCCCGAGCGGGGCGTCTAGGATCGCCGGCATGACGACAGGGACGTTGATCACGGTTGCCCCCACCGGCGCGGAGTCGGCAAAGGCGGAGGTCCCGGCGCTTCCGGTGACCCTCGACGAGCTGCTGCTGACCGCCAGGGAGTGCGAGGCGCTCGGTGCCGCCGTGATCCACGTCCACATCCGCGACGACGCGGCGCGACCCACCCTCGACCAGGGGCGGCTGCGGGAGACGGTGGCGGCGCTGCGCGAGAGTACCGATCTGATCGTGCAGCTCTCCTCCGGCGGCGCGGTGACCGACCCGGAGGCCGACCGGCTCGCCGTGCTGGACGCCGGACCGGACATGGCGTCCTGCACCATGGGGACGCTCAACTTCGGCGACGACGTCTTCCTCAACCGCTGGGAGTTCATCGTCGATCTGCACACCCGGATGCAGGAACGCGGCATCGTGCCCGAGTACGAGATCTTCGACCTCGGCCACCTGACCGCCCTCGCCCGCCTGCTCGGCAGGTACGGCCTACCGCACGGCGGGCACGTGCACGTCGACTTCGTGATGGGGGTGCCGGGCGGCATGCCAGGCACCACGCAGGCGCTGGTCGCGGCCCACCAGGCGTTGCGCGATCTGCCGGAGGGCACCACGTTCTCGGCCACCGGCATCGGGCGCAGCACGATCCCGGTGCTGCTGGCCGCGCTGTCGGCCGGCGGCCACCTGCGGGTCGGCATGGAGGACACCGTGACGTACGCGAAGGGTCGGCCGGTCGAGTCGAACATGCAGCTCGTGGCGCGGGCGGTGGGCTTCGCCCAGCTCGCGCAGCGCCCGCCGCTGACCACGACCGAAGCCCGCGCGCTGCTCGGCGTCGCCTCCCGGGCCGGGGCCTGACCTCCGGACGGACGCCTGGGGCCGCCGGGCGGGTGCGCTGACCACCCACCGGCGTCCGGCCCGGCCACCGGTAAGTCCCGGCCTGGTCGTCGCCCCTGTCGTGGTAAGCGCAACCGGCCTGGTCACCCGCGTTCCGGCCGTCGGCGGCCCGTCGGTACCGTCCACCCGTGAGCAAGACGTACGAGGGTGGCGTGCCGCTGGTCGAGGTGGTCCGCTCCGGGTTCGTGGAGGGGCTGCACCGCGGCTCGGTGGTGGTGCTCGACGCGGCCGGCGCGGTGGTGGCCGGCGCCGGGGACGGCACGTCGCCGATCTTCCCCCGCTCGGCGAGCAAGCCGATGCAGGCCGTCGGCATGCTCCGCGCCGGGCTGCCGTTGACCGATCCGGCCGACGTGGCGATCGTGTCGGCCAGTCATGCCGGGGAGGAGTTCCACCTGGCGCGGGTCCACGCGCTGCTGGCTGGTGCCGGGCTGGACGAGTCCGACCTCGGCTGCCCGCCCGACCTGCCGATGGGCGAGCTGGCCCGGCAGGCGGTGCTGCGCGCTGGCGGTGGACCCACCCGGGGGCGGATGAACTGCTCCGGCAAGCACGCCGGCATGCTGCTGACCTGCCTGGTCACCGGCTGGCCCCGTGCGGGGTACTGGCAGCCGGAGCACCCGTTGCAACGGGTGCTGCGGGCGGCCGTGGAGGAGTGCACCGGGGAGCCGGTGGCGGCGGTCGGGGTCGACGGCTGTGGTGCGCCGGTGTTGGCCGTGTCGCTGACCGGGCTGGCCCGCGCGTACCTGCGGCTGGTCGCCGCCGGGCCGGGCTCGCCCGAGCGGACCGTCGCGGACGCCATGCGGGGGTACCCGGAGCTGGTCGGCGGCACCTGGGCCGAGGACAGCCGGCTGATGCGCGGTCTGCCTGGCGCGATCGCGAAGATCGGCGCGGAGGGGGTGATCGCCGCCGCGCTTCCGGGGGTGGGCGCGGTCGCGCTGAAGATCGACGACGGGGCGTCCCGGGCCCGGATGCCGGTCCTGGTCTCCGCGCTGCGCCGGCTGGGCGTCCGGGCGCCCGTCCTCGACGAGTACGCCGAACTGCCGTTGCTGGGCGGCGGGGTGCCGGTCGGGACGGTCCGCCCCGTCTGGTGACGGCGGGGGAGTAGAAAGCAGGGCCTTGTTAACACCCGTCTGTTAACAAAGGGCCCCTGCTTTCACGGCAGGAAGGCCAGCAGGGCGGAGTTGACGGCTTCCGGGCGTTCCAGGGGGAGCAGGTGTCCCGCGTCCGGTACGTCCGGCAGCCGTACCGCGCCCGGCACCTCGGCGGCGATTCGGTCGGCGATCCGGCCGATGTCCGGCACGTCGGCCGCCCCGGCGGTCACCAGCACCGGTACGCGCAGCTCGCCGAGCCGCTCGATCGCGGGCGGGTCGAGTTCGGCCACGTCGACGGCGCTCAGCGCCAGCTCGGCCGCCAGTGCCCGGCGGTCCATCTCCTCGGCGAACCGGACCAGCGCCGGGTCGACGTCCTCGGGGCGGCGGCGCGGGCCGACCACCCAGAACCGCACCTCGCCGGCGGCGCTGGCCGCGAGGTCCTCGGGGTCTGTTTCGCCGACCAGGTCGTCCCACAGGTCGTTGGCTTCCTCGGACCACTCGTTGCCGCTGACGGCCGTGCCGAAGAGGGCGAGTGCGCTGACCCGGTCCGGGTACGCCAGGGCGGTGTCGATCGCCACCGCCCCGCCGAAGGAGCATCCGACGAGCGCGGCCCGGGGCAACTCCAGGGCGTCCAGCAGGCCGACCACGTCGTCGCGGTGGGCGAACGGGTCGGTGGGCAGCCCGGAGTCGCCGTAGCCGCGCAAGTCGACGGCGATCACGCGGTGCCGGGCGGTGAGGGCGGGCACCTGTTCCCGCCACATCCGCCGGTCGGCGATTCCGGCGTGCAGCAGTAGTACGGGCGGTCCGTCCCCCGCGTCGTCGTACGCGAGCTTCGCGCCGTTGATCTCGATCTTCGTCACCACGGGGAAGGTACGGACCGCACGGACGGCGCGCAACAGCGGAGGTGGACGCCGCTGACCAGGGCGTGAGACTTCGCTAACTCTGGTTAGCGTTTTGCTTGCAGCAGCTAGCGGAGTCGGTTAGCGTGGGGTCATGGCCACTCCCAAGGACCTACCCGACGTCGGCGGGTTCATCCGTGACCTGCGGCGGAACGCGAAGATCTCGCTGCGGCAGCTCGCCGAACAGGCGGGCGTCAGCAATCCGTATCTCAGCCAGATCGAGCGCGGCCTGCGCAAGCCCAGCGCCGAGGTGCTCCAGCAGCTCGCCAGCGCGCTGCGGGTCTCCACCCCGGCGATGTACCTGCGGGCCGGCCTGCTCGACGACAAGGACAGGGAGGGCGTGCTCGCCGCCATCGCGGTCGATCCCGACCTGACGATGGCGCAGAAGCAGTCCCTGAGCCAGATCTACGAGACTTTCCGCCGGGAGACAGCCGGCTCGCCGAGGCGACGGCCGCCGCTCGGTGGCCGGCAGCCAGGCCGCCGCCCCGTCCGCGCCGGGCACCGCCCCGCAGGCCCCGGCCACGACCACCCCGGCCGCGACCGGACCCACCACACCGGACGGCACCCCGACCGAGGCGGTCCTGGAGTCGGTCGCCGTCACCGAGGCTGGTCCGGCACCCGCCCCGCCCCCCAGCACGCCCATGAGGAAGGCCGCCGAGAAGGCGACCGAGGAGACCGCCGCCGCGGTCGAGACCGACAAGGCCGCCGCGGCGGTCGAAGAGGAGAAGCGATGACCCAGCCGAAGACCCACCGCATCCCGGCCCCGCTCTACGCCGCCGCCGGAGCCGGCGACCTGGCGCTGGAGCAGCTCCGCAAGCTGCCCACCGTGGTCACCGACCTCAGTGGCAAGGTCGTCGCCGACCTGGGCGGCAAGGCCGTCGTGACCGGCTTCGAGCTGCGCCAGAAGGCCACCGAGACCCTGCGTACGGCGAACCAGACCGCCGCCGAGCTGCGCGGCAAGTCCGTTCCGGCCGAGCTGAACCGGCTGCGGGCGGCCGCCGACCTGAACCGCCTGCGTGAGGCCGCCGACCTGAATCGGCTGCGCGAGGCCGCCGACCTGAATCGGCTGCGCGAGGCCGCCGACGTCAACCGCCTCCGCGAGGCCGCCGACGTCAACCGGCTGCGCGAGCTGACAGACCTCGACCGGCTGCGCGAGCTGGCCGCCCGGAACGCGGCCGTCGTCGTCGCCGGCGCGCACGCCGCCCAGGAGCGGGCCCTCGCCGCGTACGCCGGTCTGGTCGCCCGTGGCGAGCGCGTGGTCGGGGCGGGTGTGCTGGAGGCCGCCGACGCGATCAACGCCGACATCGCGGCGACCGAGGCCGAGCACATCCCGACCCCGGCCGACGTGGCCGAGGTCGTCGAGGCCAAGCCGGCCGCCGCCCGGGCCACGCGCACCCGCGCGACCAGAGCGACCACCGCGAAGGCCGACGCGAAGGCCGACCCGAAGGCCGCCGCCGGCAGGGCGACCCCGAAGGCCAGCGACACCCCGTCGGCGAAGCTGCCGAAGGCCACCCGGCGGGCCCGCCCGGCCGCCGAGTAGCCGACCCCTTCCGGCCCCGCGCCGCACGACCCCGGATGCGTCCTGGCGACGGATCCGGGGTCGTCGGCATAAGCTTGCCGGCATGGCCATCGCCGCGCCGATCTTCGCCTTCCAGGTCCAGTACTGGATCACCATGCTGCTGCTGGTGTTCGCCCTCGTCATCGAGGGGGTGGCACTCGTGCACGCGATCACCCAACGCGGCGAGGCCTTCGCCGCCATCGGCACCCTGCCCAAGGGCGGGTGGATCGCCATCCTCGCGGTCTGCCTGGTGCTCACCCTGCTGACCAACAACGTGCTGAACATCTTCGGCCTCATCGGCATCGCCGCGTCCCTGATCTACCTGCTGGACGTCCGGGTCGGGCTGCGCGACCTGCACGACGGCCGGGGGTCGTCCTGGTGAGAGGGTTTCGCTGGCCACCGCCGCCCGACGGCGGGCCCCGGACCTGGGGCCCCGGCCCGGGTGCCCCGCGCACCGGGCGGCCGGCCCTGCCCGAGCCGGAGACCGAGCTGGTCACCACCCCGCACGGGGTGCGCCTCGAACAGCTCGTCACCGGCGTCGGCGACCCGGTCACCGTGTTCGCGCACGGGCTGGGCAACGGCATCGCCACCACCCGTCCGTTCGGCAGCGGCCTCACCGGCCGCAAGATCTTCTTCCAGTTCCGGGGGCACGGCCGCTCCGAGGCGCCGGCCGGCCCGTGGAGCTACCTCGACCTCGCCCGGGACCTGCGGGCTGTCGCCGACCTCGGCAACGCCACCCGCGCGTTCGGCGCGAGCCTCGGCGCGGGTGCGCTGTGCCGGCTGCTCGTCGAGAGCCCGGAGCGCTTCGACCGGCTGGTCTTCTTCCTCCCGGCGGCGCTCGACCGGCCCCGGGGCCCGGCCGCCCGGGACCGGATCACCGCACTGCTCGACGCGGTGGAGGACGGGGACGCCTCCGCCGTCGCCGATGTCGTCGCGGCCGAGCTGCCGCCCGCCGTACGCAACACGCCGGCCGGGTGGGCGTACCTGCGGCAGCGGCTCGACCAGCTACTCCGCGACGGCCTCGCGGCGGGCCTCGCCGCCCTGCCCGACCAGGCCCCGCTGGGCGACCGGTCTGGGCTGGCCGCGGTGACCGCCCCGGCCCTGGTGCTCGCCTGTGCGGGCGACGACCTGCACCCGGTCGAGGTCGCCGAGCAGCTCGCGGCCGTCCTCCCCCAGGCCACCCTGCACGTGTACGACCGCCCGGGCGTGCTCTGGTCGGAACGTGCCGACCTGCGGGCGCGGATTTCGGGGTTCCTCAACGAGTGAGGTCGGCCGTGGTGGTGGTCACACCCCACGAGCGGACGGGCTGAGCCCTACCGACGGCAGGTGGGCGGCCCGTACGTCGAGCAGCCAGCGTTCGACCGTCACCGAGTCGGGCCGTTCCGGCAGCGGGGTTCGCGCGGTGTCGAAGTCCCGTTCCGCCTTGGTGAGCAGGGCTTGCGCCTCTGCCAGATCCCCGCCGCCCACCCGCTCCCCGAATGCCCGGAACCGCTCCGGGTCGGCCAGCCGGATCTCCAGGACGCCGGTGGCGTACAGCAGTCGACCCTGGTGCAGCAGCCGGGCCAGGTGCCGGGCGTGCTTCGCGGTCCGCCGCCGGGTGTCGGCCGAGAACGTCCCATCGCCACGGGTGGCCAGCTTGCGGAACTGCTGCGCGGCGTACCCGAGGTAGGCGGCGCGGACCCGGGGCGCGCTGAGGAACGCCGACCGGATGCCGATGAGCCGGTCGCCCAGTTCGGTGCGGGTCTCGTAGCAGTCGTCGGGCAGCCACATCAGCTCGATGGCGGTTGGGTTGCCGCTCAGCGCCAGCCGGGCGTACTTGCCGGCCTCGTGCAGGGTGACGTCCGGGTCGGTGGTGACCACCGACTCGCGGGGCGGGTGCAGGCCGTGGAAGGCGACCGTCGGCGCGGCGAACACCCCGATCCGGTCGACGTCGGAGCCGGGCCGGGCCAGCCCGTACGCCACCGAACCGACGATTCCCGAGAGCAGCAGGTGCATGCGCCGAGCATGACGCAGGAGACTCGTTCGCAAAACCTGACTTCGGCTGTCAGGTACTGCTGCCAGGGTCGACGCATGACGACGAAACCCCTGACCGGAAGAATCGCGCTCGTCGCCGGGGCGACACGGGGCGCAGGCCGGCAGATCGCGATCCAGCTCGGCGCGGCCGGGGCGACGGTGTACGCCACCGGGCGCAGCAGCCGCACCGCCGGCCGATCCGAACTGGACCGGCCGGAAACCATCGAGGAGACCGCCGAATTGGTCGGCGCGGCCGGCGGCACCGGCATCGCGGTCCGGGTCGACCATCTCGTACCCGAGCAGGTCCGCGACCTGGTGGCCCGGATCGACGCCGAGCAGGGCCGGCTCGATGTGCTGGTCAACGACGTCTGGGGCGCCGACCCCCTGATCACCTGGGAGAAGCCGGTCTGGGAGCAGCCCCTGGACGCCGGTTTCCGCACCCTGCGGCTCGCGGTCGACACCCACGTCATCACCAGCCACTTCGCGCTGCCGCTGCTGATCCGCCACCCCGGCGGGCTGGTGGTGGAGATCGGCGACGGGACCAGGGAGTACAACGACGTCCACTACCGCCTGTCGGTCTTCTACGACCTGGCCAAGACCTGCGTGAACCGCCTCGCCTTCACCCAGGCGCACGAGCTGGAGCCGCACGGCGGCACCGCCGTCGCGCTCTCCCCCGGCTGGATCCGCTCCGAGTACATGCTGGAGCACTTTGGGGTCACCGAGGCCAACTGGCGCGACGGCGCGGCGAAGGACCCGCACTTCCTCATCTCGGAGACCCCCGCGTTCGTCGGGCGAGCGGTCGCCGCGCTGGCTGCCGACCCGGACCGGGCCCGCTGGAACGGCAGGTCCGTCTCCAGCGGGGAACTGGCCCGGGTGTACGGCTTCACCGACCTCGACGGCAGCCAGCCGGACGCCTTCCGCTACATCACCGAGGTGGTGCACGACGGCAAGCAGGCCGACGTGGCCGACTACCGCTGACCACCGTCGCCCTCCGGTGCGTCGCCCTTTCGTTCGCCGCCCGGCCCGCCGTACAGCGCGGCGAGCCGGGCGGCGGCAGCGGCCAGCCGCCCCCGCAGCTCCGGCGGTTCGAGCACCTCCACCTCCGGCCCGAGCCGCAACAACAGCTCGTACGCCACATCGACGGATTCGACGGGCAGCCGGGTGGCCACCCAGCCGGCGTCGTCGGGCTCGCCAGCGGCGGCCGTCGCCTCGGCGTACCCGAAGGGGGCCTCCGGGGCGCCGCGCAGCGCGCGCAGGCCGGCGGGGCTCAGCCGTACGCGGACGTGTGCCCGCTGCATGCTCCGCAGGAACGCCTCGGCCTGCTCCCGCCAGTACGCGCCGAGGTCGAAGCCTTCGTCCCGGTCGAACGTCTCCCCGGCCGCCGCCACGTCGACGACCCGATCGACCCGGTACGTGCGCATGCCGTCGCCGACGCGGGCGACCAGGTACCAGATGCCGCTCTTGAGCACGAGCCCGTACGGCTCGACCCGCCGGACGACCTCGCCGTCGCCGCGACGGTAGCGCAGCTCGACGACCCGGTCCGCCCAGACCGCCCCGGCCAGCTCGGCCAGCCGGGGCGGCGGCGTGGCGTCGCGGAACCAGCCCGGCACGTCCAGATGGAACCGCTGCCCGGCGCGGGCGGGGGCGTCGCGCAGGGCGGGCGGCAGCGCGGCCAGCACCTTCAGCTCGGCCGAGGCGACCGCGTTGGCCAGCCCCATGTCGCCCGCCGGCCCGGGCAGCCCGGCCAGGAACAGCGCCTCCGCCTCGTCCCGGGTGAGCCCGGTCAGCCGGGTCCGGTACCCGCCGAGCAGCCGGTACCCGCCGGCCCGGCCCCGGTCGGCGTAGACGGGGACCCCGGCGGCCGACAGCGCCAGCACGTCCCGGTACACCGTCCGTTCGGAAATCTCCAGCTCGCGGGCCAGCTCGGCCGCCGTCATCGCCTCCCGCGACTGGAGCAGCAGCACCAACGAGATCAACCGCGAGGCCCGCACCCGCCCATTGTGCAAGGAAGGGCCCCCTGTTAACGCCTGCGTATAGCAGGGAACCTTCTCACCCGCCCTGCTGCCGGGGTGCCGGCCGAGCCGGTCGGCCGGCGTTAGGCTCAGCGGTCGTGAACGTACCCAGCATCGCCGCGCCGGTGACCGGCGTCGTCGGCCGCTTCCTCGCCGGGGTCGGGCTGCTCCTGCGCGGCATCGGCCTGTACGTCCGCAGCCCCGGCCTGATGCTGCTCGGCATCGTGCCGGCGCTGATCTCGGGGACGCTCTTCGTGGCCGCCTTCGCCACCCTCGTGTACTTCGTGGACGACCTTGCCGCGCTGGTCACCCCGTTCGCCGACGACTGGTCCGGCACCGCCCGCAGCCTCGTCCGGGCGATCGCCGGCCTGGCCTTCCTCGGGGTCGGCGGGCTGCTCGGGGTGCTCACCTTCACCGCCGTGACCCTGGCCATCGGCGACCCGTTCTACGAGAAGATCTCCGAGCGGGTCGAGGAGCGCTACGGTGGCACGCCCGGCGCGGTGGAGGTGCCGTTCTGGGCGTCGCTGCGTCGGAGCGTGGTCGATTCGCTGCGACTGGTGGCGATCTCCGCGCTCGTCGGCGTCCCGCTCCTCGTGGCCGGCTTGATCCCGGTGGTCGGCCAGACCGTCGTACCGGTGATCGGGGCGATGGTGGGCGGCTGGTTTCTCGCGCTGGAGCTGGCGGGGGCACCCTTCTACCGGCGCGGAATGCGGCTGCCCGACCGCCGGTCGCTGCTGAAGGCCGACCGGGCCACCACGCTGGGCTTCGGGGTGGCCGTCTTCGGGTGCTTCCTGATCCCGCTCGGCGCGGTGCTGATCATGCCGGCGGCGGTCGCCGGCGCGACCCTGCTCACCCGCCGCTCCCTGGGCCAGTCCATCGAGCTGGGCCAGTCCATCGAGCTGGGTCAGCCCACCGAGCTGGGTCAGCCCACCGAGGAGCCATCGCGTCGGTCCGCCGGGGAGCGCTGAGCTGGGGTAGCACTGAGCTGGACCATCCGGCGGTCACCGACGGCGCGAGCACCTATCCTGAATGGTGCAAAAGGTGCAATAGCTCGGGAGTGCGTGGCGTGGAAGCTGCCCGGTTCAGGTTCGCGGTCTCGGCGACCACGGCCTGCCTGACGGTGCTCGGGATCGCGGGCCTCGCCCCGGACCTGCCCCGGCGCGAGGTCCGGCCCACCCCGCCCCCGGCCGGCGGACCGCCCGCGCCGCCGCCAGCGGGCCCGCGTACGACGATCCGGTTGGACCCCGCCGACGCGCCGCTTCCCGCGGCGGCGCGCGAGCCGGCCTGCGCCGCAGCGCTGGGCGGCGGGCCCTATCCCGACGAGGACGTGTGGGTGTTCGGGCTGCCGGCCGGCGCGACCGGGGCCCGGTTCGTCACCGTGACGCCCGAGTTCGTCACCCCGAACCGGGAGCGCGTGGCCCTCACCGTGCCCACCGAGGGCGGCGCGCTCGTCGTCGACGACGCCGGTGCCGACGTGGCGTGGCTGCGCCTGCCCGCAGGCTGGACCCTGGTGGGCGGGTCGGCCGTCCTCGCCGAGGACGCCGGATCCTTCGTGCTCGCGCGGGTATGCCCGGCGTCTGCGACGCCATCGGCCTGAGCGGGCTCCTAGCCCTGTGAACTCGTAGCCGTCAGGGTGCCGCCCCGCTGGAGGTGGTGAGAAGGGGACCCCTCTCTACCGTAGGCGTTAACAAGGGGCCCCTCCTTACGCCGAGGCGCGCAGCACCAGCTCTGTGGGCAGCACGAGGCCCGGCTCGACGTCCTCGCCGGCCGCGATCCGCAGCAGCTGGCGGGTGGCCTTCCGGCCCAGGTCGACTATCGGCTGCCGCACGGTGGTCAGCGGCGGGTCGGTGTACGCGGCCGTCTCGATGTCGTCGAACCCGATCACTGCCACGTCGGCGGGCACCCGCCGCCCCGCCTCGCGCAGCGTACGCATGGCGCCGTGCGCCATCAGGTCGGACGCGGCGAGGACCGCGTCCAGGCCGGGGTGGGCATCGAGGAGCTGCCGCATGGCCGCCGCCCCCGACTCGCGGGTGAAGTCCCCGTACGCCACCCGCTCCGGCAGCCCCGCCTCGGCGATCGCGGCCCGGTACCCGACCAGCCGTTCCACCCCGGCGAACATGTCCTGCGGACCGGCGATGGTGGCGATGCGCCGCCGCCCCGAGTCGAGCAGGTGCCGCACCGCCCGGGTCACCCCGCCGACATGGTCGACTTCGACGTACGGCACGCCGACGTCGCTGAGGAGCCGGCCGCTGCACACCACCGGGATGCCGATCCGGGCGAGCTTCGCCGGCAGCGGGTCGGCGCCGTGCAGCGAGGCGAAGACGACCCCGTCGACGTGCCGACCGGTGGTGTACCGCTCCACCCGGGCGTGCCCGGCGGGCGAACCGGCGAGCATCAGCACGAGCTGCTTGTCGGCCGCCTCCAACTCCTGCGCGACCCCCCGGATGATGCTCGGGAACACCTGGTCGTCGGAGAAGACCCGGGTGGCCTCCTCGGGCAGGACCAGGGCGACCGAGTCGGTCCGCTGGGTGACCAGGCTGCGGGCGGCCAGGTTCGGCACGTACCCCAGCTCGGCCACGGCCCGGCGGACCGCCTCCCGGATCGGTTCGGCGACGGTGGTGGAGCCGTTCACCACCCGGGACACGGTCGCCCGGGAGACGCCGGCCTGCCGGGCCACCGCCTCCAGGGTCGGTCGCTGGGTTTTGGTCATCGAAGCGCTCGCTACCTCGTCACAGCCCGTTCCGGGAGATCACCTCCTGGTACCACCGGGCACTGGCCTTCGGTGTGCGCCGCTGGGTCAGGTAGTCGACGTGAACGATTCCGAACCGCTTGCGGTACCCCTCGGCCCACTCGAAGTTGTCCAGCAACGACCATACGAGATAGCCGCGCAGGTCAACCCCTCGGCCGATGGCCGCGTGCGCCGCCCGAAGGTGCCCGTCGAGGTAGTCGATCCGGTCGGCGTCGGCCACCCGGCCGGTCGAGTCGGGCCCGTCCTCGATCACCCGGTCCGGGAACGCGCCGCCGTTCTCGGTGATCATCAGCGGCAGGCCCGGGTAGTCGGCGGCGAACCGGTCCAGCAGCCGGCCCAGCCCGGCCGGCTCGATCGCCCAGCCCATGTCGCTGCGCGGCCCGGTCGCCGGCAGGAACTCCACCGCCCCCTCGGTGCCCGGGTACGCGCTGCCGCCCGCCCCGTCCGGCCGCCCGGCCACGTACGTCGGGGCGTAGTAGTTGATGCCGAGCAGGTCGATCGGCGCGGCGATCAGCTTCTCGTCCCCGTCCCGGACGAACGTCGGCTCGACCATCCGGGACACGTGCTCCAGCACGTCGGCGGGGTACCCGGCACCGGTCAGCGGGTCCAGGAAGATCCGGTTCTGCAACCCGTCGACCAGCCGGACCGCCGCCGCGTCCGCCGCGCTGTCCGGGTCCGCCGGCTGCACCTCCGCCGGGTTCAGGGTGATCCCGACGACCTCCGCGCCGCCCGCGCGCAGCGCCCGGGCCGCCAAGCCGTGCCCGAGCAGCAGATGGTGTACGGCGGCGAAGGCCGCGCCCGCGTCCCGTACGCCGGGGGCGTGCAACCCGTTGCCGTACCCGAGGTAGGCCGAGCACCACGGCTCGTTGAGCGTGGTCCACGTGCGGATCCGGTCGCCGAGCCGGCCGTGCACGGCCGCCGCGTACGCGGCGAAGTGCTCGGCGGTCTCCCGGTTCGTCCAGCCGCCCCGATCCTCCAGGGTTTGCGGCAGGTCCCAGTGGTAGAGCGTGACGATCGGGTCGATGCCCCGGTCGAGCAGCGCGTCGGTGAGCCGGTCGTAGAAGTCCAGCCCGCGCGGCTCGACCGGCCCGGTGCCGTCCGGCTGGATCCGAGGCCAGGCGATCGAGAACCGGTACGCCTTCAGTCCCAGCTCCGCCATCAGGGCCACGTCGTCGGCGTACCGGTGGTAGTGGTCGCAGGCGACGTCGCCGGTGTGGCCGGCGTGGACCCGGCCCGGCGTACGGCTGAAGGTGTCCCAGATCGACGGGCCGCGACCGTCGTCGCGGGCCGCGCCCTCGATCTGGTACGCGGCGGTGGCCGCGCCCCAGACGAAGTTGTCGGGGAATCGAAGCTCGCTCACGCCCTACCCTCTTTCGTTCGCGACTGCGGGGCTCGCAGGGTCGGCTCACTCCTCGCGCTCACGCCTTGACCGCGCCTTCCATGATTCCGCCGATGATCTGGCGGCCGAACAGGACGAAGACCAGCAGAAGAGGCAGGGTCGCGATGGCCGTGCCGGTGAAGACCTGCGACATGTCCTGGTAGTAGCCATCCGACAGCGCCCGCAGGGACAGCTGCACGGTCGGGTTCTCCGGGTCGTTGAGGACAGCGTAAGGCCAGAGGAAGTCGTTCCAGGTCGTCATGAACGTCAGCAGGCCGAGGACGGCGGCGGCCGGGCGCAGCGCCGGCAGTACCACGTTCCAGTAGATCCGCGCGGTGCCGCAGCCGTCGATCCGGGCGGCCTCGATCAGTTCGGTGCTGACCGCCTGGCTGGCGTACTGGCGCATCATGAACACCCCGAACCCGGTGACCAGCGCCGGGACGATCACGGCCGGCAGCCGGTCGTTCCAGTTCAACTTCGTCATCAGCAGGTACAGCGGGATCACCCCGAGCTGGGTGGGGACCATCATCGTCGCGATGATCACCAGCAGCAGCGCGTTGCGGCCCTGGAACCGCAGTTTGGCGAAGGCGAACCCGGCCAGGGTGGAGAAGAAGACCACCGAGACGGTGACCGTGACCGCCACGATCGCCGAGTTGATCAGGCCGGTGAGGAAGTACGCGTCGGTGTTGGCGAACAACCGGGAGATGTTCGCGCCCAGGTTGCCGCCGGGGGTGACCGGCGGCGGTATCTGGCCCATCGCGTCGCTGGACCGACTGGCCACCACGAACATCCAGTAGATCGGGAAGACCGACAGCAGGGCGGTGACGGCCAGGGCGGCGTACGTGAGCCGGTTGGCGGACCAGAGTCGGTTCATCGGGAGCGCTCCTTGCGGGGCCGGCGGGTCCGTGTCGGCCGGTCAACGCCGCCGAGCCGGCGCAGGACCACGACGTTGATCGCCGCGACGATCGCGATCAGGGCGAACAGCAGCCAGGCGACCGCCGAGCCGTAGCCGAAGTTGTAGTGCGGCGCGAAGGCGTTCTCGAACATGTACATGGTCATCGTCTGCGACTCGCGCAGCGACCCGCCCCGGATCGGGTTGGTTCCGGAGTGGAACATCCGGGGCTCGGTGAAGAGCTGGAGACCGCCGATGGTCGAGACGATCACCGCGAAGATGATCGTCGGCTTGAGCAGGGGCACGGTGATCGACCAGAACTGCCGGGCCCGGCTGGCCCCGTCGATCGCCGCCGACTCGTACAGGTCGCGGGGGATGGCCTGCATGGCGGCCAGGAAGATCAGCGCGTTGTACCCGGTCCACCGCCAGTCGACCATGGCGGAGATGGCCACCCAGGAGGCGAACCGGTTGGCCTTCCAGTCGATCGCGCCGACGCCGACCAGGTCGAGCAGCCAGTTGATCATGCCGAACTGCCGGCCGAACAGCACGCCGAAGACGATCGCCACGGCGGCGGTCGAGGTGACGTTCGGCACCAGCACCGCCATCCGCCAGGTGGTCCGGGCCCGCAGCCGCCGGTTGAGCAGGCTGGCCAGCCAGAGCGCGCCCAGCAACTGCGGCACGGTCGAGATGACGAAGATGCCGAGGGTGTTGGTCAGCGAGTGCCAGAAGTCGGGGTCGGCCAGCAGCCGGCTGTAGTTCTCCCCGCCGACGAACTGGTGTTCCGTGGCGAGCAGGTCCCAGTCGTGCAGAGACACCCAGAACGTGTACGCCAGCGGGTACGCCCCGAAGACGCCAAAGAGCAGGAAGAACGGGGCGATGTAGAGGTAGGGGGAGTACTTCTCGTCGAGCCGGCTGAGCCGGTACTCCCACAACTGGCGGGCGCTGCCCCGGACCGCCGGTCTCACCGGCGGCCGGGCGTCGAGCTGGACGCTCATGGCCCGGTCACTCCTTTCCGCTTTCTGCGCGGCGCGGGCGGCACCCCGGCGTACCGGAGCGCCGCCCGCGCGCCCGCGCCGGCTTACTTGGCGGCAGCCTTCTTGGCGTTGTTCACCGCGTCGGCCCATGCCTGCTCGGGGCTGCGCTGGCCGAGGTCGACGGTGCGGACCGCGTTCTCCACCTCGGTGCGGACGGCCTGGTTCTTCGGGCCCATGTAGACCGGCTTGAGGCTCTTCGCGCCCGCCGCGAAGATCTTGCCGACGGGGGCGTCGGAGAAGTACGCGTTCGTCGAATCGGCCACCGCCGGGTCGTCCAGCGCCTGCGGGTTGGACGGCAGCGGCCCCTTGGCCTTGAACGCCCCGATCTGTCCCTTGGCGCTGGTCAGGAACTTCACCAGCTCGATCGCCTCGGCCTGGTGCTTGCTCTGCTTCGGCACGGCGAGGAAGGAGCCGCCCCAGTTGCCGCCGTTGCCGGGCACCTGGGCGATGTCCCACTTGCCCTTGGCGGCCGGGCCGGCGTTGCCCTCGATGACGCCGGTCATCCAGGCCGGGCAGGCGATGGTGGCGAACTTGGCCTGCTTGAACGCCGACACCCACTCCTCGGACCAGGAGCTGTACTTGCCGGACAGGCCGGAGTCGAGGATGTCCATCGTGGTGTCCCAGGCCTGCCGCACGGCCGGGTTGCTGTCCACCACCAGGTTGTTGGCGGTGTCGTAGTAGTGGTAGCCCTGCGCGTTGCCGGCGGTCTGTAGCACGATGGTGTTGAAGGTGTTGGTCGCCGAGTCCAGGAACGACGCCCCGGTGTTGGCGGCCTTGAACTTCTCGCCGGTGGCGATGTAGTCCTGCCAGGTGGGCCAGAGCTTGGACACCTCGTCGCGCTGGGTCGGCAGCCCGGCCTTGGCGAAGAGGTCGCTGCGGTAGCACATCGCCATGCCGCCGACGTCGGTGCCGAGGCCGATGAGCTGCTTGCCGTCGGCGGTCAGCCCCTGGTCCCACTTCCAGTCCAGGAAGTTGCCCTTGAGTTCGGCCGCGCCGTGGTCGAGCAGGTTGACGAAGTTCTGCGGGTTGGCCTTGTACTCGACGAGCAGGCCCTCCTCGATGGCGACCACGTCGCCGGCGCCCTTCCCGGCGGCGAGCCACTGGGTGAGCTTCGGCGAGTACTCGTCGAGGGTCCCGCCGGTGCCCCGCTCGACGATCTTCACGTTGGGGTGGGCCGCCATGTATTCTTTGTAGAGTTCCTGGTAGCCCATCTGGCCGAAGATGTCGACGGTCAGCGTGATCGGCCCGCCCTCGGCGGGCTCGTCCCCGCCGCAGCCGGCGGTGGTGAGCAGTGCGGTGGCCGCGACGAGGGCCACGGCCGCGAGGTGGCGGCGCGGAAAGACACCCATCTGTTCTTGGACCCCTCTCAGGTCTTGCAGGTGGTGGTGGGGACGGGATTTAACCGTTGAGAGAGCGCTCTCACAAGAGAGTGATCGTTGGTCCGGGAGATGTCAAGAGAACGTCCTCGATGCGTTATGGAAGGGCCCCCTGTTAACGCATCCGGTAGAGCAGGGGCCCCTTCTTAACCAGTTAACCAGCGCCCCCGTCGCGCACGGCCCGCCCGCGTGGGTCGGCCGGCACGACGACGCGTGGCCCCCCGGGTACGCCGAGAGGCCACGTGAGGGCGGGAGTCGCGCGGGCGGTCAGCCGGTGCGGAGCCCGTCGAGGAGGGCCCGGTCGCCCCGTACGCCGAGGGTGTCGAAGCTGACCCGGCCCATCAGCGCCAGCAGCAGGTCGCTCGCCGTGCCGGTGACCTCGGCCCGGGCGTGGTGGTTGTCGTGGTCGAGGATGGTGTCGGTGTCCAGCAGCGCCACCCCCTCGCCGCGCAGCCGCAGGTACCAGTCCTGACCCGCGTCGGGCGCGGCCAGGTGCACCACCCCGTGCCACCGGCCGGTGGCCGTGCGCCTGCCGGCTGGCAGCCAGGTGTCCAGCACCTCGCTCACCCCGTCGGCCGCGAGCTTGGCCTCGATCGGCTCGCCGGCGGCGATGGCGAGCTGGGCGTCCCAGCGGTGCACCGCCGTCTCGTGCGCCATTCGGCGCGGCCAGAAACCGGCCTTCTTCGGCTGCGGCGCCCAGTTCCACGCCGGGGCCTCCGGCTCCAGGCTGTCGAAGGTCGCCATCAGCCGGCCGTATTCCTGCTGCCAGAACTCCAGCGCGGACGTCCCGGCGGCCAGCGCGCCCAGCTCGGGGCGCTCCGGTCGGGTGGTGCCCCCGGCGGTCACGATGATGTTCACCCAGTGGTAGACCTCGCCGAGGTGCCGGGTCAGGTCGGTGACCGTCCAGCCCGGGCAGGAGAGCACGGGTGTCTCGGGGGGAGCGTCCGCGACGGCGGCGGCGAACGCGGGCCCCTCAGCCCGCAACGCGCCGATCCAGAAGTCCTTCGTGCCGTGCAGTCTGCTCATCACGATCCTCCCGCGCGACCGGGCCACCAGTGGGTGCCACGGCTCCCTCTCAGCCTAGGGTGAAGGGCGTGTCAGACGTTAGTGCCCACCCGGCCACCGAAACCCGCGCCGCCGACTCGACGACGTTGGCGGAATACACCACCCTGCGCCTCGGTGGCCCGGCCGGACGGATCGAGATCGCTGCCAGCGCCGAGGAGATCGTACAAAAGGTGCAGCAGGCCCGCCTGCGGGACGAGGAGGTGTTGATCCTCGCCGGGGGCAGCAACGTGGTGATCGGCGACGCCGGATTCCCCGGCACCGTCGTGCTGGTGCGCTCCCGGGGGCTGCGGGTCGTCGCGGAGGACGCCGACACCGTCACGGTACGGGTAGAGGCCGGCGAGCCGTGGGACGACCTCGTCGCGGCCACCGTGGCCAACGGCTGGTCCGGGTTGGAGTGCCTCGCCGGCATTCCCGGGTCGGCCGGGGCCACCCCGATCCAGAACGTCGGCGCGTACGGCCAGGAGGTGGCCGAGACGATAGTCGGCGTCGGAGTGTACGACCGCGCCGAGGGGACCCTCGGCCGGATCGAGGCGGCCGACTGTGGCTTCGCCTACCGGTCGAGCGTCTTCAAGTACAGCGAGCGCTGGGTGGTGCTCTCGGTCGACTTCCGGCTCGCCCGATCCCCGCTGTCCGGCCCGGTCCGCTACGCCGAGCTGGCCCGGACGCTCGGCGTCGAGCCGGGCGACGCGGTGCCGCTGGCCGACGCCCGGGCCGCCGTGCTGCGGCTGCGCGCCGGCAAGGGCATGGTGCTCGACGCCGACGACCCCGACACCCGCTCGGTGGGCTCGTTCTTCACCAACCCGGTGCTCGACCGCCAGGCGTACGAGCTGCTGCGCGAGCGCGCCGCCGACCTTGGCGAGCCGCCGCACTGGCCCGGGGCCGGCGACACGGTCAAGGTGAGCGCCGCCTGGCTGATCGACAAGGCCGGCTTCGCCAAGGGCCATCCCGGCCCGGAGGGGGTGGCCATCTCCAGCAAGCACACCCTCGCCCTGACCAACCGGGGCGGCACGGCCAGCACGGCCGCCCTGATCGCCCTGGCCCGCGACATCCGCGACGGCGTGCACGCCCGTTTCGGCGTACCCCTGCACCCGGAACCGGTCCTGGTCAACTGCGCCGTCTGACGGCCGGGGCGCGGGGCGCGCCCACACCGACCGTTTGGTGGCAATGGCAGACTCTTCGAAGTGAGCGACGTGGCCGCATCGCCGATGGATGGCGAGTTGGAGAGCCCCAGCCTGGTGGATCTCGCCGTTTCCCGGCTGACCCGGGAGATCCTCAGCGGTAGGAGCGAGCCGGGCGAACGCCTGGTGGAGGAGCAGCTGACCCGGCGGCTCGGGATCAGCCGGGCCCCGCTGCGGGAGGCGCTGCGGTTGCTGGCGCAGCAGGGGCTGGTGGAGCACGTGCCCCGGCGGGGGGTCCGGGTCGCCACCCTTTCCGACCGGGACGTGCGGGAGCTGTACGAGCTGCGCGACGTGCTGGAGCGGGTGGCGGTGCGCAGGGCGATCCCGGTGCCCAGGGAGGGCGACCTGGCCGGGCTGCGGGCGGCGCTGGACCAGATGCGCGACGCGACCCGGATCGGTGATCGGCTGGCGGTCGCCGAGTCGCACCGGGCGTTCCACGTCGCGCTGGTGGCGCTGGCCGGCAACCGGCAGCTCTCCGCCGTGTACGACTCGATCCTGATGAAGTTGCAGCTATACATGGCGATCAACCTGCGCCGCGAGGCGGAGGTGGCGCAGCCGTCGGACGGGGTCCACCGGCACGAACGGCTGTTCGAGGCGGTTGCCGGAAAGGATCCGGAGGCCGTGCTCGCGGTGCTCTCGGAGCACGGCGCGCGTTCGTACCTCGGCTAGGCGTTCGTACCTCGGCTAGTTCGTACCTCGACCAGGCGGGCCGGGGGCCGACGCGAGGGTCCGCCCGGGGCCAGGTCCGGGGCCGGCGTCATCTCGTCGTTACCTGCAGCGCCGTTCCCTGTAACAGAACGGTCGACAATCGACTGTATGTCACAACGGATCGGATCGCTCGCGGAGCTGCGGTCGGCGTACCGCGAGGGTGCCCTGACTCCCACCGACCAGGCCGAACGCGTGCTGGCCGGGCTCGCCGGCCGCGATGGCGCCCCGGTCTGGATCAGCACCGTCCCGGCCGACCGCCTGCGGGCCCGCGCCGCGTCGCTGACCAGGGACGGTGACCCGGCGATGCTTCCGCTGTACGGCGTCCCGTTCGCGGTGAAGGACAACATCGACGTCGCCGGCATGGTCACCACGGCCGGCTGCCCCGACTTCGGATACGAGGCGAACGCGGACGCGCCCGTGGTGCGCCGGCTGCTCGACGCCGGCGCGCTACTGGTCGGCAAGACCAACCTCGACCAGTTCGCCACCGGCCTGACCGGCACCCGCTCGCCGTACGGCAGCTGCGAGAGCGTCTTCGGCGGCGGGCTCATCTCCGGCGGCTCCAGCTCCGGCTCGGCGGTCGCGGTCGCCACCGGCCAGGTCACTTTCGCCCTGGGCACGGACACCGCCGGCTCCGGCCGGGTGCCGGCGGCCCTCAACGGCATCGTCGGCGTCAAGCCCACCCGGGGTCTGCTCAGCACGGCCGGCGTGGTCCCGGCCTGCCGCTCGCTGGACTGCGTCTCGGTCTTCGCCGCCGACGTCGCCGGCGCCATGGACGTGCTGCACGCCGCCCGTGGCGTCACGGCGGCCGACCCGTGGGGGCGTCCGCTGCCGGCCGAGCGGGTGCCTGCCCGCATGCCGGGGACGCTACGCCTCGGGGCACCCCGGGCAGAAGACCTGGAGTTCTTCGGTGACGCCGGGCAGCGGGACCGGTTCACCGCCGGCGTCGGGCGGCTGCGCGACCTGGTCGCGTACGCGCAGCCGGTGCCGCTGGGCACCTTCTTCGAGGCGGGGGACCTGCTCTACCAGGGGCCCTGGGTGGCCGAGCGGCTGACCGGGCTGGACGGCTTCCTGCGGGAGCGCCCCGAGGCGGTCCTCGCCGTCACCCGGACCGTGCTGGAAACCGGGCGGCGCTACGACGCGATCGACGCCTTCCGGGGCCGGCACCGGCTCCGGGAACTGCGGGCGCGGGTAGACCAGGTGTGGCAGGAGGTCGACGTGCTCGTCGTGCCCACCGTCGGCACCACGTTCACGCTCGACGAGATCGCCGAGGACCCGATCGGGCGCAACGCGATGCTCGGCCGCTACACCCAGTTCGCGAACCTGCTCGACCTGGCCGCGGTGACCGTGCCCAACGGGTTCACCGCCGCCGGTCGGCCGGCGAGCCTGACCCTGGTCGGCCCGGCGTTCAGCGACACCACCCTGGCCCGGCTCGCCGCCGCCTTCGCCGCCGGGACCGGCGCGGAACCGGCCGACGCCGGCCGGCCGGCAGCCGGCGCCGGGCCGGCACCGGGACCGGCGGAGGTGCTCGTGGCCGTCGTCGGGCGGCACCTGACCGGCGAGTCCCGTAACGGTGAGCTGACCGACCGGGGAGCCACCCTCGCCGGCACCACCCGCACCGCACCCTGCTACCGGCTCTACCGGATGGACACCCCCGACGGCGAGGGGCTGCCCGGCCTGGTCAGGGTCGACCCGGCCCGGGGCCACCGCATCGACGTCGAGCTGTGGCGACTGCCCACGTCCGCCGTCGGCGGGCTGCTGGCCGGGGTCCCGGCCCCGCTCTCGCTCGGCTGGGTCCGGCTGGACGACGGGCGCGCCGTCCTGGGCTTCCTCTGCGAGGCGTACGCCGCTGGCCCGGAGGCAGAGGACATCAGCGCCGCCGGGGGCTGGCGGGCGTACCGGAGCGCCGGCCGGCGATGAGCGGCTGCCGCCCCGGGCGGGAGCGGCAACGACACAGGAGGAGGAGAGGATGGCAAGGATCGGGCCGGTAACCGCAAATCCCTACCCGTGGCCGTACGACGGCGCGGCCGACACCACGCGCACCGCGCTGCTCTGCATCGACTGGCAGACCGACTTCTGCGGGCCGGGCGGCTACGTCGACGCGATGGGCTACGACCTCAGCCTCACCCGGTCCGGCCTGCCGGCCACCGCCCGGCTGCTGGCACACGCCCGGTCGCTCGGGATGCTCGTCGTGCACACCCGCGAGGGGCACGACCCCGACCTGTCCGACCTGCCGGCGAACAAGCGCTGGCGCTCGGCGCGGATCGGTGCCGAGATCGGCGGCGCCGGCCCGTGCGGCCGGATCCTGGTCAGGGGCGAACCGGGCTGGGAGATCGTGCCCGAGGTCGCCCCGGCACCCGGCGAGGTGATCGTCGACAAGCCCGGCAAGGGCGCCTTCTACGCCACCAACCTCGACCTGGTGCTGCGGACCCGGGGCATCACCCACCTCATCCTCACCGGCATCACCACCGACGTCTGCGTGCACACCACCATGCGCGAGGCGAACGACCGGGGGTACGAGTGCCTGATCCTCTCCGACTGCACCGGCGCCACCGACAAGGGCAACCACGACGCGGCGCTGCACATGGTGACCATGCAGGGCGGCGTGTTCGGCTGCGTCGCCACATCCGACGACGTCATCGCCGCCACGGCGAGGTGAGGTGCGCCATGCTGACCGTTGCCGCCGCGCGGCCCTTCCCGTACTCCTTCGACATCGCGACCACGGCGCTGCTCGTCATCGACATGCAGCGCGACTTCCTGGAGCCCGGCGGGTTCGGCGAGAGCCTGGGCAACGACGTCGGCCAACTGCGCCGCACCATCGCGCCCCTCGCGGCGCTGCTGGCCGGCGCCCGTGCCGTGGGCCTGACCGTCGTGCACACCCGCGAGGGGCACCTGCCCGACCTCTCGGACTGCCCGCCGGCAAAGCTCCACCGGGGCGCGCCGAGCAAGCGGATCGGCGACCCCGGCCCCAAGGGCCGCATCCTCGTCCGGGGCGAATACGGCCACGACATCATCGACGAACTCGCGCCGCTGCCCGGCGAGCCGGTCGTCGACAAGCCCGGCAAGGGCGCCTTCTACGCCACCGGGCTGGACGCCCTGCTCGCCCAGCGGGGAATCCGCAGCCTCCTGGTCACCGGCGTCACCACCGAGGTGTGCGTGCACACCACCGTTCGGGAGGCCAACGACCGCGGGTACGAGTGCCTCGTACTCGCCGACTGCGTCGGGTCCTACTTCCCCGAGTTCCAGCGGGTCGGGCTCGACATGATCGCCGCCCAGGGCGGGATCCTCGGGTGGGTCGTCGACTCCACCGAGGTGCTCGCCGCGCTGCCCAGCGCCACCGTGTCGCAACCCTCCTCCTGAATCGGGAGCAGCCATGGTCCCCACCAAGCCCTCCGTCGCCCCGCTCCCGTTCTGGGTGCGCGGCGACACCAACGCGTTCTTCGGTTTCGGCGTCAACGTCCTGGTCAACGTGCTCACCCTGACCGGGCTCTGCCTGGCCGTGGTGAAGCTTTCCGACCGGGAGGTGTTCGGCACGATCCTGCCGGCGCTCGGCATCGCGCTGGTCGCCGGGAACATCTACTACACCTACCTGGCGCGCCGCCTGGCCCGGCGGGAGAACCGCTCCGACGTGACCGCCCTGCCGTACGGGCCGAGCGTGCCGCACATGTTCATCGTCATCTTCGTCATCATGCTCCCGATCTACCTGCGCACGCAGGATCCGGTGCGGGCGTGGGAGGCGGGGCTGGCGTGGGCCTTCATCATCGGCGTGATCGTGCTGATCGGCGCGTTCGTCGGTCCGTACATCCGCCGGTACGCACCCCGGGCCGCGCTGCTGGGCACCCTCGCCGGGATCTCCGTCACCTTCATCTCGATGAACCCGGCCGGGCAGATGTGGCAGATGGCCTGGATCGCGCTGCCCGTCTTCGCGTTGCTGCTGATCGGCCTGCTCACAGACGTCAAGCTGCCGTTCAACTTCCCGATCGGGCTCGCCGCGCTGCTGGTCGGCACGGCGCTCGGCTGGGCCGGTGGCGCGATGTCGGTGCCGGACGTCACGGCCGCCGCCCGGGACATCGCGTTCGCCGTACCCTCGTTCAAGCTCGACCTGCTCTTCACCGGCCTGGCCGACATGGCGCCGTTGCTGGCGACGGCGATCCCGCTGGGGGTCTACAACTTCACCGAGGGCATGTCCAACGTGGAGAGCGCGGCGACCGCTGGGGACAACTACAACCTGCGCAGCGTCCTGCTCGCCGACGGCGCGGGTGCGGTGATCGGCGCGGCCCTCGGCTCGCCGTTCCCGCCCGCCGTCTACGTCGGGCACCCGGGCTGGAAGGCGGCGGGCGGTCGGAGCGGCTACTCGATGGCGACCGGCATCGTGATCGCGATCCTCTGCTTCCTCGGCATGTTCGGGCTGCTCGCGACCGTCTTCCCGACGGCGGCCATCGTGCCGATCCTGCTCTACATCGGGCTGCTGATCGGCGCCCAGGCGTTCCAGGCGACGCCCCGGGCGCACGCCGCCGCCGTGGTCGCCGCGCTGATCCCGAACATCGCGGCCTGGGCCACCAGCCAGATCGACAACACCCTGGCTGCGGCCGGCACCACGGCCGCCGAGGTGGGCGACGAGGCGCTGGCCGGTGCGGGCGTGGTCTACGATGGCCTGCTCGTGCTCGGCCAGGGCGCGATCCTCGCCGGCCTGGTGCTCGGCGCGGTGGTGGTCTTCATCATCGACAAGCGGTTCGTCCGGGCGGCGATCTTCGCCGGGTCCGGCGCGGTGCTCTCGTTCGTCGGGCTGATCCACGGCGAGAGGATCGAGTGGAACGCGAACGGCCCAGTCTCGCTCGGCTACCTCCTCATCGCGGCGATCTGCGGGGTCTTCGCGTTGGGCCGGGTCGCGCCCCGGGTCCCCGAGCCTGAGGAGACCGAACTGGACCGCCTGCACGGCGGGGCCACCCTGGCGGAGCCAGCCACCGTGACCTCCCCGGCGGAGCCAGCCACCGTGACCTCCCCGGCGGAGCCGGCCGCGGTCGCCGAGCCGGTCGGCCCGGTGGGCCCGGCCGAAGGCGGGCAGCGGGAGCGCGCGGTGAGCGGCTGAACCCGCCGGCCCGGTCGGGTGGCGGCACCGGCCGCCCGACCGGGCCCGCGTACGCCCCGGCCCGTCGTGCGGAGAGGATGCTCGCGTGGAGATCGATCGGACCGACGTGGTCGCCGAGGTGGCGGCGGCCTTCGCCGGCTACGAACAGGCGCTGGTCGACGGCGACGCCGACCTGATCTGCGGATACTTCTGGGACTCCGACCGGACCGTGCGGTTCGGCATCGACGACCACCAGTACGGGCTCGGCGCGCAGCGTGCGTGGCGGGCTGTTCAGCCGCCACTGCCGCCCGGTCGCCGCCTCGTCGACACGGTGATCACCACCTTCGGCGCCGACCTCGCGGTGGTCACCACCCGCTTCACGTACGCCGGCACCGCCGCCAGGGGCCGGCAGACCCAGACCTGGGTACGCCTGCCCGCCGGCTGGCGTATCGTCACCGCCCACGTCTCCGAACCCGCCGCCGGCCGCCCCGACCCGGCAGACGGAACGGCCCGCTGAGCCGGCCGCCCCTGCCGCTGCCGCTGCTCAGGCCCCGGCTCAGGCGGGGGCGATGGCGGGCCAGCCGACCGTGAGTTCGCCGTGCCGCCAGCGGCGGGGGCCGTCCAGGACCGGCCAGCCGGCATCGCGGACCGCCGCCACCGCCCGCAGCCACCGCTGGCGGGGCCCGAAGGGCGCGTACGCGGCAGCGGAGCGCCACGCGTCGTCGAGGTCGCGGAGCAGGTCGTGGATCCGCTCGCCCGGCACGTTGCGGTGGATCAGCGCCTTCGGCAGCCGCTCGGCCAGCTCGGCGGGGCTGCCCAGCGTGCCGAGCTTCGCGGCCAGGGTGAGCGTGCTGGGGCCGTCGGAGTCGATCAGCAGCCAACCGCCGAGCCGGCCCAACTCGTCGCAGGTGCCCTCCACCAGCAGCCCGCCCGGGGCCAGCCGGTCGGTGATCGTGCGCCAGGCGGCGGCGACCTCGGCCTCGTCGTACTGACGGAGCACGTTGCACGCCCGAACCAGGGCCGGCCGCAGCCCGGCCAGCTCGAACCCGCCCCGGGCGAAGGTGAGTCGGGGCGGGTCGGCGGCGGGCTGTGCGGCGGCGACGCGTACCGGATCGATCTCCAGCCCGACCACCCGCACGTCGGCGCGGACCCCGGCGGCCAGCCGGGCGCGCAGCTCCACGGCGGTGACCGGGGTGGCACCGTAGCCGAGGTCGACCACCAGCGGGTCCGCCGCGTCTCGCAGCCGGCCGCCGCAGGTCTCCACGATCCAGTTGTCCACCCGGCGCAGCCGGTTCGGGTTCGTCGTCCCCCGGGTGACGACGCCCTGCGGCCTCATCGCCGCCAGCGCCCGCGCGCCGGACGCCGGTGGCCCCGGGCCCGCCTCGGCTGCCCGCCGTCCCGCCGCGACCGGGGCCTCATCAGCTCGACCGGTGCACCTTGTGCTGCGCGGCCTGGGCCAACGGGCGGACCACCAGCCGGTCGACGTTGACGTGGTGCGGGCGGGTCGCGCACCAGGCGATGCAGTCGGCGATGTCCTCGGCGACCAGCGGCTCGGTCACCCCGGCATAGACGGTTTCGGCCCGGCCGGTGTCGCCGCCGAAGCGGACCAGCGCGAACTCGTCGGTCTTCACCATCCCCGGGTCGATCTCGATCACCCGGACCGGCCGGCCGCACAGCTCCAGGCGCAGCGTGCCGGCGATCGCCGTCTGCGCGTGCTTCGCGGCGCTGTAGCCGCCCCCGCCCTCGTAGACGACGTGGCCGGCGGTCGAGGAGACGATGACGATCGTGCCGGCGCCGGACGCTTCCAACGCGGGCAGCAACGCCTGGGTGACGCGCAGGGTGCCGAGCACGTTGACGTCGTACATCCACTGCCAGTCGCCCACCGACCCGGACTCCACCGGGTCGAGCCCGCGCGCGCCGCCGGCGTTGTTGACCAGCAGGGTGACCGGGCCGGGGGACGCTGCGGCGGCCCCGGCGAGGCCCGCCACCGACTCCGCGGACGTGACGTCGCACTCGACGGCGGTGGCGGACCCGCCGGCCGCCTCGATCTCCGCGACGAGCGCGGCCAGCCGGTCGGTGCGCCGCGCGGCGGCGAGCACGTGGAACCCCTCGGCGGCCAGCCGGCGGGCCGTGGCCGCGCCGATCCCGCTGGACGCCCCGGTGATGATCGCGACAGAGCTCATCGGGTCATTCTCACCCCGCCGGAACGGGCGCGCGTCGCCGGCCGGGCGGTCGCCCCGATGAGGTCCGTCACGTCCGGTTGCGCCCGGCGTCGATGAGGTCCGTCACCCTCGGGGGCCGCCGGTACGCATTTCCGGTACCCGATGGGGAAGATGTCACGCGGCGCGCGGGTTGACCGAGGAGCGCCGGTCGTGCGGGACGGCATCAACCGTGACAGAGGGAGCGGACGTGGCGGAACAGCACACCGGCGTCGGTCGTCAGCGAGGTGACCGGCCGCGGCCGCGCCCCCGGCGCATCGCCACCCTGTCGGTGCACACCTCACCCCTGCACCAGCCCGGCACGGGTGACGCGGGTGGGATGAACGTCTACATCCTGGAGGTCGCGCGCCGGCTGGCCGAGGCCGACGTCGAGGTGGAGATCTTCACCCGGGCCACCTCGGGCGATCTGCCGTCGGTGGTCGAGATGTCCCCGGGCGTGCACGTCCGGCACGTCACCGCCGGCCCGCTGGAGGGGCTGACCAAGGAGGAACTGCCCGGTCAGCTCTGCGCGTTCACGGCGGGGGTGCTGCGCGCCGAGGCGGCGCGTCCGCCCGGCCACTACGACCTCATCCACTCGCACTACTGGCTCTCCGGCCAGGTCGGCTGGCTGGCCAGGGAGCGCTGGGGGGTGCCGCTGGTGCACACCGCGCACACCCTGGCCAAGGTCAAGAACGCCCGGCTCGCCGCCGGGGACCGGCCCGAGCCGAAGGCCCGGGTCATCGGCGAGGAGCAGGTGGTCGTCGAGGCCGACCGGCTGGTCGCGAACACCAAGGTGGAGGCCCGTGACCTCCTCGACCGGTACGACGCCGACCCGGCCCGGGTCGCAGTGGTCGAGCCCGGCGTCGACCTGGACCGGTTCCGGCCCGCCGCCGGGAACCGGCACGCGGCCATGGTCGCCGCCCGTTGCCGGCTCGGCCTGCCCACCGAGGGGTACGTGGTCGCCTTCGTCGGCCGGATCCAGCCGCTGAAGGCTCCCGACGTGCTGATCCGCGCCGCCGCCGCGCTGCGGGAACGGGACCCCCGGCTCGCCGACGAGCTGACCGTGGTGATCGTCGGCGGCCCCAGCGGCAGCGGGCTGGACCGGCCCACCGCCCTGATCGAGCTGGCCGCCTCGCTCGGGATCGCCGACCGAGTGCGTTTCCTGCCGCCGTGCACCGGCGACGACCTGCCGGCCGTGTACCGGGCCGCCGACCTGGTCGCCGTGCCCTCGCACAACGAGTCGTTCGGGCTGGTCGCCCTGGAGGCGCAGGCGTGTGGCACGCCTGTGCTGGCCGCCGCCGTGGGGGGCCTGGTGACCGCCGTGCGCGACCAGGTCAGCGGAGTGCTCATCGACGGCCACGACCCGGTCGACTGGGCCCGTACGCTGGCGCGGCTGCTGCCGGACCGGGCGCGGCGGGCCGCCCTGGGGCGGGGTGCCGAGCGGCACGCCCGCAACTTCTCCTGGGACCGAACGGTCGGCAACCTGCTCGCCGTCTACAGCGAGACGATCGCCGAGCACCGGGGGCGGCTCGCCAGCCAGCTCGCGGGGGACCCGGCGCTTTCCTGCGTCTGGTGACGCAAGGAAGGGCCCCCTGTTAACGCCTGCGGTAGAGAGGGGCACCCCTCTCACCACGTCCACGGCAGCCGGGCGGCGGCCGTAGAGTGGGGCGGATGAGCGCGAGGAGCGAAGTCGCCGCCCTGATCGAGTCGGTCTGCGCCGAGCGGGAGCTGACGGTGGAGTCCACGGGCGAGGCATCGTACGCGGTCACCCTGCCCGGCACCCACAAGCTCAAGACGATCTGCAACCTCGTCGTGGGCGAGCACGCGCTGCGGATCGAGGCGTTCGTGATGCGCCAGCCGGACGAACGGCGCGAGGAGCTGTGGGCCTGGCTGCTGCAGCGCAACGCCCGGATGTACGGGGTGTCCTTCTCCATCGACGCGGCCGGCGACGTCTACCTGACCGGCCGGGTCAACCTGGCCGGGGTCGACGAGGACGAGCTGGACCGGCTGCTGGGCAGCGTGCTGACGTACGCCGACGAGTCGTTCGACACCATGCTGGAGATCGGCTTCGGTACCGCCATCCGGCGGGAGTGGGAGTGGCGGGTGAAGCGCGGCGAGTCGACGGCCAACCTGGCGGCGTTCGCGCACCTCTTCGAGCCGTCGCCGGCCTCGAAGGCCGCGGCGGGAGGTTCGGAGCCGTCCTGACTCGAAGGCCGCGGCGGGAGGTTCGGAGCCGTCCGGACGGGTATGCCGCACCGCGCGGGTGCGGCATAGGGCCCACCGCGCGCCGAGGACGGACTGTCAAGGAGCGTGAGCATCCCATGGCTCAGCGGAACAGCTCAGGTCGCGGCGGGACTGCGACCAGGACGAAACGGCAGACGGGCAACCAGAACCCGAACACCCCGACCATCTCCGAGTCGGAGATCTCCCGGATGCGGGTGGACGACATCCGCGGCCAACTGCGCCGTCGGGGCGTCGCCGGGATCTCCGCGCTGCGTAAGCCGGAGCTGGTGAAAACCCTGGCCCGCACCCTGCGCGCCGAGGGCCGTGGCGCGGCGCGGCGCGGCACCGGGCCTGCGGGCCGGGCCAGCGGCACTAAGGCCACGGCCGCGAGCAGGGCCTCCGGGGGTACGCGCAAGGCGGCCCCCTCCCCGGCGAAGGCGACGTCGGCACGCGCCAAGGCGGCCCCCTCCCCGGCGAAGGCGACGTCGGCACGCGCCAAGGCCGCCCCCTCCCCGGCACGGGCGAAGGCCGCCCCGACCCGGCGGGCGACGGGGGTCCGCGCCCGCCAGGCGGCTACCTCCCCGGCGGGGCAGGCGGGTCCCGCCCAGCGGGCGGGCGCACCGGCGCAGGCCCGCCAGGGCGCGATCCAGCGGTCGGCCATCCGGACCGGGCGGTCGTCGTCCCGGTCGGCGCGGTCCTCGCAGCCGATCACCTCGCTGCAGGATCGGCCGGAGCGTCCCGGACGCAGCCTGGTCACCACGAACCACGACGTGATCCGGCGGTGGGCGCGGGAGCGCAACGCCCGGCCGGCCACGATCGCCGGCACCGAGCGAGAAGGCCGGGCGGGCGTGCTGACGTTCAACCTGCCGGGGTACCGGGAGAGCAGCCGGGTACGCGAGATCACCTGGGACGAGTGGTTCCGGACCTTCGACGGCCGCGGGCTCAACCTGATCTATCAGGAGCAGTTGCGCGACGGCCGGCAGAGCAACTTCTTCCGTACGGAGTCACCCGATCGTGAGGACGCCTAGGGTGTTTGCGGGAAGGGCCCACGGGTAGTCCCGGTTGGCTGACACAGGGGTCTGGAGAGCGGAAACGCTGCTTCGGATGGTGGTGCTGTGACCGGCGAGACAGCCGATCCGAGTTGAATCCGCAATCAGGGCGAACTAGCTTTATTGCACGCGCCACGCTCGGAACCGTTCGGGGGAGCGGTGGATCGTTCAGATCCGTGCACGAGCGCAGGCGCAGGAACGGGTGGATCCCGCCGTTGGGGGACGGTGCCGCCCGTTGGAACCGGCGGCGCGAGCGGGCGACGCTTACGGGGGTGAGTGTCGCCCGCCGCCGCCGGCACGACGCGGGCGCCCATCACGACCAACAGGTCGAGGTGGGCGCTTTGCGTTGTTCCGTCTCCCCCGCGTTGCTGGCTCGGCGATTCGGCCGGTACGCCCCGAACGTGGACACCTGCCGTTCCTGGCTTACGTCAACTGTCCAAGATTCGAAGGTGCGGGCGGCAGGCCCGCCGGGACCGGTCACCTGGCAAGCCGAGGCTGGCGGGCGTCCGGTCACCGCGCCGGGGTGGGCTCCGGGGCGTGTCCCGCGATCGCGGGTGCGGCGACTGCGGCCTCGGCCGCCTGCGGCACCGCTGACTGGACGGCGGTGAGGGGCTCGGCCGGCTTGGCCGGTTCGGTCGGTGGGCGCAGCGCGGCGGCCCGCCGCTCCCGGGCCGGCCCGGAAACCAGATGGGCGACCGCCATCACGACGCCGATCGCCGCGCAGCCCAGCCAGAGCGCCGCGTTGCCGGCCTGTTGCCGCACGAGGCCGCCGAAGATCGGCGCGGTGGCCCCGGCGACCTGCCAGGACAGCGAGAGCACGCCCTGGTACCGGCCGCGCAGGTCGGCGGGGGAGAGTTCGGCGACCAGGGTGGAGTTCGACGGCGAGTTGAGCATCTCGCCGATGGTCCAGATGAGCACGGTCAGGCCGTAGAGCCAGGCGGCGTCGGCGAACGCGGTCAGCCCGAAGCCGACCCCCATCACCACGGCGGCCAGGGCGAGCACGTGCGAGCGGCTGCGCCCACGGATCAGCCGGGGGACGAAGAGCTGCCCGGCCACGATGAGCACCCCGTTGAGCGCGATCACCATGCCGTACGTGGACGGGCTCAGGCCGTCGTCGGCCATGGCGATCGGCAGCATCGAGATGTGCTGGAGGAAGACCACCGCGCCGAGCAGGTTGAGCGCCACGAAGCCCAGGTAGACCCGGTCGCCGAGGATGACGCGCAGCGCCCCCCGGGGGCGGGCGGCGCCGGCGGAGATTCTGCTGGCGCGGACCGGAACGCGGGATTCGGCCACCTTCACGAAGATGATTGCGGCGGTGGCCAGGGTGGTCGCGGCGTCGATCACGAACAGCAGGAGGTAGCTGGCCTCGGCGGCCAGGCCGGCGAGGACGGCAGCGCAGGCGAAGCCGAGGTTGATCGCCCAGTAGTTGAGCGAGAACGCGCGCAGCCGGTCCTGCTCCGGCACCACGTCGATCATCATGGCGCCGAACGCCGGCCGGGCCGCCTCGGCGAACAAGCCGAGCAGCAGCGCGCCGCCGGCCACTGCCCAGAGTTCCTGAGCGAAGCCGAGGGTGAGCATCATGACCGCCGCGCCGAGGTGGGAGGTGAGCAGCGTCGGCCGCCGGCCCCACCGGTCGGCGAGCATCCCGCCCAGCGTAGTCCCGACCGCGCCGCCGACGCCCCAGAGGCTGAGCACCAGGCCGGCCGCCAGTTCGTTGAAGCCGCGCTCCTGGGTGAGGTAGATGGCCAGGAAGACCAGGATGAACGAGCCGAGGCGGTTGATCAGGGTGCCGGCCCACAGGTACCAGAAGGTCCTCGGCAGCCCGCCAGTGGTGTCCCGCAACCAGCCCCGCATCGTCCGCACGCTCGCGCCCCCGCTTCGGTAATGACCGATATATCTATAACGCCTTACACCCTAGTCGCGGCGTCGCAGGTCGGTCATCGGCTTTTCCACGTGGTGGTCGTCACCGCAGGTCCCCGCGTGTCCGTTGGCGGCGTGCGGCAGGATGATCGGCATGACTGCGAGCGAAGGGCCCACCGTCGGGACGCTGGTCCTGCTGCGGCACGGCGAGAGCGACTGGAACGCGAAGAACCTCTTCACCGGCTGGGTGGACGTCGACCTGACCGCCAAGGGCGAGGCGGAGGCGCGCCGCGGCGGTGAGCTGATGCACGAGCACGGCCTGCTGCCGGACGTGGTGCACACCAGTGTGATGCGCCGGGCGATCCGCACCGCCGAGCTGGCGCTGAACGCCGCCGACCGGCACTGGATCGCGGTGCGCCGGTCGTGGCGGCTCAACGAGCGCCACTACGGCGCATTGCAGGGCAAGAACAAGAAGCAGACGCTGGACGAGTACGGCGAGGAGCAGTTCATGCTCTGGCGCCGGTCGTACGACACCCCGCCGCCGCCGATCGCCGACGACGACGAGTGGTCGCAGGTCGGCGACCCCCGGTACGCGCTGCTGCCCACCGAGCTGATGCCGCGCACCGAGTGCCTCAAGGACGTCGTCGAGCGGATGCTGCCGTACTGGTACGACTCGATCGTGCCGGACATCCTGGCGGGCCGGACGGTGCTGGTGGCCGCGCACGGCAACTCGCTGCGCGCCCTGGTCAAGCACCTCGACCAGATCTCCGACGAGGCGATCGCCAAGCTGAACATCCCGACCGGCATCCCGCTGCGCTACGACCTGGACCCGCAGTTGCGCCCGCAGGTCCTCGGCGGGACGTACCTCGACCCGGCCGCTGCCAAGGAGGCCGCAGCGGCGGTCGCCAACCAGGGCCGCTGACCGTCAGGCAGGGCCCCTTGTCATCGCTTCGGCGATGACAAGGGGCCCTGCCTGACGCGTGCCGCCGTCGGCGTGGCGCGTGGCGCCCGTCGGGCGGTGCGTGTGCTCACTCGGTCGCGGCGGCGGGCTCCCCGGTGATCAGGTAGACGACGTGCTCGCCGGCGTTGACGGCGTGGTCGGCGAACCGCTCGTAGAAGCGGCCCAGCAGGGTGCCGTCGATCGCCGTCTCCACCCCGTACGGCCAGTCGTCGCTGAGCAGCACCCCGAACAGGCTCTTGTGCAGGTCGTCCATCGCGTCGTCGTCGCGGTCCAGCTCGGCGGCGAGGTCCGCGTCGGGCTTGGCCAGCACCGAGCCGATCTTCTCGGCCATCCGGTCCGCGACCGACGCCATGTCGACGAAGATCGGCCGCAGCTCCGCCGGTACGGCCGGCGAGGGGTGCCGGCGCAGCGCGGTCTTCGCGACGTGGTCGGCCAGGTCGCCCATCCGCTCCAGGTCGGCGGCCACGTGCAGGGCGGTGATCATGGCGCGCAGGTCGGAGGCGACGGGGGCCTGCCGGGCCAGCAGGTCGCAGACCCGCTCCTCGACGTGCCGGTACAGCTCGTCGATCTCGGCGTCCCGCTCGATCACGTTCTCGGCGGCCCGGCGGTCGGCGGTGAGCAGGGCGTGGGTGGCCTGGCGCATGGCCGCGCGGATGGCCTCGGCCATGTCCACCAGCAGCTGGCTGACAATCTGGAGGTCGGCCCGGAACTCGTCGCGCATCATCACGTCCTGTGGTCGGTGGTCGCCGGCCCGATGGGGTACGGGCGCCGGCGCAGGCTCTGGCAGGGTGCGCGACCACCGTAGGCCGGGGGAGATGATCGGAGGTGAACGCCGGTGAACGACGCGGGACCGAGGAGTGAACATTGCCGGAAGCGAGAGCGTTTCATCCTGTTTGTGGCGATCTTCGGGTGAACAATGACCCTACGATCGCCCGGTGGAATGGGCGGTGACGACGGCGGTGGTCGTGGCGCTGGTGGCCGGACTGGCCATCGGTTCGCTGCTGCCCCGGCTCGTACGGGCGTGGCACCGCCGCGGCCCGGCCGCCGGACGCGGCGGCGCCGGCCGCCTGTCCCAGACCAGGGGGAGGCCCGTGATGGTCGACGATCAGCAGGCGGGCCTCTCCAGCCTGGGCCGCCGAACCGTGGACTCGCTGCGGGCCGGCGTCGTGGTGCTCGGCCCCGACGACGTGCCGGTCCTGGTCAATCCGGCGGCCCGCGCGATGGGGCTGCTCCGCACCGGGGCCACGCCCGGCTCGATCGCCGCGCACCCGTTGATCCGTACCCTCGCGGGTCAGGTCCGGCGCACCGGCGTGCGGCGCGAGATCGAGCTGGACCTGCCGCGCGGCCGCGACGCCTCCGGCCCCGACCCGCTCGGCGTGCACCTGCGGGCGATGGCCATCGGCGGCGGGCACGTGGCCGTCGAGGCGGCCGACGTCACCGAGTCGCACCGGCTGGCGCGGGTCCGCCGGGACTTCGTGGCCAACGTCAGCCACGAGCTGAAGACGCCTATCGGTGCCCTGCAACTGCTCGCCGAGGCGCTGCTGGACGCCACCGAGCCGGCCGGCGCGGCGGCCCCCGACCTCTCCGAGGACCTGGTCGCCGCGCGCCGGTTCGCCGAGCGCATCCAGCACGAGTCGACCCGGCTGGGACGGCTGGTGCAGGAACTGCTGGAACTGACCCGGCTCCAGGGGGCCGAGCCGCAGCCTGCCCCGGAGCCGGTCGCCGTCGACTGGGTCATCGCCGAGGTGGTCGACCGCACCCGCACCACCGCCGCCGCCCGACGGGTCGAGGTAATCACCGAGGGTGAGCGCGGCCTTACCATGTACGGCAGCGACTCCCAGCTCGCCACCGCCGTGGCGAACCTGGTCGAGAACGCCATCACCTACTCCGGCGAGGACACCACGGTCCGGGTCGCCACCCAGGCCGACGACGAGCACGTCACGATCTCCGTCGCCGACCAGGGGATCGGGATCGCGCCGACGGACGTCGAGCGGATCTTCGAACGGTTCTACCGGGCCGACCAGGCCCGCTCCCGGGCCACCGGCGGCACCGGCCTCGGCCTGGCCATCGTCAAACACATCGCCAGCAACCATGGCGGCCGGGTCGAGGTGTCGAGCACTCTTGGTGGTGGGTCGACGTTCACCCTTCGGCTGCCCGCCCGTCCACCGGACGACCTGCTGCCGACACCGTCACCCGGTGGGATCGAGGCCGGCCCGGCCGAGCCTCGGCAGGTCCGACCGCTATGAAAGGAATACCCCGTTGAGCCGCGTTCTGGTGGTCGAGGACGAGGAGTCGTTCTCCGACGCCCTGTCGTACATGCTCCGCAAGGAGGGCTTCGAGGTCTCGGTCGCGGCCACCGGCCCGTCCGCCCTCACCGAGTTCGACCGGACGGGCGCGGACATCGTGTTGCTCGACCTGATGCTGCCCGAGATGTCCGGGACCGAGGTGTGCCGGCAGCTCCGCCAGCGCTCGCACGTGCCGATCATCATGGTCACCGCGCGGGACAGCGAAATCGACAAGGTGGTCGGCCTGGAGATCGGGGCCGACGACTACGTGACCAAGCCGTACTCGCCCCGGGAGCTGGTGGCCCGGATCCGGGCGGTGCTGCGCCGGCAGAGCCCCGACGTGGCCGAGTCGGGAGCGCCTACCCTGGCGGCCGGCCCGGTGCGGATGGACATCGAGCGGCACGTGGTCACCGTGGACGGGGGCACCGTCCAGCTCCCGCTCAAGGAGTTCGAGCTGCTGGAGCTGTTGCTGCGCAACGCCGGCCGGGTGTTGACCCGGGGCCAGCTCATCGACCGGGTCTGGGGCGCCGACTACGTGGGCGACACGAAGACCCTCGACGTGCACGTCAAGCGGCTGCGCTCGAAGATCGAGCCGGAGCCGTCCGCGCCGCGTTTCATCGTCACCGTCCGGGGCCTGGGCTACAAGTTCGAGCCCTGATCGGCCGCCCGGCGGGCCCCCACCGGCCGGGCCCGGCCGCCTGCCGGGCGGACGGGGTCATCCCGTCCAGCGGTAGCGGCGCTCCGGCCGGCCGGCTACGCCATACCGCAGGCTCACCTCCGCCCGACCGGTGTCCGAGAAGTGCTCCAGGTAACGGCGGGCGCTGACCCGGGAGATCCCCACCCGGTCGGCGCACTCGGCGGCCGAGAGCGTGCCGGTGTGCTCGCGCAGGGCGCGCTCGACCAGCTCGGCGGTCTCGGGGCTCAGGCCCCGGGGCAGCGCCGAGGTGGGAATGTGCGCGCCGACCCGGGACAGCACGCGGTCGACGTCGGCCTGGTCGCTGACCACGGCAGCCCGGGGCGAGTTGCGCCGGGCGGCGTACTGCTCCAGCCGGGCCCGCAACTCGTCGAAGTGGAACGGTTTGAGCAGGTAGTTGACCGCGCCGTAGCGGACCGCGCGACGGACGGCCTCGGCCTCCCGGGCGGCGCTGATGACCAGGACGTCGCAGTCGTGCCTGGCGGCGCGCAGCCGGGTCACCACGTCCAGGCCGAACATGTCCGGCAGGTAGAGATCGAGCAGCACCAGGTCGGGGCGGAGCTCGTCGACGGCGGCAACGGCCTGCTCCCCGGTGCTCGCGGTGCCGACGACCCGGAAACCGTCGACGCGCTCGACGAACCCCCGGTGGATCCGGGCGACCATGAAGTCGTCGTCGACGATCAGCACGTCGATCATGAGACCGCCTCCGCGACGGCGGTCACCGACATCCGGGCGGTGAACATGGCACCCTCCGTGGTGTTCGTGACCGCGACCTCGCCGCCGCGACGCTTGCACACCAGCCGGGTGAGCGCCAGCCCGATGCCGCGCTCCCCGCCCTGCGCCGCCTTCGTGGTGAAGCCGTGCGTGAAGACCTCCTGGGCGAGTTCCGGCGCTACCCCCGGCCCGGAGTCCCGCACGACGATCTCGACCGACGCGGCGTCCCGGCGCAGCTCGACCTCCACCCAGGCTGGCCGGTCGCCGTCCCGCGCCGTCCCGTCCGCGACCGCTTCCACCGCGTTGTCGACCAGGTTGCCGAGCACCGTGGCGACGTCCACGGCCAGCCCCGGCTCCAGCCGGTCCAGGCCGGTCCGTTCGGAGATCCGCAGCTCCACCCGTCGCTCGGCGGCCAGCGCCGACTTCGCCATCAGCAGCGCGGCCACCGCCGTGTCGTGGATCCGGCTGGTCACCGTGAGGTCCAGCGAGGCCCGGTGCTGGCTCAGCGCGTCGACGTACCGGACCACCTCGTCGTGCTCGCCGATCTGGATCAGCCCGGAGATGGTGTGCAGCTGGTTGGCGAACTCGTGGGTCTGCGCCCGGAGCAGCTCGGTGGTGCTGCGGAACGACCCGATCTCCCGTTCCAGCCGGGCCAGCTCGGTGCGGTCCCGCAGGGTGGTGACCGAGCCGAGCCGACGGCCGTCCTTGACCACCGTCATCCGGTTCATCACCAGCACCCGACCGCCCCGGACGACCACCTCGTCGCGCGCCTCCGGGTCGCCGGTGCCGGCCAGCACGTCCCGCAGCCGGCCGGAGATCCGCAGGTCGGCGAGGCTGCGGCCGAGGCACTGCTCGGGCAGGTCGAGCAGCCTGCTGCCGACCGCGTTGACCAGGGTGACCCGCTGCTGCGGGTCCAGGGCGATCACCCCCTCGGCGATGCCGTGCAGCAGCGCCTCCCGGTGCTCAGCCAGCCCGGCGATCTCCCGGGGCTCCAGTCCCAGCGTCTGCCGCTTGATCCGCCGGGCCAGCAGCCACGACCCGACGACCCCGAGCAGGCTGGCGATGCCGAGGTAGGTGAACAGGTACGACGACGCGCCGACCAGCCGCGCCGACCAGCTCGGCGCCGCCTCCCCGATCACCACCACGCCGAGCTGGTCGCCGAGGTTCTCCGCCCCGGCGCCGAGCACCGGCACCTGGGCCACCAGTTCCCGTGACCCGCCGATCGCCAACTCGCCCGACCAGCTTCGCCCTCGCACCACCCGGGGGTCGCCGAGCACCAGCGGGGTGCCCACCAGGGTCGGGTCGGTGGAGCTGATCACCCGGCCCCGGGCGTCCGCCACGGTCACCGAGGTCACCCCCGACTGGGTACGCGCGTTCTGCACCAGCGGGGCGACCAGTTCCGCCGGCGCTGGCGTGTTCAGCCGGTCGCGCAGCAGCGGGCTGCCGGCGAGTTGCTCGCCGAGGGCCGCCACGCGCCGCCCCTCGACCCGGTTGAAGGTGGCCGCCGACTGGGCCAGCGACACGGCGGCCACCGCCACCAGCACGACGACGATGATCGCGAGCTGGAGGACCAGCAACTGCCCGGCCAGGGTGCGGCGGGGAGTGACCACGACCACAAAGACCTCAATCTCCGCTGGTGACAGAAGGCAGACGGCACGCCCGTCCGGAAGCCATCATCTTGCCGCCGGACCCCTTCGAAACGGAAGAGAAACATGATGGCAACTCGGAGAAACGTGCTGGTCATGGGCGTCGCCGCCGTCACGGCGCTGGCGCTGGGCGCCTGCGGTGCCACCGCCGACAGCGCCAAGGGCGGCTCCGGTGGCGGCGGCGGGCCGGCGACCGGCCTGCGGATCATGGTGCCGAACACCCCCGGCGGCGGGTACGACACCACCGCCCGCACCGCCGCGAAGGTCATGGAAGACGCGAAGATCGCCACCGGGCTGCAGGTGTTCAACCTGCCCGGCGCCGGCGGCACCGTCGGCCTCCAGCGCACCGTCAACGAGAAGGACAACGGCAAGCTCGCCATGCTGATGGGGCTGGGCGTGGTCGGTGCCTCGTACACCTCCAAGTCGCAGGCGACGCTCACCCAGACCACCCCGCTGGCCAAGCTCATCGAGGAGGCCGGCGCGATCGTGGTGCCGAAGGACTCGCCGTACCGGACGATCGGCGACCTGGTCACGGCCTGGAAGGCCAACCCGAAGGGCCTCGCCGTCGGCGGCGGCTCGTCGCCCGGCGGCCCCGACCACCTGCTGCCCATGCAACTCGCGAAGACCGTCGGCATCGACCCCCGCCAGGTCAACTACGTCTCGTACGACGGCGGCGGTGAGCTGCTGCCGGCCCTGCTCGGCGGCAAGGTGGCCTTCGGTGCCAGCGGCTTCGGCGAGTTCCTCGACCAGGTCGAGGCCGGCCAACTCCGGGTCCTCGCGGTCACCAGCGAAGCGCCGGTCGAGGCGCTGAAGGACGTGCCGACGCTCAAGGCGTCCGGCATCGACCTGGTCTTCACGAACTGGCGGGGCATCGTGGCGCCGCCCGGCATCTCCGACGCCGACAAGCAGGTGTGGATCGACGCGCTGACCAGAATGCACGAGTCCGCGCAGTGGAAGGCCGAGCTGACCAAGCGCGGCTGGACCGACGCCTTCGTCACCGGCGACGCCTTCGCCACCTTCCTCACCGAGCAGGACAGGTCGGTGGCCGACCTGCTCAAGCAGCTCGGGCTGGCATGATCGGCCAGGCGACCCGACCGGACGCCGGCGGCGCGCCGCCGGCGTACCCCGAACGGGAGCCGGACCGGCCCGGGGCGGACGACGCCCCGCCGCCGGGCGGTGTCACGCAGGCCGCGCAGGCCGCGGCCCCGGGCGGCGACCGGGCCCAGTACGGGGTCTGCGCCTTCCTCGCGCTGGTCGGCGGCCTGGTCATCGCGGACGCCCTGCGCATCGGGCACGCGATCAGCCCCGCCGACCCGATCGGCCCGAAGCCCGTGCCGATCCTGCTCGGCGCGCTGCTGCTGGTCGTGGCCGTCGTCTACGCCGTTGACGTGGTACGGGGCGGCCGGGGCGAGCCGGAGGCCGGCGAGGACGTCGACCTGACCACCCCGATCGACTGGCGGACCGTCCTGCTGCTGATCGGTGCTTTCCTGGTCAACGCCGTGCTGATCGACCGGCTCGGCTGGGTCATCAGCGGGGCGCTGCTGTTCTGGGGCTCGGCGTTCGCGCTGGGCAACCGGCACCACGTGCGGAACCTGCTGATCGCCGTCGTGCTGTCGCTGGTCACCTTCTACACGTTCGCCATCGGGCTCGGCGTCAGCCTGCCCGCCGGCGTGCTGCAAGGGATCCTGTAGATGGACAACCTGAGCAACCTGCTCGACGGGTTCGCCAACGTGGTGACCCCGATGAACCTGCTGATCGCGCTGCTCGGCGTGACGATCGGCACCGCCGTCGGCGTGCTGCCCGGCATCGGCCCGGCCATGACCGTGGCGCTGCTGCTGCCGGTGACGTACGGGATGGAGCCCACCCAGGCGTTCATCATGTTCGCCGGCATCTTCTACGGCGGCATGTACGGCGGCTCCACCACCTCGATCCTGCTCAACACCCCCGGCGAGTCGTCGTCGGTGGTGACCGCGATCGAGGGCAACAAGATGGCGAAGGCGGGCCGGGCCGCGCAGGCCCTCGCCACCGCCGCGATCGGCTCGTTCGTCGCCGGCACCATCGCCACCCTGCTGCTGGTCGTGGTCACCCCGCCGGTCGTCGCGTTCGCGATCGGCCTCGGCGCGCCGGACTACTTCGCGCTGATGCTGCTGTCGTTCGTGGCGGTCACCGCCGTGCTCGGCGCGTCCCGGGTGCGCGGCTTCGCGTCGCTGTTGCTCGGCCTCGTCATCGGCATGGTCGGCATCGACATGGTCAGCGGCCAACAGCGGCTCACTCTGGGCGTCCCGCAACTCGCCGACGGCATCGACGTGGTCGTGGTGGCCGTTGGCATCTTCGCCGTCGGCGAGGCGCTCTGGATCGCCGCGCACCTGCGCCGCCGGGCCGCCGAGGTGATCGAAGTGGGCCGGCCGTGGATGGGTCGCCAGGACTGGCAGCGGTCGTGGAAGCCGTGGCTGCGCGGCACCGCGTACGGGTTCCCGTTCGGTGCGCTGCCGGCGGGCGGGGCGGAGATCCCCACCTTCCTGTCGTACGCCACCGAGAAGAAGCTCACGAAGCACCCGGAGGAGTTCGGCCGGGGCGCGATCGAGGGCGTCGCCGGGCCGGAGGCCGCGAACAACGCCTCCGCCGCCGGCACGCTCGTGCCGATGCTGGCCATCGGCCTGCCCACCAACGCCACCGCCGCGGTGATGCTGGCCGCCTTCCAGCAGTACGGCATCCAGCCAGGCCCGCTGCTGTTCGAGCGGGAGTCCGGCCTGGTCTGGACGCTGATCGCCAGCCTGTTCGTGGGCAACCTGCTGCTGCTCGTGCTCAACCTGCCGCTCGCGCCGGTCTGGGCGCGCCTGCTGCGGATTCCCCGCCCGTACCTGTACGCCGGCATCTTGTTCTTCGCCTCGATGGGCGCGTACGCGGTCAACGCCGCGCCGTTCGACCTGTTCCTGCTCCTCGCGCTGGGCCTGCTCGGGTTCGGCATGCGGCGGTTCGGGCTGCCGATCCTGCCGCTGATCGTCGGCGTGATCCTCGGCCCGCGCGCCGAACTCCAGGGCCGGCGGGCGCTGCAACTGTCCGGCGGCGAGCTGCACGGCCTGCTCGGCGGCTGGGTGTCCTGGTCGATCTACGCCACGATCGCCGTGGTGCTGCTCTGGCCGCTGATCGGCCGCCATGTCGTACGCCCCCTGCGGGAAAGGTTGATCGGATGACGGTGTTGGTGGGGTACGTGCCCTCGGCGCTGGGCGAGGCGGCGCTGCGGGCCGCCGTGGAGCAGGCCCGGTTCCGCGACGAGCCGGTGCTGGTGGTGAACACCTCGCGCGGCGACGCGTACGTGGACCCGCGTTTCGCCCAGGAACCCGACCTGGACCGGGTGGCCCGCGAGCTGACCGCCGCCGGGGTGCCGCACACGATGCGGCAGCTCGTGCGGGGCCGCGACGCAGCCGAGGAGATCGTCGACATCGTCGAGACGGAGAACGTGTCGCTGGTGGTGATCGGCGTCCGGCACCGTACCCCCGTCGGCAAGCTGATCATGGGGTCGACGGCGCAGGAGATCCTGCTCCGGGTCCCCTGCCCGGTGCTGGCCGTCAAGGCCGGCTGAGCTGCTGAGCCGCTTTCCCTACGCGCTGGCCGGGTGGGGGGCGACCTGGCCCTGCCGCAGCCGGGCCGCGCACAGCTCCGCGAGCTTCGCGTACGCCTCCGCGCCGACCAGCGCGGTCAGCTCCGGGCCGTACGAGACGTACATCGGCTCGGTGCCGACGTGCGCGTCCGTCGACGAGGTGCACCACCAGTCGAGGTCGTGCCCGCCCGCGCCCCAGCCCCGCCGGTCGAACTCGGCCAGCGTGGAAACCAGCACCTTCGTGTCGTCCGGCCGCCGGTGCCACTCCTGGTCCCGGCGGATCGGCAGCTGCCAGCAGACGTCCGGCTTGTACTCCAGCGGGTGCACCCCGTCGCGCAGGGCCTGGGCGTGCAGCGCGCAGCCGCCCCCGCCGGGAAAGTCGGCGTCGTTGAGGAACACGCACGGGGCGTCGGCGGCGCGGGTGGCGGTGCGCCGCGCTGGGGTCTTGCCGTCGACCGTGTCGCTTTCGGTCCAGTTCTTGATCCCACGCCGAAAGTGCTGCCAGTGCTGCGGGGTGAGCCGCTTGACCGCCGCGCGGACCCGCTTCTCGTCGTCTGCGTCGGTGAAGAAAGCGCCGTGCGAGCAGCAGCCGTCGGCCGCCCGGCCGGCGACGATGCCGTGGCAGCCCCGGCCGAACACGCAGGTCCAGCGGGACAGCAGCCAGGTCAGGTCCGCCCGGATCACGTGCGTGGCGTCGGCCGGGTCGACGAACTCGATCCACTCCCGGGGAAAGTCCAGCCCCACCTCGCTGCTGCGCGGGTCGTCGGGGTCGTTCACCAGGACCTGAATCTCGATCTGGCTCGTCACTCGGACCAGCGTACGCCCGGTGTCCCCGGTCGCACCGGCGAGCCGCCGAATCGGCCAGGCCCTACTGTCTTCACCATGCGACTGGGAGTCCTCGACGTCGGTTCCAATACCGTGCACCTGCTGGTGGTCGACGCCCACCACGGCGCGCACCCCTGGCCGGCGCACTCGGAGAAGGTGGTGCTCCGGCTCGCCGAGCAGATCGGCCCGGACGGGGCGCTCGCCGAGGCCGGGGCGGACGGGCTGGTCAAGGCGGTCAGCGCGGCCCGCGCCTCGGCGACCCGGCTGGGCAGCGACCACCTGCTCGCCTTCGCCACCTCCGCCGTGCGTGACGCCACCAACGTGGCCGAGGTGTTGGCCCGGGTGCGCGAGGCCACCGGCGTACGGCTGGAGGTGCTCTCCGGCGCGGACGAGGCGCGGATGACGTTCCTCGCGGTCCGGCGCTGGTTCGGCTGGTCGGCGGGCCGGCTACTCGCGTTGGACATCGGCGGCGGGTCGTTGGAGATCGCCGCCGGTATCGACGAGGACCCGGACGTCGCGGTCTCCCTGCCGCTCGGCGCGGGCCGGCTGACCCGGGACCGGCTGCGGGTCGACCCTGGCAGCACGGAACCGCCGCCGGCGAGGGCCGTGGAGGAGCTCCGGGAGTACGTCGACGGGCTGCTCGATCCGGTGGTGGAGAAGATGGCCGAGGTGGCCTGGGAACGCCCGGTGGCCACCTCGAAGACGTTCCGCACCCTGGCCCGGCTGGCCGGGGCGGCCCCCTCCGGGGCCGGGCTGTGGGTCCGGCGCAGCCTGACCCGGGACGGCCTGCGGCAGGTGCTCGGGTTCGTCCGGCACATCCCGCCGCGCCACCTGTGCGCGCTGGAGGGGGTGAGCGTCGACCGCGCACATCAGCTACTGGCCGGTGCGGTGGTGGCCGAGGCGGTGATGCGCCGGCTCGACGTGCCCGCGCTGGACATCTGCCCGTGGGCGCTGCGGGAGGGGGTCATCCTGCGTCAGCTCGACCGACTCACCGAGGGCTGAGCGCGAGGTGATGGAATGTAACGACCCGGCGACCCCATGCTGCGATACGGGCGATTTGCGATTGCTCGTCACGATGTCGCAACGTCCGCCGGGCTACCCTGGCAGCTGTGACTTCCCGCGTCCCGGTGCTCCTGTCCACGTCCTCGGTGTTCCCTGAGCGGACCGCGGCGGCGTTCCAACTCGCCGCGGCGCTCGGGTACGACGGCATCGAGGTGATGGTCTGGACGGACGCCGTCAGCCAGGACGCCGGCGCGCTGCGCGGCCTCGCCGAGCACTACGGCGTGCCGGTGCTCTCCGTCCACGCGCCCTGCCTGCTGGTCACCCAACGGGTGTGGAGCACCGACCCGTGGGAGCGACTGCGCCGGGCCGCCGAGCTGGCGGAGACCCTGGAGGCGCCCACCGTCGTGGTGCACCCGCCGTTCACCTGGCAGCGCGACTACGCCCGCAACTTCGCCGACGGGCTGGACCAGGTCGCCGGGAGGTTCGGCGGGCTGCGCTTCGCGGTGGAGAACATGTATCCGGTGCGGATGGCCGGCCGGCAGTTCGTCCCGTACGTCCCCGGGTGGGACCCCACCGAGACCGGCTACCCGTCGTACACGCTCGACCTGTCGCACTGCGCCGCGTCGCACACCGACGCGCTGGCCATGGCCGACCGGATGGGCACGGGCCTCGCCCACGTGCACCTCGGCGACGGCACCGGCGAGGGGCGCGACGAGCACCTGGTGCCGGGGCGCGGCGGCCAGCCCTGCGGCGAGCTGCTCCGCTCGCTGGCCGGGCGCGGTTTCACCGGCTCGGTGGCCGTGGAGGTCACCACGCGGGGCGCGAAGAGCCGTGCCGACCGCGAGGCGGACCTGCGCGAGGCCCTGGAGTTCGCCCGCGCGCACCTGACCGCCCCGTCCCCGGTCGACGCCTGAACCGCCTCGGGCCCGGCTGCTCCACCGGGCCCGGTGGAGCAGCCGGGCTGGCGCGTCTCAGCTCACCGGGGTCAGCGCAGGGGCCGGGGCGGTGGCCTGCTGCTCGCCGATCGCCGCGCGCTTGCGGGCCCGGTGCGCGGCCACGTGCGAGCGGGTGGCGCAGCGCTCCGAGCAGAACCGCCGGCAGCAGTTCGACGAGGTGTCCAGGTAGACGTTGCCGCAGCGCTCGTCGGCGCAGACCCCGAACCGGGCGCTGCCGTACTGGCAGAGCCACACCGACAGGCCCCACACCGCGCCGGCCAGGTACTCCGCGCTCACCGACGCGCCCCGGCTGGTGACGTGCATGTGCCAGTCGCTGGAGTCGTGGCCGGAGATGCGCGGCTGCACCGGATACGCCTCCAGCAGCGCGTTCAACTCGGCCACCGCCTGGGCGTCACGCCCCGAGGTGCCATAGTCGAAGATGTCCCGCAGGCGCTTCTGCGCCCGCCGGAAGATCGCCAGGTCCCGGTCCGCGACCTCGTCGCGCATCCACGCGTTCTCGTCGGGGAAGAGGGCCCGCAGGTCGTCGAGGTCGTCCAGCCGGGCGTTGACGAGGTCAACCCCGGTCCGGGCGTACGCGTCGAAGTTCACCCCACAACGGTAGACGACTCACGGGAGTCGCGGCGTGTCGATGTAGTGTGGCAAGAACCGGGCGTAGTTGTCGGTGATGAGGCTCGCGCTCTCCCGCAGGCCGGCGCCGGCCGGCCCGCCGTCGACGATCCAACTGCCCAACACCACGTGGCTGCCGTCGAAGCGCGGCAGGGCCCGGAACTCCTGGTAGCAGAATCCCTCGTCGCCGTAGTCACCCGGGTTGCTGACCTCACCGCCGGCCGTGACGATCCGTACCGACCCGCCCTCCCGGCCGAGCAGCGGCTTCGCCACGTACTCGGTCATCCCGCGCGGCGAGTCGAGGTACGCGGGCAGCAGGTACTCGTGCCCGGGGTACAGCTCCCAGAGCACGGCGAGCAGCGCCTTGTTGGACAGCAGCAGCTTCCACGCCGGCTCGATCCAGGTGGTCGGGGTGCCCGGCTCCAGCGCCAGTGGCCCGTACGGTTCGGCGAGCATCCACTCCCACGGGTAGAGCTTGAAGCAGGTGGTGACCGGCCGGTCGGCGGCGTCGACGAAGCGCCGGCCGTCCCACCCGATGTCCTGGATCGGCAGCAGTTCCGCCTTCAGCCCCGCCTGCCGGGCGGTCTCGGCCAGGTACCCGGCCGTGATCTGGTCCTCGCCCGACTCCTCCTCGCCCGACCAGGCCACGTGCACCTGCCCGTCGTGCAGGCCCGCGCCGATCCGCGCCCAGGCCGCGACGAGGCGCTCGTGCAGGCTGTTCCACTGGTCCGCCTCCGGGTGGGTCTCCTCCAGCCAGAACCACTGCACGATGCTCGCCTCGACCAGCGAGGTGGGGGTGTCGGCGTTGTACTCCAGCAGCTTCGGCGGCCAACTGCCGTCGTAGCAGAGGTCGAACCGGCCGTAGAGGCTCGGCGGGGCCTCGCGCAGCGAGCGGGCCACCGCCTCGGCCGCCCAATCGGGGATGCCGAACTCCGCGTACCGGCCCCGGGCCACCACGTGCTCGGCGGCGGCGACGCACATTCGGTGCAGCTCGGCGGTCGCCTCCTCCAGCCGAAGCACCTCCTCCAGGCCGAGGACGTACGCGGCGGTTTCGTCCCAGTACGACATGATTCCGCCGTCGGGCAGCTCCGTGTCGACGTAGACCAGGCCCTGCGAGCGGACGGTGGCGTCCCAGCCCGGGCGCGGGGTGGCCGCCTCGCGCCGCACGTCAGCCGCCGCAGGAGGCGAGGTGGGTGCCGAAGCCGCCGCGCTCCGGCACGGCCGCGGCGACCGGTCGGGAGCCGGCGCGCGCGGCGTCGGTGGTGGCGGCGGTGGCCGGCACGTGCATCGCCAACGCCACGGTCGTCCCGCCGCCGACCGGCCCGAGCGCGCAGTCGTCGTCGTCATCGTCGTCGGCGGAGGACGTGTTGCAGCCGGAGAGGGCGAGCGCGAGGGCGGTCAGCGCGCCGAGCTGCACGGTGGCCGACCGGAGCCGGCGTCGGGGGCGTTGTTCCACGGCATCGTTGTAGCCGATCCGCGCCACGTCACCCGCGCCGGGGCTTGGCGGTGCTGCCGCCCGGCGGGATGGCGCCCTCGGGCGTTACGCTCAGCTTATGCTCCGTTCCGTCATCCTTGCCGCGTCCCGGTCATCCCAGGTTGAGCGGCTCGTCGCGACGGCCCCGTTCACCCGGGACGTCGTCCGCCGGTTCGTCGCCGGCGCCGGCACCGACGACGCGTTGCGGGCGACCCGTGAACTCGTCGCCGACGGCCTCGCGGTCACCCTCGACAACCTCGGGGAGGACACCGTCACCGGTGAGCAGGCCATCGCCACCCGGGACGAGTACCTGAAACTTCTGACGCTGCTGTCCGATGCCGGGCTCACCCCGGCCGCCGAGGTCAGCGTGAAGCTCTCCGCGCTCGGCCAGCGGTTCGACGAGCAGCTCGCGTACGACAACGCGCGGGCGATCTGCGTGGCGGCGGAGGCGGCGGGCACCACGGTCACCCTTGACATGGAGGACCACACCACCACCGACTCGACGCTGGACACCCTGGCCCGGCTCCGTAAGGACTTCCCGTCGACGGGGGCGGTGCTCCAGGCGTACCTGCGGCGGACCGAGTCCGACTGCCGCGAGCTGGCGTACGCCGGGTCCCGGGTGCGGCTGTGCAAGGGCGCGTACCGGGAGCCGGAGTCGGTGGCATACCAGGCCGCCCGCGAGGTGGACAAGTCGTACGTGCGCTGTCTGAACATCCTGATGTCCGGCGACGGGTACCCGATGCTGGCCACCCACGACCCGCGCCTGATCGCCATCGGCGAGGACCGGGCGCGCTGGTTCGACCGGGGGCCGGACCGGTTCGAGTTCCAGATGCTCTACGGCATCCGGCCGGAGGAGCAGGCCCGACTGGTCGGTGACGGCTACACCGTGCGCACCTACCTGCCGTACGGAACCGACTGGTACGGCTACCTCATGCGCCGGCTCGCCGAGCGCCCCGCGAACCTGGCCTTCTTCGGCCGGGCCCTGATGTCGAAGAAGTGACCGCGACCCCACGTCGGCTTGAGGTCAAGCTTGTCAAGTTTGGCTAACCAGGCTAGCTTTTAAGCTATGAACATTAGCCAGGTGGAGCGGGACGGCGGGCGGATCGCCTACGAGGTGCACGGGGACGGCCCGCTGGTGATCCTCTCGCACGGCATGGGGGAGAACCGGGCGGCCTTCCGCCACCTGGTCCCGCTGCTGGTCGACGCCGGCTACCGGGTGGCGGCGGTGGACGTGCGCGGGCACGGCGCGTCCAGCTCCGGCTGGCCGACGTACGCCCCGGCCGAGGTCGGCGCCGACCTGCTGGCCGTCGTCCGCGCCCTCGGCGGCGGCCCCGCCACGCTGCTCGGTAGCTCCTCCAGCGGTGCCGCCGTGGTCTTCGCCGCCGCCGACGCCCCCGAACTGGTCCGCGCGATCGTCCAGGTGGGCGCGTTCGTCGCCGAGCCGAAGCTGAACCCGGTCGTGCGGCTGGCCGTGGCGGCGGTGCTGCGCAGCCCTCGACTGTTCGGCATGTTCCACCGCAGCCTCTTTCCCTGCGGCCGACCGGCGGACTACGCCGCGTACCGGAAGGCGATGGTGGCCAACCTGCGCGAACCCGGCCGGATGACGGCGATGCGCGGGGTGGCGGCCCCGGTCGAGCCGCGCTGGACCACGCGGGCCCGCGAGGTGCGCCAGCCGGTCCTCGTGCTGATGGGCGCGAAGGATCCCGACTTCCCCGACCCCGGTGCCGAGGCCCGCGCCGCCCGGCGGCTCTTCGCCACCGCCGAGGCGCGGATGATCGACGACTCCGGCCACTACCCGCACGCCGACCGGCCGGCCGAAACCGCCGCCCAGCTCGTCGCCTTCCTGAAGGCCACCGCCGGTGCCTAGGGCCGGGCTCAACCAGCAGGCCGTGGTGCGGGAGGCGGCCCGGCTCGCCGACGAGGTCGGCCTCGACCGGCTCACCCTCGCCGCGCTGGCCGGCCGGCTCGGCGTCGCCCTGCCCAGCCTCTACAAGCACGTGAAGGGCGCGGACGCGCTGACCCAGAAGCTCGCCGCGCTGGCCACCGCCGAGTTGGCCGACGCGTTCACCGCAGCCGCCGTCGGCCGCGCGGGTGGCGACGCGCTGCGCGCCGTCGCCGCCGCCTTCCGCGACTACGCCCGCCGGTACCCCGGCCGCTACTCCGCCGCGCAGCGCGCGCCCGACGCGGGCGACCCCGACCACGTCGCCGCCAGCGAGCGGGCCGTCGGCGCGATCTACGCCATCCTGCGGGGGTACGGCCTGGACGGCGACGCCGCCGTCGACGCCACCCGGATGCTCCGCAGCGCCCTGCACGGCTTCCTCACCCTGGAGGCGGCCGGCGGCTTCGGGCTGCCGCGCGACGTCGACCGCTCGTACGACCAACTCGTCGCCGGCCTCGACGTGGCGTTCCGTGCCTGGCCGGGGCGGGGCTGACCGGTGCCCGGCCCGCCCCGGCGGTGGCCCGCCGGGCCGTGGCGCGTTCGCCCGACCCGCCCGGAGGTCGTACCCTTCGCCGGGTGACCGACGGCTTGGACGGCATGCACCGGTGGGACCAACCGCGACGGCGTCAGCCCTGGCCACTGCGGGCCGCACTCGGCGTGGTGCTGCTGTTGCTCACCTGCGGCCTGCCGACGGTGCTGCTGGCCGGGGTGCTGCGCGAGGCCGCAGACCGGCCGACGATCGGTCGTCTCGGGCCCGCCGCCTCCGACGACCCGGCGGTCCAGGCCGCCCGGCAGCTCGGCGAGCGGATCTCCGGCCAGCTCGACCGCCAGGCCGCCGCCCTGCTCGGCGGCGACCGGGCCGGGTTCCTCGCCGTCGCCGAGCCGGCCGCCCACCCCGCCCTCACCCGCCGGTACGCAGCCCTCCGGGCGCTGCGGGTCACCGTCTGGCGGCCCGAGCAGACCGGCCTGCCGACCACCGTCGCCGGGCGGCCCGACGAGTGGCGGATCCTGGTCCGCTTCCAGTACTGCTTCGTGGTGCCCGGCTGCCGGCCGAGCCCCGTGCTCATCGGCACCCGGTGGCGGGACTCCGGCGGGCAGGTCCGGCTGGTCGCCATGGAGGAGTCCCGGTCCGCCGAGACCGGCACCCGGCCGTGGGAGGTGAGCGACCTGACCGTCGCGGTGGGCCCGCGTACCGTCGTGGCCACCACCCCGGCGCTGCGCGGGAAGCTTCCCGGTTTGCTCCGGCAGGCCGAGGCGGCGGCGCGGATCGCCGACGGGTACGCGGTCGCCGGGCCCCCGCCCGACCGGTACCGGGTCTTCTACGCCGGGAAGGCGGAGTGGCTGAGCTGGTACGGCGGCGGTCGTCCGGAGTGGACCGGCGGGTACGCCGTCACCGTCGGCGGCGGCCACCACGAGGTGGTGCTCAACGCCGACGAGCTCTCCGCCACCGGCGCCGACGACCTGCTCCGGCACGAGCTGACGCACGCCGCGTCCCTGCCCGAGCGGGGTTACCCGGGCCGGGAGACCTGGTGGCTGGTGGAGGGGCTGGCCGAGTACGCGGGGGCCGGCGGAGCGCCGGTGGGCCGGTACGAGGGGCTGGCCGAGGTACGCGAGCTGCTGGCTCCGGGCGGTGGCTGGACCGGCCGGCTCAGCGACCTCACCCCGGCCGAGGACGCCTCCGCCCGACGCGTCGGGGGCAGCTACGGCGTCGGCTACCTGGCCGTCCGGCACCTCGTCGACCGGTTCGGCGAGCAGCGGGTGCTCGCCTTCTTCAAGGCGGTGGTGCACGACCGCCGCACCCCGGAGGAGGCGTCCGGGGAGGCGTTCGGCGAGCCGTGGGCGGCCCTGCACGACGAGTGCGTCGCGTACACCCGCGCGGCGGCCCGCTGAACCCGTCGTCCGCCTCGTACCTGACGACGGTAGGGGCGGAGAAGACCTCCGCCCCTACCGTGACGCGGGGAGACGTCAGAACGCCCGGCGCTCGGTCAGGAAGTCGCCGATCGTGTTCCAGGCCAGACCCAGTGACACCTTGGGCCCGACGGACGGGTTGCCGGGCGTGCTGGTGTTGGGCCAGACCCACAGCTCGTCGCCGATCTGGGCGAGCACGTCCGGTCGGCCGTCCCCGTTGTAGTCGACGACCCGCTTGTCGGTCGCGGTGGCGAAGCCGGCGGCCACCTCCTGGCTGGTTCCCCGGCTCGGCGTGCCGCCGGCGGGAGTGGTGTTCGGCACCCACCAGAACTTGTCACCACTGATCGAGAAGCCGACGATGTCCGCCCGCCCGTCGCTGTCGAAGTCGGCGGTAGTGGTGGTGGGCAGCGTGTCCCACGCGGTACCGAGGGGCACGAGGGAACCGACGGACGGGTTGCCGACCGTGCTGGTGTTGAGCCAGACGTACATGACGTTGTTGCTGCCCCGGCCCAGGATGTCCGGCTTACCGTCCGAGTTGTAGTCGGCGATCATCTGCTTGGTGATGCCACCCCATCCCGACGACACCTTCTTGCTGGTCCCGCGCTGCGGCATCCCCCCAGCGGGGGTCGTGTTCGGGACCCACCACAGCTCGTCGCTATTGCTGGAGTAGCCGACGATGTCGGTCCTACCGTCGCCATCGAAATCGGCCGGCGCGATCCGGGGAAGACTGTCCCAGTTCACGCCGAGCTTGTCGGCGGCCACGACGAGCGGGGTGCCGACGCTGCTGGCGTTCGACCACGTCCACAGCTCGTCGTTGACCCGCCCGACGACGTCCGACTTCCCGTCGCCGTCGTAGTCGGTGACGAACGGGTCGGTGATGTTCGACCACCCGGCGGAGATGCGCTTGCTGCCGCCCCGCGACGGGGACTGACCCGGCACCGTCGTGTTCGGCGTCCACCAGAGCTCGGCGTGGGAGGTCGAGAAGCCGAGGATGTCCGACCGGCCGTCGCCGTCGAAGTCCTCCACCGGAAGGTTGCTGGCCCGGGGGAAGGTCAGTGTCCGTGACCAGGTCTGCGCGTTCGCCAGCTCACCGGCGAACCAGCCCCCGTAGCTGCTGCCACCCGTCTTGTGGCTGCCCATCCGGTACCCGCCGCCCGCGCTCCAGGTCGACGAGTGGGCGCCGTGGGCGCTTCGGATTCCATTGAGCATTATCCATATTGCGCCCAAGGACTTCTGGAAGGTGACCGTGACGTGTGTCCACACGCCGAGTCGAGCGGTGTTGGGCGCCGAGATGGCGATGTCCCATACCGGTGCCGCGACGTCGGTGCGCGGCATGGCGAAGCGCCAGGACTTGTCGGTGGCGTCCGTGTAGAGCTTGAACCCGGCGGTGTTGACGCCGTCCTGGGACAGAATCGTGCCGCCGAGCGAGGAGGGCTTGACCCAGGCGGAAAGGGAGAAGTCGTTGTTCGTGTTGACGGCTGGGGTGGGGGTGGTGAGGCTCCCGCTGGTGCCGTTGAACACCGCGTCGGGGTCGAACATGTCTCCGGTGCTCCAGCTGACGCCGGTGGCGCCGCTGGCGTGGAGGGTGCCGACGGTGTCACGGGCCGTGCTCACGGTGCCGCTGTCGGCGTCGTTGAGCTGCCAGCTGTGGTCGGAGGTGATCAGGGTTTGAGTGGGTTGGGCTGCGATGGTGCCGGTGCCGGCGGCGAGGCCGGCGACCTTCCAGAGGGTGAGGCTGCCGCCGGTGCCGGTGGTCCACAGGTCGGGGGTGCCGCTGTTGTCGGCGTCGGCGGCGCGGAGGGTCACGTTCGCACCCGCGTTCCAGGCAGCGGACAGGGCGTACGGGTGGTAGGTCAGCTGTCCGGTGCCCGGGTCGACAGTGAGATCGGTCCACAGGTGCAGGGCACCGGTGGTGCGGTTCCACAGGAACATGGCGGTGCCTGTGGTGAGCTGGGCGGTGGCGAGAGTCCAGTTGTTCCAGTCGGTGCCGCCGGCCGGGGTCAGGGCGGTGGTGTGGAAGGCGCCGAGGTAGCCGTTGGGCGTGCCCAGGTTCGGGTAATACGTGAGGTGGTAACCGCCGGTGGCGTCCCCGCTGGTGCCGACGAGATCGGGATACGGGGAGTCGAGCCGGCGGCTGTCACCGGCGTTGGCGAGTTGGAGGGGAAGGTTGCCGTCGGGGTCCAGTAGCTGGTCGGGGCCGATGCTGTACTGGTTGCCGCTGAGCTGGGCCTGGATGACGGAGCCGTCGCCGTTGGCGCGCAGGACGCCGGCACTGCCGGGGTCGCTGCCGGCGGGGTGGTAGACGAGCACGTCCTGGAGGCCGGTGCCGGTGAATCGGCCGGTGAGGGCCTGGGCGCCGTCGAAGTCGGCGGGGGAATTGTCGCCGGTGACACCGTTGCCCCGGGCACCGATGTCGGTGCCGGTGACGGAGGTGCCCTCGGTGTTGCCGACGCCGAGCCAAAGCCCGGAGGGCAGGCCGTTGGCGGCACCGACGGTGAGCAGGTCGGCGGTGCCGTCACCGGTGAGGTCGGCGTCGACGGCGGTCGCGGCGGGGTTGGCGTTGAATGTGACGCTGGCCGACTCGCCGACGTTGCCGCCGGCGGACACGCTCGTCACGGTCAGGGTGTTGGTGAACCGGCTGGGAGAGATCGAGACACTGGCGTTGCCACTGGCGTCGGCCAGGACGTCGACCGGTGCGCTGGCGTTGAGTTGGTAGACGTATCCGCTCGGGACTGTGCCTGTCGCGGGCGGGGCGATGGTGAAAGTGGCGGGCTGGCCGACGGTGCTCGCGGCGGGCGCCGTCACCTCCGGCGGGCCTGCGCGGGTGGGATCGAAGGTGAACCGGCAGGTGGCCGACCAGTTGCTCGGGGTGCGGAAGTCAGTGGCCTGGACCTTCCAGGAAAAGCCGGTGGCCGCGCCGGCGGCTGCGGTGCGCAGGGTCGCCACCGGAACGACCAGCACCGCCGTGCTGCCGGAGGGGTAGGTCAGCAGGTTCGGGTTGGAGGACGCGACCGCGGTCTGCGAAGTGTCGGAGGTCTTCCAGATTGTGAAGCTGACGCCGAGGGTGCCGCCGTTGCGGTCGGAGACCGGGGCGTAGAGAGACACCGAGCCGTCGCCGACGACCGTCGGGGTGCTCGCGGTGCAGGAGGTCTTGGGGGATGTGGTCATACCCGTCGGGGTGTTGGGCTTGTGGTTGTAGCGGATGGTGAGGGTGGGGCTGGTTTCGAGGAACTCTTTCCAGCTCTGGGTGTCGCTGGCCTCGTTCGCGGCGATCATCCGCAGGGTGCGGGTGGCCTTCTGCGCGGTGACGTCGGCTTCGACCTGGCTGGTGATGTCGAAGGAGACGGCGGCGGCGTCGCAGCCGCTGTAGCCGTAGGCGAAGCTCTTCGACGCGGCGAGCGGGCCGTTGCTGATGCCCTCCCAATGGTTCCAGGTGGCGTTGGAAGAGCTGAGGGTGGTCGCGGGTGCGTAGACGTTGACGGTCTTGGCGGTGCAGTTCCAGGACCGGGTGTTGGTGATTTTGAAGATGGCGTCGTAGATCTCGGCCCCGGCGAGGGTGCTGTACGGGATCGGGAAGTTGATCAGGGTCTGGGAGCGCTGACTGCCGGAGTTGCCGACCTGCATGCGTCCGATGAGGTCCGGGGTGCTCTTCCAGTAGTTGGTGGATTGGTGCTGGTAGGAGATCGTGGCCCAGCCGGACATTTTGGGCCCCACCGGCGTCCAGGTGAATGTGGGATCGATGTAGACGGGGTAGGTCGTCGACGCGTCGGTGAGCAGGCGTTGGTTGGGGATCAGGCGTAGCGTGCCGGGGATGACCCTCACCCCGATCGGGGCGCTCCTCGCGTTCCGTCCGGGCGCGGTGGCGTTTGAGGCGGCGGCACCACGCTGCGCCGGCCCGGCGGTGGAGTCCCACATGGTGGGGGCGGGGGCGGTGAGCACGGCGTGACCCGCGCGGTCGCGCCCAGTGATGTTCCCCGCCGCGTCGGTGGTCAGGGCGACGCCTCTGGTCGACGTGGTCAGATCCAGGGTGGCCAGCCTCGGGTTGGCGGCGGCCCGGCGGTTCTTCACGACGAAGACGTGGGAGAAGCCGCCTTCGGCGGTGACCCGGACGGTGAGGTCGACCCCGGGAAGGACCTCCGAATAGGTGGCCGCCGGCCCGGCGAGGGTGGGTTTCGGCAGGGTGAACGGGGCGGCGACGGACAGGGCGCGGTCGCCGCTGACCAGTTCGGCGAGGGGGCCGGTGCCGCCGGGGGAGAGCCGGACCTGGTTCGTCGTCACCGCTGGCGTGATGCTGCTGTCGGGGTGGCGGACCAGGGTCGGGTCGAGGGTCTTCCACTGCCCGTCGACGCGGGTGCGGGTCGGCACCGCGGTCTGGGTCAGCTCGACGGTGCCGTCCGGGCGGGCAGTGACGGTGGAGGTGGACGTGGCCGCGGCGGTCGCCTCGACCGGCTTGCCGGTGCGCCGCGCCTCGGCCACGGCCCGATCGACGCCGAGCGCGCCGGCGGCTGGCTTCGCCGCAGGTCGCGACGGCGTCGCCCCGGCCGGGCGGACGGGCAGCGAGGCGAAGCTGGCGGCCAGGAGACCGAGGCTGACGCCGGCCGCCATGGCTTTCGCCCCGAGCGTCGCTCGTGGTAGCTGGGCTGCGAGCATGAAGTGCTTCCTCCCCGTGTCCGGTGGGCGCCGGGCGGCGTCCGGTGGGCGGCCACAGTGAACCAGCCGCCCATGCCTCCAGGGAACGTCCAAACTCACCATTGGTTGTCCCTTTGGAACTCTCTGCGATGGGTTTGGCCCATGTGATCTTCGCCCATCGTTACCTCGCCGTGACCTTCGGCTCGGCCGCACGTGAAACATTGTCCCCGCCACGGGGCGGGTGGTTCGACCACCCTCCGTGGCTTTCTTGTCTCTGGCAGAGTGGGGTTGGCATGGTCGGGCACGGGGGCACACGCCTGTTGACGCGTCCAAGACGGCTGGTCACGGTGGTCGCCTCGGCGTCTCTGGTGGCGGGGCTGTTGTCGGGTACGCCGGCGTCGGCGAGGCCGTTGGACGACGGGCCGGCGAAGCTGCCGACGGTGTCGCCCGGCCGGTCGGTCACGGGAGTCAAGCCGTTGCCGACGCGGTTCGCGACGCCGAGGAACGACGCGAATTCCACCCACCGCCCGTCGAGGACGGCGTGGCCGAAGGCCGCGTCGGCGCGGCTGGAGCTGAGCGTGCCGGCGACGGCCGGGGCGAAGGCGACGACACCCGCGAAGGCGCGGGCGGCGGGAACCCCGGTGTGGGCGCAGCCGGTAGCCGAGGGCGGCCGGTACGCCGGGCCCCGTCGGCTCGACGTGCGCGTCGCGGGCCGGGCCGCGGCGGAGGCCGCCGGGGTCGAGGGGATGCTGCTGTCAGTGGCCCCCTCGCCCGGCGAGGCCCCCGGCACCGTGCGGATCGGCGTGGACTACACCGGCTTCGCCGAGGCGTACGGCGGGAACTACGGTTCGCGGCTGAGGCTGGTGCGCCTACCCGAGTGTGCCCTCACCACCCCGGCGGTGGCCGAATGCCGCACGGCGACGGCGCTGCCCTCGACCAACGATGTCGGGGCCGACACGGTGTCGGCCGAGGTCCCGCTGGCGGGCGCCGCAGGCGGCACCGGGGCGGCTAGGCCGACGACGGTGCTGGCGGCGGTCGCGACCGCCGGCGACGAGGGCGGTGCGGGCGGCACCTACGCCGCGACCGACCTGTCGCCGTCCCAGTCCTGGAGCGCGGGCGGCAGCACGGGTTCGTTCAGCTACACCTACCCCGTGACGGTGCCGCCGACCCGCTCCAAGCTGGTGCCGAAGGTGGCGCTGTCGTACGACTCGGGTGCCGTCGACGGGCAGACCTCCTCGACAAACGCCCAGGCGTCGTGGGTCGGCGACGGCTGGACGACGCCGCGGTCGTACGTCGAGCAGACGTTCGTCTCCTGCAAGGACGACCCGGGCGGCAGCCCCTCACCGGTCGAGACCCACGACCGCTGCTACGCCGGCCCCATCCTGACCATCGCGCTGAACGGCTCGTCGAGCGCCTTGATCTGGGACGCCACCAAGCAGGTGTGGAAGCTCCAGAACGACACCGGCGCGAAGGTCGCCCGGGTGACCAACTCCGGCAACGGGAGCGGTACCCACGACACCGACTACTGGCGGGTCACCGAGCGCGACGGCACGGTCTACGAGTTCGGCCGCAACCGCCTGCCGGGCTGGACCTCCGGGAAGCCGGAAACGAAGTCGGTCGACACCGTCCCAGTCTACTCCCCGCACTCGGGCGACCCCTGCTACGACCCGGCCGGGTTCACCTCCTCGGTCTGCACCATGGCGTACCGGTGGAACCTCGACTTCGTCTCCGACGTCCACGGCAACGCGATGGCCTACTACTACGGCCAGGCCACCAACCACTACGGCCGCAACATGGGGGCCACCGACGTCAGCTACGTCCGGGACAGCCACCTCGCCCGGATCGACTACGGCTTCCGCGACGACGGGGCGTACGGCACGGTGCCGAACCAGGTCGTGTTCGTCACCGGCGACCGGTGCCTCTCCGGCACCTGCCAGCCGCTGAACTCGGCGAACAAGGCGAACTGGCCGGACGTACCCTTCGACCTGGTCTGCAACGCCGGCACCGACTGCCAGGCGTGGAGCCCGTCGTTCTTCTCCACCGTCCGGTTGACCGCGATCGAGACCCGGCAGTACGACACCGCCACCTCGACGTACCGGAAGGTGGACTCGTACGCGCTGGCGCACACCATGCCGGCGACCGGTGACGGCACGTCCCCGACGCTGTGGCTGTCCTCGGTCACCCGTACCGGACACGACATCACCTCCGGCGGTTCCACCGCCCCCGTCGAGCTGCCGTCGGTGTCGTTCAGCGGGGTCAAGTTGGCCAACCGCGTGGACGTCACCGGTGGCCTGCCGAACTTCTATCGGCAGCGGATCTCGGCCATCACCACCGAGACCGGCTCGGTCGTCTCGCCCAGCTACGAGCTGCCGCAGCCGTGCACCGCCCCGGTCACGACCAGCCCGGCCTCGAACACCAGGTCCTGCTACCCGATCCACTGGACGCCCGAGGGGTACACCGACCAGATCCGGGACTGGTTCCACCGGTACGCCGTCACCCGGGTCACCGCCACGGACCCCACCGGCGGCGCCCCCGCCACCTCCACCAGCTACGAGTACCTCGGCGGTGCCGCGTGGCACTACGACGACAACGAGGTGGTCAAGGCCAAGTACCGCACGTACGGCCAGTTCCGCGGCTACGGCAAGGTCAGGGTGCGCAGCGGCGACGGGGTCAACGACCGGCGCACGCTGTCCGAGACGACGTACTACCGCGGCATGAGCCGGAACAACAACACCACGGTCGTCAACCTCACCGACTCCGCCGGCGGCGTCCACGAGGACGTCGACCAGCTCGCCGGCCGGGAGTTGGAATCCACCAGCCACCTCGGCGACGGCGGTCCCGTCGACAGCTCGACGGTCACCTCCTACTGGGTGTCGGACGCGACCGCGACCCGTACCCGCACCGGCCTGTCCCCGCTGACCGCGACGTTCGCCGCGCCCGTGCGGATCTGGCGGCGGCAGGCGGTCACCACCGGCGGCACCACGGCCTGGCGGTACATCGCGACCGACAACTCGTACGACGCCTCGACCAGCTCGGCCACCTTCGGGCTGCTGAGGCACTCCTACGAGCACACGGTGCCGGCGAACGCCGCCTACGACCGGTGCACCACCACCTCGTACGCGGCGCCGAACGCCGGCCGCAACCTCGTCGGCCTGACCAGCGAGACCGAGACGGTGGCGGTGGCCTGCGGCGGCTACGCCCAGGGCCCGTCGGCGTCGGCGCCGGGCAGCGTGAACACGCTGACCGCCCCGGCCACGGTCAACCGGCCGGCGCAGGTCGTCTCGCACGTCCGGACGTACTACGACGACCCGACCTTCGCCACGGCCTTCCCGCAGGCCGTCGCGCCCACCAGGGGCACGGTCACGATGGTCCGCAAGGCCTCCGGCTGGGCCTCCGGGGCGTACACCTACCAGACGACCGACCGGGCGGAGTTCGACGCGTACGGCCGGGCCACCGGTAGCTGGGACGGCAACGGCAACGCGAGCACGGTCAGCTACACGGACAACCCCGTCGGCCTCACCACGGGCGTGACCGTGACGAACGCGGAGGGCCACGCCACCGTCAACGTCGTCACGCCGCTGCGGAACCTGACCACCAGCAGCACCGACGCGAACAACGTGGTGACCCGCACCCAGTACGACGCGCTCGGTCGCCGCACGGCGGTCTGGCTCGCCTCCCGGGCCACCAGCAACCCTGCCCACGTCAAGCACACCTACACGGTGTCGAAGACCGGCCCGTCGGCGACGACCACCCAGACGCTGAACAACAGCGGCGGCTACCAGAAGACGATCACCATCTACGACGCCCTGCACCGGGTGCGCCAGACCCAGGCGGACACCCCGCAGGGCGGGCGCATGGTCACCGACACGTTCTACGACAGCCGCGGCTTGACGCGGGCCACCTACAACGGCTGGTGGGACGCCGCCGCCACGCCGAACACCACCCCCGTGTACGCCGACAACCTGCTGAAGAAGGCGCTGAACCAGACCTTCAACACGTACGACGGACTCGGCCGGGTGATCCTCGCCGAGGCGGCCCGCGACGGCGTGGTGAAGTCGGCGACCAGGACCGTCTACAACGGCGACCGGACGACGGTCATCCCGCCGACGGGGGGCACCACCACCACTGTGGTGACCGACCCGATGGGGCGGACGCAGCAGCGGCTCCAGTACACCTCGGCGCCGACGCTGACCAGCCCGGCCGACCCGTTCACCGGGATCTACCACCTGACCGGCGGCACGACCGTCGCCACCGGCTACGGCTACGACGCGAGCGGCAACCAGTCCACCCTGACCGACCCGGCGGGCAACGTCTGGACCAGCCAGTTCAACCTGCTGGGGCAGGCGGTGGGCAGGGACGACCCGGACGCGGGCAGCAGCACGACGCGCTACGACGGGGTCGGGAACATCGTCGAGACGACCGACTCCCGGGGCAAGACGACCTCCTTCACGTACGACAAGATCAATCGCAGGACGGGCAGCTACGCCGCCGCCCTCTCCGCGCAGGCACCCGGCAACCGGCTCGCGGCCTGGGTGTACGACAACGACAACGCCGCCGAGCCGACGATGGCCAACCCGGTCGGCAGGCTGACCACGAAGATCGCCTACCGCGACGGCGCGGAGTACCGGACCCAGTGGACCGGCTTCAACGCGTTCGGCTCCGCCACCGGCGAGAAGATCGTCATTCCGGCCGTGGAGGGGCTGCTCGGCAACACCTACGGCTACACCCACAGCTACCACAGCTCCACGGGCAAGCCGCTCGGCGACACCTACCCGGCCCGGGGCGGCCTGCCCGCCGAGACGGTCATCCACGGCTACAGCGGCGTCCTCGACCTGCCCAGCACCCTCGGTGGCCTGGCCAGCTACGCCAGCTCCACCGAGTACGACGCGTGGGGCCGGGTGACCCGGGGCGTCCAGGGGCCCGCCACGAGCGCGGCGTCGCTCGTCAACACCTACGACGACCACAACGGCCGGCTGCTCCAGCAGACCGTGACCAGGACGACGAACACGACCACCAACGTCGGCAGGCAGGACTACGCGTACGACCTGTACGGCAACATCCTCAAGACCGTCGACACCCGCCACGTGCCGGGCACCGCCGCCGAGACGGAGTGCTACCGGTACGACGCGCTGCGGCGGCTCACGAAGGCGTGGACCGCGACCGACGACTGCGCCGCCACCCCGACGACCGGGAACCGCACGATGGTCGGCAGCGGCATCGGCGCCACCAGCGCCTACTGGACCGAGTGGGAGATCGACGCGCTCGGCAACCGCACCAGGCAGACCCAGTACTCGCCGACCGGCGGCGCCGACACCGTCACCACCTACGCGTACGACGGCAACGGCGGCGGGCAGCCGCACACGCTGACCGGCACGACCACCACCGGTGGGCTCACTGGCAGCACCTCGTACGCGTACGACAGTGCCGGGAACATGACCACCCGCCAGGCCGGGCAGGGCACCCAGACCCTCGCCTGGGACGACACCGGCGAGCTGACCTCGGTGACCGGCGGCACCGGCGGAAACAGCTCCTTCCTGTACGACGCCGACGGCAACCTGCTCATCCAGCGCGACCCGGGGTCCACCACGCTCTACCTGGCAGGCGAGCAGATCACCCTGAACACCACCACCCAGACGCTGAGCGGCATCCGGTACCACGCCCTGCCCAGCGGGGCGGTGGCCTACCGGACGGGCAGCGGCACGGCGTACGGCTTCATCCTGCCCGACCACCAGGGCACGCCCAGCCTGTACCTCAACAACACCGCCCAGGTGCCGACCTGGCGGCAGTACACCCCGTACGGCGCACCGCGCGGTGCCACCGTGACGGCCCCCGACAACCGGGGGTTCCTCAACCAGCCGCTGAACCCGAACACGGGCCTGACGCAGGTCGGTGCCCGCAACTACGACCCGACCGTCGGCCGGTTCGTCTCGCTCGACCCGCTACAGGACCTGGCCGATCCGCAGCAGTGGAACGGCTACTCGTACGCCAACAACACCCCGGTCACCTCCAGTGACCCGTCGGGGATGATCCCCGACGACTGCCGGCACTTCGACTGCTACGGGTACGACCCGAAGGAGGGCTGCCCGCACGGCTGTGGCTCGACGGACAACGTGACGTGGGGCGAGGCCAACGGGAAGGGAAGCTCCAAGCCCCAGAAGGAGAACCACCCACGGGACCTCGGCTTCGGCATCCAGGTGCCGGAAAGCGTGCCGTTCGAGGAGTTCATGCGCCGCTGGCGCGAACAGCGCGCCGAGTACTTCTCCACCGTGAGCCAGGGCAACAACAGGGACTGGATGGTGGCGGACACGGCTCGGCTCGCCATGAACATCTGCCACGAGATGGGCAGACCGGGCGGATGCCAGCAGTGGATCGAGGACCTCTTCTGGGACGAGCACTTCCGGTGGGGCACCGAGAACCTGCCCGGCGACGAACGGATCCTGCCCGGAACGATCGGCGTGGGTGGCGGCAAGGGCAACGGCGGCCGGGGCGTCAGGTCGGGCGGTGCGTGCAGCTTCAGCGGTGACACCGAGGTCCTGATGGCCGACGGGAGCACCAGGAAGCTCGAAGAGATCCAGGCCGGCGACGAGGTCATTGCAGCCGACCCGGAAACCGGCGAGCAGGGGCCGCGCACCGTCACCCGTGTCTGGGTGCACGAGGACGACCTCGTCGACCTCCAGATCGGGGACGCCTTCGTCACCACCACGGAGGACCACCCGTTTTGGAACCACACCGACCGCGAGTGGCAGCGCGCCGACGAACTTGATCGGGGCGACCTGACGCTGAGCCGTGACGGCAGGGCCCGCGTGGTGGGCGGGTTGCAGCAGCACTCGGCGTACGTGGCGCTTGCCTACAACCTCACCGTCGACGGTATCCACACGTACTATGTGCTCGCCGGCAACATCCCGGTGCTGGTGCACAACGATGGCGGCGATTCTATTGATCTCAATGGCAAGAGCTATACGGTTTGGCAGCGAGGGCAATACCGGATTGACATCGAGTCTCGCAATGGGATGAAGCAGATGCATTTTCAAGAACAGATCAGGGGCGTCAGTTCCGCGAATGCTCCAAAGTATCAGTTCAACCCATCCACAGGCGAGTTCGAGGGGATGCCGCGCTCCCTGCAGCGAGAGTTGGCGAAGACTCCGGGTTATCAGAAGGCCGTCACCCGGGCGGCGGACGTCTTTGGTCGGGTAATTGGAACGTGTGGATAACGTGACAAACCGAAGGAGTTGGAAACTTCGTGCCATGGCTTAGTGCCGAAGCGGAAATGGTCGGCGGAGCGCACATCTTAGAAACGCTCCGTCGCCATGACCTGACGCCGGAGTTGGATACGGTGGTGAGACATGGTTGGCGCATTATCGATGGAGCCGTGTTGTTGGCGTCCTGGTATGAAAGCTATCACGGCGACAGGTTGACGTTCTCTGAGGCTATGGACTACGAGGTCGCGGTCAATGGCCGTGGAATTCCTGACCTCGACCTGACTGAGGACCGTTACGTACGCGTACCCAGACTGTTGCGGCGGGGCATGGCTTTCGCCTGGAGCGCTCTTCGCATGCAACATAGTCAATTTCCTGATATTGAAGTTTCTGCCTATGTCTCGATTTCTCCAACGCTCTTTGATCCCGACTATTTCACCGGAAATGTGACGTTCTGTGCCATGCGTTATGGTGAAAGGCCGTACATTGCTCAAGAGCTCGTCAATGACGAGATCGTGGCTGCGATTTTTACCAAGGACTGCGTATTCGATCTTGACTAGTCAGGTCATGGCTTCCCTGACGGTTCGCGTGCTTCGAATCGGTATAGATCCATTCTGGCGCCTGTCGCTGCGCCATGCCGCTGTGCGCTCATGGGCGTGGTTGTTTACCGGGGTTGATGTCAGTTGACCACCCGGCAGGCGTCTGGGTGCTCCGGACGCTGCGATGTGCTGGCGTTGCCGCCGTGGTTTCCGTGAAGCGGAGCGAGAAGGGCTGCGGAGGGCAAGAAGAAGCGTGGAGCCCGTATTCTTGGCGGCTGTCGCTCGGAATTGATCTGGAGTTCGAGGATGCGTCACTCGTTGCGGTGGGACTGTCCCGTGCGACTGGCTGTTCGGGCTCGACGGGCACCTGCGACACTGGGGCGCTCCCAGTGCGGAGTCCCGGTCCGCGTCCGGAAGCGGCCCGGGGCGCCCGCCCGGTGGCTCCGGTGGCGCCGCCGGAGCCACCGGGTGCCTTGATCGACACCATGTCGCCGACATAGCGGGGTCAGAGGTGCCCGGATACCGCAATGTCGCCGACATGGCCGCAGCCCACCCCACCCCGTCCACCCCGCCCACCCCGCCCGTCCACTCCGCCCAGCGCCAGCAGCCCAACCGGACGCCGGGCCCAGGCCCCAACCGGACAGGCCCAGGCCCCAACAGGACACCGGGTGCAGGCGTGCCCGGACGGGGCGAAACGGCTGGCCACGGGCGGAGGAAACCCGGCGTTGTGCGTGATCAACATGCACGAAGGGATCGCGCCGGTCACAGCCGTCCCGCTACCGTACTGGTAACACGCGCGTAGCCCGTCCTGGCGGGAGGATCCCGTCCGGCGGCACGCGCCGGGGCATGGGATGGGCGGTGGGCCATGACCGGTTCGCAGTCCGACGGCAGGCTGTCGGAGGTCAGGTTCCTCACGGTCGCCGAGGTGGCGACGGTGATGCGGGTGTCGAAGATGACGGTGTACCGGCTGGTGCACAGCGGCGAGCTGACCGCCGTGCGGGTCGGCCGGTCGTTCCGGGTGCCCGAGCACGCGGTGCACGAGTATCTCCGGGGCGCGTTCCAGGAAACCGCCTGACCAACCACTTGTGGCGCATCCGGGCCCGGCGACTCCGCCGAGCGCCTTCCTCAGCTGCGTACGCCACTTTGGCGTGCGTCGAGTGCCCCGTAAGGGCACCGAGTGCGACGTAACGGGCATCGACGGGGGCGCGTTGGTCCTGCTGACGCTCTCCAGTTACCCTGGACCGGATCGTGACCGCACATCGGTGCGCCCGCCGCCCGCCAGCTGGTCCGGTCCGTTGTCCGCAAGCGGTCGTCGACGCCACCGTGTGGTGTCATCCGGTCCGCCCCGCACGTTGCATCGAAAGGCTGTCGTCGTATGGGCTCGGTGGTCAAGAAGCGCCGCAAGCGCATGGCTAAGAAGAAGCACCGCAAGCTGCTGCGCAAGACCCGCGTCCAGCGTCGCCGTCTCGGCAAGTGACCGGAGCCGGGCCCACACCGGCCCGGCGTCCCGTGTCGCTTGCCAAAGTCGACCCCCGGAGGCTCAGGTGATCAGGCCGCGGATACCCCGGCTCGATCGCACCTGCCGGGGTAGGTGCACGACGTGACCCCCGGTGGCACCCCAGGTGCCCCGGGGGTGGTCGTCGTCACCGGGGTCAGCCGTTACCTCGGTGCCCACGTCGCCGCCCGCCTCGCCGCCGACCCCCGGATCGAGCGGGTGATCGGCGTCGATCCGAGCACCCCCAACCCGGAGGTGGCCCGGCTGCTCGACCGGGTCGAGCGCATCCGGCTCGACCTGGGCTCGCTCGGGGGTCTTTTCGCCGACCTCGACGTCGACGTGGTGGTGCACCTCGCCCTGGTCACCGCCCCCGACTCCCAGCAGGGCGGTCGGTCGGCGATGAAGGAACAGAACGTCATCGGCACCATGCAGCTACTCGCCGCCTGCCAGCGGGCGCCCCGGCTGCGTCAGCTCGTGGTCCGCTCGTCGACCGCCGCGTACGGGGCGTCGTTCCGGGACCCGGCCGTGTTCACCGAGGAGACCGAGCCGCGCGAGGTGCCGCGCGGCGGTTTCGGCCGCGACATCCTCGACATCGAGGGGTACGTGCGCGGCTTCCGCCGGCGCCGACCCGACGTCACCGCCACGGTGCTGCGCTTCGCGCCGTTCATCGGCTCGACCGCCGACACCACGCTGACCCGGTACTTCTCCCAGCCCTTCGTCCCCACCGTCTTCGGGCGCGACCCCCGGTTGCAGTTCGTGCACTTCGACGACGCGCTGGAGGTGCTGCACCGGTCGGTCGCCGAGGAGCACCCGGGCACGTTCAACGTCGCCGGGCCGGGCGTGCTCTCCCTTTCCCAGGCGATCAGGCGGGCCGGGCGGGTCGGCGTCCCGGTGCTCGAACCGGGCCTGTCCGGGGCCGTCGCGCTGGCCCGCAGCCTCGGCTTCGGCCGGTACGGCCTGGACCAGGTCGACCTCTTCGTGCACGGCCGGGTCGTGGACACCTCCGCGCTGGAACGCGAGTACGGCTTCACCCCCCGCTCGACCGCCGCCGCGTTCGACGACTTCGTCCGCGCCCACCAGGGCGGCGTGGTGGTCACCCGGGAGCAGCTCGCCGCCGCCGAGCGGGCCGTCCTCGACGGCATCCGCCAGGTGCGCGCGGCCGTACGGGAGCGGTCGTGAGCCGCCCGGGCGAGGAGCGCGGGCGCGCCGGGGCCAACGGCCGGTACGACGTACCGCTGATGGTGGCCGGCCCGGGAGCGGAGCCGGCCCGGCACAACGGCCATCACCCCGCCCCGGAGCCCGTCGCGGAGCTGAACGGCGGCCCGGCGGTCCCGCAGCCGGGGCAGCGGGAGCTGCCGGCGGAGCGGGAGCTGCCGGAGGCGGCCGCGCACGCGCCACGTGCGGCGGCGGTGCCGGACGGCCCCGGCGACGTGTGGGACCGGCGGGTCGCGTCCGGGCTGGCGTTCCTGCGTCGGCGGCTCTCCGGCGACTACCAGGTGGACGAGTTCGGGTTCGACCCGGAGCTGACCGAGTCCGTCTTCCACCCGATGCTGCGGCTGCTCTACCGGGACTGGTTCCGCACCGAGGTCTCCGGGCTGGAGCACGTGCCGGCGGACGGGGCCGGCCTGGTGGTCGGCAACCACTCCGGCACGGTGGCGCTGGACGCACTGATCCTCTCCGCCGCCCTGCACGACCAGCACCCGGCCCACCGCTACCTGCGGCTGCTCGGTGCCGACCTGGTGTTCCGGATGCCGGTGGTGTCCGAGATCGCCCGCAAGACCGGCGGCACCGTCGCCTGCAACCCGGACGCCGAGCGGCTGCTCCGCTCCGGCGAGGTGGTCGGCGTCTTCCCGGAGGGGTTCAAGGGGGTCGGCAAGCTCTACTCCGACCGGTACAAGCTGCAACGCTTCGGCCGGGGCGGGTTCGTCTCGGCGGCGCTGCGCACCGGCACCCCGATCGTGCCGGTGGCGATCGTCGGCGGCGAGGAGATCTACCCGATGCTCGCCGACATCAAGCCCCTGGCCCGGCTGCTCAAGCTGCCGTACTTCCCGGTCACGCCGACGTTCCCGTGGCTGGGGCCGCTCGGGATGGTGCCACTGCCCAGCAAGTGGCTGATCGAGTTCTGCCCGCCGATCCCGACCGCGCACCTGACCGACTCGGCCGACGACCCGCTGGTCGTGTTCAACCTTGCCGACCAGGTGCGGGAGACCATCCAGCAGACCCTGCACAGCCTGTTGGAACGCCGCCCCGACCCGTTCGGCCCCTGAGTCGCCGATCCGTGCCGTCGGCCGGTCGAGTCGGTGCGGGGTTCCGTCAGCGGTCGCGGCGGCGCTTCTGCAACGCCAGCCCGGCACCGACCGCACCGGCGAGGAGCCCGGCCGCCGCCGTCGACGGGACGGCGATCTTGACGGCCCGTCGGCCGGTGCGGAAGTCCCGTACCTCCCAGCCGCGCTGCCGTGCCTGCCGCAGCAGGGTGCCGTCCGGGTTGATCGCCACCGCCCGCCCCACGGCCGACAGCATCGGCAGGTCGTTGGCGGAGTCGCTGTAGGCGGAGCAACGGACCAGGTCCAGCCCTTCGACGGCGGCGAGCTGGGTCACCGCCTCGGCCTTGGCCGGCCCGTGCATCAGGTCGCCCACCAACCGCCCGGTGTACGCCCTGTCGATCACCTCGGCGACGGTGCCAATCGCCCCGGTCAGCCCCAGCCGGGCGGCGATCACCCGGCCGATCTCGACCGGCGCGGCGCTGACCAGCCAGACCCGCTCCCCGGCGTCGAGGTGGCGCTGTGCCAGCCGGCGGGTGCCGGCCCAGATCCGGGGCGCCATCAGCTCGTCGAAGATCTCCTCGGCGAGCCGCTCCACGTCGTCCACCTGCCAGCCCTCGATGAACGCGAGCGCCGCCTCCTTGGCCTGCGACATGTCCCCGGCGTGCTCGGTGGCGAGCACCCTGAAGCGAAGCTGCTGCCAGGCGAACCGGGCCAGGTCCGTGGTGGTGAAGTAGTTGCGGGCGGCGAGGCCGCGGGCGAACCAGTAGATCGAGGCACCCTGCATCATCGTGTTGTCCACGTCGAAGAAGGCTGCGGCACGTGGATCGGGGGCGATCGGGGTGGCGGGGGCCGCCTCGGTCTCCGCCCAGCCGGCCGTGTGACCGCGCCGGTCGGTGCTGACCGTCATCCTGCCGTTGCGGGCCACGCGACCTCCCTCGCTCAATTACCCCGACCAGTGCCTCCGTGAGCCTAGCCGGGGGCGAGGGCCGCCCTGCCCACTGCCGCGAGAACTGTGGCGCGCACTGCTCGTCGGCGGCTGCAGGTGTGGTGCTAAGAACCGTGCGGGAAGCGCAGGGGGTCAGCGCCCGCCGGGGCAGGCCGTCGGGATCGGGCCGAGCGTGTCGCTGCCGGCTGGGGCGGGCAGCTCGCACTCGATGGCCGCGCGCAGCGCGTCGGAGCGCTTGCGGGTCGCGTCGAGCAGGGCGATCGACTGGCGGACCCGGTCCCGCTCCGCCCGGCTGGCCCCGGTGAGCAGGTCGCCGACCGCACGCCGTTGCCCGACGACGAAGGTGTTCACCGCGTCCAGACCGGCCGGGTCGGAGCGCTGTGCGGCCGTGGTGGTGAGCAGGCGTACGCCCTGGCGGGTGTCCGCGTCCATGTCGTCGAGGACCGCTTCGAAGCCGAGCTGGTCCCCGCGCAGCGCGGCGGCCTCGCCGAGCCGGGTGCGGGCGAAGTCGAGGAAGAGCTGGCCACGGCTGAGGTCCGAGCTGGCCAGGGCGAGCTGGGCCCGCTCCGTGGAGCGCTTCATCCCGTAAAGGGCGTCGCCGGGGACGGCGTTCTCACTGGCGGCGGAGATGCCGGAGACGGCGATCGCGCCCGCGGCCACCCCGATGAGGATGGCACCCCGGGCTCGGGCCCGGCGGGCGGTCGCAGACGGCAGGAACGAGCCGCGTTGACCGGTGGCGACTGTGCCGCGCGGGCCGGTCTGCCCGGCCTCGGCCGGCGCGGTGGCTGCGGCCCCGATGCCCTCCCGTTCGGCGGTGGCGACGAGCATCGCCCGCAGTCCGGAGCGGAAGTCGGGATCCACCGCGGCGGGCGGAGAGCCGGCGCTGAGCTGTCGACCGACCGCGACGAGCGCGGCGAGATGGTCGTCGGCCCGGGACCGGACGTGGTGACGTCGGCCGCCGTTGGCTTCGTCGAGAAGCTGCGCGAAGCGCTCGGCGCGCCGGCGGGAGAAGAGGTCGCTGGTCACCGCAGGCACCTCCTCTCGCTGGTCACGGCCAGTTGGCCGCTGTCGACACGAGCGACCGGCGGCAGAGTCCACCCGGGACGAAGCTCGTGACGGGCTGCGCTGTCCGGACCGTGGGGCCCGGGGATGCCGGAGAAACCACCGGTCGCACCGGAAGAAACGCTCGGCGCCGTGCACGGGTTACGGGGCCGGCGGGAGCGAAATCACGAAGAGTGATGGTCGTCACGTGCCGGTGGTCGTCGGTCACGTCTGGGCCGTGTCCCGGGCCGGCGTGCCGGCGCGGAACGCTGCCGGGATCGGGGCGTCCGGCGCGCGGACGCCGCCGGACGGGCGGTGCGGCGACGGTGGCCGTCAGGGTTGGAAGCCGTCCGGCAGCAGTCGGGCCAGGGCGCGGACCGCGCGGTACTGCAACGCCTTGATCGCACCCTCGTTCTTGCCCATCGCCCGGGCTGTCTCCGCCACCGAGAAGCCCTGGAGGAACCGCAGCACGATGCACTCCTGCTGCTCCGGATTGAGCTGCTTGACGGCGGTGAGCAGTGCGACGTTGGTGATGTGCTCGACGACCGCCGCCTCCGGGCTGCCCTCCGGGCCGCGGTCTTCCCGGTCGGCGTCCAGCACGTCGCCGGTGGTGACCTCCAACCGGTACCGGCCGGACTTGAAGTGGTCGGCGACCAGGTTCCGGGCGATGGTGACCAACCACGCGCCGAGGTCCCGGCCCTGCCAGGTGAAGCTGCCGATCCGCTTGAGGGCACGCAGGAACGTGTCGGAGGTGAGGTCCTCGGCGAGCTGCCGGTTGCCGACCCGGAAGTAGACGAAGCGGAAGACGGTGTCTACGTACCGGTCGTAGATCAGCCCGAACGCCTCGGCCTCGCCGGCCTGGGCGCGCTCGACCAGCGTCCAGACCTCGGTGGCCGGGTCGGACGGATCGGGCCGGCTCGGGAATCCCGTCGGCGCGTCGCCCGTGGCGCCGGTCGGCGGGTCGGCCGGCACCGCCGGCAGCACCGCCGTCTCGGTGGTCGACGGATCGGCCACCGGCGGGGTGTCGCCACCGCGCCGGCTCTGCGCCGGCATGGTCGGCCGGGCCGGTGACGCGATCCGGCCGCCGTTGCCGCCGGGCGTGGCGGGACGGGGCGGCGCCTCGTTGTGATGGGGCCGGTTGCGCAACCGTCTGGACGCCCCGTCGCCGCGTACCGCGAGGCTGGCCAGGTCGTCCACGGGTTCCTGGTCGGCGCCCAGCCGTTCGTTCAGGACCGCCCGGGCCGCGGCGGCCAGCCCGAACGGTCGCTGCTCGTAGCCAAAGCTGGTCACCGTGCCTCCCCGATCAGGGCCGCCGCCGGCTGCCGGGGCACCCCGGTACGGGCGTGGCCACGGCCGTCGGGCAGTGTTCGTCGGGGAGGTGCCGACGGGCGGCAGATCCCCTTGAGGTGCGGGTCCAATGCGCTCACAGGCACGGGGGCCTCCTCGGGCTGAGGGGTGTCGACTCACGGCAAATGGGGTGAGTCGACCCGAGTGATAATAGGGCCAACGTCACCCGCGCGTGGCAAGTCCGTTACACAGAGCAGAAGTATTTGCTCGCCCGTCGCACCAGCGGCGGACCGGTTGTCCGTCGGGGGCGGTTGACTTTCGGGCGGCGGGCTGGTTAGGGATAACCCCAGCTCAGCGCCGGGATCGACCGCACTGCGCCGCCGTCGGCGCCGTGTCGCGCGGGAGCGACGAGCGCGGTTCGGGCATGACCGACGGCCGGACGCTGTGTCAGACTCAGCGACCGTGCAGGACGCAGCCGACAGCCTCGCGCCGAACCTCGCTGGCCGGCTCCGCCGGGTGGCGGTCGACCACGGCGGCCGGGATGCGCTGACAGCGGCGGGCCGGGTGGCGGTCCACCGAGGTCACCGGGCGCGCGGTGCGCGTCGGGTACGGCTCGACCGCGAGGTCTGCGGTCGGCAAGGTGCGCAAGACCCAGCTCAGGCCGGTGCCGTCGCAGGCGGCCCCGCCCGACATCCGCACGGAGGTTCCGATGTCCAGTGACGCCCGGCTCGCCCTGATCACCCGCCCCGGCTGCCACCTCTGCGAGGACGCCAAGGCGGCGCTCGGCCGGGTGGTCGCGGTCACCGGCGACCGTTGGATCGAGAAGGACGTGACCGGCGACGTCGAGCTGGAGCGCGAGTACGGCGACCGGCTGCCGGTGGTGCTGCTCGACGGCAAGGAGCACGGGTACTGGCGGGTGGAGGAGGAGCGCCTGCTGCGGGACCTGACCACCCCGCAGCTCTGACCGGCCGCCCGCCGTGCCCGGCTTTTCACCGCCCGCCGTCGCGGCCAAATCCCCACGTCGGCCGCCCGCCGCCTATCGTGCTCGGATGACCTCTGCGCGCCCCCACCTCGTCTGGGACTGGAACGGCACCCTGCTCAACGACCTCGACCTGGTGGTGGCCGCCACCAACGCCGCGTTCGCCAGCGTGGGCGGGCCGGCGGTCACCGCGGACGAACACCGGGTGCGGTTCCGCCGTCCGATCGCCGACTACTACGCCGGGGTGCTCGGCCGGGCCATCGACGACGAGGCGTTCGGCGAGCTGGACCGGATCTTCCACGACGCGTACCGCAGGGGGTTGACCACCTGCGCGCTCGCGGACGACGCGGCGGCGGCGATGGCGGCCTGGCCGGGTAGCCAGTCCCTGCTGTCCATGTGGTTCCACGACGAGCTGGTGCCCGCCGTGCACTCCTACGGGCTGACCGGGCGCTTCGCCCGGGTGGACGGGTTGCGCGCCACGATCGGCGGTGGCCGCAAGGCCGAGTCGCTGGGCAAGCACCTGTCCGAGCTGGGGCTGGACGGCCGCGCGGTGGTGCTGATCGGGGACTCGATCGACGACGCCGACGCCGCCGAGTCGGTGGGCGGCCGGGCCGTGCTCTACACGGGCGGCTTCACCGACCGGTCCCGGCTGCGGGCCTCCGGCCACCCGGTGGCCGACACCCTCACCGAGGCTGTCGCCCTCGCCGCCACCCTGCCCTGACCGCCCCGCCCTCGCCCGGCCCCGCCCCCATCCGGCGCGGCCCGGCGGGAGCGTCGGTCAGGTGCGCAGGTAGGCGAGGACGGCCAGGACCCGCCGGTGCTGGGCGGTGTCCGGGGGAAGGCCGAGCTTGGTGAAGATGTTGCGCACGTGCTTCTCCACCGCGCCGTCGGTGACCACCAGGGCGCGGGCGATGGCTGTGTTGGAGTGCCCCTCGGCCATCAGGGCCAGCACCTCGCGCTCGCGCGGGGTCAGCTCCCGCAGCGGGTCGTCGCGCCGTCGGCGGACCAGCAACTGGCCGACCACCTCCGGGTCGAGCACGGTGCCCCCGGCGGCCACCCGG
>NZ_GG657738.1:2697127-2748754 GCF_000158815.1 Micromonospora sp. ATCC 39149 | reverse complement strand
GCGCACCCCCGGACCACGAGCGGCAGGGTGATCAGGAAGAAACAGCCCGGGCGGCGGTGTTCAGCCCGATTCCGGGCGGCGGCGGAGTCGCCCAGGCCGAGCAGCTCGCTGAGGGGCTCGAACGTCGGGTGGGTGCGGCAACGTCCAGTCGTAGATCGAGTAGAGGGTGCCGACGAGCGTTCCGGCCCACCAGGTGACGGTCACCACGAAGGTGACGACGGCCACCGCCAGCTTGAGGATGCCGTGGGCCAGGTCGAGCCAGGACTGCACGTCCCGGATCGGCACGAGGATCCGCCGCCACGCGCCGGCCCCCGCCTCGGCCCGGCGGTAGTCGGGGCGGACCCGGAGCTGGCGGAGCACGGCGGGCAGCCGCAGCCGCTCCACGTCGGCGAGGCCGCGTGCGGCGTAGAGGGTGCCGGCGAGGACGGGCAGGCCGATCACCGTCACCGCCAGCCCCACGCCCAGCGCCAGCCCCACCACCAGGACGACGAAGCTGGCCACCGCGAGGGGCAGGCCGAGCAGCACGTACCCGGAGTCGCGTAGGAGCTGACGGGGGAGGCTGGGCGGTGGGGCGGCCGGTTCGGCCCCGGTGACGGTCATGGTTCGAGGCTAGGGACGCCGGCCCGGTCGTCCCATCCCGCCGCCTGTCCTGTTTCCGGTGGTGCCAGCCCTACCGCGCGGCGGGGCGCAGTGGGGGCGCGTCGTGGAAACCGGCGGCGTTCCCGTTGGGCGGGCGCGCCGGTGGCGGGCGCGCGTTCGCGCGATTGGTGAAGGAAGTCGGGAATGAGCAATAATCGGCGCGGGCCGCGCGGAGCGCCGGATCGATCTTGGAGGGCGGAGGGGCAGGTGGGGGCGGGTCGCGGATCTTCAAGATCGCGATTTGTGCGTGTCTTCACAAGCGCCTACTCTGTAGTTCCGACGCGTCCTGCTAGCACAGCCGGCAATCTCGGTCGCCAGCGGGAGTCCCGATACGACCGGCCGCTGGAGCCGGCCGAGGATCGCACCGCACGGAGTCTCATGAGTCAGCAGCACCGTCACCCTGGCGCGTCCGGTCGCACCGGTGCCGTACCGGCGCTCCCGGACCTGCCCGAGGCGACCGTCGCGCGGCTTCCCGAGTACCTTCGCGCCCTGCACAACCTCGCCGAGTCCGGCAACGAGACCGTCTCCAGCGAGGGCCTGGCCAGCGCCGCCGGGGTCAACTCCGCCAAACTCCGCAAGGACCTGTCCCACCTCGGCTCCTACGGCACCCGGGGGGTCGGTTACGACGTCGCCCTGCTGGTCGAGCAGATCGAGTTCGTGCTCGGGCTCACCCAGCGGCGGGCCGTCGCCCTGGTCGGAGTGGGTAATCTCGGTCACGCCCTCGCCGGCTACGACGGCTTCGCCAGCCGAGGCTTCCGCATCGCCGCGCTGCTGGACGCCGACCCGGGACGGGTCGGCGAGGAGATCAACGGCCTGGTCGTACAGCACGTTGACGAACTGCCCCGCGTCGCCGCCGAGGAGTCGATCGCGATCGGCGTGATCGCCACCCCGGCCCGCGCCGCCCAGGCGGTCGCCGACCAACTGGTCGCCGTCGGCGTGACGAGCATCCTCAACTTCGCGCCGTGCGTACTCTCGGTCCCGGAGGGGGTCGACGTGCGCAAGGTCGACCTCGCCATCGAGTTGCAGATCCTGTCCTTCCACGAGCACCGCAAGGCGTCGCTGACCGCGCTGCCCGCCGCTGGCGGGACCGCCCTCACGGCCCTGCCCGGCGGGCTCGCGGCCACCGACCCCCAGGAGGCGATCGGCACGTGAAACTGCTCGTCGTCGGCGCGTCCTACCGCACCGCCCCCGTCGCCACCCTGGAGCAGCTGGCGGTCGGCCCGGCCGACCTCACCCGGACCCTGGACCACCTGCTCGCCCAGCCGTACGTGAGCGAGGCGGTGCTGGTCTCCACCTGCAACCGGGTGGAGGTCTACGCCGTCGTGTCCGGTTTCCACGGCGGCCTGGGCGACATCTGCGCCGTCCTCGCCGAGCGGGCCGGTGCCCCGCCCGCGAGCCTGGCCAACCACCTCTACGTCCACTACGACGCCGCCGCCGTCGACCACGTCTTCCGGGTCGCCGCCGGGCTGGACTCGATGGTCGTCGGCGAGGCGCAGATCCTCGGCCAGCTACGCGACGCGTACCACTGGGCCAGCGGGGCCGACTCCGCCGGCCGGCTGCTGCATGAGCTGATGCAGCAGGCGCTGCGGGTGGGCAAGCGGGCGCACGCCGAGACCGGGATCGACCGGGCCGGCCAGAGCGTCGTCAGCGCCGCGCTCGACCTGGCCGCCGGGTACCTCGACGGCGCGCTCGCCGGCCGCCCCGCCCTCGTGGTCGGGGCCGGCGCGATGGGCGCGCTGGGCGTGGCGACGCTCTCCCGGCTCGGCGCGGGGCCGCTCACCGTGACCAACCGGGGGGCCGACCGGGCCGTCCGGCTGGCCGAGTCGTACGGGGCCAGCGCCGCGCCCATGGCCGGGCTGACCGACGTGCTCTCCACAGTGGACATCGTAGTGGCCGCCACCGCCGCCACCGAACCGGTCCTCACCCGCGAGGTGGTCACCCGGGCGCTCGCCGGCCGCAACCCCGACCGGGGCCCGCTCGTGCTGCTCGACCTCGCCGTTCCCCGCGACGTCGAGGCCGGCGTGGCCGGGCTGCCCGGCGTCGAGGTGATCGTCTTCTCCGGATGGCGACGACCCTGGCCGGCGGCCCCGCCCCCGCCCAATCCGCCGCCGTCGAACGGATCGTCGCCGCCGAGGTCGAGTCCTTCCTCACCTGGCTGCGCGGCGCCGACGTGGCCCCGACCGTGGCCGCCCTGCGCGGCCGGGCCGAGGACGTGGTCACCGCCGAGCTGCGCCGGCTGGGCCAGCGCCGCCCCGACCTCAGCGACGACCAGCGCGCCGAGGTGGCCCGGACGGTGCACCGGGTGGTGCAGCGGCTGCTGCACCAGCCCACCGTGCGGGTCCGCCAACTCGCGGCCGAGCCCGGCGGCGACCAGTACGCCGCGCTGCTGCGCGAGCTGTTCGACCTCCAGGTCCCGCAGACCTCGCCCGTCGACACCGTTCCCGACGTGGTCGAAACCGACCCCACCCCGTACCCCGGAGGCGAGAGATGACCGCCCCCCTGCGCCTCGGCACCCGGGGCAGCGCGCTGGCGATAGCCCAGTCCGGCCAGGTCGCCGCGGCGCTCACCGCGGCGACCGGCCGCGAGGTCGAACTCGTCGAGGTGGTCACCGCCGGCGACCGCTCGTCCGCCCCCGTGCACCGGCTCGGCGTCGGTGTCTTCGTCTCCGCCCTGCGCGATGCCCTGGTCGCCCGCACCATCGACCTCGCGGTGCACTCCTACAAGGATCTGCCCACCGCGGCGGCTTCCGGGCTGCACATCGCGGCGGTGCCGCCCCGCCAGGACCCGCGCGACGCGCTGGTCGCCAAGGGCGGGCGCACCCTCGCCGAGCTGCCGCCCGGCGCCGTGGTCGGTACGGGCGCGCTGCGCCGCATCGCCCAGCTACACGCGCTCGGGCTTCAGCTGGAGGTCACCCCGATCCGCGGCAACGTGGACACCCGCCTGGCGCGGGTCCTCGGCCCGGACGCCGACCTCGACGCGGTCGTCCTGGCCCGGGCCGGGCTGGCCCGGCTCGGCCGGACCGACGTGATCACCGAGACGCTCGACCCGATGCTCATGCTGCCCGCGCCCGCCCAGGGCGCGCTGGCCGTGGAGTGCCGGGCCGACGACCCCGACCTGGTCGAGCTGCTCGCGGTGCTCGACCACGCACCGTCCCGGGCCGCGGTCACCGCGGAACGGGCGCTGCTGGCCACCCTGGAGGCCGGGTGCAGCGCACCCGTCGCCGCCTATGCGGAACTCGCCGAAGGTGACGTCGGCGATGAGATCTACCTGCGCGGGGCGGTGATCAGCTCGGACGGCACGCGAGACCTCCGGCTGTCCCGCACCGGAACGCCCGCCGACGCGGCGGAGATCGGCAAGGCACTCGCCGCCGAACTCCTCGAACTCGGCGCCGACTCGATCCTCGGCCACGAAGGAAACGCCGGTCCGGGGACCCAGCAATTTGGGAGCACAGAATGACCCGCACCCGTAAGCCCGTAGGCCGCATCGCGTTCGTCGGGGCCGGCCCCGGCGACCCGGGCCTGCTGACCCGCCGGGCGCACGACGCCCTGGTCGACGCCGACCAGGTGGTGTACGACCGGGGTGTCCCCGAGTCGCTGCTCGACGCCGTCCGTGCCCAGGCCAAGTCCGACGCCCAGTTCTCCCCGGCCGAGGGCGTGCCCGGTGACGTGGCGAAGGTGCTGATCTCGGCCGCGAGGTCCGGCCTGAACGCGGTCCACCTGGTCGCCGGTGATCCGTTCGGCCACGACTCGGTGGTCAAGGAGGTGCAGGCCGTCGCCCGGACCGCCGCGCACTTCGAGGTGGTGCCGGGTGTCGGGCAGGCCGAGGGCGTCGCCACGTACGCGGGCGTGCCGCTGCCGGGTGTGCGCACCGCCGCCGACGTCGAGGACGTCACCACGCTGGACTTCGACGCCCTCGCCGCCGCCGTCGGCCGGGGCTCGCTGGCGCTCGCCGTGGACGCCGGTGACCTGGCCGCGATCCGCGACGGCCTGCTCGCCGCCGGGGTCGACGGCACCACCGGCGTCGGGGTGACCGGCGACGGAACCGGGGAGACCCAGTACACGACCACGTCGACCGTGGACTCGTTCGTCGCGGCGGCGCTCGGCTTCACCGGCCGGGTCGTGCTCACCATCGGCGAGGGCGTGGGCCAGCGCGACAAGATGAGCTGGTGGGAGAACCGCCCGCTGTACGGCTGGAAGGTGCTCGTCCCCCGCACCAAGGAGCAGGCCGGCGCGATGAGCGCGCGGCTGCGCGCGTACGGGGCGATCCCGTGCGAGGTGCCGACCATCGCGGTCGAGCCGCCGCGTACCCCCGCCCAGATGGAGCGGGCGGTCAAGGGCCTGGTCGACGGCCGGTACGCCTGGGTGGTCTTCACCTCGGTCAACGCCGTCCGCGCGGTCTGGGAGAAGTTCGCCGAGCACGGCCTGGACGCCCGGCACTTCGGCGGCGTCAAGATCGCCTGTATCGGCGAGGCCACCGCGGACGCCGTCCGCGCGTTCGGCATCCAGCCGGAGCTGGTCCCCGCCGGGGAGCAGTCCTCCGAGGGGCTGCTCGCCGAGTTCTCGCCGCACGACGAGATCCTCGACCCGGTGGGCCGGGTGCTGCTGCCGCGCGCCGACATCGCCACCGAGACCCTCGCGGCCGGGCTCACCGAGCGCGGCTGGGAGGTCGACGACGTGACCGCGTACCGCACGGTCCGGGCCGCCCCGCCGCCCGCCGAGATCCGGGACGCGATCAAGTCGGGCGGGTTCGACGCGGTGCTGTTCACCTCGTCCTCCACGGTGCGGAACCTCGTCGGCATCGCCGGAAAGCCGCACGCGCGTACCGTTGTCGCCGTAATCGGGCCCAAGACGGCGGAGACCGCGACGGAGTTCGGTCTGCGGGTCGACGTCCAGCCTCAGCACGCCTCGGTGCCCGACCTTGTGGAGGCGCTCGCCGCCTACGCCGTCGAGCTGCGCGAGAAGCTTGCCGCCATGCCGGCCAAGCAGCGCCGGGGCTCGAAGGTGCAGGGGCCGACCGCCCTGCGGTTCCGCTAGTCGTACCGAACACACCAGGTCGTACAGGGAGGCCCCTCATGCCGTACCCCGAGATCCGGCCCCGCCGGCTGCGTCGCAACGCGGCCGTGCGGCGGCTCGTCTCCGAGACCCGCGTCGACCCGGCCGAGCTGGTCGTGCCGATGTTCGTCAAGGAGGGGCTGACCGAGCCGCGGCAGATCGCGTCGCTCCCGGGGGTGCTCCAGCACTCCCGGGACTCGCTGCGCAAGGCCGCCGCCGAGGCGGTCCGGGCCGGCGTGGGCGGGATCATGCTCTTCGGGGTGCCCGAGCGGCGCGACCCGACCGGCTCCGGCGGGATCGACCCGGGCGGCATCCTCAACCTCGCCATCGCCGACGTGGTCGCCGAGGTCGGCGACGCCACGGTGGTGATGAGCGACCTGTGCCTGGACGAGTTCACCTCGCACGGGCACTGCGGCCTGCTCACCCCCGACGGCGAGGTGGACAACGACGCCACCCTCGCCGCGTACGCGGAGATGGCGGTGGCCCAGGCCGCCGCCGGGGTCGGGATGGTCGGCCCGTCCGGGATGATGGACGGCCAGGTGGGCGTGGTCCGCCGGGCCCTGGACGCCGCCGGCCACACCGACGTGGCGGTGCTCGCGTACGCGGTGAAGTACGCCTCCGCCTTCTACGGCCCGTTCCGCGACGCGGTGGAGTCGTGCCTCGACGGGGACCGGCGCACCTACCAGCAGGACCCGGCGAACCTGCGGGAGTCGCTGCGCGAGGTCGCCCTGGACGTCGCCGAGGGCGCGGACCTGGTGATGGTCAAGCCGGCCCTGCCCTACCTCGACGTGGTGGCGGCGGTCCGGGCCGCGGTCGACGTCCCGGTCGCCGCCTACCAGGTCTCCGGCGAGTACGCGATGGTCGAGGCCGCCGCCGCGAACGGCTGGATCGACCGGGAGCGGGTGATGCTGGAGACGCTGACCTCGATCCGGCGCGCCGGGGCGCAGATCATCCTCACCTACTGGGCCGTCGAGGCCGCCCGCCTGCTCCGCCAGCGTTACTGAAGGCGCCTGCCACCACCGCCCGCGCGCCGGCCACTCCCGTACGGCCGACGGCCCGTCACCCGGCCAGGAGCCGGGTGACGGGCCGCGGGGGAGACGCCGGAGGATCAGTCGTCGTTCGCGATGGTGCCGGTCGCGAGCGGATCGGCCAGGTGCACGCCCGGAACCCCGGCCACCAGCAGGTTCACCTTCTCGTCGGCCTCCCGCTTGCGGTCACCCCGCACCGTGACCGCGAAGGCCAGCGAGGTCTGCCCGGCCGGGAGGCGCTTGCAGCCGACGTACGGGTCGTAGTCCGACCCGGCCTGCGCCGTGGTGCCGTACGTGGCGGCGCAGATCAGGGCGGGCTGGGACAGCGGCCGGGACACGGTGACGGTGAAGGTGAGCGGGCGGGTGCCCTTGTCCCCCTCGGCCACCGTCGCGTCGGCGACGCTCAGCGACGCGCGGGACCGGAACCGGGCCACCTGCGGGTCGTGGTCGCTGGAACCGCGCGACCCGTCCCCGGTGAACTCCGCCGGCCAGTCGGCGTTGACGTGCGCCGCCCGCACCTGGACCAGTTCGTCGCGCAGCGCGTCGTTGACGAACAGGTGGTCCAGCGTCTGCGCCTGCCCCTGGAAGCTGTACGAGTACGCCGACGACGGCACGTCGGCGACCAGGTCGTCCCAGAGGCTGTGCAGGCCCGCGTCGTACAGCGCGGCGAGCTGGTCCGACGGGGTCGGGTCGGCCCCGGTGGCGATCGGATCGTCGGGGCGGGGGAAGACGTTCAGGTCCCCGCCGTACACCACCCGGGAGTTCCGGTCCGCGTTGTGGATCGCGGTGACCAGCGCGGCCCCGTACCGCGCCTGCTCGGTGCGCTGCCCGACCCGGCTGTCCGGCCCGGACGAGAAGTGGTTGCTCAGCGCCCACAGGTGGTATCCCTCGGACCCGCCCGGGGTCGCCCTGACCCAGAACCTGCCGAGCTGCGGGGCGCGGGTGTAGACGTTGTTGCCGTCCTTGCCGGTGGAGGTGTCGGTGTCGGCCGGCAGCACCGCGTTGAGCGCCTTCGGGTTCTGCACGTCCGCGTTGGACGGCAGCCCCTCCGACCGGTACGGCACCACCGGTGCGGAGCCGAGCAGCGGGTCGGTGGCAGTCGCCTCGGCCAGCGACAGCCGGTCGGTGCGGTACAGGAACCCGGCGGTGATGCCCCGGGCGTCCGCGCCGGTCCGGTCGTACGCGGCGGCGTACGCCGGCCCGCCGGCGGCGGCGACGGCCAGGGTCAGCTCCTGAAGGGTGTCCGGCGCGCCGTCGGCGTCGTTCGTCTCGCCGCAGACCAGCGCGCCCCCGGAGACGGAGCAGATGTCCTGGTCCTCGGCCTCCTGCACCAGGATCAGGTCCGGCGCGTGCAGGTCGGTGCGGATCTGGTCGGCGAGCGAGGTCAGGTGCTCCCGGTAGTCGGCCTCGCTGGCCGGCACGTAGTCGAACGGCGGGCTGACCCCGGTGCACCCGGCGTTGCCGGTGAAGTCGCAGCCGTCGAACGGGTCGTCCCGGTGGTCGTACAGGTTCTCCACGTTGTAGGTCGCGACCGCGATCTCCCGCGACCGGTCGGCCGGCTGCGGCGGGTTGTTCCGCGACGGGTCGGCCCCGGTGGCGAAGGCGGCCCGCTCGACCTGGACGCCGTACTTCTCGAAGGAGTAGTAGAGCGCGCCGTACGCGTCCTCGGTGAGGGTGTCGAAGGTCCGCGCCGGCGGCAGCAGGGCGGTGCTGTCCCCGGCGGTGGCCTTGACGCCCATGGTGCCCAGCATGATCCGCTGACCGTTGCCGTCGTCGAAGCGGCGGGTCGGGTCGTTGTCCAGCGGGTGCGCGTCCCGGAAGACCCGGCGGGCGTACACGTCGGAGCGGCCCAGCAGCGGGTCGTCCCGGTCGACCACCCAGACCTCGGAGTCTGCGGTGGACGAGAACACGTCCCGGCCGCTCACCGCGCCGCTGCCGGCCCGGACCTTCAGCCGGGCGCCCTCGTGCCGCTCCCAGAACCGCTCGGCGGTGGCCAGGTCTGCCGGGGGCACAGCGTCGTCGACGGCGACGACGGCGTTCACGTCGAGCCCGGAGGCGAGCTTGCGGACCAGCGAGGCCCCGGAGAGCTGGGTGAGGTTGTAGTACTCGGACACCCGGGCCCGCAGCACCACCTCGTCGCCCACCGTCGGCACGTAGCCGCCGATCAGCGACGTGAACGAGCCCATGAAGACGAAGATGCCATCCGAGGACCCCGGATCGCCGTCGGTGGCGTCGGCGCGGCTCTGTAGGAAGAAACCGCGCTGGTCGGCGCCGGCCGAGGTCCGGGCCAGGGTGAGCTGGGTGATCACGCCCCGCACGTCGTACAGGGTGCTGCTGGTGCCGTTGCCCGAGGCCGGCGCGAGCGGCGACCGGTCGGCCGGGCCGGACTCGGCGTCGGTGGTCGGGCCCTGCACCTCGCCGACGGTCAGCTCCCGGGTCACCGTCACGGCCAGCGCGCAGGTGGCGGTGGTGCCGTCCGCGTCGGTCGCGGTCAGGGTCACCGTGTACCCCCCGGCGGCAAGGTCGGCGCTGGTGGCGACCGTGGCGCGGGCCGTGCCGCCGACGGCGTCGGCCGGGGTGAACCCGGTCCGGCTGATCGTGCCGGTGGCCGGGTTCGGGTTGACCGAGGTGACCGCCAGGTCGACGACCCTGTCGTCCGGGTCGGTGGCGGTGACCTCGCGGCTGGCGGCGGTGCCGGCGGCCGTGGTCAGCGCGCCCCCGCAGGTGACGGTGGCGGGCTGGTCGACCGGGCCGCCGCCGTCGACGGTGTGGGTGCCGAGTCCGTCGAAGGTGTCGGTGGCGAAGCCGGCCCACTGGGCAGCCGGGTCGAAGGCGCCCGACGGGTCGGTGTCGCCGGAGGTGACCGTGGGCAGCCGGCGCAGCGTGTTGTCGGCGGTGCTGGTGACGCCGGTGCCCCACTCGGTGCCCGGATCGACGCCGACCTGGCCGATCGAGTCGAGGACGACGTCGCCCCGGCGCAGCACGATCGCGTCGTCGCCGTTGAACAGGCTGGCACCGGTCGTCTGGTCGGCCTGCGCGAGGACCGCCGGCGCGGCCGAGGCGGCGGCGAACACGAACGTGTCGCCCGCGGCCACGGTCCCGGTGAGCGCCAGGGTGGTGGCCGTGGTGTTGCCGTTGAAGTAGAGCTGGAGCTGGTACCCGCCGGCGGTGAGGTCGACGGGGGCACCGGTGCCGTTGTACAGCTCGATCGCCTTGTTGTTCGACGAACCTTCGACGTACTCCGAGATGAACAGGTCGGTGGGCGCGGCGCTGGCCGCGGTGGGTGCGACGCCGATGACCGGAATGGTGACGGCTACGGCGGTCGCGAGCGCGGCATATCTGCGGCGCGGGCGCATGGGGCCTCCACGATGGGTGGACGTGAACGAACGCACGTTAGGCGGCGGCGCTGTCCGCCGTCCATCCCCCGCGGGGCGCTTTGGTGAATAGCCGACTCAAGAAATGGAGAACCGGGCCAACGGCTCTGGTGAACAGGGCTCAGCGGGGGGCGTCGAGCCGGTGCACCAGTTGGGCCACGTCCACGCTGTACTCGCACCACTCCCGGTCCGGGCGGTACCCCAGCTCGGCGTTGACCTTCAACATCGCCTCGTTTGCCTGGGCGTTCCAGGTCTGCACCTCGGTCAGCTCCGGCTCGGCCGAGCGCAGCTCCAGCAGCATCCGGGCCTTGATCGCCCGGTCGATGCCGTAGCCCCGGTGCTCCTGCACCACGATCGTGTCGTACTGATCGGCGCGGGTCGGGTGCTGCGCCGGCACCACCACCTCGGTCAGCCCGGCGACCTCGCCGGTCCGTTCGTTCGTGGCGAGCACGATGTAGGGCTTCATGCCCCGGCGGTGCAGCGTGTCCAGGCTGTCGCGTAGCCGCTGCGGGTCGTACGAGCTGGGACGAAGCTCGCCGTCGTCCACGTCGCGCACTTCGGCCTTGGCCCGCGCGTACGCCTCGATCAGATCGTCCGGGGGACCGCCCGGGCAGAACTGGACCTGGTATCCCACGCCGACGCCGGCGGCCATGTCGGCCAGCGCCGACCAGTCCACCGCGGACAGGTCGAGCACGCTGCGGGTCTCCACGTACTCCCGGGAGAAGCCCAGCGCCTGGTAGAACGCCACGGACGGGGTGTCGCCGACGACCTCGACCCCGATCGACTGGAAGCCCTCCTGGTAGACCCGGCGGGCCGCCAGGCGGACCAGGTCCCGGCCCAGGCCGGCGCGGCGCACCGACGGATGCACCAGCACCTCCAGCACCCCGATGTCGCCGAGCAGCAGCACGTGGACGTGGCCGAGGATCGGGCCGGACCCGCCCCCGGTGGCCGGGTCGGCCTGGGCCACCCAGGAGATCCGCCGCTCGCCGGGCATCACCTCGGAGAGGTATTCCCGCAGGAAGTTCTCCCGCCAGGGCGGGTCCTGCGGGAGGTCGGCCACCAGCACCGCGTTCAGCATGTCCACCAGCGACGCTATCTCGGCGGACGACGCGGTCCGGGGGTCCCACTCGCGCACCATCACTCGTCTAGCTTGCCGCTTACGGCAGCTTGACGGAAGTGTCCAGTTCTCCGATGGGCCCGGATTCTCCGATATGCCCGGACGATCACCTCACGTGCGGCTGGCCAGCCCATACGCGTTGGCCTTGTCGAAGACGGCCTGGGCGTACCGGCGCACGTCGTTGTACGACAGGATGGCCCCCCACCAGTCGCCCGGAACGGTCATGTTCCGGCCGCCCTTGCAGAGGTAGTTGCCGGCGGCCAGGGCCGCGTCGTCCAGGTCGTGCGGATCCCTACGGCCGTCGTTGTCGGCGTCCGCGCCGATCTCCTGCCAGGTGGTCGGGATGAACTGCATCGGCCCGATCGCCCGGTCGTAGACGGTGTCCTTGTCGTACTGCCCCCGGTCGGTGTCGGTGATCCGCTGCCGGCCGCCGTTGCCGTCGAGCGGATCACCGATGATCTCCGGGAGGGCCCGCCCGTCCTGGCCGAGGGCGGCGCCGTTGGCCTGGCCGTGGCGCGACTCGACATACCCGATGGCGGCGAGGGTCGTCCAGCTGAGCTGGCAGCTCCGGTTGGTCTGGGCGAGCGCCAACTCGGCATAGCCGTACGCCTGCATGGCCACCGGCGAGATGCCGACTTTCGCCCCGGTCTGCTGGGCCCACGCGGCGAGCGCGTCCGCCGGCCGGCCGGTCGGCGCCGGTACCACCGGGCCCGCGCTCGCGCCGGACGGCAGCGGGGTGACCGACCCGCCGGGCAGCAACCCGCCCTGCGGTGCCGCCGTGCCGGACGCGCCGCCCGTGGCGTCCACCGCCACCGGCCGGGACTCCGGCGCGGACGCCGGCACCAGCAGCGCGCCGGCCGCGACGGTCCCGGCGACCAGGGCGAGCAGGAACAGGCCGGGCAGGGTGAGCCGCCCGCTCGGGCGGCGGGACCAGGCCCGGGTGGCGCGGGCGGTGGCGATCGCGGCCTGCCGGGCCGGAGGCATGCGTACGGCGTGGGCGAACGGCACCCGGCGCCGGCGGGCCAGCCCGGTCGGCTTCCCGACCTCGCCCCCGGCCTTCTCGGCGTCGGCCGGTTCCGGCGCCTCGGCCGCTGCCGTGGAGCCGCCACGACTCGGTGCCACCGTCCACAGGCTCGGGGCTTCTGCGGCTCCGAACTGGGTCGTTTTCCGCCTTCGCCTGCTCGGGTTTCGCCTGCTCGGGTTTCAGCGTCTCCGGCTTCGCCCGCTCGGGTTCCGCCTGCTCCGGCTTCAGCGTTTCCGGCTCGGCCGGAGCCGGTTTCGCCGCCTCGCGATCGGCGGCCAGGCCGGCGGTCGGTGGCGCGGCGTCGGCGGGGGGCTCTCCCCGCAGCCAGGGGCGGCGGGGGCGGGGCAGCCGGACGCGCGGCGGCACGCCGCCCGCGTCCTCGGGCGGTGCGGCTGGTCGTAGGGGTTGAACCGTCGATCTGTCCTCGCCGTCCACCACCCGTCGAGTATCACCCATGTCCCGCCCGGAGTCAGGCCCGGTCGTACCCTTGGGGCATGCCCCGGTACGAGTTCCGCTGCCGCGCGTGCGGCGCCACCTTCGAGGTCAACCGTCCGATGGCGCAAGCCGGCGAGCCGGCGTCCTGCCCGAGCGGGCACGCCGATACCGTCAAGCTGCTGTCCACCGTGGCCGTGACCGGCCGAGGCGGCGGCGGGTCTTCCGCGCCGGCCCCCTCCGGCGGGGGGTGCTGCGGCGGCGGTTGCGGCTGCTGACCCCGCCCCGCGCAACCCGGTCCCACGGGGCCGTACCGGTTCGGGCCCTGCCGGTTCCGGCCCTCGTTGGCACCTTGGGGTGGATTTCGCCCGTCCGTTCTCACGATGCGTGACGGCACGACCATAGGGCAGCATGAACGCGTCGTAACGGGGGCGGAGGTTCGACGCATGTCGCCAGGGATCCACCTCCCGAGCGGATGGGTGACCTTCGTGTTCACCGACATCGAGGGTTCGACGCGCCTGGCCCAGCTGCTCGGCCCGGGGTACCGCCCGGTGCTGCGTGAGCACCGCCGGCTGCTGCGCGACACCCTGGCCGCCACCGACGGCGCGGAGCTGCTGACCGAGGGCGACTCGTTCTTCATCGCGTTCCCCGACGCCGGCGCCGCGCTCACCGCCTGCCTCACCGCGCAGCGCGCGCTCGCGGCGCACGACTGGCCTACGCCGGAGGCCGCGCCCCGGGTGCGGATGGGCCTGCACACCGGCTGGGCGGAGCCCCGCGACGGCGAGTACGCCAGCCACGAGGTGCATCGGGCGGCCCGAGTCGCCGCCGCCGCCCACGGCGGGCAGGTGCTCTGCTCGGCGGCGACCGCCCGGCACGCCTCCCCGCTGCCGGCGGGCGCGTCCCTGCTCGACCTCGGTTTGCACCGGCTGCGCGGCTTCGACGACCGGGAGCGGCTGTTCCAACTGATCGCGCCCGGCCTGGAGCGGCAGTTCCCCCGGCCGCGGACCGCCGACGCGGTGGCGCACAACCTGCCGACCCAGGTCACCTCCTTCGTCGGCCGGGAGGCGGAGCGGGCCGAGTTGAGCCGGCTGACGGCGGTGTACCGGCTGGTGACCGTGCTCGGCGCGGGCGGGGCCGGCAAGACCCGGCTCGCCGTCGAGCTGGCGGCCGGCGTGGTGGAGGAGTATCCAGACGGCGTCTGGTTCGTCGACATCGCCACCGTGACCGATCCGGGGCTGGTCGCCTTCGCGGTCGCCGCCGTGCTCGGGCTGCGTCCGGAGCCCGGCCGTCGGATGGTGGACACCCTCGTCGAGTACGCGGCCGGCCGCCGGATGCTGATCCTGCTGGACACCTGCGACGCCCAGCCGGCCGCCTGCGCCGAGCTGATCTCCCGGCTGCTCGCCGGCGGGGGCGGGATCCGGGTGCTGGCCACCAGTCGCGAGTCCTTCGGCCTGCCCGGCGAGGTGGTGTGGCGGATTCCGCCGCTGTCCGTGAAGCCCCGGCCGGACGGTGGGGAGAGCGACGCGGTGGCGCTGCTGCTGGCCCGTACGGCGGCCGCCCGGGGCGGTCGGGAACCGGCCTCGATCGAGTCGGCCGACCTGCGGCGGGTGGCGCAACGGCTGGACGGGCTGCCGCTCGCCATCGAGCTGGCCGCCGCCCGGCTGCGGGTGCTCTCCGCCGGGCAGCTCGCCGAGCGCCTCGACGACGTGCTCGGGACCCTCGACGCCGGGCGGGACGCTCCGCAGCCGGTCCGGGACGAGCGCGGCTGGACGGGCAACCAGCAGGACACCGTCGACCTGGCGGCGGCCTCCCGGGGCAAAGCCCCGCCCACCCCGGCTACCCGTGCCGTACAGCGTTCGGCCGCCGAGCGGCACCTCACCATGCAGGCCACCGTCACGTGGTCGTACCGGACGCTCGGGCCCCGGGCGGCCCGGCTGCTGCGCTGGCTCGCGGTCTTCGCCGGCCCGGTGGACCTGCCGACGGTGGAGTGGCTGCTCGACGACGACCCGCTCGACCCGCTGTCGGTGCTGGTGGACAAGTCGATGATCCTGGCCGAGCCGCACGCGACGGGAAGCACGTACCGGATGCTCGACCCGATCCGGGCGTACGCGGCCCGGCGGCTTGCCCAGGCCGGCGAGGAACGGGCCGCCCGGGACCGGCACCTGGCCTGGTCGACGCGCGCGTTGCGGCAGGCCCGCCTCGGGCCGGACGGTCGGCCGACGACCCTTTCCCTGTACGCCCTCGACCCGCTCGCCGGCGAGCTGCGCGCCGCGCTGCGCTGGTGCGCGACCGGTGGCAGCGCCCGGGCCGGGCTGCGCCTGGCCGGGGGCCTGGACCAGTGGTGGCGGGAGCGCGGGCTGGCCCGGGAGGGGCGGCTCTGGCTGTTCCGGCTCTACGGCCGAATGGCCGAGACCGGGGAGCACGTCCCGGACGCCGAGCTGGCGGCGGCGTACTACATGCACTCGCTGCACGCCGGCGCGGACGGTGAGTTCGCCGAGGAGCTGCGCTACTTCCAGCAGGCCGAGGCGGCGGCCCGGCGGGCCGGCGACGCCGGCCTGCTGGCCCGGGTGCTGGCCGGGCGGGCCGCCCCGCTGGTCGACATGGGGCAGTTCGCCGAGGCCGAGCGGGCCTGCCGGGAGGTCATCGCCTGGGCACACGAGCGGGATGTGGCGGGGGACGCGCTCCTGGCGGTGCTCAGCCTCGCCGAGCTGCTCTGGCGGCGGGGCGCGCTGGCGGAGGCCGCGGAGCTGCTCGGCGCGGCCCGACCGGTCGAGGCGGTTCGCCCGGCCGACCGGGGGCGTCGGTCGGTGGACATGCTGCTCGGCATGGTGGCGCTGGCCCGGGGTGACCTGGTGGCCGCGCACGAGCACCTGCTGGTCGCGTTGCGGTCGCGGATGAGCCACGGCTTCCATCGCCGGGCCTGTGACACCCTGAACGCCATCGCGGTGCGCTGCGCGGCCGGTGGCGACCCGCTGACCGCAGCCCGGCTCTTCGGCGCGGCCCAGGCGATCCGGGAGAGCCTGCGGTCGACCCCGGGCATCTACGGCGGGTACTGGCTGGAACGGCAGGCCGCGCTGCGCCGGATGATGGGCGACGGGGCCTTCGACGACGCGTACGGCGAGGGGAGCGAGCTGGGGCTGGAGGAGGCGGCGGCCCTGGCGTTGGCGGTGGAGCATCCCGATCTCGGGGTGGACTCGACCCGGTTCGCCGCCACCGGCCTGCCCGCCCCGGTGCACCCCGCCCCCGTGTCCCCTGCTCCCGCGCACCCCACCCCCGTGCGTCCCGCCGAAGGTGGTGGTTAGGAGGGGCCCGCTATGCCGAAGGCGTCGACAAGGCCCCTCCCTGCGCCTCAGCGCTCGGCGGCGGCCTTGATGCGGGCGGCGCGGTCGATGTCGGCCTGCTGGACGGCCGCGAGCGAGCCGAAGATGCTGACCGCCTCGTAGTAGGCCCACGCGAGGCTGTAGCAGGCGGGGCGGACCACCGAGCTGTACGTGGCGCAGACCCGCTTCAGGTCCTCGTAGAAGGCGCTGTCCAGCCGGGACTTGTTGGCCGAGAACTGGCCCATCTCCTTGTAGTTGCGGTAGCCGAAGTCGTGCCGGTGGCAGGAGAGCTTGAAGTTGAACCCGAGCGGGTTGTCCGGGCTGGACGAGCAGTAGTCGGTCGACCAGTCGAAGGCGTACTCGGTCCAGGCGGACTGGTTCTGCCGGGCCGAGTTCCAGGTGTTGTAGCTGCTGGCGCTGGTCTGCGTCCAGCTCGACAGCACGCTGAGCTTCTGGCTGGTGCTGACGTCGGCGGTGGCGGGGGAGGCGACCCACAGCGCGGCGAGCAGGGCGAACGCGCCGGAGGCGAGGAGGGTGGCGAGGCGTCTGGGCACCGGGGACCTCCGCGGGGGTGTGCGGTCGGGTGGTTACCGGCGGGTCACCGGATTCGACAAGTGTCGATCGAATCCCGGGTGGTCGAGTATGTCATAAGCCAACATCTGGTGACATGAGTTGAAACAGACGAATGCCCCGGACGCTGGGTCGCCCGGGGCATTCGTCCGTACCGTCAGCGCACGAAACGCGGTGGACTGACGGGGCTCTCGTTCGACAGTCGGTCCAGCGTCGTCACGTGGTACGTGTACCGCCGGTCGGCCTCCGCGGTGCCGTCCACCCAGGACTGCGTCCCGCCGGGGGCGGCCCGGACGATGCCGACCAGGTGGGACGCGTCGGCGAAGCCGCACGGGTCGACCGGGCCGATGCCGTCGAACCGGTAGATCGCGTACGACCTGGCCCGGCCGAGCGGGCCCACGCCGTCGGCCGGCTGCCGCCAGCTCAGCCGGACGCCGTCGGCCTGCCGCTGCGCGCCGGTGACCACCGGGGGCAGCAGCGGCTTCGCCGGCAGGTGCGGCATTGCCGGCACCAGGGCGGGGCGCGAGTAGTGCTCGGCGGCGTAGAGATCGGTCGCCCCGAGCCGGTTCGCCCGCACCTGGACGGCCGAGAAGTGCACGTTGCCGAGCACCTCCGGGTACGACCGGTTGAGCGTCAGGTGGTCGGACAGCTCGCGCGGGTTCTGCCAGTACGAGCCGTACGCCGGGTCGCCGCTCTTGTAGTCGGCCTGGCCGATGTAGAGCTGCACGCGGGTCCCGCGCACCGTCTCGGCCCACCACGGCACCAGCCGGGCGTAGTCGGCCGCCGGGTACTGGCCGATGTACCAGTACAGCTGCGGCACGATGTAGTCGATCCACTCCTGCTTGACCCACTTGCGGGTGTCGGCGGAGATGATGTCGTACGACTGGCTGCCGGTGGTGTCCGAGCCGAGCGGGTCGACCGAGGCGTTGCGCCAGATGCCGAACGGGCTGACCCCGAACTTCACCCACGGCTTCGCGGCCTTGATTCTGTCGTTCATCTCCCGGATCAGCAGGTTGATGTTGTCCCGCCGCCAGTCTGCCCGGTCGGTGAAGCCCCGGTTGAACTCGGCGAACGTCGCGTCGTCGGGCACCTGGTAGGTGCCGCTCGGGTACGGGTAGAAGTAGTCGTCGAAGTGCACGCCGTCGACGTCGTACCGCGTGACGGCGTCCATCATGGCGGTCTGGACGAACTCGCGCACCGCCGGGATGCCGGGGTTGTAGTAGAGCCGGCTGCCGGCGACGCCGGCCGGTGGGTACGCGAAGGTCCACTCCGGGTGCTGTCGGGCCGGGTGGTCCGGCGCGAGCTGCGCGAGGTCCGCGCCCGCGCCGCCGGGAGCCGGCATGGAGATCCGGTACGGGTTGAACCAGGCGTGGAACTCCAGGTTCCGCTTGTGCGCCTCGTCGACGAGGAAGGCCAGCGGGTCCCAGCCCGGGTCCTGCCCACGCACCCCGGTCAGGTACTCCGACCACGGCTCGTGCGGCGATGGCCAGAGCGCGTCGGCGGTGGGCCGGACCTGCACCACCACCGCGTTGTGGTGCAGCCGCTGCGCCAGGTCGAGCCAGCCCAGGTACTCGGCCCGCTGGGCGGCGATGCGGTCCGGGGCGGTCTGCGACGCCTTGGTCGGCCAGTCGATGTTCACCACCGAGGAGATCCACATGGCCCGGAACTGCCGCTTCGGGGCGGCCGGGTCGGTGGGGCAGGAGGTGACGGTGCCGGTCGCGCCCGGTTGCGCCGTGGCGGCGGCGGGGGAGGCGGCGGCGAGCGCGCCGAGCAGGGCCACGGCCAGTCCGGCGGCGCTGAGCCGAGTTGCCTTCATCCGGTGCGTCCCTTCGCTGGGGCTCGGCGGGGCGGGATGCCTGCTGCGGCAAGAAACGCCGTAGTGAATATACCGTTGGTAGGAAATTTTCACACCGGACGGGGGTGGCGCAAGACCGCCGACCTGATTCCGTGCCGTAAGGAAGGGCCCCCTGTTAACGCCTGAGGTAGAGAAGGGAGCCCTTCTCACCCGGCCCGCTACCCGCCGGTGGGGGCGAAGCGCAGCAGGTTCCAGGAGACCGCCGGCAGGAGCACCGAGCAGCGCCCCCCGTCCGGGGTGGGGATGGGCAGCTCCCGGGGCGTGACCCGGTCGGGCTCGGCCTCGGTGTTGGTGGCGTCCGGGTCGGCCCCGGCGGCGAGGGTCAGGTGGGCCGCCCCGGACAGGCCCGGCAGGCCGCGCAGGTCCAGGTCGAGGGGGAGGTCGGCGGAGCCCCGGTTGACCGCGAGGACGGCCAACTCGCCGGTCTCCTCGTCGTGCAGCGCCACGGTGTCCAGCACCGGGACGTCGCCGTACCGCTTGGTGGCGTACGTCGGGCAGGCCGGCTCGGTGCGCAGCACGGTGCCCCGGGCATGCCGGGCGGTGAGGGCGAACGGGTGGAAGATGCTCTGCCGCCAGGCCGGACCGCCGGTGCGGGTGCGGATCGGGGCGATCACGTTGGCGAGCTGCGCCTGGCAGGCCACCCCGACCCGGTCGGCGTGCCGGAGCAGGGTGATCAGCAGGTCGCCGACGACCACCGCGTCGACGGCGGTGTAGTCGTCCTCGATCAGGGCGGGGGCCTCGACCCAGCCGCGCCGGTCCAGGTCGGCCTGGAGGCGGGACTGGTACCAGACGTTCCACTCGTCGAACGAGATCTTCAGCTTGCGCCGGTGCCGCTGCTTCGCCGCCACGTGGTCGGCCGTCGCCACCACCTCCGCGATGAAGTGGTCCATGTCCACGGCCGAGGCGAGGAGGCTGGCCCGGTCGCCGTCGGACGGGTCGTAGTAGGTGTGCGCGGAGATGTAGTCCACGTGCTCGTAGGTGTGCTCCAGCACGGTCGCCTCCCAGGAGGCGAACGTCGGCATGCCCCGGCCGGAACTGCCGCAGGCGACCAGGCTAACCGAGGGGTCGATCATCTTCATCGCGCGGGCGGTCTCGGCGGCGAGCCGGCCGTACTCGTCGGCGGTCTTGTGCCCGATCTGCCACGGGCCGTCCAGTTCGTTGCCGAGGCACCACAGCTTCACCCCGTACGGCTCCTTCGCGCCGTGCTCCCGGCGCAGGTCCGACAGCCGGGTGCCGCCCGGGTGGTTGGCGTACTCCAGCAGGTCGCACGCCTCCTGCACGCCCCGCGTGCCGAGGTTGACGGCCATCATCGGCTCGACACCGGCCGTCGCCGCCCAGGTCACGAACTCGTCGAGGCCGAACGCGTTGGTCTCGATCGTCTTCCAGGCGAGGTCGAGCCGGCGGGGCCGGTCGGCGACCGGGCCGACGCCGTCCTCCCAGCGGTAGCCGGAGACGAAGTTGCCGCCGGGGTAGCGGACCACGGAGACGCCGAGCTCGCGGGTCAGCTCCAGCACGTCGCCGCGCAGGCCGCGCGGGTCGGCGGTGGGGTGGCCCGGCTCGTAGACCCCGCCGTACACGCAGCGTCCCAGGTGTTCGACGAAGGAGCCGAAGATCCGGCGGTCGACCGGTCCGATCGTGAAGGCCGGGTCAATGGTCAGCTGCGCGGTCACCAAGGAGTCCACCTTTCGTCGTTCCGTTGGTTCTATATCGTTGTACTCAACGTTGTAAAGGGCACGGGCGCCGGTAGGGTGCCGGCAGTACCAGCGGGAGGCGTCAGTGCGACACAGGCTGAAGGACGTGGCAGAGCGGGCGGGCGTGTCGGTCAAGACCGTCTCCAACGTCGTCAACGGCTACCAGCACGTGCGGCCGGACACCCGGGCCCGGGTCGAGCAGGCCGTCGCCGACCTCAACTACCGACCCAACCTCTCGGCGCGCAACCTGCGCAAGGGGCGCACCGGGGTGATCGCCCTGGCGGTGCCGGGGCTGGACATCCCGTACTTCGCCGAGCTGGCCCGGCACGTGGTCACCGCCGCCGCCGAGCGGGGCTGGGCGGTCCTGATCGACCAGACCGGCGGCGGCTCGGAACGGGAGCGGGTCGCCGCCGGCATCGGCGACCACCTCATCGACGGCCTGATCTTCAGCCCGCTGGCGCTGACCGCCGAGGACCTCGCCGGCCTGGACGGCACCCCGCTGGTGCTGCTCGGCGAGCGCGTCGACCACGGCCCCGCCGACCACGTGGTGATCGACAACCTGGCCGCCGCCCGGAAGGCCACCGCCCACCTGATCTCCCTCGGCCGCCGCCGGATCGCCGCGATCGGCGCGCAGCGCACCCCGGAGGGGGCCACCGCCCGGCTCCGCCTCGCCGGCTACGCCGCCGCGCTCGACGAGGCCGGCATCGCGTACGACGAGCGGCTCGTCGCGCCCGCGCCGGCCTGGCACCGCGCGAACGGCGCGGCCGCCATGCGCCACCTGCTCACCTCGGGGGTACGCCCCGACGCCGTCTTCTGCTGCGACGACACCCTCGCCCTCGGTGCCCTGCGGGCGCTGCACGAGGCGGGCCTGCGGGTCCCCGGCGACGTGGCGGTCGCCGGCTTCGACGACATCGAGGACGGCCGCTTCTCCATCCCCACCCTCACCACCATCGCGCCCGACAAGGAACGCATCGCGCGGCTGGCGGTGGAACTCCTCGCCAACCGCGTCGATGGCGACCGGCGCACCCCGCCGAGGGACGCCCACGCCCCCTACCGCCTGACCCCCCGCGAGAGCACCACCCCGCCCGCTGACACCCCCACCGTCAGCTGAAGAAGCGGGACAGGTGGGCGGCGGCGGGAGCCGGAGCGTCCGCAGGCAACGGCGTCAGGTCGGCGAAGATGCTGGCCCCGTCGCAGCCCACGTGCAGGGGATACCAGCGCGGGGTGCCCGGCGGGCGTTGCAGGCAGATCCCCTTGACCGTCTGCACGTCGAGCAGCCGGACGTGGGTCGGGTCGGCTACCGCGTTCACGTGCCCCCACCAGGGGCTCATCACGTGCAGCACCCCGCCTGGGCGCAACACCCGGTGGCACTCGTCCACCAGCGGCAGGAAGTCGATCAGGTGCTCCAGGATGTGCACCGCGAACAGCACGTCCACCGAGTCGTCGGCCAGCGGCAGCGACCCGGACAGGTCGGCCACCGCGTCCACCCCCGGGGCGGGGTAGATGTCCAGCCCCAGGTTCAGCGGGTACTGCTTGGTGCTGCCGCAGCCCAAATCGACCACGACCGGGTCGCGGCCGGCGACCCGTACCCGGCACCAGACGCCGAACACCCCGGCGAGCCGGCCGACCAGGTCCCGGAGCAGGCGCAACTGCGCGGCGTCGGCGACCTCGCCGGTCAGGTGGGCCACCCCCCGGTCGAAGCGCACCCGCACCGCCAGCTCCCGCAGCCGCCGGTCGTGTGCCACCTGATCGGCCCACGCCTCGGCGAGGAACTCGTCGACCGCCCGCAGCCGTTCGGCCGAGGGCACGGTCAGGGCCATCGCGACCATGGGCCACCTCCGGTGCGCCCGATACCCAGCTGGGCCGGCGATATGCCCCGCCTCCGGCCACGTCCCCCGAACGAACGAGCGGGATCGGGATCGGGCCCGGTCAGCCGGTGGTGCGCCGGGCGGCGCGGCCCGCGCCCCGGATCCGCTGCCGGGGCGGCGCGACCGCCGTCTTGGGCCGCTTGAGGTGGTACCGGTGCAGCTCGCTGCTGCCCGGCTGCGACGGGTCCTCGCTCATCCCGACCAGCTCCCAGCCCTGGTCACCGGCCCGGTTCAGGTGGGCCAGCGCCGTGTCGCCGTACGGGGTGACGTCGATCATCGAGCCGTCCGGGCCGTACCAGACGAACACGACCTCCCAGCCGATGTCCGTGCTGGCCGCCTGGCGGCGCCGGACCAACAGCGCGTACTCCCACTTGAGCATGGAGTCATTGTCACCCCGCCGGCCGCCGTCGGCACGCCGTCAGAACTCGGCGATCCGCCCGCCGTCCACCCGTACCCGGCGGTTGACGGCCACCGCGTCCAGCATCCGCCGGTCGTGCGTCACCAGCAGCAGCGTCCCCGGGTAGCCGGCCAGCGCCGACTCCAACTGCTCGATCGCCGCCAGATCCAGGTGGTTCGTCGGCTCGTCGAGCACCAGCAGGTTCACCCCGCGCCCCTGCAACAGCGCCAGCGCCGCCCGGGTCCGCTCGCCCGGCGACAGCGACGCCGCCGTGCGCAGCACGTGATCGGCCCGCAGGCCGAACTTGGCCAGCAGCGTCCGCGCGTCCGCCGGCGACAGCTCCGGTACGGCCAGCCGGAACGCGTCCAGCAGCGGCTGGTCGCCGAGGAACAGCCCCCGGGCCTGGTCGACCTCGCCGACCACCACCCCCGGGCCGAGCGAGGCGTGCCCGGCGTCCAGCGGCAGCCGGCCCAGCAGCGCGCCGAGCAGGGTGGTCTTGCCGGACCCGTTCGCCCCGGTGATCGCCACCCGGTCGGCCCAGTCGATCTGAAGGTTCACCGGGCCGAGGGTGAAGCCTCCCCGGCGTACCACGGCATCGCGCAGCGCGGCCACGACGGCGCCGGCGCGGGGCGCGGCGGCGATCTCCATCCGCAGCTCCCACTCCCTGCGCGGCTCCTCGACCACCTCCAGCCGCTCGATCAGCCGGTCCGTCTGCCGGGCCTTCGCCGCCTGCTTCTCCGACGTCTCGCCCCGGAAGTGCTTCACGTGCTTGTCCGGGTCGGTGGCCTTGCGGCGGGCGTTGCGCACGCCCTTCTCCATCCACGCCCGTTGGGTGCGGGCGCGGGCCTCCAGCGAGGCCCGGGTGTCGGCGTACTCCTCGTACTCGGCGCGGGCGTGCCGGCGGGCCACCTCCCGCTCCTCCAGGTACGCCGCGTAGCCGCCGCCGTAGTGCCGGACGAGCTGCTGGTGCAGGTCCAGCTCCAGCACCCGGGTCACCGTGCGGGCGAGGAACTCCCGGTCGTGGCTGACCAGCACCGTGCCGGCGCGCAGCCCGGTGACGAACCCCTCCAGCCGGTCCAGCCCGGCCAGGTCCAGGTCGTTGGTGGGCTCGTCGAGCAGGAACACGTCGTAGCGGCTGAGCAGCAGCGACGCCAGCCCGGCCCGGGCCGCCTGGCCACCGGAGAGGGCCGTCGTCGGATGGTCCAGGTCGACGGTGAGCCCCAACTCGGCGGCCACCTGCTCGGCCCGCTCCTCCAGGTCCGCCCCGCCCAGGCCCAACCAGCGCTCCAGCGCCTCGGCGTACGCGTCGTCGGCCCCGGCCGCCCCGGCGGTCAGCGCCTCGGCCGCGGCGTCCAGGGCCGCCTGGGCAGCCGTCACCCCGGTCCGCCGGGCCAGGAAATCCCGGACCGTCTCCCCGGGTCGGCGCTCAGGCTCCTGCGGAAGGTGCCCCACGGTCGCGGTGGGCGGGCTCAGCGTGACGCTGCCGGACTCGACCGGCAGCAACCCGGCGAGGGTACGCAGCAGCGTCGACTTGCCCGCCCCGTTCACTCCCACCAGGCCGATCACGTCGCCCGGGGCGACCACCAGGTCCAGCCCGGAGAAGAGCAGCCGCTCCCCGTGCCCGGCCGCGAGGTCCTTCACCACCAAAGTCGCGCTCATCAGGAGACGAGCCTATCGGCCGCGTCGACCGGATTGCGCCGCCGGTCGCGCCCGGCCCCGGGACACGAGGCACACTCACGGTGTGGTGACCACCCTGGCAATCGACTGCGGGGGCGGCGGGATCAAGGCTTCGGTGCTCGACGGAGCGGGGACCATGCGGGCCCGGCCGCTGCGGATGCCCACCCCGTACCCGCTGCCGCCGGCGCTGTTCGTGAAGACGCTGCTGGACCTCGGGGCCCGGCTGCCCACGGCCGACCGGGTGACCGTCGGGATGCCCGGCATGCTCCGGCGCGGCGTGGTGGTGGCCACCCCGCACTACGTGACCCGGGCGGGCCCCCGCTCGAAGATCGACCCCGACCTGCTCGCCGAGTGGTCCGGCTTCGACGCGCGGACGGCGCTCGCCGACGCGTTCGGGGTGCCCGCGCTGGTGCTCAACGACGCCGAGGTGCACGGCGCGGGCGTGGTCGCCGGGACGGGGCTCGAGCTGGTGCTGACGCTCGGCACCGGGCTGGGCAGCGCCCTGTTCGACGGCGGCACGCTCGCCCCGCACCTGGAGCTGTCGCACGCCCCGGTGCGCTGGGGCACCACCTACGACACGTACGTGGGGGAGGTGGAGCGCCGCCGCCTCGGCGACGCGTTCTGGTCCCGCCGGATCCGACAGGTGGTGGACGGGCTGCGCCCGGTGTTCCGCTGGGACCGGCTCTACCTGGGCGGCGGCAACTCCCGGCTGATTCGCCCCGAGCAGCTCGCCCGGATGGGCGACGATGTGGTGGTGGTGCCCAACACGGCCGGCATAGTCGGCGGCGTCCGCGCCTGGGACCTGGTGTAAGGAAGGGCACCTTATTAACGCTTTTTGTATAGGAAGGGCCCCTTCCTAACACCCCGTCCGCCCGCAAGTTCCGGCGGCGGAACACTCGCGGTCCGGCCGGTGTTGTGCCAGCGTCGGATCAGGTGGCGGCGCGAGACGAGGAGGTGGGTCGATGGACCTTCTGGCGGAGTACCGACGGGCGACCATGTTCTTCGAGATGGGTGACGCGTCCGGGGCGGTTCGGCTGCTGGAGCCGATCGTCGAGGCCGAGCCCGGCAACTCCGCGGTGCGGCAGCTGCTGGCCCGGGCCTACTTCCAGACGGCGCAGCTCAACCGCGCCGAGGAGCAGCTACGCGAGCTGGTCGACCGTGACCCGAGCGACCACTACGCGCACCACGTGCTGGGCCGGACGCTGGAGCGGATGAACCGTCCGGCGGATGCGCTGCGGCACCTGCGCATCGCCGCCGCGATGTACTCGACGAACGCCGACTACGCGACCGCGCTGCGCCGGGTGGAGAGCCGGGTCAGCGGCGGTCACTGACCGCGCCCGTCAGGGGGAGGGGACTCGCCCTCCCCCTGACGCCGGCCCCGATCCGTCCAGGCCAGGCACCTTTCGCGCGACTCTCCCCACTAGGGCCTCTCCTGGCGGGGCGTGTCGAGCCCCACCTGGACGACGACGCCTGAGATCCCGCCCCGCGGCTGCCGGCCTACCATGGGCTGCCATGGGAGCTGCGCAGGTGGTGGGGGCGGGATGAAGCTCAAACTGGACCTCCACGACATCTTCAACCGGGGCCAGGACATCGACCGCGCGCTGCGCGGGATCATGGACGAGGCGGTGGCGAAGAAGGCCACCCTCGTCGAGATCATTCCCGGCAAGGGCTCCGGCCAGCTCAAGAAGCGGGTGCTGCGTTTCCTCGACCAGAAGGACGTCAAGCAGCTCTACCACCGGGTGGAGAAGGACTCGAAGAACTTCGGCCGACTTTTCGTCCACTTCCGCTGGAAGTAGCGCCGACATGGCCCGCTGACTTGGTCTTCCGGTCGCTCGGGCGCGTCTTCCGGTCGCTCGGGCGCGCAAGGTCGTGCTCGATGCCGGAGAGCGTGGCCTCCAAGCCACATAGAGGCCACGCTCTCCCTGATCGAGGACGACCTCGTGGGCTCGTCCGGACAGGCTCTACAGCGGGTACGTGCGGGCGACCGCCAGCATCTCCGAGCTGTGCGAGCCGACCACCCCGACGTCCGGCGGGCGGGATCGGAACCCGGGTATGCCGTCCAGGCCGTCGCTGGCGTCCATCGCGCGCAGTGCCGGCGGCCGGGTGCCGGCCGCCAGCACGAGGGTGACCTCGACCCCCTCCGGTGGCGGGGCGTGGAAGACGATCCCGAAGCCCCAGGTTCCGCCGGTGGCCCGGCCGCCCGGCACCGGCCGGCCGGCAACCACCGCCGACTCGACTTCGGTCGCGCCGTCGACGTGCAGGGTGAGCAGCCGCACCGGGCGCTGCGGGATGATCCGCACCCGCACGGTCCGCTGCTCGGAGGAACGGGTGTCGGCGAGGACCTCCAGCTTCGGCGCGGGCAGGTTCGCCGCCTGCGCCGGCCCGGCCCGCAGCTCGGTGTCGCCGAGCCCGGGGAAGTCGGCGACGGTCGTGGTCGCGTCGACGTATCCGTCGGTCCAGGGCCGTGGGTCGGTCTCGTGGCTGAGCCAGCGGGCCTGACCGGTGCCGGCGTCGAGGGCGTACATCAGGTGGGTGGGCACGGGGTGGGCGGCGTCGAACCGGTCGACGGCGAGCCCGACCCCGGCGAACACCGCCGCCGCGAGCCCGGCGGCGACGGCCGGGAGCGCGCCGGCCCGGCGGGCCCGGGCCGCGACCAGGCCGCGTTGCCCGCCGGCCTCGGGGTGCAGCAGGTCCACCACCGGCAGCGCGGCCAGCCCGAGCAGCACCGCGAACAGCGCGGCGACGCCGCCCATCGCCATGCCGAGCGCCGGGAAGAGCAGCACCACGGTCGGCAGCAGGAGCACCACGGCGACCGCGCCGGCTGCGGTCGCCGCGACCACGGGCCAGGGGCCGTCGATCCGCGCGCCGAGCGCGATCAGCCCGGCCGCCGCGCCGGCCAGGGCCGGCCACGTCGTCAGGTACGCCCCGCCGGGCACCAGCACCGCGAGCACGACGCCGAATACGGCCAGCCAGCCCAGCGCGCCGATCGCGAGGGCGGCGGGGCCGACCCGGCGGCGGCTCAGCGCGTACCAGGTGAACAGGGTCGTGGCGGCGAGGGCTACCACGGCGAGCCGGTACCAGGTGGGGCGGTACGGGTCGAGCAGCTCGGCGTAGCCGGGCCGGACGGCGGTGACGCCCGCCCAGAGCAGCTGCGCGCCCAGCGGTGCGGCGACGATCGGCACCAGGCCCAGCGCGAACCCGGCGGCGAGCCGCCCGTACGTGCTCCGGCCCCGCCGCCGGGCCCACCAGCCGAGTGCGAGCACGGCCACGAGGGCGGCCACGGCCAGTGGCAGGACCAGCCAGCCGGGGTAGCGGGCCAGCCCGCCGGGGACCGGGAAGTACGTGGCGTCGTGCCCGGCGTCCAGCGCATCGAGGTCGGCGCGGCCGAACTCGCGGGCCAGGCCCAGCGCGTTGTCGCCGTGCTGCTGGAGGCTGGCCTGGTCCATTGCGGCCGGGGTGTCCAGGGGCGTGTGGTAGATCGCCCCGCCGTCGATGTACGCGGAGTTGAGCCCGACGAAGCCGGCCCGGTCGAGGAAAGCGGTGAAGTCGGTGTTGTTGGGCATCGCCCGGTAGATCTCCACCGCGAAGGAGGTGCCGACCGGGTGCGGGGCGGCCCGGCCGAACACGTCGACCAGCCTCGCGTTGTCCCGGGATGTCTCGAACATGATCACCGGGCCGGTGGAGCCGCGGGCCTCCAGGTTGAGCACCACCCCGCCGTCGGCGGCGAGCGGGTGGTCGGCGGCGAACGCGGACGCCCCGCAGAGGCACGCCTCCTCGGCGTCGGTGAGCACGAAGACGACGTCGTTGCGCGGCCGGGGGCCGGCGGTCAGCGCGCGGGCCACCTCCAGGATGGTGGCGGTGCCGGCGGCGTCGTCGTTGCCGCCGGGGCCGGACTGCACCGAGTCGTAGTGGGCGACCAGGAACACCTTCCCGGTCGGGTCGGTACCGGGCAGCCGGGCGACGACGTTGCGGACCCGCGCGAGGGTCGTCCCGGCGGCGGCCCCGCTGAGCTGGCCGGCCGCTCGGCCGACGGTGTCCTGCACCGTGGTTTCCAGGCCGAGGCCGCGCAGCACGCCCTCCAGGTGCGCGCGGACCTGGTCGTTGGCCTCGCTGCCGGCCGGGTGTGGCCGGGCCGCGATCGTCGTCACGTTCCGGTACGCCCGGCCGGCGCTGAACTCGTCGGCCGGGGCGTCGGCGGGGCGCGGGGCGGGGGTGTCCAGGTCGTAGGCGACGGTGCCGCCGACGGCGAGCAGCGCGGTGAGCGCGGCGAGGGCGGCGAGGCGACGGCGGGCGGGGCCGGGCCAGCGCCCGGTCGGCGGCGCGAGTGGGGGGCGGTGCGCCCACGGGGACTCCTCGGGGTGGGCCGGGCCGGGCCTCGGCTCGGGCGTGGGGCCGGGCTGGGCCTGGGGGTGGGCCAGGGTGGCACTATCCTGCACCGCCGGAGCCCGGAGCGGGACTCCCCGTGGTACTTGTCCCGTCTGTCCGCATGGGGGCGGCGATCGTTGTTTGCATGGTGCGGCTACCGGCGGCATCCCGTCCTTGCCGGACCGGTCGTGTTGTGTGGGAGCGTTGTCTAATACAGGATCAGCAGGGCACTCGGAAGGAGCTCGACATCACCAGCGATCTCCCGCGTCTCGGTGCGGTGACCCGGCCGCCCCGGGGGGCCGGCCTTGCCGGTCCCCCCGTCGTGCCCCGGGCGTTTCCGGCCGGTGGCGGTCTGGGGCACCACCCGGTGCTGCCGCCCGGTGAGCGGCTGCGGGTGCTGCTGGTCGAGGACGACGAGGGCGACGCGTTCCTGGTCGGCGAGTTGCTCGCCGAGACCAACTCGTCGATCGACCTGCTGGTCGCCACCAGCCTGAGCGAGGCCCGGCAGCGGGTGATGGGCGTCGACTGTGTCCTGCTCGACCTCGGCCTGCCCGACGCACAGGGGCTGGACGGGCTGCGCCAGGTGCTGGAGATGTCCAGCGGCGCCGCGGTCTGCGTGCTGACCGGGCGCTCCGACGAGCACCTGGGCATCGTCGCGGTCGCCGAGGGCGCGCAGGACTACCTGGTCAAGGGCCAGGTCGACGGCGTGCTGCTGGCCCGGGCGCTGCGCTACGCGGTGGAGCGCAAGCGGGCCGACGTGAACGCGCGGCGGCTGCGCGAGGTGGAGCTGCGTCAGGCCGAGTCGGCCCGGCTCGAACGCGGCCTGCTGCCCCAGCCGCTGATGTCGACCGACCAGGTCGCGGTGCACACCTTCTACCGGCCCGGCCGGCACGCGGCGCTGATCGGCGGCGACTTCTACGACGTGGTGCAGACCCGGCCGGACCGGGTCGACCTGATCGTGGGCGACGTCTGCGGGCACGGCGTGGACGAGGCGGCGCTCGGGGTGGAGCTCCGGGTGGCCTGGCGGGCGCTCGTGCTGGCCGGCGTGCCCGACGACGAGGTGCTGCCGGCCCTGGAACAGGTGCTGATGAGCGAGCGCCGGCTCCAGGAGATCTTCGCCACCGTGGCAACCGCCCGGCTCGACCTGGCCCGCAACGCCGCCACGGTGCGACTCGCGGGGCATCCGCCGCCGCTGCTGCTGTCCGGCGGCAAGGTCGCGCCCGTGCCGGCACCGGGTGGCCTGCTGCTCGGCGTCCGTCCCCGCCGGCCCGTGGCCTTCGACCTGGAGTTCGACACCGATGACTGGTCCCTGTTGATGTACACCGACGGCCTGATCGAGGGGCGGGTCGACGGCAGCGACGAACGGCTCGACGTCACCGGCCTGACCACGCTGCTCGGTGACCCGGACAATCTCGCCGTGCCGCTGGCCGAGCTGCCAGCGTGGCTGGTCGGGCGGGCCGAGCAGCTCAACGGTGGTCCGCTCGCCGACGACGTCGCAATGCTCCTGGTCACCCGGGGCGGTGGCCGGTGACGGCGCGGACCGCCGGCTGGACCCTGCGCCGCCGGGCGGTCGCGCTGCTCGCCGTCGTGGGCGTGCTGCTCGGCGCGTTGGTGGCGGTCGAGATCGCCGTGGCCGCGAAGAACCGCGAATACACCCGCTCGGTGCTCGACCGCACCGGCCCGCTGCGCGCCCAGTCGCAGGAGCTGCTCAGCGTGCTGGTCGACCAGGAGACCGCGATCCGGGGGTACGCGCTCACCGGCGACCGCCGGGACCTCGAACCGTACGTCCAGGGCGGCGAGCGCGAGCAGCAGCTCTACCGGAGCATGCGCGGCCTGATCGGCGTCTACCCGGCGCTGGGCCGCCAGCTGCACACGGTCGAGGCGCAGGCCGGTCAGTGGCGCAGCACAGTTGCCGAGCCGGTGATCCGGGCCACCGAGGAGGAGGGCACCACTGCCGGGCGGGCGTTGATCACGGACGAGTCCCGGCAGCGCTTCGACGTCATCCGCAGCTCCGTCGCCCAGCTCCAGGAGGGCATCCGCGCCGAGCGCGACAAGGGCGCCGACAACATCTACCGCACCAGCAGCATGCTGGTGCTGCTGCTGATCGTGGTGGCGCTGGTGGTGGCGGGGGTCGGCGTGGTGCTGCTCGTCTCGCTGGAGCGGATCGTGGTTCGGCCGCTGACGGGCCTGGCCGAGCAGGTCCGCGAGGTCGCCGAGGGCGACTTCCAGCACCGCATCGCCCGGTCCGGCCCGCCGGAGTTCCAGCGGCTCGCCGAGGACGTGGACGCGATGCGCCAGAAGATCGCCAAGGACCTCGCCGAGGTCCGGGAGGCCCGGGAACGCATCGAGTGGGTCAACAGCCAGCTCCAGAAGCAGGCCGAGGAACTGGTCCGGTCCAACCGGGACCTGGAGCAGTTCGCGTACGTCGCCTCGCACGACCTACAGGAGCCGCTGCGCAAGGTGGCCAGCTTCTGCCAGCTTCTGCAACGCCGGTACGCGGGGCAGCTCGACGAGCGCGCCGACCAGTACATCGCGTTCGCCGTGGACGGCGCGCAGCGGATGCAGCGGCTCATCAACGACCTGCTGGCATTCTCCCGGATCGGCCGGCTCACCACCGGCTTCACGGAGGTCGACCTCAACAAGGTGATGGGCGACGTGTCGGGGCAGACCGAGGCCGCCCGGCAGTACGCCGACGGCGAGCTGACCTGGGATGAGTTGCCAACGATCCGCGGCGAGGAGCCGCTGCTGACCAACCTGCTGGCCAACCTGGTCAGCAACTCGATCAAGTTCCGCCGCCCGGACGTGCCGCCGAAGGTGCACATCTGGGCGCGGCTGGTGGGCGACGAGTGGGAGATCAGCTGCCAGGACAACGGGATCGGGATCGAGCCGGAGTTCGCCGACAAGATCTTCGTGATCTTCCAGCGGCTGCACTCCAAGGACGCGTACCCGGGCACCGGCATCGGGCTGGCGATCGTGAAGAAGATCGTCGAGTACCACGGTGGCCGGGTCTGGGTGGACACCGACACCGCCGAGGGCACCGTGATCCGGTTCACCCTCCCGGCACTGCCCGAGGACGTCGAGGCCGCAGCGCGGGCCGCCGAGCAGCCAGCGGCCGACGAGGCGGCTGACGACGAGGTGGCGGCCGACGAGGAGGGCGACTCGGCCGGGGGCGGTGAGCCGGCCGACGGGACGCCTCCGGCCGACGACAGCGCGACCCGGGTCGGGCTGCCCCGGCAGGCCGGCGTGCGGGCGGAGGGGCCCGGCGACACCCCGGACAGCGACAGCGCGAAGGAGACGGTGGGATGACCGCGCCAGCGGACGGCAATAGTCCGATCGAGGTCCTGCTGGTCGAGGACGACCCGGGTGACGTGTTGATGACCCAGGAGGCGTTCGAGGAGCACAAGCTCCGCAACCGGCTGACCGTCGTCTCCGACGGCGCGGAGGCGCTGGCGTACCTGCGTCGGGAGGGCCAGTACACGGACGCCGTGACGCCGGACCTGATCCTGCTCGACCTGAACCTTCCCCGGCGCGACGGCCGGGAGGTGCTGGAGGAGATCAAGCAGGACGAGCAGCTCTGCCGCATTCCGGTGGTGGTGCTCACCACCTCCCAGGCCGACGAGGACATCCTGCGCAGCTACCAGCTGCACGCGAACGCGTACGTGACCAAGCCGGTCGACTTCGAGCGGTTCATCTCGGTGGTCCGGCAGATCGACGAGTTCTTCGTCAGCGTGGTGAAGTTGCCGCCGCGTGGCTGACATGACCGACACCCTGGCCGACGACGTCGCCGAGCTGCTCCACCGCGCCGCGACGGACGTCGTGCTGCCCCTGTTCCAGACGCTCGACGACGCCGACGTGACGGAGAAGGCCCCCGGTGAGCTGGTGACCGTCGCCGACCGGCGGGCCGAGGAGCTGATCAGCGCCGGGCTGCGCCGGTTGCGCCCCGGCTCCGTGGTGGTCGGCGAAGAGGCCGTCGCCGACGACCCGGCCCTGCTCGGGCACCTGCGCGGCGGCGGGGACGTGTGGCTGGTCGACCCAGTCGACGGCACCGCCAACTTCGCCGCCGGGAAGCGCCCGTTCGCGCTGATGGTGGCGCTGCTCACCGACGGGGAACAGGTCGGCGCGTGGGTGCTCGACCCGCTCGCCGGGACGCTCGCCGTCGCCCGCGCGGGCCGTGGGACCGCCGTGAACGGCGACCCGGTGCGCACCGCCGAGGAGGCACCGCCGCTCGGCGCGCTGCGCGGCACCGCGATGACCCAGTTCCTGCCGCCGGAGCACCGGCGGCGTGCCGAGGCCGGCGGGGAGCGGATCGGCGAGCTGCTGCCCGGCCAACACTGCGCCGGCCGGGAGTACCTCGACCTGCTCGTCGGTGCCCAGGAGTTCGTGCTGTTCTGGCGTACCCTGCCCTGGGATCACGCCCCGGGGGTGCTGCTGGTCCGGGAGGCCGGCGGCGTGGCCCGCCGGTTCGACGGCGGTGAGTACCACCCCGCCGACCAGGGGCCGGGGCTGCTGGTCGCCGCGAACGAGCAGGTGTGGGCCGAGGCCCGTGAGGCCCTGATCCACGGCTGACCGCCGCGCCGCCGGGCCGGTGCGCGACCGTCCGGTGACGCATCGTCGACATTGACGCGTAGCCAGGTCGCGGGCCTTGTCCGTCGCCCCCGGTCCGGTATCCTGACCGGCGGTCTCCGCCAGCAGGCCGCCGCCCGGCGCCGGCGGGGGCCGCCGCGCCGCGTACCACCGGAAGCCGGTGGTCGAGGGAAGGGACGCCGCCGTGTCCAGGACCAGCCTCATCCGGCGTCGCGGCCGGGGGCCGTTGACCGCGCTGCTCGTGGCCGTGGCGCTGCTGCTCGGCGTCGGGGCCGTGCCCGCCGCCGCCGAACCCAACGAGGGCGGGACGAAGAAGCTCCGCGAGGCGCTGGAGTCCGCCGCCAAGGGGCACATCGAGGCCAAGGCGAAGCTGGACAACTCCAAGCGCCGGCAACAGTTGCTCACCACCGAGCTCAAGACCGTCGAGTCCCGGCTGGCGGGGCTGACCGCGCAGGTCGGCGAGGTGGCCGCGCAGTCGTACCGGTTGGGGCGGATGACCGCACCGGCGCTGCTCATCCAGTCGGTCTCCCCGGAGGCGTTCCTGCAACGCGCGGGCGAGCTGGACGTGATGGCCCAGCGGGACAGCCGCCGGTTGCGCGAGATGGTCGCGACCCGGGAGGAGGCGAACCGGGCCAAGATCGCCATCGACGCCGAGGTTCGGGAGCAGCAGAAACAGCTCGCGGCGCTGGCCAAGAAGAAGCGGGAGGCCGAGACGGCGCTCGCGGCGGTCAGCTCGGGCAGCGGCTCCGGGTTCGGTGGCGGCTCCGCCTCGGCCAAGCCGGCCCCGCGCAACCCCGACGGTAGCTGGCCGTCCGAGTCCTGCTCGGTCGACGACCCGACCACCTCCGGCTGCATCACCCCGCGCACCCTGCACGCCCTTCAGCAGGCCAAGGCCGCCGGCTACAAGCGGTACGTCTCCTGCTACCGCAGCGGCGGCAGCGGCGAGCACCCCAAGGGGCGGGCCTGCGACTTCTCCGCCGCCACCAGCGGCTTCAAGGACGAGACGGCCACCGGCGGGGACAAGGCGTACGGCGACAGCCTGGCCAACTACCTGAAGAACAACGCGAGCCGGCTCGGCGTGCTCTACGTGATCTGGTATCGGCAGATCTGGATGCCGAACACCGGTTGGCGGGCGTACAGCGGCAGTGGCAGCCCCGCCGCCGACCACACGAACCACGTTCATCTCTCGATGTACTGACCCGGGGGCCAGGTTCGCTGCGTACCATCGCGACGGTGAGCAGCTCATCGTCGCCCGTCACCGTGGAGCAGGCGCGGCCCGCGCCAACGCCCGCCGGTGCCCTGCCCAACGGTCTGGCCGCGTTCCTGGTCTTCTTCTCCAGCGGGGCGGTGCTCGTGCTGGAGACCGTCTCGCTGCGCCTCGTCGGCCCGTACGTCGGGGTCACCCTTGAGGTGACCAGCTCCGTCATCGGCATCGCGCTGGGCGCCATCGCGTACGGGGCGTGGACCGGCGGCTGGCTGGCCGACCGGCGGGACCCGCGCACCCTGATCGCCCCGGCGCTGGTGCTGGCCGGCATCGCCACCGCGATCACCCTCCCGGTCGTCCGGTACGCGGGCGAGGTGCTGCGCGGCGGGGCGGCCAGCGCCGTCCTGCTGCTCACCGCGCTCGCCGTGTTCGTGCCGGCGGCGCTGCTCGCGGCGGTCACCCCGCTGGTCGTCAAGCTTCAGCTCGCCGACCTGCGCCGCACCGGGCAGATCGTCGGCCGGCTCTCCGGCATCGGCACGCTGGGCGGCATCACGGCCACCCTGCTGACCGGCTTCGTGCTCGTCGCCGCGCTGCCCAGCAGCCTCATCCTGCTCGCCCTGGCGGTGCTGCTCGGTGGCACCGGGCTGGGGCTCGGCGCGTACCTGCACCGGCACGGGCGGGCGGGACTGCCCGGTCCGGGCCGGGCGAAGGCCGTCCTCGCGGTGCTCGGGCTGGCCGGGGCGGGGCTGACGACCGTCGCCCCGAACCCGTGCGACGTGGAGACGGCGTACCACTGCGCGTCGGTGGAGACCGATTCCGACCGGCCGTCCGGGCGGACGCTGCTGCTCAACTCCGCCCAGCACTCGTACGTCGACCTGGCCGATCCCACCCATCTGGAGTACGCGTACACCCAGTGGATCGGCGCGGCGGCCGACGTGGCCGCCCCCGCCGGGCAGCGCCTGGACGCCCTGCACCTGGGCGGCGGCGGGTTCACCGTGCCGCGCTACCTGACCGCCACCCGGCCGGGCACCGACAACGCCGTCTTCGAGATCGACGGCGGCCTCGTCGAGCTGGACCGCCGGGAGCTGGGCGTACGCCCGGGGCCGGACCTGCGTGTCGAGGTCGGCGACGCCCGGGTGCTGCTCGGCGCGGAGGCAACCGACAGCCGGGACCTGGTGGTCGGCGACGCGTTCGGGCACCTCGTCGTGCCGTGGCACCTCGCCACCCGGGAGATGGCCGTCGAGATCAACCGGGTGCTCCGCCCCGGCGGGATCTACGTGCAGAACGTCATCGACTACCCGCCCGGCCGGTTCGTCCGCAGCGAGGTGGCCACCGTCGCCGCCGCGTTCCGGCATGTCGCCCTGGTCGCCCCGCCCGACGCGGTCGCCGGCCGGACCGGGGCCAACTTCCTCATCGTCGCCTCCGACGCGCCGCTTCCGCTGGCCCCGCTGGCGCAGCGGACCACCGCCCTGCCCGAGGTGGCGATCGTGCTCTACGGAGAGGCGCTGGCCTCCTTCGTCGGGGACGCGCTGGTGCTCACCGACGACTACGCCCCTGTGGACCAACTGCTCGCGACCGCCTGAACGGGTGAATCGCTGACCGATTCCGACCCCCGGGGGTTAGGACCGGTCGCGTCGGGCAAAACCTCCGACCATGGGTGGAGCGGTCCGTAACGGCGCGCAGCTGCTCGGTGAGCGGTACCGGCTCATCGAGCAACTCGGCGCGGGCGGCATGTCCGTCGTGTGGCGCGGCTACGACGAGGTGCTGGGCCGGCAGGTCGCGGTGAAGGTGCTCGCCTCCCGGCTGGCCAGCGACCGGGCGTTCCGGCACCGGCTCCGCGCCGAGGCGCAGGCCGCCGCGCGGCTCTGCCACCCCAACATCACCAACGTGTACGACTACGGCGAGTCCGAGCAGGTCGGGCTGACCGTCCCGTACGTCGTCATGGAACTGGTCCACGGCGGCCCGCTCAGCGCCCGGCTCGGCCGCAGCGGGACGCTGTCCTGGCGGGAAGCGGTGACAGTCGGCGCGGAGGTCAGCTCGGCGCTGGCCACCGCGCACGCCCGGGGCGTGGTGCACCGCGACGTGACCCCGGGCAACGTCATGCTCACCTCCACCGGCGTGAAGGTCGTCGACTTCGGTATCTCGGCGCTGGCCGGGGAGAGCGAGAAGGGCGCGGAGGGCACGCTGCTCGGCACCCCCGCCTACCTCGCCCCGGAGCGGTTGGACAACGGCCAGGTCTCCCCGGCCACCGACGTGTACGCCCTCGGCCTGCTGCTCTACCGGATGCTCACCGGCCGGCTGCCCTGGCAGGCGAGCACCACCACCCAGATGCTGCGCGCCCACATGTACGCCGAGCCCGAGCCGATGCCCGAGGTACCCGGGCTGCCCGCCGAGGTGGCCGACCTGGTGCGCCGCTGCCTGGCCAAACGCCCCGAGGACCGCCCGGCCACCGCCGAGGTGGCCAGTACCCTCGCCGAGGCGGCCGGGATGCACGCCACGGTGCCGGTGCCCTCCGCGCCGGGCGCGGTCGACCCGGCCCAGCTCGACCCGGCCGTGCTCGCCAACGCCGGCACCACGATCCTGCCCTGGTCGACGGAGACCGGGATGTTGCCCTTTCCCGGCCGTACCCGCAGCCGGCGGGCGGTGGCGCGGCGGCGCAGGGTCGAGGCGGGGGTGGCGGCTGCCGGGCTGATCGCGGTGATCGCGACGATGTGGGGGGTGACCTCCCGCAGCCCGGCCAGCGGCGGCATCGACCGGCCCACCGAGGCCCGGATGGGGCTCACCGGGCCGCCGCCCTGCGCAGTCGACTACGCGCTGCGCAAGGACTCCGGGAAGGACTTCATCGCCGAGCTGACCCTCACCAACACCTCCGGGCGGGAGTTGCGCGACTGGACGATGAGCTTCGCCTTCCCCGGCCAGCAGACCGTGACGAAGACCGATCCGGCGGTACGCCAGCAGGGCCGCACGGTCGAGGTGCGGCCCGCCGCCGGGCAGCCCGCGCTGGCACCTGGCGCGGCCCGGAAGGTCGCCCTGACCGGCCGGTACACCGGCACGAACCCGTTGCCGCTGGAGTTCCGTCTCGGCGACGCCGAGTGCCGCGTACGGGTCTCCGGTGTCGCCGGCACGGTGCCCACCACCAAGCCGACGGCCAAGGCCCCGGCGAAGCCCAGCACGAAGAAGGCGACGGTGGCGAAGGCCGGCTCCTCGGGCGGCAGCGGTTCGGGCGGTGGCTCGAAGGCTCAGCCGGACAAGCCCGAGAAGCCCGGCAGGGGCGGCAAGCAGGGCAAGGGGAAGTGACCGACGTTCGGCTCGCTGCTCGGGACGCCGTACGGCTCGGGCGCTGGGACGCCGTACGGCTCGGCGTTGGGCCGCCGCTCGGCTCGGGCGCTGCGGTGGACGCTCGGCCCGGCGGTCAGCTCAGCGCGGAGAAGCGTTGCACCTGGGCGATGCTTCCCTCCACGATCAGCATGCTGCCCGGGACGAGGACGGTGCCCGGGGAGGCGTACCGGAACCGCTCGCCGGGCAGCTTCGCCCCGACCACCATCACCCCGTAGCGGCCCTCCGGGGCCAGCTCGCGCAGGGGTCGCCCGACCAGCGCGTCCGGCACCCGCACCTTGGCGATGGCGAAGTCGTCGCCGAACTCGATGAAGTCCAGCATCTTGCTGACGATCAGGTGCGCCACCCGCTCCCCGGTCTCCGCCTCCGGGAAGATCACGTGCTGGGCGCCGACCGAGCCGAGGATCTTCGCGTGCTTCTCCGAGTTGGCCCGCGCCCAGATCTGCGGCACGCCCAGCTCGGCCAGCGCCAGGACGCTCAGCACGCTGGCCTCCAACGACGCGCCGATCGCCACGACCACCCGTGGGAAGTCCGTCACGCCGAGCTGCCGCAGCGCCCCCTCCTCGGTCGCGTCCGCCTGCACCACCCGGTCCAGGTACGGCGACCAGCGCTGCACGCGCTCGCCGCTGCGGTCGATGGCCAGCACCTCGTGGCCGAGCTGGGTCAGCGAGGTGGCCAGGTGGCAGCCGAAGCGTCCCAGCCCGATCACCGCGATGCCCCCGTCGTCCCTGCTCCTAGCCGACAATGGGTTGCTCCTCCGGGTATCGGTACAGCCGTCGTCGGGTGTTCAACGCGATAGCCGACCCGAGGGTGAGCGGCCCGACCCGACCGACGTACATGAGCGCGGTCAGCACGAGCTGGCCCGGCTCGGCGACGGCCGACGCGATGCCCGTGGACAGCCCGGTGGTGCTGAACGCGGAGGTCACCTCGAACAGCGCCCGGTGGTAGGGCAGTCCCTCCGTCAGCAGCAGCAGGACGACCGTGCCGCCGACCACCAGCGCGACGCTGAGCAGGGCGACGGTCAGGGCCTGCCGCAGGCTCGCGGTGGACACCCGCCGCCGGCCCACCGAGACGTCCGGCTCGCCGCGTAGCTCCGCCCAGATCGCGAAACCGAGCAGGAAGAACGTGGCGACCTTGATCCCGCCCGCGGTGCTGGCGCTGCCGCCGCCGATGAACATCAGCGCGACCAGCAGCGGGACGCTCTCCTCGTCGAGCCCCGCCGGGTCGAGGACGGCGAACCCGCCGGTGCGGATCACCGCGCTCTGGGTGAAGGTGGCCAGCACCTTGCCGGCGACGTCGTACCCGCCTATGGTGCGCGCGTCGGGCCACTCGGCGGCGAGCAGGCCGAGGAAGCCGATGGCCAGCAGCACCGCGCTGCCCCACATGGTGAGCTTGGTGGCGATCGCCCAGCGACCGGGGCACCGCCACTCCCGGGCCGCCTCGAACAGCGCGGGGAAGCCCAGCCCGCCGACGATCGTGCCGAACGCGATCGGCAGGCAGACGAACGGGTCCCGGGCGAACCCGATCAGACTGTCGGAAAACAGCGCGAAGCCGCCGTTGTTGAACCCCTGCACCGCGTGGAATACGCCGTACCAGAGGGCCCGGCCGGGCGGGTAGTCGTAGCCGAGCCAGAACCGGCCGGCGAGCACGGCGGTCATCGCCAGCTCGCAGACGGCGACGGTCCCCGCGATGCGCAGCAGCAGCCCGCGTACGTCGCCGATGCCGAACTCGGCGGTCTCGGCCTGCACCAGCAGCCGGTTGCGCAACCCGAGCTGCCGGGCGACCACGAGCACCACCAGGGTCGCGCCGCTGAGGATGCCGAACCCGCCGACCTGGGTCAGCACGGTGATCATCACCAGTCCGAACCCGTTCCAGTACGTCGGGGTGTCGACCACGGACAGGCCGGTGACGGAGACCGCCGAGGTGGCCGTGAAGAACGCCGTGGTGAACGGGGTGAGCCGGTGCTCGCTCGTCGAGGCAGGCAGCATCAGCAGGACGGTGCCGAGCAGGATCGCCGCCAGGAACCCGAACGGCACCAGCCGTACGGGGTGACGGAGAAACCGGTGCACCAGACAATCTTCCGTTCCCCGCCGGCCGGCGGTGCCGAAACGGCCATCTGTCCGTCAACCGACCCCGGTCTGCTGAGCGCGATCCCTCGACGACAGGAGACGGCGTTGCGACGTACCCTTTCCGCCCTCGGCCTGGCCGGCGCGCTGCTCGCGGCGGCCGTGGCGGTGCCGGCCATGAGCGCCTCGGCGAAGCCGGAGGCCGCCCCGGAGGCCGCCTCGGACCGGTCCCGGGCCGCCGACCGGCCGCTCGTCATCGGCCACCGGGGCGCGAGCGGCTACCGGCCCGAGCACACCCTGGAGGCGTACCGGCTGGCGATCCGGATGGGCGCCGACTACATCGAGCCGGACCTGGTCCCGACGAAGGACGGCCAGCTCGTGGCCCGGCACGAGAACGAGATCTCCGGTACGACCGACGTGGCGGCCCACCCCGAGTTCGCCGGGCGCAGGGCCACCAAGACCATCGACGGGGTGCCGGTGACCGGCTGGTTCACCGAGGACTTCACCCTCGCGGAGCTCAGGACCCTGCGGGCCAAGGAGCGGCTGCCCCAGGTGCGGGTCGCCAACACCGTGTTCGACGGGAAGCTGTCGGTGCCCACCCTCCAGGAGGTCATCGACCTGGCCCGCACCGAGGGCAAGGCCCGGGGCCGCACGATCGGCATCTACCCCGAGACCAAGCACCCGAGCTACTTCGCCTCGATCGGGCTGCCCCTGGAGGAGCGCCTCGTCGCCGTGCTCAAGGCGAACAAGCTCACCCACCGCAGCGACCCGGTGATCATCCAGTCGTTCGAGACGGCCAACCTGCGCAAGCTGGACAAGCTGACCGACGTCAAGCTGGCCCAGCTTCTCGACGCCTCCGGCCGCCCCTACGACTTCACCCTCGCCGGCGACCCGCGCACGTACGCCGATCTGGCCACCGCCGCCGGCCTTGAGTGGATCGCCGGGTACGCCGACGGCGTCGGCGCGAACAAGAACCTCATCGTCCCCCGGGACGCCGCCGGCAAGCTGCTCGCCCCCACCACCCTGATCCGGGACGCCCACCGGCTGAAGCTGGTCGTGCACGCCTGGACGTTCCGGGTCGAGAACCAGTTCCTCCCGGCCGACTTCCGCATCGGCACCGACCCGAACGCCCGGGGCGACATCACCGCCGAGTTCGAGCTGTTCTACGGCCTCGGCCTGGACGGCGTCTTCGCCGACCAGCCGGACACCGCCGTCGCCGCCCGCGCGGGCCTGCCCCGCCGCTGACCCAGCCAGCATGGTGCGGCCCGCCCCCGACGGGGGGCGGGCCGCGCTGGGTTGAACGGACCGTCCCGCCCGCCATGTCGGGGAGGTAGGGGTGTCAGTGGGGCGGGGGGAGGCGCAGACGGGGCAGCTCCATAGGCGGCGCGCTGGCCTGCCGGCCCTGTTCGGAAGGACCCCCGCGTGTCGGGGTGCGGTGAGCCGGGAGGACGCGCAGCCGGCCCGCCGGCGGTGGCGGGCGGCGACACACGGGCGGGTCGACCCCGTGGGTACGCGGCCCACCGCACATGCGGGACGGCCCGACCCCGGTGGCGCGGCTGTCCTGGTGGGACACCCCGTCATCGATACTTATGTGTTTCGACCACATGGCTCGTGGGTGACGTCACTTCTAGCGTGATCCGACACATGACGTTCCCTTCCTCCGAGTCCTCACGTGGAGTCGCAATGACGGTCCGGACGACGCGGCGGGTGTTCCTCTCCGCCGCCACGATGATGGCCGCGGCGCTCGTCGCCACGGCCTGTGGCAGCCCGCAGGACACCGCCTCCGGTGGCGGCGACGGCGCCGCCCCGGTCAGGGTCGGCCTGGTCTACTCCCAGTCGGGAGCCCTGGCCAGCTACGGCAAGCAGTACATCGAGGGGTTCAGGGCCGGCCTCGACTTCGCCACCAGGGGCACCGGCAAGGTCGGCGACCGGGCCATCGAGGTCACCGAGGTCGACGACGCGGGCGATCCGGCGAAGGCGGTGTCGGCGGCCAAGGACCTGATCGGCAAGGGCACGAAGATCATCGCCGGCTCGACCTCGTCGGGCGTGGCCCTCCAGGTGGCCCCGATCGCCGCCCAGAACAAGGTCCTGTTCGTCTCCGGCCCGGCCGCCACCGACGCCGTGACCGGGGCGAACCGGTACACGTTCCGCTCGGGGCGGCAGTCGTACCAGGACGTGGTGACCGCGAAGTCGTTCATCGGCGACCCGACCGGCAAGAAGGTCGTCGTGTTCGCCCAGGACGGCGCGTTCGGCGACGCCAACGAGGCCGCCGTGAAGGCCGTGATCGGCGGTGCCGGGGCCACCGTGAGCAGCGTCCGCGCGCCGGCCAGCGCCACCGAGTTCACCCCGTTCGCCAGCCAGATCTCCGCCGCCAAGCCCGATCTGCTCTTCGTCGCCTGGGCGGGCACCACCGCCCCCGCGATGTGGCAGACCCTCGACCAGCAAGGCGTGCTCTCCGCTACCACGGTCGTGACGGGCCTGGACATCCGCGCCTCGTGGCCCACGTTCGGCGCGGCCGGTGCCAAGATCTCCTTCCTGTCGCACTGGTTCGACGGCGCCGCCGACACCGAGGCCGCGAAGGCCGCCAAGGCGAAGATCCCCGGCGGCACCCTCGACCTGTTCCACCCGGACGGCTTCGCCGCCGCGCAGATGGTCGTCCGTGCGGTCGAGCAGGGCGGCGACGACGTGGACAAGATGATCGCCGGGCTGGAGGGCTGGAGCTTCGAGGGCGTCAAGGGCCCGATGACGATCCGCGCCGAGGACCACGCCCTGCTCCAGCCGATGTTCCAGGCGAAGCTGGCCGGCAGCGGCAGCGCGTACACGGCGACCACCCAGAAGAGCCTGACCGGCGACGAGACCGCGCCGCCGGTCGGCCAGATGAAGGGCTGACCCGTGCTCGCCACCCGCGCCCTGACCTGGCGGATCGGTGAGGTCGCCATCGTCGACGACGTGCACCTCGACCTGGCGCCCGGCGAGTTCCTCGGCGTGATCGGGCCGAACGGCGCCGGCAAGACTTCCCTGTTCAACCTGATCACCGGCCTGCGCCCGCCGACCGGGGGTCAGATCCTGCTGGACGGCGAGGACGTCACCGCCCTGCCGCCGCACCGGCGGGCCCGGCGCGGCCTGGGGCGTACCTTCCAGTCGTCGTCGGTGTTCGGCTCGCTGACGGTGCGGGAGAACGTCCGGCTCGCCGTACAGGCGCACCGGGGTGGCTCGATGAAGCTGTGGCGGCGGGCGGCGGCCGACCGTGGGGTCGCCGCCGCCGCCGACGCGGCGCTCGACCGGGTCGGCCTGCGCCACCGGGGTACGGCGCTCGCCGGCACCCTCGCCCACGGCGAGAAGCGCAAGCTGGAAATCGCCCTCCTGCTCGCCGGGGAGCCCCGGGTGATGCTGCTCGACGAGCCGATGGCCGGCGTCAGCGCCGAGGACGTGCCCGAACTGGTCGCGGTGATCCGGTCGCTGACCGGCGACAGCGGCCGGTCCGTGCTCATGGTGGAGCACCACATGGACGTCATCCTCGACCTGGCCGATCGGATCGCCGTGATGCACCACGGCGCGCTGCTGGCCTGCGACACCCCGGCGACCGTGATGGCCGACGCCACCGTCCAGGAGGCGTACCTGGGGGAGGCACTGTGAGCGCGAGGAATGAGCCGGGTTTGCGAGCCCCGCAGTCGCGAACGCAAGGCGGCGCTGTGACGGAACCGATCCTGTCGGTGGAGGACCTGTCGGTGCGCATCGCCGGGCTGCACATCCTCCAGGGGGTGTCGTTCACCGTCGCGCCGACCGGCGTGACCGTGCTGCTCGGGCGCAACGGCGTCGGCAAGACCACCAGCCTGCGCGCCGTCCTGGGCCTGACGCCCCGGGGCGGCGAGGCGCGCGGCACCGTGCGGATGGGCGGGCGGGACCTGCTCGACCGCCCCACCCACCGGCTGGTCCGCGACGGGCTCGGCTACGTGCCGGAGGACCGGGACGTGTTCGCCGGGCTCACCGTCGCCGAGAACCTGCGGCTCGCCGAGCGGCGGGGCACCACCCCGGCGTACGACCGGGTCTTCGCGCTCTTCCCGGAGCTGGACCGGCGCGGACGGCAACGGGCCGGCTCGCTCTCCGGCGGGCAGCAGCAGATGCTCGCCATCGGCCGGGTGCTGCTCAACGACAACCGGCTGCTGCTGGTCGACGAGCCGACCAAGGGGTTGGCGCCGAAGGTGGTGACCGAGGTGGCCGAGGTGCTGGAGCGGGTCGCGGAGTCGGTGCCGGTGCTGCTGGTCGAGCAGAACCTCGCCGTGGTCCGCCGGCTCGCCACCGACGCGGTGGTGCTCTCCGCCGGCCGGGTCGCCTGGGCCGGTGGCGCGGGCGAGCTGCTGGGCTCGGCGGAGCTGACCCGGTCCCTGCTGGGCGTGGGCTCCCCGGAGGTGCGCGCGTGAACACGATCGTCCTGCTGGCGCTGACCGGGCTCGGCCTGGCGGCGCTGTACTTTCTCGTCGCGTCCGGGCTGTCGCTGGTCTTCGGCCTCGCCGACGTGCTGAACTTCGCCCACGGCCTGTTCCTCGGCGTCGGCGCGTACGGGACGTGGTGGGCGGCGGGCAACCTGCCCGGGGCCGGCCCGGAGGGGCTCGGCTTCGTGCTCGCGGTCGCCTTCGGGGTGGCCGCCGGCACCCTCGTCGCGGTGCTGGTCGAGCTGGTGCTGATCCGGCCGCTGTACTCGCGCACCATCGAGCAGGTGCTGGTCACCGTCGGCCTGTCGCTGGCCGGGGTGGCGCTGCTCCAGGCCACCTGGGGCGCGGACGCCCGGCCGTTCCCCCGTCCGCAGTGGTCGCGGGGGGTCACCGGGATCCTCGGCGCGCAGGTGCCCAACGGCGGGCTGCTGCTGATCGTCGCCGCGGCCGTGGTGCTGGGCGCGCTGCTGGCGTTCCTGCGCTGGACCCGGTACGGGCTGATCATCCGGGCCGGCGTGGAGAACCGCGAGATGGTCACCGCGCTGGGCATCGACGTGCGCAAGGCGTTCACCCTGGTCTTCGCGATCGGCGGGGCCGCCGCCGCGCTGGCCGGGGCGCTCGGGGGCGTCTACTTCGGCACCGTCTCGCCCGGCCAGGGCGGCTCGCTGCTGATCTTCGCCTTCATCGTGGTGGTGATCGGCGGCATGGGCTCCGTAATCGGCTCCGCGTACGCGGCGGTCGCCGTCGGCCTGCTGCAACAGTTCGTCAACTACTACGGCGCGTCCGGCGTCGGCGACCTGTGCGTCGTCGCGCTGCTGGCCGTGGTGCTGCTGCTGCGCCCCCAGGGCATCGCCGGAAAGGTGGCTCACGCATGACCGACTCGATGGTCGAGGCCCCGGCGGCGCGGGTGCCGGACGAGCTGACGCCGCACCGGCGGGGCTGGCACGGGCTGCGGCCGTACCTGCCGCTGGCGGCGCTGGCGGTGGCGGCGGTCCTGCCGTACTCGACCCTGGAACTGCCCGGGATCTTCGAGGGGCCGCTGAACTCGCCCGGTACCCTGCAACTGCTCGCCGTCTGCCTCGTCTTCGGCGGCCTGGCCGCCGGCTACGACCTGCTGTTCGGCCGCACCGGGATGCTCTCCTTCGGGCACGCCCTCTATTTCGCCGCCGGCGTGTACGGCACCGACATCCTGGTCACCCGGGCCGGACTGCCGCTGTGGCAGGCCGCGCTGCTCACGATCACCGGCGGGACGATCCTGGCCGGGCTGCTCGGCGCGGTGGCGCTGCGCACCGCCGGGATCGCGTTCGCCATGGTCACCCTGGCCTTCGCGCAGGTCGGGGCGATCCTGGTGGCCCGGGACTTCGGCGGGCTGACCGGCGGCGAGGAGGGACTGCCGCTGGACGTGTCCGGGCTGCCCGCCGGGCTGGTGGGGGTGGCCAACACGGTAAACCTGTACTGGCTGGCGCTGGCGTACCTGACCCTGGTGGTCCTCGTGGTGCACCGGGTGTCCGGGTCGCCGACCGGGCGGGTGCTCGCCGGGCTGCGCGACGACGAGCGGCGCGTCGGGGTGCTCGGGCTCGACCCGTACCGGTTCAAGCTGGTCGCGTTCACGCTGGCCGGCGGGCTGGCGGCGGGCGGGGGAGTGGTCTACTGCCTGATCGTCGGCGGCGCGTCCCCGCACATCACCTCCAGCGAGCTGACCCTGTCGCTGCTGGTCATGGTGGTGCTCGGCGGCCCCGGCACCCGCTGGGGCCCGGTGCTGGGTGGCGTCCTCTACACGTACCTGGACCACCGTCTCACCGCGTTCGGTGCCAGCGACGCCGTGGAGTCCCTGCCGGCGTTCCTGAGCCGGCCCCTGTCCCAGCCCCTGTTCGTCCTCGGCACGGTCTTCATCCTGGCCGTCTACTTCTTCCCCGGCGGCCTGGCCAGCCTGCGCTCCCGCCTCACCCCCCTGGCCCGCCTCCTCCCCACCCGCCGGACCTCTTGATCGACACGGCGGGGGCGGGGTGCTGGTAGGAATGGTGGGTGGATCAGCAGGGGCGGGTGGCGGTACGGGAGCGGGCCGAGGCGGTGCTGCGTCGGCTGGCCGGCGACCACGCCCGGCTGCGGGAGGACCAGTGGCGGGCCATCGAGGCGCTGGTGGTCGACCGGCGTCGGGTGCTCTGCGTGCAGCGCACCGGGTGGGGCAAGTCGGCGGTCTACTTCGTGGCCACCGCGCTGCTGCGGGACCGCGACGAGCAGGGCGGACACGACGAGCGGGGCGCGCGCGGCGCGCTCGGTGGCCCCGCCGACGCCGGTCCGACGGTGATCGTGTCGCCGCTGCTGGCGCTCATGCGTAACCAGGTCGAGTCCGCCGCCCGCGCCGGTATCCGGGCCCGCACCATCAACTCGGCCAACCTCGACGAGTGGGACGCGATCACCGCCGAGATCCACGACGGCGCGGTGGACGTCCTGCTGATCAGCCCGGAGCGGCTCAACAACCCGGACTTCCGGGACGCCGTGCTGCCGAGGCTGGCCGCGACCACCGGGCTGCTGGTCGTCGACGAGGCGCACTGCGTATCCGACTGGGGGCACGACTTCCGGCCCGACTACCGGCGGCTGCGCACGTTCCTCGGCAACCTGCCGGAGCGTACGCCGGTGCTCGCCACCACGGCCACCGCGAACGCCCGGGTCACCGCCGACGTCGCCGAGCAGCTCGGCGACGCCCTCGTGCTGCGCGGGACCCTGGACCGGGAGTCCCTGCGCCTGGGGGTGCTCGACCTGCCCAGCCCCGCGCACCGGCTCGGCTGGCTCGCCGACCACCTGGACCGGCTCCCCGGCTCCGGGATCGTCTACACGCTGACCGTGGCGGCGGCCGGGGAGACGGCCGAGTTCCTGCGCTCCCGGGGGTACCCGGTCGCCTCGTACACGGGGCAGGCCGAGGACGCCGACCGGCGGGCCGCCGAGCAGGACCTGCTCGACAACAAGATCAAGGCGCTGGTCGCGACGAGTGCGCTCGGCATGGGCTTCGACAAGCCCGACCTCGGTTTCGTGGTGCACCTCGGCGCGCCACCGTCGCCGATCGCGTACTACCAGCAGGTCGGCCGCGCCGGCCGCGCCGTCGAGCACGCCGAGGTGCTGCTGCTGCCCGGCGTCGAGGACGCGGCCATCTGGCGGTACTTCGCCTCGCTCGCGTTCCCGCCCGAGGAGCAGGTGCGCGCGGTGCTGGCCGCCCTGCGTACCGACCGGCCGCTGTCGACACAGGCCCTGGAGCCGATCGTCGACCTGCGCCGGGCCCGCCTCGAACTGATGCTCAAGGTGCTCGACGTGGACGGCGCGGTCCGCCGGGTGCGCGGCGGCTGGCTCGCCACGGGCGAGCCCTGGGTCTACGACGAGGCCCGGTTGCGCCGCGTCGCCCAGGCGCGCACCGCCGAGCAGCAGGCCATGCGGGAGTACGCGACCACGCCCGGCTGCCGCATGCGGTACCTGCGGGAGTGCCTCGACGACGTCGGGGCGGACGACTGCGGCCGGTGTGACCGGTGCGCCGCTCCGATGTTCACCGCAGAGGTGTCCGGGCCGGCGCTGGGCGCCGCGCAGGGCTTCCTCGGCCGCCCCGGCGTGGAGATCGCGCCGAAGAGGCTGTGGCCCACCGGGCTGGACGCGGTGGGCGTACCCCTCAAGGGCCGGATTCCCCCGACGGAGCAGGCCCTAACCGGTCGGGCCGTGGGGCGGCTGTCGGACCTGGGCTGGGGCGGCCGGCTGCGCGAGCTGGTCGGCCCCGGCGCGGCGGACCGGCCGGTCCCCGACGACGTGGCCGGCGCGGTCGTCGAGGTGCTCAAGGCATGGGCCCACGGCGACGACCCGTGGCCGCGCCGCCCGGTCGGCGTGGTCGCGGTCGGCTCCCGGCGGCGGCCGGAACTGGTCGGCTCGCTCGCGGAGCGAATCGCCGCGGTGGGGCGGCTGCCGCTGCTCGGCCAGGTGGTACCCGCCGGGCCCGACGGCGCGGACGGCCCGCGCGGCAACAGCGCCCAGCGGGTACGCGCGCTGCACGACGCCTTCGCCGTGCCGGACGGGCTGGCCGGCGCGCTCGCCGGGCTGGATGGCCCGGTGCTGCTCGTCGACGACCTGGTCGACACGGGCTGGACGCTGACCATGGTGACCCGGCTGCTGCGCCGGGCCGGCGTACCCGACGTGCTTCCCCTGGCCCTGGCCGTCGCCGGCTGACCCGTCGCGCCCGCCGTTCGGCCGCCGCCGCGCGTTAGCAGGGGCCCCTTGTACAACAGAATGCGTTAACAGGGGGCCCCTGCTGACAAAGTTCCCAGGCGGGGCGGATTGCGATCGGTGCCACGCCGCGCAGCCGCTGGCCAGGCCCGGCCGGGCTCGGCGGTACCGTGGGCCCATGACCGATCAGCGACCCGACGCCGGGGAGCCGCAGCGGCCAGGGGTGCTGGTCGACCGGGGCACGTTGCGGCTCGCGCTGGTGGTCGGCGGGCTGGTGCTCGCGGTGCTGCTCGGGTTCGGCCTCGGGCGGCTCAACCCGCCCCCGGCGGCCGACGGGTACGCGCTGACCCCGGCCGGCGCGGACCACACCCACGCGCCGGGCGTAGGGGCGCACGACCACGGCGGCACCGCGGACGGGGGCGACGGGACGGACGTCGGCGGCCTCGCGGTCAGCTCCGGGGGCTGGACGCTGGCCCCGCTGTCGGCCGACTTCGCCGCTGGCCGGGCCGGCGAGTTCCGATTTCAGGTGCGGGACGCACAGGGCCGGCCGGTGACCCGGTTCGCGGTCGTGCACGACAAGCCGATGCACCTGATCGTGGTCCGCCGGGACCTCACCGGGTACCAGCACCTGCACCCGACGATGGCGACGGACGGCACCTGGACTGTCCCGCTCACCCTGCCGGAGCCGGGCGTCTGGCGGGCGTACGCCGACTTCACGCTGGTCACTGACGACGGCGGGCAGAGCGCCCGGACATTGGGCACCGACCTGGCCGTCCCGGGTCGGTACGCGCCCCGACCGCTGCCGGCGGCGGCCCGCACCGCCACGGTGGGCGGCTTCGCGGTGAGCTGGTCGGGCGAGCCCGGGGTCGGCGTGACCCGGCCGCTGCGGTTCGAGGTGCGCGCCGCCGATGGCACCGCCCCGACGCTGGAGCGCTACCTGGGCGCGTATGGGCACCTGGTGGCGTTGCGCGAGGGCGACCTGGGTTACCTGCACGTGCACCCGGAGGCGGGGCCGGCCACGGCGGGGGTCAGCTTCCAGGTGACCGTGCCGGGGCCGGGTCGCTACCGGCTCTACCTCGACTTCCAGGTGGCGGGCGTGGTGCGGACGGCCGAGTTCACCCTGACCGTGCCCTGACCCTGCCGCGCCGCCCGCCGGGACAGCAAGCCGGGGTGGTCGGCCGGAACAGGGGGCCGGGGCGGTCAGCCGGCGCGGCGGATCGGGCGGCGGGCCAGGTAACGGAGCAGGTCGCGTATGTGGTGCTTCTCCTCGGCCGGCACGGCCGGGTCGGCGAGCCGCTGGAGGATGACCCGTACGTCGGCCTCGACCTGCCCCTCGTCGCCACGCCGACGCGGGACGGGCCCCGAGTCGGGCAGCCCCAGGGCCCGGAAGGCCGCCGCCACCGGCAGTTCGAGCGCCGCGCAGAAGCCGCGCACCTTCGCGAGCTCGGGGTAGTCCTGCCAGTCGCCGGCGAGCCAGCGGAAGACGGTGGACCGACCCACCCCGGTGTGCGATGCCAGGTCGCTGACGGTCCAGCCCCGTTCCTCGCGGGCGTCGTCGATGGCACGTCGGACGAAGCGCGCGAACGCCATCTGTGGCGAAACCTCGGGCGAAGCCATCCCTGCGCGGTCTTCCTTCCGGCCGGAGCACCCGGACGGTGCTCCATGAGGGTAGTACCACCGGCGGCGGAAGCAAGCGCCCACCCGCCCCGTTCGTCCCGATCGGCGCAGTCTCGGGCCGGCCACCTGCGAATATGGCTCACGTTCTTTCCCGTCGAGTGGGAACGTTCCCACGGGAAGGGTATCGGGGCTGCGGGTGGTTGCCGTACGTCAACTAAGCTCGATGCTCGTCCGCCCACCGTCCGTGGCCGTCCGCACCCGCCGAACGCGCGATGAGGAGCAACATGACCGAGCCGAGACGTCCGGTGCCGTACTGCCCGGGTGCGGTCAGTCTCTTCTTCGTGACCAAGGCCGGCGTCCTCGCCGCCGGCTTCTGGGGCTGGCTCCTGGTCCTGGTGCTCGGCTCCGCTCGGGTCACCGGAGCGCACGTCCTCGCCGCCACGGGCGCGACCACCACGACGCTGGTCGGCGTGGTGCTCGGCGCGCGGCTGGCCCTGCAACGCAACGCGGCGGTGCGGCACGCCGAGCTCAAGCGGCAGTTGGTCGACATCTCCTGGAACGCCTTCGCCGCCGCCGGAAACGCGCAGACCCCGGCCAAGGTGGTGCCGTTCCCGACGGTCACGTCAAACGCCGAGCGCCCCGCCGGCCGGGGGCGGGGGGACCGGGTCACGCTGTTCGACCGGAGCGGCGGCAACGAGCGGGCCCCGGGACGGGACCGGGGCGGCAACGGCGACCGTCGCCGCTGAGCGACCCGCCGCGTGTGACCCGGCACCGAGCCGGGCAGCGCCGAGTGGGCCGATGCTGGGCGACCCGGCTCCGACCGGGGCAGCGCCGACCGGGCCGGTGCAGGGACCGGCGCGGCGATGGCCGGGGCGGGTCAGCCGGTCGGGGGCGCGGCGAGCAGCGTCTCCAGGCGCGGGGTGACCTGCCACTGGTCGACCAGCGCCCGGTAGTCCGCCCGCTGCTCGGCCGTCGGCGGGCCACCTGCCCGGCGCGCCCGGATCAGCAGGTTCCGGGGTGTGTGCCGGGAGTCGACGAACTCGACCACCTCGGTCCGATACCCGTGCAGCCGCAGCAGCGCCGCCCGCAGCGAGTCGGTCAGCACGTCCGCGAAGCGCTCACGCAGGATGCCCTGCCGGGTCAGCAGGTCGTACGGGGCCGGGGTCGGCCGGGCGCGTAGCTGGGCGGCGAGGTCGTGGTGGCAGCACGGCGCAGCGAGCACCCAGCGGGCGTCCCAGCGCACCGCCCGGGCCAGGGCCTCGTCGGTGGCGGTGTCGCACGCGTGCAGGGCCAGCACCAGGTCGGGAGCGGGGTCGACCACCGCGTCGGCGATGGTGCCGGCCACGAAGGTCACCCGGTCGGTCCAGCCCAGCCGCCCGGCCAGCTCGGTGTTGCGCTGCCGCTGGTCCTCCCGCACGTCGACGCCGACCAGCTGTACCTGAAGGCCCCGCTGGGACAGGTACCGGTACGCGGCGAAGGTCAGGTACGCGTTGCCACAGCCCAGGTCGACCACCCGCAGCGGCCCGGTGAGGTCGTCCGGCAGGGTCGCCGCCAGCGCCCGCAGGAACGCGTCCACCTGCCGGCGTTTCGCCGCCGAGCCGCCGATCTCGGTGAAGATCTCGTCGCCCGGGTCCAGCAGCCACTCCTTGGCCCGGTCGTGCCCGCCTGGCTCGGCGGCCGGCCGGGCGGCGACGGCCCGGTGCACCTGCGCCTCCCCGGACTTGGTCACCCGTAGCTGGAGCGTCACGTCCGTGGTCTCCACGTGCCAGTTGCCGAACG
>NZ_GG657738.1:2692426-2696626 GCF_000158815.1 Micromonospora sp. ATCC 39149 | reverse complement strand
CGGCTCGCCGTCGGCGGACGCCGCGGCGGGCCCGGAGCCGGACGGCTCGGCGGAGATCACCACGGTCGGCTCGCCGGCCACGACCTCGCCGACCCGGCGGCGACGCCGGCGGCGCGGGGTGCGGGAGTCGTCCTCGGCGGCCTGCCCGGTCGGGGCCTCGGCGGCGTCGGGCGTGGCGTCGGAACGGCTCCGGCGGCGCTCGCCTTGACTGCGGGGCTCGCCCCGCTCGCCGCGCCGGGAGCCCCGGCCACCGCCGGTGTCGCCACGCCGGGACCGGCCGCCGAGGTCCTCCTCGACCTCCGCCGACAGCCCGGCCCGGGTCCGCTCCGCCGTGGGCAGGGTGCCGCTGACGTCGCGGGAGATGGCCAGGTCGGTGTAGAGGTGCGGCGAGGTGTGGTACGTCTCCGGCGGCTCCGGCATCTCCAGCCCGAGCGTCTTGTCGATGATCCGCCAGCGGGGCATGTCGTCCCAGTCGACGAAGGTCACCGCGACGCCCGTGGCGCCGGCCCGGCCGGTGCGGCCGATCCGGTGGGTGTAGGTGTCCTGGTCCTCGGGGCAGTCGTAGTTGATGACGTGGGTCACGCCGCTGACGTCCAGGCCCCGGGCGGCCACGTCGGTGGCGACCAGGATGTCGATCTTGCCGGCCCGGAACGCGCGCAGCGCCCGCTCCCGGGCACCCTGGCCCAGGTCGCCGTGCACGGCGGCCACGGCGAAGCCGCGGAAGTCGAGGTCCTCGGCGACCCGGTCGGCGGCCCGCTTGGTGCGGGTGAAGATCATGGTGAGGCCGCGCCCCTCCGCCTGGAGGATGCGGGCCACGATCTCGATCTTGTTCATCGAGTGGGTGCGGTAGACGAGCTGCTCGGTCTGCGGCGACGGCCCGGTCTCGGCGGTGTGCCCGGCGTGGATCGTCATGGGCCGGCGCAGGAAGCGTCGGGACAGCGTGACGATCGGATCCGGCATGGTGGCCGAGAAGAGCATGGTCTGCCGGTCCTCCGGCAGCATCGCGAGGATCTTCTCGACGTCGTCGAGGAAGCCCAGGTCGAGCATCCGGTCGGCCTCGTCGAGGACCAGCGCGCGGACCCGGTCGAGCCGCAGGTGCTTCTGCTTCTGCAGGTCCATCAGCCGGCCCGGCGTGCCAACCAGGATCTCCACGCCCTTGCGCAGCGCGTCGATCTGCGGCTCGTACGCCACGCCGCCGTAGATCGGCAGCACCCGGACGCCCCGCGTGCGGCCGGCGGCGGCCAGGTCCTTGGCGACCTGGATGCCCAGCTCGCGGGTGGGTACGACGACGAGTGCCTGTGGCACGCCGTCGCCGCCCTCGGCGGGGGCGAAGACCCGCTCCAGCAGCGGCACGCCGAAGCCGAGCGTCTTGCCGGTCCCGGTCGGTGCCTGCCCGATCATGTCGACGCCGCGCAACGCGATCGGGATCGCGTACTCCTGGATGGCGAAGGCGCGGGTGATGCCGGCCTCGGCCAGCGCTTCGACGGTCTCCGGCCGGGCGCCTAGCTCGGCGAAGGTGGGTGCCTCCGGGCGGACCGGGGCGGTCGGAGCCAGCTCCTGGTCGGCTGTGAGATCGAAAATCTGTTCGCTCATATGGATTTGGGGGTGCCCTCTCGTGGTGCGCCCCGTCAAGTCCTCAGGGCGCGGTCGGTAGTGGCGCGGGCCACACGGTCAGGGGCAGGAATCGCCGAGCCGGACCGGGCCGCACGCGCGCCGTGGGCAGGACTTCGGGTCGGACCGGCCTTTCGGCCAGGTCGGCGCCCACGGCAACTGCCCCATACTACCTGAGCCGCCCCGAAGTCGTCCCTGTTCAGGGGTAGGGCCCGGCAGGCGGGGCCGACGGTTGTGATCTGGGCCACTTTCGCCTGCCCGGTTGCGCCCCGTTCGCCGACTTCAGGACGCCTTTCCCTGCCTGACGCCGCCCGCCGCCTGCCGTCTAAATGATCAAGGAGTTTCGGTCAGGATCGGCTCCCCGGTGACGCCAACCGCTTGATCAGCGGGGGTGGCGAAGGTTGGGGCGGGGGTGGTGTGAGGCTGGAGCGCCAGCGCGGGGCGGGGGTGGTGTGAGGCTGGAGCGCCAGCGCGGGGCGGGGAAGGCCCTCGACGAGTCCGCACGGGACATGTCAGGTCAGACGCGCGAGGCGTCGACAAGCGAGAAGCCTTCCCCGTCAACCATCACCCAACCGGCCGACCTGCGAGGTCAAGCCAGCCGGCACCTTGACGGTCGACCTCCGACAGGGAGATCAGCGGACGGTGAAACCGACTGCCCGGGGCGACGCCTCGGCGATCTCGACGTAGGCGACCTTGTTGACCGGGACGATGACCCGCCGGCCCTTCTCGTCGGTCAGGGAGAGCGTCCCCTCGTCCTTCGCGAAGGCGTCAGTCACGATCTGCTCGATCTCGGCCGGCGACTGCGCGCTCTCCAGAACCAGCTCGCGCGGCGCGTACTGCACGCCGATCTTGACCTCCACGGTGCCTCCTCAACTGGGGCGAAAAAGCCGCCGTGGGAAGGTTATCCGATCTCGCGGCCGGATGTTCAGGCTGACTCACCCTGCAACGGGAAGCTGGCGATGCCCCGCCAGGACAGCGCCGCGACAAGCGCCTCGGCCTCGGCCTTCGGCACCTGCCGGCCCCCGGCCAGCCAGAACTGCGCCGCCGTCTCCGCCGCGCCGACCAGGCCGGAGGCGAGCAGCTCGGCATGTGCCCGGCTCACCCCGGTGTCGGAGATGATCGTGTCGGTTATCGCGGCGATGCAGCCCTGCTCCACCCGTTCCACCCGCTGCCGTACGGCCGGGTCGTTGCGCAGGTCGGACTCGAAGACCAGGCGGAACGCCTCGCTCTCGTGGTCGACGAAGTCGAAGTACGCGCGGACCGACGCGCCGACCCGCTCCTTGTTGTCGCTGGTGCTCCGCATCGCCTCGTGCACCTTCGCCACGATCGCGTCACAGTGCGTGTCCAGCAGTGCCAGGTAGAGCTCCATCTTGCCCGGGAAGTGCTGGTAGAGCACCGGCTTGGAAACCCCCGCCCGTTCGGCGATGTCGTCCATCGCGGCGGCGTGATAGCCCTGCGCGACGAACACCTCCTGCGCCGCCGCGAGCAGCTGCTTGCGCCGCGCGGAGCGGGGCAGGCGCGTGGGCCGGCCGGCGGTCTGGGCACCGTTCCCCACAGCCGTCATGGGAACCTCCGAAACTGGTCGTACGAGCCGGCACTTATCGCCCGAACCGGTCGGGGTCGGTGAACCCGGCGTGGAATTGGCCCGCCGCTGTAACTTATCGCCACTGTCACCACACGGTAGCCTCAGCGGGGGCGACCAAGGAGCGCGCGGTGAGTGAAGCAGGGCAACCCGGTGCCGCCACCCCGGGAGAGCACGGCGACGGGACGGGTCAGCAGGACGACCTCGCCCGTTCCGTCAGCGGGTGGGCGCCCTCGGCGACCGGCTGGTCCGGTGGTGGTGCCGCCGGCGGGCCACGGGAGGCGGCGTCCGGCTGGGGTCGCGCCGAGCCGGCGTCCGGCTGGGGCGCCTCGTCGCCGCGCCACGGCGACCTGCCGGCCCCCGTGCCCGGCCTGGCCGCCGGGGCCGAGTCTTCACCCCGGGTCAACGGTCACCCGCACGTCAACGGCGTGAGTCACGCCGGGGAGGAGTCGCAGGCGGGCCGTCCGGCACCGGTCAGCGCGCCGCCGCTCGCCGGAGGCTCCGGCCGGGAGGCCGACGGCGACCGGCTGGCCGTTCCCGCGCAGCGCCCGGCCCCCGCCCTGGAACGGCCGACCGGCCCGCCACGCGGCGGCGACCCTGACCCCGGTGCCGCCCGGCACTCCTCCGACGACCAGCCGGCACCCCGTGCGGGCCGCTGGTCGGACGGGAACGTTCCCGCGTCGGCTCCGCCCGCCGGGCAGGTCCCGCCGGTCGGCCCGGCCGCCTCCGGCTTCGAGGTGCCACCCGGCTTCCACCCCCCCACCGCTGATCGGGCCGTCGCGGAGCAGAGCGCGTCCGCCCGTGGGCCGTACGACTGGGCCGACCGGTTCCCGCCCGAGGAGGCCGATCCGCGCGGCTACCCGACGGCGGCGGACGCCTCCGGCGTGCCCCACCTCTCCGGCGGGGACCGGGGCGGTCGCTTCGCCCCACCCGAGGGGGCCGAGGGGCAGTCCCACCGACCGCCCGGCCCGCCGGAGCCTGCTCGCGCCGGCTACCCCGCCGAGTCC
>NZ_GG657738.1:2691166-2692326 GCF_000158815.1 Micromonospora sp. ATCC 39149 | reverse complement strand
TACCCCGCCTATTCGGCCGAGCCCGATCGCGGCGGCCACCCCGGCGACGACCGGGCGACCCGAGGGCGCGACGAGAGCGCCGCGCCGCCCCCACCGGGCTGGGCCGGTTCCGACTGGAACTCCCCGAGCTGGGGTGGCGGCTGGGCACCACCGTGGGCCCGCGGCCAGGGCGAGCCGATCGGCCACCGGTCCCACGACGACGAGGACGAGCCGGCCCGCCGCGCTCGCGAAGACGAGGCGGCCGGGCGCCGGTCCCGCGACGACGAGGCCGCGATCGGCCGCCGGATCCGCGACGACGAGCTGGTCGGCCGCCGCGAACGCGCGGAGGCCGAGCCGGTCGGCCCGTCACGCGCGACGGCCGAGCAGGCCGATCCGCCCCCGCGCGAGGGCCGGGCCGTCGACTGGGCCCCACGGTCCGGCCGGGGATACCCGCCGGAGCCGAGCCGCCCCTACGCCGCCGAGCCGATCCGCCCGTACGAGCCGGTGCGGGCCGAGCCGATCCGCCCGTACCAGCCGGTGCGGGCCGAGCCGGTCCGCCCGTACGAGCTGGCCCGTCCCGGGTCCGAGCCCCGTCCCGGGGGGGACCAGGCGACCCGGCCCGCCGCCCCTGAGCCGGCCGAGCGTCCCGGCTGGGCCGGTGGCCGCCCCGCGTCCGCCCCGCCCGCCGTCGGGTACGACAACACCTCCGCCCCACCCGCCGCCGGGTACGACAACACCCCCGGGTACGAGAACTCAGCCGCCGCGGCCATCGACCCGGCCGAGGTCCGGGCCGCCGCTGCCCGGCCGTTCCGGCTCCGTCCGGTCCCCGAGGACGTCCCGCCCACCGACGCGCCCGGCCAACCGCCGACCCGCCACCGGCGCCGGGCCGGCCCCCGCACCCGCCACGAGCGGGAGCGAGCGGCTGGTCCGCACCCCGCCCGCGCCCGTCCCGACGAGCGCACCCCCGTACGCGGCCCGCCGATCCGCACCCGACCCGGTGACCCCGGCCGCCCTGGCCGAGGAGGTCCGGCAGCCGGACCGTACGGCGGTGCTGCCGCAGCGCGTCCCCGCCGAACCGGACGTGCCCGTCGTGCCGGAGCCGCCAGCCGTGGAGCCCCCCGCCGAGACCCCGGAGCAAAAACACCGCATCGCTACCCACCTTCGTCGTGACGACGAAGCCG
>NZ_GG657738.1:2661548-2690598 GCF_000158815.1 Micromonospora sp. ATCC 39149 | reverse complement strand
CCCCCGGCCTGCCGACCGGCGGGGGGCCGACCCTCGGGGAGCCGGCGCCCGGGTGCCGGAGGCCCGCCCGCCCGCGGACGCGCCGCCGCCCCGGGCCGACCGTCGCGCCGACCCGGCGGGAGAGCCGCTGCGCCGGCGTCGCCAGGCGACCGCGCACCGGGGCCGGGCCGCCGTCGAGGAGCCGGGCCAGGTCACGGCCGCCCCGGCCGGCGTGGCGACGGGCAGCCCGGCGACGCTTGGCTCCTCGTACTCCGGCGGGCAGATGACCACGACGGAGACCGCGCCGTCGCGACCGCTGGACACCGGCGGCGCGCCGGGGCCCCGCGTGGTGATCGACCACGTCCAGGTCAGCACGTTCGGCCTCGACGCGAACGTCGAGGTCCGCCTTCTCGGCGACGGGGAAACCGCGTCCGGGTACGCGACGGGGCCCGCCGTCGACGGCTACGTGCTGCGGCTCTGCGCGGTGGCCGCCGCGGCGGCGGTGGACCAGCTGCTGCGCGGCGGCGAGCAGGAGCCCGACCGGGGGCGGTGCTTCGTCGAGCACGCGGCGGTGGTGCCGTTCGGCAACTGCGAGGTGGCCACGGTCGTGGTGCTGCTGGTCTGCGACGGCTGGGTCGAGCAGCTCGCCGGCTCGGCACTGGTGGCCGGCGATCCCCGGCAGGCCGTCGTCCGGGCCACCCTGGCGGCGGTCAACCGGCGGCTTGAGGCGCTGCTGGCCTGATCCGCGGCGGAGCCGCCCGTCGGCAGGGGAGCCGCCCCTTCCGGGCGGGGCACCGGTCCCGAGCGCGGGCGAGCTGTCGCCGGCACGGGCAGACTTGGTGGCATGAAAGCCGCCATCCTCGGGCCGGACCATCACCTCCCCCCACACGGGACCCCACCGCCGTGGCCTGGTCGGGAGGTATGCCTCGACGGCTCCATCACCTACGTCCGGGACACCCCGGCCACCGCCCCGGGGGCCGAGCCGGCGCTCTACGTGCACGGCCTCGGCGGGTCCTCGCAGAACTGGACCGACCTGGCCGGGCTGCTCGCCGACCGGTTCGACGGCCAGGCCATCGACCTGCCGGGATTCGGGCGCAGCGAGCCGAGCCGCCGCTACACGGTTCCCGCCTTCGCCGAGCACGTGGTCCGCTGGATCGAGCACTCGGGTCGGGGCCCGGTGCACCTGGTCGGCAACTCGCTGGGCGGGGCGATCTCGGTACGGGTGGCGGCGCTGCGACCGGACCTGGTATCCACGCTGACGCTGATCTCCCCGGCGCTGCCCTTCCTGGACTTCCGCCGCTCGTTGCAGGGCCGGATGCTGCCCCTGCTGGCCGTCCCGCGCGGGGAGCGGCTCGTCGGCTGGCAGTTGGCCAGGTTGGACCCGAAGGTGATGGCGCAGCAGGTGATGGAGTCCTGCGTGGCCGACCTGACCCGGATCAGCGAGCAGCGCCGGCAGGAGGCGCTGGAGGAGATCCTGGTGCGGTACCAGGCCGCGCACTACGCGTCCGTGTACGTCCGCACCTTCCGCGGCCTGGTCTCCAGCTTCCTGCGTTCGTACCTGCCGGGGCCGGACTCGCTGTGGCGGCTCGCGGCGGCGGTGCGGGCGCCGACGCTGGTGATCGGCGGGTCCGAGGACCGGATGGTCGACGTGCGGGTGGCGCCGCAGGCCGCCCGGGTGATCCCGGACAGCCGGCTGCTGATGCTGCGTGGCGTCGGGCACGTGGCCCAACTGGAGGTGCCCCGTACGGTGGCCCGCGCGGTGCTCGGGCTGCTCACCGAATCGGGGGAGTCCGTGACGCGGCATGACGTGGCATCCTGACCGGGATGCCCGGATTCCTGCCTTGCCGCGCTTCCCGCCCGGATTCTTCTCCCGCGGCCCGCGCCGCTCGGCGGCGTAGCCTGCTGTCCCTGGCCGCCCTCGCCGCCTGCGTGCTGGCCGGCGTGGTCCTGCTGACGGCCCGGCCCCCGGTCGGCGGCGGGCCCCCGGCCGACATGGCGGCGCTGGCCGTGGATCAGGTGGCCCCGGGGGTCGGCGTGGCCGCGCCCTCGTCGCCGGGCGTCGAGGGCCCCCCGTCGGCCGTTCCCGGTGGCCCGGCGGCGCTGGGCGGCAGCCCCCCGTCGGAGTCCGGCGTGCCCCCGGTGCTGCGGATTCCGGGCCCCGTGCCGTCGGCGGGCGGGGGTGGTTTTCGGTACGACGACCGCCCCGGCGAGGTGCTCGGCGCGGCCGGTCGGCTGCGCCGCTACCGGGTGGCGGTGGAGCGGGAGTCGGGGGAGGATGCCCGCGACTTCGGTGCTGCGGTCCAGGAGGCGCTGGCCGGGCCGGGCAGTTGGGTGGACGGCGGACGGCTGCGGTTGCAGCGGGTGCCGGCTTCGGCCCGGCACGACTTCACGGTCTATCTGGCCACGGCGCGCACGGCGGGGCAAATGTGCGCAGCCGGCGGAGTCGACATCCGGGTGGGCGGTCGGCCGTACACCTCCTGCCGGGCACCCGGGAAGGTGATCATCAACCTGGACCGTTGGCGGTTGTCGGTGCCGCACTTCGTCGCGGCCGAGGTGCCGCTGCGCGTCTACCGGACGTACGTGGTGAACCACGAGGTCGGGCACGAGTTGGGCCACCGCCACGAGCGGTGCCCGAAGCGGGGCCGGCCCGCGCCGGTGATGATGCAGCAGACCCTGTTCCTGAACGGTTGCGTGGCCAACCCGTGGCCGTACCGGGACGGTCGCCGTTACGCCGGCCCGCCGCTGTGACCCGGGCGGACCGCGACGGGAGAAGCGAAGACTTCTCATGCTAAAGGCGGGAAAGGCGCTATTTGGCCCGGTTCGTCTGTCAGGCTGACCGGGTGACCTCCCTCTCCCCTGCGGGGGCATCCCGCTCGGGTCCGCCGGGCCCGCCCCGGGTGCGCCAGCGTCCGCGTACGGCCCTTGGTGGCCTGGCCGCGCTGGTGGCGGTTGCCGCCGCCGCGCTCCTGGTCCTCGGCGCGATGCCACCGTCGGGGCCGGCGCAGACCGGCGGCGTGCGGGTCGGTCAGGGCGCCGGCGGGGGCGACCGGAACCCCGCGCCCGGTCGGGACGACCGGGACACCTCGGCTCAGGACGAGCAGGATGGTCGGGGCGAGCAGGGTCGGCCGGGTCGCTGGCCGACCAGTGGGCCCGGTCGGTTCACGGCGGCGGCCGGGGAGTCCCCGATCCAGGGCGCGGGCGGGCCGGTGCGCCGTTACCGGGTGCTCGTCGAGCGGGACATTGGCCAGGACGCGGACGCCGTCGCCGCCGTGGTCGACGAGGCGCTGGGCGACCCGCGTAGCTGGATCGCCTCCGGTGAGCTGCGGGTGCAGCGGGTGGCGAGCGCGGCCGACGCCGACTTCACCGTCTACCTGGCCACCCCGGTCACCTCGGAGCGGATGTGCGCGCTCGGCGGGCTGAGCACCGAGCGGTACACCTCCTGCCGCCTGCCCGGACAGGTGATCATCAACCTGGCCCGGTGGATGGAGGCGGTCCCGGACTATGGCGCGTCGCTGGCCGTATACCGCGCGTACGTGGTCAACCACGAGGTCGGGCACGAGTTCGGCGAGCTGCACGAGTCCTGCCCGGGGCCCGGCGAGCCCGCGCCGGTGATGCAGCAGCAGACGTACGGCCTCGACGGCTGCGTCGCCAACCCCTGGCCCTACCTGGACGGCGCCAGGTACGCCGGGGAGCCGACAGCGGGCACCTGAGATATTCCCGCTCCCGCATGTCGGGCGGGTGTCCCTGCTCATGGCCGATCGGCGGCCCGGCGAGCGACAATGACTCGTTCACCCACGCCGATCCCGGGGAGTCCACCGTGTCGTTGCCCCCGCTCGTCGAGCCCGCCGCCGAGCTGACCGTTGACGAGATCCGCCGCTACTCCCGCCACCTGATCATCCCCGACGTGGGGGTCGAGGGGCAGAAGCGGCTGAAGAACGCCCGGGTGCTCTGCGTGGGCGCCGGCGGCCTCGGCTCGCCGGCCCTGATGTACCTGGCCGCCGCGGGCGTCGGGACGCTGGGCATCATCGACTTCGACACCGTCGACGAGTCCAACCTCCAGCGGCAGATCATCCACGGCGTCTCCGACATCGGCCGGTCCAAGGCCGAGTCCGCCGCCGCGTCGATCCGCGAGATCAACCCGCTGGTCAACGTGGAGATCCACAACACCGCGCTGGACCGGGACAACGTTCGGGAGATCTTCTCCACCTACGACCTGATCGTCGACGGCACCGACAACTTCGCCACCCGGTACATGGTCAACGACGCGGCGGTGCTGCTCGGCAAGCCGTACGTCTGGGGGTCGATCTACCGGTTCGACGGCCAGGCGTCGGTGTTCTGGGCCGAGCACGGCCCCTGCTACCGCTGCCTCTACCCGGAGCCCCCGCCGCCCGGGATGGTCCCGTCCTGCGCCGAGGGCGGCGTGCTCGGCGTGCTCTGCGCGTCGATCGGCTCGATCCAGGTCAACGAGGCGATCAAGCTGCTCGCCGGTATCGGCGAGCCGCTGGTCGGCCGGCTGATGGTCTACGACGCCCTGGAGATGAGCTACCGCAAGATCAAGGTTCGGAAGGACCCGAACTGCGTGCTCTGCGGCGAGAACCCGACGGTCACCGACCTGCTGGAGGACTACGAGGACTTCTGCGGCGCGGTCTCCGAGGAGGCCCAGGAGGCGGTCGTCGACGCGACCATCACCGCGGCCGAGCTGAAGGAGTGGCAGGACGCCGGCAAGGACATCTTCCTCGTCGACGTCCGCGAGCCCGCCGAGTACGAGATCGTGCGGATCCCCGGCGCGACGCTCATCCCCAAGGGCGAGATCATTTCCGGCGAGGCGCTGGCAAAGCTGCCGCAGGACAAGCAGATCGTGCTGCACTGCAAGTCCGGCGTCCGCTCCGCCGAGGCGCTCGCCGCCCTCAAGGCAGCCGGCTTCCGCGACGCGGTGCACGTCCAGGGCGGCGTCCTGTCCTGGATCAAGCAGATCGATCCCTCCCTCCCCGCGTACTGAGTGCAAGGAAGGGCCCCTTCTTAACGCTTCCGGTAGAGAAGGGGCCCCCTTTCACACCTGCTCGCCCACTGTCGTCCGGCCGACCATCCGAGGCGTGATCGCGTCCGCGCCGGTAGCGTTCCTGCCGTGGTCGACTTGAACGCCGCGATCGGGTTCGTGGTGGCGCACGGTGACACGGTGGAACGAGCCCGACTGTCGTGGCTGCGGGCCGGCACGGCGCCGTCGCCCGAGCTGCTCGACAGCGCCGAGGCGGGGCAGATTCCCGGCGGCGGCTGGCCGGCCATGTGGGGCGGCGACGTCGCCTCGGTCGACGCCACCTGCTTCCGCCTCGCCGAGCTGGACGACCTCGGCGCCCTCGGCCGTCCGGCCGCCCGCCGGGCGCTGGACTGGCTGGCGTCGAGGCAGCAGGCCGACGGCGGCTGGGAGGAGGACGCCGCCCTCGCCGACGACGCCCCCTGGTGGGCCCGCCCGGGCGACCCCGAGGCACGCCTCTATCTGACCGCCACCGTCACCTTCTGGCTGACCGTCGCCGGTCTGGACGCGCGGGCCGCCGGGCCCCGCCAGACGGCACCGCCGCCGACGGCGTGGGCTAGCCCACCGCCGGCCGATCACCGGGCTGGCGGCACGCTCGACCGGGCCGCCGGTGACGCGTACGCGGGCGTCGTGCTCGCCGCCGCCCAGGCCCTCGCGGGGCAACTCCAGCCGGATGGCACCTTCCCCTCGTACCTGGCCGTCGGCTGGCTGAGCGCGGCGGTCTTCCACCAGCAGGAGCTCTTCTACGAGTCGGCCCGGATCCAGGTGGCGCTTACCGACCGGATGCCGAAGCTCTCCCCGGCCAACGCCGCCTCGCTGGCCGCCGCCCTGCGCCGGGTCGGCGTCGACGAGCAGCACTGGACGCTGGTCGCGGCACGCCGCCGGCTGGCCGAGACCCAGCGCAGCGACGGCGGCTGGGAGAGCGACGACGGCCACCAGTTCGACGTGCACACCACCCTGGCCGCGATCCGCGCCTGCCGCTGACCCATCCCCGGCTCCCGCCGCTCCCTCAGCCCCGGCGCAGCGGAGTGAGAAGGGAACCCCTCTCTACCGTAGGCGTTAACAAGGGGCCCCTCCTTACCCCCGCAGGTGCCCGTCCCCGGTGACGACGTACTTCGTCGACGTCAGCTCCGGCAGGCCCATCGGCCCCCGGGCGTGCAGCTTCTGCGTCGAGATGCCGATCTCCGCGCCGAAGCCGAACTCGCCGCCGTCGGTGAACCGGGTCGAGGCGTTCACCATCACCGCCGCCGCGTCCACCCGGGCCACGAACTCCCGGGCCGCCGCCTGCGAGTCGGTGACGATCGCCTCGGTGTGCCCGGTGCCGTACCTGCGGATGTGGGCGACCGCCGCGTCGAGCGAGTCGACGACGGCGACCGAGATGTCCGCCGACAGGTACTCGGTGGCGAAGTCCTCGTCGGTCGCCGGGACCACCGAGGAGGAGTACGCGCAGACCTCCGGTGAGCCGTGCACGGTCACCCCGGCCTCGGCGAACGCGGCCAGCACCGCCGGCAGGAACGCGTCCGCGACCGAGGCGTGGACCAGCAGCGACTCGGCGGTGTTGCAGGTGGACAGGCGCTGGGTCTTCGCGTTCAGGGTGATCGCCACGGCCTTGGCGAGGTCGGCGGCGGCGTCGACGTACACGTGGCAGTTGCCCACCCCCGTCTCGATCACCGGCACCGTCGACTCCTCGACCACGGTGCGGATCAGCGACGCCCCGCCGCGCGGGATCAGCACGTCGACCAGGCCGCGCGCCCGCATCAGCTCCTTGACCGAGTCGCGCGAGCTGGCGTCGAGGAGCTGCACCGCGTCCGCCGGCAGGCCCGCGCCGGCCACCGCGTCGCGCAGCACCGCGACCAGGGCGGTGTTGGAGTTCGCCGCCGAGCCAGAGCCACGCAGCAGCGCCGCGTTGCCCGACTTCAGGCAGATCCCGGCGGCGTCCACGGTCACGTTGGGGCGGGCCTCGTAGATGATCCCGACCACCCCGAACGGCACCCGGACCTGCCGCAGTTCCAGCCCGTTGGGCAGGGTCGAACCGCGCACCACCTCGCCCACCGGGTCGGGCAGCGCGGCCATCTCGCGCAGCGCGTCGGTGATGTCGGCCACCCGGGGAGCGTCGAGGGCGAGCCGGTCCAGCACGGCCGCGCTCAGCCCGGCCGCACGCCCGGCCGCCAGGTCCGCCGCGTTCGCGGTCAGGATCTCGGGGGTACGCGCGACCAGCGCGTCGGCCATCGCCACCAGCGCGGCGTCCTTGGCGGTACGGGTGGCGACCGCCAGGGCCTCCGCTGCGCCCCGGGCCCGCCGGGCCTGCTCGACGACGCTCATCCTGCTCACTCCTTCGGTGTTAGGAAGGGACCCCTGTACAACAGAATGCGTTAACAGGGGGCCCTGCTTACAGCAGCACCAGGTCGTCGCGGTGGACGACCTCACGTTCGTACGCCGGGCCGAGCGCCGCCGCCAGTTCGCCGGTGGAGCGGCCGAGCAGCCCGGGCAGCTCGACGGCGTCGTAGTTGACCAGCCCCCGGGCCACCGGCGCGCCCCCGGCGTCGACCAGGTCGACCGGGTCGCCCGCGGTGAACGCCCCGTCGACGGCGGTGATCCCGGCCGGCAGCAGCGACTTGCGCCGCCCCACGACGGCGGCCACCGCGCCCGCGTCGAGGTGCAGTCGGCCGCGCGGGGTGGTGGCGTGGGCCAGCCAGAACAGCCGGGCTGCGGGGCGTCGCCGCTCGGCGTGGAACAGGGTGCCGACCTCCTCGCCGGCCAGCGCGGCGGCGGCCAGCGGCGCGGCGGTGAGCACCACGGGAATGCCGAAGCCGGTGGCGATCCGGGCCGCCTCGACCTTGGTGACCATGCCGCCGGTGCCGACGCCGGCCCGGCCGGCCCCGCCGATCTGGACGTCGGCCAGGTCCCGCTCGTCGTGGACGTCGGTGATCCGGGTGGAGCCGGGCCGGGCCGGGTCGCCGGTCCAGAGGGCGTCGACGTCGGAGAGGAGCACCAGCAGTTCGGCGTGGACCAGCGCGGCGACGAGGGCGGCGAGCCGGTCGTTGTCGCCGAACCGGATCTCCTCGGTGGCCACCGTGTCGTTCTCGTTGACGATCGGCACGGCCCGCAGGTCGAGCAGCTTGCGCAGGGTCCGGTACGCGTTGCGGTAGTGCGCCCGTCGGGTCACGTCGTCGACGGTGAGCAACACCTGCCCGACGGTGAGGCCGTGCCGGGCGAAGCCGGCCGCGTACCGGCCGATCAGCAGGCCCTGGCCGACGCTGGCGGCGGCCTGCTGGGTGGCCAGGTCGCGCGGGCGGCGGCTGAGCCCGAGCGGGGCCAGCCCGGCGGCGATCGCGCCCGAGGAGACCAGCACCACCTCGCGGCCGTCGGCGGCGAGCCGGGCGAGGGTGTCGACCAGCGCGTCGACGCGGGTGTCGTCGAGGCCGCCGGACGCCGTGGTCAGCGAGGACGAGCCGATCTTGACGACGACCCGTCGGGCCGAGGTGACTGCAACGCGCACCCGCCCATTCTGCGCGGTCGGGTCGGCGGGCCCTGGCGGCGTTCCCATATCGTGGCAGCTCGTGACATCCGAGGAGTACGTCGAGGCGGTGCTGGAGCTCGTCGAGCGCATCCCACCGGGCCGGGTGATGTCGTACGGGGCGGTCGCCGACGCGCTGGCCGAGCGCTCCGGGCGGGCGTCGGCGCGGCTGGTTGGCTCGATCATGGCCCGGCACGGGGGCGGGGTGCCGTGGCACCGGGTGGTGACCTCGGCGGGCCGGCTGCCGCCCGGTCACGAGGTCGAGGCGCGGGCCCGGCTGCGCGCCGAGGGCACGCCGTTGCGTTCCGCCGGGGTGGACATGCCGGCGGCGGCCTGGTCGCCGGAAGAGGGGATGTGACCCTGACCATAGCGTGAGTAGCATTCGGCGTCATGACGCTGCCGCCGGCCGGACCCGGTACGCCGCCTGCGGCCCGGGGCGCCGGCACCGGGGCGGGCAACGCCTGCTTATTTCTGGGGCGGGCGACCCGCCCCGGCTACCGGGCACCAGGCGCCGCCGCCCGCCGACGGCCAAGTCCTACCCCGTCGGGTGCACCTCGGCTACGCGCTCGGCTCCCTGGTCACCGGGGCCTTCGGCACCGTGCCGGGGCTGCTGCTCCTGCCGTACCTGACCGACACGCTCGGCGTCGCCGCCGGGGTGGCCGCCCTGCTGGTGCTCCTGCCGAAGGCGTGGGACGTGCTGGTCAACCCCGTCGCCGGGCGGATCTCCGATCGCACCAGGTCGCGCTGGGGAGCCCGCCGGCCGTACCTACTGCTCGGCGGGCTCGCCCTCGCCGCGCTGTTCGCCGCGATCTTCGCCGCCCCGTTCGGCGCCGCCCCGGCCGCCGGGGCGTACGTCGCCGTCGCGTTCCTGGCCACCGCGACCGCGTTCGCCTTCTTCCAGGTCCCGTACGTGGCGATGCCGGCCGAGCTGACCGACGACTACGCGGAACGTACCCGGCTGATGAGCTGGCGGATCGCGGTGCTGGCGGTGGCCATCCTGGTCTCCGGCGCGGTGGCCCCGGCAGTGGTGGCCGCCGGCGGCGACGGCGTCGCCGGGCACCGCTGGATGGGCCTGTTCGTCGCCGTGCTGATCGCCCTCGGCGCCCTCGGCGCGTTCCTCGGCACCCGGGGCGCGCCCACCGGCACGGTCGGCGAGAGCGAGCCGACGCTGCGCGCCCAGCTCGCCGTCGCCGCCCGCAACCGGCCGTTCCGGGCGCTGCTGGTCTGCTTCGTGATCCAGTCCGCCGGGGTGGCGACCATCCTGGCCGGGGTCAGCTACTTCGCCGACCAGGTGCTGCGCGACCCGACCACCGGCCCGACCCTGCTCTTCGCCTGCTTCGTCGGGCCGGCGCTGCTGGTGATGCCGCTGTGGACCCGGGTCGGGGCGCGGGTCGGCAAGCGGGCCGCCCTGGTCGCCGCGTCGGCGCTGCTCACGGCGGGGGCCGCCGGCCTGGTCGCCGCGCCGGTGCTGCCGGCCGTCGCGGTCTACCTCGTGGTCGCGGTGATCGGCGTCGGGTACGCCGGCCAGCAGGTCTTCGCGCTGGCCATGCTGCCGGACTGCATCGCGTACGACACGGCGCGCACCGGCCGCCGGCAGGCCGGCGTGTTCACCGGCCTGTGGACGGCGGGGGAGACCCTCGGCCTAGCCCTCGGCCCGGGCGTCTACGGCCTGGTGCTCCAGCTCAGCGGGTACGTCTCCTCCGACACCGGTGCGGCGGCCACCCAGTCCGCCGCCGCCCGCCTCGGCGTTCTGCTGGGCTTCACGGTTCTGCCGGCCCTGCTGGTCGGCCCGCCCCTGCTCCTGCTGCGCCACTACACCCTCACCCGGGACGATCTGTTGACCGCCGCCGCCACCGGCCACCACGAGAAGGGCGTCACCGCCGCATGAACGACGACGAGGACATCGGCCGGGCGCTGCCGGAGCGCGGGCTGCCCGCCGAGCGGGTGCTCGGCGACGTCCGGGCGCTGCGCAAGGGGGACCGACCCACGCACGGGGGGCGGCTCTTCGCGTACGTCTACGACCCCGCCGTGCCCGGCCTGGACGAGCTGGCCGCCGCCGCCCACGCCGAGTGCGCCCACGTCAACGGGCTCGACCCGACCGCCTTCCCGTCCCTGTTGGCGATGGAGAACGCGCTGGTCGGGGCGGCGTCCCGGCTACTCGGCGGTGGCACCGGCACGACCGCCCCGGACGTCGTCGGCAGCGTCACCAGCGGCGGTACCGAGTCGCTGATCCTCGCCGTGAAGGCCGCCCGCGACGCCCGGCCCGACATCACCGCGCCCCGGATCGCCGTCCCGGTGACCGCCCACGCGGCGTTCGCCAAGGCGGCCCACTACCTGCGGGTCACCCTCGACCCGGTGCCGGTCGACCCGGTCACGCTGCGGCCGTCCGTCGCCGCCGTGGCCGCCGCGGTCGTCCCCGACACGGTGCTGGTGGCCTGCTCCGCCCCCTCGTACGCGCACGGCGTCGTCGACCCCGTCGCCGGGATCGCCTCGGTGGCCGCCGAGGCAGGGGCGCGCTGCCACGTCGACGCGTGCTTCGGCGGGTGGACCCTGCCCTGGCTGCGTCGCCTCGGCGTGCCGGTGCCGCCGTTCGACTTCGCCGTCGCCGGGGTCACCTCGATCTCCGTCGACCTGCACAAGTACGCGTACGCACCGAAGGGCGTCTCCGTGCTGCTGCACCGCGAACCGGCGCTGCGCGCCCCGCAGTTCTTCGCGTACGCGGACTGGCCCGGGTACACGATGGTCAATCCGGTGATCGCCTCGACCCGCTCCGGCGGCCCGATCGCCGCCGCGTACGCCACCCTGCGCCACCTCGGCGAGGACGGCTACCTGCGGCTCGCGGCGGCGACCCGCGACGCGGTGGCCGGGCTCGCCGACGCGGTAGGGGGCACCGGCGGGCTGCGGCTGCTGGCCGAACCCGAGTCGACGGTGGTCTGCTTCACCTCCACCGACCCGGGGCTGGACCTGTTCGTGCTGGTCGACGAGTTGACCGCGCGCGGCTGGCACACCCAGCCCCAGCTCGCGTACGGCGATCTGCCGGCCAGCGTGCACCTCACGGTGACCGCCGCGGTGGCCCCCCGGGTGGCGGAGTTCGGCCCGGACCTGGCCGCCGCGGTGGCGGCGGCCCGGGCCGCCGGGCCGGTCGGGCTGCCCGCCGAGTTGGCGGCGCTCGCGGCGGCGCTGACCCCGGACGCGCTCACCCCGGAGTTGGTCGCCGGCCTGGCCGCCGCCCTCGGCCTCGGCCCGGCGGCGGCCGGCCCCGGCGGCTCCGCGCCGGGCGCCATCGTCAACACCCTGCTCGATGCCGCCCCGCCCGCCCTGCGGGAGCGGCTGCTGGTCGAGTTCGTCGGCCTGTTGCAACGCCCGACCTACTGAGCCGCCCCTGAGCTGCCCGCCCGGCGCGGGCGGCGGCTGTGGTTGACTGGCGCGGGAGAGAGAGGGGGCGGTCGTGCAGCTGCCGGCAGTGCTGGGAGAGCCGATCCGGTTCGTGCTGAACTGGGGCCGCCGCTACTCGCTGTGGGTGTTCAACTTCGGCCTCGCCTGCTGCGCGATCGAGTTCATCGCGACCAGCATGGGCCGGCACGACTTCATCCGGCTGGGCGTGATCCCGTTCGCCCACGGCCCGCGCCAGGCCGATCTCATGGTGGTCTCCGGCACGGTCACCGACAAGATGGCCCCGGCGATCAAGCGGCTCTACGAGCAGATGCCCGAGCCGAAGTACGTCATCTCCTTCGGCGCGTGCTCCAACTGCGGCGGCCCGTACTGGGACTCGTACTCGGTGACCAAGGGCGTCGACCAGCTCATCCCCGTCGACGTGTACGTGCCCGGCTGCCCGCCCCGCCCGGAGGCGCTGCTGCACGGCATCCTGCGCCTCCAGGAGAAGATCGCCGCCGAGCAGTCCGGCATCGGCGGAGTCCCCCGCCCCGACCCCCTGGCCTCCCCTGCCGACACACTTCCCCCGGCTCCCGCCACCCCGGCGGCCCCCTCCCTCCTCGCCGCCCGCCCACCCCGTTCGGTGGACTCGCTGACCGCCCCACCGGTCCGCCGGCCCGCCACTGCCTAGATCCGGCCAGATCCGGATCCGGGGCTGCCGGTGACGACGCGACCCGGGGTCAGGCGGGACGGGGATGGCTGGACGGTGGCGGGTTGGGATTAGCCTGCGGCCATGAACCAGTCTGCGGACCAGCGTTCCGCCTTCATCGTCGACGTGCTGACCGAGGAGTTCGGCCCGTCGATGGCGCTCGACCCCGCGGCGTTCCGCCGCAAGTTCCGCAAGATGGCCGCCTCGCCGTTCGCCTTCTACCGGGGCAGCGCCTCGCTCTTCTACGCCGACCAGCGCGGCGACTTCGCCGACGACGCGTTCCTGGACGAGCGCACCAGCCGGGTGTGGATCCACGGGGACCTGCACGCGGAGAACTTCGGCACCTACATGAACGCCTCCGGGCAGCTCGTGTTCAACGTCAACGACTTCGACGAGGCGTACGTCGGGCCGTTCTCCTGGGATCTGCGCCGCCTCGCCGCCAGCGTCGCCCTGCTCGGGTACGCCAAGGCGCTCTCCGACCGCGTGATCGGTGACCTGGTCGCCGGCTTCGTCCGGTCGTACCTGATGGAGCTGCGGGCCATCGCCGCCGGTGGGGACGACGCGATCGGCTCGATCACCCTGGACAACGCCGACGGGGTGCTGCGCCGGGTGCTCCAGCAGGCCCGGCTCAACACCCGGGTCGACCTGCTCGCCACGCAGACCACCATCGACAACTACGAGCGGCGGTTCTCCCTCGGCGACGGGGTGTACGAGATCGACGGCGACACCCGGGACAAGGTCTGCGCTGCGTTCGCCGACTACCTCGGCACCCTGCCGAAATCCTCGGCGAAACTGCGTCCGGTATCCGCGCGCATCAAGGACGTCGTGCTGCGCAAGGGGGTGGGCATCGGCTCGGCCGGGCTGCCGTCGTACAACCTGCTGCTGGAGGGGCACACCCAGGCGCTGGAGAACGACGTCGTCATCTACATGAAGCAGGCCCAGGTGCCGGCGGTGGCCCGACACATCGACGACGAGCGGGTGCGGTCGTACTTCCGGCACCAGGGGCACCGGACGGCGGAGTCGCAGCGGGCGCTCCAGGCGCACGCCGACCCGTGGCTGGGCTTCACCGAGCTGGACGGGGCCGGCCAGCTCGTCGCCGAGGTCTCCCCGTACGCGGCCGACCTGGACTGGGCGGACGTCAACGAGCCGGAGGAACTGGCCGGGGTGCTGGCGGACCTGGGCCGGGCAGTGGCCCGGATGCACTCGGTGGCCGACGACGAGTCCAGCCACGACCTGGTCGACTACTCCACCGAGGAGGCGATCGTCGCGGCGGTGGACGCCGACCCCGAGGGGTTCGTCACCGGGCTGGTGGAGTTCGCCCACGCGTACGGGCTGCGGGCCCACGAGGACCACCGGCTCTTCGTCGACCTGTTCCGCAACGGCCGGCTGCCCGGCATCTGAGCACGGGCGGGCCGGCGCTCAGGCGGTGAAGTCGAGCACCACCTTGATGTCGTCGCCGGTGGGGGTGTACGCCTCGGCGTACGCCGCCACCGGCACCCGGCGGGTGATCAGCGCGTTCAGCCAGGACTGGTCGGCGCGGGCGAGCGCCGTGGCGGCCAGGTCCCAGTGCCGGCGGTTGGCGTTCACCGAGCCGAACACCACGTTGTTCTCCAGCACCAGCTCCCGGTTGAGCGCTCCGGCGTCGAAGTCGAGGCTCCGGCCGCCGCTGGACACGCCGGTGAGGCAGACGATCCCCGTCGGCCCGGCCTTGCGCATCGCGTCCAGCACGACCGACGGGGCGCCCGTGCACTCCACCACCACGTCCGGGTCGAGGTCGAGTTGCCGCATCGGCCCCGTGTGGTACGTCGCGCCTAGCGCCCGGACCAGGTCCGGTTTCGGCCCGGTCGAGGTGCGGTCCAGCACGTGCACGGCGAACCCGCGCTGGGTGGCGAGCAGCGCCGCCAGCAGGCCGATCGGTCCGGCCCCGGTGACCAGCACGGTCTGCGGCTGCCACTCGGCGCGGGCCCCGATGCGCTCGATCTGGTCCCACGCCTTGGCCACCACGCTGGTTGGCTCCAGCAGCATCCCCACGGGGGCGAGGGCGGGGTCCAGCCCGACGGCGAAGCGCGGCTGGACCCGCCACCGGTCCCGGGCGAAGCCGGGCAGCCCCTTGATGCCGTGCTCGGTGTACTCGCCGTTGCGGCACATGTCCCACTCCCCGACCGCGCAGTTGGCGCAGGGCACCGGGTCCGGGTGCCGGACGATGCCGACCACCAGGTCGCCGGGGTGCAGGATGCCGCTCGGGTCCTCCAGCACCCGGCCCAGCGACTCGTGGCCGAGCACCAGGGTCGGCGTCCCGGGCGGAGCCTGGCCGAAGGAACCGTCGACGATCTCGTGGTCGGTGCCGCAGATTCCCACGGCCAGCGCCTCGACGAGGATCGCCCCCTCCTCGGCTGGCGGCTCCGGGTGGTCGTCCACCAGGCGCAGCGAGTTCGGGACTCCTGGGGTGACGGTCACGGCGCGCACGACCCTCATCTTTCCCCGCCCGGCCCGTCGCCGCCGGGCAAACCGACATCCGGTCCGGTGTTCGGCGCGGCGGGTGTCCGGTGACCGGCCCGGTGTGCGCTCCGGCGTCCAGGCCGGCATCCGGGCGGGCGTCGGCCATAGGATCAGCGGCATGACTCCGGAAGAGGTCGGCCAGCGGCTGGTGGCGCTGCTCGCGCCCGTCGAGGCCACCGCGTCGGTCTCCGGCGGCCAGGCGTACGCCCGGGCCACCATCGACGTACCCCCGGCGGGCTGGCGCGACGCGCTGCGTGTGGCCCGGGACGACGCCGACCTGGCCTGCGACTTCTTCGACTGGCTCTCCGCCGTCGACCAGCTCGCCGAGGGCTGCGAGGTGGTCGCCCACCTGTGGTCGACCGGGCACCGGCACGGCCTGCTGCTGCGTACCCGGGTGTCGTGGGACGCGCCCCGGGTGGACTCGGTCGTCGACCTCTACCCCGGTGCGGCCTGGCACGAGCGGGAGACGTTCGAGATGTTCGGCGTCGACTTTCCCGGCCACGGGGAGCTGCGTCCGCTGCTGCTGCCGCCTGAGTTCGAGGGGCACCCGTTGCGCAAGGAGTTCGTGCTCGCCTCCCGGGTGGCCAAGCCCTGGCCGGGCGCGAAGGAGCCGGGTGAGTCGACCGCCGGCGGCCGGCGGGCGGTGCGCCCACCGGGCGTACCGGCCCCGGGGGAGTGGGGGCCGACGCCGTCCGCTGGCGGGAACCGGGGCGACGACGTCGCGGGGGACGGGGGTACGGCCTGATGCCCGACTGGTTGGAGGCCGTGCTGCGGGTGGTCGGCGTGCTGGTCGCCTTCCTCACCCTGCCGCTCGTCGTCGGGCAGGCCGAGCACAAGGTGATGGCGCACATGCAGGGCCGGCTCGGCCCGATGTACGCGGGCGGCTTCCACGGCTGGGCCCAGCTCGTCGCCGACGGGGTCAAGTTCGTGCAGAAGGAGGACATCACCCCGCGCGAGGCGGACCGGGCGGTGTTCCGGCTGGCCCCGGTGGTGGCCCTGGTGCCGTACCTGCTCGCCCTGCTGGTGATCCCGCTCGGGCCCGGCGACCTGGTCGGACAGCCGCTGGACATCGGCCTGTTCTTCGTCCTGGCCGTGGTCGGGGTGGGCGTGGTGGCGGTGCTGATGTCGGCCTGGGCGTCGGCCAACAAGTACAGCCTGCTCGGCGGGCTGCGCGGGGCCGCCCAGCTCCTCGGCTACGAGCTGCCGCTGGTGCTGGCCGCCGCGTCGGTGGCGATGGCTGCCGGCACGCTGAGCCTGCCCGGCATCGTCGAGGCGTGGCGGCCCTGGTGGTTGCTCTGGCAGGCCCCCGCGATGATCGTCTTCTTCGTCGCCGGGCTGGCCGAGATCCGCCGTCCCCCGTTCGACATGCCGATCGCCGACTCGGAGCTGGTCTTCGGCTACCTGACGGAGTACACGGGGCTGCGCTTCGCGTTCTTCCTGCTCGCCGAGTACGTCGGCATCGTGGTGATCGCCGCGCTGACCACGGTGCTCTTCCTGGGGGGCTGGCAGGGCCCGTTCGCCGACGCTCAGCTCGGCTGGCTGTGGACCCTGCTGAAGGTCTTCGCCGTCTCGTTCGTGATCATCTGGCTGCGGGTGGCGTACCCCCGGCTCCGCGAGGACCAGCTCCAGCGCCTGTGCTGGCTGGTGCTGGTGCCGGCCTCGCTCGCCCAGCTCGTCCTTACGGCCGCCGTCCGCATCACGATGTAGGGAAGGGCCCCTTGCTATCGCTTTCTGGACAGGAAGGGGCCCCTCCGGACGACGCAGCGCGGGTTACGGTGCGGCGTAGAGCAGGCGGTTCGGTGAGCCGGGGCCCGGGTTGATCACGACGCCGGTGGTGGCGGCGGCGATCAAGGCACTCTTGGCCTGCGCGAGCGTGGCCGTGGGGAACTGCTGCCGGTAGCGGGCCAGCCATCCGGTGACGTGCGGCGCCGCCATCGAGGTGCCCGACCAGCCGGAGGCGACCGCGGTGTTCGAGGCGATGCCGGCGGAGGTGATGTTCACGCCGGGGGCGAAGATGTCGACGCACGTGCCGTAGCTGGAGAACGAGGCGCGGGTGTCCGTGATGTCGGTCGCGGCGACGGTGACGCCTTGGGGGGAGCGGGGGCCGTTGGTGCAGGCGTCGGTGTTGAAGTTGTTGGCGATGAAGACGGCGTGCACGCCCGAGTTGATCAGGTTCTCGGCGGCGGCGTTGGGGGCGGTGCCGTAGCCCTGGAGGCTGAAGTTCGCCACCGAGACGGGGTCGTGGTTGGCGGCGATCCAGTCCATGCCCTCGATCAGGTCCGTCGTCCAGCCGGAGTTGTTGCACTGGAGGACCCGTACCGCCTTGATGGTGACGGCCTTGGCGACGCCGTACTTCGTGCCGCCGACGGTGCCGGCGACGTGCGTGCCGTGGCCGTGGCAGTCGTTGGTGCCGTTGCCGTCGCCGACCGCGTCGTAGACGCCGCTGGCCCGGCTGCCGAAGTCGACGTGACTGGCCCGGATGCCGGAGTCGACCACGTAGACCGTGACGTTGGCGCCGGTCGAGGTGTACCCGAAGCTGTTGTTCAGCGGGCTGGTTGTGGCTGGTCGATGCGGGTCCAGTCCACATGAAGGGCGGGTCGTCTGGACGGCCTGCGTCGTGAAATCGCTTGTGTCAGGCCGCCGTAGATGCGGGTGTCCCGTTCGACGTACGCCACGGCGGGGTCGGCGCGCACGGCGGCGAGGGCGGCCGGGGGCAGGTGGGCGGCGTACCCGTCGAGGACCTGCGTGTAGCGGGTCAGCACGGTGCCGCCGGCCCGCTCGGCGACGGTTGCGGCCCGCCCGGTGCGGGCGGTTCGTGCGGCGCGGTCGGTGCCGGCCGGCGGGTCGGTGAGCACCACGATGTACCGGTCCGGCGCGGCCTCCGGTCCGCCCGCCCGCAACGGCGCGGGCGCGGGGCGGCCCGGCTCCGCCGCACCTGGGGCTGCCGACGCTGGTACGGCGAGGGCTGTGACGAGCGCGCCGGTGATCATGCCGGCCAGTACGCCCAGGCGTACCGTTCTGCCACCTGGCTTCCGCAAGGCTGAACCTCCTCCAATATGGACAGTTCTGCCCGCCGTCGGACCCGGGAGGGTCGGCGGCGCGCGCCCATAAGTCGATCATCTTGAATTGAAGCGAGTGTTAACTGGTGAATACTGTCGATGGATTTGTGGCGGCTGGGCCGCCCTTCGCCAGCGTCGGACAACCCTCGCCAGCGTCGGACAACCTTCACCGGGCCGGCCAGCCGTACGCCCCGCCCGGAACGCGCGGGCGGGGCGTGCGAAGAGGGGGTGGGTTCAGCCCAGCGGGGTGTGGGCCGGTACGACCCGCTCGGCGGGCGGCGGGGGCGGCGGCGGGGTGCCGTCGCCGAAGGGTCGGCCGCCGAGGGCCTCCCGGCCGTGCGGGGTGAGCCAGTTCGCCAGGTCCGGGCCGAGCGGGACGACCCCGGTCGGATTGATGTCCCGGTGCACCTCGTAGTAGTGCCGCTTGATGTCGTCGAAGTCGACCGTGTCGCCGAATCCGGGGGTGGTGAACAGGTCCCGGGCGTACGCCCACAGCACCGGCATCTCGGCCAGCTTGCTCCGGTTGCACTTGAAGTGGCCGTGGTAGACCGGGTCGAAGCGGACCAACGTCGTGAACAGCCGCACGTCGGCCTCGGTGATGGTGTCCCCGACCAGGTACCGCTGCCCGGACAGCCGCTCGCTGAGCCAGTCCAGCCGGTCGAACAGCCGGTGGTACGCCGCCTCGTACGCCTCCTGGCTGCCGGCGAACCCGCACCGGTACACGCCGTTGTTGACGTCGGCGAAGACCACGGCGTTGACCCCGTCGATCTCGTCGCGCAGCCGGGACGGGTAGAGCTCTGGCGCGCCCTCGCGGTGGTACTCCGTCCACTGGAGCGACAGGTCCAGGCTCATCCGGGCGTAGTCGTTGGTGACCACCTGCCCCGTTGGCACGTCCACCATCGCCGGCACGGTGATGCCCCGCTCGTAGCCGGGGAACCGCGCGAAGTACGCCTCTTGGAGGCGTTCGATGCCGAGCACCGGGTCGCGCCCGCCGGGGTCGCGGTCGAACGTCCAGCTCCGGGCGTCGTGGGTCGGCCCGGCCACGGCCATCGAGATGGCGTCCTCCAGGCCGAGCAGCCGGCGCACGATGATCAGCCGGTTGGCCCACGGGCAGGCGCGGCTGACCACCAGGCGGTAGCGGCCGGACTCGACCGGCCAGCCGTCCCGCCCGTCGGCGGTGATCCGGGTGGTGATGTACCGCTGGTCCCGGGTGAACTCGCCGCCGGGCTCGACGTACTTGCCGCCGGTCGTCGTGCCTGCCTCGTCGCCCACATCGCCCCCTGGTGTCCGCCTCGTCGTCTCCGTCCCATCTTGGCCGACCCACCGCCGCCGGGCCCGCCGAGGGCGAAGTTCGACGCGCGGGCGGTCCGCCCCTTGGGCCCGGCGAGGGCGGTTGGACCTGTTCCGGGCCCACCGAGGGCGGTTGGTCGCGCGCCCGGGTCCGACGAGGCGGACCGCCGCCCGGCGCGAAGGTGGGCGGCGTGCCCGCGTGGCTAGGCTTCCCGGGTGAACGACGTGGAGGCGGCGGCCCGACGCTTCATCGCCGACGTGTGGAACGCCCAGCGCGAGGAGTCCGCGTACGAGCTGGTGGCGGCGGGGTGCCCGGGGCTGGGCGGGACCGGCCCGGAGGCGGCCCTGGCCTGGCACCGGCAGCGGCGGGCGGCCTTCCCCGACCTGCGCTACAAGATCGTGGACGTGTTGGCCGCCGATGGCCGGGTGGCCGTACGCTGGCGGGCCGCCGGCACCCAGACCGGACCGTTCGGCCCGGTGCCGCCCACCGGGCGGGTGGCGAGCTTCTCGGGGGCGACGTTCCTGCGCTTCGATTCGGCGGGGCGGATCGTCGACGTGTGGCACGCCACGGAGCTGTTCCAGCTCCTCCAGCAGCTCGGCGTCGAGATGCTCCCGCCGGTCACCGGCCCCTGACGCCGCCCACGGGGTCACCGGCCCTGACGCCGCCGCCGGCCCGTGCGGCGTGACCGGTCCCAGGTGCCGGGTCTGGTGGACGCGGGTGGGAAGTCGCTCGGCGACGCGGCGGTACCCCGTACCGCGCGAAGGGCCGGGTGGTGGTCGCGCGCACCGGGGGCACAGGGCAGGATGGGCGCATGGGCGAGATGAGCGAGCGGAGCGTGCCCGGCGAGGGGCTGGTGAAAGGGCTGGCGGTCACGCTGCGCACGATGACCCGCCGCTCGACCACGCAGCAGTACCCGGACGTCGCCCCCGAGCTGCCACCCCGATCCCGGGGCGTGATCGCCCTGCTGGCCGAGAACTGCACCGTCTGCATGCTCTGCGCCCGCGAGTGCCCGGACTGGTGCATCTACATCGACTCGCACAAGGAGGAGGTGGCGGTGCCCGGCGCCGCCCGTCCCCGCCAGCGCAACGTGCTCGACCGGTTCGACATCGACTTCTCGCTCTGCATGTACTGCGGCATCTGCGTCGAGGTCTGTCCCTTCGACGCGCTCTACTGGTCGCCTGAGTTCGAGTACGCCGAGTACGACATCCGGGACCTGCTGCACGACAAGGACCACCTCGGCGAGTGGATGGCCACCGTCCCGCCGCCGCCCGCGCACGACCGCAACGGCGAGCCGGCGAAGGAGGAGGCCACCGCCGCGCGCAGGGCCGCGGCCCCCGGCGGGCCCGCCGCCCGTCCGGCCCCCGCCCGGGTACGCCCCGAGCCCCGCCCCGCCGCCGGCCGGCCCGCCGCGACCGAGGGCCCCGCCGCCGACCCGGGTGCCGCCCCGTGACCGGTGCGGACGTGCTGCTGCTCGCCCTCGGCGCGGTGGCGGTCGGCGCGGGGGCGCTGGTGGTGACCACCCGCCACCTGGTCCGCGCCGGCCTCTACCTGGTGGTCTGCCTGGGTGCCCTGGCCGGCCTCTACCTGGTGCTCACCGCCGAGCTGGTGGCCTGGGTGCAGGTGCTGATCTACGTGGGCGCGGTGGTGGTGCTCCTGCTGTTCGCGGTGATGCTGACCCGCGCCCCGATCGGTGCCTCCGACGACCTGGACCGGCCGGGCTGGCCGGCCGCCCTGATCGGCGGCGGCACCGGCCTCGGGCTGGCCGCCCTGCTGGTCGACGCGTTCCGCTGGACCCGGGTCGACCTGCCCGAGCCGGGCACCGCCGAGCGCCTCGGCGAGCAGGTGTTCCGCACCTGGGTGCTGCCGTTCGAGGTGCTGTCGGTGCTGCTGCTCGCCGCCCTGGTCGGCGCGGTCGTGTTGTCCCGCCCCGACATCGGCCGTCGGCCGGCCGACGGCCGGAGCCTCGGCAAGGCAGGCGGGCCGGGCCCTGACGCGGCCGGCCGTCCGGGCGTCGGAGCGGGCGGCGACCAGGGTGCCGACGCGGGAGGCCACCGGTGAGGCCGGTCATCCCGTACGTCACCGCCGCCCTCCTGTTCGGCCTCGGCGCGTACGGCGTGCTGCGCCGCCGCAACGCGGTGCTGGTGCTGATGGCGGTCGAGTTGATGCTCAACGCCGTCAACCTGGTCCTGGTCACCGCCGACACCACGGTCCGGGCGCAGCTACCGCACGCGGGGCAGGTTTTCGCGCTCTTCGTGATCGTCCTGGCCGCCGCCGAGATCGGCGTGGGGTTGGCCATCGTGCTCCAGCTCTACCGGCTGCGGGCCAGCGTCGCCGTCGACGAGGTGCCGCTGACCGAACCGTCGGCCGGGTCGCCGACCGAGCGGCCGGCCGAGTCGCCACCAGGCAGCCGGCCGGCGCGGTCCGCGCCGGCCGGCGAGGTGACCCGGTGACCGGCCTGCTCGGCGCGCTGCTGCCCGCCGTACCCCTGGTGGCGGGCCTGGCCGGGTTGCTGCTGCCGCCGGCGCCGCGCGGCGCGGGCACCGGGGCGGACCCGGCCCGCCGGGTCGCCGTCGGGCTCGGTGTGGCCGGCGCGGCCGGCGCGCTGCTGGTCGCGGTCGCGCTGCTGGCGCGGGTGGGTCCGCCCGTCGAGACCTCGACCACCTGGGTCGAGCTGGGCGGGCTGCGGGTCACCCTCGGTGTCCGGCTCGACGGCGCGGCGGCCCTGGTCGCCGTCGCGGTGGCGGCGGTGGCGCTGGCCGTGCAGGTCTACTCGGTCGGCTACCTGCGGCGCGGCCCGCACGACGACGTCGAGGTCGACCACCGCTACCCGCCGTACGCGGCGCAGATCAGCCTCTTCACCGCCGCGATGCTGCTGGTGGTGGTCGCCGGTGACCTGATCATGCTGCTGGTCGGCTGGGAGGTGATGGGCCTCTGCTCGTACCTGCTCATCGCCCACGACCGCCGGCTGCCCGGCGCGCCGGCCGCCGCGATGAAGGCGTTCCTGGTCACCCGGGTCGGCGACGTCGGCTTCCTGCTCGGCATCGCCCTGCTCGGCGTCTCGGCGGGCAGCTTCCGCATCGTCGACGTGCTCGCCCACGATCACGCCACCGGCACGCTGACCGCAGCCTGCCTGCTGCTGCTCGCCGGGGTGGCCGGCAAGAGCGCCCAGTTCCCGCTGCACACCTGGCTGCCCGACGCGATGGCCGGCCCCACGCCGGTCTCCGCGCTGATCCACGCCGCGACCATGGTCGCCGCCGGCGTGTACGCGGTCGCCCGGCTCTACCCGCTGTTCGAGCGGGCCCCGGCGGCGCTGGCCGTGCTCGGGGTGCTGGCGTCGGTCACCCTGCTGCTCGGCGCGCTCGCCGCCACCGCCCAGGACGACCTCAAGCGGGTGCTCGCCTGGTCGACGGTCTCCCAGCTCGGGTACATGACCGGCGCGCTGGCCGTCGGCTCGCCGAGCGCCGCGCTGTTCCACCTGCTCACCCACGCCGCGTTCAAGGCGCTGCTGTTCCTCGCCGCCGGCGCGGTGATCCACGCCGTCGGCACCACGCTGATGTCCCGGATGGGCGGCCTGCGGTCGGCCATGCCGGTGACGTTCTGGTGCACGGCGGTCGGCCTCGGCGCGCTGGCCGGCGTTCCCCCGCTCGCCGGCTTCTGGAGCAAGGACGGCGTGCTCGCCGCCGCCCAGGCCGCCGCGCTCGACTCCGCCGGCCCGGCCCCCGCCTGGGTGGGGTGGTTGGTCTGGCTCGCCGGGCTGGCCGGCGTCGCGGTCACCGCCTGGTACGCCACCCGGCTGCTGCTACTGCGTTCCTCGGCGCGGCCCGGATGCCGCTGCTCCACCCGCACGACCCGCCAGCGGTGATGCGCGTGCCGGTGCTGCTGCTCGCGGTGCCGGCCGCGCTGCTCGGGCTCGCCGCCTTCCTACCACCGGTCACCGACCGGCTCGGCGCGCCCGAGGGGGAGTTGACCCACGTCGGCCCGGCGCTGCTGCTGCCGCTGGCGCTGCTCGCCGTCGGCGTCGCTCTGGCCTGGGCCGGCTGGCGGCGGGACCGGGCCGCCGACCCGGCCCGCGCCCTCGGCCCGCTGGGGCCGGTGTTCGCGGCCGGGTTCATGCTCGACGACGTCCAGCGCGCCCTCGTCGTACGCCCGGTGACCGCCCTCGCCCGGCTCGCCCGCGCCGCCGACGAGCGGGTGGTCGACGGCGCGGTGGAGGGCACCGGCCGGGGCGCGCAGGGTCTCGGCGGGGCGCTGGCCGGGCTGCACCGGGCCGCGCTGCCCCGGGCGGCGGTCGGGGTGCTGGCCGGCGCGCTGCTCATCGGCCTGGCCGCCGTGCTGATCGGGGGAGCCGCATGAGCCTCGGACAGGTCCTGCTCGTCGCGACGCTGGCCGTCCCGGCCGTTGGCGCGGCCGTGGTCGCCCTGCTGCCCCGGGACCGGGCGGCACGACTCGTCGGCACGGTGGCGGCCGGGCTGACCCTGCTGGCCACCCTGCCGCTGGCCACCGGCGGCCGGGGCTGGACGGCCTACGGGGCGGCGCCGGCCGTACTGCCCTGGCATCGGCTCGACCTGCCCTGGGTGCCCGGCCTCGACCTGCGCTTCCACCTGGGCGTGGACGGCATCTCGTACCCCCTGGTCGTGCTGACCGCGCTGCTCACGCTGCTCTGCTGCGCGTACACCCTGTGGAAGGTGCCCGACGGTGGCGGCAGCGGCCGGGCCCTCGTCGCGCTGCTGCTGGTCGTCGAGGTCGGCATCCTCGGCACCTTCCTCGCCCTCGACCTGGTCCTGTTCTTCGCCTTCTTCGAGGTCGTCCTCCTGCCCATGTACGCGATCATCGCCGGCTGGGGTGGCCCGGACCGGCGGCGGGCGGCCCGCAAGTTCGCCCTCTACACGCTGCTCGGCTCGGTGCTGCTGCTGGTCGGCGTGTACGTCGTGGTGGCCGCCGCCGGCACCGCCGACCTCGTCGCGCTCACCGGCGGGGCAGGGCTGCCCCGGGGCACCCAGCTCGCCGCGTTCACCCTGCTCGGGCTCGCGTTCGCGGTGAAGAGCCCACTGTGGCCGCTGCACACCTGGCTGCCCGACGCGCACACCCAGGCCCCCACCGTCGGCAGCGTGATCCTCGCCGGGGTGCTGCTCAAGATGGGCACGTACGGGCTGATCAGGATCGCCGTCGGGGTGGCCCCGCAGGGGGCCCGCTGGGCCGCCCCGGTGCTCGGGGTGCTGGCCGTCGCGGCCATCGTCGCCGGCTCGCTGATCTGCCTCGCCCAGGGCGAGCTGAAGCGGCTCATCGCGTACTCCAGCGTCGGGCACATGGGGTTCGTGCTGCTCGGGGTGGCCACGCTCACCGCCACCGGGCTCCAGGCCGCGCTGATCGGCAACGTCGCCCACGGGGTGATCACCGGGTTGCTCTTCTTCCTCGCCGGGGCGATCAAGGACCGGGCGCACACCGGGGCCCTGGCCGAGCTGTCCGGGCTGCGGGAGACCGCGCCCCGCCTCGCCGGGCTGCTCGGCTTCGCGGCCGTCGCCTCGCTCGGGCTGCCCGGCCTCGCCGGGTTCTGGGGCGAGGCGTTCGCCGTGGTCGCCGCCGTCGAGCGGGGCGGCCCGCTGTGGACCACCCTCGGCGTGCTGGCCGCGATCGGCGGGGCGCTGACCGCCGCGTACCTGCTGCGGCTGCTGCGCCGGGTCACCCACGGCCGGCCCAGCCCGGCGGTCGGCCGGATCACCCCAGGCCTCGCCGCCGCCGAGCTGACCGCCTGGGCCCCGCTGGTGCTGCTCGCCCTCGCCGTCGGCCTCGCCCCCACCCTGGTCCTCGGCGTCGCCGCCGACCCCGTGGCGGCCCTCGTGGGGGTGCTCCGGTGAGCCTCGTGCAGAGCGTCGACAACGTGGCGCTGCTCCCGGCGTATCTGGCCGCCGGCACCGCCGTGCTGGTGCTGCTGGCCGACTTGCTGGTGGCCCGCGCCGCCGCGCCGCTCGCCGTGGCCGCGGCCGGGGCGGTCGCGACCGCGCTGGGCAGCGCGCTCGTCGGCGCGGGCGGGCAGCGGTCCACCTTCTGCGTCGCCGCCGACTGCTCGTACGTCTTCGGCGGCCGGGCCGCCCTGGTCGGGGTGCTGTTCGCGCTGCTCACCCTCGGGGTGCTGGCGCTGTCCGGGCCGGCGCTGCGGGCCGGGCAGTCCCCTGTCGGGGAATTCTGCTTCCTCCTCGCCTGCTCGATGACCGGCGGCGTGGTGCTCGGCGCGGCCGGCGACCTGATCACCCTGATCGTGGCGCTGGAGACGCTGACCCTTCCGCTGTACGTGCTCGTCGGCCTGCGCCGCGGCAGCCTCGCCTCCGCCGAGGCGGCGGTCACGTTCTTCGTGGTGAGCGTGGTCGCCACCACCGTCACCCTGCTCGGCGCGGCCCTGCTGTACGCGGTCACCGGCGGCCTGCACCTGGGCCGGGTCGGCGCGCTGCTCGCCGAGCGCCGCGACCTGCTGGACGTGCCGCTGACCACGGCGGCGGTGGCGCTGATACTGCTCGGGCTGGCGTTCAAGGTGGCCGCCGTGCCGTTCCACGCCTGGGCGCCGGCCACCTACGACGGCGCGCCGCTGCCCGTGGCCGCGTACCTGTCGACCGCGTCGAAGCTCGGCGGCGTGGTGGCCCTGCTCGCGGTGGTCCAGCGGGCCCTGCCGGCCGAGGTGACCGGCCCGGTGCTGGCCGGGCTCGCCGTGCTCACCATGACCGTGGGCAACCTCGTGGCGCTGCGCCAGCGCCGCACCGTGCGGCTGCTCGCCTGGTCGTCGGTGGCCCAGGCCGGCTACATCCTGGCCCCGCTGGGCGCGCTGGCGCTGGCCGCCGGCCGCACCGCCGACGCCCGCGCCGCCGCGTACGCCGCCGCCGTGGCGTACGCCGTCTTCTTCGTGGTCCTGGAACTGGCCGCCTTCGCGGCGCTGGTGGCCCTGCGACCGGCCGGCGCCGACGGCGGCAGCCTCGACGACCTGCGCGGCGCGGCCCGCCAGCGGCCCTGGGTGGGGGCGGCGTTCGCGCTGGCCCTGGTCGGTCTGGCCGGTCTCCCGCCGGGGCTGGCCGGCCTGTTCGCCAAGGTGACCGTGGTCCGGGCCCTGCTGGACGGCGGCGCGGGCTGGCTCGCGCTGGTGGTGGCGGTGAACGCGGTGATCGGTCTGGCCTACTACCTCCGCCTGGCCAGCGGCCTCTACGCCCCGCCGGCCGACGCCGAGGCGGGGCGCGGAGCCGATGTCAAGGCCGGGCCCGCTCCCGCCGTCGCCCGGCCGTCCGGGGCGGTGGTCGTCACCCTCGCCGTGGCCACCCTGGTCGCCCTGGCCGTCGGCTTCGCCCCGCAGCTCGTGCTGGACCTGGCCGCCCGCTGATCCCAGCCTTCCCGCAGGCCGGTGCCAGGTAACTCACAGTCATGAGACGGATGGTTGGTGGGTATCGAAGTGTTGTACCGGTCGGCGGATCCCGCGCGATCCGCGCACCGAAGGAGCGATCGTGCATCACAACCGTCTGAAGACCGCAGCGCTGCTCGGCCTGCTGACCTCGCTGATCCTCGCGGTCGGCTACTGGTTCGGCGGGAGCGGCGGGCTCGTCGTCGCCGTCGTCGTCTCACTGGTGATGAACGGCGTGACCTACTTCTACTCCGACAAGCTCGCGCTGCGCTCGATGCGGGCGCAACCGGTCAGCGAGGCACAGTTCCCCGAGCTGTACCGGATGGTCCGTGAACTGGCCACTGAGGCAGGGCAGCCCATGCCGCGCCTGTACGTCAGCCCCACCTCGCAGCCCAACGCGTTCGCCACCGGGCGCAACCCGGCCCACGCGGCGGTCTGCGTCACCCAGGGGATCACCGAGATCCTGGACTACCGGGAGCTGCGCGGCGTGATCGGGCACGAGCTGTCACACGTCTACAACCGGGACATCCTCATCTCCAGCGTCGCGGCCGGCCTCGCCGGCATCATCACCATGCTGGCGAACATCGCGTGGTTCATCCCGTTCGGCGGTGGCGACGACGAGGACGCCCCGAACCCGGTCGTGCTGCTGCTCACCCTCATCCTCGGCCCGATCGCGGCCACCGTGATCCAGCTCGCGATCAGCCGCAGCCGGGAGTTCCAGGCCGACCAGTCGGGAGCCCAGCTCACCCGGGACCCGCTGGCCCTGGCCAGCGCCCTGCGGAAGATTCACCTGGGCACCCAGGCCCGGCCGCTGCCGGCCCAGGGTCAGCTCACCAGCACCGCCCACCTGATGATCGACAACCCGTTCAGGCGGGGTGGCGGCGTCGCCGCGCTCTTCTCCACCCACCCCCGGATGGAGGAGCGGGTCGCCCGGCTGGAGCGGATGGCCGCCAGCGGCGGCCCCGTGCGGTTCCAGCGCTGACCCGTCCCGACCCGATCCCGCCCGCGCCCGGTCAGACCGGGCGCGGGCGTTTTGCCGGGTACGTGCCGAGACGCCAGCCATAACCAGTTCACTCCCGGAACCTGCGGCGTTAGGGTCGGAACGTTTCCGGCTCATTACATTCCTGGAGGTTCCCCGTGGCCGCACTGCGCCAGTACCTGGGTGTATGGCGGATCCCCGGCGCGCCGATGCTGCTCGTCCTCGGCGTCATCGGCCGGCTCGGGATCGGCATGACACCGCTGGCTCTGCTGCTCGTGGTGGAACAGGTGACCGGACGGTACTCCCTCGCCGCCGTCGCCGGCGGCATCTACGCCCTCTCCGGCGCCGCGCTCAGCCCCGTCGCCGGTCGGATCGCCGACCGCGTCGGCCCCACGCCGGTGCTGCTGGCCACCGCCGTCGCCCACCCCCTCGCGCTCGTCGGGCTGCTCTGGGCCAGCCGCGCGGAGGCCGGCAGCCTGGCCCTGACCTACCTCGCCGCCGGGGTGGCCGGGGCCACGTACCCGCCACTGACCGCCGCGCTGCGGGGCGCCTGGAACGACCTGACCGGCCCCGCCTCCGGCCGCTACCACCTGCGCAACACCGCCCTCGCCGCCGAAACCTCCCTCTTCGAGGTCGTCTTCGTCCTCGGCCCGCTGCTGGTGGCGGCGTTCGTCCTGATCGCCGACGCGGCAGCCGCCCTGATCGGCGCGGCGGTGGTCACCCTCGTCGGCACCGCCGCCGTGGCGCTCGGCCGGGTCATGCGCGGCTGGCGCCCCCACCCGCAGGAGCACCACGCCCGGGGGCTCGGCCCGCTGCGTGTCGGCGGTTTCCCCGCCCTGCTGCTCTGCGTCGCCAGCCTCGGTATCGCGTTCGGGGCCGCCGGGGTGATCGTCCCCGCCTTCGCCGGCAACCAGCCCACCGGCGACCCCGAGAGCCTGGCCGGGGTCCTGCTCGCGGTGTGGGGCATCGGCAGCGCCGTCGGCGGGTTCTGGTTCGGCGTCCGCAAGCCCTCGGCCAACATGACCCGCCAGTTCGCCTGGCTGCTCGCCGCCGTCGCCGGCAGCTTCGCCGTGTTCGCGGTGATGCCCGGCCCGATCGCGCTCGGCACCGCGCTGGTCGTCGGCGGGGCAACCATCGCGCCCGCGCTGACCCTGGAGAACACCCTCGTCGGGCGGATCGCCCCGGCCGGCATGCTGAACGAGGCGTACACCTGGGTGGTGACCATGTCGGTCGCG
>NZ_GG657738.1:2650764-2661448 GCF_000158815.1 Micromonospora sp. ATCC 39149 | reverse complement strand
TGTCGGTCGCGGCCAGCGCCGCCGTGTTGGCGCGGTGGCCGGCCTGATCGTCGACCACGCCGGCGGCGTGCCGTGGGCGTTCGTCTTCGCCGGGGCGGCGGTCGCCGCCGGGGCCGCCGTCGCCGCGCTGCCCGGCGGCCCGATCACCCGCGCCGAGGCCGCCGCGGTACGCGTCGAACAGACCCTCGCCGCCTGACCGAAAAGGCGGCGTGCGGTGCCCGGACCGCCGACGACCCGGTGCCACCGACAGCCCCGTTACCTGTTGCCGGTGGGTGAGTGGCACCGCCTGAAGTCAGTCGCCACGTGGGGCGTACATGATGACGGCGACCCCGACCAGGCAGATGCCCGCACCGAAGATGTCGTAGCGGTCGGGGCGGAACTTGTCGACGACCATGCCCCAGGCGAGGGACCCGGCGACGAAGATGCCGCCGTAGGCGGCGAGGATGCGGCCGAAGTTCGGGTCGGGTTGAAAGGTGGCGACGAAGCCGTAGAGCCCGAGCGCCATCACCCCGGCCGCGATCCAGAGCAGTCCTCGGTGTTCGCGCCAGCCCTGCCACACCAGCCAGGCCCCGCCGATCTCGGCGACAGCGGCGACCGCGAACAGCAGGATCGAACGGGCGACCGTCACGCGTCAGACCGTAACGTCATCGCCTGACGGTCCTGCTGGTCACCCTGCCCGCAGGAGCAGTGGCCGCCAGCGCAGCCGGTGGTGTGGCGGCGGCTGCCGGCCCACCGGCAGCAGGCGGAGAGGCGAGCAGCCCCCGGCGTTCGTAGTAGCGCAGCGTCTGCGGGTTGACCCCTGCCACGTCGGCGAGCTGGCCGCTGCGCAGCACCCGTCCGGTCATGACCGGGCCCGGAGAGTCCACGCCCGCTCGGCGAGGGCGTCCAGCACATCGATGTGGGCAGGGTGCATGCCTCGGGCATCCAGGAGTCACCCGTCGTGACGCGTCGGTCGCTCATGCTCTGACGGTAAGCCCGTACTGAGGTACCGGATGGCGGCGCTCCGCTTCAGCTCGCGTCAATCCTCGTTCGGACGCGAGGCTGACGAAGGAGAGACGGGGTTCAGTCGTAGAAGAGCTGCTCGAGATCCTCGACGGACCCTGGTCCGGTCAGGAAGCCCTCGGCCTTGGCAATCGCATCCTCTGGTGGCGGCCCGCCCCCTCGGAGGAGGTGCTTCATCCATAGCTCGCCCTGCTCGCCGACCGCATAGATGCCGGACAGCAGTTCGGCCATGCCCACAGGACGCGGCGGGCTCTTTCCGACGACGGGTTGGAGTTCCCACCCGCCAGCGCGGGCCGCCAATCGGATCACCCCGGCCCAGTTGGCGATCCGCCCGATACGGACGTGCCACAGGTCCTCGGTGAACGGGGCTAGCCGCCCACCGTGCAGCGCGTTGGTGGCGGCCCTGATGTCCTCCATCACCTGCCGTTCCACGGCATCGCGGACCCAGCGCCCATCCTGCGCTTCTTCGATGGCGGCGGAAAACCACTTCCAGGCACCGTCGATCCGGTCCGCGAATGTATCCACGCGTACAGGTTGCCATCCGCGGTCTTGGTCGACCCTCAGAGGAAGGCCGATCAACCGACGCAAGGCAACAAGATCGCCTAGCCGGACGTGTCACCCACGTCCCGAGACTGATCTGTCACGGACGTCCTGAGACGACAGCGGGAGTGTGGCGTTTTCCGTGTTTGACCGCTGGGTGTGATCGAGGTGGTTAGATGGTGATCCGGTCGCTGTAGGCGAGGATCAGGGCGTTGAGGGCCTTGGCCCAACCGTAGACCCGGCCGGTGATGCTCCCGCCGCCCCGGCGTTTCTGCTGGACGACGAGGTAGAGGACCTTCATCGCGGCCTGCTCGGTGGGGAAGTGCCCGCGCCGGCGGGCGGCCTGCCGGAACCGGGCGTTCAGGCTTTCGATGATGTTGGTGGTGTAGAGGACCTTGCGGACCTCGTGGTCGTAGTCGAGGAAGGGCACGAACTGCGGCCACGAGGTGCGCCACAGCCGGATGACGGCCGGGTACTGGTCGCCGAACTCGGCGGCGAACGCCTCGAAACGAGCCTCCGCAGCGGCGACGGTCGGGGCGGTGTAGATCTCCCGCAACGCCGGGGTGATCTTCTCCCCGGTCCTTACGGTTGGTATACCGCAGACTGGCTCGGACGAGGTGGACGACGCACTGTTGGTGCACCGCCTGCGGCCAGACCTGCTCGATCGCGTCGGTCATGCCCTTGAGCCCGTCGGAGCAGACCATGAACACGTCCTCCACCCCGCGGTTACGCAGTTCGGTGAGGTAGCCGGCCCACTGCTTCGCGCCCTCACCACCGGTGCCGGCCCACATGCCGAGCACGTCGCGTTCCCCGTCGAGGCTGATCCCGACCACCACGTAGACCGGCCGGTTCGCGACCTGCCCCTGCCGGATCTTCATCACCAGCGCGTCGATGAACACCACCGGATACACCCGGTCCAGAGGCCGCTGCCGCCACGCTTCCATGTCGGCCAGGACACTGCCGGTGACCCAGCTGATCAACTCCCGAGACACCTCGGCGTCGTACACATCCGCCAGATGCGCGGAGATCTCCCCGGTCGTCAACCCTTTCGCGTACAGCGACAGAATCGCCTCGTTGAACCCGTCGAGCCGGCGGGCGTGCTTCGGCACGATCCGCGGGGTGAACGACCCGGCCCGGTCCCGCGGGACCTGGATCCGCACCGGCCCGACCTCGGTCTGCACCGTCTTCGCCCCGTGCCCGTTACGGACGTTGACCCGCCGACCCGTCGTCTCGTCGACGCCAGCCTCGTCGAGGTGGGCATCCAGTTCCGCATCGAGCGCCGATTCGAGCACGGTCCGGGTGATCCCGGCCAGGAGCCCACCCGGCCCCACCAACGACACCCCGTCGGCCTTGGCCCGCTCCACCAGCTGCTGCGCGAACTCCACCTCCACCGCCGACGGCTGCAGAAGCGGAGCAGCGTTCTTCTTGTCTGCCATGACGTGGTCCTTCCCGGACAGGAACTCCGTCCTGTCCAACAGACCACACCCAGGCCAAACACGGAAAACTACGCAGTCCCTCCATAGGAGCATCGGGATGGTGGTTGGCGCAGCTGCTGTGGAGTGGGGCCAGGCGACAGGCTCGCCCAGTGACAGGAGAATCACCGGTATGGCTTGGGAGTGGGTAGGCCCAGTGATGACTGGCGCCGTCGGTATCACTGTAGGTATCACGGGCATCGTCGCCACGTACAAGACTGGCAAGCAGGGAAGACAGCACGCCGAGGCGCTCGCTAGGCAGAAGAACGAGCATGACGCCGCCCTAGCGAAGGAGCAACGTGATCAGCAGCGGAGAAGCGAGGCCTACATTGAGCTGCTCGTCATGGCGGAACGGGTTGGACAGTGGGTCAGCATGGTACGGCCGATGCTCGACACCGATCCACCTCGCCCCACCCCTCCTCTCCCGGAGCTGTTAGAGCAAGCCCGATCAAACGCGCTGATCAGCGCGTACGCATCGTCGGCGGTGAAGGAGCGGTATGGCGCATGGCGAGAGGCTGTGCTGAAGGCGATCAGAGCCGTCGAAGAGATCGAGTTTGCTCTGTCACGGCCTAGGTCGGACTTGGATCACGTCAAGCCTTGGAGAGAGCTTGATCTAACTCATCGCGCGGCGGAGAGGGAGACTCGGGAAGCGCTAGCGGGCCAGATCGCTTCGGAACTCGGGGGATCCGCGACCGCACTCGCGAGCCGAACACCGGTCACGTGAGGCGAAGGACGACTCGGCCTAGTTGGGTGACCAACCGGGTGACAACCGGGGTGTACGACGACGGACGCTGACGAACGATGACGGGCTATTTCACCAGGTAATGCGGCGTGTCAGGCCTGATCCGGCTTCCATGATCGTTCCTTCGGGACGAAGAGGTCGAGCCATATTGGCGGAGGTTCACAGCCTTCCGCGTTTCGCAACCTTCCGCTAGCGTGACGCTACTTGCTGTAGCCAGGGGAGGGCTTGTGGCCGGTACAGACTTCTTTGCCTCCAAGAAGGCGGCTGCTGTCTTCAAGCACGGCATCTTGAGCCGATACCCGGTCGTGTTCGCATCGAAGACTGGCAAGAGCGTGGAGGGTAACCGGGTTGTCTTCCTCGATGGATACGCTGGTCGCGGAGAGTACGACGACGGACAGCCGGGTTCGCCGCTGCTGCTGTCGCGGTGTGCTGAGTTCGTGAAGGGCTACCGCAACGTGCTCGGGTTCTTCGTCGAGCAGAACCCGGACCACTTCGCCAACCTGGAGCGTGTACTCGACGAGAAAGGCGGCGACGCTGAGCGGATCCTCCGGCCCGGCTCCGTTGACGAGCACCTTCCTGAAGTCCTAAGACGGGCCCAGGGGGCGTCGCTATTCGCCTTTCTCGACCCGTTTGGTCCTGCGTTGGACTTCGACGTGCTCAAGGCCGCTCTACTCGGTCGGCCGTCGTGGCCACCTACGGAGGTGCTGTTGCACTTCAGCGTGTTGAGTGTCGCTCGGATGGGTCGTGCCGTACATGCGGCTCGTTCCAAGCGCGGGGAGCTTTCGCCGGCAGATCAGAAGACAGCCGACCGGCTAGACCGCTTCCTTGGGGGCGACTGGTGGCAAGAACGCTTCGCTGGCGTCCGCGACGAAGGTGATGAACAGCGGGCTACCGAGATCGCCTTAGAGGTGTGCGACACGTACGAGAAGCTTCTGACGACCGGAACGAGATATCGAGCGGTCAAGATGCCGGTACGGCCCAGGCCCGATCTGCTGCCGAAGTACGTGCTGGCGCTGTTCACGGCCAGCAACGAGGGAGCCTGGCACTTCGCGGACTCGCTCGGCAAGGCGGGCGTGGAGTGGTCGGTGGCGTGGCAGACGGACCTGCTCCGCAAGGGGGAGAGGTACGGACAGGGCTCGCTATTCGGCGACGATGAGTTGCCAACCCCCGAGAGCCACAGCAGCAGTCACGGCATCGAGTGGACGAGGATCATCGCGGGGAACCTCGAACGGCTGCTAAATGAGCTGGGCACCTTCTGCCCTGCTGATCACGTGCCTGAGGTCTACGGCACGACGCTAGGCCAGGCAAGCACGCCTCACGTCCGAGCCGCCGTGAAGCTGCTGAGCGGAACGACTGTGGCCAACACCGGTAAGGGCGACTTCTGGAAGGAGCGGTTGCGGCGCCCGTAAAAGCCCGCAACCCTTCTCCGTAGGGTGACTTCTACCCGATCGAGGTAAGTTCCCGTGCTGCCGGCATCTCGTCCCATGTCCGGCCGTCCAGCTCCCGACCGCCGGCCTTCGGCGTTCTACCGCCCCACTGCTTGAAGAAGAAAGCTGTCCCGCCGGCGATGCATTGGTCGCGCAAGGACCGCACCCAATCAGGATCGATCGGCCGGCAGCCGGGACCAGACTCACCTCCGGCAATCAGCCAGTCAACATCCTCAAGGTTCAGGTCGTCCAGCGGGCCGAGTAGCGGCTCGGCCGAGACAAACCGAACGGCAGCGGGCACCTGACGAAGATGATCGATGCGCTCCATCTGTTCATCGTCCTCGACAGAGACGCCCATCCAGACATTGGCCGGCCAAGTCAGTCGGGGAGCAAGCTTCGCAAGCCTCGCCGCTCGCTTCGTGAGTACCTGGTAGGTGTGCTGCGGGGTTGCCGCCATGACCTCAAAGACCTGCTCGACGAAGTCGAAGGAAACCTTCGCGTGGAACAGGTCGCTCATAGAGTTGACGAACACGACCCGGGGCTCTCGCCACCTCAGAGGCAGCGTCAACTCAGCGGGGTGCACCGCGACTCCGAAGCCCGGTCCGGAGGTGCGCGGATCACCGTCCGTCTGGTATTTCGCGGAGCCCATGGCCTTTAGACGCTTCGCCAACGTCAGCGCGTAGCAGTGATCGCAGCCGCGTGAGATGCGATCGCAACCGGTTGTCGGGTTCCACGTGGCTTCGGTCCACTCGATGGAACTCTTGTCTGCCATCACCACACTCCCCGGCCGGTTGGGATGATTCTGTCGAACGTGCGTACGGATTGAAAGACATGGAGACGATCTTTCTTGGCGGCTGGCAAGAAGAGCGCGCTCCGCCCGACCCAACGCGCAGGGTGCAGCATGGGACTCGGCCAGGCCGTCACCAGGCCGTCGAAGGCCGGATGCTGGCGACCAACGACGACCACTGGTGACGACATCTGCCCAGGTGGCAACGCGTAACCGGTTCGACCACCAGGCCGTCGGGGGCCTTCTACCTGTAGTTGGTGAACTGGAGGGCGAGGCCGAAGTCCTCGCTCTTGAGTAGCGCGATGACGGCTTGGAGGTCGTCCTTCTTCTTGCCGGTGACCCGCAACTGGTCGCCCTGGATCTGCGCCTGAACGCCCTTCGGGCCCTCGTCGCGGATCTTCTTGCTGATCGCCTTCGCCTTGTCCGACTCGATGCCCTGGATCACCTTGGCGTCGATCTTGAAAACCTTGCCCGAGGCGCGCGGTTCCCCCGCGTCCAGCGACTTCAGCGAGACGTTCCGCTTGACCAGCTTCTCCTTGAAGACATCCAGGGCGGCCAGGACCCGCTCCTTGGTCTCCGCCTGGAGGACGATCGTCTCCTCACCCGACCAGGAGATCTCCGCGCCGGTGCCCCGGAAGTCGAACCGCGACGTGAGCTCCTTCTCCGCTTGGCGGAGGGCGTTGTCGACCTCCTGCCGGTCGGCCTTGCTCACGATGTCGAACGACGGGTTCGCTGCCATGCTGATGCTCCTGCTGTCCGGCGGTCAGTGCACGTACGCGTCGCCCGCTGACCAGCGGCACGACCCCCTGACGGTACCCGGTTGCGCCGGCACCGGAAGCAACCGCTATCCTTGGCTCCGCTGCCGTGCACGGCGCGGCGGTGACGCCCTGGCGGGTTGCCCGAGCGGCCAATGGGAGCGGACTGTAAATCCGTCGCGAAAGCTACAGAGGTTCGAATCCTCTACCCGCCACCAGGTGTGCAAAGAGGCCCCTGACCAGCGAGAACGCCGGTCAGGGGCCTCTTTCGTGAGTCTCGCTCGATCCCGCTCCAACCCGCTCGATCTCGCTGGCTGTGTCACATACGTGTCACCGAGATCATCGGGTGGTGGCGAGGCGATCCGTCAGGCAGCGTCCTCGGTCGCCGTTGTGGTGGATTCGTCGTCGGCCGGCGGCGTGTCGCTGGTCGACGGAGGAAGGCCAAGCGCCCCCTCTATCCGGCGGCGAGCGGCTTCCTCCTGGCCGTAGACGCACTTCGCGTAGACCCGCATGAGCACGTGCACGCTGTGCCCGGCCCACTCGGCGACCTGAGTAGCCGGCACCCCGGCGTTGAGCCAGAGCGACACGGCGGCATGCCGCAGGTCGTACGGTCGCCGGGCCAGCGGTGAGCGCTGCTGAGCCGGGGTGAGCACCTTTGCCCGCGCCTCGCGCCACGCCTTCCCGTAGGTGTTGTTCGGGATCGGCTGGCCGGCGGTGGGCACGTACCGCCCGCCGGGGCCGCGCCGGGTGACGAACAGCTTGCCGTTCGATCCGGGCGGGTACTCCTTGATGTGGTGATCGAGCAGCCGCACGAGCGGCGGCGGCACGGGTACGTCCCGGGTCGCTGCCTTTGCCCGGTGCTTGAGTCCTCGGTCCTCGGCGGTGTCGTCTCCGTCGCCCCAGTCCCGACCTACGGCCACCGTGGAGCCGGTCAGGTGCAGCACGCCCCACCCCCCGCGCTGGGCGGGCCGTTCGTACTCGTCTTCGCGCAGATGGAGCACTTCTTCGGGCCGCAGCGCGGCGTAGTACATGCATCCGAAGAACGCCTCCAGTTCGGGCACGCTGCGCCCCACCTCGGCAAGCAGCGCCCGCGCCTGATCGGGGTTGACCACCGCCCCCCGGTCGACCTCATCGGCCATCTTCGGCGCGGTCCAGCTCACCAGGGACATCGGGTGCGCGTCGAGTAGCCGCAGTTCGACGGCGTATTTGAGGGCACCCGAGAAAACGGCCCGCTTCCGCGCGATGGTGCTGGGCGACGCGGGAGCGCCGTCCATCCGCAGGGCAAGCGTGTCGAGAGCCTTGCGGACCAACGCGGCGTCGGCGAGCACGGCCAGGTCGACGGTGTTGGCTTTGAGCCAGCGCACGGCGGGGGCCAGGTTGGCGGGTGGCTCTCCGGCATCGCGGCGGGTCTTGTTGAACGCCCACCCGTAGAGCGCGGCCCGTAGCGCCTTGTCGCTGGGTACGCCCCGGTCGGTCGCGAGCAGGGCTGGCGTGACGGTCGCCAATGTCTCGGCGATCCCCTTGCGATGCTTCGCCGATGCCCGGGGCCATTTCATGTCGACGTAGGCCACGGCGTGCTCATACCACGACCGAGTGTTGAGCGCCCGCGCCATCGGCTCGGGTAGGCCGCTGGCCTTGTCGAACGCGACTCCCTCTCGCTGAGCTACGACCAGCTTCGATCGGAAGCTCTCGGCCAGGGCACGGGTGGCGAACGTGTCGCGGAACGGGCGACCGGCCACCTTCCAGCGCACGCCGTAGGAGTAGCCCTTGGTGAGTTGGCGCTTCTGAATGCTGTAGACCCGTACGTCGTAGCTGCTCAAGCGGCCTCCTCGTGATCGTTGAGCCAGTTGTCCAGGTCGCGGCGGCGGACGTAGAGGCTGCCGTTGGGGTACTTGATGGTTCGGGGCGCGCGGCCGGTGGCCTTCCACTTGAAGAAGGTCGACCGGGGGACGCGGAGTTCGTCCAGGACTTCAGCGAGGGTGAGCAGGTTGCCGGTGGGGGTGGTGCGCTTCGGCCTGGCGGTCACGGGCGGCTGTCCTTCCTCGGGGTGGCGTCGAGGTAGATGCGGTGCCGGGTGGAGGGGTGCCGGTCGGGGTAGGGCCGGCTGACGCGGTTGACGGTGAGGACACGGGCGAGTGCGGTGAGGGCGGCGGCTGTTTCAGCGGGTGTGCCGTGCAGCCTGATTCGCATGCAGAGCGCCTTTCGGTCGACGGCTGGCGTCGGGGTTGGAAAGCGGGAGGTATCCGCGTAGATGGGCGCAGAACGGCCCGCTGAGCGTCGTGGGGCCGCGATCCGGTGTTGCCCGATGTGCGGGTGTGGGCCGGTGCGGCTGAGGGCTTCTCAGCGGGCCGTTCTGGCGGGTCGGCTTGGCCGGGGGTATCCGTACCATCCGTACCAAGCTCGTTTTGCCTGGTCAGGGGCGGTACGGATTGGATCGCGGTACGGATTAATGCGTACCGGGGGCTGCGGTGAGGGTGCGTCGTGGTACGGATCGATCCGTACCAGCGGGGTCATCCGTACCGGGGATGACCTGCGGAAACGACGTTGGTACGGATGGTACGGATACCCCTGTGGAGGGGGTTTCGGGTTGCGGGCAGTAGCGCTGCCAGGCGTCGGTGAAGACGTCGCGGGTGTAGCCCTTGGCCTGCCCGACGGGAAAGCGGATGGTGTCGGAGCGAATGTCGAACTCGCGAAGCAGGTCGCCGAGTTTCTTGCCTGTCAGCCCGTTGGGGCCGCTGTCGGCCCAGGGTGCCTCGGGGTCGCCGTTGAGGGCGGCGAGCAGGTCGGCGGTGGGTGCGGCGGGCGGGTCGCCGAGGGTGGCGAACGCGGTACGGATGTCGGCGAGGAGCCGAACGCGTTGGGAGACGTTGCCGGCGTCGTCGGCTTCGGCGGTCAGGACGGTGACGGCCTGGCGGGCGCGGGCGGGCCAGGTGCCCCCGGCGAGGTCGGCGACGGCCACGAGGGGTTCCCAGGTGTCGGCGGCCCGGTCCTCTACCGGCATGGGTGGTTCCGCGGCTTCGAGGGTGGTGAGGTTGGCGCGGAGCCATCCGGCCAGTTGTTGGGCGAGGGCGCGGAGGGCGGGGCCGTCGCGGCGGTGGCGGTAGGGGGCGACCTGCTCGCCGGGGGCGCGGCGGCGCATGCGGATGACGACGGCGCGGTCTTCGATGGTGTCGGGCATCGCGCCGATGCCGGCGAGGGCGGCCATGGCGAAGGTGGGGATCTTCTCCAGGCTTTGGGTGTTGTTGTCCCACCGGATCGCGGGCCGGTTGCGCTGGTGACCGGCGTTGAGTAGCCCGCGTAGGTCTTCGTTGGCGTCGGCGTTCTTCCCGCCGAACAGCGTGTCTGCCTCATCCACCAACAGCGTCGGTGGTTGGCCGGTGCCGATCGCCCGGTAGACGGCTGCCGGCGAGGCGTTGACGGTAATCAGCGGGTCGTGGCAGGTGCCCTCCACCACGTCGAGAAGACGCGACTTCCCGCACCGCTTCTCCGGTGCCCGGATCACGAGGCGCGGCGCGTGCGCCCACGCGGCCTGGGCGTGGGTAGCGGCGATCCACAGCGCGACGGCGTCGACCGCTTCGGGGCTGGGGAGGATCACGTACTTGGTGAGGCAGGCGTGGACCTGGTCGAGGATCGCCGCGCCGTCTTCGGGCTGGTCGGTGCTGGTGGGTGAGTACATGCGGCGAGTCCTTCGGCGTGGAAGCCACCTCGGATGGCGGCGCGGATGTCGCGGTCGGTCTGCTCGGCCTGGCGGCCAGCAAAGGTGAGGGCGGCTATGGCGTCGTCGCGGCTGATCGCGTCGGCGGCGACCATGCGGGCCACACCCCGGGCAGCGCCGTAGAGGGTGGTGCGGCGGGTTCCCTCAGCGGCGGTGGTGACCGCGTGCAGGTGCGCGGCTAACAGCCGATCAGGGAAGGAGATGCCTCCCGCCGCGCGGATGCTGGTCGGGCAGTGCGGCGGGT
>NZ_GG657738.1:2618933-2649916 GCF_000158815.1 Micromonospora sp. ATCC 39149 | reverse complement strand
CTGGTGCGCGTTCCCAGGGCAGGATGGCCGCGTGTAGGTCGACAACCGTGCGGGTGCGTAGGTGTCGGGCGAGTGGTCGACGGCGGCGGCGTATGTCTCGCTCGTGGTGGGGTCGGTGATGGCGAACCAGCTCGGGTGGCCGAGCAGGGCGGCGCGGATCGCGCCGTAGACGCTGGCGGGGTACATGCCGGAGCGGACCACCCGGCAGCCGGTGTGGGTGCAGCCGTGGTGCGGGTCGTAGAGGCCGGGGCCGGGGTGCCAGCCGTGCCGGCGCAGGTAGCCGGCGGCGACACGGAGGGCGTCGGCGGGGGATCGCGGTAGGCCACCGGTCATGACAGGCGACCGTCGGCGGCGAGCCACACGATGATGGCGCTGACGTAGCTGCGGAATTGGCGGTGCACCTGCTCCCGGCAGTCGCAGTCGGGGCCGTGGGTGGCGTCGTGCAGGCGGGCGGCGTAGTGGTCGATGTCGGCGCGGGTAACGCCGGTTGTCTCGGTGGGGAAGGGGTCGGTGATCACGTGGTCACCTCCGCTGATCGTGGCGTGGGATCGTGCGGGTGCGGCGTGACGATGGCCAGCGCCGGGCGGGGCACTGGCCATCAGGTGGTGAGGGCGCGAAGCGCGTCGTTGATGTGGCGGGTTCAGTCGTGGTGGCGCAGCAGTGCCCAGATGACGAATGCGGCGACGGCGATGACCAGGGCGGCGGTCAGCATGCCGCCGGTGAGGTCGCGGATGAGCCATCCGGTGACGCGGGCGCGGGCGATCGTGGCGTCGGCGTGCCAGGCGACGCGCTCGACGCGGCGGCCGAGCGGCACGCCGAGGATCAGGCCGAGCAGCGCGCCCAGGGCGAGCGCGGCGAAGGCCAGTTTCATGGGTTCTCCCGTGGGATGTGCGCGGGCAGCGTCGGTTACGGGCTGCGATGGCGCGGGGGGGCGGGGGGCCGTCCGGACGGTCCGGACGGTGGCGTCCGGACGGCCCCCTACTTGGACCCTGGCGGACCCGTCCGGACGGTCCGGACCGTCCGGACGGGCCGCGTGGTGGTGACGGTGGGTTACGCCGGGGTGGGGATGCGGATCTTGTAGGTGCCCCGGTCGGTCTTGCGGAGCATGGCGTCGGGGCCGGTGGACAGCCGGCCGAGAGCCTTCCGCACCCAGTCGCCGGACAGGCCGGTCACGGAGATGACGTCGCCGAGGTCACCGGGGCGAACGACGTCCACTCCGGAGTCGTGCAGGTCGTACAGGTGGCCGCGTAGGTGTTCGTACGCCTCTTCGCTGGCCATGGGCGGCTGGCGCAGTCCGAGGGGGATGCGGGGCATGTCGGGTGGGATGCGGATGGGTTGGGCGGGGTCGACGTTGTCGGGTGGGTCGTTGGGGTTGATGGCCTGGTTGGGCCCGTCGTCGTCGTGGTTGGTGTCGGTGTGGTCGGGGTTCATGTCCGGCTCCGGGCGGGGGCGGGGTGCCGGGGGTTCCGGCTGTGGGTGGGTGGGGGCGGTGGCGGGTTGTCCGCCGAGGTAGGGGGCGACGGCGTGTGCGCGGTGGTGTTCGTCGGCGACGTAGCTGCGGCAGGGCATTGACCAGCGGGTGGTGTCGGTGCCGGGGATCTCGGCGTAGAGGTAGCCGGGTTTGGTGTTCTTCCAGGCCCAGGGCATCGCTCCGGCGTCGAGGGTGGCCTCGGACAGGGCCATGCCGGCGTCGACGTCCTTGTCGACACCGAGGCAGATCGATCCGGGGATGTTGGCGCGCGCCGAGGTGGGGAACCGGTCGTGGCTGGCGCGTTGCAACCCGAAGATCAGGGAGATACCGGCGCTGCGGGCGGCTTCGGTCAGTTCCGTCACGAGCGGGTTGCCGGCGGCGACCTGGGCTGCTTCGTCGACGATGGCGACCCGGTAGCGGGGGCACTGCCGGCACCCGGGCGTCCACTGCTTGTGGCCGTGCGCGCCGATCTGCCGTGCCCGTCCGGTGATGTCGGTGTAGAGGTCTTCGAGTAGGTCGTTGGTGTCGTCTTCGGTGCCGGCGGTGCGGGCCGCGCCTTGGACGACCCAGGCGGGGAGCTGGTCGAACTTGCGGGGGTCGGCCAGCCACAGTTCCGCGTCCGGGCGGGAGATGACCTCGGCTGCGATGTTGAGGATGACCTCGGTCTTGCCCGCGCCGGACATGCCCACGATCAGGAAGTGCGCGGCGTTGCGGCCGGCGGTGTGGTCGCCGGGCAGCCACAGCGTCAGGGGTTCGCCGTCTTCCATCACACCGAGCACGATCGGTTCAGCGATGGAACGGCCCGGGGCGGACAGACCGGGCCAGACGACCATGGCGCGGAGCTGGTCGACGGGGACGACCTCAACCCGGCCGCGCCGGGCGGAGTCCGGGTCGGGGATGACCCGCACCGCCGTTTCCGGCACGTCGAGGGCGGAAGCGAGAGCGGCCCGGTCACCGGCGAGTTCCCGCACCGACGTGCCCGCTTCCAGGGTCACCGCAGCCGACGCCTTCGCGCCCTTGATAGTGGGTCGGGCCACCGAGGCGTTGCGCAGGCTCTTGACCGCCTCAGCCAGCCCACCCCCGCCGGTGGCGGGGTCGTCGTCTCCGGCACTGTTGCGCAGGACCCGCACGACGGCCATGGCGATGCTGGCCGTGGGCGCTCCGATGAGCCACATGTCCAGCCACGGCGAGGACCAGGGGCCGGCGATGGTCGCGCCGACCGCCCACACCGACCCGGCGACACAGGTGGTGGTCGACACGGCCCGGCGCACGATGCCCCGGGCGGCGGCGGCCCGCCACGTCAGCGCGGTCAGGGCGGTGCCGGCGAGGGTCAGCCCGGCCGCAGCCGCGCCGATCGACGCGGGTTGCTCGCCCCACCGCCAGTGCGCCAGGCCGGTGGCCACGGCCAGCCCGAGGGACCCGGTCGGGGTGACCAGGTAGGGCCACAGCGGCAGTTTCACCGTGTGGACTCCGGCCAGCCCGGACGCATCGCCGATCCCGCCGTTCTTCGGCATCCGTGTTCTCACGATCTTCCCTCCCTCCCGGGTTAGGCGGTGAACTTGAAGTCGGGCCGGCGGGTGCCCCGGTAGCCGACCTGCTCCAGCTCGGGCATGTAGGCGGTGACGAACCGGTTGTTCGCGGTGATGATGTACTGACTGGCGATGACCAGCGCCTCACTGGCCTGCTGGATCGGCTTGGCGACCTGACGGGCGCGTGCCCTGGCGGTCAGGCCACCGACCACGACGACCCCACCGCCGACGCGCCGCAACCGGGCGTCCAACTCGCTGGCGGTGATCCCCAGCTCCAGGGCGGCGGCGTGCAGGACCCGGCGGGTGCTCTCGCACCACTCGATCAGGGCGTGGTTGTCGGTCAGCGAGTCCGCACCGGAGAACAGCGTGCGGCCCGAGGGCGGGTTGGTGTTCGACACGGAACGTCTCCTTCAGGTGGTTAGGCGAGTGCGGTGAGCAGGACAGTGACAGCGGTACCGACCAGACCGGCCAGCAGCAGATCGACGGCGGTGCGGACCCGCCGGTACTTACGCACCGCCGTACGCGACAGCCACACCAGGTGATGCGCCCGCTCGGCAGCGCCGAGCAGCGGCGACGCGGCAGCCTCGGTCATCAGGTCACCCGGCGCGGCAGCGGCGTAGCGCACCAGGCCGTGACCACCGGCCAGGCACGGGCGTACCGCGCCGGCCAGCAGACCGACCGCCGTACCGACCATGCCGACCGTCACCACCCCGGCGACCATCGCGGGGCCGGGCAGGTCGACGCGAGCCAGGACCGCAACGCCGACAGTGACGGCCGCACCAGCGACCGCCATCAACGTCGACGCCTTGCTGTCGACCCGCGCCAACTCGGCGCGGACCTCGGTCATCCGGTCGGTAAACCAGGCCGGATCGGGAACTGGCACCATCAGAGGTGCCCTCCTCTCACACAGGGGTTGGGTGACCGGACCGGCGGCACAGCACTGGTTTCCAGGCCATGAGGGCTGTGCCGCCGGGCGGGGTCAGGTACGGCTACGGCGGTTCGTGACCAGCAGGGCGGCGGAGGCCATGACCATCAGGCCGTCGACGGCGAGGGGGCCGATGGCGATGGTGAGCGGGTCTTCGCCGAAGTGCTCCAGCAGTCCGGACAGGTGCCGGTAGGACACCACGGCGGCGACCACCGCGACCGGCAGCACACCAGCCACCCGGGCAATCACGGAACTGAATCCTTCGCCCCAGGGGATGCGGGTCAGGATCTCCACCGCGACGAACAGGGCCACCGGCCAGAACACCGACAGCGCCACGGCCAACGGCGACGGGGACCACCCCGGGTCCGGGGCCCACCCGGCGGGCGCGCCGTCGGGCGGCTTCGGCAGGTAGGTGTGCGCCACGTTCGCCGCGATCGACACCACCCCACCCAGGATCACCCCGACGTAAGCCCAACCCCGACCCTTCGAGCGGGCGGCGGTCGGGGTGGTGGTGATGTTGGGACCCGGGTCTACGGCGGGTGCTGCCTGCCCCGACGCGACCTCGGGCACCTCGGTCACGTCCGGGGCCGGGCCCACCACGGGCGAGGCGTCCGGCCTGGGGGCCGTGGGCGCGTTCGGCGCGGGCGGGTCGGCCGCGATGGCGTCCGGGTCCGGGTCGACCGTCGGCCGGTCGGCGGCACCCGCGTCGGGGTCGGGGCCGGTCGGGGTGGCGTCCGGGTCGACCGGCGGGCGGGTCAGCCGGTCAAGGATGGCGTCCGCCTTCGGCCCACCGACCCGCAACTCCGTCTTGATCCGGTTGCGCGAGGGCACCGTACCGAGCCGAGCGACCAGGTCGTGAGCCTGCGGCATCAACTCCTCCACCGACCGGGGGTAGACGCTCAGCGTCGGCGCGGTCATCAGGCCACCGCCAGCGCGGCAAGCCGGTCCGCCGTGGATCCGTCCAGCGACCCGGCGGTGTCGGTGTACTCGGTGGCGTGGGCGTAGAACTCCCAGCCGTGCCACGTCGGGTAGGCGTTCAGGGCCCGGTACGGCCGGCCGTCGTCGCGGGTGCCGGTGTGCTCGCCGATGAGCAGGTCCGGGTGGTTCAGTCCGGCCAGGTGCAGCCAGGAACGCAGCTCGGCGATGCTGTCGAAGTCGACCGCCACGGACGAGCCGTCGGAGCGGAAGCGGATCTCGGTCGGGTTGGCCAGCAGGATCAGTTCGGCCATCACGGCGCGGCGGGTCTTGCGGGTGGTCATCGCAGCGTCTCCTTCACGGTCGGAACGTCGCGGTTGAGGGCGTGGCCGAGGGCGAACGGGGCGAGCATCACCAGCGGGCCGCCCAGCAGGATCAGCAACAGCCAGATCACGAGGGGCCTCCTTCGAAGCAGGTCAGGCACTCGCCCAGCGAGCGCGGGATGTAGTAGGAGCGGGTCACGCCGCAGATGCGGCAGGTACGACGCGCCCTCAGCGCGGCGCGGACGGCGCGGAGTTGGGCGGGCGTGGCCGTGCGCTTCGGCCTAGCCAGGTCGACCCGGTACAGGTACGCGGCGCGGGTACCGCCGACGCCACGCCAGAGCACCTGAGCGGCGATCGGCTGAGCGGGACGAAGACCAGCGGCGCGGAGCTGACGGCGAGTGGCGTAGCCGGACGGGGCACCTCGCCACCAGAACGTCGGTATGCCGTACCGGTCGCCGTCTGGATCCCAGTACGCGGCCCGGATCCGCGACATCAGGCGACCCGAGAAGCGTTCTGGCCGGCGGGGCAGCCGTAGACGGCCCGGTGCGACACCTGCTCGACACCGCACGTCTGGCAGCGCAGGATCTTGCAGCCGTAGCCGCATCCGGTCATGCCAACCTCCACCAGGAGGTGACCGTGACAGACATGCACGGGCCGGGCGGCCACCTCGGCAGCGGCGCGGGTCACCCGGGCCTCAGCCCGGCGCAACCTGCGCCAGTCCAGCGCGGTCGGCCCGCCGTCGTCGGCGGCGTAGAGCATCGCGATCTCGGCGTCGAGCAGGTCCAAGTCGGCCGCGATCAACGGCCACTCCTGCTCGATCGCAGCCAGGTCGGCGGCAGTCGGCCCCATGGCGGCGTCGTGGTCGGTGGTCACTTCGATCGGTTCCTTCCGGTACGGCGAGAGCGCGACGACGGCCGGCAGGGCCGGCAGTGCTGCTCGTCGGGGGCCAGCGGGGCGAGGTCCCCGCACGCAGCGCAATCGCGCCAAGTGGCGCTGGATTTGGTCGTGACGCGTACACACGCAGCGAGCACGGACATAGCGAGATCACCTCTCCCTACAGGTCAGGTCAGGTAGACAGCGCGGGGCGATCACGCCCCGGTCACGCACGGCCCGAACACAGCGGGCCGGGGAAAGCTCCCGGGCGGGGGCCGCGCCGTAACAGCGCGACCCCCGTCGACAGGGGCGATCAGTGGCAGAAGCAACCGCGCGCCAGATCCGCCCACTCGGCCCGCTCGCTCGGGATCTACCGAGGTCGGCCACCGTGTGGATCAAGGCAGGCATACCGCAGACGAATCAACGCGGCGCTTCATGCTGTGGAGTTGTCAACTAACGACCTGATCCGGCGTCCCATGGGCGTACGACCACGACGGGTCGCCGTTCCCCGAGCCATCCGGCCGGCTTGTGTTGCTTGAGGCCCAAGGTGTCACAAGCTGGAGAGGCGAGTCAAGCCCCATGGAGCTTCTTGTGGCCCAAAGGCGGCCATGTTGCGCTTGCAGCCCTGAGCGGGGACAGTGGACGGGTGGACACGAAACCGCGATATGAGCAGGTCGCACTACGTCTACGCGGGCGGATCGCCTCGGGGGAGCTGAGCCCCGGTGATCGCATGCCGTCCGAGAATCAGCTCAGCACCGAGATGGACGTGAGCCGGGACGTCGCCCGGAAGGCGCTTCAGTTGCTGGTCAACGAGGGCTTGGTCGAATCCCTCGGCAGGCAACAGGGCTACCGGGTGCGCGACGTCCAGCCCTTGACGTACCACGCCACCCGGTCCGAGTTGGCGAGCCGGCGGCGCGGCGCTACCGCCGATATCTGGATGACGGACGTGATCGAGGCGGGGCGGCGACCGGCCATCGCGCTTAGCGTCTACATGGACAAGCCTTCCGCCGAGGTTGCCGAATTGCTCGGCATCGATCAAAGTGAGGATGTCGCGGTTCGGCGTAGGCTGCGTCTCGTTGATGACCAGGCATACGCCATTTCAATTGCTCACTTCGCGCCGTGGGCCGTAAAGAAGGTGCCTGACTTGGCGAGTCCCGCCGATTTGCAGCCAGGGCCGGCGGCCCTGCTTTCCCGAGCGGGGCATGATCCAGTACGAATCATGGATCGTGTACGGCTACGAATGCCGACTCCCGATGAGCGGGACATTCTACGGATGCCGCCGGGTGTTCCAGTCGCCGTGCACATCCGGACGCCGTACGACGACGCAGGAACGGCTGTCCGAGTAACCGTTACCATCCTTCCCGGCGACCGCTGGACGCTTGAGTACGAGGTGAATCCCCGTGACGTCTGATCTGCACGTCGAGCCGGCGCATGAGGAAGAACTATCAATCGTCTTATCGATACTCGACGATGCAGCAGAGTGGCTGCATCGCCAGGGCATCGACCAATGGCCGGCCTCATTCAGCCGCGATGCCACCTGGCGCACCGACCGAATCAGGGCATACATACGGCAAGGCTGCACGTACCTCGTGCGAGAGCCGGGCGGCACTGCGGTGGCAACTTTTACCCTAACCCCTGGCGCGGATCCGCAATTCGCGCACGGCTGGCCTGATGGCCCGGATGTCGGCGGCTACGTCTTTCGAATGGCCGTACGCCGGTCCGCTGCCGGACAAGACCTCGGCTCGCGAATCCTCGATTGGGCCGGGCGGGAAGTCTGGCGGTGGGGACGGAAATGGCTACGGGTCGACGTCCACCGGCACAATCCAGAGCTACAGGCGTATTACGAAGGGCTGGGCTTTACTCGTGTTGCCGAGGTTATCGCGCCCGACCTTTCGACTCCCGGCCGTATTCGTGGCTCCGGTACCCTCATGCAACGGCCAGCAGAGCCAGGGGAGGAAGCCGTGGCAGACCAGTATGACCCGCACGGTACCGCCGGAGCGCTGATCGAAGCGGCGAACATGATCACGCAGCTTCGTAGCGACCCGCCACCCCTGGTCGAAGACCCGTGGAACACCGCGCTCGAACAGGCGGCTAGGTTGCTGGAGACGGAAGCTATCCGGATCAAGCAGGCGTGCGGCATGTACCACCGGGCGATGGGCTCGGGTGACTAGCTGATCGAGGGCATGGACCGCTAACCGGTGTCGAGTCGCATGCGTGTCACCGAACGTGGCGCTGCGGGCATTGGTGCTGGTCAGAGGCTCGCGCTTGGCGCTCTGTAAATCCGTCGCGAAAGCTACAGAGGTTCGAATCCTCTACCCGCCACCAGGGAACGGAAAGGCCTCTGACCTGCGGAGACGCAGGTCAGAGGCCTTTGTTGTCTCCTGCCGCGGTTGACCGTCGTTGCCCCCGATCAACCGCTCGATCGGGCACGCGACGGGCACGGGAAGCGTGAGGTGTCTGGATGGCGCTGCGGCCTGCCGACGAGCATTTGGTGCATCAGGCAGTTGAGGGCGTTCGGGTGTACCTGGATGACCTCGCTGACCTGATCTCGAATCTCTCCGACCACGGACCAATCGCGGTCGAGATCGCTCACAGTGATGGCGAGAGGTCTGTCGCTGACTCAGTGGATGACCTGGTGGGCAGGACCGACGTGTTAGAGGTGACAATCGCCCTCCTTGAGCCGCGTCGGTCGGGGCTTGTATCGCCGCGCAGGCCTCTAGAGGTCGAGGCAGGCTACGGCGTGAGCTACAGGGTCGACCCGGACCGTGTCGACCTCCGGCGGGTAGCTGATCACTTTATGAGAACCCTGGAGAAGACCAGCCACCCGTGGTGGAAGCGCCTTCTCCGACCGATCTACGGGCGTGACGTTGAACTGATCTTTGAGCGCCGTAGCAGCGTCAAGGAGGCGAAGGCTCGCAAGCACCATGAGTACAAGATCGCCCTTGTCTCCGGCTTCGTTGGAGCAGTGATCGGAGCTGTTGGGACGGTCGTTGCTGCGTTGGCGGCGGGGAAGTGAGCTGCAAGCGGTCAAAGGATCCCCTCGTCGGGCAGTTGTAGACCTTCCAGCCTCCCCGGACGGGGACAAGGTAAAGCGCCCTACCGGACGAACGACCTTGGCCCCGTCCGGGGAGGCTGGCCCTTGTGGTGCCCGGCGAGGAGATCCGGCGACTGATTTCTGAGGAGGGTCGGGTTTCGGGGCAGAGCCCCGAGGCAACTGCACCGATCCCGCCGCGCTGCTCGTCGCCCCGCCCCTGAGTGCGGCCTCGAACAGCAGGGAATGCTAATCAGTGGCCGTTGTCCTCCGTTTCGCTCGCGGATACGACTCGCTGTCGTACCACTACCGGGCCGGCGATGCCGAGGACGGCCATTACACACCTGGCTCTCCGGGTTGCACCGGCGCCCACCGGCCTCGGCAACGGGCGCAGGTCGAGCGGCCCCGTCGCCTGGTGCCCACCGGGGCCTTGCTCCGTGCCGATGCCATGCCGGCCATGTGGCGGTGTCCCGGCCTCCGGATACCGCCATCTCGCCGACATGACAGCCCTGCCCAGCCTCGCCCAGACAGCCCCGCCCCACCCCGCAGCCCGCCAGTCCCGCCCTGCAGGGGTCGACGAGGGTTTGGGACGAAGGTCTCTTTCGATATCTCGTCCGCTGTGGTGTGCTGTTTGCGATGCGTGGCGCCAGGGGGCTGGAGCAAGCACTCAATTGAATTTCTGTGATTAGCGCGCTAGGTCCGAGTGTTCGCCAAATGAAGGACGGCGTGGAACGCGGGAACGCAGGGGTATCACCCCGCCAGGCAGGGCGTCCTGCCGATCGGTCGGACTTGCTGCCGTCCAGGCGGAGCCAGGCCGCTGAGGGCTTTGTTGCCCTCAGTGGGTGTGGCACCATCATGGAATCTTCACGCCCCCCGTGCTGCCCGTTTCGTGACAGGAGCCCCACAGATGCCTACTCAAAAGCTGGGTCGGCTGCTCGGCATGACCCTGATGCTCTTCGCGCTCGCCTCCGCCTCTGTCGCCGGTGTTCCGGCCTTGGGCGACCTGGTGAGCCTTGAGTTCGAGTGGAACTAGGTTCTTCGCCGTTCGTGTGACACCCGCCGCCGCCCGGCCACCCACCGGGCGGCGGCGGCAGCGACCAGCCATCGGCGCGGAGTTCACTCTCGGTGACGACAGGGGAGCAGGATGACGAGCCGAGCGGCAGCCGTGCGGCGACGTGGGACGGACCTCGCCTGGCTGATCACCGGGCCGTTGGCGTTTCTCGCGGTCGTCTGCTGCCTACTGATCGCGCTGGTCGCGGAAGACAAGCCGTACGGCAAGTGGGGCATGGGCCTGCTGCTGCTCACGGCCCTGGTAGCCGCCCATCTGCCGGTGCTGAGCTTCATCGTACGGCGGCAGACGCTCTCCGCCACGATCACCGAGATCCCGCTGGTCCTGGCACTCTATTATCTTCCGCCCCTGACCCTGGTGCTGGTGGCCACCCTGGCCGCCCTGATCGCCCAGCTACGGCGGCGGCTCGGCCCGGCCAAGTTCGCCTTCAACGTCGCCCGGTCCGCCGCGGCGACCTCGCTCGCCGGCCTGGTGCTGTTGGCGCTGCCCCCGATCCGGGGCGTGGGGCCCGGCACCTGGGGCATCCTCTTCGCGGCTGTCAGCACCATCACGCTGGTCACCCTCGCCGCCGTGGTCGGCGTGATCACGCTGCTCCAGGGCTGGCAGGCCGGGCTGGAGGTGGTCCGGACGTCCACCGTGCCGCTGCTCGCGGCGGCGGTGAACGCGACCGTCGGCCTGATCATCCTGCTCGCGCTGAAGGCCACCTACTGGTCGCTGTTGCTGCTCGGCGCGCTCGCGGTCACGGTGGCGCTGGTCTACCGGGCGTACGCCCAGTTCCTCCGCCAGCACCGCACGTTGGCCGACATCTACGAGCTGACCCGGGCGATGACCCGCAGCGGTCAGGACGGCACGCTGCCGGACGCGCTGCTCGGCCGGGTCCGCGCCCTCATGCAGGCCGAGTACGCCACCCTGTGGCTGCCCGCCCAGGGCCGCCACCCCGAGGTGTTGCTGACCGCCCGGATGGACGGGCGCGGCCTGCTCGACTTCTCGAAGATCCCGTCAGCGGTGCGGGAACGGGTCGTGCGACAGCGGCAAACCGTCGCGCTCGGCGCGCGGCTCGGCGGGGACCGGGAGCAGTTGGCCATGCTCCGGGCCGCGTCGACCAAGGACGCGATCGTCGTGCCGCTGCGCTCGGGCGAGGCGGTGATCGGCACCCTGGAGGTGGTCAACCGGCTCAGCGACGTCGGCCACTTCACCCCGGCGGACGTGCCGGTGATCGAGACCGTCGCCGCGCACGCGGCGGTGGCCCTGGAGAACTCCCGGCTGGTGGACCGGCTGCGCCACGACGCGTACCACGACACGCTGACCAAGCTGCCCAACCGGCGCCGGATCAGCGCGGCGCTCGACGAGGCCGTGAAGATCCGGGCCCCGGGCGAGGTGGTCGCGGTCCTGTTGTTCGACGTCGACGGGCTGCGCCAGGTCAACGAGTCGCTCGGCCACGCGGCCGGTGACCAGGTCCTCGCCGAGGTGGCCGTGCGGCTGCGCGCGTCCGCCCCCTCCTCGGCGTTGGTCGGCCGGGCCGGCGGCGACGAGTTCCTGGTGACGTTGCGGCTGGAGAACGCCGAGGCGGCGCTGGAGTTGGCGGCGCGGCTGCGCGAGGAGATCCGCGCCGAGATGGTCTTCGACGCGTTCACCCTGGACGTGGACACCGCAGTCGGGGTCGCCGTGCACCCGGATCACGGCAGCGACGCCGCGACCCTGCTGCAACGGGTCGACCTGGCCGCGATGGCGGCGAAGTCCATGCCCGGCAGCATCCAGTTGTTCAACCCGGCCCTGGAGTCCCGGTCGCTACGCCGCCTCGGCCTCGCCGGCGACCTGCGCAAGGCCCTCGACGACGGCGCTCTGGAGGTCTACTTCCAGCCCAAGGTGACGTTGCGGGATCGCCGGCTGGTCGGGGTGGAGTGCCTGGCCCGCTGGGAGCATCCGGCGCACGGCGACGTCGCCCCGGAGGACTTCGTGGCGGTGGCGGAGCACACCGGCCAACTCGGCCGGCTCACCGAGGTGGTGCTCCGGGAAGGGCTGCGGCGCAGCCGGGACTGGTCGCACGCCCAGCAGCCGCTCGCCGTCGCGGTCAACCTCTCCGCGCGTACGCTCACCGACCCGCACTTCCCCGACCGTGTGCGCGAACTGCTCGCCGAGTACGACGTACCCCCGCAGCGGCTCACCTTCGAGATTCGCGAGGCCGGGGTGCTGGACGGCACGGACCGCCCGATCCCGACCCTGCGCCGGCTGCGGGATCTCGGCGTTCGGCTCTCCGTGGACGACTTCGGTACCGGTTCCTCCTCGCTGGCCTATCTGCGCCGGCTGCCGGTGCACGAGGTGAAGGTGGACCGCTCCTTCGTGCAGGGCATGGCGACCGACCCGGGGGACCTGGCCATCGTCAACGCCGTGGTGACCCTCTCCCAGCAGTTCGGCCTCGCGGTGGTGGCCGAGGGCGTGGAGAGCGAGCTGACCCTGGAGCTGCTCCAGGACATCGGCTGTGAGATCGGCCAGGGTTTCCTGTTCAGCCGGCCGCTGCCGTACGAGCGGCTGGAGGCGTGGTTCGGGGCGCAGTTGGAGTCCGAGGCGCTCGTCGGCCCGGACGTCCGGCGGCTGCGCATCGTCCCCTGATCATGGCGGTTGGCGCCGCTGATCTGGGAGGATGTTGCGACGCGCGACAGCGGGGGGATCCGATTTCACCTCCGGCGCGGGGCCGTGTACTCTTACCTCTGCGCGGCCACCGAGTGATCGCGCAGGCCCCCTTAGCTCAGTCGGCAGAGCGTCTCCATGGTAAGGAGAAGGTCTACGGTTCGATTCCGTAAGGGGGCTCAGAGGGTCCGGCTGGACCCGCCACGGCGGTGTAGCTCAGATGGCAGAGCAAGCGGCTCATAATCGCTGTGTCGCCGGTTCAAGTCCGGCCACCGCTACTCTCGTCCTCCGGGCCAGCTTCCGGTGGTCGATGGGATGGGCGCCATAGGCGCCCACTTTGCATGTCCGCGTCGCCAGCGCGTAGGCTGAGGCGCTGTAGTTGTTGACCGTTAGCGAGGAAGGCACTCCGCCGTGGCGAAGGCTACCGATGTCCGGCCGAAGATCACTTTGGCGTGTGTGGAGTGCAAGGAGCGCAACTACATCACGCGCAAGAACCGCCGCAACGACCCGGACCGCATCGAGCTGAAGAAGTTCTGCCCCCGGGACGGTCGGCACACGGTCCACCGCGAGACCCGCTGATCCACCACCGGCTCGCGCCGGTCAGTACGACACCCGATTGCCGATCCGGAGCGGGCGCGCGGCCTTGCGGCCGACCGCCCGCCCCCGGGTCGGCTTTCGTGCTTTCCGTGTAGGTTCTCGGGCATGCCCTTGGACCCGTCCTTCGTCGGCCGGACCTATCCGCCGACCGCCCCCTACCAGGTGGGCCGTGAAAAGATCCGCGAGTTCGCCACCGCGATCGGCGCCGCCCACCCGGCGCACCACGATCCGGAGGCCGCCCGCGCGCTCGGGCACCCGGACGTGGTCGCCCCGCCGACCTTTCCTGTGGTGCTCACCATGGCCGCCACCCAGCAGATCGTCGACGATCCGGCTCTCGGGGTCGACTACAGCCGGGTGGTCCACGGCGACCAGCGCTTCGCCTACACCCGGCCGGTGGTGGCCGGCGACGAGCTGGTCTGCGTGAACACCATCGAGGACATCAGCAGCCGCAGCGGGCACGACTTCCTGACCACCCGCACCGACGTGAGCACGGCCGCCGGCGAGCCGGTGGTCGCCGTCTGGTCCAAGATCGTCGTACGCGGGGAGGCCTGACATGGAGCTGCCCACCAAGACCTTCCGGGTCACCCGGGCCGATCTGGTCCGCTACGCGGGCGCCTCGGGCGACTTCAATCCGATCCACTGGAGTGACCGGGTCGCCACCAAGGTCGGCCTGCCCGGGGTGATCGCGCACGGCATGTTCACCATGGCCCTGGTCGGCCGGGCGGTCGCCGAGTGGGCCGGCGCGCCCGACGCGGTGGTCGACTACGGGGTCCGGTTCGCCCGCCCGGTGGTCGTCCCGGACGACGACGCCGGCACCGAGATCGAGGTGAGCGCGAAGGTCCGTGAGGGTGCCGGAGAGGGCCTGACCAGGCTCGACATCACCGCGACGTGCCGGGGCGAGAAGGTGCTCTCTCAGGCCCGGGCGGTGATCCGGACGCCCGGCTGAGGGGTTTCCGCCACGCGGGTGGGCAGACAGGTTGGGAAAGTCGCGCCGCTACCCGTACACTGGTCCGCCGTGGGGCAAGTGACCCCGCCCGGTGCGTCATGGCCGGGTTGGGCGAGCGTTGCCGCACAGGGGTGTAGCTCAATTGGCAGAGCAGCGGTCTCCAAAACCGCAGGCTGCAGGTTCAAGTCCTGTCACCCCTGCGCCTCAGGCCTGACCGTTCCCGTGGGTCGCGCCGCCAACCGGCGGCGTCCGGCCCGTGGTGGTGGCATCGGCGGGGTGGGTTCCGAGGCATCGGGCCCGTCCGTTGATCCGCCGGCCGCGGCCCGTCGCGGGACGGTTGGCCCGGCCGGCGTGACCAGCGCCGCGTACGCCGCACCGGCGTGCGACCCGATTCCCGCGACGGAGGGCGAAGTGGCCGAGAACAAGCGGCGCAGCGAGGACGCCGGCGACGACGACCGTCTGAACGACGAGGTCGTCGACGACGTGGCCGCCGACGACGACGCCACCGACGCGGACGAGCCGGTCTCCCGTGGTGGCACGGCGACGCGGGCGCGGGCCAAGGCCGAGTCGGCCGACGAGAGGAAGACCCGCAAGGACACCGAGCGGGTGGGGCTGTTCGCCCGCATCGCGCGGTTCTTCCGCGAGGTCGTGGCCGAGCTGCGTAAGGTCATCTGGCCGACCCGCAAGGAGCTGCTGACCTACACCGCGGTAGTGGTCACCTTCGTCGCTGTGATGCTGACGATCGTGGCCGGCTTGGACTTCGCCTTCGCGAAGGGCGTGCTGTGGGTCTTCGGCAACCCCAGCTGACCGGCTGATCAAGCCGATAGTGACGGAAGTGAGCGAGCGTGCCTGAGTACGACGAGACCGCCGAGACCATGGACGAGCAGTCCGCGGTGGCGACGGCGGCCAACGATGAGTCGGTCGAGGCCGCCAGCGAGCTGGACTTCCCGACCACCGAGCCTGCTCCGGACGAGGAGTACGACCCGGTGGCGGAGCTGCGCCAGAAGCTGCGCTACGCGCCGGGCGACTGGTACGTGGTGCACTCGTACGCCGGTTACGAGAACAAGGTCAAGACCAACCTCGAGACCCGGATCACGTCCCTCGACATGGAGGACTACATCTACCAGGTCGAGGTGCCGACCCGGGAAGAGGTCGAGGTCAAGAACGGCAAGCGGTCCCAGATCCAGGCCAAGGTCTTCCCGGGCTACATCCTGGTCCGGATGGAGCTGACCGCCGAGTCGTATTCCTGCGTGCGGAACACCCCCGGCGTCACCGGCTTCGTGGGGGCGACCGACCGGGCCGACCGTCCCGCCCCGCTGAGCCTCGACGAGGTCCTCAAGTGGCTGGCCCCGACGGTCGAGACCGAGCAGAAGAAGGCCAAGCCCGAGGTCAAGGTCCTCGACTTCGAGGTCGGCGACTCGGTGACCGTCACCGACGGCGCGTTCGCCTCGCTGCCGGCGACGATCAGCGAGATCAACGCCGACCAGCAGAAGCTCAAGGTGCTGGTGTCGATCTTCGGTCGGGAGACGCCGGTCGAGTTGAACTTCAACCAGGTCACCAAGATCTGACGTTCCCTCTCGCCGGCGGTGGGCAGCGGCCCGTCGCCGGCGAGATCGTGCCGCCCCCTCGCCGGACCTCGGCGTAGGGGGCGGTGGAGCGTTGCGCTACCCTAGAACGTCGGCTGTCGCATCGCGCTGACCGTGCGCGCCCTCGGCCGGCACCTTTCCCAGTTCCAAGCCCCAGGAAGAGACATGCCTCCGAAGAAGAAGCTCGTCAAGACTTTCACGCTTCAGCTGAAGGCGGGCCAGGCCACGCCGGCGCCGCCGGTCGGCCCCGCGCTCGGCCAGCACGGCGTGAACATCATGGAGTTCTGCAAGACCTACAACGCGCAGACCGAGTCCCAGCGGGGCGACATCGTTCCCGCCGAGATCAGCGTGTACGAGGACCGCAGCTTCACCTTCGTCCTGAAGACCCCGCCCGCCGCCCGGCTGCTGATCAAGGCCGCCGGTGTGCAGAAGGGCTCCGGCGTCCCGCACAAGGAGAAGGTCGGCTCCGTCACCCGCGCCCAGCTGCGGGAGATCGCCGAGAAGAAGATGGTCGACCTCAACGCCAACGACATCGAGCAGGCTGAGAAGATCATCGCCGGCACCGCCCGGTCAATGGGCCTGACCGTCGCCGACTGACCTCGCCGCACCGCTTCACCCGAAAAGTTCGTGGGAGGGCACGCGGACAGCCGCGGCCCGCCATAGACCACAGGAGTAACCAGAAATGCAGCGCAGCAAGACCTACCGCAAGGCCGCCGAGGTAATCGACCGGTCGAAGCTCTACACCCCGGCCGAGGCGGTCAAGATCGCCAAGGACACCACCAGCACCAAGTTCGACGCCACGGTCGAGGTCGCCATGCGCCTCGGCGTCGACCCCCGCAAGGCGGACCAGATGGTCCGCGGCACGGTCAACCTGCCGCACGGCACCGGCAAGACCGCCCGCGTGATCGTCTTCGCCGCCGGCGCGAAGGCCGAGGAGGCCGTCGCCGCGGGTGCGGACGAGGTGGGCACCGACGAGCTCGTCGCCCGGATCCAGGGCGGCTGGCTGGACTTTGACGCGGCGATCGCCACGCCGGACCAGATGGCCAAGATCGGCCGGATCGCGCGGATCCTGGGCCCGCGCGGCCTGATGCCGAACCCGAAGACCGGCACGGTGACCATGGACGTCACCAAGGCCGTCGCGGACATCAAGGGCGGCAAGATCACCTTCCGGGTGGACAAGCACTCCAACCTCCACCTGATCATCGGCAAGGCCTCCTTCTCCGAGACCCAGCTGATCGACAACTACGCCGCCGTCCTCGACGAGGTGCTGCGGGCCAAGCCCTCGGCGGCGAAGGGCAAGTACCTGAAGAAGGTCACCCTCACCACCACGATGGGTCCGGGCGTGCCGGTCGACCCCAACCTGATCAAGAACCTCCAGGAGGGCGCCGAGGCCTGAGCACCACTGCCTCACCGGGGCCCCGCCACGACTCGTGGCGGGGCCCCGTCCGTCTGTCGGATGTGGCACGCTCGCGGCATGCGATGGGAGGATGTCTGGCTCCGGTACCGCCGGCGCGATCCGTGGGTGCTGCGGCAGGCGAACCTGCGGCTCGGCGCGGGCGAGGCTGCGGTCGTGCTCGGCCGCAACGGCGTCGGCAAGTCCACCCTGCTCCAGTTGGCGGCGGGGGTGCTCCGGCCGGCCCGGGGCCGGATCGTCGACCGGCCGCGGCACGTCGGCTGGGTCCCGGAGCGGTTTCCCGCGGACCAACCGTTCACCGTGGGCCGGTACCTCACCGGCATGGCCCGCGTCGCCGGGCTGGGCGGGGCGGAGGCGGACCGGGCCGTCCGGCGGTGGACCGAGCGGCTGGGCCTCACCCCGTTCCACGGGGCGCGGCTGCCCGAGCTGTCCAAGGGCACCGCCCAGAAGGTCGGCCTGGCCCAGGCGATGCTCCGCCGGCCCGGTCTGCTCATCCTCGACGAGCCCTGGGAGGGCCTGGACGCCGCCGCGCGGGACCTGGTCCCCGCCCTGATCGACGAGGTGCTGGCGGCCGGTGGGTCGGTGCTGGTCAGCGACCACCGGGGCGAGACCGCGCGGCTGCCGGGCGCCGCGCGCTGGACGGTCGCCGACGGCACCGTCACCGCGCACGCCCCGGCCGACGCGCAGCCCGGGGAGATCGTCGTGGTCGAGGTCGCGGTCCCGGCCGCGCGGGCCGCCGGTGCCGTGGCCCGGCTTCGCGCCGACGGCCACCACGTCCTTCGGGTACGCGCCGACCCCGTTGCGCCCGACGCCCCCGTTGCCGCCGGAGGGCCGGCCTTCCCCGGCCCCGTGATCGACGCCCCACCCGCCCCGCCAGCTCCACTCGGGGCGGCACCCGGGGCGGTGGGCTCGGAAGCCGGGGCGGTGGACACCTCCGGGCCGGCCGGGCAGGTGCTGAGGTGACCGCGCTCGTGCGGCTGCGGCTGGCCGGCTTCCTGCGTACCGGAAGGGCGGTCGCCCCGCTGCTGGCCGGCCTGCTCGCCCTCGGCGTCCTCTACGGCGGGGGCCGGGCCCAGCCGGCGGAGGCGTACGGCGTGTCGGCGGTGGTGCTCTTCCCGGTGCTGGCGTGGCAGACCAAGATCCTGCTCGACGTCGAGCCGGACGTGCAGCGTCGGCTGGCCCTGGTGCTCGCCGGGGCGGCCCGGGAGCGGGCCGCCGGGCTGCTGGCGGCGCTGTTGGCCGGGCTCGGCACGGTCGCCGTCGCGCTGGTCTTCCCCTGGCTGGTGGGTGGGGTGACCAGCCAGGGGGAGCCGGGCGGCCGATCGGTGGCCGCCGGCGTGGCCCTCGGCGTCTGGGCGCACCTGCTCGCCCTGCCGGCCGCGGTGGCGCTCGGCGCGCTGGCCAGCCGGGCCGTGACGGGCAGCGCCGGGTACGGCGTCGCGGTGCTGACGCTCGGCGCGGTCGGCTCGCTGGTCCTCGGCCTGTCCTCCTCCGTCGTGCCCTGGCTGGCGCCCCCGCTCATGCCGGTGGCCAGGGCCACCGCCGCCGGTCCGTCCGCGGCCACGGTGGCCCTGCTCACCGCGTGGGCCACCGCCTGGAGCGCGACGGTGCTCGCCGGGTACGCCTGGTGCCGCCGCGCCCGCGCCTGAGGGCCCGGGCACCGGGAGAGTGACGGGGCGCACCCGGGGGCGATTTGGTGCTCACGGGGCGTGTCGCGTAACCTTGCGGCGAAGTACCACCCAGAGACCGCTGGTCACCGTGCCCCGGCACGGTCGAAGGTCCCGATCCGACGGGCGACCCGCGCAGGGCGGCAAGCGAAACTCGGCTGTGTTCCCGTGGTCCGCCGACCACGGTGCGACGGCCGGCCCTCGCCCCGTGCGCCCTGCGCCGGGGCTTTTCTCGTTGTCGCGGCCCTCCGATACCCGGAAGCCCACCCGGCTTCCCGGTGGATCAGCCTGGAGCAACGAGAGAGGAGGGACATGGCGGACAAGCCGATCCGGGCCGACAAGGCCACGGCCGTCGCTGAGCTGACCGACAGCTTCCGCAACGCGGGCGCTGCGGTGCTGACCGAGTACCGTGGTTTGACGGTTTCCCAGCTCACCCAGCTGCGGCGCTCGCTCGGCAAGGAGACCACCTACACGGTCGCGAAGAACACGCTGGCGAAGCGTGCCGCGGCTGACGCGGGCATCTCCGGCCTCGACGAGCTGTTCACCGGTCCTACCGCGCTGACTTTCGTTTCGGGCGACGTCGTCGAGGCGGCGAAGGGGCTTCGCGACTTCGCGAAGGCCAACCCGAAGCTCGTCATCAAGGGCGGCGTCTTCGAGGGCAAGGCCATTTCCGCGGCCGAGGTCACGAAGCTCGCCGACCTGGAGTCCCGCGAGGTGCTGCTGGCCAAGCTGGCCGGCGCGATGAAGGGCAACCTGAGCAAGGCCGCGGCCCTGTTCCAGGCTCCGCTCTCCAAGGCCGCCCGCGCGGCGGCCGCCCTGGCGGACAAGAAGCGCGAGCAGGAGGGCGCCGAGGCGGCCTGAGGCCGCGCGGCGCACCCACGTTCTTAGTCAACTGTTAGAAAGGACGCCAGCCATGGCGAAGCTCAGCACCGACGAGCTGCTCGACGCGTTCAAGGAGATGACGCTGATCGAGCTCTCCGAGTTCGTGAAGCAGTTCGAGGAGACCTTCGAGGTCACCGCGGCCGCCCCGGTCGCCGTCGCCGCCGCGGGCGCCGCCCCGGCCGCCGTCGAGGCCGAGCCGGAGAAGGACGAGTTCGACGTCGTTCTCGAGGCCGACGGTGGCAAGAAGATCCAGGTCATCAAGGTCGTGCGCGAGCTGACCGGCCTGGGCCTGAAGGAGGCCAAGGACGCGGTCGAGGCCGCGCCGAAGGCCATCCTTGAGAAGGTCAACAAGGAGACCGCCGACAAGGCCAAGGCCAAGCTCGAGGGCGAGGGCGCCAAGGTCACCCTCAAGTAATTGAGGTAGGACTCAGGCGCGTCCGGCTCAGCTCACGTGAGCCTGGGCACATCGCGTCGCGGCGGGCGGTGATCCGAATTTGGGTCACCGCCCGCTGTGTTGGTGTCGTGACTCCCTGACAGCGTCGTGAGCAGGGGCGGCGGCGCTTCGCGTCCAGCGGCGCGGGGCGCCGGGCGGTCGCCCATCGGTGGGAAACACCTGTCGCGCACGAGACCGGCCCTTGACGCGGCCCCTGGCTGCCAGGCACGCTGACACAGCAAGACCTTCCGCGCTTGCGACGGCCACCCTCCGGGTAGTGGCAGCGGCGGCACCATCGTCCGCAGCACCCGGGCGGTCCGTGGGTATGCCGCGTTCCGAGCGGCCCGGTGAGGCCCCGTTTCGGGGGCCCCGAGGCACGTTCCGCGACGACCTGCGGGTTGGGCTGGACAGCGGTTAGCCTCTCGGCTACACTGCTAGTTTGCGCTGCCTTCCGACTTGACCCCTGCGCAGAAATGTCCGATTACGGGTATTTCTGGTGGGGTCATTGGAGTGCACGCGTACCAGCCGTTCTGCAGCACCGGTCCTCGGAAGGACGCATCTTGGCAGCTTCCCGCCCTGCGAAGACCAGTCGTACGTCGAGCGCTTTCGCGCCTCGCCGAGTCTCATTCGGCAGGATCACCGAACACCTCGAGGTCCCCAATCTCCTCGCCATCCAGAACGAGTCCTTCGACTGGCTCGTCGGCAACGAGGCTTGGCAGGGCCGGTCGGCGGACGACCCGCACGCACGCTCGGGTCTCGCGGAAATCCTCGACGAGATCAGTCCCATTGAGGACTTTTCTGGCACTATGTCGCTCTCCTTCTCGGCGCCGCGCTTCGACGAGGTCAAGGCCTCGATCGAGGAGTGCAAGGAGAAGGACTTGACCTACTGCGCCCCGCTGTTCGTGACGGCGGAGTTCACCAACAACACCACCGGCGAGATCAAGAGCCAGACGGTGTTCATGGGTGACTTCCCGATGATGACGCCCAAGGGCACGTTCATCATCAACGGCACCGAGCGCGTCGTGGTCAGCCAACTCGTCCGGTCCCCGGGCGTCTACTTCGACAAGCAGCCGGACAAGACCTCCGACCGCGACCTTTCCAGCGTCAAGGTCATCCCGAGCCGGGGTGCCTGGCTGGAGTTCGACATCGACAAGCGCGACACGGTCGGCGTCCGCATCGACCGCAAGCGCCGGCAGGCCGTCACGGTCCTACTCAAGGCAATCGGTTGGTCGGCCGAGCGGATCCGCGAGAAGTTCGGCTGGTCCGAGCTGCTGATGACGACGCTCGAGAAGGACCACATCGCCGGCCAGGACGAGGCGCTGCTCGACATCTACCGCAAGCTCCGCCCTGGCGAGCCGCCGACCCGCGAGAACGCCCAGACCCTGCTCGACAACCTCTTCTTCAACCCGAAGCGGTACGACGTCGCCAAGGTCGGTCGGTACAAGTTCAACAAGAAGCTCGAGCTGAGCGTGCCGATCACCACCGGCACGCTGACCGAGGACGACATCGTCGCCACCGTGGAGTACCTGTGCCGGCTGCACGCCGGCGAGGACGGCTACGAGGCCGACGACATCGACCACTTCGGCAACCGGCGCCTGCGCACCGTGGGCGAGCTGATCCAGAACCAGGTGCGCGTCGGCCTGTCTCGGATGGAGCGGGTCGTCCGCGAGCGGATGACCACCCAGGACGTCGAGGCGATCACGCCGCAGACCCTGATCAACATCCGCCCCGTCGTGGCGGCGATCAAGGAGTTCTTCGGCACGTCGCAGCTGTCCCAGTTCATGGACCAGACCAACCCGCTGGCGGGCCTGACCCACCGGCGCCGGCTGAGCGCGCTCGGCCCGGGTGGTCTGTCCCGGGAGCGGGCCGGCTTCGAGGTCCGCGACGTGCACCCGTCCCACTACGGCCGGATGTGCCCGATCGAGACGCCGGAAGGCCCGAACATCGGCCTGATCGGCGCGCTCTCCACCTTCGCCCGGGTCAACCCGTTCGGCTTCATCGAGACGCCGTACCGGAAGGTCGTCGACGGTCGGGTCACCGACCAGATCGACTACCTGACCGCGGACGAGGAGGACCGGTTCGTCAAGGCACAGGCCAACGCGCCGCTGAAGGCCGACGGCACGTTCGTCGAGGACCGCGTCCTGGTCCGCCGTAAGGGTGGCGAGACCGAGGACGTCGCCCCGGGCGCCGTGGACTACATGGACGTCTCGCCGCGGCAGATGACCTCGGTCGCGACCGCGATGATCCCGTTCCTTGAGCACGACGACGCCAACCGGGCGCTGATGGGCGCGAACATGCAGCGCCAGGCGGTGCCACTGGTCAAGGCGGAGTCGCCGCTGGTCGGCACCGGCATGGAGTACCGCGCCGCCGTCGACGCCGGCGACGTGGTCGTGGCCGAGGTCGGCGGTGTCATCGAGGACCTCTGCGCCGACTACATCACCATCCACCAGGACGACGGCCACCGCCGGACGTACCTGCTGCACAAGTTCCGCCGCTCCAACGCCGGCTCCTGCGTCAACCAGAAGCCGGTGGTCTTCGAGGGCGACCGGGTAGAGGCCGGCCAGGTCATCGCCGACGGTCCCTGCACCGACGAGGGCGAGATGGCGCTCGGGCGCAACCTGCTGGTGGCGTTCATGTGCTGGGAGGGCCACAACTACGAGGACGCGATCATCCTGTCGCAGCGCCTCGTGCAGCAGGACGTGCTCACCTCGATCCACATCGAGGAGCACGAGGTCGACGCGCGGGACACCAAGCTCGGCCCGGAGGAGATCACCCGGGACATCCCGAACGTCAGCGAGGAGATGCTCGCCGACCTCGACGAGCGCGGCATCATCCGGATCGGCGCCGAGGTCGTCCCCGGCGACATCCTGGTCGGCAAGGTCACGCCGAAGGGCGAGACCGAGCTGACCCCGGAGGAGCGGCTGCTCCGCGCGATCTTCGGCGAGAAGGCGCGCGAGGTTCGGGACACCTCGCTGAAGGTGCCGCACGGCGAGACCGGCACGGTCATCGGCGTGCGGACCTTCTCCCGCGAGGACGGCGACGAGCTGCCCCCGGGCGTCAACGAGCTGGTCCGGGTGTACGTCGCCCAGAAGCGGAAGATCCAGGACGGCGACAAGCTCGCCGGCCGGCACGGCAACAAGGGCGTCATCTCGAAGATCCTGCCGATCGAGGACATGCCGTTCCTGGAGGACGGCACCCCGGTCGACATCGTGCTCAACCCGCTGGGTGTGCCGTCCCGGATGAACATCGGCCAGGTGCTGGAGACGCACCTCGGCTGGGTGGCCAAGACGGGGTGGAGCGTCGACGGCGACGACGCCGAGTGGAAGCGCCAACTGCGCTCCATCGAGGCGCACGAGTCCGAGCCGGACACCAACGTGGCCACTCCGGTCTTCGACGGTGCCCGCGAGGAGGAGATCTCCGGTCTGCTCGCGTCGACCCTGCCCAACCGGGACGGCAAGCAGCTGATCGGGTCCTCCGGCAAGGCGCAGCTGTTCGACGGTCGCTCCGGCGAGCCGCTGCCGGACCCGATCGCGGTCGGTTACATCTACATCCTGAAGCTCAACCACCTGGTCGACGACAAGATCCACGCCCGGTCGACCGGCCCGTACTCGATGATCACGCAGCAGCCGCTGGGTGGTAAGGCGCAGTTCGGTGGCCAGCGCTTCGGTGAGATGGAGTGCTGGGCGATGCAGGCGTACGGTGCCGCGTACGCCCTGCAGGAGCTGCTGACGATCAAGTCCGACGACGTCCTGGGCCGGGTGAAGGTCTACGAGGCGATCGTCAAGGGCGAGAACATCCCGGAGCCGGGCATTCCGGAGTCGTTCAAGGTGTTGCTCAAGGAACTGCAGTCGCTGTGCCTCAACGTCGAGGTGCTCTCCAGCGACGGTGTGGCCCTGGAAATGCGCGAGACCGACGACGAGGTGTTCCGGGCAGCGGAGGAGCTGGGCATCGACCTGTCCCGGCGCGAGCCGAGCTCGGTCGAAGAGGTGTGAGGTGGTGGTTCGGGCAGGGTGACCGGCTCCAGGCGGTCAGCTTGATCCTTCCGCCGGTCACCCTGCCCCGAACCCCCCGATTTAGCTAGCTTTAAAGACGACGACATAGGGGACATAGTGCTCGACGTCAACTTCTTCGACGAGCTGCGCATCGGTCTCGCCACCGCCGACGACATCCGTCAGTGGTCGCACGGCGAGGTCAAGAAGCCCGAGACGATCAACTACCGCACCCTCAAGCCGGAAAAGGACGGGCTCTTCTGCGAGAAGATCTTCGGTCCGCAGCGGGACTGGGAGTGCTACTGCGGTAAGTACAAGCGGGTCCGGTTCAAGGGCATCATCTGCGAGCGCTGCGGCGTCGAGGTGACCCGATCCAAGGTCCGTCGGGAGCGGATGGGGCACATCGAGCTGGCCGCTCCGGTGACCCACATCTGGTACTTCAAGGGCGTGCCGAGCCGGCTGGGCTACCTGCTGGACCTCGCTCCGAAGGACCTCGAAAAGATCATCTACTTCGCCTCGTACGTCGTGACGAGCGTGGACGCCGAGTCGCGTCACCGTGACCTCTCGACGATCGAGAACGAGATCCTCGCCGAGAAGCGGCAGTCCGAGAACAGCCGCGACTCGGAGATCGAGAAGCGGGCCGCCAAGCTGGAGGCCGACCTGGCCGAGCTGGAGGCCGAGGGCGCGAAGGCGGACGTCCGGCGCAAGGTCAAGGAGGGCGGAGAGCGCGAGATGCGCCAGATCCGCGACCGGGCCCAGCGCGAGATCGACCGCCTGGACGAGGTGCTCGACACCTTCCGCAAGCTGGAGCCGAAGCAGCTGGTCACCGACGAGCTGCTCTACCGGGAGCTGCGCGACCGGTTCGGTGAGTACTTCACCGGCGGCATGGGTGCCGAGGCGATCAAGGCGCTCGTGCAGAACATGGACCTCGACGCCGAGGCCGAGAGCCTGCGCGAGACCATCCGCTCCGGCAAGGGCCAGCGGAAGATCCGGGCGCTCAAGCGGCTCAAGGTCGTCGCGGCGTTCCTGAACACCCGCAACTCGCCGCTCGGCATGGTGCTGGACTGCGTCCCGGTCATCCCGCCGGACCTGCGCCCGATGGTGCAGCTCGACGGTGGCCGCTTCGCGACCTCCGACCTGAACGACCTGTACCGCCGCGTGATCAACCGGAACAACCGCCTCAAGCGGCTGATCGATCTCGGTGCGCCCGAGATCATCGTCAACAACGAGAAGCGGATGCTCCAGGAGGCCGTCGACGCGCTGTTCGACAACGGCCGCCGGGGCCGGCCGGTCACCGGTCCGGGCAACCGCCCGCTCAAGTCGCTGTCCGACATGCTCAAGGGCAAGCAGGGCCGGTTCCGGCAGAACCTGCTCGGCAAGCGCGTCGACTACTCCGGCCGTTCGGTCATCGTGGTCGGCCCGAAGCTGAAGCTGCACCAGTGCGGCCTGCCCAAGCAGATGGCGCTGGAGCTGTTCAAGCCGTTCGTGATGAAGCGGCTGGTCGACCTCAACCACGCGCAGAACATCAAGTCCGCCAAGCGGATGGTCGAGCGGCAGCGGCCGGTCGTGTGGGACGTGCTGGAAGAGGTCATCGGCGAGCACCCGGTGCTGCTCAACCGCGCGCCGACCCTGCACCGCCTGGGCATCCAGGCATTCGAGCCGCAGCTGGTCGAGGGCAAGGCGATCCAGATCCACCCGCTGGTCTGCACGGCGTTCAACGCCGACTTCGACGGCGACCAGATGGCGGTGCACGTGCCGCTGTCCGCCGAGGCGCAGGCCGAGGCGCGGATCCTGATGCTGTCGTCGAACAACATCCTCAAGCCGGCGGACGGCAAGCCCGTCACCATGCCCACCCAGGACATGGTCATCGGCCTGTACCACCTCACCCACCTCACCACCGGCGAGAAGGGCGAGGGCCGGGCGTTCAGCTCGGACGCCGAGGCGCGGATGGCGTTCGACGCCGGCGAGCTGCACCTGCAGGCGCCGGTGCGGATCCGCCTGCGCGGGCTGGTCGGGGTCGACAACGGTGCTGGCGAGCCGTGGGTCGCGCCGGAGGGCTGGGTCGAGGGTGAGCCGCTCACCGTCGAGACCACCCTGGGCCGGGTGCTGTTCAACGAGACGCTGCCGCAGGGCTACCGCTTCGTGAACTACGAGATCCGCAAGGGTCAGCTCTCCGCGATCGTCAACGACCTCGCCGAGCGCTTCCCGAAGGTGGCCCTCGCGGCCACCCTCGACGGGCTCAAGGAGGCCGGTTTCCACTGGGCCACCTGGTCCGGCGTGACGATCGGCATGGAGGACGTCATCGCTCCGCCGCGCAAGCGGGAGATCCTGGAGCGGTACGAGAAGGAAGCCGACCGGATCGACAAGCAGTACCAGCGGGGTCTGATGACCGCCGAGGAGCGTCGCGGCGAGCTCATCGAGATCTGGACCAAGGCGACCAACGAGGTCGCCAAGGAGATGGACACCGCGCTGCCGCAGGAGAACCCGCTGTGGAAGATGATCAACTCGGGTGCCCGCGGTAACCTGCTCCAGCTCCGCCAGATCGCCGCGATCCGTGGTCTGGTGGCCAACCCGAAGGGCGAGATCATCCCGCGGCCGATCAAGGCCAGCTACCGGGAGGGTCTGTCCGTGCTGGAGTACTTCATCTCCACGCACGGTGCCCGTAAGGGTCTCGCCGACACCGCGCTGCGGACCGCCGACTCGGGTTACCTGACCCGTCGTCTGGTGGACGTCTCGCAGGACGTCATCATCCGCGAGGAGGACTGCGGCACCGACCGGGCCATCCCGATGCAGATCGGCGAGCGGCGCGACGGCAAGCTGTACGTCCACGAGCACGCCGAGACCAGCGTGCACGCCCGGACGCTGGCCGACGACATCAAGGGCCCGGACGGCAACATCGTCGCCCACCGGGGCCAGGACATCAACTCCATCCTGGTCGACGCGATCGTCGCTGCCGGGACGGAGACGGTGCGGGTGCGCAGCGTGCTCACCTGCGAGTCGAAGCTGGGCGTCTGCGGGGCGTGCTACGGCCGCTCGCTGCCGACCGGCAAGACCGTGGATGTCGGCGAGGCGGTCGGCATCATCGCCGCCCAGTCGATCGGTGAGCCCGGTACGCAGCTGACGATGCGTACGTTCCACACCGGTGGTGTCGCAGGTGAGGACATCACCCAGGGTCTGCCCCGGGTTCAGGAGATCTTCGAGGCCCGCGTCCCGAAGGGCAAGGCGCCCATCGCCGACACCCCCGGCCGGATCCGGATCGAGGACGGCGAGCGGTCGCGGAAGATCATCGTGGTGCCGGACGACGGCTCCGACGAGATCGTCTACGACAAGATCTCCAAGCGGGTCCGGCTGCGGGCCCACGACGGCGACCACGTCGAGGTCGGCGAGAAGCTCACCGAGGGCACCATCGACCCGCACGAGCTGCTGCGCATCCTCGGCCCGCGCGCGGTCCAGGTCCACCTGACCCAGGAGGTCCAGGAGGTCTACCGCTCGCAGGGTGTGCTCATCCACGACAAGCACATCGAGATCATCATCCGCCAGATGCTCAAGCGGGTGACGGTGATCGACTCCGGCTCGACCGAGTTCCTGCCGGGCGTGCTCGTCGACCGGGCGCTGTTCGAGTCGGAGAACCGCCGACTCGTCTCCGAGGGCGGCGAGCCCGCCGCCGGTCGCCCGGTGCTGATGGGTATCACCAAGGCCTCGCTGGCCACGGACTCCTGGCTGTCGGCGGCCTCCTTCCAGGAGACCACCCGGGTGCTGACGGACGCGGCGATCCACGCCCGCAGCGACTCGTTGATCGGCCTCAAGGAGAACGTGATCATCGGTAAGCTCATCCCGGCCGGTACGGGCATCAGCAAGTACCGCAACGTCCGGGTCGAGCCGACCGAGGAGGCCAAGGCCAAGGTCTACTCGATGACCGGTTACCCGGAGACCGACTACGGCTTCGGGCCGGCCAGCGGGCAGGCCGTGCCGCTGGACGACTTCGACTTCGGGTCGTACCGCTAGATCACGCACTGACGACGAGGCCCCCGGTGAACCGCCGGGGGCCTCGTCGCGTTCCGTCGCGTGCGCAGGCGGCCATGGCGGCGACATGGCGGTGTCGCCCAGCCCGGGATGCCACCATCTTCCGCGGCCGGCTGGGATCGTCGCCGGGGGCGGGCATGATGGAGGGCATGACGACCGCACCCGGGCAGGTGCCCGTCGCGCAGCATGGGGCACGCCACCCGTTCGACCCGGACCCGGTGCGCTCCAGCAAGGCTCGGGCGGTCTTCGCCCTCGGCCTGATGGGCGCGCTGACCGGGCTCTTCGTCGGCGGGGTGGTGCCGGCCACGCTCGCTCTCGTGCTGGCTCGGCAGGCCCGCCGGGAGGCGTACGCCTCGGGAGGCTTCCTTACCGGCGCGGCCTGGCTGCGGCGGGGGGAGCGGCTGGCCTGGACGGGGCTGGTCCTGGTGGCGGCGACCGTGGTGGTGGCCCTGGTGGTCGGCCTGGTCCGGATGGCCGGTGCACCGTTCGGGCACGACTACGCCCCGAACGTGGACTGACCGTCCCGGGGGGACGGGTCGACGCGCGGCCACGGGGTTGGCGGGGCGGCGGTAGCCTGGCCGGTGTCCGTCGCGCGGCGGTGGGCGACGATCGGTGACAGGAGGCCCCTCGTGACGGAACCGGCGCGGCCCTCGGGCGAGTCGGCGGAGGGAGCCACCGCACCCTTAGGTCCGGCGGGGTCTCCGGCATCGCCGGAGGAAAGCCCGTGGGCCCGGCCCGCCCCCGGCGCGAACCCGGAGGCCCCGGACACCCCCATCGAGTACGCCCCGACGACCGGGGGCACCGGGCCCTCCCCGGGCCCGTTCCCGCAGCCCGATCCGTTCCCACAGCCCCATCCGTACCCGGGGCCTGGTCCTGGCCCGGAGCCGGGTCCTGGCCTGGCTGCCGACTCCGCCTCGCAGCCGAGCCCCGTGGCGCAGCCGAGTTCCGTGGCGCAGCCCGGCTCCGTGCCGGAGGCCGGTCAGCCGTCGCCGACCGTCCCCGGGGTGGTGCACTCCGATCACGCCTCGCAACTGGTTCACGCGCCGCAGCCGGGCTCGGCAGTCGGGCCGCAGCCGGGCCACGCGCCCCCCTGGTACGGGCACCCGGTCGCGGGCCAGCCGGCCGTCGCACCGGCGAGTTACCCGGGCCAGCCGGCAGGTGTGCCGGCGAGTTACCCGGGCCAGCCGATGGGTGGCGCCTTGGGTGTGCCGGGGGCCGGCTGGGGGCGGGTGCCTGCGCCGCCGAGGGAGTCCGCCCGGCCGCCCAAGCGGGTCGACCCGGTGCCGGGCACCCCGTTCGGCGTGGTGCACCTCGACGTGCCCCCGGTCACTTCCGGGCTCGCGATCGGTTCCCTGGTGGCGGGCGTCGCCTCCACCCTGGTGTCGCTCCTGGTGATCTGCCTGGGGGCCATCGCGGGCACGCAGGGCGCCTGGGCCGCCGGCGTGTTCACGCTCCTCGGGCTGCTGGCGGGCACGGCGGCCGTGGTGGCGGGCCTGCTCGGCAGGCGACAGATCCGACGCCCGGCGCCCCCGCCGGCGGTGCGTTTCACGGGCAGGGGCCTGGCGGTGGCCGGGATCAGCTGTGGCGCGGCGGGTCTCGTGCTCAGCCTGCTGGGCTTCGGCCTGGCCCTGCTGCTCGCCCTGAGCTGAGCCGCGCGCCGCCGCCGACGCGGGCGACGTGTCCGCTCCCGGCTCCGTCCGGCCGCGTCTCGGTCCGGGCAGGTGTACGTGCGTCGTCTGTCGGGCCGCGTCTGGGTCCGGCGGGGTGCACGCGTCGTCACCGGCGGCGTGGGAGGTCGCCCGGTGGGGATGACGTGTCGCCGAGATGGGGGTAACAAGCTGGCCGGGATGCCGCAATGACGCCGGCACGGCGGTGGGCCGGGGCAAGGTACGGCGGTGGGCCGGGGCAAGGTCGAGGGATGCGCGTGTCGGGGCGGGCGTGTCGGAGGGCGCTACCCCGGGCCGCCGGGCCGGGTCCGGCGCAAGCCGTTACACTTGTTTCCGTAGGTGCCCATCGCGGATGGGCAGGCGCGACGGTTCGGCCACCAGAGCGGTGACGCTGCTCTCCGGGCCCCTCCGTTTTGACCTGTGCGACTGTGATAGGTACTCTTTCCCCTTGTGCCCGGGCCCGCCCGGGCAACTCGTGCGTGCGCTGGACCCGATTGCCGGTGATCGCGCGGCAGCATGACAGAGCCAAAGACCCGGCCCGCGGTGACCGCGTTCCGGTGACAGAAATCCGGTGCGCGCGCAAGCGGCGGCACCGGGACCGTGATCTGGGCGACACGCCCGACCGCGGGTGCCGGGACCTCCGCAAGGCGGGCCTGGTTGGAATGTAGGAGAGCCTTCCCACGAGGGGTGGCTACGAGCAGACGGCGCGGTCGCCGGAAGGCGACCGAAGGGAGCGGAGAAACCCGGTGCCCACGATCCAGCAGCTGGTCCGAAAGGGCCGCCAGGCGAAGACGAGTAAGACCAAGACCCCGGCGCTGAAGGGTTCCCCTCAGCGGCGCGGCGTGTGCACCCGCGTGTACACCACCACCCCCAAGAAGCCGAACTCGGCGCTGCGCAAGGTCGCTCGTGTCAAGCTCAGCAGCCAGATCGAGGTGACCGCCTACATCCCGGGCGTGAGTCACAACCTGCAGGAGCACTCCATCGTGCTCGTTCTAGGCGGCCGGGTGAAGGACCT
>NZ_GG657738.1:2577348-2618117 GCF_000158815.1 Micromonospora sp. ATCC 39149 | reverse complement strand
AGCAGGAGCGTGGTATCACCATCACCTCCGCTGCTACCAAGTGTGAGTGGAAGGGCCACACGATCCAGATCATCGACACGCCCGGTCACGTCGACTTCACGGTCGAGGTCGAGCGGTCGCTGCGGGTGCTGGACGGTGCGGTCGCGGTCTACGACGGCGTGGCCGGCGTGGAGCCGCAGACGGAGAACGTCTGGCGTCAGGCCGACAAGTACGACGTCCCGCGGATGTGCTTCGTCAACAAGCTCGACCGGACCGGCGCGGACTTCTTCCGCTGCGTCCAGATGATGATCGACCGGCTCAACGCCACCCCGCTGGTGCTCCAGATCCCGATCGGGCTCGAGGGCGACCACATCGGTGTCGTCGATCTGATCGGCATGCGTGCCCTCACCTGGCGCGGGGAGACCCAGAAGGGTGAGGACTACGCGATCGAGGAGATCCCGGCCGACCTCGCCGACGACGCCGCCGAGTGGCGCGAGAAGCTGATGGAGACCCTGGCCGACGTCGACGACGCGATCATGGAGAAGTACCTGGAGGGCGAGGAGATCTCCGTCGAGGAGATCAAGGCCGCCATCCGGCGGGCCACGATCGCCAGCAAGGCCAACCCGGTGCTCTGCGGCTCGGCGTTCAAGAACAAGGGCGTCCAGCCCATGCTCGACGCCGTGGTCGACTTCCTGCCGTCGCCGCTGGACATCCCGGCCATCGAGGGCACCGCGACCGACGGTGAGACGCCGCTGCAGCGGAAGCCGTCGAAGGCGGAGCCGTTCTCCGGTCTCGCCTTCAAGATCCAGACCGACAAGCACCTCGGTAAGCTCACCTACGTCCGGGTCTACTCCGGCGTGGTCGAGTCCGGGTCCCAGGTGGTCAACTCCACCAAGGACCGCAAGGAGCGGATCGGCAAGATCTACCAGATGCACGCCAACAAGCGGGAAGAGCGCGGCTCGGCCCAGGCTGGCGACATCATCGCGGTGCAGGGTCTCAAGCAGACCACCACCGGTGACACCCTGTGTGACCCGGCGAACCCGGTCATCCTGGAGTCGATGACCTTCCCGGAGCCGGTCATCGAGGTCGCCATCGAGCCGAAGACCAAGGCCGACCAGGAGAAGCTCAGCACCGCCATCCAGCGGCTGGCCGAGGAGGACCCGACCTTCCGCGTCAAGCTGGACGACGAGACCGGCCAGACGGTCATCTCCGGCATGGGCGAGCTGCACCTGGACATTCTGGTCGACCGGATGCGCCGCGAGTTCAACGTCGAGGCGAACATCGGCAAGCCGCAGGTGGCGTACCGCGAGACCATCCGCCGTAAGGTGGAGAAGGTCGAGTTCACCCACAAGAAGCAGACCGGTGGTTCCGGCCAGTACGCCCGGGTCATCATCAGCCTGGAGCCGCTGCCGCTGGACAACGACTCGCCGACCTACGAGTTCGCGAACGCCGTCACCGGTGGCCGCATCCCTCGGGAGTTCATCCCGTCGGTGGACGCCGGCGCCCAGGACGCCATGCAGTACGGCATCCTCGCGGGCTTCCCGCTGGTGGGTGTCAAGCTGACGCTGGTGGACGGTCAGTACCACGAGGTCGACTCGTCCGAGATGGCGTTCAAGATCGCTGGCTCGATGGCGCTGAAGGAGGCGGCCCGCAAGGCCGACCCGGCGCTGCTCGAACCGGTGATGTCCGTTGAGGTCACCACTCCCGAGGAGAACATGGGTGACGTCATCGGCGACCTCAACTCCCGCCGTGGCATCATCCAGGCGATGGAGGAGCGCAGCGGCACCCGCATCGTGAGGGCGCTGGTGCCGTTGTCGGAGATGTTCGGCTACGTCGGCGACCTGCGGTCGAAGACCCAGGGCCGGGCTAGCTACAGCATGCAGTTCGACTCCTATGCCGAGATTCCGGCCTCGGTGGCCAAGGAGATCATCGCCAAGGCGACTGGTGAGTGACGCTCGCCTGAGCTGATCCGATGAACCGGGGCGGGTCGCGGGAGGGAACTCCCGCCCGCGGCCACCTCGGTCGGGTTGTGTGAGACCGGGTCTGTAGGCTTCATCGCCGCAGAACCCACAAAAGCTCTCCGGTCGCAAGGCCGGAAAGGCTGTCGACAGAGTCCTAAGCGCCTACCTGGCGCGCCGGGGCGAACGAACCAAGAAGTCCACAGGAGGACACCAGTGGCGAAGGCGAAGTTCGAGCGGACTAAGCCGCACGTCAACATCGGCACCATTGGTCACATCGACCACGGTAAGACGACGCTGACGGCGGCCATCACCAAGGTCCTGCACGACCAGTTTCCGGACCTGAACCCGTACACGCCGTTCGACGAGATCGACAAGGCGCCGGAGGAGAAGGCCCGCGGCATCACGATCTCCATCGCGCACGTCGAGTACCAGACCGAGGCGCGGCACTACGCGCACGTCGACTGCCCCGGGCACGCCGACTACATCAAGAACATGATCACCGGTGCCGCGCAGATGGACGGCGCGATCCTGGTGGTGGCGGCGACCGACGGCCCGATGCCGCAGACCCGCGAGCACGTGCTGCTGGCCCGTCAGGTCGGTGTGCCGTACATCGTCGTGGCGCTCAACAAGAGCGACATGGTCGACGACGAGGAGCTCCTGGAGCTCGTCGAGCTCGAGGTGCGCGAGCTGCTCTCCTCGCAGGAGTACCCGGGTGACGACCTTCCGGTCGTCCGGGTCTCGGCGCTGAAGGCCCTCGAGGGTGACCCCGAGTGGACCGGCCGGCTCCTGGACCTGATGAACGCTGTCGACACCGCGATCCCGCAGCCGGAGCGCGAGACCGAGAAGCCGTTCCTGATGCCGATCGAGGACGTCTTCACGATCACCGGTCGTGGCACCGTCGTCACCGGTCGCGCGGAGCGCGGCATCCTCAAGCCGAACGAGGAGGTGGAGATCGTCGGTATCCGCGAGAAGTCGCAGAAGACGGTCTGCACCGGCATCGAGATGTTCCGCAAGCTGCTCGACGAGGCCCGCGCGGGTGAGAACGTCGGTCTGCTGCTGCGCGGCATCAAGCGCGAGGACGTCGAGCGCGGCATGGTGGTCGTCAAGCCGGGCACCACGACCCCGCACACGGAGTTCGAGGCTACGGTCTACATCCTCTCCAAGGAGGAGGGCGGCCGGCACACCCTTTTTCTTTTTTGAACTACCGTCCGCAGTTCTACTTCCGGACCACGGACGTCACCGGCGTCGTCACGCTGCCCGAGGGCACCGAGATGGTCATGCCGGGCGACAACACCACGATGACCGTGAAGCTGATCCAGCCCATCGCGATGGAGGAAAACCTCAAGTTCGCGATTCGGGAGGGTGGCCGTACGGTCGGCGCGGGTCGCGTCACCAAGATCGTCAAGTGAGCTGGGTAACCCCGATTAGCGTGGCCGCCGGTCGTGCGGCATACTAGTCAGGTTGCGTAACGGCAGTTCTTCGCCTGCGTCCGGCATCCGCTGGACCTCCGGGTCGTTGAACAGTCGCGCGTAGGGTGGTTGGTCTGCCCCTGGCGGCCAACCACCCTCGCACGGCGTTCGGGTCGCGGTCACGCGATCGGCGCCATTGACCCACCGCATGGTCAGCAGAGCTCCGGGGTCCCGGGGCGGAGCCTGGCCCGAGGGCGCGACACGCCCGACCGCGGGGGTCGGCGGAAGTGGGCCTGCACCAGCCGGTGCAGGCGCCCGCAACACAGCGGCATCGAGAGAAGGAACAGAAGCCACCATGGCGGGACAGAAGATCCGCATCCGGCTCAAGGCCTATGACCACGAGGTCGTCGACTCCTCGGCTCGGAAGATCGTCGAGACGGTGACGCGTACCGGGGCGCAGGTCGCTGGCCCGGTGCCGCTGCCCACGGAGATCAACCGTTTCTGCGTTATCCGCTCGCCGCACAAGTACAAGGACTCGCGCGAGCACTTCGAGATGCGTACGCACAAGCGGCTGATCGACATCATCGACCCGACTCCGAAGACGGTCGACTCGCTCATGCGCCTCGACCTGCCGGCTGGCGTCGACATCGAGATCAAGCTGTAGGGACCGGACAAATGGACAGGCAAGTCAAGGGGATCCTGGGCGCCAAGCTCGGCATGACCCAGGTCTGGGACAACAACAAGGTTGTACCCGTGACCGTGGTTCAGGCCGGCCCGTGCGTCGTCAGCCAGGTTCGTAGCGCCGAGAAGGACGGTTACTCCGCAGTCCAGCTCGCGTACGGCACCATCGACCCGCGCAAGGTCAAGAAGCCGGTCAGCGGGCACTACGCGAAGGCGGACGTGGCACCGCGCCGGCACATCGTCGAGCTGCGCACCACGGACGCCGCGGACTACTCGCTGGGCCAGGAGGTCACGGTCGAGCAGTTCCCGGCCGGCGTCACCATCGACGTCACCGGCAAGACCAAGGGCAAGGGCTACGCCGGCCCGATGAAGCGGCACGGCTTCCACGGTCTGCGCGCCAGCCACGGTGTCGAGCGCAAGCACCGCTCGCCGGGTTCGATCGGCGCCTGCGCCACCCCGGGCCGCGTCTTCAAGGGCACCCGGATGGCGGGCCGGATGGGTGGCGTGCGCTACACGGTCCAGAACCTGACCGTCCAGGCGATCGACACCGAGAACAACCTGCTGCTCGTCCGTGGTGCCATTCCCGGCCCGAAGGGCGCGCTGGTTCTGGTCCGCACCGCGGCCAAGGCCAAGGACAAGGTGAAGAAGGGCGGTGTGGCCAAGTGACCACCGTTGACGTCCTCAACGTCGAAGGTGCCAAGAGCGGCTCCGTCGAGCTGCCGGCCGGCATCTTCGACGTCCAGGCCAACATCGCGCTGATGCACCAGGTCGTGGTGGCCCAGCTCGCGGCGGCCCGGCAGGGCACGCACAAGGCCAAGACCCGCGGCGAGGTCGCCGGTGGCGGCAAGAAGCCGTACAAGCAGAAGGGCACCGGCCGGGCCCGTCAGGGTTCGATCCGCGCGCCGCAGTTCGCCGGCGGTGGCGTGGTCCACGGCCCGGTGCCGCGCGACTACAGCCAGCGGACCCCGAAGAAGATGAAGGCCGCCGCCCTGCGTGGCGCCCTCTCCGACCGGGCCCGCGCCGGCCAGGTGCACGTCGTCGAGGCGTTCGTCTCGGGCGAGAAGCCGTCGACGAAGGCCGCCCTGGCCACGCTGGCCAAGCTGACCGAGGCCCCCCGGGTCCTGGTCGTGCTGAGCAGCTCCGACGAGCTGAACTGGGTGTCGCTGCGCAACGAGCCGCGGGTGCACCTGATCGAGGCCGGCCAGCTCAACACGTACGACGTGTTGGTGGCCGACGACGTGGTCTTCACCAAGGACGCCCTGGACGAGTTCCTGGGTGTCCCGGCCGGGACCACCGAGGAGGGTGACAAGTGAGCACGATCGCCGATCCGCGTGACGTCATTATCGCGCCGGTCGTCTCGGAGAAGAGCTACAGCGAGCTGAACCGGAACTGGTACACCTTCCTGGTGCACCCGGACGCCAACAAGACCGAGATCAAGATCGCTATCCAGCAGATCTTCAACGTCCGCGTCCTGACGGTCAACACGCTCAACCGCGAGGGCAAGCGCAAGCGCACCAAGACCGGCTTCGGTCAGCGCAAGGCCACCAAGCGGGCGATCGTGAAGCTGGCTGACGGTGACCGTATCGAGGCCTTCGGCGGCCCGGTCAGCTGAGGGGTGTAGACAATGGCTATCCGTAAGTACAAGCCGACGACGCCGGGCCGGCGTGGCTCGAGCGTTGCCGACTTCGCCGAGATCACCCGGTCGACGCCCGAGAAGTCGCTGCTGGCTCCGCTGCCGAAGAAGGGCGGGCGTAACGCCCACGGCCGGATCACCACGCGGCACCACGGTGGCGGCCACAAGCGCCAGTACCGTCTGATCGACTTCAAGCGGGTCGACAAGGACGGCATCCCGGCGAAGGTCGCGCACATCGAGTACGACCCGAACCGCACCGCACGCATCGCGCTGCTGCACTACGCCGACGGCGAGAAGCGCTACATCCTCGCGCCGAAGGACCTGAAGCAGGGCGACGCGGTCGAGTCCGGTCCGGGTGCCGACATCAAGCCGGGCAACAACCTGCCGCTGCGCAACATCCCGGTCGGTACGACGATCCACAACGTGGAGCTGCGTCCGGGTGGCGGGGCCAAGCTGGCCCGCTCGGCCGGCGTCGGCATCCAGCTGCTCGGCCGGGAGGGCGCGTACGCGACCCTCCGCATGCCGTCCGGCGAGATCCGGCGGGTCGACGTGCGCTGCCGCGCCAGCATCGGCGAGATCGGCAACGCCGACCAGTCGAACATCAACTGGGGCAAGGCCGGCCGGATGCGGTGGAAGGGCAGGCGCCCGACCGTCCGTGGCGTCGCCATGAACCCGGTCGACCACCCGCACGGTGGTGGTGAGGGCAAGACCTCCGGTGGTCGCCACCCGGTCAACCCGCAGGGTAAGCCCGAGGGCCGCACCCGTCGTAAGGGCCAGCCGAGCGACCGACTGATCGTCCGCCGCCGCTACGCCACGCGTAAGCGCGGCTGAGGGAGATAAGACATGCCTCGCAGCCTGAAGAAGGGCCCGTTCGTCGACGACCACCTGCTCAAGAAGGTGGAGACGCAGAACGACAAGGGTTCGAAGAACGTCATCAAGACCTGGTCGCGGCGCTCGACGATCATCCCCGAGATGCTCGGCCACACGATCGCCGTGCACGACGGACGCAAGCACGTCCCGGTGTTCGTCACCGAGGCGATGGTCGGGCACAAGCTCGGCGAGTTCGCGCTGACCCGCACGTTCAAGGGTCACGAGAAGGACGACCGGAAGAGCCGCCGGCGCTGACGCCGCGGGCATACGGATAGAGGAACAAGGGGTTACAGCGATGCCAGGAAAGGGCGACGCTCCGGTGCTTCCGGGCGCGCGGGCGGTTGCGCGGCATGTGCGCATCTCGCCGATGAAGGCGCGCCGGGTGGTCAACCTCGTCCGCGGCCTGCCCGCGAAGGAGGCGCTCACGGTGCTGCAGTTCGCGCCGCAGGCTGCGAGCGAGCAGGTGTACAAGGTGCTCGCTAGCGCGATCGCCAACGCGGAGAACAACGAGCGGCTGGACCCCGATGCGCTGCTCGTCAGCGAGGCGTTCGTCGACGAGGGCCCGACCATGAAGCGGTTCCGGCCGCGGGCGCAGGGCCGGGCGTACCGGATCCGCAAGCGGACCTGCCACATCACGGTGGCGGTCGAGGCGGTCGCGCCGGCCGCGCCGAAGAAGCCGGCGGCGAAGAAGGCCGCCCCGGCGCAGCAGGCCGCGGCTGCCGAGACGGAGAGCAAGACGGAGGGCGCCGAGTAATGGGTCAGAAGGTTCACCCCACTGGGTTCCGGCTCGGCATCTCGACCGACTGGAAGTCCCGCTGGTTCGCGGACAAGCTCTACAAGGACTACATCGGCGAGGACGTCAAGATTCGCCGGATGATGTCCAAGGGTCTTGAGCGGGCCGGCATCTCCAAGGTCGACATCGAGCGCACCCGGGACCGGGTCCGCGTCGACATCCACACCGCGCGGCCGGGCATCGTCATCGGCCGCAAGGGCGCGGAGGCCGACCGGATCCGCGGCGAGCTGGAGAAGCTCACCGGCAAGCAGGTTCAGCTGAACATCATCGAGGTGAAGAACCCCGAGTCGGATGCTCAGCTGGTCGCCCAGGGTGTCGCCGAGCAGCTTTCCAGCCGGGTCAGCTTCCGTCGGGCGATGCGCAAGGCGATGCAGTCGGCGATGAAGAACCCGGTCTGCAAGGGCATCCGGGTTCAGGTCTCGGGTCGCCTCGGCGGTGCCGAGATGAGCCGCACCGAGTTCTACCGCGAGGGTCGGGTCCCGCTGCACACGCTGCGGGCCAACATCGAGTACGGCTTCTTCGAGGCCCGTACCACCTTCGGCCGAATCGGCGTGAAGGTCTGGATCTACAAGGGCGACGCGGTGCCGGGTCGGGAAACCCCGGCCGAGGCTCCGTCGCGCCCGCGCCGTGAGCGCGGCGACCGCCCCGAGCGGCCGCGCCGTGGTCGGTCCGGCTCGTCCGGCACGACCGCCGGTGGCACCGAGGCCGGTCGGGCTGCCGCGACCACGATCGCGCAGCAGGCCGAGACGCCGAGTGGCGAGCCGATCGATGCTGGTGCGGTCGCGTCGGCCGCTTCGACTCCGGCAGAAACGCAGCAGGAGGGCTGACAGATGCTGATGCCGCGCAAGCCCCCGAAGGGCTTCCGCAAGCCGCACCACCCGGACCGCCACGGTGCGTCCAAGGGTGGCAACCGCGTGGTGTTCGGCGAGTTCGGGATCCAGGCTCTCGAGCCGGCGTACGTGACCAACCGGCAGATCGAGTCGGCGCGTATCGCGATGACCCGCCACATCAAGCGTGGCGGCAAGGTCTGGATCTCGATCTTCCCGGACCAGGCCCTGACCAAGAAGCCGGCCGAGACCCGGATGGGTTCCGGCAAGGGCTCGCCCGAGTGGTGGGTCGCCAACGTCAAGCCGGGGCGGATCCTGTTCGAGATGTCCTTCCCCAACGAGCCGATCGCGCGAGAAGCGATGCGTCGCGCGATCCACAAGCTCCCGATGAAGTGCCGCATTGTTACGCGCGAAGTGGGTGAATCCTGATGGCAGCGGGCGTTAAGGCCTCCGAGCTGCGTGAGCTCTCCGAGGAGGAGCTGGTCACGAAGCTGCGCGAGGCCAAGGCGGAGCTGTTCAACCTCCGCGTGCAGGCCGCAACCGGGCAGCTGGACAACAACCGGCGGCTGCAGGTCATCCGTCGGGAGATCGCCCGGATCTACACGATCATGCGTGAGCGCGAGCTGGGTCTCTCGGCCGCGCCGACTGAGGTGACTGCATCATGAGCGAGAACGCGACCACCACCGCCGAAGCGCGGGCCCGCCGGAAGGTGCGTGAGGGGCTCGTCGTCAGCGACAAGATGGACAAGACCGTCGTCGTCGAGGTCGAGGACCGGGTCAAGCACGCGCTGTACGGCAAGATCATGCGCCGGACCAGCAAGCTGAAGGTGCACGACGAGCAGAACGCCGCCGGCATCGGCGACCGGGTCCTGATCATGGAGACCCGGCCGCTGTCCGCCACCAAGCGGTGGCGGCTCGTGGAGATCCTGGAAAAGGCCAAGTAGCGAAGGCTCGAGCTCGCCCGGCGTCAGTCGGGCGCAGGTTCCGCCAGGCTCCGGCTGCGGCAGGCGGCCGGAGAACCGGCAGACATAGGAGATAGACGTGATTCAGCAGGAGTCGCGACTGCGCGTCGCCGACAACACGGGTGCCCGGGAGATCCTGTGCATCCGGGTTCTCGGTGGCTCCGGTCGGCGCTACGCGAGCATCGGCGACGTCATCGTGGCCACGGTCAAGGACGCGATCCCGGGTGCCGGTGTGAAGAAGGGCGACGTCGTCAAGGCCGTCGTCGTCCGCACGGCCAAGGAGAAGCGGCGGCCGGACGGCTCGTACATCCGCTTCGACGAGAACGCCGCCGTCATCATCAAGGACGGTGGGGACCCGCGCGGTACCCGTATCTTCGGCCCGGTGGGTCGGGAGCTGCGGGACAAGCGGTTCATGAAGATCATTTCCCTCGCGCCGGAGGTGTTGTGACCGTGAAGGTCAAGAAGGGCGACACGGTCGTCGTCATCGCCGGCAAGGACAAGGGTGCCAAGGGCAAGGTCATCGCGGCCTACCCGAGGCAGGACAAGGTCCTGGTCGAGGGCGTGAACCGGGTCAAGAAGCACACCCGCATCAGCACCACCCAGCGTGGCGCCAAGACCGGCGGCATCGTCACCCAGGAAGCCCCGATCCACGTCTCCAACGTGATGGTCGTGGACTCCGACGGGAACCCGACCCGCGTCGGATACCGCATCGACGACAACGGCCAGAAGGTCCGCATCGCGCGTAGCACCGGTAAGGACCTGTGATGACCACGGCTACCGAAACCAAGACCATGCCGCGCCTCAAGGAGCGGTACCGCAACGAGATCGTGGCCAAGCTGCAGGAGCAGCACAGCTACGGCAACCCCATGCAGGTGCCGCGGCTGGTCAAGATCGTCGTGAACATGGGTGTCGGCGAGGCTGCCCGGGACGCCAAGCTGATCGACGGCGCCGTCCGGGACCTGGCCACCATCACCGGCCAGAAGCCGCAGGTGCGGCGGGCGACCAAGTCCATCGCGCAGTTCAAGCTCCGCGAGGGCATGCCGATCGGCGCGAAGGTCACCCTGCGCGGCGACCGGATGTGGGAGTTCCTGGACCGGCTGCTCTCCATCGCGCTGCCGCGTATCCGTGACTTCCGCGGTCTGGACGGGCGCAAGCTCGACGGGCATGGCAACTACACGTTCGGCCTGACCGAGCAGTCGGTGTTCCACGAGATCGACCAGGACAAGATCGATCGCCAGCGGGGCATGGACATCACGGTGGTCACGACCGCCACGACCGACGACGAGGGCCGGGCGCTGCTCAAGCTCCTGGGCTTCCCGTTCAAGGAGAACTGAGATGGCCAAGAAGGCGCTGATCCTCAAGGCGGCCGCGAAGCCGAAGTTCTCGGTTCGCGCGTACACCCGCTGCCAGCGGTGCGGGCGTCCCAAGGCGGTCTACCGCAAGTTCGGTCTCTGCCGGGTCTGCATCCGGGAGATGGCCCACCGCGGTGAGCTGCCGGGCGTGTCCAAGGCTTCCTGGTAAGGGCGACCGCGCCCCGGCTACCGGCCGGGGCCCCCTTGCACCGACTACGTATTGCTCTTCGCCGTAGGCCCGGGGCTGACCGCCCCGGGAACCCCGGCGAGAAAGGCTGACGAAATCCATGACGATGACCGACCCGATCGCAGACATGCTCACGCGTCTGCGTAACGCCAACCAGGCGTACCACGACCGGGTGACGATGCCCTACTCCAAGATCAAGGCGAACATCGCCGAGGTCCTGAAGACCGAGGGCTACATCGCCACCTGGTCGGTCGAGGAGCCCGAGGAGGGCGCCGTCGGCAAGCGACTGGTCGTCGAGCTGAAGTACGGCCAGAACCGCGAGCGGAGCCTGGCCGGCATCAAGCGCGTGTCCAAGCCCGGTCTCCGGGTGTACGCCAAGTCGGACGGGCTCCCGCGGGTGCTCGGCGGGCTGGGCGTGGCGATCATTTCGACGTCCCAGGGGCTGCTCACCGACCGGCAGGCCCGCAAGCGGAGCGTTGGCGGGGAAGTCCTCGCCTTCGTCTGGTAACGGGAGACAGGTAGAAATGTCGCGTATTGGACGTAAGTCGATCCCGGTGCCCGCCGGCGTCGACATCACGATCGACGGCCAGACCGTCAAGGTCAAGGGCCCGAAGGGCGAGCTCACGCTGACGCTCGCCGAGCCGATCACCGCCGAGCGGGCCGAGGACGGCCAGCTCCAGGTGAACCGGCCGAACGACGAGCGCAAGGCCAAGGAGCTGCACGGCCTGAGCCGGACCCTGGTCGCCAACATGATCGTCGGCGTGACCGAGGGCCACCGCAAGAGCCTGGAGATCGCCGGCACCGGTTACCGGGTCACGGCCAAGGGCAAGGACCTGGAGTTCGCGCTCGGGTTCTCGCACCCGGTGCTGGTTCCCGCGCCGGACGGCATCACCTTCACGGTGGAGAAGCCGACCGTGTTCCACGTGGCCGGCATCGACAAGCAGCTCGTCGGTGAGGTCGCCGCGAACATCCGGAAGATCCGCCCGCCGGAGCCCTACAAGGGCAAGGGCGTCAAGTACCAGGGCGAGGTCATCCGCCGCAAGGCCGGTAAGGCGGGCAAGAAGTGATCGCGGCCGTCAGCACCAGGGCGAGGTCATCCGCCGGCCGCGAGGCCGTGAGAAAGGCAGGTAAGAAGTGAGCGCCACGCTGCTCAAGCGTCGCCGCGGCGTCGCCGCCAAGCGCGCCGTCGGCCGTGCGCGTCGACACTTCCGGGTCCGCAAGAACGTCAGCGGCACCGCCGAGCGTCCCCGCCTGGTCGTCACCCGGTCGCTGCGCCACATCGTCGCTCAGGTGGTGGACGACACCAAGGGTCACACCCTGGCGTCGGCCTCGACCCTGGACGCGTCGCTGCGCGGCACCGAGGGCGACAAGAGCGCCCTGGCCGGCAAGGTCGGCGCCCTGCTCGCCGAGCGGGCCAAGGCCGCCGGCGTCTCGAAGGTCGTCTTCGACCGCGGTGGCAACCGGTACGCGGGGCGGGTCGCCGCGCTTGCCGACGCCGCCCGCGAAGCCGGGCTCGAGTTCTAGAAACCCCGTCACGAGAGAGAAGGAAGGCTGCTGATGCCAGGTCAACAGCGCCGTGGCGGCGGGTCCGGTGGCAACGAGGGTGGTCGCCGCGACAACCGCCGTGAGGGCGGCCGCGGAAACGCGCCCGTCGAGAAGACCCCGCACCTCGAGCGGGTCGTCGCGATCAACCGCGTCGCCAAGGTCGTGAAGGGTGGTCGTCGCTTCAGCTTCACCGCCCTGGTGATCGTGGGCGACGGCGACGGCACCGTCGGTGTGGGCTACGGAAAGGCCAAGGAGGTGCCCGCGGCGATCGCCAAGGGCGTCGAGGAGGCCAAGAAGCACTTCTTCAAGGTGCCGCGGATCGCTTCCTCGATCCCGCACCCGGTGACGGGTGAGGCCGCCGCCGGCGTGGTGCTGCTCAAGCCGGCCTCCGCCGGTACGGGTGTCATCGCCGGGGGTCCGGTGCGTGCCGTGCTGGAGTGCGCGGGCATCCACGACGTGCTCTCCAAGAGCCTCGGCTCGTCCAACCCGATCAACATCGTGCACGCCACGGTGGCGGCGCTGAAGGGGCTGGAGTCCCCGGAGGCCGTCGCGGCCCGTCGTGGCCTGCCGGTCGAGGACGTCGCGCCGGCCGCGATGCTCGCGTCGCGGGCGGGGGTGGCGTCCTGATGGCTCGCCTGAAGGTCACCCAGGTCCGGTCCGAGATCGGGACCAAGCAGAACCAGCGTGACTCGCTGCGTTCGCTCGGTCTCAAGCGGATCAACGACGTGGTGGTCAAGGAGGACCGGCCGGAGATTCGCGGCATGATCTTCGCGGTCAACCACCTCGTGAAGGTCGAGGAGGTCGAGTAATGACGATCAAGGTTCACCACCTGCGCCCGGCGCCCGGTGCCAAGACCGCGAAGACCCGCGTGGGTCGCGGTGAGGGCTCCAAGGGCAAGACCGCCGGCCGCGGTACCAAGGGCTCGAAGGCCCGCAAGAACATCTCGGCGGCGTTCGAGGGCGGGCAGATGCCCATCCACATGCGCCTGCCGAAGATGAAGGGCTTCAAGAACAAGTTCAAGGTGGTCTTCCAGGTGGTCAACCTGGACCGGCTTGCCGAGCTGTTCCCGAACGGCGGCCAGGTCGGCCCGCAGGAGCTGGTCGAGGCCGGCGCGGTCCGCAAGGGCCACCCGGTCAAGGTGCTCGGCACCGGTGACCTGAGCGGGGTGTCCCTCCAGGTGTCGGCGCACGCGTTCAGCGCGTCGGCCAAGGAGAAGATCGCCGCTGCGGGTGGCTCCGTCACCGAGCTGTAGGCCGTACCCGTGGCGCCCGCTCAGTTCTTCGTGGCTGGGCGGGCGTCTCGGTCTACCCCGGACGTGCGTGCCGGGTAATATCGGATTCGATTTATGTAGCCGGGCACACCTGCCCGGACCGGGACGGGGCTGTTAGGCTCCCATCCCAGCTATGGATATCGGGCGCTCGCCCGGCACCCACCCCGATCCGCCAGGGACCACCACCGGCGGCCCGCCTCGCGCAGGAGGAAGAAGTTGCTGTCCGCCTTTCTCAGTGCGTTCCGTACGCCTGACCTGCGCAAGAAGCTGCTGTTCACGGTAGGCATCATCGCGGTCTACCGGCTCGGCGCCACCCTGCCCAGTCCCGGTGTCTCGTACGGCAACGTCCAGAAGTGCCTCGACACCATCCAGGGCGCGAACACCGGGGTGCTGAACCTGCTGGACCTCTTCTCCGGCGGGGCGCTGCTGCAGCTCTCGGTCTTCGCGCTGGGCATCATGCCCTACATCACGGCGTCGATCATCCTGCAACTGCTCACTGTGGTCATCCCGCGGCTGGAGCAGCTCCGCAAGGAGGGCCAGGCCGGCCAGGCGAAGATCACCCAGTACACCCGCTACCTCACCCTCGGCCTGGGCATCCTCCAGTCGTCGGCGTTCGTGGCGCTGGCCCGCTCCGGGCAGCTCTTCAACAACCAGTGCGACCAGTTCCCGATCGTCCCCGAGGGCACCGGTATCCCGGACTGGCTGACGCTGACCATCCTGGTGATGACGATGACCGCCGGCACCGGCATGGTGATGTGGCTCGGCGAGCTGATCACCGACCGGGGCGTCGGCAACGGCATGTCGGTGCTGATCTTCACCTCGATCGCGGCCCGCCTCCCCAGCGAGGGCTGGCGGATCAAGACCCAGCAGGGTTGGGGCAAGTTCTTCCTGGTGCTGGCGCTGGTCCTGGTGGTCATCACCGCGGTCACCTTCATCGAGCAGGCGCAGCGTCGGATCCCGGTGCAGTACGCCAAGCGGATGATCGGCCGGCGGATGTACGGCGGCACGTCGACCTACATCCCGCTGAAGGTCAACCAGGCGGGTGTCATCCCGGTCATCTTCGGCTCGTCGCTGCTCTACCTGCCGCAGCTGGCGCTCCAGTTCTTCGACCAGACGAACCCGGGCAAGACCCAGGCCTGGATCCAGAACAACGTGGTCGACCCGTCGAGCCCGCTGCACATCGCGATCTACTTCCTGCTGATCATTTTCTTCACGTACTTCTACGTGTCGATCACGTTCAACCCGACCGAGGTCGCGGACAACATGAAGAAGTACGGCGGCTTCGTGCCGGGCATCCGCCCCGGCAAGCCGACCGCCGACTACCTCGACTTCATCCTCAGCCGGATCACCCTGCCGGGCGCGCTCTACCTGGGCATCGTCTCGGTCCTGCCGAACTTCTTCTTCATCTGGCTCAACAGTGAGCAGTTCCAGAACTTCCCGTTCGGCGGCACCGCTGTGCTCATCATGGTCGGCGTCGGTCTGGAGACCGTGAAGCAGATCGAGAGCCAACTCATGCAGCGGAACTACGAAGGGTTCCTGCGGTAGATGCGACTCGTTCTGGTTGGCCCGCCGGGGGCGGGCAAGGGCACACAGGCGGAGTTCATCGCTGCTCACCTCTCGGTGCCGAAGATCTCGACCGGTGACATCTTCCGGGCGAACGTCTCCCAGGGCACGCCGTTGGGTGTCGAGGCGAAGCGCTACATGGACGCGGGCAAGCTGGTCCCGGACGAGGTGACCATCAACATGGTCCGGGATCGGCTCGCCGAGCCGGATGCCTCGGAGGGCTTCCTGCTCGACGGGTTCCCCCGCACCACGCCGCAGGCCGCCGCGTTGGACAAGCTCCTCGCCGACCTGGGCACCGCCCTGGACCTGGTACTGGAGCTGGTCGTCGACGACGACGAGGTGATCCGGCGGCTGTCGGGCCGGCGCACCTGCCGGGGCTGCGGCAAGATCTGGCACGTCGAGTTCGACGCGACCACCCGGGACGGCATCTGCGACCGCTGCGGCGCCGACCTGTTCCAGCGCGATGACGACAAGCCGGAGACCATCGCCGCCCGGCTGCGGGAGTACGCCGAGAAGACCGCGCCGCTGGTCGACTACTACGGCGCCCAGGGCAAGCTGGTGGGGATCGACGCCACCGGCCCGGTGGAGGACGTGACCGTCCGCGCCATCGACGCCCTCCGCTCGTACGGCGGCTGACGAACGCCGGGGCTCCGGCGGATAGAGTGCGAGCAGCGGGGCACGTCCGACGTGCCCCGCCGCTCCGCGCGACGAAAGGTAACGGCTCCATGCGTCGTCCCCAGCTGGACATCCAGCTGAAGACCCCCGACCAGATCGAGAAGATGCGCGCCGCCGGCCTCGTGGTGGCCGAGGCGCTGCGTCGGATGCGGGAGGCGGTGGCCCCCGGGGTCAGCACCGCCGACCTGGACGCGATCGCCGAGTCGACGATCCGGGAGGCGGGGGCCGCCCCGTCGTTCAAGGGCTACCACGGCTTCCCGGCCTCGATCTGCTCCTCGGTCAACGAGCAGGTGGTGCACGCGATCCCCTCGCCGGGCCAGGTGCTCCGGGAGGGTGACCTGATCTCGATCGACTGCGGCGCGGTGCTCGACGGCTGGCACGGCGACGCGGCGATCACCGTCGGCGTGGGAGAGGTCGACCCGGCCTTGCTGAAGATGGCCGCCGTGGCCGAGGACGCGATGTGGGCCGGGATCGCCGCGGCGGCGCGCGGGGCGGCCAACGGTCGGGGACGGCTCACCGACATCTCGCACGCGGTGGAGAACGCGGTCCGCAAGGGGGGCCGGTACGGCATCGTCGACGGATACGGCGGGCACGGCATCGGCACCGAGATGCACCAGGACCCGCACGTGCTCAACCATGGCCGGCCCGGCAAGGGACCTCGGCTCGTGCCGGGCCTGGCGCTGGCCATCGAGCCGATGATCACCATGGGCTCGCCGCGCACGGTCGAGCTCGCCGACGGCTGGACCGTCGTCACCCGGGACGGCTCGATGGCGGTGCACGTCGAGCACTCGATGGCGCTGCTGCCGGACGGGGTCTGGGTGCTGACCGCGTTCGACGGCGGTCGGGCGCGTCTGGGTGACCTGGTCACCGCCCGCCAGCCCGCCGGCTCCCCGGCGGCCTGACCGCCGACCGCCTCGGGGTGTCACCCGGCGGGATCGTCCGCGCGGGGCCGGGGCGCGCACCGGCGGGGCTCGAATGCCCTCGTACGGGCGGCTGACGGCCGGCGGTGGGGTGCCTGGGTGCGGGGCGGGATGCGCGCGGCCCAACGGGTGATCTGGGTCACTCCGAGCGGTGGGCGGGGTGGGAAATACTCCGGTCGGGTGACTGCGTGGGTGGCCGGTTTGGCGACGGCACGCAGGCGGGCGTAGACTTTCTGATCGGCGCACAGCGTCCACTCCGGCATGCCCACCCGCGCTTCGGTGGGGCCGGAGCCGCGGCTGGCGCGGGCACCCGATCAACGTCGGGAGCCCGTGTAAGACGTTGTGGGCCGTCCGGAGTAACCGAAGTCAGGACAGCGGAGGACATGCCGAAAAAAGACGGAGCCATCGAGATCGAGGGTCGGGTCATCGAGCCCCTGCCGAACGCCATGTTCCGGGTGGAGCTCGCGAACGGTCACAAGGTGCTGGCTCACATCAGTGGCAAGATGCGTCAGCACTACATCCGCATCCTGCCGGAGGACCGCGTCGTCGTCGAACTCTCGCCGTACGACCTGACCCGCGGGCGCATCGTCTACCGCTACAAGTAAGCGACCTGACGACGGCCGGATAGTCCCGTGTCCGTCTTCGACGTCCGGCGTCGCGCGTCGTCGCGCCCCTGGGCCAGATGGGAAGTAAGGCAACCGTGAAGGTCAACCCGAGCGTCAAGAGGATCTGCAACAAGTGCCGGGTTATCCGCCGGCACGGCCGGGTCATGGTCATCTGTAGCGACCCGCGCCACAAGCAGCGCCAGGGCTGATCCAGCCCGGCCGACCGTGATCCACGGCCGGTCGGTCCGGTCCCGGCACCGCAGATCCACCCAACACATCATCAGCTCGTCCCAGCCGCGAGCGGTGCGCGTCGCGTACCCCTGCGTGGTTGACCCCCGGTCGGAGGCCGGGGCCCGCTCGGGCAGCGGTCGAACCTCCCGGCGCCACGGCGCCGGTCGGGCGACCGGAGTGGGGTGGGACGGGTGCAGACCTCCGCCAGAACACCACAAGGAGTACGCCCGCACATGGCTCGTCTAGTCGGCGTGGACCTCCCCCGCGAGAAGCGGATGGAGATCGCGCTCACCTACATCTTCGGGGTCGGCCGCACCCGTGCCCTGGAGACGCTCGCCGCCACCGGCATCTCGCCGGACAAGCGCGCTCGGGACCTCACGGACGAGGAGCTGGTTCAGCTCCGCGATCACATCGAGGCCAACTACAAGGTTGAAGGCGACCTGCGCCGCGAGGTCGCCGCTGACATCCGCCGCAAGGTCGAGATCGGCTGCTACGCCGGTATCCGCCACCGCCGTGGTCTCCCGGTGCGTGGCCAGCGGACGCGGACCAACGCCCGCACCCGCAAGGGCCCGAAGCGGACCGTCGCCGGCAAGAAGAAGCCCGGCAAGAAGTAGTTCTTAAACCGGAATTCTGGTCGTTCGCCGCCGAGGTAGGCCAGGCTCCAACCGGAACCGGTGTCTACGTAATCAACGGGCGAAGACCAGCAGCCGATCGAGAACCAATACAGGAGCGCACAGACTTATGCCACCGAAGGCTCGTGCCGGAGCCGCCGTCAAGAAGGTCCGGCGCAAGGAACGCAAGAACGTCGCCCACGGGCAGGCGCACATCAAGAGCACCTTCAACAACACCATCGTGTCCATCACGGACCCGACCGGTGCGGTCATCTCCTGGGCCTCCGCCGGCCAGGTGGGCTTCAAGGGCTCCCGCAAGTCGACCCCGTTCGCCGCGCAGTTGGCCGCCGAGGCCGCCGCGCGTCGGGCGATGGAGCACGGCATGCGCAAGGTCGACGTGTTCGTCAAGGGCCCCGGCTCCGGCCGGGAGACCGCCATCCGTTCGCTGCAGGCCGTCGGGCTGGAGGTCGGTCAGATCTCCGACGTGACACCGCAGCCGCACAACGGGTGCCGTCCGCCGAAGCGTCGCCGGGTCTGAGAGGTTAGAGAGAGATGGCTCGTTACACCGGTGCTGACTGCCGCCGTTGCCGGCGGGAGAAGATGAAGCTGTTCCTCAAGGGCAGCAAGTGCGATGGCCCGAAGTGCCCGTTCGAGTCCCGGCCGTTCCCGCCCGGGCAGCACGGCCGCGGCCGCACGAAGGAGACGGAGTACCTGCTCCAGCTCCGTGAGAAGCAGAAGGCTCGCCGCGTGTACGGCGTGCTGGAGAAGCAGTTCCGCGGCTACTACGAGGAGGCCGTGGCCAAGCAGGCCAAGACCGGTGAGGTCCTCCTGCAGATCCTCGAGTCGCGGCTGGACAACGTGGTCTACCGGGCCGGCTACGCCAAGTCCCGGGACATGGCGCGCCAGCTGGTCAAGCACGGTCACTTCACGGTGAACGGCAAGAAGGTCGACATCCCGTCGTACCGCGTCAAGGAGCACGACATCATCGAGGTCCGGGGCAAGAGCAAGGAGCTCACCCCGTTCATCGTGGCGCAGGCCGAGGCCGGCTCCAGGACGGTTCCGGCGTGGCTGGAGGCCATCCCGAGCCAGATGAAGGTGCTCGTGCACTCGCTCCCGGCTCGCCAGGTGATCGACACCCAGGTCCAGGAGCAGCTGATCGTCGAGCTCTACTCCAAGTAGTCGGGCTCGTTGCGGTGGTCCGCCCTGCGGGGCGGACCACCGGAACGGTTTGTGTCGTGGACGTCAAATAGCGGGCGTCCCGGAAGAGAAGAGAAGACATGCTCATCAGCCAGCGACCGTCTCTGTCCGAAGAGTCGATCAACGAGACCCGCTCCCGGTTCACCATCGAGCCGCTGGAGCCGGGCTTCGGGTACACCCTGGGCAACTCGCTGCGGCGCACGCTGCTGTCGTCGATCCCGGGTGCGGCGGTCACCTCCATCAAGATCGACGGCGTGCTGCACGAGTTCACCACGATCCCCGGCGTCAAGGAGGACGTGGTCGAGCTCGTCATGAACATCAAGGAGCTGTGCGTCAGCTCCGAGCACGACGAGCCGGTCAGCATGTACCTGCGCAAGCAGGGCCCGGGCGACGTGACCGCGGGCGACATCCAGCCCCCGGCCGGCGTTTCGGTGCACAACCCGGACCTGAAGCTCGCCACCCTCAACGGCAAGGGCCGGCTCGACATGGAGCTGACCGTCGAGCGGGGTCGCGGCTACGTGACGGCGGCGCAGAACAAGCAGGCCGGCGCCGAGATCGGCCGGATTCCGGTCGACTCGATCTACTCGCCGGTGCTGAAGGTGACGTACCGCGTCGAGGCGACCCGGGTCGAGCAGCGGACCGACTTCGACCGGCTGATCATCGACGTCGAGACCAAGCCGTCGATGGGCCCGCGCACCGCGCTGGCCTCTGCCGGTTCGACGCTTGTGGAGCTCTTCGGGCTGGCCCGGGAGCTGGACGAGACCGCCGAGGGCATCGACATCGGGCCTTCCCCGCAGGACGCCCAGCTGGCGGCGGACCTGGCCCTGCCGATCGAGGAGCTGGACCTCACCGTCCGCTCCTACAACTGCCTCAAGCGCGAGGGCATCAACTCCGTCGGTGAGCTGATCGGGCGCACCGAGGCCGACCTCCTCGACATCCGCAACTTCGGCCAGAAGTCGATCGACGAGGTCAAGATGAAGCTGGCCGGGATGGGTCTGGGGCTGAAGGACTCGGCCCCGAACTTCGACCCGGCGCACGTCGTGGACGCCTTCGGTGAGGCCGACTACGACACCGACGACTACCGCGAGACCGAGCAGCTCTAGTCCCCGCTGCCGCCACACCTGAGGAGCACCAAGCATGCCCACGCCCACCAAGGGCCCCCGCCTCGGCGGCAGCCCCGCGCACGAGCGGCTGATGCTGGCCAACCTGGCCACCGCGCTGTTCCAGCACGGCAAGATCCAGACCACCGAGACGAAGGCCCGGCGGCTGCGTCCGCTGGCCGAGCAGCTCATCACCAAGGCCAAGCGGGGCGACCTCGCCTCCCGCCGCCGGGTGCTGGGCGTCGTCAAGGACAAGGACGTGGTCTACACCCTGTTCGACCAGATCGCGCCCCGGTACGCCAACCGGCCGGGCGGCTACACCCGGATCGTGAAGACCGGTCCGCGCAAGGGTGACGCCGCTCCGATGGCGATCATCGAGCTGGTCGAGGAGCTTCAGGTCGCCGAGCCGAAGGCGAACAAGAAGACCGCCGCCCGCAAGGCCGCGCAGCAGGACAAGGTCGAGGCGCTGGCACCGGCCGAGGAGACTCCGGAGCCGGCCCAGGCCGACCAGGACTCCGAGGCGCCGGTGTCGGCGTCCGGTGACACCGCCGCTGCCCGCGAGGACAGCGACGAGGCCGCCGAAGGCACCGAGAACAAGGCCTGAGCAGCGGCAGCATCGTCGGGCCCGGCATCCCTTCCTGGGGTGCCGGGCCCGAACCGTGAGGAGGTACGAGGTGGACGAGCGGGTCAGGCTGCGGCTGACCGTCGCATACGACGGCACCAATTTCTCCGGCTGGGCGGCCCAGCCGGCCCGGCGGACGGTGGCCGGCGTGCTCACCGGGACACTTGATCTGGTCCTCGGTGCGGGGGTGGCGACCGGGCTGACCGTGGCCGGGCGGACCGACGCCGGGGTGCATGCCACCGGTCAGGTCTGCCACCTCGACCTGCCCGCCGCCGTGTGGCGCGAGCACGAGGGCCGGCTGCTGCGCCGGCTGGCCCGGCTGCTCCCCACCGACGTGCGGGTGCGGGCGATGACCGAGGTGCCGGCGGACTTCGACGCCCGGTTCTCGGCCACCTTCCGCCGCTACGAGTATCGGGTGACCGACGCACCCTTCGGCGCCGAGCCGCTGCGCCGGCACGAGGTGCTGGCCTGGCCGAAGCCGCTCGACCCGGCCCTGCTCAACGCCGCCGCGGCGGGGCTGGTGGGGGAGCACGACTTCGCCGCGTACTGCCGGCGGAAGGAGAACGCCACCACGCTGAGGGAGGTGACCCGGCTGGACTGGCGGCGCGACCCGGGCGGCCTCCTGGTCGCCACCGTGCAAGCCGACGCGTTCTGTCAGGCAATGGTGCGCAGCCTGGTCGGTGCGATGTTGGTGGCGGGGGACGGGCGACGCCCGGTGGACTGGCCGGGCAGCCTGCTCACCCGGCGGGAGCGGTCCAGCGAGGTGACGGTGGCCCCGGCGCACGGGCTCACGCTGGTCGCCGTCGGCTATCCCGACGACCCCGCCGAGTACGCCCGCCGCGCCGACCTGACCCGCCGGCTCCGCGTCCCCACCGGGGGCTGAACGCGGGCTCCTCACGGGAGGGCCCAGCGCCGCGCCCGTCAGTCGTTCTCGGCGTCGCCCTCTTCGCGGTCGTTGGGGCTGGTCGTCGGCTGGCCGGCGGTGCCACCGGTTGCCCGGCGTTCCAGCACGCCCTTGGTGAGGTGCAGCTCGATCAGGTCGAAGAGGATCTCGCGCACCTTCGGGTCGGCGGCCTTCACCGGTTCGCCGTCGGCGCGGACCACGAGGCAGTACGCGAGGTAGTGGCCGCGTACCTGCCAGCCGACCCGGGCCGGTGCCTCGGTCAGCGCCTCGGTGCCGTCGCCGGCCGGTAGGCCACGGAACCGGCCCTGCCGCTCGTCGAGCAGTTGCCGGAGGCGGTCCCGGACGCGCTGGGCGGTGGCCTTGTCGGTCAGGTTGAACAGCCCGGCGGTGAGCAGGTGGTCGCCGTCGGGGGAGCGTAGGCTCGCCCGGACCACCTGGTTGCAGCCGAGCCGGACGAGCAGGTCCGCGACCTCGCCGGCGGCGGCGACCACGCAGCTTCCGCTGGACTGGCTCTTGAGCACCTCGTACGGCTCCTCGCCGTCGCCGACCGTGACGTTCTGGCCGGGGAAGACCTCCTTGGCCGTCAGCGGCGCCGCGTCGGTGTCCCGGGAGTCGATGTCCTGCCGTACGGTCGTCGATGGCGACGGGGCGGCGGCCGGCGGGCTCGGCGCGACCTGGGGTTCGGAGGCCCGGTCGGCCAGCAGCGCGGCACCGCCGAGCCCGCAGAGGGCGAACAACGCCAGGACCGCCGCGCCGCCGAACATCACCTGCCAGAGCCGGCCGCCGTTGCGGTTGTCCGGGGCCCGTCGGGACCGGGGCAGGTGCAGCGGCTGCATGGTGGCGTACCCCGCCGACGGGGCGGGGCGGGGGGCGGCCGGCGGCGGCGCGGTGGCCGGCGGCGGGGGCGGAGCGGACGCGGGCAGCGCGATCCGGCTGGTCCGGGGCAGCGACGGCGTCGGGAACCGGGACGGCGCGGGCCCGGTGCGGGCGGGCGGGTGGCCCCAGGCCACCGACAGGTCCGACCCGGGGCGGGGGTGCCCCTCGAAAGCGTCCTCATCGGACTCGTACCGATACACCATGTCACCCAGAGTAGGGGCTATTATCCCTTTAGGGGGTAATACCCCGAAACTGCGGCGCGGCCCGCCCCGCCTGCGGCGAGCCCGGCGCGGGCCGGCTGTCCGGGCCGCGCCGGGCTGTCCGCCCGTCAGTGCGAGAATGCCGGGCGTGACCGGCGACCACTACTTCTCCGCTGAACCCGGAACCGCCGCCCGCCCCCGGGAGGTCGAGTTCACCGCTGCCGGGCGCGACTACACGCTGACCTCGGCCGGCGGGGTCTTCTCCGCCGACCGCCTCGACCCGGGCACCGCCGTCCTCCTGCGCAAGGCGGACCTGCCGGCACCCGACGCCGCCGGCCCCCTGCTGGACCTGGGGTGCGGCTTCGGCCCGATCGCCTGCGTGCTGGCCGGCAGCGCCCCGGCGGCCATCGTCTGGGCCGTCGACGTTAACGAACGGGCCCGGGCGCTCGCCGCGGCCAACGCCGAGCGGGTCGGCGCCGCCGACCGGATCCGGGTCGCCGCCCCGGACGACGTGCCGGCCGATGTGACGTTCGCCCAGCTCTGGTCCAACCCGCCGATCCGGATCGGCAAGGAGGGCCTGCACGAGCTGCTGCTGCGCTGGCTGCCCCGGCTCGCCCCGGACGGCGTGGCCTGGCTGGTGGTCGCCCGCCACCTCGGCGGCGACTCGCTGCACCGCTGGCTGGTGGAGCGGGGTTGGCAGGTGCGGCGGCACGCCAGCCAGAAGGGCTACCGGGTGCTGCGGGTCACCCGCTGATCGGGGGCGGCCCGATGGTCGAGCGATCGCCCCGGTAATCGGGTGTCGCCCGCCCGGCCCGCTCGGGCAGGATGCCGGCGTGGGATACGTGGACGTGGGAGCCGTCGGGCACATTCTCCCTGACGGTCGGGAGCTCTTCGCCGATGTGTCGTTCCGGGTCGGTGAGGGCACCAAGGTCGCCCTGGTCGGGCCGAACGGCGCGGGCAAGACGACGCTGTTGCGGATGGTCGCCGGCGATCTGCCGGTGCGCTCGGGCGGAATCGCCCGGTCCGGTGGCCTCGGCGTGATGCGCCAGTTCATCGGCATGATCGGCGACGACACCACCCTCGCCGACCTGGCCCTGTCGCTCGGGCCGCCGGCGCTGCGCGAGGCCGGCCGCCGACTCGCCGAGACCGAAGCGGCCATGCGTGCGGCCGAGGTGCGCGGCAAGTACGGCAACGCCGCCGCCAAGGCGCAGCTCGCTTACGCTGACGCGCTCGCCGCCTGGGGCGAGAGCGGCGGTTACGACGCCGAGGTCCTTTTTGACACCGTCGCCACGACCGTGCTCCACCTGCCCTGGGACACCGCCCGGGACCGCCCGGTGCGTACCCTCTCCGGCGGCCAGCAGAAGCGCTTCGCCCTCGAACTGCTGCTGCGCGGCCCCGACGAGGTGCTGCTGCTCGACGAGCCGGACAACTTCCTCGACGTGCCGGGCAAGCGGTGGCTGGAGGACCGGCTGCGCGAGTCGTCGAAGTCGGTGCTCTACGTCTCGCACGACCGGGAGCTGCTGGCCCGCACCGCCGACCGGGTGGTCGCCGTGGAGGGTGGCAGCGCCTGGGTGCACCCGGGGGGCTTCGCGAGCTGGCACGACGCGCGGGTGGCCCGGCACGCCCGCCTCGACGAACTGCGCCGCCGCTGGGACGAGGAGCACCAGAAGCTGCGCGAGCTGGTGCTGATGTACAAGCAGAAGGCCGCGTACAACGACGGGCTGGCGTCGCGGTACCAGGCCGCGCAGACCCGGCTGCGCAAGTTCGAGGAGGCCGGGCCGCCGCCCGTACCACCGAAGGACCAGGACATTCGGATGCGCCTGACCGGCGGGCGCACCGGCAAGCGCGCGGTGATCGCCGAGCAGCTTGAGCTCGACGGCCTGACCTACCCGTTCGACCTGGAGATCTGGTACGGCGATCGGCTCGCGGTGCTCGGGGCCAACGGCACCGGCAAATCGCACTTCCTGCGACTGCTGGCCCGGGGCGGCACCGACCCGGACCCGGCCAACGGCCCGGTCGACGGGGCCGCCGCGCTGGCCCCGGTGGCGCACGACGGGGTGGTCCGGCTCGGCGCGCGGGTACGCCCCGGCCACTTCTCGCAGACCCACGACCGGCCCGAGCTGATGGCCAAGACGCTGGTCGAGGTCCTGTGGCGCGGGGACGACCACCGGGCCGGGATGGACCGGCACGCGGCGATGGCCGCACTGAGCCGGTACGAGTTGGCCGGGCAGGGCGACCAGCGCTTCGGCACCCTCTCCGGCGGCCAGCAGGCCCGCTTCCTGGTCCTGCTGCTGGAGCTGTCCGGGGCGACGCTGCTGCTGCTCGACGAGCCGACCGACAACCTGGACCTGGCCAGCGCGGAGGCGCTGGAGGCCGGCCTCGCGGCGTTCTCGGGCACGGTGATCGCGGTGACCCACGACCGCTGGTTCACCCGATCCTTCGACCGCTTCCTGCTGTTCGGCAAGGACGGCGAGGTCGTCGAGACCCCCGAGCCGGTCTGGGACGTGTAAGGAGGGGCCCCTGTTAACGAACAGCGTTGTACAGGGGCCCCTCCTAACGCCTGGCATAGGGTTGATCGCGTGACTGAGATGACGTACCGCCGGTTGGGCGATTCCGGGCTCGTGGTGTCCGTGGTCGGCGTCGGCTGCAACAACTTCGGCCGCAAGCTCGACCTCGACGGCACCCGGGCGGTGGTCGACGCGGCGCTCGACGCCGGCATCACCCTGTTCGACACCGCCGACATCTACGGCGAGCCGCAGGGCACCTCCGAGGAGTTGCTCGGCCAGGCGCTCAAGGGCCGCCGGGACGAGGTGGTGCTGGCTACCAAGTTCGGCATGGACATGCACGGGCTCAACGGGGCGGACTTCGGGGCCCGGGGCTCCCGGCGCTACATCGCCCGCGCGGTCGAGGCGTCGCTGCGGCGGCTCGGCACCGACCACATCGACCTGTACCAGATGCACGAGCCCGACCCGAGCACCCCGATCGACGAGACCCTCGCCGCCCTCGACGACCTGGTGCGCGCCGGTAAGGTGCGCTACCTGGGCAACTCCAACTTCGCCGGGTGGCAGATCGCCGACGCCGACTGGGTCTCCTCGTCCAGCGGTCGGGCCCGGTTCGTCAGCGCACAGAACCACTACTCGCTGCTGGAGCGGGGCGTCGAGGCCGAGGTCATTCCCGCCTGCGAGCGCTTCGGCCTGGGTATGCTGCCGTTCTTCCCGCTCGCGAACGGCCTGCTCACCGGCAAGTACAAGCGTGGCGAGGCCGCCCCGACCGGCAGCCGGCTCTCCGGCGGTGGCCGGTACGCCGAACGCCTCGCTGCCGCGCCGTGGGACACCATCGAGGCGGTCGAAGCGTACGCCGCCGAGCGGGGACTCACCATGCTCCAGGTGGCGATCGGCGGGCTGGCCGCCCGGCCCGCGGTGGCCTCGGTCATTGCCGGGGCCACCACCCCGGAGCAGGTGCGCGCCAACGCCGAGGCCGGCACGTGGCAGCCCGGCGACGACGACCTGGACGCGCTCGACGCCGTCCTCTGAGGTGCCATGGCCCGCCCACCTCGAGGCGGCGCTCACCCGGCTCGACGAACGCGTCGATACCCTGCCACAGCCGAACGACGAGGGACGCCGGGGCAGCCCGCCCCCGACGTCCCTCGTCCGACTCTCGGCCGGTCAGGCCGTCGGCTCCCCGGGGCCGGCCGGCCGGCGTCGCCGCACGAGCAGCAGCGGCACCGCCGCCAGCAGCGCGCCGGCGACGAGCCCGCCGGCCGCGTACGTCCACCACCCGACGCCCGACCGGTCCCGCTCGTCCGGGCCGGCCTGCACGGCGACGGGCCGTGGCGCGGGCGGCGACTGGGCGGGCCGGGCCTGCACGGTCGCCATCGCCGACGTCTTGTACGGGGCGGGCGCGGTGACCGTCACCCGCCAGCGGCCGGGGGAGAGCACCGGGCCGCTGGAGTAGAAGCCCTGCCCCTCCGCGGCCGGTTCGAGTTGCAGCGGCCCGGCCTTCCGGTCGCCCTCACCCTCGGCGGTGAGGACCAACCGCACCGGCTGGTCGAGCCGGTGGCCGTCGGCGTGGGTGGCCTGCACGGTGACCCCGCCGGCCCCGTCGCCGGCCACCGTCAGCTTGAGTTTTCCGTTGTGCGCCGCCGCCGGGGCCGTCGGCAGCGCCACCAGGCACGCCGCGACGAGCGTGGCGGTGAGAATCCTGAGGGTACGCATCGCACGTGCTCCACTCGTTCGGTTCGGGTGGGGCCGCTCCCGCCGTCGTGGACGGCGGGAGCGGCCCCGCTTCCGTTACAGGGAGCGACCCCGGCTGATCCGGGTGGGATCGTCGCCGAGCCGGCCCGTGCCCTTGAGCGACGTGCCGCCGTTGGCCTTGACCCCGGCCTTGCTGGCCGTGCCGCCGAGCCGGACGATCATGGAGTCGGCGTCCCGGGTGAGGACGTCACGGACCTCCGCCTCACCGATCAGGCCCGGCTTCGCCACGAGCGTGCGGAACTCCTTCAGCAGCTTGATCGCCTTCGCGTCGTTGCCGGCCGCCTCGGCCTGCCGGGCCGCGGACAGCTTGCTCGACAGATCCTTGTGCGCCTTCGTCGACAGCCGCCCGGTCGCCTTGAACCGGTCCAGCAGGTTCTGCATGTCCCGGAACGAGGTGGTGACGAAGAACCGGACCGTCGAGGTGGTGGAGTTGCCCGCCTTGTCGGTCGCGGTCACGGTCAGCTCGTGCATGCCGAGCGGCAGCTCGTACATGGCCTGCAGGGTCTGGTTGGCGTACGACTTGCCGTCCAACTTGCCGGTCGTCGTCTTGACGCCGGAGGTCGGGTCGACCGCCTCCCAGGAGATCCGCACGTCCTGGCTGTCGCCGTAGAGCTGGCCGTCGGCGACGCCGGAGACCAGCAGCGTCGGCTTCTCACCGTCGATCTTCACCACCGCCGACTTCAGCGCCTCGGCGTTGCCGGCGGTGTCGGTGGCCCGGTAGAGCAGCTCGTGGCTGCCGTTCCCGGTCACCTCGACCGGCGCGGTGTACGCCGTCCACGCCCCGCCGTCGAGCGAGAACTCCAGCAGCTTCACCCCGGAACCGGCGTCGGTGGAGGTGAGCACCACCGGAACCGTGCCGGCGTGCCAGCCGTCGTCGTTCGCCGGGGCGAACGCCGCCGAGCTGACCGGCGCCGTGGCGTCGATCTTCACAGCGACCGTCTTGGTGGCCTCCACGTTGCCGGCGGAGTCGGTCGACCGGAACCGCAACTCGTGCGCCCCGTCACCGCTGACCTGCACCGGCGACGTGTACGCGGTCCACGCGGTGGCCCCGTCGAGCTGGTACTCGGTGGTCGCCACCCCACTGCCGTCGGCCTCGTCGGCCGCCGCGAGCGTGACGGTGACCGGCGCGGTGTGCCAGCCCTCGGTCGGGGTGCCGGAGACCGTCGCCGTCGTCACCGGCGCGGTCGTGTCGACCGCTGCGGTGCCGAGCCGGAAGTAGTCGAACGACGCGGTCTTCGAGGTGGCCGCGTTCCCCCCGAGGGTGAACAGACCCACCTTCGGGGTGGCCCCGACGACGGTGTTGCTCACCGTCCCGAGTGTCGTCCACTTCTGCCCGTCGGCCGAGTACGACGCGGTGAACTCGTTCCCGGTGCGCGCCACCCGCAGGTGCCACACCGCCGAGGTCAGGTTGGTGACCTGCGGCTGTGGGTCCTGTATGGCCCCGCCGACCTCGCTGCGGAACTCGATCCGCCGGGAGATCGCCTGACCGGCCTGGTTGTCCACGATGAAGTCGAACTTGACGTAGTTGTCGTCGTCGGCGTGGACGATCAGACCGGCCTGTTGGTACTGCTCGGCCAGCAGGCTGCCGTCGACCTTCGTCTCCAGGGTCCAGTCGCCGGCCGGCGCGGTCTGGAGGATGAAGTTCGTCGGCCCGGTGTTGCCGGTGCCGTAGATGTCACCGGACGGCACGTCGATCCGCAACTCGCCGCCGGTAACCCGGTACGCGGCCGGGTCCTCCCGCAGCACCGCGTTCCACCGGCACTTGTCCAGCGTGGTGCCGTTGAACTCGTCCGACGGGTCGACCGGCTCGGCCGGGGCGTCCGGCGCAACCTGGAACCAGTCGAACACCGCGTTCACCACGGGGGCGGTGGTGCCGCCGTTGAGGGCGAACAGCCCGATCCGGGGGTTGGTGATCCCGGCGAGCGCGGCGGACCGGCCGACCGGGGTGAACGTCGACCCGTTGGCGGAGAACTCCGCCGTCAGGTTCGTCCCGTCGCTGGTCACCCGCAGCCAGATGGTGTCGCCAGCGGGCGCGGCGGCGCTGTCGGCCGCCTCGTTGCGCGGCGAACCGGCCGTCTCCCGAAGGAACTCCACCTTGCGGTTGCCGCCGTACACCAGGTCCAGCTTGGCGTAGTTGTCGTCGTCGCCGTACACCATCAGGCCGGCCTGCTGGTAGTCGGCGGTGACAGGCACGGTGACCTTCGTGGTGGCCTGCCAGGCCCCGCTGGGCGCGGGCTGGAGGACCAGGTTGGTGGCGTCGTTACGGGTGCCGTACAGGTCACCGGGAGAGGTGGGCAGCCGCAGCGACCCGCCGGCGATCGAGTAGAGCTGGTTCTCCCGGACCACGGCCCAGCGGCTCTTGTCGAGGCTGGTGCCGAGGAAGTCGTCCGAGCGCGCCCCGAAGCAGGACGTGTTCGGCGCCTCGATTTTCACCGGGACGTTCACGTACGCCTTCGCGCCCCGGGCGTCGGTCACCGTCAGGGTGGCGGTGAAGTTGCCCGGCACGGTGTACGTGTGGGTGGCGTCGAGGGTCGACGCCGTCCCGCCGTCGCCGAAGTCCCAGGCGTACGTCAGCGGGGTGTCGCCCTCGGCGTCGGTGGCTGTCCCGTCGAAGGCGACGGTGACCGGCGCGGTGCCGGTGGTCGGCGTCGCCGTGGCGCTGACCTGCGGCGGCGCGTTTTCGGTGACGCCGCGGCCGAGGAAGTCCATCCAGTTGACGTTGAACAGCGAGCCGGTGCCGCCGGCCGGGTCCTTCGCGAGGAAGTACAGCGTGCCCTCAGCCGTTCCGGTGACCGGAGCGGTCACGTCGACGTACTGCTGCCAGCCGCCGGTGCCGGGCACGTTCGCGGACGCGACCAGCGGGCCGTCGACGGTGCCCGCGCGGACCTCGATCCGCCCGCCCTGGACGGACGAGGCCGCCCGGAACCGGATCGAGTCGATCCCGGTCAGGCTGGCCGGGGCGATCGACCACCAGTCGCCGTCCTCGACGAAGCCGATGTTCTGGCCGCCGCCGGCGGTGTCGGAGCCCGTCTCCTTCTGCACGCCCGGGTCGCCGCCGCCGGTGCTGCCGGGGGCCCGGCCGGTGGCGGCGAAGTACTCGGCCTGCTTGCGCTTGGGCTGCAACTGCTCGATCGCCCGGCCGGTCAGCGCGCCGGCACCGCCGACACCGCCGTCGTCGGTGTACGTCGCCTCGAAGACCGCGAAGACGTTGGCCTCCGCGCCGTGCCCGGACGCCAGCGAGGTCTGCACGATGCCGGTGCAGCCGGTGTGCTGCTCCAGCGGGTGGGCGTGCTCGTCGTGGCCGAGCAGCACCTGGAGCCGGACCCGGTTACAGTCGATCTCGTCGTCCTCCGGGTCGGTCACCTCGATCGCGTACTTGACCTGGTCGCCCCACTCGAAGAAGCCGCCGTTCGGCGGGAACTCGATGGTCACCGTCGGGGCGGTGTTGCCGACCGTGATCGGCACGTTCGCCACGGCGGTACGGCCGGCGGGGTTGGTGACGGTGAGTTGGGCGGTGTAGTTGCCCGGTTCGTCGTACGTGTGGGTGGGGTTCTTCTCGGCGGAGGTGTGCCCGTCGCCGAAGTCCCAGAAGTACGTGAGGACGCCGCCGTCCGGGTCGCGGGAGCCGGCGCTGGAGAAGCTCACGGTCAGTGGCGCGGGCCCGGAGGTGGGCGTCGCGCTGGCCTCGGCGATCGGGGCCCGGTCACCGGCGGTGTAGTCGATCCGGTAGACCCCGGAGTTGTCGTTGTTGCCGCCGAAGCCGCTGCCCCACTCGATCAGGTACAGCGCGCCGTCGGGCCCGAACTCGAAGTCCATCGGGCGGACCATGCCCATCCCGGTCAGCACCTGGTTGATGTCGATCAGCGACTTGCCGTCCGCGCTGACCTGCATCGTGTACATCTTCGACTGGTTCCACTCGCCGACCATCGCCTTGCCGTCGTAGTACGCCGGCCACTTGGTCTTCGACGGGTTGTCGGCGTCGTACCGGTAGACCGGGCCGCCCATCGGGGCGCCGCCGCCACCGATCTCGGGGAAGCGCGGGTTGCCCGAGTAGTCGTAGTCGACCGTGGCGGGAATCGCCGGGGGCAGGTTGGTCAGGCCGGTGTTGTTGGGGGAGTTGTTGACCGGCGCGGCGCAGTCGAACTTCGCCCCGGACGGGCCCGACGGGAACTGGTAGTCGTTGTACGCGTAGTTCGCCCCGGCGCAGTACGGCCAGCCGTAGTTGCCCGGCCGGTCGACGATGTTCCACTCGACCGTGCCCTCGGGGCCCCGGTTCGGGTTGTTCGCGCCCGCGTCCGGCCCGTAGTCGGCGACGTAGAGCACGTCGGTCTTCGGGTCGACGCCGATGCGGAAGGGGTTGCGGAAACCCATGCCGTAGATCTCCGGCCGGGTCTTCGCGGTGCCCGGCGCGAACAGGTTCCCCGCCGGGATGGTGTACGTCCCGTCGTCCTCCGGGTGGATCCGGATCACCTTGCCGCGCAGGTCGTTGGTGTTGCCGGCGGTGCGCTGCGCGTCGTAGTCCTGCCGACCGGGCCGCTCGTCGATCGGGGTGTACGCGTCGGACTCGAACGGGTTGGTGTTGTCACCGGTGGCCAGGTACAGGTTGCCGGCAGAGTCGAAGGTCATGCTGCCGCCCGCGTGGCAGCAGGTGTTGCGCTGCGTGTCGACCTGGAGGACGACCTTCTCGCTGGCCTTGTCGATGGTGTCACCGGTGACGGTGAACCGGGACAGGTAGTTGCGGGGGCCGCCACTGGCCGGCGCGTAGTACAGGTAGATCCACTTGTTGGTGGCGAAGTCCGGGTCGAGGCGGAGACCGATCAGGCCGTCCTCGTTGCCGGTGAAGACGTCCAGCCGGGTCGCGGTGACCGTGTTGCCGGTGTTCGGCTTGATGATCTGCACCCGGCCGTCGCGCTCGGCGTAGAAGACCCGGCCGTCCGGAGCGATGTCCAGCTCCATCGGGTTGTTGGTGTTGCTGTCCAGCGTCACCTTCTCGAAGCTCGACGTCTTCGAGGCGCCGCAGTCGGCCCGCTCGACGCCGGCCGCCGTGCGGATGCCGCCGAGCAGGTGGGCGAGGAACTCCGGTTCCGCGAACGACTGCTGCGTGTGGCCGCCGCCGGTGTACCAGGCCCGGCCGCCGTCGAAGTCGTGGCACCAGGCGGTCGGGTGGTCGGCACCCATCGCGCCGGAGCCCGGGGTGTAGCTGGTCTCGTCGAGGCTGGCCAGCACGTGCACGTCGCCGCGCGGGTTGGACTGGAAGTTGTACCACTCGTCGTAGCGGGACCACTTGTCCGGCAGCGTGGCGGTGGACGGGTGCGCGTGGTCCTCCACCTTGATGGTGGCCTGCTGGTTGGTGGGGTGGCTGGCGAAGTACGCGCCGACCAGGTCGCCGTACCAGGACCAGCTGTACTCGGTGTCGGAGGCGGCGTGGATGCCCACGTACCCGCCGCCGCCCTGGATGTAGCGCTCGAACGCGGCCTGCTGATCGGCGGCGAGGACGTCCCCGGTGGTCGACAGCCAGATCACGGCGCGGTACTTCGCGAGGTTGGCGTCGGTGAACGCCCCGCCGTCCTCGGTGGCGTCGACGGTGAAGCCGTTGTCGGCGCCGAGCTTCTGGATGGCGGCGATGCCGGCGGGGATGGAGTCGTGCCGGAACCCGGCGGTCTTGGAGAAGACGAGCACCGAGAACGGATCGGCTGCGGCTGCCTGGGCGGGCGCTGCTGCCGCGACCGGTGCTGCCGCGACCGGTGCGGCCTGGGCGGCGGTGCCGGCGACCAGGCCGGTGGCGACGAGGGACAGGGTGAGGAGGGCGGTGCTGAGGATGCCGCGAGGTTTGCGGCGGCGGCGGGACGGAGACACTCAATGCTCCTTTGTCCGAGCTGGACAGTGGTGGGCAGGGGCGACTTCGCCGCAGACCGCGCCCGGTCGGATCGGTGCCGGGCCACGCCGAGGCCGCGCATCAAATTATGTCGATCGAATAAACAAATTAGCGCCGCTAGGTTCGTTTCCGGCAAGGCGTCGACGTGTAACGATTCGATATCGGTGATTGGCCTATCCGGCGGAAGTGGAGGAATGGGACGAGTGGCGCAACGGGCCGGCGGACCCGTGGTCCGGGCCACCGCTGGGCCCCTTGGCGAACCGACCGATCCGTCGTACGGTGACACGGACGTAACCCACGGGAGCCCGGTGTACCGGGCTGAGAGGGGGGCTGGAGCCCCCGACCGTCGAACCTGATCCGGGTAATGCCGGCGCAGGGAGGAGAGTTGCCGTGCCTTCCCTTGGGCGACTGCATCTGATCACCGACACCCGACCGGGGCGGGACCCGCTCGCCGTACTGCGTGCCGCCCTGCCGGTGGCCCGCGCCGAGCTGGTCGTCCAGGTCCGCGTCACCGACGACGCCACCGACCGCGAGGCGTACGACCTGGCCGGCCGGGTGGTCGCGCTGTGCGCCCCGTACGGGGCGACGTGCCTGGTCAACGACCGGCTGCACGTGGCGCTCGCGGTCGGCGCCGCCGGCGGGCACGTCGGCGCGGACGACCTGCCGGTCGCGGCGGCCCGCCGGGTCCTCGGCCCCACCGCCGTGCTCGGCGCGACCGCCCGCGCGCCGGGGCCGGCCGCCGAGGCGGAGGCCGCCGGAGCCAGCTACCTCGGCGTCGGCCCCTGCCACGCCACCGACACGAAGGCCGGCCTGCCGGACCCGATCGGCCCCGCCGGGGTACGCGCCGTGGCCCGGGCCGTGGCGGTGCCGGTGATCGCCATCGGCGGGGTGACCGCCGCAGGCGTCCCGGCGCTGCGCGCCGCCGGGGCGTACGGGGTGGCGGTGGTCGGGGCGCTCTCCGCCGCCGTCGACCCGGCGCGGGTCACCGCCGAGCTGCTCGGGGCGCTGACGTGTTAACAGGGGGCCCTTCCTCTACCGAAAGCGTTAACAGGGGGCCCTTCCTTACCGATGTGGCGGTGGTGGGAGGCGGGGTCGTCGGGCTAGCGGTGGCGTGGCGGTGCGCGGCGCGTGGGCTGCGCGTCGTCGTGCACGATCCGGCCCCCGGGTCGGGCGCGTCACGCGTCGCCGCCGGGATGCTGTCGCCGGTCGCCGAGGCGTACTTCGGCGAGCACGAGCTGACCGGGCTGCTCGCCGCCTCCGCCGCCCGCTGGCCCGCGTTCGCCGCCGAGCTGACCGAGGCCGCCGGCACCGGCTTCGGGTACCGCACCGAGGGCACCCTCGTCGTCGGGCTCACCGGCGACGACCTCGCCGAGGCGCGGCGGCTGTGGTCGTACCAGCGGGAGCTGGGGCTGCCCATCACCCCGCTGCGTCCGTCGGAGCTGCGCGACCGCGAGCCGGCGCTCGCCCCCAGGGTGCGCGGCGGCGCGGTCGCCCCCGGCGACCACCAGGTCGATCCACGGCGGCTGGTGACCGCGCTGCGGACCGCCGCCGAACGGGCCGGCGCGACCTTGGTCACCGGTTCGGTGCGGGCGCTGTCCGAGCTGGACGCCCGGGTCACCGTCGTCGCCGCCGGCTGCGGGGCCGCCGCGCTCACCGGGCTACCGGTCCGGCCGGTCAAGGGCCAGGTCCTCCGGCTCCGCGCGCCCGACGGCGGTCCGCCGGGCTTCCGGCACGTGATCCGGGGGTACGCCGACGGCGAGCCCGTCTACCTGGTGCCCCGCGACAGCGGCGAGGTGGTGGTCGGTGCGACCGTCGAGGAGCGCGCCGACACCGACGTCACCGCCGGTGCGGTGCTGCGGCTGCTCCGCGCCGCCGTCGACCTCGTCCCCGAGCTGGCCGAGTACGACCTGGTCGAGGCGACCGCCGGGCTGCGTCCCGGCACCCCCGACAACGCTCCGATCCTCGGGCCGCTGCCGGGCCGGCCCGGCGTGCTCGCCGCCACCGGCCACCACCGGCACGGCATCGTGCTCACCCCGGTCACCGCCGACCTGGTCACCGAGCTGATCGTCTCCGGAGCGGCGGACCCGCTGCTCGCCCCCTTCACCCCCGAGCGGTTCGCGGCCAGCGCCGGCCCGGCGCGCCGCCGCCGGCACGGCTGACCCGTCCCGTACGGCTGACGACCGCGTCCCGGTCGCGTCCGAGGAGGAGCACACATGGAACTGACGGTGAACGGCGCCGGGCGTACGCTGCCCGCCGGCGCGACCGTGGCCGACCTGGTCGGCCTGGTCACCGACCAGCGGCGCGGCCTCGCCGTCGCGGTCAACGGCGAGGTGGTGCCGCGCGGCGGGTGGCCGGCGACGCTGCTGCGCGACGGCGACCGCGTCGAGGTGCTCAGCGCCGCCCAGGGCGGGTGACCGGCATGTCCCATGACGGTTCCCCGTTCGAGCTGGGCGGTGTGACGTTCGAGTCCCGGCTGATTCTCGGCACCGGGGGCGCGGCCAGTCTGCACGCGCTGGAGCAGGCGATCCGAGCGTCCGGCACCGAACTGGTCACCCTCGCACTACGCCGCGTCGACACCGCCCCCGGCATGGGTGGCGGGCTGCTCGACCTGCTGGAGCGGTGCGGGGTGCGGCTGTTGCCGAACACGGCCGGCTGCTACACGGCCGGCGAGGCGGTGAAGGTGGCCCACCTGGCCCGCGAGGCGTTCGACACGGACTGGGTGAAGCTGGAGGTGATCGGCGACGAGCGCACGCTGCTGCCCGACGGGGTGGAGCTGCTGCGCGCCGCCGAGACGCTGGTCGCGGACGGGTTCACCGTGCTGCCGTACACGTCGGACGACCCGATCCTGGCCCGGCGGCTCGCCGACGTCGGGTGCGCGGCGGTGATGCCGGCCGGCGCGCCGATCGGCTCCGGCCTCGGCGTGAACAACCCCCACCACATCCGCCTGATCCGGCAGGGCGTCGACGTGCCGGTGATCCTCGACGCGGGGATCGGCACCGCCTCCGACGCGGCGCTCGCCATGGAGCTGGGCTGCGACGCGGTGCTGCTGGCCAGCGCCGTCACCCGGGCCGCCGACCCGGTCGCGATGGCCACCGCCATGCGGTACGCGGTCGCGGCCGGGCGCCTCGCGGCCGGCGCGGGCCGCATCCCCCGCCGGTTCCACGCCCTCGCCTCCACCCCCGACGAGGGCAGGCCGGACCTGTGACCCCGGGCCGGAGTGGTGGTGCTGACCGATCGGTGGGCGGCCCGGGGGGCCCTCGCGCAAGGTGGTGGAAGGTGCCCGTGGCCGGGGGAGTGCGCTGGGTGGTGCTGCGGGAGAAGGACCTGCCTCGCGCCGAGCGGGCCGCGCTCGCCGCCGACCTGCGCCCGATCCTCGCCGAGGCCGGCGGCACCCTGGTCGTCGCCGGCCCCGACCCGCTCGGCGGCGACGCCGTGCACCTGCCGGCCGCCGGCCCGTACCCGCCGCCACCCCGCCGCAGCCTCGTCGGCCGGTCCTGCCACGACGCGGCCGAGCTGGCGCGACTGACCACCGAGGACTACGTGACCCTCTCCCCGGTGTACCCGAGCAGGTCGAAGCCCGGCTACGGCCCGCACCTGGGGCCGCAGGGACTCGGCGAACTGATCCGGGCCAGCACCGTGCCGGTCCTCGCCCTCGGCGGCGTCGAGACTCCCGCCCAGGTGCGCGCCTGCGTCGACGCGGGCGCCGTGGGCGTGGCGGTCCTCGGCGCGATCATGCGCGCCGGGGACCCGGCCGAGGCAGCCGCCACCCTGACGGCGGCCTACGAGGAGATCCTTCCGCCGCGGCCCGCGACCGCAACCCCCGAAGACCGAGCGACCGCCACGGCAGGCGACCGGTGACCCCCACGACCGTGCTCACTATCGCCGGGTCCGACTCCGGCGGGGGAGCCGGCATCCAGGCCGACCTCAAGGTCTTCGCGGCGCTCGGCGCGTACGGCACCAGTGTGCTCACCGCCGTCACCGCACAGAACACCCGGGGCGTGGACGCCGTACTGCCGCTTCCGCCGCGCACGGTCACCGAGCAGCTCGACAGCGTGCTCGGCGACTTCCGGGTGCGGGCAGTGAAGACCGGCATGCTCGGCACCCCGGCCGTCGCCGACGCGGTCGCCGACGCGGCGCGGGCGGGGCGACTGCCACACCTCGTCGTCGACCCGGTGCTCGTCGCCACCAGCGGGCACCGGCTCGGCGTGGTCGAGGCGGTCGAGCGGCTGCTGCCGTACGCCGAGGTGGCGACGCCGAACTGCGCGGAGGCCGCGGCCCTCACCGGGCGTCCGGTGACCACGGTGGAGGAGATGGTCGCCGCCGCCGAGGCCCTCGTCGCCGGCGGCCCGGCGCACGTGGTGGTCACCGGCGGCGACGTGGACGCGGCGGGCGAGTCGGTCGACGTGCTGGCCGGCGGGGGGACCGTCACCCTGCTGCGTGCCCCCCGGGTGCGGACCCGGCACAGCCACGGCACCGGCTGCTCGTTCTCGGCGGCGATCGCCGTCCGGCTGGCGGCCGGGGACGCGGTGCCGGCGGCCGTCGGGGCCGCCAAGGAGTACGTCACCCGCGCGCTGACCGGCGCGCGGGACTGGGAACTGGGCGCCGGACGCGGTCCGCTGGACCACTTCGGCTGGTCCTGACCACCATCTGGGAGGCAGTCATGCAGGCACGACGCAAGGTCTACGTCGAGGGGTCCCGGCCGGACATCCGGGTGCCGTTCGCCGAGGTCGACCTGGCCGGCGACAATCCGCCGGTCCGGCTCTACGACACCTCCGGCCCGGGTTCCGACCCGGAGGTGGGGCTGCCCCCGCTGCGCGGGCCGTGGATCGCCGCCCGGGGAGACGTGGCACCGGCCCGGGGGGCGGGCACCCCCCTCGCGGGCGTGGACGGCAAGCGGCCGACGCAGCTCGCGTACGCGCGGGCCGGGGTCGTCACTCCGGAGATGGAGTTCGTGGCGATCCGGGAGGGCGTGGCCCCGGAGCTGGTCCGGGACGAGATCGCGGCCGGGCGGGCGGTGCTGCCGCTCAACGTCAACCACCCGGAGTGCGAGCCGGCGATCATCGGCAAGGCGTTCCTGGTGAAGGTGAACGCCAACATCGGCACCTCGGCCGTCACCTCCTCCGTCGCCGAGGAGGTGGAGAAGCTGACCTGGGCCACCCGGTGGGGCGCGGACACCGTGATGGACCTGTCCACCGGCAAGCGGATCCACGAAACCCGCGAGGCGATCGTGCGCAACTCGCCGGTGCCGATCGGGACCGTGCCCATCTACCAGGCCCTGGAGAAGGTCGGCGGCGACCCGGTGAAGCTGAGCTGGGAGGTGTTCCGCGAGACGGTGATCGAGCAGGCCGAGCAGGGCGTCGACTACATGACGGTGCACGCCGGGGTGCTGCTGCCGTACGTGCCGCTGGCCGTGGACCGGGTGACCGGCATCGTGTCCCGGGGCGGCTCGATCATGGCGGCCTGGTGCCTGGCGCACCACGAGGAGAACTTCCTGTACACCAACTTCCGCGAGCTGTGCGCGATCCTCGCCCGCTACGACGTGACGTTCTCCCTCGGCGACGGGCTGCGCCCGGGGTCCATCGCCGACGCCAACGACGAGGCCCAGTTCGCCGAGCTGCGCACTCTCGGCGAGTTGACGAAGATCGCCTGGGAGTACGACGTGCAGGTGATGATCGAGGGCCCCGGCCACGTGCCGATGCACAAAATCAAGGAGAACGTGGACCTCCAGCAGGAGTGGTGCCACGAGGCCCCGTTCTACACCCTCGGCCCGCTGACCACCGACATCGCGCCCGCGTACGACCACATCACGTCGGCGATCGGCGCTGCCATGATCGGCATGTTCGGCACCGCGATGCTCTGCTACGTCACCCCCAAGGAGCACCTGGGGCTGCCGGACCGGGACGACGTGAAGGCCGGGGTGATCGCGTACAAGATCGCGGCCCACGCGGCGGACCTGGCCAAAGGCCACCCCGGGGCACAGACCTGGGACGACGCGCTGTCGAAGGCGCGGTTCGAGTTCCGCTGGGAGGACCAGTTCAACCTCTCGCTGGACCCGGAGACGGCGCGGTCGTACCACGACGCGACCCTGCCGGCGGAGCCGGCGAAGACGGCGCACTTCTGCTCGATGTGCGGCCCGAAGTTCTGCTCCATGAAGATCACCCAGGAGCTGAAGGAGTACGCGGCGCGCGGCATGCGGGACAAGTCGGAGGAATTCGTCTCCTCCGGCGGCCGGGTGTACCTACCGCTGGCCTGACCTTGCGCTGGCCTGACCGACTGGGGGCCTGACCTGCCCCTGGCCTGACCGGCCGGGGGCGGCTCGGTCTGGCCCGGCTGGCGGCAGGTCGACGGCAGGCCATGTCGGCGACCTGGCAGCGTCCTACGGGATCGATGCCGCCACGTCGCCGACATGGCGGGACACCACCGGGGCGGTCAGTCCCGGTGGTGACGGCCGGAGGGCCGCAGCGAGTGCCGCTCGGCGTCCCCCGACCCACCGTCCTCGCCCGGCACGGGGCGGGCGAGGCCGGTGACCCAGTCGACGTACTCCTCGTCCTGCGCCGGCAGCGGTTCCTGCTCCCGGCGGTCGTCCCACTCCGCCGCCGTGGCGGTCTTTTCGGCCGTCCGCGTCCGGTTGCGCCGGAACAGGGTCCGCAGCAGCCGGGACCGGCCGGCGGCGGGCTCCTCCGGCCCGGTACCGGCACCTTCCGGGGCGGCACCGGGCGCGCGGGGGGTGTCGTCGGCCGCACCGTCGCCGCCCGCACCGTCGCCGGTCGTCCGCGGCCCGCCCGGCCCGCCGTGCGGAGCCGGCGTCTCGGCGGGCGTCTGCGTCTTGCCCAGGGGGGCCTGCGCGTCGCCGGGGGTCTGCGCGTCGCCCGGGGCCTGCGCGTCGCCCGGGGCCTGCGGCTCGCCGTACACGGGTCGTGTCCCGCCCGGTGCGCGGCGCTCCGAAGCCGGGGAGACGGCCCGCCGGGTGGCGTTGCCGAACGCGTCCCAGCTCGACGCCCGGTCGAGATCGGGCAGGGACAACCGGGGGCGGGGGCGCGGTGCCGTCCCGGCGTTCGGCTGGCCGTCCGGCGCGGGTGGCAGGGACCAGTCCCACGCGGGGCCGCCCGCCGGGGCCGACGTCGGCCGGTCGGGCTGCGTCACGTCGCCCGCGGGTGGCAGGGACCAGTCCCACGCGGGGCCGCCCGCCGGGGCCGACGTCGGCCCGTCGGGCTGCGTCACGTCGCCAACCGGGTGGGTTGCGTCGCTGGGCAGCGGGCCGGGCCGGCCAGGGGGCGGCGCGGCGGTCGGTGCCTCGGCGCGATCCGCAGCATCCGGTGCCGTCGTGGCGTCCGCCGCAGCGGTCTTCTCCGTGGCACCTGTCGCACCGGTCGCCTTCGTGCGCGCGGGAGTGGGCACTTCGGTGGTGGAGCCCGCCGGGTCCGGCGTGCCCGCCGCTTCGGCGACGGCGGCCGGATCCGTAGGGCCCCCGCCGTCGGCGGCGCGGGAACCGGCGGTGGTGGCCGCGTCGTCCGGGGAGTTCACGTCGCCGGCGCGGGCCACCCCGCCGGCTCCCGTGGGCCCGCCGGCCTCGATCGTTGTGGTGACGCCGCCGGTCGCGGTCGCGTCGGTGGCCCCGCCCGTCCCGACCGCGCCGATGGGCCTGGCGGCGGCGGTCGTCCCGGAGGCC
>NZ_GG657738.1:2548380-2577248 GCF_000158815.1 Micromonospora sp. ATCC 39149 | reverse complement strand
CCGGCGCGCCGGCCCCGTACGTGGTCCCGGCCATCGCCGGTGCGGTCGTTCGGCAGTGGGTCGCCGACGGTCGCTGGGACCCGGCGGGCCGTGGCCGCGTCCGGGTCGGCCGGGCCGCCGCCCCCGGGCGGGGTGGGGTTGTTCGGCAGCGGCCGGAGGATGTCCGTCGGCACGATCGCCGGCTGTTTGCCGCCGCCGACCTGCGCCCCGGGCAGGCCCGAGCCGAGCGTCCCGGGTAGTCCCGCGCCGGGTGCCCCGGGAGCGGTCGAGCCGAGCGTCCCGGGCAGGTCGGCCCCCGCCTCGGCCCTCGTCGGAGCGGGGGAAGAGGGGCCAGCGGGCCAGGGCGGCGGCCGTGGAGCCGAGCACGCCGGTGACGACCGCGATCAGGGCACCGTAGTAGGGCGCGAGCTGGTACCGGTCGGCGGAGTCGCCGGGGCCGGCGGCCAGGTAGGCGAAGGCGACCAGCACGGGGCCGGCCGCCCCGGTCGCGCCGCTGGTAAGCGGCGGGTGGCCGTGCCAGCGGGCCAGCGCGCCCGAGGCCGCGCCCGCGAGCAGGGCCACCAGCGGCAGGACCAGCGGGGCCAGCCGCTGCGCCGTGTCCGGGCCGAGCCAGCCCGGCTCGAACACGCCCAGCCGTACGGTCGGCAGCGGGCCGGCGCCGGCCAGGGCGGGTAGGGCCGAGAGCAGGGCGACGAACCAGATCGTGCCGGCGACCGCCGCGACGTTCCAGCCCAGCGGCAGGCGGAGCAGCACGGCGAGCGCCGCGCCGGCGCCGACCACCGCGCCGAGGGCCGCGCAGATGCCCACCGCCCAGACCGGGTCCACGCTGTTGAGCTGGGTGGCTCGGGCCGGTTGCATGCACAGCGGCGCGACGACCATCGCGCCCAGGGCTGCCGCGCCGGCCAGGGCGAGCTGCCCGGTCGTGGTTCGGGTGAGCGGGTCGGCGCGGGCGAGCCGTTCGGTGACCACCGCGCCGACCACGGCGGCGAGCGCCGCGCACCAACCCACCCAGACCAGCTGGGCCGGCCACCGGTTGACGGTGGCGTCGGTGAAGTCGCCGGCGATCCGGACGATTCCGAAGCCGTAGGCGACGCCGAGCTGACCGGCGCCGGCCAGCACGCTCACCCCGAGCGCGGTGAGCAGCAGCTTGCCCCACGTCCGAAAGGCCATGTCGGGCACGTTACGGCCCGGTGCGTCCGATCGCCACCTTGACGCCGCGCGGCGCGGCGACGCGCCCGGCCTGCGACTACTTGAGTTCGACCAGCCGCGCCAGATACGTCGTATCCCCGACATTGGTGAGCATGTGGACGGCGCCCGGGTCGCGGTAGACGACCCCGCCGGTCGGCTCGTCCGCGTCGATGGTGGTCCCGTCGATCGTCTGCACCACGTTCTTCGCGCCCTGTACGGCGATCACCAGGTACGGGTGGGCGTGCCGGTGCAGCGGCTGGCGCTCGCCCGGCTCCAGCCGGATGTGCCACACCCGCACCCGGTCGTTCTCGTAGACGATCTCCTGGCCCACCGGGCCCAGCTCGGTCCCGTCGATCACGTCGGTCATGCGGTCGAGCCTCCAGTCACCGCACCGGCGGGGCGCTCGACCGGGAGAGCGGCGTGTCGCCCCAGTTGCGGGAGCACCTCGGCGGCGACGAGCTCCAGATGGTCGAGGTCGGCCAGGTCGATCAGCCGCAGGTGGACCCGGGTCGCCCCGACGGCGGCGAACTCGCCGATCCGGTCGACGAGCTGGGCGGGCGAACCCACCACCGATTCCTCCGGGGGCAGGGCGCTCATGGCGTGCAGCGGCGCGGCCCGCCGCCGCGCTTCGGCGTCGGTGCGCCCGATCGCCACCGAGATCCCGGCGGAGAGGACGAGCGGTGCCCGCCCCGACGCCGCGCGGCCGTGCCGGTCGCACGCCTCGGCCACCCGCCCGTACGCGGCGGCGGTCTCGGCGACGCTCTTGAACGGCATGTTGAACTCGTCGGCGTACCGGGCGGCGAGCTCGGGGGTGCGCCTGGGACCGCGCCCGCCGACGATCACCGGCGGGCCGGGCCGCTGGATCGGCTCGGGCAGGGCGGGCGCGTCGACCAGGTGGTAGTGCTTCCCGGTGAAGCTGTACGTCTCGCCGACGGGGGTGCGCCACAGGCCGGTGATCACGTCGAGCTGCTCGCCGAGCCGGTCGAAGCGCTCCCCGACGTCCGGGAACGGGATGCCGTACGAGGTGTGCTCCCGCTCGTACCAGCCGGCGCCGATGCCCAGCTCGACCCGGCCGCCGCTCATCTGGTCGACCTGGGCGACCATGACGGCCAGCGGCCCGGGGAGCCGGAAGGTGGCCGACGTGACGAGGGTGCCGAGGCGGATCCGGGTGGTCTCCCGGGCCAGCGCGGCGAGGGTGAGCCAGGCGTCGGTGGGGCCGGGCAGGCCGGGGTCGGTGCCCATGGACTGGTAGTGGTCGGCCCGTAGGAACCCTTCGAAGCCGCCCGCCTCGGCAGCCCGGGCGAAGCGGAGCTGGTCGTCGTAGCTGGCGCCCCGGTGTGGCTCGGTGAAAACGGCCACCCGCATGGTCATCGTCCCTGCGCGCTGGCCCCGGCCGGCGCCGGTTCGCGTACGCCGGTGACGGCCGACGCCGGGGCGACGGGCCCGGCGGGGCCGTCCCGTTCCATCAGCAGCTCGTGCAGCTCGGCGCTGACCCGGGCCACGTCGGCCAGGTGGGCGTTGCGGCCGAGGGTCCGGGGCCGGGGGATGTCGACGTCGACGATCGCGCGGATCCGCCCCGGGCGGGGGCTGAGCACGACCACCCGGTCGGCGAGCAGCACCGCCTCGTCGATGGAGTGGGTGACGAAGACGACGGTGGCGCCGCTGGTCATGTGCACCCGCTGGAGTTCGCCGGAGAGCTCCTCGCGGGTGAGTGCGTCCAGGGCGGAGAACGGCTCGTCCATGAGCATCACCCGGGGGTCGCCGATCAGCGACCGGCACAGCGAGACCCGCTGCTGCATTCCGCCGGAGAGTTCGTGCGGCAGCCGCTTCTCGAACCCGGCCAGCCCGGCCAGTTCGAGCAGCTCCCGGGCGCGCTCGCGGTGCTTCGCCCGCTTCCACCCGAAGATCTCGACCGGCAGCAGCACGTTGTCCAGCACCGACCGCCAGGGCAGCAGGGCGGGGCGCTGGAACAGCATGGCGATGTCCCGGCGTGGGCGGGTGATCGGTGTGCCGGCGACGGTGATCTCCCCGGCGGTGACCGGCAGCAGCCCGGCGACCATCCGCAGCAGGGTGGACTTGCCGCAGCCCGAGCGGCCGAGCACGGCGACGAACTCGCCCTCGGCGACGTCGAGGTCGATACCCCGCAGCGCCTCGACGCGGCCGGCCCGGCCGTCGAAGGTGCGGGACACGCCGGACAGCCGGATCATCGCCGCTGCCTCCCTGAGTGGACGGTCAGGATCGCAGCTAGGGTAGCCCGCCGCGATCCATCCGACACCATCCGGGGTGGAGATCAGTTCGTTTCCGTTCCGCAACAGACACTCCTCGCTACACCGGCAGGTCCCTTGCGTAGTCTGTGCCGGCGAAGAGTCCCCTCACGACGGTGGCGTCGGCTCCCCCCTCTGTCGACGCCGTCGCTCTCGACGACCCGGCCCGAGGCGTATCGCCCCTGGTCGGAAAGGACATGGTGCACAGATGAACAGGCTGACCCGCACGGTCGCCGCGGCCCTCCTGGCCTCCGCCCTCACCCTGGTGTCCGCTTGCAGCAGCGATTCGGACGCGTCCGACGCCAAGGGCGGCGACGGCAAGTCGCTGGAGAAAGTGACGTACCTCACTTCCTTTGGCAACTTCGGCCGTGACTCCTACGCCTGGGTGGCGAAGGAGAAGGGCTTCTTTAGGGAAGCCGGTTTCGACGTCGAGATCAAGCCCGGTCAGGGTACCGGCGCGGTGATCCAGACCATCGTCGGCGGTCAGGCCGACTTCGGCCCGATCGACCTTACCGGCGGCCTGCTCCAGCTCGGCAACGGCCAGGCCAAGGACTTCGTCGCCGTCGCGGCGATCCAGCAGCGCACCATGGCGGCCATTGTGACGGTCGAGGGCAAGAACATCGCCTCGCCGAAGGACCTGGAGGGCAAGAAGCTCGCGGACGCCCCGGCGTCCGTCGTCCGCAACCTCTTCCCGACGTACGCCCGGCTCGCGGGCGTGGACGTCAGCAAGGTGACCTGGGTGAACGGCGAGCCGCAGACCCTGATGGGCACCCTCGCCTCCGGCTCCGTCGACGGCATCGGTCAGTTCGTCGTGGGCCAGCCGACGGTGGAGGCGGTCACCAAGAAGAAGGCCGTCCTGCTGCCCTACAGCAACGTGATGCAGGACCTCTACGGCAACGTGCTGATCACCTCCAGCAAGATCGCCAAGGAGAAGCCGGACATGGTCAAGCGGTTCAGTGCCGCGCTGATTAAGGGCCTGGAGTACTCCCTGGCGAACCCGCAGGAGGCCGCCGACCTGCTGAAGAAGAACGTCGACGCCACCAACCCGGCGGCGGCTGCCGCCGAGCTTCAGCTCATGGCCGGGTACGTCCGGTCCAACAACTCCGGCACCAAGATCGGCACGCTGGACAGCGGCCGGGTCGCCAAGAGCATCGCGATCCTCCAGGGCGCGGGCTCGCTCAAGCAGAACATCACCCCCGACCAGATCATCGACTTTAGCCTCGTGCCGCAGCCCTGACCGGTCCGACAAGTCACCAGGGGTACGCCCTGCCGGCCTCCGGCAGGGCGTACCCCCGTTCCGTTCCCGGCCTGTGCGCCGAATGGATGAGGAGGAGAAGATGACCGACCTCCGGTTACCGGAACCGGCGCTCGCGGCCCCGCCCGTCGACCGGCACCGCGCCGCCGGCGGGCGCGCTGCCCTCGGTGCCGGCGCGCGGGCCGGCGCGAACGGGCTGCTGCTGCCCGTCGCGGGCCTGCTGGTCGCGTTCGCGGTGTGGTGGCTCACCGCCCGGCTGGAGCTGGTCCACCCCGCCGCGCTGCCCACCCCCGGCTCGGTGCTGTCGGCGTTCACCGACAAGCCGGACCGGATGCTGGAGCACACGCTCGACACCATGCTGGAGATCCTGATCGGCTTCGCGCTCTCCGCCGTGGCCGGCGTTCTGCTCGGACTGTCCCTGGCCGCCTCGCGCACCGTCGAGCGGATGTTCACCCCGCTGCTCGTCGCGGTCAACGCGGTTCCGAAGATCACCCTGGGGCCGCTGCTCGTGGTCGCGCTCGGCTGGGGTCAGAAGCCCATCCTGACCATGGTGTTCCTGCTCTGCTTCTTTCCGATCGTGCTCTCCACCGCGACCGGGCTGACCACCACGCCGTCCGACCTGGCGGAGCTGGTCCGCTCCTGGAACGCCTCCTGGTGGCAGGCGTTCCGCAAGGTGCGCTTCCCGGCCGCGCTGCCGCAGATCTTCGTCGGGCTGAAGGTGGCGATGCCACTGGCCGCGATCGGCGCGGTGATCGGCGAGTTCCAGGCCGGCGAGAGTGGTCTGGGGTACGTCATCACCCAGTACGCCGGCATCGGCGACACCGCCACCGCGTGGGCGGCGATCATGCTGGTCGCGCTGGTCAGCATCCTGCTCTACTCGGCGCTGGTGTTCGTGGAGCGCCTCGCCCTGCCCTGGGTCAGGGAGACCACCTCGACGAGGTGAAAGCGACCGTGGGCCGCGCCCGGCGGGCCCCACCGTCGTCAGCCCGCGAGCCGCCAGCGCCCGCCCCGGGCGACCAGCGTGGTGAGGGCCTGCGGCATCAGCCCCGAGTGGTTGTCCGGCGTCATCCGGATCGGGCCGGAGAGGCCGTCCATCTGGGACGTCTCCAGTACGTTGCGCAGGCCGTCCCGGCCGGCCTTGCCGGGCGCGCCGCCGGCCCGCAGCTCGGCGTCGGCGATGAGCTGTACGGCGTCCGCGGCGAACGAGGAGAAGCCGTTGTAGCCGCCGAAGCGGGCCGTGTAGTCCTGGAACCACTGGCGGCGGGCCGCCTTGGCCGGGGTGGTGGCGATGACGTCGTCGATCACCATGGTCTGGGTGAAGATCAGGGTGGCCCGCTCCGCAGACCGGGACGAGGCGCCCAGAAACAGCTCCCCGGCGGCCGACGCGTCGAAGAACAGCGAGCCGGTGAACCCGGCCGGCTGGGCCGCGCTCGCGGCGAGCATCGCCTGCTCCGGTGGCGTCCAGACGACCATGGCCTCGGGCTCGGGCTCGGCCAGCGCGCGGACCTGCTGGCTGACGTCGGTGTCGGTGGTCTTCACCGACTGGTTGCCCAGCAGTTGGATGTTGGTCTTGTCGAACTCGCGCCGCAGCAAGTCCAGCCCCTCCCGGCCGTAGCTGTCGTCGCTGTTGAGCACGGCGACCTCGCTGATGCCGCGGCGGCGCAACTCGGTGGTGAGGGCGGCGGCGCTGTCGGCCGCGTTCGGGGCCAGCTTGAACATGTACCGCCGGTCGGCGACCGGGGTGGCCACGGCACTGGACGAGGCGAGCGCGATCGTCGGTATCTTCTTCTCGTTGATCGTGCGGGCCGCGCCGACGGCGCATTCGTTGCACCCGCCCATGATGATCGCGCTCACCCGCGAGTCGTTGCTGAAGTCACCGATGTTGCGCAGCGACTCGCTCGCGTCGGAGCGGTTGTCCTTCACCTTGAGCTCGATCTTGCGGGCACCCAGCGCGCCCGAAGCGTTGAGCTGTTCGGCCTTCAGTTCCAGCGCGCGCTGGTACGCCTTGCCCATCGGGGCCGCGGAGCCGGACAACTCCAGGTCCACGGCGATCACAATCGGGCTCGTGTCCTGCTCCGCCGCGCCGAACTGGCAACCGGTGAGCGTGGTGGCCAAAACGGCCGATGCGAGCGCCGCGATGGTCACGGAGCGGATGGGGATCAACTCAGTCCTCCAGGTGCGGCGCGGGCGATGCCCGGTCACCGCCGCTTGTCCGTCCTCAGTGGAGAAACGGGATTGGTCTGCCGTACGGTGTGCGCGAAGCCTGCAAAACCTTGCCAATGCCGGGCCCTGTGGTCAAGCGCGGATGCATCGAAGCTTTCGGGACGAGCGTCCCACATGTTGGGGCAACCCGATGCCTGTAAATGCTTACTTTGCATTAGCGGACGACCACTCTGGAGTCACATGCCCTGATCAGGGGCTTGGGGAAATGAAGGTATTAGTTGACCGGATCACGCGATCAGTGCCGTGCGACCGTTTCCTGCCTCACTGCGGCTTCCCAAACACGATCATCTCTGATGAAATCGCGGCCGTGCCGCGCGCGGCGCTGTCCGCTGCACGGGGCACGGGTCGGCGGTTCAGGCGTGGAAGAAACGACGGAGGCGATGTCGTGAGGACCGGACCTACGACCCTGCCCGATAGCGGCGAGTCGAACGAGCGGGGCCGGCGACGGCTGCCCCGACTCCGGGATGCCCGGATCCGCTCGAAGCTGGCGCTGATCCTGGTGGTGCCGGTCGCGGCGGTGATCGCGCTCGCCACCATCCGGCTGGTCTCCACCGGTGAGGGCGTGTACGAGGCGACCCAGCTACGGGCGCTGACCGCCCTGTCGATCGACGTCTCGGCGCTGACCCAGGACCTGCACAAGGAGCGGATGGCCGCGGCCACCCTCCTCGCCCGGCCGGGGGAGAAGAGCAGGGTCGACGAGTACAACCTGCGGGTGCGCAGCACGGACGCGCGCATCGAGACGTACAACGCCGAGCGGGGCAGCATCGGAAAGGTCTCCAACGACGTACGGGACCGGCTGAAGGTCATCGACGACCACCTGCGGACGCTGAACAGCACCCGCCAGGAGGTGCTGGACCGCAAGCAGATGCCGGTGGCCGAGGCGGCGCTGCGCTACGGCGTCATCGTCACCGACCTGGTTTCCTACGGCGACACGCTCGCCCAGATGCCCGGCCAGGAGACCCTGGCCGACAACCGCCGGGCGGTGGCCGCGTTCGCCCACGCGAAGGCAGCGGTCGCCGAAGAGCAGGCCGTCGCCTACACGGCGCTGTCCACCGGCCGGCTCGACGAGGAGCAGTTCTCTTCGTTCGTGGCCACCCTCACCAGCCAGCAGGAGGCCCTGGTCTCCTTCTCGCTGGCCGCGGACCCGGCCCAGCGGGCCCTGGTCGACAGCACCGTCTCCGGCGACGCCGTCGTGCTCGCCGACCGGGTGGCCGCCGACCTGACCCGGTCGGTCGGGCAGACCCCCCTGGTCACCGCCGCCGACGTGTCCGCCTCCATCGGCTCGGTCAACGACCTGATGCGGTGGGCCGAGATCCAGCTCCAGCAGCGGCTGCTCGACCAGACCGAGGAGGCCCGCTCGAACGTCATCCAGCAGGCGGTCGTCGAGTCGGTGCTGGTGCTGCTGACCCTGATCATCGCCGTCACGCTGGCCGTGGTGCTGGCCCGGTCGCTCAACCACTCGCTGCGCCGGCTGCGTGAGGGCGCGCTGTCGGTGGCCAACCACGACCTGCCCGACGCGGTGCAGCGGCTCCAGACCATCGGCAACGTCGGCGACGGCGGCGTGGAGGAGATCGTCCGGCAGGTCCGGGACCCAATCCAGCTCACCAACCGCGACGAGGTCGGCCAGGTCGCCCTGGCGTTCAACGTGGTCCACCGGGAGGCGGTCCGGGTCGCCGCCGAGCAGGCCGCGCTGCGCACCAGCGTCTCGGCGATGTTCCTCAACCTGGCCCGGCGCAGTCAGACCCTGGTCGACCGGATGATCGGCGAGCTGGACGCGATCGAGCGCGGCGAGGAGGACCCGAAGCGGCTCGCCCAGCTCTTCGAGCTGGACCACCTGGCCACCCGGATGCGCCGCAACGACGAGAACCTGCTGGTCCTCGCCGGCGCGGACTCCGCCGTGCCGCGCCGCGACGACGCGCTCCTGATCGACGTGCTGCGGGCCTCCCAGTCCGAGGTCGAGCAGTACAACCGGATCGAGTTCGGCACGGTCGACACCGACATCTCGGTCGCCGCGCACGCCGTCAACGACGTCGTCCGCCTGGTCGCCGAGCTGCTCGACAACGCCACCCGCTTCTCCCCACCGAACACGGTGGTGGTCGCCGACGGCCGGCGGATCCGCGACTACGTGCTGATCCAGGTCGAGGACCGGGGCCTCGGCCTCACCGACGAGCAGCTCGACTCGCTCAACCGCCGGCTCTCCGCCCCGTCGACCGTGGACGTGGCCGCGTTCCGGCTGATGGGCCTGGCCGTGGTGAGCCGCCTCGCCTCCCGGTACGGCATCCGGGTGGAGCTGCGGCGCAACGTGGAGGGCGGCACCGTCGCCCAGGTGAGCCTGCCCAGCTCGACCGTGGTGCTGCCGTCGCTGCGGGGACGCCAGCCTGTCCCGGCGCCGCTCACCCTCGCGCGCCAGCCGGCCCCGGCCGAGCAGACCCCGCTGAGCCCGGTCGGGTTCGGTGAGCCGGCGACCGGTGCCGGTCGCACCGCCACCCTGACCGACCAGTGGCGTACCGCCGCGCCGACACCGGCCCGCTGGCAGGTGCCCGGCGACGCCCAGGACGGGGCGTCGGCCGCGCCGTTCGGCAGCCCCACCGTGGCCCAGCCGACGATCCCGACCGTGACGCCCGTGTCGCAGCCGCCCGTGCCGGCCCAGCCCGCGTACACGCCCAGCGGCGGCATCTCGGTCGGCAGCCCGACCGTGTCGTACCCGACGATCGATCCGCTGCCCCGGCGGTCGCCGAACGGGGAGTCCGCCCAGCCGGCCACCCCGGCCAGCCCGCTCGCGTCGGCCACCCCGCTCGCGCCGGTGACCCCGGTGCTGCCGGGCGGCCCGGTCGCCGGGATGGCACCGTCCGCCCCGCCGGTGCCGGTCGCCCCGGCCACCCCGGTGGTGGCCCGTCCGGCCCAGCAGGCGGAGGCGCCGATCTTCCGCGAGATGGAGGCGGTGTGGTTCCGCTCCCACGGTGACGACGTGACCGCGATCTTCCAGCGCCCCAACTTCGACGACTCCGCCCCCGCGCAGGCCACCGCCCCGCCGCGGGCCCCGCTGCCGACCCGTACCCCGGGGACCACCCCCACGGACGGCCCGGAGGCGACGACCACCGCGCCGCCGGCGTACGCCCCGCCCCCGGAGTCGGCCGCCTCCGCGACCGCCGGGCCGGCGGCCCCCACCCCGCCGCCGGCGATCGATCCGGAGGCGTGGCGGACCGCCGCCGACGAGGGCTGGTCGCGGGCCAGCCGGGCGGCCGAACCGCCGGCCGCCGGCACCACCCGCTCCGGCCTGCCCAAGCGGGTGCCCCAGGCCCAGCTCGTCCCCGGCGGGATCGAACCGAAGAGCGGTCGGGACCACAGCCGGCGCACCCCCGACGAAGTACGCGGCCTGCTGTCGGCCTACCACCGCGGTGTGCAGCGTGGACGGACGGCCGGCGCGGACCAGAACAGCAATTCGACCAAGGAGACGAGCCGATGAACAGGCCAGCGGCCATGCAGGACATGGGTTGGCTGCTCACCAACTTCGCCGACAGCGTGGCGGGAATCGCCCACGTGGTGGCGGTGTCCGCTGACGGGCTGCTGCTCGCCTCGTCCCGGGACCTGCCCGCGGACCGGGCCGACCAGCTCGCCGCCATCACCTCCGGCGTGGTGAGCCTGACCGAGGGCGCGGCCCGCATGTTCAGCGCCGGCGGGGTGCTCCAGACGGTCATCGAGATGGACAGCGGATATCTGTTCCTCATGTCGATCAGCGACGGCTCGTCGATGGCGGTGCTCGCTGCCCGTAGCTGCGACGTCGGGCAGGTCGGGTACGAGATGGCGCTGCTGGTCGAGCGCGTGGGCGCGGCACTGGTGCCGCTGCCCCGCGATGCGGTGCGCGCGTAACACCGCCGGGCTGCACGAACAATGACCAGACGTCGAGCAACGACGTCGACCGGGAGGAGGTGATCGCGGATGGACCAACGACGGGAGGACCCGCGCGGCGCGCTGGTGCGTCCGTACGCGGTCACCCGTGGCCGTACCGAGCCGCGCCAGGACATCGCGCTGGAGGCGGTGCTGACGGCCAGCCCGACCGCCGTCGCCGAGTCCCGGTTCGCCGGCCACGACAAGCACCGAATCGCCACGATCTGCGAGGGTCGGCCCCAGTCGCTGGCCGAGGTCGCCGCATACACCCGGATGCCCTTGGGCGTGGCCCGGGTGATCGTCGCCGACATGGTGGCCGAGGGCCTGCTGACCCTGCATACTGCCGCTCCCGCCGAGGGATACGAGGAGCGGATGGAAATCCTTGGAAGGGTGCTAAGTGGACTTCGCAGGCTATGACCCCGCCGGGGCGCGCCGCAACCGCGGGATCACCTCCGCGAAGATCGTGGTTGCGGGCGGCTTCGGTGTGGGCAAGACGACTATGGTCGGCGCGGTCTCGGAGATCACTCCGCTGACCACCGAGGCGGTGATGACCTCGGCCGGCGTCGGCATCGACGACCCCTCGAAGGTACCAGGGAAGCAGACGACGACGGTCGCCATGGACTTCGGCCGGATCACCATGGCCGAGGACCTGATCCTGTACCTGTTCGGCACGCCCGGCCAGACCCGGTTCTGGTTCATGTGGGACGAGATCATCAAGGGCGCGGTGGGCGCGGCCGTGCTGGTCGACACCCGCCGGATCACCGACGCGTTCGCCCCGCTGGACTACTTCGAGAACCGCCGCCTGCCGTACGTGGTGGCGCTCAACCGGTTCGACGGGGCACCGCAGTACGAGCTGGAGGAGGTCCGTGAGGCCCTCGCCATCTCGCCCCAGGTGCCGCTGGTCATGACCGACGCCCGGCACCGCGAGTCCGTCAAGCAGGTGCTGGTGACGGTCGTCGAGCACGCGATGATGCGCCTCCAGGCCGAGCACGGCCGGGGCTTCCCGGCCCCGGTGGGCTGAGGCCGCCGCTCTGGCGGAATCAGGGCACCCGCCGCTTCGGCGGTGCGAGCCCGCCCGATCGTGGAAACAGTGGCTTCGAATCGACGTCGAGGCCACTGTTTCCCGGATCGAGCAAGGTCCTGTGGGGTTCGACCTCGGCAACCTTCAGGATCGCGGCCAGGGCCGTTTCTCGGCTGGGTGTGCCGCCGACGACCCCGTGCCCGTCCCGGCCCAGGTCACTCCACCCGGAGCCGGTAGCCGCGCTTGACCACCGTCTGCACCACCCGGGGGGCCTTCAGCCCGGCCCGCAGCCGGGCCACCGCCATCTCCACCGCGTGCTCGTCCGCGCCGCGCGGTAGGGTCCGCAGCAGGGCGGTGCGGGACAGCACCCGCCCCGGTGACGCGGCCAGCGCCCGCAGCACCGCCATCGGCGCCGGGGCGAGCGGGCGCAGCTCCCCGTCGACCACGGCCGCGTGCCCGCGCAGGGTCAGCAGGTGCCCGGCGGCCTTGATGCTGACCGTGCGGCGGGGCAGCTCGTCCACGATGGTCCTGACCAGAGCGCCGAGCCTGGCCCGGCTCGGCGCGCTAACCGGCACCCCCCGCCGGATCAGCGGTTCGGCGGTGACCGCGCCCACGCAACTGGCCAGCACGTCGCCGCGCAGCGCCTCCAGCACCGTCTCGGTGCGGTCCCCGGCGGCGCGCAGCAGCGCCTCGGCGGCCGGGGCGGAGGTGAAGGTGACCGCGTCCACCAGCCGGCCGGCGACCAGGTCGATCAGCCGGTGCAGCGGCGCGGGGTCGGTCGGCGGGGCCCACCGGTAGACCGGTACCTCGATGACGGTCGCGCCGGCGTCCTCCAGCGCGTTGGTGCACTCGGGCTGCCGGTCGCCGTGTAGCTGCATGGCGATCACCTGCCCGGCCACCCCGCGCCGCACCAGGTGCTCGACGACCTCCTCGCAGCTCTCCGAGTCCGGCGACCACTGGTCGTGCAGGCCGGCGGCGCGGATGGCGCCCCGCGCCTTGGGGCCCCGGGCCACCACGTACGCCTGCGACAGCACGCCGCGCAGCGGCTCCGCCAGCCCCCAGCCCTCGGCAGCCTCCAGCCAGCCGCGCATTCCGATGCCGGTGTTGGCCATCAGGACGTCCGGCTGGCGGGTCAGGCACTCCCGGGTCGCCTCGCGCAGGTCCGTGTCGTCGGTCAGCGGCACGATCCGCAGGGCCGGCGCGATGACCACCCGCGCGCCGCGCCGTTGCAACAGCGCGGCCAGCTCGTCGCGCCGGCGGTCAGCGGTGACCCCGATGGTGAAGCCGGCCAGTTCGTCGGCCATTCACCCCTCCCGTCTCAACCGCACCTCGACCATGCCGTCCCGGCAGCGTACGTCGTGCCGGAGCACCGCCACGCCGGGCAGGTCCAGGCAGGCGCCGGTGCGCAGGTCGTACACCTGCTTGTGTAGCGGGGAGGCGACCGTGGGCGTCCCGCCCCGGCTGCCCACGATGCCCCGCGACAGCACGTACGCGCCGCCGACCGGGTCGAGGTTGTCCAGGGCGAACAGCTCGTCGCCGGTGCGGAACAGGGCCACCTGCGCCCCGTCGACCAGGGCGGCCACGCCCCGCTCCGGCTCCAGCCGGTCCAGGGGGCAGACCGGGACCCAGTCGAGGGTGTCCGTCGCCGTTCCGCTCGTGAACGGGCCCGTCGCGATGCTCATCGCCGTACCTCCGGGAGGCCGAGGGTGACCGGTTGCCGGCGGCGGGCCGGTGCCTCGCCGTCGGGTGCCGCTGACGCCGTGACCGGCCGGGCCGGGCCGGCGGGAACCGGCTGGCCGCGTTCGATGGCGAAGGTGATCGAGGGGTCCGGCACGTCGGGCGCGTTGACGAAGGACGTGAACCGGCGCAGCCGTTCCGGGTCGTCGAGCACGTCGCGCCACTCGTCCGAGTACGCCGCCACGTGCCGGGCCATCTCCGCCTCCAGTTCGGCGCAGAGGCCGAGGGAGTCGTCCACGATGACCGCGCGGAGGTGGTCGAGCCCGCCCTCCATCGCCTCGATCCAGGCGGCGGTGCGCTGCAACCGGTCGGCCGTGCGGATGTAGTACATCAGGAACCGGTCGATCAGCGGGATCAGCTCCTCCGTCGCCAGGTCGGTGGCGAACAGGTCGGCGTGCCGGGGCCGGAAGCCGCCGTTGCCGCCAACGTAGAGGTTCCAGCCGGCGTCGGTGGCGATGATGCCGAAGTCCTTGCTGCGGGCCTCGGCACACTCCCGGGCGCAGCCGGACACCGCTGACTTGATCTTGTGGGGGGCGCGCAGCCCCCGGTAGCGCAGCTCCAGGGCCACGGCCAGCCCGACCGAGTCCTGCACCCCGTACCGACACCAGGTCTCGCCGACGCAGGACTTCACCGTGCGCAGCGCCTTGCCGTACGCGTGGCCGGATTCGAAGCCCGCGTCCACCAGCCGCCGCCAGATCTGCGGAAGCTGGTCCACCCGCGCCCCGAACAGGTCGATGCGCTGCCCGCCGGTGATCTTGGTGTAGAGCTTGAACTCCTGGGCCACCTGGCCGATCACGATCAGCTTCTCCGGGGTGATCTCCCCGCCGGGAATCCGGGGCACCACCGAGTAGCTGCCGTCGCGTTGCAGGTTCGCCAGGTACGCATCGTTGGTGTCCTGCAACGACGCCCGCTCGCCGTCGAGCACGTGCCCGGTGCCCAGCGAGGCGAGGATCGAGGCGACCACCGGCTTGCAGATGTCGCAGCCCCGGCCCCGCCCGTGCTCGGCGATCAGCCGGGAGAAGGTGCGGATGCCGCGTACCCGCACGACATCGAACAGCTCCTGCCGGCTGAGGTCGAAGTGCTCGCACAGCGCGGTGGACTGCTTCACCCCGGCCGCGTCGAGGAGCTGCTTGAGCATCGGCACGCACGATCCGCAGCTCGTCCCGGCCCGGGTGCACGCCTTCAGCGCCGGCACGTCCGCGCAGCCGCCGGCGATCGCCGCGTCGATGTCGTCGCGGGTCACCGCGTTGCACGAGCAGACCTGCGCGCTGCCGGGGAGCGCGCTGGCACCGGCCCCCGCCCCACCCGCCGGGGCAAGCAGCGCCAGCGGCGCGGCCGGCAGCGGCCCGCCGACGCTGGCCCGCAGCGTCGGGTAGGCGCTCGCGTCCCCGACCAGCACGCCGCCGAGCAGCGTCTTCGCGTCGTCGGAGAGAACCAGCTTCGCGTACGACCGGGTGGCCGGGTCGGTGAACGTCACGTCCAGGCTGCCCTCGGTGGTGCCGTGGGCGTCGCCGAACGACGCCACGTCCACGCCGAGCAGCTTCAACTTCGTCGCGGTGTCCGCGCCGGGGAACGTCGCCGCGCCGCCCAGCAGTCGGTCGGCCACCACCTCCGCCGTGGCGTACCCGGGGGCGACCAGCCCGTGGCAGACCCCGTCGACGGCCGCGCACTCGCCCACCGCCCAGATCCGCTCGTCGCCGGTGCGGCACGCCGCGTCCACCAGCACCCCGCCGCGCGGGCCCAGCTCAAGGCCGGCCGACCGGGCCAGCTCGTCGCGGGGCCGGATGCCCGCCGCCACCACGACCAGCTCGGCGTCGACGGTGCGACCGTCGGACAGCTCCAGGGCGGTCACCACGCCGTCGGGGCCGGGCCGCAGCGCGGTGGTCGCCACCCCGAGATGGGTGGACACCCCCAGCTCCTCGACGTAGCGGCGCAGCATCGCCCCGCCGGCCTCGTCGACCTGCACCGGCATCAGTCGGGGCGCGAACTCGATCACGTGGGTGGTCAGGCCGAGCAGGCGCAGCGCGTTCGCCGCCTCCAGGCCGAGCAGGCCGCCGCCGATCACCGCGCCGACGCTCCGGCCCCGGGCGTGCTCCCGGATCGCCTCCAGGTCGTCCAGGGTGCGGTAGACGAACACCCCGGGCAGGTCCCGGCCCGCCACCGGCGGCACGAACGGGTACGAGCCGGTTGCCAGCACGACCGCGTCGTACGGGTGCTCGCCGGTTGCCGTGACGACGACCCGGCGCTCCCGGTCGATGGCCGTGGCCGGCTCGCCCAAGCGCAGCTCGACCCCGTCGTCGGGGGTGTGCAGGTTCAGCTCCTCGGCGGACACCCCGTCGAAGAACGCCGACAGCCGCACCCGGTCGTATGCGGGCCGGCGCTCCTCGGCGAGCACCGTGACCTGCCAGCGGCGCTCGGTGTCCCGGGCGCGCAGCGCCTCGGTGAACCGCTGCCCCACCATGCCGTTGCCGATGACGATCACCCTGCCGCCGGTCACGGCGTCGCCTCCGCCGGTGCCCGGCCCTGTCGTGTCGCCGTTCATCACGCCACCTCCACGCGGTCGTGTCGCGTTCTCGGGCTGTCGTCGTTGACTAGGTCTGCCCCGGCCAGCGTCGGCGGGCCGCCGCCGGCCGGGTCCGTTCCGGCAAGCCCGGCCGGTTCGTCGGCCACCGGATCGACCTCGGCGAGCCAGCCGACGATGCCGGCGAGGGCGTCGCGGCACCCGCCGCAGCCCGTGCCGGCCCGGGTCGCCGCGGACATCGCCTCGACCGTCCGGCTGCCGGAGCGCCAGCAGCGCACCAGCGCGCCCTTGCTGACGTCGTTGCACTGACACACGGTCGCCGCGTCCGGCATCAGCGCCGGCGACGTCGCTGGCGCGGCCGGTGTGCCGCCGAGCGTCCGGCCGAGCAGCAGCGCCCGCCGGTCCGACGGCACCGGAGCGCCCCGGTCGAACAGCTGCACCACCGTGCCGATAGCGGGATTGTCGCCGAGCAGGATCGCCCCGGTCAGCCGCTCGTCGCGGATGCGCAGCCGGGCGTACGTGCCCCGGGCCGGGTCGGCGAAGGTCAGCTCCTCGACCGGCTCGTCGCCGGCCCGGTCGCCCTCGGCGGCGTCACCCATCGCGGCGAGGTCGATCCCGGCCGCCTTGAGCCGGGTGACCGCCGGCCGGGGCCGGTACGCCGCGTGCGGGTCCACGCCGCTGAGCAGCTGTGCCACCACCCGGGCCTGGGCCCAGGCCGGCGCGACCAGCCCGCTGGGCGTAGCACCGTGCTGGGCGCAGTCGCCGATCGCCGAGACGCGCGGGTCGCTGGTGCGCAGCCGGTCGTCGACGACGACGCCCCGCTCCACCGTGAGCCCCGCCGCGGCGGCGAGCGCGGTGTCGGGGCGTACCCCGCAGGAGAGCACCAGCAGGTCGGCGGTGAGCGACGAGCCGTCGGACAGGTCGAGTCGGACGCCGTGGGCGTCGGCGGTGAGCCCGGTCGCGGACGCCGCGAGGCGGGTGCGTACCCCGAGGCCGGCGAGCGTGCCGGCGAGCACCGCGCCGGCCGCCGGGTCGAGCTGCCGCTCCATCAGGTGCCCGGTCGGGTGGACCACCGTCACGTCCAACCCCCGGGCGGCGAGCCCCCGGGCCGCCTCCAGCCCGAGCAGGCCGCCGCCGAGCACCAGCGCGCGCCGGGCCCCCCGGACCATGGCCAGGATCCGCCGGCAGTCGTCCAGGGTGCGGAAGACGGCCACCCGGTCCGGCAGGGCCGCCGGGTCGAGCCCCGGCAGCGGCGGCACCATGGCCCGGCTGCCGGTGGCGAGCACCAGGTGGTCGTAGCCGACCCGGTCGCCGTCGTCGGTGAGCACCTCGCAGGCGGCCCGGTCGATCGCGGTCACCGCGACCCCGGTGCGGACGTCCACGCCGTGCCCGGCGGCCTCGGTCAGCTCCACGTCCGGCTCGTCGAGCTTCCCGGCCAGCAGGGTGGAGAGCATGATTCGGTTGTACGCCCGGTGCGGCTCCGCGCCGAGCACGGTGACCTTGCGGTCCCCGGGCTGGGCGTGCAGCTCGGCGGCGAGGCGCGCGCCGGCCATCCCATAGCCCACGATCACGACGGTGGTCATGCTTCAGCCCTCTCCACCCGTACGGCGCAGATCTTGAACTCCGGCATCCCCGAGACTGGGTCGAGGGCGTCGTTGGTGACCGAGTTGGCCCGCGAGGCTCCGCCCCAGTGGAACGGCGCGAAGACGGTGTCGGGGCGGATCGTCGGGGTGAGCCGGGCCGGGGCGCGCATCTCGCCGCGCCGCGAAGTGACCCGTACGTCCTCGCCGTCTTCGACGCCGAGCCGGGCGGCCAGGTCCGGGTGCAGCTCGACGAACGCCTCCGGGGCGGCCCGGCGCAGCGCCGCCACCCGGCGGGTCTGCGCGCCGGACTGGTACTGGGCGAGCACCCGGCCGGTGGTCATCCGCAGCGGATACTCGGCGCACACCTCCTCGGCGGCCGGCCGGTGGTCGACGGCGCGGAACCGGGCCCGCCCGTCGGGGGTGGGGAAGGTGTCGGTGAACAGGCGCGGGGTGTCCGGCGCGTCCGGGGCCGGGCAGGGCCAGAACACCCCGCCGGTGGCGTCGATCCGGTCGTACGTGACCCCGGCGTAGTCGGCGACCCCGCCGGCCGAGGCGCGGCGCAGCTCGTCGAAGACCTCGGCCGGGTCGTCGCAGAACCCCGTCTTCGTGCCGAGTCGGTCGGCCAGGTCGGCGAGGATCGCCAGGTCGGTCCGGACGCCCGGCGGGGGCGTGCGTACCGCGCGGCGGCGCAGCACCCGACCCTCGAGGTTGGTCATCGTGCCGTCCTCCTCGGCCCACTGGGCGGTGGGCAGCACCACGTCGGCCAGCTCGACGGTCTCGGAGCGCACCAGGTCGGCGACGACCAGCAGATCCAGGTCGCGCAGCCGGCCGGAGATCCGGGCCGCCCGGGGCGCCGACACCACCGGGTTGGAGCCGAAGACCAGCAGTGCCTTCGGGCCCGCCGGAGTGCCGAGGGAGTCGAGGAGCTGGTACGCCGGCACGCCCGGCCCGGGCAGCTCGTCCGCGGGCACCCCCCACACCCCGGCGACGTGCGCGCGGGCCGCCGGGTCGGCGATGCTGCGGTACCCGGGGAGCTGGTCGGCCTTCTGGCCGTGCTCCCGCCCGCCCTGACCGTTGCCCTGGCCGGTGAGGCAGCCGTACCCGGAGCCGGGCCGGCCGGGCAGGCCGAGCGCGAGCGCCAGGTTGATGAACGCGGTGACCGTGTCCACGCCCTTGGCGTGCTGCTCGGCACCCCGCGCGGTGAGGATGATCGCGCTGCGCGCCGTGGCCAGCGCCCGTGCGGTCGCCTCCAGGTCGGCCACCGGCACACCGGTCAGCCGCTCCACCTCGGCCGGCCAGTACCCGGCCACCGTCCGCCGAACCTCGTCGAAGCCCGTGGTCCGGTCGGCGACATACGCCCGGTCGAGCCAGCCCTCGGTGAGCGCGATGTGCAGCAACGCGTTGGCCACCGCGAGGTCGGTACCGGGCACCGGTTGCAGGTGCAGGTCGGCCTGCCGAGCGGTGGCGGTGGCCCGGGGGTCGACCACGATCAGCGTGCCGCCGGTGGCCTGCTGGTCGGCGACGTGGCGCATCAGCGGCGGCATGGTCTCGGCCGGGTTCGCCCCGACCAGCAGCAGGGTCTGCGCCCGGCCCAGGTCGGCCAGCGGGAAGGGCAGCCCCCGGTCGACGCCGAACGCGCGGTTCCCGGCCGCCGCCGCCGAGGACATGCACCAACGCCCGTTGTAGTCGATGTGCCGCGTGCGCAGCGCGACCCGGGCGAACTTGCCCAGCGCATACGCCTTCTCGTTGGTCAGCCCGCCGCCGCCGAAGACGGCGACCGCGTCGCGGCCGTGCCGGTCCTGGACGGCGCGGATGCCCCCGACGATCCGTTCCATGGCCTCGGCCCAGGACGCCGGGCGCAGCTCGCCGGTGCCGGCGTCGCGGACCAGCGGGGTGGTCAGCCGGTCGGGGTGGTCCAGCAGTTCGGCGGCCGTCCAGCCCTTCTGGCAGAGCCCGCCGCGGTTCGTGGGAAACTGTCGGGCCAGCACCTCGACCCGGCCGCCGGCCTCGCGCAGGGTCATGCCGCACTGAAGAGCGCAGTACGGGCAGTGCGTCGCCGCCTCAAGGGGGGAGTCCCCCGGGGCAGTCGCCGGCCGTGCACCGTCTGTCATGTCGGCAAAGCGTGCCGCCGGGGCGTTTCGGGTCAGCGTCTCGTTTGTTTCGGTCCTGTCAAGAGCGCCTCACACCGCGCCGGAGAAACGCGCTGGGCCTCCTGCTGAGCGTCAGTTCTCCGGCGCGGCGGTGGCCCTGGCCCGACGTCAGGTCGGTAGCCGCTCCGCGACGCGGGCTCCCCGGCCTTCCGTAGAAGGAGGCGATTTGTCCCCTTCGGCGGGCAGGCTTGGTGGGGATGACCCGCGGTCATACCGCGAGTAGGCTGAACCGCATGACCGCCAAGGTGACACTATCGTTCTCCGACGAGACGATCGAGGAGGCGCGCCGGTTCGCCAAGCGTGAGGGGCTGTCGCTCTCCGCCTGGATGGACCAGGCCGCCCGGGAGAAGGCGCTGCGCGAGGTCTTCACCGCGCACGCCGCCGCCGTCAACCGGGCCGGGCTCGACCTGGAGACCGCCGCCCTCGCCGACGACCGCGAGGTGGCGATGGTCGACGACGTGCTCTTCGGCGGGCGTCCAGGTGCTGCGTAGGGGAGAGGTCTGGCGGATCTCCGGCGCCCGGGAGCGGCTCGGGCTGGTGATCAGCTCCGACGTCTACAACTCCACCGACGTGCCCATCGTCATCGTGGCCGAGGTGGTCGAGGCGGCGCTGCTGCGCGACTCGCCGTTGGCCGTGCCGATGGGCGGGTACGTGGTGATGCCCGACCGGCTCTCCTCGCCCATGAAGAAGTGGTTCACCGAGTGCGTGGACGCGGCCGACACGGACACCATGCAGGGTGTCGCCCGCGCATTGCGTATCCTGCAACAGTTGTAACCCGCGCCGGGCCACCCGCCCAGCCGAGATTTCACCATTGTCCCGACCCGCCCTGTGCGGCGGCTGTTGCGTTGGCGACTTCCGCGACGAATCTTCCGGTAATCCCCGCCTTCTTAACTTGCTGGCGGAACCGCCCGTCGCCCGCCCTGCGGCGCCTGGGCGGCGTGGACGTCAGCGCCCGGCCGGGAGGAGACAGCAAATGACCAGCACGGTGGCCGAGACCGAACCCACAGGTGAGATCGACCTGAAAGAACGGCCCGGTCGGTGGATCGGGCATTGGGACCCGGAGGACCAGGGCTTCTGGCGGGCCGTTGGCAGCCGGATCGCCCGCCGGAATCTCATCTACTCGATCTTCGCCGAGCACATCGGCTTCTCGGTCTGGTTGCTGTGGAGCATCGTCGTCGTCCGGCTCGACGACGTTGGCTGGCAGCTCACCACCAGCCAGACGCTGTGGCTGACCGCCGTGCCCAGCGGCGTGGGCGCGCTGCTGCGGCTGCCGTACACCTTCGCGGTGCCGATCTTCGGCGGGCGGAACTGGACAATCGTCTCCGCGCTGCTGCTGATTTTGCCCAGCGTCGGCCTGGCCTGGGCGGTCGAGAACCCGCAGATCGGGTACGTGCCGTTGCTGCTGATCGCCGCCACCGCCGGCTTCGGCGGCGGCAACTTCGCCTCCAGCATGGCCAACATCTCATTCTTCTACCCGGAGCGGGAGAAGGGCTGGGCGCTGGGCCTCAACGCGGCCGGCGGCAACATCGGCGTCGCGGTGGTGCAGTTCCTGGTGCCCCAGGTGATCGTGTTCGGCGGCGGGCTCGCGCTCTCCCGGGCCGGCCTGATGTACATCCCGCTCGCCGTCGCCGCGGCGGTCTGCGCGTACCTGTTCATGGACAACCTGGCCGAGGCGAAGGCGGACGTGAAGCCGGTCTGGTCCTCACTGCGGCACGCCGACACCTGGATCATGTCGTTGCTGTACATCGGCACCTTCGGCTCGTTCATCGGCTACTCGGCCGCGTTCCCCACCCTGCTCAACTCGGTGTTCGGCCGGCCCGACATCGCGCTGAGCTGGGCGTTCATCGGTGCCGGCATCGGCTCGTTCTTCCGCCCGCTGGGCGGGCGGCTGGCCGACTTCGTGGGCGGCGCCCGGGTCACCATCGGCAGCTTCGTGCTGATGGCGGTCGGCGCGTTCGGGGCGCTCTGGTCGGTTGAGGAGCGCAGCCTGGGCGTCTTCTTCGCCTCCTTCATGCTGTTGTTCGTGGCGACCGGGATCGGCAACGGGTCGACGTACCGGATGATCTCGAAGATCTTCCGGGTCAAGGGGGAGGACATGGGCGGCTCCCCGGAGACCATGCTGTCCATGCGGCGGCAGGCGGCCGGGGCGCTGGGCATCATCTCCTCGGTCGGCGCGTTCGGCGGCTTCCTCGTCCCGATCTGCTACGCCTGGGCGAAGTCGAACTACGGCGGCATCCAGCCGGCGCTGCGTTTCTACGTCGGCTTCTTCCTGGTGCTGCTGGTGGTCACCTGGGTCGCGTACGTGCGGCCCGGCTCCCGGATGGCCCGCGCCGGGGTGTGACCCTGGTCATGATCGAAACGGGGGGCCGCGCCGAGGGGCCCCCCGTTTTGACCTGCCGACCCGCCCCCGGGTATCGTTGCCTGCTGTTGTACGACATCCAGAGGCGTGCCGCATCAGGTACGCTTGGTCGTTCGTGCGCGCTGGCCCGGCCGGGATGCCCTGGTCACCTCGGCGCGCGACCCCAGACCGACGACGAGACAAGGTAGACCTGTGCGTACGTACAGCCCGAAGCCGGGTGAGATCGAGCGTCAGTGGCACGTCATCGACGCCTCTGATGTCGTGCTGGGCCGCCTCGCGACCCACGCCGCCACGCTCCTGCGTGGCAAGCACAAGCCGACTTTCGCGCCGCACGTCGACACGGGCGACTTCGTCGTCGTCGTGAACGCGGGCAAGGTCGCGCTGACCGGTAACAAGCGCCAGCAGAAGGTCGCTTACCGCCACTCCGGTTACCCGGGCGGCCTCAAGCAGGTCGGCTACGAGGAGCTGCTCAGCAAGCGTCCCGAGCGGGCCATCGAGCTGGCCGTGAAGGGGATGCTCCCGCACAACAAGCTCGGCCGTCAGCTCATCAAGAAGCTGAAGGTCTACGCCGGTGCCGAGCACCCGCACGGCGCACAGCAGCCGGCGCCGTTCGAGATCAAGCAGATCGCGCAGTGAGCGCGGGCGAAGGAAACAGCATGACCGACATCACCGAGACCGAGGTTGCCCCCGAGGCCGCCGAGGCGCCGGCGCCCGTCGTCCGCGCGCCCCGTGGCGACCGGCCGATTCAGACCGTGGGTCGCCGCAAGGAGGCCATCGTCCGGGTGCGTATCGTGCCCGGCAGCGGCAAGATCACCTGCAACGGCCGCGACCTCGAGGCCTACTTCCCGAGCAAGGTGCACCAGCAGCTCATCAAGGACCCGCTGGTGACCGCCGAGAAGCCCGAGGCGTTCGACGTCATCGCCAACCTGCGCGGTGGCGGCACCACCGGCCAGGCCGGTGCGCTGCGGCTCGCCATCGCCCGGGCGCTGATCGTCAACGAGCCCGACGACCGTCCGGCCCTGAAGAAGGCCGGCTTCCTGACCCGTGACGCCCGGGTCAAGGAGAGCAAGAAGTACGGCCTCAAGAAGGCCCGCAAGGCTCCCCAGTACTCGAAGCGCTGACCAACAGCTTCACGTTGTACTTCTGACGAACGGCCGGGTCCGCCTCCCCTCCACGGGAGGTGGCCCGGCCGTTTCGCTTTCTCTGTTGCACCATTTCATCGGAGGTTGGCGGGTATGGGCCGGTTGTTCGGCACGGACGGCGTACGCGGACGCGCGAACGCGGATCTCACCCCGGAGCTCGCGCTCGCGGTGGCGGTGGCCGCCGCCCACACACTGGCCGAGACGGACCGGAGTCATCCGCCGCTGGCCGTGGTCGGCCGGGACACCCGGGCCAGCGGCGAGATGCTGGAGGCGGCCGTGGTGGCCGGCCTCACCAGCGCCGGCGCCAACGTCGTCCGGGTCGGAGTGCTGCCCACCCCCGCCGTGGCGTTCCTCACCGCCGAGGCCAAGGCCGACCTGGGCGTGATGCTCTCCGCCTCGCACAACCCCATGCCCGACAACGGGATCAAGCTCTTCGCCGCCGGCGGCCACAAGCTGCCCGACGAGATCGAGGCGCGGATCGAGGCGGCCGTCGAGGCGAACGCCGTCACCGCGTGGGACCGGCCGACCGGTGCCGGGGTGGGGCGGGTGCACGACCTGCTCGACGGCGCGGACCACTACGTGCAACACCTCGTCGGCACGGTGCCGCACCGCCTTGACGGGATCAAGGTCGTGGTCGACTGCGCCAACGGTGCGGCGGCCGAGGTCGCGCCGGTGGCGTATCGGGAGGCGGGGGCCGAGGTCGTCGCCATCCACGCCGAGCCGGACGGGCTGAACATCAACGACGACTGCGGCTCCAACCACATCGACACGCTGCGCGAGGCCGTGGTCGAGCACGGCGCGCACCTGGGCATCGCCCACGACGGCGACGCGGACCGGTGCGTGGCGGTCACCGCCGACGGGGTCGAGGTCGACGGCGACCAGGTGATGGCGATCCTCGCCGTGGCCATGCGGGAGGCCGGCGCGCTCACCGACGACACCCTCGTCGCCACGGTGATGAGCAACCTCGGCCTGCGGCTGGCCATGTCCGCGCAGGGCATCCGGCTGATCGAGACCAAGGTCGGCGACCGGTACGTGCTGGAGGAGCTGCGCGGCTCCGGTCTCGCCCTCGGCGGCGAGCAGAGCGGGCACATCGTCATGCCGGCGTACGCGACCACGGGCGACGGGGTGCTCACCGGGCTGCACCTGATGGCCCGGATGGCCGCCACCGGCCGCTCCCTCGCGGACCTGGCCGCCGTGGTGACCAAGCTGCCCCAGGTGCTGATCAACGTGCCGGTCGGGGACCGGTCGGTGGGGGCCGCCGCGCCGGCCGTGCGGGCCGAGGTCGAGCTGGCCGAGGCGGAACTGGGCGAAACCGGCCGGGTGCTGCTGCGCCCCTCGGGCACCGAGCCCCTGGTCCGGGTGATGGTCGAGGCGGCCACCGAGCGCGCCGCCCGCGAGGTCGCCGAGCGCATCGCCGAGCAGGTCCGCGCCGCCAGCCCCACCTGCTGAACCGGTCCGCGCCCCCTGGCCGCGCCCCGCCCCGCTCGGGACGGGGTCAGGCCAGGCGGCGCAGCCGGGCGACCGCCTCGGTGAGCACCTGCGGACGCTTGCAGAACGCGAACCGGACCAGCCGCCGGCCCGCCTCGGCGTTGTCGTAGAACACCTGCGTCGGCACGGCGACCACCCCGCACCGCTGCGGCAGCGACCGGCAGAACTCGACCCCGTCCCGCCCGCCCAGCGGGCCGACGTCGGCCGTGACGAAGTACGTCCCCTCGGGCGTGAGAACGCCGAAGCCGGCGTCGGTCAGGCCGGCGACCAACTGGTCCCGGCGGGCCCGCATGCCGGCCGCGAACTCCGCGAAGTACGCGTCCGGCAGGGCGAGGGCCACCGCCACGGCCGGCTGCAACGGCGCGCCGTTGACGAAGGTGAGGAACTGCTTGACCCGCAGCACCGCGGAGACGAGCGGGGCGGGACCGCTGACCCAGCCGACCTTCCACCCGGTGCAGGAGAACGTCTTGCCGGCCGACGAGATCCGCAGCGTACGACCGCGCATCCCGGGCAGGGTGGCCAGCGGCACGTGCGGTGCGCCGGCGTCGGCGAAGACCAGGTGCTCGTACACCTCGTCGGTCACCGCGTACGCGCCGTGCTCGCGGCACAGCTCGGCGACCAGGGCCAACTCGTCGCGGGTGAAGACCTTGCCCGTCGGGTTGTGCGGCGAGTTCAGCAGGACCAGCCGCGTGCGCGGCCCGAACGCGGCACGCAGCGCCTCCGGGTCGAAGGCGTACCGGTCGTCCGCGCCGGGCCGCAGCGTCACCGGCCGGCGTACCGCGCCGGCGAGAGCGATCGAGGCGGCGTACGAGTCGTAGTACGGCTCGAAGCAGACCACCTCGTCGCCCGGCTCGCAGAGGGCGAGGATGCTCGCGGCGATCGCCTCGGTTGCCCCGGCGGTGACGACGATCTCGCCGTCCGGGTCGTACTCCAGGCCCCAGAACCGGCGCTGGTGGTCGGCGACGGCGGCGCGCAGCGCGGGGATGCCCGGACCCGGCGGGTACTGGTTCTGGCCGCCGCGCAGCGCCTCGACCGCCGCGGCGAGCATCTCGGGTGGCCCGTCGGTGTCCGGGAAGCCCTGGCCGAGGTTGACCGCGCCGGTCCGGACGGCCAGGGCGGACATCTCGGCGAAGATGGTCGTCCCGAACGGCCGCATCCGGGCCACCAGCGGGTCGACATCGGCTGGCGTCGTCGTCACCTGCGCCAGCCTACGGGTCGAGGGTCCGGGTGCAAGACCGTGCACATCCGTCGCAGCCGACCCACCACCAGCGCCCGGCCTCGGCGACCCATCGCCCGTCGACGTGAGCCCATGGTGGCCCGGTGCTCACGATTCGTGCCCGGAGCGCCCCGGCTCGCCGATTCGCTCAGGCTCGATGCTTGTTTACCCGGCTTTCGCGCACGCGTAGTGAGCGAAACTGGGCTAGGCTGCGGGTCATGTGTGGAATCGTGGGGTACGCCGGCTCGCGCCCGGCGCTCGGCATCGTGCTCGACGGCTTGCGCCGCCTGGAGTACCGGGGCTACGACTCGGCCGGGGTGGCCGTCGTCTGCGAGGACGAGCTGCTGATCGAGAAGAAGGCGGGCAAGCTGGCCAACCTGGAGAAGGTGCTGGCCGAGCGGGCCGCGTCGGACCCGGAAGCCTGCGCCGCCAGCCCGATCGGCATCGGTGACGGCACCACCGGCATCGGGCACACCCGCTGGGCCACCCACGGCGGCCCCACCGACCGCAACGCCCACCCCCACCTGGCCCCCGACGGCCGGGTCGCCGTGATCCACAACGGCATCATCGAGAACTTCGCCAAGCTCCGCGCCGAGCTGGAGGACGCCGGCGTCCTGTTCAACAGCGACACCGACACCGAGTGCGCCGCGCACCTGCTCTCCGCCGCGCTGGCCGACCTGCGCGCGGCCGGCGAGCCGGACGGCCCGCAGCTGCTCGCCGCCGCGATGCGCGCGGTCTGCCAGCGCCTCGAAGGCGCGTTCACGCTGCTCGCCGTCGACGCGGGGGTGCCCGGCGCGGTGGTCGGCGCCCGGCGCAACTCGCCGCTGGTGGTCGGCCGGGGCGACGGCGAGAACTATCTCGCCAGCGACGTCGCCGCGTTCATCGAACACACCCGCGACGCGGTCGAGCTCGGCCAGGACCAGATCGTCCTGATCACGGCCGACTCGATCGAGATCACCGACTTCGCCGGGTTGCCGGCCACGGGCAAGGACTTCCACATCGACTGGGACTCCTCGGCCGCCGAGAAGGGCGGCTACGACTGGTTCATGCTCAAGGAGATCGAGGAGCAGCCGCAGGCGGTCGCCGACACCCTGCTCGGCCGGCTCACCGACAGCGGCGAGATCATGCTCGACGAGGTACGCCTCAGTGACCAGGACCTACGCGACGTCGACAAGATCTTCATCGTCGCCTGCGGGACCGCGTACCACTCCGGCCTCGTGGCCAAGTACGCCATCGAGCACTGGACCCGGATCCCCTGCGAGGTGGAGCTGGCCAGCGAGTTCCGCTACCGCGACCCCGTCCTCGACCGGTCGACGCTGATCATCGTGATCTCCCAGTCCGGCGAGACGATGGACACGCTGATGGCGCTGCGGCACGCCAAGGAGCAGAAGGCCCGGGTGCTCGCCATCTGCAACACCAACGGCTCGACGATCCCGCGCGAGTCCGACGCCGTCCTCTACACCCACGGCGGGCCGGAGATCGCGGTCGCCTCCACCAAGGCGTTCCTCACCCAGCTCGTCGCCTGCTACCTCATCGGCCTGCACCTCGCCCAGGTGCGCGGGATCAAGTTCGCCGACGAGGTGGCCGCCGTGGTGGACCAGCTCCACCAGATGCCCGGCAAGCTGCGTGAGCTGCTGGACCGGATCGAGCCGGTGCGGGAGCTGGCCCGCGAGATCAGGGCCGAGCCGACCGTGCTCTTCATCGGCCGGCACGTCGGCTACCCGGTCGCACTGGAGGGCGCGCTCAAGCTCAAGGAGCTGGCGTACATGCACGCCGAGGGCTTCGCCGCCGGCGAGCTCAAGCACGGCCCGATCGCGCTCATCGACGAGGGCACCCCGGTGATCTGCATCGTGCCGTCGCCGGTCGGCCGGGGCATGCTGCACGACAAGGTCGTCTCCAACATCCAGGAGGTGCGGGCCCGGGGCGCCCGCACCATCGTGATCGCCGAGGAGGGCGACGAGGCGGTGGTCCGCTACGCCGACCACCTGATCCGGGTGCCGCGTACGCCGACGCTGCTCGCGCCCCTGGTGACCACCGTGCCGTTGCAGGTGCTCGCGGCGGAGATCGCGGCGGCCCGGGGCCACGACGTCGACCAGCCCCGCAACCTTGCCAAGTCCGTCACCGTGGAGTAGCCCACGGCGGCCACCGGCCCTCCGCTCCGCCACGGCTCGCCGGCCGTCCCACCCTGCGACGGCCGGCGGGAGGAAGCCGGGTCACCGGCCCAGCACCACGCGGGCCATGCCGTCCAGTGCCGGGTTGGCCGGGTCCCAGTAGCCGGTGTGGCCGTACCGGCCGCTGGGGAAGGTGCGCCCGCCGAAACCCGGGTCGGCCGGATCGTGACCGAACCACAGCGCGTGGTCGTCGCGGCCGGTCAGCACGGCGGCCAACGGGCTGAGCCCACGCAGGACGCGCCGGGGCAGCTCGTCGGCGGCGGGGGCCAGCCGGATCCCGTCGTCGGGCGCCGTGCTCGCCCAGACCTCGCCGACGGGCAGGCCCAGCCCGTCCGCCCGGTCCACGCCGACGCCGGGTGAGCCCACGAAGACCAGCGCGTCGGCGGCGAGACCGTGGTCGCGGGCGGCGGTGCCCACGACCAGCGAACCGTAGCTGTGCCCGAGCACCGTCTGCCGGGCCGGCGGGCCATCGTGGGTCGCCCGCAGCCCCTCCTGGAACCGGTGCAGCGCCGGGCCGGCGTCGCGGGCCTGGTGGGGCAGGACGGCCTCGTGCAGGAAGTCCGGCGCGTCGTAGTCCAGCCAGAGCACCGCCGCGGTGGATCCCGTCGGGTCCAGCGCCGCGCAGCGGGCCTGTACCCGGGCGGCCCTGCCCAGCTCACCGG
>NZ_GG657738.1:2525883-2548273 GCF_000158815.1 Micromonospora sp. ATCC 39149 | reverse complement strand
CCGCCCGCCCCTCGCCGCCCGGGTCCAGCCCCAGCAGGTACGCCCGGGGCTGCCCGCCGCCGGTCAACCGGGCCGTCAGCGCGTCCAGACCGGTCAGCGCCCCCTCCACCCGGGCCAGCCCGGCCAGCTCCGCCGGCCCGCGCGGCAGCCGGCCGAGCAGTCGCCGTCGCTCGGCGAGCAGCACCTCCCGCCGCCGGTCGAGCAGCAGCCGGTTCGCCTGGTCCCGGGCCGCCACCGGCACCCCGTCGAGGCGGCCGACCAACTCGGGCTCCCGGGCCACCAGCCAGCGGCGCTGCGCGGGGGTGAGACCGGCCCACCACGACCGGATGGTCGCCGGGGCGGCACCCGGCGGCGGACGCCAGGGCGGGGGCGCTGCCGTCCAGCCCGCGCCGGCCGCGCGGGTCAGCTCGTCGAGCCGGCCGGCGGCCTCCCGGTCGGCCGCGTCGGCCAGCTCCAGGGCCGCCGCCACGGCGGCGGCGACCCGCGCCACAGGGGTGGGCGTGCCAAGCTGCGCCCGCGCCGGGTCGGCGCTCGCCCGGCCCCGCCGGTCCAGCCGCACCCCGCCGGCGTCGGCCAGGGTGACCGCCTCGGTCAGCCGGGCCTTCGCCCGGTGTAGCCGCCCGGCCAGCTCGGTGAGCACCTGGTCGGCCTCGATCACCGCTGGGGCGAGGGCCACCAGCTCGGACCGGAGCGCGCCGATCCGTCCGCCGGCGGCCCCGGCTGCGGAGCCCGCCCAGCCGCCCCGCAGCGTCCGGGCTGCCCCGTCCAACTCGGCGGCCCGCCGGTCGACCAGCCCGGTCAGCCCCCGCCAGGCCGTGCCGGCCGATGCCCACCGGCCCGGGTCGGCCGCCCACAGCCGGGCGTAGGCACCATCGGCCTCTGCCCCGGTGCCGCCGGCTCCGGCACCGGCCGCCGCGAACCCACCGGCCGCATCTCCGCGCGCTGCCGCGCTCACCGGGGCAGCGCCGTCAGCCGGTGGGCGGCCCGCTCGTCGGCCGCCTGGTAGCCCTCGGCGGCGGCGGTCAACCCGTCCGCGGCGGCGGCGATCCGCGCGCCGAGCGCGCCGCACCAGGCGAACGTGGCCGACTCCAGGCCGGCCAGGGCCTCCGCCGATCGCCAGCCGGGAGCCGGCACCGCCAGCCCGGGCACCCCGGCCAGCCCGTGCCCGAGCCGGTACGCGAGGTCGCCCAGCGCCCCGGCCACCTCCCGCAGCAACTCGGGGCGGACGGTGAACGGCTCCTCGGTCATCGGCGGACTCCTCCGGCTCGGTGCCCCGGGACGAACGGCGGGCGGACGGTGACGCCGGCCCGGGTCAGTCGGCGTCGACGATGCCGTCGTCGAGGGATGAACAGCGACGCCGTCGACGCTAGGCAGCCGCCCTGCCCGGCCGGAACGCCCTGTGGACAACGGGCGGCGGTCGTACCCTCGGGTTGTCCACAGCCATTGCCCACAGTCGACCCGACGGCTAACCTGCGGCCTGTTCCGCCGGTAGGGTGAGGCCATGATCGCCAACGGGCCGGGGCGGACCCGGCGCGCGGACGGACGGGGCGCGGTGGCATGAAACCGGTGTGGCGGGTCGCGGACGTACGGGCGGCGGAGGCCGGGCTGATGGCCACCCTGCCCGCCGGGACGCTGATGCAACGGGCCGCCGCCGGGCTGGCCCGCCGCTGCGCGCTGCTGCTCGCCGGCCGGGGCGGGGTGTACGGGGCCCGGGTGCTGCTGCTGGTCGGCACCGGCGACAACGGCGGCGACGCCCTGTACGCGGGGGAGCGGCTGGCCCGCCGGGGCGCCGCCGTCTCGGCCCTGTTGCTCACCCCGGGCCGGGCGCACGCGCCGGGGCTGGCCGCGCTGCGTGCCGCCGGGGGCCGCCTTGGTGGAACGGCCGCCAGCCGTGGTCGACCTGGTGCTGGACGGGATCGTCGGGATCGGCGGCGCCGGCGGGCTGCGCGAGGCGGCCGACCGGCTCGTCGGCGAAGCTGCCCGCTCTGCGCGGACGGGACGGCGGGCGGGCCGCCGGGTCGCCGTGGACGTGCCCAGCGAGGTCACCGTGGACACCGCCACGTGCCGCGGGCAGCCCTCCGGCCGCCCGGCCGCGGTCCGGGCGGACGTGACGGTGGCGTTCGGCGCGCTGAAGCCGGCCCTGGTGGTGGGTCCGGCGGCGGCGCTGGCCGGCCAGGTCGAGCTGGTCGACATCGGCCTCGGGCCCTGGCTGCGCGGCACGCCCGCGCTGCGGGTCACCGAGTGGTCCGACGTGGTCGACTGGTGGCCGGAGCTGGGCCCGGCCGCGGAGAAGTACACCCGGGGTGTGGTGGGCCTGGCGACGGGCTCGGCGGCGTACCCGGGGGCGGCGGTGCTCTCGGTCGGCGGCGCGCTCGCCGGGCCGACGGGCCTGGTCCGGTACGCCGGCAGCGCCCGCGACGACGTGCTGCTGCACCACCCCTCGGTGATCGCGAGCGGCCGGGTCGCCGACGCCGGCCGGGTCCAGGCGTGGGTCTGCGGCTCGGGCCTGGGCACCGGCGAGGAGGCCGCCGCCGAGCTGCGCGCGGTGCTCGCCGCGCCGCTGCCGGTGGTGCTCGACGCCGACGCGCTGACCCTGCTCGTGGACGGGACGATGGCGGACCGGCTGCGCCGGCGGGACGCGCCGATCGTAATCACGCCGCACGACCGCGAGTTCGCCCGGCTCTGCGGGGAGGAGCCCGGCGCGGACCGGGTCGCCGGCGCGCTGGGGCTGGCCGCCTGGATGAACGCGGTGGTCCTGCTCAAGGGGGACCGCACGATCGTCGCCACCCCCGACGGCCGGGCGTACGTCAACCCGACCGGTACCCCCGCGCTGGCCACCGGGGGCACCGGCGACGTGCTGGCCGGGCTGCTCGGCTCGCTGCTCGCGGCCGGGCTGGCTCCGGAGCGGGCGGCTGCCGCGGCGGCGTACCTGCACGGGCTGGCCGGACGGGAGGCGGCCCGCACGGGCCCGGTGACCGCGACCGACGTGGCCGCCGCGCTGCGCCCGGTGGTGGCCCGGTTGCCCTGACGGCAGCGCCGGCGGGCCGGATGATCGACGCGATGTCGGCGACCTGGCGGTCTTTCCCGCCCCGGGATACCGCCATATCGCCCACGTCCGGAGACTCGCGGCGGCTCCGGCCTGGGTTGATCACCCCGGTCAGTACGCTGGAGGCATGTGGCAGTCCGAGGTGCGGGTCGATCTTGACGCGATCCGGGAGAACGTGACGCGGCTGCGGGCCGGGACCAGCGCCGAGCTGATGGCGGTGGTCAAGGGCGACGGGTACGGCCACGGCATGCTCCCGTCGGCCCGCGCCGCGCTCGACGCCGGTGCGGACTGGCTCGGCGTCTGCACCCTCGACGAGGCGCTGGCGCTGCGCCGGGCCGGGATCGACGCGCCCGTGCTGGCTTGGCTGCTCGCCCCCGGGCTGCCGCTGCACGAGGGCGTCGCGGTCGGGGTGGACCTGGCCGCCGCGAGCCTCACCCAGCTCGCCGAGATGGTCGAGGCGAGCCAGCTGGCCGGCCGCCCGGCCCGGCTGCACCTGAAGATCGACACCGGGTTGGCCCGGGGCGGGGCCACCGTCGCCGACTGGCCGGCGCTGCTGGAGGCCGCCGCGAAGGCCCAGGCCGACGGCCTGATCGAGGTGGTCGGCGTGTGGAGCCACTTCGTGTACGCGGACCTGCCCGGCCACCCGACGACCGACCGCCAGCTCGCGATCTTCCACGAGGGGCTGGACATGGTCGAGCGGGCCGGGCTGCGCCCACGCTACCGGCACCTGGCCAACTCGGCCGCCACCCTGACCCGCCCCGACACCCACTTCGACCTGGTCCGGCCCGGGATCGCGATCTACGGGCTCTCCCCGGTGGCCGGCGAGCGGTTCGGGCTGCGCCCGGCGATGACCGCCCGGGCCCGGGTCATGCTCACCAAGCGGGTGCCGGCCGGCAGCGGCGTGTCGTACGGGCACACCTACCTCACCGAGGCCGACGCCAACCTGGCCGTGGTGCCGCTCGGCTACGCCGACGGGGTGCCCCGGCACGCCTCGAACACCGGCCCGGTGCAGCTCGCCGGCCGGCGGCGGACCGTCTCGGGCCGGGTCTGCATGGACCAGTTCGTGATCGACTGCGGTGACGACCCGGTGGCGGCCGGCGACGTGGCGACCCTCTTCGGCCCCGGGACCGGCGGCGAGCCCACGGCCGACGACTGGGCCGAGGCGGTCGGCACGATCAACTACGAGATCGTCACCCGGTTCGGCGGGGTCCGGGTGCCCCGCGTCTACGACGGCGAGCGGCCGTGAGCGAGCGCAGGTTCCGCGTCCCCCGGCCCCGCACCGCCGCTGGCCGGGTCGCCGGGCTGGTCGGGGCGGCCGTCGGCGTCGCCGCCGCCGGGCTGGCGGCGGGCGTGGTGAGTGAGCGCGTTCTGATCCGCCGGCTCAAGGGCGACCCCACCGACCCGTACGCCGACGAGATCTTCGGCCAGCAGCGGTACGACGAGTCGTTCCGGCTGGAGCTGCCCGACGGCACCGACATCCACGTCGAGGTGGTGGAGCCGACCCGATCCGTGCCCGGCAACCCGACCGTGGTGCTGGTGCACGGATTCTGCCTCGACATGGGCACGTTCCACTTCCAGCGCAAGATGCTCGCCGAGCGGGGCGAGCACCGGATCGTCGCGTACGACCAGCCGGGGCACGGCCGGTCGGGGCGGCTGGAGACCGGCGAGTACGACCTCGCCGCGCTCGGCCGCACCCTGCGCCGGGTGATCGACCGGACCGCCCCGGAGGGGCCGCTCGTGCTGGTCGGGCACTCGATGGGCGGGATGACCATCATGGCGTTCGCCGAGCTGTACCCGGAGCTGTTCGGCGACCGGGTGGTCGGCACGGTGCTGATGGCCACCTCGGGCGGGCTGCTGGCCGAGACGAAGCTCGTCGCCCCCGCCCTGCTCGGCCGGGTCGGCGCGCCGGTGCTCTACATGGTGAGCAACGCCACCCGGTACGGCGGCACGGCGATCGACGCGGCGCGCCGCTCGACGTCCAACGTGGCCTGGCTGCTCACCCGCAAGTACGGCTTCGGCACCCCGAGGCCCAGCCCGGCCCTGGTGTCGTACGTCGAGCAGATGAACTCTCGCACGTCGGCCGACACGGTCACCCGCTACCTGCGCACCCTGGCCACCCACTCCCGATACCCGGCACTTGCCGCGCTGGCCGGCACCCCGGTGCTGGTGGTGGTCGGCGACAGGGACATGATCACCCCCGTGACCCACTCGGAGGAGATCGTCCGTCGGCTGCCGCACGCCGAGTACCTCAAGATCCGCGACAGTGGGCACGTGGTCATGCTGGAGCACGCCGACGAGGTCAACGGGGCCCTGGAACGCTTCCTGGAGGGGCTGTGAGCGGGGGCGGCCTCGTCGACGGTCCCGGCGGGTTGGGCGCGAGCATCGGCGGTGGCCCCGGTGGGCCGGTCGGCGTCGTCGCCAAGCTGCCGACGGTCGAGGACACCCACGCGTTCGGCCGCCGGCTGGCCGGGGTGCTGCGCGCCGGTGACCTGCTGCTGCTCACCGGCCCGCTCGGCGCCGGTAAGACCGCGCTGACCCGGGGCATCGGCGCGGGCCTCGGCGTGCGCGGCGACGTCACCTCACCGACGTTCGTGATCGCCCGCGTGCACCGGCCCGATCCGGAGCGGGGCCGGGGTGTGGCGCTGGTGCACGCCGACGCGTACCGGCTCGGGGACGCAACCGACCCGCGCGCCGAGATCGACGACCTCGACCTGGACGCGTCGGTCGACGACTCGGTCACCGTGGTCGAATGGGGCGAAGGGCTGGTCGAGCAGTTGGTCGACGCCCACCTGCGGGTCCGCATCGACCGGCGCGACGACGACACCCGGCTGGTCGAGCTGGCCCCGGTCGGCGGCGACTGGGCCGAGCGCCTGGCCGCCCTCACCTGACCGCGCCGACCGCCCGGCCGCTTCTCACTCGACCGGGCGGCCGCCGGCTGGGGATCCCGACCGCGCCGGCCGCCCGGCATCCCTTCGCTCGACCGGGCGGTCGGGTGAAGCAAGACCGATTCCATCCCGCCCGTCGGACCGCCTGGCGCGAGGTGTCGGACCGGGCTGGTAGGAAAGGGGCCGACCGACTGCGAAAGGTTGCCGATGCCCGACGACGCCCCCACCCTCGACCTGCTCGCCCTGCTGCCCGAGGAGTGGCGCGCCCTGCTCACCCCGCATCTCGACCCGGCCCGCACGGCCGCGCTGGCCGAGTTCGTCGCCGGGGAGTACGCCACCCAGACCGTCTTCCCGCCGGTCGAGGACCTGTTCTCCGCGTACCGGCTGTGCGGGCCGGGGGAGACCCGGGTGCTGATCCTCGGGCAGGACCCGTACCACAAGGCGGGGCAGGCGCACGGGCTGAGCTTCAGCGTCCGCGAGGGGGTGTCCGTCCCGCCGTCCCTGCGCAACGTCTTCAAGGAGCTGGCCGAGGACCTGGGCGTGCCGAAGCCACGCAGCGGCAACCTCGACGGTTGGGCCGCGCAGGGGGTGCTGCTGCTCAACTCGGTGCTGACCGTCCGGCAGGCCACCCCCGGCTCGCACGCCAACAAGGGGTGGGAGGAGTTCACCGACGCGACGATCCGCGCCCTCGACGCCCTCGACCAGCGGGTCGTCTTCCTGCTCTGGGGCGGGTACGCCCGCAAGAAGGCGGCGCTGGTCACCAACCCGCAGCACGTGGTGCTGGAGGCCGGTCACCCGAGCCCGATGAACCCGCGCGGGTTCCTCGGTAGCCGGCCGTTCAGCGCCACCAACAAGGCCCTCGCCGACGCGGGCCTGCCGACCATCGACTGGGAGCGGTCGGCGGGCTGAGTGGTTCCGTCGCCCGGTCACCGAGCACGTGTGAAGTGATCGGGCGATCACCGTCTGTTGTAGACTGTCGCACGTCCCCGGTATCCCGGCGGCTCCACGGATCGGAGGCGGCACGTGGCGGCTACGGTGACCATCAGCGCGGAGCAGTGGCGCGCGGCCCGGGAGGCGCTGGCGGCGGCCACCGACCGGTTCGTCCGCCTCGTCGAGTCGGTCGACCGGCCGCAGACCATGGTGACCGCGCACTGGTCGGTCGCCGACACCGTCGTCCACCTGGTCTCGGTCGGCTGGTGGTATGCGACGAAGCTCGACCCGGAGCACCCGCCGCTGCCGATCCCCGGCCTCGACGCCCGGCTGCCGACGGTCACCGTGGACACCATCGAGGGCGTCAACGACCTGATCCTGGCGCACCTGACGGAGCGCGATCCCGCGCCGCTGCTGGAGCGGTTCCGCGCCGACGTGGCGAAGATCCTCTCGATCACCGCCGACCGCGATCCCGGCGAGCTGCTGCCCTGGTTCGGCGACGCCCGCGCGCCGCTCGCCGGTCTCTTCGGCCACCTCGTCAACGAGCTGCTCGTGCACGGCTGGGACATCGCCCGCGCCACCGGCCGGCCGTGGGAGATGCCCAACCGGGAGGCCGTGCTGTTCTTCGAGGTCTTCCTCGTCGGGGTGCTCCGCGCCGGCTACGGCCGGCTGCTCGACAACGACGAGCCGCCCCGGGACCGCCCGATCACCGTCGAGTTCCGGTCGGCGTACTGCGCCGACATCACCCTCGTCCTGCACCGGGGGCTGGTGTCGATCGCCGCGCCCGGTGCCCGACCGGACGCGCGGGTGCGGTTCGACCCGGCGGCGCTCAACCTGATGCTGTTCGGCCGGGTGGGGCGGGTCCGCACGGCGCTCACCGGCGGGGTCTCCGTCCGGGGCCGCCGCCCCTGGCTCCTGCTCCCGTTCCTCCGCGTCCTGCGCACCCCCAGCTGACCCGATCTCCCCGCTCTGCCCGTCTGCTCGGTGACGCTTGCAGGTGGGTGGCTGAAGGTGGGGGTGGGGGTGGGGCGGTTAGGGTGGCGTACGTGCTCGTACTGGTGGTGGACTCCTCGACCCCCGCGGTGACCGCGGCGCTGGTGGAGGTCACGGCGGCCGGCGTGACGGCGCGCGCCCAGCGTCGCACCGTCGACGCCCGCGCGCACGGCGAGCTGCTCGCCCCGCAGGTGGGGGCGATCCTCGCCGACGTCGGCATCCGCCCGGCCGACCTGACCGCGATCGTCGCCGGGCTCGGCCCCGGCCCGTTCACCGGCCTGCGGGTGGGGCTGGTCACCGCCGCCACCATGGCCCAGGTGCTCGGCATCGGTGCGTACGGCGTCTGCTCGCTGGACGGGATGGGTCACCCGGCGGCGGCCGGCGAGCCGGTCCTGGTCGCGAGCGACGCCCGCCGCCGGGAGGTCTACTGGGCGGTGTACGACGGCGCGGGCCAGCGGATCGCCGGCCCGCACGTGGACGCCCCGGTGGTCGTCGCCCAGCGCGCCCGCGACCTGGGGGTCACCGCCGCGGTCGGCGACGGCGCGCACCGGTACGCCGACGTGCTCGGCCTGCCGCTGCGCGACGAGCCCCGCTACCCGGACCCGACCGCGCTGGCCCTGCTGGCGGCCGAGCGGATCCGGGCCGGCGCGCCCGGCGAGCCGCTCACCCCGCTGTACCTGCGCCGCCCGGACGCCGTGGCGGCCACCGCCCGCAAGCCGGTCCTGCCGTGAGCGAGCCGGGGACGCCTGTCGGGAGCCCGGCGGGGGTGGGGGTGGTGCGGCTGGGCCGGTTCCGCTGGTGGCACATCGACGAGGTGCTGCCGATCGAGGCGGACCTGTTCGGGGCCGAGCAGTGGTCGCCGGCGATGTTCTGGAACGAGCTGGCCAACGGCCACTTCTACCTGGTCGCCACCCCGGACGGCGGCGGGCGCGTGCTCGGCTACGCGGGGCTGGCCGTCGCCGCGCCGGACGAGGCGTGGGTGCAGAACATCGCGGTCGCCCGGGACGCCCAGCGGCGCGGGGTGGGCCGGGCGCTGCTGGAGGCGCTGCTCGCCGAAGCCGCCCGCCGGGGTGTGCGCAGCACGCTGCTGGAGGTCGCGGCGAACAATGGCCCCGCCCAGCGGCTCTACGCGACGTACGGCTTCGAGCCGATCGGCGTGCGCCGCGGCTACTACCAACCCAGCAACACCGACGCGCTGGTCATGCGGCGCGACCAGGACTGAGGAGCCATGGCCGACGAACCGCTCATCCTCGGCATCGAGACCTCCTGCGACGAGACCGGGGTCGGCATCGTGCGCGGGCACACCCTGCTCGCCGACGCGCTGGCCTCCAGCGTCGCCGAGCACGCCCGGTTCGGCGGTGTGGTGCCCGAGGTGGCCAGCCGCGCTCACCTGGAGGCCATCGTGCCCACCATGGACCGGGCGCTGGCCGAGGCGGGGGTGACCATCGCCGACATCGACGCCTTCGCGGTGACCTCCGGCCCGGGACTGGCCGGGGCGCTGCTGGTCGGCGTGGCCGCCGCCAAGGGGTACGCGCTGGCCACCGAGAAGCCGGTGTACGGGGTGAACCACCTCGCCGCGCACGTCGCCGTGGACACTCTGGAACACGGGCCGCTGCCCGAGCCGGCGATCGCCCTGCTGGTTTCCGGCGGGCACTCGTCCCTGCTGCTCGTCGACGACCTGGCCCGGGGGGTGACCCCGCTCGGCGCGACCATCGACGACGCCGCCGGCGAGGCGTTCGACAAGGTGGCCCGGCTGCTCGGCCTGCCGTTCCCCGGCGGCCCCTACATCGACCGGGAGGCCGCCGCGGGCGACGCCGGCGCGATCGGGTTTCCGCGTGGCCTCACCGCCGCCAAGGATCTCGCCGCCCACCGGTACGACTTCTCCTTCTCGGGCCTGAAGACGGCTGTGGCCCGCTGGGTGGAGGCCCGGCAACGGGCCGGCGAACCGGTGCCGGTGGCCGACGTGGCCGCGTCGTTCCAGGAGGCGGTCTGCGATGTGCTCACCGCCAAGGCGCTGGCCGCGTGCCAGGCCCACGGGGTGGACACGCTGGTGATCGGCGGGGGGGTCGCGGCGAACTCCCGGCTGCGGGCGCTGGCCGAGCACCGGGCGGCGAAGCTCGGCATCCGGGTGCGGGTGCCCCGGCCGAAGCTGTGCACCGACAACGGGGCGATGGTCGCCGCGCTGGGCGCGCACCTGGCCGCTGCGGGGGTCGCGCCGAGCCGGCTCGACCTGCCGGCCGACTCGGCTCTGCCGCTGACCACGGTCAGCGTGTGACGGCTCGACATGAGCGAGGGAGCGACGACATGATCGTACGGATGTGGGAGGCGCGGGCGGAGCCGTACGGCTTCGCCGACCTGATCACCTGGGTCTGCGACACGGCCCTGCCCGAGGTCGAGCACGACCCGCTGCACGTGTCCAGCGAGGTGTTCAGTTCCACCGACCATCGGGTCGTGGTGATCTCGAAATGGCGCAGCAGCCCCCGGCCGCTGCCTGACCCGCCCGCGACCCTGGTGGCCCGCCCGCCGCACTCCTGGGACTTCACCCAGGTGGACCGCTGAGCCACGGCCGCACGTTCAGCCGCAGCCGCACGTGTTAGGAGGGGCCCCTGTCAACGCACTCCGTTGCACAGGGGGCCCCTCCTAACACCCAAGCCCGGTCAGCTCCGGCGCAGGATCCGGTACGTGGCGATGCCGCCGGTACCCAGTGCGGCGATGAAGACCAGCCACACCACCGTGGTGCTGACCCCGATCCGGCCGCCGCTGCCGACGTTCGCGGCGGCCGCCGCGACCAGCGAGTCGCTCTGCGCCGGCGGGAGCGCGGCGGGCGGCAGTTGCTCCCAGCGGACCAGGCCGGTGCTCTCCAGCATCGCCATGTGGTCCGAGACGAAGTCGTTGGCGTCGTCGGCGAGCTTGCGGACGGTCGCGTCGCGGGTGCTGGCCCGTACCGCGCCGATGACCGGGAAGATCTTGCCGTGCGCCACCCGGAGCCGGGTCACGAAGATCTGGTCGAACCGTGCGCCGCTGGACTCCTGCATCTCCTTGAGCCACCCCTTCTGCTCGGCGGTGGCGTCCGTCGGCAGGGTCGCGCCGAGCTTGTTGGCGGCGTCCACGGCGAGCTGGTCCAGCACCCCGTGCTGCCGGGAGATCTCCGCGCCGATCTCGCGCACCCGGGCCGACTGGCCCTTCTCGGCGGCCATCTCGCCGGCCGGCATCTCCCACAGGCCGGCCAGGCGTACCCCGGCTAGCAGGGTCATGTCGGCGGCGTTGAGCTGGGAGTTGACCGGCGCGGCGAGGGCCATGCCGGGTAGCACCCCCAGTGCGGCGACGAAGGTGACAACCAGGGCCGCCATCCGGTGGGTCCGGTGCCCTGGCCGGCGACGTGCGGATCTGAGCGGTGCCATGGGTGCGGTGCCTCCTCGGTCCGGCCGAACGCGTCCGTCCGGGCGACCGAGTCCCACGGCCGCCCGTCCGGTCACTGGTACGGATCGCCGCCGCGATCAGTTCATCCGGATCCCCGAAGAGCATCTCGTGAACCCGGTGGGGAACCGGAGACGATGGGTCAGCGGGTGACGGCCATCAGCAGGCCGAGCAGGAGCAGGGTGGCGACGGCGACCGCGAAGACGACCAGCATGTCCCGCCGGCCGTGCGCAGGCGAAGCGGCGGCGGCCGGGTCGGTGGGCAGGTCGGCGGGCAGGTCCCGGGTCACCGCGGCCAGGTCGCCGAGCGTGCGGGCGGCCCAGACCTCGGCGACCCGGTCGGAGAACTCGTCCAGGGTGAGCCGGCCCAACGAGGTGTGCCGTTGCAGGCCGGCGACGACCCGGTGCCGGTCGTCGTCGGAGGCACGCAGCTCAACGTCCACGCCGGACAGCGTACGCAGCCGCGTCTGCCCGCGCCGTACCGTGTGACGCGGCGCGGCGGTCGGCCGGCGGCGGTCAGAGCGGTCAGGCCGCGTCGAGGGGGTCCGCGAGCAGCCGCTCGAACGCCAGCTCGGCCGCGCCGATCAGCGCCGCGTCGTCGCCGAGCTTCGGGGTACGCAGCCGCACGTGCTCCAGGCAGGCGGGCAGCCCGATCGAGTTGAGCCGGCTGCGCACCTGGGCCGCCGCCGCCAGGTACAGGTCCCGCATGGTGCCGCCGAAGATGACCATCTCGGGGTTGAAGATGTTGACCAGGTTGGCCACGCCGAAGCCGAGCCAGTCGCCGGCCTGCCGTACCGCCGTCTGGGCCTGGGCGTCGCCCCGGTCGGCGGCTTCGAAGACGGCCAGCACCGCGTCGGGCCCCCGCGCGTCGGACCGGCCGGCGGCCCGCAGCAGCCCGTGCTCGCCGATCTCGGTCTCCCAGCAGCCCCGGGAGCCGCACTCGCAGGGTTCCCCGCCTCGGACCACCACCATGTGGCCGACCTCGCCGCTGTACCCGCCGTGCCCGGTCAGCCGGCGGCCGCCAGCGATGATGCCGGCGCCGACGCCGACGTCCCCGTACAGGTAGATGACGTTGTCACAGCCGGCGGCGACGCCCCGGGCGTGCTCGGCGAACGCCGCCACGTCAGCCACGTTGCCGACCGTGATCGGCACGTTGATGCCCAGCTCGGCGGCGAGCGCCGCGCCGATCGGCTCGTCCACCCAGCCGGTGGTCGGGCTGAGCCGGACCAGGCCGTCGTCACGGCGGACCATGCCGCAGACCGCCACCCCGGCCCCGACGCAGACCGCGCCCGCCGGGACGGACTGGTGCATCTCCTTGACCGCGCCGGCCAGCAGCGGCGCGGCCTCCCCGGCCATTAGGTTGCGGGGCCGGTCCAACTCCCGGTGATCGAGCAGCGCGCCGCCCAGACCGACCCGCGCGGCCCGCAGCCGGTCCACCTCCACGCTGTACGCGTACGCGTAGACCCGTTCCGACTCGGGCCGGACGACCAGCGACGGTCGTCCGGCCCGGCCGGTCTCCTTCGGCGCGCCCTCGCTGACCAGCCCGGCGCCGGCCAGGTCGGCGGTCAGCGCGCCGATGGTGCTGCGGTTGAGCCCGAGCGTGGTGGTCAGCTCGGCGCGGGTCGTCGCGCCGTGGACGTGCACGTAGCGCAGCAGGGCACCGAGGTTCTGCCGACGGATCTCGTCCTGGCTCGGTCCCACACGCATCGTTACCGGTGCTTCCGTGCGGGGGTGTCAGCGGTTGCCGCTGGCGGCCGACCGGTGCCGGGAGAAGGCGTCCACGCTCGCGGCGAGTAGCAGCACCACGCCGGTGACCACGTACTTCACCCCCGAGCTGTAGCCCATCAGACCCATGCCGTTGTCGATCACGGCGACCACCGCGCCGCCGAGCACGGCGTCGAGGACCCGGCCCTTGCCGCCGAAGAGGCTGGTGCCGCCGATCACCGCCGCGCCCACGGCGTAGAGCAGTACGTTGCTGCCACCGGTGTTGGGGTCCACCGAGTTGGCCCTGCTCGCCGCCACGATGCCGCCGATCGCGGCCATCGAGGAACAGATGACGAAGACCGAGATGCGGATCCGGTCGACGTTGATGCCGGCGCGGCGGGCCGCCTCCTTGTTGCCGCCGACCGCGTAGACGTGCCGGCCGTAGCTGGTGCGCTGGAGCACGAAGGTCCAGGCGATCAGCAGCACCGCGATGATCGGCACGACGATCGGCACGCCCTTGAGCGAGGTGATCAGGACGTTGCGGCTGCGCTCCAGGTTGAGCACGTACACGGCGACGCCGAGGATGACCGCCAGCACGCCCACCCGGGCGAGGACCACGGTCAGCGGGTCGGTGACGAGCCCCCGGGCGGACCGGTTGCGGTGCCGCACCAGCTGCACCGCCGCGTAGCCGGCGACGGCGACGGCGACCAGCGCCCAGCCGATCGCGGGCGGCAGGTTGCGGTTGGAGATCGCCACCAGCGTCTCGTCGCGTACCGAGATGTTGCTGCCGTCCTTCATCAGCATCAGCACGATGCCCTGGAAGGCGAGGAAACCGGCGAGGGTGACCACGAAGGACGGGATGCCGATCTTCGCCACCAGGAAGCCCAGCGTGGTGCCGATGAGCACGCCGGTGACGATCGCGGCGAGCACCGCGACCCACCAGGGGTAGCCGAGCACGGTGACGACGTTGGCGAGGATCGCCGCGCAGACGCCGCTGGCGAAGCCGGCGGAGAGGTCGATCTCGCCGAGCAGCAGGACGAAGACCAGCCCCATCGCGATCAGCGTGACCGCCGCGCCCTGCGTGAACAGGTTGGCGAAGTTGCCGGCCGACAGGAACGACGGCCGCATGATCGCGAAGACCGTGCAGAGCACGATCAGGCCCAGCACGGCCGGCAGGGCGCCGATTTCGCCGCCGCGTACCCGGCTGACGTAGTTGCGCACGTGGCCGCCGACGGTGACGGGTGGGGTGACCGCAGCCGGCCCTTCCTTCTTCACGACGGTGCTGGTCATCGGAGGGCTCCCGGGGTCGTGCCGACGGCCGCGCCGCCGGCGCCGTTGCCACCCGCCGGCTCGGCGGCGAGCCCGAGGGCGCCGGAGCGCCCGGCGGTGATCAGCTCGACGATCTGCGAGTGGGTGATGTCAGTGGTCTTCACCTGGGCCACCATCTGGCCGAGGTAGAGGGCGGCGATCCGGTCGGAGACCGCGAAGACGTCGTTCATGTTGTGTGAGATGAGCACGACGGCGAGGCCGTTGTCGGCCAGCCGGCGGACCAGCTCCAGCACCTGGGCGGTCTGCGCGACGCCCAGCGCGGCGGTCGGCTCGTCGAGGATGACCAGCCGGCTGTTCCAGAGCACCGCCTTGGCGATGGCGACGGTCTGCCGCTGGCCGCCGGAGAGGCTGGAGACGTGCTGGCGCAGCGACTTCACCGTCCGCACGCTCAGCCCGGCCAGGGTCTCGGCGGCCATCTGCTCCATGGTCGGCTCGTCGAGGACGACCCCGGTGCGCTTCTCCCGGCCGAGGAACATGTTCTGCACGATGTCGAGGTTGTCGCAGAGCGCGAGGTCCTGGTAGACGACCTCGATGCCCAGGGCGGCGGCGTCCCGGGGGCTGTTGATGCTGACCGGGCGGCCCTCGAAGAGGAACTCGCCGGAGTCAGTCGGGTAGATGCCACTGATGCACTTCACCAGGGTCGACTTGCCGGCGCCGTTGTCGCCGACCAGCGCGGTGACCTCGCCGGCGTGGGCGGTGAGGGCGACGTCGCGCAGCACCTGGACGGGACCGAAGCTCTTGTCGATCCCTCGTAGTTCCAGCAGGGGGGTTGCGGACACAAGGGTCTCCTTGTCGCGGAGGGGAGATCGCGGAGCCCGTCCGGCGCGGGCCGCCGCCCGGCACGGGGTCACCGTGCCGGGCGGCGTCGCCTGGCGGGTACGACGGTCGGCGTACGGGTCAGCTGATGCCGGCGTCGGCGCAGAGCTTGGCGTAGGCGCCGGTGCAGAGCTCTTCCTTGGTGACGAAGCCGTCGGCCACGACGTCCTTCACGTTGTCCTTGTAGATGGCCTTCGGCTCCAGCAGGACGGCCGGGACGTCCCGGTTGCCCTCGACGTCCTTGACGGTCTGCCCGGTGTCCTTCTTCTCGCCCTTCGCGACCGCGATGGCCAGCTCGGCGGCGGCGTCCGCCTCCTGCTTGACGGCCTTGTAGACGGTCATGCACTGGTCACCGGTGAGGATGTTCTGCAGGCCCTGCACGGTGGCGTCCTGCCCGGTCACCGGGACCTTGCCGTTGAGCTTGTTCTTCTTCAGCACGGAGATGGCGGCGTTGCCGAGGCCGTCGTTCGCGGCCAGCACACCGTCGATCTTGCCACCGGCCTTGGTGAGCTGCTGCTCGAAGATGGTGGCGGCCTGCGTGTTGTCCCAGTCCGGCACCGAGTCGTCGGCAACCTTGGTGTATTCCTTCGAGTCGAACTTCGGCTTGAGCACCGAGTCGTAGCCGCTCTTGAACAGGGTTGCGTTGTTGTCGGTCGGCGAGCCGTTGAGGTAGGCGATCGCCGGGTTCTTGACGCCCTTGTCGGTCAGGCACTTGACCAGGCCCTCGCCCTGGAGCTTGCCGACGGCCTCGTTGTCGAAGCTGACGTAGTACTGCGCGGAGCCGCCCAGCGTGAGCCGGTCGTAGTCGATCGTGGCGACGCCCTGCGCCTTGGCCTTGTCGAGCACGGCCTTGCCGGTGCCCGAGTCCAGGTTGACGATCATCAGGGTGGTCACCCCGTTGGTGATCATCTGGTCCGCGATGGTCTGGAACGCGGTCTTGTCGCCCTGGGCGTTCTGGATGATCGACTCGACGCCGGCGGCGTCGAAGGCCGCCTGGAGGAACTTGCGGTCCGCGCCCTCCCAGCGGGCGGAGGACTTGCTGTCCGGCAGGATCACGCCGATCTTCGGCTTCTTCTCGGAGGATCCGGCCTGGTTGCCGCCGTCGGAGTTCTCGCCACAGGCGGCCATGCTGCCGGTGGCCAGCAGGCCCACGGCGGCGAAGGTGAGGAAGCCCTTGCGCATCTGCACGGGTCCTTTCGGGGGTGGGGGAGTGGAGGTGAAACGGTGTTTTGTTGTGTCCGGCAACGTATTGCGTGCCAGGCTCCCGGCACAAGAGTGGCGAGGTCAGAAGTTTGTTGGCGGCGGTAACAATTCAGCAACGTGTCCGACATCCGCGGTCGTCCTGCGGGGGACGTATCTGTGATGCCTGGTGCGGGAAGCGCTCGCGTGGCCCGGCTCGCGACTGGCTGGCATGCGCGGCAACGGGCTCTCGCGGGCGTCACCGGGCGGTCCCGTCCACTGACGCTGGTGCGCGAGGACCGCCTCCACGTGTCAGCTCCTGGCATCCCCCAATTATCAGGCAGGCGATCACTGGTCCATCAACTGAAGGGCCGAATCCCTGATCATCTGTTAGTCAAGATCAAGGATGCTTTTGGTCGATGCCCCAAATCGATGATCGTTGCGCGATGGTGATCGCGAGTAGTCCTCATGTAACGGGGAGTGGTGGTAATGAAGGTTTGAAGCAGCGCATTGGGTTGCGGTCCTTGTGGGTATCGCTGTAATCGCTCCGGCCAGTCCGGCCTTCGCCAGCAAGTTGTTCGACTCGAACACTCAGTGGTTCCAGACGTCGAGCGCTTGCTACTACGCCACCATGACAGTAAGCACTGATGCCATCACTCAAAGTGATCGACTCTACTTCCGGATCAACTCTGGCAGCAGTTCTGGCGGCGTCTACTGTGGGGGTCCGTACGGTGACTCGGGTGTCGCGGCCAAGAGCCCAATGGCGCTTCTTTAAGGGATCTTGGCTGGTAGGGGCTTGATGCGGTGCAGGGTGATCGTGTGGGTTACCCGGCGGCTGGCGGGTTGTTCGCCGCGGGCGGGGTAGCGGTGGGTGCGTCGTGTGGTGGCGCGGGGGCTGGAGCGTCCGGGTCGGTCATGGGTGCGTCGACCGAGTTCGGTCCAGGCGTGTTCACGGGCACGTCGCAGCCGCTAATTAAGGAAGCGCCATTGGCCAAGAGCCCCTCGCGGGCATGGACCATCACGGCGAACAACTCCGCGGCGAGCACCTGCTCCGTCGGTTTCCCGTCGGGGTTCACCTGCACGTTCAACGACAACACGGTCACGTCTACCGACTCCAACAACTTCGGGGCCAGTAGGCCGACCTCGACGACTGTGCCCGCCACCACTCTCATTTCGAACGGGAAATGGAACTGGCTCAAGATCCAGTCTACGTGGAAGACCACGTACACGCTCAACGGAACCACCATCGCGCGTAATCCGGGCGAGAGCAATGTCCACTCGTCGTGACGACGTAGTTAGAGCGCTTGAGAAAATCTGACTTATGTCGCGACCTTTTCCTGAATGGTGTCGGGGTCAGGGCGGAGCCGAAGCGAATTTAGTTGATCTTCGTTGTTTCTGATGAGCGCAGGGCCCCCGATGTACGGACGCGGCCTTCCTCAGTAGACGATGGCGGTTCTCTACGCCAACCGTCGTCTACCAGAAAGGCCGCTCGTGTCGGTCTCGCATGCAATGCTATTGCTACACCCTGCACCCATGCGCCACACAGCCCAACAAATGATGTAGCCGGTTGGAGGGTGTCTGACCTGGGAGTTGGGGGTGGGATCCAGCGAGGTCGGGGTCCAAGTAGGACGGGTGCGACCCATTGGTGATCATGGAGTTTGCGGAGACCCATGATCCAGAACAGGGCCGCAGCCGCCGATGTCATCATCACTTACCGAGATCCTGCTGCCGCATCTACCCACCGATGTGCCGTTACCTGCCGCGGTCACCGAAGGTGACCATCGCAGCTTGTTCGTGGTGCTGGCTGCTGTGCCTGACCCACGCGATCCAAGGGGTCGGCGCTATCCGCTGGTGAGCATCCTCTCCGTGGTGGTGTGCGCGGTGCTGGCCGGAGCGTGTACGTTCGCCGTGATCACCGACTGGGTGCGCGATCAGAACCGATCGGTGTGGGACCGGCTCGGGTTCACCGACCGGGTTCCTGCGGCCACGACGGTGTGGCGGCTGTTGATCCGTATCGACGCCGAGGTCCTGCCGCAGGTGTTGGCCCGGTGGCTGCGGGCCCGGACGGCACCGGTGGTGGTGACCGGACGGCGGTTGTGCCTCGTCATCGCCGTCGATGGGAAGGTCGTCCGTGGCGCCCGGCTACGGGCGGCAGGTCCGTCTGCTCTCGGCCTACGACACAAGCACCGGTGTCGTGCTCGCCCAGGTGCAGATCGCGGCGAAGTCCAACGAAATCCCGGCGTTCACGCCGCTGCTGCGGCTGGTCGCCACCCAGCTGGGATTACTCACAGACATCCTGGTCGTCGCGGACGCGTTGCAACGCCCAGACCGGACACGCCGAGCTGCTCGCCGCCGCCGGAGGGCATCTGATGGTCGCGGTAAGGCCAACCAACCGAAGCTGTTCGCGCAGCTCAAGGCCATACCCTGGGCGCAGGTCCCGGCCGGAGACCAGACCCGCGACATCGGCCACGGCCGTAAAGAGACCCGAACCGTCAAAGCGATCACCATCCACACCCCAGGCGGGTTGGGCTTTCCCACGCACAGCAAGCCATCCGGATCACCCGGACCCGCACGATCAGGGGCAGAACCACTCGCGAAACGGTGTACCTGACCGTGTCCCTACCCGCCGAACAGGCCCAGCCCACCGACCTGGGCACCTGGGCCCGCTCCGAATGGCACATCGAGAATCGCCTGCACTACGTCAGAGACGTGACGCTACGTGAAGACGCCCACCGGACCAGGACCGGCACCGGTCCAGTTGTCTTCGCCACGCTCCGCAACACCTCGATCGGCTACCACCGCACCAAGGGTGCAACCAACATCGCCGAAGCCACCCGGCGCGCCAACCACCGCCCACATGACCTCATCGACGCCGTGACCAGGAGTAACCCCACTAGGCAATAGCCCTGACAGGTGAGGGCGTGCACACATGCATTGACACCCGCATTCATCGATGCCACTCTAGTCATGGCGTAAACGGGGAACGCCGTCCGAAATGGATAGTGTTAGTCCCTCGTGGTCGCCTGTGGTTCCTGTACCCACATATCGTTCGTGGGACAGGATCGAGTATCGACGAAGGAGGGCAAATGACACTCAGCCAACGGCTAGGAACACTGGTGGCAGCGGGCACGCTCGCACTGGGGTCGATCGTCGCGGTCGCCAGTCCCGCCTACGCGGCACCGAGCTGCTCCTACAGCGGGATCAACGACGGTTACTATTTCAGCTGCTCCAACAACACCAGCGGTGGCGTTTGGATTTCAATCACCTGCACGAACGTCTTCACCGGCGGAAGCCATAACGTCCGGTACGAGCACCGACCGGCCGGTTACCCTTGGTCCTTCGGTAAGTCGCTGATATGCGGCTCAAGCCTCGACATCGCCGGCAACCCTCGCTGGGGAGCACTCTGACCCCGGTCGTCCATGACGGGGGGCAGGGTCAGCGGCCCTGGACCCCTACCACCATCTGATCCACCTGCCGTACCTGTGGTCTTCCGAGGTCCCAGGCACCTATCTAGTGCCTCGTCTTCGAACGTTGATCGTGTAATCCGTCGGTTCTGAGTACCTATCGGGCAGGCTGTCTCCCAGCACTCGTCTGGGAGGTGGTGGTGGCCGGTGGGTAGACGCCCGGAGGTGTTCGTCCGGCAGGTGTCGATGGCCGAGGGCCAACGGTTGCAGCGGATCACCAGGACGGCGAAGGACCCGGTGAAGCTGCGCCGGGCCATCGTGGTGCTGATGTCGGCCCAGGGACAGCCGGCTCCGGACATCGCCCACCTGCTCAAGAGCAGCGAGGACTACGTGCGGGACGTGATCCACGCGTTCAACGAGCGGGGGTTCGACGCCCTGGACCCAAAATGGAGCGGGGGGCGCACCGAGACGGATCGATGAGCAGACCCGCGACTGGATCTGCGTCATCGCCCGGTGCGACCCCCGCTTCCTTGGCAAACCGTTCTCCTGCTGGTCGCTTGCCAAGCTGCGCGACTACCTGATCGACGCGGGCTACGTCACGACGGTCAGCGTCGAAACCCTGCGGCGGATCCTGCACGAACGCGGGGTGTCGTGGCAGGCCACCAAGACATGGAAGGCCAGTACCGACCCCGACTTCACCGCCAAGATGCGCCGGGTCCTGGACCTCTACGACCACCCACCCGCCGACGGACGGGTCCTGTGCGTCGACGAGTTCGGGCCGCTGAACCTACAACCCCGCCCCGGCCGGACCTGGCGACCCCACGGCAAGCCGGCCCGGCTACGGGCCACCTACCGCCGTGACCAGGGCGTGCGGCACATGATCGCCGCCCTCGACCTGGCCAGCGGGCGCCTGCACTACCGCATCCGCGACCGCAAACGGTGGCGCGAGTTCCTCAGCTTCCTCAAGACCCTGCGCCGCCGCTGGCCCGACGACAAGCTCTACCTGATCGTGGACAACTTCTCTCCGCACAAGCATCCCGAGGTCCGCGCCTGGTGCGCCGCGAACCAGGTCGAGCTGGTGTTCCTGCCGACGTATGCGTCCTGGCTGAACTGGATCGAGGCCGAGTTCGCCGCCGTGCGGTACTTCGCCCTCAACGGCACCGACCACCGCAGCCACACAGAGCAGGACACCGCCATCGGCGATTACATCCGCTGGCGCAACCAGCACGCCCGACCAAAATCCGGGTTCGCAACCAACTCCAAGATCCGCCACCCGGATTACCCGTTCAAGGCTGCATGACGAGGCACTAGTTACACTGCGATAAGGGGAAGGGAATCGGTGCGGTCAGCCCGCAGCGATCGGGGCCGTGGTGGCGTCGGTGAGAGCGACCAGATCGGCCGGGGCGAGCTGGAGCTGGAGGCCGCGGCGGCCCGCCGACACATACACGGTGTCGTGGGCCAGCGCGGAGGCGTCCAGCACCGTGGGCAGCCGCTTGCGCTGGCCGAGCGGGCTGATCCCGCCGCGCACGTACCCGGTGGCCCGCTCGGCGACCGCGCGGTCGGCCAGCCCCGCCCGCTTGCCGCCCAGCGCGGCGGCGAGGGCCTTGAGGTCCAGCTCGCCGGTCACCGGCACCACCGCCACCGCGAGCGCGCCGTCGACCTCGGTCACCAGCGACTTGAACACCCGCTCCGGGGGCACGCCCAGGGCCGCCGCGACGAGTGCGCCGTAGTTCGGGGCGTCCGGCGAGACGTCGTACGGGTGGGTGCTGTGCCGGATCTTCCGCTTCGCCAGCAGCGCCGTCGCCGGAGTGCCCTGTCCCGCCATGCCCGACAAGTTAGCCCGCCGCCGCCCGACGGGCCAGCGGTCGACCTTTCTCGCCCGGCGCTTCGGCGGGACGGCCGTGGTGCGGCCGGCACCGCCGCTTCAGCCGGCGGGCACCGGGTGGCACACCAGCACGGTCGGTGCGCCGGCCACCCGGGTCAGCACCAGGCTCGCCGCCTCCGGACCGGCCAGCCGCAGGTCGCGCCGCAACCGCTCCGGCTCCAGCGCCGAGCCGCGCTTGAGGATCTCGGCCCGGCCCACCCCGCGCTCCCGCAGCAGGGCACGGAGCCGCTTCAGTGAGAACGGCAGCGTGTCGGTGACCTCCAGGCAGCGGGCGAACGGCGTCGCGCCGGGGGCGTCGGCGTACAGGTAGGCGATGGTCGGGTCGGCGAGCGTGGCGTCCAGCGCGCCGGCCAGCTCCGCCACGAGGTGCGCGCGGACCACCGCCGGGTCGGGGTCGTGGACGTACCGTCGGACGGGCCCGACGGCCGCCTCGGCCCCGCCGGAGCCGGTGAGCTGATGGCAGGTGGGCTGGCGGTCGATGGGCTGACGGTCGGCAGGGTGATTGCAGGGGGCCCCTGCTATACCGAAAGCGTTAACAGGGGGCCCTTCCTTCAACACGGTCGCGCGGCGGGGCACCTCGGCTAGTTGGCCGCACCACAGGGCGGCCTCGACCAGGTCGCCGCCCACGCTGACCCACTCCGCCTCCGCGCCGGCCGGGATCAGCGCGTGGTCGAGCCCGGGGGCCACCTTCACGACGGTGCGCGGCACCCGCTCGGCCAGCGCGGTGACGAAGTCCCACGGTGGCGAGTAGGCGTTCGAAGTCGAAGACGCGCCGGCCCGTGCCGGCCCTGCGTCGCGCCGGA
>NZ_GG657738.1:2514523-2525593 GCF_000158815.1 Micromonospora sp. ATCC 39149 | reverse complement strand
CTTGCCGACCGCCCGGCGGCGCAGCTCGGCCTGGGTGATCGCGGCGGCGGCCAGGCCGGCGGGCACCCCGGCCGAGCGGAGCGCCGCCGCCGCCGCAAGCGGGTCGCCGCCGGCCACCTCGGTCGCCGCGGCGAGCGCGGCCGACCCCTCGGGGGTACGCAGGGCGGCGAGCTGGTCGAGATCCACGCGCCCATTGTCCGGCCCCGGCCGGGGCCGACCGACGGTAGGGAGGCGGACGCGCGGGGCAGGGGTCATCCCGGCGTGTCGCGGTAACGAGCTGCGGAATTTGTGGCGACACGGAGGGCGACGCGTTGGCACTCTCCTTGACGGAGTGCTAGCCACGGCCTAATCTGCGATTAGCACTCTCCCATCGAGGGTGCCAGCTTCCGGGCCCCGTGCCCGGGGGTTTGACGCCAGGCGGACCGGCACCCGCGACGACGGCCCCGCCCGGTGGCATGTGGCAGATTGACGCTGGTCGGCCCCGCCGTCCGGCAACGAAACCAGTACCCCAGGAGGGTATGCCCGTGACTACCGCGACCAAGGTTGCGATCAAGCCGCTCGAGGACCGCATCGTGGTCCAGGCGAACGAGGCTGAGACCACCACGGCGTCGGGCATCGTGATCCCCGACACCGCCAAGGAGAAGCCGCAGGAGGGCACCGTCCTCGCTGTCGGCCCGGGCCGGATCGACGACAAGGGCAACCGCGTGCCGATCGACGTGAAGGTCGGCGACACCGTCCTGTACTCGAAGTACGGCGGCACCGAGGTCAAGTACGCCGGCGAGGAGTACCTGGTGCTCTCCGCCCGCGACGTCCTCGCGGTCATCGAGAAGTAAGCAACCGATCAGTGCCACTGCCCCGGTCCGGCTCGCCGGGCCGGGGCAGTGACGCTTCGAAGGGATAAAGATGGCGAAGATCCTGAGCTTCTCGGACGACGCCCGGCACCTGCTGGAGCACGGTGTCAACGCCCTCGCGGACACGGTCAAGGTCACTCTCGGCCCGCGCGGGCGCAACGTCGTCCTGGACAAGAAATTCGGTGCGCCCACGATCACCAACGACGGCGTGACCATCGCCAAGGAGATCGAGCTCACCAACCCGTACGAGAACCTCGGCGCGCAGCTGGTCAAGGAGGTGGCGACCAAGACCAACGACGTCGCCGGCGACGGGACCACCACCGCGACCGTGCTGGCCCAGGCCATGGTCCGCGAGGGCCTGCGCAACGTCGCCGCCGGTGCCAACCCGGCCGGCCTCAAGCGCGGCATCGACGCGGCGGCGGCCAAGGTCTCCGAGGCGCTGCTCGGCCGGGCCGTCGAGGTCGCCGACAAGAAGTCGGTGGCGCACGTCGCGACGATCTCCGCGCAGGACGCCACGATCGGCGAGCTGATCGCCGAGGCGATGGAGAAGGTCGGCCGCGACGGCGTCATCACCGTCGAGGAGGGCTCCGCGCTCACCACCGAGCTGGACGTGACCGAGGGTCTCCAGTTCGACAAGGGCTTCATCTCCCCGAACTTCGTCACCGACGTGGAGGGGCAGGAGGCGGTCCTGGAGGACCCGTACATCCTGATCACCACGCAGAAGATCTCGGCGATCGAGGAGCTGCTGCCGCTGCTGGAGAAGGTCCTCCAGGACAGCAAGCCGCTACTGATCATCGCCGAGGACGTCGAGGGTCAGGCCCTGTCCACGCTGGTGGTCAACTCGATCCGCAAGACCCTCAAGGTCTGCGCGGTGAAGGCCCCCGGCTTCGGCGACCGCCGCAAGGCGATGCTGCAGGACATGGCGATCCTCACCGGCGCCGAGCTGGTCGCCCCGGAGCTGGGCTACAAGCTGGACCAGGTCGGCCTGGAGGTGCTCGGCACCGCCCGGCGCGTCGTGGTCGACAAGGAGAACACCACCATCATCGACGGCGGTGGCCAGGCCAGCGAGGTCGCCGACCGGGTCGCGCAGATCCGCAAGGAGATCGAGGCCTCGGACTCCGACTGGGACCGGGAGAAGCTGGCCGAGCGGCTGGCGAAGCTCTCCGGTGGCATCGCGGTCATCAAGGTGGGCGCGGCGACCGAGGTCGAGATGAAGGAGCGCAAGCACCGCATCGAGGACGCCATCGCCGCGACCAAGGCCGCCGTCGAGGAGGGCACGATTCCGGGCGGCGGCGCCGCCCTGGCGCAGATCCTGCCGGCGCTCGACGACGACCTCGGCTTCACCGGTGACGAGAAGACCGGCGTCTCGATCGTGCGCAAGTCGCTGGTCGAGCCGCTGCGCTGGATCGCCCAGAACGCCGGTCACGACGGCTACGTGGTGGTGCAGAAGGTCGCCGACAGCCAGTGGGGTCACGGCCTCGACGCCGCCGTCGGCGACTACGTCGACCTGGTCAAGTCCGGCATCATCGACCCGGTGAAGGTGACCCGCAACGCCGTCACCAACGCCGCCTCGATCGCCGGCCTGCTGCTCACCACCGAGAGCCTGGTGGTGGAGAAGCCGGCGAAGGCCGAGCCGGCCGCCGCCGGTGGCCACGGCCACTCGCACGGCCACGGCCACCAGCACGGCCCGGGTTTCTGACCTACGCCGTACGACACGCTCAGGGCACGCCGGCTCCCCACGGCGTGCCCTGACGCGCATCCGCCCCGCGTTCCCCTGGGGTTGTCGCTTACGGAACGCCCCTGGGTTGTTGCTTACGGAACGCTGACGTCCCTGTCGTTCTCCCGGCCCGATCGGAAACACTGGGCGGATGGGCGCCATCTCGCGCGGGTACGCCGCGCTGGCCGGGATCACCGCCGCCGCCGTCGCGATCGGTACGGCCGAACCGGTGGCGGTGCTGACCGGTCCCCGGTCGGCACCGCTGGTCGCCGTCGGAGGACTGGTGGTGGACACCGTCCCCGAGCCGGTCAAGCAGTTCGGCATCGCCGTCTTCGGCACGTACGACAAGATCGCCCTGCTGGTCTCCACGGCGCTGTTGCTCGCCGGTTTCGCGGCGCTGCTCGGCGTCCTCGCCGCGCGCCGGCTGTGGTTCGGCCTGGCGGGCATCGCGGCGCTCGCCGCCCTCGGGGTGGCCGCCGCGCTGACCCGGGCCGGCGCGGACGCCGCCGACGCGCTGCCCGCACTGGTCGGCGCGGCCCTCGGCGCGCTGGCGCTCCGGCTCCTGCTGGCCGGCCCCCTGCACCCCGACCCCTGGCCCTGGACCCCGCCTGCCGAGAGCAAGGAAGGGCCCCTGGTCAACACCCCCCTGCCAACAAGGGGCCCCTCCTTGCCTCCGGAGGGGCGGCGGCGGTTCCTCACCGGCGTCGGCGCGCTGACCGGCGCGGCCGTCGTGACCGGGCTGGGCGGGCACTGGCTGGCCGGGCGGCGGGGGGTGTCGGCGGCCCGGCAGGCGGTCGCCCTGCCCGCGCCCGCCTCGCCCGCGCCGGCGGTGCCGGCCGGGGCGGACCTCTCCCTCTCCCAGCTTGCCCCCTACGTCAGCCCCACCTTCGGGTTCTACCGGATCGACACCGCCCTGGTGGTGCCACAGGTCGATCCGGACACCTGGCGGCTGCGCGTCCACGGCCGGGTGCGCAACCCGATCGAGCTGAGCTTCGCCGACCTGCTGGCCCGCCCCATGGTCGAGCGGTACGTCACGCTGGCCTGCGTGTCGAACGAGGTGGGCGGGGACCTGATCGGCAACGCCCGGTGGCTCGGCGTGCCGATCCGGGAACTGCTCGACGAGGCGCAGCCGGAAAAGGGCGCGGACCAGGTGGTCGGGCGTTCGGTCGATGGCTGGACCTGCGGTACCCCGACGGCGGTGCTGCGCGACGGCCGGGACGCACTGCTCGCGGTGGGCATGAACGGCGAGCCGCTGCCGGTGGAGCACGGCTTTCCGGTACGGATGGTGGTGCCCGGCCTGTACGGCTACGTCTCGGCCTGCAAGTGGGTGACCGAGTTGGAGCTGACCAGCTTCGCCGACTTCGACGCGTACTGGGTGCCCCGGGGCTGGTCGGCGCAGGGGCCGATCAAGACCCAGTCCCGCATCGACACCCCCCGCCCACGCAACCGCCTCACTGCCGGCCCGGTGACGGTCGCCGGGGTGGCCTGGGCCCAGCACCGGGGCATCCGCAGGGTCGAGGTACGCGTCGACGACGGCCCGTGGCGGGAGGCGACGCTCGCGCCCGTTGTCTCGGTGGACACCTGGGTGCAGTGGTCCTGGCAGTGGCCGGCCACCACCGGCGAGCACACCCTCCAGGTGCGGGCCACCGACGCCGACGGCGAGACGCAGACCGAGCGCCGGCAGCGGGTCGACCCGGACGGCGCGACCGGCTGGCACACGGTGCGGGTCACCGTCCGCTGACCGTCCACTCGCGTATGCCGGCAGGCCGGCGAGCCGGTCACCCGGCCGTGGGCGTGTCGGTGGGCCTGCCTGGTGGGCCTCACCCGACCGTGGGCGTGGCGAAGGGCGGCAGCCCCCCGGAACGGGGGCCGGGAAACATGACGCGGCTCCGCGTCCCGGGTCGGGGACGCGGAGCCGTCGATGCGCCGTCGGTGTGCGGTGCGTCAGGCGACGCTGCGCTGGGCCGGCACGGTGGACTTGTGCGGGCGGCCGAGGCGGGCCTCCAGGCGGGCCACGTCGACCCGTGACTGCCGGCGGTCGGCCAGGTCCTCCCAGCCCACCGCGAGCAGTCGCAGTCGCTCCGCCTCGCTGAAGCCGCCCCAGACCCCGTACGGCTCGCGGACGGCGAGGGCGTGCGCGGCGCACTCGGCGCGTACGGGGCAGACCCGGCAGACCGCCTTGGCACTGGACTCGCGGCGCAGTCGGGAGGAGCCGCGCTCGCCGTCCGGGTGGAAGAACTGGGCACTGTCGCGGCCCCGGCAGGCACCGAGCCGCTGCCAGTCCCAAAGGTCGACGATGGGTCCGGGTAGCCTGCGTACGTTCGACATCAGCACCCCTCCTCCCGCGCGGCACCGCGGAGATCCTCAGCTTGACCGGTGTCCGGGCGGCGGCCCCGCTGGCGCACCGTTTCCGGCTCGGGCTCCCCGGTACCCCGACTTCCTCCGGCTCACACTTCTGTGATCGGAAAGCTCGGACAGAACGCCTTATATGACCTATCTGTCGGAAAAGTTCGGAGGATTGCCGGGAACACCCACCCGAAGCGACCTCCCCATGGTCTGCTCGGGGTCGGAGAGGAGACCACAGTGCGTACTGTTCTCGTGTGCGTTCGGACACCGCTCGCCGCGCAGCAACTGACCACCGCGGCGGCGCGACTCGGGCTGTCCGCCGCTGTCCGTACCGCCGTCTCCGATCCCGAGGTGATGCTGCGCCTGGCGGAGGGGCCGGCGGACGTCGTGCTCGCCGACACCGCCCTCACCCGCCCGGACAGCGCCGGCTTCGTCCGGCGGGTGCTGGCCCGCGCCCCGCAGGCTGCGGTGCTGCTGCTCGGCGCGGAGGAGTCCGAGGCCGCCGCCGCCACCATCGGCGCCGGCGCCCGGGGGCTGATCCAGGGCACCGACCACGACCTGACGAGCGCGGTGGCCAAGGCCCTGCTGCTGCTCTCGGCACCCGGCCGTGCCGCCCACAGCCGGGTGACCGACCCGCTCCGGGACGCCGCCTCCGTCGGTGGGCCGGTGCGCTCCGCGCCGGCCGGGCGCCCCCCGGCCAAGTCCGGCCCGACCTGGCCGGCGGGACCCGAGGGCTCGGCGGGCGCTCCGCCGGCGGTGGTGCCCGTGCAGCGCGGCGACGACGAGGTGGAGGCGGCCGGCGAGGGAGAGACCACGGCGGCGGCCGGGCAGCGTCCCGCCCCGGCCCGTGGCGGCCGGAGCGCGATCGGCCTGACCGAGCGGGAGCTCCAGGTGCTGCTCGGCATGGCCGAGGGCAAGAGCAACGCCGAGATCGGCCGCGAGCTGTTCGTCTCGGAGGACACCGTCAAGACGCACGCCCGCCGGCTGTTCCGCAAGCTCGGCGCCCGGGACCGCGCGCACGCTGTTGCCGCGGGCTTCCGCGCCGGCCTGGTCACCTGACCCGCTGACCCTCTCGGTGATCTTGCACTTGGTGCCCGCGGTTCTTGACTTTCGCGGCGTTTGTCCGGGCCGGATGTGCAAGATCGCGGGAGAGGGGCCGGGGCTAGGGGGTGGGGTCTTCCTCGGTGGCTTCGGTGAGGGTGTCGTGCACGCCGTCGGCGTACCCCCGGGCGTAGTCCCAGGTGACGTAGTGGTCCGGGTCCGGGTCGTAGGCCGGCTCGTGCACCCGGGGGCGGCCGGAGCTGAGCAGATGGCGCAGGTTGCCCCGCAGCAGGTCCCAGTCGAAGTAGTGCGGCTCGCGGCAGTCCTCGCACTCGATGACCAGCCCGCGCACCCCGACTGGGGCCAGCAGGGCCTGGTAGACCTCCAGGTCGGCCAGGTCCTCAAGCACGTCCTGCCGCTCGACCTCGGTCAGCGGGTCGAGTGTGTCGTCGTCCGCCGGGTCGTGCAGCTCCGCCGCCGGATCGGCCGGGTCGCCGTTGAACGGGTCGATGGGCTCGTCGTGCACCCCCTCACCGTAGACCCCGCGACCGCCGGACGCCCGCCCCCGTCCGGCCGGTCACCCCGCGTCGGCCTCGGCGGGGGTGAGCGTCACGCTGCGTCGTCCACCGGCCCGGCTCCGGCGGGGGCGGCCGGGGCCGATGGGTACGATGGCACCGACGCGCCCTCACCCGACGTGCGCCGGATGCCCGCGCGCGCCACCTCGCTGAAGCCCGCCCGACCCAGCTCAGGAGAGCAATCGTGGACAATTCGCCCAGCACCGATCTGCCGGCCGGCGCCGACCACGGCGAGCTGGGTGGCCATCTTCCGGAGCTGCCCGCCGGCTCGGCCCGCGTGGTCCCGCTCGGCCTCACCTTCGACGACGTCCTGCTCCAGCCGGGCGAGTCGGACGTGGTGCCCAGCCGGGTCAACACCCGCACCCGGCTGACCCGCAACGTCGAGCTGACCATCCCGCTGCTGTCCAGCGCGATGGACACGGTCACCGAGGCGCGGATGGCGATCGCGATGGCCCGCCAGGGCGGTATCGGCGTGCTGCACCGCAACCTCTCCCTGGAGGATCAGGCGCTCCAGGTCGACCTGGTCAAGCGCTCCGAGTCCGGCATGATCACCAACCCGGTGACCGCGAGCCCGGACGACACCCTGCGCGACGTCGACGCGCTCTGCGGCCGGTACCGCATCTCCGGCGTCCCCGTGGTCGACGGCGACGGCCAGCTCGTCGGCATCGTCACCAACCGGGACATGCGCTTCGTCTCCGAGCCGTCCACCCCGGTTCGCGAGATCATGACCCGTACGCCGCTGGTCACCGCCCCGGTCGGGGTCAGCAAGGACGAGGCGCTGGCCCTGCTGCGCCAGCACAAGGTCGAGAAGCTGCCGATCGTCGACGGCTCGGGCCGGCTGCGCGGGCTGATCACCGTGAAGGACTTCACCAAGAGCGAGCAGTACCCGAACGCCACCAAGGACGACGCCGGCCGGCTCCGGGTGGCCGCCGCCGTCGGCGTGGGCGAAGACGCGTACAAGCGGGCCCGGGCGCTGGTCGACGCGGGCGTCGACGTGATCATCGTGGACACCGCGCACGGCCACCAGCGGGCGGTGCTGGACATGGTCCGCCAGCTCAAGTCCGAGGTGACGATCGACATCGTCGGCGGCAACGTGGCCACGTACGCCGGGGCCAGGGCCCTGGTCGACGCCGGTGCCGACGGCGTGAAGGTCGGGGTGGGCCCGGGCGCGATCTGCACCACCCGGATCGTCGCCGGGGTCGGCGTACCGCAGATCACCGCGATCATGGAGGCGGCGCGGGCCGCCCGCCCGGCCGGCGTCCCGGTCATCGGCGACGGCGGCATTCAGTATTCGGGCGACATCGCCAAGGCTCTCGTGGCCGGCGCCGACACCGTGATGCTCGGCAGTCTGCTGGCCGGCTGCGAGGAGAGCCCCGGCGAGCTGATCTTCATCAACGGCAAGCAGTACAAGGCGTACCGGGGGATGGGCTCGCTCGGCGCGATGCAGTCGCGGGGCCAGGCCAAGTCGTACTCGAAGGACCGCTACTTCCAGCAGGACGTGCTCGCCGAGGACAAGCTGGTCCCCGAGGGCGTGGAGGGTCAGGTCCCCTGCCGGGGGCCGCTCGCCGCCGTCGCCCACCAGCTCATCGGCGGGCTGCGCGCCGCGATGGGGTACGTCGGCGCGGAGAGCGTCCCCGAGCTGCACCGGCGCGGCCAGCTCATCCGGATCACGGCGGCCGGGCTCAAGGAGAGCCACCCGCACGACATCCAGATGACCGTCGAGGCGCCGAACTACCACTCCCGCTGACCACCCCCGACACCACCTGGAGCCACCATGCGTGACGTGGTCGAGATCGGCCTGGGCAAGACCGCGCAGCGCGGTTACCACCTGGACGACATCGCCATCGTGCCGAGCCGCCGCACCCGGGACGTCGACGACGTCTCCACGACGTGGCAGCTCGACGCGTACCAGTTCGACATTCCCTGCGTGGGGCACCCCTCGGACGCGACGATGAGCCCGGCCTCCGCCGTGCGGCTCGGCCAGCTCGGCGGGCTCGGGGTGCTCAACGTCGAGGGCCTGTGGACCCGGTACGAGAACCCGACCAAGATCCTGGAGGAGCTGTCGGGCCTCGGCGAGGACGCCCGCGCCACCAAGCGGCTCCAGGAGGTGTACGCCGAACCGATCCGCCCGGACCTCATCGCCGAACGGGTACGCGAGCTGCGGGCCGGCGGCCGCACGGTGGCCGTGCGGGTCTCCCCGCAGCACACCCTGACGTTGGCCCCGGTGATCCTCGACGCGGGCGTGGACGTCCTGGTCATCCAGGGCACCATCGTCTCGGCGGAGCACGTCTCCACCACCGACGAGCCGCTGAACCTCAAGGAGTTCATCGCCGACCTCGACCTGCCCGTCATCGTCGGCGGCTGCACCGACTACAAGACGGCGCTGCACCTGATGCGCACCGGCGCGGCCGGCGTGATCGTCGGCATCGGTGGCGACGACTGGTCGACCACCGAGTCGGTGCTCGGCATCCGGGTGCCGATGGCCACCGCGATCGCCGACGCCGCCGCGGCCCGCCGCGACTACCTCGACGAGACCGGCGGCCGGTACGTGCACCTGATCGCCGACGGCGACATCCAGACCTCCGGCGACATCGCCAAGGCGCTGGGCTGCGGCGCGGACGCGGTGATGCTCGGCGAGCCGCTGTCGCTGTGCGCGGAGGCCCCGGCGGGCGGCGCGTGGTGGCACTCGGCGGCCAGCCACCCGTCGCTGCCGCGCGGCGCGTTCGAGGTGGCCGGCGAGCCGCTCGGCGAGATGGAGCGGCTGCTGTTCGGCCCGGCCGACGAGCCGGACGGCCAGCTCAACCTGTTCGGCGGGCTGCGCCGGGCGATGGCCAAGTGCGGGTACCGCGACCTCAAGGAGTTCCAGAAGGTCGGCCTGGTCCTGGACCGCTGATCTCCGGTCCCGGCGCACGCCCGGGAGAGCACGTGCAACGGCCCCGCCGCGCAACGCGGCGGGGCCGTTCTGCCTCGGGTGTCAGCTCGCGCCGAACTCCACCCTGTCCTGCTCCCAGGAGAGACTGTCCTGCTCCCAGGAGAGAAAGGCTCGATCGAGGCGAAACTTGTGCTCCTGGCAAGCAGAAGTGAGGTCGATTTTGAGCCTATTGCCTACTTTGCGCCCTTGGTGAGTTGGTTTGGGCTAGGCTCGCGCCTGCGACGGACGAGGAGAGCTATGGTCCGAACAGGAGAACGAACGGTCGGCCAGGCATTCGGCCTGGCCGTCCACACCGTCTCACGGATCCACGCCGGCCTGACCGTCTGCCTCGTCGCGGCCGCCCTCGCCGTCTGCACCGGGGCACCCCCGGACCCCGACCGGCCCCGGGCCGGGGCGGCCGACGCCGGCGACCCGTACGTGCCCGGGCGCGGCAACGGCGGCTACGACGTGGCCGCGTACCGGCTGCGCGTCCGCTACGACCCGGCCGACGACCGGCTCACCGGGCACGCCACGGTCACCGCCACGGCGACGACCGGGCTGTCCCGGTTCAACCTCGACCTGTCCGGGCTGACCGTCGGCGCGGTCCGTGTCGACGGCGCGCCGGCCCGACACGCCCGCGACAGCGACGAACTGGTGGTCACCCCGGCGCGGAGTCTGGCGCGGGGCACCCGGTTCGCGGTCGACGTGGAATACACCGGGGTGCCGCAGCCGGTCGGGAACACCGCACTGGGCCTCGGCGGCTTCCTCGCCACCGCCGACGGCGCGGTGGCGCTGGGCCAGCCCGACTCGGCGGCCACCTGGTACCCGGTCAACGACCACCCGTCCGACAAGGCCACCTACGACATCGAGGTGACCGTCCCCGACGGGCTGGCCGCGGTTAGCAACGGCGTGCCGGCGGGGCGGGTCAGCGGCGGCGGCTGGACCACCTGGCGCTGGGCCGAGCGTGCCCCGATGGCCAGCTACCTGAGCATGCTCGTGATCGGCGACTACCGGGTCGCCACCGGCACCCACCACGGCAGGCCGATGGTCACGGCCGTCGCGGCGAGCCTGCCCGCCGACGGGCCGGCCGCCGTCTCGCTGGCGCGGACCGGCGAGATCGTCGACTTCCTCGCCGACCGCCTGGGCCCGTACCCCTTCGACTCGTACGGCGGGATCGCGCTCGCCGATGGCCGCGTCTCGTACGCCCTGGAGACCCAGTCCCGCCCGGTCTACGGGCCGAGCTTCTTCCGCTCCGGCCGCCCCGACCCGGTGGTGGTCGCCCACGAGCTGGCCCACCAGTGGTTCGGCGACAGCGTCTCGCTGGCCCGGTGGAGCGACATCTGGCTCAACGAGGGCTTCGCCACGTACGCCGAATGGCTCTGGCTGGAGCACGACGGGGGCCGCACCGTCGAGCGCAGCTTCGCGGCCCACTACGCCGCGACGGACTGGTCGCAGCCGTCGGTCGACCCGGGCCGGGCGAACATGTTCGGCAACGCCGTCTACCAGCGGGGCGCGCTGGCCGTGCACGCGCTGCGGCGGACCGTCGGCGACGAGGTCTTCTTCCGGATCCTGCGGTCCTGGACCGCCGAGCGGCGCGGCGGCAACGTCACCACGGCGGACTTCGTCGCC
>NZ_GG657738.1:2481073-2514235 GCF_000158815.1 Micromonospora sp. ATCC 39149 | reverse complement strand
TGCGGGGCCTGCGCCTCGGCACCCGGATGTGGCAGCCGGCGCGCTCGGGCTCGCCGCCTGCTCCTGACGCCCGAGCCGGCCGCCCGGGAGGCCACCCCGTCGCCGACCGCGTCCCGGCAGTTCAAGCCCGGCGCGGCGGGGGTGGGCGACGACTACTTCCCCCGATACGGCAACGGCGGGTACGACGTGACCCGGTACGTCGTGAAGGTCCGCTACGACCCGGCGGCGGACCGCCTCACCGGCACCACCACCGTGCAGGCCACGGCCACCGCCGACCTCTCCGCGTTCAACCTGGACCTGGCCGGGCTCACCGTGCGCACGGTGACGGTGGACGGTGCCCCGGCCCGGCACGCCCGCGCCGGCGACGAACTGGTCGTCACCCCCGCCGCCGGGCTGACCTCCGGAAACGGCTTCACCGCCGAGATCGGCTACGACGGCGAGCCGAAGCCGCTGCGCAACGAGGCCCTCGGCGAGGGCGGCTTCCGGCACACCACCGACGGCGCGGTGGCCCTCGGCCAGCCCGAGTCGGCGAGCACCTGGTTCCCGGTGAACGACCACCCCTCCGACAAGGCCGCCTACGACTTCGAGATCACCGTCCCCGAGGGGCTGACCGCCGTCAGCAACGGGGTGCCGGTCGGCAAGAGCACCCGCGCCGGCTGGACCACCTGGAAGTGGGCCGAGCGGTCCCCGATGGCCAGCTACCTGAGCATGGTGGCGATCGGCGAGTTCCGGGTGACCCGCGCCGAGCACAAGGGGCGGCCGGTGTTCCACGCGGTCACCACGAAGCTGCCCGAGGGTGCGGCGGACGCCTCGATCGCCCGCACCGTCGAGGTGGCCGACTACCTGGAGAGCGTGTTCGGGCCGTACCCGTTCGATTCGTACGGCGGGGTGGTCGTCGACGAGCCGGGCATCAGGTTCGCGCTGGAGACGCAGAGCCGCCCGGTCTACTCGGCCGCCTTCTTCCGCCGGGGCGAGAACACCGGCGTGGTCGCGCACGAACTGGCCCACCAGTGGTTCGGCGACAGCGTGGCGCTGGCGCGGTGGCAGGACATCTGGCTCAACGAGGGGCTGGCCACGTACGCGGAGTGGCTCTGGGAGGAGCACCGGGGCGGGCGGACCGCGCAGCAGTCGTTCGACGGGCAGTACTTCGGCGCGTCCGAGTCGCTCTGGCGGACCCCGCCCGGCAGGCCGGGGGTGACGAACCTGTTCGGCCACTCGGTGTACCAGCGCGGCGCGATGACCGTGCACGCGCTGCGGACCACCGTCGGCGACCGGGCGTTCTTTCAGATCGTCCGGGGCTGGGCGGCCGACCAGCGCGGTGGCAACGTCACCACGGCGGACTTCGTCGCCCACGCCGAGCAGGTCTCCGGCAGGCAGCTCGACGCGCTCTTCGACGCCTGGCTCTACGGCACCCAGCGACCCGCCCGCCCCGAGCCGGCCCGCTGATCCCGGCTGCCTATCGCTTCACCACCAGCTCCGGGTGGTCGGCGAGGTACTGCTCGGCCCGACCCTCCTCCAGCGCGGTCAGGAACTGCCGGCCGACCGGCTTGAGCTGCTCGCCACGGTAGGCGCTGCCCCGGCCCACCCCCTCGCCCGGCAGCCCGACCAGGACGAGCCGGTCGGCGGGCAGCCCGCCGAGGGCGTACGCGAGGTCGACGATCCGCGGCCCGCCGGCGTAGACGAGGGTGTCGCCGAGCGCGCCGACGACCTGCTCGACCCGGTCCGGCTGCCGGGGCAGGCCCTCGGCCTGCATCTTCGTCATCAGCGCCCGGATGAGCTGCTGCTGGTGGCGCTGCCGGGCGTAGTCGCCGCCGTCGAGGCCGTAGCGCTGCCGGGCGTAGTCCAGCGCCTGCCAGCCGTTGAGGTGCCGCTCGCCCTTGGCGTAGACCATCTGCGGGCCGACGTAACCGCCGCCGCTCGGCGCCGGGTCGCGGTGCCGGCCGTCCGGCCGCCGGTGCAGCGAGACGGTCCGCTGGTCGACGTAGAGGTCGACCCCGCCGACGGCGTCCACCAGTTTCTCGAAGCCGGAGAAGGTGACCACCGCGCCGGCGTCGAAACGCAGCCCGGTGTACCCGCTGACGGTGCTGCGCAGCAACTCGTACCCCTGGGTGGTGCTCGGCTGCTTCGGCTTGCCCGGCACCCGGCTGCCGTAGCTCATCGCGTGGGTGAGCTTGGTCTTCCCGCCCCGGTACCCGGCCTTCGGGTACGCCGGGATGTCGACCAGCAGGTCCCGGGGGAGCGAGAAGAGGTACGCCCGGTCCAGCCCCCTCGTCACGTGCGCCACGAGCACGGCGTCGCCGTGCGGCTCCCAGCCGGGCACGCTGACCCGGGTGTCCACGCCGACCAGCAACAGGTTCAGCGGCCCGGTGACGTCGGCCCCCGGCGTCGGAGTGGGGCTCGGCGCGGCCGGCGACGGCGTGGGCGCGGCGGTGATCCGCCCGGCCCCGCGCTCGCTCTGCCGGTCGGCGACCAGCCGGGTGGCCACCGTCGCCCCGCCCGCCACCACGACGGCCGCCGTGACGACGGCCAGCGCCACCCGCCATCGCCGACGCCCGGTTCCAGCCTGTCCGGCCATGTCGCACCCCCGCCCCTACAACGCTCCCAAGACCGCGCCGGGTTGCGGCTGCTGAGCTTCGGATTACCGGCGGCGGGAGGATGATCCCGCAGGAGCCGGCTGTGGCGCGAGAGCTACTCGTCGGTAATGATGCGTCCATGCGGTACGACGTGCTCGTCATCGGGTCCGGCTTCGGCGGCAGCGTCACCGCGCTGCGGCTGGCCGAGAAGGGGTACTCCGTCGGCGTCCTGGAGGCCGGGCGGCGCTTCGCCGACGACGAGTTCCCCGAGACCTCGTGGCGGCTGCGGCGATTCCTGTGGGCCCCGAGACTCGGCTGCTACGGCCTGCAACGGATCACCCTGCTCCGTTCCGCCGAGCGCAAGTCCGGCGGCGGGGTGCTGGTGCTCTCCGGCGCGGGCGTGGGCGGCGGCTCGCTGGTCTACGCGAACACCCTCTACGAGCCCCTCGACGCGTTCTACGCCGATCCCCAGTGGCGGGACGTCACCGACTGGCGGGCCGAGCTGGCCCGGCACTACGACCAGGCGAAACGGATGCTCGGCGTCACCCCGTACCCGATGCACACCCGGGCGGACCGGGCGATGCGGGCGGTGGCCGACCGGATGGGGGTCGGGCACACGTTCCACGCCACCCCCGTGGGGGTGCACATCGGTCGGCCGGGGGAGCCGGCCGCCGACCCGTACTTCGGCGGCGCCGGCCCGGAGCGCACCGGCTGCACGCACTGCGGGGCGTGCATGACCGGATGCCGGCAGGGGGCGAAGAACACCCTGGTCAAGAACTATCTGTGGCTGGCCGAGCGGCTCGGCGTCGAGGTGCACCCGCTGACCACCGTCACCGCCGTGCGGCCCGCCGCCGGGGGCGGGTACCGGGTGGAGACCGTCCGTACCGGCGCCTGGGTGCGCAGCCGCCGCCAGGCATGGCACGCCGACCAGGTGGTCTTCGCGGCCGGGGCGCTCGGCACCCAGCGGCTGCTGCACGAGATGAAGGCCACCGGCGCGCTGCCCCACCTCTCCGACCGCCTCGGCGAGCTGACCCGGACGAACTCCGAGGCGATCCTCGGCGCGTCCGTGCCCCCCGGGCGGGCCCGCACCGAGGGGCTCGACTTCACCGAGGGGGTGGCGATCACCAGCTCGTTCCACCCCGACCCGCAGACGCACATCGAGCCGGTCCGCTACGGGCGCGGCTCCAACGCGATGGGGCTGCTCCAGTCGCTGCTGGTCGACGGCGGCCCGCACCGGGTCCGCCGCTGGCTGGTCAGCCTACTCACCCAGCCCCGCCTCGCCGCCCGGATGCTCTCCGTTCGCGACTGGTCGCAGCGCACCATCATCGCGCTGGTCATGCAGTCCGCCGACAACTCGCTGACCACCCGCTGGCGGCGCGGCCCGCTCGGCCGGCGACTGGTGTCCGTCCCCGGTCACGGCGCGCCCAACCCGACGTGGATCCCCGCCGGCAACACCGCCGCGCGGCTGCTCGCCGAGGAGATCGGCGGCACGCCGGGCGGGTCGCTCACCGACCCGTTCGACATCCCGATCACCGCGCACATCCTCGGCGGGGCGGTGATCGGGGCCACCCCGGCCGACGGGGTGATCGACCCGTACCACCGGGTCTACGGGCACCCTGGGCTGCACGTGGTGGACGGGGCGGCCGTGTCGGCGAACCTCGGGGTGAACCCGTCGCTGACCATCACCGCCCAGGCGGAACGGGCGATGTCATTCTGGCCCAACCGGGGCGGGGAGGATCCCCGGCCGCCGCTGGGGGCCCCGTACCGGCGGGTGGCGGCGGTGCCGCCGGTGCGGCCGGCCGTACCGGCACACGCGCCCGCCGCGCTGCGCGCGTAAGGAAGGGCCCCTTGTTAACGCCTACGGTAGAGAAGGGTCCCCTTCTCACCGCGCGAAGCCGCGCCGCGCCGAGCCGCGCCGGGCCGGGCCGCGCCGAGCCGCGCCGAAGCCGCGAGGCGCGGAAGGGGCGGACGGGGTCCGCGCCGGGGCGGTGGTGACTGTCGGTAGGCTTCCTGCCCATGAGCACGCCTCGTCCCGTCCTCGTGGTGGACTTCGGAGCCCAGTACGCCCAGCTCATCGCGCGCCGGGTGCGCGAGGCGAGGGTCTACTCGGAGATCGTGCCGCACTCGATGCCGGTGGCCGAGATGCTGGCGAAGAACCCGGCCGCGATCATCCTGTCCGGCGGTCCGGCCAGCGTCTACGCCCCCGACGCCCCGCAAATCGACGCGGGGATGTTCGAGGCCGGCGTGCCGGTCTTCGGCATCTGTTACGGCTTCCAGGCGATGGCCCAGGCCCTCGGCGGCACGGTCGCGCGCACCGGCAACCGTGAGTACGGCGGCACCCCGCTGCGCACCCGCGCCGAGGCCGGGGTGCTGCTGCGCGAGCTCCCGGCCGACCTGCCGGTCTGGATGAGCCACGGCGACTGCGTGACCGAGGCCCCCGCCGGCTTCGCGGTCACGGCCGAGTCGGCCGGGGCCCCCGTCGCCGCGTTCGAGGACCTGGCCGGTCGCCGCGCCGGCGTGCAGTTCCACCCGGAGGTGGGGCACACCGCGCACGGCCAGGAGATGCTCTCCCGGTTCCTGTACGACATCGCCGGCATCGAGCCGACCTGGACGCCCGAGAACATCATCGACGAGCAGGTGGCCCGCATCCGCGAGCAGGTCGGCGACAAGGAGGTCATCTGCGGCCTGAGCGGCGGTGTCGACTCGGCGGTCGCCGCCGCGCTCGTGCACCGGGCCGTCGGTGACCAGCTCACCTGCGTCTTCGTCGACCACGGCCTGCTGCGGGCGGGCGAGGCCGAGCAGGTGGAGAAGGACTACGTCGCCGCCACGGGGATCAAACTGAAGGTGGTCGACGCGGCCGACCGCTTCCTCGGTGCGCTGGCCGGGGTGACCGACCCGGAGCAGAAGCGGAAGATCATCGGCCGGGAGTTCATCCGGGTCTTCGAGGCCGCCGCCCGGGAGGTTGCCGCGCACGGCGACGTCGAGTTCCTGGTGCAGGGCACCCTCTACCCGGACGTGGTGGAGTCCGGCGGCGGCACGGGCACCGCCAACATCAAGAGCCACCACAACGTCGGCGGCCTGCCGGAGGACCTGAAGTTCGCCCTGGTCGAGCCGCTGCGCACGCTGTTCAAGGACGAGGTGCGCACGCTGGGCCTGGAGCTGGGCCTGCCCGAGGCGATGGTCTGGCGGCACCCGTTCCCGGGCCCCGGGCTGGCCATCCGGATCATCGGGGCGGTCGACCGGGAGCGGCTCGACCTGCTGCGCCAGGCCGACCTGATCGCCCGTGAGGAGCTGACCGCCGCCGGCCTGGACCGGGGCGTCTGGCAGTTCCCCGTGGTGCTGCTGGCCGACGTACGCAGCGTCGGGGTGCAGGGCGACGGGCGCAGCTACGGGCATCCCGTGGTGCTGCGCCCGGTCTCCAGCGAGGACGCGATGACCGCCGACTGGTCCCGGCTGCCCTACGAGGTGGTGGCCAGGATCTCCACCCGGATCACCAACGAGGTGGCCGAGGTGAACCGAGTGGTTCTGGACGTCACCAGCAAGCCGCCGGGCACCATCGAGTGGGAGTGACGCCGCCTCAGCCGACGGTCGGCGGCACCGGCCCGCCCGGTGCCCCGCCAGCCGGGGGGCCGGTCGCCGGGTGGGGCGGCTGGGGCTCGTACCCAGAAGTGGGGGACTGGCCGGGTGACGCGGGGTCGGCCGGGTGTGGCCAGGCCGGGGCGCTGGCCGGCTCCTCCGGCATCAGGAACCACATGATCGGGTACGCGAGCGCGGCCACCCCGGCGGTGGCCAGCGTCGCGATGGCGAAGACCACCCGGACGAGGGTGGGGTCGACGGCGAAGTAGCGGCCGAGCCCGCTGGCCACCCCGGCGACCATCCGGTCCGTGGTGGGGCGGCGGAGCTGCTTGTACGGGGCCTGGTGCGGTGTCGAGGTCATGCCTCCACGTTCCACGCCTGGCGGCGCGCCGACCTCGGTGACGGCCCGGATCCTTACCCTGACCGATCCCTGATGATCAAGTGTTCAGTCAGGAATCCGACTCTTTTCGATGCAGGTAACGAGCGGCGGGGAGAATTTGGCCCCGTGACCACCATGCTGGAGCCGCTCCGCAGGATCGCGGCATACGCAGTTTGTGCTGACTCAGTCGGCCGAGTGTTGCTGGTCCGCGCATCGGAGCGCTCCGGCACCCCCGGCACGTGGTCCCTCCCCGGCGGGGCGGTCGACCACGGTGAGGACCCGAACCACACCGTCGTCCGGGAGACCGCCGCCGAGACCGGGCTCTCGGTCGCCGTCTGCGGGCTGGACGACGTGCTGGCGGACATGCGGGCCCTGCCCGAGCGGGGCATCACCATCCACACCGACCGGCTCATCTACCGGGTCTCCGTGCGCGGTGGCACGCTGACCGACCGGGTCGACCGCCCCACCGACCTGGCCCGCTGGGTCACCCCCACCGAGGCGCGCGAGCTGCGGCTGCGGTCGTTCACCGCGCGGGCCCTCGGGCTGCCCACCTCCTCGGCCGACGTGGTGCCCGACGAGGCCCCGGAGTTCCCCTCCTTCTACGCGGTCCCCGGTCCCGACGGGCTGCACCGCGCCCAGCGCTTCGCCGCGTACGCGGTGGCCACCGACCCGGAGGGCCGGGTGCTGCTCACCCGGGTCTCCGACGGGTACCCGGGGGCCGGCTGCTGGCACCTGCCCGGCGGCGGCACCGACTACGGCGAGCAGCCGGGCGCGGCGCTGATCCGGGAGCTGGTGGAGGAGACCGGCCAGCGGGGTCGCCTGGTCGAGCTGCTCGGGGTGGCCAGCCACCGCGACGCCGCCTCTCTCGGCCCGGAGGGCTACCCGATCGACTGGCACGGCGTGCGCGCCTTCTACCGGGTGATGGTCGACCAGCCCGCTCCGCCCACCGTGACCGACGTCGGCGGCTCCACCTGCGAGGCCCGCTGGTTCGCCCGCGACGAGCTGGGCGCGCTCCCCGCCGACCGCCTCACCGAGGTCACGGCCGAGGCCGTCCAGGCCGCCCGCCTCGCCTGACGCGTACGTCCCGCCGCCGCACCCGACCCCGCCCCGCCCCGCCGCAAGCCGATCATGAAGTTGTCGCCGCCCGGTCGCGCCAGGCGATAGCTTCATGATCGACCGGGTGCTCGGCCCGGGGAGCGGGAGGCGCGCGGTGCTGGAACAGCGACGGCGGGTGGGGGTCTACGGGGTCTGTCAGGGCCGCGACGGGCGGGTTCTGCTCGTACGGGGGTCCCCGTCGGCCGACTACCCCGGGGTGTGGCAGGTGCCCGGGGGCGGGCTGGAGCACGGGGAGCATCCCGAGGCCGGCGTGGTCCGGGAGTACGCCGAGGAGACCGGGCTCGCCGTCGAGGTGACCGGCGTGCTGGCCGCAGTCTCGGACGTCACCGGGCTGCCGGGTGTGGCGCTGCACACCGACCGGATCGTCTTCGCCGTCGAGGTGACCGGCGGCACGCTCCGCGACGAGCCCGACGGCACCACCGACCTGGTGCGCTGGCCGACCCTCGACGAGGCCGCCGGGCTGCCGCTGATGCCGTTCACCGCCGAGGTGCTCGGCCTGCCGGTCACCCCGCTGCCGCAGCCCGCGCCCGGCGCGGCCCGTGGCCCGTACCCGCCGGTCCAGGCCGACCGGCGGCAGCGCTTCGCGGCGTACGGGCTGGTTACCGACCAGGCCGGGCGGGTGCTGCTCACCCTGATCGCCGACGGGTACCCGGGGGCCGGGCTGTGGCACCTGCCCGGCGGCGGCACCGACCACGGCGAGCAGCCGGCCGCCGGGTTGCTCCGCGAGTTGGTCGAGGAGACCGGCCAGCTCGGCCGGGTGGTCGACCTGCTCGCGGTCCACCACCGGTACGATCCCGGCGAGCTGGGGCCGGAGGGCCGGCCGCTGGACTGGCACGGGGTGCGGGTGGTCTACCGGGCGGTGGTAGACGAGCCCACCGAGGCCCGGGTCACCGAGTTGGCCGGTGGGTCGACGGCCGCCGCCGCCTGGTTCCCGCCGGACCGGCTCGACGATCTGCCGATGACCGAGGTGGCGGCGCTGGTAACCGGACATCGGGCCGCATAGCGCCCGCCCGCCGAGTCGATGAGGACGGCCTCCGGTAGGCTGAAGGCGGGGTTATGGAGAATCGGGCGATCGGGCCTGAGATGGGAATGAAGAGGCGATTCGCGCGGTTCAACAGAGATGCAAGCACCGCCGGCAGCTATCGCCAAGCCCCCCACCCCTGTGCAATGGTGTACTCCGCTTTGACGGCTGCCGGGCCAGAAGCGGTCCGGCACGAGACAGCCGGACATCCGCCCTCGTGGCGGCCAGCCCGATCCGGTGATGGAGGAAACGTGCCGAGAGCCCCATGGCGCCGGCGTCGTACGACTGACAGTCCGCGCCCCGCAGGGCGTCGCTGGGCGAGCCCGTTGCGCCGCAGCAGCACGTTCGCCCGCCAGGTGCTGCTCGTCCGGGTGGGGCGCCGCGACGGCGTCGCCGCCGCGGGCACCGACCTGGCCTCGCCCAAGCACCGCTACCTCGACCGGCAGCGCCGCCGCTACGGCCTCGACCGGTACCGGCGCACCGAGGTCGAGGCGGTCGTGCCGGTGAGTCCGGCCGTGGGCCCCAGCGCCCCGGTCGACGACGCGGCGTCGATGTCGATCCCGCTGCTGCCCGGTGCGCGGACGGCGGCCCGCCGGGCCAAGTTCGCGCTGGTCAACGCCTGCACGCTGGCCAGCCTCATGCTCGGCATCAACGCCATCTTCGTGGCCATGCAGGGCGAGGTGCGCCTCGCCGCGCTCCTGCTGATCGCCTGCGTGTTGTTCGACGGACTCGACGGCGCGCTGGCCCGCCGGTTCGGGGTGGCCAGCCCGTTCGGGGCCCAGATGGACTCGCTGGCCGACATGTGCTCCTTCGGACTGGCAGCCCCGGTGGTCGTCTACGCCTCGCTCGCCGGCGAGGCCCCGCGAGCCGCCGCAGCGGTCGCCGCCGCGCTCGTCGCCGCCTGCGCGGCGATCCGGCTCGCCCGGTTCAACGTCTCGCCCAGGGACGGCCGCTTCTTCTGCGGCGTGCCGACCACGATGGCCGCGGCCGTGCTGGCCCTGACCGTCGCCCTCGGCCTGCCGCTGCCCGGCCTCGTGCAGATCGTCGGGGTGGCGCTGCTTGCCTTCGCGATGGTCTCCAGCTTCCCGTACGCGAAGCTGGCCCGGCTGGTGAAGCTGCCGCCGTGGCTCTGGCTGGCCCCGGTGGTCGGCGCGCTGGTCGACGTCCGGCTCACCTTCGCTCTGATCGTGGTGGGTTACCTGGTCAGCGGCCCGGTGCTCTGGCTGCGCCAGCGCCGCACCGCCTGAGCCGACGATCGACCAGAAAGGGGCGCCGCGCCAGCGGCGCCCCTTTCGTCGTGCCCGGCTCAGCGCCAGCGGGCGATGACCGTGGACCCGCCGACCACCCGGTCGCCCGGCCCGACCAGCGGGTCGGCCGCGTCGGCCGGCAGGTAGACGTCGGTCCGCGAGCCGAACCGGATCAGGCCGAAGCGCTCGCCCCTGGCCAGCAGCGACCCGATCGGGGCCCGCTGCACGATCCGCCGGGCGATCAGCCCGGTGCGCTGCGCCACGACGACGGTGCCGTGCTCGGTGCTCAGCACCGTGTACGCCGCCACGTTGTGCTCGGCGTCCGGCTTCATGGCGTTGACGAACCCACCGTCGGCGACGAAGTAGTCGACCACCTTGCCGGCCACCGGGGAGCGGTTGACGTGCACGTCCAGCACCGACAGGAACACCGCGATCCGCAGCCACTCGCCGTCGCCGAACCGCTCGTCGTGTAGCCGCTGCACCGACAGCACCTGCCCGTCGGCGGCGGCCACGACGGCCGACGGGTCCTCGGGGACGTCCCGCTCCGGATCCCGGAAGAACGCGGCCACCGGTGCGGCGGCCAGGGCCGGCAGCAGCCAGAGCTTCGACTTGGGCCGGGCGAGGCGGGTCAGCGCCGCCAGGCCGAGGGCGATGCCGGCTGCCGCCACCCCGTTGGAGTCGATGTGCATGCCCCGGGTCAGCGGGACGCTCGACGGCCGGTGGGCCGGGGCGAGGCGGGCGGCGACCGTCGCGTCGGCCGGGGTGAACCGGAGCCGGTGCACCCGCACCGGCGGGGAGTTGCGCAGCACCAGGTCGCTCCCGACGCCGTGCAGGGCGCCCTGCCGCTCCAACTCGGCAGCCGCGCCGGCCGTCCGGGCCGGGGTGGCGGGCACCGCCACGGCGAGCACCGCCCCGTCGGCGAGGTACTTCGCCAGGCCGTCGACGGTGGTCCGGGCCTCGTCGGCGGTGCCGGTGAGCGGCTCGGCGGCGATCACCACCTCGGCGGCTTCGGCCTCGGCGAGGGAGTCCACCACGCGTACCCGGTCGGCGACCCAGCGGCCCTGGGCCGTCACGTGCTCGCGCAGCGCGGCCGGCGTCGCCGACCCGGCCGGCACGACGGTGAGGGTGTCGCCGGGCAGCAGGGCGTCGATCGCCGCGGCCAGAACCGCGGAGTCCGGGGTCGCGCCGAACAGCAGCGCTGCCTTCGGGTCGTTGCGCCGGGCGAGTTCGGTGACGAGGGTACGGGCGGCGCGCTCGCCGATGCGGACCGGACCGGGCCGGCCAGAGGTGCGCACGGCGGGGGACTGGGTCATGTCGAACGGGCTCCTGACGAGGTAGAGACGGGAATCGCGGTGGGATCGCCACGGCGACCGGTCTGGGGTGAGCGCGAACGGGCCGGCGACCGGGCGGCCGGGCCTCGGGCGAGGCCCCGCGACGCGGCTTGGTCGTCGGCGGCCCGACGGCTCGGCTGCGGGTGGGGCCCGCGGCGTGGGCCGGCCGGCGGAGGCGAGATCTCCATCGGCCAGCATATGCGCACTCCGCCGGGGCCCGCACCGCAGCGGTCAACCGGCCGTTCGCTCGGGGCCTGGCTGCGGCGGGGCGTCCGACTCCACCGGCGGGTACGGCGCGGTCGCGTCGGCGGCCAATCGGGGCAACGGTTCGGTGTCCCGCTCGCGGGCCGCCCCGGTCCCGAACTTTCGGGTGGCCAGGTCCTCGTCGAGCGGATCGGTCGGCGACCAGCGGGGAGCCTGCCCGCCGCTGACCGGCCGGTCCTCGACCGCCTCGGGCAGGCTGTCGGAGACGGCGGCGATCGGCCACTCGTCGGCCCGCTCGCCACCTGCTTCGGTGGCGGTGAGGTCGGCGCCGGGTTCCTCGGCCGGCTGGGCACCGGCCTCGGTGGCCGTGGCGCCGGTGGTTGCCGCGTGTGGGGCGGCCGTCCGGTCGACCCGGCCGGAGCGCAGCGCGCCGACCAGGCCCAGCACGCCGATCAGGAGCAGGCCTCCGGCCAGGAACCAGCCGATCGGCGGGAGGGCCAGGCCGAGCAGCTGGGCGAACAGCCACCAGGCGGCGAGGGCGACGAAGAACAGGCCGAAGCCGAGCGACACGACGTCGGTGCGGTGCGCCTTCACCGGGTCACCTCCAGATCTCCGGCGTTGACGTGGATGTAGAGGCGTAGCTTCCCGCCGCCGGCGCCGTCCGCGCCGAGGTCGGTGCTCTCCCGGAGCCGGCCAACCAGCCCCTCCGAGTGGTTGCCGAAGATGGTCGCGTCCCCGGCGTTGACGTCGGCCAGCGTGGTGACGTCGACGTTGGGTGGCACCACCACGGTCGCGTGGCCGAAGTTGATCGCGACGGTGATCTGGGTCTCCTGCTTGTCGAAGTCGATGGCGCGCAGGTCCAGCACGGCGTCGCCGAAGTTGTTCTCGTACCGGTCGGCCACGTCGCGGCGGTCCGTGGGAGCCCAGGTGACGTCCCCCTCCACGCCACGGACCCGGTCGTAGGACTCCGCGACGGTGGCGACGCCGAGCGCCGCCGCGGTGACCAGCCCGAGCGCGATCAGCCACCGCGCCCGACCGAACCAGGTGCCGACGAGCAGCCCGAGCCCGATGGTCGCCAGGGCCGCCGCGAAGTATGCCGCCGCCCCCACCTCCACCACGTCCAGCAGGTCGAGCACGGCGACCACGCCGAGCGCCAGGAAGATCAGCGAGAAGGTCACGGCACCCAGCGGGGACCGTTCCTTGGGCTGCTTCGGTGGTTTGGCCGGCGGGAGTGGCGGCGGCGGTGCCGGTTGCGGCCCCTTGGCGTACGGGCCGTGCGGGGCGAACGGCGGCCGGTAGCCGGGCGGCGTGGGCGCGGCGACCGGCGGATAGCTGCCCACGGGTGCGCCGAGCGGGGGAGGGAAACCGGCCGACGGGTCCGGCGCGGGCGGCCAGGCCGGTAGCCCGGCGGTCGCCCCGGCCGGGGGCCGTCCCGGGGCGGCGGCCCACCCGGCGGCGGCCCACCCGGCGGCGGGCTGCCCGGGGGACGGAGCCCCGAACGGGTGCCCCGCGAAGACCCCGGCGGGCTGCCCCGCGAGCGGCGCGCCGGACGGCTGGCCGGGGACCGGGGGGCCGACCGACGGCGTCCGGGGGGCTGCCTCGTGCCCGGCGGGCGGGGTGAACAGCCCCGGCGCGGGCCAGGCGGCCGGCGGCACCGGCCCCGGCGGGGCGGTGGCGGGCGCGCCGGGGCCGGGGGCCGGGCCGGGCGGGGTGCGCCGGCCCGCCGTGGTGTGGTCGCGGTTGAGCAGCAGCGCGCCGCCGATCAGGATGGCCGCGCCGAGCAGCACCGCCCGGAACGCGTCGGTGACGATGTAGCCGAAGCTCACCGCGACCAGGATGCTCAGCACGATGACGGTGACCGGGGACATGCTGGACCGGCCTCGGCCGAGCATCGACTCGACCGGGGAGGCGGTGTCACCCTCGCCGGGGATGATCAGCCAGGCCGTGACGTACACCAGGATGCCGATGCCGCCGAAGAAGCCCAGGACGGCGAGCAGCACCCGCCAGAGCACCGGGTCGGTGTTGGTGGCCCGCCCGATCGCGGCGCAGACGCCGGCCAGGTAGCGACCCTCGCGGGGCCGGACCAGCCCGTACCGCGAGGTGAAGCCGGCACCCTCGGGCGGCGGGGCCCCGTACCCGCTGGGTGGCGGGCTGCCTGCCCCCGGCCCGTCGCCCCCGGGCGGCGGCGTGGCCGTGCCGTGCACGTCCGGCGGCGGCCAGCCCCCGGGGGCCGGGCCGGTCTCCGGGGACGCACCCGGCGCGGCGGTCGCCTCCGGGCCGGCCGGCGCGGGCGTCGCCCGGGCCAGAGGTGGTCGGCGCGGTCCAGTCGGCGGGCGTGGTGGCCGCCGGGGGCGGTGGTGGCCCGCCCGGCGGTGCCGTCTCGGGGCGGGGCGGCGGGGCAGCTTCCTCGGTCATGCCTCGATCTGCTGCTCCGGCTGGCGATAGACCTCAGGAACCGACCCTGACCCCCACCGTGAGATCCGGCCACCCCGGATGTCCGGGCGTTCCCCGTGGTCCCGGGCGACCGTGGCGTGTGACGATCGGATCGGCGTCGCCGGCCCCGGCGTGCGTCCGCGCCCATGCCGAACGTCGGCCCGGCGCGCCCCGTACCGAGCAGGGAGCCTCCGATCAGCGCCGTGACCCAGCCACCCCGGCTCTACCGGGCGCCCGAGCACCGGATGGCCGCCGGCGTCGCCGCCGGCATCGCCGATCACCTCGGCATCTCGGTGGTCCGGGTGCGGGTCGCCTTCATGGTGCTGCTCGGCCTCAGCGGGCTCGGGCTGCTGCTCTACGCCGCCTTCTGGGCGGTGGTGCCGTTGCGGCCCGGGGACACCGCCGTCCCGGCCCGCCGGGACCTCGGCCAGCTCCTGCCGTTCGTGGCGATCGGGCTGGCGGTGCTCGTGCTCCAGATGGTGGTCTTCGACTCGGTCGGCGCGGCGGGCACCGCCGGCTGGCTGGTCGCGATCATCGCGGTGGGGGCCGGGGTGATCTGGCACCAGTCCGCGCCGGAGCGCCGCCGGCAGTGGGGGGACTCGATGCCGGTGCCCTGGCTCGGCGCGGTGATCGAGGAGAACGACCGGCGCGCGTTCGTGCTCCGGTTCATCGGCGGCGGGGTGCTGGTCGCGGTCGGCATCATCGGCGTGGCGGCGGTCTACTCACCGGCGCAGAACTTCGACGCGGTGGTCAACGGCGTCATCTTCGCGCTGGTCGGGCTGGCCGGGGTGGGGGTGGTGGCGGCCCCGGTGCTCTGGCGGACGTACAACCAGCTCCGCTCGGAGCGGGAGGGGCGCATCCGCGAGCAGGAGCGGGCGGAGCTGGCCGCCATGGTGCACGATCAGGTGTTGCACACCCTCGCGCTGATCCAGCGCAACGCCGCCGACATGACGACCGTGCAGCGGCTCGCGCGCGGGCAGGAGCGGTCGCTGCGCAACTGGCTCTACAAGCCGACCGCCTCGCCGACCGAGCGGTTCGCCGCGGCCCTGGAGCAGGCGGCGGCCGAGGTCGAGGACACCTTCGCCATCACGGTGGAGGCGGTGGTGGTGGGCGACCGGGACACCGACGAGCGGGTCGGCGCGCTGGTCGCGGCGGCCCGGGAGGCGCTGGTGAACGCGGCCCGGCACGCCGGGGTGCGGACGGTCTCCCTGTACGCCGAGGTGGAACCGGAGCAGGTGAGCGTCTTCGTCCGGGACCGGGGCAAGGGCTTCGACCCGGATACCGTGGAGGATCACCGGCACGGGGTCCGGGGGTCGATCATCGGACGGATGAGGCGGCACGGCGGCCGGGCGGAGATCCGCTCCGAGCCGGGTGAGGGGACCGAGGTCCGGTTGATCCTGCCGATCTCCCGCGACCAGTCCACGTCGGAAAGGGAGAGATGACCATGGCCGAGCAGCCGAGAGGACCGGTCGAGGGTGCGGCGGGCGCGGAGAGCGTACCGGCGCGACTGCGCGTCTTCCTCGTCGACGACCACGCCATGTTCCGCGCCGGGGTCCGCGCCGAGCTCGGCGTCCACGTCGAGGTGGTGGGCGAGGCCAGCACGGTGGCCGAGGCCGTCGCCCGGATCGCCGCCACCGCGCCCGACGTGGTGCTGCTGGACGTGCACATGCCCGACGGTGGCGGCCGGGCGGTGCTGGAGTCGATGCGTCGCACCCACCCGCAGGTGCGCTTCCTGGCGCTGAGCGTCTCCGACGCCGCCGAGGACGTGATCGGTTTGATCCGGGCCGGTGCCCGGGGCTACGTCACCAAGACGATCTCCCCGGACGAGCTGGCCGCGGCGATCCGCCGGGTGGCAGACGGGGACGCCGTGTTCAGCCCCCGGCTGGCCGGGTTCGTGCTGGACGCATTCGCCGCCCGGCCGGACGCCCCGGTGGCCGATCCCGAGCTGGACCAGCTCACCAACCGGGAACGCGAGGTGCTCCGTCTGCTCGCCCGGGGGTACGCGTACAAGGAGATCGCCAAGGAGCTCTACATCTCGATCAAGACGGTCGAGACGCACGTGTCGAACGTCCTGCGCAAGCTCCAGATGTCCAACCGGTACGAGTTGTCCCGCTGGGCCGCGGACCGCCGCCTGGTGTGATCGACTTTCCTCTCAGTCGCGCCCCGCGTTCTCCGTGGCGGGTCTTGACGCACTGGCGGTGTGACTCAGCGTAACGGTGAGAGCGGTCACTCCGCCTGCCTCCCCCGCTCGGTCGATGCTGATCGCCGCGTGGTTGACGGCCGGGTCCACCGGACGGGCAGAGCGTGTTCGGGCCCGTCCCGCGCCGCCCGGCGCCTCGACGGCGAGCGGGAAAGTTCACAGGTCGCGTGCGGGCATTGGTGGGAACGCGAAGGCTGGTTGTATCTTTGCTGTTCAGCAGGGTGTGGCTGACTTGTTTCAAGATCATTTCTCAAGTATCGGCCACACTGCGGGCAACTAACGGCTTGATAACGGCACCTTCACGTAACGGGCCGTCAGGTGTCACAGTTGCAGCACCTCACCCCCGGTGTGAGGCGCCCATGCACGGTCACGCGGCCACGAATGTGTCGAGAAGTCACGGTTCGTGGTCGTCGAGTCCTGCGCGGGTGCCGATCCCGGTGTGGTGCGGCGGCCCGGCGGATCGGTACATCAGGGGTGTCCCGGTTTTCCTGCGGTAAGCCGGCGGTCGGTAATTTGCGACCGTCGGCGGCGTCACCCCCATGCGTGCGTGAAACCCACGACGGAACAGGTTAGAAAGAGGAGGCCCCTCGGAATGAGAGTCTCGAAGCGGGCGAGTGGCGCGATCGCGCTGGGCGCGGCTTTCGCGCTCGTCGCGTCCGGCTGCTCCAGCAGCGACGGAGATGGTGGCGACGCCGCCACCAGCGCGGACGGCGCTATCACGGTCGACGGCACCGAGCCGGAGAACCCGCTGGTTCCGTCGAACACCACCGAGACCGGTGGCGGCAAGATCATCGACTGGATGTGGACCGGCCTGGTCGAGTACCCCAACAACGGTGGGGCCCCGCAGAACGCCCTGGCCGAGTCGATCGACACGACCGACTCCAAGGTCTACAAGATCAAGATCAAGCAGAACACGAAGTTCCACGACGGCACCGTCGTCAAGGCCAAGAACTTCGTGGACGCCTGGAACTGGGGCGCGTACTCGCCGAACGGCGCGCAGAACTCCAGCTTCTTCTCGGACATCGAGGGCTTCGCCGACGTCAACACGGCGGACCCGGACGGCCCGGAGGGCCCGCAGAAGGCTCCGGAGCCGAAGGCCAAGGAGATGTCCGGCCTCAAGGTCGTCGACGACTGGAACTTCGAGGTCACGCTCTCCGCGCCGACCGCCGTGTTCCCGACCAAGCTCGGCTACAGCACCTTCATGCCGCTGCCGGACGCGTTCTTCGCGGGCAGCGCCGAGGAGTTCGGCAAGAAGCCGATCGGCAACGGTCCGGTCAAGTTCGTGTCCTGGGAGAACAACGTCGCGATCAAGCTGACGCGGTTCGACGACTACCAGCTGCGCGACAAGATGAAGATCAAGGACGTCAACATCAAGATCTACCAGGACGACACGGCCGCGTACAGCGACCTGGTCTCCGGGAACCTTGACTTCATGCAGCAGGTTCCGGTCTCCGCCCTCGCGGGTGACAAGTGGAAGTCGGACCTGGGCGACCGGGCCGTCTCGTCGACCACCCCGTCGACCGGCATCATCGCCTTCCCGATCTACGACAAGCGCTTCCAGAACCCGAAGCTGCGTCGCGCGATCTCGCTGTCGATCAACCGGCAGGAGATCACCGACAAGATCTTCTTCGGTAACCGGAAGCCGGCCGACAGCTGGGCCAACCCGCTGACCCCGGGCGCGACGCCGGGCAACTGCACCGCGTGCCAGTTCAACGTGGACGAGGCCAAGAAGCTGCTCGCCGAGGCCGGCGGCTTCACGGGCGAGTTGGTCATGTACTACAACGCCGACGCCAGCCACAAGGAGTGGATGGAGGCCGTCGCGCAGCAGATCAAGACCAACCTCGGCATCAACGCCCGCGCCGAGGGCGTGCCGACCTTCGCGGTGTTCCGCCAGAACATCAACGCCCACAAGATGAAGGGCGCCTACCGCGCCGGCTGGCAGCAGGACTACCCGGACGTGGAGAACTGGGTCAACCCGCTCTACGTGACCGGTGGCTCGTCCAACGACGGTCTGTACAGCAACAAGCAGGTCGACGCCCTGGCCAAGGAAGCCAGCTCCGCGCCGAGCCTCGACGCCTCGCACGCCAAGTTCGCCGAGGCCGTCAAGCTCATCGACCAGGACGTTCCGTCGATGCCGATCTACTTCGGTGGCCAGCAGTCCGGCCACTCGGAGAAGATCAAGAAGATGGAGCTGAGCAACGTCGGCGAGCTCGACATCACCTCGGTCGAGCTCTGATCCGTTCGGTCTGACCCCGGGTCGGGCTCACCTACCGGTGGGTCCGACCCGGGGCCGTTCCGCGAGGAGTACACAACACTCCCCGCCAGGTTGACGTCACCCGTGTCGGCGGCCGTCCGACGCGCCCCCTGTCAGGAGGACCACCCCATGGGCCGTTATCTGTTGAGACGGCTACTGCAACTCGTCCCGGTCTTCATCGGTACGACGTTCCTGATCTACTGGCTCGTCTGGTCCGTGCCGGGCGACCCGTTCGCCGGCAAGTGCGGCGACCGCCGGTGCCCGGACTCGTACATCAACTTCATGACCGAGAAGTACCAGCTCGACCAGTCGATCTGGGTGCAGTACGCGACCTACATGAAGAACCTGTTCCAGGGGGACTTCGGCATCACGTTCAACAACCGCGCGGTCGGCGACATCATCGCCACCGCGTACCCGAACACGTTGAAGCTCGCCGTGGTGGCCCTGGCGATCGAGGCGATCATCGGTCTGAGCGCGGGCGTCCTGACCGGCCTGCGGCGCAACGGCTTCCTCGACAACCTGGTCCTCGTCTCCACGCTCTTCCTGATCGCGCTGCCGGTCTTCGTCGTCGGCTTCGTCCTCCAGTGGCTGCTCGGCGTCAAGTGGGGCATCGTCCACCCGACGGTCTCCAACGAGATGCGGCTGTCCGAGCTGCTCCTGCCGGGCTTCGTCCTCGGCAGCGCGTCCATGGCGTACGTCGCCCGGGTGGCCCGCACCAGCATCGCGGAGAACCGCCGCGCCGACTACGTCCGTACCGCCATCGCCAAGGGCCTGCCGATGCGGCGCGTCGTCGGCGTGCACCTGCTGCGCAACTCGCTGATCCCGGTCGTCACCCTGCTCGGCACCGACCTCGGCGCGCTCATGGGCGGCGCGATCGTCACCGAGGGCATCTTCGGCATCAACGGCATCGGCCGCGCCGTCCTCCGGGCGATCGTCACCAAGGAGAGCGCTACCGTTGTCTCCATCGTGGTGGTCCTGGTGCTCGTCTACCTCCTGATGAACCTGCTGGTGGACCTGCTCTACGCCGCTCTCGACCCGAGGATCCGCTATGAGTGAGCAGCGTCGCGAACGAGTCATGAACGCAGCGTGTCGGGGCCACCGCCCTGGCACCGAGCGCAGCGAGGTGGCGGCATGAGTGACCCCAGCACCGCATCGATCGTCTCGACCCCGCCGGCTACCGTGCCCACCGAGGCGGGCTCCGGCGCGCCCGTCGCCGCCGGCCTGCCCGAGAACGCCCGCAAGGAGAAGCCGCGCGGCCTGCTCGGCGACGCCTGGCGCGACCTGCGCCGCAAGCCGCTGTTCTGGATCTCCGCGATCCTCATCCTGGTCTTCGTGACGATGGCGGCCTTCCCGTCGCTGTTCACCTCCGGTGACCCGGTCAACGGCGCGCTGTCCCGCAGCCGGGTCGAGCCGTCCGCCGCCGCCTGGTTCGGCTACGACGTGCAGGGCCGAGACGTCTACGCCCGGGTCATCTACGGTGCCCGCGCCTCGATCGTGGTGGCCCTGATCTCCACCATCGGCACGCTGCTGATCGGCGGCACGATCGGCATCATCGCCGGTTACGCCGGCGGCTGGGTCGACGCCCTGCTCTCCCGCTTCGCCGACATCTTCTTCGGCCTGCCCTTCGTGCTCGGCGCGATCGTCATCCTGACCACCTTCAACGGGGCCGGGTCGAGCAACAACGAGTGGCAGATCATGGGGCTGGTCATCATGTCCCTGGTCGTGCTGAGCTGGCCGGTCGTGATGCGGCTGATGCGCTCCTCGGTGCTGGCGACGAAGGAGGCCGACTACATCGTCGCGGCCCGGGCGCTGGGGGCCGGTACCGGCCGGATCATCCTCAAGCACCTGCTGCCGAACTGCCTCGCCCCGCTGCTGGTCTACGGCACCATCATGGTCGGCTCGTTCATCGGCGCGGAGGCCACGCTGTCGTTCCTGGGCATCGGCCTGAAGACCCCGGTGGTCTCCTGGGGCATCATGATCAGCGAAGCGCAGAACTACATCCGGGTCTCGCCCTTCCTGCTCTTCTTCCCCTCCGCGTTCCTCGTCACCGCCGTCCTCAGCTTCGTGATGCTCGGTGAGGCGGTCCGCGAGGCCCTCGATCCGAAACTGCGCTAGGGGAGATTGAGTTGTCCGACATTCTCGTGTCCGAGCAGTCCAAGCCGGGGGCCGACGGATCCGGCCGCCCCTCGGGTCGCCTCCTGGAGGTCGAGGACCTGCGGGTGGAGTTCCGCACCCGCGACGGCGTTGCCAAGGTCATCAACGGCGTCACCTACCACGTCGACGCGGGGGAGACCCTCGCCGTGCTCGGCGAGTCCGGCTCCGGCAAGAGCGTCACCGCGCAGACCGTCATGGGCATCCTCGACACGCCGCCCGGCTTCGTCACCGGCGGCCAGGTGCGCTTCCACGGCAAGGACATGCTCACCATGTCCGCCGAGGAGCGCCGCCGCATCCGCGGCGAGGGCATCGCGATGATCTTCCAGGACGCGCTCTCCGCCCTGAACCCCGTCTTCACGGTCGGGTTCCAGATCGCCGAGCAGTTCCGGATCCGGCGCGGCCTCAGTCGCGCCGACGCCAAGAAGCGCGCGATCGAAATGCTCGACCAGGTCAAGATCCCGAACGCCAAGGGCCGGTTCAGCAACTACCCGCACCAGTTCTCCGGTGGCATGCGGCAGCGCGCGATGATCGCGATGTCGCTGGCGCTCGACCCGGAGGTGCTGATCGCCGACGAGCCGACCACCGCGCTCGACGTGACCGTGCAGGCCCAGATCATGGACCTGCTCGCCGAGCTCCAGCGCGAGCGGCAGATGGGCCTGATCCTGATCACCCACGACCTCGGCGTGGTCGCCGACGTCGCGGACCGGATCGCGGTCATGTACGCCGGCCGGATCGTCGAGGAAGCCAACGTGTACGACCTGTACGCCAAGCCGGCGCACCCGTACACCATGGGCCTGATCGACTCGATCCCGCGGATGGACGAGCGGGGGCAGCAGCTCCGCACCATCAAGGGCCTGCCGCCGAACCTGATGAACATCCCGCCGGGCTGCCCGTTCAACCCGCGCTGCCCCATGGCGCAGCCGGTCTGCCAGGAGAAGCTGCCACCGCTGCTGCAGATCGGCGCCGACCGCGCCAGCGCCTGCCACTTCGCTGAGGATCTGGTGAACCGTGACTGAGAACATCCTCGAAGTCCGTGACCTGGTCAAGCACTACCCCGTCACCCGCGGCGTGGTGTTCAAGAAGACCATCGGGCACGTCAAGGCCGTCGACGGGGTTTCGCTGGAGCTCAGGGCCGGCGAGACGCTCGGCGTGGTCGGCGAGTCAGGCTGCGGCAAGTCGACGCTGGCCCGGGTGTTGATGAACCTGGAGCGGCCGACCGCCGGCAGTGTGAACTACAAGGGCCAGGACATCTCCAAGCTCTCCGGCGGCGCGCTGCGCCGGCTGCGCCGGCAGATCCAGCTGGTCATGCAGGACCCGTACACCTCGCTGAACCCCCGGATGACGGTGGGCGACCTGATCGGCGAGCCGTTCGAGATCCACCCCGAGGTGGCCCCGAAGGGCAGCCGACGGGAGAAGGTCAAGGAACTGCTCGACCTGGTCGGGTTGAACCCGGAGCACATCAACCGGTACCCGCACCAGTTCTCCGGCGGCCAGCGGCAGCGCATCGGCATCGCCCGGGCGCTGGCCCTACGGCCGGAGATCATCGTCTGCGACGAGCCGGTGTCGGCCCTGGACGTGTCCATCCAGGCCCAGGTGATGAACCTGCTGGAGAAGCTCCAGGCCGAGTTCGGCCTGTCGTACGTCTTCATCGCCCACGATCTGTCGGTGGTCCGGCACCTGTCGGACCGGGTCGCGGTGATGTACCTCGGCAAGATCGTCGAGATCGGCACCGAGGACGAGATCTACGAGCGGCCCACCCACCCGTACACCCAGGCGCTGCTGTCGGCGGTGCCGGTGCCGGACCCGACGCTGCGCGACCAGAAGGCGATTATCCGGCTCACCGGCGACGTCCCGTCGCCGATCAGCCCGCCCTCGGGCTGCCGGTTCCGCACCCGGTGCTGGAAGGCGCAGGACGTCTGCGCCGAGCAGGTCCCGCTGCTGGAGATCCGCTCCGGCTCGGACCACCCGAGCGCCTGTCACTTCGCGGAGAAGCGCGAGATCGTCGCCAGCCACGAGGCCTGAGCCTCCCCGGCTGACCCGCGACACCCGACCGCCTGCCGGCGTCCCCGCGACGCCGGCAGGCGGTTGCTCTATGTCCGGCCCGCGTCGGCGGGCGTCGGGTGCCTGGCCGGTCGGTGTGAGCGCCGTCCGTCCCTGGCGAGGGGGCCGTGGTGCCGCTACAGCGGGCCGCGGCCGGCGCGGAGCAGCAGCAGGGCCAACTGGGTGCCGTCGGTGCCCAGGACCTGCCGGAACCGCTCCAGGATCTCCCGCTCCCGCGACAGCACCAGCCGGGTGCCCCCGGAGGCCATCCGAGTCGCGCCGACCTCCTGCGACAGGACGGCCCGCTCCTGCCACAGCGCGATCAGGGTGCTGTCGATCTCGTCTATCCGCTCCCGGATGGCGACGATCCGCGCCGCCGCCGCCGAGTCGTCGGTGCCGGTCCGGGTCGATCCGGCGGCCGGCGGTGCCCCCTCGGCCCGCCCGCCGCCCGTGTTGCCGGCCTTGCCGGCGGGACCGCTGCCCGTGCCGCTGTTGCCGGCGGGGCCCACGTTTCCACCCGCGCTGCTGTTGCCGGCGGGGCCGGCGTTGCCGCTGCCAGTGCTGTTGTTACCGGCGCTCGCCTGGGTGACACCGTCCTGGCCACCCTGCGGACGGGACCGCGCCACGCTGCCGTTCTGCTCCACCACGTCTGTCATCATCGCCGTACCCCTCGGACGTCGGGCCCGGTGCCCGGATCCCGGGACGGAAAAGCCCCGGGCTCTCCAGAGCCCGGGGCTTTCGTAGGTCTGATCTGATCAGGCGCGACCCACGGCTGCCGGACTCCCGGTGCCGTAGTAAAAGTAGAAGCGCTGACCGAACACGTCGTCGAGTATGCCGACCCGCCGGCCCGCTCCGCAAGCGTTCGCGCCGACTCCTCGCCCAGCAGGTGTGAGAAGGGGCCCCTTCTCTACCGTATGCGTTAACAAGGGGCCCCTCCTTGCCCGCTCAGCCGAGGCGGGTGATGCGGTTCGCCGGGCCCGGGGCGACCGGGTCGCCCGCGCCCAGGTACGTCACCAGTGCGTCGATGTCGAAGCCGGGGGCGGTGGTGCGGCCGGTGCCGCCCTTCAGCTCCGTGAAGCCGTCACCGCCGTTGGCCAGGAAGTCGTTCGTGGTGACCTTGTAGCTGGCCGCCGGGTCGATCGGGGTCCCGTTCAGCGCCAGGGCGCTCACCCGGGAGCCCACCGGGGCGGTGCTGTCGTACGAGTAGGTCAGCCCGGCGGAGACCTGGAGGATTCGCTGGGTGGTCTGCCCGTTGAAGCCCACGAACTGCTGCTCCAGCACGTTCTTGAGCTGCGCCCCGGTGAATGCCTGGGTGACCACGAGGTTGTTGAACGGCTGCACGGAGAACGCCTCGCCGTAGGTCACCTCGCCCGGCGCCTCGCCGCCGGCCGACGCACCGTACGACAGCGAGGCCCGCACGCCGCCCGGGTTCATCAGCGCGATCTGCGCCCCATTGTTCTTCGTGTACGCGAGCTGCGCGTCGGCGATCACGTCGCCGAGCGGGCTCTCGCCGTTGGGCTGGGCGTCCCGGACGATGTCGGCGCTGATCTTCCCGATCACCTCGTTGGCGATCGGGGCGACCGCGGTGCGGTACTTGTCGGCCAGCGTCTTCGCGCCCGCGTCCACCAGCTCGGGGTTGCGGGCGTACACGCCGGGGCTGGTCTGCTGCCAGGTGCCGTCGGCGTTGCGGATGCCGTTCTCCACGATGACGTTGCGGGCCGAGATCCCGGTGAACCGGCCGGTGCGCCGGTTGAGGGAGTAGTCGACGTCGGTGATCAGCTGGCCGTTGCTACCGGCGCTGGTGACCACGCTGGGCTGGCCGGAGGAGTTCGGCAGCGAGCAGGAGTAGAACCGGTGGGTGTGGCCGGAGACGACCAGGCCGAACTCCGGGCGCAGGCCCTTGACGATGTCGACGATCGGGCCGGAGAAGTTGGCGCAGTCGGAGACGCCCGGGGTGCTCGGCGGCGGGGACTGCGCGCCGCCCTCGTGCACCAGCAGCACCATCGCCTTGACGCCGAACAGCTTGAGCAGGCCGCCCCACTTGTTGGCGGTCTCCACCTCGTCCTTGAAGGTGACCTTGGTGATGCCGGCCGGGTTCACGATGCCGGGGGTGCCCTCCAGGGTGACCCCGACGAAGCCGACCGGCACGCCGCCGACGAACTTGACGTCCACCGGGGGCAGGATCGGCAGCTTGGTCTTCTTGCTGATGGTGTTGGCGGCGAGGTAGGTGAACTTCGCGCCCGCGAAGCCGTCACCGTCCTGGCAGCCGTCGACCGGGTGGCAACCGCCCTTGTTGAGCCGGATCAGCTCGTCGACGCCCTCGTCGAACTCGTGGTTGCCGACGGAGCTGATCTCCAGGCCGATCTCGTCCATCAGCTCGATGGTCGGCTCGTCGTGGAACGCGGCGCTGACCAGCGGGGTCGCCCCGATCAGGTCGCCGGCGCCGACGGTGGTGGTGACCCGCCCCTCGGCCTTGGCCTCGGCACGGAGCTTCTTGAGCCAGGTGGCGAGGTACTCCACGCCGCCGGCCGGGGTGCCGTTGACCACGGCGCCGCTGCCGCCCGGCGGGTCGATGGCGCCGTGGAAGTCGTTGTAGCTGAGGAAGTTGCCCTTGACCTCGCCGCCGGTGGGTTTGGCGTAGGAAACCGAGACCGGGGCGAGGGCCGCCCAGGGGTCGGCGGCCGGGGCCGGCGCGGGCCGCGTGGCGGCCGGCAGCGTGGCGACGACAGCCAGTGCGAGGGCCGGCACCGCGAGGTGACGCAGCACCGCCCGACCGCGCGAGCGCGGTTGACTCATGGTTTTTCTCCCAAAATCGTGTACGGGGGAGGAAGTGGGGGTTCACCAGCCATCGTTGTGGATCCGGGATGGACGCGCCAGAGCCGGACGGGTGACGGGTTAATCTCTTCGTGTGCCGCCCGGCATCTTCTGTGCCGCCCGGCCGCTTCGGGGGCTGCCGCCCGGCCGCTTCGGGGGCTGCCGCCCGGCCGCTTCGGGGGCTGCCGCCCGGCCGCTTCGGGGGCTGCCGCCCGGCCGCTTCGGGGGCCGCGCTGTCGGGAAGTGTCCGGCCGGCGGCATAGACTCGCCGTGCGATGCAGCCTCTCTTCGACATCCCCGCGCCCCCGCCCGAGCCCGAGTCCGCGCCGGCCCCGCCGCGCCGATCCGGCCCGGCCGTCCGCCTCGACCCGCAGGCCCTGGTGGAGGGCCTGAACGGGCCCCAGCGCGACGCCGTCGTGCACGCCGGCTCGCCGCTGCTCATCGTGGCCGGCGCCGGCTCCGGCAAGACCCGGGTGCTCACCCACCGGATCGCGTACCTGCTCGCGGCCCGGGACGTGCACCCGGGCGAGATCATCGCGATCACCTTCACCAACAAGGCCGCCGGCGAGATGAAGGAACGGGTGACCCAGCTCGTCGGCCCGCGCGCCCGGCTGATGTGGGTGTCGACGTTCCACTCGGCGTGCGTGCGCATCCTGCGGGCCGAGCACGAGCACGCCGGGCTGAAGTCGAGCTTCTCGATCTACGACGCGGACGACTCCCGCCGGCTGATGCAGCTCGTCGCCCGCGAACTGGACCTGGACCCGAAGCGGTATCCGGCGCGCGGGCTGGCGGCCCAGGTGTCCAACCTGAAGAACGAGCTGGTCGACCCGGAGGAGTTCGCCGGCCGGGCCAAGGGCCCCAACGAGCGGGCCCTCGCCGAGGCGTACACGCTCTACCAGCGGCGACTGCGCGAGGCGCACGCGCTGGACTTCGACGACCTGATCATGACGACGGTGCACCTGTTCCAGTCGCATCCGCACGTCGCGGAAAGCTACCGTCGCCGGTTCCGGCACGTCCTCGTCGACGAGTACCAGGACACTAACCACGCCCAGTACACGCTGATCAAGGAGCTGGTCTCCGGCACCGAGGGGATCGAGCCGGCGGAGCTGTGCGTGGTCGGCGACGCCGACCAGTCGATCTACGCGTTCCGGGGCGCGACGATCCGCAACATCCTGGAGTTCGAGCGGGACTTCACCGACGCCCGGACGATCCTGCTGGAGCAGAACTACCGCTCCACCCAGACCATTCTCAACGCCGCCAACGCGGTGATCGACCGGAACACCTCCCGTAAGCCGAAGCGGCTGTGGAGCGACGCCGGGGCCGGCGAGCAGATCGTCGGGTACGTCGCCGACACCGAGCACGCCGAGGCGGACTGGGTGGGCCGGGAGGTCGACCGGCTGGTCGACGAGGCCGAGGCCCGCCCCGGTGACGTGGCGGTCTTCTACCGCACCAACGCGCAGTCGCGGGTGTTCGAGGAGGTGTTCATCCGGGTCGGCCTGCCGTACAAGGTGGTCGGCGGGGTGCGCTTCTACGAGCGCAAGGAGGTCCGCGACGCGCTGGCGTACCTGCGGGCGGTGGTCAACGACGACGACACGGTCAGCCTGCGGCGCATCCTGAACACCCCCCGCCGGGGCATCGGCGAGCGGGCCGAGGCGTGCGTGGAGGCGCTCTCCAGCCGGGACCGGATCTCCTTCGGGGCGGCTCTGCGCCGCGCGGGAGACGCGCCGGGCATCTCCACCCGGGCGGCCAACGGCATCGGCGACTTCGTGGCGCTGCTGGACGGCGCCCGGGAGCTGGCCGAGACCGGCACCCCGGAGGAGGTCCTGGAGGCGCTGCTGACCCGTTCGGGATACCTGACGGAGCTGGAGGAGAGCCTCGACCCGCAGGACGCCGGCCGGGTCGACAACCTCCAGGAGTTGGTCAGCGTCGCCCGGGAGTACACCGAGCGGATCGAGGCGCTCGGGGAGGAGGGGGATCGGGCCACCGTGGCCGGCTTCCTGGAGCAGGTGGCCCTGGTCGCCGACGCCGACCAGATCCCTGCCGACGACCCGGACCACCAGGGCGTGGTCACCCTGATGACCCTGCACACCGCGAAGGGGCTGGAGTTCCCGGTGGTGTTCCTGACCGGCTTGGAGGACGGCGTCTTCCCGCACCTGCGCTCGCTGGGCGACACCCGGGAACTGGAGGAGGAGCGCCGGCTGGCGTACGTGGGGATCACCCGGGCCCGGCAGCGCCTCTACCTGTCCCGGGCGGTGACCCGTTCGGCTTGGGGGCAGCCGGCCTACAATCCGCCGTCGCGGTTCCTGGAGGAGCTGCCGCCCGAACTGGTTCGCTGGGAGCGCACCGAGGGGACGTACACCTCGTGGGGTGGTGGTGGCGGTGGCGTCGGCGGGCGCGCGGACCGCGCGCCGCGCGGCGGCGGCTTCGCCGGGGGTACGCCGAAGGCGGCGCAGCTGGCCAAGCGGCTCGGCGTGGACGGCAGCCGGCTGGCGACGGCCAGCGAGCTGCCCCAGGGGCCGAAGGTGGCGGCCGGCGACCGGGTCAACCACCAGCGGTACGGCCTGGGTCGGGTGCTCGCCGTGGAGGGCCACGGCCCCGGGGCGCGGGCGCAGATCGACTTCGGTGATCAGACGATGTGGCTGGTGCTGCGGCACGCCCCGATCGACAAGCTCTGAGCCGGCGGTGAGGCAGCACGTGTGATCCGTGCCATCGTCGCGGATTGAGCCGCGCGGCGATGTCGGTGGCCGGTCCGTATCCGTCGTTGCACCTCAACCTGGGTGAGTGCTACCGCTGGGTCGGCGATCTCGGCCGGGCCTGCGAGCACTGCCGACTCCGGTCAGCAGGCCACGTCGATGCCCCGGGCGCGCAGGAACGGCGCCGGGTCGATCTGGTTCCACATCTGGCCCTGGTGCACCTCGAAGTGCAGGTGCGGGCCGGTGGAGTCGCCGGTGGAGCCCTCGTACCCGATGACCTGGCCGGCCTTGACCTTGTCGCCGACGTTGACGGCGGTGCGGCTCTGGTGGGCGTAGTGGGTCAGGTAGCCGTTGCCGTGGTCGACGAAGACGGAGATGCCGTAGCCGTCGCCGACGTCACCGGCCTTCACCACGGTGCCCGCGGCGGCGGCATGGATCGGGGTGCCGGCGGGCATGGCGAAGTCGATGCCCGCGTGCAGGACGCCGCCGCGCGGGCCGTAGCAGGAGGTGATCGTCGCGCCCGCCATCGGGATGACCCAGGCCGGCGCGGGCTTGCTGGTCTTTCTCGCCGTGGGCTTCGGCTTGGGCTTGGGCGTGGGCTTGGCGGTGGCCTTCTTCGCCGTCGGGCTGGCGCTGGCGCTCGACGGGCTCGGTGACCCGGTGGTGGGGTTGGCGGGTCCGGTGGCGGGGCTGGCCGACTCGCGGTCGGCGCGGTCGGCGCGGTCGGCGGCCTCGGCGCGGGCCGGGGCGTCGACCGCCACTGCGGCGGGGGTCGGCTCGTCGCCGGTGGTGATGGCGACGGCGGTGCCGGCGAGACCGAGCCCAACCAGGGCGACCGCGCCCATGACCAGGGCTTGGGTGCCGCGCCGGGGGCGCATCCGGTGGCTGGCGGGGGCGTTGGGGGTGCTGGCGTTGCGGACGTTCTCTTCCTGCACGGCGGACCTACACCTTCGAGGGGACGTGGACCTCGAAATACTGGTGTTTCCGCTGGTGACCGACGGGTGGGGGGACGGTCGGATCGGCGCGGGCGCGGGATGGATGGTGCCCGCCGTGTCCCGCCGCCGGCTGGTCCGTCCGAATAACTGATCATGGGCGGTGTGCCGCCGATCACATCTTCGGTTGTGGCGCAGTAGACATTCCGCCCCCGCCCGGGCACGAAAAACCGCCCGGATCGGCCGATCCGGGCGGTCAACGGCCGATGCGCAGCGTCAGGAAGCGGCTACATCGCTGTAGTGCAGCTCGATTTGCATCTTGATGTCCACTCCGCGGTCCTGGAGCCACGGCACCGGGTCCAGCGGGTCCCCGTTGACATGAATCTCCAGATGCAGGTGGGAGCCGTACGAGTGGCCGGTGTTGCCGACCAGGCCGAGCTGGTCGCCGGCCTTGATCTGCTGCCCCTCCTTGACGCTCACGGCGGAGGAGTGGCCGTAGATGGCCTCGCTGCCGTCGGCGTGCTTGACGATCACCGCGTAGCCGTAGCCGCCGAACCAGCCGGCCTTGGTGACGGTGCCCTCGTGGATGGCGACGTAGGGGGTGCCCTCGGGGGCCACCAGGTCGATCCCGGTGTGCAGCTTGCCCCAGCGCATGCCGTAGGGGGAGTTGAAGTCGTAGCCCTGCAACGGCAGGAGCCAGACGTCCTGCTCCGAGGCGATCTTCGTCTCCGCCCGGCTGTCCCGGGAGGCCCGATCGGCGGCGTCCGCACGGGCCGCCGCGTCCTGGCTGGTGATGCTGGCCTGCTTGAGCTCGTCGAGGACCGACGGGCTGACGCTCTTGGCGTCTGGTAGCGCTCCCGCCCCGAGCGCGACGACGCCTGCGCCGACGAACGCGGTGGTGACGACGGCGGCGTAGCGGTTACGCGGAGGGGTGGGTACGCGGCGGCGACCGCGATATCGATCGGGCTCAGACGACAGGCGCTGGCGCACGCACACCCTCCGTTGTCGGGGATCCGATGTGGTCGGCCGGCGCTCGTGAAGCGGTGGTGAACGTCGGCTGACCACGTCGTCACCCGTCCGTGGACCTGATGACAACCGTGGACACGGTAGCCAACCGCCACGCCCGTCACAAGCCAGACGGGGTAATTGGCGTGTCGGTCTGTCCGTTTACATCCATTATTGTCACATCTCGTCACTTGGTCATACGTGCCCCCACCTGCCCCTTCGTCGCGGACCGTGATTGCTGTCGCCCGAATGCCCGACTCCATGCTTGGCCCCCCTAGGCTTCCCTTGGGGGTGCCGGTCGGATTCCCCGTCGGCGGCCCGTCGGGTTACCGTTCGTTCAGGTGACAGTCGTAGCGCCCTCGAAAGGTGTCCGCTGATGAGCTCTCGTATCCGGGTCGTCGTCGCGAAGCCGGGCCTCGACGGCCACGACCGTGGGGCGAAAGTCGTCGCCCGCGCCCTCCGCGACGCCGGCATGGAGGTCATCTACACCGGCCTGCACCAGACGCCGGAGCAGATCGTCGAGACGGCCATCCAGGAGGACGCCGACGCGGTCGGGCTCTCGGTGCTCTCCGGCGCGCACATGACCCTGTTCCGGCGGGTCGTCGAGCTGCTGGGTGAGCGGGACGCGCGGGACGTCGTCGTCTTCGGCGGCGGCATCGTCCCGGACGCCGACATCCCGGAGCTGGAGCAGCTCGGCGTCAAGAAGATCTTCACCCCGGGCGCGACCACGCAGTCGATCGTCGAGTGGGTGCGGGCCAACGTGGCCCAGCCGGTCGCCTGACCCGCGCCGCAAAGCGCTGCCGGGTCGGTCGCCTGCACCCGCGCCCCGGCGCACTGCCCGGTCGGCTCGCCTGACCCGTGCCCCGGTGCCCCTTTTCCGGGCAGGGGGAGGGGCCGGACGCACCCCTCACACGTCCGGCCCCTCTATGCACGATGCCCCGCCGCCACCCCTCGACCGACAGGGCATCGGCCGTCTCCCGTCTTTGCGCTGGTCAGCGCTCCGACACCTGACTCAACGACGCCCTGACGGTGGGGTTACGCGGAGCTGGGAACATCGTCCGCGGAATTCCCGCATGCGCTGCTGCGCGTCCGGTCGCCGGTCCGGCCGGTCCGGCCGGTCCGGCCGGTTCCCCCGCGTTCGCCGGTCCGGCCGGTCCGGCCGGTTCCCCCGCGTTCGCCGGTCCGGCCGGTCCGCCCGGTTCCCCCGCGTTCGCCGTCCCCGACGGTGCCGACGCCGCTGGTTGTGGATTAGGGCACACCGCGCACCCGCTCGGTTGCCGCCGGTGCCGACCTCGCTAGGCTGCGCCCAATGGCCTGTTTCAACTGATGACAGGCGTCAAACTGATTCCACAACGCTGGTGGCGGCGCGACGGCGCGCCGCGGAGACGGGACGGGACGCGCAAGTGGACCTGTACGAGTACCAGGGGCGGGACCTGTTCGAGCGGCACGGCTTGCCCGTGTTGGCCGGCGGCGTCGCCAACACCCCGGAGGAGGCCCGCGCGATCGCCGAACGCCTCGGCGGTCGGGTGGTCGTCAAGGCGCAGGTGAAGGTCGGTGGCCGTGGCAAGGCCGGCGGCGTCAAGCTGGCCGAGGGCACGGATGAGACGGTGGCCCGCGCCACCGACATCCTCGGCATGGACATCAAGGGTCACACAGTCCACAAGGTCATGATCACCGTGACGGCGGACGTGGCCGAGGAGTACTACTTCTCGTACCTGCTCGACCGGGCGAACCGCACCTTCCTCTGCATCGCCAGCGTCGCCGGCGGTATGGACATCGAACAGGTCGCCGCCGAAACCCCGGACAAGGTCGTCAAGGCCCCGATCGACGCCGTCACGGGCGTCGACGAGGCGAAGGCCCGTGAGATCGTCACCGCCGCCGGCTTCCCGGCCGAGGTCGCCGACCAGGTCGTCGAGGTCGCCGTGGGCCTGTGGCAGGCGTTCGTGGCCGAGGACGCCACCCTGGTCGAGGTGAACCCGCTGGCCAAGACCGGCGACGGCAAGCTGCTGCTGCTCGACGCCAAGGTCACCCTGGACGAGAACGCCGGGTTCCGGCACCCGGACCACGAGGCGCTGGTCGACCAGGCCGCGGTGGACCCGCTGGAGCAGGCCGCCAAGGAGAAGGACCTCAACTACGTCAAGCTCGACGGCGAGGTCGGCATCATCGGCAACGGCGCGGGCCTGGTCATGTCGACCCTCGACGTGGTGGCCTACGCGGGCGAGCGGCACGGCAACGTCAAGCCGGCCAACTTCCTCGACATCGGCGGCGGCGCGAGCGCCGCGGTGATGGCGAACGGGCTGGAGATCGTTCTGTCCGACCCGTCGGTACGCAGCGTCTTCGTCAACGTCTTCGGTGGCATCACCGCGTGCGACGAGGTCGCCAACGGCATCGTGCAGGCGCTGGCCCTGCTGGAGCAGCGAGGCGAGAAGGTCGCCAAGCCGCTCGTCGTCCGGCTGGACGGCAACAACGCCGAGGCCGGCCGGGCGATCCTCGACGGCGCGAACAACCCGCTGGTGCAGCGGGTCGACACCATGGACGGCGCGGCCGAGCGGGCCGCCGAGCTGGCGGCTGCGGGGGTCTGACAATGGCTATCTGGCTGACCAAGGACTCGAAGGTCATCGTGCAGGGGATGACCGGTTCCGAGGGTTCCAAGCACACCCGGCGGATGCTCGCCGCCGGTACCAACGTGGTGGGCGGGACCAACCCGCGCAAGGCGGGTCAGAGCGTCGACTTCGACGGCACCGCGCTGCCGGTCTTCGCGACCGTCGCCGACGCGATGGCCGAGACCGGGGCCGACGTGACGGTCATCTTCGTCCCGCCGCAGTTCACCAAGGCCGCCGTGATCGAGGCGATCGACGCGGAGATCCCGCTGGCCGTGGTCATCACCGAGGGCGTGCCGGTGCACGACACCGCCGCCTTCTGGGCGTACAACGTGGCAAAGGGTGAGCGCACCCGGATCATCGGGCCGAACTGCCCGGGCATCGCCTCGCCGGGCGCGTCCAACGCCGGCATCATCCCGGCCGACATCACCGGCTCCGGCCGGATCGGCCTGGTCAGCAAGAGCGGCACCCTGACGTACCAGATGATGTACGAGCTGCGCGACATCGGCTTCTCGACCTGCGTCGGCATCGGCGGCGACCCGATCATCGGGACCACCCACATCGACGCCCTCGCCGCGTTCGAGGCCGAC
>NZ_GG657738.1:2455748-2480030 GCF_000158815.1 Micromonospora sp. ATCC 39149 | reverse complement strand
CGGCGTTCCGCTCGACACCGGACGCCGGGCCGCTCGGTCTAACCCCGCTCGCGTTGACCGTGCTGGTCGTCTGGCGGCTCACCCGGGCCGGGGTGCACGCCAGCCGGGCGATCGGGGCACGGGGCGGGCGCTCCCCCCGCCAGGCGTTCACCGCCGCCGGCGCGGTCGGCACCGGGTACGCGCTGCTCGGCGCGCTCGCCGCCGTACCGGCCGGCGCCTCCCCGGTTCGCGCCGGGGCGACGTTTGCCCTCGTCGGCGCGCTCGCGGCCCTGGCCGGGGCGCTGCGGACCACCCGGGTGGCCCGCATGCTCGCCGCCCGGGCGACCGCGCCGCTGCGGGACGGGGTGCGCACCGGTCTGGTCGCCGCGTTGCTGATGCTCGGCGCGGGGGCCGGAGCAGCGGGGCTGGCGGTGGCCACCGGGGGCGGGGACGCCGCCGACATGATCGGCGCCTACCGCACCGGGGTGGCGGGGCAGGCCGGGATCACCCTGGTCAGCCTCGCCTACGCGCCGAACGCCGCGATCTGGGCGGCCAGCTACCTGCTCGGCCCCGGGTTCGCCGTCGGCGTCGACACCGCCGTGCGTACCAGCGAGGTGTCCGTCGGCGCGCTGCCGGCCGTACCGCTGCTGGCGGGCCTGCCCAGCGGGCCGGTCGACGGGTACGGGGCGGGCCTGCTCGCCGTGCCCGTCCTGGCCGGCATGGCCGCCGGCTGGCTGCTCGCCCGACGGCTGCTGCGGATCGCCGCCGAGGACCGCGCCGAGGTGGCCTGGCCCGCCCTGCTGGTCCCGGCGGCGCTGGCCGGCCCGGTCGCCGGGCTCCTGCTCGGCGGGCTCGCGGCGGCTTCCGGGGGCCCGCTCGGCGGCGGCCGGCTGGCCGAGATCGGCCCGGTCGGCTGGCAGGTCGCCGGGGTGGCGACCGCCGTGGTCGCGGCCGGCGCACTGCTCGGCGCCGCCGCCACCCGCACGCTGCGCGCGAAAGGAAGGGCCCCTTCTTAACGCCTACGGTAGAGCGGGGTACCCCGCTCACCCCAGCCGGCCGCGAGGACGGCGCGCGGCGCGGCGGCGCGCAACGGGCGGGGTGGCGCGCGGCGGTGTGTGGTGGGCAGGGCGGAGTGCAGCGGGGTGTGCGCGGCGGCGGGTGGTGGCGTGCGGGGTGGCGGGGAGCGCCGAGGGGCGCCCCGGAAGCTCCGGAGCGCCCCTCGCGATGGTGCGAGCCGACTCAGGTGGTGGGCAGGCTCACGTTCGCCACGATACCGAGGATGATCATCAGGATGCCGATGCCGGCACCCACCGCACCGCAGATCAGGCCGGTCTTGGCCTGGCTGTCGTTGCTGGCCAGCCCCTGCGCCGCCTTCTGCCGGCCGAGGTAGCCGGTGACCACGGCTGCGATGCCGACCGGGATGCCCAGGTACAGGCAGCAGGCCAGCGGGATCGACGCGATACCGAGGATCATCGATACCAGGCCGAGGGTGTTGTTCTGCCCCTGCGGCTGCGGGTAGCCGGCGTTCGGGTAGGTCGGCGCGGCCCCGTAGGGCTGCTGCTGACCGTACGGATCCTGACCGTAGGGCTGCTGCTGACCGTACGGTTGCTGCTGGCCGTAGGGTTGCTGCTGACCGTACGGGTCCTGCCCGTAGGGCTGGCCCGACGTCGGCTGCTGGCCGTACGGCGCCTGGGGCGGCGGGGCGTAGGGGTCGTTGTACCGCGGCTGGTTCGGGTCGTTGGGCTGCTGGCCGTACGGGTCCTGACCGGGCTGCATGCGTCGACGCTCCTTGACTGAGGGTGCTGTCAGTAGCTGGCGGTGCTGTTGGCTCCACCCATGAGCCCGGCAAGACCACCCAGCGCGCAGCACACGAGGACGACAACGAGCCAGACGATGCCGACGATCAGGGCCCACTTGGACCACTTCTTCGACTCGGCCGCCGCCGCCTGCGCGCCCGCGTAGTCGCCCTGCTGGATCAGCGGGTTGACCTTCGACGCGTTGATGATGGCGGGGATGGCCAGCGGCCAGAACAGGAAGATGGCCACGATGGACATCGTCATGTTGTTATTGATCTGTTGCGGTTGGGGGGCCTGGTAACCGGGCTGCATCCTCGTACTCCTCATTCCATCGACACACGGCGCGTGTCGCGTCACTGTCGGGTGCGGAACCCGGCCTGCGCCGGACACCGAGCGACCGGCAGCGTACATGGTGCGGGCGACAACGGCGGCCGCCGATTCGCCGGCCGCCGGACGCCGGTGTCTGGCGGGACGCCGGGCGCGATTTGCCCGCCCACACGTGGTCGGCCCCGACCTGCCCGATAGGGTGGCCGCGTGACCGAGCCCGCGTCCGTAGCCCGCATCGTCGTCCTCGTCTCCGGCTCCGGGAGCAACCTCCAGGCGCTGCTCGACGCCACCGTCGACCCGGCGTACGGGGCTCGGGTGGTCGCCGTGGGCGCGGACCGGGACGGTATCGCCGGCCTGGACCGGGCTGCCGCCGCCGGGGTGCCGAGCTTCGTCGAGCGGGTGAAGGATCACCCGACCCGGGCGGACTGGGATGCCGCGCTGACCAAGCAGGTCGCCGCGTACCGCCCTGACCTGGTGATCTCCGCCGGCTTCCTCAAGCTGGTCGGCCCGGAGTTCCTCGCCGCCTTCGGCGACCGCTACCTCAACACCCACAACACGCTGCTGCCGGCGTTTCCCGGCATCCACGGTCCCCGCGACGCGCTCGCCTACGGCGTGAAGATCACCGGGGCCACTCTCTTCTTCGTCGACGCCGGCATGGACACCGGGCCGATCGTGGCCCAGGTCGCCGTGCCCGTGCTGGACGACGACGACGAGGAGACGCTCACCGAGCGCATCAAGTCCGCCGAGCGGCGCCAACTCGTCGAGCAGGTCGGTCGGCTGGTCCGCGAAGGTTGGACGATCACCGGAAGAAAGGTCACGGTCCCGTGAGTTCCAGTCAGGACGAGCGCCGCCCGATCCGGCGGGCGCTGGTCAGCGTCTACGACAAGAGCGGCCTGGTCGAGCTGGCCGAGGCCCTGCACGCGGCCGGCGTGGAGATCGTCTCGACCGGCAGCACCGCGTTGACCATCGCCGCCGCCGGGGTGCCGGTGACCCCGGTGGAGTCGGTCACCGGGTTCCCCGAGATCCTCGACGGTCGGGTCAAGACCCTGCACCCGTCGATCCACGGCGGGCTCCTGGCCGACCTGCGCAAGCAGTCGCACGCCGCCCAGCTCGACGAGCACGGCATCGCCGGCATCGACCTGCTGGTGTCGAACCTCTACCCGTTCCAGGACACGGTCGCCTCCGGCGCCGGCGTCGAGGAGTGCGTCGAGCAGATCGACATCGGCGGCCCGGCGATGGTGCGCGCCGCCGCGAAGAACCACGCGTCCGTCGCGGTGGTCACCGACCCGGCTGCGTACCCGGAGTTGGTGACCGCCCTCGGCGCGGGCGGGTTCACCCTGGCCCAGCGCCGCGTGCTGGCCGCCCGGGCGTTCGCCGCCATCGCCGAGTACGACGTGGCCGTGGCCGAGTGGTGCGCGACCACGCTGGCCCCGGACGCCGCCGGGTGGCCGGAGTTCGCCGGGCTGTCGCTGCGCCGCTCGGCGGTGCTGCGCTACGGCGAGAACCCGCACCAGGCCGCCGCCCTCTACGCCGACCCGGCCAGCCCCGCCGGACTGGCCCAGGCGCAGCAGCTACACGGCAAGGAGATGTCCTACAACAACTACGTCGACGCGGACGCCGCCTGGCGGGCGGCGAACGACTTCGTCGACCAGCCGGCCGTGGCGATCATCAAGCACGCGAACCCGTGCGGGATCGCGGTCGGAGCCGACGTCGCCGAGGCGCACCGCCGGGCGCACGCCTGCGACCCGGTGTCGGCGTACGGCGGGGTGATCGCCGCGAACCGGCCGGTGAGCGCGGAGCTGGCCCGTCAGGTCGCCGAGATCTTCACCGAGGTGCTGGTGGCACCGGGCTTCGACGAGGACGCGCTGGAGATCCTCCGGGCGAAGAAGAACCTCCGGCTGCTGCGCGCCCCGGCGTACGCCCCGCTGCCGGCGGAGTGGCGGCAGGTCACCGGCGGGGTGCTGGTGCAGACGCGCGACGCCGTCGACGCCGCCGGGGACGACCCGGCCAACTGGCGGCTCGCCACCGGCGAGGCGGCCGACGAGACCACCCTGCGCGACCTGGCCTTCGCCTGGCGGGCGGTGCGCGCGGTGAAGAGCAACGCGATCCTGCTGGCGAAGGACGGGGCGACCGTCGGGGTCGGCATGGGTCAGGTCAACCGGGTCGACTCGGCGCAGCTCGCGGTCACCCGGGCCGGCGCCGAGCGGGCCGCCGGCTCGGTCTGCGCCTCGGACGCGTTCTTCCCCTTCGCCGACGGCCCCAAGATCCTGATCGAGGCCGGGGTGCGGGCGATCGTCCAGCCGGGCGGCTCGATCCGCGACGAGGAGGTCGTCACCGCCTGCAAGGAGGCCGGCGTCACGCTGTACCTCACCGGCACCCGCCACTTCTTCCACTGAACCCACCGACCTGCCCGGCCCCGCTCCCCTCGCGACCCCACCGGGTCCGGGGGAGCGGAGCGGGCGGGCGTGAGACGATCTGGGCGTGACGGCGACGATCCTGGACGGCAAGGCGACCGCGGCGGAGATCAAGGACGAGCTGCGGGCGCGGGTGAAGGCACTGGCGGAGCGCGGCATCGTCCCCGGGCTGGGCACGGTCCTGGTCGGGGCCGATCCGGGCTCCCAGGCGTACGTCAACGGCAAGCACCGCGACTGCGCGGAGGTGGGGATCGCCTCGATCCGCCGCGAGCTGCCCACCGACGCCACCCAGCAGCAGGTCGACGACACCCTCGCCGAGCTCAACGCCGACCCGGCCTGCCACGGCTACATCGTCCAGCTCCCGCTGCCCGGGCACCTGGACACCCAGCGGGCGCTGGAGATGATCGACCCCGACAAGGACGCCGACGGCCTGCACCCGGTCAACCTCGGCCGGCTGGTCCTCGGCTACGACGGCCCGCTGCCCTGCACGCCGCGCGGCATCGTCGAGCTGCTCCGCCGGCACGACGTGCCGCTGCGCGGCGCGAACGTCGCCGTCGTGGGCCGGGGCAACACCGTCGGACGCCCGCTCGGCCTGCTGCTCACCAGGCGCAGCGAGAACGCCACGGTCACCCTCTGCCACACGGGCACGCTCGACCTCGCAGCGCACACCCGCGCGGCCGAGATCGTGATCGTCGCGGCAGGGGTGCCGGGCCTGCTCACCGCCGACATGGTCACCCCGGGCGCGACGGTGGTCGACGTCGGCATCACCCGGGTGATCGGGGCGGACGGCAAGGGCCGCTACACCGGCGACGTCGACCCCGAGGTGGCCGAGGTGGCCGGCAAGGTGGTCCCGATGCCCGGCGGCGTCGGCCCGATGACCCGCGCGATGCTGCTCACCAACGTCGTCGAGCGGGCCGAGCGCGGCTGAGCCGCACCGCCCGGTCCGGGCCTGGCACGGCTGAGCCCGCCGCCGCGGGCGTACCCGGCAACGGTGACGTTCGCCCCATCCCGCCGATGGCCGGCGCCCCTACCCTGTCTGCCGTCAGGATGACTGATACGGTCCGAAAAACGACTGGTAACAGGGAGTGGGACGACCATGGGTAAGAAGGTCACTGTCGTCGGGGCCGGCTTTTACGGCTCCACCACCGCGCAGCGCCTGGCCGAGTACGACGTCTTCGACACCGTCGTGATCACCGACATCGTGGAGGGCAAGCCGGCGGGCCTGGCCCTGGACCTCAACCAGTCGCGGGCCATCGAGGGCTTCGAGACCAAGGTCGTGGGCGTCACCACCGGCCCGAACGGCGAGGGCTACGAGGCCATCGAGGGCTCGGACGTCGTGGTGATCACCGCCGGCCTGCCGCGCAAGCCGGGCATGAGCCGGATGGACCTGCTAGAGACGAACGCCAAGATCGTCCGCCAGGTCTCCGAGAACGTCGCCAAGTACGCCCCGAACGCCGTGGTAATCGTCGTGTCGAACCCGCTCGACGAGATGACCGCGCTGGCCCAACTCGCCACCCAGTTCCCGCGCAACCGGGTGCTCGGCCAGGCCGGCATGCTCGACACCGCCCGGTTCACCAACTTCGTGGCCGAGGCCCTCGGGGTGCCGGTGCGGTCGGTGAAGACGCTGACCCTGGGCTCGCACGGCGACACGATGGTGCCGGTGCCGTCGCAGAGCACCGTGGACGGCAAGCCGCTGCGCGAGGCGATGCCGGCCGCGCAGATCGAGGAGCTGGTCGTCAAGACCCGCAACGGCGGCGCCGAGGTGGTCGCGCTGCTGAAGACCGGCTCGGCGTACTACGCCCCGTCGGCCGCCGCCGCCCGGATGGCCAAGGCCGTCGCGGAGGACTCCGGCGAGGTCATGCCGGTCTGCGCCTGGGTCGACGGCGAGTATGGCATCTCCGGCGTCTACCTGGGCGTGGAGGCCCAGATCGGCGCCGAGGGCGTCAAGCGGGTCGTCGAGACCGACCTGGACGCCGACGAGATGGCCAGCCTCAAGGCGGCCGCCGAGGCCGTCCGCGCGAAGCAGGCCGACGTCGCCAGCATGTGAGCCGCGCGGAAGGGGTGGGCCGGCCGGCGCCGGGCCCGCCCCTTCGCCGCTTCCGGCTGCTCCTCGTGGGCGTACGACAGCTCGGGGTCGATGAGCTGGACCGCCTGCACCAGCAGGTCGCCGGTGACCAGCAGTCGCTCGGGAACCAGGGAGTGCCGACGACGGCCCAGCCGACGTGGTCGGAGTGCAGGTGGGTCGGCACGACCGTGCGGACGTCGGCCGGGTCGATCCCGGCGGCGGTCAGCTCGGCCGGCAGCCGGGAACGCCTCCTCACGCGGCTGGAAGAACGCCCCCTCCCCGTCGGTGAGGGCGGTGACCGTGATAAACCCGAGGGTGCGGCGCGGTGGCATCCGGCGATGGCGCCAGCGGCCGCCTGTGTCGTGCATCCCGTTTCCCCCGGCCAGGGCGAGGCCGGCTGGGGAGTGCGAGCCAGTTTCCAGTACGCTCGTACTGCTTGAGCACGTGTCCCCCGAGAGGAGCGCCGGTCGATGGCGAAGATCAAGGTAAACAACCCGGTCGTTGAGCTCGACGGCGACGAGATGACCCGGATCATCTGGAAGCAGATCCGGGAGCAGTTGATCCTGCCCTACCTCGACGTCGACCTGCACTACTACGACCTCTCGATCCAGTACCGCGACTCCACCGACGACCAGGTCACCATCGACGCCGCCAACGCCATCAAGGAGCACGGCGTCGGCGTCAAGTGCGCCACCATCACCCCGGACGAGGCCCGGGTGGAGGAGTTCGGCCTGAAGAAGATGTGGCGGTCGCCCAACGGCACCATCCGCAACATCCTCGGCGGCGTCGTCTTCCGCGAGCCGATCATCATGTCCAACGTGCCGCGGCTGGTCCCCGGCTGGACCAAGCCGATCATCATCGGCCGGCACGCCCACGGCGACCAGTACAAGGCCACCGACTTCGTCGTCCCCGGCCCGGGCACGGTGACCATCACCTACACCCCGGCCGACGGCTCCGCGCCGGTTGAGATGGAGATCGCCAACTTCCCCGGCGGCGGCGTCACGATGGGCATGTACAACTTCGACGACTCGATCCGGGACTTCGCCCGCGCCTCCATGCGCTACGGCCTGGACCGCGGCTACCCGGTCTACCTGTCGACGAAGAACACCATCCTCAAGGCCTACGACGGCCGGTTCAAGGACATCTTCGCCGAGGTGTTCGAGAACGAGTTCAAGGCCGAGTTCGAGGCCGCCGGCATCAGCTACGAGCACCGGCTGATCGACGACATGGTCGCCGCCGCGCTGAAGTGGGAGGGCGGCTTCGTCTGGGCCTGCAAGAACTACGACGGTGACGTGCAGTCCGACACCGTGGCGCAGGGCTTCGGCTCGCTGGGCCTGATGACCTCGGTCCTGATGACGCCGGACGGCCGTACCGTCGAGGCGGAGGCCGCGCACGGCACGGTGACCCGGCACTACCGGCAGTACCAGAAGGGCGAGAAGACCTCGACCAACCCGATCGCCTCGATCTACGCGTGGACCCGGGGCCTGGCCCACCGGGGCAAGCTGGACGGCACCCCGGCGGTCACCGAGTTCGCCAACACCCTGGAGCAGGTCATCATCGACACCGTCGAGGGCGGCCAGATGACCAAGGACCTCGCGCTGCTCATCTCGCGCGACGCCCCGTGGCTGACCACCGACGAGTTCATGAACGCGCTGGACGAGAACCTGGCGCGTCGGCTGGCCGCCTGATCCAGCTGCCGTACCGACGAAGCCCGCCGGCCGTCCGTCGGCGGGCTTCGTCGTGTTCGCCCCATTGAAGCCGTTTCTCCGCCGTCACCGAGGGTGAGGTGGCTCGTTGCGCATGGTGGACGTGGTGCCAGTCGCGTCCAGGGAGGTTGACCGCGGTCACCGCGCGGCACGGGTGCCGAACAACCAGCCTCCCAGGCTGTCGCACACAGCCAGCCGTCCCTTCCCTGCGGGGGGCCCGTCCCGGGCCCCCCGCGCCCTGTCGCGTCGCCGTCGCCGCTGCCCTGTTGCTGCTCGCGTGTCTGCCGGCTGTCAACGGGGGACCCCTGCTCTACCGAAAGCCTTAAGCGGGGGCCCCTCCTTTCAGTAGGGCGGCGGCGCGTTCCGGGGCGATGTCGTTGATGAACACCCCCATGCCGGACTCCGAGCCGGCCAGGTACTTCAGCTTGTCCTTCGCCCGCCGGATGCTGAACAGCTGCAGGTGCAGGTGCCCCAGCTCACGGTCGATCCGCACCGGAGCCTGGTGCCAGGCCGCGATGTACGGCATCGGCGCGTCGAACAGCCCGTCGAAGCGGCGCAGCAGGTCCAGGTAGAGCGGGCCGAACGCGTCCCGCTCGGCGTCGTTCAGGGCGGGGATGTCGGGCACCGGCCGGTGCGGGGCGACATGTACCTCGAACGGCCACCGGGCCGCCGCCGGCACGTACGCCGTCCAGTGCTCGTTGGTCGCCACCACGCGCGTGCCGGCGGCGCGCTCGGCGGCGAGCACGTCGGCGTAGAGGTTGCCGCCGCCGGTGCGCTCGGCGTGCCGGCGGGCCGCGGCGAGCAGCGCCCGGGTGCGCGGCGTGACGAACGGGTAGGCGTAGACCTGGCCGTGCGGGTGGTGCAGGGTCACCCCGATCTCCACGCCCCGGTTTTCGAAGCAGAACACCTGCTCCACTCCAGGCAGCTCGGCCAGCGCCGCCGTCCGGTCGGCGAGGGCGTCCAGCACCGTGCGCACCCGACTCGGCGGGAGGGCGGCGAACGAGGCGTTGTGGTCGTCGGTGAAGCAGACCACCTCGCACCGCCCCTGACCCGGCCGGACCGGGGTGAACGGGGTGATCTCCGCCGGCTCCTCGGCGATCCGCTGGCTCAGCGAGGGGAACCGGTTCTCGAAGACGGCCACGTCGTAGTCCGGTGCCGGGATCTCGCTGAGCCGGTCGCCCCGGGACGGGCAGAGCGGGCACTGGTCGGCCGGGGGGAGGAAGATCCGGGTCTGCCGGTGCACGGCGACCGCCACCCACTCGTCGGTGAGCGGGTCGTACCGTAGCTGGGACGCGGGCGGCGGCGGCGGAAGCTCCCGCCGATCCGGCTGGTCGCGGACCGCGTCGTCGCGCTCGTCGAAGTAGATCAGCTCCCGGCCGTCGGCCAGCTCGATCGTCGTACGCTTCACTCCGCCGTTCCCTCTCTTGTTGGCGTGGTCGACGTCCGACCCGGTGCCGATTTGCCTGTCGTCTCCGCCCGCCCGACCAGGACCAGCTCGCCCACCCGCTCGCCGAGCACCTGCCGGGCCTCCGGGGCGAGTCGGTCGTCGGTGACCAGCACGTCGGCGGCGTCCAGCTCGATGATCGAGGAGATACCGACGGTGCCCCACTTGGTGTGGTCCGCGAGCACGACCAGCCGGTCGGCGGCGGCCACCAGGGCCCGGTCGGTCTCCGCCTCCATCAGGTTGGGGGTGGTGAAGCCGGCCCGCTCGCTGATCCCGTGCACGCCGAGAAAGAGCAGGTCCAGGTGCAGCGACCGGATCGCCGCGACCGCGAGCGGCCCGACCAGCGCGTCGGACGGCGTCCGGACCCCGCCGGTGAGCACCACGGTCTGGTCGGTGCGGCCACCGGCGTGCAGGATCTCGGCGACCGGCAGGGAGTTGGTCACCACGGTCAGCCCCGGCACGTCGACCAGCCGGCGGGCCAACTCGGCGGTGGTGGTGCCGGCGGAGAGGGCGACCGCCGCGCCGGGACGGACCAGCTCGGCGGCGCGGGCGGCGATGGCGGCCTTCTCCGGTAGCTGGCGCACCGACTTCGCGTGGAAGCCCGGCTCGTCGGTCGAACCGGGGCCGGCCGTGGTGGCGCCGCCGTGCACCTTGGCGAGCAGGCCCCGCTCGTGCAGCGTGTCGAGGTCGCGCCGGATCGTCATGTCGGAGACGCCGAACTCGGCGGCCAGTTCGGTCACCCGGACGCCGCCGGCGGCGCGGACCCGTTCCAGGATGGCCGCCTGTCGTTGCCGCGCGAGCATTCACACCTCCGAATCCCGCGTCCACCTTTCACGTGGTCGCACGCGTTTCAACAAAGCTGAACACTAGCGCGGCGGGTGGCCGTTGCGGAAGCTGAGACGTAGGGGCGGTGGGTCCGGCGGGGCTGGTGCACACGCCGCCGCCCGGCCTCCTCGACGGAGGGCCGGGCGGCGACGGCGCAGGGGAGCGGCGAGGTCAGGTGGATTGGAGGCGCGGCTCCACCCAGCCGGTCTCGGTCAGGTGGTGCATCACCGCCTGCACCGCCTCGTCGATCGACATGTCGGTGGTGTCGACCACGACGTCGGCGTCCGTGGGCACCTCGTACGGGTCGTCGATGCCGGTCATGCCGGTGAGTAGGCCGGCCCGGGCCCGGGCGTACAGGCCCTTGCGGTCGCGCTGCTCGCACACCTCGATCGGGGTCGCCACGTGCACCAGCACGAACCCGGCCCCGGCCGCGTGCGCCATCTCCCGGGCGGTCGTCCGTGCCGTCGCGTACGGGGCGATCGGGCAGCAGATGCCCACCCCCCGGTGCCGGGCGATCTCGGCCGCCACCCAGCCGATCCGCCGGACGTTCAGGTCCCGGTCGGCCTTGCTGAAGGTCAGCCCGGCGGAGAGCTCCCGGCGCACCACGTCGCCGTCGAGCAGGGTCACCGTCCGGTCGCCGTTCTCGCGCAGCACGTCCGCCAGGCCCCGGGCGATGGTCGACTTGCCGGAGCCGGAGAAACCGGTGAGGAACACCACCAGCCCCCGGTGCCGCCGGGGCGGCCGGGCCCGGACCAGCTCCTTGGCCACGGCGGGCGGGGTGTGCCACTCGGGCAGCGGGAAACCCCGGTCGAGCAGATCGTCGATCTCCGCCTGGCTGAGCGCCAGCCGCCGGTTGCGCGGCGGGATGTCCTCCCGCCAGCGCCACTGCCCGTCCCGGTTGTCGTAGGCCAGCTCGCGGGGGACCAGCACCCGCAGCCCCGCACCGGAGAGCATTTCGCCGGTGGAGAGCAGGTGGGTCACCCCGTACGCGGCGGCCACCCGGGCCTGGAGCAGGGCGTCGCTGATCTCGTCCCGGCGGCGGGCCAGCGGCACCGCGATCAGGGTCGCCGGGGGCATCCGGTCCCGAGCGGCGAAGACCGCCCGCACCAGAGCCTCTGAGGGCAGCCCGTTGATCGTCCCCTCGGCCACCGGGATCATCACCAGCAGGTGCGCGCCCAGGGTGCGGGCCGCGTGGGCGATCTGGGCGAGCTGCGGACGGTGCAGTGGGCGGTCGGCGACCACCCCCAGCACCCGGCCCGGGGGCAGCAGCGCCCGGACCTCATCCGGGCTGCGGCGCAGCCGCTGGAACGGGCCGTGGCCGCCGTCGCCGAGCCGGCGCACCGTGCCGCCGACCCCGGCGACCCCCTCGCGAGCCAGCCACACGTCGGTGACCTCCAGCGAGGCCACCGGGGCGCCCTCGCCATCGGACAGCACCAGCACCCGGCGCGCCGGGTCGGCCGGATCCAGGCCGTCGGCGAGCGCCGCGGGCACCTGGAGGGCCACCGGCACCTGCCACGGCGCGCCGTCCGCGAGCCGCCCCCGCCGACTTACCGAGGCCAGGTCCGCCCGAGTCATGAAGCCGGTGAGCGGCGCGTACGCCCCCGACACCAGCAACTCAAGATCGGCCAGCTCCCCGGGGCGCGGCGTGTACGCCGGCGCATCCCGAAGCACCTCGTCGGGCAGCACCCACCCGTTGCTCATTGCACCCCCACTTTCTGGCCGGCTCACAGTTTCTCAGCCCGTCGCCGATCGGTCGAGAGTGCCATTCCCATCACTAGGGGTTGACGCCGGCGATGTTTCAGGCGACGGCTCGCAGCGAGGCGGCGCCGAACGAGACGGAGAACCGCTTGCACCAGATCGAGACGCTGGTCAGGGCGGTCAGGTCGGTCCCCGCCGGGATGTCGTACGCCTGATCGCCCCGGTTGCCCTTCAGCCGGCCCAGTTCCACCCAGCGGCCGTCGTCGAAGACCCGCCAGCCGGCCGTACCCGGGCGTACGGGTTGGTCGGCGAGCCAGACCCGCAGGTCCGGGCCGTTGCTGGTGGCCAGCCCGACGAGTTCGAGGCGGTGCCTGCCGTCGGCGGTCCGGATGATCCGGGCGCTGCCCGAGGTGTCGTGCTCGTGGGTGACGAAGTCGCCCCGGCTCACCACCATGGGCCCGGCCGGGCTGGTGGTGGGGGAACCCGGGCCGGTCGCGGGCGCGCCGGCCGGGCCCGGTGTGCCCACCCCGGCCGGGGCGGTGGTGGCCTCGACGGCCGAGAGCATCTCGTCGACCTCGGTGTCGGTGACCAGCTTCCAGGGCTGGAACCAGGCCAGGCCGAAGGCGGCCCCGGCGGCGATCACGGCGACCGCGACCCAGGTCAGCGGCTTGTGCAGCAGGCGGGCGATCATGCGTCCAGTCTTCCCCGGGCCGCGCCGGCCGGCACCGGTCGCGCCGGTTACGGAAGCCTTACCGCCGCGTCGGGCGACCATCGGGCGATCGTCGCCTGCCGTCCATAGCCCATCCACAGGTCGTTCATACGCTGTTCGCATCCCCGGCCGGTTGGCTGCCCTCGACCGATCCGCGCCGCCAGACCGGAGGAAGTGCGTCCATGCGTCTACGGTTCCACCGCCGAGCCCGACCCCCGGAACCGGCCATCGACGGCCGCGAGCCGGCCCCGGCTGCCCGGCCCGACGGCGATCCGGCCCCTGACGCCGGCCCCCCGACCGCCGGCCGGGACCACGCGGGGCACGCGCTGCGGGCACCGAGCAAGCTGCACGCGTTCAACCGGTACGAGATCAAGTACCTCGTGGAGACCACCAAGGTGGCGGCGCTGCGGCGGGAACTGGCCGCCCGGCTGGTCACGGACAGCAACGGCGGCAACAGCGGGTACGGCGTGTGGAGCGTCTACTACGACACCACCGACCTGCGGTTCTACTGGGAGAAGATCGAGGGGCTCAGGTTCCGCCGCAAGCTGCGCGTGCGCCACTACGGCGACCGGTCCACCGTCGACGACGACACCATCGTGTACGTCGAGATCAAGCAGCGGGTCAACCGGGTCACCCAGAAGCGGCGCATCGCCCTGCCCTACCTGGAGGCCCGGCGGCTGCTCGACGAGCGGGCGATGGTCGAGCACGACCCGTCCCAGCGGGGGTTCGTCGAGGAGGTCCTCGAACTCGTCTCCGGGCTCGATCTGCGGCCGGTGGCGATGACCGGCTACCACCGCGAGGCGTTCGTCGGCCAGGACTCCGACCTCGGGCTGCGGGTCACCCTCGACCACCGGGTCCGGGGCCGGGACCGGGACTTCCACCTCGGTGCCGACGCCGAGAACCGGCTCATCGTCCCGGCCCGGCTCTCCGTCGTCGAGATCAAGGCCAACGAGCGGGTGCCGTACTGGCTCACCGATCTCGCCGCCCGCGCCGAGCTTTCGGTGGTGCGGGTCTCCAAGTACTGCCAGAGCGTCGAGGCGTTCGGCCGCGCCCCGCGCTCGGTCTTCCACGTCCAGGACACCGACCCCGCCGCCGATCTGGCGGCGGCCACCTTCGAGAAGTGAGGCCTGAGCCCCGATGGACATCACGTTCCAGGACCTGTCCGGCACGTTCAGTGTGGGCGACATCGCCATCGCGCTGTCGCTGTCGTTCCTGCTGAGTGCCATGATCGGATGGGTCTACCGGGCCACCCACCGCAACGTGTCCTACAGCCAGTCGTACGTGCAGACGCTGATCATCCTCGGCATGCTGATCTCGCTGATCATGCTGGTGGTGGGCTCCAACATCGCGCGGGCGTTCGCCCTGGTCGGGGCGCTGTCGGTGGTGCGGTTCCGCAACGCGATCAAGGAGACCCGGGACGTCGGGTTCATCTTCCTGGTGATGGGCGTCGGGATGGCCTGCGGCACCCGGTTCTACACCCTGGCGATCGCCGCGGCCATCGCGATCAGCCTGATCATCGTGGTGATGTACCGGTTCAACTGGTTCGCGCTGAACGTGCAGCGGCAGGTGGTCAAGGTCCAGCTCCCGGCCGGCGGCAACCACACCGCCGAGATCCAGGACGTGCTGGTCCGCTACACCACCGAGTTCGAGCTGGTCAGCCTGGAGTCGATCCGGGCCGGCGCGCTCACCGAGCTGATGTACACCGTCCGGCTCAAGAAGGGCACCGAGCCGGGCGACCTGATCTCGGCGCTCAGCGAGCGGACCTCCGGCCAGCGGGTGACCGTGCTCACCGGCTACGACCAGACGGACCTATGATAACCGAGCCACCCCGGGCCATGTCCCCGCTACCCCGGGCACTGCGCCGCCGGCTGCCCGTCCGGGTGCGGCAGAACTGGAAGCTGCTCACCACCTGCGCGGCGTTCCTCACCGTCCTCACCCTGGTGCTCGGCACCGAGCGGATCCGACCGTACGTGACCAGCGCCGGCGACGTCGGATCGGACACGGTCACCGTGAACATCGCCGGCACGACGGACCTGTTCGACGCGGCCGTCGCCCACTCGATCTCGCTGACCTTCAAGGACACGGACTACCAGCAGATGCTGGAGACCTACTGGAAGGAGGGGAAGAAGGGATACGTCGAGGCGGACCTGACGATCGACGGCACCACGCTTGCCAGCGTGGGCATCCGGCTCAAGGGCAACTCGACCCTGCAGGGCCTGACCTGGAAGGGCGAGTCCAGGCCGCGCGGGAACGGCGGTGGTCCGCCCGGTGGTCCGCCCGGTGGCGGCCAGCGTCCCCCAGCCGGCGTCGGTCAACAGCAGGGCGGTCAGCGGGGCGGTCAACAGCAGGCCGGTGGCGGGTTTCCCGGTGGCGGGATGACCCGTGACAGCCTGAAGGCCGAGGAGCCCGAGGCGCTGCCCTGGCTGATCAGCTTCGACGAGTTCGTCGAAGGTCGCCGCTACCAGGGACACCGCGAGGTGGCCGTCCGGGTCGCCGGCATGGGCGGCGGCTCCACCGTGCTCAACGAGGCGCTGGCGCTGTCCCTGCTCGACAGCACCGGCGAGGCCGCCCAGCGGTACGCGTACTCGTCGTTCACGGTCAACGACCGGCCCACCACGGCCCGGCTGCTGGTCGAGCACCCGGACGAGCACTTCGCCGAGCAGATGGGCGGCACCGGCGTGCTCTACAAGTCCCTGGCCAGCAGCAGCTTCACCGACCAGGGCGACGACCAGACCGACTACACCGACGACTTCAAGCAGATCACGATGAAGGGCAGCCAGGACCTGCAACCCGTGATCAACCTGATCAAGTGGGTCAACTCGGCCAGCGACCAGGAGTTCGACGCGCACCTCGCCGACCGGGTCGACGTGGAGTCGTTCGCCCGCTACGTGGCCCTACAGAATCTGCTGCTCAACTTCGACGACATGTCCGGGCCGGGGAAGAACTACTACCTCTGGTACGACCTGGAGACGAAGAAGTTCAGCGTGATCAGTTGGGACCACAACCTGACCTTCAGCGGCAACGCCGCGCAGGGCCCGCACGAGAGCGGCGGCTTCGGCATGCGGGGCGGTATGCAGCTCCCGGAGGGTATGCAGCTTCCCGAGGGCGTGCAGCCCCCGGAGGGCATGCAACTGCCCGAGGGCATGCAACCGCCGGGCGGCGGGGCGAGGGAGCAGGAGGGCGGCAATGCCGAGCGGGGCCGCGTCGGCGGCATGATGATGGGCAACAAGCTCAAGGAGCGGTTCCTGGCCAGCGACGCGTTCAGGGAGGTCTACGAGAACGCGTACCGCGAGCTCTACCAGGAGGTCTACGCCAGCGGCCGGGCGACCGAGGCGCTCGGTGCGATCATCGGTGTGCTGAAGACCGTGGACGGGGTCGACGCGGCGGCGGTGGACTCCGACGCCGAGCGGCTGCGCACCCTCGTCAAGCAGCGGACGGAGAGCCTCAAGGGCAACGAGGTGATCAACCGGAGCTGACCGGGTCGGGCCCGCCCCGCGCCGCACGGCAAGGAAGCGGCGCGGGGCGGGCCCGGACGGACCGGGCTGCCGCAGCGGAGAAGGTAGGGCTGACCGGATGGCTCCCGCTCCCGCCAGCCGGCAGGCTGGGAGCATGGTGGCCGACACGGGCCGGGCGACGCCCCGGCGGACGTACCCGAAGCACAGCCGGCACTGGGTGACCAGCCTGGCGGCCGCCGGCGTGGCCGTGGCGGCGACCACCTCGGTCGCCCAGACGGCCGGCCGGTTCCACTGGTGGGCGGGCTTCGTGCTGATCCCCGGCGCGCTGATCGGCGCGGCCGGCGGGGCGCTGCTGGCGCGCGGCGGCGGCCGGGCCTTCGCCGGGTACGTCGTCGGCTGCGTCGGCCTGCTGGTCTTCACGGTCGGCGCGCTGCTGATGACCGGCACGATGGGCAGGGGCTGGCCCGTCCTGGTCATGCTGCCCTGCATCGTGGTCGCCGGCACCTACCTGTGGCGGCCCGCCGACCCGCTGGCGCGCGGGCTGCACCGTACGGTCGCCCTGCTCGCCCTGGCCGGCACGGGAGTCGGCGTGGCCCTGATGCTGATCCGGCACCGCCTGGTCGACCCGGGGGAGACGCACTGGTGGGGCGGCTTCGTGCTGGCCGCCGGCCTGCTCGTCGGCGGGAACGCCGTCGAGGTGGCCCGGCACCGGATGCCGTACCGGCTCCAGGCGGTCACCCTGCTGCTCGGGCCGGCCGTGGTCGCTGCCCTGCTCGGCGTACGCATGCTACGCGGCTGGTGACCTGCCGCCGGCCGTCCCGTCCAGCCGCCCCCTCGCTGGCCGTCCCGCCGCCGGTGTTAAGAAGGGGCCCCTGCTATACCGAATGCGTTAACATGGGGCCCCTCCTTACACAGCGCAGGCGACGACCAGTTCCGGGGTGCGACCCGGCAGCAGGTCGAGCCTGCCGATCCGCCCCGCAGCCCGCACGTCGCCCGCGACCAGCATCAGCCGGTCGAGCAGGTCGGCCGGGCCGAGCGCCTCCGCGAGCGGGACCTCCGCCTTCATCGACAACTTGCGCTCCGACTTGGCGCGGCGCACCTGACCCAGCGCGTCGGCGGCCAACCAAAGCAGCCCCGGGTCGCCCTCGCCCCGGATCGCCCGGTCCACTTCGTACGTGGTGGGCCACGGGGCGCGGTGCACCGACCCGTACCGCCACCAGGACCACACCTCCTCGGTGGCGAACGGCAGCACCGGGGCGAACAGCCGCAACTGGACCGACAGGGCGGTGGCCAGCGCCGCCCGCGCCGAGTCGCCCCCCGGCCCGGTGCCGTAGGCGCGTTCCTTGACCAGCTCGATGTAGTCGTCGCAGAACCGCCAGAAGAACGACTCGGCCGCCTGCAACGCGCCCGTGTGGTCGTATCCCTCGAAGGCGGCCGTGGCGGCGGCGACCACGCCGGACAGTTCGGCGAGCATCGCGGTGTCCAGCGGCTCGGTCGCCGGGGCGCGCAGCGCGTCGGCCGCGCCCAGCCCGAGGGCGAACCGCGAGGCGTTGAGCAGCTTGGTGGCCAGCCGCCGACCCACCCGGATCTGCGCCGGGTCGAACGCCAGGTCCATCCCCGGTCGGCCGCTGGCCGCCCAGTACCGGACCGCGTCGGAGCCGTACTGCTCCAGCAGCGCGATCGGGGTGACCACGTTCCCCTTGGACTTGGCCATCTTCTTGCGGTCCGGGTCGAGGATCCAGCCGGACAGCACCGTGTCCCGCCAGGGCAGCACCCCGTGCTCGGCGTGCGCGCGGACCACCGTGGCGAACAGCCAGGTGCGGATGATCTCCTGCCCCTGCGGACGCAGGTCCATCGGGAAGACCCGCTCGAACAGTTCCGGGTCGGTTTCCCAGCCGCCCACGATCTGCGGGGTCAGCGACGACGTGGCCCAGGTGTCCAGCACGTCCGGGTCGCCGACGAAGCCGCCCGGCCGGCCGCGCCGGGACTCGTCGTACCCGGGGGGCGGCTCGCCGGACGGGTCGACCGGGAGCGCCGACTCGTCCGGTGTGAGAGGGTGGGTGAAGTCCGGCTCGCCAGTGTCGTCGAGCCGGTACCACACCGGGACCGGCACCCCGAAGAAGCGCTGCCGGCTGACCAGCCAGTCACCGGTCAGCCCGCCCACCCAGTGTTCGTAGCGGCTGTGCATGTGCCCCGGCACCCAGTTCAGCTCGCCGCCCCGGGCCAGCAGCTCCGCGCGCAGGCCGGCGTCGCGGCCCCCGTTGCGCAGGTACCACTGCCGGGTGGAGACGATCTCCAGCGGCCGGTCGCCCTTCTCGTAGAACTTCACCGGGTGCACGACCGGGCGCGGCTCGCCCACCAGGTCGCCCGCGGCGGCGAGCAGCTCCACCACCCTCCGCCGGGCACCGGCCACGGTCTGCCCGGCCAGCGCCGCGTACGGCTGCGCCGGCACGCCGGCCGGCGGCTCCGGCAGCAGCCGGCCGTCGCGGCCGATCACCACCCGCGTGTCGAGCTGAAGCTCACGCCACCAGGTCACATCGGTCAGGTCGCCGAACGTGCACACCATCGCGACGCCCGTGCCCTTGGCCGGGTCCGCCAGCGGGTGCGCGTGCACTGGCACCTCGACGGAGAAGACGGGGGTACGCACCACCGCGCCCACCAGGTCCGCGTAGCGCTCGTCGTCGGGGTGGCAGACCAGCGCCACGCACGCCGGCAGCAGCTCCGGCCGGGTGGTGTCGATCAGCACCTCCCGCCCGCCCGGCCCGGTGAACCGCAGCCGGTGGTACGCGCCCGGCCGCTCCCGGTCCTCCAGTTCCGCCTGGGCCACGGCGGTGGCGAACCCGACGTCCCACAGCGTCGGGGCCTCCGCCTGGTACGCCTCGCCCCGGGCCAGGTTGCGCAGGAACGCCCGCTGCGACGCGACCCGGGCCGTCCGGCCGATCGTCGTGTACGTCAGCGACCAGTCCACGCTCAGCCCGAGCCGCCGCCACAGGGCCTCGAACGCCTGCTCGTCGGCGACGGTCAGCGTCCCGCACAGCTCCACGAAGTTGCGCCGGGAGATCGGGGTCGGGTTCCGCCGGGCCGCGTCGTCCACCGGGCCGGCCGGTGGCTGCCAGTGCGGGTCGTACGGCAGCGTCGGGTCGCAGCGCACCCCGTAGACGTTCTGCACCCGGCGCTCGGTGGGCAGGCCGTTGTCGTCCCAGCCCATCGGGTAGAAGACCGTCCGGCCCCGCATCCGCTGGAACCGGGCCACCGTGTCCGTGTGCGTGTAGGAGAAGACGTGCCCCATGTGCAGCTCGCCCGACACCGTCGGCGGCGGGGTGTCGATGGAGTACACGTCGGCCCGCGTCTTCGTGCGGTCGAACGCGTACGTCCCGTTCTCCTGCCAGCGGCGCGCCCAGGTCTCCTCGATCCCGTCCAGCGTGGGACGTTCGGGGACACCGGCGCGGGCCGTCCTGCCCGGATCAGTCATCGGACGATCGTAGGCAGCGCCCGGCCGGACCGACCACGCCTTATCGGGTGGCCCGGTTGTCACACCAGGGAGTCGCGCCACTGCCGGCGCAGCGCCGCGTACCGGCCGCCGGTGGCGGTCAGCCGCTCCGGCGGGCCGTCCTCCACGACCCGGCCGCCGTCGAGGACGAGCACCCGGTCGGCCGTCTCGACAGTGGAGAGCCGGTGCGCGATCACCAACGCCGTCCGGTCCCGCAGCACCGTGGCGAGCGCCCGCTGCACCAGCCGTTCCGTGGGCACGTCGAGCGACGACGTCGCCTCGTCCAGGACCAGCACCCGGGGGTCGGCGAGGAACGCGCGGGCGAACGCCACGAGCTGCCGCTGCCCGGCGGAGAGCCGGCCGCCACGACGGCGGACCTCGGTGGCGTACCCGTCAGGCAGGGCCGCGATGAAGTCGTGTGCGCCGATCGCCCGGGCCGCCGCCCGCACCGCCGCGTCGTCCGCACCCGGCCGGCCGAACCGGATGTTCTCGGCCACGGAGCCGCTGAACAGGTGGTTCTCCTGGGTCACCAGCACCACCGCCCGGCGCAGCTCGGCGTCGGCCAGGTCCCGCAGGTCGACCCCGTCCAAAGTGACCGCGCCGGCGTCCGGGTCGTGGAACCGGGCCAGCAGCTTAGCGATCGTGGACTTGCCCGCCCCGGTGGCCCCGACCAGCGCGACGGTCTGCCCGGCGGGCACGGTCAGGTCCAGGCCGGTCAGGATCGGGGCCCCGGCCCGGTAGCTGAAGGAAACCGACCGGAGTTCCACCGCGCCCCGCGCTCCGCTGGCGGGCAGGGGCACCGGGCACGCCGGCTCGGCGACCGCGGGCCGCTCGTCGAGCACCCCGGCGAGCTTCTCCAGCGCCGCCGTGGCCGACTGGAGCGAGTTGTAGAACTGGCTCAGCTCCTGCATCGGCTCGAAGAACCGGCGCAGGTAGAGCAGGAACGCGGCGAGCACCCCCACCTCCATCCCGCCGCCGAGCACCCGGGCCCCGCCGTAGCCGAGCACCACCGCCACGGTCACGTTCCCGATCACCTTGATTCCCGGCGAGTACGTGGCGATCAGCCGGAACGCGTGCAGGCTGGCCTGCCGGTAGTCGTCGTTGACCGCCGCGAAGATCTGCTGGTTGCGCGGCTCCCGCCGGTACGCCTGCACCGCCCGGATGCCGCCCAGCGACTCCACGAAGTGGACGATGACCAGCGACATCGCCTCCCTGGTCCGCCGGTACGCGTCGGCCGAGGCGCGGGCGAACCAGCGGGACAGCCAGAGCAGGAACGGAAACGCCAGCAGGGTCACCGCGGCCAGCGGCAGGTCCAGCCAGAGCAGGATGCCGGCCACCGACAGGATCGACAGCGCGGCGAGGACCAGGTTGTCGACGCCCCCGTCGAGCAGTTCGGCGATGGAGTCCAGATCGCTGGTGAGCCGCGAGATCATCCGGCCCGACGTGTAGCGCTCGTGGAAGCCGACGGACAGCCGCAGGAAGTGGCCGTACACCCGCCGGCGCAGCTCCAGCAGGACGGCCTGGCCGATCCGGGCGGAGAGGGTGAGGAAGCCGCGCCGGGCCCCGTACTCGATCACGGCGGCGGCGGCGAACGCGGCGGCGACGGCCGCCAGCGGCCCGCTGTCCCCGGCCCGCAGCGGCCCGATGGTCCGGTCGATGCCGAGCATCACCAGGTACGGCCCGGACATGGCGGCGGCGTTCTGGACCAGCAGCAGCCCCACGGCCAGCCCCAGCCTGCCCCGGTGCGGGCGCAGCAGGTCGCGCAGCAGCGCCCGGCTGCGCACCCGCAGCCGGGCGATCGCCTCGGGGGTGGCCTCCTCGGCCCGGCTCCGGTCGGCCTCCGGGTCGGTGGCCTGCCCCCGCCACCGCTGAAGGTCCGGGCGTGTCGCCAGTTCGGGGCGGTCCTCGGCGTCGGCGGCGGTCACGACCGCACCAGTCCCCGGCCGTCCGGCCCGGCCAGCGATGCCCCCGGGCCGGCCGACGCCCCCGGCTCAGTCGGCGGCTCCGGGTCCGTTGGCGGGCCCGGCTCGGCGGACAGGACCGCCCGGTACGCCGGCACCGTGGCCAGCAGCCGCGAGTGGGTGTCGACCGCCGTGATCCGCCCTCGCTCCAGCAGCGCCACCCGGTCGGCCAGCGCGACCGTCGACGGCCGGTGCACCACGAGCAGCGCGGTGGTGTCCCGCAGCACCCGCCGCAGCGCCGCCTCGACCAGCGCCTCGGTGTGCACGTCGAGGGCGGACAGCGGGTCGTCCAGCACCAGCAGCGCCGGTCGGCCGAGGACGGCCCGGGCCAGGGCCAGCCGCTGCCGCTGCCCGCCGGAGAGGGTGAGCCCCTGCTCGCCGACCCGGGTGGCCAGCCCCCACGGCAGCTCGTACGCGAAGTCCGCCTGGGCCAGCGCGAGCGCCGCCCGCACGTCCGCCTCGTCGGCGTCCGGGCGGCCCAGGGTGAGGTTCTCCCACACCGACATGGAGAACAGCGTCGGCTCCTCGAAGGCCACCCCGACCAGCCGACGCAGCGAGGCCAGCCGCAGGTCGCGCACGTCGTGACCGTCCAGAGTGACCCGGCCGCCGGTCACCTCGTGCAGGCGGGGCACCAGGGAGAGCAGGGTGCTCTTGCCGGCGCCGGTGGCCCCGACCAGGGCGAGCGTCTCGCCCGGCTCCACGGGTCAGGTCGATGCCGCGCAACACCGGCGCGGGGGGTACCCCGGGTAGCGGGAACGAGGACACCCCTCGAACGCCAGCCGGCCCCGGACCGCCTCCCGGGCCAGGGGCGACCGCGTGCGGGCCGTCCACGATCGCCGGGCTCGGTGTCCAGCACCTCCTGGATGCGGTCGGCGGCCGTCGCCGCCTCCTGGCCGTTGGCGATGATCCAGCCCAGCGACTGCACCGGCCAGATCAGCATCAGTTGCAGGCTGACGAAGGCGACCAGCTCGCCGATGGTCAGCGCGCCCCGGGCGGCGGCGACCGCCCCGGCGACCAGCACCACGCCGAGGGTCAGGTTGGGCACCAGGTCGAACAGGGCGGAGGTGCGGGCCAGCAGCCGGCTCTTGGCCACGCCGGTGTCGTGCAGCGCCCGCGCGCCGTCGGCGAACCGGGCGGCCAGCTCCGGGCCCCGGCCGTACGCCTTCATGGTGCGCAGGCCCTGCGCGGTCTCCTCGACGAGGGTGGCCACGTCGCCCTGCTGGTCCTGCATCCGCCGCGACGCCGCGTGGTAGTACCGGCCGAACCTGCGGCTGATCAGGAACAGCGGCACCGCGCTGGCCGCCACCAGTAGCCCCAGCGCGGGGTGCAGCCGGACCAGCAGCACCACCACGGCGGCGTACGTGACCAGGTTGAGCACCAGGAACAGCAGGCCGAAGGAGAGGAACCGGCGGATCACCGACAGGTCGCTGGTGATCCGCGACAGCAGCTGGCCGGACTGCCACCGGTCGTGGAAGTCGGCCGGCAGCCGTTGCAGGTGGGCGTAGACGTCGGCCCGGATCGCCGCCTCCATGCCCACCGAGGACGAGGACTGGGCCCACCGGCGGAGGAAGATCAGCAGGGCCTCGACCAGGCCGAGCAGCAGGGCCAGCCCGCCGAGGCGGACCAGCCCGCCGGGGTCGTGCCGGGCGACGGGGCCGTCGATCACCCGCTGCACCACGAGCGGCACGGCCAGGCTCGCCCCGGTGACCGCCAGCGCCGCCGCGAACAGCCAGCAGAACTCGACGGCGTACGGGCGGAGGTAGGAGCGGAGCCGCCAGAGGTTACGCAGGGGGCGGCGGGCGTCGCCCCGGTGGGCCGGGTAGCCGTCGCTCTCCGCAGGCACTACCCGACGGTAGCGTCAAAGTGGACGGTCGCCGTTGTCAATTTTCGGACCTTCGGCACCGTCGACCCCCGCTTCAGCGCCCTTCGGCGGGCTTCGGCGCCGTCCGCGCCTCGTGGGCGAGCAGCCAGCGCTTCACGTCCAGCCCCCAGCGGTAGCCGCCCAGGGTCCCGTCGGTGCGCAGCACCCGGTGGCACGGGACGAAGAGGGCGGCGGCGTTGCGCGCGCAGGCCGCCGCCGCGGCGCGGACCGCCGCGGGCCGCCCCGCCAGCGCGGCGTACGCCGTGTACGTGACCGGACGGCCGGGCTCGACCTCGCGCAGCACCCGCCACGCGTGCGCCTGGAACGCGCCGCCGGTGTGCTGCTGCACGGGCACCGGGTCGATGGCCGTCGACTCCCCGTCGAGGTACGCGGTAACGGCGGCGGTCACCGGCCCGAGGTCGGCGCGCCGCCGCACCGAGCCGCGCAGCGCGGGGTGCACGAGCGGCACCAGCGACTCCGGATCAACGGTGAAGCCGGCCGCCCGGACCGCCCCGTCGGGGCCGGTCAGGACGCTCAGCGGGCCGGCGGGGG
>NZ_GG657738.1:2422412-2453468 GCF_000158815.1 Micromonospora sp. ATCC 39149 | reverse complement strand
CGGGCGGGGCGTCCCCGCCGCCGCTGGTGGCCATCGCGATCGGGGCGCCGATCAGCACGGCGGCGAGGGCGCCCAGCGCGCTTGTCGCCATGGTGGCGCGGCGTCGGGTCCGGGCCCGGCGTTCCGCCCGGGTCAACTGGTCTTGCACTGTCGGTGCCTCCTCGGCGAGGTCGGAGAGGGTGTCGCGGATGAGGTTCTCGAGGGGCGTGGTCACCGCCGTACCTCCAGGAGCTCGATGTCCGGCAGGAGCTGCCGCAACCGGGCCACGGCCCGATTGGTGCGGCTGCGCACGGTGCCGACCGGCCAGCCCAGCGCGGCGGCCACCTGGTTCTCGGTCAGGTCCTCGTAGTACCGCAGGACCACGACCGTGCGCTGGGCCGTCGGCAGCGCACGCAGCGCCGCCCGCATCGCCAGCCGTACGTCGGCGCCGCCGCTCGGGTCGGGACCGGCCCGTTCGTCGGCCCCGGTGAGCGACGTCTCCCGGTGTCGACGCAGCCGACGCCACCAGCTCACCTGCTCCCGGTACATGACCGTGCGCAGATAGCCCTCCGGATCGGCGTGGCGCAGCTCACGCCACCTCGGGATCGTCTTGGCCAGCGCCGACTGGAACAGGTCCTCGGCGGTGTGCCGGTCCCCGGTGAGCAGGTACGCGACCCGCATCAGGGCTGGCGTCCGGTTGGCCACGAACTCGGCCAGCCGGGCCCGGTCGTCCTCGTCCACCCGCCCTCCCCGTCGTTGTCTGTCACAGATACAGACGCCCCAGCTCACCGCAGCTATCCCTGACGCCGGAAGGAAGAACGGGACGGGAAAGCGTCGGTAGTGGTCGGTAGCGTCCCGGCACCAACTCCAGAAGGGTGCGGCGATGGCGAGCGTGGCCGGGCGGGCAGCCCCTCGGTCGGAGCGGGCGCGGCTGGACGAGGCCGTGGCGCAGGGTCTCTACGACCGGATGCGGATGGTGGCACCGGCCGCCTTCGGCGCGATCGGGCGGGACCGCGCCGACGACCCGGCACGACCGTTCGCCGACACCGCCTGCGGCCGGCTCGCCGACTCCCTGGACGCGGCCGGTCTCCGGGCGCTCGGCATGTGGGCGCACCACTGGTGCATGCGGTTCTACGACGACGACACCCGGGTGGGGCTGCGCCTGGTGCGGGAGATCGCCGATCGCCCCGGGCTGGGCTGGACGGTCGACGAGGTGCGCTGGATGCTCGGGGAGTCGGAGGCAGCCGGCCCGTCCGCCGCGCACCGGTTCACGCTGCCGCGCGCGGCGGCCACGGGGCTGCCGCCGGCCGGCCGCCGCGAGTTCGCCGCCGACGTGCTCTCCGGGGCGGGCAGCCGGGAGCGCGGATAGCCGGCAGGCGGCGTGTCCAGCTGGCCGACGACGGTTGCGGCGATCGCCAGGGCGAAGCCCGCGAGCTGCGTCGCGCTCAACGCCTGGCCCAGCGCCAGCCAGCCGAGTGCGGCGGCGGTCAGCGGGCTCAGCGCGCCGAGCACCGAGACCTGGGCCAGGGGCAGCCGCGCCGCGCCGCGGAACCAGAGGGCGTACGCGGCGGCGGTGCCGACCAGCCCGAGCCAGGCGTACCCGAGCAGGGCCGGGCCGTCGACGGGCGGCGGCGTTCCCTCGACCGCGACCGCGAGGGGCGCGATGAGCAGGCCCCCGGCGGTGAGCTGCCAGCTCGTCGCGGCGAGGGTGCCGACGCCGGCGGGGCGTCCCCAGCGGCGGGTCAGCACCAGCCCGGCCGCCATCGCGGCGGTGCCGGTGAGCCCGGCGGCCACGCCGAGCAGGTCCGCGCCGGCGTCGGGGCGGAGCACGACGAGGGCCACGCCCAGGGGGGCGGCGATCGCGGCGACCAGGACCGGTGGCCGGGGGCGCTCACCGAGGGCGACCCCGGCCAGCCCGGCGACCAGCAGTGGCTGCGTCGCGCCCAGCACGGCGGCGGTGCCGCCGGGCAGCCGGTACGCGGCGTAGAAGAGCAGCGGGAAGAACGCGCCGATGTTGAGCGCGCCGAGCACGGCGGCCCGCCACCACCACGCGCCGTGGGGGCGACGTCGGGTCAGGGCGAGCAGCAGCAAGCCGGCCGGGAGCGCCCGTAGCGTCCCGGACCAGAGCGGTCGGTCAGGCGGGAGCAGCTCGGAGGTGACCAGATAGGTGGTGCCCCAGGCGATGGGCGCCGTGGCGGTGGCCAGCAGGTCGGCGGTCCGGCGGGACATGGCAGGCCAATCGTTAGATGCTAAGTAGCTTAGAACTAAGCTAATCACCGCCGAGTGAACTGCGCCAGTGCGAGTTGCGGCACAATGCCGGGGTGACCGAGCGGGACGACATCGACGTCATCGTCGAGCAGTGGCGGCGCGAGCGGGCCGGCATGCGGCCCGAGCCGATGGCCGTCTTCGGCCGGATCTACCGCCTCGCCCGGCTGGTCGGCGACGAGCAGGAGCGGGTGTACGCAGGCTGGGGCATCAGCCGGGGCGAGTTCGACGTGCTGGCCGCCCTGCGCCGGGCCGGCGCCCCGTACACGCTCGCCCCCAAGGCCCTGGCCGCCAGTCTGATGCTCACCTCGGGCGGGATGACGGGCCGCCTCGACCGCCTTGAGCGCGCCGGACTGGTCCGTCGCGCCCCAGACCCGGCCGACCGGCGGGGCCTCCAGGTCACCCTCACCGACACCGGCCGGCGGGTGGCCGAGGAGGCCGCCGACGCCGGGGTGGCCGCGCAGCGGCGTCTGCTCGACGCCCTCCCGGCGCGGGACCAGCACCGGCTTGCCGACCTGCTCCGCGACCTACTCGCCGCCGCCAGCGCACCCCGCCCCTGACGCCCAAGCCGCCGCAGAGAGGACCGACCGTCGTGCCCGCCAGTGAACCGACCATCATCGCGACCAGCATGGGCTTCCTCAGCCGCCGACGCGGCCCGAACGACCTGAGCCCCGGTCCGGTCTTCGCGCTGGCCGCCGAGCTGGCCCAGGCCGGTCCCGAGCCCCGGCTGTGCTACCTCGGCCAGGCCGTCGGCGACCGGGACGCCTCGATCGCCGCCGTTTACGCGGCCTTCGCCGGCACCCGGTTCCGCGCGTCGCACCTGGCGCTGTTCCCGATGCCGAACGTCGACGACGTTCGGTCCCACCTGCTCGCCCAGGACGTGATCTGGGTCGGCGGCGGCAGCGTCGCCAACCTGTGCGCGGTGTGGCGGGTGCACGGCCTCGACGAGGTCCTGCACGAGTGCTGGCAGGCCGGAGTGGTGCTGGCCGGGGTGTCCGCCGGCTCGATCTGCTGGCACCTCGGCGGTGCCACCGACAGCTTCGGCCCCCGGCTGCGCGGCTTCGCCGACGGCCTGGGCTGGCTGCCGTACGGCAACGGGGTGCACTACGACAGCGAGGACCAGCGGCGACCGCTGATGCACGCGCTGGTCGGTGACGGCACCCTGCCGACCAGCCACTGCACCGACGACGGCGTCGGGCTGGTCTACCGGGGCACCCACCTGGTCGAGGCGGTCGCCGACCGCGCGGGCGTCGCGGCGTACGAGGTCGCCCGTGCCGCCGACGGCAGTGTCCGGGAGACCCGGATCGAGCCACGCCTGCTGACCCGATGAGGTGAGCTGACCGGCGACGGCCGGTGCCGGCCGCGTAGACTGGCCGCCCGTGAGCCTCACCATCGGGATCGTCGGCCTGCCCAACGTCGGCAAGAGCACCCTGTTCAACGCGCTGACCAAGAACGACGTGCTCGCGGCGAACTACCCGTTCGCCACCATCGAGCCCAACGTCGGCGTCGTCGGGCTGCCGGACGAGCGGCTGGCCAAGCTGGCCGAGATCTTCTCCTCGCAGAAGGTCCTGCCCGCGCCGGTGTCGTTCGTCGACATCGCCGGCCTGGTCCGGGGCGCGTCGAAGGGGCAGGGCCGGGGCAACGCGTTCCTGGCGAACATCCGGGACGCCTCCGCGATCTGCCAGGTGGTGCGGGCCTTCTCCGACCCGAACGTGGTGCACGTCGACGGCAAGATCTCCCCGGCCGACGACATCGAGACGATCAACACGGAGCTGATCCTGGCCGACCTCCAGACTCTGGAGAAGGCGCTGCCCCGGCTGGAGAAGGAGGCCAAGCTCCGCAAGGACCGGGCCGCCGCCGTGACCGCCGCGAAGCAGGCCGTCGAGGTCCTCGACGGTGGCACCACCCTGTACACCGGTGCCGCCGCCGCCAAGATCGACCTGGAGCACCTGCGCGAGCTGCACCTGCTCACCACCAAGCCGTTCCTCTACGTCTTCAACGTCGACGAGGCCGAGCTGGCCAACGCCGAGTTCCTCGACGAGCTGCGTGCCCTGGTCGCCCCGGCCGAGGCGGTCTTCATGGACGCCAAGATCGAGTCCGAGCTGGTGGACCTGCCCGAGGAGGAGGCCCGCGAGCTGCTGGAGTCGATCGGGCAGTCCGAGCCGGGGCTGGACCAGCTCGTCCGGGTCGGCTTCCGCACGCTCGGGCTCCAGACGTACCTGACGGCGGGGCCCAAGGAGGCGCGGGCCTGGACGGTCCCGGTCGGCGCGACCGCCCCGGAGGCCGCGGGGGTCATCCACTCCGACTTCCAGCGCGGCTTCATCAAGGCCGAGGTGGTCTCCTACGACGACCTGGTCGCGGCCGGATCGATGGCGGCGGCGAAGGCGGCGGGCAAGGTCCGTATCGAGGGCAAGGAGTACGTCATGCAGGACGGCGACGTCGTGGAGTTCCGCTTCAACGTGTAGTGAGGTCCCGTCCCGACCTCACTGGCGAGAACCCGACAGGCGACAACGCGACGGTGGAGCAGCTGCCGGCCGACGTCGGCGCGATCCTCGCCGGCAACGGCACCTTCGGCGGCAGCGCGGAGGTCGCCAGGCAGCGCATCCGGGCCGGGCCGCTCGACGAGGTACTGATCTTCGTCGCCCCGGTCCTGCTCGGGGCCGGGGTGCGCATCTTCGGCTGCTTGATCGACAGGTTGGCCCAGGGCAGGACATGATGTCGGGATGCGAACTCGGCTCCTCTTCGTCCGACACGGCGAGTCGGTGCACAAAATCGAGGACGTCGTAGGCGGCCCGGGTGGCTGCCGGGGACTGACCGACTCGGGCCATCAGCAGGCGCGCCGGCTGGCCGACCGGCTCCGCGAGGAGCTTGCCGTCGCCGGGCCGGTGGCGGTCTACTCGTCCGTGCTGCGCCGGACGGTCGAAACCGCGTGGCCGATCGCCGAGGCGCTGGGCGTCAGCGCGGTGGCCGACTGCGGGTTGTGCGCCTGGCACACCCCGCCGTACGCGGACGGGCTGCCGACCGCCCAGTTCCAGACCGAGCACGCGGTGGAGGGCGGCGGGGTGTTCCGGCCGTTCGAGGAGGGCAACGAGAGCTGGGCGGAGCTGGTCGTACGCGTCAGCCGCGCGATCATGGACATCGCGCACCGGCACTGGGGCGGCACCGTCGTGCTGGTCGGGCACACCGAGACGGTCGAGGGCTCCTTCCACGCACTCGCCGCCCAACCGCTGTTCCGGGCGTTCGACATGGAGGTGGCTCCGGCCTCGATCACCGAGTGGACCACCGACGGCGACCCCACCGGCTGGCCGCCGTCCCGCTGGACCCTGCGCCGATTCAGCGACGTCTCCTGACCGGCGGGTTGTCGCCCTGAGGGTCCGGCGCGATGTCGGTGCCGGCGGGCACACTGTGCCGATGACGGAACGACTGGCACCCGTGCTGCGGGTCACCGACGCGGACGCGCGCTTGGCAGTTGTCGTTGTCCGCGTGACGCCGACGTAGCGGTATCGATCGGCCCCCGACCGGGCCATGTCGCCGACATGGTGTGGATCAACTCGGCGTGCCTCGTCGCGCATGATCGGATGCCGGTATGAGGGAATTCGACAACGAATCTCCTGGTATTCGACCCGCTCCTCCGGCGGCTGACAAGAGCAGTCGCCGACGGTACGCTATGGGCGCTTGAAATCAGAGCCAGCTATCCACCAGAGCTGTTGTGCCGAATCGCCACCAGATGCATGACAGGCAATGCTCGCGTGTCGATTGCTGCGGCTGGAGACCACGCTCCCGTCCCCGTGGTTGGCGCGGCGGTCGTTGAGTAGCCATTGTCAAGCATCACTAAGAATGGATTTCATCTAAAGAGAGGGTAGCGATGCATCGGCCTAGAATGTCTCGATGGCGTCTACTGTCCGCCGTGGTACTCGGTGTCCTGCCGGTTCTTGCCGCCGTCCCGTCCGCAGCCGGCGTCGGGCTCAGGGGGCCGCTGCTGCCGAGTTCGTCACCGACCTTCCAGCACCAGTTGCTGGCGAAGGCCACCCCCGACGAGTGCTTCGCCGGGGTCGGAATGCCGTACCCGGCCGGGCCGCCCTGCGCCCAGGGGCAGGCCAAGGTCAACCAGGCGTACGTCTGGTCGCTCGCCCAGGCGAACAATCGCCTGTGGTTCGGCACCGGGGCGAATGTGAACTGCATCGTCGCCGGTACGACCCTTGCGCAGCCGACACCTCGGCTGTACGACGACTACGTGTGCGAGTACGCGCACAGTCAGATCGTCGTGCAGAACCCGACCATGCCGACAAATACCGGTGATCACCGGCAACCCCGGGTGTACGTCCACGACCTCTCCTCCGGCACGCTCACCGAGAAGACCGACGTCATCAAGAACAGGTCCGCCGATGATTTGTCCCGGTTGAGGCGGACGTTGGGACTGCGTGCCGGGGGAACCAGCCAGGGCGTCGTCATCCTCGCCGGGCCGGCCCTCGGTGCGACGGTCAACATGTTCGCGTTCGACACGGACACCGGCGCTTACCTCGGCTCGGCGAACTTCACCAAGTACGGCAACATCCGTCACTTCCTGGAGGCCGACGGCGCCCTCTACGCGGGCGTGGGGGTGGGCGCCAACGGCAAGGACGGCGGGTACATGCTGCGCTGGGCCGGGAGCCGCACCAACCCGTTCAACTTCATCGAGGTCGGTAAACTGCCGGCTCAGGTCGCCGACCTGACGCTGCACGACGGCCGGATCTTCGCCAGCACCTGGTCGGCGTGGAGCGGCGGCAGTTCGCTGGTGCCGGGATCGGCGGGTGGAAACTCGAATCCGCCCCACACCATCGTCGATCCGTTGCTCGAACGCCTCGGAATCAGGCCGATCGAGGAGGCCGACCCCACCATCGCCGGGGTGTGGATGAGCCCGCCGCTGAAGAACGGAGCGCCCGGCCTGACCACGGACGACGCCGCCGGCTGGGAGCTGGTCTGGAGCGTGCAGCAGTACGAGCCGGATCCGCTGATCGCCACCACGTACGGCCTCGGCGCGCTGGTCTCGTACGACGGCTACCTCTACTGGGGGACGATGCACGTCCCGATGAAGTCGACGAGCGTGGTCGCCGGGTTGTACCCGCCGGCGGACGACTACGCCGCTCGGGACACGCTGGAGAACTCCCAGCGCGCGGTGAGCATCTTCCGGGGCCGTGCGTTCGGCCCTGTCGTCGGGGGAATCGATCTGATCGAGGACGTGGACCTGCTCTACGGAGAACCGCAGCTGCCGGTGTACAACGCGCAGGCGAACAGCGGCGCGGGTGGCTGGGAGAACATGTCCACCGGCTACAGCGCGCAGTTCGGGCGTATGGGGTTCGGCAACATCTACACGAACTACACCTGGACCATGGCCGTCACCGATGGTCGGTTGTTCGTCGGCACCATGGACTGGAGCTACCTCGCCAAGGACCTGCTGCCCTCGACCGCAGCGCAGATGGGCTTCAGCGGCGCGGTCGAAGGGCTGAGCGACGAGTTGGATCCGATCACGATCGACCCGGAACTCTACGGCGGTGAGCTGTACATGTTCGACTCGCACCAGCAGCCCGCCACGGCGGTGGACACCAAGGGGCTGGGCAACCCCCTCAACTACGGCTTCCGCACCATGATCACCGATGGGAAGACCCTCTATCTCGGTATGGCCAACCCGATGAACCTGCGTACCGACCCGACGGACGACATTCCGGAAGGTGGCTGGGAACTGATCAAGCTGAGCTGGAGCTGAGCGAGCGCGTGGGGCTGCCCGAGGCGTGGCCCGGGCAGCCCCACGCGGCGGGCCGGGAGACGGGGCGGCTCAGGAGATGTAGTGCAGGATCACGTTGTGCACGTGGTGGCTCTTCTGCGCGCCCCGGAACTCGACCTCGTACGTGTGCGTACCGACGTGGATGGCGATCGAGCCGGTGGAGAAGAACTCCCCGCCCCACGACTTGTTGCTCACCACGCTCACGCTGGTGATCTTCGAGTACGGAATGCTGGTGATCGCGTACCGCTTGACGAAGGACCGGTCCTGGATGATCACCCGCCGGTCGGTGAGGCCGATGAACCCGGTGCCGGTGCCCACGGCGTCGTAGACGGCGATGATCTGCTCACCGGTGAGCAGGCCGCTCTGGATCTGCTGGAACTGCTCCTTGCGGTCGTATGTCGCATTCGCCATGACCCCACGGTAGGCGGACGCGCCAAACAGGTGACCGGTCAGGCGCCGGTGACGGCCCGGTACGCGTCCTCGATGCGGGCGGCCAGCAGGACCTCGCCCTCGCTCAGCGGCTCACCGTCGCCGTGCCCGACCCGGATCTGCGTCTGGTCGTCACGGCGGCTGATCTCAGGGCGCAGGTGCAGGGCGTCGGCGACCACCTTGACCCGTTCGGTGAGGGCCGCGTGCTGGGTGTCGTCGATCACCAGCGTGCGCCGGATCTGCTCGCCCTCGCGGGTCCACCCGGTCAGTAGGGTCAACGCGTCGCTCAGGTAGTCGTGCTTCGCCCGGCCCCTGAACAGCACACGCATCACCGCACCTCCCAGGCGCCGTTGCCGGCTTGTGGCCAAATCGTCGCCGTCCCGTGTCTATGTCGGTACCCCCAGTCTGTCGTCCGGCCGAGGGTGTGTCCACGCCCACACTTCCTACTTCTACTGGCCTAGCGGTCGGCCACGGTACCCAAACCGCCTATTGATCTGGCACGCTGGGAGCCCGTGCAGACCGAACGGGCTAGCGAAAGTGAACAGACCGAACGACGGGACCCGAAGGTGGTCGTCGGCGCGGCGATCATCGCGGACGGGCGGGTGCTCGCCTGCGCCCGGTCCGCCCCGCCGGAGGTCGCGGGGATGTGGGAGTTCCCCGGCGGCAAGGTGGAGCCGGGGGAGAGCGAAACCGCCGCCCTGGTCCGCGAGTGCGCCGAGGAGCTGGCCGTACGCGTGGAGATCGGCGACCGGGTCGGCCGCAACGTGCGGATGGCCCACGGCCGCTCGGTGTTGAAGGTGTACGCGGCCCGCCTGCTGCACGGCGACCGGCCGAAGGCCCTGGAGCACTCCGCGCTGCGATGGCTCTCCGCCGCCGAGCTGGACACCGTCACCTGGCTCCCCGCCGACGCGCCCATCGTCGCGGCCCTGCGCCCCCTGCTCCTCGCCGACTGAGCCGCCTCGCGGTGGGCCACAGGGCAGGCTGAAGGGCGCGCAACGGGACAAGTTGCGCAGAGACCTACCGGGTAGAGACACACCGCGCAGGGGCACCTCCGCAGGGGTGAAACGCCGACGGGGGCCGGCGGCAGGTGCCGCCAACCCCCGTCGTCGCTGTCGTGGTCAGTGCTTGTCCTGCTCCGGGTGGGCGAAGTTCAGGTGCTCCGGGGGCAGCGGGAACTGCACGTCGTCGCCGAACGGCGACGGCGCGGCGGCCCGGTCGAAGGTGAGCTCCGTCAGCGGGAGCTTGCCGTTGTCGTCCACGGCCGGGGCGGTCGGCTTCGGCACCTCGCGGTGCCAGTTGACACCGGCCTGGGCCTGGGCCTCGGTGGCGGGGTCGTGGGAGCCACCCGCGTGCGAGTGGACCCCGCCCGGGGCGGCGTGGGAGTGCACGGCACCGCTGTGCGAGGCGCTGGTCACGCTGGTCTGAGGCACCTGACCCCTCCGGAAGATCTTGCTACCGAGCCATACCAGGGGATCGTACCTGCGGTCGACGACCCGTTCCTTCATGGGGATGATCGCGTTGTCCGTGATCTTGATGTGCTCGGGGCAGACCTCGGTGCAGCACTTGGTGATGTTGCAGAAGCCGAGCCCCTGCTCCGCCTGCGCGTACTCCTTGCGGTCGGTCTTCGCGTCGAGGGGGTGCATGTCCAGCTCGGCGGCCCGGATGAAGTATCGGGGGCCGGAGAACGCCTGCTTGTTCTCCTCGTGGTCGCGGACCACGTGGCAGACGTTCTGGCACAGGAAGCACTCGATGCACTTGCGGAACTCCTGCGAGCGCTCGACGTCCACCTGCTGCATCCGGTACTCGCCCGGGGCCACCCCGGCCGGCGGCGCGAACGCCGGCGTCTCCCGCGCCTTCTCGTAGTTGAACGAGACGTCGGTGACCAGGTCCCGGATGACCGGGAACGTGCGCAGCGGGGTGACCGTGACGGTCTCGGCCTCCTCGAACGTCGACATCCGGGTCATGCAGCCCAGTTTGGGCATCCCGTTGATCTCCATCGAGCAGGAGCCGCACTTGCCGGCCTTGCAGTTCCATCGGCAGGCCAGGTCCGGCGCGTCGGTGGCCTGGAGCCGGTGGATGACGTCGAGGACCACCTCGCCCTCGTTGACCTCGACCTGGTAGTCCTGCAGGTCGCCGCCGCTCTCGTCGCCCCGCCAGATCCTGAAGTGACGCTTGGTTCCCATTACTTGCCCGCCTCCTCAGCGAGGGCGTCGAAGTCCGCGAGCTCCTCGTCGGTCAGGTACTTGGCCAGTTCGGCACGGTCGAACAGGGCGATCAGCTCGGCGCGGATCTTCGGCAGCGGCTTGTGGGTCAGCCGCACGGTGTCGCCGTCCAGCGCGCAGACCAGGTTCACCCGACGCCACTTCGGGTCCATCGCCGGGAAGTCCTCCCGGGTGTGGCCGCCGCGCGACTCCTGCCGCTCCAGCGCCGCCTTCGCGGTGCACTCCGACACCACCAGCATGTTGCGCAGGTCCAGCGCGAGGTGCCAGCCCGGGTTGTAGCGCCGCCCGCCGGCCGCGCTGACCTTCGCCACCCGCTCGCGCAGCTCGGCAAGCCGGTGCAGGGCATCGACCAGCTCGCCCTCCCGGCGGATGATTCCTACTAGATCTCCCATCACCGCCTGGAGGTCCTGCTGGAGCTGGTACGGGTTCTCCCCGGTGTCCCGCTGCAACGGCGCGAGCGCCGTCTCCACGGCGGCCTCCACCGCGCCGATCGACACCTTCGGGCGCGAGGTCAACTGATCGGCGTACGACGCCGCGTGGCCGCCCGCCCGCTTGCCGAAGACCAGCAGGTCCGACAGCGAGTTGCCGCCGAGTCGATTGGAGCCGTGCATGCCGCCGGACACCTCACCGGCGGCGAACAGCCCGCGCACCGTGCCGTACGCGGCACCGGAGTCCGGGTCCACCTCGACGCCGCCCATCACGTAGTGACAGGTCGGCCCGACCTCCATCGGCTCCTTGGTGATGTCGACGTCGGCCAGCTCCTTGAACTGGTGGTACATCGACGGCAGGCGGCGGCGGATCTCCTCGGCCGGCAGCCGGGACGCGATGTCCAGGTAGACGCCGCCGGCCGGCGTACCCCGCCCGGCCTTGACCTCGCTGTTGATCGCGCGGGCGACCTCGTCGCGGGGCAGCAGCTCCGGCGGACGCCGGTTGTTGTCCGGGTCGGAGTACCAGCGGTCCGCCTCGGCCTCGTTGTCCGCGTACTGCTTGCGGAACACGTCGGGGACGTAGTCGAACATGAACCGCTTGCCGTCGGAGTTCTTCAGCACGCCGCCGTCGCCGCGCACCGACTCGGTGACCAGGATGCCCTTCACCGAGGGCGGCCAGACCATGCCGGTCGGGTGGAACTGGAGGAACTCCATGTTGATCAGCGTCGCGCCGGCGCGCAGGGCCAGCGCGTGGCCGTCGCCGGTGTACTCCCAGGAGTTCGACGTGACCTTGTACGACCGGCCGACGCCGCCGGTGGCGAGCACCACGGCCGGGGCCTCGAAGAGGATGAACTCCCCGGACTCCCGGTAGTAGCCGAACGCCCCGGCGACCTTCTCGCCGTCGAGCAGCAGCTCGGTGATCGTGGTCTCGGCGAACACCTTGATCCGGGCGTCGTACGAGCCGAACTCGGCCTTGTCCTCCTGCTGGAGGGAGACGATCTTCTGCTGGAGGGTGCGGATCAGCTCCAGGCCGGTCCGGTCGCCGACGTGCGCCAGCCGGGGGTACTCGTGGCCACCGAAGTTGCGCTGCGAGATCTTCCCGTCCTTGGTGCGGTCGAACAGCGCACCGTACGTCTCCAGCTCCCAGATCCGCTGCGGCGACTCCTTCGCGTGCAGCTCGGCCATCCGGAAGTTGTTGAGGAACTTGCCGCCGCGCATGGTGTCGCGGAAGTGCACCTGCCAGTTGTCCCGGCTGTTCACGTTGCCCATGGCGGCGGCCGCGCCGCCCTCGGCCATCACGGTGTGCGCCTTGCCGAACAGCGACTTCGAGATGATCGCCGTCTTCTTGCCCGCGAGCCGGGCCTCGATCGCCGCGCGCAGGCCGGCGCCGCCGGCCCCGATCACGACGACGTCGTAGTGGTGTCGTTCGATCCGATTCGTGGTCGTCATGTCAGGCCCTCTAGTTGATGAACCGCAGGTCGTCGAACCAGCCGGCCGAGATCGCCATGACGTAGAAGTCGGTCAGGGCCAGGGTGCCGAGGGTGATCCAGGCGAGCTGCATGTGCCGGACGTTCAGCCAGGACACGCCGGTCCAGGCCTTGTACCGCACCGGGTGCTTGGAGAAGTGCTTGAGCCGCCCGCCGATGATGTGCCGGCACGAGTGGCAGGAGATCGTGTACGCCCACAGCATGACCACGTTCACCAGCAGGACGATGTTGCCCAGCCCGAAGCCGAAGCCCTCCGGCGAGTGGAAGGCCAGGATCGCGTCCCAGGTGTTGATCAGCGAGATGATCGCGGCGGCGTAGAAGAAATACCGGTGCAGGTTCTGGCCCAGCAGCGGGAAGCGCGTCTCGCCCGAGTAGCTGTCGTGCTTGTCCGGCACGGCGCAGGCCGGCGGCGACAGCCAGAACGACCGGTAGTACGCCTTGCGGTAGTAGTAGCAGGTCAGCCGGAACAGCAGCAGGAACGGCAGGGTCAGCGCCGCGTCCGGGACGATCCACCAGCCGGGCAGGAAGCGGCCGAAGTGGGCGGCCCCCTCGACGCACCGGTCGGTGACGCAGGGCGAGTAGAACGGGGTCAGGTAGTGGTACTGCTCGACCCAGTACCACTTGTGCATGAAGACCCGGACCGTCGCGTACGCGACCCAGGCGCTGAGCCCGATGACGGTGATCAGCGGAGCGAACCACCACCGGTCCGTCCGCAACGTCTTCGCCGCTATGGCGGCGCGCGCTCGCGCCCCACGCGGCCTCGTTGCCGTTGAAGTCATTCGGTCGTCTCCCTGACGGGGCCCTCACGGGCGGCAGTTGTTCCGGTCGGCACGCGGACCGGCGACCCCGTACCCGCTGCCACGTCACCGCGCACACCAACGACCACACCGGCCGTACCGGCGCAGCTAGGTGACACACGTTACGCCGATCTCCGTGGGCCGTCCGCGCAAGGGAGTGTCCCGTGTGTCCGGCCTGCGGAAAAGTCCCCGCAACACGATCGACGTTGGATGTTAAGAAGCTCACTCCCCGGCCGCCCGCAGAACCGGGGAGGGTTCATCCGCCCGGGTCAGCCCGAGGCCCCGCCGGTGAAGTTCCAGGCCGCCAGCCGCAGCGCCGGGGCGTCCCACCAGACGCCGTCGACCCGATCCGGTTGCCGGACCGCCCGGCGGCCGATCCCGACCACGGCCCCGGGGCCGAGCGCCCGAGGGTACGACTCGGTGAAGCGGAGGTCCCGCACCGCCCGCACCGGCACCCCGCCCTCCACCAGCCAGACCCCGTTACGGGTCAGCCCCGTGATCACCAGGCTCTTCGTGTCGAGCACCCGGGTGTACCACAGGTCGCTGACCAGCAGGCCGCGCTCCATCCCGGCGACCAGGGCGGCCGTGTCGCCGTCGGCCACCGGCCCGGCCGACGCCGGAGCCCCGGACCCCGCCCCGCCGCCGGCCCCGGCGCGTGCCGGATCGTCGGTGTTGGCCGGTGCGGGGCCGGACAGCCGCAGGTTGACCGGCGTCGGGCCGAAGGTGGCCGCCTCCGGCGACGCGTGCCCGGTGGAACCCACCCCGGCCGCCGCGCCGCTGCGCCGGTCGTGCGCCACGGCGACCGTGGTGCCGGCGTCGACCAGCGTCAGGGCCCGCCGGCCGGTGCCCTCGAAGTCGAACGGCAGCCCCGACCCGGCGAGCGGATCGTCGACCAGCGTGACCGCCGGATCGAACTGGGCCGCACCCGGCTCGGCGAAGGACTGCCGCTCGGCGTGCCGCTTGCCGTTGAAGCCCCAGAGAGCGAGATTGTGCAGCAGGTCGGCGACGGCGGCCGGCTCCAGCACCACCTCGTACCGGCCCGGCGGCAGCTCGACCGGGGCCACGGCGGCCCGCGCCTTCGCGGCTGCGCGGGCCCCCAACGCCGCCCCGTCCAGGTCGGCCAGCCGGCCGGCGTGCAGCCGGGCCACGCCGTCCGCGCCACCCGAACGGGCGATGCCGTCCATCGCCGCCTCGGCGGCGCTGCCCCGCGCGGAGTGCCCGGTGGAGTTGGCGAACGCCGCCTCCCGGTGCGCGGTGCGGCAGTACCCGGCGGCCTCCAGCCCGCCCACGGCGTCGACGAACGCGCGCACCCGCTCGGCCCGCTCGCCCGGCTCGGCGAAGGCCGTGGCCTCGTCCCAGGCCGGGGCGGCGGGCACCGGTGAGCGCGGGGCCAGCCCCGGCCACGCCGGGTCCGGCGGGCAGAGCCGGGCCGCCGCGAGGGCTCGCTCGACCAGGGCGGCCAGCCCTTCCGGGGTGACCACGCTGCCGCCGCCGGCCGCCGTGCGCCCCCCGGTATGCACACGCAGCCGCACCGAGACGCCCGACTCGGCAACGTTCTGGTGCACGAAGGAGTTGGCGAACCGGGTCAGTGCCAGGGCGGACCGGGTGACCACCACCTCCGCCTCGGCCCGTGGCCCGGCCAGCCGGCGGACCAGGTCGACCACCTGATCGGCGAGGCCCAACACGTCCCGCCCGTGCTCCTGACTCATGCCCGCACCCCCACTCGGACGTTGCGGAACCGGGCCGGCGCGGCCGGGTGGCCGGTGTGGCCGACCTGGCCGGGCTGGCCCTTGCCGCAGTTCGGCGTGCCCCAGGCGATGGTCTCGGCGGAGAGCATGTCCATCGAGCGCCAGAACAGCGGGCCGATGCCCGTGTACGTGGGGTTGCGCAGCATCCGCCCCCGCCGGCCCCGCTTCACCTCCCAGCCGATCTCGCAGCCGAACTGGAAGTTGAGCCGCTTGTCGTCGATCGACCAGGAACGGTTGACGTCCATCAGCACCCCGTCGTCGGTGGCGGCGACGATCTCGTCGAGGGTGTGCGGGCCGGGCTCCAGCCCGACGTTGGTCATCCGCACCATCGGCAGCCGGGCCCAGCCGTCGGCCCGTACGCTGCCGCCGTAGCCCAGGCCGGCGACGGCGGCCGAGTCGCGGCCGGCGAGCACCCCGACCCACCGGCCCTCGCGTACCGCGTCCCGCCGCACCGCCGGTGAGCCCTCGTCGTCGAAGCCGAAGCTGCCCAGCGCGCCAGGGATGGTCGGGTCGATGGTGACGTTCATCAGCTCGGAGCCGTAGCGCAGCGAGCCGAGCTGCGCCAGGTCCAGCCAGGACGTGCCGGCGAAGGCGGCCTCCCAGCCGAGGATGCGGTCCAGCTCGATGGCGTGCCCGACGGACTCGTGGATCTGCAACGCGAGTTGCTCGCCGCCGAGGATCAGGTCGGTCTCGCCCGCCGGGCACGCGGGCGCGGTGAGCAGCGCCCGGCTCTCCTCGGCGATCCGGGCGGCGTGCGCGGCCAGATCGAGTGAGGTGACCAGCTCCCAGCCGGTGGTGCCGTACTGGCCGCGGTAGCTCGGGTAGGACCGGCGCTGCGTCTCTCCGTCGCCGATCGAGGTGGCCGAGATGCCGCTGCCGCACTCGCGGATGCGCTGGTCGATGCGGTGCCCCTCGCTGGAGACGAACCACTTCGTGGTGTCCCACACCTGGTAGAGGCCCTCGGCCAGGTCCGCGCCGTGTTCCCGCATCGTGGCGGTCGCGCCAACCAGCAGGTCGCCCTTGTCGGACAGGGCCACCCCGAGCGGGTCGACCTCGCACGCCGAGGCCCAGCTCGCGACGACCGGGTCGGCCGGCACCAGGTCGATCGGCGGGCCGGGGACCCGCGCGCTCGCGGCGGCGATCCGCGCGGCGCGCCGGCCGGCGTCGCGGGCCGCGGCGTCCGACAGCTCCGGTACGGCGTGGAAGCCCCAGCCCGACCCGACCAGCGCCCGGACGCCCAGCCCGAGGCTCTCGTCCTGGGTCAGCTCCTCGACGTCGCCGTTGCGGGCCGACATCGACTCGTACCGGCGGTGCATCACCCGGGCGTCGGCGTACCGGGCGCCCGCGTCCAGGGCCGCCTGCACGGCGGCGGACGCCGCATCGAATCCGGTCATGGCCCGACCCTAGGGGACGGGACCGACATCCGTCAGGGGACGAGATCCTCGGGCCGGATCCTCGCCCGGACGGGCTCGGTCAACTCCAGCACCTCGCCCCGCTTGGCGGCCGAGTGCTCCACGTAGTGGGCCGTCATGGTCGCACCCGACGTGCGACCTGTGCGGCTTCGCCGGCCTCTCGATCAGGGGTGTTGGGGGGAGTTGCCGAGTCGTTACGCTGAGCACCGCTGGCAGTCCCAGACCTGTAGCTTATTTTCAGCCCCAGTGATCTGTTGTAGTTTCTCTTCGTCACTGAGGGAGGCGGTCGTGGACGAGTCAGCACCAGCGTCCGGTCCGTACCTGCGGGTCGACGACCTGCGGGTGCGCTTCGACACCGCCGACGGCACGGTCCGCGCGGTCGACGGGGTCTCCTTCGCCGTCGAGCGGGGGCGCACCCTCGGCGTCGTCGGCGAGTCCGGCTCCGGCAAGAGCGTCACCTCGCTGGCGATTCTCGGCCTGCACGACCCGAGGCGCACCACCATCACCGGCGGGATCCGTGTCGGCGGCCGGCAGCTCGTCGGCCTGCCCGAGGAGGAGGTACGCCGGCTGCGCGGCCGGGACGTAGCGATGATCTTCCAGGACCCGCTGTCGGCGCTGCACCCGTACTACCCGGTGGGCAGGCAGATCGCCGAGGCGTACCGGGTGCACCACCGGCGGGCCGGCCGGCGAGAGGCCCGGCGGCGGGCCGTCGACATGCTCGGCCGGGTCGGCATCCCCCAGCCGGGGAAGCGGTACGACCAGTACCCGCACGAGTTCTCCGGCGGCATGCGGCAGCGGGCGATGATCGCGATGGCCCTGGTCAACGACCCGGCCCTGCTGATCGCCGACGAGCCGACCACCGCCCTCGACGTCACAGTGCAGGCACAGATCCTGGAGCTGCTGGCCGACCTCCAGGCCGAGTTCCGCTCGGCGATCATCCTGATCACCCACGATCTCGGCGTGGTCGGCCAGGTCGCCGACGAGGTGCTGGTGATGTACGGCGGACGGGCCGTCGAGCACGGCAGCGCGGAGCAGGTGCTGCGGCGACCGCGCCACCCGTACACCTGGGGTCTGCTCTCCAGCGTGCCGTCGCTGCACGGCGACGCCGACGCGGACCTGATGCCCATCCCGGGCAACCCGCCAAGTCTGATCGACCTTCCGCCGGGCTGCGCCTTCCACCCCCGTTGCCGGTACGCCGACCGCACCGGCGGTCGCTCGCGCGCCGAGGTCCCGGCGCTGGGCCCGGCCGGCGAGCCGGGCCACCTGGCGGCCTGCCACCTGCCGGCCGACGAGCGCGCCCGGCTGCACGCCGAGGACGTCGAGCGGACGGGGGTGGCCCGATGAACGAGCCGCTGCTGCGGGTCAGCGGGCTGACCAAGCACTTCCCGGTGCGCACCGGGTTCCGCGCCACCGGCCTGGTGCGGGCCGTCGACGGCCTCGACTTCGCGGTGCGCACCGGCGAGACGCTCGGCCTGGTGGGGGAGTCCGGCTGCGGCAAAACCACCACCGGCCGGATGCTGGTGCGGCTGCTGGAGCCGACTGCCGGGCGGATCGAGTTCGCCGGCCGCGACATCACCCACGCCGGGCGGCGTGAGCTGCGACCGCTGCGCCAGGACCTTCAGATCATCTTCCAGGACCCGTACGCGTCGCTGAACCCCCGGCACACCGTGGGCCGGATCGTGGCGATGCCGCTGCGGGTCAACGGCATCGATCCGCCCGGCGGGGTGCGTCGGCGGGTGCAGGAGCTGCTGGAACTGGTCGGGCTCAACCCCGAGCACTACAACCGGTACCCGCACGAGTTCTCCGGCGGGCAACGGCAGCGCGTCGGCATCGCCCGGGCCCTCGCACTGCGGCCGAAGCTGATCGTCGCCGACGAGCCCGTCTCCGCCCTGGACGTCTCGATCCAGGCGCAGGTGGTCAACCTGCTGCGCGACCTGCAACGCGACCTCGGGCTGGCGTTCGTGTTCATCGCCCACGACCTCGCGGTGGTGCGGCACTTCTGCCAGCGGGTCGCCGTGATGTACCTGGGCCGGATCGTGGAGATCGGCGACCGGGCGGACATCTACGAGCGCCCGCGGCACCCGTACACCCGGGCTTTGCTGTCGGCGATCCCGGACGTGACACGGCTCGGCCCCGGCGAGCGGATCCGGCTCACCGGCGACGTGCCGACCCCGCTGAACCCGCCGTCGGGCTGCCGGTTCCGCACCCGGTGCCCGAAGGCGCGCGACGTCTGCGCCACCGAGGAACCGGCCCTGGTGGCACGCGACGGCGACACACCGGTCCACCTGCCGGCCCCGGGCGCGCGGCTGACGGCCTGCCACTTCCCGGAGCCCGACGTGGCTGGCCACCCCCCGGAGCCCGACACCGCCGGCAACCTCCCGGGGGCCGGCCGGGTCGGCGGAAGCGGTGCGGAGGTGACGACGTGAGCCTGTCCCCGGTCGAGGGCGTGGCCCTCGCGGAGATCGAGTCCACGGGCGACGGTGCCGGGCCCCGGGGCCGGGGCATCGTCGGCCGGTCGCCCGGCCAGCTCGCCTGGGCCCGGCTGCGCCGGGACCGCACGGCCGTGGTGAGCGCCGGAATGCTGGCCTTCTTCGTGCTGGTCGCGCTCGCCGTGCCGCTGATCGAGGCGCTGTACGGGATCGGCCCCCGCGAGCAGTTCCAGAACCGGCTCGACGGCTTCGGCATGCCGCTGGGCTACGCCGGCGGGGTCACCGGGGAACACTGGTTCGGGCTGGAGCCGGGGCTGGGCCGGGACATCTTCATCCGGATGGTGCACGGGCTGCGGGCGTCGCTGTTCATCGCGTTCGCCGCCGCCGTCATCACCGCCGCGATCGGCATCGTGCTCGGCACCCTCGCCGGGTACCTGGGCGGCTGGCTGGACGCGGTGGTCAACTGGATCACCGACCTGACCCTGGCCATGCCTTTCCTGATCATCGCGCTGGCGCTGACCCCGACGATCGCGCTGCGCTTCTACGGCCAGCGCGAGGAGGTGCCGCCCGCGTTCCAGATCGGCGTGCTGATCGCCATCTTCGCCCTGTTCGGCTGGACCAGCACCGCCCGGCTCGTGCGCGGGCAGGTCATCGCGCTGCGCGAGCGGGAGTTCGTGGAGGCCGCTCGGGCCAGCGGGGCCGGGCTGGGGCACATGCTGTTCCGCCAGCTCCTGCCGAACCTCTGGGCGCCGATCCTGGTGTCGTTCTCCCTGGCCGTGCCGTCGTACATCACCAGCGAGGCGGCGCTGTCGTTCATCGGGGTCGGGCTGACCGATGCCACGCCGAGCTTCGGCCGGATGATCTACCGCAGCCTGGACTACCTCCAGACCGACCCGGCGTACGTCTTCTTCCCCGGCGTCACGATCTTCGCGCTGGTCTTCGCCTTCAACCTCTTCGGGGACGCGCTGCGCGACGCGCTCGACCCGAAGTCGTCCCGGTAGGGGGCAGGGGTGAGCGCGAGGAGTGCAGCGAAGCGGAGCCCCGCAGTCGCGAGCGAAGGAGGGGCAGGGGTGAGCGCGAGGAGTGCAGCGAAGCGGAGCCCCGCAGTCGCGAGCGAAGGAGGGGCAGGGGTGAGCGCGAGGAGTGCAGCGAAGCGGAGCCCCGCAGTCGCGAGCGAAGGAGGGCACTGATGGCGCGGTTCCTGGTCAAGCGGCTGCTCTCGGCGACGCTCACCCTGTTCGCGGTGAGCGTGCTCAGCTTCCTGATGTTCTTCGCCCTGCCCCGGGACCCGGTCAGCGGCATGTGCCCGAAGAACTGCAACCCGGAGCGTCTGGAGCGGGTCCGCCAGGAGTTGGGCCTGCGTGACCCGCTGGTCACCCAGTACGCCGGCTACATGAAAGGCATCGTCACCGGGCGGGACCTGGGCAGCGCCCAGGGCGGCCGGTGCGACGCCCCCTGCCTGGGCTGGTCGTACGTCAGCAACGAGGCGGTCAGCGACACCATCGCCCGGGTGCTGCCGGTGACCCTGAGCATCGTGATCCCGGCGGCGATCCTGTGGCTGCTGCTCGGCGTCGGCCTCGGCATGGTTTCGGCCCTGCGCCGGGGCACCTGGCTGGACCGGCTGGCCATCGGCTTCTCGCTGACCGGCGCGTCGTTGCAGCTCTACTTCGTCGGGGCGGTGCTGCTGCTGGTCTTCGTGTACCACCTGCGGCTGCTGCCGGTGCCGAGCTACACGTCGCTGTTCGACGACCCGGTCAAGTGGGCCAGCGGGCTGGTTCTGGCCTGGGTCTCGCTGGCGTTCCTCTTCTCCGCCATCTACGCCCGGCTGTCCCGGGCACAGATGCTGGAGACGCTGTCGGAGGACTTCGTCCGCACGGCCCGCGCCAAGGGCCTGACCAAACCCCGGGTGTACGGGCGGCACGCGCTGCGCGCGGCGATCACCCCGGTGGTGACCATCGCGGGGCTGGACGTGGGCGGGGCGTTGGGCGGCACCGTCATCACGGAGACCACGTTCGGCATCCAGGGGTTGGGGCGTACGGCGGTCGACGCCGTCCGCGCCGGCGACCTGCCGACCATCATGGCCACCGTGCTCATCGCCGCGGTGTTCGTGGTGCTGGCCAACGTCCTGGTGGACCTGCTCTACGCGGCGATCGACCCCCGGGTACGGCTGCGCTGAAACGCGCGGGTGACCGCGTTGTAGACGACATTCATCGACAGAGGAGGTTAGGAGATGCGACCACGCGCAGCGGCCGCCGCGGGCGGCGCCATCGCACTGGTGGTGGCGTTGGGGGCGTGTTCGGAGAACACGGGCGAGGGCACCACGGTCGACACCGGCCGGCAGCAGACCGGCGTCATCGCCACCGACCCGAAGGACTCGCAGGGCCCGGCTGCCGAGGTCAGCGGGGCCCGCAGGGGCGGCACGTTCACCGTCATCCGGGAGACCCCGATTTCCCACCTGGACCCGCAGCGGACGTACTCGTTCGCCGGCCTGATGATCAACCCACTCTTCGCCCGGTACCTGACGACCTGGAAGGACGACGGCAAGGGTGGCCTGGTGCTCGTCGGTGACCTGGCCGAGACCCCCGGGACCAACGTCAACAACGACTGCAAGGTCTGGGAGTTCACGATCAAGTCAGGGGTGAAGTTCGAGGACGGCAGCCCGATCACCTCCAAGGAGATCGCGTACGGCATCGCCCGGTCCTTCGACCCGGACCTCGCCGGCGGCCCGACCTACCTCCAGGAGTGGCTGGCCGACAGCGCGCAGTTCGACACGTGGTGGGACTTCAAGAAGAACAAGGGCGCGCTGCCGCCCGGCCTGACCACCCCAAACGAGAAGACCCTGCGCTTCGAGTTCGCCAAGCCCCGCTGCGACCTGCCGTTCGCCGCCTCGCTGCCGACCACCGCGCCGCTGCGGGCCGACAAGGACACCGGGGTCAATCTGGACCAGCGGCCGTTCTCGTCCGGGCCGTACAAGATCGCCGCCAACCAGGTCGGCGTACAGCTCACCCTCGACCGCAACCCGAACTGGGACCCGGCCACCGACCCGGTGCGCCACCAGTACCCGGACCAGTTCGTGTGGAACTTCGGCCCCACCGCCGACGCCGCCAACAACCGGGTGATCGCCGACAACGGCGCCGACCAGAGCGCGCTCGCCTTCAACTCGGTGCCGGCCTCCCTGGTCGCCCGGGTGGCTCAGGACGCGGCGCTGAAGTCGCGGACCATCCTCTCGCCGACGCCGAGCGCCAACCAACTCGTCATCAACAACCAGCGGGTCACCGACCTCAAGGTTCGGCAGGCGCTGAACTACGCCATCGACCGGGAGGGCCTGATCAAGGCGCTCGGCGGGCAGACCGTGGCCCAGCCGCTGACCACCCTGATGCCGCCGGCGACCATCGGCTTCCGGGCGTACGACGCGTACCCGGCCGGCGCGAACGGCGACGTCGACAAGGCCAAGGAACTGCTCGGCGGCCAGACCCCGGAGCTGGTCCTCGGAGCGTCCGACGACACGACCGAGCAGCAGATGGCCACCCAGCTCAAGGGCAACCTGGAGCGGGCCGGCTTCCGGATCACCATCCGGAACATTCCGGACGACGCCAAGCTCGACGAGATCAAGAAGAAGGACAACCCGTGGGACCTGTACATCGGTAACTGGGCGGCGGACTGGCCCAGCGGCGCGTCGATCCTGCCGGTGCTCTACGACGGCCGGACCATCAAGCCCGAGGGCAACAGCAACCAGTCGTACTTCGACGACCCGACGATCAACGCCGAGATCGACCGGATCCTCGCCCTGGAGCCGGCCAAGCAGGGGCCGGAGTGGGCCAAGCTCGACGAGCGGATCATGAAGGAGCACGCCCCGGTGGTGCCGCTCTTCGTCGACGTGGCGTACCACGTGCACGGGTCCAAGGCCGGCGGGATCTTCATCTCCAGCGTCTTCGGCTACCCGTCCTTCGTGAACGCGCACGTCAAGGGGTAACACCCGCCGCTGACCATCCCACCCGGCCCGGTGATCAGGAAGTTCGCGTCATCGTCGAGATCAACTATGGCGCTCTTCCTCTTTGACCACCGGGCCGGGGCCTTAGTGTTGCTGGAGGACCTCTCCAACAGCGTCGTTAGGAGGGGGCCCCTGCTATACAGAATGCGTTAACAAGGTGCCCTTCCTTGCACCTCAGCCCAGGTGGGTGCGGAGGAAGTCGAGTTCCAGGCGGAGCAGGCGTTCCGACAACCCACCCGCCGCCATGTGGGTGGCCCCGGTCAGCGGCAGCACCGAGTGCGGCCGGCCCGCCGCCAGCAGCGCCGCCGACAGCCGCAGCGTGTGCGCGGCCACCACGTTGTCGTCGACCAGGCCGTGCACCAGCAGCAGCGGCCGGGCCGGCTCACCGGGCACGGGCGGCTCGGCCGCCAGCTCCAGTAGCGAGTGGTGCGCGTACACGTCCATGCCGTCCTCCGGCAGGCCCAGGTAGCGCTCGCTGTACGCGGTGTCGTACAGCGCCCAGTCGCTGACCGGGGCGCCGGCGATCCCGCAGCGGAACAGCTCCGGGTGGCGCAGCACCGCCAGCCCGGGCCAGCCAGCCGCCGAACGACCAGCCCCGGATGCCGACCCGCTCCAGGTCCAGGTCGGGGTGCTTCCGGCGAGCGCGGTCAGCGCGTCGACCTGGTCGGTCAGCACCACGTCGGCCACCCGGCGGTGCACCGCCTTCTCGAACGACGGTGCCACCCCCGGGGTGCCCCGGTTGTCCACCGTCACCACCGCGAACCCGGCGTCGGCCCACCACTGCCGCTCCAACCAGGCCGACCGGGTGGCCGTCACCTCCTGGTGCCCCGGGCCGCCGTAGACGTCCAGCAGCACCGGCAGCCGGGTGCCCTTGACGTGGTCGGTGGGGTAGAGCACCGCGCTGGGCAGCCGCCGGTCGGTCACCCGCACCATCGTCGGCCGGGGGGCGTACGGCGGGGTGGCGGCCAGTGACCGTAGCTGGGCCACCTCCCGGTCGCCGCGCCACACCGACCAGGTGGTGCCCGGCTGGTCCAGCGATGCGGTGCCGACCACCAGCGTGTCCCCGCCCACGGCGGCCGTGTGCCAGCCGGGGGTGCCGCTCATCCGGCGGGCGTCCACCCCGCCGCCGATAAGCGTCCGGACCCGGTACAGGTGCCGCTGGCTCGGCTCGCCTTCGCTCGCCTCCACCAGCAGGTCGGCTGAACCGTTGCCGGCGGGCAGCCGGCCCACCACCCGGCGCACGTACAGCGACGGCGGGGTGAGCAGGGTGCCGTCGGCGAACAGGCAGCGGGCGTCGTACCCGTCGTGGGCCAGTTCGCCGCCGACCAGCACCCGCCCGTCGGGCAGGTGGGCCGGGGTGCCGGGGATCGGCTCCACCCAGCGCGGGTCGGCCAGCTCGGCGTGCACCTGGGTCTCGCCGGTGCGCGGGTCGACCGCGAGCACCAGGCCGTGCTGCTGCGACCGACGCAGCACGGTGATCAGGGGGTTCCCGTCGGCCCAGTCGACCGACGTGAGGTACGGGTAGGTCTCCCGGTCCCAGTGCACGTCGACCCAGCCTTCGTCGAGGTCGAGCAGGTGGAGGCTGACCTCCGCGTTCGGCCCGCCAGCCTGCGGGTACGCCATTGTCGTCGGCGGGCTGGCCGGCTCCGCCGGGTCGTGCAGGTGCCAGCGGGGCAACCGGGACTCGTCGACCCGTGCGGCCAGCACGCTGCGCCCGTCGGGTGCCCACCAATAGCCCCGGAACCGGTGGAACTCCTCGGCCGCCACGTGCTCGGGCAGCCCCCAGGTGACCCCGGCGTCCTCGCCGGCCAGCAGGCTGTCGGTGCCGTCGGCCGCCACCACCCGCAGCTCACCCCGGCGCACCCCGTCGGCGGCGTCGGTGACGTACGCCAGCCGCTCGCCGGTGGGGTCGGGGCGCGGGTCGAGCACCGGGCCGACGGTCGCCACCTCGATCACGTCACCTTGCACCAGGTCGGCCCGGAACAGTCGCCCGGCCAGCGCGAACGCCGCCACGCGGCCGGCCGCGTCCAGCGCGTACGACCCGATGCCGGCGGCGCTGAGCCGCCGCCGCTCGCGCAGCGCCCGCTCCCCGGGGGTGAGGGCGGCCGGATCGCCACCCGCGCCGAGCAGCGCCACCGGGTCGGCGACCAGCCGCTCCTCGCCGGTGGTCGGGTCGAGCAGCCAGAGCGCGTCGGCGGGATCCTCCGGACCGGCCGAGCGCAGGAAGATCACCCGGGAGCCGTCGCTGGCCACGGTGACGGCGCGCGGCGCACCGTGGCCGAACCGGCGGGTGCGGGCGGCCAACTCCGGAAAGTCCACACGTCGGATCGTAGAGCCGCCCGGGGGATGATGTGGCGGACCTGGGCGGACGCGTCAGAGCCGGCGCGGGTGAACCGCCGGTTAGAGTGACCGTCGTGACGACGCTGCCCGACCGCCGACTCCTGCTGGTCCACGCGCACCCCGACGACGAGTCCATCGGCACCGGCTCGACGATGGCCCACTACGCCGCCGCCGGTGCCCACGTCACGCTGGTGACCTGCACGCTCGGCGAGGAGGGCGAGATCCACGTGCCGGAGCTGGCCCAGCTCGCCGCCGCCGAGGCCGACCAGCTCGGCGGGTTCCGGCTCGGGGAGCTGGCCGCCGCCTGCGCCGCGCTCGGCGTCACCGACCACCGCTTCCTCGGCGGCGCGGGCCGGTACCGCGACTCCGGGATGATGGGCCTGGCCACCAACGAGCACCCCCGGGCGTTCTGGCAGGCCGACCTCGACACCGCCGCCGGGTTCGTCGTGGAGATCATGCGTGAGGTACGCCCGCAGGTCATGATCACGTACGACCCGAACGGCTTCTACGGCCACCCCGACCACATCCAGGCGCACCGGGTGGCGATGCGGGCGCACGAGCTGGCCGCCGCCGAGGGGATCGCCCCGGCCAAGGTCTACTGGACGGCCATGCCGCGCAGCGTGCTGGAAGCCGGCATGAACCACTTCACCGAGGCGTCGGACAACCCGTTCGAGGGCATCGCCAGCGTCGACGACCTGCCCTTCGGCACCCCGGACGAGCAGATCGCCGCCCGCATCGACGCCACCGACCAGCACGCCGCGAAGGAGGCCGCGATGCGGGCGCACGCCACCCAGATCCCGGCCACCTCCTGGCTCTACTCGATCGCCGGCAACTTCGGCGCCGAGTTCATGGGCGTGGAGTACTTCACGCTGGCGGTGGGGGAGAAGGGGCCAGGCAACGGCCCGTACGGCTGGGAGAACGACCTGTTCGCCGGGCTCGACCTCGACGGCTCGGGGCGTGCCCCGGTCGCGGCGGCCGGCGTCCAGTGACCCTGCCCGCCGCGCCGATGTCGGTCGTCCCGCCGCAGGCCTCCGCCCCGTCCCCGCCGGGGCGGTCGCGGCGGCTGCTCGACCTCGCCCTGAGGGTCGCCGGTGGCGTGGTGGCCGTGGTGGGAGCGGTGGCGACGGGCCTGCTGGAGCTGATCCTGTCCACCCTCCGGCTCTCCGGCACGCTGGTCGGGGTGTCGGTGCCGGTGGTGGTGCTCGCCAACGTCGCGCTGAGCTGGTTCGCCCACGCGGCGGTGGGTCGCCGCTGGGCGGTGGTCCTGCCTGCCACGCCGTGGTTCGTGCTGATGGGCGCGGCGGCGGTCCGGACCAGCGAGGGCGACCTGCTGCTCGCCGGGGACAACTGGGCCGGCCTGGCGATGATCGTGGCGGGCGCGATGACGTTCGCGGTGATGGGGTTCCGGCAGGTGCTCGCCCCGCCACCGGCCGGTCGCGACGGGTGATGACGACGCACAGGTTCCAGTGGTAGATATTCCTGCCAGGAGGCCCGCCGTCGGGGCGGGCGGTGCGGCGGGAGGCGTGCGATGAAGGATCGGTGGCGGACGGTCGGGACCCTCGCGGGGGCGCTGTTCGCGGTCAACGTGGTCGCCCGGGTGGTCATCAGGTTCGGTTTCACCGGTGACGACACCGCCGCCGACCGGGTCTCGCTGGTGATGTTCCTGGCGATCGGCCTGATCCTCGCCGTGCTGGCGTTCCGCTGGGGGCAGGACCGCCCGCTGGGCCACTGGGCCGGCGACGTGGCCGCCGCCGTGGGGGTCGCGCTGCTGCTGACCGTCCTGGTGGGGCCGCTGCTGGTCGGGCAGAACCCGTTCGGCGGTGGCGCGGGCACCTTCTTCGCCCAGGTCTGGCTCTACCTCGCGGCGACCGCCGCCGGCGTCCTCGTCGGGTACCTGACGGTCACCGCGCTGGGCCGCGACCACCGCTCGCGGATGCTGAAGCGCTATGCCGAGATCAAGACGGCCAAGCCGCGCCGCCCCGTCCGCCGCTGACCGTCCCGGCCCACCGCCCGCCGAGTCCCGTCAGGGGGCGACCCGGGTGAGGTAGGTGTGGTGTGTGGTGAAGCCCAGGCCGCGGTAGAGGTTCACCGCCGCGTGGTTGCGCTGCTCCACCTGGAGGAAGACGCCGGAGGCGCCCAGGGCGGCGCCCCAGTCGGCCAGGGCGCGGATGACGTGGGTGGCCAGGCCCTGGCGGCGGGCGTGCGGCAGCGCCTCGATCAGGCTCAGGCCGAGCCAGCGCCCGTCGCCGGTGACCGTGCCGCGGCCGATGGCGAGCAGCACGCCGTCGGCGTACACGTGGGCGAAGCGGACCTGGCCCACGGCGTTGAGCACGTGGCGGGCGGCGTCCGGGAGGCCGCCCTTGCGCCCGGCGGCGACGGCGAGCCAGTCGTCGGACGGCGCGTCGGCCAGCTCGACCGGCGGCCGACCGGCGCGATCCGGCCCACCGGCCGGCGGGCTGGCCTGGCCGGGCGGTGTGTCGGCGGTGCCGGGCGGCAGGAAGACCTGGCCGGGTTCCTGGTCGGCCCGGCCGGTCCGCGGGTCGGCTCGGCCCGAGCGCAGCGGGGCGAGCGGCGCGGTCTGCACCAGCACCAGCGGCCGGGAGGTCCAGCCCCGCGCGTCCAACTCGGCGCCGACCGGGGCGGCCAGCGGTAGCGGAGTGTTGACCATGGCGGGCTGCCCCCGGTCGGCGTACCAACGCTCGACGGCGTCCAGCGCGGCCGGCAGCGGCCGGTCCGGGTCGCCGACCGGCAGGGCCGAGTTGGCCCGCCCGCTCCACCCCTCGGCGCTGCGCAGCAGCCAGTCGCCGAGCCGGCCCCGGGTGGGCGCCGGCCACGCCTCGTCGGAGGCCAGCTCCAGCGCCACGACAGCGGCGGCGGTCGGCCGGCGCGCCGGCGGCACCCGCTTGGCCCGGTGCACCTCGGTCACCGGCACCCGCAGTCGACCCTGGTCAGTGGCCAGGGTGACGTGGGTCTCGGTCAGCTCCACCAGCTCGCCGAGGGCGTCCGAGAAGAGCGGCCGGCCTTCGCGATTGCCCACGATCCGGCGAACCACGATCCGGTGTCCCACATCCTGCTGTCGGAGCACGATCGACCCCCTCCCCGGCGAGATACTAGGCTCTAACCGTCGCGGTTGATCGCGGCGTGTCTTGCGGAGGAGAAGACCGGTGACCTACATCATCGCCGAGCCCTGCGTGGATGTGCTCGACAAGGCATGCATTGAAGAGTGCCCGGTCGACTGCATCTACGAGGGCAACCGGATGCTCTACATCCACCCCGACGAGTGCGTCGACTGCGGTGCCTGTGAGCCGGTCTGCCCGGTCGAGGCGATTTTCTACGAGGACGACGTCCCGGAGCAGTGGAAGGACTACACCGGGGCGAACTACGAGTTCTTCGAGGACCTGGGCTCGCCCGGTGGCGCCTCGAAGATCGGCAAGGTGGAGAAGGACGCGACCTTCGTCGCGGGCCAGCCGCCGCGCGGAGAGGGCCACTGAACCGGCCCGCGCCGGTCTCGTCGCGGCTGCCCGAGTTCACCTGGGACACCCTGGACGCCGCGGCTGCCCTGGCCGCGGCGCACCCGGACGGCCTGATCAACCTGTCGATGGGCACGCCGGTCGACCCGGTGCCCCCGGTGATCCGGCAGGCCCTGGCCGACGCGTCCGACGCGCCCGGATACCCGCTGACCGCCGGCACGCCCGCTCTGCGGGACGCCATCGCGGCGTGGGTCGCCCGGGCCTGCGGCGCGGGTGTCGACGGCCTGGGGGTGCTGCCCACCATCGGCTCCAAGGAGCTGGTGGCGTGGCTGCCCACCCTGCTCGGCCTCGGGCCCGGTGACGTCGTCGTGGTGCCGTCGATCTGCTACCCGACGTACGAGGACGGGGCGCGGCTCGCCGGGGCCACCACCGTGCGCACCGACTCGCTGACCGCGCTCGGCCCGGACCCCCGGGTCCGCCTGGTCTGGGTCAACTCGCCCGGCAACCCGACCGGCCGGGTGCTGCCCGCCAACCACCTGCGCAAGGTGGTCGACTGGGCGCGGGAGCGGGGGGCCGTCGTGGCCAGCGACGAGTGCTACCTGCCGCTGGGCTGGTCGGCCGCCGCCGAGCCGGTCTCCGTGCTCGCGCCCGAGGTGTGCGGCGGGTCGTACGACGGGCTGCTGGCGGTGCACTCGCTGTCCAAGCGCTCCAACCTTGCCGGATACCGCGCGGGCCTCGTCGCCGGCGACCCCGCACTGGTGGCGGAGCTGCTCAAGGTGCGCAAGCACGCCGGGATGATCGTGCCGGCCCCCGTTCAGGCGGCGATGATCGCGGCGCTGGGTGACCAGGAGCACGCCGACGCCCAGCGGGAGCGTTACCGGGCGCGGCGGGAGCGGCTGCTGGCCGCGTTCACCGGTGCCGGGTTCACCGTCGAACACTCCGAGGCCGGGCTCTACCTGTGGCTGACCCGGGGCGAGGACTGCTGGGCGACGGTGGACTGGCTGGCCCGCCGGGGCATCCTGGTCGCCGCTGGCGTCTTCTACGGGCCGGGCGGCGCGCGGCACGTCCGGGTGGCACTGACCGAGTCCGACGAGCACGTCGCGGCGGTCGCCGCCCGCCTCGCCCGGCCCTGACGGCGCGTGCTGGTGGACAGGCTCCGGGCAGCGGTGGTGGGCACCGGGCTCATCGGCGGGTCGATCCTGCTGCGGCTGCGGGAGCGGGGGATCGACGTCGCCGGCTGGGACCCGGACGCCGCCACCCGGGCGGAGGGCCGCGCGCGGGGCGTCCCCTACCCCGACGCGCTCGCCGACGCCGTCCGCGACCGGGATGTGGTGTTCCTCTGCGGCCCGCTGTCCAGCTTGCCGGAGACGCTGCTCACCGTCAGCCGGTGCGCCGGCCCCGACTGCGTGGTCACCGACGTCGGCAGCACCAAGGGTGGGATCGCCGGGTACGCGGTGGCCCACGGGCTGACCGACCGGTTCGTCCCGGGTCACCCGATGGCCGGGACCGAGCGCGCCGGGCTGACCGCCGCCGCCCCCGCCCTCTTCGACGGGGCGGCCTGGGTGCTCTGCCCCACGGCGGCGGGCATCGACCGGTTCCGGACGCTGGCCGCCCTGCTCATCGACGTCTTCGGCGCCCGGGTCGTACCGCTGGAACCGGACGCGCACGACGCGGCGGCGGCCCTCGCCTCGCACCTGCCGCACCTGCTGGCCGGCGCGCTGGCCGCCACGGTGGCGGACACCGACCTGCGCGAGGCCGTGCTGGGTCTGGCCGCCGGCAGCTTCCGGGACGGCACCCGCGTTGTCGGTACGCCGGCTGCCCGGACGGTGGACATGCTGCTGAACAACCGCGCCCAGGTGCTCGCCCAGCTCGACCGGGTGACCAATCTCCTCGACCGGTACGCCGCCGCGCTGCGAGACGGCGACGCGGCGGCGCTGGCCGGCCTCCAGCAGCGGGCGCGGGGGCTCCGGCTGGCCCTGCTCGACCGGGAACTGCCCGCCGCCACCCCGCGCGCCTTCCCGCTCGGGATGGCCGGGGAGGACGAGTTGGCCTACCTACTGGCGCTCGGGGCGGCCGGCGGGTACCTGACCGGGTGCGAGGTGACGCCCGCGACGGTGACCTACGCCGCCCACCTGCCCGCCGCCCCGGCCTGACCACGCCCACCTGCCCCGCCCCGCCGGCCCCGCCTGCCTCGGCTGCCCCGCGGCGCGGCTGCCCCGCGCCCCGGTGTTAAGAAGGGGCCCCTGCTCTACAGAATGCGTCAACCAGGTGCCCTTCCTTTAGGGTGAGGGCATGGTG
>NZ_GG657738.1:2421136-2422312 GCF_000158815.1 Micromonospora sp. ATCC 39149 | reverse complement strand
CCGGGAGGTTCCTCCCGAGCTGGCCCGGTTCACGGTGACCGCGACGGCCCGGGACCGCAGCCGGGAGGCCGTCCTGAGCCGCCTCGCCGAGCGGGCCGCCGCCGTGCGGGTGCTGCTCGACGCGGCCGAGCCGACCGTGGACCGCCGGGAGACCGGGGACCTGCGGGTGTGGCCGCAGACGCGCCGCTCCGGCGAGCGGGTGGTGGCCTGGCACGGCAGCGTCGGCACCACCGTCACCGTCACCGACTTCACCGCGCTGGGCGAGCTGATGCTCCGGTTGGCCGACCAGGACCAGGTGGAGATCGCCGGCCCCTGGTGGTCGCTGCGGCCGGACAGCCCGGCGCACCGGGACGCCCGGCACGCGGCGATCGCCGACGCGCTGGCCCGCGCCCGGGAGTACGCCGAGGCGCTCGGTGCCCGGGTGACGGCCCTGCTGGAGCTGGCCGACACGGGGCTGACCCCGCAGCCGATGCTGGCCCGCGGCGCGTTCGCCGGCGGCGGCGCGGAGGCCGGCGGCCCGCCCGAGCTGGACCTGGACCCGCAGCCGCAGACCGTGCACGCGGCGGTGGAGGCCCGGTTCACGATCTCCGAGCCGGTGCTGGGCTGATGACGACCGCCGACGTGCTCACCGTCGAGGAGTTGGTGGCGCGGGCCCGCGCTCTCGCCGACGCCGGCCCCCGCCAGTTGCTGGGCATCGCGGGTGCGCCCGGGGCGGGCAAGTCGACGCTGGCCGAGCGGATCGTCGCAGAGCTGGGCGGCGTCGCCCGGCTGGTGCCGATGGACGGGTTCCACCTGGCCCAGGCGGAGCTGCGCCGGCTCGGCCGGGACGGGCGCAAGGGCGCGGAGGACACGTTCGACGTGGTCGGGTATGTGTCGCTGCTGCGCCGGTTGCACCGGCTGGAGCCGACCTCGGTGTGGGCCCCGGAGTTCCGGCGGGACCTGGAGGAGCCGGTCGCCGGGGCGATCGAGGTGCCGCCGGAGGTCCGGCTGGTGGTGACCGAGGGCAACTACCTGCTGCTGCCGGACTACCCGTGGGACGAGGTGCGGTCGCTGCTGCACGAGGCGTGGTTCCTCGACCTGGACGCCGAGGTACGGCACCGCCGGCTGACCGCCCGGCACGAGGCGTACGGGCGGTCGCCGGAGCAGGCGCGGGCCTGGGCGCTGGGCAGCGACGAG
>NZ_GG657738.1:2405665-2420921 GCF_000158815.1 Micromonospora sp. ATCC 39149 | reverse complement strand
GTAGCCGCTGTGGTTGCGGGATCGGCGGGGTCGGCGACCTCCCCGCCGGTGGGGTGCAGCGCGTCCGGGTCGTGGACGGGGAGGTCCCGTTCGCCGGCCGTGACCGGCCAGCCGAGCGGGTCGGTGTCCCGCCAGAAGTTGGTCCAGCCGGTCCGGCCCGACGGCCCACGCAGCGCGTCGGCCAGCGCCGGCAGCCGGTCCGGCCCGAAGTACGCCGGGAAGACCCGTCCGTACAGTTGGGTGAGCTGGCAGCCGTAGGAGAAGAACCAGATCCGCCGGCGCCAGCGGGCGGGGAGTTGCAGGAGCACCGCCGCGCAGATCACCGCGCCCTGGCTGTGCCCGGAGAGGATGATCCCGTCGACCCGGCGCAGGTCGTGCTCGCCGAGCGCGAGCAGGCCGGCGGTGCGGGTCTGGAGTTCCGGCACCGCCCGCTCGGCGTAGCTGGGCGGGGCGAGGGGGTGCGCGGCCCGGGGCCAGAAGGTGCCGATGTCCCAGATCACCCCGACCGAGCGGCGCACGGTGTCGTTGCGGTAGACCATGAGCCCCACGGCCGCGATCGCCACCGGTAGCCAACCGAGCAGGGTGTCCCCGGCGTCGGCCACCGCCTTGACCACCATCGGCCACCCGGTCACGGTGGCGGCGTCCGGCGGGACGTCGGAGAGGGCGGCGGCGGAGCCGAGGGTGGCGAGGGCGGCGCCCACCGCCGCGTACCAGCCGATGAGGCGGATGGCGTGCTCGCCCACCAGCCGGTGCAGCGCCCGGAACGCGCTCACGTCGCGGCAGCGACGCCGGTCGTGGGCGGAGAGGGCGTTGTCGCCGGGCACCAGTTCGGCGTACTCCTGCCGGCGGAGCCGGTGGAAGAGCAGGCCGGCGCGCAGCGCGACGCCGGCCAGCGCGAGCACCGCGACGGCGAAGGCGAGCCCGGCCCACATCACCGGCAGCGGCGGGACGACCCCGGTCCGGCCGCCCGCCGCGTCGCCGTCGGTGAGCCGGTCGGTGACCCAGTAGAGCACCCCGGAGCAGTACGCGATGCCGAGCAGCCAGCCGAACCCGGCGATCACTGCCGGTCCCCGCCCGCCCCATGCGAGGTCCGGGTGCGGCTGCCCGGGCGCGGGCGGCGCGGCGGGGCCGGTGCGGGGCAGCAGCAGCCCGACGCCGGCCAGCGCGATCGCGGGGATGGTGAGCATCCAGTCGTCCAGCCGTTCGGGTGCCGGTGGGGTCGCGGGCAGCCAGCCGGCGATCCAGGCGACGCCGAGCGGGAGGAGCAGCGCGGCGGCGACCGGCGCGCCCAGCGCCCGTCGGCCGGACCGGGCCACCGCGCCGATGGCGGCCAGCAGGAGCACCTGGCCGGTGCCGTACCAGGCGATGATCCAGTCGTAGCCGGGCAGCGAGTGGTCGTCCAGGCAGCCGGCCGGGGCCGGGTCGTGGACGCATCCGGCCGGTGGGCGCAGCTGCGCCAGGGGGGTACCGGCCGGGCCGTCCGGCAGCAGCAGGAGCAGTATGGTGCCGGTCACCCCCGCACAGGTCAGCACGATGACCGCGACGCTCCACGGGCCGAGGGGGGTGTCCCCGCCGCGGCGACTCAGCCAGGGCCGGCCCAGCGCCACCACGGCGATCAGCACCACCGCGCCGAGCAGCGCCACGGTGGGCCAGGCGACGGCGGCCCGTACGCCCAGCGGTGGGTCCATGGCGAGTACCGCGCCCAGCGGCACGGCCACCGCGACCACCGAGCCGACGCAGAGGTGCAGCACCCCGGCGCGGCGCAGTTGCCCCTCGCCGCACCAGAAGGTGGGGTCCTGCAACGGGTTGGCGCTGGCGGAGCCCTCCTTCGGCGGGTTGCCGTCCGGGGCCGGGTCTCCGTCCGGGGCCGGGTCGGCCGCCGGGCGGGTGGTCGGTGCGGCCGGCATCTCCGCCTCGTACTGGTAGGTCCGCCAGGCGAGCAGGCCGAGCAGCATCAGCAGGCCCAGCGGGATCACCAGGCCGACGGCCAGCGAGTGCGCGCCCTGTCGCCACCAGCCGTGTGCGAGGAACTCCCACGTCCCCGGGACACGGCGCAGGCACTCCTCGTCGACGCACTGCCAGGCGATCAAATCCACGCCGATGCCGGTGGCGGCGAGGACGAGCGTGCCGGTGAGGCTGAGGCAGAACAGCCGGACCAGCCAGGCGGTGATCCCGGACCGGCTGCCCCAGCGCTCCTGGTCCGGCTCGGGCGGGATGCCCGGCCGGGCGTGCAGGGCCACGTTCGCGAGCGTGAACGGCAGCAGCAGCGTCCAGAGGGCCCGCTCGACGTCCCGCGCGGTCCGCGCACCGGAGGTCAACTGCCCCCAGCTGTACGCCTCGACGACCAGCGCGTCGTCCGGCCCGACGTCGGTCGAGCGGTAGAAACCGGTCACCTCGTCGCCGGCGACGAGCCAGGGGCGGGGACCGTCGTCGCCCGGTTGTGGGGCCAGGCCGAGCACCTGGTCCGGGGGAGTGTTGGACACCCCGTGTACGCGCAGTTCGAGCACCCGAGCGGCCATCGGTACCTCCTAGTGATGGCTCCACTACCCAGAGTGCACCCTCCGGCCCTGCTTCGGCCACCCCTGGAGCGAGACGTTTTCGCAGGTGGGTGGCGTGATTGCCGATTTCGGGCGGCGCTCGCATGCGGTCCTTCATGGACGTCGTCAGATGGCGATCCCTGCCCGATCTCGGCTTTCGGGGGAGGTTCGTCGCCTTCCCGCCCTTCACTATGCATACCGAGTATGCAATTCTTCTCCTGTCAATGCGACGCCCATCAGTGATGACGGTTCACGAGGAGGATCAAGTTCCTTCGAAAGGGAAGAAAACCCGCCGGCCTGGCGCTGGCCCTCGGCCTGGTGCTCGCCACGCCCCTGACCACCCCGGCCGCCGCCGCGCCGGCCATGTCTCCCATGGCCGCGTCCCCCGCGACGCTGGCGGCCAACGCGACCGGAGCCGCCGGAACCGGTCCGGCGGAGCGCGCCGCCCGCCGGCCGGCCACCGTCACCCTGGTCACCGGCGACCGGGTCACCCTCACCGGCTCCGGGGCGGTGAGCATCCGCCCCGGCGCGGGGCGCGACGGCCTGCGCTTCCTGGTCCGGCGCGACCGCGGCCACGTCACCGTGCAGCCGCAGGACGCCCTGCCGCTGCTGCGCTCCGGCCGGGTGGACCCGCGGCTGTTCGACGTGACCGAGCTGATCGCCTCGGGCTACGACGACGCCCGCCGCGACAGCCTGCCGCTGCTGGTGTCGTACCGGCCGGGGGACGCCCGCCGGGCCGTCGCCGGCATCGCCGGCACCCGGGTGACCCGCGACCTGCCGGCCATCCGGGGCGCGGCGGTGACGGCCGAGAAGGCCCGCGCCGGCGCGGTCTGGGGCGCGGTGACCACCGGCGGGGTGGCGGCCCGCGTCGACACGGCGGGGGGTGTCGACCGGCTCTGGCTGGACGGCAGGCGCCGGGTCACCGTCGACCACAGCGTGCCGCAGATCGGCGCGCCCACCGCGTGGGCGGCCGGGCTCACCGGCAAGGGGGTGACCGTCGCGGTGCTGGACACCGGCGTCGACCCGGGCCACCCCGACCTCGCCGGCCGGCTCGCCGAGTCGCGCAACTTCAGCGAGGTGCCCGAGCCGGGCGACACGATCGGCCACGGCACCCACGTCGCCTCGACCATCGCCGGCAGCGGCGCCGCCTCCGGCGGGAAGTACCGGGGGGTCGCGCCGGACGCCACGCTGGTCTCCGGCAAGGTGTGCGAGGACAACGGCTGCTCCGACTCCGCGATCCTCGCCGGCATGCAGTGGGCCGCCGTGGACAAGCGGGCCACCGTGGTCAACATGAGCCTCAGCGGGTGGGACACCCCGGAGGTGGACCCGCTGGAGGAGGCGGTGCAGACCCTCACCGCGCAGACCGGCACCCTCTTCGTCCTCGCCGCCGGCAACAGCGGCATGGACGGCTCGGTCGGCTCCCCGGCCAGCGCGGACGCCGCCCTCGCGGTCGGCGCGGTCGACCGGAACGACGAGCTGGCCGACTTCTCCAGCCGCGGCCCCCGCACCGGCGACGACGCCCTCAAGCCGGACATCACCGCCCCCGGCGTGGACATCGTCGCGGCCCGGGCCGCCGGCACCACCCTCGGCGAGCCGGTCGGCGACCGGTACGTGTCGGCCTCCGGCACCTCGATGGCCACCCCGCACGTCGCCGGCTCGGTGGCGCTGCTCGCCCAGCAACACCCCGACTGGCGGGCCGACGCGTTCAAGGCCACCCTGATGGCCGCCGCGAAGCCGCACCCCGCACAGACGGCGTACCAGCAGGGCGCGGGCCGGGTCGACGTGGCCCGCGCGATCGGGCAGCGGGTGACCAGCGACCCGGTGAGCGTCTCGTTCGGCCGGGCGCGGTGGCCGCACGACGACGACCCGGTGCTCGACCGGACGATCACCTGGCGCAACTCCGGGACCGCACCGGTCACCCTCGACCTCACGATCGAGGCCACCGGGCCCGACGGCAAGCCGGCACCCGCCGGCCTGTTCCGGCTCGGCGCGTCCCGGGTCACCGTGCCGGCCGGCGGCACGGCCGGGGTCCAGGTCAGCGCCGACACCCGGGTGGACGGCCCGGACGGCCACCACACGGGCCGGGTCGTCGCCCGGGCCGGCGAAACCGTGGCCGTCACCCCGATCGCCGTGCACCGCGAGGCGGAGAGCTACGACGTCACCGTCAGCCACATCGGCCGGGACGGCAAGCCCACCGGCGACTACGGCACCAGCCTGATGAGCCTGGACGCATTCGGCTTCCCCACCGACCTCTCCGGCGGTGCCACGGCGACCGTGCGCGTCCCCAAGGGCCGGTACGGGCTGGCCAGCTTCATGTTCGCCACCGACGAGGCGGGGGAGCCCGTAGGGGCCACCCTGCTCGCTCGGCCCGAGCTGGTCGTCGACAGGAACCTGCGGATCACCCTCGACGCCCGCGCCGGCAAGCCGGTGGTGGCCACGGTGCCGCAGCGCGGCGCGACCGCCCCGTTGGTCGACGTCAGCGCGATCTTCTTCGGCGCGGACGGCAGCTCGTACTCCTTCGGCGTGTGGAGCGACGGCTTCGCCGGGCTGACCAGCGCCCACCTCGGCCCGGCGAGCACGCCGGAGCGCTTCGTCGCCACCATCGGCAGCCAGTGGGTCGACCAGGACGTCGAGGTCAGTCCGTACCTCTACGCGCTGCTGGAGGCGTTCCCCGGCCGGCTGCCGACCGGCTTCGTCAAGCACTACCGCGACAAGGACCTGACCACGGTCGTGCAGACCTTCCGGGACGGGTACCCGGGGCTGGCGGCCGAACGCATCGTCTTCGGCGAGCCGGAGTACAACACCGGCGGCTCCGCGCTGATCCTGCCCACGGCGGTGCCCGGCAAGCGGGTGGAGCACTACAGCACCGACGCCGTGCGGTGGAGCAGCGAGCTGGACTTCGGCACCCAGAGCGACGAGGGCTGGATGGACGTGCAGGCGTTGCTGGCGTCGCCGCTGACGAAGTACCGGGCCGGGCGGACCTACCACGACACGTGGGGCGTGGCCCCGTACGGGCCGTCGTTCCCGGTGCGGCGCTGGGGGTCCGAGGGGATCACCCGCCAGGGCGACCTCATCGCGGTCGACCTGTCCGTGCACAGCGACGCGGCCGGGCACGTCGGCGGATCGCTCAACGAGCCCCAGTGGACCCGGCTGTACCGCGACGGGAAGCTGGTCGGGGAGAGCGGGTACGCCGGTTACGGCGACTTCGAGGTGCCGCCGGGCGCGGCGGACTATCGGGTGGAGATCCTGGCCAGACGCGACCTCACCGACCTGAGCACCGAGGTCACCGGGGCGTGGACGTTCCGCTCGAAGCACGTCGACGGCGACGACTTCGTGCCGCAGCCGGCGATGGCGGTGCGCTTCGCCCCAGCGCTGCGGGCCGACAACAGCGCCCCGGCGGGCCGTACCTTCGCCGTTCCGGTGCGGGTGGAACCGCAGGACGGCGCGCCGAAGGCGAAGGTGGCCTCGCTGGCCGTCGACGCCTCCTACGACGGCGGCAGGACCTGGCACAAGGCGCAGCTGCGCCGCCAGGGCTCCGGCTGGGTGGCGACGCTCACGCACCCGGTGGGCCCCGGGTACGCGTCCCTGCGCGCCACCGCGAAGGACACCGCCGGCAACACGGTGACCACGCGGGTCATCCAGGCGTACCGGCTGCGGTGACTGGGCGTCCGGGCCCGGCGGTCCCATCCCGCCGGGCCCGGGCCCCGCGCGGTCAGTCGTTGGCGTGCAGGGCGGCGTTCAGCTCGATGCCCCGGCCCGTGCGCGGGCGGGCCTCCAGCGCGCCGGTGACCGAGTTGCGCCAGAACAGCAGGCCGTTCACCCCGGACAGCTCGCGGGCCTTGACCATTCGGCCGTCCGGCAGGCTGATCTTCGAGGCGGCCGTGATGTAGCAGCCCGCCTCGACCACGCAGTCGTCGCCGAGCGAGACGCCGACGCCGGCGTTCGCGCCGACCAGGCTCCGCTCGCCGATGCGCACCTTCTCGGTGCCGCCGCCGGAGAGGGTGCCCATGATCGACGCGCCGCCGCCGATGTCGGAGCCGTCGCCGACCACCACGCCCTGCACGATCCGCCCCTCGACCATCGAGGTGCCCAGCGTGCCGGCGTTGAAGTTGACGAAGCCCTCGTGCATGACCGTGGTGCCGGCGGCCAGGTGGGCACCGAGCCGGACCCGGTCCGCGTCGGCGATCCGCACGCCGGAGGGAACCACGTAGTCGGTCATCCGGGGGAACTTGTCCACCCCGTACACGGCCAGGTGGCGGCCGGCGGCCCGCTCGATCACCCGCAGCTCGTCCACCCGCTCCGGCGGGCACGGCCCGGCCGACGTCCAGGCCACGTTCGCCAGCTTGCCGAAGATGCCGTCGAGGTTCAGCTCGTTGGGTCGCACCAGGCGGTGGGAGAGCAGGTGCAACCTCAGGTACGCGTCCGGAGCGTCCTTGATCGGGTCGTCCAGCGAGCCGATCACGGCGACCACCTGGACGGTACGCAGACCCGGCAGTGACCGCTCGCCGACCACCCCCGGCGGCAGGTCAAGCACGTCCGCCTCGTCCTCGCCCGGGACCAGCGGCAGCTCGCCGAGCCCCAGCTTGCCCGTCGGGTACCAGGTGTCGAGCACCTGCTCGTCAGCGGTGATGGTGGCGAGGCCGATGCCCCACGCAGGCTGTGCAGTCGTCACGTGTGTGACGGTACCGTGCGAACCATGGAGAACCCGCTGACCCCCGAGGTCCTCGCCGATCCGGTGGCGCTGACCCGTGCACTGGTCGACATAGAGTCCGTCTCCCTGAACGAGAAGGCGATCGCCGACTGCGTCGAGGAGGTGCTGCGCGGGGTGCCGCACCTAACCACGTTTCGGCACGGCAACACCGTGATGGCGCGTACCGACCTCGGGCGGACCGCCCGGGTGGTGCTCGCCGGGCACCTGGATACCGTCCCGCTCAACAACAACTTCCCGTCGACCATGCGCGGCGACCTCATGTACGGCTGCGGCACCTCCGACATGAAGTCGGGCGTGGCGTATGCGCTGCACCTGGCGGTCACCCTGCCCGAGCCGCGCTACGACGTGACCTACTTCTTCTACGAGGCGGAGGAGATCGAGTCGAAGTACAACGGCCTCTTCCTGGTCGCCGACGCGCACCCGGAGTGGCTCCAGGCGGACTTCGCGGTGCTGCTGGAGCCGACGTACGGGATCGTCGAGGCCGGCTGCCAGGGGACCATGCGGTCGGTGGTGACCACCACCGGGGTCCGGGCCCACTCGGCGCGCTCCTGGCGCGGGGTGAACGCCATCCACGGTGCCGGCGAGGTGCTGCGCCGTCTGTCCGCGTACGAGGCGCGGCGGGTCACCATCGACGGCTGCGACTACCGCGAGGGCATGAACGCGGTCCGGATCAACGGCGGCGTCGCCGGCAACGTGGTGCCGGACCGGTGCGAGGTCGAGGTGAACTACCGGTTCGCGCCGGACCGGACGCCGGCCGAGGCCGAGGCGCACCTGCGTGAGGTCTTCGACGGCTTCGAGCTGCGGGTGACCGACGTGGCCGCCGGGGCGGCCCCCGGGCTGGAGGCGGCCCCGGCGAAGGAGTTCCTGGCGGCCGTCGGTGCCGCGCCGATCGGCAAGCTCGGCTGGACGGACGTGGCCCGGTTCGCCGCGATGGGCATCCCCGCGCTGAACTTCGGCCCGGGCGACCCCAACCTGGCCCACCACCCCGACGAGCACGTCGAGATCGGCAAGATCCGCGACGGTGCGGCCACCCTGCACCGCTGGCTCGCCCCCGTCTGACGGCCCACCCGGGGGCGCTGCGGGGCGACCCACGTCACCGGGCTTCGGGGCGGTCCAGGCCGGGGGGGGGCGGCCCGCGTCAGCGCGCTGCGGTGGGCGGGCCGCCCCGGCGAGGTGCGTCGGTCGGCCCCTGCCGAAGGCCCGGCCGGTGGCGGTCAGGCGGTCGGGGTCAGGGACGACTCGGGGCGGGCGTCGGTCGGGTCGCCCGTGAGGTCGACGACGGTGGCTTCCATCTGCCGGGCGCGGCGGCGCTCGGCCACCACGTCCCGGATCCGTCGCTGCATCTGCCGACGGATCCGGATCATCTCGCTGTTGCTGATCACGCTGGCTCCTCCCCCGAAGGCGCGCGCCGGGGCATACCCGGTATACGAATGGTAAGACGTACGTGCGACCGAATTAGTTGCCCTGGTCGCGGAAAATTTCTCCGACCCGTCCCTGGGTGCGGGGCGCCGCGCCGTGCGACCGCCTCTCTACTACCGTTGCTCCCATGAACGACACCAGCGGGCGGGGTTCGGGCCGTGAGCCGGGGCGGGAGCGGCACCGGGGTGCGGTCACGCTGCGTCGCGGCGCCATCCCCGCCAGTACCGCCGATCAGCGGCTGCTGGACTCTCGAACCCGCGGCGACTGGAAGACGAAGGACGCCTGGCGGGCGCTGCGCATCCTGTCCGAGTTCGTGGAGGGCTTCGACACCCTGGCCGATCTGCCGCCTGCGGTCAGCGTCTTCGGCTCCGCCCGGAGCAAGCCGGACAGCCCCGAGTGCCGGCTGGCCGAGGAACTGGGCGCCGCCCTGGCCCGCGCCGGGTACGCGGTGATCACCGGCGGCGGGCCGGGCGTGATGGAGGCGGCCAACCGGGGCGCCAGCGAGGCAGGCGGGCTCTCCGTCGGGCTCGGCATCGAGCTGCCCTTCGAGCAGGGCCTCAACGACTGGGTCGACCTGGCCATCGACTTCCGGTACTTCTTCGCCCGCAAGACCATGTTCGTCAAGTACGCCCAGGCGTTCGTGGTGCTGCCCGGCGGGTTCGGCACCATGGACGAGCTGTTCGAGGCGCTGACGCTGGTGCAGACCGGCAAGGTCACCCGGTTCCCGGTGGTGCTGATGGGCACGGAGTACTGGCGGGGCCTGCTCGACTGGCTGCGCGACACGATGGCCGCCGACGGCAAGATCGGCCCGGTCGACCTGGAGCTGATCTGCCTCACCGACGACGTCGACGCGGCCGTACGGCACATCGCGGACGCCGAGGCGGCGCTCTCCGCCGAGCAGGAGGCGGTCCGCGCGGAGGCCGTCGGGCGCGCCGGGGCGGACCAGCGGGCCGCCGCCGAGCCGGCCCGGGAGGACTGAGCGGATGGCCGCGATCTGCGTGTTCTGCGCGTCCTCCCGCACGCTCGACCAGCGCTGGCTGGACCTCGCCGCCGAGGCCGGCCGGGAGCTCGCCCGGCGGGGGCACACCCTGGTCAGCGGCGGCGGCTGCGTCGGGATGATGGGCGCGCTGGCGGACGGGGCCCGGTCCGCCGGCGGCCGTACCGTCGGGGTGATCCCGCAGTCCCTGGTCGACCTGGAGGTCGCCGACCTCGCCTCGGACGAGCTGCTGGTCACGGCCAGCATGGCCGACCGCAAGACCCTCATGATCGAGAAGTCGGACGCGTTCCTCACCCTGCCCGGCGGGCTGGGCACCCTGGACGAACTGTTCGAGGTGTGGACCACCGCGACCCTCGCCCTGCACGCCAAGCCGATGGTGCTGGTCGACGCGGACGGCTTCTACCGCCCCATGCTCGACTGGCTCACCACCCTCACCGCCCGCGACTTCGTCAAGCCGGCGGGTCACTCCCTCCTCCTGGTGGCCGACTCCCTCCCCGCAGCCCTGGACACCCTGGAATCCCACCTCCCCTGACCCCCACCCCTTTCCCGGCGGCCGGGGGAGGGGCGGGTGTCGGTGGGGCGTGGTGGGATGGGGGGATGCAGGCGTACCGGCTGGTGCGCCGGCCTGTCGAGGCGGCCCGGGGGGGCCGTCGGTCCGGTGGGACGGCGTGGGGGGACGGTCGGCCCGAACGGGTGGCCGAGGCGGAGCGTCGGGCCGGGGGGCCGGGCGAGGATGGCGCGCGGGGCGACGGGCCTGGCGACGCGGGTGCCGGCGCGCGGGAGGCCGGGGCGGGTCGGCCCTGGGGTGACGGGTGGCGGGACGACCCGGCACAGGCCGAGGTCGTGGCGCACACCGACGGGCCGCTGCTGGTCGTGGGCGGGCCGGGGACCGGCAAGAGCAGCGTTCTGGTGGAGGCAGTCTCCGCCCGGGTGGCCGAGGGGGTCGACCCGGAGCGGGTCCTGGTGCTCACCTTCGGCCGGCGGCAGGCCACCGACCTGCGCCGCCGGATCGAGGCCCGGGTGGCCGGCGACGGGCACCGGGTGCTGCGCGAGCCGCTGGTGCGCACCTTCCCGGCGTACGCGTACGGGCTGCTGCGGCGGGCCGCCGCCGAGCGGGGCGAGCCGTCGCCGCGCCTGCTCACCGGCCCCGAGCAGGATCTGATCATCCGGGAGCTGCTGGACGTGGTCGGCGAGGAGCCCGACGACGACCCGGTCGGCTGGCCGGAGGAGCTGCGCCCCGCCCTGCGTACCCGGGCGTTCGCGGCCCAGCTCCGTGACCTGCTGATGCGGGCGGCGGAGCGCGGGGTGGGCCCGGTGGAGCTGGCCCGGCTGGGCGAGCGGCTGGGCCGCGCCGACTGGCCGGCCGCCGCGCGCTTCCTGCGGGAGTACGTGGCCGTGCTCGCGCTGCGCGACGTCAGCAACCGCGGCTCGATCGCGTACGACCCGGCGGAGCTGGTTCGGGCCGCCACCGGCCTGCTGCTCGACGACCCGGAGCTGCTGGAGGCCGAGCGCCGCCGCCTGGCCCACGTCTACGTCGACGAGCTGGCCGACACCGACCCCGCCCAGCTCGACCTGCTCGCCGTGCTGGCCGGCGGCGGAAAGTCCCTGGTCGCGTTCGCCGACCCGGACTCCGCCACGTACGCGTTCCGGGGCACCGACCCGGCCGGGGTGGCCGCCTTCCCGCACCGCTTCCGCACCGCCTCCGGGGCCCCGGCCGCCCAGGTCGTGCTGACCACCTCGTACCGGGCCGGGCCGGGGCTGATCGCCGCGACCCGGCGGCTCGCCGGCCGGCTGCGCGGCCCGGCCGCCCACCGCAGGCTGTGTCCGCTGCCCGACGCCCCGCCGGGCACGGTGCAGGTGCGCACCTTCCGCTCGGCCACCAGCGAGGCCGCCTGGCTGGCCCAGGCGCTGCGCGCCGCGCACCTGCTCGACGGGGTGCCGTGGTCGCGGATGGCGGTGCTGGTGCGCTCGACCGCCCGGCAGTTGCCGTCGCTGCGTCGGGCCCTGCACACGGCCGGGGTGCCGACCGTGGTGCACGGGGAGGACCTGCCGCTGCACCTCCAGCCGGCGGTCGCACCGCTGCTGCTCCTGCTGCGCTGCGCCTTGGAGCCGGCCCGGCTGGACGAGGAGTCGGCGGTGGCGCTGCTGCACTCGCCGCTGGGCGGGGCCGACCCGCTGGCCGAGCGGCGGCTGCGCCAGGGGCTGCGGGCGATCGCGCTGGCTGCGGGGGACCGCCGCCCATCCGGGGAGCTGATCGTGGACGCGCTGCGCGACCCGGAGGAGCTGTCCGGGATCGACCGGCGCTGGGCGGAGCCGGCGCAGGCGGTCGCCGGCCTGCTCGCCATCGCCCGGGAGGCGGCCCAGCGGCCGGGGGCCACCGCCGAGGACGTGCTCTGGGCGGTGTGGGACGCCAGCGGGCTGGCCGAGCGCTGGGCCGGCGCGATCACCCTCGGCCGGGCGGCGACCGGGGAGCACGAGACGGCGCGGCGGTGGCGCGCCGAGGCCGCCGACCGGGACCTCGACGCCGTGCTGGTGCTCTTCGACGCGGCGGCCCGGTTCGCCGACCGGCTGCCCGGCGCGCGCACCGAGGTCTTCCTCGACCACGTGCTCGGTCAGGACCTGCCGGCGGACACCCTGGCACCGACGGCGGACCGGGGCGAGGCGGTACGGCTGCTCACCGCGCACGCCGCCAAGGGGCTGGAGTGGGACCTGGTCGCCGTCGCCGGGGTGCAGGAGGGTGTCTGGCCGGACCTGCGGCTGCGCGGCAGCCTGCTCGGCTCCGAGCGGTTGGTGGACGTGCTCGCCGGCCGCGACTCCGGCGACGGCGGGCGGGCGGTCCTCATCGGGCAGACCTCCGCCCTGCTCGACGAGGAGCGCCGGCTCTTCCACGTGGCGGTGACCCGGGCCCGCCGCCGGCTGCTGGTCAGCGCGGTCGCCTCGGCCTCGGTCGGCGGCGACGACCACGAGGAGCAGCCCAGCCGGTTCCTGTACGAGCTGGATCCGACCCGGCCACCGGGAAAGGGCGACGGCGCACCGGGACACGGCGACGACCCGGACGGCGGCCCGGAGGGGACCCCGGACGGCAGCTCCGGCCGCGGCCCTGCGGAGGGTGGTGGCCCGGGGACCGCCGGCCAGGCCGAGGGTGGCGACCCGGGGGCCGGTGCGCCGGTCGAGGGCGGGGTAGAGCCCGGCCGGGGGACGCTGCCGGTGGCCGGGCCGCCCCGGGCGCTGACCCTGCCGGCGCTGGTCGCGGAGCTGCGTACCGCTGTGGCCGACCCGGCGACGCCGTACCACCGGCGTAGCGCGGCGGCGGCCGAGCTGGCCCGCCTCGCCGCCGCCGGGGTGCCCGGCGCGCACCCGGACGACTGGTGGGGGCTGCGCGGCCTCTCCGACGACCGGCCGTTGGTCGACGAGGGGGAGCCGGTGCGGGTCACCCCGTCGGGGATGGAGAGCGCCCTGCGGTGCAGCCTGCGCTGGCTGTTGGAGCGGCACGGCGGCAGCGGCCCGGCCAGCGCCGCGCAGGGCGTGGGCAACCTGGTGCACGCCGCCGCGATGCTGGCCGAGGACGCCAGCGCCGACCGGTCCGCCCTGCTGGAGTACGTGGCGGCCCGGTTCGACGCGATCGAGTTGGCCGCCCGGTGGATGGTGGGCCCGGAGCGTGAGCGCGCCGAGGCGATGGTGGACAAGCTGCTGCGCTGGCTGGCCGGCAACCCGCGCCGGTTGCTGGCCATCGAGCACGAGTTCGCCGTGCGGCTGGACGACCCGCACCGACCGGTCGAGCTGACCGGCCGGGTGGACCGGCTGGAGGTCGACGCCGACGGCCGGCTGGTGGTGGTCGACCTGAAGACCGGCAAGTCCACCGTGGTCACCGAGCGGGAGATCGGCGAGCACCCGCAGCTCGGGGCATACCAGGCGGCGGTCGAGGCGGGGGCGTTCGCCGAGTTCGGCGACGAGTCCGGCGGGGCGGCCCTGGTGCAGCTCGGCACCGGTGCGCGGGACGCCCGGGAGCAGAGCCAGCCGGCGGCGGGGCAGGGGCCGGCGGCCGGCTGGGCGACCGCGCTGGTCCGGCGCACCGCGGATACGATGGCCGCCGCCACCTTCGCCGCGGTCGCCAACTCGAAGTGCCGGGTCTGCCCGGTGCGCACGAGCTGCCCGGTGTCCGGGCAGGGGCGCCAGGTCGTCGAGCCGCCGACCCCCCGCCGCCCGGAGAACCCGTGACCCAGCCCGCCCTGTTCAGCGCCGCGACCCCGGCGCCCCGGGCCGCCGACTCCGGCCCCCGGTACACGCCGGTCGAGCTGGCGAAGCTGCTCCGGCTGCCCGCACCCACCCGGGAACAGGCGGCGATCATCGCCGCGCCGGTCGAGCCACTGCTGGTGGTCGCGGGGGCCGGGTCGGGCAAGACCGAGACGATGGCCGCCCGGGTGGTCTGGCTGGTCGCCAACGCGTACGTCCGGCCGGAGCAGGTCCTCGGCCTGACGTTCACCCGCAAGGCGGCCGGCGAACTGGCCCACCGGGTGCGTACCCGGCTCGACCAACTGGTGCGCCGGCTCGGGCGGCGGGGTCGGGACCCGCTCGACGACCCCCTGACCGGTGAGCCGACGGTGTCCACCTACCACTCGTACGCCGGGCGGATCGTCACCGAGCACGGGCTACGCGCCGGGTACGAGCCGTCCACCCGGCTGCTCACCGAGGCGTCCCGCTGGCAACTCGTGGACATGCTGGTGCGCAACTACGACGGCGACATGACCGGCGTGGACCGGATGCCCAGCACGATCACCGACGCGGTGCTGGCCCTGGCCGGCGAGCTGGACGAGCACCTGGTCGACCCGGACGCCCTGGCCGCCTGGACGGGCCGGTTCTTCGCCGACGTGCAGTCCCGCCCCGGCCGGGTGTACGCCGACGTGCGCAGGGCGCTCGCCCTCCAGCAGACCCGGCTCAAGCTGCTTCCGCTGGTCCGCGCGTACGGCCGGCGCAAGGACGACTTCGAGGCGATGGACTTCGCCGACCAGCTCGCCCGGGCGGCCCGGGTGGCCCGGGACCACCCGGCGGTCGGCGCGATCGAGCGGGACCGGTTCCGGGTGGTGCTGCTCGACGAGTACCAGGACACCAGCCACGCCCAGGTGGTGCTGCTCAACGTGCTGTTCGGGGGCGGCCACCCGGTGACCGCCGTCGGCGACCCCTGCCAGTCGATCTACGGCTGGCGCGGGGCCAGCGCGGGCACCCTGGACCGCTTCCCGGCCGAGTTCGCCCGCGCCGACGGCACGCCCGCCGCCGTGCTGGGCCTCACCACGAGCTGGCGCAACCGCCCGGAGATCCTGGGCGTGGCGAACGCCCTGGCCACCCCGCTACGGGCGGCGGGCGCCCGGGTGCCGGAGCTGCACGCCGCGCTCAGCGTCGCCGACCCGATTCCGCACCGCACGCCGGGCGGCCTGGCCGCCGGCACCGTGCACTGCGCGCTCCTGCCGACGTACGCCGACGAGGCCGACTGGATCGCCGACAGCGTCCTCGCGGCCTGGCGCGGGGCGGCCCGGATGCCGGGGGCGCTGCCCGAGCACATCCCCGATAACACAGCACCGGCCCACCACCGCCGTG
>NZ_GG657738.1:2404218-2404603 GCF_000158815.1 Micromonospora sp. ATCC 39149 | reverse complement strand
CACGACGAGCGGGAGGAGCGCCGCCTGGCATACGTGGCGGTGACCCGTCCCCGGCGGCTGCTGCTCTGCTCCGGCTACTGGTGGGGTGAGGCGACGAAGCGCCCGCGCGGCCCGTCGGTGTTGCTGCGGGAGGTGCACGACGCGTGCTCCGGCGGCGGCGACGGGCTCCTGGTCGACCGGTGGGCCCCGGAGCCGGCCGGGGACGCGGTGAACCCGACCACGGAGGTGGTGTTGCGCGCCGAGTGGCCGGCCGATCCGCTGGGCGGGCGCCGTCCGGCGCTGGCCGAGGCCGCGGCGCTGGTGCGCCGCTTCCTCGGCGAAGACCGTCCGGTGCCGGTCGACGCCCCGGCTCCCGTTCGGGACGAGGCCGTGTCCCCGGCCGGGG
>NZ_GG657738.1:2402833-2404118 GCF_000158815.1 Micromonospora sp. ATCC 39149 | reverse complement strand
CCGCGCCCTGCGCCGGCCGATGCCCAGCGCGCCGAACCCGTACGCCCGGCGGGGCACCGCGTTCCACACCTGGCTGGAGCAGCGCTTCGGCGTGAGCCGGCTGCTCGACGTGGACGAGCTGCCGGGGGCGGCCGACGCCGACGCCGCGCCGGACGAGGCCCTCGCGGAGCTCCAGGCGCGCTTCCTGGCCGGCGAGTGGGCGCAGCGGGTGCCGGTGGAGGTGGAGGTGCCCTTCGCCACGGTGATCGCCGGGGTGGTGGTGCGGGGCCGGATGGACGCGGTTTTCGCCCGGTCGGGCGGGCGGTTCGACGTGGTCGACTGGAAGACCGGGCGGCAGCCCGTCGGGGCGGAGGCCGAGGCAGCGGCGGTACAGCTCGCCGTCTACCGGCTGGCCTGGGCCGAGCTGGCCGGTGTGCCGGTCGACCGGGTCGGTGCAGCCTTCCACTACGTGCGGGACGCGGTGACCGTCCGCCCGGCGGATCTGCTGGACGCCGACGGGCTTACCGCCCTGGTCACGGGCGTGCCGGAGGCGCCGGCGGGTGGGGGCCGACCGGGGTAGGGCCGGCGACTGGCGACGGGACGAGAAATCCGTGATAGACTTGTCCCGTTGCAGTTATGGTTCCCAGAGACTCTGTGTGCGCCTGGCGGATTGTGGCCCCAGGCGCTCTTTGTTGTGTCCGGAGCTCTCCGGGCGGGGCGACCAGAAGCGACAGGCGATTCGCGCATTCCCGCGCGGAGCGCTCCTCTTCGGGCCCGCAACAGGTGCGGGTCCGACGTTCCGTCAAGGAGACAGAACACATGGCAATTGGCACCGTCAAGTGGTTCAACGCTGACAAGGGCTTCGGCTTCATCACCCCGGACGGCGGCGGCGCTGACGTCTTCGCCCACTTCTCGGCGATCCAGTCCTCCGGCTACCGGAGCCTGGACGAGAACCAGCGGGTCGAGTTCGAGATCACCCAGGGCCAGAAGGGCCCGCAGGCGGAGAACATCCGCCCGCTCTGATCTCCGGCACCCGTTTCACCAGTTCCACCCGTAACATCCGTCGCGTCCTCCGGGCGTGACGACGTGGCCGGTCCGCCCCTCGCGCGGCGGGGCCGGCCACGACCCCATTCGGTTCGTGCTTGTGAGTCCCGGCGGATCCGTCCGCCGGTCGACAGCGCCGCCTCGGCGCACTTCCTCGACACGTGCCGCGTCGAGGAAGGCTTCCGCATGACCACCGTTTATTCCCTCTTTTCTCCGCCACCGGCCTGGCACCGGCACTGCTCGCCGAGCTGACCACGCAGGG
>NZ_GG657738.1:2383188-2402423 GCF_000158815.1 Micromonospora sp. ATCC 39149 | reverse complement strand
CATGGGCTTCTTGCCGCAGGTCACCAAGCTGCTGGAGCAGGTGTGCCGGCGACGGCCAGCGGATGCTCTTCTCGGCGACCCTGGACGGCGGCGTGGACAAGCTGGTCCGCCGGTTCCTCACGAACCCGGTCTCGCACTCCGTCGACCCCGGCACCGCCACGGTCACCGCGATGACCCACCACGTGCTGCACGTGGAGGTGGAGGACAAGCCGGCCACCCTGACCCGGATCGCGGCCCGGGACGGCCGCACCATCCTGTTCATGGGCACCAAGCACCGCGCCGACCGGTTGGCCCGCCAACTGCTGGCCAAGGGCGTACGGGCCGCCGCCCTGCACGGCGGCAAGTCCCAGCCGCAGCGCACCCGGATCCTGGAGCAGTTCCGCACCGGTCAGGTGACCGCGCTGGTCGCCACCGACGTGGCCGCCCGGGGCATCCACGTCGACGGCCTCGACATGGTGGTCAACGTCGACCCGCCGACCGAGGCCAAGGACTACCTGCACCGGGGCGGGCGTACCGCACGCGCCGGGGAGTCCGGGACGGTGGTCACCCTGGTCCTGCCCGAGCAGCGCCGGGAGGTGTCCCGGCTGATGGCCACCGCCGGCATCCGGCCGCAGGCCACCCAGGTCCGCCCCGGCGACGAGGCGCTGGCCCGGGTCACGGGCGCCCGGGAGCCGTCCGGCGTGCCGGTGACCGTCGTCGCCCCGCCGCCCCAGCGGCCCGCTCCGGCCGGCCGGGGCTCCCGCTCCGGCCGCGCCTCCCACGGCACCGCCGCGCCCAGCGGCACGCCCCACTCCGCCGGTGTGCCGGTAGGCACCCCGACTGCCCGGGACGCGGCGGGTGCCGAGGGACGTCGTCCCGGGCACCGCGCGTCGGGCCGGTCGCGTCGCCCGCGCCGCCCGCGTTCCGCCTGACCGCTCCAGCCTCACCAGATTCCGCTGGCCCGGCGGGCCGCCAGCGTGCGACCCGGTCCAATTTGCTGAGTCAGGAATCAGGCGCGCGCGAGTCCGATCGGCGACTGTCGTCCACGTGCGCCGTGGGTGATGCTAGCCGCGGGGGAACACGGGCCGGTGGGGACCGGCCTTGGCTGGGGGGAGGACGACCATGACAGCCGACGCCGAGTCGGGGGCGGTGCGGGAACTGCTGGTGGTGCTGGCGGTCGCGGGGGCGGGGCTGGTGCTCGCCACAGCGGCGGCCTTCTCGCCGTGGCACCCCACCCGGAACACCCGGCCGCCGGCCGGGTTGGTGGGGCTGCACAACCCGAACGGGGCGGACGCGCAGCTCACCGGTGCCGTCATCGGAGTGACCGACCGGTCCGCCGGCTGAACCCGCACCGTTCAGCCGGCGGCCGGCCTGTCCCGCGCCGGCCTGCACCGGCCTGTCCCACGCCGGCCGCGGCAGGCCGGCGCGGGACAGGTGACGGTCGGTCAGGCTCCGCCGATCCGGTCGGCTACGGCCGGGCCGTCGCCCTGGCCCCGTCCCGGGCGGCCGGCTCCCGGCTCTTCGCGGCGAGCAGGTCGGCCAGACTCGTCCGGTCCACCACCGTGGCGATCGCCCCGTCCACGGCCAGCCACACGTCGCGCAGGCCGGTGGCCACCCCGTGGTAGCCGGCGATCTCGGCCGGCAGGCCGCGCACCGAGGTGAGCGACCCGCCGACCGCACGGAGCACGTCCCCGACGCTGATCTCGTCGGCCGGCCGGGTCAGGGCGTAGCCGCCCTCGGCGCCCCGGTGGCTGAGGAGCAACCCGGCCCGGCGCAGGTCGAGCAGGATGCCCTGGAGGAAACTCAGCGGGATGGCCTGGCTCTCGGCCAGGGCCGCCGCCTTGACCAGCTCGCCGCCGGGTGCGGGGGCGTGGCCCAGGTCGCCGGTCGTTCCGCCACCGTCGGCCGCAGCGACGGCGACGGCGAGCATGGCCCGGAGCGCGTAGTCGCTGCGCGCGGAGACGTACACGTCACTGCCCGGTCTGGTCCAGCACGCCCCAGCGGCGGCGGATCGCCTGGTCCGCCGCCCCGAACGCGGCGTCGACCCCGAGCCCCACGACCAGGATGACGATCATCGTGGAGAGCAGCCAGGGCGCGTCGGCCAGCTCCCGGGCGTACGTCAGCTGGGCGCCGAGCGAGGTCTGCGAGATGCCCACCACGATCAGCTCGCCGGCCATCAGGCTGCGCCAGGAGAACGCCCAGCCCTGCTTCAGCCCGGCGACGATGGCGGGCAGGGCGGCCGGGGCGATGACGTACCGGTAGAGGTTGAGTCCCCGGGCGCCGAGGTTGCGTCCGGCCCGTTGCAGCAGCGGTGGCACGTAGTCCACGCCGCTGATCACCCCGTTGGCGATGGACGGGGCCGCGCCGAGCACCACGACGAAGAAGATGGCCTCCTCGCTCAGCTCGAACAGCAGGATCGCCAGCGGGAACCAGGCGATCGACGGCATGGTCTGCAACGCGGTGATCATCGAACCGATGGCCGCCCGCAGCACCCGGAACCGGGCCACGGCGAGACCCAGCAGCAGACCGACGCCGACGGAGAAGACGTAGCCGACGGCGGCCCGGCGCAGGGTGGTGGCCAGCCCGTCCCAGAGCTGCGCCCCGCCGGCCTGCCGGACCAGCTCCTGCCAGACGGTGCCGGGGCCGGGCAGCGAGTACGACGGCCAGACCTCCGCCCACACCACGACCTGCCAGGCCCCGACGGCGATGGCGAGCGCGGCCAGCTTCGGCCAGGTGGAGGCCCAGATGGTGACGGCCCGGGTCGTCGTCTTCTGCCGGCCGGCGATCTCCAGCGCGTCGAGCCCGGAGATTTCCGCGTCGGCGCGCGCCGCGTCGGCGAGCGTGTCACTGGCCATGGCGGCCCACCTCCGTACGAAGCCGGCCGGTGACCTCGGCGGCGATGGATCCGATCTCCGGGGAGTCGATGCGTCGGGGCCGGGGCACGTCGACCGGGGTGGAGTAGATGATCCGGCCGGGCCGGCTGGAGAGCAGGATGATCCGATCGGCGAGCCGCGCCGCCTCCCGGACGTTGTGGGTCACGAAGAGCACGGTGAGCTTGCGTTCGGTCCAGATCCGTTCCAGCTCGTCGTGCAGGATGTCCCGGGTCATCGCGTCGAGCGCGCCGAACGGCTCGTCCATCAGCAGGACCGGGGTGTCCAGGGCCAGGGTGCGGGCGAGCGCGACCCGCTGCCGCATGCCGCCGGAGAGCTGGTGTGGACGCTTGCGGCCGAACTCGGCCAGGTGCACCGTGCGCAGCAGCTCGGCGACCCGCTCGCGGCGCTGCGCCCGGGGCAGGCGGCGCAGCTTCAGCGGCACGTCGACGTTGCCCTCGACGGTGAGCCACGGGAAGAGGGCGGACTCCTGGAACATCAGGCCCGGGTTGACCCCGTCGCCCAGCTCGATCCGCCCGCCGCTGACCCGGTCCAGGCCGGCGACCAGGTTGAGCAGGGTGCTCTTGCCGCAGCCGGAGGCGCCCACGAGGCAGACGAACTCGCCGGGAGCGACGTCGAGGGAAACCCCGTCCAGGGCGAGGACGGCGTGCTCGCCCTGCCCGTACACCTTGGTGACGCCGTGCAGCGCGACCGAGCCGGTTGCGCTGCGGGGCGTCGTCTTGGTCGACGTCATGGCTGGGCGACCTCGGGCTTGCCCTGGGCCTTGAGCACCTCGTTGAGGTAGGTCAGGTCGTAGAGCCCGTCGAGGCTGACCGGCTGGGTCAGGCCCACGGCGACCGCGTGGTCCAGGCCGGTCTTCAGCGACGAGGCGATGGGGTCGTTGGTGAACTCCAGCGTCGGCCATGCCTGCTTGATCAGCTTCACGTCCAGCGGCTTCCCGGTGATCTTGCCGATGTGGTCGGAGATGGCCTGCTGCGACTCGTCCGGCTTGGTGTTGACGAACTCGTTCGCCGCGGCCTGCCCCTCGACCAGCTTCCGCACCACGTCCGGGTGGGCCTTGAGGAACTTGGTGGAGACGATCAGGTTGGTGATGACGAACTTCCTGTCCGGCCACAGGTCGCGCTCGTCGACCAGCACCTTGCCGCCGGCGTTGATCAGCCGGGAGACGAACGGCTCGGGCACCCACGCCCCGTCGATCGCCCCGCTGGAGAAGGTGTCCACTGTCTGGGCGTTCTCCTGGGGGACCACCTTGACGTCGCCGCCGCCCTCCTTGGTGGCGGTCAGGCCCTTCTCCTTGAGCCAGTAGCGCAGCGCCACGTCCTGGGTGTTGCCGAGCTGCGGGGTGGCGATCTTCTTGCCCTTGAGCTGCTCGACCGAGGTGATCTCCGGCTTGACCACCAGGGCCACGCCGCCGGACGCGGCGCCGGAGACGACCCGGATGGCCTCGCCCCTGGACTTGGAGAACGCGTTCACCGTCGGGTTGGGGCCGATGTACGTCGCGTCGAGCGCGCCGGAGAAGATGGCCTCGATGGCGGCCGGACCGGCGTTGAAGGTCTTCGTCTCCAGCGTGACGTCGCTGCCGAGCTTCTCGGCGAAGATGCCCTTCTCCACTCCGACGACCGCGGGTGCGTGGGTGATGTTGGGGAAGTAGCCCAGTCGGAGCGTGACCGGGCCGGAGCCGCCTGCGGCCGCGCCGTCGTCCGCGCCGCAGGCGGCGGTGGCACCCAGGGTCGCCGCGCCCAACACGGCGAGGGTGGCAAGGGCGACCATCCGACGGAAGGGTAGCCGTCTCATCGTCTGTCCAATCCGCAGTATTCCTACTTAGTAGGTAGGAAGAGTGGGGCAGGCTTCGGGCGACGTCAAGAACCGTCCACATCGCGGGATTCGCGCCCGGGATTATTCCGGGTTTTCCTACCTTCTTGCTAGGTTTGACGGCGCTTGCGGCGCGAACTCCGCAGCCGCTGCGGCGCGAGAGTCCGACCCGCGCGCCGGGCGGAGAGGCGGTCGACGTGACCTTCCACTGGTTCCTCCCCACGTCCGGCGACGGGCACCAGGTAGGCGCCGCCACCGTCACGGCCGGCGCGGCCCGGCACGAGCGGGCCGCCACCGTCGGCTACCTGGCCGAGGTCGCCCGGGCCGCCGAGGCGGCCGGCTTCGCCGCGCTGCTCACCCCGGTCGGCTCCGGCTGCCCCGACCCGTGGATCGTCTGCGCCGCCGTCGCCCAGCACACCGACCGGATCGGCATGCTTGTCGCCGTGCGGACCGGGTTCGCGCTGCCCACGCTCGTCGCCGCACAGGCCGAGGCGTTCCAGGCCGTCTCCGGCGGGCGGCTCGCGCTCAACGTCGTCACCGGCGGCGACCCCGCCGAACAACGGGCGTACGGCGACTTCCTCGACCACGACGACCGGTACGCGCGCACCGGCGAGTTCATCGACGTGCTCCGCCGGGCCTGGCGCGGCGTGCCGTTCGACTTCACCGGCGTGCACTACCGGGTCGCCAGCGGCGGACTGGCCGCCCCGCTGGCCGCCCCGCCGCCGGTCTACCTCGGCGGGGCGTCCCCGGCCGCCGAGGCGGTGGCGGCGCGGCACGCCGACGCGTACCTCATGTGGGGTGAACCGCCGGCCGCCATCGCGGCCCGGGTGGCCCGGGTGCGGGCCCTGGCCGCCGAGCGGGGCCGCGCCCTGCGCACCGGCCTGCGGCTGCACGTCATCGCCCGGGCGACCGCCGGCGAGGCGTGGGCGGAGGCGGACCGGCTGCTGACCGGGATGAGCCCCGAGCGGATCGCCGCCGCGCAGGCCCGGTTCCGCCGGATGGACTCCGTGGGCCAGGCCCGGATGGCCGCCCTGCACGGCGGGTCCGCCGACGCGCTCACCGTCGCCCCGAACCTGTGGGCCGGGATCGGCCTGGTCCGCGAGGGGGCCGGCACCGCGCTTGTCGGCAGCTACGCCGAGGTCGCGGCCAGAATCGACGAGTACGCCTCGCACGGCGTCGACGAGTTCGTCCTCTCCGGCTGGCCGCACCGGGAGGAGGCCGAGCGGGTCGGCGCGCAGGTGCTGCCCCGGGTCGCCGCCGTCGCGCCCGTAGGCTGACCCGACGCGCTAGGGTCGACCCGTGGCGGCGCGGAGATCCAGAATTCCAGCGACGAAGTACCCGGTCGAGCGGTTCACCCTCGACAACGGCCTGCGGGTGGTGCTCACCCCCGACCGCAGCGCCCCGGTGATCGGGGTGGCGGTGGTCTACGACGTCGGCATCCGCTCCGAGCCCGAGGGGCGTACGGGCTTCGCCCACCTCTTCGAGCACCTGATGTTCCAGGGCTCGGAGAACCTGGAGAAGCTGGCCCACTTCCGGCACGTGCAGGGCGCCGGCGGCACCTTCAACGGGTCCACCCACCACGACTACACGGACTACTACGAGACGCTGCCGAGCAACGCCCTGGAGCGGGCGTTGTTCCTGGAGGCCGACCGGATGCGCGGCCCCCGGCTGACCGAGGAGAACCTGCGCAACCAGGTCGACGTGGTCAAGGAGGAGATCCGGGTCAACGTGCTGAACCGCCCGTACGGCGGGTTCCCCTGGCTGACCCTGCCGCCGGTCATGTTCGACACCTTTCCCAACGCGCACGACGGCTACGGCTCCTTCGACGACCTGGAGTCGGCCACCGTGGACGACGCGGCCGACTTCTTCCGCCGGTACTACGCCAGCGGCAGCGCCGTCCTCGCGGTCAGCGGGGACGTCGACGTGGCCGAGGCGACCGCGCTGGTCGAGCGGCACTTCGGCGACGTGCCGGCCCGGCCCGCCCCCGACCGCCCCGACTTCGCCGAGCCCGACCTGACGGCCGAGCGGCGCTCGTCGTACACCGACGCGCTGGCCCCGCTGCCGGCGGTGGCCTCGGCCTGGCGGGTGCCCGACCCGATCACCGACTTCGCCGGCTACCTGCCGTACGTGGTGCTCGCCGAGGTGCTCACCGACGGCGACGCGTCCCGGCTGGTCGAGCGGCTGGTCCAGCGGGACCGCGCGGTCACCAGCCTCGGCGGGTACGTCGGGTTCATGGGCGACGCGTTCGACGTGCGCGACCCCACGGCCCTGTTGCTCCAGGCGCACCTGCCGCCCGGCGGGGACGTCGACAAGGTGCTGCGTACCGTCGACGAGGAGCTGGACCGGCTGGCCACCGACGGCCCGACCGACGGCGAGCTGGCCCGCACCCAGGCCCGGATGGCCACCCACCTGCTGCGCGACACGGACGCGGTGCTCGGTCGGGCGCTGCGGATGGCGGTGCTGGAGCAGCAGCGCGGCGAGCCGGGCCTGCTCAACGACCTGCCCCGGCTGGTCGGCGAGGTCACCGACGAACAGGTCCGGGCCGCCGCCGCCACCCTGCGGCCGGAGCGCCGGGCGTCCATCGAGGTCATCCCGGGAGGCACCAGGTGACGATCACCGCCGGGGCCGGGGCGCGGTTGCTGCCGCCGCTCGGGCCGAACCGCAGGATGAAGCTGCCGAAGCAGGCCGAGCGGAGGCTCGGCAACGGGCTGACCGTCATCGCCGTGCGCCGCCCGGCCGTCCCCCTGGTGGAGCTGCGGCTGTGGATGCCGACCGGCCGGACCCACCTGGCCCGGGGGGCGATGCTCGCGCAGACCATGCTCTCCGGCACGAAATCGATGACCAGCGTGCAGATCGCCGCGGAGCTCCAGGCGGTCGGTGGCGGGCTCTCCGCCGGTATCGACCCGGACCGGCTCATGCTCTCCGGTGCCGGGCTGGTCACCGGGCTGGACCGGATGCTGGAGATCCTGGCCGACGTGCTGACCGGCGCGACGTACCCGGCTCAGGAGGTCGGCACCGAGCGGGACCGGCTGGTCGACCGCATCCAGGTGGCGCAGAGCCAGCCGGCCCACCTGGCCCGCACCGCCCTGCTGCGGCGGGTCTACGGCAGGCACCCGTACGCGGTGCAGACCCCCGAGCCCGAGCAGGTGCACGCGGTGCGGCCGGCGGCGCTACGCCGGCTGCACGCCGAGCGGGTGCACCCGGCCGACGCGGTGCTGGTGCTGGTCGGCGACGTGCAGCCGGAGCGGGCCCTGGACGCTGCCGAGAAGGCCCTAGCGGGCTGGGACGGTGCGGGCCAGACCGCCGAGCTGCCGCCCGCCCCGCCGCTGGAGCCCGGCCCGCTGCTGCTGGTCGACCGGCCCGGTTCGGTGCAGTCGTCGTTGCGGATCGCCCTGCCGGCGGTGCCCCGCACCCACCCCGACCACGCCGCGCTGCAACTGGCCAACCTGGTCTTCGGCGGCTACTTCTCCTCCCGCTGGGTGGAGAACATCCGGGAGGACAAGGGCTACACGTACGGGCCGTACTCGCTGGTCGAGCACTCGGTGGCCGGGTCGGTGCTGGTCGCCGCCGCCGAGGTCGCCACCGAGGTGACGGGCCCGGCGCTGCTGGAGACGATGTACGAGCTGGGTCGGCTGGCCACGCTTCCGGCGAAGCCGGACGAGCTGGAGCAGGCCCGCCAGTACGCCCTCGGCACCCTCCAGCTCGGCGTGTCCACCCAGGCCGGGCTGGCGTCGCTGACCAGCGCGTACGCCGGCAGTGGGCTGCGTCTGGACTTCCTCGCCGAGCACGCCGCCCGGCTGGCGAAGGCCACCGTCGACGAGGTGGCCGAGGTGGCTCAGCGCTACCTCGCCCCAGCGCGGGCGGTCACGGTGGTGCTCGGCGACGCCGAGCGGATCGCCCCCGCCCTGTCCGCCCTCGCCCCCGTCCAGACCGAGCAGGTCGGGGCGTGACCGCCGGGGGTGGGCTGGTCCGGGGCGGCGGGGAGGCCGTCCCGCCGCTGGCCCGATCCACCCTCGACCGGGCCGCGCACCGCCGCGCCGACCCGCAGTGGCTGGCCGAGGCGTGGGAGCGGGCCCGGGTCCTGGTGCTCGACTCCGCCGACGACGGCCGGGCCCTGGTCCGTGCCGACGCGTCCCCGCCGGAGCTGGTGCTGGTCGGCCCCGGTGAGCTGCCCGGGGTGCCCCGCTCGGTCCCGATGTTCCTCGGTGTCGAGCCCGACGGCGTGCCCGTGTTCGCGGTGGACAGCCCGCTGCCCGAGCTGCCCGGCACCCGCGCGGCGCACCTGCGGGAGGTCGGGCACCTGCTGGTGGACCGGGACGCCGGCATCTTCACCGCCGCGCTGGCGCTTACCAACTGGCACGCCGGGCACGGCTACTCCCCGGCCACCGGCCACCCGACCCGCGTGGACGAGGCCGGTTGGTCCCGGATCGACCCGGACGGCGGCCGGGTCTGGCCGCGTACCGACCCGGCGATGATCGTGCTGGTGCACGACGGGGCGGCGGGGCAGGACGGCGGTTGTCTGCTCGGCAGCAACGCGGCCTGGCCGCGCAGCAGGGGCCGTCGCCGTTACTCCTGCCTCGCCGGGTTCGTCGAGCCCGGCGAGTCGGCCGAGGCCGCCGTGGTGCGCGAGGTCCGCGAGGAGGTCGGCGTGGCGGTCGAGGAGATCGCGTACGCGGGCAGCCAGTCCTGGCCGTTCCCCGGCTCTCTGATGCTCGGCTTCCTCGCGGTGGCCGACCCGGGGTCGCCGGTGCACGTGGACCCGGCCGAGATCGCGCACGCCCGCTGGTTCACCCGCCGCGAGATCGGCGCGACGCTGGCCGGGCGGCCGGTGTCCGTGGGCGATGGCGAGCACCTGCTCCTGCCCCCGCCGTCGTCGATCGCGCTCTTTCTGATCCACCGTTGGCTCGACGGCCACTGCTGACCCGGCGGACTGCTGACCGGCGGAGGTCCGACGGTCAGGCCTGCGGGTCAGCCAACCGTCACGCCCTGCCGCAGTCATCGCGGAGCGTGAGCGACGCGGTGCCGGGCTCAGGAGGGGGCGGGGTCGTCGAGCGGCAGGACCTTGACCCGCTGCTTGCCGCGGCGGACCGCGCCCACCGTGGACAGGGCCCGGGCCAGCAGCAGGGCGGCGTCCCGGTCCTCGGCGTGCACCACCTGGCGGCGCGGTTCGGGGGAGACGGTCTCGTCGCGCACCCGGCCACCCGTGGCCCAGGCGATCGCGATGTCGACGTCAGCGGCGGCGCGGATGTCGGTGCGAACGATCAGGAACCGCATGGTGGTCTCCGGATACGGCGGTGACGGGCGGCAATCGGTGGAAGTTCCACGTCACTCTGTCGACAGATGTTACGCCCGGCCAGCGTCCCAGCAAATGGAACGGGACGATCGGTTCGGCGTATCCCCCGATCGGATGACGCCCGTCGCGGTCGGCCGGACGCGGGTCGGGGGCGCCGGCTTCCGTCGACGGCCCCGACCCGGGCGGGGCGATCAGCTCAGGTCGAACTGCCCGCTCTTCGTGCCGGCTATGAAGCCCGCCCACCCGGCGCCGTCGAAGAGCAGCACCGGGCCGCCACGGTCCTTACTGTCCCGCAGCGCCACGGCCGCCGGGCCGCCGCGCAGCGGGGCCACCTCCACGCAGTTGGAGGTCTGGCTGCGGGTGCTGGTCCGCCACGGGGCGCCGGCCAACTGTCGGGCGAGGGCGGACGGCGTGTTGGGGATCTCGTTCATGGTCTGCTCCTGATTGGACTGCTCCGATGGAACGAGTGGTGCCGGGTGCCCGGGAGCGGCCCTCGACGGGGTCACCGATCCGTCAGGCGTCCGGAGTGCCGGCGGCGTTGGGTCGGCGTCGTTGCCGAACCGTGGGTCGCCGTCGACGGCCCTGCCGCCTCGGTCAGCCGCCCCGCGGCCTCGAAGAGCCAGGAGATGGTGTCCGATGCGGAGAGCGCCGCCGAGCGCAACCACTCGAAAGCCACTTTATAGGCATTTAGAGTGCTTACCTCGGTTGACATGGCGTTGGTGAACCCACCTTCTATCGCCAGCGTCTCCGGGTCGAGCGGGTCGGCGAACCGGTAGATCGAGAACGCCGTCGGTGGGAGGTACCAGTCGCCGATCTTGGTGTCCCGTGGCAGCACGTGCAGGGTGACGTGCGGCAGCATGGCCAGGTTGCAGAGCTGGCTGAGCTGCTCCCGCAGCACCTCCGGCGGGCCGGCCCGCCGCCCCAGCGCCGCCTCCTCCAGCACCGCCGTGTAGCGCGGCGCGTCGGCGCGGCTCAACAGCGACTGCCGGGCCACCCGGGCGGCCACCTCGTTGTCCGGTGTCTCGCCGTGCTCCAAGTCGCCGGCGCCGGACTCGACCTGGTGAGCGGAGACGATCCGCAGCCGGGCGTACCCGGTGGTCTGTAGCAGCCCCGGCACCAGGACCGGGTTGTACTCCAGGATCTCCGCGCAGCCCGCCTCCAGCTCGGCGAAGCTGCGCTGCTGCGGGGTCATCACCGGGTACTTGCGCAGCCAGCCCCGCATGTCGCCGGCCTCGCCGGTGATGCCGAGCAACTCCTCGCGTTGCGCGTCGGTCACCCCGTAGAGGTCGAGCAGGGCGGCGACGTCGTCCGGGTCGGGTCGGCTGCGACCATTCTCCAGGCGGGACAGTTTCGACGCGGATGCCCACCCGATCCGCGCGATGACCTGGTCGCCGGTGAGGCCGGCGGCCTCGCGCAGCTTGCGCAGCTCAAGGCCCAACCTGCGGCGGCGCAGCACTGGGCTCGGTCCGGTAGGAGGCACGGTGTCCTCATCTCCGTCGACCGTCGCGAGACGCGACGGTAACTGTATGAAATTCGCCCCCCACGGTCAGTATGGACGGCGCGACCGACGTCGGAAGCTCCGACAGGCGCGTTTCTTGCAGAAACCCCCACCGCCGCCCCGAGAAGAGGAAACCCGATGCGCACCGTCCTGGGCCGCCCCGACTTCCGACTGCTGTTCGGCGCGCTGCTGGCCAGCATGGCCGCGGAGTCGATCCTGCTGCTCGCCCTCGCGATCTGGGTGAAGGACCTGACCGGCTCCGACGGACTGGCCGGCGCGACGATCTTCGCGATCATCGCGCCGATGGTCCTCGCGCCGCTCATCGGCTGGGCGGTCGACCGGTACCCCCGGCGGCCCTTCTTCGTCGCCGCGAACCTCACCACCGCAGCCCTGCTCACGCCGCTGTTCGCGGTCTCCGAGGCCGGCGACGTCTGGGTCATCTACGTGGTGGCGGGCCTCTACGGGTTGTCGTACCTGACGCTGAGCGCGGCGCTGGCCGGGCTGATCCGACATCTGGTCCCGGTCGAACTGCTCGCCGACGCCAACGGCGTGCTACAGACCGTGCGGCAGGGACTGCGGCTGGTCGGGCCGCTGGCCGGGGCCGCGCTCTACGCCGCCGTCGGCGGCTGGCTGCTCACCGGGCTGGCGATGGTCGGGTTCATCACGGCCGCCGCCGTGGTCGCCCTGCTGCGCACGCCCGAGGCGGCGCCGGGCGTCGGTGGGTCGCGCTGGACGGCGGAGCTGGGGGCCGGGCTGCGGCACCTGGCCAGCGAGCCGGCGCTGCGCCGCGCCCTGCTCGGCTACGGCCTCGGCTCGCTGGTGATGGGCTTCACCGAGTCGCTGATCTTCGCGTACGTCGACCAGGGCCTGCGCCGCGACGCCGCGTTCGTCGGCGTGCTGGTCACCGTGCAGGGCCTCGGCGGGTTGGTCGGCGGCCTGTTCTCCGCTGCCCTGGTGCGCCGCGCCGGTGAGGTCGGCGCGTTGGCCACGGGAGTGACCCTCTTCGGCCCGGCCGCCCTGGCCCTTGCCTACCCGAGCGTGTGGCTCGGATTCGCCGCGCTGCTGCTGGCCGGGCTCTCGCTCCCGCTGATCACAGTGGGGCTGAACACCCTCATCCAACGGCGCACCCCGGCGGGCCTGCTGGGCCGGGTGGTCGCGGCGTCGGAGGCGCTGGTCAGCGGCCCCCAGGCGATCTCGATCGGGGCCGGCGCGCTGCTCGTCGGCGTGTTCGACTACCGGCTGCTGTTCGTGCTGGTCGGCGTGGTCACCACCGCGGCTGGTGCCTTCCTCTGGCGGGGCCGCCAACTCTCCGCGCCGACCGTATCCGCCGTGCCCCACATCCCGCTGCAACGCCGGGCGGCGGAATCCGGGCCCGAGCCGCGCGTGGCCCACCCCACCCGCTGACACGCCGAAGACGGTGGCCGCCCAGAACGGGCGGCCACCGTCGCGTGACGCGCGTGGCCGGTCAGCCCGGCAGGCCGGCGAGGTGCTGCTTGACCTGGGTGATCGACGGGTTGGTGAGTGCGCTGCCGTCCGCGAAGCGCAGGGTCGGCACGGTCTGGTTGCCGCCGTTGACGCTCATCACGAACTCGGCCGCCTTCGGGTCCTGCTCGATGTCGACCACCCGGTAGGCGATGCCCTCCCGGTCGAGCTGCGACTTGAGCCGATGGCAGTAGCCGCACCACGGGGTCGAGTACATCGTCAACATGATCGCGTCCTCCAAGGTCCGTTCTGCCCGTCCCGTCAGGCCAGGCTAGTCGCTGCAACATCCGGGGCAGCTGAGATGATTCCTCGCTGTGGGGGTTCACTCAGGCTCGGAACGGGTGCTCGCCGGGCTGGACCCGGAGCAGCGCGCCGCGGTGACCGCCCCGGCGGGCCCGGTCTGCATCCTGGCCGGCGCCGGCACCGGCAAGACCCGGGCGGTCACCTCCCGGATCGCCCACCGGGTCCTGACCGGCGAGGTGTCCGGCCGGCACGTGCTCGCGGTCACCTTCACCGCCCGCGCCGCCGCCGAGCTGCGGGCCCGGCTCACCGCGCTCGGCGTATCCGGTGTGCAGGCCCGAACATTCCACGCGGCGGCGCTGCGGCAGGTGCGGTACTTCGCGCCTCGCCTGCTCGCCGGGCGGGCGATGCCGGAGCTGCTGGACAGCAAGGCTCGGCTGGTCACGCTCGCCGCCGCCCGGGTCGGCCTGCGCGCCGACCGGGCCGCCGCCCGGGACCTGGCCGGCGAGATCGAGTGGGCCAAGTCGTCCCTGGTGGAGCCGGGGGAGTACGTGGTCGCCGCCGCGAAGGCGCTGCGCGACACGCCGCACGAACCGGCGAAGGTGGCCGAGGTCTTCGTCGCGTACGAGAAGCTCAAGCGGGCCAACGGTGTGATCGACTTCGAGGACATGCTGCGTGCCGCCGTCTGGGGCATCGAGGAGCACCCGGACGTGGCCGAGCAGGTCCGGGGCCAGTACCGGCACTTCGTGGTCGACGAGTACCAGGACGTCAACCCGTTGCAGCAGCGGCTGCTGGAGGCGTGGCTCGGCGGCCGGGACGACCTCACCGTGGTCGGCGACGCCAGCCAGACCATCTACTCGTTCACCGGGGCCACCTCGACGTACCTGGTCGACTTTCCCCGCCGCCACCGGGGTGCGACGGTGCTTCGGCTGGTCCGGGACTACCGCTCCACCCCGCAGGTCGTCGGGCTGGCCAACGCGGTGATCTCCCAGGCCCGGGGAACGGAGGCGCGGCTGCGGCTGGAGCTGCGCGGGCAGCGCCCACCGGGCCCCGAGCCGGACCTGCGGATCTTCACCGACGAGCCGGCCGAGGCCGCCGCCGTGGCGACCCGCTGCCGGGCCCTGGTCGACGCCGGCACCCCGGCCCGGGAGATCGCCGTGCTGTTCCGCACCAACGCGCAGTCCGAGGCGTACGAGAAGGCGCTCACCGAGGCCGAGGTGCCGTACGTGGTGCAGGGCGCCGAGCGGTTCTTCGAGCGGGCCGAGGTGCGCCAGGCGATGGTGGCGCTGCGGGCGGCCACCCGCTCGATTCCCGGCGAGACACCGCTGCGCGACGCCGTGGTGGAGGGGCTGTCGGCCGTCGGCTGGGCCCCCGACGCCGCCCCGGCCGGCGGCGCGGCCCGGGAACGCTGGGAGGCGTTGGCGGCCCTGGTCGGGCTCGCCGACGAGTACGCGGCCACCCCGCCCGTGCTGCCGATCGGCGAGGCCGCCGCTGTGCAGCGCCTCGTGACGCTGGCCGACTTCAACGACGAGCTGGCCCGCCGCGCCGCCCAGCAGCACGTGCCGACCGTCGAGGGGGTGACCCTGGCATCCCTGCACTCCGCGAAGGGCCTGGAGTGGGACGCCGTCTTCCTGGTGGGGCTCTCCGAGGGCACCCTGCCCACCACGTACGCGCGGACCGCCGAGCAGGTCGAGGAGGAGCGAAGGCTGCTCTACGTCGGCATCACCCGGGCCCGGGAGTGGCTCTGGCTGTCGTACGCGGTTGCCCGCTCGCCGGGCGGCCGGGCCCGGCGGCCGTCGCGGTTCTTGCCCCAGCTCGACCGCTCCGGCGGCGGGACGGAGCGGGCCGGCGCGGCGCCCAAGCGGGCCGAGCGCCGCCGCAACCAGGTGATCTCCTGCCGGATCTGCGGCGCGACGCTGCTCGCCGGCCCGGACCGCAAGCTCGGCCGCTGCCCGGCCTGCCCCTCCGACATCGACGAGGACCTCTACGAGCGGTTGCGCGACTGGCGGGCCCGGGTGGCCGCCGCGCAGAAGGTCCCCGCGTACGTGGTCTTCACCGACGCCACCATCACCGCGCTGGCCGAGCGGCGGCCCGGCCGGCGCGAGGAACTGATCGCGATCGCCGGCATCGGCCCTCGCAAGATCGGCCTGTACGGCGAACCGGTGTTGGCCCTTGTGGACGGTGCCGCGGTCGACGACGTCTGCCGTGAGAAAACTTTGAAAATCGATCCGTAAATTCGTTTGCCCTTGCCCTGTGACGAGGAATAGCCTCAGGGCGCACCTCGCGAGCGGCGCCATTCCGGCTGCTCACGGGGGTGGGGTTCAGTCGACTTCGAGGCACGTTAGGGAGGTGGCACCAATGGAGATCTACACCAACGAGCGTCCGCTGGCGCTGCCCGCTGCCGTCGCTCCGCTTTCGGCTGTCCGGGTGGCCCTCGCCGCTCGACCGTCGGCTCCGCAGGTGCACCAGGTCCGGGTTCAGGCCGAGCTGAACCTGACCGTCGCGCCGCTCACCGGAGCCGAGGGGACCAGTGGCTTCACGGGCATGGGCATCGACGTCGCCAAGCAGCGCACGGATGTCCGCGGCGTTCCACCTCGAGGTAGACCGGTCTGATCACCAGACCAACCGGCTCACCTCGAGGCCGCGGAACCCGCTACCGGGATCCGCGGCCTCAGTTTTTTGCCCCGCCGAAGTACGTCGGAAATCCGATCCACGAGATCGAAGTGAGAGAGAGGTGACCGGGAGATGAGTCTGGCGTTGGCCCCCGTCGACCTGAGCGTCGAGATGGAGGCGAACCTGCCCTGCCGGAAGGTCGACCCCGACCTGTGGTTCTCCGACTCGCCCACCGAGCTTGAGCTGGCCAAGTCGCTCTGCGGGGACTGCCCGCTGCGCGTCGAGTGCCTTGCCGGCGCGGTCGAGCGGGCCGAGCCCTGGGGCGTCTGGGGCGGCGAGATCTTCGAGCGTGGCGCGGTCGTTCCGCGCAAGCGGCCCCGGGGCCGCCCGCGCAAGGAGGACGTCGCGCGTGACGCCGCGCTGAAGGTCGAGGCCGAGGCGCGCCTGGCGGCCAGTGGGCTGTCCGCGTCGCGTCACGCCGTCCGGTTGGCTGCCTGACACACCCGATCCGCACCATCCCGCCGGTGCCACACCGGCCCGAGAGAGAGCCGAAACCAATGCTGCTGCACATGCCCCACGGAGCCGTCGAGATGCAACTACTCCACGAAGCGTTGTCCCGGGCCCGAATGCCCCGGCCTCAGGCCGGTCGCACCCCCCGAGCACTGAGGCAACCCGTACCGCCCGTACCGTCGTGACACACCGTAGCCAGTCGGAACCCGACCTGGGCGTCCTTTAACCCGATCCCCCACGGCCGAGGCGGATCGCCGGCCGGCCGATCCGCCCCCACGTCTTCGAACCGGGTCAGCCCACCGGGGCGAAGCCCGGCAGCCAGCGCTCCAGGATCGAGCGGTACGGCGCCTTCGCCTGCAGTTGGCAGAGCACCCCGATCGAGCCGAGCGTGACCCGGTGGATCAGCAGGTACGACGGCGGCAGGTTGAGCTGCCGGCTGAGCTGGTACGCCGGCGAGCGCGGGCTGGCCAGCCGGGTCGCCTCGGCTCGGAGCCAGGCCCGGGTGAACCGGAACTCCTCGTCGGCCACCGGATCCAGCATGGGCCGGATGAAATCGAGCACGGCCTGAGCGTCGATCGGCTCGGTGGGGCTGACGAAGCCCTCCTCGCGCAGCCCAGCGACCACCGCGTCCGCCTCGCCGCGCAGCGCCAGCCCGGCCAGCCGACCGATCGGCTCGGGCGTACCCTCCGGCATCCGGGCCACCGCGCCGAAGTCGATCACGCCGAGCCGACCGTCCGGCAGCAGTCGGAAGTTCCCCGGGTGCGGGTCGGCGTGCAGCAGGCCGGCCCGGGCCGGCGCGGACAAGTGCAGGATCGCCATGAGCCGGCCCGCCTCGTCGCGCTGCTCCTCGCTGCCCTCCCGAATGATCTCGGCGAGCGGGGTGCCCTCGATCCACTCGGTGACCAGCACCCGGGGGGTGGCCGTGAGCACCGCCGGGATGAAGATCTCGGCGTCGCCCGCGTACGCGACGGCGAAGGCGCGCTGGGACTCGGCCTCCAGCTCGTAGTCCAGCTCCTCGGTGATCCGCTCCCGTAGCTCGACCAGCAGCGGCTTGACGTCCAGCCCCGGCTGGATCGCCCGGAGCATGCCGCTCAGCCGGGAGAGCTGCTTGAGGTCGGCGAGCAGCGCGTCCCCGGCCCCCGGATACTGGATCTTGACGGCCACGTCGTGGGGCGCGCCGCCGTCCGGGTCCCGCCACTGGGCCCGGTGCACCTGGCCGATGCTGGCCGCGGCGGCGGGGGTGTCGTCGAAGGAGACGAAGCGCTCCCGCCAGGCCGGGCCGAGCTGCTCGGCGAGCACCTTGTGCACCGTGGCCGCTGGCAGGGGCGGGGCGGCCTCCTGGAGCTTGGTGAGGGCCTGCCGGTAGGGGGCGGCGATCTCTTCGGGCAGGGCCGCCTCGAAAACCGACAGCGCCTGGCCGAACTTCATCGCCCCGCCCTTGAGCTGGCCCAGCACGCTGAACAGCTGCTCGGCGGTGCGTTGCTGGATCTCGGCGGAGATCACGTCGGACGCCAGCCCGGTGACGCGCTTGCCCATGCCGAGGACGGTCCGGCCGGCGAAGCCGAGCGGCAGGGCGGCGAGCTTGGCGGTCCGGGACATGGCCCGGCGCGGGATGTCGGTCACCCGGCCATTGTTACCGACTCGACGGCCCCGCGGCTGCTTCGCTGCCGGGCCGGGGTCGCCCACCCCCGGATCGTGGCCGCCCGGCGGGTCGGGCCGGTTGCCCACTCGGACCGTTTCGTCCCTGGCCGGCGGGGGTCGGTCGGCGGATCTGGCCGGCGCGTCGGCATGGCGGGTGGGGTGGCCGGGGCGGTGGTGGCTCAGCGGGTTGGCCCGGCGCAGCGGCACGACGGGTGCGGCGGCCAGGTCCGCCGGCGTAGCCGACCGGGGCCGGCGATCTCCACGGCGCAGCCGAGAGTCTCCGGGGTGCCGCCGTCGAGGTGGGCCAGCGCCTCCGCGGTGGCGTAACCCGCTGCGGCGAGCAGGAGCGCCGCACCGCAGGTCTGGTCCGGGGCGTCGGTGGCGAGCTGGGCGGCGAGCGCCGGCCAGCCCGGGTCCCGGTCGGTCCGGTGCAGGTCGACGCAGCGCAGGCAGGGCCCGGACGGCGGGCGAACCAGCGGCCCGACCGTGGGCACCCCCTCGCGCAGGGTGAGCAGCAGGTGCGGCTGGCGGCGCTGGGTGAACCCGGCCGCGACCAGCGCCGCCGGCCGGTCGAGGCCGAGCTGGAGCACGAGGGCGGGCCTGCCGCCGCGCAGCGGGCGGGTGGCGGTGCCGGGGGCGACCCGGTCCACCGCGTCGCGCACGGCGGCGGCGAGCGGCCGGCCCAGGTCGGTGGCGGCGAGGCCGGTGCCCACCAGGTCGGCCGGGCACACCGGCCCGGTCAGGTCCGGGTGCACGTGCCCGACCCCGGCCTGGGCGAGCGCGACGGCGACCGCCGCGCCGAGCCGGCCACCGCCGGTGACCAGCACCCGCGCCCCCCGGCGTCGCCGCAGCACCTGGGCGGGCGTGCCGGGCAGCGCGGGCGCGGCCAGGGCCAGGGCCCCGGCCTCCGCGGTGAGTCGCCGCCGCGCCGGGCCGGCGAGGTCGCGGGGGAGCAGCGTGTGCGCGGGTACGACCAGCCCGGCGGCCCGCAGCGCGTCGACGAGCCCGCGCGCCTCGTCCCGTGGCACATCGGCCCCGGCGGCGTGGGCGAGGACGAGGCGTTCGCTGCGGGTGCCGTCGAGCAGGTCCAGCACCCGGACGGCGCGCGGGTTGGCCACCTCGACGAGGACGGCCCGGCCTGGCTCCAGCCCGAGCTGGAGGGTGTGCCGGTCCCGCCACAGGCGGGTCAGGCCGGGCAGCAGGGTGGGCCGGGGCAGCGGGTCACGGGTCATGACGACGAATCGTGACCGAGTAACCTGCTTTCCGTCGATCGTTG
>NZ_GG657738.1:2352852-2383088 GCF_000158815.1 Micromonospora sp. ATCC 39149 | reverse complement strand
AGCCGGCCGATAGTCGTGTCGGTCACCCGACATCGTCGGGCCCCTGGGTAGCGACTGCCCGGCAAAGGCGAGAGGGGAGGGCGACCAGTGGCCGCCCTCCCCCGGTACTGGACCCGTGCGGGTCAGACCTTTGCCTTGCCCAGGATGCGGTTCACTGTTGTGCCGCACACCGGACACTTGCCCTTGGCCATGTTCATCCCGGTCTTCGAAACTTCGATGTGCCCCTCGAAGTCCCGCTTCTCCTTGCACTTGACGCAGTAACCGTTGTAAGTCTGGGCCTGGTCGGCCACGGTGCCCTCCTCGTCTCGTCCGCCGGTCAATCCGGTCCCGGCGGGTTGCCCGGCGGCGGGCCGCGTAGGGCGCCGGCGCTGGGACTTTTTCCGCGGTCACCCTCGTGACCGCTGGTCCGCGGACCCTACCCAGGTCTGGGTGGTTCCATGTCAGCTGTGCTTCGACACTGTGAGCAAGTCGACGTCGAGAGTGTGCATGCCGAGTTAGGTCGGATAAGTCAGTTTCGCGGGGACACGCCGGGTGAACCCACTCAGATCGCCCGGGAGGTGCCCCCGGCGGGCGGCCGGGGGCGTGATCACATACGGTGGGAGGGAGTCGCGCCCCCCCGTCACGGCCACCACGAGCCGTGACGGAGCCCTTTCGTGACAGTCCGCAAGGATTTTTTTCGGGACTCCCGGTCATCAACCGTGACTTTCCGGGCGCGTGTCGTGGTGTTGACTCTTGCGGACCCCTGGCCAGTACCCATTAGCTTTCCTTCGTGACAGCAATCCGAGGCTGCGCGGTCCGCTGATGGCAGGGGCGCGGAAGCCGGTAGTCGAGGTACGGCGCAGCCAGCGCCGGCGACGCACGGTGTCCGCCTACCGCGACGGCGAGCGGGTCGTGGTGTTGATTCCCGACCAGTTCTCCCGGGCCGAGGAGACCGAGTGGGTCGACCGGATGCTGGCCCGGTTGGAGGCCCGCGAGGGGCGGCTGGTCCGCTCCGACGACGAGCTGTTCGGTCGCGCCACCCGGCTGCGCGGCCTCTACCTCGCCGAATACGGCGACCAGGCGGTCCCGGTGAGCGTCCGCTGGGTGACCAACCAGAACGGCCGGTGGGGCTCCTGCACCCCGGCCGACCGCACCATCCGCATCTCGCACCGCATCCAGGACATGCCCGACTGGGTGATCGACTACGTGCTGCTGCACGAGTTGGCCCACCTCATCGTGCCCAGCCACAACGCCCGGTTCTGGGCGCTGGTCGGGCGCTACCCGAAGGCCGAACGCGCCCGCGGGTACCTGGAGGGCGTCGCCGCGGCCTCCGGCACCCCCTTGGGCGACTGACCGCGCCGCGCTCGTCTCGCGCCGCGCTCGTCTCGCGCCGCCCGGCCCCGTCTGGCCTCGCCCCGGCCGCGTGATCAACTCCATGTCGGCGACATCGCGCCAACCCGCCCGCTGGATCCCGCCATGCCGGCGACATGGCGCCTGCGGGTCGTCCGGGTCCTCCCGGCGCTCGCCCCGCCGCTCTCCCATGCCGACCTGCATGCCCAGGCATCGACCCCCGACATCGGCCTCGTCTAGGGTCGGGGCGTGGCTCGACGTGTGGTGGTGGCGTTGCTCGGCCCGGTGGCATGGACGCCCCCGGGGATCGACCCGGCGGCCTGGCGGGCTGCGCTCGCCGAGGACGTGGTGGACCTGCTCGCCACCCTCCAGGAGGTCGAGACCGCGATCGCGGCCGTCCCGGCGGACCGCGCCCTTGCCGAGTCCGTCGTCTGGCCCGGCATGGCCGTGTACGAGGTGCCCGCCGCCACCGGCACTGCCGTCCTCGGCGCGTTGACCGGGTACGATCAGGGGGCCGTCGTCGCCGCCGACGCCCCGGACCTGCCCGGCCTGACCATCGGCAAGCTGCTCCGCCCGCTGACCACCCGGCCGGTGGCCCTCGCCCCGGTCGAGGACGCCGGCCCCGGCCTGCTCGGCGTCGCGTCCCGGTTGCCGGTGCCGGAGTGGCTCCCGGAGGTCGATTTGGACGCCACGCACGCGGCCGAGGTGCGCCGGGCCGCCCCCCGACCCGGGGACGTGGCCGTCACCGCCGCCTGGCGGCGGCTGCGCGGCCCGGCCGACCTGGCCGCCCTCGACCCCGCCGTCGAGGGCTGGGAAACCACCCGCGCCCTCCTCTCCGGCCACCGCTGACCCCCCACCCGACCACCTTCGTGATCAAGAGATCCGTGTCAGCAGCAGCGCCGTCTCCGACGCGTACCTCCTGATCAGCGGCGAAGGCGGGCGAGGGGCCGGGCAAGGGTGGGGCGGTCAGGACTCCTCGGCGTCGTCCTCCGGGCGCGGGCGGGGAGAGCCGGGTGCCTGCTCCTGCGGGCCGCCCGGGGCGGTGAAGTCGAAGTTGGCCAGCTCGTCGTCGAGGTCGAGCCGCGTCGTGGCGAACGCCACCGGGTCGGTGAAGTCGTCGTCCGAGGGCAGCAGGTCCGGGTGGCCCCAGACGGCGTCCCGGCCGGCGTTCCCCCGGTGCTCGGTCAGCGCCGCCCACAGGGCCGCCGCCTCGCGCAGCCGGCGCGGTCGCAGCTCTAGCCCGACCAGCGCGGCGAACGTCTGCTCGGCCGGCCCGCCGGCCGCCCGCCGGCGGCGGAACGCCTCGCCGAGGCGTACCACATTGGGCAGACGCTCCCCGGCGGCGTCGTCCACCACATGGCAGACCCAGCCCTCCACCAGGGCGAGCGCGGTCTCCAGCCGGGCCAGCGACGCCTTCTGCGCGGGGGTGTCCTCCGGGGTGAAGATGCCCTCCAGGGCGATCGCCTGCATCGACTCCGGGTCGGTCGGGTCGACCCGGCCCATCGCCTCCTCGATCGCCTCCCGGTTGACCCGGATACCCGAGGCGTACGTCTCGACGGCGCTGAGCACGTGCCCGCGCAGCCACGGCACGTGCTCGAAGAGCCGCTGGTGCGCCGCCTCGCGCAGGGCCACGTACAGCCGGACTTCGTCCTCGGGCAGCTCCAGGCCCTGTCCGTACGCCCGGATGTTGGCCGGGATCAGCGCGGCCGTGCCGGCCGGGCCGAGCGGCAGCCCGATGTCACCGGCGGAGAGCACCTCCGCGGCGAGCGAGCCGAGGGCCTGACCGAGCTGCCCGCCGAAGAGCGCGCCGCCCAGCGTCGCCACCATCGACTGCATCGGGCCGAGCTGGGCGCGGGCCTCCGGCGGCACGAGGTCGCTCATCGCCCCGACCATCCGGCTGGCCACCGGGTCGCAGAGCTTGCGCCAGACGTCGAGGGTCTTGTAGATCCACTCGTTCCGGTTCCAGGCCACCGAGGTGCGGATGCCAGTCGGCCAGGCGGTAGCCGGCTCCAGCCAGAGGTCGGCCAGGCGCAGCGCCTCCTCGACCGAGTGGCGCTCGTAGGGCGAGGCCGCCGGGTCTCCGGTGGCGGCGAGCTGGCTGGCGGCCACCTGTCGGGCCAGGTCCCAGTTGACCGGTCCGCCGCCCTGCGCCGAGAGCAGGTGCTGCAACTGCGACATGAACTGCTGCATCGCCGCGGGATCGTTGGGGTCTGGTGGTTGCCCACCCGGGAGCGCGAAACCGAACGGAATATCAGGCACGACGTCTACGGTACGCGGGCTGCGGTCCAGGTCGCCGCCGCTGGCGTTGCGCTGAGGGCGAAGTCCCTGTCACCGTCGAGGTACCCACCCGGGGGCTCGGTACGCTCACCGTCATGAGACGTCGCGGCGTGACCGTCCTCGTGGGTGCCCTGCTGACCGCCCTGCTCAGCTTCGGCGTGCTCAACGCGCCGATCCCGTACGTGGTGCTCGGCCCCGGTCCGACGGTCAACACGCTCGGCACCGTGGACGGCAAGGAGGTCATCCAGGTGACCGGGCGGGCGACGTCCACCTCCGCCGGCCAGCTACGGCTGACCACGGTCGGGGTGCAGCCCACGGTGCGGCTGCGTTCCGCGCTGGCCGGCTGGTTCTCCGCCGACGAGGCGGTGGTGCCGCGCGAGCTGGTCTACCCGCCGGGGGAGAGCCAGCAGGAGGTCGAGCAGCGCAACGAGGAGGACTTCCGCAACTCCCAGACCAGCGCCGAGACGGCCGCGCTGCGGGAGCTGGGGTTCCCCGTCCAGGTGCTGGTCAAGACCGTCACGGCGGGTGGCCCGTCGGACGGGGTGCTTGCCGCCGGCGACATCGTCACCTCGGTCGACGGCAAGCCGGTGACCAGCGCCGGCCGGCTCACCGAGCTGATCCGCGCCAAGCCGGCCGGCACCGGCCTGACCGTCGGCTACATCCGGGCCGGCGCCGCGGCCACGGCCCGGATCACCAGTCGGGAGTCCGACGGCCGGCCGCGGATCGGGGTCGAGATCGACCAGCAGCAGCCGCACCCGTTCACCCTCTCCATCGACCTGGGCGACATCGGCGGGCCGAGCGCCGGGCTGATGTTCGCACTGGGGATCGTGGACAAGCTGGAGCCGGCCGACCTCACCGGCGGGATGGTCATCGCGGGCACCGGCACCATCAACGACGAGGGTCGGGTCGGTCCGATCGGCGGGATCGCCCAGAAGCTGGTCGGCGCGAAGGACTCCGGGGCCAAGGTGTTCCTGGTGCCCGAGGCGAACTGCGCGGAGGCGGTCCGCAACCCGCAGCCTGACCTGCCGTTGCTCAAGGTGGGGTCGCTGGACGAGGCGCTCACCGCCCTGGAGACCCTCCGCGCCGGGGGGCAGCCGACCCGCTGCTGACCCCCGCGCCAGCTCGCGTGACCTTGGGTCGACGCGCCAGCCCGCGTGACCTTGGGCCGACGCTTTCAGGAACACCCCGTACTCTGGGTGCCTGGTCGGAGCCGATCACATCGAGCGTGCGGAGCCAACAGTGGTCATGCGTAGCAGCCCCCTGCCGAGGATGAGCCGGCGCGGACGCGTCACCATCGGTGTCCTGGTCGGGGTGTTCCTTCTCTTCACTCTCCTCGGTTGGGGGGTGCAGGCGTGGACGGACTGGCTCTGGTTCGACGAGGTGCGGTACACACAGGTCTTCTCCGGCATGCTCGCCACCCGGCTGCTGCTCTTCCTCGTGATCGGCCTCGCGATGGCGCTGATCGTCGGCGGCAACCTGTGGCTGGCGCACCGGCTGCGCCCGAAGCTGCGGCCCCACTCGCTGGAGCAGGCCACCCTGGAGCGGTACCGGATGGTGCTCGGCCCCCGGCTCGGCCTGTGGATCAGCCTGGTCGCCCTGGTGGTCGGCCTCTTCGCCGGGCTGTCCGCGCAGAGCCGGTGGAGCCAGTGGCTGCTGTTCCGCAACGGCGGCGAATTCGGCGTCAAGGACCCGGAGTTTGGCGTCGACGTCGGCTTCTACGTCTTCCAGTTGCCGTTCTGGCGCTACCTGCTGGGCATCGGCTTCACGGCGGTGGTGCTCGCCCTGCTCGGCGCGCTGGCCGTGCACTACATTTTCGGCGGCGTGCGGCTACAGGGTGTCGGGGATCGGATGACCAACGCCGCGCGGGCCCACCTGAGCACGCTCGTCGCGGTCTTCGTCCTGCTGAAGGCGGTCGCGTACGTGCTGGACCGGCGCACCATGCTGCTGGAGTACAACGAGGGCGCGAAGCTCTACGGCGCCGGGTACGCCGACATCAACGCGCTGCTGCCGGCCAAGGAGATCCTCGCGTACATCTCGGTCGTGGTCGCCATCGCGATCATCGTTTTCTCCAACGCGGTGATGCGGAACCTGGTGTGGCCGGGCATCTCGCTGGCGCTGCTCGGCGTCTCCGCCGTCGCCATCGGCGGCATCTACCCGTGGGCCGTGCAGACCTTCGAGGTCAAGCCGAGCGCCAAGGACAAGGAAGCCCCGTACATCGAGCGGAGCATCAACGCCACCCGCGCGGCGTTCGGGCTGGCCGACACGAAGACCCAGCCGTACGCGGCGAGCAACCTGGTGCCGCCGGCGAGCCTGGGCACCGACGCCTCCGTGGTGCCGAACGTCCGGCTGCTCGACCCGCAGCTCGTCTCCGAGACGTACACCCAGCTCCAGCAGGTCCGGGGCTTCTACGACTTCGGGCCGAAGCTGGACATCGACCGGTACGCGGTGGCTGGCAAGACCTCCGACTACGTGGTCGGGGTCCGGGAGGTCAACTACGGCGAGCTGACCGACCAGCAGAACACCTGGATCAACCGGCACACCGTCTACACCCACGGCTACGGGCTGGTGGCCGCGCCGGCCAACCAGGTGGTCTGCGGCGGCCAGCCGTACTTCGTCTCCGGCTTCCTCGGCGAGAAGAGCCAGGAGGCGTGCTCCGCGCAGATCGAGCAGATCCCGGCCACCCAGCCGCGCATCTACTACGGCGAGCGGATGGAGCCCGAGGACTACGCGATCGTCGGCCAGGCGAACCCGGAGCGCAACGCCGAGTTCGACCGGCCGACCCAGACCGGTGGCGAGCAGTACTACACCTACACCGGCGAGGGCGGCGTCGAGATCGGCTCGTTCACCCGCCGGCTGCTCTACGCCATCAAGGAGCAGGAGTCGAACTTCCTGCTCTCCGAGGCGGTCAACGAGAACTCGAAGCTGCTGTACGTGCGCAACCCCCGGGACCGGGTGGAGAAGGTCGCGCCGTTCCTCACCCTCGACGGCGACCCGTACCCGGCGGTGGTCGGCGGCCGGGTGCAGTGGATCGTCGACGGCTACACCACGGCCGCGACCTACCCGTACGCGGAGCGGGTCAACCTCCAGGCGGAGACCACCGACGAGCTGACCGGCCGGGGCACCTTCCAGCTCGCCCGGGAGAACGTCAACTACATCCGCAACTCGGTCAAGGCCACGGTCGACGCGTACGACGGCACGGTCCGGCTGTACGAGTTCGACCAGACCGACCCGGTGCTCAAGGCGTGGAACAAGGCGTTCGGCGGGGACCTGGTGCTGCCGAACGACAAGATCCCGGCCGAGTTGCGAGAGCACTTCCGGTACCCGGCCGACCTGTTCAAGGTGCAGCGCAACCTGCTGACCAAGTTCCATGTCACCGACCCGGGCGACTTCTACTCGGCCCAGGACTTCTGGCAGGTGCCGAACGTGCCGGACAACCCGGACGGCGGGCAGAAGCAGCCGCCGTACTACATGTGGACGCAGTTCCCGGGGCAGACCGCGCCGCGCTTCCAGCTCACCTCCGCGGTCACCCCGAACGGCCGGCAGAACCTCGCCGCGTTGATCTCCGGCTCGTATGTGGACGGCAAGCCGCAGCTGGAGGTGCTGGAGTTGCCGGACCAGACCCGGATCTCCGGGCCGGTGCAGGTGCACCAGCAGATGACCAACAACGCCAACATCCGGCAGCAGCTGAACCTGCTCTCCTCCAACCAGGCCCAGGTGCAGTACGGCAACCTGCTGTCGCTGCCGTTCGGCGACGGAATGCTGTACGTCGAGCCGGTGTACGTCAAGAGCAACCAGCAGGATGCGTACCCGCTGCTGCAGAAGGTGCTGCTGTCCTACGGCGACGGCGGGTCGTACGTGGTGCTGGCCAACAACCTGACCGACGGCATCAAGCAGCTCGTCGACCAGGGCAAGCAGGCCGCCGAGGGCGGGACCCCGCCCACGACCGGCGGCACCCCGCCGTCGGGCGACGGGACCGGTGCCCCGCCGATGACCGGCGCGCTGGCCGAGGCGGCGGCAAAGGTGCAGGCGGCCATCACCGAGGTCAGGGCCGCGCAGGCGTCCGGCAACTTCGAGCGGTACGGCCAGGCGCTCAAGGCCCTGGACGAGGCGATGACTGCGTTCCAGCGGGTTCAGCAGGCCGCCGCCCCGGCCTCGCCGTCGCCGTCGGCCTCGCCGAGCGGCGGCTCGGCCCCGCCGTCGCCGTCGCCGTCGGCGGGGGGCTGACCAGCGGTTACGCCCGGAGGCGTGGGCCGTTTTGCGACCGGCCGGGGTGGTGCGCTACGGTTAACGAGTCGACGCGGGGTGGAGCAGCTCGGTAGCTCGCTGGGCTCATAACCCAGAGGTCGCAGGTTCAAATCCTGTCCCCGCTACTCGTTCGGAAAGGCCCCGGAGTTCGCTCCGGGGCCTTTCGCGTGGGGTCTCCATGGGCCTCTCGCATGACCTTCTGGGTGGCGGCGCGGCTGCCGTCCCGGGGGGCTTTCGGGGGGCCGCTGATCTCCGTCGCCGGGATGCGATAGGCTGTAGAAGCCGACGCGGGGTGGAGCAGCTCGGTAGCTCGCTGGGCTCATAACCCAGAGGTCGCAGGTTCAAATCCTGTCCCCGCTACTCGTTCGCAAGGGCCCCGGAGTTCGCTCCGGGGCCCTTCGCTGTTCCCCATCCTGCCCCATTTTTCGCCCCGCCCCGCCTCCTGCCCTTTCCGGCCCCGGCGGGGGCTTCCGGCCGTGTAAGCGAGTGCCGTCCGGGAATCCTGGCCGTCCTGCGTGCCCCGCTTGCGCCCTTCGGCGAGGATGGGGGCATGTCTTCGTGGAACAAGTGGTGGGGCCGGCTCGGCGCGGTCCTCGGTGCGGTCGTGCTGTCGGTCTTCGTCCCGGTCGCGGCCTGGGCGTCCACCGGCACGGGGGAACTCGTGGTGGAGGCCGCCAGGCGGCGGTCGCGGGGCGGCGGCGTCGGCGTCCTCGGCCTGCTGTGCTGCCTGGCCGTCGTCGGCGGGATCGTCCTGCTGGTGGTGCTGCTCATGCGCAACCGGCGCAACCGTCCGCCGCGCTGACTCCGCCCCACCCGCGCCGGCCTCGTCCCGGCGTGTCGGTCCCGCTCGGGCTTCGTCGGTCCATGGGCGTACCAAACATCATGCTCGAACCGGGGAAGGGTGGCCTCGGGACCGCTTCGCGGCCACCCGATCCGCGGTCCAGCACGATCTTGGCAGCTGACAGTCGGACAGCGGAAACGGGTCCGGCCGGGGTGGAGCACCGGTCAGGTGGGTCACGCGGCCAGGGCAGCCTCGGCCTGGGCGACGAACCGGGTGGTGGCCGCGCGGACGCCGGCCCGGTCGGACCATTTACACAGCCGGCGCGGGCGGGTGTCAACGGCCGCCCGGCCCGAGGCCGCCGTTTCCCGCCGACGTCGGCGTCCGGGATCTGACCGCAGCGTGACCGGTGGGACGCCCCGGGTGGCCGTCCCGGGCGTTCCACCGGCCCATGGTGTACTAGGGCGCGTGGAACTTTTGCACTCGGGCAAGGTCAGGGACGTCTACGCCGACGGCGACGATCTGATTCTGGTCGCCTCGGACCGGATCTCCATCTACGACGTGGTGCTGCCGACTCCGGTCCCGGACAAGGGCCGCCTGCTCACCGCGCTGTCCCTGTGGTGGTTCGAGCAGCTCGCCGACCTGGTGCCGAACCACGTCGTCTCCGCCACGGACGTCCCGGCGGAGTTCGCCGGCCGGGCGATCCGCTGCCAGCGGTTGGAGATGGTCCCAATCGAGTGCGTCGCGCGGGGTTACCTGACCGGCGGCGGTCTCGTCGAGTACGAGCGCACCGGCGCGGTCTCCGGGGTCGAGCTGCCCCGGGGCCTGGTCGAGGCGTCGATCCTGCCCGAGCCGATCTTCACCCCGTCGACGAAGGCCCCCAAGGGCGAGCACGACGAGCCGATCACCTACCAGCAGGTGGTGGACAAGGTCGGCGCGGAGACCGCCGAGCGGCTGCGGCAGATCACCATCGCCGTCTACTGCCGGGGTGCCGAGCTGGCCGCCGACCGGGGCATCCTGGTCGCCGACACCAAGATCGAGCTGGGCTGGGCGGCGGACGGCACCCTCGTCCTCGGCGACGAGGTGCTCACCTCCGACTCGTCGCGGTTCTGGCCGGCCGAGTCGTACCAGCCGGGCCGGCCGCAGTTCTCCTACGACAAGCAGTACGTCCGGGACTGGGCGACCGGCGGCGGCTGGGACAAGCTGCCCCCGGCCCCCGAGGTGCCCGCCGAGGTGATCGAGGCGACCCGGGCCCGCTACGTCGAGGTCTACGAGAAGCTCACCGGCCTCACCTGGTCCTGACCGGCCCCTGACGCCGCAGGCGGATCAGTCGACCCAGTCGAGGGTGCGCTGCACGGCCTTGCGCCACTGGCGCAGCCCGCGCTCCCGCTCGTCCGGGCCCATCGTGGCGGTCCACTGCGCGTCGGAGCGCCACTGGCCACGCAGGGTGGCCAGATCCGGCCAGAAGCCCACGGCGAGGCCCGCCGCGTACGCCGCGCCGAGGCAGGTCGTCTCCGTGATCCGGGAGCGGACCACCGGCACGTCCAGCACGTCGGCGAGGAACTGCATCAGCAGGCCGTTGGCGGTCATCCCGCCGTCCACCCGCAGCCGGCGCAGCGCCACGTCGGAGTCGGCGTTCATTGCGTCGACCACCTCGCGGGTCTGCCAGGCGGACGCCTCCAGCGCCGCCCGGGCCAGGTGCCCCTTCGTGATGTAGCCGGTGAGCCCGGTGATCACCCCGCGCGCGTCGCTGCGCCAGTGCGGGGCGAACAGCCCGGAGAACGCCGGCACCACGTAGCAGCCGCCGTTGTCGTCGACCGTGCGGGCCAGCTCCTCCACCTCGGCGGCGCTGGAGATCAGGCCGAGGTTGTCCCGCAGCCACTGCACCAGCGAGCCGGTGACCGCGATCGCGCCCTCCAGGGCGTACACGGCGGGCTGCCCCTCGATCCGGTACGCGACGGTGGTCAGCAGCCCGTGCGACGAGATGACCGGGCTCGCGCCCGTGTTGAGCAGCAGGAAGCTGCCGGTGCCGTACGTGCATTTCGCCTCGCCCGGCTGGAAGCAGGACTGCCCGAACAGGGCGGCCTGCTGGTCGCCGAGGGCGCTGGCCACCGGCACCCCGGGGAGCAACCCCTCGGCGGTGCCGTAGACCTCGGCCGAGCTGCGGATCTCGGGGAGCATCGCGGCCGGTACGCCGAGCGCGTCGAGCAGCTCCGGGTCCCAGTCGAGGGTGTCCAGGCCCATCAGCATCGTGCGGCTCGCGTTCGTCACGTCGGTGACGTGCCGGCCGGTCAGCTTCCAGATCAACCAGCTGTCCATGGTGCCGAACAGCACCTCGCCCCGCTCGGCCCGCTCGCGCAGCCCGTCGGTGTGGTCCAGTAGCCAACGCAGCTTCGGGCCGGCGAAGTAGGTGGCCAGCCTCAGCCCGGTGCGCTCGGACAGCCGCTGCTCGCCGTACGCCTCGGCGAGCGCGCGTAGCTGTGGCCCGGTGCGGGTGTCCTGCCAGACGAGGGCGTTCGCGACCGGCCGGCCGGTGGCCCGGTCCCAGACGACGGTGGTCTCCCGCTGGTTGGTGATGCCGACGGCCGCCAGCCCCGCCGGGCCGATGCCGGCCTTCGCCAGCGCCTCGCGGACGACGAGCTGGACGTTGTCCCAGATCTCCTCGGCGTCGTGCTCGACCCAGCCCGGCCGGGGGAAGATCTGCCGATGCTCGCGTTGGGCCACGGAGACGATCTCCCCGGCCCGGTCGAAAACGAGGCACCGGGAGGAGGTGGTGCCCTGGTCGATGGCTGCGACGTACTCTCCGGTCACGGCAGCACCGTACCTGGCCCGACGCCGGTCCGTCGCCACCGACGGCCGTACGATCGGTCAACGTGCGCGACATCGCAGTCTTCAGTGGAACCGCCCATCCCGACCTCGCCGCCGAGATCTGCGCCCACCTCGGGGTGCTGCTGCACCCCACCCGGGTGTCCCGGTTCGCCAACGACTGCCTGGAGGTGCAGTTGCAGGCGAACTGCCGGGAACGCGACGTCTTCCTGATCCAGCCGCTGGTGCCGCCCGTGCAGGAGAACCTGGTCGAGCTGCTGCTCATGATCGACGCGGCCCGGGGCGCCTCGGCGGCCCGGATCACCGTGGTGCTGCCGCACTACGCGTACGCCCGCTCGGACAAGAAGGACGCGCCGCGCATCTCGATCGGTGGCCGGCTGGTCGCGGACCTGCTGACCTCGGCCGGCGCGGACCGGGTGCTGGCGATGACCCTGCACTCGCCGCAGGTGCACGGCTTCTTCAGCGTCCCGGTGGACCACCTGCACGCGCTGCGCGAGCTGGCGGGCCACTTCAGCCGGTACGACCTCCGCGACACCGTGGTGGTCTCACCCGACCTCGGCAACGCCAAGGAGGCCGCCGCCTTCGCCCGGATGCTCGGCACCCCGGTTGCGGCCGGCGCGAAGCAGCGGTTCAGCGACGACCGGGTCACGATCAGCACGGTGATCGGCGAGGTGGCCGACCGGGACGTGATCGTCCTCGACGACGAGATCGCCAAGGGCAGCACGGTGATCGAGCTGATGACCCACCTGCGCGAGCTGAAGGTCCGCTCGATCCGGCTGGCCTGCACCCATGGGCTGTTCTCCGGCGGCGCGCTGGAGCGGCTCAGCGGGCAGGACGGGGTGCTGGAGATCGTCTGCACCAACACGGTACCGATCCCGGAGAGCAAGCGGGTGCCGAAGCTTCAGGTGCTCTCGGTCGCTCCGGCGCTGGCCGAGGCCATGCGCCGGATCCACAACGGCGAGTCGGTCTCCGCCCTGTTCGGCTGAGCGCCCGGCCCCGGCCCGCGCCCTGCTCGCCCGGGGCGTGCCGGCTGCGGCCCCGACGCGGCGTCCGGCCCGCCGGTGGTCGTCAGTCCGGGGCGCGCTCGCGCACGCCGAGGGCCGTGCTGATCCGGACCGTGGTGCCGCCCGGGCCGGTTTCGACGTCCATGGCGTCGCTCAGCTCTCGGGCCAGCCAGAGGCCCCAGCCGCCCGCGGTGTCGGGTGCGGGTCGGCTGCGGTCGTCGAGCCGCCGGGGGCTGATTCCCCGCCCGTGGTCGGCGACCTCGCAGATCAGCCGCCCCGGCTGGCGCCACAGCCGCAGCCAGCCCCGCCCGCCGCCGTGCCGCACCGCGTTGGTGAGCAGTTCGTTGATCGCCAGCACGAAGTCGTCGAGCCGCTGTCCACGCAGCCCGGCGGCGTGCGCGCAGGAGGTGACCGAGTGTCGGAGCTCGGTCACCTGGGCCTGGTCGAAGGCCTCGGCGATCAGGAGGGTGGTGTCGATGGGCACAACCGTACGCCGTGTCGGTCGGTCCGCGTTCGTCCCGACCGCCCGGGCGGGGCGCGCTGGGGCTTATGCGCCTTGTCTGTCGATCGCTGGGCTGGTTCGGGATCGTCTGCTGTCCCTGGCGGCGGGCGGCGGCGCGTCGTCCCGGGCACGACGGACGAGCATGCTCGGGCCAGACCCGCCGAACGTTTCGGGGCCGGGCGGGGTGTGGCATGGTGTCGGCGTGCCGTCGGCGTCCGGTGGATTCGAGGTCCCGCTCTGGCGGGCCGTCGCGGTGTTCCGGTTCGCCGCCCTGGCGTACGTCGGTCTGCTCGTCGTTCGCGACGCCAGCGGGTACGCCCACCCGCTGGTCGCCGGGCTGGTCCTGCTGGCGATGTTCGGCTGGACGGTGACCACCGCCCTCGGCTACGCCCGCCCCGCCCGGCGGGGCTGGCCGCTACTGGTCGCCGACCTCGCCGTCGTGCTCGGGGTGCTGCTGGTCAGCCCCTGGGCGGTCGGCCGGGCGGCGCTCGCCGCCGGCGCGCCCAGCCTCGCGGTGGTCTGGCTGGCCGGGCCGGTGCTCGCCTGGGCGGTCTCCGGCGGCCGGCGACGGGGCACGGTGGCGGCGCTGGCCGTCGGCGTGACCGATCTGGCGACCCGGGAGCGGATCGGCCAGTCCACCGTCAACGGGGCGATCCTGCTGCTGCTGGCCGGGGTGGTGGTCGGCCACGTCGCCCGGCTGGCGGTGACCGCCGAGCAGCGGCTGCACCGAGCGGTGGAGCTGGAAGCGGCGACCCGGGAGCGGGAACGGCTGGCCCGGGACATCCACGACTCGGTGCTCCAGGTGCTCGCGCTGGTCCAGCGGCGCGGCGCCCACCTGGACGGGGAGGCCGGCGAACTGGCCCGGCTGGCGGGGGAACAGGAGGCCGCGCTGCGCGCACTGATCGCCGGGGCGCCGCCCCCCGACGGCGCGGACCCCTCCGGGGCAGGAACCCTGGACCTGCGTGTCCTGCTCGGCCGGTACGCCTCGGCGACGGTCTCGCTGTCGGCGCCGGCCACCGGCGTCCCGTTGCCCGCGCCGGTGGCCCGGGAACTGGCGGCCGCGACCGGGGCGACGCTGGACAACGTACGCCGGCATGGGGGCGGTCGGGCCTGGGTGCTTATTCGAGAACGAGGGGGAGACGGTGACCGTCTCGGTACGCGACGAGGGCCCGGGCATCCCGGCCGGCCGGCTCGACGAGGCCGCCCGGCAGGGCCGGCTCGGGGTGGCGCAGTCGATCCGGGGGCGCATGGCCGACCTCGGCGGGACGGCCCGCATCACCTCCACGCCGGGCGCCGGCACCGAGGTCGAGCTGACGGTGCCGAGGACGACCCGGTGAGCAGCCCCGACGCGACGCCCCCGCCGGCCGGGTCGCGGTCGCCGGTCACCGGCCCGGACACGCCTGACGCGACGGCCCCGTCCTCGCCGCCGGTCGCCGGCCCGGACTCGCCGGCGGACACCCCGCCCGGGGTCCGGGTGATGGTGGTGGACGACCACCCGATGTGGCGCGAGGGGGTGGCCCGTGACCTCACCGAGGCCGGCCACCTCGTGGTCGCCACCAGCGGGGAGGGCCGCCAGGCCGTCCGCGTCGCCCCCGCCGCCCGGCCCGACCTGGTGGTGCTCGACCTGCAACTGCCGGACATCTCCGGGGTGGAGGTGATCCGGGGGCTGCGTGCGGCACTGCCGCAGGTGCGGGTGCTGATGCTCTCGGCCAGCGGGGAACAGCAGAGCGTCCTGGACGCGGTGAAGGCCGGCGCGACCGGCTACCTGGTCAAGTCGGCGGCGCCGGCCGAGTTTCTGGACGCCGTGCGGCGCACCGCCGCCGGTGAGCCGGTCTTCACCCCCGGGCTCGCCGGCCTCGTGCTCGGGGAGTTCCGCCGCCTCGCGGCGGGCGCGGACGAGTCCGCCGGGGGCCGGGGGCCGGTCGCGGCGACGGCCGGCCGCGACACCGACGCACCCCGGCTCACCGACCGGGAGACCGAGGTGCTGCGCCTGGTGGCCAAGGGGATGTCGTACAAGCAGATCGCCGAGCGGCTCGGGCTCTCCCACCGGACGGTACAGAACCACGTGCAGAACACGCTCGGCAAGCTCCAGCTGCACAACCGGGTCGAGCTGACCCGTTACGCGATCGAGCGCGGCCTCGACGACTGACCGCCGCGCCGGCGGGTGGGCCGGGTCACCGCGCCTCGGGCGGCCGGGTCTCGTGGATCGCCAGCTCCTCCGCGCTCGCCCCGCCGCCGGCCGATCCGGCGTCGTACGCGACGTTGTCGGTTTCCTCGTCGGTGTGCGCCCCCTCATCCGGTTCCACCAGCCGGCCCACCTCGGCGTCGGCGACGCTGCCGAGTTGGCCGTGGTCGTACAGGGAGACGGGGGAGCGCGGGTCCGAGGTGGGGCCCGGGTCGATCACGTCGGCGTCGAGCTGCGCCTGGGCGGCGGCCTCCTCGCTGTCCGCCTCGGCGGCGATGTCCGGGTCGATCGGGCCGGCCAGCGGGTCGTCGGCGGGTCGTTCGTAGCTCTCCCGGTCGAGCTTGTAGTCCAGCGACTCGCCGTCGAGCTGCTCCTCGGCGGTAGTGCCGAACCGGTCCACCGCCACCGGCGTGCGGTCACCGGGAAGCTGGGCCGGTGCCGGACCGTCCGCCTCACGACCGGTTTCGACGTCGTCGTTGGCCGTGGAGTCGTCGTCGGCGGTGTCGGGCAGGCCGTCGGCCTCCGGGTCGGAGACGGGGGTCGGATACTCGTCGTCGCGCATGGCTGATCACTACCCACTGCCCACCGACCGTAACCGATCCGCCCGCCGGAGTCCCGCTCGCGGCCGTGGGGCCGGCGGGGCGGCAGTGACGGGGGTCACCCCGGGTTGCCGGCGGGGTGCAGGACCGCCCAGACGAACTTGCCGTCGGGCAGGAGGGTTCTTCCCCAGCGGCGGGACACCGTGTCGATCAGCAGCAGGCCACGGCCGCCGGCCAGGGTCGGCGGGGTCAGCCCCGAGTGCGTCGGCTGCCGGCGGCTGTGGTCGCGTACCCCGATGTACAGCGTGCTGCCCCCGGGGGCCAGCCGGACGGTCATCGGGGTGTGCGCGTGCGCCACCACGTTGTTGACCATCTCGGTCACCGCGATGCAGCCCGCCTCGGCCAGCTCGTCGATCCCCCATCGGGCGCAGCCGTCGGTCACCAGCGCCCGGGCCTGCCGAGCCGCGCCGACGAACGGCGGCAGCGCGGTGGTGGTCGCCGCGACTGTCGGGGACCGGCTCAGCGCCGCCGTCGCCTCCGCCACGGTCGAGCAGACCGGTAGCCCCGGGCCGGCCGCCGCCCCGGTCGGGTCGACGACCAGCAGCCCCGCCGCCGGCCAGTCGGCGATCTCGCGGTGTACCTCGGCGAACAGCCCACGGGCGGCGGGGTCGGGCAGGCGCAGCCGGGACAGGTCGGCCACCACCGGGCCGGGCCGGGCGCAGAGCCGGACGAGCAGCGCGTCCCGCACGGCGGCCGTGCCGGCGGCGTCGAGAACCCCGGTCAGCCGGAGCACCCCGGAGGACTCGTCGGTCTCCACCACGCAGCGCACGTCGGTCGGCATGATCGACCCATTGTGCGTCGTGGTGACGAACCGCGCGTCCGGCCGGTCGGGGAAGACCATCAGCGTTCCGTCCGGGAGCGTCGCGCGCGGGCCGCCAGCGTCCCGACCGCCGTGCCCGCCGCGGCGAGCCCGAAGGCGGTGGTCATCCGGACCAGCTGCCGCCGCCGGCCGTGCCACCCGCCGGCCCGCTCGGCCGCCGCGTCGGCGGCGAAGACGTTGCCGGTGCTGTCCGGCCGTCCGGTGGGCCCGAACTGGGTGCGCTGGACGTACCAGCCGAGGGCCCGTTCGGCCAGCGCGGGGGCGAGCCGCCACTGCGCGCCGAGCAGCCGGGCGGCACCCCCGGCGTACACCTGGCGGCGCGGGTGGCGCAGCACCCGGACGATGGTCTCGGCGACCAGCTCCGGCGGGTACACGGGTGGGGGTGGCACCAGTTCCCGCCCGGTGTGGTTGGCGGCGTGCCGGAAGAACGGGGTGTCGATGGTCGCCGGTAGCACCGTGCACACGGAGATGTTCCCCCGCCCGGTGAGCCGCAGCTCCTGCCGTACCGTGTCGGCCAGCCCCCGGATGCCGTGCTTGGTGGCGTTGTACGCCGACTGGTAGGGCATCGCCACCTCGGCCAGCACGGACGCGTTGTTGACCAGCACGCCGCCGCCGGCCGCCGCGAGATACGGCAGGGCCGCCCGCATCCCGTGCACGGTGCCCAGCAGGTTCACCTCCAGCACCCGGCGGAACTCCCGCACTCCGATCTCGTCGAACAGGCCGACGGCGCTCACCGCCGCGTTGTTGATCCAGGCGTCGATCCGGCCGAACTCCTCCGCCGCGTGGGCGGCGAGGATCTCGACGGCCACCGGGTCCGTGACGTCCGTGGGTACGACCAGCGCCCGGCCGCCCAGTTCCCGGCACCGCGCCGCCACCCGATCCAGGGCCTCCTCGCTGCGGGCCGCCAGCGCCACGGCCGCGCCCCGCCGGGCGAGGGCGTACGCGGTGGCCGTGCCGATGCCGCTGGAGGCGCCGGTGAGCACGATGGCGGCGTTGTCGAGGGTGCGGGTCAGAGGCATTCCTCGCCCGTACCCCAGCGGGCCCCGCTCATACCGTCGACGCCGGTCGGATCGGCGCACCGCCGGCCGGTCCGAGGCCGCCGCCCGCCCCAGGGATCCGCCCCGGGGGTGCCGCCGGCCCGGCCCCCGGAGCGGGCGACTTGCCAGGTTTGGGTGCCGAGCAGCGCGGTTAATGGGACCCTCTGACCGGGAGGACCACCAGCTCAGAAGAACGCATGGAGGTGACCCATGCGCGTCGGCCTAGTGTGCGCGCACTCCGGCCCGTCGCGGCCTGCCGAAGGCCCGGCCGTCGGTACGCGCGAGCACATCGCGCGGATCGCCGCCGAGCTGGCCGGACGCGGCCACGACGTGCACGTCTACGAGCGCCGCGACGATCCCGCGCTGCCCGCCACGGCGGAGGTCGACGGGTACCGGGTGGAGCGGGTGCCGGTCGGCCCGGCCGCCCCGACGCCCACCGCCGAGCTGGTCGGGCACGTGTCCGAGTTCGGCCGATGGCTGGCCGGCCGGTGGTCCGCCGAGTGGTCACCGGATGTGGTGCACGGGCACTACTGGGTCGGTGGCCTGGCCGCCGCGCACGCGGTGCGCGAGACCGACATCCCCGTCGTGCAGACCTTCCACTCGCTCGGCGTGGAGCAACTGCGCCACCTCGGCCCCGGGTACGACGGGCCGGGCAGCCGCATCCCGCTGGAGCGGGCCCTGACCCGGGCGGTGGACATCGCGGTCGCCCAGTGCAACGACGAGGTGGACGAGCTGACCCGGATGGGGCTGCAACGCAGCTCGGTGGCGATGGTCCCCACCGGCGTGGACACCAACCAGTTCCACCCGGACGGAGAGGCGGCCCCGCGCGACCAGCGGGCCCGCATCCTCTCCGTCGGGGGCCTGACGCCGGGGCACGGCCACGACGACCTGATCCGGGCGATGCGCCTGGTCGGCGACGCCGAGCTGGTGATCGCCGGCGGGCCGCCGGTCGACCAGCTCGCCAACCACGCCGAGGCCAGCCGCCTGCGCGAGCTGGCCGAGCGCACGGGGGTGGCCGAGCAGGTGAAGCTGGTCGGCGCGGTGCCACACGACCAGATGGCCACCTGGTACCGCTCGGCCGACGTGGTCGCCTGCACCCCGCACTACTCCTCCGCCGGCCGGGTCTCGCTGGAGGCGATGGCCTGCGGCGTGCCGGTCGTCGGCTACGCCATGGGCGGTATCGCCGACGCCGTGGTCGACGAGGTAACCGGGAAGCTGGTGCAGCCGGGCGACGTGCGGGCTCTCGGGATGACCCTGCGCCGGCTGCTCGCCGACAACGCCGGCCGGTTCGCGTACGGGCACGCCGCCGTGGACCGGGTGCGATGCACGTACACGTGGGAGCGCACGGCCGGCGCGCTGGAGCGCCTCTACGAGCGGGTGGTCCTGCGCCGCCGGCCGGTCGAGGCGGCGTAGCCGGCGAACGTCCCCGCCCGCCTCGCCGCCCGGCGTTCACCGGCGGGGGTGGGGGTGGACCGATGCGCCGGCGGGCAGGATCCCCCGGACGCGTTCCCGGGCCACCTCGTGGTGGTGCTGTGGCTCGGCGTACCGGGTGAGCCCGATCACCGAGGCCAGGGTGGCCAGGAAACCGAGGGCGGCCAGCCACTCCCGGCCCGGCCAGATCCGGTCGTTGAGCAGCAGCAGCCCGACGATCGCCGCGGGCACCGCCCCGGCCGCGTCCATCGCGGCGACCGCCGCCGTGGTCGAGCCGCGCTGCATGGCCAGGCCGAGCAGAAGCTGACCGACCAGCGAGTGGGCCACCAGCAGATAGAGCAGCGGGTCCCGGACGAACTCCTCCACGCTCGTCACGGCGGCCAGCGGGCGGGCGGCCACCGCCGCGGCGGAGAAGGCCAGCCCGGCCAGCGAGCCGAGCGCCACCGACCCGGGTGCGCCGTGCAGCCGTACCGCGAAGAAACCGACCACGGCGATCACCGCGAGCGCCGCCGCCAGCGCGACCAGGCCGGTGGGCCCGAGCGGCCGGGACTGCGCCGGCTGCGCGGACAGCACCAGGCCGGTGACCCCGGCGAAGAGCAGCGCCAGCAGCACGATCTCGGCGGTGGGCAGCCGCCACTTGAGCACCAGCACGCCGAGGATGGCGGTCACCCCGAGCCCCGCCGCCACGCTGGCCTGGACCAGGAACAGCGGCAGGTCCCGGCGGGCCAGGAAGGCCAGCACGAAGCCGCCGACCTGGCAGGCCAGCCCGACGAGGTACGTGCGGTGGCCGGCCAGCCGCAGCAACAGCCCGGGGTCGAAGGTGTGGTGCACCGTGGTCCGCGCCGCAGCGACGGACTGGAGAAGGTTGGCGACGCCGTACGCGACGATCATCGCCGCCAGGAAGCACCAGCCAGAGGACACCACCTGGCGAGGATAGAGGCTGGCGGCGCTCAGCGCGCGGCCGGCCGACCCAGCCTCGCCAGGATGTCGGCGTGCAGCGTGCCGTTGCTGGCCACCGCGCTGTTCTCCACCGCCGCGTCCCCGCCAGGGGTGGGCCGTCCGGCCAGGTCGGTGAACGTCCCGCCCGCCTCGGTCACGATCGGCACCAGCGCGGCGACGTCCCACAGCGACAGCTCCGGCTCGACCATCACGTCCAGGGCCCCCTCGGCGAGCAGCATGTAGCCGTAGAAGTCGCCGTACGCCCGGCTGCGCCAGGTGTCCCGCATGAGCTGGAGCATCGGCTCCAGGAGCCCGGCGGACTCCCACCCGCTCAGTGACGAGTAGCAGAGGCTGGCGTCGGCGAGGCGGCCCACCGCCGACACCCGGATCGGGGTGCCGTGCGCGGCGTCCGGGCCGGCGTACGCGCCCCCGCCGAGCGCACCCCACCAGCGGCGACCCAGCACCGGCGCGGAGACCAGCCCGAGTACCGGCCGGTCGCCCTCCAGCAGGGCGATCAGGGTGGCCCAGACGGGCACCCCCCGGACGAAGTTCTTGGTGCCGTCGATCGGGTCGATCACCCAACGTCGGCCGTCCGGCCCGGCCGGGGCCTGCCCGCCGTACTCCTCGCCGAGCAGGCCGTCGCCGGGGCGCCGCTCGGCCAGCACGGCCCGGATCTCCCGCTCCACGGCGGTGTCCGCGTCGGAGACCGGGGTCAGGTCCGGCTTCGCCTCGACGCGCAGGTCGAGGGCCCGGAACCGGGCCGTGGAGATGGCGTCCGCCCGGTCGGCGAGCAGGTGGGCGAGGGCGAGGTCGTCGGCGTACCCGGTCATGCCGGAAACGGTAGCGGCGGCCGGGTCACGCCCCCTCCAGCGGGTCGCCCGGGTTGCGCTGGTCGGGCTCGCGCGCGTCACCCTCGCCGGACCGGGAGGCCAGCAGCCGGCGGTACGAGGCCAGCCGCCGCTCGTCGGCCTTGCCGGCGGCCACCCAGGCGTCCAGCGCGCAGTCGGCCTCCTCGGCGGTGTGCTGGCAGTTCGCCGGGCAGTCGACCGTCCCCTCCACCAGGTCGGGGAAGCCGTGCAGCAGGCTGTCGGCCGAGACGTGCGCCAGCCCGAAGCTGCGCACTCCCGGGGTGTCCACGATCCAGCCCTGGTCGGTGTCGGCACCGGGGCGGGGCGGCAGCCGCAGCGCCACCGCGCTGGTCGAGGTGTGCCGGCCCCGGCCGATCGCGCTGACCACGCCGACCGCCCGATCGGCGTCCGGAACGAGGCGGTTCACCAGCGTCGACTTGCCCACCCCGGAGTGGCCCACCAGGACCGACACCCGGCCGGCGAGCAGGTCGCGCAGCGCGTCGAGGTCGGCGTCGGGCCGCAGCAGCACGTACGGCAGCTCCAGCTCGGCGTAGTAGCCGAGCACCTGCTCCGGGCCGGCCAGGTCGGCCTTGGTGAGGCAGAGCAGCGGCTCGATGTCCGCGTCGTACGCGGCGACCAGGCAGCGGTCGATGAACCCGGTGCGCGGCGGCGGATCGGCCAGCGCGCTGACGATGACGAGCTGGTCGGCGTTGGCCACCACGACCCGCTCCAGCCGCCCCTCGGCGGTGTTCTCGTCGTCGTCGGCGGTGCGCCGTAGCACCGAGCTGCGCTCGGCGATCCGGACGATGCGGGCCAGCGCGCCGGCCGCACCGGAGGTGTCCCCGACCAGGCCCACCCGGTCGCCCACCACCACCGACTTGCGGCCCAGCTCCCGGGCCCGCATGGCGGTCACCAGCGGGGTTTCCGGGCCGGCCCCGGGCAGCACGCACGTGTAGCGGCCCCGGTCCACGGCGATGACGAAGCCCTCGACCGCGTCGACGTGCTGGGGCCTCGTGCGGGTGCGCGGGCGCGACGACCGCCCGGGCCGGACCCGTACGTCGTCCTCGTCGTACTCCCGCCGCTTGGTCGTCAGGACGCCCTCCGTCGTGTCAGCTTCTTCCGGTCACCATCGCCGACCATAGCCTTGGAAACTCCGGCATGGTCTTCGAGGTGCACGACACGTCGTCGAGCTCGATGCCGGGGACCGCCAGGCCGGTCACCGCGGCGGCGTGCGCCATCCGGTGGTCGTGGTACGTCCGGAACGCCCCGCCGTGCAGCGGCCGGGGCCGGATCTCGAGCCCGTCCGCCGACTCGGTGAGGTCCGCACCGAGGCCGAGGTACTCGCGGGCGAGCGCGGCGATCCGGTCGGTCTCGTGCCCCCGGATGTGGGCCACCCCGGTGAACCGGGACGGCGAGTCGGCGAGCATGGCGAGCGCGGTCAGCGCCGGGGTCAGCTCGCTGACGTCGGAGAGGTCGGCGTCGATGCCGTGCACCACGCCGGTGCCGCGCACCGTCAGCCCGCCGGTGGTGAGGTTCACCTCGCCGCCCATCCGTTGCAGCAGCGTGCGGAGCTGCTCGACGGGCTGGGCGCTGCTGCGCGGCCAGCTCCGCAACGTCACCTCGCCCCCGGTGACCAGAGCCGCGGCGAAGAACGGCACCGCGCCCGACAGGTCGGGCTCGATCTCCCAGCCCCGCCCGGTCAGTGGGCCCGGCTCGACGACCCAGACGTCGGGGGTGCCGTCGTCGACGGCCGCGCCGGCGGCCCGCAGCATCTGCACGGTCATCCGCAGGTGCGGCGCGGACGGGACGGGCGGGCCGACGTGCCGGACCACCACGCCCCGGTCGAAGCGCGGCGCGGCCAGCAGTAGGCCGGAGACCAGTTGGCTGGAGGCGGAGGCGTCGATCACCACCTCGCCGCCGGCCACGCTTCCGGTGCCGAAGACGGTCAGCGGCAGGCTGCCGGTGGCCGGGGACTCGACCCGCACGCCGAGGGAGCGCAGTGCGTCGATCAGCGGACCGAGCGGGCGGGTGCGGGCCTGCGGGTCGCCGTCGAAGGTGACCCGCCCCTCGGCGAGGCCGGCGACCGGGGGCACGAACCGCATGATGGTGCCGGCGAGGCCGACGTCGACGTGCGCCGGGCCGGCCAGCGGGTGCGGCCGGACCAGCCAGCGGTCGTCGTCGGTGATCGACATGTGGGCGCCGAGGGCCCGCAGGCCGCCGGCCATCAGTTCGGTGTCGCGGGCGCGCAGCGGCCCGGCGAGCGTTGAGGGGCCGCTGGCCAGCGCGCTGAGCACGAGCGCCCGGGCGGTCATCGACTTGGAGCCGGGCAGCCGCAGCGTGGCAACCACCGGGTCGGACGCGGTCGGAGCGGTCCACGGCCGAAGCGGCCGGGTCGCGGTCGTGTTCCCCACGGTGACATTCTGCCGTGCCCGGCCCGCCGCCGGACGGACCGCCGGATGCGCTCCCGGTTGGCGGGACGGTGTCCGGGACGCTTCGGTGGGGGTGGGGCTCGGCGGGACAGCCGAACGCGGCCCGGGGCGTTAGCGTGTGCCTCATGTGCGGGAGGTACGCCACGACCCGGAGCGCGGTCGACCTGAGCGCGGTGTTCGAGTCGAACGACGAGACCGAGGGCCGGGTCCGGTCGAGCCACAACGTCGCCCCGACCACGACCGTGCCGCTCGTGCGGCTCACCCCGGAGGGGCACCGCGCCCTGTCCGTCGGCCGCTGGGGTTTTCTGCCGCCCTGGTCCAAGTCGCCCGCCGCCGCGGCCCGCATGATCAACGCCCGCGCGGAGACGGTGGCCACCAGCCGGGCGTACGCGCCCTCGTTCGCCCGCCGGCGCTGCCTGGTCCCCGCCGACGGGTGGTACGAGTGGGTCCGGCAGCCCGAGGGTGGGCGACAGCCCTACTTCATGACCCCGGCCGACTCCTCGGTGCTCGCCCTCGCGGGCATCTGGTCGGTCTGGGAGGGGCCCGACGGGCCGGTGCTGACCTTCAGCGTGCTGACCACCGCGGCGGTCGGTGAGCTGGCGCGGGTGCACGAGCGGATGCCCCTGCTGCTGCCCCGCGAGCGGTGGGCGTCCTGGCTGGGCCCGACCAACGAGCCGGCCGCCCTGCTGGCCCCGCCCGATCCCGGGTGGCTGAGCGGGCTGGAGATCCGGCCGGTCGGGCCGGCGGTCGGCAACGTCCGCAACGACGGGCCGCAGTTGATCAACCGGGTGCCCGCGCAGGCCGCGCCTGCCGATGAAGTGACGCTTTTCTGACAGTCGCCGCGGGCATTGTCGCGTGCTGATTTGCCAGAGTTGCGGACGAATCGTCGCCTGAGCTTTTAGTCATCTTTACCGAAGACCCTTGTCTCGGTGTCCGAAAGTGCGATACAACACAGCGCCGGTAGTGGGTGACGATTCGCACGGTGCGAACGACGCTCATCAGTCTTTCCGGTCCCACGGGGGAGGTGGGTGGATGACACGGGCGCGTATGCCCCGCCCGCACGAGGTGGCAGCCGCACGACGAGACCCGCGACTGCTACGGGCGTTGCGGGAACGGCGGCAGGACGAAGCCTGGCGGACCAGGGGCACCTGCCAGAGCGTGGACCCGGAGACGTTCTTTCCGGCGCCCAACGAGCCGGCCGACGCGGCCGTCGCGCTGTGCCGCAGCTGCGATGTCCAGGGATCGTGCCTGGCCTGGGCGCTGGAGGTCGGTGACTGCCACGGCGTGTGGGGCGGCACCACCCCACGCGAGCGTCGGGCCATGCTTGTCGCCTGGCGCGGCGAGGTCGACCCGGACCCGGACGCGGCCGACGAGGCCGGCCCACCGGTGCGGGACCAGCTACTCACCCTGGTTCCGCTGAGCTGACCACCCCGGCCGTCCCGCCCCCCGGCAAGGGCGGGACGGCCGGCGGCGCTCGTCTGCGCGCGGGCGCTCGGATTTCAGAATGGGCGGGTGCGAGACGCGGACGAGATCGGGACGCCACGTGGGCCGGCCCGGGTCGACACCGACCTGCCGGCCGGCCCGGCGACGGCCCTGCTGGTGCTCGGGCACGGCGCGGGCGGTGACGTCGACGCGCCGGACCTGAGCGCGCTGCGGGACGTGGCGGTCGCCGCCGGGCTGGCGGTGGCCCGGGTGACCCAGCCCTACCGGGTGGCCGGGCGGCGCGCGCCCGCCCCCGCCGGGCACCTCGACGAGGCGTGGACGGCCGTCCTGGCCGAGCTGCGCCGGCGACATCGCGCCGTACCCGCGCTGGTGGTCGGCGGCCGGTCCAGCGGTGCCCGGGTGGCCTGCCGCACCGCGATCGCCGTTGGCGCCGACGCGGTGGTGGCCCTGGCGTTCCCGCTGCACCCGCCCGGCCGGCCGGAACGCTCCCGGGCGGCGGAGCTGGCCACCGGGTTGCCGACGCTGGTGGTCAACGGCGACCGCGACCCCTTCGGCGTGCCCGGAGCCAGTTCGTCGGTGCGGGTGGTGGTCCGTCCGGGCGAGCGGCACGACCTGGCCGGCGACCCGGCCGGCACCGCCGTGGTGGTGGTCGACTGGCTGCGCGGGCGGGGCTGGGCGTCGCCCTGACCGCACCGGGGCCGTGACCGGCGGCCGTACGCGTCGTTGTCTCCGATGGTGTCGGGTGCCCAATCCGGGCGGTCGACACCATCCCTCCCAGGCCCTTCCTGGTCCCAGCACCGGCGCCCGCCGGGGCCGGGACCAGGAACGGGGCGAGCGGGCCGGAATGCCGGGGCCCGCGCCCCGCGTTACCCCCCACGGAAGAGACTTCTGCTTCAGGGGGGTGTGACCGGGTGCCGACCGAGACACGGAGCCGGGAACAGGACGAACGGGAGGCGCGGCAGCTCAGGCGGCTGCTGGGTGGACCGGAGTGGCCCGTGGTGTCGCTGCCGGTCGAGCCGGATCGGCCCGTGATCGCGCGAGCGGTCGGGCCAGGGGCGGTGAGGACCAGCACACCGGCCGAAAGTGAATCTGCGGGAAGTTCCAGGCGCGTATCCTCGGCGGGAAAGCATCCGACGCGAGGGGATGTGCGGTTGACCACCGAGAAGACGGACGAACGCAGGGCCCGTTTCGAGCGGGACGCGATGCCCTTCGTCGACCAGCTCTACGCAGCCGGGCTGCGGATGACACGCAACCCGGCGGATGCCGAGGACCTGGTCCAGGAGACGTACCTGAAGGCGTACGTGGCCTTCCACCAGTTCGAGCAGGGCACGAACCTGAAGGCCTGGCTGTACCGGATCCTGACCAACACCTACATCAACTCCTACCGTAAGCGGCAGCGCCAGCCCATCCAGGCGCCCACGGAGGAGATCACCGACTGGCAGCTCGCCGAGGTTGAGTCGCACACCTCCAGCGGGTTGCGTTCGGCCGAGACGGAGGCACTGGACCGGCTGCCCGACAGCGACGTCAAGGAGGCCCTCCAGCAGTTGCCGGAGGAGTTCCGCCTGGCCGTCTACCTCACCGACGTCGAGGGCTTCTCCTACAAGGAGGTGGCCGACATCATGGGCACGCCCATCGGCACGGTGATGTCGCGGTTGCACCGGGGTCGTCGTAATCTGCGCAAGCTGCTTGAGGGCTACGCGGCCGAGCGCGGGTTCAGCGCGGCGCAGTCCCCGAAGGGCTCGACCGCCGCCGCCGGCCGGGAGGTGTGACGTGAGCTGTGGGAAACCGCACGAGACGGACTGCCGTGAGGTGCTCGCGGAGGTCTACTTCTATCTCGACCTGGAGTGCGCCGAGGAGCGCCGCACGCTGATCCGGCGTCACCTCGACGAGTGCGGGCCGTGCCTGCGCGAGTACGGCCTGGAGCAGGAGGTGAAGGCGCTGGTCGCCCGCTGCTGCGGCAACGAGACCGCGCCCGATCAGCTGCGCGAGCGGTTGCGGGTCCGCCTCACCGAGCTGGTCGTCTTCGATACGAGCGAGTCCCGCGAGCTGGCCGACTGACGGCCGATGGACGTGCCGGTGGCCCGGGTCGAATCCGACCCGGGCCACCGTCGTTCCCGGCCGGGGCCGGTGGTGCTGAGTGGTGGCGGCGTGCCGCCGCGCGACTCAGGAGTTGGGGCGCTTGCCGTGGTTCGCGCCGCTCTTCTTCCGGGCCTTCTTCTTGCGGGCCTTCTTTGCCATGCTGACCTCCTCAGGTGCTGGTCGGTGTCCGCCGGCGGCAAGCGCGGCGGTGGTCGGGTACCGGCCGCCCGGTCACCCGGGGCCGACCCGCTGATGCTAGTGCGGCCGGGGGTGACGGTGGTCCGCCGGGGCGGCCGGTGGCGGCCCGATTGTGTCGGCCGGCGAACGGGTATCGCACGCCAGGGCCGGGACGCGCCCACGACGGTCCGGCACGTGATTGGATACCGATCGCAGACACTCCGGGAAGAGGGAGGGCCGAGAGATGGCCGACGAGATCCGCGCCGAGATGGTGGCGAACGTGTGGAAGGTCGTCGCGTCGGCCGGGGACACCGTGTCCGAGGGGGACACCCTGGTGGTCCTGGAGTCGATGAAGATGGAGATCCCGGTCGTCGCCGAGTCCGACGGCGTCGTCCAGCAGCTCGCCGTCAACGAGGGCGACGTCGTGCAGGACGGTGACCTCATCGCGGTGATCGGTTGACCAGCCCGCAGGTCAGGCGGGCCGTCCCGGCCGACTTCCCAGCGGTGGCCCGGCTGACGGTGGCCGCGTACGAGGCCGACGGGCAGCTCAAAGGCGAGAACAGCTACGGGGTCGTGCTCGCCGACGTGGCGACCCGGGCGCAGACCGGCGAGGTGCTGGTCGCCGCCGACGGGGCCACCGGCGAAGTGCTCGGTTCGGTCACGTTCGTGCTGCCCGGCACCCCGTACGCCGAACTCTGCGGCCCCGGGGAGGCCGAGTTCCGGATGCTGGCCGTGGACCCGGCCGCCCAGGGGCGGGGAATCGGGGCGGCGCTGGTCGAGGCGTGCCTGTCCCGCGCCGCCGCGCAGGGGTGCTCGGCAGTGGTGATCTGCGTGCGCAGCGGGCACGCCGAGACCGCTCACCGGCTCTACGAACGGCTGGGCTTCGTCCGCACGCCGGAGCGGGACTGGTCCCCGCTGCCCGGCGTGGAGCTGCTCGGCCTGCGGCGGGAGCTGCCCGCCCCGGGCTGACCCCGGCCCCGCCGGCGGCTCGGCCCTCGGCCCCGGCTCAGCCCTCGGCGATCCGGGCGAGCAGCTCGTCGGCCACCTCCAAGGCGATCTTCCGCCGCTCGTCGTCGGTGACGTGCGGGGCGCGGATGGCGAGCCAACTGGTGTGCACGGCGAACAGCGACAGGGTGGCGCGCACCTGGGCGGCGGGCGACTCGTCGCCCCGCGCCAACGCGTCGGCCAGCCGGAACAAGCGGTCGCGCATCTGTTGCCCGGCGGACAGGCTCTTGAGCGCGATCTGGTTCTGCTCGAAGAAGCGCATCACCGAGGGCTGGTCGGTGGCGAACATGCTGTCGGCGTACCGGGCGATCAGCTCTCGCCTCGTCGCCAGCGTGGGCGGCTGGTCGTCGGCCCAGGCGATCAGGGTGTCGATCCGGTCCAGCCGGTCCTCGACGATGCTGCTGACAATCTCGTCCTTGCTCTTGAAGTGGTAGTAGAGCGCGGCCTTCGTCACGTTGAGCCGCTCGGCGATCTCGCGCAGCGAGGTCTTCTCGTAGCCCTGCTCGGTGAAGAGCTCCAAGGCCACGGCTTTGATGCGCTCCCGCGTGCCTGTGCTCTCTCTCACCCGAACCACCCATTTCGCTTGACGACCAGTTGCCCCCCAACTTACCGTGCGGCTAGTAAGTGGACTAGCCGGTCGGCAAGTAGGTCGGTCACATCCCGGGGGGAGCTTACCGATGAGTCAGGCAAACGAGGGCGTGGAGCGGCGACCCAACATTCGGGTCGTCCTCTTCGGCCTCATGATCGCGATGATGCTCGCGATGCTCGACAACATGATCGTCAGCACCGCCCTGCCGCGCATCGTCGGCGAGTTCGGCGGGGTGGACCACTTCACCTGGGTCGTCACCGCGTACGTGCTCGGCACCACCGTCTCCACCCCGATCTGGGGCAAGCTCGGCGACCTCTACGGCCGCAAGGCCATCTTCCTGACCTCGGTGCTCGTCTTCCTGGTCGGCTCCGCGCTGTGCGGCATGGCCGGCTCCGGGGTGTTCGGCGGCGCGGACAGCGGCATGATCGAGCTGATCGCCTTCCGGGCCGTGCAGGGCCTCGGCGCGGGTGGCCTGATGGTCGGCGTGATGGCGATCATCGGCGACCTGGTTCCGCCCCGGGAGCGGGGCCGCTACCAGGGCATGATCGCCGGCATCATGGCCATCGCCATGGTCGCCGGGCCGCTGGTCGGCGGCTTCATCACCGACAACCTCTCCTGGCGCTGGGCGTTCTACGTCAACCTTCCGCTCGGCGGCGTCGCGCTGCTGGTGCTCGCCACCACCATGCACCTGCCGAAGTACCGCACCGAACACCGGATCGACTGGCTCGGCGCGGGACTGCTGTCGGTCGGCATCACCGCGATCGTGCTGATCACCACCTGGGGCGGCAACTCCTACGACTGGACCTCACCGCAGATCCTCGGCCTGGCCGCGCTGGCCCTGGTGAGCCTGGTCGTGTTCGGCTTCGTCGAGCGCCGTGCGGCGGAGCCGATCCTGCCCCTGGGGCTGTTCGCCAACCGCAACTTCGCGCTGATCTCGGTGATCGGCTTTCTGCTCGGCTTCTCCATGTTCGGCGCGATGAACTTCCTGCCGCTGTACCAGCAGACGGTGCAGGGGGCGTCGGCCACCAACAGCGGCCTGCTGCTGCTCCCGCTGATGTTCGGCATGCTGGCGGTCTCGCTGGTGGTCGGCCGCGCGATCACCAAAACCGGCCGGTACCGGGTGTTCCCGATCGTCGGCGGCGTCGTGATGACCGCCGGCCTGGCCCTGCTGACCCGGCTGGAACTGGACACCAGCAAGCTGGAGTCCTCGCTCTACATGATCGTCCTCGGGGTCGGCATGGGCTTTCTGATGCAGACCTCGATGCTGATCGCGCAGAACAGCGTCGAGCAGAAGGACCTCGGCGCGGCCAGCGGTGCGGCCACCTTCTTCCGCTCCATCGGCGGCTCGTTCGGCATCTCGCTGTTCGGCGCGATCTTCGCCAACCGGCTCGCCGACTCGCCGGCGGGGCCCGCGTTCAGCGGCGGGGGCGGCGAAGGCGGCCAGGTCGATCTCGACAAGCTCAAGGAGTTGCCGGCGCAGGCCCGGGAACTGGTGCTCGGCGGCCTCGCCGACGCCGTCTCGCACGTCTTCTGGTGGGCGGTGCTGTTCACCGTCCTCGTGCCCGTGCTGGCCTGGTTCATCCGGGAGGTTCCGCTGCGCGCGACGAACGACGCCGCGCCGGCGCCGGCCACCCCCGAGGAGCAGGCCGAGACGGCCCTCGGCAAGGCCCCTGCGGTCTGATCCACCCGCCGGG
>NZ_GG657738.1:2347638-2352752 GCF_000158815.1 Micromonospora sp. ATCC 39149 | reverse complement strand
CGCCGCAGGCGGGTGAGGCGGGCCCAGAGGCGGCGCAGCGGGCCCGGCCGGGCCGACCCCGCCGCCGGGCCGGAGATCAACTTGCCGGCCAGCGCGGTCGTCGCCGGATCCAGGGCCGGGGTGGCCAGCGCCAGGTACGCCAGGGACACCGCGATCGGCACGTTCCGGTCCCGGGCCACGGCTGCCGCGTCGGCGAGCCGTTCGGCCACCACGCCGGCCACGTCCTCGCGAACGGAGGGGTCCACCCAGGCGGCGGTGACCAGGGCGAACAGGGCCGCCTCGGTGATCCAGTCCTCCACCCCCCAGACCAGTTCGACCAGCACCCGGCGGCGGGTGGACCCCGGCCACGGCTCGTCCGTGCGATGGTGCAGCAGGCCCAGGCACGCCCACACCTGCACGCAGCGCACCCAGAGCGCCGGGTCCTGCCCGGTCAGCACCCGGCCCAGCCCGGTCGCCGGGGCCGTGGGCGGATGAACCAGGAGCCCGAGCAGGTCGGGCAAGCCCAGCGTGGCCAGGCCGACCGCCGCGTCGTACGCCGCCGGGGGATGCGGCCACGCCGGGTGGGCGAGCTGCCGGACGCGGTCCGCCGCCTCGGCCGAGGGCGCCGGCACCGCCGGGGCGGCGACGGTGCCGTCCCAGCGCCACAGCGGCCGGTCGGTGGCCCGCCGAGGCTCGCGTGGGTCAGGGTCGGCCACCTTCGCCACCTCGACCCGCAGCCCGGGTGCGGCAGCCGCCACGGTACGCAGCGCGCTCGGCGGCTCCAGTGTCTCCAGCCGTAGGGGTCGCGTCGAGGCCGTGCTGCTCCTCGGCCAGGGCGTGACGCAGCACGGCGACCGCCGCCCCGGCGGCGGGGGTGACCTGCCCGAGCCACGGCCGGCTGCGGCAGCACTCGGCGAGGTCGCCGTGCTCGTGCGAGTCGTCGGGGTGGTCGCGGACGAAGTCGGCCAGCGCCACCAGGTGCGCCACGTCGCCGTCGCGCTGGAAACGCAGCCGGTGCGCGGTGTGCACGGCGCAGTCGAAGGTGGGATCCCGGGCGAGGGCCCGATCGGTCCACTCCAGGGCCTCGTCGAGCCGGCCGGTGTCGGCCAGCGTGCCGGCGATGTCGGCGTACACGGCGAGGTCGTCCGGGTCGTGCCCGACGGCCCGGCCGAGCGCGGAGAGGGCCTCGTGGGTGCGGCCGGCGCTGCGGTACGCGTACCCGAGCCAGACCTCGCCGAGCTTCGACGGGTGTGCGCGTACCCCCCGGCTGGCCCAGCGGATCGCGAGGGTGACCTCGCCGAGGCGCCGGGCCAACGCGGACGCCGCACCGAGCAGCAGGGCGTGCTCGGGGTGGACGGTGACCGCATTGCGGGCCAGGGTGAGGTACGGCATCAGCGGCGCCCGGTCGGCGCGCGGCACCGGGTCGGGCGTGGTGGCGCAGACCTGCATCAGCACCTGGGCGACGCGTTCCGGGTCGAGCCGCTCGGGCAGGTCGGGGGCGGTCACCCAGGGCACCCCGGCCCAGTCGGCGCTCCGGTCGTGACCGGTCGCGGCGGCCAGCAGTTCGAGCCCCTCGGCGGGTTGTCCCGCCGCGGCGAGCAGGTGCGCCCGGGCGACCACGACGCCGACGAAGACGCGCTGGTGCAGCGGGAACAGGTCGAGGCCGCCGCCGCTGGCGGCGGCGAGCCGGGCCAGCGTCTCGTGCGCCTCCGGCAGGGTGGGCGCCCGGGTCAGCGCGCCAGCGACGTGCCCGGCGGCGTGGGCCAGGTCGCCCTCGTCCAGCGCGAGCCGGGCCAGGGTCAGCTCCTCCTCCGCCGACAGCGGGGAGTCGTCACTTCCCTTGGACACGTGGGCCTCTCGGTCGTAGGTCGGCTGGCTCGCCGGCGGAGGCGTCCCCGCCAACAGTGTCGCCAGGCCGGGCAAGCGTAGGTGATCGTGGCTCGGCTTGGTGATCTACTGCGCGATGCTGCTCGAAAGATTGTTCACCTCTCCCTAAACGTGCAAGACTGAGCAGGAAATGCGCGGCAATCGTGCAGGGGAAGGGGTGTTCCGTGACGCGTGCAGGGGCCGGGATGGCTGCCGACATCTGCGAACAGCCGGCCGGCTACGAGCGGCTGCTCTCCGCCGAGCAGGCCGGGGCCATCGCCCGGGTGGCCGCCGCCATCGCGCACCGCCGTCCCCGGCACGTGGTCTTCACCGCCCGGGGCACCTCCGACCACGCCGCCCTCTACGCGGCGTACCTGACCGAGATCCGGCTCGGCCTGCCCGCCGGGCTCGCCTCGCCCAGCGCGGTCACCCTCTTCGGCGCGCGCCCCGACCTGTCCGACGCGCTGGTCGTCGGGGTCAGCCAGAGCGGCGGTTCGCCCGACCTGACCGAGGTGCTGCGCGCCGCCCGCGCGTCCGGCGCGCTCACCCTCGCGGTGACCAACAACCCCGACTCGCCGCTGGTCGAGGCCGCCGAGCTGAGCGTCGACATCGCCGCCGGGCACGAGCGGGCGGTGGCCGCCACCAAGACGTACACCGCCGAGCTGCTTGCCCTGCTGATGCTCGTGGAGGGCGTCCGGGCCGGCGACGGGGCGCTGCCCGCCGCCGAGCGCGCCGCGCTGGCCGCCCTGCCGGAACTGGCCGCCCGCACCCTCGACGACACCACCCCGGCCCAGCTCGCGCCGCGCTACCGGTTCGCCGCCCAGCTCGTCACCACCGGCCGGGGTTACGCGTACCCGACCGCCCGGGAGGCGGCGCTCAAGCTGATGGAAACCTCGTACCTGCCGGCGCTGGCCTTCTCCGGTGCCGACCTGCTGCACGGCCCGCTCGCGATGACCGACCCGGACGTGCCGGTGCTGGCCGTGGTCGGCTCGGGCCCCGGCGGCCGGTCGATGGGCGAGGTGCTGCCCCGGCTCGGCGAGCGCCGCGCCGACGTGGTCGTGGTCGGCTCGGCCGATGTCGAGGGGGCCACCCGGATGCCCGTCCCCGAGGTCGACGAGCGGTACGCCCCGCTGCTGGACATCCTGCCGTTGCAGCGCCTCGCGCTGGAGCTGGCCCTGGCCAGGGGCGAGGACCCGGACGCACCGCGCGGCCTGAAGAAGGTCACCGCGACGAGGTGAGCGGGGCGGAGCGTGTGAGCCGGGCGGCCAGCGGGACGGGGCCCGGCCCGGCGTGGCACGCTGTGCAGCGTGTCCACGCTGCGCGACCTCGCCGAGGAGCACACCCAGCTCCGCCCCGCCGACATCGACCACCTGCACCGGATCGCCGGAGACTGGCAACTGCTGTCCGACCTGTCCTTCGCCGACCTGCTGCTGTGGGTGCCGGTCGACCGCGAGGGCACCTTCCTCTGCGTGGCCCAGGTCCGCCCGACGACCGCGCCCACCGCGTACCAGGACGACCAGGTGGGGCGGATCGTCGGCGGGCCCGAGGTGGCCCACCCTGGGAGGTCGCCCTACCGCCCAGGGCCGGGATCTTGGCGGGAAGGGCGACCCCGGTCTGGTACGGCGACGTGCCGGCCCGGCACGAGGCGATCCCGGTCCGGCTGCGCGCCGCCGACGGGGAGCCCGGCGAGGTGATCGCGGTCGTCGGCCGGGACACCAATCTCTCCACCGCCCGCACGCCCAGCCAGCTCGAAACTGAACTACCTGACCACGGCCGACGACCTGGCCCAGATGATCGCCGACGGCACGTTCCCGCCGCCCCGGCACCCGGGGGAGACCACCTCCGCGCCACGGGTCGGCGACGGCCTGGTTCGGCTCGACGCGGGCGGCAAAGTCACGTACGCCAGCCCCAACGCCCAGTCCGCCTACCGGCGGCTCGGCTTCGCCGCGCACCTCGTGGGGGAGGACCTGGCCAAGCTGCACCGGCGGCTGGCCGGTGACCCGCTGGAGGGCACCGAGGCGGCCAACGGCATCCTCGCGGCGCTGCGCGGCGAGGGCCCGCCCCGACGGGAGATCGACGCCCGGGGCGCGACCATGCTCACCCGGGCCCTGCCGCTGATGCCCGCCGGGGTCCCGATCGGCGCGCTGGTCCTGGTCCGCGACATCACCGAGGTACGCCGCCGCGACCGCGCACTGATCACCAAGGACGCCACCATCCGGGAGATCCACCACCGGGTGAAGAACAACCTACAGACCGTCGCCGCGCTGCTGCGCCTCCAGGCCCGCCGGGTCGCCATGCCGGAGGCGCGGGTCGCCCTGGAGGAGTCGGTACGCCGGGTCGCCTCCATCGCCCTGGTGCACGAGACGCTCTCCATGTCCAGCGACGAGGCGGTCGAGTTCGACGGCATCGTCGACCGGGTGGCCAGCGCGGCGACGGAGGTGGCGGCGACTGAGCAGACCGTCGGGATGCGCCGCCGGGGCAGCTTCGGCGTGCTGCCGGCCGAGATCGCCACCTCGCTGGTCATGGTCCTCAACGAGCTGCTGCTCAACGCCGTCGAGCACGGCTTCCCGCCGGCCGCCGAGCCCGAGTTCCCGCCCGCCGGGGCGGTTGGCGGCTCCGAGGCGGGCGGCGGGGCTGCGGGGGGTGCCCGGTCCGGGGCGGGTGACGGGTCCGGGGCGGGCGGCTCGGCGGTGGGCGGGGTCCTTCCACCGGTGGCCGCCGGTGCCCCGTCCGCGGCGCCGCCCGAGGTGGTGGTGTCGGCGCACCGCTTCCGCAAGCAGTTGCACGTCACCGTCGCCGACAACGGGCGGGGCCTGCCGGCCGGGTTCGACGCCGAGCGCGGCAGCCGGCTCGGCCTCCAGATCGTCCGGGCGCTGGTGACCGGGGAACTGCGCGGCACCATCGAGTTGCGTAACGGGGCCGAGGGCGGCACCGAGGCAGTGTTGGTCGTCCCCCTCGCCCGGTCCTGACCCGGGGTGCTTGATCGACTCCCGCCCGGTTCCGCCCTCCGGGGCGCTTGATCGACTTTGTGTCCGCGACATGGGGGTATCCGGGCGGGGGAATACCGCCGAGTCGCCGACATGGTGGGCGGCTGCTCGTCCGCCGAAGCCCCATGCCCGCCCGCCGAAGCCGGAGGCGCGGCTCAACGGGTGAGCAGCGCCACGGTCACACCGGGGCGCGGCCAGACCCGCTCGACGACGAAACCGTCACGCAGGACGGCCCCCTTCGCGCCGGGCACCGCGTCGACCGGGTCCGAACGTCGCCCGGCG
>NZ_GG657738.1:2321975-2346213 GCF_000158815.1 Micromonospora sp. ATCC 39149 | reverse complement strand
CTCCCGCACCCGGGAGGGAACCTTTCCCTGTTCGGACACTTATCCCGGCCCCGGAGCGCATCGGTGGCCCGTGATGTGGGATCACACCCGCGGCCATTGGTAGGTCCACGGCGGGTGTGGGAGCATGGTCGCATGCTTGCCGCTGTCGTCCGTCGCTTCGTGGCCCGTCGCCACGTCGACTACGGCCGCGTGCGCAGCGCCATCTGTCCGGCCCACTGACGACGCCCGACCAATCCGTCTCGGGCGCGTAGTCGCGCCGGCCGTCCGACACCGTAGTCCACGGCCCGTCCCACGGGCCGGCCGCGCGCCCGCGTCCAGAGGCACAGCAGACAACGGAGGACGCCGCGATGGCGGTCAGCAGCACCCCGGCCCGACCCGAGGCACCCACGGCACCCGTCGCGCGGGCACCCCGCCGCCCCCGTGGCGAGGGTCAGTGGGCGCTCGGCCACCGCGAGCCGCTCAACGCCAACGAGCGGATCAAGAAGGACGACGACCCGCTGAACGTCCGGGCCCGGATCGAGAACATCTACGCCCACCGCGGGTTCGCCTCGATCGACCCGCAGGACCTGCGCGGCCGGTTCCGCTGGTGGGGCCTCTACACCCAGCGCAGGGCCGGCATCGACGGCGGACGTACCGCAGTGCTGGAGCCGCACGAGCTGGAGGACGAGTTCTTCATGCTCCGCGTCCGGGTGGACGGCGGTCAGCTCACCCTGGCCCAGCTCCGGGTGGTCGCGGACATCTCCCGGGAGTTCGCCCGGGACACCGCCGACATCACCGACCGGCAGAACATCCAGTACCACTGGATCCGGGTCGAGGACATGCCGGAGATCTGGCGTCGGCTGGAGGCGGTCGGCCTGCAGACCACCGAGGCGTGCGGCGACTGCCCGCGCATCGTGCTCGGCAGCCCCGTCGCCGGGGTGGCCGAGGCCGAGCTGCTCGACCCGACCCCGGCGCTCGACGAGATCGTCCGCCGGTACGTCGGAGACAAGCGGTTCTCCAACCTGCCCCGCAAGTTCAAGACGTCGATCTCGTGGCTGGTGGACACCCCGTACGAGGCGAACGACATCGCCTTCTTGGGCGTCGACCACCCGGAGCACGGCCCCGGCTTCGACGTCTGGGTCGGCGGCGGCCTCTCCACCAACCCGATGCTGGCCAAGCGGCTCGGCGTCTGGGTGCCGCTGGCCGAGGTCCCGGACGTCTGGGCGGGCGTCGTCGGCATCTTCCGCGACTACGGCTACCGCCGGCTGCGCAGCCGGGCCCGGCTGAAGTTCCTCGTCGCCGACTGGGGCGTGGAGAAGTTCCGCGAGGTGCTGGAGAAGGAGTACCTGGGCCGCACGCTGCTCGACGGGCCCGCCCCGGCGCTGCCCGACAAGCCGGTCGACCACATCGGGGTGCACCGCCAGCGCGACGGGCGCGCCTACGTCGGGGCCGCCCCGGTGGTGGGCCGGGTCTCCGGCTCGCAGCTCGCCCGGCTCGCCGACGTGGTCGAGGCGCACGGCAGCGACCGGGTGCGGCTCACCCCGTACCAAAAGCTGCTGGTCCTGGACGTGCCCCCGGAGCGGACCAACTCGCTGGTGGCCGAGCTGAGCGCGATCGGCCTGGAGGCCCGGCCATCGGCCTGGCGGCGCGGCACCATGGCCTGCACCGGAATCGAGTTCTGCAAGCTGGCCATCGTCGAGACCAAGGCGCGCGGCGAGGAGCTGGTGGCCAGGCTGGAGGAGCGGCTGCGCGACTTCGACGCGGACATCTCCATCCACCTCAACGGCTGCCCGAACGCCTGCGCCCGCACCCAGGTCGCGGACATCGGCCTCAAGGGGCAGCTCGTGGTCGGCCCCGATGGCCGACAGGTCGAGGGCTTCCAGGTGCACCTGGGCGGCGGCCTGGGCATGGCGCAGGGGCAGACCGCCGGCTTCGGCCGCAAGCTGCGCGGCCTGAAGACCACCGCCGACGAGCTTCCGGAGTACGTGGAACGGCTCGCCCGCCGCTACCTGGCGAGCCGGACCGAGGGTGAGACTTTCGCCAACTGGGTGATCAGGGTGGACGAGGAGGAGCTGCGATGAGCGAGCGAAGCGAGCGATCCGGCAGGCTCAGCGAGTCTCGTCGTGACGCGAAGCGAAGCGAGGCGACACGATGAGTGAGACCCGATCGGCACCGTTGTACTGCCCGTACTGCGGCGAGGAGGACCTGCGGGCCGAGCGAGGCCGGGCACGGCGCATGGGAGTGCCACGCCTGCGCCCGGGTGTTCACGGTGAAGTTCACCGGCCTGCTGACCCGGGCGGTGACCCGATGAGCGCCCTGGTCTCGGCGGCCACCCTGGGGCTGGTCGGCCCCGACGGCCCCACGCCCGCCGACCCGGCCCGGCGCGGCCCGCAGGAGCTGCGGGAGCTGGCCGAGCGGGCCGGGCGGGAGTTGGAGGGCGCGCCGGCGCTGGAGATCGCGCGCTGGGCGGCCGAGACGTTCGGTGACCGGTTCTGCGTGACCAGCTCGATGGCGGACGCCGTGCTGGCCCACCTGGTTTCCCGGGTCGCGCCCGGGGTGGACGTGGTCTTCCTCGACACCGGCCTGCACTTCCCGGAGACGCTGCGGGTCCGCGACGAGGTGGCCCGCCGGCTGCCCGTCAACGTCCGGTCGATCCGGCCCCGGCTCACCGTGGGCCAGCAGGACGGCGAGTACGGTCCCCGGCTGTTCAACCGGTCCCCGGACGACTGCTGCCAGCTGCGCAAGGTCGAGCCGCTGGAGCGGGCGTTGGCCGGGTACGACGCCTGGGCCGCCGGGCTGCGCCGCGACGAGTCGCCGACCCGGGCCAACACGCCGGTGGTGACCTTCGACGCCCGCCGGGGCAAGGTGAAGGTGAACCCGATCGCCGCCTGGAAGCAGGCCGACGTGGACGCCTACGTCGCCCGGCACGACATCCCGGTCAACGAGTTGTTCAAGCGCGGCTACGGTTCGATCGGCTGCTGGCCCTGCACCCGCCCGACGAGGGCGGGGGAGGACCCCCGGGCCGGCCGCTGGGCGATGTTTGAGAAGACCGAGTGCGGCCTGCACCTCTGACCGTGTCCGGGGCCCCGGCGTCGGCGCTCGCGGCCGGCGATCCGGTGGTCCTGGTGGCGCACGGCAGCCGGGATCCCCGGGCGGCGGAGGCGACCCGGGCGCTGGCCCGGGCGGTCTGCGCCGCCCGCCCCGGCGTCGCCGTGTCGGCGAGTTGGCTGGATCACACGGCCCCGGGGCCGACGGAGGTGCTGCGGTCGCTGGCGGCGGCCGGGCATCCCCGGGCGGTGCTGGTGCCGCTGCTGCTGACCGCCGCGTACCACCGGCGGGTGGACGTCCCGGAGGCGGTCGCGGCGGCCCGGGAGTCGGGGCCACCGATCGACGTACGCGTCTCCGACGTGCTCGGCCCGGCCGACGGCGTGGTCGACGGCGCGCTGCTGGCCGGGTTGCGGAGGCGGCTGGCGGAGGCGGAGCCGGGCCGGTTCGACGCGCTGGTGCTCGCCGCCGCGGGCACCCGGGACCCCCGGGCGCGTGGCTCGGTGGGGCGGGTCGCGGCGGCGCTCGGCGCGGAACTCGGGGTGCCCTGCCGGGTGTCGTACGCCTCGGCGGCTCCGCCGGGCGTGGCCGCGGCGGTGTCGCGGCTGCGCGCGGCGGGTGCCCGGCGGGTGGTCGTGTCGGCGTACTTCCTGGCCCCGGGACTCTTCCACGACGCCGTGCTGGCGGGGGCGCGGGCGGCCGGCGCGGTGACGGTGTCCGGGCCGCTCACCGACGCCCCGGAACTGGCCGATCTGGTGCTGCGTCGGGCGGACGCCGCGTCGGCGACGTGAGCGGACGGCTACGACTCGCGGTCGGTGCGACGGCTCGGCGGTGGGCTGAAAAGGCGCGGTGCTGAGGGGGAACAGCAGAACGCCCCGACAGGTGTTGCCCTGTCGGGGCGTGGAGCTGTGGTGCGATGCGTTGGGTCAGGCGGAGTGAGCGCGCAGCACCCGGAGGCCACCGCGACGCTTGACGGCGCGCCGCTCCTCCTCGCTCATCCCGCCCCAGACGCCAGCGTCCTGACCGGACTCAAGCGCCCACTGGAGGCACTGGTCGGTCACGGAGCAGCGCCGGCAGACGGCCTTGGCCTGCTCGACCTGCAGGAGAGCCGGACCGGACGTCCCGATCGGGAAGAACAGCTCCGGGTCCTCGTCGCGGCAGACAGCATGGTGACGCCAGTCCATGGCGGCAACACTCCTCATTCTGGATGGGTGGCAGATTTTGCTTTTGGTGCTTTTCCTTTATGCGTCCGCACGCCGATGGTCACGGTTCGCGTCCATCAATTCGGCGCTGCGTGAGCAGGCTCTGGTAGCCACTGGGACCTGCTGGAACAGCTCAACACAATGAGCATGTCCAGGCAATGTCCCGGTAACTCAAGTTCGCTTGTGAATACTTTCACGAACTCACGCGATGTCAAGGGTGACGCCTAGAAAAACTCCAAGCGGTGAGCAAGCTCACGACCCCTTTGTCCGGTTTGCAGGGAGTCCTGGTTACCCGGCGTACCACAGTCGAGGATCAATATAGTACAGTCTGTGGAACATTGCTGACATTTCCGGCACCTCGCCCTCGGCGTGGCGGCCACCGCATCGACTGCGGTGTGGGGACCGCGCTCGACCAAGGGCTGTACCCGAGACCTAGCAGATTACTCTCAGTGCGGCCGGAACGGATGCGAATCTAACTTTCTCCCGCTCCCCAAGATAGTCCCCGTCGAGCTGGAAAGCCTGAGGGTGGCTCGCGGCCAGGGTGAACTCGGCCAGGTCGTGCAGCCGCAGCACCTGGCGCCCCCGAGGGTCGGGCGTCCGGGAGAAGAACTGGGTCACCGTGCGTGCGGTGCTGGCCACGCGGAGCTGTCGCATGGCGAGTACGTCGAGCCCGAGGTCGAAGGATGCCGCCGGATTCGGGTTGACCTCCCGCTCGCCCAGGTACGTCCAGGGCGCGGTGTTCTGGATGATGACCGTCGACAGTTCGCCCTCGGGCGTCTCGCCGGGCCGCTCCAGCGAGATCGTCGAGTGGCGGCGCTCCGAGCCGAGGAAGTACTGGTTGACCGTCGAGCGGAGGTAGAGCGCCGGTGTGGCGACCCGGCCGCGCCGGCGGGCCTGCTCCACCCGGTGGATGACCGCCGCGTCGATGCCGAAGCCGGCGCAGAAGGTGAAGTAACGGTCGTCGGCCCGGCCCAGCCCGATCGTCCGGGACCGCCCTAGCCGCAGCCCCTCCAGGATCATGCTGGTGCCCTCCGGCCACTCCCGGGGCAGGCCGAGCGCGCGGGCGAACACGTTGGTGGAGCCGCCGGGGACGGTGGCCAGCGCCGGCAGCCGCTCGGCGGGACTACCCCCGGTGCGGATGGTCGGCGGCTCGGCCGTCATCAGGCCGTTGACCACCTCGTTCACCGTGCCGTCGCCACCGAGCGTCACCACCAGGTCGACGCCCTCCTCGGCCGCCTCCCGGGCGAGGTCCGTGGCGTGGCCCCGCCGGCGGGTGTACCGCACCGACAGGTCGACTTCGCTGCGCAGCGCCCGGACCAGGACGTCCCGGCTGCGCTCGCTGGTGGTGGTGGCCTTCGGATTGACCACCAGGACGGCCCGCATGGGCGGCACTGTACCGCGACCCGTCCCCGGTATCGTGTCGCGCGTGACCATCGACTCGGACCGGAAGCCGACCACGCTGCGCTGGGCGGTCCGGTTGCTCCGGGCGGAGGCGGCCGCCCTCGGCCTGGTCGCCGTGTGGCTGGTCTGGGCCGACCTCACCGCCACCACCACCGATCTGCCGTCGGCGCTGCTGGTGACCGCGTTCGCCCTCGGCGGCGCGGTCGCCCTCTGGGCGCTCGGCGGTGCGCTCGACCGACACCGGGCCGGGGCCCGCGCCCCGGCGATCGTCCTACAGCTCATGCTGCTGCCGGTCGGCTGGTACATGATCCAGGGCGGCCTGGGTTGGCTCGGCGTGCCGCTGATGGCGCTCGGCCTCGGCGTCAGCGCACTGCTCGTCAGCCCGCCCACCACCCGGGCCCTCGGCCTGTCCTGACCCGAGCGGCGACGCCCGGCTCGGTGGTGGTCAGTAGCCGGAGGCGCGGCGGGTGAGCAGCGAGATGGTGGCCCGGCCGTTCGAGGCGTTCGCCGAGGCGGCGGTGGTGAGCGCCGTCAGCACCTTCCAGGCGAAGGACGACTCGGCGGGCAGCGTCGCCCCGCGCACGGTCGGCACGGTCACCTCGACGGTCAGCGCGTCCTCGGTCACCTGGAACCGGCACTCCAGCTCGGCGTCGCGGGTGGCGATCGCGAGGAGCATCGCGCACGCCTCGTCCACGGCGATCCGCAGATCCTCGATCTCGTCGAGGGCGAATTGGAGACGGGCGGCGAGGCCGGCCGTGGCGGTGCGGAGCACACCGAGGTAGCCGCCGTCGGCGGGCACCGTGAGGTGCACGATGTCGTCGTCTGTCGCTGGCTGGCCGGTCAGTTGAGTCACGCCTCATCCCCCCGGTGGGGGACTCTACCCCGTCAGGCCGACGGACGCGTGGGCGTGGCGCTCGCCGGGCCGCCCGCCTGCGCCGCGAGGGCGGTCAGGGCCGGCCCGGTCAGCCGGTACGGCACCCACTCCTCCATCAGGGACGCGCCGATCGAGGCGTAGAACCGGGCGGCCGGATTCCAGTGGATCATTGACCAGTCGAGCCGCCGGTAGCCCCGCTCCACACAGATCGCGGCCAGGGTGGCCAGCAGTTGCCGGCCGGCGCCGGTGCCCCGCGCCTCGGGCCGGACGTAGAGGTCCTCCAGGTAGATGCCGTGCACGCCGGCCCAGGTGGAGAAGTTGAGAAACCACAGCGCGAAGCCGAGCGGCCGGTCGGCCTCGTCGACGGCCACGTGACCGAAGAGCGCGGGCGCCGGACCGAACAGGGCCCCGGTGAGCTGCCCGGTGGTCAGGTGGCACTGGTCGGCGGCCCGCTCGTACTCGGCCAGTTCGTGCACCATGGCGACGACGGCCGGCGCGTCCTCGGGACGCGCCGGCCGTACCGTTGGTGTGGACCCGGGGGTCACGCCTGCTTGGTCTCCCAGAAGATCTTCGAGATCTCGTCGATCTTCTGGAGCAGCTCGTCGGCCCTGGCCGGGTCGACGCTGCCCTTGGCGCCACTGGCGCCAGCAAGCTTGGTGGCCTCGTTGAACAGGGTGTGCAGGTTCGGGTACTTCTCGAAGTGCGCCGGCTTGAAGTAGTCCGTCCAGAGCACCCAAAGGTGGTGCTTGACCAACTCGGCGCGCTGCTCCTTGATGATCAGCGCCCGGGTGCGGAACTCGGGGTCGGTGTTCGCCTGGTACTTCTCGGCGATTGCCTTGACCGACTCGGCTTCGATCCGGGCCTGGGCCGGGTCGTAGACGCCGCAGGGCAGGTCGCAGTGGGCGCTGACGGTGACGCTCGGCACGAGGATGCGCGGAAGTCGCATCGGGATCCTCCATGGGAAGTTTGCGATGATCCAAGACGACATTACTCCCTGGAGATGCTCCCCGAGCGGGGCGGAGGTGAAACCGGTGCCCGCCGACGACCCCCGAGCCGCCGACCGGCTGCGGGGACCGCTCACCGCCGTACTGGTGACCGGCCCGTCCATGGCACCCACCCTGCGCCACGGCGACGCCCTACTGGTCCGGCGCGGGGGCCGCCCGATCCGACCGGGCGACATCGTGGTCGCGGTCTTCCGCAGCCGCCCGGACCTGCTCGTGGTCAAGCGCGCGGTCCGCCCCGCAGCCGGCGGCTGGTGGGTACGCGGGGACAACGACCTGGTCACCGACGACTCCCGGGCGTACGGCGTGGCCGACGTGCGGGGCCGCGTGATCGCCCGCTACTGGCCCCGGCCGGGTCGCCTGCGCCGCCCCTGCGGCTACCCGCGGGTATGACCCTACTCACATCTCGCTGTGCCGCCGACACTATGCTCTGCAGGTGTCCGGGTGACCCCCGCACCGTGCCACCGCCGCTGGCCGCCTCACCTTGCGCCCGCGCCGGTCGCCTCGTCTGCCCGACAGATCCTGGAGTCACCATGTCTTCGTCCATCGTGGACCCCGCTGATCCCGTCTTCCAACTGCACGTCGGCGGCAAGATGGCCGTCGCCTCCACCGTCCCGCTGACCAGCCGGGAGGACCTCTCCCTCGCGTACACCCCGGGGGTGGCGCGGGTGTGCGAGGCGATCGCCGTCGACCCGGCGCTGGCCGACGACTACACCTGGGCGGGGCACACCGTCGCCGTCGTCACCGACGGGTCGGCCGTACTGGGGCTGGGCAACATCGGCCCGCGCGCGGCGCTGCCGGTGATGGAGGGCAAGGCGGTGCTGTTCAAGCAGTTCGGCGGCGTGGACGCCGTGCCGGTCTGCCTGGACACCCAGGACGTCGACGAGATCGTGGCCGTGGTGAAGGCCCTCGCCCCCTCGTTCGGCGGGATCAACCTGGAGGACATCAGCGCGCCGCGCTGCTTCGAGGTGGAGCGCCGGCTCGACGAGGCGCTGTCCATCCCCGTCTTCCACGACGACCAGCACGGCACGGCGATCGTCGTGCTCGCCGCGCTGCGTAACGCGGCCACCCTGCTCCAGCGCAAGCTCGGCGACCTGCGGGTGGCGGTCAGCGGCGCGGGAGCGGCCGGGGTGGCGGTCACCCGGATGCTGATCGCCGGGGGCGTCGACCCGGCCCGGGTGGTGGTCTGCGACTCGAAGGGGATCATCGGCCGGCACCGTGGCGACCTCACCGGCACCAAGGCTGACCTCGCGGCGGACACCAACGCCGAGGGCCGCTCCGGCGACATCACCGAGGCGCTGCGCGACGCCGACGTGCTCGTCGGCGTCTCCGGCGGCCAGATCCCCGAGGCGGCGGTGGCCGGGATGGCCCCTGGCGGGATCGTCTTCGCCCTGGCCAACCCGACGCCCGAGGTGCACCCCGAGGTCGCCGCCCGGCACGTCGCTGTCGTCGCCACCGGCCGCAGCGACTACCCCAACCAGATCAACAACGTGCTGGCCTTCCCCGGCGTGTTCCGGGGCGCGCTGGACGCCCGGGCGACCCGGATCACCGACGGGATGAAGGTGGCCGCCGCCGACGCGATCGCCGCAGTGGTGGCCGAGGCGCTGACCGCCGACGCGATCGTGCCGTCCCCGCTGGACCCGCGGGTCGCCCCCGCGGTCGCCGAGGCCGTCGCCGAGGCCGCCCGCCGCGACGGCGTCGCCCGCGCCTGACGTGCAAGCAGGGCCCCCTGTTAACGCATTCGGTATAGCAGGGGTCCCTTCTTAACACCCCCGGTCCTTGTTACGGTGCGGATCATGCGTGCCGCCTTCGCCACGAGTTTCGACGCCGACAACCCGCTCGCCGCGCTGACCGTCGGCGAGCAGCCCGAGCCGACCCACCCCGAGGACGACTGGGTGACCGTGCGGGTGCTGGCCAGCTCGATCAACCACCACGACCTGTGGTCGCTGCGCGGCGTCGGCCTCGGCGCGGACCGGCTGCCGATGATCCTCGGCTGCGACGCCGTCGGGACGGCCCCGGACGGCACCGAGGTGTTGGTCTTCCCGCTGGTCGTCGACCCGGGCGACCCGCGCGGGATATCCATCCTCTCCGAGCACTTCCCCGGCACCTTCGCCGAGCGGGTGGCCGTACCCCGAATGAACCTGCTGCCCCTGCCAGCCGGCGTGTCCGCGACGGACGCCGCCTGCCTGCCCACCGCCTGGCTCACCGCGTGGCGGATGCTGACCACCAAGGGCCGGGTCGACGAGGCCGATGCCGTGCTGGTCCAGGGTGCGGGCGGCGGCGTCGCGACGGCGGCCGTCGCGCTCGCCGTCGCGCTCGGCAAGCGGGTGTACGCGACCAGCCGCGACGCCGGCAAGCGGGAGCGCATCACGGAGCTGGGGGCGACCGCGCTGGAGCCCGGCGCCCGGCTGCCCGAGCGGGTCGACGTGGTGATCGAGACGGTCGGCGCGGTAACCTTCGAACACTCCCTGAAGTCGGCCGCGCCGATGGCGCGGATCGTGGTCTCCGGGGCGACCGCCGGGTACGAACCGAAGATCAACCTGCGGCGGGTCTTCGCCATGCAACTGGAGATCCTCGGCACCTCGATGGGTACCCCGGACGAGCTGACCGAGTTGCTGGCGTTCTGCGCCGAGTACGAGGTGCGCCCGGTGGTGGACAGCGTGGTGCCGTTCAGCCGGATCGAGGAGGCGTTCGCCCGGCTGCACTCCGGCGCGGCCTTCGGCAAGATCGTCATCGACCACACCGCGTGAGCGGCTGTTGTCCGGCGCTGGTAGCTGTTAGGAGAGGCCCTTAGCTGTTAGGAGAGGCCCTTCCTGTACCGGAAGCGTCAACTACCGGAAGCGTCAACAGGGGCCCCTCCTGCCGGTCCCTCCTCACAGCCGGTCGTCGAGGGTGGCCAGGCCGCCGCGGGTGGCCTCGTCCGGCAGCCGGCGCTTCGCCGCCGGGTCCCCGTACAGCGTCCAGCGCAGGAACTCGACGCAGGTGCCCGAGACGACCCGCAGGGCGGCGCCGTCGGTGAGCAGGGCCCGCCCGTGGTCGCCCTTCGGTAGGCTGAGCATCGCCTTGGGCCAGGGCACCTTGTCGTACGCGGCCCTGCCCGAGGCGTAGTCGACCACCTCGTCGGCCTCGCCGTGCACGAACAACTGCGGGGCGGCGGCCCCCGCGAACGCGGTGCCCACGCCCAGGCCGGTGCCGGCGAAGACCACCCCGGCGTCCAGCCGCTCGTCCCGGCCGGCCGTGAACAGGCCGATCGTGGTCACCCCGCCGGCCGAGTGCCCAGCCGCCGCCACCCGGTCGGTGGCGAGCCGGCCGCGCAGCGGGTCGCCCGCCTTCGCGTCCAGGGCGAGCACCCGGGTCAGCGCGTACGACACGTCGGCCGGCTGGTTCAGCACGTCCAGCACGTTGGTGTCGGTGCCCCGGGCGGTGTGCGGGAAGGCCGGCGCGGCCACCACGAAGCCGGCCGCCGCCCAGTGGGTGAGCAGGGTGGCGTAGTCCTCGGGCCGCCCGTTCAGGCCGTGGCTGAACATCACCACGGGGAAGCGGCCGGTCGCGGCGGTCGCGGACCGCTGCGGCGTCCCGCCGGCCGTGCCCCGGGCCGGGTACCAGACGGTCACCGGCAGCGGGCGGTCGCCGTCGCGGTTGAGCTTGAGCTGGCGTACGCCGACGGCAAAGCTCTCGCTCGGCGCGCTGCCGGCGGGTACGCGCGCAGCCGGGGTGGTCGCCTTCGGCGGCTGTCCCGGTGTGGCCTCGCGCCAGGTGGGCTCCGTGCCACCCGAGCACCCGACCAGGCCGGCGGTGAGCAGGGCGGCGGTCAGCAGGGGGATGGCACGGCGGCGGCGCATGAATCCGATTGTGCCTCGCGGGCCGGGTGCCGCCGGCCGGCACCGCACCGCAAGTCAGGGCGTGATCACCCGGGGCGTCGGGGTCGGGCCTGCGGGCGTCGACGTCGTCGCGAACGAGTTCGAGCTGCACGTCGGCCGGCAGCCGTGATCGACCAGTTAGCCCGGTCAGCTTGCCGGGTGTCAGGACTTGCCGGGTGTTAGGAAGGGGCCCTTCCTATACAAAAAGCGTTAACAGGGGGCCCTTCCTTGCAAGCCCAGGTGGTGTGGGTGGGGTGGGTGGCGTCGGCGGGGAGGCGGCGCAGCGCGGCCGGGTCGCCGTACAGGGACCAGCGCAGGAAGTCCGTCGTCGTGGCGAGGACCTGGGCGAAGCCGGGGCGGCCGGGGACCAGGTACGTCCCGTGGTCGCCCGCCGTGACGGTGAGGAACGCGGCCGCTCCGGGCGTGCGGGCGTACGCGGCCCGGCCGACGGCCACCCCGACGATCGGGTCGGCGTCGCCGTGCACGAACAGCACCGGCGCGGCCGGCCCGGCGAACGCACCGGCCAGGCCGCCCCCGGCGATCACGATGCCCGCCCGCAGCCGGGGCGAGTGCCCGGAGGTGAGCATCCCGGCGGTGGTGAAGCCGCCCGCCGAGTGGCCGGCGGCGGCGAACCGGGCGACGTCCAGGTGACCGGCGAGCGGGTCGCCCCGGCGGGCGTCGAGGCGCACCAGGTGCCGGATCAGCCGCCACCCGTCGGCCGGCTGGTGGCGTACGTCGGCGCGGGTGAACCGGGTAGCCCCGCGCCGGGTGTGCGGGTACGCCGGCGCGGCGACCACGAAACCGGCGGCGGCCCACCGGCGGGTCAGCGGGGCGTGCAGGGCGGGAAGGCTGTCCAGCCCGTGGCTGAACACGACGACGGGGAAGCGGCCGGGGGCGACCCCGTCCGGGGTGGCCGGATACCAGACGGTCACCGGCAGCGGGCGCGCGCCGCCCGGGTCGAGGGTGAAGGTGCGCACCCCGACCGGGTACGCCGTCGCCGGGGCAGCGCCGGCCGCCGGGGCCGACGCCGGGGCGGCCGTGGCCGTGCCGCAGCCGGCCAGCAGCGCCGTCATCATCGCGGCGACCAGCCGGCGTACCTGCACGCCTTCACGGTAGGCGGCCCGGCGTGCCCGGCGGCCCCGCCGTCCGGACCGCTGGCCACGCCACCCGGCCGAGGCGGCTCCGCCGATCCGGCGGTCCTGCGGCGCGTCGGCCGCGCGGGGACGTGCGGGGTGGACCGCCTTGGCTAGGGTCTGGCCATGTCTGACAAGTACGTGGATCCGAGCGGCAACACCGAGCAGTTCCGGGCCTTCGCCCACTCGCCGGAGGCCGCCGCCAAGGCCGCCCCGGCGTCCCGGGCCCCGCTGGTCGCCGGCATCGCGGTGGCCGTGGTGCTGCTGGTGGCCGCCGTCGCCTGGCTGGCGCTGAGCTGAGCGGCCGGCGGCCTGCCGGCGGCCTTGCGCACCTGCCGTGACGGTCTGCGCCGCGTAGGGTCCGCCGGCAGCGGTCTGCGCCGCATCGAGTCCGCCGCCTACGGTCTGCGTCCCGCCGGGCCGCCCCAGTCCGCCGTGGCGGCCTCGGCCACGGTGCGGGCCTCGCGGGCGATCTCACGCTCCTCGTCGGTGCCGATCACGCAGACGGCGACCTCCGCGCCCGCCGGGGAGATCACCCGATCGCCGTCGCCGTCGTTGCGCGCTGGGTCGACGGCGATGCCGAGCCGTCCCAGGCCGGCCAGCGCGGCGGCCCGGACGCCGGCCGCGTGCTCGCCCACCCCGGCGGTGAAGGTGACCGCGTCCACCCGGCCGAGCAGGGCGTAGTACGCCCCGACGTAGCCGGTGATCCGGCGGGTGTAGACGTCGAGGGCGAGCGTGGCGGCCGGGTCCCCGGCGTCGCGGCGGGCCAGCACCTCGCGCATGTCGTTGACCCCGGCGAGACCGAGCAGGCCGCTGCGGTGGTTGAGCAGGTCGTCGATCTCGTCGACGCCCATGCCGGCCTCGCGGCGCAGGTGGAAGATGACCGTCGGGTCGAGGTCGCCGCTGCGGGTGCCCATCACGAGGCCCTCCAGCGGGGACATCCCCATCGAGGTGGCCACGCTGCGCCCGCCGGCGACCGCGCAGGCGCTCGCGCCGTTGCCCAGGTGCAGGGTGATCGTGTTCAGCTCCGCGTACGGCCGGCCCAGCAGCTCCGCCGTGCGTCGGGAGACGTACGCGTGGGAGGTGCCGTGGAAGCCGTACCGGCGGATGTCGTACCGCCGGGCGGTGTCCCGGTCGATCGCGTAGGTGGCGGCGGCCTCGGGCAGGGTGTGGTGGAACGCGGTGTCGAAGACGGCGACCTGCGGCACCCCGGGCAGCGCCTCGCGGGCTACCCGGATGCCGGCGAGGTTGGCGGGGTTGTGCAGCGGCGCGAGCGGGACCAGCTCCTCGATCGCCGCGAACACGGCGTCGTCGACCAGCACCGGCTCGGCGAAGCGCCGCCCGCCGTGCACCACCCGGTGCCCGACGGCGGTCAGCCCGGTCGGATCGAGCTGGTCGAGCCCGTCGAGGATCTCCCGGACCGCCGTCTCGTGGTCGGCCGGCCCGCCGCCCGGCTCGCCGACCCGCTCGACGGTGCCCTTTCGAAGGACCTCCTCGCCGTCGTAGAGCCGGTACTTCACCGACGACGAACCGCAGTTGAGGACGAGCACCCGACTCATGACGACTCCCCGGCGGCCTGGACGGCGGTGATGGCGACGGTGCTGACGATGTCCGGGACGGTCGCGCCCCGGGACAGGTCGTTGACCGGGCGGCGTAGGCCCTGCATCACCGGACCCACGGCCACCGCCCCGGCCGAGCGCTGCACCGCCTTGTAGGTGTTGTTGCCCGTGTTCAGGTCCGGGAAGATGAACACCGTCGCCCGCCCGGCGACCGCGCTGTCGGGCAGCTTGGTGACCGCGACCCTCGGGTCGATCGCCGCGTCGTACTGGATCGGGCCCTCGACCAGCAGCTCCGGCCGCCGCTCGCGGACCAGCCGGGTGGCGGCGGCGACCTTCTCCACATCGGCCCCGGTTCCCGAGTCCCCGGTCGAGTACGACAACATCGCCACCCGGGGCTCGATGCCGAACCGGGCGGCGGTGTCGGCCGAGGAGATGGCGATGTCGGCGAGTTGGGCGGCGTCCGGGTCGGGGTTGACGGCGCAGTCGCCGTAGACGAGCACCCGGTCGGCGAGCAACATGAAGAAGACGCTGGAGGCCACCGAGACCCCCGGCACCGTGCGGATGATCTCGAAGGCGGGGCGGATGGTGGCGGCGGTGGTGTGGGTGGCCCCGGAAACCATCCCGTCGGCGTGCCCGGTGTGCACCATCATCGTGCCGAAGTAGTTCGGCTGGGCCACGATGTCGTGGGCCAGCTCGGCGGTCATGCCCCGGTGGGCGCGCAGCTTCGCGTACGCCTCGGCGAACTCGTCGCGCCACGGGCTGCCCGCCGGGTCGACGACAGACGCGCCGGCGATGTCGATGCCCAGTTCCCGGGTGCGCCGGGCGATGTCGTCGGGGCGGCCGAGCAGGGTCAGTTCGGCCACGCCCCGGCGCAGCAGGATCTCCGTGGCGCGCAGGATCCGCTCCTCGGCCCCCTCGGGCAGCACCAGGCGGCGGCGGGTGGCCCGGGCCCGGTCGATCAGGTCGTACTCGAACATCAGTGGGGTGACCCGCTCGGAGCGGCTGACCCGCAGCCGACGGGCCAGGTCGACGGTGTCGACGCAGCTCTCGAACGCGCCGAGCGCGGCCTCGACCTTGCGCGGGTGGGCCACGCTGGGCCGGCCCTCGATCCGGCTGGACGCGGCCACCGTGTCGTAGCTGTCGCTGGGCACCGAGAGCACCGCGAGCCCGGTGTTGAGCCCCTCAACCAGACGCATCGCCCTCGGGTCGGGCTGCTCGCCGAGGGTGAGCACCAGCCCGGCGACGGAGACCTGGCCGGCCACGTGCGCGGCGCTCGCCGCCACCAGCAGGTCCGCCCGGTCGCCCGGGGTGATCACCAGCGCGCCCTCGGTCAGGTGGTCCAGCAGGGTCGGCACGTGCGCCGCGCCGACGACGAAGTCGAGCACGTCCCGGCCGAGCGCGGCGTCGTCGCCGGAGAGCAGGGTCGCGCCGAGCGCCGCCGCCACCTCGGCCACCGTCGGCGCCGACACGGTCGGCACCTCCGGGATCGCGTACGCGGGGACGGGCAGGTCGGGCAGCGTCATCGGCCCCGGCACCCGGTTGGCGATCACCGCCAGCACCGTCGCGCCCAGGTCCACCAGATCGTGGTACGCCCCGCGCGTCGCCGCCGCGATCGCCTCCGGCCCCTGCCCGATGCCGTCGACCACGGGCACCACCACGCTGCCGAACTCGATGGCCAGCCGGGCGTTGAACGCCAGCTCGCGGGGGCCCGTCCCGTCCCCGCCGTCGGCGAAGTCGCTGCCCACCACGACCACCGCCGGGCAGCGCCGTTCGACGTCCCGGTACCGCTCGACGATCCGGGAGATCAGTTCCTCCCGCCGGCCGTCGGCGACCAGCGCGCTCGCCTGTGCGTACGTGGTGCCGGACAGGTCGGCCGTCGGCAGGTCCATCCGGTACCGCTCGGTGAGCAGGGCGAGGATGGGGTCGGTGCCGGTCGCGGGGACCAGCGGCCGGAACGCGCCGATCCGCTCGACCTGCCGGGAGAGCAGCTCGGCGAGGCCGAGTGCGATCGTCGACTTGCCCCCGCCGGAACCGACGCTGGTCAGATACACGCTCCGGGCCACGCCCCCACGCTACAAGATCGCACCCCTGCCCGCCCGGGTCCTTGGACCCGGGCGGGCAGGGGTGCCAGTCGTCGGCGTCGTCAGTCGTCGTCGGGGTCGTCGAGGCGGGCGAGCCAGGTGGCGAAGCGTTCGATCGGCGTCTCGAACTCGGGGTTCAGGTCCACGAAGTCGCGCAGGCGCTCGCCCAGCCACTCCACGCTCACCTGTTCCTCGCCCCGCCGCTCGACCAGTTCCTCGATGCCACGGTCGGTGAAGTACATCGGGTGCGTCCTCGTTCCGGGGCCCGCCGTGCGGCCGGGCCGGGTGGTCCGCCGACGCCAGCCGGGGCAGCGGCCCGTCGGTGACGGTCGCTGCCCCGGTGCGCGGCGGTGCGGTCAGGTCACGGGCGGGGCAGGGCCGCCTCGATCAGCTTGTTCTGCTCGACCTCGTGCATCTTGGCCGAGCCGACCGCCGGGGCGGCGGCGGCGGGGCGGGAGATGCGACGCAGCCGGACCTCGCTGAGGTGTTCCAACAGGTTGAGCGCGACGAAGCTCCACGCGCCCTGGTTGGCCGGCTCCTCCTGCACCCAGGCGAAGTCCTCGGCGTTCGGGTACTGCGCGAGCGCGGCCCGGATCTCCTCGACGGGCAGCGGGTAGAGCTGCTCCATCCGGAGGATCGCGGTGTCGGTGACGCCCCGCTCGGCGCGGGCCTGGAACAGGTCGTAGTAGACCTTGCCCGAGCAGAGCAGCACCCGCTTCACCCGATCCGGGGCCGGGGCCGCCTGGTCGGCCAGCACCGGGGCGAAGGTGCCCGTGGTGAAGTCCTCGACGCCGGAGACGCAGAGCTTGTGCCGCAGCAGCGACTTCGGCGTGAACACCACCAGCGGCTTGCGCTTCGGCGACAGGGCCTGGCGGCGCAGCAGGTGGAAGTAGTTCGCCGGGGTGGTCGGGACGGCCACCCGCATGTTGTCCTCGGCGCAGAGCTGGAGGAACCGCTCCGGGCGGCCGGAGGTGTGGTCCGGGCCCTGGCCCTCGTGGCCGTGCGGCAGCAGGAGGGTGACGGCGGAGCGCTGGCCCCACTTCACCTCGCCGGAGGAGATGAACTCGTCGATCACCGACTGCGCGCCGTTGACGAAGTCGCCGAACTGGGCCTCCCAGCAGACCAGCGCGTTGACGTTCTCCACCGAGTAGCCGTATTCGAAGCCCATCGCGGCGTACTCGGAAAGCAGCGAGTCGTGCACGAAGAACCGGGACCGCTCGCCGTCGGCGGTGAGTGACTTCAGCGGCAGGTAGTCGTCGCCGGTGCGCGCGTCCACCACCGAGGCGTGCCGCTGCACGAACGTGCCCCGGCGGGAGTCCTGTCCGGCGAGGCGGACGGTGACCCCGTCGTGCAGCAGCGAGCCGAACGCGATGATCTCGCCGTAGCCCCAGTCGATGTTGCCCTCGACGGACATCTTCGCCCGCCGGTCGAGTAGCTGCTGGATCCGCTTGTGCGGGGTGAAGCCCTCCGGCAGGTTGGTGTGGGCCTCGCCGACGGCCTTGACGACCTCGGCGCTGGTGGCGGTCTTCACCTGCGGCTCCGGCTCGTCCTCGCGGGGCGGCCGGGCCGCCTGCTTCGGCGCGGAGGCGGCGTCCCGGGTGGCCTTGAAGACCCGCTCAAGCTGTGCCTGGTAGTCGCGCAGCAGCTCCTCCGCGTCCTCCACGGTGATGTCGCCCCGGCCGATCAGCTCCTCGGTGTACAGCTTGCGGACCGACCGCTTCGAGTCGATGATCTTGTACATCTGCGGGTTGGACATCGACGGGTCGTCGCCCTCGTTGTGCCCACGCCGGCGGTAGCAGACCATGTCGATCACGACGTCCTTGTTGAACGCCTGCCGGTACTCGAACGCCAGCCGGGCGACCCGGACCACGGCCTCGGGGTCGTCGCCGTTGACGTGCAGGATCGGGGCCTCGATCATCCGGGCCACGTCGGTGCTGTAGAGGCTGGAGCGGGAGTGCTCGGGGGCGGTGGTGAAGCCGACCTGGTTGTTGACCACCACGTGCACCGTGCCGCCGGTGCGGTAACCGCGTAGCTGCGACAAATTGAGCGTCTCGGCGACCACACCCTGCCCGGCGAAGGCGGCGTCACCGTGCACCGCCAGCGGCAGCACCGTGTACCCCTCCAGCTTGAGGTCGATCCGGTCCTGCTTGGCCCGGACGATGCCCTCCAGCACCGGGTCGACGGCCTCCAGGTGCGACGGGTTGGCCACCACCGACACCTTGACGGAGTGCTCGCCGTCGGGGGTGGTGAACTTGCCGTTCTGGCCGAGGTGGTACTTCACGTCGCCCGAGCCCTGCGTGGAGCGCGGGTCGAGGTGCCCCTCGAACTCCGAGAAGATCTTCTCGTACGGCTTGCCGACGATGTTGGCCAGCACGTTGAGCCGGCCCCGGTGGGCCATGCCGATGACGACCTCGTCGAGCCCCGCCTCGGCGGAGGACTCCAGCACCTCGCCGAGCAGCGGGATCAGCGACTCGCCGCCCTCCAGCGAGAAGCGCTTCTGGCCGACGTACTTGGTCTGGAGGAAGGTCTCGAACGCCTCGGCGGCGTTCAACCGGTTGAGCACGTGCTTCTGCTCGTCGGAGGTGGGCTTCTCGTACTTGCGCTCGATCCGCTCCTGGATCCAGCGCCGCTCCTCCGGGTCCTGGATGTGCATGTACTCCACGCCGACCCGGCGGCAGTACGAGTCGCGCAGCACGCCGAGGATGTCGCGCAGCTTCATCCGCTGCCGGCCGGCGAAGCCGTTGACCGGGAAGACCCGGTCCAGGTCCCACAGGGTCAGCCCGTGCTGGAGGACGTCCAGGTCCGGGTGCTTGCGGATCTTGAACTCCAGCGGGTCGGTGTCGGCCATCAGGTGGCCACGCACCCGGTACGCGTGGATCAGTTCGTGCACCCGCGCGGTCTTGTTGATCTGGCCCTCGGAGTTGACGGCCACGTCCTGCATCCAGCGCACCGGCTCGTACGGGATGCGCAGCGAGGTGAAGATCTGGTCGTAGAAGCCGTGCTCGCCGAGCAGCAGCTCATGCATGACCTTGAGGAACTCGCCGGACTGCGCGCCCTGGATGATCCGGTGGTCGTACGTGCTGGTGAGCGTGATGATCTTGCTGACCGCCAGCTCGGCGAGGGTGGCCTCGCTCATCCCCTGGTACGGCGCCGGGTACTCCATCGCGCCCACGCCGATGATGGCGCTCTGCCCGGTCATCAGGCGCGGGATCGAGTGCACCGTGCCGATGCCGCCCGGGTTGGTCAGCGAGATCGTGGTGCCGGAGTAGTCCTCCATCGTCAGTTCGTTGCGGCGGGCGCGCCGGACCACGTCCTCGTACGCCTGCCAGAACTGCCGGAAGTCCATCGTCTCGCAGCCCTTGATGGACGGCACCACCAGGTTGCGGCTGCCGTCGGGCTTGGCCAGGTCGATCGCGATGCCCAGGTTGACGTGCTCAGGACGGACCATCGCCGGCTTGCCGTCGACCTCGGCGAAGGAGTTGTTCATCTCCGGGTGCTCGACGAGCGCCCGGACCATCGCGTACCCGATCAGGTGGGTGAAGCTGACCTTGCCACCGCGCCCGCGGGCGAGGTGGTTGTTGATCACAATCCGGTTGTCGACCAGCAGCTTGGCCGGGACGGCGCGCACGCTCGTCGCGGTCGGCACGCCCAGCGAGGCGTCCATGTTCTGGACGATCTTCGCGGCGACGCCGCGCAGCGGGGTGGTCTGCGGGCCGGCAACGGCCGGCTTCGCCGGTGCGGCCTTGGTGGCCGGCGTGGCCTTCGCGGGTGCCGTCTTCGCGGCGGCCGGGGCCGGGGCGGGCTTCGCGGCCGGTGCGGCGGGCCTCGCGGCCTGCTCCGTCCCGGACGCGGCCGGCTTCGGCGCGGCGGGCTGCGCGGCCGGGGTCTTCTCGACGGGGGCCGGCTCGGCCTTCTTGGCCGGCTGGGCGACGACGGCGGCGGCCTCCTGCTGCCCGGCAGGCTCCGGCGTGCCCTTCGCGCCGTGGCCGTCCGGGCGCGGTGTGGCGGCACCCGGTGCCGGACGGTAGTCGGCGAAGAAGTCGTGCCAGGCCGAATCGACGCTGCTTGGGTCGGCGAGGTACCGCTGGTACATCTCCTCGACGATCCACTCGTTCGGGCCGAAACCCGCCAGTGGGTTCTCCTGCGAAGTCTGCTGGGTCGACACGGCCGGTAATCGCCTCTTTCACGCGGGTTTGTGTGTCACGCGGTGTCCGTCGTCGCCCCGATTGAGGGGGCGGGCGGGGACGGCTCCCAGGCTACGCCGTAGGAATACGCTAGGCATTTCCGGCTCCGGCCCGTGGTCGGTTTCACAGAAGATGCCAGAAGTTCGGTCAGCGCTGCGTGTTGCGTTGACGACCGAGCGGAGGCGGCCTGCCCCGCCGCGACGGGTCGCCGCGGCGGGGCAGGTAACCGCCCTCTGGGGGTCGGTCAGGAGATGTCTCGCCTGCGCGTGATCAGGACGCCGATGATGCCGCTGGTCAGGGCATACGCCATCAACACCAAGGCGCCGACCCACCAAGCGGCAGCCATCTCGGACTCGCCTCCGCTGATCATGATGGTGGACGCGGCAGCGGGCCAGATCACCTGCCACTTGACCACTGCCATGTTGTCCAGCCAGTTGGCAAGTAGCAGGAAGAGCACGCCCACTACCTGAGTACCGACCAGGTATAGGACGGAGGCCGTGATCACTGCGCCAAGCTGGTTGGTGATCAGCGTGCCGATACCCACCCCGAGGACGGTCCAGATCGCGTACGCGAGCAGGTTGAGTAGCAGCGCCCGTTGAACCTCCCACTCGCCGAGCTGGGTGCCGTGGTCGTTGAGCGCAAGGAACATCGCACCCGCGCCCAGGTCGATCAGCGTGGTCACCAGCCAGAACGCGAAGCCCAGCGTGCTTGCGGCGAGGAGCTTGCTGACGATCACCGAGGTGCGTCGGGGCGTGGCCAGGAAGGTGGTGGTCGCGGTCTGGTGGAAGAACTCGTTGGTGACCATGAGAATGCCAATGAGCATTACGAACATCAGGCCGAGGTACTGGCCGGAGGTGTAGATGTTCGCCGCCTGCGCCTCCGGGGACGCGGCGTCACCGTTGAGTCCGACATTCTCGCCATTGCCGCTTAGCGCCTGACTGGCGATCCAGGCGTTCAGTGCGAAGGCCAGGACGATGGAGAGGAACGCCCCGATGGCCAGCAGCCACCACGTGTTGGTGGTGCGGATCTTGATCAGCTCGGATCGGACGAGGTTCATCGGATGCCCGCCTTTCCGGCCGTCAGCTCCAGGAAGACCCGCTCCAGGTCGGGTCGCTCCGGGGTCAGTTCGTGCAGCTCCACTCCGGCGGCCAGGGCGACCTTGCCGATGGCCGGGGCGTCCGCCCCACTGACCAGCAGCACGCCGTGCTCGCCGGTCTCCACCGTCGCCGACTGCTTGCGCAGCGCCGCGACCAGCTCGTCGGCCTGCGGGGTGCGTACCCGTACCCGGCCGTCGCTCTGCGCCATAGAGCCGAGCACCTGCTCGACCGGCCCCTGCCGGACCAGCTTGCCGGCCGCGATGATCACCACGTCGTCGGCGAGCAACTGCATCTCCGACAGCAGGTGACTGGAGACCAGCACCGTACGGCCCTCGATGGCCAGCCCCTTGAGGAAGCCGCGCATCCACCGGATGCCCTCGGGGTCGAGCCCGTTCGCCGGCTCGTCGAGGATAAGCACCCGGGGATCGCCGAGCATCGCGGCGGCGATGCCGAGGCGCTGCTTCATGCCCAGCGAGTAGCCCTTGAACTTGCGCTTCGCCGCCGGCGTGAGCCCGACCAGGGCCAGCGCCTCGTCGGCGCGTGACTTCGGCAGGCCGGCCGCCGCGCAGATCACGCGCAAATGGTTGAGGCCGGTGCGGCCCTTGTGCGCGCTGGACGCCTCCAGCACCGCGCCGACGTGGCGCAGCGGGTCGGCCAGGTCCGCGTAGCGGTGGCCGCCGATGGTCGCCGTGCCGCCGGTCGGGGTGACCAGGTTCAGCAACATGCGCAGCGTGGTGGTCTTGCCGGCGCCGTTGGGGCCGAGGAAGCCGGTGACCCGCCCCGGTTCGACCGTGAACGACAGATTGTCGACCGCCCGGACGTTCTTGTACTGCTTTGTCAGGCCGGACACCACGATCTGACCGCCGCCGGTTCTGGGGCTTCGCTGCCCGTCGGACATTGCTCTCCTCCCGTGCGCGGCGCGCGGAGCGCGCCGACGTGTGTGGCGCGGTTGCGCACGCGCCGTCGCACAGCCTGGCAAGGCCGCGCAACCAGGTCAATCAGGTGCGATACCTACGCTCGTCTCCATCTCAGGCAGGAGCAGGTCCTCCCCAGGGACGAAGCCGTCCCCGGCCGGTGTGCGGCGGGGCTGCTCCCGGCCGCTTGTCACGCCCCGGACAGGGCGATCCAGGCGGCCACGGCCCGGCCCAGCAGCCGGCCGTCCGGGGCGTACAGGCTGGTCCTGACCACCGCCTTGCGTCCCCGCGTGCCGTCGGCCACGCCGGTCACCACGCACTCGTCGCCGGGGGACGGCAGCCCGTCCAGCACGGCGGCGATCCGGCCCAGCACGTACGGCCGGCCCGGGCCGATCACGGCCCAGCCCCCGGGGCAGTCCAGCGCCGCCCAGACCGTGGCGGTGCTCACCTCGCCCGGGGCGGTGAACGGCGCGGCGGTCCGCCCGTCCGGCAGCGGGCCGGGGAAGATCCGCAGCCCGTCGGTCCGGTCCGGCCCGCAGACGAAGCAGCCGGGGAACGGATGGTCCACCAGCCCCGGGTACGCCGCCGAGGCGGCCCGCGCCGTGTCGGCGTCCACCGGGGGCACCACCTGCGGAACCTCGTCGACGCCGCGCACCTGGGCGATCAGCCCGCCGTCCGGGTCGCGGACCTCGCCGCCGTCGAGGGCCAGCGGGGTCTCCAGCGGCGGCGGCTGCCGCAGCGTCACCTCGACGACGCCGCCGAGCCCGGACGCGGCGGCGAAGACACCGGCACACCAACCGCCGTTGCCTGATCCGGGCGGCCCGTTGAATCTCGCGGGGATGATCACGCGCACCTCCTCCGCGCAGCCTCGCACGCCCGCCCGCTGTGCAAGGAAGGGCCCCTTGTTAACGCCTGCGGTATAGAAGGATTCTCTTCTCGCCGTCCGGCCGGCTGGCCAGACGGCCAGGGTGCGGGTGGAGAGCCTGCCCGGTGGCGTTCACCGGATCGACACCGGTCGTCCCTGCTGGCGGCATCCGGGGCACCTACACAGTGCTCATGGCCGTTCTGCCCATCGCTGGCGTTCCCCTGACGACCAGCGGATACACCGTGTCGATCGCCGACGACCCCCGCCAGGTCGCGGCCGCGCAGCGCCTGCGCCACGACGTCTTCGCCACCGAACTCGGGGCCACCCTGCGCCCCGGGCCGGCCGGCCTGGACGCCGACGACCTCGATCCCTACTGCGACCACCTGATCGTCCGCGAGGAGCGCACCGACGAGGTGGTCGGGACGTACCGCCTGCTGCCGCCCGGACGGACCACCCGCCGGTACGCGGAGGCCGAGTTCGACCTGACCGCGCTCGACCCGCTCCGGGACGTCCTGGTGGAGGCCGGCCGGTCCTGCGTCCACCCGGACCACCGCTCCGGCGCGGTGATCAACCTGATGTGGACCGGCATCACCCGCTACCTGCACCTGCGCGGGTCGCGCTGGCTGGGCGGCTGCGCCTCGGTCCCGGTCGAAGACGGTGGGCGGCTCGTCGCCGGCGTCTGGGACCATGTCCGGGCCCGGCACCTGGCCCCGCCGCCGCTGCGGGTCCGGCCGCTGCGGCCATGGTTCGCCGAGCCGCGGGTAGCCGCCCCGCCTGTGGTCGGCCCGCCTCTGGTCGGCCCGCCTGCTGCCCCGCCTGTCGTGTCGCCGCCGGCTGCCAGCCCGCCGGTCGCGGGGCCGGCCGTCCCCGGCGCCCCGGCACCGGCCGGCCGGGCCGTGGTTCCGCCGCTGCTGCGCGGGTACCTGCGGCTGGGTGCCTGGGTGGCGGGCGAGCCGGCGTACGACCCGGACTTCCGGGTCGCCGACTTCTACGTGATCCTCTCGCTGGACCGGGATGACCCGCGCTACCTGCGTCACTTTCTC
>NZ_GG657738.1:2308975-2321227 GCF_000158815.1 Micromonospora sp. ATCC 39149 | reverse complement strand
CCGGGGCCTGACGGTGACGGTCACGGCCACCGCCGCGCTGCACCCGGGGCGGGACGCGGACCGGCGGTGGCTCGCCCGGATCGCGGAGTCGGCGGTTCACCTCGTGCCGCCGCAGGCCGCCGCCCCGGTCGTGCCGTTCCCGGCGGCCCGGCTGCTGTCGCAGGACACCGCGGCCCGACTGCTGTCGCAGGACACCGCCGCCCGGCTGCTGTCGCAGGACGCGGTGGCCCGGCCGCGCAGGGAGAACGCCGCGGCCCAGTCGATGTCGCAGGAGGCCGCTTCGCGGGAGGAGGTCCCGGGTCGGGAGGTCGGCCTGGCGGCCTGACGTGTCCCCGAGACACGCGACAGTCTTGTTCGATCGCGATGTATCGCGTTATTCTCCTGCCGAGGAGCGCGCCGGTGGGGCGCGTGCCCGGGCGGGAGGACGCCATGCCCAGTTGGACAGTCGACGGCCCGCAGCAGCTCACCCTCGACGAGCCGGTCACCGCGCTGTGCGTCCGGCTGGTGACCGGCCGGCTCAACGTGGTCGGCGCGGACGGGCCGGCCCGGGTGGACGTCACCCGGATCGGCCGTCGGCCGGTGATCGTCGAGCACCGCGACGGGGTGCTGACCGTCCGGCATGAACGCCACCCGAGGATGCCCGGGTTGCTCTGGTGGCTCGGCCAGCTCGGCCGGCGTTTCCGGGCCGACGTCTCGATCGGCGTCCCCGCGGACGTGCTGGCCGACCTCAGGCTGATCGACGGCTCACTGGTCGCCTCGGGCCTGCGTCGGGAGACCCGCGTCGACGTCACGTCGGGGCAGATCACCCTCATGGGCCTCCGGGGGCGTACCGCCGCGAAGATCGTTTCCGGGCCGGTGGAGGCCCTGGGAGTGGCCGGCGACCTGAGCCTGGAAACCGTCTCGGGGGAGGTGGTTCTCGCCGACGGTGCCGTTGGCGCGGTCCGCGCGCACACCGTCTCCGGCGAGATCACCTGCGACCTGGACAATCCGCGCGGCGGCGAGATCCAGCTCAGCACGATCTCCGGCGCGATCACCGTCCGGGTGCGCGAGGACAGCGACCTCGCCGTCCACCTGCACACCGCATCCGGCCGGATCACCAGCGGGTTTCCGCAGGTGCGCGGGCGGTCCGGGCTCGGTGCCGTGCGGGACAGCGCGGGGGTCATCGGCACCGGCGCCGGTAAGCTCTGGGCGTCCGCGACCTCCGGCAGCATCGCGCTGCTCGCCCGCCCGGTCGACGCCGACGCCGAGGAGCTGCCGTGACGGTCGTGTTCAGCCATGGGCGGCTGCGGCTCTACCTGCTCAAGCTCCTCGACGACGGCCCGAAGCACGGGTACGAGCTGATCCGCCTGCTGGAGGATCGCTTCCTCGGCCTCTACGCGCCGAGCGCCGGCACGATCTATCCCCGGCTCCAGCGGCTGGAGGCCGAGGGGCGGGTGACCCACACCGCCGCCGGTGGCCGCAAGGTCTACGAGATCACGGAGGCGGGCCAGGCCGAGCTGCGCCAGCGCGCCGGCGAGCTGGCCACCCTGGAGTCCGACATCAACTCCTCGGTGGCGGACCTGTCGACCCTGGCCGGCGAGATCCGCTCCGAGGTACGCGGCTCGGTGCGTGACCTCAAGCGAGAGCTGCGCGAGGCGACCCGGCGGACGCAGCAGTCCCGGCGTACCCGATGGGAGACCCAGCCTGCCCCGGGCCCGGCGCGGCCGGACGCCCCCACCGACGTGTCGCCGCTGCTGGCCGAGCTCGACCAGCGGCTGGCCGCGTTCACCGTCGAGATCGGGGCGCTGGTCCGGGCCGGCCGCCTCGACGACGTCCAGCTCCGCGCGGCGATCCGGGTCCTCGACGGGGCCCTGGACGGGCTGCGCCGGCTGCTCCGCTAGGCGACGACCGCCTCCGCCCCGCTCTTGCGGAGTTCTCAGGGAGTTTCCAGCAACCGCCCAGCGCGGGCGCAGTGACATCGCGGATGATGGTCGGTATGGCCGCTACCCAGACCGAGGCGCGACTGCTCGTCGTCGAGGACGATCCCAACATCCTCGAACTGCTCTCCGCGAGCCTCCGCTTCGCCGGCTTCGACGTGGCCACCGCGACCAGCGGGAGCGCCGCGCTGAACGCCGCCAAGGACCACCGCCCCGACCTGGTGGTCCTCGACGTGATGCTCCCCGACCTCGACGGCTTCGAGGTCATCCGGATGCTCCGCGAGGGCGGCACCCGCACCCCGGTGGTCTTCCTGACGGCCCGGGACGCCACGGACGACAAGATCCGCGGGCTGACCCTGGGCGGCGACGACTACGTCACCAAGCCGTTCAGCCTGGAGGAGCTCACGGCCCGCATCCGCGCCGTGCTGCGCCGCACGGCCAACGGCGACCAGGCCCCGTCCCGGCTCACCTTCGCCGACCTGGAGCTGGACGAGGAGACCCACGAGGTGCACCGGGCCGGGCAGCGCGTGCAGCTCTCGCCGACCGAGTTCAAGTTGCTGCGGTACCTGATGCTCAACGCCAACCGGGTGCTGTCCAAGGCGCAGATCCTCGACCACGTGTGGAACTACGACTTCCGGGGCGACGACAACATCGTCGAGTCGTACATCTCGTACCTGCGGCGCAAGGTCGACAACACCCAGCCCCGGCTGATCCACACTCTGCGCGGCGTGGGGTACGTGCTGCGCAAGCCGGCGGCGTGAACGCCCTCGCGCTGGCGAAGGGACGACTGCGGAGCGTACCGCTGCGGGTGAAGCTGGTCGCGGCGGTGCTGACGCTGGTCGCCGCCGCCCTTCTGGTGATCAGCTCGCTGACCACGTACTTCCTGCGCAACTACCTGGTTGCCCAGGTCGACAGCGAGCTGGTGGCCTCGGTGGACAACATCGAGACCACCCTGATCACCGCCCAGGTCACGCGGTCGATCGTGCCCACCGACTACCTGGTGGTGGCCACCGACGCGCGGACCGGGGCGGTGTCGGTCACCGAGTACGACCGGGGCCGGTTCCGCCTCGACGACCTGCCTTCCTGGCCGAGCGACGCGGCCGGCTTCGCGGCCCAGGCCGGCGAGCCCGCGGATGGTGCGGGCCCGCGACAGCGGGGTGCGCTGGCGGATTTCTCTACGCTCGAGCTGCCGAACGGGCAGATGGTGGCCATCGCGCAGAACCTCACCGACGTCGACCTGGCGGTCAAGCGGCTGATCTGGATAGACCTCCTGGTCGGCGGGGCGGTGTTGATCCTGCTCGCCTCCATCGGCGCGGCGATCGTGCGGACCAGCCTCAAGCCGCTGGTGGAGATAGAGCGCACCGCCGCCGCCATCGCCAGCGGGACCTGACCCGCCGGGTGCCCGACCCGGAGAAGGGCCGGACCTGCCCCACCTCGAGCTGGGGGCGCTGTCCCGGCGCTGACACATGCTGCCAGATCGAGACCGCGTTCACCGCCCGAGCCGCCTCGGAGATCGCCGCCCGGTCGGCCGAGGCGGGCGCGCGCGACGCGGCCGCCGCCGCGCAGGCGTCCGAGGCGCGGGCCCGGCGCTCGGAGGAACGGATGCGGCAGTTCGTCGCGGACGCCTCGCACGAGCTGCGTACGCCGCTGACCACCATCCGGGGCTTCGCCGAGCTGTACCGGCAGGGCGCGGCCCGGGCCCCGGAGGAGACCGCCGGCCTGCTGCGCCGGATCGAGGACGAGGCCGCCCGGATGGGGCTGTTGGTGGAGGACCTGCTGCTGCTCGCCCGGCTGGACCGGGAGCGGCCCCTCTCGCTCGCCCCGGTGGAGCTGCCGCTGCTGGCCGGCGACGCCGTGCAGGCGGCCCGGGTGGTGGCCCCGGACCGGCGCATCGAGCTGGAGATCGAGCCGGGCTCCGGGCCGCTGGTGGTGCTCGGCGACGACGCCCGGCTGCGGCAGGTGATCGGCAACCTGATGACGAACGCGCTCACCCACACCCCGCCGGACGCCTCGGTGACCCTGCGGCTGCGTACCGAGCCGGGGAACCTGGCGGTGGTGGAGGTGGCCGACACCGGTCCGGGGCTTTCCCCGGAGCAGTCCGAGCGGGTGTTCGAGCGCTTCTACCGGGCCGACGCCGCCCGGACCCGCCGGGCCGGCGGGATGACCAGCACGGGGCTGGGGCTGGCCATCGTGGCCGCGCTGGTCGCCGCGCACCACGGCACCGTGGAGGTCGGCGAGACCCCGGGCGGGGGAGCGACCTTCCGGGTCCGGGTTCCCCTGCTTCCGGACCCCGGGGGCGACCCGGGGGAGTGACTTTCAGGGAACTTCCAGGCGAGATCCAGGCTGGTTGCAGTGGCAGGGGAGAAGGTGGATACATGACCGAGTACGAGACTGACCCGCAGCGGCGGCCGGCGCCCTCCGACGCCGAGCCGTCGCACCCCACCGCCGAGCTGTCCCGCGCCGAGACCGGGCTGTCCGACTCCCCGGCCGTCGAGTCCAGCGCTCCGGCCGCGCCGACCGCCCACACCGCCCCGACCCCCCACACCCCCCACGGCCAGCAGCCGTACGGCGGGTACGCCACGCCGTCCGCGCCGCCGTACCCGGTGCCGACCCGCGAGCAGCCGGCCGGGCAGTACCCGAACGGCCCCTGGCAGACCGGGCAGCACTCCGGCTGGGCCGCGGGGGGCCAGCACGGCGGGGCGGCTCCCGGGTACGCCCCGCAGGCCGGGGGTCCCGCGTATCCGGGCGGCCCGGTGCCGCCGCAGCACCCCGGCCAGCCGGTGCCGGTGTGGGCGCAGGCCCCGAAGCCGAGCCGCATCGCCAAGCTGGCCGGCGCTGGCGTCGCAGTGTTCGCGCTGATGCTCGGCTCCGGCGTGGCCGGCGGCGCGCTCGCGCTCGCGCTCGACGGTAACTCGGGCGGGATCACCCGCACCTACTCCGCCGCGCCGGTGCTCAACAGCGCGGACCTGCCGAAGATCGCCGCCTCCGTCCAGGACAGCGTGGTCTCGATCACCACCGGCAGCGGCGAGGGCTCCGGCGTCATCCTCACCGAGGACGGCTACGTGCTGACCAACAACCACGTGGTCGCCTCCGCCTCCGGCAAGACCGTCAGGGTGGTCTTCGCCGACGGCAGGTCCGCCGACGCGGAGATCGTCGGCACCGACCCGAAGACCGACCTGGCCGTGGTGAAGGCCAGCGGCGTCAGTGGCCTGAAGGCCGCCACGTTCGGCGACAGCGACGCGATGCAGGTCGGCGACCAGGTGCTCGCCCTGGGCAGCCCGCTGGGCCTGCAGGGCTCGGTCACCTCGGGCATCATCAGCGCCCGGGACCGCACCATCCAGGCCGGCGAGGGCCAGCAGCAGGACCCACGCCAGGGGGTCAGCTCGATCGCCGGGTTGCTCCAGACCGACGCACCGATCAACCCGGGCAACTCGGGCGGTGCGCTGGTCAACACCCGGGGTGAGGTGATCGGCATCAACACGGCCATCGCCACCTCCGGGCAGAGCACCGGCAACATCGGCGTCGGGTTCGCCATCCCGAGCAACAAGGCCAAGGACGTCGCCGGCAAGCTCCAGCGCGGCGAGAAGGTCAGCCACCCCTCGCTCGGGGTGAGCGTGAGCCCGGCCGAGAACGGCGGCGCGGTGGTCGCGTCGGTGACCGCCGGCAGTGCCGCCGAGAAGGCCGGCATCCAGCGGGGCGACGTGATCACCAAGTTCGGTGACACGGTGATCAACGACTCCGACGATCTGGTGGGCGCCGTCCAGTCCCGCAAGGTCGGCGACCGGGTCGAGGTGCAGTACCAGCGAAACGGATCGGCGGCGACGGCAACCGTGACGCTCGCCGAGACGTCGTAACCGACACAGACCTACCTCCCTCCCGAAGGGCGGTGGGTGGCGGAGCCAAGGGGGTTGGCTTCGTCACCCACCGCCCTTCCCCTTCCGGCCCGTGTGGGTCCGCTCACCCGATCCGGGTGAGCCGCCCACACCCGCGCGCCGGGCACGGTGGGCAACGGGACCCGGCCACCGCGGGGGACAAGCGCGCCATGGGTACGGCGACGAGCGCCCAAACCGGCTGACTTCCGCCCCGGTCCCGTTTCCGTTTGCCAGGGGCGGGGGCCGGGAAAGCGCCGTCGATCACGCGCACAGGACCCAACGGGAGGACTCGTGGCCGTGAACCACCTGCCGGTCGACCGCCCGGGAGAACGGCCGTTGCGGATCGCGATGGTGGTCCCGCCGTGGCTGTCCGTGCCACCGCCGGGCTACGGCGGCCTGGAGCAGGTCGTCGCCGGGCTGGTGGAGGCGCTGGTCGAGCGAGGGCACGCGGTGACCGTCTTCGGGGCGGGCCTGCGGCACGGCACCCGGGCCGGCTACGTCGCCACCTGCGAGGACCTAACGGAACGACCGGCTCGGCGAGTCGCTGCCGGAGTTGTGCCCACCTGGCCCACGTGAACCGCCTCGTCTCGCCGACCGACTTCGACGTCGTGCACGACCACACCACGATCGGGCCGCTGGTCGCCGGCCGCCGGGCGGTGCCCACCGTGGCCACCGTGCACGGCAACCCGGTCGGCGAGTACGGCACCGTGCTCAGCGACACCGACCACGGGGTCGGACTGGTCGCCATCTCGCACACCCAGCGGCGGCTGAACCCCGGCCTGCCGTGGGTCGGCACCGTGCACAACGCGCTCGACGCCGCCGACGTCGGGCACAAGACCGCGCCGGGACGCGGCCCGGTGCTTTGGCTGGCCCGGTTCAGCCCGGACAAGGGCCCGGACCTGGCGATCGGGGCCTGCCGGGCGGCGGGCCTGCCGCTGGTCCTCGCCGGCAAGTGCAACGAGCCCGCCGAGCGCCGGTACTACGAGCAGGTGGTGGAGCCGATGCTCGGCGAGGACGTGACCGTGGTGTTCAACGCCGACCGGGACGCCGCGCTGCGGATGCTCGTCGACGCCCGCTGCCTGATCATGCCGATCCAGTGGGAGGAGCCGTTCGGGATGGTGATCCTGGAGGCGATGGCGACCGGTACGCCGGTGGTGGCGCTGCGTCGGGGGGCCGTGCCCGAGTTGGTCCGCCCCGGCGTGACCGGGCTGGTCTGCGACCGCCCCGACGACCTGCCGGGCGCGCTGCGGCAGGCCGCCCTGCTGGACCCGGCGGACTGCGTGGCGCACGTGGCGGAGAACTTCTCCACCGCCCGGATGGCGCAGGGCTACGAGGCGGTCTACCGCGACTTCCTGCGCGGACACGCGCCCGTCGCGCCGCGCCGGCCGGTCCCGGTGCCGGCCCGCTGACCCGAGCCGGTCACATCCGGGCCGCCCCGAGCTGCTGAAACGCGGTGTCGAGCTGGCGGGCGTACGTGGGGGTGATGCTGCCCTCGCGCTGCCGGTCGGCGACCTTGTCCCGGGCCCGTTGCACCGCCGCGGCCAGGTCACTCGGGCTGTTCGCCTGGACGGCGTGGCCGAGCAGGTTGCGCACGTCGGTGCCGACGTCCTCGCGGATCCCGCCGTCGGCCACCCCCGTGTCGATGAGCTGCCCGATCTGGTTGGCCACCTCGGTCACGTTGCCGCCCGACGGTGCGGGCGACGTGGTCGTCGGCGCCGCCGAGAGGGTTGGCCGGGGCCGGACGGGCGCCCGGGTGGTGGCCGGCGGCGCGCTCGGCGACCGGGTCGGCGCGGGCCGAGACGTCTCCACCGCCGGCGACTCGGTCGGTAGGGCCCGGGGCGGGGGGTCCGGCTTCTCGTCGAGCCTGGGCGACAGCAGCGCCAACGCGACTACCAGCACGGCCCCCGCCACCACGGGCACCGCCCAGCGGCGGCGGGACCGGCCCGGGGCCTCGACCCCGGGGGGCGGCGGGGCCGTCGCGCCCGGCGGGGGCGATGCGGCGTCGGGCGGTGTCGACGCCGTGCCCGGCGGGGGCGATGCGGCACCGGGCGGTGTCGACGCCGTGCCCGGCGGGGGCGACGCGGCACCGGGCGGTGTCGACGCCGTGCCCGGCGCGGGGACGGGCGTCCCGGCCGGGACGCCGGGTGGCTCGGGCGCGACGCTGACCGACGGCAGGGTCATGGTCGGGGCGAGCATGGTGGCGGCCTGCGGGTCGCTCGGCAGGAGTTGGTCGTGCAGCACGAGGGCCACCTGGTGCGCGGTGGGTCGGTCCTGTGGCTCCCGGGACAGGCAGCGCAGGCAGATGCGGACCACCTCGGACGGCAGGCCCGGCACCTGCAACGGCGGGGGCGGGTCGCCGGTCTCCAGGGCCGCGCCGAGCTGCTCCCAGGTGTCCGCCGGGTACGGCACCCGCCCGGTCAGCGTCTCGTAGAGCAGCACGCCGAGCGAGTAGATGTCGGTGGCCGGCTGCGCCGGTGCCCCGTCCAGCCGCTCGGGCGCGACGTACGCGGGCGTGCCGAAGGTGCCGCCGTCCTCGTCCTCGTCGGGGGCGCCGATGTGGGTGGCGATGCCGAAGTCCAGCACCTTCGCGCCGACCGGGGTCATCATCACGTTGGCTGGGGTGATGTCCCGGTGCACGATGCCGAGCCGGTGCGCGGCGGCGAGGGCCTCCGCCACCTGGGCGCCGATCTCCACCGCCTCCGGCCAGGGCAACGGGCCCTCGGTCAGCCGGTACTCCAGCTCCTCCCCGTTGAGCAGCTCCATCACCACGAACGAGGTGATGCTGCCGTCCGGGGCGAGCGTCTCGCCGTAGTCGTGCACCGATGTCATGTGCGGGTGGACGAGCTGCGCGGCGGAGCGGGCCTCCTCGCGGACCATGTCCCGGAACCGGGCGTCCGCCGCGAGCGACGGCGCGAGCACCTTCAGCGCGACCGTGCGGTCGAGAACCTCGTCCCGGGCCCGCCAGATGACCGACATGCCGCCCGCGCCGATCTGGTCGATGAGCCGGTACCTGCGGGCCAGCAGCCTGCCGGCGTGCAGTGTTGCCATGACGGATCGCACCTGCCTGAGGTCGGGGCGGTATCAGGTTGCGCGAATGTGTCCGACCTGTCAACGCCCGTCCGGTCTTACCCGGCCGCCGGCGGGACGGGGCCGCCCGGCGCCGGACGGCCGGCGTGACCACGCGTGCCAGGATGAACGGCATGGTCAGCGGTCCGGTGGCGTTCGTGCTCGGCGGCGGGGGAGTCCTCGGCGCGGTCGAGGTGGGCATGCTGCGTGCCCTGTTCCGTGCTGACGTCCGTCCCGATCTGGTGCTCGGCACCTCGATCGGGGCGGTGAACGGCGCGCTCGTCGCGGCCGACCCGACCGAGGCGGTCACCGACCGGCTGGTGCGGCTCTGGGCGTCCCCCGAGGCCAGCGAGGTGTACGGCGACTCGGTCGCCCGGCAGCTACGCCGCTTCGCCGCCCGTACCCACCTGCACTCGCCCCGGCCGCTGCGCCGGCTGCTGGAGGCCGAGCTGGGCGAGGAGACCACCTTCGCCGACCTGCGGGTGCCGTTCCGCTGCTGCGCGGCGAACATCGAGCGGGCCGCCGAGCACTGGTTCGACAGCGGCCCGCTGGTGCGGGCGGTGCTCGCCTCCGCCTCGGTGCCGGGGCTGCTGCCGCCCACCGAGATCGGCGGCCAGCACTACATCGACGGCGGGATCGTCAACTCCATCCCGATCGGCGCGGCGGTCGAGGCCGGGGCGCGGCAGATCTTCGTACTCCAGGTGGGCCGGATCGAGCGGGATCTGACGCCGCCCCGGCGGCCCTGGGAGATCGCCCAGGTCGCGTTCGAGATAGCCCGCCGGCACCGGTTCGCCCGGGAGATGGCGGCGCTGCCCGACGGGGTTCGGGTGCACGTGCTGCCCACCGGGGGGCCGGGCCCGCGCGAGGACAGCCCGTGGGCGTACCGGGACATGGCGGCGGTGGGCCGGCGGATCAGCCGCGCGTACACCGCCTCCCGCCGCTACCTGGCGACCCACCTGGACCGCTGATGCCGCTGCCGCCCCGATGGGTCCGCCGGTTGCTGCTGGCGCCCGGTGTGGTGCTGCTCGCGGTGGCCGTGGTGACCACGCTGCCGGCCTGGGCCCTCGCCGCTCTGGCGCTGTCCCCGCTGGTCCCGGGCCGGCTGCGACCGCTGCGCCTGCTCTGGATCGGCTGCGTCTACCTGGTCTGGGACGCGGCGGCGCTGCTGGCCCTCTTCGCGCTCTGGCTGGCCTCCGGTTTCGGGGTGTGGAAGCGGACGCCGCCGTTCCAGCGGGCGCACTACGTGCTCGCCGGCCACTTCCTCCAGGTGTTCTTCTGGCAGGCCCGGTGGACGCTGCGGCTGCGCATCGACGTGGTCGGCACCGACCCCGACACGGCGCTGCCAGGTCGCCCGGAGCTGGTGGTCTGCCGGCACGCCGGGCCGGGCGACTCGTTCATCCTGATCCACGCGCTGGTCAACTGGTTCTACCGGGAGCCCCGGATCGTGCTCAAGGAGAGCCTCCAGTGGGACCCGGCGATCGACGTGCTGCTCAACCGGCTGCCCAACCGGTTCCTCGCGCCGGAGTCCGACCGGCGGGAGCCGGTGACCGAGCAGATCGGCCACCTCGCCACCGGCCTGGACGACGACGACGCCTTCGTGATCTTCCCCGAGGGGGGCAACTTCACCCCGCGCCGCCGGCTGCGCGCCATCGCCCGGCTGCGTTCGCTCGGCCTGGAACGGATGGCGCTGCGCGCGGAACGGATGCAGCACGTGCTCGCCCCGCAGCCCGGCGGGCTGCTCGCCGCGCTGGACGCCGCCCCCGACGCCGGGGTGATCTTCGTGGCGCACACCGGGCTGGACCGGATGCTCACCGTCGCCGACGTCTGGCGGGAGCTGCCGATGGACAAGCGGATCATCATGCGGTTCTGGTCGGTGCCGCCGGAGGAGATCCCCACCGGTAAGCAGGAGCGCATCGACTGGCTGTTCGACTGGTGGGCGCGGATCGACGAATGGATCGCGGCGCACCACGACGGGGCCGACGGCACGTAGGGTGCGTTGGTGGAGCAGATCAGCGTGGTGACGACCGTGGTGGACAGCCGCTCGGTCGCGGACGTGCTCGCGGCGGCTGCGGTCGCCGGTCGGCTGGCCGCCTGCGCGCAGGTGGGCGGCCAGGTGGACAGCACCTACTGGTGGCGGTCCGCGATGGAGACGACCACCGAATGGTCGGTGCTGTTCAAGACTGCGCCGGACCGGGTCCAAGCGCTGGTCGACCATATCCGCCTCAGCCACCCGTACGAGGTGCCGGAGGTTCTGGTGACCTGGGTGGACAGCGGCAACCCCGGCTACACGGCCTGGGTACACGAGCAGACCCGCCCCTGAGTACGCGCACTCTGGGCGGGGTTTGACCCGGCCATCATGATGGCCGGGTGGACACGAGTGGCTACCCCTGCCCGGGGTGCGGCGCCCCGGCCGACCTGCGCGTCGGCTGCCGGCGCTGTGGCCGGGCCCCCGACCCGGCGGCTGCCGAGGTGATCCGGCTCGACCGGGAGATCGTCATCCTCGCCGGGCGGGCGGAGCAGGTCCACCGGGCGTACCTCGAACTGGTCGAGGCGGTGCGGTCCGCGCAGGCCCGCCGGGCGGACCTGGCGGCCCGGGTTCGGGCGGCGACCCCGGTCGGCGCCGCGCACCCGTCGGGACCGGCCCCCGTCCCGCGCCCCCTGCCCGCGCCGGCTTCCGTGCCTCCCGCGCCGGCTCCCGTGCCGGCGGTCGGCCCCACGCTGCCCGTGCCCGGCCCGACGGTGCGGGTGCCGTCACCGTCGGCAGGGCCGGTGCCGCCGCAGCGGCCGGTGCCGGTCGGCGGCGCGGAGACCTCCACCCGGGCGGTGCAGGGGCTGCTCTTCGTGCTCGGTGGCCTGCTGCTCGGCACGGCGGCGGTGGTATTCACGGCGGTCGCCTGGGCCACGGTGGGCATCGTCGGCCGGGCGCTGATCCTGTTCGCGTTCACCGCGCTCGCCCTGGCCGTCCCGCCGCTCGCGGCGCGGCGCGGGCTGCGCGGCACGGCGGAGACGTTCGCCGCGGTGGGCCTGCTGCTGGTGGTGCTCGACGGGTACGCCGCCTGGTCGGTGGACCTGTTCGGGGTGACCGGCTGGCCCGGGGACCGCTACGCCGCGCTGGTCGGGGGGGTCAGCGCGGTGCTGGCGGCCGGCTACGGCCGGTTGACCCGACTGACGGTGCCGTGGTTCGCGGCGCTGGTCACCGTGCAGCCGGTGCTGCCGCTGCTGGCCGGCCCGGCCCGCCCGGCGGCCGCCGGCTGGAACCTGGTGTACGTCGGCGTCGCGGCGCTGAACCTCGCCGTGCTCGCCGCCCTGCGCGGCCGTGGCCCGGCTCGGGTCCCGGCTCCTCCGGCACCGGCGGGGCCGCCGAGCCCGATCCCGACGCCGGCGTCTGCGCCGGCGTC
>NZ_GG657738.1:2308240-2308724 GCF_000158815.1 Micromonospora sp. ATCC 39149 | reverse complement strand
CCGGCTCCGCATGGTTCCGGGCCGCCGCGGCCGGGGCACTGCGCACCCGGTGCTCGGCGTCGCGCTGCTGCGCCCGGTGGCGGAGCTGCGCCCGGGGCTGCTGACGGTGGCCACGGCGCTCGTCGCGCTGGCCCTGGCCGGGACGGTCCGGGCGCTGCCCCGTTGGGTCGGCACCGGGCCGCGAGTCGGTGCCCTGCTGGTGGCCGGCGGGGCGGCGCAGGTCGGTGCGCTGCTCGCCGTGCTGCTCGGCGCGGTCGCGGTGGGCCGGGTGCTGCCGCCCTGGGAAGGGGTCGCGGCCGGCCCGCACCTGCCCTGGGGGTGGCAGGTCCCGGTCGCCGTGGCGCTGGCGGCGGTCGCGCTGGCGGCGCTGCTGCCCCGGGTGGCGTGGCCGGTGATCGCGGCGGTCGCGGTCGCCTTCGCCACCCTCGCGGTGTCGGGCGTCGGGCCGGTGCCGTGGCCGGCGGTGCCGGCCGCCGGCCTGGTC
>NZ_GG657738.1:2307126-2307624 GCF_000158815.1 Micromonospora sp. ATCC 39149 | reverse complement strand
GACCGTGCTCGCCGGGCCGGGCACCCGTCCGGCCGGGGCACCGCTGGCCACCTGCCTCGGACTGCTCGCGGTGGCGCTGCTCGCCGCCGCCCCGGTGACCGTGCGGGTGCTCGTCGCCCCGTACGGGGAAGTGGTCCCGCCGTGGTCCGGCGCGCCCACCGGGGCAGCGGTTGCGGGGGCGGCCCCGGCCGGCGTGGCCCTGCTCGTGCTGACCCTGGCCGCCGCGCTGGCGGGTCGCGCGCTCGGCCCGGCCGGCGGACAGCGTTCCGCGACCCCGGCCGGCGGGGAGGGAACCCGGGCGGCGGGGTGGGCTGGTGCGGCGCTGCCGGCGCTGCCGTTCGCCGCGGCGGCGGTGCCGGTGCTGCTCGCCGCCGCCGGCACGCCGTGGCCGGTGGTGCCGGGGGTCCTGCTGCTGACCGGGGTGGCCGCCCTGCTGGTCGCGGCTCTGGCCCGGCCCCGGCCGCTGCTCGTCGGAGAACACCGTGCCGGTGGGGCTGG
>NZ_GG657738.1:2300776-2306961 GCF_000158815.1 Micromonospora sp. ATCC 39149 | reverse complement strand
CGGGGCCGGACGCTCGACATCGCCGCCCAGGCCGTGGCCCTGCTCGCGGTCCTGTTGGCTGGCGGGTCACCCCGGTACGCCGCTGCGGTCTGCGTGCTCTGGGGGGCCGCCGTGGGGCTGCGGCTGCTGCGGCGGGGTGAGCCGCTCGGGTGGCGCTGGGCGTTCGCGGGCGTCGCCGGGGGCAGCGAACTGATCGGCGCCTGGCTGCTGCTGGGTGCCGGCGGGGTGGTGCTGCTGGAGGCGTACACCCTGCCGGCGGCGGGCCTGGCCCTGGCCGCCGGCGCGGTGGCGCTGCGCACCCGGCCGGGCCTGAACAGCTGGCTCGCGCTCGGGCCGGGGCTGGCCGCCGGGCTGCTGCCCAGCGAGGTGTCGGTGCTGTTCGCGCCCGACCCGCAGCCCTGGCGGCGGCTGCTGCTCGGGGCCGGCGCGTTGGTCGTGGTGCTGGCCGGCGCGGCCCGCCGCTGGCAGGCCCCGGTGCTGCTCGGCGGGGTCACCCTGCTCCTGCTCGCGCTGCACGAGCTAATCCGCAGCTGGGACCTGCTGCCCCGGTGGATCTTCCTGGCGGCCGGGGGCCTGGCCCTGATCGGCCTGGCCGCGACGTACGAGCGGCGTCGCCGCGACCTGGCCCGGTTCCGGACGGCGGTGGGGCGGATGGGCTGACCGCGTCGGGGCCGGGAGGGCGAGGTAGGGAGCGCCCCACCCCGGATGCTGCTGCTGTCCAGGTTACCCACGGCTACTGTTGTCTGGAGACTCGACATCAGGACACGCCGTCCGGCGTGGCCCGGACGCCGAGAAGCGGAGCTCAGATGGTGCTTGCAGCGACAGCGGACCCGCCGGCCCGGCGGGGTAGCGACTACGCACGACTGGCCCGGCGGATCGGCGAGGCGGGCCTGCTCGACCGCCGGCCCGCCACATACGCGGCCCGGATCGCGCTGACCCTGGCGGCTTTCGTCGCCGGCTGGGTGGCCGTGCCACTGGTCGGCGACTCGTGGTGGCAGCTACTGGTGGCGACCGGCCTGGCCGTGGCCACCACCCAGGTGGCGTTCCTCGGGCACGACGCCGGCCACCGACAGATGTTCCGCCGCCGCGGGGCGAGCGAGGTGGCCGGGCTGCTCGCCGGCAACCTGGCGGTCGGGCTCAGCTACGGCTGGTGGGTCGACAAGCACAATCGCCACCACGCCAACCCCAACCACCACGACGAGGACCCGGACGTCGGGGCCGGTGCCCTGGTCTGGTCGTACGAGCAGGCCGCCGCGACCCGGGGGCTTGGCCGCTGGCTGGCCCGGCGGCAGGCGTGGCTGTTCTTCCCGATGCTGCTGCTGGAGGGCATGGCCCTGCACGTGGCGAGCGTGCGGGCGCTGTTCGGGCGGGCCCCGGACGGCCGGTACGCCACCCCCATGCGGCACCGGGCCGTCGAGGGGCTGCTGCTCGCGCTGCACGCGGCCGGCTACCTCGGCCTGCTGTTCGCGGTGCTCCCGCCGGTCAAGGCGCTGGTGTTCATCGCCGTGCACCAGGGGTTGTGGGGGCTCTACATGGGCTGCGCGTTCGCCCCGAACCACAAGGGCATGCCGATGCCGACCGCCGACGAGGACCTCGACTTCCTGCGTAAGCAGGTGCTCACCTCCCGCAACGTGCGGGGCGGCTGGTTCGTCGACGTCGCGCTGGGCGGGCTGAACTACCAGATCGAGCACCACCTGTTCCCGAACATGCCCCGGGGGAACCTGCGCCGGGCCCAGCCGATCGTGCGGGCGTACTGCGCCGAGCAGGGGGTGCCGTACGCGGAGGCCGGGCTGGTCGAGTCGTACCGGCAGGCGCTCGCCCACCTGCACGAGGTGGGCCGGCCGCTGCGCGGCTGAGCCCGTACCGCCGTAGGCGCAGGTCGACCGTGGTGCGCGAGGTGGTGGCAGAGCCGTCCGGGCACCCCTGGCGGTAGGGTCTGGCCATGGCAGACGTGCTCACCGCGGAGGCGGTGCGAGACCGGCTGGGTGGGCTGGCGGGCCGGACCCTCACCTTCCGCTGCGTCACCCACTCGGCCGGCGGGGTCACCCGCCGGGACCTGGAGTTGGCGCGGCGGATCGACGACATCGTCCGGAGTGCCCGATGAGATTCGAGATCAGCAAGGTGCTCGACGCCATCGAGGGGCGGGTCTGCACCGACCCGTCACTGGCCCGGGCCGTCCTCGACCTGGCCGAGGTGATCCGGTACCAGGACCTCGACGGCGGCCGGCCGGCCAACCTGCTCCGGCTCGGCATGGTGATCGACGCGCTCGCCCGCGACCTGACGGAGGACAACGTCCCGGTGTACGCGATCGTGCACCGGGCCCTGCTCTCCGACGCCGACCTCACCTCCAACGAGCGGATGGTGGTCCGCCGCTGGGCCGACGACGGCCTGGTGGAGGTGCTCGACAACCCGGGCGACCGGATGCTGGAGGTCGCCGACCTGCTCGGGTTGCCGGTGCTCAGCCGGGCCCGCTTCGACGGCCTGCGCGGCCGGTTCCCGTGGACCGTCGAGCAGCCCGGCCGGGTGCTCGCCCCGGTGCCCGGCGCGGGCGGCCCGGTGTTCATCGCCCACGTCGGCGGCGGCAACGTGCCGGTGGCCGGCGCGCCCTCGGCGACCGGGGTGAAGCTGCTCGCCCGGCAGTGGCGCTGCCCCGAGCAGGGCTGCGCCCTGTTCGGCGGCGGCGGGGGCGGCGGCGCGTTCGCCGACCTGGCCCGGGTGGAACGCGCCCCGGCCGGGCAGCCGCCACCCACCCTGCGCGGCGGCGTGCCGACCTGTCCCCGGCACGGCACCCGACTCGGCGACGCCGGGCCCCGGCCGCGTACGGAGGTGCTGGCCGTGCGCATCGGCGGGCTGGTCCGCCGCCGGTTCGTGCTCACCGAGGGCCAGCCGGTGCTGGTGGGGCGCGCGCCGGAGCAGCAGGGCGGGATCGTGCTCGGGCAATGGCTCAACGACGAGGCGCGGCGTTGGATCAGCCGCGGCCACGTCCGCTTCGAATGCCGTGTCGGTGAGGTGATCGTGACCGACGTGAGCACCAACGGGTCGGGGATCCGCCCCGGTGGCTCGATGGCGGAACCGGACCGGATCGCGCTCAAGCCGCAGCAGTCCCGGGTGCTCGCCCCCGGTGACCTGGTCGAGCTGTACCCGGGGGTGCAGATCGGCCGCGCCGACGAGCTGCCGTCGGGCGCGGCGTTCACCCCCAACTCGGTGATGGCCGAGGCCCCGACCATGGCGATGCGCCTGCCCCGGCCCTGAGCCCGGTGGCGACGGGGGCGCCGGGCCGTGGCCCGCGCCCGCCTGCGCTCGTGGGGTTGGTCAGCCGGCCAGCACGGCGGCGAGCTGGGTGACCGCGTGGTCGATCTCGTCGACTGTGATGACCAGCGGCGGGGCCAGCCGGATCGTGGAGCCGTGGGTGTCCTTGGCCAGCACGCCCCGTTCCATCAGAAGCTCGCACGCCTGCCGGCCGGTCATCAACGCCGGGTCGATGTCGAGGCCCGCCCAGAGCCCCCGGCCCCGCACGGCGACGAGGCCCCGGCCGATCAGGGCGCGCAGGCCGGCGTGCAGCCGCTCGCCCAGCTCCGCCGAGCGGCGCTGGAACTCGCCGGTGGTCAGCAGCCGGACGACCTCGGTGGCCACCGCGCAGGCCAGCGGGTTGCCGCCGAACGTCGAGCCGTGCTGACCCGGCTGGAGCACCCCGAGCACGTCGGCGTTCCCGGCGACCGCGGAGACGGGCACGATGCCGCCACCCAGCGCCTTGCCGAGCAGGTACAGGTCCGGCGCGACGCCCTCGTGGTCGCAGGCGAACGTCGCACCGGTGCGGCCCAGGCCGGACTGGATCTCGTCGGCGACGAACAGCACGTTCCGCTCGGTGCAGACCCGGCGTACGCCCGACAGGTAGCCCTCCGGCGGCACCACGACGCCCTGCTCGCCCTGGATCGGCTCCAGCAGCACGGCCACGGTGTTGTCGTCGATCGCCGCTTCCAGCGCCGTCAGGTCGCCGTAGGGGACGACGGTGAAGCCCGACGTGTACGGCCCGAAGTCGGCGCGTGCCTCGTCGTCGGTGGAGAAGCTCACGATGGTGGTCGTACGGCCGTGGAAGTTCCCCTCGGCCACCACGATGTTGGCCTGCCCGGCCGGTACGCCCTTGACCCGGTAGCCCCACTTGCGGGCCACCTTGATCCCCGTCTCCACGGCCTCCGCGCCGGTGTTCATCGGCAGGACCATGTCCTTGCCGCACAGCTCGGCCAGCTCCCGGCAGAAGTCGGCGAACTGGTCGTGGATGAACGCCCGGCTGGTGAGGGTCAGCCGGTCGAGCTGGGCGTGCGCGGCGGCGATCAGCCGGGGATGCCGGTGGCCGAAGTTGAGCGCCGAGTATCCGGCGAGGCAGTCCAGGTAGCGCCGGCCGTCGATGTCGGTGAGCCAGGCACCCTCGGCCGAGCTGACCACCACCGGCAGCGGGTGGTAGTTGTGCGCGGTGAAGCGCTCCGCGTCCCGGACCGCGGCCGGCGTCCGCAGCATGTCTTCCACGATCACTTGCTCGCCTTTCCCTGACGGAGTCGCAACGTGCAGCACTTCGGTCCGCCGCCGGCCTTGCGCAGCTCGGACAGGTCGACCCCGATGGTCTCGTAGCCCCGGTCGCGCAGCCGCGCGGCCAGGTCGGTGGCCTGCTCGGGCAGCACCACGTGCCGGCCGTCGCTGACGGCGTTGAGCCCGAGCACCTCCGCGTCGGCTTCGGTGGCGTGGACCGCGTCCGGGAAGAGCCTGCGCAGCGCGGCCCGGCTGCCGGGCGAGAACGCCTCCGGCAGGTACGCCACGGTGCGCTCGTCCAGCACGGTGAGCGCGGTGTCCAGGTGGTAGAAGCGGGGATCGACCAGTTGCAGGGTGATCACCGGGTAGCCGAAGACCTCCTGGAGCTGGGCGTGCGACGCGTGCGCGGTGCGGAATCCGGTGCCGGCCAGCAGCACGTCGCCGGCGAGCAGGATGTCGCCCTCGCCCTCGTTGACGTGCTTGGGGTCGTATACGTCGAAGCCGGCGGACTCGAACCAGACCCGGTAGGCGGGGGCCTCGTCGGCGCGCTGGGGGTCGCGGAACTGCACGGCCATCGCCTTGCCGTCGATCACCGTGCCGCCGTTGGCCGCGAAGACCATGTCGGGCAGACCGGGCACGGGCACGATCTCCTCGACGGTGTGGCCCAGCTCGCGGTAGACCTGACGCAGCCGCTCCCACTGCCGGACGGCCAGCTCGGTGTCGACGGGGGCGGTGGGGTCCATCCAGGGATTGATCGCGTAGTCGACGGCGAAGTACGTCGGCCGGCACATGAGAAAGCGCTGGCTGGTGGCGTCCATCGGCACTGTACTGCTCCCAGGGTCGGGCGCGCCCGGCCATCTTCGGCCCACGGGCTGGCGCCGTTGCCCAACCGTATGCGGGGGAAGCGACGACATCCACCGCCGGAAGTTGCGTCGCCCGACGGTTCGTTGCGTCTCGCGGGCCAGTCATGGCGATTCGTTGCGTCGATGCCCTGGCGATGCTGTCGGTCCAGCCCCGACTGGCCGCTCCCGGCCCACCCCGCCGGCCGCCTCGCCCTGCGACCTGTCCGCTTCTGCGCTGTGGCCCGGCCGCAGGGCGGGGTGGCGCCGCCGTCACGTTCCTGGCGTCGTTCCCTCCACGCCCAGGTGCGCGCGGTGGTGGCGGGGCGCGTCGATCTCGTCGAGCAGTGCGACGGCGAGGTCCGGGTAGGTGATCCGGCTGTCGGCGTCCCCCGTGACGAAGCGGTAGCCCCCGGCGGACGGCCCGGTGTGGTCGAAGTCCCCGGCGGGGCTGAGCACCAGCCAGTCCGGCGCGCCCTCGGCCTCGCGCAGCGCCTCGTTGCCGGCGGCGTGCCCCAGGTAGAAGAACCGGTACTCCTGCGGGTACCCCGGGGTGTCCATCAGCAGGCCACCGGCCGCGGTGGGCAGGACGGAGGAGAGCCCGACGACCACGAGCCGACCCACCCCGGCCCGGCCCAGCCCGGCCACGAGCGCGCGGGCGGCGGCGGGAAAGAACTCGCCCGGCGGTACGGCCAGGTCGACGGGCGGCGTGGACGGCCGCGTCGTGTCCGGCCGCCAGCTCGGCGACCTGCTCGGCGTCGGTGACGTCACCGGCCGCGACGCGCACGTCCCGGTCGGCCGCCAGCCCGGCGTGCCGGGCCG
>NZ_GG657738.1:2106550-2300122 GCF_000158815.1 Micromonospora sp. ATCC 39149 | reverse complement strand
CGCACATGCTTCGGGGGCGGCGAACCGCCCAAAAAGGAAAGGTGTGCCCGTCTGGTGAACCACCAGACTCGTCGGGCTGCCGGCGCACCGCCGGCGGAGTCCTATGTGCCCGTCAGCGGCGGCCGACAAACTGTGAGTCGAGCCACTCGCGCAGCCGCTGCACCCAGTCGCCGTCGGTGGTGGGCCAGTCGAACTGACCGGTCATCGCCAGCACCCCGAGGACCACGGCGGCCACACCGAAGGCCATGCCCAGCAGCGCGTCGGACTTGCCCGCGATGTGCCGGCGGCGGGTGGCGAGCAGGCCGAACACCGACAGCACCGCGCCGACCGCGCCGACCGCGATGCCGTACCCGGCGAGGGTGCCGGTCAACACGGCCGCCAACCCGGCGACGCCGACGATCAGGCCGCAAGTGGCGAGCAGGCTGGCCCGAGGCCTCGGCCCGGCCACCACCGGCACCGGCTCCCGTCGGGCCTCGCCCTGGGCGTCGGTCCGGTCGGTCGGCAGGGGCGGCTGGGCGGCACGGTCCCGCTCGGCCGTACGGTTCGTCGGCTGCCCGGCCGGGGGGTCCGCCGGCAGCGGTCGCTTGTCGGTGTGCTCCCGGTCGCCGTCCCGGTCGAGGGTGCGCTCGGTGACGGGGGAAGCGGCGGCGGGGGGAGCGGTCGTGGCGACGGCCGGGCGGCGCACCTCGCCGTCCGGGGTGCGGGCGGTGGCCGCGCGGGCGGTGGCGGCCCGGGCCAGGGCCCCGCGCTCGGCCGCCCGTCGCTCCGCGTCCGAGGCCCGCTCGTCGTCGGTGGCGGTCGCGCTGCTGGGGTACGTCGCCTGCTCCTCGCCGCGGCCGGTGACCACCGGCTGCCCGTCCGGGCGGCTGCCGGCGCCGGACGCGACAGCTCCGTCGCGTTCGTTCACCCGCCCGTCGCCGTTGCTGTCGTATGTCGTCGCCGGCTCGTTCCGGCGGGACAACAGCGAAAGAATCTTCACCACGTCACCTCCTGATGAACGCGTGGTGGCCTCGGAAGCGCCGTTGGCCGCCACGCGGTAAACGCCACCGAGGTACCCAACCGTCGGTCCGCCGACACCTGCGTCACCCGATCGGGCCCGGGCCGCGCTGACCGTGTTCGGGATTGCTCACCCCGACGGCCGGCCGAAGGCCTCCGGGCCGTCGCCGCCGGCCGGCGGCGAACAGGGGCAGATGGCGGCGGTGAGCCCCGGCTGACTACCCTTGGCGGCCGTGCCAGAGGGACACACCATCCATCGCCTCGCCGCCCGGCACGCCGAGCTGTTCGCCGGCGACAGGGTGCGGGCCGCCAGCCCGCAGGGCCGCTTCGCCGAGGGCGCGGCCCTGCTCTCCGGCACCGTCCTGGAGGGCACCGAGGCGTACGGGAAGCACCTGCTGCACCACCACGCGGGTGGCCTGACCCTGCACGTGCACCTCGGCCTGTACGGCAGGTTCGCCGACGGGCCGGGCGAACCCCCACCGCCCGTCGGCCAGGTGCGGCTGCGGCTGACCAGCGACGGTTCGAGTACGGGGCGCACCGGGTCGGAGTCGCCGGACGATCGGCACTGGCTGGACCTGCGCGGCCCGAACGCCTGCGAGCTGCTCACCCCGCCCGAGGTGGCGGCGCTACGCGATCGCCTCGGCCCCGACCCGCTGCGCGCCGACGCCGACCCGGCCCGCGCGTACGCCCGGATCTCCCGCAGCCCCACCCCGCTCGCGGCGCTGCTGCTCGACCAGTCGGTGGTGGCCGGCACGGGCCTGATCTTCGTCACGGAGGCGCTGTTCCGGGCCGGCCTGTCGCCGCTGCTGCCCGGCCGGGAGCTGGCCCCGGCGCGGTGGCGGGAACTGTGGATAGACCTGGTGGAGCTGATGACCCGGGCCGTCGAGGTGGGCCGGATCGACACCGTCCGGGACGCCCACCTGCCGGAGGCCACCGGCCGCGCGCCCCGGGTCGACCGGCACGGCGGCGAGGTGTACGTCTACCGCCGCCCGGGCCAGCCCTGCCACGTCTGCGGCGACGAGGTGCGCAGGGGCGCGCTGGCCGGCCGAAACCTGTACTGGTGCCCCACCTGCCAGCCCCGGTAGGACTCAGGCGAAATCGAGCAGCCAGCGTGCCACGTCGATCTGGTTGGTGAACACCACGTCCTCGGCCATGCTCCAGGCCAGCGTGTGCCCGATCGCCCAGCCCAGCGCCCGCTCCCGGTCCAGGCCCAGCTCGTCGGTGAGCCGGTCCAGCCGCCGCCGCACCGCAGCCGGGGAGTGGCCCAGCTCCGGCCCCCGGACGATCGCCACCACGCCGAACTCGCGCTCCCCGGCCAGCGGCTTCGGGTCGATCACCAGCCACGGCTCGCGGGTGGCTCGCAGGATGTTGCCCGCGTGCAGGTCCTGGTTGACCAGTACCTGCTCGCCCTGCGTGCCGGCCAGCTCGGCGAGCCGGCCGAGCCCGGCGTCGAGCAGCCGGCGCTCGAACGGCCGGCCGAGCCGCGCCCACTGCACCGGCAGCCGCTCCAGCCAGCCGGCAGCCTCCTCGGCCAGCGGGGTGAACGGCGCGCCGGCGGGCCGCCAGAGCCGGGGCAGCAGCCCGACGACGACATCCAGCGCCGCGTCCAGCGGCTCTCTCCGTGCCCCGCCCAGCGTCCCTGCCCGCGTCTCGTCCTGCGCTGCTGCTCTTCGGGCCTGGTCCTGCACAGTGGCGTGCAGCGACGTGCCCGGGTCGCAGCGCTCCACCAGTAGCGCCCGCCGGCCCGGGTCGTGCGCCAGCAGCCGGGCGGCCCCGTCGCCCGCCCAGCAGGTCAGGGCCGTGGCCTCGTGCGCGCTGTCGGCGTCCGGGTACTGGAGCTTGAGCACCGCCCGGGTGCCGTCGGGCAGCTTGGCCGGCAGCGCCAGGGAAGCATGGGCGTACGGGAAGGGCGGGCCCTGAAGTCGCAGCCCCCACCGCTGGACGCACTCCGCCAGCCGGGCCGGCAGCACCGCCAGCCAGGCCCGCCCGGCGGGCGTGCGCCCCACCCAGCCCAGCCGCTCGGGGATCTCCAGCTCCGTCTCCATCGGACCATCCTCGGCCGGGGCTCGTGGTGCCGGACAAACGTTTTCGGCCCGGGATCGCTCAGCGCAGCCGGCAGCGCTCAGCGCAGCCGGCGGATGTCGCCGTACGCCCGGTAGAAACCGCCCCGGCCCGCCTGGCGGACCTCGGTCACCAGGTAGCGCGCGCCCGGCTCGCGGATGCCCTTGGGGAACTGCACCGACCAGTCCCGCCGGTAGCCGTCGGAGAGTACGTGGACGCGCAGCCGGCCGCCGTCCTCGACGCACTGCACCACCACGCCGCTCCGGTCGTCGGTGACCACCTCCACGGCGCGCCACGCCGCCGGCTCGGGCTGCCGGGCGGGGGCCTTGACGTCCACCACCTCCGGCACGCTGCCCGCCTCGGCGGCCCGGATCGCCGGCTCGCTGGCGTCGACGCAGGCCAGGTAACCGCTGGTGGTGACCACGTACAGCCGGTCATCGTGGTACTGCATCGAGTATGCCGAGCCGCAGCCGGTGCCGAGCTTCCACAGCCGGTTGCCGGCCGCGTCGAAGCAGTAGATCGAGGACTGGTTGTCGCCGGCGAAGACGTACCGGCCGTCCTCGGCGGTGGCGCACGAGAAGACCGGGGCGTCGCAGCGGTACGTCTGCTCGGCGCGCCCGTCCTTGCGCAGCCGCACCACCTCGCGGGTGCCGGTGCCGGCGAACACGGCGTCGCGCTCCTGCCAGCCGAACAGCACCGACCCGGTGCGGGTGTGCCACAGCTCCCGCCCGGTGCGCCAGTCGTAGCCGGTGACCCCCTGCGAGTGGCCGTGGTAGAGCGCGTCGGCGTCGCAGCGCACCATCCACGCGGCCCGGCCGCGCCCAGGCCGCCGCCAGAGGAACTCGTCCTCGTGGTCGATCGCGGCGATGCCGCCGTCGGCGTCGGAGACGCCCAGCACCCCGTCGTGGATGTCCAGCCAGTAGATGTCGATGTCGGGGGCGATCGCGTACGCGACCCGGGGCACCTTGCCGGACAGGTCGTAGACGTTACCGTCGTCGCAGCCCGCGTAGATCCAGGCGTCGTCGGCGACGATGCACTTGACCCCCTCGGGCAGGCGGACCTGGTTCAGCACCCGGGCGTCGTGGTCGAGGGTGGTGATCACCCCGTGCTCGTTGCCGACCATGCAGTGCTGCCCGTCGACGAAGATGCCGAACGCGGGCGCGCCCGAGGCGTATCGCCACAGCACCGGGGCGGTGCGGGCCGTCGAGCGGGTGCTGACGATCTGCCGCCGCGACACGGGCCGCTTCTGGCGGACGCCGGGCACCGCCGGGGCGTACCCCTTGCGGACCTTCTCGCCGATCTTCTTCGCGGCGGCGGCGCGGGCGCGGGCGTTGTCCGGGTAGGCCGAGGTCTTCACCTGCCCCTGGTCGCCGATCCGGCCGTAGCGCACGGTCAGCGCGGTGTCGTCCACCACCACCTCGTAGAACTTGTGCGCACCGTCCACTTCGGACAGTTCGAGGTAGGTCGTCTCCTGCGACATGGTGATGCCTTTCGAGGGGGAAGGGCGCCGGACCCGGCACCACGACAACGCCCACACGCTAACCGCGCCCCCCGACAGAACCGGTCGCCGTGCCGCCCAGCGTGTTAGGAGGGGGCCCTTCCTCTACCCGAAGCGTTAACAGGGGGCCCTTCCTTGCACCTAGCCCCGGTGCAGGGCGTCGACGGCCTTGCGGGCCGCGATCAGCACCGGGTCCCACACCGGCGCGTACGGCGGCGCGTAACCGAGGTCGAGGGCGGTCATCTCGTCCACCGTCATCTCGTTCCACAGCGCCACGGCCAGCGTGTCGATCCGCTTGGCCGCCTCCGACCAGCCGACGATCTGCGCCCCGAGCAGCCGCCCGCTGGGGCGCTCGGCGATCAGCTTCACCGTCATCGTCCGCGCGCCCGGGTAGTAGCCGGCCCGGTTCGTCGACTCGGACAGCACCGAGACGAACTCGAAGCCGCTGGCCGCGGCGTCCCGCTCGCGCAGGCCGGTGCGCCCCACCTCCAGGTTGCAGACCTTCGTCACGGCCGTGCCGATGACGCCCGGGAAGGTGGCGTACCCGCCGCCGAGGTTGATCCCGGCGACCCGGCCCTGCTTGTTGGCGTGCGTGCCCAGCGGCACGTGCACGGGCAGCCCGCTGACCCGGTGCAGGGTCTCCACGCAGTCACCGGCCGCCCACACCCCGGGCACCCCGGGCACTCGCATCCGCCGGTCCACCCGGATCGCGCCGGAGGGGCCGACCGGCAGGCCGGCGGCCTCGGCGAGGGCGGTGTTGGGGCGTACCCCCAGGCCCAGGACCACGACGTCGGCCGGCAGCGGGCCGTCGGCGGTGACCACCGCGGACACCCGCCCGTCGCGCCCGTCGAGCCCGGTCACCTCGACTCCGGTGCGGATGTCGATGCCGACGCCGCGCATCGCGTCGGCAACCAGCGCGGCCATGTCCGCATCGACGGTCGACATCGGCTGGTGGGCCTGCTCGACGAGGGTGACCGACAGCCCGCGCTGGATCAGCGACTCGGCCATCTCCACCCCGATGTAGCCGCCGCCGACCACCACCGCGCGGCGGGGCGCGGGGTCGGCGTCCAGCCACTCGCGCAGCGCCGAGGCGTCGTCGAGGGTCTGCACGCCGAAGACGCCGCGCACGCCGGGGTCGGCCCAGTCGGGCCGCTTCGGCACCGCGCCGGTGGCGTACACCAGGTCATCGAAGCGCTCGCGGACCTCGCCGCCGCCGTCGAGGTCGCGGGCGACGACCTCCCGGCGGTCCAGGTCGATCGCGGTGACCTCGTGCCGCAGCCGGACGTCGATGTCGAAATCGGTGCGGAAGGTGGCCGGGTCGCGGGCGACGAGCTGGTGCTGCTCCGGGACCACCCCACTTATCCAGTACGGGATGCCGCACGCCGAGTACGACGTGAAGTTCCCCCGCTCGAACGCCACGATCTCCAGGTCGGCGCGGTCGCGGCGGCGGCGTGCCTGGGAGGCCGCCGACATGCCGGCGGCGTCCCCGCCGATGATGATCAGCCGTTGCGCCACGACGACCATCCTGTCACGCCGCACCAGGCCACGGGCCCGTCCCGGCGGTGCGCGGGCGTCCGGCCGCCGCGCTCAGGCACGGGTCTGCCGGGCCACGTCCCGCACCACGTCGACCAGGCTCCCGGTGCGCGCGAAGACGGCCCGCTGCCGCGCCGCCCCGGTGCCGTGTCGGCGCAGCCCGCCCAGCAGGTCGGTCACCTCCGCCAGGTCGCCGTGCCTCTCCAGCGCGGGGCCGAGCCGCTCGACGAGGGAGTCCAGCCGCTCCCACCCGGGGCGCAGCTCGCCGTCGGTCAGGTCGACGCACTGGCCCTCCAGGCCGTCGTGGGCGGCCCGCCAGTGCGCGGCCACCAGCAGGTGATGGTCGGTGCGGATGGGCGGCCGGCCCTCGGCGATGTCGGTCATCGCGGTCGCCACCAGGGCCCGGACCAGCGCGGCGACCAGCACCGCGTCGTCCACCGAGGGGCAGACGTCGCCGATGCGGATCTCCACCGTCGGGTACTTCGCCGACAGCCGGGCGTACCAGTAGAGCATTCCCTCGTCGAGCATCACGCCGCTGGCGATGAGCTGCCGGATCAGCCGCTCGTAGTGCTCGTGCGACTCCAGGTACGGCGTCGGCGCCACCGACGGCCAGCGTTCCCACTCCACCGACCGCCAGCTCGCGTACCCGGTGTCCTCCCCGGCGAAGAACGGGGAGTTCGTGGTGACCGCGTGCAGGATCGGCAGCCAGGGCCGGACGTGGTTGAGCACCCGAACCCCGGTCTCCGGGTCCGGCACCCCGACGTGCACGTGCATGCCGTTGTTGCCGGGGCCCGGCACCAACAGCCGGAACCGCTCGATCATCCGGTCGAAGCGGGGCTTGTCGACCACCGGCGGAACCGGGCCGTCGACCGGGCCGGTGCCGATGGCCAGCACCCGTACGCCGGCCCGCTCGGCGGCGTCGGCCAGCGCCCGGCGCAGCACCCCGAGGGAGTGCCGGATCGAGGACAGCTCCAGCCCCGGCGGGCTGCCGATCTCGATCTGGCTGGTCTGGAACTCGCGCTCCACCTGTCCGCGCAGCTCCGCCGGCACCTGCTCCATGACCAGGTCGACGGCCGGCACGGCGGTGCCGGTGTGCGGGTCGACGAGCAGAAACTCCTCCTCCACGCCGACGGTGAACAGGTCGGTGCCGCCCGGGGCGGCGTGCCGTTCCCGCTCGGCCACTGGCCCGCTCATCGTCCTCACCGTCCGTTCCGTGCCGGTCGCGGCACCGTGCCGCGACGTCGACGGCGCATTACCCAACGTGTCGGTGCGGGGAAACGCCGGGGCCGCGTGTCGCCCCGCGCGTCGCGAGCAGGGAGCGCACCCACCTTTCGCCGTTGACGGTGGGGCCTACCCTGGCCGGCGTGACGGGGCTGCTGCTGGCGGTGACGGGGATGTGGGCGTACGCGCTCACCCACCTGACCCTGGTCGCGGACCGCCCCGCCGAGGTGCTCGTCGGGGCGGCGGTGGCCGCCGCCGTGCTGCTCACCGTGCTGATCGCCGGGCGTCCGGCAGGGGCGTCCGGCCCGCTTGCCCGAACCGGCGGCCGGGGCGTGGGCCTGCGCGAACGCGCCCGCCGCCGGGGCGTACCCCGACAGGTCGACCCGGACGCCGCCGGTCGTCCCCGCCCCCGCGCACCGGGTCCGGCCCCCTCGGCCGGGTAGCGCTCCCCGGGCGGCGTCGGCCCCTGCCGGCACCGGTCACCGGGTCCGTGGCGCGGGCGACGCCCGCCCTCCGCTCATCGCGTGGGTCGCGGCAGCGGCCTGCCACCCTGCTGCCCGGCCGGTTCCGCCGTCGTCCGTCCCGCCGCGCCCGCCCACGGGCCGCCGGACACCACCGGAAACCGGACCGAGGGGTCACCCATGCTCGCCTTCGCACCGCTGCACGCCGCCGTCGGTGTCGCCGTCACCGCCGTCACCCGGCTCGCCGACACGCTGCACCCGTTGACCGGCGGGGCCGCCACGGCCGCTGCCATAGTCCTGTTCACGATCGCCGTCCGCCTGCTGATCTCGCCGCTCACCCTGGCCCAGGTACGCGGGGAGCGGCGTCGCGCGGTTCTCGCCCCGCAGGTCCGCGACCTGCGACGCCGGCACGCCGCCGACCCCGCCCGGCTCCAGGGTGAGCTGTTCGCGTTGTACCGGTCGGCCGGGGCGAGCCCCGTCGCGGGCTGCCTCCCTGCGCTCCTGCAGGCCCCGTTCTTCCTGGTGATGTACCGGCTGTTCAGCACCGACGACGGCGGCACCGGGCTGCTCGACGAGCGGCTGGCCGGGGTGCCGCTGGGCTGGCACCTCTCCGACGGGCTGGCCGGGGCGGCCGGCCCGCTGTTCGGGACGCTGCTGGCGGCGCTGGTGGCGCTGGCCTGGTGGTCGTCTCGGCGGGCCCGGCGCGCGGCGGCGGCCGGTGCGATGGCCGGTGGCAGCAGAGCGGCCGGCACGGGGGCGGCCGGTGGCACCGGGACGGGTGCGTCCGCCGAGGAGCCGGGGGCGGCCATTCTGGGCCGGGTGCTTCCGCTGCTGCCGTATCTGACCGTGGTGGTGGCGCTGGTGATGCCGCTGGCGGGGGTGCTCTACCTGGTCACCACGACGACGTGGACGGCTCTTGAGCAGGCGGTGTTGCGCCGCGAGCAAGGAAGGGCCCCCTCTTAACGCCTGCGGTAGAGAAGGGGCCCCTTCTCACCCTCGTCCCCGGCCACCCGCCACGCATATTCGCGCGCGGTCAGCGGCCGGCGGTCACGGACTGCCGGTCGCGCCGCGCGCGGCGCCGTACCTTCTTCACCGCCCAGCTCACGATCATCACCCCGAATACGGCGAAGATCGCGTAGTTGAACCAGCTGCTGTACCGGTCCACCTCTTCCCAGCGCGACCCGAGCGCGAAGCCGGCCCCCACGATCAGCGCGTTCCACACCCCACTGCCCAGCGTGGTCAGCGCGACGAACTCACCCAGCGGCATCCGGTTCGCCCCGGCCGGGACCGACACCAGGCTGCGTACCACCGGCACCAGCCGGCCGATCAGCACCGCCCACCGGCCGTGCCGTTCGAACCAGCGGTCGGCCTTCTCCAGGTCGTCGCGGTCGACCAACGGGATGTGGTCCAGCCAGCGCTTCAGCCGCTCCTCGCCGATCGCCGCGCCGAGCCAGTAGAGCACCAGCGCCCCGACCAGCGAGCCGACCGTCGCGGCGAGGACGATCAGCACCACGTTGAACCGGCCCTGCGAGGCGAGGTAGCCGGCCATGGCCAGCACGATCTCGCTCGGGATCGGCGGGATGATGCTCTCCAGGGCCACGAGCAGGGCCACCCCGACCGCGCCCGTCGCCTCGATGACGCCGGCCACCCAGCCGGTCAGCCCCGTGAACTGCGACGGCTCGACGTCTTGGGCGAGGGCCATGGGTGTCCTTCCGTGGAACCTCCGGGGGATCAGGAGGTGTTACCCAGTCGGCGGGCGACCACACCCGCCGGTGACGGGGCCCACCCGACGCGGCGCTCAGTGCTCGGGGTGCAGCGCCGCGTCCGCCGGGCCCTGCCGCCAACCGGTGAACACCACGGCCAGCCCGCCCCGGGTCGGCGAGCAGCAGAACGGCCCGGCCGACGCCTCGGCGTCCGGCGCGAGCGGGGCCACCCGGACCAGCCGCCACGGCTCGCCGCCGGCGCGGGCCCGAACGGTCAGCGCGTCGCCGGCCCGGCTCACCCGCACGGTCACCGTCCGCCCCGACCACTGCGGCACCGGTGCCACCGACCAGTCGGAGAACTCCCGGGTCACCACCGCGCCGACCTGCGGCTCGCCGTCGCTGATCTCCACCCCGGCCTTGACCCAGTTCCGCTCGTCCACCCGGACCAGCACGCCCGCCTGGTCGAACTGCTCGGTGAAGTCGAACCGGAAGTCGACCTCCACGGCGCTGCCCCCGGGCAGCGGGGCGAGCAGGGCCGGGCCGTCGTCGTGCACGAAGCCGTAGCTGGTGTGCCGCCAGAAGTCGCTGCCCGAGCCCGGCTCCACGACCAGCCCGCCGTCCGGGGTCGGCTCGGCCCGTACCGGCCGGTGCAGCCAGTCGCCCTGCGCCCAGTCGACGTCGCGGTGCCCACTACCCGATCCGATGCTCATGCCCGGAACGCTAACGTCCGCGACGCGGAAGCATTCGCGTTTGCCGGCGTGCCGAATCGGAGAAGGTACGCCGGCATGGGTGACAGGTGGTACTCCGAGGCCGTCGTCTACTGCCTCGACATCGACACGTACGCGGACTCCGACGGCGACGGGGTCGGCGACATCCGCGGCCTCATCGGCCGGCTGGACTACCTGGCCCGGCTCGGGGTGACCTGCCTGTGGCTGCACCCGATCCACCCGTCGCCCAACCGGGACGACGGCTACGACGTCACCGACTTCTACAACGTGGACCCGCGCTTCGGCACCCTCGGCGACTTCGCGGAGCTGCTGCACCAGGCACAGAACCGGGGCATCCGGGTGATCATCGATTTGGTGGTCAACCACACCTCCGACCAGCACCCGTGGTTCCAGTCGGCCCGCTCGTCGCCGGACTCGCCGTACCGGGACTGGTACGTCTGGTCCGACCACGAGCCCGCCGACCGGCACCAGGGCATGGTCTTCCCGGGCGAGCAGAACGAGACGTGGACGTACGACCGGACGGCGAAGTCCTGGTACTACCACCGGTTCTACAAGTACCAACCGGACCTCAACTTCGCGAACCCGAAGGTGCGCGCGGAGGTCAAGAAAATCGTCTCGTTCTGGCTCCAGCTCGGCGTCTCCGGGTTCCGGATGGACGCCGTGCCGTTCATCATCGAGCTGACCGAGCCGGACAACCCGGACTCCCCGAAGGACTTCGAGTTCCTCACCGAGCTGCGCCAGCACGTTCAGTGGCGCCGGGGCGACGCGGTCCTGCTCGCCGAGGCCAACGTGGAGCCCGACCAGCTCCCCACCTTCTTCGGCGACGGCAGCGGCTCCGGCAACCGGATCCACATGCTGTTCGACTTCATGCTCAACGGCCGGCTCATGCTCGCCCTGGCCCGGCGCGACCCGGAGCCGATCATCGAGGCGCTGCGGGACACCCCGATGCTGCCCGCCGGCGGCCAGTGGGCCACCTTCCTGCGCAACCACGACGAGATCGACCTGTCGCGGCTGACCGCCGAGCAGCGCAACCAGGTGTACGCCGAGTTCGGCCCTGAGGAGCACATGCGCATCTACGACCGGGGCATCCGCCGCCGGCTCGCCCCGATGCTCGGCAACGACCGCCGGCGCGTCGAGCTGGCGTACGCGCTCCAGTTCTCGCTGCGCGGCACGCCGGTGCTGCGCTACGGCGAGGAGATCGGCATGGGCGAGGACCTGTCGCTGCCGGGGCGGGAGGCGATCCGTACCCCGATGCAGTGGTCGTTCAAGCCGAACGCCGGTTTCTCCACGGCGGAGGAGGAGAAGCTGGTCCGCCCGGTGATCGACTCGGGCGACTTCTCGTACGAGAAGGTCAACGTCACCGCCCAGCGCGGTGACCCGCGCTCGCTGCTGTCCTGGTTCGAGCGGATGATCCGGACGCTGCGCGAGGCCCCGGAGATCGGCTCCGGGTCGACCACCCACATCGACGTGCCGATGCCGGCCGGGGCCCTCGCGCACCGGGCCGACGGCCCGACCGGGACGATGGTCTTTCTGCACAACCTCGGCGCCGAGGACGTGGAGGTCGACCTGGGCGGCCTCGCCGCCGAGGCGGACCTGCCGATGGACGTGCTCGCCGACCGCCACTACGGCGAGGTGGGCAAGCTCGACTCCCTGAAGCTCTCCGGCTACGGCTACCGCTGGATCCGGCTCTGCCGCGGCGCCGAGTTCTGATGGCCGACGGGTGGGCTACGCTCCCGGGGTCGCCGCAAGTTACCGGGAGGTAGTCATGTCGGAGGAGCAGCGGGTCGCCATCGTGACCGGGGCCGCACGGGGGATCGGGGCGGCCACCGCCCGCCGGCTGGCCGCCGACGGGCTGGCCGTCGCCGTGGTCGACATCGAGGAGTCGGCCACCAGTGACACCGTCGACGCCATCGTGGCGGCCGGCGGCCGGGGGATCGGCGTCGGCGCGGACGTGGCCGACCGGGCGCAGGTCAGCGCCGCCGTCGAGCGGGTCGCCGCCGAGCTGGGCCCGCCCACCGTGCTGGTCAACAACGCCGGCGTGCTCCGCGACAACCTGCTGTTCAAGATGACCGACGCCGACTGGGACACGGTGATGGGCGTGCACCTGCGCGGCGCGTTCCTGTTCAGCCAGGCCGCCCAGCAGCACATGGTCGAGCGGCGCTGGGGCCGGATCGTCAACCTCTCCAGCACCTCGGCGCTGGGCAACCGGGGCCAGGCCAACTACGCGGCCGCGAAGGCGGGCCTGCAGGGCTTCACCAAGACCCTCGCCATCGAGCTGGGCCCGTTCGGGGTGACCGTCAACGCGGTCGCGCCCGGGTTCATCGTCACCGACATGACCGCCGCCACCGCCGCCCGGATGAAGCTGGACTTCGAGGCCTTCCAGAAGCACGCCGAGTCGGAGATCCCGGTGCGCCGCGTCGGCCGCCCGGAGGACGTCGCGCACACCATCTCGTTCCTGGTCAGCGAGGGCGCGTCCTTCGTCTCCGGCCAGGTCGTCTACGTGGCCGGCGGCCCGAAGGACTGACGGGTAAGGAAGGGCACCTCGTCAACGCCTACGGTATAGCGGGGCACCCTTCTCACCCGGTCGTCGGTGTGGAGCATGGTGCGGACGACGGGTGAGGGGCCTCAGCGGGTGCGGGTGCGCCAGAGCCAGAGCAGGCCGAGCGCCGGCAGCACCAGCGGGACGTAGCCGTACCCGCTGCCGAACCCCGACCAGACCGTCTCGTCGGGGAACAGCTCCGGGTCGGCGAGGCTGAGCACACCCACGCCGACGACTCCGGCCAGCTCCACCGAGCAGCAAGCCAGCGCGACCCGCCGGCCCGTGTGCCCGGCGCGGGCCAGCCCCACGGCGGCCACGATGTAGATCAGCGCGGCCAGCGCCGACAGCAGGTACGCCACCGGCGCCTCGGCGAACCGGGTGGCGATCTGGAGGCCCGCCCGGGAGGTCGCGGCGATGGCGAAGAGCAGGTACACGGCGATCAGCAGCCGCCCCGGCCCCGTGTTGGTGGCCTGCCGGGGCGCCCGCGTCTCAACCACCGACGACCTCCCAGGTCTGCTGGAGCCGGACCGCCACGACCGGGGTGACCAGGCAGATCGCGCAGACGATCGCCGAGCCCCACCGGGTCGGCTCCATCCGGGCCAGCACCCAGGCCAGCGGCGGCAGGCAGACCAGCGTCACCAGGTAGCCGAAGAACGCGCCGGGCTCGCCCGGCCGCTCGCCGCCGCCGAGCGCGACCAGCGTCACCACCGCCAGCGCGAGCAGCGCCAGCTCCAGCACGGCCAGGCCGGCGAACTGCATGCGGTCCGGCGGCCGGTTGCGGACCGCCGCCACCAGCGCCCACACCGCGAGTACGAGCGACAGCACGATCGTCGTCGTCGCCAGGAGCCCGTCCACCGGCGAGCCGGCCACGGCCGCGCTGGTCATCGACGTCAACGGGGGCGCAGTCTCGGTCACCGGGACAGCCTACTAAGCCGTGTAGTACACCCTCCCGGCCCGGTCGCCGAGCCCCCGTCCCGCGCGTGCCCCCGGCGCGTGCCCCCTTGGCCTGGTGGCGCGTTCGCGGCGCGTACCGCCTGGGCCTGGCGTGTGTGTCTCCGTTCCCGCCGCGTCGGCTGCGTCGGGCGGGCCGGGAGGCTAGCGTGGATCACGGCCCCGGGCTCGCCGGGGCCGACGACGGACACCGGGGGTGCACCGTGCTGCGGTTCGGTTTGTTCGGCACCGGCCACTGGGCCGCCGAGACGCACGCGGCGGGCATCGACGCGCACCCCCGCGCGGAACTGGCCGGCGTCTGGGGCCGCAACCCCGACCGGGCCGCCGCACTGGCCGGCCGGCACGGGGTGCCCGCCTTCACCGAGGTCGACGCGCTGCTCGACGCCTGCGACGCGGTCGCCGTGGCACTCCCGCCGGACGTCCAGGCCGATATCGCCGTCCGGGCCGCCACGGCCGGCCGGCACCTGCTGCTGGACAAGCCGCTGGCGCTCAGCCGCGCCGACGCCGACCGGGTCGTCACCGCCGCCGGGCAGTCCGGCGTCGCCTCCGTGGTCTTCTTCACCAGCCGCTTCCAGCCGAACATCGCCGGTTTCCTCGCCTCGACCGCCGCCGCGGGTGGCTGGCACACCGCCAAGGCGGTCCGGTTCGGGTCGATCTTCCAGCCCGGCAGCCCGTACGGCGGCTCGCGATGGCGCCGCGACCGGGGCGCGCTGTGGGACATCGGCCCGCACGCCCTGTCGATCATCCTGCCGGTGCTTGGCCCGGTGACCCGGGTCGCCGCGATGGACGGCCCGCGCGGCCTGGTCCACCTGCTGCTCACCCACTCCGGCGGCGCGACGAGCACCGTCTCGCTCACCCTCGACGCCCCGCTCGAGGCGGTCGCGAGCGAGTTCACCTTCTACGGCGACAGTGGCGTGCAGACGGTCCCGCCCGGTGACGGCAGCTCGCTGACCGCGTTCGGTGTGGCGATTGACCAGCTCATGGAGGAGATCGACGCCGGCACCCGGGACCACCGGTGCGACGTCCGGTTCGGCCGCGACGTGGTGGTCGTCCTCGACGCCGCCGGGACCGCCCGCGCCGAGGGCCGCACCGTCACCCTCCCCGGCTGAGACGGCATCACCACCGGCCGCGGGTGAGACGGGCCTGCACCGGGCGGTCGAGCTTGCGCGGCAGCTTGGCGGCTGCCCGATCGACCCGAACGGTGCAGATCGGCGGTGTGGTCCGCTCACAACCCGAGTTCGGCCCGTCGTCCGGTTAGCGGGATCGGGGCGTCGCCGGCGTCGATGCGGCCAGCGGGTGACACAGGTGATCCGCCGGCGCAGCGGGCCAGAGGTGCCGGCAAATCGGTCGCGGGGTGGGGCGTCCCGGCGTACCATCCCCCGCATGTCCGCGCACGCTCTGATCGACGTGGCCGGTACGCCGGCCGCGTGGGCCCCGCTGCTGGTGGCCCGCCCGCGAGTCCGGCGTCCGGCCCCGGCCGGCCGGGACGCGACCCGCGCCTGATCGCCTCCGTCGATCCGACCCGCCCGCTGAGCGGCACAGTCGCCGCCGACCCGACCCCTGCTCCCCGCGCCGAGCCGCGCCGGGAGCCGCCGGTCGGGCGGTGAACGCCGCCCGCGTCCCACGCGCCGAGGGCCGTCCGAGTCCCCATCCGACCGGACAGGCCCACCCGCCGGCTGCCCGCCGGCCGCCTGTCCGTGCCCGTCGCCACCGGCGACAGACAGGACGACGACTTATGGCGCCCCGCCGTACCCGTGCCACCGAACGCGACCGGTCCCGTCGCGTACTGTCCCAGAACTTCCTCGCCGACCCGGCCGCCGTCGCGCGGATCGTCGGCGCGGCCCGACCAGCCCCCGGCGACCTGCTGCTGGAGGTGGGCGCCGGCCGGGGCCGGCTGACCCGCGCGCTGGCCGCCCGGTGCGGCCGGCTGGTGGCGTACGAGGTCGACCCGGTCGCCGCCGCCGACCTGGCCGTGACCTGCGCCGGCCTGCCCGGGGTGAGCCTGCGTCGGGCCGACTTCCTGGCGGCGGACGCGCCCGACGAGCCGTTCGCCGTCGTCGGCAACATCCCCTGGTCGCTGACGGCCGCCGTGGTTCGCTGGTGCCTGGCGGCCGACCGGCTGCGGTCGGCGACCCTGCTCACCCAGCTCGAGTACGCCCGCAAGCGCACCGGCCACGCCGGCCGGTGGAGCCGGCTGACCGTGCTGACCTGGCCCGAGTACGCGTGGCGGCTCGCCGGCACCGTGCCCCGGACCGCGTTTCGCCCGGTGCCCCGCGTCGACGCCGGCATCCTGCGCCTCGACCGGCGTGCCGAGCCGCTGCTGCCGCCCGGCGACCTGCCCGCGTACCGCCGGTTCGTGGAGGTCGGATTCGGCGGGTCCGGCGGCTGCGTGGCCGCCTCGCTGAGCCGCCACCGCCCCCGCGCCCGGGTGGACGCGGCGCTGCGCGCGGTACGTCTCGACCGGGACGCCCTGGCCGGCGAGGTCTGGCCCGAGCAGTGGATCACCCTGCACCGCCTGCTCCGCTGAGGTGCTTGCAGGGGCCCCCTGTTGACGAATTCTGTTGTACAGGGGGCCCCTGCAAGCACCTGCGGTCGCTCAGGCGAGCGTGCTCAACGCCTCGGCCAGCTGCGCCGGGGAGGAGAACTCCTCCGCCGGCAGCGCGCGCAGCATCTGCAACACCTCGGTGCTGGCACCGTTCTCCTGGCCCCAGCGGACGAGGTCCTCCCGGGACACCGGGTAGTCGAGCCCGGCGACGTACTCCTGCAGTTGCAGCCCACTGACGGTCATGCCGGTCGCCTACCCGCTCCGCGCGTCCCCATGCCCGCGCGTCCCCATGCCCGCGCGTCCCATGCCCGCCCGTCCGCGTCGGTGAGCGGTTTGCCCCGGCGGGGGCCGGGTAGCCGCGGACATGCTGGTACAGCGGCTCGGAGCGCCGAGCGACTTCGATCCCCTGCTGGAGCGGATCCGGGGTGCCCGGATCGTCATGATCGGCGAGGCGACGCACGGTACCCACGACTACTACCGCCTCCGCGAGCAGCTCACCCGGCGGCTCGTCGCCGAGCAGGGCTTTCGCTTCGTCGCGGTCGAGGGGGACTGGCCGGACTGCGAGCGCGTACACCGGTCGGTCACCGTCGCTCCAGGCGGGCTCGCCGATCCGCAGGCCGCGCTGGAGCGCTTCATCCGCTGGCCGACCTGGATGTGGTCCAACGCCGAGGTGGCCCGCTTCTGTCGCTGGCTGCGCGCCTGGAATCAGGAACGCCCGCAGGAGCAGCGGGCCGGCTTCCACGGGCTGGACGTCTACAGCCTCTGGGAGTCCATGCAGGCGATTTTCGACTACCTGGGCGAGGAGGAGCCGGCCTCGCTGGAGGCCGCACAGGAGGCGTACCGGTGCTTCGAGCCGTACGGGCGGCGGATCGAGGAGTACGGCGCCGCCAGCCGATTCGCCTCGGCCCGCTGCGAGGAGGAGGTGGTGCGGCTGCTGGCCCGTACCCGGGAACAGGCCACCGCGGACGGCCCGGACCGCTTCTCGGCGTGGCAGAACGCGGAGGTGGTGGCCGGCGCGGAGCGTTACTACCGGGCGATGATGGGCGGCGGGCCGCATTCCTGGAACGTCCGGGACATCCACATGGCCGACACCCTGGACCGGCTGCTGGACTTCCACGGCCCCGGCTCGCGCGGGATCGTGTGGGCGCACAACACCCACGTCGGCGATGCCCGGGCCACCGACATGGCCACCGGCGGGATGATCAATATCGGCCAGCTCGCCCGCGAGCGGCACGGTCCGGACGCCGTGGCGCTGATCGGCTTCGGCAGCTACCGGGGCAAGGTCATCGCCGCGCCGCGCTGGGGCTCGCCGGCCGAGGAGATGGTGGTGCCGCCGGCCCGCCCCGGCTCGGTGGAACGGCGGCTGCACGAGCTGCTGCCCGAGCGGGCGGTGCTGGTTTTCGGCGGCCCCGACCAGCCCGGCTGGGTCACCGAGGAGCACGACCACCGGGCGATCGGCGTGGTGTACGACCCGAGCTTCGAGTCGTGGGGCAACTACGTGCCGACCCGGCTGGGCGAGCGCTACGACGCGTTCGTCTGGTGCGACGAGACCACGGCCGTGCGCCCCCTGCCCGCGCTCACCACGTTCGGCGAGATGGAGACGTACCCGGCGGGGGTGTGAGTGGGCGGTGCCGAGTGGTGTTTGAAGGGGCCCCCTGTACAACAGAATGCGTTAACAGGGGGCCCCTCCTTGCACAGCGTCAGACGTGTGCCGGTTCCTTCTCGGCGAGGTGCGCGCGTAGGCCCTCGCCCTCGACGTCCACGTTGGGCAGCGCCCTGTGCAGCCAGCGTGGTATCCACCACGCCGCCGCGTTGAGCAGTGACATCACCGCCGGGACGATGGTCATCCGGACCACGAAGGCGTCGATCGCGACGCCGACGGCGAGCGCGAAGCCCATCGACTTGATCACCGGGTCGTCGAGGAAGACGAAGCCGCCGAAGACCGAGATCATGATCAGCGCGGCGGCGGTGACCACCCGCGCGCCGTGGCCCATGCCGTTGATCGTGGCCTGGCGCGCGCTGTCGCCGTGCACGTAGTCCTCCCGCATCCGGGAAACCAGGAAGACCTCGTAGTCCATGGCCAGGCCGAACAGGATGCCGATGAGCAGGATCGGCAGGAAGCTGATCAGCGGGCCGGGGGTGTCCAGGCCGACCAGGCCGGCCAGGTGCCCCTCCTGGAACACCGCCACCGTCATGCCGAACGTCGCGGCGACGGTGAGCAGGAAGCCCAGCGCCGCCTTGACCGGCACCAGGATCGACCGGAACACCAGCATCAGCAGCAGGATCGACAGGCCGACGACCAGCAGCAGGTAGACCGGCATCGCGTCGGAGAGCTTCTGCGACACGTCGATGCCGATCGCGGTCGCGCCGGTGAGCAGCACGTCCGCGCCGGTGACCCCGGCGACCTGGCGACGGATGTCGTGCACCAGTTCCTCGGTGGCCTCGTCGGTCGGGCCGCTGCGGGGAATCACCCCGAGCAGCGCGGTGCGTCCGGTCGGGTCGGTCTGCGGCGGGGCCACCGCGAGCACCCCGTCCGTGGCCTGGATGAGCCGGGCGACCTGCGGGGCCGCGGCGGCGGTGGCCTGCGGGGAATCGGCCGTGACGACCACCGCGAGGCGGCCGGTGAAGCCGGGGCCGAAGCCCTCCCGGATCAGGTCGTTGTTCACCCGGGCCGGCGAGCCCGCCGACGCGGTGCTGGCGTCCGGCAGGGCCAGCCGCATGTCGGGGGCGGGCACCGCGAGCAGGCCCAGGCCGAGCAGGGCGACCAGGATCACCGGTACGCGCAGCCGGATGACCAGGTGGGCCCAGCGGAAGCCGAAGCCGGACCGGTCCTCGGCGGCCGCCTCGACGGGCGCGGACCCGGCGCGCTCCTCGGCGGCCGGCGTCCCGCCCACCGCCGTGCTGCCGGCCCGGCGCAACCGGCGGGGGAGGACCCGGTTGCCGGCGAAACCGAGCAACGCGGGGGCGAGGGTGATGGCGACCAGCACGGCGACGGTCACCGTGCCGGCGGCGGCCAGGCCCATGACGGTGAGGAACGGGATGTCCACCACCGCGAGGCCGGCCAGCGCGATGACCACGGTGGCCCCGGCGAACACCACGGCGGAGCCGGCGGTGCCGACGGCCCGGCCGACCGCCTCCTCCGGGGAGTGCCCGTCGACCAGGTTCTGCCGGTGCCGGGAGGTGATGAACAGCGAGTAGTCGATGCCGACCGCGAGGCCGAGCATCAGGGCCAGGATCGGCGCGGTGCTGGTCAGCTCGACCGTGCCGCTGAGCGCGAACAGGCCGGCCATGCCGACGCCGACGCCGATCAGCGCGTTGAGCATGGTCATGCCGGCTGCTACCAGCGACCCGAACGTGATGACCAGGACGATCGCCGCCACCAGTACGCCCAGCGCCTCGGTGGAGCCGACCTCCGGCTCGCCGCCGAGCACCTCGCCGCCCGGGGCGATCTGCCAGCCCTGCGCCTCGGCCTGCGCGCCCACCTTCTCGTACGCGTCGCGCTGGGTGTCGGTGACCTCGTCGGCACGGCCGGCGAACTGCACCTGGATCAGCGCGTACCGGCCGTTCGGGGAGATCGCCTGGGACTGGTACGGGTCGACCGCGCCGACCACTCCGGGCACGGTGGCGGCCTCCTGGGTCACCTGCTTGACCAGGGCCTGCCCCTCGGGCGTGGCGAGCTGGCCGTCCGCCGGTGCCTTCACGGCGATGGTGCCGGTGGCGCCGCTGGCCGCCGGGAACCGCTCGGTGAGCAGGTCGATCGCGCGCTGGGACTCGGTGCCGGGCATGGTGAAGTTGCTCGCCGTCGGGCCGCGCAGCGTCGCCGCGGCGATGCCGAGGCCGACGAGCACGACGAGCCAGACGACGGCGACGAGCCGCCGGTGGCGCAACGAGGCCCGGCCGAGCCGGTACAACAGGGTCGCCATCAGATCCTTGTCCTCGGTCATGGGTGGAGTCGTGGGGTGAACTGGTCGTGCGGGTGCCGGGCGGTGGTCGGGTCAGTCGGGCGGCACCAGCGCGCGCCGGACGAGGCCGAGCAGGGCGTCGCGCAGCTCGTCGTCGCCGAGATCGCCGAACTCGCCGCAGGTCTCGGCGATCCCGGCGAGCACGACCAGCGCCGCGACCCGGGCGGCCAGGTGGGTCGAGCGGCCGGCGAACGCCGCGATCAGCCGCTCGGAGATCTGCTGCACGTGCGCGAACGCCGGCTGCCGGAGCAGCGTGGGGAACTCGCCCCGCAGCAGCGCGATCTGCCGGCGGAAGCGCACCGCGAGGTCGACGAAGCCCTCGGCGGCGATCCGCTGGGCCTGACCGCCGCCCAACCCGGCGATCCGCTCATCGAGTTCGACCAACGCCGCTAGCCCCGGGGCCATCAGCTCGGTGAGCAGGGCCTCCTTGTTGGCGAAGTGGTAGAGCACGGTGGCCTTCGAGACGCCGACCTCACGGGCGATGTCCTGCAACGAGGTGCCCTTGTATCCGGTCACGGCGAACCGCCGCCCCGCCGCCGCCAGGATCTCGGCGTGTGTCTCCGGTACCGCCCGCGCCATGCCGGCCACCTCCCGCCCACCAGCATGCCTGACCGATCGGTCAGAACCTGACCGATCGGTCAGAGTAGTCGGGTGGCGTTGGCCACAACCGCCTCCAGCCCGCAGCGACCGGCGACACGGCCATCTCGAAGAACCGGGTCCGCCCTCGGAACTGCCATGATGCGGGGATGACCGAGAACCCATCGACCTCCGTCGAGCGCGCCGACGCGCTGCGCGCCCTGCACAAGTCCGGCGACCCGCTGGTGCTGCCAAACGCCTGGGACGCCGGGTCCGCCCGCGCCGTCGTCGCCGCCGGCTTCGCGGTCGTCGCCACCAGCAGCGCCGCCGTCGCCGAGTCCCTCGGGTACGCCGACGGCGAGGCCACCCCGGTCGAGGAGGCGTTCGCCGCCGTCGCCCGGATCGTGCGTGCCGTGCCCGTCCCGGTCACCGCCGACCTGGAGCGGGGGTACGGTCTGCGCCCCGCCGAACTGGTCGAGCGGATGCTCGCCGCCGGCGTCGTCGGCTGCAACCTGGAGGACTCCGACCCGCGCACCGGCGCGCTGTACGAGGCCGAGGAGCAGGCCGACCTGCTGGCCGCCGTACGGGCGGCGGCCGACGCGGCCGGGGTGCCGCTGGTGCTCAACGCCCGGATCGATCTGTACCTGCGCGAGGCCGGCGACGCGGCCGGGCGCACCGCCGAGGCGATCCGCCGGGCCCGGCTCTACCGGGCCGCCGGGGCGGACTGTGTCTACCCGATCTTCCTGGCCGACCCGGAGCGGATCGCGGAGTTCGTGTCCGGGGCGGACGCCCCGGTGAACGTCGGCTTCAAGCCCGGCGGGCCCAGCCTGGCCGAGCTGGCCGGGCTGGGCGTGGCCCGGGTCAGCTTCGGCCCCGGCCCGTACCGGGTCAGCCAGGCGCGGATCGCCGGCCTGCTCGCGGCCGTCCGCGCCGGCACCAACCCGTACGCGTGAGGGGGCCTATTCGGCACCGCCAGGACGCGCCGGTTTCAGCCTCACGCACAGCGGAGGGTCACATTCGCTCCTCGACGAGCCGGCGCAGAGCGTGTGGGTCGAGTTTGCCGCTGGAGAGCCGGGGTAGCCGATCGACGAAGACGATCCGGCCCGGTCTCATGTAGGAGGGCAAGGTCTGCCCCAGATGCCGGCGCAGCTCCAGCTCGCTGACGATGCCTGCGGGACTGCGCACCACCGCACACACGATCGCCTGTCCGTACGGCGTGTCGACGACGGCGACTGCGGCGTCGGTGATGCCGGAGCACGCCGTCACCGCCGCGACGATCTCGCCCGGCTCGACCCGGAAGCCGCGCACCTTGAGATACCCCCCGTTACGCCCGAGGAACTCGATCATGCCGCCACCGACGTCGCGGACCATGTCGCCGGTGCGGTACCAGCGTTGCTGTTCATCGGCTAGGAAACGGTCCTCGGTGAGTGGTGCGTCGCCGAGATAGCCGGCCGCGATGCCGGGTCCGGCGAGCCACAGCTCCCCGACCCCGTCGGCGGCAGGCTCGTGAACCCGGGTGCTGACGCCGGGCAGCGGGCGGCCGATGAGCGATCGGCGCTCACGTTCGATGTCGTCGGAGGTGATCCGGTAGGCAGTCGCGTAGACCGTGGCCTCGGTGGGACCGTATACGTTCCAGATTTCGAGCCGTCCGTCGGCGACCGCCGTCAGAAACGGCTTGAGGGCGGCGAAATCCAGGCGTTCCCCGGCCAGCAGCAGGCGGGCGAGCCGGTCGGGAACGCCCGTCCCGGCGACGTGTTCGGCGAACACGCGGCAGGCCGTCGGCGTTTGGCACAGCGACGTGACACCGCGTTCGGCGAGCAGTGCGTAGGCCAGCCGCAGATCCGTCTGCGCGGCCCGTGGCACGACGTAGAGCTGCGCGCCGAGCGACAGCGGGCGCCAGATCTCCCACATGGAAACGTCGAACGTGAAGGCGTGGAAGCAGGCCCAGACGTCCTCACCCGTCGAGGTGTCCCATTCGCCGGCGCGGTCGATCAGCGACAGCAGATTCGCCTGGGTCACCACGACGCCCTTCGGGTCGCCGGTAGAACCGGAGGTGAACAGGATGTAGGCCGGCGACGCGGCGGTCGAACTGGCGGCGACGGCAGCCTCGGTCGGGGCGGTGGCGGTGTCCACCCGGACCAGGGGCACGCCGAGCTGTTGCAACGCCGCCTGGCCGGTCTCGTCCACCAGCGCGACCCCGGCACCGCAGAGTTCCAGCGTGCGGCGCAACCGCGGCGCGGGCGCGTCCGGGTCGACCGGGACCGGCACGGCGCCGGCCGCGTACGTCGAGAGCAGGGCGAGGACGCCCTGGATCGTGTGGTCGGTGCTGACCAGCACGGCCTGGCCGGCGACGATCCCGGCGGTCCGCAGGGCCGCCGCCACCTCGACGCACCGGCGCAGCGTCTGGTCGTAGGTGAGCGTTCGGTCCTCGTCGACCAGGGCGGTGGCGTGTGGCACACGGCCCGCGACGCCGCGAAACAGTTCCCAGAGGTTGCTGAAGGCGTTCGGCATGGTTCGCGGTCAGCCGGGGCGCCGGGACAGCAGGGCACTCATCTCAGCGACGGTGGGCGCGGCGAAGACCTCCCGTACGTCGACCTCCACGCCCAGCGTCTTCTTGAGCTTCTCGGCCAGGCTGAGCGCCGTCAGGGAGTGGCCGCCCAAGGCGAAGAAATTGTCGTCCGGACCGACCTCGGCCAGCCCGAGCACCTCGCCGAAGAGCTGGCCGACGACCTGCTGGATCTCCGCCGGACCGGCTGTGGGAGCTTCGGGCTGGGCCGGGGCGACGGCTGACGCTGCGGCGGCGGGCGCGTGCGCGGGAGCCCGCACGGGCAGCGGAGCCGCGACCGTGCTCATTGGTTGCTCGGCGTACCGGGCTGCCATGCCCAGGTAGTCGGCAGCAAGGTGTTCGATGCGTTCGCGGTCGAACAGGGTGTCGTCGTAGACCCAGACCAGCGTGGTCGTCGTCGGGCTCTCCCAGACATGCAGCTCCAGGTCGAAGCGGGCGCGGACCCCGGGGATCTCCAGCGCGTCGACCCGCAGACCGGCCAGCGACAGCGGCTGGTCGGAAACCGCCTGCAGCGCGAACATGACCTGGAACAGCGGAGTGACGTCCACCCGCCGCGGCGGTGAGACCGCGTCCACCACCCGCTCGAACGGCGCGTCGCGGTGCCGCTGGGCGTCGAGCACCGTGCGTCGGACCCGCGCCACGAGATCGCGGTACGCCTCGCCCGCCCGTACGCCGACCCTGATCACCAGGGTGTTGACCAGGAAGCCGACCAGCCTCTCGAACTCGACCCGGGGCCGGTCGGCGACCGGGGTGCCGATCGCGATGTCGTCCTGACCGCTGTGCCGGGCTAGCAGCGCCGCATAGAGCGCGAGGAGGGTCATGTAGAGCGTCGTGCCGTCGCGGGCACCAAGCTCCTTCAGTCGTGTGGTGACCTCACCGGGCAGTGGGGTGCGGATCACCCCGCCCGGCGTCGTGACGCGGGCCGTCCGGGGCCGGTCGGTCGGCAGGGTGAGCACGTCGGGCAGACCGGCGAGCTGCCGGACCCAGTACGCGACCGAGTCGGTGTTCCGGTCGGCCTGGTAGCGCACGTAGTCCGAGTACCTGGTTGCGAGCGGCGGGAGGGGGTCAGGACGACCGGCGTGGAAGGCGGCGTAGAGCTTGGACAACTCGTCCCGTAGGACGGCCTGGGACCAGCCGTCCGAGGCGATGTGGTGAACCGTGAGAACGAGGACGTGCTCCTGCGGCCCGAGCCGCAGCAGGCGGTAGCGCAGCATCGCGCCGGATCCGAGGTCGAACGGCTGATACCACTCACCGAGCAGCGCGTTGGACACCCGCTGCTCGCGCAGCACCGGCGGCAGCCCGCTGATGTCCTCGATGGACGACGGCAGGTGGGTGTGCGGCGAGGTCCCCTGCACCGGGCGGCCGTCCACCACGCGATACCAGGTCCGCAACATCTCGTGCCGACGTACCAGCGCGTCGATCGCCTGCTCCAGAGCCGGCTCGTCGAGCGCCCCGGTCAGTCGATACGCCTCCGGAATGTGGTACTCGGCGCTGCCGTGGTGCAGGCGGTCGAGGAACCAGAGGCTCTGCTGCCCGGCGGACAGCGGTGGGGTGTGAACGTGGGCAGCGTCGGATTGGGACCCGCGTGTCATGACACGAATACCTCTCGGTGGGGCTAGGAATATATGTGTGACGATGAGTGCAGTGGTGGCGATCGTCGGGGCGGGCATCGTCGGTGCCGTTGCGGCTCGTTGTCTCGCCGAGGCTGGCGTCGACGTGGTGCTGATCGAAGGCGGCACCGGGTTGGCCGATGAGCCGGGCACGCACCTGCGGAACCTGCCGTCGTGCCGCGCCGACCGGGCCTTCCACTTCGACCTGGTCCGGTCGTGCCTGCGGCCCGCGTCGGTGCGCCGCGCCGAGGGGTTCGCCCCGCGTCCCGCGGCGCCGCCGATGCCTGCGGGCAACGGCATCAACCCCCAGCAACCGGGGCGGAGCAACATGGTCGGCGCCCGGCTCACCAGCGTCCACGGCGGCATGGGCGTGTTGTGGAACTGCGTGTCGCCGCGACTGCACCCGTTGATCGAGCAGTGGGGGGGCATCCCGGCGGAGTCCTGGGATCGCTCCTACGAAGAGGCCGAGCGGCTGCTCGGCGTCGGGTTCGAGGCGACGGCCGGCTCGGCCCGGCAGGACTACCTGATGGGCCGGTTGGCGGAGGTGACAGCGCCGCGTCCGGCGCCGCTGGCGGCGCGGCTGAGGCCGGGCGAGCCCCGCACCGTGCGTTGGACCGGGCCCGCCGAGGTACTGGCCGACATCGCCTCCGAGTCGGCGCGAGCCCGCATCCGGCTCTTGGACAACCGCGCGGTGACCGGCTTGGAGCTCGCCTCCGGTCGCGTCACCGGGGCGCGGGTCGTCGACCTCGACACCCGGAGCACCGGCGTGGTGAGGGCCGACTCCTTCCTGGTGGCTGCCGGTGCCGTCCGGACGCCGGCGCTGCTGTGGGCCTCGGGGATCGGGCGCGGCGCCGCGTCGCCGCTGGGACGGTACCTGGCCGAACATCCGCTGGCCTATGCCCAGGTGGTGCTCGACCCGGTGTCGCTCGGCGCCGACCGGGACGCGGCGGGGCCGGACCCCTGTGTCGTCATCCCGGTGACTGCCAGCCGGCCGTTCCACTCGTTGCTCGTGTGCGACGGCTACGACGCGCAGGCGCTGGAGGGGCGGCTCGACGAGCGATTGATCCTCTCGCTCTACTGGTACGCGATCATGGATTCGCGCTTCGAGAACAGGGTTGCCTTCGGCGCGGGCGGGACCGACGCGCTGGGCCTGCCGCAGCCGACGTTCGAGTACCGCCTGAGCGATGGTGACCGCGACCGGCTGCGGGCCGCGCTGGCGGATCTGGGTGACGTCGGCGCGTTCTTGGGCCCGTTCCTGCCGGGACGCTCGCCTCAGATGCTCAGCCCCGGCAGCTCCATGCATCTGCTGGGTACCACCCGTATGGGCTTGCCGGGCGATGCGCAGAGTGTCGTCGACGACCACGGTCAGGTCTGGGGATTCGACAATCTCTACCTCGCCGGCACCGGGCTGCTGCGCACGGCGGGCGCGACCAATCCCACTCTGGCGGCCTGCGCGCTCGCGGTGCGAACGGCCAGGCGGATCGTCGGCGGATGAGCCCGAGCGATCGCTCATGCCGGAGCTTCGAGGATCGTACGGCGCAGGGCGACCCGGTCGTACTTGCCGTTGGGGGAGCGCGGTAGCTCGGGCACGACCACAGTGGTCCTGGGGAGCTGGTAGCTGGGCAGCGTTTCACGGAGCGCCTCGGTGAGCCGTGCGGTGTCGCATGGTGAGGTCACGACGAGTACGATCCGCTGGCCCAGCTTTTCGTCCTCGGCGCCGAACGCGACCGCCTCGGTTGCCAGACCTGTGGCGAGTGCCGCCGACTCCACCTCGGTCGGGCTGACTCGGTATCCCGAGGTTTTGATCATCTCATCGGTCCGCCCCAGGAAGTAGAGAAACCCGTCCTCGTCGCGGTACGCCAGGTCACCCGACCAGACCGCGACCTCCTCCCGTAGGCCGGGGTTGCCCGGCTGCACCGGGCGGAAGCGTTGGGCGGTTGCTTCCGGGCTGTTCCAGTAGCCCAAAGCCACCGTGGCCCCGCGGTGGACCAACTCGCCGCGTTCGCCGGGCTCGCACTCGGTGCCGTCGGGCCGTAGCACGCGTACGTCGGCGTTCGGGATGGCCTTTCCGATCGACCCCGGCCGTAGGTCCACCTCGGCGGGGTCCAGGTACGTCGAGCGGAACGCCTCGGTCAGCCCGTACATGAGAAAGGGCTTCGCTCGGGGGAACCGCCGGCGCAGGCCGTTCAGCGTGGTTCGCGGCATCGCGCCGCCGGTGCTGGCGAAATAGCGCAGGCTCGCGGCGGCCTCGGCCGGCCACTCGACGGCCGCGAGTTCGCGCCACATCGGCGGCACGCAGGTCAGTCCGGTGACCCGGTGTCGGGCGCACAGCGACGCCACCTGCCCGGGCCGTAGGTAGGTGGCGAGGACCAGGTGGGCGCCCGCGGCGAGAGCCGTGGTGACCTGGCTGAAGCCGGCGTCGAAGCTGAGCGGCAGAACCGACAGGATCACGTCGTCGGCGCGGTGTGCCAGATATCCCGCGACGCTCTCGGCGCCGGCGATCAGGTTCCGGTGCGAGACGACGACACCCTTGGGGGGCCCGGTACTGCCGGAGGTGTAGAAGATCGCCGCGGGGTCGGTCTCGACCGTCCCGGCGTCGACCGTCGCCGTGGTGGCCCCGCCGGTGCTGAACGCCGCCTCGGCCGCGAGACCGTCGAGTGTCAGCAGGTGCTCGACGCGGTCGCCGCCCGCCGCCCGGACGGTCGCCAGGCGCTCGGCCACGGTGACGAGCGCACGCGGCGCGCAGTCACCGATCACATGCGCTAGCTGGCGTTTCTTGAACTGCGGATTCACCGGCACGAACACGCCGCCTGTCGCCGCCACGGCAAGCATCGCGACCACCGTCTCGATCCGCTTGTCCGCGTAGACCAGCACGCGGTCACCCCGGCCGATTCCCCGGCGGCGCAGGCCGTCGGCGGCCCGGTCGACGCGCTGTCGTAGGGCCGCGTAGCTGATGGTCTCCGTGCGGTGGCTCAACGCCGGATGTCCGTCGGCGCCCCGGTCGGCCAGGTGGTCCGTGCGGGAACTGGGACCCACCCTAGGTCGGCAATCATGATCGATATTCATGCATGTATGCCTATCATTGGTGTGGTTGAATCAGTGATTGATGATCAACCTGACATCAGGGTGGGGCGGAATGATCTTAAAAGCGCCTGGCAGGGCGGGGTGTGATCATGTCGATATCCTACGAACTTATAGAGAGTTGTCAAACGCTTGACGGCTTGCCGGGTGGTGGCTAGTCTCGGATAAGAATGATCCATGCCGATGTGTGACCCATTGCCTTATGGCCTTGATCAGGTGAGGTGCACCCCTGTGCACGTGGGATTCGAAGCGGCTTTCCAGAATTTGGGAAAAATTCCCGATGACGTGTTTCTGCGCAAGGAGATAGCGGTTTGTGTAGAGGCTGAATCCAATGGCTTCGACTCGGTGTGGGTCACCGAGCACCACTTCAGTGACTACGGCTTGATCGCCGATCCGATGCAACTGCTGTCCCACCTCGCCGGTCGTACCAGCACCATTCGGCTGGGCACCGCCGTGCTCGTGCTGCCGTGGCACGACCCGCTGCGCCTGGCGGAACAGGTCCTCCTCGCCGACCATCTCAGCGGTGGGCGGGTCGTCGTCGGAATCGGCCGCGGCCTCTCCAAGGAGGAGTTCGAGGGCCTGCGGGTGCCGATCGAGGAGTCCCGCGCCCGCTTCGAGGAGTGCGCCGCGCTTCTGCTCGCAGCGCTTGGCACCGGGGTTGTCGAAGGCGGCGAGATCACTCGGCAGCCCCGCCGCGAACTGCGGCCCCGCCCGTTCCGTTCGTTCTCGGGAAGGGTTTTCAGCGCCTCGGTCTCGCCCGAGTCGGCACCGTTGGTGGCCCGGCTCGGCCTCGGCTCGATGCATATCGTCGTCAAGCCGCTGGAGTTGATCGCGCAGGACGTCGACCGGCATCGGCAGACCTGGGCCCAGGTCAACGGCGGATCGGCGCCGCGGCCACTGCTGTCGGCCAACGTCGTGGTGGACCCCAGTCGTGACCGGGCCCTGGAACTCGCCAAGAAATACCACCAGGCCAGCCATCGCCTCGCGGTCCGCCATTACGGCATGAGCGCCCCTGAATTCGGTGCCATGAAGAGCTACGAGTTCTACCGAGCCATGCGGGACTCGCCGGAGCAGGACCTGGATCTACCCCCGGCCTCCGTCGTGTACGGCACGCCCGACGATGTGCTACGCCGTTTTGACGAGTTCCACAAAGCGCTCGACCTGCAGGGTGTTCTCACCATTTTCCATGGCATGCCCGAGGAGGATGGAGTCCGGAACATGCGGTACTTTGTCGAAAACTGTCTACCCGAACTCAAGAGCTGGCCGACCGAGAACACGTTCTAGGTGGAGTGTCGTGATAGAGCTTCCAGCGCGCAGCGACGGGAAGAAGAGCGTCAGCGAATATGTGGGGCAGTGGCTTTCGGCGAACGACATCTCCCAGGTGTTCACTCTTCCCGGCGGAATGATCGCACCGATTCTGGACGCAATCCACCAGCGTGGTGACATCGATCTGGTCACCATGCACCACGAGCAGGCTGTGGCCTTCGCGGCCGACGGGGTGGGCCGTTTCGCCGGCACACCCGGCGTCGCGTTCGCCACCGCCGGCCCCGGTGCCACGAACATGCTGACCGCCATCGCGAGCGCGTACCTGGACTCGGTTCCCGCCGTCTTCGTCACCGGCCAGGTGCAGAGCTATCTCCTCAAGGGCGAGCGGCCGGTCCGGCAGTACGGCTTCCAGGAGTGTGACGTCGTCGCCATGGCCGTGCCGGTCACCAAGGCGGCCTGGCGGGCACGCTCCGGTGACGAGGTCCCGGAACTGCTCGACCGGGCGATGCGACTGGCCGTCGAGGGCCGTCCTGGACCGGTTCTGGTCGAACTTCCGTCCGACGTGCAGACCATGAGCGTCCCGCCGGAGGCCGCGCCGCGCCGCGCCGCCGCGACCGTGCCGGCGGCCGTGGACCGGGACACGATCACCGAGGTGCTCGATGAGCTGGCCTCGGCGGCGCGGCCGCTGGTCCTGATCGGGGGCGGTGTGCAGGCTGCCCGTGCCGCCGACGCCGCACGACACCTGCTGCGGCGTCTCGGCGCGCCGGTGGCCGCGTCCGTGACCGCGCTGGACGTGCTCCCCGCCGAAGACCCGCTGCGGCTCGGCATGATCGGGATGTACGGCAACCGTTGGGTCAACCTGGCCGTCTCGGAGGCCGACTTCGTGCTGACGCTCGGCGCTCGGCTCGATTTCGGCACCCTGGGCGCCGACGTCGCGGCATGGGGCCGGGGCCGCAGGGTCGTCCAGGTCGACTGCGATCCCGGAGAGATGCGCCGGGTACGGGGCGTTCGTGCGATCGTCGCCGATCTGCGCAGCTTCATCGACGCGGGGTTGGCGGCGTCCGACGGGCGGGTCTTCCCGGAACACGAAGACTGGCGTACCCACATCGACCGGATGCGGGCCGAATGGCCGGACACCGAGGAACTCACCGGGCACGCCGGAATCAACCCGAATGTGCTGATGCGGCAGTTGTCCGCGGCCTCACTCCCGGCGGCGGCGTTCGTGATCGATGCCGGTCAGCACCTCTGGTGGGCCTGCCAGTCGCTCAGACCCGCGCAGGGGCAGCGGCTGTTACCCGCTCTCGGGCTCGGACCGTGTGGATGGGCGTTCCCGGCGGCCATCGGTGTGGCCTGCCACGCGCGCCGCCCCGTGGTGGTGGTGGTAGGTGACGGCGCCTTCCAGTTCAACATCCAGGAGTTGCAGACCGTCGCCCGCGGTCGGCTGCCGATCAAGCTGGTCATCGTCGACAACGGAGCCCACGGATCCGTCCGCCAGCTCCAGGAGGAGGCGTTCGAGGGGCGCTACCCGACCACGGTCCAGGGCTATGACGCACCGGACTTCGCGCGCGTGGCCCAGGCGTACGGCATCGACAGCCGGTCGGTCTCCGAGCCGGAGGAGGTGGCCGACGCGCTCAGCTGGCTGTGGCGCGACGAGACCGCGCCGGCGCTGCTGCATGTACGGATCCCGACGGAACTCAACGTCTATCCCAATGTGCCGTTCGGCGCCTCACTGACAGTCATGCGGTCGCAACCGGGCCGGCAGGCCGCGTCGTGACCACAACCGAGCACGAAAGGACAGATCGTGTCCGACACCCGCACCTACCTGCCGACGGCGGAGGACGTGGCGTTCTACCAGGAACACGGCTGGTGGGTCTCGCCGAAGATCATTCCGGACGACGTGCTGGACACCGCCGCGCTCGGTGCCGAGCGGCACTACGCGGGCGAGCGCGACCATCCCATGCTGATCAATGGCGGATATCTCGATTGGCGGCCGGAGCACGGCAACATCGTGCGTCTCAATGACTACGTGTCGTTGCAGAACGACGACCTCCGCCAACTGCTCGAACTGCCCGTCATCGCCCAGACGGCGGCTGTGCTGTCCGGATCCCGGACCATCCGGCTGTTTCACGACCAGCTCATCTGCAAGCCGCCGGGGTTGGATCTGGTCGACTCCGTCGTCGGGTGGCACGTCGACGCCGCGTACTGGAAGACCTGCTCGTCGCGCAACATGCTCACCGCCTGGATCCCGTTCCAGGACTGCGACGGCGAGACCGGAGCTCTCTCCTTCATGGACGGCAGCCACCGGCGGACCGACACCGAGTGGATGAGGACGTTCAACGAGCACGACATGGGCAAGCTGGAGCAGTCCTTCGGCGGCTCACCAGCCCAACGGGTACAGCTTCGCCTGAAACGCGGCCAGGTCAGCTTCCACCACTGCCGCCTGATCCACGGCAGCGAACCCAACCGCAGCGCCGACCGTGACCGGCTTGCGCTGGCGTTGCACTTCCAGGACGAAGGCAACCGGTACGTCGCCCACGTCGAGGAGTCTGGGCGGCGCACCGTGCACCTCAACGACCTGCTCTGCAGACAGGACGCCCAAGGCGCTCCCGACTACTCGGACCCCGCCATCTGCCCAGTGCTCTGGCCCCGGCCCTAGGCCATCGCGCCACGTTCCGGACCGGCCTTAACCCCAGGGGGGAAGCTCAGTGACGCAGACCGATAACCTCACTGCCCAGCACGATCTGACCCGGTGGACCGACCGGCTCCGAAGCGCGGTGCGGGAGGCCGGACCGCCGCTGTTCCGCCGCCGTTCGAAGATCTACCGCCGCCGTAGCCTCCAGGTGGAACTGCCGCTTGCCGTGGATAGCGTCGATGCCGGCGACACCCAACAGATCCGGGCCACCTGGCTCGCGACGATCGCCGCGGTGCTGTTCCGCTACAGCGGGTCCGCCGAACCGCAGACGATCGTGATCGGCTGTGTCATCGACGGCACCGCGCTGCCCGTGGCGGTGCCGGTGGGCCCGGACGACTCGTTCGACACCGTCCTGGGCAACGCATCCGCGGCGCTGGCCGAGACGTGCGCTCACACGCGGTCCCTGGACGCCCTGACCGGTGAACTCGGCCTGGACGGCGTCACCAACCGTAACCCGTGGTTCGCTGTGCTGCTGAACGCCGGCACGCAGGCCGAGGCACCGGCGGACACACGGCACGACGTCTCGGTGACCGTCACCGGGGCGGCGCTGCGCCTGGAATACAACGCCGTCGTGCAGGAGGAGGAGACGGTCGTCCGGTTCGGCCGGCACCTGCTGCGGTTCCTGGCGACCGCGTCGCGGACCGCCGGCGCGATGCGCGACATCGACTATCTGGGTGACGGGGAACGTCAGCAGATCATTGATGTCTGGAGCGGCGGGCCGGTCTCGGCCGCCGACGCGCGTGCCCTGACCGACCTGGTCGCCGAGGCGGTACGGCGGTACCCCGACGCCGAGGCGGTCGTGCTCGACGACAGCACCCTGACCTATCGGGAGCTCGACGCGCGCGCCAACCGCCTGGCCCACTACCTGACCGAACGCGGCGCAGGCCCGGGTTCGTGCGTCGGACTCTGCGTAGCCGCCTCGGTCGACCTGCTCGTCGCGGTCCTGGCAATCCTGAAATCCGGCGCGGCCGTGGTCCCCGTGGTGGCCACCTTCCCCGCGGCGCGGAACAAGATGGTCATCGAAGACGCCGAAATGGACCTGATGGTCACCCAGTCCACGCTCGGCGACCTGATCCCCAGGCCGGGCCCCGAACTCATCGAACTTGACCGCGCCGGTGCCGCGATCGACCGGCAGCCGGACACCGCGCCGCAGGTCCGGGTCGACGGCGACGACCTCGCCTACGTCATGTTCACCTCGGGATCCACAGGCCGGCCCAAGGGCGTCGCGATGACCCACCGGACGCTGGTCAACCTCGTGACCTGGCAGCGCGACCGGGGTGAGGATCCGGCTGGCCGGCGCACCATGCAGCGCACGTCGATCGGCTTCGACGTCTCCTTCCAGGAGATCTTCTCCACCCTCGGCTTCGGCGGCAGCCTCGTGGTGACCCCGGACGATGTCCGCGACGATGTCTCGCAGTTGCCCGGCTTCATCGAGCGTCACCGGATCGCCCGGGCGTTCCTGCCCCCGGTGAGCCTGGACCAGCTAGCGGTCACCGCCAACACGGCCCAGTTCAACCTGCCCACGCTGCGCGAGGTCATCGTCGCCGGCGAACAGCTACAGATATCCATGCCGGTGCGGCGACTCTTCCACCGGCTCGACTGCCAACTGGACAACCAGTACGGCCCCACCGAGACCCATGTGGCGACCGCGTACCGGTTGGAGGAGTCGAGCACGCGGTGGCCGGAGACGCCACCGATCGGCCGGCCGATCGCCAACGTCCGCATCTACCTGCTCGATCCGTGGGGATCACCGGTCCCGGCCGGTGTGCCGGGCGAGATCTACATCGGTGGCGTCGCGCCGGCTCGCGGATACCTCCACGAAGAAGCCACGGCGGAACGCTTCACGGAGGACCCGTTCCTGCCCCACGGCCGCATCTACCGCACCGGCGACCGGGGCCGGTTCCTGGCCGACGGAACGATCGAATTCCTCGGACGGCAGGACGACCAGGTCAAGATCCGTGGATACCGGATCGAACTCGGCGAGGTGGAGGCGAACCTGCTGCGCATACCCGGGATTCGGCGCGCCGCTGCCACCGTGCATCATTCGCAGGGCCTGGGCCGGCAACTGGTGGCCCATGTGATCACCGAATCCGAAGGCGAGCCCACGCCGTCCCGCATCCGCCAGATGCTGCTGGAACGCATCCCGGACCACATGGTCCCCGCGACCACGGCGATCGTGCACACGACGTCGCTGCCGCTCACCTCGACCGGCAAGGTCGACCGCAGGGCCCTGCCGCCGCCGCCCGAGGCGGCGCTGACCGCAGGCGGCGAGTCCGCGCTCGGCGAGACCGAGGAAGTGATCGCGCAGATCTGGTCGGCGGCGCTGGGTCGCCCGGTTGCCCGCGACGACAACTTCATCGATCTGGGCGGGCACTCGCTGGTCGGAATCCAGGTGGTGGCCCAGATCAACGAGCGGTTCTCGGTGACGCTTCCGTTGCGCAACCTGCTGCGCGGCACGACCGTGGCGGCGGTCGCACGCGAGGTCGACGGTCAGCGGGCGGCCCGCGCGGTCCAGCCGACAGGGTCCACCGCGCCGGCTGTCGCGGAGCAGCCGGTCACCGTCCCACAACTGCGCACGCTGACCCTGCCCGACAATCGCACCGTCCTCTGTTTGCAACCTGCGGAGTCCCGCTACCTCTACCGCGACGTGTTCGAGCACCGCACGTACGACCGGGGCGGCATCCGCTACCCCGACGACGGCGTGATCTTCGACGTCGGCGCACACATCGGACTCTTCACCCGCTACGCCCTCGACCGTTCCCCCACTTCCCGGGTGTACGCGTTCGAGCCGTGTCCGCCCTTGTTCGAGGCGCTGCGCGGCAACACCGAGAAGCTGCCCAACGTGCAGATCTTCCCGTACGGGCTCGGCGCTCGGGCGGACACCGCGGAGCTGACGTTCTATCCCAACCTCACCGGCATGTCCTCGTTCCATCCCGACGACGCCCAGGAGCGCCGCCTGCTCTCCGGCATCCTGTCGAACCTGTCGCGCCTCGCCGACGAAGCCAGCGGCATGCTGGCGGGCTCCGGCGAGTACCTCGACGAGCGGCTGCGGGCGACCACGTTCACCGTGTCCCGGCGAACGCTCAGCCAGGCGCTGGCGGAGACCGGGGTGGAGCACGTCGACCTGCTCAAGATCGATGTGCAGAAGGCGGAGCTCGAGGTGCTCGACGGCATCGCCGCGGCGGACTGGGACCGCATCGGGCAGATCGTGGTCGAGGCGCACGACCTGGACAACCGGGTCGCCAGCATCGCCGCGCTACTGACCGGGCACGGCTACCGGGTCACCACGGAGCAGGACCCGTTGCACGCGGGCACCCCGGTGCACTTCCTCTACGCGGTACGGCCGTGACCCGGCACGCCGCAGGCCCTGCCCGGACCGACCGGTCCGGGCAGCTCACCTCCGCGCAGCGGGAGATCTGGGTACTGGACCGCTGTAGCCGGGTGCCCGCCGCGCTGAATCTGAGCTACGCGCTGCTGGTGACCGGCCCGCTGGACGTGGCCGCGCTGGCCGGGGCGTTCGACGACCTCATCCAGGTGCACGAGCCGCTGCGGACCCTCTACCCGACTGTGGCCGGGGAACCCGTGGCCATGGTGGTGGAACGGGGTGCGGCCACCGCGTGCCTCGATCTTTCGCCTAGGACCGTGTCCGGGCTGCCCGAGGCCGCCCGGATGGCTGACGAACAGCGGCGCCGGGGTTTCGATCTCGCCACCGAGGTGCCGATCCGGGTGGCGCTGCTGCTGGTCAGCCCCGGCGATGACGGCGACGTGCCCGCAGGCGGGCCGACGCACGTACTGCTGCTGACGCTTCACCACATCGCTGCCGACGGATGGTCGCTGCACACCCTGGGTCTCGCGTTGAGCGGTAGCTACGCGGCCCGGCTCGACGGCCGGGACCCGGCGCCGGAGCGGCCGCTGATCAGCTGCGCCGAGCAGGCGCGGGACCAGTGGGACTGGCTCGCGAGCGCCGCCGCCGATCAGGAGACGGAGTGGTGGCGGGCCCGCCTACGTACCGCGAGCCCGCGCTGCGGTCTTCCCCGCACGGCCGACGACGGCACCGGAACACACCTGAGCCGGCAGGTCGTCGCGTTGCCCGCCGACCTGGTGAGCCAGATCCGGGGGGTGGCCCGCGACGCGGTGGTGTCCCCGTTCGTCCTGCTGCTCGCCGCGTTCAAGGCGCTGCTGCTGAGCTGGACCGGAGCGACCGAGCTGATCGTCGGCACGCTGGCCGCGAATCGGCCTACCGCGTCCAGCGCGACAGTTCTGGGTGCCCACTACAACCCGCTGTTGACCAGCACCGACCTGCGCGGCGACCCGTCGCTCGCCGAGTGTCTCCTGCGCACCTCCGCGACCATGCTGGCCGTGCTCGACCATCAGCGGCTTCCGTTTCCGGCGCTGCTCGACCGGCTCGGCGTCGAATTGGGCTGGGCCGGAGCAGCGGTGCCGGAGGCGATGTTCCTCATGGATCGCTATCCGATGGACGCGCTGCGGCTCACGGGGTGTGACGTCACCGGTCTCTATCTCGACGATGAGACCGCCGGCGTGCCGGCGGCCACGCCCGCGCGGCTGACGTTCTTCGTCCGCGAGGTGAACGGCGCCCTGACCCTGTCCGCCCTCTACCCGCCGGACGCGCTCGGCGACGGCGTCGTGGCTCAGGCCCTGCAGGTCTACCAGGAGATCCTGATCGATCTCTGCGACAGTCCGGAAACACCGGTGAGCAGATACGACGTCCTGTTCGGCGAACCGCTGCCGAACGCGTTGCGGCGGGAACCCGGAGAACCCACCCTCCGTCCTGTGACCGAGCTGGCGCCGGTCGAGGTACTCAGCCCTGTCGGGGCGTGGTCCCCGGCGTACGAGAGGAGGTCGCCATGATGCTCACCGACGCCCAGGCCGCGTTGCTGCCCAGCGAGGACGACGTCCGGTTCTACCAGGAGCACGGGTGGTGGATCTCGCCACCGCTGCTCACGCCGGAGGAGATCGAGGAAGCCCGCTTCGGCATCGACCGGTACTACAGCGGCGAACGGGACGCCCACCTGCTCGTCGAGCTGGGCACCGACTGGAACGAAAGCCGCGGCAACGTGCTGCGGCAGAACGACTACGTCTCGCTGCAAGTCGAGGAGCTACGCCGCCTGGTCCACCACCCGCTGGTCGCAGCGACCGCAGCCACCCTCGCCCGCACCCCCACCGTTCGTCTCTTCCACGACCAGCTGATCTACAAGCCACCCGGGCTGTCACCGGAGCACAGCAACGTCGGCTGGCACACCGACATCGCGTACTGGAAGACCTGCTCCTCCCGCGAACTGATCACCGCCTGGATTGCCTTCCAGGACGTCGACGAGGACCTGGCGCCGATGCAGGTGTTGGACGGCAGCCACCGCTGGGACGGCAACGACCACCTGGAGTTCTTCCACGAAACCGACCACCGGGAGATCGAGAAGCGGATACGGCGACCTGGCGGCAGCTTGGAGCCCGTCTCCCTGCTGCTGCGGCTCGGCCAGGTCAGCTTCCACCATTGCCGCACCATCCACGGCAGCCGGCGCAACGCCGCAGACCGTCCGCGGATCGCGCTCGCCGTGCACATGCAGGACCACACGAATCGTTACGTGCCGAACACGGACGAGAAGGGAAACCGGCTGTCCCATTTCAACGACGTGTTGTGCCGTACCGACGAGGCGGGCAATCCGGACTACTCCGATCCCGAGATCTGCCCCGTGCTCTGGGATGGGGAGGCGTGATGAGCGAAGATGCCGCCGCCGATGTCCGAAGCACGCTCGGCGAGATGTGGCAGGAGTTGCTCGACGTGGACGAGATCCGTCCACAGGACCGGCTGCTCGAAGTCGGCGGCAACTCGCTGATCGCCACCATGCTCGCCAACCGGATCGAGCTCACCTGGGGGTTGCGGCCACCCCTGGAAACGCTACTGACCTGTACGTTCGACGAGTTGTGCAAGGCGTGTGCGGCCTGATGCCACAACAGGAACACCGATCATGGCGGTTCCGGCTCGCGCGGTACTGCCTGCGGCACCGGCGTCCGCTGGCGGCGCTGCTGGTCGGCGTGATCCTCGCGCAGGTGGTCGCCGTGGCGACGCCGTTGGTCCTACGTACGGCAGTGGACGACTTGTTCGCGGGGATCGACAGCCCGGGCGTCGGATGGTGGGCCGGGCTGCTCGTGGCGTTCGCCCTCCTGCGGTACGCGATCACCCTGGTGAGCACGTACTGCGCCGGTCGGATCGCCCTGGACGTGACACACGAACTGCGTACGGACGCGTTCGACGCGCTCGCCGCCCTGGACGGCCCGGGGCAGGACCGCCTGAACACGGGGCAGGTCGTCAGCCGTACGGTCGCCGACCTGGCTCTGGTGCAGGGGGCGATCGCGGCGCTGCCAGTTCTCGTGGGCGACGGTCTGCTGTTTCTCCTGGTCTTCGCCGCGATGGCGGTCTTGTCGCCCTGGCTGACCCTGTTCGCGGTGGCCATGGTGCCGGCGTTGTGGTTGATGGCGCACCGGGCACCGGGGCGTCTGTTTCCGGTGGCCTCGGCGGCGCAGCAGCGCGCCGCTGAGATCACCGGCCGGGTCGAGGCCGCGGTGTCCGGCGTCGTCATCGTGAAAGGGTTCGCCCAGGAGGCGCGCGAGCTGGCGGAGCTTGAGGAGCAGTGCCGGGAGCTCTACTCCGCACGGATGGCGGTGGCCCGGCTGCAGAGCCGCTACGCATCGGCGCTGCAGGCCGTGCCGCTTCTCTGGCAGGGTGCGCTGCTGCTCCTCGGCGGTTTCCTGGTGATGTCGGGTCGGCTGAGCATCGGGACCTTCCTCGCGTTCTGCGTCTATCTGAACCAGGTGGTCTCCCCGCTGCGCGGCCTGACCCCGCTGCTCACCGTGGCGCAACAGGCCAGGGCCGCCACCGAGCGGGTTTTCGCGGTCATCGACGTCGCCCCGGAGACCGGCGATCCCGACGAGTCTGTCCCGCTGCCGCCCGGCCCGCTGAGCGTGGAGTTCCGCGACGTGTGGTTCGGCTACGGCGACGACCCGCCGGTGCTCAGGGGGCTGTCGCTGCGTGTCGAGGCAGGGGAGACCGTGGCCGTGGTCGGCGCGGCCGGCTCCGGCAAGTCCACCCTGCTGGGACTGCTCGCCCGGTTCTATCGGCCGGCTGCCGGGGCAGTTCTGGTGGGCGGCGTGGATCTCTCCCGGGTCCGATCGGCGAGGCTGCGGTCCCGGCTCGGCCTGGTGTTCGAGGACGACTTCCTGTTCGACGACACGGTGTTCGCGAACATCGCGTTCGGGCTGCCCGGCGCGGGGATGCAGCAGGTCCAGGCGGCGGCCGACGCCGCGGCGGCCGGCTTCGTGGCCGGGCTGCCGAAGGGGTACGACACACCTGTCGGCGAGCGCGGTGGGCGCCTGTCGGGCGGGCAGCGCCAACGGGTCGCGATCGCCCGGGCGATCCTTCCCGGGCCGTCCCTGCTGATCCTCGACGACGCCATGTCCGCGCTGGACGTGGCGACCGAGCAGCGCGTTCGCGCCGGGCTCCGCAGAGCGTCGCGGACCACGATCCTCATCGCCCGTCGGCGCGCCACGCTGGAGATGGCCGACCGGGTCGTCGTCCTCGACGAGGGACGCGTCGTGGACTGCGGGCCGCTCGCGGAGGTCGAGAGCCGCTGCGCGGCCTTCCGGTCCGTCTTCGCCGCCGACGACAGCCGCGCGCCCGGTCCACAGGAATCCGGGGAGGGCACTCGATCCGAGATCGCAGACCGCTATGCCGCGACTGTCGACACGTCGTTCGCGCACGACACGCCCTCGCTCACCCTGACCGACCTGGTCCGTCCCGTACGCCTGTTGCTGGCCGTGGCGTTCGTCCTGATCCTCCTCGACATCGGAGCCCGTACGGCGATTCCCGCCCTGGTCCGCGAAGGGGTGGACCAGGGGATGCTGGCCGGCTCCCGTCCCGCGCTGCTCGCCGTCGCGCTGCTGGTGCTGGTGGTGGCCGGCGTGAACTGGGCGGCGGCCAGGGGCGGTGCGACCGCGGCAGCGAGCGCTGGTGAGCGCCTGCTCCTGCTCCTGCGCGTCCGGGCGTTTGCCCACTTGCAGCGGCTCGGACTCGACTTCTACGACCGTGAGCCGACCGGGCAGTTGCTGACCCGGATGACCACCGACGTCGACGCGCTGGCCGACTTCCTGCGTGCCGGTGTGCCGGTCGCGCTGGTCAGCACGGCGATGCTGGTGACGGTCCTGGGCGCGCTGCTGACCATCGACGCCGGCCTGGCGCTGGTGCCGGTCGTCGCGCTGTTGGCCGCCGCGCTCGCGACGTGGCTGTTCCGGGCGATCGCGATGCCCGCGTACGGTGAGGCCAGGCGTCAGGTGGGGGCACTGAACGCCACGTTGCACGAGGTGATCGCCGGCCTGCGCGTGGCGCAGGCGTTCGGCCGGGTCGGCGATCTGCGCGATCGCTATGTCACGGCGTCGCGCGGCTACCGAGACTCACGGCTGCGCGCCCACCTGCTGGTCAGCGTCTATCTGCAGTTCACGGGCCTGCTCAGCGACCTTGCCCGGGTGGCCGTGCTGGTCGTTGGGGCGGCCCGGCTGGCGAGCGGCGACCTGAGCGCGGGTGTGCTGGTGGCGTTCTTCCTCTACATCGATCTGGTCTTCGCGCCGATCCAGGACCTCTCGCAGGTGCTGGACCGCTATCGGCAGGCCGCGGTGGGCTTCGCGCAACTCCGCGCGTTGCTGCGCGCACCGGTGCGCCCCCCGAGGGCGCCGGGTGCGCTGCCGCCGCGACGACCCGCCGCCGAGATCCGGCTGTGCGGGGTCGGCTTCACCTATCCCGGCGCGGACCGGCCCGCGCTGGCCGACGTGGAACTCGCGCTTCGGGTGAACGAAACCGTTGCGCTGGTCGGCCGCACCGGATCGGGAAAGTCCAGCCTCGTCAAACTGATCGCCCGCTTCTACGACCCCACCGTGGGCGCCGTCCTCGTCGACGGCGTGGACCTGCGGCAGCTCGACCTGGCCGGACATCGGCGGCGGCTCGGCATCGTCGCGCAGGATCCCTACCTGTCGGCCGGGACCGTGCGGGACGCCATCGCGTACGGACGTCCGGCCGCATCCGAGGCCGAGGTCGAGGCCGCCGCACGCCGGGTGGCGGCCCATGCCGTGATCGCCAGCCTGCCAGGTGGCTACGCGCATCCCACCGGCACGCGCGGTCAGGCTCTGTCGGCTGGGCAGCGTCAACTGCTCGCTCTGGCCCGCGCCGAGTTGGTGCAGCCGGATGTATTGCTGCTCGACGAGGCGACGGCAGCGCTCGACCCCGCCGCGGAGGCCGCCGTGCTCGACGCCATGGCACGCCTTGGTCGCGGCCGTATCACCGTGGTGATCGCGCACCGGCTCGCCACTGCGGCCCGCGCCGACCGGATCGTCGTCCTGGACGCCGGCCGGGTCGTCGAGACTGGCCGGCACGACGATCTGCTCGCGGCGGACGGTCACTATGCACGCCTCTGGGCGGCGCAGGCCGCCACCGGCCAATTTGCCGACATCGATCCGATCGAGACCGACCTCCTGGAGTCCGCATGGCCCACTCAGCGATCGTGATACCGGTGCCGGAGCTGGAGCCTCTGGTCCGCCCACGGATGCGGCGTGCCCTGCCCGAGTTCGTCTTCGCCGACCCGGAATCCGTCCATGCTCACGTCACCGTGCTCGGTCCGTTCGTCTCCGCCGAGCTGGTCGGTCCCGAGCTGTTGGACCGGCTGCAGGACATCTTCGCCGGGACCGGACCGTTCGCGTTCAGTGTCGACGGTGCCCAACACACGTTCGAGGACGGCACGGTCTACCTGAAGCCGGAGCCCGCAGAGCCGTTTCGCGCCCTCACCGAGACGCTGTGGCAGGCGTACCCCGGCTATCCGCCGTATGGCAGCCCCGGCCCGCCGCCGCTGCCGCACGTGACCCTCGACTACGCATGGGCGCCACGCGTCGGCGACGTGGACGAGGTGGAGCTGACGTTTCCGGCGCGGTGCACCGCAGCGGTGGCCTGCCTCAACTGGTATGAGCCCGGCAAGTCCAGGACGATGGCGAGCTTCGTCCTGGGCGGGGTTGAAGGGACGACACCCGCATGACCGACGACATCCTGGACCCCGGCTTCGAGCAGATCCTTCGGCGGACCGTGCCGCTGCTCGACGACGGGCAACTCACACCGGAAACCGACCTGATGGCGGCGGGGCTGGATTCGCTGGCGGCGGTGCAGCTACTCGCGGAGATCGAGGCCACGTACGAGGTGGTCATCCCCGACGAGGCGTTGCTGGGCGATATCTTCGCCACCCCCGGCGACCTGTGGCATGTGGTCCGGCGGCACCTGGGTTCGGCGTGATTCCGGCCGACATGGCTTCCGTCGACGTCGTCCCGACCGACGAGGCGCTGGCGATCGTCGTCGCGCGAGCCCGGCGGATTCCCGACCGGTACCGCACCTTCACCGAGTCCCGGGAGAGCGCCCGCCGGCTCCACCGGATGCCCGACGAACTGCTCGACCGGCTGCTCGCCCTCGGCTTCCCGCACGGCACCGACGGCACGGAACCGACCTTCTACACCAATGACCTGCGCAATGCCTGTGAGGAGCTCGGGCTGCCCTCGCCGCAGCGCAGCGCCATCATGCTGATGGGCGCAGCACTCGAGGCCGGCGCGAGGGAGACGGTGGTGCGCCGCACGGTCGATCTGCACGCTCGCTGCCCCGCGCCCGGGCATGACGGGGACTGCGGCTTCACGCTGGCACCCTCGCTGGCCAGCAACAACCGCGTCACGCGGTTCACGCCGATGAGCGCAGCTCACTGCCGCCTGACGGTGGAGCTGCCTGGCGGTCGGGTCAGCCAGTTCACCGGCGCTCACCGCGAGCTGCTGGCGGAGCTGGACGACGTGCACTTCGCGCGGCTGCCGCACGCGCTCGCCGACGACCCGGGTTTCCTCCGTGACGCGAAACTGGCCGACTGCCAGTCCGGTGCCCGATTCCTGGTCGAACGGGCCGCCTCCTACGGCGTGTCGGCCCGGATGGCATTCGGGATACTGCTGACCCAGCCCTTCTCCAACACTCATGCCTGGGCGGAACTCGATGTCGGTGGCGAGTGGCTGGTCGCGGACCCGCTCTCGCTGGCCGTCCTGGCCCGGTGGGGCGTCCTGGACCCGGCCGCCTGGCCACCGTGCCGGTCGCCGCACGGCAGCCACTGGAAGCTGGGCGAGGGCGTCGAGGCGCTGGTCCGGCACGGCGGCCGTCCGGCGCCGGTCTCATTGATCACCCGTCATGGATGAGCGGGTCAGGGAGGCGCTCGTCACCGCGTACGGCAGCCCGCTCTACGTCTACGATCTGGACCGGATCGACCAGGCGCACGCCGACCTGCGAGCGGCGTTGCCCACGCCGTCGACGCTGCTGTACTCGATGAAGGCCAACCCGCATCCCGTGATCGCCAGGCGGTTGCGGCTGGCCGGTTGCCGGCTGGAGGTCAGCTCGGCGGGAGAACTCGCCGCGGCGCTCCTGGCGGGCGCTGGCGGCGGGGACCTGCTCTACACCGGTCCCGCCAAGACGCCCGCCGAACTGGAAGAGGCGGTCGCCGCCGGGGTTCGTGCCTTCTCGGTCGAGTCGTTCTCGGAACTGCAGCGTCTCGGGCGGGCGGCGGCAGGGCAGGATGCCGATCTGACGGCGTTGCTGCGGGTCAACGGGCCAGGTGCCGCCGGCGGATCGGGACTGCGCATGACCGGTACCGCCTCGCAGTTCGGCATCGACGCCGGGACCCTGGCCACCGAGTGGTCACCGGACCGGGTGCCCGATCGCGTGCGCGTGACCGGTCTGCATCTGTTCCCGATCACCAACGCGCGCGGTGAGGACCAGCTACTCGACGAACTGCGCGCGGCCGTCGACACGGCGGCCGAACTCGCCCGGGTCTGCCGGCTCGATCCCGCTGTGGTCGACCTCGGCGGCGGGTTCAGTGCCCCGTACGCCGCACCCGGATCCAGACCCGTCTACCAGCGGCTGCGCGCGGAGGCGGAGACGCGGCTGGACGCCGCCTTCCCGGGCTGGCGCGCCGGTCGCCCGGAGGTGATGTTCGAATCCGGCAGATACCTGGTCGCCGAGTGCGGCACACTGCTGACCACTGTCGTCGACGTCAAACACACGCGGGGAAGAACGTACGCCGTGCTGGACGCCGGAATCAACGTCCTCGGCGGGATGACGGGACTGGGCCGGCTGCTGCCGATGCGGGCGCTGCCGGTGGGCTCGGCGGAGACCGCGAGCGACGTGACCCGCGTGGACCTGGCCGGGCCGAGCTGCACGCCGCTCGACGTGCTCGGCCGCGACGTGCCCCTGCCGGAGGCCCGTTCCGGCACGGTCCTCGCCATTCCCAATGTCGGCGCGTACGGGCTGTCCGCCAGCCTGGTCGGATTCCTCAGCCGCCCGATGCCCGCCGAGGTGCTGCTCTCCGGCGGCCGGGTGGTCGCGAGCAGCCGCCCCGAGTTGCGCCACGTCCACGCGACCTTCGGTGAAGGGGGGCCCGATGACCGCGGCCACGCTGGTTGAGCTCGTCGCGCGCACGGTGCGCGACCATCCTGGACGGGTGGCGCTCGACTTCGCCACGACGGTGGTGACCTACCGCGAGCTGTGGGAACTGTCCGGCACCATCCAGGGCGGCATCGAGCCCGGGGTGCCGGTCGGGCTGTTCGTGACCAGGTCGCCGTTCAGCTATGCCGCCTACCTGGCGGCCCTCCGGGCCGGTGCCCCGGTCGTGCCGCTGGACCCGCGAGACCCGCCGAAGCGGCTCCACAAGATGATCCGGTCGGCTGGAGTCCGCCTCGTGCTCGCGGAGGAGAACGGTACGCACAACCTCGACGGCTCGGGTGCGACTCAGCTCGACCTGTCCACCGCGAGACCCGGGGTGCGCAGCGGCGGCCCCGAGCCGGACACCGTCGCCCTGATCCTGTTCACGTCCGGCTCCACCGGCACACCCAAGGGCGTGCCGGTCACCCACCGCAATGCAGTGGCCTTCCTCCAGCACGACATCGGACGGTACGAGGTGACCGCCGACAGCCGTCTGTCCCATACCGTGGAACTCACGTGGGACGTGTCCGTGCTGGACATCTTCGCCGCGTGGGGCACGGGCGCCGCTCTGGTCGTCCCGGTCGGCTCGGAACTCGTCGCCCCGGTGCGTTACGTCCGCGAGCGTCGCCTCAGCCACTGGTGCTCGGTGCCGATCGCAGTGAGCGTCGCCCGTGGTCGCGGGACGTTGCAGCCGGGTGCCATGCCCGGCCTGCGCCAGTCCACGTTCATCGGCGACCAGTTGACCTGGCAGCACGCCGAAGCCTGGCAGTCGGCCGCGCCGAACAGCTCGATCGACAACGTGTACGGCCCGACCGAGCTGACCGTCGGCTGCACGTTCTACCGGTTACCGGCCGATCCGGCCGACTGGCCCACGACCAGCAACGGCACGGTGCCCATCGGGCAGGTCTACCGCCACCTCGACGGGCTCGTCCTGGGCGCGGACGGCCGGGCCGCCGAGGAGGGTGAGCTGTGTGTGCGGGGGCCGCAGCGCTTCGGCGGATACCTGGACGCCGCGCACAACGCCGGCCGCTTCCTCGGGCCTCCGGCGGCCCTGACCGCCGAGCACTGGTACCGCACGGGCGACCGGGTCCGGTGGGAACACGGCGAACTGGTGCACCTGGGCCGCCTCGACCGGCAGGTGCAACTCGGCGGGCGCCGGGTCGAGCCGGGCGAGATCGAGGCGTTGCTGCGTGGGCAGGCGACGGTCGAGGACGCGGTCGTCGTCGTGGAGCGCGATCAGCGCACGCTCTGCGCCGCCTACACCGGCGCACCCGATGCCACGTCCGCGCTCCGACGGGCGCTGAGCGAGAGACTGCCGCCGCACATGGTTCCGGCCCGGTTCGTGTGGTTGCCGAGCCTGCCGCTCAACGCGAACGGCAAGGTCGACCGAGGACGTCTGGAAGCCGAGGTCAGCCGGTGACGACGTCGATCAGGCGTGGCCCCAGCACGGCTGCCAGGCGGGAGTCGTGGTGGCGCAACTCGGCCACGAACGCGTGGGTCGCCGACCTCAGCGCCCGGGACAACTCGGCGGCGTCCAGGCCGCGGACCAGTGCCTCGCGCAGCGACGAGGTCGCCTCGGCCGGGAGTTGGTCGGCGCCCTTGAGGAAGTCGCCCGGATGACCGAGCCGATGCGAGATCAGCGTCAGCGTGTTGTCGCGCAGCGCGCTGATCCAGTATTCCGCCTGCCATGGCGTGGAGCGCTGGATGCAGACGTGTGCGTGCAGCACGTGATGCCAGCAGCGGCCGGCGAGGTGGTCGGTGTCGGTGACCGCCGGCTTGCGGCCCACGGCCTGGCCGAAGAGTACCTCGAACGCACCGTCGCCCACCGGGCCGAAGGCACTTGCCGGCGTGAAGCCGAGGTCCACCTCAAGAAGATCACCGAGCAGGAACGCGCGGTAGGTGGCTGGCCCCGCGAGCAGGTCGAAGTGATGAACCGCGCCGAGTTCGTCGTACAGGTAGGTGGTCCAGTCGCTCAGGACCTGCGTGGTCGCCCCGCCGGTCACCCCGAGGAACAGGTCGATGTCGGACCACTGGTCCTCGGCCTTGCGAGCCGCCGAGCCGGTCAGGGCCGCAGCGGTGATCCTGGAATCGCCCTGTGCGCGCTCGACAAGCTGATGGCGTACGTTCTCGCGGCTGTCCGGGGTGAACATTCGTCGATCTTATCAGCGGTGATCGGACGTCTTGGTATGCGCGGGAAAGGGCAGACGCAAGTCATCCCGGTTCTGCGCCCGCGATCGCGACTATACAAATCCGGTCTCCCGAAGTTCGTGGTGCAGGTGAGGTGGCCCGGCCAGGTGCGGGCGCTCGTGGGCGCAAAGGGGGCAGAGGTATGAACGAAGCCGTCGAACGTCGGCCGTATCCGTTGGACTTTGTCGGCGAGCGATCCGTCACGACCCAGCTGAGCTGGGGGCAGCAGTGGGTCTGGGACGCATTGTCGAATCTGCCCGACGGCCGGCACATGTGCATCGACATCGTGCAGCCGATCGCCGGGGAAATCGGGATGCGGCCGGAGCACGCGGCACGGGCGGTTGGCGCCCTGGTCAACCGTTTCGAGGCCCTGCGCACTGTATTCGTCGAGGACGGGGAGGCCCCGATGGGGTTGCGGCAGAAGGTGCTCACCTCGGGAACGCTCCCCGTGGAGGTGTGGACGGTCTCCCGGTTCGACCAGACCGCGGCTGCGCTGGTCGCTGCCGAGATGTCCCAGCTCGACTTCGCAGTGCGGGATCTGCCGTTCCGCGCCGTGATCCTCGCCGAAGAGGGCGCGGCTCGGCTGGTGTCGTTGCGGATGAGCCACATCGTTGCCGACATGTGGTCCGCCGCACTCCTGCGCACGGAGTTGCGATACGAACTGGGGCTCACCAATCCGGGCGAACCGATCCGTCGCGGTTCCCGTGACTGGCAGCCCGTCGATCAGGCGGAGTTCGAGGCCGGCGAGATGGGCAGGCGGGTGTGCGACCGCTCGCTTCAGTACTGGCGGAAGCAGATGCACCGGTTCCCCGCGACGCTCTTCTCGCGGCCGAGCGCGCCACCCGACACACCTCGCTACTGCGAGGGCAGGGTGTCGTCGAGGGCGTCCTTCGCCGCCATCCACCTGTTGTCGCGTCGGTACGGCCGTTGCTCGCCTCCCATCGTGCTGATGGCGGCCGTCATCGCGCTCATCGGTGCCTGGTCCGGCACGGCGAGCGTCGGCCTGCCCGTCATCGTCAGCAATCGGCACGCGCGGAGGTTGCAGGGTCTGGTCGGCCCCCTGGTCGAGATGGGTGCCGTGTGTGTGGACGTGGCGGGGCGCCGCTTCGAGAACATCGTGCGCTCCACCGCCCAGGCATCCCTGATCGCACAGCGCCACGGTCTGTACGACATTCCGCGCTACCGCGACCTGCAGGCCGAGGTGGCGCGGGAGCGGGGAGGCCGCTTCGAGATGTCCAGCTATCTCAACGTCCGGGCCTGGGGCGACAAGCCAGCGGTGCCGCAGGCCGACGGACGCGCCCACCGGGCGATCCTCGACCTGACCGAGGAGACCAGCGTCACCTGGAACGAGGGCTTCGAAAGCTACAACGTCAAGCTGGGTGTCCTGGCGGATCTGGGGTCCGGCGTCGCGCGCCTCACCCTCCGCGCCGACACCAGCGCCATCCCTCGGCGCGACGTGTCAGCTCTCCTCGACAGCCTCGACCCGTTGCTGATCGCGGCGCTGCGCGAGGAGGGGCTGGGTCAGGCGGGAGTGGAGCGGATCGTGGCACGCTCTAGATGTAGGTGATCACGGCGGCCTGCCCGGGCTGAGGCTCACGGCCTGGCTGCGCCAGGTGCCTTGACGGGGTGACGAGGCGCTGCGGCGGCGCATCGAGCGCGCCCTTGGCCACGACTGACCCGTGCCGAAACGTCGGCACCACTCGGCGCAGACACCCGCCACGGGCCGCTGACGGCCGGACACACGGTGAAGGCCCCTGACCGGGTTTCGCCTGGTCAGGGCCTTTTCGTGCTGGTGATCGGTGGTGCCCTCGGCAGATCCCGTCGAACATGGGAACGATCGCCCGACAGGTAGCAGCTGTCCGGCCGAACAGTCCAAGATCCGCCCGTCGCTGTGCGGCCCGGCACCGGTGCTTGCGGTGCCGGGCCGCCGCCCGACAGGGGGCCTCCGCTCAGCTGTTGCCGGCGGTCAGTGCGGCGATCTCGGACGCCGACAGGGCTGTCCGGTAGATCCGCAAGTTGTCGACCTCGCCGGAGAAGTACGGGTCCGCCGGGTACAGCGACTTGCCGATGTAGCCGCTGAAGCCCTTCGTCGGGTCGAACAGATCAGCCCCCTGGATGCCGATCCCGGTCGCCGTGGCGATCGCGGTGCCGTTGAGATACACCGTCATGGTCCTGCTGACCGCGTCGATGGTCACCGCGACGTGCTGCCAACTGCCACCCGGCAACGCCGCGTTGTGCACCAGGGAGTACTCGCCCCGATTGCCGTCAGTGGTGACCGCCGTGCGCAGCAGCCCGGCGTTGTTACGCGGCGTGGTGAAAAGGTAGCGCGTGGTGTCCGATCCCAGTGCGCAGATCCACTGGTTGATCGTGGTCGAGGCGTTCCACTTCACCCAGTACGACACGGTGGTGCTGCCGACTCCGTTGAGGACGCCGCTGGGGATGGTGACGTACGGCGCCGTGGTGGAGTTGCTCGCGCCGCCGGCCATCTTGAACGAACCGCCCTGCACGCCGGTCCCCCACGCCGGGGTCCGGTTGTACGTGCCGTTGAACCCGCGCCCCGAGGAGTCCTGGACCACGGTGCCGCTGCTCTCGTCGAACTTGTAGTGCAGCAACAGGTGCGACACCGGCTGGGACTGCACGGTCACCGTCGCGGTGACCCGCAGGTTGGCGTTGCCGATCAGGGTGCCCTGCACGGTGAACGTGCCGACCTGCGCGTACGCCGAGGCCGGCACCGCGTCCCAGGTCACCTGGTTCGCGCCGGTCGAGCCGTCGACGAAGGTCGCCGGGACCGTGGCCGGCAGGACCGGCGCCTGGTTGACCCCGGTGGCCGCCGAGACGTTCTGCGCGCTCACCGCCGCCTGGTTCGGCTGGTACGCGTTGAGCAGGCGGTTGTATTCGGCCGCCGTAACCGGCAGCACGGTGCCGTGACGCGGTTTGCCGGGCATCGAGTAGTTGGTCGACATCGTCCAGTTCCCGGAGGTGGGGTCGGTCGACTCGAACGGGACGTAGCCCCGGTCGACGAACTCGTCGATGAACAGGTACCACTTGTCCTCGGTGTTGGACTTGAACACCAGTGGCCCCTCGCCCGCCTTGATCGAGTCCTTGCCGATGCAGTCCTTGACGAAGTCCCAGCTCAGGTTGCGCAGCGTGGTCGACTTCTGCTCGATGATGAACTTGCTGCACGGCGTGGACGAGGTGTTGTTGCGCTCGTCCTTGGTGAACCGGTAGTAGCTGCCGTTGTGCTTGAGCACGGTCGAGTCGATCACCGAGTAGCCCGGGTCCACCCAGATCTTCGGCTCGCTGAAGGTGTAGAAGTCGCGGGTGGTCGCGTACAGCATCTTGTTGTAGGTGTTCGCGGTGTGGTTCGGGTCGCTCTCGGCGTAGATCTTCGAGGCCCAGATGACCACGTAGGCACCGATCGTGTCGTCCCAGTACGCCTCCGGTGCCCAGGTGTTGCCCGCGGTGTCCGGCGAGATCTTCACCAGCCGGGGCGGGCTCCAGTTCACCAGGTCGGTCGACTCCCACACGAGGATCGACTTGCTGCCGGTGCGCTGCGAGGCGTCCCAGCTCACGCCGCCAATGATCTTCAGGTCGGTGGCGATCTGGTAGAACTTGTCGCCCTCCGGCGAGCGGACGATGTATGGGTCCCGGGCGCCCTTTGTGCCGATGTTAGTGGTCAGCACCGGGTTGCCGTTGTTCAACTGCCGGTAGTTGAGCGGGTCGTTGCCCTCGCTGAGCCCGAAGTAGACCTGCTCGCTCGGGGCGAAGTAGCTGAACAGGTAGCCCCTCAACGGCTCGGCGGCGGGCAGCGGGGGCACCGTCGCGGTGAAGGTCCGGGTGGAGATCGCCGCGTTCTTCGTCACCGTCGCGGTCAACGTCACCGTGGCGCTCGCCGCGCCGGTGGCCGGCCGGTTGACCTCGCCGGTGGTGGTGATGACCTGCGGGTTGCTCGACGACCAGCTCACCGTGGTGCCGTCGGCGCCGGTGGTGGGCAGGGTCAGGTTTCCGCGTACGTCGTTGATGTTGCGGACGACGAGCGCCGCCGCGGCGGCGTCGGCGGTCCTCTGGTCGGCGGACTGGGCGACCTGCGCCACCTCGGCCGCGGTCAGGGCCCGGTTGTAGACGCGGAAGTCGCGCATCTTGCCCTTGAAGAGCTTGTCGGCCGAGTACAGCGAGCGGCCGATGTAGTCGGCGGTGGTGGTGCCGTTGCCGATGGAGCCGGGGGTGAGCGTCACGGAGGTGTTGCGGCCGACCTCCACGCCGTCCTCGTACAGGATGCCGGTGCTGCCGGTCTGGGTGTACGTGACGTGCTTCCACACGCCGCGGGCCAGGTTGCGGGCGGGCGAGGGCCGGGTGTTCTGCTCACCCACCCAGTACGAGTTCGAGATCGCGGTGCGGAACTCGTCGCCGGTGGTGAAGAGGTAGCCGTTGCCCCGGGTCCCGCTGACGTTGCCGAACCCGTACAGGAAGTACGGCGTGGCCTGGGTGGTGTCGACGAAGACGTTGAACGCGACGCTGATCGAGTTCAATCCCGCCATGATGTTGTTCGGCGCCTGGATGTACGTGCTGCTGCCGTCGAAGGTCAGGCCCTCGGTGCCGCCCCACGTGGCGGCGCCGTTGACCGTACCGTTTCGGCCGTTGCCGGAGGAGTCGACGGCGACGGTGCCGGAGGTCTCGTCGAGCTTGTAACGCAGCAGGAGGCCGTTGGTGACGTCCGCCGCCTGCGCCGGTGCGGTGGCGACCAGCCCGCTGGCGACGAGGGCGAGGGCAAGGGCAAGGGTGGCGCCGCGACCGGCGTCACGACGCCGGCGCGGCACGTTCTCGCCGGTCAGGGGACGGCGGCCGCCGCACCGAATCTTTGTTAACGTTAACATCTTCGGGAACATATCGCCTCTTCGCTAAGCGGAGGATTGAAGCACCGCGCCGGCGTGCGCCGTCTCTGGCTGCCGCCCCGCAGCCGCCACCGGACCGGGCCTCGCGTCCGTAACGCAGTGGTTGCGAGAGTGTTAACTGTCACACCCGCCCCCGTCAAGGGCCCGTCCCGACTTGGCTCACGGTTGGCTGATTCTGGGGTCTGTGGTGCTGTGACCTGGGGTGTTGTGTCGGTAGGCACGCGCTACGGGTTCTATCGTGTCGGATGTGACCTATGTGCCGACGGTGAAGACGGCGTCCGGAGCGCGGGCGGTGCAGATCGTGTACTCACGGCGGCGGGGATCGCGGGATATCGAGCACATCGGGTCCGCGCACACCGACGCCTTCTGGATTCATCGATAAATTCGGAATTTAGCCGAAGATAGTGCGAATAGGTGCAACCGGCAGGTTCCGTCGAACATGGGAACTGATCGACGATGTGGTGATCGTGTCTGGAACCTGGTCGATCGGGTCATGACCAGCGGATGTCACCACGCTGAGCAAGTTGGAGCCTGGCAAACCCGATACGACCGCAGGGAACAACTCCACGGCGGGCAACCTGCCACTAGCCGTCGAACTGGGTCGGCGCCAGCGGCACGGTCAGCTCTGCGGGCCCTTCGCCGATGCCGCTGGCCTGGATAGTTGAGCCGCCAGCGGCGGGTCCAGGGGGTCCACCTGGGTCGGCACTCCAGTCGCATCGAGAGAGTGCTTGATCACGACTGACCAGCGCCGAAACTTCGGCACGTATTTGGCACAGACGCCCGCCAAGGGCCGTTGACGGCCGGACAAACGATGAAGGCCGCTGACCGGGTTTGCCCTGGTCGGCGGCCTTTTCGTGCTGGTCAAAGATTCCCTAGCAAGAGTGCCCCCGGCAGGATTCGAACCTGCGCCCCCGCCTCCGGAGGGCGGTGCTCTATCCCCTGAGCTACGGGGGCTCAGCGACGGGAGAAGACTAGCAAACGTCCCCACCGATCGCCGAATCGGTATCCGGCCGGCGGGTCAGGCCGCGATCGCCCGCCCGCAGCTCGGCAGCGGGTGCAGTGCGATCCGCCGGGGCAGCCGGCGCGGCCACTCGTTCTTCGGCCAGGAGCCGTCGACGATGATGTGTACCGGGTTCTCCTCGGCCCCGCTGAGCCGCAGCACGAAGTCGCGGGGCAGCGGCGGGTCGACCGACGGCGTGGTGATCATAAAGCGGACCCGGCCCCGGGACGACACCGCGGAGATCACGTCGGCCGCCGGCATCGTCCCGCGCAGCCGCACCCGGCCGAGCCAGTAGACCTCGGCGAGGTGCTCCTGGGCGGCCCGGGTGATCGCCGGGTACTGCAGGCGTACCCAGCGCTCGACCGCGCCGACGCAGAGCCCGCAGGCGCGCTCGCGCGGCTCGCGCGGCCCCAACCCCCAGGCCCGCAGGTACGCCCCGACCGCGCCGACGTCCGCCCGTGGGTCGAAGCGGCGCTGGACGAGCGTGGTGAGGCTCTGCCGCGTCCACAGCTCCTCGTCCAGGCCGAGCTCGTCGGGGTGGACGCCGCGCAGGACGTCGATCAGCTCCAGCTCCTGTTCGCGGCTGAGCGTTCCCGGCTCGCCCTGCCGCTGTCCGCGACGGACGGCTGCCACCGTCCCGTCACCGCCGATGGTGTGGCGTCGGCACCAGCTGGTGACCGACCGCCGTGCGTCTCTGAGTGCAACCCCCACGTCCTGCGCAACGAGCCCGAATCGCAACTGGTCACGATATGTAGGTAGAAAAGTCTCTCAAGCCCGTGAAAGGGTCGGATTGCTTCTAAACGGACACGGTTTCGTCGGTGGATACGGGAGCGGACACGGGAAAGGCCCGTGCCACCGCCGGGGTCGGCGGGGCGCGGGCCTTCCGGTGCTGCGGCCCGGCGGTCAGCCCTTGGCGAGCCGGTCGCGCGCGGCCGTGAGGTTGGTCAGGTCGGTCTGTTGCGTGTTCTTCATCGTCTGGGCCACCCGCACGACCTCGGGATCGTCGCTGGCGTCGAGGATGCCGTCGATCATGTGGACGCCGCCCAGGTGGTGCTGGATCATCAGCTCCAGGAAGAGGACGTCCTTCTCCCGGCCCCGGGGGGTGTCCCGCAGCTTCGCCATCTGCTCCGGCGTGGCCATCCCCGGCATCAGGCCGTTCTTGATCGACGCCGTGCCGTCGGGCATCCACGCCATCCGGGGCTGCGAACCGGTGGGGTCGAGGCCCCAGGAGCGCAGCCACGCCTGCATGGTGCCGATTTCGCCCTGCTGGCCGGTGGCGATGTCGCCACCGATGCTGACCACCTCGGCGTCGGTGCCCTGCTGGAACGCGATCAGCCCCATCTGCACCGCCTGGGCGTGGTGGGTGGTCATGTCCCGGGCGAAGCCCGCCTCCGCCGAGGCATCGCCGGGGCGGGTGAGCCCCGGCGTGAGCAGGCCGCCCGCGTACCCCAGGAGGAGACCGACCACGACGGCGGCGGCAACGGCCAGCGTGCCGAAACGCCCGCGCGCGGTGGTCCCGCCGTTGTCCTTGGCCGTCGGGGCCTCGGCCATGTCGGGTTCCGTCGTCGCGGTTGCGGTCATCGCCGTCCTCGTCCTTGCCTGTCCTGGATCACTGGGTCGGCATCGGGGCACCGTCACGCGGCGTGGTGCCGGTGGCCGTGATGCCGCCGCTGCACAGCGCCGTCGGGCCCTCGATCGAGGCGTTCACCCGCAGCGTCTTGATGAACTCGTCGATCCGGCTGTCGTCGGCGTTGTCGACCTTGAGCTGGTACCCCCACGCCTGGAGGGAGATCGGCTTGTCCTGCCCCTCGAACGGGCTGAGCATCAGCTTCTCCTGGCCCTGGACCCGCTCCTTGAGCTTGGCCACCTGGTCGGCCGGAAGGTCGGGGCGGTAGGTGATCCACACCGCGCCGTGCTCCAGGCTGTGCACCGCGTGCTCGTTGGCGATCGGGGCGTCGTAGACGTCGCCCATGCAGTTCTGCCAGGTGGCGTTGTGCGGGCCGGCCACCGGCGGGGACTGCGCGTACTTGACCGAGCCCGGCTGGTGGTTGCTGCCCTTGACCAGCTCCGGGTCCGACTTGCGGAAGTTGACGATGCCGCTGATGTCGGCGGCCCGGTCCTCCCACGGCTTCGAGCCCTGGAACGTCGCCCAGGCGCCGAAGCCGATGATGCCGACGGCGAGCACGCCGACCGCGGTGAACAGCGCGATCGGGCCCCACGAGCGGCCCTGGCTCACCTTCACTGGGGCGACCGGCTTGCGGGGGCCCTTGCCCTTGCCGCCCGCGGCGGGGCGTGGGGCGTCGCCGGTCGACTTGCCGGCCCCGGCCTTGGCGCCGGGCGCCGGCCGGCCCGCCGCCGGCTTCTTGCCGGTGGTGACCACGGTCGGACGGCGTTCCGGGCCGCCCGGGGTGCTGATGCTCATCGTGCCTCGTCAGGTCGGTCGGTCAGAGTGGGTGGCGGGTCGGATTTCACGCGCAGGGTCGCCGCCGAGTGACCGAGTCTACCCCCGATAACATGGTTCGGTGACTCCCGCAGAACTGGCCGAGGTCGTCCTCTCCGCAGCCCACGCAGTCTTCACCGACCGGGGCCTGGACAGCTCCGCGCTTCCGGGGCGCACTACCGTCGAGCGACCGCGCAATCCCGAGCACGGCGACTACGCCTCGACGCTCGCCCTCCAGCTGAGCAAGAAGGTGGGCGTGCCCCCGCGGGAGCTGGCCACGGCGCTGGCCGAGCAGCTCGGCCGGGCCGCCGGGATCAAGTCCGTGGAGATCGCCGGCCCGGGCTTCCTCAACATCCGACTCGACGCCGCCGCCGCCGGCCAGCTCGCCCGCTCGATCGTCGAGGCCGGCCCGGCGTACGGCCGCAGCACGGCCCTCGCCGGCCAGAAGATCAACCTGGAGTTCGTCTCGGCCAACCCGACCGGCCCGGTGCACATCGGCGGGGTCCGCTGGGCCGCCGTCGGCGACGCGCTGAGCCGGCTGCTGCGCGCCACCGGCGCGGACGTCGGCACGGAATACTATTTCAACGACGCCGGCTCCCAGATCGACCGGTTCGCCCGGTCCCTGCTCGCCGCCGCGAAGGGCGAGCCCGCCCCGGAGGACGGCTACGGCGGTGCGTACATCGCGGAGATCGCCACCGAGGTCCGCACCCGCCGGCCCGACGTGTTGGAGCTGGCCGACGACGCCGCCCAGGAGGTGTTCCGGGTCGAGGGCGTGGCGCTGATGTTCTCCGAGATCAAGTCCTCGCTGCGTGACTTCGGGGTGGAGTTCGACACCTACTTCAACGAGAAGGACCTGCACGACCGGGGCGAGCTGGACCAGGCCCTGGCCCGGCTGCGCGAGCAGGGCCACGTCTTCGACACCGACGGGGCCACCTGGCTGCGCACCACGGACTTCGGCGACGACAAGGACCGGGTGCTGCGCAAGTCCAACGGCGAGTGGACGTACTTCGCGGCGGACTGCGCGTACTACCTCGACAAGCGCGAGCGCGGCTTCGACCGCGTGGTGATCATGCTGGGCGCCGACCACCACGGGTACATCGGCCGGATGAAGGCCATGGCGGCCTGCTTCGGCGACGACCCGGCCGTGACCCTGGAGATCCTGATCGGCCAGCTCGTCAACCTGCTCCGCGACGGGCAGCCGGTGCGGATGAGCAAGCGGGCCGGCACCGTGGTCACCCTGGAGGACCTGGTCGACGCGATCGGCGTGGACGCCTCCCGGTACGCGCTGGCCCGCTACTCCAGCGACTCGCCGATCGACATCGACGTGGAGCTGTGGACCCGGGCCACCCGGGACAACCCGGTCTACTACGTGCAGTACGTGGCGGCCCGCACCGCCAGCGTGGGCCGCAACGCCGCCGAGGTGGGGCTGATCCGGGGCGACGCCGAGGCGTTCCGTCCCGAGCTGCTCGCCCACGACAAGGAGAACGACCTGCTCAAGGCGCTCGCCGAGTTCCCCGCCGTGGTCGCCACCGCCGCCGAGCTGCGCGAGCCGCACCGGGTGGCCCGGTACCTGGAGGAACTGGCCGGGGCGTACCACCGGTTCTACGACAACTGCCGGATCCTGCCGCGCGGCGACGAGGAGGTCACCGACCTGCACCGGGCCCGGCTCTGGCTCAACGACGCCACCCGCACGGTGATCGCCAACGGGCTGTGCCTGCTCGGCGTCTCCGCGCCCGAGAGGATGTGATCGCATGCGAGCCCGGGGTGCCAGAGAGGGACGTGATCGCGTGCGAGCGCGGGGAGTGAGCTTGCGGGTTTCGCAGGCGCGAAGTGGGGAGAGCTGATGCGGGCACACGAGGCCGGCGCGTTGCACGGCGAGATCGGCAGCCGGGGGCCGGCGTGGCTGCATCCCCCGGTCGACGTCAACGCCCTGGTGCCGTCGCTCTGGCCGCGTACGGTGACCCGGGCCGTCGATGGCGCGCTCGCCGTCGGCGGGCTCGGCGTCCGCGAGATCGCGGCCGAGTTCGGCACCCCGGTGTACGTCCTCGACGAGGACGACCTCCGCTCGCGCTGCCGGGACTTCCGGGCCGCCTTCCCGGACGCCGACGTCTACTACGCGGGCAAGGCGTTCCTGTGCCGGGCCGTGGTGCGGATGATCGCCGAGGAGGGCATGTTCCTCGACGTCTGCACCGGCGGCGAGCTGGCCACCGCGCTGTCGGCCGGGATGCCGGCGGAGCGGATCGGCTTCCACGGCAACAACAAGTCGGTGGCCGAGCTGACCCGGGCGCTGGACGCGGGGGTGGGGCGGATCGTCCTCGACTCGTTCACCGAGATCGACCGGCTCACCGCGCTGGCCCGCGAGCGCGGGGTCCGTCCCGGCGTGCTGATCCGGGTCACCGTCGGCGTGGAGGCGCACACCCACGAGTTCATCGCCACCGCCCACGAGGACCAGAAGTTCGGCTTCTCCCTGGCCGGCGGGGCGGCGGCGGCAGCCGCGTTCAAGGTCATCGACGAGGGCGTGCTCGACCTGCTCGGGCTGCACTCGCACATCGGCTCGCAGATCTTCGACGCCAGCGGCTTCGAGGTCTCCGCCCGGCGGGTGATCGCCCTGCAGGCGCAGATCCGTGACGCCCGGGGCGTCGAGCTGCCCGAGCTGGACCTGGGCGGCGGGTTCGGCATTGCGTACACCACCCAGGACGACCCGGCCGCCCCGCAGGACCTGGCCAAGCGGCTGCGCAAGATCGTCGACGGGGAGTGCGCCGCCGAGCGGCTGGCCGTGCCGCGCCTGTCCATCGAGCCGGGCCGGGCCATCGTCGGCCCGGCGGTGTTCACGCTCTACGAGGTCGGCACGGTCAAGAACGTCGACGGCATCCGGACGTACGTGAGCGTGGACGGGGGGATGAGCGACAACATCCGCACCGCGCTGTACGACGCCTCGTACTCGGCGACGCTGGCCTCCCGGGCCTCGGCGGCCGAGCCGCTGCTCGCCCGCGTGGTGGGAAAGCACTGTGAGTCCGGGGACATCGTGGTGAAGGATGAATTTCTGCCCGCTGACGTGCAGGCCGGAGATCTTGTCGCGGTGCCCGGGACGGGTGCCTACTGCCGGAGCATGGCCAGCAACTACAACCACGTGCCCCGTCCTGCGGTGGTGGCGGTGTGCGACGGCCAGGCGCGACTGATCGTCCGGCGGGAGACGGAAGAGGACCTGCTCGCATTGGACGTTGGATGACCTCACCTGTGCGCTTGGCGCTGCTCGGCTGCGGAACGGTCGGCAGCGAGGTGGTGCGGCTGCTGCACGAGCAGTCGGCCGACCTCGCGGCCCGGATCGGCGCCCCCCTGGAGATCGCCGGGATCGCCGTGCGCCGGCTCGGTCGAGCCCGGGGCGGCCTGCCGGTCGACGAGGCGCTGTTCACCACCGACCCGCTCGGCCTGATCAAGCGGGACGACGTCGACGTGGTGGTGGAGGTCGTCGGCGGGATCGAGCCGGCCCGGGGCTGGCTCGTCGAGGCGCTGCGGGCGGGCAAGAGCGTGGTCACCGCCAACAAGGCGCTGCTCGCCGAGGACGGCGCGGCCCTGCACGACGCGGCTGCCGAGGGCGGTGCGGACCTCTACTACGAGGCGTCGGTCGCCGGGGCCATCCCGCTGCTGCGCCCGCTGCGCGACTCGCTGCACGGCGACCGGGTCAACCGGGTCACCGGCATCGTCAACGGCACCACCAACTTCATCCTGTCGGCCATGGACGCCACCGGCGCCGGCTTCGCCGAGGCGCTGGAGGAGGCCACCGAGCTGGGCTACGCGGAGGCCGACCCGACGGCCGACGTGGAGGGCTTCGACGCCGCGGCCAAGGCGGCCATCCTCGCCTCGCTGGCGTTCCACACCCGGGTCACCGCCGCCGACGTGCACCGCGAGGGGATCACCGAGGTCACCGCCGCCGACGTCGCCAGCGCCAAGGGGATGGGCTGCACGATCAAGCTGCTCTGCATCGCCGCCCGGGGCCGCGACGCCGCCGGCAAGGAGACGGTCAGCGTCCGGGTGCACCCGGCGATGATCCCCCGGAGCCACCCGCTGGCCAGCGTCGGTGACGCGTTCAACGCGGTCTTCGTGGAGGCCGAGGCGGCCGGGCAGCTCATGTTCTACGGTCGGGGCGCGGGCGGCGCGCCGACCGCCAGCGCGGTGCTCGGCGACGTGGTGGCGGTGGCCCGCAACCGGCTCGCCGGGGTGCGCGCGCCCAGCGAGTCGGCGTACGCGGACCTGGCGGTGCGGCCGATGGGGGAGGCCCTGACGCGGTACCACATCAGCCTCGACGTGGCCGACCGTCCCGGCGTGCTCGCGGCGGTGGCCGGGGTGTTCGCCCGGCACGACGTGTCCATCGCCACCGTCCGGCAGGGCTCGGCGGACGGCCCGGCCGGGGCCGGCGACGCCGAGCTGGTCATCGTCACCCATGTGGCGCGCGACGCCGCGCTCGCCGCCACCGTGGGGGAGCTGCGCGGGCTGGACATCGTGCGGTCGGTGGCGAGCGTGCTGCGGGTCGAGGGCGGGGCCTGACCGCGCCGCCGGGCGGCAGGTCGCGGGCGTCTCGCCTGATGACACGGCGGGCGGCGAGGCACCTTCGCGTCTCGCCTGGTGGTTATGCACGGGTGTGGCGTGCGCGGGTCGGCGAGGCTGGTCCACGCTGGGGGATGCCCCGGGTCGGCGGGGCGGTAGAGGCGAGGAGAGCGACATGTGGCGGGGTCTGATCGAGACGTTCCGGGACCGGCTGCCGGTCACCGACGCCACTCCGGTCGTCACCCTGCACGAGGGGAACACCCCGCTGCTGCCCGCGCCGGTGCTCTCCGCCCGGCTCAGCTGCGACGTCTACCTCAAGGTCGAGGGCGCCAACCCGACCGGCTCGTTCAAGGACCGGGGCATGACGCTGGCGGTTTCCAAGGCCGTCGAGCACGGCGACAAGGCGATCATCTGTGCCTCGACCGGCAACACCAGCGCCTCCGCCGCGGCGTACGCGGCCCGCGCCGGGATCACCTGCGCCGTGCTGGTGCCACAGGGCAAGATCGCCCTCGGCAAGCTGGCCCAGGCGCTGGTGCACGGCGCACGGCTGCTCCAGGTCACCGGCAACTTCGACGACTGCCTGGCGCTGGCCGCCAAGCTGGCCCAGGACTACCCCGTCGCGCTGGTCAACTCGGTCAACCCCGACCGGCTGCACGGGCAGAAGACGGCCGCGTTCGAGATCGTCGAGGCGCTCGGCGACGCGCCCGACATCCACTGCCTGCCGGTCGGCAACGCCGGCAACATCTCCGCGTACTGGATGGGTTACTCCGAGGACCTGCGCGACGGCAACGCCACGAAGGCCCCGAAGATGTACGGCTTCCAGGCGGCCGGGGCCGCCCCGATCGTCACCGGTCAGGTGGTGCACGAGCCGTCGACCATCGCCACCGCGATCCGGATCGGCAACCCGGCGAGCTGGACGAAGGCCGTCGACGCCCGGGACGCCTCCGGCGGCCTGATCGCCGCCGTCAGCGACCGGGAGATCCTGGCCGCGTACCGGCTGCTGGCCCGCGAGGTCGGCGCCTTCGTGGAGCTGGGCAGCGCGGCCAGCGTCGCCGGGCTGCTCCAGCAGGCCGCCGCCGGCCGGGTGCCGGCCGGCTCGACGGTCGTCTGCACGGTCACCGGCCACGGCCTGAAGGACCCGGAGTGGGCGATCTCCACGGCCCCCGCCCCGATCACCATCGGCAACGACGCCCTCGCCGCCGCCCGCTCCCTCGACCTGGCCTGAGCCCGCCGGCCGCCGGGCCGCGCGGCGACGGACGCGACACGTCACCCGGTGGGTCGGCGCGACCCTGGCCCCGGCGGGAGAGATCGGATCGGGCACACTCTTCGCTAACGAGCTGTCCCGCCTTCCTCTTCCAGGAGTGAGCTACGCTGATGTCGCTGCTCGCCAGATTCAGCCTCGCCAACCGAGGGCTGGTCGCCCTCATCGCGGTGGTCACGACGCTGTTCGGTCTGTTCGCCGTCCCGTCGTTGAAGCAGCAACTCCTGCCGTCGCTGGAGTTCCCGGGCGCGTTCGTCGTGGCGGTCTACCCCGGCGCCGCGCCCGAGATCGTCGAGTCGCAGGTCACCGAGCCGATCGAGAACAGCCTCCAGGGCATCCCCGGGCTGGAGAAGGTCACCTCCACCTCCCGCGAGGGCTCGTCCACAGTTCAGGTGGAGTTCACGTTCGGCACCGACCTGGACAACGTGGTCAACAAGATGGAGACCGCGCTGAACCGGATCGACAGCCAGCTCCCCGAAAGCGTCGACCCGCAGGTCCTGACCGGCACCACCGACGACCTTCCGGCCGTGGTGCTCGCCGCGTCCGGCGGCGGCGACGAGCGGGTGCTGGCCGAGCGGCTGCGCGACGCCGTCGTACCGGAGCTGGAGGCGATCGACGGGGTCCGCACCGTCGTCGTGACCGGCACCCGCGACCAGGTCGTCACGGTCACCCCGGACCCGGCGAAGCTGGCCGCCGCGAAGCTCGCGCCGACCGCGATCGGCACCGCCCTGAAGACCAACGGCGTCGCCGTGCCGGCCGGCGCGGTCAGCGACGGGTCGCGGGCGCTCATCGTCGGAGTGGGTACGCCGATCCGCTCCCTCGACGACCTCAAGGGCATCGTGCTGGTCCCGACCGCGCCGAAGGCCGCCCCGGTGAAGCTCGGCGACGTGGCGACCGTGGCACAGCAGCTCGCCCCGGCCACCTCTTTCACCCGCACCAACGGCCGGGACAGCCTCGGCATCGCCGTCACGGCCGCACCGGACGGCAACACCGTCGAGATCTCCCACGAGATCCGCGAACGCCTCGCCGACCTGCGTTCGGCCTCCGGCGCTGAGCTGACCGTCGTGTTCGACCAGGCCCCGTTCGTGGAGAAGTCCATCGAGAGCCTCACCACCGAGGGCCTGCTGGGTCTGGTCATGGCGGTCGTGGTCATCCTGGTCTTCCTGCTGTCGGTGCGCTCGACCGTGGTCACCGCCGTGTCCATCCCGCTTTCGGTGCTGGTGGCGCTCATCGCGCTCTGGATCGGCGACTACTCGCTCAACCTGCTCACCCTCGGCGCGCTGACCATCGCGGTCGGCCGGGTGGTCGACGACTCGATCGTGGTGCTGGAGAACATCAAACGCCACCTGGAGTACGGCGAGCCGAAGCGGGCGGCGATCCTCACCGCGGTCCGCGAGGTGGCCGGTGCGGTGACCGCGTCGACGCTGACCACGGTCGCCGTCTTCGCCCCGATCGCGCTGGTCGGCGGCTTCGTCGGGCAGCTCTTCGCGCCGTTCGCGATCACCGTGACGGTGGCCCTGCTCGCCTCGCTGCTGGTCTCGCTCACGGTGATCCCCGTGCTGGCGTACTGGTTCTTGAAGTCGAAGCGGGGCGGGGCGGACGACGAGGCCGAGCGCCGGGTCGCCGAGGAGAAGGAGCTGCGCAGCCCGTTGCAGCGGGCATACCTGCCGGTGATCGGGTTCGCCACCGGCAGCCGGCGGACCCGCTGGATCACTTCCGGGCTGGGGCTGCTGGTGCTGCTCGGCACGCTGCTCCTGTCCAGCACGCTCAAGACCAACTTCCTGGACGACTCCGGCCAGGACACCCTGACCATCACTCAGCAGCTTCCGGCCGGCAGCGGGCTGGTCGCCACCGACCAGGCGGCCCGCCGGGTCGAGGCGGTGCTGGACCGGGCCGACGGCGTCGAGACGTACCAGGTGAGCGCCGGGGGCAACGACCAGCCCTGGGCGGGCGGCGGCGGCAACAACGCCGCCACCTTCTCCGTCACGCTCGACGGCGAGACCGACGTGGCCGAGGTGAAGGAGGCCCTGCGCCGCGAGTTCGACTCCCTCGGCGCCGCCGTCGGCGAGGTGAGCTTCGGCGGGGCCGACGGGGGCGGGTCGACCAACCAACTGGAGGTCGTCGTGCAGGCGGCCGACTCCGAGGTGCTGGCCCAGGCGGCCGAGCAGGCGCGGGCCGCCATGGCCGCCACGGCCGACGTCGAGGACGTCTCGACCACCCTGGCCGAGCGGGTGCCGCGGGTGGACGTGACCGTGGACCGGCTGGCCGCGGCGCGGGCGGGACTCACCGAGGCGGCCGTCGGGCAGCTCGTCGCCCAGGTGTACCGGGGCACCCCGCTGGGGCAGGTCACCCTCGACGACGGCCAGCAGGACGTGGTGCTGCGCTCCGGCGCGCAGCCGCCGCTGACGGTGGAGGAGCTGCGGGCGCTGCGCGTCGGCCCGGTGAAGCTGGACGACATCGCCGACATCACCCAGGCCGAGGGGCCGCAGCAGGTGACCCGCATCGACGGGGAGCGCAGCGTCACGGTCACCGGCACGGCGACCGGCAGCAACCTCGGCGCGACCACCAAGGAGCTCCAGAAGAAGCTGGACGCCATCGACGTTCCCGGCGCGACGATGAGCATCGGCGGCGTCAGCGCCGACCAGAGCGAGGCGTTCGCCGACCTGGGGCTGGCCGTGCTCGCGGCCATCGCGATCGTGTTCCTGATCATGGTGGCGACGTTCCGCAGCCTGACCCAGGCGCTGATCCTGTTGATCTCGGTTCCGTTCGCGGCGACCGGCGCGATCGGCCTGCTGCTGGCCACCGGCACCCCGCTGGGCGTGCCGGCGCTGATCGGCGTGCTGATGCTGGTCGGCATCGTGGTGACCAACGCGATCGTGCTGCTGGACCTGATCAACCAGTACCGGGCGCAGGGCATGGGGGTCAACGAGGCGGTTGTCGAGGGCGGCCGACGCCGGCTGCGTCCGATCCTGATGACCGCCGTCGCGACGATCTTCGCGCTGCTGCCGATGGCGTTCGGCCTGACCGGGGAGGGCGGCTTCATCTCCAAGCCGCTGGCGATCGTGGTGATCGGTGGCCTGCTCAGCTCCACCCTGCTCACCCTGATCCTGGTTCCGACCCTGTACACGATGGTCGAGAACACCAAGGAGTCGCTGCGGGCCCGCCGGCTCCGCCGCCGGGGCGCTCCAGCGGCGGAGTCCATTGGCGACGGCGGTACGCCGCCGGCCGGCGAGCCCGTCCCCGCCGCCGAGCCGGCCGCCCCCGCCCGGCCCACGCCGTCGGCGGCCCTGGTGGACGGCACCGACCAGTTCGAGGTGCTACGCCTGCCGAAGAGCCGGCAGTCGCCGCTGCCGCCGGCCGAGTAGCCGCCACGACCACGAACGCCCCCGCCGGGTCATCCTCCGGCGGGGGCGTTCGGCGTACGGCTGCGTCGCCTGTCCGACCAGGCACGATGAGTCGAATGCCGCATACTGACGGTGCCGGGTCGCTGGGGGTGACCCGCTGTTCGGCGGGGATCGGGCCATGGCGGACGGCGCTGGCCGGTGGGGGCGGCGGACCGCGCAGCGGCTGGTGGCGCTCACCTTCGACGACGGCCCACGCCCACAGTGGACCCCGACGGTGCTCGACACCCTGGACCGGTACGCCGTGCCGGCACGGTTCTTCCTGGCCGGGTAGCGCTCGCCGAGCGAGCTGCTGCGGCAGGCAGGCACGCCGCAGCCCGGAAGGTAGGGTTCCCGGACGTGTCGCCCACCCTCTCGGTCCTGGTCCGCAACCGCAGCTTCCGCAACCTCTTCCTGGCCGAGCTGGTGGTCTTCGGCGCGGACTGGTTCGTCATGGTGCCGCTGCTCGTCCTGCTGCCGAAGCTGACCGGCAGCGGGGTCTGGGGTGCCCTGGTGCTCGCCCTGGACACCGGCGTGGTGGCGCTGCTGCTGCCGTACACGGGGACGGTCGCGGACCGGTTCGACCGTAAGAAGATCATGATGGCGGCCAACGCCGCCGCGCTGCTCGGGGCCCTGCTGCTGCTCGGTGTCCGCGGCCCGGGGACGGCGTGGCTGGCGATGGTGGCGATCGCCGTGATGGCGGTGGCGAAGGCGTTCTACTCGCCGGCCGCCCAGGCGGCCCTACCCAACGTCCTCGACCCGCAGGAGCTGGCCGCCGGCAACGCGGTCGCCGGCTCGGCCTGGGGCACCATGACCGTGGTCGGCGCGTCGCTGGGCGGCGTGCTCAGCGCCGCCGCCGGCCCGTACGCCTGCTTCTGGGTGGCTGCGGGCGGCCTGACGCTGGCGGCGGGGCTGGCCGCGCTGATCCGCCGCCCGTTGCAGGCCCCCCGCGCGGCCGACGCGCCGGCGCAGCGCACCTGGGCGGCGATCCGGGAGGCGCTCGGCTACATCGGGCACCGCCCCCGGGTGCTCGGCCTGGTCACGGTGAAGTCGGCGGTCGGCCTGGGCAACGGCGTGCTGACCGTCTTCCCCCTGCTCGCCGGCGTGTACGGGGTGGGCGCGATCGGCGCGGGCCTGCTCTTCGCGGTACGCGGCGCGGGTGCCCTGGTCGGCCCGATCCTGATGCGGCGGGTGCTGACCAACCGGGCCTGGCTGCTGCCCGGCCTGGCGCTGTCGATGTCCCTGTACGGCCTGGCCTACCTGGGCACCTCGGTGGTGGACTGGTTCCCGCTGGTGCTGGCGCTGGTGTTCGTGGCGCACTTCGCCGGCGGGAGCAACTGGGTGATGTCGAACTTCGCCCTTCAGGGCGAGGTGCCGGACCGGCTGCGCGGCCGGGTCTTCGCCACCGACATGATGTTGGCCACGCTCGCCATCTCGGTGAGCCAGCTCGTGGTGGCCGGGGTGGTGGACCTGGTTGACGAGCGGGTGGTGCTGGCCGGCTGCGGCCTGGTGACGCTGGTCTACGCGCTCGGCTGGCGGATCGCCACCCGGCGGCTGTCGCTGTCCGACCCGGTCGCCGAGTCCACCCCGACGGGGGCGTGAGGGGGAGCCCCCCTCGTTCGGACCCGTCGCGCGTCAGGTTAGCGAAGGCGGTCACGTCCCACGGGCCGGGCGGGCCGGCACGGTGGCGGCCCGGCGGCCTAGCATGAGCGGCGTGCCGACGACATTCGTGTCCGGGCCGGTGAAGGTCCGGGTCCCCGCCACCAGCGCCAACCTCGGGCCGGGGTTCGACGCGCTGGGTCTGGCACTCGGCCTGCACGACGACGTGGCCGCCGAGGTGGTGCCCGACGGCGTCCGGGTGACGGTGACCGGGCAGGGCGCGGGTGAGCTGCCCGACGACGAGGCGCACCTGGTCGTCCGGGCCATGCGGGCCGCCTTCGACGCGCTGGGTGGTCAGCCGTCGGGCCTCGCGGTGGAGTGCGTCAACCGGATCCCCCAGGCCCGGGGGCTGGGCTCCTCGTCGGCGGCCATCGTGGCCGGCGTGCTGCTGGCCCGGGCCCTGGTCGTCGACGGCGTGGCCCGGCTGGACGACGCGGGCGCGCTGCGGCTGGCGGCCCAGATCGAGGGGCACCCCGACAACGTCGCGCCCTGCCTGCTCGGCGGCTTCACGATCGCCTGGACGGAGCCGGCCGACGCCCGGGCGGTGTCGCTGGCCGTGGCCGACGGGGTGCGCCCGATCGTCTTCGTGCCCGCCGAGCGCGGGCTGACCGCCGAGGCCCGGGCCGCGTTGCCGGCGGCCGTCCCGCACGGCGACGCCGCGCTCAACGCCGGCCGGGCGGCGCTGCTGGTGCACGCCCTGACCGCCGAGCCGGCGCTGCTGCTGCCCGCCACGGTCGACCGGCTGCACCAGGACTACCGCGCCGCCGGGATGCCGGACTCGTCCGCCCTGGTCGGCGCGCTCCGTGCGGCCGGTGTGGCGGCGGTGGTCAGTGGGGCCGGCCCGACCGTGCTGGCGCTGACCGAGCCCCCGGAATATTTCGCGCCAGGGGCAGGTTGGCAGGTCTGGCCGTTGGGTATAGACAGGCGCGGAGCGCGGGTCGCACGGGGTAGACTTGAACACGCCGAGCGGGACCCTGTTGCCGCAGGTCGGAAGAGTTGATTACGCTCTAGACTTAGCACAGCCGCGAAGCATGCGATCCTCCTGCGGGTCGGCGCACCCCCGAAGCTCTCGGCGGTCAGCCCGTCACCCCTGCCTAAGGCCCACGCCGCACCGCAGTTTCCGCAGGTCGCCGCAGACGACGAGACCTGCTCACCGAGGTTGGTGGGTCGGGAAACCGGCCGGCTGCTGTGTCACAGTCTCCCGCGACGCGTCATGCGAGGCGGGTGCACCGAGGCCGCCCGGCCATCTGCTGTCGACTCCGGGCAGTCCCGGCCTATCGAGGGAAGGAATCCATTGAGCGACACCACCGACGTGACGTCGGATGTTTCCAACGTCGCTGGCGATGCCACCGCCGCTGCCCCCACCCGTCGTCGGCGTAGCGGCACCGGCCTGTCGGCGATGCTGCTGCCGGAGCTCCAGAGCCTGGCCGCGTCGCTCGGCATCTCCGGTACGGCTCGCATGCGCAAGGGCGAGCTGATCAGCGCGATTTCCGAGCGGCAGGGCGGCGCCGCCGCCGGGACCCCTCGACCGCGGGCCGAGGTCGCGGCGGCCGCCGCCGCTCCCGCCCGCGAGGAGGTGCGCGCCGAGGTCTCCCAGGCCCCGTCGAGCGCCGACCAGAACCGGGCGCCGGCCGAGCCGGCTGCCGCCCCGGCCGAGGGCCGGACCCGGACCCGGCGTAGCCGGACCGCTGCTGTGGCCGAGTCCCGGCCCGCCGAGGCGGAGTCCCGGCCGGCCGAGAGCCGGGCCGAGGAGCCCCCGAGCGTGACCGCCCCGGAGCCCGCCGAGCGGGTTGACGGGCGCCGGGAACGCGGCGAGGGCCGGGGCGGCCGGGACCAGGCCGAGCGCACGGAGCGCGGCGAGCGGGCCGACCGCGGTGACCGGGCCGAGCGCACCGACCGCGGTGACCGGGCCGAGCGCGGTGACCGCAACGAGCGCGGTGACCGCACCGACCGGGGTGAGCGGGTCGAGCGCAACGACCGGGCCGAGCGCACCGAGCGCGGTGACCGGGCCGAGCGTGGTGACCGCAACGAGCGGGTCGACCGCGGCGACCGCGGCGACCGTAACGACCGGGGTCAGCGCGCCGAGCGGGACAACGGCGGTGACGACGACGACGAGAACGGCGGCCGGCGGGGCCGGCGCAGCCGCTTCCGGGACCGCCGTCGGGGCCGGGGCGAGCGTGGCGAAGGCGACGGCGCGGGCGCTGGCGGCGGTCGCGAGCCGCAGGTGAGCGAGGACGACGTCCTCGTCCCGGTCGCCGGCATCATCGACGTGCTCGACAACTACGCCTTCGTCCGGACCACCGGCTACCTGGCCGGCCCGAACGACGTCTACGTCTCGATGTCCCAGATCAAGAGGTACGGCCTGCGCCGCGGTGACGCGATCACCGGTGCGGTGCGGACGGCCCGGGACGGCGAGCAGCGGCGGGACAAGTACAACCCACTGGTGCGGCTCGACACCATCAACGGGATGGAGCCGGACGAGGCGCGGCGGCGGCCGGAGTTCTACAAGCTGACCCCGCTGTACCCGCAGGAGCGGCTGCGGCTGGAGACCGAGCCGCACATCCTGACGACGCGGGTCATCGACCTGGTCATGCCGATCGGCAAGGGCCAGCGGGCGCTGATCGTCTCGCCGCCGAAGGCAGGCAAGACGATGGTGCTCCAGGCGATCGCGAACGCCATCACGCACAACAACCCGGAGTGCCACCTGATGGTGGTGCTGGTGGACGAGCGGCCCGAAGAGGTCACCGACATGCAGCGGTCGGTGAAGGGCGAGGTCATCGCGGCCACGTTCGACCGTCCGCCGCAGGACCACACGACGGTGGCGGAGTTGGCGATCGAGCGGGCGAAGCGGCTGGTCGAGCTGGGGCACGACGTGGTCGTGCTGCTCGACTCGGTGACCCGGCTCGGTCGGTCGTACAACCTGGCGGCGCCGGCCTCCGGCCGGATCATGTCGGGTGGTATCGACTCCACCGCGCTCTACCCGCCGAAGCGTTTCCTGGGTGCGGCCCGCAACATCGAGAACGGCGGTTCGCTGACCATCCTCGCCACCGCGCTGGTGGAGACCGGTTCCATGGCGGACACGGTCATCTTCGAGGAGTTCAAGGGCACCGGCAACGCGGAGCTGAAGCTGGACCGGAAGATCGCCGACAAGCGCACCTTCCCGGCCATCGACATCCACCCGTCCGGCACGCGTAAGGAGGAGATCCTGCTCGCGCCGGAGGAACTGGCCATCATCCACAAGCTCCGTAAGGTCCTGCACTCGCTGGACTCGCAGGCGGCGCTGGACCTGCTGCTGGACCGGCTCAAGCAGTCCCGCACCAACATCGAGTTCCTGATGCAGATCGCCAAGTCCACACCGGGGGAGTGATTCGGTAGTACGCGCCGAAGGGCACGGTCGCTGGCGACCGTGCCCTTCCGCACGGTACGCGCCCTGTGCCCAACGAGCTGCTCGCGACCGCCCGGCGCTCGGGAGACGTGAGAAGGGTCCCGGAGGCGTTGAGAAGGTGCCCTTCCTTGCGTCGTGGGAATGCGGGAGGGGACAGGCACGTTGACGAAGCCGGACCTGCTGTGCGGCCCGCCTGGGGGGTCGGCTCATGCCCATGGCACACTGGTCAATCGGCCACCGGTTCCGGTTCACGCCCGAGCCCGACGCGCGCCACGCGTCGGGGCCGCACGGCGACCCGGCGACCACCAAGCGAGAGGACCGAGGCGACATGAAGCCCAACATCCACCCGGAGTACACGACCACCGCGGTCAGCTGCTCCTGCGGCAGCACCTTCACGACCCGCAGCACCGCCAAGGGCGGTTCCATCCACGTCGAGACCTGCAGCGCCTGCCACCCGTTCTACACCGGTAAGCAGCGCGTTCTCGACACGGCCGGCCGGGTCGCCAAGTTCCAGCAGAAGTACGCCAAGGTTCAGGCCAAGAAGGCCAAGTAGCTCCACGTTCGGCGCCCGCGTCCGGCTTCCTGCCGGGCGCGGGCGCTGTCCGTATTGCCCCGCACGTCCGGTTGTCGCCGGTCGGCCCCCGTCGTCGAAGGAGCACCCCGAGCATGAGCAGTGAGCGGTTGGCGGCCCTCCTCGACGAGTACGCCGAGCTGGAGAAGCGCCTCGCGGACCCGGCGATCCACGCGGACCAGAACGCCGCCCGTCGGGTCGGACGCCGCTACGCGGAGCTGTCGCCACTGCACAAGGCGGCTGCCGAGCTGGAGCAGGCCCGCGCCGACCTGGCCGCGGCGCGGGAACTGGCCGCCGAGGACCCGTCCTTCGCCGCCGAGACGGAGTCCATCGCCGCCGGGCTGCCCGCACTGGAGGAACGCCTCGCCGAGCTGCTGATCCCGCGCGACCCGCACGACGCCAAGGACGTGATCGTCGAGATCAAGGCCGGCGAGGGCGGCGAGGAGTCCGCCCTGTTCGCCGGGGACCTGCTGCGGATGTACACCCGGTACGCCGAACGTCGCGGCTGGCTCACCGAGGTCATCGACGCGCAGGACTCCGACCTGGGCGGGGTCAAGGACGTCTCGCTGGCGATCAAGACCAAGGGCGTCCCGGAGGGCGGCAACGGTGTGTGGTCGCGACTCAAGTGGGAGGGCGGGGTGCACCGGGTGCAGCGCGTCCCGGTCACCGAGTCGCAGGGACGCATCCACACCAGCGCCGCCGGCGTGCTGGTGCTGCCCGAGGCCGAGGACGTCGACGTGAGCGTCGACCCGAACGACCTGCGGATCGACGTGTTCCGCTCGTCCGGGCCGGGCGGGCAGTCCGTGAACACCACCGACTCGGCGGTGCGGATCACCCACGTGCCGACCGGGATCGTCGTCTCCTGCCAGAACGAGAAGTCTCAGCTACAGAACCGCGAGCAGGCGATGCGCATCCTGCGGGCCCGGCTGCTGGCCGCCGCCCAGGAGCAGGCCGACGCCGCCGCCTCGGACGCCCGCAAGGCGCAGGTGCGTACCGTGGACCGCTCGGAGCGCATCCGCACGTACAACTTCCCGCAGAACCGGATCACCGACCACCGGATCGGCTACACGGCGTACAACCTCGACCTGGCCCTCGCCGGCGAGCTGGACGGTGTGCTGGACGCCCTGGCCGACGCCGATCGCGCCGCCCGACTGGCCGGCGACACGGAGCTGACCCGCCGCTGAGGCGGGGCCGGGCCGATCTGCGGCTACCGCACCTGAGGTAGAGGTGGGCAGGGGCCGACCGGCCGTTACCGCACCGGAGGTGGCCCCCTGGCTTCAGGAGGCGCGGGAGCGGTTCTTGGCGGCCAGCATCTCCCGGTCGGCGGTCTCGAACGCCGCGCCGAGCGCGTCGCGCAGGCCAGGGCCGCTGGCCCTGACCTCGGCGAAGCCTATGGTCACCCCGACCGGGGTGCCGGGCACCAGGGCCTCCCAGTCCTCGGTGCGCACTGCCGCCTCGATGCGGCGGGCCACCTCGGCCGCCTCGGTCATTCCCGCCCCGGAGAGCACCACCACGAACTCGTCGCCGCCGTAGCGGGCCACGAAGTCGCCCCGGCGCATGACCCGGTTGATCACCCCGGCGATGCGCTGGAGAACCAGGTCGCCGGAGTGGTGGCCGTGGCGGGTGTTGACCGCCTTGAAGCCGTCCAGGTCGCAGACCCCGATGACCACCCGCTCGCCCCCGGCCACCACGGCCGCGATGTAGCGCTCCAGCCGGCGACGGTTGGGCAGGCCGGTCAGCGGGTCGGTGAGCGCCTCGCCCTCGAACCGGGCAGCCTCCCGCCGCATCTCCTCGTGGTCGATCCGGGCGGCGATGCCGTCGATGTAGACGTCCCGCAGCCGGTCGTTGCGCTGCGCGGCGAGCCGGAACGCGTGCCGGTCGGCCCGGTGGGCCGCCGCGTGGTCGCCGGCCCGGCCGTACGCGATGCTGCGCAGCCGGGCCCGCTCGGCCGCGCCGAGCGTCTCGTTGGAGACCCGGGCGGTGTCGAGCCGGGTGATCGCCTCGATCGGGTTGCCGGCCGCGATGGCCAGGCACACCTGGCCGAGCTGGCGCATGTCCCGGGCCCGGGCGCTGTCCGCGCCGTGGCCGAGCAGCCGGTTCGGGTCGGCGTCGGTGGCGGTCTCCACCTGGTCGCCGAGGGCGGCCCGGCGGGCGGCAGCGTAGCCGTACGCGGCCAGGCTGCTCGGGCGCAGCTCGTCGGCCCGCCCGCCGCGCAGGAACCGGCCCAGGTCGGCGGCGACGTCCCGGAGCACCCGCAGGCAGCCGTCGCTGTCGCCGTTGTGGTCGAGGGCGACCGCGTTGCGCAGCCGGATGCCGGGCGCGGCGAAGGTCTCCTCGGGGATGCCGGCGGCCAGCCCGAGCTGGCGGGCGCGCTCGATGGCGCCGAGCGCGTACCCGTGGAAGCTCAGGTAGGAGTAGGCCATCGCGAGGTCGTGCCAGCCCCAGGCGGTGTCCCGGTCCGGGTCCTCGACCGCCCCCAGCGCCCGGGCCGCCTTCACCAGGTGGGTGACGCACCGGTCGAGCGCCCCCTGATGGTGAGCGGCGAGCGCGGCCAGCGCGTTGAGGTGCCCGTGCAGGTACGGCTCGGCGAGGTCCCGCACGGCGGCGGACGCCTCCTCGATGGCCCGGGTGTACTCGGCGGTGCGCCCGAGATTGATCAACGCGGACAGGCGCTGCACGAGCGCGTCGGCCCGGGCGTACGGGTCGCCGGTGCTGCGGATCACCCCGTCGAGCAGGAGGCACGACTCGGCGGAGCGACTAACCTCCTGAAGCGCGCGAGCCCGTGTCAGGACGTCAACCTGGTCGTTGACCCGGTTGAGCCACCCCACGCGCGACCTCCCTGTCGGTGTGCGGAGGGACGCACCAACTCATGGCGCGGCCCGCGACGCTTCATGATTATGTCGTGACCTCCCGTCCGCAACACCCGTCCGAAGGGTCAGAACGCCGTCAGCCCACGGTGGCGGTGGCCCGCGCCGCCCGCCTTCTCGCCACGGCGGGGATCGAGTCGCCTCGCGTCGAGGCCGAGCTGCTCGCCGCCCACGTGCTGGGCGTGCCCCGGGGGCGGCTGGCGCTGGCCGACCGCCTCAGCCCCGACCAGCTCGAGCGGTACGACGCCCTGGTCGCCCGCCGGGTGGCCCGGGAGCCGCTGCAACACCTCACCGGCAAAGCCGCCTTCCGGCACCTGGAGCTGGCGGTCGGTCCGGGCGTCTTCGTGCCCCGGCCGGAGACCGAGCTGCTCGCCGGCTGGGGCGTAGACCAGGCCCGGCTGCGGGCCTGCGATCCCACGGCTGGGGGCGGCCAGGGGGCGACCGGTGGGCCGCTGGTCGTCGATTTGTGCAGCGGGTCGGGAGCGATCGCCCTCGCGGTGGCCCAGGAGGCACCCGCCGCCCGGGTGGTGGCCGTGGAGCGGTCCCCGGCGGCGCTGGCGTGGCTGCGCCGTAACGCGGCCGACCGGGCCGCCGCAGGGGACCGGCCGGTCGAGGTGGTGGCCGCCGACGTCACCGATCCGGGCCTGCTCGGCGAGCTGGTCGGGCGGGTGGACGTGTTGCTGTGCAACCCGCCGTACGTGCCGCGGGCCGTCCAGGTGCCCCCGGAGGTGGCGGCGCACGACCCGGACGAGGCGGTCTTCGGCGGTGCGGACGGGCTGGACGTGATCCGGCCGGTGCTGGCCCGCGCCGCACAGCTACTCCGCCCCGGCGGGGTGCTCGGTGTCGAGCACGACGACACCCACGGCGCGGCGGTGCCCGCGCTACTGGCCGCCGACGGCCGGTACGAGGAGATCGTGGAGCACCGGGACCTGGCCGGACGGCCCCGGTTCGCGACCGCCCGCCGCCGATCTCCGGCATCCTGCCGCACGCCGGGGGCGGCGGGCGGATCCGGACCTGTGGGACCCGTTCACGCCGAGGACACCGACCGGGCCGGGGCGTGGCAGACTGGCTCCTCGTGATGCTCTACGACTGTCGGTCGCTCGCCGACCGGGACCGCGGCATCGCCGCTGCCATCGAGGCGGTCAAGAACGGCGAGCTGGTCGTCCTGCCGACGGACACGGTCTACGGGATCGGCGCGGACGCCTTCACCCCGTACGCGGTGAAGGCGCTCTCGGATGCCAAGGGCGGAACCCGGCAGGCGCCCCCGGTGCTGATCGGGTCCCGCCACACCCTCGACGGCCTGGTCTTCACGCTGCCCCGGTCGGCCCGCGACCTGGTCGAGGCGTTCTGGCCGGGCGCGCTCACGATCGTGGTGGAGCACTCGCCGAGCCTGTCGTGGGACCTCGGCGACGACAGCGGCACCGTCGCGGTCCGGATGCCGCTGCACCCGGTGGCCCTGGAGGTGCTGCGGGAGACCGGCCCGATGGCGGTGGCGTCGGCCAACAAGGTCGGCCAGCCGGCGGCGGTGACCGCCGAGGCGGCCCGGGAGCAGCTCGGGTACACCGTCCGGGCGTACCTGGAGGCCGGGCCGTGTCCCGATCCGGTGCCGAGCACCATCGTCGACCTCACCGGCGAGGTGCCGAGGCTGCTGCGCGCCGGGGCGATCCCGGTCGAGAAGCTGCGGGACGTCGTGCCGGACATCGTCGAGAGCCAGGTGGGCTGAGTGCCGCCGTTCACCGTCCTGCACGTCTGCATGGGAAACATCTGCCGCTCACCGATGGCGGAGCGGCTGCTGGCGCTGGCCGTCCGCGAGCGGCTGACGCGGCGCGGCATCGACCCGATCGGCGCGGACGGGCTGCTGCACAGCCACAGCGCAGGCACCGGCGGCTGGCACGCGGGCGAGGAGATGAACCCGCCGGCGGCCCGTCAGGTGGTGTCCCGGGGCGGCGACGTGGACGGCTTCGCCGCCCGCAAGCTGCGCTCCGACCTCATCGACGCGGCGGACCTGGTGCTCACCGCCACCGCCGACCAGCAGGAGTACGTGGTGGCGCTACGCCCCGACGCCGCGCCCCGCACGTTCGTGCTCGGTGAGTTCGGCCGGCTGCTGGCGGCGGTCGACGCCGCCGGGCTGCCCCCGGCCGACGCCACGGGGGACGCCGTGTACGCCCGGGGCGTGGCCCTGGTGGCCGCCGCGCACGCCGCCCGGCAGGGCGCGGCCCCGCTGCACACCGACGACCTCGACGACCCGTGGGGGCGCGGCGACCAGTGCTTCAGCCGGGTCGCCGACGAGATCGAGGAGACCGTCCACCCCCTGGCCGCCGCCCTGCTGCCCTGACAGCGCTGCTGCCCAGCCCTGACAGCGCTGCTGCCCAGCCCTGACAGCGATGCTGCCCAGCCCTGACAGGGCGATGCTTGTCCTGCCCCCTGACGGGGCGCTGCCGTCCTGCCCTGACGGCGCTGCGGCTTCGGCGAGGGCGCGGCGCGGTGGCTTCGGCACGGCGGCTCCGGCGCGTCGCGTGTCTTTCTCGCGAAATTCGTCCCCCTTTGGGGAAAACCGGCCGGGTGCGCTGCCGCCCGGGTCATTCTGAACGGGTCCGCACCTGACCGGCTCCTGCGGGGAGAGCTGATGATCCGGGCCTGTCGTCTCAACAAGCTGATGACCATCGTGATCGCCGGCGTGCTCGCCGGGCTGGCGCTCGCGGTGGCCGCACTGCCGGCCGCCCTGGTCTTCGGGATCGGCATCCGGGGAATCACCGAGCCGTGGTCGGACCTGCCGGCGTCGCTGCTCACGCCGCCGACGGCGCAACGGTCCACCCTCTACGCCAACGACGGCCGCACTCTGATCACGTCCTTCTACACCGAGGACCGGGTCGACGTGCCGCTGGCCCAGGTGGCGCCGGCGATGCGTCAGGCCGTGGTCGCCGCCGAGGACGTCCGCTTCTACGAGCACCCGGGCGTGGACGTGCGGGGCGTGGTCCGGGCGTTCACCGCCAACCGGCGCGACGGCGCGCCCCGGCAGGGCGCGTCGACCCTGACCATGCAGTACGTGCGCAACGTGCTCGCCAGCGACCCTGGGCTGACCGAGGAGGAGCGGGCCAAGGCCACCGAGGTCACCCTCAGCCGCAAAATCAAGGAGATGCGGTACGCCCTGGCGCTGGAGCGCGAGATGAGCAAGGACCAGATCCTCGCCGGCTACCTCAACATCGCCTACTTCGGCGCGGGCGCGTACGGGGTGGGTGCGGCCAGCAAGCGGTACTTCTCCAAGCTGCCGGCGCAGCTCACCCTGGCCGAGTCGGCCCTGCTGGCCGGGCTGGTGCGCTCGCCGCACACCGACGACCCGATCAACGGCGACGCCGACGCGGCGCTGGCCCGCCGGACGTACGTGCTGGACCGGCTGGTCGAAACCGGCCAGGTCGCGCCCGACGTGGCCGCGGTGGCGAAGGCCGAGCCGCTCGCCCTGAAGCCCAGCGCGACGCCGAACGACTGCACGGCGGTCCCGCAGGAGCACAACGACTGGGGCTTCTTCTGCGACTGGTTCACCCGGTGGTGGAGCGAGCAGCAGGCGTTCGGCGCCACCGCCGACGAGCGGCAGCGCACCCTGCGCCGGGGCGGCTTCCGGATCGTCACGTCGCTCGACCCGGCGGTGCAGCGGACCGCCGCCGAGCAGGTCTTGCGGATCTACGACGTCGACGACCCGCGCACCGCGCCTACGGCCGTGGTGCAACCGGGCACGGGGCGGGTGCTCGCCCTCGCGGTGAACCGGAACTACAGCGTCGAGGAGAACCCGCCGGGCTGGCGCAACCGCCCGAACACCGTCAACCAGCTCGTCGCTGGGGGCGGAACCATCCACGGGTACCAGGCCGGGTCGACGTTCAAGATCTTCGCGGTGCTCGCCGCGCTGGAGGCGGGACTGCCGCTGGGCACCCTCTTCGACGCCCCGCCCCGCATCGTCACCCGCTTCCCGGTGACCGGCGGCCCCGCCGAATGCCGTGGCCGCTGGTGCCCGGTCAACTCCGACCCGATCGCGATGGACGGCTACCGGACCATGTGGGACGCGTTCGGCCGCTCGGTCAACACGTACTTCGCCTGGCTGACCGAGCGGGTCGGCGCGGACCGGGTGGTGGAGATGGCCGAGCGGCTCGGCATCCGGCTGCGCGCCGAGTCCGACGCCCGGTTGGCCAGGTACGGCGCGCGGGAGTGGGGCCCGTTCACGCTGGGCGTCGCCGCCACCACCCCGCTCGACCTCGCCGGGGCGTACGCGGCGGTGGCGGCGGAGGGGCTGTGGTGCGCGCCCACGCCGGTGGTGCGGATCCTCGACGCCGCCGGGCGGGAGGTCGCCGCCGGGCACCCGGACTGCCGGCAGGTGCTCGACACGGACGTGGCCCGGGGCGCGGCCGACGCGGCCCGGTGCCCGGTCGGCGACCAGTCGATGTACGGCGGCTGCTCCGACGGCACCGCCCAGGACCTGCGCGGCCGGCTGGGCCGGCCGGTGGCCGGCAAGACCGGCAGCTCGGAGGGGAACGGCACGGAAACCGTGGTCGCCTTCACTCCGCAGCTTGCCGTCGCCTCGATCGCGGCGAACCCGGACGATCCCCGGGACGCGGTCGGCCTGGCGGTCCAGGCCGAGCTGGTCGACCTGGTCGGCCGCACCCTCTACGACGGCCTCCGGGACCAGCCGGTACGCGACTTCGTCCCACCCAGCGAGTCGGTGGCCCTGCGCGCCACGGCCCCCCGCTCCGGCAACTGAACCGCCTGCCCGCCGAAGGCGATCGCGTGCAACGGGAACACCACCTCCGGTAGGCGTGGCCGCCAGGCAGCGCACCTGGCGCCCCTCGGCCAGCAGCCGGGGCGCGGGTCGCCCGCCGGTGTACCCGGTCGCGCCGGTGACGAGGCATCTCACGGCCCCCGGTGTGCGGCTCCGTAGACTCCTTCGCTGTGGAGAACGCGAGGAGCACCTTCTGGGGGCCGGACTTCGAGCAGCTCAGCACCATCGATCCGGAGATCGCCGGGGTGGTGCTCGGCGAGCTGGACCGGCTGCGCGGCGGCCTGCAACTGATCGCCAGCGAGAACCTGACCTCCCCGGCGGTGCTGGCCGCGCTCGGCTCGACGCTGACCAACAAGTACGCCGAGGGGTACCCGGGCCGGCGCTACTACGGCGGCTGCGCCGAGGTGGACCGGGCGGAGGAGATCGGCATCGCCCGCGCGAAGGAGCTGTTCGACGCCGAGCACGCCAACCTCCAGCCGCACTCCGGGGCGAACGCCAACCTCGCCGCGTACGCCGCGTTGGTGCAGCCGGGGGACACGGTGCTGGCGATGGACCTGCCGCACGGCGGGCACCTGACCCACGGCAGTCGGGTGAACTTCTCCGGCAAGTGGTACGGCACGGTCGGCTACCGGGTCCGCAAGGACACCGAGCTGATCGACTACGACGAGGTGCGTGATCTCGCCCGGGCCCACCGTCCCAAGATGATCATCTGTGGGGCGACGGCGTATCCCCGGCTGATCGACTTCGCCCGGTTCCGGGAAATCGCCGACGAGGTGGGCGCGTACCTGATGGTGGACGCCGCGCACTTCATCGGGCTGGTCGCCGGTCGGGCCGTACCGTCGCCGGTGCCGTACGCCGACGTCGTCTGCGCCACCACGCACAAGGTGCTGCGCGGCCCGCGCGGCGGCATGATCCTGTGCCGGGAGTCGCTGGCTCAGCGGATCGACAAGGCGGTCTTCCCGTTCACCCAGGGCGGGCCGCTGATGCACGCCGTCGCGGCCAAGGCGGTGGCCCTGCGCGAGGCCGCCCAGCCCGAGTTCCGGGCGTACGCCGCGCAGGTGGTGGCCAACGCCCGCGCGCTCGCCGCCGGGCTCGCCGCCGAGGGGATGCGGCCGGTCTCCGGCGGCACCGACACCCACCTCGCCCTGCTCGACCTGCGCGCGGCCGGGGTGACCGGGGCCGAGGCCGAGGCGCGCTGCGACGCCGCGGCCATCACCCTGAACAAGAACGCGATCCCGTACGACCCGCAGCCGCCCATGGTCGCCTCGGGCATCCGGGTGGGCACGCCGAGCGTCACCACGCAGGGCATGGGCGAGGAGGAGATGCGCCTTGTCGCGGCCCTGATCGCCCGCGCGGTTCGCGCTGATCCCGCCGCGGCGGGCGGCGTCGACACCCTCACCCGGGTCGCCGCCGACGCGGCCGAGCTGGTCGCCGCCTTCCCGGCGTACCCCCGTGGCTGAGCCCGTGGTGGACGCGGCGCGGGCGACCGACGACCGGGGCTGGCGGCTGCGCCACCTGCCGGTGCTGCTGGCCGCCTCCGCCGCCGTGGCGGCCCTGGGCGCGGTGGTGGGCGGCGTCCTCGGCGGGGCGGACGCGGCGCTGGGCGTGGCGGCCGGGGTGGCCGTGACCGTGGCCAGCTACGTCCTCACCACCGTGGTCCTGGCCTGGGCGGATGCGCGCAACCCGCAGCTCGTGCTCCCGTTCGGGGTCGGCCTGTACGTCGCGAAGTTCACCCTCCTGGGTGGCGTGCTGATGGCGGTCGCCTCGACGGGATGGTCGGCGATGGTCCCGCTCTGCATCGGCATCGCCGTCGGCGTGGTGGTCTGGACCGGCGCGCACATCTGGTGGCTCAGCACGGTGTACGCGCGCCGGGCCAAGGGCTGAGGGCTCCTGCGTCCCACTTTTCGGTACGACGCGCGATTGTGTCCGACACCGGTCATTCATTCTGTGGTGCAAGGGGAGTAGCGTGCCCACAGACGACGCGCCCGCCAGAGGCCCACACAACGACGGTTGTGCGGGGGGTGAGGCACAGCCTCGTTTTCCCGACTGATATCGTTCGCCCCGTCATGGCTGGTGACCAAACCCCCCGACCCAGCGGCGGCCCGGACGACACTCCGACCGGTGCCGGCCAGGGTTGGACCGCGCTCTCGTACCTGATCGGGGGCATGCTCGTCTGGGGTTTCGTCGGCTGGCTGGTCGACCAGTGGCTCGACACCGGTGGCATCGCCACCGGGATCGGCGTCGTGCTCGGCATGGCCGGGGGGATCATCCTGGTCGTCCGCCGACTCGGCACGCCTACTTAGGAAGGGACGCGGTGTTCGGACAGGCGAACGTCCTGGCAGCGGGCCAGGCGGCATTCCCACCCAGCGTGGAGGACTTTTACCTGCCCAGCATCCTGCCCTGGGGTGCGCACGACTCCTACTGGTTCACCAAGATTACGGCCATGGTCTGGATCGCCGTCGGCGTCCTGATCATCTTCTTCCTGGCGACCTACCGGAAGCCGCAGCTGGTGCCGACGAAGAAGCAGTGGCTCGCCGAGTCCATCTACGGCTTCGTGCGCAACAACATCGCCGTCGAGATGATCGGGCACGCGGGGGTGCGGTTCGCGCCGTACTTCACGACGCTGTTCTGCTTCATCCTGCTGACGAACTTCTTCGCGATCGTCCCGCTGTTCCAGATCTCGCCGAACTCGCACATCGCCTTCCCGGCCTTCCTCGCCGTGATCAGCTACGTGATGTTCATCTGGGTGGGCATCCGGCACCACGGGTTCGGCAAGTTCGTCAAGAACTCCCTGATCCCGCCGGCGCCGTGGTACATCCTGCCGCTGCTGATCCCGATCGAGTTCTTCTCGACCTTCCTGGTCCGGCCGTTCTCGCTGGCCGTCCGTCTCTTCGCGAACATGTTCGCCGGCCACATGCTCCTGCTGGTCTTCACGCTCGGCGGGTTCGCGATGCTCAGCGCCAACGCCTGGCTGGCCCCGGTCTCGGTGCTGTCCTGGGTGATGACCATCGCTCTCACCTTCCTCGAGTTCCTGGTCATCTGCCTGCAGGCATACGTCTTCACGGTGCTCACCGCCAGCTACGTGCAGGGCGCGCTCGCCGACGAGCACTGATCCATCTCGCACCACCCGTTGTCGTCCCGCGTGAGAGTCACGCGTGATAACCAGGAGGAATCCACTAATGGACATCATCGCCGCGGTAGAGGGCAGCACCGCCGCCATCGGCTACGGTCTCGCGGCCATCGGCCCGGGCATCGGTGTCGGCCTGGTCTTCGCCGCCTACATCCAGTCGACCGCCCGCCAGCCGGAGTCGTCCCGGATGACCCTGCCGTACGTCTGGATCGGCTTCGCCGTCATCGAGGCGCTCGCGCTGCTCGGTATCGCCTTCGGCTTCATCTGGCAGGGCAACCTCTAAATCCCGCCCTTCGACCGGGAGGTTTCCCATGTACCTGCTCGCCGCAGAGGGTGGTGAGTCGACCCACAACCCGATCATCCCGATCTGGCAGGAGATCGTGGTCGGTGGCATCGCCTTCGTCCTGCTCTGCATCGTGCTGATGAAGTTCGTCTTTCCGCGCATGGAGCAGACGTTCCAGGCCCGGGTCGACGCGATCGAGGGTGGCATCAAGCGCGCCGAGGCCGCCCAGGCCGAGGCCAACCAGCTCCTTGAGCAGTACCGCGCGCAGCTCGCCGAGGCGCGCACCGACGCCGCGAAGATCCGGGACGACGCCCGGGCCGACGCGGAGGGCATCCGGCAGGACATCCTCGCCAAGGCGCGGGAGGAGTCCGACCGGATCATCGCGGCCGGCAAGGAGCAGCTCGCCGCCGAGCGGGCCACCATCGTGCGTGAGCTGCGCACGGAGGTCGGCACGATCGCGGTCGACCTGGCCAGCAAGATCGTCGGCGAGTCGCTGGCGGACGAGGCCCGCCGCAAGGGCACCGTCGACCGCTTCCTCAGCGACCTCGAGAGCACGGGGGCCCGCTGATGCAGGCCGCCAGCCGGGAGTCGTACCGGGCCGCGACCGAGCGCCTGGCGGCGTACGCGCGGGGTGCGGAGCCGTCGGCGGTGGCCGCCACCGCCGACGACCTGCTCGCCGTCGCCGGCCTGCTGCGGCGTGAGCCGCGGCTGCGTCGGGCGCTGTCCGACCCGGCCCGCTCGGGCGCGGACCGCGCCGGGCTGCTCGGGGACATGCTCCGGGGCAAGGTCGGCGCGGATGGGCTCGACCTGCTCACCGAACTCGTCTCCGGCCGGTGGTCGGCACCGTCGGAGCTGCTCGACGGCGCCGAGCGCCTCGGCGTGGAGGCGCTGCTGGCCAGCGCCGAAGCCTCCGGCGACCTGGGCGAGGTCGAGGACGAGCTGTTCCGCTTCGGCCAGGTGGTCGCCGGCCAGCCCGCGCTGTCGGCGGCGCTGTCCGACCCGGTCGGCCCGGCCGAGCGGCGGGTCGAGCTGGCCCGCGAGCTGCTCGCCAGCAAGGCCCGCCCGGTCACCGTCCGCCTCGTCGAGGTGGCGTTGAACGGGTTCGGTGGGCGTTCCTTCACCGGCTCGCTCACCCGGCTGGTCGAGCTGACCGCCGACCGGCGGGACCGGAGGGTCGCGTACGTGACCGTGGCGGCCCCGTTGAGCGACGAGGACGAGCAGCGGCTCGGTGCCCGCCTGTCCGCGATGTACGGTCGGGAGGTCTCCGTCAAGCAGATGGTGGACCCCTCGGTCCTCGGCGGCGTCAGCGTCCGGGTCGGGTCCGACCTGTACGACGGCACCGTCCTGCGCCGCCTCAACGAGACCCGCAACGCGCTCGCGAAGCGCTGACCGGCATCCCGCTGGCACACGCGAAACGCCTGGATTGACAGACGCCATTCGGACCGGTCGGTACTAGGTATCCCGGGCCCCTGATACTTAAGGAAGCAGAGGATGGCCGAGCTGACCATCTCGACGGAGGAGATCCGCGGCGCCCTGGAGCGCTACGTCTCCTCCTACTCGCCCGACGTCTCCCGCGAGGAGGTCGGCACCGTCGCCGACACCGGCGACGGTATCGCCCACGTCGAGGGCCTGCCCTCGACCATGACCAACGAGCTCCTGGAGTTCGAGGACGGCACGCTCGGCGTGGCGCTGAACCTCGACGTCCGGGAGATCGGCGTCGTCGTTCTCGGTGACTCCGCCAAGCTCGAAGAGGGCCAGCGCGTCAAGCGCACCGGCCGGGTGCTCTCCGTGCCGGTCGGTGACGCCTTCCTCGGCCGCGTGGTCAACGCGCTCGGCCAGCCGATCGACGGCCTCGGTGACATCGCCAACGAGGGCTTCCGCGAGCTGGAGCTGCAGGCCCCGAACGTGATGGCCCGGCAGTCCGTCGACGAGCCGCTGCAGACCGGTATCAAGGCGGTCGACGCCATGACCCCGATCGGCCGGGGCCAGCGGCAGCTCATCATCGGTGACCGGAAGACCGGCAAGACCACGGTCGCCCTGGACACCATCCTCAACCAGCGGGACAACTGGCGCTCCGGCGACCCGAAGAAGCAGGTTCGCTGCATCTACGTCGCCATCGGCCAGAAGGCCTCCACGATCGCCTCGATCAAGGGCATCCTGGAGGACGCGGGAGCGATGGAGTACACCACCATCGTGGCCTCCCCGGCGTCCGACCCGGCCGGCTTCAAGTACCTGGCGCCCTACACCGGCTCGTCCATCGGCCAGCACTGGATGTACGGCGGCAAGCACGTCCTGATCGTCTTCGACGACCTGAGCAAGCAGGCGGAGGCGTACCGGGCCGTGTCGCTGCTGCTGCGCCGCCCGCCGGGCCGCGAGGCGTACCCGGGTGACGTCTTCTACCTGCACTCCCGGCTGCTGGAGCGCTGCGCGAAGCTCTCCGACGCGCTGGGCGGCGGCTCGATGACCGGCCTGCCGATCATCGAGACGAAGGCCAACGACATCTCGGCCTTCATCCCGACCAACGTCATCTCCATCACCGACGGCCAGATCTTCCTGGAGACGGACCTGTTCAACCAGGGCGTCCGGCCGGCCATCAACGTCGGCACCTCGGTTTCCCGGGTCGGCGGCGCCGCCCAGGTGAAGCCGATGAAGAAGGTCGCCGGCTCGCTGCGGCTCAACCTGGCCCAGTACCGCGAGCTGGAGGCGTTCGCCGCCTTCGCCTCCGACCTGGACAAGGCCTCCCGCGCCCAGTTGGAGCGCGGTTCCCGCCTGGTCGAGCTGCTCAAGCAGCCGAACTACTCGCCCTTCCCGGTGCAGGAGCAGGTCGTCTCCGTCTGGGCCGGAACCGAGGGCAAGCTCGACGACGTCCCCGTCGGCGAGGTGCGCCGGTTCGAGTCCGAGTTCCTCCAGTACCTGCGGCACAAGCACGAGGGCACCCTCGCGGCGATCGCCGACAACAAGTGGAACGACGACGTGATCTCCTCTCTCGACGAGGCCATCGCGAGCTTCAAGCAGATGTTCCTCGGCAAGGAGGACGAGCCCCGGATCAACGAGGCCCCGGCAGCCCCGCTGGAGGGCGAAGAGAGCCGCGAGACGGTGACCCGCTACCGCGACAACGCCGAGAAGCAGTAGGGCTGACTCATGGCGGCCCAGGTACGCGTTCTTCGTCAACGGATTCGCTCGGCGAAGGGGATGAAGAAGATCACCAAGGCGATGGAGCTCGTGGCGACGAGCCGGATCGCCAAGGCCCAGGCCCGGGTGCAGGCGTCCCTGCCGTACGCCCAGGCCATCACCGGCGTGCTCACCGCGCTGGCGTCCAACGCCCGGATCGACCACCCGCTGCTCACCCCGCGCGAGCGGGTGCGGCGGGCGGGCGTCCTGCTGGTAACCGCCGACCGGGGCCTGGCCGGCGGTTACAGCTCCAACGCGATCAAGACCGCGCAGTCGCTGATCGCCCGGCTGCGCGCCGAGGACAAGGAGCCGGTGCTCTACGTCATCGGCCGCAAGGGCGTCGGGTTCTACCGGTTCCGGGACTGGCCGATCGAGGCGAACTGGACGGGCTTCTCGGAGCAACCGACGTTCGCCAACGCCCGCGAGGTGGGTGAGACGCTGATCAAGGCGTTCACCGCCGGCGCGGACGACGTGGACGGCTCCGCCGGGCCGGACGGGGTGCTCGGGATCGACGAGCTGCACATCGTCTACACCGAGTTCCACTCCCTGATGACCCAGACCCCGGTCGCGAAGGTCATCGGCCCGATGCAGGTCGAGGACCGGCCCAAGTCCGAGGGTCTGCTCCCGGCGTACGAGTTCGAGCCGGAGGCGGAGGCGCTGCTCGACGCGCTGCTGCCGAAGTACATCAACACGCGGATCTACGCGGCGTTGCTGGAGTCGGCGGCGAGCGAGTCGGCGTCCCGGCGGCGGGCGATGAAGAGCGCCACCGACAACGCCGAAGAGATGATCGAGAAGTACACGCGTGAGATGAACTCGGCCCGCCAGGCCGGGATCACCCAGGAGATCAGCGAGATCGTCGGCGGCGCGAACGCGCTCGCCGCGTCGGGAAGTGAAGTGTGATGACTGTATCCGCAGTTGCTGGTGGACCAGCAGAGACCAAGACGGCCACCGGTCGCGTGGTCCGGGTCATCGGCCCGGTCGTCGACGCCGAGTTCCCGCGCGACGCCATGCCGGCCCTGTTCAACGCCCTCAACGTCGACGTGAGCCTCTCCGGCGGCGAGAAGACGCTGACCCTGGAGGTCGCTCAGCACCTGGGCGACAACCTGATCCGCGCCATCTCGATGCAGCCGACCGACGGCCTGGTGCGCGGTGCCGAGGTGCGCGACACCGGTTCGCCGATCACCGTGCCGGTGGGCGACACGGTCAAGGGCCACGTCTTCAACGCCATCGGCGAGTGCCTCAATCTCACCGAGGGCGAGACGCTGAGCCCGGACGACCACTGGGGCATCCACCGCAAGGCCCCGGCCTTCGCGGACCTGGAGCCGAAGACCGAGATGCTGGAGACCGGCATCAAGGTCATCGACCTGCTCGCCCCGTACGTCAAGGGTGGCAAGATCGGTCTGTTCGGCGGCGCGGGCGTGGGCAAGACGGTGCTCATCCAGGAGATGATCACCCGGGTGGCCCGGAACTTCGGTGGTACGTCGGTCTTCGCCGGCGTGGGGGAGCGCACCCGCGAGGGCAACGACCTCATCGCCGAAATGACCGAGTCCGGCGTCATCGACAAGACCGCGCTGGTCTACGGCCAGATGGACGAGCCGCCGGGCACCCGGCTGCGGGTCGCCCTGTCCGCGCTGACCATGGCGGAGTACTTCCGCGACGTCAAGAAGCAGGAGGTGCTGCTCTTCATCGACAACATCTTCCGCTTCACCCAGGCCGGTTCCGAGGTGTCCACCCTGCTCGGCCGGATGCCGAGCGCCGTGGGTTACCAGCCGACCCTGGCCGACGAGATGGGCGAGCTCCAGGAGCGGATCACCTCCGTCCGGGGCCAGGCCATCACCTCGCTGCAGGCGATCTACGTGCCGGCGGACGACTACACCGACCCCGCCCCGGCCACCACGTTCGCCCACCTCGACGCGACCACCAACCTGGAGCGGTCGATCTCCGACAAGGGCATCTACCCGGCCGTGGACCCGCTGGCGTCCTCGTCCCGGATCCTCGCCCCGGAGTTCGTCGGCGCCGAGCACTTCGCGGTGGCCACCGAGGTCAAGCGGATCCTGCAGAAGTACAAGGACCTGCAGGACATCATCGCCATCCTCGGCATCGAGGAGCTCTCCGAGGAAGACAAGATCACCGTGCAGCGCGCGCGGCGGATCGAGCGCTTCCTGTCGCAGAACACCTACGCCGCCGAGCAGTTCACCGGCGTGCCGGGTTCGACGGTTCCGATCGCCGAGACCATCGAGGCGTTCAAGAAGATCAGCGAGGGGGAGTACGACCACTTCCCCGAGCAGGCCTTCTTCATGTGCGGTGGTCTGGAGGACCTGGAGCGCAAGGCCGCGGAGCTGATGAAGAGCTAGATTTGCGTCACACTGTCGAGGGCCGTCCTGGTAACAACCGGGGCGGTCCTCGTTCATCTACAGGCTCTATGATCTCCGCTGTCCGGTTGCTGATCGGCGGCTTCGTCGAACGCGAGGTACCGTCGATTCACGCCGTCCCCCGGACGAGTGAACATCGTTGCAACTTTTCGGCTGCATACGCCCGTCTCCTAGTCGTGGGCGTGACGAACGGAGATGCTCGTGGGTAAGGCCGGCAAGGGCGGCAGGAAGAAACCGTCGGCGTGGTCGCGGGTGCCCCGCTGGTCGCGGGTGTGCACGGTCTTCGGGGCCGTGCTCATGCTGCTCAGCGGCGCGGTGCTGGTCGGCTACGAGGCACTGATGGCCCGGTACGAGGGCGCGGTGGGCAAGGGCGACCTGTTCGGCGACCAGGCCGCCGGCGCCCAGGAGCGCAAGAGCGACATCAAGGGGCCGCTCAACATCCTGCTGGTCGGCATCGACCCGCGCGACGCGAAGACCCCGCCGCTGGCCGACTCGGTCATGGTGCTGCACGTGCCGGCCGAGCTGGACCGGGCGTACCTCTTCTCGTTGCCCCGGGACCTGCGGGTCGAGATCCCGAGGTTCAGCAAGGCCGAGTTCGGCGGCGGCACCGACAAGCTCAACGCCGCCATGGCGTACGGCAGCCGGGTCCCCGGGCAGAACCCGGACGCCGCCCGGGGCTTCGAGCTGCTGGCCAAGACCGTGCAGCAGGTGACCGGGATCGACCGCTTCGACGCGGGCGCGATCATCAACTTCACCGGCTTCCAGAAGATCGTCGACGCGATGGGCGGCGTCGACATGTACATCGAGCGCGAGGTGCGCTCCGAGCACCGCGAGCCGAGCGGGGTGCACCGCAAGGGCAACCCGTACGGCGAGGGTTACATCGGCCCTCAGGCGGTCTACAAGAAGGGCAACCAGCACCTCAGCGGCTGGCAGGCGCTGGACTACGTCCGCCAGCGGTACCCGAAGAACGGCGTCCCGGACGCCGACTACGGCCGGCAGCGGCACCAGCAGCAGTTCATCAAGGCGATGGTCAACCAGGCGTTCAGCGCCGACGTGGTGACCAACCCGATCAAGCTGGACAGGGTGATCCGGGCCGCCGGGCAGTCGCTGATCTTCAACGGCCGGGGCAACAGCGTGGTCGACTTCGCGATCGCACTCAAGGGCATCCGCTCCGACAACGTCGAGCTGATCAAGCTGCCGGGGGAGAACATCGGCACCGGGTCGGCGTACCGGGGCGAGCGGTTGCGGCCCGAGGCCGAGGACTTCTTCACCGCTCTGGAGAAGGAGCAGCTCGACGCCTTCCTGCTGGAGCATCCGGACTTCCGGAACAAGACGAAGTAGGGCTCCCGGGCGCGGGTGGCGCAGCTTACGCCACCCGCGTTGGGAGCCCACGACGGGCGCGACTAGACTTGCGGCAATCCGCCGCCGCAGCAAGGAGACAGCGTGGCACAGCAGCTTCACGTCGAGCTCGTAGCCGTCGAGGAGAAAGTCTGGTCCGGCGAGGCCGAGATGGTCGTCGCCCGCACGACCGAGGGTGAGCTGGGTGTGCTGCCGGGGCACGCGCCCCTGCTGGGGCAGCTCGCCGAGCCCGGCCAGGTCCGGATCAAGCTGCCCGGTGGCGAGCAGATCTCGTACGAGGTGGCCGGCGGCTTCCTCTCGGTGAGCAGCGAGGGCGTCACCGTACTGGCCGAGAGCGCCACCCCGGCCTCCGCAGCACAGAGCCGCTGAGCCGATCCGCCGATGGAGATCGTGGAAGGGATCGGAATCGGCGTCGCCGCGGTGTTCGTGGCCCTGTTAATCCTCTTCCTCCGGCGGGCGCTGGTCACGCGCAGCGGCGGGATCATCCGGCTCAGCGTCCGGGTGACCACGATGCTCGACGGTCGAGGCTGGTCGCCCGGTTTCGGCCGGTTCGCCGGCGACGAACTCCGGTGGTACCGGATGTTCAGCTTCGCCCTGCGCCCCAAGCGGGTGCTCTCCCGTAAGACCCTGGTCGTGGAGCGGCGTCGGCTGCCCGAGGGGCAGGAGCGCCTCTCGATGCCCGCCGACTGGGTGATCCTGCGCTGTACCAGCCGGCACGCCCCGGTGGAGATCGCCATGGCCCGCTCCACCGTCACGGGCTTCCTGTCCTGGCTGGAGGCCGCCCCGCCCGGGGCGGCCTCGCCGCGTCTGGCCTCCCAGAACTGGCCCGCCGCCTGACCCCGGAAGCCCCCGCCGGGAGGGGCCGGACCGCCAAGGGCGTCAGCGCACCGGGCGGCGCCATGGGCAGTCACCACCGCGCCCGACACTTCACCACCCCTTTACGCTGGCGCGGTGCTGCCGCCCCGCCGCGCCTCCACCCATCCCCGCGATCTTGCACTTGTGGCCCGGGCATAACGGGATAGAAGGCCCTCTCCTGGGGCCGCAACTGCAAGATCAGCGGGAGCGGGAGCGGGAGCGGGTGGGGCGAGCCGGTCGTGGTTTCGCCCGGTCAACGCCGGGGACTCCTTCGGCGCGAGGTGCGTCGGGCCGAGCCGTTCCAGGATCGGCCGGCGGACCAGTCCTGGAACGGCTGCCAGCTCCGCTCGCCCAGCAGGCAGCCCCAGCAGCGGACGACCCCGGCCAGCTTCGGCCCCCAGACCTCGACGTGGTGCAGGGTCCCGACGGGGACGCTCAGCGCCGGCCGCCCGGGACCCACAGCACATCGCCCGCCGGATTTGCCGTTCTTGACAGGATAAAGAGCAGATCGGAGAGCCGGTTGAGATACTTTGCCGGGAGGGTGCTGGTCCGGTCGGGGTCGTGCGCGACCAGCGTCCACGCCGCCCGCTCGGCCCGCCGGGCGATCGTCCGTGCCACGTGCAGCAGTGCCGCTCCGGCGGTGCCGCCGGGGAGGATGAAGGAGTCAAGCTTGCTCAGGCGTGCGTTGTACTCGTCGCACCATCCCTCCAGTCGTTCTACGTACTCCTCGGTGATCCGCAGCGGCGGGTACTTCGGGTCCGGCTCCACGGGGGTGGACAGGTCGGCCCCCACGTCGAACATGTCGTTCTGGATCGACCCCAGCACCGCCCGCAGTCCGTCGTCGAGCTGCCCGAGGGCGAGCGCGACGCCGAGCGCGGCGTTGCACTCGTCCACGTCCGCGTACGCGGCGATCCGTGGGTCGGTCTTCGGCACCTGCTCGTTGTTGCTAAGCCTGGTCATGCCGGCGTCGCCGGCCTTGGTGTAGATGCGCGTGAGGTGGACGGCCATGACGCACAGCCTACGGATACCGGACCTGACCAACCCCGCCCGACCGGAGCCGGCGCGCCCTGCCGGGCTCGGTCCCGGCGAGGCCGGCGCCCCGGCGGTCAGCGACGTCGACGTCATCCGCGTCGCCGGTGACGCCCGCCTCGCCGGGACCGTGCACGTGGTCGGGGCGAAGAACTCGGCCCTCAAGCTGATGGCCGCCGCGCTGCTCGCCCCCGGGCTCAGCGTGATCACGAACGTCCCGCGCATCACCGACATCGCCATCATGGGCGAGGTGCTGCGCCGGCTGGGCTGCGTCGTCCGCTTCGACGCCGACGACCCGGTCGACCCGATGGTGGCCCGGGGCGGGGTGGCCCGGTCCCGGTCGGTCACCATCGACGTGCCCGAGCAGCCCGGCGCGGAGGCCGACTACGACCTGGTCCGCCGGCTGCGCGCGTCCATCTGCGTGCTGGGCCCGCTGCTGGCCCGTCGGGGGTACGTCCGGGTGGCCCACCCCGGCGGGGACGCCATCGGTTCCCGAGGGCTGGACATGCACATCGCCGGGCTGACCCGGATGGGCGCCGACATCTCCGGCGCGCACGGCTTCGTCATCGCCGCCGCCCCGGACGGCCTGCACGGCGCGGACATTGTCCTGGACTTCCCCAGCGTCGGGGCGACCGAGAACCTGGTGATGGCCGCCGTGCTGGCCCAGGGCACGACGGTGATCGACAACGCGGCCCGGGAGCCGGAGATCGTCGACCTCTGCTCGATGCTGATCCGGATGGGTGCCCGGATCGAGGGGGAGGGCACCTCCACCCTGCACATCGACGGGGTGCCCGAGCTGCGGCCGGTGCGGCACGCCACGGTGGGGGACCGGATCGTAGCCGGGACCTGGGCGTTCGCCGCCGCGATGACCCGGGGGGACGTCACCGTGACCGGCATCGACCCGGGCTTCCTGGAGGTCGCGCTGGACAAGCTGGTCTGCGTCGGCGGGCTGATAGAGACCCGGGGCGACGCCTTCCGGGTACGCATGGAAGACCGGCCCACGTCCGTCGACGTGGTAACCCTGCCCTACCCGGGCTTCGCCACCGACCTGCTGCCGATGGCGATCGGGCTCGCCGCGGTGAGCGACGGCGCGTCCCTGATCACCGAGAACATCTTCGACGGCCGGTTCATGTTCGCCAACGAGATGTTGCGGCTGGGCGCGGACATCAAGACCGACGGCCACCACGCCGTGGTCCGGGGCCGGGACCGGCTCTCGGGCGCGCCCGTACGGGCCACCGACATCCGGGCCGGCGCCGGGCTGATCATCGCCGGCCTCTGCGCGGACGGGGTCACCGAGGTCTCCCACGTGCACCACGTCGATCGCGGCTACCCGGACTTCGTCGCCGACCTGCGGGCGCTCGGGGTGCGGGTCGAGCGGGTCAGCGTACCGGAGGAACCGGCGCTGGAGATCTGAGCACGGGCGGGCCTCGCGTGGCGCGTGGCCCCGTGTCGTCCGGCGGGGCCTGAGTGCAGCGCGGGCGTGGCCCTGTGTCCGGCGTGGCCCGTTGCCGCCGCCGGCCCGGCGGTCGGCTTAGTTGTCGTTCAGTATCGCCAGTAGGGTGCTGAGAGACAACCAAGCAGGCGAGGGAGAAGCAGATGGCGGGTCGACTCGCGGTCGTCGGGGCCGGGCTGATGGGCTCGGGCATCGCCCAGGTGGCGGCGCAGGCGGGATGGCAGGTGACGCTGCGGGACCTGGACGACGCGGCCACCGGGCGCGGACTGGCCGGCATCCGGAAGTCGCTGGAGAAGTTCGCCGAGAAGGGCAAGATCGAACCCGGCGAGGTGGAGGCCACGTTGGGCCGGATCACCCCGACCACCGACCTTGAGGCGGTGGCCGACGCGGACATCGTCATCGAGGCGGTCTTCGAGCGGCTGGAGATCAAGCACGAGGTCTTCCGGGCCCTGGATGAGATCTGCAAGGCCGACGCGGTGCTCGCCACCAACACCTCGGCCATTCCGGTCACCCAGATCGCCGCCGTGACCGAGCGCCCCGAGTCGGTCGTCGGCACGCACTTCTTCTCGCCGGTGCCGATGATGAAGCTGTGCGAGCTGGTCCGGGGCTACAAGACCAGCGACGAGGTCCTGGCCACCGCTAAGGCGTTCGCCGAGGGCATCGGCAAGACCGTCGTCGTGGTGAATCGGGACATCGCCGGCTTCGTCACCACCCGGCTGATCGCCGCGCTGGTCGTCGAGGCGGTCAAGCTCGTCGAGTCCGGCGTCGTGTCGGCCGAGGACCTGGACACCGCCTGCAGGCTCGGCTTCGGCCACGCGATGGGCCCGCTGGCGACCACCGACCTGACCGGCGTCGACGTGCTCATGCACGCCTCGAGGAACATCTACACCGACACCGCCGACGAGAAGTTCTTCCCGCCGGAGCTGCTCCAGCGCATGGTCACCGCAGGCGACCTGGGGCGCAAGACGGGCAAGGGCTTCTACACGTACTGACGGGTGCGGCCCCGCGGGCGCGTGTTCGCCCGCGGGGCCGGCCGTCGTCCTTTCGCCGCTCTCCTGTGCCCGCCGGCCGTCGTCCTCCCGCCGGTGGCGTCAGGGACGGGCGAGGGCCGAGCCCAGCAGGGCGAAGGCGTCCGGGATGACCCTGCCCCAGTAGGTGAAGTCGTGCCGGCCGTCGGCGTACTCGGCGCGCACCGGGGGCTCGGGCAGCGCGCGGGCCAGTGCCCGGACCTTGCTCAGCAGGCCGTCCTGCCGGCCGCACCAGAGCCCTACCGGCGTGCCGCGCAGCCGTGCCACGCCGGTGAGGACCGCGTCCCCGCCGCGTACGGCCGGGGAGAACGCGGCCACCGCGCGCAGCCAGCCGGGGAAGGTCTCGGCGAGCAGCAGTGCCCCGAAGCCACCCATCGACCAGCCCCAGGCGGCGACGCGGCCGGCGTCGAAGCCGCGCTCGGCACACCAGGCAGGCAGCTCCTCGCGCACCATCCGCTGCGGGTCGTCGGCCCCTGAGGGCCGCCAGGAGAGCCGGCCGCCGGTCGCGCCGGCGAGGACGAACGGGGGCGTGCCCCGGCGCGTCGCGTCGGTGAGGAACCGGGCCAGCCCGAAGCGCGCGTAGTCGCGCGGGGTTGCCGACGCGCCGTGCAGCACCAGGCAGACCGGCAGCCCCCGCCCGTCGCCGTGCCCCGCCGGCACGGCCGTCCAAAAGTCGACGGCACGGCCCCGGGCCGCCGATTCCCGCCGGACCAGCCGCTCGTCGCCGGCCGGGGCGTCGGGCAGTTCGGGGGCCGGCCCGGGGCGCGGACGGGTCAGCTCTCGGGCCGCGAAGCCACCGCCCACGGAAAGCGTCGCCGCGCCGGCACCCGCCAGCAGCAACGCCCGCCGCGTCGGTCGCGCCACCATCGGCACAGTCTCCCAGCTTTGCCCCACATCGGCCGCCCCGCGCGTGCGAGCCCTCCGTCCGAGCCCCGCCCGCGACAGCGCCGGTGAGAGGGGAACCCCTCTCTACCGTATGCGTTAACAGGGGGCCCTTCCTTGCACCTCAGCCGTCGCGCTTGGTGGTCCAGCGGAAGGTGGTCAGGCAGAGCACCAGGCCGATCACGCACCACAGGGCGAGGACGAGGGCGACCCGGCCCAGCTCGAACGAGCCGCCCGGTTCCCGGGCGCCGAAGCTCTCCGGCAGGAACACCGCCCGCAGCCCCTGGCACATCCACTTCAGCGGGAAGAGTGCCGCCACCTGCTGCATCCAGGACGGTAGGTTGGTGAAGACGAAGAACACCCCGGAGATGAACTGGAGCACCAGGGCGACCGGGGTGACCACGGCCGATCCGCTGCGCGCCGTACGGGCCAGCGACGAGATCGCGATGCCGCACAGGGTGCACGCGGTGACCCCGAGGACGGACACCCAGCCGAAGGTGAACCACTTCCCGGCCGTGCCGGGCAGCTTCAGGTCGAACAGGGCGACCGAGACGGCGAGCAGCAGGGCGGTCTCGGCGACGCCGATCGCCACCACCACGATCACCTTGCCGGCGAACCACACCCACTTCGGCATCGGCGTGCCCCGGTACCGCTTGAGCACCCCCCGGTCCCGCTCGATCGGGATCCAGATGCCCAGGTTCTGGAAGCTGACCGTCATCAGGCCGGTCGCGATCATGCCGGTGATGAAATATTGCGTGAAGCTCACCCCGGGGGCGATCTCGTCGTTGAAGATCGCCGCGAAGATCAGGATCATGATGATCGGGAAGCCCATCGTGAACACGACGGACTCCCGGCTGCGCAGGAACTGGGTGATCTCCAGCCGGCCCTGGCGCAGGGCGAGCGTGCCCGCGCCCGGCCGCCGGGCCGGTGCGGCGGCGGTGGCCGGGGGTGCCTGATCCGTCGTGGTCGTCATGGGTGTCCGATCATCCGCAGGTAGACGTCTTCCAGGGTCGGCCGGGTCACCGTGAGGCCGGGGACCTCGCCGCCGTAGCGCGCGGCCAGCTCCGCGACCAGCGCCGTCGGCGCCGCGCTCTCCGCGCTCTCCAGCGCCCCCTCGGGGGTACGCCAGGAAACCGTCGCGAGCGCGTCCTGGCGGTTGCCCAGCAGCTTCGGCGGGGCGACCTCGATCACCCGACCTGCGGCGATCACCCCGACCCGGTCGGCGAGCGACTCGGCCTCGTCGAGGTAGTGGGTGGTCAGCACGATGGTGGTGCCGGCGGCGGCCAGGTCCCGGATCAGCTCCCAGAACTCGCGGCGCGCCTCCGGGTCGAAGCCGGTGGTCGGCTCGTCGAGGAAGAGCAGCTCGGGGCGGCCGACGATGCCGAGGGCCACGTCGAGGCGGCGCTTCTGCCCGCCGGAGAGGGTGTGGGTGCGGGCCTTCGCCTTCGCGCCCAGGCCGACCCGCTCGACGACCTTCGCCGGGTCGTCGGCGTCGGGATAGAAGCCCGAGAAGTGGCGGACCACCTCGATGACGGTCAGCTCGTCGAACTCGCCGGTGCCCTGGAGCACGATGCCGATCCGGGAGCGCCAGTCGCGGGCGGGGTGCCCTGGGGCGCGCGAGGAGCGAGCCTGCGAACCCCGCAGTCGCGACCCGAAGGCAAGCTCGGGGTCGCTGCCCAGCACCCGGACCTCGCCGGCGTCGCGCCGCCGGTAGCCCTCCAGGATCTCCACCGTGGTGGTCTTGCCCGCGCCGTTCGGGCCGAGCAGCGCGAACACCTCGCCGCGGCGGACGTCGAGGTCCACGCCTGCCACCGCGACGTTGTCGCCGTACGCCTTGCGCAGCCCCCGGACGGAGATCGCCAGCTCGTCATCCATGCCGTCAAGTGTGCGACCTGGGCGGGGCCGGCGGACGGCCGGGGTGTGGTGGTCACGGCCACGCCGCGTGCTCTGCGCCCCGCCGTCCACGACATGGACCTGTGTGGTTTTCCACAGCTCGTTCTACTGAGCGGTAACTTAAACTCCGGCCATGGATGAGAAGGCTTCCTCCGGCCGGCTGTCCGAGCGCGACCGCCCGTGGGTGATGCGGACATACGCCGGGCACTCCTCGGCCGCCGCGAGCAACGCCCTCTTCCGCCGCAACCTGACCAAGGGGCAGACCGGCCTGTCGGTCGCCTTCGACCTGCCCACCCAGACCGGGTACGACCCCGACCACGAGCTGGCCGCCGGCGAGGTCGGCCGGGTCGGGGTGCCGGTGGCCCACCTCGGCGACATGCGGGCCCTCTTCGACGGCATTCCACTCGCCGACATGAACACGTCCATGACGATCAACGCGCCGGCCATGTGGCTGCTCGCCCTCTACCGTGGCGTCTGCGCGGAGCAGGGTGCCGAGCTGGCCCGCTGCGCCGGTACCACGCAGAACGACATCATCAAGGAGTACCTGTCCCGGGGGACGTACATCTTCCCGCCGGCGGCGTCACTTCGGCTCACCGCCGACGTAGTCGCGTACACGCTGCTTGAGATGCCGCGGTGGAACCCGGTGAACATCTGCTCGTACCACCTCCAGGAGGCCGGGGCGACGCCGGTGCAGGAGGTCGGTTTCGCCCTCGCCACCGCCGTCGCCGTGCTCGACGCGGTACGCGACTCCGGTCAGGTGCCCGCCGAGCGGATGGGCGACGTGGTCGCCCGGATCTCGTTCTTCGTCAACGCCGGTGTGCGGTTCGTCGAGGAGATCGCCAAGATGCGGGCGTTCGGCGCGCTCTGGGACGAGATCACCCGCGAGCGGTACGGCGTGACCGACCGCAGGCAGCGCCGCTTCCGGTACGGGGTGCAGGTCAACTCGCTCGGGCTGACCGAGGCCCAGCCGGAGAACAACATCCAGCGCATCGTGCTGGAGATGCTCGGCGTCACCCTGTCCCGCGACGCCCGCGCCCGCGCCGTGCAACTGCCGGCCTGGAACGAGGCGCTCGGCCTGCCCCGACCCTGGGACCAGCAGTGGTCGCTGCGGATGCAGCAGGTCCTCGCGTACGAGTCGGACCTGCTGGAGTATCCCGACCTGTTCGCCGGCTCGCACGTGATGACCGCGCTGGTCGACGAGGTCGTCACCGGGGCCCGGGTGGAGCTGGACAAGGTCCTGGGGATGGGCGGCGTGGTGGCCGCCGTCGAGTCCGGGTACCTCAAGAGCGCGCTGGTCGCCTCGCTGACCGAGCGTCGCCGCCGGGTGGAGTCCGGCGCGGACACGGTGGTGGGCGTCAACCGGTTCACCGAGACCGAGCCGTCGCCGCTGACCGCGGCCGGCGCGGAGTCCATCGAGCAGGTCGACCCGGCGGTGGAGGCGGCGGCCGTGGCCGCCGTACGCGGATGGCGGGCCGGGCGTGACGGCGCGGCCGTCGACGCGGCACTGAGGCGGCTGCGCGCGGACGCCGCGACCACCGCGAACCTTATGCCGGCAACGCTGGAGTGCGTGCGGGTCGGGGTGACCACCGGCGAGTGGGCCGGCGCGCTGCGGCGGGTCTTCGGGGAGTACCGGGCGCCGACCGGGCTGACCGGCGGTGCCGGGGCGGGCGGCGACGCGACCCTCGCCGCCGTACGGGAGCGGGTCGCCGCGACGGCCCGGGAGCTGGGCAGTGGCCGGCTGCGACTGCTGGTCGGCAAGCCCGGCCTGGACGGGCACTCCAACGGCGCCGAGCAGATCGCGGTACGCGCCCGCGACGCCGGCTTCGAGGTGATCTACCAGGGCATCCGACTCACCGCCGGTCAGATCGTCGCCGCCGCCGTGGAGGAGGACGTCGATCTGGTCGGGCTCTCCGTGCTGTCCGGCTCGCATCTGGCGGCGGTGCCGGCCGTGCTGGACGGGCTGCGCGCCGCCGGGCGGGGCGACCTGCCGGTGGTGGTCGGCGGCATCATCCCGGCCGCCGACGCCGACGCGCTGCGGGCGGCCGGCGTGGCCCGCGTCTTCACGCCGAAGGACTTCGCCCTCACCGGCATCGTCGACGACCTGGTCACCGTCGTCCGCCACGCCAACGGCTTGTAAGCAGGGGCCCCTTGTTAACGCATTCTGTTGTACAAGGGGCCCCTGCTAACAGCCGCCAACGCGCAACGCCGCGTCAGCGGCTGGAGTAGGTCATGCAGTCGGCCATGTCGTTGTCCGGGCCGACGCGGATCGCCGGGGCGTGACACTCCAGATCGGAGTTGTGCCGACAGTCCGAGCGCTGACAGGCACCGACCTGGGCGATCATGTCCTCGATGCCACCCCGGATCGGCATCTCGACGAACGTGTGGCAGTGCGCGTGGTCGGCGCTGCCGATCGTGATGGCGAACGCGTGGCAGTCGCTGGTGTGGTTGTAGGCGCAGGCCGTGACCACGCATTCCTGGACGCGGGGCATCTCCATCGCCGTAGTCATGGCGACCTCCTCTGGTTCTCGCAGACTTCTTCCGATATTAGGCTTTTGTCGGATTTAGTGTGAGTGATCGGTTGTTTCGGTCAGCCGGCCGGCGTGGCGCCCAGCACCTCGGAGAGCGGTGCCGGCCTCAGGCCCTGGGCGGCCAGCCCGGCCAGGATGTGCGGCAGCGCCTCGTCGGTCATGGGAGCGTTGGCCTCGGTGACGTGCAGGACGACGATCGAGCCGGGGCGTACCCGGGACAGCACCGCGTCGACGACCGGCCGCCAGGACTTCGCGAACGGGTCGCCGCTGATGACGTCCCCGTCCACGACGGTGACGCCCAGCGGGGCGAGTGCGGCCAGTGCCGCGCCGTCGTGGCACAGCCCGGGGAAGCGGAAGTACCGGGTCTGCCGGCCGCCGTACGGGGCGATCACGTCGAACGTCCGGGCCACGTCGGCGGCCATCCGCTGCCGGGGAATGGTCGGCAGGTGGTAGCAGTCGGCGGTGAAGGCGAGGTGGCCGTACGTGTGGTTGGCCAGCTCGAAGCGTGGGTTGGCGGCCAGCCGACGGGTCACCTCGGGGTACTCCTCGACCCACTTGCCGGTCAGGAAGAAGGTGGCCGGCACCCGCTCGCGCTCCAGCAGGTCGACGATCGCCAGGTTCGCGTACGACCGCACCGCACCGCTGCGTAGCTGGTACCGCATCGCGTCCGTCATGTCCGCGTCGAAGGTCAGCGCCACCAGGTCGCCGGTGCGCGGGCCGTGGTCGACCACCGGGGGCCGCCGGTCGGGGCGGCTCGCTCCCGGGACCGTCGCAGCCGGGGACCCGGTGCTGGGCGGGTTGAGCCGTTCGCCCTGGTCGGGCCGAACCGGGTCCTCGGGCCGCGCGGATGGGGGCGTGGGCGGAGTCGGGTTGGGCGTCCGGTCCTCCCCGGCGGTGGGGGGCATCGCCGGGGACACCCGGGCGATGGCGGTGCGACCGGGCTCGCCCGGAGGTGCGGGGGCGGCGAGGAGGATCGCGACGCCGGCCAGGGCGGCGAGCGTCGCCATCAGGGGGACGCGAGAGTTCTTTGCGGGCACCGGGAGATGATCTCTCGGCGGGTGCCCGCGCGGCTGCCCCTGTCCCGCTCGTGAGACCGCCCCGTCCCGCCGGTTTCGGCCGGATGCGCCCATGTCGAGGGCCGGATGCGCCGCGTCGGGGATATGGGGGCATCCGGCACCCGGGATGCCCCCATATCCCCGACACCGAGTCGATCAACTGACCTTGTGGGTGGATTGTCCGGTTTGGTGGGGTGGGTGGTGGTGACCGCCGGCACCCCGGGGGCGGAATCGCGGCGGGGGCGGGGGCGTTACACCTGACAGACGATCGAGCAGATCGACGGGCCCCCGAGCATCCCCCGTGGTCGCCAGCATGGCTGGGCCTCGGGGCGGGTGGCTGGAGCCGCCGCAACGGGCTCGACTGGAATGCGGGCCGGCCGTCGGTCGTTACATCTCGACCGGGCGCCGTTCACCTGTGCGCCGTCCCCCCTTTTTCTTTCTCGGGCGCCTCGACGTGGTGCACACACCCACCCCCCCAGGTAGGTGTCGACCCCCGATTGGAGTCACCCCCATGAACACGACGATCCTGCGCAACAGCATCCTCGGCATCGCCGGCCTCGCCTTCGCCGGTGGCCTCGCCGCCGGCCCCCTGCACCACACCGACACCACCACCGCCGACACCCGCCCCGTCGCCGCCATCCAGACCGACAAGGCAAACACCGTGGACACCACCAAACTCATCCCCCACGGCGTACAGGGCACCCAGTCCCACATCAACCTCAACACCGAACAGACCGCCAACGTCAAGGCCATCATCGCCGCCACGAAGAAGACCGGCCTCGACGAACGAGCCGCCGTGATCTCCATCGCCACCGCCCTGCAGGAATCGAAGCTGGAGAACCTCGGCCACCTCGGCGACCGCAACGACCACGACTCCCTCGGCCTGTTCCAGCAACGCCCCTCCAGCGGCTGGGGCACCCCCGAACAGATCACCAACCCCGAATACGCCACCACCGCGTTCCTCAAGGGCCTGCGACAGGTCGACGGCTGGCAGAACATGCCCCTGACCGACGCCGCCCAGACCGTCCAGGTCTCGGCCTACCCCGACGCATACGCCCAATGGGAACAGCAGGCCGCCGACCTCGTCGCCCAGCACTGGAACAGCTGACCCCACACCACCACCGGCCGGGCCCCGTTTCGGGGGCCCGGCCGGTGGTGTTTGCGGGGCGGGCGTACCCGTCAGACGCGGTAGCCGGCGGTGCGGGCGGCCTGGCGTTCGCGGCGGCGGTCCCTGCGGCGGCGCAGGAACCAGACGGTGAACGCGACCAGGCCGAGCAGGAAAGCCAGCACCAGCACCGGCAGGATGATCGCGGCCAGGGACACGACGACGCTGGTGGCGTCCTCGGCGGTGCTGGCGACCGGGGCGCCGAAGCCGGCGGTGGTCGCGTTGATCACGGGGCGGGCGGCGGACTTGAGCAGGTGCACGCCCAAGGCGATGAGCACGCCGGTAACCACCGGCACCCAGTCGTTGGACGAGAAGAAGCTGCTGGGGTCGCTCACGGTGACCGTCTCGGAGGTGGAGCCGGCGCCGAAGGCGAGGCCGCCGGCGGTCGGTCGGACCACGGTCTGGACGACGTCGTTGACGTGGTCGAGCACCGGCACCTTGTCGGCGACGACCTCGACGGTGAGCAGCACCGCGAGGATGGCGACGACCCAGCCGTTGCCGAGCCACTGCCAGCCGCTGGGCAGGTCGATCAGGTCGGTGTAGCGGGCCAGCAGTCCCATGGTCAGCAGGGGTATGTAGGCGTTCAGGCCGGCCGACGCGGCAAGCCCGGTACCCGTGAGCACTTCGAACACCGTCTCAGCATGGCACCGGCACGCCAGTGCCGCTCGACGGCGAACGCCGGGGTCTCCGCTACCCTCGTCGGGTGCGGCTGGTAATTGCGAAGTGCTCGGTGGACTACGTCGGACGGCTCTCGGCTCACCTGCCGCTGGCCACACGCCTGTTGATGGTGAAGGCGGACGGGTCGGTGTCAATCCACGCCGACGACCGGGCGTACAAGCCGTTGAACTGGATGAGCCCACCCTGTCGGCTGGAGGAGGCCCCCGGCGTGTGGCGGGTGGTCAACAAGGCCGGCGAGGAGCTGCGGATCACCCTGGAGGAGGTCTTCCAGGACACCTCGTACGAGCTGGGCGTCGATCCCGGCCTGCGCAAGGACGGCGTCGAGGCGCATCTCCAGGAGTTGCTGGCGGCCAACCCGGCGGCGCTGGGCGAGGGGTACACCCTGGTCCGCCGGGAGTACATGACGGCGATCGGGCCGGTGGACCTGCTCTGCCGGGACGCCAACTCCGGTGCCGTCGCCGTCGAGGTGAAGCGGCGGGGCGAGATCGACGGGGTGGAGCAGCTCACCCGCTACCTCGAACTGATGAACCGTGATCCCCTGCTCGCCCCGGTCACCGGCGTCTTCGCCGCCCAGGAGATCAAGCCGCAGGCCCGGGTCCTGGCCACGGACCGGGGCATCCGGTGCGTGGTGGTCGACTACGACAAGCTGCGCGGCATCGAGCGCGACGAGCTGACCCTGTTCTGACCGCCCGCACGACGGGGCCGGGTCAGCGCCGCCGGCCGTACAGCAGCTTGGTGACCTTGACCAGGCGGGCGACGTCGGCGGGGGTGCGCTCGAAGGTCGTCGCCGGCAGCAGCGACCGGGCCCGGCGGCGGGTGATCGCCTTGGGCCGGCCGAACTCGCGCAGCCCGTCCTCGCCGTGGATCCGGCCGAAGCCGGACTCGCCGACCCCGCCGAACGGCAGGGTGGACATCCCCGCGAAGGTCAGGGTGGAGTTCACCGCGGCCATCCCCGAGCGCAGCCGCCGCGCGATGGCCACCGCCCGCCGCCGGCCGAAGACCGAACCCCCCAGGCCGTACGGGAGCGCGTTGGCGCGGGCGACCGCCTCGTCGGCGTCGCGGACCCGGTTGATCGTCAGCGTCGGGCCGAAGGTCTCCTCCCGGACGGCGAGCGAGTCCTCCGGCACGTCCACCAGGATGGTGGGACGCACGTACGGCGGCTGCACCGCGTCGGTGCCGCCGAGGACCGCCTGCCCGCCCCGGGCCAGCGCGTCGTCGATATGCCGGCGGATCACGTCGAGCTGACCGGGCATGGTGATCGGGCCGATGTCGGCCCCGTCGGCGCCGACGGTCAGCCGGCTTGCCCGCTCCACGACCTTGCCGACGAACGCGTCGAAGACGGGCTCGACGGCGTACACCCGCTCGATACCGATGCAGGTCTGGCCGGCGTTGGTGAGCCCGCCCCAGACGCACGCCTCGGCGGCGGCGTCCAGGTCGGCGTCGCTGTCGACGATCATCGCGTCCTTGCCGCCGGCCTCCAGCAGGACCGGGGTGAGCGTCTCGGCGCAGGCGGCCATCACCTTCTTGGCGGTGACCGTCGAGCCGGTGAAGGCCAGCTTGTCGACCCCGGAGCGACACAGGGCCGCGCCGACGTCGCCGAGGCCGTGCACGGCGGTGAAGACAGGCTGCTCGGGCACCACCTCGGCGAGGCTGTCGACCAGCCACTGGCCGACGACCGGGGTGTACTCGCTGGGCTTCAGCACGACGGTGTTGCCGGCTGCGAGCGCGTACGCGCTGGAGCCGACCGGGGTGAAGATGGGATAGTTCCACGGGCCGATGACGCCGACCACCCCGTACGGCTGGTATTCGAGGTGGCCGGAGAACTCGGCCAGGACGAGCCGGGAGCGCACCCGGCGCGGGCCGAGCACCCGGCCGGCGTTGCGGGCGGCCCAGTCGATGTGCTCGATCGCGGTGAGGACCTCGACGATCGCGTCCGGAACGGGCTTGCCGCCCTCGGCGTGCATCAGCTCGGCCAGCTCCTCGATCCGCCGGGCGAGGACGCCCCGCCAGCGCAGCAGCCGGCCCCGGCGGCCGGCGAAGCCGAGCCCCGCCCACCACCCGGCTGCCTCGCGGGCCCGGTCGACCACCCGCGCGACGTCGGCCTCGGCGGAAACCGGCAGCCGACCCACCTCCGTTCCAGTGGCGGGGCTGGTGGACACCAGCCGCCCCTCGGAGACGATCGGGGTACCCGGGACATGCACAGCCGTCATGGCGGAAGTCTAGACCCCGAAGCTACTCGTCGGTAGGTGATCGGTGGGCCGGATGACCGGTTCCCGACAGGGCGGCCGACGGCCCTGGTGCGCTGCGCCGAAAGCCGAACCGGCTAACGGGAGTTGACCGCCCGGGGGCCGGGAGGTGACCGGGCGGTGGTGGGGATCATTACCGGGTGATGGCAGGCTGACGCCGGATACCGGTGGCTGGAGGCTGACCGTCCATGGAGGATTTCCCGGAACTGATGCCGCTGCTGACGGTGGCGGGTGGACCGATGCGTGGGGCGAGCTTTCGGCTCAGCGCCACGCCCCAGGTGATCGGCCGCGCGCCCACCGCGCAGGTCAGCGTCGACGACCCGCACCTGAGTCGCCGGCACGCCAGCGTACGGCTGACCGGCGACGGGGTGTGGCTGGAGGACCTGGGCTCGACCAACGGCACCTGGCTGAACGACCGCCGGATCGAGGTGCCGGAGCTGCTCTCCGACGGGGACGTGATCCGGCTGGGCCGCACCGAGCTGCGCTTCTTCGACCCGGGCCTGGCCCGGACCGACCCGGTGGGGCTGCGGCTCGGGCCGCAACGCCGGGACCGCCGGCCCACCCTGCCGCTGCCCGTCGCCGCCCCGACGGCCGCCCACATCTGACGCCCTCTCACTTCATGTGGGCCGACCACATGGAGCCAACCGGCCCGGCGTGGCAGCATGCCGCGGATGGAGAGCACGCAGCGCACCGTGCGGGGCAACGGGATCGTCCAGCGGGTCCGGGTGGCCGGGCCGCCCGACGGCCGGCCCGTGCTGCTGGTGCACGGCAACTGCTCGTCCTCGGCGTTCTGGGAGCCGCTGCTGCGGCGGCTGCCCGACACCCTCCGGGTGGTCGCCCCGGACCTGCGCGGGTACGGCGACACCGACACCGTCGGAGTGGACGCCACCCGGGGGCTGCGGGACTTCGCGGACGACGTCGCCGCCCTGCTCGACGCCCAGGGGATCTTCGGCCCCGGCGCGCGGCCGGTGGTGGTCGGGCACTCCCTCGGCGGGGGCGTGGCGATGCGGCTGCTGGTCGACCGCCCCGACCGGGTGGCCGGGGTGCTGCTCTCCGCGCCCGTCTCCCCGTACGGCTTCGGCGGCACCCGGGACCTCGACGGCACCCCGACCACACCCGACTTCGCGGGCACCGGCGGCGGCACCGCGAACGCCGACTTCGTGGCCCGGCTGATCGCCGGCGACCGGGGCGCGGACGCTCCGGCCAGCCCCCGCAACGTGCTGCGGACCGCGTACGTGGCGGACCCGGCGTCGCTCGGCGACGACGAGGAACTGCTGCTGGACAGCCTCCTGTCGACCGCGACCGGGGACGGCAACTACCCCGGCACGGCGGTCGCGTCGCCGCACTGGCCGGGCACCGCCGCAGGCGGCAGCGGGGTGCTCAACGCACTCGCCCCGGCCCACTTCCGTATCGCCGACGAGTTGGTCGCCGTCGCCGGCAAACCCCCGATCACCTGGGTACGCGGCGACGCCGACGTGATCGTCTCGGACACCTCGCTGTTTGACCTGGCGTACCTCGGGTCGCTCGGGGCGGTGCCGGGCTGGCCGGGGGAGCGGGACTGCCCGCCCCAGCCGATGGTCGGGCAGACCCGGGCGGTGCTCGACCGGTACGCTGCGGCTGGCGGGACGTACCGGGAGGTCGTGCTCCCGGGCTGCGGGCACAGCCCGCACCTGGAGCGGCCGGCGGAGTTCGTCGCCGAGCTGCTGGCCCTGACCGAACAGGCCCGGTGACATACCCACCGCGTCTCGACGGCGGGCCGGCACGTGGCAGACTCGCGCGCATAACCTTAGTGACCGTTCATGCGGTCCCGCGGCGCATCGGGCACGCGGTTCCGCGGAGCATTGGGGAGGCCGGTCGTGGCGCGCGAGTTCACCAGCGTGGGCGTTGTGGGGCTGGGCACCATGGGTGCCGGCATCGTGGAGGTCTTCGCGCGCAACGGCATCGACGTGGTCGCGGTGGAGATCTCCGCAGCCGCCCTCGAACGCGGCAAGGTTACCCTCACCGGCTCGACCGACCGGGCCGTCGCCCGGGGCAAGCTCGCCGAGGCCGACCGGGACGCCCTGCTGGCCCGAGTCGACTTCCAGGTCGGGCTGGACGCGCTGCACTCGGTCGACCTGGTGATCGAGGCGGTCCCCGAGCACCTCGACCTCAAGCAGCGGCTCTTCGCCAAGCTGGACCAGGTCTGTAAGCCCGAGGCGATCCTCGCCACCAACACCTCGTCGCTGTCGGTCACCGAGATCTCCGTTGCCACCGGCCGGCCCAGCCAGGTCATCGGCATCCACTTCTTCAACCCCGCCCCGGTGATGAAGCTGGTCGAGGTGGTCCGCACGGTGGTCACCTCCGCAGACGTGGTCGCCGACGTCGAGGCGCTGTGCGCCCGGCTCGGCAAGGTCGACGTCACCATCAGCGACCGGGCCGGCTTCATCGCCAACGCGCTGCTCTTCGGCTACCTGAACCACGCGGTCGGCATGTTCGAGTCCCGGTACGCCACCCGCGAGGACATCGACGCCGCCATGAAGCTCGGCTGCGGCCTGCCGATGGGCCCGCTCGCCCTGATGGACCTGATCGGCCTCGACACCGCGGCTGAGATCCTGGACACCATGTACCGGCACGGCGGGCGGGACCGCCGACACGCCCCGGCGCCGCTGATCAGGCAGATGGTCACCGCCGGCCTGCTCGGCCGCAAGTCCGGCCGGGGCTTCTACACCTACGAGCGGCCGGGCTCGCCGAAGGTCGTACCGGACGAGCTGACCCCGGGCGAGACGCGGCCGGCGGCCGGTGACGGCGCCCGCGCCGTCGGCAGGGTCGGTGTCGGGAGCGCGAGGAGTGAGCTTGCGAGCCCCGCAGGCGCGACCCGGGTCGGTGTCGTCGGTTCCGGCCCGATGGCCACCGGGATCATCGAGGTCTTCGCCACCGCCGGGTACGAGGTGATCTCGGTGGCCCGGGGCGCGGAGAAGTCCGCGAAGGTCTGCGAGGCGGTGAAGACCTCCCTGAACAAGGGCGTCGTGCGGGGCAGGATCGGCGAGGCCGACCGGGACGCCGCGCTCGGCCGGGTCACCTGGTCGGCGACCCTCGACCACCTGGCCGAGGTCGACCTGGTCGTCGAGGCCGTGGTCGAGGAGCGCAGCGTCAAGAAGGCCCTCTTCGCCAGCCTCGACGAGATCTGCAAGCCGGGCGTCGTGCTCGCCACCACCACCTCGTCGCTGCCGGTGATCGACCTCGCGATGGCCACCCAGCGGCCGGCCGACGTGGTCGGGCTGCACTTCTTCAACCCGGCGCCGGTGATGCCGCTGGTGGAGATCGTGCGGACCATCCGCACCTCCGAGGAGACCAGCGCCACCGCCCGCGCCGTCTGCGCGGCGCTCGGCAAGACCAGCGTGATCTGCGGCGACCGGGCCGGTTTCGTGGTCAACGCGCTGCTCTTCCCGTACCTGAACGACGCGGTGAGGATGCTGGAGGCGAGCTACGCCACGGCCGACGACATCGACCACGCGATGAAGCTCGGCTGCGGCTACCCGATGGGCCCGTTCGAGCTGCTCGACGAGGTCGGCCTCGACGTCGCGCTGGCCATCCAGCGCGAGCTGTACCTGGAGCTGCGCGAGCCCGGCTTCGCCCCGGCACCGCTGCTGGAGCACCTCGTCACCGCCGGGTACCTGGGCCGCAAGACCGGGCGCGGCTTCCGCGACCACACCCGCCGCTGAGCGGGGCCGCGCAGGAGCCCGGCACGCCGCGCACCTCACCAGGCCACGGCCTGCGGCTGACCGTACGCTTGGTAGTCGTGAGCCCCCGTCGCAACCGTCCCCGTCAGGACGAGCACGCCCACCTGGACGCCGACCGGGCCCGCCACGGGGTGCCCACGGTGCAGCAGTGGCGCGACGGCGACTGGCAGGTGCGCGGGATCAGCGGCGGAGCGTCGGTCAAGACGTACCGCTGCCCCGGCTGCGACCAGGAGATCCGCCCCGGGGTGGCGCACCTGGTGGCCTGGCCGGCCGACGACCGGGGCGACCTCACCGACCGCCGGCACTGGCACAGCGGCTGCTGGCGGGCGCGGGACCGGCGCGGCCCGGGAATCCAGCGCGGCCGCGGCGCCCCCCGCTACGGCTGAGCGATCTGGATCACCCTGTTTCCGCCCGGGCGGGCGGCACCGGCGGCGACGCGCGAGACTGGGACGGTGAGCACACCGATCCGCGCGTCCTCGATCCTGCCCGGGCACCGCGAGGACATCGAGCTGCACACCGCCGACGGCCTGCGCCTCGTCGGTGAGCTGGCCCGCCCGGTCGACCGGGACCCGGCCGGCACGCTGATCTGCCTGCACCCGCTGCCGACCCACGGCGGGATGATGGACAGCCACGTCTTCCGCAAGGCCGCCTGGCGGCTGCCGGCGCTGGCGGATTTGGCCGTTCTCCGGTTCAACACGCGCGGCACCAGCAGCGTGCGGGGCACCAGCGAGGGCGCGTTCGACAACGCGGTCGGCGAGCGCTTCGACGTGGCCGCCGCCATCGAGTACGCCGAGTTCGCCGAGCTGCCGAACGTCTGGCTCGTCGGTTGGTCGTTCGGCACCGACCTGACCCTGAGGTACGGCTGCGACCCGGCGGTGGCCGGCGCGATCCTGCTCTCCCCGCCGCTGCGCTTCTCCACGCCCGAGGACCTCGCCCACTGGGCGGAGACGGGCAAGCCGCTGACCGCCCTGGTGCCCGAGTTCGACGACTACCTGCGCCCGGAGGAGGCCCGGCAACGCTTCGCCGCGGTGCCGCAGGCCGAGGTGGTCGGGATGCCCGGCGCGAAGCACCTGTGGGTGGGCGACGCCGAGACCGTGCTCGACGAGATCGTCCACCGGGTCAACCCGGCAGTCCCGCTGCCCCTGCCGCGCACCTGGGACGGCCCGATGGAGACCGGCGACGTCAGCGCGTACGCCGACCGGACCGTCGCCTCCTTCGCCGACGTCCCGGTGCCGGGTCCGAGCGCCGCGAGCGCCGACTGAACCCGTTCCGGATGCTCGTCAGCGCCGGTCCTGGCGGGGCAGCACCACCTCGCGCAGGATCAGCTGGAGGGCGGCCACCGTCGGGATCGCGATCAGCGCGCCGACCACGCCCATCAGCGACACCCCGAGCAGCGCGGCGAGCAGGGCGGCCACCTCGTTGACCTCGACCGAGCGGCGCATCACCTTCGGGTAGATCAGATAGTTCTCCACCTGCTGGTAGACCACGAAGAACGCGACGCAGGCGATCCCCACCGGTAGGTCGGTGGCGAAGCCGACCAGGCTCACCACCACCGCGCCGAGGGTGGCACCGATCTGCGGGATCAGGTCGGCCACCGCGACCACCACGGCCAGCGCGAACGGGTACGGCAACCCGACGACCAGCGCGAACACGAAGGTGGTCACCCCGGCCAGCACGGCGATGCCCAGCGCGCCCACCATGTACGCGCCGACCTTCGCCAGGATCTCGTCCCCGATGAGCCGCACCCGCCGCCGGCGGGAGCGGGGGACCAGCGCGTACCCGACGCGGCGCAGCCGGTCGAAGTACGCGAGGAAGTAGATCGTCAGCACCAGCACGGTGAGCGCCCGGAAGACCGTGCCGAAGATGAGCTGGGCCCCGCCGAGCACCCCGCCCAGCGCCCGCCCGATCGTGTCGGCGTCCGCCGCGGCCTTGACCTTGTCCATCACGTCGTACCGCACGACGAAGTCGTTGACGGCCTTGTTGCGACGCAACTCCTCGACGTAGCTGGGTAGCTGCTCGACGAACTGCCCCGACTGGGTGACCACCGGCGGGACCAGCGCCACCAGCCCGCCGACGATCAGCAGCAGCACGGTCAGCGTCACCGCCGTGACGGCCAGCCCGTTCGGCAGGCCCCACGAGCGCAGCCGGACCACCGCCGGGTTGAGCCCCACGGCCAGGAAGAGCGCGATGACCACCAGCACCAGGATCCCGGCCGAGTTGCGCACGCCGAGGAAGACGGCGTACGCCAGCAGCACGCCGAGCGCGCCGGTGAAGCCGACGAGGAAGCTGCTGCGACGCAGGGGCCGCCCCGGCATGCCGAACCGGCCGGAGCCGGCGGCGACCGCGCCAGGCGGGTCGAAGTCGCTCGGGTCCCCGAGATCCGCCGGGACGGTTTCCGCCTGCGCGTCGCCCGGCGGGGTGTCGTCGGGTGCGCCGCCCGGGTGGAAGCGGTCGGTGGGCAGGCCGCCCGGGTCGGTACGGTCCGTCCGGCCGTCGTCGCCCCGCCCGTCGTGCGCCACCGAGACCTCCTCCGCCCTCCGGCGGGGTGCGCCCGGAGAGCCGTCAGCCGTCCCGCGGCCCTGGCCGGTCGCGGGTCCTGCCGGGAGGGTAGTTGGCGGCCGACCGGCCCGGCCACCCTGGCCTGGCTCGGACCCGACCCCGGTCTCACTCGGACTCGACGGAAACCTTGCTCGGCTTGGCGCTGCGCTCGTCGGTGGTCGGCTTGGTCGGCCGTTTGCGGTTTTCGCCGGTGCTGGTGATCTTCGTGGGGATCGCCCCCCGGCCACCCTCGCCGGGTACGGCGGCCACCGTCGGCTCGCCGTCCACCCCGGCGCTCGCCGCGCCGCCGTTAACCGTGGTGACCGGCTCGGCCACGGGCCGGATCCTCGCCGGGGCGTCGCCGATGGGCGTGGCCTTCGCCGTCCCCGCCTCGGCGGTGGTCTTGACCGGCGTGGCGGTGGGCCCTGGCTCGGCGGCCGGGGCGGTCGCCTTGGCCGGCGTGGCGGTGGTCGGCTTGGCCGGGGCGGTGGTCTTGACCGGCGTGGTGGTGGTCGGCTCGGCCGGGGCGGTGGTCTTGACCGGCGTGGTGGTGCTCGGCTTGACCGGGGCGGCAGCGGCGGTCGACAGGCGCGCACCGGCCAGCTGCTGCCGCAGGTCGAGCAGTTGCTGCTGGAGCTCGTCCGACTCCTGGCGGGACTGCCAGGTCGCCTGCCGCAGGTCGGCCAGCTCCTGCTGGGCCTGGGCGATATCCAGCATTACCTGGGCGAGCTGCTGGCGGCCGGCGGCCACCTCCTGCTGGGTCGCCGCGAGGTGCTGCTGGGTGGTGGCCAGGTGCTGCTGCGTGGTGGCCGCGTACTCCTCGAACTGGCGGCGGGAGGCCGCGACGTGCTCGTCGGCCCTGCGTCGCTTGTCGGCCGCGTCGCTCTCGGCCCGGCCCAGCAACTCGGCCGCCTCCTCCTCGGCCTGCCGGCGCATCGTGAGGGCGTCCTGCTCGGCGGCGCGCCGGATCTCCGCGGCGGCGTCCTCGATCTCGGCCCGCCGGGCGGTGTACTGCTGCTCCAGCTCGCTCTGCCGGGCGGTGTGCTGCTGCTCCAGCTCGTCGCGGCGCTGGGCGTACTCCCGCTCGGCGGTTTCCTTGCGCTGGGCCAGCTCCCGCTCGGCGGCCTCCCGTCGGCCGTTGACCTCCTGCTCCACGCCGGCCCGCCAGGCGCCCAGCTCCTGCTGCGTCTGGGCACGGGCCTGCTGCACGTACGCCTCGGTCTCGGTGCGCATCCGCTGCACGTACGCCTCGGTGTCGGCCCGCTGGCGCTTGCTGGCCTCGGTGGCCTGGGCGGTGAGCCGCTCGGCCTCCTGCCGGGCTCGGTCGCGGGTGGCCTTCGCCGCGCCCTCGGCGTCGTCGGTGATCCGCTTGGCCTCCTGCAACGCCTTGGCGTGGGTGGCGCGGCCGGCCTCGGTGGCGTTGTCGGTGAGCCGCTTCGCCTCCTGCTGCGCCTTGGCATGCACCTCCTTGGCCGCCTCGCGGAGCTGGGTGGCCTCCTGCTGCGCCTTGGCGAGGGCCTCCTTGGCCGCCTCGCGCAGCTTGGTCGCCTCCTGCTGGGCCCGGGTGTGGATCTCCTTCGCGGCGTCCCGGAGCTGGGTGGCCTCCTGCTGTGCCTTCTCCAGGGCCTCCTGGGCGGCCTTGCGCAGCCGCGCGGACTCGTCCCTGGCGGCTGTGCGGAGCTGCGCGGACTCGTCCTTGGCCGCCTTGAGCGTGGCGTCCGCCTCGGCGCGCCGGGCGGCGCTGTGCCGCTCCTCCTCGGCCCGACGGGCGGCGAGGGCGATCTCGAAGTCCTTGAGCGCCTGGGCGGCCTGCTCCTTGGCCTCGGCGACGATGTGCTCCGCAGCGGCCCGCCGCGCCTCGATCTCCTCGTTCGCGGCGATCAGGATGTCGTCGGCCTGTTCCTCGGCGAGGGTGAGGATCTGCTCGACCCGGGGGCCGAGGTGCCGGAACGAGGCCCGGTCCACCACGCCGACCTGCTTGCGGACCTGGGCGAGGTCGCGTTGCAGCACCTCGACCTGCCCGGCGAGCTTGTGGATCTGTGTGTACGCCTGTTCACGCTCGGCCGCCAGTGTCGCGATCTCGTGCTCCGCGCGAGCGACGTACCGGTCGACCTGTCGTTTCTCGTACCCCCGCAGGGCGGACTCGAAGCTGGGCTCCGTAGTCACATCCCCACCGAGAGCGAACAGTTCCTCGCCGTGCGACATGCCCCCATCCTCACACGCATCCGGCTCGGCTGGGGCGATACGGACGCCCCGGATGGGAGCTACTTCACTGCCGCCGCCGGCACCCGTGCCCGGGCGTCGAAAACGCAGACGGCGCGGGGCCGCACCGGTCACCCGGTGTCACCCCGCGCCGTGTCCATGCCCCCGGCCGTGCGGTCGGTCAGCCGGCGGACTCCGCGGTCACCCGCTCGTTCTTGCTGTCCGCCTTGGCGGGCTCCGGCGTGGCCTGCGCCGGAGCCGACGGCACGCCCGGGACGATGCCGGCGAGGCCGGAGAGCATCTGGCCGAGCTGCGAGGTGACGGCGTCCTTCTGCCGGGTGAGGTCCTCGACCTCGCGGCGGGCGGCCTGCGTGGTCAGGTCGGCCTCGGTGCGGGCCTCGGTGAGCAGCCGCTTCGCCTCGGCCTTGGCCTCGTTGAGGGTCTTCTCGGACAGCGCCTTGGCCTTCTCGACCGTGTCGTTGGCGGTGCGCTCGGACTCGACGCGGCGGGCCTCGGCGCGCTGCTCGATCTCCTTGGCCCGCTCCTGGGCGGCCCGGGCGCGCTGCTCGGCCTCGCCGACCAGCTTCTGGGTCTGGGCGACCTGGGCGGCGTGCCGCTCGGACTCCTCGCGCTCGGCCTTCTCGCGCCGCTCGGCGAGCTGGAGCTCCAGGGCCTGGAGGTCCTTGTCGCGCTTGTCGCGGGCGTCGGTGAGCAGCTTGGTCGCCTCGGCGCGCTTCTCCTCGGCCTCCCGCGCCGCCTTCGCCCGCTGCTGGGTGATCTCCCGCTCGGCGGTGGCGCGCAGGGTGGCGACCTCGCGCTCGACCGTCGACTTCAGCTCGGCGACCTCGTGCGCGGTGACCGTGCGCAGCTGCTTGGTCTCCCGCTCGGCGTCGGCGCGCAGGGTGTCCGCCTCCCGGCGGGCCTGCACACGCACCTCGGCGGCCTCCCGCTCGGCGGCGGTGCGGACGCTGCCGGCCTCGCGCTCGGCGGTGGCCTTCATCGCGGCGGCCTCGGCGCGGGCCTTGTCGGTGATCTCGCGCGCCTCCAGGCGCGCCGCGGAGAGGATGCCCTCGGAGTCGCGCTTGGCCTCGTTGCGGTGGTCGTTGGCCTGCTCCTCGGCCAGCCGCAGAATCTGCTCGACGCGGGTGCCCAGGCCGGAGAGGGTCGGCCGGCTGTTCTCCTCGAGCTGCTTGTTGGTCTCGGCGAGCTTCTGTTCCAGCGCGCTCTGGCGCTGCTCGGCCTGGCGGAGCCGACGCTGGGCGTCGTTCATCCGCTGCTCGGCCTCGGCGCGGGCCTGCTCGGACTGGGTCAGCGCGGCGGTCAGCCGACCGATGAAGTCATCGACCTGCCCGACGTTGTATCCGCGCAGGCCAACGGTGAAATCTGGCTGCGAGTTCGCGTTATCGAAGAACGCAAGAGGGGAGGACTGCTGCTGGGGCATTGGGACATACTCGCAGACCCCCCGGGGTGCTTCGCAAGAGCGGTGCGACGCTTTCGTGTCCGGTTTACATGGTCAACAGGTCGCCGCCGGCCGGGCCGGATCGACGGGCGATCTTGGCAGCTCCCGGGTGGGTCGGGCGGTCCGCCCGACGGGTGGCCGGACGCGTGGGAGGCGGGTGGCGGGCGAGCGGGAAAAGGGGTCACGGGCGCGCCCCGCGGCAGTTTGTCGACCCGTACCGGTTTCCCTGTCGACCCGTACCGGTATCACGCGAAAGGGGGCCGGCGGCCGGCGTCGAAAGGCAATGCGCACCGCCGCAATGCCCGGTGGGGCATCCCCCGGACGGCTCGCCGCCGGCCTTAGCGGCGCTCAGTGGTCACGGAAACCGGTTGATGGCGTCGGAGTGCCAGGAACGCAAGGCGGGGCCGCTCCCGGGCCGATGGTTGGCAGGGGCCCCTGCTCTACCGAATGCGTCAACAGGGGCCCTTTCCTCACTTCGGCTGCACCAGCTCGACGAGGACGCCGCCGGCGTCCTTCGGGTGGACGAAGTTGATCCGGGAGTCCGCGGTGCCCCGGCGGGGGGTCTCGTAGAGCAGCCGTAGTCCGCGCTCGCGCAGCGCCGCGCACGCCGCGTCGATGTCGACCACCGTGTACGCCACCTGCTGCACGCCGGGCCCGTTGCGGTCCAGGAACTTGGCGATGGTCGACTCCGGGGTCAGCGGGGCCAGCAACTGCACGCAGCCGCCCTCGACGGTCGGCCCGACCGCCAGCATCGCCTCGCGGACGCCCTGCTCGGTGTTGGTCTCGGTGTGCACACAGCGCATCCCGAACGTGCGCTGGTAGAAGTCGATCGCGGCGTCGAGGTCGGCGACGGCGATCCCGACGTGGTCGATGCGGCGCAGGCCGATGTCTGTGACGAAGTCGGCAGCGGGCTCGGCGGGGGAGTTCTCAGCCATGGCGTTAGTCTGACCGAACACCCGTGCAACCGAACAATCGTTAAGTTTTACGGCTCGGCATCCCCCTCGGAGGCAGGCACATGGCTTCGGTGATCGTCAGCGGCGCGCGGACCCCGATGGGGCGTTTGCTCGGCAACCTCAAGGATCTGCCCGCCACGAAGCTCGGCGGCGTCGCGATCAAGGCCGCGCTGGAGCGCGCCGGGGTGGCCCCCGATCAGGTGCAGTACGTCATCATGGGCCAGGTCCTGCAGGCCGGCACCGGGCAGATCCCGGCCCGGCAGGCCGCGGTCGAGGCCGGCATCCCGATGTCCGTGCCGGCACTGACGATCAACAAGGTCTGCCTCTCCGGCCTGGACGCGATCGCCCTGGCCGACCAGCTGATCCGGGCCGGCGAGTTCGACATCGTGGTGGCCGGCGGCATGGAGTCGATGACCAACGCCCCGCACCTGCTGCGCGGTCAGCGCGTCGGCTACAAGTACGGCGACGTCACGATCTCCGACCACATGGCCCTCGACGGGCTGACGGACGCCTGGGACTGTTGCTCGATGGGCGAGTCCACCGAGCGGCACGGCGCGCGGCACGGCATCACCCGCACCGAGCAGGACGCCTTCGCCGCCGCCAGCCACCAGCGGGCCGCCGCCGCGCAGAAGAACGGCCACTTCGCCGACGAGATCGTCCCGGTGACCATCCCGCAGCGCAAGGGCGACCCGGTGGTGATCAGCGAGGACGAGGGCATCCGCCCGGACACCACCGTCGAGTCGCTGGGCCGGCTGCGCCCGGCGTTCGCCTCCGACGGCACGATCACCGCTGGCAGCGCCTCGCCGATCTCCGACGGGGCCGCGGCCGTCGTCGTGATGGCCAAGGCCAAGGCCAAGGAGCTGGGGCTGACCTGGCTGGCCGAGATCGGCGCGCACGGCAACGTGGCGGGCCCGGACAATTCCCTGCACTCGCAGCCCTCCAACGCGATCAGCCACGCCCTGCGCAAGGACGGACTGGGCGTGGAGGACCTCGACCTCATCGAGATCAACGAGGCGTTCGCCGCGGTGGGCATCCAGTCCATGCGGGACCTGGGGGTCGGCGCCGAGAAGGTGAACGTCAACGGCGGCGCTATCGCACTTGGGCACCCGATCGGCATGTCCGGGGCCCGGCTGGTGCTCACCCTCGCCCTGGAGCTCAAGCGGCGCGGCGGCGGCATCGGCGCGGCGGCGCTCTGCGGCGGCGGCGGCCAAGGCGACGCCCTGATCATCCGCGTCCCCAACCCCGGCGAGCAGCCGTGAGCGTGAGGAGTGAGCGGGGTGTGCGAGCCCCGCAGTCGCGAACGAAGATGGCACCGTGAGCGTGAGGAGTGAGCGGGGTGTGCGAGCCCCGCAGTCGCGAACGAAGGTGGCACCGTGAGCGGAGCGGTCGAGCGGGCCACGGCCGCCGGCGTGCCGTCGGTCCGCCGGAGCCGGGACGTGCCGATGCTCGTGGAGCGGGCCCGCGCCGGTGACCCGCGCGCCGTGGCCCGACTGATCACCCTGGTCGAGTCCGGCGACGAGGTGCTGCCCCGGGTGGCGGCGGCGCTGGCCCCGTACGCGGGTCAGGCCCAGGTGGTCGGGCTGACCGGGTCTCCCGGGGTGGGCAAGTCGACCACCACCAACGAGCTGGTCCGGGCGCTGCGCTCACGCGGGCACCGGGTCGGGGTGCTGGCCGTCGACCCGTCCAGCCCGTTCACCGGCGGGGCGATCCTCGGTGACCGGGTCCGGATGCAGGACCACGCCACCGACCCGGGGGTCTACATCCGGTCGATGTCCAGCCGGGGTCACCTCGGCGGCCTGTCGGCGGCGACCCCGCAGGCGGTGCGGGTGCTGGAGGGTGCCGGCTGCGACGTGGTGCTGGTGGAGACCGTCGGTGTGGGGCAGGCCGAGGTGGAGGTCGCCTCGCTGGCTGACACCACGCTGGTGCTGCTCGCCCCCGGCATGGGCGACGCGATCCAGGCGGTCAAGGCGGGGATCCTGGAGATCGCCGACGTCTTCGTGGTGAACAAGGCCGACCGGGACGGCGCCGACGCCACCGTCCGCGACATCCAGGGCATGATCGCCCTCGGTGAGCGCGGACCGGGCGAGTGGCGACCGCAGGTGGTCCGGTCGGTCGCCGCGCGTGGCGAGGGAATCGACGACATCGCCGCCGCGATCGACAAGCACCGCGACTGGCTGGAGAAGCACGACGAGCTGCGCCGCCGCCGGCAGGCGCGGGCCGCCGCCGAGATCGAGGCGATCGCGCTGGGCGTGCTGCGGGCCCGGATCGGTTCGCTGCGCGACGGTACGGAGCTGCCGGCGCTCGCCGCGAAGGTGGCCGAGGGGGCGCTCGACCCGTACGCCGCCGCCGACAAGCTGCTGGCACAGATCGGCACCGGATGAGTCCAGCGCGGTAAGCGCCGCGTCGGTGTGGACACCGTCGGGCTGAGCGGGCCGACAGGGTGGCGCTGCCCTGGCCACGTTGTCGGTCCGCGGAGTGCGCCCGACGTCCGCTCTCCGATCCGCGTTGGTCAGCGGATGCGGAGCCCTTCCAGCAGGCGGGTGAGTGCGGTGCAGGTCTGCTCCAGCGCGTGCGGACTGGTCGTCGTGGCGAGCCAGAGCGCGGCCTCGTTCATCGCGCCGGAGAGCAGGTGGGCCAGCGGCGTGACCGGCTGCGCCGCGATCGTCCCGGCGGCGATCAGGTCGGTGAGCGCCTCGGCGAGGTGGTGCGCCGAGGCCGCCTCGTCGAGGGCGCGCCAGTCGGCCCAGCCCAGTACCGCCGGCCCGTCGACCAGCATGATCCGCTGAACCTGCGGGGCGGTGCTCGCGGTGAGGAACGCCCGGCAGCCGGCCGTCAGCCGCGCCCAGGGGTCGTGCTGCGCCTCGGCGGCCGCGACGACCTGCGCGGCGACCTCCTGCTGTACCAGCTCCAGAACCGCCCGGAAGACGTCGGCCTTGCCGGCGAAGTGGTGGTACAGCGCGCCTTTCGTCACGCCGGCGGCGGCGACGATCTGGGCGAGGCCGACCGCCCCGTACCCGTGCGTCGCGAAGAGTCGCCGGCTCTCGCGCACCAGCGTGTGCCGGGTCTGCTCCCGCTGCTCCGCTCTACGCATGTGTCCCTGCCCATCGCCTGCGGCCCCGCCGCGCCAACATTGACATACCGATGGTACGCCAATATCGTAGTTCACATACCGACGGTATGTGAACGGAGTGACCATGCTCTTGACCAGCTTCTATCCGGTGATTTGCACGACCCGACTGAAGGAGTCACACGCGTTCTACGCCGACTGGTTCGGCTTTGAGACCACCTTCGAGGCGGACTGGTATGTGAGCCTGCGTCGCCCGGGGCCGGTGCCGTGCGAACTCGGGCTTCTGGACCACACTCATCCGACGATCCCGAACGGGTACCGCAAGCCGGTGGACGGGCTGCTGCTCAACGTCGAGGTGCCCGATGTGGATGCCCAGTGGCGGCGGCTCGTCGTCGAGGGCGGGCTGCGGGTCGAGCTGGACCTGCGTAGTGAGGACTTCGGGCAGCGGCACTTCATCGTGGCGGACCCCAACGGGGTGTTGGTCGACGTCATCACGCCGATCGAACCGACGGGGGAGTATGTCGAGCGGTACATCGAGCGCTAGTACGCTCGCACCGCCTCACGCCCGTGGGGCGGGTGACGTGGTGGGAGAAAGCATGAGCGACGAGGCGACGCGGGAACTGCGGGTGACGCCGGACGCGGTTGCGGGCGGGACGACGCACGTCTCCGACGAGGTGGTGGAGAAGATCGCGGTGGCCGCCGCCCGGTCGGTGCCCGGCGTGGTGGAGCTCGGCGGGGACGTGGCCCGGTTCTTCAACGCGGTGCTCGACAAGGTCGGTCTGGACCAGGTCGGTGACGCGCGAAGGGGCTGCTCGGCGCATGTCACCAACGGCGCGGCCGTGGTCAACCTGGTGCTGGTGATCTCGGCGGGGCAGTCGGTGCCGCAGGTGACCGAGGCCGTGCGGGCGGCGGTCTCGGCGGCGGTCGAGGCGTACGGGCTGCGGGCCGACGAGATCAACATCCGGGTGGACGACGTGGCGATGGAGGTGCCCCCGGCCTGAGTTCGTTACCGGCGGGTACGAACTTCCTTAGCGATCGTTCAGGGCGGCGTTCTACACTCGGATCCTCAGCCGAGGACTCGAGGAGGAGCGCCGCGGATGGACGCCGACGAGATCGCTGCCGGACGGGCCCGCTGGCAGGCCCGCTACGACGCCGCGCGCAAGCGGGACGCGGACTTCACCACCCTGTCCGGGATGACCGTGGATCCGGTGTACGGCCCCCCGGAGGGGATGGCGTACCCCGGCTTCGAGCGGATCGGCTGGCCGGGCGAGTACCCGTACACCAGGGGCCTCCACCCCACCGGCTACCGGGGGCGGACCTGGACCATCCGGCAGTTCGCCGGCTTCGGCAACGCCCGGCAGACCAACGAGCGCTACAAGATGATCCTCGGTGCCGGCGGCGGCGGCCTCTCCGTCGCCTTCGACATGCCCACCCTCATGGGACGGGACTCCGACGACCCGCAGTCGCTCGGTGAGGTCGGGCACTGCGGCGTCGCGGTAGACAGCGCCGCCGACATGGAGGTCCTCTTCGACGGCATCGACCTGGCCGGCGTCACCACCTCGATGACCATCTCCGGCCCGGCCGTGCCGGTCTTCTGCATGTACCTCGTCGCCGCCGAGCGGCAGGGTGCCGACCCGTCCACCCTGGACGGGACCCTCCAGACGGACATCTTCAAGGAGTACATCGCGCAGAAGGAGTGGCTCTTCGACCCCGAGCCGCACCTGCGCCTGATCGGCGACCTGATGGAGTACTGCGCGCGCGAGATCCCCCGGTACAAGCCGCTGTCCGTCTCCGGGTACCACATCAGGGAGGCCGGCGCGACGGCCGCGCAGGAGCTGGCGTACACCCTCGCCGACGGGTTCGGCTACGTCGAGCTGGGGCTGTCGCGTGGGCTGGACGTCAACGTCTTCGCCCCGGGGTTGAGCTTCTTCTTCGACTCCCACGTGGACTTCTTCGAGGAGATCGCCAAGTTCCGGGCCGCCCGCCGGATCTGGGCCCGGTGGCTGCGCGACGTCTACGGCGCCACCAGCCAGAAGGCTCTCTGGCTACGGTTCCACACCCAGACCGCAGGGGTGTCGCTGACCGCCCAGCAGCCGGTCAACAACGTCGTACGCACCGCCGTCGAGGCGCTCGCCGCAGTGCTCGGCGGGACCAACTCGCTGCACACCAACGCCCTCGACGAGACCCTCGCGCTGCCCACCGACGAGTCTGCCGAGATCGCCCTGCGTACCCAGCAGGTGTTGATGGAGGAGACCGGCGTGGTGAACGTGGCCGACCCGCTCGGCGGCTCCTGGTACGTCGAGGCGCTCACCGACAAGATCGAGGCCGAGGCGGAGGAGATCTTCGCCCGGATCCGGCAGCTCGGCGGCGACGGTCCACACCAGATCGGACCGATGACCTCCGGCCTCCTGCGCGGCATCGAGGACGGCTGGTTCACCGGCCACATCGCCGAGTCCGCCTTCGTCTACCAGCAGGCCCTCGAGAAGGGCGACAAGAGGATCGTCGGCGTCAACTGCCACACCGGCACGATCGCCAAGAACCTGGAGATCCTGCGCATCTCGCACGAGGTGGAGGTGGAGCAGCGCCGGGTGCTCGCCGAGCGCAAGGCGGCCCGCGACGAGCCGGCGGTTCGGGCGGGGGTGGCCCGGATGGTCGAGGTCAGCCGCACCGGGGAGAACATGATCCCGGCCATGCTCGACGCCGTCCGCGCCGAGGCCACCCTCGGCGAGATCTGCGACGCCCTCCGCGCCGAATGGGGCACCTACCGCGAACCCGCCCGCTTCTAGCCCCACCCCACCCTCACCCCCGCCCCGCCTTCCGCCCGCACCCCTGCGCGGGGCCGGGGTCAGGGCGCGCAGGGGTGGCGGTGAGGGTGTCGGGCGGGGTGGGGTGGGAGCGGGGTTGAGCAGGGGTGAGAGTCGCAACTGTCGCCGTCGCGGTTAATCTGAGTTCGGCGGGACACGTGCGAGACTAGACAACCATGAGCGACCCACGGATCACCTCGTCGATCTTCACCCGCGGCGCGGTCGACCTCAGCGCACTGCGCGGCACCGCACCGGCCTCCGCCCGAACCAACACACCGGCCCAGGCCGGCCCGTCCTCCAGTCTGCCGGCCGTTGCCGGCGGCAGCTCGGTGGTCGACGTGACAGAGGCGAATCTCCAGGCCGAGGTGCTCGAACGGTCCACCGCCATGCCCGTGGTGGTCTTCTTCGGCGCGGCCGGGTACCCGGAGAGCGACCAGTTCGCCCCGGTCCTGGAGCGGCTGGCCGCCGAGGGCGGTGGCGCGTGGACACTCGCCCGCATCGACGTCCAGGACAATCCCCGGATCGCTCAGATGTTCCAGGTGCAGGGGATCCCCACCGTCTACGCCGTGGTCGGCGGCCGGCCCGTCGACGCGTTCTCCGGGGTGGTCCCCGAGGCGCAGCTGCGACAGTGGATCGGCGCGGTGCTCAAGGCCGGCGGGGTCAGCGTCGCCGAGCCGGAGGACCCGCGCCTCGACGCGGCCGACGACGCCCTGATGAGCGGCGACCTGGATGCCGCCGAGCAGGCGTACAAGAAGATCCTGGCCGAGTCGCCGGCGGACGCCGCGGCCGAGGCCGGCCTGGCCCAGGTCGGGCTGGCCCGCCGGGTTGCCGGCGCCGAGCCGGGCGCGGCGCTCGCCGCCGCCGAGGCCAACCCCGACGACGTCGAGGCCCAGCTGCTCGCCGCCGACATCGAGGTGCTCAGCGGCATGGCCGAGCAGGCGTACGCCCGGCTGGTCGGACTGGTCCGCCGCACCGCCGGCGAGGACCGGGAGAAGGTACGCCAGCACCTGGTCGGCCTGTTCACCGTCGCCGGTCAGGACGACCCCGCCGTCGCCTCCGCCCGCCGGGCCCTGGCCAGCGCCCTGTTCTGAGTTCCGCCGTACGCCAGCGCGGGCCGGCGTTCGCCGGCCCGCCCGACCACGAGGACGGGAGCCAATGATGCGCCGGATCGCCGTCCTCGACGCGCCGTCCAACCTCGGGCTGCGCCCGCCCACCCCCACCGCGGTCCCCGGCTGCGCCAAGGCGCCGGGAGCGCTGCGCGACCAGGGCCTGCTCGCCCGATTGCGGGCGCGCGACGCCGGTTGCCTCACCCCGCCCCGGTACGACCCGGGCGACTGGCGCCCCGGCGACGGCGTCTGCCACGCCTCGGAGATCGCCGCGTACTCGGCGGCGCTGGCCGACCGGATCGGGGCGATCATCGACCGGGGGGAGTTTCCGCTCGTCCTCGGCGGGGACTGTTCGATCCTGCTCGGCTCGGCGCTGGCCATGCACCGGCTCGGCGAGGCGGTCGGCGGGCGGATCGGGCTGGTGTTCGTCGACGGCCACTCCGACTTCCGGCACCCCGGCAACGCCTCGTACGTCGGCGCGGCGGCGGGGGAGGACCTGGCCCTCGTCACCGGCCGGGGGCAGGCAGACCTGGCCGCGATCGAGGGGCGGCGGCCCTACTTCCGCGACATCGACGTGGTGGTCCTCGGCATCCGGGCCCAGGACGAGTACCGCCTCGACCTCCAGGCCGCCGGGATCACCACCCGGCCGGTGCCGGCGCTGCGCGCCGAGGGCGCGGCCCGCACCGCCCAGTGGGCCCACGAGGAGCTGGCTGACTGCGCCGGATACTGGGTGCACGTCGACGTGGACGTGCTCGACCCGGCGGTGATGCCGGCGGTCGACGCCCCGGACCCGGGCGGCATCGCCTTCGCCGAGCTGGAGATCCTGCTCGCCGGCCTGGTCGACACCCCGCACTGCCTCGGCGTGGAGTTGACCGTCTTCGACCCCGACTACGACTCCGACGGCGCGTACGCCGCCGAGATCGTGAACACGGTGGTGGCCGGGCTGGCCCCGGTGACCGCCCCGAGCGCGGTGCCGCCCCGCCTGCTCCCGGCCCCCTCGGAGCCTCGCCTGCTTCCGGCCGCACCGGAGCCCCGCCGCATGCCCGCCCGATCCGCCGCCCCGAGCAAGGTCGCGGCTGATCCCCTGGTCGCGGCTGCGGCACCGAAGGACCCCGCTGGGGTGGGCGAAACCATGGACGGGCCCCTGGACGGGGTGGGAGGACCGGCTGGACCGGTGGAGGGTTCCGACCTCGTCGGGGGCTCCCCGCCGGGCCCCGCCGGGGGCGCGCCGGTGCTGGAGCCCGTCGGGCCCGCCCGCTTCGGCCGGGCCGGGCCTGTTGCGCAGGGTCACCGGGGCGGCCCCGGGCGACGCCCCGCCGGCCCCCGAGGACGGCGGCCCGCCACGGCCCGCGGCCGGCATCGCCTGACCGACGGGCCCCGCTGGCCGCCGCCGTGTCGGGGACATGGCGGTATCCGAGCGGCGGGATGCCCCCATGTCGTCGACATGGCAGCCCGGTGCGATCCCATTCCGGCGGCGGTCAGCTGGCGGCCAGAGCGCGCAGGAAGCGCTCGCTGATCGGGACCGCGCTCGCCCCGCTCGACCCGCCCTGCTCCACGAAGACCGCGAACGCCACGTCGCCCTGCCAACCGACGAACCATGCGTGGGTGTGCGCGGGGTTGTCGTCGTACTCGGCGGTGCCGGTCTTGCCGTGTACGGGGCCGCCGGGGGCGTCGGCGAGGGCGGTGGCGGTGCCGGCGGTGACCACCTCGCGCATCATCGTGCGCAGCGGCTCGACCGACTCCGGCTTGAGCTGCGGCCCGGCGGGCGCGGCCTTGGCCGGGGCCGGGTCGGCGACGAGCTTCGGCTGCTCCCAGCGGCCCCGGGCGACGGCGGCGGTGGCGGCGGCCATGGCCAGCGGGCTGACCACGGTGGTGCCCTGCCCGAACGCGGCGGCGGCCTGCTCGGCGGGGGAGCCGTTGGCGGAAACCTTGCCGGTGAACGCGTCCACGCCGAGGTCCCACTCGGCCTCCAGGCCGAGCGCCCGGCCGGTCTGGGCGAGGCCGTCGGGGCCGAGCTTCGGGGCTAGCGCGGCGAACGCCGTGTTGCAGGACTTCGCGAAGTCGGTGCGGAACGGGACGGTGCCGAGGGCGAAGTTGTCGGAGTTCTTGAATGACCTGCCGTCCACGGTGAACGTCTTCGGGCAGGCGACCGGGCCGGCCAGGGTGACCGCGCCCCGGTCCAGCAGGCCGAGGGCACTGACCATCTTGAACGTCGAACCGGGCGGCACCTGGGCGGTGAACGCGAGGTTCTCGCCGGCGGCACCCGGGCCGTTCGCGGCGGCCAGCACCGCGCCGTCGCTGACCCGCACCGCCACCAGGGCGGAGCGGCGCTTCTCGCCGCGCAGCGCGGCGTCGGCGGCGTTCTGGGTGGCCACGTCGAGGGTGGTCCGCACCGCCTGGCCGGGCTTCGGCTCCTGCCGGAACAGTTCCGTGCCGGTCGGCACGAGGGTGCCGTCCGGCCCCGGTCGCTCGCTTATCACGGTGAGCCCGGGTGCGCCGCGCAGCCGCTCGTCGTACCGGCCCTGGAGGCCGCCGTGGCCGACGAGGTCGCCCCGGCGGTACCGGTCGGGGTGGGCGGCCAGGTCGTCGGCCTGGGCCTGGTCGACCGAGCCGAGCAGCGCCCGGGCGAACTCGCGCGTCGGGGCCAGGTCGAGCTTCTCGGCCCGGAACTTGGTGCCGGGCAGGTCGTAGACGCGGGAACGGATCTGCCGGTACGCCTCGTCGCGCAGCGTCACCACCTCGACGAACGCGCCGGGGTCGGCGTCGGCGAGGCGTTTGGGCAGGTCGGAGAGGTCGACCGGTGGGGTGATGGCCGGCCGGATCGCCCGGAACGCGGCGTCGAGCTGCCGAGACACCGCCTTGACGTCGGTGACCTCGCTCGGTTGCAGCCCGACGCGGACCACGGGGCGGGGCGTCACGATCGGCTTGCCCGCGCCGTCGAGCACCCCGGCGCGGGGCGCGGCGTCGCGGCGCAACGCGAGCCGGTCGCCATCGGTGAGCTGCTCGTGCACCACCTGCGGCTCCCAGATCACCCGCCACCGCCCGTCGTCGCCCGTGGTGAGCCGTAGCTGGCGGTCGTACTCCCAGCGGATGCCGCCGGGCAGGGCCCACGCTATCCGGACCCCGGCGGTCGCGATGTTCGCGTCGACCTTCGGGTCGCCGGTGCGGCGTAGCGTCGGCGGGGTGTCGGCCAGTTCGCCGGAGAGTTCGCGGATCTGACGCGTCACGTCGGCGGCGGGAACCTTCAGCCCGGCCGGGGTGACGAAACCGACGGCCTGGAGGTCGCGCTTGCCCCAACCGGACAGAAAGGCGTCGACGGTCGATTCCGGGCCGTCATCGGACGAGCAGCCGACCAGCGCGGCGGCGGCCAGCACGGTGGCCGCGAGCGCGGCGAGCGGCCGTCGGGCGCGGTGGATCGGGTGTGTCAGATGCATGCGGGCGGTCCCTCCGGATCTCCGACTGCCCGCCACGGTAGTACGGCCGCCCTCGGCGCACCGTCCCTGCCTGCCACGTGCGCGAAGACGTGCCCGGGGATGTGAGGAAATTTCTGCGCCGGGTACTCCCCAGCCGGCCTACCAGGATCTGCAGCGGGCGAAATACCCAGCGTCCCGAACCGTACATCCGGGCACAGGTCCGATCGGACGCACCGATCGGCAGGGCCTAGGCTGGGCGGCAGAGTGACCCACAACGCGGTGGGTCGAGGGGAGTGGCACCGATGGACCGGCGTCCGGCGATCAAACCGGGACCCGACCCCCGGCAGGTTGACACCGGCCGGGACGACAGTTTCGATTCGGCAACCGACGGGGACGGCTTCGGCCGACTCGACACAGGCGTGACCGGGATGACCGGTTCGAGCATCGACACCCTCTACGACCTCGGGCTGCCCGCGGAGGCGCTGGCCGACGACGTCGAGGATGCCGAACTCGACGAGCCGGTCCCGAACGCCGAACGCCTGGTCGCCCAGGCCGTCGCGCTCGCCGGTGACGACCATGACGCGGCGACACTGGTCAGCCGCTTCTGGCGGTTCGCGCCGGACGAGGAGCTGATCGGGTTCACCCCCGAGGAGATGCTGGACGCCGCCCGAGCCCACCGCGAACTCGCCGAGCAGCGGGTGCCGGGCGAGCTGAAGCTGCGCATCCACGAGCCGGACGCCGACCAGCACCACACGGTGATCGAGATCGTCACCGACGACATGCCCTTCCTGGTCGACTCGGTGACCGCCCTGCTCAACGCCCACCACCTCGACATGCACCTGCTGGTCCACCCGCTGCTGGTGGTCCGCCGCGAGCCGCTCGGCCGCCTGGTCGAGGTCGCCGCCGACGTGGAGCCCGACGACTCGATCGTCGGGGACCTGGTCGAGAGCTGGATGCGGATCGAGATCGACCCGGTCCGCGACGCCGGCGAGCGGGAGAAGCTGCGCCGCGAGTTGCAGCGGGTGCTCACCGACGTGCGGGAGGCCGTCGAGGACTGGCCGAAGATGCGCCAGCGGGCCCTGGCCCTGGCCGACGAACTGGCCGCCGCCCGGACCTCGGACAGCCGTCCGCCGGTGCCGGAGAAGGACATCACGGACTCGGTGGAGCTGCTGCGCTGGCTGGCCCACGACCACTTCACCTTCCTCGGCTACCGGGAGTACCGGCTGGTCGACGCCCCCGGCGGGGACGGGCCGGCGCTGGAGGCGGTGCTCGGCACGGGCCTGGGCATCCTGCGATCGGACTCCCCGGAGGCGCGGGCGCTGTCGTCGATGACGCCCGAGGCGCACGAGAAGGTGCTGGAGAAGCGCCTGCTGATCATCACGAAGGCGAACTCCCGGGCCACCGTGCACCGGTCGGCCTACCTGGACTACATCGGCTTCAAGATCTTCGACGACGCCGGTCAGGTGGTCGGCGAGCGGCGCTTCCTCGGTCTGTTCTCCACGGCGGCGTACCGGACGAGCGTCCGAAGGCTGCCGGTGGTCCGCCGCAAGGTGGCCGAGGTGCTCGACCGCTCCGGCCTGAGCCAGCGCAGCCACTCCGGCAAGGACCTGTTGCAGATTCTGGAGACGTACCCGCGCGACGAGCTGTTCCAGATCAAGACCGAGGACCTGTACCACGCGGTGATCGGCGTGCTGCGCATGGCGGGCCGCCGGCAGCTACGGGTCTTCCTGCGCCGCGACGCGTACGGGAGGTTCATCTCCTGCCTGATCTACCTGCCCCGGGACCGGTTCACCACGCAGAACCGGCTGCGCATGCAGGACATCCTGCTGCGCGAGCTGAACGGCGTCGGGGTGGACTACACCACCCGGGTCACCGAGTCGATGCTGGCCCGGGTGCACTTCATCGTCCGCACCGACCCGACCCGCCCGCCGGGGGACATCGACGCGGACCTGCTCGCCGAGGAGCTGGCCGACGCGACCCGGCTGTGGGACGACGACTACCGCCTCGTGCTGGAGCGCAAGCTCGGCGACGAGCAGGCCAAGCACCTGTTCAGCCGGTACGCCGACGCGTTCCCGGAGGGCTACAAGGACGGGCACACGCCGTACGAGGCGATGAAGGACCTGGCGAAGCTGGAGCTGCTGGAGGAGCCCGGCCAACTGGAGATGCACCTGTTCCGCAAGCAGCTCGCCCCGCGCGTGGGCGGCATTGGCCGGGACGCCGACGTCGACGAGACGATGGACGTCCGGTTCAAGGTCTACCGGTACGGCGAGCCGATGATGCTCTCCGCCGTGCTGCCGGTGCTGCACTCGCTCGGCGTGAAGGTCGTCGACGAGCACCCGTACGAGGTGGAACGGGTCGACGGGCGGATCTGGCTGTACGACTTCGGGCTGCGGCTGCCGGAGGGGCACCAGGAGCTTGCCGAGGTGCGCCCGCACGTGGAGAACGCCTTCGCGGCGGCGTGGCGGGGCGAGGCCGAGGTGGACGGCTTCAACGAGCTGGTGCTGCGCGGCGGGCTGACCTGGCGGCAGGTGGTGGTGCTGCGGGCGTACGCGAAGTACCTGCGGCAGACCGGCGCGGTCTTCTCCCAGGACTACATGGAGCAGACCTTCATCGCGTACCCGAGGATCGCCGCGCTGCTGGTGGAGCTCTTCGAGGCGCGGTTCGCCCCCGGCGGGGCGACGGTCGAGCAGCGCCACGAGCGCGGCGGTGAGCTGGTGACAGCGATCAAGGCGGCGCTGGACGACGTGGCCAGCCTCGACCAGGACCGCATCCTGCGGTCCTACCTGACGCTGATCCAGGCCACCCTGCGGACCAGCTTCTACGCCAAGCCGGTCGGTGGCCGGCCGAAGCCGTACGTGGCGTTCAAGCTGGACCCGCAGGCCATCCCGGACCTGCCGGCCCCGCGGCCGAGGTTCGAGATCTTCGTCTACTCGCCCCGGTTCGAGGGCGTGCACCTGCGGTACGGGCCGGTGGCCCGGGGCGGGCTGCGCTGGTCCGACCGGCGGGAGGACTTCCGGACCGAGGTGCTCGGCCTGGTCAAGGCGCAGATGGTGAAGAACGCCGTGATCGTGCCGGTGGGCGCGAAGGGCGGCTTCGTGCTGAAGCAGAAGCCGGGGGACCGGGACGAGGCGGTCGCCTGCTACCAGGAGTTCGTGGGCGCGATGCTCGACGTCACCGACAACATCGTCGCCGGTGAGATCGTGCCGCCGCAGGACGTGGTCCGCCACGATCCGGACGACCCGTACCTGGTGGTGGCGGCGGACAAGGGCACGGCCACGTTCTCCGACATCGCCAACGAGATCTCGGCGGGGCACCAGTTCTGGCTCGGCGACGCGTTCGCCTCGGGTGGCTCGGCCGGGTACGACCACAAGAAGATGGGCATCACCGCCCGGGGCGCATGGGAGTCGGTGAAGCGGCACTTCCGGGAGCTGGGGCACGACACCCAGACTCAGGACTTCACCGTGGTCGGGGTCGGCGACATGTCCGGCGACGTGTTCGGCAACGCTATGCTGCTGAGCGAGCACATCCGGTTGGTGGCCGCGTTCGACCACCGGCACATCTTTCTCGACCCGGACCCGGACGCCGCCACCTCGTACGCCGAGCGGAAACGGCTGTTCGACCTGCCCCGGTCGTCCTGGGAGGACTACGCCGCCGAGCTGATCTCCGACGGCGGCGGGGTGTACCCGCGCACCGCGAAGTCGGTGCCGGTGTCGCCGCAGGTCCGCGCCGCGCTCGGCTTGGACGACGAGGTCACCCAGCTCTCGCCGCAGGAGCTGATGAAGGCGATCCTGACCGCCCCGGTGGACCTGTTCTTCAACGGCGGCATCGGCACGTACGTGAAGGCGGCCAGCCAGACCAACGCGGAGGTGGGCGACAAGTCCAACGACGCGATCCGGGTCGACGGCCGGAACCTGCGCTGCCGGGTGGTGGGCGAGGGCGGCAACCTGGGCTGCACCCAGCTCGGCCGGATCGAGTACGCCCGGGCGGGCGGGCGGATCTACACCGACTTCATCGACAACGCGGCCGGGGTGGACTGCTCCGACCACGAGGTGAACATCAAGATCCTGCTCAACACGGCGGTCGCCGACGGGGACCTGACCGTGCCGGAGCGGGACGACCTGCTGGCCGGGATGACGGACGAGGTCGCCGAGCTGGTGCTGCGCGACAACTACGACCAGGCCCGCGCGATCAACAACTCACAGGCCCAGGCCGTCTCGCTGCTCCCGGTGCACCGGCGGATGATCAACGAGCTGGAGCGCTCGGGCGCGCTGAACCGGGCGCTGGAGGCGTTGCCGCCGGACGAGGAGCTGGCGGCCCGCACCGAGACCGGGCTGACCGCGCCGGAGTTCGCGGTGCTGCTCGCGTACGTGAAGATCGTGCTGGAGCGGGAGATCCTGACCGAGGGGCTCGCGGACGAGGAGTGGACGACCGACGTCCTGGTCAACTACTTCCCGACGCCGATGCGAAAGCGGTTCGCCGACCGGATGGGTCAGCACCGGCTGCGGCGCGACATCGTCACCACGGTGCTGGTGAACGAGGCGATCAACCGGGGCGGCATCACGTTCGTCTTCCGGGTCGTGGAGGAGACGGCGGCGTCGGCGGCGGACGTGATCCGGGCGTACGTGGTGGTCCGCGAGGTGTTCGGGCTGCGCGAGCTGTGGGACGCGGTCGAGGCCCTGGACAACCGGGTCGACCCGGAGTTGCAGACGGCGGTCTACCTGGACACCCGGCGGCTGCTGGACCGGGCGGTGCGCTGGTTGGTGACCAACCGGCGTTCGCCGATCGACGTGCCGGCGGAGATCGCCCGGCTGCGCGACGGGGTGGCCCGGCTGCTACCCGGCCTGGAGAACCTCTTCTACGGCAGCGAGCGGGAGGCCATCGCCGCCCACATCGACGCGATGACCTCGCGTGGGCTGCCGCGCGGGCTGGCCGAGCAGGCGACCCGGCTGATGTACAGCTTCGGGCTGCTGGACGTGGTGGAGACGGCGGCGACCAGCGGGCGGGACGTCGGCGAGGTGGCCTCGGTCTACTTCGTGCTCTCCGACCGGTTCCGGGTCGACTCGCTGCTGTCGAAGATCTCCCTGCTGCCCCGGGCGGACCGCTGGCAGACCCTGGCCCGGATGGCGCTGCGCTACGACCTGTACGCCGCGCTGGCCGCGCTCACCGCGGAGGTGCTCGGCTCCACGCCGGACTCGCTGCCGCCGCTGGAGCGGGTGGGCCAGTGGGAGCAGTCCAACGCGACGTCGATCCATCGGGCGCAGCGGGCGATGGGGGAGTTCGACGAGTCGCGGGCGGACCTCGCGGCGCTGTCGGTGCTGCTACGCCAGATCCGCACGCTGGTGCGGACGTCGGCGGCCTGACACGGGTACGCGTCGCGGGCCGGTCGGATGTCCGACCGGCCCGCGACGCGCCGCCGAGGGCGGACCGCTGCGGGGTCGGGGTCCGACCGGTCCCCGCCCGGGTCAGCCGGTCATCGTGGCGAAAACGATGACGTTGTCCACGTAGCTGCCCGCCGCCTGGTCGAACTGCCCGCCGCACGTGACGACCCGCAGGCCGGCCCGGTCGTTGGGGCCGTACACCAGCTCGGTGGGGAAGGCCGTCTTCGGGTACGACCGGACGTCGTCCACGGTGAAGGTGACCCGCCCGCCGTCGGCGCGGGCCACCTCGATGGTGTCGCCGGGCTGGAGGGCGCCGAGGGAGTAGAAGACGGCCGGGCCGCCGATCTTCGCCGAGTCGACGTGCCCGACGAGGACGGCGTTGCCGATCTCGCCGGGGCTCGGGCCCGGCGAGTACCAACCGGCGTTCATGGCCTGCTCCAGCGGGGGGACCTGGACGGTGCCGTCCGGGTTGGTGCCCAGCGTCATGATCGGGGCGTCGACCTTGATGCGGGGGATCGAGATGATGGTCGGGGCGGCCCGGGCCAGGCCGGTCGCCGTCCGCCCCCCGTCCGCCGCCTTCGTGTCGGCGTCGAGAACCCCCTGACCGCCGACCGTCCCGCCAGCCCCAGCGCGGCCGCCCTGGTGCAGCGGCTGGGGCGGGTGGGGCGTGGCAGCGGTGTGCATCGAGGCGCCCACCATCCCGGCGCCCGCCATGGCGAGCAGGACGACGACGGCCGCGCCGGCGGCGCGCCACGGTTTCCCGTGGCGGCCGCCGGCTGGTGTCGCCGTCACGTCAGGCGAGGGACCCATTGGCCCGCCGCCGCCGCATCAGCACGATGCCGCCGAGCGCCGCGGCGCCCAGCATGCCGGCCCCGGTGGTGGCCAACCCGCGGTCGGTGCCGCCGGCCGCGCCGCCGTCACCACCCTCGACGTGGCCGCGCGGGAGCACGACCAGCTCGCCCTCGCCGCAGGAGCCCTTCAGCTCGTAGCGGCCTGGGGCGGCGTCCTCGGCGACGTGTGCCTCGCCGTAGTAGACGAAGTCCTTCTTGTGCTCCCAGGACTTCTCCTGGCGGTAGCCGGTCCCCTCCTCCGCGCGTGAGCCGGAGTCCTCGCCCGACCGGTGCTTCTCGTACTTCTTGTCGTACCCGTTCTTGTCGTACCCGTTGTTGCCGTACCCGTTGTTGCCGTACCCGTTCTTGTCGTGCCCGTTGCTGTCGTAGTCGTTCTTGTCGTGCCCGTTGCTGTCGTAGCCGTTCTTGTCGTGCCCGTTGCTGTCGTAGCCGTTCTTGTCGTAGTCGTTCTTGTCGTACCCGTTGCTGTCGTACCCGTTGCTGTCGTACCCGTTCTGGTCGTAGTCGTTCTCGGCCCCCTGGTCGTACTCGTAGCCGCTCCCCTCGCCGTACGAGCCGTCCGCGTTGCCGCCGCCCTTGCCGCCCTCGGCCTTCTCGCCCTCCTTCGGCTTGGCCGTCTCGTCCTCCTTGGCCTTGCCGTGCTCCTCGGCGGCCTTCTCCTCGCCGGCCTTCTTCTCGGCCTGGGAGCCCTCTTCCGTGCCCTGGTTGCCGTGCTCGCCCTGCTCGTCGGCCGGGTGCAGCTCGACCTTGCCGGTCACCTTGGACCAGACGTAGGCATGTTCCTGGGGCTCCGGGCAGACCTCGAGGAGCTGAACCTTCTCGCCGGGCTTGACGACGTGCGGCTTGGCATAGACCTTGCCGTCGTGGGCCTCGCCGTCGTGGTGGCCGTCCGCGAACGCGATCCCCGGCGTGAACACCAGCAGGGACGCGCCGCCGAGTGCGGCACCCGCAACGACCTTCCCGAGCATCTTGTTTGCCATGACCTGCGTCACTCCATCCCTTTTCGTCCTGAGCCCGACGTCAGCCGAGCTACCCACGACGTTAGCCCTGTTCGCGAGCTATCAGGGGAAAGATTCGTGTTTTACAGTTTGCAGGCAGGTCGCGCGGAAGATGGCTTAAGGGCGTTTGACGCCTTCTGTCGCGTGAAACGGGTGGCGGGCGGGGTTGCCGACCAGCCGGGGGGTCCCGCACCCTTTCGAGGGAGGAGGGGCGCTCGTGTGCGGCGTCCCGGTCCGTGCCGGGAGCGCTCGGAGGGCTCACCCAGGGCGCTCGCCCGGTTCGTCGCTACGCGTCGTATCGAACCATTGCCATGGAAGCGCTCCCATGCAAGAATTCCATCACGCGGTACGGGGAGCCACGCCGCACAGGTAGATGTCGAGGGCACCGGTATCACCGGACGACGTCCGCCGCCGAACCGGCCGCTTCACGTGCCGGTCGCGCACCACCACCACACTGCCCGTCCGGGTCGGGCACCCCCGAAATCCCTCGTGGCGCCGTCGACGTCTCACCGACTGTCGCGCGCCGTACCGCCGGGCCGCGAGTCCGGTCTCGCCCAAGGAGATCAGTGGCATGAGTATGAGGAAGAGACTGTCCGGCCGCCGCCGGGCACTCGCGCTGACCGGTGCGGGTGCCCTGGTCGCCGGTGGTCTGGTGACCATCCCGGTCACCGCGGCCCAGGCCGCGACCCAGTGCAGCGTCACGTACACCACCAACGACTGGGCCGGCGGATTCACCGGCAGCGTCACCATCAGGAACATCGGGGACGCCGTGTCGTCCTGGAACCTCGGCTTCACCTTCCCGAACAGCAGCCAGAGGGTCGTGCAGGGCTGGTCGGCGAAGTGGAGCCAGAGCGGGCAGAACGTGATCGCCGCGAACGAGTCCTACAACGGCTCGATCTCCAGCGGCGGCAGCGTGACCATCGGCTTCAACGGCTCGTGGAGCGGCAGCAACCCGAAGCCCGCCTCGTTCACCCTGAACGGCGTGGTCTGCAACGGCGGCACCCCCACGACGCCGCCGACCACCACCCCCCCGCCGACGACCCCCCCGCCCACCACCCCTCCGCTGACGACCTCCCCGCTCACCACGTGCTCGTCGCTGCTCGTGAAGGTGGACAACCCGTACCGGAACGCCAAGGGGTACGTGAACCCGGAGTGGAAGGCCAAGGCCGAGTCCGTCGCGGGCGGCAACCGGGTGTCGAACACCCCCACCGCCGTCTGGATCGACCGGATCGCCGCGATCAACGGCACGCCGGACAGCAGCTCCAACGGGGCGATGGGCGTGCGTGACCACCTGAACGCCGCGCTGGCCCAGGGCGCGAACTACATCCAGTTCGTCATCTACAACCTGCCCGGCCGCGACTGCTCCGCCCTCGCCTCCAACGGCGAGCTGGCCCCGGACGAGCTGCCCCGCTACAAGGCGGAGTACATCGACCCGATCGCCGCGATCCAGGGCGACCCGAAGTACGCCAGCCTGCGGATCATCAACATCGTCGAGCTCGACTCGCTGCCGAACCTGGTGACCAACACCTCGGACAAGCCGGGCGGCACCGCGACCTGCGACACGATGAAGGCCAACGGCGGGTACGTCAACGGCGTGGGCTACGCCCTGGCGAAGCTCGGCGCGATCGGCAACGTCTACAACTACATCGACGCCGGCCACCACGGCTGGCTGGGCTGGGACAGCAACTTCAGCCCGAGCGCGACGATCCTGCGCGAGGCCGCCGGCGCCTCCGGCAGCACCCCGGCCAACGTGCACGGCTTCATCGTGAACACCGCGAACTACTCGGCTCTCAAGGAGCCGTACTTCAAGGTCACCGACACGGTGAACGGCCAGACCGTCCGCCAGTCCAAGTGGGTCGACTGGAACTACTACGTCGACGAGCTCTCCTTCGCCCAGGCGTATCGCAACGAGCTGATCTCCAAGGGCTTCAGCAGCAACATCGGCATGCTGATCGACACCTCCCGCAACGGCTGGGGCGGCTCCGCCCGGCCCACCGGCCCCGGCCCGATGACCAACGTGGAAACCTACGTCAACGGCGGCCGGGTCGACCGGCGGCTGCACACCGGCAACTGGTGCAACCAGACCGGTGCGGGCCTCGGCGAGCGTCCCAAGGCCGCCCCGGAGCCGGGCATCGACGCCTACGTCTGGGTGAAGCCCCCGGGTGAGTCGGACGGCTCCAGCAAGGAGATCCCGAACAACGAGGGCAAGGGCTTCGACCGGATGTGCGACCCGACCTACGGTGGCAACGCCCGCAACGGCAACAACATGAGCGGTGCCCTGCCGGACGCCCCGATCTCGGGCGCCTGGTTCCCGGCCCAGTTCGCCCAGCTCATGCAGAACGCCTACCCGCCGCTCTCCTGACCAGGCGGAAGGCCTACCGGCCGACGCGGGAGTGAGGCACCGCGAAGGCAGGTTCCCCGGCCCCTGGTCCGACCGTTCACCGGTCGGGCCAGGGGCCCCCGCCTGTCCGGGGCCGGTCAGCGGGCCGCCGGCGTGCCGGGATTGCTCCGGTCGGGGCGGCTCAGGGCACGGTCCTCTCCACCGCCGCCCGCCCCTGCTCGGCCAGGTCCCGGCGGGCCCGCTCGATGTTCTCGGGCGTCGGGTCCTGGCCCCGGGCGAGCACCAGGTCCTCCGGGTCCCACGGCTGCTCCGCGCCGGTGCGGATGTTGTCCCCGCCAGCGCCCGTGCCCCCGCCGTACGGGTCGCCGAGCAGGTCCTCGGTCGACCCGACTCCCTCCACGGCCTCCCCCGGCCCGGCGAAGGACGGGTTGTCCCGGTCGGCCCCGCCACCGGTACGTAGCTGCGGCACCGTGCTCTCGTCGTCCACCGCCGCCGCCACCTCGGGACTCTCCTCCAACGGCCGCCAGGCGTTCGGGTCGCGCTCGGTCATCCTGCTGCCCTCCTGTGTGTGCCCAGGTCCTGCCTGCGTGGTGCTGGCCGACCAGGTCGCCCCCGCCGGCTGATCCCCCCGACGTACCCCACAGGGCCCCGGACATGCCGAGCTTCCATGAGGTTGTCCCCCTGCGGACGGCGCGCGCCCCGCCCGTGGCTGGCCGGGGCGCGCGGAGGAGAGGCGTCGGAAGGATGGTCAGCGGCCGAGCACCCGGTCCAGGAAGTCGCGGTACCCGCGTACCGCGATTCGGAGCTGTTCGGTGTCGTCGCCGGTCTGCTGCCAGTCGCCCAGCTTGTTCTTCTGCTCGGCGAGCGCGGTGGCGAGCGCTTCGATCGCCTCCTCGACCAGCGACTCGGCCTGGCCGGCCGCGGCCCTGGGGTCATCGACGAAGCGCAGCTGGACGTCGCGCCAGCGGTCCCGGAAGCCCTGGGCGATGCCCGGCTCGAAGAGGGTGGCGGCGTCCTCGGGCACCGCGCCGGTGGTGGGCCGGGCCGCCGCCGTGACCGCGCCGGCATTCAGGGCGTCGGGTGCGGCGTGGCGGGCGTCCGGGGTGGTGGCGTCGGGGGTCGATCATGCTCGGCTCGGGGTCGGCCCGTACCCCGGCGGCGCCGGCGAGCACCGCGTCCTGCTGGGTGCGGTCCGCCCCGCCCCGCCCGTCGGCCCGGTCGGAACCGGTGCCGTCCGCGTGGCGGACCTCGGTGTGCTCGTCGCCGGCCGCCCACCGGGCCCGGTCGTGCAGCCGGTCCGCAGCGGTCGGGTCGGCCCGCTCGTCGTCGAACGCGTCGGTCCGGCCGGGCGCGCCGTCGCCCGGCCGGACGGTGTCCTCGCCGCGCGGATCGCGCTCGTCCTCCGGCCGGCCGCTCGCCATCGCCGACGCCGCGACCGCGCCGCCGACCGTGGTGGCCCCGAACGCGGTCGGCAGTGGGGCCGGCTCGTGGAACTCGGGCACGCCGTCGGAGTCGGCTTCCCGGCGCCTTGCGTCGGGGCCGCTGTGCTCGTCGGCCATGGTCGGGTCGTCGAAGGTGCCCCGGTCGTCCAGCACATCCTCGGGCACCTCGGCGCGGCCCCCGGTGTCCCGGCCCCGGCGCGCCGCCGCGTCGCCGGTCGGCCCGTCCTCCGGGGGCGGCACCGGCACCGGCGCGGACCGGACGGCCTCGGGGCGGTCGCTGCTCACCTGCTGCTGATCCTGGCGCATCTGCTCTCCTCAACGGCTCGTGACGTCGTGCGGACGGTCGACCGGCGTCGCCTCCGGCTCCCGGGGCGCGCCGTCGGGATGGCGCTGCTCCAGGTGGGGCTCCGGGTGACGCTGCTCCACGTGGGGCTCCGGGTGGCGTTGCTCCGGAACGCGGCTGCCCACCGGGTCCTCACCGAGCAGGTCGGTGAAGAGCGCCCGGTAGTGGACGACCGCCTGGCGCAGCTCCTCGGTGCCGGCCTCGCCGCGCTCGTGGCGCAGCCGGATCTCGTGGGCGTCCCGGTAGTGCGAGAGCGTCTGGGCGTGCTCGACGGACAGGTGGGCGATCTGGTCGGAGAAGTCCCCGGTGGGGTATCCGCGCTCTGCGACGAGCCGGCCGACCAACTCGTCCGCGTCGCTCACCGTCTCGGCGGGGGAGTCGACGAAGCGGACCTGGAGTTCCTCCCACGCCGCCGCGTACCGGGCCCGGGAGTCCGGGGTGAGGGGCGTGAGCGTCAGCTCCGCGTGCCGGCGTTCCCGGTCCCGCAGCTCCCGCTCGGCGTCCGCGCGGCTGTCCCGCTCGGCGACCACCCGGTCGTACTCGGGCCCGAACCGGGACCGCAGCGCGCGGCGGCGGGCGACCTGCCGGCCGACGACGGCCAGGGCCGCGACCACCACGAGTACGACGAGAACTATGACGATTATCTGCGTGGGCGACATGGCTCCTCCTTCGTCCCTCCGGTATTCCCTCTGGTCGCTGATCGCCAATCCCGATCCGGGGGACTTTCCTGCGCGACTGCTGGGTGCCGGGGCGACAGATGGGGGGTTCGACCCCGGATGTGCCGTGACTCCGATACAGCGGAGCGTGCCGGGGCGAGCGCGCCGGGCGAGAGGCCGGTACCGCATCCGCCGACGATTACGTATCCTGCCCAAGGCGCCCGTGCCGGTGCCCCGGTGCCGTGGCGGCGATGCCCGGCTGGCACCGGTGCCACCCGCTGCCACACGTTCCGGGCGAGGTCTGATGAACACCCGCGACTGGCCGATCCGCTCGAAGTTGACGGCCCTGGTCGTAGCGCCGGTGAGCGCGCTGCTGGCGCTGTGGATCTTCGCGACCACGCTCGCCTTCGGCCCGGCGCTGGACCTGCTCTCCGCAGGCACCCTGCTCTACGACTTCGGCCGGCCGGGGGAGACGGTCGTCGCCGAGTTGCAGCGGGAACGCCGGCTGACCGTGGTGCAGCTCGCCGGCACCGGCGAGCTGCCGGAATTGACGGAGCAGCGGCGGCGGACCGACTCCGCGATCGCCGAGCTGCGCCGCAGCGTCTCCGGCGAACGGTTGCGCGACGCCGCCGGCGATCTGCTCGACGCCCGGCTCGACCGGCTGCTCGGCGCGCTGGACACGCTGCCCGCCGGCCGGGGGTTCATCGACCGCCGCCAGGTCGACCGGACGGGCGCGATCGGGCTCTACAGCGGCATGGTGGGCGCTGCCTTCCAGGCGTTCGCCGCCATGGCCGCGCTGCCCGACAACGACCTCAACCGGCAGGCGCTGGCGTTGACCGCCCTCGGCCGGTCCCGGGAACTGCTCGGGCAGGCCGACGCGCTGCTCGCCGGGGTGCTGGTCACCGGGCGTTTCGCCGAGGGCGAGCACACCCAGCTCGTCCAGACCATCGGCAACCAGCGGTTCCTGGCCGACACGGCGGCGGCCGACCTGCCGGCGGCGGACCGGACGGCCTACCAGCGGCTGGCCGAGAGCGAGGCGTTCGTCCGGCTGCGTGCCCTCCAGGACGAGCTGGTGCGGGCCGATCCCGTCCGGGCGCCGAAGGTGGACGCCCGGGCCTGGCAGGCCAGCCAGGAGGCGGTCCAGCGGGGACTGCGCGACTTCGAGTTGGCCCAGGCCGACGCGATCGCCGACCGGACGGTGCCGGTGGCGGTCGGCATCCTTGCCCGGCTCGGCGTGGCCGGCGTGCTCGGGCTCGCCGCCATCGTGGCGTCGCTGCTGGTGTCGCTGCGGGTCGGCCGGTCGCTGGCGCGGCGGCTCACCGCCGTGCGCGACGCCGCCCTCGACATGGCTGGGCACCGGTTGCCGGACGTGGTCACCCGGCTGCGCCGTGGCGAGGACATCGACATAGCCGGGGAGGCCCCGCCGCTGGAGTACGGCCAGGACGAGATCGGTCAGGTGGGGCGTGCCTTCACCGAGGTGGGCCGGACGGCCGTCCGCTCCGCCGTGGACGAGGTCACCCTGCGCCGTGGGCTCAACGAGGTCTTCCTGAACATCGCCCGGCGCAGCCAGGGCCTGGTGCACCGGCAGCTCGCCCTGCTGGACCGGATGGAACGCCGCGTCGAGGACCCGGACGAGCTGGCCGAGCTGTTCCGGGTGGACCACCTGGCCACGCGACTGCGTCGGCACGCCGAGGACCTGGTGATCCTCGCCGGGGCCGCGCCGGGTCGGGGCTGGCGCAATCCGGTCGCGATGGTCGACCTGGTCCGGGGCGCCATCTCCGAGGTGGAGTCGTACGACCGGGTCGACATCGCCGACGTGCAGCCCGCCGCCACCGTCGGCCGGGCCGTGGGCGACGTCATCCACCTGCTCGCCGAGCTGATCGAGAACGCCACCGCGTTCTCCCCGCCCAACACGCGGGTCGCGGTGCGGGGGCAGAGCCTGCCCAACGGGTACGCCATGGAGATCATCGATCAAGGGCTGGGTATGGCTGCCCCCGGCGCTGGAGGAGGCCAACCGCAGGCTGGCGACGCCGCCGGAGTTCGACCCGGCCCGACAGTGCCCGACTCGGGCTGTTCGTGGTCGCCCGGCTCGCCGCCCGGCACGGGATCCGGGTGCAGCTACGGCCGGCCGCCCACCGTGGGGTCACCGCCGTGGTGCTGATCCCGCACGACCTGGTGACCAGCGAGCCGCCCGGTCCGGCCGACGTCCGGGGGGCGTCGGACCCGGCCGACCCCCGGCGGATGGCGAAGGTGACCCGGCTCAACGCGTTGCCCCGACCCCGGTCGGCCCGGATCACCCGGGAGCGCGGCGACACGTCGACGGCCGTGGTGCCGCTGGCGGCCAGCCGTTCCGTGCCGGCCGACCCGGACGGCGACGGCCTGCCCCGGCGGGTGCGCCGGCGTGGCCCCGCCCGCCCCCGGCCGGCCGCCCAGGACACCCCGGTCCCGCGCACCCCGGAGGAGGCCCGCCGGCTGATGTCCGCGCTCCAGGCCGGCACCGCCCGGGGCCGCCGGGACGGCGTGGCCAACGCAGCTGCCCCCGTGCCGTCCGCCCCCGTGCCGTCCGCCCCCGTGCCGTCCACCCCGGCCACCGCCGGCCCGACCAACCCCACCGGTTCCGCCTCGACCCGCGCCGACACCGCGCCGGAACCGGGCGCCCCAGCGGCGCCCCCGCAAGCCCCGACCGTGACTGAGAGGGACGCCTAGTGGTGTACACGACGAAGCCGAACGTCGATCTCGACTGGTTGCTCGACGAGCTGGTGGGACGGGTGCCTGCCGCCCGCGAGGCGGTGGTGCTGTCGGCGGACGGGCTCCTGCTCGGGGCCTCCGCCGACCTCGACCGTACCGATGCCGAGCACCTCTGCGCTCTGGCCTCCGGCTTTTCCAGCCTGGCCAAGGGCGCCAGCCGGCACCTCGCCGCCGGCGGGGTGCGGCAGACGGTGGTGGAGATGGAGTCGGCGTACCTCTTCGTCACCGCCGCCGGGCAGGGCGCGTGCCTCGCGGTCGTCGCCGAGGCCGACGCGGACATCGGCCTGGTGGCCTACGAGATGGCGATGCTGGTGACCAGGGTGGGCGAGAACCTGACCGCGCCGATTCGGTCCGGCTCGGGTGGGGCCGATGCGGGCTGAGTCGCCGGGGCCGCAGCACGAGTGGCTGGACGGCGACGCCGGCCCGGTCGTCCGCCCGTACACCCTGACCGGCGGGCGGGTCCGGCCGTCGGTCGGCCTCGACCTGGTCGCGTTCGTGCTCGCCCGCCGGGGCGCGGACCCGGTGGCCCATCCCCGGCTGCACCCCGAACACCGCCGCCTGGTGGAGCTCGCCCGGCGGCCGGTGCCGGTCGCCGAACTGGCCGTCGAGCTGGACCTCGCGGTGGGCGTGGTCCGGGTGCTCGTCGGCGACCTGCTCGCCCGCGGCCTGGTCTCCGTGTACGAGCCGGCCGGCACCGCGTTCCTTCCCGACGACAACATTCTCAAGGCGGTGGTCAATGGACTCCGTGCACTATGACCGTGACGGGTCCGGGGCGAGAATCCCGCTGGCCCTGAAGATCCTCATCGCCGGCGGCTTCGGCGCCGGCAAGACCACGCTCGTGAGCGCCTTGAGCGAGGTCCGACCCCTCCAGACCGAGGAGGTCCTCACCGGGGCCGGAATCGGCGTTGACGACCTCTCCGGCGTGGAGGGCAAGTCCACCACCACGGTGGCGATGGACTTCGGTCGGATCACCATCAACGAGGACCTTCAGGTCTACCTGTTCGGCACCCCGGGCCAGGACCGGTTCTGGTTCCTCTGGGACGAGCTGGCCTTCGGTGCGCTCGGCGCGGTGGTGCTCGCCGACACCCGCCGGCTGGCCGACTGCTTCCCGTCGATCGACTACTTCGAGCAGCGGAACATCCCGTTCGTGGTCGGAGTGAACTGCTTCGACGACGGCCGCCGGTTCAGCCTGGACGCCGTCCGCCACGCGCTGGACCTGGACCCGGACGTGCCGCTGGTGTTCTGCGACGCCCGGGACCGGCAGTCGGGCAAGCTGGTGCTGGTCTCCCTGGTCGAGCACGTCGCCCGGCAGCGGGGCGAACCGGTGCCGGTGGCCTGATCAGCGCCGGCCCGGTCGCCTGCGCGACCGGGCCCGAGGTGGGTCGGGTCCAACCCGCGGGAACCAGGGCTGGCCCGGCGGGACGCGGGGAAAGCTCTGGGGTGATCGACACGGACAGCGGCGGAAGGCGGATCGGGTGATCGGGCAGCAGGCGATCGTCCACATCGGGGGCTACACGGCGGCCAGCGGGGGGCGGGGCGAGGGGATCGTCGCCGCCCGGCGCGACCCGGCGACGGGCGCGTTGACCCCGCTCGGCACCGTCGCGGTGACCCCCTCGCCGTCCTTCCTCGTCCGGCACCCCGCCCGGCCGGTGCTCTACGCCGTCAACGAGCTGCCCGAGGGGGAGGTCAGCGCGTTCCGGGTCGGCCCGGACGGCGACCTGACCCCGCTCGGCGTGCGCGGCACCGGTGGCGCCGAGCCCTGCCACCTGGCGGTCACCTCAGACGGCGGGCACCTCGTGGTGGCCAACTACGGCGGCGGCAGCGTGGCGGTGTTCCCACTCGACCCGGAGGGCGTGCCGGGCGAGCGCACCGACCTGGTCGCGCATTCCGGGCACGGGCCCGACCCGCAGCGGCAGGAGAAGGCGCACTGCCACATGGTCTCCCCGGCACCGGACGCCGGGCCGTTGCTCGCCGTCGACCTCGGGACCGACTCGGTGTACCGGTACGACCTCGACGCGGCCTCCGGCCGGCTGGTGCCCCGGGCACCCCGGGTGCGTACCGCGGCGGGCACCGGCCCCCGGCACCTGGCCCGGCACCCCGACGGCCGGCGCTGCTGGCTGGCGGGCGAGCTGGACGCCACGGTCACCGCGTACGAGCTGACCGGGGGCGGGGCGCTGCACCAGCGGGGCCGGGTGGACGCCAGCGCGCGGGCCGGCCACGTCCAGCCCTCGGAGATCGCCGTCGGCGCGGACGGGCGCTTAAAAATAAGTCGGCAACCGGGGGATCGGCACCCTTTCGGTCTTCGCCGTCGCCGGTGAGCTGCCCGAGTTGGTCGCGGAGGTGGAGACTGGCGGGGAGTGGCCCCGGCACTTCGCCCTGACCGGCGAGCACCTCTACGTCGCCGACGAGCGCGCCGACATGGTCCGGGTGTTCCGGGTGGATGCCAACACGGGGATTCCGGAACCGGTGGGCGAGCCCGTCGCGGTGTCCAGCCCGACCTGCGTCCGGCCCTGACGACAGGCCCCGGTGGCGCGGTCACCGGTTTCGGGGCGGGACGCGGTTCGATGGGTTCGGCCCTGTTCCGGGGCGGGCCGGCAACCCTCGGGGAACCCTATGATCACCCAGTGTCACGAAAGTGATGAAGTCTGTCTCTCCTGAGTAACTTTCGTCCGAACGGACGTGGCACTACCTGCGGCGGGTCCGCAAGATGGTCACCGTGTCAGGCCGCCATCGTATGCAGTCAAGTATCCGCGGAGCCGGTGCCGTCGCGTCGGCGACGGCGCTCGTCGTCGTCATCGCGGGTGCCTGGTTCGGTTACCGGGGGCTGGTCCAGCCCGCCTGTTCGGGGCAGATCCAGCTTTCGGTGGCGGTGGCCCCCGAGCTGGCCCCGGCAGTGCAGGCTGCCGCCGCCCAGTGGGTAACCGATGGCGCGGCGGTCGGCGGCACCTGCATCTCCGTGAACGTCGCGGAGTCCGAGCCGGTGGACGTCGCCGCCGCGCTGGCGGGCAAGCACGGGGTGCAGCTTGCCGGCGTCGGCCAGGCCAGTGGCACGGCGGTCACCCCGGACGTCTGGGTGCCGGACTCCTCGACCTGGCTGCTGCGGCTCAAGAACGCCGGGGCCACCGCGTTCGCCCCGGGCAACGGTGCGTCCATCGCCCGCAGCCCGGTGGTCGTGGCGGTGCCCGAGCCGGTCGCCGAGTCCCGGTTCGGCTGGCCGGAGAAGAGGCTGACCTGGACCGACCTGCTGCGCCAGGTGGGCAGCAGCAAGCCGATCCGGGCCGGGATCGTCGAGCCGACCCAGGACGCGGCCGGCCTGTCCGGGCTGCTGTCGCTGACCGCCGCGGCCAGCGGGGCGGGCGGCGACGCGCAGCAGGCCACCACGGGCGCGCTGCGGGCGCTGGCCACCGGCCGCTCCGCGCTTCGCGAGGACCTGCTGGCCCGGTTCCCCCGCTCCTCCGATCCGGCGGCGATCGCCTCCGGCCTCGGCGCCGCCGCGCTGTCGGAAGAGGACGTGATGGCGTACAACGAGCGGAAGCCGCCGATCCCGCTGGCGGCGCTCTACCTCGAACCGTCGCCGATGCCGCTGGACTACCCGTACGCGGTGCTGCCGGGGATCGAGCCGGCGAAGCAGTCCGCCGCGAAGGTGCTGTTCGAGGTGCTCACCACGCCGGGCTTCCGCAACCGGCTGGCCGGGCGGTCGCTGCGCGCGCCGGACGGCAACTGGGGCGACGGCTTCAAGGCCCCGCGGGGCGCGCCGAGCCCGGCGGGTAGGGCGGCGAGCGCGCCGGCGCCGGGTGGCAACGGTGCCGGTGGTCTCGACCCCGTCGCGATCGATCGGGCCGTCTCCAGTTGGTCCATCGCCACCCAGTCCGGCCGGATGCTCTGCGTCATCGACGTCTCCGGCTCGATGAAGCAGCCGGTGCCCAGCGCCAACAACGCCACCCGGGAGCAGGTCACGGTCGCGGCGGCCAGCCGGGGCCTGAACCTCTTCGACGACTCCTGGTCGATCGGGCTCTGGACCTTCTCCACCGAGCTGGTCGGCACCCTGGACTACCGGGAACTGGTCCCGATCAACCTGCTCTCCAGCAACCGCAGCCGCTTGGAGCAGGGGCTGGCCACGATCCGACCCTCCAGCGGCGACACCGGCCTGTACGACACGATGCTGGCCGCCTACAAGACGGTCCAGGAGGACTGGGAGCCGGGGCGGGTCAACTCGGTCGTGTTGTTCACCGACGGCAAGAACGAGGACGCCAATGGCATCTCCCAGCAGAAGTTGCTCGCCGAGCTGAAGCAGGCCGCCGATCCGGAGCGGCCGGTGCAGGTCGTGATCATCGGTATCGGCAACGACGTCAGCAAGTCCGAGCTGGATTCGATCACCAAGGTCACCGGGGGCGGCAGCTTCATCACCGAAGATCCGACCAAGATCGGTGACATCTTCCTCAAGGCGATCGCGCTGCGCCCGAACGCGCCTCGCTGAGCCCTGGACCAGCGGCGGTGACGCGCCGCGCGCCACCCTTCCGATACGGGGCCATCAGCAAAACTGACGGCAATACGTCGGTATCAATCGGTGAGCATAGTTATACGAGAAGATGTCGAGGTGCTCCGGCGTCGGTCCCGTAGGAGGGACCGGACAACGACCGGGGTCTTTCTCAGCAGAGTGGGGAGGGCCGGTGACGTCGGCGACGCTGTTGACCGCCACCAGGACGCCACCGCGGCCTGGTGCTGACCGGGGCGGGCCGGTGGCCCGCGTCGACGAGCGGGCGTACGTACGCATGCTGGTCGTGCTGGACACCGCCGTGTTGGCGGTCGCGGTGCTGATCGGCTACGTGGCCCGTTTCGGCGACGAGGAGCCGGTGGGTTCGAAGATCCCGTACGTGGTCGTCGCCCCCGTGCTGCTGCTCACCTGGCTGCTCTCGCTGAAGGTCCTGCGCTGCTACGACGACCGCGTGCTGGGCTACGGCGCCGACGAGTACCGGCGGGTGGGCAGCGCCAGCCTGCGCCTCGCCGGTGGCACCGCCATCGCCGGCTACATCGCCGACGTCGGCGTCTCCCGGGGCTTCCTGGCCATCTCGTTCGCGGTCGGCATGCTGGGCCTGGAGGTCGCCCGGTTCGCCGCTCGCAAACGGCTGCACCGGGCCCGGTCCCGGGGGCGCGGCTGGTCGCGCAAGGTGCTGGTGGTTGGCGACACCGCGCACGTGCTGGAGTTGGTGCACCAGCTCCGCCGCGAGCCATACGCCGGCTACCACGTGGTGGGGGCCTGCATTCCGGACGCGCTGCTGGCGCCGGTGCCGCAGCGGCTCGGCGACGTGCCGGTGGTGGGCTCGTTCCGGGGCATCCCGGAGGCGGCCACCGCGATCGGCGCGGACACCGTGGCCGTCACGGCCTCCGGCGAGCTGACCGCGACCCGGCTGCGGCGGCTCGGCTGGCAGTTGGAGGGTACCGGCGTCGACCTGGTCGTCGCGCCCGCGCTCACCGACGTGGCCGGCCCCCGCATCCACACCCGGCCGGTCGCCGGCCTGCCCCTGATCCACGTGGAGGCCCCCGAGTTCCGGGGGGCCCGCAAGCTGGTCAAGGGCTTCGTCGACCGGTCCGCCGCCGCCGTGGCGCTGGCCCTGCTGCTGCCGCTGCTGGCGGTGATCGCGCTGGCGATCAAGCTCGACAGCCGGGGGCCGGTGCTGTTCCGGCAGATCCGGGTCGGCCAGGGTGGCCGCGAGTTCGGGGTGTTCAAGTTCCGCACGATGGTGGTCAACGCCGACGCCCTGCTCGCCGAGCTGGCCACCCGCAACGAAACCGACGGCCTCATGTTCAAGATGCGCGACGACCCCCGGGTGACCCGGGTCGGCCGCGTGCTGCGCAAGTGGTCGCTCGACGAGCTGCCCCAGCTGGCGAACGTGCTGTTCGGGCAGATGAGCCTGGTCGGCCCGCGCCCCCCGCTGCCCTCCGAGGTGGCCCGCTACGACGGCGACGTGGCCCGGCGACTGCTGGTCAAGCCCGGGATGACCGGCCTGTGGCAGGTCAGCGGCCGATCCGACCTGAGCTGGGAGGACGGCATCCGGCTCGACCTCTACTACGTGGAGAACTGGTCGCTCGCCGCCGACCTGACCATCCTGTGGAAGACCTTCGGCGCGGTGGTGCGGAGCCGGGGCGCGTACTGAACCCGGCGGGTGTCCCGGGCGGCAGCCCCGCGGTCGCGGACGCCGGCCGGTCTTGGACGCCGGCCGGTCTTGGACGCCGGCCGGTCTTGGACGCCGGCCGGTCTTGGACGCCTGCCGGTCAGGGCTGTGGGCCCATCCAGTCCAGGCAGACCACCACCGCGTCGTCGACCAGGTCACCGGCGACGAACGCCCGCAGGTCGCCGATCAGCGACCGGACCGCGTCCAGCGGCTCCATCGGGCCGGTCCGGCGCAGGAACCGGTCCAGCGCGGTCTCGCCGTACTGGACGTTCTGCCCGGTCGCCTCGACGACGCCGTCGCTGAGCACGAAGAGCCGGTCGCCGCGCCGCAGCGCGAACTGCTGCTCCCGGTAGTCGGTCCCGTCGAACATGCCGAGCGGGAACTGCGCCTCCAGCGGCTGCTCCATCACCTCCCCGTCGCGCAGCAGCACCAGCCGGGGCGATCCCGCGTCAACCACCGTCATCACGCCACTGGCCAGGTCCAGCTCCAGCAGCAGCGCCGAGACGTGCTGCGCGCCCCGGTGCAGCGCGTACACCGCCTGGTCGGCGAGGGCGGCCTGGTCGGCCAGGCGCAGCCCGCCCCGGCGGGCGTTGCGCAGCGCGTGCGTGGCCAGGGCGGTCAGCACGGAGGCCTGCACGCCCTCGCCCATCCCGTTGATCGTCGACAGCCACAGCCGGTGCCCGTCGTCGGACCAGTCGAAGCTGTCGCCCCGCACCGCGTACGCCGGTTCGAGCTGGCCGGCCAGGCTGAACGACGGGCGGCTCCGGCTCCGCCCGGGCAGCAGCTCCCACTGCATCTCGGCGGCGAGGGTGAGCCGGCGGCTGCGGCGGGCGGCCCGGTAGACGTCCGTGCCATCGTTCACCGCGACCAGTTCGTGGCCGAGCGCGGTGGCGATCCCGAGCAGCTCGCCCACGGCGGCCGGATCGCCGGGCAGCGGCGCCACCCGGAGCACTCCCCGCCGGTCCCCGCGCATGCTGACCGGAAGGTAGCCGGTCCGCTCGGCGACGATCGGCTCCTGGTGGTCGAAGCAGCGCCAGGCCGGGTGCCCCGGGGCCTCGATCGGCTCACCCCCGGTGAGCGGCAGCAGCGCCGAGAGGCGGTAGTCGACCTGGAGGAGTTCTGTCTCCGTGATCCCGTACGACCGTTCGAGGTCTTCGGCGAGCCGGTCGATCAGCAGGTCGGCCGGCGCCTCGGTCAGCGTACGACGGGCCCGGCCTTCGGCGCCGCTCATCGTCACTCCTCTGTTCGGAGGGGCCGGCGACCAGGGACGCCGGGTAGTCTCTTGCCCAACATGGCCGAAGAACACGGTCCCCAGGGACCAGAAGCGAGTATGGCCGCCGCCCTCGATGCGGCGGCCGGCACCCTGCTCACGGTCTTCGAGGCGGCCCGCGAGCGGACCACGAGCCGGCTCTCCGGCGCGCAACTGCGCGCCGTGATGGTGGTCGAGCAGCACGACGGGATCAACCTGCGACGGCTGGCGACGCTGCTCGACATGCTGCTCTCCTCGGCCAGCCGGCTCTGCGACCGGCTGGTGGCGGCGGGCATGCTGGAGCGCGAGCCGGGCCGGTCCGACCGGCGGGAGATCTCCCTGCACCTCACGCAGGAGGCCGAGAAGCTCCTCGCCGAGCTGCGGGCCGACCGCCGGCAGCGGCTGGCGGCGATCCTGTCCGGGATGACCCCCGAGGGGCGACAGGCCCTGCTCGGCGGGCTCCAGGCGTTCGACGAGGTGGCCCGGCTCCGGTACCCCCCGGAGCCGCCGTCGGCGGAGTCAGCCGCCGAGACCCGGGCGGACGAGTGGGCGTCTCGGGCCGGCCCCGAGGGCTGGTCGGCGGGGGAACGGCCGGCCGGCTGGTCGGCCGGGGACGGGCCCCGGGCCCGCCCGGCGGCGGACGCCGCGCCGGGCGGCTGGCCCGGTGACGCCACCCCGGGCGGCGGCTGGTCGGCCGGGGACCCCGCGGTGGCCCGTACCGCCTGATCCCGGAGTCAGCGCGCGGCGGCGGCCTTCCGGGCCGGCCGCGGGTGCGCGCAGGCGCGGGGATGCTCGGCCGGTGCGGTGCCGCGGGTGGCCAGCAGCGGCTCCTGGCCCCCCGCCCCGGTGGACGCGTCCACCGGGCAGAGGGGGGTCAGCCGGGGCGGGTCAGCCAGCTGACCGGGTCGGCGACGATCCGCCGGACGACCGAGCCGGCCGCGCCGACCACGGCGGCCTCGGGGCCGAGCACCGCCGGGCGGACGGTGACCGGCGCCCAGCCGGCGGTGAGCACCCGCCGGGACACCTCGGCCAGCACGGCCGGCCGCAGCCAGGGCGTGAGCCGCGCGTAGCCGCCCCCGAGGACCACGGTGTCCAGGTCCAGCAGGTTCACCACGCTGGCAACGGCGACCCCGAGGGCCTGCCCCGCCTCGGCGAGGGCCGCCAGGGCGGCGGGATGTTCGGCGGCGGCGAGGTTGGCCAGCCGGGCGGCGGCGGTGTCCGCCGGCAGGTCCGCCCGGTCCAGCCCGGCGGCGGCGAGCACGGCCTCCTGGCCCGCGTACTGCTCCAGGCAACCCCTGCCGCCGCAGCGGCAGGGCCGCCCCTGCGGCTGGACGGGGATGTGCCCGATCTCGCCGCTCCAGCCCCGCACGCCCCGGAAGAGCGCGCCGTCGAGGACGATCCCGGCGCCGATGCCCACCTCGCCGGAGATGTGCAGGAAACTGGCCGGCCCGGCCGGGTCGGCGTGCAGCTCGCCGACGGCGGCCAGGTTGGCCTCGTTGTCGACGACCAGTGGCGGGACCCCGGGCACCGGCTTGACCAGCGGCGGGTGGCCGGCCAGCAGTTCGGGGACGGCGACGTCGCGCCAGCCGAGGTTCGGGGCGAGCCGGACCAGCCCGGCGTCGCAGACCAGCCCGGGGACGGCGAGGGCGACCCCGGCGAGGGTGAGGCCCTGCTGCTCGGCGTCGACCCGCGCGGCGGCGGCCAGCGCGACGAGCCGGGCGAGGGCGTCGGCAGGGGACACGGGACGCAGGTCGGCCCGGCGGACGGTGTGGTGCCGGACCCGGCCGGCCAGGTCGACCACGCAGGCGGAGAGGTAGTCGACGTTGATCTCCAGACCGAGCCCGGCGGGGCCGGACCCGGTCAGCACCAGCCCGCGTGCCGGCCGCCCGGCCCCGGTGCGCGGCGCCGGCTCCGACTCGGCGACCAGCCGGCCGGCGATGAGGTCGTCGACGACGGCCGAGACGGTGGCCCGGGTCAGGCCGGTCGAGGCCGCCACGTCGGCCCGGGACGGCGGGCGGTGCGCGGCGGCGATCCGGCCGAGCACCACGGCGAGGTTCAGCTCGCGCAGGCTGCCCTGGCGGACCGCCCCGGAGACAGGAGCGGGGCGGGTCACCCCTTGACACTGCCACACGCGCGCCAAATAATTCAACCACTGAACAAATAGCTACCGGAGGTCTGCCATGGCACCCCGTCCCACCCCCGCCGACAAGTTCTCCTTCGGCCTCTGGACGGTGGGCTGGCAGGCCCGTGACCCGTTCGGCGACGCCACCCGCCCCGAGCTGGACGCCGTCGAGGCGGTGCACAAGCTCGCCGAGTTGGGCGCGTACGGGATCACCTTCCACGACGACGACCTGATCCCGTTCGGCGCGGACGCCGCCGCCCGCGACGCCCAGCTCGCCCGGTTCCGCAAGGCCCTCGACGAGACCGGCCTGGTCGTCCCGATGGTCACCACCAACCTCTTCACCCACCCGGTGTTCAAGGACGGCGGCTTCACCAGCAACGACCGCGACGTGCGCCGGTACGCGCTGCGCAAGGTGCTGCGCAACGTCGACCTGGCCGCCGAGCTGGGCGCGAAGACGTTCGTCATGTGGGGCGGCCGGGAGGGCGCCGAGTACGACGTGGCCAAGGACATCCGCTCGGCGCTGGACCGCTACCGCGAGGCCGTCGACCTGCTCTGCCAGTACGTCGTCGACTCCGGCTACGACCTGCGCTTCGCCATCGAGCCGAAGCCGAACGAGCCGCGCGGCGACATCCTGCTGCCCACCGTCGGTCACGCGTTGGCGTTCATCTCCACCCTGGCCCGCCCGGAGATGGTGGGCCTCAACCCCGAGGTCGGCCACGAGCAGATGGCCGGGCTCAACTTCACCCACGGCATCGCCCAGGCGCTCTGGCAGGGCAAGCTGTTCCACATCGACCTCAACGGCCAGCGCGGCATCAAGTACGACCAGGACCTGGTCTTCGGCCACGGCGACCTGATGAACGCGTTCGCCCTGGTGGACCTGCTGGAGAACGGCGGCCCCGACGGCGGCCCCGCCTACGACGGCCCCCGGCACTTCGACTACAAGCCGTCGCGCACCGAGGACTTCACCGGCGTGTGGGCCTCGGCCGAGGCGAACATGCGCACCTACCTGCTGCTCAAGGAGCGGGCCGCAGCGTTCCGGGCCGACCCGGAGGTGGCCGAGGCCCTCGCGGCGAGCCGCGTCGGCGACCTGGCCGTGCCGACCGTCGCGCCCGGTGAGAGCTACGCCGACCTGCTCGCCGACCGCTCCGCCTTCGAGGAGTACGACGTCGATGCCGCGGCCGCGCGCGGCTTCCACTTCGTCCGGCTCAACCAGCTTGCCGTCGAGCACGTGCTCGGGCGCCCGCTGAGGCCGCCGCCATGCCTCTGGTCGCCGGGTTCGACTCGTCCACCCAGTCGTGCAAGCTGGTGATCCGCGACGCGGAGACCGGCGCGCTGGTCCGTTCCGGCCGGGCCGCCCACCCCGACGGCACCGAGGTCGACCCGGCGGCCTGGTGGGCGGCCCTGGAGGCCGCCGTGGCGCAGGCCGGCGGGCTGGCCGACGTCGCCGCCGTCTCCGTCGCCGGCCAGCAGCACGGCATGGTCTGCCTCGACGGCTCGGGCGAGGTGGTCCGGCCGGCCCTGCTGTGGAACGACACCCGGTCCGCCGGTGCCGCCGCCGACCTGATCGAGGAGGCCGGCGGCGGCGAGGTCGGCGGGCGGTTCTGGGCCGAGGCCGTCGGCGTCGTCCCGGTGGCCAGCTTCACCGCCACCAAGCTGCGCTGGCTGGCCCGGCACGAACCGGCCAACGCCGACCGGGTGGCCGCGGTCTGCCTGCCGCACGACTGGCTGACGTGGCGGCTGGCCGGCGCGCCCGGCCTGGACGCCCTGCGCACCGACCGCAGCGACGCCAGCGGCACCGGCTACTGGTCCCCGGCCACCGGCGAATACCGGTTCGACCTGCTGGAACGGGCCTTCGGGCGGCGGCTGGAGGTGCCCGTCGTGCTCGGGCCGACCCAGGCCGCCGGGGCCCTCGCCCCGGCGGCGCTCGCCGCCGACGGGGGAGCCGGCGGGGCGTTGCTCGGCCCGGGGGCCGGGGACAACGCCGCCGCCGCGTTCGGCGTCGGGGCCCGTCCCGGCGACGTGGTCGTCTCCATCGGCACCTCCGGCACCGTGTTCAGCGTCGCCGACGCGCCCACGGCGGACCCGAGCGGCACCGTCGCCGGGTTCGCCGACGTCACCGGTCGGTACCTTCCGCTGGTCTGCACGCTCAACGCGGCCCGGGTGCTCGACGCCGCCGCCACCCTGCTCGGGGTCGGCCTGGACGACCTGTCCGACCTTGCGCTGTCCGCCCCGCCCGGCGCGGACGGCCTGGTCATGGTTCCCTACCTGGAGGGGGAGCGGACCCCGAACCGGCCGTCGGCCACCGGCGCGGTGCACGGGCTCACCCTGCGCACCTCGACACCCGCGCACCTGGCCCGCGCGGCGGTCGAGGGGATGCTCTGCGCGCTCGCCGACGGCCTCGACGCGCTTACCGCGCAGGGCTGCCGGGCCGAGCGGGTGATCCTGGTCGGCGGTGGGGCCCGGTCGGCGGCGGTGCGCCGCATCGCGCCGCAGGTCTTCGGTCGCCCGGTGGTCGTGCCGCCGCCGGGGGAGTACGTCGCCGACGGGGCGGCCCGCCAGGCCGCCTGGCTGGCCCTGGGCGGCGACACCCCGCCCGCCTGGTCGCCGGCCGGCACCGAGGAGTACGAAGCCGACGGTGTCCCGGTCGTCCGCGACCGGTACGCGGCGGCCCGCGACCGGGTGCTCGACCGCCCGGCCTGACCCTCGGGCATGCTGGGCCGGTGACAGGTCGGTTGGCGGTGCGGCGGGGCTGGGGCGGCGGGGCGGCGCACCGAACGTACAGCGTCCTGGTGTTCGTGTTGCTCGCGTCCCTGGACAACGTGGCGATCGGTCTCGTCCCGCCGCTGTACGGCCCGATCGCCGGCTCGCTCGGGGCGTCCCAGCGGCTGCTCGGGCTGGTCACCGCGGTCAGTTTCCTGGTCAGCGCGGTTGCCGCCGTCGGCTGGGCGTACGTCGGTGACCGCACCGACCGCAAGCCGCTGCTGATGGTCGGCACCCTGGTCTGGGCCGCCGGCACCGGCGGCAGCGCGCTGGCCCAGAGCTACCCGGCGTTCCTGGCCGCCCAGCTCGTCGCGGCGGTCGGCCTCGGCGCGGTCGGTTCGGTCGGCTTCTCCGTGGTCACCGACCTGATCTCGCCGCGCCGCCGGGGCCTGGTGATGAGCTTCTGGGGGCTGTCCCAGGGCGTCGGTACCCTGGCCGGGACGCTGGTCGGCGGCCTGCTCGGGGCCACCGACTGGCGGCGGCCGTTCTGGCTGCTCACCGTGGTCGGGCTGGCGGCGACGGCGGCGTACCTGTTCACGTACGACATCCGGCGCGGGCAGAGCGAGCCGGAGCTGGCCGGCGCGCTGGCCGGCGGCGCGGAGTACGACTACCGGATCACCCGGGCCGACCTGCCGGGCATCCTGGCCCGGCGGACCAACCGCTGGCTGGTCCTGCAGGGGCTGACCGCCCAGGCCGCCTTCGGCTCGCTGGTCTGGCTGCCGGTGCTGTTCGCCCAGCGGGCCGAGGCCCAGGGCTACTCGGCGGCCACCGCCGTCGTCGTCGGCAGCGTCTTCGCCACCCTGTTCCAGCTCGGCGGGGTGCTCTCGATCGTCGGCGGCCTGGTCGGCGACGCCGTGCAGCGGCGTACCCCTCGGGGCAGGGCGCTGGTCGCGGCGGTGGGCATCCTCGCGGCCCTGCCGTTCTACCTGGTGCTGTTCTTCGTGCCGATCCGCATCGACGTGCCCGAGGGCGGCGGCACCGGCGCGGTGGCCGGCGCGGTGCTGGCCAGCGTCGTCACCGAGCCGACGGTCGGGCTGAGCCTGCTCACCGCCGTGCTCGCCCTGGCGCTGACCTCGGCGAACTCGCCGAACTGGTTCGCCCTGATCGCCGACGTCAACCCGCCCGAGCACCGGGGCACCGTGTACAGCCTCGGCAACCTGGTCAACGGGGTCGGCCGGGCCGCCGGCAACGGACTGGTCGGGTTGGCCTTCTACGGGCTGCGGGCGGCGTTCCCGCCGCCGCTGAACTACGCCGTCGGGCTGGCCGTGTTCCAGCTCTTCTTCGTGCCGACGGGGGTCATGTACTGGCTGGCCTCCCGTACGTCGCCCCGGGACGTCGCCGCCGTGCGCGACCTGCTGCACACCCGGGCGGAACGCTTGTAAGGAGGGGCCCCTTGTTAACGCCTGGGGTAGAGAAGGGGCCCCCTCTCACCCACCGTCAGGCGGTGCGGAACCAGACGGTGAGGTCCTGCCCGACCGTGCCGTCGTCGGGCAGTGGGGCACTGGCGTGCAGCAACTCCGCCCCGGCCGGCAGGGGCACCGGCGCCTGGCCGAAGTTCGTCAGCACCGTGACGTCGCCGTTGCGGAAGCTCAGCACCTCGTCGCCGGAGGAGAGCCAGTACAGGGTGCCCCGGCCGAGCCCGTGCTCGCGGCGCAGCCGCAGCGCGGTCCGGTACAGCTCGTACGTCGAGCCGGGCACCCCGCGCTGCCGGTCGAGGGCGTACTCGGCCCACAGCGGGGGCTGGGGCAGCCAGCTGGCGTCGGTCGGCCCGAACCCGTACGACGGCGCGTCGGCCTCCCACGGGATCGGCACCCGGCAGCCGTCCCGGCCGCGCTCGGTGTGCCCGCTGCGCTCCCAGGTCGGGTCCTGCCGCACCTCGTCGGGGAGCGTCATGTGCTCCGGCAGGCCCAGCTCCTCGCCCTGGTAGAGGTAGGCCGAGCCGGGCAGGGCCAGCATCAGCAGGGTGGCCGCCCGGGCCCGCCGCAGGCCCAGCGCGGCGTCCGGCTGGGGGTCGCCGATGCCGATGCCGTTCGGGCGGGGGGTGCCGACGGGCAGGCCCAGCCGGGAGGCGTGCCGGACCACGTCGTGATTGGACAGCACCCAGGTCGTGGGCGCGCCGACGGCGTCGGTGGCCTCCAGCGATCGGGTGATCACCGCGTACTGGGCGGGGGCGGTCCAGGACGCCTGGAGGTACTCGAAGTTGAACGCCTGGTGCATCTCGTCGGGCCGCACGTAGCGGGCCAGCCGCTCGGCCGGCTCCACCCAGGCCTCGGCGACCAGGATCCGCTGGCCGTCGTAGGTGTCGAGCAGGCTGCGCCAGTCCCGGTATACCTCGTGGACGCCGTCCTGGTCCCACATCGGCGGGCGCGGCTTGTCGACCTCGCTGCCGGAGAGGATCTCCTGCGGCTCCTGCCAGTTCGCCAGGTCGGCCTGCTTGATCAGGCCGTGCGCCACGTCCACCCGGAAGCCGTCGACGCCCCGGTCCAGCCAGAACCGCAGCACGCCCAGGAACTCGGCGCGGACCTCCTGGTTGTCCCAGTTCAGGTCGGGCTGCCCGGTGTCGAACAGGTGCAGGTACCACTGGCCGGGGCGGCCGTCGGGATCGGTGACCCGGGTCCACGCCGGGCCGCCGAAGACGCTGGTCCAGTCGTTCGGCGGCTGGTCGCCGCCGGGCCCGAGGCCGTCGCGGAAGACGTACCGGGCGCGCTCGGGGCTGTCCGGTGCGGCGGCGAGGGCCGCGACGAACCAGCGGTGCGCCGACGACGTGTGGTTGGGCACCAGGTCGACGATGACCCGCAGCCCCCGGGCGTGTGCCTCGGTGATCAGCCGGTCGGCGTCGGGGAGCCGCCCGAAGAGCGGGTCCACGTCGCGGTAGTCCGCCACGTCGTACCCGGCGTCGGCCTGCGGCGACGGGTAGAACGGCGACAGCCAGACGGCGTCCACGCCCAGCTCGACGAAGTGGTCGAGCCGGGCGGTGATGCCCGGCAGGTCCCCGATGCCGTCGCCGTTCGAGTCGGCGAACGAGCGCGGGTAGATCTGGTAGATCACGGCCTCGGTCCACCAGGCGGTGGCGGGGCCGGCGGACTGTTCCTGGGGGGTCGCGTCGGTGTTCAGAGCCTTCTCCCGTGTGTCGAAGCCGTCCCGGTCCTGTTTCCCAGCCGGCACTCGGACGAATCCGTCTGGTCTGACCGGGGCGGGCGAACGGATTTGTTCAGTCTGCCCGGGGCGGGGCGGTCGAGTCCCGTACCACGAGCCGGGTGGGCAGGATCACGGGCGCGGCGGACGGCTCGGCGGGGCCGGTGCCGCGCGGGCGGGGGACGATCTGCCCGCCCAGCGGGGGGAGGTCCCGCCCGCCGAGCGGGTCGAGCAGGATGCGGGCGGCGAGGCGGCCCTGTTCCGTCGCAGGCTGGGCGATCGTGCTCAGCCCGAGCACCCGGGACAGGTCGTGGTCGTCGATGCCGATGACGCTGACGTCCTGCGGGACCCGTAGTCCGGCGTCACGCACCGCGCTCATCGCGCCCATGGCCATCTCGTCGCACGCGGCGAAGATGGCCGTCGGTGGCTCGCCCCGGGCGAGCAGCTCGGCGGTGGCCTGCTCGCCGCCGTCGATGGAAAACTGCGACTCGACGTCCAGGCTCGGGTCGGGTTCGATGCCCGCGGACCGCAGCGCCTCCCGGTAGCCCCGGCGTCGGTCCAGGTGGGTGGTGAAGGCCAGCTCGTCGTCCGGGTCGCCGGAGATGTGCGCGATCCGGCGGTGGCCCAGGTCGAGCAGGTGCCGGGTGGCGGTCCGCGCGGCGGCCACGTCGTCGATGCGTACGCAGGGCCAGCCGGGCACCCCGCTGCCGGAGCTGATGGTCACGCCGGGCAGGTCCAGCACGGTGAGCGCGGCCAGTTCGGCCCGGCGCAGCGGGGTGGCGACCAGCATCACGGCGTCCACCCGCTTGTGCAGGTTGGCGGTGCGCAGCACCCGCTGGCGGGTGTGTTCCCGGCCGCCGAGGTTGTACAGCAGCAGGTCGTAGCCGGACTCGTGCAGGGTTTCCTCGACGGCCTCGACCACGGTGGCGAAGAACCAGCGGGTGATCCGGGGCACGATCACCGCCACGGTGGCGGTCCGTCCACCGGCCAGCCGTGACGCGCTCGGCGAGACCGCGTACTGGAGTTGCTCGGCGGCGGCGAGGACGCGGTGGCGGGTGGCGGCGGAGACGGTCGGCAGGCCACGCAGGGCCCGCGAGACGGTGGCGGTGGAGACCCCGGCCAGGCGGGCGACATCATCGATCTTGGTCATGTTCACCCCGCTCCGGCACCCGGACCGCCGCCGCCCGGGGACGCGGGCGGCGGCGGTCGCGAGCGTCAGCCCTTGACGCTGCCGGCGAGCAGGCCGCGCACGAAGTACCGCTGGAGCGACAGGAACACGACCAGCGGTACGACGATCGAGACGAACGCGCCGGCGGTCAGCCGCTGCCACTCGTTGCCCCGGCTGCCGGCCATCTCGGCCAGCCGGACCGTGAGCGGGGCGGTCTCGTTGCCGCCTCCGGCGAAGATCAGCGCGACCAGCAGGTCGTTCCAGACCCAGAGGAACTGGAAGATGCCGAAGGCCGCGATGGCCGGGGTGATCAGCGGCAGGACGATGGTGCGGAAGATCTTGGGGTGGGTGGCCCCGTCGACCCGGGCCGCCTCCATCAGGTCCTTGGGTAGCTGCGAGATGAAGTTGTGCAGCAGGAAGACGGCGAACGGGAGCGCGAAGCAGGTGTGCGCGAACCACACCTGGGCGAACTTCTGCTCGTCGACCAGGTCCCAGGCGGGCATCAGGGGCACCCCGCCGAGGCTGACCCCGGTGGAGAAGAACTTCAGCAGCGGCACCAGGGCCATCTGGAGCGGGACGATCTGCAGCGCGAAGATCGCGATGTAGACCCAGTCCCGGCCCCGGAAGTTGATCCACGCCAGCGCGTACGCCGCGAGCGACGCGAACGCGAGCGGGAACAGCACCGACGGAATGGTGATCGCCAGGGAGTTGATGAAGTAGCTGGCCAACTGTCCCGAGGACGAGGAGCGGCCGAACAGCACCTCCTGGTAGTTCTCCAGGGTGAACTGCGGGTCGCCGAAGAACGTCCACCAGCCGGTGGTCTTGATCTGGTTCTCCGGCCGGAACGAGGAGACGAGCAGGCCGAAGGTGGGGATCGTCCACAGCACCGCGATGACGATCGAGGCCAGGGTCGCGGTGCGGCTGTTCAGCCGCTTGCGCACCCGCCCGGCGGCGGTGGAGGTCTTCCCGGTGGCCTGGGCCCCCGCGGGAAGCGTGGGCGTCGTGGTGGTCATCTCAGCCCTCCCGCTGCTGACGCAGGTTGCGGATCTGGTAGATCACGAGTGGGATCACCAGGACGAACAGGAAGACCGCCAGCGCCGAGCCCTGCCCGTTCTCGCCGTACCGGAACGCCTGGTTGTACATCTCGTTCGCGATGACGCTGGTGTCGTAGTTGCCGTTGGTCCCGGTCCGGACGATGTCGAAGACCTTCAGCGTGGCGATCGACAACGTCACCACCACGACGACCAGCGCGGGCCGGATGCTCGGCATGGTGATCTGCCAGAACATCTGCCACGGGCTGACCCCGTCCAGCCGGGCGGCCTCGACGATGTCGGCCGGGATGGCCTTGATCGCGGCGGAGAGCACCACCATGGCGAAGCCGGCCTGGATCCACACCATGATCACGATCAGCAGCAGGGTGTTCAGCGGCGAGTCCAGCAGCCACTGCCTCGGCTCGCCGCCGAGGCTGACCACGATCTGGTTGAGCAGGCCGATCTGCTCCTGCCCGTCGCCCCGGTAGGCGTAGACGAACTTCCAGATGATCGCCGCGCCGACGAACGAGATCGCCATCGGCATGAAGATCAGCGACTTGGCCACCGACTCGAACCGGGCCTTGTCCACCAGGACCGAGTAGATCAGGCCGAACGCCGTGGCCACCAGTGGCACCAGCAGCACCCAGATGAGCGTGTTGATCAGCACCCGGACGATCGAGTCGTCGGAGAACATCCAGGTGTAGTTGCGCAGGCCCACCCAGTTCCGGCTGCCGCCGTCCATGAACGACAGCAGCGTGGTGCGGATGGCCGGGACGACCAGGCCGACGAGGAGCAGCAGCACCGCCGGCAGCAGGAAGAAGAACGCGAACATCCCCTCCTGCGGCTTGCGGTGCCGGGGCAGCGGAGCCCCGCTCGCCGAAGCGGCGACCAGCTGTGCCTCGCGGCGTCGGGCGAACCAGGACGGCACGGCGTCGAGGAGCAGCAGTAGGCCCCCGACGACCACGACGAACGCGATCAGCCCGTACATCAGCATGAGGAGCTTCGGCTGCTCTGCGGCGAAGTCGAACTCCATCAACCCTCCCTCGGGTTCGGATCAGGCGGTGGTCCGGCCCGCGTGCGGGCCGGACCACCGACTCAGATCACTTCGGCCAGCTGCTCTCGATGCCCTGGAGCACCGTGGCGGTGTCCTTGCCGTTGACCCACTCGACCATGCCCTTCCAGAAGGTCCCGGCGCCGACCGCGGCCGGCATCAGGTCGGAACCGTCGAACCGGAAGACGGTCTTCTGGTCCTGCAGGATCTGCACGGAGAGCTTGTCGACCGGGTTCGGCACGTTCGCCGGGTCGAGCTTGTTGTTCGCAGACACCCAGTCGCCGATCTTGGCGCGGCTGTTGGCGTACTCGCCGGAGGCCAGGTAGGTCTGCACGGCCTGGACCTCGGGACGGTCGGCGAAGGCCGCGACGAACTCGCCGCCGCCCAGCACCGGCTTGCCCTTGGCCGGGTCGATCGCCGGGAAGTAGAACGCGAAGACGTCGCCGTCCTCGGCCACCTTGGTGCCCGGCGGCCACTGGTTGGCGTAGAAGGACGCCTGGCGGTGCAGGGCGCACTTGCCGGTGGTGATCGGCGTGCCCGCCTCCTGGAAGGAGGTGGTGGCGATGCTCTTCACGCCGCCGAAGCCGCCGTTGACGTACTTCTCGTTCTTGAGGATGGTGCCGGCCTTGTCGAGGGCCTCGGCGACCTTCGGGTCGTTGAACGGGATGCCGTGGGTGGTCCACTGGTCGTAGACCTCCGGACCGGCGGTCCGGAGCATGACGTCCTCGATCCAGTCGGTGGCCGGCCAACCGGTGGCGTCACCGGACTCGATGCCGGCGCACCACGGCTTGGTGCCGCTCGCCGCGACCTTGTCGCTCAGGGCGATGAGCTCGTCCCAGGTGGTGGGGACGGTCCAGCCCTTCTCCTTGAACGTCTTCGGCGAGTACCAGACGAAGGACTTGACGTTCGAGCCGAGCGGGGCGCCGTAGAACTGACCGTTCACGGTGCTGTACTTCAGCCAGTCGGCCGAGTAGTTCTGCTCGGCCATCGCCTTGGTGTCGGCACTGACCGGCTTGAGCTTGCCCGCGTCGACGAACCGCTTGAGCAGACCCGGCTGCGGGATGAAGGCGAGGTCGGGCGCGTTGCCGCCGTCGACCCGGACACCGAGCTGGGCCTCGAACTCGCCGCTGCCCTCGTGGTCGATGTCGATGCCCGTGCAGTCCTCGAACTGCTTCCAGGACTCGTCGAGGCGGTCGGCCTCGATGTCCCGGATCGACGAGTAGATCGTGACCTTCTTGCCGTCGTTGCCCTGGTACTTCTCGTACGCGGCACACTCTGCGGAGTCCGCCTTGTCGCTGCTCTTGTCGTCGCCGGTGCCACAGGCAGTGACGCTGAGCGCCAGCCCCAGTACGCCGGCGACCGCGAGAGCCTGGCGTGGTCTGGCAAAGACCGCCATGCCGTTCTCCTTCCTTGCCGGCGCGGTCGTGCTCAATTCCGCGCCGGTCCGATGGGCGTCACCACATGTAAGCGCTTGCATTCAAGTGCGTCCACCCCAGGTCGGACACGGACGAGTAACAATCCCGAAACCAGCTCACCCCTACTGGGCGCGCTCCCATCGACAGGGGTGTTCGGGTCGCCAACCACCCCCTTTCGGCGGCTGCAAGATTCTGTCACGCTGAGAGCAATCGATCGAAGAATATCGACATCGGAGGTGCTGGATGCGTAAGCGATTGTTCAGCCTCGCGGCGGTCGGCGTGCTGATCGCGGCGGCCCTGGTGCCGGCGAACCCGGCCCTGGCCGCCCCGACCTTCAAGGTCCCGTTCCCCTGCGGCCAGTCCTGGTCCGGTCAGACCCGCTCCGACCACAGCCCGGCGTACGCCATCGACTTCAACCGGACCGACGACCAGGGCGACCCGGTGGTGGCCAGCGCGCCCGGCACGGTCGACCGGGTGACCGATCTCGGCGACACCAGCTACGGCAAGTACGTCCGGATCGACCACGGCGGCGGCTACAGCACCTACTACGCCCACCTCAACGGCTTCAACGTCTCGGTCGGTCAGAGCGTCGGCTATGGCAAGGTGATCGGCTGGGTGGGCAGCACCGGCGGCTCCACCGGCCCGCACCTGCACTACGAGCAGCGGCTCAACGGCAACGACATCCAGGTCCGCTTCAACGGGGCGTTGGCGCTGTACTGGGGTACCAAGACCTACACCAGCGACAACAACTGCTCGTCGAGCACCGGCTCCGGCACGGTCAACACCAGCGGCACCGCGCTGACCGTGCGCTCCGGCCCGGGCACCGGGTACTCCTCGGTCGGCACGGTCGCGGACGGGACGAAGGTGACGATCTACTGCCAGACCAGCGGCACCACGGTCACCGGCACGTACGGCACCAGCTCGATCTGGGACCGCATCGGCAGCGGCCGGTACATCGCCGACGCGTACGTGTACACCGGCCACGACGGTTACATCCCGAACGTCCCGCGCTGCTGACCGGCGCTCGTAGGCCGAAGGCCGGCCGCCGCCATACCAGCCAGCCGGCGATCGGAATCAGCGCTCAGAGCAGCTCCAGACCGGGCCGGCGACCCGGTCGTCCGCCGGAGGTTGTCCGAAATCGTCATGTGACGCAGGTGCCCGGCGGCCGGCGCCGGGCAACCCGCCCGGGTGGCAGAACGCTGGGGTCGTCCTGCCCGATGGCTCCTGTCTGGGAGGACGAAGCTCCGGTCACGACGACCCCAGCGGGTCGGTGGTGGTTACGAGGTCAGGCATCAATTGTTGAAGATGCTGACCCCACCCGGGCCGACCAACAGGCCGACCACGATGAGGACGATGCCCCACAGGATCTGCCGGCGGAACAGCGCGAGAATACCGGCGACCACGAGTACGACTGCGAGAATCCAGAGAATCAGCTCCATGGTTGCTGAGTACCCGAGTGACCGATCCGGGAAACCTGCCCGGCGTCCAGATGATCTCCGAGGTGGAAGATGCTGTACGCCTGCTTGATCACCGGGTGGGCCACGTTGCGGACCCGCACCCCGCCCGGGGTGGTGCCCCGCTCGCTGCCGGCGTGGGCGTGCCCGTGCAGGGCCAGCGCGGTCGGTGCCGAGTCGATGGCCTGCCCGAGCTGGTACGACCCGAGGAACGGGTAGATCTCCAGCGGCTCGCCGGCCAGGGTGTCCGGCACGGGGGAGTAGTGGGTCAGCGCCACCAGCAGGTCGCAGTCGAGCCCTCGCAGGGCCGCGCCCAGCGCGTCCGCGCTCTCGTTCGTGGTCCGGACGAACGCCTTCATCTCCGGCTCGCCGAAGTCGCTGGCGCACCGGCCGGCGAAGCCGCCGCCGAAGCCCTTCACCCCGGCCACGCCGAGCCGCCCGGTGGGGAACTCCAGCACGATCCCCTCGCCCTCCAGCACCCGAATGCCGGCCTCCTCCAGCACCTTGACCACCTGCGGCACCTGGTCGCACTGGTGGTCGTGGTTGCCGAGCACCGTCACCACCGGCACCCCCAGCCCGCCGAACTCCCGCGCCACGCAGCGCGCCTCGGCCTCGGTGCCGTGCCGGGTCAGGTCGCCCGCGAGCAGCAGCACGTCGGCGCAGTCGGGCAGTTCGTCCAGGGCGGGCCGGAATCGGCCCACCACGTCTTCGTCCAGGTGCACGTCGCCCACCGCGGCGATCCGGATCACCTTTCGACCTCCCTCATGGCAACTGTTCGACTTCGGTGGGCGCCTGCGTGCGGATCACCCCGATGTCGCTGGTGACCGGCACGTCGGGGAAACGCTCGGCCACCCGGCGCAGGATCTCCTCGCGCCGGTGCGGGCTCTCCACCTCGCCGTAGAGGACCAGGCCGCGCTCCCGGCGGACCACGGTGATCCCCTGCTCGGCGACGGCCGGATCCTCGGCCAGCAGCCGGTGGATCTCGGCCTCCACGTACTCGTCGGGGCGGCCGGCGGTGACGGCGGGGGTCCCGGCGGCCCTGTCACGGTGCTCGCTCACGCGGTCTCCTTCTCCCTGGTGGCGCCGGCGTACGGCACCACGTCCAACCGGTCGAGCAGCACCAGGAACGCCTCGGCGTACGGCGAGTGCTGCGTCTCCTTGCGTACCCGTTCCCAGTCGATCTGTTCGCGCAGGGACCGGGCCAGCGGCAGCGCCCGGGCGAAGTCGCAGTAGTGCTGGGAGAAGCTCAGCAGCTTGTGCACCATGAGCTGGGACGCGGACAGCACCGGCATGTGGATCGCATCGACCGGGCGGTCGATCGTGTCGGCGAACGTCTCGTCGGTGACGGGAGTCTCGATCGGGCGGTGGATCAGGTCCACCATCCGGCCGTCGTCGTAGACCTTCACCAGCCAGTCCTCGGGCGGGCGCTCGGCGTCGAAACCCGCCGCGACGAGCGCCGCCAGCGCCCGGTCCACGTCTTCACCCCGGATGAGGAAGTCGACGTCGTGCTCGCTGGAGTGCCCGCCGTGGGCGTACACCGCGAAGCTGCCGCCGAGGGCGAACGGGATTTCGGACTGTTTGAGCACGGCGGCGACCTTCTTCAACGTGTGTACCAGGGTCTCGTCCCCGCGCTCGGCCATGTGGCCCTCCCGTCGGTCGTGGTCGTGGACAGGCGGATTCGATTTGCGTACCCGGCATTCCGGTCGGCCACACCTGAGCGTCGCCCCTCGGGGTGCGAACCAGGTGATAAGGGGCAAAGTTTCGGAGGTGAGCGCGGGTCCGATAGTCTGGGGAAGGTGGCCAGATCACTGCGGGACCAGCGGGGCGGGGCCCGACTGCGCGCCGTCGCCCTGATCGGCATCGACGGCTCGGGCAAGACGACGCAGGCCCACTACCTCGCGGAGGCGCTCACCGCCGCCGGTCGCCCAGCGACGTACCATCGCAACGCCGGTGGCCGCCGCTGGCTCGGCCGGATCGCCCAGCGGCTCGGCCGCCCGGACGCCGAGCGGCTGGTCGGCCGGAGCGGACTGCTCGCCGTGGAGTCCGTGCTGCGCTGGCTGGCGATCGCGGTGGCGCTGGTGAGCTGCCTCGTCACCGGCCGGACGGCCGTCATGGACCGCTACTCGGCGTGCCAGTACGCCAGCATCCGGGCGCACGGCGGGCAGCGCTGGGAGCGGCTGGCCCGCGCCGGGTACCGGATCTTCCCGCCGCCACAGGTCACCTTCCTGCTCGCGGTGGACCCGGCAGAGGCGTACCGGCGGATCGAGCGGCGCGGCACCGATCACGAGACGATGGGCTGGCTGAGCGCCGCCGACACGGCGTACCGCACGCTGCCCGAGTTCCCCAGCTTCGTCGTCGTCGACGCCGGCAGCCCGCCCGAGGAGGTGTCCCGGCAGATCCGGGCCCACCTGGCCGCGTGGCTGCCGGCCGGGGGGACCGTGGGCGCCGAGGCGACCGTGCCGGCCGAGGCGGCGACCGCGCCCGGGACGGACCCCGCCGCCGACGACGCGGACCTGGGGCCGGGGCTGCTCGTGGCGGGTCCGACCCTGCCGTAGGCCGGGCCCGCCCACGCCGGCGACGGGCCCGGCCCGTCGCCGGCGCCGGGCACCGGTGGTACGGGCTCCCGAGGGCCAGGAGGTTCTGTCGAAGGGGCCGGACGGCGGGCCCCAACCCCGTACGGCGTGGGGGCCGGGCCCTGCGGGGGAGGTGCCGAGCGCTGCGGAAATGGCACTCTTGCCGCAACACTCATGAACGTCCGGAGTACTTTTCCCGATCCGTGGAGACACGGTTGACGCTTGCGCTCCGTGAAAGTAAGTTTCATCCGTGGTGAAGAGTCCGAAGATTTCCGCGAGTCACGAGCCGGGTGGGCTGATCGTCCACATCAGCGGCCTGCTTCCCTCGCTGTCGCCCGCCGAGCAGCGGGTGGCCCGGTTGGTGGTCTCCGACCCGGCGGACGCTGCCCGGCGCACCATCACGGACCTCGCCACCGCCGCCGAGACATCCGAGGCGACCGTCATCCGGTTCTGCCGCTCGGTCGGCATGGACGGCTATCCGCAGCTGCGGATCCGACTCGCCGCCGAGGCCGCCCGCCGGGTCGAGCCACCGGACGCCCGGGTGGTCGGCGGCGACATCCCGCCCGGCGCGGACCTGGCTCAGATCATCGCCACCATCGCGTTCAACGACGCGCGGGCCGTCGAGGAGACGGCCGAGCAGCTCGACCCGGCCGTCTGCGAGCAGGTCGTCGAGGCGATCGTCGGCGCCGGTCGGATCGAGGTCTACGGCGCGGGAGCCAGCGGCTTCGTCGCCTCGGACTTCCAGCAGAAGCTGCACCGCATCGGCCGCATGGCGTTCTACTTCCCGGACGTGCACACCGCCCTCACCTCGGCCGCGCTGCTCGGCAAGGGCGACATCGCCGTGGGCATCTCGCACAGCGGCACCACGTCCGACGTGATCGAGGTGCTGGAGCAGGCCCGGTCCCGGGGCGCCGGCACGGTGGCACTGACCAACTTCCCCCGCTCGCCGATCACCGACGTCGCCGACTTCGTGCTGACCACGGCGGCCCGGGAGACCACGTACCGCTCGGGCGCGATGGCCAGCCGGCTGGCCCAGCTCACCGTGATCGACTGTCTCTTCGTCGGCGTGGCCGCCCGCAACCGCGCGCGCGCCCGCAGGGCGCTGGAGGTCACCGCCGACGCTGTGCGGGCCCGCCGGGTCGGCCCCGGCCGGAGGCGGGGATGACGGCCGGGCGCGTCGAGCCCGGCGAGGTCGCGGCGGTCCCCGCCCGCCCGGTGATCCGGGTCGGCGCGCCCACCGAGCGGCGCAACCCGCTCAGCGTCGACCTCGACCTGATGTCCACCCGGGAGGTGCTCACCGTCATCAACGAGGCGGACCGGCGGGTGCCGGCCGCCGTCGCGGCGGTTCTCGACGAGATCGCGGTCACCGTCGACCTCGCGGTCGCCGCGCTGTGCGGCGGGCACCGGGTGCACTACTTCGGCGCGGGGACCTCCGGTCGCCTCGGGGTGCTGGACGCCGCCGAGCTGGCCCCCACCTTCAACTCGCCCCGGCACTGGTTCTGCGCCCACCTGGCCGGCGGCCGGGACGCGATGTGGCGGGCCGTGGAGGACGCCGAGGACGACCACCGGGGCGGGGCGGCCGAGGCCGCCGACTGCGTCGGCGCGGGCGACCTCGTCGTCGGGCTGGCCGCCAGCGGGCGCACCCCGTACGTTCTCGGGGCGCTCGCCGCGTCCCGGGCCCAGGGGGCCTCGACCGTGCTGCTCTGCGCCAACCCGGAGGCCGAGGCCGCCGGGGCGGTGGACGTCTTCATCGGGGTGGACACCGGCCCCGAGGTGGTGACCGGGTCGACCCGGATGAAGGCGGGCACGGCACAGAAGCTGGTGCTCAACACGTTCTCCACGGCCGTCATGGTGCGGCTGGGCCGGGTCTATTCGAACCTCATGATCGACATGGTGGCGACCAACGCCAAGCTGCGCGGCCGGATGATCTCGATCCTGATGGAGGCCACCGGCTGCGCCGAGGAGGGCTGCCGGCGGGCCCTGCGCGAGGCCGACGGCGACCTCAAGACCGCCCTGGTGTCGCTCGTCTCCGGCGCCGAGGTCCCCGCCGCCCGGGCCGCCCTGGCCCGCGCCGACGACCAGGTCCGGGGCGCACTCGACCTGCTCGCCTCCTGAGCGTCGCGGCACCTCACCCGGGCGAGCGCCGACGCCGCGTGCCGCCACGGGCGGCGGCGCGGCCGGTGACGATGGTCACCTCTGGCCCGCAGTGGGACTTACCACACGGCTCGGATTGTTCAACCGGGGCGAGGGTATTCCGCATCCGTGAATGAACCGACCGGTCCGCCAGCGCGTATCAGCCCGTGACCAGGATCGCAGCGCGGCGGTGACGCGGGTCGCTGTGCGCCCCGGGGTGGCGATGGTGCCATGCCTACGGGTGGACACGTTCCGTCGATCCGCCGACCCGTCCGTGACGCCAACGGCGAGCCACTTTCGGGGTGCTGACAGCAAACATGGACCGGGCTCTCAGCTACTACTCAGGCATTCGTGACACTTTCGACTCACGACATGGAATCCCCGACGCGTCTCAACTGTTGTGCAGGTGTCAGGTCAGCGCCGGAGGGCACAGCGGAAGTTACGGGGGAGGGCTGATGGACGTGGGGATGGCAAGGAACCGGGCGACCGGCGCGAGCGAGGGGACCGTGGGCAACGTGGACAAGAACATCGGCATGCGAACCGACGAGGTGGCCGAGGAGCGCGACCTGGTCGGAGTCTACCTTCACGAGATCTCCCGGACGCCACTGCTGGACGCCGCCACCGAGGTCGACCTCTCCAAGTCGATCGAGGCTGGGCTGTACGCCGAGCACCTGCTCGAGACGGACCGCGTTCCCGCCGGTGTCGACCGGGACGACCTGGAGCGGGTGGCCGCCGAGGGGGAGCGGGCGAAGGATCTCTTCATCCGCGCCAACCTGCGGCTGGTCGTCTCCATCGCCCGGCGCTACGTGCGCTCGGGCATGCCCATGCTCGACCTGATCCAGGAGGGCAACACCGGCCTGGTCCGGGCGGTCGAGAAGTTCGACTACGAGCGCGGGTTCAAGTTCTCCACCTACGCGACCTGGTGGATCCGCCAGGCGATCAGCCGGGCGATCGCCCAGCAGGAGCGCACCGTGCGGCTGCCGGTGCACCTGGTGGAGGACGTCAACCGGATGCGCAACGCGGCCCGGCAGCTCACCCGTGAACTGGGCAGCGACCCGGAGCCGGAGCAGATCGCGGCGGCACTCGGCGTCACCGTCGAGCGGGTCAACGAGCTGGTCCGCTGGTCGCAGGACACCGTGTCGCTGGACACGCCGGTCGGCGACGACGGCGACACCAACCTCGGCGACCTGGTGGCCGACAGCGACGCCCCGTCGCCGGAGGACATCGTCCTCACCGGCCTGGAGCGGCAGCGCATCGAGGGTCTGCTCAACCACCTCGACGACCGGTCGGCTGGCATCATGCGGGCCCGCTACGGCCTTGAGGACGGGCGGGAGCACTCGCTGACCGAGGTCGCGTCGCGGTTCTCGCTGTCGCGGGAGCGGATCCGGCAGCTGGAGATCCAGGCCCTGGGGCGGCTGCGCGAGCTGGCCCGGGCCGAGGGGCTACAGGCCGCCTGAGCTGGTAGCAATGACGGCGAACGGCCGGCGTCCGATAGGGGGGCGCCGGCCGTTCGCCGTCGTGTCGCGAGACGGTCAGCGGACCCGGCCGTACCCGTAGGGCCTCATCAGGTCGACGTCCCGCTTCTCCACGTTGCGGCCGAACGTCGGCGCGTGGATCACCTGGCCGCTGCCGACGTAGATGGCCACGTGGCCCAGGTTGCTGTAGAAGACGAGGTCGCCCGGGCGCAGCTCGCTGCGGCTGATGTGGCTGACCACGCCCCACTGCATCCTCGTGTTGTGCGGCAACGACTTGCCGGCCGCCCGCCAGGCGGCGGAGGTGAGGCCGGAGCAGTCGTATCCGTCGGGGCCGTCGGCGGCCCAGACGTAGGGCTTGCCGAGGGCGCCGTACGCGTACCGGACCGCCGTGCCGGCCCGGCCCGAGACGGCCGGGGCCTTCTCGCCGGACTTCGCGCCCGAGCGCGCCTTCGGCGTGGACGGCTCGGTGGCCCGCCCGTACGCCTGCCGGCGCATCTCGTACAGCTCGGCCAGGTCCTTCTCGATCCGCTTACGACCGGCGGCGAGCTGCTTGGCCTGCGCGCCCTGCTTCGTCAGCGTGGCGTCCAGCCGCCTCTTCTGGTCGAGCAGCAGGCGCTGGTTCTCGGTGTAGCTGGCGATCCGCTGCTGGCGCTGCCGGCTGAGCTGGTCGAGGGTGTCGAGCCGGTCCAGCAGGTTGCTCGGCCCGCCCGGGCTCAGCAGCGCGTTGGCGGTGTCCAGCCGGCCCGACTTGTACGCGGTGACGGCGATCGAGCCGACGTCGGCCCGGCTCTGCGCGGTCTGCGCCTCCAGCGGGCCGATCCGCGCGGCGAGCTTCGCCGCGGCGGCCTTGTTCGCCTTGATGTCCTCGGTCAGCTTGTTGTAGGACTCGACGACCCGTTCCAGCTCGGTCGAGGACTTCTCAATCCGCCGCGTCAGCTCGGCGGGGGTCGGCTCGGCCCGAGCCACCGACGCCGGGGCGATCAGTACGGCCGCGAGGCCGGCCGTCACCAGTGCGCGCAGCGAATTCCTGAGGGACGACAAGAGCGGAGGGCTCCTCTCCCACTGGCCGTCGCGACCTTGCGGACGCCGCGACGGCACCGGCCCGGGGCTGTCCGGGTGGACGGCGGTCGACCGGTCCGGCCCGCTCAACCTATCGCGGGACGGAAGTTGCCCGCAGTTGAAGCAGGGGCGAAAGTGTCGAAACGGTCGGATGGGTCACGAGAGTTGGTCACGTATGGTGATGGCGATAGCGCGATCGGTTGGACCGATTCGCTCCCAGGGGTGCTTTCGCGTGGTAGGCCGGTTTCGTCGTTCTGGACGGATGTCGCCGAGGGTTCCGGCGCGATGTCACGACATGCCGGACTCGTCGGTCTCTAGCTGGCGCGGCACGGCCACCGGGCCGGGAGAACACGCCGGAAAAGGGCGCTCCGGGCTGGCCTTGCGGTAACAGAATGGTGCCGAAGCCGGGAATCCCGCTGCCTGTTTATCGGTGTTACGGGAACCGCGCCCGGCGCCTCAGCCGTGGGAGACAGCCGTGACCCGAGAAGGCACCGCGACCCGGAATGGCACCGCGACCCGAGAAGGTTCCTCGACCCGCCCGCGCCGGTCACCCAGGGTGACCCCCGCGGCCCCCGTCCTGCTCTACGCCCGACCCGGCATCGTCGTCACGGCGGACCGGTTCACCGTCGGCCGCACCACCTGGGAAATCGCCGACCTGACCCACCTGCACGCCACCCGGGGCCCGCACGACCGGCTCGCCACCCGGGCCGTGGCGGTGACCGCTCTCATGATCACCGGGGTGGGGCTGCTGCTCGGCTTCACCGGCGGGCTGCAACGGCTCACCGCCGGGGCGTACCTGGCGTTCGGCGCGGTCGCCCTGCTGCCGGTGCTGCTCGCCGTGGCCGGCGACCGCTGGCGCCCGCCACCGTACGAGCTGTGGGGCTGGCACCGGGGCGCGCAGGTACTGCTGTTCAGCAGCGACGACGAGCGACAGTTCGGCCAGGTCAGCCGCGCCGTGCGCCGGGCCCGCGAGGGCGTGCGCCACGGCGGCTGGGGTCCGGCCCCGGCCGCCGCCGAGCAGCCGTTCTGGCACCCCGACCGTTGACCCTGGGCGACGGGGCTCGGCCGGACACCGGCTCCGGGGCTCGGCCGGACACCGGCTCCGGGGCTCGGCCGGCGACCCGCTCCGGGGCTCAGCCGGCGACCGGCTCCACGGCCGGGGTGGCCTCCGGGGCGAGCCAGCCGCTGACCCGCCGCTCGGCGTAGAAGGACACGAACGGGACGGTACCGGCGAGCATCACCAGCAGCATCCGCTTCAGGGGCCAGTCCGCCCGGCGGGACAGGTCGAACGTCGCCGCCAGGTAGAGCATGTAGAGCCAACCGTGCGCGGTGCCGACGACCGCCACCACGGTCGGCTCGTCGAATCCGTACTTCAGGGGCATGCCGACCAGAACCAGCACGACCAGCGCCACGCCCACGATCCAGGCGATCACCCGGTACCGGGTAAGGGCTCCGCCCACCTTGTCCGTCCTTCCGAACCGGCCTGCGCCGGGTAGTCGCGAATCGGCCTCAGCCGGGGTAGTCACCGGGCCGGGCGCCCGGATTGGCGTTCAACCATGCCAGGTAGCGGTTGTAGGCGACCAGGTCGTCGTCCTCCGCGCCGTCGACCGGCACCGGCGCCCGGGACACCCGCACGGGTCGGCGTACCCCCGTGGGGTTGACGGACGGCGGGGCCGGCACGCCCGCCCCTACCCGGTCGGCCGGGGTCGGCTCCGCCGGCTCGCCGCCGGGCGCGGACCGCAGGGCGTGCCGCAGCTCACGCCACCAGACGAAGAGCACGAACGCCGCGAAGATCGGCCACTCGACCGCGTACCCCCAGCTCAGCGCGTTGCCCTCGGCGGCCCGGTTGATCTGCCACCAGCCCAGCCCGAGGAAGCCGACGACCAGCACGACCATGGCCACGTGGCGGGCGATCCACGCCGGTGTCCAGAGCCGTTTCATGGCATCGAGGGTACCGGGCGGCGGGGCGCTCTCCGACGCGGCGTCGTAGTTCGGAGGGTTTGCCCGGGGCCGGGGTGGGCATCCATCTAGACGCCAGCCCAGCCGAGACGAGGGGGCGACGATGACCGAGTCACTACGGCGGACCACCGGCCCGATGGACGTTAGCCCGGAACAGCGGATGCCCGAATGGGACGGGGACCACTTCCGGGACCTGTCCACCGACGGCGAGCCCGGGATCGACCCCGCGGAGCTCGCCGACGACGACCTGATCCGCGAGATGCACAGCCTGCACCGTACCCGGCTCGACACGCTGCGGCACGCGTCGGACTCGGCGCTCGCCAACCACCTGCGCCGCACGGCCGAGCTGGAGACCGAGTACCTGGCCCGGCACCCCGGGCGGGAGATCGACCCCGCCCGGCTGCGGGACGAGTGATGGCCGCACGCGCGGAGCGCGGCATGTCCGCGCCGCCCGAGGTGGTGTTCAACACGGCGACCGACCCGGACCGCGTCGCCGCCTGGCTGCCGGAGCCACTGCGGGCCGACGGCGACAACCGTCCCGAGGTCGACGCGGGGGACCTGCGGGCGCGGTGGCACAGCGACTCCGCGCCCGGCTGGTCGGCCGAGATCCGGGTCGAGTCGGCCGACGCCGGGGGTGCCCGGGTGCTCCTCGACCTCGCCGGTGCCGCCGGCGGGGCGAAACCCGGGCTCGCCGACGAGGCCCTGGCCAACCTCGCCCGCGAGGTGGCCGACAACCTGACCGCCGGCTGAGCGGCGGGCCCCTGTGGCGCACGGACCTTCAGGCGTACGGACCCTCGGGCCGAGCCGCGCCGGGCAGACGATGAGGAGATCGGGTTGAGCGAGAGCCGCCTGAAGCAGAAGGTGGCGCGGCTGCGCCAGGCGTACGCGCCGCACGAGCACCGCCCGCTGGGCGGCTACCTCGCCGCGATGGGCACGTACGCGGGCGTGACCGCCACGATCGCCGGCCTGGTCCGGGTGACAGGCCGGCCCGTGCCGGAGCGGCCCGCCACCGCCGACGTGGTGCTGCTCGCCGTCGCCACCCACAAGCTCAGCCGGCTGCTGTCCAAAGACGCGGTCACCAGCCCGCTGCGCGCCCCGTTCACCCGCTACGACCACCCGATCGGCAGCGGCGAGGTGATGGAGCAGGTCCGGGACACGGGCAGCCCCACCCGGCACGCCATCGGCGAGCTGCTGAGCTGCCCGTTCTGCCTGGCCGTCTGGGTGGCGACCGGGCTCACCGGCGGCCTGGTCCTGGCGCCCCGGCTGACCCGGCTGGTGGCCACCGCCCTGACCGCCGTCGCGGCCTCCGACTTCCTCCAGATGGGCTACGCCCTGGCCCAGCGGGCGGCCGACGGCCGTCACCACCACAAGAACTGACCATCCGGTACGCCACAGGGACTGACCATCCGGTACGCCGGAGGGGAGGCAGCTGCCGGCCCCTCCCCTCGTCCTGCGTCTACCGCCGGGTACGTCCCGCGTCGTCGCCTGTGCCGCCGCCGCGTGCGCTTCGCGCCGTCGTCCCCGGCGTCAGCGCTGCATGCCGGACCAGCCGTGCGGCGACTCCGGTTCGCGCTCGCCCTCGTCGGTGATCACGTCCGCGTCGACTGCCGTGCGGTCGTGCTCGTTGGCGAAGTCCGGCTCGGGCGTGGTGTCCGGGCCCTCCGGCGGTCGGCCGAGCGCCTCGATGTGCTCGTGGTGCTGCTCCTGGCGGGCGGTCATCTCGCTCCCCTCCGTGGCTCTCGATGGCCGGTGCGGGCCGGGGTTGGTGCGGCTGCGGGTGGCGCTGCGGGGTTGGGGCCGTGCGAGCCGGTGTCAGGGCACCGATCCGCCCAGCAGGTCGGCTGCCTCGTCCACCGCGTACTCCCCCTCGGGGAGGGCGCCGATCCGGGTGAGCAGCACCGCGGGAAGTTCGGCGGCGACGGCCCGGCGGTAGATGTCCGCCTGGCTGATCCGCTCCTGGCCGCGGTAGATGTCGTCGAGCAGCTCGTCGAGGGGCCGGGTGTCCAGCTCCTCGACGGGCCCGGCGTCGCTCACCGGGGCGGCCGTGACGGGCGCTTCGTCGGTCACGACGATCAGCTACCCGAGGCGGAATCGGTCAAACGTCGCCCCGACCGGACCGCGACCGGAGAGCGTGACGCCCGTCACGTCGGAGGCTGGAACATCGACCCGCCCCGGTCGGTTGTGACGGGTGTCGGTGTGCCCAGTGTCCCCGGGCCTCACCTGAAATGCCTTCGCGGAATACCGTTCGGCTGGAGCCGCGTCGCGCCACGCGCCGAGAGGCGACCTGCACACCGACACCAGTGGCGCCCCGGCCTCCGGCCGGGGCGCCACTGTCGCTCCCCCCACCCGCCGGCGCGCGACGGGGGTGGGTCAGGCGGGGGTGGGGATGGTGGGGGTGGAGGCCGGGGTGGTGCGGCGGGCGCGGACGGCGGTGGCCAGAGCGTCGAGGACCTCCTCGGTGGTGTCCCAGCCCAGGCAGGCGTCGGTGATCGAGCGGCCGTACTCCAGCTCGCGCGTCGGGTCCAGCTCCTGCCGGCCCGGGAGCAGGAAGCTCTCCAGCATGACGCCGACGATGCCGCGCTGGCCGGCGGCGAGCTGGGCCGCGACGTCGGCGGCGACCAACGGCTGGCGGCGGTGGTCCTTGCCGCTGTTGGCGTGGCTCGCGTCGACCACGATCCGCTCCGGCAGGCCGGCCGCGCGCAGCTGCGCCAGCGCCGCGGCGACGGAGACGGCGTCGTAGTTCGGGCCGTCGTTGCCGCCGCGCAGCACGAGGTGGCCGTCGGCGTTGCCCCGCGTGTGCATGATCGCCGGGGTGCCGGAGACGTCGATGCCGGGGAAGACGTGCGGGACGCCGGCCGCGCGGATCGCGTCCACGGCGGTGCCGATGCTGCCGTCGGGGCGGTTCTTCATGCCGATCGGCATGGACAGCCCGGAGGCGAGCTGCCGGTGCACCTGGCTCTCCACGGTGCGGGCACCGATCGCGCCCCACGCCACGGTGTCGGCGATGTACTGCGGGGTGATCGGGTCGAGGAACTCGCAGCCCACCGGCAGGCCCAGCCGCAGTACGTCGAGCAGCAGCGCGCGGGCGGTGCGCAGGCCGGTGTTCACGTCACCGGAGCCGTCCAGCCCCGGGTCGTTGATCAGGCCCTTCCAGCCCACCGTGGAACGCGGCTTCTCGAAGTACACCCGCATCACGATCAGCAGGTCGTCGGCGAACCGGTCGGCGGCGGAGCGCAGTCGGGCCGCGTAGTCCAGGGCGGCGGCCGGGTCGTGCACCGAGCACGGACCGACCACGACCAGCAGCCGGTCGTCGGCGCGGTCCAGCACCCGGGCGACCGCGCGCCGGCCGTCGAGCACGGCCTCGGTGAGCGCGGCGTCCAGGGGCAGGTGGTGGTGCAGCAGGGCCGGGGTGGTCAACGGCACGACGCGGTCGATCCGCTGGTCGATCACGCGATGGCTGTCCGGGGTCGTCACGGTGGGATTCCTTCCGCCGACCGTGCCCCGGGGCCGGCGCCCGAGGTCGAGCCGGCTGCTCGTACGCAAAAGGGCAGGGATTCAGGCCCCTGCCCGGCCGGCTCGAAGAGGAGTGACGTCAGATCATGGTGAAGTCACCGGCTCCTCCAGCCGGCTGCCTAAACCATCGATACGACCGCGTCACGCCGACCAGCGTACCCGACGTAGCGGGAAAGGCTCATCCGGTCGTCGGGAAAGCCTCGCCTCGCGTTCACCTTCATCGATGTCTTGCTCGGTAGCTTCGGCCGCACACGCCATCGCCTGGAGGTTCGAATGGATCGTCGTACGCTGCTGCGCGCCACCGCCGCCGGAGGGGCCGCCGCCTTCACCGGCAGCCTCTGGTCGTCCGCCGCGTTGGCCGCCCCCGCCCAGCCCGGCGCGGGACCGTACGGGCCCCTGGGCACCGCCGACGGCAACGGCATCCAGCTTCCCGCCGGGTTCACCAGCCGGGTGGTCGCCCGCTCCCGACAGGTGGTCGCCGGCACCACGTACTCGTGGCACGACGCCCCCGACGGCGGGGCCTGCTTCCCCGCCGGAACCGGTTGGATCTACGTCTCGAACTCCGAGATCACCCCGGGGGGTGGGGCGTCGGCGGTGCGATTCAACGCCGACGGGACCATCGCGGCGGCGTACCGGATCCTGTCCGGCACCAACCAGAACTGCGCCGGCGGCGCGACCCCGTGGGGCACCTGGCTCTCCTGCGAGGAGGTCAGCCGGGGGTACGTCTACGAGACGTACCCGCAGGGCGGCACGACGGCGGTGCAGCGGCCGGCGCTGGGCCGGTTCAAGCACGAGGCGGCGGCGGCCGACCCGGTCCGACAGGTCATCTACCTGACCGAGGACGAGTCGAGCGGCTGCTTCTACCGGTTCCGGCCGACCGTCTGGGGCGACCTGTCCGCCGGCACCCTGGAGGTGCTGGTCGCCGGCACCGCCACCAGCGGCCCGGTCACCTGGGCCCGGGTGCCGGACCCGGACGGCTCGCCGACGTACACCCGCCAGCAGGTCTCCGGCGCGAAGAAGTTCAACGGCGGCGAGGGCTGCTGGTACGCCGACGGGACCTGCTGGTTCACCACCAAGGGCGACAACCGGGTCTGGGCGTACGACGCGGTCGCGCAGCGCATCGACCTGGCGTACGACGACTCGTTGGTGGCCGGCGGCGGCGCTCCCCTGACCGGGGTGGACAACATCGTCGGGGCCCGCTCCGGGGACCTGTACGTGGCCGAGGACGGCGGCAACATGGAAATGAACGTCATCACTCCGGACGAGGTGGTCGCGCCCTTCCTCCGGATCACCGGCCAGAGTTCGTCCGAGATCACCGGCCCCGCCTTCTCCCCGGACGGCACCCGGCTCTACTTCTCCTCCCAGCGGGGCACCTCCGGCTCGTCCTCGGGCGGGATCACCTACGAGGTGCGTGGCCCGTTCCGCTGAGCCATCGACGGGGTACAGGCCCGGTATGAGCCACGATCAGACTGACGCCCACCGGATCGAGTCCCGCGCGCACCTGCTGCCCGAGGAGGCGGCGGCCGGCAGCGACGACCCGCACGCCCAGGCCGAGGCGATCCTCGCCGAGTCCGACCGCAGGGAGGACGACCGCAACGCCGCCCCCGACACCCTGCTGGAGCACCGCACGTCGGACCAGACGGTGCCGGCGATCGAGCCCCCGGACTGAGCCCCCACGTCACGACGCCGGCCCCGGGTAGCGCCCGCCGCCCGGGTCCGGCGGGTCCGGCGTTCGGCCGGCGGTGGGGCCGCCGCGCCGACCCAAGGCGCCACCGCTGCGACCGTGAGATCGGATAGCGTCGGGCCATGCCCGACAGCGGTTACCCCTGGCCGATCGAAACGACCCGACTGGACAACGGCTTGCGCGTGGTGGTGAGCGAGGACCGCACCGCGCCTGCGGTCGCGGTGAACCTCTGGTACGACGTGGGTTCCCGGCACGAGCCGGACGGGCAGACCGGGTTCGCCCACCTCTTCGAGCACCTGATGTTCGAGGGCTCGGTGAACGTGGCGAAGACCGAGCACATGAAGCTCGTCCAGGGCGCCGGCGGCTCGCTCAACGCCACCACCAACCCCGACCGGACGAACTACTTCGAGACCGTCCCGGCCGAGCACCTGGAACTGGCGCTGTGGCTGGAGGCCGACCGGATGGGCGGCCTGGTGCCGGCGCTGACCCAGGAGACGCTGGACAACCAGCGGGACGTGGTCAAGAACGAGCGCCGCCAGCGCTACGAGAACGTCCCGTACGGCGACGCGTGGCTGCGGCTGCTGCCGCTGCTCTACCCGCCCGGTCACCCGTACCACCACGCGACGATCGGGTCGATGGCGGACCTGAACGCCGCCGACCTGGCCACCTTCCAGGCGTTCCACCGCACGTACTACGCGCCGAACAACGCCGTGCTGACCGTGGTCGGCGACGCCTCCGCGGTCGAGGTCTTCGCGCTGGCCGACAAGTACTTCGGCGCCATCCCGGCCCGGGAGTCGATTCCGGCAGCGCCGGACGGCCGGCACGTGCCCGCCGCCGGCGCGCCGGTGGCGGAGACCGTCACCGCCGCCGTGCCCGCGCCCCGCGTGTTCGTCGCGCACCGCACCCACCCGTTCGGCACCCCGGGCTACGACGTGCTGACCGTCCTGGCCACCGTGTTGGGCAGCGGCCGGGGCAGCCGGCTCTACCAGCGCCTGGCCGACGGGGAGCGGCTCGCCCAGCCCGACCTGGTCGGCGCGTACGGGGTGGACCTGCGGCACGCGCCGGCCCCGCTGATCGTCACCGCCACCGCTCGGCCCGGGGTGACCGGCGAGCGGCTGGCCGCCGGGGTGGCCGAGGTCGTCGACGAGCTGGCGACCGTGCCCGTCACCGCCGCCGAGCTGGACCGGGCCAAGGCGCTGCTCAGCACCGCGTGGTGGCGGCAGATGTCCACGGTCGACGGCCGGGCCGACACCCTCGGCCGGTACGCCACCCAGTTCGGCGACCCGGCGAAGGCCGCCGAGCGGCTGCCCGCCTGGCTCGCGGTGACCGCCGAACAGATCGCCGAACTCGCCGCCGAGGCGCTGCGCGCCGAGGACCGGGTCACCCTGACCTACCTGCCCGAGGAGACCGCATGAGCCTGATCGCCGATCGTCCCGGGCCGGGGCTGGCCCGGCTGTACCGGTTCCCGCAGGTGGTGCGCCGCGACGTGGCCGGCGGTCGGGTCGTCGCCGCGCACCTGCCCGGGCAGAACCTGGCCGTGGCGCTGCTGCTGCTCGACGCCGGTGCCGGCCGCGAGCCGGTCGGCCGGGAGGGGCTCGGCGCGGTGCTGGCCAAGGCGCTGGAGGAGGGCACCGCGCAGCGGGACGCCACCGGCTACGCGCTCGCCATCGAGGCGCTGGGCACCGAGCTGGTGACCGGGCTCGACTGGGACTCGTTCCAGGTCAGCGTCCAGGTGCCGGTGGGCCGGCTGAGCGCTGCCGTCGAGCTGCTCGCCGAGGCGGTCCGCACGCCCAGGCTGGACCCGGACGACGTGCGGCGGGTCCGCGACGACGAGGCGACCGCCCTGCGGATGGACTGGGCGAACCCCGGCCCCCGGGCCGAGGCGGCGCTGCGGGCCGACCTGTTCGGCGCCCAGAACCGCTGGGGCCGGCCCATGTACGGCGACCCGGACTCGGTGGCGGCCCTGGACGTGGAGGACGTCACCGTCTTCCACTCCGAGTGGTTCCTCCGCCCCGGCACCCTGATCGTCGCCGGTGACCTGGACCGGCTCGACCTGGACGCGCTCGGCGCGGCGGCCTTCGCCGGCACCGGCGGCGGCCCGGTGCCCCCGGAGGGCCCGATCGACGTGCCGTTGCGTGCCGGACGCCGGATCCTCCTGGTCGACCGGCCCGGGTCGGTGCAGTCCACGCTGCGGCTGGGTCATCCCTCCCCGCACCGGGCGCACCCCGACCACGTGCCGATGACCCTGGCCGGCACGGTGCTGGGCGGCGCGTTCACCTCCCGGCTGAACCACCTGATCCGCGAGGTGCGCGGCTACACCTACGGCATCCGGGGCGACTTCGCCTCGTCCCGCCGGTTCGGCCGGTTCGCGGTCAGCTCCGGGGTGCAGACGGCCGTCACCGCGCCGGCCCTGGTCGAGGCGGTCGGGGAGATCACCCGTACCTGCGTCGGCGGGGTGACCGAGGACGAGCTGGCGGTGGCCCGGTCCTGGCGGGCGGGGCAGCTCTCGGTCGAGTTGCAGAGCCCCCGGGCGATCGCGTCGGCGCTGACCACCCTGGTCGTGCACGACCTGCCGGACGACCACCACGCCCGGCTGCGCGAGTCCCTGCTCGCCGCCGACGTGGCCGAGGTGTCGGCCGCCGCCGCGACCCACCTGCACCCGGATTCGCTGACCCTGGTGGTCGAGGGCGACGCCGCGCTCATCCGCGACGAGCTGACGGCCACCGGCCTCGGGGAGATCGTCGACGCCCAGCCGTAGACCCGGCGGGGTGTGATTCGCGTCGCGTGCCGGCGGGCGGGGCGGCCCGGCCGGGGGTGGGAATGTTCCGGCCGGAGCCCGACCGCGCCCCGGGAATTTCCGCCGTGGCATGCCCTGGCGGCGCTGTCGTTGCGGCGCGGGGTGGCTTCCGGGCCGGGCGGGTGGCCACCGGTCCCGGGCCGGGCGGTGGGAAAGCGTTCCCGGCCCGGGCACCGACCTGGGTAGCCTCGCGGGCATGAGGATCGGCATTGTGGGGGCCACCGGCCAGGTCGGTGGCGTGATGCGGCAGGTGTTGGCGGAGCGCGAGTTCCCGGCGGAGCAGGTGCGGTTGTTCGCCTCCGCCCGGTCGGCCGGGCGTGCCGTGCCGTGGCGCGGCGGCGAGGTGACGGTCGAGGACGCGGCCACGGCCGACTACTCGGGCCTGGACATCGTGCTCTTCTCCGCCGGCAAGGGCACCGCGCGGGAGCTGGCCCCCCGGGTCGCCGAGGCCGGCGCGGTGGTGATCGACAACTCGTCGGCGTTCCGGATGGATCCGGACGTCCCGCTGGTGGTCGCCGAGGTCAACCCGCACGCCGCCGCGAACCGCCCGAGGGGCATCATCGCCAACCCGAACTGCACCACGATGGCCGCGATGCCGGTGCTGCGCCCGCTGCACGCCGAGGCGGAGCTGGTGAGCCTGGTCGTCTCGACGTACCAGGCGGTGTCGGGGGCCGGCCTGTCCGGCGTGGCCGAGCTGGAGGAACAGGTCCGCAAGGTCGCCGAGCAGGCCGCCGGGCTGGCCTTCGACGGCGCGGCGGTGGAGTTCCCCACCCCCCGGGTCTTCGCCCGGCCGATCGCGTTCAACGTGCTCCCGCTCGCCGGCTCGATCGTCGACGACGGCTCGGCGGAGACCGACGAGGAGCAGAAGCTGCGCAACGAGAGCCGCAAGATCCTGGAGATCCCCGGGCTGAAGGTCTCCGGCACCTGCGTGCGGGTCCCGGTCTTCACCGGCCACTCGCTCCAGATCAACGCGCGGTTCGCCCGGCCGATCAGCCCGCAGCGGGCCCGTGAGCTGCTCGACGGGGCCCCCGGCGTGGCCCTGTCCGACGTGCCGACGCCGTTGGACGCCGCCGGCCAGGACCCGACGTACGTGGGCCGCATCCGCGCCGACGAGACGGTGGAGCACGGCCTCGCCCTGTTCTGCTCCAACGACAACCTGCGCAAGGGTGCCGCCCTCAACGCGGTCCAGCTCGCCGAACTCGTCGCCGCCGACCTCCGCTGACGGCCGGTCGCCTGCCGGTGCGGTGGCGTCGCGTTACCCCGTCGGGCCGGCGGGTAGACGGCGGTGCCGACACCGAGAGGGGAGCACCATGACAACGGTCGGAGAGTTCATGACGACCCGGTTGGTGACGATGGACGGCGACGAGACGCTCACCGCCGCGGCGCGGGAGATGCGTGACAGCGCCATCGGCGACGTGGTCGTCACCGCCGGCGACGATGTGGTCGGCATCGTCACGGACCGGGACATCACGGTCCGCGGCGTCGCCGAGGGACTCGACCCCAGCAAGACCCCGCTCAACCGCATCACCAGCCGCGACGTGATCACGGTGAGTCAGTACGACGACGCCGTGGCCGCCGCCGACCTGATGCGCACGTACGCCGTGCGCCGGCTGCCGGTGATCGACGGCGGCCGGCTGGTCGGGCTGATTTCCATTGGCGACCTCGCGGTCGAGCGCGAACCGCAGTCGGTGCTGGCGGGCATCAGCGCCGAGGACCCCAACAACTGACCGTCCGCCGCGGCGACGCCGGCCCCGCACCGGGGCCGGCGTCGCGTCGTGCCCGCGCCGCGCCGCGCCTCACCCGATCCGGGCGAGATTGACCCCGTGCCCGACGGGGACCCCTCCTGCGACGTCGAACGCTGCGGCGTGACGGGAGGGAGGGACCGATGCCGGACGCGACCACCAGATTCTTCGAGGACCTGAACCGGCGGGGGTACGAACCGCTGCTGGTCAAGACATCCGGAACCATCCGCTTCGACCTGCGCGAGGGCCCGCGCACCAGCCACTGGACGGTGGCGATCGACCGGGGCCGGTTGCGGGTGAGCCATGAGGACCAGGAGGCGGACACCGTCATCGGGATCAGCCCCGCCCTCTTCGAGGAACTCGCCGCCGGCCGTTCGCACGGCATCGCGGCGATCCTGCGCGGGGACATGACCGTCAGTGGCGACCCCCGGCTGGTGGTGCAGGTGGAGCGGCTCTTTCCCGGCCCGCCGACCAGCCAGGGCCCGCGCCGGCACGTCCAGAGGGAGGCACGCTGATGCCGCAGAGCAACACGGTCCGGATCCTGGACGGCAGCACCTTCGTCGTCTCGGAGGACACCGGCGACATCGAAGCGACGCCGAGCGAGCCCACCGGCATGTTCTCCCTGGACACCCGGTTCCTGTCGCGCTGGGTGCTGACCATCAACGGCGAGCGGCTCAACACCCTGTCGTACGACGACCTCCAGTACTACGAGGCGCGCTTCTTCCTGGTGCCGGGGATGGCCACCCACTACGTCGACGCGAAGCTGTCGATCGTCCGCAAGCGGGCCGTCGGCGGCAGCTTCCATGAGCAGGTCACCATCCTCAACCACGACGAGAAGCCCGTCGACCTCGAGGTCCGGATGGACGTCGACTCCGACTTCGCCGACCTGTTCCAGGTCAAGGACGAGATCGTGAACAAGAAGGGCGAGAAGTACGCCGAGGCCGAGGCCGACCGGCTGCGTCTGGGCTACCACCGGGGCAACTTCCGGCGCGAGACGATCATCTCCTGCTCGCGGACCGCCCGGTACGACCGCAACGGCTTCGCGTTCACCGTCCACCTGGAGCCGAACGAGCAGTGGAGCACGGAAATCGACGTGCGGACCTCCGCCATCGGGCCGGGCGGGCGGGACCTGCGGATGGGCTTGCGGGCACACGGCACCGAGCGGCTGGCCCTCCAGCAGGACCTCCAGGCGTGGATCGCCGCCGCGCCGAAGCTGAACTGCGAGGCCGAGCACCTGGCCCGGACCTACCAGCGGAGCCTGGTCGACCTCGCCGCGCTGCGCTTCTCGCCGCTGTCGCTCGGCGGAAGCGCCCTGCCCGCGGCCGGCCTGCCCTGGTTCATGACGATGTTCGGCCGGGACAGCATCCTGACCTGCCTACAGGTGCTGCCGTTCGTCCCGGAACTGTCCAAGACGACGCTGCGCATCCTCGCGTCGTTGCAGGGCACCCGGTTCGACGACTTCCGCGACGAGGACCCCGGGCGCATCCTGCACGAGATGCGCTACGGCGAGACGGCCGCGTTCGAGGAGCAGCCGCACTCGCCGTACTACGGCTCGGTCGACGCGACGCCGCTGTTCGTGGTGCTGCTCGACGAGTACGAGCGGTGGAGCGGGGACGTGTCGCTGGTGCGGGAACTGGAGCAGGAGTGCCGGGCCGCGCTCAGGTGGATCGACGACTACGCCGACCTGGTCGGCAACGGCTACATCTGGTACGAGCGGCGCAACACCGACACCGGCCTGGAGAACCAGTGTTGGAAGGACTCCTGGGACTCGATCTCGTATCGCGACGGCACGCTGCTGCCCTTCCCCCGCGCCACCTGCGAGGTGCAGGGGTACGCGTACGACGCGAAGGTCCGGGCCGCCCGGTTGGCGCGCGAGTACTGGGGCGACCCGGAGTACGCCGACCACCTGGAGTTGCAGGCCGCGCAGCTCAAGGAGCGGTTCAACCGGGACTGGTGGGTCGACGACGGCCAGTTCTACGCCCTCGCCCTCGACCCCGACGGCGGCCGGGCGGAGGTGCTCAGCTCCAACATCGGCCACCTGCTGTGGAGCGGCATCGTCGACCACGACCGGGCCGAGCGGATCGCCGAGCACCTGGTCGGGCCCCGGCTGTTCTCCGGCTGGGGGGTGCGGACGCTGGCCGAGGGGGAGGTCCGCTACAACCCGATCGGGTACCACAACGGCACGATCTGGCCGTTCGACAACTCGTTCATCGCCTGGGGGCTGCGCCGGTACGGCTTCGCCGAGGAGGCCGCCACCATCGCCAACGGGATCATCGACGCCGCCCGATACTTCGACGGACGGCTGCCGGAGGCGTTCGGCGGGTACCAGCGCGAGCTGACCAAGTTCCCGGTGGAGTACCCGACGGCGTGCAGCCCGCAGGCCTGGTCGACCGGCACCCCGATGCTGCTGCTGCGCACCATGCTCGGCATCGAGCCGCACGAGGGGCACCTGTCGGTCGAGCCGAGCCTGCCCAGCGGCATGGGCCGGATCGAGGTGCTGGACATCCCGGGCCGGTGGGGCAAGGTCGACGCGTTCGCCCGCGGCCGGCTGGACCTGAAAACCCTTCCCGACTGACCGGCACCGGCGGGGCCGGCGCGGTGGCAGTGGGGTGGCGGCACGCGTGGGACGGAGGGTCCGGCCCTGGCGTGTCCCCACCCCCAGCGGGGTAAAGTCGCCGGATGCCGGAACTCGTGTACCCGCCCGTGATCGCCGCCGCCAAGACGATGTTCCGGGTCCTCGACCTTCGCCTGACCGTGGAGGGCAGCCACCACGTGCCGCGCACCGGCGGGGCGGTGCTGGCCAGCAACCACGTGAGCTACCTGGACTTCATCTTCTGCGGGTACGGCGCGCACGAGTCCGGCCGTCTGGTCCGGTTCATGGCCAAGCACGAGGTGTTCGCACACAAGATCTCCGGCCCGCTGATGCGCGGCATGAAGCACATCCCGGTGAACCGGCGGGCCGGCGCCGGGTCGTACAGCACGGCCGTGGACGCGCTGCGCCGCGGCGAGGTGGTGGGCGTCTTCCCCGAGGCGACCATCAGCCGCTCGTTCACCGTGAAGGACCTCAAGAACGGGGCGGCCCGGATGGCCCAGGATGCCGAGGTGCCGCTGCTGCCGGTCGCGTTGTGGGGCACCCAGCGGCTCTGGACGAAGGGCCGGCCGAGGACGCTCACCCGCCGGCACACCCCGATCACCATCCTCGTTGGCGAGCCGATCGACCCGGCCGCCCACCCGGACGCGAACGCGCTGAGCGCCGAGCTGAGGACCCGGCTGACCGCCCTCGTCGACCGGGCCCAGCGGGCGTACCCGGACACCCCGGCCGGGGACGACACCTGGTGGCAGCCGGCCCACCTCGGCGGCACCGCGCCGACGCCGGAGGAGGCCGCCGCGCTCGACCGGGGCGGCCGGCGTACCTCCGCCGCCTGACCCGGCCCGCCCGGCGGCCCGCCGGGGATGCGGGGCTGGGTGCTGCTCGCCAGCGTCGGCCACGCCGACGGGCGGGCGATCGGCCGGGACGACCGGGGGTACCTGCTGTGGGCGGCCGGCCAGGTCGTCGACCGGTTCATCGGCCACCAGACCGGGTTCCCGGTGGCCCCCACGCCGAAGGACGGCGTCGGCCCCCGCACGCCCTGACCGGAAAACCGGGTGGGGCCGAGGCGGGGATACCCGGTAGGGTGCCCCGATGGCCACCCCACGCTTGGAAAAGATCACGCCCGGCAACGTCGACGCCGCCTGCGACCTGCGAATACGGCCGGACCAGGAACACCTGGTCGAGCCGGTCGCCCGGTCGCTGGCCGAGGCGTACGCGTGGCAGGACATCGCCTGGCCCCGGCTCGTCTACGACGGCGACGAGGTGGTGGGCTTTCTGATGGGCTTCTTCCGCATCCCGTGGAGCGAGGACGCCCCCACCGACCTGCGCTCCGGGCTGTGGCGGCTGAACATCGCCGCCGAGCGGCAGGGACGCGGGTACGGGCGGTTCGCCGTCCGGGCCGTGGCCGAGGAGGCCCGGCGGCGCGGCGAGCGGCGGATCTTCACCACCTGGGAGCCGGGTGCGGACGGGCCGGAGGAGTTCTACCTGCGGCTCGGGTTCCGGCCGACGGGGGAGCGCAGCGGCGGCCAGACCGTCGGCGAACTGGACCTGGCGACGCTGTCCTCGGCCGGCGTGGCGTCGGATGCCGGCTGAGGGGTGCCCGACACGTAGGGACGGTGAGTGAGGCACCTACACCGGGAAATAGACGTCGACCGCGTAGAAGCCGCCGGCCACGTCGCACGTCTCGTCGAATCCGTAAGTGCGGGTGGTGCCCGCGGAGGCGGTGCGCGTCTCGTCGAAATAGCAGCTCAGGTTGCCGTTGTAGCCGATGAATTCCACGGTCCGCGAGGCGCTGACCGCCTTCACGTAGCCGGTGATGTTCAGGCTGCGGTTGTAGAAGGTGATGGTGCCTTCGGCGATCGACGCGCCGTAGGGAATGCGGAACGTCTGGGTGGTCGAGTCGGCCACCATGATCCTGGCGACGTGGCTGCGCGTCGCCGCGGTGGCCTGCGCTGACGTGGTGACCTGGGTCGGCGTGACGGCCTGGGCCGGCGTGGCGGTGGTGAGGACGGCGGCAACGGCCAGGGCCTGCGCCAGTCGTCCGAAATTCCTGTGCGCGGTCGTCGACACTTCCTGTCTCCCGTCTCGGAAGAAATGATTATCCTACGACGTGCATCGATGTCGATAGTATGGCTCGGAGTGTCTCCCCGCGCGACGTCAGGAGAGCTTCGTGCTTCGATCCCGCACCCTCGTCACCGCCGTCACGGCCCTCACCGTCCTGGCCGGCACACCCGCTCACGCCGGCCCCCGACCGGGCCTCGACCTCGACCGCGCCGAGACCCACCAGCACATCGACGGCTTCGGCTACTCCATCGCCTTCCAGCGCGCCACGCTGGTCCACAACCTGTCCGAGGCGAAGCGCGCGGAGGTCCTCGACCTGCTCCTCGACCGGAGGAAGGGTGCCGCGCCGACCATCCTGCGGCTCGGCATCGGCTCGTCGACGACCGACGTGTACGACAACATGCTGTCCATCCAGCCGAACGACCCGGGCGGTCCGGCGGCCACCCCGAACTACCAGTGGGACGGCTGGGACGGCGGCCAGGTGTGGTACGTCAGGGAGGCGCGCAAGCGCGGGATCAACCGGTTCTACGCCGACGCGTGGAGCGCCCCGGGGTACATGAAGGACAACGGGACCGACGCCAACGGCGGGAGCCTCTGCGGCCTGGCGGGCGTGACCTGCGCCAGCGGCGACTGGCGCGAGGCGTATGCGCGCTACCTCGTGCAGTACGCCAAGTTCTACCAGCGCGAGGGCATCCGGATCGACGAGATCGGGTTCACCAACGAGCCCGACTGGACCGCCCCGTACGCCTCGATGCGGTTCACCCCGGCGCAGGCGGCCGAGTTCGTGAAGGTCATCGGCCCCATCGCCGAGCAGGCCGGGGTGGACCTGGCCTGCTGCGACTCGTTCGGCTGGCAGCAGTCGGACGCGTACGCCCAGGCGATCGAGGCGGACCCGGAGGCCCGCCGCCACCTGGACCTGTTCACCGGGCACGGCTACGCCAGCCCCGCGGATCGCCCGCTGCCGATCACGGCACCCGTCTGGATGACGGAGTGGGCCCCGTCGAGCGTCTCCGACGGCTGGAACGAGGCGTGGGACAGCGGCAAGGGTACCGACGGCATCGCGGTCGCCCAGCGCATCCACGACACCCTCGCGAAGGCGGACGCCAGTGCCTTCGTCTACTGGCTCGGTTCCTCCCGGGGCGCGACGGCGGCCCTCGTCCAGGTCGACAACACCACCGACAGCTACCGGGTGTCGTCCCGGCTGTACGCCTTCGCCGCGTACAGCCGGTTCATCCGTCCCGGCGCGGTCCGGATCGGCGTCGACGGCACGCCGGCGGGCCTGGCGGTGTCGGCGTACCGCAACGCCGACGGCACCGAGGTGGTGCAGATCATCAACACCTCGACCGAGACCGTACGGACCACCGTCGACCTGAGGAAGCCGACCGCGTACCTCACCGACTCGACGCACAAGCTGGAGGAGGCCCCCGGGCTCGTCACCGGGCACGGCGGGCACCCGACGGTCGAACTGGCACCGCGCTCGTTGACCACCCTGGTCAGCGGCCACCCCGGCCGGGGCTGACCTGCCGGTCGTGGCCCTTCGCGGGTTCGGGGCCGCCCGCCGGCAAGGTGGGCGGCCCCGATCGGTCAGCGCGGCCCGCGCCGCAGCTGGCCCACGAAGGCCGACCAGGCCGTCGGGGCGAACGTGAGCGTCGGCCCGGCCTGGTCCTTGCTGTCCCGCACGCCCACGACGCCGGGCAGGTTGTCGGCCACCTCGACGCAGTCGCCGCCACTGCCGCCGCTGCGGGTGCTCTTGCGCCAGACGGCACCGGCAAGGTCACTCATGCGCGCTCCTCGATGATCATTTTGATCATTTTCTCTGATTCTGCCTCATCCGACGCGAGCGTCTCCAGGTCGGACCAGACGTGCTCGTAGGCGGCGACCTCGGCCGGCTTGTCGAGATAGAGAGCGCCGGTGATGTTCTCTAGATAGACGGTGGTCGGCTCGGTCGAGGCCCGGCCGAACGCCTGCGGGAAGTCCAGCAGGACGAAGGTGCCCGTCTCGCTGGCCAGCGGCGGCCCGGCGGCCAGCGGGAGGACGCGCAGGCTCACGTTCGGCAGCGCGGCGACGTCGAGCAGGTGCCGCAGTTGCCCGGCCATGGCCTGCCGGTCCGGGATGGTGCGCCGCAGCACGGCCTCGCTCATCACCACTTTCAGCGTGGGCGCGCTGGGCAGCCGCCGCATCAGGACGTGCTGGCGCTGCATCCGCACCTCGACGAGCTTCTCCCGCTCCGCCTCGCTCATCGTGGGATTCTTGCGGTGGAACAGTTCGGCGGCGTATTCCCTTGTTTGGAGTAATCCTGGGATTAGTTCCGAGTCGTATCGCCGCATGAGGGCGGCCGATGACTCTAGCCCGACGTACAGCGAGAACCATGGTGGGACGATCTCGCCGTACGAGTGCCACCAGCCTTTGGCGCGGGTTTCCTTCGCGAGGCCGGTGACGATCGCCTTCATGTCCTCCGGCACCCGGTACATCTCGCACATGGCGCGGGCGTCCACCACCCGGACCGGCACCAGACCCTTCTCGATGCGCCACACCTTCTGCCGCGAGCAGTCCAGCCCCTCGGCTGCGGCGTCCAGCGAGACCGAGGCGTCCTCGCGAAGCTGCGTGAGCAGCCTGCCGAGCTGCCGCCGGGGAACGGTCGACCCGCTTGTTTCATCCGTCATGCAACATCACCGCAGTTCTCCTGCAACAGGCGGTGTTTCCGCTCGCGCATTTCTCTCCTTCATTCTTCGTGCGTCAATTCGACTTGAGATTAGGGGGATGGGAGGTGTTGCGCAAGGTGCTGGCGGTGTCACAGGATGTCGAATATCCGCATGGCTGTGAGGGGCGTCAAAAATGGCGTCTACAACAGCCCGCCGTCTCGCTCGCCGCGAAATGTGTGGCCGGGGCGGCGCTATTCTTCGGGGAGGGGGAGGAGCCGTGACCGGCCGCCGCCAGGTGCCGGCGCGGGGGTCGGCCATGAGCACGTCGCCGCTGAAGGCGGGCGACCTGGTGCAGGTGACCCGCGCGGCGAGCGTGCAGTTCGTCGAGCCGATCATGTGCCGGGTCATCCGGGTGCTCGACTGGATCACCTACGACCGGTGGATGTGGCTCGACGTGTACCAACTGGACGACAGGGGCGATGCCGTCGCCCGCCGGTCGATCTTCGTTCAGCCGGCCGGGCTGCGGGCAACCCCGGTCGGCGCACGGCTGACCACGGCTGACCCGGTATCCGTCATCCCGCACAACCAAGGAGAGCCGGCATCATGACCGACACGATCGATTCGCACTCCGGCCCGATCGACCTGTCCCGCCCGTACCTCGTGGGCGTCGGCGGGCCCGCGATGTCCGGCCTGGCCCGGCTGCTGGCCGAGCTGGGCCACCAGGTCAGCGGAAGCGACATCCACGACTCGGACATCCTCGCGGCGCTGCGCACGGCCGGCGTGCGGGTACGCGTGGGCCACGACGCGGCGTATGTCGAGGGCGCGAGCTGCGTCGTGCACACCACGGGCGCGCGGCACGCGCCGGAGGTTCGCGCGGCCCGTGCCGCCGGCATCCCGGTGGTGCGCCGGGCACAGGTCCTCGACAAGCTGGCCGACGGGCGGCGGCTGGTGGCGGTGTCCGGTTCGCACGGCAAGTCCACCACGGCGGGCATGCTGGTCCACATCCTGCGCACCCTCGGGCAGGACCCGACGTACCTGATCGGCGCCGACCTGACGGGGCCGGGTTCTGGAGCCCACCTCGGCCGGTCCCGGCTGCTGGTAGCGGAGGCGGACGAGTCGTACCGTTCGTTCCACCTCCTGTCCCCGTCACTGGCGGTCGTCACGAACGTGACCGACGATCACCCGAGCTTCGTCAGCCGCGCCGACGTGCTGCGCGCCTACGTCGAGTTCGGCTGCCGGGTCGCGCCGGACGGGTTCCTGATCGTCAACGCCGACTGTGTGGGCGCGACGGTGGCCGCCCAGGTCATCGCCGACGAGCGCCCCGATTTGATGGTGCTGCGCTGCGGGCGGGACCGCGCGGCCGACGTCCGGCTCCTGGACGTGCACGCCGAGGGCTGGTCGGTGTCCGCGACGGTGCGGATGCCGAACGGCACCGAGACACGGCTGACCCTGCCGACCCCGGCGACGCACCACCTGCACGACGCGGCGGCGGCCGTGGCCTGCGCGGTGGCCCTCGGGCTGGACCCCGCCGACGTGACCGCAGCGGTGGGTACCTTCGCCGGGGTGCGCCGCCGGTTCGAGCACATCGACACCCGGGCCGGAGTGACGGTGATCGACTCCTACGCCAGCCACCCGAACGAGATCGCCGCCGACCTGCAAGCCGCGCGCACCCTGGCCCGAGGGCGGGTGTTCGTGGTGTTCCAGCCCTCCGGACACGCCCGCGTCCTCGCCCTCGGCGAGCGCATCGGTCGCGTGCTCGCCCTCGACGAGCGTATCGGCCGCGTCCTGGCGGACAACGCCGACTACGTCCTGCTGCTCGACGTACCCGACAACCTGTCGGACGGCCGTCCGTTGGCCGACACCGACGCGATCGCGGCCAGGCTGCGCGACGGTGCCTACTGCCTGCCCCTCGGACCGGACCACGCGGCCCGGGTGATCGCGCGGATGGCCGGGCGGGGTGACGTGGTGCTGACGATGGGCACCGGTGACGTGACCGGCTACGGCGCGGCGATCCTGGACGGCCTGGGCCGCCGCGCCGAGGTCGCCCTGTCCGCCTGACGGCTATGCGCTGACAGCGCCGGGTTCCTCGATCAGCCTGTCCACGAGCACGGTGCTGTTGGTCGCCCTGACCAGGACCACGTCACCCGGGCGCCGTGCCGGATGCGTGCCCGATGCAGCGGTCAACAGGGGCGAGGAGCGGCACCCTGGCGGGCGGTATGCTCGACGCTTCGTGTTTTGTCAGGCTGACCGGCTACCTACGGCACCCGATGCCCAAGCTGAGCGTGCAGATTTGCAAGGATCGCCGCGTGACCAGCGAGGAAGCTAGGCCCTGTCTCGAGTGCGGGCACGCGCCGCAGGTTCACCCGAGGCCGGACAGTCGGGACCTTTCCATTTGCGCGGCCTGTATCTACGAGGAGGATGAAGGGCTACGCGTTGCCGAGGCCATGTGTACGAGGGTCTTTCCCCGTGCTGCGGATGAGTGACTAACCGGGTGACGACGGGCGTGGGCGACGGTGGACGTCATGGACGGTGACGGACCGTTCGGCCAGCTCAACGAAGTCGGCAGGGCAGCTCACGAGCCGGTGATCGTTCCTTTACACCGAAGAGGTCACGTGATGAAGGTGTCGTCCGGTTTCATGATTCCGTCTCTCAGTAGCGGTGCCAACGCCGACGAGCCGCCATCGTCCACGGTGACTGACATGCGGACCCGGCCGTCGCCGTCGTCAATGGCGTAGCTGACCACGGTGTACCGCTTGCCGTCCTCTCCGCTGGCCCATCTCGGCAACCGGCGTTCATCTCGGCAGACCGCTTGTCGAGATGGTTCAGCGGGTTTCAGGCGTCGTGGTGCTCGGCCCAGAAGACGGCCCGGTTACCGCGCTCGTGTTGGCCGGCCCGAGCGACGTTGCCGCGCCATCGTCCACGCGGCAACCTAGCTCGTTCGCACCACGTGTAGCCCCACGCGGCTGGTTCGGATGGAAGAAAGTCCTGTGCGCCCGGCAGGATTCGAACCTGCGGCCTTGGGATTAGAAGTCCCCTGCTCTATCCGCTGAGCTACGGGCGCGCTGTTGGTCGTGCGCCAAGAGGGTACCGCCGTGCCGAGGGGGTCTGGCGCGATGGGGCAGCCTGTCGAGGCCCGTTCAGCGTCGCATGGCCTGCCCCCGCCGGGCACCCCTGATTCGCCCGGTCAGCTCGGTGCGGCGACCTCCGCGCCCGCCTCGGCCGGCGGCCGGCTGGCCGGCACCTCAGGCGTCGGGCCGGCACCGAGGAAAGCCTCCGCCCATCGGCCCACTTCGGTGAAGACCTTCTCCCGTACGGCGGGGCCGGAGAGGGTCAGGTCGTGCATGCCGCCGTCGAAGCGGGCCAGGGTCACGTGCCGGCCGAGGCGGGGAGCCCAGCGGACCATGTGCTCCACGTCCAGGACGGCGTCGGCGAGCGCCGCCGAGTCGTGCCACTTCGTGCCTCGGAAGGTGCGGGTGGAGCAGGCCAGCAGCACCGGCACCGGGATGTCGAGGCCGGCACGGAGCTGCCGCTGCCCGGTGCGGACCGCGTTCAGCCAGCCGGCGCGGACCGGGAACCCGGCGAGCGGCTTCCAGGCCAGATCGTACGTCCACTCGCCGCGATGCTCGGCGTGCAGGCTCTCGCCGTACACGGTGCCGAGGCCGAATGGGAGCCGGCGGCGCGGCGCCCTGCGGCCCAGGCGGGAGACGGCCGCCGCGAGGGGTCTGCGGACCATCCAGGGAGCGTTGATGTCGAAGAAGGGGCTGTTGAGGACGAGCCCGTCGATGATGCCGGCGTCGCGCCGGGCGTGGGCCCAGAGGGAGATGATCAGGCCGCCGGTGGAGTGACCCATGACCAGCAGTGTGTCGTGGCCGTCTTCGGAGCGGACGATCTGCGCGGCGGCGTCCAGCTCGGGGAAGTAGTCGCCGAGGTCGCGGCAGAAGTTCGGGGTCTGGTGCGCGAGCAGGCTGCGGCCGTACTTTCGCAGGTCGAGGGCGTAGAAGTCCCAGCCTCGCTCGGCGAAGAAGTCGGCCACGTGGGTCTGGAAGAAGTAGTCGACGTAGCCGTGCACGTAGAGCACCGCACGGCGGGTCGGGCGGTCGGCCCGGCGGCGCACCAGGGTCGCGACGACCGGCCCCTCGTCGTCGGTGCCCAGGTCGATCGTCTGCCGCTCGTACGGCGGCCCCAGCACATCCGGTTCCACGAACGCGACGGTACGCCCGCAAGCTACCCGACGGTAGCCCCGGCGGTGAGGTGGCGCACCGCCGTGGCGTACACCACCTCACCGCCGGTCGGATCAGGCAGTCCCGGCGTCGGCCCGGGGCGCGTCGTCGTCGAGGTCGCCCCCGTCCGGCCCCGCCTCGGGCTGGCCCGCCTCGGGCTGGCCGGTGTCGCGCAGCCGCTTGTTGTTGCGCGGCTCCTGCCGGGTCTTGGCATCGTTGAGCCGGCGGCGCAGGTCGTCCCGGACGTCGTTGAGCGCGGCGTGCAGGTCCTCCTCTGCGGAGGTGGTGACGATCTTCTGCCGGCCGGCGATCCAGCACTCCAGGGTGACCTTCTGCCCCCGGGCCTCCCGGTCCTTCACGGACACCTCCAGCTCGGTGGCGTCGGCGTGGAAGCCGGCCAACCGGGCGTCGAGGGTGGCGAACTGCTCGGCGATCCAGTTCCGGTCACCCTGGGAGAAGCCCGCCCCGACGCGCAGGCATTCGGCCACGGTCGCTGGGTTCGCCACGGCGCTCATCGCAGCGCCTTGCCCTCGGTGCGGACGGAGCCGGTCGTACGGGGTCGGCAGGAAGTCATGTCCCGTGGCCTTTCTGATCGGACGGCGTGCCGTCGGCGGTGCTCGGTTGATCAAAGCTGTACCCAGTCACGGTCCGTCCGGAAACGCCTGCGGTGGGGCCGCCCGCGCGCACTCGGGCAGGGCCTAGCACACCCGAGCTTGATCAGGTCTTTGTCCACAGAGCATCGGGTTGTCCACAGGCGGGGGCCGGGCGGTGGCGAGGGGCTGGCCGGAGCGGCCAGTGTCGGCGGCGAGTCGACTCACCAATGGCAGGCCCGGATCATCCCTGGAGGGGCGATGTTCGACACCTACGTCACGATTGTCGGCAATGTGCTGACTGCGCCGGAGTGGCGGCGCACTACCCAGAGCGGCACGCTGGTGGCCAACTTCAAGGTGGCCTCCACCGCCCGCCGGCTCGACCGGGACAGCGGCCGGTGGGTGGACGGCAACAGCCTCCGCGTCCGCGTCAACTGCTGGCGGAAGCTGGCTGAGGGGGTGGCCGCCTCCGTGATGGTCGGCGACCCGGTGATGGTCGTCGGCCGGCTCTACACCCGCGACTGGACCGACGACGCGGGCAACCACCGCACGGTGTACGAGTTGGAGGCGGTCGCCGTCGGCCACGACCTGTCCCGGGGGCGGGGCCGGTTCCTGCGCAACCGGCCGAACATGGTCACCAGCACGGTCGAGGACGCCGAAACAGAGACCCGGGTGCACGGTGAGCCGACCGAGCGGGTCCCGCGCGGGCAGGCACCCAGCGGGCCGGAGGACCGCCCCTTCGGCGAGGACTTCGAGCCGCGCGACTTCGACCCGGCCCGCGCCTCCTTCGACCCGCGTGGCTCGGACGCCCCGTACGGCTCGGACGTCCTGGGCGGCTCCAACGGCACGCCCGGCTCCAACTATCGGCACGGCTTGGGTGAGCCGCACGGCTTGGGTGACCCGCACGGCCTGGGTGACCTCGGCGAACGGGACGACCTGGACGACGACTCCGGGGACGACGGCGGGTTCGGCGACGGCTCCGGCGAGGGCGGTGGGTTCGACGACGGCTTCGGCGAGGGCGACGGCTCCGGCGACGGTTTCGGCGAGGGCGGTGGGTTCGGCGGGGACGAGGAACTGGCCGGGCCGGGCGTGGCCGGGGGCGACCCGTCCCCGGCCGGGCTCGACGACCCCGAGCCGTCCGGCGGAGAGTCCGGCGGGGTGACTCCGACCAGGCGCGGCCGGCGGGGCCGAGGCCGGGTCGGCGTGTCGGCCTGACGGCCTGCGGCGGACGCTCGCCGGGGCTCGACGGGGGGCGGGGCTGGCCGGGGGGTGGAAGCCGGCCGGGACGGGGCCCGACACGGGGCGGGGCCCTCGGGCGGTAGCCATGTCGGCGACATGGGGGCATCCCTGCGCCAGGACACCCATGTCGCCGACATGATCCCGCCCCGCCGAGCCGTCCGGGCCCGCCCAGCTTCGCCCCGCCCCGTCCGGGGCCGCCCCGCCCAGGTCGCCCGCCCTAGTCGGGTCCGGCTGTGGGTGGATCGGTGTGGGGGTTCCCGGGGGCGGCTAGGCTGGCCGACGGAAGGTGGTGGCAGTGCGGCAGTCGGTCGCCGTGCTAACGCGGCTGGGCTGGTGGCAGGGTATGCCCTGGACTCCCTGCTCGGTGACCCGCGCCGCTGGCATCCCGTGGCCGGCTTCGGTCGGGCGGCCGGTGCGCTGGAACGGCGCGTGTACCGGCCGGACCGGGCCGCGGGCACGACGTTCACGGCGCTCGCCGTGGGCGTACCGGTGCTGGTCGGGGTGGCGGCGACGGTGGCCACCCGACGCCGGCCGGTCGGCCGGGCCGTGCTGATGGCCGCCGCCACCTGGACGGTGCTCGGCGGGCGCACCCTGCGCCACGAGGCGAAGATGATGGGCCGCGCGCTGCGCGGCGGGGACCTGCCGGCGGCCCGTCGTCGGCTGGGGCACCTGTGCGGACGGGACCCGTCCACGCTGGACGAGCCCGAGTTGGCCCGCGCGACCGTCGAGTCCGTGGCGGAGAACACCTCCGACGCGGTGGTCGCGCCGCTGCTGTGGGGGGCGGTCGCCGGGCTGCCCGGCCTGCTCGGCTACCGCGCGGCGAACACCCTCGACGCGATGGTCGGTCACCGGTCGCCCCGGTACGCCCGCTTCGGTACCCCGTCCGCCCGGCTGGACGACCTGCTCAATCTCGCCCCGTCCCGGCTGACCGGGCTGCTCACCATCGCCGTGGCCCCGGCTGCGCACGGGGACCGGGGGCGGGCCTGGCGGGTGTGGCTGCGAGATCGCAACGACCACCCCAGCCCGAACGCCGGGCAGTGCGAGGCGGCGATGGCGGGCGTGCTCGGCGTACGGCTGGGCGGGCGCAACGTCTACTTCGGGCGG
>NZ_GG657738.1:2097976-2106200 GCF_000158815.1 Micromonospora sp. ATCC 39149 | reverse complement strand
CTTCCGGCCGCCCGCCGCTGGAGGCTTCCGGCCGCCCGCCGCTGGAGGCTTCCGGCCGCCCGCCGCTGGAGGCTTCCGGCCGCCCGCCGCTGGAGGCTTCCGGCCGCCCGCCGCTGGAGGCTTCCGGCCGCCCGCCGCCGGGGGCGACCGCCGGTGAGTGGGGGGCTGCTGGTCGCCGGGACCACCTCCGACGCGGGCAAGAGTGTGCTCACCGCCGGGATCTGCCGATGGCTGCGTCGGCGCGGGGTGAAGGTCGCGCCGTTCAAGGCGCAGAACATGTCGAACAACTCGGCGGTGGTGGTCGGCCCGGACGGCCGGGGCGGCGAGATCGGCCGGGCCCAGGCCATGCAGGCGGCGGCCTGCGGCGTGGCGGCCGACCTGCGATTCAACCCGGTGCTGCTCAAGCCGGGCAGCGACCGGTCCAGCCAGGTGGTGCTGCTCGGCGAGGCCGTCGACACGGTTACCGCCGGCAACTACCACGCCCTGCGGCCCCGGCTCGCCGAGGCGGCGTTCGCCTCGCTCGCCGAGTTGCGCGAGGCGTACGAGGTGGTGGTCTGCGAGGGGGCCGGCAGCCCTGCGGAGATCAACCTGCGGGCCGGCGACTACGTGAACATGGGGCTGGCCCGGCACGCCGGCCTGCCCACGATCGTGGTCGGGGACATCGACCGGGGCGGGGTGTTCGCCTCGATGTTCGGCACGGTCGCTCTGCTCGACCCGGCCGACCAGGCGCTGGTCGCCGGCTTTGTGATCAACAAGTTCCGGGGCGACCGCGGGCTGCTCCAGCCGGGGCTGGACATGCTGACCCGGGTCACCGGCCGCCCCACCTACGGGGTGCTGCCCTGGCATCTGGACCTGTGGCTGGACGCGGAGGACTCGCTCGCGTACGGCCGGGTGCTCGGCCGGCCGGCGGCCCCGCACGGCACGGACTGGCTGGATGTGGCGGTCGTCCGGCTGCCCCGGATCAGCAACGCCACCGACGTGGAGGCGCTGGCCACCGAGCCCGGCGTCCGGGTCCGGCTGACCGTGGAGCCGGCCGAGCTGGCCGCCGCCGACATCGTCGTCCTGCCCGGCTCCAAGTCCACCGTGGCCGACCTCGCCTGGCTGCGCCGGACCGGGCTGGCCGACGCCGTGGCCGCCCACGCGGCGGCCGGGAAGCCGCTGCTGGGCATCTGCGGCGGCTTCCAGATGCTCGGCCGGGCCGTGCACGATCCGGTGGAGAGCCGCGCGGGCAGCGTCGCGGGGCTGGGCCTGCTGCCGGTCGAGGTCACCTTCGCCGCGCGCAAGACGGTCCGGCAGGCGGCCGGCACCGCCGCCGCCGACGCGGGCGTCCCGGTCCGGGGTTACGAGATCCACCACGGGTACGTCTCGTCGGCCGACCCGGCGCTGCCGCCCCTGTTGTCGTACGACGACGGCACCGGCGAGGGGGCCGTGCTCGGCGCGGTGTGCGGCACCCACTGGCACGGGGCCTTCGAGTCCGACGCGTTCCGCCGCCGGTTCCTCACCGACGCGGCCCGTCTCGCCGGCCGTACCGGCTTCCGGGTCGCCCCGGACACCAGCTTCGCCGCCGCCCGCGAGCGTTCCCTGGACCTGCTCGGCGACCTGGTCGAGGAGCACCTGGACACCGCCGCCCTGTGGCGGCTGATCGAGTGCGGCCCACCCGCCGGGCTGCCGTTCATCCCACCCGGAGCGCCGTGCTGACCCGGGGGTGCGTCCTGGGGTTGCCCGCGTGACCGCTGCCCCGCGTGACCGCTGTGGGTGGTGTCAGTAGCGGATGTCGGCGGGGCGGTCGGACATCGGTAGCCCCGCCTCCAGCCATGCCTGGACCCCGCCGATCATGTCGGTGGCGCGGTGCAGGCCGAGCGTCCGCAGGCTGGCCACGGCCAGGCTGGAGCTGTACCCCTGCCGGCACACCACCACGATCTCCCGGTCGTACCCGGTGGCCTCGGGAATGCGCCACTCACTGGCCGGATCCAGCCGCCATTCCAGCACCGTGCGGTCGATGACGACCGCGCCGGGCAGGTTGCCCTGTTCCCGGCGCTGCGCGTCGGTGCGGGTGTCGACGAGCAGCGCGCCGAGGCGTACGGTCTCGACCGTCTCGTGTGGGGTCAGCCGGCGGACCCCCGAACGGGCCTGTTCCAGCAGGGCGTCAATGCCCGGGCTCATCACGTTGTGGCGCACAGCACGATCATGCCCGTGGCGCGGGGCGTCCGTGTGCCGAAAACGGCTCGGGTCGACCGGACGACGTACCCCCGGGGCAGGCCGCTAGCGTCGGGGCCGTGTGGGTGCCGACCGTCGAGACGTACGCGGAGCTGGGCCGGCGGGTGCTGGCCGGGCCGGCGCGGTTGGGGCGTACCCGACTGGTGGCGGTCGACGGGCCGAGCGGCGCGGGCAAGAGCGTCTTCGCCGCGCGCCTCGCGGACGCCCTGGCGGCACTGCCCGGCGGCGGGCGACCACCGGTGGTGCACACCGACGACCTGCTCGACGGCTGGGCCGACCAGCTCACCTTCTGGCCCCGGCTGGAGCGGTGGGTGCTCGCCCCGCTGCGGGCCGGAAAGCCGGGGGCCTATCGGCGGTACAGCTGGGTGCGGCGGTGCTTCCTGCCCCGCGAGCTGCCCGTGCCGCCCGCCCCCGTCGTGATCGTCGAGGGGGTCTCGGCGGCGCGGGCCGCCGTCCGGCCGGAGCTGACCCTGTCGGTTCTGGTCACCGCGCCCGCCGAGCTGCGGTCGTCGCGGGCCGTCGCCCGGGACGGGCCGGGGATCCTGCCCGAGCTGCGCCGCTGGCATGCCGGCGAGCGGGCGCACTTCGCCGCCGACGGCACGGCGGACGCGGTGGACCTGGTCGTCGACGGCGCGCCGGGCCTGCCGCACGACCCCGGGACCGAGTACGTCGCCCTCGGCGGCGGTAAGGCCGGCATACGATGCCGGTCATGACCTTACCGACCATGTCCGATGCCGAGGTGCGAGCCGCCGTCGCGCGGGAACTACCCGGCGTCCGCGCCGACCTGGAACGACTCGTCCGCATTCCCGGCGTCGCCTTCGACGGCTTCGACCACTCGCACGTCGAGCGGTCCGCCGAGGCGGTGGCGGAGGTGCTGCGCGGCTGCGACCTCGACGTGCGGATCGTGCGGTCCGGCGGTCAGCCGGCCGTCATCGGGAGGCGGGCCGCCCCGCCCGGCGCGCCGACCGTGCTGCTCTACGCCCACCACGACGTGCAGCCGGTGGGCGACCTGTCGCTGTGGGAGTCCGACCCGTTCGAGCCCGTCGAGCGCGACGGCCGCCTCTACGGGCGGGGCGCGGCCGACGACAAGGCCGGGATCATGGCGCACGTCGCGGCGCTGCGCGCCTTCGGCGACCGGCTCCCGGTCGGTGTGGTGCTCTTCGTCGAGGGTGAGGAGGAGTACGGCTCGGACTCGCTGGAGCGGCTGCTCGCCGAGCACCGCGACGAACTGGCCTCGGACGTGATCGTGATCGCCGACTCGACGAACTGGGACGTCGGCGTGCCGGCGCTGACCACCTCGCTGCGTGGCATCGTCAACTGCTTCGTCGAGGTCCGCACCCTGGACCACGCCGTGCACAGCGGCATGTTCGGCGGCGCGGTGCCCGACGCGCTCACCACGCTGGTCCGGCTGCTGGCCACGCTGCACGACGACGCCGGGAACGTGGCCGTCGCCGGGCTGGTCGGGCGCGAGGGTGCCGCCGTGGACTACCCGGAGGACCGGTTCCGGGCCGAGGCCGGGCTGGTCGAGGGCGTGTCGCTCATCGGCACCGGCCGGATCACCGACCGGATCTGGACCAAGCCGGCCATGGCGGTGCTCGGCATCGACGCCCCGGCCACCGGCGAGGCACCGAACGCCCTGGTCCCCGCCGCGAAGGCCAAGCTGAGCGTACGGCTGGCGCCGGGCGACGACCCGAAGCGGGCGTACGCGGCGGTGCGCGAGCACCTCACGAAGCACGCGCCGTGGGGCGCCCAGGTGACGGTGACCTTCGAACACGACGGTGCCCCCTGCGTCATCGACGCGTCCGGCCCGATGTTCGTCGCGGCCCGTGACGCCTTCCGCACGGCCTGGGACGGCACCGAGCCGGTGGACATCGGCATCGGCGGCTCGATCCCGTTCATCGCCACCTTTCAGGAGATGTTCCCGCAGGCGGCGATCCTGGTGACCGGGGTCGAGGACCCGCACGCCCGGGCGCACGGCCCGAACGAGAGCCTGCACCTCGGCGAGTTCGCCCGGGTCTGCGCGGCCGAGGCGCTGCTGCTGGCGAAGGTGGCCGCCGTGGGCACGAACCGGAGTTAGGTGACGGAACCGTAACTTCCCAGTTCATCGGGGTGTTTTCGGCGTGTCGCGGGACAGCCTGGTATAGCCTTTCGAACATGAGTACGAACGAGGTGATGGCCCGGCTCGGGGCCGCCGTCAGCGCTCTGGGGGACGTGGACGTCTCCGCGTGGTCTGAGGACACGCTCAAGGAACAGCTCGGTGACCTCTCCACCGCCCTGGTCACGCTGGACGCGTTGCTCTCCCGCGTCGCCGACGAGGTGCGCGCCCGGGGCCTGCGCATCGAGGAGCCTGTCGCGGTCTGATGGGCCCGCGAGACCCCGGTCCGGCGCAGAGGGGGCGTCAGGGACCGGTCGGCCCGGGAACCCGTCACGGGTGCTCGGGCCGGGGTGACGCGGCGGCGTGGGAAGCGGCAACTTCCGGCGTCGGCCCGCGTATCCCCAGCGGCGTCGGGGGGTGGCTGGCAGGATGAGGTGCGTGCGGTTCCTCGACCTGGCGGCCACCTCCGCCGCCGTGGGCGCGACCACCGGCCGGCGGGCCAAGGTGGAGCTGCTCGCCGCGGCGCTGCGGGCTCTCGACCCGGCCGAGGTCCCGGCGGGCGCCGGCTGGCTCGCGGGCGAGCTGCGGCAACGGCAGACCGGCGTCGGCTGGGCCAGCCTGCGCGACCTGCCGCCGCCGGCCGCCGAGTCGACCCTGACCGTCCGCGCGGTCGACGCCGCGATCGACGACATCGCGGCGGTGGGTGGCCCCGGCTCGCAGGCCCGCCGCCGGGCGCTGCTGCACGCCCTCTTCGCCGCCGCCACCGCCGAGGAGCAGCGGATGCTGCGCGGCCTGTTCAGCGGCGAGCTGCGCCAGGGCGCTCAGGCCGGGCTGCTGGCCGACGCGATCGCCCGGGCCGCCGACGTGCCGCCGAATGCCGTGCGCCGGGCCCTGCTGCTCGCCGGCGACCTGCGGGCGGTCGCGGTGGCCGCGCTGCGGGGCGGCGCGGCTGCGCTGGCCGACTTCGGGCTCCAGGTGGGCCGGCCCGCTCGCCCCGATGCTGGCGGCCAGCGCGCCGTCGGTCGACGAGGCGCTGGCCTTGACCGGTGTCCCCGCCGTGGTCGACGTGAAGCTCGACGGCATCCGGGCCCAGGTGCACCGCTCCGGCTCCGACATCGCGGTCTTCACCCGCAGCCTGGATGAGATCACCGCCCGGGTGCCCGAGGTGGTCGCCGCCGTGCGGGCGCTGCCCGCCCGGGAGTTGGTGCTCGACGGCGAGGCGATCGGCCTGGACGCCACCGGTCGGCCGCTGCCGTTCCAGCAGACCTCCAGCCGGGCCGCCCGCCGCGCCACGCCCAGCGCCGGCGGCACCACGCCGAACATCGGCGACGCCATGCCGGGCGCCGGTGGCCCCGCCCCGGTCGCCCCGGCCGTGCTCGCCGCCGCCGAGACGACCGGCGAGGCGGTGCTCACGCCGTACTTCTTCGACCTGCTGCACCTCGACGGCGACGACCTGATCGACCGGCCCGGCCACGAGCGGTGGGCGGCGCTGGCCAGCGTGGTCGACCCGACGCTGCTGGTCGGGCGGATGGTGGTCGACGGTCCCGAGGCGGCCGGCGCGGCTTTCGCCGCTGCCCTGGACGCCGGGCAGGAGGGCGTGGTGGTCAAGGACCCCGACGCCCCGTACGACGCCGGCCGGCGCGGCGCGGCCTGGGTCAAGGTGAAGCCCCGGCACACCCTCGACCTGGTGGTGCTCGCGGTGGAGTGGGGCAGCGGCCGGCGCAGCGGCTGGCTGTCAAACCTGCACCTCGGCGCGCGGGACCCGGCCACCGGCGGGTTCGTCATGCTCGGCAAGACGTTCAAGGGGCTCACCGACGAGGTGCTGCGCTGGCAGACCGAGCGGTTTCTCGCCCTCGCCGTGGAGCGCGGTGACTGGGTGGTCCGGGTCCGCCCTGAGCAGGTGGTCGAGATCGCGTTCGACGGGGTGCAGACCAGTTCCCGCTACCCGGGCGGGATGACGTTGCGCTTCGCCCGGGTGGTCCGCTACCGCGGCGACAAGACCGCGGCCGAGGCGGACACGATCGACGCGGTCCGGGCGATCCACGCCGGCCGGCACCCGGCCTGAGCGGGGTGCCGGCGCCGGGTGCGTGCCGTGCCGGCGAATCCCGGGCGGGCCGGCGTGCGATGCCGGCCGACGTGGCGGTATCCCGAGCCCAGGACACCGCCACGTCGCCGACATCGCCGACGATCGCTCGGCTCGGGTCAGGCCGACAGGGACCGGGCGTAGTTGACCTGGTTGTTGATGTGCTGGACCTGGCCCTGGTCGGTGACCGGGATGCGGGCCACGTACTGGCGGGGGCCGTTGCTGACCGTCACCTGCACGGTGCCGTGGTGCCGGGTCTCCTTGATCAGCAGGAAGAGCAGGCTGAAGATGGTGAGGCAGAAGAACCCGAGCACGGCGCAGACGATCGCCCAGGTGGCCACCTTCTGCTCCGTCTGCCAGTAGTCGGCGACGTGCCACTGCGCGCCCGCCACGGGCAGCACGCCGGCCGGCGTACGGATCTCCGGCGGGGCCACCATGATCTCGCCGATCTGCACCGCCGCCACGGACGCCCCGTACTGCGGGCCGCCGAACGGGGCCGCAGTCGCCGTCAGCGCCGGCGGATAGGGCCCGGGAGGCCCGCTGGCCGGCGGCGCGGAGTACGGGCCGGGGGCCGGCGGCGCGGAGTACGGGCCGGGGGCCGGCGGCGCGGAGTACGGGCCGGGGGCCGGCGGCGCGGAGAACTGGCCGCCCGGCGGCGCGGAGTACGGGCTGATACCCGGCGGCGCGGAGTACGGGGGTGCGGCGGGCGGCGCGGAGTACGGCCCGCTGGCGGGCGGGGCGGAGAACGAGGCGGTGGCCGGCGGGGCGGCGAACGGGTCGGCCGCGGCCGGGAAGCCCGCCGGCGGGGTCGAGTACGTCGTCGACCGCAGCGGGACCGCCCAGGGGTCGGTCGACGGGTGCGTCGCCGTCACCGGCTCGGACGGGTTCGGCTCCGGCGGGTGTGGTGGCGGCGTGGGTTCAGGGGTCACCGCGACCCCCCACGGTAGTCGATCACCCGGCGGACACTACAACTTCCCGCCGTGCCCCGGCGACCCGCCGACTGTCCGGTTTCCGCAGCGCGGCGACCGGGAGAGAACCCGGGACCGGTCAGGCGGGGGCGGTCGGGGAGGGCTCGGCGGCCCGGTCGAGCGGCTTGCCGGGCCCGTCAAGCCCGGCCATCCGGCGGGCCTCCCGCCGCGCCACCCAGCCGTAGCCGAAGAGCGTCATCGCGGCGAAGAGCCACCACTGCACGACGTACCCGAAGTTCTGCCAGTTGTTGGTGTGCCCGATCGGCACCGCCTGGAACACCGGGTCGGCGGCCGGCGTCTGCTCGTCGAGCAGGACGTAGGCGCCGTACACCGGGTACGGCAGCTCCCGGGCCAGCCGGGGGACCCCGATCCGCCGGGTCTCCAGCCGGCCGTCCCGCCGGTCCACGGCCCTGGCACCGCTCTCGGTCGGGTGCACCCGGCCCACCACGGTCACCTCGCCCTGCGGCACCGGCGGCAACTGCGGCTGCGCCAGCGCCCCGCCCGGGGCGGGCGGCACCCAACCCTGGTCCACCAGCACGGCCGTGCCGTCGGCGAGGACCAGCGGGGTGACGACCTCGAAGCCCACCCGGTTGTCGACCGTCCGGCCCCGGACCAGGACGACGTTCGCCGCGTCGTACCGGCCGGTCACGGTGACCCGCGACCAGGTGGCCTCGTCGGCGGGCGCCGGGCCGGCCGTGCCACCGCCCCCGGTCGGGGCGGGCACGGCGTCGCGCAGCGGCACGGGTGCCATCCGCGCGCCAGCGTCGATCCGCTCGTTGATCGCGGTACGGCCCCGGTAGCGGTCCAGCTGCCAGTTGCCGAGCAGCACCATCACGGCTGCGGCGACCAGGGTCAGCGCGA
>NZ_GG657738.1:2083513-2096549 GCF_000158815.1 Micromonospora sp. ATCC 39149 | reverse complement strand
GTCTGGCGGGGCGTGCACGCCTCGCAACTCACGGTGCGCTGGGCCGGGTACCCGGAGATCGGGGCGCGGGTGGTCGCGGCGGCGCGGGCCGGCGCGGTGCTCGGCACTCCCGCGTGACCGGCCCGTGGCGTCAGCCGACGATGGCGTCGGAGGGTGGGGTGAACTGGCGGGTGGGCTGGCCCTTGAGGGCGTCGCGGAGGGTGTTGGCGACCGCGGCGATCGGGATCTGGGACTGGCCGTCGCCTACCGCGTTGAACGGGTTGTCCGGGTCCGCGATGAAGCTCGCCGCCGCCAGCTCGGGGGTGTACCCGACGAACCAGGCCGACCGGGTGCTGTCGGTCGTACCCGTCTTGCCGGCCACCGGCCGCCCCACCGTGCCCCGGACGCTGTCGGCGGTGGACCAGCCGCCGCAGCTCCCCTTCGCCGGGGTGTCGCCGGTCGGGCAGCGGGCGGCGTCGGTGGCGGCGCGGGCCGCGTCGGCGCTGACCACCTGCCGGCAGCGCGGCTTGGCGACCTCCCGCTCGATCCCGCCGGCCGTCGTGTACGTGGCCGGGGTGCCGTCCCGCTTGCTGATCGACTGGACCGGCATCGCCTCGCAGTACCGCCCGTCGGCGGCGATCGCGGCGTAGGCGTTCGCCATCTCCAGCGGGGTGGCGTCGGAGACGCCCAGGGTGAACGCGCCCCACTTCCTGGCCTTGGCCGGCGACGCATGCTCCCGGTCGACGTCGGTACGCCAGCGCAGCCCGAGCTGCTCGGCGAGCCGGACGGCGGCGTCCGCACCGACCTTCTCCTCCAGTTGGACGAAGTAGGTGTTCACCGACTTGCCGAACCCGGACCACATGGTCTGCCGGCCGGTCATCGCCCCGCTGGCGTTGGACGGGGCCCACCCGTCGTACACCTCGGAGTGGTAGCGGTACGGCGAGTCGTACGCGGTGGACAGCGGCATCCCGGCGTTGAGCGCGGCCAGCATCGGGAACATCTTGAACGTCGATCCGGCCTGGTAGCCGGGCAGGTCGCCGCCGCCGAGCAGGGGTGCCACGGTGTTCGGGTAGTTCGCCTTCACCTTCGGCGAGGCCTCCGGGTTGGAGCTGGGCCCGTTCTCGCTGATGTCCAGCGAGTAGTTCCGGTTCACCGCCATCGCCTTGACCCGCCCGGTGCCCGGCTCGGCGACCACGATGCCGTTGGCGAACGGGCTGCCGGTGTTCTCCTGGGCCCCGACGTTCTTCTCGGCCGCCGCCTGGATCTTCGGGTCGATGCTGAGCACGATCCGGTACCCGCCGCGGCGCAGCTTGTCCATCCGTTCCAGCCGGTTCTGCCCGAACGCGGGCTGGGCGCTCCACCAGTTCTTCAGGTAGTCGCAGGCGAAGCCCCAGGTGTGGTACTTCTCCGGCAGCGAGGCGCAGTCGTTCGGCGGGTCGGTGAGCTTGAGCCGGATCGGCTCGGCCTTCGCGGCGGCGACGGCGTCCGGGCTGAGGTAGCCGAGCTGCGCCATCCGGTCCAGCACGTAGTTGCGCCGGCCGGTGGCGTCCTTCTGGTCGGAGCTGGCCGGGTCGTACTCGGAGGGGGACTTGACCAGGCCGGCGAGGGTGGCCGCCTCGACCGGGGTGAGGGTGGCCGGCGTCTTGGTGAAGAAGATCTGCGCGGCGGCGTAGATGCCGTACGCCCGGTGGCCGAAGTACGCCGAGTTGAGGTAGCGCTCCAGGATCTGCTCCTTGCTCAGCTCCTTCTCGATGTCCATCGCCATCCGCATCTCCTTGACCTTGCGCAGGCTGGTCTGCTGGGTGGCCTCCTGGACCTCCTGCGGGGTCTTGGCGCTGTCCCGCAGGGCCATCCGGACGAACTGCATGGTCAGGGTCGACGCGCCCTGGGACACCCCGCCGGAGCGGGAGTTGGCCACGAAGGCCCGGGCGACGCCCTTCGGGTCGACCCCTCGGTGCTGGTAGAAGCGGCTGTCCTCGGCGGCCACGATGGCCTGCTGGATGTTCGGGGACATGTCGGACAGCTTGGTGTAGCGCCGGTACTCCTCGTAGAACATCGTCAGCACGGTGCGGCCGTCCGGCGCGTACACGTACGACGTCTCGGCGGGCAGCGCGGTGCGCAGGATGCCGGTCTTCTGTTCCACGGCGTGCGCGGTGGCCTGGGCGCCGAGGCCGGTGACGGCGGCCAGTGGGTAGAGCGCGCCGGCGATCACGATGCCGGCGATCAGCCCGGCGCGGAGGAGAGGGACGAGACGACCAGCGGAGGCAAGGGGTCGGTTGCTCACGGGGTCAAGTTATGACATTTCCGATTCATCCGTGAGAACAATTCATAAACCTGCGGCAGGTGACGCGGCCCACGCCGGCATGCGCTGTCCCACGCGGCGGCTTCCCGGCAGGATCGCGGACATGCGTGCTCACCTGGTGCCGCCACCACTCACCCGGGACGAGCCGGATGCCACCCCCACCCCCGCTGCGGTCCCCCCCGGTCCCGGTGGGAACCACCACGGCGACGGCACCGGCCACCCCGGCCACGATGTGCCGGATCTCGGTGCCGACGGGGACGGCCCCGGCCACGACGTGCCGGATCTCGGCCATCACGGGGACGCCGAGATCGGCGAGGGCCTGATCGACCTCGCCGTCAACGTCCGCCGGGCCACCATGCCGGACTGGCTGGCCGACCCGATCACCGCCGCCCTCGGCGAGCTGGCCGCGTACCCGGACCCCCGGCCCGCCCGCGCGGACGTCGCGGCCCGGCACGGCCGTCCTGCGGAGGAGGTGCTGCTCACCGCCGGGGCGGCCGAGGGTTTCGTGCTGCTGGCCCGCGCCCTGACCGGGGTGCGCCGGCCGGTGGTCGTGCACCCCCAGTTCACCGAGCCGGAGGCCGCGCTGCGGGCCGCCGGGCACCCCGTCGAGCGGGTGCTGCTCGACCCCGCCGACGGCTTCCGGCTCGACCCGGCCCGGGTGCCCGACGACGCCGACCTCGTCATGGTCGGCAACCCCACCAACCCCACCTCCGTGCTGCACCCGGCCGCCACCCTCGCCGCGCTGGCCCGCCCCGGCCGCGTCCTCGTCGTCGACGAGGCGTTCTCCGACACCACCGCCGCGCCGGGCGTCGACGGCGAGCCGGAGTCCCTCGCCGCCCGGCGGGACCTGCCCGGCCTGGTCGTGGTGCGCAGCCTCACCAAGACCTGGGGGCTGGCCGGGCTGCGGATCGGCTACCTGCTCGGCGAGGCCCCGCTGCTGGCCCGCCTCGCCGCCGCCCAGCCGCTGTGGGCGGTCTCCACCCCGGCGCTCGCCGCCGCCACCGCCTGCGCCTCCCCGGCCGCCGTCGCGGCCGAACGCGCCATCGCCGCCGAGCTGGCGGCAGACCGCGACCACCTGGTCGCCCGCCTGGCGGCCCTGCCCGGGGTACGCGTCGCGGGCCGCCCGGCCAGTGCGTTCGTGCTGATCCACCTCCCCGGCGCGGCCGGGGTGCGGCAGCGCCTGCGCGAGCGTGGCTGGGCGGTACGTCGGGGCGACACATTCCCCGGCCTCGGCGCAGACTGGCTGCGGGTGGCCGTGCGCGACCGGGCCACCACCGACGCGTTCACCGGGGCGCTGGCGGAGATCCTGGAGGCATGATGCTGCACACCACGATCGCGGCGATCCGACCGCTGGACGAGCCGGCGATGGTCGCCGCCGGTGAGCTCCAGGGCCGGCTCACCAAGCCGGCCGGCTCGCTCGGCGCCCTGGAGGAGCTCTCCGTCCGGCTCGCCGGCCTGGCCTGCGCCTGCCCGCCGCCGCTGCCCGAGCCGGCCGCCGTGGCGATCTTCGCGGGCGACCACGGGGTGCACGCCCAGGGGGTGACCCCCTGGCCGCAGGAGGTCACCGCGCAGATGATCGGCAACTTCCTGGCCGGCGGTGCGGTGGTCAACGCCTTCGCCCGGCAGGCCGGCGCCTCGGTCACCGTGGTCGACATCGGCGTCGCCGCCCCGCTGCCGGTCGTCCCAGCCCAGGCGGACGGCTCGTCCGGCGTCTCCGGTGGCACGAAGACGCCCCGCCTCGTGGCGGCGAACGTGCGCCGCGGCACCCGCGACCTCGCCGTCACCGCCGCCCTCACCCGCGACGAGGCCCGCGCCGCCGTGGAGACCGGCATCCGGGTCGCCCGCGAGCTGATCGACGCCGGGGCGGGCATCCTGCTCACCGGGGACATGGGCATCGGCAACACCACCCCGGCCGCCGCCCTGATCGCCGCGTTCACCGGCGTCGACCCGGCCGAGGCGACCGGCCGGGGCACCGGCGTGGACGACTGCACGTACGCCCGCAAGATCGACGTGGTGCGGGCCGCGCTCGCCCGGCACGCCCCCGACCCGGCCGACCCGCTGGGCGTCCTCGCCGCCGTCGGCGGACTGGAGCACGCCGCCCTGGCCGGGCTGATCCTCGGCGCCGCCGCCCGCCGGGTGCCGGTGCTGCTCGACGGGGTGATCGCGGTCAGCGCGGCGCTCGCCGCCGCCGCGTTCGCCCCGGACGCGGTCGGCGCGATGGTCGCCGGGCACCGCTCCGCCGAGCCGGGCGCCACGGCGGGACTGCGCCACCTCGGGCTCGACCCGCTGATCGACCTCGGGCTGCGCCTCGGCGAGGGCACCGGCGCGCTGCTGGCCCTGCCCGTGGTCACCGGCGCGGTCCGGGTGCTGCACGAGGTGGCCACCTTCGACTCGGCGGGGGTGGCCGAGAAAGTGAGCGCCCCGAGTTCCGTACCCCCCTGGGCCTGCGCCTGGCCGGCCGGCGAGTGGTCGTGGTGGGCGGGGGAGCGGTGGCCACCCGGCGGGTGCCGGCGCTGCTCGACGCCGGCGCGGACGTCCTGCTGGTCTCGCCGGAGCTGACCCCCGCGCTGCGCGCCCACGTCGACGCAGGCAGGCTGCACTGGGAGCCGCGCCGCTTCGTCCCCGACGACCTGGACGGGGCCTGGCTGGTCCAGGCGGCCGTCAACGACCCGGCGGCCGCCGCCTCGGTCAGCGCCGCCGCCGCCGAGCGGCGGATCTTCTGCGTCCGGGCCGACGACCGGGCCGCCGCGACCGCCTGGACGCCGGCGGTCACCCGGCACGGCCCGGTCACGGTCGCCGTCCTCGGTGGCGGCGACCCTCGCCGCGCCATGACGGTCCGCAACGCCATCCGCGACCTCCTCGGTGCAAGGAAGGGCCCCCTGTTAACGGATTCGGTAGAGGAAGGGCCCCCTGTCAATTTCCCGCCGGCCGAGGGGCGCGGGCCGGCTGCCGGACGCGAACCGGCCGCAGACCGGGCAGCCGGGCGGGTGGCGCTCGTCGGAGCCGGACCCGGCGACCCGGAGCTGATCACCGTGAAGGGGTGGCGGCTGCTCACCGAGGCCGACGTGGTGGTCGCCGACCGCCTTGTGCCCGGGCTGCTCCTCGACGAGCTGCGCCCGGACGTCGAGCTGGTGGACGCCTCGAAGATCCCGTACGGGCCGTCGCGCGCCCAGGAGGAGATCAACCGGATCCTCGTCGACCGGGCCCTGGCCGGGGCGTTCGTGGTGCGCCTCAAGGGCGGCGACCCGTACGTCTTCGGCCGGGGCGGCGAGGAACTGCTGGCCTGCGCGGCGGCCGGGGTGCCGGTGACCGTGGTCCCCGGGGTGACCAGCTCGATCGCCGCCCCGGCCGCGGCCGGCGTCCCGGTCACCCACCGGGCGGTGGCGCACGAGTTCACCGTGGTGTCCGGCCACGTCGCGCCCGACTCGCCGGCCTCGCTGGTGCGCTGGGACGCCCTCGCGGGGCTGCGCGGCACGCTGGTGATCCTGATGGGGCTGAAGAACCTGGCCGCGATCACCGAGACGCTGACCGCGTACGGGCGGCCGGCGGACACGCCGGTCGCGGTGGTGCAGGAGGGGACGACCGGCGATCAGCGGAGCCTGCGTTCGACGCTCGGGGCGGTGGCCGCCGACGTGGTCGCGGCGGGGCTGCGTCCCCCGGCGGTCGTGGTGATCGGCGACGTGGTTGGCGTGCTCGACACCTGAGGCCCTGAGGCCCGGACAGCCGTACGGGGCCGGAGGCGAGTGCCGCCGGCCCCGTTTCGCCCGTCAGGTCACTGCTTGAGCATGTTGTCCAGCAGCAGAGCGCAGCGGATCAGGCCGAGGTGGCTGTAGGCCTGCGGGTGGTTGCCCAGCCCGCGCTCGGCCAGCGGGTCGTACTGCTCGGGGAGCAGCCCCGTCGGGCCCGCCGTGTCGATCATCTGGGCGAACAGCTCCTCCGCGTCGGTGCGGCGGCCGGTGCGCAGGTACGCCTCGATCAGCCACGCCGTGCAGATGTGGAAGCCGCCCTCGCGCCCGGGCAGGCCGTCGTCCCAGTGGTACCGGTAGACGACCGGGCCGCTGCGCAGGTCCGCCTCGATCCGCAGCACGGTGGACAGGAAACGCGGGTCGTCGCCCGGGAGCAGGCCCGACAGGCCGATCCACAGCGACGAGGCGTCCATGTCCTCGTCGCCGTACGCGACGCTGTACGCCTCGACGTCGGAGTGCCAGCCGTACTCCAGCACGTTGGCGCCGATCCGGTCGCGCAGCTCCACCCACTCCGGCCGGTCCTCGCCGCCGTGCTGCCGTACCACGTGCAGCGCCCGGTCGACGGTCATCCAGCACATCACCTTGGAGAAGATGTGGTGCCGTGGGGGGAGGCGGGCCTCCCAGATGCCGTGGTCGGGCTCGTGCCAGCGGCGGCGGACCGCCTCGACCATGTTCTCCAGCACCCGCCACTCGTCGTCGCGGACCGAGCCCCGGGCGTCGGCGACGGCGGCGATGAGGTCGGCGATGGGGCCGAACACGTCGAGCTGGAGCTGGTGGTTGGCGAGGTTGCCGACCCGGACCGGCCGGGAGCCGGCGTACCCGGGCAGGGTGTCGATGACCGCCTCGGCGCCCAGCTCGTACCCGTCGACCGTGTAGAGCGGGTGCAGCCGCTCGGGGTGCCCACCGGTGCGCTCGATGCAGCCGTCCACCCAGCGCAGCAACCCCTCGGCCTCCTCGGTGGAGCCGAGGTCGACCAGCGCCCGCGCGGTCATCGCCGCGTCGCGCAGCCAGCAGTACCGGTAGTCCCAGTTGCGGACGCCGCCCAGCTCCTCTGGCAGCGACGTGGTCGCCGCCGCGAGGATCGAGCCGGTCGCCTCGTGGCAGAGGCCGCGCAGGGTCAGCGCGCTGCGGGCCACCAGGTCCCGGGCGGTGGTGGGCAGCCGCAGCGAGGCCACCCAGTCCTTCCACGGCTGCTCGGCGGCGGCCTGCCGATCGTGGACCGTCCGCCGGTGGTGCTCCAGGCTGTGTGTGCCGAAGCGCAGCTCCAGCACCACCTGCCCGCCGGCGGCGGACAGGTCGACGACGGCCTTCGCCGTCTCGTACCCGCCGTCGTTGGTGACCTGCCACTCCACCCCGGGGGAGTAGAGCGCGATCGGCTCGTTGGAGCCGAGCACCAGCAGCCCGTCGCCGACCGGCTGGAGCTGCGTGGCGACCTGGCCGAACTCGGGCCGGGGGGCGAACTCCACCCGGATCTTCCCGGAGCCGCTGAGCACCCGGACCAGGGTGGAGTCGCCGGTGACGACGGCCGGGCCGTCGGGGGTGGTCTCCCGGGCCGGCTTGTCCAGCCAGTCGGTGACGGTGAGGCCCGACCAGCGGGTCTCGACGGTCATCGTGCCCGAGCGGTAGCGCTGGCCGAGCGGGATGCCGCCGCGCTCGGGGGCGACGCTGAAGTGCCCGGCCGGCCCGCCGCCGACCAGGTCGGCGAAGATCGCCGCCGAGTCGGGCTTGGGGTGGCAGAGCCAGGTGACCTTGGCCTCGGGGGTGAGCAACGCGACCGTACGCCCGTTGGCGAGCATCGAGTGCCGCTCGATCGGGACGGCCCGTTCCCCGAAGAGCCAGTGCCGCCGGGTCTCCAGCAGCAGGCCCAGCGCCCGGGCGGCCTCGATCGGCTCGGCGACCCGGTAGTCCGCCTTCGTCTCGCCGGGGCCGATCTTGATGCCCATGTCCGGGCCGTGCAGGTTGCCGAACGCGTTCTCGTCGGTGACGTCGTCCCCGATGAACAGCACGGCGCTGGCCGAGAGCTGGGTGCGGAGCTGGTCGACGGCGGTGCCCTTGTGGGTCGCCACCACGGACAGCTCGATGACCTCCTTGCCCTGGGTGACGGTGACGCCGTCCCAGGTGGCCGGGCCGGTGCGGACCGCGTCGATCGCCGCGGCGGCGACCTGCGGGTCCACCCCGCGGGTGTGCACGGCGACGCTGGCGGGCTTGCGCTCCAGCCGGACGCCCGGGTGGGCGTTGGCGATCTCGCGCAGCACGTCGCGCAGCCGGGTGCGCACGGCGATCAGCTCGGGGGAGAGCCGCTCGACGAAGCCGATGTCGAACTCGGAACCGTGGCTGCCGACGAGGTGGACCTCGCTGGGCAGCCGGGAGAGCGCGGCGAGGTCGCGCAGCGCCCGGCCGGAGACCACGGCGACGGTGGTCTGCGGCAGCGCGGCGAGCGCGCGTACGGCGGCGACCGACTCGGGCAGCGGCACGGCCTTGCTCGGGTCCTCCACGATCGGCGCGAGGGTGCCGTCGTAGTCACAGGCGACGAGGAGTTGCGGAACGCGGGCTATCCGCCCGATGGCCGCCCGCAGCTCCGGGGCCAGCACTCCCGCGGCCAGGGCCGTTTCATCGTGGACGGACGTGTTCACGCAACCTCCGAATCAGGCACACCGAGCTCGGTGAGGAACGACTTCGCCCAGTGCCCCACATCGTGGGTGCGCAGGTGGCGCTGCATGATCCGCATGCGGCGACGGGCCTCGGGCTTCTCCACGTGCACGGCCTTGAGCAACGCGTCCTTGACCGCGTCCGGGTCGTGCGGGTTACACAGAAACGCCTGGCGCAGCTCTGTCGCGGCGCCGGCGAACTCACTGAGCACGAGCGCGCCGCCCTGGTCGGCGCGCGATGCCACGTACTCCTTGGCCACCAGATTCATTCCGTCTCGCAGCGGGGTCACCATCATGACGTCGGCGGCGACGTACATCGCCGCCAACTCACTGCGACTGTACGACTGATGCAGATAGTGCACTGCCGGCACGCCGACTCTGCCAAATTCGCCATTAATCCGACCAACCTCGCGCTCGACCTTGACCCGTAGCGCCTGGTAGTGCTCCACCCGTTCCCGGCTCGGCGTGGCCACTTGCACCATAACCGCGTCCGGCACTGTCAACTTTCCGTCAGCGAGAAGCTCGCGGAAGGCCTTGAGGCGGAGCTCGATGCCCTTGGTGTAGTCGAGTCGGTCGACGCCCAGGATGATCGTCTTCGGGTTGCCCAGCTCCTCGCGTATCTGCTTGGCCCGGGACTGGATCGCCGGGTCCTCGGCCAACCGCTCCATCTCCTTCGTGTCGATGGAGATGGGGAACGCGCCCGCCTTCACCTGGCGGCCGTCGACCTGGATCATCTGCCCCTCGTAACGTAGCCCGAGCAGGTGCCGGGCCAGCCGGACGAAGTTCTGCGCGGCCAGCCGCTGCTGGAAGCCGATCAGGTCCGCCCCGAGCAGCCCGCGCAGGATCTCGGTGCGGAACGGCATCTGCATGAACAGCTCGATCGGCGGGAACGGGATGTGCAGGAAGAAGCCGATCCGCAGGTCGGGGCGCAACTCGCGGAGCATCGCGGGGACCAGCTGGAGCTGGTAGTCCTGCACCCAGACCGTCGCACCGTCGGCCGCGACCTCCGCCGCCGCCTCCGCGAACCGCGCGTTGACCAGCCGGTACGCCTCGCGCCAGCGGCGCTTGTACGCCGGTGTCTCCACCGCGTCGTGGTAGAGCGGCCAGATCGTCGCGTTCGACTGGCCCTCGTAGTAGCGCTCCAACTCGTCGGCGCTCAGCGGCACCGGGTGCAGCCGGATGCCCTCCAGGTCGAACGGCTCGGGGGCGGGGCCGGTGCCGCCGGCCCAGCCGACCCAGGTCCCCTGGTGCTCGGCGAGGACGGGGTGCAGGGCGGTGACGAGCCCGCCGGGGCTGCGTCGCCACTGCCGCCCCTCGGGGGTGATCACCTCGTCGACCGGTAGTCGGTTCGCCACAACGACAAAGGAACTACGGACGGTCACGTTCGGCCACCTCCGGGTGCTGACGGGTCCACCGCAATGAGCGTACTGAGCGTAGCTGCGGCGTCTTGGCCCCCGTGCCGGAGTTACCTACCCGTCCCACACGGGCCGAACCGTGAAGGTGATCACCGCTGCCGTCCGGCTCGCAGGTCGATGATCGGCCACTGGTTCGGCAGGATCTCGCCCGGCGGTTCCCGCCGGTTCGTGTGCTCCGTGGGCGGGGTGATGTGGGCGTAGCCCGGCATACCTGTCAGGATTGACGACGGCGTGCGTTGTGGCCGGCCCCCGGCCGGCGGCGGCGAGCGTTGTGGCCGGCTCCCGGCCGGCGGCGGCGAGCGGCCCACGGAGCCCGCGCCCGCATCCCGAAGCGTCGTGATCAGCAATCAACGGAGGTAGCCCGCACCGTGGCCCAGTACATCTACGTCCTGGAAAAGGCGCGCAAGGCGCACGGCGACAAGGTCGTGCTCGACAACGTGACGCTGAGCTTCCTGCCGGGGGCCAAGATCGGTGTGGTCGGCCCGAACGGCGCGGGTAAGTCCAGCCTCCTCAAGATCATGGCAGGGCTGGACCGGCCGAGCAACGGCGAGGCCCGGCTCATGCCCGGCTACACCGTCGGCCTGCTGGCCCAGGAGCCCCCGCTCAACGACGCCAAGACCGTCCTCGGCAACGTCGAGGAGGCGGTCGCCGAGACCAAGGCGAAGCTGGAGCGGTTCAACAAGATCGCCGAGCAGATGGCGACGGACTACTCCGAGGAACTGATGGAGGAGATGGGCAAGCTCCAGGAGGAGCTGGACCACGCCGACGCCTGGGACATCGACTCCAAGCTCGAACTGGCCATGGACGCACTGCGCTGCCCGCCGCCGGACGCCGACGTCACCCAGCTCTCCGGCGGCGAGCGCCGCCGGGTGGCGCTGTGCAAGCTGCTGCTGGAGGCCCCCGACCTGCTGCTGCTCGACGAGCCCACCAACCACCTGGACGCGGAGAGCGTCTCCTGGCTGGAGCAGCACCTGGCCAAGTACGCCGGCACCGTCATGGCGATCACCCACGACCGGTACTTCCTGGACAACGTGGCCGGCTGGATCCTGGAGCTGGACCGGGGCCGGGCCGTCGGCTACGAGGGCAACTACTCCACCTACCTGGAGAAGAAGGCCGCCCGGCTGGCCGTCGAGGGCCGCCGCGACGCGAAGATGAAGAGGCGCCTCACCGAGGAACTGGAGTGGGTCCGCTCCAACGCCAAGGCGCGGCAGACCAAGTCCAAGGCCCGCCTCGACCGGTACGACGAGATGGCCGCCGAGGCGGAGAAGACCCGGAAGCTGGACTTCGAGGAGATCCAGATCCCGCCGGGCCCGCGCCTGGGCAGCACGGTCATCGAGGCGCACAACCTCTCCAAGGGCTTCGGCGACCGGGTCCTCATCGACAACCTGTCGTTCTCGCTGCCGCGCAACGGCATCGTCGGCATCATCGGCCCGAACGGCGTCGGCAAGACCACCCTGTTCAAGACGATCGTCGGCCTGGAGCAGCCCACCGACGGCCAGGTCCGGATCGGCGAGACGGTCTCCCTGTCGTACGTCGACCAGAACCGGCAGGGCCTCGCCGGCGACAAGACGGTCTGGGAGGTCGTCTCCGACGGGCTCGACCACCTCATGGTCGGCAAGGTCGAGATGCCGTCGCGGGCGTACATCGCGGCGTTCGGGTTCAAGGGGCCGGACCAGCAGAAACCGACCAAGGTCCTCTCCGGCGGCGAGCGCAACCGGCTCAACCTGGCGCTGACCCTGAAGATCGGCGGCAACGTCATCCTGCTCGACGAGCCGACCAACGACCTGGACGTCGAGACCCTCTCCAGCCTGGAGAACGCGCTGCTGGAGTTCCCCGGCTGCGCCGTGGTCATCTCCCACGACCGGATGTTTCTGGACCGGGTCGCGACGCACATCCTGGCCTGGGAGGGCGACGACCAGGACCCCGCGAAGTGGTTCTGGTTCGAGGGCAACTTCGACTCGTACGAGAAGAACAAGATCGATCGGCTCGGGGCCGAGGCGGCCCGCCCGCACCGGGTCACCTACCGCAAGCTCACCCGCGACTGAGCATGGCGGACCGCTTCGTCTACCACTGCACGCTGCGCTGGTCCGACCTGGACGCGTACGGCCACGTCAACAACTCGCGCTTCCTCACCCTCTACGAGGAGGCGCGGGTGGCGTTGATGTTCGCCGGCGGCCGGGCATGGGGAGTGGGCTCGTTCGCCGACGGGGTGGTCATCCGCCGGCACGAGGTCGACTACCTGCGCCCGGTCGACTACGCGCTGGGCCGGGCCACCGCGGAATCCGCTCCCACCGTCCGGATCGAGCTGTGGGTGGAGGAGATCCGGGTGTCCCGGTTCACCGTCGCCTACGAGCTGTACGACGGCGACACGCTGGCCAGCACCGCCCGCTCGGTGCTGGTCCCGTTCGACCTGGCCGCCCAGCGCCCCCGGCGGATCACCGACGAGGAGCGGGCCTTCCTGTTGTCGTACGCCTCCGGCGGCGCGGCCGGGAGGCCGGCGTGAGCGACGCCCCGGCGCGCCCACAGGGCTTCGGTCCGGCCGCCGGAGGCGCCGGTCCAGCCGGTGGACACGGGCTGACCGGGGTGGCCGACGCGGGCGCGTTCCTGGCCCGGCTGGTCCGGCTCGACCCGGCCGCGCTGGTCCGGCTGCGCCCGGCCGAGCCGGCGACCCCGCCCGGCGTCCGGGTCGGGGGCCGGTCCGCCCCCGGCCGGTCCGGTGGCGGGTCGGGAGCGGGCGGACCCGCCGCGGCCACCGGCCGAACGGCGCTCTGGGCCCGGCTGCCATGGGGCGTGCTGGCCGTCCGGACGGTGGCCGGAACAGGGTGCGGTGACGCGGCGGTGCCCGCCCGGGACCTGCTGGCCGCCCTGTCGTCCGGCGCGGGCGAGCTGACCGCCCGGCGGGACGCGCAGTGGCGCTGGCCGCTGCCGCCGCCGGTGAGCCGGCCG
>NZ_GG657738.1:2067027-2083353 GCF_000158815.1 Micromonospora sp. ATCC 39149 | reverse complement strand
GCTGCTCGACCACGTCGCGGTGGTGGTCACCCCGGACGACCCGTCCGGCCCGCCGGTCGAGATCGCCCAGCGACTGGTCCAGGGGCTAATCCGCATGGGCTTCCTGGGCCGCCCCGGCAGTGCCGCCGGGGCCGCCGCGAGCCCCGGTGCGGGGGTCGGGAGCGGCGATGTTCAGGTGAGGATGGCCGGCCGATGGGTCGGCCTGGTGGGACCATACGGAACTGTGTGGTCGCAAAAGGTTGTGGATCTTGCCGTTACGCCACTTGGGACTCGGCCGAAAGTATGACCCGTGGTCATTCTTCTGGCCTGGGGCTGTCGTTGGGGGGATGCTACAACCCGGCTGTCCGGGTACCGTCCATCCTCGGATCCAACGCACCGTAGGCGGCTGGATCCGCTGGGGAGTGAGGTGCGCGAGCGATGCCGTGGTGGTCATGGCGCCCCGGTCCCGCCGTTGGCGGCGAACCGGAAACTCGAAGCGGGATCACAGTGGACAGCACCGTCTGGGTCGGACCACCGGCCCCACGTCAACCGGGCGACGACTGCCCGCCCGTCGACCGGCCGATGATCGCCGACATGTCGGCCACCGTCGTGCCGGTCACCCTACGCCGGGTCTGCGACGCGCTCGACCTGCTGGATGTGCGCTACCTGGCAGACGGTGACGGCAACCTGCTGGCCATGTGGGAGCGGCACGCGGTGCTGGTCACACTGGAAGGTCCCGAGGACGAGATCCTGGTGATGCGGGCCCGTCCGCACGCGACGGTCCCGCCGGACTGGGCCGACCGGGCGTACCGGGTGGTCAACGAGTGGAACCACACCCGCCGGTTCTGCAAGGCCTACATCGGAGACCCCACCGAGCGGGGGCAGTTGCCGATCTACGCGGAGTTGCAGGTGCCGCTCGGCGCGGGGACGCACGACGCGCTCCTGGTGGAGTTGCTCGACTGCGGTGCCGCGGTGGCCACCACCTTCGTGGACTGGCTGCACGACGAGGGTGCCCTTCTCTGATCCGTGCCGTTCCGCCCGGGCCGCCGACGGCGACCCGGGCGGGCGCGCGTCAGGCCGGCCTGGCCGGATCTTCCATGACGTTCACCATGAAGTACGCGGCCCGCTCCAGGTAGTCCCAGAGCGCGGTGGCGATCTCCGGCGGCAGGTCCAACCGGTCCACGGCCCGCCGCATATGGCGTAGCCAGGCGTCGCGCTCGGCGGCACCGATCCGGAACGGGGCGTGCCGCATCCGCAGCCGGGGATGCCCCCGCTGGGCGGAGTAGGTGTTGGGGCCGCCCCAGTACTGCATGAGGAACAGCGTCAGCCGGTCCGCGGCGGGGCCCAGGTCCTCCTCCGGGTACATCGGCCGCAGCAGCGGATCGGTGGCGACGCCGACGTAGAACTCGTCCACCAGCTTGCGGAAGGTGGGTTCGCCGCCGACCGCCTCGAAGAGGGTCACGGCACGCTCGGACTCACCGGTGGGATTCACCGTTCCATCCTGCCAGGTGCGGCCGGAACCGGCGGAGGCGTACCGGCCGGGGCGCTGCCGTCCTCGTCGCCGCGTGGGTCGCGGCGACGTCGGGGGGTGGGTCAGCTCACCGCCTGGCTGGCCCGACCGCGCTCGCCCGGCTGGCCACCCGCGTGCCCGTCGCCCGGGGTGGCGGGCCGTGGACGGGGCTCGGCGGGCCGGGCCGCCGGGTCGGCGTTGCCGGCGGACTCGACCGCCGCGTCGATCGCCGCCCGTTTCGGCCAGCGCGCGGCGGTGAGCAGCATCAGCAGTACGCCTGCCGCGCTCCACCCCCCGACCACCACCGGGATCGGGAAGTGCTCGGCGAGCAGCCCCGTCGCCAGCACCGCGAAGCCCTGGATCACCTGGACCCCCGTGGCCATCACCCCGAACGCCCGGGCCCGGTACCCGTTCGGCAGCGCCCGGACGAAGAGCCCGTTGGCGACCGGGAGCAGCCCGGCGACCGCGAAACCGCAGAGGCCGGCGAGCAGGGCCACCACCAGTGGCGGCGGGTCGAGCAGCGACGGCACCAGGACGAGCGGGGCGAGCACCGCCAGCGGCCGGATCAGCGCGAGCCGGCGGGCCGGGGCGACCGCCCGGCCGACCAGCAGTCCGCCCACGATGAAGCCGACCGGATTGGCGGCCATGATCACAGCCTGGGCGGCCCCGCTGTCCACGCCGTCGTTGACGCCCTCGCGGGCCCAGGCGGCGGCCAGCCCCTCCGGCACGATCGAGAAGAGCATGGCGCTGAAGACCAGCAGGGCGATCGCCCGCAGCACCGGGGTGCCGAAGACGATCCGGAAGCCGTCGCCGGTCTCCCGCAGCAGGTGGCTGCGGTGGGCGCTGGTCATCGCCGGTGGCCGGTCCCGGACGCCGAGACGGACCAGGACCGCCGAGAGGGCGAACGTGGCCGCGTTGACCAGCAGGGCGAGGGTCGGGTCGAACGTGGCCAGGGCCGCGCCGATGAGGTAGCCGAGCACCTGGGCGGCCTGGGCGGTGCTGCTGTTCAGCGAGAGCCCGACCACCAGCCGGTCGCCGGTCAGGATGAGCGGCATCAGCGCGGACCGGGCGGCCTGGCTGGGCGGGTTGGCCAGGGTGGTCGCGAAGAGCAGGCAGAGGATCAGCCACGGCTCGTTGCCCGGGATGGCGACGAGCGCCATCAGGACCATCCGGATCAGGTCGCAGGCCACCATCACCGAGCGGTAGCGGTACCGCTCGGCCAGCGTGGCCAGCAGCGGGCCGCCGATCAACCAGGGCAGGAAGCTGACCGCGAACGCGGCGGCCGAGTAGGCCACGGAATGCGTCTCGCGGTAGACCAGCACCGTGACGGCGGCCTTGGCGATGAAGTCGCCGATCCAGGAGAGGGCGCTGGCGGTGAACACCGCCCCGTACTCCCGCTGGGCGAACACCTCGCGGAAGGTGGCCGGCCCTTCCTGGGAGGGTCGCTCGTCGGACACCGTGGCCTCCATCGTTCCCACGGTGGGCCACTCGTGATGGCCTGACCGGGAACCGTCGTCAGATCTACGGATCAGCGAGACGTGATCACGCTCCGGCAGGTGGCGCGTGTACCGGATTCTGCCCGATCGTCTGACAACTAGCTAGGGCGAACGGATTGATCGTCGCATCTCCGACTGAACGAACGGACGATACCCGAGGGGCTACGCGGTCCGCGACCCCTGGATTGTCGGTCAGGGAAACCGCAGGTCATCGATGCTCCCGGTGGCTCAGGTGGCCCCGCCCTGGCCCGTCGGCGTGTCGTTCGGGGCCCGCAGCGGGACACCCGGGTAGAGGCGGGCGGCGGCGATCTTCGCGGTGATGCCCGAGTTCTCCAGTGCCTCGGCGAGCCGCCGGCGCAGTTCCCGGCCCACCGCGAACTGCCCGTCCGCAGTGGTCTTCACCACCGTACGGATCACCGCGCCGTCCACGGTCATCTGCTCGACGCCCAGCACGTCGGGCTGCTCCACGATCTCCGGGGCCAGCTCCGGGTCCAGCGCCACCGACGCGGCGGCCGTGCGCAGCACCGCCGTCGCCTCCTCGGTGCCGGCGAACCCGATCGGCAGGTCGACCACGACCAGCGCCCACCCCTGGCTCTTGTTGCCCACCCGGACGATCTCGCCGTTGCGGATGTACCAGAGCACACCCCGGCCGTCGCGGACGGTGGTGACCCGCAGGCCGACCGACTCCACCACGCCCGTCGCCTCGCCCAGGTCCACCGTGTCGCCGACGCCGTACTGGTCCTCGACCAGCATGAACAGCCCGGCGATCAAATCCTTGACCAGGCTCTGCGCGCCGAAGCCGAGCGCCACGCCGGCGATGCCCGCGCTGGCCAGCAGCGGCGCCAGGTCGAAGCTGAACTCCCGCAGGATCATCAGCAGCGCGATGCCGAAGACGAACGCGGTGACCATGCTGCGCAGCACCGAACCGATGGCCTCGGCCCGCTGCCGGCGCCGCTCGGGGACGAACTCCCCGGGCTCGTGTGTGGCGGTCGGCACCCGCTCGCGCAGCGGGCGCAGCAGTGTGGGCACCCCGTCGGCGGTGGTTCGGACCAGCCGCTTGATCATCCGGTGCAGCGCCCACCGGGCGAGGAACGCGAGGGCCACGATCAGCAGCACCCGCAGCGGCTTGAGCAGGATCCAGTAGCTGCCCTCCGCGAACCAGGACGAGCCGGTCGTCTCGTACACCCATTCGCAGGAGGTGCTGCCCTGGCAGTCCGCGCTCGGGGACGGGCTCGGGGACGCGTCCGGGGCCACGGCGAAGGACAGCGTGGCGAGGATCAGGCTGGCGGCGCTCACCCTGCTTTCGTACCCCACCGTCCGCGACCGCCCGTCGGCGGGTGCGCGCCCAGGGCGGATGGAACCGGTCATCCTGCCACGGCCGGGAAGCGTCTCACGAGGTGCCCCGGATTAGTACGTGCAATCCGTGCCCTTATCAGGGACGATTGGCGCAACGGACGTCGGTGATCCCGCCGACGCCGGCGTCGTTCCGCCGTGTGCGGGCACGCCCGGCGTGGCCAGCGGTGGGAGCGGCTGGACCGGGAGGGTGAGCTCGATGCCTGACATACGACCCACGGTGGGCTCCGGCGCGTTGGTTCTCAACGCCACCTACGAGCCGCTGTGTGTCGTGTCGGTGCGTCGCGCCGCCATCCTCGTACTCTCCGCCAAGGCCGTCTGCGTTGCCGACGGCGAGGGCATCCTGCACAGCGCCCGCGACGCGCTCCCGGTGCCCTCGGTGGTCCGGCTGACCCGCTTCGTCCGGGTGCCCTACCGCGCCCACGTCGGGCTCTCCCGGCGGGCGATCTTCGCCCGGGACGGCTGGCGGTGCGCGTACTGCCGGGGGCCCGCCGAGACCATCGACCACGTCTTCCCGCGCAGCCGGGGCGGCCGGCACGCCTGGGAGAACGTGGTGGCCGCCTGCGCCCGGTGCAACCACACGAAGGGCGACAAGACCCCGGCCGAGCTGGGCTGGCGGCTGCACGCGCCGCCCGCCGTGCCGAAGGGGACGGCCTGGCGGGTGCTCGGGCACCGGATCCCGGACCCGCGCTGGGCGGACTGGCTCGACCTGCGCGAGGCCGAGGCCGAGGCCGCGGCCTGAGCCGCTCGCCCGCGTCGTCGTACTTGCGCCCGCGTCCCCACGCCTCGCCCCTCGCCGCGGCGTCCTCGTCGCGCACCGGATACCCCTTTCGCGGCCCTGTCAGCCGGTGCGGGCCTGCACCAGCGACGCGTACACGACCACGTTGTCGGCGTACCCCGTCTCGCCACCGACCCACGCGCCGCCGCACGTGATCAGGCGCAGCCCCGGCCGGCTGAAGTCGCCGTAGACCTCGTCTACCGGCAGCCGGGCCTTGTCGTAGCGCCGTACCTCGTCGACCTCGAAGATCGCCACGGAGCGGTCGGCCCGGCGCACCTCGACCCGGTCGCCGGAGCGCAGCTCCCGCAGCTCGTGGAAGACCGCCGGCCCGGTGCGGGTGTCGACGTGGCCGACGATCACGGCCGGGCCGTACTGGCCGGGGGTCGGGCCCTGGTCGTACCAGCCGGCCTCCTGGGCGCGGTCGGCGTCGGGTGCCCCGATGCTGCCGTCCGCGGCGATGCCCACGTCGTGCACCGGGGCGTCGAGGCCGATCGGTTCGCTCGCGATGCCGACCGGCCGGCTGGCCGGCAGCACCGGAAACTTCTTCGGCGGGGGCCGCAGCCCGGCGACGAACCGGTCCGGCAGCAGGCTGTACCCCGTCACCCGTTCGACGCCGAGCATCGCCACGATCAGCACCATCAGGGTGGCGACGAACAGCACCGGGAAGCCCGGGCCCCGGCGGGCCGCCGACCGCCACCGTCCGGCGGCCGTACCGTACCGGCCCGCCACACCGGCGGGCCCGGGGCGGCCGGATGGCTCCACGGTGGAGACGCTGGCCGAGAACGCCTGCCGGGCCACCCGCGCGAACCGGCGGCAGCCCCGGGCCGCGAGCAGGGCCGCCCGGACCCGCTTTTGTCGCGTCGTCCGGCTCGGCCCCGGCATCCGGGCGCCGTCCGCCGTCTGGGCATGGTCCGGCTGCTGGGCGTGGTCCGCCGTCCGGGCAGGGTCCCGCCGGTCGGGCGTGCGTCGGGGCATGACGGCTCCCGTCAGGAACGCGTCCCGGTCCGCCGGCGGGAGCCGAACGCGCCGAAACCGGCCGCCACGGCCGCCGCCACCAGGCCGCCCACCAGAAGCAGCGTGCCGGTGTCCCGGCCCTCGCTTGCCGTGCCGCCGGCACCCGTGTTCGGGCCCTTGCTTGGCTGCGCCATGTTCAGCACGGTGAGCGTGGTGGTCGCGGTGCCGCCGTTGGGGCAGCGCAGCTCGACGGAGTAGTCGCCGGGCTGCTTGTTGCCGGGGATGGTGACCGCCCCGGTCAGGAAGCCGTTGTTCGGCCGGAGCATCACCCGCCCGAACGCGTCGGACTGCACGTCGGCCTGGCGGTTGTTGTCGTTGTCGCAGCTCGCCCGGATGTCGACCCGGGTGCCGGCCTGCGCGCTGTTCGGGGTGACCTCGATGAAGGTGTTCTCCCCGGCCCGGGCCGGCGCGCCAGCGGCCAGGACGAACGCCCCGATCACGCCGAGCACGGTCAGCACGGCCTGTACGGTCAGCATGGCCCGCACGGCGTGCGTGGCCGAAACGACGCGGTGTGACGCGCTGAGCCCCCGCATTGTTCCCCCCTCCCGGTGCTGGGCACCGGAATCCTCCCCGGGACAAGTCCGCCCTGCATTCCCCCTGCCGGCGCGGCAAACCCGCCGCGTGGGGGCGCGGCGGGTGGTGAGGCGTCAGTAAGGGGCCCTTCCTATACAGAAAGCGTTAACAAGGTGCCCTTCCTTACAGGCGGGCGATCGGGTGCCAGGCGAGGGGGGTGGAGAGGACCATGGTGCTCGACGGCTGGCCGTACGGGGCGAGCCGGTCGATCACCCGCTCGAAGTCCCCGATCGAGCCGGCCGCCACCCGGAGCATGCTGCACGCGTCCCCGGTGATCCGGTGGATCTCCATGATCTCCGGCCAGCCCGCGACGTCCGGGTCGTTGAGGATGCACCGCGCCCCGTAACAGGACATTCGGATCAGGGCGACCACCGTGCGGCCGGCCCGGGTCAGGTCGACATGGGCGTGGTAGCCGGTGATCACCCCCGACTCCTCCAGCCGGCGGACCCGCTCGGCCACGGCCGGCGGCGACAGGTGCACCCGGCGGGACAGCTCACTGAACGAGAGCCGGGCGTCGGTCTGGAGTTCGCGCAGCAGCGCCCAGTCCATGTCGTCCACGCGCAACCTTCCTCTCCGAAACCCCGAAGGGCAGTTCGCCTTTGCCTCGGCAGGTCGAAGGCCGGCAGTGCCGTCGAATCGGCATTCCGTTTCGCGTCTCGACCGGGGCACCATGACGCTACCCGGCTCGTAGAGGAGACGACAGGTGAAGCAGACGGACCTGCGGGCGCCCGCGCTGGCCGCGGCGGTCCGTCCGGCGACCCCGCAGCAGCGGGCGGCCCGGGCGGCCCGCAACGGCGGCGAACCGACCCTGGACTTCGCCGAGCGGGTGCCCTACGACGCGTACGTGCACGCCAGCACCCTGCACCGGCTGCAACAGCCGCTCAGCGACGACCCCGGCGAGATGTCCTTCCTGGTGGTCAGCCAGATCATGGAGCTGTACTTCGGGCTGGCCCGCCACGAGCTGCGCGAGGCCCAGCGCTGCCTGCGCGCCGACCGGGTCTGGGACGCCCTGGCCCCGCTGCGCCGCGCGGCCCTGCACCTGGAGGGGCTCAACGCGGCCTGGAAGGGGCTGCGCTGGATGACCCCGGCCGACTTCAACCGGTTCCGCAACCTGCTCGGCGAGGGCTCGGGCTTCCAGTCGGCGATGTACCGGCACCTGGAGTTCACCCTCGGCCTGCGCGACCCGGCCCTGATCCGGCCGTTTCGCCGGCAGGCCGAGGTGCACGCCGACCTGCGCGCCACGCTCGCCACCCCGAGCCTGTGGGACGACGTGATCGCCCTGCTGGCCCGACGCGGCTTCGAGGTGCCGGCCGAGGTGCTCGGGCGGGACGTCACCGAGGAGCACCGGCCGCACCCGGCCGTGGAGGCCGCCTGGGTCGCCGTCTACGACGACGAGGGGCCGGGCGCCGACGGGCCGGCCGGCGCACGGGGCCCGGGCAACGAGCTACGGCTGCTCGGCGAGGCGCTGGCCGAGGTGGCCGAGCAGTTCGGCGACTGGCGGTGGAACCACGTCAAGGCGGTGCAGCGCACCATGGGCGCGAAGGTCGGCAGCGGCGGCTCGGCCGGGCTGGCCTGGTTGCAGCGCAGCATGTCCCGGGTGGTCTTCCCGGAGCTGTGGTCGGCCCGGACAGCGATGTGAGCGGGGAGGGCACGATGACCGCCGCGGAGAGCGAGGCGCACCGGCTCGACAAGGCCGACCCCGGGCACCGGCACCTGTTCCACGTGCCGCCGGCCGACGGCGGGCGCTACCCGCAGGCCGCGTACCTGGCCGGCAACTCGCTCGGCCTGCAACCCCGGGCCACCCGCGCCGAGCTGCTGGCCGACCTGGACGCGTGGGGCCGGCTCGGCGTCGAGGGGCACCTGGAGGCGGAGCGGCCCTGGCTGGCGTACCACGAGTTGTTGACCGGGCCGGTCGCGCGACTGGTCGGCGCCCGGCCCACGGAGGCCGTGGTGATGAACTCCCTCACCGTCAACCTGCACCTGCTGATGGTCAGCTTCTACCGGCCGGCGGGGCGGCGCACCCGGATCGTCATCGAGGACAGCGCCTTCCCCTCGGACAGCTACGCGGTGCGCAGCCAGGCCCGCTTCCACGGCCTCGACCCGGACGCCACGGTGCTCCGGCTGCGCCCGCGCCCCGGCGAGGACGCCCTGCGCACCGCCGACGTGGTGGACCTTCTGGCCGCCGAGGGCGACACGATCGCGTTGGTGCTGCTCGGCGGGGTGAACTACCTCACCGGCGAGCTGCTGGACATCCCGGCGATCACCGCCGCCGGCCGGGCCGCCGGGGCGGTCGTCGGCTGGGACCTGGCGCACGCGGCCGGCAACGTGCCCCTCGCGCTGCACGACTGGGGCGTCGACTTCGCTGCCTGGTGTTCCTACAAGTACCTGAACTCGGGGCCGGGCGCGCTGGCCGGCGTCTTCGTCCACGAGCGCCACCTCGGCCGGGCCGACCTGCCCCGCTTCGAGGGCTGGTGGAGCACCGAGGCGGCCACCCGGTTCGAGATGGCCCCGACCTCCCGGCTCCCGGCGACCGTGGAGGCGTGGCAGGTGTCCAACCCGCCGATTCTCGCCATGGGCCCGGTGCGCACGTCGCTGGAGCTGTTCGACGCCGTTGGGATGCCGGCGCTGCGGGAGCGCAGCGTCCGGCTCACCGGGTACCTCGAGCGGCTGCTCGACGAGGTGACCACCGACCGTCCGCTGCGGGTGGTCACCCCCCGCGACCCGGCCCGCCGGGGCTGCCAGCTCTCGGTGCGCATCGAGACGGGCAGCGCCAGCGAGCTGACCAAGCGGCTGCGGCACGAGCACGGGGTGATCGCCGACGCGCGGGAGCCGGACGTCGTCCGGTTCGCCCCGGTGCCGCTGTACTCGACGTACCACGACTGCTGGCGGGTCGCCGACGCGCTGGCCGCGACGGTTGCGGAGGTGACCCGGTGAATCCCCAACAGGACGAGATCGCCGTCGTCGGCGCCGGGCTCGCCGGCTGCCTACTGGCCTGCTTCCTGGCCCGGCGCGGCTACCGGGTGGCGCTCTACGAGCGGCGGGGCGACCCGCGCGCCGGTCGGGTCGAGCGGGGCCGCTCGATCAACCTGGCGCTGTCCGAGCGCGGGCTCGACGCGCTGCGCCGCATCGGCCTGGCCGAGGAGGTGCTGGCCGACGCGCTGCCGATGCGCGGGCGCATGATCCACCCGGTGATGGGGGAGCCGGGGTTCCAGTCGTACAGCGCCGCCGGGGACCGGGCGATCAACTCGATCAGCCGGGGCGCGCTCAACAACGCCCTGCTCACCGCCGCCACCGCGCTGCCCGGGGTGCGGGTCGCGTTCGACCACCGGCTCGTCGGGCTCGACCCGGCCACCGGGGAGCTGACCTTCGAGACGCCGCAGGGCAAGGCCACGGCCGTCGCGCCGGTCGTCCTCGGCGCCGACGGGGCCGGCTCCGCCGTGCGCGGGCAACTGCTCGCGCACGGGGTGCTGGACGAGAGCCTCGACTTCCTCGACTACGGCTACAAGGAGTTGACCATCCCGCCGGCCGGCGGGGAGTTCGCCCTCGACCCGGCGGCCCTGCACATCTGGCCGCGTGGCACGTCGATGATGATCGCCCTGCCGAACCCGGACCGCTCCTTCACCTGCACGTTGTTCTGGCCCACCCACGGCACGGCGAGCTTCGCCTCGCTGACCAGCCCGGCGGCGATCGAGCGGCACTTCGCCACCCACTACCCGGATCTGGTGCCGCTGGCACCGAACCTGGTCGACGACTACCAGCACAACCCGGTCGGCGTGCTCGGCACCGTCCGCTGCGCCCCGTGGCAGGCGAACGGCCGGGTCGGGCTGCTCGGCGACGCCGCGCACGCCATCGTGCCGTTCTACGGCCAGGGCGCGAACTGCGCGTTCGAGGACGTGGTGGAGCTGGACCGCTGCCTCGACGAGTGCGCCGACGACTGGGCGGCGGCCCTGCCGCTGTTCCAGGCGCGGCGGCGCGACGACGCCGAGGCGATCGCCCGGATGGCGCTGGCCAACTTCGTGGAGATGCGCGACAAGGTGGCCTCCCCGGTCTTTCAGGCCCGCCGCCGCCTCGACCACGCGCTGGAGCGGGCGTTGCCCGGCCGGTACGTCTCCCAGTACGAGCTGGTCTCCTTCTCCACCACCCCGTACGCCCAGGTGCGCCGGCGGGTCCGCCGACAGCAGGCGGCGCTCGGCGCGGCGGCCGCCGGGGCGGCCGTGGCCGCCGGTGCGGTGGTGCTGCTGGCGGGGGCGGTCGCGGCGGCCCGGGGGCGGCGGCGATGAGCGTGAGCTGGGACCCGGGCCTCATGGCCGGGCGGGCGGCCGGCGGCCCGGGGCTGCTGCGGCACTTCGTCGGCGGGGAGTTCGTCGACGCGGGGCGGCGTTTCACCAAGCGCAGCCCGGTGACCGGGGAGCCGGTCTTCGAGGTGGTCGAGGCCGACCGGTCGACGGTCGACGACGCGGTGGCCGCCGCCCGGGCGGCGCTGCGCGGGCCGTGGGGCCGGATGGGGGAGCGGGACCGCGCCGAGGTGCTGCGCCGGGTCGCCGACGAACTGGAACGCCGCTTTGACGACCTGGTCACCGCCGAGGTCGCCGACACCGGCAAGTCCATCAGCCAGGCCCGGACGCTGGACGTCCCCCGGGGCGCGGCGAACTTCCGGGCGTTCGCGGAGATCGTGGCGACCGCGCCGACCGAGTCGTTCACCACCGTCACCCCGACCGGCGGGCGGGCGCTGAACTACGCCGTGCGCAAGCCGGTCGGCGTCGTCGCCGTGATCGTCCCGTGGAACCTGCCGCTGCTGCTGCTCACCTGGAAGGTCGCCCCGGCCCTGGCCTGCGGCAACGCTGTGGTGGTCAAGCCCAGCGAGGAGACCCCCGCCTCGGCGACCCTGCTGGCCGAGGTGATGGCCGCCGCCGGGGTGCCCGCCGGGGTGTTCAACCTGGTGCACGGCTTCGGCCCCGACTCGGCCGGGGAGTTCCTCACCCGCCACCCGGGGGTGGACGCGATCACCTTCACCGGCGAGTCCGCCACCGGCGGGGCGATCATGCGGGCCGCCGCCGACGGGGTGAAGGCCGTCTCGTTCGAGCTGGGCGGCAAGAACGCCGGCCTGGTCTTCGCCGACGCAGATCTCGACGCGGCCGTCGGCGGGTCGGTGCGGTCCAGCTTCACCAACGGCGGCCAGGTGTGCCTGTGCACTGAGCGGATCTACGTGCAGCGCCCGGTGTTCGACGAGTTCGTCGAGCGGCTGGCGAAGGCGGCCGACGCGCTCGCGTACGGGTGGCCGGCCGACGAGGCCACCTTCAACATGCCGCTGATCTCGCGGCAGCACCGGGACAAGGTGCTTGGCCATCACGACCTGGCCCGCGCCGAGGGCGCGCAGTTCCGGGCCGGCGGCGGCACGCCCACCTTCGGCGACGCCCGCGACGGCGGCGCGTACGTGCGGCCGACCGTGCTCACCGGCCTGCGCCCCGACGCCCGTACCAACCGCGAGGAGATCTTCGGCCCGGTGGTGCACGTCGCCCCGTTCGACACCGAGGAGGAGGCGTACGCGCTGGCCAACGGCACCGAGTACGGCCTCGCCGCGACCGTGTGGACGCGGGACGTGGGCCGGGCGCACCGGGCCGGGGCCCGGCTCGACGCCGGCATCGTCTGGGTCAACACCTGGTTCCTGCGGGATCTGCGTACCCCGTTCGGCGGGGTCAAGGCGTCCGGAATCGGCCGCGAGGGCGGCGTGCACTCCCTCGACTTCTACTCCGAACTCACCAACGTCTGCGTGGACCTCTCATGATCGATATCGATGCCGCCGTTCGGGAGCTGATCGAGGCCCGGGAGAGCGGCAAGACCTGCCCGCCGCTGCGCGGCCGGCTGCTGCCGGAGGGGGACGTCGCCTCGGCGTACCTCGTGCAGCAGCGACAGGCGCGGGCCTGGCACGGCCGGGGCGAGCGCCGGGTGGGCGCGAAGATCGGCCTGACCTCCCGGGCCGTACAGGAGAACCTCGGCGTGTACGAGCCGGACTTCGGGGTGCTGACCGACGCGATGGCCGTCGCCGACGGCGACGAGGTGCCGATCGGGCGGCTGCTCCAGCCCCGGGTGGAGGCGGAGATCGCGTTCGTGCTCGGCGCGGACCTCACCGCCGGGCGGCCCACCACCGTCGACCTGGTCCGGGCCGTCGACCACGTGCTGCCGGCCATCGAGATCGTCGACTCGCGGATCGCCGGCTGGGACATCTCCATAGTGGACACCGTCGCCGACAACGCCTCCAGCGCGCTGTTCGTGCTCGGCACCGCGCCGCGCCGGCTCGCCGACGTGGACCTGCGGCTGTGCGGGATGGTGCTGGAGCACGCGGGGGAACCCGTCTCGGTCGGGGCGGGGGCGGCCTGCCTTGGCAACCCGCTGCACGCCCTCGGCTGGCTCGCCGGCACCCTCGTCCGCGCCGGCGACCCGCTGCGTGCCGGTGACGTGGTGCTCTCCGGCGCGCTCGGGCCGATGGTGCCGGTGACGCCCGGCGCGGCGTACGAGGCGCGGATCTCCGGGCTCGGCTCGGTGCGGACCTGCTTCAGCGAGGAGAACTCATGATCGGGGTGGACACCGCCGGCATCGCGGCGAAGCTGGGCGAGGCGGCCGACACTGCCACCGCGATCGGCCAGCTCGCCGCCGAGACCGGCCTGGACGTCGACGGCGCGTACGCGGTGCAGACCGCCCTCGTGCAGCGCCGGCTCGACCGGGGTGAGCGCCTCGTCGGGCTGAAGATGGGGCTGACCAGCCGGGCGAAGATGGCCCAGGTCGGCGTCGACGAGGTGATCTGGGGCCGGCTCACCGACGTGATGCGGCTGCCCGACGGCGGCACGGTCGCCGTCGGCGACTTCATCCACCCCCGGGTCGAGCCGGAGGTGGCGTTCCTGCTGGACCGGGTGCCCGAGCCGGGCGAGCCCGTCGGGTCGTTCGTCGACGCGGTGCGCGCCGTGGCCCCGGCGATCGAGCTGATCGACTCCCGGTACGCGAACTTCACCTTCTCCCTGCCGGACGTGATCGCCGACAACACCTCGGCGGGGGCGTTCGCGATCGGGCCTTGGTCGCCGGTGCCGGACGGGCTGGACAACCTCGGCGTGCTGCTGGAGGTCGACGGGCGCGTCGCGCAGGTCGGCTCGACCGCGGCGATCCTCGGCGACCCGCGCCGGGCGCTGGACGAGGGACTGCGGCTCGCCGGTCGGTACGGGGTGCGGCTGCGCTCCGGCTGGGTCTTCCTCGCCGGGGCCGCCACCGCCGCCGTGCCGCTGCGCCGGGGCGCGCACGTGCGGGCCGTGGTCGAGAAGCTCGGCGTCGCCTCGCTGCGGGCCGCGTCGTGACCGCCCGGACGGTGGCCGGCAAGGCTGTGCCGCGCGGAGCGTTTCCACACGTCAAGGTCGCGGGCGGCTTCGTCTTCGTCTCCGGTACGTCGTCGCGGCGGCCCGACAACACCTTCGCCGGCGTCGCCGTGGACGAGTTCGGCACCACCGACCTCGACATCCGGGAGCAGACGCGGGCCGTCATCGGCAACGTCCGGGACCTGCTGCGGTCGGTCGGCGCGGACCTGACCGACGGTGGTGCAGGTCACCTCGTACCTGGTCAACATGAACGACTTCGGGGGCTACAAACGAGGTGTGGGCGGAGTTCTTCGACGTTACCGGGCCGACCCGGGACCACGGTGGCCGTGCACCAACTACCGCACCCGCACCTGCTGATCGAGATGCAGGCCGTGGCGCTTCTTCCGTCGGGAGGTCAGTCGTGAGTGAGATCGCCGAGCCGTTCAGCTTCCCCGGCTGGATCGCGGAGAACCAGCACCTGCTGAAGCCCCCGGTGGGCAACAAGGAGATGTTCCCCGGCGGCGACGACTTCATCGTGATGGTGGTCGGCGGGCCCAACCAGCGCACCGACTTCCACGTCGACCCGTACGAGGAGTTTTTCTACCAGGTCAAGGGCAACATGCACATCAACCTGATGACGCCCGAGGGGCCGCGCACCGTGCACGTGCGCGAGGGGCAGATGTGGATGCTGCCGCGCGACACGCCGCACTCGCCGCAGCGCCCCGAGCCCGGCTCGATCGGCGTGGTCGTCGAGCGGGTCCGCGAGGAGGGCACGCTGGAGAAGTTCCAGTGGTACTGCCCGCAGTGCGGGGAGAAGGTGCACGAGGTGCAGTTGCAGGTCCGCGACATCGCCGCCGACCTGCCCCCGGTCTTCGGCGCGTTCTACGCCGACGAGGCCGCCCGCACCTGCGGCAACTGCGGCGCGCTGCATCCGGGCAAGGGCTGATGGCCGGGCCCACCGCGCGGGCACCCGTCGTCGACGTGCACACGCACGTCGTACCGAAGGGATGGCCGGACCTCGGCGCGGCGTGCGGCGGGTCCGGCTGGCCCCGGCTGCGGGTCGACTCCGAGCGGGCCGCCATGATCATGGTGGGGGAGACGGAGTTCCGGCCGATCGGCGCGGAGTGCTGGGACGCGCCGACCCGGCTGGCCGACATGGCCGCAGACGGGGTCGACGTGCAGGTGGTGTCCCCGACGCCGGTCTTCTTCGGCTACGACCGCCCCGCCGGCCAGGCGGCGCGGGTGGCCCGGATCTTCAACGACCTGACCCTGGAGGTCACGGCCGGCGGCAGGGGCCGGCTCGTGCCGTTCTGCCAGGTGCCGTTGCAGGACCCGGACGCGGCCTGCGCGGAGCTGGACCGCTGCCTCGCCGCCGGGCACGTCGGGGTGGAGATCGGCAACCACGTCGGCGACCGGGACCTCGACGACGCTGGCGTGGTCACCTTCCTCCAGCACTGCGCGCGCGTCGGCGCGCCGGTCTTCGTGCACCCGTGGGACATGCCGGACGGCCCCCGGCTGGACCGGTGGATGGCCCGCTGGCTGACCGGGATGCCCGCCGAGACGCACCTGTCCGTGCTGGCGATGATCCTTGGCGGGGTTTTCGACCGGGTGCCGGAGTCGCTGCGGATCTGCTTCGCCCACGGCGGCGGCAGCTTCCCGTTCTGGCTGGGCCGGGCCGACAACGCCTGGCACCGCCGGGGCGACCTGGTTCGGGGCGCGTCCGCCGCCCCGCCGAGCGCGTACGTCGACCGGTTCTGCGTCGACTCGGTGGTGTTCGCCCCGGCGGCGCTGCGGCTGCTGGTCGACACGATGGGCGAGGACCGGGTGCTGGTCGGCAGCGACTACCCGTACCCGCTGGGGGAACGCCCGGCGGGGCAGGTGGTCCGCGAGGCCAACTTCCTCAGCGCCGGGCAGCGCGCCAAGCTGCTCTCCGCCAACGCCCTGCGCTTCCTCGGCATGTCGCTGCATTCGGACTGACCGAGTCACCCCGCTGGTGAAGGCGGTTATCGATCTCGATGACGAGCTGCTCGAGCGCGCCCGGCGCGAGCTGGGCACCAAGAGCAATAAGGACACGATCCACGCCCGGTTGTGTCGGGCGGCAGGGCGGGTCGGGGTCGGGCAGGATGGCGGGGTGGCCGAGCTGCACGACCTGACCGCCCTGGAGCAGGGTGCCGCGATCGCACGCGGCGAGTGCTCCAGCGTCGACCTCGTCGAGCACCACCTGGCCCGGCTCGACGCGCTCGGCGACACCGTCGGCGCGTTCGTCACCGTCACCAGCGAGCC
>NZ_GG657738.1:2058435-2066927 GCF_000158815.1 Micromonospora sp. ATCC 39149 | reverse complement strand
GGCCCGGCAGGCCGCCCGCGCCGCCGACGCCGCCCCCGCCGAGGGGCGCGGCCCGCTGCACGGCGTGCCGACCGCGATCAAGGACCTGACGCTGACCGCCGGGGTGCGCACCACCCTCGGCTCGGCGGCCTTCGCCGACCTGGTGCCCCCGCTCGACGCCGACGTGGTCCGGCTCATCCGCGCCGCCGGGCTGGTCAGCCTCGGCAAGACCACCACCAGCGAGCTGGGCTGCTCGCTCTACTCGGAGGGCCTCGTCGCGCCGCCGGCCCGCAACCCGTGGGACCTGGCGTACACGGCCGGCGGGTCCAGCGGCGGGGCGGCGGCAGCGGTCGCGGCCGGGCTGGTCCCCGTCGCGCAGGGCTCCGACGGCGGCGGCTCGCTGCGCATCCCCGCCTCGCTGTGCGGCCTCGTCGGTTACAAGCCGAGCCGGGGCACCGTCCCCGGTGGGCCGCTGGGCTTCGGCGCGTTCGGCCTGCCGATCAACGGTCCGTTGGGGCGTACCGTCGCCGACGTCGCCGCGCTGCTCGACGTCATGGCGGTGCCGGTGCCCGGCGAGCCCTACCTGCCGCCGCCCGCGCCCGGCGGGGGCTACCTCGGCGCGGCCCGGCGGGCGGCGCCCGGCCGGCTGCGGATCGGCCGGTTCACCACACCGATGCTCGCCGAGCAGCCGGTCCACCCCGACTGCGTGGCCGCCGTCGACACCGCCGCAGCGCTGCTCACCAGGGCCGGGCACGAGGTGGTCGAGGTCCCCGCGCCGTTCGGCCCCGAGGTGTGGCCGCTGTTCGAGATCGTCTGGTACGTCCTGGCGCTCGTCCCCGTCCCGCCAGAGCGGGAGAGCCGACTGCTGCCGCTGACCCGGTTTCTGCGCTCCCGGGGTGCGGAGATCTCCGCCGGCACCCTGATGAGCACCCTCGGTGAGCTTCAGGTGCAGGTGCGCCGGGGCGTCCGTCGCACCGCCGGTTGCGACCTGCTGCTCTGCCCGACCCTCGCCGCGCCACAGGCGCCGGTCGGCTGGTTCAGCGCCGACGGCGACCCGGAGCGCGATTTCGACCGGCAACGGCGGTTCTCGCCGTACTGCGCGATCTTCAACGCGACGGGAGAACCGTCCGTCTCCCTGCCGCTGGGGCGCACCGCCGAGGGGCTGCCCGTCGGTGTTCTGCTCACCGGCCGGTACGGTGCCGACGCCACCCTGATCGCCGTCGCCGCGCAGCTTGAGCACGCCAGCGGCGGGTGGGATCACCACCCCGCAATCTGGCGGGCCGTGGCCTCCGCTAACGTGAATGCAAGCGGAGTCGGCGAGCCGATGTCATGATCGTTCAACCGACCCGGAAGTCCTGGTCTCTCTTTCCGCCTGGGGGCGTTGGGATTGTCTGTTACCGAGACTCTGCTGATCTTCGTCGGCATCCCGGCGGCCGTGGTGCTGGTGATCACCGCGCTGGCGTTCGCCGGCGGCCGGTCCTCCGGTGGCGGCGCCAAGCGCTACCGGCCGGGCCGGCCCTTCGACTTCACTCCGGTCTGGTTCCTGGGCCGTCCGGAGCAGCTGGCCGAGTCGGCCGGCACCGCGCTGGCCGCGGGCGCGCAGGCGCCGGCGCTGACCAGCCACAAGCTTGACCGGGCCGGCGTCGAGGCGCCGGCCGGTGGAACCGGAGGCGCAAGTGACCGTTGGTGAGAAGCAGGCAGAGACGGGGACCCCGCCCGAGGTGCTGGACGGGCCGTTCTCGACCCGCCAGCTACTGCGCATCGACGAGGCGCTCCGCCTGGCCGACCAGGGGACCGGGCTGGTCTTCTCGGTCTACGTCGGCGGGCTCGACGAGCCGATCCGCGCGCACGCTCAGCGGCTGCACCGGCAGCTCGCCGACCCCGACCGGTCGGTCCTGATCGCGGTGTCGCCCAACCAGCGGCAACTGGAGATCGTCACCGGGCGGCACGCCCGCAAGCGCATCCCCGACACGTACGCGAAGCTGGCCGCGCTCTCCATGGTCGCGGCCTTCGGCGGCGGCGACCTGGCCGGCGGCATCATCATCGGCCTCGACCAGCTCGCCAGCCACGCCGGCAAGGCGTAAGGAAGGGCCCCTTCCTAACGTCTAGGGTCGAGAAGGGCACCCTTCTCACCACCGCACGGCGCGTTGACCACCGCACGACGACGACGCCCGGCCCGCGACAGCGGGCCGGGCGTCGGTGCGTTCGGCGGTGCCGGTGGCGTCAGCGGGGCCAGGCACTCACGCCACCGAAACGGACGGGGCCGGCGCTGGACTCGCGTCCACGCCGGCCCCGGGCAGCCCCACGGCGGTCCCAGGTGGCCTCAGGCGCTGCGGGCGTCCCGCTCGCGGGCCTTCAGCGCGCGCACGACGGCGTCGCGGCCCTCGGCGACCAGCCGCCGCAGCGACGCCGGCTTGTCGCCAGCGGCGGCCAGCCACGCGTCCGTCGCGGCCACCGTGTCTTCGGAGACCTGCTGGGTCGGGTACGCAAGCTGCACGAACTCCTGCGCCGGCTCGCTGTCGCGCTGCGCCCAGACCTGGTCCACCACGTCGAAGTAGCGCTCCCGGTACGGGGCGACCAGTTCCGCCTGCACCGCCGGGGCGAACCCCTGCAACAGGGCCCGGTTGCGCCAGTTCGGCAGCGCGTCGGGGCCGGTGAGCTGCGCCCAGACGGCCGCCTTGTTCTCCGGGGTCGGCACCAGCGCGTGCGCGTACGCGGCCTCCCGTTCACCGCTGGCGGTGCGGTCGCCGGCCAGCTCCGCCTCGATCTCCGCCGGGCCGCCGACGCCCTTGCTCACCAGCGACTGGAGGATCACCCAGCGCAGTTCGGTGTCGATGGCCAGCCCGTCCGGCACGTCCACGCCGCCCAGCCAGCCCCGGACGGTGGCCAGGTCCTCCGCCGAGCGGGACGCCTGCACGTACGTCCGCGCCCAGGCGAGCTGGAGCCCGCTGCCCGGCTCCGCGGCGGCCAGCGTCGCCTTCGCGGTGCGGGCCAGCTCGGCCCAGCCGGTCGGGGCCCAGGCCGGGTCGGCGTACAGGTTGAGGGTGGTGACCACCGACTGCCGCAGGGTGGCGGTGACCAGGTTGATGTCGGTCTCGGCGGGCAGCCCGGCCACCACCAGCGCCAGGTAGTCGCGGGCCGACAGCTCGGCGTCGCGGACCATGTCCCACGCCGCCATCCAGCACAGGGCGCGCGCCAGCGACGACTCGAATCCGGCGATGTGCCGCACCACCGTGGCCATCGACCGCTCGTCGAGGCGCAGCTTCGTGTACGTCAGGTCGTCGTCGTTGAGCAGCAGCACGTCGGCGGCGCGTACCCCGTGCAGCTCGGCCAGCTCGGTCAGCTCGCCGGTCACGTCGACCTCGATCCGGTCGCGGCGGACCAGCCGGCCGCCGGCCAGGTCGTACAGGCCCACGCCGATGCGGTGCGTGCGCAACGTCGGGTGCCCCGACGGCGCCTCCTGCCGCACCACGACCCGCTCGTAGCTGCCGTCGGAGCCAATCGTCACCTCGGGGCGCAGCGTGTTGACCTGCGCGGTCTCCAGCCACTGGGCGGCGAACTTGCGCAGCTCCCGGCCCGAGGCCGTCTCCAGCTCCGACAGCAGGTCGTCGAAGGTGGCGTTGCCCCAGGCGTGCTTGCCGAAGTACGCCCGCAACCCGGCCAGGAACGGCTCCTCGCCGACGTACGCGACGAGCTGCTTGAGCACGCTCGCGCCCTTGGCGTACGTGATGCCGTCGAAGTTGACCTCGACGGCCTCCAGGTCCGGCATCTCGCAGTAGACCGGGTGGGTGGAGGAGAGCTGGTCCTGCCGGTAGCCCCAGTTCTTCCGGATGGACAGGAACGTCGTCCAGGCGTCGGAGAACCGGGTGGCGTTGGCGTTGCACCAGTGGCTGGCCCACTCGGCGAACGACTCGTTGAGCCACAGGTCGTTCCACCAGCGCATGGTGACCAGGTCACCGAACCACATGTGGGCCAGCTCGTGCAGGATCGTGTTGGCCCGCTGCTCGTACTCGAAGTCGGTGACCTGGGAGCGGAAGATGTAGTGCGACTCGGCGTGCGTGACGCAGCCGAAGTTCTCCATCGCCCCGGCGTTGAAGTCCGGCACCCAGAGCTGGTCGTACTTCGGCAGCGGGTAGCGCACCCCGAACTGCTCGTGGAAGAAGTCGAAGCCCTGCTTGGTGACCAGGAACAGGTCGTCGGCGTCCAGGTGCCGCGCCATCGACGCGCGGCAGTAGACCCCCAGGTCGATGCCGTCGTGGCTGTCCCGCACCTCGTGGTACGGGCCGGCGCAGAGCGCGGTGATGTACGTGCTCATCCGCGCCGAGGAGACGAAGTGGACCGTCTTGAGCCCTTCGCCGGCCGGCTCGTCGCGCTCCACCGGCATGTTGGACACCACCCGCCAGTGCTCCGGGACGGTGGCGTGCCAGGTGTAGACGCTCTTCAGGTCGGGCTGGTCGAAGCAGGCGAAGACCTTCTGCGCGTCGGCCGTCTCGAACTGGCTGTAGAGGTAGGTCTCGCCGTCCACCGGGTCGACCGTGCGGTGCAGGCCCTGCCCGCTGTTGGAGTACGCGAAGTCGGCGTCCACCACGAGGGTGTTCTCGGCGGCCAGGCCGGGCAGCGCCAGCCCCTTCTCCGCCGACCAGCCCGTCAGGTCGACCGGGACGCCGTTCAGGATGGCCGACCTGATCGACTCGGCGGCGGCCTCGATGAAGGTGCTCGCGCCCGGCTCGGCGCAGCGGAACCGGACTTCGGTCACCGACCGAAAGGTGCGTCCGTCGGCCGCCTGCACGGCGGTCGACAGGTCCAGACTGATGTCGTACCCGGTCACCTCAAGCAGGCGGGCCCGCTCGGTGGCCTCGACCTGGGTCAGGTTGCGCACTCCCGGCACTGTTCGTCTCCATCCCATTCTCGCCGTGCGCCGCCGCGGCGCCAGCCGACCGTCCGCTCGTGGCGACCGGTTCCGATCCGAGTCTTCCACGCGAGGGCACCTCGCGGTGGTTGAGCTCACGCTCTCATTCCGCTACCGGTCGCCGGTTGCTGGGGTGAGGATCGGGGGACGAGGAGCGGTTCCAGGCCCTCCCGTCGCGAAGGGAACCTCACGTGACCGGTGCCACTGTCGACATGTGGTTCGACCCCATCTGCCCCTGGGCGTGGGTCACCTCCCGCTGGCTGCTGGAGGTGGAGCAGGTCCGCGACGTGGACATCCGTTTCCATGTGATGAGCCTGTCGGTGCTCAACGAGGGCCGTGACCTGCCCGAGCAGTACCAGCAGCTCATGCAGGCCGGCTGGGGCCCGGTGCGGGTGTGCGTCGCGGTGGAGCAGCAGCACGGCCCCGACGCCGTCCGCGCGCTCTACACCGCCTGGGCACCCGCATCCACCTCGGCAAGGAGGAACTGGGCCGGGCCCTGTACGTGGCCGCGCTCGCCGACGCCGGGCTGGGCCCGGAGCTGGCCGACGCCGCCGACGGCACCGCCTACGACGAGGCGCTGCGGGCCAGCCACGAGGCCGGCATGCGGCCGGTCGGCCAGGACGTGGGCACGCCGGTGATCCACGCCCCCGGCCCCGACGGCTCGCCGGTGGCGTTCTTCGGCCCGGTGGTCACCCCGCGCCCGAAGGGGGAGGCCGCCGGGCGGCTCTGGGACGGCGTCCTGCTGGTCGCCGGCACGCCCGGCTTCTACGAGCTGAAGCGCTCGCGCGAGGTCGACCCGACCTTCGAATAGGAACGAGGAAGGGCCCCTACCAACGCCTCCGGTAGAGAAGGGCGCCCTTCTCACCCCCTTTGGTCGCGCGCCGGCCGGCGCGCGACCAAAGGGCCCCGTTCATAAGGGCCCCGTTCATTTGGTGGACGTGGTGTGGGGTCGGGTGCCCGGCGTAACCGCGCGACGGTAGCGTCAGCGGACATGACGGTCGTGCATCCGATCGCCCGGGCCTGGATCACCACTGGCGGCACCGGCGCGCAGAACTACGACGAGTTCGCCGACGATGCGGAGATTACCGCGATCATCGAGGCGAACCCGCACAGTGCCCTCGGCATCGAGATGCCCCACCGGGCGCCGGAGAGCCTGGGGAAGTCGTTCCTCGACGCGCTCCCCGACGCGGCGACCCGGCTCGCCGAGGCGAAGGCCGACGGCAGCTACACCCCCGCCGAGCAGGTCGTGGTCCTCTACCGGATCAGCGCGCCGGGGGAGGAGACCGCCTATGGGCTGTTCGCCATGGTCGACACCGACCAGATCTCCACCAGCGCCGACGAGCCGGGCCTGGTCATCCGCAACGAGGACGTCTTCATCTCGAAGGTCCGGGAGCGGGTCGCCCTCGCCGAGGCGCTCGGGCACCTGCTCTCGCCCGTACTGCTGCTCCAGACCGGCCGGGGCGACGAGCTGCACGCCGCGCTCGCGGCGGCGACCGAGGCGGCCGGGGTGCCCGCCGCTACCGACATCGACCAGGCCGGGCGCACGCACGCCGTCTGGCTGCTCGGCCCCGGCCCCGAGCAGGACGCGCTGACCGCGCTCGCCGGCGGTGGCGAGCTGGTGGTCGCCGACGGCAACCACCGCAGCCTCGCCGCCCAGACCGGCGGTCTGCCCCGATTCCTGGCCGTGGTGACCACCCCCGCGTCGGTCGCCATCCAGCCCTACAATCGGCTGGTCAGCGAGCTGACCGTCACCCCGGCCGAGCTGGTCGACCGGCTCCGCGCCGCCGGGGCCGAGGTCGCCCCGACCGACGGCCCGGTCGAGGTCCCGGCGGCCGGCGGCACCGTCGCGCTCCGGCTCCCCGACCAGGGGTACGCGGTGCGCCTGCCGCGCGTCGACGGGGGCCCGCTGGAGAACCTTGACCACGCCCTGGTCGAGCGGGTGCTGCTGCGTGACGCGCTCGGCCTCGACCCCGGCGACAAGCGGATCACGTACGTCGGCGGCGACTACCCGGCGAGCTGGCTGACCGGCGAGGTCGACGCGGGCCGGGCCGAGCTGGCCGTGCTGATCGCCCCGGTCACCGTGGACGACTTCGTCGCGGTGAACCTGGCCAGGGAGAAGATGCCGCGCAAGAGCACCTGGTTCACCCCGAAGGCCCGTGGCGGCCTGGTGGTAGCCGAGCTGCCTCGCTGACCGGCTCGTCCGCCCCCGCTGACCAGCACCTCTGTGACGAAACCCGCTCCGCGCCGCCGCCCGCGCGGCGGCGCGGAGCGGGTTTGACAGACTGCGCGGTATGCGCGTCTATCTGGGATCCGATCACGCCGGTTTCGAGCTGAAGGTGCACCTGGCCAGCCACCTCGCCAAGCAGGGGTACGAGGTGGTCGACGTCGGGCCGCACGTCTTCGACCCGGACGACGACTACCCGGTGTTCTGCCTGCACGCCGGCACCCGCGTGGTCGCCGACCCGGGCAGCCTCGGCGTGGTCATCGGCGGTTCGGGCAACGGCGAGCAGATCGCCGCCAACAAGGTCGCCGGCGTCCGGGCGGCGCTGGCCTGGAACATCGACACCGCCCAGCTCGGCCGGGAGCACAACGACGCGAACGTGGTGGCCGTCGGTGCCCGCCAGCACACCCTGGACGAGGCGACCGCCATCGTCGAGGCGTTCCTCACCACGTCGTTCTCCGGCAACCCCCGGCACGCCCGCCGCATCGACCAGGTCGCCGCGTACGAGCAGAGCCACGAGCTGCCCGAACTGCCCTGACCACCGGGAGGGCCCGCCCCGCTCAGCGACCGTTGCGGGGCAGGTCCTCCCGGGGCACCCAGTTGCGCCGGACGACGACCACCCGGGCCTCCGCCTCGGCCAGGTCCTCCTCGGTCGGCCGGGCGGCGTCTCGGGCCCGCATCGCCGCCCGGGGCCCCACCTGCGAGGAGCCGGGGCCGACCAGGCCCCGCAGGCCCCGCTCGCCGCCGTCCCGGTCGTCCGCGCCGGGGGCGGGCCGGCGGCGTGGCGGCTCGGCCACCACGTCCTGCACCTCGGCCGACACGGCCGCGGGGGCCTCGCCGTCGGAGTGGTGCCTCAGCCGGCGTCGACGTCGCTCCGCGTCACCCATCCGTCGACCGTACCCGCCCCGGGCCGGTCCCCGCGCCCGCCGCAGGCCACGCGGCGGCCCGTCAGAAGACACCCATCCCGGCCGGGGCCCGGTGCCAGGAGAAGGCCGGGCCCGCGGCGGCGAGCGCGCCGGGGCGCAGCTCGGCGACCCGCCCGGCGTCGGCGAGCGCGGTGAGCCCCACCCCGCCCAGGTACAGCTCGCCGAGCGCCCGCACGTCGCACGCCAGGTCGGCCGGCGCGTCGGCGGGCACGCAGCGGGCGCCGTCGGGGCCGCCGGTCAGCCGCCAGCGACCCGCGTTCTCCGGCAGCAGCTCGTCGGTCACCTCGACCACCACGTCGACGGTGGCGGCGTACCGGCGGGCGGCGAGGGCGGCGGGCACGTCCACCACTCGCAGCCACAGCGCGTCGGCCACCCGGGTTTCCAGCCGGCGCGGCTCGTCGACCAGGCGCGGCAGCGGATCGTCCACCGGGCCCTGGTAGAAGAGCCGGCGGGTCAG
>NZ_GG657738.1:2057449-2058128 GCF_000158815.1 Micromonospora sp. ATCC 39149 | reverse complement strand
GGTCCAGGCGCAGCCGGCCCTCGGCGGAGGTCGGGGCGGGCAGCCGCAGCTCGGTGGTGGCGCAATCGACGGTGAGCTGCTGGGCGGCGAGGCCGTAGCCGAACCGGGGGTAGATGCGGCCCTCGCTGGCCCAGAGCACGGCCACCGGCTCCCGGCCGGCGTCGCGGACCTCGCGTAGCTGCCGGCGCATGAGCCGGGTGAGCAGGCCGCGGCGGCGGTGGGTCGGCAGCACCGCGACCATGGTCACGTGGGCGGCCGGCACGCCTGCCCCCGGCACGGTCAGCTCCCGGGTGTACGCCCCGGCGGACGCGACGAGCTCCGCGCCGTCGCGGATCACCAGGCTGCGCTCCGGCTCGAAGACACTCTGCTCGGCCGCGCGCGACTCGGAGCCGATGGCGGTGTGGAAGGCGATCTCGAACAGGTGCGCTAGCTCGTCGAAGTCGCCGGCCCGGCCGACGGTGATCGGCAGCGCAGTATCCGTCATCGCACGTGTCTATCCCATACCGCACGCACAGGCGAGCGGATTTGTCGGCTCGTTACCCTCGGAGATGGCGGGCCGGCGACGCCGGCATCGGTCAGGGGAGGACACGAGATGGCAGACCAGACACAGCCGTGGGCGGAGCGCACGGTCGAGGTGTCGCCGCAGCCGGGTGTCGGGGTGCCACCGCAGCCCGACGCC
>NZ_GG657738.1:2050037-2056951 GCF_000158815.1 Micromonospora sp. ATCC 39149 | reverse complement strand
TGAGCCGGACGCCCGGGCCTCGCCGTCGCGGCCCGCGCGACACCGGTCGTTCCTCACCAGGTCGGCACCGCTTACCCGCCCGGCGGGCCTTCATCCGCCCCGGACGGGCCGGGTTGCGACGGTTGCGGGGTGGCGACCCGGCGGATCGGCCGGCGGCCCCGCCGCCGGTCGGCCGCCGACCGACCGGCCCGCCGTTCGGCGACCCGAGGGGTACGTCCGGCGCACCGGAGGCGGTCCACCGTCGTGCCGCCCCGCCGCGCGCGGCGAGCATGGCGGGATGGGCGCGTATCGAGCAGCGTACGAGCGGAGCATCGCCGACCCGACCGGCTTCTGGCGGGACGCGGCGGCGGAGATCGACTGGCACCGGGCGCCCCGGTGGATCCTCGACGACAGCCAGGCCCCGCTGTACCGCTGGTTTCCCGACGGGGAGCTGAACACCTGCCACAACGCCCTGGACCGGCACGTGGCGGCGGGGCGGGGCGACCAGCCGGCGCTGATCCACGACAGCCCGGTCACGGGCACCAGCCGCACGTACACGTACGGGGAGCTGCGCGACGCGACCGCACGGTTCGCCGGGGCGCTGCGCCGGCTCGGGGTCGGCCGGGGCGACCGGGTGCTGCTCTACCTGGCGATGGTCCCGGAGGCGGTGGTCGCCATGCTGGCCTGCGCCCGGATCGGCGCGGTGCACTCCGTGGTGTTCGGCGGCTTCGCCGCGCACGAGCTGGCCGTGCGCATCGACGACGCCCGGCCGAAGGTGGTGGTGGCCACCTCGTGCGGCATCGAGGTGGACCGGATCGTGCCCTACCACCCGATCCTCGGCGCGGCCCTCGCCGAGGCCGACCACGCCCCGCAGCGGTGCGTGATCGTGCAGCGCCCCCAGCATCCCGCCCCGCTGACCCCGGGCCGGGACCTCACCTGGGACGACGCCTGCGACGGCGCGGAGCCCGCCGACTGCGTCCCGGTCGCCGCCACCGACCCGCTCTACGTGCTGTACACCTCCGGCACCACCGGCCGGCCCAAGGGCGTCGTGCGCGACAACGGCGGGCACGCGGTGGCGCTGCGGTGGTCGATGCGCAACGTCTACGACATCGGGCCGGGCGACGTCTTCTGGGCCGCCTCCGACGTCGGCTGGGTGGTCGGCCACTCCTACATCGTGTACGGGCCGCTGCTCACCGGGGCGACCACCGTGCTGTACGAGGGCAAGCCGGTCGGCACCCCGGACGCGGGGGCGTTCTGGCGCGTCGTGTCGCAGCACCGGGTGGCCGCCCTGTTCACCGCCCCCACCGCGATCCGGGCGATCCGCCGGCAGGACCCGGACGGCACCCGCATCGGCCGGTACGACCTGACCAGCCTGCGGACGCTCTTCCTGGCCGGTGAGCGGCTCGACCCGGACACCTTCGCCTGGGCCGGGGCGCGGCTGGGCGTGCCGGTGGTGGACAACTGGTGGCAGACCGAGACGGGCTGGCCGGTGGTGGCGAACCCGCGCGGCCTCGAACCGCTGCCGATCAAGGCCGGTTCGCCCTCGGTGCCGGTCCCCGGGTACGACGTGCGGGTGGTCGACTCGCGCGGCGCGCAGGTGCCGGCGGGCGTCGAGGGCTCGATCGTGATCAGGCTGCCCCTGCCGCCGGGCTGCCTGCCCACGCTCTGGGGCGACGACGAGCGGTACGTCCGGTCGTACCTGAGCACTTTCGACGGCTACTACCTGACCGGCGACGGCGGCCGGTTCGACTCCGACGGCTACCTGTACGTGATGGGCCGCACCGACGACGTGATCAACGTGGCCGGGCACCGGCTCTCCACCGGGGCGATGGAGGAGGTGCTGGCCGGGCACCCGGCGGTGGCCGAGTGCGCCGTGATCGGCGTCGCCGACGAGCTCAAGGGCCAGGTGCCCAGCGGGTACGTGGTGCTCAAGGCCGGCGTCGAGGTGGAACCGGACGTGCTCGCCGCCGAGCTGGTCGCCCTGGTGCGGGAGCGGATCGGCCCGGTCGCCGCGTTCCGCCGGGTGACCGTCGTGCCGGCGCTGCCGAAGACCCGCTCCGGCAAGATCCTGCGCCGCACGATGCGCGGGCTGGTGGAGGGGCGCGACGAGCCCGTGCCGGCCACCATCGACGACCCGGCCACGCTCAGTGTCTTCCGGGACCTGGCCACGGCCGACTGACGTCCGTCCGGCTCCGCCCGCTTCGCACCGGCGGGCGGGGCCGGGCGGCGATCCGCCGGTTGCCGGGGCCCAGGATCCCGAGGGCCAGATGCCGGGGGCAGGGGTGCCGGGGGTCAGGGTGCCGGGGCGAAGCGGTACAGCACGAAGTCCTTCGCCCCGCCGCACAGCAGAACGCTGGTGTTCCACGAGCAGGACTCGCTACGGACGTCCTCGGCCCGGCCCAGCTCGACCGGGTCGGGGGAGCCGACCGCCAGCCCGGCGAGGCTCCGATCGCCCTCGCTGCCGGTCAGCGGGTCGGCGAAGACCAGCACGTTGCCCGCGTCCAGCCGGATGGCCACCCCGTCCCGGTCGCGCAGCACAGCGCCGCCCGCCGGGTCGAACAGCGTCGACGTCGCCTCCGGGTACTGCCGCCGGACGATCAGGTGCTCGCCCACCGGCACCAGCTCCATGGCCCCCGGGGCCGCCCAGCGCTTCGCCCTGGTGCCCTCCGTGGCGGCCACCACCTCGGCGCGGTCCGCTTCGCCGGCCGGCGTCTCCACCAGACATGCCCGGTGCTTGCCGCAGGCCGCCAGCGCCGTCACCCGACGCCCGTCGTCCGCGCCGCTGTGCAGCACCGTCGGCTCCGCCACCCGGGTCAGGTCGTAGCCGAGCAGCCGGTACCCGCCGGCCCCGGCGTCGTCGACCACGTACAGCCGGTCCTCCCGCGCGACCATCAGGTCGTCGCGGTCGGCCACGCCCGGCCAGATCCGCAGCACCGTGCCCTTGGCCAGGTCGATCAGCCGCGCGGAGCGGTCCGCGCCGATCTGCACGAGCCGGTCGGCCTTTCCCCGCCACGGGTCGCGGGGCGTCCCGTCGGCGTACGCCGGGCCGCCGGCCCCCTCGGCCGTCTCGACGGGCAGCACGGCGCTGCGGGCGTTGCCCGTGGTGTCGCGCGGGTTGTCCTCGTCCCAGACCGGCCGCCCGTCGCGTGTCCGCAGCCCGACGAGCCGGTGTCCGGCGGTGTCGACCAGCACCGCCACGTCCCGCCCGAAGATCACCCGGTCGTCGTCGCCGATGGTCCGCCTCCACCGCTGCTCGCCGGAGGCGGCGTCGAGCACCACCAGCTCGCGGGCCGCATCGGCGCCGATCGGGTCGGAGAAGGCCGCCACCGCCCCGGGCAGGGCGACGAGCCCGTCCCATCGCTGTGCCGCCCGCGTGGTCTGCTTCCGCCACCGGACCGCCCCGGTCTCCGCGTCGACCGACACGATCTCCAGCCGGTCGTCCGGCAGCGGGTACGCCGCGTACCCGACGTTGCCGAGCAGCGCGGTGAAGGTTTCGACCGGCCGGTCCTCGCCGGCCGGGACGCGCTCGATCTCGGCCAGGTTCCGGAACTCGAGCGCCGGGTAGCGGTCGCGGGTGAACCACAGCGCGGCCCCGACGCCCACCCCGGCGAGGGCGAGCACCGCGGCCACCGCGATCCACATCCCGCGCCGCCGCGCGGCGGGCGGCGGTGTGGGCGGGGGCGTGCCGGGCCCGCCCCACCCGGTGTCCGGCATTCCGGGGGCGGCGGGCACCCTGGCCGGCTGCCCCGGAGCGCCGCCGGCCAGGGTGGGCGGCGGGCCGCCGGCCACGTCCGGCGTCGGCACCCCTCGGCGGTACGCCCACCGGCGCTCCCGCTCCCGCCCCTGCTGGCGTTCCCGCTCCCGCTGGCGCTGGTGTTCCTGCTCCCGCCCCTGCTCCTGCTGGTTGCTCCCGGAGGTGCGGGGCGCGGCGCGGGGGCCGGGCGGGGGGTCGGCAGGTCGGTCAGCGCCCCCTCGGCCACCGGCAGTTCCGGCTGCTCCAGCACCGTCGGCGCGACGCCCAGCTCGGCGTGCAGCATGCGGGCCACCAGCGGCATCCGGGTCGGGCCGCCCACCAGGAACAGGCCGGCGAGCCGGTCGGGGGTGAGCCCGGCGGCGGCGATCACCCGGCGGGTCTCGGCCACGGCCCGGGCCAGCAGCGGGGCGGCCACCCGTTCGGCGTCTTCGCGGGTCAGCTCGACCACCGCCGGCAGGCCCGGCACGACCACCGGCGCGACGGTCGCCCGGGACAGCATCTCCCGCGCCTCGCGGACGCCCTCCCAGAGCTGGTGCCGGTCGCGCCACTGCGGCGCGTCGGCCGGCTGGGTGAGCCGTTGCCACACCTGCGGGTGGGTCGCGGACACCAGCTCGCCCATCCGGGCCACCAGGGCCGCGTCCAGGTCCAGCCCGCCCAGGTCGGGCACGCCGCCGGTGGCGGTCACGGTGAATCCCGAGTCGCCCCACGGGTCGGCGCCCTCGTTGCGCAGCACCGCCACGTCGAGGGTGCCGCCGCCGAGGTCGAACACGGCGATCGAGCCGCCGACGGGCACCGGCCGGCGCAGCACCTGGGCGTAGTAGCGGGCGGCGGCGACGGGCTCGCGCAGCAGCCGGGTGCCGGGCGGGGTCGGGCCGGACAGGGTGTGCTCGGCGGCCTGCGGCCAGCCCGCCCGCAGCAGCGCGTCGGCGAGGATCTGGCGGCGGGCTTCATCCCAGGACGCCGGGCAGGTGAGCACCGCCGGGGGCAGGAAGCCGACTGTGGCGAGGGCCGCCTGCCCCACCGCGTGCAGGATCGCGGCGAGCAGATCGGCGGGGGCGTACTCGCGGTCGCCCAGCGGCACGGTCGGGGCGTCGATCCGGCGCTTCGGATTCGGCTCGTAGCGCCCCGGGTCGGCCTGCGCCAGCCGTCGGGCGTCCCGGCCGACGTGCAGCCGGCCGTCGGTGTCGGCGTACACCCCGGAGGGGACGACCGGTTGCCCGTCGACCAGCAGCGGCCGGGTCCGGCCGTCGGGCCAGCGCAGCACGGCCACCGTGTTGGACGTGCCGAGGTCGACGCCGAGGGCGAACCCCTCGTGCTGGGCTGCCATCTGCCGCTACCTCCGCCGGGACGAGCCGATGTCCGGCCCCGCATCGTACGCAGGCCGGACTCCGGGCCCGTGGCCGCCGCCATGCCTGGTCGGTTGGCAGGGCCGGCCGAAACGTGGGGTGCCCACCCGGGCACCCCACGTCGTCGTCCGTGCCGGCTCAGCGGGCGACGGTGGCGTGCATCTCCCAGACCAGGATCTCGGCCGGCTCGGTGGCCGTGACCCGCTGCCCGCCGGTAGCCGGGGCCCGGCGGATGTCCACCCGGGGGGTCAGCGTGGCGCTCATCAGATGTCATGACCAGCCCCCGATGGCTCGACGACGACCAGCAGCGTGCCTGGCGGGCGTATCTGCGCATGCAGGCCGAGCTGACCGCGCGGCTGAGCCGGCAGTTGCAGGCCGAGTCCGCGCTCTCCCTCGCCGACTACGAGGTGCTGGTCCAGCTCGCCGAGGCGCCCGACGGGCGGTTGCGGCCGTTCGAGCTGCAACGCGGCCTCCAGTGGGAGCAGAGCCGGCTGTCGCACCACCTGGGCCGGATGCGGCGTCGGGGCCTGATCGACCGCGAGGAGTGCCCCCAGGACGCGCGGGGCGCCTACGTGACGTTCACCGCCACGGGCCGGGCCGCGATCGAGGCCGCCGCGCCCGCGCACGTCGACACCGTCCGGCGGCTCGTCTTCGACCAGCTCGACCCGGACGAGGTGCGCACCCTCGAACGGATCGCCAGTCGTGTCGTCGACCGCCTCGAAGCCGAACGCCGGCTGCCCTGACGGCTGCCCCAGCCCGGCCGGAACGGGTAATTGCATCGATGTTCTTCGAATGGAAAGCTGTCGATGAGCCTCGCTCTGGAGCCGGCGCGAGGCACTCGATCCCTGCCTGAGAGGGTGCGCGGGGTGGTTTGCCACCCCGCGCCGGGCAGCCCTCGCCATTCCCGTCGGCCCGGCCACGATCCGGCCGGCGTCGACGCCTACGCCTGGGTCGGACCTGGTGGCCGGTCCCGGGCAACCGGCAGTTACCAACCCCGACACCGGCCGGTCCCCCTGCGGCCGGTGCCCTCGATCCAAGGAGGTACGGATGCTCCGCATGCCCGGCGTGGTGCTGGCCGCCGCGACCCTGACCCTGGCCTTCTGGGCCGGGACGGCCGGCGCCGCCGGCGCGCCCTCCGCCCAGCTGACGCCGACGCCACCGATCCCGACGCCGACGTTTGCGTGTCCGCCGGCGCTGCCGATCTGGGGTCAGGTGTCGGAGACCACCGCGACGAGCCTGACCATCACCTACTCCATGTTGCTCAGCCCGCCCTGCGGCTACAACCCGCCGATGCAGGTCGTCCTTTTCACCAGCCGCGAGGACGCCGAGAAGTGGCAGAACCCCGCCGCCCAGGCCCTCACCGGGCCCGAGCGCAACGGGAAGGTGACCATCGGCGGGCTGACCCCGAGCACCGACTACTGGTTCCGGTTCAGCGAGCCCGACGGCAAGCGGGACCCGTACGTGATCGGCGGGCCGGCCCGCACCGCGGACCAGTCGTCGTGCAGCGCGACCGCCACCATCGACAACCGCTATACCGGCGGCTTCGTCGCCACGGTCACCGTGCGCGCCACCGGGAGCCAACCGGTCCAGGGCTGGCACGTCTCCTGGCGGTGGCCCGGCGACGAGCGCATCCAGACTGCCTGGAACGGGGTGGTGCAGACCACCGGTGCCGACGTCGTCGTCGGCAACGCGCCGTACAACGGCACGTTGGCACCGGGCGCCTCGACGACGTTCGGGATGATGGTGCGGACCAGCGGGACGGCGGCCGTCCCCCCGTTGACCTGCGGCCGGTGACCGGCATCTGACCGGGCTTGTCTGGCGGGTTCTCGGCGTCG
>NZ_GG657738.1:2040544-2049937 GCF_000158815.1 Micromonospora sp. ATCC 39149 | reverse complement strand
CGGGCCGACGCCGAGAACCCGACAAGCGGTGCGGAGGCTCGTGTCGCGGTGGCTCTCCCTGATTGGCCTGTCTGTGGTTGTGGCACCCTGCCCAAAGTCCGGTTACCGCAGTGTTGCGGATGCGTAACCATCAATGGGTTAATGCAGGTGCAGCCCAGCTCCGACGGCATCGCGTCGCCGGATCGTGCGGCGGGGGTCGAGGCCGGCCCGGTCCACGGAAGGACGAGCGGATGAGAAGAAGCGGACGCCTCCTGTCACTCGGGGTGGCGCTCACTGTGGCCGTGGCGACGGTGGTCATCCCGACGGCGGGTGCCCAGGCAGCGCCGGTGACCGTCACCAACGGCACGCAGTTCACCGACACCAGCGGGGCCGTGGTGCACGCCCACGGTGGTGGCGTCCTCAAGGTCGACAACTACTACTACTGGTTCGGCGAGAACCGCAACCCGGACAACACCTTCCGGGCGGTCTCCGTCTACCGCTCCACGGACCTGCGCACCTGGGAGTTCCGCAACAACGTCCTGACCCAGTCGTCGGCCGCCGAGCTGCGGGTCGCCAACATCGAGCGACCGAAGGTCATCTACAACGCCAGCACCGGCCGGTACGTGATGTGGATGCACAAGGAGAACGGGTCCGACTACAACGAGGCGCGGGCCGCCGTCGCCTCGTCGGCCACGGTGGACGGCAACTACACCTACCACGGCAGCTTCCGGCCGCTCGGGCAGCACATGTCCCGGGACATCATGCTCTACAACGACAACGGCACCGCGTACATGATCTCGGCCGCCGACGACAACTACGACCTGCACATCTACCGGCTCACGGCGGACTACCTCAACGTCGCCAGCCTCGTCGGCAACTTCTGGGACGGCGCCCACCGCGAGGCACCCGCCCTGTTCAAGCGGGGCAGCACGTACTTTCTGCTGACCTCTGGGGCGACGGGCTGGAGCCCGAACCAGGCCAAGTACGCCACCGCGCAGAGCATCTCGGGGCCCTGGAGCGGCTGGACCGACGTGGGCAACAGCACCACCTTCAGCTCCCAGCCGGCCTTCGTGTTGCCGATCCAGGGCACCTCCACCACCAGCTACCTGTACCTCGGTGACCGCTGGGCGGGCGCCTGGGGCGGTCCCGTCGGCGACTCGCAGTACGTGTGGCTGCCGATCACCTTCCCGTCCAGCACCAGCATGAGCCTGACCTGGTACCCGTCCGTCACCATCGACACGGCCACGGGAACGATCACCGGCAACTCGCCCGCCTACTACCGCATCACCGCCCGGCACAGCGGCCGGGTGATGGACGTGGTGGGCAACTCGACGGCGAACAACGCCGAGGTCAAGCAGTACGCCTGGAACGGCGGCGGCAACCAGCGGTGGGAGTTCCAGGACGCCGGCGGCGGCTACTTCCGCGTCGTCAACGCCAACAGCGGCAAGTGCCTCGACGTCGCCAACGCGTCCACCGCCGACGGCGCCAACATCATCCAGTACACCTGCGGCAGCGGCACCAACCAGCAGTGGCAGTGGGCCGCGACCGGGAGCTACTTCCAGCTCCGGGCCCGGCACAGCGGCAAGTGCCTCGACGTGGTCAACGCCGGCACCGGCGACGGCGCGGACATCCAGCAGTCCGGGTGCGGCGGCGGCACGAACCAGCAGTGGTCACGTAGCCAGTCCTGACCGACGGCACCGGAAGCTGGAAGCGGCGGCCGGCCAGGTGGCTGTACGGACGGCTGTACAGCCAAGCCAGAGGGCGTTGGCACGTTGATGGCACATGGCTGCTGCCGGGAGAGACGTCGCCTACGTCTCGAAGACCACATCCGCACGCTTGCGGTACAGCACGCAACGGCGCAAGGGACCCTCGTCCACCTCGGGGTCGTCAAAGTCCTCGGCCGGGTCCGTGGTCATGCCGATCCGGCGCATCACCGCCTGCGAACGCAGGTTCGCCTTGGTGGTCACCGCCAAGATCTCGGTTAACCCAACCTTGTCAAAGCCGTGTCGCAACACCGCCACCGCCGCCTCCGTGGCATACCCGTGCCCCCAAGCCGACCGGGACAGCCGCCAGCCAGCCTCCACGCCGGTAAACGGCATGCCCTCGTCCACCACGTCCAGGCCAGCGAACCCGACGAATTGCCCTGTGTCGCGGACCCCCACAGCCCAGAAGCTGAAGCCGTTCCGGTCTAGATCTTCCTGGAAGCTGCGCATCGAGGCCGCGGCCTGCTCCGGAGTGAGTAGCGGCCCGAGATGTTCTCGGACCTCCGGGTCGGCGTTCATTGCAGTCCACGGCGACAGGTCGGAATCCCGCCAGTTCCGCAGAATGAGCCGCTCAGTCTCGATCTCCACCATCCGGCGAAGGTAGGCCACCCCGCCGGAGCTCGGCAAAGCGTTATCCGAGCCCGGCCGCCCCGCTGCCCTCCGGATAGATGCCAGGGACTTCGCCGCCCGGTCGGGGCCGAGGGTGGCCGTAGGCATGGGGCGTGCCGACGCGCAGCGCCCTTGACTCCGGGCGGGTGGCGTAGAGGATCCGGCAAGAGGACCGCGCGGCCGGCACGCGAACTCGCCTCGGACGGCATGGCCGGCGCTACTGGCACGCCAATGGCACGCAAGATCAAAGAGAGCTGGCACGAGAACGGCCCAGGCGCGGCGAAAATGCCGTTGACCTGGGCCGGAGTGCCGTGGAGCGGGCGACGGGAATCGAACCCGCACCGTCAGTTTGGAAGACTGAAGCTCTGCCATTGAGCTACGCCCGCTTGCGCCCCGGTGTACGGGGCGCGCCGACAGCCTACCCGGTGCCCCCGGTTCGGCGCGCGTCCAGTCCACCCGTATCCGCGTTCCACGTCATGTCGGTGAGGTGGCGGTATCCCCGAACGGTGATACCGCCATGTCGCCGCCGTCGCGCCGCCGACCCGCCGATGTTGCGCCGCCGTCGCGCCGCCGACCCGCCGATGTTGCGCCGCCGTCGCGCCGCCGACCCGCCGATGTTGCGCCGCCGTCGCGCCGCCGACCCGCCGATGTTGCGCCGCCGTCGCGCCAGCGACCCGCCGATGTCGCGCCGCCGACGCGCCGCCGGCCCGGCACGCCCCGCCCAGCCGACGTCGCGCCGCTGATCCACGCCGGGGATGCCCCGGCACCCCTGGCGCGCGCCGACGGCATACACTTCTCGTCGTCACGGGGTGTGGCGCAGCTTGGTAGCGCACTCGCTTTGGGAGCGAGGGGCCGTGGGTTCAAATCCCGCCACCCCGACTGTCGTCCGTGGCCGGGCACCCCGGAACCGCCGGTCCCTGGGAGCCCACCGGTTCCCCGGGTGCCGACGGGTCCGGGAGCACCGGTTTCCCGGGGCCGATGGGTCCCGGGATCCGCCGGTTCCCCCGGGCGCTGCCGAGGAGCCGCGCCGGCTCGCCTACACTCGATGGGCTGAATCACGCCCAGACTCAACTGAGATCCGTCAAGGAGTACGCCTGTGAAGAGCACCGTCGAGACTCTGAGCCCGACGCGCGTGCGGCTCGCCATCGAGGTGCCGTTCGTCGAGCTCGAGCCGAGCCTCAAGAAGGCGTACCGGGAGATCGGTTCGCAGGTGCAGGTGCCCGGCTTCCGCCGGGGCAAGGTGCCGGCCACCGTGATCGACCAGCGGGTGGGCCGGGGCACCGTCCTGAACGAGGCGGTGCAGGAGGCCATCCCGCAGAACATCCTCGCCGCGGTCCGCGAGCACGACCTGAAGACCCTCGGTCGCCCCGAGGTCGAGATCACCGAGTTCAACGACGGTGACTCGCTCAACTTCACCGCCGAGGTGGACGTCCGGCCCGAGATCACCCTGCCGGCCCTGGACTCGATCGAGGTCACCGTCGACGAACTCCAGATCGACGAGAGCGAGATCGACGAGCAGGTGAAGAACCTGCGCGATCGGTTCGCCACGCTGAAGACCGTCGAGCGGGCCGCCGCCGAGGGCGACTACGTGCAGATCGACCTGAACGCCACGGTCGACGGCGAGGACGTCCCGGGCGGCTCGGCGACCAACATCTCCCACGAGGTCGGCAGCAAGCAGCTCCTGCCGGGGCTGGACGAGGCCCTCGTCGGCCTCGCCGCCGGTGAGAGCACCACCTTCACCACCCAGCTCGTCGGCGGCGACTTCGCCGGCCGTGACGCCGAGGTGTCGGTGACCGTGCGCACGGTCAAGGAGAAGGAGCTGCCGGAGCTGGACGACGACTTCGCCCAGCTGGCGAGCGAGTTCGACACCATCGAGGAGCTGCGCGGCGACCTGCGTGAGCGGGTCACCCGGGGCAAGCGGGTCGAGCAGATCTACGCCGCCCGGGACAAGGCCCTGGAGCAGCTCGTCGAGGCCGCCGGGGTGCCGGCGCCGGAGGGCGTGGTGCGCGAGGAGGTCGAGAGCCGCAAGCAGGCCATGATCGACCAGCTGGAGCGGATCGGTGCCTCCCTGGAGGAGTACCTCGCCGCCGAGGAGAAGACCGAGGAGCAGGTCGACGCCGAGCTGAACGAGGCGGCGACCGAGGGCGTCAAGATCCAGCTCCTGCTGGACACCCTGGCCGACGCCGAGAACGTCCAGGTCTCCGACGACGAGTTCGGCCACGAGATCGTCCACCGCGCGCAGCGCGCCGGGATGCCCCCGCAGCAGTTCTACGACCAGCTGGTCCGTTCCGGCGCGGCGGCGGCAGTCTTCGGCGACGTGCGGCGCGGCAAGGCGCTGGCCTCGGTGATGGAGCGCATCACGATCAAGGACACGGCGGGCAACGAGGTGAGCCTCGACGCTATCCGCGCCGAGAGCGAAGAGGCACACGACCACGACCACGAGCACTGATCGTCGGCTGGCCGCCGTCCACCGGTCGCGGTGGGCGGCGGCGAGCCCTTTTCCGGGTACGTCCCGAGGGCTGCGCTGAGAGCGAAAAGCGCCCCGACCGGGACTCTGCCACCCGGGCAAGCGGTTAGTGTCGGGTAGGACGGTACGGAGAGCGAAGGGCTGCCATGACCGACATGCACATCCCAGCGAAGCCGCTCCGGGCGATCGATGCCCGCGGTGGCGACAACATTGGCAACCTCGACGACTCGGTCTACAACCGGTTGCTCAAGGAGCGCATCATCTTCCTGGGCAGCGAGGTGAATGACCAGGTGGCCAACCGCATCTGCGCGCAGCTGCTGCTGCTCGCGGCGGAGGACCCGGACCGGGACATCTTCCTCTGGATCAACTCGCCGGGAGGCTCGGTCTACTCCGGCATGGCGATCTACGACACGATGCAGTACATCGACAACGATGTCTCCACGGTGGCGATGGGCATGGCCGCCTCGATGGGGCAGCTGCTGCTCTGTGCGGGCACCAAGGGCAAGCGGTACGCCCTGCCCCACGCGCGGATCATGATGCACCAGCCGTCCGGCGGCATGGGCGGCACCGCGTCGGACATCGCCATCCAGGCGGAGCAGATGCTGTACACCAAGCGGATGTTCCAGGAGCGGGTTGCCTTCCACACCGGCCAGACCCAGGCCCAGATCGAGGCGGACTCGGACCGTGACCGCTGGTTCACCGCCCAGGAGGCCATGGACTACGGCTTCATCGACAAGGTGATCACCGGAGCCGCGCAGGTTCCGGAAGGCGCCGGGACCCTGAGCTGACCGAGGAGCTGACGATGACCGACCTGAGCCTGCCGCCCCAGTTCGCGGCCGTGCACAACCGCTACGTCCTGCCGTCGTTCGTCGAGCGCACGTCGTACGGGGTGAAGGAGTCCAACCCGTACAACAAGCTCTTCGAGGACCGGATCATCTTCCTCGGCGTCCAGGTGGACGACGCGTCGGCCAACGACGTGATGGCGCAGCTGCTGACGCTTGAGGGCACCGACCCGGACCGCGACATCATCATGTACATCAACTCGCCGGGTGGCTCCTTCACCGCCATGACGGCGATCTATGACACCATGCAGTACGTCCGGCCGGACATCTCCACGGTCTGTCTCGGCCAGGCCGCCAGCGCCGCCGCGGTGCTGCTCGCCGCCGGCACGCCGGGCAAGCGGATGGCGCTGCCGAACTCGCGGATCATCATCCACCAGCCGGCTACCGAGGGCGGCTACGGGCAGGGCTCGGACATCGAGATCCAGGCCCGGGAGATCCTGCGGATGCGTACGCAACTGGAGGAGATGCTCTCCCGGCACTGCAACCAGCCGGTGGAGAAGGTCCGCAAGGACATCGACCGGGACAAGATCATGACGGCCGAGGAGTCCCGCGAGTACGGGCTAGTCGACACGATCCTCACCAGCCGCAAGAAGGGCCTGCTCGCCGCCAACGCGGCCAGCTGAGCCGAGCATCGGGTCGGAGGTCGGCCGGGCGCGTTCCCGGCCGACCTCTGACACGCCCGATTTGGGGGTCGGAGAAACTCCCGCCAGCGGGTAACGTCGGGCCCGTACCGCTGCGTCGGGACGGTCCGGCGAGCGAACGGAGACGGACGGAGCGCAGCGTCCGCAGGTCATGGCCGGTGCACCGGCCGATGAGTGCAGGGAGAACGTAGGTGGCACGGATCGGTGACGGCGGCGACCTACTTAAATGCTCCTTCTGCGGCAAGTCGCAGAAGCAGGTGAAGAAACTCATCGCGGGGCCTGGGGTCTACATCTGCGACGAGTGCATCGATCTCTGCAACGAGATCATCGAGGAGGAGCTGGCCGAGTCCGGCGAGGTGAAGTGGGAAGAGCTTCCCAAGCCGATGGAGATCTGCCAGTTCCTCGACAACTACGTGGTCGGCCAGGACCAGGCCAAGAAGGCGCTCGCGGTCGCGGTCTACAACCACTACAAGCGGATCCAGGCCGAGGCGGCCGGCGCGCCGGGCTCCGGCAGCGACGCTGTCGAGCTGGCCAAGTCCAACATCCTGCTGCTCGGGCCCACCGGCTGCGGCAAGACGCACCTGGCGCAGACCCTCGCGCGGATGCTGAACGTCCCCTTCGCGATCGCGGACGCCACCGCCCTCACCGAGGCCGGGTACGTCGGCGAGGACGTGGAGAACATCCTGCTCAAGCTGATCCAGGCCGCGGACTACGACATCAAGCGCGCCGAGACCGGCATCATCTACATCGACGAGGTCGACAAGATCGCCCGTAAGTCGGAGAACCCGTCGATCACCCGGGACGTCTCCGGCGAGGGCGTCCAGCAGGCGCTGCTGAAGATGCTCGAGGGCACGGTCGCCAACGTGCCGCCGCAGGGCGGTCGCAAGCACCCGCACCAGGAGTTCATCCAGATCGACACCACCAACGTGCTGTTCATCTGCGGCGGGGCCTTCGCCGGTCTCGACCAGATCATCGAGGCCCGCACGGGTCACGGCGGCACGGGCTTCGGCGCGCGGCTCCGCTCGGTTTCCGAGCGGTCGACCGACGACATCTTCAGCCAGGTCATGCCGGAGGACATGCTGAAGTTCGGCCTGATCCCCGAGTTCATCGGCCGCCTTCCGGTGATCACCAACGTTCGCAGCCTCGACCGCTCCGCCCTCGTGCGGATCCTCACCGAGCCGCGCAACGCGCTCGTGAAGCAGTACCAGCGCCTCTTCGAGCTGGACGGCGTGGAGCTCGAGTTCGATCCGCCGGCCCTGGAGGCCATCGCCGACCAGGCGATGCTGCGCGGCACGGGTGCCCGGGGCCTGCGCGCCATCATGGAGGAGGTCCTGCTCTCCGTGATGTACGAGGTGCCGAGCAACCCCGACGCCGCCCGGGTGCTGATCACCCGCGAGGTCGTCCTGGAGAACGTGAACCCGACGATCGTGCCCCGGGAGTTCAGCGGCCGCCGGGCTCGCCGGGACCGCGAGGAGAAGTCTGCCTGACCCGTCCGCCGTCGGGGGGAGCGCCAGCCCCTCCGCCGGCGGCTGAGGCTGTCGCGGGGGCCCTCCCGGCCGTACGCTGATGGTCATGCGCGTCGCCGTCTGCCAGCTCAACTCCCGCGACGACCGGGCGGCCAACCTCTCCGCCGCGGAGGCTCTGTTGGTTCGGGCCGCGTCGGCCGGCGCGGACCTGGCGGTCCTCCCGGAGTACGTCGACTTTCTCGGCCCCGCCGCAAGCATGCCGGAGCCCGAGCCGGTGGACGGCACCGTGGGCCGGTTCTTCGCTGGCGTCGCCCGTCGGCTCGGCATCTGGGTGCACGCCGGGTCGTTCCACGAGGCGGGTCCGGACCGGGAGCACAGCTGGAACACCTCGCTGGTCTTCGACCGCACCGGCACGCTCGCCGCCAGCTACCGCAAGATCCATCTGTACGACGTGGAGATCCCGGGCCGGGTCTCGTACCTGGAGTCGGCGACGGTCGCCCCGGGGGAGAAGCCGGTGGTGGTCGACGTCGAGGGCGTCCGGGTCGGGTTGTCGATCTGCTACGACCTGCGGTTTCCGGAGCTGTACCGGCAACTGGTCACGGAAGGGGACGCCACACTGCTGGTGGTGCCGGCGGCGTTCATGCTGCACACCGGGCGGGACCACTGGGAGGTCCTGTTGCGGGCGCGGGCCATCGAGAACCAGTGCTTCGTCGCCGCCGCCGGTCAGACCGGCGACCACGAGCCGGGGCGCACCTGCTTCGGCCGGAGCATGGTCGTCGACCCGTGGGGGACTGTCCTCGGTCAGGTGCCGGACGGTCCCGGCTTCACCGTCGTGGACCTGGACCTGGACCGGCTCCGGACGCTCCGCAGCGAGCTGCCCAGCCTGGCTAACCGCCGGCTCTGACCTCCGGCCGTCGTTGCGCTGTCGGGTGGGCTCGCGCCCCGGGCGGTCACGCGATCACGCGCGGTCGCCCGCCCAGGCGTGGCTGTCGAGACACCCGGGTCCCCGAGTCGATGCAGGCGTCGGCTCAGCTCTGTAGGAGGACCCCGAGCACCGTGAGGCCGGCGATGGCGGTGGCCGTGATGAGCAGCGCGGCAGACATCCGGGAGCGCCCGCGCCGGGCCAACCGACCCACCGAGAGCAGGACGACGACCACCACCACGGCGCCGATGACCAGCTGCCAGAACGGCAACAGCAGTCCGAGCAGTGCTTCCTCGGCGAGCGGGGTCACCGGGGGAGGGGAGGCGGCATCCATGCCAGACACTCTGACACGCGCCCGCGCACATCCGGTCACGCCAGCGGCGTCAGCTTCGTCCGGACAGTGACAGATGCCGATTTGCCTTCCCGGTGCCGTGCGCGTAACTTTCTCCCTGCACGCGGGAGGCCGGACAAACCGGCCGAGAGCGGGTGCCAGGCTCGTGGCGGAGGCGCCGATCGAGGCTGGTCCGGGTGGTGCGACAAGGCTCCGGTGAGACGGAGTTGCAATCGCGAAGCCAACCGGGTAGAGTGCTGAAGCCGGCAGGGTTCGGGCAGATGGTCGCGAAGCGACGATCGGCTGGCCTGCGGCTCTCCACGACAGCAACGACCGCCGGGTTTCGGCGTGCGTCGGCGTGGGTCCGAGCGAA
>NZ_GG657738.1:2034683-2037373 GCF_000158815.1 Micromonospora sp. ATCC 39149 | reverse complement strand
ATAGAGTTACGGCGGTCATGGCGGAGGGGAAACGCCCGGTTACATTCCGAACCCGGAAGCTAAGCCCTCCAGCGCCGATGGTACTGCACTCGGGAGGGTGTGGGAGAGTAGGACACCGCCGGACATTCTTTCCAGTCGAGGGCCGCCCCTATGGGGGTCGGCCCTCGATTGTGTGGTTGTGGGGTGTGGTGTGGTCGGGGTCATCCTTTTGTGGGGGTGGCCCTGAACCGTTTCCAGGAACCGGAAATCGGATACCACCGGGCAACCGGGATGGTGGACAGCGACGGACAAGAGGACAGCGGCGGCCATGGCCCCTCGGGACGCCCCGCCAGCCGTCGGGAATCCTGATCGGGATCAGGAGCGGCTCTGGATCTCCTCACGGATCTGACGCAGCAGGTCACCGGCGGAGTCCACCGGACGGCCCGGAAACATCGCCATCGCGACGCTGCCGTGGTCCGCCCAGCCGCAGATCGCGAAGTCGCCGCCCTCGCCGCTGGTCGTACCGCACTTCATCACCCCGCCGAGCCGGCCGGGGGGAACCTCCCGCAGGCTGGTGACTTTCCCGGTCTCGTCCGTCATCAGGCGGAACAGGGTGTCGAGGTCGCGTTCCGGTTGCCAGAGCAGGGTTGTGCCGCCGAAGACGAGCACCGCCCGCTTGTCGTCCGCCGGGTCGCGGTAGACGGTGCCGAAGCTGCGGTCCAGGTCGATGTCGGCGGACAGCCCGTCGCGCAGGTAGTCGGCGGTGCTGCGCGCGCGTTCGCTGTCGTCCCGCTGGAGGCCGGCGACGGTGGCGGGGCTGGACAGTTCAGCGTCCTTCTGCTGAGCCACCCGCCAGCCGGCGACGCCGAGCGCGCCCATCCCGGCGAGGCCGGCCGCCAGCACCACCGCGAGGACGACCAGTCGGCGCCGGGACCGCGAAGATCGCCCGGGAGCGTCCTGCGGGTCCCGGTTGCCGAGCCGGATCGGTTCCTCGGTGAGGTCGATCGGCTCGGGCTCGCCGGCGAGCGAATGCTCGGTGAGATGCGCGTCGGACATAGCCGACACCGTACGCGAACAACAGGTGGTGCACGTCAGGTCGGCAGAAGCGCTCCGTAGACTTTGAGGGTGACCGAGAGACTGGATGCCCGACGCCCCGACGCCCCGACCCTCTCCGCCCAGTATCAGCCGGGCGAAGTGGAGCAGCGACGGTACGAGCAGTGGGTAGCCGGCGGCCGGTTCCGGGCGTCGGCCCAGAGCGACAAGCCCCCGTTCACCGTGGTCATCCCCCCGCCGAACGTCACCGGTTCGCTGCACATGGGCCATGCGTTCGAGCACACGCTGATGGACGCGTTGACCCGTCGCAAGCGGATGCAGGGCTTCGAGGCGCTCTGGTTGCCGGGCATGGACCACGCCGGCATCGCCACCCAGAACCTGGTCGAGCGGCAGCTGGCGAACGAGGGCCTGTCCCGCCACGATCTGGGTCGCGAGAAGTTCGTCGAGCGGGTGTGGCAGTGGAAGGCCGAGTCCGGCGGCGCGATCCTGGGCCAGATGCGCCGCCTCGGCGACGCCGTCGACTGGAAGCGCGAGCGCTTCACCATGGACGCCGGCCTCTCCCGGGCCGTGCAGACCATGTTCAAGAAACTCTTCGACGACGGGTTGATCTACCGGGCCAACCGGATCATCAACTGGTGCCCCCGCTGCCTGACCGCGCTGTCCGACATCGAGGTCGAGCACACCGACGACGACGGTGAGTTGGTCTCGATCCGGTACTCCGACGACGTGGTGGTCGCCACCACCCGGGCCGAGACGATGCTCGGCGACACCGCCGTGGCGGTGCACCCGGGTGACGAGCGGTACCAGCACCTGATCGGCACCGAGGTCGAGGTGCCGCTTACCGGCCGGCATATCCCGATCGTGGCCGACGAGCACGTCGACCCGAGCTTCGGCACGGGCATGGTGAAGGTGACCCCGGCGCACGACCCGAACGACTTCGAGATCGGTCAGCGGCACGCCCTGCCGGCCTTGACGATCATGGACGAGCGTGGGGTCATCACCGCCCCCGGCCCGTTCCAGGGCCTGGACCGGTACGAGGCCCGGCCGGCGATCGTCGCGGCACTGCGCGAGCAGGGCCTGATCGTGGCCGAGAAGCGGCCGTACGTGCACGCCGTCGGCCACTGCTCGCGATGCAAGACCACGGTCGAGCCGCGGCTGTCGTTGCAGTGGTTCGTCAACACCGCCCCGCTGGCCAAGGCGGCCGGTGACGCGGTGCGCGACGGCCGGGTGAAGATCGAGCCGGCCGAGCTGGCCAAGCGGTACTTCGCCTGGGTCGACAACATGCACGACTGGTGCATCTCCCGCCAGCTTTGGTGGGGTCACCGCATCCCCGTCTGGTACGGCCCGGACGGCGAGATCGTCTGCGTTGGCCCCGACGACGAGCCGCCGACCGGCACGGGCTGGCACCAGGACGAGGACGTGCTGGACACCTGGTTCTCCAGCGGCCTGTGGCCGTTCTCCACCCTCGGCTGGCCCGAGCAGACCCCGGACCTGGCGAAGTTCTACCCGACCAGCGTCCTGGTCACCGGGTACGACATCCTGTTCTTCTGGGTCGCCCGGATGATGATGTTCGGCCTGTACGCGATGGACGGCCGGCAGCCGTTCGACGTGGTCGCCCTGCACGGCATGGTCCGTGACGAGCACGGCAAGAAGATGTC
>NZ_GG657738.1:2028163-2034540 GCF_000158815.1 Micromonospora sp. ATCC 39149 | reverse complement strand
GGGCTCCCGTAACTTCTGCAACAAGCTCTGGAACGCCACCCGCTTCGCGTTGATGAACGGCGCGCACGTCGACGGCCCGTTGCCGGCGGCCGAGCAGCTCTCCACCGTCGACCGGTGGATCCTGTCCCGGCTGGCGCACGTCACCGCCGAGGTGGACGAGCAGTTCGAGGCGTACGAGTTCGCGAAGGTCTGCGATCTGCTGTACCACTTCGCGTGGGACGACGTCTGCGACTGGTACGTGGAGCTGAGCAAGCCGGTGCTCGCCGAGGGCGGCCCCGGGGCCGACGCCACCCGCCGGGTGCTCGGGCACGTGCTCGACCAGCTGCTGCGGCTGCTGCACCCGGTGATCCCGTTCGTCACCGAGGAGCTGTGGACCGCGCTCACCGGCGGGGAGACGGTCATGACGGCCGCCTGGCCGGTCGCCGACCGTACCGGGATCGACGACGCCGCGGAGGGCGAGGTCGGCACCGTCCAGCGGGTGGTGACCGAGATCCGGCGCTTCCGGTCCGACCAGGGCCTGCGGCCCACCCAGCGGGTGGTCGCGCGGCTCGACGGCCTGACCGGTGCGGGCATCGCCGGTCACGAGCGGCTGATCCGGTCGCTGGTCCGGCTCGACCCGCCCGGCGACGACTTCCAGGCCAGCGCCACCCTCGCCATGCCGGGCGAGGTGAGCGTCGCGCTGGACACCCGGGGGTCGATCGACGTGGCCGCCGAGCGGGCCCGGCTCGCCAAGGACCGCGCGGCGGCCGAGAAGGAGGCCGCCCAGGCCCGGGCGAAGCTGGACAATCCGGCGTTCGTCGGAAAGGCCCCGGAACCGGTGGTCGCCAAGATCCGGGACCGGCTGGCCACCGCCGAGGCCGACCTGGTCCGCATCGACGCCGCACTGGAGGCGCTCCCCTCGTGACTGACCGCACCGATAGCACCGACCGCACCGACCGCGCCCGTGGGGGCGGCGGCGTGGACCGCGGCGAGTTCGCCGCGGTCGACGCCGAGCTGGCCGGGCGCGGCTTCACCCGCGTGCACTTCGAGCTGGAGCGCATCGAGACGCTGCTCGACCTGCTCGGTAGCCCGCAGCGGGCGTACCCGTCGATCCACCTCACCGGGACCAACGGCAAGACCTCGACCGCCCGGATGATCGACTCGCTGCTGCGGGCGTTCGGCCTGCACACCGGCCGCTACACCAGCCCGCACCTGGACAGCGTCCGGGAGCGGATCAGCCTCGACGGGGAGCCGGTCGGCGAGGAACGCTTCGTGGCCACGTACCGCGAGGTGGCGCCGCTGGCCGAGCTGGTCGACCGGCGCTCCGCCGAGCCGCTGACGTACTTCGACATGACGACGGCGCTGGCGTTCGCGACGTTCGCCGACGCCCCGGTGGACGTCGCGGTGGTCGAGGTGGGGCTCGGCGGCGCGGAGGACGCCACGAACGTGATCCAGGCCGGGGTGGCGGTGCTCACCCCGATCGGACTCGACCACACCGAATGGCTGGGCGACACGCTCCAGGACATCGCCCTGCACAAGGCCGGGATCATCCACAAGGGAGCCACGGTCGTCTGCGCGGCGCAGGAGGAGGAGGCCGCCCGGCCGATCCTGGAGCGCTGCGCCGAGGTCGGCGCGACCGTCGCCCGCGAGGGGTCCGAGTTCGGCGTGCTGCGCCGGTCGGTCGCCGTCGGCGGCCAGGTGCTGAACATTCAGGGGCTCGGCGGGGTGTACGAGGAGGTGTTCATCCCGCTGCACGGCGCGCACCAGGCGCAGAACGCGGCGGTTGCGCTCGCCTCCGTGGAGGCGTTCCTCGGTGCGGGGGCGAATCGGCAGCTCGACGTCGAGACCGTACGGGAGGGCTTCGCCACCGTCAGGTCGCCCGGCCGGCTGGAGAAGGTGCGCACCGCCCCGACGGTCCTGCTCGACGGCGCGCACAACCCGCACGGCATGGCCGCCACGGTGACCGCGTTGCAGGAGGAGTTCGCGTTCAGCAAGCTTGTCGGCGTGCTCGCCGTCCTCGGCGACAAGGACGCGGCGGGTCTGCTGGAGTTGCTGGAGCCGGTCCTCGACTCCCTGGTGGTGACCAGCAACTCCTCGCCCCGGGCGATGCCCGCGGAGGAACTGGCCGCGCTGGCCCGGGAGGTCTTCGGGCCGGAGCGGGTGGAGGTGGCCGAGGAGATGCCCGACGCGATCGAGGCGGCGGTCGCCGAGGCCGAGTCCGACGTACCCGGTGAACTGGCCGGGGTCGGCGTGCTGATCACCGGGTCGGTGGTGACCGTGGCCGACGCCCGTCGGCTGTTCAAGCGATGACGCCCCCCGACGAGGGCCGCCCGGCCATCGAGGAGCGCCCATCGTCTCCGGCGGGCGGTGGCGCGGGCCCGGCGGACAGTGAAACGGGCTCGGTGGGCGGTGGCCCGGTGGGTGCCGGGCCCGGGGGTGCGCCGGGGCAGCGGCGCTCCGGGCTACGCAACCCCGAGGGGGCGGTACGGGGCCTGGGCGCGGGAACGCTCGGCCTGGAGGCGCTGGTGCTGCTGCTGGCGATCCAACCGATCCGGGTGGTCGGCGGCGAGCTCAGCGGCGCGGCGATCGGGGTGATCGTGGCGCTGGCCGTGGCGGCGGTGGTGCTCGCCGGGACGATGCGCCGCCCGTGGGCGTGGCACGCCGGCACCCTGCTCCAGGGGGCACTGATGCTCGCCGGGCTGCTGCACTGGTCGCTGCTGGCGCTGGGGATCATCTTCGCGCTGGTCTGGGGGTACGCCCTGCACGTGCGCCGGGTGATCCTCGGCCGCTGAGCCGTCCGGCCCCGTCGACCGTCCACGGCGGTGCGGCGGGTGTTAAGCGGGGCCCCCTGCTCTACCGAAAGCGTTAACAGGGGGCCCTTCCTTGCACCTCAGGCGTCGGCGCGGGTGCGCCACTGGGTGAGGGCCACGCCGTGGCCGTCCGGGTCGCGGAAGGCCGCCGCCCACACCTCCAGCTTGGTGCCCCGGTTGACCACCCGCGGGGCGTACGTGAAACGGACGCCGGAGTCGCGCATCCGCTCGTACGCGCCCTGGATGTCGTCGACCTCCAGGTTGACGTGGACGAGGCGGCGGCTCATGGGGGCCGCGCCGGCGACCTCGCGCAGCACCAGCCGAGTCGCCCCGGAGGCGAGCACGGCGTTGCCGGAGCCCCGGTCGACCTCGGTGAAGCCGAGGGTGTCCCGGTAGAACTCCAGCGAGCGGCCCAGGTCGGTGACCAGCAGCGTGATGCCGACCCCGCTGATCGGGGCGGCGGTGTCGGCGGGCCCGGCCTCCGGGTCGTAGCCGAAGATCGCCTCGTCCAGCTCGGCCTGGTCGAGGGGCGGCCCCGACCGGGTTCCCGGGTCGTCCAGCGGCACGTCGATCGGGTCGGCGGGCGGGCCCGCGTCGATCGTCTCCACCGGCACGGTCGGATCGAACCGCTCCTCGGCCGGGGTGCGGGGGGCCGGGGTGGCCCGGCGGAGCAACTGGCCGGTGGGCTCCACCAGCGTCCCCTCCAGCACGACCGGGCCGCCCGGGCGGTGGTGCACCACGACGGGCTCCCGGTCCTCCGGCAGCGGGCGGAGGTCGTCGTGCGCAGGGCCGAGTTCGTCGTGCGCAGGGCGGAGGCCGTCGCGCAGGGGGTCGGGTGCGGACGCCTCGCGCGGTTCGTCGTGGAAGTCGTCGTCCGGCGCGCGGTCGGCCCACGGCGGGGCCTCCTGCCCGATGAGCACCTCGTCGACGGGGTCGGCCATGGCGAACTCGGGCGGCAGGTCGGCGGTCGCCGCAGCGGTGGTCTCGGCGTGGGTGGGCACGTCGTCCCAGAGGACCCGGACGTGCCGCTGGTCGTCCAGGGCCACCCGGATCGGCAGGGCCTGGCCGATCGACGGCCACTTCGCCACCGGCACCCGCGGTTCGATGATCTTTTTGGACCGGGGCGGCATTCCGGGCGCGTCGATGACCAGTTGCAGCTCGCAACGGCCGAACGCGTACGCGGTGGGCGGCTCGGACGCGCTGTGCACGTGCCCGACGCCGATCACCCAGGTGCGACCGCCGCCGCGTACGGTGGCCAGTGCGATCGCCAGCACCACCAGCGCCACGCCCAGCGCCACGATCGCCCAGCTCGTCATGCCCAGCCCGAACAGGACCACGAAGGTCGCCACGGTGCCCAGCACCGCGGCGATGAGCTTGCGTACCGGCGCGATGGGTCGGTTCCCGTTCGCCACAGTGGACCTCCCAGGGGTCATGGGCCAGGCTAGGCCGGATCGGCGACCCAAGGAAAGAGCAGCCGCCGCGCCGGCGCCGGGACCGGGTCGCTAGGCTGACCGTACCCAGCCGAGCCGTCTTCCGCGCACAGGAGGAACCCAGCGTGTCCAGCAGCAGCCCGGACGAGCGCACCCTCGTCCTGATCAAGCCCGACGCGGTCCGCCGTGGGCTGGTCGGCGAGATCCTCTCCCGCTTCGAGCGCAAGGGCCTGCGGATCGACGCCATGGTGTCCCGGACGATGGACGGCGACTTCGCCGACCAGCACTACGCCGAGCACGTCGACAAGCCCTTCTACCCGCCGCTGAAGGGCTTCATGACCGGCGGCCCGCTGGTCGCCCTCGTGCTCGCCGGCGACCAGGTCATCGAGGTCGTGCGCGGGATGATCGGCAGCACCGACGGCCGCCGGGCGGCCGCAGGCACCATCCGTGGCGACCTCTCCCTGTCGAACCGGGAAAACCTGGTGCACGCCTCCGACTCGGTCGACAGCGCCAAGCGCGAGATCGCGCTCTGGTTCCCCGAGCTGGGCTGACGGGTTTCCCGACGACGCGGGCGGCGGGGCGGGGAGCCGCCCCGGCTCACCCCGCCAGCCGGGCGAGCTTCTCCGGGTTGCCGACCACGTACAGGCCGGTGATCCGGCCGCCGGCGGCAGCCGCGCTGAGCGCGTACCGTCGGCCGTCCGGCCAGTGGATGACTGCTCCCGGCCAGCCGTTGAGTTCGGCCGGGACCACCCGGGGCGGCTGGCGGCGGGACCCGTGGATGCCGGCGAAGAAGCGGGCGACCCGGTCCGCCCCGCGTACCGGGTTGCGGGCCGACCGGACGCGCCCGCCGCCGTCGGTCCACGCCGTGACGTCGGCGGCGACCAGGTCGGCCAGCCGCGCCAGGTCGCCGTCACGGGCGGCGGCGAGGAACGCGTCGAGCAGCCGCCGCTGCTCGGCCGGGTCCGCGGTGAAGCGGCGGCGATCCTCGGCGATCCGGTCCGTCGCCCGGTGGTGCAACTGCCGGCAGTCCGCCGCCGACCGGTCCAGGATCCCGGCGATCTCCACGAACGGCAGCGCGAACGCGGTGCGCAGCACGTAAACGGCGCGTTTTTTTTTTCGGTCAGCCGCTCCAGCAGGTGCAGCAGCGCGAGGGAGAGCGAGTCGCGCAGCTCCGCGTGCTCCAGCGGCCCGAACGGCGAGGGCGCGGTGGCCACCGGCTCGGGCAGCCACGGGCCGACGTACGTCTCCCGGGCGGCCTGCCGGGCGCGCAGCCGGTCGATCGCGAGCCGGGTGACCACCCGGGACAGGTAGCGGCGCGGCTCGGCCACGGCGGCCCGGTCGGTACCGAGCCACCGTAGGTACGCGTCCTGGAGCACGTCCTCGGCGTCGTGCAGGCTGCCGAGCAGCCGGTATGCCAGCCCGAGCAGCATCGGCCGGTGCGCGTCGAGCGCGTCGGCCGCCCGCGCCGCGTCGGCTGTTGTCGCCCCGGCCGACTCCGTCACCGCGGCCGGCGCGCGGCTGGGCCGGCACTCGGTCCCGGCCAGCCGCGCCCCCGCCGCCGTCACTCGTCCGTCGACGGGCGGCGCCGGGTGGCCGCCACGATTCGGTTCCACACGTTGATTGTGGCGATCGCGACCGTCAGGTCCGCGAGTTCCCTGTCCGACCAGACCTTCGCGGCGGAGTCCCACACGTCGTCGGGCACCCCGTGCTCGCCGAGGCGGGTGAGCGCGTCGGTGAGCGCGAGCGCGGTGCGTTCCCGCTCGTCGAAGAAGGGCGCCTCCCGCCAGGCGGCCACGGCGAACAGCCGGCGGCTGGACTCGCCGGCGGCGAGGGCGTCCCGGCTGTGCATGTCCACGCAGAAGGCGCAGCCGTTCAGCATGGACGTCCGGAGCTTCACCAGCTCCAGCACGGTGTGGTCGACGTTGTCCCGGGCGTAGCGCTCCAGCCCGAACACCGCCCGGTACGCGTCCGGCGCCACTGCCGCCAGGTCGATCCGGCTCATCGTGTCCTCCCGTCGTCGGGTGCCTGCACCTGACGACGGCCGGGCGGGGCCCGGATGTGACGGCTCGCGGTGTGACGCGCGTCATCCCGGCGGCGTGCGGGTGCCGGCGGGGCCCCGACTGGTCAGCCGGGCTTCCCCCGCCGGCCATCCGGGCCG
>NZ_GG657738.1:1997921-2027836 GCF_000158815.1 Micromonospora sp. ATCC 39149 | reverse complement strand
AGGTGAGCCGCCGGCCCGACCTGCGCGGCGCGCGGCTGCTGCGCGGCCCGGTGCTCGACCCGTCCGCCGACCTCACCGGCCGGGTGCGCCTGCGCGGCCTGCCGTGCGGGGAGCGGCTGCACTACCGGGTGTCGGTGGAGAGCCTGGACCGGCACGGGGTGCGCAGCGAGCCGCTGGTCGGCTCGTTCGCCACCGCGCCCGGCGCGCACGGCCGGCGGGGGGTGCGGTTCGTCTGGACCGGCGACATCGCCGGACAGGGGTGGGGCATCGCCCCCGACTTCGGCGGAATGCGGATCTTTCAGGCGATGCGGGCGGTCCGCCCGGACTTCTTCTTGTGCAGCGGCGACACCGTGTACGCCGACGGGCCGCTCGCCGAGACGGTGACCCTGCCCGACGGCCGGATCTGGCGCAACCTGGTCACCCCGGAAAAGAGCAAGGTCGCCGAGACCCTCGCCGAGTACCGGGGGCAGTTCGCGTACAACCTGCTCGACGAGCACCTGCGCGCGTTCGTCGCCGAGGTGCCGCAGGTCAACCAGTGGGACGACCACGAGGTCACCAACAACTGGTACCCCGGGGAAGTCCTGACCGACGCCCGGTACACGGAGCAGCGGGTCGACGTACTGGCCGCTCGGGCCCGGCAGGCGTTCGGCGAGTGGCTGCCCGTGCCGGCGGGCGGGCCGCTGTACCGGAAGCTGTCGTACGGGCCGCTGCTCGACGTCTTCGTGCTGGACATGCGCACCTACAAGGACCCCAACGACGGCAACACGTACGCCGACCCGAAGCGCGGCCTGCTGGGCCGGGAACAGCGGGACTGGCTGGTCCAGGAGTTGAAGCGGTCCCGGGCGACGTGGAAGGTGATCGCCAACGACCTGCCGATCGGCCTGGTGGTGCCGGACGGGTCGGCGCAGGAGGGCGTGGCACAGGGCGACCCCGGCGCGCCCGCCGGGCGGGAGCTGGAGTTCGCCGAGGTGCTGGGCGCGGCACACCGGGCCGGGGTGACCGGAATCGTGTTCCTCACTGCCGACGTGCACTACACGGCGGCGCACCACTACGACCCGGCGCGGGCGGCGGTGGCCGACTTCACCCCGTTCTGGGAGTTCGTCTCCGGTCCGGCGCACGCCGGCGCGTTCGGGCCGAACGCCCTGGACGGCACGTTCGGCCCGAAGGCGGTCTACGTGAACGCCCCGCCGCGGGCGAACATGTCCCCGGCCGAGGGCTTCCAGCACTTCGGCGAGGTGGCCATCGACGGGGAGTCGGGCGCGTTCACGGTGCACCTGCGCGACCGCGACGGCGTCTCGCTCTGGACCACCACCCTGCCCGCCCCGGGCCGCTGACCTGACCCGGCCTGGCCTGGCCTTGAGCAGTTGCCGTCCGAGCCGGACGGCAACTGTTCAAGGCCAGGCGGGCGGGGCGGCGTTTAGTCGGCGGCGGGAGGCCGGGGCGATCGCGTATTGTTGAGTGATCAGGCGACGACCCGGCCATCACCGGCGAGCCTCCGGAAGAACAGCCGGCGCAACCCGGCCCAGTAGAACCGGACGGGTCCGGCCCGTCACAGCCGGCAACGAGCGGGCGGTCGATCCTGGCCGCCAAGCGGGGTGGTACCGCGGGCCTGCCCCGGGCGCCGGCAACGGCGTACCGGAGAAGGCTCGTCCTCGCAGACCCACACATGAGTGAGCTGCGCGAGGAGAGCGACCCCCGATGGCCTATCCGTTGCACGACCCGACCGCCGCCGGTGTCCCGGCGAGCCCCGACCTGCCCGCGGTCGAGCGCCGGGTGCTGGAGCACTGGGCGGCCGACAAGACCTTCGAGGCCAGCGTCGAGGCCCGTCCCGCCGGGGAGGACGGGAAGAACGAGTACGTCTTCTACGACGGCCCGCCGTTCGCCAACGGCCTGCCGCACTACGGCCACCTGTTCACCGGGTACGTCAAGGACGCGGTGCCGCGCTACCAGACGATGCGCGGGCGGCACGTCGAGCGGCGCTTCGGCTGGGACTGCCACGGCCTGCCCGCCGAGGTGGTCGCCGAGAAGCAGCTCGGCATCACCAGCAAGGCGGAGATCCTCGACCTCGGTGTGGCCCGGTTCAACGAGGCGTGCCGCACCTCGGTGCTGGAGTTCACCCAGGACTGGGAGCGGTACGTCACCCGGCAGGCCCGCTGGGTCGACTTCGCCAACGACTACAAGACCCTCGACCTGGACTACATGGAAAGCGTCATGTGGGCCTTCAAGACCCTGCACGACAAGGGCCTGGTCTACGAGGGCTTCCGGGTGCTGGCGTACTGCTGGCGGTGCGAGACCCCGCTGTCGAACACCGAGACCCGGATGGACGACGTCTACCGGGACCGGCACGATCCGACGCTGACGGTGTGGTTCGAGCTGACCGCCGACGAGTCCGCGCCCGAGTTGGTACGCGGCCCGGTGCGCCTCGGCGTGTGGACCACCACGCCGTGGACCCTGCCGTCGAACCTGGCGCTCGCCGTCGGCCCCGACATCGAGTACGCGGTGCTGGAGCACCGGGGTTCCCCCGACAGCGAGCGCAGGGGCGACCGGTACGTCGTCGGCGCGGCGCGGCTGGGCGCGTACGCCAAGGAGCTGGAGGGGTACGAGCGGGTCGGCACCGTGTCCGGCCGGGACCTGGTCGGCCGCCGCTACACCCCGCTGTACGACTTCCTCGTCGAGCGGGCCGGCGGGAACGCGTACCAGGTGCTGGGGGCGGAGTTCGTCACCACCGAGGACGGTACCGGGATCGTCCACCTCGCTCCGGCCTTCGGTGAGGACGACCAGAACGTCTGCAACGCCGCCGGCATCCCGACCGTCGTCACCGTGGACGACCACACCCGGTTCACCGCGCTGGTCCCGCCGTATGCCGGCGAGCAGGTCTTCGACGTCAACAAGCCGGTGATCCGGGAACTCAAGGAGCGGGGGGTGGTGCTGCGGCAGGACACCTACACCCACTCCTACCCGCACTGCTGGCGCTGCGACACCCCGCTGGTCTACAAGGCGGTGTCGTCGTGGTTCGTCGCGGTGACCCGGTTCCGCGACCGGATGGTCGAGCTGAACCAGCAGATCAACTGGACGCCCGGGCACATCAAGGACGGCTCGTTCGGCAAGTGGCTGGCCAACGCCCGGGACTGGTCGATCAGCCGCAACCGGTTCTGGGGCTCGCCGATCCCGGTGTGGAAGTCCGACGACCCGACGTACCCCCGCCTGGACGTGTACGGCTCCCTCGACGAGATCGAGCGGGACTTCGGCGTACGGCTGACCGACCTGCACCGGCCGGCGGTCGACGAGCTGGTCCGCCCCAACCCGGACGACCCGACCGGGCGCTCGATGATGCGCCGGGTGCCGGAGGTGCTGGACTGCTGGTTCGAGTCCGGCTCGATGCCGTTCGCCCAGGTGCACTACCCGTTCTCCAACCGCGACTGGTTCGAGCACCACTACCCGGGTGACTTCATCGTCGAGTACATCGGGCAGACCCGCGGCTGGTTCTACACCATGCACGTGCTGGCCACCGCGCTGTTCGACCGGCCGGCGTTCCGCAACTGCCTCAGCCACGGCATCCTGCTCGGCTCCGACGGGCGCAAGATGTCCAAGAGCCTGCGCAACTACCCGGACGTCTACCACGTCTTCGACTCGTACGGCTCCGACGCGATGCGGTGGATGCTGATGTCCTCGCCGGTGCTGCGCGGCGGGGACATGCCGGTCACCGAGGGGTCGATCCGGGACGCCGTCCGGCAGGTGTTGCTGCCGCTGTGGAACGTCTGGTACTTCTTCTCGCTCTACGCCAACGCCGACTCGTACACCGCGAAGCGGCGGGTGGATTCCACCCACCTGCTCGACCGGTACGTGCTGGCGAAGACGAACGAGCTGGTCGCCACGGCGCAGGGGCAGCTCGACGCGTACGACATCTCGGGTGCCTGTGCGACCGTCCGGTCGTTCCTCGACGCGCTGACCAACTGGTACGTCCGCCGGTCCCGCGACCGGTTCTGGTCCGGCGACGCCGAGGCGTTCGACACCCTGTGGACGGTGCTGGAGACGCTGTGCCGGGTGGTGGCGCCGCTGGCGCCGCTGACCGCCGAGGAGATCTGGCGCGGCCTCACCGGGGAGCGGTCGGTGCACCTGACCGACTGGCCGGCGGCCGAGGAGTTCCCCGCCGACCACGACCTCGTCGCGGCGATGGACGCCGTCCGGGACGTCTGCTCGGCGGCGCTGTCGCTGCGCAAGGCCAAGGGGCTGCGGGTGCGGTTGCCGCTGTCGCGGCTGACGGTGGCCTCGCCGGTGGCGGCGCAGCTACGCCCGTTCGCCGACCTGGTCGCGGACGAGGTCAACGTGAAGGCCGTGGAGTTCTCCGAGGAGGTCACCAGCTACTGCCAGCAGGTGCTGACGGTGGTGCCCCGGGCACTCGGCCCTCGGGTCGGCAAGCAGGTGCAGCAGGTGATCAAGGCGGTCAAGGCGGGGGAGTGGAAGCTGGTCGACGGCGCCCCGGTCGCCGCCGGGGTCACCCTCGCCGAGGGCGAGTACGAGCTGCGCCTGGTCGCCGCCGACGCCGAGCACTCCGCGCCGCTGCCCGGCGGTGAGGGCGTGGTGGTGCTCGACACGGAGGTCACCGCAGAGCTGGCCGCCGAGGGGCTGGCCCGTGACGTGGTGCGGGTGGTGCAGCAGGCCCGCCGGGACGCCGACCTGGACGTCTCGGACCGGATCGTGCTGACGCTGTCGGCCTCGGCGGAGGTCCGGGCGGCGGTGTCGGCGTACCGGGACTTCGTGGCCCGGGAGGTGCTCGCCGACTCGGTCGACGTGGCGGAGGAAGGCGCCGGCCTCGCCGGCTTCACCGGCGAGGTCGGCGACGGCGAGGGCGTGACGGTCGCGGTCCGCCGCGCCTGAGCCGGGTGTGAGGAGGGGCCCCCTGTTAACGCTTCCTGTAGAGGAGGGGGCCCCTGTCAACCGCCGCGAGCCGCGCCGACCTACCCGGCTCCGCGGCCACCGGGGCGTGCACTCGACCGCACCGAGCCGTCGCCGGCCACGGAGCGGGCGGGCGACCACCCGTGCGGGCGGGCTGGACCGCGTCGGCTAACGTGACATCGCCCGTACCAGCACGACCGCCGGTACCGGCACGACTACCGTCCCGCTCGACCGACTGTCCCCGTACGATCGACCGTCACCGCTCGACCGACTGTCCCAGCACGACCCCGGAGGACCAGTGCCGCTGCTCTACACCATCGGCAAGCTCACCGTGGCACCCACGCTCCGGTTGGCCTTCCGACCGACCGTGGAGGGTCTTGAGCACATCCCGGAGACGGGCGGCGCGATCTTCGCGGGCAACCACCTCTCGGTCGCCGACGAGCTGTTCCTCGGTACGGTTGTGCCCCGGCACCTGGCGTTCTGGGCCAAGTCGGAGTACTTCAAGGGCACCGGTGTGAAGGGTGCCGTCTCCAAGTTCGTGCTCACCGGCCTGGGGGCGATCCCCGTCGAGCGGGCCGGCGGCCGGGCCGCCCTGTCCGCGTTCGACGCGGCGATCCCCGCCCTGCGGGGCGGCGACCTGGTCGCCGTCTACCCGGAGGGGACGCGCTCGCCGGACGGCCGGCTCTACCGGGGACGCACCGGTGCCGCCCGGCTGGCGGTCGCGGCCGGCGTGCCGATCATCCCGGTCGGCATGATCGGCACGGACAAGGCCCAGCCGATCGGTGCCCGGGTGCCCTGGCCCGGCAAGGCGAAGATCGTCGTCCGGTTCGGCAAGCCGCTGGACTTCACCGGCCGCCCCGACGACCGGACCTCGCTGCGCGAGATGACCGACGAGCTGATGAGCGAGATCCAGAAGCTCACCGGTCAGGAGTACGTCCCGCGCTACGCGCCGCTACGCGCCCACCCGCCGGCCAGCGGCGAGTCCCCGACCGGGGCCTGATTCCTCGGCCGGCAGCCCGTTGGCGGACGTCACACCACGCCGGAGCCCACCTGATCCGGGGTGATGATCCGTTCGCGCATCACGTCCAGCAGCCGGGCGCTGTCGTCGACGGAGAGCTGGGTGAAGATCCCGGTGGTGAGGCTGCCGTGGTCGACCGAGGTGCAGACCACCACGTCGGTGCCGTCGAGCGCGCCGATGGCGCAGCGGGCGAACCTGCCCCGCACATCGGTGTCGACTACCTGCGGATCGCCGAGCTGGTATCGCTGGGTGAGCCGGGCCAGTTCGTCGTCCGCGTCGCCTTCCGGGGTCAACCGGAAGCCGGTGCCGCCGAACACGGTGACGGGCTTGCCGGTCGACGAGGCGTACACGCCGGCGAAGGTGTCCTCGGCCAGCAGGTGTGCCTCGCGCATCTCGGTCTCCAGCTGCTTCGCGGCGGTCTCGCTGCGGGCGTCCTCGCGCAGCGACAGGTCGGCGATCTGCGCCGGCAGCGCCGCCTTCGCCGGGTACTGCTCCCACATCGGCTTCAGCCAGTACGCGGGGCAGCCGCAGCAGCAGGCGATGCTCAGCAGCAGCACCCACGGCCAGCGCCGCCGGCGTCGGCGGGCCTTCGGCGCGGGCGGGGGCGGGGTGGGCCGGTGCTGCCGCTGAGCAGGCGGTGGCGGCGACGCCGGGCGGGCCACGGGCGGCGATGACGCCTGACGGCCCGGGGCCGGTGACACCTGGCGGGCAGGCGGCACCGGCCGGGCGGCCGGGGGCGGGCTGACGGGACGGGCCGCAGGCGACACGGGCCGGGCCGCGGGCGACACGGGCCGGGCCGGTTGCGGCGGGGTGACCGGGCGGGACACCGCCGGGGTGCCGCGACTGACGACGGGCGCCGAGCCGGCCGCCGGGCCCGGATACTGCCGGGTGGGTGGCGTCGGCGGGTACGGTGCGGTCGGCGGCATCGGGGGCAGTTCGGCGGAGTGCAGGTCCCAACTGCCGGTGTCCACGCCGGCCCACGGATCCACCGGAACCTGGCTCTCCGGGGGCGGCAGCGGCCCGTGGCCGACCGGGACGGGCGGGGTGGGCTCCGCCGACTCGCCCCAGCTGCGCCTGCGCGGGGCCGGCGGCGGGACCGGCGCGGACCCGCTCCACCGGGGCGCGGGCGGCTCGGCGGCGGCGGGGTCGACGGTCGTCCGGTCCGGACGTACGTCGACCTTCGTGGCGTCGGGGCGGGCATCGATCTTCGTGGCGTCCGGGCGGGCGTCTGTGGCGTTCGGGGGAGCGTCGACCTTCGTCGGCTCGGGACCGGGAGCCGGCGGGGCGGCCACGGCCTCGTCGGGGGCGGACCGTGGCGGCGCGGGCTCGGCCCGGGTGGGCTCCGGCCCCTGCGGCGATCCGGCCTCCGGCAGGGCGTCCGCGACCGGGACGGTCGGCTCGGCGGTCCCGCCGTCGGGAAGGACGCTCGTTCCGGTCGCGTCGAGGGCGTCACCCGCCAGCCCGCCGGCCGAGTCGGCGGTCGTCGCGTCGGCCGTCGGCCCGTCCGCCGTGGCCGGCGCGGCGGCGATCGGCTCCGTGTCGCCGTGCGGGGCCGGCGCGGCGGCCGAGGGTGCGGGGCAGGGGGCCGAGTCTCCGGCGACCGCCGGATCCTGGTCCCGGTCGACGGCCGGCGTGCCCCCGTCGGCCGGTCGATCTGCTCCCGGCTGCGGGTGCGGCATCGCGGCAATCTCCTCTCGCGCCGGTCCGAGGTTAGTACCGGCGTGCCACCGGCGGCGATCCGCCCACGTCCGTGGCGGCCCGTGACCGGTCCTGGTGCCGCTTCCCGGCCGGGAGGGCAGCGGTGTGCGGCGGCGTACCCGGGTCGGGAAGCGATACCGGGTGCTCGCCCCCGGCGGGGCCGGACGCGCGGTGGGCGCGGCGCGGCGGTCGGCGGACGGCCGCGTACCCTTGGGCATCATGAGCGTCCCGTCCACCACACCACACCCCGCCGCGGCCAACTCCGGCGACGGCTCCGGCTCGGCGCGTCCGACGCCGCGCCGCGACCTGGGGTCGTCGGTCTGGCCACGTCTGGAGCCGCTGCTGCCCCAGGTGACCAAGCCCATCCAGTACGTCGGTGGCGAGCTGGGCGCGGTGGTCAAGGACTGGGACGCGGCAGCCGTGCGCTGGGCGCTGATGTATCCCGACGCGTACGAGGTCGGCCTGCCCAACCAGGGCGTGCAGATCCTCTACGAGGTGCTCAACGAGCTGCCCGACGTGCTCGCCGAGCGGACGTACGCGGTCTGGCCCGACCTGGAGAAGCTGATGCGCGCCCGCGGCGTGCCGCAGTTCACCGTTGACGCCCACCGCTCGGTGCGCGACTTCGACGTGTTCGGCGTCTCGTTCTCCACCGAGCTGGGCTACACCAACCTGCTCACCGCGATCGACCTGGCCGGCATTCCGCTGCTGGCGGCCGACCGCACCGACGCCGACCCGGTGATCGTGGCCGGCGGGCACGCCGCGTTCAACCCGGAGCCGATCGCCGACTTCGTCGACGCCGCCGTGCTCGGCGACGGCGAGGAGGCGGTCCTGGAGATCACCACGATCGTCCGGGAGTGGAAGGCCGAGGGCTGCCCGGGCGGCCGGGACGAGTTGCTGCTGCGACTGGCCCGCACGGAGAGCGTCTACGTGCCGCGCTTCTACGACGTGGACTACCTGCCCGACGGCCGGATCCAGCGGGTGGTGCCGAACCGGGCGGACGTGCCGTTCCGGGTGCACAAGCGCACGACGATGGACCTGGACGCCTGGCCGTACCCGAAGAAGCCCCTGGTTCCGCTCGCCGAGACCGTGCACGAGCGGTACGCGGTGGAGATCTTCCGGGGGTGCACCCGGGGCTGCCGGTTCTGCCAGGCCGGCATGATCACCCGGCCGGTCCGGGAGCGGTCCATCACGACGGTGGGGCAGATGGTGCAGCAGGGGCTGGAGTTCTCCGGCTTCCACGAGGTGGGCCTGCTGTCGCTGTCGTCGGCCGACCACTCGGAGATCGGCGACATGTGCTCCGGCCTGGCCGAGCAGTACGCCGGCACCAACGTGTCGCTGTCGCTGCCGTCGACCCGGGTGGACGCGTTCAACATCGACCTGGCCCAGGAGTTGTCCCGCAACGGCCGGCGCACCGGTCTGACCTTCGCCCCCGAGGGCGGGTCGGAACGGATCCGCAAGGTCATCAACAAGATGGTGTCGAAGGAAGACCTGATCCGCACCGTCGTCACCGCGTACTCCAACGGGTGGCGGCAGGTGAAGCTCTACTTCATGTGCGGGCTGCCCACCGAGACCGACGCCGACGTCCTGGAGATCGCGGACATGGCGCACGAGGTGATTCGGGCGGGCCGGGCCGCCACCGGCAGCAAGGACATCCGCTGCACGGTCTCGATCGGCGGTTTCGTGCCGAAGCCGCACACCCCGTTCCAGTGGGCGTCCATGACGACCCCGGAGGTCATCGACCACCGGCTGCGGCTGCTCAAGCAGGCGATCAACGCCGACCGCTCGCTCGGCCGGGCGATCGGCTTCCGGTACCACGACGGCGAGCCGTCGCTGATCGAGGGCCTGCTCAGCCGGGGCGACCGTCGGGTCGGCGCGGTCATCCGCAGGGTGTGGGAGAACGGCGGCCGGTTCGACGGCTGGAGCGAGCACTTCTCGTACCAGCGGTGGGTGGACGCCGCCGCCGAGGTGCTGCCGGCCTTCGGCGTGGACCTCGACTGGTACACCACGCGGGAGCGCGACGAGCTGGAGGTCCTGCCCTGGGACCACCTGGACTCGGGCCTGGACAAGGACTGGCTCTGGCAGGACTGGCAGGACTCCCTGTCCGAGTACGAGCAGGACGACTGCCGGTGGACCCCGTGCTTCGACTGCGGCGTCTGCCCGTCTATGGACACCGAGATCCAGATCGGCCCCACGGGCAAGAAGCTGCTCCCGCTGACCCCGATCAACGGTGCCGGGCTGCGGATTCCCGCCGCCAGCCCGCAGTGATCCCCGCGCCGGGCGGCCCGTGAGCGGGGTGCCCGGCGCCCGCTGCGTTGATCATCGAAGGTGTTGTCGTGGACACGATCCGTCGTCGACAATGGCCGCATGATCAACCAATCCGAGGAGCGCGACGATCAGTAGAAAACCACAGCCGGAGGGCGGCCAGGCGCCGGTCGTCCAGCGCGTCCGCATCCGGTACGCCAAGCGTGGGCCGCTGCGGTTCACCTCGCACCGCGACTTCGCCCGGGCATTCGAGCGGGCGCTGCGTCGGGCGGGAGTGCCGATCGCCTTCTCCCAGGGCTTCACGCCGCATCCGAAGATCTCCTACGCCAGCGCCGCCCCGACCGGGGTGGCCAGCGAGGCGGAGTACCTGGAGATCGGCCTGCGGGAGCCGGTCGACCCGGAGCAGCTGCGGGCGGCGCTGGACGCCGCGCTCTCGCCCGGCCTCGACGTCCTGGACGCGGTCGTCGCCGCCGGCGGCAGCCTGGCCGACCGGATCGAGGCGTCGTACTGGCGGATCGAGCTGCCCGAGGTCGACCCGGCCGTGCTGAAGGACGCGGTGGCGGCCTTCGCCGCGGCGGAGGAGGTTCAGGTCGAGCGGATGACGAAGCAGGGGCGGCGCACCTTCGACGCTCGCGCTGCAGTCGTGAAGATCGATGTCATTCCGGCTCCGGAGACGCCTTTCGGGGCAGCGGCCGTACCGTGTGCGATACTCGAACTGGTCGTCCGGCAGGTCACCCCGTCCGTACGACCCGATGACGTCCTTTCCGGCCTGCGCGCGGTGGCCGACCTGGAGCCGCCGGTCTCCCCGAGGGTGATCCGGCTGGCGCAGGGCACGTTGACCGCACAGGGCGCGATCGTGGATCCGTTGGACGCGGATCGCGACGGGGCAGCCATCGTGTGAGCGTTGACCGACGGTCAGCGCTCTGGCAGGCAGACTTCGGCGGTCGCGCACCTCGCGCGCCCGGCGGAAACACTTTTGCGGCGACCCTGCGTGGCAGCGCTCACCCGCGCCCGGGGCAGCCAGAACTGGAGAACGTCCATGCTCGAGAACGAGCCCGAGGGCGGCGAACGGACCGGTTCCCAGCCGGCCGGCGAGACCGCTGACCGCACCACCGACACCGGCCGCGCCGGCGGTGACACCGTCACCGGCACCGCGGACCTGGCCGCCGCCGAGAGCGCGGCCCCGGCCGGCGGCCCCACCGCCGCTCAGGGTGCCGCCGCCGAGACGCCGGCCGCCTCACCGCGCAAGCGGGCCACCCGTCGGCGGGCCACCCCGCTGAACCAGCCGGAGCAGACCGAGGCACCGGTGGAGGCGTCCACCTCCGCCGGCTCGGCCAGCGCAGAGTCCCCCCAGGCCGAGGTCTTCGCCCCGGTCGCCGGCGAGCTGGAGGAGGCCCCGAAGACCCCGCGCCGGCGCCGGAAGGCGACCACCGCGAAGGCGGTGGAGGAGCCGATCGCCGCCACCGCCGCGGAGGAGTCCGGCGCCGAGGTCGTACCCCCGGTCAAGGTCACCCGGACCCGCCGCCGCAAGGCCACCGGGCCCGCGGCGGAAACCCCGGCGGCCGAGCCGGCCGCCGGTGTGCCGGCTCCCGTCGCGGCCGAGGTCGCCCCGGCGGGTGCGCCGGCCGAGACGCCGGGCACGGAGGCCACCCCGGCACCGGCCGTGGTCGAGCGGCCGACCGTGGTCGAGCCCACCGCCGCCAGCGGGCCCGCCGACCAGCCCACCGCCGGCAGGACCGCCACCGGTCGTAGCCGCCGCCGTTCCAGCGGTGCCGAGAACCGCTCCGGGGAGGTGCCGCCCGGCGTGGCCGTTTCCGGCGCCGCCGAGCCTGCCGCCGACGTCACCGAGCCTGCCGAGATCATCGTGCCCGCCGAGGCCACCCCCGCCGAGGCCACCGCGCCCGCCGAGGCCATCGAGGTCGCCGAGCCTAGGACCCGCCGCCGCCGGGCGGCCCTCTCCGCGCCGACCGTGCTCTTCATGGCCCCGCAGCCGGACGAGCCCCCGGTCGCCCGGGTCGTGGTGTCGGCCCCGGCCGAGGAGGAGCCGGTCGAGGAGCAGCCCGAGCCGTCCCGTCGGCGTCGCCGCGTCCGGCGCGAGGCCGAGCCGGTCGAGACGCCGGAGGCCGAGGAGGAGCCCTTCGCCGAGACGGAGGAGGCCGAGGGCGGCGAGGACGAAGAGGACGAGGAGTCCGCCGCCCGCCGGCGTCGCCGTCGTGGCCGCCGGGGCCGGGGCAGGGGTAAGGGCGGCGCCGACGAGGCCGACGACGAGGCCGAGGAGGCCGCCCAGGCCGAGGAGCCCGAGGCCGAGGACGAGGGTGACGAGGACGAGGCCGACGAGGGCGGGGACGGGATGACCCGTCGCCGTCGCCGTCGGCGTCGGCGGGGCGCCGGGGACACCGACGGGGGCGTCGACGACGGCGTGCCGACGGTTGTCAAGATCCGCGAGCCGCGCAAGGCCGTCGACGAGGTGCAGGGCGTCACCGGCTCGACCCGACTGGAGGCCAAGCGGCAGCGCCGCCGGGACGGCCGGGAGCAGCGCCGGACCCGCCCGCCGATCCTGAGCGAGTCGGAGTTCCTGGCCCGCCGGGAGGCGGTCGACCGGGTGATGGCGGTCCGCCAGCGCGGCGACCGCACCCAGATCGCTGTCCTGGAGGACGGCGTGCTGGTCGAGCACTACGTCACCCGCAACTCCTCCGGCACCATGGCCGGCAACGTGTACCTCGGCAAGGTGCAGAACGTCCTGCCGAGCATGGAGGCGGCCTTCGTCGACATCGGGCGCGGCCGCAACGCCGTCCTGTACGCGGGCGAGGTCAACTGGGACACCACCGGGCTGGAGGGGCGGGCCCGCTCGATCGAGCAGGCCCTGCGCTCCGGCGACTCGGTGCTGGTGCAGGTCACCAAGGACCCGATCGGGCACAAGGGCGCCCGGCTGACCAGCCACATCGCGCTCTCCGGCCGGCACCTGGTGTACGTGCCGAACGGCAACGCCTCCGGCATCAGCCGCAAGCTGCCGGACACCGAGCGCAAGCGACTGCGCGACGTGCTCAAGAAGCTGGTCCCGGACGGCGCGGGCGTGATCGTCCGGACCGCCGCCGAGGGGGCGAGCGAGGACGAACTGGCCCGCGACGTCAAGCGCCTCCAGGCCCAGTGGGAGGACATCCAGGCCAAGGTGGCCTCCGGCGGTGCCCCGGTGCTGCTCTACGAGGAGCCGGACCTGGTCATCCGGGTCGTGCGGGACCTGTTCAACGAGGACTTCCGCGAGCTGGTGATCGAGGGCGACGAGTCGTACGGGATGGTCGAGTCGTACCTGTCGCACGTCTCGCCGGACCTGGTCGACCGGGTCCGCCGGCACGTCGGCACGTCCGACGTGTTCGCCACGTACCGGATCGACGAGCAGATTCTCAAGGGCCTGGACCGGAAGGTCTTCCTCCCCTCCGGCGGCCACCTGGTCATCGACCGCACCGAGGCGATGACCGTGGTCGACGTCAACACCGGCAAGTACACCGGCGCGGGCGGCAACCTGGAGGAGACGGTCACCCGCAACAACCTGGAGGCCGCGGAGGAGATCGTCCGTCAGCTCCGGCTGCGTGACATCGGCGGCATCGTGGTTATCGACTTCATCGACATGGTGCTGGAGTCGAACCGGGAGTTGGTGCTGCGCCGGCTCACCGAGTGCCTGGGCCGGGACCGCACCAAGCACCAGGTCACCGAGATCACCTCGCTCGGCCTGGTGCAGATGACCCGCAAGCGGATCGGCGCGGGGCTGCTGGAGGCGTTCAGCGAGACCTGCGACTGCTGCAAGGGCCGGGGCGTGGTCATCCACACCGAGCCGGTGCCGGAGAAGCCGCGTCCGGGCGGCGGCGTGGGGGAGAAGGTCAAGGCGGTCGCCTCGGCCGTCACCGCCCCGGCGGCCCCGGCCGAGCCGGCGGGCGGAGCGTCGTCGCGGCGGCGGGCGCGCAAGAGCGCGGCGCCGGAGCGCACGGTGGTCGAGGTGGTCGAGGTGCCGGCCGACACCGAGACCGACTACCACGACACGATGGGCTACGACCTGTCCCGGTACGAGGCGGACACCGCCGCCGCGCCGGCCGTGGCGGACAGCCAGCAGGGCGAGTCCGCCCGGCTGGCCGGGGCCGACGACCCGGACGCCCTCGGCGACGACGAGGGCGACACCGACGGCGGCGAGGCCGGCACCGGTCGGCGCCGGTCCCGTCGGGGCGGCGCCCGGCGGCGGAACCGCCTCATGACCGGCTGATCGATCCACGCGTTTCGCGGACCCCTGCCACGGTGACAGCACCGGGGCAGGGGTCCGCTCGCGCGTCGGGGCCCGGTTAGGATCGGCCCACCCCCGGTCAGGAGAAGAAGAATGCGTCGTCTGCTCACCCTCACCATCGCCGCGGTCGTCCTGTCCGCCGCGGCGGCCTGCTCCACCGAGCGTCCCGGCTCCGACCCCACCGGCGGGCCGGGCGGCTCCCCGCCCGCCACGGCCGGCGGGAGCACCCCCGGCGGCGGGGGCGCGGCCCCGGGCGCGAGCGGCGCGGCCGGCGGGAACGCCCCGGAGGTCTGCGCCGCCGCCCAGCAGGCCAGCGGCGCGGCGGTCCGCACGTACGTGGCGGAGCTGGGCAGGATGATCGGTGCGGTCGGCGCGAGTGACAGCGCGACGGCGGAGGCCGCCCGCAAGCGGGCGGAGGCGGCGCTGACCGGCTGGCGCACAGCGCTGCGGGAGCAGTCGACCCGGGCCACCGACCCGCAGCTACGCACCCTGCTGGCCGACCTCGCCACCGAGGTGGGGATGCTCGGCACCGACGTGGACGCCATCGACGAGGAAGAGCTGGACGAGCTCCAGCAGCGCCTCGACCAGCTCTGCGCCCGCTGACCGGTCCGCACCCCGGTTTGGGTGTTGCCTCACCGATGGCGTAGGCTATCTTGCGGCGCACTTTGGTGTGCCGAGTTCCCGCGTGCCCGCGCCGCCGCGCTTCTGCTACCCGGCGAGCCGCCGAGGGAACGACCGCCAGCAGCCTCAACGACAGGGAGTCCGCCTCCGATGTACGCGATCGTCAAGACCGGCGGCAAGCAGTACAAGGTCGCCGAGGGCGACGTGATCGAGGTCGAGAAGCTCGCCGGTGCCCCCGGCGACGCGGTGAAGCTCACCGCGGTGCTCCTCGTCGACGGTGACGACCTGGTGACCGACGCGGCGAAGCTTGCCGAGGTCGCGGTGTCCGGCGAGATCGCCGCGCACACCAAGGGCCCGAAGATCAAGATTCACAAGTTCAAGAACAAGACCGGCTACCACAAGCGCCAGGGTCACCGCCAGCCGCTGACCCAGGTCAAGGTGACCGGCATCTCCAGCGGGAAGTAGGTCGTCCTCAGATGGCTCACAAAAAGGGTGCGTCCAGCTCGCGCAACGGCCGTGACTCCGCGGCCCAGCGGCTCGGCGTGAAGCGCTTCGGCGGTCAGGTCGTCAGCGCGGGTGAGATCCTCATCCGTCAGCGTGGCACCAAGTTCCACCCCGGTGACATGGTTGGCCGTGGTGGCGACGACACGCTCTTCGCGCTGGCCGCCGGCTCGGTCCAGTTCGGTACCAAGCGCGGTCGCAAGACCGTCAGCATCGTGCCGCAGCAGTAGTTTCGACGCGTCGCGGGCCGCGGACCGGTTGGTCCCGGCCCGCTTCGCTTTTCTCGTACGCGCGGGGCCTCTCCCGCTGGAAGGATTGACGACGTGACGATGTTCGTGGACCGGGTCGTCCTGCACCTGCAGGCCGGCGACGGCGGGCACGGCTGTGTCTCGATCCACCGGGAGAAGTTCAAGCCGTTCGGCGGCCCGGACGGCGGCAACGGTGGACACGGCGGCAGCGTGACCCTGGTCGTCGACCCGCAGGTGCACACCCTGCTCGACTTCCACTTCCACCCGCATGTCAAGGGCGAGAACGGCAAGGGCGGCGCGGGCTCGAACCGGGACGGCGCGAACGGGCGCGGCCTGGTGCTCAAGGTGCCCGACGGCACCGTCGTGCAGACCCTCGGCGGCGAGGTGCTGGCCGACATGGTCGGCGCCGGCACCACGTTCGAGGTGGCCCGGGGCGGCCGGGGCGGCCGGGGCAACGCCTCGCTGGCCAACGCCCGGCGCAAGGCCCCTGGCTTCGCCGAGCTGGGCGAGCCCGGCGAGCAGCTCGACGTGGTGCTGGAGCTCAAGAGCGTCGCCGACGTGGGCCTGGTCGGCTTCCCGTCGGCCGGCAAGTCGTCGCTGATCTCGGTGATCTCCGCGGCCAAGCCGAAGATCGCCGACTACCCGTTCACCACGCTCGTGCCGAACCTGGGCGTGGTCCGGGTCGACAACCACACCTTCACCGTCGCCGACGTGCCCGGCCTCATCCCGGGCGCGGCCACCGGCAAGGGCCTCGGGCTGGAGTTCCTCCGGCACATCGAGCGCTGCGCGGTGCTGGTGCACGTGATCGACACCGCGACGCTGGACCCGGGCCGGGATCCGCTGGCCGACATCGACGCCATCGAGTCCGAGCTGAACCAGTACGGCGGGCTGGCCGACCGGCCCCGCCTCGTCGCCCTCAACAAGATCGACGTGCCGGACGGCCGGGACCTCGCCGAGATCGTCCGCCCCGACCTGGAGGCCCGCGGCCTGCGGGTGTACGAGGTTTCCGCGGCGACCCGCGAGGGCCTCAAGGAGCTGATGTTCGCGCTGGCGGAGCTCGTCGAGAAGGCCCGCAGCGCCGCCCCGCCGGCCGAGCCGACCCGGATCGTCATCCGCCCCAAGGCGGTCGACGACACGGGCTTCACCATCGACGCCGAGCCGGACGGCTCGTTCACCGTCCGGGGCGACCGGCCGGAGCGCTGGGTGCGGCAGACCAACTTCGACAACGACGAGGCGGTGGGCTACCTGGCCGACCGGCTGGCCCGCCTCGGCGTCGAGGACAAGCTGGCCAAGGCCGGGGCCAAGCCGGGCGACCTGGTGCGGATCGGCGAGCGCGAGTTCGACTGGCAGCCCGCCCTCTACGCGGGCGTCGACTTCGTCCCGGGCAACCGGGGCACCGACGTGCGGCTGGAGGAGAAGTCGAGCCGCGCCTCGGCCGCCGAGCGGCTGGCCGCGCGCAAGGCCCGCCGGCAGCGGCCCGGCGACGAGCTCGGGGCCGACGTCACCGACGACGAGCCGGCCCCGGGCGCCGACGACCTCGACGACGAGGAGTAGGCGCTCCGGCGATCGTGGAGGGGGCGGAGGCCCACGGGCGCGACCATGACCGCTCGCGGTGTCTCCGCCGCCGGGTCGCCTGGGGGAAACCTGCCGGAAATCCGTCGCGCATAGCTTGGTGGAATGCTGATCGAATCGCGGCCCACGACCGACCCGGAGATCGCCACCCTGGTCGTGGCGCAGCAGCGTGAGCTGCGCGAGGCCGACGGCGGGCTGGACGGGCAGGTGTTCGTCCCCCACGACGACATCCGCTACCTCGCCGTCGTCGACGCCGGCCGGGTCGTCGCGTGCGGCGGCATCCAGGAGCTCGACCCGCGCACCGGCGAGCTGAAGCGGATGTACGTCCGGCCCGCGTACCGGGGGCGGGGGATCGCCCGGCAACTGCTGGCCGCCCTGGAGGAGTTGGCCTTCCAGCAGGGGTACGCCGAACTCCGGCTGGAGACCGGCAGCTACCTGCCGGCGGCCATCGGCCTCTACACCTCCTGCGGGTACGCCCCGATCCCGGTGTACGGCGAGTACGTTGACAACCCGTACAGCCGCTGCTTCGCCAAGCGCCTCCTGGTGGCCGCCTGACGCCCGACGGCACCGGCCGGCCGGTGGGCGGTCGATCGGTCAGGGGCGGTCGATCGGGTTGTCCAGCCGGCCACCCGTGCCCATCCGGTTGGACAGCAGCAGGCCCAGGGCGAGCATGCCGAGGCCGAGCAGCAGGTGCAGGAGGTTGTCAGCGCCGTTGAGCGGGATGAAGTTGGCCCCGCCGTGTTCGGTGCCGGCGAACTTGACGTACAGCCCGTACAGGCAGAGCCCGAGGTAGAGCGCGCCGCCGCCGGCCAGGAAGATCCGCGCCCCGGCGATGCGGCGGGCCAGGACCAGCCCGGCCAGGCCGAAGAGCAGGTGCAGGGCGTTGTGCAGGACCGAGATCTGGAACAGCCCGAGCAGCCGGGCCTCCGAGGTGTGCCCGGCGAACGTCAGGTCGTCGTACCCGGTGGTGATCCCGGGGACGAAGCCGAGCACGCCGATCACGAGGAAGAGCACGGCCACCGCGACGGCGGCCACCTGCACCCGGGCCCGTGTGCCGCGCCGGTCACGCGTCATCGATGTCACCTCCGTGATCAGCACCCCCGCTGATCCTCCATTGTGTGTGGGCGCCGACCGGATCCGCAGAGAAACCAGGAATCAGGTGTGGGGGGTCAAAGCGGGGGCAGGCCAAAAGACGCCGATGGAACCGGTGTGCCGTTTCGACGCCGCCGGGCCGGGTAGCGCTGCGTGATGCGGGCGGATCAGCCCGGAGCCCGGGTGGAGGAGACGTGATGACCAGCAACGCGACAAGGTGGGCGCTGTTCGGCGTCGCCACGGTGACCGCGGTCGGCGTCGGTCGGGCGGCGGCCCGGCGACGACGCCGGCACCAGCCCGAGCGGCAGGACGGCTGGTACGTCGTCCGGCGGGGGATCACCGTGGACCGGCCGATCGACGCCGTGGTCGGCTTCTGGACCGACCGGGAGCGGCTCGACCGGGCACTGGCCGAGTGGGCGACCCTGGAACAGCTCGACGCGAACCGGTGGCGCTGCGTGGCCGGCGACCCGGCCGGTGGTGGGACCGAATGGCGGGCGGAGCTCACCGTCGACGGTCCGGGGCGGCTGAACTGGCGGGTGACCGACGGCCCGATCGCCCAGACCGGGCACGTCGAGCTGGTCCCCGCCCCGCAGGACCGGGGCACCGAGATCCGCGCCGAGCTGCGCTGGCGCTCCGGGCCGGTACGCCGGGCGCTGGGCCTGGGCACCGGCGGCGACCCGGACCTCGGGCTGCGCGACGCGCTGCGCCGGATCAAGTCGCTGATCGAGTGCGGCGAGATGATCACTACCCGGCACGACCCGTCGGGGCGCAGCCCGGCGCAGGAGTGGGCGACCGACAAAATCCGGGAGAAGCTGACGACGGGAGGCCGGGCGTGAGGGCGCTGTGCTGGGAGGGCGTCGGCAAGCTCGCCGTTCGCGACGTGCCGGAGCCGACGATCCGGGCCGAGCGGGACATCATCGTCAAGGTCCGGGCCAGCAGCGTCTGCGGCTCCGACCTCCACCTGATCAACGGGTACCTGCCGGCGATGCGGGAGGGCGACATCCTCGGCCACGAGTTCATGGGCGAGGTGGTGGAGACCGGACCGGGCGTGCGGCGGCTGCGGGTCGGCGACCGGGTGGTGGTCGCCTCGGTGGTGGCCTGCGGCGGCTGCTGGTACTGCCGCACCGAGCAGTTCTCGCTCTGCGACAACTCCAACCCGCAGCCGGTGTTCACCGAGAAGCTGTGGGGGCACTCGTCGGCTGGCATCCTCGGCTACTCGCACGCCGCCGGCGGCTACTCCGGCAGCCACGCCGAGTACGTCCGGGTGCCCTTCGGTGACGTGGGGGCGTTCACCGTCCCGGCGCAGGTGCCGGACGACTCGGCCGTGTTCGCCTCCGACGCGATGCCGACCGGCTGGATGGCCGCCGACTTCTGCGCGCTCAAGGGCGGCGAGGTGGTCGCGGTGTGGGGCGCGGGCGGGGTTGGCCAGATGGCAGCCCGGTCGGCGCAGATCCTCGGCGCGGAGCGGGTGATCGTCATCGACCGGCTGCCGGAGCGGCTGGCCACCGCCGCCGGCCGGCTCGGCGTCGAGACGATCAACTACGCCGAGACCGACGTGCTGGAGGCGCTGCGGGAGATGACGGCGGGGCGCGGGCCGGACGCCTGCATCGAGGCCGTGGGCATGGAGTCGCACGACGTCGGCCCGGCGTACGCGTATGACCGGGCGAAGCAGTCGGTCCGGCTGACCACCGACCGGCCCACCTCGGTCCGGCAGGCGATCATGGCGTGCCGCAAGGGCGGGACGGTCAGCATCGTCGGCGTCTACGCCGGCCTGGTCGACAAGTTCCCGCTCGGCGCGGCGATGAACAAGGCGCTGGTGCTGCGGATGGGACAGATGCACGCCCAGCGGTACATCCCGATGCTGCTCGACCGGATCGCCACCGGCGAGATCGATCCCGGCTACCTGGCCACCCACCCGATGACCCTCGAACAGGGCGCGCGCGGCTACGAGATCTTCGAGAAGAAGGAGGAGGGCTGCCTGCGTACCGTGCTGCACCCGCAGGCGGGCTGACCCGCCGCCGCGCCGCCGGGCCGGGCCCACCGCGACCGCGCGGGCCCGGCCCGGCGGCGGCTCGGCGGGATCAGGCGGTGCGGTGCACGTCGGCGACGACGAAGCCGCTCGGCGGCAGGGCGGGCATCCGCCGCAAATCGATCGCGAGGTTCTGCGGGGGGACCTTGTAGCGCATGGTCGTGGTCAGGTTGGTGACCGCCCGCCTCAGCAGCTCGATGGTGATCCACTCGCCGGCGCACCGGTGCCCGGTGTGGTGGTCACCGCCGCCCTGCGGCACCAGCGCGAACGGGTCGCCGCGCCAGCCGGCGAAGCGCTCCGGGAGGAACCGCTCCGGCTCGGGCCAGAGCGCCTCGTGGTGGTTGGTGCCGTACAGGTCGAGCAGCACCCGCCGCCCCTGCGGGAAGTGGTACCCCTGCCAGTCGAAGGAGCGCCGCACCCGGGCGGCGGCGATCGGGAAGAACGGGTAGTAGCGGCGTACCTCCTGCACGAAGCACTCGGTGGCGGCGTCGTCGCCGCGGACCCGGTCGCGCCACGGCGGGTGGTCGTGCAGGGCGAGCGCGGCGAACACCACGAAACGGTCGACGGCGACCGTGGGACGCAGCACGTTGAGCAGCTCCACGGCGGCGATCCGGCGGGGAAGCAGTCGCCCCCGGTCGTCCCGGTGCTCGGCGATCACCCGCAGGGCGCTGCCCTCCGGGGCCGGCAGGACGCCCACGCGGGCGCGCTCGATGATCTCCCCGAGCCACCGCTGCGCGCGGCGCCGGTCGACCACCCCCCGCCAGTGCCGGGGACCGAACGCGGCCGGCCCCTCGACCATCGCGCGCATCCAGGCGGTGCGCCGGGTCACCTCGGCGGCGGCCAGCGGTACGCCGGCCCAGGCGCAGACCGCCCGGGTCAGCAGCGGGGAGACCTCGTCGTACAGCGTCATCCGGCCGGCCCGTTCCCAGTCCGGCACCCGGGCCTGCCACTCGTCGTCGAAGAGCTGGCCGAGCTGCCGGACCGCCGACGGCGTCATGACCGACATGAACATGGCCTTGCGGTCGCGGTGCGCCGCCCCGTCGAGGCCCTGCACCCCGCCCGCCCCGGTCAGGGTCCGTTGTACCCGCTTCGGTGCCCCGCCCGCCCGGACGAAACGCTCGGGATCGTAGAAGAGCGCCGCCGCCTCCCGGCCGCGCAGGCAGATGGTCTTTTCCAGCCGCAGCCGGGTCTGGAAGATGTCCGTGTCGTACCGGTCGCAGCGGTCGCCGATGAACCGGTAGCCCTCCCGCAGCAGGGCCAGGGTGCTGTCCGGGCTGCGGTCGGCCGGGATGCTGGCCATCGGACCTCCTGAGGCGGCGCCGGCCGTCCTCGACCGGTCTGCTCCCCGCCCGGCGGCACCGCGCGGTGGGGCTGCATTTACCCACGTGACGGCGGCACAATCCCGTGGACTCCGCCGAACCCTGCCGAGCGGCCCCGCCTCCAGCCTCCAGCCTTCCGGGCCCGGCCCGTCCAGCCTCTCGGCCCCCGTCGAACCTCTCCGGCGCGGCCCCCGTCGAACCTCGCCGCCGGCGCCGGCAGCACGGCCCGCGTGGCGATTGCCGGCTGGCCCCTCCCAGGGCGGCGGGAACCTGGTTGGCTAAAGCGCACGGGCCGGCGGCCGGTCGGTCCGGGGGCGCCCGGCCGCCGGTGGCTGGGCGTCCGGGCAGTCACGACGGGGAGGACACATGCGGGAGAACGGTTCGCGGTACTGGCGACAGCGGCGGACGGTCGACGCGCTGGGCGCTGGCCCGGCCGACGTCGGTGGGTCGGGTCATCCGCTGCTCGCCCGGCCCCGTCGGGAGCAGCGGCCGGCGCGCTGGTTCACCGTGCATCTCGGCTTCACCGCCGCCGGGCCCGAGCTGGCCCGCGAGCTGGCCGTGGCGTACGCCGAAGGGCTGAGCGTGCTCCGTCCCGAGCTGGCCCTCGGGGCCGCCGCGCTCTCCCCGGCCGACGCCTGGTACCGGGCCGAGCGGCTGTTCTGCGGGGCGGTCGGCCCAGACGGCGAGCGCTGCGCCGACGTGGCCGGTCACCCCGGCTTCCACCACGCCCCGGGGCCGGGCGGTCTCGGCTGGGGCGACGGCGACTGACGGGTGGGGTGGGCCGTGATCGTCTGCTGGTCGCGGAGACACACCTCGGCGTGTCGTCTTCGGCAACAGCAGACGGTCACGGCCCGGCGACCGTCGGTTCAGTCCAGGTCGAACTCGCCGTCCTGTGCCCCGGCGACGAACGCGTCCCACTCGGCCTGGGTGAAGACGAGCACCGGGCCGTCCGGTTCGGCGGAGTTGCGCATGCCGATCAGGTCGTCGACGAAGGCCACCTCGACCGCGCCGTCCGAGGTGTCGCCCTCGGCCCGCTGCCAGACCGCCCGGGACAGGTCGAAGTCGCCCTTGGGGTGCTGACCCATTGTTGCTTCCTCCATTGCAGAGCGTCATGGGAAACGAATGTGGTTCCCCATCGGGCAGGATAAGCGGATGCCGAGCCTGAACCGTGTAGAGGCGACCGCGCGTGGCGCGTTGATTACCGTCGAGTCCTACCACCTGGACCTCGACCTGACCGCAGGCGACGAGCGGTTCCGCTCGCACGCCACGATCCGCTTCCGGGCGACCGCCGGGGCGGAAACCTTCGTCGAGGTGCTGCCCGCGAAGCTGCTGGGGGCGCGACTGAACGGCCGACCCCTCGACCCGGCCACGCTCGCCGACAACCGGCTGCCGCTGCCCGGCCTCGCGGAGGCCAACACGCTCGTCGTCGAGGCCGAGATGGCGTACTCGAACACCGGCGAGGGCCTGCACCGGTTCGTCGACCCCGCCGACGGCGAGACGTACCTCTACGCCATGTCGTTCCTGGACAATGCCCAGCGCATGTTCGCCGCCTTCGACCAGCCCGACCTGAAGGCCCCGGTCACGCTCGCCGTCACCGCCCCACCGGAGTGGACGGTCGCCGCCAACGGCGCGCTGGCCGCCATGCCCCGGCCGGGGCGCTGGGAGTTCGCCCCGACGGTCCCACTGGCCCCGTACTTCGTAACGCTCGTCGCCGGGCCGTGGCACGTGCGCCGCGCCGAGCATGACGGCATCCCGCTGGGCGTCTGGTGCCGGCGTTCCCTCGCCGCCCATCTGGACGCCGACGTCGAGGAGATCCTCACCGTCACCCGGCAGTGCCTGGACCGGTTCCACGAACTGTTCGCCGAGCGGTACCCGTTCGGCAAGTACGACCAGGCGTTCGTGCCGGAGTTCAACGCGGGCGCGATGGAGAACCCGGGCCTGGTCACCTTCCGCGACGACCTCGTGTTCCGCTCGGCCGTCACCGACACCCAGCGCGAGCAGCGGGCCACCACCATCGCCCACGAGATGGCTCACATGTGGTTCGGCGACCTGGTCACCATGCGCTGGTGGGACGACCTGTGGCTGAACGAGTCGTTCGCCGAGTACCTGGGCACCCGGGTCACCGCCGAGGCGACCCGGTTCGACCGGGCGTGGACGACGTTCGCCCTGCGCCGCAAGGGCTGGGGGTACGCGGCCGACCAGCGCCCCTCCACCCACCCCGTCGCGCCCGAGGAGGTCGCCGACGCGGCCCTGGCGCTGCTCAACTTCGACGGCATCTCGTACGCCAAGGGCGCCAGCGCCCTGCGTCAGCTCGTCGCCTGGCTCGGCGACGACGCGTTCCTGGCCGGGCTGAACGCCCACTTCGCGGCGCACCGGTTCGGCAACGCCACCCTCGCCGACCTGCTCGGCGCCCTCTCCGCCGCCGCCGGGCGGGACCTGTCCGGCTGGGCCGAGCGCTGGCTGCGCCGGGCCCAGGTGAACACCCTGCGGGTCGACGTGACGCTCGACGCCGACGGTCGGTACGCGGAGGCGGCGATCGTGCAGACCGCCCCGCTCAGCCACCCGGTGCTGCGCCCGCACCGCGTCGGCGTCGCCCGGTACGCCGCCGACGGCACCGTCACCAGCGACGAGGTCGACCTCGACCCGGACACCGATGGCGGGCGGACGGTCCTCGCCGGGCTGCGCGGGCAGCCGGCTGCCCGGCTGCTGCTACCCAACGCCGGTGACCTCACCTTCGCCAAGATCCGCCTCGACCCCGCCTCCGCCGACGCGGTGCCGCTGGTGCTGCCGACCCTGACCGACCCCCTGGCCCGGGCCCTGCTCTGGGGCGAGGCGCTGGACGCCGCCACCGACGGCGAGCGGCCCGTCGCCGCCCTGGTGGAGCTGATCGCCGCCGCGCTCCCCGGCGAGACCGAGGTGATCATCGTCGAGGACGTGCTGCGTACGGTCCGGCCGCTGGTCGACCGGTACCTTGATCCCCTCGACCGGGCCGCGGCGCTGCTCCGGCTCGCCGGGGCCTGCCAGCGGATGCTCGCCACCGCCGAGCCGGGCAGCTCGCGGCAGCTCGCCGCCGCCCGGGCCCTGATCGGCGCCACCACCGACGCCGACCTGCTCGCCGGCTGGCTGGCCGGTGAGGGCGTCCCGGCCGGGCTGGCCGTGGACGCCGAGCTGCGCTGGTCGTTGCTCGGCCGGCTGGTGGTGCTCGGCGGGGCCGGGGAGGCCGAGATCGCCGCGGAAGCGGCGGCCGACCCGAGCGCCACCGGTGCCGAGCGGGCCGCCGGGTGCCGGGCCGCGCTGCCCGACCCGGCCGCCAAGGCGGCGGCGTGGCAGATCGTGGTGTGCAACACCGACTTGTCCAACCGGCTGGTCGAGGCCGCCGCGTACGGGTTCTGGCAGCCCGAGCAGGCCGAGCTGACCCGGCCGTACGTCGAGCGGTACTTCGCCGACATGCCGGCGGCGGCGCGGAGACGTACCCCGTGGGTCGCGGACCAGGTCGCGGCCGACGCCTACCCCCGCTATGCCGTGGCGCAGCCCACCCGGGACCTGGCCGCGGCGTTGCTGGCCCGCGACGACGTCACGCCCGGCCTACGCCGCGTGGTCACCGACGCCGACGACGACCTGCGCCGCGCCTTGGTGGCCCGCACGGCCGTGGCCGCCGCCTCGGCCTGATCCGCACCCGTCGGCGGTGACCGCCGCCTCGTCCTGATCCGCATTCGTCGCGGCCCTCCCCGGCCCGGTCGCACCCGCGACCCGGGCCGGGGAAGCCGTCGCCCGCGACCGGCATACGATCTCCGGGTGCGGGAAGACATCCGTCGGGTCGGGATCATGGGCGGCACGTTCGATCCGATCCACCACGGTCACCTGGTCGCGGCCAGCGAGGTGGCCGACCGGTTCGGCCTGGACGAGGTCGTGTTCGTGCCGACCGGGCAGCCGTGGCAGAAGGCGGACCAGCCGGTCACCCCGGCCGAGGACCGCTACCTGATGACGGTCATCGCCACCGCGTCCAACCCCCGGTTCCAGGTCAGCCGGGTGGACATCGATCGGGGCGGGCCGACGTACACCGTCGACACGCTGCGCGACCTGCACGCCGAGTACGGGCCGAAGGTGCAGCTCTACTTCATCACCGGCGCGGACGCGCTGGAGCGAATCCTGTCCTGGAAGGATCTCGACGAGATCTTCGCGCTGGCCCACTTCATCGGCGTCACCCGCCCCGGGTTCGAGCTGACCGACAAGCACCTGCCCGCCGACACGGTCAGCCTGGTGCAGGTGCCTGCGATGGCCATCTCGTCGACGGACTGCCGCGCCCGGGTGGCCCGGGGCGAACCGGTCTGGTATCTGGTGCCCGACGGTGTGGTGCAGTACATCGCGAAACGGCGACTCTATCAGCAGTGATCCCGCCGGATACGCGGTGGTTCGTCCCGGAAACCAGCCAGAACCGACAGGTCGTCACGACGCCGGGTGTGAGACGCTTGGAGCGTCGCACGGTTGATCGAAGGAGAACGGTGACAGTTTCCGAACGCGCTCACGAGCTGGCGATGGCCGCCGCCCAGGCCGCGGCCGACAAGAAGGCGCAGGACATCGTCATCATCGACGTGGGTGAGCAACTCGCCATCACCGACGCGTTCCTGCTCGCCGCCGCCCCCAACGAGCGTCAGGTGCTGGCCATCGTCGACGCCATCGAGGAGCGGCTGCTGGAGCTGCCGGAGAAGGCCAAGCCGATCCGGCGCGAGGGTGAGCGGGGCGGGCGCTGGGTGCTGCTCGACTACGTCGACATGGTGGTCCACGTCCAGCACACCGAGGAGCGCGAGTTCTACGCCCTCGACCGGCTGTGGAAGGACTGCCCGCAGATCCCGTTCGTCGACCGGGACCTGGTCGAGGCCGATGCCTCCGCCGCCGGCACCGCACCGGCCGAATGACCAAGACTGATCGTCTGGCGGCACGGCAACACCGACTGGAACGCCGCGAGCCGGGTTCAGGGCCAGACCGACGTACCGCTCAACGATCTCGGCCGCGAGCAGGCCGTCGCCGCCGCGCCGCTGCTCGCGGCGTTGCGCCCCGACGCGATCGTGGCCAGCGATTTGCGCCGCGCTGCGGACACCGCCGCCGCCCTGGCCGCGCTCACCGGCCTGCCGGTGCGCGCCGACGCCCGGCTGCGCGAGCGGCACTTCGGGCGGTGGCAGGGGCTCGCGCTCACCGAGGTGGCCCAGCGCTACCCCGACGAGTACGCCCGCTGGCGGGCCGGCGACCCCGACCCTGGCGCGGAAATCGAGAGCCTCGACGACCTCGGCAAGCGGGTCGGCACCGCCCTACAGGACGCGGCCGACGCCGCGCCCGGCGGGACGATCGTGGTCGCCACCCACGGCGCCGGGGCCCGGCAGGGCTGCGGGTACCTGCTCGGCTGGGACCACGCGGTGCTGCGGACAATCGGCTCCCTGCGCAACTGCCACTGGACAGAGCTGCGCGACAACGACGTGCGGGGCTGGCACCTGCGGGCGCACAACGTCGGCGTGCTCACCGCCTCGGCGGCGACCGAGGCGGTCTGAGCCGGGGGCGTCCCGCGCTGTCGGGCCAGGTGGCCCCGGTGGTCTGAGCCGGGATCGGCTACGGTGCCGGCATGCCCGTCGCGGTCGTCACCGACTCCACCGCCTACCTCCCGTCCGAGCTGGTGCGCCAGCGCCGGCTCACCGTCGTTCCGCTGGCCGTGGTGCTCAACGGCGCGGAGGGGCTGGAGGGCGTCGAGACCTTCCCCGACGACGCCACCCGGGCACTCGGCGGCCGGCGGGTCTCGGTCAGCACCTCTCGGCCGTCGCCGGAGCAGTTCGCGCGGACGTACCGTGGACTGCTCGACGCCGGCGCGGACGGCGTGGTCTCGGTGCACCTGTCGGCCGAACTCTCCGGCACGGTCGAGGCCGCCCGGCTCGCCGCCGCCGAGACCGGCGGCGACCGGGTCGCGGTCGTCGACAGCCGCTCCACCGGCATGGGCCTCGGCTTCCCGGCGCTCGCCGCCGCCGGGGCCGCCGCCGGGGGTGCCGACCTGTCGGGGGTACGCCGCGCGGCGGCAGACGCGATCGACCGCACCACGATCTACTTCTACGTCGACACGCTGGAGTTCCTGCGCCGGGGCGGCCGGATCAACGCGGCCGAGGCGTTGCTCGGCACCGCCCTGTCGGTGAAGCCGATCATGCACATGCCGGACGGGGCGATCGTGCTCAGGGACAAGGTGCGCACCGCCAGCCGGGGCCTGGCCCGGTTGGTCGACCTCGCGGTCGAGGCAGCCCGGGACGCCGACGTCGACCTCGCCGTGCACCACCTCGCCGCCCCGCAGCGCGCCGCGCAGCTCCTCGCGGCGCTCACCGGGCGACTCGGCGACCGGGTCCGCTCGTCGTACGTCACGGAGGCCGGCGCGGTGGTCGCCGCGCACGCCGGCCCGGGCCTGGCCTGCGTCGTCGTGCACCGCCACCCCGGCTCGGCCGACGCGCGCCCGGCTTCGGTCGACGCGGCTTCCGGCCCGACCTCCGGTGGGGCCGGAGCAGGTTTCGGCCTGACCGACGCCCGCTTCGGTGCGGCCCCGGCTGGCGCGCCGAAGGACCACTGACCGGGCGGACACCGCCTCTGGCGGGCCGGGCTCCGTCACCCACGGCCAGCGGGGTTGCGACGGGTCCGCCGTGACCAGCGGTTGTCCGACAACGCAATGCCCCTGCCCCTGGAAGGCCCGGACCTGATGCCCCCGCGCGGGCTCAGGCAGCCGGGCTTCGTCGGGACGTTCTGATCCCTCGCCATAGCACGCCGTGTGCATGATCAGGCGGTCGTCCACAGCGGATCACGTTGTCCACAGGCGGCGGTCGGTGGGCCCCGCGAGGCCCGCGTCCGCGCCTAGCCTCACGCCGTGTCAGAGGACGAGGAGACGGTCGTACGGCGGCGGCTGCGGTGGTTGGCGGACGGCCGGACGCCGGCTGAGACCCCGCGACGCCCGGCCGTGCCGGCCGAGCCGGTCGCGCCACCGGCGGCCGAGCGGCCCGAGGCGGCCGGATCACCGCCGGGGCCGATGGGCGGGCCGGCGGTCGGTCGGGCCGCCGTGGTGCCGCCGGAGGACCGGTGGCCTCCGGCCGGCCAGCCGGCGGTCGAGCGGCCGGTGCCCTGGCCGGGGGAGCGGCACCCCGGTTCGGGGCGACGGATCGTCCGCGCGCCGTCCCCCGTCCCGGGTCTGCGCCCGGCCGACGGCCCGGGGCATGCCGGTCTGCTCCGGCGCGGCGCGGCGCCTTCTGCCCTGCTTGCGGGCGACGATCCGGCGCGTACCGGCGAGCCGACGTCCGGCCCCGACGGCGAGGCGGAGTCCGGGTCGTGGTCGTCGCGGCTGCCGGGCCCGGGCGCGTTCGATCCCGGCCGGCGGGGCGTGCGGGCACTCGCGGCGGTCGCCGTGGCGGTGGTGCTCGGCGCCGGCTTCTGGGCGTGGCGCTCCCGACCGCAGGCCGAACCGGTCCGGGCCGAGGCATCCGCCGCCGGCCTCGACAGCGGCACCGGGGGCGGGAGCGCCGGCCGCCGCCGTGACGCCGGGTGGCGAGCTGGTGGTGGCGGTCGCCGGCAAGGTACGCCGCCCCGGGTTGGTCCGGGTGTCGGCCGGTGCCCGGGTCGGCGACGCGGTGCAGGCGGCCGGAGGCGCGCTGCCCGGCGTGGACGTGGCGCTGCTCAACCCGGCCCGCAAGGTCACCGACGGCGAGCTGATCCTGGTCGGCGTCACCGCCCCGCCGGGCCAGCCCGATGCCGCCCCCGGGCAGCCCGCCGGGGCGGGTCCGCCGGCCCCCGCCGGGCTGATCAATTTGAACACGGCCACCCTCGCCCAACTCGACACGCTGCCCGGGGTGGGACCGGTGCTGGCCCAGCGCATCCTCGACCACCGCGCCCGCGCCGGCGGGTTCCGCTCGGTGGGCGACCTGCGCCAGGTGGAGGGCATCGGCGACTCCCGCTACGAGCAGCTCAAGGAACTGGTGACGGTGTGAGCGGGAGCCCAGGGCCGCCCGACGCCGGTGCGCCGACCGGGTGGAGCGGTGCGATTGTCGCCTCGACCAGTGCGCTGGCCGGGCCGAGCGGCCCGACCGACATGTCCGCCGACCGGCCCGCCGGCGGCGTGGACGGGCCCGACCTGCGGCTGGCCGGGCTGGCCGTGGCCGCCTGGGTGTCCGCGCTGGCGAGCCTGGGCCTGGGCGCCGGGTCGGCGGCGCTGCTCGCCGCCGGGGCGGCCGGGCTGGCCGCGCTCGTCGCGGCGCACCGGCTCGGCCGGTTGGGGCGCCCGGCGGGCCCCGTCCGGCGGCACGGATGGATCGTCGTGGCCGTGCTGCTCGGCGTGGTGTGCGGGGCGACGGCGACGGCCGCCCGGCTCGGCGTCCGGGAC
>NZ_GG657738.1:1968436-1997173 GCF_000158815.1 Micromonospora sp. ATCC 39149 | reverse complement strand
CCGCGCTGGTGCTGTTCGACCCGGACCTTGCCGGCGACCCCGGGTTCGCCCTGTCTGTGCTGGCCACGGCCGGCCTGCTGCTGCTCGCTCCCGGGTGGCGCGACGGGCTGCGCCGGCGGGGTGTGCCGCCCGGGTTCGCGGAGGCGCTGGCGGTTCCGGCCGCCGCGCAGCTCGCCTGCGGCCCGGTGGTCGCCGGGATCTCCGGCACGGTGAGCCTGGTGGCGGTCCCGGCGAACCTGTTGGCCGTCCCGGCGATCGCTCCCGCCACGGTGCTCGGTGTGGTGGCGGCGGTGCTCTCCCCGGTCTGGCCCGGGGGAGCGGAGTTCGCGGCCTGGCTGGCGAGCTGGCCGGCCTGGTGGTTGGTCACGGTCGCCCGGTACGGTGCCCGGCTGCCCGCCGGCACGCTGTCCTGGCCGGACGGGACGCCCGGCGCGCTGCTGCTGGCCGGGCTGACCGTGGCGCTGCTGATCGCCGGCCGCCGGCCGGTGGTGCGCCGGCTGGTGGCGGTGGTCGCCGTCGCGGTGGTCGCCGGCACCCTTCCGGTTCGTCTCGTCGCCGGCGGCTGGCCGCCTGACCGTTGGGTGGCGGTGGCGTGCGCGGTGGGCCAGGGTGACGCGCTGGTGCTGCCGGTTGCCGCCGGCCGGGCGGTGGTGGTCGACGCCGGCCCGGACCCGGCGGCGGTGGACGGCTGCCTGCGGCGGCTCGGCGTACGGGAGGTGCCGCTGCTGCTGTTCAGCCACTTCCACATCGACCACACCGGCGGGATAGCCGGGGTGTTCCGGGGGCGCCGGGTGGCGGCGGTGCGCACCCCGCAGTGGCCCGAGCCCGCCGCCGGGCGGGACCTGGTGCGGGCCGCCGCCACGGCGGGCGGGGCGGCGATGGCTCCGGCCACGGCCGGGTGGGCGTACCGGGCCGGCGGGGTGGAGTTGGTCGTGCTCGGGCCGCCGTACCCGCTGCGGGGCACCCGGGTCCGACCCGAACAACAACTCGCTGGTTGTTGCGCGCCACGGTGGCCGGGGTGCGGATCCTCCTCGCCGGGGACGCCGAGACGGAGGAGCAGCGGGCGCTGCTCGACGGACTGCCGCCCGGCGACGTACGCGCCGACGTGTTGAAGGTCGCCCACCACGGGTCCGCCTACCAGGAGCCGGCGTTCCTGGACGCCGTCCGGCCGAGTGTCGCGCTGGTGCCGGTCGGGGTCGGCAACTCGTACGGGCACCCGAACGCGGCCGTGCTCGCCCGGCTGGCGCGGGGCGGGGCCCGGGTGCTGCGCACCGACACCGACGGGGACGTGGCGGTGGTGCGCGGCGGCGCGGGGATGGCCGTGGTGGTCAGGGGCGTGCCGCCCGGGCGACGCCTGGGCTGACCGGCGGGAATTAGTGGCATTAGTGGTGGAGGGAGTTGAATGTCTAGATTTGCGTTGACTGCGGGCTATGCCGACGCAGGGCTCGACGAGCAGGCACGCACGGCGGAGCGGACGTGCGAACATGGGCGACGTGACCGTGGCCGACCTCGCTCCCATTCTGCTGGTCCTCGGCGACGAGGAACTGCTCGCCACGCGCGCGGTGACCGAAGCGGTGGCCCGGGTCCGCGCCGTCGACCCCGGGGTGGACGTCCGGGAGTACCAGGCCGGCGCGCTGACCGTCGGCGAGATCGCCGAGATGCTCAGCCCGTCGCTGTTCGGCGGCCGACGGGTGCTGGTCCTGCGCGCGGGCCAGGACGCCCGCAAGGACCTGGTCGCGGCCCTGCTGGCGTACGCCAAGAACCCCGACCCCGAGGTTCACCTCGTGGTGCTGCACCTCGGGGCGGCCAAGGGCAAGGCGTTCGCGGACGGGCTGCGGGCCGCCGGCGCGACCGTGGTGCCGGCGGCGAAGCTCAAGGGGCACCGCGAGCGGGTGGCCTTCGTCCGCGACGAGGTCCGCCGGGTCGGCGGCAAGTGCACCGACGACGCGGCGGAGGCGCTCATCGCGGCGGTCGGCACCGACCTGCGCGAGCTGGCCGCCGCCTGCTCGCAACTGGTCGCCGACACGGACGGTCGGATCGACGCCGACACCGTGGCCCGCTACTACAAGGGGCGGGTGGAGGTGAGCGGTTTCACCGTCGCGGACGCCACCATGGTCGGTGACGTCCCAGCGGCGCTGGAGGCGTTGCGCTGGGCGCTGCACGTCGGCGTCGACCCGGTACCGATCGCCGACGCGCTGGCTGACGGGGTCCGCACCGTTGCCCGGGTAGCGGCGGCGGGGCGGGGCGACCCGTACCAGCTCGCCAGCACCCTCGGCATGCCGGCCTGGAAGATCAAGAGCGCCCAGCAGCGGGCCCGGGGCTGGACGCCGGAGGGGCTGGTGCGGGCGATGAGGGCAGCCGCCGAGTGCAACGCTGCGGTCAAGGGAGGCTCGGACGACCGGGCGTACGCCCTGGAACGGGCGGTGTTCTCGGTCGCGGCGGCCCGGCACGGCGGCACCCGGTGAACCGCCCGGCCCGGGCGTCGTGGGCGACGGTGCCCACCGAGGAGAAGCGGTACCGCCCCCTCTACGCCCGGGCCCTCGGCCTGCGGTTCGTCAACCCCGGCGGGGTGCTCTGCTTCCTCTTCTTCGAGGGGGCCGTCTCGCTGGCCGCTCTGCTCGCCCTGGCCGAGCTGGTGACCTGGTGGGCGGTGCTCGTCCTGCCCGCCGCCGTGGCCGTGATGGTGAAGCTCAACGACATGGTGGCCGAGCTGGTGGTCCGGACGGCCGCGTTGGTGCCCGAGCAGGAGCGGGACCGGTTCCGCCGGCAGCTGGAGCCCGTCGTCGGCCGTGCCACGGTGCGCAGTGCCGACGGTGCCCAGCTGCACGGTGCCGACGCCGGGGTGCGTAGTGTCGGCACCCAGGTGCGCGATGCCGGTGGCCACGCGGGCGCGACCGGTGCCCGGGGCCGGGTGGCCCTCAGCAACGTACGCGCCGTCGGCCCGCCCGGGAGGCCGGGCGTGGTCCCGGGCGTCCTCGTCGACTCCGACCCGACAACCCGTGTCGAGGAGTCCCAACCCGGCCGGTGACCGGCCCCCGTCCGTGTCGACCGACCCGCGCCGACCCGGCGGGGCCCCGCTCGTGTCCGGGCGATCCCCGCCGGCGTGGCGATCCCCATCCGGCGTGGCGATCCCCACCCGTGCCGGGCGATCCTCGACGCGCCGGATGGGCGCCCGACGGGACGATCGACTCCATGCCGTCGACGTGGGGGTGTCCCCGGGGGAGGAAGGCCCCATGTCGGCGACATGTCGCCGGCGCGGACACGCAGAAAGCCGGAAGCCCCGGGAGTCCCGGGGCTTCCGGTCAGGTCTGGGCTCGCCGCGTCAGGCGGAGAGCGAAACCACGCGCTTGGCGATTGCCGACTTGCGGTTGGCCGCCTGGTTGGAGTGGATCACGCCCTTGCTGACTGCCTTGTCCAGCTTGCGCGAGGCGTCCCGCATGAGCGCGGTGGCCTTCTCGGCGTCACCGGCCTCAACAGCCTCGTTGAACTTCCGGACGGCGGTCTTCAGCGACGACTTGACCGACTTGTTACGCAGCCGGCGCTTCTCGTTCTGCCGGTTGCGCTTGATCTGGGACTTGATGTTCGCCACGCGACAGCCTCGTCTTGATAGCTCGGGTTGGTCTGCTTATGCGCGCGACGAGCATGCGTCATCGCTGCGCGAAGAGCTAGGCTACCAGGTCTGCCGGGACGAGCCAAAACGGCTCTGTCGCCCGCCGGCCGCAGTCCCCCTGAGCCCCTGCTCCTACCGCTCCTGCCGGTGGCCCGACCGGTCGTCCCCGCCCGGTCGCCAGGCGCGTCCCCACCCCGTCCGTGCCCGCCGTACCGCGCCGCGTCGGGCGGCTCTGTCAGACTCCCAAGCCATGAGGACCGACGACTTCTGGCAGTTGATCGACCAGGCCCGGGTCGGTGGGGGCGGCGCGGCCGGCGCGGTCGCCGCCCGGGCGGTCGCGCTGCTCGCCGAGCGCGACGCCGCCGATATCGTCGGGTACGCACGGCACCAACGCCGGGTGATGGCGGCGTCCTACCGCGCCGATCTCTGGGGTGCCGCCTACCTGATCAACGGTGGCGCGTCCGACGACGGGTTCGAGTACTTCCGGGGCTGGCTGATCACGCAGGGGCGGCAGGTCTTCGCCCGTGCCGTGGCCGACCCGGACTCGCTGGCCGAGCTGCCGAAGATCCGCCAGGCGGCGCTCACCGGCGAGGAGTTCGAGGCCGAGGCGATGCTGACGGTCGCGGAGGAGGCGTACCGGAAGGCGACCGCGAGCGAGCTGCCGCCGGTGGAGCGGATCCCCTATCCGGAGCTGGGCGAGTTCTGGGACTTCGACGACGAGGACGAGGCCCGCCGACAGCTTCCGAAGCTCGCAGCGCTGTTCGTCGAGGCCCCGCCGGAGTGACCGGCGGGACCGGCGCCGCCGGAGTGCCATGGGCGGGCCGCCGCGGGGGCTCCCGGGCAGTGGACGCCGGGAGGAGTGATCCGACCGCGCCCGGGGCGACGTGGGAGCATAGAGGGGGCCGGCGTCCGCGCCGGCCCGCTCACGTCAGCCGACCAGAACGGACCGCTGTGCCACCGACGCTCGATTCCGGCGCGAACGCTCCTGGTGCCACCGACCCGGCGCGCATCCGGAACTTCTGCATCATCGCCCACATCGACCACGGGAAGTCGACCCTGGCCGACCGGATGTTGCAGCTCACCGGCGTGGTCGACCCACGGCAGATGCGCGCGCAGTACCTCGACCGGATGGACATCGAGCGCGAGCGCGGCATTACCATCAAGAGCCAGGCCGTGCGGATGCCGTGGACGATCCGGGAGGGCGACCGGGCCGGCGAGCAGGCCGTCCTCAACATGATCGACACCCCGGGCCACGTCGACTTCACGTACGAGGTGTCCCGGTCCCTGGCCGCCTGCGAGGGCGCGCTACTGCTGGTCGACGCCGCCCAGGGCATCGAGGCGCAGACCCTGGCGAACCTCTACCTGGCGCTCGAGAACGACCTGAAGATCATCCCGGTGCTCAACAAGATCGATCTGCCGGCCGCCCAGCCCGAGAAGTACGCCGAGGAACTGGCCCACCTGATCGGCGGCGACCCGGCGGACTGCATCAGAGTCTCCGGCAAGACCGGCGACGGCGTGCCGTACCTGCTCGACGAGATCGTCCGGCAGTTCGTCCCGCCGGTCGGCGAGGCCGCCGCGCCCGCCCGCGCGATGATCTTCGACTCGGTGTACGACGTCTACCGGGGTGTGGTCACCTACGTCCGGGTGATCGACGGCCGGATCAGCGCCCGGGACCGGATCAAGATGATGTCGACGGGGGCCGTCCACGAGCTGCTGGAGATCGGTGTCATCTCGCCGGAGATGGTGAAGGCCGACGCGCTCGGCGTCGGCGAGGTGGGTTACCTGATCACCGGCGTGAAGGACGTCCGCCAGTCCCGGGTCGGCGACACCGTCACCATCAACACCAGGCCGGCGACGAAGGCCCTGGGCGGGTACAAGGACCCGAAGCCGATGGTCTACTCCGGCCTCTACCCGATCGACGGGTCCGACTACCCCAACCTGCGCGAGGCGCTGGACAAGCTCAAGCTCAACGACGCGGCGTTGGACTACGAGCCGGAAACCTCGGGCGCGCTCGGCTTCGGCTTCCGCTGCGGCTTCCTCGGCCTGTTGCACCTGGAGATCATCCGGGAGCGGCTGGAACGGGAGTACAACCTCGACCTGATCTCCACCGCCCCGAACGTGGTCTACCGGGCCCTGACCGAGGACGGCCAGGAGATGGTGGTGACCAACCCGAGCGAGTACCCGACCGGCAAGATCGCCGAGGTGTACGAGCCGGTGGTGCGGGCCACCGTGCTCACCCCGAACGACTACGTCGGCGCGGTCATGGAGCTGTGCCAGGGCCGCCGGGGCAGCCTGCTCGGCATGGACTACCTCTCCGCCGACCGGGTCGAGCTGCGCTACACCCTGCCCCTGGCCGAGATCATCTTCGACTTCTTCGACCAGCTCAAGAGCCGCACCAAGGGGTACGCCTCCCTGGACTACGAGCCCTCCGGCGAGCAGGCGTCCGATCTGGTGAAAGTGGACATCCTGCTGCACGGCGAGCCGGTTGACGCGTTCAGCGCCATCGTGCACAAGGACAAGGCGTACAACTACGGCGTCACCATTGCCGCGAAGCTGCGCAACCTGATCCCGCGCCAGCAGTTCGAGGTGCCGATCCAGGCGGCCATCGGCAGCCGGGTGATCGCCCGGGAGACCATCCGGGCGATCCGCAAGGACGTGCTCGCCAAGTGCTACGGCGGTGACATCAGCCGAAAGCGCAAGCTGCTGGAGAAGCAGAAGGAGGGCAAGAAGCGGATGAAGATGGTGGGCCGGGTCGAGGTCCCGCAGGAGGCGTTCATCGCGGCCCTCTCGTCAGACTCCGGCGACGGCAAGGCCGCCGGCAAGAAGTGAGCCGGGCCGGCTCGGCACGCGACGCGATCGTGCCGAGCCGGCTTGCGCCGGTCAGCGCGCTGAGCGGGCGTACCAAAGGAACTTCCTCGCCGCGCGACGCGGCGGAGGCGGCCGGGAGCCTCCCACCTGGGGTTCCGGCCTTGGCCGGTCCGCCAGCGGCGGGCACGACATCGAGGTATGTCAGGCGACGCGCTTGGCTCGGGTTTGGATTTTCGGGCCCTCGGGAACTTAGCGGTCACGACAGCAACAACCTACCGTTGTGACACTTCTTGAGGAGGGCGACCATGGAGCTCACCGTCTGGGGCATCATCACCGCCATCGTTGTTGGTCTGATCGTGGGCGCGCTGGGCCGCCTGGTCGTCCCGGGCCGGCAGAACATGCCGATTTGGCTGCACATGCTGATCGGCATCGGTGCCGCCCTGCTCGGCACCGTGCTCGCCCGGGCCGTGGGCATCGCCACCGAGACCGCCGGGGTCGACTGGGGCGAGCTACTGGTCCAGGTCGTGATCGCCGCTATCGCCGTGGCCCTGGTCGCCGGTGTGGGCCGTCGCCGCAGCGTCACCCACCGGTAACCGACACATCGCTGCCTCGAACGGGCGCCCGACCATTCCGGTCGGGCGCCCGTTCCCGTGTGCGGCTGCGACGGGTTTGGATTTCCGGCGGCCCGGGAACCTGGTGGTTGCGACACCGGACAAGACTTGTGGAGCTTTCTGAGGAGAACGACCATGACTGTTACCGGAATCATCACCGCGCTCATCGTCGGTCTGATCGTGGGCGCGCTGGGCCGCCTGGTCGTCCCGGGCCGGCAGAACATGCCGATCTGGCTGCACATGCTCGTCGGCGTGGGTGCCGCCCTGCTCGGCACCGTGCTGGCCCAGGCGATCGGCGTCTCCACCGACACTCGCGGTGTCGACTGGGGCGAGCTGCTGGTCCAGGTCGTGGTCGCCGCTATCGCGGTCGCGGTCGTGGCCGGCTTGGGCGGTCGCCGCAGCGTCACCCACCGGTAAGCACGCCACGGCGTACGAACGGGCGTCCGACCTCCGCGGTCGGGCGCCCGTTCGCGTTCGTACGTCCGCTTTTGCCCCTTGTTGGACTGCCCTCGGGGCCGTCGCCTGCGGTACGGTCGCCTCGCCTCGCCCGCCCCTGTCGTAAAAGAATTTTTCCTACTAGGGTGCGGCAGAGAAGGTTAGTGCCAGGACGGCGCGAGGGAGATGTGGCGTGAACAGGTGGAAACGGCTGGCCCCGGTCACCGCCGTGGTGGCGTCGGCCGCGATGGTGCTCGCCGGATGCGGCGGCGCGGGTGACGACGAGGCCGCCGACAACCGCAAGCTGACGGTCTGGATGATGGGCGAGGGCAGCGAGGCGCAGACGACGTTCCTCGACGGCGTCGAGGCCGAGTTCAACAAGAAGCACCCTGACACCGACGTCGTCGTCCAGTACATCCCCTGGCTGGAGGCGCCCAAGAAGTTCCAGGCGGCGCTCGCCGGCGGCGAGGGCCCCGACGTGACCGAGCTCGGCAACACCGAGACCCAGGGCTGGGCCGACCAGGAGGCGCTCGCCGACGTCACCGCCAAGTTCGCCGCCTGGCCCGAGGGCAAGGACATCCTGCCCGACCTCGTCCGCAACGCCCAGCTCGGCGGCAAGCAGTACGGCGTGCCGTGGTACGCCGGCGTCCGCGCGCTGTACTACCGCACCGACTGGTTCGCCGAGGCCGGCGTCAAGCCGCCGACGAACTGGGACGAGCTGGTCGCCGCCGCCAAGGCCGTACAGGCCAAGAAGCCGGGCACCTACGGCATCGCCCTGCCGGGCAACTCGGAGCTGCCGTTCTACTCCTTCCTCTGGGCAGCGGGCGGCGAGATCGCCGTCCAGGAGGGTGACACCTGGAAGTCCGGCTACACCACCCCGCAGGCCCAGCAGGCGGTCAAGTTCTGGACCGATCTGGTCACCGTGCACAAGGTCGCCCCGCCGGCCGCCGCCGGCTGGAACGAGATCGACGCCCGGACCCAGTTCGCCACCGGCAAGGCGGCGATGGCCTTCGCCGGAAGCTGGCAGGCCGGTGCCATCAAGAAGGACAACCCCGAGATCGAGAAGGTCTGGGGCACCTTCCCCATCCCGGGCCCGGACGGTAGGCCGGCCCCGGCCTTCGCCGGCGGCTCGGACATCGCCCTGTGGCAGGACAGCAAGAAGCAGGACCTCGCCTGGGACTACCTGACCGTGCTGCTGAGCAAGCAGAAGGACAAGGAGTTCGCCAGCAGCCTCGGCTTCTTCCCAGTCTACTCCGACCTCGTCGGTGGCGGCGAGTACGCCAACGACAAGATCATGGCGGCGTTCGCCACCTCGTTGCAGAACACGAAACTGACCCCGCTCACCCCGAAGTGGGTCGAGGTCAGCCGTACCAAGACGGTGACCCAGGCTATGAACAGCTCGGTCATCAAGGGTCAGAAGACGGTCGAGAAGGCCACCGCCGACGCGGCGGCCGAGATGGAAAGCATCCTCAACGCGAAGTGACCTCGCTGACCCAGGCACCGGAGACGCCTGCCGCGCGGCAGACCCCCGCGCGGCGGCGTCGCCGGGTCGACCGCCTGCCCTACCTGTTGCTCCTGCCCAGTCTGGCTATCATCGGCGGGCTGCTGCTGTGGCCGCTCGGCCAGGTCGTGGCGATGTCCTTCTTCCGGCTCGACAACGTCCGGCAGTTGCGCGGCGACCGGGAATGGCCGTGGGTCGGGCTCGGCAACTACGCCGAGATCCTCGGCGACCCGTTCTTCCTCACGGTGCTGCGCAACACGGTGCTCTTCGCCGTGGCCAACGTCGTCCTCACGATGATTCTCGGCACGCTGGTCGGGCTGCTGCTCAACCGGCTCGGCAGGCGGATGGCCACCTTCGTGGCGAGCTGCGTGATGCTGGCCTGGGCCACCCCGGCGCTGACCGGCACCATCGTGTGGAAGTGGCTGTTCGACGACACCTCGGGGCTGGTCACCTGGCTGTTCAACGCCCTGCCCGACGGGCTGTCGAACGCGCTGTTCGGCCGCGCCGACTGGACCGGGTACGGCTGGTTCAACTCGCCACTGATGTTCTTTGCCATCCTCACCCTCGTGGTGGTCTGGCACTCGTTCCCATTCATCGCGGTGAGCGTGCTGGCGGGGCTGAGGAGCGTGCCGAGCGACCTGCACGAGGCCGCCCGGGTCGACGGGGCCGGCCCGTGGAAGGTCTTCTGGAAGATCACCTTCCCGCTGCTGCGCCCGGTCTTCGGCATCCTGGTGGTGCTCTCCACCATCTGGGACTTCAAGGTGTTCACCCAGCAGTTCGTGCTGGCCGGCGGCACCCAGGACCGGCCGACGTTCATGCTCTCGATCTACTCGTACGCCGAGGCGTTCTCCCCGCCGCCCAAGTACGGCCTGGGAGCGGCGATCGCCGTCATCCTCACGCTGATCCTGCTGGTGGTGACCGGCCTCTACGTGCGGATGGTGCTCAAGCAGGAGGAGGCGTCGTGAAGCGCGGCGTGGTCGTGAAGCGCGGCGTCATGGCGAAGCGGGTCGCCCTCAACGGCGCGGGTCTGCTGGTGGCGCTCTTCGCGGCGTTCCCCGTCTACTGGATGATCGCGACGTCGCTCAAGCCGAACCGGGAGATCTTCTCGGCCACCCCCCGGCCGGTGCCGACCGCGCCGACGCTGGAGCACTACCGGGAGATCCTCACCGGAAACCTCATCCCCGGCGTGACGTTTCTGGACTTCTTCCTCAACTCCGTGCTCGTGGCCGTGTCGACCGTGGTGCTCAGCGGCCTGGTCGCGCTGCTCGCGGCGACCGCGGTGGCCCGGTTCCGGTTCCGGCTGCGGACCAGCTTCCTGATCATGCTGCTGGTGGTGCAGATGATCCCGCTGGAGGCGCTGGTCATCCCGCTGTTCCTGATGATCCAGCGGCTGGGCCTCTACAACGCCCTGCCCAGCCTGATCCTCACGTACCTCGGCTTCTCGCTGCCGTTCGCGGTCTGGATGCTGCGCGGCTTCGTGGCCGCCGTGCCGAAGGAGCTGGAGGAGGCCGCGGCGATCGACGGCGCGAGCCGGGCGCAGACCTTCCGTCGCATCCTGTTCCCGCTGGTCGCGCCGGGCCTGGTGGCCACCAGCATCTTCTCCTTCATCACCGCCTGGAACGAGCTGATCTTCGCGTTGACCTTCGTCAACGACCAGGACCGGTACACCCTCCCGGTGGCGATGACGTTCTTCTTCGGCCGCGACGACACCGCCTGGGGGCCGGTGATGGCGGCCTCGACGCTGTTCACCCTGCCGGTGATCGTCTTCTTCCTGCTGGTGCAGCGCCGGATGGTCTCGGGGTTGGTGGCCGGCGCTGTCAAGGGCTGAGGTGCAAGGAGGGGCCCCTTGTTGACGCCTGGCGTCGAGAAGGGCCCCTTCTCACGAGCCCGTCGGGCGGGCCGGCCGCGTCGGGCGGGGCGTCGTCGGGCCGCCACGTCACCGTAGGCTGACGCAATGACGGGCAGGCTGGTGACGGTGAACCTCGGCATGGTGACCGAGGCGGAGTGGGCGGGCGACGCGAGCGGCCGGAGCGGGATCGACAAGCGACCGGTGGACGGGCCGGTGCTGCTGCGCGCCGATGGGGTGGCCGGGGACTTCATCGGCGAGCGGGCCCACCACGGCGGGCCCGACCAGACGGTGTACACGTACGCCGAGGAGGACGCGGCCTGGTGGGCGGCCGAGCTGGGTCGCGACATCCGGCCGGGGGCCTTCGGCGAGAACCTGACGACGTACGCGGTGGACGTGACCGGGGCGGTCGTCGGCGAGCGGTGGCAGATCGGGTCGGCCCTGCTGGAGGTGACCAAGCCGCGCACGCCGTGCACCACGTTCGCCGGGTTCTGGGGCGTACCGGACCTGATCAAGCGGTTCACGGCGCGAGCCGCTCCCGGGGCGTACCTGCGGGTGCTGCGGGAGGGCGAGGTCGGCGCGGGTGACCCGGTGGAGGTGGTGGAGCGGCCAGCGCACGGGGTGACCATCGGCGAGGTGTTCCGGGCGAGCACCCTTGAGCCGGAGTTGCTGCCCCGACTCCTCGACGTTCCGGGCCTGCCGGAGTCGCTCCGGCGAAAGGTCGAGCGCCGGCTCGCCGGCCGGAACGGCTGACGCCCCGGCACCGGGGCTGCCACGCTCAGCCCTCCGCCGGGCTGCCGCGACCAGGCGTTGAGAAGGGCCCCCTGCTATGCAGAATGCGTTAACAAGGGGCCCTTCCTTACACGGTCAGCGGAGCCAGGGGATGCTGCGGTCGAGCAGGCCGCGCTCCTTGAGCTCCTTGCGCAGCGGGATCTCGTCGTCGACGTACCCGTTCCAGTTGATGCCCCAGTAGTTGGCGGTGTGGGTGCCCTCGCCGCAGAGCTGACGCTGCACCGGGGTGCGGTTGGCCCACCACTCGCCGTCGGTGTCGACGTGCAGCTCGTCCAGCGGGCGGATCCACCGGTACGTGTACCCGACGAAGAGCATCTTGCGGGTGATGTTCGACAGGTTCGTCGACCGGGAGTGCCACTGGCGGCGGTCGAAGATGAACGCGTCGCCCGGGTTCGCGGTGATCTCCACCGTGCCCTCCGGGTCCGGGTTGTGCACCGTCAGGTCCGCCGGGCGGGGCAGCGAGTTCCACAGGTGACTGCCCGGGATCACCTTGGTGGCGCCGCGGCCGGTCTCCGACAGGTCGGAGAGCACGTATGCCACCTTCAGCGAGAACATCGGCCGAGGCAGGTTCGGGTCCATCGTCTCCGGGTCGGAGTTCTGCCGGTACCCGTCCTGGTGCCACCCCCAGTACGGCTTCTCCGGCTCCGCCGCCGGCGGGGTGACGTCGAGGTGGTTGTGGTGGGTGTAGATGTTCCAACCGGCCAGCCCCCACATGTACGGGAAGGCGATCGGGTGGGTCAGCAGCTGGCCGAAGAGCTCGTCGCGCTCCAGGAAACCCAGCAGGTGCAGGGTGCCGTCCTTGGTGGTGTTGCCCTTGGCCTTCTCCTCCGCGTACACGCGGTCGACGGCCTCCTCCAGGGCGGCCCGGTGGTCCTCCGTCAGCACGTTCCGCAGCAGGAGGAAGCCCTGCTCGTGGAACTCCTTGCGGTCGGTGTCGCTGATCGGTTCGTAGCCGGTCCGGCCGTCGTAATCGAACACCGCGTCGTACCCCTCCCCATGAGGTGAAACCTTCTCTGGCACAGGACGCCGATGCTACTGCGCCCGCCCAGGCGGGTGAGGAGCGCGCCCGACGCTGCGGTCAGGTGGCCGGACCATCGGCAGTCGATTGGGCGCGGAGAGTGAGATCGGGCCCTCCTTCTGCGGCTTTCGCCGGATATGGAGGATTGTGCGGTAACCGTCGGTATGGAAAGTCGAGGCTGTTCAGGCGTCGGCGAAGACCTCTGCGAGGACCTGCTCGTCGGTCGCCGGGGCGTTGGTCACCCGGCTCCACGTGCCGCCCTTCGCGGTCCATTCCAGGCCCGCGAAACGCACCCGCTTCACGCCGTGGTCGGAGGCGTGCGAGACCAGCCAGTGCGCGTACCGCCAGCCGTTGCGCCGGTCTTCGGCCGGCACCGCGACCCCGGTCGACTCGGCCGGGGACGCCGCCTCGGGCAGCCCCCAGTCCAGGCTGAGGCCCCGGGTGAGCGCGGCGGCGGCGGCAGCGCCGCGCATCACCGGCGTCGAGCCGACCGTGCAGGCCACCGCGCCGGTGGCCTCGCCGAGCAGCGCCCGGGTCAACACCTGCGACTCGTCGGCCCACTTCTGGTACGCCTCGGGAAAGGCCGAGCGCTGCACCTTCTGCGCCGCGTCGGTGACCCGCATCTTCTCCCAGCCGCGCACCCGCTTGAGCGCGGCGTAGAACTTCCTGGTCGCGTAGCGGGGGTCGGAGATCTGCGCCTCGGTGCCCCACCCCTGGCTCGGCCGCTGCTGGAACAGGCCCAGCGAGTCCCGGTCGCCGCCGGAGAGGTTACGCAGCCCGGACTCCTGGTACGCCGTGGCGAGGGCGACCACCACGGCCCGCTCGGGCATCTTCCGCTGGGCGCCGATCGCCGCGATCGTGGCGGCGTTGGCCATCTGGTCGGCGTCCAGTCGCACCTGACCGTCGGCCTGCACGGTGCAGGTGCGGCTCGCCAGCGGCAGGCGTAGCTGCCCGCCGACCTGCCGGACGACGAGCCAGATCCCCAGCACGGCGACCACGGCGACGGCCACACCGGCCGCGACGACTGCCCGACTTCGCACCCGCACCCCCTGCTCGACGGCGTCCGCCAAGAGTACGTCCCCGCCGCCGCCGTCCGGCCCGTCCGACCGATTCGTTCCGTTCCGCGGCAAGTCGACCGCGATTCGTGTTCACCCGGTGGGTCGACCGCGTCGGGCGCCGCCGGCTCCGGCTTCCCCGGTGCCCCGGCCGGAAACCGGTCAGTCGGTCGGCACCCAGCTCGCGTCGCGCTTCTCCCGGAACGCCAGCACGCCCTCGCGCCCCTCGTCGGACAGGAAGTACCCGGTCGACAGGGCGGCCAGCTCGGCGATGTCGGCCCGTAGGTCGGCCGCCGGTGGGCGGCGCAGCAGCCCCTTCGCCCCGGCCAGCGCGTGCGGTGCCCCCCGCACCAGCGAGGCGCAGGCCCGCCGCACCGCCGCGTCCAGCCCGTCCGTTGGCACGGCAGCGGTGACCAGGCCGATCTCGGCGGCCCGCCGCCCGTCGAAGGTGTCGCCGGTGAGGTACAGCTCGGCGGCGGCCCGGGGTGCCAGCCGGGGCAGCACGGTCGCCGAGATCACCGCCGGGATCACCCCAATCCGCACCTCGGTGAACGCGAACGTCGCCTCCTGCGCGCAGATCGCCAGGTCTGCCGCCGCGATCAGGCCCAGCCCGCCGGCCCGCGCCGGCCCGGCGACCCGGGCCACCACCGGCTTCGGGCACTCCCAGACCGCCGCGAGTACGTCACCGAGCATCCCGGCCGGCACCGTCCCGCTGGCGTACGCGGCGGCGGTCTCCTTCAGGTCCGCGCCGGAGCAGAAGACCGGGCCGGCGTGGTCGAGCACCACCACCCGGACCGCCTCGTCGGCCACCGCGGCGGACAGCCCGGCCAGCAGCTCGGTCATCAGCGGCGTGGAGAGCGCGTTGCGGTTGTGCGGGCTGTCCAGGGTGAGGGTGGTCACCCCGCGGGTTGTGGCGACCCGCACGAGCGCGGCGGTGGAGGTCATGCGGGCACACTAGTGGCCATGCCCGGCGTCCTTCCAGAAGGCGAGCCCGTCCCGGCCGACGGCTCGCTGCCCGCCACCGCCACCCGCGCCGTCGGCGCGCGCGGCTTCGGCGTGTACGTGCACGTGCCGTTCTGCGCCAGCCGCTGCGGCTACTGCGACTTCAACACGTACACCGCCGACGAGCTGGGCGGCGGCGCGAGCCGCGAGGCGTACGCCGACCAGGTGCTCGCCGAGCTGGCGCTGGCCGGTCGAGTGCTCGGCGACGCCCCGCCGCCGAGGGTCGACACCGTCTTCGTCGGCGGCGGCACCCCCACCCTGCTGCCCGCCGACGACCTGGCCCGCATCCTCGACGGTATCGACCGAACCTGGGGGCTGGCCGCCGACGCCGAGGTGACCACCGAGGCCAACCCCGAGTCGGTGACGCCGGAGTCGCTGAAGAGCCTGCGCGCCGCCGGATACACCCGGATCTCGCTGGGCATGCAGTCGGCCGCGCCGGGGGTGCTGGCGATCCTCGACCGCCGGCACCGAGCCGGCCGGGCCACCGAGGCCGCGCGTGAGGCCCGCGACGCCGGGTTCGACCACGTCAACCTCGATCTGATCTACGGCACTCCGGGGGAGAACGCCGAGGATTTCGCCGCCTCCCTGGCGCAGGTGGTGTCCGCCGGGGTGGACCACGTCAGCGCGTACGCCCTGATCGTGGAGGACGGCACCCGGCTGGCCGCGCGGATGCGGCGCGGCGAGCTGCCGTACCCCTCCGACGACGTGGCGGCGGACCGCTACCTGGCCGCGGAGGCCGCCCTCGGCGAGGCCGGCTTCTCCTGGTACGAGGTGTCCAACTGGGCCCGCACGCCGGGCGGGCAGTGCCGGCACAACCTGCTGTACTGGACGGGCGGCCACTGGTGGGGCCTCGGCCCGGGGGCGCACAGCCACGTCGGCGGGGTCCGCTGGTGGAACGTGAAACACCCGAGCGCGTATGCGAAGCGCCTCGCGGCGGCGCAGTCGCCCGGCCTGGCCCGGGAGGTGCTCACCCCCCGGCGAGGCGCACACGGAGGACGTCATGCTGCGGTTGCGGCTCGCCTCCGGGCTGCCGCTCGACGTGCTGGACGACGCGGGTCGGGCCGGCGCGGACCGGGCCCTGGCCGACGGGCTGCTCGATTCGGCCGGGTACGCGGCCGGCCGGGCGGTGCTCACCCTGCGCGGCCGGCTGCTGGCCGACGCGGTCGTGCGCGACCTGCTGCCCTGATCCTGGCGGTGCGCTGCCGGCGACCTGCTGCCCTGACCCCGGCGTGCGTTGTCGGCGGCCGGTTGCCCCGGCGTGCGTTGTCGGCGGCCGGCTGCCCTGACCGGGCCCCGCGGTCGGGGCCCGGTCGGGCGGCTACTTCACGAACGCGTACGTCATCGGGTAGCGGTAGAGCGTGCCCTCGTTGGCCTTCACGCCGCCGATGATGCCGAAGATGATCGGGACCAGGGCGACCAGCAGCGGGACGAAGAAGAGCAGCCCGCAGGTGACCACGGCGAGCACGAAGCTGATCACGAGGGCGATCGCCCAGGTGAGCTGGAAGTTCAGCGACGCCGCCGCGTGCGCGCGCACGGTCGGCGACTGCTGGCCCTTGACCGAGAGCGCGATCAGTGGGGCCACCCAGCCGAGCAGGCTGCCGCCGACCACCACGCCGAGCGGGCCGCCGAAGTGCGCGATCAGCGCCCAGGTCTTGTCGTCGTTGGTGGCGTACCCGCCACCGGGTGCCCCGTACGCGCCGCCGGCCGGGTAGCCACCCCCGGGCGGGGGGAAACCGCCGGGCGGGGGGTAGCCACCCGACGGCGGCTGGTCGCCGGTGGGCGGCGGGTAGCCGCCGGGCGGGGGATAGCCACCGGGCGGGGGATAGCCGCCCGCCCCGGGTGCCCCGGACAGTGGTGCGGTGGGGGGCTCGTGCCCCGGCGAGCCGTACGGTGCCGACGGGTTCGGCTCCGGCGGGTAGCCGCCGGGGTCACCCGCTCCGGGAGGGCGAGGTGGTTCAGTCATGCACGTCACGGTAGGGGCTGTCGGCAAGCGGCCACGAGAGCGACACTGGTCGGGTCGGGCGAACGATCGGTCAGCGTGTGCCGGTGGCCGCCCGCGCTGCCGCGCGGCGGCCACCGCACCGGCCCGTCCGTCGTTGATCTTACCGATGGTGGGGCGGCCGACGTAGACTGGCACTCGTTACAGTCGAGTGCCAGGCGTCGACCGCTGGCGGGCGCGGGCCCGGCGGCGCGCCGGGCCGGACGTGCGACAGGAGGTGGCAGGGTGGGTCTGGACGACCGCAAGCTCGCCGTGCTCCGCGCGATCGTCGAGGACTACGTCGCCACCCAGGATCCGGTCGGCAGCAAGGCCCTTGTCGAGCGACACCAGCTCGGCGTCTCCCCGGCGACGGTCCGCAACGACATGGCGGTGCTGGAGGAGGAGGGCTACATCCGGCAGCCGCACACCAGCGCCGGCCGGGTCCCCACCGACCGGGGCTACCGTCTCTTCGTCGACCGGCTGTCCCGGGTCAAGCCGCTCAGCCCGGCCGAGCGCCGGGCGATCGAGCGCTTCCTGGTCGGCGCGGTCGACCTCGACGACGTGGTGCACCGCACGGTGCGGCTGCTGGCCCAGCTCACCCGGCAGGTCGCCGTGGTGCAGTACCCGTCGCTCGCCCGCTCGTCGGTGCGGCACCTGGAGCTGGTGCCGATCTCCACCACCCGGCTGATGCTGGTGATGATCGCCGACACGGGCCGGGTTGAGCAGCGGCTCGTCGAGCTGCCCGCGCCGGTCTCCGCCGACGACGTCACAGACCTGCGCCGGCTGGTCAACGAGAAGCTGGTCGGCAGCCGGCTGTCGGAGACCCCGCCGCTGGTGCAGGCGCTGGTCGAGGAGTCCGCCCCGCACCTGCGTGGGGCGATGACCACACTTTCCACCGTGCTGCTGGAGACGCTGGTCGAGCGGCACGAGGAGCGCATCGCGCTGGCGGGCACCGCCAACCTGACCCGGGGCGGCCTGCTCGACTTCCAGGGGTCGCTGCGGCCCATCCTGGAGGCGCTGGAGGAGGAGGTGGTGATGCTCAAGCTGATCGGCGAGGCCGAGTCGACCACCACCCGCGTGCTGATCGGCGACGAGAACGAGATCGACAACCTGCGGGCCGCCTCGGTGGTGAGCACCGGGTACGGCCCGGGGGCGACCGCCCTCGGCGGCCTCGGCGTGGTGGGCCCCACCCGGATGGACTACCCCGGCACCATCGCCACGGTGAGGGCCGTGGCACGCTACGTGGGCGAGCTGCTGGCCCAGAACTGACCAGTCAGGGCCGACGGCCGGCTCCGGCCGACGACCGGCGCAACGCGAGAAGAACATGAGGACACGGGACGCAGTGGCCAGGGACTACTACGGCATCCTCGGCGTGAGCCGGGAGGCCTCCGACGACGAGATCAAGCGCGCCTACCGCAAGCTGGCGCGGCAGTTCCACCCGGACGTGAATCCGGACCCGGAGGCACAGGAGAAGTTCAAGGACATCAACGCCGCGTACGAGGTCCTATCGGACGACCGGAAACGGCAGATCGTCGACCTGGGCGGCGACCCGCTCGCCCCTGGCGGCGGGGGCATGGGGGGCCCGGGCGGACCCGGCGGGGCCGGCCCGTTCGTCGGCTTCCAGGACATCATGGACGCCTTCTTCGGTGGCGCGGCCGGCGGCTCGCGGGGCCCGCGCCCGCGTACCCGGCCGGGCGCGGACGCGATCCTGCGCCTGGAGCTGGACCTGCACGAGACGGCGTTCGGCGTCGAGGCCCCGATCACCGTCGACACCGCCGTGCTCTGCACCACCTGCTCCGGGGCGGGCACCGCGGCCGGCACCCACCTGGCCACCTGCGAGGCGTGCGGCGGCCGGGGCGAGGTGCAGTCGGTCCAACGCACCTTCCTCGGCCAGGTGGTCTCCGCCCGGCCGTGCACGGTCTGCCAGGGGTACGGCACCACCATCCCGCACCCCTGCCCGACCTGCACCGGGGATGGGCGGGTTCGCACCCGTCGCTCGCTGACCGTCAAGATCCCGGCCGGGGTCGAGGACGGCATGCGGATCCGGCTCGCCCAGCAGGGCGAGGTCGGCCCGGGCGGTGGCACCGCCGGCGACCTCTACGTCGAGATCCACGAGCGCCCGCACGACGTCTACTCCCGCAAGGGCGACGACCTGCACTGCCGGGTCACCGTCCCGATGACCGCCGCCGCGCTCGGCACCCGGCTGACCATCAAGACCCTCGACAGCGAGGAGACGGTCGACGTCAAGGCCGGCACCCAGCCGGGCAGCACCCTGCGGCTGCGCGCCCGGGGCGTGCCGCACCTGCGCGGCACCGGCCGGGGCGACCTCTACGTCCACCTCGACGTGCGGACCCCGACCAAGCTCGACCCCGACCAGGAGAGAATGCTGCGCGACTTCGCCAAGACCCGGGGCGAGGAGGGTCGCCGAGCTGACGAAGCAGGGCGGCTTCTTCTCCCGGATGCGCGACGCCTTCAACGGGCACGCCTGAGGTGTCGGCGCCGCTGTTCCTGGTCGACGCGCTGCCCACCGGCGACTCGCTGACCCTGAGCGGCCCGGAGGGCCATCACGCGGCCACCGTGCAGCGGCTGCGCGTCGGCGAGGAACTGCTGCTGGCCGACGGCCGGGGCGGCACCGCCGCCGCCGTGGTCACCGCCGTCGGCAGGGGCACCCTCGACCTGCGGGTCACCACCCGGGGGTACGTCGACGCGCACGTCCCCCGGCTCGTCGTGGTGCAGGGCATCGCCAAGGGCGACCGGGGCGAGCTGGCCGTGCAGGCGATGACCGAGGTCGGGGTGGACGAGATCGTCCCGTGGGCGGCGTCCCGCTCGGTGGCGCAGTGGCGCGGCGAGCGGGGCGTACGGGCCCGGGAGAAGTGGGTGGCGACCGCCCGGGAGGCGGCGAAGCAGGCCCGCCGGGCGTGGCTGCCGGTGGTGGCCGGATCCCCCGACGAGTCCACCGCCGCCGTGGCCGGCCGGATCGCCGGGGCCGCCGCCGCGTTCGTCCTGCACGAGGAGGCGCAGGAACGGCTGGCCACCGCCGAGCTGCCCGACGCCGGCGAGATCGTGCTCGTCGTAGGCCCGGAGGGCGGCATCACCGACGCGGAGCTGGCCACGTTCACCGAGGCCGGCGCCCGCCCGACCCGCCTGGGGCCCTCGGTGCTGCGCACCTCTACGGCGGGCGTCGCCGCCCTCTCAGCCCTTTCCCCCCGCCTCTCCCGCTGGTAGCCCGTCCCCCCGGCCCCGCCCCCTCCGGCGCTCCCGCTCGCGGCCCTCGGCGCCCTCCCGCCCGCGATCTTGCGCCTTGGGCCCGCCATCATGCCCCAGCCGTCCGGTACGACTTACCATGCCCCGATGGAACCCGACTGCCTGTTCTGCCGCATCGCCGCCGGGGAGATCCCGGCAACCGTCGTCCGGGAGACCGATACCACCCTGGCGTTCCGGGACATCGACCCGAAGGCCCCGGTGCACGTGCTGGTCATCACGAAGGAGCACTACGCCGACGTGGCGACCCTGGGCCAGGGCGACCCGGCGCTCGCCGGCGAGCTGCTGGCCACGGCCGCCGCCGTGGCCGAGGACGAGGGGCTGCTCGGCGACGGCTTCCGGCTGATGTTCAACACCGGGGCGTACGGCGGCCAGGAGGTCTTCCACGTCCACGCGCACGTACTCGGCGGCGCGCCGCTGGGCCCGATGCTCTGCCGCTGACGTGTTAGGAAGGGGCCCTTCCTATACCGAAAGCGTTAACAGGGGGCCCCTCCTTACACTCCAGGCGTGAGTGGAATCGATGGGCGGCTCGGGCGGATGGTACGGCAGGTACAGGCCGAGGGGCGGGTGCCGGCGGTCGCGGCTGCCCTGCACCGGGCGGACCGCCCGCTCTGGACCTGCGAGGCCGGCGGCACCGGCAACGACACCGCGCTCGGCCCGCAGACGCTGTTCCGGATCGGCTCGGTCACCAAGACGTTCACCGCCGTGCTCGTCATGCAGTGCCGCGACGAGGGCCTGCTCGACCTGGACGACCCGGTCGGCCGGCACCTCGACGTCCCCGCGCACGGCGAGCTGCCCCTGCGCCGGCTGCTGTCGCACACCGCGGGCCTGCAACGGGAGCCGCACGGCGACGTCTGGGACACCCTGCTCGCCCCCGGGGTGGACGAGTTGCTGGCCGACCTGGCCCGCGCCGAGCGGGTGCTGCCGCCGGCCCGCCGCTTCCACTACTCCAACCTCGGCATGGCGCTGCTCGGCCAGCTCGTCGCCCGGCTGCGCGGCGGGACCTGGGCCGAGGTGCTCGCCGAGCGGGTGCTCGCCCCGCTCGGCCTGACCGCCACCACCGACCGGCCGGGTCCGGCCGCGGCGACCGGGTTCCTCGTCGACGCGTACTCCGACGAGGCACGCCCGGAGCCGCCGACCGATATCGGCGCGATCGGCCCGGCCGCCCAGCTCTGGAGCACCGCCACCGACATGGCCCGCTGGGCGGCGTTCCTGGCCGACCCGGCGGCGCTCGACCCCGCCGGCGCGGTGCTCGCCCCGGCCACCGTCGACGAGATGCGCTGGCCGCTGACCGTCACCGACGAGACGTCCTGGGGCGCCGGCTTCGGGCTGGGACTCATCCTGCTGCCGCAGGGGGACCGGGTGGTGCACGTCGGGCACGACGGGGCGATGCCCGGCTTCCTCGCCGCCGTGTACGGCCGCCGGGGCGGCGACGGCACCCCCGGCGCGATGGGCGCGGCGGTGCTCGGCTCGTCCGGGACCGGGGTGCAGGTCACGGACCTGCCGCACCGGCTGCTCGCCGCCGCCGTCGAGCACGACCCGGCCGACGTCGAGCCGTGGCGTCCCGGGCCGCCCGCACCGGCGCACCTGCGCGGGATGCTGGGCCGCTGGTGGGGCGAGGGCTTCGAGTACGTCTTCAGCTGGCACGACGGCACCCTGCGGGCCCGGGGCGCGGACGACCCGGCGGGGCGGCCCCCGGCGGTCTTCGCCCCGCTGCCGGACCGGCCGGACGTGTTCCGCACCGTCTCCGGGCGGGAGGCCGGCGAGCTGCTGCGGCTGACCCGGGACGCGGACGGGGCGGTGGTGCGGCTGCACTGGGCCACGTACCGCTTCACCAGGGCCCAGGAGACCTTCGACGGGTACGACTTCCGGCGGTGACGCGGACTCCGCCACCGGCCCGGCGACCCCCGCGAATTGGACGAGGTGCCGCCGAGCGGGAAACGTTACGATGGGGGTAACGTCCGACCGCCGCGCCAGCAGGGCCCGGCGCCGAGATCGAGAGCAGGTGCGCAGGGCCCCTCGGCCCGACCTATGACCGGCACCCCACCTCCCGGCCCGCCCCGGGTGCAGACCAGGATCACCGTCCCCGACTCGAAGATCATGGTCAACCTGCTGGGCGCGGGCGACGAGATTTTGCGACTCGTCGAGCGTTCGGTCGACAGCGACGTGCACGTCCGCGGCAACGAGATCACCATCACTGGTGCTCCGGCGGACAACGCCCTCGCCGAGCGCCTCTTCAGTGAGCTGCTCGAACTGATCGAGAAAGGCGAGACCCTGACCACTGACGCCGTGCGGCGCACCGTCGGGATGTTGGAGCAGGGCGGCGCGGAGCGGCCCGCCGAGGTTCTGACGCTCAACATCCTCTCCCGGCGCGGGCGCACCATCCGCCCCAAGACGCTCGGGCAGAAGAAGTATGTCGACGCGATCGACGCGCACACCATCGTCTTCGGCATCGGCCCCGCCGGCACCGGCAAGACCTACCTGGCGATGGCGAAGGCCGTCCAGGCGCTCCAGGCCAAGCAGGTCAACCGGATCATCCTGACCCGGCCGGCGGTCGAGGCGGGGGAGCGGCTCGGCTTCCTGCCCGGGACGCTCAACGAGAAGATCGACCCGTACCTGCGCCCGCTCTACGACGCGCTGCACGACATGCTCGACCCGGAGACGATCCCGAAGCTGATGGCGGCGGGGACGATCGAGGTCGCGCCGCTGGCGTACATGAGGGGCCGTACCTTGAACGACGCGTTCATCATCCTCGACGAGGCGCAGAACACCACGCCCGAGCAGATGAAGATGTTCCTCACCCGGCTCGGCTTCGGTTCCAAGATCGTGGTAACCGGCGACGTCACCCAGGTGGACCTTCCCGGCGGGACGACCAGCGGCCTGCGGGTGGTCCGGGAGATCCTGGAAAACGTCGAGGACGTGCACTTCGCGCAGTTGTCCAGCTCCGACGTGGTGCGCCACCGACTGGTCGGGGAGATCGTCGACGCGTACGCCCGCTGGGACGCCGAGCGGGAGAACCAGCAGGCGCAGGGCGTGCACGCCGTGCCGGGGCGGACCGCCCAGGGCGGTCGGGCCGGCCGGCGCCGACAGACCTAGGGAACCCAGTTGTCCATCGAGATCGCCAACGAGTCCGGTGTCGACGTCGACACCGACGCCGTGCTCGCCGTCGCCCGGCATGCCCTCGACGAGATGGGGGTCAACCCCCTCGCCGAGCTGTCCGTGCTGCTGGTCGACATCGACTACATGACCGAGTTGAACCACCGCTGGATGGGTGGCGACGGCCCGACGGACGTGCTCGCCTTCCCCATGGACGAGGGCAGCGTCGACCACGGGCCGGGCGAGTCCAGCGCGGCCGGCGGCGAGCCGGCGCTGCTGGGCGACATCGTGCTCTGCCCGGAGGTGGCGGCCAAGCAGGCCGCCACGGCCGGGCACTCCTCGGCCGACGAGCTGCACCTGCTCACCGTGCACGGGGTGCTGCACCTGCTCGGGTACGACCACGCCGAGCCGGAGGAGGAGCGGGAGATGTTCGAGCTCCAGGCCCGGCTGCTGGCCAGCTGGCGGTCGACCCGGTCGTCGTGATGTCCGCCCAGGTGTCAGCGGCCGGCGCGGCGGCTGGCCTGCCCGATCTGCAACTGCTCGTCTTCGCGGCCGGGCTGGTGGTGCTCGGCGGCCTGATCGCGATGACCGAGGCGGCGCTCGCCGCCGTGTCACCGGCGCGGGCGGCAGAGCTGGCCCGCGACGGGGCCCGGGGCGCGCGTACGCTCCAGGCGGTCGCCGGTGACGTGGTCCGCCACCTCAACCTGTTGCTGTTGCTGCGGCTGCTGGCTGAGCTGACCGCCACCACGCTGGTCGCGCTGGTGGCGGTCGACACGTTCGGCGCGGGCTGGCGGGCGGCGCTGGTCACCGCCGGCGCGATGACCGTGATCAGCTTCGTGGTGGTCGGGGTCGGCCCGCGTACCCTCGGCCGGCAGCACGCGTACGCGGTCGGCCGGGCCGTCGCGCCGCTGGTGCGCTGGCTGGGCCGGGCCCTCAACCCGCTGGCTTCGCTGCTGATCCTGATCGGCAACGCGGTCACCCCGGGGCGCGGTTTCCGGGAGGGGCCGTTCGCCACCCAGGTGGAGCTGCGCGAGTTGGTCGACTTGGCCGAGCAGCGGGGTGTCGTCGAGCACGGCGAGCGGCAGATGATCCACTCGGTGTTCGCGCTCGGTGACACCATCGCCCGCGAGGTGATGGTGCCGCGCACCGAGATGGTGTGGATCGAGGAGCGCAAGAACCTCTCGCAGGCCCTCGCACTGTTCCTGCGTTCGGGCTTCTCCCGGATTCCGGTGATCGGGGAGAGCGTCGACGACGTGCTCGGCGTGCTCTACCTGAAGGACCTGATCCGGCGGACCCAGGGCGGCGAACCGGCGGCGTCCCGGCTGCCGGTGTCGGATCTGATGCGCCCGGCGACGTTCGTCCCGGAGTCCAAGCCGGTCGACGACCTGCTGTCGGAGATGCAGGCCGCGCGCAACCACCTGGTCATCGTCGTCGACGAGTACGGCGGCACCGGCGGCCTCGTCACGATCGAGGACATCCTGGAGGAGATCGTCGGCGAGATCACCGACGAGTACGATGTCGAACGCCCGCCCGTCGAGCGGCTGGCGGACGGCGCGGTGCGGGTCGCCGCCCGGCTGCCCGTCGAAACCCTCGGCGAGCTGTTCGACGTCGAGCTGCCCGCCGACGAGGTCGAGACGGTCGGCGGCCTGCTCGCCCAGGCCTTGGGCAGGGTTCCGATTCCCGGCGCGGAGGCCGAGGTGGCCGGGCTGCGCCTGGTCGCCGAGGGCACCACGGGCCGGCGTAACCGGATCGACACCGTGCTGGTGAGCCGGGTCGAGCCGACCGATTCCACCGACACCACCCCCGTGCGCGGCGAGCCCGCCGAGGCCCGGGGCATCCAGAACCGAGCCGAGGAGAGGCAACCCGCCGATGCCTGAGTCACCCGCCGCACCCGCCGCCCTGCCCACCCCGTCCGCGCCGGTCGAGCTGAGCGCCGAGGACGGCAAGCTGGTCATCCTCGCCCGGGGGGCCCGGGGCCGGGTGGGTGCCGTGGAGGGAGCCTCGGTACGCGACCAGGACGGTCGCACGTACGCGGCGGCGAGCGTGTCGCTGCCCTCGTTGACCCTCACCGCCCTTCAGCTCGCGGTGGCCTCCGCCGTGGCGGCCGGGGCGACCCGGCTGGAGGCCGCCGTCGTGGTGACGGAGGCGTCGACCCTGGACGGGGCGGGGCACGCCGCCGTCCGCGACCTCACCGCCGACGCGCCGATCCACGTGGCCGCGCCGGACGGCACCGTCCTCGGCACGGTGGCCGAGTGAGCGACGTCGGCGTCGGGGGAGTGCGCCCGTACCGGGCCGGGTTCGCCTGCTTCGTGGGCCGGCCGAACGCCGGCAAGTCGACGCTGACCAACGCCCTCGTCGGCACGAAGATCGCGATCACCTCGAACAAGCCGCAGACCACCCGACACATCATCCGGGCCGTGCTGCACCGGCCGGACTCGCAGCTCGTCCTGGTCGACACCCCGGGGCTGCACCGCCCCCGCACGCTGCTCGGCGAGCGCCTCAACGACCTGGTCCGCTCCACCTGGAGCGAGGTCGACGTGATCGGCCTGTGCGTCCCGGCCGACGAGCCGGTCGGCCGGGGCGACCGGTTCATCACCGGGGAGTTGGCCGAGCTGAAGGCCACCGTGCTGGCGGTGGTGACCAAGACCGACCTGGTGGACAAGAAGCGGCTGGCCGAGCAGTTGCTGGCGGTCAGTGAGATGGGGGATTTCGCCGCCGTGGTGCCGGTCAGCGCCGTCTCCGGGCACCAGCTCGACACCCTGGTCAACGTGATGACCGACTATCTTCCCGAGTCGCCGCAGCTCTACCCGGACGACATGCTCACCGACGACCCGGAGCAGGTGCTGGTGGCCGAACTGATCCGGGAGGCGGCCCTGGAAGGGGTCCGTGACGAGCTGCCGCACTCCATCGCCGTGGTGGTGGAGGAGATGATCCCCGAGGGTCAGCTCATGAAGATCTACGCCGACGTGTACGTCGAGCGGCCCAGCCAGAAGGCCATCGTGATCGGCCACCGGGCCAGCCGGCTCAAGGAGGTCGGCACCACCGCCCGCCGGCAGATCGAGGAGCTGCTCGGCACCCGCGTCTACCTGGACCTGCACGTACGGGTGGCGAAGGACTGGCAGCGCGACCCAAAGCAGCTCCGCAAGCTCGGCTTCTGACCCGGTCGGATCCGGGGGCCCTGCCGCCTTCTGGCCCGACGAACGGTTCCCGACCGGCTGGTCGAGGGACACTTCGCGCACGGCTGGGGTCAGCCGGCGCGCGCCAGCCGCTGGGACGAGGGCGCCACGGAGCGGGCGTAGTTCCCGATTCCTCTCAGATCAATGGCATTTCTCACTTTCAGGGCTACTGTCTGCCAGTTTGACGGTGGGGGCCGGAGGGTAGGGATCGATAGCTCCCCCCTGCCCCCGACCGGAAGCCGGCTGATGCGAAACCGGTACCTGGACCTGCTCCGTGCCCTGGCGATCGTTCGAGTCGTCGTCTACCACGTGACCGGATGGGCCAGCCTGACCCTGGTCTTCCCGGCCATGTCGGTGATGTTCGCGCTCGCCGGGTCGCTGATGGCGGCGTCGCTGGACCGGGCCGGCCCGTCGGCGGTGCGGCGGCGGCTGCGTCGCCTGCTGCCGTCGCTGTGGGTGGTGGTCGCGGTCTTCGTCCCCGCCATGCTGCTCACCGGGCTGCCGCTGACGCCGAAGGTGCTGCTCTGGGCGTTTCCGGTCGCCGACCCGCCGGCCAACCACTGGGGGGCGTTGGCGCTCAGCGTGATCTGGTACCTGCGCGACTACCTGTGGTTCGTGTTCGCCTCGCCCCTCGCGCTGTGGCTGTTCCGGCGGGCCCCGTGGCCCACCCTGCTCGCCCCGTACGCGCTGCTGGCCGCCGTCGAGTTCGGACTGCTGCCCGCCGCGCCCGCCGTGCTGCGGGAGTTCGGCCTCTACTTCGGTGCCTGGCTGCTCGGGTTCGCCCACCATGACGGGCTGCTGCGCCGCACCGCCACCCGGGTGCTGGTGCCGGCCGCGCTGGCTCTCGGGGCCGCCGGGGCGGCGTGGATCGTCACCCACCCCGGCCCGCGCGGGTACGACCTGAACGACAACCCTCTCGGCAACGCGCTCTGGTCGGCGGCCTTCATCCTCGTGGCGATCGGCCGGGCCCCGGCGTCGGCGGCCTGGGTGGACCGTACCGCCGTGGCCGGCCGGGTGGTGACGCTGCTGAACCGGCGGGCGCTCACCGTGTACCTCTGGCACATGCCGTTCGTGGTCGCCATCACCCCGCTGGTCGACGTGGTCGGCTGGTCCCACCAGGACCCGGTCGGCCTGGCGATCCGGGTGGCGCTGGTCTTCGCGCTGGTCGGCGCGGTCACCGCGCTGGTCGGCTGGGTGGAGGACGTCGCCGCCGGCCGGCCCCCGGAGCTGTTCCCCGGTGGCCGCCGTCCCGCGCCGGTCACCCGAACCGGTGGCCGCCGTCCCGCGCCGGTCCAGGTCCTCGGCGGCAGCCGCCCCGTGCCGGCCCCCGCCGCAGTGCCGGTCAGCCCCGCGCCGGCCGGCTACGACCGGGCGGTGCTGCCCGCGCCCCGGGCCCCCGAGGAGCACACCCTCAAGCTCAGCGCGCGGTGACTGTCACGCTGCCGCTCTTCGCGGCCACGTCGAGCAGCAGCGACGCGCCCGGGTCGTCGACGACGCCCAGATCGGCCTCGCCGGAGCCGACGTCCGACCGCACCCGGTACCGGCCGGCGGGCACGACGAGCTGCACGTCGCCGCTGGAGGCGTGCGCCCGCACCGAGGCCGGGGCGGCCAGCTCGACGGTGATGTTCCCGGAGTTGGTCTCCGCTTCGACCGGGCCGCTCAGGCGGCTGCCCGTCACGTTGCCCGACGAGGCGCGCAGGGTGGCCGGGCCGCGTACGTCGTCGGCCTCGACGTTGCCGGAGCCGGTCTCGGCGCGTACCGCGCCGGTCGCCCGGGTGATCTCCAGGTTCCCGGAGTCGACCCGGACATTCACTTCGCCGACCCGGCTCAGCACGACATTGCCCGACCCGGTCTCGCCGCGTACCGCGACGCCCTCCGGGACGGTCACCTCGTACGAGAGCGAGCAGCGGGAGCCGCAGTCGGTGTCCAGCACCAGCTCGTCGCCCCGGATCTCGTACCGGACCCGGGGCTGGTCGCCGTGGTAGCGCAGCACCCGGTTGATGCGGACCTGGCCGGCGGGACCGCTGCCGACGACCGTCACGTCGCCCGCGCCCCGCAGCACGGTGACCTGGCTGATCCGCGTCGACTCGGTGTCGTCGAAGTCCAGCCGACGCAGCGACAGGGTGTCGCATCCGGCGACGAGGATCACAGCGGCGGTCGCCCCGGCGACGGCGCGGGTGCGGACGACGGTCCGGTGGAAAACCATGGACGGCACGCTACGGCCGAGCCGGCCCGCCGCGCATCCGGGATCGCCCGCCGCGCACCCCGAACCGACCCTGATTTCGTACCCCGAGGGAGAATGACCGGATGGCCGGATACCGCCGACAGCTCTACCGCGACGACGCGGTGGTCCTGCGTGTGCAGAAGCTCGGCGAGTCCGACCGGATCATCACCCTGCTGACCCGCCGGCACGGGCGGTTGCGCGCGGTGGCCCGGGGGGTCCGCCGCACCACCAGCAAGTTCGGCGCCCGGTTGGAGCCGTTCGGCCACGTCGACGTCCAGCTCGCACGGTGACCCGAAGGGCAACACCGGCAGTTCGCTGCACAGC
>NZ_GG657738.1:1925392-1968038 GCF_000158815.1 Micromonospora sp. ATCC 39149 | reverse complement strand
CGCGCTCACCACCGGCGACTGGGTGCTCGCCGACGCCACCGAGACCGGCGTACGCCGGGAGTGCAGCGGCCTGGTCGCGGCGCACCTGCAAATGGCACCTGGAGCGCGCGCTACGCTCGCTGCCGCTGGTCGACCGGGGCGGCCCGGCGGCCGGGGCGGTACCGCCGCTGTGAACAGGGAGAAGACCGAGTGATCCGATCGATGAGGCCCGGCCGGGGTGCGCCGGTGCCGCCGACTTCGCACCCGTCGGGTGCCCGGCCCCCGGCGTTGCCGGCCGACGCGTTGCCGAAGCACGTCGCGATCGTCATGGACGGCAACGGCCGGTGGGCCAAGGAGCGGGGGCTACCCCGCACCAAGGGTCACGAGCAGGGCGAGCACAGCCTTTTCGACACCATCGAGGGTGCGATCGAGCTGGGCATCCCCTACCTGTCGGCGTACGCGTTCTCCACCGAGAACTGGCGGCGCTCGCCGGAGGAGGTCCGGTTCCTGATGGGCTTCAACCGCGACGTCATCCGCCGCCGCCGTGACCAGCTCGTCGATCTGGGCGTGCGGGTGGTCTGGTCCGGCCGCGCCGGGCGGCTGTGGAAGAGCGTCATCTCCGAGTTGCAGACCGCCGAGGAGATGTCCCGGGGCAACTCGACGCTGACCCTCCAGTTCTGCGTCAACTACGGGGGGCAGGCCGAGATCGCCGACGCCGCCGCCGCGATCGCCCGTGACGTGGCGGCCGGCCGGCTCGACCCGGGCAAGGTCACCGAGAAGACCGTGGCGAAGTACCTCTACCACCCGGAGATCCCCGAGGTGGACCTCTTCCTCCGCCCGTCCGGGGAGGAGCGGATCTCCAACTTCCTGCTCTGGCAGACCGCGTACGCGGAGTTGGTGTTCCTCGACACCCTCTGGCCGGACTTCGACCGCCGTCACCTGTGGTACGCCTGCGAGCTGTACGCCCAGCGGGACCGCCGGTTCGGCGGCGCGCTGCCCAACCCGGTGGCCCCGCAGCTCTGAGCACCCCGCAGCCGAGGCAGGCTTACCGGCGCGGCCGGTGGGGTATCACCGTCGGCAACAGCCACGACGGCGGAGGTGAACCCACATGATTCAGAAGCGGATTGCCCAGTGGGCGGTCATGGCGGCCGCCGTGCCGCTGGCTGCGGCCGGCGCACGCCGGCTCAGCCACACGCTGGAGGCCCGACGCGGCCCCACCGGCGTCACCCGACTGCTCACCAGGGGCGCCGACCTGCTGCGCCCGCACAAGGCCAAGCGTCGCCGGTTCTTCTGACCCGTCCGTCGGCGCCGCCCCCGCACCTCGGGGGCGGCGCCGACGGAGTGCTCAGGCCTCCACTTCGGAGCGAGCCTCGGTGGCCCACAGCGTGTGGAACGACCCGTCCCGGTCCACCCGGCGGTAGGTGTGCGCGCCGAAGTTGTCCCGCAGCCCCTGCAACAGCGCGGCGGGTAGCCGCTCGGCGCGCAGCCCGTCGAAGTACGCCAGCGAGGAGGAGAACGCCGGCGTGGGCACCCCGGCGCGGGCCGCGTCGACCACCACCCGCCGCCAGCTCGGCACGCCGGCGCTGACCGCCTCGGCGAAGTACGGCGCGACCAGCAGCGACGGCAGCTCCGGCTGGGCGTCGTACGCCTCCTTGATCCGGTCCAGGAAACGGGCCCGGATGATGCAGCCGCCCCGCCAGATCGTCGCGGTGCCGCCCAGGTCGATGTCCCAGTTGTACTCGCTGCTGCCGGCACGGATGTGGTCGAAGCCCTGCGCGTACGCGACGATCTTGCTGGCCAGCAGCGCGCGCCGCACGTCCTCGACGAAGGTGTCCCGGTCCTCGACCTGCCACTTCTCCCCGGCGTCGCCGAACGCCCGGCGGGCGGCCTCGCGCTGGCCGGCGTGCCCGGACAGCGATCGGGCGAACGTCGCCTCGGCGATGCCGGTGATCGGGATGCCCAGGTCCAGCGCGCTCTGCACCGTCCAGCGGCCGGTGCCCTTCTGCTCGGCCTGGTCGAGTACCACGTCCACGAAGGCGCGGCCGGTCGCCGCGTCGGTGTGCCCCAGCACCTCGGCGGTGATCTCGATGAGGAACGACTCCAGCTCGCCGGTGTTCCACTCCCGGAAGATCTCGGCGATCTCCGCCGGGCTCGCCGACAGCCCGGCCCGCAGCAGGTCGTACGCCTCGGCGATGAGCTGCATGTCGGCGTACTCGATGCCGTTGTGGACCATCTTCACGAAGTGGCCGGCGCCGTCCGGGCCGATGTGCCGGCAGCACGAGGTGCCGTCCACCTGCGCGGCGATCTTCTCGAACATCGGGCCGAGCTTCGCGTACGACTCGGCGGAGCCGCCCGGCATGATGCTCGGCCCGAGCAGCGCGCCCTCCTCGCCGCCGGACACGCCGGTGCCGGAGAAGTGCAGCCCTCGGGCGCGCAGCGCCTCCTCCCGCCGCCGGGTGTCAGCGAAGTGGGCGTTGCCGCAGTCGACGATGATGTCGCCCTCGTCCAGCAGCGGCACCAGCTCGTCGATCACCGCGTCGGTGGGTGCGCCCGCCTTGACCATGATGATCACGGCGCGGGGGCGCTCCAGCGACGCGACGAAATCCTCCAGGGACTCGGACGGCACGAACGTTCCCTCGTCACCGTGATCGGCGACCAGGCTGCGGGTCCGCTCCGGCGACCGGTTGTGCACCGCCACCGTGAACCCGTTCCGGGCCAGGTTGCGGGCCAGGTTCCGGCCCATCACCGCCAGCCCCGTCACGCCGATCTGCGCCGTCGCCTGTTGCGTCATCCGTACCCGCCACCTCTCGCGTCGCCTGTAGTGCTGCGACGGTATCGCGCCGTCCAACGGACCGGGACCCGTGGTCGACACAGTGTCACAGTGTGGTTGCGTCGCCGCAGGCCCCGGCCGCGCGCCCCGCCCTCGGGCCCGTCGTCCACGCTCCTGGTCAGCCGATCAGCGGGCGGAACGTGCCCAGCGCGACGCTGACCGCCAGCGCCGCCCCGGCCAGCGCCGCCGCCCCGGCGATCAGCAGGCCGTCGGCGGCGGTGAACCGCTGCCGCCGGGCCACGGTGCGCGGGGTGCCCGCGTCGAACCCCCGGGCGTCCATCGCCACCGCCAGCCGGGTGCCCCGCCGGATCGCCCCGACCAGCAGCGCGAACGCGGTCGAGACGAACAGCCGCAGCCGGGCCACGGGGTTGCGCCCGGCGTCCACTCCGCGCGCCCGCCGGGCCATACTGATCATCTGCCACTCCCGGCCGAGCAGCGGCACGAGCCGGAACGCCGCGAGCGCGCCGATCGCGAAGCGGGCCGGGGCCTTCGCGTTCTGGACCAGCGCGTCGGCCAGGTCGGTGGGGTCGGTGGTGGCGAAGACGATCACGCCGGGCAGCGCCACCGCGAGCATGCGCAACGCCAACCCGAGCGCGGTCAGCAGGACCCCGCTGGTGACCAGCACCGGCCCCGCCTCGACCAGCACCCGGCCGGTGCGCTCGGCGGCGAACAGGACCAGGGTGACCACGATGCCGGCGGCCCTGAGCAGCAGTGGCCCGGCCGCGGGCGAGCATCAGTACGGATCCGAACAGCGGCAGCACGGCCAGCTCGACGCCGATGGCGATGGCCGGTGCCACCGGGTCCAGGGTGGCGAGCAGGGCGAACGAGAAGACCAGCGCGGCGGCGACCTTCGCCACCGGGTTGCGCCGGGCCAGCGGCCTGCCGGGCGTGGCCACCGGCGCGATGCTGATCACGCCGCCACCGCCGGCCCGTGGCGCGTGCCGCTCCCCTGCCCGTGGCGCGTGCCGCTCCCCTGCCCGTGGCGCGTGCCGCTCCCCTGCCCGTGGCGCGTGCCGCTCCCCTGCCCGTGGCGCGTGCCGCTCCCCTGCCCGTGGCGCGTGCCGCTCCCCTGCCCGTGGCGCGTGCCGGTCGCCGGCCCGTGGCTGGTCATGCCGTCACCGCCGCCCCGCCGGTCAGGGTGACCCGCCGGTCGGCCAGGGCCGCCACGAAGTCCGGGTCGTGGGTGACGGTGACGACGCCGTGCCCGCCGTCGCGCAGCTCGGCGAACAGGTCGACCAGCTCCAGCCAGGTGCGCCGGTCCTGGCCGAAGGTGGGCTCGTCGCAGACCAGCAGGCGGGGCGCGGTGGCCAGGGCGGTCGCCACGCTCAGCCGCCGCGCCTCCCCACCCGAGAGGGTGTACGGGTTCGCCCGGGCCAGCCGCGCCAGCCGCAGCCGGTCGAGCAGTCCGTCCACGGTGGCCCGGACGGCGGCCTCGGCCTGGCCGGTGCGGCGCGGCCCGAGGGCCAGCTCGTCGAAGACCGTCCCGGTGACGAACTGGTGCTCCGGGTCCTGGAAGACCGACCCGATCCGGCGGGCCAAAGTGGGCGCCCGCCAGCGGTGCGGTGCGACGGCGGCGTCCCGCCCGGCCAGCTCCGGGGTCGCCGCCACCCGGCCGGCCCCTGGCCGCAGCAGCCCGCCGAGCAGCAGCGCCAGGGTGGACTTGCCCGCCCCGTTCGGGCCGAGGACGGCGAGCGCCTCGCCGGCGCGTACCGCCAGATCCGTCGGGGCGAGGCGGGGCGGCAGGGCGACCCGGTCGGTGGTGAGCAGCGGGTCGCCGGGGGCGGCGGTGGCCTGCCGGGGCGGCACCGTCCGGCCGGGCACCCAGACCCCCTCGGCGGCGAGCGCGTCGCCGTGGACGGCGAAGACCGCCTCCGGCGGCCCGTCGGCGCGGACCCCGCCGCCCGGCTCCAGCACCACCACCCGGTCGACCAGCGGCAGCGCCTCGGCGACGCGGTGCTCGACCAGGATCAGCGTGGTGTCGGCGGCCACGGCGTCGGCCACGGCCCGGCGGACCAGCGCCGCCCCGGCCGGGTCGAGGTTGGCGGTCGGCTCGTCGAGCAGCAGCAGTCCCGGCCGCAGGGCGAGGGCCCCGGCCAGCGCCAGCCGCTGCTGCTCGCCGCCGGAGAGGGCCGCGGTCGGGCGGTCCCGGTGGTACGGGAAGCCGACCCGGCGCAGCGCCTCGTCCACCCGGGGCCAGATCTCACCGGCGGGCACACCCCGGTTCTCCAGCCCGAACGCGACGTCGTCGCCGCAGCGGGCCATCACGAGCTGGCTCTCCGGGTCCTGGAAGACGATGCCGACCCGTTTCCGGTCGGTGCGGGGGTCGAGCCCGTCGACCTCGACGGTGCCCTCCTGCTCGCCCGAGTCGTCGGCCAACAGCCCGGCCAGCGCGGCCAGCAGCGTGCTCTTGCCGGCACCGGACGGCCCCAGCAGCAGCACCCGCTCCCCAACCTCGACGCGCAGGTCGACTCCCCGCACCGCCCAGGCCCGCCGCCCAGCATGCCGCCACCCGAACCCCCGAGCCACCACCTGACCCATCGGACCCCTCCCTCCCCGCCCAGCCTCGAGCGGATGCCCGCGCCAGGTCGCCTAGATGGGGGTTCGGGTGCGGGCGGCGGGGAAGCGGTCCAGGGCGCCGGTGGTGGCCAGGGCGCGGGTCAGCGCCCAGCCGCCCGCGCCCGCGATGATCGTGGCGCTGATCACGGTGATCAGGGCGTACGGGAGGCGGTAGCCGGTCAGGTCGTACTCGGCGTTCCAGACGAAGAAGTCGAACAGGGCGGCGCTGACACCGGTGAACGCCCCGGCGAGCAGCGCGGTCGGCAGCCGGAACGAGCGGTACCGGAACGCGGCGAACGCCAGCTCCGCGCCCAGGCCCTGGATCATGCCCTGCGGGATCACCGTGCCGGCCCACTGACTGCCCAGCAGGGCGGACAGGACGGCGGCGACGGTCTCGCAGTACAGGGCCGCGCCCGGCTTGCGGATCACCAGGCCGCCGAGCACGGCCGGCATCAGCCAGACGCCGTAGAGCAGGGTCTGCGCGGGCGGGAAGAACGCGAACGCCCCCTCGGTGGCGCTCCAGACCAGGCCCCAGGCCCAGAAGATGACGCCGAAGGCGACGGCGATCACCGAGGCGACCACGATGTCGATCGTGCGCCAGCGGTTGCTGTCGGTGTGGTTCATGGCGGCTCCCAGTCCTTGACGAACCAGGAGAAGACGCACGTCGCGCCCGGTGGAACCGGACGTCGACGCGGCTGGAGGTCGACCGAACTCCCTGCGCTGGCATTACCCAGATCAGGTTCGAGGGTCTGCGGGCGGTGCCCGCACTCTCAGCGCTGTGCGCTCCCCTGTCGGATGTGAAGTTGTCCCGTTGACGCTACACCCTGGAAGATCACCGGGCAAAAGGACCTTTTCGCAGCTCACTCCGATCCAGACACCACCATCTTGGCGGAGTCCATCGACCCGGGCCGCTGGGCGCGGTAGTGTCGCGCCGCCGAATCCATCCGCCCCGAGGGAGCGTGACCGTGACATCGACGACGGACAGTTCCGTCCCGCCCGTCAGACCCGGCGGGGGAGCCGCCAGGGCGCCGGCGGCGGACGGCGGGTCGGTGGATGTCCCGCCCGGGGCGACCCCGGGGACGGGAGCGGCCGGCGGGGCCACGCCGGACGTACCGGAGGGGAAGGCGGCACCGGGCGGGCCGCGACGCTCCGTCGGCGGCTGGTTCGGCTCGGTCGAGGTGCTGGCCGCGCTGCTGGTCCTGCTGATCGTGTTCCGCGAGCAGCTCGCCGCCGCGCTGGCCGGGCCCCGGTTGCAGACCTGGACCACGGTCTTCGTCTCGGTGCTCGTGCAGGCGGTGCCGTTCCTGGTCTTCGGGGTACTGCTCTCGGCGGTGATCGCGGTCTTCGTGCCACGCTCGTTCTGGGCCCGGGCGCTGCCCCGGCATCCGGCCCTCGCGGTGCCGGTGGCCAGCGCCGCCGGTGTGGTGCTGCCCGGCTGCGAGTGCGGTGCGGTGCCGATCGCCGGCTCCCTGATCCGGCGTGGCGTCACCCCGGCGGCGGCCCTGGCGTTCCTGCTCGCCGCTCCGGCGGTCAACCCGATCGTGCTCGCCGCTACCGCCGTCGCCTTCCCGGGAGCACCGGAGATGGTGCTCGCTCGGGCGTTGGCCAGCCTGGTCGTCGCCATGATCATGGGATGGCTCTGGCTGCGGCTCGGCCGCGCCGACTGGATCCGGCTGCCGCACCGGCCCGAGCTGGAGGGCACGTCGCGGGGCGCGGCCTTCTGGGCGGCCATGCGGCACGACATCATTCACGCCGGCGGCTTCCTGGTCGTCGGCGCGATGGCCGCCGCCAGCATCAACGTGCTGGTGCCGGAGCGGTGGTTGCAGACCCTCGCCGACTCCCCGGTGTTGTCGGTGCTCGCCCTGGCCGTGCTCGCCGTGCTGCTGTCGCTCTGTTCGGAGGCCGACGCCTTCGTCGCGGCGTCGCTGTCGCAGTTCTCTCTCACCTCCCGTCTCGTCTTCCTGGTGGTTGGGCCGATGGTCGATCTCAAGCTGATCTCGATGCAGGCCGGCATCTTCGGTCGCCGGTTCGCGTTCCGGTTCGCCCCGGCGACCTTCGTGGTCGCCGTCGGGGTGGCCAGCCTCGCCGGGACGGTGCTGCTGTGAACCGGCAGGCGCAGGCGGTCATGCTGCTGCTGCTCGGCGGCGCGGTGGTCCGGGCCAGCGTCACCGATCTCTACCTGCGGTACGTCAAGGAAGGGCTGCGGCCGTTCCTCATCGCCGCCGGGCTCGCGCTGATCGCCGCCGCGATCATGACCCTCTGGTACGACCTGCGGCCCGCGCCGGCCCCGGCCGACCCCGGTCACGGGCCCGACGACGACGGGCACGGCCACGCGGCCGACGACGACGGGCACGGTCACCACGAGCCGCGCGTCGGCTGGCTGCTCCTGCTGCCGGTGCTCGGGCTGCTGCTGGTCGCCCCGCCGGCCCTCGGCTCGTACGCGGTGGGCCAGGCCGGCACCGCGCTGGCCAGCAAGCAGCAGTCGGACTACCCGCCCCTGCCGCCGGGCGACCCGGCCCCGGTCACCGTCCTCGACTACGCCGCCCGGGCGCTGTTCGAGCGGGGCGAGTCGATCGGCGACCGGCGGGTCCGGCTCACCGGGTTCATCGCGCCCGGTCCTGACGGGCAGCCGATCCTGGCCCGCATGGTGCTCTCCTGCTGCGCCGCCGACGGCCGCCCGGTCAAGCTGGGGATGACCGGCGACGTGCCCGTCGGCCTGCCGCACGACACCTGGGTCGAGGTCACCGGCCGCTACAGCGACCGAATCGCGCGGGACCCGGTCAACGACGCCGAGATCCCGTACCTGGCCGTGGAGTCCTGGCGGGAGGTGCCCGCGCCGAGAAACCAGTACGAGTGAGCGCGGGCGCCCCGGGTAGGCTGCCGATCATGCGGGTCGACGCGCGAGGGCTGACGTTCGAGGTGCGCACCGGCGGTCCGGCCGACGGCGAGCCGGTGCTGCTGCTGCACGGCTTCCCGCAGCACAGCGGCGAGTGGGACGGGGTGACCCCGGCGCTGCACGCCGCTGGGCTGCGCACGTACGCGCTCGACCAGCGCGGATACTCGCCTGGCGCCCGGCCGGCGGCGGTCGAGGCGTACCGCGTTCCCGAGCTGGTCGCCGACGCGGCGGCGGTGCTCGACGCGCTGGGCGTCGACGCGGCCCACGTGGTGGGGCACGACTGGGGCGCGATCGTCGCCTGGGGGCTCGCCGCCGCCCACCCCGACCGGGTGCGCACCCTCACCGCCGTGTCGGTCCCGCACCCCGCCGCGATGGCGCACGCGCTGGCCACCGACGCCGAGCAGAAGGCCCGCTCGTCGTACATCGCCCTGTTCCGCAAGCCGGGCAAGGCCGAGAAGGTGCTGCTGGCGTTTCGGGCCGCCGCCCTGCGCCGGCTGCTCGGCGGCGTCGGCGACGCCGACCGGGTCGCCCACTACGCCGAGCCGATGCGCGCCCAGGGCGCGCTGACCGCCGCCCTGAACTGGTACCGCGCGATGTCCAGGCGGGACCTCGCGGCGGTCGGTCCGGTGCCGGTGCCGACCACCTTCGTCTGGAGCGACCGGGACAGGGCGATCGGCCGTACCGCCGCCGAGGCGTGCGCCGGGCACGTCACCGGCGACTACCGCCGCGTCACGCTGGCCGGGGTGTCGCACTGGATCCCCGACGAGGCGCCGGGCCCGCTGGCCGAGGCGGTCCTGGCACGCACGGCGACCGCCCGATGACCGCGACCGGGCCCGGCGCGACCCGGCCACACACCCGCGCGTCGCTCGCGGCGCAGCTCGCCGACCTGGGGGTACGCCCCGGCGGCATCGTGCTCGTGCACGCCGGGCTGAAGGCGCTCGGGTTCGTCTGCGGCGGCGCGCAGGCGGTGGCCCTCGCCCTGCGCGACGCGCTTGGCCCGCAGGGCACGATCGTGGTGCCCACCCACACACCGGAGAACAGCGACCCGGCCGGGTGGCGGAACCCGCCGGTGCCGGCGGACTGGTGGCCGGTGATCCGGGCCGAGACCCCCGCCTTCGACCCGGCGGTCACCCCGAGCCGGTTCATGGGGGCGCTGGCCGAGACGGTCCGGTGCTGGCCGGGGGCCCGGCGTAGCGATCACCCGCGGGTCTCCTTCGCCGCCCTCGGGCCCGCCGCCGAGCGGGTCGTGACCGGGCATCCCCTGGCCGGCATGCTCGGTGCCGAGTCGCCGTTGGGCCGGCTGTACGACGCCGACGCCGACGCCGACGTGCTGCTGCTCGGCGTCGGCCACGACTCGAACACGTCGCTGCACCTGGCCGAGTACCGGCAGGCCACCCCGCCGAGGCAGCGGGAGGGCGCGGCGGTGCTCACCCCGGACGGCGGGCGGCGTTGGGTGTGGTGGGACGACATCGTGCTCGACGAGGGCGATTTCCCCCGGCTCGGGGCCGGCCTGGAGGCGACCGGGGCGGTGCGGGTCGGCCCGGTCGGCGAAGGGACGGGACGGTTGATGCGCCAGCGGGCGGCGGTCGACTTCGCGGTGGGGTGGCTGGCCCGCAACCGGCGGGCGGCGGACCCAGATCCACCGGCGGCGGACAGAAACCGGCGGATGGAGGACGCATGACGCTCAGCGCCGAGAGCTACCTGGCGGTGGTGACGGAGACGATCGGGCAGGTGTCGGCCAGCCAGCGGGAGGCGGTGGGTCGTGCGGCCGAGCTGATCGCCGACGCGCTGCGCGCCGACGGGGTGGTCCACGCGTTCGGCACCGGCCACTCGGAGGCCCTCGCCATGGAGATCGCCGGCCGGGCCGGTGGCCTGGTGCCGACCAACCGGATCGCGCTGCGCGACGTGGTACTGCACGGCGGGGCGCCGGCCGACGTCCTTGGCCCGCTACTGGAGCGGGACCCGTCGGTGGCCCACCGCCTCTACGAGCTGGCCCCGGTTCACCCGTCCGACGTGTTCGTGGTGGCCTCCAACTCCGGGGTCAACGGGGCGATCGTGGAGTTCGCGGCGCTGGTGACCGGGCGCGGGCACCGCCTGATCGCCATCACGTCGGCCCAGCACTCGGCGCGGATGACCTCCCGGCACCCGTCGGGGCGGAAGCTGGCCGACTTCGCCGACGTGGTGCTGGACAACGGGGCCCCGTACGGCGACGCGACCCTGCCGATGCCCGGTGGCGGCGCGGTCGGCGCGGTCTCCTCGATCACGGCGGCCCTGCTCGCGCAGCAGATCACGGTCGAGGTGGTGGCCCGGCTGCTCGCGGCGGGGGAGCGGCCCCCGGTCTACCTGTCGGCCAACATCGCCGGCGGCGACGAGCACAACAACGCCCTGGAGGCCCGGTACGCGGGCCGGATCCGTCGGGGCTCCTGACCGCGCGGGCATGGGCGTGAATCGGTTTCGCCGCCCGGGCGATCGGGCAATGGCGATGCTGTCGGCGGGCCGCACCCGCCGGCAGTACCGTCGCCCCGGAGGTAACACGTGTCGAAGGAAACCGAGAGGCAGCGCTGGCAGCGCAACTTCGCCGATCTGCTCCAGGAGTTGCGGGTCGCGCAGACCGGCGTGCAGATCCTCTTCGCGTTCCTGCTGACCCTGCCGTTCAGCAGCGGTTTCACCCGCACCAACGCCTTCCAGAAGGACGTCTACATCGTCTCGCTGTTGGCGGCTGCCGCCGCCACCGCGATGATCATTAGCCCGGTGGCCTTCCACCGGGCGTTGTTCCGCCAGGGGCGCAAGCCGGAGCTGGTCCGCTTTGCCCACCGGATGGCCAGCGGCGGGCTCGCGTTCATGCTCGTCTCGATGGTCAGCGCGGTCCTGCTGATCACCGACTTCGTGCTGAACCGGGGCATCGCCTTCGTGCTCACCGCGATCACCGCCGTCTGGTTCCTGACCCTCTGGGCCTTCCTGCCGTTCGCCCGCCGCAACTGGGGCGAGGACGACGTCGACGACGACGATGACGATCCGCAGGTGCTCGCCGGCGACTGACCCTCCGACCAGCGGCGACGCTGTCGGAAATCCGAGGTATCCGCGACGCTACCCCTGGGTAACAACCGGGGGTAGCGTTGTTTGTGTCGAGCACGTTGACGCATCCGGACCGAGGTTCGAGGAGGCCGCCGTGACCACGACCCAGAACAGCCGACCCGCGCCCGACCCGGTGGAAGGGGCCGGAGCCGGCCTGCCCCCGGCGCAGGGGAGCGCGGGCCCGGGAACCACCGGCCCGCTGCCGGCGGAGGCCGGGCAGGTGTCCGAGAAGGAGGCCCGGCAGGTCGCCGAGGCGGCCCGCGAGTCGGCCTGGGACCGGCCCAGCTTCGGCAGGGAGCTGTTCCTCGGGCGGTTCCGGCTCGACCTGGTCCACCCGTGGCCGCGCACCGACCCGGCCGAGGACGCCCGCGCCGAGGAGTTCCTGGCCCGGCTGCGCGGGTACCTCACCTCCGAGGTGGACGGCGCGGCGATCGAGCGGGACGCCCGCATCCCCGACGAGGTGTTCCGGGGACTGGCCCGGCTCGGCGCGTTCGGCATGAAGATCGACCGGGAGTACGGCGGGCTCGGGCTGAGCAACCTGCACTACTGCCGGGCGCTGATGCTGGCCGGCTCGGTCAGCCCCGCGATCGGGGCGTTGCTGTCGGCGCACCAGTCGATCGGCGTCCCGCAGCCGCTGAAGATGTTCGGCACCGGCGAGCAGAAGCGGAGCTTCCTGCCCCGGCTCGCCGCCGGTGAGGTGTCGGCGTTCCTGCTCACCGAGCCGGACGTCGGCTCCGACCCGGCACGGCTGGCCACCACCGCCGAGCCGACCGCCGACGGCACCGGCTACCGGCTCAACGGGGTCAAGCTCTGGGCCACCAACGGCACCGTGGCCACCCTGCTGGTGGTGATGGCCCGGGTGCCGGCGAGCGAGGGGCGGCGCGGCGGGATCACCGCGTTCGTCGTCGACGGCGACGCCGAGGGCATCACCGTGGAACGGCGCAACGAGTTCACCGGCCTGCGCGGCCTGGAGAACAGCCTCACCCGGTTCCACGACGTGTTCGTGCCGGCCGAGAACGTCATCGGTGGCGAGGGCAAGGGTCTCAAGATCGCCCTGACCACCCTCAACACGGGTCGGCTCTCGCTGCCGGCGATGTGCGTCGGTGCCGGGAAGTGGTCGCTCAACGTGGCCCGGGAGTGGGCCGCCGACCGGGTCCAGTGGGGCCGGCCGGTGGGCGAGCACGAGGCCGTCGCCCAGAAGCTCGCCTTCGTCGCCGCTACCACGTACGGCATGGAGACGATGCTCGACCTGTGCTGCCTGCTCGCCGACGACGACCGCAACGACATCCGGATCGAGGCGGCCCTGGTCAAGCTGTACGCCAGCGAGATGGCCTGGAAGATCGGCGACGAGCTGATCCAGATCCGGGGTGGGCGCGGCTACGAGACCGCCGACTCCCTGGCCGCCCGGGGCGAGCGCCCGGCGGCGGTCGAGCAGCTCCTGCGGGACCTGCGGATCAACCGGATCTTCGAGGGCTCCACCGAGATCATGCACCTGCTGATCGCCCGCGAGGCGGTCGACGCCCACCTCTCCGTCGCCGGGGACCTGATCGACCCCGACGCGGGGCTCGGCCGCAAGGCCAGGGCCGGCGCGCGGGCCGGCGCGTTCTACGCGAGGTGGCTGCCCACCCTCGCCGTCGGCCGGGGTCAGGCCCCGAAGGCGTACGCGGAGTTCGGCCCGCTCGCCGGGCACCTGCGCCAGGTCGAGCGGTACAGCCGCAAGCTGGCCCGGTCGACGTTCTACGCGATGTCGCGGTGGCAGGGGAAGATGGAGCGCAAGCAGGCGTTCCTCGGCCGGGTGGTGGACATCGGCGCGGAGCTGTTCGCGATGAGCGCCGTCTGCGTGCGGGCGTACGCGGAGAAGGACGCGCGCCCGGAGCACGTCGAGCTGGCCGACCTGTTCTGCCGTCAGGCCCGGCTGCGGGTCGACGCCCTGTTCGCCGGCCTGTGGGCGAACACCGACTCGGTCGACGTGGCGGCGGCGAGGCGGATCCTCGCCGGCCGGTACGCCGCCCTGGAGGACGGGGTGATCACCCCACCCGCCGAGCTGCCCTGGGTGGCCCGCTGGACGCCCGGCCCGTCCACCGCCGAGGACGTCCGCCGCCGCATCCCCCACGAGTGAAAGGAAGGGCCCCCTGTTAACGCTTTCTGCATAGCAAGGGGCCCCTGTTAAACACCGGGCCGGCTCAGCTCGTCAGCGGGCGATCGCCCAGGCCAGCACGGCCGCCAGAATGAGGCCGTTGAGCAGCGCCAGCACCAGGTACGCCTGCGGCGGGATCCTGCGCCCCCGACGGACGAAACTGACCAGCGCGGCGGCGTACGCCAGCAGCAGCACGGCGACGACGATCAAGAAGTACAGCACCGCCCCACCCTAGACGAGCGGCTGCCGGGCCGGTCGGCCGTCGTCGACGAACGTGTCCAGCCGTTGATCGGCGCGGCGCCGGCGGTGCGGATCGCGACGTCGCCTCGAAGCCGCCCTGCCACTGCCCGGTGGCGTACCCGACGGAGCCGCCGGTCGCCGCCCGCGCGGCCGCTCAGCGGCCGGTTCGCAGGCCGAGCCGGCGCAGCTCCAGCGCGGCGAGCGCGTCCACGGTCGCGTCGTCGCCGCGCCGCCACGCCTCGGCCACGTCCGGGGCGACCCGGGCCAGCTTCCCCAGCGGCTGATTGGCCAGCGCCCGAAGGGCCAGCAGGTCCCGCCCGGCGGGGGCCGTGGCCAGCGCCTTCGCCGAGGCGGCCCGGCGCATCCAGCGCAGCCGCAGCGGCAGCCAGCCGAACAGCACCAGGCCCAGGGGGAGGACCAGCACCGCGATACTGAGCGCCAAGGCGAGCTGGCCGACCAGTTCCTGCTGGTCGCGGCCTGCCTCGGCGACGGCCCGCGCGGCGTCGGCGGCCTTCGTGAAGGGCGCGGTCAGCTCGTCGCCGACCAGCGGCACCCGACCCACCTTGCCGCCGGCGTCGGCGAGGCTGTCGGCCAGGCCGCCGCCGGCGCCTTCCAGCTTCTGACCGGGTACGGCGAGCTTCCGCACCAGGTCGTGCACCCAGAGCGCGAAGCGGATCGTGGCGTAGACCCAGGCGAGGACGAGCAGGTCGGTGAGCAACTGACGGCAAGCTGTCGGGAAGCGATCGGCGTAGATTTTCACGCCGCACAGCGTGCCACGGCCGGACCGAACCGGCACGGGTCGGAATTGTCAGCCGGCGCAGGCCGGGCAGGTGCCGAAGATCTCCAGGGTGTGGCTGACGTCGGCGTACCCGTGCTGCGCCGCCACCCGCTCCGCCCAGGTCTCCACGGTCGGCCCCGCGACCTCGACGGTGCGCCCGCAGACCCGGCAGACCAGATGGTGGTGGTGACCCTCGCTGCACCGCCGGTAGAGGTGCTCGCCGCCGGGCGGGCGCATCACGTCGATCTCACCCGCGTCGGCCAGCCCCTGCAGGGTGCGGTAGACGGTGGTCAGCCCCACCCGCTCGCCGCGCTCGCGGAGCATCGCGTGCAGGTCCTGTGCGCTGTGGAAGCCCTCCACCTCGGCCAGCAGCGCGCTGACCGCGGAGCGTTGCCTGGTGTTCCGGACGGCGGTGCTGCTCTCGGTCATGATGCCTCCCCAGCGTGGCTTACCGCGTCGGCCACGATGTGCGCGACGTGTCCGTCGACCAACGCGTACGCGATCTCGCGACCACGCCGGGAGCCCCGGACCACGCCTGCCCCGCGCAGCACCCGCAGGTGCTGGGAAACCAGTGGCTGGGCGGCCCCGAGCTTCTCCACCAGCTCGTGCACGCACCGTTCACCCTGCGCCAGTTCGCTCACGATCGCCAGTCGGATGGGTGCCGCGAGCGCGCGCAGCAACTCACCGGCGCCCTCGTAGGCCTCGTACCCTGATCCGCTGGTCACTCCATAACGGTAACCAATCCCGCCGACACGCCGAGGAGCAGGCTCAACGCAGCACCACCTCGTGGGGTTCCGGGGCCGGTGCGCCGGACTCCGCGCGCTGTCGGCGCAGCGCCCGCCAGGCCGCCGCGACGACCGCCACCACGAGGAAGGAGGCGATCGCCAGCAGCACCACGGACGCGCCGGGCGCGGTGTCGGCGTTGGCGGCCACCCAGACCCCGGCGCCGGCGGCGAACAGCCCGAGCGCCATCGCCGCCGTCATCGTGGCCCGGAACCCCCGGGTGACCTGCTGGGCGGTGGCCACCGGGACCACCATCAACGCGCTGATCAGCAGCACCCCGACGGCCCGCATGGCGATCGTCACGGTGACCGCGGTGCCGACCGCGAGCAGCAGGTTCAGCGCCCGCACCGGCAGGCCGGCGACCCGGGCGTACTCCTCGTCGTGGCAGACCGCGAACAGCGCCGGGCGCAGCGCCAGCATGGTGACCAGGAGCACCGCGCCGAGCACCACGATCGTGACCAGGTCCTGCGGCGAGATGGTGGTCAGCGACCCGAACAGGTACGCGTTGAGGTTCGCGCTGGTGGCGTCGGAGAGCCCCACCAGCATCACCCCGCCGGCGATGCCGCCGTAGAACAGCAGCGCCAGCGCGAGGTCGCCGGAGGTGCGGCCCCGGGCCCGGACCAGCTCGATGGCGACCGCGCCGAGCGTCGCCACGACCACCGCCACCAGCACGGGGGAGCGATTGAGCAGCAGCCCCGCGCCGACCCCGGTGAGCGCCACGTGCCCGACCCCGTCGCCGATCAGCGCCAGCCGGCGCTGCACCAGGTAGATGCCGAGCGCCGGGGCGGCCAGGCCGATGACCAGCGCGCCGATGAGGGCGCGCTGCATGTACGGGTACTGGAAAAGCTCCATGCTCAACTGCTCCACAGCCCTACGGGCTCGTTGGGTCCGTGCGGGTGCACGTGGTCGTGGTCGGGGTCGGCGTGGTGGCCGGCCGGTTCGGGGACCGCGCCGTCGTGCGCGATCCCGCCGTGGTGCACCACCACGGCCCGGCTGATCAGCGGCCGCAGCGGCCCCAGCTCGTGGGCCACCAGCAGCACCGTCCCGCCGTCGTCGAGGAAGCCGCGCAGCGCCCCGGCGAACGCCTCCTGGCTGGCCGCGTCGACCCCGGCGGTCGGCTCGTCCAGGACCAGCAACTCCGGCTCGCCGGCCAGCGCCCGGGCGATCAGGGTGCGCTGCTGTTGGCCGCCAGAGAGGGTGGCCACCGGGTCGCCGGCCCGGTCGGCCAGGCCCACTGACACCAGCGCGGCGTCGACCGCGATCCGGTCGGCGCGCCCCGGTGGGCGAAGCACGCCCCGGCGGGCCAGCCGGCCGGAGGCAACCACCTCGCGGACCGTGGCGGGAACCCCGCCGCCCGCGCCGAGCCGCTGCGGGACGTACCCGATGCGCTGCCACTGCCGGAACCGGCGCAGCGGGGTGCCGAAGAGCGCCACGGACCCGGCGTGCAGCGGGACCAGCCCGAGCACCGCGCGGATCAGGGTGGACTTGCCGGAGCCGTTGGCGCCGAGCACGGCGACGACCTCGCCAGCGTCGACGGCGAGGGAGACGTCCCGCAGCACGGGGCGGCCGTCGTAGCCGACCACCCCGTGCGCGACGGTGATGACAGATTCGGTCACGAGCAGCTCAACGCCGTCCTCAGAGTCTGCAGGTTGGTACGCATCACCGAAAGGTAGTCCTGTCCGTTGCCGTCGGCCGTCAGCCCCTCCAGCGGGTCGAGCACCGCGGTCTTCGCGCCGACCTCGCGGGCGATGGTCTCGGCGACCTTCGGGCTGACCAGAGTCTCGAAGAAGATCGTGGTGGCACCGTGCTCGCGGGCTTCCTTCGTGACCTCGGCGAGGCGCTGCGGGGAGGGCTCGTTCTCCGGGGTGAGCCCGGTGATGCCGACCTGTTCGAGCTTGTAGCGCTCGGCCAGGTAGCCGAACGCGGTGTGGCTCACCACGATCTCCCGCCGCTGGCAGGTCTTCAACCCGGCGGCGAACTCGGCGTCCAGCTTCTCCAGGTCGGCGCGGAGGGTCTTCGCCCGCGCGGTGTAGTCGGCGGCGCGCTCCGGGTCGGCCTTGCCGAGCCGCTCGGCGAGCTGGTCGGCGACGCCGGCCAGCCGGGTCGGGTCGAGCCAGAGGTGCGGGTCCTTGCCGCCGTTGCCCTCCTCGGCGTGCTCCTCCTCGCCCTCGCCCTCGCCTTCGTGCTCGTGCCCACCGGCGCTCGCGGCCAGCAGCGGCTGCACCCCGGCCACGTCGAAGGCCCGGTCGCCGCCGCTCTGCGCGATCGCCTCGTCCACGGCCGGCTGGAAGCCCTTGAGGTAGACGACCAGCTCGGCCTGGTTCACCTCGCCGACCTGGCTCGGGGTGAGTTCCAGGTCGTGCGGCTCGGCGCCGGGCTTGGTCAGGTTGGTCACCCGGACCGCGTCGCCGCCGACCCGCTCGGCGATGAACTGGAGTGGGTAGAAGGCGGCGGCCACGTCGATCCGCTGCGGGTCGGCACTGGTCGCGGCGCCGTCGGAGCAGGCGGACACTGCACCGAGGGCGACCAGGGCGGTCGCGGTGGCCAGGACACGTGCGGTGGGGTGGCGGAGCATCATGGCCCCAACTCTCCGCGACAACGAAATTGATTGTCAAAAACGCATCCTTGCATGAGAGTGGCGTTTCTGCTACGGCCGCCCCGATGGCTGCCTCTTCGGGTGATTCGGCAGCCGCCCCTCGGGTGTGGTCAGAGGAGCTTCGCCAGTGCCACGGTCACCAGCAGGGTGAGCATCACCAGCCGGATCACCCGGGTGGCCGGGGACTGCACCGGCCAGGTGGTGAGCAGCAGCGCCACTCCGGCGGCGGCGAGCGCCAGCAGCAGCGCCCCGCCGACCACCCCGGGGGCGAACAGCCCCACCAGCACCAGCACCAGGGTGACCAGGAAGATCGTCGTCGGGTTCGCCCGGGCCAGCCGGACCGGCAGGGAGCGCTGCGTACGCTGCATCCCACAGACTCTACGAGGAGGACCCGGGTGCTGGTCACCAACCGGTTCGTGGTCGACGAGGACGTCGCCCCCGCCTTCACCGAACGCGCGCACGCCGCCCTCGCCGCGCTCGCCGCCCGCCCCGGCTACCTGCGCGGGGAACTGCTGCGGGCGCTGGACGACCCGCGCCACTGGTGCCTGCTCACCGAGTGGGAGTCCGTCGGGACGTACCGGCGGGCGCTCGGCGGGTTCGACGTGAAGGTGCACGCCACGCCGCTGTTGACCGAGTCCCTGGACGAGCCGTCCGCGTACGAGACGCTGGCCGGCGCGGCCCCCGGCGGCACCGTCGAGGTCAACCCCAGTGATCGGGCCGCTGATCCGCTGCGCTGAGCCGGCGGGCACTACCCTGCACCTATGACCGCACCCGGACCGTCCGGTCCACCCCTGTACCCCGTGGCGCCCGCGCCCGCCGGCCCGCCGGGCCCCGGCGTGCCGCCGACGCCCCCGGAGCCGGAGGTGCCCACGCCCCCGGCGGGCCCCGGAGTGGTCCCGCCGTTCGCCGCGCCCCCGACCGAGGGGTGGAGCGCCCGCCTGTGGCTCGGCCTCGGCGCCGGGGCGGTCGCCGTGCTGATCTGCTGCGGCGGGGGCGGGACGGCCGTGGTGGGTCTCGCGGTCAGCAACGTGCAGGCAATACGCGAGCAGGGCCGCTCGGTGACCGACGACTACTACGAGGGGCTGGTCGAGCGCAGGTACGAGCAGTCGTACGACGCGCTCTGCGACGACGCGCAGCGACGCGAGTCCCGGCAGGAGTTCGAGCGTCGCGTCTCCGCCGAGCCGCAGATCGACTCGTACCGGGTGGGCGACGTCGACACCGCGAACCTCACCGTGCCGGTCTCGGTCACCTTCAGCGGGGGCGACCGGGGCGACCAGGAGGTCACCCTCGCCGCCGACGGGCAGACCGGCGCCATGGAGGTCTGCGGGGTGAGCTGACCGCCGCCCCCGGTATTCTCCTGGGCTCGGGGCCGCTGCGGTCGTACCGTGGGTCCCGAGCTCGACCGTTCCATCCACTTCGCGCCCCCGCCGACCGCCAGCCGGCGTAGGAGGAAACATGCCAGCCGACCGTATCGACGCCGTCGTCAGCCTCGCAAAGCGCCGAGGCTTCGTCTTCCCCTCCAGTGAGATCTACGGGGGCACCCGGTCGGCGTGGGACTACGGTCCGCTCGGCGTGGAGCTGAAGGAGAACGTCCGCCGGCAGTGGTGGCGGACCATGGTCCAGCAGCGCGACGACGTCGTCGGCCTGGACTCGGCGGTCATCCTGGCCCGCAAGGTCTGGGAGGCCAGCGGCCACATCGCCGAGTTCGTCGACCCGCTGACCGAGTGCCAGTCCTGCCACAAGCGGTTCCGCGCCGACCACCTGGAGGAGGCGTACGAGGCCAAGCACGGCAAGCCGCTGACCTCGCTGACGGAGCTGAACTGCCCGAACTGCGGCAACAAGGGCACCTTCACCGAGCCGAAGATGTTCAACGGCCTGATGAAGACCTACCTCGGCCCGGTGGAGAGCGACGAGGGCCTGCACTACCTGCGCCCGGAGACCGCCCAGGGCATCTTCGTCAACTACAAGAACGTGGAGACGGTCGCCCGCAAGAAGCCGCCGTTCGGCATCGCGCAGACCGGCAAGTCGTTCCGCAACGAGATCACCCCGGGCAACTTCATCTTCCGCACCCGCGAGTTCGAGCAGATGGAGATGGAGTTCTTCGTCGAGCCCGGCTCCGACGAGCAGTGGCACGAGTACTGGCTCTCCGAGCGCTGGAACTGGTACCTCGACCTCGGCCTGTCCGAGGGGAACCTGCGCTTCTACGAGCACCCCAAGGAGAAGCTCTCCCACTACTCGAAGCGCACGGTCGACATCGAGTACCGGTTCCAGTTCGGCGGCAACGAGTTCGCCGAGCTGGAGGGCATCGCCAACCGCACCGACTTCGACCTGTCCACGCACAGCAAGCACTCCGGCGTCGACCTGTCGTACTTCGACCAGGCCAAGGGCGAGCGCTGGATGCCGTACGTGATCGAGCCGGCCGCCGGCCTCACCCGCGCGGTGCTCGCGTTCCTGCTTGAGGCGTACGACGAGGACGAGGCCCCGAACACCAAGGGCGGGGTGGACAAGCGCACCGTCATGCGCTTCGACCCGCGCCTGGCCCCGGTGAAGGTGGCTGTGCTGCCGCTGTCCCGCAACGAGGCGCTCTCGCCGAAGGCCAAGCAGCTCGCCGCCGACCTGCGCAAGCGCTGGGTGGTGGAGTTCGACGACTCGCAGGCCATCGGCCGCCGCTACCGCCGCCAGGACGAGATCGGCACCCCGTTCTGCGTGACGGTCGACTTCGACACCCTCGACGACGACGCGGTGACCGTGCGGAACCGGGACACCATGGCCCAGGAGCGCATCGGTCTGGACCAGGTGGAGCGCTACCTGATCGAGCGCCTCCCCGGCTGCTGAAGGTGTAAGGAAGGGCCCCTTCTTAACGTTTCCGGTAGAGAAGGGGCCCCTTCTCACCGCCCCTCTCCGATGACTCACCGCCCCTCCCCGAGGAGCGGGTCCTCCCCGGTGAGCGGGCCTTCCCCGGCGTGCGGGTCCGGCTGCGGGCGGGGCGCCTCCTCGGGGCGGGGCTCCACCCGCACCCGGGTCGTGGCGCCGACGCCGCGCCGCGACTCGTACGCGTCCTCCACCGTGCGGCGCACGCGGTCCGGGTCCCGGCGGATCTCCTCGTCCAGCGCGGGCAGGTCGGCGTACCCCCGCCGCCTGCCCGCCGGCGTAGAGGACGGCGGAGATGCGCCGCTGCTCGTCGGTCAGCGCGCCGGTGAACAGGGCGTACGTCGCCGGGAGGACACGTTGCCAACGGCCGCGGCGGGCCTGCCGGTACAGGTACATGTCGTCGAAGCCGGCGGCCAGCAGCTGCGCCCGCGTGACGATCTGCTGCTGGCGTTGCGCCGTGCGGTCCAACACGGGTGAGAAGTCGGCCATGGCCCGCAGCATGGCCGCGCCGGCCCTGCCTGTCTCGCCCGGCCACGCCGGCTGTGGACGACGAGCGGCCCTGTGGACGGCGCCCCACCGGCCGGCGGCTGTGCTATGGGCCGTGGTTAACAGGGGGCCCCTGCTATGCAAAAGGCGTTAAGAAGGGGCCCCTCCTTACACTTGGCGGGTGAGTGGGAGCGGAAGGCGCGGGAGCGGGCCGGGCGGCGGGCTGCGCATCGGGCGACACGAGGTGTGGCCGCCGGTGGTGCTCGCCCCGATGGCCGGGATCACCAACGTCGGGTTCCGCCGGCTCTGCCGGGAGCAGGGCGGCGGCATCTACGTCTGCGAGATGATCACTACGGTCGCGCTGGTCGAGCGGAACCCGAAGACGCTGCGCATGATCGCCTTCGGTGACGACGAGCGGCCGCGCAGCCTCCAGCTCTACGGCACCGACCCCGAGATCACCGCCGCCGCCGTGCGGATCGTGGTCGAGAAGGACCTCGCCGACCACATCGACCTGAACTTCGGCTGTCCCGTCCCCAAGGTCACCCGCAAAGGCGGCGGGTCGGCCCTGCCGTGGCGGCGCCGGCTCTTCGCCCGGCTGGTGCGGGCCGCCGTGGACGCCGCGTCGCCCGCCGGGGTGCCGGTCACCGTGAAGATGCGCAAGGGCATCGACGACGACCACCTGACGTACGTCGAGGCGGGGCTCGCCGCCCAGGACGCCGGCGTCGCGGCGGTCGCCCTGCACGGGCGTACGGCCGCGCAACGCTACTCGGGCACCGCCGACTGGGACGCCATCGCCACCCTCAAGCAGTCGCTCGACGTGCCAGTGCTCGGCAACGGCGACATCTGGAAGGCCGACGACGCCGCTGCGAATGGTCGCCCACACTGGGTCGACGGCGTGTGATCGGGCGGCGCTGCCTGGGGCGGCCGTGGCTCTTCGCGATCTGAGCGCGTTTGAGGCGACCGAGCGCGGCTGCCCACGCTCGGCGAGGTGCGCGACATGCGCCGGCACGCGGAGCTGCTGGTCGACAGTTCACGGCGGGGGCGCGCAACCCGGCCCGGGGTGAGGGACGGCTGCACGGACTTCCGCAAGCACGTCGCCTGGTACCTCAAGGGCTTCCCGGTCGGCAGCGAGCTGCGCCGCGAGCTGGCGATGATCGACAGCCTGGCCCAGCTCGACGACCTGCTCGGCAAGCTCGACCCGGCCGAGCCGTTCCCGGTGGCGACGCTGGGCCAGCCGCGCGGCCGGACGAACTCGCCCGGCAAGGTCTTCCTCCCCGACGGCTGGCTGGCCAGCCGGGACGACGACACCGTCCCGGAGGGTGCCGAACTGGCCGACTCCGGCGGCTGACCGCCCGCCGCCAGCGGGCCCGGCGCGCAGCCGCCAGCGGGCCCGGCGACGGGTGCCCGCTGCCACGGCGAAGGGCCCGACCCCGGTAGGGGTCGGGCCCTTCGTGTCTGGTGGTCAGGAGGCGTAGCCGCGGCTGGCGATCCAGTGGGCCAGGACGTCGGTGTCCACGCGGTAGCTGGCCTGGTCCGGGTTGGCGGAGTCGGCGATCGTCACGGTCTTGCCGCCCTCGTGGTAGCCGACGACGCTGATGTAGTGGCCGCCGGCGAAGGAGTGGCTGACGCCGTCGGTGTCGGTGGCGGTGCCGGCGATGTTGGCCACCACGGCCCGGCCGTCGTCGACCGCGCGGACGACATCGGCGCGCAGCTTGTCGACGTGCTTGCCGTCGACCTTGTCGGCCGGGATCTCCGTGCTGTGGTAGGCCTTGCGGCCGGTCTCCTTGTTCAGCACGGGGGTGATGTCGTTGATGGAGTTGGTGCCGGCCTCGGTGGTGCCCATCTGCTTGGCCATGGTGTCGACGTCGATGTCCTTGCCCTGCACGCTCAGGGCGTTGCGGGCGGCGGCGGGGCCGCAGTAGTAGAAGTTGGGCTGCGCCTCGTAGCGCACGTCGAGCTCGCGGTCGCCGGCCGGGCGGCGCTCGGCCTGCACGGTGGCGGCCCGCTCGGCGGGAGTGGCCTGCGCGGCCAGCGCGGGGCCGGCGATCCCACCGGCGGTGGCGGCGATACCGGCAACGGTCAGGGCGGTCCTACGAATCAGATCGGTACGCATGATCAGCGTGCTCCTCTGCTCGGGGGAAAACGGCGCCACCAACAGGGGGTGCGGCGGCACCGCGAACACATCAAGAAAAGGGAGACGACCAGGCGGGCCAGAAGACCGGCGGTCGTATGCCAGATACAACGCCCCGACCCCCGACCCGATTCCACCGCCACGGTGACCCGGCCCACCGGACACCACCCGACAAACCGGACAGCCGCCCCGATCGGGGGGCGGCCCGCCGGGGGTGGCTGCCCCCGGTGGGCCGTTTCCCACCGCGATTTCGGTCCGGGCCGTTCGCGGCGTCAGGTGGCGTTGACGGTGGGGGTGGTCGGGGTTGGTGCCGGGTGGGCTGTGGGGCGGGAACTGGGAAGCCCGGTGGGGTGAGGGGTCGGCCAGGGGATTTCCGGGGCGGGGTGGAAGGTGATGCCCGCGGCGCTCCAGCGGGGGCCGTGCCCGGCGAGGCGGCGGCGGAAGGACGCCCAGTCGTGGGTGCGCCGGGGCGACCAGCCCAACTCGGCGATGGCGGGCAGCCGGGGCAGCAGCATGAACTCGATCTCGGCCAGCGACGTCACCGACTCGGTCCAGAGCGGGGCCTCCACGCCGAGCACCGCCTCGGCCGGCACGGCGGTCAGGTGTGTACCCGGATCCCAGTCGTACGCCCGGGCCACGTCGATCAGGCCCGCCCAGTCGTGCCCGATCGGGGTGTCCGGGGCGTACTTCATGTCCAGGTATGCGTGGTTGCCGGGGGAGAGGATCACCCGGGCGCCGCGCCGGACCGCCTCGGCCACCAGGGGGTCGTCGCCCCCGGTGCCCCACCACTGGAGGACCCGCCCGTCGGCGTGGCGGGCCGGGGCGATCTGGTGCCAGCCGATGACCGTCGCGCCGGTGGCGGCGACGATGTCCTGCGTCCGCTCCACGAAGCGGTTGTACGCGTCGGCGGGGACCTTGAACGCCTCGTCCCCGCCGATGTGCAGCCAGGGCCCGGGGGTGAGCGCGGCGACCTCGCCGAGCACGTCGGCGACGAAGGCGTACGTGCGCTCGTCGGCCGGGTCGAGGTAGCTGAAGCCGACCTCGGTGCCGGTGTACGGCGGCGGCGCGACCCCGCCCGGCGCGAGCTGCGGGTACGCGGTCAGCGCCGCGTTGGTGTGGCCGGGCAGGTCGATCTCCGGGACGACGGTGACGTGCCGGCGGGCGGCGTAGGAGACGATGCGGCGGTAGTCGGCCCGGGTGTACGCCCCGCCCGGTCCGCCGCCCACCTCGGTCGCCCCGCCGACGGCGGCCAGCCTCGGCCAGTCCTCGACGGCGATTCGCCAGCCCTGGTCGTCGGTGAGGTGCAGGTGCAGGTGGTTGAGTTTGTACCGGGCCAGGTGGTCGATAACCCGCAGCACGTCGGCGACGCCGAAGAAGTGCCGCGCCACGTCGAGCATCGCGCCCCGGTAGGGGAACCGGGGCCGGTCGACGATCACCCCGCCGGGCACCGACCACCGCTGGGCCACCGGGGCCGGGCTCTCGATGGCGGGTGGCAGTAGCTGGCGGAGGGTCTGTACGCCGTGCAGGAGGCCGGCCGGGGTGGCCGCGGTGATGCGTACCGCGTCGGGGGTCACGTCGAGCCGGTAACCCTCCGCGCCGAGCTGCGCGACCGGGGCGAACCCGTCGGGGCCGGCGGTCGGTGCGACCGGGCCGGGGCCGTCGCCGGGTGTGCCGGAGAGCCGGAGGGTGAGCCCTTCGGCCGGCGGTGCGGCGTCGGTCACCGGGATCGGGTAGCCGGTGGCCGGCCGCAGCAGGGCGGCGAGCTGTTCGGCGACGTCCCGGGCGGCCGGGTCGGGGCTGACCCGCACGGCCGCGTCGGCGGGCAGCGTGAAGTCGGCGGCAGGGGCGGGCTCGACCCGTTCCGGGGCGGGGACGACGTCGCCCAGCCGGACCGGGGCGGGCGGGACGAGTCGGTCGGTGGCGGCGCGCGCGGCAGCCCTGGCGAGGTCGGCGGCGGCCGGCTCGTGGGCGGCGGTGCCGGTGGGGTCGACGGCCGGACCGGTCGGGTCGAGCGGTTCCCGGCCGGTTTCGGGGGTGCGGGACGGGGTGGGCGGCACGTGCTGGCTCCGGGTGTATTCGCGAGGGATATGGCAAAGGTGAGGTTCGGCAGAACCGGTGCGGTCAAGAGTACGAGGGGGGTTGAGAATTGCGTGATCGTGTGCGTGGAAACGTTCCCAAAAACCGGTACGGACGCGGACAGTCGTGATGGCTGTGCCGATTGTCACCAAGTAGTCCCAGGTCACGCGATATTCGCTTAGCCTTCGCCCATCGATCGCGATGGCACCGGATTGGCGGTGGTCGGCCCTGGGGTATCAGCGAACTGAACCTTCGTTAAGTGTTTGTTCCGGCGCGCGTGGGAGGCTCTGGTGGCAACGCAAGAGACGGTCGATCACAAGTACGTCTACGACTTCGCCGAGGGCAACAGGGACCTGAAGGACCTGCTCGGCGGCAAGGGGGCCAACCTGGCCGAGATGACGAATCTCGGCCTGCCGGTGCCGCCCGGATTCACCATCACCACCGAGGCGTGCAAGGCGTACCTCGCCACCGGGGAGGAGCCGGCGGGGCTGGCCGGTCAGATCGAGGCGCACCTGGAGTCGCTGGAGCGGGGCATGGGCCGTCGGCTCGGCGACCCCGACGACCCGCTGCTGGTCTCCGTACGCTCCGGGGCGAAGTTCTCCATGCCCGGCATGATGGAGACCGTACTCAACGTCGGCCTCAACGACCGCAGCGTCGTCGGGCTCGCCGCGCGGGCCGGCGGCAACGAACGGTTCGCCTGGGACTCCTACCGCCGGCTGATCCAGATGTTCGGCAAGACCGTCTGCGAGGTGCCGGGCGAGGAGTTCGAGCACGTGCTCGACGAGGCCAAGCGTGCCCGGGGCACCACCGACGATCTCGACCTGGACGCCGACGACCTGCACGGGCTGGTCGACGCGTACAAGAAGATCTTCCTCAAGCACACCGGCCGCGACTTCCCGCAGTCCCCGCGCGAGCAGCTCGACCTGGCCATCCGCGCGGTGTTCGAGTCGTGGAACGCCGAGCGCGCGGTGCTCTACCGCCGCCAGGAGCGCATCCCCGCCGACCTCGGCACCGCGGTCAACGTGGTGGCCATGGTCTTCGGCAACCTCGGCCCGGACTCCGGCACCGGCGTGGCCTTCACCCGCGACCCGGCCAGCGGCGCGCAGGGCATCTACGGCGACTACCTGGCCAACGCGCAGGGCGAGGACGTCGTCGCCGGTATCCGCAACACCGTGCCGTTGCAGGAGCTGGAGAGCATCGACAAGAGGTCCTACGACGAGCTGCTGGGCATCATGGCCCGGCTGGAGGGGCACTATCGGGACCTCTGCGACATCGAGTTCACCATCGAGCGCGGCAAGCTGTGGATGCTCCAGACCCGGGTCGGCAAGCGCACCGCAGCGGCAGCGTTCGTCATCGCCGGCCAGCTCGTCGACGAGGGCCTGATCGACCTCGACGAGGCGCTGCATCGAGTCAACGGCGCGCAGCTCGCCCAGCTGATGTTCCCCCGGTTCCGGCTCGACCACGGCTTCGAGCCGGTGGCCAAGGGGGTCGGGGCGTCGCCGGGCGCGGCGTCCGGCAAGGTGGTCTTCACTTCCGCCCGCGCCGTCGAGCTGGCCGGCGAGGGCGAGGCGGTGATTCTGGTCCGCCGGGAGACCAACCCCGACGACCTCGACGGCATGATCGCCGCGAGGGGCATCCTCACCTCGCGCGGCGGCAAGACCAGCCACGCCGCAGTGGTCGCCCGGGGAATGGGCAAGACCTGCGTGTCCGGTGCCGACGAGATCGATGTCAACGTGCCGGCGAGGCGGCTCACCGTCGCCGGGCAGTCCGTGAGCGAGGGCGACGTCATCTCGATCGACGGCACCACTGGCAAGGTCTACCTCGGCGAGGTGCCGGTCATGCCATCGGAGGTGGTGCGGTACTTCGAGGGCACGCTCGACCCGGCCGAGGCCGACGACGCGCTGGTCAAGGCGGTACACCGGATCATGACCCACGCGGACGCCACCCGGCGGCTGACGGTGCGGGCGAACGCCGACACCGGCGCGGACGCCGCCCGGGCCCGCCGCTTCGGCGCGCAGGGCATCGGACTGTGCCGCACCGAGCACATGTTCCTCGGCGACCGACGTGAGCTGGTCGAGCGACTGATCCTGGCCCGCACCGACACCGACCGGTCCGACGCGCTGGCCGCGCTGCTGCCGTTGCAGCGCGACGACTTCGTGGCGATCTTCCGCGAGATGGACGGGCTGCCGGTCACCGTGCGGCTTATCGACCCGCCGTTGCACGAGTTCCTACCCCCGCTGGAACAGCTCGCGGTCGACTTCGCCGTCGCCCAGGAGCGCGGCGAGGACGTGGCCAAGGAGGAGGCGCTGCTCGCCGCCGTCCGGCGGATGCACGAGGAGAACCCGATGCTGGGCCTGCGCGGCGTGCGCCTCGGCCTGGTCATTCCCGGCCTGTTCGCCATGCAGGTCCGGGCGATCGCCGAGGCCGCCGTCCGGGTCACCCGCGAGGGCGCGTCGGCCTGCCCGGAGATCATGGTCCCGCTGGTCGGCGCGGTGCAGGAGCTGGAGACGGTACGCGCCGAGGCGGAGAAGATCATCGCCGAGGTGGTCGGGGACAGCGGGGTCGAGGTGCTGATCGGCACGATGATCGAGGTGCCCCGGGCAGCGCTGACCGCCGGCCAGATCGCCGAAGCGGCGGAGTTCTTCTCCTTCGGCACCAACGACCTCACCCAGATGGGTTGGGGCTTCTCCCGCGACGACGTCGAGGGGGCCTTCTTCTGGCGCTACCTGGAGCTGGGCATCTTCGGCATCTCACCGTTCGAGTCGATCGACCGCGACGGCGTGGGCCGGCTGGTGCGGATCGCCGCCGAGGAGGGGCGGGCCGCCCGGCCGGGGCTGAAGCTCGGTGTCTGCGGCGAGCACGGTGGCGACCCGGAGTCCGTCCACTTCTTCCACTCCGTCGGGCTGGACTACGTCTCCTGCTCGCCGTTCCGGGTCCCGGTGGCCCGGCTGGAGGCCGGTCGCGCGGCGGTCGAGACGGCCGGCTCCGACAGCCGCTGAACCGTGGCAGGCCACGCCCCCGCGCGGCCGTGTCTCGCGATCGCCGCGCCAGCGCCGGCCCCGGTGGGCGAAGCCGCACGCATCCCCACCGGGGCCGGCGGGCTCAGATCGGCGGGCGTCGCCAGCTGGTGGCGCGGGGCGCGTTGGGGGCGCGCCCCGGCAGGGTCGCCATCGGGGTCCGCGTGGCCAGCGGCGCGTGCGGGTCGAGCGCTGCCATGCTGCTGGGCGCGCTGCGCTGCTGGTCGAAGACCGCACCGGTCCGGGCGGCCACCTCCCGGGCCTCCCGGTGCAGGGTCTCCAGGTCGGTGTCGGCCCCGGTGACCAGGGTCAGCAGCGCGTGCCGGCCGGCCGGGTAGGTCACCACGCAGCCCCGGGCGGTGAACACCACCGACTCCTGGAACGCGCCGTGCCGGACCGTGTCGGCGACCCGGTGGCCGAGGCCGAAGCTGGCCGCGGCCAGGGCCGCCAGGTGGGTGGCGTCGGTCGCCGGCAGGTCGCTGGAGATGAGCAGGCCGTCGGTGCCGGCGAGTACGCCCCCGGCGACCTCCGGTCGGCGCTGGCGCAGCCCCCGCAATTCCGTTCCCAGCACCGTGTCAGCGTCCACGAGCGTCACTTCCCGTCGTCCGATTCAGGGTTCCGGATCTGATTCAGGTGTGCGGATCATCGGTAACGTTCTGCTCTGGGAACGCTACCGGTCGCCATTGCCGATCGCGACCCGTCACGGTCGGCAATTAGCCGACAACTCTCGACTGATCGGCTGTTGCGCGACGTCGGGGCGAGGACTGTCGCGCCGGCTGGGGGCGGGGAGTCGTCGCCGCGCCGTCGGTATGCGCCAGGCGTAGCCTGGGGCTCGCGCGAAGAATGTCGTATCGCCGGTGGAGGGTGGACCGCATGGTCAGCGTCTGGGAAAGTCTCACCGTGGACGCGCGGGACCCGGCCCGGCTCGCCCGTTGGTGGGCCGAGGCGCTGGGCTACCAGGTGGTGACCGAGCAGCCGGGCGCGGTGGAGATCCGGCAGTCCGCCGACCGCCTCCCGGGCATCGTCTTCGTGCCGCTCTCCGGCGACAAGCAGGGCAAGAGCCGGCTGCGCCTCGACCTGCGCCCGGCCGACCAGGAGGCCGAGGTCGAGCGGCTGGTCGACATGGGCGCCCGGCACGTCGACGTCGGCCAGGGCGAGGTCGACTGGACGGTGTTGGCCGACCCCGAGGGCAACGAGTTCCGCGTGCTCAGACAGCGCGGATAGGCCGCTGTGCGGGTGAGCGACCAGCACCGGGGTGGCCCCGGCGACGCGGTCCGGGCCGACGCGGTCCGGGCCGACGACGGCGCGGTCCACCACGCCGCCGCGCGTTGGGTCGACGAGCCGGCCAAGGACACCGGCGCGGGCCGCTCGCCGTACGAGCGGGACCGGGCGCGGGTGCTGCACTCGGCCGCGTTCCGCCGGCTCGCCGTGAAGACCCAGGTCCACACCGCCGGCACCGACGACTTCCTGCGTACCCGGCTGACCCACTCGCTGGAGGTGGCGCAGATCGCCCGGGAGATGGGGGCCCGGCTGGGCTGCGAACCCGACGTGGTGGACACCGCCGGGCTGGCCCACGACCTCGGCCACCCGCCGTTCGGGCACAACGGCGAGGCGGCGCTGGACGCGTTGGCCGCGACTTGCGGGGGCTTCGAGGGGAACGCGCAGACGCTGCGGGTGCTCACCCGGCTGGAGGCCAAGGTGCTCGGCCCCGACGGCGGCTCCGCCGGGCTCAACCTGACCCGGGCGTCGCTCGACGCGACCACCAAGTACCCGTGGCCGCGCCGCCGGGCGGGCGGCAAGTTCGGGGTGTACGCCGACGACCGGCCGGTCTTCGACTGGCTGCGCGCCGGCGCCCCGCCGGAGGGGCAGCGCTGCCTGGAGGCCCAGGTGATGGACTGGGCCGACGACGTGGCGTACTCGGTGCACGACGTCGAGGACGGCGTCCACGGCGGGTACGTCTGCCTGAGCCCGCTGCTGGCCGATTCCGACGAGCGGGCCGCGCTCTGCGCCGACGTGGCCGCCGCCTACTCCGGGGAGTCCCCGGCCGACCTGGGCGCGGTGCTCGTCGAGCTGCTCGCCGACCCGGTGCTCGCCCCCCTCGCCGGCTACGACGGCAGTCACCGGGCCCAGGCCGCGCTGAAGGCGACCACCAGCGTGCTCACCGGCCGGTTCGTCTCGACCGTGGTGGCCGCCACCCGCGAGCGCTGCGGGCCCGGCCCGCTGCGGCGGTACGCGGCCGACCTGGTGGTGCCGCGCCGGGTCCGGGCCGAGTGCGCGCTGCTGAAGGGGATGGCGCTGCGCTACGTGATGCGCCGTCCGGGCGCCCGTTGCCGCTACGAGCGGCAGCGGCAGATCCTCGCCGAGCTGGTCTCCGCACTGACCCGGAGGGCCCCCGACGCGCTGGACCCGGTCTTCGCCCCGCTGTGGCGGGCCGCGCCGGACGACGCCGCCCGGCTGCGCGTGGTGATCGACCAGGTCGCCTCGCTCACCGACCCGGCTGCGGTGACCTGGCACGAGCGGCTGCTCGCCGAGTGAAACGCCCGCGGACCCGGCCGCTGGCGGCCGGAGGAACTTAGGTTAGCCTAAGACAATGACGGAGCGCCCGAAGAAGGTCACCTCCGCCCGGGTCCTGCGGACCTGGCGGCCCACCCCGCACGTGGTCCGGCTGCTGCTCGGCGGGGAGGAGCTGGCCGGCCTGCCGGTGGGCGAGTACACCGACCACTACGTGAAGCTGGTCTTTCCGCCGGACGGGGTGACCTACCCGGAGCCGGTCGACCTCGCGGCGATCCGCCGGGACCTGCCCCCCACGCAGTGGCCTCGGCTGCGGGCGTACACGGTGCGGGCCTGGGACGCGGCGGCCGGCGAGCTGACCATCGACGTGGTGCACCACGGCGACGAGGGGGTGGCCGGCCCGTGGGCGGCCCGGCTGCGCCCCGGTGACCCGGTGCGGTTCGTCGGCCCCGGCGGGGCGTACGCGCCGAGCCCGGACGCCGACTGGCACCTGCTGGTGGGCGACGAGAGCGCGCTGCCGGCGATCGCCGCCGCCCTGGAGCGGCTCCCGGCCGGTGCCCCGGCGCGGGTCTTCCTGGAGGTGGCCGACGCCGCCGAGGAGCAACCGCTGCCCAGCCCGGGCGCGGTCGAACTGACCTGGCTGCACCGGGGTGACCGGCCGGTCGGCGAGGCGCTGGTGGCGGCGGTGTCGGCGCTGGACTTCCCGCCCGGCGAGGTGCACGCCTTCGTGCACGGCGAGGCGACCTTCGTCCGCGAGTTGCGCCGGCTGCTGCGCGTCGAGCGGGGCGTGCCCCGGGAGCAGCTGTCGATCTCCGGCTACTGGCGGCGCGGCATGGACGACGAGGGCTGGCGCTCCACGAAGCCCGACTGGAACCGGCTGGTGGAGGCGGACGAGGCCACCGCGCCCGTCTGAGGTGCCGCCCGCCCCGCCGTCCCCCCGACGCCGCGCGGGTCACCCCGGCAGGGCAGGATGTAGGGCCGAGGGGGTGGCGAATGGCTGGGCGGATCCGGGACGAGGACATCGCGCTGGTCCGGGAGCGCACCTCGATCGCCGAGGTCATCTCGGACACGGTGACGCTGCGGTCGGCGGGCGGTGGCAACCTCAAGGGGCTGTGCCCCTTCCACGACGAGAAAAGCCCCTCGTTCAACGTCTCGCCCGCCCGCAACGTCTGGTACTGCTTCGGCTGCGGGGCCGGCGGCGACGCGATCAAGTTCCTGATGGACGCCGAGCACCTCAGTTTCGTCGAGTCCGTCGAACGGCTGGCCGCCCGCGCCGGCATCCAACTGCGCTACGTCGAGAACGATCAGGCCACCCCGCGCGCCGCCCGCCCCCAACAGGGCCAACGGCAGCGCCTGGTGGCCGCGCACGCCGCCGCCGTCGAGTTCTACCAGGCCCAGCTCACCACGGCCGGCGCCCGCCCGGCCCGGGAGTTCCTCGCCAAGCGCGGCTTCGACCGGGCCGCCGCCCAGCGCTACGGCTGCGGCTTCGCCCCGGACGCCTGGGACCTGCTCACCAAGCATCTGCGCCAGCAGGGCTTCACCCACGACGAACTGGTCACGGCCGGGCTGTCCCGGCCGTCGCGCTCCGGCACCCTGATCGACCGGTTCCGCCGCCGGCTGATGTGGCCGATCCGGGACATCACCGGCGACCCGATCGGCTTCGGCGCCCGCCGGCTGTTCGACGACGACGACGGCCCGAAGTACCTGAACACCCCAGAGACGCCGATCTACAAGAAGTCGCACGTCCTCTACGGCATCGACCAGGCCAAGCGGGAGATCGCCAAGCAGGGCAAGGTGGTGGTCGTCGAGGGCTACACCGACGTGATGGCCTGCCATCTGGCCGATGTCCCGACGGCGGTGGCGACCTGCGGCACGGCTTTCGGCGCGGACCACATCTCGGTGCTGCGCCGGCTGCTGCTGGACACCGACGACGTGGCCGGCGAGATCATCTTCACCTTCGACGGCGACGCCGCCGGGCAGAAGGCGGCGCTGCGCGCGTTCGACGACGACCAGCGCTTCGTCGGGCGTACCTTCATCGCGGTCAGTCCCGACAACATGGACCCGTGCGACCTGCGGCTGGCAAAGGGTGACCTGGCCGTGCGCGACCTGGTCGCGCGCCGCGAGCCGCTTGTCGACTTCGCGCTGCGCCACGTGATCAACCGGTACGACCTGGACACCGTCGACGGCCGGGTGGAGGCGATGCGCCGGGCCGCCCCGATCGTCGCGAAGATCAAGGACCGGGAGAAGCGCCCCGAGTACGTCCGCAAGCTCGCCGGTGACCTCGGCATGGAGATCGAGCCGGTGCAGCGGGCCGTACTCGCCGCCGCCTCCGGTCAGCCCGCCGGGGGCACGGCATCCGCACCGGCCCGCGCCGCCCGGCCCGCGCCCGGCGCCGACAGCCCGATGTCGCTGGTCGAGCGGGAGGCGCTGAAGCTCGCCCTCCAGGAACCGGTGCTGGCCGGGCCGATGTTCGACGCGGTCGACGCGGCGGCGTACCGCCACCCGGTGCACGTGGCCGTGCGAGAGGCGATCGCGGCGGCCGGTGGGGCCGCCGCCGCCACGCAGGGCGCGGTCTGGGTCGAGGCGGTTCGCGACGCCTGCGCCGACCTCGCCGCCCAGGCGCTGGTGGGCGAGCTGGCCGTGGAGCCGCTGCGCATCGACGGCGAACCGGACCCCCGGTACGTCTCGGTGACCATCGCCCGGTTGCAGTGGGGCTCGGTGACCGGCCGGGTCAGGGACCTGAAGTCCAAGATCCAGCGGATCAACCCGGTGAGCAACAAGGACGAGTACTTCGCGCTGTTCGGGGAGCTGCTGTCGCTGGAGCAGCACGCGCGGGCGCTACGCGAACAGGCTGCGGGAGGGCTGTGATGGGGCTGTTCAGCCGCAAGCCCAAGCTGCCCCCGGCGGCCCGTCCGCCGCTGGCCGACGGCGAGCGGGTGCTGGCCTGGGCCGCCGTCGGCGACGGCGCGGGCGGCGGCGTGCTGGTCGCCAGCAACCTCGGGCTCTGGCTGCCGGGGCGGGACGCCCGGCTGGGCTGGCACGACGTGCTCAAGGCCGTCTGGTCCGGGCGGGAGCTGACCGTCACCCCGGCCGAGCGGGTCGCCGAGCGCACCGGGTACTTCGTCGTGGCCGACGGCCCGGCCGAGACGTACCTGCTGCTCGAACCGGGTGACCTGCCCCACCAGGTGCGGGCGCGGGTGACCCGCTCGGTGGCGTACACCGAGCATCACCCGGTGCCCGGCGGCGCCGGCCGGATCGCCGCCCGCCGAGTGCCCGGGGTGGACGGTCTGACCTGGACGGTCCGCTACGACCCGGGTACCCCCGCCGACGACGAGCCGGTGCTCGCCGAGACCGACGGCCTGGTTGCCGCCGCCCGCGCCGCCACCGCCCCCGCGGACCTCTGACCGCCCGGCTCCCGGGCGTCGGGGCACCCGGGCGAGGCCGCGCCTTCCGGGCGAACGCGGCGAACGCGGCGAACTTTACTAGATCAGCTTTATGCTTTTGTTTGAATGGACGAAAGCTGCGGTCGGATTGGTTGAAGCTCTGGACAGCGGCCACGGAACGCTCCTACTGTGTCGGACACAACACGTCGCGGTTTCGTCGATGTGACTGACTTCGATGTGGAGGTGAAGTGCCGGTGCGAACGGTGGAGCCCCTGCACCTGCGGCTGTTGCGGTCGCTCCGCGACGAGGGGGCGGTGTCCCGGGCGGAACTGGGAGACCGGCTGCAGATGCCGCGTCCCCGGTTGCTCGCCGAGCTGGAGCGGCTGGTGGGGCTCGGCTACGTCGCCGAGGCCGGCCTCGCGGCGTCACGGGGCGGACGCCGATCGACCCTGGTCGAGCTGAACCCCCAGCTACGGTTCGCGGCGGTCGACCTCGGGGCCAGCTCGATCGACGTCGAGGTGGTCGACGGCCGGCTGGAGCCAATCGCCGCGTACACGGAGTCGGCCGACATCCGCAACGGTCCGAAGGTGACTCTCCAGCGGGTCAACGAGCTGCTGCACAAGGCCCGCGTCGACGGGGCGTACGAGCGGCTGCACGCCGTGGGCATCGGGGTGCCGGGGCCGGTCAGCTTCCGCGACGGCGTGCCGGTCTCGCCGCCGATCATGCCGGGCTGGGACCGGTTTCCCGTCCGCGAGCTGCTGACCCGCGAGCACGGCTGCCCGGCGGTGGTCGACAACGACGTCAACATCATGGCGATCGGCGAGCGGCACGGCGGGGTCGCCCACTCGGTGGACGACTTCCTGTTCGTCAAGATCGGCACCGGAATTGGCTGCGGGATCTACCTCAGCGGCGAGGTCTACCGGGGTACCGACGGCTGCGCCGGGGACATCGGCCACATCCAGCTCGACTCGCACGGCCCGACGTGCTCCTGCGGCAACGTCGGCTGCCTGGAGGCGCTGTTCAGCGGGGCCGCCCTGGCCCGCGACGCGAACGCCGCCGCGCGCAACGGGTCCTCCCCGGCGCTGGCCGAGCGACTGTCCATCCGGGGCGCGGTCACCGCTCTCGACGTCGCCGAGAGCGCCGTCGAGGGGGACGTGGCCTGCATCCAGCTCATCCGCGACGGCGGCCGGCGGGTCGGCAGCGTCCTGGCCGGCCTGGTCAGCTTCGCCAACCCGTCGATGATCGTGATCGGTGGCGGGCTGGCCCAGCTCGGCCACATCCTGCTCGCCGAGATCCGCAGTGTGGTGTACCGCCGGTCGCTGCCGCTGGCCACCGGCAATCTGCCGGTCGTCCTGTCCGAGTTGGGCGCGCGTGCCGGGGTGGCCGGCGCGGCCGTGCTCGCCAGCGACGTGGCGTTCGGGGAGGCGTCATGAGCCAGGACGACAGCGTGGCCCCGCTGGTCGAGGCCCCCGCCGACACCGTCGCGGGCGAGGTGGTGCTGCGGCTGACCGACGTGGTGAAGACCTTCCCCGGCGTACGGGCGTTGGACGGGGTGCAGCTCGAGGTGCGGGCCGGCGAGGTGCACTGCCTGCTCGGCCAGAACGGTGCCGGCAAGTCCACCTTGATCAAGGTCCTCGCCGGGGTGCACCGGCCCGACTCGGGCCAGGTGCAGTGGCGGGGCCAGCCAGTCGAGTTCGCCAACCCGCAGGCCGCCATGCGCGCCGGCATCGCCACCATCTACCAGGAACTCGACCTGGTCGACGACCTCTCGGTCGCCGAGAACGCGTTCCTCGGCCACGAGCCGCGGCGGGCCGGCTTCGTCCGCCGCGGCCACATGGCCCGCCGGACCCGGGAGATCCTGCGCCGGCTCGGCCACGGCGAGATCCCGCCGGGGCGGATGGTGCGGGCGCTGCCAGCGGCCGGCAAGCAGATCGTCAGCATGGCCCGGGCGCTGTCCCACGAGGCCCGACTGATCATCATGGACGAGCCGAGCGCGGTGCTGGCCCACGACGAGGTGGGCAACCTGTTTCGGATCATCCGTGAGCTGACCGCGCAGGGCATCGCCGTCATCTACATCTCCCACCGGATGGAGGAGATCCGCGAGATCGGCGACCGGGTGACCGTACTCAAGGACGGCCGGACCACGGCGGCGAACCTGCCGGCGCGCGACACCCCGACCGGCGACCTGGTCGCGAGGATGACGGGCCGGACCATCGAGTACGTCTTCCCGGACCGCCCGGCCGACACCGGCGTCGGCGCGGAACTGCTCCAGGTCGACGGGCTGACCCGGGCCGGCGAGTTCGCCGAGGTGTCGCTGCGCGTGCGGGCCGGCGAGATCGTCGGGATCGCGGGGCTGGTCGGCTCCGGCCGCTCCGAGCTGTTGGAGACCATCTACGGCGCCCGCCGCGCAGACGCCGGCAGGGTCCGGATGGCCGGGCGCGCGCTGCGTCCGGGCAGCGTCGGCGCGGCGGTACGGGCCGGCATGGGGATGGCCCCCGAGGAGCGCAAGAGCCAGGCGCTGCTGCTCGGCGAACCGATCTTCCGCAACGTCACCCTGGCCACGTTCGGGCGGTTCGCCCGCCTCGGCTTCACCGACGCCGGGCGGGAACGGGCCGAGGCGGACCGCGTCGCCGAGTCCCTGGAGCTGCGTCCCCGCGACGTGCGCCGGCCGGTGCGCACTCTCTCCGGCGGCAACCAACAGAAGGTGGTGGTCGGGCGCTGGCTGCTCGGCGACACGAAGCTGCTGCTGCTCGACGAGCCCACCCGGGGCGTGGACGTCGGTGCACGCGCCGAGCTGTACCAGGTGATCCGGGGGCTGGCCGCGCAGGGCGTCGGGGTGTTGCTGGTCTCCAGCGAGGTGCCCGAGGTGCTCGGCCTGGCCGACCGGGTGCTGGTGATGCGCGAGGGTCGGATGGTGCGCGAGGCGCCCGCCGGCGAACTGGACGAGAACACGGTGCTCGACCTCGTCATGGCGGGGTCGCTGATGGAAGGCGCACCAGCATGACCGATACCACCCCCACCGCCACACCCGACCGGCCGGCGGAGCTGCCGGCCCAGTCCCCACCCGTGGATCCCGCCGCGACGGCGGCGGTCGGCAAGACCCCGGGCCACGGGGCCGGGGCAGCCGGCCGGCTCTCCTGGTGGCGCGGCGGCAGCGGCGAGGGCGCCCGGCGCAACCTCGGCCTGATCGGCGTCCTCGTGGTGCTGGTCGTGATCGGCATGGCCACCCGCCCCGACCTGTACGGCAATTCGAGCTGGGTGTGGGACAACATGCTCACCATCCTCAAGCTCGCGTCCGTCGTCGGCGTGGTCACCGTCGGCATGACGTTCGTGATCATCGGTGGAGGGATCGACCTGTCGGTCGGCGCGATCGTGGCGCTGGCCGGGGTCTGGGCCACCACGCTGGCGACCCAGAGCTACGGCACGGGCGGCATGATCTTCACGGCGCTCACCGTCGGGGTGGGGGTCGGCCTGGTCAACGGCCTGCTCGTCTCGTACGGGAAGCTGGTGCCGTTCATCGCCACCCTGGCCATGATGGTGGCCGCCCGGGGCCTGGCGGCGGAGATCTCCGACAAGCAGACCCAGGTGTCGAGCAACGGCACGATCAACGGGATCGCCAGCACCAGCCTGCTCGGCATCCCCCTGCTGGTCTACATCCTCGCCGCCGTGGTGGTCGCCGGCTGGGTACTGCTGAACCGGACGACGTTCGGCCGGCGCACCGTCGCCGTCGGCGGCAACCCGGAGGCGGCCCGGCTCGCCGGCATCAACGTCCGGCGGCACACCGTGCTGCTCTACGCGTTGTCCGGCCTCTGCTGCGGCATCGCCGCGATCATGCTGACCGCGCAGGCCAACTCCGCCCAGGCGGCGATGGCGAACCTCTACGAGCTGGACGCGATCGCCGCCGCGATCATCGGCGGCACGCTGCTCAGCGGCGGGCGGGGGACGATCATCGGTTCCCTGCTCGGCGTAATCATCTTCTCCACCATCACCAACCTCTTCGCCATCAACGGCCTCTCCACCGAGGCCCAGAACATGGTCAAGGGCGGGATCATCGTGGCCGCCGTCCTGATCCAGCAGTTCCAGTTCCGCAGCTTCACCCAGTTCCTCGGCCGGAACCGCCTTACCACCACCTGATCCACCCGGGCATCACCCGAGGCACCTGACGACCCGGGGCACCCCACCCGCACCACCACCCGAGGCACCACACCGATCACCACCCCGGCAACCGTCGTACCGACGGTGGCTCGGCCCGCCACACCGTTCTTCCGCCAACCACCCTCTCCAGGAGGTCGTCATGACCCAGCACAGTCGGGACCTGTCCCGTCGGCGGCTGCTGCTCGGCGGGGCCGCGCTCGGCGCCGGCGCGCTGCTCACCGCTTGCACCAGCAACGAGGCGGCGCCCACCGCCGCGCAGACCAAGGCGGCCGACACCGCCGCCAGCGGCAACAGCGCCCCCGGCAAGCAGGTGAACATCGGCTTCTCCGCCCCGGCCGCCGACCATGGCTGGATCGCCGCCATCACCAACAACGCCAAGGCGCAGGCCGGCGCGTACTCCGACGTGAAGTTCACGTCGGTCGAGGCCGGCGCGGACGCGGCGGCCCAGCGGGCCGCGCTGTCCACCCTGATCGCCCAGAAGCCGGACGTCATCGTGCTGCTGCCGCACGACGGCAAGGAGCTCAACGCCTTCGGCCTGGAGGCGATGAAGGCCGGCATCCCCGTGGTCAACCTGGACCGGGCCTTCCCGGACGCCCGGGCCTACCGGCTCCAGATCAAGGGCGACAACTACGGCATGGGGGTGGCCGCGGCCACCTTCATCGCCGAGCAGCTCAAGGCCAAGGGGGTCAGCACCCCGGTCATCGGCGAGATCGCGGGTATGGACGAGTTGGAGCTGACCCAGGAGCGCTCGAAGGGCTTCGCCGACACCCTCGCCTCGTACGGCCTGAAGGTGGCCAATCGCCGGGCGGCCCGGTTCACGGCGGACTCCGGCCAGCAGGAGGCTACCGGGCTGCTCCAGGCCCTGCCGAAAATCGACGCCGTCTGGAACCACGACGACGACCAGGGCATCGGGGTGCTCGCCGCCGTCAACCAGGCCAACCGCAAGGAATTCTTCATGGTCGGCGGCGCAGGCTCGAAGAAGGCGATGGAGGACATCCAGGCCGACAACACGGTCCTGAAGGCCACCGTCACCTACAGCCCGTCGATGGCCTCCTCCGCGATCTCGCTCGCCCGGCTCATCGGCCAGGGCAAGGGCATGTCCGACCTGGTGGAGCTCCAGGTGCCCAAGGAGATTGTGCTGGCTTCCGAGACGATCACCAAGGAGAACGCGAGCGACTACCTCAAGCTCGGGTTCTGATACACGGGGGGAGACCCACCTTGTCCACTCACCACAGTCAACTGCGGGTCGGGATGGTCGGCTACGCGTTCATGGGCGCCGCGCACTCACAGGCGTGGCGCACCGTGAACCGGGTGTACGACCTGCCGTCGCGGGTCCGGATGGCGCTGGTCTGCGGCCGGGACACCGCAAAGGTGGCCGACGCCGCCGACCGGCTCGGCTGGGACGCGTACACCACGGACTGGCGGAGTCTCGTCGAGTCCGACGAGATCGACGTGGTCGACATCTGCACACCCGGGGACAGTCACGCCGAGATCGCGCTGGCCGCGCTGGCCGCCGGCAAGCACGTGCTCTGCGAGAAGCCGTTGGCCAACACGGTGGCCGAGGCCCGCGAGATGGCCGCCGCGGCGGCCGCAGCGCGGGCCTCGGGGACACGGTCCATGTGCGGCTTCACCTACCGCCGGGTTCCGGCGGTCACCCTGATGCGTCGGATGGTCGCCGAGGGAAGGCTCGGCACCATCCGGCACGTTCGGGCGGCGTATCTCCAGGACTGGATCGTCGACCCGCAGTTCCCGCTGGTCTGGCGGTTGCAGAAGGACAAGGCGGGCTCCGGCGCGCTGGGTGACATCGGTGCGCACATCATCGACTTGACCCAGTACGTCACGGGGCAGCGGGTCGCCGGCGTCAGCGCGATCACCGAGACCTTCGTCAAGCAGCGTCCGCTGCCGGCGGAGTACAGCGGCCTGGCCGCGCAGGCAGCCGACAACGGCCCGGCCGACGGGCAGGGCCCGGCGACGGGGCCGGTCACCGTGGACGACGCGGCGGTCTTCGTGGCCCGGCTCGACGGCGGGGCGCTGGCCACGTACGAGGCGAGCCGGTTCGCCACCGGGCGCAAGAACGCGCTGCGGGTGGAGATCAACGGCTCGCTGGGCACCCTGGCCTTCGACTTGGAGCGGATGAACGAGCTGGAGTTCTACGACGCCACGCGACCCGCCGCCGAGCAGGGCTTCACCCGAATCCTGGTGACCGAGGCCGAGCACCCGTACATGTCGGCGTGGTGGCCGCCGGGCCACATCATCGGCTACGAGCACAGCTTCACCCACCAGGCGCGCGACTTCGTCGAGGCGATCGCCACCGGCACCGATCCGGCCCCATCGTTCTCCGAAGGGTTGCAGGTCCAGCTCGTCCTAGACGCGGTGACACGCTCGGCGGAGCTGGTTCCTCGTGGACCGCCGAGGAGCCGACGTCTGAAGCGGTTTCCGCCTGACCGAACGGCGGTGCCGGACAGCGCACCGGCACCGCCCGCCAGATGCTTTTCCGGACCGGCCGGCGAGGGACCCGCCGCGGTTGCGCCCCGCGGCGGGGACGAGGTCGGCTCCGGAGGGCGTGCGGCGGCGGGCATTCGCCCGGCGCGCACGACAGCACGACGGCGCCTCCGGCGCGGCCGGACCGGGATTCCCCGGCCGCGCCGGAGGGCCGGGCACCACGCACCACGGATGCGGGGGAGACAGGGACGGGACGCCGACCGGCCCTGCCTGCCAGCCCCGTCCGCCCCACCCGATCCGGCGAACCCGACCGGCACCGTCGTCGCCGCCTTCGGCGCCGGGCGTGGGGACCCGGAACGGGCGGCCGGGCGGGGCCCGCCGCATCGATGCTCATCTATAGTTGGACCCTGGCGGAAGGAGCACCATGCGTACAGGTGTCTGGCTGGTGGGGGCGCGCGGCTCGGTCGCGACCACCAGCGTCGTCGGGGCGCTCGCCCTGCGGGCCGGGCTCACGGGCCCGACCGGCTGTGTCACCGAGCTACCCGAGCTGCGTGGCCCGGCGTGGCCCTCCTTCGCCGACCTGGTGTTCGGCGGCCACGACGTGGCCACCACCCCACTGGCCAAACGCGCCGAGGCCCTGGCCGACGCCGGGGTGGTACCCGCCCGGCTGGTCGCCGCCCTCGGCGAGGAGCTGGCCGCCGTGGACGACGACGTGCGCCCCGCCCCGGCCGGCGGAACCCAGGCCGACCGGGCCGCCGCCGCCGTCGCCGACCTCGCCGCGTTCGCCGAGCGGCACCGGCTGGACCGGGTGGTGGTGGTCAACGTCTCCGCCACCGAACCGGCCGCCCGCCCGCACCCCGGCCACGCCGACCCCGACGCGTTGGCCGCCGCGCTCGCCGCCGGCGAGGAGGCGCTGCCGCCCAGCTCGCTGTACGCGTACGCGGCGTTCACCGCCGGCTGCCCGTACGTGGACTTCACCCCGTCGACCGGGGCCCGGCTGCCCGCTCTCGCGGCGCTGGCCGCCCGGCACGCCCTGCCGTACGCCGGGCACGACGGCAAGACCGGGGAGACGCTGCTCAAGTCCGTGCTCGCCCCGATGTTCGCGATGCGGCACCTCGCGGTGCGTTCCTGGTCCGGCACCAACCTGCTCGGCGGCGGCGACGGCGCCACCCTGGCCGAGCCGGACGCCAACGCCGCCAAGGTCGCCAGCAAGCAGCGGGTCCTCGGCGAGATCCTCGGATACGTCCCGCAGGGCGACACCCGCATCGACTACGTCGAGGAACTGGGCGACTTCAAGACCGCCTGGGACCTGGTCACCTTCGCCGGCTTCCTCGGCACCGCCATGCGGATGGAGTTCACCTGGCACGGCTGCGACTCGGCGCTGGCCGCCCCGCTCGTGCTCGACCTGGCCCGGATCACCGCCGCCGCGCACGCCGCCGGCCGGCACGGGCCCCTGGTCGACCTCGCGTTCTTCTTCAAGGACCCGCTCGACCCCGCCAAGCCGAGTGCCGCCCGCCCCGCGCCCGACGCGGGTGTCGCCGCCGGCCGCGCCCCCAGCCACGCGCTGGGCGAGCAGTGGGCCCGGCTGACGGCGTTCGCCGCGACCCTGCACGCCGAGGCAGGCCCGTCGCTGGCCGGCGGTGCCGGATGAGCAGCCTCGCCGACCTGGCCGAGCTGGTACGCGCCCCGGCCGGGCTCTCCGTG
>NZ_GG657738.1:1910963-1924603 GCF_000158815.1 Micromonospora sp. ATCC 39149 | reverse complement strand
CTGGCGGTCGCCGCTGCCGCGCCGCTGGGCCGGCGGCTGGCCCGGAAGGTGTCCCCGACATGACCGCCGTCGAGCCGGGGCGACCCGAGCGCCGCGCCGCCGCCGTGCCGGCCGGCCCCACCGGGCTGCGGTTCGGCTACGGGACGAACGGCTTCGCCAACCATCGGCTCGACGACGCGCTCGGCGTCGTCGCCGACCTCGGCTACCAGGGGGTGGCGCTCACCCTCGACCACGACCACCTCGACCCGTTCGCCCCCGACCTGGCCCGCCGCACGGCCGCCGTGGCCCGCCGCCTCGACGCGCTGGGGCTCGCCGTGGTGGTCGAGACCGGGGCCCGGTTCCTGCTCGACCCGTGGCACAAGCACGCGCCGACCCTGCTGCACGACGACCCGTCCCGCCGCATCGAGTTCCTCCGCCGGGCCGTCGCGGTCGGCGCGGACCTGGGCGCCGAGGCGGTCTCCTACTGGGCCGGGGTACGTCCCGCCGACGTCCCGCCGGCCGTCGCCTGGGACCGCCTCGTGGCCGGCTGCGCCACCGTCTGCGCGGCGGCCGACGCCGCCGGGGTACAGCTCGGTTTCGAGCCGGAGCCCGGGATGCTGGTCGAGGACATCGCCGGCTGGCGGCGGCTGCACGCCGCCCTGGGCCGCCCGGCGGCGTTCGGGCTCACCCTCGACATCGGACACTGCCGGTGCCTGGAGCCGGACGACGTGCCCGACTGCGTCCGGTCGGTCGGCGCGCACCTGGTCAACGTGCAGATCGACGACATGCGCCGGGGCGTGCACGAGCACCTGGAGTTCGGCACCGGCGAGATCGACTTCCCGCCGGTGCTCGCGGCGCTCGCCGAGGTCGGCTACGCCGGGCTGGTCGCCGTGGAACTGCCCCGGCACTCGCACGCCGCGCCGCAGGTGGCCGCCCGGTCCCTCGACTTCCTCCGCGCCGCCGCCGGCCGCGCCGCCGCCGGCCGCGCCGCCACCGAGCCCGGCGAACCGTCCGACCACCCCGGCGGTGGCTGAGCACCGTCCTACCAGCTCGGAAGGGAGAGCGGGATGACCCCCGAACGACTACGTGCCGCGCTGCGGGGCGTGCCCGACCCGGAGTGGCTGGACGCGGCGATCGAGCGCGTCGCGGCCGAGCCGGCCACGATCCCGCGCTGGTTCGCCGCCGCTGCCCGGCGCTGCGGCCGGGACCCGCTGCCCGACGCCCCCGGCTGGACGGCCGACGAGGCCGCCCGAGCGCTGCTGCTGGCCGCGCTGCCCGCCGACCACGCGGGCCACGCCGCCGACGTGTACCGGCACGGCGACGCCGCCGAGAAGCGGGCCGTGCTGCGGGCCCTGCCGCTGCTGCCGGTCGGCGCGGCCGGGGTGCCGCTGCTGCACGACGCGATCCGCACCAACGACACCCGGCTGCTCGCCGCCGCCCTCGGCCCGTACGCCCGGCACCTGGACCCGGCCGCCTGGCGGCAGGCCGTGCTCAAGTGCGTCTTCGTCGGCGTGCCACTGGCCGCGGTGCACGACCTCGACGCCCGCGCCGACGTCGAACTGGCCGCCATGCTGAGTGCGCTCGCCGCCGAGCGGCGGGCCGCCGGCCGCGACGTCCCGGCCGACGCCGCTGCCCTGCTCGACCGGCTCACCGCCACCACCGCGTCGCCCGCCGTGAGCCCGGCCGCTGTACCGTCCGACGCCCGGAAGGCGTGACCATGCGTATCTTCGACCCGCACATCCACATGACCTCGCGCACCACCGACGACTACGAGCGGATGGCCGCCGCCGGGATCCGGGCGGTGGTCGAGCCGGCGTTCTGGCTGGGCCAGCCGCGCACCAGCCCGGACAGCTTCGCCGACTACTTCGACTCGATCATCGGGTGGGAGCCGTTCCGGGCCGGGCAGTTCGGCGTCCGGCACCACGCCACCATCGCGCTGAACCCGAAGGAGGCCAACGACCCGCGCTGCCGGCCCGTGCTCGACCTGCTGCCCCGCTACCTGGAGAAGGACGGCGTGGTGGCGGTCGGCGAGATCGGGTACGACTCGATGACCCCGGAAGAGGACGAGGCGTTCGCCGCCCAGCTCGCCCTGGCCGTCGCCCACGACCTGCCGGCCATGGTGCACACCCCGCACCGGGACAAGGCCCGGGGCGTGCGGCGGAGCCTCGCCGTGGTCGCCGAGTCCGGCATCGACCCGGGCCGGGTCGTGCTGGACCACCTCAACGAGGTGACCGCCGGGCTGGTCCGGGACACCGGCTGCTGGCTGGGCTTCTCCATCTACCCGGACACCAAGATGTCCCCGCCCCGGATGGTGGAGCTGCTGCGGCTGTACGGCACCGAGCGGATGCTGGTGAACTCGGCCGCCGACTGGGGCCGCTCCGATCCGCTGCTCACCCGGGCCACCGGCGAGGCGATGCTGCTGGCCGGGTTCACCGACGACGACGTCGACCGGGTGCTGTGGCGCAACCCGGCCGAGTTCTACGGCCAGTCCGGCCGGCTCGACCTGACCGGCCTCGACGACGCCGACGCCCCGGCCGGGGCCGCCGGGCCGCCGGGCGGCACGTTCGCCGGCAACTCGATCCTGCGCGGCGGTAGCTGATGCGGCTGCGCCACGGCGGCGGCGAGACCGTCCACCTCGGCTACTGCACCAACGTGCACCCCGCCGAGGACCTCGCCGGCATCCTCGCCCAACTGGACACCTACGCCGTCCCGGTGCGCCGCGCCCTCGACGCCGACCCGCTCGGGCTCGGGCTGTGGCTGGCCGCCCCGGTGGCCGCCGCGCTCGCCGCCGACGAGGGCCTGCGCCGCCGGCTGCGCGCCGAGCTGACCGCGCGCGGGCTGGAGGTGGTGACGCTCAACGGCTTCCCGTACGCGGCGTTCCAGGCCCCGGTGGTCAAGCACGCCGTGTACCACCCGGACTGGACCACGCCCGAGCGGCTCGCGTACACCCTGGACCTGGCCAGGGTGCTGGCCGACCTGCTGCCCGCCGACGCCCCGCGGGGCTCGGTGTCCACCCTGCCGCTGGCCTGGCGCACCCCGTGGGACGCGGGCCAGGCCGACGCCGCACGGCGGCGTCTCGACGCGCTGGAACGCCGGGCTGGCCGGGATCGAGCGGGACACCGGCCGGGGTCGTGCGGTCGGGTTCGAACCGGAGCCGGGCTGCGTGGTGGAGTCCACCGGCCAGGGCGCCGGCCCTGCTCGCCGGCACCGACCCGCAACGGCTGGGCATCTTGCCTGGACCTGGCCTCACCTGGCTCTGCGCCTGGGAGGAACCGGCCGCCGCCCTGGGCCGGCTCGCCGCCGCCGGGCTGCCGGTGGTGAAGGTGCAGGTGTCCGCGGCGATCGAGGCCCCGGCCGGGGCGGCGGAGGCGCTGCGCCGCTGGGTGGAGCCCCGCTTCCTGCACCAGACCCGCGCCGCCGGCTGCGCGGACGCCGCCGACCCGGCCGACCCGGCGCACGCCGCCGACGACCTCGACGCGGCCCTGGACGCCCGGCTGCCCGGCGCCTGGCGGGTGCACTACCACGTGCCGCTGCACGCCCCGCCCGAGCCGCCGCTGACCGCGACCGTGCCGGTGCTGCGCGCCGCGCTGGGCGCGCTGTTCGCCGGCCCGGTCGCCGGTTGCGACCACCTCGACGTCGAGACGTACACCTGGGGGGTGCTGCCGGCCGCGCGGCGGCCCCGCGACGCCGCGGAGCTGGCGGCCGGGATCGCCGCCGAGCTGGCCTTTGCCCGCGACGAACTGGTCGCCGTGGGTCTCACACCACAGGGGACGGGGGTGCTGCGATGAGCAGGAGACTGGTGGTGCTGGACGTGGTGGGCCTGACGCCGCGCCTGCTGGCCCACATGCCCCGGCTGCGGTCGGTGGCCGACGGCGGGTTCACCGCGTCGCTGGGCACGGTGCTGCCGGCGGTCACCTGCTCGGTGCAGTCCACGTTCCTCACCGGCGAGCCACCGGCCGGGCACGGCATCGTCGGCAACGGCTGGTACTTCCGGGACCTCGGCGAGGTGCTGCTCTGGCGGCAGCACAACGCGCTGGTCGGCGGGGAGAAGCTGTGGCAGGCCGCCCGCCGGGCCGAGCCGGGCTACACGGTGGCCAACGTCTGCTGGTGGTACGCCATGGGCGCGGACGTGGACTGGACGGTCACCCCCCGCCCGGTCTACTACGCCGACGGCCGCAAGGAGCCGGACTGCTACACCGACCCGCCCGAGCTGCACGACGCGCTGACCGCGAAGCTGGGCACGTTCCCGCTGTTCACCTACTGGGGGCCGAGGGCTGGGCTGCCGTCGTCGGCGTGGATCTGCCGGGCGGCCGAGGAGATCCTCGCCGACCACGCGCCCGATTTGACCCTGGTCTACGTCCCGCACCTGGACTACGACCTGCAACGGTTCGGGCCGTCCTCGCCGCAGGCCGTCGCCGCGGCGACGGAGCTGGACAAGGTCCTCGGGCCGCTGATCGACGCCGCCCAGGCCCGCGACGCCACGGTGGTGGCCCTGTCCGAGTACGGCATCACCGATGTCGCCTGCCCGGTGGACGTCAACCGGCTGCTGCGCGCCGAAGGGCTGCTGCGGGTGCACACCCAGGCCGGCATGGAGTACCTGGACCCGTGGACGTCCCGGGCGTTCGCCGTGGCCGACCACCAGATCGCCCACGTCTACGTCCGCGACCCGGCCGACGTGCCGGCGGTGGCGAAGCTCTGCGCCGCGCTGCCCGGGGTGGCCGAGGTGCTGGACGCCGACGGCCAGGCCGCGTACGGGCTGGCCCATCCCCGCAGCGGCGAGCTGGTGCTGGTGGCCGAGCCGGACGCCTGGTTCACGTACTACTACTGGCTCGACGATGCCCGCGCCCCCGACTTCGCCCGGCTCGTGGAGATCCACCGCAAGCCCGGGTACGACCCTGCGGAGCTGTTCTTCGACCCGGCCGCCCCGGGCGCGGCGAAGCGGCGGGCCGCCACCGCCCTGGCCCGCAAGAAGTTGGGTATGCGGTATCTGATGAGCGCGGTGGGGCTGGACGCCGGTGCGCGGGCGGTGCGCGGGTCGCACGGCCGGCTGCCGGCCGACCCGGCGGACGGCCCAGTGCTGCTCTGCTCCGATCCCGGCCCGGCCCGCGACGCGGTGGCCGCCACCGAGGTGAAGGCGCTGCTGCTGGAGTTGGCCGGCCTGACGCACCACCGGTGAACGGGGAGGAACCCATGACGGTGACGGTCGCGTCCACCGACGCGTGCGGGCTGCGGACCCGGGTCGACGCCGAGTTGGCCGCCTTCCTCGACCGGCAGGCCCCGGACTGGCCGGACGGCGCGCCCCGGGGCGTCTTCACCGCCCTGCACCGGTTCGTCCTGGCCGGCGGCAAGCGGCTTCGCCCGCAGTTCTGCTACTGGGGCTGGCGGGGCGCCGGCGGGGAGGACGGCGGCGAAGACGGCAGCCCGATCCTGGTCGCCTCGGCGGCGCTGGAGCTGTTCCACGCCTTCGCGCTGATCCACGACGACATCCTGGATCGCAGCGACCGGCGCCGGGGTGCGCCCTCGGTGCACCGCCTCTTCGCCGACCTGCACGCCCGCTCCGCGTGGCGGGGCGACCCGGAGGCGTACGGGCGCAACACCGCCCTGCTCTGCGGCGATCTCTGCGCCGCCTGGGCGGACCAGATGTTCCACGAGTGCGGGCTGCGCCGCGACGAGCTGCTGCGCGGGTACGCGGTGTTCGCGCTGATGCGCACCGAGGTGATCGCGGGGGAGTACCTGGACCTGGTTTCCGGGGTGGGCGACGGCTCGGTGGCCAGCGCGTTGACCGTGATCCGGCTCAAGGCCGCCCGGTACACGGTGACCCGGCCGTTGCAGATCGGCGCGGCCCTGGCCGGTGGCCCGCCGGAGCTGGCGGCGGCGCTGGCCGAGTTCGGCGACCCGCTCGGGGACGCCTTCCAGCTCCGCGACGACGTGCTGGGCGTCTTCGGCGATCCGCAGATCACCGGCAAGTCCATCCTGGACGACCTACGCGAGGGCAAGCCGACGGTGATGATGGCGCTGGCCCGGCAGGCGGCGGACCGGGCACAGATCGCCCGGCTGCGGGAGCTGTTCGGCAACCCCGAACTGGACGACGACGGTGCCGCCGAGCTGCGGGCCATCATCGAGGCCACGGGCGCCCGGGAGGAGATCGAGCGGATGATCCGGGTCCGCGCCGAGGCGGGCCTGCGCGCTCTGGCCGACGCGCCGCTCGTCCCCGCCGCCCGGGAGGCGCTCGCCGGGCTGGCTGCCCGCACGGTCATCCGGACGGTCTGACGCCGGCCAGACGTCGGCCACCGGCCGGACCCCGCTGGCCAATTGTCGAAACATCCTCGACACATCTATGAGTATCGACTAATGTGAATCTGCTACGAATCGGTTCGACGAGGTGTTTCCAGTGGGCGCGGTGCCCTCGCCGACGACTGACGGCCACCATCCCGTCCCCTGTGCCGACGGTCCCGTTGCAGTCGACGATCGCAGCCCGCCGAGGCACGACCCCCCCGGTGCGCCGAAGGGCCGTCCGCCGCGGCATCCGGCGCGGCGACGCGCCCCCCACCACCGGCCAGAGAGGGCACCCCTGCATGTACAGAAGAATTCGAAACCACCGCCGCCCCACCGGTCACCACGGTCCAGTGCGGAGCTGGGGGGCGGCGGGCACCGCCCTGCTCACGGTGGTCACCGCCGCCACCGCAGTCGCCGTTTCGGCGACGCCGGCCGCCGCGCACACCATCGTCGCCAGCGACTTCCAGCAGGTCGAGTTGGCCCGCGGCGTCAACGAGATGGGCGAGCCGATGTCGCTGGCCGTGCTCCCGGACCGGTCGGTGCTGCACACCGCCCGCAACGGCACGCTGCGCCGCACGGACGCCTCGGGCACCACCAGGGTGATCGGCACGATTCCCGTCTACACCCACGACGAGGATGGGTTGCAGAGCCTCGGGGTCGACCCGAACTTCGCCACCAACCGCCACATCTTCCTCTTCTACGCGCCGCCGCTGTCCACCCCCGGCGGCGACGCGCCCGCCACCGGCACCAACTTCTCCGCCTGGCAGGGCGTCAACCGGCTGTCCCGCTTCACCCTGAACGCCGACTTCACCCTCAACCAGTCCAGCAAGGTCGACGTGCTGGACGTCCCGACCGACCGGGGCATCTGCTGCCATGTCGGCAGCGACATCGACTTCGACGCCGCCGGCAACCTCTACCTGTCCACCGGCGACGACTCCAACCCGTTCGACTCCGCCGGCTACTCGCCGCTGGACGAGCGCACCAACCGCAACCCGGCGTACGACGCGCAGCGCAGCGCCGGCAACACCAACGACCTGCGGGGCAAGCTCCTGCGGATCAAGGTGAACGCCGACGGCACCTACTCGATCCCGGCCGGCAACCTCTTCCCGCCCGGCACCGCGCGGACCCGCCCGGAGATCTACGCGATGGGCTTCCGCAACCCGTTCCGGATTAGCGTCGACAAGGCCACCGGCATCGTCTACGTCGGCGACTACGGGCCGGACGCCGGCAGCACCAACCCCAACCGGGGTCCCTCCGGCCAGGTCGAGTTCAACCGGGTCACCGGCCCCGGCAACTACGGCTGGCCGTACTGCACCGGCACCAACACCACGACCGAGACGTACAACGAGTGGAACTTCGCCACCAACTCCACCGGGCCGAAGTTCAACTGCACCGGCGGGCCGACCAACAACTCGTTCCGCAACACCGGCCTGAGCACCCTTCCGCCGGCCAAGCCCTCCTGGATCAAGTACGGCGGCGACTCCGGCAGCCCGCCCGCGTTCGGCACCGGCTCCGAGTCGCCGGCGGCCGGCCCGGTCTACCGGTTCGACCCCGCCAACCCCTCGGCGACGAAGTTCCCGCAGTCCTTCGACGGGCAGTTCTTCGCCACCGAGTTCGGCCGCGGCTGGATCAAGCCGATCCACCTCAACACCGACGGGTCGCCCGGCACCATCGACAGCTTCCCCTGGGTCGGCAAGCAGGTGATGGACTCCGCGTTCGGCCCCGACGGGGCGTACTACGTGCTCGACTACGGCACCGGCTACTACAACGGCGACGCCAACTCCGCCCTGTACCGCTTCGACTACGTCGGCGTCGGCAACCGGGCGCCGGTCGCCCGGGCCAGCGCCGACCGCACTTCCGGGCCGGCGCCGTTGACCGTCAACTTCTCCTCCGCCGGGTCCTCCGACCCGGAGGGCGCGGCGCTGACCTACTCGTGGGCGTTCGGCGACGGCACCACCTCCACGGCGGCCAACCCGACGAAGACGTACACCGCGGACGGGTCGTACACCGCGACGCTCACCGTGCGCGACCCGCAGGGCGCGCCGGGCTCCACCAGCGTCGTGATCAATGTCGGCAACACCGCCCCGACGGTCGCCGTGACCGCGCCGAGCAACGGCTCGCTGTTCTCCTTCGGTGACGCGGTGCCGTTCAGCATCACCGTCACCGACCCCGAGGACGGCACGATCGACTGCGCCAAGGTCAAGATGACCTACGTGCTCGGCCACGACCAGCACGGTCACCAGATCGCCTCGCAGAACGGCTGCTCCGGCACCATAACCATCCCGGTCGACGGCGAACACGACGACGCGGCGAACATCTTCGCCGTCTTCGACGCCGAGTACACCGACGCCGGCGGCCTGACCACCCACACCCAGCACATCCTCCAGCCCCGCCACCGGCAGGCCGAGCACTTCAAGACCTCGTCCGGCATCGGCACCTACGACAAGACCACCGCCGAGGGCGGCAAGACCGTCGGCGACATCCAGAACGGGGAATGGATCGCCTTCGAGCCGTACCGGATCGGGAACGTGACCTCGTTCAGCGCCCGGGTCTCCTCCGCCGGCGCGGGCGGCACGCTCCAGATCCGGACCGGCTCGCCGACCGGCACGGTGCTCGGCTCGGTAGCCGTCCCGGTGACCGGATCGTGGGAGAGCTTCACCACCGTCAACGGGTCGATCACCAACCCGCCGACCGGCACCACCACCCTCTATCTCACCTTCGCCGGCGGCTCCGGGACGCTGTTCGACGTGGACTCGTTCACCCTGAACACCGGCACCACGCCTCCGCCGACTGGTACGGGCCGGATCGTCGGGTTGGCCGGCAAGTGCCTGGACGTGCGCAACGGGTCGTCGGCCGACGGCACCCAGGTCCAGTTGTTCACCTGCAACGGTGCCGCTGGTCAGCAGTGGACGGTGGGTGGGGACAGCACGATCCGGTCGTTGGGCAAGTGTCTGGACGTCAACGGCGGTTCCTCGGCCGATGGGGCGAAGGTGCAGCTCTGGACCTGCAACGGCGGTGGCGCGCAGCGGTGGGCGGCGCAGTCCGACGGGAGCCTGCGCAACACGCAGTCGGGCAAGTGTCTGGACGTCTCCGGCAACAACTCCGCCGATGGCACGGCCGTCAACCAGTGGTCCTGCCACGGCGGGGCCAACCAGAAGTGGACCCTGCCCTAGGCACACCTGCGGTCCCCCGCCCCGGCGGGGGACCGCACCGCCACCACACCCAGGAGAACGACATGCGAAGACTCCTCCGCCCCCTCCTCGGCGCGGCCGCCGCCGCCCTGGCCGTGCTCGCCTGCACCACCCCGGCCACCCCGGCGTCGGCCGCCGACGCCCCGTACGAAGTGCTGGTCTTCTCCAAGACCGCCGGGTTCCGGCACGACTCCATCGCCGTGGGCACCCAGGCCATCCGCGAGCTCGGCGCGGCCAACAGCTTCACCGTCACCGCCACCGAGGACGCCGCCCAGTTCACCACCGCCAACCTGGCCCGCTTCCGGGCGGTGATCTTCCTCAACACCACCGGCGACGTGCTCAACAACACCCAGCAGGCGGCGTTCGAGGCGTACATCGGCTCCGGCGGCGGTTACGTCGGCGTGCACTCCGCCGCCGACACCGAGTACAACTGGCCGTTCTACGGCAACCTCGTCGGCGCCTGGTTCGCCTCCCACCCGGCCATCCAGCAGGCTCGGGTGAAGGTGGAGGACCGGGCGCACGCCGCCACCGCGCACCTCGGCCCGACCTGGACGCGCACCGACGAGTGGTACGACTACCGCACCAACGCCCGCTCCACCGCGCACGTGCTGGCCAGCCTCGACGAGTCGTCGTACTCCGGCGGGGCGATGGGCGGCGACCATCCGCACGCCTGGTGCAAGACGTACAGCGGCGGCCGGTCCTTCTACACCGGCGGCGGCCACACCCAGTCGTCCTACTCGGAGCCGGCGTTCCGGGCCCACCTGCTCGGCGGCATCCGGTACGCGGCCGGCCGGACGAAGGCCGACTGCCGGCCCGAAACCGGCTACACCGCCCTCTACAACGGCTCCACGACCGGCTGGACCCAGGCGGGGCCGGGCGGGTTCACCAACACCGACGCCACCCTCAGCTCCTACGACGGCCTCGGCCTGTACTGGTACAACGCGAAGCAGTTCACCAACTACTCGCTCAAGCTGGACTGGCGGGTGGCCGGGGACGACAACTCCGGGGTGTTCATCGGCTTCCCCGCCTCCAGTGACCCGAACTCGGCGATGACCAACGGTTACGAGGTGCAGATCGACGCCACCGACGCCGCCGACCGCACCACCGGCGCGATCTACGCGGTGAAGTCCGCCGACCTGGCCGCCCGCGACGCCGCGCTCAACCCGCCGGGGGAGTGGAACACCTACGAGTTGCTGGTCGAGGGGGAGCGGCTCCAGGTCCTGCTCAACGGTGTGAAGATCAACGACTTCACCAACACCGACCCGGCCCGCTCGCTCGCCGGCTACGTCGGCATCCAGAACCACGGTCCCGGCGACGACGTGTCGTTCCGCAACATCCGCATCAAGGAGCTGGGCACCACGAACCCGCCGCCGACCCGCACCGGGCGGATCGTCGGGTTGGCCGGCAAGTGCCTGGACGTGCGCAACGGGTCGTCGGCCGACGGCACCCAGGTCCAGTTGTTCACCTGCAACGGTGCCGCTGGTCAGCAGTGGACGGTGGGTGGGGACAGCACGATCCGGTCGTTGGGCAAGTGTCTGGACGTCAACGGCGGTTCCTCGGCCGATGGGGCGAAGGTGCAGCTCTGGACCTGCAACGGCGGTGGCGCGCAGCGGTGGGCGGCGCAGTCCGACGGGAGCCTGCGCAACACGCAGTCGGGCAAGTGTCTGGACGTCTCCGGCAACAACTCCGCCGATGGCACGGCCGTCAACCAGTGGTCCTGCCACGGCGGGGCCAACCAGAAGTGGACCCTGCCCTAGCTAGGTGTAAGGAAGGGCCCCTTGTTATCGCATTCTGTTGCACAGGGGGCCCTTCCTAACCGCGCGGGGCAGCCATAGAGTGAGCGTCGGCGACCGTACGCGGTTGCCGGTGACCCGGCGGGAGGCGCAACCCGCTGGGCCCAGGCGCTCGCCCGCGCCCACCGGCACCCCGCCCCGGCCGCCGCGCACCGGCCCGGCCCGGTCACCCTCGCCCCGGTCAGCACACGGAATCCCCCATCAACACGACAGGGGAGTAGGACTCATGGCGCGACCCATCACGCTCTTCACCGGCCAGTGGGCCGATCTTCCGTTCGACGAGGTCTGCCGGCTCGCCTCAGAGTGGGGCTACGACGGGCTGGAGATCGCCTGCTGGGGCGACCACTTCGAGGTCGACAGGGCCCTCGCCGACGAGTCGTACGTCGACCGCAAGCTCCAGACCCTCGCCAAGCACAACCTGAAGGTCTTCACGATCTCCAACCACCTGGTCGGCCAGGCCGTCTGCGACCACCCGATCGACGAGCGGCACCAGGGCATCCTGCCCGCCCGAATCTGGGGTGACGGTGAGCCGGAGGGGGTCCGCCAGCGGGCCGCCGAGGAGATCAAGGACACCGCCCGGGCGGCGGCGAAGCTGGGCGTAAACACGGTCGTCGGGTTCACCGGCTCGTCGATCTGGCACACCCTGGCGATGTTCCCGCCGGTGCCGCCGGAGATGATCGAGCGGGGGTACGCCGACTTCGCCGACCGGTGGAACCCGATCCTGGACGTCTTCGACGAGGTGGGCGTGCGCTTCGCCCACGAGGTACACCCCAGCGAGATCGCGTACGACTACTGGACGACGAAGCGGACCCTGGAGGCGATCGGGCACCGGCCCGCGTTCGGGCTGAACTGGGACCCGTCGCACTTCGTCTGGCAGGAGCTGGACCCGGTGAACTTCATCTTCGACTTCGCCGACCGGATCTACCACGTCGACTGCAAGGACGCGAAGGTGCGCACCGGCGACGGCCGGCGCGGCCGGCTGGCGTCCCACCTGCCCTGGGCCGATCTGCGCCGGGGCTGGGACTTCGTCTCCACGGGCCACGGCGACGTGCCGTGGGAGGACTGCTTCCGGGCGCTGAACGCCATCGGGTACACCGGGCCCATCTCCGTGGAGTGGGAGGACGCCGGGATGGACCGGCTGGTGGGTGCGCCCGAGGCGTTGCAGTTCGTCCGGCGGCTCGCCTTCGACGCCCCGTCCGCCGCCTTTGACGCGGCGTTCAGCAGCAACCGGGACTGAGCCCGTCGCCGGCTCTGGCCGGACCCCGCGCGGGCCCGACCGGAGCCGGCGCCCGCCCCGGCCGGCCGGTGTCAGCGCCGTGCGCCGGTCAGGGCGCGGCGTAGACGCCGTCGCTGACCAGGCGGGCCGCCCCCACCACGCCGGCGGTGTCGCCCAGGTCGGACAGGACGATCGGCAGGCTGCCGGTGGCCAGCGGCGGTGACCGCCGGTAGACCACCGACCGGATCTCGGCGAGCATCGTCGGCCCGAGGCCCACGGGGGCCCCGCCGATGATCACGATGCCGGGGTTGACGAAGTTGACCAGCCCGACCAGGACGCGGCCGAGCCGCCGGGCCGCCTCGCGCACCAGCGCCTGTGCGGCGGCGTCGCCAACGACCGCCGCCCGCCCCACGTCCGCCACGGTGAGCGCGCCCGTCTCGGCCAGCCCGGCGGCCAGCGCTGCCGACCGCCCGGCGTCGACCGCCGCGAGCGCCTCCCGGACCAGGGCCTCGTCCGAGGAGTACGCCTCCAGGCAGCCGGTCTCGCCGCAGGCACAGGTGGGGCCCTCCTCGTCGAGCCGCAGGTGGGCGATGCCGCCCGCGCCGCTGGTGGCGCCCCGGTGCAGCGTCCCGCCGAGCACCAGGCCGCAGCCGATGGCGGTGCCGAGCTTCACGTACAGGAAGTCGTCGAAGGCGCGACCGGTGCCGGCGTGCTGCTCGCCGAGTGCCATCGCGTTGGCATCGTTGTCGACCAGCACCGGGCAGCCCAGCTCCGCGGCGAGCGCGTCGCGGACGCCGTACCCGTGCCAGCCCGGCAGGGCCGGCGGGGAGATCGGGGCCCCCTCGCGGAACGCGACCGGGGCGGGCAGGCCCACCCCCACCCCGGTCAGCCGGCCCAGGCCCAGGTTCGCACGGACCTTGCCGAGCAGTTCGAGCGTACGGGCGATGGTCGGTTCCGGGCCGAGGCGGACGTCGACGGGCTCGCGGTGCCGGGCCAGGACGCTCAGTTCCCCGTCGGTGATCGCGACGTCGATCTCCCGGGGGCCGATCGTGATCCCGGCGAAGCGGACGCCGCCGGCGATGCGCAGCAGCGAGGAACGGCGACCGCCCCGGGACGCGGCCGGGCCGGCGGTCTCCACCAGGCGCAGGGCGATTAGGCGGTCGAGCTCCGCGACGAGCCGCGCCC
>NZ_GG657738.1:1877753-1910618 GCF_000158815.1 Micromonospora sp. ATCC 39149 | reverse complement strand
GTGGCCGGCCCGCTACGAACCGTGGGTCAGAGCGTGCTGCCGTTGGTGCCCGTGCCGGACGGCTTGGTCCGGGCCGGGCCGCTGCTCGTGGTCGAGCCCGTCGAGCCGGTGCTGGCCGGGCCGCTGCCCGTCTTCGCGCCGACCGTCGCCGGGGTGCCCGCGAACGGCTTGTCGGCGGCGGTCAGCTCGTGCTTGCCGCTGTCACCGCCGTTGCTGCTCAGCTTCTCACCGAGCCTGGACTGGCTCAGCTTGTCCTTGCCCTCGCTGTAGAGCCGGTTGGCCTGGGCCTGCGCGACGCCGGCCGCCTCCTGGACGGTCGGGTGGTCGAGCACCTTGCGGCCCCGGACGACCAACTCCTCGTACTTCTCCCGGCCGGCACGGGCGCCCAGGACGAATCCCGCAGCCAGCCCGCCAAGAAACATGATCTTTCCGCGCATGGCGGCTCCTTCCGTACCTGACGCGCCGTCGCCTCCCCGGGGCGGACCCCGTGGGCGACGAGCATCTCGCGCCTACGTCCTCTGTCGGCAGCTAACTACCCATCCTCCTCCGCGCTCATGCCTGGTTGTGCCCGGATGACGAATTGTCTGGTTGTTGGGCGCTTCGGATGTCCCCGGTCCGGGTGGGCCCCGCGTCGCAACCCGCTGGACCAAACCCCGGGGGAGTCCTGTACTCTTGTGCCGTCGCCGCGGGCGTCGGAGAGATCCGATCCCGGGTGACAAGCGGTCCCCCGTAGCTCAATTGGCAGAGCAGCCGGCTGTTAACCGGCAGGTTTTTGGTTCGAGTCCAAACGGGGGAGCTCGCAGCGAGAGGGCCCGTCGGCTGATGCCGGCGGGCCCTCTCGCTGTGCCTGTGGCGCAAGGAAGGGCCCCTTGTTAACGCCTCCGGTAGAAAAGGGCCCACTTCTCACCGCCCGGCCCCGGCCAGCGCGACGGTGCGGCGCGACCGGGGGCCGGGGCGAGGGCGATGGTGGGGGCATCAGGCGTTTTCGGCCCACCTGGACGCGCCCGGCCGGCAGGATGGTCGATGTCGACTTGGACTCCCACTGCGTCGAGTGGTGCGTCGATTCAAGAGCTGGGTGGGCGGGATGGCCGGAAGACGGGGCGGCATTTCCACGCTGGTTGCGGCGCTGGTCGTGATCGGCTGGCTGGCTGTCGGCGGGGTGGCCGGGCCGTACGCCGGGAAGCTGGGGGACGTCGCCACCAACGACAACGCCTCCTTCCTGCCCGCCGAGGCCGAGGCCACCCGGGGGCAGGACCTGGCCGCCGAGTTCGTCGACCGGCAGACCACCCCGGCGCTCGTCGTCTACGCGCGTACCACCGGCATCACCGACGCCGACCGGCAACGGGTCGCCACCGACGCCGCCCGGTTCGCCCGGGTCCCCGGCGTCGTCGCGCCGCTCCCGCCGCCCGTGCCCAGCCAGGACGGCCAAGCCCTTCAGGCGGTCGTGCCCATCGACGAGGCAGCGGGCGAACGGCTCGGGGAGGTCGTCGACGAACTGCGCGCCATCGCCGGCGGCGACCGGGACGGGCTCACCGTGGACGTCGCCGGACCCGCCGGACTGCTCGCCGACCTCATCGAGGTCTTCGGCGCCATCGACGGGCCGCTGCTGCTGGTCACCCTCAGCGTCGTGTTGCTCATCCTGCTGATCGTCTACCGCAGCCCGGTGCTGTGGATCTTCCCGCTGCTCGCCGCCGGGATGTCGTACGCCCTGGCGTCGGTCTTCGTCTACCTCCTCGCCGACCACGACGTGATCAAGCTCAACGGACAGGCGCAGGGCATCCTCACCGTGCTCGTCTTCGGCGCCGGCACCGACTACGCGCTGCTGCTCATCGCCCGGTACCGGGAGGAGCTGCACCGGCACGAGCCACCCTGGGACGCGATGCGGGCCGCCTGGCGGGGAGCCGCCCCGGCGATCATCGCCTCCGGTGGCACCGTCATCGTCAGCCTGCTCTGCCTGCTGCTGTCCAGCCTCAACTCCAACCGGGCGCTTGGTCCGGTCGCGGCCATCGGCATCGCCGCCACCCTGCTGGTCATGCTGACCTTCCTGCCCGCCCTGCTGGTGCTCGGCGGACGCTGGGCGTTCTGGCCGCGCCGGCCCGCCGTCGACCAGGCCGACCCGCAGACCGAACACGGCCTCTGGAGCCGGATCGCCGGTTTCGTCGCCCGCCGGGCCCGGGTCGTCTGGCTCGCCACCGCCGCCGGCCTGGCCGTGCTCACCATCGGCCTGACCCAGCTCGGCATCACCACCCTCGGCCAGACCGACCTGTTCACCCAGCGCACCGACTCCGTCGCCGGCCAGGACGTGATCGCTCGCCACTACCCGGCCGGCACCGGCAGCCCGGCCACCATCTTCACCAGCCAGCAGACCGCCCGCCAGGTCGCCGAAATGGCCCAGCGGGTGCCCGGCGTCGCCGCGGTCCGCCCGGTCACCGAGCGGAGCCAGACGGGCCCACCCGACCCGAACGCCCCGCCGAAGGTGGTCGACGGCCGGGTCCAGATCGAGGCCACCCTGGCTGACCCGCCCGACAGCGACGGCGCGGAGCGGACCATCCGCGACCTCCGCGAGGCCGTCCACGGCGTACCCGGCTCGGACGCGGTGGTCGGCGGGTTCACGGCGATCAACGTGGACATCTCCGACGCGTCCGCGAGGGACCGCAGCGTGATCATCCCCGTGGTGCTGCTGGTGATCGCCGTCATCCTGGCCCTGCTGCTGCGCGCACTGCTCGCCCCGCTGCTGCTCATCGCGACCGTGGTGCTGTCGTTCCTCGCCACGCTCGGGCTGTGCGCGCTGATCTTCCGGCACCTGCTCGACTACCCCGGCGTCGACCAGTCGTTCCCCCTGTTCGCGTTCGTCTTCCTGGTCGCCCTCGGCATCGACTACAACATCTTCCTGATGAGCCGGGTGCGCGAGGAGTCGGTGCACCGGGGTACGCGCCCCGGCGTGCTCACCGCCCTCTCCTCACCGGCGGCGTCATCACCTCGGCCGGTATCGGCGCCCACACGTTCTCCGCGCTCGCCGTGCTGCCTCTGGTCGTCCTCGTCGAGCTGGGCGTCGCCGTCGCCGTCGGGGTCCTGCTCGACACCATCGTCGTCCGCTCGCTGCTGGTGCCCGCCCTGTCGTACGACATCGGGCTGCGGATCTGGTGGCCCAGCCGGCTGGGCCGCACAGACCGGGAGGCGGGCGACGCCCGCTGAAACCGACGTCGTCATCGTCGGCGACGGCCCCGCAGGGCTCGCTGCTGCGGCTGTTCCTGCCCGGCGTGTTCGTCGACCGGGAACTGGAAACTTCCAGCGATGTGCTGACGATGATGCGCGCTCGTTCGCCGGGGGACGGTTCGGGGTGCCGGCGCGGGGAACGGGTGCGCTGCCCCGGGGCCATCGCCGAGCCGCTGCCCGCCGGCCTGAGGCCATCGCGTACGGCTGCGTGCTGTTATCCTCACGTTGCCCATCGTGCTGGATCACGGTGGGGTGTCCGGCCGACGACGCTGCTTCGTGCTGGCCGGTGATCCACCGGGCGGGTTACGATCCGGCGCGGTAGCGGGGCGGTAGCTCAGCGGGTTAGAGCAGGGGACTCATAATCCCTCGGTCACGGGTTCGAGTCCCGTCCGCCCCACTTGTTGATCTTGGCAGGTCGGAGCCCCTTCAGGGGGGAGCTGTCCGACTTCCGGTCCCGCCGGATCGATCGCGAACATTGGCTGGAGCGTCGGATCACCAAGGACGACGTCGGGATCGTCGCCTGCCGTTACCACTACGTTGACCGGTAGCGGACTGGACATGGCCCCCGACCTAGAAGCATTTGCGACGATCGAATCGATTTGTAGCGATAGTCTCCGGGTGCTCCACGGCACCTGGACGGCCCACGAGTGCCCACACCCGGGCGGGGTGGCCCCGCTGCGCCACCTCCATCGGAGGGCGGCGCGTCCGCCCGCGGTCAGGCGGGCCGGGCCGGGCCGTGCAGCCCCACCAGACCGGGCACGGCGGCCCGGCCGAGCTCACCGCCGGCGGCGGGATCGTGCCAGGCTACTGCGGCGTTCTGGCCCACGTAGAGGCGGCTGCCGTCGGGGCTGAGGATCAGACCGGTGACCGGGTCACGGACTGGCCGCTCGGCGGTCACGGCAAGGTCGGCGAGGTCCACGGTCCGCACGCCGGCGCCGGCACCGAGGAACAGCCGCTCCCTGTCGGCGGCCGCGTACGCCGGGCCGGTGGCACCGGCGAGCTTCGCCGTGTGGCGTACGGTCAGGTCCTCGGTGGTGATCTCGGCGACGGTGCCAGAGGTGACGTCGACGATGTACAAGCGGCCGCCGTCCGGGGTGATCGCCATGGCGTGACCGTCCGGGGCGGCCTCCCCGAACGGGTGCGGCAGATCCACGCAGTACGCCCACCGCTGTTCGAGGTGCAGGGTGTGCACGAAGGCGTGCACGTCGCTGCCCGGCCGCCCGCTGATCCGGTCCCGGGTGTGCTGGTGGTCGGGCTGGTGGGTGTAGAGCGTGTAGAGCACGGTGCGGTTCGGGGCGAGCACAGCCTGCCGTCCGTCGCCGCGCATCTCCTCCTCCGTGCCGGCCGGGATCGGCCCCTTGTCGCGAGTGAAAAGTGGGCCAGGGACGCCGGTGGTGAGGTCGACGACGCGGACCCGGTATCGGTCTGGCGAGTCCGGCGGCAGCCATTCCAGGACGAAGAGCCCGGCGAGGTCGTGCGTGAACGCCTCCGGGACGAAGTTGCCCGGTAGCCGCAGCCGTTGCCGGACGCCACCGGCGTCAGCGATCAGCACGGGGGTCACGTCGCGCCCGGCGGGACGTTCCTTGGTCGCGCTCACCTCCTCGGTGGTCAGCGCCACCCTCGTGCCATCGGCGGAGACGGTCTGCGGCACCCAGCGGCCCGGCAGACTGACCCGCTCGGAGGTGGCGCCCCGGCCGGCGTCGATCCGCCAGAGGGCGGTGTCGGCACCGTCGGGGGCGCTCGCGTACACCAGCCGTCCGTCGGCGGTGACAACCCCGTGCGGGATCGTCTGCCGGTCGGCGCCGCGCAGCACGCCGAGGCCGCCGTCGACCTCGACGAGCAGCGGGTCCGGGAGCAGGATGGCGGCGGCCGGGCTGGTGGCCGGGTCGCAGCCGGCCAGGGTGGCGACTCCCGCGCCGGCCAGGGTGGTCAGCAGGGTACGCCGCGAGATCGTCGTATTCGCCATCATGACCCGGTGACACCGCCGGGCCGGCCGGGGTTCCATCGCCCGGGCATGGAACCCGGACGGTGCGGTCGGTGTCAGGAAAGTGATCCCCACCGGAGGTTGCACTGGACGACGAGGAGTTCGTCACCCGCGCTCAGGCAGGTGACCTGAAGGCTTACGAATTGCTGGTCGCCCGGCACACCGCGTCCGCGCACCGGACCGCGGTGCTGCTCGGCGCGGGTTCGGATGCGGAGGACGTCATCCAGGAGGCGTTCGTGAAGGGGTACCGGAAGCTCTCCCGCTACCGCGGCGAGTCGTCGTTCCGTGCCTGGCTGCTGGCGATCGTGGCGAACGAGACCCGCAATCTGCACCGGTCGCGGGACCGGCGCTACGGGTTGATGCTGCGGGCCGCGCGGGTGGAGCCGCACCCAGAGGTAGCCGAGGACAACGCCGTTGGCGCGGTCCTCGCCGGGGAGCGCCGTGCCGCGCTGGTACGGGCCCTGCGGTCGTTGCCGGCCAGGGACCGGGGAGTGATCGTCTGCCGGTACTTCCTCGATCTCAGCGAGGAAGAGACGGTCACCATGCTGGGCTGGCCCCGGGGCACGGTGAAGTCACGGACGTCCCGGGCGCTGGCCAAGCTTCGCGGCCTGCTCGCGGTCGAGGAGGTCAGCCGTGGATGATCTGGAGCGGGAACTGCGGGAGCTGTCCAGGTGGCTGGAGACACCCTCGCCGCCCGACGTGACGGCACAGGTCCGCGCCCGGTTGACCGCCGTCACCGCGAGCGCTCCGGCCGTCCGTAAGCGCCGATGGCGCTGGCGGTACGCGGTCGCGGCGACGCTGGCCGCGCTGCTGGTCGCGGTGCTACCACCGGGGCGGACCGCGCTCGCCGACGCGGCGGCGGGTCTGCTGCGCTTCGCCGGTATCACGATCAGCACGTCACCGACGCCCGTGCTGCCGGCCGGCTCCCCGTCGCCGCTGCCCGCGCAGCGGGCGGCCGGGCTGGACGAGGCGCAGCGGGCCGTACGGTTCCCGATCCGGGTGCCGGCGAAGCTGGGCCCGCCCGAGCAGGTGCTGGTGGCCGATCCGGACGGCGCGGGCAACCACCGGGTGGCGACCCTGCTCTACCGCCGGGGCGCGTTGCGCTTGGACGCCTTCGACGGTCAGCTCGACCCGGTCTTCTTCAAGGAAGCCGGCGGGCCGGGGGCGGAGTGGACTCAGGTCGGCGGGAGGCAGGCCGTCTGGATCGGCGGCCCGCACTCGGTGTCCTACATGGATCGTGACGGCGTGGTACGCCAGGAGAGCGCCCGGCTCGCCGGGGCGACCCTGGTCTGGGAAGGCGCGGGGGTGACCTACCGCTTGGAGGGCGAGCTGACCATGGCGGAGGCCGTCGAGATCGCCGCCTCGCTGGAGTGACGGGGCTCGACGCGTGCGAGGGGTCAGGATAGAACCGGAGAGAAGCTACACTGTCAACGACGGACCCTGCATGCGGCGGTCGCCCCGGCACGGCACCCATGGGTACGCCAGTCTGGTCATGCTGGTGCACGCCGCCACCGTACGGCCTGCTGAACCGCTGCCACGCGGACCGAGAGCGGGCCTGCCGGGAACTTCGAAGTGCACGGTTGTCCAGAAGCAAGCCGAGAACTGGGCTCGATCGGCGCGGTGCCAACGGCAGGCTATCCCCACCACAGCGCCTCGCGTCGAGGGCGAGAAGGCCAGGTCGGGATGCCGGCTTTGGTCGGCCATAATTCTGACCGGTCATCAAGCTGGCCGACATGGAGACCATCCCGATCACCGAAGCCGTCGCGGGAGGACTTCGCAGCTGGCGACACGTTCTCGATGGACGAGGTCCGCGCCGAGCTGGAGCGACGTCGAAGCAGGGCGGCCTGATGCCCCCTGTAGGCAAGCGGGTGGACGACCGCACCGACGAACCGCCCAGCCCATACACAGTGCTGTTCTCCCGACAGGCTCGCCGTAATCTCCACGAGGACCTGCCGTTGGAGGTGGCGATCGCCGCGACGGAGACCATCCAGCCCGCGATCGCAGTCAACCCCTACGGGGTTGGCAAGCCACTCGACGAGCCCTTCGACGGCTTTCACTCCGCTCGCCGCGGGCATACCGGATCATCTACCGGATCAGCGAGGCCAAGCGAGTCGTGGAGATCCACTCGATTCGCCACCGCCGCAACGCCTACCGCTCGTAGGCACACCCCGAGCCGGGGTCCCGGCGACGGCCGCCACGGCATCCGACGACGCTCGTCGGGTGCCGCCCCGGCTCTGCGAACTGGGCACATGCAGTGGCAGCGGCTCCCCGGCGACGGTCAGGGCGTGATTCGCATGGTGGTACCTCCGGCCCACTCCATGACTTGATCTCGCTGTTGACGTGCGTTTTTGCGGTTCGGATGGCACGAACGTGCGTCCTGATCCGGCGCCCTTCGCCACAGCCGGCATGAACGACTGCGCTGACGGCAGGTGACAAATGGCGGGTGTTCCCACAGGGAACACCCGCCATTGCCCTGCCGGCGCTCGATCCCTGCCGGTCAGCACGGGGGAACCAGCGTGGACCGCGCCGCCAGGATCAGCGCGGCGCGGTCTCCAACCTGCGCCCCCATCGGCGCTACGCCCGGCGTGTCCGTACGGCAGCAACCGGCACAACGGGCCCTTGAGCTGCCCGAATGCGGTTCGGGTCGTGCCACATCCGGGCCACGGAAGAGGCCACTGGGTGGGCGATGCTGTAGGACCCGTGCCCTGTAGGGCTCGTCTCGAGGCTGGCGATCGTGTACGTGCGCCAGTCGACGACGGCGCAAGTGCGGTTCGACAATGAGGTGCGACGGGTCAGCGGTTGGGGAAGAACTGGGCGCTCTGGACGTACTCCATCGCCTTTACGAACTCGGGATCGTTGAGCCGCTGATTCAACTCCTGCTCGGTGGGCTCCGCCACGCGCTGGTGGATCCACCACAGGTGGCCGAACGGGTCGCGGAAACGGCTGACCCGGTCGCCCCAGAACAGTTCGGTCGGCTCGGTGACAACGGTCGCGCCGCGTTCGGCGGCCCGGCGCAGTACCTCGGCGTCGTCGGCGACGTAGAGACGCAGGAAGGCCGGTGTCCGCGGCCATTCCGGCTTGTCGAACATCATGACGACCGAGTCCCCAATGCGGACCTCGGCATGGCCGATCACCCCGCCAACACCCACCCGAGATAGCTCGGTGGCGTCGAAGACGCCGACGACGAAGTCGATCAACTGGGCCGTGTTTCCCGGAGAGATCATCCACGGGGTCACGGTGTGGTAGCCGTCGGGCACGACCTTCATCGCTCGTCTCCTCGTTCCGGTGCACTGTCTGCGCACCACCACAGACCACGCTAGATTCGATGTAGGTCGGGATCGGTCCTATATCATCGGGCACTATGGGAAGGTGAACGAGACGTCGGCCCGCCTGCTGCGCCTGTTGTCCCTGCTCCAGACGCCCCGGGAATGGCCGGGCAGCGAAATCGCCGAGCGGCTCCAGGTGACCCCACGCACCGTGCGCCGCGACATCGAGCGGCTCCGTGACCTCGGCTATCCGGTCCAGGCCGCCATGGGCGTCCACGGCGGGTACCGGCTCGTGGCGGGCAAGGCGATGCCGCCGCTGCTGCTCGATGACGAGGAGGCGGTGGCCATCGCCGTCGGTCTGCGCACGGCGGCGCGGCAGCCGGTCGCCGGCATCGCCGAGGCGTCGCTGCGGGCGCTGGCCAAGCTGCAACAGGTGCTGCCGCCCAGGCTGGGCCGCCGCGTCAGCGCGCTCACCGCAGCCGCACTGCCGACGCCCACGGCTTGGGCCTCGCTGGTCGACCCCACGCAGCTGACTGTCCTCGCCGCCGCAGCCTCGGCCAACGAACGGGTCCGGTTCGACTACCGCAATCACGAGGGCGCCGCCACCCAACGGCTCGTCGAACCACACCGGCTGGTCGTGGTCGGCCGTCGCTGGTATCTGCTCGCCTACGACGCCGAGCGCGCCGACTGGCGAACCTTCCGCATCGACCGCATCGACAACGCCCAGACCACCGGGACCCGGGTACCGCCGCGCCAACCACCAGCCGACGACCCGGCCGAGTTCGTCACCACCCGGCTCTACGACCGGGCTCCGGTCTGCCGGGCAAAGGTGACCCTCGCCCTGCCCGCCCCGCAGGCAGCGACCCGATTGGGCGACTACACCGGCGAGCTGGAGCCCGTCGACGATTCATCGTGTCGATGGCACAGCCCGGACGACACCATCGACTGGCTCGCCGTCCGGCTGACCCTGCTCGGCTGCGACTTCACCGTCCACGAACCGGTCGAACTGGTCGAGCACCTGCGTCAGCTCGGCAGCCGCATCACCCGCGCCGTAGCAACCAGCACCTGAGGCGGCCATCTGGATCGCTCCAAGCTGCCCGGTGCCCTTGCGACGCCAGCAGGGTACCCGCTGAGATTCCGTCGACAGGGCGCTCCGGCCCGGTTGGAGCGCCCTGTCGCGTACCGGCCAAAGTGGCACCAGGACCGGCTCAGCCGGCGGCCGGCTCCCGGGTGTCGGCCGGTACGACCAGGGGCGCTCCGGTGACCGGGTCGGGGACGACCTGGTTCGGCATCCCGAAGACCTCGGCGACGAGTGCGGTGCCCACCGTCGAGGCGGGATGGCCCTCGGCCACGATCCGGCCGTCGCGCATCGCCACGAGATGGGTGGCGTACCGGGCCGCGTGGTTGAGGTCGTGCAGCACGGCCACGACGGTGCGGCCCTGGGTTACCAAACGGTGCAGCACGTTGAGCACGTCGATCTGGTGAGCCACGTCCAGGTAGGTGGTGGGCTCGTCGAGCAGGACGAGGGGCGTCTCCTGGGCCAGCACCATGGCGATCCAGGCCCGCTGTCGTTGGCCGCCGGAGAGTTCGTCGGCTCGACGGTCGGCCAGGTCGGCCGTGCCGGTCGAGGCCAGGGCCGCCTCGACGGCCGCCTCGTCGGCCCGGGAGAAGCGGCGTAGCACCCGCTGGTGGGCGTAGCGGCCCGGGCTCCGCCCCGCAACCGGACTTCGACCGAGTGGCCGGCGGTCACGTCGTCGAGGGCGGCGGCATCCGCTGCGACACCCGCCTCCAGCAGGACCGTCGCCCGCACTTGCGACCCCAGGCTGGGCAGGATGCCCCGCACCGCCGGTACGCTGTCTCGTCCGCCGCGATCAGCACCCGCGCCGCCGGCCCCGGCTCCCACTGCACGCCGTACCCGGGCTGGCCGGCCTGAATGTGCGGACCCGACAGGAGCAGGCGGTCGCCCGGTCGGGCCGCCGCCGCCCAGCCGCTTGCCGGACCGTGCGGCTGGTGCAGGTAGAAGTCCAGGTCCAACTCACCCGCCGCCGGTCGTGTCCGGTACGCGGTGTAGCTGCGCAGCCATGGACGCTCGCGGTCGGGGACGGACTGCCACTCGCGCCGCCACCCCTGCTCGGGCAGCCCCGCCCGCAGCCCGGCCGGGTAGTCGCCGGTGACCGGAAGCATGATCTTGATGCGCTGGTCGAGCTGGTGCGGGGCCAGATCCCGCAGTCGTTCGTCGCCGAGCGTGACGCGGACGAACCCGGGTGACAGCCGCCGGGTCGCCGTCACGGTTGTCTCGAACAGGATGTTTGGCGAGTTGCGGAAAGCAGACATGCCGGGAGAGGTTAGCGAGCCCTGCCTGGCCTGCTCGCCGCCCCAGGGCGGGTGGCGTTGGTCGGTTCTCGGCGCGTGGAAATCAACGCAGTCCCCTGCGTCCGGGTCGAAGGCCCGCAGTGCTTCAGTCGCCTGCGGCGGCGCTACCGCGGAGGTGGCTGGTGGGCAGGTCGGCCGGACGGTAGCCCCGCACGTACTCCACGATGAACTCTTTGGGGTATGCCGTGGCCGGCTCCCTGCAGTCGTCGGGGAACTCGTAGATGTTCAGCATGAGCTGCATCGGGTAGTTCGGGGATTGCCTGAGACTGCGCTGGTGGTGCCCGTCGATGAAGAACGAGACACGCTCGGGAGTCCACTCCATGGTGTACGTGTGGAACCGGCAGGCGTCGATCGGGACTTCGACCTGCGCAAAGTCGTCGTGAAGCGCGGGGTCGTCGAAGGGATGGATGCCCATGCCGATCGCCGTCGAATCGAGCTTGACATCGCGGCCGAAAATCTCGGCGATGCAGATCTCGGCCGACTGCTCGGGGACCTCTTCGTAGCCGATCATCCAGAGGGCCACCATGCAGCGCGGGTCGGCGATGGCCCGGGCACGCATCTCGACCACGCCGTAGTGGGGCGTGTAGAGCCGGCGGTTCTCCCATGCCTGGCTGACCCTGGCCGCCGGGTGGGTCCCGTGCTGACCGATGTCGCTGCCGACCGGCCCGCTGAACAGGCCGGTCTGGAGGCTTGAGACGCGCATCGGGCCGTCCAGGGCGGGCGCCCAGGGCGGCTGGTCGGACTCGATGCGCAGGCTCAGGTTCCCGCCGCTGACCCGGTGGCGAGCGGCGGCAGCGGCTCGGGTCGACCACTGGGGCAGGTAATAGGGAATCCATCGGGCGGTATCGAGTTGCTCGCCGGTGAAGTCCTCGTCGAACTCGATCACATAGCCGGCCTTGGTGACGGGGTCCGGCACTGGGCGGTGAGCGGGAGTAGCGGTCAACGGACTGCCTTTCGATCGATCACGGCGAGCTTACGCAACGGTCCCGACAAGGGCCGGTCTGAGCGGGCTTTTGGGCAGCGGCGGGCGCCTCGATCGGCGTGCGGTCGCAGAGCCAGATGACGGCGGCGGCGTGGGCCGAGGTCTGCGCGGCAGGTCGGCCTCATATCCTGGATCGGGTACTGCCAAATGCAGACATCGAGGATGAGTCACGTGCAGGTGCATTCCCGCCCCCGCCGCTCGCCGTCGGCCGACACTGAACCATCCATTACAGACAATGATGGCGATGGCCCACGACCATGCGGCACGTGGTGGCGGGAAGCAGCGGTCACGGCGACGGCGTCCGCGGTCTGCCTGTTCGGTACTGTGGTGCAGCCCGACGGCACTCTGTCGCCGCCGACGGCTGCCGCCTATTTCATCGCCGTGCTCTCCTGCGGCGTGCTGCCGGTGCGGCACCGGGCGCCTCTGGCTGCCCTGCTGACCACGGCCGCGATCGGCGTACTGGTACAACCTCTGGGTTTCCTGCTGAACCCGCTCGTCGAGGCCCCCGCCGTGGTTGCTGCCTACTTCTACGCGCTCACCGCGAGTACCGAAAGACGCGCGGCCAGCGCGGTGGTGCTCACCTCGGCGGCGCTTCTGGTCGCCTCCACTGCCTCGGTGGGGCAAATCTCGTGGCAGGATGCGAGCAGGATGGGCGCGGTGGCGGCGTTCCCGCTGGTGGCCGGTGTGCTCGGTCTCTCGGTGCGGAACCGACGGGCCTACCTGGCGGCCGTGGAGGAGCGGGCCCGGCGTGCCGAGAGGAGCCGGGACAGCGAGGCCCGCCGGAGAGTGGCCGAGGAACGGGTGCGCATCGCCCGGGAACTGCATGATCTCGTGGCCCATCAGATCACCCTGGCCAACGCGCAGGCCACGGTCGCCGCCCATCTGTTCGACGTCCGCCCAGAACAGACCCGTAAGAGCCTGAGCGAGCTCGTCGAAACCACCCGCCAGGCGCTCGACGAACTACGGGCGACGGTCGGTCTACTGCGTCAGGCCGGGGACACGGCCGGGCCCGCCGAACCGGCGCCCGGGCTGTCCCAGCTTCCCATGCTCGTCGAGTCCTTCCGCCGCGCGGGTCTGGAGGTGTCGGTGCACCAGGAGGGCACCGCCAGGCCACTGCCGCCGGGTGTGGACCTCACCGCGTACCGCATCGTCCAGGAGGCCCTGACCAACGTGACCAAGCACGCCGTTACTGACAGAGCCCATGTTCGCCTCACCTGGAACCGCGATCGTGTGACCATCACCGTCGTCGACGACGGAGGGGGCGCCCGGACGGCGCCGGGCCGTCCGCCCGGTTACGGTCTGATCGGGATGCGTGAACGTGCCACCGCGGTCGGCGGAAATCTCTCCACGGGCAGGGGCCCGGAGGGCGGCTTCCGCGTCTGCGCCTGGCTGCCCCTCCAGCCCGACAAGGACACGATGAAGCGCACCGATGGACCAGCGTCCGTCGGGGGGCACACGGCCGGCGGCGTGACGAGCGACAGAGAGGCCGGGGGTGCACCGTGACGCTCCGAGTGGTGCTCGCCGACGATCAGGCCCTGCTCCGCGAGGCCTTCCGGTTGCTCGTCGACAGTGCCGACGACATGACCGTGGTGGGTGAGGCCGCCGACGGCAGGGAGGCGGTACGGCTCACGCGGGAGCTGCGCCCGGACGTGGTGATCATGGACATCCGAATGCCGGAAGTGGACGGCCTCACCGCCACAGCGGAGATCTGCGCGGACCCGGAGCTGCGTACTGCCCGCGTCGTGATCCTCACGACCTACGAGACCGACGAGTACGTGGCTCAGGCGCTGCGCGCGGGGGCCAGCGGCTTCATCGGCAAGGGCATCGGGGCCGAAGACCTGCTGGACGCCGTGCGCACGATCGCCGCCGGCGACACCCTATTGTCCCCCGCCGCGACCCGCTCCCTGGTCGCCCGTTTCCTGGCCACACCGGACGAGCCCGCGCACCAGCATCCCGAACAGCTCGGCGTACTCACCGCGCGGGAACGCGAGATGGTGGCCCTGGTCGCAACCGGCCTGTCCAACCAGGAGATCGCCGAGCGAATGTTCCTCAGCCCCTTCACCGTCCGAGCCCACGTGCAGCGCGCCATGACAAAGCTGGAGGCCCGCGACCGGGCACAACTCGTCGTTATCGCCTACCAGACAGGCCTGGCCCACACCACCTTTGATCGGCGGTCGTAATTGCGGCACGGCGCGGCGGCAAGGTGCGGCAGCCGCCGCGCGGCTGCCGCACCACCTCACGGCATCGAAGTAGGTTCGGGCAGCACAAGGGCTGAGTGGGCCGGTCGTGCTGTCACGGAGGGTATGGCGGCGAGGTCGCGCAGCCTGGCGTTGCGTTGCTCCAGGGTGCGCGCCGTGGTGGGGAAGAGCATGGCCGCCCCGTTGTCGACCAACGCCTGATTCATGTCCACGAATTGGCGAAGGTCGCGTTCGTAGGCGGCGAAAGCCGCGGTGTGGTCGCCATTTGTGGCCAGGGCGTTGGCGAGGATGTAGGCACCGACGAGCGCAAGGCTCGAGCCCTGTCCGGTAAGGAACGACGGCGCGTACGCGGCGTCGCCGACGAGCACGACGCGACCGCTGGACCAGTGCGGCATACGGATCTGACCGGCCGTGTCAAAGAACAGGTCGTCGGCGTCGCGCATGGCCTTGACGATGCCAGGCACCTCCCACCCTGCGTTCGCGAAGATTGTGGCGACCAGATCCCGCTGGGCGTCGGGGTTCTGCAGGACCTCCAACGGTGGTTCAGGTCGGTGGAAGTTCAGGAAGGCGTGCAGCTCGTCGTTGTCCCCGACGGCGTAGAGGGCCGCGGCTCTCCCAGGGGTGTTCCACAACATGAGCTCGTGGGAGAGCCCGAAGGTGTTCGGCATGGTGAAGATGGCGAAGCCGTAGCCGAGGTAGCGGTGAAACTGCTCTTCGGGACCGAACAGGGACTGCCGGGTATGTGAGTGCATGCCGTCGGCCCCGACCACCAGGTCGAACGTGCGCTGTTGCCCGTCGCGGAAAGTCACGTCGACCCCGTGTTCGGACTGGTCGAGGGTGTCGATGGAGTTGCCGAACAGGAACTCGACGTCGTCGCGAACCACCGCGTAGAGGTTCGCGGTGAGATCTCCACGACGTACCTCGAGGTCCTGCCCCTCGACACTTCCGGCGACGGCATGCGGGGTGACCGAGGCCAACTCGCTGCCGTCGACGTTGAGAAAGGTGCAGCGCCGCATGTCGATGTGTGCTTCGCGCAGTCGCGGCAGTATCCCCATCCGCCGCACGACCTCTATCGCTGTGCCGCGGACGTCGATCGGGTAACCACCGTCGCGCGGTGCGCCTGCCTTCTCCACCACCGTGACCACGAATCCGGACCGGTGCAGCCAGTACGCCAGCGCGGGTCCGGAAACACTGGCCCCCGAGATCAGAACTGTGCGCTTCGCGGTAGTACTTACGTTCGGTGACAAACATTCAGGTGTCATGTCCGGGCCCCGTTCTTGGTGATGCGGAAAACGATCAGTGACAATGCGGTGACGAGGCCGGCGATGAGGAGCCCTGTGACGAAGGCCGATTCGGTCGGCAGACCGGTCCTCGGGTCGGCCCCCGCGGCGAGAATCGTGCCGCCGACCTGGGCGCCCACGATGACGCCGAACAGGCGGGTCACCACGAGCAGGCTGGTGGCGATGCCGGTGTCCTTGGCTTTCATGGCAGAGGCGGTGCTGGCGAGCAACGCCGTGGTGCCGGCACCCGCAGCGAACGCGGTAAGCACCTTCGCGACAGCGGGCTGCCAGGCGGCGTCGTGCAGCGCCGCCAGGGCGATCATCGCGACCGTCGTGACGCCGATTGCCACGATGACCACCGCACGCGGACCGAAACGCCGCGCCGCGAATCCGCCGATCGAATCGCTCACCGCTCCGGCGATGGCGCCGGGCAGCAGGAGCAGTCCGATTTCGGTGGTGTTGAGTCCGAAGCCGTACCCGTCGGCCGACACCGCGAACATCTGCGGGATCAGGATGACCACCATTCCGAAGGTGATGGACATGACGAAGGTGAGCACGATCGCATTCCGCATGTCCGGCTTCGCCAGCATCTGCAGATCGACCATCGGCGAGGCTGCCCGGCGCTCGACGACCACCCATCCGGTTGCGAGGGCGGCCACGATCACCACGATGGAAACGACCGCGAGTGGCGGCAGATCGCCGCTGGTCACCGTCACAAACCCGACCATGAGCGCGAGCAGCGTGCCGCTCAGCAGGGCCACGCCAGGCCAGTCGATCCTGTCGTCCGACGGTATCGGCGGGTCGTGCGGCATCAAACGAGCCACGGCCACCGTCGCCGCGATGATCGCGATCGTCGGTAGTACGAAGATCCACTGCCAGGACAGTCCGTGCGCGATCGGCCCGGCAACCAACATCCCGATGATGCCGCCGCCCGTGAACAGTGCGAGAACCACCCCGATGGCCGCCTGCGACTCACCTTTCGAGAGATGTTTGCGCACCAGGATGAAGGAGAGCGGCAGCGCACCCACCATGACACCCTGCAAGACCTGACCGAGCAGCAACACCGGCAGGTTCGGCGCCAGGCCGGCCAACAGACCACCCGCCGAGACCACGGCCATCAGCCAGAGCAGCACCCGCTTTCCGCCGTAGCGGTCGCCGAGTTTGCCGGCCACAGGTGTGAGCACCGCGCCGGTGACGAGGAGCGCGGTGGTGACCAATGCCCCTTCGGCAGGGCTTACCCCCAGCTCACGTTGCAGCAGCGGGAGCGCAGGCTCCACCACCGACTGCAGGGTGCCGAGGGCGAGTGCCAGGATGCCGAGGGCACCGACGGACCGCCTCCCGAGACGGACCGGGGAAACCGTACGCGCCGGGGAAACCACAGCTGTGGACACGGAAGTTCCTTTCATTCTTGGTTGCGAGCAGGTGCGTGGACCTGCACCCGTGCTCGTCATGACCGGCTCCGTGCCGGCCTAGGCCCAGCGGCGGCACCGCTGCATCCGGCTCGATCAGGTCGCGCATCTTCGGCGACTCGCCACCTGTTGATCACTTGAGACACCGCCGGGCAAGGAAGCGGAAAGTTCACGCCTCCAACACTTCCGTCCGGCGCCCCACAGGGCATCGTCTCCCGCCACCGTCTCTGCCTGGTGCACCTGAACGAGCCACTCGCGTTGTCCTAGTGCCTACGCACCGGAGGCAGGCGTGGGCCTGGAGACCTGACCTGGAGTTCAGCGGCCTGGACCAGCCCCGCAGCAAGCCGACATCTCTGTCTGGCCGCGCTGCAGGTGGGGACCAAATAACTTGATGGGCGGCAGGAGCGCCTGCGCGAGCGGCCTCTCGTGGACCGCGGCCACGGCTGCAGGGACGCCGCGATGGCGGTCTCGTCGCTCCGCGGATCGTGCCCAGGCACGTCCCGGCCTCGATGGGTTTCGACGGGGCGATCCTGTCGCGGTACGCGAAAGGGCTGACGAGCGGGAGATCGCCGCGCACCTGGCGGACGTGTACGACGCGGACGTGTCCCGGGAGTTGATAAACGAGGTAGCCGACAGTGTCCTGGCCGACATGGAAGCCCGGCGGCAGCGTCCCGGACGGCTGTTACCGGTGGCCGGCGAGGCGGCTCGCTCGTGACGAGAGCGAGGAGGTGCGGACCGGCCCGGCGTTCTGGCGCAAGCGGGTCCTGCCCGCGCCGCACGCCGTTTTCGCCGGATGCAATTGGGTCAGTCCTTCACCGCGCCGGTGGTGACGCCGGCGGCGATGTAGCGCTGGGCGACGACCAGCAGCACGGCTGCGGGGACCGACGCCACGACCGCGGTGGCCATGATGGCGTTCCACTGCTGGTTGTTGTTGCCGATGTACTGGTAGATGCCGAGGGTGATCGGCCGCAGCGCGCCACCGCCGTTGAGCGTGGACGCGAAGACGAAGTCCGACCATGCCCAGAGGAAGGCGAACAGGGCGACCGTGACGCTGGCGTTGCGGCTGACCGGCATGATGATCGACCAGAAGGTTCGCAGCGGACCGGCGCCGTCCACCCGCGCCGCCTGAGTGATCTCCTCAGGGATGCCGGACATGAACGCCTGGAAGATCAGCACCCCGAACGGCACGGCGATCGTGGCATCGGCGACGATCAGCCCCGGCAGGGTGTTGAGCACCCCCAGGTTGAGGTAGATGGCGTAGAAGCCCATCGCCATGATGATCCCCGGGATCATCTGGGCGACGAGGAGCACGAAGCTCACCGCCGCGCCGCCAGCGGGACGCAGCCTGGCCAGGGAGTAGCCGGCCGGTGCGGCGATGACCAGCGTGAGGGCGACCGTTCCGAACCCGACGAGCAGGCTGGTCCCGAGGTAGGGCAGTTGCTGGTCGAGGACGGCGCGGTACCCGTCGAGCGTGCCGTGCAGCGGCAGCAGGTCCGGCGGGGACTTGCGCATGTCCTCGTCCCGGGTGAACGAGACGTTGACCATCCAGTAGACCGGGAACAGCATCAGGGCCGTCAGCGTCAGGCCGATGCCGGTCTTCCACCACGTTGTGGCCCGTCTCATTCCGTGCCTCCCTGCCGGCGCTGGACGCGGATGTAGACCAGCCCGAACGCCAGGGCCGCCACGATGAGCAGGTTGCCCACCGCGGCACCCGGCCCGAACTGCGGCAGCAGGCTGCCGAACCCGAGCTGGTACGACCAGGTGGCGAGGGTGGTGGAGGAGTCGGCCGGGCCGCCCCGCGTCATGATCCAGATGATGTCGAAGACTTTGAGCGTGTAGACCAGGCCGAGCAGCAGGGTGATAGCGGAGACCGGGCGCAGCAGCGGGAACGTCAGGCGCCAGAACCGCTTCCACCCGGTGGCCCCGTCCAATGCGGCGGCCTCGTAGACCTGCGGCGAGATGCCCTGTAAGCCGCTGTAGAGCAGCACGAGGTTGAACGGGATGCCGATCCACACGTTGGCGATGATCACCGAGGCGAGCGACCAGTTCGGCGAGGTGAGCCAGTTGACCGGGGCGAGCCCCAGCGCCCCGAGGAACGTGTTCACCACGCCGGCCTCGCTGTTGAGCATCCAGGACCAGGTGGACGACGACACGATCAGCGGCAGCAGCCACGGCACGAGGAAGAGCGCCCGGAGCGTGGCGGACAGCCGGAAATGCTGGTGGAAGAAGACCGCCAGCGCCATGCCGATGCCGAACTGGAGCACCAGCGAGGCAGCGGTGAACACGAGGGTGTGCGTCACCGCCGGCACGAACGTCGGGTTGTCGGCCACCTCGCGGTAGTTCGCCAGGCCGATGAAGGGCGCGTCGCCGCGCACGAACGAGCGCACCGTGTAGTCGCGCAGGCTGAGGTCCAGGTTGCGGTAGAGCGGGTACGCGTAGAAGGCGAGCAGGTAGGCCAGCAACGGAAGCAGGAAGGCCCAGGCCGCCCAGCGCCCCGTGTCGCCGCGCGCCAGCCGGCGGGCCGGGTGGGCCCGTGACCGGGCGGGCGCTGGTGCCGCCCGGTCACGGGGCGATCGCGTGGTGGCGCTCATCCGTGCGGCTACTTCGTCGCCGCGGCGGCAGCCGACTGTGCCTCGGTCATCGCGGCCTGCGGCGTCTTCGACCCGCTCAGCGCCGCCTGGACGGCCTTCCACAGCTGCTCGGAGATCTTCGGGTACTTCGTGCCGAGGTCGTCGCCGGTGCGGCCCTTGGCCGCGCCGACCGCCTCGACCCACACCTTCAGCTCCGGGTTCGCGGCCACCTGCTTGGCCTGCGCCTCTGGGGTGGGCGCGATGTAGGACAGCGTCGTGTCGGTGGCCAGCAGGTTGTCGTCGCTGGTCAGGCAGGCGACCAGCTTCTGCGAGGTGGCGTACCGGTCGGCCTGCTTCTGCGCGGGGATGGTGACGAACTCTCCGCCGGTCGGCGCGGGGGCCGGGCCGCCGGCCGTGGCCGGGATAGCGATGATGCCGTACTCGAAGCCGAGCTTCTTGGCGTTGCCGAGCTGCCAGGTGCCGTTCTCGGCGAAGGCGTACTCGCCGCTGGCGAACTCCTGCCAGCTCGTCGTCTGGGTGTTGTTGATGACCGAGTTCGGAGCGTGGCCCTTCTTCAGCCAGTCGGTCCACAGGGACACCGCCGCGACGGCCTCGGGGGAGTCGAGCGTGGTCAGCCGTGCGCCGCTGCCCCAGAACCACGGCAGGAACTGGAAGCTGCCCTCCTCGGTGCCGATGGCGGAGAAGGTGATGCCCTTCTTGCCGGCGGCGGCCACCTTCGCCAGGGCGGCGTTCAGCGTGGCCCAGTCGGTGACCGAGGCCGGGTCGACGCCGGCGGCGGTCAGCACCGCCCTGTTGTAGTACAGGGCCAGGGTGTTGGCACCGATCGGCACCCCGTACGTCTTGCCGCCGCTCTGGCCGGCGCCGAGCAGGTTCGCCGACATCGCGGACGTGTCGAGCTTGTTCTCCTCGGTGGTGGTCAGGACGCCGGCCTCGGCGAGCGTGGACACGACCGGGTTGTCCACGATGAGCACGTCGGGCGAGTTGCCCTGCTGCGCCGCGAGCAGCGCCTTGTTCGTCAGGTCGGTGGTGTCGTAGCCGGTCCGGGTGACCGTCACCCCGGCATCGGTGCCGCACTTGGTGAGCAGCTTGACCCAGTCCGAGCCGCCGTCGAACTGCGGGTACGGGTCCCAGATGGCGTACGAGCCGGCGGCGTCGCCCGAGGTTTCCTCCGACGACGAGCACGCGACGGTGCCGCTGGCCGCGATCAGGGCCGCCAGCGCCACCCCGAAGACGCGCTGGCCTGTTCCAAAGGTCTTCACGAATGATCCCCTTTACCTGTTCAGCCGGAGGGTGCCCGAGCTGACCGCCGGCTCGCGGGCAGCGGGGCACGCTGGTGGGTAGATCGTCGAATCGATTCGCCGAATCGGTTCGCCAGAACGTAGGTCAGTCCGGAGCGGTGGTCAAGGGGTTCGCGGGACCTTCGTTAATCCGTGAGGAAACATCTCAGCAACCCGGCGTTTACCAGGTCGACGCATCTGCCGAACCTGGCGTCGGGTCGAATCGGTTCTCCATGCGTTGAGGGCCGGATGCAGGTCGGGCCGGCCGCTGCGCGAAACCGCCTGACCGGGCTGTGGTCCGACGGTGCCCGCCTGCTCGACGTGGGCCCGTTGCCGGCCCCGCAGGCGGTGGAGTTGGGGCGGGCGGTGGGCCGGGAGCGGATCCTCGGGGAGCCCGAGCCGGCCGAGGAGCTGGCGGGGAACTGCGCCGAGTCGACCGACGGGCGCAGCGGGGTGGCCCGCTGTTGCCTTCCCCCGCGCAGCTATCCGCGGCCGTTGGCGGCGGCCGCCAGCGACAGCGCCCGGAGCGCGCAGGACCAGCCTGCTGCCCCGAGGAGCATGCGGAGGTAGTTCAAGCTGGTCCACCACTGGACTGTCGCGGAGATTTTCGATTCTGGCCAGGAACCGGCGGAGCTCTGCAACATGAGCATCTGGGGAACGAAGTAACTGTAGCTGAAAATGGCGTATCCCAGCATGATGATGCCAGCACCCAGCACCCAGTGCCGGTTGGCCCGGTTGCCGCGCCACGCCACGATGTTCGCGACGGCAAGCAGTGCGACGACCGGTGATACGAACGGCCAGAAAACACGGCCGGCGTTGTACATGCCCGACCGTTCCATGGCGGCGAGGACATCGCGCGGCGGCACGCTGTCCCAGAGCGGCACGACGACGATCTTCTCGTACAAGCCGGCGCCGAACTGAACTCCTACGAAGACGACCAGGAGCCAGAGCAGGACGGATGCCACCCGGCCGGGCATCGGCGAGGCGGAACTACGGGACATATTCGACGGCATCTAACGTGCACCTGTCTCTTGTTCTGACAATTTCGATATCGGCCTCAGGCCACGTGCATCGCGACTTTTTCGTTCCAGTCGATGTGGTGGGTGTACATCCAGGAGTGAGACTTCGGGCCGGCGAAGAGTTTCAGGGCGATGGGCATCATGAGGTCGCGGAGGACCCGCGCCACGGGGCCGGCGGTCTTGCTGTTGGAGAGGGTCTTGGAATAGGCGACGACCCTTTCCACCCTGGGCCTGCGCAACTGTTCGTAGGCGGTGGAGGCGGCGTTGGTGTCCGGCGCGTCGCGCAGACATCTGGCCAGGATGACGGCGTCCTCGACGGCCATGGAAACGCCTTGGCCGGCCGACGGTGAGGTGGCGTGTACCGCGTCGCCGATGAGCAAGGCCGGGCCGCGGTGCCACACGGGGCTGGTGGGGATGTCGTAGACCAGGTGAGCGCCGACGTCCCCGACGCTGTCGGTGACTATCTCGTTGATGACCGGTAGGTCATCGGCGAACAGGTCACGCAGTTGGCGCTGCCACTGCGCCGTCGGGATGGCAGCCAGTTCCTTGCGGGTGGGTTCGTCGGAGCGGTGCAGGTTGGCGAACCAGCAGGTCTCGCCGGACTCCCGTACCAGGTAGAGCCTTCTGGAGTGCGCCGCGCCGTACGCAGACGCTGACGGTGCCGTCCGGGAGGTGGCCGTGCCGCCGATACCACCGCCGATAATCAATGCCTTTCTCACGATGACCTCTTCCTCAACGACTGTGGTGGGGTCTTCCGGGCGACTTGGCCGGGCTCGACGACGACGAACTGGCCCATCAGTTCCCGGTCCTCCGACGTGGGCGCCCCATCGACGCAGATCGTGTCCCCGAGGATGCCCCGGCTGCGTGTCGGGTCGTCGACGATGAACGGGCCGGCCATGCCGAGGTAGACGTGCCGCGCGGTCTGCTGGTGCGGCCCACCGTTCATCGCTGCGGGCAGATGCATACCGTGCCGGTGCAGGCTCGTCGGTCGTCCGGAGGTCGGACATCCGGCGGCCGGATTCGTCCCCGCCACCGAGTGAAGCGGTGGCGGCCGGTACGCCGATGAGTCCCATCTTCAACAGCGACCCGCGGGTGATGCGCCGCGACCCCATCAGGCGACCGCGCCGATCGTCACGGTGTCGGCGCTGCCGGACACGATCACCTGGTACCAGCGGTCGCCGGTGTGCGGCCGGGACGACTGTTCGATCAGCCCACCGCCGGCCGCGCCGAACCACCGGTCGTCGAGCATCACCTTGGTGGCGCCCTTGCCGATCTCCAGCCGCACCGGTACGTCGGCGGGTCGGTCGACGCGAAGATCCCTCACGGAGGTGAGGCGGAGCGTGGTCGATACCGTTGGATGGCCCAGGCTGAGCCGCAGGTGAGTCGCGCCGCAGTGGAACGCGACCGAACGCACATCGAGGCCGGTGAGGTCGGCGTCGAGGTGTTCGGCGCCGCCGTGCACATCGAACGCCCACGGCACTGCTGGGCTCAGGCGTACGGTGTTGGGGCCCATGTGGCGCAGCAACCCTGAGCCCACCGGGTACTCGACGTGGACGTTGTGGCCGGCCGCCCAGACCAGCGGCAGCGGGTGTGCGAAGTCCGCCGCCATCAGTCCGGTCAACTGCTCGTCCACGCGCAGGCCAAGCTGGGCCAGGCCGCTGTCGAAGCTGAGCCTCGCCACCTCGGGCGTCCCGTCGGCGAAGGGCACGACGACGTGCGGGTCGCGGACTCCCGCTGATGTCGCGACGACGCTCATGATCGGCCTCCAGGAGGGCATGCGTTGGATAGACCGAGCCTCCCGGGACCAGAGGTTCCGCGCCTCGGGCAACTGCCCTAGCCGCCGCCTTAGATTCCGCCTCCAGGACGTGCGTACCCTCGATCAAGTGGGGTTGAAGGTGTTCGTGGGCCGGCGGGATCAGTTGGCTTCGGTCGACGAGGCGGTGCGGCTCGCGCACACCGGAGAGCCACAGTTCGTGGTGTTCGGCGGCGAGGTCGGGGTCGGCAAGACGCGCCTGATGCGGCACGTCGCCGACCGGTCGGCGGAGTCCGGGATGCGGGTCCTGTCCAGCGCCTGCGTCGAGCTGGGAGTGGAGGGCTTTCCGCTCGCGCCGGTTACCGCCGTACTGCGCGACCTGGTCCACGAGATGGGCGAAGCGGCGTTGCCGGCTCTGCTGCCGGGCGCCGACGCCCTGCTGGGGCTGCTTCCGGAGCTGGGCACACCGGCACCGGCCCCAAGCAGCCAGGCGCAGATGTTCGACCTGTTCGCCGCTCTGCTGCGGCGGCTCGGCGCCGAGCGCCCCGTACTGCTCGTCATCGACGACCTGCAGTGGGCCGATCGCTCAACTCGCGATCTGCTGGGGTATCTGGCCCGTACCATGCGAGCCGCGCGCGTTCTGACGATCATGGCTTATCGCACAGACGATCTGGACCACCTCCACCCGCTGCGCCCCTTCCTCGCCGAGCTGGAGCGCCTGCGCGGAGTACGCCGCAGCGAGCTGGCAAGGTTCTCCAGGGCCGAGATCGCCGAACTGGTTGCCGGGCGGCGCGCCGCTCCGGCCGCCCGGCCGCTGGTCGACGAGGTATACCGCCGGTCGGGTGGCAACGCCCTGTTCGCCGAGGAACTGGCCCTGGTCGATGGGGTCGGTGACGTCCCGGACTCCCTCCGCGACCTGCTGCTGCACCGCGTCGAACAGCTTCCCCCCTCCGCGCTGCGCATCGTGCGGCTGGCCGCCGTCGGTGGGCGCGAAGTCCCCCACCGCCTGCTCGCCGCCACTGCGGGCCTGGACGAGACACGGCTGCTGGACGCGTTGCGGGCCGCCACGGCCGGGCAGGTGCTGGTCGCTACCGAGGAGGGATACGAGTTCCGGCACGGGTTGCTGCGTGAGCTAACCGCCGCGGATCTCCTGCCCGCGGAGCGGGCACGGATGCACCGCCGGTATGCCGAAGCGATCGAGGCTGATCCCAGCACGGTGCCGGCGGATCGGCTCGCCGCGCAGATCGCCCACCACTGGCACGGCGCGGGCGAGGACCGAAAAGCGTTGCCCGCGCTGGTACGGTCCGCGGAGGTCGCCGGAAACATGCACGCCCGCGCCGAGCAAGCCCATATCATCGAGCGCACGCTGGACCTGTGGCCGCGTGTACCGGGTGCAGAACAGCTGTCCGGGCACAACCGGCTCGACCTGTTCGAGGCGGCTGTCGGCGCGGCGACCTGGGCTGGCGAGGATGTTCGCGCGCTCGGCCTGATCGACCGGGCACTCGCCGAGATCGACCAGGCGCGGGAGCCCGGCCGGGCCGCGAAGCTGCTCGCCCATCGCGGTATGACATTGCACAATCTCGACCGCGATGGCGCGCTCACGTCGGTGGAGGAAGCAGTTCGGCTGCTGCCTGCCGCACCTGCGCACATTCGCGCGGGCGTGCTCGATCTCGTCTCTGCGGTGTTCGCGCTTCGCGGGCATCCCGGCCGGGCCCGGGACGCCGCTGAGGAGGCGGCCCAACTCGCCGCCGACCTGGGCGACGTCAAGGTGACGGCCAACGCCCGTACGACGCTGGGCTGGGTGCTGTGCCAACTCGGCGCCTACGACGAGAGCCTGGCGACCCTGCAGGCGGTGAGAGACCGGGCCAACGAACACAACGATCTGGTGCAGGTGGCGAGGGCGCAACTCAACATCGCCGAGGCCCTGGCCAACCTCGGGCACTATCCAGCCATGATCGACGCCGCGCACGCCGGTCTTGACGCGGCGTACGGGTCAGGCGTCAGCCGAACCCTCGGGGCGCTGCTCGCCGCCCATCTCTGCGCCGCGCTCACCGCCGTCGGCCGGTGGGACGAGGCCGAATCGACCAGTGCGACAGCCCTCGACATGGACCCACCCAATGTGTTCAGCGCTGCGCTGTACGCCCTGCGTGCCGAGATTGCCTTCGCCCGCGGCGAGATCGAAACCGCACGCGAACAACTGTCCCTCGCCCGTACCCTGCTGGGCCCGGTGTCCCATCCCGGCCCGACAGCCCTGGCGGTGACCCGGCTCGAAGCCGAGATCGCGCTTGCCGAGAACCGGATCAGTGCCGCGCAAGCAACCGTCGCCGCGGCGCTGCCCGCCGTAACCGGCACCAGTCTCGCTCTGTACGCCTGGCCACTGGTCACGATCGGCGGCCGGATCGAAACGCACGCTCGGATTCGAGCCCGAGTTCGGTCCCGCTCCGCCACCGGCGATGGTGCGGTCGACGCACTGCGGGCCGTCGCGGCCCATCTCCCCACTCACACCCCGCTGTTTCGGGCCTATGCCACCGAGTTCGCGGCAGAGACCGGAGAACCGGCCATTTCCTGGCCCGATGTGGTCGAGGCATGGGACGCAGTCGGCAGCCCCTACCCCGCCGCCCGCGCACGGCTGCGCGCCGCGGAAGCAGCCCTCGGCGTTGGCGACCGTCCCACCGCACGGCGATGGATTCTGGCGGCCGCTGAACAAGCCGACCGCCTCGGCGCCGAGTCACTGTCCGAACAGGTCCGTCTACTCGCCCGTAGCAGCAATCTTCCGTTCGGCGCACAGGCCGAACCGCGCGCCCGTACCGGAGAACTCGAACGCCGCGGGCTGACGGATCGCGAAATCGAGGTGCTCCATCTCGTCGCAGCGGGCCGGTCCAACCGCCAGATCGGTGAGCAACTGTTCATCAGTGCGAAGACCGCCAGCGTGCACGTCTCCAACATCCTGGCCAAACTCGGCGTCAACAGCCGGGGCGAGGCCAGCGCCACCGCCCACCGCCTACACCTCCTTGAGGAATAGGGCAGGACCAGGAAAGGAGTGACGAAAGAGCGAGGCGACTGATCAGAGTGCGTCGGCGAGGTCACGGCGCCATGCGGCCTCGTCGGCCAGTGCTCCTGTCTCGCGGTATCGACGGACCTGTGGCGCATCGGGCATGACCTCGGCGGCTTCGGCGACCGGCACCGGCCGGAACCCGAGCCGCTCCCAGAAAGCCCCGGCGCTCGTGGAGAACACGTATGCCGTACGTCCTTCCTGCGCAGCCGCTTCCGCGAGGACGTGCTCGACCAGCCGCCGTGCGGCTCCGCATCCCCGAAGATCGGGCCGGACGGCGACGCTGCGCAGCAGCACGCAGTGACCCTGCCGCTCCAGGCCCGCAGCCACGGCTGGGCCGGCCGCATCCCTAATGAGCCAGTACCGGGTGCCGGGCGCGAGGACGTCCTGGGGCGAGAGCCCCTGGCCCGTGAGGAAGGCCGTGAGTTCCTCCCTGTCCGCCGATCGGGCCGCGGGCAGCGGCAGGGGCTTCGCGTAGCAGCGGCTGAGCGACTTGTGCTGGTATGGCGGGTAGTTGGGGATTGGCAGGTAGCCGGCCCGGGTGTACAGCGCGATGGCCTCGGGCTGGTGGACGGCCGTCTCCAGGCGCATCTCGGTGTGGCCGAAGCTGGCGGCGGTGCGCTCCGCCTCGGCCAGCAGTCGGGCGGCGACGCCTCGGCCCCGTGCCTCGGGGGCGACGTACATGCGCTTGAGTTCGGCCGCCGTGTCCGGTGTCGGGAAAGGCTGTACGGCGCAGCAGCCGACCGGTCGGCCGTCCGCCTCGGCGAGCAGGAAGCGTATCGCGGGGTGGATGTGGGCGCCGCCGGTGCAGGGCTCGTCGGGATAGCGGGCGGTGAGGTCGGCGTCGAGGTCCCGGATGAGCCGGAGGATCCTCGGGTCGTCGGCCGCGACGGCGGTGATGGCCGGGGCGGAGGTGGTCACTTGCTGTGGTTCCTTTCGACGATCAGGTCGAGCTGGGTCTGCAGCACGCGCCGCTGCAGGTCGGGCGGATAGGCGTCCGGGTCGGTCACGGCATTGAGGGCGAGACCGTCCAGGCAGGCGACCAGGCTGCGCACCCGGTCGTCGAGGAGCTCCGGTTCAGTAACAGCCGGGCAGGCGGCGCGCACCAGGCCGGTCAGGCGACGGATCCAAGAGGCGTGGCTGCGGGTGTGCTCGGCGAGCAGAGCAGGGTCGTGGCGGGTGGTGAGCAGGAACTGGGACCAGACAACGGCTTCCAGGTGTCGTTCGCTGTCCAGTGGCAGTGCCTGCTCGGCGACGGCGTAGAGGGTGTCGCGGGCGCTGGCGGCAGCGGGCAGTGTGTCGATACGGGCCGCCATCCGGCGGTGCATCTCGGTACGGGCATGGGCGAGCAGCATCTTCTTCCCGGAGAAGTAGTGGGTGACCATGCCCGTGGTGCAGCCCGCGGCGGCTGCGACCGCACGCAGCGTCAGGCCCTCGAGACCGCTGTCCGAGACGACCTGCCAGACGGCCTGCGAGATCGTCTCCCGTCGTTCTTCGTGGTCTACCTGCTTCGGCATCCGACCCCTTTGCATAACCACTGTTGCGCAACGAGTGTTATGTTAACTCGCCGTTCTTGCCCTGGGAAGTGAGCTGGCCCACTGGTCGGGCAAGTCGCGCATCGAGCACCCACTCGCCTGCGAGCTGGGCAAATCCGGGGGTAGCGGGTCCGGACCACACGGTCGCGGGCGCCGCGCGGCGAAAATGGTTGCGATAATGTTTCGGCTTGCGCGCTACCGAGAGTCCCCGTCGGGCTCGAGGGCCGCCGCCTTGGTCCTGGGCGGGCCGGGCGGCGGAATGTGCGTCCCGCCGACCCCGGGAGCGCGTTCGGGCTGGTTGACCCACCGCTTCGCGGTGCCTGGTCGTGGCGCGCCGCCGGCTGCCGAGGGCTCGAACGTCGCCCCCGAGTAGGTTGCTCCGAAAGTGTCGGCCGGGCCGGTGTCGAAACGAGAAACTTGCGAAACCTTATCGTCACATCTTGACGGGCGATGCATCCATCCATGAGAGTCCATGTGGGCGACAGTGGCGCACCGTCGGGAGCTCGGACGCCACAGGCATCGACGTATGCCGATGACAGGGTGCGCGGGCGGCACCTGTTAACGCTAACAGCGACGTTCCTCGCCGCTGATCTGATCATCGCGCAGGGCGTGCCCCGCCGGTGACGGCCGGCGCCGTCGAACCCTGTCGGCTGCGTTCCCCACCAGAACCGGGGCCCGAACGACGGTGGCGGCCTCCTTCGCCCTGCCCCTGACGCCGGGCCCGTCCGCCCAGGAACTCCACCGTTTCGACCAGCCCGTGCAACAAGCGTGACGTCAGAAGGGCTCAGTATCGTGGCGATCAGTCGAAGGCCACATCAAGGCTGTGGCCGCGTCGGGTGCGCTCGCCACTACATCTGGTCCACCTCGAACATCGGCGGCAACTCGTGGACGGCACTCGACCAGCGTGACTACACCCCGCCGCTGAACGCCAAGCGCGGCTCGATGTCTGGGACCAGCGACGCCGAGTACAGCGGTCTGGTCTTTCACTGGGGCAAGCCGAACTGGGTGCGGCTCAGGTCGTCGAACCTCCCGGACTACTTCGTGCGGGCTACCTGCTGCGGATCGACCCGCTCGGCGCGAGGGCGAGCGCGAGCGACCGGCAGGACGCCACCTTCCGCATCACGTCCTGAGCACCGTCCACACCATCACTCACCCGCCTCCCGGCATGAGGAGACACGTGATGTCACGACACAGATCCCGGTTCGCATCCGTCGCGGTCGCGACGCTGCTGGCCCTCGGCATGGGTGCCGCGATGGTCGGTGGCGGCCTCGGGGGCCCCGCCCAGGCCGCGCAGGTGGGCACGGCGGCGGCGACGGCCGGCTGCGGTAAGGCCCCGACGCTGGCCAGCGGGACGCACACGATCCAGAGCAACGGCAAGAACCGGACGTTTATCCTGCGGGTCCCCGACGGCTACGACGCCAACCGGCCGTACCGGCTGGTCTTCGGGTTCCACTGGTGGGGCGGCACCGCCGTTGACGTCGCGACGGGCCAGACGGTGCAGCGGGACGTGTGGGCCTACTACGGCCTACTACGGCTGGCGAACAACAGCACGATCTTCGTGGCCCCGCAGGGCATCGACAACGGCTGGGCCAACTCCGGCGGCGAGGACCTCACGTTCGTCGACGACATGCTCCGCCGGATCGAGAGCGGCCTGTGTGTCGACACGACGCAGCGGTTCTCCATCGGCTTCAGCTACGGCGGCGCCATGAGCTACGCACTGGCCTGCGCCCGGCCGAACGTCTTCCGGGCGGTCGCGGTCCAATCCTCCCCCGGCACGCTCAGCGGATGCAGCGGCGGCACCCAGCCGTTCGCGTACCTCGGGGTGCACGGCATCGGCGACAACATCGCCACTGGACGATCGCTGCGCGACCGCTTCGTCCGCAACAACGGCTGCACGGCCGCGAGCCCGCCGGAGCCGAGGGCGGGCAGCCTGACGCACACGGTCTTCAGCTACTCCGGCTGCCGGTCCGGCTACCCGGTGGTGTGGGCGGCGTTCGACGGTGGTCACATCGCCGCTCCGCAGGACGGCGCCAGCGGCGACAGCGGCTCGCGGACCTGGGTCCCGGGCGAGGTGTGGCGGTTCTTCACCCAGTTCGCCGGCACCCCGCCGACCACCCCGCCGACCACCCCGGCACCGGACGGCTGCGCCGCCACGTACCAGACCGTGGGTCAGTGGTCGGGCGGCTTCCAGGCCGAGGTCAAGGTGACCGCCGGCACCTCCGCCATCAGCGGGTGGCGGGTGAGCTGGACGCTCGCCAACGGGCAGACCATCACCCAGATCTGGGGCGGTCGCAACGCCCCCGCCGGCAGCACCCAGAACGTCTCCAACGAGATCTGGAACGGCAACCTGCCCGCCGGCACGTCCACGACGTTCGGGTTCGTCGCCGGCGGTACGCCGACGACACCGTCGCTCAGCTGCGTCAGCCTCTGACCCGCGTGATTGGGAGAGATCATGTCTGAAGTGACACGAAGGAACGTGCTCAAGGCCGGGGCGGTGGGAGCCGGGGCCGCGCTGCTGCCGGCCGCGTGGACCGCCGCCGCCCGGGCCGGCTCGGTGGCGCCGCCGCAGGTGCTGGCCGCCGGCGACATGGCGCTGTGGTACGACGAGGGGGCGGGCACCGACTGGCTCCGCGCGTTGCCGATCGGCAACGGGCGTCTCGGTGCCATGGTGTTCGGCAACGTCGACACCGAACGGCTGCAACTCAACGAGGACACCGTCTGGGCCGGCGGCCCGTACGACTCCGCCAACACCCGTGGCGCGGCGAACCTGGCCGAGATCCGCCGGCGCGTCTTCGCCGACCAGTGGTCCTCGGCGCAGGACCTGATCAACCAGACGATGATGGGGACGCCGGGCGGTCAGCTCGCCTACCAGACCGTGGGCAACCTCCGGCTCGCCTTCGGCTCGGCCAGCGGGGCGTCACAGTACAACCGGACGCTCGACCTCACCACGGCCACCGTCACCACGACGTACGTGCTCAACGGCGTCCGGTACCAGCGCGAGGTGTTCGCCAGCGCGCCCGACCAGGTGATCGTGCTGCGGCTGACCGCCGACCGCGCCAGCTCGATCACGTTCAGCGCCACCTTCGACAGCCCGCAACGCACAACCATGTCGAGCCCGGACGCCAACACGATCGCCGCCGACGGCATCTCCGGCAGCATGGAGGGCATCAACGGTTCGGTGCGTTTCCTCGCCCTGGCCCACGCCGTCGCGACGGGCGGCACGGTCAGCAGCTCCGGCGGCACCCTGCGGGTATCCGGCGCCACGAGCGTGACCGTGCTGATCTCGATCGCGTCCAGCTACGTCAACTACCGCACCGTCAACGGCGACTACCAGGGCATCGCGCGTACCCGCCTGAACGCCGCCCGGACCGTGAGCATCGACCAGCTGCGCAGCCGCCACATCGCCGACTACCAGGCGCTGTTCAACCGGGTGACCATCAACCTGGGACGCACGGCCGCAGCGGACCAGCCGACCGACGTGCGGATCGCGCAGCATGCGAGTTCCAACGATCCACAGTTCTCCGCGCTGCTGTTCCAGTTCGGGCGGTACCTGCTGATCTCCTCCTCGCGGCCGGGCACCCAGCCGGCGAACCTACAGGGCATCTGGAACGACTCCCTGGCACCGTCCTGGGACTCGAAGTACACCATCAACGCCAACCTGCCGATGAACTACTGGCCTGCCGACACGACGAACCTGTCCGAGTGCTTCCTGCCGGTCTTCGACATGATCAAGGACCTGACGGTGACCGGCGCGCGCGTCGCCCAGGCCCAGTACGGTGCCGGGGGCTGGGTCACCCACCACAACACGGACGCTTGGCGGGGCGCGTCGGTCGTCGACGGGGCGCTGTGGGGCATGTGGCAGACCGGCGGCGCCTGGCTGGCCACGCTCATCTGGGAGCACTACCTGTTCACCGGCGACGTCGGCTTCCTGCAGGCCAACTACCCGGCCCTGAAGGGCGCCGCCCAGTTCTTCCTCGACACCCTGGTCGTCCATCCGACGCTCAACTACCTGGTCACGAACCCGTCGAACTCGCCGGAACTTCCCCACCACTCGAACGTCAGCGTCTGCGCGGGTCCCACGATGGACAACCAGATCCTGCGCGACCTGTTCGACGCCGCGGCCCGAGCCAGCGAGACGCTCGGCGTGGACACCACCTTCCGGTCACAGGTGCGGACGGCCAAGGACCGGCTGCCGCCGAGCCGCGTCGGCTCACGCGGCAACATCCAGGAGTGGCTTGCCGACTGGATCGAGACCGAGCGGACCCACCGGCACGTCTCCCACCTGTACGGCCTGCACCCCAGCAACCAGATCACCAAGCGCGGCACCCCGCAGCTCTACGAGGCCGCGCGCCGGACGCTGGAACTGCGCGGCGACGACGGTACCGGCTGGTCCCTCGCCTGGAAGATCAACTTCTGGGCCCGCCTGGAGGACGCCGCCCGCGCCCACAAGCTCCTGAAGGACCTGGTGCGCACCGACCGGCTCGCCCCGAACATGTTCGACCTGCACCCACCGTTCCAGATCGACGGCAACTTCGGCGCCACCTCCGGCATCGCCGAGATGCTCCTGCACAGCCACACCGGGGAGCTGCACGTGCTGCCCGCGTTGCCGACCGCGTGGCCCACCGGGCAGGTCGCGGGCCTGCGCGGTCGGGGCGGATACACCGTCGGCGTTGCCTGGACCAGCGGCCAGGCCGACGAGATCAGCGTCCGCGCCGACCGCGACGGCACGCTGAAGATGCGTGCCCGGCTCCTCACCGGCAGCTTCACCCTCGTCGACGTCACCGACGGCAGCACGCCGACCGTCACCCGGCCGGAGACCGACGTCGTCCAGTTCGCCGTCCGCGCCGGCCACACCTACCGCGCGGCGCGACCCGGGGTGACGCCGTCACCGACCCTGACCCCCACCCCCACCCCGACCCTCACCCCGACG
>NZ_GG657738.1:1876055-1877082 GCF_000158815.1 Micromonospora sp. ATCC 39149 | reverse complement strand
GGGACGCCGCGCCCGGACAGCGCCGCCGAGCAGGCCCTGGAGCAAGCCCTGGCCCCGCATGGCGTTGTTCGCCTGGATCCGGCGGCATCCCGCCGGGGACCGGCCGCTGGGCGGTCTCTTCGTGATGGACGAGGCGCAGACCCTCGCGCCGTCCAGCGGGAACACCGCCTGCACGGCCAGCTCCATCGCCCTGGCCTCGCAGGCCCGCAAGTACGGCCTCGGGCTGGTCTTCGCCACCCAGGCCCCGAAGGGCCTGCACAACCAGATCTCCGGCAACGCCACCACCCAGTTCTTCGGGCTGCTCAACGCACCCGCGCAGATCGACGCGGCCCGGCAGCTCGCCGAGGCCAAGGGCGGCCGGCTGCCGGACATCGGGCTGCTGACCAGCGGCCAGTTCTACGCGGCGGGGGAGGGCTTCTCCTTCGTCAAGGTGGACACCCCGCTGTGCCTGACCCACCATCCCAAGGCGCCGCTGACGCCGGAGGAGGTGGTGGCGCGGGCGGCCCGGTCGCGACCCGACGGGGGCGTGCCGGCCGACTGGCCGCGCGGGGCCGCCGGGGGTGCCCCTCCCTACCGGAGGCGTCAACAAGGGGCCCCTCCTTGCACTGCCTATGCTCGGGGAATGGAACTGCGGATCTTCACCGAACCCCAGCAGGGCGCCACCTACGACCAGCTCCTCGCCGTGGCCCGCTGCGCCGAGGACGCCGGCTACGGCGCGTTCTTCCGGTCCGACCACTACCTGAAGATGGGCGCGGTGAGCGGCGACCCGGGCCCGACCGACGCCTGGACCACCCTGGCCGGCATGGCCCGGGACACCTCCCGGATCCGGCTCGGCACGCTGATGACGGCCGCCACCTTCCGCTTCCCCGGCCCCCTCGCGATCACCGTGGCGCAGGTCGACCAGATGAGCGGCGGCCGGGTGGAGCTGGGCATCGGCGCCGGCTGGTTCGCCGAGGAGCACAGTGCGTACGGCATCCCGTTCCCGGCGCTGGGGGAGCGGTTCGACCGGCTGGAGGAACAGCTCGCC
>NZ_GG657738.1:1873582-1875798 GCF_000158815.1 Micromonospora sp. ATCC 39149 | reverse complement strand
CCGTGTGCGCGGAGATCGGCCGGGACCCGGCCGGGATGAGCTGGTCCAACGCCCTGGTGCTGTGCTGTGGACGGGACGAGGCCGAGGTGCGGCGGCGGGCCGAGGTGATCGGGCGGGAGCCGGCCGAGCTGCGCGAGAGCGGCCTCGCCGGCACCCCCGCCGAGGTCGTCGACAAGATCGGCCGATACGCGGAGACGGGCAGCGGCCGGATCTATCTCCAGGTCCTCGACCTGGCCGACCTGGACCACGTCGAGCTGGTCGCCGCCGAGGTGATGCCTCAGCTCTAGCGGCCGATTCGCCGGATCGGCTGACACCCGGGCCCCGCTGGCGGAACCTGCGAAAGAGCCTCGGGCGGAGGTGGGGGCGTGTTCGTCTACCACCGGTCGGGCCCGGCATGGCTGCGAGGGTGGGAAGCGCCGGCAACGCCCCGGCTGGCTCAGCGGGTCGGGTGCTCGTCGCGCACGACGGTGTCGAGGCGGCCGTCCCGGTCGCAGTCCAGGTACGTGATGTCCGGGACGCCGTCGCCGTCGAGGTCGAACTGCACCACGTCGGCGATCCCGTCGCCGTCGAGGTCGGTGACCACCTCCGTCGAGCCGTCCAGGTGGTGGGTGACGATCGAGTGCGACTCGACCGGCGGGCGCGGGGCCGGCGCGGGGGTCGGCCTCGGCGTGGGGCCGGGCGACGGCACGGCGTACGTCCCGGTGGCCCGGCCGGGCCCCGGGTACGCCCCGATCGGCCGGTCGGTCGCCGGGTCCGGACCGACGCCGGTCGGGTCCATCTCCTCCTCGGACGGGTAAACGTCGCCGCGCAGGGCGGGGTCCGGATAGCTGCTCATGGGCGTATGGTTCCCCGACGACGCCCCGGGCAACCAGTGTCCGGCCCGCCGGAGCCGCCCGGGCGTCGATTCGACGACGCCGAGTGACGGGAGGGTCACGTGGACGCGAGCGACCGGGAGTCCGGGGCGGGCGTGCCGGAGCGCAACTGGGCCGGCAACGTGCGGTACTCGGCGGCGCGCCGGCACCGCCCGACCGGGCTGGACGAGCTGCGCCGGCTGGTCACCGGCAGCGACCGGCTGCGGGCGGTCGGCACGGGTCACTCGTTCAACCGGCTCGGCGACACCGGCGGGGACCTGGTTTCGCTGGCCGGGCTGCCGCCGACGGTCGAGGTCGACCGGGAGCGGTCAACGGTCACCGTCGCCGCCGCCGTGCGCTACGGCGACCTGGCCACCCGGCTGCACGCCGCCGGGTACGCCCTGCCGACGATGGCGTCGCTGCCGCACATCTCGGTGGCCGGCGCGGTGGCCACCGCCACCCACGGCTCGGGCGTCGGGATCGGCAACCTGGCCTCGGCCGTCTCGGCGCTGGAGCTGGTCACCGCCGACGGGGATCTGCTGACCGTACGGCGGGACGCCGACGGCGACCGGTTCGCCGGGATGGTGGTTTCGCTCGGCGCGCTGGGCGTGGTCACCCGGGTCACCCTGGACGTCGTGCCCGACTTCGAGGTGCGGCAGTACGTCCGGCTCGGCCTGTCGCGCGCGGCGCTGGACGAGGCGTTCGCCTCGGCGTACAGCGTGAGCCTGTTCACCGACTGGCGCGGCGACCGGATCGACCAGGTGTGGCGCAAACAGCTCGCGGACGCCCCGCCGCCGCCGGCCGACTGGCTCGGCACCACGGCGGCGGCCGGACCCGTACACCCGGTGCCAGGGATGCCGGCGCGCAACTGCACCGCCCAGCTCGGCGAGCCGGGGCCGTGGCACGAGCGGCTGCCGCACTTCCGGCTCGGCTTCACCCCGAGCAGCGGCGACGAGCTCCAGTCGGAGTACCACCTGCCCCGGGCGGCGGCGGCCGGGGCACTGGCCGCGCTGGACCCGCTGGCGGACCGGATCGCCGCCGTGCTCCAGGTCTGCGAGCTGCGTACGGTCGCCGCCGACGAGCTGTGGCTGAGCCCGCAGTACCGGCGGGACAGCCTCGCCGTGCACTTCACCTGGATCGGCGACGCCGACGCGGTGGCCCCGGTGCTCGCCGAGGTGGAACGGGTGCTGGCCCCGTTCGCGCCCCGGCCGCACTGGGGCAAGGTGTTCACCCTCGACCCGGCGGCGGTCGCCGCCGCGTACCCCCGGCACGCCGACTTCCTGGCGCTGGCCCGCGAGCTGGACCCGGTGGGGAAGTTCCGCACCGACCTGCTGGACGGCTACTTCCCCCGCTGACGCCGCCCGG
>NZ_GG657738.1:1863934-1873212 GCF_000158815.1 Micromonospora sp. ATCC 39149 | reverse complement strand
CGACCCTCGCCCTGGCCGTCGCCGGCCCGACCCCCGCCCAGGGCCGCAAACCCGTACGAGCGCGGCCCCGCCCCCACCGTGGCGAGCATCGAGGCGACCACCGGCCCGTTCGCCACCGCCCAGCTCACCGTCGCGCGCTCCGCCGTGACCGGCTTCGGCGGCGGAACCGTGTGGTACCCGACGAGCACGGCCGAGGGGACGTTCGGCGCGGTCGCCATCTCACCCGGCTTCACCAACTCACAGTCCACTGTGGCCTGGCTCGGCCCCCGCCTCGCCTCCCAGGGCTTCGTCGTGGTCACCATCGACACCCTCTCGGTGTTCGACCAGCCGGCGAGCCGGGGCACCCAGCTCCTCGCGGCCCTGGACTACCTGGTCGGCACCAGCGCCGTGCGCAGCCGCATCGACCGCAACCGGCTCGCCGTGATGGGCCACTCCATGGGCGGCGGCGGCAGCCTGTCGGCGGCGAACACCCGGCCCGCGCTCCAGGCGGCGATCCCGCTGGCCGGCTGGCACACCGTCAAGAAATGGTCCGGGGTACGCGTGCCGACCCTCGTCGTGGGCGCCGAGAACGACACGGTGGCCCCGGTGGCCTCGCACTCGGAGCCGTTCTACACCAGCCTGCCGGCCACCCTCGACAAGGCGTACCTGGAGCTGAACGCCGCCGGCCATTCCGCGCCCACATCGTCGAACGTGACCGTGGCGAAGTACAGCATCTCCTGGCTGAAGCGGTTCGTGGACGACGACACCCGCTACGAACAGTTCCTCTGCCCGGCCCCGCGCGACGCCACGATCGAGGAGTATCGCGACACCTGCCCGCACTCCTGAACCCCGGCCGGCCGCTCAGCGGGGCGTCGGCGTCAACTGGTCGCGGAGGCTGCCGCGCTGAACCGCCCGGCTGATGTCGCTGGGCGAGACGATCCCGACGAGCCGCCCGCCGGCCACCACCAGCGCCCGGCCGTCGGCGCACTCGCTGAGCCGAGGCAGCAGGTCGTTGAGCTGCTCGTCCGGGTCGGCCAGCACGAGCTGGTCGGCCCGGCAGGCCACCTCGGCCAGCGTGGTCGCCGACCGGGCCTCGGCCGGGATGCCGCGTACCCGATCGAGGGTGACCAGGCCGACCGGCCGGCCGTCGTCGGTCAGCGGCAACGCCGAGTGCCGGTACGCGAAAAGGTAGTGGTCGACGAAGTCGGCCACGGTCATGTCGCCCGAGGCGGTCTGCGGCTGCGGGGTCATCACGTCGGCGACCCGCACCCCGCGCAGCGCGCTGCCCATTCGGGCGTGCCGTTCCTCCATCCCGGCCGCGCCGATCAGGAACCAGCCGATCAGCGCCAGCCAGAGCCCGCTGAACCCCGCCCCGCGTACGAACTGCCACAGGCCCAGCCCGATCAGCAGTGCGCCGAGGACCCAGCCCGCCCGGGCCGCCACCACGGACGCCCGGGTCCGGTCGCCGGTGGCCTTCCACACGGCGGCCCGCAGCAGCCGGCCCCCGTCCAGCGGAGCGGCCGGCAGCACGTTGAAGACCGCCAGCAGGATGTTGATGCCGGCCAGCCAGGCCAGCGCGCCGAGCAGCAGCCCGCCCACCCCGGTCAGGGCGAGCAGCACGGCGAAGCCGCCGAAGAAGAAGCCGATGACCAGGCTGACCAGCGGCCCGACGCCGGCGATGCGCAGCTCCGCCCCAGGGTCGCGGGCCTCCCCGCGCAACTCGGCCACCCCGCCGAAGAGCCACAGGGTGATCCCGGAGACCTCCAGCCCGTTGCGCTTGGCGACCACGGCGTGCGAGACCTCGTGGGCGAGGAGCCCGAGGAAGAAGACCACCGCCGCGCTCAGCCCCGCGAGCACGTACGCCCAGGTCGGCTGGTCCGGGTACGACCGGGGGAACTGGCTGGCCGCCAGGCCCCAGGCGATCAACCCGAAGATGACCAGGACGCTCCAGTTGACCCCGACGGGAACGCCCGCGATCCGGCCGATCCGGAAACTCGCCCTCATCCGCCCGTCATACCCCGCGAAACGCCGGCCATGCCAGGGCCGATGGTCCCCATCTCCCCGGAGGTCGCCGGGCTGACCCGGCAGAGAGTCGGGGTTGACCCGGCCGGGAATAGTGGCAAAGGTGACGAGGCTGATCGATGAGGACGACGACCCGTACCGCTGGCTGGAGGACCTGGACGGCCCGGACGCCGCCGGCTGGGTGCGCGACCGCAACGCCGAAACCATGGCCGCGCTGACCGGCGGCGACCGGTTCGCCGCCCTGCGGGCCGAGATCCGCGAGGTGCTCGACGCGGAGGACCGCATCCCCTACCCCGGCTGGCGCGGCGACCACCTCTACTACAACTTCTGGATCGACGCGGCCCACCCCCGGGGCGTCTGGCGGCGAACCACCCTCGAGGAGTACCGCCGGCCCGAGCCGCAGTGGGACATCCTGCTCGACGTCGACGCGCTGGCCGCGCAGGAGGGCGAGAACTGGGTCTGGCAGGGGGCGACGGTGCTGCGCCCCGGGCACGACCGGTGTCTGGTCAGCCTCTCCCGGGGCGGCTCCGACGCGACCGTGGTGCGCGAGTTCGACCTGGTCCGCCGGGCCTTCGTCGCCGACGGCTTCACGCTGGCCGAGGCCAAGAGCGCGGTCTGCTGGATCGACGCCGACCACGTTCTGGCCGCCACCGACGTCGGGCCCGGGTCGCTGACCACCTCCGGCTACCCGCGGGTGATCCGGCGGTGGCAGCGGGGCACGCCGCTGGCGTCCGCCGAGGTCGTCTTCGAGGGCGAACAGAACGACGTCTCCGCGTACGCCTCCTACGACCACACGCCCGGGTACGAGCGCACCTTCGTCGGCCGCCGTCTCGACTTCTTCCGGTCCGAGGCGTACCTGCTGACGCCGGCCGCAGAGCGGGTACGGATCGACGTGCCGTCCGACGCCCACTGGGACGCGCACCGGGAGTGGCTGGTGATCGGGCTGCGCTCCGCCTGGACGGTCGAGGGCGTCACCCACCCGGCGGGCGCGCTGCTGGCCGCCCGGTTCGACGCGTTCCTCGCCGGTGAGCGGGAGTTGACGACGCTGTTCACGCCGGACCAGCGCACCGCGCTGAGCTACCACGCGTGGACCCGCCACCACCTGATCCTGGCCACCCTCGCCGACGTGCGCAGCAGACTGGAGGTGCTCACCCCCGACCCGGTCGGCGCTTGCGGCTCGCCGGGGCGGTGGCGGCGGGAGCCGCTGGCCGGTGCGCCGGAGTCCGAGCACAGCCGGGTGGTGGACACCGACCCGGACGTCGGCGACGCGTACCTGCTGGCCTCCGAGGGGTTCCGGCAGCCGGCGACGCTGCGGCTCGGGCAGGTCGGCGGCCCGGTCGAGACGCTCAAGCGGGCACCCGCCTTCTTCGACGCCTCGGGCCTGACCGAACGCCAGTTCTTTGCCACCTCCGCCGACGGGACGCGGGTGCCGTACTTTCTGGTGGGCGACCCCAACGCGGCCGGCGGGCCGACCCTGCTCACCGGGTACGGCGGCTTCGAGGTGCCCGAGCTGCCGCACTACAGCGGCGTGACCGGCCGGGGCTGGCTGGCGCGGGGCGGCAGCTACGCGGTGGCGAACATCCGGGGCGGCGGTGAGTATGGGCCCGCCTGGCACCGGGCCGCGCTGCGGGAGAACCGACCCCGGGCGTACGAGGACTTCGCCGCCGTCGCCGCCGACCTGGTGACCCGGGGCATCACCACCCCGGCGCGCCTCGGCGTCGAGGGCGGCAGCAACGGCGGGCTGCTGGCGGGGGTGATGCTGACCCGCTACCCGGAGCTGTTCGGCGCGGTCGTCGCGCACGTGCCGCTGCTGGACATGCGGCGCTACCACCGGCTGCTCGCGGGCGCGTCGTGGATGGCCGAGTACGGCGACCCGGACGACGCCGCCGACTGGGCCTACCTGCGCCGGTACTCGCCGTACCACAACGTCGACGGCGACCGGTCGTATCCACCGACCCTGCTCGTCACCTCGACCCGCGACGACCGGGTGCACCCGGGGCACGCCCGCAAGATGGCCGCCCGGCTGCGCGAGCACGGTCACGAGGTGGCGTACTACGAGAACGTCGAGGGCGGGCACGGCGCGGCGGCGAACAACGCGCAGCGGGCGTTCGTGTGGGCGCTGACCCTGGAGTTCCTGTGGCGCAACCTGGGCGGGGAGGGGTAACGCCCCTTCCGCATGGGGTTGCATCAGCGCATGCTTGCCTATCACTCCCTATCTGTTCTATTCTCATGGCGTGATAGGGAATGATAAGCAGCTTTACGCCGTCGATGAGGTGGCCGACCTGCTCGGTCTGCACGTCAAGACGGTGCGCGGTTACGTCCGGGCCGGGAAGTTGCCGGCCACCCGGGTGGGCAAGTCGTACCGAATCGCGGCGGCCGACCTCGCGGAGTTCACCGGGCAGCCGCCGACGCTGCCCGCCCGGGAGACCGTGCGCCGGGTGCGCCGGGTCGAGGCCACCACGATCGTGCAGGTCGACGCGGTCGGCCCGGAGACCGTGCGGCGCATCGCGGCGATGGTCGGCGCGGCCGCGGGCACGGAGGACTGCGAGCCGCTGCGCGTCCAGACGATCTACGACGAGGAGCGCGCCGAGCTGAAGGTGATCCTCTTCGGCGGGCCGAACCGGGTCGGTGCCGCGCTGCGGCTGCTCGCTATGGTGCTGGAGGACGAGTGACCACCATCTACCGCACGCCCGCCGGCCAGCGCGCCGTCGAGGCGGCCTACACCGACCAGTTGGGCCGCTGGCCCGTGCCGGCCGAGCAGCGCACCGTGCCGACCCGGCTCGGCGACACGTTCGTGATCAGCAGCGGCCCGGCGGACGGGCCGCCGCTGGTTCTTCTGCACGGCTCGGGCACCAACGCCATGATGTGGGCCGGCGACGTAACGGCGTGGGCGCCACGGTTGCGGGTCCACGCGGTCGACGTCGTCGGCGAGGCCGGGCGCAGCGCCCCCGCCCGGCCACCCCTCGGCGGTGACGAGTACGCCGGCTGGCTTGACGACGTCCTCGACGCCCTTGGTGTGCAGGCCGCGTCGCTGGTCGGTGCGTCGCTCGGTGGCTGGCTGGCCGTCGACTACGCAACCCGCCGGCCCGGGCGCGTGGAGCGCCTGGTGTGCCTGTGCCCGGGCGGGATCGGCCGGCAGAAGTACGGCTGGCTGCTGCCCGCACTCCTGTACCGGCCGTTCGGCGCCTGGGGCCGCCGCCGCACGCTGATGACGGCGACCGGCCTCAACCGGACCGGGCTGGGCCCCGTGGTCGACTACATGGACACCATCCACCGCCACTTCCGTCCCCGCACGGAGAAGCTGCCGGTGTTCACCGACGACGCTTTGGCCCGCCTCACCATGCCGGTGCTCGTCGTCGTCGGCGAACGGGACGCCCTGCTCGACTCGCGAGACACCGTGCGGCGGCTGGAACATGCCGTCCCGCACGCCGACGTCCGCCTGCTGCCCGGTGTCGGCCACTCCATCATCGGCCAGGGCGAGGCGGTGCTCGCGTTCCTCAGCCCTCGAACACCAGGTTGAACGGCGCCTCGGCGATCCGGCGGAACCGCGTGAACCCGGCACGGCGGGTGACACGTCTCTTACCAACACCCTCAGCCCCAACGTCGCACGGCACGCCGACGCCCGATCCTGCCGGGTGCGACTACCAGGACGGCGAGCTGGCGATCGAACTGATCGACGACGGCATCGGGGTGGGCAGGGCGTCGACGACCAGCACGCCGGTGCCCGGCCGGACCTCGGCGAGCAGTTGGCGCTGGCCGCTGCGGGTCAGCCGGATACAGCCGTTGGTGACATTCTCGCCAAGGGTGTCGTCGTCCTGCCATGAGTGCAGGCCGATGTGCGCGCCGGCCAGGCTCGCGGGCACGGCGTCCGGGTCGTCGGGGATCGCGCCGAGGGCGAAGACGTCCACCCCGCCGTACACGGGCTCGGGCGGCGGGGTGCGGCCGAGGACGAAGGTGCGCCCGAGCGGGGTTTCCTGGCCGGGCATGCCGAGGCTGACCGGCCACGATCGCACGGCGTTGCCGTCGCGGTACCAGGTGAGCCGGTGCGGCCGGCGCTCCACCACGATCTGGTCGCGTAGCGGCACGGTGGCCCAGCCGCCGTCGGGCGGCAGCCAGGCGATCCGCCGGTTGGCCGAGGGCAGCAGCACCGCCGTCCAGCCGGTGCGGCGCTCGACGATGGGCACGGTCACCTCGACGCCGTTGATGGTGGGGGTGAGGAAGGCGAGCGGCCGGCCGCCGGGCGCGTCGTAGGCGGCGACCTTGCGGGTCGGCGTCAGCCCCTCGGTGAGGGGGGCGGGATCGGACGGGCGCGGGTCGGCGGGGAAGCCGGCGGGCGCCGGGTCGTAGTCGACCACCGGCAGGGTCGCGGGCGCGGGCGCGGCGGCGGGCACGGGGTCGTCCGTGGGCCCGGCCTCCCCGGCCTCCCCGGCGGGCGCGGTGGGGCCGGCGGTGGGCGGTCGGGCCACGCGGGCCGGCTCGGGCGTCCCGGCCGTGGCCAGTGCGGTCGCGAGCAGCAGGGGTACGCCGAGCGCGGCGACCAGCCAGCCGAGTGTCCACCGTGAGGTAAGTCGGGCAAACAGCACAAATGCACTGTAGGTGGCGGGTGATGGGTGGTGGGGGTGATTGCAGGGGGCCCCTCCTATGCAAAAAGCGTTAAGAAGGGGCCCCTCCTTGCACCCGCGGCGTGCTCAGCTCAACTTGGCGGCGGTGTGGATGGCGATCGCGTCGTGGGCCGGGACGTTCGCGGGAAACCAGCCGTTCGCGTCCACGGTGATCACCGGGCCGCTGCACGTCCCGCTCGTGAAGTCGCCGTGGATCACGTCGCAGTACCGGCCGGCGGGGAGCCCGGCGTAGTACGAGCGGCCGGTGATGGCCACGTCCTCGTCGTTGACCGTGAGGTAGCCCTTGCCGGCGCGGCTGAACGCGATGTGGTTGTTGCCGTTGTCGTACCAGTTGGCGACGCCCGCGCCCTGGGTGGCGTTGTGGAAGCCGACCATGTTGGCGATCACCCGCCAGCGGTGCTCGCACTCCCAGCCGGAGTAGCAGGTGGTGTTCAGGGTCTTGTTGTTGACGTCGGAGGGCGGGCCGGCGTCTCGGTCGCTGAAGGTGTAGCTGGACATGACCGTGGGCGAGCCGTACGGCCAGGCCAGCATGAAGGCATTGGCCAGGGCGTAGATGCCACGGTCGCGGTAGGTGAGCACCCCGCCGACGTCGCGCTGGGTGTCGTGGTTGTCCACGAAGACCGCCGCCGGGCCGCTGGGCAGGTGGCCCCACCCCTCGCCGAAGTTCTTCAGGTACGCGAGCCTCTCGCTGCGGAACACCCGGGCCAGGTCCTTGCCGTACCGGAACTCGTGCACGTCGCCGTTGCCGGTGTACTCGGTCGGCTGGATCGGCTCGCCCGCGCCGTAGATGACCTCCTGCACGAGGTACGCCGAGCGGGACAGCTTGCCCTTGATGGCGGCGATGTCGGCGGCCGGCATGTGCTTGCTGGCGTCGAGCCGGAACCCGTCGACGCCGAGGGAGAGCAGGTCGTTGAGGTACCCGGCGATCTTCGACCGGACGTAGTCGGACTCGGTGGCGAGGTCGGACAGGTTGACCAGCTCGCAGTTCTGCACCTCGTACCGGTCGTTGTAGTTGGCGATGTCGTCGCCGCCGTTGCGCCCGCAGTGGTGGAAGTCCTGCGTCTGGTAGATCCCCGGGTAGTCGTAGTGGCCGTACGGGGAGCCGGCCCAACCGGTGCCGCCGGCGTCCTGGCCGGACATGTGGTTGATGACGGCGTCGACGATCACCTTCACGCCGGCGGCGTGGCAGGTGTTCACCATGGACTGGAACTGCGCCCGGGTGCCCTTGCGGGACTCGACGCGGTAGCTGACCGGCTGGTACGCCAGCCACCACTGGTTGCCCCGGACGTGCTCCTGGGGCGGGGAGACCTGCACGTAGCCGTAGCCCTTCGGGCCGAGGACGTTGGTGCACTCGCTGGCCACCGAGGGCCAGTTCCACTCGAACAGGTTGGCGATGACCTTCTTCGTGCCGGGCGGTGCCGCGGCGGCCGGGGGTGCCGCCACGGCGGTCGGTGCGAGCAGGCCGGCGATCACGCCCAGGGCGAAGATCGCCGAGCGGCATCGACGTCGATGCATCGGGACTCCTGACGGGTTGGGGGGCGGAGTGAACTGCGGCTTGCCGGCATCTTGCAGCCCGAGTTGAAATTTTCGGAAAGATTACAAGCGTGTTGCAGTGGGTGTCAACGGATGGACGGGCGTCGTTGCACGGGACGCCTACACGCAGCACAGGGCGGGACGGTTCGAAGGTGCCACGGAAAAAGCTCGGGAAAGTTCACCGTCAGGCTGATCCGTTGAACCCGGTGTTCCGTACTCGATGGGGGAGCAGGGTCGGCCGGTGGGGGCGCCGCCGCTACACGATCGAGGAGCAGATGGCTCGGGCACAGCAGAACCAGAAGGCCGCGACCGTCCGTACCACGAGCAGCAGCCGCGGGGTGCGGACCAGGTCCAAGACGTCCATCGCGCTGATGGGCGGGTCGGCGCTGGCGATCGTCTGGGCCGGTGCCGAGTTGGCCGGCGCCGGCACGATGATGTACGCGTACGGCTTCTTCTTCACTGAGTTCTTCGCCGGGGTCGTCGCCCTGGTGTCGCTCAGCCTCACCGTGATGATGGGCCTGCTGGCCACAGACCGGCTCGTGCTGCTCATCCGGCACCGGGTGCTGCTCCAGTCGGCGCACCGGGCCACCGGCGTCCTCGGCGTCGCCGGCCTGGTGTTCCACGTCATCACGAAGATCGCCATTGGCCGGGCCGGGCCGACCGACGCCCTCGTACCGTTCATCGGGGGACGGGGGCTCTACGTCGGGCTCGGCACGGTGGCGTCGTTCCTCATGTTGACCGTGCTGTGGACCGGCATCATCCGGGCCCGGTTCGTCGGCGTCGGCCCCAAGTGGTTCTGGCGGGCGCTGCACTCGATGGCGTACCTGGCCTGGCCGTTCGCGCTGTTCCACGGCCTGAACGCGGGCCGGCCGGCGCAGTCCTGGGTGACCCTGAGCTACCTCGTCTGCGTGCTGCTGGTGGTGATGGCGCTGATGGTCCGGCTCTCCGTGCACCTCGGCAAGCGCAGTCGCGAGCAGCACCAGGCCGCCGCTCTGAACAAGGCGATGGCCGGCAGGCCCGCCGAGGACGGCAAGACGACCACCATGCTGCTCGGCCGCATCAGCCGCAAGCGCGACGACGCCGAGGAGAAGCGGGAGAGCCGAACCGGCCGGGCCCGCAGCA
>NZ_GG657738.1:1861717-1863401 GCF_000158815.1 Micromonospora sp. ATCC 39149 | reverse complement strand
CCCGGCGCGAGGAGGACGTGGCCCCGGTGTCGGGTAGCCGGCGCTCCCGGTACGACGAGGACGTGGCCCCGGTGTCGGGCAGCCGGCGCTCCCGGCGGGACGAGGACGTCGCCCCCGTGTCCCCCGGCCGGCGCTCCCGGCGCGACGACGACCTCGTCGCCCGGTACTCCTCGCCGCCCCGCAGCACCGACGAGCCCGAGGAGCCGTGGGACAGCCCCCGCCGCTGGGAAACCTCGACGCCCGTCTCCGCCGAACCGATCTCCGCGACCCCGCGCAGCGGCTCCGGTCGGCACAGCATCGACGACGATGTCCCGGAGGAGCCCGACTACTGGCGGCCCCCGGCCCGGTACGTCGCCGAGGACCTGCCCATGGACAACACCCCCACCCTGGTCGACCTGGCCTCCCGGCGGGCGCTGCGGGCCGCCGGGGACAGCCGACCCGGCCGGCGCAAGCGGGACCGGGACCGGGACCGGGACCGGGTCAACGCCGACGCGGTCGACGGCGCGTACTGGGCCGGGCTGCGGGGCGAGGCGAAGTGATGCGTAAGACGGTGCCCCCCGTGGCGTGCGTCGGCGAGCCCCGGCTCACCGCCGGCTTCGCCGAGTTCGGCCGCCTCGACCTGATGGCCCACGAGGAGGTGCACGGGCCAATCGGGCCGATGGAGCCGGCCAACCTGCTCCGGCTCGCCGAGGCCATCCAGCTCAAGGGCAAGGGCGGGGCGGGCTTCCCGTTCGCCCGCAAGCTGCGCGCCGTGCTGGAGTCCTGCGAGCGGCAGGACGCCTCCGCCATCGTCGTGGTCAACGCCACCGAGGGCGAGCCGGCGAGCTGGAAGGACAAGGTGCTGCTCGCCCGGGCCCCGCACCTGATCCTCGACGGCGCGGCCCTGGTCGCGTACGCGCTGGACGCCGACGAGATCGTCATCGGGGTCGCCGACGACGACGTGGGCCGGCCGTCGCTGACCGAGGCGCTCCAGGAACGCCGGATGCCGGTGCCCACCAGCATGGTCACCGTCCCGGACCGGTTCATATCCGGCGAGGGCGGGGCGCTCGTCAACGGCATCAACGGGCTGCCGCACATCCCGCCGGGCACGAAGAAGCGCTCCAGCGACTCCGGCGTGAACGGCCTGCCCACCCTGCTGTCCAACGCCGAGACGTACGCCCAACTCGCCGTCGCCGCCCGGCTCGGCCCGTACGAGTACGCGGCCCTGGGCACCGACGACGAACCCGGCACCCTGCTGCTCACGGTGACCGGCGCGGCCAAGCGGCCGGCCGTCGTGGAGTGCGCCGCCGGTACCCCGTTGCGCGACATCCTCGAACTGTGCGAGGTGCCCGACGGGCCGGGCGTCCTGATGGGCGGGTACCACGGCAAGTGGATCACCGCCGAGGCCGCGCAGCGGGCCGAGGTGTCCCGCAAGGGCCTCACCGCCGTCGGCGGCACGCTCGGCGCGGGCATCATCGTGCCGCTGGGCCGGGACACCTGCCCCCTCGGCGAGGCCGCGCAGGTGGTTCGCTACCTGGCCGGCGAGTCGGCTGGGCAGTGCGGCCCCTGCAAGATGGGCCTGCCCGACCTGGCCCGCGCGGTCGACCTGGCCGTCTCCGGCAGCGCCCCGATCGAGATCGTGCGCGCCGCCGCCGGAGACGTGAAGGGACGCGGTGCGTGCAGCCACCCCGACGGCACCGCCCGG
>NZ_GG657738.1:1854518-1861528 GCF_000158815.1 Micromonospora sp. ATCC 39149 | reverse complement strand
TCTGCGCCCACGTCGTGCCCGACTTCATCCTGGCTGGACGGCAACGGCTACCCCGCCTTCCCCGCCACTCCCGTGCCGACCTGGCTGCGGGAGGGTGCGATGAAGGCGGTCAAGGTGTGCCCCGAGCTCGCGCTGCGGCTGGTCAAGGCCGAGTAGCACGCCCACCGGGCCCGTCGGACACCGGAGCGCCGTGGCGCCCCGCCCCGCGCGGCCCGCTACCGAAGGGAGACGCGGGTGCGATTGTTCCGCCGCCCGTCACGCCGCCGGACCGGCCCGGGTGGACGGTCGCCCCGCCGACGGCGTGCCGGCACAGCCGCCGGCCTGGTCGCCGTCCTGCTGGGCACGGCGTCCTGCGCCGTGGACACCCCTGCGCCGGTCGACCCGGCCGCCGCCGTATCCGCCGCCCCCGCCGGTCCCCCGGCGACCCCGACCGGTACGCCCACCGGCGCGTCGCCCCCACCGGCCGCCCCGGCCCGAGTGCCGGAGAGCCTCCGCTTCACCGGTACGACCCTCGACGGCAAGCCGTTCGCCGCCGCCGACCTGGCCGGCCGGCCCGTGGTGCTCTGGTTCTGGGCCCCCTGGTGCGCCACCTGCGCCAGCCAGGCATGGACGGTCGCCGAGATCGCCCCGCAGTACCGCGACCGGGTGCCGATCGTCGGCGTCGCCGGCCTCGGCCAGCAGAAGGCGATGAAGGACTTCGTGACCGAGTTCGAGTTGGGCGGCACCCTCCAGCTCGACGACCGGGCCGGCACGCTGTGGCGCCGCTTCGAGATCGTCGAGCAGAGCACCTTCCTGATCATCGACCGGGAGGGGAAGGTGATCCATCAGGGCTTCCTCGACGGGGAGGACCTGACCCGCCGGGTCGCCGCCCTCGCCGGCTGATGGACGCCCCACTGCTGCTGGCGCTGACCGCCGGCATGCTCGGCGCGGTCAACCCGTGCGGGTTCGCGATGCTGCCCGCGTACCTGTCGATCCTGGTGGCCGGGCCCGGCGACGCACGCGGCGCCCTCGGTCGGGCGCTCACCGCCGCCGCCGGCCTCACCTGCGGGTACGTGCTGGTCTTCGGCGCGTTCGGGCTGGCCTTCGCGCCGCTGGCCGGCTGGCTGCGCCCCCGGCTGCCCTGGCTCACCGTCACCCTCGGGGTGGGGCTGGTCCTGCTCGGCTGCTGGCTGCTCGCCGGCCGGCGGCTGCCCGCCCCCCTCCCGTTGGCCCGCGCGCCCCGGCTGACCCGCACGCTGCCGTCCATGGTGCTCTTCGGCGCTGCGTACGCGCTGGCGTCGCTTACCTGTTCCATCGCCCCGTTCCTGGCGATCGTGGCGACCAGCCTCCAGGCCGGCTCGACGTCGCGCGGGCTGGCGTTGTTCGTCGCGTACGCGCTCGGGATGGGACTCGTGGTGGCGGAGGACGCCCTCGGCGTGGCGCTGCTGCGCGACCGGGTGGTGGCCCGGCTGCGCGAGGTCGGCAGGTGGTTGCCCCGGCTCAGACGACCTGGTGCTGCTGGTCGCCGGCGGCTACGTCGCCTGGTACGGCTGGTACGAGGTGCGGCTCGCCGAAGGCCGACACGACGCGTTCGGCGACCCGGTGGTGGTCGCCGCGGCCCGGATCCAGCAGGCCCTGGTGTGGGCCCTGGACGCGGCCGGCCCGGCCCCTGCTGGCCGCCGCCCCTGCTCACCCTCGCCCTGCTGGCCGCCCGAGGGCGGACCGCGCGGCGGGAGCCGGGTGACCCGGCCCCCGCCGGCGACGTGCCGGTCAGCGTCGAGAACCCGGCGGTCAGCGACCCGGCGTGAGGCGGTCGGTGCCGACCCGGTCGCGGAGCACCTCCGGCACCAGCACCGAGCCGTCGGGCTGCTGGAACTGCTCCAGGATGGCCGGGAAGAGCCGGCTGGTGGCCAGCGCCGAGCCGTTCAGGGTGTGCACGAAGCGGGTCTGCTTGCCGCCCGCCTCGCGGTACCGGATGGCCGCGCGGCGGGCCTGGTAGTCGCCGGCCCAGGAGACCGACGACACCTCCTTGTACTTGCCGGTGCTCGGCATCCACACCTCGATGTCGAGGGTCTTCTTCATCGAGGCGCTGGCGTCGCCGGCCGACAGCAGGCTGGTCTGGTGGTGCAGGCCCAGCCGCGCGACCAGGCCCTCCACGTGGGTGACCATCTGCTCCAGTGCGGCGTCGGCCTGCTCGGGCAGGGTGAACTGGAAGATCTCCACCTTGTTGAACTGGTGGCCCCGCACGGTGCCCCGCTCGTCGGAGTGCGAACCGGCCGCCTCCCGCCGGTAGCACGGGGTGTACGCGAACCGCCGCAGCGGCAGGGTCGCGGTGTCCAGGATCTCGTCCTGGTACGCCCCGAGGATCGCCGTCTCCGCCGTGGGCAGCAGGAACTGCCCGCGCGGGGCGGACTCCCGGTCGAGGTGGTAGACGTCGTCGTAGAACTTGGGGAACTGGCCGGCGGCGAAACCGGCGGTGTCCAGCAGCAGGTGTGGCGGGAGCAGGAAGTCGTAACCCGCTGCGATGTTCTGGTCGATCAACCAGTTGAGCAGCGCCCACTCCAGCCGGGCGCCCAGGCCCGTGTACATCCAGAAGCCGGAGCCGCCGAGTTTGACCCCCCGCTCGTGGTCGACCAGGCCCAACATGCGGCTCAGCTCGACGTGATCGCGGACCTTTTCGATCGCCGGCCGCTCGCCGAAGGCCCGGACGACCCGGTTGGCCTCCTTGCCGCCGGGGACGACGTCGTCGGCGGGCAGGTTGGGCAGCTCGCCCATCCGGTCGCGCAGCCGGGACTGCACCTCGTCGAGCTGGGACTCCAGCTCGACGAGCTGCTTGCGCTCGGCCTCCGGGGCGACGCTCTCCGGCGCGCTGCCGGCCCGCTTCGCCGCCGCGTACGCCCGCGCCTCCGCCTTGCGGCGCTGCCGCTCGGCGTCGATCTCCGTGATGAGGGCGCGGCGCTCCTGGTCGAGCCGCTGGATCTCGTCCAGCGCCCGGTTGACCTCGGCGGGATCCAGTCGCTTCGCCAGCGCGGTCGCCACCGCCTCGCGATCCTTCCGGATCAACTCCATGTCGAGCATGCTGCTCCGTACGCCTCCGTCCGGGAAGTCAGGTGGGAACCCACCGATGCTACCGTCGCCGCGTCTCCCGGCTGGTCCCGGCCAACAGACGCGGGTGCCCCGGTGCCGAGGCGGGCTCAGAGCCGGTTGGGCACGGGGCGGGTGCCCCGGTGCCGACGCGGGCTCAGAGCCGGATGGGCATCAGGATGGAGAACGCGTCCGCGTCGTCCGGCCGGCGCACCGCCAGCGGGGCGATCGGCCCGTCCAACTCCAGCAGGAGCTGCCCCCGGTCGCCCGCGTCCAGGGCGTCGAGCAGATACCGTCCGTTGACGCCGAACCGCACCGCTTCCGGCGCGGCGTCGGCCAGCGCGGCGCTGTCGAGGACCCGCAGCGCGCCCACGTCGTCCAGGCCCAGCACGGTCACCGGCACGTCGACGCCCTCGTGCCGCAGGACCCGCGCCGGCGGTCCGTCGGCGACCTCCGCGCGCAGCGCCGGCACGTCCACCGGGATCCGGTACGCCGGCGTGCCGCCCGCGTGCCCGCCCAGCAGCCGCTGGTAGTCCGGGAACTCGTGGGGCAGGGCGGGCCCGGTGGCCTCCCGACCGGCGACGGAGACGGTGACGGCGGCGCCGTCCAGCCGCAGGCGCGCCTCGGACCCGCCGTCGGCGTCCAGCAGCGCGCGGGCCCGGTCGACGAGGTCCACGGGGGCGAGCACCCGCTGGGCGGGGCCGTCGACCCGGCCGGGAACCCGGGACACCGCCATCCGGTGCCGGTCGGTGGCGACGAGGCGTACGCCGTCGGCGGCGACATCGAACAGGACACCGGAGAGCACCGGCAGGTCGGGGTCGGCGCCGACGGCGAAGCGGACCGCGTCGATCGCGGCGGCGAGATCGGCGCGGGACAGTACGAGACAGGTGACCATCGGGTTCTCCTCGGGGTCGATCAGGGCATGGATCCGGGAGAGTTCACGGCGGGCGTCGGCAAGGCCGTCCTCCAGCCGGCGCAGGTGCGCGTCGAGCAGCCGGCCCACCACGGCCGGCTCGGCCCGATGCCGTACGGCGGCGGCGATCTCCGCCAGCGGCATCCCGACCCGGCGCAGCCCGGCCACCAGCCGGGCCGGCACGACCTGGTCGTCGGCGTACCAGCGGTAGCCGGTCACCGGGTCGACCAGCGCCGGCGCCAGCACCCCGGAGCGGTCGTAGAACCGCAGGGCGCTGATCGTCAGGCCGCTGGCCCGGGCCAGCTCGCCGATGCTGCGCAGTTCGCTCTCCACGCCGAGGATCCTGTGCCCTTCACCAGGTCGAGGGTCAAGCCCTCGTTCCCGCCCCTGCCCGCGCCGCTCGCCTGGGTGCGGTGTTTGCAGGGGGCCCTTTCTATACCGAAAGCGTTAACAAGGGGCCCCTCCTTGCAGCTCCAGCGTGCGGAAGGTGAGGCCGGCTGCGGTGAGCCGGCGCAGCAGGGCGTCGCCCATCGCGGTCACCGGGGTCACCTGGCCCGAGGCCAGCGGCAGGTCGTCGTCGAGGGCCAGGCAGAGCGCGGACTCGCCGAGCATCTTCGCCGTCTCGTCGTACCCGGGGTCGCCGCCGGCCACCTCGGTCACCACCCGCCGACCGCCGCCGCAGGCGAGGAACCGCACCCGGAACCACGACCTGGCCCGCTGCGCGGCGCTCGGCCCCTGGCCGGAGGCGAGCCGCCCGAGCAGCCAGCGCCGGGTCGGCGGCGCCTTCACCAGCCCGAGCAGGCCGCCCAGCGCGACCGCGCCGAGGACGATCGTGGGCAGCCGCCGCACGGCGGCGAAGTGCCGGTACCGGAAGTCCGGCCCGTACTCCGGCCGGGCCGCGGCCGACCGGCGGACCACCTGCGGATCGATGGTCGGCAGCGGCACCGCCCACATGCCCAGCTCCGCCGATCGGCCGACCTTGCCGGGCACCGCCCGGACCCGGCGGCCCTGCGGGCGTGGCTCGACGGCCCGCCGCGCCTTCGCCGCCCGGCTCGCCTCCCCGGTACGGGAGAACGCGGTGAGCGCCGAATGGTAGGTGCCGGCGGAGAACCTGCCACCCGCTCGGACGAATCCGTCCACGGTGATCGGCCCATCGGACGGCAGTTGCTTGACCGTGTACCAGACGCCCAGGTCGTGCGGGATCGAGTCGAAGCCGCAGGCGTGTACCAGCCGCGCTCCGGTGCGCACCGCCTCGGCGTGGTGCCGCACGTACATGGTGTCGACGAACTCCGACTCCCCGGTGATGTCGACGTAGTCGGTGCCGGCCCGGGCGCACGCGGCGACCAGCGGCTCCCCGTGCCGCACGTACGGCCCGACGGTGCTGGCCACCACCCGGGCGCTCTCGGCGACCAGCCGCAGCGACTCCGGGTCGGTGACGTCGGCGGTGAGCAGCGGCAGCTCGGCCAGGGCCGGGGCGATCCCCGCCAACCGCTCCCGCACGGCCGACAGTTTGGCCGGGTTCCGCCCGGCCAGCGCCCAGCGCAACCCCGGCGGCGCGTGCCGGGCGAGGTACTGGGCGGTGAGCCCGCCGGTGAACCCGGTGGCCCCGAACAGCACTACGTCGTACGCCCGATCTTCCCGCATACCGCGAGTCTGCCACCGGCGGCGGGGCAGGGCACCACGACGAATGCCCGGGTGCGGCAGCGTCGACTCAGGGCGTGAAGACGGTACGCAGGCAGCCGTCGGCGCGGGTGCGGAACAGGTCGTAGCCGAGCGCGCCCTGCTCCAGGGGTAGGTGGTGGGTGGCCAGGTGTGCCGTGCTGATCTCGCCGCGCGCCATCCGGTCCAGCAGCATCGGGATCCAGCGCTGCCCGTGCTGGCGGGCACCGCGTACGGTCAGCCCCTTGCGCAGCACCGCGCCGAGCGGGAACGTGTCGACGAAGCCGGTGAACGTGCCGAGCACCACGACCGTGCCGCCCTTGCGGCAGGCGTGCACCGCCTCGCGTACCGCGATGGGGTTGTCCGGGGCGGTGCCCGGCCGCGCGGCGGCGGCGAACCGCTCGGCGAGCGACCGCGGCTCCATGCCGTCCCAGGCCATGCCGACGGCCTCCACGCAGACGTCGGGGCCCCGCCCGCCGCTGCGTTCGCGCAGTTCGGCAAGGACGTCGACGGCCAGGTAGTCGAGGGTTTCCGCGCCGACGTGCCGCTCGGTGAGCCGCAGCCGCTGCGGGTACCGGTCGATCACCACCACCCGGGCCGCGCCGTGCAGCAGGGCGGCCTGCGCGGCCATCTGGCCCACCGCGCCCGCGCCCCAGACCGCCACGACGTCGCCCGGGCGCACCTCGCCCAGCTCGGCGGCGAGCCAGCCGGCGGGCACCGCGTCCGAGGCGAAGACCGCCCGGTCGTCGTCCACGGGGTCCGGCACCCCGAACGCCCCGACGTCGGCGTACGGCACCCGGACGTACTCGGCGTGGCTGCCGGCGAACCCCCCGTCGGCCCGGGGATGGCCGTAGCAGCCCCCGGTGGGCTGCCCCCACGCCGCCTCGGCCGCCGCCGGCCCGGTGCTGCCGTTGTCGCAGCAGGCGTAGAGGCCCTGCCGGCAGTACCAGCAGCTCCCGCAGGCCACGGTCGCGCAGACCACCACCCGGTCGCCGACGCGGTGCCGCCGCACCCGCGGCCCGACCTCGACCACGTCGCCGAGGAACTCGTGCCCGAGCACGTCGCCGACGGACAGCGCCGGGGCCCGCCCGGCGAGCAGCGGCAGGTCCGCCCCGCACGTGGCGCTGCGCCGGACCCGGACGATCGCGTCGGCGGAGTTGCGCAGCTCGGGGTCGGGGACCTGTCGCACCCCGAGGTGGCCCGCGCCGAGCCAGCAGAGCGCCCTCATCCGGGCACCGCCGGGCCGCCGCCGGGCACCGCAGCCCCGGGCACCGTCGCTTCGGGCGCGGCCGAGCGGGGGCGCTCCAGCGGGGAACGGTCGGCGCGTAGCAGCTCACCGGTCTCGGTGAGCTGCTTGCTCTGGCGCAGCGCCTCG
>NZ_GG657738.1:1852909-1853407 GCF_000158815.1 Micromonospora sp. ATCC 39149 | reverse complement strand
CGGCGGGGCTGCACCGGCTGCGGCTCGCCGGTGAGTTGACCAACGTGGGCTCCGACGAACTGGCCTTCACCGACGACGAGGTGAACTGCCTGCTCGTCGCGCACGGTGTGCTCCTGCCGGCCGCGGCGGTTCCCCGGCTGCGCGCGCGTACCGGCGGCTGGCCGGCCGGGCTGCGACTGGCCGCGCTGGCCGCCCGGGACCGCCCGGACCCGGTTCGCTGGCTGGAGCAGTTCGGCGGCGACCAGCCGGACGTGGCCGGTTACCTGCGGGCGGAGTTGCTCGCCCCGCTCGACGACGCGGCCCGGGACGCGCTGCGCCGGGGCGCTGTCGCCGACGCCGTCCGCGCCGACCTGGTCGACGCGCTGACCGGGCGATGCGACGCCGAGCGGGTGCTGACCGCGCTGGCCGCCGCCGGCGGCTTCGTGGACCGTGACGACAGCCAGCCGCCCTGGTACCGCTGCCACCCGCTGCTGGCCGACCTGCTCCGCGCCGAGCTGG
>NZ_GG657738.1:1831270-1852132 GCF_000158815.1 Micromonospora sp. ATCC 39149 | reverse complement strand
GGCTGGTCCTGTCGTACGGACTGCGCGTACGCCCACCTGGCGCTGGCCGTCGTCGCGCTGCACCGCGGCCTGCCCGACGAGGCGCAGGCACGCCTGGCGCTGGCCGACCCGGCAGCCGACGAGCCGCCCGTGGCGGCGCTCGCCGCGCTGTGCCGGGCGGGGCTGCTGCGTGATCGCGACGCCCCGGCCGCCGCCCTGCGCCTGCTGTCGACCGCCCGGGACCGGCTCGCGCCCCCGCCGGCCGGGGACGGCCCGTCACCTCCCGGGCCCGGTGGTGGCGCGGGGGAGCTGCGGGCCTGGCTGCTGGCCGCCGAGGCGGATCTGCGCGCCGCCCACGGCGACCTCGGTGCCGCCCGGGAACTGCTGACCGATGCGTTGGCCCAGCACGACGGCCCGACCGAGGCGCCGGCCGTCGCCCTGGCCCGGGTCGAGCTGCGCGCCGGCGACCCGCGCGCCGCCGCCCACGTCCTGCCGTCCTGGGACGGTCCGGACGCCGGGAACTGGCCGCTACCGGTACGCCTCGACGCCGGAGTGCTGGACGCGGTGCTCGCCCGGCAGGCCGGGGACGCCCGGCGGGCCGGACGGATCCTGGAGCGGATCCTCGAACTCGCTGCCGCCGAGGGGTTCCGCCGCCCGTTCACCCGCGCCGAGCCCGGGGTGCGGGACCTGCTCGCGGCACATCTGGACTCGGGCACGGCCCACTGGCCGACGGTCAGCGACCTCGTCCGGGTGACGGAGGAGCCGCCGGCGCGGCCGGACCCCGAACCGGACCGGGCGCTGGACGAGCCGCTCACCGAACGGGAGCTGACCATTCTGCGGTACCTGCAGAGCATCCTGTCCAACGTGGAGATCGCCGCCGAGCTGTCCCTGTCGGTGAACACCGTCAAGACGCACGTACGCAACATCTACCGCAAGCTGGACGCCACCCGCCGCCGAGAGGCCGTCCGTCGCGCCCGGGAGCTGCACCTGATCTGACCGGCCGGCGACCGGGCCACAGCGCGGCGTCGACGGCGAACTGCAACGGTGCCGTCATCGGCCCACCACGAGGTGGTTGTGCACCTCGTGGATGCCGGGTGCCGACCAGACGGTCCGCTCCACCTCCGCGCGTTCCGGCACCGAGTGCACCACGCCCTCCAGCAGCACCGCGTCGCCGTGCAGCCGGACGGTGACCCGTTCGTCGTCGACGGCCGCGTTGCGCGCCAGCGCGTCGACGATCCGCTCGGCGAGGTCCTCGGCGTGCGGGCGTACCGCCGGCCGCACGGTGATCCCGTTGGTCAACCCGCGTACCCCGGTCAGCCGGCCGACGGCGCGGTCCACGGCCCGGCGCTGGTACTCCCACTCCACCTCGCCGTGCAGGGTCACCCAGCCGCTGGAGACGGTGACCTCCAGCGGCCGTACCGGCACGAACGCGTCCCACTCCAGCGCCCGCGCCACGGCCGTGGCCAGTTCCGGGTCGGTGCGTTCCGCCGTTGCGGGCAGCCGGACGGCGAGGTCGTCGGCGACCGCACGGACCCGGGCGACCCGGTGCGCGGCGCGTTCCGCGGCCCACTTCTTGGCGTAGCTGTTGAACTTGGCCGGTCAGCGGGGCCAACCCCCTCGGCGACGGTCACGCCGATCTCGTTGGGCTGGACCCTCGGCTCCCAGGCCAACTCGTCCAGCACGGCGGACTGGATTTCCTGGTCGGTGCGGGTGGTCGTCGAGGTGGGCATCGCGCTCCTCCCGGATTCTCGGCGGTCGGCCGGCGGCGGACCTGCTCGGCGGCCCCGACGAACGTGACGGCAAGGGCCCGCCATCTGCGAGGTTGCCCCCGGCCGGGGTGAGGCCGGCTCACCCCGGCGGGGTGAGGGACGCGTGGGCGACGGGCGGGGCGCGCGGGGCGTACCGCCGTTGGCCGGGACGGCGATCGACAAACGGGCGCGGGACGACGGTCGACACGGGCCGCGCGGTCCGGCACGATCTGGGGCGGCGTGACTGTCGGGAGTGGGGAGCGGGCGATGGGTGAGGTTCGCGAGGCGGTCCCGGCCGCCGTCGCCGGGCCACCGGCCGGCGGCCGGTGGTGGGCGGTGGCGGGCCGGTTCGCCCGCCACGAGTGGACCCTCGCGGTGGTCGGCTCGTTGGTGCTGGCCGTGGCGTTGACCTGGCCGACGGTGCGCGACCTGACCGGCACCATCCCGCAGGACACGGGCGACCCGACGTTGCAGGCATGGCAGGTCGCCTGGGGCGGGCACGCGCTGCTCACCAACCCGACGCAGCTGTGGCACTCGAACACGTTCTGGCCGGAGCCGTACACGTACGCGTACTCGGACACCCTGCTCGGTTACGCCCCGTTCGGAATGATCGGCCACGGGCCGGTCGCCGCCGTGGTCCGCTACAACCTGCTGTACGTGCTGGTGCACGCGCTCGCCTTCGTCGGGGCGTACGCGCTGTCCCGCCAGCTCGGCGCGGGCCGGGCGGGCGCGGCGGTGGCCGGGGCGTCCTTCGCGTACGCGCCGTGGAAGCTGGCCCAGGCCGGGCACCTGCACGTGCTCAGCATCGGCGGGATCGCGCTGGCGCTGGCCATGCTGGCCCGGGGGCACGGCTGGTCGCTGCGGCACGGCTACCGTCCGGACCGGGTCCGCCCCGGCTGGGCGGCGGCCGGTTGGGCGGTCGCCGCCTGGCAGGTCAGTCTCGGCTTCGGCATCGGTCTGCCCTTCGCGTACGCGCTGGCGCTGCTCTGCCTCGGCGCGGCCGGCGGGTACGGCTGGTCGTGGTGGCGGCGTCGGCGGCGGCCGGCGTTCCCGCGCCGGCTGCTGGTCGCCGACCTGGCCGGCGGCGTGTTCTTCGCCGGCGTGACCCTGCTGATGGCGGCGCCCTACTTCGAGGTGGTGGCCCGGCACCCGGCGGGCCGGCGCACGGTCGAGCAGATCGCGATGTTCTCCCCGCCGCTGCGCGGCTTCCTGACCGCCCCGCCGGAGTCGTGGCTGTGGGGGGAGCGGCACGAGACCGCGCGGGCCTCGCTGAGCTTCGCCGGGGAGATGACGCTGCTGCCCGGGATGGTGCTGGTCGGGCTCGCCGCCGCCGGGCTGTTCGTGTCGGCGTGGCGGGTGTGGCACCGGCTGGCGCTGGCCGCCGGGGTGCTGGTGACCGTGGCGCTGGCCGCCGGCAGCACGCTTGGCGGGGACGGCGACCCGGGTTACGTCACGCTGGTGGAGCACGTGCCGGGCTGGGACGGCATCCGCACCCCGGGCCGGCTGGTGCTGTGGACGACGCTGCTGCTGGGCATCCTCGCCGCCGGTGCGCTGACCACCACCGACGCCGGCCCGGCACGCGCGTCGGCTCCGGAACCTGCGTCGGCGCCGGAACCGGCCGCCCCGGAACCTGCGGCGGCTCCGGCGCCGGGGTCGCCCGGCGGTGGGTGGCGGCGCTGGGGCCGGCTCGTGCTGGTGTTCCCGGTGCTGCTGGTGCTCGCCGAGGGGGTCAACCGCACCCCGCACGTGCCGGCCCCCGTCGCGCCGGCGGCGCTGCACGGGCTGCGCGGCCCGGCGCTGGTGCTGCCCAGCGACGGCATCCGGGAGTTCCACGTGATGCTCTGGTCCACTGACGGCTTCCCGAAGGTCGTCAACGGGCTGGCCTCGTTCACCCCGGCCAGCCAGCAGGACATCCGGGCGGCGAGCACGGGCTTCCCGGACGCCGCGTCGGTGGCGTACCTGCGGGGGATCGGGGTGCGCACGGTGGTGGTGCTGCCGGCGTACACGGCGGGCACGCCGTGGCAGGGCGCGGAGACCCGGCCGGTCGACGGGCTCGGCGTGCGGCGCGAGGCCGTCGGCGACGGATACGTCTACCACCTCGACTGATCGGCCGCCACCGGCTCGCCGGCCGGCCGAGTTTGTTGGGAGCGCTTCCAAACCCGGCCGGACGAAGGGTACTGTGAATGCCTTCTTCGGCAGCGGGAGCCGCACGCCGGTGGGAAGCCCGGGCAGGCTTCCCATGCCCGACGTCGGGCCTGGGCACGGTCGCAGCTCGACCGTCGACGTCGTCCTCGTCCCACCACCACGGGCATCCCGAGAGGAACCGCAGATGCGGAGAGGTCTCGTCGGCACGGTCACCACCGTGCTGGCCGCCGCCACGGCAGTCGTGGCCGTTCAGTTCACCGTCACCCCGTCCACCGAGGCCGCCGCGGCGGTGTCCGAGCCGTACTCCTGGAAGAACGTACGGATCGACGGCGGCGGCTTCGTCCCCGGCATCGTCTTCAATCCCACCGAGAAGAACCTGATCTACGCCCGTACCGACATCGGCGGGATGTACCGCTGGGAACAGGCCAGCCAGTCCTGGACGCCGCTGCTGGACTGGGTGGGCGCGGACAAGTGGGGCTACAACGGCGTGGTCAGCGTCGCCACCGACCCGGTGCAGACCAACCGGGTGTACGCCGCGGTCGGCATGTACACCAACGACTGGGATCCGAACAACGGCGCGATCCTGCGTTCGGCGGACAAGGGCGCGACCTGGCAGGTCACCGAGCTGCCGTTCAAGAACGGCGGCAACATGCCCGGCCGGGGCATGGGCGAGCGCCTCGCCGTCGACCCGAACCGCAACAGCATCGTCTACTACGGTGCCGAGGGCGGCAACGGCCTGTGGCGCAGCACCGACTACGGGGCGACCTGGGCCAAGGTCACGAACTTCCCCAACGTAGGCAACTACCGGGCCGACCCGAACGACAGCACCGGCTACCAGAGCCAGAACCAGGGTCTCACCTGGGTCAGCTTCGACAAGAGCACGGGCACGGCCGGCAACGCCACCCAGACCATCTACGTCGGCGTGGCCGACAAGGCCAACCCGGTGTACCGCAGCACCAACGGCGGCACCACCTGGGAGCGGATCCCCGGCCAGCCGACCGGTTACCTCGCCCACAAGGGCGTCGTGGACCCGGTGGGCGGCTACCTCTACATCGCCACCAGCGACACCGGCGGCCCGTACGACGGGGCCAAGGGCGACGTGTGGAAGTTCAACCGGGCCACCGGCGCGTGGACGCAGATCAGCCCGATCCCGTCGTCCAGCGCCGACGCGCACTTCGGCTACTCCGGCCTGACCATTGACCGGCAGCAGCCGAACACCCTGATGGTGGCCACCCAGATCTCCTGGTGGCCGGACGCGATCTTCTGGCGCAGCACCGACGGGGGAGCGACCTGGTCCCGGATCTGGGAGTTCACCAGCTACCCGAACCGGGCCAAGAAGTACACCATGGACATCAGCTCGGTGCCGTGGCTGACCTTCGGCGCGAACCCGTCCCCGCCGGAGGAGACGCCGAAGCTGGGCTGGATGAACGAGTCGGTCGAGATCGACCCGCACGACTCCAACCGGTTCATGTACGGCACCGGCGCGACCATCTACGGCAGCACCGACCTGACCAAGTGGGACACCGGCGGCCAGTTCACCATCAAGCCGATGGTCAAGGGCCTGGAGGAGACCGCCGTGCTCGACCTGATCAGCCCGCCCACCGGGGCTCCGCTGGTCAGTGCGCTCGGCGACATCGGCGGCTTCCGGCACACCGACCTCGACGCCGTGCCGGCGAAGATGTTCGCCCAGCCGATCTTCACCAGCACCACCAGCATCGACTACGCCGAGACCAACCCGGCGGTGATGGTGCGGGCCGGCAACTTCGCCGATGCCGACCGCCCCAACGACAGCCACGTCGCGTTCTCCACCGACGGCGGGGCCAACTGGTTCCAGGGCAGCGAGCCGGGCGGGATCAACAGCGGCGGCACCGTCGCCGCGTCCGCCGACGGCAGCCAGTTCGTCTGGTCGCCGGGCGACGCCGGCCAGCAGGTCGTCCGCTCGGTGGGCTTCGGCAACTCGTGGACCGCGGCGACCGGCATCCCGGCCAACGCCGTCGTCGAGTCCGATCGGGTCAACAAGAACAAGTTCTACGGCTTCGGCGGCGGGAAGTTCTACGTCAGCACCAACGGCGGGGCGAGCTTCACCGCATCGGCGGCCACCGGCCTGCCGAGCACCGGGAACGTGAAGTTCAAGGCGCTGCCGGGCAAGGAGGGCGAGATCTGGCTGGCCGGCGAGGGCGGCCTGTGGCTCTCGACCGACTCCGGGGCCACCTTCACCAAGCAGGCCGGCGTGTCGTCGGCGGTGAACGTGGGCTTCGGCAAGGCGGCCCCCGGGCAGACGTACCCGGCGCTGTTCGTCTTCGGCACCGTCGACGGCCAGGCCGGCCTGTTCCGGTCGGACAACGCCGGGGCGGCCTGGGTCCGGATCAACGACGACAAGCACCAGTACGGCAACGCGGGCGAAGCGCTGACCGGCGACCCGCGGGTCTACGGGCGGGCCTACCTGGGCACCAACGGGCGCGGGATCCTCGTCGCCGACCGGCTCGGCGGCGCCACCCCGACGCCGACGACGCCCGCGCCGACGACTCCGCCGGCGACGACCCCGCCGCCGACGACGCCCCCGGCGACGACCCCGCCGCCGACGACCCCGCCGCCGACGTCGACCCCGACGGGTACGCCCGTACCGGCCGGTGCCTGCTCGGCGACGTACAAGGTCGTCACCTCCTGGTCCGGCGGCTTCCAGGGCGAGGTGACCGTCAAGAACAACGGCGGCTCGGCGAAGAGCTTCTGGAGCGTGGTCTGGAACTTCCCCAACGGGCAGCGGATCACCCAGCTCTGGGGCGGCACGTACACCCAGACCGGGGCCCAGGTCGTGGTGCGTGACGCGGGCTGGAACGGTGCGCTGCCCGTCGGCGGCAGCACCACCTTCGGCTTCCTCGCCAGCGGGACGGCAGCCAACTCGGTGCCGGGGATCCTGACCTGCACCGCCAACTAGTCATCCGTCCGCGCGAACCCGGTGCCGGCGACTAGTCGTCCCGCCCGGCAGGAACCCCGGGCCGGCCTCCCCGCACGGAGGCCGGCCCGGTCCTCGTCTCGGTGACCCCGGGACGCCGGGTCAGCCGTCCAGGCCGACCGGGGAGTTGGGCCGGTCGACGTCGACGAACTCGATCTCCTCGACGTCGCGTCCGCCCCGGCTGCCGGCGGCCCGCGCGGCCGAACCGGCGGCCCAGCCGATCGCCGCGCCGGCCAGGGCGGCTCCGATCAGCAGCGTCCAGGGCAGAGCGGGCCGGCGACCGGCGAGCGCGTCGAATGCCAGCACCGCCCGGCGACGCGCCTCGTCGGCCGTCGAGCCCACCAGGTCGCCCGCGTCTTCGGCGAGACCCGAACCGCTGCGCCGGGCCGACCGGGCGGTGTCCCGGACGCTGTCCCCGGCGGAGCTGACGGCGGCGACCAGGTGGTGCCACGCCTGGTCCGCGATCCGCTCGGGCTTGCTGCGGCGCTCCAGCAGGTTGGTTCCGAACATCGTGCTACCTCCTCGGGTGCCGAAGCCTGCGGGCACTTCGGACTGCGGCGTGGGACCGGCGGGCGGCCACCGGCCGGTGGGTCGCCCGCCGGCTGGTCCGCCCACCGGGGCAGTGCCCCACCGGCCGCCGCCGCAAACCCCCGACCCGCCGGGGGTGCCCTCAGCGTACGGACACCACCGCCGTGCCCCGGGCGAAGTCGTCGCCGTCGTCGTCATCGTCGTCGTCCCCGCCACCGCCGAAGCCGCAGGCCAACATGAGTGCGAGCAGTGCGCCGACGCCGGCCAGGCCGGCCAGTCTCCGAATCATGGGTGGTCCCTTCCGTGGTACGGGTGTGGACGCTGCCGATGCTAGGCGGGGCGGGCAACTGTGCCGGGTCCGGCGGGCGACGGCCGCGTCACGGCGGGTCGGGCCCGGGTGGCTGGTCGGGTGGACCCGGACAGCGTCGCAGGGCGCGGGACGGGCCCGGGTGGGCCACGCCGGGGTGCGGGGTGCACACGAAGGTCGCAGCGTACCGCTACCCTGGGTCGGCGACATCGGCCCCCGGGCCGGTCGGGTGGCAAACAGGATTGATTAGTCCGGATAAGGGCAACGTGAATTGCCCTGATCCACGAATTGCTCATCCCGAGGGGTGGCGACCGAGGCCATCGGAGGAATACTCTCGGTCGCGGCCCGCGTACTGATGAGGCGCCCGTGAACGGGCGAGTGGAGGTGCTCGCGTGAGCCTGTCGATCGTGAAGTCGGTTCTGTCCGGTGGTGTCGTCGAGATCGCCCCGCGCGGTGAAATCGACGTCGACACCGCGTACGAGGTGCGTGAAGCCATCGCCGAGGTGCTCGCCAAAGGGCGGCCCGCCCGCATCGAGCTGAACATGCGCCTCGTCACCTTCATCGACTCTGTCGGCATCAGTGCGATGGTGGCCGGCTTCCAGACCGCCGAGGTCAGCGGCGTGAAGCTGGTCGTCACCGAGCCGAGCCGGTTCGTGCACCGGCAACTCTGGGTGACGGGCCTGCTCGGCCTCTTCGGTGCCCCGGAGCCCTACTACGCCGGCACTGCCACCCCCGAGGTGCTGCCGGGAGCCTGACCGCACCGCGCCCCGGCCCCGCGTGCGGGCTCGTGCCGAGGGCCCTTCCCTCGTGCCCTCAGCTGGGGGACGATCGAGGGGTGCTCCGGCGGGACAGCTTTCAGTACTCCGTCCAGGCCCGCTGCCCGCGTGCCGAGGTGGTGGCGCTGCTCGGCGACCCCGCCCGGCAGACCGAGCTGCATCCGCTGATCACGCGGGTGCGCCGGCTGCCGCCCCGGCCTGGGTCCCTGGCCAGCTACGCGATCACCGATCAGCTCGCCGCCGGTCCGCTGCGCTTTGGCGTGACGTACCAGGCGGACGTGCTGGTGGTGACCGACGACGAGATCGTCACGGTGGCCCGGCAGCGGCCTGCCACTACGGTGCGTAACCGAACCCGGCTGCACGACGAGCCGGGCGGCATCGTCCGCGTCGACGTGGAGATCACCCTGGCCGCCCCGGCGCCGCTGTTCCCGTACGCCTTCCGGCAGGCCCGCTCCGCGCACCTCGGGCTGGCCCGGCGGCTGGGCGAGGTGCTGGGCCGGGCGGCGTAACGCCCCGGCGGCCCGTCGGAGCGGGAAGGGCCGCCGGGGCGCGGGTCAGATCACCGACAGGTGCACGTGGTTGGTGTGGTCGCTTGACGGGTCCCCGTTTCCGCCGCTGTACGCCTTCCAGCCGCTGCTGGGCAGCCAGATCTGCTTGAACCAGATCACGTACAGCACGGCGAGCCGGTCGGCGTTGCGGACGTAGTACGCCGCGAGGTTGTTGCCGTAGGTGCGGTCCCCGCCGGTGGCCACGCCGCCAAAGCCGCCCTTCTGCGCGGCGAAGTCGCAGGCCCGGCCCTTGGGGTGCTCGCCGGAGCCGCCGGGGCGGTAGCAGGAGACGTACCGCGTGAAGCCGGCGGCCTTGGCCTGGTTGAGCGCGTGCAGGGTGCGCGGGGTGATGCAGCCGTTGGCCGGGGTGGGGTCGTTGACGCTGCACGACTCCGCCGGCCAGGAGCCGTCGGCGTTGCGCTTCGCGGGGGTGGCGTTCGCGCTGGAGGTGCCGCCCGGGCTGGACCCGCCGCTGCTGCTGGCCTTGTTGTTGGCCACGGTGAGTGCCCGCTCGGCCTGCTCCTTGCGCTTGCCCATCAGCGCGACCTGCTTGCGCTGCTCGCGGATCTCGCCGTCGATCCCCTGCCGGGTCTTGGTCGCCTCGTCCCGGGTCGCCAGCAGCTCGCGCAGCGCCCGGTCCTCGTTGGTGGCGACCGCGTCGAGCGCGGCGGCCCGGTCCAGGAAGCCTTCGGGGGAGTTGCTGTTGAGCAGCGCGGAGGCGGCGGTCAGGCGTCCCTTCTTGTACGCCACGCCGGCGATCTCGCCGACCTTGGCGCCGCGGGTGACCAGCTCGGCCTCGACCGCCTTGAGCTGGCCGCCGAGCTGCTTCTGCCGCTTCACCGAGCGGTCGAGGGCGGTCTTGGCCTCCAGGTACCCCTTGCTGGCCGCCTCGAGCTGGGCGCGCAGGGCGGGGGTGCCGCCCTCCTCGTCGTCGCCGGGCGCGGCGGCGAGCAGGCCGACGGGCGGTGCGGCCCCGGCCGGCGCCACCGGCGCGATCCCGAGGCCGACGGCGAGCGTCAGCACCAGTGCCGCCGCCACCCGGGCGGCGATCCGTCCTACAGGTGCCACTACTGGCATATGCGTGTCCTTCCGTCAGCCGCCGACCGGGTTAGCTGACGGGTTCGGGACGGAAGATCCCTACCGCTCAGGCGGATGCACCCCACGGACGTGGTTCCCCGGCTCGCCCGCAGGCGATTAGGCGGCGGCCACCGCAGGCGCCGGAGGGCGCCGCCCGGCGGAGGCCGGGACCGAGCCTACCGGTGCCGGTGGGACCAGCGCTGCGTCCGTGACGGAGGGTACGCGGACGAAACCGCTTAAATCAGGCAAACAATGTCAAAAGCCGTGAAAATTGTTGGCGTCGGCCCTACCAGCCGGCCGGCCCACAGCCGTCGCAGGACGCTCCAGGCTCGACCTGCAAGGTGGCGTGCTCGATGCGGAAGTCCTCGTGCAGGGCGGTGCGGGCGGCGGTCAGCACCGCGCCGACCTCCGCTCCGGGTGCCATGGTCAGGTGGGCCGAGGCGACCTCCATGCCGGAGGTCAGCGTCCAGACGTGCAGGTCGTGCACCTCGACCACGCCGGGCACCGCGGCCAGCCGGTCGTGCACCGCGGTCACCTGGAGGTGCTCCGGCGCGGCCTGGACCAGGATGCGCACCGCGGCCCGCCCGAGCCGCCAGGTGCGGGGCAGGATGAACACGCCGATCGCGACGGCCACCGCCGGGTCCGCCCACGACCAGCCGGTGAACATGATCAGTGCCGCCGCCCCGATCACCCCGACCGAGCCGAGCAGGTCGCCCAGTACCTCCAGGTATGCCCCGCGCAGGTTGAGGCTCTGCTTCGCCCCGCTGCGCAGCAGGGCGAACACGGCGACGTTGGCGAGCAGGCCCAGCACCGCCACCGCCAGCATCGGGCCGGTGGTCACCTCGGGCGGGTCGTCGAAGCGGCGGGCGGCCTCGACGAGAACGTAGACGGCGACGCCGCTGAGCAGCAGGGCGTTGCCGAGTGCGGCGAGCACCTCCAGCCGGTAGAGCCCGAACGTGCGCTGCGGGTCGGCGGTGGCCCGGCGGGTGGCGGTGATCGCGGCGAGCGCCATGCCGATGCCGAGCACGTCGGTGAACATGTGCCCGGCGTCGGAGAGCAGCGCCAGCGAGCCGGTGTCGAACGCGGTGGCCGCCTCGATGACCATCAGTGCGGCGAGCAGCGTGAACGCCACCCAAAGTCGCCCCGAATGGCGGTCCGAGGCGTTCGCCGCCGTACCGTGGTGGTGGTCATGACCTGTGCCCACGCCCACACCCTCCGTCCACGACTCGAGCCCGATCCAACCTATGCTCACATTGCTATGTGTGCAAGTTGTGGGCTGTGGACGGGGCCGGTGAGCGGCCGGGCCCCGATCAGCCCGCCGGATCGATCGTGACGAGGCGCTGGGTGGCCCGGGACAACGCCACGTACAGCGTCCGCACGCCGGAACCCGGGTCGGCCCGGATAGCGCCCGGAGCGACCAGCACCACCCCGTCGTACTCCATGCCCTTGGCCTCCAGGCTGGTCACCACCTGAAGGCGCGGCGCGGCCCGGCCGGCCAGCCAGCCGGCCACCTCATCCCGGCGCGGCACCGGCGTGATCACCCCGACCGTGCCCTCCACCTCGCCGAGCAGGTCGACGACCGCCGCGACGGTGGCCGCCTCCAGCTCCGCCGCCGGCACGGTCAGCTCGACCGGGGCCACGCCGGTGGACCGCACCGCCCGGGGCAGCGTCAGGTCCGGGTAGAGCCGGCGGATCTCCGCCGCCGCCACCGCGAAGATCTCCGCCGAGTTGCGGTAGTTGGTGGTCAGCTCGAACTGGTGCCGGCGTCGCCGGCCCAGCGCCGCGTCCCGGGCCCGGGTCAACTCCTGCGGGTCCCCCGTCCACGCGGTCTGCGCCGGGTCGCCCACCACCGTCCAGGACGCCAGCCGGCCGCGCCGGCCGATCATCCGCCACTGCATCGGCGAGACGTCCTGCGCCTCGTCGACCACCACGTGCGCGTAGTCGCGGTAGTCCTCGGGCCGCTCCCGGGCCGCCTCCCGGGCCGCCCGCTGCCGGTCGGCGTGCGTGCTCAGCTCCCGTACGCCCCCGGCGAGCTGGAACGGGTCCCGCTTCGCCCGCCTCGGCTGCATCGGCTTGCCCAGCAGCGCGTCCAGCTCGTCGAGCAGGGCGATGTCGGCGATCGTGAGCCCCTCGACGTCCAGCGCCCGGTACGCGTCGGCGAGCAGGCCGACCTCCGCCCGGGACAGGACCCCGGCGGCGTACCGGCGCAGCCGGTCGGGGCGGGCCAGCCAGCCCAGCACGTGCCGGGGGTGCAGGCGCGGCCACCACGCCTTGAGGAACTCTCGGAACTCGGGCCGCTCGGCGATTTCGTCCTCGAACGCGCGCTGCTCCGGCAGCCGGCCGATGTTCAGCCGGTGGGCCTGCGCCCACAGCGCCGCGAACACCCCGTCGAAGCCCGCCCGGCGCGACTCGTTGCGGCGGGCCCCCCGGCTCAGCGCCCGGTCCCGGATGCCGTCGAGCTCCCGGCGGTCCAGCCGCAACAGCTCACCCCGGTAGAGCAGGCGCAGCTCGCCCGGCCCGCCCGGCACCGCGTCCCGCACCGCCCGCTCCAGCACCCGGCGCATCCGCAGCGACCCCTTCACCGCCGCCACCTCGGGCGGGTCGGTGCGCGTCGCGCTCATCCCCGCAAACAGCGAGCCGAGCGAGTGCAGCGTCGCCGCCTCCTCGCCCAGCGACGGCAGCACCGAGGCGATGTACTCCACGAACACCGCCGACGGGCCGACCACCAGGATGCCGCCGCCGGCGTACCGGCTGCGGTCGGAGTAGAGCAGGTACGCCGCCCGGTGCAGGGCCACCGCCGTCTTGCCCGTCCCCGGGCCCCCGGAGACGATCGTGACCCCGGAGGCGGGGGAGCGGATCGCCTCGTCCTGCTCCCGCTGGATCGTGGCCACGATGTCCCGCATCCCCCGCCCGGTTGCCCGGGACAGGGTGGCCAGCAGCCCGCCGTCGCCCACCACCGCCATGTCGGGCGGGGCCGCCGCCGGGTCCAGCAGGTCGTCCTCGATCCGGGTCACCCGCTCCGCCGACGAGGAGATGGTGCGCCTGCGCACCACCCCCAGCGGCTGCGCGGGGGTCGCCTGGTAGAAAGCGGCGGCGGCCGGGGCCCGCCAGTCCACCACGAGAGTCTCGGCGTCCTCGCCGCGCACCCCGAGCCGCCCGACGTGCAGCACCTGCCCCTCCCGCAGGTCCAGCCGGCCGAAGACCAGCCCCTCGTGCTCGGCGTCGAGCACGTGCCGGCGCTGGGCGGCGTGGAAGACCATCGCGTCCCGCTCGACGAGCGCCCCGAAGTTGCCCACCCGGGCCAGGCGGTAGCCGTCCTTCTCGGCCTGGGCGGCCAGGTTTTTGCAGTTCTGCGAGGCGGGCGTACACCCGGTCTAGATGCCGCTGCTCGGCGGCCATCTCCTGCTCCAGGGTGGTGCGGTCGGTCAACGTACGGCTCCTTGCAGACGGCGGCGGCCACGCCAGGGGCGCGGGCGGCGCGCCGGGGTGACCGGGTGAGGGTACGGCCAGCGGCCGACGGGTTCGCGGGGCCATGCCGCTGCCGCGATCCACCCCACGTCGGCAGGCCGTCGACCGTGCCGCTGTTCAGCCCGGCAGAAGCCTGCTCCGCGCGCCCGCCAGCGCCCGACCCAGCACGCCGGCCAGGGCCGCGTTCACCTGCTCGGGCCGCTCCATCATCAGCATGTGCCCGGCACCGGGGCAGACCGTCAGCTCGGTCGCCGGCAGGGCCGCCGCGATCGACTCGGCGCACGGCGGCGGGGTGAGCCGGTCCCGGTCCCCGACCAGCGCCGCCGCCGGCAGGTGGGCCAGCGCGGCGAGGGTGTCCAGCCGGTGCTGGGCCCCGATCGAGGCCCGGAACCCGCCGATCGAGCGCAGCGTGGCCCGGGCCACCGCCGAGGTGACCAGCCGGATGTCGGTCGGGTCGCAGTGGTCGCCGAAGAGCATCCAGCGGATGCTGGGTCGCAGGGCGCGCAGCAGCGCCCGGGGCGGACGCCACTCGCCGCAGCGGGCCAGCACCCCGGCGCCGGTGGTCTCGGCCAGCCGGATCAGCCGGGCGATGCGGGGGGAGAGGCCGTACACGGTGTGGGTGTGCCCCTCGGCGGTGGTCGAGACGAACACCAGCCCTGCCGCGCGGGCGGCGAAGTGGTCGGGGTGCCGGTGCGCGTACTCCATGATCGTCATGCCGCCCATGGAGTGCCCGACCAGGACCACCGGCCCGGCCGGGGCGACCGCGTCGAGCACGGCGGCCAGGTCGTCGCCGAGTTGGGCCAGGGTGGCGGTGCGCAGCGCCATGCAGCCGGACCGGCCGTGCCCCCGGGCGTCGTACGTGACCACCCGGACCCGGTCGCCGAACCGCTCGCGGAGCTCGGCCTGCTGGCGGTGCCAGCTCCGCCCGTCCAACGTCCAGCCGTGCAGCAGGACCGCGGTGACCTCGGCGTCGGGCGGCCCGGACGCCGCCACGTGCAGGTGCACGTCGTCTTCGAGCCGCACCTCGACGTGTTCCGGCATCGCCGCCTCCCCTTGGGCCGCCACGGAAACTTCATCGCCGGGTGACCCGGCGGTAACACCGGCTACCCGCCATGACACCACGCCAACCATCTGTAAGGAAGGGCCCCTGTTGACGCCTGCGGTAGGGAAGGGTCCCCTTCTCACCTCTCCGTGCCCGGCGAGATCGGGCGGAGACGGCGAAGCCCGGTGAGGTCGGGCGGAGACGGCGAACCGCCCGCCGGGTGGCCCGGCGGGCGGTTCGGGTGTCGCAGGTGTCGCGGGCGGGCTCAGCCGCCGAAGACGCCGGCCTCGGCGAGGCGCTTCTCGGTGGCGTCCCAGCCGTGGTCCGGGTGGGCGGCGGCGAGGTTGTTCAGCTCGGCCCGGATCTTGGCGGCGTGACCGGCGGCGGCCAGCACCCGGATCTCCTCGACGAAGGCCTCGGAGTCGGTGCGCAGGTGCGCGGTCTTGCCGTTGGTCAGATTCCGCACGTAGGCGTGCTTGCCGCCGTTGAGCGGGATGACGTACTTGAACTCGCCCAGCACGCTGAGGGCCCCACCCTGGCCAGCCTGGCCGGCCCGGACTGACGCGCGCGCGGTCTTAGAGGTGTTGCTCGCCACGGAGGTACTCCTTGGAGACGTACGGGAGGACGGGAACGTCCGGGGGCTGTGACGGGTGACGCTCGGGAAGAGCCTCGGCCCGCCGAAGATGTGCGCGGCACAAGCCGCCGAGAGAACTGTACACGACCACGATGCCTGGCTGGTCACCGCGACTGTCGGAGAGCACAACCCTGGCCGCCGGCCCGGCATTCCGCCCCGTCCGGGCGGCGAATTTTCCGATTCTCTGGCGCACCATCCGTCCCAGCAGTCATCATGTGTTCCAACAGCCACTCGGGTGTCGAGGTCGTAGGGGAAGACGCACCTCGCTCTCCGGGAGGTCACCGTGCCAACGCGTGGCGTCGTATACGTCCACTCGACCCCGCTCGCCGTGTGCTCACACGTCGAGTGGGCGATCGCGCGCGTCCTCGCCGCGCCGGTCAACCTGCAGTGGACGGCCCAGCCCGTCGACCCCGGCGCCCGCCGCGCCGAGTGCGGGTGGACCGGTCGCCCGGGGACGGGCGCCGAGCTGGCTGCTGCCCTCCGGCAGTGGCCCATGATCCGTTTCGAGGTGACCGAGGAACCGAGCGCCGGCGTCGACGGCGAACGCTTCATGTACGTCCCGGGGCGCGGCCTGTTCCGCGCCACCGTCGGCGCGGCCGGCGACATCCAGCTCGGCGAGGACCGGCTGCGCAGCATCATGGCCGCCGCGCGGGCCCCCGAGGCGCTGGCCCACGCGCTCGACAAGGCGCTCGGCACCGCCTGGGACGCCGAGCTGGAGCCCTACCGGTACGCCGGCGACGGCGCCCCGGTGACGCTGCTCACCCGGGTCGGCTGAGCCGCCCGCCGCGGCAACGGGCAAGGAGAAGCCGGCGGGGGCCGGCCCGCCCCGCTGCCCGCGGATCCCCGGGGCCGCCCGCCCCCCGCCGCGGTTCCCGGTGGCCGGCCCGCGTCGCCGCCCGGGCGCTCGGTCACACTCAGGCGCGGCGGCGCGGTGGCTTGACCGGGCCGAGTTGCCCCGATAAGGGGTGAACTGGTGGGATGGACCGCGTGTCGAATTCCTCGCGACGTGCCGGCGTCGCGCTCGCCGCCCTGACCGCCGTGCTCCTCACCGGATGCACGGGGGAGCCGGACCGGCCCCGTCCCGCCCCGTCGGCCAGCGCCGCCGCGGCCGGCCCGACCCCGTCGGGCGTACCGACCGCGACCGCCGACCCGGCTGCCCGCGCCGCCGCCCTGGTCGGCACCCTCGCCGACGAGGACCTGGTGGGCCAGGTCCTGATGCCCTACGCGTACGGCGACAACGCGACGAAGGTCTCCACCGGCTCCGCCGCGGGCAACCGGGCCCTCGCCGGGGTCGACACCCCGGCGGAGATGGTGGCGAGGTACCGGCTGGGCGGGCTCATCCTGGTCGGCTTCAGCGCCGACGACCCGACCGCCGGCAACCAGGAGACCACCAACGTCGACAACCCGAAGCAGGTCCGCGAGCTGACCACCGGCCTGCGCGACGCCGCCGGCAAGCTCCCCGCGGGCGCGGCGCCGCTGCTGATCGGCACCGACCAGGAGTACGGGGTGGTCACCCGGATCACCGACGGGGTCACCCTGCTGCCCAGCCCGCTGGCTGCCGGTGCGGCCGGCGACCCGGCGCTGACCGAGGCCGCCTGGCGGGCCGCCGGCGCCGAGCTGGCCGCGATGGGGATCAACCTGGACTTCGCCCCGGTCGCCGACGTGCTCGTCACCCGCAGCACCGTGATCGGCTCCCGGTCGTTCGGCGCGGACCCGAAGCGGGCCTCGGCCCAGGTGGCCGGCGCGGTGCGGGGGTTGCAGGGCGCCGGGGTGGCAGCCAGCGTCAAGCACTTCCCGGGGCACGGGCTAAGCGCCGTCGACTCGCACCAGGACCTCCCGGTGATCGGCCAGAGCCGGAAGGTGCTGGACTCCACGGCGTTCCCGCCGTTCTCCGCCGGCATCGACGCCGGGGCCCTCGCGGTGATGTCGGCCCACCTCGATGTCACCGCCATCGACCCGGGCACCCCGGCGACCTTCTCCCACAAGATCCTCACCGACGTGCTGCGCGGCCAGCTCGGCTTCAAGGGTGTGGTGATCACCGACGGCATGAACATGGCCCCCGCCAAGCGCTGGTCGCCGGGGGAGGCGGCGGTGCGGGCGCTCAAGGCCGGCAACGACCTGATCCTGATGCCCCCCAACGTCACCCAGGCGTACGACGGGCTGCTCGCCGCGCTGCGCGACGGCTCGCTGCCCCGGGCCCGGCTGGTCGAGGCGGTGACCCGGGTGCTGACCATGAAGTTCACCCTGGCCGGCGCGCCCGCCCCGGAGATGTCCACCCTGAACAGCCCGGAGCACCGCCGCGCCGCCGAGGCACTCGCGGCCGGCGCGGTCACCGTGCTGCGCGGCTCCTGCACGTCCGGGGTCCGCGCCCCGGTCACCGTCACCTCCTCCGGCGGCCGGGAGAAGACCCGGAACCTGCTGACCGGTGCGCTGACCGCCGCCGGGGTCAAGGTGGTCCCGAGCGGCGGCACCCGGGTGCACCTCGTCGGGTACGGCGACGGCACCGGCGACCTCGACGCGAACGCGGCGGTGACCGTCGCGATGGACACCCCGTACCTGCTGGCGAAGGCGAAGTCGCCGACGTTGCTGGCGACGTACTCCTCCAGCGCCGCGTCGATGACCGCCCTGGCCGACGTGCTTGCCGGCCGGGCCCGCCCGACCGGCCGGTCCCCGGTGCCGGTCCCAGGTTTACCCGCGACGACCTGCGGGAACTGACCTGCGGCCGGCGCAGTCCGGCGGCCGCAGGTCGACGCGCGGGGAACTGCCGGCACCGGCCCGGCTGGTAGCGTTCGGCTGTCCGAGCGCCGCAGACGAGACGGAGGCCCGCCCCGTGACGCGACCGGAGCCGGCACTGTCCGTCGTGGTCCCGATGTTCAACGAGGAGAGCGTGCTGCCGCTGTTCGCCCGGCGGCTGCGGGCCGTCCTCGACGCCCTCGGCGAGCCGTACGAGGTGCTGGTGGTCGACGACGGCAGCACCGACGGCACGCCCGCCGGCCTGGCCGGGCTGCGCGCCCGCTGGCCGCAGCTACGGCTGTTGCGGTTGCGCCGCAACAGCGGTCACCAGGCGGCCCTGCTCGCCGGGGTGCTGCGGGCCCCGGGGCCGGTACGTGGTCAGCCTCGACGCCGACCCTCCAGGACCCGCCCGAAACCGTCGCCCGAGATGCTCCGCCGGGCCCCGCGCCGACGGCCTCGACATCGTCTACGGGGTGCGCGCCGACCGCAGCCGGGACACCCGCTTCAAGCGGTGGACCCGCCGCCGGCTACTACCGGCTGGTGCGCCGGCTGGTCGGCAAGCAGGTGCCCGCCCAGGCCGGCGACTTCCGGCTGCTCAGCCGGGCGGCCGTGGAGGCGCTGCGTGAGCTGCCCGAGCGCAGCCCCGTGCTGCGGCTGGTGGTGCCCTGGCTCGGCTTCCCCAGCGGGGAGGTCACCTACCAGCGCGAGGAACGCGCCGCCGGCCGGACGAAGTACCCGCTGTCCCGGATGGCCGGGCTCGCCGCCGAGAGCGTCACCAGCTTCTCCGCCGCGCCGCTGCGGGTGGCCACCTGGCTCGGGCTGCTCGGGGTGACGGTGTGCGGGGTGCTGGTGGTGGTCACCGTCGCCGCCTGGCTGGGCGGCTCCACGGTCACCGGCTGGCCCTCGCTGTACCTGGCGATCCTCTTCCTCGGCGCGGTGCAACTGCTCTGCCTCGGCCTGCTCGGCGAGTACGTGGCCCGGATCTACACGGCCGTACAGGGCCGCCCGGCGTACTTCGTGGCGAGCGACACCGCCGAGCCCGACGCGGCAGACGCCGACGGGCCGGCGACCGGCGGCGCGGCCGAGCTGGCCGACAGCCTCCGGTGACCGCGCTCGCCACCGGCGGCGCCGACCCGACCGGCCCCCGCCGCCGCGCGGACGACGCCGCACCGGGCCCCGCGACCGCCGACGCGCCGGGCGACCGGGTCGTGGGCAGCGGGCCCTTCCGGTGGTCCGCAGCCCTGCGGTACGCCCCGGCCGTCGCCGGCTACGCCGTCGTCGCCGCCGTGCTGCTCGCCACCGGGACCCCCGTGCCCGATCTGGCACGCTGGACCGGGTACGCCCTGCTGGCCGTGCTGCTCCCCGGCACGCTGGTGTTCCGCGCGCTGCGCCGCCGGCCGCACACCCTGGTCGAGGACCTGGCGTTCGGCGCGGCCGTCGGCCTGGTGCTGGAGCTGGCCGGGTGGGCGGCGTTCACCGCCGCCGGCCTGCCCCACCTGCTGTGGCTGTGGCCCCTGGCGGTGCTCGTGCCGTTTCGCCCGCCGTGCCCCCGGCTGCGCCGGCACTGGCGCGCCACCGGCCACGTCCCGGTGCCGACCGGCTGGGCCTGGTCCCTCGCGGGGGTCGTCGTCGGCTTCACCCTCTACCTGTACGAGTCGTTCCTGCGGGTCAACCCGGTGCTGCCCACCGACGAGGGGCAGGCGCAGTACATCGACCTCGCGTTTCCAGCTCTCCCTCGCCGGGGCAGCCACCCACCAGGTCCCGCTCGACGTGCCCGCAGGTCGCCGGGGAACCCCTGCACTACCACTGGGTTCGGCTTCGCGCACCTCGCGGCGGGCAGCCTGGTCAGCGGCGTGGACCTGCCGACCGTCTTCTTCCGGCTGGGCGTGCCGACGCTCTGCGCGCTCGCCGCCGTGCTGGTCGCGGTCGTCGGCTGGCGGATCACCGGCCGGGCGTACGCGGGGGTGGCCGCCGCCGCGCTGATGTTCACCGTCGGCGAGTTCGGCTACGAGAACGGGGTACGCCAGCTCTTCGGCACCCAGGCCACGTTCATCGTCTGGGGCAGCCCGTCGATGACGTACAGCTGGGTGTTGCTCCTGCCGCTGGTGGCCGCGCTCGGTGAGCTGGTCGGCCGGGCCCGGGGCTCGGCGGTGCCGGCGCTGGGTCGCGGCGCGTGGGTGCTCGCCGCGCTGTTCCTGGCCGCCTCCACGGGGGCGAAGGCCAGCTCGGTGCCGGTGGTGCTGGCCGCGCTGGCGTTCACCGCGGCGGTGTCGCTGGCGTTCCGTCGCACCCTGCCCCGGGCGGTGCTGGCGGCGGCCGGGCTGACGCTGGCCGCGCAGCTTTTCGCCACCGCCGTGCTGTTCGCGTTCGAGAGCCACGGGGTGACCGTCGACCCGTTCTCGGGGCTGCGCCCGTACGTCGGGACCGGTCGCCCGGCGGGGACGACCGCGCTGCTGTGGGCGGCGGTGTTCGTCGCGTTCCTGCTGAGCCTCCAGCTCCGGCTGGCCGGGGTGCTGGCGCTGCTGCGGTTGCGCCGGTGGCGGCTGGAGCCGGTGCAGGTGTTCCTGCTCGGCGGGGCGCTCGCCGGCCCGGCGGCCTACCTGCTGGTGGGGCACCCGGGCAGCAGTAACCAGTACTTCACCCGGGCCGGGTTCGCGTTCGGGGTGATCCTGTCGGCGTGGGGCTGGGTCGAGCTGGTGGACTCCGCCGCGCTGGGCACGCGGGGGCGGGCGTTGCTCGGCGCGGGGGCGGCCGGGTTCGCCGTGCTGCTCACCGCCGTCCAGTTGCGCCACCCGACCGCGTCCCCGTCGACCCCGTCGTACGCGCCGGTGCTGCCGCTGCTGGCGTGGGCGGCGGCGCTGGCGGCGGTGGCGCTGCTGGCCGGGCTGTGCTGGCCGGCGCTGGTCGGGCGCTGGCCGGGCCTG
>NZ_GG657738.1:1820475-1830680 GCF_000158815.1 Micromonospora sp. ATCC 39149 | reverse complement strand
ACACCACCCCGTCGACCGCCGACTGGGCGATGGTCTACGGGCTGCGCACACTGAGCGCGGCGATCTCCGGGAACACCGGGGCGCCGGGCTGCCGGGCCGCCGGGGTGTAGCCGGGGCCGGGCGGCCCGTTCCTTGCCGGCCGGTACGGCACCCCGCGCCGGAGCCGGTGGCGGTCGAGGTTGTCGAGGTTCTCCACCCCGGCCCGGCCCGGCCGATCGCGCTGCGCTCCTCGCGCGCGGATGATGCCGAGCGGTGGCCCTCTTCGAGGCCGACGGCGTTGCCGCCGCCCTCGCCCCGGGTGATGGTGACGACGCCGGCCTTGGCGCCATGCCGCTCCTTCCCCTGCCCCATGGCGGCGAGCCGCCGGCCTCGTCGTCGGGGTACGGCAGTGGCGCGGAGCCGTCACCGGGTACAGCGGCGACGTGGACGTCCGTACACACTGGAAGGCCTTCGCCCGGTGACGGCAGGGACCGGCGCGGCGGCCCATCAATGCTTTGCAAAGTCCTTCTTTCTTTGTAAGAGGAACAAATTCAGCCCGGTCTACGTCCCCTTGGTGTTGGTGCGGTCGCACGGATCGAACCCGACACCGGTATCGGAGGGGCCGTTTTCGCTGCTCCTGAAGGTGCCCCTCGGGAGTCCGAGACGCTTTCGTTACTTGACTCAATAGTTCGTTCTCCGTAGGAAGGAAATGTGACTGACGTGGTGACACCACCAACGAGCCCGGTGAGCCGGGAGCGGTCGAAGGAGATCAAGCGGTTGTCCGTGATCTCCACCGCCCGTCAGGTGCGAATGCTCTCCCGCGCCGAGCTGACCGAGCTCACCGGCCTGAGCCCCGCCACGCTCACCCCACTCGTGCGCGAACTGATCGCCGAGGGCTACCTCATCGAGCGGGGACCCGGGACGTCCCGCGCCGGCCGCCCCCGGGCGATGCTCGAGTTCAACCCGCGCGCCGAACTGGTCGCCGCCGTCTCGCTGGAGCCGTCCCGGCTCAGCTGCGAGATCGCCGACAGCGACGGCACGGTGGTCGCCCACCGGACCGTCCGCCTCACCGGCGACATCATCGACACCATCTGCGGCTCCGTGCCCGAGCTGGCCGGCGACGGCCTGCCGGCGCTGCGGGGGGTCGCCATCGCCGCGCCCGGCGTCTCCTCCGGCGGCGTCGTCCGGCTCGCCCCCTCGGTCGGCCTCGTGGAGGGCCGGCCGATAGGGGAGACGGTGCAGCAGCAACTCGGGGTGCCGGTGGTGGTGGACAACGACGTCAACCTCATGGCGGCCGGCGAGCACGCGGTCGGCGCCGGCAGCGACGTCGCCGACCTGCTACTGCTGCACGTCGCCGACGGCATCGGCGCGGGACTGGTGCTCGACGGCCAGGTCCGCCGCGGCGCGGGCGGAGCGGCGGGCGAGGTCGGCTTCCTGCCGCTGGACCCGGCCGATCGGGGGCACGACAGGGTCGGCCCGTTCGAGGCCCGCTGGTCGGAGAACGCCGTCGCCGAGCAGATGGTGGCCCTGGCCCCCGGCCGGCGACCGGACGCGCCGGTGGCCGCCCTGGTCGAGCTGGCCCGCGCCGACGAGCGGGCCGCCGCGTACCTGAACGAGGTGCTGACCGCGTGGTCCCGGCTGATCGTCACCTGCGTCTGCGTGATCGACCCCGGCCGGGTACTGCTCAGCGGAGCCGCCGCCCAGCTCGACGACCCGGCCGTCGAGCGGCTCCAGGCCCTGGTCGCCGCCGCCGCGCCGAGCGCCACCGAGGTACGCCGGGCCGTGCTCGGCGACCGGGCCGTGTTGCACGGCGCGGTCAGTTACGCCCTCTCCGCAGCCGCCGCCGGCCTGCCCACCCTGCTTCCCGCCCCCTAGCTCCGCCTAACCCGAACCCCACGGAGGTACCCATGAGACGTCACCTTCTCCTCGCCGGTGCGCTGGCCACGGTCCTCGCCTTCGGCGTCTAGCACGTGCAGGCACTCCTCTTCGCCGCCCGAAACTGCCCGAACATCCACGTCGTCTACGGCCGCGACTCGTCGTGGTTCCCGCGCGGCCACGTCACCCGCTACCTCGACGACCAGCTCGGGATCTGTCCCGAGCTGGGCCTGCCCGACGATCACCTGCGCGCGATCTTCGCCGGCAACGCCGAGCGCCTGCTCGGCCTGGATACCACGACCGGCTGACGTCCGGGCGCGGCGAGCAGCGCCGCGCCCGGCCCGGAAGGAAGCAGAAACCCCTGATGAGCACATCCGCGCTGACCACCTACCAGCGGCACCACCTGCGGCCGACATACGACCACCACGTCGGGTACCTCTTCGCGGCGATGGTACGGGCCAGCCAGGCGCACGTGGTGATGCTGACCGAGCGGGGGCTGATTCCCGCCGAGCGGGCTGCCCGGCTGCTGCGCGGGCTGGCGGAGCTGCGCGCCGACACCGGCCCCGCGCCGGAGTTCGACGGCACCTTCGAGGACACGTACCACCTGCTGGAGAAGCGGCTGGCCGACGCCTGCGGCGTGCCGGCGTCCGAGCTGGACGTGCAGATGGCCCGCAGCCGAAACGACCTCGACGCCGGGGTGTTCCGGATGCTGCTGCGCGACCAGCTCACCGGGGTTCTCGACCGGGTGCTCGCCACCGGGGCCACCGCCCTGGCCGCCGCCGAGCGGTACGCCGAGGTGGTGATCACCGGATACGCCCACCGCCGGCCCGCCCAGCCCACCACCATCGGCCACGCCCTCGCCGGGTACGCCGAGGCCCTCGCGGGTCAGGCCGTCGCGTACGCCGACCTGATCGACGCGCTCAACATCTCGCCGCTGGGCTCCTGCGCGTTCGCCGGCACCGACCTGGACATCGACCCGGCCCGGGTGGCCGAGCTGCTCGGCTTCGCCGGCCTGGTCACCAACTCGTACGAGGCGGTGGCCGGCGCGGACCACCTGGTCCGGGTCGGCACGCTCAACGCCCGGTCCCTGGCCACGGGGGCCCGGCTGGCCCGGACCCTGACGGACTGGCTGACCTGGCGCTGGGTGACCACCCCCGGCGACTTCACCCAGGGCAGCATCATGCCGCAGAAGCGCAACCCGGTGGTGCTGGAGCACCTGGTCTCCTACGCCGGCGCCACCGCCGCCGACGCCGCGAGCGTGCTCAACAACGTCGGCGCGGCCTGGTGGGAGGACTCCAACAACGCCACCACCGACGTGCAGGTGCGGCTCTGGGAGAGCAACGACCGTACCTACCGGTTCTTCGCCCTGCTCGGCGGCTTCCTCGCCGAGATCGAGCCGCTGGAGCCGCCGTCGCGCGAGGAGATCGTGGCGTCCGGGGCCACCACTGCCGTCGCCGCGGATGCCGCTGACCCGGCACGGCGTGCCGTTCCGGGCCGCCCACTCGGTTGTCGGACGGCTGGTCCGCGCCGGCGCGCCGGGCACCTGGACCCCCGAGGGGGTCCGCGATTCGGCGCAAGGGCATCACCGACCGGCTCGACGAGGACGCGATCGCCGACCTGATCGCCGCCGCCGTCCACCCCGAGCTGGTCCTCGACCGGGCGCAGGTCGACGGCCCCGGCAGGTGCGCCGTGCGCAACCAGGTGATCGCGCTGCGCGGCACCCTCGCCGCCGTCGCCGCCCGGCTGGCCGCCGTACGGGACCGGCTGGCCGCCGCGGACGAGGCGCTCGACGCCGTCGCCGCCAGGCGGGCGGCCTGGTGAGTGCGGGCGGCCCGGTGAGTGCGGGCGGCCTGGTGAACGTGGGCGGCCCGGTCGGGTGTCCCCGTCGACGGCCCGGACCCGCAGGAACCTGGCCGGTCAGTCGTCGGCGGGGCGATGGGCGCGCAGCATCAGCGACACCCCGGGCAGCGCCCGCACCGGCAGGTACCGCTCGGCGGTGACGACGGCCCGCAACCCCAGGTTCACCAGCGGGTTCACGTCGTCCAGGTCGCTGCCGGTGGAGCTGCGCCGCCGCCAGGCGGCGACCGGGCGGAGCAGCACGTTCCAGCTCCACAGTTCGTCGACCACCAGCCCGGCCTTCTCCACCACGGCGCGCAGCGACGGCCGGTCGTACCGGCGGACGTGGCCCACCGCCACGTCGTGCGCCGACCACAGCGCCATGTCGGCCGGCACGGCGATCAGCGCGACCCCGCCGGGGCGCAGAGTCCGGCGGATCTCGGCGGCGGCCAGGTGGTCCTCGTCGAAATGCTCCAGGATGTCGAACGCGGTGACCAGCCCCAGGCTCGCCGAGGGCAGCGGCAGGCGCCGCGCGTCGGCCCGGATCACGTCGAGCCCGCGTTCCCGGGCCACCCCGGCGCCCTCCGCACTGTATTCCAGCGCCACCGGCCGCCAGCCGTGCGCCCGCAGCACCCGGGTGTTGCCGCCACCGGCCGCGCCGACGTCGAGCGCGCGCCCGGGGGCGTGGCCGGCGGCGGCAAGCCGGCGCAGCGCCCGAGCCAGCAGGACGCGTCGCTCCCGGTACCACCAGTGGGTGTCCTCCAAGGCGGCGAGCTTGCGGATCTCGGTTGCTTCCACGGCCTCACCCTAACCGCCCCAGTTGAGCAAGGAAGGGCCCCCTGTTAACGCTTTCGGTAGACAAGGGGCCCCTTCTCACCGACCGGCAGCAGCCGGCACAGGGCGGCGCCGAAGGCCCAGCTCCTTCGCGCCGCTGATGGTGGCCATCTCGATCGCCGGTTGGAAACACCACCGGCGGCAGCGCGGCGCTGTCCGTGCCCACCCACCGGATGCCCAAATTTCAGGCCACGTTCATCGACTCGAACATGTCGATCGGGGCGAGCGAGTTGGCGTCGCACGACAACGGGACGGTGACCCCGGCGGCCAGCATCCGCAGCAGCTGCCGTGGCAGCCGCCCGGACCGGTCCGTCGGCGTGGGCGTGCAGCTCCGCGTCGGCGTACTCCGGCCCGCGCACGTCGTGCGAGCGGCTGTTGACGGTGATGCCGGCGCTCGCTCGCGCCCGCGACGAGCCCGAGCAGCAGTGCGGCCGAGGGCGCTCCACGGGTGATAGCGGGTTCCACGGAACCGGGCGTCGCCGGCGGCGGGCGTGGCGGGGCGTTAAAAAGGGCCCCCTGCTATGCGGAAAGCGTTAACAGGGAGCCCTTCCTTCGCACTCAGGGGCGGGTGAAGACGAGCGCCACGTTGTGTCCGCCGAAACCGAACGCGTTGTTCAGCGCGGCGGGGATCTCCAGGTGACGCGCCTTGTGCGCGGCCACGTCCATGTCCAACCCGGCGTCCGGGTCGTCCAGGTTGATCGTCGGGGGCACGACGCCGTCGCGAATGGCCAGGATGGTGGCGATGGACTCCAACGCGCCGGCCGCGCCGAGCAGGTGACCGGTCATCGACTTGGTGGCGGTGAGCACCGGGTGGTCGCCGAGCGCGGCGCGCAGCGCGCCGATCTCCAGCATGTCACCGACCGGGGTCGAGGTGGCGTGCGCGTTGACGTGCACGATGTCCTGCCGGGCGATGTCCGCGTCCGCGATGGCCTTCCTGATCGCCCGGATCGCGCCCTCGCCCTCCGCGTGCGGCTGCACGATGTCGTACGCGTCGGAGGTGATCCCGGCGCCGGCCAGCCGCGCGTACACCCGGGCGCCCCGGGCGGCGGCGTGCTCGGCGCGTTCCAGCACGAGCACGCCCGCGCCCTCGCCGAGGACGAAGCCGTCCCGGCCGTTGTCCCACGGGCGGGAGGCCCGCTCGGGTTCGTCGTTGCGGGTGGACATGGCGCGCATCGAGGCGAACCCGGCGATCGGCAGCGGGTGGATGACCGCCTCGGTGCCGCCGACCACCACCACGTCGGCCCGGCCGGAGCGGATGATGTCCAGCCCGAGGGCGATCGCCTCCGCGCCGGTGGCGCAGGCGCTGGCCACGGCGTGCACCCCGGCCTTGGCACCCACCTCCAGCCCCACCCACGCGGCGGGGCCGTTCGGCATCAACATCGGCACGGTGTGCGGCGACACCCGGCGCGGGCCGGATGCCTCCAGGATGTCGTCCTGGGCGAGCAGGGTGGTCGCCCCGCCGATGCCGGATCCGACGCTGACGGCCAGCCGTTCCGGGTCCGGCCCGGAGTCGGCGAGGCCCGCGTCCGCCCACGCCTGCCGGGCCGCGATGATCGCGATGGCCTCGGAGCGGTCGAGCCGGCGCAGCTTGACCCGGTCCAGCACCTCGGACGGGTCGACGACGAGCTGCGCGGCGATACGAACCGGCAGCTGCGCCGCCCACTCCTGGGTGAGCGGACTCACCCCGGAGCGGCCGGCGAGCATGGCGTCCCAGGTCGACGCGACGTCCCCGCCCAGCGGGGTGGTCGCGCCGATCCCTGTGACGACGACGTCGGAGCGACTCATGTCAGGACTGCGCCTCGATGTAGCTGACGGCGTCGCCCACGGTCTTCAGGTTCTGCACCTCGTTGTCGGGGATCTTGACGCCGAACTTCTCCTCGGCGGCGACCACGACCTCCACCATCGAGAGCGAGTCGACGTCGAGGTCGTCGGTGAAGGACTTGCCCTCGGCCACGTCGTCCGGGTTCACCCCGGCAACCTCTTCGAGGATCTCGGCGAGGCCGGCGGTGATCTCGTCACGGGTCATGGTTGGTGCGTTCCTCTCCATGGGTGTGGACTCGCCGGCGGCGCGTGCCGCGCGGCGTGCGAACGGCCCCGGTGGGGGCCGGACATCAGGGGCAGCGGACGACCTGACCGGCGTAGGTCAGGCCACCGCCGAAGCCGAAGAGCAGCACCGGGGCACCCGAGGGCACCTCTCGCCGCTCGATGAGCTTGGACAGCGCCAGCGGCACGCTCGCCGCCGAGGTGTTGCCGGACTCGACGATGTCCTTCGCGATGATCGCGTCGGGGATGCCGAGCCGCTTGGCGATGCCGTCGATGATCCGGGAGTTGGCCTGGTGCGGCACGAACGCGGCCAACTCGGACGGGGCGACGCCGGCCCGCTCGCAGGCCTGTAGGGCCAGCGGGGCCAGCGCCGTGGTGGCCCAGCGGAAGACGGTCTGGCCCTCCTGCTTCACGTACGGTCGCCAGCCCTCGATGCGTACGGCGTCGCTCTTGTCCGGCACCGAGCCCCAGACGACCGGGCCGACCCCGGCCGGCTCGCCGTCGGCCGTGGCGGTGACCACCGCGGCGCCGGCGCCGTCACCGAAGATGATGCAGGTGGAGCGGTCGGTCCAGTCGGTGAAGTCGGAGAGCTTCTCCGCGCCGATGACTATCGCGTTGCGCGACGCCCCGGCCCGGATCGCGTGGTCCACGGTCCCCAGCGCGTACGCGAAGCCCGAGCACGCGGTGTTGATGTCGTACGCGCCGGGCGCGGTGATGCCCAGCTTGGCGGCGACCCGGCAGGCGACGTTCGGGCTGCGGTCGATCGAGGTGCAGGTGGCGACCACGACGAGGTCGATGTCGGCGGCGGTGAGGCCGGAGTTGGCCAGCGCCTTCCCGGCGGCGGCCGCCGCCATGTCGGACACCGTCTCGTCGCCGGCTATGCGGCGGCTGGCGATGCCGACCCGGTCCCTGATCCACTCGTCGTTGGTTTCGACGAACTGGGCGATGTCGTCGTTGGTGACGATCCGGGAGGGCTGGTAGTGCCCCAGCGAGAGAATCCGGCTACCTGTCATGAGTGACCCCCGATCCGGGCGAGCGGTTGACCCGGCGCGACCGGGGCGTCATGGTGGGCGAGCCACTCGGTGAGCAGGCCGCTGTCGTGGGCGGTCACCTCGACCGGGCCCTGCCCGGTGGCGATGTGGCCGATGACCTGGCCAGCCTTCAGCGACTCGCCCTCGGCCAGCCCTTCGGCCGGCTGGAAGGCGCCCGGGGCGGTGGCCGTCACGACCCGGAACCGGGTGGTCGGCGCAGGGCGGGCAGCCGCCCCGTGTCGGGCGATCAGCGCGCGCGCGGCGGGCAGGTCGTCCGGCGTCTTCAGGGTGACGATCTCGGGCAGCGAGTCGCTGAGCTCCCGCTTGATCAGGCCGGCCAGGGTGCCGGCCGGCGGCAGCTCGACCACCCCGGTGACGCCGAGGTCGGCAAGGGTGCGCATGCACAGGTCCCACCGCACCGGCGAGGTGACCTGACGGACCAGCCGCTGCACCATCTCCCGGCCGTGGTCGACGGCCGCGCCGTCGAGGTTGGACAGCAGGATCCGGGCCGGGCGGGCCGGGGTGATCCCGGCGGCCACCCCGGCCAGGGTGGCCTCGGCGGGGGCCATGTACGGGGTGTGGAACGCCCCGGCCACCTTCAGCCGGACCACCCGGGCCTTCGTGGGCGGGGCGGCGGTGAGCGCGTCCAGCCCGCTGATCGACCCGGCGGCGACGATCTGGCCGGCGCCGTTGCGATTGGCGGCGTGCAGCCCGTGCGCGTCGAGGGCGGCGAGCACCTCGTCGGTGTCGCCGCCCAGCACGGCGGCCATGCCGGTGGGTTCGATCGCGCAGGCGGCGGCCATCTCCCGGCCACGCAGCCCGGCGAGGGTGATCGCGGTCTCGGCCGACAGGACCCCGGCCAGCGCCGCCGCGCCCAACTCGCCGACGCTGTGCCCGGCGGTGAGGGTGACGTCGTCTATCGGCAGGTGCTCGGCGGCGAGCAGCGCCGCGGCGACCAGCAGCGGCTGGGTCCGGGCCGTGTCCTGGATCTCCTCGGCACCGGCCGTGGTGCCCAGGTGGACCAGGTCGACGCCGGCCAGCGCCGACCACCAGCGCAGCCGTGCCTCGGCCCCGGTCAGGGCGAGCCACGGTGTCAGGAAGCCGGGTTTCTGGGAACCCTGTCCCGGTGAGAGTACGGCGAGCACGTCTATGACTCTCCCGGATACTCGTCGGTCACGGTGTTACCGGCCGCCACCAAACCGCACTAGAACCTTTGGAGGAAACCTACAGGAATAGGTGACCGTGATCGTGGTTAGGTGGAACTTTGTCGACTTGAGGCCGTTATCGGCTGATGTGCCACGACGGGAACCACCGGGTCGAGCCGCCCCACGGTCAGCGCCACCTGTAGGGCGAACGCGTCCCGGGGGGTCAGCGGCGACAGGCCGGTCACGTCCGCGATCCGCCGCAGCCGGTAGCGCACCGTGTTGGGGTGCACGAACAGGGCCCGGGCCGCGCTCTCCAGCGTACCGCCGGCCGTGAAGAAGGCGTCCAGGGTTTCCAACAGCTCCCCGCCCGCCCGGGCCAGCGTCGCGTACACGTCGTGGCGCAGCCGGCGACGGGCCTCGGCGTCCCCGGCGAGGGCCCGCTCGGGCAGCAGGTCGCCGGCCGCCACCGGGCGCGGCGCGGTCGGCCAGGCGGGGGCCGCACGGAACCCGGCCAGCGCGGCGCGGGCCGAGTCGGTCGCCTCGTCGAGGCTCGGCACCGCCGGCCCGACCACGACCGGCCCCTCCCCGAACGCGGGCAGCAGCTTCCCGGTGGCCGTCATCGGGTCGGCCGCACCACCGAGGACGATCACCAGCCGGTCGCCGTGCACCCCGCCGATCACCTCGACGCCGATGCGCCGGGCCAGCCGGTAGACGGTGTGCAGCACGGCGGCCACCTCGCCCCCGGGGGAACGGCCCACCGCCACCGCCACCGGCGGCGCGTCCGACCAGCCCAACGCGGCGCCCCGGCTGGCCAGCACGTCCGGGGAGTCCCCGCGCAGCAGCGCGTCGACCAGCAGGGCCTGCAACCGGGCGTCCCAGGAGCCGCGCGACTCGGCGGCCCGCGCGTACACCCGGGCGGCGGCGAAGGCGATCTCCCGGGAGAAACGCAGCACCGCTTCCCGCAGCTGCTGCTCCTCGCCCTCGGCGGCGAGGGTGCCGACCTGCTCCTCGACCACGTCGATGGTCACCTTGATCAGCGCCACCGTCTGCTGGAGGCTGATCGAGCGGGCCAGGGCCTGCGGGGCGGTGGCGAAGACCTCGTCGGAGACCTCCTGGGTGCTGTCCGCCGTGCCGCCGCCCTCGCGCAGCCACTGCACCAGTGATTGGGCGCCGGCCTGGGCCACCAGCATGACCCAGGACCGCTGGTCGGCCGGGAGCGCCCGGAACCAGGGCAGCGTCTCGTCCATCCGGGCCACGCTGGCGGTGGCCAGCGCCCCCGCCGCCCGCTCGATCCGGCGCAGCGTGGCCGACAACTCGATCCCGCCCGGCTCGCTCACCCCACCAGCCTCGCAGAAGGCAGGGACCCCCGGTTAACGCCCCCTGTGGAGAAGGGGACTTTTGTTTCACCCCCCACCGCCCCGCGACGACTCCGGCGCTGCTCCCGACGGCGGGGCGGGCAGGG
>NZ_GG657738.1:1746577-1820181 GCF_000158815.1 Micromonospora sp. ATCC 39149 | reverse complement strand
CCAGGCCGGCACCAGCGCAGGGCAGCGCCGCTCCGCCCGCCCGGACCGGGTTCGTCACGGCCACCACCACCTCCCCGCCCGCTAGGGCGATGCCGGCCAGCACCAGGTCCCGGCCCAGGGTGCCGGACCGGAGCCAGGGCGGCAGTCGCATGGTCCGATCCCACCACACCCGCCGCCGCGCCGGCTCCGACCACGGCACGAGGCCGGCGTCCGCCGAAGGAGCTGCGCCCGGCGTGGTCCATCGTTCGGGGTACCCGGATCTCGTCGCCCGGGCCGAGGGCGGGACACGCCGTGGGCGGCACGCTGGACCCCGACGGACAGGGGAGGTCGGCGTGCTGGTCATGGTCGTCGTCGGGTGCGAGATCGGGTTCTGGGTGCTGCTCGTGGCGGGGCTGGTGGCCCGCTACCCGTTGCGCCGCCCGCGCCTCGGCGCGGCGCTGCTGGTCTGCGTACCCCTGGTCGACCTGGTGCTGCTCGCGGTGACCGCGCTGGACCTGCGGCGCGGGGCCACGGCGGACGCCACCCACGGCCTGGCCGCCGTGTACCTCGGCTTCTCGGTGGCCTTCGGCCACTCGACGATCCGCTGGGCCGACCAGCGCTTCGCCCACCGATTCGCCGGCGGGCCGCCCCCGGTCCGGCCGCCGAGTCACGGCTGGGCCCGCGCCCGGCACGAGTGGCGGGAATGGGCCAAGGGCCTGCTCGGCTGGGCCGTGGCCTGCGCGTTCCTCGTCGCGGCGATCGTCTACGTCGTGTGACGCGCGAGCGCACCCGCGAGCTGTGGGACTGGGTCCGCACGCTCACCGTCGGCCTCGTGATCTGGCTGATCGCGTTCCCGGTCTGGGAGACGATCTTCCCGCGCCACCCCCGCCGCTGAGGTGGGGTACGCGCCGCACGGCGCGTCCGCCCGCACCAGTACGGTGTCAGGGCACGCGGGCCAAGAAGCGGCCAGTGGGCGAGGGAGAGCGTGAGGAGACCGGGATGGCGCACGGGGAGGCCGAGCAAGGCTGCGCCCAGGGAGAGTCCTGCCGGCCGGGCCACCACGAGCCGGCTGCGGCGAAGCACCCCCGCCGGCTCACCGGCGCGGCCCATCCCGCCGAGCCGCCCTGTGGCCGGCCCACGGAGCCGACGTGCGGCCGGGCCGGGTCGGTCGACGAGGAGGCCCCGGTGCCCCGCCAGCGTGCCACCGAGTCGCCCGCCGGCGGCGAGGCGGCGCGCGCCGCGGCGTGCCGCAGCGACCTGCCCGGCTGGGCCGGCGCGCACCCGCACGGCCCGGTTCGCCCCCGGCACCGGGCGGTCCGCCGGGAGCGCCCGCCGCGCCGCTGGTGCTGACCACCGGCGGCGACCCGCCCCGTGCCGGCCGGCGACGACGCCCCTGCCGACCGGCGCGGGCACCGCGACGCCGGGTGTGCCCGACAGCGGGTACGCCGGGGCCGTGCCGGCCTGCGGTCAGCCCGGCGTGCCGGTCAGCGGGTACGGCGGCGTACCAGCAGCGCGATCCCGGCCAGCCCGAGGGTGATCACCAGCATCACGCCGACGTTGAGCAGCAGCAGCCGCTGCAACTCGTCGAGCGCCTCGTCGATGTCCTTGGCCGGGTTCAGCAACTCGTCCGGCAGCACCCGCTCGCCGCCCCCGACGCCGCCGCTGACCGAGTCGAGCTGCCGCTCCAGCGGCACCCCGACCGTGCGCAGCGTCTCGGACATGCTGAGCCGGCCGAGGAACCAGCCGGCCTTACCCTTGCGCGCCGGGTCCGGCTGCTTCGCCGGCCGGTAGACCCGGGGGCCGCCCTTGGCCAGCGGGTAGAGGTCGTACGTCTGGGTGGGGATCTCCCCGACCAGCAGCACCACCGTGTACTTCGGACCCAGGTCGGCGGGCTTCGGCCCGCTGGCCGCGCCGGTGCGGCCGAGCCAGCTCACCTGGTCGACGACCGCGACCACCTCGGCGGGGTGGGTGGGGGCCCGCAGCCGCAGCGGCTCGGCCAGCCGGTCGCCGGTGATGTCCACACCGGCCGGTAGGGTCTGCTTCGGCACCGTACCGGCCAGCGCCGTGCTGGCGGTGGCGGCCGCGTCGGCCAGCGCCGCGCCCGTCGTGACCCCGCCTGCCGTCGCCGTGCCCGCAGCCCGGACCGGCCCCGCCAGCGCCGTCGCCAGCGCGGTCGCCAGCAGCGCTCCCGCTGCCACCCCGCACAACCGCCGTACCTGTCGGACCATCGCCGCCTCCTCGCCCCGTTCGATTTGGGTGGCTTCGCTGCAGGTCACGCGTTGGTCGGTCGAAGGCGGTGACCATGCCCACAGGGCGGGGCGCCCACCTGAAAGACTGCGCAAGACGTCGATCGGTTGCAGCTGTTGGATCGGGAATTGGAACTATCTGCGATCTCAGCTCGACTGATTGCTCAGCCGTAGATCAGCGGGCGGATAGTACCTTTACGGAGGTGTTCATGGGGGGCAGGTTCCCACGGATGGTGCGTGGCTGGATAGCCGTTCTCGGTGTGTCGCTCGGTGTGTCGCTCGCGCTGCCGGCGTCGCCGGCCGCCGCGCACAACTCGCTGAGCGGCAGCAACCCGGCCAACGGCGCGCGGGTGGCCAAGGCACCGGACCGGATCGAACTCCGCTTCCTGGCGAAGCCGAATCCGGGTACGACGAAGATCACAGTCACCGGGCCGGACAATGTGGTCGCCCTCGGTGGGGAGCCGACCTTCTCCGGCACACGGGTGCGGATCCCGTTCGCGCCCGGCGCGGCCGGCCTTTACATCGTCGGGTACCAGGTCACCTCCGCCGACGGCCACCCGATCAAGGGCGAGTTGCGGTTCACCCTCACCACCGGCACCCCGGCCCAGCCCCCGTCGCCGTCGGCCACGGCGTCGGAGCCCCCGTCGCCGTCCGGTGCCCCGCCGTCGTCGGTTGGCGCGGCCACGCACGGCCCCGCCAGCGCCACGCCGGTCGCCGACGAGTCGACGCGAAAGGGCCCGCCCGGCTGGCTCTGGGCGCTGGGCGGGGGGCTGCTGCTGTTGCTCGCCGCCGTCGCCGCCGTGTTCGCCGTGCGCCGCCGCCGCTCCTGAGCGCGCCAGGTCGCGTACCGGATCAGGGCAGGCGTCGCGTACACCCGATCAGGGCAGGCGCAGGCGGGCGGCGCGCAACCGGGCGAGGGTGCGCTCGCGGCCCAGGACCTCCAGCGACTCGAACAGCGGCAGGCCGACGGCGCGGCCGGTGACCGCCACCCGCACCGGCGCCTGGGCCTTGCCGAGCTTGAGACCGCGCTCCGCGCCGACCGCCTCCAGCGTGGCCTTCAGCGAGTCCGCGTCCCACGACGCGAGCCCCTCGTACGCGGCGACCGCCGCGTCGAGCAGCTCGGCCGCGCCCTCCTTCATCGCCTTCGCCCACGCGGCCTCCTCAATCAGCGGCGAGGCCAGGAAGAGGAAGTCGACGTTCGGCACGATCTCGCTGAGCACCGCGATCCGGGTCTGGGCCAGCGGGGCCACGGCGGCGAACGCGTCGGCGTCGAACTCCTGCGGCTGCCACGGCGGCGGCGCGATGGTGTCGGTCCCGGTCAGCCACGGCCGGCAGGCGGCCACGAACTCGTCGATCGGCAGCGCCCGGATGTACTCGCCGTTGAACGCGCGCAGCTTCTTCTCGTCGAAGAACGCGGGGGAGGGGTTGACCTCCTCCAGCCGGAACTCCTCCTCGATCACCGACCAGGGCACGATCTCCCGGTCGCCCGACGGCGCCCAGCCGAGCAGCATCAGGTAGTTGCGCATCGCCGCGGCCAGGTAGCCCTCGTCCCGGTACGCCTCCAGGGCGACCTTGTCCCGCCGCTTGGACAGCTTCTGCCGCTTCTCGTTGACCACCACGGGCACGTGTGCCCAGATCGGCGGCTTGACGCCCAGCGCGTCCCAGAGCAACTGCTGCTTCGGCGTGTTGGGCAGGTGCTCCTCGGCCCGGATCACGTGGGTGATCCCCATCGTCATGTCGTCGATGACGTTGGCCAGCAGGAACACCGGCGATCCGTCGCCCCGGGCGATGACGAAGTCCTCGATCAGCCTGTTCTCGAAGGTCGGCTCGCCCCGGATCAGGTCGACCACCACGGTCTCGCCGGTGTCCGGCGTGCGGAACCGCAGCGCGCGCCCCTCGCCCGCCGCCAGGCCCCGGTCCCGGCAGAAGCCGTCGTAGCCGGAGTACTGCGAGCCGGTACGCGCCTGCACGGCCTCCCGGGTGCAGTCGCAGTAGTACGCCCTGCCGGCCTCGTGCAGTCGCTGCGCGGCGGCGCGGTGCTCCCCGGCGTACGACGACTGGAAGTAGGGGCCCTCGTAGCTGCCCCGGGCGATGCCGATCCAGTCCAGCGCGGAGAGGATGCCCTCGGTCCATTCGGGCTTGTTGCGCGCCGCGTCGGTGTCCTCGACGCGGAGCACGAACACCCCGCCCTGTTGCCTGGCGTAGATCCAGTTCTGTAGGGCCGAGCGGGCGCCGCCGACGTGGAACATTCCGGTCGGCGAGGGGGCGAAGCGTACACGTACCGTCACGTGCCCCAGCCTACGGCCGCCGGCCCGCCGGTAAGGAGGGGCCCCTTGTTAACGCTTTCGGTATAGGAAGGCCCCCCTGCAAACACCTGCGCCCCACCCTCACGCCACCCCACCCTCACGCCACCCACGCTCATGCCACCCCGCGGATCTTGACCACCAGCGCGCTGCCGACGAGGGTGACCGCCGCGGTGACCGCGTACAGGGTCGGGTAGCCGCCCAGGTGCACCACGATCGGGGCGGACAGCGCCGGGCCGAGCACCTGTGGCGCGGAGTTCGCGATGTTGATCACCCCGAGGTCCTTGGCCCGGTTGGTGGCCGCCGGCAGCACCTCGGTGATCAGCGCCGCGTCCACCGACAGGTAGACGCCGTAGCCCGCGCCGAGCAGCACCGCGGCGACCATCGCCATCGGCCAGACCGGCGCGGCGGCCAGCAGCAGTGCGGCCACGGCCATCACCAGCCCGGCGGTGATCACGTAGACCTTCCGCCGGCCGGAACGGTCGGAGAGCCGGCCGGATACCACGGCGGTGAGGATCATGCCGAGCGTGTAGAGCAGGATCAGCACCAGCAGCCCGCCCTCCGGGTCGGGGTAGCGCACCCCGTCGGCGAGGAAGTACAGCAGGTACAGGGTGCCCAGCGCGTTGCCGAGCTGCACCAGGAACCGGGTGAGCCAGGCCCAGGCGAAGTCCGGGTGCCGGCGCGGGCTGATCCACATCGAGGCGAGCAGCGCGCGCGGCCGTAGCGCCGGCCGGTGCTCCCGGGGCAGCGGGTCGTCGGCGGTGAGCAGCGCGAACGGCAGCGACAGCAGCAGCACGGCCAGCGCGATCGTGGCGTACCCGGCGGCGTTGCCGGTCACCACCGCGGTCACCAGCACCGCGCCGAGCACCAGGCCGAGCGACTGCGGGATGCCCACCCAGCCGGAGACGCCGCCGCGCTGGAACACCGGCACCCGGTCCGGGATGCCGGCGGTGAGGCTGGCCAGCATCGCGTTGAAGCAGACCTGGGCGGCCACCCAGCCGACGGCCACCCCGGCGATGGTGTCCTGCCGGGCCAGCAGCAGCAGGGCGAGCGCGCCGAGGACCGCGCCGCCGGCCGTCCAGACGTGCCGGCGGCCCAGCTCCCGGCCGCCCAGCCGCAGGCAGGTCCGGTCCGACAGCGCCCCGGCGAGCGGGTTGGCCAGCACCGCGGCGAGCGCGCCGAGGCCGGTGACCACGGCGAACATGGCCTCCTTGTCGCCCGGGGCGATCCGCTCGATCTGCTGGGGCAGCAGCACCTGGATCGGGGTGAAGAAGGCCATCCAGACCCCGAGGTTCGCCGCGAAGATCAGCGCGATCCAGCTCCGCCGGACCGGGACGGTCGGCTCGGCGAGCGCGGCGGGCAGCGACGCCGACATCGGGTCGATGGTGGTCACGGCCGCTACTCCGCGTCGGGTGTGGCGCGGCCGGCGGCGTCGCTGGGCCGGATCACGGCGTCGCGCAACCAGGCGTACGACGACTTGGGCGTGCGGGTCCCGGTGCCGAAGTCGACGTGCACGAGGCCGAAACGCTTGGTGAAGCCCTCCGCCCACTCCCAATTGTCCAGCAGTGACCAGACGAAGTACCCGGTGACGTCCACGCCGTCGTCGATCGACGCGCGCAGGGCCCGCAGGTGGGCGTCGAGGTAGGCGATCCGGTCCGGGTCGTGGACCCGGCCGTCGGCATCGGGTACGTCTTCGTAGGCGCAGCCGTTCTCGGTGACCTGGATCGGGGGCACCCGGTCGCCGTACCGGTCCGCGCAGGCCGGTGAGCAGCTCGCGCAGCCCGTCCGGGGCGACCGGCCAGCCGAACGCGGTGCGCGAGTAGTCGGCCAGTTCCACCAGCTCGAACGGCAGCGGCGAGTCGGCCTCGGGTGCCCGTACCCCGGTGGGGTTGTAGTAGTTGACGCCGAGCACGTCGATCGGCGCGGCGATGACCGCGAGGTCGTCGCCGCGCACGAGCGCCGGGTCGAGGTCGAGGATGTCGGGGTAGCCGAGGCCGAGCAGCGGGTCGGTGAAGAGCCGGTTGTGCAGCGAGTCGTACGCGTGGGCGGCGGCGAGGTCGGCGTCGGTGTCGCCGGCCGGGCGCACCGGCGAGTAGTTGTTGGCGATTGCGATCGGGCTGGTGGTGCGGGCGCGCAGCGCGGCGACGGCCAGCCCGTGCCCGAGGAGCTGGTGGTGGGCCGCCGGGAACGCGTCGAACAGCAGCGTCCGGCCGGGGGCGTGCTCGCCGGTGCCGTAGCCGAGGCTCATGTGGATGAACGGCTCGTTGAGGGTGATCCACAGCTTCACCCGGTCGCCGAGCCGGGCGGCGACCAGGTCGGCGTACTCGGCGAACCGGGCGGCGGTGTCCCGGTGCAACCAGCCGCCGGCGTCCTGGAGGGGCTGCGGCAGGTCCCAGTGGTACAGGGTGGCGACCGGGTCGATCCCGGCGGCCAGCAGGTCGTCGACGAGCCGGTCGTAGAAGTCCAGGCCGGCCGGGTTCGCCGGGCCGTTCCCGGTGGGCCGCACCCGGGGCCAGGCCACCGAGAAGCGGTACGCCGACACCCCGAGCCCGGCCATCAGCGCGACGTCCTCGGCGTGCCGGTGCCAGTGGTCGCAGGCGACGTCGCCGGTGCTGCCGTCGGCGATCAGCCCCGGGGTGTGCGCGAACGTGTCCCAGATGGAGGGTCCCCGGCCGGCGGCGGTCGCCCCGCCCTCGATCTGGTACGCGGAGGTGGAGACTCCCCAGCGGAATCCGACCGGGAACTCGGGCAGCGGCTCGGTGGTCATGCGCACTCCAGGCGGCAGGGGCCGGCGGCGTCCGCGGGCGCGGGACGCGCGACGTCCATCGGACACCGGCCGGATGGCCGGCGAACGTGAAACGTGTTCGGACTCTAGGACGCGGACGGGGTTTGCGCCATAGGTCGGCGGCGATCGGCGCGCAAGGCTTTTCGGCGTGTCTTTTCCGAAGTCGTCCGATTAAGTCCGATTTAGCGCATAGAGTGCCGAATATCGCGGATGTCCTCAGTGGGGGAAGAACGAAAATGATCCTCGTGGAACGCAGTGCGCACGTGATGGCGCCGGTGGAAGCGGTCTGGGAAGTCGTCCAGCGGGCCGAGCAGTTGCCGGCCTGGCTGGCGGGAGTTCGCGCGGCGGAGGTCCTCTCGGGGGAGGGCTTCGGCCGGCGACAACTGGTCCAGGCCGGGCGCGGGTCGGCGCACGAGGCCGAGGTGATCGCCTACCAGGAGCCGACCCTGATCGGCTGGCGGGAGCGCGCCAAGGGTGCCGGTGCCCGGGCCGAGGCTCGCACCGAGATCTACGTCCAGCTCACCGCAGACGAGGAGGAGGGCGGGACCATCGTGCGGCTCATCGTCGTACGCTGGCCAGCCGGCCCGGTCAAGGCCGCCCTCCTTCGGCTCGGGCTGCGGCGGGTCGGCGCCGACCTGGAGGACTCGCTGGCCCGGTTGACCGACCTGGCCGCCGTCGGTTGAGGGTCACGTCTCACGGCGCCATCCGCGACGGCGGTGGCCCGGCACGTCCCGGCCAGGGGCGTGGCGGACCACCGCCGTCTCATCGTCGGCGATGACGTGAGGGCGGCTCGTCAGGCCGTCACCGTGAAGGCGGCGACGTGCACCACGTCGAGGTGCCGGAACTCGAAGAAGAGGCGGTACGTGCCCGCCGAGGGCACCTGCACCGAGAACGCCACCACCGAGCTCGGCCGGCTCGCCGCCGCGGGGTGGACGTGCAGGTAGGCCAGGTCGCCGTGGCGCAACGCGACCAGGTGCCCGTACGCGCCCAGGTGCGGTTGCAGGTCGTTCACCGGGCGGCCGTCGCGGCCCAGCCACACCAGGACCTGGTTCGCCTCCCCCGGGCGCAGGCCGCCGTCGAGGGTGACGGTGTACCCGTCGACGACGATGGTCTCCTGCGGCTGCTCCGGTGGCCTCGGCGCGTACCGGCCGGGCACCGCGACGTCCACCCCGAGCGTCACCTGTCGCGACGCGCCGACCGGCCAGAAATCGGCGATCGCCCGCAACGGGCCGGCCGCCGCCGGGGTGACCGCCGCCCGCCAGGTGCCGTCGGCGTCCAGCTCCGGGTGCACGTGCTGGTAGCCGGTCAGGTCCCGTGACACCAGCACGAGGTGCATCAGCCGCTCGTGGATCGGCTGGAAGGCAGTCACCGGCACGCCCGCCGCGTCGGTGATCCGGAACGCCAGCTCCCCCGCCCGGCCGGCGGCCAGGGCGGCGGTGTCCAGGGCGAGCGTGAAGCCGTCCCGGGACACCTGCAACCCGGCCGGTTCGTGGTCGGGGTGCCCGACCGCGCCGGGCGTCGCCGACCGGAGTGTGGCGGGCGACCCGCCGAACCGGCCCGCCGCGAAGCCCAGCGCGAGGGTGAGGGCGAGGATCAGCCCCGCCGCGACGACCCGGGCGATCCGGCCGGTGGGCGGGCCCGCCGGTGGCCGATCCTCCGCGCCACCCTGGTGGGGATGCCCCTGCGGGGGCGTCTCCACCAGGGGCAGCCCGCGTTGGGTCGTGGTCACGGCAGCCGGGGCCGGAGGACGAAGAGCCCCTGCTCGATGCCGCTGACCACGACGATCCCGCTGGGGAAGTACGGGTAGGTGCTCCACGCCCCGTTCATCGAGCTGCTGTTGCTCGACGGGTAGATGTCGAAGTAACCGGCCTCGCTCGCCCGGCCGTTGGGCACCTCGGTCAGGTCCAGGATGCGCAGCCCCGCCCGGTAGTTGGCCTGGTAGCTGTACCTGCCCTTGACGTACTGGTTGTGGTCGGTGGCCATCACCCCGGCGGGCGCGCTGTAGGTGCCGATGTGCCGGGGCGCGTCGAGGTCGGCCAGGTCCCACAGGTACGTCTGGGTGTTCACGCCGCGCCGGGACTCGTCCAGCTCGTCGTCGAGCAGGAAGTACCGCTGGTCCCCGGTGAACCACCCCTGATGGGTGTACGCCCGCCCGGTGTAGCCGATGCGGGAGAGCTGCCGGGGCGCCGACTTGGTGGTCACGTCCACCACCGTGACGGTGTCCTCGTTGGAGCTCACGCAGATCTCCCGGCCCGTGTAGGCGGTGTCCGGGCCCCGGTACACCACGCACTGGGTGTCGTGGGTGTACCCGTCGTTGCTGACGCAGCCGGCCGAGGCCGGCGACTTCGGGGTACGAATGTCGATCATGTGCAGCCCGCCGCTGCACGTGTTCGTGCCGACCGCGTACGCGAACCCGGTCTCCTCGTTGATGGCGATGTTGTGCGAGTTGCCGAACTGGCCGTACCGCGCGTCCGCCGTCCAGGTCTGCGGGGCGGTGACGCCGCGTAGCCGGGTCAGGTCGAACACCTGCATCCCGTGGCCCGACACGTCGGCCACCACGTACGCGTGGTCGCGGTAGACCTTGATGTCGCGCCAGACCGCGGTGCGGTTCTGGTACGCGGGGAGGTTACCCAGGTAGACCGGGGCCGTCGGGTTGGACACGTCGACGAACGAGGTGCCGTTGCGCCGCCCCACCAGCGCGTACTCCCGGCCGGTCAGGCTGTCGGTCCAGCCCCAGATGTCGTTGGCCTGGCTGCCGCCGATGTCGGCCAGCGGCAGGAACGACAACAGGTCGACGTTGCGGCACGGGTAGCCGGCGGCCTGACCGCCGGTGCAGGTCGCCGCCGCAACGGCCGTCAGCCGCTGGGTCGGCTCCCGCTGCGCCATGAACTCCTGGGCCGAGGCGCGCCCGGCCGGGGTGTCCGGCGAATGCGCGACGAGGGGTTGGCCTGACCCGAGCAGCGACGCCGCGAGAGCGCCGACCGCCAGGGCGGCCCCGATCCGGACGACTCGCATGGGCGTCTCCCTACCGTCGTGGTGAATTATCGAGAAGCATGGATTCGCCTGGCGGTCGGGGGCAAGGTCGCGCGGTGATACCGGACGGGTCATACCGCCGCCGGTACGCCGAGGGGCCCGGCGCGACGCGCCGGGCCCCTCGGACTGCGTCCGCGAGCTAGCTGTCGCCGCCCGTCTCGCCGACCGGAGCCGCGTTGACGTCGTCGATGGCGTACTTCTTCGCCGCCTCGGCCGGGACCCTGGCCGGCACCGCGCCCCGCAGGGCGAGCTGCCGCAGCGTCGCGACCGCGACCGACTCGGCGTCGACGTGGAAGTGCCGGCGCAGCGCGTGCCGGGTGTCGGACATGCCGAACCCGTCCGTGCCGAGCGAGGTGTAGTCGCCCGGTACCCAGCGGGCGATCAGGTCCGGTACCGCGCGCATCCAGTCGCTGACCGCGACCTTCGGCCCGTCGGCGTCGGCCAGCTTCTGCTGGATGTACGGGACCCGCTGCTCCGCGCCCGGGTTGAGCAGGTTGTGCTCCTCGCACTCCACCGCGTCGCGGCGCAGCTCGGTCCAGGAGGTCACCGACCACACGTCAGCGGCCACCCCCCAGTCCTGGGCGAGCAACTGCTGCGCCTTGAGCGCCCACTGCATGCCGGTGCCGGAGGCCAGGATGTTCGCCTTCGGGGCGTCACCGTCGACCTTCGGTGCGGGGGAGTAGCGGTAGATGCCCCGCAGCAGCCCCTCGACGTCCACGCCGGCCGGCTCGGCCGGCTGGTGGATCGGCTCGTTGTAGACGGTCAGGTAGTAGAAGATGTTCTCCGGCCGCTCGCCGTACATCCGGTGCAGGCCGTTCTCCATGATGTGCGCCAGCTCGAACGCGAACGCCGCGTCGTAGGCGACCACCGCCGGGTTCGTGGCGGCGAGCAGCAGCGAGTGGCCGTCCTCGTGCTGGAGGCCCTCGCCGTTGAGCGTGGTGCGCCCGGCGGTCGCGCCGAGCACGAAGCCCCGCGCCATCTGGTCGGCTGCCGCCCAGAACCCGTCGCCGGTGCGCTGGAAACCGAACATCGAGTAGAAGATGTACAGCGGGATCATCGGCTCGCCGTGCGTGGCGTACGCGGTGCCGGCGGCGGTGAACGAGGCCACGGAACCGGCCTCGTTGATCCCCTCGTGCAGGATCTGCCCGGTCGTCGACTCCTTGTACGACAGGAACAGCTCCCGGTCGACCGAGGTGTACCGCTGGCCGTGCGGCGAGTAGATCTTCTGCGTCGGGAACAGCGAGTCCATGCCGAAGGTGCGGGCCTCGTCCGGGATGATCGGCACCCAGCGCTTGCCGAACTCCTTGTCCTTCATCACGTCCTTGAGCAGGCGGACGAAGGCCATCGTGGTGGCCACCTTCTGCTTGCCCGAGCCGCGCTTGACGTCGGCGAACCGCTCGCTGCCCGGGATCGCCAGCGCCCTGCCGGCGGTCCGCCGCGACGGCAGGTACCCGCCGAGCTGCTCCCGGCGCTCCCGCAGGTACGCGACCTCCTCCGACTTCTCGCCAGGGGTGAAGTACGGCGGGAGGTACGGGTTCTCCTCCAGCGTCTTGTCCGAGATGTCCAGGTACAGCCGGTCGCGGAACAGCTTCAGGTCGTCCAGCGTCAGCTTTTTCATCTGGTGCGTGGCGTTGCGGCCCTCGAAGTGCGAGCCGAGCGTCCAGCCCTTGATCGTCTTGGCCAGGATGACCGTCGGCTGGCCGGTGTGCTCCATCGCCGCCTTGTACGCCGCGTAGAGCTTGCGGTAGTCGTGCCCGCCCCGCTTGAGGTTCCAGATCTCGTCGTCGGTGAGCCCCTCGACCATCTTTCGGGTGCGCGGGTCGCGGCCGAAGAAGTGCTCCCGCACGTACGCCCCGGACTCCGCCTTGTAGGTCTGGTAGTCACCGTCGGGCGTGGTGTTCATGAGGTTGACCAGCGCGCCGTCGGTGTCGGCGGCGAGCAGCGGGTCCCACTCCCGGCCCCAGACCACCTTGATGACGTTCCAGCCGGCGCCCCGGAAGAACGCCTCCAGCTCCTGCATGATCTTGCCGTTGCCCCGGACCGGCCCGTCGAGCCGCTGGAGGTTGCAGTTGATCACGAAGGTGAGGTTGTCCAGCTCCTCGCGGGCGGCCACGCCGATGGCGCCGAGCGACTCGACCTCGTCCATCTCGCCGTCGCCGAGGAACGCCCAGACGTGCTGCTGTGAGGTGTCCTTGATGCCCCGGTGGTGCAGGTACCGGTTGAACCGGGCCTGGTAGATCGCGTTCAGCGGGCCGAGGCCCATCGAGACGGTCGGGAATTCCCAGAAGTCCGGCATCAGCCGCGGGTGCGGGTACGACGGCAGCCCGCCGCCCGGGTGGGACAGCTCCTGGCGGAACCCGTCGAGCTGGTTCTCGCTCAGCCGCCCCTCCAGGAACGCCCGCGCGTACATGCCGGGGGAGGCGTGGCCCTGGTAGAAGATGTGATCGCCGCCGCCCGGATGGTCCTTGCCCCGGAAGAAGTGGTTGAAGCCCACCTCGTAGAGCGACGCGGAGCTGGCGAACGTGGAGATGTGCCCGCCGACGCCGATCTCGGGGCGCTGCGCGCGGTGCACCAGCATCGCCGCGTTCCACCGGATGTACGCCCGGATCCGCCGCTCGATGTGCTCGTCACCGGGGAACCACGGTTCGCGCTCCGGCGGGATGGTGTTGATGTAGTCGGTGGTGGTCAGCGACGGCACCCCGACCTGGCGCTCCCGCGCGCGCTCCAGCAGGCGCAGCATCACGTACCGGGCGCGTTTGGTTCCGCGCTCGTCGATGACACCGTCCAGCGACTCGACCCATTCGCCGGTCTCTTCGGGGTCGATGTCCGGAAGCTGGCTCGGCAGACCGGCGGTGATCACCGGGCGCTTGCGTTCCGTGGCCACAGGCGTTCCCTCGGGTGTGTGTGGGATAGGTCTCTAGAGGTTCATCCTGCCTTCTACCGATGCTTTTCGTCACGCCTGGCTCCCCCAGACGCGACGCTCAACACAGGTACCCGCCGGTAACTTCTGGCGGGCTTGCGGTGGCCTACTACCGTCGACCCATGACGATGCTGCGAGCCGTGGCGAGCGCACTCGTGCTGGCCGGAGCGCTCACCCTCCTGCTGTCGGTCCTCGGCCTCGCCGGGGGCGAACTCGACAAGGCCCCGGCGGGGCTGCTCGGCCTGGCCCTGCTCGCGGTGGGCCTGGTGCTGTTCAGCCGCACGGGCGGGCGGCGGGCCCGGTACGGCTACGCCACCCCCACCGGGGACCCCACCGCACCCTACGGCCCCGGGGCGTACGGTGCGGGCCAGCCCCGCCCCGACCCGAACGCCGGCGACGTCGGCTTCGGCTGGCCCGGAAACCAGAGCACCGGCTGACACCCGCAGCGGCCCCGCCGGCCCCTGGACCGCCGTCCGGCGGGCGCGCGCCTGCGGCAGAATGCGCCGTATGCGTACCGAGGTGATCACCGTCCAGACCGGCAGCCGGCCCACCGTCCGGGACATCACCGCCGAGGCGGAACGCTTCGTCTCCGGCGCCGGCGACGGCCTGCTGCACGTCTTCGTGCCGCACGCCACCGCCGGCCTTGCCGTCATCGAGACCGGTGCCGGCTCCGACGACGACCTGCTCCGGGCGCTGGACGACCTGCTGCCCACCGACGACCGCTGGCGGCACCGGCACGGCTCGCCCGGGCACGGGCGCGACCACGTGCTACCCGCCCTCGTGCCCCCGTACGCGACCCTGCCGGTGGTCGGCGGGCGGCTCGCGCTCGGCACCTGGCAGTCGATCTGCCTGGTCGACACCAACGGCGACAACCCCACCCGCAAGGTCCGCTTCTCGTTCCTGCCCGGCTGACCGGCTACGGGCGCACGGTCTCCGCGTCCACCGTCTGCCGGCCCAGGTCCGCGTCGGCCCCGGGGGCGGTGCCGCGCGCCGTCGCGGCCGGTGCCGGCGGCCGGTCGTACGTCTGGTGCAGGCCCGGCACCCGGTCCTCGATCACGAACGTCGCCCGGGTGTACGCCGGGGCGTCCGGCCGGCTCACGTACGGCACCACGTCGAAGTCGGCCGCCAACTGAGCCGGGGTGATCGTGGTGCGGACGTACCCCCGGAGGCTGTTCTGGAAGCGCAGGTGCGGGTTGAACCCGAACCACGGGTGGGAGCCCGTCACCGAGTCCGCGCCGTCCCCGCCCGAGGTGATCGACGAACACACCAGCTCGCTGCCGACCGTGCGGGACGTCGGGTCGGCGTAGTCGAGCAACAGGTCGCTGGCCCAGTGGGCGTGCACGTCCCCGGTGAGCACCACCGGGTTGCGCACCCCGGCGGCCAGCCAACCCCGGGTGATCCGGTCGCGGGAGGCGACGTACCCGTCCCAGGCGTCCATGCTGGTGACCGTGAGCGGCCCGGAGTTGTTGTCCCGCTGGGCGAAGAAGACCTGCTGGCCGAGGATGTCCCAGCGCGCGTCGGAGCGGCGGAACCCGTCGAGCAGCCACGCCTCCTGTTCCGCCCCGGTGATGGACCGGGCGGGGTCGGCCGCGGCGGCGCAGTCCTTGTACCCGTCGCCGCACGCCTGGTCGTCGCGGTACTGCCGGGTGTCGAGCATGTGGAACGTGGCCAGCCGGCCCCAGCGCACCCGCCGGTACAACTGCATGTCGACGCCGCGCGGCAGCGAGGTCCGCCGCAGCGGCATGTTCTCGTAGTACGCCTGGAACGCCGCCGCCCGCCGGGCCGGGAAGTCCGGGTCCGGGGCCTCGGGCACCTCGTCGGCCCAGTTGTTCTCCACCTCGTGGTCGTCGAAGACCACCACCCAGGGGGCCACCGCGTGCGCCGCCTGAAGATCCGCGTCGGTCTTGTACTGGGCGTGCCGCTGCCGGTAGTTCGCCAGCGTCCGGGTCTCCGGGCCCTCGTGGTCGCGCGGGTTCCCGCCCGGGACGGTGTACGTGCCCTTCTCGTACTCGTACTGGTAGTCGCCGAGGTGCAGGATCAACTCCGGCTCGGTCTCGGCCAGCCGCCGGTACGCGGTGAAGTATCCGTGCTCGTACTGCGAGCAGGAGGCGAAGCCCATGGCCAGGGTCGACGGCAGGCTCCACGGGGCGGGCGCGGTGCGGGTACGCCCGACCGGGGACGCGTAGCCCTCGGCCCGGAACCGGTAGAAGTACTCCCGGCCGGGCAGCAGCCCGCCCAGCTCCACGTGCACGCTGTGCGCCGACTCCGGGCGGGCCTGCGCCACCCCGCGCCGCACCACGTGCCGGAACCCCTCGTCGGCGGCGACCTCCCAGGTCACGGCCACCGGCCGCGACGGCACGCCACCGAGGCCGTCCTCGGCCAGCGGCTGCGGGGCCAGCCGGGTCCACAGCACGAAACCCTCGTGGTCGGGGTCGCCGGAGGCCACCCCGAGGGTGAACGGGTCCTGCCGCAGCGGGCGGGCCGCGGCCGCGCCGGCCGCCATGGGCAGCCCGGCCACCGCGCCGACCGCGCCGATCGTCGCGCCGGAGAGCAGGATCGTACGTCGGGACAATGCCATGATTTCCTCCCCAGAGTCCGTCTTCGTCGACTCCGGGGAGCCTCCCGGCCGTCGATGGCCGCCAGGTGAAAGGAAGGGCCCCTTGTTATCGCTTTTTGTCTAACAAGGGCCCCCTGTTAACCACCGCTGGGCGGCGCGGGCGGGACCGGTGGGGGGTGCCGGCGGGTGGAGCCAGGGCGAGAAGGGAACCCTTCCCTACCGCAGGCGTCAAGAAGGGGCCCTTCCTTGCGGGCGGCCGTTCCGACCTCGCCGGGGACGCCGTACGCCGGATCATGCACGTCGCCTCGGCCATCCGGCACCATCAGGACGCCGAGGTGGCCGAGCTGGGGCTCACCCCGGCCGTCGCCGGGGCGCTGCCCGAGCTGGACCCCGATCGCCCGCTGCCGACCCGTGACCTGGCCGAACAGCTACGCTGCGACCGCTCCAACGTCACCGCCCTGGTCGACAAGCTGGAGCAGGCGGGCCTCGTGGAGCGCCAGGGCGACCCGACCGACCGCAGGCAGAAGACGCTCGTGGTCACCGAGGCCGGTCGGCGGATGCGCGACCGCCTCCAGTGGGTGATGTCGGACTCCCGACTCCTCGACGGCTCACCGACGCCGAGCTGGCCGCCCTGCGTGAGCTGCTGTGGAAGGTCTCCGACGGCGGCTGCGCCGAGGAGCGGGCCGCGCGGTGAACCGTCCCGGGTGGACCGTGTCTGAGTGGGCGACCGGCCGCCGCGTCGGTAATGCTGTCGGACGTGACCACCCCGCAAGATCTCGACGACCGGTTCCGGGAGGCCCTCGCCGGGCTCGCCGCCGCGCCCCGGCGACGTGACCCGGCTGAACGGGTCCGCGACGGCGTGCCGCTGACCGGCGCGCAACTGCTGGACATCTTCGACGCCCAGGTCACCAGCCGGCAGTTGGACCTCGCCGGGCGGTGGCTGCGCAGCTTCGGCGAGGGCTTCTACACCATCGGCTCCGCCGGCCACGAGGGCAACGCCGCAGTCGCCGCCGCGCTGCGCCCCGGCGATCCGGCCCTGCTGCACTACCGCTCAGGCGCGTTCTACTGCCTCCGCGCCGCCCAGGTCGCCGGGGAGGCGGCCTTTCCGGCGGCGGGGGAGGCTGCCTCCCCTGCGACGCAGGGGGAGAGTGCCCGGTCCGGTGCGGCGGGGGAGGCCGGGGACACCGCAGATCCCGACGGCCCGGCTCCCGGTGACCCGACTCCCGCCCGTCCGACCCCCGAGCGCCCGACTGCCGGCGACCCCGACAGCGGAGAGCAAAACGGCGGCGCGGACCGGGCCGACAGCGCCGGCTGGTCCGGCCTGGCCGCGCCGGCCGCCGGCCCCGCCGGTTGGTTGGGCCACAGCGCGGAGAACCCGACCGCCGCGCCCGGACCGGCGGGGGACGCCACAGACGGTACGACCGTCGGCGCGACCGAGAGCGCGGCGGCCGAAGCCCCGGCGGCGAGCCGGATCGGCGAGGCCGGCCCTGCCGGTGAGGTCGGCCGGATCGGTGCGGCCGATCGGGAGGACGCGTACGCCGGGGCGGCCCGGGACGTGCTGCGCGGGATGGTCGCCTCGGCCCGGGAGCCGATCGCCGGGGGCCGGCACAAGGTCTTCGGCCGGGCCGACCTCGCGATAATCCCCACCACCTCCACCATCGCCTCGCACCTGCCCCGGGCGGTCGGCGCGGGGCTGGCCCTGGAGCGGCTGCGCCGCCGTGACCCGGCCGGGCGGCGTGCCGGGGCGGACCCGCTCGGCGACGTCGGGCAGCCGCCCCGCTCGCCGTGGCCGCCGGACGCGATCGTGGTCTGCTCGTTCGGCGACGCCTCGGTCAACCATGCCAGCGCCACCGCCGCGTTCAACACCGCCGGCTGGTACGACCACACCGGGCTGCGTATCCCGGTGCTCTTCGTCTGCGAGGACAACGGGCTCGGCATCAGCGTCCGGTCCCCGGAGGGCTGGGTGGAGGCGACGTTGCGGGCCAAGCCCGGCATCCGCTACTTCTCCGCCGACGGCACCGACCCGTTGCGGGCGTACGAGGCGGCGGTGGAGGCGGCGGGCTGGGTGCGCCGGCACCGGCGGCCGGCCGTGCTGCACCTGACCACCGTGCGGCTGATGGGGCACGCCGGGGCGGACGCGGAGACGGCGTACCGCAGCTCCGGCGAGATCGCCGCGGACCTGGACCGCGACCCGCTGCTGGCGACCGCCCGGCTGCTCGTGGAGGCGGGCGTCGCCACGACCGAGGAACTGCTGGCCCGGTACGACGAGCGTGGCTGGCAGGTACGCCGGATCGCCGAGGAGGCGCTCGGTGAACCGAAACTCGCCTCCGCGGCCGAGGTGGTCGCCGAGATCGCGCCCCGCCGCCCGGCCCGGGTGGCCCGCGCGGTTGCCGACGCGGCGGCCCGGGCCGGCGGGCCCGGCGCGGCGGCCCGCGCGGAGGCGTTCGGCGGCCGGTTGCCCGAGGCGGCCGGCCCGCTCACCCTGGCGCAGAGCATCAACGCCGCTCTCGCCGACGGCATGCTCGATCACCCGGGGATGGTGGTGTTCGGCGAGGACGTCGCCGTCAGGGGCGGGGTGTACGGGGTGACGAAGGGGCTGCGCGACCGGTACGGCGCGGCTCGGGTGTTCGACACGCTGCTCGACGAGACGTCGATCCTGGGGCTCGGGCTGGGTGCCGGGCTGGCCGGGCTGCTGCCCGTGCCGGAGATCCAGTACCTGGCGTACCTGCACAACGCCGAGGACCAGTTGCGCGGCGAGGCGGCGACGATGCGATTCTTCTCCTCGGGTGCGTTCCGCAACCCGATGGTGGTGCGGGTCCCCGGGCTGGCGTACCAGGAGGGCTTCGGCGGGCACTTCCACAACGACAACTCCCTGGCCGTGCTGCGGGACGTGCCCGGTCTGGTGATCGCGGTGCCGGCGCGGCCGGACGACGCCGCGCCGATGCTGCGTACCTGCCTGGCCAGCGCGGCGGTGGACGGCAGCGTCTGCGTGCTGGTGGAGCCGATCGCGCTGTACCACACCCGCGACCTGTACGCCGAGGGCGACGGGGAGTGGGTGGCCGACTACGCCGAGCCGGGCGCGTGGGCCGGTGGGCACGCGCCGGTCGGGCGGGCCCGGGTGTACGGCGTCGGCACCGCCGAGGACGTCACGATCGTCACTTTCGGTAACGGGGTGCCGATGTCGCTGCGCGCCGCCGCCACCCTGGCCGACGAGGGGGTCGGCAGCCGCGTGGTCGACCTGCGCTGGATCGCGCCGTTGCCGGTCGCGGACATCGTCCGGGAAGCCTCGGCGACCGGCCGGGTGCTGGTCGTGGACGAGACGCGCCGCTCCGGCGGGGTCGGCGAGGGGGTGATCGCGGCACTGGTCGACGGCGGGTACGTCGGTGCGGCGCGTCGGGTGGCCGGTGTCGACTCGTTTGTACCATTAGGTCCGGCGGCGCGTCAGGTGCTGGTCACCGAGGATGCCATCACCCAGGGTGCCCGTACGCTGCTGGCACGGTAAATTCCGTTCCACCCGGTGCGCCACTTGCGCGGTGGGCCGCGAGTGTGTGGACTTTGCCTGACGGCGTCGCAGCGATGCCGCGAGCAGGGACAAGATGAGGAGGCACGCGACAGTGAGCGCGACCGCTGGTCAGGCCGCCGACGGGGTACGCAGCCTGGCGGACCGGTTCGGTATCGAGCCGGGGATGGTCGTCATGGAGATGGGGTACGACGAGGACGTCGACCAGGATCTCCGGGACGCCCTGACCGACCGCTGTGGAGAGCTGGTCGACGAGGACACCGACGAGGTGGTCGACGCGGTGCTGGTCTGGTACCGAGACGGCGACGGTGACCTCTTCGAGTTGCTCGTCGACGCCCTCGGCCCGCTGGCCGACAACGGCGTCGTGTGGCTGCTGACGCCCAAGGCCGGGCGGGAGGGCCACGTCGAGCCGAGCGAGGTCGCGGAGTCCGCGCCCACCGCTGGCCTCCAACAGACGTCCACGGTCAACGCCGGCCGGGACTGGAGCGGCGCCCGCCTCGTGCTGCGTCGGGGTGCCAAGGGCAAGAAGTAGACCGGCTGGCCCCGCGCGTGGGGCCGGCCACCTGGCGGCCTTGGCCGTCGGGTGTGGCAGTCTGGTGCCACCTCCAAAATCGACTCAAGGAGCTCGCATGCCGATCGAGGTTGGCGCCGAAGCGCCGGACTTCGTGCTCAAGGACCAGAACAACCAGGAGGTCCGGCTGTCGGACTTCCGTGGCAAGCGCACCGTGCTGCTGGTCTTCTACCCGCTCGCCTTCACCGGCATCTGCCAGGGCGAGCTCTGCGAGGTGCGGGACAACCTCAACGAGTATGTCAACGACGACGTTCAGGTGCTCACCGTGAGCGTGGACTCGGTCTACGCCCACAAGATCTGGGCCGAGAAGGAGGGTTACCAGTTCCCGCTGCTGGCCGACTTCTGGCCGCACGGCGCGGTCGCCCAGGCGTACGGCGTCTTCAACGACGTCGCGGGCATCGCCAACCGGGGCACGTTCGTGATCGACAAGGCCGGCGTCGTCCGGTTCGCCGAGATGAACATGCCGGGCGAGGCGCGCGACCAGCAGGGCTGGCGCAAGGCGCTGGCCGACGCCGTCGCCGCCTGATCCCACCACGGGCACACCGGCGCGTCGGGCCGGAGCCGGCAGGGTAAGCTTGCCGGACTCCGGCCCGCCGTGCGGGCGTTCGGGGCGCGTAGCTCAGTGGGAGAGCACTCGCCTTACAAGCGAGGGGTCGCAGGTTCGAAACCTGCCGCGCCCACACTCTGGACAGCATCTTGCGTCGTCTCAGGACATGCTGGCGCAGGCGATGAGGCGGCCTCACCTGCGCCGCCGGTCGCGATCAGCTCACTGTTCGTGGCGGGATGAGCGCGGCAACTCATGCTCCGCCGGCGGCTGGCCAGCATCCTCGTAACCATGACTCCTCGTCGTTGTTTCAGGTTGGCGATCACTGCCCTTCTGCTCTTCACGGCCGGTGCCTGCGGATCGGATGAACCGCGAGGTCAGGTGACTACGAGATCCCGTGGCCTTCCTGACCGACGAGGTGGGGCGGTGACCGGTCCCCCTCGGAGGACCTGGCCCGGTGTGGTGTGACTGCCCGGCGCTTGGGTGGCCGGGGAGACAGTCAGCGCCCTCGCTGGCGCCCCGCTGGGTGTCACCCGGCGTCGCCGAGCAATCCGCGCAGGACGCCGCGTACGGTCGCTTCGAAGAGGTCGCGCTGCGCCGGCGGTGCCTGCGGCGCGGTGAGGGCGGCGACCAGGTTCGGGAACGCCGCCAGGTCGATCCCGTCGAAGCGGGCCGGCGGGCCGGCGGACTCGCTGCGCGCGAAGAGCGACACCACGCCGGTGGTCATGGCGATCGCCTCGAACTTGGCGGTGGTCGCGGCCGGCACCGGCCGCAGGACCCCCAGGCAGTGGTCGAAGAAGGCCAGGCTCTCCGGGCCGAAGGCGGTCGGCCGGGGCAGGATCTCCACCAGCCACGGGTGCCTGCGGTGCAGGTCCAGTTGCCGGCGGGCGATCCGCAGCATCGCGTCCAGCCAGTCGCCGGTGGACTCCGGGTACGGGCGCAGTTCTCCCGCCGCCCGGTCGGCCATCAGGTCGAGCAGGTCGTCGCGGGAGGTCAGGTAGCGGTAGAGCGATCCGGCGCCGGTGTCGAGCGCCGTGGCGACCGCCCGCATCGAGACCGCGCCGATGCCGTCGGCGTCCGCTACCGCGATCGCCGCAGCCACGATCTCGTCCCGGGTGTGCGTCGGTGCCGGGCCTCGCGTGCCCCGGGCCGGGCGGGACCAGATCGACGGCCGCACTGGTTCGGCGGGTGAGGTCACCGCTACACTTTAAACTGCGAACGACGTTCGCGGTTTAAGGGAGGGTGACGTGGAACAGAGTTGGACCGTGCAACGGGTACCCGCAGCCGACGGGGCCGAGATCGTGCTCCACTCCATCGGTGCCGGGCCGGGGATCGTCGTCGTCCACGGCGGCGGTGTCACCATCGAGATCTACCGACGCCTGGCCACCCGGCTGGCCGACCGCTTCACCGTGCACCTCTACAACCGCCGTGGTCGGGCCGACGCGGCCGCCCGCGCCGAGCCCTACGACGGCGAGCAGGACATCGACGATCTCGCGGCGCTACTGACCCACACCGGGGCCCGCAACGTCATCGGCCACAGCGGCGGCGGCTTCATCGCCCTGCGCGCCGCCGCGCGGCGGCTGCCGATCGGCCGGCTCGCCCTCTACGACGCGGCGGTCCAGGTCGACGGCCTGTTCCCGGCCGCGTGGCTGCCGGCCGCACGGGACGCGGCGCGGGCCTGCGACCTCGCCCGTGCCATGGCCCTTACCGGTGCCGGCCTCAACACCCAGTCGGCCACGTCGCGCCTGCCGCTGGGCCTACAGGTCGCCATGTGCCGGCTGTTCATCCGTACGCCCATCGGCCGCACCATGGGCGAACTGCTGCCCATCACTCTCGACGAGACCACGCTGATCCTCCGCCACGACGGTCCGCCGGAGCAGTGGGCCGGCGTTGACGCCGAGGTGCTGCTGGCCTGCGGCGCCGCCGGGCCGCCCTACTACCGGCCGACCAACGAGGCTCTGGCGGGGGTCCTGCCGCACGCCCGCACCCTGGTGGTTCCGCGCGCGGCTCACGACGCGCTCAACCGTGCCCCGCGCCACCTGGTCGACGCGCTCGCCGAGTTCTTCACCGCCTCGGTCGCCTCGGAGCGGGCCGGCTCGTAGGGCGGGCTGGCTCAGACGGGCAGCCGCAGTGTCTCGGCGAGGCGGGCGATCTCGGGCGCGGGCCGGGCGGAGCGGCGTACCAGGATGCGCAGGGCATCTCGGGCGGCCGGGCGATGGCGCACCTCGGACGGTGCGGTCCGATCGGCGAGCAGCAGCGCCCGCCCCGCCTCGGGCAGTTCACCCAGGCGTACGCACCGGCAGGCCACGTCGATCAGATGAGCCGCCCGGCGCTCCATGGGAAGCCGTTGGAAGGCGACGCTGCCAACCACCTGCCGATGGAGGGCGAGCGCGTAGGCGTGGTCGTCTAGGTCGAGTGCGGTGGTGATCCGGGTCAGGCTGACCGCGACCGGACCGAAGGTCGCCCAGTGCTGACTCCGGTCCTCGCCCATCAGGGTGGCGGCCTCGTCGGCCCGATCGAGGAAGCGACGGACGGTGTCCTGGTCCCCACAGCCGGCCGCGCCTGTCGCGGCCTGGAGCAGAAGGGCTCCGTAGCCGGGAAGATGCTCGGGCGGCGTGCCCGGGGGGTCCGGCGGGGCGAGCCGGGTCGCGATGGCGTCCGCCACCTCCATGCTGTGCCGGTGGCGTCCCAGGGAGTGCAGCACGCGGGCAAACTGGCTGGCGGCCAACGCGGCGAGTGACTCGTCGCCGGCATCTTGGCAGATCGTGAGGGCCCGGTCGGCGGCGAGCCAGGCCATGCCCGTCTCGCCCACCTTGCCGAGCAGCGCCGAGGTGAGCTGGTGGACCTGCCCGAGCAGGTGGTGCGTCCGTGCGTTGTTCGGACGTGCGACCCGGGCCAACTGGGTGTCGTGCAGCAGGCCGGGCAGGATCCGCAGGAGTTGCCGGTAGTCGGCGTGCTGGTACGCCAGCCAGGCGTGCTCGACGCTGCGATCCAGTTCGGCTTCGACCCTGGGCGGGCGGGTGCAATCGGGGCGGGCCATGGTTGCGTCATGCCGGAACATTGCCGTCCGGAGTGCGTCGAGGTCACGGTCGGAGAGTGGTCCGCCTTCTGCCGCGCCTGACCCGGAGGACGCCGGCTCGGTGCCGATCAGGAACTGGACGTCGATCCGGAGGACACCGGCGATCTCCTGGAGGTTGGAGAGCTTGTCCAGTCGGCGTACGCCCCGCTCGACCTTGTCCACCCAGCTCTTTGACTTGCCCAACGTGTCGGCGAGCGCCTGCTGCGACATTCTGCGCCGGGTCCGCCAGTATGCGATCCGGCGGCCCACGGGCAGCTCATCCACGGCACCGGTACCCGTGCTGCTGCCGCGTCAGCCGGGGCGCCCGATGGTAGGCGAGCGGCACGAGTCGGGTCGGCCCGTCGTACCATCGGTGCCGCCCGCCCTCCGGGGTGCCGCGTTGGCGTTCGGCCTCATTTAGGATCAGCCGCTGCGCCGCCCGGAACTCCGCTTCCTGGCCGGCCTGGCCGATGTCGAGACCGTGACCCCGGCTTGAGTCCCTCCGCGACTGGCCACTCAGAATCTTCCAGACCCGGATTATCGTCGGGCCCACGCGGAATTTCTGGCCGTCTGGTGTTGACCTCATGAAGCTCCTTATGGCTGCGGCGATGACGGGGAATCCCGGCGACAGGGATGCCGATCGTCGGACTTCTCATCTAGAGGATCTCGTGCGGCTTTCGTCAGTCAGCGTCCGTCGTGGCGGCTGGCCAGCCCAGGCAATGGCGGTGCAAGATGAGAGCAAACTGATGCAATCGATGAGTTGAGGTCGCGGTGGTGGAGGCTCCCCGGTGGACAGGCCGCCGTGCCTGCCTGCTCCAGCGAGCGGCGGGGATGACGAACGAGGGATTCGCGGGCTGGCTCGGGATCGCTGTCAGGACCGTCGCCTACTGGCACAGCCGCCCGGATACGGTGCCCGGGAAATTCAATCAGGAGATCCTGACTGCTGCCCTGAATCGGGTATCCGAAGTGGTCCGGGACGGTTTCCTCCGTGAATCCGTCGACGCCGTCGAGAAATCCGACGCCCCATCGTCCGCCGGAACTGCTGTTGTTGACATCGTGAGCGATGCCACGGAATCCGTGGCTGATGACCCGCTACTGACTCTTGGGCCAGCCATCGACGAATCTATCGAGTCATTACAGGAGGAGATGATCCTGCTCGCGGGCTCCGGCGGGATGGCCGCGTTCGATGTGTTCACGAGCGCGCGTCACCTGCGGAACGAGGCCCGGAAGCTGGCCGAACGCACGCGGCGGCCGGGGGATCTGGCCGACCTGTACGCGATCGTCGGACAGGGGACGGCGCTGATGGCGTCCACCGCGTTCGACCTCGGGCACTGGAACGAGTCGGCGGCGCTTGCCCGGGCTTCCACGCAGTACGCGGACCTAGCCGGACACGCCTCGCTCAAGGCGTGGACCTACGGCCTGCGAATGACGTTGGCGAACTGGCGCAACGAACCGGATGCCGCACTGGCCTACTTCGCCCGAGCGATGCGAGCCGCCCCCGAAGGAGAGCCGAGACTCCGTCTGCGGTACATCGCCTCCCGGTCCCACGCCCTGCTGGCCGATGCCGGCTCTGTCGCGCGGGTGCTGGACGCGGCGCAGCGCGACCGTGAGGTGGCCGCATCGTCGCCCGACGGCCTGAGCCGGCTGGTCGGTGGTGAGTTCGCATTCGGTGATGCCCGTGCGGCGGCCTGCGCGGCGGCGGCATGGCTGGACCTGGGCAACGGCGAGCAGGCGGCGAGGTATGCCCACGAAGCACTGCGGCTACACGAAGCCGTGCCTGCGCCCCGGCAGCCGTACTCCCAGATCAACGGGGCCCAGATCGACGTGGCCACCGCGTATCTGCACATGGGCGACCGGGATGCCGCAGCCGATGCGCTGCGAAGTGTGCTCGATCTGCCGGCGCAGAAGCGGAACGTCTCCTTGACCGGTCGGCTGGCGAATGCCGGCCGGCTGCTGGCCACGGAACCGTGGGCCACTGACCCGGAGGCGCAGCGGCTGGCCGAGCACATCTCTGTCTGGCTGGCCGAAACGTCAGCCCGTCCGCTTTCCTGACGCTTCCCAGACGGTCAGCACGCGTTGCTCCTTGTCCCGGCTGAGCCCGATCTCGACGGCCCGATCATGGATACGCGTTTCGCCAGCCTCCGTCAGCCACCGCCAGGTGCCGGCCACGGTCTCGCTCAGCGGTCGATAGAGCAAGCCGGCCTGGCGCGCGCGGGTCGCGTCGACCCGCCACACGCCCTCGTAGGCGCGCCACAGGGGCAGCTCGGACCATTGCCGCACGCCTTGGCCGAGAAGCACGTCGTCCGGCACCCATTCGAACGAGGCCGCTGCCCCGGTGACGTCCGCGCAGGCGGCAAGCAACTCCCCGAACGTGGCCGCCCCGACCGGGGCGCAGACGTTCAAGGCATCAGAGATCCCGTCGGCCACGGTGCGCAGGGTGAACGCGGCCAGGTCGCGCACGTCGACCGGCTGAATCGGGCGGTCCGGCGAGCCGGGGGCGAGGACTTGGCCACCGGCGGCTACGCGGCGAAGCCACCAGGGCAGACGGCCGACGTACTCGCGAGGCCCGAGCACCACACCGGGGCGCAGAATCGTCGTCCGGTCGGGCCCGAACGCGGCGACTGCCGCCGCCTCACAGCCGGACTTCTGGTAGCCGTACCGCGTCGGCCCGTCCTCCGTGTCGGTGCCGTGGTTCGGGCCCGCATCGGGCGGACAGGGGAGCACCGCAGAGTCCTCACTGAGCGGCTTTCGGGGCCAGTCGCGGTAGACGCTCACCGTCGACACGAAGACGTACCGGTCGGCGACTGGGGCCAGCGCACGCGCCACGTGGAGCGTGTTCCTCGGTACGTAGCCGGAGGTGTCCACCACGGCGTCCCACGGCCCGGTGCCGGTCAGGGCGGCGACGTCGGCCGGCTTCGTCCGGTCGCCCTGGACGGTGCGTACGCCCTTAAGGTCAGTCCCGGCCGAGGTGCCCCGGTGGAACGTAGTCACTTCCCAGCCGGCGTCGAGAGCTGCGGTGACGATCGCGTGGCCTACGAACCAGGTCCCGCCGAGTACCAACAGGCGCATGCACCAAGCATGCCGGCCGCTGGGGAGGACGGCGGCCCGTCGTCGTCTCAGTTCTTTGCGGTCAGCGTCCCGGGGGCGGACCTTGATGCTGTCGAGGTCCGTCGACACCGACGCGAGGTCGCCGTGGTCGACGCCCAGCCCCCGGACGGCGGCTGAGGCGAGCGCCTCCGCCCGGCCGGTCACCACGTCCTCGGCGTCCTCCGCAGGGGCCCGGACGACGCAGCGGAAGGTGAACGCGACCAGGGAACGCTCGTAGGTCACCGTGCCCTCCTCGGTGAACCGCGCCGCGAACACGTCGTGCTCGTCGGCCCGGGCGAGCAGCGCGGCCCGCTGCCCGGCATCGAGCGGCGCGAACTTGCCGCGCACGATAACCTGATACGCCTTGCCCGTCATTCCTGATGCTTTCCGATCGGTGGACGAAGTCACGGCCTCGTCGGACGGCGGCTCCACCCTCATCGTGCCGCGCCCCGGCGTACGGCAAGCGGTTTACGCCCCGCCGCCACGACGGCGCGGGCCGCCGGGGGTGACCGGCGGCCCGCCGTGACCGGGTCAGTTCGCGCAGACCGCGTACGCGCGCACCTTCCAGTTGCCGCTGACCCGTCCTCGTCCTTTATCGCGCGGACGGTCACCGTGGTCGAGGAGGTGGCCCGCATTTCGGTCAGGCTCACCTGGCCGTCGCCGCCGAGGATCTCGCCGCCCACCCGTGCACCCGGGTGCCGGGCGGGCAGGTGGCCACCACCGACTGGACGACGGCGGAGCTGTAGGCGCTGTCGTCGACGACGCGCTGCTCGCCGGGCAGCGGGTCGGCGCAGATGGCGGTGGCGTCGAGCCACCAGGTGCCGGCGAAGCCGTTGTCCTCGGCGCCGGCCACCACGACGCTGTTCTGCTGGATGCGCAGGTCCTCCAGGATCACCTCGCTGTTCGACGCCCCGACGACGGCGCCGCCGGCCCCGATGGCGTGCTTGCCGGCGGGGCAGGACTTCTCGAACCAGTTGGACGTGCCGAGGCTGGGGGCCGAGCTGCCGGAGACGGTGGCCAGGCCGCTGGGGGCTGGCCGAGCACGAGCGCGCTTCAGCGCCGCCCCGCCCACGGCGGCCGTGCGACGCGTCCAGCGGCTCTGGTTCGATCCCTCTCGCATGTGTCTGACCCCTCTTCGCTCGGCGCGGCGGGTGGTCCGGCCGAGGGTTGGTGCGCTGACACCGGTGGGAAAAGCGGGTGGCCGGGATGCCAACAGAAAACTCCGGAGAAGTTTCCGGGCCGGAATGTCGTACCGCTGGGGTTGGATCGGAAGCGGGAGGGTCGGGCGGAGCCGGAGGTGCGCCGGGTGAGCTACGCGGAGGTCAACGGCCTGCGGCTGTGGCACGAGGTGCGCGGCTCGGGCGGCCCGTTGGTGCTGCTGCACGGCGGGTACGGCACGGCGGAGTCGTTCGCCCCGCTGCTGCCGGCGTTCGCCGGCCGCCGGCGGGTGGTGACGGTCGACCTCCAGGGGCACGGCCGCACCGCCGACGTCGACCGCCCCCTGCGGTTCGAGTCGATGGCCGACGACGTCGCCGCGCTGATCCGCCACCTGGGCCTCGGCGAGGCCGACGTGCTGGGCTATTCGCTGGGCGGCGGGGTGGCGCTGCGGGTGGCGATCCAGCACCCCGCGCTGGTGCGCCGCCTCGTGGTGGTTTCCGCGCCGTGCCGCCGCGGCGGGTGGTATCCGGAGGTGCTGGCCGCGATGGCGGCCCAGGACGCGGCGACGGGGGAGCGGATGCGGGGCACCCCGCCGCACGAGCTGTACGCCCGGATCGCCCCCCGCCCGCAGGACTGGCCGGCGCTGTGGGCGAAGACGGGGGAGCTGCTGCGTCGCGACTACGACTGGTCGGCGCAGGTGGCCGCCCTGGCCAACCCGACCCTGCTGGTCTTCGCCGACGCCGACTCGGTTCCGACCGGCCACGTGGCGGAGTTCTTCGGGCTGCTCGGCGGCGGCCACCGCGACGCCGGCTGGGACGGCGCCGGCCGCCCCGCGTCCCGGCTGGCCGTCCTGCCGGGGCTGACCCACTACGAGATGCTCGACTCGCCGGCGCTGCCTGCCGCCGTGCTGCCGTTCCTCACCGCCCCGGCGCGCCCTCCGCAGTGACGCCCGCCGCCGCACCGTCGGCCGCTGCGCCGGCCGGGGTCGCCAGCGCGGCGGCCGGGGCGGAGGGGGCGGGCGCGGCGACGTAGTGCAGGAGGACCAGGCCGCTGTCGAACGCCCGCGTGCCGGTCAGGGCGAACCGGTGTGCCTCGAAGCCCCGGGCGGCCAGCGGGATACCGCTGCCGGCCACGATCGGGTGCAGCTTCACCACGAGTTCGTCCACCTCGGGCAGCAGCTGGCCGGCGAGGTTCCCGCCGCCGCAGAGCCAGATGTCGCCGCCGGGCCGCCCCTTCAGCTCGCGGACGAAGGCCACCGGGTCGCCGGCGAAGACCTCCAGCCCGGGGGCGGTCGACGGGGGCAGCGACCGGGAGAAGACGTACTGCCGCAGGTGGGCGTACGGGCTGGCGATGCCGGCGCGCAGCGCCGGTTCATAGGTGGCGCGGCCCATCAGCACCGTGTCGAAGCGCCCGGTGGGCCGGTCGATGCCGAGCTGCGGGTGGCTGAACGTGGGGAAGGCCTGCGGCCATCCGGCGGCGAGGTGGGCGGTCACGTCCGGCTCCACGGGGAAGAAGTCGTACGACCCGTCGGGGGCGGCGATGAAGCCGTCGAGGGTGCTGGCCACGTAGTACACGAGCTTGCGCAAGGAGACTCCCATCAACCACTACTGTTGTCGTGGTTGGAAGGTACTACACCTGTCGTGGTTGTTGCTACCGTGTTCACCATGGCCCGGAACCCGCAACGACGCGCCCTGCTCGCCGACGCCGGGCTGCGCGTGCTCGCCACCGCCGGTGCGCGGGGGCTCACCCACCGCGCCGTCGACGCCGAGGCGGGGGTGCCCACCGGCACCGCCTCCAACTACTTCCCCACCCGCGAGGCGCTGCTCGGCGCGCTCGGCGAGCGGGTCTTCGAGCGGTACGCCCCCGACGAGGCCGTCCTCGCCCGGCTCGCCGCCCGCGCACCGTCGATCGACCTCACCACCGACTACGTCCGCTACATCGTCGAGCGGACCACCCGCGAGCCGTACGTCACCCGGGCGCTGATCGAGCTGCGGCTGGAGGCGGCCCGCCACCCCGAGTTGGGCCGGGGCCTGGCCGAGGTGCTCCGCCGGGGGTACGCCGACGACGTCGCGTTCCACGCCGCAGCCGGGCTACCGGGTGGCCCGTTCGAGATCGCTCTGCTGCACTATGCGGTGGACGGGTTGCTGCTCGACCTGCTCACCACCTCGATCGACGCCGGCTTCGACGTCGACGCGGTGGTTTCGGCCCTGGTGTCCCGCCTCGTCGGCGGTGCCGCCCCGCGACCTGGTGCCCCGGGGCCGGCGTCGCGCGGCTGACGGCGTCCTGTCCCGAGGAGTCGCCGTGTCGCTCGCCCTGGCCCCGATGACCGCCGAACCCCTCGCCCGCACCGCCCGAGGTGGTACGTGTGTCCCCGCGGCCAGCGGGAAACCCACCCGGAACGCATCCTGCGGGGAGGAGCGAGGCGCATGAGGGACCGCACCGGACCGACCATCGGCGTGCTGGGCTCGTACGGCGGCCGCAACCTCGGCGACGAGGCGATCCTGACCGGCCTCCTGGCCGACCTGCGCTCGCACGAGCCGTACGCGCGGATCATCGTCTTCTCCCGCAACCCGGCGCACACCGCCCAGGCCCACCCTGACGTCGAGGCCGTGCCGTGGGAGGGGGTGAGCCGGGTCGACTCGGCCGAGGTGCTGGCCGAGTTGGACCTGCTGATCCTCGGTGGCGGCGGCATCCTCTACGACCGGGAGGCCCGCCGCTACCTGCGCGTGGTCCGGGTCGCCCAGGAGCGGGGGCTGCCCCTGCTCACGTACGCGGTCGGGGTGGGTCCGCTCAACGACGGGGTGGACACCGGCATGGTGCGGGAAACCCTGGCCGGTGCCGTCGAGGTCACGGTGCGGGACCAGGAGTCCCGGATGGTGCTGGAGGAGTCCGGGCTGATCAACCCGATCACGGTGACCGCCGACCCCGCGTTCCTGCTGGAGCCGCAGGAGTTCCCCGAGCACCTCCTGCGGGAGGAGGGCGTGCCGGCCGGCAGGCGGCTGGTCGGGCTCAGCGTACGGGAGCCGGGTCGGGCCGCCGAACGGCTCGACGTCGACGGCTACCACCGACTGATCGCCCAGATCGCCGACTTCCTGATCCACCGGATCGACGCGTACGTGCTGTTCGTACCGATGGAACGCGACGACATCCGGCACTCGCACGGCGTCATGTCGCACATGATCGCCGCCGAGCGGGGCCGCATCCTGCACGGCGACTACTCACCCCGGCAGGTGCTGGGGCTGATGAGGCACTTCGACCTCGCCGTCGGCATGCGGCTGCACTTCCTGATCTTCTCGGCGATGGTCGGCACCCCGTTCCTGCCCCTGCCGTACGCCGGAAAGGTCTTCGACCTCGCCCAGCGGCTCGGCGTGCCCGCGCTGCGCGGCGTCGAACGCGAGGTCGAGGGGCCGTTGCTGGCCGAGGTCGACCGGCTGTGGGACGAGCGGGACGCGCGCGCCGCGGAGACCGCGCGTCGGGTGGCCGAGGTCTGTGACCAGGCCCGGGGCACCTCCCAGGTCGCCGGCGGGGTGCTGGCGAGCCTGCGCTCGCGAACCCTGACCCGCGCCACCGTGGCCTGACCCGTTCCGCCTGGTGCCGTTGGGGCCGGCGATCGACACCAGGCCCGCGGCATCAGGGTGTCCGCGTGCCGAGGACCCGCCATGTCGGCGGTATCGCGCGGTCGCCACCGACGGCCCGCGCCCGGTCAGACGGCCGGCCCCCGCCACCGGTAGAGCCACCCCTGATCCCCGCCGGTGGTCGACTCCAGCTCGTAGATCTCGGCCTCGGCCAGCCCGTGCGCGCCGAGGTGATGGTGGGTCAGCGGCGGCCGGCCGTTGCTGTCCAGCTCGACCGTGACCGTCTGCCCGTCGGCGTTGCCGCCCGCCAGCGGAATCTCTGCCGTTGATGCCATGGGCCCATCCTGCCCCGGCGGCCGACGCACCGCAGGCGATAGCCGGCCCCCGGCGAGCGGGCCCGCGCGACCGGCTCGGGCAGCGCGACCGGCTCGGGAGGGCTAGGGTCCGGGGATGGCGGAGATCAAGGTCGACCCCACCCTCGGGCCGGTGCTGGCCCGCACCGGCGACGAGCGTGCCGTGCTCGAATCATTCCTCGACTTCCACCGCGCCACCGTGCTGCGCAAGCTGGCCGGCCTCACCGACGCTGACGCCCGGCGCCGGCTCGTGCCCTCCCTCACCACCCTCGCCGGCCTGGTGAAGCACCTGACCCTGGTGGAACGGAACTGGTTTCCCTGCCTGCTCGCCCCGGAGCCCGGCGACGTCTACCAGACCACCGAGGAGGAGGCGGCGGCCAGCTTCACCCTCGACGCCTCCGACACCGTCGAGACACTCGTGGCCGGCTACGAGCGGGCCTGCGCCCGATCCCGGGAGATCGCGGCGCGCTTCGACCTCGACCACGTGGTGCCGCAGCCGCAGCTCGGCGAGGTATCCCTGCGCTGGATCCTGGTGCACATGATCGAGGAGACCGCCCGACACGCCGGCCACGCCGACATCCTGCGCGAGCTGACCGACGGCTCCACCGGCGTGGTCTGACCCACCCCGGCCGCACCGGGAAAGCGCCGACCCGGCCGGTCGGCCCGGTGCGTCGGCCGCCCGACCGTATCCGGTCTATTCTCGGGGGTCGTCGGCAAAGGGGGAGCGGTGCTGGTCGTCCACGGGTCGTGGCTGCCCGGCGCGGGGCTCGCCGTCTGGGCGGAGGACAGCGGCCTGCCGCCGCAGGCGCCCCGCCGGCCGGGCCGGGCCCCCCGCGAGCGCCCCCATCCGTTCGCCGCCGACCACGCCACCCTCGCCGCCGCGCTCGCCGCCGGGCCGGCCGCCGCCGAGCCCGGGTCGGTGCTGCTGCGCCTGCCCACCCGGGCGGGCTCGCCGGCCGACTCCCCGGAGCTGGTCCGCACGGCCGTCGCCGAACCGGTCCGTGGGCCGGTCACCCTCGCCGGCTGGCGCGCTCCCGCCCTCCGGTACGCCCCGGCGGACGCGCTCGCGCTGCTGCGCGCTGCCGGCGACCGTCCCGGAGGTGCCCAGCGCGAACACTGCGGCACCTCGAGGAGCTGACCGAGTTCGCCGCCGACCTGGTCCGCAGGAGCCGGGTCCTTGCCCGGCGTCGCCCCCGCACCCGCACCCGGGCCGGAGGCCGGCCGTCTTCCGTCCGCTTCCCCGGGCGGGTGCGGCGCACGCCGTCGGCCCGCGTCCGACCGGCGGGGTCGGGGCGCGGGCGGTGTGGCGGCCCCTGCTCACCGGCGCGGACGCCGCCTGGGCGCGGTCACTCGCCCTGGCCCTGCCCCCGGCCGCCCCGGGCCGCCAGCGACGTGCCGGCCGGGGAGTTGGTCGCCGACGCCCTCGACGCGCTCACCGACGCCGCCGCGCGGGCCGCCCTCACCCGTACCGGGCTGACCGGTGGTGGCCGCCCGGGCGGTGCGGTGCCGGCCTGGCTCGCGGCGCTGACCGGGCCAGACGGTGGGTTCACCGCCGAGCGGGCCGCCCTCGACGCGCTGGCCGCCGCGCTGGCCGACTGGCAGCGGGACGCGGCCGGCGGCACGGTTCGGGCCAGCTTCCGGCTGGTGGAGCCGGCCGCCGACCCGATCGCCGACGCCCTCGCCGCCGCGCTGGCCCAGGACGCGGCCGATGCGGAGAGCGAGCCGGGCGTGGCGGCGGACGATGCGGAGAGCGCCTCGGTCGACCCGGGCCGCTGGCGGGTGGAGTTCGGGCTCCAGGCCGCCGACGAGCCGAGCTTGCTCGTCGACGCCGGTCAGATCTGGCGGTCCCCGCACGCCCTTCCCGGGCTCGCGGGCCGGCTCGACTCCCCCCAGGAAACTCTGCTCGCCGAGCTGGGCCGGGCCAGCCGGCTCTGGCCGGAGCTGGACGCCGCCCTGCGTACGGCGACGCCGGAGGCGCTGGAGCTGGACGTCGAGGGCGCGCACCGGTTCCTGCGCGAGGGCGCGCCGGTGCTGCACGCCGCCGGGTTCGGGGTGCTGCTGCCGGGCTGGTGGCGGCCGACCGTCGTCGCGGCTGGGGGCGAGGTTGCAGGCGCGCAGCCGTACCGCCCCCGGCACGGTGGCCGCCGCCGGCGGCGGGTTCGGCCTGGACGCCCTGGTCGACTACCGGTGGGAGGTGTCCCTCGGCGACGAGTCGATCTCCGCCGAGGAACTGGCCGCGCTGGCGGAGCTGAAGACCCCGCTGGTCCGGCTGCGCGGACGCTGGGTCGAGCTGGACCCGGCGCGGCTGGCCGCCGGGTTGCGGCTGCTGCGTTCGGCGGGCGAGCTGACGGTGGCCGACCTGCTCCGGCTCGGGCTGGCCGAGTCCGACTCCGCCGACGCGCTGCCGGTGCTGGAGGTGAGCGCCGACGGCGCGCTGGGTGACCTGCTCGCCGGGCAGGCCGAGCGCCGACTCACCCCGCTCGACCCGCCGCCGGCCTTCGCCGGGACGCTGCGGCCGTACCAGCGGCGCGGGCTGGCCTGGCTGGCGTTCCTCCAGTCGCTCGGCCTCGGCGGGGTGCTCGCCGACGACATGGGGCTGGGCAAGACGGTGCAGCTACTCGCCCTGCTCGCCGGGGACCCGCCGGACGCCGGCCCGACCCTGCTGGTCTGTCCGATGTCGCTGGTCGGCAACTGGCAGCGGGAGGCCGCCCGGTTCACCCCGAAGCTGCGCGTACACGTGCACCACGGTGCCGAGCGGGCGCGGGGCGACGACTTCGTCGCGGCCGTGCACGCGGCGGACCTGGTCCTCACCACCTACTCGGTGGCCGCCCGGGACGCCGTCGACCTCGCCGGGATCGACTGGCACCGGGTCGTCGTCGACGAGGCCCAGGCGATCAAGAACGCCTCGACCCGGCAGGCGGAGGCCGTCCGGGCGCTGCCCGCCCGACACCGGATCGCGGTCACCGGCACGCCGGTGGAGAACCGGCTCGCCGACCTGTGGTCCATCATGCAGTTCGCCAACCCCGGACTGCTCGGCCCGGCGGCGTCGTTCCGCAAGGCGTACGCCGAACCGATCGAGCGGCACGGCGACGCCGAGGCCGCCGAGCGGCTGCGCCGGATGACCGGCCCGTTCGTGCTGCGCCGGCTCAAGACCGACTCCTCGGTCATCTCCGACCTGCCGGAGAAGCTGGAGATGGAGGTGCTGTGCAACCTCACCGCCGAGCAGGCGGGGCTGTACCAGGCGGTGGTGGACGACATGCTGGCCCGCATCGAGTCCAGTGACGGCATCGAGCGTCGCGGCCTGGTACTGGCGGCGATGACCCGGCTCAAGCAGGTCTGCAACCATCCCGCCCAGCTGCTGCGCGACGGCTCCGCGCTGACCGGCCGCTCCGGCAAGCTGGCCCGGTTGGAGGAGATCCTCGACGAGGTGCTCGCGGCGGGGGAGAAGGCCCTGCTGTTCACCCAGTACGCCGAGTTCGGCGGGATGCTGCGCGGTCACCTCTCGGCCCGGTTCGGCCGTGAGGTGCTCTTCCTGCACGGCGGGGTCGGCAAGGCCGACCGGGACGCGATGGTGACCCGGTTCCAGTCCGACGCGGGCCCGCCGCTGTTCGTGCTCTCCCTCAAGGCCGGCGGCACCGGGCTCACCCTCACCGCCGCCAACCACGTCGTGCACGTCGACCGGTGGTGGAACCCGGCGGTGGAGGACCAGGCCACCGACCGGGCGTTCCGCATCGGCCAGCGGCGGCGGGTGCAGGTCCGCAAGTTCGTCTGCGCCGGCACGCTGGAGGAGAAGGTCGCGGCGATGATCGCCGAGAAGCGGAGCCTGGCCGCGTCCGTGGTGGGCACCGGTGAGCAGTGGGTCACCGAGCTGTCCACGGACCGGCTGCGCGAGCTGTTCGCTTTGGAGGCCGGGGCGGTGGTCGAGTGAGCGGGGCAGGCACGAGCGGCCCGTTCGCCGACTACGGGCGGCCCCGCCGGGTCGAGGGCGGGCTGCGGGCCCGCAGCACCCGGGGCGCGATCGGCCGTTCCTGGTGGTCGCGCCGGTTCCTGGAGGTGCTGGAGTCCTTCGCGCTCGGCACCCGGCTCACCCGAGGTCGGTCGTACGCGCGGGCGGGGCAGGTGCTCGACCTCGACGTCGCCCCCGGCGTGGTGACCGCGCGCGTGCAGGGCTCGCGGCCTCAGCCGTACCGGGTGCGGATAGCGCTGGAGCCGTTCCCGGAGGCGCTGTGGGACCGGGTGGAGGCGGCACTGGCGGTGCAGGCGTTCTTCAGCGCCCGGCTGCTCGCCGGTGACCTCCCGAACGAGCTGGAGGAGCTGTTCGCCGCCACCGGCGCGCCGCTGTTCCCGGCCGACGTCGCCGAGCTGGACCAACGCTGCAACTGCCCCGACTTCGCCGTACCGTGCAAGCACCTCGCCGCGACGTTCTACCTGCTCGCGGAGGCGTTCGACGCCGACCCGTTCGAGCTGCTGCACTGGCGGGGCCGCCGCCGCGCCGAACCTGCTGAAATCGGCTGCGTGCCCTGCGCTCGGCCGCCGGCCCAGGGCCGCGACGACGGCGGGAGAGCTACGCCGGCGTCCACCGGGGACGGCCGGGGTGCGGCCACGAGGGACGGCGGCCCGGACGGCCCCATCTCGAACGGACGTCCCGCCCCACGGCCGGGCCGTGCCCGGCCGTGGGTGCCGCCCGGGCGCATGCTCCACTGCCCGCGCGGCGCTCGCCGACGCGGTCGACCGGTTCTGGGTCGCGCCGGTGCCGCTGCCGGATCGGCCGCCGAGTCTGGCGACGGGCCGGACCCTGCTGCTGCGGCAGCTCGGTGCCCCGGCGCCCGCGCTCGGCGGTCCCGGCCTGGTGGAGCGGCTGCGCCGGGCGTACCGGGAGTTCGGCCGGGCCCGCCCCGAGGCGGACGGCGGCCCCCGGTGACCCCGGCGCGGCCGGTCACCACCAGCGGCGACGGAACCGCCACATGACGGCGGCGTTGGCCAGCAGCACCGCCGCGAAGATCGCCCCGGCCGGTCGGCCGGCCAGGACGGTGGCCGCCGGCAGCGAGGCCCACAGCACGACGGCCAACAGCATCAGGTACCGGCCGCGACGGGCCCGGGCCCGGTGGTCCAGGCGGGCGAAGAACTCCGGGTCGCTCTCCCGGAGCTGACGGGTGATCTGTTCGAACCTGCGCTGATCCTCTTTGCTGAGCATGGCGGTGCCTTCCCCTCACGCGTTCAGCGGTTCGGCGGCATACCCGCTGCGGCGGCGGCTCACGCGCTCCTGCTGCTGCTACTTTCGACGGACGGCCTCCGACGGGCCGCCGCCGGGCGCCTGAAGCCCGCTCGTTCGCGTCTCAAGTTCCCCTGTGCCGTTGAACGACGTCAGCCGCCGCAGGACGGGGCGAAACATCGCGCCGGGGCCCGCCCGGTGCGTGTCCGCCCTGCTCCGGACGCCGGCGGCGGCAGTGCCCGAACCGGACCTCGGGACAACGGCGTTGGGCGCCGTCTCAAGTGCCGTTCCCGACCCGTCCACCGCGCCTTGAAGCCCTGCACCCGGTCGTTGCCTCCCGGGGCAACCCCTCAGGCAACAGTCGCCGCACCCGTCCCACCCCCGGGGCAGGGTCAGGGGGTGGGACGGCGGGTGCCGGCCGGGCGGGAGCCCGTCGGGCGGGGGCGGCCCGGGCGCGAGCCGGGTGGACGGGTGGGTGGCCAGCGCAGCGGCCAGCGGTGGTGCGGCGGCGGCGGTTCCGCCCCGTCGGGTCGGCGCGCCGCGTCATCCCTGGACATCAGACCCCCGATCGGCGCGGTGTCGCGCCCTCGCCCAGGTCAACGACGCCCGCAGCGGCCGGGACGCTGCCCAACCGGCGTCCGCTGCCCGACAGCGGCGCTCACCAGCCGCGCCTGGGCAGCGGCAGGTGGCCGGGGAGCAGCTCGGCCGGGAGCGAGACGCCGGTGGCCCGCAGGGCGTCGACCAGCACGTTCTGCACCAGGTAGGAGTCCGGAAGCTGCCAGCGTGCCTGTTCCGGGGCGACCGCCCAGCGGACCGCGCCCTCCGGCAGCCGGGTCGGCGGTGCGGCGATCCACGAGCCGACGCCGTGCCGGACCACGTGGAAGCAGTGCTCCAGCTCGGGGCGGAGCGGGTCGCCCGGGCGAACCAGGAACATCCAGCGCCCGGTCGGGGTCACCACCACCGGCCCCCGGACCCCGGCGCCGGCCGGGTGCGTCCCGACCGAGTCGAGCACGTGCCGCCCGAGGTGGGCCGGCACCTCGAGGACGTCGAACGCCCGCCCGGTGGGCAGCAGCACGCCGTGCGGCCGGCTGCGCCACCAGGTCGCCACCCGGGCCGGGTCGGTGGTCGCGGCCCGCTCCCACTCCTGGAGGGCGGGGTGGCAGCCGATGGTGGGGCAACCGGCCCGGCCGCACACGAAGCGACTGCGTGCCAGGCACGCGCCGGGGGTCACCTCCCAGCCGTGCGCGGCGTAACGGACGGCGACCCGGCGTAGCCGGACCCGTTCCAGCGGCGACAGCTGTGCGACCCGCGGGCCGACGTTCCCCCACATTCGTCCGTACTCCCTCCGCCCGCCACCGCTAGGTGCCAGGTCCCCTGTCGAGCGCCGTCACTGCCGTAGACCGTCGTCGTTGACTGACGAAACGGCTGGTGCAACTTGCACGAAAGCTACGAGGACCACCCGTGCGGCCGACGTACTGGCTGTGCGACCAGCGAAAACCTGAGGACGAGCGGATTCACGCCGCCTGCGGGCTGCCGCCGGTGGCCGATTGGATACCGGCAGGGGGGACGGAAAGATGGACGAATTGCCCATTGGCCGGCGGGTGGCCTACTGGCGCGGGCGGCGCAAACTGTCCCAACAGGTCTTCGCCGACCGGCTCGGCAAGTCCAAGAGCTGGGTGGACAAGGTGGAGCGCGGGGTGCGCAGGCTGGACAAGTTCTCGGTCCTCTACGAGATCGCCTACATCCTCCAGGTCGACGTGCAACTGCTGCTCGGCAAGGACCCGGAGCGGCGCACCGACGCGCTCAACTGCATCGACCAGGTCGAGGTCCAGGAGATCCGGGCCGCCCTGGAGCGGTACGACTCGATGAGCGCCTACTTCGACGCGGCCCCGTACCCGCCGCCGCTGGCGGACATGCGCAAGGCGGTCAACCACGCCTGGCTCACCTACCAGTACGGCCGTTACGGGATGCTGACCCGGGCGCTACCGAAGCTGCTGCGCGACGCCCAGGCCGCCGACGCCGGCCACGACGGCGACCGTGCCCTAGAGGCGGCCAACCTGCTCGGCCAGGTGTACCAGATCGCCTCCTCGGTGCTGCGCAAGCTCGGCGAGTGCGACCTGGCCTGGCTGGCCGCCGACCGGTCGATGGCCGTCGCCCAGCGGGCCGACGACCAGCTACTGGCCGGCATCGCCACCGCCCGGGTGAGCAACGCGATGGCCGCGATGGGCCGGCCCCTGCCCGCGCTGGAGCTCAACCTCACCATCGCCAACCGGCTGGCCCTCGGCGGGAGCAACGACGACCCGCAACGACTTTCCGTCTACGGCATGCTGCTGCTCCAGGGCGCGATGGCCGCCGCCCGGCTCGGCGACTCCGCCACCGTCGACGACCTGATCAACGGCGCTTACGAGGCGGCCCTGCAGCTCGGCAGCGACCAGAACCACTACTGGACCTCGTTCGGCCCGACGAACGTGGAGCTGCACCGGGCCGCCGCCGCGGTGGAACTGGGCGACGGGGGGCGGGCAGTGGAGATCCACCACCAGCGCATCACCGAGCCCGCGTTCAACGCCCTGCTGCCCGAGCGTCGGGCCCACCACCTGCTCGACCTGGCCCGGGGCCTCGCCCAGATCGGCGACGTGGCCAGCGCCGGGGAGATGCTGCTACGCGGCGACCGGCTCGCCCCCTCGGAGATCCGCTGCCGCCCGATCGCCCACGAGGTGATGTCGGACGTCCTGCGTCGCACACGGGGTGCGCCGCCTTCGCCGATCGCGGAGTTGGCTGAGCAGATGGGAGTGGGAGTATGAGCGCGGTGGGGGTCGGGACGACCGATCTGCGCCGCGGCAGCGAGCGCCGCGAGGTGCTCTACGTCATCGCCTGCGGGTCGCCGCTGGCCGGCCACGTCGGCCGGCTCGTGGAACTGGCCCAGCAGGACGGCTGGGACGTGTGCGTGGTCACCACGCCGGACGGCGAGAAGTTCGTCGACCGGCCGGCGCTGGCCCGCCAGACCGGTCATCCGGTCCGCAGCCGCTACAAGAATCCAGGCGACCCGGACGTGCTGCCCCCGGCCGACGCGATGATCGTCTGCCCGGCGACGTCCAACACGGTCAACAAATGGGCGGCCGGCATCACCGACACCCTCGCCCTCGGCCTGCTCGTCGAGGGACAGGGCAAGGGGGTGCCGATCGCGGCGGTGCCGTTCACCAACGAAGCCATGGCCAGGCATCCGGCCTTCCGGGCCAGCCTGGCCCGGCTGGCCGAGTGGGGGGTGGACGTGCTCTTCGGCGACCACGTCGTCCCGCTGCACCCGCCCGGCTCCGGCGAGCACCACCTGCACGCGTTCCCCTGGGCCGCCGTCCTGGCGGCCCTGAACGGCCTGCGTTGCGCGGCCACCCCCGCCGCCTGAGCCGAACAGCCCGAGCCGATCAGCCCGGAGCCGGGAAAACCCGAGCCGGGGAAGCCCGAGTCGAGAGAGCCGAGAAGCAGGGGCCCCTTGTCAGCGGATTCCGTCAGTCCGGGGGCCCCTTCCCACCGCCGACGCCGTGGCGGACGGCCAGCGCCGGTAAGCTGGCCCCCCGTGAGCACAACCGCGAACCCGCCGCCGCCGACGACCGTGGCCGACGTGGTGGCGGGGCTTGCGCAGCGCTATCCGACGGCCTGGGCCGAGGACTGGGACCGCGTCGGGCTGGTGCTCGGCGAGCCCACCGCCGGAGTGCGCCGGGTGGCCTGCGTGGTCGACGTGGTCCCCGAGACGGTCGCCGAGGCGCTCGCCGCCGGTGCCGACATGATCGTGGCCCATCACCCGCTGCTGTTGCGCGGGGTCTCCTCGGTCGCGCCGACGACGTACAAGGGGCGTATCGTCCACGACCTGATCAAGGCCGACGTGGCGCTGTACGTCGCGCACACCAACGCCGACGTGGCCGCCCCCGGCGTCTCCGACGCCCTCGCGGCCCGCTTCGGGCTGACCGGGCTGCGCCCGCTGCACCCCCCGGCTCCCGGGTCGCCGGCGGCCGGCGCCGGGCGGGGAATCGGTCGGATCGGCGAGTTGCCCCGGCCGATGACCCTCGCCGAGCTGACCCGGCACGCGGCCGCCGTGCTCCCCGCCACCGCCTGGGGCGTTCGCGCAGCCGGCGATCCCGGGCGTATGGTTCGTACCCTCGCGGTCAGCGGCGGCTCGGGGGACGCCTTCCTTCGCGCGGCGACCGCGGCCGGCGTCGACGCGTACCTCACCGCCGACCTGCGACACCATCCCGCCGGCGAACACCTCGCCGCCGGCGGGCCCGCCCTGCTGGACGCCGCCCACTGGGCGACCGAGCGGCCCTGGCTCGACGACCTGGCCGCCGTCCTGCGGGCCGAGCTGGGCGTCGAGACCACCGTGTCCGATCTGGACACCGACCCGTGGACGGTGCACGCCACCGCCCCCACGGCTGCCGGCCCGGCAGCCACCCGCACCGCGCCCGGCGGCGCCCCGACGCCCGCCGCCGACCCCGACCCCGCCCCCGCCGCGGACGACAAGGAGCCCCGACGTGAAGGCTGACCCGAAGGTCCAGCGCCGCCTGCTCGACCTCCAGGCGATCGACACCGCCCTCGCCCAGCTCGCCCACCGCCGCCGCACCCTGCCCGAGTGGGCCGAGCTGGAGGCCCTCGCCCGGGAACTGTCCGCGCTGGAGGACGAGCGGGTCCGCGCCCAGGTCGCCGTCGACGACCTGGACCGCGACATCGCCCGCATCGAGAAGGACGTCGAGCAGGTCCGGGCCCGCAAGGGCAAGGACGAGGCGCGGCTGGCAGCCGGCACCGGCCCGGCCCGGGAGCTGGAGGCGCTCCAGCACGAGCTGGTCTCGCTCAACCGCCGGCAGAGCGACCTGGAGGACGCCGAGCTGGAGCTGATGGAGCAGCGGGAGACCGCCCAGGGTGTACTCGACGGGATCGAGCGACGGGCGGCCGACGCGCGCGAGCGGCGGGTGGCGGCCGAGCGACGCCGCGACGAGGCCCTCGCCGAGATCGCCAAGGAGGAGGAGTTCAAGCGGCAGGCCCGCCAGCCCCTCGCTGGCGACCTCCCGGCCGAGCTGGTCACCCTGTACGACAAGATCCGCGCCGACACCGGGCTCGGCGCGGCCCTGCTCACCGGTGCCCGCTGCGGCGGCTGCCGGCTGGAGCTCTACGGCGCGGACATGGGCCGCATCCGCAAGGCCGCCCCGGACGACGTGGTGCGCTGCGAGGAGTGCCGCCGGATCATGGTCCGCACCACCGAGTCGGGGCTGTAGCCGCGATGGCGGTGCGCACGGTCGTCGTCGAGGCCGACGGCGGGTCCCGGGGCAACCCCGGCCCGGCCGGCTACGGCGCGGTGGTCCGGGACCAGGCCAGCGGCGAGGTGCTCGCCGAACGGTCCGAGGCGATCGGCACGGCCACCAACAACGTGGCCGAGTACCGCGGGCTGATCGCCGGCCTGGAGGCCGCCGCCGAGCTGGGCGCGGTCGAGGTCGACGCCCGGATGGACTCCAAGCTGGTGGTCGAGCAGATGTGCGGTCGCTGGCAGATCAAGCACCCGGGGCTACGGCCGCTCGCCGCGCAGGCCGCGGCGCTGGTCGACCGGTTCGCGGCGGTGCGCTTCCAGTGGATCCCCCGGGAGCGCAACCGGCACGCCGATGCCCTCGCCAACGCCGCGATGGACGCCGCCGCCACCGGGTCGGCCGCCGCCGGCCCAGCCCGCGCCGCGGCCGTACCGCCCCGGGCCGCCGAGCCGGCGCGCGCGGTGGCCGCCCCGGACTCGCCCGCCCGGGCCCTCGCCCGGGAGGCCGCCGCCCGCGCCGCGACCCGGGGGGCCGGGACCGACCCGGCGACCACCCCCGCGTCCTGGGAGCCGCGCCCCAGCGACACGGCGACCCGGCTGATCCTGGTCCGCCACGGCGAAACCGAGTTCACCGAGCAACGTCGCTACTCCGGCCGCGGCGATGTGCCGCTGTCCGCGCGGGGCCGGGCCCAGGTGCAGGCCACGGCAGCCCGGGTGGCTGGCCTCGCCCCGGCCGCCGTGGCCGTGGTCAGCTCACCGCTGTCCCGGTGTACGGCCACCGCGCGGGCGATCGCCGGGGCGCTCGGCGACACCGTCGCGGTACGCACGGCCGACGACCTGATCGAGTGTGACTTCGGGGCGTGGGAGGGGCGCACCTTCGCCGAGGTGCGCGCGGGCTGGCCGGGTGAGCTGGACGCCTGGCTCGCCTCGACCCGGGTCGCCCCGCCCGACGGTGAGTCGTTCACCGAGGTCGCCGCCCGGGTGGCCCGGGCCACGGACGCGCTGCTGGCCGCGTACCCCGGGGAGACCGTGGTGGTCGTCTCGCACGTCTCGCCGATCAAGCTGGTGCTGCGCGAGGCCCTCGCCGCCGACGACGCGTTCCTGCACCGGCTCTACCTCGACGCCGCCGGCATCTCGGTGCTGGACCGGTGGCCCGACGGCGGCGTCGCGGTCCGCTCGGTCAACGACACCGCCCACCTCACCGCGCTCTGACCCACCCCGCAAAGGGTGGCCGTTTCCCCCCGGGAACGGCCACCCTTTGCGCCGTCGAGGGGCCCGAGACATCGACAGGTGTGCCGTTCGGCGCAGCCCGGAGCCCGCTCGGCGCACCGCCCGGCGCTGGTTGAACGTGACGCCCGGCACAGGGTCGTAACGTCCGGCCGTCCATGGGGAGACACGAATACCGGAGGTGTGTCGCATGAGCGCATCAGAACCGGAGGAACCCGGCTCGGCGTCGTCCAGGGCGAAGGACCACAGCCCCTGGAACTGGTTGCTGTTCATCCCGATCGTGGTGCCGCTGATCCCGGTCTTCTTCAACGCCGACTCGCCGCGCGTGCTCGGGTTCCCGCGCTTCTACTGGCTGCAACTGGCCTACATCCTGCTCGGCGTGGCCACCACCACGCTCGTCTACCGGCTGACGAAGAAACGGGGTGACCGGTGAGCGCGAGGAGTGAGCCGGGCCTGCGAGCCCCGCAGCCGCGAACGAAGGAGGTCCGGTGATGTGGCGCGACCACCTGACGGAGATCATCGTTTTCACGGCGCTGTTCCTGCTGGTCAGCGTCATGGGCTTCGTGGCGGCCCGGTGGCGGGCCCCGAGGGACATGGCCCACCTCGACGAGTGGGGGCTGGGCGGGCGCAGCTTCGGCGGCTGGATCACCTGGTTCCTCGTCGGCGGTGACCTCTACACCGCGTACACGTTCGTGGCGGTGCCGGCGCTGATGTTCGGGGCCGGCGCGGCCGGGTTCTTCGCCGTGCCGTACACGATCGTCATCTACCCGCTGGTGTTCCTGGTGCTCTGCCGGCTCTGGTCGGTCTCGCACCGGCACGGCTTCGTCACCCCCGCCGACTTCGTCCGCAGCCGGTTCGACTCGCCGGTGCTGGCGCTGGTCGTCGCGATCACCGGCATCGTCGCCACCATGCCGTACATCGCGTTGCAGCTCGTCGGCATCGAGGCGGTGCTCAAGACGATGGGGGTGACCGGCGAGAGCGCGCTGGCCCGGCACCTGCCGATCATCATCGCGTTCGCGATCCTGGCCGCGTACACGTACCAGTCGGGGCTGCGCGCGCCCGCGCTGATCGCGTTCGTCAAGGACACGCTGATCTACATCGTGATCCTGGTGGCGGTGCTCTGGCTGCCGCAGAAGCTGGGCGGCTGGGGGTCGATCTTCGACGCCGCCGAGGCGAAGTTCGCCGCGTCGCCCAACCCGAACGACGGGATCCTGCTCAACGCCAACAACCAGCTCCAGTACGTCACCCTGGCGTTCGGCTCGGCGCTGGCGCTGTTCCTCTACCCGCACAGCATCACCGGCGTGCTGGCCAGCCGGAACCGGGACGTGATCAAGCGGAACATGTCGGCGCTGCCCGCGTACAGCCTGGTGTTGGGCCTGATCGCGCTGCTCGGCTTCATGGCCATCGCGGCCGGGGTGAAGCCGCTGCCCGGCTCCAGCGCCGGCAGCGTGGACAGCAACACGGTGGTGCCGGTGCTGTTCGACCAGCAGTTCCCCGACTGGTTCGCCGGGGTCGCGTACGCGGCCATCGGCATCGGCGCGCTGGTGCCGGCGGCGATCATGTCGATCGCGGCGGCGAACCTGTTCACCCGCAACATCTACAAGGAGTACCTGAAGCGGGACGCCACCCCGGCCCAGGAGGCGAACGTCTCGAAGATCACCTCGCTGGTGGTGAAGGTCGGCGCGGTGGCCTGCATCGTCTTCCTCGACCCGCAGTTCTCCATCGACCTCCAGCTCATCGGCGGCGTGATCATCCTCCAGACGCTGCCGGCGGTGGCGCTGGGCCTCTACACCCGCTGGTTCCACCGGGGCGCGCTGGTCGCCGGCTGGGCGGCCGGCATGGGCCTGGGCATGTGGATGCTCTACCAGATCCCCAACCCGGCGACGAAACGCGCCCACTTCGGCGGCTCGGCGTTCCCGCTGGGCGACTTCGGCTTCGACACGAAGAAGACGATCTACGTCGGCATCGTGGCGGTGCTGGTGAACCTCGTCGTCGCCGCCCTGGTCACCCTGGCCCTGCGGGCCGCGCGGGTGGCCGAGGGCACCGACGGCACCACCCGCGACGACTACTTCGCCGACGAGGGCGACCCGCGCGTCACCCCCGGCGCGACCCGGGGCGCCGACGCCGCCCCCGAACCCGCCGCCTGAGCGCACGCGAAACGGCCCCCTGGCGACGTGCCGCGCCGTCCAGGGGGCCCTTGCGTGCCCACGCGCGCCGCGGGCCGGATCGGTCAGCGGAACGCCCGGTACAGCAGGTAGAACCCGATGACCGCGCCGAACACCACGATCAGCATCTTCAGCACCACCGGCGGCAGCCGGCGGACCAGCCGCGCACCCGCGTACCCCCCGACCAGGGTCGCCGGGGCGACCACCGCGACGCCCGCCCAGTTAACCGGCCCGAACGCGGCGAAGATCACCAACGTGGTCAGCCCGACCACCGCCGAGAGCACGTTCTTGATCGCCGACACCCGGGCCAGCGTCGCGTCCAGCACCAACGCCAGGCCGGCCACCAGCATCACCCCGAGGGCCGCGCCGAAATAGCCTCCGTACACCGCGCCGACCGCGACCGTGGCCTGCACCGTGACGGTACGACGGCGCGGCGCCAGGTCCGCCGGGTGCCCGACGAGGCGGCGCAGCGGATCCTGGAACGCCAGCACGGCGGTCGCCCCGAGCACCAGGAACGGCACCACCAGTTCGAACGCCCGCGCCGGCGTGGCCAGCAGCAGCAGGCAACCGACGACCGTGCCGACGACGGTGGTCGGCAGCAGTGCCCACAGCGTCCGCCCGCGTGGCAGGTCCCGCCGACTGCCCGCCACGCTCGCGACGTAGCCGGGGAAGACCGACACGGAGTTGGTCACGTTCGCCGGCACGGGCGGCAGGCCGACCGCGATGAGCGTCGGAAAGGTGATCAACGAGCCGCCCCCCGCCACCGCGTTCACCGTCCCCGCGGCGAGACCGGCGGTGACCAGCAGCGCTGCGTCGGAGAGCTCCATGATCCCCGAGGCTAGTACGCCCCACCCCGCGCGGCCACGCCACCTACATCGGCCGCTCGACCGGGCCGACGGACGGCTTCTCGCGGCCTCGGAGCGCGGCGAGGGCACGTCGTGCCGCATCCGAGGGGGTGCAATAACCCGCGTCCGGGCGTCGTTAGGATGAGAGCGCGACGGACGAGTCGACCGGGCGGTCGCGTCGACGGGCTCCGGCCCGTCGCCGAGGAACGTCCGGACTCCACAGGGCAGGGTGGTTGCTAACGGCAACCCGGGGCGACCCGCGGGACAGTGCCACAGAAAACAGACCGCCGACCCCAACGGGACGGTAAGGGTGAAACGGTGGGGTAAGAGCCCACCAGCATCCCGGGTGACCGGGATGGCTCGGTAAACCCCACCCGGAGCAAGGCCAAAATGTGCCGCCACCGCAAGATGACGGCACAGCGCAGACGCTTGAGGGCTGCCCGCCCGATGTCTGCGGGTAGGCCGCACGAGCCTGCCGGCGACGGCAGGCCTAGATGGATGGCCGCCGCTGGCGCGGACCCCGGGAGGGGTACGCGCCGGGCACAGAATCCGGCGTACAGGTCGACTCGTCCGTCGCCCACCTGCTACCGCTCGTCGACGGTGAGGGCGGTCACCAGTTCCGCCATGCTGTCGATGACGGCGTCCGCAGCGGCGAGCCGTTCGCGCTTGCCGGGCTTGTTGGCGTACCCGATGGCGGAGACTCCGGCGGCGTGGGCGGCCTCGATGTCGCTGACCGAGTCGCCGACTAGGACGCATTCCGCCGGTTCGGCGCCCAACTCCCGCACGGCAGCCAGCACCGAAAACGGGTCCGGCTTCATCCGCTCGGGGGCGGCCTCGGGTCGGCCGATGACCGGGTGTACGTACGCGGTGAGCCGGCGGGCGCTCAGGTAGGCGCGGACGGACTCGGCCGAGTTGTTCGACACCACGGCGACCCGGCGGCCGGTCTGCTGGGCGGCAACGATGACCTCCCGGCCGTACGGCGTCGGTTCGGCGGTGCGGGCTGCGGTGACTTCCTCGCGGGTCATCGCCTGGTCGATCAGGCGGACGACGGCGGGGCGGCCGATGGTAGCGGTGAAGCGCAGCACGGCGAGCGGGTCGTGTTCGGTCAGGACGTAGGGCGGCAGGGTCACGGCCTGGTCGACGAGCAGCCGACGCAACTCGTGGGCGACGGTCGACGCGGGGTGTCGGGCGAAGATGCCGCACACCGGGCCGTCGAAGTCGAGCAGGATCACGCGGGCACGGTCGATCATCTTCGGTGGAGGGCGACGACCGCTGCCAGGATCAGCGCGCCGCCGAGCAGCGCGGGCGCGGTGAGGCGCTCGCCCAGGAGCAGCGCCGCGAGGAGGACGGCGGAGAGCGGTTCGACGAGGGTGGCCACCGTGGCGGCCGATCCGGACGTTGTCCGCAGCCCGGCGTAGAGCAGGCCGTACGCCAGCGCCATCGTCGCGACCCCCAGGTACCCCAGCAGGGCGAGCGAGGCGGGGTCGGTCGGGAGCACCGGTTCGCCCGCCGTGGCGGCGACGCCCAGGAAGGGCAGCAGTGCCAGCGCCCCGGCGGCGGTGGCGCACGTGGTCAGGGCCACGGAGTCGACCCGCTGGGCCAGGGTGTGCCCCAGCACGGTCGTCGCGGCGTACGTCGCCCCGGACGCGACGGCGAGGACGAGCCCGAGGCCCGGCCGGTTGCCGGGCGCCGGTGAGCCGTGTCCCGCGGTCGCGCTGATCAACACGAGTCCGGCAAGTGCAGCCGCCAGCACACCCGCCTGCCGCATCGACGGCCGGGACCGGGCAGCGGCGTGCTCCCAGACGGCGGCCAGGATCGGTGCCAGTCCGAGCGAGACGACGGTCGCGACGCTCACGCCGACCAGCAGGACGGAGCCGAAGTACAGGCCCTGGTACAGGGCGGTGCCGCAACCGACCAGAACGGCCAGCACCGGGTGGGTGCGCATCGTCGCGAGCACGACACCCGACCGGCGGGTCACCACGGCGAAAGCGACCAGGGCGACGGCGGCCAGCGCCGTACGCCATGCGCTGACCGTCATCGCCCCGAGGCCGTCGCGGCTGTGCAGCACGGTGACCACCAGCCCACCGGTGCCCCACAGGACGCCCGCCGCGCACACCTGGAGCAGCCCGATGCGAGCACTCCGGTGCGCGGACCCCGTCCTCGTCGCCACCGGGCCAACCTAGTTGATGCCGGCGTGGACCCGTCGGTGGCGGAGCCGTACTACCGCCGGGTCCACGCCGACACGGGCCGAACCCGACCCCTGGCCAGGCGCGGCGCGTTACTCCGTGGCGTCGACCGTGTGGGGGCGGTCGTCCTCCGCCGGGCGCGGGGCCACGACGTGCACCGACACGCCCGCGTTGCCGTTGTGCGTCTCGATCCAGGTGTCCAGCGCGGTCCGGCAGGCGTGGTCGACGTGCCGCAGCCCGCCCAGGTCCAGCCGTACGGTGCGGTCCGCGGGCAGGTCGTTCAGCGTGGTGAGGATGGTGGGCAGCCGCAGGAAGGTGGCGTTACCGGTGATCGCGACCTCGATCGGGCCCGGGTCGGCGTCGCGCACGGTGAGCCGGATGTGCGACGTCTCCCACGCGGTCTTCAACACGGCCAGGCCGAGGCCGACGAGCACGCCGGTGAACATGTCGGTGGTGAGGATGCCCAGGGCGGTCACCGCCAGCACCACCGCCTCGCCCCGGTGTTCCCGCCACAGCTGCGGCATCGCCCGCAGCGGCAGCAGCTTGACCCCGGCGTGGATGAGAACGGCGGCGAGCGCGGGCAGCGGGATCAGCCCGATCAGGCCGGGCGCGGCGGCAGCGAACAGCAGCAGCCACAGCCCGTGCAGCACCCGGGATGCCTTCGTCCGCGCCCCGGCCCGCACGTTGGCGGAGCTGCGGACTATGACGGCGGTCATCGGCAGGGCGCCGAGCAGGCCACAGATCGCGTTTCCGGTGCCCTGCGCCACGAGTTCCTTGTCGAAGTCGGTGCGGGGGCCCTGGTGCAGCCGGTCGACGGCCGCCGCGCTGAACAGGCTCTCCGCCGAGGCGACCAGGGTGAACGTGGCGATGGTGGCGAGTACGCCGAGGTCCGTGAGGGTGCCCCAGTGCCCGAGGGACGGCTGTATCGCCGCGAGCAGTCCCTCGACCTCGATGGTGTCGACGGGCAGCCCGAGCGCGGCGGTCACTGCGGCCGCCGCCACGACGGCGACGAGCGCGCCGGGGACCGTCCGCAGCCGGCCGGGCAGGCTGTCCCAGAACACCATCACGGCGATGGTCGCTCCGCCCACGACGAGCGAGATCAGTGCCGAGGTTGACGTGGCGACCTCGCTCACCAGCCCCGGCAGGCCGGTGAACTTTCCCGGCCCGGAGTGCGGCGCGGCGGCACCGGCCATGACGTAGAGCTGCCCGGCGATCAGCAGCAGACCGATGCCGGCGAGCATGCCCTGCACCACCGACACGGTGATGGCGCGGAACCAACGGCCGAGCCGCAGCAGCCCCAGGCCGACCTGGAGCAGCCCGGCGACCAAGACGATCGTGCCGAGGCCGGCGAGGCCGTAGCGGTCCACCGCCTCGGCGACCAGCACCGTCAGGCCGGCGGCGGGGCCGCTGACCTGAATGCTGCTGCCCGGCATGCATCCCACGACGATGCCGCCCACGATGCCGGTGACCAGGCCGAGTTCGGCTGGCACGCCGGAGGCGACGGCGATGCCCACGCAGAGCGGCAGGGCGACGAGGAAGACGACGATGGAGGCGGACAGGTCGGCGCGCAGCGTGCGCCAGGGCAGGGCGGAAGGCGACATGGTTCACATCCGGGAATGCGGGGTGAGCGGGCAACGGGTTGGCCCCCGCCGCCAGCCGCCGGCTGGTCGTACCGCCGGCCCAGCCGGGGGTACGGGTGTCGGCGGCGCGGGCGGCCGGCGGGTGACGCGCGTGGTCGTCGCGTTTGCGGGGAGTGCCCGACGGGCCCGGGGACGTCGTCGTCACCCGTCGCCGTACGCCGCCCGCGTCACCGGGCGGCCGGGATCCCGCTCGCGCCGGTCAGCAGCGCAGGACGCTCAGCCGGATCGGGTCGGGGCCGGCGTCGGCGGTGACGGGGCGTCCGTCGGCGGTGTTGTCCCGGTGGACGGTGGCGTCGGGCAGGGCCGACGATGCCTGCGGCCCGGGGTCACGGCGGTCGGTGCTCTGGTTGCCCCGGCCAAAGCGAGTGACCGACCCGCACGCCTTGCCGTCGAAGCGGGTCACGACGGTGGGGTCCGGTGACTGGCCGGTGCGTGCGGCGAGCGTGGTCACCAGGCGGTACGCCTCCAGGGTGACCCGCCCGGCCCGCGACGCCGCGCGGCCCTGGGCCGCCGGGTCGGGACCGTCGGTCACGCTGGCCCGAAGGGTCACGGTGGACCCTCTAGCGGTGGACCCGGTCACCATCGGCCCGGCGGTAGAGCTGGACTCGGCGTCCGCAATCGGCCCGATCGCAATGGTGGGCGCGGCGGCCGGCGTCGGCAGGGCGGGCCGGGTGGTCGCGACGGGCCCAACGGGCCCGATGGGCGCGACGGTGTTTAGGGCGGCGGCGTCGAACGGGGCGCGGCAGGCGAGGCCGATGTGCAGCAGGAGCGCGCAGACGAGCAACGGGGCGAGGGAGCCGGCGACGAGTCTGCGCTGCACCGCTCACCCCCAGGCCGGTACACGTCCACGCGTGGCCGCGTGCTAACACACGGTAGAACTCCCGACCGGGGGTGCCGGTTACGGCTGTTTTAACGAATTATTGCACGCTACGGGTCCTGTTCCGGAAAGTGTCCCGGGGCTGCCTGGCGGGTGATGGTGGCCGCGCCGGCCGTGGCGACCGGAGGCGTCACGGCCCTGATTCCGGGCACCTCACCGCCTGGCCCCGGGCCGTCGCGGCCTGACCCCGGACGTGGTGCGGCCCCGGAGCGATCGGGCGCTCCGGGGCCGCACTCGGAGGTGGGGAATCAGCTCGCGGGGGAGACGTACAGCAGGCGGTTCGGAGAACCGGTGCCGGGGCTGGTCACCACGCCGGCGGTGGCCGTGGTGGTCAGGTGCGCGGCGACCTGGGCCGGGGTCCAGGTCGGGTTGTTGGACAGCACGCGGGCGGCGGCGCCGGCCACGTGCGGGGCGGCCATCGAGGTGCCCGCTGATGGTGTTGGTGGCGGTGTTGCTGTTGTACCAGGCGGACAGCACCGTTCACGTCCCGGGGCGAAGATGTCAAGGCAGGTGCCGTAGTTGGAGAAGTCGGCCCGCGCGTCGTTGTTCTGCGTCGCCCCGACGGTGATCGCCGCGGGGACGGCGGCCGGCGAGGAGGAGCAGGCGTTGGCGTTGGAGTTGCCGGCAGCCACCGCGTAGGTGACCCCGTCGGCGATGGAGTTCGCCACGGCGGTGTCCAGCGACGAGTTCACCGAGCCGCCGAGGCTCATGTTCGCGACCGCCGGCTGGCCGGCCTGGTGGTTGGAGGTCACCCAGTCGACCCCGCCGATGACGCCGGCGTTGGTGCCCCGGCCGCGGCAGTTGAGTACCCGCACGGCGACGAGCTTGACGTCCTTGGCCACGCCGTACGAGGTGCCGCCGACGGTGCCGGCGACGTGGGTGCCGTGGCCGTTGCAGTCGGCCGCCGGCAGGGCGTTGTCGACCGCGTCGTACCCGTCGACGGCCTGGCCGCCGAAGTCGTTGTGGGTGGTGCGGATTCCCGTGTCGATGATGTACGCCGTCACGCCGGTGCCGGTGCTGGTGTAGTTGTACGAATTGCTCAGCGGCAGGGCCGCCTGGTCGGTGCGGTCCAGCCCCCACGGCGGGTTCGCCTGCGTGGTCTGGATGCTGACCTCGTGGTTCTGCTCGACCCAGGCGACGGACGGGTGCGCAGCCAGGCGCTTCGCGGCGGACTCGGACAGCCGCACCTCGAAGCCGTTGAGTGCCGCGCCGTACACCTGGGCGATGCTGCCGCCGAACTGCTTGGTCAGGCTGCTGGCGGAGCGGGAGACGGCGGCGGAGCGGGTGCCGGCCTTGCCTCCGACGGCGCTGTCCTTCAGGACGACGATGTAGCTGGAGGGAACGGCCGTGGCGCCACCGGCGTGGCGGATATCGCCGGCCGCCGGTGCTGCGGACACCGGGCTGCCGATCATGGTGGTGGCCAGCGCCGATGCGGTCAACACGCCGAGGGTGGCGGCCTTGCGGGACAACGTCATCTATCGGTCTCCTCTGTCGTCGACCGCGCGGGAGCTGGACTTACGCGGTCTGAGATCGTGATGACAGGCTATCCAGTGATCTACAAGCGGCTATATATCGAATAGGTCATAGCATCGCGCGAATCCCATCACGCGCACCCTGCTGGAACGCGCGGGCCGTTCGGCCACCGGGTGGCGGACCACCGTGCCGGGCCGCGATCGCCCGCTCGATCAGGCCCGACGCCGGATGCCCCCACCCGATCACCCGCCGCCCCGCTGCTACCTTGGGCAGCCAGATCCCGTCGCGGCAGCGCACCAGCGCGCGGCAGGCGCCGAGCACCGCGTCCTCGGTGCCTGCCGCCGGCTCGTCCCCGGGCGGGGTCGGCAGCGCCAGCCACCACGTCAGCGCGTCCACCAACAGCCGGCGCAGATCGGCCGGCGTCATGTCGGCGAACGCCTCGCCGGCCGGCGGCCCGGCCAGGGTCAGCCCGCAGGAGTGCAGGATGCTGCGGTCCAGCCCGTACCAGAACCGGCCGTCGGAGGCCGGCCGCTCGTCGCCGGACCAGGTCACCCGCGACGGCATCCCCGCACCGGTGTTCAGCTCCACCTCGAATCCCGGCTCCGGGGTGCCCGACCGGGCCACCTCGTGGTGGTAGACGACCAGTTCCAGCCCGCGTGCGGGGCAGGGCAGAACCTCGTGCCGCAGCCGGGCGACCAACTCCCGCTTGCGCCCGTCCGCCAGGGCCCGCGCGCACAGCAACGCCACGTCGACGTCGCTGCGCCCCGGTTGGTACGCCCCGAGGGCCACCGAACCGGCCGCGTACGCCCCGACGAGGTCGTCGCCGAGCACGTCCCCGGCCGTGGCGATCAGCTCCGCCACGTAGCGCTCCACCTCCGGGTCCACCGAGGCATTGTGCCGCGCTGCCCGGGCCCCCGTCCCGGGCAGTCCCGGTCGTGCGCCCGTCAAAGGCGCTCCAGCAGGGCGGCGAGGCTGATATGAAGTGTCCCAGGGCGGTCGGTAGGGGACAGGAACCCCCTCAACCGGTCGCCGCCGCTCTCCACCCACACCGCCTTATCCGGCGGTTCCGCCGTTTCGGCCCGGCGGCCGGGCAGCGCGTCTACTGTGGAAGACATCGGCGACTGTTTGCCTGAACCGGTGGCGGCCGGGCGGTGTGCGGTGCACAGTGATCCCATGAGCGACAGCGGAAGTGGTGGGCACTACTACTGGTGCACGCGACACCACCGGGTCGAGACCGAGGCCGACGTCTGCGCGGCGCGGCACGTGCTCGGGCCGTACGCCTCGGCCGCCGACGCGGAGAACGCCCTGCAGCAGGTGCGGGAGCGCAACGACGCGTGGGACGCCGAGGACGCCCGTTGGGCCGGGGAGGACAGATAAGCGGCGCGGGACGGCCCGCGCCGAGGAACTCCGTGCCCCGAGAGGAGGCACGCGAGCGCATGTCCCCAAGGAGGGAACCGAGATGGCCGAAGCACAAAAGGCCACCACCCGCCCGGCCGCCAAACGTACGACCGCGAAGAAGACCGCTGCGGCCGGACGGGCTACGGGCACTACCCGGGCCGCCACCTCGGCGACCCGGCGGTCGACCGTGACCAAGGCATCCCCGAACGCCTCCGGAGCCGGGGCCGGCCGGGTGCCGGCGAAGAAGGCGGCCGCGAGGAAGACCGCCGCGACGAAGATCGCGGCCCAGAAGGCCCCGGTCAGCAGCAAGGCCCCCGCGAAGAAGGCACCCGCCACGAGGACCCCCGCGAAGAAGGCCCCCGCGAAGAAGGTCACCGCCGCGAAGCAGGCCCTCGCGAAGAAGGTCACCGCCGCGAGGACCACCGTGAAGAAGACCACCGCCGCCAAGACCACCGCCGCGACGGCCTTGACGAGGAAGGCCCCAGCGAGGAAGGCCGCGAAGAGCACCACCGGGGCGACGGCGGCGAAGCGGACTACCACGGCGGCGAAGAAGGCCCCGGCGAAGAAGACCACCGCCCGGAAGACCACCTCGACCCGGCCCACCGGCGGTGCCCGCACGGCCGTCGCCAGGAAGGCCCCGGCGAAGAAGGCCCCGGCGAAGAAGACCACGGCCACCTCGTCGACCACCGCCCGCAAGGCGGCGGCGAAGAAGGCCACCGCGAAGAAGGTCCCCGCTGCGCGGAAGACCACGGCGCGGAAGGCCACCACGGCCAGGAGCGCACCGGCCCGCACGGCGGCGGCCCGAGCCGCCGCGCCGCGCGGCGCCCGCACCGCCGCCCGGAGGGCCACCGGCTGACCCTGCCGCCGTGCGGGGGAGCGGATGAACCGTCGCGCTGTCAGGATTGACCCCGTGGTGATCCGACGCGTCCTCGCGCCCCGCATCGACTTCGGCGCGCTGCGCCGCGAGCTGGAACTGCCCGAGGGGTTCCCGCCCGCAGCGCAGCGCGAGGCCGAGGCGGCGGCCGCCGCGCCGCCCCGGCCCGCCGTCGACCACACCGACGTCCCGTTCGTCACCGTCGACCCGGCTACCTCGCGGGATCTCGACCAGGCGATGCACCTCGCCCGCCGCCCCGGTGGCGGCTTCCGGGTCCGGTACGCCATCGCGGACGTCGCCGCCCACGTGCGCCCCGGCGGCGCGCTGGAGGAGGAGACCTGGCGGCGCGGGCAGACCGTGTACCTGCCCGACGGCAACGTGCCCCTGCACCCGGAGACCCTCAGCGAGGGCGCGGCCAGCCTGCTGCCCGGCGAGGACCGGGCGGCTGTGGTGTGGACCATCGATCTCGCCCCTGACGGCGGCACGGTCGGCGTCGCGCTGGAACGCGCCCTGGTACGCAGCCGCGCCAAGCTGGACTACGTCGGCGTCCAGGCCGACGCCGACGCCGGCCGCCTGCCCGAGCCGATCGCCCTGCTGCCCGAGCTCGGTGCCCTGCTCACCGCGCGCGGCCTGCGCCGGGGCGCGGTCAACCTGCCGCTGCCCGAGCAGGACGTCGAACCGGACGGCGACGGCTGGCGGCTGATGCTGCGTGGCCCGGGTCCCGATTGAGGAGCACAAACGCCCAGATCTCCCCTGCTCACCCGGGATGGCCGCCGCCGACATCATGCTTGGCCCGGCGGGATCGGTCTGCTGCGTACCATGCCGCAGCCGAGGCCGGAGGCGGTGGCCCGGCTGCGCACCGCCGCCGCCCCGCTGGGCGTCGACTGGCCGGCCGGCGTCAGCCTGGGTGAGGTGCTGGCCGGGCTGGACGCCTCGGAGCCCCGGGTCGCCGCGTTTCGTCGACCAGGCGGCCGAGCTGATGCGCGGGGCCGCGTACGCCGCGTTCGACGGCGCGGTGCCCGACCGGCCGGAGCACGGCGGGGTCGCTGCCGCGTACGCCCACGTCACGGCACCGCTTGCCCGGCTGGCCCGACCGGTACCGCCACCGAAGGTCTGCCTGGCCCTGCACGCCGGCCGGCCGGTGCCCGACTGGGCCCGGGCGGCGCTGCCGAAGCTGCCGCAGGTGATGGCCGCGACCGACCGGAGGGCCGGCGCGGCCACCCGGGCCGCCGTCGAGCTGACCGAGGCGGTGCTGCTGGCGCACCGGGTCGGCGAAACCTTCGACGCGGCGGTGCTCGACGTGGACGCGCCGCCGAACGGCCGGCCGAGGCCGGCCCGGCAGCCCGGCGGAACGGTGGCGCTGGACGCCCCGCCGGTGCGGGCCCGCTGCACCGGGGTGCTGCCCCTGGGCGAGCGGGTCCGGGTCCGGCTGGTCGAGGCCGACCCGACCACCCGGAAGGTCCTCTTCGCGCTGGCCTGACGGCGGGCATCGCCGGGTCGGTGGGTTTTCGCACAGCGTCCGGCGCTGCTGCCGGCCCGCGTGATTTGCGAGGATGGACGCATGGCATACGACGCGAGCACGCTGCCCGACGTGTCCGGGCTGACCGTCGGCATCATCGGCGGCACCGGCGACCAGGGCCGGGGCCTGGCCTACCGGTTCGCCCGCGCCGGGCAGTCCGTGCTGATCGGCTCCCGGTCGGCCGAGCGCGCCGCCGAGGCCGCCGTCGAGATCGCGGCGCTGCGGGGCGTGTCTCCCGGTGCCGAGGTCGCCGGGGCCGGCAACGAGGAGGTCGCCCGGCGCAGCGACGTGGTCGTGATCGCGGTGCCGTGGGACGGGCACGCGGCCACCGTCGCGGCCCTGGCCGAGCCGCTCGCCGGCAAGATCGTCGTCGACTGCGTCAACCCGCTCGGCTTCGACCGGCAGGGCCCGTACGCGCTGGCCGTCGCCGAGGGCAGCGCCGCCCAGCAGGCCGCCGCCCTGCTGCCCGACTCCCGGGTCTGTGCCGCGTTCAACCACGTGAGTGCCCCGCTGCTGGCCGACCCGGCGATCGACCGGATCGACCTCGACGTGCTGATCTGCACCGAGGACCGCGAACTGGTGGGCGTCGTGGGCGCGCTCGCCGCCCGGATTCCCGGGATGCGTGGCATCTACGCCGGCCGGCTGCGCAACGCCCACCAGATCGAGGCGTTCACGGCCAACCTGATCGCGATCAACAAGCGTTACAAGGCCCACGCCGGCATCCGCGTCACCGACCTCTGAGATTCCATGGCCTGCCCCGGGCCGCCTCGAAGGATGAGGATCGGGCCTGGTCTGTGCTCGAGGAGCGCGCCTTCGAGTTGAAGCTGGTCGACGGTCGATTCTCTTCACAGCGGCACCGGTCCGCTCGGGTGCGACGAGTCCCGTCGGTCGTGGCGCGCCGCGACCGACGGGACCAGCTCAGACCCCTCGGGTCAGAAGTTCAGGCTGACGCCGGTCTTCTTGCAGGCGACGTTGGCCCTCGCCCCGGTCTTCTCCAGGACGGGGCTGTCCGCGGCGGCGGTGACGTCCGAGGCGCTCGCCACCTTGCGGGCCTCCGCGCCGAACGCCGCCAGCGCGGCGGCGACCTCGCTGCCGGAGCCGCCCGTGGCGACCACGTCCGCCATCCCGTCCGCCATCTCGGTGTACGCCTTCTTCAGCGCCGGCGTCGGATCGCCACCCGACGTCACGGCCTTCACCAGCGCCGCCTTCGAGTCGTCGCCGATCTTCTTCGCCGCCTGGCAGAGCTTCTTGTCGGCTGCGGGATCGGCGGCGGCGGTGGAGGGTGCGGCTGTGGGGGAGGCGGCGGCCGTGGGTGGGGCGGCTGTGGCAGAGGTGACAGCCGGGGTGGGCGCGGCCGTCGGCGACGGCTCCTTCCCGCCGCACGCCGCGAGCGCGACCAGGGAAACGCAGGTCAGGACAACGGTTGAGATACGTGCATGATTCACGGACGGCTACCTTAGCGGCTTCGTCCGCTGCGTCGTCCACCGACACCGGGCTGATGGACGACGCAGCGGCACGCCGTCCACCAGCCCGGATGCGCAGCCGCCGGTCGGCCCCGGATGCTAGAAGGTGTGTTCGGCGGCGGGGAACTCGCCTCCCCGGACCTCGTCGGCGAACCGCTGGGTGGCCTCGGCCAGCGCCCCGGCCAGGTCGGCGTAGCGCTTCACGAAGCGGGGGGCCTTCCCGGTGCGCAGGCCGGCCATGTCCTGCCAGACCAGCACCTGCGCGTCGGTGTCCGGCCCGGCGCCGATGCCGACGGTCGGGATCGACAGTTCCCCGGTGATCCGCTTGGCGACCTCGCCCGGCACCATCTCCAGCACCACCGCGAACGCGCCCGCCTCGGCCACCGCGAGGGCGTCGGCGAACACCTCGTCGGCCGTGTCGCCGCGCCCCTGCACCCGGTACCCGCCGAGGGTGTGCTCGCTCTGCGGGGTGAAGCCGATGTGCGCCATCACCGGGATGCCGGCCCCGACGATCGTGGCGATCTGGTCGGCGCAGCGCCGGCCGCCCTCCAACTTCACGGCGTGGCAGCCGCCCTCCTTCATGAACCGCACGGCGGTACGCAGCGCCTGCGTCGGCCCCTCCTCGTACGAGCCGAACGGCAGGTCGCCGACGACCAGCGCCTGCCGGGTCGCCCGCACCACCGCACGGACCAGCGGCAGCAGTTCCTCGGTGGTCACCGGAAGCGTCGTCTCGTAGCCGAAGACGTTGTTCGCCGCCGAGTCGCCGACCAGCAGCACCGGGATCCCGGCGGCGTCGAAGATCGATGCCGTGTACTGGTCGTACGAGGTGAGCATCGACCACTTCTCGCCGCGTTCCTTGGCGGCGAGCAGGTCGCGGGTGCGGACCCGCCGGGTGGCCGGGCCGCCGTAGAGGGCGGTCACCTCGGTCGGGGTGGACTCCACCATGACTCTCTCCTTCCTCGAGGCCGCGCGCGCGGTCCCCGGGTTCCTCGCAAGCGTCGCACCGCGCGACGGTCGCCGGCAGGAGACAGTGGAGGATTTCACTTCATGGGGGACCGGGCGCGCCCTCCGGATTCCCGGAGAGTGACGCGCCGAGCCCGACGCGCGGTGGGCGGCGCTCACGGTGCGGGTGGTGCCGCCCCGGCCCGGGTCAGCTGTCCTCGCGCCACCGGTTGGTGATCGGCAGCCGCCGGTCCCTCCCGAACGCCTTCATGGAGATCTTCGTGCCGGGGGCCGACTGCCGGCGCTTGTACTCGGCGGTGTCCACCATCCGCAGCACCCGGTCGATGATCGCCGGGTCGTGCCCGGACTCGACGAGCCCGGTCCGGCCCAGGTCGCCGTCGATGTACCCGATCAGGATCGGGTCGAGCACGTCGTAGTCCGGCAGCGTGTCGCTGTCGAGCTGGCCGGGGCTCAGCTCGGCGCTCGGCGGCTTGCCGATCGAGTTCTCCGGGATCGGCGGGGTCTCGCCCCGGCGGGCGGCGTCGGCGTTGCGCCACTTCGCCAGCCGCCAGATCAGCGTCTTCCACACGTCCTTCACCGGGTTGAAGCCGCCGACCGAGTCGCCGTAGAGGGTGGAGTAGCCGACCGCCAGCTCGCTCTTGTTGCCGGTGGTGAGGACCAGGTGGCCCTCCTGGTTCGACAGCGCCATCAGGAGCACCCCGCGTACCCGGGCCTGGAGGTTCTCCACCGCCACCCCGGACAGCGACATGTTCGCCAGGAACGTGTCCACCATCGGCTGGATCGGCGCCACCCGGTAGTCCAGCCCGGTGCGCTTGGCCAAGTCCTCCGCGTCGGCCCGGGAGTGCTCCGACGAGTGCTGGCTGGGCAGCGAGACGCCGACCACCCGGCCGGGGCCGAGGGCGTCGACCGCGAGGGCCGCCACCACCGCCGAGTCGATGCCGCCGGACAGGCCCAGCACCACCGACGGGAACCGGTTCTTGTCGACGTAGTCGCGCAGGCCCAGCACCAGCGCCTGCCACACCTCCGCCTCGTCGGCGACCGGCTCGATAATTCCGCCCACCGCCGCCGCGCCGCCGGGCGCGGGCGGGACGTCGCCGACCGTGGCCCGGACGATCCGCATCCCGTCGGCCACCTCGCCGCCGGCGCGTGCCCCGTCGCCGCCGGCCCGTTCGGCCGCCGCCGGCAGCTCGACGTCGTGCATGAGCAGATGCTCGACGAACTGCGGGGCGCGGGCCAGCAGCGTCCCGTCCGCGCCGACGATCAGCGAGTCGCCCTCGAAGACCAGCTCGTCCTGGCCGCCGACCATGTTGACGTACGCGACGGTGGCCCCGGCCTCGGCGGCCCGGCGGCGCACCAGCGGCAGCCGGATGTCGTCCTTGTTCAGCTCGTACGGCGAGCCGTTGATGGTGACGACCAGGCCGACGCCGGCCTGCCGGGCCGCCGCGAACGGGCCGCCGGCCTGCCACATGTCCTCGCAGATGGTCAGGGCGACGTCCACCCCGCCGACGCGGACGACCGTCAGCGTGTCGCCCGGGACGAAGTAGCGGTCCTCGTCGAACACCCCGTAGTTGGGCAGGTGGTGCTTGAAGTAGGTGGCCACCACCTCGCCGCCGTGCAGCACCGCGGCGGCGTTGCGGGCCCCCCGGCCCGGCTCGGCGTCGGAGCTGACCTGCGGCGGGCCGTCGGCGTCCAGGTAGCCGACCACCACGGGCAGCCCGCCGAGGCCGTCGGCGGCCAGGTCGGCGGCGAGGCGGCGCAGCGCGGCCTGCGACGCGGCGACGAAGGACCGGCGGAACACCAGGTCCTCCGACCGGGTACCCGGTCAGCACCATCTCCGGGAACAGGACGAGCTGGGCACCGGCGTCGGCGGCCGTACGGGTCCACCGGCGAACCAGGTCGGCGTTGCCGGCGAGGTCGCCGACGCTCGGGTTGACCTGGGACAGGGCGAGACGCAGGGTGGGCATGTCCACATCTTGCCCCAGCCGGCCCGTCCCGACACGGCGGGCAGGTCGGAGACGGTCGCCACTTCCGCCGCGCGGCGGGCGCCTGCCTGGGGTCCGTCCGCCAGGGGGCGGGACACGACAGGACGCGGTCCGGGCCGGTCGCGTAACGTCTGCGTAAAGGAGCCGGTGGAAACTGGGCGGTCAGGCCCGACCGGCGGCGGAAACAGTGGCACGAGGGGTGGAAGTGGACCGTCAGCAGGAGTTCGTCCTCCGTACGCTGGAAGAGCGGGACATCCGGTTCGTCCGGCTGTGGTTCACCGACGTGCTCGGCACGCTCAAGAGCGTGTCGGTGGCCCCCGCCGAGCTGGAGGCCGCGTTCGAGGAGGGCATCGGGTTCGACGGCTCGGCGATCGAGGGCTTCGCCCGGGTCTTCGAGTCCGACATGGTGGCTATGCCCGACCCGACCACCTTTCAGGTGTTTCCCTTCGAGGGTGGAGTGAGCGGCGAGAGCGCCCGGATGTTCTGCGACATCCTGCTGCCCGACGGCGGCCCGTCCTGGGCCGATCCCCGGCACGTGCTGCGCCGGATGCTGTCCAAGGCGGCCGAGAAGGGCTTCACCTTCTACACCCACCCCGAGATCGAGTTCTTCCTGCTGGAGAATGGCCCGCAGGACGGCTCGGTGCCGACCCCGGTCGACACGGGCGGGTACTTCGAGCACACCACGCACGCGGTGGCGCGGGACTTCCGCCGGCAGGCCGTGCTGGCCCTGGAGCGCATCGGCATCTCGGTGGAGTTCAGCCACCACGAGGTCGCCCCCGGCCAGCAGGAGATCGACCTGCGCTACGCCGACGCGCTGACCACCGCCGACAACATCATGACCTTCCGGCACGTGGTCAAGGAGGTCGCGCTCTCCACCGGCGTGCAGGCCAGTTTCATGCCGAAGCCGTTCACCGACCAGCCGGGCAGCGGCATGCACACCCACTTGTCGCTGTTCGAGGGCGAGCGCAACGCGTTCCACGACGGCGGCGACCCGATGAAGCTGTCGAAGGTGGCGAAGTCGTTCATCGCCGGGCTGCTCATGCACGCCCGGGAGTACACGGCGGTCACCAACCAGTGGGTCAACTCCTACAAGCGGCTGTTCCCGCAGGCGCTGCCGGACCGGATCACCGAGAGCCCGGCGTACGTCTGCTGGGGTCACCTCAACCGGTCGGCGCTGGTGCGAGTCCCCGCGTACGGCAAGCCGAACTCGGCCCGGGTGGAGGTCCGCTCGCTGGACTCGGCGACGAACCCGTACCTGGCCTTCGCGGTGCTGCTCGGTGCCGGCCTCAAGGGCATCGAGGAGGGCTACGAGCTGCCCCCGGGTGCCGAGGACGACGTCTGGTCGCTGAGCAGCGCCGAGCGTCACGCCATGGGGTACGAGGCGCTGCCGGAGAACCTGTCCGAGGCGATCGACGTGATGGCCGGCTCCGAGCTGGTCGCGGAGGTGCTCGGCGAGCACGTCTTCGACTTCTTCCTGCGCAACAAGCGGGCCGAGTGGGAGCAGTACCGCCGCGAGGTCACCCCCTACGAGCGGCAGCGCTACCTGTCGCTGTAGTGCCGCCGGCCGGCGCGGTCTGTCGGGGGGTTGCGGCGGGCCGCTATCGTCTCGATCACCGCGCCGGCACCCCGCCGGGCGGCCGGTGGTGGTCGGGAGGCAGTCGGTGCTGGAGGACCTGCTCAGCGGAGCATGGCAGAGCGTCGTGTTCGGGGTCGTCGGGGTGGGGCTGATGGTGGCCGGTTTCGGCCTGGTCGACCTGCTCACCCCCGGCAGGCTGCGCGAGCTGATCTGGGTACGGCGCAACGCCAACGCCGGGTTGCTGCTCGCCGCGAACCAACTCGGCATCGCCGGAATCGTGTTCACCGCGATCCTGACCAGCTACAGCGACTTCGCCAAGGGGCTGGCGTCCACGGTCGTCTTCGGGCTGATCGGCCTGCTGATCATGGCGTTGGCGTTCTTCGTGCTCGACCTGCTGACCCCGGGCAAGCTGGGCGAAATCATCTGCTCCGACGAGCCGCACCCGGCGGCCCGGGTCAGCGCCGCCACCCACTTCGGGGCTGCGCTGATCGTCTGCGCCTGCATCGCCTGACCCGCCCGCCGCTTCCGGCGGGCAGGGCCGGCCGGATCGACGCGGCGGGTTGGGTTGGTGGCCCGTCATGTCGCCGACGTGGCGGGGTCGGAGTGCTCCGGACCCCGCCACGTCGGCGACATGGAGTTGATCAGGCGGTGGCTCTCACGGGCCGACCGGACCGCCGTGGTGGTGCCGGATCCCGCCGTCCTCGCTGTGGTGGTGCCAGATTCCGCCGTCCCCGCCGTGGCCGTGCCGGATCCCGCCGTCCTCGCTGTGGTGGTGCCGGACCCAGCCGCCCCCGCCGGGGAAGACGCCGGCCTCGACGGCCTTGGTGATGGCGTCGGCCTGCTCCTGGGTGAGCTTGCCGTCCTTGACGGCCAGCGCCAGCCGCTTCTTCAGCGCGGCCTGTCGGTCGGCGGCGTCGGGCCGCTCACCACGCTGGCCCTGCTCCGGCAGGTCGGCCCTGTGCTGCTCCCGGACCTTCTTGAGGGCGGCGGCCACCTTGTCGGTGGGGACGCCCAGCTCCTTGGCGAGCGCCTCGGCGAGTTCCTGCTGCCGATCGGCCCGCCGCTGCTGCCGATCGGTGTCCTCGCTGGTGCTGTTGCCGGCGCTCGGCGGGGTAGCACTCTCCTCGGCGAACGCGATGGTCGGCGCCGCGATCCCCACGCCGAGCACTCCGGCCGCCGCGAAACCGGCCAGTAGGTGCTTCTTCGACATCGTGCGGGACATTCAGGTCCTCCAAAATCCTCGCTCGGGTGCGATGACATCACCGACAGTGACCAATCGAGCTGGGCCGGAGCCGTGACGACCCTGTCAGCGAGCTGAAAGTCGGGCACTCGGGTCGGACAAACCGGTTGCCGGGGGACACCGCGCCCCTGCCAGGGTGGGCCGAACTCGACAGAGAGGCGGATGTCCGTGCCGCAGCCCACCATTCGCGAGACAGCCCTGCCCGACCCGGGCTGCGGGCCGTACGGGATCACCGCCGGCCCGGACGGCACGCTCTGGTTCACCCGCTCTGGCGACCACCGGATCCGCCGGATCACCACCGCCGGCGCGACGACCTCCGTCGCGCTGCCGGCCGGCACCGCCCCCGGCGGCATCGCCGCCGGCCCCGACGAAGCCCTCTGGTACGCGGGGATGAGCAGCGACACCGTCGGCCGGGTCGACATCGACGGGGCGCACACCGCGTACCCGCTGCCGGTCGCCGGCGGTTTCCCGTCGATGATCACGGCGGGACCCGACGAGGCCCTGTGGTTCACCCTCAACCAGGCCAACGCCATCGGCCGGATCGCGCTCGACGGTACGGTGAGGCTGCACCCGCTGCCCACCGACGCCGCCGGCCCCGTCGGCATCACCTGTGGCATCGACGGGGCGCTCTGGTTCGTCGGGTAAGGGCGTTTCGCCCCCTCTGTCGGGGCCCAGCTGCGAGATCGGCGCGGGGCGGGGGGCTAGGCGACGGCGGGCGAGGTGGTGAGGGTGCCGGCTTCGGCGTCGAGGGTGGCCTCGGTGCCGACAGGGACCGTGAGCTGGCCGTGGCCGTGGCCGATCGGCAGGCCGCCGAGGACCGGTACGCCGAGGTCGCCGAGGCGGTCGGTCAGCACGTCGGCGACAGTGGTTTCCCAGCCGTCCGCGCAGTCGGTGAACTGGCCGACGGCCACCCCGGCCAGGCCGTCCAGCGCCCCGGCGCGGCGCAACTGGGTGAGCATCCGGTCGACCTTGTACGGGGGCTCCTGCACGTCCTCGACCAGCAGCACCGCTCCGGTCAGGTCCGGCATGTCCCGGGTGCCGAGGGTGGCGGCGAGCAGGCACAGGTTGCCGCCGAGCAGCGTCCCTGTGGCGCGGCCGGGCACCCGTACGCCGAAGGTCTCCTCCCCGGGCACGGCGTCGACGGTGACCGGTTCGGTGGTCATCAGGGCGGCGTGCAGCGACTCGGCGGAACGCAGCGGGGTGCGCTCGTCCAGCCAGGCCGCCCCGGGGCCGTGCACGCCGGCCAGCCGGGCGCCCCGCCACAGGGCGAGCTGCAACGCGGTGATGTCGGAGAAGCCGGCGACCACCTTCGGGTCCCGGCGCACCGCCGCCATGTCGACGGCGTCCACGATGCGCTGCGCGCCGTAGCCGCCCCGGGTGCAGATCACCCCGCGCACCTGCGGGTCGGCGAACGCGGCGTTCAGGTCGGCGGCGCGCAGCTCGTCCCCGCCGGCCAGGTAGCCCCGCCGGGCGTATGCGTGCGGGGCGGGCACCGGCCGCAGCCCCCAACTGGTGAGCAGCTCCATGCCCCGGGCCACCCGCTCGGGCCGGGTCGGCCCGGACGGGGACACCAGCAGCACCGTGTCGCCGGGGCGCAGGACAGGTGGGCGCAGGACGGCGTCGTCGGCGGTCACAGCCGCCGAGCCTAACCGCCCGGCGGCTTCCCGCAGTGGGCACCGGGAACGCGCCGCGGGTTCCCGCAGTCAGTACCGGAATGCCGCTCGGCGCGCGGGTCGAGGCGTTCCGGGTGGCGGTCGACGTACCCGATAGCCTCGACGGCGTGGGAACCGCGCTGGTGATCGAGAACGACCCGACCGACGACCCCCGCCGGCTGGGGGAGTGGCTGGTGGAGGGGGGCCTGGCACTGCGGGTGCTGCGACCGCATGCCGGGGACGACCTCCCCGACGACCTGGACGGGTACGTGGCGCTGGTGGTGCTCGGCGGCGACCAGCGGGCCTACCCGGCGCCCGACGGCACCCCCGGGGCCCCCTGGTTCCCGAAGCTGGAGGGGCTGCTGCGCAAGGCCGTCCGGCACCGGGTGCCGACCCTCGGCGTCTGCCTCGGCGCGCAGCTGCTCGCCACGGCGCACGCCGGCCTGGTCGAGCGCAGCCCGTCCGGGCCCGAGGTCGGCCCGGCCGTGGTCGGCCGGCGGGACGCCGCCGAAGCCGACCCGCTGTTCCGGTACGTGCCGCTGATCCCCGACGTGCTCCAGTGGCACACCGACGAGATCACCGAGCTGCCGCACGGGGCGACCCTGCTGGCCGCCTCCACCCGCTACCCGCACCAGGCGTTCCGGCTCGGCGACCGGGCCTGGGGCCTGCAATTTCACATCGAGTGCGACACCGCCATGATCGCCGACTGGGCCGCCGACTCCGCCCTGCTCGACGAGCTGGGCTACGACCCCGAGCTGGTGGTCGCCGCCTGCGACCGGGTGATGGCCGACGTCGAGGAGGTGTGGCAGCCGTTCGCCATCCGGTTCGCCGCCCTCGCCCTCGGCGAGCTGGGTGACGACAGCGTCCGGCGTCCCCTGCCGCTGCTCGGGCACTGAGCCGATCATGAGCAGACCCGCCCGGGGCCGGCTGGCCCGCTACGGCTTCGGCACCGACGACAGCTCCCGCGCCGCCGACCTGCTCGGCCCGGCCGGGCTCGACCTGTGGCACCCGCAGGAACAGGAACCGGTCGACGACCGGGCCGCCGAGCTGCTGGCCGCGCTGTCCCGGGCCGCCGACCCGGACCTGGCCCTGCGCCAGCTGCACCGCCTCGTCGAGGCCGAGCGCCGCACCCGCACCGGCCCCGTCGCCCCTTCCACCCGCCCCGCCGCTGCGGGCACGGCCGCTGCGGCCAACGGTTCTGCGAGCAGGCCCGGAGACTCGGAGGTGCTGGACAGGCTGCACGCCGACCCGGGGCTGCGCCGGCGGCTGGTCGCCGTGCTCGGCGCGTCCTCGGCCCTCGGCGATCACCTGGTGGCCAACCCCGGCCAGTGGCCGGTGCTCGCCACCGCCCCTGACGGGCTCGCCCCCTCCGCCGAGGGCCGGCTCGACCTGGCCGCCGCCGCCCGCCTCAGCGCGTCCACCCAGCCGGTGGCGGTGCTGCGGCAGGCGTACCGGCTGGCCCTGCTGCGCATCGCGGCGGCCGACCTGACCGGCGGGCGCGCACTGGAGCAGACCATGGCGGCGCTCTCCGCGCTGGCCGACGTCACACTCGCGGCGGCGTACGACATCGCGGTGGGCGAGTTGCCCGAGGGGACCGTCGTGCCCCGCCTCGGCGTGGTGGCGATGGGCAAGTGCGGCGGCGGCGAGCTGAACTACGTCTCCGACGTCGACGTGATCTTCGTCTGCGCCGAGGACGACGAGCTGCCGGCGGCCACCACGATCGCCACCCGGCTGATCCACGTCTGCGGGCTGGTCGCCTGGCCCGTCGACGCGGCGCTGCGCCCCGAGGGCAACCGGGGCCCGCTGGTGCGCACCCTCGCCAGCCACCTGGCGTACTACCGGCGCTGGGCGCGCACCTGGGAGTTCCAGGCGCTGCTGAAGGCCCGCCCGGCCGCCGGTGACCTGGCGCTGTCCCAGGAGTGGATCGACCAGCTCGCCCCGCTGGTGTGGCGGGCCGCCGAGCGGCCCGAGGCCGTCGACGACGTCCGCTCGATGCGCCGCCGGATCATCGACAACATCCCGCCGAAGGAGCTGGAACGCGAGATCAAGCGCGGCCCCGGCGGGCTGCGCGACATCGAGTTCGCCGTCCAGCTGCTGCAACTGGTGCACGGCCGGGGCGACGAGACGTTGCGGGTGCCCGGCACCATCCCCGCGCTGCGCGCCCTGGTGGCCGGCGGCTACGTGGGCCGGGCCGACGGGGAGGCGCTGCTGCGCGGGTACCGCTTCCTGCGTGGCGTCGAGCACCGGCTCCAGCTCCAGGGCCTGCGCCGCACCCACACCGTGCCGACCGAGCCGGCCGCGCTGCGCTGGCTCGCCGCCGCCCTCGGCTACGCGGCCACGCCGGGCCGCAGCGCCGTCGAGGAGTTCCGCGCCGAGTGGGTCACCCACGCCACCGAGGTACGCCGGCTGCACGCCAAGCTGCTCTACCGGCCGCTGCTGGAGTCGGTGGCCCGTGTCCCCGCCGACGGGCTGCGGCTCACCCCGGAGGCGGCCCGGCACCGGCTGGAGATCCTCGGCTTCGCCGACCCGGCCGGGGCGCTGCGTCACCTCCAGGCCCTCACCGGCGGGGTGAGCCGCACCGCCGCCATCCAGCGCACCCTGCTGCCGGTGCTACTCAGCGAGTTCGCCGACGCCCCCGAGCCGGACCGGGGGCTGCTCAACTACCGGCAGGTCTCCGACTCCCTCGGCAGCACCCCCTGGTACCTGCGGCTGCTGCGCGACTCCGGCCCGGTGGCCCGCCGGCTGGCCCGGGTGCTCTCCTCCTCCCGGTACGCGGCCGACCTGCTGGCCCGCGAGCCGGAGGCGCTGCGGCTGCTGGCCGAGGAGAACGAGCTGACCCCGCGCCCGGCCGGGGTGCTCTGCGAGGGCTTCGCCGCCGCGGCGACCCGGCACGCCGACGACCCGGTCGAGGCGACCCGGGCGGTACGCGCGCTGCGCCGCCGGGAGCTGGTCCGCATCGCCTGCGCCGACGTTCTGAGCCGGGCCGGGTCGCTGGCCCCCACCCCCAGCCGGGACCAGGAGCGGGCCGTCGCCGGCCGTACCGACCCCGACGTACGGGCCGCGCTCGGCCTCGCCGACGTCACCGCCGTCGGCACCGCCCTGTCCGACGTCACCGACGCCACCCTGGCCGCCGCGCTGCGCGCCGCACGGGCCGCCCAGCCGGCCCTGCCCGGCCTGCGGTTCGCGGTGATCGGCATGGGCCGGCTCGGCGGGTACGAGTCGAACTACCTCTCCGACGCCGACGTGCTCTTCGTCTACGACCCGCCCTCCGGGGCGGACGAGGGCGCGGCCAGCGCCGCCGCCCACGCGATCGCCGAGGAGCTGCGCCGGCTGCTCTCCGCCCCCGCCCCCGACCCCGCCCTCGGCGTGGACGCCGACCTGCGCCCGGAGGGCCGGCAGGGCCCCCACGTGCGCAGCCTCGCCGCGTACGCGCAGTACTACGCCCGCTGGTCGAAGGTGTGGGAGGCGCAGGCGCTGCTGCGCGCCCGGTTCGTCTGCGGCGACGCCGACCTGGGTACGGAGTTCGAGGCGATGGTCGACCCGGTCCGGTACCCCGCCGACGGGCTGACCCGGGAGCAGATCGTCGAGATCCGGCGGATCAAGGCGCGGGTGGAGACCGAGCGGCTGCCCCGGGGCGCCGACCCGGCCACCCACACCAAGCTGGGCCGGGGCGGGCTTGCCGACGTCGAGTGGGCGGTGCAGCTGCTCCAGCTCCGGCACGCCGGCCGGCTGCCGGCGCTGCGCGGCACGCGTACCCTCGACGCGCTCTCGGCCGCGAGCGCAGCCGGCCTGGTCGACCCGGCGGACGCCACCGCGATGGCCGCCGGCTGGACGCTGGCCGCGCAGGTCCGCAACGCGCTGATGCTGGTGCGGGGCCGGGCCGGCGACCAGCTGCCCCGGCACGGCGTGGAGCTGGCCGGGGTGGTCCGACTGCTGGGCCGCGACGACCCGGGCGAGTTCCTCGACGAGTACCTGCGCACCGGCCGCCGCTCCCGCACGGCGATGGAACACGTCCTCGATGGCTGAGGCGCAAGGAAGGGCCCCTTCTTATCGCTTTTTGTATAGCAGGGGTCCCCTGCTAACACCCCCCGTCGTGGCGGCCGGAGCGGCGACGCTGCTCGCCGTGGCGTTCCTGCTCGCCCCGCCGATGGGCACCGACCTGGCCGCCCAGGTGGCCCGGGCCGGGTTCGCCGGCCGGCATGGTGCGACCCCGGTCGACCTCGGCTGGTACGGCGGCGTCGACCAGTTCGGCTACAGCCTGTTCACCGCCCGGCTGGCCGTCTGGACGGGGCCCCGCCCGCTCGGTGCCGTTGCCGCGGTGCTCGCCGCCGCCGCGCTGGGCTGGCTGTTCGCCCGGCACCGCGCCCGCCGGCCGCTGCTCGCCGGGGTCCTCGGCGCGGTCGTGCTGGTCGGCAACCTGGCCAGTGGCCGGGTCACCTTCGCCGTCGGGCTGGCGCTGGGCCTGCTCGCGCTGTGCGCGGTCGGCGTCGACCCGCCGGGGTTCGCGGTGCCGGGCCGGCGCGGCTGGGCCTGCCCGGTGCGGCTGGCCCTGGCCGGGCTGCTCGCCGGGCTGGCCACCTGGGCCAGCCCGGTCGCCGGCCTGTTCACCGGCCTGGCCGGCTCGGCGCTGCTGCTGGCGAGCCTGCGCCGGGGCCCCGGGCCGGGGCGGGCGCTGCCCGGCGGGTGGCGGGCCGACAAAACAAATGGCCGAGAGCCTGACGCTGTGCCTCGCCCCGGCGCTCGCGCTCGCCCCGATGGCGCTGCTGTTCGGCAACGGCGGCACGCAGCCGTTCACCGCCGAGTCGATGCGGATCAACGTGGCCCTCGCCGTGGTGGTCTTCTTCGCGGTGCCGCGCCGCCGCCGCACGCTGCGCGCCGGTGCCGCGCTTACCGTGCTGCTGCTGGTCGCCGCCCAGCTCGTGCCCAGCCCGATCGGCTCCAACGCACTGCGGCTGCCGATGCTGTTCGCGCTGCCCCTGCTCGCCGGGTATGCGCCCCTGCCCGGCCCGTGGCTGGCCGGGCTGCTCGCCGCCTGCCTCTGGTGGCAGAACCCGGTCATGACCGCCGACCTGTCCCGGGCCGGCTCGCCCGAGAGCGCGGCGGCGTACTACCGGCCGCTGGTCGACGAGTTGGCCCGCCGGCAGCCGGTGGGCCGGGTCGAAGTGGTGCCGCTGCGCGACCACTGGGAGTCGGCGTACCTGCCGGACACCGTACCGCTGGCCCGGGGTTGGGAGCGGCAGGTCGACACCCTCCGCAACCCGCTGTTCTACGGCGACGACCTTACCGCCGACGGGTACGCCGGCTGGTTGCGCCGCGAGGCTGTCGCGTACGTCGCATACGCGCCGGGCAGCGTGCCCGACCGGTCCGCCCGCCAGGAGGCCGCCCTCGTCGCGGCCGGTCAGCCGTACTTGCGGGAGGTGTGGCGGGACGCCACGTGGCGGCTGTACGCGGTGACCGAACCCGCCCCGCTGGTCGGCCCGCCGGGCCGGTTGGTGGACTCCGGCCGGGCCGCCGTCGGGTTCACTGTCGACGCGCCCGGCGACGTGCCGGTGCGGGTGCGCTGGTCTCGCTGGCTGACCCTGACCGGCCCGGGTGGCTGCCTCGCCCCTGCCCCGGACGGGTTCGTCACGGTGCGCGGGGCCACGCCCGGGGCGTACCGGGTGGGAAGCTCGCTGCGGCCGTCCGGACAATGCTGACCGTGGACCGTCACCGTCTGATCCGTTACGCGGGGCTCGCCGGCTCCGCGCTGCTGTCGCTCTCCGCGTTCCTCGGCGGGGCGTTCCCCGGCGGCGACCTGCGCCCCACCCCGGTCAGCATCTGGCAGGGCCCGCACGGGCCACTGATCATCGTGGCCTGGCTCGTCGGGACCGCGCTGATGGCGGGCGCGTGGTGGACGCTGCGCGACGGGGTGCCGTCCGCGCGCTGGGCGCTGGTCACCGCCGGACTCTGGCTGCTGCCGCTGCTGGTCGCGCCGCCGATGGCCAGCCGCGACGTGTACGCCTACGCGTGCCAGGGGGCCAGCTTCGCCAACGGCATCAGCCCGTACGAGCACGGCGTGTCGGCGCTGCCCTGCCCGTGGCTGGACACCATCTCGTACATCTGGCGGGACACCCCGGCCCCGTACGGACCGCTGTTCGTGGTGCTGGCCGGTGCGGTGGTGAAGGCGACGGGGTCACTGACCGCAAGCATCGTGCTGTTCCGGCTGTTCGCCGTGGCCGGGCTGGCGTTGACCGCCGCCTGCCTGCCGGTGCTGGCCCGCCGTTGCGGGGTCCCGGTCGGCAGGGCGCTGTGGCTGGCCCTGGCCAGCCCGCTGATCGGCGTGCACCTGGTGGCCGGGGCGCACAACGACGCGCTGATGGTCGGCCTGCTGGTCGCCGGGCTGGCTGCGGTGGCCGCCCGGCCAGGCCGCCCCGGCCCGCTGCTGGCCGGGGGAGTGCTGCTCGGGCTGGCCGTGTCCATCAAGATCACCGGCGTGGTGGTAATCCCGTTCGCCGCGCTGGCCGCCATGACCGGGCCGTACCGGATCCGCACGCTGGCGCGCGACGGCGGGTGGGTCGTCGCCGGCTCGGTCGCCACCGTGGTCGGGGTGACCTTCGCCGGTGGGCTGGACTTCGGCTGGGTCGGCGGGCTGTCCAAGGGCGGCGACGCGATCGCCTGGACGTCGCCGCCGACCGCCGTGGGCCAGACCGCCGGGTACGTCGCGCTGATTTTCGGCGCGCACGTCGACGCGCTTCCGGTGACCCGGGCGCTCGGCGTGGTGGTGCTGGCCGGGCTGCTGCTCTGGCTCTGGTGGCGGGCCCGCACCCGGAACCCGCTGTGGCACGCCGGCCTGGCGCTCGCCGCCATGGTGGCGATGTCACCGGTCGTGCACCCCTGGTACTGGATCTGGCCGCTGACCGTGCTCGCCGCGACGACCGTGCACCATACCCGCTGGTTCACCGTCGTCGCGCTGGTCTCGGCGTTCCTGATCCTGCCGGACGGCACCGGGCTGGCCCGGTACACGAAGCTGCCCGGGGCCCCGTTGATGACGCTTCTGCTGATCTGGGCGGCCGTGCGGTCGGTACGGGCGGCCAGGGCGGACCGCGAGCCGACCGGCACCGCCGCTGCCGCCGACTGAACGGGAGCGCGCCGGTGGCCGCAGTCGGGTTCGGGGCGGCCGGCGGGTTCCCCATCGGCCGCCCCGGGCCCACGATCAGACCAGTGCGGGGGTCCGCTCCGCGCCCGGCTGGGCCGGCCGGGCACTGCGCCGCGCCCAGGCCCGGGTGAGCGGCCTCTCCACCGTCCGGTACAGCAGCCAGCCGGCGCCGATGCTCACCACCAGCGCGCAGACGGCGAGCAGCAGGCCCACGCCCGGCGGCGGGGTGTGCGGGCCCAGCACCCGGCCCAACCCGGTGAGCAGGATGTCGTGAACCAGGTAGAACGCGAACGAGACCTCGCCGAGCAGCACGGTGCGCGGATGGCTCAGCCACCCTCCGCGACCCCGTTCGTCGAGGGTGGCCACGGCCGGGATCAGCAGCGCGACCGGGATGACGAAGCCGGCGTTGAGCTGGTACGCCAGCGGCTCGGCCAGGCTGGCCAGGTAGGCCACCAGGACGAGTCCGGCCGCCGATGCCGCCGGCAGCCCTGGCCACCGTCCGGCCCGGACGATCGACGCCATCAGCATGCCCAGGGCGAAGTCGAGCAACCGGACGGGCGGGAACGCGTACAGGAACCAGACCTGGTTCATCGAGTGCTGGTACAGCGGGGAGTTGCGGTGCGCCTCGCCGAACACGTCACCGGCCGGTAGCAGCCCGGCGACCGTCGGCAGCGCCAGGATGGTCGCCATCACCAGGCCGGCGGCCGGCCAGAGCAGCCGGTCCGGGAGCCGGCACGCCGCCCTCGCCGAGCAGGTGCCGGTTGAGCGACAGGTGGAAGCCGAAGACGAGCAGGGCGGCGAGGAAGCGCAGCCCGGTGAGGCTCTGCAACCGGCTGCCGGGCCGGCGTACGTCGAAGTTGACGGTTGTCATCGCGAGGCCCCGGTCAGTCGGCCGGCCGGCTGGATGGACTGGGCGTGCCGGAAGACGTCGCGCGGGTCCCACCGCGCCTTGACCCGCCGCAGCCAGGGATAGTTGCCCTTGTAGTAGAGGTCGTGCCAGGCGACGCCCGAGCTGTTCCAGGCCGGGTCGTTCAGGTCGACGTCGGCGTAGTTGACGAAGCAGCCGTCGGTCACTTCGTTGGGCACCGGCACTCCGCCGGTCGTGCCGTAGAGTTCCCGGTAGAAGTCCCGGACCCAGGCGCGGACGCCGACCAAAGCCGGGAGTGGTCGCCGGGGAGTGCCCCGACATGGTGAGCTGACGGTG
>NZ_GG657738.1:1715108-1745575 GCF_000158815.1 Micromonospora sp. ATCC 39149 | reverse complement strand
GCGTGAAGACGCCGCCGTCGAGCAGGTAGTCGTGGTCGGCCTCGAGCGCGTCGAGCACCTCGGGCAGCGAGCCCGGAACCTGCTTGACCGAGCCCCACTCCTCCGGCGGCAGGTCGTACAGGTCCTTGTCGATCGGCGCCGGCGGCTCCATCTTGTTCTTGATGCCGTCGAGGCCGGCCATCATCATGGCCGAGAAGGCGAGGTACGGGTTGCTCGACGGGTCCGGCACGCGGAACTCGACCCGCTTGGCCTTCGCGTTGCTGCCGGTCACCGGGATGCGGGTGCAGGCGGAGCGGTTGCGCTGCGAGTAGACCAGGTTGACCGGGGCCTCGTAGCCGGGCACCAGGCGGCGGTACGAGTTGACCGTCGGGTTGGTGAAGGCCAGCAGCGACGGGGCGTGGTGCAGCAGGCCGCCGATGTACCAGCGGGCGGTGTCCGACAGGCCGGCGTAGCCGGTCTCGTCGTAGAACAGCGGCTCGCCGTTCAGCCACAGGCTCTGGTGGGTGTGCATGCCCGAGCCGTTGTCGCCGAAGAGCGGCTTCGGCATGAACGTCGCCGTCTTGCCGTTGACCCAGGCCTCGTTCTTGATCAGGTACTTGAAGAGCTGGAGCTGGTCGGCCGAGTGCAGCAGGGTGGAGAACCGGTAGTTGATCTCCGACTGGCCGGCGGTGCCGACCTCGTGGTGCGAGCGCTCCACGGTGAAGCCGGCGTCGACCAGGCGGCGAACCATGCCGTCACGCAGGTCGGCGTAGTGGTCGACCGGCGGCACCGGGAAGTATCCGCCCTTGTACGCGGTCTTGTACCCGCGGTTGCCGCCCGGCTCCTCGCGGCCGGTGTTCCAGGCGCCCTCGATCGAGTCGATGTAGTAGAACGACTGGTTGGCCGAGGTCTCGTGGCGGATCGAGTCGAAGATGTAGAACTCCGCCTCGGCACCGAAGTACGCGGTGTCGGCGATGCCGCTCGCCGCGAGGTACGCCTCGGCCTTCTTCGCCACGTTCCGCGGGTCCCGGGAGTACGCCTCGCGGGTGAACGGGTCGTGGATGAAGAAGTTGAGCGCGAGGGTCTTCTGCGCGCGGAAGGGGTCGATGAAGGCGGTCGCGACGTCCGGGAGCAGGAGCATGTCCGACTCGTGGATCGCCTGGAAGCCGCGGATCGACGACCCGTCGAAGGCGAGACCGTCGTTGAAGACGCTGTCGTCGAAGGACTCCACCGGCAGGTTGAAGTGTTGCATCACGCCGGGCAGGTCACAGAAACGTACGTCGACGAACTTCACGTCCTCGTTCTTGAGGTATCGCAGGAGTTCCTCGGGATTGGCGAACACACGTCCTCCTGGCACGTCCACGGGTGGCTGGCTTCTGGCGACCGTATGGCGGTGCGGTTGCTCGGCCGTATCTGCTGTGTTTCGGTCGTGTTACGTCGCTCGCGCTGCGTCATATGCGCCGCTCAGTCGCCGTCGGATGTCCGTTCGGACGATAGCCGACGCAGCACTGTACCGCAGATTATGGCCTTTGGTCCGGTTTGGCGGCAGGTGTGGTTCCGGCCACCCCCGCGTTCCTGACTACCCTTGGCGCTCGTGACCACGCCGCAGCCCCCCGCGCCGCCCGCCGCCGACCCCGCCTTCGCGCCGCCCACCCTGGGCCGCCGCTTCGGCGCCCTGGTAATCGACTGGGTGCTCTGCCTGCTGGTGTCCAACTTCTTCGCCGACCCGGTCCGCGACGGCTGGGCCCCCGTCGTGGTGCTGATCGTCGAGTACGGCTTCTTCCTCGGCCTGTTCGCCCAGACCCCCGGCATGTACGTCACCCGGATCCGATGCCTGTCCTGGGCCGACGGCGGCCGGATCGGCCTGGCCCGGGCGCTGCTGCGCGGCCTCCTGCTGGCCCTGGTGGTCCCGGCCCTGATCATGGACGAGCACCGCCGCGGCCTGCACGACCGCCTCACTGGGTCGGTGATCGCCGCCGCCCCGCGCGGTCGCTGAGGCCGCTGGGCCACGCGGTCACCGAGCCGCCCGCGAGCTGCCCCGCACGGGTGTACGGGTCGCCGAGCCGCCGTCAGCGACCCCGGCTCTGGCGGAACGCGCCGCGTGGCGGGCGCATGTTCTTCGGGATCGCGCCCTTGGGCATCTGCGGCCGGGCGGTGAGCGCCTTGAGCCGCTTGTCGAGGGCGTTGACGTCCTTGCCGCTGAGGGCGCGCGGCAGCCGCATCAGCGTCATCCGCAGCTTGCGGATCGGCAGCTCACCCTCGCCCTGGCCGATCACGTAGTCGTGCAGCGGAGCGGAGCCGATCACCTTGGCCAGCCGCCGCTTCTCCTGCCCCAGCAGGCCGCGCACCCGCTGCGGGTTCCCCTCGGCGAGCAGGATCACGCCGGGGCGGCCGATCACCAGGTGCACCATGTCCATCTGCGTGGTCGCGCTGACCGCCGGGGACACCCGCCAGTCGCCGCGCATGCTCTCCATGATCTGCGCCGCCGCGCCGGGCTGCCCCTCGGCGGCGTTCATCATCGCCTTGTTGGACCGCAGGTTGAGCACGATCAGCAGGGCGAGCAGGGCGACCAGGATGCCCAGCGGCAGCCAGAACCAACCCCAGAGGAGCACCGCGACCACGGTCAGCGCGAGCGGGATCAGCACCGCGCCGGTGGCCAGCGGAGCGAACCACCGATCCTGCTTGGCGGTGAAACTGAACACCATCCCGATCTGCTTCAGCCGCTGGCCGAACGAGACCTTCTCCTGGGGCTTCGCCATGCCGCAGAGTCTAGGTGGTCGCCGCCTGCCCCGTTGATCCGCGCCCGGTACGGGCCTCGGCCGGACGGTTGGGCAGCACCGGAGCGGCCCGCCCGGTGCCGTGCTGCCCGCCGGTGGAGGACGATCCGGCCTGCTCGTGGTACTCCTCCTCCACGTTCACCGCCCACACGTCGTGGCCGGCGGCGTCGAGGATGTTCTCCACGGCCAGCATCGCCGTGAGCATCGAGTGGTCCTGGTTGTTGTACCGGTGCATGCCGTTGCGGCCCACCGGGTGCACGTTCGGCAGCGCCTCGGCCAGCCAGTCGCGCATGGTCTCCACGGCCTGCTCGTACCCGAAGTCGTAGACCGGGTACGCCTTCGGCATCCGCACCACGTACCCGGCCGAGACCGCGCCGGGGCGGACCAGCCCGAGCGTCTCCAGCTCGGCCGTGCCCAGGGCGACCAGGTCGTCGTCGTCCGACTCCCACAGGTCGTCGCCCTCGTCGACGAAGTACTCCAGCCCGAGGCAGGTGAACCCGTCCCGAACCAGGTACGGCGACCAGGAGCCGAAGTTCTGGATCCGGCCCACCCGTACCCCCGGGGTGTGCACGTAGATCCAGTTGTCCGGGAACCCGGCGTCGGCCGGCACGACCAGCGCCACGGTGAGGAAGTCGCGGTGCCGCAACGCGTCGGCGGCGGCCAGCACCTGCGGCGGGGCGGGCGGATCCACGGCCCGCACCAGCGCCGGCAGCGGCATGCTGGAGATCACGTGGTCGGCCTCGACGCGGCGCTCGCCGTCCGGGCCCGCCACGGTCACCGCGACCGCCCGGCCCTCGGCCCGGTGCACCCGCGCCACCGACGTGCCCATCGTCACCACGCCGCCGGCCTTCGCGACCAGCTCGGCGCAGCGCTCCCACATCATCCCCGGGCCGAGTTTCGGATACTGGAACTCCTCGATCAGGCTGGTGATGTCGGCGCGGGCCCGGCGGGGCAGCAGCGCGTTGCGCACCGCGCCGGCCAGCGACAGGTTGCGAATGCGCTGGGCCGCCCAGTCCGCCTGCAGCTCCGTGGCCGGAAAACCCCAGACCTTCTCGGTGTACGTCTTGAAGAACATCCGGTACAGCCGGGTGCCGAAGCGGGCCGACACCCACCCCTCGAAGTGGCTCTGGTCCGCCGGTGGCCGCAGCCGCGCCCACAGGTACGACCCGACGCAGCGCACCGCCTCGACGATCCCCAGGTTGCCCAGCGCGTTGCCGGCCCGCAGCGGGTAGTCGAACAGCTTGCCCCGGTAGTGGATCCGGCTCATCCGGGGACGCAGCAGGAAGTCGCCGTCGGGCAGCACCTCGTGCCAGAACTCCTCGACCCGGGCCACCTTCGTGAAGAACCGGTGCCCACCGATGTCGAACCGCCAACCGTCCCGCTCGACGGTACGGCTGATTCCGCCCACGACGTCGTCGGCCTCCATCACCTCAACGGAGGCGTTCCGCCTGGTCAGCTCGTAGGCGGCGGTGAGGCCGGCGGGGCCGGCGCCGATGACGACGGTATGTGGCAGGGACATTACATAAATCCATCATCTTCGACGTCCTTCGGCAAGGGTTGCCCCGCAGGGTGGGACGTCGTGCGATTCTGTGCCCGCGGAGCTGCCTGCGCGGGCGCGCGTCCTACCGGCAGGAATTGCTGCGGGCGTCGAGGGCCTGCCGGTAGAGCCGGCCGGCCCGGTACGACGAGCGCACCAGCGGCCCGCTCATCACCCCGGCGAAGCCGATCTCCTCGGCCTCCTCGCGCAGCTCCACGAACTCCTCCGGCTTCACCCAGCGGGTCACCGGGTGGTGCCGGGGCGACGGACGCAGGTACTGCGTGATGGTGATCAACTCGCAGCCGGCGTCGTGCAGGTCCCGCAGCGCCTGGGACACCTCGGCCCGATCCTCGCCCATGCCGAGGATCAGGTTGCTCTTGGTGACCAGGTTATCGGCGCGGGCCTGCCGGATCACGTCCAGCGAGCGCTCGTAGCGGAACGCCGGCCGGATCCGCTTGAAAATCCGTGGCACCGTCTCGACGTTGTGCGCCAACACCTCCGGGCGCGCGCCGAACACTTCGGCGAGCTGCCCGGGGACCGCGTTGAAGTCGGGGATCAGCAGCTCGACCCCGCAGCCCGGCTGGAGGGCGTGGATCTGGCGGACCGTTTCCGCATACAGCCAGGCACCGCCGTCGGGCAGGTCGTCGCGGGCGACGCCGGTGATCGTCGCGTACCGCAGGCCCATCGACACCACCGACTCGGCCACCCGGCGCGGCTCGTCGGCGTCGAACTCGGCCGGCTTGCCCGTGTCGATCTGGCAGAAGTCGCAGCGCCGGGTGCACTGGTCGCCGCCGATGAGGAAGGTCGCCTCCCGGTCCTCCCAGCACTCGTAGATGTTGGGGCAGCCGGCCTCCTGGCAGACGGTGTGCAGCCCCTCGCGCGAGACGAGCCCGCGTAGCTGGGTGTACTCCGGCCCCATCTTGGCCTTCACCTTGATCCACGGTGGTTTGCGTTCGATCGGCGTCTCGGCGTTGCGCGCCTCGATCCGCAGCATGCGCCGACCCTCCGGGGCGACCGTCGCGGTACGCGAGGCGGGGCTGGTCGTCGGCTGCTCGGTCGTCGGCGTCGTCGACGCGGCGTGCTCGATCGTCACAAAACCGAGCCTACGCCCGACGGCGGCCGTCGATGAACGGGAGGCGATGCCCGTCACCTCCCGATTCCTGTGACGCCGCCCACCACCGCCGCCGAAAACCCCGTTGCACCGCCGCGCCCGGCTGTCTAGTGTGCCCCGCAAAGCTGCGACGGAGCCGAGTAGTGCGCCGCCCCGCCAGTCCAGAGAGCCGCCGAACGCTGCGAGGCGGTCTGGCGTCGGCGCACGAAGACCCTCCCGAGCTGCGGGAAGAACGGCGCGGTGTCTCCGACACCCGTGCCTGGTAGAACCCGCCCGGCTGGCCCCGGTCATCAGGCGACGAACGAGGCCCCCGCGTGCGGGGGCGAAGGTGTGGTGGCACCGCGAGGACCCGCTCGCCCACACCTCCCGGGGATCGCGTTGCGATCGATCGAGGAGGTAACCGCCGTGCAACGCATCCTGTCCACCCAACTCCCCGCCCACGTCGGCGCGACCGTCCGGATCGCCGGCTGGGTGCACCGCCGCCGGCTGCTCAAGTCGGTGGCGTTCCTGATCGTGCGGGACGCCGCCGGCCTGGCCCAGGTGGTGGCCACCGACCCGGCCGCCCGCGCCGCCGTCGAGGAACTCACCGAGGAGACCGTGGTCGAGGTCACCGCGACGGTGGTCGCGAACCCGGCGGCCCCCACCGGGGTCGAGCTGATCCACCCGACGGTACGACCGCTCGGCCCACCCGCCGCCGCGCCGCCGTTCGACCTGTACCGGCCGGCGCTGACGGCTACCCTGCCCACCCAGCTCGACCACGCACCCGTCGCGCTGCGCCACCCGCTCAGGTCGGCGGCGCTGCGGGTCTCGGCGGCGGCGGTGGCCGGGTTCCGGGCCACCCTCGACGCTCGCCACTTCGTGGAGATCCACACCCCGAAGGTGGTCGCCTCGTCCACCGAGAGCGGCGCGAACGTCTTCGCGCTGGACTGGTTCGGCCGGCCCGCGTACCTGGCGCAGTCCCCGCAGTTCTACAAGCAGCTCATGGTCGGCGTCTTCGAGCGCGTGTACGAGGTCGGGCCGGTGTTCCGGGCCGAGCCGCACGACACTGCCCGGCACCTGGCCCAGTACACGTCCCTCGACGCGGAGTTGGGCTTCGTCGGCGACCACACCGACGTGATGGTCGTGCTGCGGGACACCCTCGCCGGGATGCTGGCGACCGTGGCCGACCGGGCCGGTGCCGCGCTGGCCACGCTGGGCGTGACGGTGCCGCCGGTGCCGGCCCGGATCCCGGCCGTGCGGTTCACCGAGGCGCTGGCCATCGCCGGTGCGCCGGCCGACGAGCCGGACCTCGCCCCCGCCCACGAGCGGGCGCTGGGGGAGTGGGCCCGCCGCGAGCACGGCAGCGAGTTCGTCTTCGTCACCGGGTACCCGATGGCGAAGCGGCCCTTCTACACCCACCCGGACCCGGCGCGGCCGGCGTACTCGAACGGGTTCGACCTGCTGTTCGGCGGCCTTGAGCTGGTCACCGGCGGGCAGCGCCTGCACCGCTACGACGACTACCTGGCGGCACTCGCGGCGCGCGGCGAGCCGGTCGAGCCGGTCGCCGGCTACGTCGACGCGTTCCGGCACGGCATGCCGCCGCACGGCGGCTTCGCGATCGGCCTGGAGCGCTTCGTCGCCCGCCTGGTCGGCGCGGCCAACGTCCGCGAGGTCACGGCCTTTCCCCGCGACCTGCACCGCCTCACCCCCTGAAGGCGGCAACCGGGCCGTTCAGGCCGGGCCGAGTAGGTCCCAGGGGTTGCCGGCGATGTCGCGGAAGACAGCCACCCGGCCGTACGGCTCGGTGCGCGGCGGCCGGACGAACTCCACGCCCGCGTCGGCGAGGCGGCGGTGGGTGGCGTCGAAGTCGTCGACCCGCAGGAAGAAGCCGACCCGCCCGGCGGTCTGGGCGCCGACCGCCGCCTCCTGCCGCCCGCCGTCGGCCCGGGCCAGCAGCAGGCCGGTCTGCGCGCCCGGAGGGCGGACCACCACCCACCGCTTCGGGCGGCCGTCGGTGGTCTCCGCCGGGGAGTCCTCGACCAGCTCGAAACCGAGGACCTCGGTGAAGAAGGCGATCGCCGGGTCGTACTCGGCGACGACGAGGGTGACGAGATCGATCCGCACCCGCCGAGCCTAGAGCGTGATCAGGGTGGGCAGGTGGCGCTCCACCACCGGCAGGACGTCGGCCACGGTGATCGGGTGGCCGAGCTCCGCGGTGAGCGAGGTGACCCCGGCGTCGCGGATGCCGCAGGGCACGATCCGGTCGAAGTACGCCAGGTCGCAGTCGCAGTTGATCGAGAAGCCGTGCTGGGTCACCCCACGGGCGACCCGGATGCCGATGGCGGCGACCTTGCGGGCCGGCCCCCGGTCGTCCTCGGGCACCCAGACCCCGCTGCGCCCGTGGACCCGGTCGGCGGCCAGGCCGAACTCGGCGCAGACCTCGATCAACAACTGCTCGGTGCGGCGCACGTACGCGACGACGTCCACCGGGTCGGGCAGCTTCACGATCGGGTACCCGACGAGCTGCCCCGGGCCGTGCCAGGTGATCTTGCCGCCACGGTCCACGTCCACGACGGGGGTGCCGTCCAGCGGCCGGTCCCACGGCTCGGTGCGCTTGCCGGCCGTGTAGACGCTCGGGTGCTCCAGCAGCAGCACCGTGTCGCCGCGCTCGCCGGCCACCACCGACTCGTGCAGCCGCCGCTGCTCGTCCCACGCGGCCTGGTAGTCGAGCACCCCTGCACGTACGGCGGTCAGCCCCGGAATCGTCGCGGTCACGCCCACCAGCGTAGTCCCGTACCGGCCGGTCACCTTCGGTGAGCCGGCTCACCACCGGCGTGTCGGGCGAGCGGGTCAGGCCGGCGGGACCCGCCAGAGCCAGACGTCGTCGACGCGCTGCGGGGGGCCGAGCAGGGCGGTGGCGGTGCGGCGCAGGGCGTCTTCGTCGAGGTCGTACTTCGCGCCGTGCACCCGGTCGGCGAGGACCACCACCTCGACCCCCCAGTACCGCAGGTCGGCCAGGGACAGCCGGATGCTGCCCTCGGTGACGATCGGGACGAGGCCGGTGCGTCCGGCCTGGTCCATCAGCGTGTCGAAGGTGCGCGGCGGCGGCCCGATCCGGCCCCGGCCGTCCGGGCCGCCGGGGCCGAGGAAGAACCCCGCCGGGATGCGGAACTCACCCTGCCGGTGGGCGAGCGCGTACGCCTGCCAGCGCTGCCCGTCCGGGGTCACGTCGAGGGTCAGCGGCAGCGGGGTGAGCGTCCCGCCCGGGGAGACGTACTCCCGCCAGGTGCCGGCGGTGATGAACGCCGGCACCGGCTCGCGGACGCCGGTCAGCAGCGGCGTGGGCAGCAGCGGCAGCAGCGCCACCGCGAGGCCGAGCCCCCAGGCGGCGCGCACGGCCCGGCGGCGCGGCGGGTCGGCCCGCAGCCGGTCGACGGTGTACGCCAGCAGCACCCCGAACACCGGGGCCACGATCAGGGCCAGCCGGGCCGGCAGGGCGGCGTTGACCACCGGCAGGTTGTCCAGCAGCAGGAACGGCAGCGGCGTGTCGGTGTGCCGGCCGGCCCACTTGGCCCGGGGCCCCCAGGAGAGCACGGCGAACACCACGGCGGTGCCGCCGAGGGCGGCGACGGTGGCCCGAAGGGCCCGGTCCCGCCGCCACAGGTAGCCGAGGCAGACGGCGGCGAGCAGCAGCAGCGGCACCCCGAAGAACGAGTTCTCCTCGGTCGGGTTGGGGGCGAGGGAGGTGCCCAGCCCCGCCTCGCCGGCCAGCGACCGGCGCGGGTACGCCGCGTACGCGGCGATGTCCTCGGCGTGGATGACCGGGTCGAAGCCGGTGCCGTGGAACCGTTGCGGGCCGGCGAAGTGCAGCCACAGCGGGTACGCCAGCAGCGCCCCGGCGGTGAGCGTGGTCACGCCCAGCCCGCGCAGGAAGGCGGGCAGCGCCGCCCGGGCCTGCGCCCGCCGGCCGGGGTGCAGCGCCCAGATCGGCAGGAACACGCCGAGCGCGAGGGCGGTGAAGAACAGCCCCTCGGCGGCGATGGAGAAGGCGACCGCGACGGCGACGCCGAGCACGACCCCGTTGCGCAGCCAGCGCCCGGGGCTTCGCGCAGCGCGAACACCCGCCACAGCAACAGCGGCACCAGCCACCCGGCGGTCCAGTTCAGGTGGGCGTTGGCGTGCGAACACCCTTCCGGGGGGAGTACGCCACGAACAGCGCGCCGAGGCCCGCCGCGAGGCGGCTGCGCACGAACTGCCGGGACAGCAGCAGGTACCAGGCCAGCGCGGTGGCGGCGAGGTTTCCGGTGAGGATCACCAGGAACGTCGCGGGTGGCCCGATCAGGTATGTCAGCGGCGCGAAGACCGCCGCGTACACGGTGATCGAGGTGTTGACCGCGAGGTTCACCCCGTCCGGGACGTTGACCAGGGTCGTGAAGAGCGGGTTCTGGCCGTGGGTCAGCGCGTGCCCGCCGAAGGCGAGCAGCCACTCGAACAGCGCCTGGTCGCTGGAGTTGACGGTGATCGCCCGCTGGTTCGGGCCCAGCCACAGCCCGCTGGTGACCCAGCCGGCGAGGGCCAGCGCGAGCAGCGCGAAGAGCAGGTCGGCGCGCCGGTCGCGGCGGGTGTCGGGGGCGGCGGCGGGGATGGGAGGCGATCCGGTGGCCGGGGACGGGGAGGACGGCACGCAGCGGACGTTACCAACCGGACCTGGGCACGCTGGGGCGACACGGGCGCGGCGACGGTTGCCCGGCCGGCGACCGGCAGCGCACACGTCGACGCCCGTGAATGTGTGACCGGCGACCATGTCGGTGGAAGAAATACGGACGTAACGTCACGGCAACTCGGAAGTGACTCAGTTCACAATCCGCGACAGGAGGTCGCCGTGCGCCGCTCCACCACTCTGCTCACCCGGCTCGCCGGGGCGGTCGCCGGGGCCGCGCTCGCCGCGGCGGCCCTGGTCGCCGTCGCCGGGCCCGCCCGGGCCGCCACCCTCACCCAGGTCACCGGCTTCGGCACCAACCCCGGAAACCTCACCATGTACGCCTACCGCCCCGACGGTCTCCCGGCGGGCGCGCCCGCTGTCGTCCTGCTGCACGGCTGCACCCAGAACGCCGCCGGCTACGTCGCCAACTCCGGCTGGCAGAAGTACGCCGACCAGTGGAAGTTCGCCCTGATCGTGCCCCAGCAGTCCAGCGCCAACCAGGCGCTGAGCTGCTTCAACTGGTTCAGTGAGCAGGACATCGCCCGGGGGCGGGGCGAGGCGGCGTCGATCGCGGAGATGGTCGGGTACGCGAAGAGCACGTACGGCCTCGACGGCAGCCGGATCGCCATCAGCGGGTTGTCGGCGGGCGGGGCGATGGTCGCGGTCATGCTCGCCACGTACCCCGAGCTGTTCGCCGCCGGCTCGGTCATCGCCGGCGTGCCGTACCGCTGCTCCCCGCCGGCGCCCACCAGCACCTGCCAGTACAGCGGGGTCGACAGGTCCCCCGCCGCGTGGGGCGATCTCGTCCGGGCCGCCTACCCCGGGTACGCCGGCCGCCGGCCCCGGGTGGCGATCTGGCACGGCACCGCCGACAGCAGTGTCGTGCCGGCCAACGCCGTCGAGTCGCGCGACCAGTGGACCAACGTGCTCGGCGTCGCGCAGACCCCCACCAGCACGGCGTCGCTGCCCGCCGGCACCGGCCTGGAGGTGTACGGCGACGACGCCGTCCGCCTCTACCGGGTCTCCGGGATGGGTCACGGCACCCCCGTCGACCCCGGCTCCGGTGTCGACCAGTGCGGCACCGCGACGTCGTACTTCCTCGACACCATCTGCTCGACGTACCGCGACGCGCTCTTCTTCGGCCTCGGCGGCGGCGCGTCGCCGAGCCCGACCGCGCCCAGCCCGACCCCGACGGCCACCACGTCGCCCACCGCCCCGCCGACGGTCTCGCCCACCCCGACCGCGCCGCCGACGTGCGTCACCGCCAGCAACTACGCCCACGTCGCCGCCGGGCGCGCGTACCAGTCGGGCGGCTACGCGTACGCCGTCGGCAGCAACCAGCGGATGGGCCTCTACAACGTCTTCTACACCTCCACGCTCAAGCAGACCGCCCCCGGCTACTGGGTCGTCGGCTGCTGAGAGTCGTCGATCGAGGCCCCCTGCTCCACCCGAGGCGTCGACAGGGGGCCTCTCCTCTCAGTCGTTGAGGGCGGCGTGCAGGGCGCTCGGCAGGTCCGGGTGGTGGTACGCGAAGCCGGCCCGGTTCAGCACGGCGGGCAGCACCCGGGCGCTGGTCAACGCCTCGTGGGCGAAGCCGCCGAGGGCCACCTTCAGGGCCAACGCCGGGATCGGCATGACCGCCGGGCGGCGCAACTGGCGGGCCAGTTCCCGGGTGAACTCGGCGTTCGTGACCGGGGCCGGGCCGACGGCGTTGACCGGACCGGCCACGTCGTCGCGGTCCAGCAGGAACCGCGCCACGCGCAGCCAGTCGGCCATCGAGATCCACGGCAGCCACTGCCGACCGCTGCCCAGCTTCCCGGCGATGCCCAGCTTGAAGGGCAACAGCTGGGGCTTGAGTAGCCCGCCGTCGCGGTGCAGCGGCAGCCCGGTACGTAGCCGGACCACCCGCACCCCGGCGTCCTAAGGCGGGGTGGGTGGCCGCCTCCCAGACCCGGCAGACGTCGGCGAGGAAGCCCTCACCGGCCGGGGCGTCCTCCTCGACCACGCGGTCGCCCGTGTTGCCGTACCAGCCGACGGCCGAGGAGCTCAGCAGCACCGTCGGCCGGTCGGCGGCCGGCAGACCGGCGATCGTGATGGCCAGCATGGTGGTCGAGTCGACCCGGCTGGACCGGATCACCCCCTTGTACGTCTCGTTCCACCGCCTGTCGCCGACGCCCGCGCCGGCCAGGTTGACCACGGCGTCGGCCTCGGCGACCACCGCCGGGTCGAGCTGGGCGGCGGACGGTTTCCACTGCCGCTCGTCGGGGGTGCGCGCCGGCCGCCGGACCAGGCGGGTCACCCGGTGGCCGTCCGCGGTCAGGTGGTCGGCCAGCCGGGTGCCCAGGAAGCCGGACGCGCCGGCCATGAGGATCCGCATGCCCCCATCTTCGGACACGGGCGGCCGGTTGGATGCGGTGAGCGGGATGAAGGAGCGCGCTCACCGCACGAGGCTGCCCGGGCGGTCAGCTTCCGACGCCGGCCGGGCGCAGGTCGGCCAGGAGGCGCTCCACCTCCGCGAACGCGTCGGCCGGCAGCGGGCCGAGGGCGAGCGTGGCGAAGTTCTCCTCCGCCTGGGCCACCGTGCGGCACCCGGGGATCGGCAGCGTCCGGTCGCTGCGGGCCAGCAGCCACCCCAGCGCCCCCTGCGCGAGCGTGCGGCCGTCGGCCGTCAGGGCCTCCCGCACCTCGGCAACCCGGGCCGCCCACTGCGGCGTCGGCCGGCCGTCAACGAACCACGCCAACCACTGCGGGGCCTTCCCGCGCACGTCGTCGGCGCCCAGTGCCGCCGGACTCCCCTGGTAGCGGCCGGTGAGCAGGCCCATCGCGAGCGGCCCCCGGTTGAGGCTGGCCTGGTCCAGCTCCGCGCAGAGGGCGAGCATCGCCGCGTTGTCCTTCAGCACCGACTGGTCGTGCTGGATCGCCGCGCAGTGCGTGCCCGCCCCGGCGAACGCCCGCGCCGACGCCGGGTGGTCGGTGCTCCACCCGTACGCCCGGATCTTGCCCTGGTCGACGAGGCCCTCCAGGGTCTCGACGAGGTCGAGCGCGGCGGGCACCGGCAGGTCGTTGAGGTGCAGCTGGTACAGGTCGACGTGGTCGGTGCCGAGCCGGCGCAGCGACGCCTCCAGGCTCGCCACCGCGTAGGCGGGGGAGGCGTCCGTGCCGGTGGCCAGCCGGGTCGCCTCGTCGGAGCGGTTGCCGAACTTGGTGGCGATCACCACCTGGTCCCGGCGGCCCGCGAGGGCCCGGCCGAGGACCCGCTCGCTGTGCCCTGCGCCGTAGTTGCTGGCCGTGTCGAACAGCGTCACCCCCAGGTCGAGGGCCCGGTGCACGGTGCGGATCGACTCGTCGTCGTCGACCTCGCCCCACCCGTACGGCTGCCCGTCGTCGCCCCAGAGCGGCCCGCCGATCGCCCAGCACCCCATGCCGATGGCGCTGACCTTGATTCCGCTGCGACCCAGTGTCCGTGTCGTCGTCATGCGCCCAGTTTTCTACCTGGAGCGCGCTCCAGGTCAAGCGCTAGTGTGCGTCGGTGACCGGATACGCACCCTCGGAGGCCGCCCGCCGCAGCGGGTTCAGCCTCGACACCCTGCGCTACTACGAGAAGATCGGCCTGCTCAGCGGCGTCGGGCGCACCCCGGCCGGGCGTCGGGTGTTCACCGACGACGACCTGGGCTGGCTGACGCTGTTCCGCTGCCTGCGCGACACGGGCATGCCGATCGCCGAGATGTGCCGGTACGCCGAGCTGGCCCGCGCCGGCGACCACACGACCGGGGAGCGCCGGGCGCTGCTGGTGCGGCACGCGCAACGGGTCGAGGAGCAGATGTGCCTGCTCCAGCGTCAGTACGACCACCTGCGCGAGAAGATCCGCTTCTACGACACCCTGGGCTGAGCGCCGCCTCGCCCGTCCCGTGGGTTCTCGGCGACCTTCCTGATCGCCGCCTCGTCGAGCAGCAGCCAGGCCCCGGTCATCCGAACGGGAATGATCGGGACCAGCGCCGTTATCCGGTCGACCGCACCGGGGCCCGGTGGCAGGATGCCCGGGGTGTCGACGTCCCGTGGTGACCTGGTCCGGTGGCAGTTCGACCTGACCTGGGCCCTCTTCGAATACCACCTCGAACGGCTGGAGCCGGCCGACTTCCTGTGGGAGCCGGCCGCGCACTGCTGGACCGTACGGCCCGGCCCGGCCGGCACGTGGATCCCGGACTGGGCGCAGACGGAGCCCGACCCGACGCCGGTGCCCACGATGGCCTGGCTGACCTGGCACATCGGGTGGTGGTGGTCGTCGGCGGGGGAGCACCTCCAGGGGCGGCCCGTGCCCCAGCACACCGAGGTCGCCTGGCCGGGTGCCGGCACGGCGACGATCGAGTGGCTGCGCGACCTGCGGCGGCAGTGGCTCGGGCACCTCGACCGGCTCGCCGACGCCGACCTCGACCGGGTGGTCGCGTATCCGTGGCCGGCCGACGCCGGGCACACCGTCGCCCACCTGCTCGGGTGGGTCAACGCCGAGCTGATGAAGAACGTCGCGGAGATCGGGCAGCTCCGGCTGCTGCGCGCCGCACGGTGACTCAGGGACGCCAGAACTGGCGGGGCGCGAACCACGCCATGGTCGTGCTGAAGCGTCAACTGTCCAAGATTTCGGCGTGCCCGCCTGTTTCGTCAAGCGGCGAGGCGGCGCAGCACCGGGGTGAGCGGGTCGAGGGCGTCGGCGCGTACCACGAAGCGGGTGACGCCCCAGCGGCGCCCGTGTGAGGCGACCGCCGCGACGATCTCGGCCTCGGTGCCGATCAGCACGAACGGCGTGGCCAGCAGCTCCGGGCCGGTCAGGCCGACGGCGGCCGCCCGCTGCGCCGCGACGGCCTCCGCGTCGTCGGTCACGGTCACCGTCTGCACCAGCGCCTCCAGCGCCGGCGGTCGCGCCCGGCCCGCCGCACCCTCGGCGACGCAAGCGAGCTGCGCCTCGATCTGGTCGGCCCGCCACCGGGCCTCGTGCCGGTGGCCGTCGTCGAGGGTACGGCCGAAGCCGGCCAACCCCACGACGTCGGCGTGCGCGCCGGCCCAGCGCAGCAGCGTCGAGTTGGACGTGCCGACGGTCAGCGGCACGCGCTCCTTCACCGGCCGGGGCGAGTCGAGCCGGGCGGCGCGCACGGTCAGCTCGGGGGAGTCCACGGTCACCTCCTTGCCGTCGAGCAGGGCCCGGACCGCCTCGGTGACCGCGACGCAGCGGCGCACCCGGCCGGCGACGTCGGGGCGTTCCCGGCCGACCGCACGCCACTCGGCGGGGGTGTGGCCGGCCCCCACGCCGAGGCGGGCCCGCCCGCCGGAGACGACGTCGAGGGTGGCCACGGCGGTGGCGAGCAGCATCGGCTCGCGGACGCCGAGGTTCGACACGTACGAGCCGAGGCCGATCGTCGTGGTGACCGACGCGGCGGCGGCAAGCGCGACGAACGGGTCGCCGCACGAGCCGGGGTGGTCGGCGGCGAGCAGCGCGTCGAAGCCGGCTGCCTCGGCCCGGCGGGCCAGGTCGAGCCAGCCCGTCGCGTCGGCCGGGGTGACCTGGAGCGAGAAGGTGGCCATCGCCCCAGCGTCCGGCACCGGTGACCGGCGGGCAACGCGCCGGGGGCGGATTCTGCCGACCGGCGAATCCGCCGATCGCTGAACCCGCCCCCGGCGCGACCGGCCCCCGGCCGAACCGCGCCCCGGCTGTCCCGGCACGCGCCCGGTCGCCAGCCCCGTGTCGGGCGACCGGGTCAGGACCGTCCCCAGGCGGAGCTGCAGCTCTTGAGAACGCTGGTGCCGTCGTCGATGCAGACGGTCAGCTTCACCCGCTTCTCGTCGGTGATCATGTTGTACGCCGTGCTCGTGCAGCCCCCGTCGTTGTAGGTGTCCCGGACCGAGGCCACCATCCTGTCGTTCTCGTCGCTCAGGTAGGCGAACACTGCGGCGTCGTCGGTCTTGATGTCGCAGGCCTTGATCTCCTCCGCGCCCTCCCAGCCGGCCACGTCGGCGTCGAAGAAGGCCTTGCCGGCGGCGTTCTGGGTGTAGAGCCAGCCGATGTTCGTGCTGGCCTGCGCCGGTGTCGCCGCCACCGTCAGCGACAGCGCCGTGCCGATCGCGGCCATGCCCACCATGCCCAGGGTGCGGCCGGAAATGCGTCGAGTGCTCATGATCAGTCCTTTGTCGAGGTCCGAGACGTCGTCAAAGGATTACCGTGGACGCTTGCCACACCTCTGCCGTCCGCTTGCCGGCGATCGTTCATACTGGCGCGTCGGGGAGGTGGGTCCGTGGAGTTCCGGGTCCTCGGCTCGGTCGAGGCGTACTCGGCGGGCGTGCCGCTCGACCTCGGCGCCCGCCGCCAGCAGCGCCTGGTGCTTGCGGTGCTGCTGCTGGAGCCCAACCGCGTCGTACCGGTGGACCGGCTGGTCGACCTGGTCTGGGGGGCCGCCCCGCCGGCCTCGGCGCGCGGCACCGTCCAGGCGCTGGTCTCCCGGCTGCGCGCCGCCCTGCGCGCCGCCGACGGGCCTATCGCCGCCGGGGCTGTCGACGGGCCTATCGCCACCGGGGCTGTCGACGACGCCGACCCCCCGCCCGCCGTCCGCGCCGAGATCCTGCACCGGGGGGCGGGCTACCTGCTGCGGGTGGATCCGCTCTCGGTCGACGTGCACCGCTTCACCGACCTGCTCGCCCGGGCACGCGCGGCCGACGACGAGCGTTCCGTCGAGCTGTTCGACCGGGCCCTCGCGCTGTGGCGCGGCGATCCGCTGGCCGACGTGGCCCCGCCGCAGACGCGGGACCGGCTCTGCGGCGGCCTGCGGGAGGCGAGGTGGACGGCCGTCGAGGACCGGCTGGAGGCCCTCGTGCGGCTGGGCCGCTCCCGGGAGGCGCTGGACGAGCTGACCGAGCTGGTGGCCGAGCATCCCCTGCGGCAGCGCCTCGTGGGCCAGCTCATGCTGGTGCTGCACCGCCAGGGCCGCACGAACGAGGCGCTGGGCGCGTACGGTGACCTGCGCGCCCGGCTGGTCGCCGAGTTCGGCCTCGACCCCGCCGGTGAGCTGCGGGAGCTACAGGCCGCGATCCTGCGCGGCGACCCCGCGCTGGAGGCCCCGCCCGCCGGTGCGGCGCGGCCGGCCCCGCCCGTGGCCGAGGCCCCGGCGCTCGTCGCCCACCCGCCCGCCGACCAGCCGCCCGTACGCCCAGCCGAACTGCCCCACTCGCCCGACGGTTTCGTCGGCCGGCAGGCCGAGCTGGCGGCCCTCGACGCGCAGCTCGACGCCGGGCGGCGCTCCGGCCGCCCCCGGATCGTCGTCGTCGACGGGATGGGCGGGATCGGCAAGACCGCCCTCGCCCTGCACTGGGGCCACCTGCGGCGCGACGCGTTCGCGGACGGTCAGCTCTACCTCGACCTGCGCGGGTTCAGCCCGAGCGACACCCCGATGACCCCGGCCGAGGCGCTGCCCCGGCTGCTGCTCTCGCTCGGCGTGCCGCCGTCGGCCGTGCCGCCGTCCGCCGACTCCCAGGCCGCCCGGCTGCGCAGCCTCACCGACGGCCGCCGGATGCTGATCGTCCTCGACAACGCGTACGACGCCGCGCAGGTCCGGCCGCTGCTGCCGGGCAACACCGCCGGCCTGGTCGTGGTGACCAGCCGCCGACGGCTCCTCGGGCTGGTCGTGCGCGAACAGGCGGTGCCACTGGGGCTCGCCCCGCTCAGCCCGGCCGAGTCGACGGACCTGGTCGCCGGCTGCCTGCACGAGTCCCGGCCCGCCGAGCGTGAGGCGCTCGCCGACTACTGCGCCCACGTGCCGCTGGCCATCCGCATCGTCGCCGCCCGGGCGCTCGAACTGCCCGACCGCCCCCTCGGCGACCTGGTGGACGAGTTGCGCCAGGGCCGACGCCTCGACGCCTTCGCCGGGCCCGACGGCCCCGACACCAACCTCCGCACGGTCTTCTCCTGGTCGTACCGGTCCCTGTCGGCACCGGCGGCCGGGCTGTTCTGGCGGCTGGCCCTGCACCCCGGCCAGGGCGTGGGGGCCCCCGCCGTGGCGGCGCTCGCCGGCGTCGACCTGCCACGCGCCCGGGAGCTGGCCGGCGAGCTGACCCGGGCCAGCCTTCTGCACCGCACCGGCCCGGACCGCTACCAGTTCCACGACCTCGTCGGCGCGTACGCCACCGAGCTGGCCGGCGCGCCGGAGCACGCCGAGGAGCGGAGGCTCGCGCTGCGCCGCGTCCTCGACTGGTACCTGCACACGGTCGACGCCGCCGAGCGGGTGCTCCAGCCGCACCGGCCCCGCTTCGACCCGACGCCGCCTTCCCTGGTCGAGCCGCTGCGTTTCGACAGCTACGCCGACGCCCTGAGCTGGTGCGAGGCCGAGCGGTCGAGCCTCGTGCCGGTGGTGCGGGCCGCGGCGGCGAACGGGCTGCCTGGGCACGCGTGGCAGATCGCGCTCGCCGCGTCGGCGTACTGGTACATCGTCAAGCGGCGCGAGGACTGGGTGGCGGCCAGCGAGGTCGGGCTCGCCGCCACCCGGTCCCTAGGCGACCGGCGGGCCGAGGGGGCGCTGCTCACGCGGTTGGCCACGGCGCTCTGCGAGAGCCGGCGCTACCCGGAGGCCATCGAGCTGTACCAGGAGTCGCTGCGGGCGCACGAGGCGAGCGGGTACCGCGACTGGCGTCCGACGACCCTGAACAGCCTCGCCGTCGCGCACGCCGAGGCGGGCCGGCCCGACCACGCGCTCGCCACGTTCGCCCTCGCCCGCGACGAGCACCGGCTCCAGGGCAACCGGTGGGGCGAGGGCGTGGCGCTGCAGAACATGGCGCAGTGTCACGCCCTGCTGGGCGAGCCGGAGAAGGCGATCGCCCGCCACGAGGAGGCTCTCGTTGCCGTGCGCGACACCGGCGACCGGTACGCGGAGGCCATCTGCATCGCCAACCTGGGCGAGGCCCACGCCGAGCTGGGGGACCACGAGCGGGCGATCCGACGCTTCCGGGAGGCGGTTCAGCTGCACGTGTCGACCGGCAACGCGCACGGCCGGGCGCGGACCCTGCTGGAGCTGGGCCGGTCCCTGGCCGGCCTGGGCGATCCCGCAGCGGCCCGGTCCTGCTGGCGGGAGGCGCTGGCGGTCTTCGAGGAGCTCGGCGACCCCGAGGCCGACGAGATCCGCGCCCTGCTGCGGGAGCCGGCCGCGTCCGCATTTGTCTGAGTCACTGCGTTCGGTCACCAGGTAGGTGGTCGCACCCCGCCCCGGCGGCCCGCAGCCCCCGTCACTCCTCGTCCGGGAGCTCGTCGTGCCAGCGCCGCCGCCACTGCGACTCCCGCGCCTCGTGAGCGGTCCGCTCGGCGAAGACCGCCTGGCGCAGCGCGAGCCGGGAATCGGCCATCGTCACCACCTCCACGGCCACCAGGCCGACGCAGACCCCGGTGAGCAGGACCAGCGCGGCCAGCGCCGGTATCCGGCCAGCGACCGGGATCAGCGTCACGAGCAGCAGCACCGTGCCGGCCCGGGCCCAGGTGAAAGTGCGCAGGGCGCGTAGCTGGAAGAGCATGTCGCCGGCCAGGTAGCAGGCGACCCCGCCGAAGAGCAGCGGCACCCCGAGGCCGTGCAGCTTTTCCTCCAGGGGCAGGCGCGACTGACTGAGCAGGTTCAGCATCTCCTCGGCCCCGAGCGAGAACATGATCAGCCCGGTGATCATCGGCAGGAAGAGATAGGCGTACGCGTCCCGGGCCAGCGCCGCCCGGGCTCGGCCCTGGGCGACGTGCAGGGCGATGCGGGCCGCCGGACCGATCACGTCGAAGTGCAGCCACCACAGCGTCGCGGCCAGGACGACGCAGATGCTGGCGGCGGTGATCGCCTGCCAGCTCACCGGCTGACTGGCCAGGTTGGTGCCGACGCCGACGGAGATCACCGACTCGCCGAGCGCGATCATCAGGATCAGGTCGTACCGTTCCGTCCAGTGCTCGGCGGAGATCAACCCGCCGCTCCGGGTGCCGACCAGCAGCCCGGTGGCGTACTGGAGGGCGACGACGGTGGCCCAGAGCCCGTCGCGGACCAGTTCGCCGGTGTGGGGGTCGGCGAACTGGTGCGGGACGAGGGCGGCGGCGAGCAGCAGCGCGGTGCTGAACACCAGCTCCGGAGTGAGCTTCATCAGGTGCCGGTTCTCCACCGGCTCGTTCCGCACCGCGTGCCAGTAGATCCACAGGTGGACGACCCGGATGACCAGGTAGCTCACCGCGACGGTGAGCGGGCTGGCCAACTCGTGACCATGGGAGCTGATCGTCTGCGGCACGGCCAGGGCGAAGGCGAACAGTGCGGCCATCCCGACGACCATGACCAGCGGCACGAAGCCCTCGCCGAGGCGGACCCGGGTGGCGACCACGCTGTGGATGACCCAGACCCACCAGAGCACGGCCAGCACGAGCAGGCTGTGCAGCAGGGTGTGGCCGGTGATGGCGGTGGCGGTGGCCCGGACGATGACGAAGAAGGAGAAGACGAAGACCAGGTCGAAGAAGACCTCGAACCGGTCCACCCGGGCGCCGGGCGCGATCGCCACGGCGGGCCCGAGGCGTCCCCGCCGCTGCCTGCCCACCACCCGTCAACTCTCGCAGCGTCCGCCGGGCCTCCGGGCGGATTCGGCTCAGCTCGTCGCGCGGTACCGCGAAGTCCGGCAGCCGGCCCCGCGATGCCCGACGGGCGCCCCGGTCGGCGTGACCGGAGCGCCCGTCGGGGGAGACGGCGGTGGTTACAGGCCCAGCTCGGCCTCGAAGTTGCCGCCTTCCAGCCGCTCCTTGACCGCGACCAGGAAGCGGGCCGCGTCGGCGCCGTCGATCAGCCGGTGGTCGTACGACATGGCCAGGTAGACCATCGAGCGGACCGCGACGACCTCGCCCAGCTCCGGGTCGTTGACCACGACCGGGCGCTTCACCACGGCACCCGTGCCGAGCATCGCCGACTGCGGCGACGGCACGATCGGGGTGTCGAACAACGCGCCCCGGCTGCCGGTGTTGGTCAGCGTGAACGTGGCACCGGCGATCTCGTCCGGGCTGATCTTGTTGGTCCGGGTGCGCTCCGCCAGGTCGGCGATCCGCTTCGCCAGGCCACCCAGGTTGAGGTCGCCCGCCCCGTGGATCACCGGCACCATCAGGCCGCGCTCGGTGTCCACCGCGATGCCGAGGTGCTCGGCGTCCGGGTAGGTGATCGTCCCGGCGTCGAGGTCCATGCTGGCGTTGACGATCGGGTACGTCTGAAGCGCCTCGACCGCCGCGAGGGCGAAGAACGGCAGGAACGACAGCTTCACGCCGTGCCGTTGCAGGAACGAGTCCTTGGCCCGGGCCCGCAGCTTGGCGACCTTGGTGACGTCCACCTCGACGACGGTGGTGAGCTGCGCCATCTCGTGCAGCGACTGCTGCATCCGCTTGGCGATGGTCGCCCGGATCCGGGGCAGCTTCTCGGTCGTGCCGCGCTTCGCGCTCGGCTGCGGCTTCGCGGCCGGCTGTGCCGGGGCCGCGGCGGCGGCGGGCTGCGCCGCCGGGGCCGGGGCCGCCTTCGCCGCCTTGGCCTTCTCGGCCGCCTCAAGCACGTCCTGCTTGCGGATCCGGCCACCCACGCCGGTGCCGTTGACCGAGGAGAGGTCGACGCCGTGCTCGCTGGCGAGCTTGCGCACCAGCGGGGTCACGTACCCGGATGCCTCCTCGCCGCCGCCCTGGGCGGGCGCGGGCGCGGTCGGGCGCGCCGGGGTGGCGGTCGGGGCCGACGGCTGCGCCTGCTGCTCTGCCTGCGCCGGCTTGGCCGCCGTCTCGGCCTCCGCCGACGGCTCGTTGTACGACATGCCGGGCGTCGGCTCCTCGGCTCTGGGCGCCGGGGCGGCCTCGGCCTTCGGCTCCGGCTCGGCCTTGGCAGGGGCGGCGCCGGCCGCGCCGACGATCGCCAGGACGGCCCCGACGGCGGCGGTCTCGTCCTCGGCGACCTTGATCTCCAGCAGGGTGCCGGCGACCGGGGACGGAATCTCGGTGTCCACCTTGTCGGTGGAAACCTCCAGCAGCGGCTCGTCGACCTCGACGGTGTCGCCGACCTGCTTGAGCCAGCGGGTGACGGTGCCCTCGGTGACGCTCTCGCCCAGGGCCGGCAACTTCAACGGGGTGCCCTCGCCGGCCGGCGCCGGAGCGGCCTCGGCGGCCGGTGGCTGCTCGACGGCCGGCTGCTCCGCCTCGGCCTGCGGCGCGGCGGCGGCCTCCTCGGCCGGCTCCTCCTGCCCGGCGGCTTCGTCCTCGCCCGCGGACTCGCCCGCCCCCAGGATCACAGCCAGCTCGCTGCCCACCTCGGCGGTCTCGTCCTCGCTCACCACGATCCGGCGCAGCACGCCCGCCGCCGGCGACGGGATCTCGGTGTCGACCTTGTCGGTCGAGACCTCGAGCAGCGGCTCGTCGACCTCGACGGTGTCGCCCTCCTGCTTGAGCCAGCGGGTGACGGTGCCCTCGGTGACGCTCTCGCCGAGCCGAGGCATGGTGACCGATACCGGCATCTTCTAAGACTCCTTCATTCCCCTGGTGCGATCTCGCCCGTCTGCCGCCGGACGCCGCGGAATCAGTTCTCGATCAGGCGTGCGCGTGCAGCGGCTTGCCGGCGAGGGCGAGGTGCGCCTCGCCCAGGGCCTCGCCCTGGGTCGGGTGGGCGTGCACGAGCTGCGCCACCTCGGCCGGGTAGGCCTCCCAGTTGTAGATGAGCTGCGCCTCGCTGACCAGCTCGCCGACCCGGGCGCCGACCATGTGCACGCCGACGACCGGCCCGTCCTCCACCCGGATCAGCTTCACGAAGCCGGCGGTCTTGAGGATCTGGCTCTTGCCGTTGCCGCCCAGGTTGTAGTTGTACGTCTTGATCTTGTCGGCGCCGTACTGCTCCTTGGCCTTCGCCTCGGTGAGGCCGACCGACGCCAGCTCCGGGTCGCAGTAGGTGACCCGGGGGATGCCGGCCTCGTCGATCACGGCGGGGTTCTGGCCCGCGATCTCCTCGGCCACGAAGATGCCCTGCTGGAAGCCCCGGTGAGCGAGCTGGAGGCCGGGCACGATGTCGCCGACCGCGTAGACGTTCGGCACGCCGGTGCGCAGCCGCTCGTCGGTCAGCACGTACCCGCGATCGGTCTTCACGCCCTGCTCCTCGTACCCGAGGTCGGCGGTGCGCGGGCCGCGGCCCACGGCGACCAGCAGCAGCTCGGCCTCGACGGTCTCGCCGCCGGCGATGGTGACCCGGACGCCGTTCTCGGTCTTCTCGACCTTCTCGAACGGCTTGCCGACCTTGAATTTGATCTGCCGTTTGCGGAAGGCCCGCTCCAGCGCCTTCGACGACTCCTCGTCCTCGGCGGCGACCAGCCGGGGCAGCGCCTCGACGATCGTGACGTCCACGCCGAAGGACTTCCACACGCTGGCGAACTCGACGCCGATCACGCCGCCGCCCAGCACGATCGCCGAGGCCGGGACCCGGTCCAGGGTCAGCGCGTGGTCGCTGGTGATGATCCGCTCGCCGTCGACCTCCAGGCCGGGCAGGCTCTTCGCGTACGAGCCGGAGGCGAGCACGACGTTGCGGCCGGTGTACCGCTTCCCGTCCACCTCGACGGCGTTCGGGGCGACCAGCCGGCCGTGGCCCTCGACGATGGTGATCGCCTTGTTGCCCTTGAGCATCCCCTGCAGGCCCTTGTACAGGCGGGCGATCACGCCGTCCTTGTACGAGTTGACCGCCGCCATGTCGATGCCGACCAGCTCGGCCTTCACGCCGAACTGCTCCGACTCCCGCGTCTGGTCGGCGATCTCGGCGGCGTGCAGCAGGGCCTTCGTCGGGATGCAACCGTTGTGCAGGCAGGTCCCGCCGAGCTTGCCCTTCTCGACCAGCGCCACGGTCAGGCCCAGCTGGACGGCGCGCAGTGCGGTCGCGTAGCCGCCGCTGCCACCTCCGAGGATGACGATGTCGAAGGTCGCTTCGTTCGGCTCGCTCACGTCCAACTCCCAGTTCGCGTCATGCATCGGGGGTCATGGCGGGGCGGCACGGACAGACCCCACCTCGGTCATCTTGTCACCACCGCGTACCGGGCGCGTAGTGAGGTGCCCAACGACACGTCTCCGACACGTACGCTTGGCACCGGTTTCGATGACGGATATGGGGGAGACGGTCGGTGGCGCTGTTCCGACGACGCAAGCAGGCGCGCCCGGCGGGGCAGGACCGCGCGCCCGACCGCGCCGATCTCGACCACCTTGAGAACTTCGTCCGGACCCGGCGGGGGGTCGAGGCGTACATCGAGCCCCGCACCACCGTCACCGAGACCACCGTGATCCTCATCGCCGACGACGGAGAGTGGACCCGCCGGCGCGTCGACGGCCCGGAAGGGGCCCGCCGGTTCGCCCACAAGCTGGCCATCCCGATCTACGACGTGCGCCTCATGGGCTACCCGCAGCGGATGCGGGACTACAACGAGCGCCGCAAGCGCCGCCCCGAGCTGTACTGAGCCGCGCCACCGCGCCCGCCCCGGCTCCCGCCCCCGGCCCGGTCCGAGGCCCGCCCCCCGGCGCGCGCAAAGGGCCCCCGCTCGGCGGGGGCCCTTTGCGCGCGAGCGCGTCAGCCGTTGGCGGCGACGTCCTCCACCAGGTGCACGAGGGTACGCACCGGCACACCCGTGCCGCCCTTGGTCCAGTACCCGGTCGCCTCGCCCGAGTGGTAACTGGGGCCCGCGATGTCGATGTGCGCCCAGGCCACCTCGTCGGTGACGAACTCGCGCAGGAACACCCCGCCCTGCAACATGTGCCCCGCCCGGTCCATCCCGGCGTTGACCTGGGAGATGTCGGCGACGTCGGAGTCCATGCCCTTGCGTACCTCGTCCGGCAGCGGCATCGGCCAGGCCGGCTCGCCGACCGCGTCGCCGGCCGCCCGGACCCGCTCGCACAGCTCCGGGGTGCCCATCACGCCGGCGACCCGCTTGCCCAGCGAGATCACCTGCCCGCCGGTGAGGGTCGACGTCTCGAACAGGTAGTCGGCGCCGTCCTCGCAGGCCCGCGCCATGGCGTCGCCCAGGATCATCCGGCCCTCGGCGTCGGTGTTGAGCACCTCCACCCTCTTGCCGTTGTACATGGTGATCACGTCGCCCGGCCGGTAGCTCGTGCCCGACGGCATGTTCTCGGCCATCGGCAGGTACGCCGTCACCGTCACCGACGGCTTCAGCGCGGCGATCGCCAGCATGGCCGCGCCGACCGCCGCCGCGCCGCCCATGTCGGACTTCATCTCCCACATGCCCTGCGCCGGCTTGATCGAGATACCGCCGGTGTCGAAGGTGATGCCCTTGCCGACCAGCGCCACCCGCTTGCCGCTGCCTCCACCCTCGGGCGTGTAGGTGAGCTTGACCAGGCGCGGCGGGGCCTCCGACCCCTGCCCGACGGCCAGGATGCCGCCGTAGCCGCCGGCCGCCAGGGCCGCCTCGTCGAGCACCTCGACGTCGAGCCCGGCCGCGCGGGCCGCCTCCGCCACCGCGTCGGCGAACGCCGGCGGGCGCAGCAGATTCGGGGCGGCGTTCACCCAGTCGCGGGTCAGCCGGACCGCGCCGGCCACCGCGTGCGCCCTCTCGATCTCGGCGCGGGCGCCCGCGTCGCCGGCCTCCGGCACCGCGATCAACACCTCGGCGACCGGCTCCCGCCGGGCCGGCTGCGGGCGGGTCTTGTACCCGGCGAACCGGTACCCGCCGAGCAGCGCGCCCTCGGCCACGGCGCGCAGGGCGTCGGCGGCGTCAGCGTCGTCGGGCAGCGGCAGGCTCAGCGCCACCCGGCGGGCCCCCGCCAGGGCCCGGACCGCCGAGCCGGCGGCCCGGCGCAGCGTCTCCGGTGCCGGGGCGGCCCCGGTCGGCTCGGGGCCGAGGCCGACCGCCGCGACGACCGGGGCGGTGACGGTGCCCAACGTGGCCAGCTTGATCACCTCGCCCGGGGCGCCGGTCGCGCCGAGCAGCGCCAGCGTCTCGGTCAGCTTGCCGTCGAAGGCGGCGGCGATGCTCTCGGCACCGCTGGCGAGCAGCAGTGCCCGGGCGGGGCTGCCGGCGACATCCTGCTCACCGGTCTGGCTGTGCAGGCCGATCACGATCGCGTCGACGGCGAGCTCGGCGGGGTCGGTGTCGACCAGGCTGAGGGTGGTGCTGGGCGATGTCACTGAAGCTACTCCGGGCGGGCCGGGCCGATCGCGTCGTCGCGTATCGGCGGTGAAGGTCTCCGGCGGCAACCTACCCGCCGGACGGTGGGCTGTCCCGCCGAACTCGGCCGACGGGGGTCCCGCCGATGCTAACCAGCCGTTCAGCTACCGGTAAGTTGCCACCCATGACCGACGCGACCTCCGCCGCCGCCGCGACCCGGCTCCGCCGTTCTCCGCTGCACGAGCGGCACACCGCCCTCGGCGCCAAGTTCGCCCCGTTCGGTGGCTGGGAGATGCCCCTGGAGTACGCCGGCGGCGGAGTGCTCAGGGAGCACACGGCGGTCCGTACCGGGGTCGGGGTGTTCGACGTGTCGCACCTGGGCAAGGCGCGGGTCACCGGCCCCGGCGCGGCCGACTTCGTCAACGTCTGCCTGAGCAACGACCTCGGCCGGATCGGCCCCGGCCAGGCGCAGTACACCCTCTGCTGCGACGATGCCACCGGCGGCGTGGTGGACGACATCATCGCCTACCTGCACGCCGACGACCACGTGTTCCTCGTCCCGAACGCCGCGAACACCGCCGAGGTGGTGCGCCGGCTGCGCGCCGCCGCCCCGGAGCGGGTCGTCGTCACCGACGAGCACGAGGAGCACGCCGTCCTCGCCGTGCAGGGTCCGCGCTCGGCCGAACTGCTCGGCGCGCTGGGCCTGCCCACCGACCACGGCTACATGAGCTTCCGCGCCGGCACCCTCGCCGGTGCCGAGCTGACCGTCTGCCGCACCGGCTACACGGGCGAGCTGGGCTACGAGCTGGTGGTGCCGGCCGGGCACGCCGTCGCGGTCTGGGACGCGTTGGCCGCCACGGGCGAGGCGTACGAGCTGCGGGCCTGCGGGCTGGCCGCGCGGGACACCCTGCGCACCGAGATGGGCTACCCGCTGCACGGGCAGGACCTGTCGCCCGAGATCACTCCCGTGCAGGCCCGCTCGGGCTGGGCCGTCGGCTGGGACAAGCCGGCGTTCTGGGGCCGCGACGCGCTGCGCGCCGAGAAGGCGGCCGGCCCCGCGCGTACGCTACGCGGCCTGACGGCCGTCGACCGGGCGATCCCGCGCCCCGGCATGAAGCTGTACGTCGGGGACGCCTGCGTCGGGACGGTCACCAGCGGCACGTTCAGCCCGACGAGGAAGCAGGGCATCGCCCTGGCCCTGGTCGACACGGCTGCCGACCTCGCCGAGGGTGACACGGTGGAGGTCGACATCCGCGGCCGACGCGCCGCCCTGCTGCTGACCCGCCCCCCTTTCGTGACCCCCTCCGTCCGCTGACCCCACCTGACGGGGTGATCAAGAGGTTTGCGTCAGCGGGTGGCCTGACGCAGACCTTTTGATCAACTTGACGAGGTGGGGGGTTCGCCGGCGTCCAGGACGGCCTGGGTCCAGCCGCCCTCGATGACGCCCGAGCCGCCCAGGACGGCCCAGTCGACGACGTCCGCCGCCTCGACCACCACCGGGGCGCCGATGCGGACCCCCGGGTCGGTGCTGGCGTCGCTGGCGCTGGCGCCGACGATCCGTTCCGGGGTGTCCCACGAGGTCACGCCCGCCCAGACGTACTCCGGGCCCTCGTCGCCCGGCAGGCCGTACTTGACCACGAGCTGCGACCGGGCCGGTAGCCGGCCGGCCAGGAACCGGGCCCGGACGTCGTCCAGGCCGGCCCGGGCGGTGGCGACCGCCCGGCTCATCGCGTCGCCCGGACGGGCGTAGCGCACGTCCGGCGCGATGCCGTTGAACAGGGTGGCGCAGGCCGCCGCGAAGTACCGCCCGTCCGGGCCCGGGTGCCCCGGCGGCGGGCGCAGGCTCAGGAACGAGTCGGCCTCCGGATCGGTGGCCGGGTCCAGCTCCAACCGCAGCAGCACCGGCGCCGTCGCCCCGTGCTGCTCCGGGTTGCCGTACGCGACCGCGATGTCGTGCCCGGTGACGGTGGCGAGCACCGGGAGTTGCACGAATGCCGGCACCTCGTCGCCGGCCAGCCCGTCGGTCCAGGCCCGCAGCAGGCGGCGGGCGGCCCCGGTGAGCACCGCGCCCCAGGCCCGGGTGAGGTGGTCGGGCACCCCCTGGGTCTGCAACTCCAACAGCCCGAAACGGCGCAGTCCCTTCGTGGTGAACCACAGCCCCTCGGCGTCGGAGGAGTACGGCACCAGCACCCAGTCGACCAGCCGGATCCGCCCCTGCTCGTCGGGCAGCGAGCGCAGCGCTGCGGCCGGGTCGAGGAACTGGAGGCCGAAGACGTCCACCACATCCGTGTCCGCGCTCTCGGCGATGGCGGCGGCGACCGCCCGCGCCGCCCACTCGTGCGCGGGCGGCCAGCCCGGCCGGTACTCCGCCTGCACCACCACCAGATGGGTGGCGGCGGCGAGCCGGGCGAGCTGCGCCTCGGTCGCCCCGAACGCGGTGAGCAGGTCCGGCGGCAGCGCGGGAAACTCGGCGATCGGCCGGGTGTCCACGCTCATCAGCGGGCTGCCCAGCATCTGCGTGGCCAGCCCGTGCACCGGCTCGGCGAGCCGCCCGGCCAGCGCCCGCACGGCGGTCTTCGCGCCGACCCTCGGCAACCCCACCATCGGCACCAGATAGGTGGCGGTGAGCGACTCGGGGACCGGGACGGGCAGGAAATCGTCGGTGATGAGCATGTGGTCCCCTGTCTACCCCAGGCCGGCCTGTCGCCCGAAACGCTACCCGCCCGGCCGCGTCCGGATCAGCGGGTCGACGCCAGCCCCAGGTATACCAGCGTGGTGACCACCTCCACGGCGGCCCCGAGCACGTCGCCGGTGATGCCGCCGAGGCGGCGTACCGCGTGGCGCAGCAGCAGCACCGCGACGGCGAGCGCGGCGAGCACGGCGACCGGCCCCTGCCACGGGCGGCCCGGCACGGCGGCGACCGCGACGAGCGCGACGGCGGCCGTGCCGACCACCGCCGCGACCGGGCCGACGGTGCCCGCGACAAGCGCGCCGAGCCCGTCCGGCCGGGCCGCCGGCACGCCGCGCCGGCAGGCCAGGGTGACGCCGAGCCGCCCGGCCGCCGTAGCCGCCACCATGGCCGCGAGCGCCGCCGGCCCCGACCGGGATGCCAGCTCCGCGAGCGCCGCGGCCTGCACCAGGAGTACGACCACCAGCGCGGCCACCCCGAACGGCCCCACGTCGGGCTTCTTCATGATCTCCAGTGCGGCGGCCCCCCGCCGGTACGACCCCAGCGCGTCGACGGTGTCGGCGAGCCCGTCCAGGTGCAGCCCCCGGGTGAGCAACGCGCCCGCCCCGACCGTCACCGCCGCGGCGACCAGCGGTGGTGCGACGGCACCGAGGAGTAGCAGCACCCCGGCCAGCGCCGCCCCGAGCAGGGCCCCGACCGCCGGGGCGAGCGCCATCGCGGTGCCCGCCGTGACCCGGTCCACCCGGCCGGCGCGTACCGGCAGGACGGTGAACGTGGTGAGCGCCAGCCGGATCCCGTCGCCGGCACGTCCCCCGCCGCTCGTCGCGCCGTCGCCGGTGTGTCCCCCACCCGGCGCGGCGTCGCCCGGGTGGGGCTCAGCCGGCACGCCGTCCGGCCGGGTCCGGCTCGGTGGGCTCGGCCGGCTCGGTGGGTACGGCGGGCTCGGTGGGTACGGCCGGCTCGGTGGGCTCGGCCGGCTCGGTGGGTACGGCGGGCTCGGTCGGCTCGGCCGGCTCGGTGGGCTCGGCCGGCTCGGTGGGTACGGCGGGCTCGGTCGGCTCGGTGGTGGCCGGTCCCGGGCCGGCCGGCTCCGGCTCGACGAACTCCGACCCGTCCGCCTCGCCGTCCCGACCCCCGTCGCCCGGGTTCGCGGTGCCGGCGGCTACGGCGTCGCCCGGGTTCGCGGCGTCGCCCGGGCTCGGTCGGCTGGGCAGCGCGGCGGCCAGCGACAGCACCGAGCGCAGCAGCGGCAGCGCGGCCAGCGCGTTCGCCCCCTCGCCGAGGTCGAGCCGCAGGTCCAGCAGGGGGGTGAGGCCCAGCACGTCGGCGGCGAGCCGGACCGCCGGGTGACCGCCGTGGTCGGCGAGCAGGCACCAGTGCCGGGCCTGCCCGGCCAGGTCCCGGCTGATCATCCCGGCGGCGAGGCCGACCGGGCCGTCCAGCAGCACCGGGATCCGGCGGGCGGTCGCGCCGAGCAGCACGCCGGTGGCCACCGCGATGTCCCCGCCGCCCAGCTCGGCCAGCACGTCCTTGGCATCCCGGGGCGAGCG
>NZ_GG657738.1:1694443-1714991 GCF_000158815.1 Micromonospora sp. ATCC 39149 | reverse complement strand
GCCGCGAGCACCGCCGCGGCGGCGGTGTCCGGTGCCCGGCCCGGCATGCCGCCAGCACCAGCAGCCGTACGCCCGCCTCGCCGGCCTCCTCGGCCAACCGCCAGCCGTACCTCAGGGCCTGCTCCACCTGCTCGTGGTCCAGGGCGGGCAGATCCTCGATCGGTTCGGCGGCCGGCGCCTCCACGACCTGTAGGCTCGCGCCGCTCTCGGCGGCCAGCCGGGCCAGCACACCCTGCCCGGCGCGGGCCTGCGCCGCCCGCCGGGCCGACTCCCCGGTCGGCGACCCGACGGCCGCCCCGCCGGCGTGGTCGCCGTGCAGCAGCAGCACCCGTACGTTGTCCCACGGCACCGGGGTAGGGGTGCCCTGGGTGGCGGCGGCGAAGCCGACGACCCGTTCCAGCACGCCCAACCCGGCGCCGGGCACGTCCAGGGTGGCGAGCCGCTCCACGGCCTGCGGCCCGGTGTACTCGTCGGGCATCGGCAGCTCCATGCCCGGCTGGATGACCAGGCCGGTGGCGACCACCGGCAGCACCATGGTCGGCGCGGCCCACGGGGCGCCCGCCGGCTCCGGCGAGGCAGTCGGGGTCGACACGTCGGGCAGCGCGGCGGCCCGGTCACCACCGGCCACGGGCACGGCCCCGTCCGCCACCGGCACGGCCGCGACCGCCTCCGGGCCCGGGAGCGTCCCGGGGCCGGCGGTCGGCTGGGCGGCGGCGGTCTTGAGCCAGCACGCCTGGCCGGCGACCACCAGGACCACCGCGTCGCACGCGTCGGCGACCGCCCGGTTGGCCGCGCCGAGGGCGTCGGTGAACGCCCGGCCGAGCGGGGTGGTCGGCACCAGCGACAGCCCCACCTCGGGGCTGACCAGCACCACCCGGGCCGGGCTGTCCCGCACCGCCTCGGCCAGCTCGGCGATTGTCGCCGTGTCGTCCGCCGGCTGGTGGGCCGGGTCGAGCAGCACGGTCACCCAGCCGCCGAGGTCGTCGACGAGCAGCGTCTCGTTCGGCCTGGCCGAGGCGACGACGTCGGCCAGCCGGCGCGGATCGTCGGCGGTCTCCTCGGTGGTCCAGCCGCCCGGCCGCCGGCTGCGGTGCGCCCGCAGGCGGGCCGCCCACTCGGCGTCCTCCGGGTCGCCGGCCGCCGAGGTCGCCACATACCGGACCGTGGGCGCGTCGGCGACCAGGGACTCCGCGAACTCGGACTTGCCGGAGCGGATCCCGCCGAGCACCAGGACCGTGTTCCACCCGTCAACGGACATGCCCCGTACCTTAAGGCCGCTGGAGACCGCGCCGCCGGTCGGCCCGCGCCGGTGGCCGGAGGCTCGTCTCCCCGTCGCGTCGGTGCCGGCGTCACCGGTACGGGGTGGCATGCCCCGGCCGGGCCGGCGGTGGTCCCGGGGCGGAGCGGCGGGCCGTCGGGCACAGGGCCGACTACGCTTGCGGGGGTTCGTCCCCAGGGGGACTTCAGCGGCGAGGGGAGACGCGGCATGGCGTGGAGCTGGCGGTACGAGGGCGCGAACGGTGCGGCGGCCGAGGGGCCGGCGGAGACGTTCGGAAGCCAGGCGGACGCCGAGTCATGGATCGGCCAGACCTGGCGGGAGCTCGCGGCATCCGGCGTCACGACGGTCGTGCTCGTCGAGGACGACCGGGTGGAGTACCGGATGAGCCTCCAGTCCCCGGCCGAGTGATGATGCCGGGCCGCCCGGGCGGCGGCGAGCCGCTGGTGCTCGGGGTGCCCCGGGCGGCCTTCCGGCCCAGCCCGGTGTTTCTGGCGCTGGTCGCGCTCTTCGCGACCAGCGGCGTCCTGGCCTGGAACCGGTTCGGCAACGTCCGGTTCGACGTGTTCCTCTTCGTCGTCTCGGGCTGGCTGGTCTCGCTCTGCCTGCACGAGTACGCCCACGCGGTGGTCGCGTACCGGGCCGGGGACACCGACATCGCCCACCGTGGCTACCTGACGCTCAACCCGTTGAAGTACACCCACCCGCTGCTGTCCATAGTGCTGCCCGTGGTGGTGGTGCTGCTCGGCGGCATCGGCCTGCCCGGCGGCGCGGTGTGGGTCGACCGGCACGCCATTCCGGGGCGGCTGCGGCACACCCTGGTCAGCCTCGCCGGCCCGGCCACCAACGTCCTGTTCACCCTGGCGCTGGTGGCGGTGCTGCGGGTCGGGTTCGGCGGCGGTGGGTCGGTGGAGTTCTGGGCGGGCGTGGCGCTGCTGGCTTTCCTCCAGCTCACCGCCAGCGTGCTGAATCTGCTGCCGGTGCCCGGCCTGGACGGCGGCAACATGATCCAACCGTGGCTGAACCCGCAGTGGCGGCGGATGTACGACCTGTTCGCCCCGTTCGGGTTCATCCTGCTCTTCGCGTTGCTGTGGAACCCACGCATCGGTGGCTGGTTCTTCGACGCCGTCTTCGCCGTGGCGAACCTGCTCGGCCTGCCCCCGTGGCTCTACGCCGCCGGGCTCGACCTGATCCGCTTCTGGCAGGGCTGACCAACCGGCCGGTCCCGCCCCGGTGGGGCCGGCGCGCGGCTGACCCGCTTCCGGCGCTGGTCGGCGGGCCCCGATTCGGTCGGCGCGCGGCTGATCCGCTTCCGGTGGGCCCGGTTCGGCCGGCGCGACGCGCCGGCCGAACCGGGACGGGTCACGGCCGCTGGGCCGGGGACTGCGTCTTCGCCGGGTCCCGCTCGGTGATCGGGTCGACGATGTCGTCGATCGCCTTGAGCAGGTCGGCGTCGAGCTTCACCCCGGCGGCCTTGACGTTGTCGTGCACCTGGTCGGGGCGGGACGCGCCGATGATCGCCGAGGAGACGTTCGGGTTCTGCAACACCCAGGCGATCGCGAGCTGCGGCATGCTCAGCCCGGCCTGCTCGGCCAGCGGCTTGAGCTGCTGCACCCGGGTCAGCACCTCGTCGGTGAGGAACCGGGCGATGAAGTTCGCCCCGGACTTCTCGTCGGTGGCCCGGGAGCCGGCCGGCGGCGGCTGCCCCGGCAGGTACTTGCCCGACAGCACGCCCTGCGCCATCGGCGACCAGACGATCTGCCCCAGGCCCAGTTCCTCACTGGTCGGGACCACCTCTGTTTCGATGACCCGCCACAGCATCGAGTACTGCGGCTGGTTGGACACCAGCGGGATGCGAAGTTCCCGGGCGAGCTGGTGAGCCGCCCTGATCTCCGCCGCCGTCCACTCGGAGACGCCGATGTAGTGCGCCTTGCCGGAGTGCACGACGTCGGCGAACGCCTCCATCGTCTCCTCCAGCGGCGTGCTGTGGTCGTACCGGTGGGCCTGGTAGAGGTCCACGTAGTCGGTCTGCAACCGGCGCAGCGAGCCGTTGATCGACTCCATGATGTGCTTGCGGGACAGGCCCCGGTCGTTGCGACCCGGGCCGGTCGGCCAGTAGACCTTTGTGAAGATCTCCAGCCCCTCGCGGCGCTCGCCCTTCAGCGCCCGGCCGAGCACCTCCTCGGCCTTCGTGCCGGCGTACACGTCGGCGGTGTCGAAGGTGGTGATGCCCGTCTCCAGCGCGGCCCGGACGCAGGCGACCGCCGCGTCCTCCTCGACCTGCGACCCGTGGGTGATCCAGTTGCCGTACGAGATCTCGCTGACCAGCAGGCCCGAGCGGCCTAGGTGTCGGAATTCCATGGTCCGACCCTAGCCCGGCCCGATTATGGTCGCCCGTCGGCGGGTTCCGGGGCCGGTCAGGTCAAAGCAGCGGGCTGGTGTCGGCGAGCAGGTGGTCGATCTGGTCGACCACCCGGTCCCGGCTCGGGTGCACGGGGTCGATCAGCGGTACGCCCCGCCGGTCCAGGGCCCCCCAGCGGCCGAAGCCGTCGCCGACCAGGTACGCCACCGGGTGCACGACCAGCGCCGGATACGTCGGGGCCACCACCATCTGGCCGGTGCGGTCCACCACCCCGCGCCGGCCGTTCAGCTCGACCACGGCCAGCCCCTCGTCGGTGAAGCCGTCCACGTAACGACCGTCGGCCAGGGCCGTGGTGAAACCGTGGTACCGGGTCGGCACCACCACCGTCCCGGTGCGGTCGACCGCACCCCAGCCGCCGGCGACGCGTACCGCCGCCACCCCGGCACGGAACGGCCGGACGTCGTCGAAGCCGGGCGGGATCACCACGATGTTGGACGTGTCGATCGCCATCCAGTTGCCGGTGCCGTCCATCGACACCCAGGCCAGGCCCTCGGAGAACGAGCCGGCCGACCGGTAGCCGTTGTTGGCCTGGATCAGGGTGCGCCCCGAGTCGTCGATCAGCGCCCACCGGGTGCCCTCCGGCCGGCGTACCCAGGCCATTCCCTCCCGGAACGGTTGCACCTCGGCGTAGTCGGTGCCGATCACCAGGTTGCCGCTGGCGTCGGCGTAGCCCCACCGGTCCAGATCCTCGTCGTACGTGGGCACCGGTGGCCGGGGAGTGCGCAGGATCTCCTCGCGCCCACGCGGGTAGGGGCCGAAGCCGTCCCGTCTGGCCCGCGCGGCGACCGCGTCGAGCGCGACCCGGGTCCGGGCGAGCAGCTCCGGGTCGGCGGCCCGGCGCAGGTCAAGAGCCAGCTCGAAGTGGTGGCACGCCTCGATCAGCCGGCCCTGGTCGTAGCAGCAGCGGCCGGCGTGCTCGTGCAGGGCCGCGCGCAGCCGGTCGGGCAGCTCCGGCGAGTTCGCCTCCGCGAAGAGCCGGTCGGCTTCGGTGAACTCGCCCCGCCAGCGCAGCACGTGGGCCAGCCGCGCCCGCGCCAGCGCGGTCCGCCGCAACTCGCCCGTGGCCTCGGCGTACGTCAGCGCGAGCCGGGCGTCGTCGACCGCGTCCGCCAGGTCGCCGAGCAGGCGTGACACCACCGCCCGCAGGCTGAGCAGCCGGGCCCGGGACCGGTTGTCCAGGGCGACGTCGAGTTTGGCGTTCAGCCCCTCCCGCACGGTGCGCAGCAGCTCCGGGTCGTCGGTCTCCTCGCGCAGGCTCTCCGGGTGCAGACGCCACCGCAGGGCCGCGAGCGTCTGCTCCGGGTCGGCCGGAACGGCCCGCCGTTTTTGGCCGGGCGGCGGCTCCGTCCCGGCGTCGGGCTGTGCGGGTACGCCGGACACGGGCTGTGCGGGTACGCCGGACACGGGCTGTGCGGGGATGCCCGACACGGGCTGTGCGGGGATGCCGGAGACCGGTGCGGCCGGCACTCCCGAGACGGGGTGTGCCGGGATTCCCGAGACCGGGCGGGCGGGTGGCGCGGAGACGGGACGCGACTGCTCCGGCACCGGGTGAGCGACGAGGGACGCGGACCCGGCCGGAGGTGCCGACACCGGTGGGGCCGGCGCGGCGCTCACCGGACGGGGATCCGCGACCCGGGCGACCGATCCGTCGGCGGGCGGCGCGGGGAGGGGGCGTCGCCGGTTCAGGGGCGTCCGCAGCCGCAGCCGGAGTCTGGATTGGGGCCGGGGCCGAGGGCGCAGCCTGGGCCGGATCGGGCGCGGGGACAGGGCCCGCAACGGTGGCGGGATTCGACGTCTCGGTGGCCGGGGGTGCCGTCCGGAACGGCCGGAACCACGAGTCCGCGTGGCCCGGCGGTGGCGCGGGCGACCCGCCCGCCGGATCGGCCGAGGGCGGCTGGTCAACTCGCCGAGGCTGACCGAGTTCGTCGGGGGCGTCGTGCGGTGCGGCGCCCTCCCGGGCATCCCCGGCCCCGGCCCCCGTGCCGGCGGGCGGCACGACCACGATGGCCACCGGGCCGGTGGCCTCGATCGGGCCGGGGGCGACGGTCGGCTGCTCGGTGGTGAATTCCGAGCCGATGGCGTCAATTGGACCGGTGGTGACAGTCGGGCCGGCGATGACGTCCGGGCCGGTGGCGTCGAGCGGGCGGGGGCCGGCGGTGTCTACCGGGTCCGGGCCGGCAGTGCGGACCGCCTCCGGGCTGGCCCCGGTGATCGGCTCCGGCCGGGCGTGGCCGGCCGGGCCTGGCGGTGGGGTGCCCCGGGGCGCGTCGGTCACCCGGGTGCCCGGCGGCTCGGTTGCCGGCGGGGTGGCGAGTGGCCCGGGTGCCGGGGTGACCGGAGCGGCGGCGGCTGCGGCCGGCGCGTCCGGGCGGGCGGCGTCGCCCCCGGTGAGAAGTGGTTCGTCGGGTGCGGGCCGGGATCCGACCGGCCCGGGGGCCGGCAGGAACTCCAGCCTCAGCCGGGCGGCGGGCGGCGCGGATACGGGCTCGGTGGGCGGCGCGGAGACCGGTGCCACCGGCGCGACGGCCGGTGGCGGGGGTGTCCCGGGCGGCGTGGAGATCGGCCTGTTCACCGGAGGCGCGGAGACCGGCGGAACCGGCGGGCCCGAGATCGGCCGGACGGGTGGGCCGGAAACCGGCACCCCGCTGACGGGCACCCCGGGGGTGGTGGGCCGCCCGACCCGTGGCGCGTCGGCGGCGGGCTCCACCGGTCGTTGCGGCTCTCTCGGTGGGCGGGTCGGTGCGACGGATGGGCGTGCCGGTTCGACCGGCGGGCGATGCGGCTCGACCGGCGGACGCGCCGATCCGGTCACGGGGCGTGGTGGCTCCACCGGAGGGCGCACTGGCTCCACGGGCGCGCGGTACGGCTCGACCGGCCGGTGCGGCGGTGGGACGAACCGGGGCCCGGCGGCGGCGATGTCCTCCGTGGGCGGCGGCCCGGCCCGGTCGACCGGCGGGCGGAGTCCGAACCGTTCGCCGACGCTCCACTCGTCGCCGCGACCGTCGGCCGGCCGCTCCGGGCGGCGCGGGTCGGACCGCGCGGCGTCCGTGTGCCGAGGCTCCGGCCGGATCCGGCCGTCCGGGCGCGGCACGCTGCCGTCGACGACTGCCGGTCGTCCGCCGACGCGGGGCGGCTCGCCGGGGCGGCCGGTGTTCCGGCCCACGTCCGGGCGGAGCGGGCCGGGCTGCGGCCAGGGCAGGGCACCGTCGTGCGACGGCGCCGGCCGGACGGTGGGCTCACGGTGTTCCTCGGCGCGCGCGGCGGCCACGTCCCGCCCGTCTCGGTGCGGCTGCCCCTCCCGGTGCCGTGGTGCGCCCCGGTCGCCGGGATGGCGCGGCGCGTCGCCGGCAGGGCGTAGGGGCGCGTCGGCGTCGGGCCGGTCGTGCTGGCGGGCCAGCCGGTCCGCGGGGTGACCGGAGCCGGTGCCCGGAGGCGTCGACCAACCGTCCCGGCCCGGGTCGGGACGGCCGTCGCGATCCAGCGTGGGGCGGCGGCGCTCCGGCCAGCCGGGGCCGGACAGCGCCGGCCGGTCGCCGTTCGGCCGGCTCGGGTACTCGTCGGGCTCGGGCAGCCAGCCGGCCTCGTCCCGGGCTGCGGGGGAGACCGGGATCGTCTCGGCGGGATCCGGCCGCCGGCCGGCTTCGGCGGGGCGACGCTGCTCGTACCGGTCGCCGTGCCTTCCGGCGACCGGGTCGCGCTCCGGCGTCCAGCCGGGGGCGCGCCGGTCGTGCCGGTCGGGCTGCTCGTAAGTGGGGTGCCGGGGCGGGTACGGCTCGGCCGGCCCGCGCTCGTCCCAGCCATGTCGCGCCGGGCCCCGCTCGTCCGGTACGGGGCGGCGGTACGGAGCGTGCTCGTCGGGCGCGGACCGGCGGGGAGAGGGCTCGTCGGGCGCGGACCGGCGGTACGGGGCGTGGTCGTCGGCGGTGGGGCGAGGGCGGTACCGGTCGGGCTCGTCGGGCATGACCCGGCGGTAGGGGTCATGCCCGTTCCGGGGCACACGGCGCTCGTCCGCGGCCGGGCGGCGGTACGGATCGTGGTCGGCGACCGGTCGGCGGTAGGCGTCTCGGTCGCCGTGCCATCGGTGCGGGTCCTGCTCGGCGGGGCGGCGGTACGGGTCGTGGTCGGCGGCCGGGCTGCGGTACCCGTCGTCCCAGCTTCGCAGGTCGCGGTCGTCCGGGGCGCGGTCGTGCCACGGGTACGTCCCGTCGCGCCCACCCGGTGCCGGGCTCACCGGTCCGGCGTCCGGGGCGGGGCTGACCGGCTGCACCTCGGCCCGGCCGACGGCGGCCCGCCCCCGGGGCGGGGGCGGCGGTTGCCGCAGGCCGATGTCACCGGGATAGCGCTGCCCGGGGAACTGCGGCTGCCACTCGGTGGTCGGTTCGAACACCCAGGACGGTTCGGCTGGGTCGCGCCAGCGGTCGATGAAGTCGCCGCTCATCTACAGGTCCCGTCGCCGCCCGCGCGGCGAGCCCGGGTGCCCGGCTCGCGTCGCTCGCTCACGGCGATGTCACCTCTTGGAAATTGTCGCGCTGGGCACTCCACCTGCCGGTAAAGTCGCCCGGTCCGGCGCGGGGTGGCTGCGGAAGGAGGGTAACGGCGTGGGCTCTGTCAACGCCACTGTGGCGCCGCCCACCGAGTCAAACGTTATCCTATCGTTTCGGACATTCGGTGCGATAGTGCAATCGGGATTCCGGCGCTACGCGACCTACCGGCAGGCCGCGCTGGCCGGTGCCGTCACCAACATCGTCTTCGGCTTCCTGCGCTGCTACGTCCTGCTCGACGCGGCGGGCGCGGCCGGCGTCGCGGCCGGGTACGACCGGGCGCAGATCGCCACGTTCGTCTGGGCGGGGCAGGGCATGCTGGCGGTGATCCTGCTCTGGGGCTGGACCGACCTCGCCGACCGGATCCGCACCGGCGACGTGGCCAGCGACCTGCTGCGGCCGGTCCACCCGGTGACCAGCTACCTCGCCACCGACCTGGGGCGGGCGGGCTGGGCGTGCGTGTCCCGGCTGCTGCCGTCGGTGCTGGTCGGCCCGATCTTCTTCGACGTGCACCTGCCGGCCCGCTGGTCGACCGTGCCGCTGTTCGTGGTTTCCGCCACGGTGGCGGTGGTGCTCTGCTTCGGCTGCCGGTTCCTGGTCAACGCCACCGCGTACTGGCTCCAGGATGTCCGGGGCCCGCAGCTCCTGTGGACCCTCGGCTCGGGGGTGCTCGCCGGGCTCTACTTCCCGCTGCCCTTCCTGCCCGACGGGCTGTTCATGGCGCTACAACTGGCCACCCCGTTCCCGAGCCTCCTACAGATTCCGCTCGACGTGCTGGTCGAGCGGGATCCGCCGGGCGTGCAGGCGGGGCTGGTCGGGGTGCAGGTCGGCTGGGCGGTGGCGATCCTCGCGCTGTGCCGGCTGGTGCAGCGCCGCGCCGAGCGCCGGCTGGTGGTGCAGGGTGGCTGAACCGGTGGCGCTGCCCCGGCAGCGGCGCTCGCGGCGGCCCCGGCCCGTGTCCGGGCGGCTGCGGGCGTACGGGGCGCTGCTCGGGGCGCAGGCCCGGTCGCAGGCCGCGTACCGGGCGTCGTTCGTGGTGGACCTGGTCGGCAACGTCGGTGCCACCCTCTTCGACGTGGTGACCGTGCTGGTGATCTTCGGGGTGACCCGGGAGCTGGGCGGGTTCACGCTGCGCGAGACGCTGGTCATGGTGGGCCTGTCGGCCTGCGCGTTCGCCACCGCCGACCTGCTGGTCGGCAACGTCGAGCGGCTGCCCGCGTACGTGCGCACCGGGCTGTTCGACGCGGTGCTGCTGCGCCCGCTCGGCGCGTTGCCCCAGCTACTGCTGATGGACCTGCCGCTACGCAAGGCGTCCCGGGCGGTGTTCGGCCTGGCCGTGTTGCTGGTGGCGCTCGGCCGGGCCGGGATCGACTGGACCCCGGGCCGGGTGGCGCTGGCGCTGCTCGCCCCGCTGGCCGGGGTGCTCTTCTTCGGGTCGATCTTCGTGGCCACCGCCACCGTGTCGTTCTATTGGACCGAGTCGGGGGAGCTGGCGAACTCGGTCACCTACGGCGGGCGCGACTTCACGTCGTACCCCGTCACGGCCTTCGGCGGCTGGTTCCGGGCGGTCTTCGCGTACGGGATGGGGTTCGCCTTCGTCAGTTACCAGCCGGCGCTGGCGCTGCTCGGCCGGGCGGACCCGCTCGGCCTGCCGGCCTGGGTCGGTTGGGTCTCGCCGGCGGTTGCGCTGGTCGCCGCCGCCCTCGCCGCCACCGCCTGGCGCGTCGGGGTCCGCTACTACCGGAGTACGGGGTCATGAGCGTCATCGAGGTGCGCGAGCTGCGCAAGGAGTTCACCGTCCGGGTGAAGGTCGGCCGGCTGCGCCGCGAGAAGCGTACCGTCGACGCGGTCGCCGGGGTCGACCTGCGCGTCGAGCGCGGCGAGATGCTCGGGTACATCGGCCCGAACGGCGCCGGCAAGTCCACCACCCTGAAGATGCTCACCGGCGTGCTCACCCCCACCTCCGGCGAGGTACGCGTCTGCGGGCTGCGCCCGGTGCCCGAGCGCACCCGGCTGGCCCTGCGCGTCGGCGTGGTCTTCGGCCAGCGGTCCCAACTGTGGTGGGACCTGCCGCTGCGGGAGTCGTTCGACCTGCTGCGGCACGTCTACCGGGTGCCGGCCGCCGAGCACGCCGCCCGGCTGCGCCGCTGCCGCGACCTGCTCGACCTGGACGCCTTCGTGGACACCCCGGTCCGGCAGCTCTCCCTCGGCCAGCGGATGCGCGGCGAGCTGACCGCCGCCCTGCTGCACGGCCCGGAGGTGATCTTCCTCGACGAGCCGACCATCGGGCTGGACGTGGTGAGCAGGCAGGCCGTGCGGGGCTTCCTGGGCGAGCTGGGCCGCTCCGGCGACACCACCCTGGTGCTCACCACTCACGACCTGGCCGACATCGAGCGGCTGTGCCGGCGGCTCGTGGTGATCGACCACGGCCGGGTGGTGCACGACGGCTCGATCGCCGCGCTGCACGACCGGTACGGCTCCCGCCGTCTCGTCGTCGCCGACCTGGACACCGCCCTGCCGGAGCCGCCGGAGCTGCCCGGCGCCCCGCTGCTGCGGGTGGAGGCCGACGGGCACCGGCTGGTCTTCGCACTGGAGTCGGCGGGCGTCGCCGAGGTGGTGGCCGCCCTGGCCGGGCTGGCCGCCCTGCGTGACGTCTCGGTCGTCGAGCCGGACATCGAGGACGTCGTCGCCCGCCTGTACGCGGGTAAGGAGGGGCCCCTTGTTAACGCTTCCGGTATAGCAGGGGCCCCTTCTTAACAGGGGGCAGCGGTCAGATCGGGTCGCCGATTTTGACGCGGGGCTCCGGGGCGCGCATCCGGCGGAAGGTGATCGACCGCATGATCGCGTACAGGTAGAGGGAGCCGAGCCGCTGGTCGGACTTCGGGAAGCGCTCCCGGACCAGCTTGGAGATCTTCCGACTGATCAGCACCGAGTCGATCACCACGCCGAGGGCGAGCGCGCCCCACAGGATGTTCGAGATCAGCCGGACGATCGGCGGCATCGCCTGGTTGGAGCCGAGCAGCACGATCAGCGCCCCGCCGAAGAACCAGGTGCCCACCGTACGCCGGGAGTCGACCACGTTGCGGGCCAGGAGTCGCTCCGGGCCACGGTCGCGCGGGCCGCCCTCGCGGCGGAACTCGGCCGAGGACTCGGCGCGCAACTGCCGCCGCCGCTCCCGCGCCTCCTCCTTGCTCAGCGGCTTGGCCGGGCCGGCCGGTCGGCGCCCGGCCACGGGCCGCTTCGGCGTCTCGCGGCCCTTGGCCGGGGTGTAGCCCCGGCGGGCGCGCGCGGATTCCTCGTCGGTCGTCACCGTGGTGACGGACTCGTCGACGAGGTCGGTGGACTTGCGGCGAAACAGCGACGGCACGTGGAAAGGGTAGCCACACGCCCGCGCCCGGTGCACATCGCGGTGCACCGGGCGCGGGCGGAAGTGGGCTAGGTTACGCCGGGTGGCGTTACGGGCGCTCGGCGTGGGCACCCAGGTCGGCCAGCTTCGCCTCGAAGTCCTCGTAGCCCCGGTTGATCAGGTCGACGCCGTACACCCGGGAGGTGCCCTCGGCGGCGAGCGCGGCGATCAGGTGGCTGAACCCGGCGCGCAGGTCCGGGATGACCAGGTCGGCCGCGTGCAGCTTGCTCGGGCCGGCGATCACCGCGGAGTGCTTGAAGTTACGGCGCCCGAAGCGGCACGGGGTGCCGCCGAGGCAGTCGCGGTATACCTGGATGTTCGCGCCCATCGTGTTGAGCGCCTCGGTGTAGCCGAGCCGCTGCTCGTACACCGTCTCGTGCACGATCGACAGGCCCCGGGCCTGGGTCAGCGCCACGACGAGGGGCTGCTGCCAGTCGGTCATGAAGCCCGGGTGTACGTCGGTCTCCAGCGCCACGGCGTTCAGCTCGCCGCCCGGGTGCCAGAACCGGATGCCGCCCTCCTGACCCGGGTCGCCCAGCTTCGGCGGCCGGGCGTCGGTGACCTCGTACTCGCCGCCGACGGAGCGGAAGACGTTCAGGAAGGTCATCATGTCGGCCTGCTGCGCGCCGAGCACCTCGACGTGGCCGCGGGTGGCCAGCGCCGCCGCCGCCCAGCTCGCCGCCTCGATCCGGTCCGGGATCGGCCGGTGGGTGTACCCGTGCAGCTTCGGCACGCCCTGGATCTCGATCACCCGGTCGGTGTGCACCTTGATGATCGCGCCCATCTTCTGCAGGATGCAGATCAGGTCGATGATCTCCGGCTCGACGGCGGCGTTGCGCAGCTCGGTGACGCCCTCGGCCATCACGGCGGTGAGCAGCACCTGCTCGGTCGCGCCGACGCTCGGGTACGGCAGGGCGAACTTGGTGCCGTGCAGCCCGTTCGGGGCGGACAGGTGCAGCCCCTCCGGGGTCTTGTCGACGGTGGCGCCGAACTCGCGCAGCGCCTGGAGGTGGAAGTCGATCGGACGCGGCCCGATGTGGCAGCCGCCCAGGTCGGGGATGAACGCGTGGCCGAGCCGGTGCAGCAGCGGCCCGCAGAACAGGATCGGGATGCGGCTGGAGCCGGCGTGCACGTTGATCTGGTCGGTGCTGGCGCTCTCGACGTTGGCCGGGTCGAAGACCAGCTCACCGTCCTCGGTGCCGTCGGTGACCTTGACCCCGTGCAGACCGAGCAGCCCCCGGACGACCTCGACGTCACGGATCTGCGGCACGTCGAACAGCCGGCTGGGGCTGTCGCCCAGCAGGGCGGCGACCATCGCCTTGGAAACCAAATTCTTCGCGCCGCGCACGCGGATCCGCCCTTCCAGCGGAGTGCCTCCGTGTACGACCAGGACGTCGTTGGTCAACGCAACCTCCAGCGCGTCGGTGCTGCCGTGTCGATGGTGATGCGGGCGTTGTGGGGGTTACCCGTGATGCGGCCGGCTGAAAACGGACCCGCGTGTGTCGTCGCCCCGGCAGCATAGCCCTCGGTGACGAAAATGGAGACGGTCACCTTGCCCCGGACGGCATGAATCGGGGCTTCCGGTACTTTACGGTGCCCAACGTTTCACGCAGGGTGGTCAGGCGCTCGCTGGTGGCGGGGTGGCCGCGCCCGGGAGGGCGAGCATCTGGTCCAGCGCCGCGCGGGCGTGCCGCGCGGTGTCCGGGTCCACGGTGATCTGGTTGACCACCCGGCCGGCCACCAGCTCCTCCAGGGCCCAGACCAGGTGCGGCAGGTCGATGCGGTTCATCGTCGAGCAGTAGCAGATGGCCTTGTCCAGGAACATGATCTGCTTGTCCGGGTGGGCCAGCGCCAGCCGGCGGACCAGGTTCAGCTCGGTGCCGACCGCCCAGGCCGAGCCGGCCGGTGCCGCCTCGATGGCCCGGATGATGTACTCCGTCGAGCCCACGAGGTCGGCCGCGGTGACCACCTCGTGCCGGCACTCCGGGTGCACCAGCACGGTGACCCCCGGCACCCGCCGGCGTACGTCCTCGACGCTGTCGAGGGTGAACCGGCCGTGCACCGAGCAGTGCCCGCGCCACAGGATCATCTTCGCGTCGCGCACCTGCTCCGGGGTCAGCCCGCCGTGCGGCTTGTGCGGGTCGTACAGGACGCAGTCGTCCAGCGAGAGGCCCATCTCCAGCACGGCGGTGTTGCGGCCCAAATGCTGGTCCGGCAGGAACAACACCTTCGACCCCTGCCCGAACGCCCAGTCCAGCGCCTGCTTCGCGTTCGACGAGGTGCAGACCACGCCCCCGTTGCGGCCGACGAAACCCTTGATGTCCGCCGAGGAGTTCATGTACGTCACCGGGACCGTCCGCGCCGCGACGCCCAGCTCGGTCAGCACGTCCCAGGCCGTCTCGACCTGGGACAGCGCGGCCATGTCCGCCATCGAGCAGCCCGCCGCCAGGTCGGGCAGGACCACCCGCTGGCGCTCGGAGGTGAGGATGTCGGCGCTCTCCGCCATGAAGTGCACGCCACAGAAGACGATGTACTCCGCGTCCGGCCGGGCCGCCGCCTCGCGGGCCAGCTTGAACGAGTCGCCGGTCACGTCGGCGAACTGGATCACCTCGTCGCGCTGGTAGTGGTGGCCCAGCACGAAGACCTTGTCACCCAGCTTCGCCTTGGCCGCCGCGGCCCGGGCCACCAGGCCCGGGTCGCTGGGCGCCGGCAGGTCGCCCGGACACTCCACGCCACGCTCGGTGGCGGGGTCGCTGCCACGGCCGAGCAGCAGCAGGGCCGTCGCGGTGTTGGAGGGTTCCACCCAGGTCGAAGTCACGCCACTCATGGTTCCACAGCCGAGCGACAAGCGGCCCCGCGCCGGTGTGTGCTGCCACACTGCCCCCCGCCGATGTGGCCTGCGACACTGCTCGGCATGCGCGTGCTGCTCTGCCCCGACAAGTTCGCCGGAACGTTGCCGGCCCAGGAGGTCGCCGCCGCGGTGGCCGAGGGCTGGCGGGAGGTGGCCGAGGGCGACGACCTGCTCATCCGGCCGCTCGCCGACGGCGGCCCCGGCTTCGTGGCCGTGCTCGCCGAGGCACTCGGCGGGCGCCGGGTGCCGGTGCCGACGGTCGACCCGCTCGGCCGCCCGGCCTCCGGTGAGATCCTGCTCACCGACGACGGCACGGCGTACCTGGAGAGCGCCCAGGCGTGCGGCCTGCACCTGCTCGCCGCCGCCGAGCGGGACCCGTTGGCCACCACCTCGTACGGGCTGGGGGCACTGGTCACCGCCGCCGTGGAGAACGGAGCCCGGACGGTGGTGATCGGGCTGGGCGGATCCGGCACCAACGACGGCGGGGCCGGGCTGCTCACCGCGCTGGGCGTCACGCCGCTCGACGAGGCCGGCCGCGCCCTGCCGTACGGCGGGGCGGCGCTGGCCGGGATCGCCGGGCTGGACGGCGCGCCCCGGCTGCGCGGCGCGACCCTGGTCGCCGCCACCGACGTGGACGATCCCCTGCTCGGGCTGCACGGCGCCAGCAACGTCTACGGCCCGCAGAAGGGCGCGACGCGCTCCGACGTGCTGTTGCTCGACGCCGCGCTGGAGCGCTTCGCCGGCGTACTCGAACGGGACCTGCCAGGCTGCCCGCCCGGCCTCGGCGCGCTGCCCGGCGGGGGCGCGGCCGGCGGCCTCGGCGCGGCGATCCTCGCCCTCGGCGGTCGCTGCTGCTCCGGCATCGGCCTGGTCACCGAGGCCATCGGGCTGCCCGCCGCGCTCGACGCGGCCGACCTGGTGATCACCGGGGAGGGCTCCTTCGACCACCAGTCGCTGCGCGGCAAGGTCGTCGCCGGGGTGGCCGGGGCCGCCCGGGACCGGGGCGTGCCCTGCGTGGTGCTGGCGGGGCAGGTGAGCACCGGGCGGCGCGAGGCCGCCTCGGCCGGCGTCACCGACGCGTACAGCCTGGTGGAGCACTTCGGCGGCGAGGAGCACGGCGGGCTCGACGCGGCGCTCAGCCGCCCGGCGGAGGGCCTGCGCCAGCTCGGCGCCCGGCTGGCCCGCCAGTGGAGCCGCTGAGCGCCGTCGGGCCGCCGCGCGGGGCCCGACCTGCGGCCCGGGTCACGTCGGCCGGGTGGTACCGGCCGGGGCGGCGTACCATCGGATCTGCGACCACATCGGGAATCACTGGACGACGGACGACGTTGGCCAGTGCGTCCAGACCCAGACCGCGCAGGGAGATTTCCACGTGACCACGCCAGCGCAGACCGAGTCGACCGAGGCCAAGGCCCCTACTTCCGTCGTCCTCACCGACGTCGCGGCGCAGAAGGTCAAGGCCCTGATCGAGCAGGAGGGCCGCGATGATCTGCGGCTCCGGGTGGCGGTGCAGCCGGGGGGCTGCTCCGGCCTGCGGTACCAGCTCTTCTTCGACGAGCGTTCGCTCGACGGTGACGTCGTCACCGACTACGACGGCGTCGAGGTCGTCGTCGACCGGATGAGCGCCCCCTACCTGACCGGCGCCACGATCGACTTCGCCGACCGGATCGACGCTCAGGGCTTCACGATCGACAACCCGAACGCGGGCAACTCCTGCGCCTGCGGCGACTCGTTCAGCTGAGTCCCGCTCCGGCCGATACGGTGGGGCCGCCCCGAACCGGGGGCGGCCCCACCGTCCGGTTTCGACGGGCGGCCCACCGTTCCGCGCCCGTTTTTACGGACAGTCCTACGGTCCGTCGACCACCACCGGGGAGGTCGACCCGCGTGGACCTGGGCCGGATATCCGGAGGGTCACGCGGAGTCGAACGGACCGTGACTGTTCCCCGGCCGACGGGCGACCACGACCCCGCCCGGACCGGTAGGCTGACCCGCGCCGTGCTCCCGACCGCGAGGGTTGACATGAAGATCGCCGTGACCGGCTCGATCGCGACCGACCACCTGATGAGCTTCCCCGGCCGGTTCGCCGACCAGCTCATCGCCGACCAGCTCGACAAGGTCTCGCTGTCCTTCCTGGTGGACGACCTCGTGCTGCGCCGCGGCGGGGTGGCCGCCAACATCGCCTTCGGCATGGGCCAGCTCGGCCTGCGCCCGATCCTGCTCGGCGCGGTCGGCGCCGACTTCGCCGACTACCGCTCCTGGCTGGAGCGGCACGGCGTCGACTGCGACTCCGTGCACGTCAGCGAGGTGGCGCACACGGCCCGCTTCGTCTGCACCACCGACACCGACATGTGCCAGATCGCCTCCTTCTACGCCGGGGCGATGAGCGAGGCGCGCAACATCGAGCTGGCCCCGGTCGCGCAGCGGCTGGGCGGGCTCGACCTCGTGCTGGTCGGCGCCAACGACCCCGACGCGATGCTGCGGCACTCCGCCGAATGCCGCGAACGGGGGTACGCCTTCGTGGCGGACCCGTCCCAGCAGCTCGCCCGCATGGACGGCGCGGACGTGGTGGGGCTGATCGACGGCGCCGAGTACCTGATGACCAACGAGTACGAGAAGTCACTGCTACAGAGCAAGGCCGGCCTCAGCGACGCGCAGCTACTGGAGCGGGTGAAGGTCCGGGTGACCACGCTGGGCAGCAACGGCGCGGAGATCGCGGGCCGGGACTTCGACACCATCCACGTGCCGATCGCCCGGGAGGCCCAGGCCGTCGACCCGACGGGTGTCGGCGACGGCTTCCGGGCCGGCTTCTTCGCCGCCCTCTCCTGGGGGCTGGGCCTCGAACGCGCCGCCCAGGTCGGCTCCCTGCTGGCCGCGCTGGTGCTGGAGACGGTCGGCACCCAGGAGTACGAGGTGCGCCCCGACGGGTTCGTCAAGCGGCTCGCCGAGTCGTACGGCGACGCCGCCGCCGACGAGGTCCGCCCCCACCTGCTCCCGTGACCGCCCGCCCACGTTCGGCAGCTCGGAGGGCCAAGGCAGCTCAGTGGAGGCGGCGGACTTCGTAGCCGGGGCCCTCGGGGTGGGTGGCGACGAACTCGTGGCCGCGCATCCGGCACCACGCCGGGATGTCCACGGCCGCGGCCGGGTCGTCGGCGAGGACCCGCAGCACCGCGCCGACCGGCAGCTCCGGCAGCTGCCGGGCCAGCTTGATCACCGGCAGGGGGCAGCGCTGCCCCCGGCAGTCCAGCACCTGCGGCGACGCGTCGCCCCGGGCCGGGCCGGTCACAGCCCCACCACCCCCGCCTCGGCGCGCAGGTCGGCGACGATCCCGGGCAGCTCGGCGAGGAACCGCTCCACGTCGTCCTCCGTCGTCTCCCGGTGCAGCGAGACCCGCACGTTGCCGTGCGAGAGCACCCCCATCGCCTCCAGCACGTGCGAGGGGCGCAGCGTCGACGACGTGCACGACGAGCCGGAGGAGACCGCGAAGCCACGCCGGTCCAGCGCGTGCAGCAGCGCCTCTCCGTCGACGTACAGGCAGGAGAAGGTGACCAGGTGGGGCAGCCGGTGCACCGGGTCGCCGACCACCTCGACGTCGGGCACCTCGGCCGCCACCCGGGCCCGGATCCGGTCCACCAACGGCGCCAGCCGGGCCGCCTCGGCCGCCGCCTCGGCTGCCGCCGCGCGCAGGCTCGCCGCCGCCGCCACGACCGCCGGCAGGTTCACCACCCCGGGGGTACGCCCCGACTCACGCTCGTCCGCCGGCCAGGGCGACTCCCAGCGGGTGCCCTTGCGTACCACCAGCAGCCCGACGCCCGGCGGCCCGCCCCACTTGTGCGCGCTGGCGGTCAGCACCGACCAGCCCGCCGGCACCGGGGCCCGGCCCACGAGCTGCGCCGCGTCGACGTACAGCGGCACCCCGGCGGCGGCGCACGCGGCGGCGGCCTCGGCGACCGGCTGCACCGTGCCCACTTCGTGGCTGGCCCCGATCAGGGCTGCGAGGGCCACCCCGGGCGCGCCCACCGCCGCCGACCACGCCGCCGGGTCGAGCCGGCCGAGCCGGTCGACCGGCACCGCGACGGCCGTACCGCCGCCGGCTACGTGCCGCTCGGTGGCGTGCAGGACGGCGGAGTGTTCGATCGCGGAATGCACCAGCGTCCCGCCCGCGCGCCGCCGCCCGGCCAGGCCACCGAGCACGGCCGAGTGCGCGGCGGCCGTACCGCTGGGGGTGAAGGAGAGCTCGTCGGCGCGGACACCGAGCGTGGCGGCGGCGGCCTCCCGGGCGGCGTCGAGGAGCTGACGGGCCCGGCGGGCCTGGCCGTACAGCCGGGCCGGGTCGGCCCAACCGTCGTCGAGGGCGGCCAGCAGCGCCTGCCGGGCGACCGGGTGCGGCGGGGCGGCGCTGGCGGCGTCCAGGTAGACCGGGGATGCGCTCACGGCCCCGACGCTATCGCGCCGGCACGCCGACGATCTCCCCGAAGGGGGTGGACGACCACCCCAAGACGGTCAGGCCGGTCATGGTCGAGTAATCTGCGACCGTCGGTGACGCCTTTGCCGCTGGTACGGGGACAACAACCACCGCGGCGCGCTAGGGAGGCAGGACCAGGTGGTCGCAAGGAGTTCGGAGGTACGGCCCTCGGCCGTACGGAACAGCGCTTCTCCGGGAGCCGGTGGACGCCGGCGGCGTGGTGCTGGTCGGCTCGCCGGGCTCGGCCTCGGCGGCGCGGCGCTGCTGGTCTCGCTCACCGGCTGCGACGTCGGCAAGACGTTCGCCGGCTTCGGCTGGCCGCAGGGCGGGATCACGCCCGAGTCGCACCGGATGTACGACCTGTGGATCGCGTCCTGCATCGCGGCGCTCGCGGTCGGCGTGTTCGTCTGGGGCCTGATCTTCTGGTGCGTGGTGCGCTACCGGAAGCGGGGCAACGAGCTGCCGGTGCAGACCCGCTACAACCTGCCCATGGAATTCCTCTACACGATCGCCCCGATCCTGATCGTGTCGGTGCTGTTCTACTACACCGCGGTCGTGCAGACCGACGTGGTGCGCACGACCAAGAACCCGGACGTCACCGTCGAGGTCGTCGCCTTCAAGTGGAACTGGCAGTTCAACTACCGCGACGGCCAGGGCAAGGACGCCAACACGGTGGCGTCGGTGCTCGGCACCAGCGAGGTCATCCCGATCCTGGTCCTGCCGACCGGCCGGTCCATTCGGTTCGAGGAGACCAGCAAGGACGTCATCCACTCGTTCTGGGTGCCGGAGCTGCTGTTCAAGCGGGACGTCATGCCGGGCAGCATCCGCAACGTCTTCGAGGTCTCCAGCCTCGACGCCGAGGGCGCGTACGTCGGCCGCTGCGCCGAGCTGTGCGGCAGCTACCACGCCTTCATGAACTTCGAGCTGCGCGTGGTCTCCCCGCAGCAGTACGACCAGTTCCTGGCCGCCAAGCGCGACGGCAAGTCGACGCAGGAGGCGCTCACCGCGATCGGCGAGGACCCGTACGCCACGACGACCGAGCCGTTCAAGACGCGGCGCAACACGGCCAACTTCAACCCCGACGACGTCGCGTCCGGCGCGGGAAGCTGAGGGAGCGGGCATGAAGACCGAGTGGCGTATCTTCCTGATCATCGCCGGGTTCCTCTTCGGCGCGACGATCCTCTACGGCGCCTGGACGTACGGCGACTCCGGTGGCCAGGTGGAGTGGGTCGGCACCGTGGGGCTGCTGCTGTCGTTCCTGCTCTGCACGATGTGCGGCGGCTTCTTCTGGTTCGTCTCGCGTCGGATCGACCCGCGGCCGGAGGACAGGCCCGACGGCGAGATCGCCGACGGCGCGGGCGAGATCGGCTTCTTCAGCCCGGGCAGCTACTGGCCGTTCGGGCTGGCGCTGGCCGCCGCGACCGCCGGGCTGGGCCTGGTCTTCTGGCAGTTCTGGCTGCTGGGCCTGGGCCTGGTGGCGGTCGTCTTCGCCGCCTGCGGCCTGCTCTTCGAGTACTACACCGGCACCCGGCGCACCGCCGAGCACTGAGCCGCCCGGCTACGCGAGAAGCCCGCGCCTCCCGTCGAGGGGAC
>NZ_GG657738.1:1679708-1694324 GCF_000158815.1 Micromonospora sp. ATCC 39149 | reverse complement strand
CAGCGGGGCGGGGTCAGGCTGCCCGGCGCCGGGGCGCTGGCCCCCGGCGGGCGGTGAGCTGGGTCGCCGGGAAGGTGAACGTGGCGATCAGCATGGCCGCGCCGCAGCCTGTGCAGGCCAACTCCGGGCAGGCGGTGCCATGGCCGTCGGCGCACGGCGGCACCTCGAACGGCCGCACGCCCTCGCAGGTGTCGCAGTAGAGCTCGCGGTCCGACACGGGCGTCTCCTCTCGTCGCCGGACTCCGCCGTGGTCGTGAGCGCCGCCGGGCGGGCGACCGACCGGGATCCGCGCGGCGCGCGGCTACCTCGGCCCGATCGACCCGATCGGGCCGGCCGGGCAGAGGAAGGCCGGAGCGGGAGTCCGAGAATCACTCGGCTGTAGTTTCCCACGGAGGGCCGACAATTCCCGTCAGCGGGAGCCGGCGGTCAGGCGGTGCTGGCGACCTCGACCCAGCGGTCGAGCACGGCCGCGGCGGCGCCGGAGTCGATCGCCTCGGCGGCGCGGCCCATCCCGGCGCGCAGCGCCTCGGTCAGGTCCCCGTCCAGCGGCCCCTGGGTGGCCAACGCGGCGGCGGCGTTGACCAGCACCGCGTCGCGGACCGGACCGGCCTCGCCGGCCAGCAGCCGCCGGGCCACGCCGGCGTTGTACGCCGCGTCGCCGCCCCGCAGGTCGGCGAGGGTGACCCGGGGCACCCCGAGGTCCGTCGCGTCCAGCAGCGCCTCCCGGACGGTGCCCCGCTGGGCCGCCCAGACCCGGGTGGGTGCGGCGGTGGTGAACTCGTCGAGGCCGTCCTCGCCGCGCAGCACCAGCACCGAGTCGCCCCGGGCGGCGAAGACGGCGGCCATCACCGGGGCCATCCGCCGGTCGAAGCAGCCGACCGCGCCGGCCCGGGGCCGGGCCGGGTTGGTCAGCGGGCCGAGGAAGTTGAAGAACGTCGGGACGCCCAGCTCGCGCCGGACGGGGCCGGCGTGCCGCATGCCCGGGTGGAACCGGCCGGCGAAGCAGAAGCCGATGCCGGCCTCCGTCACGCAGCGGGCCACCCCCTCCGGGGTCAGGTCCAGCGGGACGCCCAGGAACTCCAGCAGGTCGGCGGTGCCGCAGGAGGACGAGGCGGCCCGGTTGCCGTGCTTGACCACCCGTACGCCCGCGCCGGCCACCACGAGGGCGGCCATGGTGGAGATGTTCACGGTGTGGGCGAGGTCACCGCCGGTACCGACCACGTCGAGCGCGGACGACCGCAGCTCCTCCGGCAGCTCGACCTGAACCGCCTCGCCGAGCATCGCCTCGACCAGCCCGGCGACCTCGGCCGGGGTCTCGCCCTTGGCCCGCAGCGCGACGGCGAAACCGGCGATCTGGGCCGGGGCCGCCGCGCCGGACATGATCTCGCCCATCGCCCAGGCGGTGTCCGCGGTGGAGAGCTCCTCCCCGCGCAGCAGCGTGGCGAGCAGATGCGGCCAGGTCCGTTCGCCCATGGCGGGCCTCCCGAGCGGGCGTGGGGATGCGGTGGACGGGTACGAGCGGCGCGGGCCGGCACGACGGCCGGGCCGGGGTGGCTCAGGCCGGGGCGTGGCTGCGCAGCAGCTCGGCCACGGTGGCGCCGGTGGTCACCGGGTCGAGCGGGTGCACGAGGGTGGCGTCGACCTCGGCGTACGCGGCCAGCCAGCGGTCGGCGGCGCGAGCGATCACCACGCAGGTCGGGGGAGCGTCGTCCCGGTCGTCCTTGATCTGGCGGGCGATGCCGAGGCCGCCGCCCGGGCTCGCCTCGCCGTCGAGCAGCATCAGGCCGATCTCGTAGTCGTCGACCAGCCGGACGCATTCGGCGTAGTCGGACGCATCGACGAACTCGACGCGCAGCCCGGGCGCCGGGCGGGTGCCGACGGCCAGCCGCATCTGGTCGCGGACCTGCGGGTCGTCGCTGTAGAGCAGGACGGTGCAAAGACGATCGCTCATCGCTGGCTGACTCCCACCTCGTAGCTGCCGAGCATCGTACCCGTCGCCGCCGGCCGGTCGATTTCCCGCCCGGCCGGGCCGGTGAGCGTACCGGAAGGGGCTGGTCAGGCAGGGGATTGCTCGGCCTGGTAGGCGCGTTCGCGGGCCTCCTGGCGATCCAGCTCGCGGTCGAGCCGGCGGGCCTCGCGCTCGGACTGGCGCACCCACTGCACCACCAGGACCGCGAGCATCGTCACACTGACGAACTCGCCGCCGGCCCACAGGATGCCCCCGGCGACCACCTGGTCTTCGGCGGGGTTGGACCAGGTGAGGCCGAGGGACGGGTACCAGTCGCCGCCGAAGAGGGTGGTGCTCTGCATGATCGTGAGCCCGAGCACGGTGTGGAACGGCACCGACAGCACCATCAGCAGGGCCCGGGCCGGGTACGGCCAGCGCCCCGGCAGCGGGTCGAGCCCGAGCAGCGGCCAGAAGAACACGCAGCCGGTCATGATGAAGTGCGCGTGCACCAGCTCGTGCGCCCAGGCGTGTTCGAGGGTGTAGCGGTACAGGTCGCTGAAGTACAGCGCGAACGGGTTCACCACGAAGATGGCGAACGCCACCAGCGGGAAGGTGTAGACCCGGGCGACGCGGCTGTGCACGATCGCCAGCAGCCGCTTGCGCGGCCGGACCGGCAGAGTGCGCAGCGCCAGGGTGACCGGCGCGCCGAGGGCGAGGAAGATGGGGGAGACCATCGACAGCACCATGTGCTGCACCATGTGCACCGACAGCAGCGCGGTGTCGTACGCGTGCAGGCCGCTGACGGTGACCGCGGCGATGCCGCCCAGGCCCGGGCCGAGGAAGAAGACGGTGCGGGAGGGCGGCCACCGGTCGCCGCGCAGCCGCAGCCGGTACACGCCGTAGAGGTAGAGCCCGGCGGCGAGCACCAGCCCGAGGGCCAGCCAGCTGTCCAGCCGGGTCTCGGTGAACACGCGGGCCACGGTGAACGGCGGCGGCAGCGGGTCCCCGCCGGCCGCGAGCGCCCGGGGCGCGGCGACCGCCGAGGTGGCGGCGAAGATCGAATCGACGTGCTGCACGCGTTTCAGGCTAGGCCAGGCGAACCGGACCGCCACGATCGGGCCACCGGTGCTACCGGTTTGGCCCCCCGCTGATCGCCGGCCGTGGTCAGGGGCAATAATGACCGCGTGACTGCGGCCCCAGCCATTGACAAGAGCCGGATCCACTCCCTGACGCGGCCCAACATGGTCAGTGTCGGGACGATCGTGTGGCTCTCCAGCGAACTCATGTTCTTCGCGGCGCTGTTCGCGATGTACTTCTCCATCCGCGCGGCGGCGCCGGAGCAGTGGGCGAAGCACACCGAGCACCTCAACGTCCCGTACGCGACCACCTTCACGGTGATCCTGGTGTTGTCCTCGGTGACCTGCCAGCTCGGGGTGTTCGCCGCAGAGAAGGGTGACGTCCACGCCCTGCGGCGCTGGTTCACGATCACCTTCGTGATGGGTCTGATCTTCGTGCTCGGTCAGGTGAACGAGTACGTGACCCTGGTGCACGAGGGCGTGAAGATCAACGCGGACGGGTACGGGTCGATGTTCTACCTGACCACCGGCTTCCACGGCCTGCACGTGACCGGCGGTCTGGTCGCCTTCATCATCTTCATGGTCCGCACGACCATGGGCCGGTTCACCCCGGCGCAGGCCACGTCGGCGATCGTCGTGTCGTACTACTGGCACTTCGTCGACGTCGTGTGGATCGGCCTCTACGCCATGATCTACTGGCTTCAGTGATCTTGGCGCGTCACGAACCGCGCCGCTGCCCCGTCCTCTGAGACAAGGTCCCACCGGTTAAGGACACAGGTCATGACTTCTGACAACGACCGCCGACGCGGTCTGCTCGCGCGGTTGCGTGGCGAGCGGCCCGCAGCGCGCAGCAGGGGCCGCCGCCGGCTGGGCGCCGCGGTCCGCCTGATCGCCGCGCTCACGCTGGCCGGCGGCGCCTACACCGTCTTCGCCCCCGGCGTGCAGGCGCAGGAAAACCCGCCGCTCACCGGCGCCGCCGCAGAGGGCAAGGCGCTGTTCGACGTGAGCTGCGTGACCTGCCACGGCCGTAACGCGCAGGGTGTCGAGGGTCGTGGCCCGAGCCTGATCGGGGTCGGCGCGGCCTCCGTCGAGTTCCAGGTGAGCTCCGGCCGGATGCCGATGGCCCGGCAGGAGGCGCAGGCCATGCGCAAGCCGCCGGTCTTCAACGACGAGCAGGTCCGCCAGCTCGCTCGGTACGTCCAGGAGCTCGGCGGGGGTCCGCAGGTCCCCGAGGGCGACCTGCGCGAGGGCGCCAACCTGGCCACCGGCGGCGAGCTGTTCCGGATCAACTGCTCGCAGTGTCACGCCTTCGGCGGTGGCGGCGGTGCCCTGTCCTCCGGCAAGTACGCGCCGAGCCTGCGCCCGGCCAGTGACCGGCAGATCTACGCCGCGATGCTGAGCGGCCCGCAGAACATGCCGGTGTTCGGGGACAACCAGATCACCCCGGACCAGAAGGCGGACATCATCGCCTACATCCAGGACACCCTGAAGCACGACCAGGACCAGGGTGGCTTCAACCTCGGTCGGTACGGGCCGTCCACCGAGGGTCTGGCGATCTTCCTGATCGGCATCGTCGCGCTCGTCTTCGCCAGCCTGTGGATCGCGGGCAAGTCGTGACCGAGCGGATCATTCGATTCAGCGCCGCGGTGCCGCGGTGCGGCACCGCCCGTAGCGAGGTGACGGCATGAGCACCAAGACCGAGCACCAGGCCCACCCGGGCCCGGAGCCGCTCGACGTCCACGACCCGCGGCTGAGCCGGTTCGACATCGTCCGGGAGGGCGCGCGCCGGGACGACATCGAGATCGTCCACTACGAGGAGCAGGTCGTCCCGGGCAGCAAGGCCGAGCGCCGGCTGACCCGTACGGTCGCCTCGTTCTTCCTGCTGACCGGCCTCGCCGCCACCGCCTTCCTGGCCATCTACATCTGGTGGCCGTGGGAGTACGAGCCGGGCACGGGCGGGGACAAGTACTACACCCCGCTGCTCGGCCTCACCCTCGGCGTGGCGCTGCTGGGCATCGGCTTCGGCATCCTGACCTGGGGCAAGAAGCTGCTGCCCAAGGAGGTGTCGATCCAGGACCGGCACGAGAACGACCCGAACGCGCCGGAGAGCCGCAAGATCACCGGCGAGACGATGCTCTACCTCGCCGACGAACTCGGCGTGAAGCGTCGCCCGCTGCTGGGCATCTCGCTGCTGGCCGGCCTCGCCCCGGTCGGCGCGGTCGCCGCGGCCCCGCTGGTCGGTGGCCTGATCTCCAACCCGCACAAGAACAACCAGATGTTCACCACCGGCTTCGCGCCGGCCGACGGCCACAAGGTCCGGCTGGTCCGCGAGGACGGCCGGCCGATCCGCCCGGCGGACATCAGCGCCGGCGGCCAGCTCACCGTCTTCCCGGGCATCGAGCACGGGGTGAGCAACAAGCACGCCGACTCCCCGACGCTGCTGATCCACCTGCGCGAGTCCGACGCCCAGGTGTCCCGCGAGGCCAACCAGCGGGTCGGCCACGGGAACTACATGTGGGGCAACTACGCGGCGTTCTCCAAGATCTGCACGCACGCGGGCTGCCCGGCGAGCCTGTACGAGCAGCAGACCAACCGGCTGCTCTGCCCGTGCCACCAGTCGCAGTTCCTGATCACCGACAACGCCCGGCCGGTCTTCGGCCCCGCGAGCCGGCGGCTGCCGCAGCTGCCGATCGAGGTGGACGACGAGGGCTTCTTCGTGGCGCGGTCGGACTACACCGAGACCGTCGGGCCTGACTTCTGGGAGCGGCCGTGAAGCGTCGTAAGTTGGACATGGCCTCCGTTCCGGGCAAGGCCGCGGTGGGGGTGGACGAGCGCTTCCAGGTCTCCACGCCGCTGCGCAAGCTGCTGAACAAGGTCTTCCCCGACCACTGGTCGTTCCTGCTCGGCGAGATCGCGCTGTTCTCGTTCGTCGTGCTGCTGCTGACCGGCGTCTTCCTGACGTTCTTCTACGAGCCGGCGATGACCGAGGTGGTCTACAACGGCAGCTACGCCCCGTTGCGGGGCACGCCGATGTCGGCCGCGTACGCCTCCAGCCTGGATCTGTCGTTCGACGTCCGGGGTGGCCTGATCATGCGGCAGATGCACCACTGGGCGGCGCTGCTGTTCATGGCCGCGATCGTCGTGCACATGCTGCGGGTCTTCTTCACCGGCGCGTTCCGCAAGCCGCGCGAGACGAACTGGATCATTGGCTCGCTGCTGTTCTGGGTGGGCTTCCTGGCCGGCTTCACCGGCTACTCGCTGCCCGACGACGGCCTCTCCGGCACCGGCCTGCGGATCGCCTCCGGCATCATGCTGTCGATCCCGGTGATCGGGTCCTGGGTCACCTCGTCGATCTTCGGCGGGGAGTTCCCGGGCGACATCATCATCAGCCGGTTCTTCATCGCCCACGTTCTGCTCATCCCGGGCCTGCTGGTGGCGCTGATCAGCGCCCACCTCGGCCTGGTCTTCAAGCAGAAGCACACCCAGTGGCCCGGCCCCGGCCGGACCAACGAGAACGTGGTCGGCGAGCGGATGTTCCCGCGCTACGCGCTCAAGCAGGGCGGCTTCTTCATGGTCGTCTTCGGCGTGATCGCGCTGATGGGCGGCCTGTTCCAGATCAACCCGATCTGGTACTTCGGTCCGTACGAGGCGTGGGTGGTCTCGGCCGCCAGCCAGCCCGACTGGTACGTCATGTTCCTCGACGGCTCGACCCGCCTCATGCCGGCGTGGGAGATCAACATCCCGATCGGCGACGGGTACGTCATCCCGCCGCTGTTCTGGCCCACTGTCGTGCTGCCGGGCATCCTGGTCGGCCTCTCCACGCTCTATCCGTTCGTGGAGGCCCGCCGGCTCAAGGACTACCGCAGCCACAACCTGCTCCAGCGCCCCCGGGACGTTCCCGAGCGGACGGCGATCGGCGCGATGGCGGTGGCGTTCTACATCGTGCTGACCCTCTCCGGTGGCAACGACGTGATCGCGGACAAGTTCCAGATCAGCCTGAACGCGATGACCTGGGCGGGCCGTATCGGCCTGCTGGTGGTCCCGCCGCTGGCGTACTACGTGACGTACCGGATCTGCCTCGGTCTCCAGCAGCACGACCGGGAGGTGCTGGCCCACGGCGTGGAGACCGGCATCATCCGCCGGCTGCCCGACGGCCGGTTCGAGGAGGTCCACCAGCCGCTGGCCGCCGGCGGCCACGACGGTCACGGCGAGCTGGAGTACGTCGGCTGGGTGGTGCCCAAGAAGATGAACCGGCTCGGTGCCCTCGGGCCCGCCATCCGGGGCTTCTTCTACCCGATCGAGAAGCCGGCCGAGGCGCCGGTCTCGCCGGGGCACCCGCCGGTCGAATCCCGGCCGGAGCGCAAGGAGATCGGCAGCGGCAGCTCTCCCCGCTGACCTGCCCCAGAAGGCCGTACGTGGCGCCCGCCGGATTCCTCCGGCGGGCGCCACGTCCCGTTTCCGCCCCCGGGTGAGCACCGAGCGCCGGCGGCACCCTGGGGCCTGGCGCGAGGCGGCTGCGGATTCGCAGGGTTAATCCGGGTCAGCCGGGTATCCGTGCGGTCCAACGAAACGGGGGAGGGAAACATGTTGGGTCTCAAGCGCCTCGGACTGCTCGCCGCCCTGGTGGTGGTGGGGTTGGCGCCTGCGACGGCGGCGCAGGCCGCGCAGCCGTCGACGCAGGACAGCCAGTACCTGCAGGCGCTGCACCAGGTGAACCTCGCGGAAATCGAGTTGGGGAACCTGGCGCAGCAGAAGGGCCAGAACCAGCAGGTCAAGGACCTGGGTGCGCAGTTCGTCACGGACCACACCCAGCTCGACCAGACGGTGCAGGACACCGCACAGCAGCTCAACGTGACGCTGCCGGACGCGCCGACCGCCGATGAGCAGAAGGTCATCGACCAGCTGAACAAGCTCAGCGGCGCCGAGTTCGACAAGGCGTGGGTGACCGCCGAGCTGGCCGGCCACGTCCAGGCCATCCAGGCCACCCAAACGGAGATCTCGCAGGGCACCGAGCAGTCGGTGGTCGCGCTGGCCCAGAACGCCCTGCCGGTGCTCCAGGCGCACTACGACGCACTGGTGGCCCTGGCCCAGACCCTGGGCGTCCCGGTCCCGCAGACCAGCCCCAGCGGCACGCCCAGCCCGGGCGCGACCACCACGACGCCGGCTCCGGGCGGCACCACCGAGGCCCCTGCCCCGGGCGGCACCACCGAGACGCCGGCCCCGGAGAACACCGAGACGCCGGCCCCGAGCGTCAGCTGACGCCGCGACACTCCAGGTAGGTAGCCAGCCCGCCGACCGGCGGGCTGACTACCGCCGTCGCAGGGGACCTGGTCGGCACCGTCGTGGCGGGGGGACCCGGTCGGTCGTGGCCGTGGGACCGGTCGGCGCCGTCACGGGGGTCAATCCGCGCCGGCCAGTCCGATCGCGAACGCCTCCTCCAGGTCATGCTGCGAATACGCCCGGAAGGCGATGTGTGACTCAGTGTTGATCACTCCGGGCACCTTGGAGATGCTGCCGGCGATGACCCGGGCGATCTGGTCGAACTCCCGGACCCGCACGATGGCGATCAGGTCGACGTGCCCGGCCACCGAGTAGACCTCGCTCACCCCGGGCAGGGCCGCCAGGTTCTCGGCCACCTCGGGAATCGAGTCGGTGGCGCAGTCGATCAGTACGATCGCGGTGATCACTGGTCTGCCCTTCGTCGTACGGCCACTCCACGCCGGTCGCGGCGTCAACGACCATGGTAGGGCCCGGCCGGGGGGCGCACCGGGCGAGTCGGGGGCGCACCGCGGGGCGGCCGTGACGTACGGGGCGCGGCCGGGCGGGGAGAGGCTGCGGGCGGAGCGGGCGCGATGGGGCGTACCCCTCAGCGGGGCCCCGCGACGACGGTCAGGCCCCCGGCCACGCGGACCACCCCGGTCAGGTGTTCCCCGGCGACCACCTCGGCGCCCGGCCAGAGCACCGAGCGGGTCACCTCGCCCCGCACGGTCGCCCCCGCGCCCACCACGGCCTCCCGGCATCGTCCGGTGACCGTGGCGGTCGGGTCGATCAGGTTGCCGCCGCCCGCCGCGTGCAGGTTGGCCGCCAGGTAGTCGGCGGGCGTGCCGGTGTCGTAGAAGATGCCGGCGTACGGCACCACGGTCAGCGCCCCGGCCGCCTCCGCCGGCCGCCACACCGCCCGGACCAGGTCGCCCGGCTCCACCGCGAGCCCCCGTACCAGCCGCCACGGCAGCAGCGAGAAGCCGGTGAACCGGTGGCCCGAGAAGGTGCCGGGGGCGGCGGGGTCGTCGGCGGGCTGGCCGAGCAGGCGTACGCGCTCGCCGTCCCAGCCGGCCAGCAGCGCGGCGATGTCCGGCCCGGGGGCGGCGGCCGGGTCGGCGAGGTACGCGTCGGCGTTGCCGACCAGCACGGCCCGGCCGGCGATCCAGTCCCGCAGGTTCGCCACGCCGCCGGCCGTGCCGAGCGGGGCATCCGGCTCGACCGAGAGGTGGGCCCGGTCGCCGACGTGCGCGACGACCTGCTCGCCGAGGTAGCAGGCGTTCACCGCCACCCGGGCCGGGCCGGCGAGGCCGAGCCCGGCGAGCCGGGCCAGCGCCCGGTCGAGCAGCGCGACGTTGCCCACCGGGCAGAGCGCCTTGGGCAGCCGCTCGGTGAGTGGGCGCAGCCGGGTCCCCTCGCCGGCGGCGAGCACCACCGCGCAGACCTCCGGCCCGCCGGCCGCGCCCACCGTGGCCCCCGGCGTGCCCGCCGGATCGGCCGCCGGGGTGGTCACGCCGTCGGACCGGGCGACGCCTTGCCGGCGCGCGGCCCGATGCCGTACCTGCCGAGCAGGTTCGCCGTGGCGCGGCTCAGCCTCGGCAGGTCGTCCAGCGGATGCCAGGCGGCCTCGAAGACCTCGGCGCCGTCCACCGCCAGCGTCGTGGTCGACGCCGGAACCTCCGCCTCGAAGACGACGTCCACCCAGCCCTTGGCGTGCACGACCGCGTTCGGCACCGCCGGGCGGAGCTGATCGGGGGAGAGCCGGATCCCGGACTCCTCGAACAGCTCGCGCGCCGCGCCGACGACCGGCTCCTCGCCGCGTTGCAGCAGCCCGGCCGGCAGCGTCCAGCTGTGGCCCGGCGGCTGGCGCAGCAGCAGCAGGCGCCCGGGGCCGTCGGCCTCGGTGTCGCGGACCAGGGTGACCGCCCCGACGATGTACTTCGGGGTGGCGAGCCGGACCAGCCGGCGTCGCACCGACACGGGCAGTCGGTAGAAGACCTGGTAGGCAAAGGCCCGTCCGGTGGCGCGGGAGCGGGGGATCATGGGTCCAGGCTAGTGGCCGGCGCGTGCCGGGCCGGCCACCGGGGGGACAAGCGTCACTGGCGGTGGTCGACCAGGTCGATGAGCTGTAGCACCACCGCGTCCGGTTCGAGGGCCCGGTCGAAGACCGCGACCAGCAGGGTCTCCAGATCCGGGTACCCCAGCTCCTCGGACAGCCGCAGCAGCGGCAGGTCGTTGGCGAGCCCCCGGTCGTGCTTACGCAGCGCCAGCCCGATCGTGGCCCGGCCGAGGCGGACCTTGTCGGCGATCGAGATCCCCGGCTCGGTGTGGTCGGCGAACCAGCGGTTGATCTGCATCTGGGCGTGCGGGGACTTGACGAAGCCGAGCCACTCCCGACGGGGGCCGCGCGGGGCGACGTCCGCCTCGAAGCCGGTCTCCGCGTCGGACTCGGTGAAGATCTCCACCACGTCGCCCTCCTCCAACTCGGAGGAGAGCGGGGCGAGCCGGCCGTTGATCCGGGCCGCCAGGCAGTGGTCGCCCCGGTTGGGGCCCAGCTCGTACGCCACGTCGACGGGAGTCGCCCCGGCCGGCAGCACGACCTGCCGCCCCTCGACGAGCACCTGGATCTGCGCCTCGGCGAGGTCGCAGCGCAGCGACTCCAGGAACTGCGCCGGGTCCGGCGCCTCCTGCTCCCAGTCGAGCACCCGGCGCAGCCAGTCGAGCTGCTCGGCCCGGGCGGCGGCGGTCCCGGCCGGGCGGGGGAAGCGGAAGTCCGCGGCGATGCCGTACTCGGCGGCGCGGTGCATCTCCTCGGTGCGGATCAGCACCTCGACCGTGCGGTCCTTCGGGCCGCAGACGGTGGTGTGCAGGGAACGGTAGAGGTTGTTCTTCGGTGAGGCGATGAAGTCCTTGAACCGGCCGGGCACAGGTCGCCAGAGGCCGTGCACCGCGCCGAGGGCGGCGTAACAGTCGGTCGCCGGCCCGTCCACGACGATCACGATCCGGGGCAGGTCGAACGGGACGCTGTGCCCCCTGGCGACGGTGTCCTTCCAGATCGAGTAGAGGTGCCGGGGGCGGGGGGAGACGTGGGCGTCGACGCGGCTGCGGCGCAGCGCCACCTTTGCCTTGGCGACCACGTCGTCGAGGTACGCGTTCCAGCCGGGCCGGTCGTGCACGAAGCGGGCGATGCGGGCGTGCGCTTCGGGCTCCAGGTGCAGCAGCACCACGTCGTCCAGGTCGCGTTTGAGGGTCTGGATGCCGAGCCGGTCGCAGAGCGGGACCAGCACCTCCAGCGTCTTGCGGGCGATCCGCTCCCGCGACGCGGCCGAGCGGACCCCGAGGGTGCGCATGTTGTGCAGCCGGTCGGCCAGCTTGATGATCAGGACCCGGACGTCCTTGCCGGCCGCGACGATCATCTTCCGGGTGGTCTCGGCCTCGGCGGCCTTGCCGTAGAACGCCTTGTCGAACTTGGTCACCCCGTCGACCAGGTGGGCCACCTCGCCGCCGAAGTCCTCCGCGAGGGCCTGCAGAGTGTAGCGGGTGTCCTCCACCGTGTCGTGCAGCAGCGCGGCCACCAGGGTGGTGGCGTCCATGCCCAGCTCGGCGCAGATCTGGGCGACCGCGAGCGGGTGGGTGATGTACGGCTCGCCGCTCTTGCGGAACTGGCCGCGGTGCATGTTCTCCGCGATCGTGTACGCCCGGCGCAGCACCGACGCCTCCGTGCCGGGGTGGATGCCCCGGTGGGTGCGGATCAGGTGGGTGACCGGGTCCGCGTCGGCGGTGGGCCAGCTCAGCAGCGACCGTAGCCGCCGGGCCAGGGGCAGGTCGCCCGGCTGGGTCGGGAGCGCGCCACCCAGGGCGGCGCCGCGTCCGGCGTCGACGTCCACGAGGGACACCTCCTCACCCCGGCCCCTCGGTCACCGGGCACGGCAACTGGGAGCAGGCCCACGAAACGGGCAGTACTGCACTTCCTTAACAGCCTAAGCGAGTCGAGGTTGTCCGATCGGTCACTTGGTCATGGGCGTTCGGTCGAGAGTTGGCGAGGAACGGCGCTCTCGATCTTGCTGAGCAGGTCGCGAAAGCGGGCCGCCCCGGCGGCCGGGGATGCCCAGCCAGAGGACATCTCCACCAGCCGGGTCTCGGGTCGCTCCAGCCAAGACAGGATGCGCTCGGACTCCTCGGCGGAGGCCCGGGGCACCGGGCCGGGCCCGGGCGGGACCGTCTCGGCGGTCGCCCGGATCAGCTCGATCGTCGATCGCGGGTGCATACCCGGCGGGGAGACCCCGGCCCCCGCCAGCCGGCCGTGCCGGACCAGGGCCAGCTCCCAGCCGCCCCGGGCGGCCGGCCGGGCGGCGGCCAGCTCGGCGATCCCGGCCAGCGCGGTCAACCGTTGCATCCGGACGGTCGCCCGGAGCACCGCGGCGAGTCGGGCCCGCACCACCGCCGCCTCCTCGTACCGCTGGTCGGCCGCGAGCGCCCCGATCCGGGCCAGCAGGGCGTCCACCACGGCCCCCGGGTCGGTGGCGGTGGCTGCGCGGAACGGGGCGACGGCGCGGTCGGCGTACTCCCCGGGGGTGATCCGGTGCTCGCAGGGCGCCGGGCAGCGACCCAGCTCGGCCAGCGCGCAGGCCGGGGTGACCGTGCGTAGCGACAGCCGGTGGGTGCACTGGCGCAGTGGGAGCGCGTCGTGGAAACCGGCGGCGGCCAGCTCCGCCGCCCGCTGGGAGCCGAACGGGCCGAGGTAGACCTCGTCGCCGTCGGCCAGCGACCGCACCACCGACAACCGGGGGTACGGCCCATCGGTGAGCTTGAGCCAGACCATCCGCTCGGGGAACTTCGACCGCCGGTTGTACGGCGGCGCGTGCGCGCCGATCAGCCGCAGCTCCCGCACCTCGGCCTCCAGCGAGTGGGCGCACTCGATCGCCTCCACCCGCTCGGCGGCGGCCAGCATCTCCGACATCCGGGCCCGCTTCTCGGCGGCGGTGAAGTAGCTGCGCACCCGGGTGGCGATGTCGCCGGAGGTGCCGACGTAGAGCGGCCGGTCGTCGGCGGCCCGGAAGATGTAGATCCCCGGCACCTTCGGCAGCCCGTCTGCGAGGTGGCGCTTGCGCCGCTGGGTCGGGGTGACCGCCCGGGCGAACTCGATCGCCTCGCCGACGGTGTCGACCCGGTGCCCGCCGAGGCGCGCGATGAGGCCGTGCAGCACGTCGACGGTGGCCTTCGCGTCGTCCAGCGCGCGGTGGGTGGGTCGGGTGGCGGTGCGGAAGTAGGACGCCAGGGTGCCCAGCTTGCGGTTGGGCACCTCGTCGCGGCCGAGCACCCGCCGCGCCAGCGCCGCCGTGTCGAGCACTCGGGGGTTGGGCCAGCGGTAGCCGTGCCGGGCGCAGGCGGCCTTGAGGAAACCGACGTCGTACGGCGCGTTGTGGGCGACCAGCACCGCGTCGGCGACGAACTCCAGGAAGCTCGGCAGCACCTGCTCGATCGGCGGCGCGGGGACCAGCATGGCCTGGGTGATCCCGGTCAGCACGGTGATGAACGGTGGGATCGGCACGCCCGGGTTGACCAGGGTGGCCAGCACCCCCAGCTCCTCACCGCCGCGCACCTTCACCGCGCCGATCTCGGTGATGCCCCCGCCGTCCGGCGCGCCGCCGGTGGTTTCCAGGTCGACCACCACGAAGGTCGTCGCGTACAGCGGCAGTGCCGGATCCACGCCGGTACCCGCCGCCTGGCCCAGCCCGGCGAGCGCCTGCTGGACGTACTCCGCTCCGCCCACCCGGGGCACGGTAGACCTTGGGTCCGACACTTGTGCAACAACGGCCCCACCGGTCACCCTGGGGGCTAGGATGAGAGATCGGCTCACTCACCGGGCGGTGGGCCCGGTCGCGGTGGGAGACTTGTCACATGCCCCTCACCGAGCCGTACGACGACAACCTCCCGCAGGAGGAGTCGGTCGGTGCTGCGCGCCACGCCGGTGAGGACGCCCCCGAGCCGAAGCAGGGACTGCCGGAGCCCGAGCCGACGCTGCCCGAGTCTGAGCCGATCCTGCCCGAGTCTGTGCGTCAGCGGATCGTCGCGCTCACCGCGGCCGTCCTGCCGGTTCTGCCCGGCGACGAGGTGCCGGTGCCGCTGCGCCGGGTGGCCAAGTTCGCGCCCAACCGCCGCGCCCGGCTGGGCGCGCCGATGATCGCCGCCCAGCTCACCGCTGACCGCCTGTTCCGGCAGCGGATCACCGCCCGGTTGCTGGCCGACTCCGGCGACCTCGGCACCTCCGTGGTCGCCGGCACCGCCCCGGCCGCGGCCGACCCGGTCGAGGTGGCTGCCCTGGCGTACCTG
>NZ_GG657738.1:1637883-1679229 GCF_000158815.1 Micromonospora sp. ATCC 39149 | reverse complement strand
CCGGCTCCCCGCCGACTTCGTGGCCGACGCGTTCGCCGACCAGTCGACGACCGCCCCGGCCGGCGCGGCCACGCGGGCCCGGGACACCGACGACCCGGCTCGGCTCGACCAACTCCTCGCGCTGCCGAAAGCGCACCTCGTGGTGGACGGCTACAACGTGACGAAGCGCGGCTTCGGCGAGATGTCGCTGGAGCAGCAGCGCAAGCGACTGATCACCGGGCTGGGCGGGATCGCGGCGCAGACCGGGGACGAGGTCACCGTGGTCTTCGACGGCGCCGAGCGGATGCACGGCCTGCCGCCGACCCCGCGTGGCGTGCGGGTGCTCTTCTCCCGCAAGGGCGAGACCGCCGACGAGCTGATTCGCCGGCTGGTCCGGGCCGAGCCGGCCGGTCGGCCGGTCGTCGTGGTCTCCTCCGACCGCGAGGTCGCCGACGGGGTACGCCGACACGGCGCGTACCCGCTCGGCGCCGACTCGCTGCTGCGCCGCCTGGCCCGATCCTGACCGGCCGCACCGTCCCGCCCTCAGTTCGCCGCGCCCTGCCCGCGCCCGGTTCGCCGCGCCCTGCCGCGCGGATGATCGAGTCCCTTGCTCGGTTCTGCGGGGGAAGCTGACCGGTTGTCCGAATCTGTCGTACCCCGGTCGTAGTGTCGCAGTGGCCGACGGTGGTCGGGCGGTGACGACGACGTCCCGGCCCGTCCACCGACGCATCGCTTCAGGAGGAACGATGCTGATCGACTGCGACAGGTGCCGGGTCCGGGGCGCGGGCTGCGGCGGCTGCCTGGTGACCGCGCTGCTCGACACCGAGGCCCCCGAGGGCGGCCTCGGTCCCGCCGAGCTGCGGGCGATCGAGGTGTTCGCCCGCGCCGGCTTCGACGTCGAGGTGCTGACCGCCGCCGAGGCGGCACCCGGCGGCGACGCGCCCGAGGCCCCGGCCCGGATGCCCCGTCCCCGCCCGACCCGGCGTCGCCGCGCCGCGTAGCGTCCCGCCGTGCCGGGCCGGTGTGCCCGCCCCGGACGGCACCGCCGCCGCCGGCAATAGGATGAGCGCTCACGGTGGGCCCAGCGGCGGGAGGAGCGCGGGATGGGGCGAGGACGAGGCCGGGCCGACGGCGGATGCGGGGTGACCCGGTGACACCACGGGGATGGGCGGTGCTCACCCTCGCCGGGCTCACCGTCGCGCTGCTCGTCGCCGTCGCCCTGCTCGTGCCCTGGCACCGGCCGCCCGCCCCGCGCGCCGACCAGCTCGCCGCGCTGCGGGACCTCCCCGCCGAGCAGGTCGCCCGTGCCCGGGCCTTCCGCGCCGCGCTGCGCCCCGGCGGCTGGGCCGCCCTGGCGGTCGGCCTGCTGGTGGCCCTGGCGTTCGGTCTCACCCCGCTGGGCGGTCGCCTGGTGGAGCTGGTGGCCCGCCCGTTCGGCGGCCACTGGGTCGCCCAGGCCGTGCTCGGCGGGCTGGCCGTGCTGCTGGTCGCCGACCTGCTCACCCTGCCGTTCGCCGCCTGGCGGCAGACGGTCCTCACCCGGTACGGGATGAGTACCCAGGGCTGGGCCGGCTGGACGGCCGACCTGCTCAAGTCGTACGCCGTCAGCGCGGTGATCGGCGCGCTCGCCCTGCTCGGGTTCTACACCGTGGTCCGGCTCGCCCCACGCTGGTGGTGGGCCCTCGGCGCGGCCGGCGCGGCCGGGCTGGTGGTGCTGCTGTCGTTCGTGCTGCCGGTGCTGGTGGAGCCGGTGTTCAACCGGTTCACCCCGATGGAGCAGGGCCCACTACGCACCGAGCTGATGGCGATGGCGGCCCGCGACGGGGTGCCGGTGCGCGACGTGTTGGTCGCCGACGCGTCCCGGCGCACCCGTGCGGTCAACGCGTACGTCTCCGGGCTCGGGCCGACCCGCCGGGTCGTCGTCTACGACACCCTGCTGCGTGAGGCGACCCCGGCCGAGGTGACCAGCGTCGTCGCGCACGAGCTGGGCCACGCCAAGCACCGGGACGTCTGGACGGGCACGCTCACCGGGGCGCTGGGCGCCGCGCTGGCTGTGGTCGTGCTCTACCTGCTCGGCTCCGCCGGGCCGCTGCTGCGCCTGGCCGGCGTCGACTCGATCGCCGAGCCGCGCGCGTTCCCGCTGCTGATTGCGCTGGTCACGGTGGCCGGTCTGGTGACCGCCCCGGTCCAGGCGCTGATGTCCCGCCGGGTCGAGGCGCGGGCCGACGCGCACGCGTTCGCCCTCACCGGCGCCCCGGCCACCTTCGAGGCGATGCAGCGCCGCCTGGCCGGGGTGAACCTGGCCGACCCCGACCCGCCCCGCTGGGAGTACCTCTACTCGGCGTCGCACCCGTCCACGGTCGAGCGGATGGCCGCCGCCCGCGCCTACGCCAGGGAAACCGGCAGATGAGCCGTACGCTGCTGATCACCAACGACTTCCCGCCCCGCCCGGGCGGCATCCAGTCCTTCGTGCACAACCTCGCCGTCCGCCAGCCCACCGGCTCCGTGGTGGTCTACGCGTCCAGCTGGCCGGGGGCGGAGAAGTTCGACGCCGACCAGCCGTTCGAGGTGGTCCGGGAGCGGACCCGGGTGCTGCTGCCCACCCCGCTGATCGCCCGCCGGGCCGCCCGGCTGGCCCGCCGGCACGACTGCGACACCGTCTGGTTCGGGGCGGCGGCCCCGCTCGGGCTGCTCGCCGCCGGGCTGCGCCGGCGCGCCGGGATCCGCCGGGCGGTGGCCCTGACCCACGGGCACGAGGTGGGGTGGGCGGCGCTGCCCGGGGCTCGCGCCGCGCTGCGCCGGATCGGCTGCGGCGCGGACGTGGTCACCTATCTGGGCGAGTACACCCGGGTCCGGCTGGAGCGGGCGCTGCACGGGGTGACCGAGTTGCGCCGACTCGCCCCCGGCGTCGACGTCGACACGTACCATCCGGCGGTCGACGGCGCGTCGGTGCGAGCCCGGCTCGGTCTCGCGGACCGGCCGGTGGTGGTCTGCGTCTCCCGGCTGGTGCCGCGCAAGGGCCAGGACATGCTGATCCGGGCCCTGCCGGAGATCCGCCGCCGGGTGCCGGACGCTGCGTTGCTGGTCGTCGGCGGGGGGCCGTACCGAGCCGACCTGGAGAAGCTGGCCCGGCAGACCGGCGTCGAGCGGGATGTCGTCTTCACCGGCTCGGTGCCCTCGGCGGACCTGCCCGCCCACTACGCCGCCGGTGACGTCTACGCGATGCCCTGCCGCACCCGTAACCGCGGCCTGGACGTCGAGGGGCTCGGCATCGTCTACCTGGAGGCGTCGGCGACCGGCCTGCCGGTGGTGGCCGGGGACTCGGGGGGCGCGCCGGACGCCGTCCGCGAGGGCGAGACGGGGTACGTGGTCTCCGGCCGCGACGTCCCCCAACTCGCCGACCGGGTGGCCACCCTGCTCGCCGACCGGGATCTGGCCCGGCAGCTCGGTGCGGCGGGCCGGGCCTGGGTGGAGCGGGAGTGGCGCTGGGAGACCCAGGCCGCCCGGATGGCCACCCTCCTCGCCGGCTGACCCTCGCCGGTGCGCGGCGTGGCGCATGGCGGGGTGCGCCTGACCTGTGGTGCCTGGCGCTTGCCCGGTGCGCGATACGCGGTGCGCGATACGCGGTGCGCGATACGCGGTGCGGGGGGGGGTGACCAGATGGGTCCGGGCCCTTTGGAGCTGCCCCGTCCGTGCGCCCGCACCATCGACCGGGCCGCGGGAGGGCACGTTTTGTGCGGGTCCGGCTGCGCCGTCCATTCGGGATCGCTGCGCCGTCCATTCGGGAGCGCTGCCCGTCCGTTTCGGGGGCTGCCCGTCCATTCGGGAGCGCTGCCCGTCCGTTTCGGGGGCTGCCCGTCCATTCGGGAGCGCTGCCCGTCCATTTCGGGGGCTGCCCCGTTCGTTCCGAGGGCTGCCCCGTTCGTGCGGGCAGCTCCAAAGGGCTCGAACGCACCCTCGCAGATGGGCGGCCGGGCACCGCGCGGAAGCGGACGACGGGGCCGCCGTCAGGCCAGGCGTTCCAGGAGGCGGGCGGCGGGTGCCGGCTTGCCGAAGTGCCAGCCCTGGGCGGCGTCGCAGCCGATGGTGCGGAGTCGGTCGGCCTGCCCCTCGGTCTCCACCCCCTCGGCCGTCACCGTCAGGTCCAGCGCGTGCGCCAGCGAGACCAGGGAGGCGAGGATGCGCTCGTCGGTGCGGCTCGCCGGGTCGTCCGCCGGGGCGCGCAGCCCCGCCACGAACTCGCCGGCCACCTTCAGCTCGGTCACCGGCAGGTCCCGCAGGTACGCCAGGTTGCAGTAGCCGGTGCCGAAGTCGTCGATGGCGATCCGCATGCCCATGTCGGCGAGCACCCGCAGGGCGCGTACCGGCTCCTCCACCGCGCTCATCATGGTGCTCTCGGTGACCTCCAGTTGGAGCCGCTCGGGCGGCAGGCCGGTGCGTTCGAGCACGTCGCGCACCTCCCGTACCAGGCCGGGACGGTGCACCTGGCGGACCGCCAGGTTGACGCTGACGAACGGTGCGGCGGTGCCGAACGACGACCAGGTCGCGGCCTCCCGGCACGCCTCGGCGAGCACCCAGCTACCGAGCGGCACGATCAGCCCGGTCTCCTCGGCCAGCTCGATGAAGCTGCCCGGGTACAGCTTGCCCAACTCGGGGTGCCGCCAGCGGACGAGCGCCTCCACCCCGAGCACCCTGCCGTCGCGTAGCGACGTCAGCGGCTGGTAGTCCAGCTGGAACTCGCCCCGTTCGAGGGCCGCCGGGATCGCCGCGGACAGGGCGTACCTGGCCAACTCGCGGCGGTTGCGGTCGGCGTCGAACAGCGTCCAGCGGGCCCCGCCGGCCGCCTTGGCCCAGTGCAGCGTGGCGTCGGCGGCCCGCATCAGGTCGATCGGGGTGGTGCCGGCCACGGGGCGCTCGACGATGCCGATGCTCGCCGACACGGTCAGCTCGTGCCCGTCGACCAGGGCCGGCTCGTTGATCGCGGCCAGCGCCGCCTCGGCCACCTTCACCACGTCGTCGGTGCCCGCCGTGCGCTCGACCAGAATGACGAACTCGTCCCCGCCGAGGCGGGCGACCAGGTGCTCGCCCAGCGCGCGGCGCAGCCGGTCGGCCACCGACACCAGCAGCATGTCGCCGACATGGTGCCCGAGGGAGTCGTTGACCACCTTGAAGCGGTCCAGGTCGAGGAAGCACACCCCGACCCGGTCCGCGCCTCGGCCGGGGGAGTCGATGGCGGCGGCGAGCCGCTCGGTGAACAGCGTGCGGTTGGGCAGGTCGGTCAGCGGGTCGTGGGTGGCCTGGTGGCGGAACCGGGCCTCGCTGTCGCGCAGGGCACGCTCGGCCTCCGCGCGGGCCATCATCGCGGCCCGACGGATCGACTCCTGCTCGTCGAGCGTCCGGTCCCGCAGCGCCCGGGCGTAGCCGGTCGCCACGGTGGCCAGCAACCGGGGCATCCGGTCCTCGACGTCCTCGGTGACCAGCCCCAGGTCGCGCAGCAGCCGGAGCTGGATGACCTCGATGGTCCGCCCAAGCCCTTCGGCGGAGGCGATGTGCGCCGCCACCAGTTCGGCGCCGACCTGGTGGCCGGCCCGCAGGTCGAACGGCTCGGACACCAGCGCCCCGGCCAGCCGCACGGTGAGCCGGTGCAGCAGCGCCTCCAGTTGGGCCTGTGTCATTGGCAGGTAGCTGGTGCCGGAGACCGCCTTCGCCCAGGCCCGGGCGAACACACCCGGACAGGAGGCGGGGCCGCCGGGGGCTGACGGGCCTGACCGGCCGTTCGGGTGCTCATCCACCGAGCCGCCCGACGCCGCCCATGAAAACCGCCTTCTCGGCGTCCTCGGCACTCTCCGGTGTCTCCGGCCGCCACTGCGGGACCCAGACCACGCCGGGGTCGACCAGCGTGAAGCCGTCGAAGAGGGCGGCCAACTCGCGTCGGCTGCGGATGAACAGCGGGTTGTCGGTGCGCCGGTAGACCGCCTCGGCCTGCTCGCGTTCCCCGGTGTCGTGCCGGTCGTCGTCGCTGGCCTGCGACATCACCAGGTAGCTGCCCGGGGCGAGCGCCCCGCGCAGGGTCCGCAGCATCTCGTCGGGCCGGTCGTCGTCCGGCACGAAGTGCAGCACCGCCACGATCATCACCGCGACCGGCTGGGAGAAGTCGAGCATCCGGGTGACCTCGGGGTGGGCCAGGATCCGCTCCGGGTGGCGCAGATCCTGCTGAAGCACGGCGGCCCGGTCGTTGCCGCTGAGGATCTCCCGGCTGTGCGCCACGGCCACCGGGTCGATGTCGACGTACACCACCCGGGACTCCGGGGCGATCCGCTGGGCGATCTCGTGCACGTTTCCGACGGTCGGGATGCCGGAGCCGATGTCGAGGAACTGACGGATCCCCGACTCGGCGAGGAACTGCACCGCCCTGCGGAGGAACGCCCGGTTGGCCTGGGCCATCAGCGGGGCCTCGGGCACCGCGTCCACCATCGCCCGGGCGGCGGCCCGGTCGGCGGCGAAGTTGTGTGAGCCGCCGAGATAGTAGTCGTACATCCGGGCCACGCTGGGACGCTCGATGTCGATGGTTTCGGGTGCCCAGTCCGGCCGCTGCATGCCCTACCCCTTTTGTCAACGACGCGGGCCACGCCGCCCGCGTGGGTCACCGGGTATTCTGCCCCGCCGGCCGGGCGGGTGACCAGAGAGGGCCGTTGTCGACCCGCTCGTCCGGCCGGGGGTCCCGTTGACCGGACCCGCCGGCCGCCACGGAAGCCCCGGCCGGTGCTGCCGACCGGGCACCGCAGCGTCAGAACTTCGGGGCGTCGGGCGCTTCGAGCAGGCCGAGCCGCAGCGCCGTCATGAGGGCCTGTGCCCGGTTGGCCGCGCCCAGCTTCTCGTAGAGCTTCGAGATGTGGGTCTTGGCCGTTGACTCGCTGACGAAGAGCTGCTTGGCGATGCCGGCCACGCTCATCCCGTCGGCGAGCAGCCGCAGCACCTGACCCTCGCGGGGGGAGAGCTGCGGGCCGGACGGCGCGAGCCGCCGCTTCATCGCCTCGGCCAGGTCGGCCGCGGTGAACGCACTCGGCGAGGAAGCGGCGTGCCGGGCGGCGGCCACCACCTCGTCGGCCGGGGCCGTCTTCGGCACGAACGCGCTCGCGCCGGCCTCCAGCGCGCCGAAGAGCTGGTCGTCGCCGGCGTACATGGTGAGCACGACGATGCCCATCGACGCGCTCGACTTGCGGAGCGCGCGGGTGGCCTCCAGGCCGCTGCCGTCGGGCAGCCGCAGATCCATGATCACCACGTCGGGCTGGAGCGCGCCGGCCTGCCGGACCCCCTCTGCCGCCGTGGCGGCCTCACCGACGACCTCGAACTGCCGGTCCCGCTCGAAGGCGTGCCGCAGCCCCTTGCGGATCAGATCGTGATCGTCGACAAGGAGGACCTTGGTGCGGGTTGCCGGTGTCGGGCTTGTGGTCATCCTCGGGTTACTCCACTTCTGCTGCTGCGGCGTTGCCGCGCACCCTATCGCGCCGGGGCGAGGAGCCGAGAACCACCGCCACGGTCGTGCCGCTGGGTTGGCGCGGCCTGATCTCCAACCGGCCCCGGATACGTTCCGCCCTCTCGGCCATGATCGCAAGCCCGTAGTGGCCGTCCGTGCGCTGGTCACCGATGCCGTGACCGTCATCCGACACTTCGATTTGAGCGTACGGGGGGTCCACCTCGCAGGTGACCCACAGATTCGACGCCCCGGCGTGCTTCCGAGCGTTGGTGACCGCCTCCTGGGCGATGCGCAACAGTTCCGCCTCGGTGGCGGCGGGCAGCCGCGCGGTGGACTCGTCCAGCGACAGGTGCACCCGCAGCCCGCCGGACGCGCCGACGGTGCGCGCGTACTCGGCGATGGCGGCGGCCAGGCCGCCGTGCCGGTCCACCTCGCTGCGCAGCTCGAACAGGCTCAGCCGCAGCTCGGTGATGACCCGGGTCACCTCGCCACGCAGGGTGCGCAGCGCCTCGGCGGTTTCCACCGGGTCCTCGTCGACGTAGGCGAGGGCGTTGTCGATGCCGTACCCGACCATGACCAGTTCCTGGGCGACCCCGTCGTGGATCTCCCGGGCCAGCCGCTGCCGCTCCTCGTTGGTGGCCAGCGAGCGCACCTCGTCGAAGAGCAGCGCGGCCTCCAACCGCAGCGCCGCCGGGCGGGTCAGCGCGGTCACCCGGGACACGACCGGCGGCGGGTACGCCTGCGCGACGTCCGCCTCCATGACCAGCATGCCGACCGTGCGGACCCCGGCGACCAGCGGCACGATCAGGGCGGAGACGTCGCCGCCGGCGTGCGAGCGGGCCTGCGAGCGATTCGCGGTCTGCGGCTGCTGGCTGGCCCAGGCGTCGGCGATCGCCGAGTCGGCGTCGAGCGTCGTCTCCCAGTCGACCCGGTCCACGCCCGCCTGGGCGAGCACCACCAGCCGGCCGCCGCCGCTGGCGGAGAGCACCGCCGCCCGCTCGGCCCGGGCCACGGTGCGCAGCTCCTCCAGCAGGTGCTCGGAGATGCCACCCGGGTCGAGGGTCGCCCCGGGCAACTGCCGGGCCACCGTGCGGAGCTGGGTCAGCAGCCGGGTCGCCTCGGCGTACGGCTGGGGCTTGCCCTCGCCGCGGACCCGCATCACCCGGTGCAGGGTGCCGGCGGTGTAGAGGCCCAGGCCGGCGAGGATCAGCCACTGGGCGCAGACCGCGAGGTAACCCGGCTGGCCGAGCTGCCGGCCGCCGTCGACCTGGGTGAGGGCGGCGCTGATCAGCAGGGTGACGGCGGCGACGGCGAGCAGCGACGCGCCCTCGCGGAACCGGCGGCGCAGCGCGGTCACGGTCACCGGGACGGCGAGGTACGGCAGCACGGCCGACGCGCCGAGGCCGCCGATCGTGCCGTTGATGGTGGTGACCGCGGCGACCTGGCTCGCGGCCAGCCCCAGCACCACCACCTCGGCGAAGCGGCTGAGCGGGCCGAGCAGCCGGTGCTGTGGGGCGAGGGCGGCGGGCAGCCCGGCGAGGCCGAGCAGGGCGATCCAGCAGAGCTGACCGGCGTCGCGGGTGGCGAAGAGGGTGAGGGTGGCGACCAGCGCGAGAATGACCACGCGCGCGGCGGTGGCGAGCGGCTGCGTCGGCGGCCGGACGGGTGTCGAGGAGTCGGGCACGTGACGGATCGTAGTCAGCGCCGGTAGATGTCGGCGATCTCCGCCGCGTACGTGGAGTGCACGACCTGCCGCTTGACCTTCAGCGACGGGGTGAGCTCCCCGGTGGCCTCGGTGAAGTCCCGCGGCAGAATCCGGAACACCTTGATCGCCTCGGCCTTGGAGACGGCCTCGTTGGCCTGGTCGATCGCGCCCTGCACCTCGGCGCGCAGCGCCTCGTCGTCGCGCAGTTCGTCGACGGTGGTGGCCTCGGGGCGCCCGTGGGCGGCCAGCCACTTCGGCAGCGCCTCCTCGTCGATGGTGACCAGCGCGGCGATGAACGGCTGCCGGTCGCCGATGACGACGCACTGGCTGATCAGCGGGTGCGCCCGGACCTGGTCCTCCAGCACCGCCGGGGCGACGTTCTTGCCGCCGGCGGTCACGATGATCTCCTTCTTGCGGCCGGTGATGCTGAGGAAGCCGTCGGTGTCGAGCTGCCCGAGGTCGCCGGTGCGGAACCAGCCGTCCGGGCTCAGCGCCTCGGCGGTGGCCGTCTCGTTGCGCCAGTACCCCTGGAAGATCAGGTTGCCGGAGATCAGGATCTCGCCGTCGTCGTCGATCCGGATGGTCACGCCGGGCAGCGGTCGGCCGACGGTGCCGATCTTCGTGGCGTCGGGCAGGTTCACGGAGGCGGCGGGGGAGGTCTCGGTCAGCCCGTACCCCTCACAGATGGTCACCCCGATGCCGCGGAAGAAGTGCCCGAGCCGGGCACCGAGCGGCGCGCCGCCGGAGATCGCGTCGCGGCACCGGCCTCCGAGGGCGGCCCGCAGCTTGCGGTAGACCAGCCTGTCGAAGACCGCGTGCTGGGCGCGTAGCGCCAGGCCCGGCCCGCCCGGCTTCTCCAGCGCCTCGCTGTAGGCCACGGCGACCTGCTCCGCCCGGTCGAAGATCCTGCCTTTGCCATCGGCCTCGGCCTTCTGCCGGGCCCCGTTGTAGACCTTCTCGAAGACCCGGGGCACCGACAGCACGAAGGTCGGCCGGAACGCCTGGAGCTCGCCGACCAGGTTCTTGGTGTCGGTGCAGTGCGCCATGGTGGCCCGGGCCTGCACCACGCCGATCTGGATGAGCCGGGCGAAGGAGTGCGCGAGGGGGAGGAACAGCAGGGTCGACGCACCCGGGCGCAGGAAGAGGTTCGGCAGCGCCGGCACGGCGTTGGCGATGTCGGCGTACATGTTGCGGTGGGTCAGCACGCAGCCCTTGGGACGGCCGGTGGTGCCGCTGGTGTAGATGATGGTGGCGATGTCGTCGGCCTGCACCGCCGAGCGCCGCCGGTCGATCTCGGCGGGGTCGACCGAGGCCCCGGCGGCGACCAGCTCGTCGACCGCGCCCAGCTCGATCTGCCAGATGTCGACCAGCGCGGGGAGCCGGTCGCGGATGCCCGCGACGAGGGTGGCGTGCGTGGTCGTCTCGACCACGGCGGCGACCGCGCCGGAGTCGGCCAGGATCCAGGCGGCCTGCTCGGCGCTGGAGGTTTCGTAGATCGGCACGGTGACCGCGCCGGACGCCCAGATGGCGTAGTCGAACAGCGTCCACTCGTACCGGGTGCGGCTCATCAGGGCGACCCGGTCGCCGGGGGAGACGCCGGCGGCGACCAGCCCACGGGCCACCGCGACCACCTCGTCGCGGAACTGCCGGCAGGTCACCTCGGCCCAACCCGAGCCCGTCGCGTCGGCCGAGTCGGCGGGCCGGGCGAACTGGACGGCCTGCGGCGCGGCCTCGGCATTGGCCCAGACCGGGTCGGTCAGGTTGGCCGAGTCGCCGATGGTGACGATCGGCGGAACGGAGAACTCGCGCACCTGCACTCCCTCGTGCTCGCACCGGCCGGGCGGGCCGGGGCCCGAACGGGCCGGTTGTGTCGAAACCTACCCGCCCGCCCAGGTGGGTGCGGTAGGCAGGTTGGCGGGTAGCCTCCCCCCATGGCGGACTCCTCCACCCAGTCGATCATTATCGGCGCGTCACCGGAACGGGTGGCGGCGGTCATCTGCGACTTCGCGCGTTACCCCGAGTGGACCGAGGCGGTGCGCCGGACCGAGGTCATCGAGGAATACGAGGACGGCTACGCCAGCCAGGTCCGCTTCACGATCGACGCCGGGGTGCTGACCGACGAGTACGTGCTGGCCTACGAGTACGCCGAGGACCTGACCCGCGTCGAGTGGCACCTGGTGGCGCCGTCGAAGATGCAGCGCTCCCAACGCGGCTCGTACGACCTGGTCGGCAATCCCGACGGCACGACCACGGTGACCTACACCCTGGAGGTGGAGCTCTCCGTAGGCATGCTCGGCATGTTTCGCCGCAAGGCCGAGAAAATGATCATGGATGCGGCGTTGAAGCAGCTCAAGCGCCGGGTAGAAGACACCGGTGCGGCGCGGTGACGCGACCGGCTGCGGCGCGCCCGGCACGGTAGAGGAGCCGAACATGGGGGGCACGGATCCGGGTTCGGCCCGGGAAGAGGCGGAGCGGCTGGTGGCCACGGTGCTCGCGGCGGCCCGGCTGGCCGCCGCGGGTGCCGGGTCCGGCGGTGGTTCCGGGGCGGGGCCGTTCGGTCAGCTCGGCGGGATCGTGTCGAGTGTCCTCGGTCACAGCGCCGGCGGCTCCGGTGCGGCGCGGCCAGCCGGCGGTGGTCATTTCGCCACCGGTGCGGCCGAATGCTGCATCTGCCCGGTGTGCCGCGGTATCGCGGCGTTGCGCGACCCGAGTCCGGAATTCGCCGAGCGGCTCGCCACGGGAGCCGGCGATCTGGCGGCCGGGGTCGCCAGCCTGCTGCGCGCGTTCGCCTCGGCCGGCGAGCCCGCCACGGGGCCCGGGAAGCCGGGCGACGCCGCCGCGCCCCCGCCCCGCCCGGCGGCTGACCAGGGCCCCAGCGATCACGTGTGGCGCGAGGCCACCCGTACCGGGCATGATTCTCAGCCGGCGCCGGATGAGGATGTGTGGTCCGCCGCGACCCGGGGGGAGGGTCCGGGCGTTCCGGCCGCCGCCGTGCCGCCCGCCGACGACGCCGGGCTGAACGCGCCGCGGGCTCCCCGGCCGCCGGCCGGCCGACCCGTGGTGCCCGCCTCGCGGGCCTCCGGTGGCGCGGACGAGGACGCACCAGGCGACGGGGCCTGACCACCGGACATCCCGACCCACCGGCGCGGCGGTTCGCCGTGACGGTGCCGGGCAGCACAGCAGAGGGGAGTGGCAGCGGTGACGCTGACCATCGGAGTCGACGTCGGTGGCACGAAGGTGGCCGGCGGTGTCGTTGACGACACCGGCAAGGTACTCGTGCAGGCTCGCCGGGACACCCCCGCCGACAACGTGGGCAAGACCCGCGACGTCATCATCGAGGTGGTCACCGAACTCGCCACCGGCCGGCAGGTCGACGCCGTCGGCATCGGCGCGGCCGGCTGGATCGACGCCGTCCGCTCCACCGTCCTCTTCGCACCCAACCTGGCCTGGCGCGACGAGCCCCTGCGCGAGTACGTCGGCAAGGCCACCGGCCTGCCGGTGATCGTCGAGAACGACGGCAACGTCGCCGCCTGGGCCGAGTTCCGCTACGGCGCGGCCCGGCACGCCGACGACTCCATGGTCATGTTCACCATCGGCACCGGCGTCGGCGGTGGCATCGTGCTCGGCGGCGAGCTGGTACGCGGCGCCCACGGTATCGCCGCCGAACTGGGCCACATGCTCACCGTCCCCGACGGCCACCAGTGCGGCTGCGGCCGGCTCGGCTGCATCGAGCAGTACGCCAGCGGCAGTGCCCTGGTCCGCTTCGCCCGCGCCGCCGCCCGGCAGGAGCCGCACCGGGCCGTCGCCCTGCTGGAGCTGGCCGGCGGCGAGGCCGAGGCGATCACCGGCCCGATGGTGACCGCCGCCGCGCAGGGCGGCGACCCCGTCTCCGCCGAGGCGTTCGCGCAGGTCGGGCGCTGGCTCGGCACCAGCCTCGCCGACATGGCGCAGATCCTCGACCCGCAGGTCCTCGTCGTCGGCGGTGGCGTCGTCGAGGCGGGCGACCTGCTGCTCGGCCCGACCCGGCGGTCCTTCACCGACGCGCTGGCCCAGCGCAGCCGGCTCCCCGTCGCCGAGGTGCGCCCCGCCGAGCTGGGCAACACCGCTGGCGTGATCGGCGCCGCCGACCTGGCCCGTCGGCTGTAGGGCGGGCCGGGTGGTCGAGCCTCGCGAGCATCCGGGCGGCGTGCCGCTGCGCGTCGTGTCGTACAACGTGCACAGCCAGCGCGACGACACGGCCGTGCTGGCGGCGGTGGTCCGCGCGGTCGCCCCCGACGTGGTGATCGTGCAGGAGGCGCCCCGACGGTTCCGGTGGCGGCAGAAGTGCGCGTCGTTGGCCGAGTCGTTCGGGCTGGTCGTCGCCGCCGGCGGCCTGCCGTCGCTGGGCAACCTGCTGCTGACCAGCCTGCGGGTGCGGGTGCTGGACACCCGCTGCCAGCGCTACCCGCTGACCCCGGGCCGGCATATGCGCGGCGCCGCGTACGCCGACTGCCGGGTCGGCGGGGCCCGGTTCCTGCTGGCCGGGTCGCACCTGTCCACCGACCCGGCCGAGCGCCCCGCGCAGGCGGCGGCGTTCAAGCGGGAACTGGCCGCCGCCGACCTGCCCGTGGTGGCCGGGGCCGACCTCAACGAGGGCCCGGACGGCGCGGCCTGGGCGACCGTGGGCCAGGGGCTGACCGACGCGGCGGTCGCGGCCGACCGCGCCGACCGGCTCACCTACTCCTGCGCGGACCCGCGCCGCCGCATCGACGCCGTCTTCGTCGACCCCCGGATCACGGTGGTCGACTACGACGTGGTGGACACCCCGCAGGCCCGCCGGGCCAGCGACCACTTCCCGATCGTGGTCGACCTGTTGCTGCCCGCGGCCGGCTGACCCGCCCTCCACGGAGGGCTGGACAAACCGGTCGGGTTACCGGAAGGATTTCGCAGCGACCCGGCGCTCATGCCGCGCATGAGGAGAATGATCCGGCACTCGTGCCGCACAAAGGAGATTCCGGTGTCCCCCTCCACCGACCCCGGCCGTCCCGAGCCGGACGCGACGACGCTCGCCCCGCCCGGGGACGCCCGACCGGTCTCCGACCGCGGCGACACGGTCTGCGTCATCGGCGCCGGAGCCAGCGGCCTGACCGCCGTGAAGAACCTGCGCGAGCACGGCTTCGGCGTCGACTGCTACGAGCGGGAGACCGGCATCGGCGGCGCGTGGAACTGGCGGCACGACCGCAGCCCCGTCTACGCCAGCACCCACCTGATCTCGTCGCGGCCGTTCACCCAGTTCCCGGACTTCCCGATGCCCGACGACTGGCCGGACTACCCGCACCACAGTCAGCTGCTGTCGTACTTCGAGCGCTACGCCGACCACTTCGACCTGCGCCAGCACATCTGGTTCGGCACCGAGGTGATCCGGGTCGAGCCGGTCGACGGCGACCGCTGGGACGTCACCACCCGCAGCACCGGCGGGTACGGCCCCGAGCGCATCTCCCGGTACGCCGCCGTGGTCGTCGCCAACGGCCACAACTGGTCGCCGAAGCTGCCCCACTACGAGGGGCTGGAGGAGTTCCGGGGCGAGATCATGCACGCCTCGTCGTACAAGGACCCGGCGCAGCTGCGCGGCAAGCGGGTGCTGATGGTCGGGGCCGGCAACACCGGCTGCGACATCGCCGTCGAGGCGGCCCAGCAGGCGTCCCGCTGCTGGCACTCCACCCGCCGCGGCTACTGGTACGCCCCCAAGTACGTTTTCGGCCGCCCCGCCGACCAGGTCAACGACAGCCTGATCGCGCTGCGGGTGCCGCTGCGCGTGCGGCAGTGGCTCTACCACTGGACGCTGCGGCTCACCGTCGGCGACCTGACCCGGTTCGGCCTGCCCCGGCCCGACCACCGGGTCTACGAGACCCACCCGATCGTCAACAGCCAGCTCGTGTACTACGTCGGCCACGGCCAGATCACTCCCGTGCCGGACGTGGCCCGGTTCCACGCCAAGGCGGTGGAGCTCACCGACGGCCGCGAGATCGACCCGGAGCTGGTCGTCTTCGCCACCGGATACCTGCCGCGCTTCGAGTTCCTCGACCCCAGGGTGCTCGGCGACACCGACGGGTCGGGCCGGCCCCGGCTGTGGCTCAACGCGTTCGCCCCCGGTCACCCGACCCTCGCCGTCGCCGGCCTGGTCCAGCCCGACTCGGGGATCTTCCCCCTGTCGCACTGGCAGACCGTCCTGTTCGCCCGGCTGCTCGCGTTGCGCCTGCGCCGGCCGGACCGGGCCGCCGCGTTCGCGCAGCGGGTCGCGGCCGGGGTCGGCGAGCGGTACTCGGGCAGGGTCAAGGACAGCAGCCGGCACTGGTTCGAGGTGGGCCACGCCGACTACCTGCGCGCCGTCCAGCGCGCCATGGACGAGCTGGAGGAGAAGTGAGCCAGCAGCAACGGGTGCGGATCATGCGCGGCCGGGAATGGGCCCGGCCGGTCCGTCCGGCCCGCCGCGAGGTGCTCAGCGCGCTCCCCGAGGTGGAACGGGGCCGCCCGCCGCTGCTGTTCGTGCCCGGCTTCGGGCACGGCGCGTGGGCGTTCGCGGAGCATTGGCTCTCCCACGCCGCCGGTCGCGGCTTCCCGGCGTACGCGCTGAGCCTGCGCGGGCACGGCGGCAGCGAGCCGGCGCCGGAGGCGACGCTGCGGGCGTACGCCCATGACGTGACGCAGGTGGCGGCGGGCCTGCCGCGCCAGGCGGTGCTGGTGGGGCACGGCGCCGGGGCCCTGGTGGTCCGGCACGCCCTGGCCCGGTACCCGGCGCGGGCTGCGGTGCTGGTCGCCCCGGTGCTCGGCGACTGGGCGACGCTCGGCACGGCGCTGCGCCGCAACCCCGGCGGCACCCTACCGGCCCTCGTCGGTGGGGGGTTACGGCTGAGCCGCCGGCAGCTGTTCAGCCGCGAGCTGCCCGACGCCGAGGCCCGCCGGTACGCCGCCCGGCTCGGCCGGGCCGGCCGGCGCGCCCAGTGGCAACTGTTGACCCACCACGACCCGGAGCCGGCCGTGGGCGACCCGCCCGTGCTGGTGCTGGGCAGCCCCGACGACCGGGTGGTCCCGCCGGCCACGCTGACCCGGGCCGCCCGGCGACACGGCGGTGCCCCGCTGCTCTTCCCCGGGATGGGGCACGACCTGATGCTCGACGCCCGCTGGCAGGAGCCGATCGACGCGATCCTGGACTGGCTGGAGAAGGAACACCCCTGACCGGGGCCGGCGCGACCCGGAGCGCGGGCCGCGCCGGCGTGCCGGCGTCAGCCGGTCGGGGCGAGGTGGGTCAGCAGCGACCCGCCGTCGTCGAGGGCGCTGAGGTAGGAGCGGGCCCAGGCCCGAATGTCGTTGCGGTGCAGGTGCTCGCGCATCGCCCGCATCCGCGGCGTGGCGTCGGCCGGGTCGGCCTGGAGGGCGGAGAGCAGCCCCTGCTTGAGCCCCTCCAGGTCGTGCGGGTTGACCAGGTACGCCTGCGGCAGCTCGGCCGCCGCCCCGGCGAACTCGCTGAGCAGCAGCGACCCCGTGTCGTCCACCCGGGCCGCCACGTACTCCTTGGCGACCAGGTTCATCCCGTCGCGCAGCGGAGTCACCGCCATAACGTCGGCGATCCGGTACAGCGCCGCCAGTTCGACCCGGTCGAACGGCTGGGTGAGGTAGTGGATGGCCGGCTCGCCGACCCGGCCGAACTCGCCGTTGATCCGCCCCACCTCGCGTTCGACCCGGTCGCGGAGGATCTGGTACTGGGTGACCCGTTCCCTGCTGGGCACCGCCACCTGCACCAGCACCGTGTCGCGCACCTTGACGTGCCCGCTGGCCAGCAGCTCGCTGTACGCCTTGAGCCGCTGCTCGATGCCCTTGGTGTAGTCCATCCGGTCGACGCTGAGGATGACGTGGTCGGGATCGCCGAGGTCGCGGCGCAGCCGCTGCGCCCGCGCGACCACGTCGGGGCGGGCCGCGAGGGCGGCCATCTCGGCGGTGTCGATGGAGACCGGGAACGCTCCGATGCGGACCACCCGGCCGTCCACGCCGATCCGCCGGTCGGTCGCCGGCAGCTCCAGCACCTTGGCCACGAGCTGGGCGAAGTTGTGCGCGGCCTGGGCGCGCTGGAAGCCGATCAGGTCGGCGCCGAGGATGCCGCGCAGCAGCTCGGCCCGGCGGGGGAGCTGCATGAACAGCTCCGGCGGCGGGAACGGCACGTGCAGGAAGAAGCCGATCCGCAGGTCCGGGCGCAGCTCGCGGAGCAGGCCGGGCACCAGTTGCAGGTGGTAGTCCTGCACCCAGACCACCGCGCCCTGCTCGGCCACCTCGGCGGTCGCCTCGGCGAACCGCTGGTTGACCCGCTGGTATGACTCCCACCAGCGGCGGTGGTACTCCGGCTGCTCGACCGCGTCGTGGTAGAGCGGCCACAGGGTCGAGTTGGCGAAGCCTTCGTAGTGGTCGCGGAAGTCCTCGCCGCTCAGCGGCACGGTGCGCATCCGTACGCTGCCGATGTCGGGCAGGCTCGGCGCCGGCCCGGTGCCGCCGGCCCAACCGACCCAGGTGGCCGGCGTGTGCCGCAGCAGGGGATGCAGGGCGCTCACCAGCCCACCGGGGCTGCGTCGCCACTCGCAGGCGCCGTCGGGCGCCACACTGTCGTCGATGGGCAGGCGGTTGGCCACCACCACGAGTGAACTCTGTCGCATCTCGGGCATTCCGATCAGCAGAGACCGACCACCGCGAGCAAGGAACAACCGGGCAGCCAGTGGGGGGAGTGACGTACAGCCGTATTCCTACTGACAGTAAGTTACACCACTGTTACGCCTCCCGCCGGGGGCGGTGCGCGTCCCGCAATTCGGGCATCCGCTGCCCGCCCTGGGGGACGCTGGGCGACGGAGCGTGAGCCGCGGGGCGTGGGTCAGACCCGGGCGCCGTCGTCCGGGTCGTCGTCGGAGTCGCCGGGGCGCAGCCGCCAGATCAGCGTCACGAAACCGGCGAGGACGCCGGTGAAGCCGAGCAGGGTCACCACGGAGGGGTCCACCGGCAGCAGCGTCGGCTCCAGGAAGAGCACGAAGCCGACGACGATGGCCAGCACGCCGGCCACCGCGTACTTGGAGACGTGGGGCAGCGGCGGGGGCGGCGGCGGGGTGTAGCGCTCCTCCGCCTCGTCGGGCAGGTCGGCGCCGAAGGTGTCCAGCCCGTCCAGCAGGGACGGCTCGTCCTGCCGGCTCCCGCCGACCGAGACGCCCGAGACGTCGGCGGCCCACGGCAGCCGGCGTACGTCGGTGGCGGTGCCGCCCTCGTCCGCCGCGACCCGGCCAGTCGTGCCCGCCGGCCGCTCGTCGGGCCCGTCGTCGACGTCCTCGGCGGCGGGCCAGGGGTGCGCCCCGGCGGCCGGGGCGGTGTGGAAGCCGGCGACGATGCGGGCCCACTCGGCGTCGACGTCGGGCTCGTCGCGGGCCGGCCCGGCCGGGGTCTCCTCGGCGAGCTGCGTGAGGTAGTCACGCGCGGTCCCCAGGTGGGACCGGTCGACGTAGAGCCGGTCCACGGGGCGGGCCGGAACGGTGGTGGTGCGGGTGACCGGGTTCAGGTCGGCCGAGGGTTGCAGGTACGCGGCGATGCCGCCCGCGGCCAGCACGTCCAGCAGGTGTTCGCCCACGCGTGGATCCACGTCGCCGGCGACGGCATAGTCGCTCGCGTCGAGCCCGTTGTCCCGCCGTCCCCGGCGGGCCCTACCCGCTGACACCGGACATCCTCCCTCGCGCACCTTGCGGTGCGGTCGCCCCCGACGCCCCGCACGCCGTGCCCTGAATCGTGACACGTCAGGGGCCCCTTCCGGGAGTGCGTTGTGGCGCGCCGTACGAAGTCAGCGGCCCTGCCGCAGGTCGTGGCCTGGCCTCAATGTCGGTTTTTGCTTATCGCTTGCTAACAGGAGCCTCAGCCAGCAACGCGGCCCGGCCACCTGGCGATCGCCTCCACCACCGTCCGGTGCTGGTCGACGGCCTGGCCCGCCGGTGCCGCTAGCCGTCGATCCCGGCGAGGCGGAGCAGGCCCGGCGCGCGGTTGCGGTCGGCGAACGCGCGTACCTCGGCCAGCACCTCGGCCGCGCCCGCCGGGTCCACCTCCTGCAGGGTACGCACCGACAGCGCGGCGGCGAGCGCGTGGTCGGTGCGGTCGCCCATGTGCCGGTACTGCTCGGCCGCCGACCGGAACAGCTCGGCGGCGGCCCTGGTATCGCCGGCCGACCGGGCCAGCGCGGCCTCCGCCGCCTGCCCGGCGGCCCGCGCCCAGGGCGTCATCCGGGGCGCGCAGGTCAGCAGTCCGCGCACCCGCCGGGCCGCGTCCCCGCCGAGTACCACCGCGACGTGGCCGATCGCCGGCACCCACTCGGCGAACGGGATCTCCCGGGTCCGCCGCCAGTCCTCGTCCAGCTCGGCGAGCAGCCGCAGCGCCTCGGCCCCGCGCCCCTGCACGGCCCGGCACAGCGCGGCGTGGGCCAGCGTGGAGCGCAGCACCCGGTGGAAGCCGGACCGCCGCCCGGCGGCCACCGCCCGCTCCACCTGGTCCGGATCGTCGCCCCCGGGCGGGGCGTCGGCGCTCCCACCCGCCCAGGCGGTCGGCGTCTGCGGGTCGCCGCGCAGCGCCCGCATCCAGCCGGACACCGCGACGATGTGCATGTCCCACTCGCCGGTCGGCCGGCGCGTCGACTCGGCCGCCAGCTCCGCCGCCGAACCCCAGTCCCCGGCGTAGTACGACCGGGCCCACTGGTCCTCGAAGCTCGCGGTGAGGCTGTGCTCGCCGCCGAGGTCCAGCGAGCGCTGCTCGTCCACCAGCCGGGCCGAGCCGGCCAGGTCGCCCTCCTCCTGCAACGCCCAGGCCAGGTTGTGCACCGCCCGCCGGCGGCTGGCCAGCCGCTCCACCCGGCAGTGCTCGGTGATCTCGACCAGCTCCGCGTACGCCTCGGGCACCCCGGACAGGTAACGGGCCACCGCGAGCGTGATTCGGGCACTCGCGCTGACCTCCCGTAGCTGGAGCCGCTCGGCCAGCCCGGCCGCGGTCCGGGCCGCCGCGCACGCCGGCTCGGTCTCCGCGTTGAGCATGTGCACCCGGGCCAGCTCCAGCAGGGCGCTCGCCTTCTCCTCGCTGTCGGGCAGGTCGGTGTAGATGCCGATCGCCCGGTCCAGGCAGCGCAGCGTCTCGGCGCGGTCCGCCCGGCGCCAGGCGGCGGTGGCGAGCAGCGTCCAGGCACGGGCCGCTCCGGTCGGCTCGCCGGCCTCGGTCAGCCCGCCGGCCAGCCCGGCCAGCCGCGCCGCGCCGCCGTCGACCAGGAACGCGTCCCCGTCGCGGAAGAGGGCCAGCTCCGCGTCGAACAGCTCCAGGGTCGGCTCGGGCCCGCCGGGCAGGGCCAGCGCCCGCCCCACCAGGGTCGCGGCGGTGTCCAGCGCGTTCAGCTCGTACGCCCGACGGGCCGCCCGGTGCAGCGCGGCCCGCGCCGCCGGGGCGTAGGGCGCGGTGTCCAGGCCGACGGTGCGGGCGATTTCGTGCGCCGTCCAGCGGTGGTTGGCCAGCACCTCGACCAGGTCCTGCTGCCGGCCGTCGGTGACCTGCTCCAGCCAGTCGGCGGTGCGCTGGTGGCGCAGCACCCGCTCGGCCCGGGGCAGCCGCTGGTAGCACACGTCGCGCACCAGGATGTGCCGGAAGCGGTACTCGGGCTGGCCCGGCATCGTCGAGCTGGGCTGCTCGTACACCAAATCCCGCCGTTGCAGCCGGCCCAGCGCCCGCTCCACCCACCGCACGGGCCGGCCCAGCGCGGTGGCCACCGGCCCCGGCCAGAACTGCACGCCGACGACGGCGGCGGCCTGGAGCACGGCCCGGTCGGCCGGGTCGAGCAGGTCGAGCCGGTTGGCGATGACCGCCTGCACCGTGCGCGGCATCTCCGGCGGGCGGCCCGGGTCGGCCCGCCCGGAGGCGTCGAGCAGCCCGCCGTCGAGCAGCATCCGGGCGTACTCCTGGGCGTAGAGCGGGTTGCCGTCGGCGAACTCGATCAGCGGCCCCCGGGAGGCCGGCAGCAGCGCGGACTGCCCGAGCAGCAGCGAGTAGAGGGTGTCGATGTCGGAGTCGTGCATCGGCGGCACCGAGATCGACATCACCCCGCTGATCATCCCCGTCCAGGCCGGGTGCCGCTCCCGCAGCTCCGGCCGCGCGGTGGCCAGCACCAGCAGCGGCACGCCCCGGGCCGCCGCGCCGAGCTGCTCGACGAAGGCGAGCATCGCCTGGTCGGCCCAGTGCATGTCCTCGAACACCAGCACCGTAGGCCCGGTCCCGGCCAGGGCGAGCAGGAACCGCCGCCAGGACGTCTCGGTCTCGCCTGGGGTGAGGCGCTCGCCGGGCAGGCCGATGAGCGGGCCGAGCGGGTCGGCCAGCCGCACGGCGTGCGGGTCGGCCAGCCGGCCCAACCGCTGCCGCAGCCGGTCGCCGAGCGCCGCCGGGTCGTCGACGTTCGACACGCCGACCCAGCTCCTCACGATGTCGGCGAGCGCGGCGTACGTGACGTTCTCGCCAAATGGCGGGCACTGCCCGACCAGCCAGGTGATCGGCGGCCCGGGCAGGCTGGCGGCGTACCGGGCCAGTTCCCGCAGCAGCCGGCTCTTGCCCACTCCCGCCGAGCCGAAGACGGTGACGAGCTGGGAGGTGCGCTCGGTCACCGTCCGGTGCAGGGCGTTGACCAGCAGGCCGCGCTCGTGCTCCCGGTTCACCATCGGGGTCAGCTCGGCGGTGCTCAGGTCCCGCTGCGGCAGCGCGCGCACGGCCAGCCAGATCCGGCTGACCGTGGAGCGGCCCCGCAGCGTCACCGGCGGCTGGTCGGTGTACTCCATGTCGTGCCGGGTCGCCGCCCAGGTGCTCTCGTCGACGACCACGCCGCCCGAGGGCGCGAGCGACTGCAACCGTGAGGCGGTGTTGACCACGTCGCCGGTGACGAAGCCCTGCCCGCCGTCGCGGGCGGCGGACAGGTCGACCAGCGCCTCGCCGGTGGCGATGCCGACCCGGAAGCCGAGCGGCGGGTGCGGGCCGGCCGGCTGGCGGGCCAGGTTCCGTTGCAGCTCCAGCCCCGCCCGTACGCAGCGCAGCGCGTCGTTGTCGGTGGCCACGGGGGCCCCGAACAGCGCCATCACCGCGTCGCCGATGTATTTCTCGACCACCCCGCCGTACTGGTGCACCAGCCGCCGGACCGTGGCGAAGTAGGTCTGCTGGAGGCTGCGGGCCTGCTCCGGGTCGGCTCGCTCGGCGTACGTCGTGAAGTCGACGATGTCGACGAACAGGACGCTGACCTGGCGGCGGTCCTCCTGCACCACCACCGGGCGGTCCCGCAGCGGCTGGCCGCAACTGGTGCAGAAGTTGGCCTCCGCGCTGTTGGCGTGCCCGCAGCGTGCGCAGGCACGGGTCAGAGCCTGCCCGCACCCGCCGCAGAAGCGGTCGTCCGGACCGGCTTCGCGTGAGCAGTGTCCACACTTGAGGTCGATGGTCGGCTCCGTAGCGCGAGGTGGGCCCAGTATCGCCCCAGGCGGCAGAGTCGGCTACCCGATATGCAGGCGGATCGTGCGCCCGACCGGGCCAGACTAACCTTCCGCTCAGGACATGAACGCCAGGAGAGTGCCGTGCACGTACGACTGTCTGCCGCGTGGACGGATCCGCGAGGCACCGTGTGGGCCCCGGGCGACGCGGTCGAGGTCGACGCCGTCACTCTCGCCGCATTGGAGGAGCAGGGCATGGTAGAGACGCCGGACGGTCAGGGCACAGCCCCCGACCAGGTCAGTACGAAGATCACGAGGACGACCAAGCCGATCGAACCGACGAAGATCGGCCCCGGCCCGAGCGCGCCGCCGGCGGACGAGCCGGACAAGTGATCAACCGGTGAACGGGCCGGCGGGCAGCCCCGCCGGCCCCCGTTCGCACCCGTGCCGACCTGAGCCAGCCCGCGCACGTCCCGGCCCGCGCCCCGTGCGGGGCGCGGCGGTTGGCGGCTGAGCCGACGGAACAGTCCGCGCGTCAGCGGTCGCTCATGCCGGCGCGTCGGCGCAGCGCCGCCACGTCGGTGACCACGATCCGGCGGCCCTCCGTGCGCAGCCACCCCCGGCTGGCGAAGGAGCCGATCGCCTGGTTGACGCTCTGCCGGGAGCCCCCGGCCATCTCGGCGAGCTGGCTCTGGTTCAGCTCTATGGTGATCATCGGGGCCTGGCTCTCGCCAGCCAGCCGGACCAGCGTCTTGGCAACCCGCCCGGGCAGGTCGAGGAAGACGTGGTCGGCGTTCTGCTCGGTCAGCCGGCGGATCAGCCCGCCGAGCGATCGCATCACCGCGTCGAGGATGCGCGGGTTGGAGTGCACCAGATCCATGAACGCCGCCCGGGACAGCGCGAGGGCGGAGCAGTCCTCGATCGCCTCGGCCGACGCCGAACGGGTGGAGGCGTCGAGCAGGGAGACCTCGCCGAGCACGTCCGGCGGGCGGATCACCGACAACACGGCCCGCTCGCCGGTCGGCGCGGTGCGGAACACGGCCACCGCGCCCCGGCGCAGCACGATCAGGGACTCGCCGGGGTCGTTCTCGACGAAGAGCAACTGGCCCTTGCGGTACGTGCGCGGCACCGCCGCCGCGATCACCCGTTGCCGGGCCTCCGGCTCGAGGCCGGCGAACATCTCGACACCCGTGAGCGCGTCACCCGGCTCTGGCAGGCGCATCTCCACGGCCCAACCCCTCCCCGGTATAAGGACCTCAGACTCGCGGCCGGATGAACCTGACATCACATCCCCGGCGCGAGGTCGCGAACCGGTTCGGTGTCCGGTAGCGGCACTCATCAGATCATGACGGCCCAGTTGCCCGCTGTACACCCCCGGCGACACTTCCGTAACAGTCCCGAGCTGCGGCGAAGGAGCGGCGCGACGTGCGCGACCCCGGCCTCCGGTGGGTGTCGCCGGTGCGCGAGGATGGCGGGCGATGGTATACCGCTACTTCTACGACTGCGAGTTCATCGAGGACGGGCGCACCGTCGACCTCGTGTCGATCGGCGTCGTCGACGAGAACGGGCGCGAGTTCTACGCCGTCTCCACCGAGTTCGACGACTCCCGCGCCGTGCCCTGGGTGCGCCGCAACGTCCTGGACAGGCTCCCCTCGCCGGCCGACCGGGCCTGGCGGTCCCGGGAGCGGATCCGCGACGACCTCTACGACTTCCTGGTCGAGCCGATCCGGGGCCGGCCGGGCGAGCAGCTTGAACTCTGGGCCTGGTACGCCGCGTACGACCACGTGGTCCTGGCCCAGCTCTGGGGGTCGATGCGGGGGCTGCCCCGGGAGATCCCCCGGTTCACCAAGGAGCTGCGTCAGCTCTGGGACGACCGGGGACGGCCACCCCTGCCGAACGCCGACGCGGCCCGGCACGACGCGTTGGTCGACGCCCGGCACAACCTCGCCCGCTGGCGCGCGATGACGGCCCGCTGACCGGGGCCTCTTCCACTTGGGTGCGCGCCGCGCGGACCTGCGTGCTGACCACCGTCGGGCTGGACGGTCGACTGGTCAGGAGGCGATCTTCTGGGCGGCGGGCGTCGCCCCGGGGTGCGCTGCCGGCGTATCGGCGCGGCGGCTACAGTTCGCAGTGACGGCCCGCCCCGGGCCGGCAACGGTGCCGATGGTCTGATCCGACACATATCCTGGGGCAAATCGGGCTTCACCTGATGCTCCAGGAGGATGAGCAGATCATGCGTATCGGCGTGCTCACCGGCGGCGGCGACTGCCCGGGTCTCAACGCGGTTATCCGGGCGGTGGTCCGCAAGGGCGTCGCCACCTACGGTCACGAGTTCGTGGGCTTCCAGGACGGGTGGCGGGGCCCGTTGGAGGGCCTGTCCAAGCCCCTCGGCATCGCGGAGGTGCGGGGCATCCTGCCGCGCGGCGGCACCATCCTCGGCTCCTCCCGCACCAACCCCTTCAAGATCGAGAACGGCGTCGAGCGGATCAAGGAGAACCTCGCCGCGCAGGGCGTGGACGCGCTGATCGCGATCGGCGGCGAGGACACCCTCGGCGTCGCCACCAAGCTGCACGAGCTGGGTGTCAACGTCGTCGGCGTGCCGAAGACGATCGACAACGACCTCGGCGCCACCGACTACACCTTCGGTTTCGACACCGCCGTCAACATCGCGATGGAGGCGATCGACCGGCTGCACACCACGGCCGAGAGCCACCACCGCACCCTGGTCGTCGAGGTCATGGGCCGGCACGCCGGCTGGATCGCCCTACACGCCGGCCTGGCCGGCGGCGCCAACGTGATCCTGCTGCCCGAGCGGCAGTTCGACGTCGAGCAGGTCGCCGGGTACGTCGAGAAGCGCTTCCAGCACCAGTACGCCCCGATCGTCGTGGTCGCCGAGGGTGCCCAGCCGCTCGACGGCCAGATGGTCCTGCACAACCAGGAGCTCGACGCGTTCGGCCACGTCCGCCTCGGCGGCATCGGCCAGTGGCTGGCCGAGCAGTTGGAGGCCAAGACCGGCAAGGAGGCGCGGACCGTCGTGCTGGGCCACATCCAGCGCGGTGGCACCCCGACCGCGTTCGACCGGGTGCTCGCCACCCGGCTCGGCCTGCAGGCGATCGACGCGGCCCACGAGGGCGACTGGGGCAAGATGGTCGCCATGCAGAGCACGAACATCGTCCGGGTGCCGCTGGCCGAGGCCACCCGCGAGCTGAAGACCGTGCCGCTGGAGCGGTACGAAGAGGCCGAGGTCTTCTTCGGCAGCTGACGCCAACGCGACGGGCGCGGGCGGTTCCCCGGGGAACCGCCGCGCCCGTCGCTCGGCCCCGCCGCACGGCGGGCGACGGAGGGGGGTACGACCATGGCGGTGGGGAGACCACACCGCTGCGGTGATCGGCGCGGGCAAGATCGGCGAGCTGGTGCTCTCCGGGCTGCTGCGCTCCGGCTGGTCGGTGGGGCGGCTGCTGGCCACGGCCCGGCGGCCGACCCGGGCTTGAGGAACTGGCCACCCGCTACGGCGTCCGGGTGGTCGACAACCTGACCGCCGTCGGCGAGGCCGACGTGCTGGCCGTTGCCGTGAAGCCGCAGGACGCCGCCGCCCTGCTCGACGAGATCGGGCCGAAGGTGCCCGCCGACAAGCTGGTCATCTCGCTCTGCGCCGGCCTGACCACCGGCTTCTTCAACCGGCGGCTGCCCGAGGGCACCCCAGTGGTCCGCGTCATGACCAACACCCCGGCCCTGGTCGACCAGGCGATGAGCGCCATCTCCGCCGGCACCCACGCCACCGGTGAGCACCTCGCCCTGGCCGAGGAGATGTTCACGCCGCTGGGCGCGACCGTCCGGGTCCCCGAGTCCCAGCAGGACGCCGTGACCGCCCTGTCCGGTTCCGGGCCGGCGTACTTCTATCTGCTGGTCGAGGCGATGGTCGACGCCGGCATCCTGCTCGGCCTGCCGCGCCAGGTCGCCCACGAGCTGATCGTGCAGACCGCGATCGGCTCGGCCGTCATGCTGCGCGACTCCGGTGAGCACCCGGTCAAGCTGCGCGAGGCGGTCACCTCGCCCGCCGGCACCACCATCTCCGCCATCCGGGAGCTGGAGAACCACGGCGTGCGCGCGGCCATGCTCGCCGCGCTGGAGGCGGCCCGCGACCGCGCCCGGGAGTTGGCCGCCCAGTCCGAGTGAGGTCGAGCAAGGATCGGGTTCTGCGAGATTCGGATCGGTCGCCCCTCGCTGGAACCGGTGTCGAAGTCGGCCCGGGTGCGGGCGTTGGCCGGTCGACACCCCTGCGCAAGACAGGACCTGTGCCCCATACTGGCGCCGTGTTCACACTCGCCCAGGCGCGTCACCTCGTGGCCACCCTGCAACCGCGCATCGGAGAGCTGATCCGGCTCCGGGCCGACCTCGCCGAGCTGCGCGCCGACCTCGCCGACGGCGGGCTGAGCCCGCTCGGCGGCCTCGCCGAGATCAAGGGCCTGGAGGCCCGGCTGCACGGGGTCGTGGACGAGCTGCACGAGCACGACATCCAGGTCAAGGGCATCGCCCCGGTGCTGCTGGACTTCCCCGGCGAGCGGGCCGGCCGTCCGGTGCTGTGGTGCTGGCTGGAGGGCGACACCGACGTGCGCTGGTACCACCGCGTCGAGTGCGGCTTCGCCGGCCGCCGCCCGGTGTGAAAGGAAGGGCACCTTATTAACGCCTGCGGGTGAGAAGGGCGCCCTTCTCACCCCGGGCAACGCCGGGCAACGCTGGGCGGGGCGGGGCAGCGGGGTGGGAACAGGGCAGCGCAGGGTGGGGCGGGTCAGCGCAGGGTGGCCAGCGCCGTCGGCGCGACGTTTCCGCCGCTGAGTACCAGCACCACCCGGGTGCACGGCGCGGCGGTGACCAGGCCGGTGCGCAGCGCCGCGTAGGTGACGGCGGCGGACGGCTCGACCAGGAGCTTCGTGGCGTCCAGCAGCTCCCACCAGGCGCCCCAGATCGCGTCCTCGGCGACCTCCACCACGTCGTCCACCAGGGCCCGGATGTGGGCCAGGGTGTGCCGGCCGGCGAAGGGGGCCGCCAGCCCGTCCGCCATCGACTGTGGCGGCGTCGCCGGGGCCGCGCCCCCGGTGCGCAGGGCATGGCCGACGGCGTTGGCGGTGGCCGGCTCCACTCCGACGATCCGCGCCGTCGGTGCCGCCGCCCGCACCGCCGCCGCCACCCCGCTGATCAGACCGCCGCCGCCCACCGGCACCAGGACCAGCCCCGGCGGCGGGCCGTCGGCCAGGATCTCCCGGCCGATGGTGGCCTGGCCGGCGATGACGTCCGGGTCGTCGAACGGCGGCAGCAGGTGGTACCCGCGTTCCGCCGCGATGGCCTCGCAGGTGCCGAGCAGGTCGTCGGTGAGCACGACCTCGCCGCCGTACCGGCGGACCGCCTCGATCTTCGTCGGCACCGCGTGCGGCGGCATGCACACCACGGTGGGCAGGGCGTACGCCTGACCGGCGTACGCCACGGCCATCGCGTGGTTGCCGGCCGAGAAGGCGGCCAGGCCGGCCGGTCGACCGGCGCGTTCGGTGAGCGCGAGCAGCGCGTTGAGCACCCCGCGCGCCTTGAAGCTGCCGGTGTGTTGCAGGTTCTCCGCCTTGACCCACAGGTCGAGCCCGTACTCGTCGCCGATGTGCGTGCAGGCCAGCAGCGGGGTACGGACCACCCGCCCGCCGATCCGTCGCTCCGCCGCCGTGATGTCGTCCGCGCTCACCAACTGCACACGGCGCAGCCTAGCCCCACCAGTGCCGGCGTGTCCCGACCCGACAGCGGGAGAGTGCGTGCCGGGGTATGGCCCTCGACTGGTACCGCAAGCGGGGTGGGGAAGGTCGATGCCTGCGTCGGCGGACGGCGAGTCGCTGTACCGGTCGCTGGGGTTCGTGCCCACCACAGGCCCGACGCTGCTGAGCCCGCCGACCGCCGGCTGACCGGCGCACCCCCACCCCCGGCCGGCGTCAGCCGCGTGGTGCCGCCTCCAGGGGCCACTGCGTGCTGACCGTCTTGCCGAGGCCTCGCCGGTCGAAGGAGAGTTGGAGGTCCCGAGCCTGCTCGGCGTGCCAGCCGATCTGCGCCTGGTGCAGCGCGTCCGGCCGCATCCGCGCGATGCGCTCGTGCCGGGCCGCGATCGACCGGGCCAGCTCGGCGGCTGCCCGAGCGTCGCTGGCCGCGTCGTGGGCGTTGTCCAACGTGACCTCGTAGTACCGGCACAGGTCGCCGAGCTGCCGGCGGCCGTACCAGCGGGGCTCGACCTGCTGGTGCAGCACCGACGGGTCGATGACGACGGCCCGGTCCCAGTCGAGGGCGGGCAGGCCGTGTCGGGCCAGTTCGGTGTGCAGCGCCGTCACGTCGTACGGGGCGCAGAAGGCCACCAGCGGGGTGGAGTCGGCGATCAGCTTGGCGATCGCCGTGCCCAGCTCCGCCAGCGCGTCCCGGGCCGGCCGGCCGCCGGTGCGAACCATCTCGTCGGTGATGCCGTGCCGGGCCGTCGCGTCGGCGGGAATCGGCACGCCCGGGTCGACGAGCCACTCCCGCGTCGTGCCGTCTGAGTGCACCAGGGCGGCGGAGACGATCCGGGTTTCCATCGGCTCGGGCAGCGTGCCCTCCAGGTCGAAGCCGACGACCGGCAGGTCGTGCCAGCCGCCGTGGCACCCCATCGGCGGCGCGACCCGGACCGGGACGCACCCGTTGTGGTACGTGCTCCAGATTCCGTTGACGCTGGCGCGCTGGCCGGTGCCGGCCCCCACCTGGGCGTGGCAGGTGGCGCAGCGCCCGGCGTACTTGTTGATCATCGAGCTGTCTCCTGTGTGGGGTGTTGGCGAACCAGGAGACGATCTTCGAGTACGCGCCCGGCGGAAGCCCTGTCGCACACGCCGACGATCGGGCCGATCATTGCCCTTTGTGGACAGTCGTGCTGGATGGCCGGGCGGTGAGAGGGGAGCCCTTCTCTACCCCAGGCGTTAACAAGGGGCCCTTCCTTGCACCCGACCCCTACCGGCGTGCCCCTTTCGTCGATCGACGTATGTGCATCTTGACGAACTGATGACGTCGTGAGTAGCGTCTCACCATCATTTTGGAAAGTTTCCTAACTATTTGGGAGGCGCCACATGAAGAGATCGCTCCGCCGGGCCCTCTGGATCGGCACCGTGGTCGCGGTGACCGTCGCGGCGGTCCCGGTGACCTCGGCGTTCGGCGCCGGGAGTGTGACCGCCACGTTCGCCAAGGTGCAGGACTGGGGGACCGGTCACGAGACGCGGGTGACCGTCACCAACGGCTCCGCCGCCAGCGTCAGCACCTGGCGCATCGAGTTCGACCTGCCCGCCGGCACCACCATCAGCAGCGCCTGGGACGCCGACGTCACCAGCAGCGGCAACCACTACGTCGCGGTGAAGAAGAGCTGGGCCGGTCCGCTCGCCCCCGGGGCGACCTTCAGCTGGGGCTACAACGGCACCGGGGCGTACCGGGCGCCGCTGAACTGCACCATCAACGGCGCGCCGTGCGGCGGGGGCACCATCCCGACCACCAGCCCCCCGCCGCCCACCACCGTCCCGCCGACGACGGCCCCGCCGACCACCGCACCCCCCACGACCACCCCGCCCACCACGACCCCGCCCGGCGGCGGCAAGAAGGTCGTCGGGTACTTCGCCGAGTGGGGCGTCTACGGCCGCAACTACCACGTCAAGAACATCCACACGAGCGGGTCCGCCGCGAAGCTGACCCACATCCTGTACGCCTTCGGCAACACCACCGGCGGTCGCTGCGCCATCGGCGACAGCTACGCCGACTACGAGAGGGCCTACACCGCGGCCGACAGCGTCGACGGCGTCGCGGACACCTGGGACCAGCCGCTGCGCGGCAGCTTCAACCAGCTCCGCAAGCTGAAGAGGATGTACCCGCACCTGAAGGTCATCTGGTCCTTCGGCGGTTGGACCTGGTCGGGCGGCTTCACCCAGGCCGCGCAGAACCCGACCGCGTTCGCCGAGAGCTGCTACAGCCTGGTCGAGGACCCGCGCTGGGCCGACGTGTTCGACGGCATCGACGTCGACTGGGAGTATCCGAACGCCTGCGGCCTCACCTGCGACGCCAGCGGCCCGAACGCGTTCAAGAGCGTGGTGTCCGCGCTGCGGTCGAAGTTCGGCTCCTCGGCGCTGGTCACGGCCGCGATCACCGCCGACGGCAGCACCGGCGGCAAGATCGACGCCACCGACTACGCCGGGGCGGCCAGCCAGCTCAACTGGATCATGCCGATGACGTACGACTACTTCGGCGCCTTCAACGCGCAGGGTCCCACCGCCCCGCACTCCCCGCTCTACTCGTACGCCGGCATCCCGCAGGCGGGCTTCAACTCCGACGCCGCGATCCAGAAGCTCAAGGGCAAGGGCATCCCGGCCGGCAAGCTGCTGCTCGGCATCGGCTTCTACGGCCGGGGTTGGACCGGGGTCACCCAGTCCGCGCCGGGCGGCGCCGCCACCGGCGCCGCCCCGGGCACCTACGAGGCCGGCATCGAGGACTACAAGGTGCTCAAGAACACCTGCCCGGCCACGGGCACGGTCGGCGGCACCGCGTACGCCAAGTGCGGCAGCAACTGGTGGAGCTACGACACCCCGTCGACCATCGGCGGCAAGATGACGTACGCGAAGAACCAGGGCCTCGGCGGGGCGTTCTTCTGGGAGCTGTCCGGCGACACGACCAGCGGCGAGCTGATCGGCGCCATCTCCGGCGGCCTCGGCTGACGCAAGGAAGGGCCCCCTGCCAACGCATTCGGTAGAGCAGGGCCCCCTGTTAACCACCTCGGGCCCGGGAACCGTGCGAACGGCGGTTCCCGGGCCCGGCACGGGCGTGGCACGGGGGCGATGTGTCAGACTCGCCCATCGACGGGTCCCGGTGCCGGGGCCGAGGGGAGGAACGAATGGGCGTGACGAACACCAGGGCGGCGCTGGTCGCGACACTCGCGATCCTCCCGTTCGCCCTGCTCGGCTGCGGCAGCGACGCCAAGGAGGCCGCCGAGCGGCAGCCCGGCCGGGCGCCCGCCGAGGAGGCCGCCGCGAAGTCCCGGGAGCGGGTGCAGGCGTACCTCGACGCGATGATCGCCAAGGACGTGGCCGCCGGGCGCAGCCAGCTCTGCGCCCCCGCCCAGGAGGGCTTCGACGCCGCCGCGACCGGCCCGAACGGCGACTTCGCCGACCACTTCACGGTGTCCGGGGCGACGATCACCGACGTGCGTGCCGGCGCCAGCGGGCAGGAGGTCAGCACGGAGATCACCGTGACCGCCGGTTCCCGCAAGGCCACCCGGCCGCTGCTGTTCACCGTCACCCGCAGCGGCGCCGACTGGTGCGTCGCGAGCGAGGCGCCGGGCGGGCACACCCCGGAGCCGTCGGTCACCCCCTGACCTCGCCCCGGCCCCGCGGGCCGGGCCCGGTGACCTCCCAACTGCCGGAATCGTCTGCCTCGGCCGTCGTCGGCTCCGGCGGTCGCCGTACGCTTTCGTCATGCGCCATGAGTGGCATCAGCTGAGCCATCCCGCGGTGGGCAGCCCGGGCCTGCAGACCAGCCGTCCGACCGTCGACTCCGCCGAGGACGCCGCCCTCGGCCTGGACCGCTGGCGGGACCTGCCCCGCGCGCAGACACCGCCGTGGTCGGACCAGGCCCAGGTCGCCGAGGTCTGCAAGGTGCTCGACACCGTGCCGTCGGTCGTCGCGCCGTACGAGGTCGACCAGTTGCGGCGCAAGCTCGCCCTGGTCTGCGAGGGCAAGGCGTTCCTGCTCCAGGGCGGCGACTGCGCCGAGACGTTCGCCGACAACACCGAGAGCCACCTGCTGGCCAACGCCCGCACCCTGCTCCAGATGGCGATCGTGCTCACCTACGGGGCGTCCCTGCCGGTGGTCAAGGTCGCCCGGGTCGCCGGGCAGTACACCAAGCCCCGGTCGCTGCCGACCGACGCCCGCGGGCTGCCGGCCTACCGCGGCGACCTGATCAACTCGCTGGAGGCCACGCCGGAGGCGCGGGTCGCCGACCCACAGCGCATGATCCGGGCGTACGCGAACTCGGCCGCAGCGATGAACATGCTCCGGGCTTACCTGGCCGGCGGGCTGGCCGACCTGCACGCGGTGCACGACTGGAACAAGGGCTTCGTCAAGAACTCCCCGGCCGGCGAGCGGTACGAGGCGATCGCCCGGGAGATCGACCGGGCCATCGCGTTCATCCGGGCCTGCGGGATGACCGAGGACGACGCGCTGCGCACGGTCACCCTCTACTGCTCCCACGAGGCCCTGGCCCTGGAGTACGACCGGGCGCTCACCCGGGTCTCCGACACCCGGGCGTACGGGCTGTCCGGGCACTTCCTGTGGATCGGCGAGCGCACCCGGCAGATCGACGGGGCGCACATCGACTTCATCTCCCGCATCGCCAACCCGATCGGTGTGAAGCTCGGCCCGACCACCACCCCCGACGAGGCGATCGAGCTCTGCGAGAAGCTCAACCCGGAGAACGTCCCCGGCCGGCTCACGCTGATCAGCCGGATGGGCAACCACAAGGTCCGAGACACCCTGCCGCCGATCGTGGCGAAGGTCACTGCCGCCGGTGCCAAGGTGGTCTGGCAGTGCGACCCGATGCACGGCAACACCCACGAGTCCTCCAACGGCTACAAGACGCGGCACTTCGACCGGATCGTCGACGAGGTGCTCGGCTACTTCGAGGTGCACCGGGGGTTGGACACCCACCCGGGCGGCCTGCACGTCGAGCTGACCGGCGAGGACGTCACCGAGTGCCTCGGCGGCGCGCAGGGAATCGAGGACCTGGACCTGCCCGACCGGTACGAGACCGCCTGCGACCCTCGGCTGAACACCCAGCAGTCGCTGGAGCTGGCCTTCCTGGTGGCGGAGATGCTCCGTGGCTGACGCGAGGAGTGAGCTTGCGAGCCCCGCAGTCGGCGGCCGGAACAAGCACCGTGGCTGACCGCGGGGGGACGGTCGTCGACCTGCGGTCGGACACCGTGACCTGGCCCACGGCCGGGATGCGGGAGGCGATGGCCGCCGCCGAGGTCGGCGACGACGTCTACGGCGAGGACCCGACGGTCAACGCCCTCGAAGCCGAGGTCGCCGAGCTGTTCGGGCACGAGGCCGCCCTGTTCGCCCCGACCGGTTCGATGGCCAACCAGATCGCCCTGCAACTGGTGGTGCCGCCCGGCGATGAGCTGCTCTGCGACGCCGACGCACACGTGGTCACGTACGAGATCGGCGCGGCGGCGGCGTACGGCGGAATCTCGTCGCGGACGTGGCCGGCGGCCGGCGCGGATCTCGCCCCCGACGTGGTCGCCGGGATGGTCCGGCCGGACGGCTACTTCGCGGTGCCGACGCGGGCGATCGCCGTCGAGCAGACCCACAACCGGGGTGGCGGCGGGGTGATCCCTCTGGCCACCCTGCGCGAGCTGCGCCGGGTCGCCGACACCGACGGGCTCGCCCTGCACTGCGACGGGGCCCGGATCTGGCATGCGCACGTGGCCGACCGGGTGCCCCTGGCGGAGTACGGGGCGCTGTTCGACACGCTGTCCGTCTGCCTCTCCAAGGGCCTCGGTGCGCCGGTCGGCTCGCTCGTCGTGGGCAGCGCCGAGCGGATCGGGCGGGCCCGGACGATTCGCAAGCGGATGGGCGGCGGGATGCGCCAGGCCGGAGTGCTCGCCGCCGCCGGCCGGTACGCCCTCGCCCACCACGTCGACCGGCTCGCCGACGACCACGCGAAGGCCGCCCGCCTGGCGGAGGCGCTCGCCCCGTTCGGGGTGCTCCCCTCGGCGGTGCGCACGAATCTGGTTCCGCTCGACCTGACCAAGACCGAGCTGGACGCGCGGGGCCTGGCCGCCGCCGCCCGGGCCGAGGGTGTGCTGATCTCGGTGCTCGGCCCGCGCCTGGCCCGCCTGGTCACTCACCTCGACGTCGACGACGACGCGATCGACCGGGCCGCCGCCGTCCTCATGGCCCTCCTGCGCCGCTGACACCCGCCCCGGGTTAGGGGTGCAGGCGGTTGAGGGTGGCGATGTCGGTGGCGTGGCCCTCGTGCTTCTCCGTCGGGGTCTCCACCACGATCGGGACGCCCGCCGTGGCGGGATGGGCCATCAGTTCGGCGAACGCCGGCTCGCCGATGCTGCCCTTGCCGATGTTCTCGTGCCGGTCCCGGGTCGAGCCGCACAGGTCCTTCGAGTCGTTGGCGTGCACCAGCCGCAGCCGGTCGGGCCCGACCGTGGCCACCAGCGTGTCCAGGCAGGCCGTCATCCCGCCCTCGGCGGCCAGGTCGTGCCCGGCGGCCCAGGCGTGGCAGGTGTCGAAGCAGACGCCCAGGCCGGGGTGGCGGTCCACCGCGTCGAGGTACGGGCCGAGGTGCTCCACCCGGGAGGCCAGTGACCGGCCGCCGCCGGCGCTCGGCTCCACCAGCAGCAGCGGGCCGCCCGCCGCCACGGTTTCGTCGAGCAGCGGCAGCAGGGCCTCGCGTACCTGGCGCAGGGCCGCGTCGGCGTACCCGGCGTCGACCGCGCTGCCGGCGTGGAAGACCACGCCCCGCGCACCGATCGCCCGGCCCCGGCGCAGCGCGTGGGCCAGGGTCTGCGCGGATCGTTCGACCGTGGCCGGGGTGGGCGAGCCCAGGTTCACCAGCAGGGACGCGTGGATGAACACGGGCACCCCGCGCGCGGCGCAGCCGTCGCGGAACAGCGCGTCCTGGGCCGGGTCGCCCGCCGGCAGCGCCCAGCCCCGGGAGTTGGACACGTAGACCTGGACGACCTCGGAGGCGGCGGCGTCGACGTATGGCAGGGCCGCTCTCGCCAGCCCGCCCGAGGTGGGGGTGTGCGAGCCGACCGGCCGGCGCGGTGCGGGCGTGCTCACAGGCAGCCGATCGTGATCGGGGTGCCCGGCGGAACCGGCGAGTTCTCTCCCGGGTTCTGGAACCGGACGATGCCGTTGGGGTTGAACTGCACGTTCACCGGCAGGCCCAGGCCCTCCAGTTGCTGCTTGGCCTGCTGGCAGGGCAGGTCGACCACCCGGGGCACGACGACCTGCGGCGGGCCCTTGCTGACGTCGAGCTTGACCTGGGTGCCCTTCTCCACACCGGTGCCGTTGGCGGGGCTCTGCCCGAGGATCTCGTCGCGCGGCCTGTCCGAGTCCTTGTACGTCTCCACCGGCACCAGGCCGAGCTGGGCCAGGGCGGTCCGGGCGTCGGTGAGGTTCTTGCCGACCAGGTTGGGCACCGACACCGGGGCCTTGCCCTTGCTGAGGATGACGGTGACCTTCGTGCCGGGCTTCACCTCGGTGCCGACCTTCGGGTCGGTGGCCACCACCACGCCCTCGGGCAGGTTGTCGTCGTAGCGGGAGCCGCCCTTGGCCACCACCAGCTCGGCGTTGGTCAGGTCGGCCTCGGCGAGTTCGAAGTCCTTGCCGACCACGTCCGGCACCGGCAGCCGTTCCGGGCCCCGGGACAGGGTGAGGGTGATCGTGCCGCCCTTGACGATCCGGGCCGCCGAGGTCGGGTCCTGCGCCAGCACGGCGTCGCGGGGGATCTTCTCGTCGTAGCGGGGCTGGGCGTAGCGCAGCACGAACCCGCCCCGGCTGACCTGCCCCTCGGCCTCGGCCTTGTTGAGACCGACCAGCTCCGGGGCCACCGTGTACCGGCCCATTCCGAACCACCAGCCGGTGAGCGCGACGACCAGGCCGAGCACCACCACGGCCGCCAGGACGCCCCTGCGGGCGCGCGGGTCGCCCATGATCCGGGTACGCAGCGCGGCGAGCCGCGACGCCGGCCCGTCGCTCTCGGGGACGGCCCGACGCGGGTGCGGACGCTGCGGCTCGGGCTCCGGCAGCCGCGCCCAGGCCGGGCGCTGCACCGGCCGGACCGCCGCGACCGCCATGGTCGGCTGGGCCATCGGGTTGGTCTCGTCGGCCACGGGGCGCAGCACTGCGGTGTGCGTGTTCGGGTTGCCCAGGTCGTCGCGGGCCACCTGGACCTCGGCCAGCAGGGCACCGGCGTCGGTCGGGCGCGCGCCCGGGTCGCGGCGGGTGGCGCGGGCGACCAGGTCGTCGAGCGCCCGGGGCAGGCCGGGCACCAGCGTCGACGGGGCCGGCACGTCCCGGTCGACGTGCTGCCAGGCGACGTCCACCGGGCGGTCGCCGTCGTAGGGGACCCGGCCGGTGAGCATCTCGAACAGCACGATGCCGGCCGAGTACACGTCGGTGCGGGTGTCGGAGCGGCCGTCGGTGACCAGCTCCGGGGCGACGTACGCCACGGTGGCCATGAGCTGGTTGCCCGGCTCCTCCTCGGCGCTGGCCTCCACGGCCCGGGCCAGCCCGAAGTCGGCGACCTTGACGACGCTGTCGACCAGGTTCGCGGCCCCGCCGGTGGGCGCCTCGGCGACCAGCACGTTCTCCGGCTTGACGTCGCGGTGCACCAGGCCGGCGCGGTGTGCGGCGGCGATCGCGGCGAGCATCTGCTCCATGATCGCCAGCGCCTCGTCGGGGTTGAGCCGGCGCCGCTCGGCGAGCACGTCGCGCAGGGTGCGGCCGCGTACGTACTCCATGACCAGGTACGGCAGGCCGCGGTGGGTGCCCTGGTCGTAGACCGCCACCACGTTCGGGTGGGTCAGCCGGGCGATGGTCTTCGCCTCGTCGGTGAACCGCTCCAGGAACCCGGCCGCCCGGCTCCGCGCGTCGGGAGCCTGGGTCGGATGAATGATCTTGACTGCGACGGTGCGCTCCAGGCGCTCGTCGGTGGCGGTGTACACGGTCGCCATGCCGCCACGGGCCACGCGACCGCGGATGCGGTAGCGCCCGTCGATCAGCGAGCCCAGCAGCGTGTCAGCGACCTGTGTGTCCATCGGCAGGCAGTCTATGTCTCCGGAGGGTGGAGGTTGCACAGGATGCTACAGCCGGATGGCACGGCACCGCCCGCGCCGCGCTCGCGTGGCCCCGCCGGCAGCCCTCCGACCAGGGCGGCGGCCCGGGGTATGGAGGGCGGGGCGGGCGCTGCGCCCGCGGGTTGCCGGCGCGGGGAGGGTGGGTTGCCGGCGCTACTCCCGCGTGGTGAGGGGGTGCCGCTCGCCGCGCGGGGTGGGGGCGTGGCAGGGTGATCAGGTGACCGACTCCGTACCCTCCGACCAGGCCGCCTCCGGCACCGACCTCGCCGGCCCGACCGATCCCGCCGGCTGGCTGACCCTGCCGGACGTCGCCGAGCGCCTCGACCTGTCGATCAGCAAGGTCCACCAGATGATCCGGGACCGCGAACTGCTCGCCGTCCGCCGCGACGGCGTACGGAGGGTCCCCGCCGACCTGGTGGCCAACCGCACCGTGCTCAAGCACCTGCCCGGCGTGCTCACCCTGCTCGCCGATGCCGGCTACGACGACGAGGCGGCGCTGCGCTGGCTCTACGAGCCCGACGACACCCTCTCCGGCGGCACCCCGGCCGTCACGCTCGGCGGCGACCACGCCCGCGAGGTCAAGCGCCGAGCCCAGGCCCTCGGCTTCTGACCGGTGGAGTCAGCCGGCTGGCTGCCGGAGTCAGTCGGCTGGCCGGTGGGGTCAGTCGGCGCGGCGGGTGGCGGCGATGGCGAGGTCGACCAGCGCCTGCCGCGCCTCGGTCTCCAGGTCGACGGCGGCCAGCGCGGCGAGCGCCGTCTCGGTCAGCGCGGCGATTCGCTCCTCGGTGCGGGCCAGCGCCCCGGTCGAGGTGATCAGCTCGCGCAGCCGGGCCACCCCGTCGGCGTCCAGCTCCGGGTCGCCGAGCCGGTCCAGCAGCAGCGCGCGGCCCGCGTCGTCGCTCGCCTCCACCGCCGCCGCGACGAGGTACGTCCGCTTGCCCTCGCGCAGGTCGTCACCGGCGGGTTTGCCGGTCTGCGCCGGGTCGCCGAACACCCCCAGCACGTCGTCGCGGAGCTGGAACGCCTCGCCCAGCGGCAGCCCGTACGCCGAGTAGGCCGCCCGCACGTGGGCGGGCGCGTCGGCCAGCGCCGCGCCCAGCAGCAGCGGACGCTCGACGGTGTACTTGGCCGACTTGTACCGGGCGACCTTGCCCGCGCGTTCCACCGACGTGTCGCCGGTGGCCTGGGTCAGCACGTCGAGGTACTGCCCGACGGTGACCTCGGTGCGCATCTCGTCGAAGACCGGCCGGGCCCGGGCGACGACGCGCGGGTCCAGCCCGGCGGAGTGCAGCAGCTCGTCGGACCAGACGAGGCACAGGTCGCCGAGCAGGATCGCCGCCGCGTCGCCGAAGCCATCGGCGTCTCCGCCCCAGCCGGCTCCCCGGTGCCGGGCGGCGAACCGCCGGTGCACCGCCGGCTCGCCGCGCCGGGTGTCCGAGCGGTCCATCAGGTCGTCGTGGATCAACGCGCTGGCCTGCACGAACTCCAGCGCGGCCAGGGCGGTCACCACCTGATCCGCGTCGGCGCCGCCCGCCCCCCGGAACCCCCAGTACGCGAACGCCGGGCGCAGCCGCTTGCCGCCGCCCAGCACGAACGCCTCGATCGCCTCGGCCACCGGCACCAGAGCCGTGTCGACGGCCGTCAGCCAGGTGCGCTGACCGGCCAGGAAGCCGGCGAGGGCCTTGTCGATCCGCTGACGCAGGCCGGCACGGTCGACGGGGGATACGGGAGCAGCGTGGGTCACGCCCCGACGCTAGCGGGTCGTCCGGTGAGCTGCCGCACCGGCGGCGCGTGGCACGCCGGGGCGGGCCGGTCGCCCCCGAGTGCTACGGCATGTCGGCCGGGCTGACGGAAGTGCTGGTGAGTCTCGCCAGGGAGAGCAAGGCGCGCGGCTGGTGGCCCGCGTACGGGGGGTCATCCCCGCCTGGTTCGAGCCGTACGTGGCGATCGACTTTATGTCGGCGACAGAGGGGTGTCCGGACCGCGGGATCTTGCCATGTCGCCGACATGAGTCGACCGCCACGATCGCCAGAAGCTGGACGTCGGGTCAAGTGGGCGGGTTGGCCGGTCGCGCCCCGCCCGGTGCGGTGGGTGGCGGGAGGGCGGCGTACGGGCGTACCGCCGGCCCGTGGGCGTGCCCGACCAGCCGGCAGCGGCCGGCGGCGCGCTCGCCGGCTGCGCCCGGCGGCATCGGCCAGCAGCTTGGCCGGCACGGCGAGGACCACGGCCAGCCACCCCAGCCAGAAGGCCCCCGGCACGCGGAGCTGCCGCTCCCAACGGGACACCTCGTGCCGGCTCAGCGTGGGCACGCCCGAGGCGGCGCACAGCTCGGCGGCGAGGAGCTGCTGGCTGCGGCCCCGGGCCTGGCGGAGCCGGGCGAGCATCGGGCCGAGCAGCTCCGGCCCGGGCGACTCCGGCCCGGGCGGCGGGGGCGGCGTCATCGGTCCTCCGGGAGGGTCGGCGCGATGGCGGCGTCGACCCGCCCGCCCGGGCGGGACCGGCACGCCGCCGGTCGGTGCTGACCCCCACGCGGGCCCCGTCCGCGCTACCGCCTGTCTACCCCGGGGGTACGACGTTCTGCGGCCCGCCGCCGGCCCGGGAGCCGCCCGAAGGCCGCCCGGGAGCCGCCCGGCGGCTGGCCAGGGGACGCAGGGGAGGTGGCCGGGAGCTGCTCGGGTGGCGCTCGCGCGGCGGTCGCGTCAGGTGGGAAGGGCCTGGGTGCGGCGGGCCCCGACCGCTAGAGTCGGTCCATGGCTCTTGGTCTTCCATCGGTGCTCCCCAATCCGCAGCCGTCGATCGGGGAGCTGATCCGTGACCGTCAGCCCACCTTCTCGTTCGAGTTCTTCCCGCCCAAGACACCGCAGGGCGAGCGGCTGCTCTGGCAGGCGATCCGCGAGCTGGAGTCGCTGCGCCCCTCGTTCGTGTCGATCACCTACGGGGCCGGCGGGTCGACCCGGGACACCACGGTCGCGGTGACCGAGCGGATCGCCACCGAGACCACCCTGCTGCCGATGGCGCACCTCACGGCCGTCAACCACTCCGTCGCCGAGCTGCGCAACGTCATCGGGCGGCTGGCCGGCGTCGGGGTGCGCAACGTGCTGGCCGTGCGGGGCGACCCGCCGGGCGACCCGGGCGGCGAGTGGGTCCGCCACCCCGAGGGGGTGCTCTACGCCGAGGACCTGGTGCGGCTGGTGCGCGACTGCGGTGACTTCAGCATCGGGGTGGCCGCGTTCCCGTACAAGCACCCGCGCTCGCCCGACGTGGCCAGCGACACCGCGCACTTCGTCCGCAAGTGCCGGGCCGGCGCGGAGTTCGCGATCACCCAGATGTTCTTCGACGCCGACGACTACCTGCGGCTGCGGGACCGGGTGGCGGCGGAGGGCTGCGACACCCCGATCCTGGCCGGGGTGATGCCGGTCACCCAGCTCACCACCATCGAGCGGTCCGTGCAGCTGTCCGGGGCGCCCTTCCCGCCGGCCCTGGCCGCGCGCTTCGCCGAGGTGGCCGACGACCCGGAGGCGGTCCGCCGGCTCGGCATCGAGCAGGCGGCCGAGATGTGCCGGCGGCTGCTCGACGAGGGAGTGCCCGGCATCCACTTCATCACCCTCAACCGGTCCACCGCGACGCGGGAGGTCTGGCAGCAGTTGGAGGTCAGCGCGCGGGTGTGACCCCGTGGCGCGACACCACAGTGCCGGTGCCACGGTTGTTTCCGTGGTGTGTCTCTTTCGCTGAACTGGGACGAGTACGCGACGGCGTGGGCGCGGCTGCACGGGGGCTTCGATCCCCGGGCGGCGGC
>NZ_GG657738.1:1635108-1637357 GCF_000158815.1 Micromonospora sp. ATCC 39149 | reverse complement strand
CCGGGCTGATCGACCCGGACCTGACCGCCGGCACCATCACCATGGCCACCGCGGTCTGGGTGCTGCTGGCGGGCTTCGGGCTGGGCCAGCTGTTCTCCGCTGTCCGCCGCGCCCTCATCGAGGCCGGCTGACCCGCCGCCGGGCCCCCTCCCTACCCCCAGGCGGGGCCGATCTCGTCGGCGACGATCTGGGCGGAGAGGGTGACCATCGGCAGACCGCCCCCGGGGTGGCTGGAGCCGCCGACCAGCCACAGGCCGGCCGCCGGCCCCCGGTTCGCCGGCCGCAGCAGGCCGCCGGCCGTGCCGTAGATCGAACCGCCGGGCGCGCCGGTGGCGGCGTCCAGGTCGGCCGGGGTGCGGACCTCCCGGAACACCAGCCGGTCGCGGACGTCCACGCCGCGCTCGGCGAGCACGTCGAGGATCCGATCGGCGTACGCGTCGGCCAGGCCCGGCCGGCGCCAGTCCACCGCGCCCGTGGCGGTGCCGTGGCGGGGGGCGTTGACCAGCACGAACCACGCCTCGTGCCCGTCGGGGCGCACGGCCGGGTCGTCGGCCACGGTGACGAAGACGGTCGGGTCGGGCGCGGGCCGGGCCCGTACGCCCCGCCCGGGGTGGCCGAAGACCGCGTCGAACTCGGCGTCGTAGTCGCGCGGGAAGAACACGTTGTGGTGGGCCAGGCCGGAGTCGCCGGCCACCCCGAGCAGCAGCACGAAGCCGGCGAGGCTGCGGTCGGTGAGCCCGGCCAGCCGGCGCGGGCTGGGCAGCAGGTCCCGGTAGAGGGTCAGCGCGTCGACGTTGGCCACCACCACGTCGGCGGCCACGGGCGCGGCGACTCCGGCGAGGCGTACCCCGTGCACCCGGCCGCCCGCCGCGTCGATCCGGGTGACCGTGGCGCCGGTCTGCACGACCACGCCGAGGTCCAGGCAGCGGGTCAGCAGCGCGTCGGCGAGGGTGCCCAGGCCGCCGCGCAGGTACCAGCCGCCGAACGCCAGCTCGGCGTACGGGACGGCGACCAGCGCGGCCGGGGCCCGGCGCGGGTCGGCCCCGGTGTAGGTGGCGTACCGCTCCAGCAGCATCCGCAGCCGGGGGTCGGACAGGTGTCGGCGGCCCAGCCCGCGCAGGGTGCGGCCGGGGCCGATCGCGGCGAGGTCGCCCAGCCGCCAGGCCAGCGCGGCGAGGTCCAGCGGCGAGTCGACGGCCCGGCGCAGGATGTCCCGGTGCGAGGCGTCCCAGACCCGGGCGGCGCGTCGCCACAGCCGCTGCCAGTCGGCGGCGGCCCGGTCGCCGAACGCCGCGCCGACGCGGGCGGCGAACTCGGCCGGGTCGGCGCAGGAGTCGAGGGTGGGCCCGTCGCCGGGGAAGACGTGCCGGACGATCGGGTCCAGCGGGGTCAGGTCGAGGTACTCGTCGAGCTTCGCGCCGGTCGCCTCGAACAGGTCGTGGAAGACCTCCGGGAGGGTGAGCAGGCTCGGCCCGGTGTCGAAGTGGAACGACCCGGCCGGGGTGTCGTGGACGTACCGGCCGAGTTTGCCGCCGACCGTGCCGGCCCGCTCGAGGACGGTCACGTCGTGCCCGGTGGTGGCCAGCCGGGCGGCGGTGGCCAGCCCGCCCACCCCGGCACCGACGACCACGATCCGTGCCATGGCGTGCCCTCCTAGCTGACCGGGCGACCCCGCCAGGACAGGCGGCGTCGCTTCCGCAGATGGTACGACCGCGCGGTCAGCCAGCCGAGGACCACGACCGACACGGGGTGGCCGAGCGCGTCGGGCCACCACCGGCCGCCGGTGGCGTGGGCGCTGACCGCCCGCCCGGCCGCCCCGAGCAGCCAGGCCAGCGCCGCCAGGGCCGCGACGGTCGGGACGCCCGCGAGCAGGGCGGCCAGCGCGACCAGCGGAGGAGCGGTGTAGAGCAGCAGCAGCGCCACGACCACGGCCGCCGCCGCCCCCGGATGACCGAACGAGGCCCACAGCGACTTGGTGTAGCCGTCGCGCAGTTGCGGCCAGTCGTCGTACATCCGGCAGGTGGCCAGCCGGGAGCCGTCGGCGAGGGCGATCCGGCCGCCGGAGCGTTTGACCGCGCGGGCCAGCTCGATGTCCTCCAGCACCCGGTCGGCCACGGCGGTGTGCCCGCCGGCTGCGGCATAGCCGGCCCGGTCGACCACGAGGAACTGCCCGCCGGCCGCCGCCAGGGACGGCCGCGGCGAGCGCTCCATCGCCCGCAGCGGCAGGAAGGTCAGCCACAGCCACTGGA
>NZ_GG657738.1:1632497-1634305 GCF_000158815.1 Micromonospora sp. ATCC 39149 | reverse complement strand
CCAGCCGAGGTAGTTGCTGACCGGGACGCCGGGCAGGCCGGGCAGGGCGGGGGTGGCGTCCCGCCACACCCAGTAGCCCTCGGCGACCATCTGCGGGTCGAGGAACAGGTCCCAGGCGGCCAGCCCGACGGCGGCGAGCGCCACCCGGGCAACGCCGGGCGGGACGAGCCGGGCCGCCGCGAGCCAGGCGGGCCAGGCCATCCAGGTCCAGGCGAGCGGGATGATCAACGGCACCCCGGCCAACTTCGGGCCCAGCTCACCGGAGTAGTCGTAGCTGCCGAACGGGAAGCCGGTGGCCACCCCGAGGGCCTCGATCGCGAAGCCACCGCCGGTGGCCACGGCGACCAGCGCCGCCGCCGCGCGGGGGCCCCGGCTGAGCAGCGCGTGGCCGACCGAGAGCAGGTACCCGAGCACGACGGTGGCCACGGTCAGCCCGGCCCGGGTGGCACCGGCGGTGAGTGGGTAGCAGATCTGGGCCAGGACCAGCAGGCCCAGCCCCGCCCAGGGCAGCAGCGGCCGGGCCCCGGCTCGGGGCAGCAGCGGCCGGGCCCCGGCTCGGGGCAGCAGCGGCCGGGCCCCGGCTCGGGGCGGTGGCGGGCGGAATCCCGCTCGGGGTGGCAGCGGCCGGACCCCGGCCCGGGGCGGCTGGTGCCGGGTCACGGGTCGGCCGGGCCCGGGGCGGAGGCGGCCGGGTCGGCAGGGTTGGAGGCGGCCGGGTCGGCCGGGGCCGGCGCGGTGAGCGGCAGGTCCCGGCCGAGGATGCCGAACGGGCGTTCGTCGCCGGGGAAGTGGAAGTGGCGCAGCACGTCGACGAAGCCGAACCGGCGGTACAGCCGCCAGGCCCGGGAGCGCTGCTCGTCGGCCTCGGGCGTGGAGAGCAGGGTGGTGCTGCCCGAAGCCACGGTGAGCAGGGCGGTGAGCTGCCGGGTGCCCAGGCGGTGCCCCTGGGCGGGCGGCCGGACGTGCAGCTCGACCACCTCGAAGCAGTCGGTGAGCCAGCGCCGCCGGGCGTCGGCGGTCAGCGCCCGGTACACCTGGTCGTGCCACCACTGGCCGGGCGTGCCGACGTAGCCGTACCCGAAGCCGGCCAGGTGCCCCTCGGAGGTGAGGCTGGCGACGGCACGGAAGCCGGGACGGCGCACGTGGGTGGCGATGTAGCCGCGCCGGGCCTCCAGCAGGTCGGCCCGGTAGTTCATCGCCTCGCCGTAGACGGCCACCACGTCGTCCAGCCGCCGGAGCAGATCGTCCGGCGTCCAGCGCACCAACCTCATGCCCGCCCATCCTTCGCCGTTGCCGCGTCGCCGTCGGCGACCCACCCCAGCACCGTCCGGTCGCCGACCACGTCGCGCACCTCGAACCGCGCGAAGAGTTCCTCCGCGTACCACCCCTCGGTGGGGGTGCGCGCGATCGCGGCGCGGTGCTCGGGGTGACGGTACGCGAATGCGACGAGGTCCACCGGGTCACGCCACACGCTGACCGTGCCCTGCCAGCCAAGCGGGGCCTCGCCGACGCCGAACCGGGCCAGCAGGCCGGGCGCGGCGGGCAGGGCGGCGGCCACCGGCGGGACGGCCCGCCAGAAGGTGGCCGCCCGGCGGATCCGCAGCCGGGCCCGGGTCAGCGCCAGCACCGGGCCGGCGACCCGGCCGCCGGGCGGCTCGCCGAACGGCCGCTGCCCGGACCACTCGCCCCGGCTGGCCAGCGGACGCAGGTCGACCCGTACCCGGGAGCGGGCGATCCGGGCCCAGGAGCGGCCCACCGGCGAGGCGTCGAAGCCGACCGCGTCGGCCGCGGAGTCCCAGACCGCGAGG
>NZ_GG657738.1:1628793-1629447 GCF_000158815.1 Micromonospora sp. ATCC 39149 | reverse complement strand
GACCTGCGCGGTGGAGAGCCAGGTGGGCATCGCCGACGTGTTGTGTTCGCCGCAGGCCTGGCGGCCCGCGCCGGGCGGGTGGTGCCCCCCGGCGGCACCCCAGGCTTCCTGGCCGGCCTGCCGGTGGAGGCGCTCGGCCGGCCGGCCCTGGCCGACCTGCTGCGCCGGCTCGGCTTACGCACCCTGGGGGGCTTCGCCGCGCTGCCGGCGGGGGACGTGCTGGCCCGGTTCGGGTTCGACGGCGCGCTGGCCCACCGGCTCGCCGCCGGCCAGGACCACCGGCCGCTGGCCGTCCGCCGGCCCCTGGTCGACCTGGCGGTCACCGCCGACCACGACGAGCCGATCGACCGGGTCGACGCCGCAGCCTTCGCCGCCCGCGCGCTGGCCGAGCGGCTGCACGACCGGCTCGCCGCGCACGGGCTGGCCTGCACCCGGCTGGGCATCGAGGCGGTCACCGCCCACGGCCAGGAGTTGCACCGGGTGTGGCGGCACGACGGCCTGCTCACCGCGGCGGCCATCGCCGACCGGGTGCGCTGGCAGCTCGACGGCTGGCTCTCCGGCAGCGCCGGCCGGCCCGGGCTCCCGACCGGCCCGCCCGACGGCCGGGATCATCCGGCTGCGGCTGGTGCCCGACGGGGTGCTCGCTCGGGTCGA
>NZ_GG657738.1:1625472-1627095 GCF_000158815.1 Micromonospora sp. ATCC 39149 | reverse complement strand
AAGCTGCCGGTTTACCCGGTGCCGGCCGGGCACACCGAGATGAGCTGGCTGCGCGCGCTCACCATGGCCGGGGCCCGGGAGCGGTACGGGCCGCCCGAGGCGCACCCGGAGGCGTACCGGCAGCTCGACCACGAGCTGCGGATGATCGACGAGCTGGGCTTCCCCGGCTACTTCCTGGTGGTGTACGACATCGTCGCGTTCTGCCGCCGGGCGGACATCTACTGCCAGGGCCGGGGGTCGGCGGCCAACTCGGCGGTCTGCTACGCGTTGCGGATCACCAACGTCGACGCCGTCCGGCACCGGCTGCTGTTCGAGCGGTTCCTCGCCCCGGAGCGCGACGGGCCCCCCGACATCGACGTGGACATCGAGTCCGACCGTCGGGAGGAGGTGATCCAGCACGTCTACGCCCGGTACGGCCGGGAGCACGCCGCCCAGGTCGCCAACGTCGTCTCGTACCGGCCGCGCTCGGCGGTGCGGGACGTGGCGAAGGCGTTCGGCTTCTCGCCCGGCCAGCAGGACGCCTGGAGCAGGCAGATCGACCGCTGGGGTTCGGTCGCCTCCGTCGACGCCGAGGACATCCCCGAGCAGGTCGTCGCGTACGCCGATCAGCTCCAGACGTTCCCGAGGCACCTGGGCATCCACTCCGGCGGGATGGTGATCTGCGACCGCCCGGTTATCGAGGTCTGCCCGGTGGAGTGGGGGCGGATGCCCGGCCGCAGCGTGCTCCAGTGGGACAAGGACGACTGCGCCGCCGTCGGGCTGGTGAAGTTCGACCTGCTCGGCCTCGGCATGCTCTCGGCCCTGCACTACGGCTACGACATGATCGGGACGACCCTCGACCTGGGCGACATGACACTGGACGACCCCGAGGTCTACGACATGCTCTGCCGGGCCGACTCGGTCGGGGTGTTCCAGGTGGAGAGCCGCGCCCAGATGGCCACCCTGCCCCGGCTCAAGCCCCGCGAGTTCTACGACCTGGTGGTGGAGGTGGCGCTGATCCGGCCCGGCCCGATCCAGGGCGGCTCGGTGCACCCGTACATCCGGCGCCGCAACGGTCAGGAGCCGGTGACGTACCCGCACCCGCTGATGCGCAACGCGCTGGAGAAGACCCTCGGCGTGCCGCTGTTCCAGGAGCAGCTCATGCAGCTCGCCATCGACCTGGCCGGCTTCGACGCGGCCGGGGCCGACCAGCTCCGCCGGGCGATGGGCGCCAAGCGGTCGGTGCAGCGGATGGCGCGGGTCGCCGACCGGCTCTACGCCGGGATGGCCGAGCGGGGCATCACCGGCGAGCTGGCCGACGACGTCTACCGCAAGCTCACCGCGTTCGCCAGCTACGGCTTCCCGGAGAGCCACGCGATGAGCTTCGCCTACCTGGTGTACGCCAGCTCCTGGCTCAAGCGCTACCACCCGGGCCCGTTTTTGGCCGCGCTGCTGGGCGCCCAGCCGATGGGCTTCTACTCGCCGCAGACCCTGGTCGACGACGCCCGGCGGCACGGCGTCGAGGTGCGCCGCCCCGACGTCAACGCCAGCGGCGCGAAGGCCGTCCTGGAGTCCACCCCGGACACCCGGTGGGCAGCGCGCCCGGCGAGCCGCCGCACGCCTGGGGGCTGGGCGGGCCGGCCG
>NZ_GG657738.1:1624219-1625176 GCF_000158815.1 Micromonospora sp. ATCC 39149 | reverse complement strand
CGGGCACGGTGACCGGCACGACCGCGCCGACCCTGCCCGGGATGGAGGCGGTGGACCGCCTCGTCGCCGACGTCTGGGCGACCGGCCTGTCGCCGGAGAGCCATCCGGCCCGGTTCCTCCGTGAGCGGCTCGACGCCCTCGGCGCGGTGCCGATCGCCCGGCTGGGGCGGGTGGATCCGGGTCGGCGGATCCGGGTCGGCGGGATCGTCACCCACCGGCAGCGGCCGGCCACCGCGGGCGGGGTCACCTTCCTCAACCTGGAGGACGAGACCGGGATGCTCAACGTCACCTGTTCGCCGGGGCTGTGGCAGCGCTACCGGAGGGTGGCGCGCACCAGCGCCGCGCTGGTGGTGCGCGGCCGGTTGCAGCGGCACGAGGGGGTGACCAACCTGACCGCCGACCGGCTCGACCCGATCGAGCCGCCGGTCGCCCCGGCCTCCCGCGACTTCCGCTGAGGCGCAGGGAGGGGTCCCTGTCAACGCTTCGATAGAGCAGGGGCCCCCTGTTGACAACGCCGGGGCTGACTAGGCTCGACCGTGTGGAGCAGACCAGTGCCCGGTTCACCGGCCCACCGTTGACCCCCCGTACCGCCGTCATCTGGTCGGTGCTCCGCGCCGAGCTGGAACGCCGCGCCGGCGACCGGCTCGCCGTCCTCGACGTCGGCGGCGGAACAGGCGGCTTCGCCGTGCCCCTGGCGCAGGCCGGGCACCTGGTCACCGTGGTCGACGCCAGCCCCGACGCGCTCGCCGCGCTCACCCGCCGGGCCGCCGAGGCCGGCGTCGCCGACCGGGTACGCGCCGTGCAGGGCGACGGCGACGCGCTCGCCGGGCTGGTCGAGCCGGCCAGCGTCGACCTGGTGCTCTGCCACTCGGTGCTGGAGGTCGTCGACGATCCCGCGCCGGTCGTGGCCGCGCTGGTCACCGCGCTGCGCCCGGGCGGCGCGGCGAGCGTCCTGGT
>NZ_GG657738.1:1620718-1623050 GCF_000158815.1 Micromonospora sp. ATCC 39149 | reverse complement strand
TTCGATGCCGATCCCCGGCTGCGGGCCGGGGTGCGGGTGCTCGCCGGGGAACCCCGGGTCCGCTATCTGCACGTCGCGCCGGGCGCGGTCGACGACGTGGTGGCCACCTGGTCGGCCGTGCTCGGCGGCGCGGCCCGGGTGCTGCGCCGGGACGAGGCGGTGGCCACCGGCTGGTTCGGGCCGGTGCCCGAGGCGCACCTGGGCCGGATCGGCGACGTGGTGGTGGCCTGCCGGGGCACGTCCGCCGTGGTCGCCACCCGCTCGGAGCACCCGGTCGACGCCCGCCTGGTGGCGTACCACGGGTCGGACACCGCCGCCGAGATGACCATCCCGCTGCTCGTGGTGCGCGGCTGAGGCTGGTGGTGCGACGGCTGGGCGGCCCCGGGCCAGCCGGCGTGTCGTACCCGGGGGCTAGCCTGCCGGAATGGGCCGCAGTCAGTCGTTGCCGCGCGGTGGCGACCCGCGCTTCGGGCCCGACGGCGACGACTCCGGCAGCCCGATCCTGCACGTCGACATGGACGCCTTCTACGCCTCGGTCGAGGTGCGCCGCCGACCTGAGCTGCGGGGCCGGCCCGTCGTGGTCGGCGGGGTCGGCCAGCGTGGCGTGGTCAGCTCCGCCAGCTACGAGGCCCGACGGTACGGCATCCGCAGCGCCATGCCGATCATGCGCGCCCGGTCGCTGTGCCCGCACGCGGTCTATCTGCCGCCCGACTTCGCGCAGTACACCGCCGCCTCCCGGGCCGTGATGCAGATCTTCCGGGACGTCACCCCACTGGTCGAGCCACTCTCGCTCGACGAGGCGTTCCTCGACGTGGCCGGCGCGCGCCGGCTGTTCGGCCCGCCGGCCCGGATCGCCCGGAGCATCCGCGCCCGGGTCGCCGACGAGCAGGGCCTGACCTGCTCGGTGGGGGTCGCGCCGAGCAAGTTCGTGGCGAAGCTCGGCTCCACCCGGGCCAAACCCGACGGGCTGCTCGTGGTGCCGGCCGACCGGGTGCTCGACTTCCTGCGCCCGCTGCCGGTCGACGCCCTGTGGGGCGTGGGGGAGCGCTCCGCCGAGACGCTGCGCCGGCTCGGGCTGGCCACCATAGGTGACCTGGCCGAGGCCCCGTACGGCATGCTTCGCAAAGCGCTCGGCGAGGCGGCCGCGGCCCACCTGCACGGGCTGGCCCAGGGGCGGGACCCGCGTCGGGTCACCCCCGAGCAGGTGGAGAAGTCGATCGGTGCCGAGGTGACCTTCGACGCCGACGTGGCCGACCCGCTGGAGATCCGCCGGGCCCTGCTCGCCCTCGCCGAGAAGGTCGGCGCCCGGCTGCGCCGGGCCGGCCAGGTCGGCCGGACGGTGTCGATCAAGGTGCGGACGGCCGACTTCCGCACCGTCAACCGCTCCCGCACCCTCGACGTGGCGACCGACACGGCGCGGGAGACGTTCGACACGGCGTGGGCCCTCTACACCGCCCTCGACCCCAGTGACCGGATTCGCCTCGTCGGGGTGCGGATGGAGGGGCTCGCCCCGGCAGGCCAGACGCCACAGCAGCTGACGCTTGGCGCGCCCGAACGCGGCTGGCGGGAGGCGGAGGCCGTGGCGGACGCCGCCGCCGCCCGATTCGGGCGGTCCGTCATAGGTCCGGCGAGCCTGCTTGGCCGTCGCGATCCCAGACGAAACGAAAATCCGCCCCGCCCATAGGTCGTCCCGCTTTCCGACGCGCGACCCCCCTCGTAGACTTGACGGTAAGCAGCCGGTTGGCTGCCACGGTCTGTCGGTCCGACCGGACCGACCAACGTGACCGGGGAGGAGTGCCGTGCCGCTCTCGGAGCACGAGCAGCGGCTGTTCGAGCAGATCGAGCGGTCGCTTGCCGAGGACCCCAAATTCGCCTCGGCTGTGCGCGCCAGCGATCCGCGCTTCCACGCGCGGCGTCGTCTGCTCGTCGCTGCCGGCGCGATCATCGTTGGCCTGGCTCTACTGGTCTACGGTGCGGTGATCAAGACCCCACCGCTCGCGGTGGTGGGTTTCGTCATCATGCTGGGTTCGGCGGCGTACGCGGTGCAGTCGCACCGCAAGGCCCAGTCCCCCGACCTGCACGTGGTCGGGGGAACGACGACCAGCAGCCGACGCCGTCCGCGCGGGCGGTCCGGCCGGCGTTCGTCGTTTCTGGATCGGATGGAGGACCGGTGGCGGCAGCGCCCGGAGGGGCACCGCTGACCCGGCCCCACCGCTGACCCACGGCCCGCCGGCCCGGCGGGGCTGCGCTGACTCGGCCCGTCGAACGGCGGGCCGCTGCTTCCTGCCCGCGCCGGTGCTCGTGCGGGCTCCCTCCGCGCCTGTCGCGCCCG
>NZ_GG657738.1:1605987-1619949 GCF_000158815.1 Micromonospora sp. ATCC 39149 | reverse complement strand
CACCGCCGTGCCGGCACCCCGCCGGCGGCGCAGCGCCATCCGGCGCAGCGCGGGCACGGCGAGCAGGGCGAGCAGCGCCAGCGCGCCGGCCGTCCACCAGGGCCAGACGGGGGCCTGCCGGGCGGGACCGTCCACCCCGACCGCCAGGCCGGCGTCGGTGTCCTGGTCGGCGGCGTCCTGGTCGGCGGCGTTCGGCACCGGCTCCGAGTCGTCGGGGGCGGCCGGGGCACCCGGCTCGGTGGCCCCCGGCTCCGGCTGGTCGGTGTCCGGGGCCCAGGCCGAGCGGGTCGAGCCCTGCACCCCGTACGCCGGGGTGGCGTCGAAGGGCACCCAGCCCATCCCGTCGAAGTAGACCTCGGTCCAGGCGTGCAGGTTGCGGTTGGTCAGCACGTATCCTTCATCCGTGCGGCCGGTGCCGTTGGTGAAGCCGAACGCCACCCGGGCCGGGATGCCGGCCGACCGGACCAGCCACGCCATCGCCGCCGCGTACTGCTGGCAGAAGCCGGCCTTGTTGTTCAGGAAGTCGACGATGTCCTGACCGCTGGTGCCACCCTTCGTGGTCAGGCTGTAGGTGAAACCGTTGTCCGCGGAGAAGTGGTCGTAGATCGCCCGCACCTTGTCGTAGTCGGTGCTGCGGCCCCGGACGAGGCCGGCGACCAGGGTGTCGACCTGCTCGACCGGCGGGGTGACGGTCTGCTGTAGCCGGATCGGGTGGTCCGACGGCAGCGACGGGGCCCGCCGCAGCGCCGTCGGGGTGTACGTCGACCGGACGTAGCCGAACGAGTAGCGCTTGCCGCGGGAGTTCTCCCGGTTGGAGAAGAGCACCTGTTGGTTCGGGTCGTAGAGCCAGTTGGCGTTGAGTTCCTCGGTGCGCACCGGCTCGGCGTAGGCCGGCAGCAGCGGCATGTTGAGATTCTTCGAAACCTCCACGGTGGCCCGGTACTGCCGTTGTTCGAGGCCCTCCGCGGCCCGTTGGGTCGGGTCGGGCAGGGCCCGGGTGACGGGCCGGCCGGTCGGGTTGCGCACCCGGAAGCCGTCGGGCCGCAGCTCGTCGGCGACCCCGTAGCGCAGGTAGAACGGGTTTGGCTCGTTGGTGGTGACCGTGACCATCTCGTAGACCTCGGACTGGTTGAGCTGGCCGCTCAGCGACGCGAAGAGGTCGATGCGGCCCGGGTTGCCGCCCTGCCCGGTGCCGCTGCCGGTGCCGGTGCCGGCCCCCACGGCGTTGAGCAGGCCGCCGGTCATCCCCGGCACCGCCAGCGGCAGCGCCACCGCCAGCACCACCCCGACCACGGCGAGCCGCCGCCCGGCGGCGGCCAGCGGCGAGGCCTCCCACACGTCGACGTCGCGGCCGTCGCCGGTGAACCGGCGGCCGAACCGGCGTACCCGGTCGACGTTGTCGGTGACCAGCAGCCACAGGTAGCCGGCGGCACCGATCACGAACGGCACGGCGGGGACGCTGTCGACGTAGACGGCGACGGGCACCGAGTAGACGGCCAGCATCGGCAGGCCGGCCAACGCGGGACGACGCAGGCCGACGGCGAGGACGTCCACCACCACCGCCACTCCGCCGACGCCGAGCACGGTGACGAACAGCAGCGGGTCGGTGTCGGGCACCTTCACCCCGTACGAGCGCATGTCCACCATCGACGCGCTGAACAGCTCGGCGAAGTGGGCGAAGGTGCCCGGGGTCGGCAGGAACGCCACCAGCTCGGTGCCGGCGGGAAAGAGCCAGGCCAGCGCGAGCGTCAGCCCGCCGAGCATGCCCAGCACCTGCCCCCACAGCGGGGCCCGGACCAGCCGGGTCAGCGCGGCCAACCCGGCGATCACCGTAACCGCGATGGCCGCCTGGATGAGCCAGGTCCAGCGCTCGAAGATGGCCGACAGCGGGGCCGCCGCCAGCAGGGTCGCGGCGGCGGCCACGAAGCCGAGGTTGCGGGTCGCGGTCACGAGAGCACCCTTCCGGTCATCTGCCCGCCGGGCCGGGCACGCGGGTACGCCCGACACGGCGGATCGTCACTTGACGCCCCCGGCCACGGTCTCGGCCAGCGCGGCCCGCAGGGCGAACCCCTGCGAGCCCCGGCCGGCCTGCGGCCACAGCGCGGGCAGCCGGGCCCCGTGGTCGACCCCGACGACCCGCCACCCGCTCTGCAACAGGGCGAGCGCGGCGGCGCCGTGCGCGTGGTCGGCCTCCGCCCGGGCCCGGGGCGGGAGATGGAGCCAGGTGGAGCTGTCCAGCAGGAAGCCGACGCAGGTCGCGCCGTTGCCCCGCAAGCCGGCGAGTAGTTCCGCCTCGGCGGTGCTCACCGTGCCGAACAGGCCGATGATCAGGCCGCCGTCACCGCGCTGCCGCACCTGCTGCACCAGCGTGGTGATGTCGCCGCGCGGGTCGAGGCGGACCTCGGCGAGCTGGTCGAGCAGCAGCCCGTCCCCGGCGCCCTCGGTCGCGTCGACGTCCGCGCCGTCGCCGGTGACCAGGCGCAGCTTGTACCCGGCCTGGCGCAGGTGCACCGCGATGCTGGCCGCCGCGGAGACCGCCCACTCGAAGCTCGCGGTCGGCCCGTCGCCGTGGTGGCCGTAACCGCGGGTGTCCAGCACCACGGTCGCCCGGCTCTCCCAGGGCTGCTCCTCGCGGCGGACCATCAGCTCGCCGGTGCGGGCGGTCGACTTCCAGTGCACCCGGCGCAGGTCGTCGCCCATCCGGTACTCCCGGGTCGCCGCGTCATCCTCGCCGTGCACCGCCACCGACCGGGCGCGGCTGGAGCCGCTGCCCGCGTACTCGCCGGGAGCCGGACCGAGGGCAGCGGGGTGACCTGCGGGATCACCGTGAGCCGGTCCACGCTGGGGAACGACCGGCTCAGCTCGCACAGCCCGAACGGGTCGGTGAGCCGGACCACCAGCGGACCCACCTCGTACCGGCCACGCACGTCCGCGCGGACCGTGTACGCCACCGAGCTGGCCTGGTGCGCGCCGAGCCGCTCCAGCACCACGCGGGGCCGGCTGCCCAGGGCGTACGGCAGCCGGTCCTCCAGCAGCAGCGTGCCGGTGGGCAGGCGGGACATGTTCTGCAGCCGCAGCACCACCCGGGAGCTGGCCCCGACCGGCACCCGGTGCGGCTCCAGCGACCGGTGGCAGGCCAGCTTGTACCGGCTGCGCCCCACGTACGCGGCGGCGAGCAGCGGCAGGACTGCGAGCAGCACGGCCACCCGGAGCAGGTCCTTCTCGCCGAGGATGACGGCGGAGACGGCCGCGGCGAGGGCGGCGGCCAGGAACGAGCGACCGCGGGTGGTCAGGCCTCGGAGCCCGTCGCGCACGGTCACCGCCTCCGCGGCTCGTACGGGGCGCGGCCGTTGCCGTCGGGGGCGGAGCGGGTGTTGTACGGCGAGCGCTGGCGGTCGTGCGGCAGCGGAAGCCGGTGCACCAGCTCGGCGACGATCGCGTCGGTGGTGCGCCGGGCGAGCTGGGCGTCGGCGGTCGGGATGATCCGGTGGGCGAGCACCGGCACCGCGAGCGCCTGGAGGTCGTCGGGGAGGACGTAGTCGCGCCCCTCCAGGGCGGCGACGGCGCGGGCGGTGCGCAGGAGCTGGAGGGTGGCCCGGGGGGACGCGCCCAGCCGCAGGTCGGGGGCCTCCCGGGTGGCGGTGACCAGGTCCACCGCGTACTGCTTCACGGCGTCGGCGACGTGCACCTCGCGCACGGTGGCGATGAGCCGGCGCACGGTCTCGGCGTCGGAAACCGGCCGCAGCTCCTGCAACGGGTCGGCGGCACCGTGCCCGTCCAGCATGGCCAGCTCGGCCTCCGGCCCCGGGTACCCCATCGCGATGCGGGCGGTGAACCGGTCGCGCTGCGCCTCGGGCAGCGGGTACGTCCCCTCCATCTCGATCGGGTTCTGGGTGGCGATCACCATGAACGGGGTCTGTAGCTGGTAGGTGACCCCGTCGACGGTGACCTGCCGCTCCTCCATGCACTCCAGCAGGGCGGACTGGGTCTTCGGCGAGGCCCGGTTGATCTCGTCGCCGACGACCAGGTTGGCGAAGACCGCGCCGGGGCGGAACTCGAAGTCGTGCGTCTCCTGATTGTAGACACTGACCCCGGTGACGTCGCTGGGCAGCAGGTCGGGGGTGAACTGGATGCGTCGTACCGAACAGTCGATGGACCGGGCGAGGGCCTTCGCCAGCTTGGTCTTGCCGACGCCGGGTACGTCCTCGATGAGAAGGTGCCCCTCGGCGAGCAGGACGGCCAAGGCGAGCCGGACGGTGGCCGTCTTGCCCTCGATGACCTGCTCGATGTTGGCCACGATGGCCTCGCTGGCGGCACGGAACTCGTCGTGCGGCAGCAGACCGCCCACCTCGTCCCAGGTCTGTTGTGTCACGGGCCTCCTCCTCGTCACCACAACGGCAGCTCTGTTAAGAGCACCTGGACCCGCCGTTGGGTTCGCGACGGGAGAGCCTCGTCTGCCGCAGAAATCTCACTGGCCTCTCAGGCTAACCATGTTTGTCGTGATCGCCGAACCCCGCAGCAAGTCAGTCGGTTACGCCCGGAATATTCGCCCGACGGGGGAAACAGATCGTCACGTAGCGTGAAAGGGGAACGGTCCGCCCTCCCGCCTGGGCGGTGGGCCGCGTGGGTGGCGCACCGGCGGGGTACACTCACCGACATGGCCGGAGTCTTCCTGCTTCTTACCGGGCCGTGCTGATGCGCTGACGCGTGACAGCACGGCGGCCCCTCGTGCGCGAGGGGCTTTTTTGTGCCCTCCGCCGGATCGGCCGGGCGATGCCGAGACCGCCGGCCCGGCCCGGCGATGCCGAGACGAAGCGAACGAGGAGAGACGATGAGTGAGGCAGCGACGGCGGGCGACATCCCCCCGTACCGGTACACCGCGGCACTGGCCGAGGAGATCGAGCAGCGCTGGCAGGACACCTGGGATCGGGAGGGGACCTTCCACGCTCCGAACCCCGCCGGGCCGCTGGCCGACCCCGACCACCCCCGGGCGGGCGCGGAGAAGCTGTACGTGCTGGACATGTTCCCGTACCCGTCGGGGGCGGGCCTGCACGTCGGGCACCCGCTGGGCTACATCGGGACCGACTGCTTCGCCCGCTACCAGCGGATGGCCGGCCGCAACGTGCTGCACGCGATGGGCTTCGACGCGTTCGGCCTGCCCGCCGAGCAGTACGCGGTGCAGACCGGCACCCACCCCAGGACCACGACCGAGCAGAACATCGCCCGCTACAAGACGCAGCTGCGCCGGCTGGGGCTGGCCCACGACGACCGCCGCTCGGTGGCCACCATCGACACCGACTTCTACCGCTGGACCCAGTGGATCTTCCTGCAGGTCTTCAACTCCTGGTACGACGCGGACGCGCGCCGGGCCCGGCCGGTCGCCGAGCTGATCGCCGAGTTCGCCGGCGGCACCCGACCCACCCCGGACGGTCGGCCGTGGGCCGAGCTGAGCGTCGCCGAGCAGCGGGCGATCGTCGACGACCACCGGCTGGCGTACGTGTCGCAGGCGCCGGTGAACTGGTGCCCGGGGCTGGGCACCGTGCTGGCCAACGAGGAGGTCACCGCCGACGGCCGCTCCGACCGGGGCAACTTTCCGGTGTTCAAGCGGAACCTGAAGCAGTGGATGATGCGGATCACCGCGTACGGGGACCGGCTGCTGGACGACCTGGACACCCTGGACTGGCCCGAGCCGATCAAGCTGATGCAGCGCAACTGGATCGGGCGGTCGACCGGTGCGTACATCGACTTCGCCACCGGCCAGGGCCCCGTGCGGGTGTTCACGACCCGCCCGGACACGATCTTCGGGGCCACCTACATGGTGCTGGCCCCCGAGCACGAGTTGGTCGACGCGCTGGTGCCGGCCGCCTGGCCGGAGGGGACGCGGGACGCCTGGACCGGGGGGCACGCCAGCCCCCGGGCGGCCGTCGAGGCGTACCGGAAGGCGGCGGCGGCCAAGACCGATGTGGAGCGGCAGGCCGACGCGAAAGAAGAAGAACCGGCGTCTTCTCGGGCGCCTACGCCACCAACTCGGTCACCGGCGGGCAGATCCCGATCTTTCATCGCCGACTACGTGCTGGCCGGCTACGGCACCGGCGCGATCATGGCGGTGCCGGCGCAGGACGAGCGGGACTGGGCGTTCGCCGAGGTGTTCGAGCTGCCGATCGTGCGTACCGTGCAGCCGGCCGACGGGTTCGACGGCAAGGCGTACACCGGGGACGGCCCGGCGATCAACAGCGCCGCGCCCGAGTGCGGCCTGGACCTGAACGGCCTGGGGGTCGCCGACGCCAAGGCAACGATCATCGCGTGGCTGGAGGCCAACGGCCACGGCACGGGCGCGACCACCTACCGGCTGCGCGACTGGCTGTTCTCCCGCCAGCGCTACTGGGGCGAGCCGTTCCCGATCGTGTACGACTCCACCGGGGCGGCGATCGCCCTGCCGGAGGAGATGCTGCCGGTCGAGCTGCCCGAGGTCGACGACTTCTCCCCGAAGACGTTCGACCCCGACGACGCCGACAGCGACCCGGAGACCCCGCTGTCGCGCCGCCGCGACTGGGTCGAGGTCGAGCTGGACCTGGGCGACGGGCCGAAGCGGTACACCCGGGAGACCAACGTGATGCCGCAGTGGGCCGGCTCCTGCTGGTACGAGCTGCGCTACCTGGACCCGACCAACGCCGACCGGTTCGTCGACGCCGAAAACGAGCGGTACTGGATGGGCCCGCGCGCCGAGGGCGACTGCGGCGGCACCGACCTGTACGTCGGCGGGGCCGAGCACGCCGTGCTGCACCTGCTGTACGCCCGCTTCTGGCACAAGGTGCTGTACGACCTGGGTCACGTGTCGTCGTTCGAGCCGTTCCGCAAGCTGTTCAACCAGGGCATGATCCAGGCGTACGCGTACACCGACGCCCGGGGCTCCTACGTGCAGGCCGAGGAGGTCGTCGAGCGCGACGGCACCTGGTTCCTGGGCGAGGAGGAGGTGCGCCGGGAGTACGGCAAGATGGGCAAGTCGCTGAAGAACGTGGTGACCCCCGACGACATGTGCGCGGCGTACGGCGCGGACACCTTCCGGGTGTACGAGATGTCGATGGGCCCGCTGGAGGTGTCCCGCCCGTGGGAGACCCGGGCGGTCGTCGGGTCGTACCGGTTCCTGCAACGGGTCTGGCGGGCGGTCGTCGACGAGCAGACCGGCGCGGCGCGGGTCACCGACGACCCGGCCGACCCCGCGACCCGGCGGCTGCTGCACAAGGTGATCGACGGGGTCCGGGGCGACATGGAGGGGATCCGGTTCAACACCGCGATCGCCAAGCTGATCGAGCTGACCAACGCGCTGACCCGGCTGCCGGCCACCCCGCGTGAGGTGGCCGAGCCGCTGGTGCTGATGCTGGCCCCGTTCGCCCCGCACGTCGCCGAGGAGCTGTGGCGGCGGCTGGGCCACGACACCTCGCTGGCGTACGCGGACTTCCCGGTCGCCGACCCGGCCCTGCTGGTCGCCGAGACGGTGACGTACCCGGTGCAGATCAACGGCAAGGTGCGCGGCCGGATCGAGGTCGCCGCCGACGCGTCCGAGGACGACGTGCGGACGGCGGCCCTGGAGGCGGTGGCCGGGGCGCTGGCCGGCAAGGAGCCCCGCAAGGTCATCGTGGTGAAGGGCCGCATGGTGTCGGTCGTCGCCTGACGGGTAAGGAGGGGCCCCCTGTTAACGCTCTTGGTAGAGCAGGGGCCCCTTCCTAACACCCGCACGCCGACCGCCCGGCCGCCCGGCGAGCGCCCACCGTCCGGCGCGGGGCAGGTCAGGGCTCACCGCAGTGCCCGACCACCCGCCCCCGCCCCCGCGATCGTGCGGTTTCGGCCCTCGGTTCGTCCCTTCAGGGCGAAGTGTCGGGGCCGTGACTGCAAGATCGGCGGGTGGAGGCGGTGGTGCGGCGGTGGCGGCGTTCCGCGCGCCACCAGCGGTACAGCAGGGCCGCGCTGGCGATCAGGCCCAGGCTCGCAGGGGCGGCGGCGTACCAGTTGACGTCGCCGGGGGAGCTGGCCGCCGCGCCGAGCGCCGCGTAGCCGAACGCCGTGGGGGCCGAGGCGAGGACGCTGCCGGCGAGGAACGGCAGCACCCGGGCGCCGGTGGTGCCGTAGCCGTAGCTGACCAGCCCGTAGCCGGAGATCGGCAGCAGCCGGACCGTGGCCACCCCCAGCACGCTCTGCCTGGTGAACCAGCCGTCGAGGCGGGCGAGCCGGCCGCGGACCCGCTCGGCCACGAACTCGCGGCCCAGCGCCCGGCCGACGGCGAAGCCGAGCGCGGCGGCCAGCAGCGCCGCGCCGAGCGCGTACACCGCGCCTTCGAGGGGGCCGAAGATCGCGCCGACGGCGAGCGTGACGAAGGTGCGCGGGACCAGGGCGACCAGCAGCAGCGCCCCGCCGAGGATCGCGACGACCGGGGCGTACCCGCCGAGGCCGTCGGCGAGCCGGGGCAGCGCCGCAACCTCGGGCCGGGGGAGCACCGGTAGCAGCGCCGCGAACCCGGCGAGCAGGAGCAGCAGCAGGGCGAACCGGCGTGCCGACGGCTGCCGCAGCAGCAGCCGGGCGGCCGGGAGCAACCGGGCGGCCGACGTCATGCGCGAACGGGCCGCAACAGCCGCCGGACGGGCCGGGATCATGCCCGGGCGGCGGCCACCGCGGTGCGGCGCTCGGCGCGGAGCCGTTCGGCCCAGGTGTCGTCCAGCGGCGGAAGCTGGTGCGCGCCGGTCGCCCAGCGCAGCAGCAGGTCGGCCAGGGCGGGGTTGCGGGCCAGGGCCGGGCCGTGCGAGTACGTGCCGAGCAGCTTGCCCCGCCACGCGCCCTCGGTCGCGCCGTCGTTGCCGACCCCGGCGGTGACCCGGGCCAGCGGAGACACGCCCGGCCCGAGGTGGGTCCGGCCGCCGTGGTTCTCGAATCCGGTGAGGGCCGGCACCCCGAGCCGGGGGTCGACGTCGCCGGCCAGTTCCCCGACGGCCCGCGACGGGCCCCGGTCGGAGGAGAGGTCGAGCAGCTCCAGCCCGGCGCACTGGACGCCCTTGGCGAAGAAGGAGGTGCCGAGGAGTTGGTATCCGGCGCAGACGCCGAACACCACCGACCCCTGGGCGACGGCCCGGTGCAGGCCGCCGTCGGCCCGCAGCCGCTGCGCGCCGAGCGCCTGCGGGCCGTCCTCGCCGCCGCCGATGAGGTAGATGTCGGCGGTGGCGGGCAGCCGCTGGTCGGAGCGGACCTCCAGCACCTCCACCGGCATGCCGCGCTGCTGGGCCCGGCGGGCCAGGATCAGCATGTTGCCCCGGTCGCCGTAGGTGGACAGCAGGTCGGGGTAGATCCAGACGATACGCAGGCTCTCAGTTGACACGGTCCAGCTCCGCTCGGATGTCCTGGAAGGCGGTGTAGTTGGCGATGACCTCCAGCCGGCCCGGCGGAACCGCCCGGACCGCCTCGCCGAACGCCCGGACGTGCTGGAACGGCACGCCGTTGACCTCGAGGCGGACCGCCAGGTCGTACGCCCGGTCGCCGGTGATCAGCACCTGCCGGCCACGCAGCGGGGCGAAGTCGACGTCGAAGAGCCAGGAGGTGTCCAGCCCGTCGGGGTCCCGGGCGTTGATGGAGAGCAGGGTCGGCGCGACGTCGGCCATGTCGAACGCCTCCAGCCAGCTCGCCGGGTTCTTCGCCAGCAGCAGCCGGATGTTGCGCCCGTCCCGCTCCACCTGCGCGTAGCGGCCGGCGACGGAGGTGACCGCGCCGAGCCGGGAGACCGCGTCGACCGGGCGTACGCCGAACTCGGCGGCGACCGCGAGGGCGGTGGCGGCGTTGCCGAGGTTGACCTTGCCGGGGAGCTGGAGCATCACCTTGTGCCAGGCGCCGGTGGGGTCGAGCACGCCGTCGTCCTCGACCGCCCACTGCGGCTGTGGCCGGCGCAGCGGGCAGCCGCTGCACCACCACTGGTCGCCGGAGCGCTGGATGGTGTGCCCGCACTCGGGGCAGACCCACGAGTCGTCGTGCCAGCGCTGGCCGGCGCTGAACCAGGTGACGTGCGGCGGCCGGATGCCCCGGGCCGGGTCGGCCGGCGGGGTGGCGGCCCACACCACCATCGGGTCGTCGGCGTTGGCGATCACCCGTACGTCGGGGTGGTTGACCAGCGCGGCGCGCCAGAGCTGCGCCATCATGGCGACCTCCTTGGCCCGGTCGAGCTGGTCGCGGGAGAGGTTGAGCAGCGCGACCACGTGCGGCTCGGTGGCCTCCAGGACCTGGGCCAGGTAGTGCTCGTCGACCTCCAGCACCGCGTACGGGGTGCTGCCGGCCTTGGCCAGCGCCGAGGTGTGGCCGGTGGGCATGTTGGCGCCGAAGGAGTTGGTGGCCACCCGGCCCAGGACGCCGACCGCCGCCGTGGTCAGCCGGGTGGTGGTGGTCTTGCCGTTGGTGCCGGACACCAGCGCGATGGCGCGCCCCGCCGAGAGGTGGGCCAGCAGGTCAGGGTCGATCTTCAAACCGATCCAGCCGCCGATCACCGAACCGTCGCCACGACCCGCTGCCCGCGACAGCGCCGCCGCGGTCCGCGACACGGAGCTGGCCACCTTTGCCCGCAGGGGCATCTTCGCGTCCGTCACGCGAGCGAGGTTACCGGACCGCCGCCCCCGCCAGATCGCCGCCGACGGCGAACCGTTCGGTTGGGCCGGTCGGGCGGACGGCCGGAGTCCGGTCGACCGGATGGAGTCGATCTATGTCGGGTAGTGGACGCCGCGGCGGGGGCGCTCCGGCCCTCCACTCCGCTCCACCCCTTCTGACGTGCTGTTTTGTGCGCGGGAGCGACGCGCCGCGCGGGCGATTCTGGTTGCGGGTGGAGCGAAGTGGAGTAGAGTGGGGACCAATGGTGAGGCCGGGAGGGCCCACCGGCCCGGGGGGAGCGGCGCCGCGAACGCCGCTGCGAGGGCGAGGGGGTTGGGCCGATGTTCCTCGGCACCCACACTCCGCGCCTGGACGAAAAGGGCCGGTTGATCCTTCCGGCGAAGTTTCGGGATGGGCTGGCGGGGGGTGTCGTGATCACCAAAGGGCAGGATCGCTGTCTCTACGTCTTCCCGATGCCCGAGTTCCAGCGCATCGCCGACCAGTTGCGCGCGCAACCCATGACGAACAAGGCGGCCCGTGCCTACAGCCGGGTCTTCTTCGCCAGCGCGCACGACGAGGTTCCGGACAAACAGGGCCGGGTCACCGTCCCGGCCCACCTGCGGGCGTACGCCGGGCTTGACCGGGACCTGGTGGTCATCGGCGCGAGCACGCGGGTGGAGGTCTGGGACAAAGCGGCCTGGGAAAGCTACCTCGCCGAGAGCGAAGACGACTTCGCCGACATCGAGGAGGGGGTGCTGCCTGGCGGTCTGTAGGGCGTGACGACGCCCGACGTACTGCGAGATCTCCAGCCGCTTTCGAGTTCCTGGCATCCCTTCCCCGGTGCCAGGCGCACGATCTCCTCGGAGGCGCAACCTCCGGTGGGCGGGAGCGGATGGGGATCTGGCGGTACGACGGAGGCGTCGTGCGACGACAGGCGCGCAGAGAAACGGACGGTTCACACCAGTGGGGGTCGACATGGGGGAGCTCCGTGGCACGCACGTGCCCGTGCTGCTCGAGCGGTGTCTCGAGTTGCTGGCCCCCGCGCTGGCCCGGGGTGACCGCACCGTTCACGTCGACGCCACGCTGGGCCTGGCCGGTCACGCCGAGGCGGTGCTGGAACGGCATCCGCATACGGTGCTGATCGGGCTGGACCGGGACACCGAGGCCCTCGCCCACGCGCGGGTCCGGCTGGCCCGGTTCGCCGACCGGGTCCATCTCGAACACGCCGTCTACGACGAGTTGCCCGAGGTGCTGGGCCGGCTCGGCTACCCGGCGATCGACGGTGTCCTGTTCGACCTGGGCGTCTCCTCGCTCCAGTTGGACGCGCCCGACCGCGGGTTCGCCTACGCGCAGGACGCGCCGCTGGACATGCGGATGGACCAGACCCGGGGGGTGACCGCCGAGGAGGTGGTCAACACCTACTCCCACCCGGACCTGGCCCGGGTGCTGCGGGTCTACGGGGAGGAGAAGTTCGCCCCGAGGATCGCCTCGGCGATCCTGCGGGAACGGGAGCGGGCCCGGATCACCTCGTCGGCGCGGCTGGCGGAACTGGTCAGGGAGAGCATTCCCGCCCCGGCCCGCCGAACCGGGGGGCACCCGGCCAAGAGGACGTTTCAGGCTTTACGGATCGAGGTAAACAGGGAGCTGGCGGCGCTGGAGACGGCGCTGCCCGCCGCCCTCGACAAGCTCACCGTGGGTGGCCGCATGGTGGTCCTGTCCTACCACTCGCTGGAGGACAGGCTCACCAAGGCCGCCCTCACCGACCGGGTCCGCAGCAAGGGCCCGGTCGACCTCCCGGTCGAACTGCCCGGGTCAGGTCCGACGTTCCGGCTGCTCAGTCGGGGCGCGGAGCTGCCCGGGGAGGCGGAGGTCGCCGCGAACCCGCGTGCCGCTTCGGTGCGACTGCGGGCCGCGGAACGGATCGACCCGGAAGCGGAGCGACAGGGGCGGGCCGACCGCGAACGGCCCCGCCGGCGAGTCAGGGCGATGCACCAACCGGGGACCGGATCGGCGGATCCGGGGCCGACGGCGCAGGGACGGACGAAGAGGGGGAGGGAAGAAGAAGATGAACGCTGACAAGCGCGACAGCCGGGACACCGGCGTCGGGCAGCGCGCACCGCGGTCGGGGGGCCGGATCGCGGCGCAGCGGACCACGCGGGCCGGGCTTCCGGTGACGGGGTCCGGCCGGCTGGACCGGCAGGGGGAGACTCGCGCCCGGGGGGCGCGCGAGTTCCCGACCAACGGCAGCGCCGCGCTGCGCCCGGCGGAGCGGATCAGCCCCGCGGAGCAGGTCAGCCCGGCGGAGCGGATCGGTCCGGCCGAGCGGGCCCGTCCCGCGGCGAGCCCGTCGCCGCGGCTGCGGGTCGCCCCGCCGCCGCCGGTGTCGGTGCCACGGGCGCCGTTCGCGGCGCTGATCCTGGTGCTGGTCGTCGGCGGGGTGCTCGGCATCCTGCTGGTCAACACCAAGATCAACGAGAACTCGTTCCGGCTGGAGCGGCTCCAGCAGCAGCAGGCCAAGCTCGACACGGACCAGCAGCAACTGGAGAAGGAGATCGCCGACGCGAAGGCGCCCGGCAACCTGACCGCCGCGGCCCGCAAGCTCGGCATGGTCGAGGCCGAGGAGCCCGCGTACATCCGGCTGCCCGACGGCCGGGTGATCGGGGTGCCGCAGCCGGCCAACGGCCAGCCCTCGGTCACCAGCCAGCAGGGCGCGGGGGGCTGAGCGAGGTGCCGCCGAGATCGGAGGAACCGCGCCGGGACGCCACGGGCTCCCGGCGCGGTTCGTCGCGGGCCACCGGCGGGCGGGGCGAGCCGCGCTCCGGCGAGCCCGGCGTGGGGGGCATCTCCGACGCGCGGGCGTACACCCCTCGGGGGCGCACCATCCGCGAGGAGCGCCAGGCGGCGGGCCGGCCGACCGCCGGGGGCGCCGAGCAGCGGCGTACCCCGCGCGGCACCCGGGCCGGCGGCGACCCGTTCCGGCCGGCGTTGCAGGTGCTCGACGGCGGCCGGGCCGACGGGGGCCGCGCCGGGCGCCGGGAGCCCGTCCCGGCCGCGCGCGCCGCGGTGATCCGGACGGTGCCGACCCGGCCGAGCCGGGCGCTGCCCGATGACGACGACGCGCCGCGCCCGCCGCGCCGCCGGCCCGCCGGGCGCGGCGGCCCACGCCGCCCCACCCGGACCGCCCCCGGGCGGTCACCGCGCAAGCCCCGCAAGCCGCCCCGGCTGGCCGACCCGCGCCGCCGGCTGCGCCTGGGCACCCTGCTCGTCCTCGCGCTGTTCGTGACCATCGGCATCCGGCTGGTCTTCCTCCAGGCGGTCGACACCCCGGCGTACGCCGGCGGCGGCCTG
>NZ_GG657738.1:1561674-1605887 GCF_000158815.1 Micromonospora sp. ATCC 39149 | reverse complement strand
CTACGACCGCACCGGCGCCCCGCTGGCCAACAGCGTCGAGGCCCGGTACGTCTTCGCCGACCCGACCCGGGTCAAGGACCGCGCGGCGACCGCCCGGGCGCTGTCGCCCCTGCTCGGCCTGCCGGCCTCCGAGTTGGCCGAGCGGATGAAGCCGCGCACCCTGGAGAACGGGATCGCCTCCCAGTTCGAGTACCTGGCCCGTGGCGTCGACATCCCCACCGCCAAGAAGATCGTGGCGCTCGACCTGTTCGGCATCGGCGTGCACCGCGACGAGCGTCGCGAGGTGCCCGGCGGCGACCTGGCCGCCAACCTGATTGGCTTCACCAGCCAGGACATGGTCGGCCTGGAGGGGCTGGAGGCCCGCTACGACGAGCTGCTGCGTGGCGAGAACGGCCGCCGGGTGTACGAGGCCGGCCAGGGCGACCTGGACGCCCCGATCCCGGGCGGCTACAGCAGCACCACCGCGCCCAAGCCGGGCAGCTCCCTGACCCTGACCATCGACCGGGACATCCAGTTCAAGGCGCAGCAGGTGCTCAAGGGGCAGATGGCCAAGGTGCAGGGCAGCGTCGGCGTGGCCGTCGTCATGGACGTGCCCACCGGCGAGGTGCTGGCCCAGGCCAGTCACCCCACCTACAACGCCGCGAAGCCGGAGGAGAGCGAGCCGACCGACCGGGAGGACGCGGCCACCAGCTTCGTGGTCGACCCCGGCTCGATCCACAAGGCGATCACCTTCGGCGCGGCGTTGCAGGAGGGCGTCGTCACCCCGGACACGGCGCTGCCGATCGCCGACTCCATCGTCAGGGGCGACACCACCTTCCGCGACACCCACCCGGCGAACGGGCGGCGGATGAGCCTGGCCGGGATGCTCGCGTACTCGTCGAACGTCGGCACGATCGAGATCGCCGACAAGCTCGGCCCGGACCGGCTGATCGACTACCAGAAGCGCTTCGGGCTCGGCCAACCCACCGGCGAGGGCATGCCCGGAGAGGCCAGCGGCCGGCTGCTGCCCGCGCAGGCGTGGAGCGGTTCGTCGTACGGGTCGGTGCCGATCGGGCACAGCGTCGACGCCACGCCGCTGCAGATGGCCGCCGCGTACGCCGCGATCGCCAACAACGGCACGTACGTCCAGCCGCATTTGATCAAAGAGGTGATCAGCGGCCGGGACGGCAGCCGCACCCCGGGCAAGGCACCGGTCACCCGGTCGGTGCTCAGCCCGCAGCACGCGGCGGCGCTGCGGACCATGCTGGAGGCGGTCACCACCGTCGAGGGGGCCACCGGGCTCGCCGCGGCGGTGCCCGGCTACCGGGTGGCCGGCAAGACCGGCACCGGCCTCCGCTACGCCAACGGCAAGCAGCAGCCCGGCGAGGTCGGCTCGTTCATCGGGATGGCCCCGGCGGACAATCCGCGCTTCGTGGTGGCGGTCTTCGTGTGGAGCCCCGGCGGCGGGGGCGGGGCGGTCGCCGCGCCGGCCTTCCGCGACATCATGGGCTACACGCTCAGCCGCAACCGGGTTCCCCCGTCCGGCACGCCGGCGCCCAAGTTCGAGGTCTTTCCGCGCTGACCAGGCGCGGCGGGACATCATCGGTTGGTGGGGACGAACCACCGGGGCGGCTGTACGGTCGGAACCGGACGACCGGGTAGGGTCTGACGCCGTGCCCGGCAATCCACGCCCCCGTACCGTGACCGGACTCCGGCTCGGCGAACTCGCCGACCGGCTCGCCGTCGAGGCCCCCGGAGGAGCCGCTGACTTTTTTTGTGACCGGGGTGACCCACGCCAGCCAGGAGGTCCGCCCCGGCGACCTGTACGCCGCGCTGCCCGGCGCCCGCCGCCACGGCGCGGAGTTCGCCGCCGCCGCGTTTCGCCGCCGGCGCGGTGGCCCGCCCTCACCGACCCGGCCGGCGCGCCGGGCGGTGGCCCCGGGCGGGGCTGCCGGCGCTGGTGGCCGCCGACCCCCCGTGGCGGGGTTCGGCGCCCTCGCCTCCCGCCGTCTACGGCGACCTCACCGCGGGCTGACTGTCATCGGGATCACCGGTACGGCCGGGAAGACCTCGGGGTCCACTCTCGTCGAGTCGGGGCTGCGCGCCGCCGGCCACGTCACCGGCCTGACGGAACGGCGGAGACCCGGCTGGGCGACCTGGTGGTCTACGCGAGCGGACCACCCCGGAGGCCACCGACCTGCACGCCATGCTCGCCGCCGCCCGGGAGCGTGGGGTCACCGCGCTGGTCATGGAGGTCTCCAGCCACGCCCTGGCCATGGGCCGGGTCGGCGGGGTGCGGTTCACCGTCGGCGGGTACACCAACTTCGGCTCCGACCACCTGGACTTCCACGCCGACTCGGCGGACTACTTCGCCGCGAAGGCGCAGCTGTTCGACGGGCGCTGCGCCGTCGAGGTGCTCAACCACGACGACCCGGCGCTGCGCCCCTTGTTCACCCCCGCCACGGTCAGCTACTCGGCCGCCGGCGACCCGACGGCCACCTGGTACGCCACCGACGTCGACGGCGAGGGGTACGCGCAGCGGTTCACCGCGCACGGCCCCGGCGGGCTGACCGTGCCGGCCGGGGTGGCGCTGCCCGGGCGGCACAACGTCGCCAACGCCCTGCTGGCCATCGCCGCGCTGGTCGGCGCGGGCGTGGACGCGCCCACCGCCGCCGCCGGGGTGGCCGCCTGCGGCGGGGTGCCCGGCCGGCTGGAGCTGGTTTCGGCGGCCGGCCCGGTGCGCGGGGTGGTCGACTACGCGCACAAGACCGACGCCATCGTGGCGGCCCTGGCCGCGCTGCGTGAACTCAGCGCCGGGCGGTTGATCTGCGTCATCGGCGCCGGCGGCGACCGGGACCGCGGCAAGCGGCCGGAGATGGGCGCCGCCGCCGCCCGGGGCGCCGACGTGGTGCTGGTGACCGACGACAACCCGCGTACCGAGGAGCCGGCGGCGATCCGGGCGGAGGTGCTGGTTGGGGCGTACGCGGCGGCCACGCCGGCCCGGATCGTCGAGGTGGGTGGCCGGCGCGCGGCGATCGACGAGGCGGTCCGGCTGGCCGCCCCGGGGGATGTGATCGCCGTGCTCGGCAAGGGGCACGAGCGCGGGCAGGAGGTGGGCGGCGAGGTGTTGCCGTTCGACGACCGGACGGAGCTGGCCGACGCGCTGCGTGCCCGCTTCGGGGACCTGGCGGGCCGGCGATGATCCCGCTGACGCTGGCCGAGGTGGCCGAGGCGGTCGGCGGCCGGCTGGTCGCCGCCGACCCCGCGGCCCTGGTGACCGGCCCGGTGGAGTTCGACTCGCGCAAGGCCGGTGCGGGCGGGCTGTTCGTCGCGTTCCCCGGCGAGAAGGTGGACGGTCACGACTACGCCGCCGCGGCCGTGGCCGGCGGCGCGGTGGCGGTGCTCGGCACCCGCGAGGTGCCCGGGGTGCCGATGGTGCTCGTCGGCGACGCCCTCGACGCCATGGGCCGGCTGGCCCGCGCGGTCGTGGACCGGCTGCCCGCGCTGACCGTGATCGGGCTGACCGGCTCGTCGGGCAAGACCACCACCAAGGACCTGATCGCCCAGCTCACCGTGCGGCTCGGCCCGACGGTGGCCCCGCCGGGGTCGTTCAACAACGAGCTGGGGCACCCGTGGACGGCGTTGCAGGCCGACCAGGACACCCGCTTCCTGGTGCTGGAGAAGGGCGCCCGGGGGGTGGGGCACGTGCGCTACCTGTGCGAGGTGGTGCCGCCGCGCATCTCGGTGGTGCTCAACGTCGGCGTGGCGCACCTCGGCGAGTTCGGCTCGGTGGAGAACATCGCGCTGGCCAAGGGGGAACTGGTCGAGTCGCTGCCCGCCGACGGGCTGGCCGTGCTCAACGCCGACGACCCCTTGGTCGACGTGATGGCGGCACGGACCGCCGCCCGGGTGGTGCGCTACGGCGAGGCGGCGCACGCCGACGTCCGGGCCGTGGACGTGACCCTGGACGGGCGGGGCCGCGCCGCGTACACCCTGGTGACGCCGGAGGGGAGCGCGGCCGTGCGGCTCGGGCTGACCGGCCGGCACCAGGTGTCGAACTCGCTGGCCGCCGCGGCGGTGGCCCGGGAGCTGGGGATGCCGCTGGCGGAGCTGGCCGCCGCGCTGGGCGAGCTGGGCCTGGTCTCCACCCGTCGGATGGACGTCTTCGAGCGCCCCGACGGCGTGACGGTGATCGACGACTCGTACAACGCGAACCCGGCGTCCACGGCGGTGGCGCTGCGGGCGCTCGCCGGGATGCGCGGCGCGGGGCGCGCGGTCGCGGTGCTCGGCTACATGGCCGAGCTGGGGGAGTACGAACGACAGGGGCACCTGGAGGTCGGCCGGCTCGCGGCCGAGCTGGGTGTGGACCGGCTGCTCGTGGTGGGCGAGCCGGCGGCGCCGATCCACGAGGGCGCGACAGCGGTAGAGGACTGGGGAGGAGAGTCGGTGCTGCTCACCGATCAGGCGGCGGCCGTCGAGGTGCTGCGGAGCGAACTACGGCCGGGCGACGTGGTCCTGGTGAAGGGCTCCCGGTACCGCACCTGGGAGGTGGCCGACGCGCTGCGCGTCGAGGCCACGGGCGGGGGAGCCGCCGCATGAGGGCGGTGATCGTCGCCATCGGGGTGGCCTTCCTCGTCTCACTGTTCTGCACCCCGATCGCGATCAGGGTGTTCACCCGGCTCAAGGCCGGCCAGCCGATCCGGGCCGAGGGCCCGGCCATGCACCAGGGCAAGAAGGGCACGCCGACGATGGGCGGCGTGGTCTTCATCCTGGCCACGGTCATCGCGTACGTCGCCGGGCACCTCGCCCTGACCACCCTGCCGGATGCCCAGATCGCCCAGGTCGAGCCGACGATCACCGCGCTGGTGCTGCTGGGCCTGATGGTGTTCTCCGGCGCGGTCGGCTTCATCGACGACTTCCTGAAGGTCCGCAAGCGACACAGCGGCGGCCTCAACAAGCGGGGCAAGCTGGCGGGCCAGATCCTGGTCGGCGCGGCCTTCGGCGTCGTCGCGCTGTACTTCCCGAGCAGCATGACCGACGCCAGTGGCGCGGCGACCAACACCGAGACCGTCGGCGCCACCACGCTGAGCTTCATCCGGGACATTCCCGCGCTGGACGTCTCCAAGATCGGCGCGGTGGTCATCTTCATCTTCGTGGTGATGGCGGCGACCAACGGCGTGAACCTCACCGACGGCCTGGACGGCCTGGCCACCGGCGCGTCGGTGATGGTCCTCGCCGCGTACGCGCTGATCGCGTTCTGGCAGTACCGGCACTGGTGCGCCGACCCGTCGTACACGGCGAATCCGGACAACTACTGCTACACGGTGCGGGACCCGCTGGAGATCGCGCTGATCGCCGGGGCGGCGGCCGGGGCCTGCGTGGGCTTCCTGTGGTGGAACACCTCGCCGGCCCGGATCTTCATGGGCGACACCGGCGCACTCGGCCTGGGCGGCCTGATCGCCGGTATGGCGATGTCCACCCGGACGATCCTGCTGCTGCCGATCATCGGCGGGCTGTTCGTGATCATCACGATGTCGGTGGTCATCCAGATCATCTCGTTCCGCACCACGGGCAAGCGGGTGTTCCGGATGTCGCCGCTCCAGCACCACTTCGAGCTCGCCGGATGGAGCGAGGTCAACATCGTGGTCCGGTTCTGGATCATCGCGGGGATCGGCGTGGCCATCGCGCTCGGCCTGTTCTACAGCGATTTCCTCGCCGCGATGGGCTGAGCCGCCACCTCCCGCCCCGCCCTACTTCTGCCCGGCGACACGCCGACCACGGCGTTCGGCGGGAACGGAGCGCTCACATTCGCCATGATGGGCGGGTGGGGGAGGACCGAGGCAGCGGCACGACGGCGGACACACAGCCCCGGCGGGCGGCGGGGGGTGCGAAGAGCGCTGACCCCCCGCCGGCGCCGGCGTTCGGCCTGGACGCCGCCGGCGGGCTGGCCGCGCTGCGCGGCCTGCTGGCCCGGCCGCTCGCCTCGTACTACCTGCTGATCTCCAGCGCCGGCCTGCTGTTGGTCATCGGCCTGACCATGGTCTTCTCGGCCACCAGCGTGAAGAACTACGCCGAGGAGGGCAACGCCTTCGCCGACGCCACCCAGCAGGCGATCTTCGCGGTGATCGGGGTGGTGGCATTCTGGGTGTGCCAGCGGCTGCCGGCCAGTACCTACCGGTCGGTGGCCGGGCCCGCGCTCGGGATCGCCGTGGCGCTGCTGCTGGTGCTCAACCTGCTGCTGGCGCTGAACTCGTTCTTCGGGGTGAAGCGGGTCGGGCCGCTGGAGGCAGAGCTGCTGTGGCTGTTCGTCGGCGGCATCCAGCTCCAGCCGTCCGAGCTGGCGAAGTTCGCGCTGGTGCTGTGGGGGGCCGACGTGCTGGCCCGCAAGGGCGCCCGGCTCGGCTGGTGGAAGGAACTGGCCACCCCGCTGTTCCCCGTGGTCGCGCTGCTGTTCGTGCTGGTCGGCTACAACGACGTCGGCACGATGCTCTGCCTGTTGGCCCTCGTCGTCGGCCTGCTCTGGGCGGCCGGGGTGCGGACCAAGGTGTTCGCCGTGCTGTCGGTGATCGGGCTGGTCGGCATCGGGCTGCTCGTCGCCGCCGCCTCGCTGGGCGCGGGCTCGGGGGCGAAGGGCGAGGAGAACTACCGGCTGGCCCGGCTCACCATCTTCTTCAACCCGCCCGAACCCAAGGAGTGCTTCGAGACCTGGTGCTACCAGCTCGTCCAGGGCCGCAACGCCATCGAGCACGGCGGCTGGTTCGGCGTCGGGCTGGGCAAGAGCAGCCTCAAGTTCGGCTGGCTGCCCGAGGCGCACAACGACTTCATCTTCGCCGTGCTCGCCGAGGAGCTGGGCGTGGTCGGCTGCGTGGTGCTGATCACCCTGTTCGCGGTGCTCGGCTACACCGGGCTGCGGATCGCCCGGCGGGTGGAGGACCCGTTCCGCCGGCTCGCCGCGGCCGGGGCCACCACCTGGCTGGTCGGCCAGGCGATCATCAACATCGGCGGGGTCATCGGCCTGATGCCGATGACCGGCGTGCCGCTGCCGTTCATCTCCGACGGCGGAAGTGCCCTGGTGGTGACCATGGCGGCGGTTGGGATGCTCGCCTCGTTCGCCCGCTGCGAACCCGACGCGGCCCGAGCCCTGCACGCCCGTCCGCCCGCCCGATGGGTCCGACTACTCTGGGCCCCGTTGCCGCCGCTTCCCGGCCGGCGTCGTCGTCCGGCGCCGCCACCGGCGGACCGTGGGTCCGTACCCCGGTCGCGGGCGCGGCGCGAGGACGACCAGGCCGCATCCCGCGGTGCCCGGCCGGACCGGGCCCGGGGCGGCGCGGCGAGCGAGAGGAGACGCTGATGGGTCCGCTGCGTTCGGTGGTGCTCTGTGGAGGGGGCACGGGTGGCCACATCTACCCGCTGCTCGCCTTCGCCGACTGCCTTCGCCGACACGACCCGGGCGTCCGGATCACCTGCCTCGGCACACCGAAGGGCCTGGAGAACGAGCTGATCCCGCCGGCCGGCTACGACCTGCGGCAGATCCCCGCCTACCAGCTGCCCCGGTCGGTGAACATGAGCCTGGTCCGCACTCCGGACCGGATGTGGAAGGCGGCCCGCGCGGCGGGCAAGGTGATCGACGAGGTGCGCGCCGACGTGGTCGTCGGCTTCGGCGGGTACGTATCGGTGCCCGGCTACCTGGCCGCCTGGCGGCGCGAGCTGCCGATCGTCATCCACGAGGTGAACGTGCCGCCGGGGGTGGCCAACCGGCTCGGGATGAAGTTCACGCGCAACGTCGCGGTGGGCTTCCCGCACCAGCCCACCCAGGCGGAGGCGCTGCGCGACGCCCGGGTGGTCGGCGTGCCGCTGCGCCGGGGCATCGCCGGGCTGGACCGGGCTGCCAACGCCGCCGCCGCCCGCGCCCACTTCGGACTCCGCCCGGACCTGCCGGTGCTCTTCGTCGCCGGCGGCTCGCAGGGTGCCCGCTCGATCAACCTCGCCGTGGCCGGCGCGGCGAAGGAACTGGCCCGCAACGGCGTGCAGGTGCTGCACGTGATGGGCGCCCGCAACGAGCCGGTGCCGGTCCCCACCGACCTGCCGGTGCCGTACGTGACACTGCCGTACCTGTCCCAGATGGAGATCGGCTACGCCGCCGCCGACCTGATGCTCGGCCGGGGCGGGGCGATGACCTGCGCCGAGGTGGCCGCGATCGGGCTGCCCACCATCTACGTGCCGTACCCGCACAGCAACCAGGAGCAGAAGCGCAACGCGCTGCCCGTGGTGGAGGCCGGCGGCGGGCTGCTCGTGGACGACGCCGAGCTGACCCCGGCCTGGGTGGAGCGCACCGTCATCCCGCTGATCCGCGACCCGCACCGGCTCGCGGCGATGGGCGCCGCCGCGGCGGCGTACGGGCGGCGCGACGGCGACGAGGCGCTGCTGAACTTCGTCTACGAGGCGGTGGCCCGGTGAGCGGGCCGGCCGTCGCGATCGGAAGGTGCCCGTCATGAACACCGCGCAGTTCACCCCGGCCGGCACGCTGACCGCCGAGGACCTGGGCCGGATCCACCTGATCGGGGTCGGCGGTGTCGGCATGAGCGGGCTGGCCCGGCTCTTCCTCACCCGGGGCCTGCCGGTCTCCGGCAGCGAGCTGCGGGAGTGGCCGTCGCTGGCCGGGATGCGGGCGCTGGGCGGGACCATCCACATGACCCACGAGGCGGCCAACCTCGACGGTGTCGACACCGTCGTCTACTCCTCGGCGATCCCGCAGGACCACCTGGAGCTGGTGGAGGCGCGCCGGCGCGGGCTGCGGGTGCTGCACCGCTCCGAGGCCCTGGCGGCGGCGATGACCGGCCGGCTCACGGTGGCGATCGCCGGCACCCACGGCAAGACCACCACCACCTCGATGGTGACGATGGTGCTGCAGCAGGCCGGCGCCGATCCGTCCTTCGTGATCGGCGGGGAGATCTCCGAGGTCGGCTCGGGGGCGCACCACGGCACGGGCGAGCACTTCGTGGTCGAGGCGGACGAGAGCGACCGCTCGTTTCTCATCTACCGCCCGTACCTCTCGTTGATCACCAACATCGAGGCCGACCACCTCAACACGTACGGCGACCTGGCCACGCTGGAGGCGGCGTTCGCCGAGTTCGCCCGGCTCACCGACAGGCGCGGGTTCATCGTCACCTGCGCCGACGACCCGGGCGGACGGCGGCTGGCGCAGACGCTGCGCGCCGAGGGACGGCGGGTGCACACGTACGGCGAGGCTGCCGACGCCGACCTGCGGCTGAGCGAGATCGTCTCCTCCGCGCAGGGGGTGCGCTACCTCGCCGAGATCGACGGGCGCTCGCTGGGCGAGTTCCGGCTGCCGGTGCCGGGGCGGCACATGGGGCTCAACAGCGCGTCGGCGGTGCTCACCGCGTACCTGCTGGGGTTGCCCGTCGAGGCCGCGGAGGCCGCGCTGGCGGCGTTCCCCGGGGTGCGGCGGCGTTTCGAGCGCAAGGGCGTCGCCGACGGGGTGCTGGTCTACGACGAGTACGCCTACCACCCCACCTCGATGACGCTGGCGTTGCAGACGCTGCGCGAGGTGGCCGGCGACGGGCGGCTGATCGTGGTGTTCCAGCCGTACCGGCTCTACCGCACCCGTGACTTGCAGGCGGAGATCGCGGCGGCCCTCGGCATCGCCGACGAGCTGGTGCTGCTGGAGGTCTTCGGCCCCGGCGAGGTGCGTCAGCCCGGAGAGGGCTCGGCCGCGCTGGTCGAGGCGGTGCCGCTGCCGGCCGACCGGAAGGTCTTCGTGGGCTCCTGGGACGACGTGCCGGTCGAGGTGGCCCGCCGGGCCCGCCCGGGCGACGTGGTGGTGACCATGGGCGCGCCGCCGATCTCGCTGATGGGCGACGAGCTGCTGGCGGCCCTGGCGGCCCGTGCCGGTAACGCCGCCGGCGGCTCGGCGGCCACCGCCGGATGAGCCCCGGTCCGGCGCGCGGTCGTACCGCCGGCGCGGACCCGGGCGGGGGCCGGCGTGGGCCGGTGCGGCGCTGGCAGCTGGTGCGGGCCGGCACGGACGCCGTGCCGCCGTCGACCCGGCGGTTCATGGCCCGGGCCCGGCGGCGCCGGATGCGCGCGGCGCTGCCCTGGGCGGTGACCGTCGGGGTGTTGGCCCTGGCCGCGCTGGTGGCCTGGACGGTGCTCGGCACCGGGCTGCTCGGCGTGCGCGAGGTCCGGGTGGAGGGCGCAGAGCTGGTCACCTCGGTGGAGGTCCGCGAGGCCGCCGCGGTGCCGGACGACGAGCCGCTCGCGCGGGTCGACCTGGCCGCCGTCGCCCGGCGGATCGGCGCCCTTCCCCCGGTGGAGCGGGCGACGGTCACCCGGGACTGGCCGGGCACCCTGGTGGTGCGGGTGGTGGAGCGCACGCCGGTGGCGGCGGTGCCGCAGGGCGAACGGTTCGCCGTGGTCGACCGCTCCGGGGTGGTCTTCCAGTCGTCGCCCCGGCAGCCCGACGGCCTGCCGGTGGTGCGGGTCGTCCGGCCGGGCCCGGCGGATCCGGGAACCCGGGCCGGGCTGGAGGTGCTGGGCGCGTTGACCCCCGAGCTGCGCGGCGAGTTGGTGGAGGTCAGCGTCGAGGGATTGGCCCGGATCAGCCTGCGGCTGCGCGGTGACCGGACCGTCGTCTGGGGGGATGCCACCCGGGGCGCGGACAAGGCGCGGGTGGCCACGGTCCTGCTCGGTCGCAAGGCCGACACGATCGACGTGAGCGCGCCGGACGTGGTCACCTTCAGGTGACCCGCCGGTCAGCGGTCCGTGCGTGGTGGCCCGGCCGGTGGCCCGGAAGTGAGGTGTGGCCCTCTCCGGCGGCGACACGCCGGGCGGGTCCTTGGCTCCGGGCGTGAGGCCGCTTACGTTGCCCCGAAGAGGATCAGTAGTTGACATAACAGTAAGCCTCTAGTAGAGGGTGAGGGTTCACCTCTCGGCCTCGCGGGGGCGCAGCCGTGTCGGCGCTGGTCTGGCCAAGCCGTGTGGGGTCGGCCCATGCCAATCTCGAAGGGAAAGGACCGGAGATGACACCTCCGCACAACTACCTGGCGGTCATCAAGGTCGTCGGCATCGGGGGTGGCGGCGTCAACGCCGTCAACCGGATGATCGAGGTTGGGCTCAAGGGCGTCGAGTTCATCGCGATCAACACCGACGCGCAGGCGCTGCTGATGAGCGACGCCGACGTCAAGCTGGACGTGGGGCGCGAGCTGACCCGGGGGCTCGGTGCGGGCGCCAACCCGGACGTCGGCAAGAACGCCGCCGAGGACCACCGCGACGAGATCGAGGAGGTGCTCAAGGGCGCCGACATGGTCTTCGTGACCTGCGGCGAGGGCGGCGGCACCGGCACCGGCGGCGCGCCGGTGGTGGCGAACATCGCCCGTAAGCTCGGCGCGCTGACCATCGGCGTGGTCACCCGCCCGTTCTCGTTCGAGGGCAAGCGCCGCCAGGTGCAGGCCGAGGCGGGGATAGACGAGCTGCGCAACCAGTGCGACACGCTGATCGTCATCCCCAACGACCGGCTGCTGGCGCTCGGCGACCGCAACATCAGCATGATGGACGCGTTCCGCACGGCAGACCAGGTGCTTCTCTCCGGTGTCCAGGGCATCACCGACCTGATCACCACTCCGGGTCTGATCAACCTGGACTTCGCCGACGTCAAGAGCGTGATGAGCGGCGCGGGCAGCGCGCTCATGGGCATCGGCAGCGCCCGGGGCGAGAACCGCGCGGTCGAGGCGGCGGAGGCGGCCATCTCCAGCCCGCTGCTGGAGCAGAGCATGGACGGCGCGCGCGGCGTGCTGCTCTCCATCGCCGGCGGCTCGGACCTCGGCCTGTTCGAGATCAACGACGCGGCCCAGCTGGTCACGGACGCGGCCCACCCGGACGCCAACATCATCTTCGGCGCGGTCATCGACGACGCCCTCGGCGACGAGGTGCGGGTCACCGTGATCGCCGCCGGGTTCGACAGCGGGACGCCGGCGTACAAGCCCGAGCCGAGCCGCAAGAGCAACCAGAACCAGCCGGCCCAGCCCACCACGCCGGTGCCGCCCCCGACCACGATGCCGGCACCGTCCCAGTCGCCGCGCCGGGTGCTCTTCGACGACGTGGACGTGCCGGACTTCCTCAAGAACGGATCCTGACCGCCGGAGATGACCGACGTGAACCCGACGGTGCGCCCTGACCCGGGGCACCCCGACCGCCGGGCCGAGCTGGCGGTCGGGCTGGCCCGGGTCCGGGCCCGCATCGCCGACGCCTGCGCGGCCGTAGGGCGGGACCGTACCGAGGTCACCATGATCGCGGTGACCAAGACGTACCCGGCCTCCGACGTGCTGGCCCTGGCCAGTCTCGGCGTGGTCGACATGGGGGAGAACCGCGACCAGGAGGCCGCCGGCAAGGCCGCCGAGGTGGCCGCCGCCGGGGCGACGCCCCGCTGGCACTTCATCGGGCAGTTGCAGCGCAACAAGTGCCGGTCGGTGGTCCGCTACGCCGACGTCGTCCAGTCGGTCGACAGCGTCCGGCTGGCTCGGGCGCTCGACGCCGCGGCCCTGACGAACCGGGACCGCCCGGTCGACGTGTTTGTCCAGGTCAGCGTCGACGCCGACCCCGCCCGGGGTGGGGCGCTGCCGGGCTCGGTCGACCCGGACGCCGGGCTCGGCCCGGTGGCCGAGGCGGTGGCCGGCGCGGCGGGGCTGCGGCTGGCCGGGCTGATGGCGGTGGCCCCGCTGGGCTGGGAGCCGGAGCGGGCGTTCGCCCGGCTCGCCGAGGTGGCGCGAACGTTCCGCACGGCCCATCCGGAGGCGGTCGCGCTCTCCGCCGGCATGAGCGGGGACCTGGAAATCGCGATCGAGTACGGCGCGACACATGTCCGCGTCGGCAGCGCGTTGCTCGGAATGCGTTCCAGGCTGCGGTAGCCTCTCCGCGAGAGAAGCAAATTACATCAGTGTTGTTTCAGGAGCGGCGTCCCTTCGTCAGGGGGCGCGGTCCGCGACCGCGAATCGTGGGCCGGGGATTGCCGTTCCGGTCCGGTGGGCAGTTGTCCACTCGCGAGAAGCGACACGGCACGGGGGCGCGTGCCGCACGGCGGACGGAAGGGCGCGGGATGGGTGCACTGCGCAAGGCGGGGGTCTGGCTCGGTCTGGTCGAGGAGGACGACGAGCGAGCGTACGACGACGGTGGCTACGACAAGGGTGGCTACCGCGAGTCGTCGCGCTACCGGCAGGGCCGGTACGCCGAGGAGTTCACCGACGACGATGACGACGACGCCGACGAGTCGCCGGCACCCCGGCCCCGGGCCGGTGAGCGGGGCCGGCTGACCGAGCGCTCCGCCACCCGCCCGTTGGACTCCGACCGGGACCGGTTGGACTCCGACCGGCCGGAGCGCGGCGAGCGGGTCGAGCGCGCCGACCGCTCCAGCGTCCGGTCGATCACCCGCAGCTCCGGCGCGGACGGCTCCGGGGCGCTGACCTACCACACCCGGGACAACCTCGCCCTGGCCCCGCAGGCCCAGCCGAGGGAGCGGGTGGCCCCGGTCGAGGAGGAGCAGCGGTACCAGATCACCACGCTGCATCCCACCACCTACCGGGAGGCCCGCACGATCGGGGAGCACTTCCGCGACGGCGTCCCGGTGATCATCAACCTCACCGAGATGGACGAGTCCGATGCCCGCCGGTTGGTCGACTTCGCTGCCGGGCTGGCCTTCGGGCTGCGCGGTACGATCGAGCGCGTGACCAACCGGGTGTTCCTGCTCTCACCGGCCAACGTCCAGGTCACCGCAGAGGACAAGGCCAAGATCGCTGAGGGTGGGTTTTTCAGCCTGAGTTAGCCCCGCCCGACCGAGGGACGTCGCCTGCTGTGTTGTCGATCGTGCTGCAAGTGCTGTACCTGATTCTGTATGTCTTCCTGATCATTCTTCTGGCCCGGTTTGTCCTCAGCGCGGTCCTCGCCTATGGGCGTCGCTGGCAGCCCGGCCGGGGGGCGACGGTGGGGCTGGAATCCGTGTGGAGCGTCACTGATCCGCCTCTTAAGGCGTTGAGGCGTGTGATCCCTCCGCTGCGAATTGGTACCGTGAGCATCGACCTGGCCTCCCTTGTGCTCCTGGTTATCCTGTTCGTGCTGATGGAGTTCGTGTTGAAGCGGCTGATCCTCGGGTGATGAAGACCCGCAGGTCCAGCCCGCTACGCGGCCGCAACTGACCCGAGGAGTTTCGATGCCGCTGACCCCGGCCGACGTCCACAACGTCGCCTTCAAAAAGCCGCCGATCGGCAAGCGGGGGTACGACGAGGAGGAGGTCGACGCCTTCCTGGACGAGGTCGAGCGCGAGCTTGCCCGTCTGATCGAGGAGAACAACGAGCTGCGCGCCCAGGTGGAGCGTGGCGGTCGCGGCGGTGCCCCCGCCGGCCCGGGCGGCGACGCCCGGCTCGCCGCCGAGCTGAACGACGTCAAGGCCCAGCTCGACCGGGTGCAGCGCGACAAGGCTGCGGCCGAGCAGGCCGCCCGCGCGATGCAGGCCGAGCTGGAGCAGGTCCGTGCCCAGGGCGGCCCGGCCGTGGCCGGCGACGGCGAGCAGCAGGCGCTGCGGGTGCTGATGATGGCCCAGCGCACCGCCGACGACCACGTCTCCGACGCCCGTCGCGAGGCCGACCAGCTGCTCTCCGAGGCCCGTTCCAAGGCCGAGGAGGTCACCCGCGAGGCGCGGGCGAAGGCCGACGCCCTGGAGCGCGACGCCCGCCAGCGGCACCAGGAGGCCATGGGCGGCCTGGACGCCAAGCGCACCGCGTTGCAGAAGCACATCGAGGAGCTCAAGCAGTTCGAGCGGGAGTACCGCACCCGGCTCAAGGCGTACCTGGAGAGCCAGCTGCGCGACCTCGACGGTCGTGGTCAGGGCCTGGAGGCCGAGATGGCCCGGTCCGAGGGCGGCCGGGCCGTCGGGGGCAGCAACGGCCTCGCGGCCGCAGGCCTTGCCGGTTCGTATGGTGGCGGGCGCTCCGGCGCGCTGGAGTCCGGCCGCTGATCCTCGGGTACGGCGGCCGTCGTGGGGACGGCCACCGACCGTGCCAGCTGAATCCGACGCGGCGGGGGTGAGCCGTGATAGTCGCTAGCCTGCTGCTCATCCTCGTCGCCGTCGTGCTTCTGGTGGTCGGCCTCGCCGGTGGCTCCAGCGTGCTGCTGGCCGCTTCCATCGCGGCCAGCCTGCTGGCCGCCATCGCGTTGGTGGTGGGTGCCCGCCAGGCGGCCGCCAGCCGGGCGGCAGCCGCCCGGGTCGACCCCGACGCGACCGAGGAACGCCGGCCTCCGGCCGGCCGCGCCCGGCGGGTCGGGGCCAACTTCCCGGCCGGGCCGGACATCCCGGTCCAGCGCGCCTCTGCCCCGATCGACGCCGACGACACCGGGTGGCGGCAACCGCCCGGGTCGCCGGTCGCCGGGGCGAATCCGGACGGGGCTGCGGCGGGTAAGGCCGCAGTGCCCGCGGACGAGCCGCCCGCGCTGCGGGTGTCGCCGGCCGACGCGGCGCTGGTCGCCGAGCTCGACGCCGAGGTCCAGGTGGTGGACGGCAGGCCCCGTTACCACCTGGCCGACTGTGCCCACCTCTACGGCCGGGAGCCCGAGCCGCTGCCGGTGGCCGAGGCGGTGCGGCTGGGCTTCACCCCGTGCGCCCGCTGCGCGCCAGACGATGCCCTCCTCGCCGACGCCCGGCCGCGCTGACTCCCGATGGACGACACGCTCACCGTCGCCGTGCGGGTCAAGCCGGGTGCCGCCAGGGCCCGCGTCGGTGGCCGACACGACGGCCCGCACGGGCCGGCCCTGGTGATCGCCGTGAACGCCCCGCCGGTCGACGGCCGGGCCACCGAGGCGGCCCGCCGGGCCCTCGCCGACGCGCTCGGCATCCGGCCGGCGGCCGTCGCCCTGCGTGCCGGCGCGGCGAGCCGGGACAAGCTCTTCCTCGTCGAGCGCCCGACGCCCGGGCTGGCGGAGGCGCTGCGCCGGCTGCGCGACGGAACCGGCCCGTGATGGCTGGCCGCCCCGGGCCGGCATGACCCCCGGGTTCGATCTCGCGTTGCTGCTCGGCGCCGGCGTGCTGCTGGTGGCGGTGGGCGCGGTCCGTTTCTCCAGCCGCCTCGGCGTGCCCAGCCTTTTGGTCTACCTGGCCCTCGGGGTGGCGATCGGCGAGTCCGGGCTGGGCATCCGGTTCGACGACGTCGAGCTGACCCGTACCCTCGGCTTCTGCGCCCTGATCGTGATCATCGCCGAGGGCGGGCTGACCGCCCGGTGGAGCACCCTGCGCCCGGTGCTCGGCGTGGCCACGGCGCTGTCCACCGTCGGGGTGGTGGTGAGCATCCTGGTGGTCGGCCTGGTGGTCCATCTGCTGCTCGGGCTGGACTGGCGGCTGGCGATGCTCTACGGCGCGGTGCTCTCGTCCACCGACGCCGCCGCGGTCTTCGCGACCCTGCGCCGGCTGCGCCTGCCGCCCCGGCTGGTCGCCACCCTCGAGGCCGAGTCGGGGATGAACGACGCCCCGGCGGTGCTGCTGGTGGTCCTGCTGTCCCGCTCGGCCACCGAGGCCGGCCACCCGTGGTGGTACGAGGTGCTGCTGCTCGGCTACGAGCTGGGTGTGGGCGCCGCCGTCGGGGTGGGTGCGGGGCTGGCCGGCCGGGCGGCGCTGCGCCGGGCGGCACTGCCCTCGGCGGGGCTGTACCCGATCGCGGTGGTCGGCTTCACCGTGCTCGCGTACGCCGCCGGGGCGGTGCTGCACGCGTCGGGCTTCCTCGCCGTGTACGTGGCGGGGGTGCTGCTGGGCAACGCCCGGCTGCCGCACCGGCAGGCCATCCTCGGCTTCGCCGACGGGCTGGCCTGGCTGGCCCAGATCGGACTGTTCGTGCTGCTCGGGCTGCTGGTCTCGCCGGGCCGGTTGGAGGCGGCGGTGCTGCCGGCGGTCGTCGCGGGGCTGGCGCTGCTGCTGCTCGCCCGCCCGCTGTCGGTCGCGGTGTCGGCCACCCCGTTCCGCATCGGCCCGCGCGAGCAAGCGTTCCTGTCCTGGGCGGGGCTGCGCGGGGCGGTGCCGATCGTGCTGGCGACCATCCCGCTGTCGCAGCGGGTGCCGGGGGCGGAGCAGCTCTTCGACGCGGTCTTCGTGCTGGTGGTGATCTTCACGGTGCTCCAGGCGGGCACGCTCGCCCCGGCCGCGCGCCGGCTGCGGGTGACCGCGCCCGCCGAGCCGGCGGAGATCCGGGTGGAGACCGCGCCGCTGGAACGGATGCGGGCCGACCTGCTCCAGTTGGAGGTGCCCCCGGGCTCGCGACTGGGCGGGGTGCACGTGGACGAGCTGCGGCTGCCGGCGGGCGCATCGGTGACGCTGGTGCTGCGCGACGGGGCGGGCTTCGTGCCCGGCCCGAACACCCGGCTGAAGGCGGGCGACAGCCTGCTGATCGTGGCCACCGCCGGGGTGCGGGACGCGGCCGAGCGGCGGCTGCGGGCGGTCAGCCGCCGGGGCCGCCTGGCCCGATGGTTTGGCGAGTACGGCGACGACCGCGAAGACTGATCTGCTAGCGTTCCTTTTGCCCATCTATGGGCTTATCGAGGCGGAATGGCGGTACGGCGGTGCGGCACGTTGTCGGACGCCTGTACGTTCCGTATTCTTGCCAACCTCCGGAGTGCGCGGCGGTCCTCGCCGCGCGCCCGTTTTGTTACCTGGGGGCGCCAGGCCGGTGCCCCCTGTCCAGAGGCCGCGGCATGCCGCGGTCCCGTGGCGCGAGGGAGTGACGATGGTGAAGCCAGCCGACACCAGGACCGCCGGGCGCAAGCCGGTGGCCAGGACCACCCGCAGCGCGGCGGAGACCGAGAAGATCCGGGCCGCGCTGGCGGCCCGTCGCGACGAGTTGAGCGCCGAGTACGATCAGACGCTGAGCGAGATCACCGAGCTGCAGCGCGACCGGCTGACCGACTCGGCCGGGGACGATCAGGCCGACACCGGGACCAAGACGCTCGAGCGGGAGCAGGAGATCTCACTCGCCAACAGCATCCGGGAACGGATCACGCAGGTCGAGCGGGCCCTGGAGCGGCTCGACGAGGGCGGCTACGGCTGGTGCGAGAAGTGCGGCGATCCGATCCCGGTGGAGCGGCTCGCCGCCTTCCCGTCGGCGACGCTCTGCGTGAAGTGCAAGCAGCTGGAGGAGCGGCGCTGACCTCGCTCCCCGGCCGATCAGGACGGTGAGCGATCACCGCCGAGAGCGTCGATGGGGAGCAGATGACGGCTACACCGCCCGCCGGATCCGAGACCGGCACCGCCGAGCCAGGCGGGGGCAGGCCCCGACGCCGGGCGATCGTGATCCTCGCCAGCGTCGGCCTGGTCGCCTTCCTGGCCGACCTGCTCATCAAGCACCTGGCGCTCCAGGCGCTCAGTGACCGGGAGCCGGTGAAGCTGCTCGGGGGCGCGGTCTACCTCAGCCTCACCCGCAACAGCGGTGCGGCGTGGAGCATCGGCAGCGACCACACCTGGATCTTCCCGCTGATCACCATGGCGGTGATCGGCTGGATCGGGTGGATGGCGCTGCGGCTGCGTTCGGTGCCGTGGGGGGTTTCGCTCGGCCTGGTGCTCGGCGGGGCGCTGGGCAACCTGGCCGACCGGATCTTCCGCGCCCCGGGCCACTTCGTGGGCCACGTGGTCGACATGATCAGCCTCTTCGACCCGTACGGGCAGGTGTGGCCGGTGTTCAACCTGGCCGACAGCGCGCTGGTCTGTGGCGTCGTGCTGGCCGTGTTTCTGGAGCTGACCGGCCGGCAGCGCGACGGGTCCCGGCTCGGCCGGAAGCAGCCCGCCGCACAGGCCCCGGTCGAGCAGCGGGAGCGGGCGTGACGGCCGCCGGCGGCGACCACCGGTCCCTGCCCGTCCCCGACGGCCTGGACGGGATGCGGCTGGACCAGGCCGTGTCCCGCCTCTTCGGGCTCTCCCGCACCGCCGCCGCGAACCTGGTCGACGCCGGGGACGCCCTGGTCGACGGCGTCGCGCGGCCGAACTCGCACAAGGTCAAGACCGGCTCCTGGCTGGACGTGACGCTGCCCACGCCGGCCGCCCCGCCGACCATGGTGCCGCAGGCGGTGCCCGGCCTGACCGTCGTGTACGCCGACGACGACATCGTGGTGGTGGACAAACCGGTCGGCGTCGCCGCCCACCCCAGCCCCGGCTGGACCGGGCCGACGGTGATCGGCGGGCTGGCCGGGATCGGGCACCGCATCTCCACCAGCGGCGCGGCCGAGCGGCAGGGCGTGGTGCACCGGCTCGACGTGGGCACCACCGGGATCATGGTGGTGGCCAAGAGCGAGCAGGCGTACACCGCGCTGAAGCGGGCGTTCAAGTACCGCGAGGTGGAGAAGCGCTACCACGCCGTGGTGCAGGGGCACCCGGATCCGCTGCGCGGCACCATCGACGCCCCGATCGACCGGCACCCGCACCACGACTACCGCTGGGCGGTGGTCTCCGGCGGTAAGCCGAGCATCACCCACTACGACACCCTTGAGGCGTTCCCGTCGGCGAGCCTGCTCGACGTCCGGCTGGAAACCGGCCGCACCCACCAGATTCGGGTGCACTTCTCCTCGCTGCGCCACCCCTGCGTGGGCGATGTCACCTACGGCGCGGACCCGACCCTGTCGGCCCGGCTCGGCCTGGGCCGGCAGTGGCTGCACGCCCGGTCGTTGAGCTTCCTGCACCCGCGCACGGGCGACGAGGTGACCTTCGTCAGTGACTATCCCGACGACCTGGACCGGGCGCTGCGGATCCTCCGCGACTGACCCGGCGACCAGCCGAGACTCCTGACAGACGAGGAGGCCCGCGCGGTGCGCGCTGCCGAACCGCCGCAGTCCGACCGGCCGTCGCAGTCCGACCGGCCGCCGTTGGTCGAGCGTCCGTCGTTGGTCGAGCTTCCGGGGCCGGGCGTTCGGCCGGGGTCGGTCCGGCACCGGCCGCGCTGGCTCACCGTCGCCGCGCTGCTGTCGGTGGCGGCGGTGCTCGTCACGGCGGGATGGGCCGGCCGCCACGACCGGCCGGTGGGCGACCGCACGGTGGGCGAGGTCACCCGGGTCGGGGTGCTTCCCGGCGAGGCGATCCCCGGCTACCTGCGCGCCGCCGCGACCGAACTCGCGGCCCTGCCGGCGGGCGGCTCGCCGGCGGGCACCTACGCGCTGGTGTCTTTCGCGGACTACCTCGCACCGGGCCCGCTGGCCGACGCGCTCGCCGGCGTCGCGGTGGTGGAGGTGGTGGCGCGGGTGCCGCTGCCCGGCCGGCAGACCGAGATCGTCCGGCTGGCGGCCCAGCGGCTCCCGCAGGACGTGGTCGCGGGAATGGCCGGGGTGGCGGGGCGCAAGGACCGCGAGGCCGCCGACCAGCGGGCCCGGGCCGCCACCGCCGACGACGCCGCGCTGCGCCGGGCGTACGAGACCGGGGCGTGGGTCGCGGCGGGAGAGGCGGCGGCGTACCGCGCGGCGTGCGGCTGCGCCTACGCGGCCGTCGTGCGGGGCGTACCGGACGCGCTGCGCGCCCTGGCCGCCCGGCCCGCGGTCCGCGCGGTCGACCCGACCCCGGAACTGCGCCGGCTGGACCGGACGGTGGTGACCCCGCCGCTGCCCGAGCAGCGTGACGTGGCCCGCCCGCCGGCCGACGCCGGGCCGACTCCGCCGGTGGGCGAATCGTCGGAAGCGGCACCGAAGGCGATCGGATCCTCACCGAGAGTCGCCCCGGCGGTGCCCGGTGCGGTCCTATCCGCCGTCGCGACCTCCCCGGACGCGCCCGCGGACAGCCGAACGGCGGTGCAGAAGTGACAAAGACGAATCAGGATGTGCGCGGACCGGTGTGGTCCGAATAGGGTTTCGTTCGTAGCCTGTCAGGCGGAGACCGATGGCGCTGGGAGGGCGAGCCTTGGACGGCACGGAGACCAGCTGGGGTCGGCCGGCCGAACCAGCACCGCGGTGGCGGGCGCTGCTCGACCGGGCCCGGCTCGGCGGTCGCACCGCCGCGGAGCAGGACGAGGCCGACCGCCGCGCCGAGGAACCGCCGCACGTGGCGCCGGAGCCGCTGCCCCGGCGCGCGTCCGGCAACGGCTACGCCGGGCGGGTGCCGGCGATCGGCCCGGCCGGCGAGCAGCCGTACGGCGGGGAGCCCGGCTACCCGGCCGAACCGGCGCACGGCGGCTACCGGGCCGGGGCGAGTTACCGGGTGGACCCGGCCTACCGGATCGACCCGGCATACCAGCCGGAGCCGCCGGGGTACCAGGCCGAGTCGACCTACCCGGCCGGTCCGTCGGGTTACCAGGCCGAGCCGACCTACCAGGCCGAGCCCTCGTGGCGGGCCGATCCCGGGCACCTCGGCCCGGAGCCGCCGCGCCGCGCCGACCCGGTCCCGCCCGGCCGGTCCCGGTACTCGTTGCTCGACAACGGCGGGTACCGTCCCGAGCCCCCGCCGGCCGAGTCGCGGTACTCGTTGCTCGACAACGGCGGATATCGCCCCGAGCCGGCGTACCAGCCGCCCCCGGCGGAGCCGGTCTACCGGGCCGAGCCGGCGTATCAGCCTGTCGTCGAGCCGGCGTACCAGCCGCCGCCCGGGCCGCCGGCGCTGGCCGAGCGGGGCTACCCGGCCCGCATCGAGTGGCGGGCGCAGAGCGCCGAGAGCGACCTGGAACGCGCCGCCGGGGTGCTCCGCCGTGACCTGGGCACCCCCCGGGTGCTCGCCTTCGCCAACCCCAAGGGCGGGGTGCACAAGACCACGGCCACGGTGCTGGCCGCGGCCACCGTCGGCAGCGTGCGCGGCCGGGGCGTGCTCGCCTGGGACGACAACGAGCTGCGCGGCACCCTCGGGCTGCGCGCCGGCAGCGCCCGGCACGCCCGGACCATCCGGCACCTGATCCACGACCTCGCCCAGATCGAGATCCTGGAGGGTTCCAGCCTGTTGGGCAGCCTGGACGACTACCTGCGGCACGCCGCCGACGGCTCGTACGACGTGCTGGCCGGGGAGGAGAGCCCCCGCTTCGCCCAACGCCTGGACCAGTTCACCGTCAAGCGGGTGCTGGAGCTGCTGCGGCGCACCCACGACGTGGTCTGCGTGGACACCGGCAACAACGTGGAGAGCCCGAACTGGCGCACGGTGATGCAGGCCGCCGACCAGCTCGTGGTCACCACCGTGCCCCGGGAGGACGCCGCGTTCAGCGCCGACTGGATGCTCGACCTGCTGCACGAGGTCGGCATGGGCGAGCTGGCCGACAACGCCGTCACCCTGATCTCCTGCCCGACGCCGGGCCGTTCGCCGTTGCAGACCGACCTGGAGCGGCACTTCGCCACCCGCACCCGGGCGGTGACCGTGGTGCCGTACGACCCGGCGCTGGAGACCGGCTCCTCGATCGAGTACCACCAGCTCCAGCCGGAAACCCGGCAGGCGTGGCTGCGTGCGGCGTCGGTCATGCTGGAACCCTTCGCCCGCTGAGGCCCCCGCAGCGGCACCGACGCCCCGGGGGCGTACCCGGTCTGGAAGGATCATCGGGTGAGCCCGGACACCTCCGACGCCGACCGCCCCGTGCCTCGTCCCGACCCGCCGGCCGACCCGTCCGCCGACCTGCCCGCCGGGCCGGTCGCCAGCGGCGTGGCCCAGCCCGAGCGCCGCCCCGGCAGGGCGGCCGGCGTGGCGCTGGGCGCGGTGGTGGCGCTGACCGCGCTGGGCGTTCCGCTGGGGCTGCTCTGGGCGGCCGTCGCGCCCGACACCCAGGTGGTCAAGACCGCCGAGGGGGCCGTCTACGCCCAACCGCAGCCGGAGCAGCCGATCGCCGCGGACGGCTGGTTCAGCCTGCTCGGGCTCGGTTTCGGGGTGCTCGCCGCGTTGGCCCTGTGGGTGTTGCTGAGGCGGCGGCGCGGCCCGATCGGGCTGCTCGCCGGGACGGTCGGCGGCCTCGGCGCGGCGCTGGTGGCCTGGCAGGTCGGCCGGCGGGTCGGCCTGTCGACGTACGAGCGGCTGCTGGCGGGCGCCCCGGACGGGCAGGCGTTCACCAAACCCGCCGACCTGCGCGCCGGGGGCCTGCACCGGTTCCTCGACGTGCTGCCCCTGCCGTACGGCAACCTGCTGCTGCCGGCGTTCGGCGTGGCCGTGACGTACACCCTGCTGGCCGGCTGGTCGCGCTGGCCGTCGCTGCGCCCGGAGCCCGAGCCCGACCTGTCCTGGGTCCTCAACGCCCCGCCGGCCGCAGGCCCGCCCACCGCCGCCGCGCCCACCGGACCCGACGCCGGGCCGGGGCTCAGTTCGGGGCCGGTGGGCTCGCCAACTCCGACAGCGGCACCGGAACCGCCCGCACCTGGCGCAGCAGAGCCACCTCGCGGTTGAGCAGCCGCAGCTCGGCGCGGAGCCGGGCGGCGGTGTCGTCGACCGCGAGCAGCCGCTGCCGGTCGTCGACGGTCAGCATGGCGGTCGCGGCGACCAGGTGGGAGAGCACGGTCGGGTCCTCCGGTAGCTGCTCGGAGATGTCCTCCGGCCCGGGGCGGATCAGCCCGAGGTACTGCCGGAAGACCGAGATCACCCGGGCCGCCAGCAGGTCGGCGCCCTCGTCGGGGCCGTCCGGCTCGGGTAGCCACTCCACCTCGGCCGTCAGGTACGGCTCGGCGCCCACGTCGAGGTCGGCGATGCGGAACCGCCGCCGCCCAACGGTGACGATGTCGTACCCGCCGTCGGACAGCTCGGTCACCTGCCGCAGCTCGGCGGTGCAGCCGACCTCGTGCAGCGTGACGTCCCCGACGCTGGGAACGGGCCGCCCCGGGGCCCCGGGGGCGACCTCCCAGCCGGCCCGGATGGCCACCACGCCGAACTCGCGGGGCGCACCCTCGGGCAGGCCCACCAGGTGGCGAACCAGGGCCCGGTAGCGCTCCTCGAAGATGTGCAGCGGCAGCACCAGGCCGGGGAAGAGCACCGTCCCGAGGGGGAAAACCGGCAACCGTGCATCACGGGACCGAGCCTAGCCCGACCGCGCCGCCCGGGCGCGGCCCGTCCCCGCCCGGCGGGACCCTTCCGGCCCACTCGCCGGCCGGCGTGGCTCGGCTCACCGTCCCGGGGTGCGGGCGGCGCGGGCCCACGGCCGGCCCGGCCGCCTAGACTCGCAGGCGTGTTGAATCGGATCGACCTGCGCGGCGGCGTCCGTGACCCCCGCCGCCTGCTGCCCCGTGCCCAGCTCGACGTCTCCGTGGCCGTCGAGCGGATCCGCCCGCTCGTGGAGGCGGTCCGCGAGCATGGGTACCCGGCGATCCGCGAGGCGAGCGAACGGTTCGACGGGGTCTCGCCGGAGCGGCTGCGGGTGCCGGTCGAGGCGATCGCCGAGGCCGAGGGGACGCTCGACCCGCAGGTCCGCGCGGCCCTGCTGGAGTCGATCAGCCGGGCCCGGCGGGTGCACGCCGACCAGCGGCGCGTCGACCACACCACCCAGGTGGTGCCCGGCGGCACCGTCACCGAGCGGTGGGTGCCGGTGGACCGGGTCGGCCTGTACGTCCCCGGCGGTCTGGCGATGTACCCGTCGACCGTGGTGATGAACGTGGTCCCCGCCCAGGCGGCCGGTGTCCGGTCGCTGGTCGTGGCCAGCCCGCCGCAGCAGGAGAACGACGGCCTGCCGGATGCGCGGGTCCTCGCGGCCTGCGCGCTGCTCGGCGTCGACGAGGTGTACGCCGTCGGCGGCGCCCAGGCGGTGGCGATGCTCGCCTACGGCTCGACGGTCGATCCGGCCGGCGAACAGCACTGCGACCCCGTCGACATGATCACGGGGCCGGGCAACATCTGGGTCACCGCCGCGAAGCGGCTGCTGCGCGGCGTGGTGGGCATCGATGCCGAGGCCGGCCCCACCGAGATCGCGATCCTCGCCGACGACACCGCCGATCCGGCGCACGTCGCCGCCGACCTGATCAGCCAGGCCGAGCACGACCCCCTCGCGGCCAGCGTCCTGGTCACCTGCTCGATCGCGCTGGCCGACGCGGTCGAGGCCGAGCTGGGCCGGCAGGTCCCGGCGACCAAGCACGCCGACCGGGTCACCACCGCGCTGACCGGCGAGCAGAGCGGCGTGGTGCTGGTGGACGACCTGGAGGCCGGCCTGCGGGTGGTCGACGCGTACGCCGCCGAGCACCTGGAGATCCACACCGAGAACGCCCGCGAGTGGGCGCTGCGGGTACGCAACGCCGGGGCGATCTTCGTCGGCGCGTGGTCGCCGGTGTCGCTCGGCGACTACTGCGCCGGCTCCAACCACGTGCTGCCCACCGGCGGCTGCGCCCGGCACTCCTCCGGCCTGTCCGTGCAGTCCTTCCTGCGCGGCATCCACCTGGTGGAGTACACGCGGGACGCGCTGCGGGAGGTGGCCCCGCACGTGGTCACCCTGGCCGGCGTCGAGGACCTGCCGGCGCACGGCCAGGCGGTCAGCGTGCGCTTCCCGGGGGAGGCGTCGTGAGCGGGCGCAGCGAGCGAACCACCGGGCTCGGACCCTCCCGTCCTCAGGCCGGCACCGGGCGAGGCGTGGTGGCGGCGTGAGCATGCTTGACGATCTGCCGATCCGCGACGACCTGCGCGGGCTGTCGCCGTACGGGGCGCCGCAGCTGGACGTGCCGGTGCGGCTGAACACCAACGAGAACTCGTACCCGGTGCCCGAGGAGGTGGCCGACGCGATCGGCAAGGCGCTCGCGGCCGAACTGCGTGACCTGAACCGCTATCCGGACCGCGACGCCGTGGCGCTGCGCGCCGACCTGGCCGGGTATCTGGGGCACGGGCTCTCCGTCGAGCAGGTGTGGGCGGCCAACGGCTCCAACGAGATCCAGCAGCAGCTCCTCCAGGTGTTCGGCGGCCCGGGGCGCACGGCGCTCGGCTTCACCCCGGCGTACTCGATGCACCCGCTGCTGGCGCTCGGCACCGGCACCGGGTGGGTCCCGGCGGCACGCGGGGCCGACTTCGGGCTGACCGCCGACGAGGCGGTCGCCCAGGTCCGCGCGCACCGCCCCGACGTGGTGTTCCTCTGCTCGCCGAACAACCCCACGGGCACGGCGCTGGACCCGGCGGTGGTGGCCGCCGTGCTCGACGCCGCGCCCGGCATGGTGGTGGTCGACGAGGCCTACGCCGAGTTCGCCCGCCCCGGCACGGTCAGCGCCCTCGCGGTGCTGCCCGGCCACCCGCGGCTGGTGGTGACCCGGACGATGAGCAAGGCGTTCGGCTTCGCCGGTGGCCGGCTGGGCTACCTCGCGGCCGACCCGGCCGTGGTGGCGGCGGTGCAGCTCGTGCGGCTGCCGTACCATCTCTCGGCGCTCACCCAGTCCGCCGCCCGCGCGGCGCTGGCGCACCGCGACGCCCTGCTGGCCACGGTCGAGGCGATCATGGGGCAGCGGGACCGGATCGTCGCCGAGCTGCGCGCCCGGGGCCTGCGGGTCGCCGACAGCGACGCCAACTTCGTCCTGTTCCAGGTGGGCGGCGACCAGACGGTGGCCTGGCGCGCCCTGCTGGAGCGCGGCGTGCTCGTCCGCGACGTCGGGCTGCCCGGCTGGCTGCGGGTCACCGCCGGCACCCCCGCCGAGACCGAGGCCTTCCTCACCGCGATGGAGACAGTGCAATGAGCCGTACCGCCCGGGTCGAGCGGATCACCAAGGAGACCAAGGTGCTCGTCGAGATCGACCTCGACGGCACCGGCCGGGCCGAGATCGGCACCGGGGTCGGCTTCTACGACCACATGCTGCACCAGATCGCCCGGCACGGCGGCTTCGACCTGACCGTGCGCACGGTCGGCGACCTGGAGATCGACGCCCACCACACGATGGAGGACACCGCGCTCGCCCTGGGCGCCGCGTTCGACCAGGCGCTGGGGGACAAGGCCGGCATCCGGCGGTACGGCTCGGCGACCGTCCCGATGGACGAGGTCCTCGTCCGGGCGGCCGTCGACCTGTCCGGCCGGCCGTACGTGGTGCACGACGAGCCGGCGCTGGCCCCGTACATCGGGCCGGTCTACCCGACGAGCATGACCCGGCACATCTGGGAGTCCTTCGGCCAGGCGGCCCGGATCACGCTGCACGTGGACGTGCTGCGCGCGGCCCGCCCCGGCGGCCACCCGGACGCCCACCACGTGGTGGAGGCCCAGTTCAAGGCGGTCTCCCGCGCCCTGCGCGAGGCCACGGCGCTCGACCCGCGCGCGGCCGGCGCGATCCCCAGCACGAAGGGCGCGTTGTAGCCATGGGCGGGGTGCTGCCGACCCTGCTGTTGATCCTCGCCGGGTTGCTGGTGGGCGGGGTGTTCTCGCTGCGCCGCCAGGGCGCCTCGCGCGGCGCGGTGGTGGTCACCGCGCTGCTCGCGCTGCTGGCCACGGCCGGCGGGGTGCTCTGGCTGCTGCCCGGGGAGGGCTCATGACGAGGCGGGGTGCCGGCCTGGGCCGGCGGAGCGGGGCGGGCGTATGAGCAAGCGGATCGTGGTGCTCGACTACGGCTCGGGCAACCTGCGCTCGGCCGAGCGGGCCCTTCAGCGGGCCGGCGCCGACGTCACCGTGACCGACGACCTGGCCGCCGCCGCCGAGGCGGACGGCCTGGTGGTGCCGGGCGTGGGCGCGTTCGCCGCCTGCATGGCCGGCATCGAGGCGCTCGGCGCGGGCCCGGTCATCGCCGAGCGGGTCGCCGCCGGCCGGCCGGTGCTGGGCATCTGCGTGGGCATGCAGGTGCTCTTCGAACACGGCGACGAGCATGGGGTGGTCACCAAGGGGCTCGGGCTGCTGCCCGGCGGGGTGACGAGGCTGCCCGCCGTCCGGCTGCCGCACATGGGCTGGAACACGGTGCGGCCTGCGTCGTCGTCGGTGCTCTTCGCCGGCCTGCCCGCCGGCAGCCGCTTCTACTTCGTCCACTCCTACGCGGCGGTGGACCCGGCGGCGCTGGCGGCTTCGGGCGCGGCGGTGACCACCGCGCACCACGAGGCGGACTTCGTGGCCGCCGTGGAGCGGGGCGCGCTCTCGGCTGCCCAGTTCCATCCGGAGAAGTCGGCCGACACCGGCGCGGCGCTGCTGCGCAACTGGCTCGGCGCCGTGACCGCCGGTGGCTGAGCGGGTGCCGCGCGGCCGGGGCGCCGGGCCGGGGGGCGCGGCGTGAGCAAGGAGCGGGCCCGCCGGCGGGAGGCCCGCGAGGCCCAGCTGGAGCGGGAGCGGGCCGTCCGCCGCCGCCGGGTGGCCCGCCGGGAGCGCCGCCGTGCGGTGGTACGCCGGCTGACGCCCCGCTGGCCGCGTCGCCGCACCGGCCGGCTGGCCCGGCACTCCCGGGGCGAACGGGCGGCGATCGTCGGTCTGACCGGGGTGGCGGTGGTCGCCATCTGGAGTTTCGTCGACGACCTGGCGCTGCGGGTGGTGTTGGTCGTGTTGTTGCTGCTGGTCCTGCCGGCGGCCGTGGTGATCGCCCTGGGCCGCCGGTCCTGACGCGGGTGTTCCCGACGCGGAAGCTCCCGACGCGGGGTTTCCGATGCGAGAAGAGACGTTTTCGATGCGAGGAGAAGAGCGTTGAGCCTCACCCTGTTGCCCGCCGTGGACGTCGCCGACGGCCAGGCCGTCCGGCTCGTGCAGGGCGCCGCCGGCAGCGAGACCGCGTACGGCGACCCCCTGGAGGCGGCGCTGGCCTGGCAGCGCGACGGCGCGGAGTGGATCCACCTGGTGGACCTGGACGCCGCGTTCGGCCGCGGCTCCAACGCCGCGCTGCTGGCCGACGTGGTCGGCCGACTCGACGTGCGGGTGGAGCTGTCCGGCGGGATCCGGGACGACGCGTCGCTGCGGGCCGCCCTGGGCACCGGCGCGGCGCGGGTCAACATCGGCACGGCAGCGCTGGAGGACCCCGAGTGGTGCGACCGGGTCTGCGGCGAGTACGGCGACCGGGTCGCGATCGGGCTGGACGTGCGGGGCCGTACCCTCTCGGCGCGGGGCTGGACCCGCGACGGCGGCGACCTGTACGAGGTGCTGGAGCGGCTCGACAAGGCCGGCGCCTCCCGGTACGTGGTGACCGACATCACCAAGGACGGCACCATGCGCGGGCCGAATCTGGACCTGCTGCGGGAGGTCTGCTCTCGTACCGACGCCCCGGTGATCGCCTCCGGTGGCGTCTCGACGCTGGACGACCTGCGCGCCCTGGCCACCCTGGAGCCGGTCGGCGTGGAGGGTGTGATCGCCGGCAAGGCGCTGTACGCGGGCGCGTTCACCGTGCGGCAGGCCCTCGACGTGCTCGCCGCCGTGTGACCGTGACCCGGCTGGGCGTGGTGGCCGGGCTGCTCGATCCCGGGCACCTGGTGAAGCTGGAGGCGTACCTCGGCGACCGCTGACCGCTCACCCCGCCCGCCGGGCGGGGTGAGGCGGGGCACATCGCGACCGATTAAGTTGTGCGCAACTAAGTTGCTGGCTACGTTTCTGTGGTGACCGATGATCTGGTGCTGGGACGGCAGGTGTGCTTCGCGCTCTACGCGGCGTCGCGCGCCCTGACCGACGTCTACCGGCCGATCCTCGACGAGTTCGGGCTGACCTACCCGCAGTACCTGGTGCTGCTGGTGCTCTGGGAGCGCGGCGACGACGTCCCCACGGTTTCCGAGCTGGGCGCTGCCCTGCGGCTGGACTCCGGCACGCTCTCCCCGCTGCTCAAGCGGCTGGAGGCGGCCGGGGTGCTGGTCCGGTCCCGGTCGGCGCGCGACGAGCGGCGGGTCGAGGTGCGCCTCACCGACGCCGGTCGCGCGCTGCGCGAGCGGATGTGCGGGGTGCCCCTGCGGGTCGCCCGGGCCACCGGGCTCACCGAGGCCGAGCTGATCGGGCTGCGCGACACCCTCACCCGGGTCACCGAGACGATCCACCGACAGAGGGAGAAGTGATCGCCATGCAGGTCCTCTACACCGCCAACGCCCGCGCCACCGGCGACGGCCGCGACGGCCACGTCCGCACCTCCGACGGCACCTTCGAGCTGGACCTGGCGATCCCGAAGGAGATGGGCGGCGCGGGCGGCGCCGCGAACCCGGAGCAGCTCTTCGCCGCCGGGTACGCTGCCTGCTTCCACTCCGCACTGCGCCTGGTGGCCCGGCGGGCCAAGGCCGACGTGACCGGCTCCGTCGTCGACGCCGAGGTGGGCATCGGCGCGAACGGCAGCGGCGGCTTCGGCCTGACCGTCGCCCTCGTGGTGGACCTGCCGGCCGTCGCCCGGCCCGTCGCCGATCAGCTCGTCGCCCAGGCCCACCAGGTCTGCCCGTACTCGAACGCGACCCGGGGCAACATCGAGGTCGCCCTCACCGTCCGCGAGGCCCTGGCCGCCTGACACGCCCCGTGCGGCGTCCCGCGCCAGCGCGGCGTCCAGCACCGCCCAGCCCGCCCAGCGACCGAGAGGACGACACCGTGACCGTCAACCGTGAGATCCATCTGGCCTCCCGCCCCCAGGGGTGGCCGACCGCCGACAACTTCCGCCTCGTGGAGACCGAGGTGCCCACCCCGGGCCCCGGCCAGCTCGTGGTCCGCAACCAGTTCATGTCCGTCGACCCGTACATGCGGGGGCGGATGAACGACGTCAAGTCGTACGTGCCGCCGTTCGCCCTCGCCGCCCCGCTCGAAGGCGGCGCGGTCGGCGAGGTGGTGGCCGGCGAGGGCAACGGGATCGGTCCCGGCGACACAGTCCTGCACAGCCTCGGCTGGCGGGAGTACGCCCTGGTCGACGCCAAGGGCGCTCGCAGGGTCGACCCGTCGGTCGCCCCGGTGAGCGCGTACCTGGGCGTGCTCGGCATGACCGGGTTGACCGCGTACGCCGGCCTGCTCGACGTGGCCGCCATGCAGCCGGGCGAGAGCGTCTTCGTCTCCGGCGCCGCCGGCGCGGTGGGCAGCATGGTCGGCCAGATCGCCAAGCTCTCCGGCGCCGCCCACGTGGTCGGCAGCGCAGGCTCGCCGGCCAAGGTCGAGCGGCTCAAGGCGCTCGGCTTCGACGCCGCCTTCGACTACCACGACGGCCCCGTGCGCGACCAGCTCGCCGTCGCCGCCCCGAACGGGATCGACGTGTACTTCGACAACGTCGGCGGCGAGCACCTGGAGGCCGCCCTCGGCGCGATGCGGCTGCACGGCCGGGTCGCCGTCTGCGGCATGATCGCCCAGTACAACTCCACCGAGCCGCCGGCCGCGCCGCGCAACCTGGCGCTGCTCATCAGCAGGCGGCTCACCCTGCGCGGCTTCCTCGTCGGTGACCAGGGTCACCTTCGCGCCCAGTTCGTCGAGGAGGTCTCCGGCTGGCTGCGCGACGGGAAGCTCTCGTACGACGAGACGGTCGTCGACGGCATCGCCGCCGCCCCGGAGGCGTTTCTCGGCCTGCTGCGCGGCGAGAACCTCGGCAAGATGCTCGTCCGGTTGTAAAGAGGGCCCCTTGTTGACGCCTGCGGTAGAGAGGGGTTCCCCTCTCACCAGCCTGGGGCAGGTCACCCGCGTCGCCGGTGGTCGCCCTCACCGGGCGGTCGCCGGGCCGGCGGGGGCGATAGGCTTCGCGGCATGACGGTGGCGGTGCGGGTGATCCCGTGTCTGGACGTGGACGCCGGGCGGGTGGTCAAGGGGGTCAACTTCCTGGACCTGCGTGACGCCGGGGACCCGGTGGCGCTGGCTGCGGCGTACGACCGGGCGGGCGCGGACGAGCTGACCTTCCTGGACGTGACCGCCTCCTCCAGCGACCGAGGCACCATGCTCGACGTCGTACGACGCACCGCCGAGTCGGTGTTCATCCCGCTCACCGTGGGCGGCGGCGTCCGGCAGGTCGCCGACGTCGACACCCTGCTGCGGGCCGGTGCCGACAAGGTCGGGGTGAACACCGCGGCCATCGCCCGGCCCGAGCTGATCGCCGAGATCGCCGACCGGTTCGGCCGACAGGTGCTGGTGCTCTCCCTCGACGTGCGGCGGGCGTCGGTCGGCACCACGGCGAGCGGCTTCGAGGTGACCACCCACGGCGGTCGCCGGGGCACCGGGATCGACGCCGTCGAGTGGGCCCGGCGCGGTGCCGAGCTGGGCGCGGGGGAGATCCTGCTCAACTCGATGGACGCCGACGGCACGAAGGCCGGATTCGACCTGGAGCTGATCGGCGCGGTCCGCGCCGCCGTCGACGTGCCGGTGGTGGCCAGCGGCGGCGCGGGCGAGGTGGCCCACTTCCCGCCGGCGATCGCCGCCGGGGCCGACGCGGTGCTCGCCGCCAGCGTCTTCCACTTCGGCGAGCTGACCGTCGCCGAGGTCAAGGACGCCCTGCGCGGCTCGGGTCACCCCGTGCGCTGACCCGCCCACCACCGCCTTCGGCCCACCACCGCCTTTGGCCCGTTGCCCTCCGGGTGGCCGGCCTCGGGTGACCGCCCGGCCATGTCGGCGACGTGGCGGTGTCCTCCGCCCCGGACCCACCCAGGTCGGCGACCTGGCGGATCGCTCCGGCTCCGACCCCACCCCGGAGCCGCGCGGCCCCACCCGGCCCGCACGACGTCTAGCCCGGAGCCGCGCGGCGTCCGGCAGCGAGCCGGCCCCTTCGGGGCGCCGGCCGGGACGGTCAGGCGCGTCCGGAGTGGCCCTTCGGGGAGCGGCGCGGAGCCGGGATCGAGCGGACCACGTATTCCTGCACGGCGGCGGCGTGCTCGTCCTCGGGGAGGGTCCAGTCGGCACTGCCCGGGGCGTGCCGCCGGCTCAGCACCCCCTGCACCGTGTCCACGGCGGTGGCCAGGCCGGCGCTCGGGCGGGTGCGCCAGAGCTTCTCACCGTCGGGGGTGAGCCGGAACCAGCCGTCGGTGACGCTGACCAGGCCGGCGCCGACGAGTCGGCGGACTGCGGTCTCCACGTCGTGCCGCTCGGGGATGGCGTGGTTGAGGTGGTCGGCTGTGGAGAGCACGTCAGTGAGCCGGACGCCCTCGGGACGTCGGGTGGATGCCGATCTGCGGTGCCGGCCCGCGCCGTTGGCGATTACCAGTGAAACGAAGATCCAGGCGTCGGTCCAGCGCCATCCGTTCTCCCCCATGCAGGAATGATGCCGTGCGGCGCCCCCGGAGGAAACACCTACTTTTCCGGTACGGGTCTCGCCGCAGCTCAACGCGGCTACGAACGGGCCGGGCGCGGTTCGGCGGGCGGCGCCCCTACCGGCTTAGCGCCGACCTGGTTCGGCTCCGTTCGGATCGGCCTCGGCTCCGCTGCGGCCGGCCTCGGTTCGGTGGCCGCCCCGGGCGGCGGGTCGACCGTGAACGCCGGCAGGAACAGCTGGACCAGCGGCCCGATGGCGAGGGCGTACGCGACGGTGCCGATGCCGACGGTGCCGCCGAGCAGCCAGCCGAGGGCCAGCACGGCGACCTCGATGACGGTGCGGACTCCCCGGACGGACCGCCCGGGGTGGCGTGCCACGTACCCGGTCATCAGGCCGTCGCGGGGGCCGGGGCCGAGCCGCGCGCCCAGGTAGAGGGCGGTGGCGGCGCCGTTGGCGCCGATCCCGACGACCAGCAGCGCCGCTCGAACCGCCAGCGGTAGGCCGTCGGGCAGCAGGGCGAGGGTCGCGTCGACCACCAGGCCGATCACCAGCACGTTGCTGACCGTGCCCAGGCCGGGGCGCTGCCGCAGCGGGACCCACAGCAGCAGCACGAGCGCACCGACGGCGATGGTGACGGTGCCGAACGACAGCCCGGTCTGCCGGGCGACGCCCTGGTGGAAGACGTCCCACGGGTCGAGGCCGAGACCGGAGCGGATCATCAGCGCCATGCTGACGCCGTAGAGGACCAGCCCGGCGTAGAGCTGGACCAGCCGTCGGGTGGGCCGGTGCCGGAGATTGCCAATTGCCGCCATGCATGCCACCCTAGGGGCCAATCTGGCGGGTGGGAGAGCCAATATTGGGAGGGTGGCCATGACGAGTCAGGTGCGTGGGGCCCAATTGGCTCGGCTGCTCGGGCAGTGGCACGCGCTGCCGGGCCGCCGGCGCAGCCCGGACTACGCCGCGCTCGCCGGCACCGTGCGGGGGTTGCTCGCCGACGGCCGCCTGCCCCTGGGGGTACGCCTGCCGGCCGAGCGGGAGCTGGCCGAGGCGCTGCGGATCAGCCGGACCACGGTGACCGCCGCGTACCGGCAGCTGCGGGAGAGCGGTCACCTCGCCAGCCGCCGGGGGGCGGGTAGCTGGACCATGCTCCCGGGCACCCACCGGGTGGCGAGCACCGGCCTGTGGACCCCGCTGGACGACCGCGACATGATCGACCTCGGGGTGGCCGCGCTGGCCGCCCCGCCCGAGCTGATGCCCGCCGCCCGGGCCGCCGCCGAGGACCTGCCCCGCTATCTGGGCGGAGCCGGCTACCACCCGACCGGCATCATCGAGCTACGCGAGGCGGTCGCCGCCAAATACACGGCCCGGGGCCTGCCCACCTCGCCCGACCAGATCATGGTCACCAGCGGCACCCAGCACGCGCTGGACCTGGTGCTGCGGCTGGCCCTCGCACCCGGCGGCAGCGTCCTGGTCGAGTCGCCGACGTACCCGAACGCGCTCGCCGCCCTCGCCGCCCGCCGGGCCCGGATCACCACCCACGGCCTGGCCACCGACGCCGCGGGCTGGGATGCCGACCTGCTGCTGGGCAGCCTGCGCCAGGGGCGGCCGAAGCTGGCGTACCTGATCCCCGAGTTCCAGAACCCGACCGGGCACCTGATGCCGGCCGAGCTGCGCGAACGGATGGTCGGCGTGGCCCACGCCGCCGGCACCGACCTGGTGATCGACGAGTCGTTCGTGGATCTGCCGCTGGACGGCACCGAGCTGCCCCCGCCCGTGGCCACGTTCGACCGGCACTCCCGGGTGATCTCCATCGGCGGGATGAGCAAACCGTACTGGGGCGGCCTGCGCATCGGCTGGGTCCGCGCGTCCGCCCCGCAGGTGCAGCGGCTGGCCGCCGCCCGGGTCGGGGTGGACATGGCCAGCCCGGTGCTCGACCAACTCGTCGCGGTCCATCTGCTCGCCGACGCGTCGGCCATCGTGGACGCCCGCCGCACCCAGCTCGCCGCCCAGCGCGAAGCCCTCACCGACGCGCTCGCGCGGCGCCTGCCCGACTGGCGGGTCACCGTGCCGCGCGGCGGGGTGACCCTCTGGGTGGAGTTGGACGGTCCGATCTCCAGCGCGCTGGCCCGGGCCGCCGATGAGGTCGGCGTACGGCTGGCGCCCGGCCCCCGGTTCGGCCTGGACGGAACCCTCGAACGCTTCCTGCGGCTGCCGTTCACCCTGCCCGCCGCAGACCTGGTGGAGGCCGTCGGCCGGCTGGCGGCGGTTCGGTACGACCTGGACCGCGCCGGCCGCCCGAGCTGGCAGGAGCCGGCGGTCATCGCCTGAGCCGCACGGCCGGTTTGTGGAGCCGCGCCAACGCCCGCGACGGTGCCGGCCGAGCCCGCGGCGGTGATCTGGCCGAACCCGGATGCCGGGGGCCCCGGGTTGGGAGACTGCGGGGGTGGGCAGCGGGAGGTGGTCGCGCGGGGTGCGGCCCGGCGCGCCCGGCTCGCGCGCCACCCGGCTGGAGCTCTTCTACGATCTGGTCTTCGTCTTCGCGTTCCTCGACGTCACGACGTTGACCGCGTACTACCCGAGCGCCGTCAACCTGTGCCGCTGCCTGCTGGTGCTGGGGCTGTTGTGGTGGTGCTGGACCGGATTCGCCGGGCTCGGCAACGCGGTCCGCGCCGACCAGGGCGTCCTGCCGATGGTCGGCTTCGTCACGGTCGCCGCCACCTTCCTGCTGGCCCTGAGCATGCCGGGGGCGTTCGTGGACCGGCCGGGCGGGCTGAACGGCCCGCTGGTCTTCGCGAGCTGCTACTTCTTGGTCCGCGCCTCGCAGCTCGCGGTCTTCGGCTGGGTGGTGCGCGACGACCCGGTGCGGCGGCGGCGGTGGGCGCTGCTGGCCCTGCTGCCGGTGGTCGCGGCGACCCTGCTCGTGGCCGCCGCGCTGGTGCCGCCGCGGATCGCCCACGGCGGCACGGCAACGGCCCTGCAACTGTCCCTGTGGGCTGCCGCGCTGCTCCTGGAGTACGTGGCTGGGGTGAGCCTCGGCGGCGCGTACTGGGTGGTGGTGTCGGCCGGGCACTGGGCGGAGCGGCACGCCCTGATGGTGCTGATCGCGCTCGGTGAGTCGATCATCGCGCTGGGGCTAGGCTCGAGGTTCATCACCGGTCTGCCGCTGACCTGGCCGGTGGTGATCGCTGCGGTGACCGGCATCACGATCGCCGCGACGCTGTGGTGGGCGTACTTCGACACCCTGGCTCTCGCCGTCGAGCAGGCGCTGCACCGCACCCGGGACCCCGTCGTGCGGGCCCGGCTGGCCCGCGACGCGTACACCTACCTGCACCTGCCGATCATCACCGGGGTGATCTTTTTCGCCCTCGGGATCAAGGACCTGCTCGTCGAGGCGGCGGAGCCGGGATCGCCGGCCTGGGGCGAGCCGCTGGGAACGTTCTGGATCCTCGTCCTCTACGGCGGGGTCGGCCTCTACCTGCTCAGCCTCGTCGCCTGCGGGGTGCGCGTGCTGCGGGTGCTGCGCTGGCCGCCGGTGCTCGCGGTGGCGGTGCTGGTCCTGGTCTCGCCGCTGGCCGTCCGGATCGCGGCCCTGCACGCGTTGGTGCTGCTCGGTGTGGTCTGCGTGGCGCTGGTCGTGGTGGAGACCCGGGGGGAGGGCCGCGGACGGCACCGGGTCCGCCAGTTGGCGCTGGCGGAGCAGCAGGCGGCCGAGGCCGAGGCGAGCAGGTGGCGCGGCGAGCACCTGTGAGCGACCGGCGGCCGTGCCCCGGGACGGTGGGGCACGGCCGCCGGCGGGTCGGTGCTCAGAGCTCGGCGAGGGTACCCACGTACATCCGGTCGATCTCGGCGGCGAAGTTGCTCTCCACGCCCCGGCGCTTGATCTTGAGCGACGGCGTGACCTCGCCGTCCTCGATGGTCAAATCACGGGGCAGGACGGTCACCTTCTTGATCGTCTCCCAGCGGTTGAGTTTGGCGTTGAGTTGGGCGACGTACTCCTCGACCATGGCCCGGGCCTCGTCGGAGGCGGCGATCTCGGCGTAGGTGCGGCCCTCCAGCGGGCCGCCGGCCGCCCAACCCTGGATCGCGTCCGGGTCGAGGCTGACCAGCATGGTGCAGTAGTTGCGGGCCTGGCCGATGACGACCGCCTGCGACGTGTACGGGCACAGCGCCTTGAACATGCCCTCGATGTGCGAGGGGGCGATGTACTTCCCGCCGGAGGTCTTGACCAGGTCCTTCTTCCGGTCGGTGATGCGCAGGTAGCCGTCGTCGTCGAGGCTCCCGATGTCGCCGGTGCGGAAGAAGCCGTCCTCGGTGAACGCGGCGGCCGTCTCCTCGGGGAGGTTGTGGTATCCGCGCATCACCGGGCGGCCCCGGAGCAGGATCTCCCCGTCGGTGTCGATCCGGCACTCCAGGTCGCCCATCGCCCGGCCGACGGTGCCGATGCGTAGGCCGTCGGTCGGGTTGAGGAAGCTGCCGGCGCTGGTTTCGGTGAGGCCGTACCCCTCGGAGATCGGCAGGTTGGCGGCGGCGAAGAACGTGGCGATCTCCGTGCTCAGCGGAGCGGCGCCGGAGACCAGCACCCGGATCCGACCGCCGAGGCGGGCCTGGAGCTTGCTGAACACCAGCTTCTCGGCCAGCGCGTACCGCAGCCTCAGCCCGGCCGGGACCGGTTGCCCCGCCTGCTCCAGCGTGACCTTCTCCTTGCCGACCCGCACCCCCCAGGCGAAGATCTTCGCCTTCGCGCCGCCGGCGTCCTGCGCGGTGGTGACCGCCTTGTTGTAGACCTTCTCGAAGACCCGGGGCGCGCCGCACATCAGCGTCGGCCGCACGACGGCCAGCAGCTCGACCAGCTTCTCGACCCGGCCGTCGACGTAGGTCGGCAGGCCCACGTGGGTCACCCCGCAGAGCAGGGTCTTGCCGAACGAATGGGACAGTGGGAGCCAGAGATATTGCAGGTCGTCGTCGCGCAGCAGCCCCATCTCGGCCTGGGCGACCCCCTCCCAGCACCAGCCGCCGTGCAGCAGTTCCACGCCCTTGGGCCGGCCGGTGGTGCCGGAGGTGTAGATGAGGGTGGCCAGGTGCTCCGGCCCGAGGTCGGCGACCAGGCGCTCGACCAGCCCCGGGTCGTCGGCCAGCGTCCGGGCACCCCGCTCCTCCAGCTCGGCCAGGGTGAGCTGCGGCACGGCCGCGGCCGGGTCGGGCGCGCCGTCGAAGAGCACCACGTGGGTCAGCGCGGGCAGTCGCGCGCCGGTGATTTTCGCGGCCTGGGCCGGGTTCTCCGCGAACGCCACCCGGGAGCCGGAGTCGGCGACGATGTACGTCGCGTCCTCGGGCTCGGTGGTCGGGTACACGGTGGTGGTGGCACCGCCCGCACACATGATGCCGAAGTCGGCGATCACCCAGTCGAGCCGGGTGCTCGACAGGATCGCCACCGGGTCCTCCTGGCCGACACCGAGCCCGTGCAGCCCGGCCGCGACCGCCCGGGCCCGCTGCCCGACCTGCGCCCAGGTCAGCCAGACCGGCCCGGAGTCGTCGGGGGCGGGGTGGGCGAACGCGGGGTTGTCGGGGGTGGCCGCCACGCGCTTGAGGAACATGTCGGGGATGGAACGGTAGGGGATATCGAGAGCCATCGCTGTGGTCGCCTTCGGGGGGTGGAGCGTGACGGGGGTCACGTCGTTTGCGGTTACCGAAGGGTATTGCCTGCACGGGGGCATCGGCTAGCCCTCGCGGCGGCAGTCGGGGAACCGATCGGGGCTTCCGGTGGCTCCACGTGACCACCTGGAAGCGGTGGGTCAGATACCGAGGTGGGCGACCCGCAGCCGGTCGACCGCCGCCGCCGGCCCCTCCACCTGTACCCGGGCGACCCGCTGCCGGCCGGTGAGGAACAGCACCAGCTCGGTCGGCGCGCCGACCACGCGGACCCGCTGCCCGCCCCGGCCAGCCGACAGCTCGCCGTGCCCGGGTGCCTGCACCAGCACGTCGGCCGGGAAGCGGCGCAGCGCCAGCCGGCCCAGCACCGTGGCCCGGCGCCACAGCACGGCGCCCAGCCCGGCCGGCAGTTCGCGCGGTTGCCACCCCGCCCGGGCCCGCCGGACGTCCTCGTGGTGGATGTAGAACTCCATGGTGTTGACCAGTTCGTCGGTGACCGGGTTGCTCACCGGGCTCCACAGCGGCGGCCGGCGCACCAGGGCCACCAGCTCGGCGAAGGGTCGCGCCGCGATCCGCAGGCGTACCCGCTCGGCGTACCCGCGCAGCGGCGGCAGCGCGATCCCCCCAGCGGCGTCCGGCCGGCGCTCCCGGAGGATCAGGTGGGCGGCGAGGTCCCGGACCGGCCAGCCCTCGTTGACGGTCGGCGCGTCCGGACCCACGCTCTGCATGAGGTCGGCGAGTGCCTCGCGCTCCGACCGGGCGTACCGCGGCATGGCCCGATCGTAGGCCGCCCGGTCGCCGTCCGCCCGTCGTGGCAACGACGGCGGTCGACGTGATCGCCGACATAGGGTTTGCGGGAGGCGCGGTGGTGTCCGTCCGGTAAGGATGAGGGAGATAATTGCAACTTACGGCGGGGGAGAGCGTGACCAGCAGGACAAGTCGGGATGTGCTCCGCAGGGGGCTGGCCGTGCTCGGCCAAGCGATCCGGGAACAGCCCCGGATCTTCGTGATCGCGGTCGGCGGCAGCGTGCTGTTCGGCGGGCTGGTGATCGCCAGCGCGTACGTCGTCGGGGCGGTGGTCGGCGACGTGGTGGTGCCGGCGATCGCGCGCGGGTCGGTGGGCGTCGCGGCCCTCGCCCTCGCCGCCGGTGCCCTGTTCGGCATCAGTGTGCTGCGGGTGGTCGGCATCTTCGGCCGTCGGCTCGGCGCGGGCTACATGCAGTTCCGGCTCCAGGCCGCCTACCGCCGGCAGGTCACCCGCCGCTACCTGAACCTGCCGCTGTCCTGGCACCAGCGCAACGCCACCGGCACCCTGCTGTCCAACGCCAACTCCGACGTCGAGGCGGCCTGGTACCCGATCGCCCCGCTGCCCTTCGCGGTCGGCACGGTGGTGATGCTGGTCGGCGCGATCGCCTCCCTGTTCGCCACCGACTGGGCGCTGGCCCTCGTCGGGCTGGCGGTCTTCCCCGCCCTGTTCGCCCTCAACGTGGTCTACTCCCGCCGGATGGCCCCCCGCCAGGCTCGCGCGCAGCGGCTGCGCGCCGAGGTCAGCGGCATCGCCCACGAGAGCTTCGACGGCGCGCTGGTGGTCAAGACCATGGGCCGCGAGGCGCAGGAGACGGCCCGGTTCGCCGCCCGGGCCGGCGAGCTGCGCGACGCGCTGATCGCCGTGGGCCGGCTGCGGGGCGTCTTCGACCCGATGCTGGAGACCCTGCCCAGCCTCGGCACCCTCGCCGTGCTGGTGGTCGGCGCGTTCCGGCTCCGGCAGGGCGCCATCACGGTCACCGAGCTGGTCAGCGTGGCCTTCCTGTTCACCGTGCTGGCCTTCCCGGTGCGGGCCATCGGCTGGGTGCTGGCCGAGTTGCCGCGCAGCGTCGCCGGCTGGGACCGGGTGCGCCGGGTGCTCGACGCCACCGGCGAGATGCCGTACGGGCACGTGGCGCTCGACCCGGCCGAGCCGGGACCGGCCACGCTCACCTTCGCGGGCGTCGGCTTCGCGTACGAGCCCGCCGAGGCGCACCTGCCCGGCGCCGAGGTGCTCGGCGAGGTCTCCTTCACCGTCGGAGCCGGGCAGACCGTGGCCCTGGTCGGCCCCACCGGCTCGGGCAAGTCCACCGTCGCCGCGCTGGCGGTGCGGCTGGTCGACCCGCACACCGGCACGGTCAGCCTCGACGGGGTGGACGTCCGCCGGCTCACCGCCGCCTCGCTGGTGGACACCGCCGCCCTGGTCGCCCAGGTGCCGTTCGTCTTCGACGACACCGTCCGGGCGAACATCGCGCTGGACCGGCCCGGCGTGTCCGACGACGACGTCTGGGCCGCGCTGCGGCTCGCCGAGGCGGACGGCTTCGTCGCCGCGCTGCCCGAGGGGCTGGACACCATGGTCGGTGAGCGGGGCACCTCCCTCTCCGGCGGGCAGCGGCAGCGGCTCACCCTGGCCCGGGCACTGGCCGGACGGCCCCGGCTGCTGGTCCTCGACGACGCCACCAGCGCGGTGGACCCGAGGGTGGAGGCGGCCATCCTGGCCGGGCTGCGCGCGCCGGCCGCCGGTGGACCCGCCGCCTCGATCCTCGTGGTGGCGTACCGGCGGGCCACCATCGCGCTCGCCGACGAGGTCATCTACCTGGAGCAGGGCCGGGTGGTCGCCCGGGGCACCCACACCGAGCTGCTCGCCACCGTCTCCGGCTACGCCGACCTGGTCACCGCCTATGAGCAGGCGGAGACTGACGGTGAGCAGCCACGCCCGTACGACGAGGTCGCCCCGCTGACCTCCGGCCTGGAAGTCGAGGTGGACCGGTGAGCGTGGTCGAGGCCGAGCGGCCGGCGGAGAGCACCTGGCAGACGCTGCGGCGGGGCCTGGCCCTCTCGCCGGAGCTGCGCACCGGCCTGGCCGGCACCCTCGTGCTGGCGTTGGTCTACATGATCGGCCGGGTCGCCGTCCCGGTCGCCGTGCAGCAGGGTATCGACAAGGGCATCGTCGACGGACCCGACCTGGGTGTGGTGTGGAGCGTCGTCGCGGCGACCGGCGCCGTGCTGGCGGTGACCACGATCTGCGGGTACCTGATGATGCGCCGGCTGTTCACGGTCAGCGAGACGGCCCTGGCCAACGTGCGCACCCGGGCGTTCCGGCACGTGCACGACCTGTCGATGCTGCACCAGCAGTCCGAGCGGCGCGGCTCGCTGGTCTCCCGGGTCACCAGCGACGTCGACCAGATCACCCAGTTCCTCCAGTGGGGCGGGGTGATCCTGATCGTCAACCTCGGGCAGCTCGTGGTGACGACGGCCGTCATGCTCGCCTACTCCTGGCAGTTGACCCTCGTGGTGCTCGCCGCGTTCGCGCCGGCGGTGTTGATGATCCGGCAGCTCCAGCGCCGCCTCGCCGAGGCGTACGGGGTGGTCCGGCAGCGGATGGGCACCCTGCTCGGCGCGATCGGCGAGAGCGTCGTCGGCGCTCCGGTGATCCGCGCGTACGGGATCGCCGGGCGGACCGCCCGGCGGCTGGACGCGGCGATCGAGGGGCAGCAGCGGGCCCAGCAGCGGGCCATCCGGATCAGCATCCTGGGCAGCTCGGTGGGGGAGCTGGCCGCCGGGCTGGCACTGGCCGGCGTCGTGGTGCTCGGGGTGACCCTCGGGGTGGACGGCACCCTGTCGGTCGGCCAGCTCACCGCGTTCCTGTTCCTGGTGACCCTGTTCATCCAGCCGGTGCAGATCGCCACGGAGGTGCTCAACGAGGCGCAGAACGCGATTGCCGGCTGGCGGCGGGTGCTCGATGTGCTGGACGTCGCCCCGGACGTGGCCGACCCGGGCGAGCAGGGCCGGGACCTGCCCCCGGGGCCGCTGGACATCCACTTCGCCGGGGTCGGCTTCGCCTATCCGGGCGGGCCGCCGGTGCTGCACGACGTGACCCTGGAGATCGAGGCGAAGAGCCGGGTCGCCGTGGTGGGCGAAACCGGCAGCGGCAAGACCACGTTCGCGAAGCTGCTCACCCGGCTGATGGACCCGACCGACGGCGCGGTGCTGCTCTCCGGCGTTCCGCTGCCCGAGGTCCGGTTCGCCTCGCTGCGCTCCCGGGTGGTGATGGTGCCGCAGGACGGCTTCCTGTTCGACGCCACGGTCGGGCAGAACGTCCGCTTCGCCCGGCCGGAGCTGACCGACGCGGAGCTCACCGCCGCGTTCACCGAGCTGGGGCTGGCGGACTGGCTGGACGGGTTGCCGGCCGGGCTGGACACCCCGGTCGGCGAGCGGGGCGAGGCGCTGAGCGTGGGGGAGCGGCAGCTCGTGGCGCTCGCCCGGGCGTACGTGGCGGACCCGGACCTGCTGGTGCTGGACGAGGCGACCAGCGCGGTGGACCCGGCGACGGAGGTGCGGCTGCAACGCACCCTGGACGCGGTGACCCGGGGCCGGACCACCCTCGCGATCGCCCACCGGCTCTCCACCGCCGAAACCGCCGACGAGGTGATCGTGGTGGACCGGGGCCGGATCGTGCAGCGCGGGCCGCACGACGAGCTGGTCCGCGACCCCGACTCGGTCTACGCCCTGCTGCATGCCTCGTGGCTGGAGCAGACCCGCTGACCGGCTGCCGCTTCGCGAACGTGATCGGCATCTCCAGGCCGGGGCGGGGAAAACGGCGAGCCGGTGGACGTGGGGGCACGCGTGGTTTACGGTGCTGTTAGGTAAGCCTAACCTTCGGAGGTGGGTCATGCGCCCCAGTCCCGCCCTGCGCCCCGCGCCCGCCGAGATCGTCCGGACGCTGGTCGCCGGCCGGCTCCCGGCCCTGGTCCACCTGGCCCAGCGACCCGGGCCGTTCCACGTCCGGCACGTCACCGACGCCGACGGGCGGGTGCTGCTGCTCGTCCCGGTCCACAGCGACCTGGCGGCGGCGCTGCCCCTCGGCAGGGGCTCCGACGTCGCCGTGGCGCTCGACGTGCTGGACCTGCCGCCCGCCGCCGGCGCCCCGTCGCTCGGCCGCGCCTGGGTCTCCGGCTGGGCCGCCGCGCTGCACGCGGACGCGGCCCGCCGGGCCGCCCTGGACTTCGCCGAGGTGGACCCGACCGGCGACCTGCTCGACGTGGGCACCCGCTTCCGGCTGTACCGCTTCGAGGTGGCCGAGGCCCGCCTGGAGCGCCCCGACGGGCTGCTGCGGGTCGACCCCGTGGCGTACGCCGAGGCGGAGCCGGACCCGCTGCACCCGGTGGAGACGGAGCTGCTGGCCGAGCTGGCCGTGCGCCACGGCCGGGAAATGGCCGCGTACGTCCGCCGCCAGCTCGGCCTGGTCGAGTCCGGCCCCGACGGCCCGCCCCGGGTGGTCCGCGTCGACCGGTACGGGCTGCTGGTCTCCCTCGGCGGGCCCGGCGCCCGGCGGCGGGCCCGGCTGGCCTTCCCGGGCCCGGTGGCCGACCATCGGGAGCTGGCCCGGCTGCTGCACCCGATGCTCTGCCACCACCGCCCGGCGCGCGTCTCCCCGCCCCCGACCGCCTGACCGGGCTACGTCAGGTCGCCGAGCAGGTAGCGCTGGACGGTGGGGCCCACCGCCGCCACCAGGGTCTCCGGCGGGGCGGAGGCGACCGGTTCCAGCCGGACGACGTACC
>NZ_GG657738.1:1542089-1560805 GCF_000158815.1 Micromonospora sp. ATCC 39149 | reverse complement strand
CGGCATGAACTGCACGGCCTGGAACTCGGTACGGGCGAAGGCTGCTGCAGAGCAGGCCGAGGGCGACGCCGAGCACCGCGTTGACCACGGCGATCGCGATCACCAGGGCGGCGCTGCCGGCGGTGGTCAGCCCGAACACCCAGTACGCCACCGCCGAGGCGACCGCGGCCTGGCCGGCGGCGGCGAGGCCGAACGCGATGCCGTAGCCGAAGAGCAGGTCGAGCCGGCCGAGCGGGGTGGTGAGCAGCCGCTCCAGGGTGCCGGAGGTGCGCTCGCGCAGCATCGCGATGCTGGTCACCAGGAACATGATCACGAAGGGGAAGATGCCGAGCATCACCAGGGCCACCCGGTCGAACGTGCTCGGCTGGCCGGGTGGGGTGGGCTGGTCGGCGTACATGTAGTAGACGAGGGCGAGCAGCAGGGCCGGCACCACCACGAGCAGGGCGACGGTGCGCCGGTCGTGCCGAAGCTGGCGCAGGATGCGGCCGGTGGTGGCGGCCAGGATGCGTGGGTTCACGACGCCTCCCCGACGGTGGCCGCCTCGCTGGCCCGGATCAGGCGCAGGAACGCCTCCTCGAGGTCGTCGACCCCGGCGGCGGCGCGGACCGCGTCGGGTGTGTCGTCGGCGACGAGCCGGCCCTCGCGGATCAGTAGCAGCCGGTCGCAGCGGGCCGCCTCGTCCATCACGTGGCTGGACACTAGCAGGGTCGTCCCGGCGGCGGCGAGGGCGTGGAACCGGGCCCACAGGTCCGCCCGCAGCACCGGGTCCTGCCCGACCGTCGGCTCGTCGAGGACGACCAGCTCCGGCTCGCCGACCAGGGCGCAGGCCAGCGACGCCCGGCTGCGCTGCCCGCCGGAGAGGGAGCCGACGAGCTGCCCGGCGGCGTTGGCGAGCCCCACGTCGGCCACGGCGCGGTCCGCCTCGGCGCGGCCCCGGCCGTGCAGGGCGGCGAAGTAGCGGGCGTTCTCGGCGACGGTGAGGTCGGCGTAGACGCTGGGCGCCTGGGTCAGGTATCCCACCCGGCTGCGCAGCGCGGGGGAGCCCGCTGGCCGGCCGAGCACGGTCACCGAGCCCGAGCGGACCGTCTGCACCCCGACGACGGCTCGCATGAGGGTGGTCTTGCCGCTGCCGCTGGGCCCGAGCAAACCGGTGACCGCGCCGCGCGGCACCGCGCAGGTCACGCCGTGCAGCACCCGGCGCCGCCCCCGGTCCACGACCAGGTCGCGGACCGCGATCGCGTGGTCCATCGCCACCTCCACAGTAGAATTCAACACCCGATGAACTCAACACTAGATGAGTTGTTCGTCCGTCCGCAACGGGTTGGCATCGAGCGGGATTAGCGGCGAAAGGTACCCGGAGGCAGGAATGAGAACGCTCGGACACTAGCCTTCGGACCGGGCGTCAGCCCCCGTCACCGGACAGCCCGTCCGGCACCGGGCATTGCGCCCCGATCGGGCGTACGGCACGATGGCGCGGTGGGTCACGCTGCGTCACCGGAAATTGGATTCCTCGACGACTGGGCCGCCCGGCTGCGGCACGCGGGCGAGCGGCCCGTCGTCGGTATCCTGCTGCGCGGCAGCCACGCCCGCCGGGCCGCCACGGCACACAGTGACGTCGACCTCGACGTGCTGGTCACCGACGCCACGCCGGCTCGACCGGCCGATCCGCTGGTCAACGCCCCGTACGCCGCCCGCCGCGCCTACCTGGCCGAGTCCAACGGCTGGCTCACCCACGTCTCGGTGGCCGTCCGCGACGTCCGCTCCTGGCGGGACCGGCTCGCCCAGCCGGCCGAGTGGGCGTTCGGGCTGCCGGTCACCGCGCCGGTCCGGCTGCTGTGGGCCGACGACCGGTGGCGCGCCCGGATCGACCTGCCGGTGCTCTGCCAGCCCGCCGACGAGCCGAGGCTGGAGGAGCTGATCGCCACGCTCGGTAAGGTCGCGGGGGCCCGGGCCCGGGGCGACCACCTCGGCGTCCGGCTGGCCGCCGCCGACCTGGCCCGGCTCTGCCCCTCCGTGCTGCGGCTGGCCAACCCGTCGGTGCGGGTGGTGTCCCGGCGGGCGGCGTTCGCCGCCGCCCTCGACCTGCCGGTCGCCCCGACCGGGTACCGCGACGACATGCTGCTCTGCCTCGGCATGCGCCCCGGCTCCGCCGGGCAGCTCTGGGCCGCCGCCGGGCGGCTGGTCGCCGGCACCGTCGCACTGATCCGCCCGTACGCCGACGAGATCGCCGCCGTGGCCGGCGCCGACCTCGCCGAGGCGCTGTCCGACGGGCGGTTGGACCGCTATCTCGCGCAGCTCACCGGCGTGCCCGAGCCGGCGCCGGCCCCCCGGCGGGAGCCGTCGCCGGTGCCCTCGCCACGTGCGGGAGAATGGGTCACTGTGCCCGTACCTGACGCGCCGGTGACCGGCGCCCACGCCCGCCCGACCCCGCCGGGGACGCCCGGCCCGGCCCGTCCGTCCCGGCTCGACCCGGCCGTCGCCGCGCGGCTGCGCCGTAACCCCGACGGCCTGGTGGCCGCCGTGGTGCGTCAGCACGACACCGGTGAGGTGCTGATGGTCGCCTGGATGGACGACGAGGCGCTGCACCGCACCCTCACCACCGGCCGGGCCACCTACTGGTCGCGCAGCCGCCAGGAGTACTGGGTCAAGGGGGCCACCTCCGGCCACCACCAGCACGTCCGCTCGGTGGCGCTGGACTGCGACGGCGACGCGCTGCTGGTCAGCGTCGACCAGGTCGGCGGGGCCTGCCACACCGGCGAGCGCACCTGCTTCTTCACCGAACTGCCCGTCACCGCCGGAGGGGAGCCCGCATGACCGACGGCGTCGCCAGCCCCGACCAGCGCACCTTCGCCGACCTGGCCGCCCGCTGGCGGGTCGTCCCGGTCACCCGGCGGCTGCTCGCCGACGCGGAAACCCCGGTGGGCGTCTACCGCAAGCTGGCCGGCGGCCCGGGCACCTTCCTGCTGGAGTCCGCCGAGCAGGGAGCCGGCTCGGCGGGGATGGCCTGGTCACGGTACTCGTTCATCGGCGTGCGTAGCAGCGCAACCCTCACCGAGCGCGGGGGGGCGGCGTGCTGGACGGGCCAGCCGCCGGCCGGGCTGCCCACCGACGGCGACCCGGTCCGGGTGCTGCGCGAGACCGTCGAGGCCCTCGCCGGCCCGGCGTGGGACCCGGTCAGCGGCATGCCGCCGCTGACCGGCGGCATGGTCGGCTACCTCGGGTACGACCTGGTCCGCCGCTTCGAGCGGCTGCCCGAGCTGACCGAGGACGACCTCGGCCTGCCCGAGCTGGGCATGATGCTCGCCACCGACCTGGTGGTCCTCGACCACTACGACGGCTCGGCGATCCTGATCGCCAACGCGGTGCTCCCGCCTGCGGACGAGCCGGACCGCGACGCCCTGGTCGCCGCCGCGTACCACCACGCGGTGGGCCGGCTGGACGCGATGACCACGGCGCTGTCCCGGCCCATCCCGCCGATGATCTCCACGGTCGACCGGCCGGCCGTCGGCGACGTGCTCAGCCGCACCGACCCCGGTGGCTACCCGAAGGCCGTCGACACGGCCAAAGAGGCGATCCGGGCCGGGGAGTGCTTCCAGATCGTGCTGGCCCAGCGCTTCGAGCGGCCCACCGACGCCGACCCCCTGGACGTCTACCGGGTGCTGCGCACCACCAACCCGAGCCCGTACATGTACCTGCTGCGCTTCGACGGCTTCGACATCGTCGGCTCCTCGCCTGAGGCGCACCTGAAGGTCAGCGCCGGCCCCGACGGGCGGCGCCGGGCGCTGCTGCACCCCATCGCCGGCACCCGCCCGCGCGGCGGCACCCCGGAGGCCGACGCCCGGCTCGCCGCCGAGCTGCTCGCCGACCCGAAGGAGCGCTCCGAGCACGTGATGCTTGTCGACCTGGGCCGCAACGACCTGGGCAGGGTCTGCCGACCGGGCACGGTGGAGGTGCCGGAGTTCGCCACCATCGAGCGCTACAGCCACGTCATGCACATCGTCTCGACCGTGGTCGGCGAGCTGCGGGAGGATCAGACGGCGTTCGACGCGCTCGCCGCGACCTTCCCCGCCGGCACCCTGTCCGGCGCGCCGAAGGTACGGGCCATGGAGATCATCGAGGAGCTGGAGCCGGTCCGGCGCGGCCTCTACGGCGGCACGGTCGGCTACTTCGGCTTCGGCGGGGACCTGGACATGGCGATCGCCATCCGCACCGCGCTGATCCGCGACGGCCGCGCTTACGTGCAGGCCGGCGCGGGGGTGGTGGCCGACTCGGACCCGGCCGCGGAGGACCAGGAGACCCGCAGCAAGGCCGCGGCCGTGCTCGCCGCCATCGCCGCCGCCGAGACGCTGCGGCCGGCCCGGTGAGCCCGGCGGGGCGGGGCGTCGTGGTCGTGGGCGGCGGGTGGCCGCGGTGACCGGGCCGGCGGCCGACCGGGTGACGTCCGGGGCCGCCGCGCCGGCCGCGCAGGGGCGGCGCGAGCTGACGTACGCGGTGCTGCTCTGCCTGGCCGGCGCGGGCCTGGCGCTGTGGGCGTCGACCCGGACCTGGTCGGTCGAGCTGGCGGCCCGTCCGGCGCCGCTGCCCCCGGTGCGCGCGGCCCGCACCGGGGCGGAGCTGCTGCCCTGGCTGCCCGCACTCGCGGTGGTCGGGCTGGCCGGTGGCGGCGCGGTGCTGGCCACCCGGGGGGTACCGCGCCGGCTGGTCGGAGTCCTGCTGCTGGCGCTCGGTGTGGCCGTGGCGGTTGGCGGCGGCTACGGCGTGGTGGCCGGGTTCGACGGCGCGGTGAGCCGGCAGTGGCCGGCGTTGTGCCTGGTCGGCGGCCTGCTCGCCGCCCTCGGTGGCGGCCTCACCACGCTGCGCGGCGCGCGCTGGCCGGGGATGGGGGCGCGCTACGAGCGGCCGGCGCGCGGGGCCGCCGGCCCCGCCGGGGGCGAGGCCACGGCCGGCCCGGTGACCGGGCGGCGCACCACCGAGGCGTGGGACGCGTTGGACCGGGGTGAGGACCCGACGGCCGACTGACCGGCGGATCCGCCGCGCCGCTGGCCCACCACACCCGGCGCGGGCCGCCCGGTGTGCCGTTCGATGTCGGCCGACGGCCACGGGGCGGCCGACGGTGGCGGGATCAGCCGACCGGCTGGCGGTCCCGGGTGGCAGCACGGGCGGCGGCCAGCTCGGCCACCAGGCGATCCAGCTCGGCGCGCTGGTCGGCGCGGGCCCGGTCGGCGCAGACGGCCTCCCAGGCGTTGCCGCGCGCGGTGCGGACCCGGGCGTCGCCCACGACGGCCCGCTCCAGGGTGTGCACCACCCCGACGGCGAGCGACGCCACGGTCCGGGAGATGGTGGTCAGTCCGATGGTCGGGTTGGGCCCGGCAGTGCTCATCTGGTCACCCCGCACGAAGATCGTTCCGACGGCTCGGGCAGGCGCGCGCCGCGACCGCCCGACGGGATATGGGCAGCTCCTCGTCGAGTCTGCCCGAGTCCCACGGTGCCTGGCTCACGTTTCGCCGTGGTCACCGCTACGTCAACTGTCCGCCGTTTCCGGCCACCTGGACAGGGCCGTTCAGCCTTGAGCTTCGTCACAACATCGATCGGCATGCGCGTGGCGCGGCGACGACGGACAATGATCCCATGGAGATGGGTGATCGTCGATGGACTGATCGGCGGTTCTGTCACCGCGATCGATGGGGGCGGTTGCGCTCGGTGACCCACCGTTCACCGGAAGTCGGCCATTATGCCGCAGCCCATCTCGTGAGGAGCGCCATACCCCCGGCACGTGCTGCCAGGTGGTGCCCCCTAGCATCGGCCCATGACACCCGGAGAGGGGAGTCCGTTGGTGACTGCTGAGCATGCGCACGCGGAGGGGGACGGGACCGGTCCGGCGGCGTCCGGAAGCGTCCTCGACGAGATCCTGGCCGGCGTCCGCGAGGACGTCGCCCGACGGCAGGAGCAGGTTCCGCTGGAGCGGATCCGGGAACTCGCCGTCGCCGCGCCGCCGCCGCTGGACGCGTACGCGGCCCTGCGCCGGCCCGGCGTGGCGGTGATCGCCGAGGTGAAGCGCTCGTCGCCTTCCCGGGGCCAACTGGCCGAGATCGCCGACCCGGCCGTCCTGGCCGGCGAGTACGCCGCCGGGGGAGCGCGGGCCATCAGCGTGCTCACCGAGGGGCGCTGGTTCGGCGGCTCGCTCGACGACCTGGCCGCCGTCCGGGCCGCGGTGAAGGTCCCGGTGCTGCGCAAGGACTTCGTGGTCTCCAGCTACCAGGTGCACGAGGCCCGCGCGCACGGCGCCGACCTGGTCCTGCTGATCGTGGCCGCCCTTGAGCAGAACGCGCTGGTCGGTCTGCTGGAGCGGATCGAGTCCCTCGGCATGTGCGCGCTGGTCGAGGTGCACACGGAGGAGGAGGCCGACCGGGCCATGGAGGCCGGCGCGCAGGTGATCGGGGTCAACGCCCGTGACCTGCGTACCTTGGAGGTCGACCGGTCGGTGTTCGAGCGGATCGCCCCCGGCCTGCCCAGCAACGTCGTCAAGATCGCCGAGTCGGGTGTGCGCGGCCCCCACGACCTGATCCGCTATGCCTCGGCCGGCGCCGACGCCGTGCTGGTCGGCGAGGGCCTGGTCACCCAGTCCAGCCCCCGCGAGGCGGTGGCCGCCCTGGTCAACGCCGGCAACCACCCGGCGACGCCCCGTCCGGCGCGCTGAGCCGCGCCCGGTCAGCAGCGAGAGGACAACCGCGATGAGCGCCAACGAGCCGGCCCCGGCCGGTCAGGTCCCCGACGCCGCCGGTCACTTCGGCCGGTTCGGCGGCCGGTTCGTCCCGGAGGCGCTGGTCGCGGCGCTCGACGAGTTGGACGCCGCGTACCGCAAGGCGATGTCCGACGAGTCGTTCCTCGCCGAGTTCGACGCCCTGCTGCGCGACTACGCCGGCACCCCCTCGCTGCTCTACCCGGCGCACCGGTTCTCCGCGCAGATCGGCGCGCGGGTGCTGCTCAAGCGCGAGGACCTCAACCACACCGGCGCGCACAAGGTGCGCAACGTGCTCGGCCAGGCGCTGCTGACCAAGCGGATGGGCAAACGGCGGGTGATCGCCGAGACCGGTGCCGGCCAGCACGGCGTGGCCACCGCCACCGCCGCCGCCCTGTTCGACCTTGACTGCGTGGTCTACATGGGCGAGGTGGACACGCGGCGGCAGGCGCTCAACGTGGCCCGGATGCGGATGCTCGGCGCCACCGTCGTCCCGGTCACCAACGGCTCGCGCACCCTCAAGGACGCGATGAACGAGGCGATGCGGGACTGGGTCGCCAACGTCGACGAGACCCACTACCTCATCGGCACGGCCGCCGGCCCGCACCCCTTCCCGGAGATGGTCCGGGACTTCGTCCGGGGCATCGGCGTCGAGGCCCGCGCGCAGTGCCTCGACCTGACCGGCGCGCTGCCGGACGCCGTCGCGGCCTGTGTCGGCGGCGGTTCCAACGCGCTGGGCATCTTCCACGCCTTCGTGCCCGACGCGGGAGTGCGGCTGTACGGCTTCGAGGCCGGCGGGGAGGGCGTGGACACCGACCGGCACGCGGCCAGCATCACCGGCGGATCCTCGGGCGTGCTGCACGGTGCCCGCACGTACGTGCTCCAGAACGCCGACGGGCAGACGATCGAGTCGCACTCCATCTCGGCCGGCCTGGACTACCCGGGCGTCGGGCCGGAGCACGCGTGGCTGCACGACAGCGGCCGGGCGACGTACCTGCCGGTGACCGACGCCGAGGCGATGGCCGCGTTCGAGCTGCTCTGCCGCACCGAGGGGATCATCCCGGCGATCGAGAGCGCGCACGCGCTCGCCGGCGCACGCAAGATCGCCCCGGGGCTCGCCGCGGAGCTGGGCCGGGAGCCGGTCATCGTGGTCAACCTCTCCGGCCGGGGCGACAAGGACGTGCACACCGCCGGCGAGTACTTCGGCATCCTCGACAAGGAGCAGTGAGACCGTGAGCCGGATCGGGGTCGCGTTCGACAAGGCCCGTGCAGACGGGCGGGCCGTGCTGGTGGGCTGTATGCCGGCGGGTTTCCCGACCGTCGAGGGCAGCATCGCCGCGATGACCGCCATGGTCTCCGCGGGCGTGGACGTCATCGAGGTGGAGATCCCGTACTCCGACCCGGTGATGGACGGCCCGGTGATCCAGAAGGCCAGCGACATCGCCCTGGCCGGCGGCGTGCGCACCGCCGACACGCTGCGTATCGTCGAGGCGGTCGCGGCGACCGGCGCGCCCGTGGTCACGATGACCTACTGGAACCCGATCGAGCAGTACGGCGTCGACGCGTTCGCCCGGGACCTCGCGGCGGCCGGCGGCACCGGCCTGATCACCCCTGACCTGATCCCCGACGAGGCCGACGAGTGGCTGGCCGCCTCGGACGCGCACGGGCTGGACCGCACCTTCCTGGTCTCCCCGTCGTCGACGGACGCGCGGCTGAGGATGACCGTGGAGCACTGCCGGGGCTTCGTCTACGCCACCGCGATCATGGGCGTCACGGGCGCCCGCTCGCAGACCTCCGAGGCCGCGCCGATCCTGGTCTCCCGGCTGCGTGAGGTCACCGACCTGCCGGTCGGCGTCGGGCTCGGCGTCGGCACCGGCGCGCAGGCCGGCACGGTCGCCGGGTACGCCGACGGGGTGATCGTCGGTAGCGCGCTGATCCGTTGCCTGCTCGACGCCCCCGATCCGGCCGCCGGCCTGACCGCCCTGCGGGCGCTGAGCGCCGAGCTCGCCGAGGGCGTCCGTCACCCGCAGCGCTGACCCCCCGCCCTTCGCCCCGCGCTCGCACCGGCCCGCGCTGGCCGTGCCGGTGAGAAGGGGACCTTCTCTACCGCAGGCGTTAAGAAGGGGCCCTTCCTTGCAAGCAGCCGCCCCAGGGTGCCGCCGGGGCGATGGGCGGCGGTAGCGTGTGCACCCGTGACCCTCGCCTCCACGATCCCCCAGGCGGCCCTGCCGAGCCCCAGCACGGCCGTCTGGCAGCTTGGCCCGCTGCCGCTGCGGGCGTACGCGCTCTGCATCATCGCCGGCATCGCAGTGGCCTGCGTGGTCACCGAGCGCCGGCTGCGCCAGCGCGGCGTCGCCCCCGGCGCGGTGCTCGACATCGCCGTCTGGGCGGTGCCGACCGGCATCATCGGGGCCCGGATCTACCACGTGATCACCTCACCGGAGAAGTACTTCGGCGCCGGTGGTGAGCCGCTCAAGGCGTTCGCCGTCTGGGAGGGTGGCCTCGGCATCTGGGGCGCGGTGGCCGGCGGGGCGCTGGGCGCGTGGATCGCCGCCCGTCAGCTCGGCATCCCGTTCGCCGTGGTGGCCGACGCGCTCGCCCCGGGGCTCCCGCTGGCGCAGGCGGTCGGCCGGCTCGGCAACTGGTTCAACAACGAACTCCACGGCGGCCTGACGACCCTGCCGTGGGGGTTGAGGGTGCACGAGATGGACCCGCGCAACCCGGGCCACGCCAAGGTCGTCGACGGCGAGCCGGTGCTGCTGCCCGGGCTCTACCACCCGACGTTCCTCTACGAGGCGTTGTGGAACGTCGGCGTCGCCGGTCTGGTCCTCGTCCTCGACCGGAGGCTGCGCCTCGGCCGGGGTCGGGCGTTCGCCCTCTACGTGATGGGCTACACGACCGGCCGGTTCTGGATCGAGCTGATGCGCACCGACGAGGCCAACCACATCCTCGGCGTCCGGCTCAACGTCTGGACGGCGGCCCTGGTATTCGTCGGCGCGCTGATCTACTTCCTGCGCGTGCGCGGGCCCCGGGAGTACCTCGTCCCGGTCGGTGGTCCCGCCGCCGGCCCGGCCGGGGGCGACGTGTCGCAGCTCGACCTGTCCGAGCGGGAGGCCGGCGCGCGGGCCGTCGCACCGGAGGGCTACCGGGTGGTGAGCGAGGAGCAGCTACGCGTGTACCAGGAGACCGGGGCCGTCCCCGACGTCCCCGACGCCGAGGCTCCCGACGCCGAGAAGCCCGGCCCGACCCGGCCCGCCGCGCCCGGCGACCGTCACGGCGACGGCGACCGCGAGGGGGCCGGCGGGGCGGGCGACGACGGGTCAGCGGGCGACGGGGCGGCCGGGGCCACCGGCTCCCGCGCCGCCGACCGCGAGAGCTGAGCGGGGAGGGTCGGCATGCGTACCGCGGTGGTGGTCGGCGCCGGGATCGGCGGCCTGGCGGTTTCCGGCGCGCTGGCCCGGTCCGGCTGGCAGGTCACCCTCCTGGAGCGCGCCGACCGGGTCCGTCCGGATCCGACGGCCGTCGTGCTCTGGCCCAACGGGGTACGCGCGCTGCGCGCCCTCGACCTCGGCGCGGGGCTCGACGCGATCGCCACCCCACTGCCCGACGGCGGCGTGCGTCGCCCCGACGGGCAGTGGCTGGTGCAGCCCCGCCCCACCCCGGCCGACCGGATGCCCGTGGTGGTGCACCGGGAGGACCTGCACGACGCCCTGATCGCCGGCCTCGGCGAGCGGGTGGAGCTGCGGACCGGCGTGTCCGTGCGCACGGTGCGGGCCGAGGCCGGCCAACGCCCGTGGGTCGGCGACGGCCGGCAGCGCTTCGAGGCCGACCTGGTGGTCGCGGCGGACGGCACCGACAGCGAGATCCGCCGCCAGCTGGCCCCCGAGTCCGGGGTGGTCAGCTCCGGCTGCGCCGCCTGGCGGGCGGTGATCCCCTGGTACCGGGCGCCTCGGCTGCCGTCCGACCAGCCCGTCGGCGGGGAGACGCTCGGTGCCGGATACCGCTTCGTGTCCGCCTCGCTGGGCGAGCGCGGCTCGTCGGGCGGGTCGAGCCGGGGCGGCATCTACTGGGTGGCCACCGCCGCCGGCGCGCCCCGCCCGGAGCCACCGGAGACCCAGCTCACCCTGCTGCGCCGCTGGTACGCCGGCTGGCCCGCCCCGGTCGACGAGCTGCTCGCCGCCACCGAACCGGCCGACCTGGTCCAGCAGGAGATCCGCGAGCTGCGCCCGCTGCCCCGCTCGTACAGCTTCCCGGCCGGCCCGGGCGGGGTGGTGCTGCTCGGCGACGCCGCCCACGCCATGCCCCCGCACCTCGGCCAGGGTGCCTGCCTCGCCTTCGAGGACGCCGCCACTCTTGCCCTGCTGCTGCGCGAGTCCCGCCTGCCGGACGCGGTGGTCGCGTACGACCGGCTGCGCCGGCCCCGCGCGGCGACGGTGGTGCGGCAGACCCGCCGGATGTCGGCGGTGCTCCAGGCCCGGGGCCGGCTCGCCCTGCGGGCCCGCGACGCGGCCCTCGGCACGATCAGCCCTCGCCTGCTCTCCGGTGCCGCGGCCTCCGCCGCCCAGTGGCGCCCCCCGTCCTGACGCCCCGGCCCAGCCCGATCGGGCCGGGGTGCAGCCCGGGGCTTGGCCCCCGGCCAGGTCTGGGCCGCATGTCGGCGACATGGGGGGTGTCCGGAGTCCCCGATACCCCGATGCCCCCGACATGGTGCCGGCCGTACCGTCCCCTCCGGCGACACCGGCGTTCCGCCCCGGGCGGCCCGGGCGGCGCAGGTCAGATGATCGCGGCGGGCTCGGCGACGCAGGCGGTGCCGATCCGGCGGAAGCCGACCCGGACGTAGACGCGGGCGATCTCCTCGCTGCCGGCGGAGAGGAAGACCAGGTCGGTGCCGGCGGCGCGCAGCGCGTGGGCGAGGGCGGCGGTGATCGCCGCGCCGAGCCCCAGGCGGCGGGCGGACGGCAGGGTGGCCACCCCGGCGATCTCGGCGGTGTCGCCGACCCGCATCGCCATCCCGCTGGCCAGCGCCCCCTCGCCGGGGGCCTCGGCGAGCGCCGACAGCCGGCGGCCGTCGGCGATCCGCGCCCGCTCCTCCTCCAGCGCCGCCACGTCCAGCTCGGTGATCGCCTTGTCCCGCTGCGCCGGGCCGGCCTCGCCCCGGGCGGTGCCGGCGGCGGCGAAGCCCACGGCGGCGACCGCCCGCCGGGCGGCCACGTCGGCGGCGAGGCCGGGTGACGCCGCGTCCAGCAGCCGCACCGGCACGTCGGTGAAGCTGCCCGCGTCGGCCAGGGCGGCCGGGTCGAGCACCATCAGCGGGGCCTCCAGCACGGTCAGTCCCGCCGCGCGGGCCACCGCGAGCAGGTCCGGCGTGCGCTCGTGCACCCACTCGAACGCCTCCGGCAGGCCGAGTTCCCGCTGCCGCTGGCGCACGGCGGTGATGTCGGCCACGGACGGTGGCTCGGCGGCGTCGAGGCGGGGACGGGCATAGAAGGGCCATCCCGCCCCTTCGCGGACGAACAGGACCAGGGGGCCGTGCTCCTCCGCACGGGCGGCGTCCCGGGGCACGGCGTCGTAGAACCGCTCCAGCCGGTCGAACATCCCAGTCGTCTCATTGCGTACGTGATCCACCGCGCGAGACTACCTTTCCCAGGATGTGGAAGTGTGATCAATCTGAACTGGCCTTGCGCGCCTACCCCTAACGTAGACTCAATAGACCCATAAGGGCCGACGTCGTCCCGACCATGATCCAACCTGAGTGACGACAGGAGGCCCGGTGGCCTTTCCGTACCCTCTCAGCCAGCAGTCGGCCCCGCCCGCGGCCGGGCTGTACGACCCCGCCCACGAGCACGACGCGTGCGGGGTGGCGTTCGTGGCGGACCTGTACGGCCGGCGCTCCCACTCGGTCGTCGCGAACGGTCTCGGCGCGCTGCTCCGGCTGGACCACCGGGGCGCCCGGGGCGCGGAGCACAACACCGGTGACGGCGCGGGGATCATGATCCAGGTGCCGGACGCCTTCCTGCGCGCGGTCGTCGACTTCCCACTGCCGCCCGCCGGCGAGTACGCCACCGGCCTGGTCTTCCTGCCGACCGACGACGACGGCGAGGCCCGCGCCCGCCAGGTTCTGGAGAAGTACGCCCTGGTCGAGGGTGCCGACGTCCTCGGCTGGCGGGACGTGCCGACCGACCCGAGCGGCCTCGGCGAGACCGCGCTGGCGGCGATGCCCCGGGTGCGGCAGATCTTCCTGGCCGCCCGGCGGCTCACCGATACCCCCGCCGGCCGGGCCGGATCCCCGCTGTCCGGCCTCGACCTGGACCGGGTGGCGTTCTGCGTACGCAAGCAGGCCGAGCGGGAAACCGCCGAGCGGGGCGTGCCGGCGTACTTCCCGTCGCTGTCCTGTCGGACCATGGTGTTCAAGGGGATGCTCACCCCCGACCAGCTTCCCGAGTTCTTCCCGGACCTGACCGACGAGCGGGTCGACAGCGCCATCGCGCTGGTGCACTCCCGGTTCTCCACCAACACGTTCCCTTCCTGGCCGCTGGCCCACCCGTACCGGATCATCGCCCACAACGGTGAGATCAACACGATCCGTGGCAACCGCAACTGGATGCAGGCCCGCGAGGCGCTGCTGCGCAGCCCGAACCTGCCCGGCAACATCCGCCGGATCTTCCCCGTCTGCACCGCCGCGGCCTCAGACTCGGCGAACTTCGACGAGGTCCTCGAACTGCTGCACCTGGCCGGCCGGAGCCTGCCGCACGCGGTGCTCATGATGATTCCCGAGGCGTGGGAGAACGACCCGGACATGCGCGCGGACAAGCGCGCCTTCTACCGGTTCCACGCGAGCCTCATGGAGCCGTGGGACGGGCCGGCTTCGGTCGCGTTCACCGACGGTGAGATCGTCGGGGCGGTGCTGGACCGCAACGGGCTGCGCCCGGGGCGCTGGTGGCGCACCGCCGACGGCCTGGTGGTGCTCGGCAGCGAGGCGGGCGTGCTCGACCTCGACCCGGCCACGGTGGTCGCCAAGGGGCGGCTCCAGCCGGGCCGGATGTTCCTGGTCGACACGGTCGCCGGGCGGATCGTCTCCGACGACGAGATCAAGACCGAGCTGGCCGCCGCCGAGCCGTACGACGAGTGGCTGCACGCCGGGCTGATCGACCTGATCGACCTGCCGCCGCGCGAGCACATCGTCTACACCCACGACTCGGTGCGCCGCCGCCAGCAGACCTTCGGCTACACGGAGGAGGAGCTGAAGATCCTCCTCGCCCCGATGGCCCGCACCGGCGCCGAGCCGCTCGGCTCGATGGGCACCGACACCCCGATCTCCCCGCTGTCGACCCGGCCGCGGCTGCTCTACGACTACTTCCACCAGCTCTTCGCCCAGGTCACCAACCCGCCGCTGGACGCCATCCGCGAGGAGTTGGTCACCAGCCTCCAGCACACCATCGGCGCGGAGGGCAACCTGCTCGACCCGGGCCCGGCGAGCTGCCGGCAGATCGTGCTGCCGTACCCGGTGATCGACAACGACGAGCTGGCCAAGATTCTCTCCATCGACGAGGACGGCGACCTGCCCGGCTTCAAGGCCGTGCGGGTCTCCGGGCTGTACCGGATCCGCGACGGCGGGGCCGGGATCAAGGCCCGGCTCACCGAGATCTGCCGGCACGTCTCCGAGGCGATCGAGGACGGCGTGCGCATCCTGGTGCTGTCGGACCGCGACTCCAACGCCGACCTCGCCCCGATCCCGTCGCTGCTGCTCACCGCCGCCGTGCACCAGCACCTCGTGCGCGAGCAGACCCGGACCCAGGTGGCGCTGATCGTCGAGTCCGGCGACTGCCGCGAGGTGCACCACGCGGCAGTGCTGCTGGGCTACGGCGCGGCGGCGGTCAACCCGTACCTGGCCTTCGAGTCGGTTGAGGACATGATCGCCACCGGCGGCCTGACCGGCGTCGACCCGGCGAAGGCGGTGCGCAACTACGTCAAGGGGCTCGGCAAGGGCGTCCTGAAGATCATGTCCAAGATGGGCATCTCGACCGTGTCGTCGTACTGCGGGGCGCAGGTGTTCGAGGCCGTCGGCCTGGACGCCCGCCTCGTCGAGCGGTACTTCCGGGGTACCCCGAGCACGATCGGCGGGGTCGACCTGCACGGCATCCACGCCGAGGTGGCCGCCCGGCACGCGCTGGCGTGGCCGGCGCCGGGCGCGGTGGCGTCCGACCGGCTGGAGGTCGGCGGCGAGTACCAGTGGCGCCGAGAGGGCGAGCTGCACCTGTTCAACCCGGAGACCGTCTTCCTGCTCCAGCACGCCACCCGTAGCCGCCAGTACGACGTCTTCCGGCAGTACACGGCCAAGGTCGACGAGCTGGCCGCGAAGGCAGGGTCGCTGCGCGGGCTGTTCACCCTGCGCACCGGCGTCCGCCCGCCGGTGCCGTTGGACGAGGTCGAGCCGGCCAGCGAGATCGTCAAGCGGTTCGCCACCGGCGCGATGTCGTACGGGTCGATCTCGGCCGAGGCGCACGAGACCCTGGCCATCGCGATGAACCGCCTCGGCGGCAAGTCCAACACCGGCGAGGGCGGCGAGGACGTCGAGCGGCTGCACGACCCGGCCCGCCGTTCCTCGGTCAAGCAGATCGCCAGCGGCCGGTTCGGCGTGACGAGCGAATACCTGGTCAACGCCGACGACCTCCAGATCAAGATGGCCCAGGGCGCGAAGCCCGGCGAGGGCGGGCAGCTACCCGGCAACAAGGTGTGGCCGTGGATCGCCCGCACCCGGCACGCCACCCCGGGCGTCGGCCTGATCTCCCCACCGCCGCACCACGACATCTACTCCATCGAGGACCTGGCCCAGCTCGTCCACGACCTCAAGTGCGTCAACCCGGCCGCCCGGGTGCACGTCAAGCTCGTCAGCGAGACCGGCGTCGGCACCGTCGCGGCCGGCGTGGCGAAGCTCAAGGCCGACGTCATCCTCATCTCCGGCCACGACGGCGGCACCGGCGCGTCCCCGCTGAACTCGCTCAAGCACGCAGGCACCCCGTGGGAACTGGGCCTGGCCGAGGCGCAGCAGACCCTGCTGCTCAACAAGCTCCGCGACCGGGTCACCGTGCAGGTCGACGGCCAGCTCAAGACCGGCCGGGACGTGCTGGTCGCGGCGCTGCTCGGCGCGGAGGAGTTCGGCTTCGCCACCGCCCCGCTCATCGTCGAGGGCTGCGTGATGATGCGGGTCTGCCACCTGGACACCTGCCCGGTCGGCATCGCCACCCAGAACCCGGTGCTGCGCGAGCGGTTCACCGGCCGGCCGGAGTTCGTGGAGAACTTCTTCCTCTTCCTCGCCGAGGAGGTCCGGGGCTATCTGGCCGAGCTGGGCCTGCGGTCGATCGAGGAGGCGATCGGGCAGACCGAGCTGCTCGACGTCGTACCGGCCATCGACCACTGGAAGGCCCACGGCCTCGACCTCGGTCGGGTCCTGCATTTGCCGGAGCTGCCGGCCGGGGCCGCCCGGCGCGGCATCCGGGCCCAGGACCACGGGCTGGAACTGGCGCTGGACAACGAGCTGATCGCCCTCGCCCGACCGGCGCTGACCGACGGCACGCCGGTGCGGGTCGAGGTGGCGGTGCGCAACGAGCACCGCAGCGTCGGCGCGATGCTCGGTGGCGAGGTCACCCGCCGCTTCGGCGGAGCCGGCCTGCCCGGCGACACCATCGAGTTCCTGCTGCGGGGCACCGCCGGGCAGTCCTTCGGCGCGTTCCTGCCGAGCGGGGTCACCCTGCGGCTGCACGGTGACGCCAACGACTACGTCGGCAAGGGGCTCTCCGGCGGCCGGATCGTCGTCCGCCCGGACGCCGCCGCGCCGTTCGTCGACGGCGAGGCCGCGCCGGGGGAGCGGGCCGAGGACCAGATCATCGCCGGCAACACCATCTTGTACGGGGCCACGGCCGGCGAGGTCTTCCTGCGCGGCCGGGTCGGCGAGCGTTTCGCGGTGCGCAACTCCGGCGCGGTGGCGGTCGTCGAGGGCGTGGGCGACCACGGCTGCGAGTACATGACCGGCGGCACGGTGGTGGTGCTCGGTGAGACTGGGCGCAACTTCGCCGCCGGCATGTCCGGCGGCACCGCGTACGTGTGGAACCTCGACGAGCGGCGGGTCAACACCGAGCTGGTCGACCTGTCCCCGCTGCGCGACGAGGAGCGGGACCGGCTGCACGAGCTGGTGCATCGGCACTCCGCCGAGACCGGCTCGGCGGTCGCCGAGGCGTTGCTGAAGCGCTGGCCGGAGGCGGTGGAGGAGTTCACCGCCGTGGTGCCCCGGGACTACCGCCGGGTGCTGGAGATCATGCGGGCCGCCGAAGCCGCCGGCCGTGACGTCGACGACGCGGTGATGAGCGCGCTGGCGGCGACAGCCGCCCCGGCGACGCCTTCCGACGCGTCCGTGCCGCCCGCCACGCGGGTGGTCGCCCAGGAGGTGGCTCGTGCCTGACCCGAACGGCTTTCTGCGCTACGACCGGCGGCTGCCCGCGCGCCGGCCGGTGCCGGTGCGGATCTCCGACTGGCGGGAGGTGTACCCGCCGGCCGGCGAGGCGCTGATCCGCGAGCAGGCCACCCGCTGCATGGACTGCGGCATCCCGTTCTGCCACGACGGCTGCCCGCTGGGCAACCGCATCCCGGACTGGAACGACCTGGTCCGCACGGGCGGCTGGGACGCCGCCGTGGAGTCGCTGCACGCCACCAACAACTTCCCCGAGTTCACCGGCCGGCTCTGCCCGGCGCCCTGCGAGGCCGCGTGCGTGCTCGGCATCGGCGGCGGGCAGCCGGTCACCATCAAACAGGTCGAGGTGGAGATCGCCGACGCGGCGGTGACCCGGGGTGGGCTCGAACCCCGCCCGGCGACGACGCCGACCGGCCGGTCGGTCGCCGTGGTCGGCTCCGGGCCCGCCGGCCTAGCCGCCGCCCAGCAGCTCGCCCGCGCCGGTCACGCCGTGACGGTGTACGAGCGCGACGACGCGATTGGCGGCCTGCTCCGGTACGGCATTCCCGACTTCAAGCTGGAGAAGCAGCACATCGACCTGCGACTGGCCCAGCTGGAGGCCGAAGGCGTCCGGTTCCGCACCGGCGTGAACGTCGGCGTCGACGTGACCGCCGAGCAGTTGCGCGAGGCGTACGACGCGGTGCTGCTCGCCTGCGGCGCGTTGCAGGGCCGGGACACCCCGGAGACCCCGGGGCGGCAGCTGCGTGGCGTGCACCAGGCGATGACGCACCTGGTCGCCGCGAACCGGGTGGTCGCCGCGGCCGGGGAGGGCAGGCCCACCCTCGCGGTGCTGCCCGACGGCACCCCGATCGACGCCGCCGGCAAGCACGTGGTCATCATCGGCGGCGGCGACACCGCCGCGGACTGCCTCGGCGTGGCCCACCGCCAGGGCGCGGCCGGGGTGCACCAGCTCGACCTGTACCCCGAGCCGCCGCACTCCCGCGACGCCGAGCGCGACCCGTGGCCGACCTGGCCGTGGATCCTGCGCAACTACCCGGCACACGAGGAGGGCGGGGACCGGGTGTTCGCCGCTGCCGTGCAGGAGTTCGTCGACGACGGCACCGGCCAGGTGCGCTCCGTACGCATCGCCGAGGTGACCGTCGAGAAGCGCGACGGTCGGCGCATCGTCACGGCGCTGCCCGGCTCGGAGCGGGAGCTGCCGGCGGACCTGGTGCTGCTGGCGATCGGCTTCGAGGGCACCGAGGAGCAGCCGCTGCTGGCGCAGTTCGGGGTGACCCGCAACGGCCGGGGCGCGATCGACGCCCGGCCGGACTGGCAGACCGACGCCGACGGCGTCTTCGTCGCCGGGGACATGCACCGGGGCGCGTCGCTGATCGTCTGGGCGATCGCCGAGGGGCGGGCGGTGGCTGCCGCGATCCACGCGTACCTGGGCGGGGTGGGCGAACTGCCCGCCCCGGTCGACCCCGCGCGGCAGCCCCCTCGCCGCCCGCTGACTCACCCTCGCCGTGCTGT
>NZ_GG657738.1:1538752-1541748 GCF_000158815.1 Micromonospora sp. ATCC 39149 | reverse complement strand
GCGGGGCAGCTCCATAGGGGCCGAGACAGGCGGGTGCCGCCGCGATCGACGCGTACCTGGGCGGGGCGGGCGAGCTGCCCGCTGACCCCACCCCACTCGTCAGCGACGCGGGTGGCGAGGCCGCCGGCCCCAGGCGCACCGACGGCCGGATTGACCCGGCCGCGCCGGAGGACCGGAGGACCGGAGGACCGGACCTTGGACAGTTGGTGTTCCCCGGAATCGCCAACTGTCCAAGTCGACCGGTCAGTGCGCGTGCGCCTCGCGGATCTTGGCCCATGACTTCGGCTCTGCGGGGGCGGCAGCGCGGGCCGCCGAGGCCCCGGGCAGCTCCGGGCGGCCCTTGGTGAACAGCCAGGTGGTGAACAGGGCGTCGAGGTCCTTGCCGGAGATCTGCTCGGCGAGGGCCTGGAACTGCTCGATCGTGCCGTTGCCGTGGCGGTGGGCGGCGGTCCACGCCGGCAGGATGCGGAAGAACGCCTCGTCGCCGACGGCCAGCCGGAGTTGGTGCAGGGTCATCGCGCCCCGGTCGTAGACCGCGTCGTCGAAGACGTCGTCCGGGCCCGGGTCGCCGGGCAGGACCTGCCAGAACTGGTCGTCGGCGGGATAGCTGGCGTAGGTGAAGTCGAACACCTCCTGCGCGGTGCCCTCGCCCTGCTCCTCCGACCAGAGCCACTCGGCGTAGCTGGCGAAGCCCTCGTTGAGCCAGATGTCGCTCCAGTCCGTGACCGAGACCGAGTTGCCGAACCACTGGTGGGCGTTCTCGTGCACGACCACGTAGGTGTTCGACCCGCGGCGCCAGAAGCCCGGCCCGTACACCGAGCGGGTCTGGGTTTCCAGGGCGAAGCCGATGCCGTCGACCGGGCCGGCGACGCCGCCCTGCGCCTCGAACGGGTACGGCCCGAAGATCCCGCTCCCCCAGTCGACGATCTCGGCGGTGCGTTCGATGCTGGCCCGCGCGGCCGGCCCGAGCGTGCCCAGCGTGGTGCTGTACGCGTTGACGACCGGCTGCCCGCTCGGCGCGGTGTCGGTGACGATGTCGTACTGGCCGATGGCGAGGAACGCCAGGTACGTCGCGCCCGGGGTGGCGCTGCGCCAGCCCCAGCGCGTCCGGTTGCCGGGCTCGGCCAGCGGGGGCCGGGGCTGCACGCCGTTGCTGATCACCTCTACGCCGGTCGGCACCGACACCGAGACGTCCCAGGTGGCCTTGTCGAGCGGGTGGTCGTTGCTCGGGTACCACCACCAGGCCGATTCGGGCTCGTTGACGGCGAGCGCCCCGTCGGCCGTCCTGGTCCAGCTGGTGTAGCCGTTGACGCGCGTCTGCGACGGCACGCCGGCGTACGTGACCACGATGGTGAGGGACTGGCCGGCGACGATCGGGCGGGGCGCGGTGATCGCCAGCTCGTGGACGCCCTCCCGGGCGAACGCGGCCGTCCAGCCGTTGATCTTCACCGACTGGACGCCGAGCAGGAAGTCCAGGTTGAACCGGGACAGGTCCTGGGTGGCCCGGGCGAGGATGGTCGTGGTGCCGGAGAGCTGGTCGGTGGCGGGCTCGTAGCGCAGCCGGATGTCGTAGTGGTCGACGTCGTACCCGCCGTTGCCGTAGTCGGGGAAGTAGCTGTCGCCCAGGCCGGGACTGCCGGGGCCGGGCGCGGCCGGGGCGGCGGCCGGCCGGCCCCAGCCCGATCGGGCGGCGGCGTGGCCGGGTGCGCCGGCCGCGACCGTGCCGGCGGTGGTGACGGTCAGGGCGGCGATGGCCGCCGTGAGAACGCGTCGCACGTGGTGGACTCCCTCCGTTGGGGGTGTACGCCGGTCAACCTATTCGACGGATGTAAACGGGTGTGTCCCGCGTGGGCGGTTCGCAGCCTATTCCCTCGATCTAAATATTTCGATATCATTACCGATCAGTAACAACCACCCCTGGGCCACGCGCGCGGTTCCGAGGATTTCATCACCCCTGCCCCCGCGGAGGTTCCTCATGTCCCACCGCCCGCTGGCCCGCGCCCTGACCGCGCTGGCCGCCCTACTTGCCGCGACCCTCGGCGCGGCGGCCGTCCCCGGCGCCGCCCACGCCGCCCCCGCGATCAACTACGTGGCGCTGGGCGACTCGTACTCCTCGGGCGTCGGCGCCGGGCCGTACGACCAGTCCATCTGCCTGCGCAGCGAGAAGTCGTACGCCCCGCTCTGGGCCGCCGCCCACCAGGTCGCCAGCTTCACGTTCCCCGCCTGCAGCGGCGCGGTCACCGCCGACGTGATCAACAAGCAGGTGAGCGCGCTGAGCGCCAGCACCACCCTGGTCACCATCACCATCGGCGGCAACGACGCCGGCTTCGTCGACGTCATCACCAGCTGCCGGTTCGGCACCACCAGCAACTGCGAGGACGCGGTGGACGAGGCGAAGGCGTTCGCCACCACGGAGCTGCCCGGCCGGCTCGACCGCACCTACGCCACCATCCGGGAGAAGGCCCCGAACGCCCGGCTCGTCGTGCTCGGCTACCCGCGCCTGTTCGAGACGACCTCCTGCGGCGCGCTGGCGATGAGCACCTACAAACGGACCATCATCAACGAGGCCGCCGACCTGCTCGCCTCGATCACCGCCGGCCGGGCCACCGCCGCCGGGGCCACCTTCGCCGACACCCGCCCGTACTTCGCCGGGCACGGCATCTGCGCCGCCGTGCCGTGGATCCGCAACGTCACCGGCGTCATCGAGGCGTACCACCCGAGCGTCGACGGCTACCGCCTGGGTTACCTGCCGGCGCTGAACGCCGTCACCGGCTGACCCCGCGCCACCGGAGACGGCCGGCGATCCACCCTGGCCGCCGGCCGTCTCCGTCGGGACGGCACCGTCGCGGCGGACTGTCCGTGGCCGCCGCGCGTCCGTTAGGGTTCGCTGGACCAGACGGCCATCGCGCGTGGGGGGCAGCAGAGGGTGGGCAGGCTCGCGTCGGCGTTCGGTCAGGCGGTCGCCGCCCATCGGCAGGCCCGCGAGCGGCTCGACC
>NZ_GG657738.1:1537063-1537865 GCF_000158815.1 Micromonospora sp. ATCC 39149 | reverse complement strand
ACCTCGGCCCGGCGGCCCGCCGCGACACCCCGCCCGCCTTCGCCGATCTGCTGCCGGCGCGCCGCTGGGCGGGAGCGAGCGCGGCCGGACTGTCCACCGTGGTCGGCCGGGCCGGGCGGCAGCCGGTCACCGTCGCCTTCGACGACGCTACCCCGCACTGGCTGGTCGCCGGCCGCACCGGCGCTGGCAAGACGGTGTTCCTGCTCGACGCCCTGTACGGGCTGGCAGCCCGGTACGCCCCCGACCAGCTCCAGCTCTGGCTGCTCGACTTCAAGGAGGGCGTCAGCTTCACCGAGTTCGTCCCCACCGAGCGGGACCCGTCGTGGCTGCCGCACGCCCGCGTCGTCGGCATCGAGAGCGACCGGGAGTACGGCCTGGCCGTGCTGCGGGAGCTGCGCCGGGAGCTGAACCGGCGGGCGAGCGTCCTCAAGCGCCACGGCGTCACCAAGCTCGCCGACCTGCCCCGCGACGCGGCGGCGCCCCGGATCGTCGCGGTCGTCGACGAGTTCCAGGTGCTGCTCGCCGGCACCGACGCCCTCGCCCGGGAGGCCGTCGACCTGCTGGAGGAGTTGGCCCGCAAGGGCCGCTCGTACGGGGTGCACCTGGTGCTGGCCAGCCAGTCCACCGCCGGCATCGAGTCGCTGTACGGCCGGGCCGAGGCGATCTTCGGGCAGTTCCCGCTGCGGGTGGCCCTGCCTGGCGGCGGGGGAGTGCTCGACGCGCTCAACACCGCCGCCGACGCGCTGCCGATCGGCGCGGCCGTGCTCTACACCGCCGCCGGGGCGGCCGGGGGCCGACACCG
>NZ_GG657738.1:1494300-1535915 GCF_000158815.1 Micromonospora sp. ATCC 39149 | reverse complement strand
CCAACCGCCGCCGCCCCGCCGGCCCCAGCCCCGCCGAGTCCCGCCCCGCCGGGTCTGGCTCAGCCGGCGGCGACCCAGCCGACCGCCGGGGCGGGGCCGCGCGGCGGCGGGCTGGATGGGGCACCGGGACCGGGGACGGCGGGTGCCGGCGGCGCAGCCGCCGCGCCGGGGCGGCCGGGTGTCGGGGCGTACCCCCCGGGTGGAACGACCGGCGCGGCGGTGGCGCTGCCGGTGGTGGCCGGGGTGCCCGCGCCCCGCGCAGGGGGCGTCGACCCGGGCGCGGAGCTGGCCGAGGCCCGGCGGCTCGCCGACGAGGCCGACCGGCTCGTCGCCGTCACGGAGGCCGTCGGCCGGCGACCGCCGCTGCTGCCGGCCTGGTCGCCGCTGGCCCGGGCCCTGACCGTGTACGCGGCGTGCGCGGCGGCCGGCGTCGTGCTGGCGCTGGTGCTGCTCAGCGTCGCCGGAGTCGTGGCCAGCGCCGGGGCCCTCTACGTGGCGACCTGCGGGGCACTGCCCGTGCTCTGCTTCGTCGCCGGGTACCTGGTGCTCGGCCGGTGGGGGCGGCCCGTGCTGGGCGCGGACCCGCCGCCGTCGCGGTTCGTGCCGCTCGGCTTCGTGACCTGCGTGCTGCTCATGCCGCTGGCCTACTGCGGTTACCTGGTGCTGTTCCGCCTGCTGCGCTGAGGTCTAGCCGTCCAGGGCCGGGGTCACCCGTCCAGGGCGAGGCGGGCGACCTCGGCGGCGCACCCCCAGGACAGGGTGACCCCGGCGCCGCCGTGCCCGTACGCGTGCACCAGCCGGCCTCCGGCCGGACCCGCCGGTTCCGCCGCCACCCGGGGCCCGCCGTGTCGGGCCGGGCGCAGCCCGATCCGCTCGCCCAACACCGGCGCGTCGGCCAGCTCCGGCACCAGGGTCACGCACCGCCGCCGGATCGCCGCCGCCGTCTGCGAGTCGGGCCGGGTGTCCCACACCCCCGGCTGGTACGTGCCGCCGAGCACCACGTCGTGTCGGCGCGGGTGCACGTAGGTGATCCCGGCCGGGTCGTCCTCGTCCCGGACCGACGTGGTCAGGCCCGGGTTCGCCACCAGCACCAGGTGCCCGCGCACCGGGTACACGGCCGGATCGGCGGCGAGCCGGCCGGCGGCCAGGCCGGTCGCGTTGACCACCGTAGGGGCGGTGTCGAACGCCTCGGCGAGGTGCCGCACCCGGCGGCGCAGGACCCGCCCTCCGCCGGCCTCGACCCGCTCGGCCAGCCACCCCAGGTACGGCGTCATCTCCACCGTCGGGGCGGTGAACCGCAGCGTCGTCGTGTACGGCGGGGCGGCCGGCTCGGCCACCAGGTCCCCCGTGGCCGCCGCCCACCAGGGTGGGCCGCCGTAGCGGTGGCGCAGCAGCATCCGCGTCGGCCGGGCCACCACCCCCGGCACGCCCGCCCCCGCCTGGCGGCCCAGCTCCGCGTGCGTCTCGCTCGCCCAGCGCAACACCCGGGGGTCCTCGTCGGTGTGGGTCGGGTACCACACCGCGGCGGCCACCGCCGACACGGTGTCCGTCGGGTCGTCCGCCGCCAGCACGGTCACCCGCGCGCCCCGCTGTCCCAGCACGACGGCGGCGGTCAACCCGATGACCCCGCCGCCGACCACCACCACGTCCGCCCTGTCCGCCATCGCCTGCTCCTCCCGTCGCCGCCCGTTCGCGCCGTCGTGTCCTGGCCGCGCCCGTCGCGTCCTGGCCTCGGATCGTGTCCGGTCGCCCGGGAGGGCGTCCAAGACGGATCGGGCAGGCGGCGATAAGCGGCGCTTATGATCCAGGCATGCCCGATCCGCCGCACCGGAACGCCTGGTTGGACCTGCGCCGGCTGCGCTACTTCGCCGTGCTCGCCGAGGAGCTGCACTTCACCCGGGCCGCCGCGCGCCTGCACATCGCCCAGCCGGCGCTCAGTCAGCAGATCCGCGCCCTGGAACGCCAGCTCGGTGTGCCGCTCGTGCACCGCACCAGCCGGGGCTGCACGCTGACCGAGGTCGGCGAGCGGGTGGCCGCCGAGGCCGCCCGGCTGCTCGCCGAGGTCGACGCCGGCGCCGCCCGCATCCGCGACCTGGTGCGGGGCCGGGGCGGCCGGCTGCGGTTGGCGTACACCCGGTCGGCGCGCGGCGGCCGGGTGGACGCGCTGGTGGCCAGGTTCCGCGCCGCCCACCCCGACGTGGAGGTGGTCTCCGAGACCGCCTGGACCGCGCCGAACGTCGCCGGGCTGCTCGCGGGCCGGCTCGACGCGGCGTTCGTCCGTCCGCCGGTCGACGAGCCGGCGCTTGCGTGCCGCACGGTCGACACCGAGGAGCTGCTGCTGGCGCTGCCGGCGGGGCATCCGCTGGCCACCGGCCGTCGCCGGATCACCCGGGCCGAGGTGGTGGACCTGCCGGCCGTCATGTGGCCACGCGACAACGGCCCCGGCATGTTCGACCGGACCATCGCCCAGGTGTGGCCGCGCGGAGGCTTCCGGCTCGTCCGGCAGGAGCCCGACGACGAGCAGTTGCTGCGCGCGGTGGCGCAGGGCGACGTGATCGCGGCCGTGCCGGCCGGTCGTGCCCGGGCGGTGAAGGTGCCGGGGGTACTGCTGCGCCGGTTCGCCGCGCCGACCCCCACGGTGGACGTCGCTCTCGCCTGGCCCCGCGACACCACCAACCCGGCCGTCCACGCCCTTGTCGCGCTCCTCGGCTGAGCCCCGTCGCCCTTGTCGCGCTCCTCGGCTGAGCCCCGTCGCGCCGGGCCCCCTGGACAGCTTCCGTCTGGTGTGGACGATAGATGTCCAAGATCCGGCGCAGGGTCGGGTCCGCTGACGGGGAGGGTCGATGAGCGAGGGCCTGGGCGGGTTCGTCATCGGGTACGTGCCGGCGGGGATCGGCGAGGAGGTGTCCGACTTCACCAGCGAGTGGGAGGGAGTGCGCTTCCGTACCCGGGTGTGGGAACGCCAGGTGGAGGAGGGCTGGCGGGTCGACCTGCGGGTGCACGTCCTGCGCGGCGGCCGGTTGGGCACGCTCGACGAGCTGCGTGACTTCCTTGCCGACTATCACGAGCGGGACGCCACGCAGTGGCCGCTCACCGAGTTCACCGAGGGCGGCGTCACCGGCCTGGTCGGCGACGGCGAGGCGTTCCGGCTGGTCGAGCCCGGCGTGGCGATCGACGTACGGGCCGACCCGGAGCTGGTGCCGGAGCCGGACCTGCGTGCCGTGGTGGCGCGGGTACGACCCGCTGCGCCCCTGAGCTCGCCACAGGCTGGCTACCTTCCGTGAGGTTCGCGGGGGTCCGCACGAGAGCTGGTAGACCCTGCTCGACGCCGAGGGCGGCGGCGGGCGAGCAGGGAGAACGAGTTCGGCAGTCGTCCCACCCAGGCCGCCGCCGCGATTGCGTCCGGCCGCCGGAACGGTTCGGGGTGTTCGGCCAGGTGCAGCGGTTCCAGACCGGCGGCGAGCACCACGTTGACGATTTCCCCGAGGGTCCACTGCCATTCCACCGCCCGTGGCCGGGGAACGTGTCGTTGACGAAGGAATCGCCGAAGTAGCTGCGGTCGGCCCGGATCCGGGGCTCGTCGGCGTCCCAGCTCCACAGGGCGACCGCCGGGTACGAACAGATGGCCCGCCGGCCGCAGCAGCCGGGCGACGTCGCGCGCCCAGGCGGCCAGGCCCCGCATCCAGATGGGGGCTCCCTCGCCGGTGTAGACCAGGTCCGCGCAGCCGGTGCGCAGGGGTGCGCCGGGGACTGCGGCCACCACATACCGGCAGGTCACCCCCAGTACCGCAGCGCGTCGGTGGGCCGCGCCGGCTCGCGGGCCGCGTGCAGCAGATCGTCGTGTTCCCGGACGTGCTTCTCGGCGGCCCTTCCCAGCCGGTCCGGTTGTGGTCGTACGGCGTCGTCCACGACGACCAGTGTCGCGTTTCCGCCGGCCGCGGCGAGAGGGTTTCACATTTCGTGAATGATCCACGGTCACGCTTGTCGGCCTGACTCAGGTTAGGAAACGCTGTCGGAATGCCGCTGGCGAGATCCATTGGGGACGGGTAATGTGCTGCGACGTCGTCGATTCCCGTGAACGGAACCGGCGGCATTCATCGCACCTGCGCAATTCCTCCGACGGTCGGCCGAGCCGCCCGTCCGATACGCCGTGCCCGTGAACCATTCCCATTCGCCACCGACTGCGGTGGCGGGCTGATTCGAGGAGCCGCCGTGCGCGACCCGGACGCTGACCCGCAGGTCAGACCCGCCGTAGCCGAGACACCCACCGACCCTGCGTCGCCCGCCGATCCCGCATCGCCCGCCGATCGCGAGGACTCGTCCCGCCTCGGTCAGAGCTTCGCCAACCGTCCGCTCGGATACCCGAACACCCTGGTCTGGCTACGTTCCGGCGTGCTGCGCGACTGGCGCGGAGTGCTGGGCGCGTTCCTGGCCACCTGGTTCTACGTACCGGTCGCCCTGCTCCTCGCGGTCGGGGGCGGGATCATCCTCGCCGTCTACGGCCTGGTCGCCGGCGGCACCCAGGTCGGCGACCAACTGCCGGAGGTGCTGCGGGACGCCCCGCTGGTCGGCTCGCTGCTCGACGCCTTTGTCGCCCGCTCCGGCGGGGTGCTCGGCGGCTTCGCCGGCTTCGCGATCGGGTTCCTCGCCGGTTTCCTGGCGGTGCTGGTGTGGCCCTGGCTCGACGCGTTCGACGAGCCGGCGAACCTGTTCACCGGCCTGGCCGGGATGGTGGTCGCCGCCGCGCTGATCGGCGTGCTCTACACCCTCTACCGGATCATGTGGGAGCCGCGTCTGCTGGCCATCTCGGGCGCGCGCCGGCTCAGCCGCCGCGAGGCCGAACGGCTCCGACCCATCCTGTACGACTGCGCGCGCGCCCTCGGCCTGCCCAACGTGCCCCGGCTGCTCATCGAGGACGACCCGGTGCTCACCAACGCCCGCGCGTACGCCCGGCACGTGGTCGTCACCACCAGCCTGCTCGGCGAGTCCGACGAGGACATCGCGGCGCTGATCAGCCATGAGCTGGTGCACTGGCGCACCGGCGACGAGGTGACCAGCGCGTTCGTCCGTGGCGTGGCGCTGCCCCTGGTGCTGGTGCACGCCGTGCCGACGTGGCTGATGCGGACCTTCCCGCACCCGGCGACCAACTTCGTGGTGTTCGTCTTCTTCTGGCCCGTGCTGCTCACCATGCGGTACGTGGTGCTGCCGCTGCACTCCCGTGACGTCCGGGCAGCCGAGTACCGCGCCGACGCGGGCGCCGTGCTCGCCGGCCATGCCCGGGGCATGCGGGACATGCTGGAGCGGCGCAAGTCGTTCGAGAGCGGGCGCAGCGGCTGGGACGAGGCGGTCTGCGCCACGCACCCGGCGTCCGAGCTGCGGTTGGACCGGCTGGAGGAGCTTTCCCCGGCGGCCGGTGCCGCCGCCGTCGCCCCGGTCACCGCCGAGGTGCTGTTCGGGCGGCCGGGGGCGGTGGCGTCCCCGCGTGCGGTGCTGGTGGCCGGCGTGCTGGCCCTGGTCTGCGGTCTCGGCGGCACCCTGCTCGGGGTGACGCAGTGGGCGCTGTTCCGCCCAGCGGAGACGGTCGACGGGTACTTCTCGGCTCTCGCGGACCACGACGCCCGGGCGGCCCTGGAGCTGGTGCAGCCCGACGCGCGGTCGGCGGCCGGCGACATCGACCGGCTCGCCGCGCTCGTCGAGGCCGACGGCTACCAGCCGCCCGACGACGTCGACGTGACCTCGGTCGAGCGCGACGGCGACGAGGCGACGGCCAAGGTCGAGTTCAGCCTCGCCGGCCAGCGGGTGCAGGCCGAGCTGTCGCTGCGCCGGGAGGAGTCGGCGACCCTGGGCCTGTTCCACGAGTGGCGGCTCACCGGCGGCCCGGCCGCGCTGAGCGTCCCCGGCGGGCAGGCGGGTCTGACGGTCAACGGGGTGCCGGTCCCGACGGCTCCGGAGGGGGACAGCCTCGCGCTGCTGCCCGGCCTGTACACGGTCGGCGGGCAGACCAACGTGCTCGCCGAGACCCCGTCACAGACCGTCGCCGTCGTCCCCGGACAGGACAGCGCGGGCGAGGTGCGGCTGGAGCCGGTGCTGACGTCGGGCGCGCGGGCGGCGGCCGAGGCGGAGGTGCGCAAACACCTGGACGCCTGCGCGGCGCAGAAGGTGGCCGCCCCGGTGGGCTGCCCCTTCCGCTACTACGACAGCGGCTCGGTGAAGAAGATTGCCTGGAAGATCACCGAGTACCCGCAGATCGTGGTGGAGCTGACCGGCCCCGCCACCGCACGGGTGTCGACGCCGTACGACGGGCAGGGGTCGGTGCGGGCGACCGGCACCGCCGACGGCTACTTCGGGACCATCCCGTTCACCAGTGACGATGCGTTCGGCGTCGACGGTGTCCTGTCGGTGGTCGACGGCAAGATCACGTTCCGGCCCGGCGACTCCGGGTGACCATCGCGGCCCGGGGACGCCGGGTGACCATCGAGGCCCGGCGACGACACGCATCGCGGCCCGGCGACGACGAATGAGGGAGAGCGACCACGTGACCGAAACCTCGACCGGGGCACGGCAGCCGGTGCGGCTGGTGCTGACGCCACGCGCCACCCGGCCGCCCCGGGTGCCGCTGCTGACCTGGATCCACCAGCGTCCGGAGTTCCGCGCCGGAGTGCGGGACGCCGGCGGCGGGCGACCCGGCGGACGGCCCGGGTTCAGCGACGCAGTAATCATCGCGGTGGTGGCCCAGGCGCTGCTGCCGGGGCTGTTCAACCTGTTGCAGAGCTGGGTCGACCAGCAGCGGACCGAGGTCAGCGTTCGGGTGCAGGCGGGGGAGTCCGAGGTGGAGATCCAGGTCAACGGCCGCACGGACGCCACGAAGCTGATCGACCAGGCCACGCGGGCCCTCCGTCAGGCGATCGAGGACAGCGGCGGCCCCGACCCGGCGGCCTGACCCGGGCTGAGGAGATCATGTCGGCCAGGTGGCGGTATCCGGAGGCCGGGATACGGCCACCTGGCCGGCATGGGGTCGATCATGGACGAGCTGGTCCGGCCCACCGAGAACGCGGCCCTCGCCGACGGCGCCACCAACGTGCTCATCCAGTCGTGGTGCCCGCTGCGGATCGTCGGGCACCTTGGCCTCGTCCTCGACGGCACCACGTACACGGTGGTGCGGGGCGCGCTCACCGACTCCCCGGTGCGCCCCGACTGCTACGCCCTCTGACTGCCGGTCAGGCGCACGACCACGACGACGGGGATCTTGCGGTCGGTGTCCCGCTGGCACGTGGCGTAGGTGGGAAAGACCTTCGGCCGCCGTGCCGCCGGCTCGTACCGGAGGCCAACGGCTTTCCCCGCCCCCGTGGGCGGCGTGGGCGGCGGGTTCAGGCGGCCTTCGCGAGGGCCGCGTACTCGTCGTCGGTGAGCCGCACCTCGGCGGCGGCCACGTTCTCCTCCAGGTGCGCCACCGACGACGTGCCCGGAATGGGAAGCACGACCGGCGAGCGCCGCAACAGCCAGGCGAGCGCGAGCTGCGCGGGCGTCGCGCCGTGGTCGGTGGAGATCGCGTCCAGCGGGCCTCCCGGCTTCGCCAGGTTGCCGGTGGCGATCGGGAACCACGGGATGAACGCCAGGTCGTTGCGCTCGCAGTGGTCGAGCACGTCCTCGGCGCTGCGGTCGGCGAGGTTGTACAGGTTCTGCACCGACGCGATCGGGGTGATCTTGCGGGCCTGCTCGATCTGCGCGACGGTCACCTCGGACAGGCCGATGTGCCGGATCTTGCCCTCCTGCTTGAGCAGCGCCAGCTCGCCGAGCTGGTCGGCCAGCGGCACCTTCGCGTCGATGCGGTGCAACTGGTACAGCCCGATGGTTTCCAGGCCCAGGTGACGCAGGCTCAGCTCGCACTGCTGGCGCAGGTACTCCGGCCGGCCCACCGGCCGCCAGTCGCCCGGACCGGAGCGGGTCAGCCCCGCCTTGGTCGCGATGACCAGGTCGTCGGCGTACGGGTGCAGCGCCTGCCTGATCAGCAGCTCGGAGACGAACGGCCCGTACGAGTCGGCGGTGTCGATGAACGTCACGCCCAGCTCGTACGCCCGGCGCAGCACCCGCACCGCCTCGGCCGGGTCCTTCGGGTCGCCCCAGACGCCTGGCCCGGTGAGCTGCATCGCCCCGTAGCCGAGCCGGTCGACCTGGAGGTCGCCGCCGATCCGGTACGCGCCGGAGGCTTTCGCGGGCTGCCTGCCAGCGTCGTCAGCCATGAGTCGAACCCCAATCCTGTGTGCGTCGACGGGTCGATTGTGCCGTCGGAGGGCCACTGCCCCGGGCGCAGCACCGAAAGCCACTCAGCCGGCCCGGATCAGGTCGGCCGCCCGCCAGGCCAGGGCCATCACCGGGGCGTTGAGGTATCCGGACACCAGCACTGGCAGCACCGAGGCGTCCACCACCCGCAGCGCGTCGATGCCGCGCACCCGCAGCCGGGGGTCGACGACGTGCTCGTCGGAGGGACCCATGCCGCAGGTGCCGACCGCGTGGTAACCGCAGTAGCCCAGCGCCAGCGCCGCCTCGACGATCTCCCGGTCGCCGCGTACGGCCGGGCCGGGCACCGTCTCTGCGGCGATCCGCCCGGCGATCGGCGCGGTGGCGAACAGCTCCCGCATCCGGCGGAAGGCGTCCACGGCGACCCGCCGGTCGTGCCCGGTGGCGAAGTAGTTGGCCACGATCCTGGGCGGCGTGTGGGGGTCGGCCGAGACGATGGCCAGGCTGCCCTCGCTGTCCGGCCGGGTGACCGTGCACAGGCCCATCATCCCCGCCTCGGTCTCCAGCTCCAGCGCGTGGCCCGGCCGGGGCGGGGCCGCCGAGAAGGGCGCGATCAGCAGTTGGGCGTCCGGGTGGTCGACCTCCGAGGTGGACCGGATGTGCGCCCCCACGTCGTGCACCGGCAGGCTCAGCGGCCCCCGCCGGGCCAGCGCGTACCGCAGGGCGGCCAGGCCCTGCCCGAGCAGGCTGCCCAGCATGTGGTTGTAGCCGCCGTCGCCGGTCAGCCGGAATTGCGCCCGCATCGACCGGTGCTCGCGCAGCCCGAGGCCCACCCGGGGCCGGTCGAGCAGCACGTCAACGCCGGCCCGCCGCAACGTTTCGGCCGGCCCGATGCCCGACACCTGCAACAGTTGCGGGCTGGCGATCGCCCCGGCGGCGAGGATCACCTCCGCCGAGGCGGTGTAGTCGACGGTGCGACCCCCGCTGTCGGCCCGTACGCCGACCGCCCGGCCGGCGCGCACGAGGATCCGCCGCACGGTCGTGTCCACCGCGACGGTCAGGTTCGGCCGGTCCCGCACCGGGTGCAGGAACGCGTTGGCGGCGCTGACCCGGCGGCCGTCGTGGATGGTCGCCGTGACATAGCCGATCCGCTCGTCCCCGTCGGCGTTCAGGTCGTCGGCCCGGCGCCAGCCCAGCGCCTCCCCGGCCGCGATCGTCCGCTCGCACAGCTCGTCGGTGCCGGTCGCCGAGGACAGCCGCAGCGGCCCGCCCGCCCCGCGCGTCGGCGACGCGCCCAGCGGGTGGTCCTCCAGCCGCCGGAAGATCGGCAGCATGGTGTCCCACCCCCAGCCCGGGTTGCCGAGGCGTTCGAGGCCGTCCCAGTCGACCGGGTCGCCGCGGCCGTAGACCATGCCGTTGACGGAGCTGGAGCCGCCGACCAGCCGGCCGCGCTGCCACACCTCCCGCCGCCCCGGGGCCGCCTCGGCCGGGTAGTGCCAGGCGGTGCGCCGGTCGTCCATGAGCTTGCTGAACGCCTTCGGAATGCGCACGAACGGGCTGCGGTCCCACCCACCCGCCTCGACCAGCAGCACCCGGGTCGCCGGGTCCGCGCTGAGCCGGTTGGCCAGCACGCAGCCGGCCGCGCCCGCACCCACCACGACGTAGTCGAACTCCTCCACGCGATCCCTCACTCACCACCGGTTACGAGAATCCTTCAGAAGGTAGTGGTTTGATCACTCAGGGGGAAGGGCGCGGGATTGGCCGGACGAACGCGGAGCTGACGTCTCGTCCGGCGGCGGTGCCGGCCGGTAGGGCCGCGGCTGTCGTGATCGTGACGGCGGTCTGCCGCCGCGCGCTGCTAGCGTCATGCGTGGCGGCGGGGAGCGCGTCCGACGGAGGTGACAGCGGGGGGTACGATTCCCGGCGCGCGGTCGCCGATGCCCGCCGACACACGACGACTCCGGACGATGCTTCCGGTGCGGTTTCGCCCGCCGGCTGCGCGGGTGCGACGCGTCGTTGAACAACTGTTCCGTAGTCCGAAAGGGGTCGGCCCGCAGACCGACCCGGAGGAGAGACTAGCCTAATGGGCGTGACACGCCGCGCGAAGATCGTCTGCACCCTTGGTCCCGCAACCTCGTCCCCGGAGCGCATCCGGGGGCTCGTCGAAGCGGGCATGAACGTGGCGAGGCTCAACTTCAGCCACGGCAGCCACGCGGACCACGAGGCGGTCTGCCGACTCGTCCGCGAGGCCGCCGACGCCGCCGGCCGGCCGGTGGCCGTGCTCGCCGACCTTCAGGGCCCGAAGATCCGGCTCGGCCGGTTCGCCGACGGCCCGCACGAGTGGCGCACCGGCGACTCGGTCGTGATCACCGGGGACGACGTTCTCGGCACGAAGGACCGGGTTTCCTGCACCTACCGCAAGCTGCCGCAGGAGGTGAAGGCCGGCGACCGGCTGCTCATCGACGACGGTCGGGTGGCCGTCGAGGTCAGCGAGGTGGCCGGCAACGACATCCGCTGCCTGGTCACCGAGGGCGGCCCGGTCTCCAACAACAAGGGCGTCTCGCTGCCGAACGTGGCGGTCAGCGTCCCCGCGCTGTCGGAGAAGGACGCCGAGGACCTGCGCTTCGCCCTCGGCCTGGGCGCCGACATGATCGCGCTGTCCTTCGTCCGCTCGGCGGAGGACATCAAGCTCGTCCACAACATCATGGACGAGGAGGGCGTCCGCCGCCCGGTGCTGGCCAAGGTCGAGAAGCCGGAGGCGGTCGATCACCTGGAGGCGATCGTGCTGGCCTTCGACGGCGTCATGGTCGCCCGTGGCGACCTCGGCGTCGAGCTGCCGCTGGACCAGGTCCCCCTGGTGCAGAAGCGCGCCGTGCAGCTGTGCCGGGAGAACGCCAAGCCGGTCATCGTGGCCACCCAGATGCTCGACTCCATGATCGAGAACTCGCGGCCGACGCGGGCCGAGGCGTCCGACGTGGCCAACGCGGTGCTCGACGGCGCGGACGCGGTGATGCTCTCCGGCGAGACCAGCGTCGGCAAGTACCCGGTGCTCACGGTGAGCACCATGGCCAAGATCATCACGACCACCGAGGCCGGCTCGATCGGGGTGCCCCGACTCCAGCACGATCCGCGCACCCACGGCGGGGCGCTCACCGTGGCCGCGTCGTCGATCGCCCGGGCCATCGGCGCGAAGGCCCTGGTGGCGTTCTCGCAGACCGGCGACACCGTGAAGCGGCTCAGCCGGCTGCACTGCGACCTGCCGCTGTGGGCGTTCACCCCGGTGCCCGAGGTGCGCAGCCAGCTCGCCCTCTGCTGGGGCGTGGAGACGTTCCTGATGCCGTTCGTCGAGCACACCGACGACATGTTCCGCCAGGTCGACCAGGCGCTGCTCGGCCTCGACCGGGCCAACCCCGGCGACTACGTGGTAATCGTCGCCGGCAGCCCGCCCGGCACCCCCGGCTCCACCAACACCCTGCGCGTGCACCAGCTCGGCTCGCTGGTCGACGCGGCCTCCGCGCGGGCGTTGCAGTGACCGACGGGGCGACCGTCGGCCAGGCGGCCGTCGATCAGCTGCTGGAGATCCTCGACCTTGAGCACACCGACGCGATGACCTTCCGGGGGATGAGCCCCCCGGTCGGCCCGCAGCGGGTCTACGGTGGCCAGGTCGCCGGTCAGGCCCTGGTCGCCGCCGGCCGCACGGTCGCCCCCGAACGGTTCGTCCACTCCCTGCACGGCTACTTCGTCCGCCCCGGCGACCCGGCCGAGCCGATCGAGTACCAGGTGGAGAACATCCGCGACGGCCGGTCGTTCTCGGTACGCCGGTCGGTGGCGCTCCAGCACGACAAACCGATCTTCTTCATGTCGGCGTCGTTCCAGCGGCGCGAGGAGGAGGGGCTGGACCACCACGCCCCCACCCCGCCCGACGTGCCGTGGCCGGACGACGTGCCCACCATGACCGACCGCCTCGCCCGGTACCCAGAACGGTTGGGCATCTGGGGGCAGATCCCCCGCCCGATCGACGTGCGCTACGTCGGCGAGCCCGGCTGGGTCCGCCCCGGCGACCGCCCCGCCGACCCGCACCAGCGGGTGTGGATGCGTATCGACGGCAAGCTCCCCGACGATCCGCTGCTGCACGCCTGCGCCCTGACGTACGCCTCCGACCTGACCCTGCTGGACTCGGTGCTGTCGGTGCACGGCGAGGTCTGGGGCCCCGGCGGCGTGGTCGGGGCGAGCCTCGACCACGCCCTGTGGTTCCACCGGCCGTTCCGGGCCGACGAGTGGTTCCTCTACGACTGCTGGAGCCCGTCCGCCTCCGGGGCCCGGGGGCTGGCCACCGGCCGGATGTTCACCACCGACGGCCGGCACATCGCCAGCTCCGTGCAGGAGGGTCTGCTGCGCCGCGTCGCCCGCTGATCGGCGAAACCCGCCGACCAGCGGACGCTGGTCGGCGGGCGGCTGATCAGAAGCTGCTGACCAGCTTCACGAACGCCTCGTCGATCGTCGCCGGGTCCGTGGCGTCGAACGCCTTGCCGGCGCTGGCCCCGGCGATCCGGTCCAGCGCGGCCAGGTCGGACTCCCGGTCGAACGCGACGCAGAACACCTTGACCGGCCGGTTCGGGTCCAGCTCGATGTCGGCGAGCAGCCGATCGAGATCGTTGTCCCTGGGGTACTCGTTCTTGCCGTCGGTGAGCACCACCACCGCGTTGATCCGGTCCGGGTCGTGGTTGTCGAGCAGCCGGCGGTGCGCGGCGCGGACCGTCGCGTACAGCGCGGTGTTGCCCCCCACCCGCAGCCCGGTGAGCCGGCGCGTGAACGCGGCCCGGTCGTAGGGCCCCAGCCGGATCTCCTCGCTGTACGGCTTTCCCCGCCGCTGGTCCGTCTCCGACGAGAACGACCACAGCGCCACCCGGTCGGCGGAGTTGAGCAGCCCGACCGCCCGGTCGGCGGCGGTGGTGGCCACCTGGAAGCGGGTACGGCCGCCCACACGTGCGTTCATCGACCCGGAGGTGTCCACGGCGAGCAGGATGTTCGCTTTCTTGCGCAGCGTGCTCCACCCGCGCAGGATCGCGTCGACGACCTCGGGCGCCGGCGGGTCGAAGTAGGTCAGTTGTCCCTCGGGCCCGCCCCGGACGGCGGCGACCAGAGCGTCCGACGCCCGGCGCTCGTGGTCGCGGAAGCCGAGGTCGGTGAAGCTGCGCTGCTGCGGGTCGTCCTGGAGGAAGGCCAGGAAGTCCTGGGCCGCCGCCTGCTGCGCCTGGTCGGCCGAGGGCAGCACGACGTACGGGTGGTCGAGGTTGAACGTGCCCTCACTCGGGTGCACCGCGACCAGCGGCACCCGTGGCTTCTGGCCCGGGATGGGGCTGAGCTGCCCCTCGTTGTACTGGTAGAGCAGCTCCTCCTGCACCACGATCGCGCTCATGTCCCGGGCCCGCGCGTCGCCGGCCCCGCCGAGGTCCGCCTCGGCGAGGTCGCGCAGCAGGTCCACCGAGTCGTCGCTGTAGTGCGAGACGTTCGCCTCGATCCGGCGGACGAACTGGGTCACCGCCGGCTTCGCCAGGTCCGCCTTCGTCAGGTCGCTGGCCCGTCGCACCGCCGCGTAGTAGGTGGCGATGGTGGCCGCCAGCCCCGAGGTGGACAGGTTGGGGTTGTCCTTGCCGAAGGTGAACCGGCCCCACTCGGGCCGCCCGAAGGCCGCCCAGCCGGCGTCGCCGGAGAGCCCGAGGATGTCCGCCCAGCCGAGCCGGCCGCGCTGGCGTACCAGCTCACCCTTTTCCAGGGGCATGGCGATGACCAGCGGGCTGTTGGCGATCGACGGGTACCGGTCGGGGGTCTGCGCCGCCCGGCCCGCCTGTTCGTCGAGCAGCCGCAGCCGCCCGGTCCACAGCGAGGACGTCGGCAGCCACACCTGCGGGGCCGGGACCGTCGGCTGCCGGCCGGACCAGTTCCCCGCGGCGAGGGCCTCCATCGCCTTGCCAGAGTTGAGCCCGTGCACGGTCACCTCGGCGCAGCGCCCGCCGAAGCGCCGGTCGGCGGCGTTGTAGCGGGCGGCGAGCTGGCCGACCAGAGCGGCCTTCTCCGTCGAGGAGTTCACCTCCAGCGCCACACATCCCGAGCGGTCCGCGCCGGGCGCCGGCCGCACGATCACGTACGCCGCGGCGATGACCGCGAGCCCGGCGACGACGGCCACCGGGTACGGCAGCCATGTGCGGGCGGAACGCTGGCCGGCGGTCATTGGATCCTCCAGGATGCGGTTCGGGCGGTTCAGGGGCCGAGACGGCGGGGTGGGCCGGGACCCTCCGGCGGCTCGGCGGCCGGTGGCGGCGGGGTGGCTCTCGGCAGCGCCGTGGCGGCCACCAGCCGGACGCCGTAGACCACGACGAACGTCACCGCTGCGACGCCGACGGCGGTGTCCACGGCGGTGGACGCGACGTACCCCACGGCGCCACCGACCGCGCCGAGGAAGATCGCCGTCGAGATGCCCCACGCGTCGGCGTACTCCCGGCGCAGCCGCCGCGACCAGCCCTCGCGCTGCGGGGCGTGCGTCACCGTCCGGTGCGCCGCCACCGGCTGGTACGCCGCGGGTCCGCTCGGCTGGTAGACCGTGGGTCCGCTCGGCTGGTACGTCGTGGGTTCGTGGGGTGCCGGCCGGCGGGGGACCGCCTGGGTGGCCGCCGCGTCCGTGCCCTGCCGCAGGGCCGCCCGGATCGGCACCGACGCGCCGACACCCGGGTGGTGCCCAAGCAGCCGCAACAGGACCTGATCGGCCGGCGGCCGGGCCCGGTGGTCCTTGTCCAGGCACTGCCCGACCAGCTCGGCCAGCGGGCCGGAGAGACCGGTCAGGTCCGGTGGGTCGTGCAGCACCCGGTTCATCACCGCCACGACCGCCCCGGTGCCGAACGGCGGGCGGCCCGTCGCGGCGTACGTGATGGTGGCCGCCCAGGCGAACACGTCGCTGGCCGGGCCGACCTCGTCGTCGCGGAACCGTTCCGGGGCCATGTACGGGGCGGTGCCCATGATGCTGCTGGTCACCGTGTCGGTGACGTCGAGCGCCCGCGCGATGCCGAAGTCGATCACCCGGGGGCCGTCCGCGCCGAGGACCACGTTGTCCGGCTTGAGGTCACAGTGCACCACGTCGGCCTGGTGGATCGCGGCGAGTGCGGTGGCGGTGCCCACCGCCAGCCGGTGCAGGACGTTGTCGGCGACCGGGCCCCGCTCGTGGACGTGCCGCTGGAGGGTCGGGCCCTCGATGTACTCGCTCACCACGTACGGCGGGTCGTCGTCGACGTCGGCGAAGAGGATCTGGGCGGTGCAGAACGGCGCCACCCGGCGGGCGGCGTCGATCTCCTTGGCGAACCGGGACTTGGCGCGCGGGTGGTGCCGCAGGGAGAGATTGAGCATCTTGACGGCGACCAGCCGGCCCTGCCGGTCGCGGCCCAGGTAGACCACGCCCTGGCCGCCTGCGCCGAGCCGGCCGAGCAGCTCGTAGGGACCGGCCCGGTCTGGATCCCGTGGACCGAGCGGAGTCGTCTGCGGCATCGCTGTGGCTGCCCCCCATCGGCCTGGCGATCCCCGAAGGCGCGAGGCTGCGTCGGCGGTCGGGGTCGTCCGTCGACACCGGTATGGTGCCACGCCCGCGCCAGCCCGCGAGCGCCGCCGGCCTGCCCCGAAAGCGGCCCCGCCACCCCCGCTTCCCCCGTTCGGACGAGGGGTGGGAGTCCGGCCGGCTGGGGGGGCGACTAACCTGACCAGCATGCGTCTCTCTGCCCGGGTCGACTACGCCCTCCGCGCGACTGCCGAGCTCGCGGCGGTCGCCGACGATGCCGGTGCCGCGCGGTCCCGCCCGGTGACCGCCGAGCAGATCGCCAAGGCGCAGGGGATCCCGCCGAAGTTCCTGGAGAGCATCCTGCTGCAGTTGCGCCGGGGCGGCATCGTGCACGCCCAGCGTGGCCCCGAGGGCGGATACTGGCTGGCCCGGCCCGCCGCCGAGATCTCGCTCGCCGAGGTGATTCGGGTGATCGACGGGCCGCTGGCGCACGTGCGCGGTCAGCGTCCGGAACAGCTCGGCTACCAGGGCGCCGCCCAGGCGTTGCAGGACGTGTGGATCGCCCTGCGGGCCAGCGAGCGGGAGATCCTGGACCTGGTCACCGTCGCCGACGTGGCCAGCGGCGCCCTGCCCGAGCGGATCAGCGAGCTGGCCGCGGACCCGCGCGCCTGGAGCTGACCGGAGCCTCGCCCGCCACACAGGTCCCAACATTTAACCGATAGGGGCTTGACCGTGGGGCGCCCCGTGCCGCATTGTCGACCAAGTTGATAGGAGATGCCGAAAAGTCAGGGGGCGCTCGTGCGCAAGCTGTTGGTCCTCGCTCTGGTCGGACTCGTCGCGCAGCTGGTCGATGGCTCGCTCGGCATGGCCTATGGGCTGACTTCGTCAACCTTGCTACTGGTCGCCGGGGTCGCCCCGGCCGCCGCGTCGGCCTCGGTGCACCTGGCCGAGATCGGCACCACGCTCGCCGCCGGGGTGGCCCACTGGCGGTTCGGCAACGTCGACTGGCGGGTGGTGTCCCGCATCGCGTTCCCCGGCGCGCTGGGCGCGTTCGCGGGCGCGACGTTCCTCAGCGCGATCTCCACCGAGGCCGCCGCGCCCTGGATGGCCGCGATCCTGTTCACCCTCGGCGCGTACCTGCTGGTGCGCTTCTCCCGGCCGCTGCGCGCCAACCGCGCCGCCGGTCGGCTGCGCGGTCGCTTCCTCGGCCCGCTCGGCCTGGTCGCCGGCTTCGTCGACGCCACGGGCGGCGGGGGATGGGGCCCGGTCGCCACGCCGGCACTGCTGGTCTCCGGCCGGATGGAACCCCGCAAGGTCATCGGCTCGGTCGACACCGCCGAGTTCGTCGTGGCCGGCGCGGCCAGTGTCGGCTTCCTGATCGGCCTCGGCACCGAGGGCTTCCTGCTGCCGACCGTCGCCGCCCTGCTGATCGGCGGCCTGATCGCCGCCCCGATCGCCGCCTGGCTGGTCCGGATCGTCCCCGCCCAGCTGCTCGGCGCGGTCATCGGCGGCGTTATCGTGCTCACCAACGCCCGGACCCTGGTCCGCGCCGGCGAGCTGCCCGGCGGTGCCCAGTGGACGGTCTACGCGGTCCTGGCCGTCGGTTGGCTCGCCGCCGTAGTCCTGGCCGTCCGGGCGCTGCGGCGCACCCGCCGCGCCCGGGCCACGGTCGAGACGGCCCTGACCGACCAGCCCGCCGTCGCCCCGGTGGTCGGCTGACCGATGCCACGTCGGGGACGTGGTGGTGCCCGGCCGACCGGACACCGCCACGTCCCCGATCTCACCTGACCGTCAGCTCCCGGGCCGCCGCGCTGAGCAGCTCCCAGGCCTCGTCCACGTGCGCCTGCGTGGTCAGCGGCGAGCCGATCGCCAGACGCAGGGTGTACCGGCCGGCGACCCGGGTGTGGGTGAGGAACACCCGTCCAGTGGCGTTGACCCGGGCCAGCAGCTCGGCGCTTGCCTCGTCGGAGGCGGCGAGGCGGAAGCAGACCAGCGAGAACGGGTGCGGCGCGGCGAGGACGAACCGGTCGTCGGCGCGGACCCGGGCGGCGAACCGGTCGGCGAGCGCCACGTGCGAGCGGACGTGCGCCCGCAGCCCCTCCACCCCGTACCAGCGCAGCACGAACCACAGCTTCAGGGCGCGGAACCGGCGGCCCAGGGGCACCTGCCAGTCCCGGTAGTCGACGACCGCGCCGGACTCGCTCGCCGCGTTGCGCAGGAACTCCGGCAGCACCGTCAGCGCCTCGACCAGTTCCCCCGAGTCGGCCACCCAGAACGCGTCGCAGTCGAAGCCGGTGAGCAGCCACTTGTGTGGGTCGAAACAGTACGAGTCGGCGTACTCCAGGCCGGCGTGCGACCAGCGCAGCTCAGGGCAGACCGCCGCCGCGCCCGCGTACGCGGCGTCGACGTGCAGCCAGACGCCGTACTCCGCGCAGATCGCCCCGACCTGCGGCACCGGGTCGACGGCCGTGGTGGAGGTGGTGCCGATGGTGGCCACCACGATCGCGGGCACGTCGCCCGCCGCGAGGTCCGCCCGGATGGCCGCCCGCAGCGCGTCGGGGTCCATGGCGAGGGTCTGCGGGTCGACCTCGACCGTCCGTACCCCGTCCCGACCGAGCCCGGCGATCCGGGCCGCCTTCTCGATCGACGAGTGGCCCTGCGTGGAGGTGTACGCCCGGTAGCGGCGGTCGATGCCCCCCTCGCGCCAGCGACCCTCGCTGGCCCGGTGCAGCGCGGCGAGGGTGGCCACCAGCGTCGCCGAGGACGCCGAGTCCTGGATCACCCCGCCGCCACGGCCGGTGGAGCGGAACCGTTCCGGCAGGTCGAGCAGCCCGGCCAGCCAGTCCAGCATCACGGTCTCCAGCGCCGTGCAGGCCGGCGCGGAGGCCCAGAGCATGCCCTGCACCCCGAGCCCGGAGCTGACCAGGTCACCCAGGACGCTCGGGCCGCAGGTGTTGGCCGGGAAGTAGCCGAAGAAGCCGGGATGCTGCCAGTGGGTCAGCCGGGGCGTGACCAGCGCGTCCAGGTCGGCCAGCAGCGCGGAGACCGGCTCGCCGTGCGCGGTCGGGCCGGCCGGCAGCGCGGCGGCCACCGTGCCCGGCGGGTCCTGCGAGGTCACCGGGCGCTGCCCGAGCGTCGCCCAGTAGTCCGCGATCCAGTCGACCACCGCGTGCCCCGCGCGGCGGAACTCCTCGGGGTCCATGTGCTCAGCCATCCACCGAGTCGATCAACTTAACGGGGCGGGGGCAAGGGTCGGGCCGGCGGAGGGCGGTTGTTGCGGGCGGAAAAGCGGTGTCCTAGCATCCCAAGGGCGCGAAGCCGAACCATGGACGTCGATTGAACGTCCGATCACCGCCGCCAGCGCGACGGACGCTTCCCGCCGGTCAAGGGCAGGCCGCCGGGGCCCACGTGGCGCCGCGCCCGCCCGACCTCCCTCGGAGGCATCCCGTGCACCTGACCAGATCCCGCCGTTCCCTACTGGCCGCCGCCGTCGCGGCCACCACCCTCGCCGCCGGTGCCCTCGGCACCGTGGCCGCCTCGGCCGCCGCAGCCGGCTGCCGGGTCGACTACCAGGTCACCAACCAGTGGGGCGGCGGCTTCGGCGCCGACGTCACCATCACCAACCTCGGCGACCCGATCAACGGGTGGACCCTCACCTGGGTCTACACCGCCGGCCAGCAGGTCATCCAGGCGTGGAACGCCATCGTCACCCAGTCCGGTGCCCACTTCACCGCCCGCGACGTCGGCCACAATGCCGCGATCGGCACCAACGGCACCGCGAACTTCGGCTTCAACGCCTCCTGGAACAACAGCAGCAACCCCGCACCGGCGAGTTTCGCCCTAAACGGCACGACCTGCACCGGCAGCACCGCCCCCACCACCGCACCGCCGACCACCGCGCCCCCGACGACCGCCCCGCCGCCCACCACACCTCCGCCCACCACGCCACCGCCCACCACACCTCCGCCGACGACCCCGCCCGCCGGGGCCAAGCAGATGGAGGACCTCGACCGGGGGCTGATCAGCGTCCCCTCCGGCAGCGGCAACCTCGTCTCCTGGCGACTGCTGGGCACCGAGACCTCCGGGGTGTCGTTCAACCTCTACCGCGGCTCCACGAAGGTCAACGGCAGCCCGATCACCGGCGCGACCAACTACCTCGACGCCGGGGCGGCGGCCGGCTCGGCGTACACCGTGCGGGCCGTGGTGGGCGGCACCGAGCAGGCGCCGTCCGCGCCCGCGCTCCAGTTCGCCAACGGCTACCTCGACGTGCCGTTGCAGGTCCCGGCCGGCGGCACCACCCCCTCCGGGGAGGCGTACACCTACTCGGCCAACGACGCCAGCGTCGGCGACCTCGACGGCGACGGTGACTACGAGATCGTCCTCAAGTGGGACCCGTCCAACAGCAAGGACAACTCCCAGTCCGGCTACACCGGCAACGTCTACGTCGACGCGTACACCCTCACCGGTGCCCGGCTGTGGCGCGTCGACCTCGGCCGCAACATCCGCGCCGGCGCCCACTACACCCAGTTCCAGGTGTACGACTACGACGGCGACGGCGACGCCGAGGTGGCCATGAAGACCGCCGACGGCACCCGCTCCGGCACCGGCCAGCTCATCGGCTCGGCGTCGGCCGACTACCGCAACTCCAGCGGGTACGTGCTCTCCGGCCCCGAGTTCCTGACCATGTTCGACGGCCGCACCGGCGCCGCGCTGTCCACCGTCAACTACGACCCGCCGCGCGGCAACGTCTCCTCCTGGGGTGACAGCTATGGCAACCGCGTCGACCGGTTCCTCGCCGCCACGGCGTACCTCGACGGCCAGCGCCCCTCGCTGATCATGGCCCGTGGGTACTACACCCGCGCCGTCATCGCCGCCTGGGACTTCCGCAACGGCACCCTCACCAAGCGGTGGACGTTCGACTCCAACGCCTCCGGCAACTCCGCCGCCGCCGGCCAGGGCAACCACAACCTCTCCGTCGCCGACGTCGACGCCGACGGCCGGCAGGAGATCGTCTACGGGGCCGCCACCATCGACGACAACGGCCGGCTGCTGTACTCCACCGGCAACGGCCACGGCGACGCCCTGCACGTCGGCGACCTCGACCCGAGCCGGGCGGGCCTGGAGGTGTTCAAGGTCGACGAGGACGCCAGCAAGCCCAGCTCGTACTTCGCCGACGCCCGCACCGGTCAGATCATCTGGTCCACCCCCGCCTCCGGAGACAACGGCCGGGGCGTCTCCGGCGACATCTGGGCCGGCAGCCCCGGCGCCGAGTCCTGGTCGTCGGCGGTGAGCTACCTGGCCAACACCCGGGGCCAGAACGTCGGCCGCAAGCCGTCCTCGGCGAACTTCCTGGCCTGGTGGGACGGCGACCCGGTCCGCGAGCTCCTCGACGGCACGAAAATCGACAAGTACGGCACCGGCGGCGAGACCCGGCTGCTCACCGGCAGCGACGTCGCCTCCAACAACGGCACCAAGTCCACCCCGGCGCTCTCCGGCGACATCCTCGGCGACTGGCGGGAAGAGGTGATCTGGCGCACCGGCGACAGCCGCGCGCTGCGCATCTACAGCACCCCGACCCAGACCGGCACCCGGATCCACACCCTGATGCACGACCCGCAGTACCGCGCCGCGATCGCCTGGCAGAACACGGCCTACAACCAGCCGCCGCACCCGGGATTCTTCATCGGAGACGGCATGGGCATCCCGCCCACGCCGAACATCTACCTGCGCTGACCGCGCTTCGGTAGGGTGGCAGGCACCGGGCCGCAGCCGCGGAATCCGCACAGCTCCGGCCCGGTGCACCACACCGCAGCACCCCCGACCCGTCCCGACCGGGGAGTGCCGTACCACCACCGGAACCAAAGTTACGCGGCATGCGCAACGCAGCGGTGACGTCGGTATGAAGATCGTGTTTCGGGCGTTTCCAGACGGGTTCACCCGTCCCGGCGCAGCCCGCCCGCCACCTTCTCGGCGACCAGCTCGAACGAGCGCACCCGGTCCGCCCCGTCGTACACCATCGTCGTCAGCATCAACTCGTCCGCACCGGTCCGCGCCAGCAGTTCCGCCAGCTGCCGGCCCACCGTCTCCGGCGAGCCCATGGCCTGCCCCTCACGCCGCTGCGCCACGAACTCCCGCTCGGCCTCCGTGTACGGGTACGCCGCCGCCTCCGCCGGCGACGGCAGCGGCTGCGCCCGCCCCGAGCGCATCTTCAGGAACGCCAGCGCGGCCGGCCCCGCCAGCCACTGCGCCCGCTCGTCGGTCTCCGCGCAGATCGTGTTCACCGCCACCATCGCGTACGGCCGCGACAGCCACCGCGACGGCCGGAAGTTCTGCCGGTACAGCGCCAGCGCCGGCACGGTGTGCTCGGCGCTGAAGTGGTGCGCGAACGAGAACGGCAGCCCCAGCAGCCCCGCGAGCTGCGCGCTGAACCCGCTGGACCCCAGCAGCCAGACCTCCGGCTGCTCGCCCCGCCCCGGCGTCGCCACGATCGGGCCCGCCCCCTCGCCGGTGAAGTAGCCCATCAGGTCCGCCAGCTCCCGGGGGAACCCCTCGGCCGACAGCCCCTCCATCGTCCGGCGCAGCGCCAGCGCCGTCACCCGGTCGGTCCCGGGTGCCCGGCCGATGCCCAGGTCGATCCGGCCCGGGTGCAACGCCTCCAGCGTCCCGAACTGCTCGGCCACCACCAGCGGCGCGTGATTGGGCAGCATCACCCCGCCCGAACCCAGTCGGATCGTGCTCGTGTGGGCGGCCAGGTGCGCGATGAGCACCGCCGGCGCCGAACTCGCGATCGCCGGCATGTTGTGGTGCTCGGCCACCCAGAACCGGCGGTAGCCCAGCTCGTCGGCCCGCCGGGCCAGCTCGGTGGTGTGCCGCAGGGCTGCGCCGGCCGTGGAACCGGCCGCGACGGGGGCGACGTCAAGGACTGACAGGGGTACGTCGATCACGCGTTTGATCAACCGGCGCGCCCCCGGGTTTGTTCCCGCCCGCACCGGCCCGCAGCAGCGCGATCACGAGCAGGCCGGCGACGATCCCCACCACCGCGGCCACCGCGAAGCTCGCCCGGACCCCGCTCACCGCCGCCGCCCGCGCCGCGCCCTCCAGGAGCGCCCGGCCCTCCGGCGGCACCGACCGCAGCAGGCCGGGAGTCTGCCCACCGGCGACGGCGTGGGCGACCCCCGCCGCGTCACCGACCCCGCGCGCGTGCAGGATGCCCCGCGCCCCCGCCGCGAAGACGCTGCCCAACGCTGCGATGCCGAAGGCGAACCCGAGCTGCCGGCAGGTGTTCACCGCGCCGGCCGCCATCCCGCCCCGGTGCGCCGGCACCAGGGACATCGCCACCGCGCCCAGCGCCGGCGTCGCCAGGCCCACCCCCACGCCGACCACCGCCCCGCCCGGTACCAGCGCCGGCCAGCCCGCCGCGCCCTGCACGAGCCCGGCGGTGAGCGCGCTGCCCGCGCCCACGCAGAGCAGCCCCCCGCCGATCACCAGGCCCGGCCGCCGGCCGTGCAGCGCCCGCCCGGACACCGCCGAGACGACGAACGCGACCGCCGACATCGGCAGCCCGGTGAGCCCCGCGCCGACCGGGCCCAACCCCAGCACCGACTGCAACCAGATCATCGAGTACGCCAACGGCGCGAACGCCGCGAACGTCAACAGCAGCCCCGCGAGCAGCACCCCGACGAACGCCCGGTCCCGCAGCAGCGCCAGGTCGAACATGGCGTACCCGGTCCGCGACTCCACTGCGGCGAACCCCGCCAGCAGCACCGCCGCCGCGCCCGCCGACCCCCACACCACGACGTCGGACCAGCCCGCCTCGGCCGCGCGGATCAGCGCGTACGTCGCGCAGCCCGCCGCCGCGGCGAACACGACCACCCCGGCGACGTCCACCCGCCCACCCGCCGACGGGCGGCCCCGGGCGAGCGTCCGCGCCCCCAGCCCGAACGCGACCGCGCTGACCGGCAGGTTGACGAAGAAGATCCAGTGCCACGACACGCCCTCGGTGAGCAGCCCACCCAGCACCGGGCCGACCGCTGCCGATGCCCCGGCCACCGCCCCCCACACCCCGTACGCGGTGCCCCGGTCCCGGCCCGCGTACGCCCCGTCGAGCAGCGCGAGAGTCGTCGCGAACATGGCCGCCGCGCCAACGCCCTGCGCCGCCCGTGCCGCGACCAGCGCCGACGCGCCGGGCGCGAGACCGCACGCCAGCGATGCCAGCGCGAACACCACCACCCCGACCAGGTACGTCCGCCGGTGCCCGATGCGGTCGGCCAGCGCACCCGCCCCGAGCACCAGCGCCGCCAGCGCGAGCGCGTACGCGTCGACGACCCACTGCACCGCGCCGAACGACGCGTCCAGGTCGCGGACCAGGTCCGGCAGCGCGACCGTCACCACCGTGACGTCGACCAGCAGCATGAACGTGCCCAGGCAGACCGCCGTCAGGGGTAACCATCTGCGCATGCCGACACCCGCGTCTCTCCCGGCCCCGCGCGGCCCGCCGACGGGCCGGCACTCCTCACCCCGTACAACGCGGCTCGCCCCGTCGCGTCACCGGCGTGTCGGGCGACAAGAGCTGGACCGGCGGTGCCGGGCCCCAGCCCGGGGCACCCTCAGCCCGCGCCACGCACCTGCTCGAAGATCAGGCTCGTCTGGGTGTGCTGCACCACCGGGTCCACCGCCAGGTGGTCCAGCACGAAGTCCCGCAACGCGTCGCCGGAGGCGGCCCGCACGTGCAGCACGTAGTCCTCCGCGCCGGCCACGTGGAACACCGACATCACCCCCGGCAGGCGCACCGACCGGGCCCGGAACGCGTCCACCGCCGCCCGCTCGTGCGCCGTCAACCGCACCGACACCAACGCCTGCAACGGCAGGCCCACCGCGGCCGGATCCACCTCCGCGTGGAACCCCCGGATCGCCCCGCACTCCCGCAACATCCTGGTCCGGGTCAGGCAGGTCGACGCCGCCACCCCGACCCGCTCGGCGAGGGCGTTGTTCGGCAACCGGCCGTCGGCCGCCAGCTCGGTCAGGATCGCGCGATCGACGTCGTCCAGGGCCGCGAACGGCCGCACATCATTCGGTGCAACGGGCATCCACCCATCCTGCTCCGAATCAGAGCGTAACTGAAGGCCAACAGACAGAATCTTCTGCGGTTCCCATGCCTTGCATCACCACGATGTTCGGCGCGGCCCGCCATGAGCAGCGCCGTGGGCGCCAGGGCCGCGCAGCCGTGCAGTCGCTCCGCCCGCAGCTCTGGACCCCCACGCGGCCCTGCTACCGCACCCGCTGCACGTTGCCGGCCAGGGCCGCCCTCATGGCGGCCTCGCAGGCACCGATCAGCGCGGGCGGGGAGGTTGTGCAGCAGACGCGCTGCACGGGCACCCGTGCGGTGGGTGACGGGGTGGCCGTCGCCGGGGCAAAGCCCCAGGAGGCCGGCCTAGGCACGCGGATCTGTCGGATTGTCGACGTGGTGGCGGCACCGGAAACATCGCAGGCGCTGGCCTGCTGCTTGCTCTCGGGCCGGTCGCCGCACCAGTGGCGGACCGTCCAGTACGCAAGCCCGACGCTGCGGGCGGCCTCGGCGACGCTCCGCCCGGACAGGTGCAGCGTTCGGGCGCGGCTCTCAGGCGCGGGTGTACCCGCTCATTCCCGAACGCCTGTAATGGCGTTGTTGTGCCCTCGGTGGGATTCGAACCCACACTGGATGCAGTTTGAGTGCATTGCCTACTGCCGGTTGGGCTACGAGGGCCTTCATGATTCGACCCTGACAGACTACCCACTACGCTAGGGACGGCGACACCCGGCACGGCGGGTGTCGAGCGCAGACTGGTGGGAGTGGCTCGTGGCCGAGACGCAGACGGATGCCGAGCGCAGGCGGGTGTTGATCGCCGAGGACGAGGCGCTCATCCGGCTCGACCTGGCCGAGATGCTCGTCGAGGAGGGCTACGAGGTCATCGGCGAGGCCGGCGACGGCGAGACCGCCGTCCGGCTCGCCGAGGAGCTGAAGCCTGACCTGGTCATCCTCGACATCAAGATGCCGATCATGGACGGGCTGGCCGCCGCCGAGCGGATCGCCGGCGCCCGGATCGCCCCGGTGATCATCCTGACCGCGTTCAGCCAGCGGGACCTGGTGGAGCGGGCGCGGGCGGCCGGCGCGATGGCGTACCTGGTGAAGCCGTTCCAGAAGAGCGACCTGGTGCCGGCCGTGGAGATCGCCCTGTCGCGCTACTCGGAGATCGCCGCGCTGGAGGCCGAGGTCGCGGGCCTGACCGACCGGCTGGAGATCCGCAAGACGGTGGAGCGCGCCAAGGGCGCGCTGATGACCACGTACGGGATGACGGAGCCGCAGGCGTTCAAGTGGATCCAGCGCACGGCGATGGACCACCGGATGACCATGAAGGAGGTCGCCGAGCGGATCCTCGCCGAGACCGCCGGCGGCGAGGTGGCCCAGCCGGCCTCCTGACCCCGCCGGGTCCCGTTGATCGTCGGACAGTTCCTGTCCGGAGCGAACCGCAATCTTCCAAGACCCGTGTCCCGCTCCCGCGGCGCGGGTCCCGGGTGCTCCGGTCGATCGATACGATCGGATGCATGCCGCGTCACCGCCCGCTGCGGGCCCTGCTCGGCGTGCTCGCCGGGCTCGCGGTGCTGCTGGCGGGCTGCCGATCGCCGGAGCGCGCCGAGCCCGTCCCGGAGCCGCTGCGCCCGGACTGGCGGGCGGTGACCCTGCCGATGCCGCCGGGGGTCCCCGGAGCGGCTGTTGCTGCGGGACGCTGCGGCGTGCGGCGGGCGCTGGTTCGTGGTGGGCGCGGTCGCGGACGCGGCGGGCGTGACCCGGCCGGCGGCGTGGTCGAGCATGGCTGCGACGGCGCTGCCCGCGTCCCCGGCCTCGTCGGCGCTTCCCCCGTCCCCAGCCTCGTCGGGGCCACCCTCGTTGGGCGTCGACGCCTTCGCGTGGTCGCCGTTGCGGCTGACGCCGCGCAGCGCGTACGGCGCGGAGAACGTGCTCACGGCGGTCGGCTGCCGTGACGGTCGGCTGGCGGCGGTGGGCGCGAAGAGCGGCGGGGTGCACGGCAATCCCCGGGTCAGCACGTGGCGGCAGCTCGCCGACGGCTCGGTGGTGGAGGTGCCGGCGGAGTTCGAGGTGTTCGGCGGCCCCGACGCGGTGAACGTGGGGCGGATCGCGGGCGGCCCGGCGGGGTGGGTGATCGCCGGCAACCGGGGCACCGGGGCGGCGGCCTGGTCGTCGGCCGATGCGGGGGAGTTCCGGCTGGTCAGCGGCGTTCCCGAGCTGGCGTCGGACGCGGCGGGGCGGACGTGGGCGGCGGACGTGACGGCGGCGGCGTCGGGGTGGGTGCTGGTGGGGTCGCTGCGCGCGCCGGGGCGGCCGGGCGGTGACCCGGCGGTGTGGACCTCGCCGGACGGCGTCGACTGGCGGCGGCGGGTCCTCGCGGACGGGGACGCGCCGGGTGATCTTCAGCGGGTGGTCCGGGCGGGGGAGCGGCTGGTCGCGGTGGGTCGGCGCGGCGAGGCCCTGGCGGCGTGGGTCGCGGACACGGCGGATTGGCGGCCGGGCGGGGTGCTGGGCCCCGCGCGGGGCGGGCCGGGGCAGGTGGCGGGCCTGGGGGCGGCCGACGGCGGGGTGCTGGCGGTGGTGGTGGGCGCCTCGGGCGGGTCGGCGTGGTTCTCTACGGACGGTGGCGCGTGGTCGCCGGTGGAGGTGCCGGTGCCGCTGCCGTCGGCACCGGACCGGTCGGTCGCGGTGGCCGGGTCGGGCGGCGGGTTGTTGCTGCTGGTCGACGGCGGTGCCGAGGGGGCCCGGCTGTGGGCGGCACGGGTGCCGGACGGGCCCGGCTGAGCGTGCCACCGGTCTGTTTCCGGCCAGTGTCCGATGTCCGGTTTCGGCCCTGGGTCGCGGTGTGTGTTACAGCACTTCGGCGAATCTGGCCACTCAACGTAACGGTTAGGTCAACCCCGCTTTCTAGGTCTTACGGCGTGCCCCGCTGGTGGGATAACGTCCCGCCCCAGACCGGGTACGCGGTCGGTTCGTCCATTCCCCGCAAGGTCCAATTCCCAAGTCGCGGCGGGTGGTCGAGCCTTCGGACTGAGGAGGGTACGAGCCGTGAGGCAGAAGCTCGCACGGGTGCTGGGTGGCGTTGCCATCAGCGCGCTCGTTATCAGTGGCGCGGCCGCGTGTAAGGCCGACAGTGGCACGGAGGGTGGCGGCGACAAGGCCGCCTGCGACCTCAAGATCGGCTTCTTCGGCCCGCTCACCGGCGACGCCGCGGGCCTCGGTATCCACATGCGCAACGGCACCAAGCTGGCGATCGACCAGTACAACAAGGACAACGCGGACTGCAAGGTCAACCTCGCCGAGTACGACTCGCAGGGCGACCCGGCCAAGGCCCCGGCGCTGGCCCAGCAGGCGGTGGGCGACACCAAGGTCGTCGGCATCATCGGCCCGGCGTTCTCCGGCGAGTCCGAGGTGGCCGACCCGATCTTCGACGAGGCCGGCCTGCCGATCATCACCCCGTCGGCGACCCGGCCGAGCCTGAGCACCAAGAACTGGAAGATCTTCCACCGGGGCGTCGGCAACGACACCTCGCAGGGGCCGGCTGCCGGCCGTTACATCAAGAACGTGATGAAGGCCGAGAAGGTCTACGTCGTCGACGACCAGTCGGCGTACGGCGCGGGCCTGGTCGACGAGGTCAAGAAGGTCCTCGGCGCGGTCGCGGGCGAGGACAAGGTCCAGGTCAAGCAGACCAACTTCTCCGCGGTCGTCACCAAGATCGTCGGCAGCGGCGCGACGGTCCTGTTCTTCGGTGGCTACTACACCGAGGCGGGCCTGCTGCTCAAGCAGCTCAAGGGTGCCGGCTGGAAGGGCACGATGGTCGCCGGCGACGGCGTCAACGACGCCAACTTCATCAAGGTCGCCGGCCAGCAGGTCGCCGAGGGCACCGTCCTGACCTGCCCCTGTGCCCCGGCCACCGCGGCCAAGGGCACGTTCGTGACCGACTACAAGTCGGCCTTTGAGAACGCCGAGCCGGGCACCTACGCCGACGTGTCGTACGACATCACGAAGATCTTCCTTGAGGGCATCAAGAGCGGTAAGTCCACCCGGGCGGACCTGCTCGCGTTCGTGAAGTCCTACAACAAGGCGGGTACCGCCACCGGTGTGACGTACAAGTTCGAGTCCAACGGTGAGCTGGACCCGGCCCAGGTGCTGGTCTGGGCGTTCAAGGTCAACGCGGGCCAGGTCGTCCCGGACATCGAGATCCCGAAGGCCTGACCGGTCCGCCGGTCCCGCCTGGGACACAGACGATGCGGCCGGGAGCGCTCCTCCCGGCCGCGTCGTTTGACCGCACAGTTGGAGCCCCACTTGAACTTCGATGAGCTGCTCGGGAACTTCCCGGCTCTGACCATCACCGGGCTGGAACAGGGCGCGATCTACGCGCTCGTCGCCCTCGGGTACACCCTCGTGTACGGCGTTCTCCGCCTGATCAACTTTGCCCACTCCGAGGTCTTCATGGTCGGTACGTTCACCGCCCTGTGGACCTGGGAGGCCCTCGGCTACGACCAGAACTCCCCCTCGCCCGCCCTCGGCCCGCTGATCCTCGCGCTGGTGGCCGGCCTGGTCGTGGCGGCGGTCGCCTCGGCGGCGACCGCGGTGACCGTGGAGCTGGTCGCCTACCGGCCGTTGCGCCGGCGCAACGCACCGCCGCTGGCCTTCCTCATCACCGCGATCGGCGCGTCGTTCGTGCTCGCCGAATCCTTCGGCATCGGCACCGAACGGGCGCCGTTCGGTATGCCGACGCTGATCCCCGCCGAGACGGCTTTCACCGTGTTCGGCGCGGCCGTCACCAACATCCAGCTGCTCATCCTCGGCGTCACGCTGGTGATGATGATCGGCCTGGACCAGTTCGTGAACCGCAGCCGGCTTGGCCGCGGCATCCGGGCGGTGGCCCAGGACGCGGACACGGCCGCCCTGATGGGCGTGAACAAGAACCGGGTGATCCTGCTGGTCTTCGTGCTCGGTGGCCTGATGGCCGGCGTCGCGGCCCTGCTGTGGAACGTCCGGTACGGCTACACGAAGTTCAACGTGGGCTTCCTGATCGGGCTGAAGGCATTCGCCGCGGCGGTCCTCGGCGGTATCGGCAACCTGCGCGGCGCGCTGCTCGGCGGCCTGCTGCTCGGGGTGGCGGAAAACTACGCCGCCGGCCTGTTCGGTGGAGACTGGAAGGACTTCACCGGCTTCGTGCTGCTGATCGTGCTGCTGATGTTCCGGCCCACCGGCCTGCTCGGCGAATCTCTCGGGAGGGCGCGCGCATGACCGCCACCGTGGACAAGGGCCGCTCCCCGGCCCTCAAGGGCCGCTGGGCGGCGATGCCGAAGCAGGTCCGCTGGGCCGCGATCGCGGCGCTGATAGTCCTGCTCTACATCCTGCCGAACAGGTGGTTCTACGAGTACCTCGGCTTCCCCATCGGCAGCGAGTACTTCGCCTTCTACACCACCCGGTCGGACTTCGCCGGGGTGCTGTTCGACACGGCCGTGTTCGTGCTGCTGGCCGTCGGGCTCAACGTGGTGGTCGGCTTCGCCGGCCTGCTCGACCTGGGCTACTTCGGCTTCTACGCGCTCGGCGCGTACACGGTGGCGTTGCTGACCTCGCCGGAGAGCCGGCTGGGGACGAACTGGCCGTGGTTGGCGGCGGTCCCGATCGCGGTCATGGTCGCGATGATCTCCGGCGTGATCCTCGGCGGCCCGACGCTGCGCCTGCGCGGCGACTACCTGGCCATCGTGACCCTCGGCTTCGCCGAGATGATCCGGCTCTACGCCGCCCGCAACGAGGGCGTGTTGCAGGGCCAGCGGGGCATCCCGGCGATCCCGCACCCGCCGGGCACCGGCTCGGACGGCAAGCCGCTGTTCGGGGTGGTCGACGCGCGGCCCTACTACTGGCTGCTGTTGACGCTGATCCTGCTGGTGATCGTGCTGGTGCGGAACCTGGCCAACAGCCGGGTCGGCCGGGCCTGGGTGGCCACCCGCGAGGACGAGGACGCCGCCGAGGTCATGGGCGTGCCGACGTTCAAGTACAAGCTGTGGGCCTTCGCCATCGGGGCGGCGGTGGCCGGCCTCACCGGCGCCGTCTTCGCCGGCAAGCAGACGTTCATCAACTCGGACCAGTTCGTGCTGGAGAGTTCCATCCTGGTGCTCGCGGCGGTCATCCTGGGCGGGGCGGGCAACATCAAGGGCGCGATCGTCGGCGGCGCGATCACCTGGTACCTGCCGGAGTGGCTGCGCGGCGTCGGCGACTTGGTCGGGGTGGAGTTCGACGCGGCCGAGTACCGCATCCTCGTGTTCGGTTTGGTCATCATCGTGATGATGATCTTCCGCCCGCAGGGCATCGTGCCCAATCGGCGGCGGGCGGCGGAGTTCGCCGACCGGCGTCAGGAGGCGGTTCCGCAGGAGAAGGTGCCCAGTGAGTGATCCGCAGATGAAGAGCGAACGCGACGCCAGCAGCGACCGCGACATCACCGCCGACGGCCGCAGCACGGTCGGCGTGCCGCCGGAGCCCGGCTCCGGCGCGCCGGCGGCGGCGACCCCGGCAGGGCCGGACGCCGCAGGGCGGGAGCCGCTGCTGGAGGTCGACGACGTCACGCTGCGCTTCGGCGGCGTGGTCGCCCTCGACAAGGTCAACTTCACCCTGTACAGGGGGGAGATTCTCGGTCTGATCGGCCCGAACGGCGCCGGCAAGACGACCTGCTTCAACGCGATGACGGGCGTCTACCGGCCCACCGAGGGCGAGATCCGGTTCAAGGGCCAGCGGACCAACGGCAAGCGGCGCTCCTGGATCACCAAGGCCGGAATCGCCCGGACGTTCCAGAACATCCGGCTCTTCCCCGAGATGACGGCCCTGGAGAACGTGATGGTGGGCGCGGACGTCCACCACAAGACCAGCGTCATCTCGGCCATGCTGCGGCTGCCGCGGCACTGGCAGGAGGAGCGGGAGGGCCGGGAGAAGGCGTACGAGCTGCTACGGTTCGTCGGCATCGAGCGGCGCGCGAACGACCTGTCCCGCAACCTGTCGTACGGCGAGCAGCGCCGCCTGGAGATCGCCCGGGCCCTGGCCACCGACCCCGCCCTGCTCTGCCTGGACGAGCCGGCCGCCGGCTTCACCCCGGCGGAGAAGGAGGAACTGCTCGGCCTGATCCGCATGATCCGGGACAACGGCACGACCGTGCTGCTGATCGAGCACGACATGCGGCTGGTGATGGGCGTGACCGACCGGATCGTCGTGCTGGAGTTCGGCAAGAAGATCGCCGAGGGGTTGCCGGCCGAGGTCCGGGACGACCCGAAGGTGATCGCCGCGTACCTGGGGGTGCCGACCGATGCTGCTTGAGATCAAGGACCTGACCCTGCTCTACGGGCGCATCCAGGCGCTGCACGGGATCAGCCTGGTGGTCAACGAGGGCGAGGTGGTCGCGCTCATCGGCGCCAACGGCGCGGGCAAGACCACCACGATGCGGGCGATCTCCGGGTTGCGTCCGGTGGCCCAGGGCTCGATCGTCTTCGACGGCACCGACGTCACCCGGATGCGGGCCGACCTGCGGGTGACCCGGGGGATCGGGCAGGCGCCGGAGGGCCGGGGCGTGTTCCCGGGCATGACGGTGTTGGAGAACCTGGAGATGGGGGCGTACACCCGCCGGGACAAGGCCGAGATCGCCAAGGACCTGGCCATGGTGCTGGACCTGTTCCCCCGGCTGGCCGAGCGGCGCAAGCAGGCCGGCGGCACCCTCTCCGGCGGTGAGCAGCAGATGCTCGCCGTGGGCCGGGCGCTGATGGCCCGCCCCCGGCTGCTGCTGCTCGACGAGCCGTCGATGGGCCTCGCGCCGAAGCTGATCCAGCAGATCTTCGAGATCATCACCCGGATCAACGAGCAGGGCACCACGATCCTGCTGGTGGAGCAGAACGCCCAGCAGGCGCTGTCCCGCGCCCACCGGGGCTACGTGCTGGAGACCGGCCGGATCGTCAAGGAGGGCAGCGGCCAGGAGCTGCTGCACGACCCGGCGGTCAAGGAGGCGTACCTCGGCGTGGCCTGACGCGCATCGCCGGCGGCCGGTCGTCCCCCTCGCGGGGCGGCCGGCCGCCGCCGTTGCGGGCCGTGCCGCGCGGCGGGGATGTCGGGCGTACGGGCTAGAGTCGCTGCCGTGACAGCTACGACGCCGCGCCTGCTCCTCGTCGACGGACACTCCCTGGCATACCGGGCGTTCTTCGCCCTGCCGGTGGAGAACTTCTCCACCACGACCGGGCAGCCGACAAACGCCGTCTACGGCTTCACCTCGATGCTGATCAACGTGCTGCGCGACGAGCAGCCCACCCACATCGTCGTGGCCTTCGACGTCTCCCGCCACTCCTTCCGCACGGAGAAGTACGCGGAGTACAAGGCCGGCCGCAGCGAAACCCCCACCGACTTCAAGGGCCAGGTCAGCCTCGTCAAGGAGGTCCTCGCGGCGCTGCGGATCCCGGTGGTGGAGAAGGAGGGGTACGAGGCCGACGACGTCATCGCCACCCTCGCCTGTCAGGCGCGCGACCAGGGCATGTCGGTGCTGATCACCACCGGCGACCGGGACGCCTTCCAGCTCGTCGGCGACAGCGTCACCGTGCTCTACCCCCGCAAGGGCGTCTCCGACCTGGCCCGGATGGACCCGGCCGCCGTCGAGACGAAGTACGGCGTGAGCCCGCAGCGCTACCGCGACCTGGCGGCGCTGGTCGGCGAGACCAGCGACAACCTGCCCGGCGTGCCGGGGGTCGGCCCGAAGACCGCCGCCAAGTGGATCAACCTGTACGGCGGGGTCGAGGGCGTGGTGGCCCGCGCCGACGAGATCAAGGGCAAGGCCGGCGAGAGCCTGCGCGAGCGGCTCGCCGACGTGATCCGCAACTACGAGATCAACTGCCTCGTCTGCGACCTGGAGCTGCCGATCCGCCCCGAGGACGCCCGCTGGGCCGGCTGGGACCGCGAGGCCGTGCACCAGGTCTTCGACACGCTGGAGTTCCGCATCCTGCGCGACCGGCTCTACCAGTACCTGGAGGCCGTCGAGCCGGAGGCCGAGGCCGGGTTCGACCTGGCCGCCGAACGGCTCACCGAGCCCGGCAGGGTGACCGCCTGGCTGGCCGCGCACGCCCCCGCCGGCACCCAGGTCGGCGTGGCGGTGAAGACGCCGGCCAAGCCGAGGGACCCACGCGAGCGCTACGAGCCGCAGCTCGACGCCCTGGCCCTCGCGCTGGCCACCGGCCCGGCGGCGTGGCTCGACCCGGCGGAACTGGCCGAGTCCGACGAGCGGGCCCTGGCCGCCTGGCTGGCCGACCCGGCCCGGCCGAAGGTGTTGCACGACAGCAAGCACGCCCGGCTGGCGTTCGCCGCCCGCGGCTGGTCCCTGGCCGGCGTCGCCCGGGACACCGAGCTCGCCGCCTACCTGGCCCGCCCCGACCAGCGCTCCTACGACCTGACCGACCTGGCGCTGCGCTACCTGCACCGCGAGCTGCGGGTCGACGCCCCGGAGACCGGGCAGCTCACCTTCGACGGCCTCGGCGACGACGGCGAGGCCGAGCAGAACCTGATGCTCCAGGCCCGGGCCACCCTCGACCTGGCCGACGCGATCGACGCCGAGCTGTCCCGCGACGGCGAGCAGTCCGCCCGGCTGATGGCGCAGGTGGAGCTGCCCCTGTCCGAGGTGCTCGCCGCGATGCAGCGGGTCGGCATCGCCGCCGACCTGGACTACCTCCAGGAGCTGGAGGCCCACTTCGCGGGCGAGGTGAAGTCCGCCGCGCAGGGGGCGTACGCCGCGGTGGGGCGGGAGTTCAACCTGGGCTCGCCCAAGCAACTCCAGGAGCTGCTCTTCGGCGAGCTGGGGCTGCCCAAGACCAAGAAGATCAAGACCGGCTACACCACCGACGCCGACGCCCTCCAGTGGCTCTACGCGCAGAACCCGCTGCCGGTGCTGGAGCACCTGCTGCGCCACCGGGACGTGGCGAAGCTGAAGACGACCGTCGACGGCCTGCTCAAGTCGGTCTCCGAGGACGGTCGCATCCACACCACGTTCAAGCAGACCGTGGCGGCCACCGGCCGGCTCTCCTCCACCGACCCCAACCTGCAGAACATCCCGATCCGCACCGAGGAGGGCCGACGAATCCGCCGCGCCTTCGTCGTGGGGAAGGGGTTCGAGTGCCTGCTCACCGCCGACTACAGCCAGATCGAGATGCGGATCATGGCGCACCTGTCGTCGGACGACAAGCTGATCGAGGCGTTCAACTCCGGCCACGACTTCCACGCCGCCACCGCCTCGTCGGTGTTCGGGGTGCCGGTCGCCGAGGTCACGGCCGACCAGCGGCGCAAGATCAAGGCGATGAACTACGGGCTGGCGTACGGGCTGAGCGCGTTCGGCCTGTCCCAGCAGCTCGGCATCACCGCCGAGGAGGCGCGCGGACTGATGGACAACTACTTCGCCGGGTTCGGCGGGGTCCGCGACTACCTCCAGGAGGTGGTGGCCCGAGCCCGGCACGACGGCTACACCTCCACCATCCTGGGCCGCCGCCGCTACCTGCCGGACCTGGTCAGCGACAACCGGCAGCGGCGGGACATGGCCGAGCGGATGGCGCTCAACGCCCCCATCCAGGGCTCGGCGGCCGACATCATCAAGGTCGCCATGCTGCGCGTCGACGCCGGGCTGCGCGAGGCCGGGCTGCGCTCGCGGATGCTGCTGCAGGTGCACGACGAGCTGGTCTTCGAGGTCGCCCCCGGCGAACGGGACACCCTGGAGGCGCTGGTGCGCAGCCAGATGGGCGAGGCGTACCCGCTGTCGGTGCCGCTGGAGGTCTCCGTCGGGCAGGGCCGGGACTGGAACAGCGCCGACCACTGACCGGCCCTGCCGTGGAGCGAGGCTCGCTCACCGGAGCGGGTCGTGGCCCCAGTTCATCAGCGACCAGCGCCACCGCGTGTCCCGCACGTCGCCGGAGGGCCGCTGGGCCAGGTGCCGGTGCACGTACCCGACGACCTTGCGCATGTGCCGGTAGTCGGCCTCCGTCAGCTCGGAGCGCTTGCGGCGCAGCAGGTCGACGATCCGCCGGCCGGACGAGTGCCCCACCGACTCGCCGCCGGTGGTGCCCTTCTTCCGCCAGCCGACGTGCTTCGACTCGTCGGTCTCCAGCCAGGTCGACAGCTCGCCGGGTCGCATGTTGACCGCCTCGGTGAACTCCCGGTAGGTGTCCCCGTGCGGCTCTCCGTCACTCCCGCTCATGGCGCAGCACCTCCGGCCGGTGGGCGACGTCCCGCCCCGAGTCGTCGTTGCGGATGCGGTACTGCGGCTGCTCGGGGGACGCGTTCACGGTGTGGCCCCGCACGTGCGTGCGCTCAGTGATCTTCTCGCGGATCACGCCGTACGCCCGCCCGCTGTGGCTGGCCCAGGAGACGTGGTCGCCTGCGCGGAATTCCCTCTGTTCGGCCATGCGCCCTGGCTACCCGGGGTTCCTGCGGTGTACACCCTCCCGTTGCGGGAGGGGGTGGTCGCCAAGCAGTGGGCAGTCGGAGGCCATCACGACCTCCGGAGTGGCTCCAGGGCCGGTGCGCCAGCGCGGTCAGGGGCGGCTCGAACGGCTCGCCCCGGATCACCCTCGGCACCTGATGCCTTGCCGACCAGCCCGATCCGTACCGTTACCAGGATGGACGAGCGCCCAGCACATCTCGAACCCGCCGTCACCCGTCGCGCCGTGTCCGACGCTGAGGGCAGAACGGCGAGCCGCCGTTGGTGGGACCACGATGCCGACAGCTACCAGGAGGAACACGGCACTTTCCTCGGAGATGTCGACCTCGTGTGGTGCCCGGAGGGCCTGCGGGAGGCGGAGGTGCGGCTGCTCGGCGACGTCAAGGGCACCCGGATGCTGGAGCTGGGCTGCGGCGCGGCTGCGGGCTCGCGCTGGCTGGACGGCGAAGGGGCGGACGTGACGGCGCTGGACCTGTCTGCCGGCATGTTGCGACAAGCCAGGCTGGCCGCCGAACGCTCCGGCGTGCACGTGCCGCTCGTGCAGGCCGACGCCCTCGCGCTTCCGTTCCGGGCGGGCACGTTCGACACGGTGCACACGGCCTTCGGTGCCGTGCCGTTCGTCGCGGACTCCGCAGCCCTCATGCGCGAGGTGTTCCGGGTGCTGCGTCCGGGCGGGTCGTGGGTCTTCGCCGTCACGCACCCGATGCGCTGGGTCTTCCTGGACGACCCCGGTGAGGGTGGCCTGATGGCGGTGCACTCCTACTTCGACCGCCGCCCGTACGTCGAGGAGGACTCGTCGGGGGTGCCGGCCTACGTCGAGGCGCACCGCACCTTCGGTGACCGGGTCCGCGAGCTGACGGCCGCCGGCTTCGTCCTCCGCGACGTGGTGGAACCGGAGTGGCCGCCGGGGCACGAGGAGATCTGGGGCCAGTGGAGCCCGCTGCGCGGCCGGTTGTTCCCGGGGACCGCCATCTTCGTGGCCTGGCGTCCCACCGCCCCGTGACCCGGCCGATGGGCACCGTGTCGCGGCTGGGCGGCACCGGCCGGCTGCCTCTTGCCGGGAAAACGCCGTTATGCGGGTGAACGTCATGATCCGTCGCGAAAGCGGGCTGGATCACTTGTCCCAGGGCTTGCACGCTGTGGTAATGCGCACGGTAGGCTAGACGATGCGCTCGCGGGTCGCGTGCCTCGGCAGGGAGAAGGCGCGCGGTCGCGGAGTTCCAGACGGAGCCACATCAGGACCTCACTAGTGATTGTTCGGTGTGCCCGGCGACGGATCCGCTGGCGCGAACAGGTCACCGCGACACCAGCCTGCTGTGACAACCCATCCGACCGGAGCAACCGCCCACATGACGAGCAGCATCGAGGCCCCCTCGAGCGCCACCCGGGTCACCCACGACGATCTCGGTTCCGAGGAGGCTTTCCTCGCCGCGATCGACGAGACCATCAAGTACTTCAACGACGGCGACATTGTCGAAGGCACCGTCGTCAAGGTCGATCGGGACGAGGTCCTGCTCGACATCGGCTACAAGACCGAGGGTGTCATCCCCTCTCGGGAGTTGTCGATCAAGCACGACGTGGACCCGGCCGAGGTCGTTTCGGTCGGTGACCACATCGAGGCCCTGGTTCTCCAGAAGGAGGACAAGGAGGGTCGTCTGATCCTCTCCAAGAAGCGGGCGCAGTACGAGCGGGCCTGGGGCACGATCGAGAAGATCAAGGACGAGGACGGCGTCGTCCGCGGCTCGGTCATCGAGGTCGTCAAGGGTGGTCTCATCCTCGACATCGGGCTGCGCGGCTTCCTGCCCGCGTCCCTGGTCGAGATGCGGCGGGTGCGTGACCTGCAGCCGTACGTCGGCCGCGAGCTCGAGGCCAAGATCATCGAGCTGGACAAGAACCGCAACAACGTGGTCCTGTCCCGCCGGGCCTGGCTGGAGCAGACGCAGTCCGAGGTGCGCACCGAGTTCCTCAACAAGCTGCAGAAGGGCCAGGTCCGCAAGGGCGTCGTGTCCTCGATCGTCAACTTCGGCGCGTTCGTCGACCTGGGCGGCGTGGACGGCCTGGTGCACGTCTCCGAGCTGTCCTGGAAGCACATCGACCACCCGTCCGAGGTCGTCGAGGTGGGCCAGGAGGTCGAGGTCGAGGTCCTGGACGTCGACCTGGACCGCGAGCGGGTCTCGCTGTCGCTGAAGGCGACCCAGGAGGACCCGTGGCGGCAGTTCGCCCGCACCCACGCGATCCAGCAGATCGTGCCGGGTAAGGTCACCAAGCTGGTGCCGTTCGGCGCCTTCGTCCGGGTGGACGACGGCATCGAGGGCCTGGTCCACATCTCCGAGCTGGCCGAGCGCCACGTGGAGATCCCGGAGCAGGTCGTCCAGGTCGGCTCCGAGGTCATGGTCAAGGTCATCGACATCGACCTGGAGCGCCGCCGGATCTCGCTGTCGCTCAAGCAGGCCAACGAGGGCTTCGTCGAGGGCGAGGAGCACTTCGACCCGACCCTCTACGGCATGGCCGCGACCTACGACGCCGAGGGCAACTACATCTACCCGGAGGGCTTCGACCCGGAGACGGGCGAGTGGCTCGAGGGGTACGAGAAGCAGCGCGAGACCTGGGAGAACCAGTACGCCGAGGCCCGTCAGCGCTGGGAGGCCCACACCAAGCAGGTGCAGACCTCCCGGGCCGCCGACGCCGAGGCCGCTGCCAACCCGGCTCCGGCCGTGTCGACCGGCGGCACCACCACCTCGACCAGCTCGGCCCCGAGCCGGCAGGCCGAGGAGCCGGCCGGCACCCTGGCCACCGACGAGGCGCTCGCCGCTCTGCGGGAGAAGCTGGCCGGCGGCAAGTGACCCTGTGACGACTCCGGCCGGGCGCGGCTGACGCGCCCGGCGAGGAGCCGCCGCTGACGACGACGGGCCCCGTCCCCGCGATCCGGTTTCTACCGGGCCGCCGGGGGCGGGGCCCCTCGCGTTCCCCGCCACCTGTCCCTCGCCCCCACCCCGGCGGCGGTGGCCGGCAAGAACACGTGCTCGATCGTGGACCGGGTGGCCTCGCGCCCGGCCGCAGGCCACTCTTTGCCGGATCGACTGTGATCATGGGGCGGGCGCGACCGCGCGGGGGCGGAACCGACGGCGGTGGCCCGGTTTGGCGGCGCGGGGGGCGGTCCGGTTGACTAATGCGGTGCTGATGGTGGGACTGACTGGCGGGATCGGGTCCGGCAAGAGCGCGGTCGCGGCCCGGCTGGCCGGGCTCGGTGCGGTGGTGATCGACTCCGACCGGATCGCCCGGGAGGTGGTCGCCGTGGGCAGCGCGGGGCTGGCGGAGATCGTGGCCGCCTTCGGGGACACCGTCCTCGGCCCCGACGGGGCGCTGGACCGGGCCGCGCTGGGCGGGGTGGTCTTCGCCGACGAGGCGGCCCGCCGCCGGCTGGAGGCGATCACCCATCCCCGGGTCCGGGCGCGGACCGCCGAGCTGGCCGCCGCTGCCGCCCCCGACGCCGTCGTGGTCAACGACGTGCCGCTGCTGGTCGAGGTGGGGCTCGCTCCGACGTACCATCTGGTGGTCGTGGTGCAGACGGAGGTCGTCACCCGGCTCGCGCGGCTGGCGCGCGACCGGGGGATGACCCGGGCGGAGGCCGAGCGGCGGATCGCCGCGCAGGCCGACGACGCCCGCCGCCGCGCGGTTGCGGACGTGGTGCTGCGCAACGACGGCACCCTCGACGAACTGCACGCCGAGGTGGACCGGCTGTGGCGCGACCGGCTGCTGCCGTACGAGAAGAACCTCCGGAGCCGTCGGGTGGCCGACCCCGAGGGGGCGGGCCTCACCGGCCCCGATCCGACCTGGCCCCAGCAGTACGCCCGGCTGGCCGCCCGGATCCGGCACGCGCTCGCCCCGGCCGACCCGCGGATCGACCACATCGGCTCGACGGCCGTCGCCGGCCTCGCCGCCAGGGACGTCATCGACATCCAGCTGACCGTGCCGAGCCTGGTCGAGGCGGACGGCCCCCTCGCCGAGCGCCTTGCCGCTGCGGGCTTCCCCCGGCTGCCCGGCCAGTGGTGGGACAGCCCCCGCCCGGCGGGCAGCGGCCGGTGGGAGAAGCGGCTGCACGGCAGCGCCGATCCGGGCCGTCCGGTGCGCCTGCACCTGCGCGCGGAGGGCTCGCCCGGCTGGCGGTACGCGCTGCTGATGCGCGACCACCTCCGCGCCGACCCGGATCAGCGGGCCGCGTACCTGGCGCTCAAGGGGGAGTTGGCGGCCAGCGCGCCGGAGGGGAGCACCCCCGCCACGGCGCGGGACCCGTGGTTCGACGAGGAGCACCACCGCGCCGAGGAGTGGGCCGTGCGCACCGGTTGGCGGCCCTGAGCCGGCTGGTGTGCTGGCGCGGCCGACGGCACCGGGTCCGGCCCGTCGGCGTCAGCGGCGGGCGGGCGGCTTGGCCGGCGGCGGCAGTGCCGGCACCGGGCCCGGCGTCAGGTCGAGCTGGGCGTACGTGCCGAGCCGGGTGCGCAGCTCCAGCCGGCGCAGCAGCCCGGACCGGTCGATCCAGTAGCGCAGCCCGCCGTGTTCCGCGTCCGCCTCGATCACGTCGACGGCCCGGCCGGCGAGGTGGTCCCCCCGGATCCGGGTCGCCGGGCCCGCCGGCTTTGCCGCCACGCCGACGCGCAGCGCGGCGGCCAGCAGCAGGTCGATGTCGCCCGTGTCGTCGGTGTGGGGCACGCTGTGCTGCCAGCTGTGCCGGGTGCTCGGCGGAGGCAGCGGCGGCGGGGCGGTGGGGGCACCGGTGGCGGCCGTTGACCAGACCCCGGTGGCGTCGTAGCGGCGCAGCGTCCGGCCGGCCCACGCGTCGGCTCCGCCGACCGACAGGTACGCCGCCCCCGCCGCCCAGCTGATCCAGCCGGTGCCGCGTACGACCCCGCCCGGTGCGACGGGCGCGGTGAGCGTCGCGGCGGCCCCGCCCCGGGTCCGCATCCGGGTGGCCAGCCGGGCCAGCCGGTTCTCCTCGGGCCCGGTGAGCGCCCGGGGCAGCCCCGGGCGGCCACCGAGCGCGGCCACCGGCCACAGCACCGGTCGGTTGGTCCGCTGCAACTCCAGCGTGACCGGCACGCCGCCGGGAAAGCGTCCCTCCAACCGGTGCAGCCGGGCGTCGCGGTCCACCCACCAGCGGGCGGCACCGTCGAGGAGCGGGGCGGTGGGCGGGGCCACGACCGGCAGGCTGATTGCCGGCCCGGGCCAGCCCACGGTCGCCCCCGGGACGCTCGGCGTCGCCTTCCGCGGCGTGGCGGGGCGCGGCGGGCCCGCCGCAGCGTGTCGGTCGGCCG
>NZ_GG657738.1:1456573-1493693 GCF_000158815.1 Micromonospora sp. ATCC 39149 | reverse complement strand
CCGCCCCCAGGACGATCACGGCGGTCCGGCGGTGCCCGGCGGGCTCGCCTGCGCCTCCGCGCCCGCCACCCGCTCGGGCGCGGTGCGCGGGGCCCCGGTCGCCACGTCGGCCCCGGGCGGGGGCGACGGGGAGTGGCGGCGTGGGCCGGGCCCGGCCCACGCCGGGAGGAAACGCCGGCCGGGCCGGCGGATCGGATCGGGACGTCGGTCCGGGGGAGTTCTCCACGCGAGGATGAACTCCGGGCGCGCGGGACAGGTGACGCCCGGGGCGGAGTGGCTGGGACCCGTCGCGGCACCCGGACGGGGAGGCTGGGGGCGCTCGCGGCGGCCGGTCTGCGCCTCGGCGCGACCACGTCGGGTGCGCACGCCGGTGATGTCCCGGGTGCTGCGACCCCTGTGCCGGGGGCAGCCGGCCGTCGAGGGCCGGGCCGCCGGCCCGGACGGCCGCCGCGAGCGGCCTACGGCCACACCCTAGCGCGGTGGCATCGACCACACAATGCAAATATCGAAGCCGATCACTGACTGACGGTAGTCGTCCCAGGTTGTCGGACCCCCGGCGTACCGTGGGGTCATGGCGCTCGACATTCCCCGGCTCGACGGCCGTTTCCAGGTCGTCAGCGAGTTTCAGCCGGCCGGTGACCAGCCGGCTGCCATCGACGATCTGGAGCGTCGGGTGCGGCGCGGCGACCGCAACACCGTGCTGCTCGGCGCGACCGGCACGGGCAAGAGCGCCACCACGGCCTGGCTCGTCGAGCGGTTGCAGCGGCCCACTCTGGTGCTGGCCCCCAACAAGACGCTCTGCGCCCAGCTCGCGAAGGAGTTCAGCGAGCTGCTGCCGCACAACGCGGTGGAATACTTCGTCTCCTACTACGACTACTACCAGCCCGAGGCGTACATCCCGCAGACCGACACCTACATCGAGAAGGACTCCTCGATCAATGAGGAGGTCGAGCGGCTGCGGCACTCGGCGACCATGTCGCTGCTGACCCGCCGGGACGTGGTCGTGGTGGCCACCGTCTCCGCGATCTACGGCCTGGGCACCCCGGAGGAATACCTCGACCGCGCCGTCCGGGTCGCCATCGGCCAGGAACTCGACCGCGACCAACTGCTGCGCCGCCTCGTCGACATCCAGTACACCCGCAACGACATGGCGTTCCAGCGGGGCACGTTCCGGGTCCGCGGCGACACGCTGGAGATCATCCCGGCGTACGAGGAGCTGGCCGTCCGGATCGAGCTGTTCGGCGACGAGGTGGAGAAGCTGTACTACCTCAACCCGCTCACCGGCGACGTGGTCCGCGAGGTCGACAGCCTGATGATCTTCCCGGCGACCCACTACGCCGCCGGCCCCGAGCGGATGGAGCGGGCGACCCGCGACATCGAGGCGGAGCTGGCCGAGCGCCTCGCCGAGCTGGAGCGCCAGGGCAAGCTGCTGGAGGCGCAGCGGCTGCGGATGCGCACCACCTACGACCTGGAGATGATGCGGCAGGTCGGCTTCTGCTCCGGCATCGAGAACTACTCGATGCACATCGACGGCCGGCAGCCCGGCAGCCCGCCGCACTGCCTGCTCGACTACTTCCCCGACGACTTCCTCACCGTCATCGACGAGTCGCACGTGACGATCCCCCAGATCGGCGGGATGTACGAGGGCGACGCCTCCCGCAAGCGGATGCTCATCGACCACGGCTTCCGGCTGCCCAGCGCCGCCGACAACCGGCCGTTGCGCTTCGACGAGTTCCTGGAGCGGGTGGGGCAGATGGTCTTCCTCTCCGCCACCCCCGGCGGGTGGGAGATGGAGCAGGCCCAGGGCGAGTTCGTCGAGCAGGTGATCCGCCCGACCGGCCTGATCGACCCCGAGGTGGTGGTGAAGCCCACCAAGGGGCAGATCGACGACCTGATGCACGAGATCAAGCTGCGCACCGAGCGGGACGAGCGGGTCCTGGTCACCACGTTGACGAAGAAGATGGCCGAGGACCTGTCCGACTACCTGCTGGAGAACGGCATCCGGGTGCGGTATCTGCACTCGGAGGTCGACACGCTGCGACGGGTGGAGCTGCTGCGCGAGCTGCGCAAGGGCGAGTACGACGTGCTCGTCGGCATCAACCTGCTCCGCGAGGGCCTGGACCTGCCCGAGGTGTCCCTCGTGGCGATCCTGGACGCCGACAAGGAGGGCTTCCTGCGCAGCAGCCGGTCGCTGATCCAGACCATCGGCCGGGCGGCCCGGAACGTCTCCGGCCAGGTGCACATGTACGCGGACAAGATCACCCCGTCGATGGCGGAGGCGATCGAGGAGACCAATCGGCGCCGGGCCAAGCAGGTCGCCCACAACGAGGCGCACGGGATCAGCCCCGAGCCCCTGCGTAAGAAGATCCACGACATCCTCGACGACATCTACCGGGAGGCGGAGGACACCGAGAACACCCGGGTCGGTGGCGCGGCGCGGCAGCTGTCCCGGGGCAAGGCGCCGGTCAAGGAAACCCGCAGCCGTAGCCGGGCCGGTGCGACCGGTCCGTCGCGGGAGGGGATGGCCCGGGCCGATCTGGCCCAGCTCATCCAGGAGCTCAGCGATCAGATGCTGGCCGCAGCCCGGGAGTTGCAGTTCGAGCTGGCCGCCCGCATCCGGGACGAGGTAGCCGACCTCAAGAAGGAGCTGCGGGGGATGGACGCGGCCGGCGTGAAGTGACCGTCGTGTCCTTTCGGTGACGCCGATCGCCGTCGCCGTAAGCAAGCGAGGTATTGCAGCCAGTGATCGATCTGCGTACTCTCCGTCCTGGGGAGGCGGGGATGCCGTTGCCAACGAGTCCGGTGATTCGACGTGCGCGACTCGGTGCCGAGTTGCGACTGCTGCGCAGGCGGGAGGAGCTAACCCTGGAGCAGGTCTGCGACCGGCTGGGCTGGGCCTCGACCTCCAAGCTGTCCCGCATCGAGTTGGGGCAGAGCCGGCCGGATCTCGCCGACGTGCTCGATCTGCTGGACGTCTACCGGGTCGCGCCGGACGAGCGCGACGCGCTGATCGTCATCGCCCGGGACGCGGCGACCGGCCGCGGCTGGTGGAAGACGCTCGGCGGGATGGGGGAGCGGCAGCGCGCCTACGCGGAGCTGGAGGCCGGGGCGGCCACCGTGGTGGAGTACCAGCCGGCCGTCGTGCCGGGATTGTTGCAGACCCCGGCGTACGCGCGGCTGCGGCTCGGGGTCGCCCGGCTGCTGCACCCCGACATGGATGTGGAGGCCGACGTACGGGCCCGGTTGGTTCGGCAGGAGGTGCTGAACCGGCCGGAGCCGCCCCGGTACACGGCGCTGCTGGAACTCGCGGCCTGCGACCCAGGCGGCGTGCCCGACGGCATCTGGCGCGAGCAGTTGCGCCACCTGGTCAACATGGCGGGCAAGCCGAACGTGACGGTCCGGGTGGTCCCGCCCGGGGTGACGGCCGGGGGCGCGCATCCGTTGACCCCGTTCACCCGATACTCCTTCCCCGACCCGGCCGACCCGCGCACGGTGATGCTGGAGGCGTTGACCACCGACGTGCGGTTGGTTTCCGCCGCCGACCTGGCCTGGTACGACGCGGTGGTCGACCGGCTGCTCGACGCCGCGCTCCCGGCGGCGGAGACGACGGCGCTGCTCGCCCGGCTGGCCGACGACCCGTCGTTGCCGTCGGCGGGCGGCCTCGGTGGGCAGTCGCCGGTCGGGGCCCGGCCGGAGGAGGCGGTGGCGCTGCCCCGGCCCCGCGCGCCACGGGACTGATGTCGACGCGCGACTGCCGGGCCCGGCACCCCCGAGCCCGCCGGGGCCGGCTGGCCGCGCGTGCGAGCGCACGATAGCCGGGGGGTACGACAAGCCCGGCGCGGCGGCGGAGCGCGGTGAAGACCGGACGGGCGGGCGGCGCCCCTCGGCGGGAACGACGCCTCTGACGAGCGCGCGCCTCTGACGAGCGCGCGCCTCAGGCGGGGACGTCGACGAAGTGCTCGACCAGCGGCGGGCCGGCGAAGTGCGGGCCGATCAGCGCCCGCCACTGCTGGAACCGCTCCGTCTCGCGGAAGTTCTCCTCGTGGGCCGCCACGGAATCCCACTCGACCAGCAGCACGAACCGCGTCGGCGACTCGATGCCCCGGGTCATCCGGACCGAGCGGCAGCCGGGCGTGCCGGCCAGGATCTCGTGCCCCCGCGCGTACGCGGCGGCGAAGTCGTCCTCGTGTCCGGGCGTCACGTCGATGAGCGCAACCTCAAGCACCATGCCGAGAGCGTCGCACGTTCCCGTGCGCACGGATCGCCGGGGTGGCGGTGTCCACCGGGGTGGGCCGCACCGCCGCCTCCTCCGGGGCGCGCGGACGCTGCCGAAACCTGCGGGATGGCCTCCTAGGATGCCCTGCGCATGGAGATGTCCGTCACTAGAGGCCCAATTGGAGGCTTCAGTACGAGAACCGGAGATGCGCTTTGCCCTGATGATGGTGAACAATGGGCGCGTAGGAGGGGAGTATTCCCCCGCGACGGAGTCGTCAGCACGGTCGACCGCCCCCCGGCGGCGCGACCCGGCTCCGTAGGTTGTCGGCCCGCTCGCGGGTCGGCGACGGAAGAGACCTCCGACAGCCACCAGTGTCCGCGTCGCCACACCCACCCGCCCCGGCGGGCGTACGGTGTGCCCGATGCCGTGTGTCTGCCGGAGGATGAGATCTTGAACGTGTCCGGATTGGTGTGGGCGGGGACTCTCGTCGCACTGACAGCGGTTCTGGTCGTCGACCTGCTGATCATCGGCCGGCGACCACATGAGCCGAGTGTCCGCGAGTCGAGTCTCTGGGTCGCCTTCTACGTCGGGCTGGCCCTGCTGTTCGGCGCCGGGTTGTGGATCTTCTCCGGCCCCGGTGTGGCGGGCGAGTTCTACACCGGCTGGCTCACCGAGTACAGCCTCTCGGTGGACAATCTCTTCGTCTTCGTGATCATCATGGCCCGCTTCGGGGTGCCCCGGCAGTACCAGCAGAGGGTTCTGCTCATCGGCATCGTGCTGGCGCTGATCATGCGCGGCGGTTTCATCGCCGCCGGCGCGGCCCTGATCTCCCAGTTCTCCTGGGTCTTCTACATCTTCGGCGCGTTCCTCGTCTACACCGCGGTCAACCTGGCCCGCCAGGGCGAGCCGGACGAGGACGAGTTCAGCGAGAACCTGCTGATCCGGTGGAGCCGCAAGGCGTTGCCCATCTCCAAGGACTACGACGGCGCGAAGATGACCACGCACGTGCTGGGCCGACGGCTGTTCACCCCGATGATGATCGTCATGATCGCTATCGGCACCACCGATTTGATCTTCGCGCTGGACTCGATCCCGGCGATCTTCGGCATCACCCAGGAGCCGTACCTGGTCTTCACCGCGAACGTCTTCGCGCTGATGGGCCTGCGCCAGCTCTACTTCCTGCTCGGCGGGCTGCTGGATCGGCTGATCTACCTCAGCTACGGCCTGGCGGTGGTGCTCGGCTTCATCGGCGTCAAGCTGGTGTTGGAGGCCCTGGCCGACAACCACCTGCCGTTCGTCAACGGCGGGGAACCGGTGGGCTGGGCCCCGCACATCCCGATCTGGCTCTCCCTGACGGTCATCCTCGGCACCCTCTCGGTGGCGACCGTGGCCAGCCTGATCAAGTCGGCCCGGGACCGGCGGCGCGAGCTGGCCTCGGCGCGCGGCTGACCCGACCACGACGAAGGGGCGTCCCCGGTTGCGGGGGCGCCCCTTGCGTGTCGTGCGGCTCACACCCGGTGCACGCCGACCAGGGTGGCCGTCCGCTCTGCCGGCATCGGCTCCTCCAGGACCCGGCGCTGCTGGTAGCAGGCATGCAGGATGCGCCGGTTGGCGCCGGTGTTCGGGGTGGCGCTGACGAAGCCGATGTGGTGGATCCGCCGGCCGGGCCGGGCGAAGAAGTAGAGGTCGCCGGCGCGTTCGGCGCCCATCGGTAGCGGGGTGGTCGCGCTGGCCTGGTCGGCGGCGTCGCGGGGCAGCACGACCCCGAACCGCCGCCAGGCCAGGTGCACCAGGCCGGAGCAGTCGATGCCGTACGCCGACACTCCGCCCCAGACGTAGGCCACGTCGCGCAGCCGGGCGGCGACGGCCAGCACGTCCGCCGCGGACGGGGGTGCGGTGGGCGCCGGCACGAGGTGCGCGGCGGGCAGCCAGAGCGGCCGGTCGTGCCCGGGGGCGCGGACCGGCCGCCAGCCGTCCACCGGGGGGTCGGCCGGGGTGAGCCGGGTGCCGAGGACGACGCCGGCGACGACCGGCCGCCCGGCCGGGGTGGCGCGCAGGGCGGTGACAGTCGCGTCGACGACCCAGGGGGCGGCCGGGAAAACCGGGGCGTCGGCGGGTTGCGGGGCGAGTTGGCCCGTGGGCAGCCAGCCGGGGTAGCCGCGCGGGTCGAGCTGGGCCGCCGGTTGCTCGATGGCCACGACGTGTGCCCAGCCGTCCGGGCGCAGCTCGGTGACCAGGACCCGTTCGCCGAGCAGCAGTTGGCTCAGCACGCACTCGCCGACCTGCTGGTCGGCGTCCATGCCGGAGATCCAGGCGGCGACGTCGGCATGCGCGTCGAGGGCGGGGCGGTCGACGGGGCGCACCGCCTCGGGGCAGGACCAGAGGGTCGCGACCGCGACCCGGACGACGGCCACGCGGCCTGGTTGCAGCTCCACGTCCACCCCCAGCTCGCGGCGTCCCTTCGGCGACCCTATGAAAGAAAGCGCCATCGCTCAACCCGACGTCTGAACCTTTGCTTCAGATGCGAAGGTGATGCCGAGACCGGGCGCGTCCGGCAGCACCACGCTCGCCCCGTCGTACCGGATGCCGCCGCGCACCGGCGACCAGGCCAGCCACCAGGCGGCGTCGAGGTCGGAGACGGCGCTGGTCCCGTACGCGGCGACCAGGCTGGCTGCGGCGCCGAGCCCGACCTGGCTCTCCATCATCGAGCCGACGATGGTGCCGATTCCGTGCTCGGCCGCCAGGTCCAGCAGCGTGCGGGCGGCGTGCAGTCCACCGCACTTGGCCAGCTTGACGTTGACCATGTCGGCGGCGCGGCGGCGGATCACCTCCACCAGGTCGCGCACGCCGAACACCGACTCGTCGGCCAGGACCGGCAGGCCGACCCGGTCACTGACCCAGGCCAGCCCGTCGAGGTCCCAGCGGGCCACCGGCTGCTCCACCAGTTCGACGTCGAGTCCGGCGTCCTCGATGCCGCGGATCACCCGGACCGCCTCGCGGGGGGTCCAGCCCTGGTTGGCGTCGAGCCGGATGCGCACGTCGGGGCCGACGGCGGCCCGGACCGCCCGGACCCGCTCCAGGTCGCCCGCCGCGTCGGTGCCCACCTTCAGCTTGAGCACGGAGAACCCCTCGCCCCACCGCTGCCGGGCGGCGGCGGCCAGTTCGGTGGCGTCGCCCGCGGCGAGGGTGACGTCCGTCGGCACCCGCAGTGTGGTGCCGCCGAGCAATCGCACCAGGGGTATGCCCAGCCGGCGTGCGGCCAGGTCGTGCAGCGCGGTGTCCACCGCCGCCTTGGCGGCCTCGTTGCCGGCCACCGCGCGCCGTACCTCGGCGCACCGGGCCGCGAGGTCGTCGGCGTCCCGGCCGACCAGGCCCGGCACGAGCATCTCCCGTACGCACGCCTCGGCGCCGGCCAGCGACGCCCCGGTCACCTGCCACACCTGCGGGGCCTCGCCGAAGCCGGACCGCCCGTCGCTGTCGACGAGCTCCACGATCAGGGTGTCCGTGGTGGTGGTACGGCGCAGCGCGGTCACGAACGGGGTGTGCAGGGGCGCGGACAGCCGGTGGGTGCGTACCGCGGCGATCGTCATGTGCGGCACCCTATAGGGGGCGTGGCGACGACAGGGGAGGCCGGATGGGCGGGCGAGACTGGGAGCTGGTGGGTGCGCCGAACGCGCGTGACCTCGGCGGCATGGTGGGGGCCGACGGTCGCCGGGTGCGGGCGGGCCGGCTGATTCGGACCCCGGCGCTGGGCCGGTTGACCGACGACGACCTGCCGGTGCTGGGGAAGCTCGCCCCGGCGTGCGTGGTGGACCTGCGCGACGACTCGGAGATCGCGGCGGCCCCGCCGAACCGGTTGCCCGGCGAGCCCCGGCTGGTGCGCCTGCCGGTGTACGACCCGGCGCACCCGGTCTTCACGGCCGTGTCGGAGGTGCTGCTCGGGCACGACCTGCGCGCCGAGACGGCGCTGGCCCTACAGGGCAGCCCGGCGGCGATGGCGGAGATCTACCGCTGGTTCGTCACGGGGGAGGCGGCCCGGGCGGGCTTCGGCGGGGCGGCCCGGCTGGCCGCCGACGCGGGCAACCTGCCGCTGTTGTTCCACTGCTCGGCCGGTAAGGACCGTACTGGCTGGCTGTCGGTGGTGCTGCTCACCGCGCTGGGGGTGGACGAGGCGGCGATCCGGGCGGACTACCTGCAGACCAACGCGCAGACGGAGAGCCTCAAGGAGGTCGTCCTGACCGCGATGCGGGCGCGGCAGCCGGAGCTGGCGGAGGCGGCGATCCGTCCGCTGATGGAGGTGCGGGAGGAATACCTGGACGCCGCGTACGCGGAGGTCCGGCGGGCGTACGGCTCGTTCGACGCGTATCTGCGCGACGGGCTGGGCCTGACAGGGGCGCACCTGGCGGCGCTGCGGGACAACCTGCTGGAGTGAGCCGCGACGCCGCAGGCCGGCGCGCGGGACGGGCCGGGCACCGCGCCGCACTCGGATGGGGTGGTTGGCGGGTGCGGTGGTCCATGCGCTGCGTGACCGTCGCGTCCGTGGGTGCACAGCAGAGGGGTTCTTGGCGGGGTCGGGTCGTCGTGCCGCTGCTTGCGCTGTGTCACCTGTCGGTGTCGTGTCCGGCCGGGGGGCCCGCTGCGGCCGGGCGCAGGTCGTGGCGAGCCGCCCAGACCCGGGCGGAGATGTCGGCGAGCAGCCGGCAGGTGTCGTCGGCGGCCTCGCCGCCGGCGGGGTCGCCGGTGGTGCAGACGACCAGCACGTACGGCGGGGCGTCGGGCGGGTAGACCACGCCGGCGCCGTGCCGGACGCCGCGTACCCAGCCGTTCTTGTGGGCGACGCGGACGCCGTCGGGTAGACCGGCGGCAAGGTCCTCGCGGAACTCCTGGGCGAACAGGACGTCGAGCATGGCGGTGCATCCGGCGGGGGAGGCGAGGGGGCCGGGGCGGGTCGCGCCGGCGGCCAGCCCGCCGAGTAGGGCGGCCAGGTCGGCCGCCGTCACCAGGTTGGTGATCCCGGCCTCGCGGGCGGCGAAGTCCTCGATGCCGCGCCCGGTGACGCTGTGCCGGGCGCCGGCGATCGCCCAGGCGTCGGCGACGGCGGGCAGGCCGACGTGGCGCAGGCACAGGTTGGTGGCCAGGTTGCTGGATCGCACGATCATCCGCTCGGCCAGCCAGCGCAGCGGCACGTGCCCGCTCTCCCGCTCCCAGACCGCCTCGTCGTTGTCGTAGTGCCGGGCGCAGGCGAAGCGGGGGGCGCCGGGCAGGGCGGAGTCGAACTCGTTGCGCACCTCGACCGGGGCGTCGAGGTCGAGGGTGCCGGCCTCGGTCGCCCGGTGCAGGGCCAGCAGCACGGCCACCTTCATGGTGCTGGCCGCGTAGTGGGTGGCGTCGGGGCGGCGGGTCCAGGTGGGCGGGGCGTCGACGCGGCCCGCGTACGCCGAGACGGTGCCCGGCAGCGCGTTGAGACGGGCGTCGAGTTCGTCCCAGATCATGCCGGTGACGGTAGCCGATCCGGCCCCCGGGTGACCGGGGGCCGGTGGCAGGGGGTCAGCCGGCGTGCTTGCGGCGGGCCGTGGCGCGGGCGCGCTGGGTCTGGTCGAGGACGACCTTGCGGATGCGGACCGCGGCCGGGGTGACCTCGACGCATTCGTCCTCGCGGCAGAACTCCAGGGCCTGCTCCAGCGACAGCTTGCGCGGCGGGATGAGCTTCTCGGTCTCGTCGGCGGTCGACGAGCGCATGTTGGTGAGCTTCTTCTCCTTGGTGATGTTGACGTCCATGTCGTCGGAGCGGGAGTTCTCCCCGACGATCATGCCCTCGTACACCTCGGTGCCCGGCTCGACGAAGAGCTGGCCGCGTTCCTGGAGGTTGGTCATCGCGAACGCGGTGACCGCGCCGGCCCGGTCGGCGACCAGGGAGCCGTTGTTGCGGGTACGTAGCTCGCCGAACCACGGCTCGTAGGACTCGAAGACGTGGTGCAGGATGCCGGTGCCCCGGGTCTCGGTGAGGAACTCGGTGCGGAAACCGATCAGGCCGCGCGCCGGGACCAGCCACTCCATCCGGATCCAGCCGGTGCCGTGGTTGACCAGCTGCTCCATCCGGCCCTTGCGGGTGGCCAGGAGCTGGGTGATCGCCCCCAGGTAGTCGTCGGGGGCGTCGATGGTGAGCCGTTCGACCGGTTCGCAGGTCTTGCCGTCGATCTCCTTGGTGACGACCTGCGGCTTGCCGACGGTCAGCTCGAAGGATTCGCGGCGCATCTGCTCGACGAGGATGGCCAGCGCCAGCTCGCCCCGGCCCTGCACCTCCCAGGCGTCGGGACGCTCGGTGGGCAGCACCCGCAGCGAGACGTTGCCGACCAGCTCCTTGTCGAGGCGGTCCTTGACCATCCGGGCGGTGACCTTGGCGCCCTTGACCCGGCCGACCAGTGGCGAGGTGTTGGTGCCGATGGTCATCGAGATCGCCGGCTCGTCGACGGTGATCAACGGCAGCGGGATCGGGTTCTCCGCGTCGGCCAGCGTCTCGCCGATCATGATCTCGGGAATGCCGGCGACGGCGATGATGTCGCCCGGGCCGGCCGAGTCGGCGGGCTTGCGCTCCAGGCCCTCGGTCATCAGCAGCTCCGAGATGCGGACCCGCTGGGTGCTGCCGTCGGTGCGGCACCAGGCGACGGTCTGGCCCTTCGCGATGGTGCCCTGCCGGACCCGGCACAGTGCCAGCCGGCCGAGGAACGGCGAGGCGTCGAGGTTGGTGACGTGGGCCTGCATCGGCGCGTCCTGCTCGTACGCGGGCGGCGGGATGGTGTCGAGCAGGGCGCGGAACAGCGGCTCCAGGCTCGTGCTGTCCTGGGGGACCGAGCCGTCGGCCGGCTGGGTGAGCGAGGCGATGCCGTCGCGGGCGCAGGCGTAGACGATCGGGAAGTCGATCTGCTCCTCGTCGGCGTCCAGGTCGAGGAAGAGTTCGTAGGTGTCGTCCACGACCTCCTTGATCCGGGCGTCGGGACGGTCCACCTTGTTGATCACCAGAATGATCGGCAACCGGGCACGCAGCGCCTTGCGCAGCACGAAGCGGGTCTGCGGCAGCGGGCCCTCACTGGCGTCGACCAGCAGCACCACGCCGTCGACCATGGTGAGGCCGCGTTCGACCTCGCCGCCGAAGTCGGCGTGGCCCGGGGTGTCGATGATGTTGATGGTGACCGGCTCCGACCCGTCCGCCGGCAGGTACCGCACGCCGGTGTTCTTGGCCAGAATGGTGATGCCCTTCTCCCTTTCGAGGTCCATCGAGTCCATCACCCGCTCGGTCGTCTCACCGCGGGCGCCGTAGGCGCCGGCCTGCCGCAACATGGCGTCGACCAGGGTGGTCTTGCCGTGGTCGACGTGGGCGATGATGGCGACGTTGCGGAGGTCGGTGCGAAGCTGCATGGGCTCCATCCTCCCGCCTGCGCGGATCAGGGGCGGCGTCGGGGGTCACCCCCGGGCTTCCCTGATCTAGTGACTGTGCGACTGTCGGTGTCCGTACCCGGCTGGCATGCTGGCGGCGTGAGCCGGGGGCCATCGTGCGCGATCTGCTGAACTCGGTGCAGGGCCTGCCGCCCTTGCTGGTCTACCTGGTCGCCGCGGCGATCGTGGCCGGCGAGACGGCGGTGATCGTCGGGCTGCTGGTGCCGGGTGAGGCGACCCTGCTGCTGGTCGGCTTCCTTACGTACACCGGCACGCTGCGGCTCGGCCCCGCCCTGCTGGTGATGATTCTCGCAGCGGTGACCGGGGACACGTTGGCGTTCCGCGCGGGCCGCCGGTACGGGCCCCGGCTACGCGCCTCCGGGTTCGGGGCGCGGGTCGGGCCGCACCGGTGGCGGCGCGCCGATGCGCTGCTGGAGCGACTCGGCGGGCGGGGGGTGTGCACGGCCCGCTGGGTGGCGTTCGCGCGCACCCTCGCGCCCCGCCTGGCGGGGGCGGCGGGCATGCCGTACCGCCGGTTCGCACCGTGGAACCTCGCCGGCGTGGTGACCTGGGTGGGCGGGTCGGTGCTGGCGGGCAACCTGGCCGGGGAATCGTACGAGACGGTCTCCCGGCTGCTCGGGCGGGCCACCGGCGTGGTGCTGGTGCTGTGCGGCGGGGTGCTCGCCGTGGTGCTGGTGGGCCGCTGGCTGGGCCGCCACCCGGACCCGGCGCGGGCGCTGCTGACCCGGGCGGCGGCCCTGCCGCCGGTGCGCTGGCTGTCCGCCCGGTACGGGGTGCTGTTCTTCCTGCTGGCGATGCGGGTCGGCCCCGGCTGGACGCTGCTGATCAACCTGGGCGCGGGGCTGGTGCTGCTGTTCGTGGCCGGGTCGGCCATCGCCTGGCTGCTCGGGGCGGCGATGCGGTGGAGTGGGCTGGCGGTCGTCGACGACGCGATCGCCGACTGGTTCGCCGACCGGCGTACCCCCGGCGCCGCCGAGGTCGCGCTCACTGTGGTCTCCGTGTCGCGCGGCTCGGTGCTGATCGCGTTGGTGACCGTGGTCGCCGTCGGCCGGGCCTGGCGGCAGCGGTCCTGCCCGGGGCGCGGCGGGCCGGTCTCGCGGGCCGCCCCGCTCGACGTGGTGGGCACGGTCGGGGCGTTCCTGCCGCTGGTGGTGCTCGGCGTGGTCGCCGACGTGGTCGCGCCGGGCCGGCTCGCGTCGGGTGAGGAGGGCGTGCTGTTCGCGACGCAGCACGCGGTGATGGCGGCGAGCCTGTGCACCCTGGCGTGGCTGCTGTCGCGGGGCGCACGCTGGCCGGTGGCGGTGGCCGTGTGGACGGCCGCCGCAGCCGGGGTGGGCACCATCGGCGGCGCGCGGCTCTACCTCGGGCAGGGCACCGCCAGCAGCACGGTCACGTCGGTGCTGCTCGGGGTGACCTGGACCGCGCTGTTCATGGTCGCCTGGGCGACCCGGGAACGGGCGGTCGGCGCGGCCGGCCCGACCGGCGGCGGGGACGCGGGGTCCCCGCCGCCGCGGCAGCGCCGGCGCGACCAGGCCGCACAGCAGCAGCACGAGCAACGCGCCGACGAGCAGCAGGATGATCGGCAGGAGCAGCCGTAGGCCCTTGCCGTTGGCCTCGTCGTAGTCGTAGGTGGCGGCGACCGTGCCGCCACCTACGGCACCGTCGTACCGCCCGGCGCCGGTCACCGGGGCAGGGTTACGTTTGTCGAGTATCTCGATAGGCGAGATTATTGGTGCTCGACTATGCTGCAAGAGGCAGGCACGGGGAGGAGGGTGACGTCGTGGCATCGCACGGCATGTATTGGCGGCGAGACACCCGCCGTGAGCAACTCGTCGCCGACATCGCCAACGACCTGCGGCGTTACTCGATCGACGCCCAGCACATCGGGCACGCCTTCGCCGGCCTGCACGGGCTCAACGGCACCGACCTGCACGCCCTCATCGCCGTCATGGACGCCGAGTTCGCCGGCACCCCGATCACCCCGGGCCGGCTGGGCGAGAAGCTGAACCTGTCCTCCGGTTCGGTGACCGCGCTGATCGACCGGCTGGAACGTGCCGGGCACGTTCGCCGGGATCGCGACACCAGCGACCGCCGCAAGGTCTTCCTGCGCTACGCCGACCGGGGCGCGGCGCTGGCCATGGAGTTCTTCCGGCCGCTCGGGAACCGCACCGACGCGGCGATGGCCGACTTCAGCGAGGACGAGCTGGAGGTGGTGCGCCGCTTCATGACGGTCATGGTCGCCGCCATGCGGGAGCACCGCGACCAGATCCGGGCGGCCCGCCCGGAGCTACCGCGCCGCCCTACGCGCTGACCCGCCCTACACGCTGACCCGCCGGGGAAACGAAGCGCCCGCCGCGCGGCGGACGTACGCCGGGCGGCGGGCGCGGTGCGCTGCGGCGACGGCCGGGGTTGTCGGCCCGGCCGTCGCCACCGGCACGGAGCTACATCGGGCGGACGTTGTCCGCCTGCGGGCCCTTCTGCCCCTGGGTCACCTCGAACTCGACCTTCTGGCCCTCGTTGAGTTCCCGGTAGCCGCTCGTCGCGATGGCCGAGTAGTGGACGAACACGTCCGGACCTCCGCCGTCCTGCTCGATGAAGCCGAAGCCCTTTTCCGAGTTGAACCACTTGACCGTGCCGGTAGCCATGCATCTCTCCCTGTTCAAAACGGGTGACCCCCGACCGCCGGCCGATGATCGCCCTGTACCTCCCCGACCCTAACTGTCAAAAGCCGGATCTGCTGGGCGAAGTGCCGCAGGGCGTACCCCGAAAATAATCGCGCCCCGGACGCGGACCGGGGGAAAACGCGCCCAACAGGCGGCCAGCTACGGCATGCTTGCCCCGGTGAGGAGTCCCGCAGCCATCGCGCTGACCGTGCTGGAGCGGGAGATCGACGCGCCCGGCGAGGGTCTGGACCGGCTGCGGCTCGTCCCCACCCCTTTCGTGCCCGAGGTGCGGCTGCATCTCGCCGAGGACGCCATCGTCTGGTGGGCCCGGATGGAGGCCGCCGCGGGCCACGCCCTGCCCCCGCCGTACTGGGCGTCGGCCTGGGCTGGTGGGCAGGCCCTGGCCCGGCACCTGCTCGACCACCCCGAGCTGGCCGCCGGCCGCCGGGTGCTCGACCTGGCCGCCGGCTCGGGGCTCGTCGCGATCGCCGCCGCGCTGGCCGGCGCGGCCCTGGTCGTCGCCAACGACATCGACCCGTACGCCGTCGCGGCGGTCACCGTCAACGCCCGCGCCAACCGGGTCGCCGTCGTCGCCACCGGCGAGGACCTGCTCGACTCCGACGGCGGGGACGCGGACCTGCTCGTCGCCGGCGACGTCTTCTACGACCGGGAGCTGGCCGCCCGGGTGCTGCCGTTCCTGCGCCGCGCTGCGGCCCGGGGCAGCCGGGTGCTGGTGGGCGACCCCGGCCGGGGCCACCTGCCCCGGAACCTGCTGGACGCGGTGACCAGCTACCGGGTGCCCACCACCGAGCCGGCCGTCGACTCTTCGGTGCGCCAGGTGGAGGTGCTGCGGCCCCGGTTCGGCGGGACGGACCCCGAGGCTGGTTCAGGGTCGGCTGGGGGTTCAAACCCGATGTCCCCGATGGCGGACCGGCCGTAGCGTACGGGCCATGGCGGATTGGACGGAGCACGTCGGAAAGCTGCCCACCCTCCTGTTGGTGTTGATGGTCGGGGTGGTGATGATCTTCGACGCCGTACCGCTGGTGGGGGTGCTGGTTCCCGGCGACGTCGCGATCCTCGCCGCGGTCAGCGTCGGGCGGCCGGCGACCGCCGCGAGCACCGTCGCCGCCGTGGTCGCCGGCTGCGTGGCCGGATGGTCGCTGAGTTTCCTCGTGGGCCGGCACTACGGCGACCGGCTGCGGCACAGCCGCGTCGGCGGCTGGATCGGGGAGCCCCGATGGGCGGCGGCCGAGTCCGCCCTGCGCCGAGGCGGCGGCCGGATGGTGCTGGTCGCGCCCTTCCTGCCGGTGTTCAACGCGTTGCTGCCGCTGGCGGCGGGCGGCCTGCGGATGTCGTACCGGCGGTTCCTGGCCTGCGCGAGCGTCGGGGCCGCGCTCTGGGCCGGCCTCTACGTGGCCCTCGGCACGCTGTCCCGCACGCTGGCCGGACTGCTGCCGGTGGACGTCTCGCCGCTGCTGATAACCATGGCGGTGGGGCTGCTGCTGGCCGGCGTGGTGCTGCTCGTCACCCGCCGCGGGCTGCGCGCGGCCGGCATGCCCGCCCCGGTCGCCCGACCGCCGCGACAGACGCGCCGGCGGCCCGAGCGGCAGGGGCTGGCGCGCCGCAGCCCGGAGCGTCGGGGCCGGGTGCTCCGGCCGCCGGCGGTCACCAGCCGCGGGCCCGCCACTGCGGCAGCGACGGGCGTTCGGTGCCGATCGTTGAGTCTCTGCCGTGCCCTGGGTAGAACCAGGTCTCGTCCGGGAGCCGGTCGAACAGCCGGTGCTCCACGTCGTCGATGAGCTGACCGAACCGCTGCGGGTCCTTGTCCGTGTTGCCGACGCCGCCGGGGAAGAGGCTGTCGCCGGTGAACAGGTGCGGAACGCCCGCAGGGTCGCGGTAGAGCAGGGCGATGGAGCCCGGCGTGTGCCCCCGCAGGTGGATCACCTCCAGCTCACGGTCGCCGACGGCCACCGTGTCGCCGTCGGCCAGTGGCGTCGCCGGGATCGGCAGGCCGGCGGCGTCGTCGGCGTGCACCAGCGCCCGCGCGCCGGTCTTCGCGACGATCTCCTCCAGCGCCACCCAGTGGTCCATGTGCTGGTGGGTGGTGACCACGGTGGCCAGGCCGGCGTCGCCGACCAGCTCCAGCAGCCGGGGCGCATCGTTGGCCGCGTCGATCAGTAGCTGCTCGCCGGTGCCGCGGCACCGCAGCAGGTAGGCGTTGTTGTCCATCGGCCCCACCGACACCTTGGTGATGGTGAGCCCGTCGAGTTCACGTAACGCCGGACGATCCGCCGGGCTGACGTCTCCGCTGTAGCATGTGTAGTCACATCCATTCCGGTGGAGTCGCAAGGGGCCGTCGGGGGTGACGAGGAGCGTGTCGCGCCGCACGGCCGATCAGCCAGGCGGCGAGCCCGTGGGCGGGACCGGTGACCGTGGGCGCGCCGGCGGGGTCGCCGACGACCTGTGCGTGGTGGCTGCCGTCGAACCGCAGCACCATCGCCGGCGCGTCGCCCCGGCTGGCCAGGTCGGTGGTGACCTCGTGCAGCAGCCGCTGGGCGAACGCCTCGGGCCAGTCGGCCGGCCCGTAGCCGGCGGCCAGGTCGACATGGTGCACCTCGACCTCCCGCAGCCGCCCCCAGACCAGGGTGGCCGCCGGCCACGGGCCGCGTCGGGTCTCCACGGTGGCCGCCCACGCCTGCACGGGCATCGCGGCGACCGCCTCGGCGAACCGTTCCGCCGAGCGGCGCAGGTCGTCCAGGTGGGCGGCGGGCGGGCGGGACGCCCCGGCGGCGATGTCGGCGGTGCGGGCGGCGGCGCTGGCGTACATCGGGATGCGCTCGCCGGTGCGCGCGGAGGTGAGCAGGTTGACGAACCCGTCGGCGTTGCGGGCCAGGTGGGTCAGCACGTGGCCCCGGCTCCAGCCGGGCAGCACCGACGGCGCGGCGATGTCCGCGTCGTCGAGGGCGGCGGCGGTGCGCAGCAGTCGAGCCATGGCGTCGTCGAGGTCACCGGTCAGCAGCAGCGGGTCCGCGGTCACGCTTCGAACCCTAGCGGTCCGCCGGCCCCGGCGTCGCCGGGGAAATCGCTTTCGGCGAGTCGGCGTGGCCCCTACCGTCGGCGGTGAACGCGACACCGGGGATCGGAGGAGGTGGTGCCCATGCCGGTCGTAGCACGCGTGTCGCCCCACCGGTGTTCTCCGATTCCGAAAGGTTGCCATGACCATCGATCTGACCGCCCTCGGCTGGGACGCCGAATGGGCGGCCCTCGCACGTGCCCGCCCCGGCCGGCGTCCGGGCCGGGTGGCCCGCGTCGACCGCGGCGTGTGCACCGTGCTCGGCGCGGACGGGCCCATCCGTGCCACCCTGGGCCCGGCGGTGCTCGCCGACGCGGCCCGCGACCTGACCGGGCTGCCCTGCGCCGGCGACTGGGTGCTGCTGCGCGCCTGGCCCGACGGGCCGGTCACCGTGGAGTCCGTGCTGCCCCGGCGCACGGCGCTGGTGCGCCGCACCGCCGGCAAGGACGCCAGCGGGCAGGTGCTCGCCGCCAACCTCGACGCGGCGGCCGTCGTCGAGCCGGTACACCCTGAGCCGGACGTCGCCCGGATCGAGCGGCTGCTGTCCCTGGTGCACTTCTCGGGCGCCACGCCGCTGGTGGTGCTCGCCAAGGTCGACCTCGCCGCCGACCCGGCGGCGATCGCCCGGCAGCTCGCCGGGGCCGCCCCCGGGGTGCCGGTGCTGCCGGTCAGCGCGGAGCGGGGCGACGGCCTCGACGCGCTGCGCCCGTACGTCGCCCCGGGCCGCACCCTCGGGCTGCTCGGCCCGTCCGGCGCCGGCAAGTCGAGCCTGGTCAATGCCCTGGCCGGGGCGGTGGTGATGCCGACCCAGGCGATCCGCCGGGTCGACGGCAAGGGCCGGCACACCACTACCTGGCGGGCTCTGGTGCCGGTGCCGGGCGGCGGCGCGGTGCTGGACACCCCGGGGGTACGGGCGGTCGGCCTGCTCGACGGCGCGGCCGGCCTGGACCGGGCCTTCACCGACATCACCGAACTGGCCGCCGGCTGCCGGTACGGCGACTGCGCGCACGACGCCGAGCCGGGCTGCGCGGTCCGTGACGCCCTCGCCGCCGGCGAGTTGACCGTCCGGCGCTACGACAGTTGGCGTCGGCTGCAACGGGAGGTCGCCTCCGAGAGTCGGCGCCGGGAGGCCCGGCTGGCCGCCGAGCGGCGGGGCGGCTGGCGCGGCGGGTGCCGGCGGACGGCCCGGTCGTGACGCAGGGTGTTGCCCCGGTGGCGTGGAGCTGATCGGCGCGTCCGGGTGGGCGGCCGGTCGCCGGGGCCACGGGCGGGGAAGGTCCACCCGGCCGTGACACGCTCCGGCGTGACCGGGATGACCTGGGGGAATGTGCGGGCGCGGGAAGTTGTCACACCTCGGGGCTAGAGTTGCCGAGGCGCTTCATCTGCGCCCGCACGACCGCTCGGGGCCGTCCCGGAACCCATCCGGCCGCCCCCGAGCGGGCAGATCCTCCTCGCCTTCTTCACCGGGAGTACACGGACAGTGGCCGACCGACTGATCATCCGTGGCGCGCGCGAGCACAACCTGCGTGACGTCAGTCTCGACCTGCCCCGGGACGCCCTGATCGTCTTCACCGGGCTCTCGGGGTCCGGCAAGTCGAGCCTGGCCTTCGACACCATCTTCGCCGAGGGGCAGCGCCGCTACGTCGAGTCGCTCTCCTCGTACGCCCGGCAGTTCCTCGGCCAGATGGACAAGCCGGACGTCGACTTCATCGAGGGCCTCAGCCCCGCCGTCTCCATCGACCAGAAGTCCACCTCGCGCAACCCGCGCTCGACCGTCGGCACGATCACCGAGGTCTACGACTACCTGCGCCTGCTCTACGCCCGCGTCGGCGAGCCGCACTGCCCGGTCTGCGGGGAGCGGATCTCCCGGCAGAGCCCGCAGCAGATCGTCGACCGGGTCCTCGCGATGGCCGAGGGCACCCGGTTCATGGTGCTGGCCCCGGTGGTGCGGGGCCGCAAGGGCGAGTACGTCGACCTCTTCGCCGAGCTCCAGGGCAAGGGGTACGCCCGGGCCCGGGTCGACGGCGTGGTCCACCCGCTGACCGAGCCGCCGAAGCTCAAGAAGCAGGAGAAGCACACCATCGAGGTGGTGATCGACCGGCTCACCGTCAAGGCCGGCGCGAAGCAGCGGCTGACCGACTCGGTGGAGGCGGCGCTCGGCCTCTCCGGCGGCCTGGTGCTGCTCGACTTCGTCGACCTCGCCGAGGACGACCCGGACCGGGAGCGCCGCTACTCCGAGCACCTGGCCTGCCCCAACGACCACCCCCTCGCGATCGAGGACCTGGAGCCCCGGGTCTTCTCGTTCAACGCCCCGTACGGCGCGTGCCCGGAGTGCACCGGCCTGGGCACGAAGAAGGAGGTCGACCCGGAGCTGGTCGTCCCCGATCCGGAGCGCACCCTGCGCGAGGGCGCGATCCAGCCCTGGTCGAACGGGCACAACCTGGAATACTTCCTGCGCCTGCTGGAGGCGCTGGGCGAGACCGAGCACTTCGACGTCGACACCCCGTGGCGGGCGTTGCCGGCGCGGGCGCAGAAGACGATCCTGCACGGCTCCGGCGACCAGGTGCATGTGCGCTACCGCAACAAGTACGGCCGCGAGCGCTCCTATTTCACCGGCTTCGAGGGCGTGGTGCAGTGGATCGAGCGGCGGCACACCGACACCGAGAGCGAGTGGTCGCGGGAGAAGTACGAGGGCTACATGCGCGACGTGCCCTGCGCGGCCTGCGGCGGAGCGCGGCTCAAGCCCGAGGTGCTCGCGGTCACCCTGGCCGGCAAGAGCATCGCCGAGGTGTGCAACCTGTCGGTGGGCGAGTGCGCCGAGCTGCTGGCCGGCATCGAGCTGACCGACCGGCAGAAGCTGATCGCGGAGCGGGTGCTCAAGGAGATCAACGCCCGGTTGAAGTTCCTGCTCGACGTCGGGCTGGACTACCTGTCCCTGGACCGCCCGGCCGGCACCCTGTCCGGCGGCGAGGCGCAGCGCATCCGGCTGGCCACCCAGATCGGTTCCGGCCTGGTCGGGGTGCTCTACGTGCTCGACGAGCCGTCCATCGGCCTGCACCAACGCGACAACCACCGGCTCATCGAGACGCTGGTGCGGCTGCGTGGGCTGGGCAACACCCTGATCGTGGTCGAGCACGACGAGGACACCATCCGCACCGCCGACTGGATCGTCGACATCGGGCCGGGCGCGGGGGAGCACGGCGGCCGGATCGTGCACTCCGGGTCGGTGCCCGACCTGCTGGCCAACCCGGAGTCGGTGACCGGGGCGTACCTGTCGGGGCGGCGGGAGATCCCGACGCCGAAGGGCCGCCGGCCGCAGACCCCGGGCCGGGAGTTGGTGGTGCACGGCGCGCGGGAGCACAACCTGCGCAACCTGACCGTGTCGTTCCCGCTGGGCCAGCTCATCGCGGTCACCGGGGTCAGCGGCTCCGGCAAGTCGACCCTGGTCAACGACATCCTGCACGCGGTGTTGGCCAACCAGATCAACGGGGCGCGGCACGTGCCGGGCCGGCACACCCGCATCAGCGGCCTGGAGCACGTGGACAAGGTGGTCGGCGTCGACCAGTCGCCGATCGGCCGCACCCCCAGGTCCAACCCGGCCACCTACACCGGCGTCTGGGACCACGTCCGCAAGTTGTTCGCCGAGACCACCGAGGCCAAGGTCCGGGGGTACGGGCCGGGCCGGTTCTCGTTCAACGTCAAGGGCGGCCGGTGCGAGGCGTGCTCCGGCGACGGCACCATCAAGATCGAGATGAACTTCCTGCCCGACGTGTACGTCCCGTGCGAGGTCTGCAAGGGCGCCCGGTACAACCGGGAGACCCTGGAGGTGCACTACAAGGGCAAGACCGTCTCCGACGTGCTGGAAATGCCGATCGAGGAGGCCGCCGAGTTCTTCTCCGCGATCCCGGCGATCCACCGGCACCTCAAGACGCTGGTCGACGTCGGCCTGGGCTACGTCCGGCTGGGCCAGCCCGCACCGACGCTCTCCGGCGGCGAGGCGCAGCGGGTCAAGCTCGCCTCCGAGTTGCAGAAGCGCTCGACCGGCCGGACGGTCTACGTGCTCGACGAGCCGACCACCGGCCTGCACTTCGAGGACATCCGCAAGCTGCTGATGGTGCTGGAGGGCCTGGTCGACAAGGGCAACACGGTGATCACCATCGAGCACAACCTCGACGTGATCAAGACGGCCGACTGGCTGATCGACATGGGCCCCGAGGGCGGCCACCGGGGTGGCACGGTGCTGGCCACCGGCACCCCCGAGGAGGTCGCCGAGGTCCCCGAGAGCCACACCGGCCGGTTCCTGCGCCCAGTGCTCGGGCTCGACGGCGAGGCGCGGGGCGCGAAGGCGGCCACCGGCCGGGCCGCGAAGGCCAACGGCGCCGCCACCCGCCCCCGGGTCCGGAAGGTCCCGGCCGGGGCGCGCTGACCGACCGGCCGCACCGGGGGCGCTCCGGCGACGGGACGCCCCCGGCCCATTCCACCGAGACGATCGCTGTGGTCGACTGAACCTTCGGGCACAGTGATCCGTGGACTCCAACGAGGTCCGGGGAGCTCACGGGCCGGGCAGTCGAGAAGAGAGGCCAGACATGAGTGACGAGCAGGTGCGGACCGGGCCGGCCACGCAGACGCGGCGCGCCCTCCTCGCCGGTGCCGGGGCGGTGGGCGCGACGGTCGTCCTGGCGGCGTGCGGCAGCGACGACAAGGCCGGCGGCGGCTCCGCGCCGACTGGCGGGGCCTCGGCGACCGGCGGGGCCGGCGACTCTGGCGCGCTGGCCAGCACCGCCGACATCCCGGTCGGCGGCGGTGCGGTGTTCGCCGCCAAGGGCGTGGTGATCACCCAGCCCGAGGCCGGTACGTTCAAGGGTTCGACCCGATCTGCACCACCAGGCCTGCCCACGTCGACGGCGGCACCATCAACTGCACCTGCCACAACAGCAAGTTCTCCATCACCGACGGCTCGGTGACGTCGGGCCCGGCGACGAAGGCCCTCGCGGCCAAGGAGCTCAAGGTCGACGGCGACCGGATCAGCCTGGCCTGAACGGCGGCGGCCGGCCCGGGACGTCCCGGGCCGGCCGCCGTGCTCGCGCGTCAGCGCGCGTACACAGACATCTCCCACAGCGAGAAGCCGTAGGACGTGGCCCGGGTCAGGCCGTGCATCCGCACGTACCGCGCGGTCTCGGTGCCGAACGCGACCACGTCGGTGCCGCCGTCGCCGGCCGTGGTGGACCAGGCCGTGCGCCAGGTCGAGCCGTCGGCGGAGACCTCGATCCGGTACGACCGCGCGTACGCCGATTCCCATGCCAGCGCCACCCGGCTCACCTGCCGGGCCGAGCCCAGGTCGACGGTGAGCGTCTGGTCGTCGGCCCAGGAACTGGCCCACCGGGTGCCCAGGTCCCCGTCGACGGCCTTGGTGGCGGCGTAGCCGACCTGGGCGCTCGACGCGGTCACCGCCTTCCCGGCGGCGAGGTTGCTCACGTCGTCGCCGCGCTTCGCCGGGAACGACACCACCTGCTGGTAGGTGGGCCGGTTCTGCCAGGCGACCGCGGCGTGCTTGATCCCGCCCAGCGGCGACTGGACGATCGCGTCGGCGCACCACTGGTCGCCCGCCGCGCAGGTGGCGTCGCCCGGGTAGGTGGTGGTGGCCGGGGTCGCGGCAGCCGCCTTCAGCGTGTCGAGCAGGGTCTGCCGGCAGCCGGCGAGGGTGCCGCCGCCGCAGTAGGTGCGGCCGAGGCCGCCGGAGACCGGGTCGCCGAGGACCGCGCGCAGATCCTTGTCGACGTACCCCCACCAGCCGTACTGGAACGACGAGCCCTTGTGCGCCTGGGCCTCGTTCGCGGACGTGGGCAGGGTCGACGTGTCGCCCCGCTGGTGGCCGGAGGGGGACTCGTTGATCTGGAGGGCGTTGATCAGCGACTGGTAGAGGTCGGGGCCGAGGGGGTCGCGGAACATGCCCCGCACCAGCAGCGGCCACCAGGCGTCGAAGGTGCGGATGGCGTCGGCGTGCTGGTACACCTTCGAGCCCTTGGCCGTCTCCACCCGCAGCGCGCCGGCCTGCCGCCACGCCTTGAGCTTCGTGATCTCGGCGGCCAGGGCGGCGTCGCCGACGGGCTGGCTCTCCAGCACCCGGATCAGCTCGTCGAGCACCTCGACCCCGCGCAGGTCGGTCAGGCCGGCCCGCTCCACCAACGCGGTCAGCGTGGCCCGGTCGTATTTCTTTCCGGCGGCGATGCCAGCCTTCAGCGGCTTGTCGAGCAGGTCGCCCCGGTGCACCGCGCCGAAGCTGAAGTTGCCGTCGGCGCCGCCGAAGTCCTTGGCCTGCTTGTTGTTCCAGCTGATGTAGTAGTCCTGGTCCACCGAGTTGGGGTGGGCCGACCGCGGCGCGTAGCTGGCGGTGTTCGTGTCGGGCTGGAAGCCCTGCCACTCGTACGCGGGCTCGGCCTTCATCGGCAGGTTCGGGTTGGACCCGGGCGCGCGCAGCGGGTTGAGCCCGGAGTTGAAGTACGCCGACTGGGTGGAGTTGACGTAGAACCAGTTGAACGCGTACTCGACGTTGCTCGCCGAGGCGACGAAGGCGTCGGCGGTGCCCATCTGGGTCGGGTCGTTGAACATCTGGAAGCCGATCGCGGAGTCCGCCTCGTGCCGGTAGGTGGAGCGGAGCTGGGTGAACGCGTGCGGCTTGCCGCCGACGGTCCCGCGCCAGGCGACCAGGCCGAGCTTCGTGCGCCAGGCCACCAGCTTGTACGACCCGGCGGGCGTCGTGTCGGCGGCCGTCGGCTTCCACTTGTTGGTGTGCGCGAGCTGCTCCATCGCCACGCACTGCCCCCGGTAGAGGTAGTGGTCGCTGGTCAGCGTCGGCGCGCTGCCGTCGGTGGTGCACAGCGGCACCGCGTACGTGTCGGTGATGTCGTGGATGGAGGAGGTGGCGCTCCAGGCGTAGTCCTGGCCCCGGCCGAGCAGCACGTAGAGGTTGAGGCCCGCGAACGCGGCGCCCCGCGCGCTGATCCCCGGGCCCTGCAACTCCTGGATCATCAGAAGCTGCGGGGAGAAGTAGCCGGTCTGCGGCCCGAACACCGCCACCGGGTGCCCGGTCGCGGAGTTCGCGGCGGAGACGACGGCCGCGTTGGACATGCCCCGGTGGGCCGGGTCGATGGTCAGCCCGGACAGCGCGGCGGCCAGCTCGGAGCCGCTGCTGCCGGTGGCCCGGCTGGCGGCGGAGCCGGTGGGGTCGGTGAAGACCGGCTCCACCGTGGCCGTGCCGGCGTCGGGCAGCACCACGCTCGCCGCGTCGGGGGAGGCGGAACCGTAGGGGAAGCTCTGCCCGTCGTGCAGGGTCAGCACCGTCTCCGGGTCGTTCTGGTTGCGGAAGGCCGTCCACACCTTGTCGCCCTCGGTCGGGCCGAACTTGGCGCGGGCGGCGATGCGGACCAGCGCGGACTGCATCTCGGTGCCGCCCCCGCCGCCGAACAGGCCGCCGACGACGCCGGCGATCGCGATGAGGTCGGTCATCGTGAACGGCTTCGGGCCGCCCTCGTTGGTGATCGCGTCGAGGTGTCCGGTGAGGACGTACTCGCCGGGACAGTTGCGGTTGGCCATGCAGACGCCGATGTAGGCGTTGACGCCGGCGATGTACTCCTGGACGTCGGCGTAGAGCTGCTCCCCGCGCGGGCCCTTGGCGCGCAGCGCCTCGACCTGCGCGACGAGGTCCGCCTCGGTGTACGGCGAGTTGCGCCAGACGCTCTGCTCCAGCTCCCGGTTGCTGGGGGCCCCGCCGGCGAACGGAGTGAGGGTGCCCCGGCCGACGTGGCGCATCAGGTCCATGGTGAACAGCCGGTCCTCGGCGCCGACGTACCCCGCCCCGTACATGGTGCCGCCCCGGGTGGTGCCGGTGACGTGCGGGACGCCGGTGGCCCGGTCCCGCACGACCCGCACGTCCGCGCGGGGCGAGTAGTCCCGTTCGACCTGCCCGGACGGCACGCCGAAGGAGGCGTCGTTGAAGAAGGTGCCGATCTGCTCGGGGCGCAGGCCGGCGTAGCCGTAGACGAGGTCGGCGTACTTGCCGAGCTGGTCGGCGGAATGCCGGGGCAGCGTGCCGAGGGTCTGGTTGGCGAGGACCTCGACGAGCGTGGCGTTGCCGTTCTGGCCGGGCGGCACGATGTCGCCGCACTCGCCCAGGCAGTAGTCGTTGGCGGCGAACGAGCTGGTCTCGGCGGCGTTCGCGGCGGCGGCGGCGTTCACGGCGGCGGCGTTCGCGGGCGGGGTGGTCGGGGTGGCGACGAGCAGGGCGGCGACACCGACGGCGGCGGTCGCGCCGGCCAGTAGGCGGCGCGGGGCGGTGGAACGGGGCATGGTGATCCTCCGAGCGGTGGGGATCATGACGGGGGGGCGGGGTGGCGATCGTTACATGAAGAACATTCAGTTACCGGATGGTAAGCGTCCCGCGTCGAGATTGGAAGACGTCTATCAGCATGTCGCACGCCGGTTACCCGCGAGTATTGAGTCGGTCGGACGAGTTCGATAACCTTCGACTCCCTCCGGGCTGCTGGTGCCGGCCGCGCCCCGGTCCCGTTGTCGAGAATGGACGTCGGATGAGACCCACCCGCCTGCTCGCGCCCGTAGCGCTGCTGGCCGCCCTGCTAGCCCCGTCCGCGCCGGCCGTCGCCGCGCCCGCGGCCGAGGCCGTGCCCACCCCCGCCGCCTCGGGCGGCTTCTCAGTGCTCACCTACAACATCGCCGGCCTGCCCGAGCTGCTGTCGAGCGGCAACCCGGCGACAAACACCCGGCCCATCGGCGAGCGGGTCAACGCCTACGACATCGTGCACGTCCAGGAGGACTTCAACTACCACGCCGACCTGTACGCCACCGACCGGCACCCGTACCGCACGCCCACCAGCGGGGGAGTGCCCTTCGGCGACGGCCTCAACACGATGTCGACCTACCCGGTGTCGGATTTCGTCCGGGTGCGCTGGCAAGACTGCAACGGCACCGACTGCCTCACCCCGAAGGGCTTCACCCGGTCCCGGATCCGGCTGGCCGAGGGGGTCTACGTGGACTTCTACAACGTGCACACCAACGCCGGCAGCGACGAGCCGAACCTCGCCGCCCGGCGGTCCAACATCAGCCAGCTCTCCGCGTACATCCAGGCGAACTCCGCCGGCAGCGCGGTGATCGTGGCCGGTGACCTCAACGTCCGCTACACCCGCACCGGCGACAACATCCGCGACCTGGTGGCCGCCAACGGCCTCACCGACGTGTGGGTGCAGCAGGAGCGCGGCGGGATGCCCCCGGCCGCCGGCAGTCCGGCGCTGACCTGCGACCCGGCGAACGTCACAAACGCCTGCGAGGTCGTCGACAAGATCCTCTACCGGGGTAACCGGCTGATCGACCTCGACTTCACCCGCTACCACAACGAGCACGCCTCGTTCCTGGACCCGGCCGGCGCGCCGCTGTCCGACCACTACCCGCACGCCGCCTGGTTCTCCTGGAGCCTCGCCGACGGGCTGCGGGCCAGCGACACCTGGGGTGGCCCGCACGGCACCCCGTTCACCGACCTCGACGCCGTCGGCGCCCGGGCCACCGCCGTCTCGCTGCGCGCCGGCTCCCGGCTCGACCAGATCGGTGTGGGCCTCGCCGACGGCACCACGCTCACCCACGGCGGCACGGGCGGCACCCCGGCCAGCCTGACCCTGGCCGACGGCGAGTACGTCAACCAGGTCACCCTCACCCAGGGCAAGAAGGACGGCCGGACCCGGATCTTCTCCGCCCAGCTCACCACCAACCTCGGCCGCACCCTGGCCGGGGGCACCCCGACCGCCGACGCGGTGACCTTCACCGCCCCGCCCGGCGGGCGGCTCGCCGGGTTCTTCGGCCGCGCCGGCAGCGAGGTCGACCAACTCGGCGTCCTCTGGAGTGTCGGGGCCGGCGGCTAGTCTTCGAAGCGTGGCTGACCCCTCGACCTACCGTCCCGCACCCGGCACCATCCCCGAGGCCCCGGGGGTCTACCGGTTCCGCGACGGCACCGGCCGGGTGATCTACGTCGGCAAGGCGAAGAACCTGCGCAGCAGGCTCAACTCCTACTTCGCCGACCTGTGGGGGCTGCACCAGCGCACCCAGCAGATGGTCACCACGGCCGAGTCGGTCGACTGGGTCACCGTGGGCACCGAGGTCGAGGCCCTCCAGCTCGAATACACCTGGATCAAGCAGTACGACCCCCGGTTCAACGTCCGCTACCGCGACGACAAGTCGTACCCGTACCTCGCGGTCACCCTCGACGAGGAGTTCCCCCGGCTCCAGGTGATGCGGGGGGCCAAGCGCAAGGGCGTGCGCTACTTCGGGCCGTACTCGCACGCCTGGGCGATCCGCGAGACGCTCGACCTGCTGCTACGGGTCTTCCCGGCGCGCACCTGCTCGGCCGGCGTTTTCAAGCGGGCCGGGCAGGTCGGCCGCCCCTGCCTGCTGGGGTACATCGGCAAGTGCTCCGCCCCCTGTGTCGGCAGCGTCACCGCCGAGGAGCACCGGGACATCGTCGACGGCTTCTGCGACTTCATGGCCGGGCGCACCGACACCATGGTCCGTCGGCTCGAACGCGAGATGACCGAGGCCAGCGAGGCGCTGGAGTTCGAGAAGGCGGCCCGGCTGCGCGACGACGTCGCGGCGCTGCGCCGGGCCATGGAGAAGCAGACCGTGGTGCTCGGCGACGGCACCGACGCCGACGTGGTCGCCTTCGCCGACGACCCGTTGGAGGCCGCCGTCCAGGTCTTCCACGTCCGCGACGGCCGGGTGCGTGGCCAGCGCGGCTGGGTGGTGGAGAAGACGGAGGAGCTGACCCCCGGCGACCTGGTGCACCACTTCTGCACCCAGGTCTACGGCGGCGAGCGGGGCGAGGCCGACGTGCCCCGCGAGCTGCTGGTGCCCGCCCTGCCCGCCGACGCCGACGCGCTCGCCGACTGGCTGACCGGCCGGCGGGGCAGCCGGGTGTCGCTGCGGGTGCCGCAGCGCGGCGACAAGCGGTCCCTGCTGGAGACGGTGGAGCGCAACGCGAAGGATGCTCTCGCCCGGCACAAGCTCAAACGCGGCAGCGACCTGACCATCCGGGGCAAGGCCCTCGACGAGATCAGCGACGCGCTGGGCATGCGCACCTCGCCGCTGCGCATCGAGTGCTTCGACGTCTCCCAGATCCAGGGCACCGACGTGGTGGCCAGCATGGTCGTCTTCGAGGACGGCCTGCCCCGCAAGAGCGAGTACCGCCGGTTCGTCATCCGGGGCGCCACCGATGACCTGTCCGCCATGTCGGAGGTGCTGCGCCGCCGCTTCGCCCGCTACCTCGACGTTCGCGCCGAGACCGGCGAGCTGGGGGAGGAGACCGCCGCCGACCCGGACCGGCCGGGCATCGACCCGACGACGGGCCGGCCGCGCCGGTTCGCGTACCCGCCGCAGTTGGTCGTGGTGGACGGGGGCGCGCCGCAGGTCGCGGCGGCGGCGCAGGCGCTGGCCGAGCTGGGCATCGACGACGTGGCGCTGTGCGGTCTGGCCAAGCGGCTGGAGGAGGTGTGGCTGCCCGACGACGAGTTCCCGGTCATCCTGCCGCGCACCTCCGAGGGGCTCTACCTGCTGCAACGGGTGCGTGACGAGGCGCACCGGTTCGCCATCACCTTCCACCGGCAGCGCCGCTCCAAGCGGATGACGGAGTCGGCGCTGGACTCGGTGCCCGGCCTCGGCGAGGTGCGGCGCAAGGCGCTGCTGCGCCACTTCGGCTCGCTCAAGCGGCTCGCGGCGGCCTCGGTGGAGGAGATGACGGAGGTCCCGGGTGTGGGGCGGCGCACCGCCGAGGCGATCACCGCCGCCCTCAACCCCGAGGCGGGTCCACGGCCCGCCGAGGCCGACGCGGCGGAAGACAGCGAGAACCCGAGCGAAAAATCGACGTGAATCTATAGCGTTGAGGGTGGCCGGGTGTCCATAATGTGGCGGTATCGCTGTCCGGAAACTCGCCCCCCCCTGTCGCCTGGCGTGCGCGACAGGGCCGGTCCCGGGCGCAGGCCAGGGGAGGTAACCATGGCACCGGCAGGACACCGTAGGGCCTCCTCGCTCCGGTCCGGCATCGTGGCCGCAGCGACCCTGCTGGCCCTCACCGCGACCGCCGCGCCCGCGCTCGCCGCCCCGGCCGAGGGCGAGATCCTCGGCGCCGGCGGCCCGGACGCCGTGGCCGGCTCCTACATCGTCGTGTTGCGGGACGCCGCCGTCGGGGCCGACGCGGTGCCCGCCACCGCACGCTCCCTCACGGCGCGGCAGGGCGGCGACGTCGGCCTGATCTACCGGCACGCCCTGCGCGGCTTCGAGGCCCGGCTGTCCGAGCGGGGCGCGCGCCGGCTCGCCGCCGACCCGGCCGTGGCCTCGGTGACCCAGAACCACACGGTGTCCGTGTCCGACGTGCAGAGCCCGACCCCGTCCTGGGGCCTCGACCGGGTCGACCAGCGCGCGCTGCCGCTCGACAAGTCGTTCACCTACCCCCGCGCCTCGGCGGCCGTGCGGGCCTACGTCATCGACTCCGGCATCAACCTCACCCACACCGAGTTCGCCGGGCGGGCGGTGTCCGGGTGGGACTTCCTCGACAACGACGCCGACGCCAAAGACTGCCAGGGCCACGGCACCCACGTGGCCGGTACGCTCGGCGGGTCCACCTTCGGGGTGGCCAAGAACGTGCAACTGGTCGCCGTGCGCGTGCTGAGCTGCACCGGTGGCGCCTACGCCTCGCAGGTCATCGCCGGGGTCGACTGGGTGACCGGCAACCACGACCCCGGAGAGCTGGCCGTGGCGAACATGAGCCTCGGCGGCGCGGCGTACGCGCCCATGGTCGAGGCCGTGAGACGCTCGATCGCCGACGGTGTCACCTACGCGGTGGCCGCGGGCAACGAGAACGGCGCCGACGCGTGCACGACCACCCCGGCCGCCGTGCCGGAGGCGATCACGGTGGCCGCCACCGGCGTCACCGACGCGCGTGCCCCGTTCTCCAACATCGGCACGTGCGTGGACCTGTTCGCGCCGGGCGTCGACATCACCTCGGCGTACATCGGCGGCGACACGGTCACCCGCACCGCCTCGGGGACGTCGATGGCCAGCCCGCACGTCGCCGGGGCCGCCGCGCTGATCCTGGCCGAACACCCGACCTACACCCCGGCGCAGGTGACCCAGACGCTCCTGGCCGACGCCACCGCCGGGGTGGTGACCGACGCGGGCGTCGGCTCGCCGAACCGGCTGCTGCACGTCGACTCCACCACCCCGGCCGACGACTTCACCCTGACCGCCACCCCGGCCAGCGGCACCGTCACCGCCGGTGGCGTCGTCTCCACCACGATCACCGGCACCGTCACCAGGGGCACGCCCCAGCCGGTATCCCTGGCGGCCCAGGGCCTGCCCGCGGGTGTCACGGCCACGTTCCAGCCCGCCGCCATCTCCTCGAACGGAAGCACCACCCTCACGATCAGCACCGCGTCGACGACGCTGGCCGGCTCGTACACCGTCACGGTGATCGGCACCGGGGTCAGCGCGATCCGCCCGCTGGTGTTCCAGTTGCGCGTCGACGACGTGCCCGGCTGCGTCCGCTCCGACGGCACCGACCGGGCGATCACCGACACCCAGAACCTCTACGCCCCCATCACCATCGCCGGGTGCCCCGGCGCCGCCGCCCGCAACAGCACGGTGGAGGTGCACATCGACCACTCCGTGATCGGGGAGCTCGACGTGCGGCTGATCTCGCCCAACGGCACCTGGTACTTCCTCATGGATCACACCGGCGGGAGCAGCGACCGCATCGACTACACGTTCACCTACGACCTGTCGGCCGAGCCGGCGAACGGCACCTGGAACCTGTACATCAGTGACAACCTGGCCCAGGGCACCGGGTTCCTCGAGTCGTGGCGGATCAACGTGGCCGGCGCCGACCTGCCGGCGCCCGCGTGCGGCGGGATCGCCACCGCCGACGTGCGGATTCCGGCCTCCGGCACGATCGAATCACCGATCAGCGTGCCCGACTGCGGCCGGGCGCCGTCGACCACCAGCTACATCGAGACCAACATCGCTCACCGGTACGGCCGGGACCTCCAGATCTCCCTCATCGCCCCGGACGGGCGGGCGTTCCTGCTCAAGGAGAGCGGCGTGGGTTCGTACAAGGCGAACGCCCGCGAAGCCTTCATCGCCGACCTGTCCGGGAAGCCGACACGCGGCACCTGGAAGCTGCGGGTCGAGAACGCCGCCGGCTACGAGGGCATGCTCGAAGGCTGGAAGCTGACCCTCTGACAGTGATGGTGTGGGAGCGGGTCACCCGGCTGGTGTGACTCACTCCCACCGGAAACGACGGGCCAGCAGGGGGCGCGGCGGAGCCGTCACCGGCCCGTCTCGCCGTCCCCGTCGCTCATCGGTTACCCACAGTGGAGGTGATGCCGGCGATGGCGCAGGTGCCAAGTCCGACGATCAGAGCCCGTCGTCTGCGACGCGAGCTGCGTCGCCTGCGGGACCGCACCGGGCACACCGCTGAAGATGTGGCCAAGCTTCTGGGCTGGCATCGCACCAAGGTCATCCGCTTCGAACTCGGGCACTCCCGGGTGATGCCCAAGGACCTGCCGCCGTTGCTCGACCTCTACGACGCCTCCGAGGAGGAACGGGAATCGCTGACCGCGCTGCTGCGGCAGTCGCGCCAGAAGGGCTGGTGGAGCGCGTACGGCGACGTGCTGCCGGACGACTATGTCGGCTTCGAAGCAGAGGCGACGTCGATCAGCGCGTTCGAGAGCCTGTACGTTCCCGGCCTGTTGCAGACGGAGGAGTACGTCCGCGCGATCGTCAAGGCGGGGCGCAGCACCGCCGATCAGGATGAGACCGACCGGCGTGTGGCCGCCCGACTGGGCCGCAAGGCCCTGCTCTCGCGGGACGTGCCGCCGAGACTGTGGATAGTGCTCGACGAGGCGGCCGTCCGGCGCGTCGTGGGCGGCCCGAAGGTGATGCGTGCTCAGCTCGCACGCCTGATCGAGGCTTGTGAGCTACCCACCGTCGAGATCCAGATCCTGCCCTTCGCCGCCGGCGCGCACGCGGCCATGGGTGGCCCGTTCACCCTGCTCGACTACGCGGATCCGGCCCTGGACCCCACCGTCGTCTATCTCGACCACGACTCCAGCACGCTCTTGCTGGAGGAGGAGAGGCACGTGGTCCGATATAGACTCATGTTCGACCACCTCATGGCCAAGGCGCTCGACCCCGACGAGTCGGCTGGCTTCCTGGCCCGGGTGGCCGAGGAGTTCTGGACGCGCACCCAAGGGGCCTGACCGATGACCGCTCCGGATGTTCCCGCGGACAGATGGCGCAAGAGCAGCCGGAGCAGCGCAAGCGGCTCTAACTGTGTCGAGGTGGCGGAGCTGCCCGACGCACTGGCCGTACGGGATTCCAAGGACCCGGGCGGGCCGGCGCTGCTCTTCGACCGGAACGCCTGGTCGTCGTTCGTCACCGGTCTGCGGCGCGGGCCGCGCGGCTGACATCCCCGGCGAATTGGTCGACGCCCCGACGTCGGCGGCATCACCTCCACCCGGTTGAATGACCGGATGGCGGTAAGCATCGGCATCGAAGCCCTGCGGGACGTGGCCGGTTCCGTGGCCTGTGCAGCGGCCGACAAGTTGCGGGCAGCCGGTCAACCGGCGGAGTTCCTGCCGGTCGGCGGGTAAGCGTCCGGCGTGATCCGGGAGGCCGGGCAGCCAACGTACGAGGTCTGGGTGGGAGTCACGGCGGACGGCTTCACCGCCGAGTGTGACTGCCCCCGGGAGGCGCTGCTGGTGGTCGAGCTGGCCGCCCGCGCCTGGCGGTGCGCTACCAGGCCACCCTGTGCACATCGCCGCGATCAACAAGTGGCTTCCCGCCAACTTCTGCAACACTAGCCCGGCTTGGTGCTGTCTGCGTGGTGGCGTGGGCCGTGGCCCGCCCGGTCGGTCCCGTCTGGTCAGCGTGGAGGCATGGTCAGCAGTCGGTCGGGTGCGACGGTGAATCCGGGCGCGAACGGCGGGCCGAAACCGCTGAGCAGTTCGGCCAGCCAGTGGCTGTCGTCGGGTGCGGCGTGTTCCAGCCGCATCCGGCGTGTCCGCATCGGGGCGGCCCGCAGGCGTCGCAGCACGCCGGTGGCCGTGTCGAGGGTCGGGAGCCACAGCAGCCGCAGGTGCGGCCGATATTCCTCCTGTCCGCTGATTCCCTCATAGTCGTCGATCAGGTCGCCGCAGCCGTAGAGGACCAGCCGGTCGCGGTACACCTCCACTGGTCGCGGGTGGTGCGACGAGTGGCCGTGCACCACGTCCACGCCGGCGTCGATCAACCGGTGGGCGAAGTCGACGTGTCCGGGCGGCACGTCGTACCCCCAGTTGGTGCCCCAGTGCACGGAGACCAGCACCCGGTCTCCCGGCCCGGCCGCGGCGGCGATCCGCTCGGCCAGCGCGTTCGCCGAGGCCGCCGAGACCTCCGGCAGGTACGCCACCCCAGGTTCGCCGGCGGTGGCCGCCCATGACGGGGGTACGCCGCTGGACGGTGCGGCCACCGACCAGATGAGCAGGTCGTGGCCCTGGCCGGCCGGTATCCGGGCGGGTCCGCCTGCCGACGCCGCGTCCCGGCCCGCGCCGGCGGTGGCGATGCCAGCGCCGGCCAGCGCGTCGAGGGTGTCGGTGAGTCCCACGGGGCCGAAGTCGAGGATGTGGTTGTTGGCCAAAGCGCAAACGTCGAGCCGGGCTGCGGTGAGGCAGGCCAGGTTCTGCGGGTGCATCCGGTAGTGGATCGTTTTGGCCGGCGCGTGCGTGCCCCGGCTGGTCACCGTGGTTTCCAGGTTGACCAGCCGTACGTCCGGGTTGAGTTCGTCGAGCAGGTCGAGCGCCTCGCCCCAGGGCCAGGCCGGGGGTGCCGGGCGCGGGAGGGGCCCGTTGGCGGCCCGGGCGAGGTCGACGTAGTCGCGGGCGTCGCGTACCGCAGGTTCGCGCAGTTCGTACGGGCCGGGCGTGGGCAGGATCGCGTCCACGCCCCGGCCGGTCATCACGTCGCCACCGAGGAAGAGGGTCAGGTCGGGCATCCAGCCGCTTTCCCCGCCACGCCGCCAGCTCACCTGCCGACGGCCGGCGCCCACACATCCTCACCAGGGACAACAGGTAACGAACCACCCTCCGAAGTGATGAGGGGTGGTCTTCGGCCGCCCGGCCACGTGCTGGGCTCAGGCCGCCGCAGCGGAGGTGAAGGTGAGGTTCCCCCTCGGGACCGGACACCCTGACGGTCTGGGGGATGGATGTCCTGGTGCCCGTCCACGACTACTGGCGCTCGCCGGAGCGTATCGCGATGGGCCTGGACCCCAACGAGTACCCGCTGAGCGAGGAGATCCGCACGGTCGAACCGTGCTCTGACGTCGGCCGGCCCGTCAGCTCTCCGGATAGCCGACGATCGGTGCCGCCTCGACCAGGCCGATGCCGTGGACTGCCACAAGTCGATCCATCGCCGAATACTTTTTCGCCGCACCGCCAGGAGTGTGCGTGCAGCACTGGCAGGTCCTCGATCGGAGGCGCCGCCGGTGCTGGACGCGGCGCTCGGCCGCATCGCATCGCCGCCTGTCTATGGCATGACGGGTGCCCGCCACTTCGCGCTCGGCGTCGGTGATCGACCGGTGTCGGCGGGGTGGAGCTGGCAGGCGGCGGGTTCCGAAGCGGCCACGGCGGTGCCGCAAGTTGGACAAATCGGAAGCATGTCGGCCCGGTGCTGGCTACGCTGTCGCAGGAGGTGAGCCATCATGTTGGCAGACGCACCGGTGCAGGCGGCCATTCCAGCGAGCGACCTGGAACGGGCCAAGCGCTTCTATCGCGACACCCTCGGCCTGACCGTCTCGCGGGCAACCGAGGACGCCGTCCATTTCGAGTCGGGTGGAGCGCAGTTCTTCGTCTATCCCACCTCCAACGCTGGGCAGGCCCCGCACACGTTGGCGGCCTGGATGGTCGCCGACCTCGACGCCGAGATGGTGGACCTCCAAGGGCGTGGCGTGACGTTCGAAGAGTACGATCTCCCTGGTCTCAAGACGGTCAACGGCATTGCCGAGTTTGCGACGATGCGCGGCGCCTGGTTCAAAGACAGCGAAGGCAACATTCTCGGTGTGAGCCAGCCGCGCGAAGCGTGATCTGGCCGACGTTCACGACGCCGACGTGTCCCGGCGAGTGGATCAGCAGGCTTGCCGACAGCGTCGAACGTGGCTGCTACCGGCGGGGGAACCTGCTGATCGCGGGTACGTGTTCGCCGAGGAGGTCGGCGTACACGTCGACGTCGATGGTGTCGTGGTGGCAGCGTTCGACGAGCCGGTCCACCCGGTCCGCGATCTCGTCCGGGTCGAGGTCGAGGCGTTCGCACAGGTCGCGGTGCGCTCCGACGAGTGGTTCGGTGATCTCTTCCGGTTCGGTGCGGGTGATGTGGTAGGCGTCGCGGAGGTGGCCGGACAACTCGTCCCAGACGAGGATGGCCTCCTCGACCAGGTCGAGCATGGCGGGGGTCGCTGGCCGGGCGGTCAGGATCTCGACCTCGGCGGCAAGGCTGTTGCCGGCGGCCTCCACGTCGGAGATCTGCCACCTGCTGCCGGTGGTGGCGTTCGACGCCTCCCGGATGGCGGCCCGGACGTCGTCGAGCCCCGACTGGTCCGCCGCGTGGAGCATGCCGGCCTCGGCCAGCAACAGGGTGGCGAAGAGACGGTCACGTTCCGCGTATCCCGCCACCAGGTTCGTCAGCTGCCGTGGCGCCAGCCGCTGCGCTGCCTCAAGGTAGCGGGCGTGGTCGGGCTCGACCTCGACGGCGCCGGGTGGAGTCGCGGCGCCGGAGAAGGCGATACCCGCGTCGAACGCGGTCAACGCTGTCGCGACCGCGTGCGCGCAGAGGTCGCCGTTGGCCGTTCCACACTCGCAGTCGCCGATGAAGATCCCGTCGACGATGCCGATCCAGGGTTGCAAGGCGGCTTCGCGGTCGTGTACCACCGCCTGGACGCCACCGCCGACCGATTCCAGGTCACCGACGCTGCCGGCGGACAGCAGCCGCGCCGCTTCCTCACCCACTTCGGTGGGGATGGATTCGCCGAAAGCCTCAACGTCGATGCGGACCGCCACGGGCGTACATGCTACCGGCCGGGGTGTAGGCGGGCGGCGTCGAGCTTGGCCAGGAAGGTCGGCCGGCGCCGATGCTCGGTGCGCAACTCCTGGTGGGCGAGGAACCCGCCCGGGTTCCGGGCGGGCAGCTCGTGCTCGGCGTGACGGTGAACCGGCGGGCCCTGTGCGGCGGCAGGTCAGGGGACGAGGTTGACCGTATGGCTGTCGCTGGGGATGTAGACCTCGCGGAGTCCGACGATCCGCGCGCCGGTCTGGCCGATGTTCTCGCAGAGGCTGAAGGCGCTCTGGGGGACGTAGATCGGGCCGTAGGGCCCGGCCCAGACGGCGCCGTCGGCGGCCTCGGCGTAGAAGTACGCGTAGCGGTTGTTGGTGTTGAGGACATAGGCCGAGGTGCCGTAGTCGATGGCCCACCAGCCGCGGGTTGCCCACGGAGAGCCGTAGCTGTTGCAGCCGGTGTCGTAGTACATGATGGCGACCCAGATCCGGGGGCCGTAGCTGTTGCGGAAGTGGAGCTGCATGGTCGTCAGTCCTCCACTGGCCAGAAGCGCGCTACGGCGGCTGAGTGGGGTGGTGTCGA
>NZ_GG657738.1:1454417-1455714 GCF_000158815.1 Micromonospora sp. ATCC 39149 | reverse complement strand
TGGGGCGGGATAAAGTTCTAGGTCGGCCATCGCGGTCAGGTCGGCCGTGCGTCATCCGTGGGGAGTGGGCAGTGAACGAGGCGCGGACGCCCGAGGTTCCGGCCGGCGACGGCCCCACACCGGCGGTGGCTGAGGCAGCCACGGAGGCGGACACCACCCTGGTGGTGGTGACCGGCGTGTCCGGTGGCGGGCGCAGCACCGTTGCCCGGGCGCTGGAGAACGTCGGCTACTACGTCGTCGACAACCTGCCCCAGGCGCTCATGCTCGACATGGCCGAGCTGGCCGTCAGGGCCGGCGGCGCGGCCCGGCGTACGGCGATGGTGCTGGACGTGCGCTCCCGTGCCTTCTCCACGGACCTGGCCGGGGCGATCCGGGAACTGAAGGACCGGGGTTTCTCCCCCCGGGTGGTCTTCGTCGACGCCGACGACGAGGTGCTGATCCGCCGGTTCGAGAGTGTCCGGCGCTCGCACCCGTTGCAGGGTGAGGGGCGCCTCGCCGACGGCATCGCCGTGGAGCGGGGCCTGCTGGAGGAGGCCCGCGATCAGGCCGACGTGATCATCGACACCAGCCACCTGAACGTCAACCAGCTACGCCGCCGGATCGAGGAGCTGTTCGGCGGCGAGGACGCCCGGCGGCTGCGGATCACCGTGCTCTCCTTCGGCTTCAAGTACGGCCTTCCGCCGGACGCCGATTTCGTCCTCGACGCCCGGTTCCTCCCGAACCCGTACTGGGTGCCCGAGTTGCGGGAACACACCGGTCGAGAGGAGGCGGTCAGCGCGTACGTGCTGGGCCAGGAGGGCGCGGACACCTTCGTCGGGACGTACGCGGACCTGGTCAACGCCACCACCGTCGGATTCGAGCGGGAGGGCAAGCGGTACCTGACCGTGGCGGTCGGCTGCACCGGCGGCAAGCACCGCAGCGTGGCCATCGCCGAGGAACTGGCCGCCCGGCTGCGCCACTCCGGCCTGGCGGCCAATGCCCAGCACCGCGACCTGGGACGGGAATGACGCCGCCGACAGAATCGCGATCACCGGGCGCGGGGGCCGACCGGGTCGGTGTGCGACGGGACGCCACCGGCGAGTTGCGAGAACCGGTCGGTGTGCGGCGGGACGCCGCCGGCGAGTTGCGAGAACCGGTCGGTGTGCGACGGGACGCCGCCGGCGAGCTGCGAGAACCGGGCGGTGCGCTGGGGGACCGGGCCGCCGGGCGGCGTGCCCGGGTGGTCGCCTTCGGCGGCGGGCACGGCCTGTCCGTGTCCCTGCGGGCGCTGCGCCGGTGCGTCCCCGAGCTCGACCTG
>NZ_GG657738.1:1443842-1453700 GCF_000158815.1 Micromonospora sp. ATCC 39149 | reverse complement strand
GCCCCGGTCGAACGTGCGGCAGAATCGCTGGGTGCCCGGCTGGTCCTCGCCCCGGTCGCCGTCATCGACGGCGAACCCCGTCACGATCCGGCCGCCCTGGGCGCCGCCCTGGTGCCTGTCCTGGGCGCCGATCGTTAAGCACGTACGTAATCTCCGGCGACACGCCGGAACCGGTCCGTGAGGGGGCGCACAATGGCGATGACGGCTGCGGTCAAGGACGAGCTGAGCCGGGTCGACGTGCCCAAGCCCTGCTGCCGGCGGGCGGAGATGGCGGCGTTGCTGCGCTTCGCCGGTGGGCTGCACATCGTCTCCGGCCGGGTGGTGGTCGAGGCCGAACTGGACACCGGGGCGGTGGCCCGGCGGTTGCGCCGGGAGATCGCCGAGGTGTACGGCTATTCCAGCGAGATCCACGTGCTCGCCTCCGGCGGGCTGCGCAAGGGCAGCCACTTCATCGTCCGGGTGGTCAAGGACGGCGAGGCCCTGGCCCGGCAGACCGGGCTGCTGGACGTGCGGGGTCGGCCGGTGCGCGGCCTGCCGCCGCACGTGGTGGCCGCCAACGTCTGTTGCGCGGTCTCCGCGTGGCGGGGGGCGTTCATGGCGCACGGCTCGCTGACCGAGCCCGGCCGCTCCAGCGCGCTGGAGATCACCTGCCCCGGCCCGGAGTCGGCGCTCGCCCTGGTCGGCGCGGCCCGCCGGCTCGGCATCACCGCGAAGAACCGTGAGGTGCGCGGCGTCGACCGGGTGGTGGTCAAGGACGGCGACGCCATCGCCGCGCTGCTGACCCGGATAGGAGCACACTCCAGCGTGCTGGCCTGGGAGGAACGCCGGGTGCGCCGGGAGGTGCGGGCCACCGCCAACCGGTTGGCCAACTTCGACGACGCCAACCTGCGCCGCTCGGCGCGGGCGGCCGTGGCCGCCGCCGCCCGGGTGACCCGGGCGCTGGAGATCCTCGCCGACGATGCCCCGAACCACCTCACCTCCGCCGGTCGGCTGCGTCTGGAGCACCGGCAGGCGTCCCTGGAGGAGTTGGGCGCGCTCGCCGATCCGCCGCTGACCAAGGACGCCATCGCCGGGCGGATCCGCCGGTTGTTGGCCCTGGCCGACAAGCGGGCCCGCGACCTGGGCATCCCGGATACCGAAGCGGCCGTCACGCCCGACATGCTCGTGGTCTGATAGGACGGCGGCGGTGGGTGGGTGCCCGTTCCCGTCGCGTGCCACTCGGGCGGGCGCCGGTCCGGGTGGCGCGAGGAGATCACCACCCGGCGCAGCGCGCCGCCACGCGCTCGGATAGGGTCGCTGCGTACGGCAAGGGGGCCGGCACCGGCACTCCTCGCCGTGCACACCGCCTCCGGCGGTCAGGTTCTCTCGGGCCGCGGCGGGGTGGCCGACACGAACTGTCAACGGCCGGCTCCAACGGTCGGCGCACATCACTCCGCCGGTCCGGATTCCACGCCGGCGGATCAGAACGCGAGGAGATGGGACCTGTGACCATCCGGGTTGGCATCAACGGCTTCGGCCGCATCGGGCGTAACTTCTTCCGGGCCGTGCTGGCGTCCGGCGCGGACGTCGAGGTCGTGGCGGTCAACGACCTGACCGACAACGCGACGCTCGCCCACCTGCTCAAGTACGACAGCATCCTGGGTCGCCTCCCGTACGAGGTCAAGGCGACCGCCGACGAGATCACCGTGGGCGGCAAGACCATCAAGGCGTTCGCCGAGAAGGACCCGGCGAAGCTGCCGTGGGGCGAGGTCGGCGCCGACGTGGTCATCGAGTCCACCGGCTTCTTCACCGACGCCACGAAGGCGAAGGCGCACGTCGACGGCGGGGCCAAGAAGGTCATCATCTCCGCCCCGGCGAAGAACGAGGACGTCACGGTCGTGATGGGCGTCAACCACGACCAGTACGACCCGGCCAAGCACACGATCATCTCGAACGCCTCCTGCACCACCAACTGTCTGGCCCCGATGGCGAAGGTGCTGCACGACACGTTCGGCATCACCAAGGGCCTGATGACCACGATCCACGCGTACACCCAGGACCAGAACCTCCAGGACGCGCCGCACAAGGACCTGCGCCGCGCCCGGGCCGCCGCGCTGAACATCGTCCCGACCTCCACCGGCGCCGCGAAGGCCATCGGCCTGGTGCTGCCGGAGCTGAAGGGCAAGCTCGACGGGTACGCGCTGCGGGTGCCGATCCCCACCGGCTCGGCCACCGACCTCACCGTCGAGGTGGGCCGGGAGACCTCGGTGGACGAGGTCAACGCCGCGCTGAAGGCCGCCGCCGAGGGCCCGCTCAAGGGCGTCCTGGTCTACAACGAGGACCCGATCGTCTCCGCCGACATCGTCACCGACCCGGCGTCGTGCATCTTCGACGCACCGCTGACCAAGGTCATCGGCAACCAGGTCAAGGTCGTCGGCTGGTACGACAACGAGTGGGGCTACTCGAACCGTCTGGTGGACCTGGTCAAGCTGGTGGGTCAGTCGCTGTGACCATCCGCAACCTCGACGACCTGCTCGCCGAGGGGGTGTCGGGTCGGCGCGTGCTCGTGCGCGCCGACCTGAACGTCCCGCTCGACAAGCAGACCGGGGCGATCACCGACGACGGCCGCGTCCGCGCGGTGCTGCCCACGCTGACCGCCCTGACGGCGGCCGGCGCGAAGGTCGTGGTCTTCTCGCACCTGGGCCGCCCGAAGGGCGCGCCCGACCCGAAGTTCAGCCTCCGCCCGGTCGCGGCCCGCCTCGGCGAGCTGCTCGGCGCGCAGGTCCGGTTCGCCGAGGACACGGTCGGCGAGTCGGCCCGGTCCACGGTCGACGCCCTCGCCGACGGCGAGGTCGCCCTGCTGGAAAACCTGCGCTTCAACAAAGGCGAGACCAGCAAGGACGACACCGAGCGGGGCGCGTTCGCCGACCAGCTCGCCGCCCTCGGCGAGGCGTACGTCGATGACGCGTTCGGCGCGGTGCACCGCAAGCACGCCAGCGTCTTCGACGTGCCGGCCCGGCTGCCGCACGTCGCCGGCCGGCTGGTGCTGCGCGAGGTGGAGGTGTTGGCCCGGCTCACCGGGGAGCCGGAGCGCCCGTACGTGGTGGTGCTCGGCGGCTCGAAGGTCTCCGACAAGCTCGCGGTGATCGAGGCGCTGCTGCCGAAGGTCGACCGGCTGCTCATCGGCGGCGGGATGTGCTTCACGTTCCTCAAGGCCCAGGGCCACGAGGTGGGCACCTCGCTGCTGGAGGAGGAGATGGTCGACACCTGCCGCGGCCTGCTGGAGCGCGCCGACGGCAAGATCGTGCTCCCGGTCGACGTGGTCGTGGCGGACGCCTTCGCCCCCGACGCGGCCCACGACACGGTCCGCGCCGACGGCATCCCGAGTCACCGGCTCGGGCTGGACATCGGCCCGGAGACGGTGGCCGTCTTCGCCGCCGCGCTCGCCGACGCGAAGACGATCTTTTGGAACGGCCCGATGGGCGTGTTCGAGATGGCGGCGTTCGCCAACGGCACCCGGGGCGTCGCCGAGGCGATCACCAAGTCCGACGCGTTCAGCGTGGTCGGCGGCGGCGACAGCGCAGCGGCGGTCCGTGCCCTCGGGCTGGACGAGTCGTCGTTCGGGCACATCTCCACTGGCGGCGGCGCGTCCCTGGAGTACCTGGAGGGCAAGACCCTCCCCGGCATCGCGGCGTTGGAGGACTGATGGCGGCGATCACCCGCCGGCCGCTGATGGCCGGTAACTGGAAGATGAACCTCAACCACTTCGAGGCCAACCTGCTGGTGCAGAAGCTGGCCGCGAGCCTCACCGAGCAGCAGCTCACCGACGTCGAGTGCGTGGTGCTGCCGCCCTTCACCGACCTGCGCACCGTGCAGACCGCGGTGGACGGCGACAAGCTGCTGATCGGCTACGGCGGGCAGGACCTGTCGCCGTACCCGTCGGGCGCGTACACCGGGGACATCTCCGGGGCGATGCTGGCGAAGCTCGGCTGCACGTACGTGGTGGTCGGCCACTCCGAGCGGCGGCAGTACCACCACGAGGACGACGCGCTGGTCAACGACAAGGTGACCGCCGCTCTGGCCCACGGGCTCACCCCGATCCTGTGCATCGGCGAGGGCCTGGAGGTCCGCGAGCAGTTGCGGCACGTGCCGCACTGCTGCGACCAGCTCGACGGCGCGCTGCGGGGGCTGACCCCGGAGCAGGTCACCAAGGTCGTCGTGGCGTACGAGCCGGTCTGGGCGATCGGGACGGGCAAGACCGCCACCCCGGAGGACGCCCAGGAGGTGTGCGGGGAGGTCCGCAAGCGGCTCGTCGAAGCCTACGACCAGGCGACCGCGGACCAGGTCCGGATCCTCTACGGCGGGTCGGTGAAGTCCTCGAACGTCGCCTCGATCATGGCCCAGCCGGACGTGGACGGTGCCCTGGTCGGCGGCGCGAGCCTGGACGCCGAGGAATTCGCGAAGATCTGCCGGTTCCCGGAGCACATCAGCCGCTGAAGGCTCGCTATCCTTGACTCCGCCCGTCCACCGGCCGGTGCCGCAGTGCCCGACCTGTCCGGGCGAGGATCGCTACGAGAGGACTGACCCCAGCCATGCCGATCTGGTTCGCATACACGTTGATCGTGTTGCTGACGATCACGAGCATCATGCTCACCATGCTGATCCTGCTGCACCGAGGCAAGGGCGGCGGGATGTCGAGCATGTTCGGCGGCGGGGTCAGCTCCAGCCTTGCCGGCTCCTCCGTGGCCGAGAAGAACCTCGACCGCTACACGGTCCTGGTGGGCATCGTCTGGTTCGCCTGCATCGTCGGGCTGGGGCTCTGGTTGCGCCTTCAGGTCGGCAGCGGGGCCGGCGGGGCCTGAGAGCGAGCCGCCGAGCCGTACAATCTGCGCGCGGTCCGTCACCGACGGACCGCGCGCAGTTGTTTTTGCTGCACCCGCGTCGCCGCCGCCCGCCCGCGGCGGTCCCCTCCGACGACAGGAGCGAGCAGCCGTGACGAGTGGCAACGTCATCCGGGGCACCCGGATCGGGTCAGGGCCGGAGCGCTTCAGCGAGCGGCACGTGCCGGCCCCGCGCCGGCCGGTCAGCTACTGGTGCCGCAACGATCACCGGGTCGAGGTGCCCATCGCGGCGGACGCGGTGCCGCCGTCGCTGTGGGACTGCCCGCGCTGCGGGCTCCCGGCCGGACAGGACCGGGCGGACCCGCCGGGCCGGGTCCGCCCCGAGCCCTACAAGACCCACCTGGCGTACGTGAAGGAGCGGCGCACCCCCGAGCAGGGGGAGGCGCTGCTGGCCGAGGCGCTGGCCGCCCTGCGCCGCCGCCGTGGCGGCTCCTGAACCCCGGGGGCGTTAACAGGGGCCCCCTGCTATACCGAAAGCGTTGACAGGGGGCCCTGCTTGCACCGTTCAGCGGAGGTTGCGCAGGCGGGGCGGCACGTCGGCTGCCGCCGCCCGGTCCAGCAGCCACAGGGTGCGGCTGACGCCCTGCGCCCCGGCCGCCGGGAGCTGCACCGGGCCGGCCCCGGCCAGCGCCATGCCCACCGCGCGGGCCTTGTCCGCGCCGCTGGCGATCAGCCAGACCTCCTCGGCCGTGTTGATCGTCGGGAGGGTCAGCGTGGTGCGCACCGGCGGCGGCTTGGGGCTGCCCCGCACGGCGCTCACCGGCCGGGTGTCGTGGTGCACCGGGTGCTCGGGGAAGACCGAGGCCACGTGCCCGTCCTCGCCCACCCCCAGCATCAGCACGTCGAAATGGGGGAGCGCCGCATGCCCCGGGCGGGCCGCGCGGGCCAGCTCGGCGGCGTACCCGGCGGCGGCCGTCTCGGGGTCGTCCCCGGCCGGGCCGTCGGACGCCGGCATCGGGTGCACCCGGGCCGGTTCCAGCGGCACCGCGTCCAGCAACGCCGCGCGGGCCTGCGTCTCGTTGCGCTCCGGGTCGCCGGCGGGTAGGAACCGCTCGTCGCCCCACCAGACGTCGACGCGGGACCAGTCGACCGCGTCCCGGGCCGGCAGCGCGGCCACCGCACGGTAAACGGCGGCGGCGATCCGCCCGCCGGTCAGCACCACCGACGCCTGGCCCCGCTCCGCCTGCGCGTCGAGCAGCCTCACCACCAACCGGACCGCCACCGCCTGCGCCAGCAGGTCGGCATTGGCATGGACGGCGACACTCGCCTCACTCATCTGCTCTGCCTTCGCCTCCCGACCGCCCTCGCGGTCCGTCGTGCCCTCGGGCCGGACGGGCCCTCCGTCGCCCCTGCGGCGGCGCGACCCCGGGCCGGCCACGACGGCCAGCCCGGGACCCACCGTCACTCGTTGCTGCTCGTGCCGGCGTGGGCGGTGACCCCCGCCTCGGCCCGTTTCGCCGTCGCCGGGTCCTTCCAGACATGCACCCGCTGGGCGGGACGCTGCTGCAATCCCCGGATGCCGGCCATCGCCCCCAGCGCCTCGGCGTAGACCTGGTCGGCGTCCAGCCGGCGCAGCTCCTCGGCCAGCTCGTCGCCGAGTGGCCGGCGGACCAGCGGCAACTGCCGGTCGTCCTGCCCGGTACGCCGGAAGGTCGCCACGCTGTCGTCCCGACTGAGGGTCAGCACGTCGCCGTTGGCGCAGTTCAGCTGCACCTCCCGCATCCGGGGGGCCTCCGGCGCGGGTTCCCAGCGCGTGTTGATGCCGAGCCGGCTGTTCAGCCAGCCGCACATCAGCGCCGCCGTCGGGTCGGTCGGCGGCGCCACCACCCGGGCCTCGGTGACCCGCGCCTCGGTGGTGTCGAACGCGCCGGTGACCAGCGTGCGCCACGGGGTGATCCGGGTCCACGCCAGGTCCGTGTCGCCCGGCGCGTAGTCGTGGGCGCGCTGCCGCAGCGCCGCGATCGGGTCGCCGGCCTGCGCCGAGTCGGTGATCCGCCGGTCGGCGACCACGCCGAGGAAATCCGTCGCGATCTCTGTCGGCGGCTCGCCGTGCCACCACGTCACGACGGGCACGTCCGGCACCAGCAGCGGCATCACCACCGACTCGGCGTGCAGCGCCAGCCGGCCGTACATCCGGGTGACGACGGCCTCGCACGGGCCGAGCCGGCCGCCGACGACGATCTCGGCGTCCAGCCGGTTGCGGTCCCGCTCGACGTCGGAGCGGACCACCACGAGCAGCCGGCACGGGTGGGCGGCGGCGGCGATGGTCGCCGCCGCCTCCGCCTCGCGGACCCGCTTCTCGTCGACCACCACGATCAGGGTGAGCGCCATGCCGCTGGCCACCCCGCCCGCGCTGCGCCGCTCGGCGGCGAGCGCCTTGACCACTTCGTTGCCGGTGGTGTCCCACAGCCCGATCATGCTCTTCTCCAAGCCCGGCCCTCGCGGGCCAGCATCTCGTCGGCGGCCCTGGGACCCCACTCGCCGGACCGGTACGGCTCCGGCTTCGTGCCCTCCCAGGCGTGCTCCAGCGGGTCCACCACCGCCCAACTCTGCTCGACCTCGGCGGCGTCCGGGAAGAGGGTGCGGTCGCCGATCAGCACGTCCAGCACCAGCCGCTCGTACGCCTCGGGGCTGGACTCGGTGAACGCCTCGCCGTACTGGAAGTCCATTGCGATGTCACGGACCTCCATTGTGGTGCCCGGCACCTTGGAGCCGAACTTGAGCACCACGCCCTCGTCGGGCTGCACCCGGATGACGAGTTGGTTGTTGCCCAGCATCTCCATGTCGGCCGGGTTGAACGGCAGGTGCGGGGCCTTCTTGAACATGATGGCGACCTCGGTTACCCGCCGGGGCAACCGCTTGCCGGCCCGGATGTAGAACGGCACCCCGGCCCAGCGCCGGTTCTGGATGCCCAGCTCCACGGCCACGTACGTCTCGGTGGTCGAGTCCGCCGGCACGCCGTCCTCGTCGAGGTAGCCGACGGCCCGCTGGCCGCCCACCCAGCCGGGCAGGTACTGGCCGCGCACGGTGCCCCGCGAGACGTCCTTCGGCAGGGTGATCGCCTTGAGCACCTTCAGCTTCTCGGCCCGGATCTCGTCGGCGTCGAAGCTGGTCGGCTCCTCCATCGCCACCAGCGCCAAGAGCTGGAGCAGGTGGTTCTGGAGCACGTCGCGGGCCGTGCCGACCGAGTCGTAGAAGCCGGCCCGGCTGCCGATGCCGACGTCCTCGGCCATCGTGATCTGCACCGAGTCGACGTACTTGGAGTTCCACAGCGGCTCGAACAGGCTGTTGGCGAACCGCAGGGCAAGGATGTTCTGGACGGTTTCCTTGCCCAGGTAGTGGTCGATCCGGAAGACGTCCTGCCGGGTGAAGACGTCGTCGACCAGGTCGTTGAGTTCCTTCGCCGACGCCAGGTCGTGCCCGAACGGCTTCTCCACCACCACCCGGCGCCAGCCGCCGCACTTCTCGTTGTCGGCCATCCCGGTGCGGGCGAGCTGCTTGAGCACCACGGGGAACGCCGCCGGTGGGATCGAGAAGTAGAACGCCGCGTTGCCGTGGATGCCGTGGCTGCCGCGCAGGTCGTTCAGTGTCTGGGTGAGCCGGTCGAACGCCGCGTCGTCGTCGAACGAGCCGCCGACGAACTTGATGTTGCCGGCCAGTCGGCCCCAGACCTCCTCCCGCCACGGTGTCCGGGAGTGTTCCTTCGCCGCGTCGTGGGCCAGCGACTCGAAGTCGCCGTCGCACCAGTCGCGCCGGGCGAAGCCCAGCACCACGAAACCGGGCGGCAGCAGCCCCCGGTTCGCCAGGTCGTAGACGGCCGGAAGCAGCTTCTTCCGCGCCAGGTCACCGGTCACGCCGAAGATCACCAGAGCGCAGGGCTCCGGGATCCGCGGCAGCCGCCGGTCCTGTGTGTCACGCAGCGGGTTCACCGGGCCACCTCGGTTCGCGACTGCGGGGCTCGCAGGATCGGCTCACTCCTGGCACTCACCGGGGTCACCTCAGTTCGCGACTGCGGGGCTCGCAGGATCGGCTCACTCCTGGCACTCACCGGGGTCACCTCAGTTCGCGACTGCGGGGCTCGCAAGATCGGCTCACTCCTCGCACTCACGGTGCCTCCTCGCTTCGCTGGTTCACAGCATCCATCGTCACGTTCACAGTTGCCGGGCCGCGTCGAGTAGCTGGGCCACCCCTGCCGACCGGTCGGTCAGGTGCAGCCGCAGCACCGGGCGGCCCCGGTCGGCCAGGGCCTGCCGATCGCCGGCGGCCTGTGCAGCCTGGAGCCCCCCGAAGGAGTACGGCTTCCCGGGCACCGGCAGATCATCATCGACCGTACCGGTCAACTGGAGGAAACTCCCTACCCTTGGGCCACCCTTGTGGTACTGGCCGGTGGAGTGCAGGAAACGCGGCCCCCAGCCGAAGGTCACCGGCCGGTCGGTGACGTTCGCCAGCAGCGGCCGAAGCCGCGCGACGGCGGCGTCGCCGAGCCGGTCCAGGTATGCCATGACCGCCAGGTATCCCCCGTCGTCGATGCCGCAGGCCAGGTGGCGCAGCGCGCCGGCAACGTCGACCGGGGTGCCCGCCGGGGCGTACACCTCGATCGCGCCCTCGGTCGACGACGGTGGCCGCGCCGGTACGCCCGAGGCGAGCAGCCGGACGGCGTTCTCCTTGCTCTCGGCGACGTTCGGTTGGTCGAACGGGTTCACCCCGAGCACCGCGCCGACGATCGCCGTGGCGTACTCCCAGGTCAGGAACTGGGCACCGAGCGAACCGTTGACCGCCACGTCGGGCGCGCGGCCCCCGCCGGGCACCGCGCCGGGGGCCAGCGACCCGCCGTAGCTGACGGTGAGCACGTCGGGGCCCAGGCCGCCGGGCGCGGCGGGGGACTCCAGCGGGACCGGCAGCACGCCGAGCCCCGCCTTCCCGGTCGACTCGGCGAGGAGCTGCTCGATCCAGTGGCCGAGACCTTCGAGCCCCGTGC
>NZ_GG657738.1:1361372-1442935 GCF_000158815.1 Micromonospora sp. ATCC 39149 | reverse complement strand
GGGCAGCCGGCGGCGCGACCCGAGGAGGACGGGCCGACGGCGCGGGGCGCCCCGGGGCGGTGCCCCGGGGCGTCCCCGCGACCGTCGGTCACGCGTTGCCCCCCGCCTTCTGGGCCGCGTCCGCGTTGCCCTGGGCGGCCTGGCCGGGCCGTCCGGTACCCTGGCCCGCCGCGGCGAGCGACCTGCGCACCCCGTCGAGCAGTTCCTGCCAGCTCGCCTCGAACTTCTCCACGCCCTCCTGCTCCAGGACGGCGATCACGTCGGACATGTCGACGCCGACCGACTCCAGGTCCGCGAAGACCCCCCGCGCCGCGTCGTACGCGCCGGTGATGGTGTCCCCGCGCGTCTCGCCGTGGTCGGCGTACGCGTGGATCACCGACTCCGGCATCGTGTTGACCGTGCCGGGGGCGATCAGCTCCTCGACGTAGATGACGTCCCGGTAGTCCGGGTTCTTCGTGGAGGTGGACGCCCACAGCGGGCGCTGCGGGTGCGCCCCGGCGTCGGCGAGGGCCTGCCACCGGTCGGAGGAGAACACCTCGCCGTAGCGCTCGTACGCGAGCTGGGCGTTGGCCACTGCGGCCTTGCCGCGCAGCGCCTTGGCCTCGTCGGAGCCGATCTTCTCCAGCCGCTTGTCGACCTCGCTGTCGACGCGGGAGACGAAGAACGAAGCCACCGAGCCGATCTTCGACAGGTCGTGGCCGTTGGCCTTGGCCTGCTCCAGGCCGGCGAGGAACGCCTCCATCACCTGCGAGTAGCGGTCCAGGCCGAAGATCAGCGTCACGTTGACGCTGATCCCCTCGGCCAGGGTCGCGGTGATCGCCGGCAGGCCCGCCTCGGTGGCCGGGATCTTGATGTAGAGGTTCGGTCGGTCGACCAGCCACCACAGGGCCTTGGCCTCGGCGACCGTCTTCTCCGTCTCGTGCGCCAGCCGCGGGTCCACCTCGATGGAGACCCGGCCGTCGACGCCCTGGCTGCCGTCGTACGACGGGCGCATCACGTCGCACGCCCACCGCACGTCGTACGTGGTGAGCATGCGCACCGCCTCCTCCACCTCCACCCCACGGGTGGCGAGGTCACGCAGCTGCCAGTCGTAGGTGTCGGCGTCGGCGAGCGCCTTGGCGAAGATCGTCGGGTTGGTGGTGACCCCAACCACGTGCTGCTCCCGGCGGAGCTGGTCCAGCCCGCCGGAGCTCAGCCGTACCCGGGAGAGATCGTCGAGCCAGACCGCCACCCCGGCGGCGGTGAGTTCGCTGAGCCTGTCCGTCATGCCGTCCTCGCTCCCCTTCAGTTGCCGGTCGTGAAACCGGTGATGTCGCCCACCCGGGTGAGTGCCGCGTGCGCGGCGGCCACGATCCGGTCGGGGTTGAAGCCGAACTGCTCGAAGAGCACGGTGTGCGGGGCGCTCGCGCCGTAGTGCTCGATGCTGACGCTCTCGCCGGAGTCGCCGACGACCCCCCGCCAGGACATCGCGATGCCCGCCTCCACGCTCACCCGGGCCTTTACCCCGCGCGGCAGCACCGACTCCCGGTACGCCTCGTCCTGCTCGTAGAACCACTCCTGGCAGGGCATCGACACCACCCGGGTGGGGGTGCCGTCGGCCTCCAGCCGCTCCCGCGCGGTGAGGCAGAGCTGCACCTCCGAGCCGGTGCCGATGATGATGACCTGCGGCTTGCCGTTGGACGCCTCGGCCAGCACGTAGCCGCCCTTGGCGACGCCCTCGGCGCCGGCCAGGGTCGACCGGTCCAGCGTCGGCAGGGCCTGCCGGCTCAGCGCCAGCGCAGTCGGCCGGTCGGTGTGCTCCAGGGCCTGCCGCCAGGCCCAGGCGGTCTCGTTGGCGTCGGCCGGGCGGACCACGTCCAGGCCGGGGATGGCGCGCAGCGCGGTCAGGTGCTCCACCGGCTGGTGGGTCGGGCCGTCCTCGCCGAGGCCGATCGAGTCGTGCGTCCAGACGTAGACCACCGGCAGCTTCATCAGCGCGGCGAGCCGCACCGACGGGCGCATGTAGTCGCTGAACACCAGGAACGTGCCGCCGTAGGGGCGGGTCCCGCCGTGCAGGGCGATGCCGTTGAGGATCGCGCCCATGGCGTGCTCGCGGATGCCGAAGTGCAGGGTGCGGCCGTACTCGTGGCCCGGGAAGTCCTTGGTCGCGTGCACCGCCGGGACGAACGACGGCTCGCCCTTCATGGTGGTGTTGTTGCTCTCGGCCAGGTCGGCCGAGCCACCCCACAACTCCGGCAGCACCGGTGCGAGGGCCTCCAGCACCTTGCCGGACGCGGCCCGGGTGGCCACGCCCTTGGCGTCGGCGGGGAAGGTCGGCAGCGCCTCGGTCCAGCCCTCCGGGAGGACCCGCTGCGACATCCGGTCCCACAGCGCCTTGCGCTCCGGGTTGGCCTTCGCCCAGCCCTCGTACGCCCGCTCCCACTCCTGCTGCGTCGCCGCGCCGCGCTCCAGGACCCGGCGGGCGTGACCGAGGACGTCCTCGTCGACCTGGAAGCTCTGCGCCGGGTCGAAGCCCAGGAGCTCCTTGGTGGCGGCCACCTCGGTCGCGCCCAGCGCCGAGCCGTGGATCTTGCCGGTGTTCTTCTTGTTCGGCGCGGGCCAGCCGATGATGGTGCGCAGCGCGACGAAGGAGGGGCGACCGGTCTCGGCCTTCGCCGCCAGCAGCGCCCGGTGCAGGGCCTCGACGTCCTCGTGGTAGTCGCCCTGGTCGGCGTCGCCGGTGCGCCAGTCGACGGTCTGCACGTGCCAGCCGTACGCCTCGTAGCGGGCCGCGACGTCCTCGCTCTTGGCGATGCGGGTGTCGTCCTCGATCGAGATCTCGTTGTCGTCGTAGATCACGCAGAGGTTGCCCAGCTGCTGGTGCCCGGCCAGGGCGCTGGCCTCGTGGCTGATGCCCTCCTCGATGTCACCGTCTGAGGCGATGCACCACACGTCGTGGTCGAAGACCGACGCGCCGGGCTCGGTCTCCGGGTCGAACAGGCCGCGCTCGCGGCGGGCCGCCATGGCCATGCCGACGGCGTTGCCCAGGCCCTGCCCGAGCGGGCCGGTGGTGGTCTCCACGCCCGGGGTGTGCCCGTGCTCGGGGTGGCCCGGGGTGAGCGAGCCCCACTGCCGCAGCGACTTGAGGTCGTCCAGGGCCAGCGGGTAGCCGGAGAGGAAGAGCTGGATGTAGAGGGTCAGGCTGGAGTGGCCGGCCGAGAGCACGAACCGGTCCCGGCCCGGCCAGTTCGGGTCGGCCGGGTTGTGCCGCATCACCCGGTTGAAGAGGAGGTATGCCGCAGGCGCGAGGCTCATCGCTGTGCCTGGGTGGCCGTTACCGGATTTCTCCACGGCGTCCATGGCCAGCACGCGGACGAGATCCACGGCCCGGCGGTCGAGGTCGGACCAGTTGAGTGCGGGTTGCTCGGGTCGGTTGGCAGCCACGATGGTTGTGCTCCTCGGCAGTTGGGCGGAACCCTCTCAGACGACCCTATCGAGCGCGGGTAAACCCCCGCCTCCGGATCTTCTGCATGGTCTTCTTACGCGGCACGTGGCCTGGGCCGTTCAACCGGGGGTGTGACGGTCCGCACCGTGGTCGGGTCGCGCGGGCAGCCAAAACGACGACGCGTAGTGTGTGGGCACGGTATGTGGGCCCGACGGGTCCGACCGACCCGACTCCCCCTGCCGACGCCGGAAGGTGGCAATCCGTGAGCATGATCACCGAGCGCCCCGTCAGCAACTCTGCCGGGCAGCCGCCGGTGCGCACGGTGACCGGGGCGCCCACGGTGCCCCGGCGGGACGTCCGGGCGGTGGTCTCGGCGTACGTCGCGCTGACCAAGCCGCGCATCGTGGAGCTGCTGCTGGTGACCACGGTTCCGGCGATGATGCTCGCCGAGGGCGGGCTGCCGTCGCTGTGGCTCATGGCGGTGGTGCTGGTGGGCGGCTCGCTCGCCGCCGGCGCGGCCAGCGTGCTCAACTGCTACATCGACCGCGACATCGACCAGCTCATGCGGCGCACCAAGCGGCGCCCGCTGCCGACGCACACGGTGTCGCCGCGCAACGCGCTGGTCTTCGGCCTGGTGCTCGCGGCGGTCTCGGTGACCCTGCTGGCGCTGTTCACCAACATGCTGGCCGCGGGGCTGACCCTGGCCGCGATCGCCTACTACGACCTGGTCTACACGCTCTGGCTGAAGCGGACCACGCCGCAGAACACCTTCTGGGGCGGCGCGTGCGGGGCCGCGCCGGTGCTGATCGGCTGGGCCGCGGTGACCGGCTCGCTGGCCCCGGCGGCGTGGGCGCTGTTCGCGGTGGTGTTCTTCTGGCAGATGCCGCACTTCTACCCCCTCGCGATGAAGTACAAGGCCGACTACGCCCGCGCCGGCATCCCAATGCTGCCGGTGGTCGCCTCGTCTCGACGGGTCAACGCCGAGATCATCGGCTTCGCCTGGCTGACCCTGCTCTCCTCGCTGGCCGTCTGGCCGCTCGGGATGAGCGCGATCTATGGTGTGACCGCGCTGCTGGCGGGCGGGGTCTTCGTGTACGAGGCGCACAAGCTGTGCCGCCAGGTGGCCCGGGGCGGGGCGGTCCGGCCGATGCGACTGTTCCACTGGTCGTACGTCTACCTGACCATCCTGTTCGCGGCCGTCGCCGTCGACGCGCTGGTCTGAGCCACCCAATCAGGGCGACATTCCGGGCTTGGCTCGGGCGCGCGCAACTTGTGACGATCGTGTAACTTCGCCGAGCCGGTTTGGTGTGCCGAGTCCCCATATAACCGGGCAAACGACCTGCGGCTCTTCTTAAACCCCCGCGTAATCGGTATCACAAATAGTTCATGGTTCTCGCACCTCGGGAGGGAACTCTGCTTAGGCTTCGCGTCATGGCAGATGGTTCCGATACGACGCTGACGGCTCAGCAGACCGTCGCCGACCAGACCCCCAACGGCCTGGTCGCGGGCATCAAGTCGTTCGCCGCCGGGCACGGCGGGGCGAAGGCGGTCATCGAGTACGTCGGCAAGCGCGGCGCGCGCATCGTCCTCGTCGGTTCCGACGGGACCTGGGGCGACCAGTTCGCGGACGACACCGTCGTCGCGCGCGAGGCGTGCGCCAAGGCGGGAGTCACCGTCGAGAACGCCTGGGAGCGCGAACTGATGGACCAGATGCGTCCGAGCAACGACCTCTGGCGGTCGATGGCCCGGCGCACGATGGCCCGTTGACCGACACCTCGACCGACCACGACCAGTCGACCCGGGGGGAACCCCGGGTCGCTATCGTCACGTGCGCCGAACTGCCCGACCTGGGGGCCGACGACCGGCTGTTGCTGGCCCCGCTGGCCGGGCGGGGGGTCGCGGTCACCGTCGCCGTCTGGGACGACCCGACGGTCGACTGGGCCGCGTACGACCTGGTCGTGCTCCGCTCGCCATGGGACTACGCGCTGCGCCGCGACGAGTTCGTCGCCTGGGCCGCCACCGTCCCCCGGCTGGTCAACCCCGCCGACGTGGTGCGCTGGAACACCGACAAGCGCTACCTCGGCGAGCTGTCGGCCGCCGGGGTGCCCACCGTGCCCACCGGCTGGGTGCCGCCGGGGCAGGCGTGGACGCCGCCCGCCACCCACGGCGAGTACGTGATCAAGCCGGCGGTCAGCCTCGGCAGCCAGGACACCGGCCGGTACGACCTCGCCGACCCGGAACACCGCGAGCTGGCGGCGGCCCACCTGCGCCGGCTGTCGGACGCGGGCCGGCTCGCCATGGTCCAGCCCTACCTGACGGCGGTGGACACCGCCGGGGAGACCGGCCTGCTCTACCTGGCCGGCCCGGACGGGCTCGCCTTCAGCCACGCGATCCGCAAGGGCCCGATACTCGTCGGCCCCGACTTCGGCCCCTACGGGCTGTACAAAGCCAAGGAGATCAGCCCCCGCACGCCGACTGCGAATCAACTCGCCGTCGCCGAGCGGGTCCTCGCGGCGGTCCCGGGCGGCACGCGGCGGCTGCTCTACGCCCGGGTGGACCTGATTCCGGGCCCGGACGGCATGCCCGTCCTGGTCGAGCTGGAGCTGACCGAGCCGTCGCTGTTCATCGGGTACGCCGACGGCGCCCCCGACCGCCTCGCCGCCGCGGTCGTCGCCCACCTGAGCCGCCCTCGCTGAGCCGTCGTCGCCCACCTGGGCCGCCCGCCGCTGAACCGGCGTCGTCGCCCGGTGGGCGACGCGGTCAGGCGTTGACCGGGACGGGGGCCGTGGCCGACTGCGTGGCCACCGACGTCGGGGCTGCCGGGGCCGCCCCGACCGGCCGGCGTTCCCGGGTCGACCGCAGCACCGCGAGGGTGGCCAGCAGGACCAGGCACGACCCGAGCATGTGCGCACCGACCAGCATCACGGGCAGGTGGGTGAAGTACTGCACGAAGCCGATCACGCCCTGCCCCAGCTCCACGGCGACCAGCACTCCGGCGGCTCGTTCCGCCCGCCGGGCACCGACCGCTCGGAACGCGAAGACCAGCGCCACCGACAGCCCGATCAGCAGGAACACCCCGTCGGCGTGCACCTGGGAGATCGACTCCGGGTCGAGGCCGTTGCGGGCCGCGCCGTGGTCGCCCGCGTGCGGGCCGCTGCCGGTGACCCAGGTGCCGATCACCAGCACCGCGGCGCTGACGATGGTGGTGACCAGCGCCAGCGCGCGCAGCGGCCCCGGCACGGTGGGCACCACGGGGCCGTCCGGCTCGTCGATGCGCCGCCAGAGCGCGTACGCGACCGTGATCACCACCATCGAGGCGAGGAAGTGCAGCCCGACCACCCACGGGTTGAGGTTGGTCAGCACGGTGATCCCCCCGATCACGGCCTGCAACGGGATGCCGAACAGCACCGCGACCGCGAGCGGCAGCAGAGCCCGTCGCCGGGTGCCGTGCAGCAGTACCCCCACCACCACGGCGAGGGCGACGAGGCCGACGGCGAAGGTGAGCAGCCGGTTGCCGTACTCGATCACCCCGTGCACGCCCATCTCCGGGGTCGGCGTGTACGACGCGTCGGTGCACCGGGGCCAGGTGGGGCAGCCGAGGCCGGAGGCGGTCAGCCGGACCGCCCCGCCGGTGACCACGATGGCCACGTTCGCGATCATGGAGGCGAGCGCGAGGCGGCGCAGCAGGGCGGTGGAGACCGGGAACCGGACGGATCGCTTCACGGACCGAATCCTACGCATCGTAGTGGAGCCCGATCGGGTGACTCCGCCGCTGCGGTGGTTCGGATCACCGGTACCGGGTTTGCGGCCCCCGGGCGAATTACGTAACGTGGGCGTTGTGAAAAACATGGCGGCGCTCTCCGGGCGGCAGCCGGCGACCGTCCCGGTCGCCGGGCTGCCCGCGTCCGGCGTGGCCACGGGCGCCCGGCCGGTGCCCGGCGCGGCGGTGCCGGTGGCCGGTTCCACCGCGACCGACCTGTCGACCCGGGACCGGGTCACCCAACTGCTGCTGGAGCGCGGGGCGACCACCGCCGCGCAGCTCGGCTCGGCGCTCGGCCTCAGCCCGGCGGCGATCCGCCGGCACCTCGACGCGATGCTCGCCGACGGTGACGTGGTCGCCCGCGAGCAGACCGTCCAGGGCAGCCGGGGGAGGGGCCGCCCGGCGAAGGTCTTCGTGCTGACCGACGCGGCCCGGGGCCGCTGCGGCACCCACCACTACGACAACATCGCCACCGCCGCGCTGCGCTGGATCTCCCGCAACGGCGGCTCGGTGGCGGTGGAGGCGTTCGCCGCCGACCAGGTCGCCGCCCTGGAGGACCGCTGCCGCGCCGCCATGGAGGACGCCGGCGACGATCCCCTGGCGCGGGCCGAGGCGCTCGCCGGGGCGCTCACCGCCGAGGGCTACGCTGCAAACGCGTCCACGATCGCCTCCGGCGGCCAGCTCTGCCAGCACCACTGCCCGGTGGCGCACGTGGCCGCCGAGTTCCCCCAGCTGTGCGAGGCCGAAACCGCGGTGATCTCTCGCCTGGTCGGCACCCACGTGCAGCGCCTGGCCACCATCGCGCACGGCGACGGGGTGTGCACCACGCACATCCCGGCCCAGCCGGGGCGTGCCCAGTCCGGTAGAACCGTCACCACTGTGAGGACAGATAGATGACCGAGCAGATCGTCCAGCCCCTGACCCAGGAAGAGCAGCTCGCCGCCCTCGGTCGGTACGAGTACGGCTGGGCCGACTCCGACGTCGCCGGGGCTGCCGCCCAGCGCGGCCTCAGCGAGGCGGTGGTGCGGGACATCTCGGCGAAGAAGAACGAGCCGGCCTGGATGCTCGACCTGCGCCTGAAGGGCCTTCGGCTGTTCGGCCGCAAGCCGATGCCGGCGTGGGGCGCCGACCTCACCGGGATCGACTTCGACAACATCAAGTACTTCGTCCGGTCCACCGAGAAGCAGGCCACCAGCTGGGAGGACCTGCCCGAGGACATCAAGAACACCTACGACCGGCTGGGTATCCCCGAGGCGGAGAAGCAGCGGTTGGTCGCCGGCGTCGCCGCGCAGTACGAGTCCGAGGTCGTCTACCACAAGATCCGCGAGGACCTTGAGGAGCAGGGCGTCGTCTTCCTGGACACCGACACCGCGCTGCGCGAGCACGAGGACGTCTTCAAGGAGTACTTCGGCACGGTGATCCCGGTCGGCGACAACAAGTTCGCCGCGCTGAACACGTCCGTGTGGTCCGGTGGCTCGTTCATCTACGTGCCGAAGGGCGTGCACGTGGAAATCCCGCTGCAGGCGTACTTCCGGATCAACACCGAGAACATGGGCCAGTTCGAGCGGACGCTGATCATCGTCGACGAGGGTGCGTACGTGCACTACGTCGAGGGCTGCACCGCGCCGTTGTACTCGTCCGACTCGCTGCACAGCGCGGTCGTGGAGATCATCGTCAAGAAGAACGCCCGGTGCCGGTACACGACCATCCAGAACTGGTCGAACAACGTCTACAACCTGGTCACCAAGCGCGCCGTGTGTCACGAGGGCGCGACGATGGAGTGGGTCGACGGCAACATCGGCTCCAAGGTCACCATGAAGTACCCGGCGGTCTACATGACCGGCGAGCACGCCAAGGGCGAGGTGCTCTCGGTGGCCATGGCCGGCGAGGGGCAGCACCAGGACGCGGGCGCCAAGATGGTGCACGCCGCGCCGCACACCTCCTCCACCATCATCTCCAAGTCGATCGCCCGGGGCGGCGGTCGTACCTCGTACCGGGGCCTGGTGCAGGTGCTGGAGGGCTCGCACAGCAGCCGGAGCACGGTCAAGTGCGACGCGCTGCTGGTCGACACCATCTCCCGGTCGGACACCTACCCGTACGTCGACATCCGCGAGGACGACGTGTCGATGGGGCACGAGGCGACCGTCTCCAAGATCAGTGACGACCAGCTCTTCTACCTGATGAGCCGGGGTCTGAGCGAGGACGAGGCGATGGCGATGATCGTCCGCGGCTTCATCGAGCCGGTCGCCAAGGAGCTCCCGATGGAGTACGCCCTGGAGCTCAACCGCCTGATCGAGCTCCAGATGGAGGGCGCGGTCGGCTGACCCGACCGGCCCTCGCGCGGCCCGGACCCGTCGCGCCGTGTCGCGACCAGCCCGAATGGCCCTCCGACCAATCGCAGAACAGACCAAGGAAGAGATGACTACCCAGGCTTCCGCGCCGCCCAGCACCAAGTCGCAGGCGCTCCGCTCGTACGACGTCGCCGACTTCCCGGCCCTGACGGGCCTGGAGGAGGAGTGGCGCTTCACCCCGCTCAAGCGCCTGCGCGGCCTGGTCGGCCTCGGCGGGGCACGGGCCGCCACCGGCATGGTCCGGCACGAGTACGGCGACCTGCCGGCCGGCGTCACCGCCTCCAGGATCGGCTCCGACGACCCCCGGGTGGGCAGCGTGCTCACCCCGGTCGACCGGGTCAGCGCGCTGGCGTACGGCGAGGCCGGGCAGGCGCTGCTGGTCGAGGTCGCCCGCGACGCGGTGGTGGCCGAGCCGGTGCGCCTGCGGGTGGTCGGCGACGGCGCCGAGGGGCTCGCGTTCGGGCACACCTTCGTCGACGTGGGGCGCTTCGCCGAGGTGACCCTGGTGCTGGAGCACGTCGGCTCGGCTACCCTCGCCGACAACGTCGAGGTGTCCGTGGGCGACGGCGCGCGGCTGACCCTGGTCACGGTGGCCGACTGGGCCGCCGACGCGGTGCAGGCCCAGCACCTGCGGATCCGGCTGGGCCGGGACGCCAGGGTCGTGCACGTCCAGGTCAGCCTCGGTGGCGACCTGGTCCGGCAGTACACCTCCGTGGAGTACACGGGCCGCGGCGGCGAGGCCGAGCTGTACGGCCTCTACTTCGCCGACGGCGGTCAGCACCTGGAGCACCGCCAGCTCGTCGACCACAACGTGCCCGACTGCCGCAGCTACGTCGGCTACCGGGGCGCGTTGCAGGGCGCCGACGCGCACACCGTCTGGGTGGGCGACGTGCTGATCCGCGCCGAGGCGACCGGCACCGACACGTACGAGATCAACCGGAACCTGCTGCTCAGCGACGGTGCCCGGGCCGACTCCGTGCCGAACCTGGAGATCGAGACCGGCGAGATCGCCGGCGCCGGGCACGCGAGCGCGACCGGCCGCTTCGACGACGAGCAGCTTTTCTACCTGATGGCGCGGGGCATCCCGGAGAACGAGGCCCGCCGCCTCGTGGTCCGTGGCTTCTTCGCCGAGCTGATCAACAAGATCCCGGTCGAGGAGCTGCGCGAGCGGCTCGGCGACGCCATCGAGGCCAGGCTCGCGAAGGCGGGCACCTGATGATCAGGATCTGTTCGACCGAGGACGTACCGAAGGGCGGCGTGATCAGCGCCGACGTCGACGGTATCCCGATCGCGTTGGTGCACGGCGTGGACGGCGAGTTCTACGCCGCGTACGACGAGTGCTCGCACGCCTCCGTGGCCCTCTCCGAGGGCGAGGTCGAGGGTTGCACGCTGGAGTGCTGGCTGCACGGCTCCCGTTTCGACCTGCGGACGGGCGAGCCGACCGGGCTGCCCGCCACCGAACCCGTTCCCGTCTACCCCGTCGAAGTCCGCGACGGCGACATCTACCTTCCCGTGGGCGACGACGGCCGCCCGATGCCGAGCAATGGAGTGACCCGATAATGAGCACCCTGGAGATCCGCGACCTGAAGGTGTCGGTCAAGCTGCCCGAGGGTGAGCTCAAGCCGATCCTGTCCGGCGTCGACCTGACCGTCCGGTCGGGGGAGACCCACGCGATCATGGGCCCCAACGGCTCCGGCAAGTCCACCCTGGCGTACTCCATCGCCGGCCACCCGAAGTACGAGATCACCGGCGGTTCCGTGACCCTCGACGGCGTCGACGTGCTGGCCATGTCCGTCGACGAGCGGGCCCGCGCCGGTCTCTTCCTGGCCATGCAGTATCCGGTCGAGGTCCCCGGCGTGTCGGTGGCCAACTTCCTGCGTACCGCCAAGACCGCGATCGACGGCGAGGCGCCGAAGCTGCGCACCTGGGGCGGCGAGCTGCGGGGCGCGATGGAGCGCCTCCAGATGGACCCGGCCTTCGCCCAGCGCAACGTCAACGAGGGCTTCTCCGGCGGCGAGAAGAAGCGGCACGAGATCGTGCAGCTGGAGCTGCTCAAGCCGAAGGTGGCGATCCTCGACGAGACCGACTCCGGCCTCGACGTCGACGCCCTGCGCGTGGTCAGCGAGGGCGTCAACCGGGTCCGTGACACCGGGGACACCGGCCTGCTGCTGATCACCCACTACACCCGCATCCTGCGCTACATCAAGCCCGACTTCGTGCACGTCTTCGTGGCCGGCCGGATCGTCGAGCAGGGCGGCCCGGAACTGGCCGACAAGCTTGAGGACGAGGGCTACGAGCGGTACGTCGCCGGGGCCGGCGCGGCACGGGCCTGACCGCGATGTCCTCTCTGACCATCCCGGCCGGCATGCCGCAGTTCGACGACGTGCCGCGCTTCGACGTGGCGGCGGTGCGCGCGGACTTCCCGATCCTCGACCGGGAGGTCAACGGGCACCGGCTGGTCTACCTGGACAGCGCGAACACCTCGCACAAGCCGCGTCAGGTGCTCGACGTGCTCGCCGAGCACTACGCGATGCACAACGCCAACGTGTCGCGTTCGGTGCACACCCTGGGCACCGAGGCGACCGAGGCGTACGAGGGGGCACGGGCGAAGATCGCCCGGTTCGTCAACGCGCCGAGCGTGGACGAGGTGGTGTTCGTCAAGAACTCGACCGAGGCGATCAACGTCGTGGCGTACGCGTTCTCCAACGCGTCGCTGGGCGCCGACGGTGACCCGAGGTTCCGGCTCGGTCCGGGCGACGAGATCGTCATCTCCGAGATGGAGCACCACTCGAACATCGTCCCGTGGCAGCTCCTCGCCGAGCGTACCGGCGCGACCCTGCGCTGGATCCCGGTCACCGACGCCGGCCGGCTCGACGAGTCCGGGCTGGACGACCTCGTCACCGAGCGGACGAAGATCGTCTCGCTGGTGCACATGTCGAACATCCTCGGCACGGTCAACGCCACCGCCCGGATCACCGCGCGGGTCCGCGAGGTGGGCGCGCTGCTGCTGCTGGACTGCTCGCAGTCGGTGCCGCACCTGCCGATCGACGTGGTCGACCTCGACGCCGACTTCATCGTCTTCACCGGGCACAAGATGTGCGGCCCCACCGGCATCGGGGTGCTGTGGGGCCGTGGCGAACTGCTCGCGGCGATGCCCCCGGTGTTCGGTGGCGGCTCGATGATCGAGACGGTCACCATGGCCCGGTCGACGTTCGCCGCGCCGCCGGCCCGGTTCGAGGCGGGCACGCCGCCGATCGCCGAGGCGGTGGCGCTCGGCGCGGCGGTGGACTACCTCACCGGCCTGGACATGCGGGCGGTCCAGTGGCACGAGAAGGAGCTGACGGCGTACGCGCTGGACGCCCTCGCCACCGTGCCCGGCCTGCGGATCTTCGGGCCGACGGTGCCCGTGGGCCGGGGCGGGACGATCTCGTTCGCGCTCGGCGACATCCACCCGCACGACGTCGGGCAGGTGCTCGACTCGCTCGGGGTGCAGGTGCGCGTCGGGCACCACTGCGCGAAGCCGGTCTGCACCCGGTTCGGCGTGCCGGCCATGACGCGGGCCTCGTTCTACCTCTACACCACCACGGGCGAGATCGACGCCCTGGTGGGTGGCCTGGAGCAGGTGCGGAAGGTGTTCGACTGATGCAGCTCGACCAGCTCTACCAGGAGATCATCCTGGACCACTACAAGCGCCCCCACGGCCGTGGCCTGCGCGACGCCGACGACCCAGCCGACAGGGTCGCCGAGGCGCACCACGTCAACCCGACCTGCGGCGACGAGGTGACCGTCCGGGTCGCCACCGACGGCACCGTGCTGCACGACATCTCGTACGACGGCATGGGCTGCTCGATCAGCCAGGCGTCGGCGAGCGTGCTGCACGAGCTGCTGCGCGGCCGGGGCGTGGGGGAGGCGTTCGCCGTGCACGAGGCGTTCGTCGAATTGATGTCCGGCCGTGGCCAGGTCACGCCGGACGAGGACGTGCTCGGTGACGGGGTGGCGTTCGCGGGCGTCGCGCGCTACCCCGCCCGGGTCAAGTGCGCGTTGCTGCCGTGGATGGCGTTCAAGGACGCAACGGCACGCGCCGGGGTGGGCGTGAGCCCGGAGGTGAAGGCATGAGTTCTGACCAGACCGCCGGGACGCCGGAAACCGGCGCCGTGGCGACCGACGCCGCGACGCCGACCACCGAGGGCGCGGCTTCGTCGGCCACCGGCGGCAAGGCCGCCGTCGCCGACGTCGAGGAGGCGATGAAGGACGTCGTCGACCCCGAGCTGGGCATCAACGTGGTCGACCTCGGCCTGGTGTACGGCGTGCACGTCGACGACGACAACGTGGCCACCCTGGACATGACGCTGACCTCGGCGGCCTGCCCGCTGACCGACGTGATCGAGGACCAGGCCCGGCAGGCGCTGACCACCGGCCCCGGCGGGGGACTGGTGAACGACATCCGGATCAACTGGGTCTGGCTGCCGCCGTGGGGGCCCGACAAGATCACTGACGAGGGGCGCGACCAGCTCCGCTCCCTCGGCTTCAACGTCTGACGTTCTTTCCCATCGAGCGCGGCACCCGGTCACCGGGTGCCGCGCTCGACCCGTTCCCGTTCCCGCTTCCCAAGCTCGCGCTCGATCACGAAAGCAATGGCCTCCGGTCAGGTCTGATGCCACTACAGCCCGGTCCGGCCCGGTGTGCGGAAATGCGGTTGGCAGGCGGCGGGCGAGGGCCCACGATGGGCGGGTGATCGAGACGTGCCGGATGAAGCCCGCCCCTGTCGCCGCGGCCGTGGCCGCCGGGCGACAGCGGGCGGCGCTGCCGGCCGCCCCGGTTCTGCCCCGACCGTCGTGACCGGGGCGTTCCTGGCCGGCCTCGCCGCTGGCTACGGTGTTGCCGTGCCCGTCGGCGCGATCGCCGTGCTGATCATGGGGCTCAGCGCACGGACCTCCTTCCGCGTCGGTGCCGCCGCTGCTCTCGGGGTGGCTACCGCCGACGGTGTCTATGCCGCCGTGGCGACCCTCGGTGGGGCGGCGGTGGCCGGAATGGTCGCCCCGATCGCCGGGCCGCTGCGGCTGGTGGCGGCGGCGGTGCTGCTCGCCCTGGCGGCGCGGGGTGCGTGGCAGGCGCTGCATCCCCGCCCGGTGGGTGGGGCGTCCGGCCGGCGGCGCGGCCTGGAGAGCCCTGCTCGGGCCTTTGCGGGGTTGTTGGCGCTGACCATGCTCAACCCGGCCACCATGGTCTATTTCGCCGCGCTCGTGCTCGCCGGCAACGACGGTGCCGAGGCCGGCCCGGCGGTGGCCGTCGCCTTCGTGGCCGGTGCCTTCCTCGCCTCGGCAAGCTGGCAGCTACTGGTCGCCGGTGGTGGCACCGTGGTTGGTCGGGCCCTCACCGGTCCGCGCGGTCGCCGCGTCACGGGGCTGGTGTCCAGCGCGATTATCGCCGCGCTGGCCATCGCGGTCCTGCTGACCGCCTGACCGGCCCGCTGGTGCTGGCTTGGCCGGCTCGTCGGCACTGACCTGGGCCGGCTCGTCGGCACTGACCGTAGCTGTCCAAGGTCCCGTGCGGTCCGGGTGGACCGGGGCCGACGGCCGGCTGCCGGTGCCGTAGGTTCGGGGCCATGAGCAGCAGGCCGGCGGCCGGTGGTGGGCGTTGGGTGGAGGTGACACCGGCGCGCGTCGACCGCTGGGTGGACGGCTTCGCCGACCGGCACGGCCCGCCCACCACGACGGTGTGGGAGTACGGCCTGCTGCTCACCGCCCCGGATGGGGCCACCGCCGAACTGCACACCCCGCCGGGCGCGCCGTCCGCGGCCGACGTACCCGGTTTCGTGGCCGCCGCCCGCGCTTCGCGCCGCATCGGTCTGCTGCTCGCCCGCAAGGGGGCGGTGGCTGTCGGGGTCGCCGAGGGCGAGAAGCTGGTCGTCTCCAAGGTGGACAGCCGCTACGTGCAGGGCCGCACCGCCGCGGGCGGCTGGTCCCAGCAGCGCTTCGCCCGGCGGCGGGACAACCAGGCGAAGGCGGCCCTCGGCGATGCGGTCGACCTGGCCGTCCGGCTGCTGCTGCCGGAGGCGGCCGACCTGGCGGTGTTGGTCTGCGGCGGCGACCGGCGGGCGGTGGACATCGTGTTGGCCGATCGGCGGCTCGCCCCGCTCGCCGCGCTGCGCGCCGAACGCCTCCTCGACGTCCCCGAACCCCGCCACGCCGTGCTGCTTGCCGCAGTGGCATCCGCCCGCGCCGTCCACATTCTCATCCGCGACCCTTCGGAAGGTTGATCAACAGATTCGCGCCAGGTTGGTGATCGAAGATGACGCGGATCTCCTGATCATCACGTCGCGGCCCACTGCCAGCAGCAGGCGGGCGGGGTGAACACGACGGGGGTGGTGCAGGGGGTGGGTGGGGCGGGTCAGAGGGTGCTGGCGAAGGTGTCGCACTGCTTCGGGTCGCCGGTGTTGTACCCCTTGGCGAACCACTGCCGGCGCTGCTCGGATGTGCCGTGGGTGAACTCGTCCGGGTTGACCGGGCGGCCCGAGCGCTGCTGGATGGCGTCGTCACCGATCTTCTCGGCGGTGTCGATCGCCTGCGCGATGTCCTGCTCCGAGATGCTCTTGAAGATCTTCTGCCCGGATTCGTCGGCGGTGCCGGTGGCGTTCTTCGCCCAGGTCCCGGCGTAGCAGTCGGCCTGGAGTTCCAGCTTCACCGACAGCGCGTTGGCGTTGTCCGGGTCGCGCTGCTGCTGGCGGCGCATCTGCGCCTCGGTGCCGAGCAGGTCCTGCACGTGGTGGCCGTACTCGTGGGCCAGCACGTACGGCTGGGCGAACTCGCCCTGTGCCCCGAGCTGGTCGGCGAGCAGGTTGTAGAAGGTCAGGTCGATGTAGACCAGGTCGTCGGCCGGGCAGTAGAACGGCCCGACGCCGGAGTCGGCCTGGCCACAGGCGGTGTTGACGCCCTGGCTGAAGAAGACCGTCCTCGACGGCTGGTACTGCTCGCCGAAGGCCTCCGGCAGGGCGGTGCGCCAGTACGCCTGGATCGAGTTGACGTACAGGGTGTTGCGGCAGTCGAGCTGCTTGAGCGCGTCGTCGGCGGAGCACCTCTGCTCCAGCGAGGTGTTGTCGCCCTGCTCGGCGCCGCCGCCGTTGGTGGCCGCGTTCAGGCCGAATCCGCCACCCACCAGGGCGACCAGCACCGCGACGACGATGCCGACGATGCCGCCGCGCCCGCCGCCGATCGGAATGGGTATGCCGCCCAGGCCGCCGCCTCCGCCGGATCCCCGCCGGTCGTCCACCTGGCTGGTGTCGATCCGCGCGTTCTCGTTCAGCTCCATGTTGACCCCGATCACCGATTCGTCACGTCTGGTGGTTGCGGTACCGGACCGGGTCCGGACGACGGATCCGTACCCGATGATCTTGACTGGTAATCCGGGCGGCGCGCGCGGGACGGCCCGGTACACTTGTCCCGTGCTGCTCTGCGAAGGCTGAACCGCCCCGCGCCGACGGGAACCACCGACCCGCCGGCGCTTTCGCGTGCCCTGAGTCAGCCCTTCCAGACCCCGAGAGCGAGTCCCCGACATGATCACTGCCACCGGCCTGGAGCTGCGCGCCGGCGCCCGGATCCTGCTGTCCGACACCACGCTGCGGGTGCAGCCGGGCGACCGCATCGGCCTGGTCGGCCGCAACGGCGCCGGCAAGACCACCACGCTGAAGGTGCTCGCGGGGGAGGGGCAGCCGTACGCCGGGCAGATCGACCGGCGCAGCGCCGTCGGTTACCTCCCGCAGGATCCGCGCACGGGCGACCTGGAGGTCACCGGCCGCGACCGGGTGCTCTCCGCCCGGGGCCTGGACGTGCTGATGGCCCAGATGAAAGAGGTCGAGGTCCAGCTCGCCGAGGCCGCCGACGACCGGCTGGTCCGCCGCTACGGCGCGCTCGAGGACCAGTTCGCCGCCCTCGGCGGGTACGCGGCGGAGGCCGAGGCGGCCCGGATCTGCGCCAACCTCGGCCTGCCCGACCGGGCCCTCGCCCAGACCATCGGCACCCTCTCCGGCGGTCAGCGCCGCCGCGTCGAGCTGGCCCGGATCCTGTTCCGTGACGCCGGCGAGAACGGCGGTGGCATCCTGCTGCTCGACGAGCCCACCAACCACCTCGACGCCGACTCGATCACCTGGCTGCGCGGGTTCCTCGCCAATCACAAGGGCGGGCTGATCGTGATCTCGCACGACGGCTCGCTGCTGGAGTCGGTGGTCAACAAGGTCTGGTTCCTCGACGCCACCCGTTCGGTGGTCGACGTCTACAACCTGGGCTGGAAGGCGTACCTGGAGGCGCGGGAGACCGACGAGCGGCGCCGCCGCCGGGAGCGGGCCAACGCCGAGAAGAAGGCCGGCGCGCTGATGGCCCAGGCCGACAAGATGCGGGCCAAGGCCACCAAGACCGTCGCCGCGCAGAACATGGCCCGCCGGGCCGAGAGGCTAATCTCCGGGCTGGAGGAGGTCCGGGTTTCGGACAAGGTGGCCAAGGTCCGCTTCCCGAACCCCGCGCCGTGCGGCAAGACGCCGCTCACCGCGACGGGCCTGTCGAAGTCGTACGGGTCGCTGGAGATCTTCACCGACGTCAACGTGGCGGTGGACCGGGGTTCGCGGGTCGCCATCCTCGGCCTCAACGGCGCGGGCAAGACCACCCTGCTGCGGATGCTCGGCGGCCTGCTGGAGCCGGACACCGGCGAGGTGCACGCCGGGCACGGGCTGCGGCTGGGCTACTACGCCCAGGAACACGAGACGCTGGACGTGGGGCGGACGGTGTTGGAGAACATGCGGGCCGCCGCGATCGAGCAGACCGACACCGAGCTGCGGAAGATTCTCGGCGCGTTCCTCTTCTCCGGCGAGGACGTGGACAAGCCGGCCGGCGTGCTCTCCGGCGGGGAGAAGACCCGGCTGGCCCTGTCCACCCTGGTCTGCTCCGGCGCCAACGTGCTGCTGCTCGACGAGCCGACGAACAACCTCGACCCGGTCAGCCGGGAGCAGGTGTTGGACGCCATCGCCCGGTATCCGGGGGCGATCGTCCTGGTCACCCACGACCCGGGCGCGGTGCTGGCGCTCAAGCCCGACCGGGCCATCCTGCTGCCCGACGGCGACGAGGACGCCTGGAGCGACGACCTTCTCGAACTGGTCGAGCTGGCCTGACCGTCAGTCGGGCCGCAAATCGCCGAGGACCCGGGCGGAATGCGAATTTCCGCGTCTTTTGCGGCGCGGCGTCACTCTCCGCTCGGCGTGCCCGGGCCAGCACGGCGCAAGGTGAGCACCAGCGAGCACGGGCACGGGTGAGCAGCGCGGGCGCGTTCGGGTGAGCACGGCTCGGGCGGGCGAGGACCCCCGAACGGGTCAGGATCAGCACCCCGATCGCGACGGGTACCGCCGGTGTCAGCCAGTGGCCGATCCGGCCGACCAGCCGGACCGCAGCGGGATGGCCGCCCGTCTACCACAACGCCGCCGGGCAGTACCTGGCCACCGCGGCCTGGTCGCCGTGGTGGTCGCCGCCGGGCTGCTCGTGGTGCCCGACCCGTGGACCGGGCTGCTCGGCCTGTTCCCGGCCGCGCTGCACCAACGCCGCGCCGGCGGCCGCGATCAGGTGGGTTACGCCAGGCAGGGTACGGCCGCCGCGCCGGCCCGGCCCGGCCCGGTCCGAAGGGGGTCCGGCGACCGGCCGACGTCACCCTATCGGGTAGTCGACACTGCATAGCGTGTCGGTTGGCGAATAGTTGATATCTGGCGCATGATCGTTCGAGGCGGTCTAATAGGTGGGACCGTATCGAACCGCACAGTCTGGGACGTGAGGATTCAGCATGGCAGCCACTGGCACAGCCACCAGCACTGAGAAGGGTCGCCGGATCGTCGGAGCCGAGCGTCAGACGCTCGCCAAGGACCTGGTAAAGCGGTACACCGGCGGAGAGAGCATCCGGGCGCTCGCGGCCTCCACCGGCCGTTCCTACGGGTTCATCCACCGGGTGCTCACCGAGTCCGGGGTGCAGCTGCGTCAGCGCGGCGGTGCCCGGCGCCGCAAGAAGGCGTGACCCGCCCACCGACGTCGTTCACTAGCGCCGTCCCCCGGGCCGCCCGGTGACCCCCGGGGCGGTCGGGGTGCGACTCGACTGCGACGGGCCGGTGGCGACCGTGACACTGTGCCGGCCCGACGTGCTCAACGCCCAGACCCCGGCGATGTGGCGTGCGATGGCCGACTTCTCCCGGGACCTGCCCGGTGATGTGCGTGTCGTCGTCGTTCGTGGCGAGGGGCGGGCGTTCTCCGCCGGCCTCGACCTGTCGGTGGCCGGTGCCTCCGGCCCCGGTTCCTTCGCCGAGCTGGCAACCCTGCCCGAGCAGGAGTGCGCCGACCGGATCGCCGAGTTCCAGGGCGGTTTCACCTGGCTGCACCGGCCCGACGTCGTTTCGGTGGCGGCCGTGCAGGGCCACGCCATCGGCGCCGGCTTCCAGCTCGCGCTCGCCTGCGACCTGCGGGTGCTGGCGGCCGACGCCAGACTCTCCATGGCCGAGGTGACCCTCGGCCTGGTTCCCGACCTGGCCGGCACGAAACGCCTGGTCGAGCTGGTCGGCTACGCCCGCGCCCTCGAGATCTGCGCCACCGGCCGGCGGATGGACGCCGCCGAGGCCGACCGGCTGGGCCTGGCCACCCTGGTGGTGCCGAACGCCGAGTTGGACGGCGCGGTGCGTGACCTGACCGCTGGGCTGCTTGCCCATCCCCGGGACGCGGTGGTGGAGATCAAGGCGCTGCTCGCCGGTGCCGCCGGCCGGTCCCACGCCGAGCAGCAGCGAGCCGAGCGCGAGGCCCAGACCCGCCGGCTCCGCGACCTCGCCGGCCGGGGAGAGTAGCCACCCGTCCGAGGGGTGCGGGTAAGGATTCTTCGGGAAGAACCGGCTTACCGCCAAGGTTGTCGTACTCGTCGGGACAATCGACCTGACGGCCCGAGCCGACCACGACCCCGGAGGTGACGCGTGATGTCCGACGGCGGGATGGCCGGCTGGAGCATGATCCGGTCGATGCGTAACCAGGACGAAGTCTCCGCCCACCGGCTCAGCCGCGGCACCGCCCGGCGGATCGTCGAGTTCGCCCACCCCTACCGGCGGGACATCGTCGTCTTCCTGGTCACGGTGGTGATCGCCGCGGTGATCGGCGTCGCCACCCCGGTGCTCGCCGGCGACGTGATCAACGCGATCAGCCGGGGCGGCGCGGAGGCCGGGTCGACCGTGGTCCGTCTCGCCCTGGTCATCGCCGCCCTCGCGGTCGCCGACGCGCTGTTCTCGCTGGCGCAGCGGTGGTACTCGGCGCGCATCGGCGAGGGGATCATCCTCGACCTGCGGACCCGGGTCTACGACCACGTCCAGCGGATGCCGCTGCAGTTCTTCACCCGCACCCAGACCGGCGCGCTGGTCAGCCGGCTCAACAACGACGTGATGGGCGCGCAGCGGGCGTTCACCTCCACCCTGTCCGGGGTGGTCAGCAACGTCATCCAGCTCGTGCTCACCACCGTGGTGATGCTCACCCTCTCCTGGCAGATCACCGTGCTGTCGCTGGTCCTGCTGCCGATCTTCATCGTCCCGGCCCGCCGGGTCGGCCGGCGGCTGGCCGAGATCACCCGCGAGTCGTACAACCTGAACGCCAACATGAACGCCACGATGACCGAGCGGTTCGGGGTGGCCGGGGCGCTGCTGGTCAAGCTCTTCGGCGCGCCCGAGGTGGAGGCCCGCCGGTTCGCCGGCCGGGCCGAGCGGGTCCGCGACATCGGCATCCAGTCCGCGATGTACTCGCGGACGTTCTTCGTGGCGATGCTGCTGGTCGCCTCCCTGGCCCAGGCGCTCACCTACGGCCTCGGCGGCTGGCTCGCGGTCACCGGCAGCGTCAGCGCCGGCACCGTGGTCACCCTCGCCCTGCTGCTCACCCGGCTGTACGGTCCGCTGACCGCGCTGTCCAACGTCCGGGTGGACGTGATGAGCGCGCTGGTCTCCTTCGACCGGGTCTTCGAGGTGCTCGACCTGCGCCCCGGCATCGCGGAGAAGCCGGGTGCCGTGGCCGTGCCGCGCGGCAACGGCCGGGTGGAGTTCCGCGAGGTCCGGTTCCGCTACCCGGCCGCCGCCGAGGTGTCGCTGGCCTCGCTGGAGGAGGTCACCACCCTCGACCGCACCGTCAACGAGCCGGTGCTGCGGGGGGTCTCGTTCGCCGTCGAGCCGGGGCAGATGATCGCCCTGGTCGGTCCGTCGGGTGCGGGCAAGTCCACCCTGTCCATGCTGATCCCCCGGGTGTACGACGTCACCGACGGTCAGGTGCTGGTCGGCGGCGTCGACGTCCGGGACGCCACGCTCGCCTCGCTGCGCGACGAGATCGGCATGGTCACCCAGGACTCCCACCTGTTCCACGAGACGATCGCCGAGAACCTGCGCTACGCCAAGCCGGATGCCACCGACGACGAGATCTGGGCCGCGCTCGCCGGCGCGCAGGTCGCCGACCTGGTCCGGTCCCTGCCCGACGGGCTCGACACGACCGTCGGCGAGCGGGGCTACCGCTTCTCCGGCGGAGAGAAGCAACGCATCGCGATCGCCCGGCTGCTGCTCAAGGCCCCGTCGATCGTGATCCTCGACGAGGCGACCGCGCACCTGGACTCGGAGAGCGAGGCGGCGGTGCAGCGGGCGTTGGCGGTGGCGCTGACGGGGCGTACGGCGCTGGTGATCGCCCACCGGCTCTCCACCGTCCGCGACGCCGACCAGATCCTCGTCCTCGACGAGGGGCGGATCGTCGAGCGGGGCCGGCACGAGGAGCTGGTCGCCGTCGGCGGCCTCTATGCCGAGCTGTACCGCACCCAGTTCGCGGTGGCCGACTCGCCCACCCCGTACGTGGACGCGACCGGCGCCGAAAAGATCATCACGATGCCGATGGCCAGCTACGTCGCCGACGAGGCGCTGCCGCCGGCCGCCGCGAACTGACCGGTCGGGCGGCGGCCCGCCGGCCCGGCCCCGCTCAGGCCGGGGCGGCGCTGGCGGCGCGCAGCTCGCCGAACGCCGCGCCCAGCGTCTCGGCGGTGAAGTGGGCGTTCAGCCCGCTCGGGTTGGGCAGCACCCACAGCCGGGCGTCGCCGAGCAGCTCCGGCTGTGGGCCGAAGGCGGCCTTCGGCCGACCGAAGCCGATCCGGTACGCGGTCACCCCGACCACCGCCACCCACGCCGGGCGGTGCCGGCGCACCTTCGCCGTCAGGATCGCCGCCCCGTCGACCAGCTCGGCGGCGGTCAGTTCGTCGGCCCGGGCGCTGGCCCGCGCCACCATGTTGGTGATGCCGAGCCCGTAGCCGGGCAGCGCGTCCTGCTCGCTCGGGTGTAGCTGGCGGGGGGTGAAGCCGCCCCGGTGCAGCGCCGGCCAGAACCGGTTGCCCGGCCGGGCGAAGTGCCAGCCGGTGGCCGCCGACCAGAGCCCGGGGTTGATTCCGACGAAGAGCACGGCCAGCCCCGGCCCGATGACGTCCGGGATGGTCCGGTCCGCCGCTGCGGCCAGCTCCTCGCGCGTCGGCCGGCGCTGGCGGCCCCCCGACGGCCCCTGTCTGGACGGGCGCGGAAGCCCTGGCCCGGCGCCGACCGGCGGGAAGGCCGGGCCGCCTCCGGGGGCGGCCATCACAGGCCGCGCAGCGCGCCGCCGTCGACCGGGAGATTGATCCCGGTCAGGTATCCGGCGGCGGGGGAGAGGACGAACGCGGCGACCCGGCCGAACTCGGCGGGCTCGCCGATGCGGCGCAGCGGGATCCCGGCCTCGGCCTCGGCCCGGGCCCGCTCGGCGTCCCCGGTGGCGGCCAGGAGCTGCCGGTTGCGGTCCGTCATGATCCGCCCCGGGAGCAGCCCGACGACCCGGACGCCGCGCGGGCCGTACTCGTCGGCCATGTCCTTGGCCACCCCGGCCAGGCCGGGGCGCAGCCCGTTGGAGATGCCCAGCCCGGCAAGCGGACTGCGGGCCGAGGTGGACAGGACCAGCCCGATCGCGCCGCCGTCGGTCAGCGCGGCGGCGACCGTCCGGGCGGTGCGGACGGTGCCGAGGAAGACGGTCTCGAAGGACTCCCGCCACTGCGCGTCGGTCGCCCCGGCGGCGGTGCCCGGCGGCGGGCCGCCGACCGAGACCAGCGCGCCGTCGAGCCGGCCGAAGTGTTCCCGGGCGGCGGCGACCAGCCGCGGCGGCGTGGCCGGGTCGCGGAGGTCGGCGGCCAGCCCGATCGCCCGCTGCGGGCCGCCGAGCCGCTGCACCGCCTCGGCCACCTGCTCGGGTGCGCGGGCGGAGACGACCACCCGGGCCCCGTCGGCGACGAGGCACTCGGCGGTGGCGAAGCCCAGCCCGCGCGAGGCCCCGGTCAGCACGTACACCCGGTCGGTGAGTCCCAGATCCATGACGCCGATCCTGCCGTACCCCGGTGGGGGCGGCTACCGGTGGGCCGGGCGCACCAGGCGTACCCGGCCGGCGAACTGCACCGCGACGGTGCCGCCGACGCGGGCCAGGGCGGGCAGCCGGCGCGGTCGTGGCGCCGTCGCGCCGTCGTAGCGGGTGGCCGCCTCCCGGGCCGCCAGCTCCTCTGCGCCCAGCGGCGGCAGCTCGCCCCGGCGGTGCAGCTCCCGGGCCAGGTCCCAGCCGTCACGCAGCGAGCCGTTGGTGGGCCGGTCGGCCGCCCAACGGGCGAACGTCGCCGACCAGCTCCCGCCGAGAGCGGCGGCGAGCAGCGGCCAGTGCCGGGCCACGTCGCCGGCCCGCTTGCGCAGCAGGGCGCGGCGGGCGGCGTCGACCGGGCCCGGGGCGAACCCAGGCGGCAGCGGCCCGCCCGCGACCAGCGTCGCCACCAGCTCCGCCTGCCTGGCGGCCAGGTCGCCGCCGCCGGACGCGCTCACGTCACCGCCGGATACCCGGACGCCGCGGCGATGGCGTCCAACTCGGCCCGCAGCGCCGACGCGGGCGGCCAGCGGCCGTCGCGCTCCAGCAGCAGCGCGGGCGGGCGGTGGCGGGCGCACAGCTCGCCGACCAGGTCGAGCACGGCCGGCGGCACCGGGTCGGTGTGCGTGTCGTGGTAGAAGCCGCCCTGCTCGGCGCCCCCGGCGACGTGGGCGTACGCCACCCGGCCCAGCGGCAGCCGGTCCAGCAGGGCCAGCGGGTCGGCACCCCGGTTGCGGGCGTTGGCGTGCACGTTGGCGATGTCCAGCAGCAGCGTCGCGCCGGTCGCGTCCAGGATCTCGGTGAGGAAGTCCGCCTCGTCCAGCTCGTCGTCCGGCCAGTCGAACAATGCCGCGATCGGCTCCAGCGCGATCGGCACCGGCAGCTCGGCCTGGGTCCCGGCGTACGTTGGCCTTCATCGCGCGACGACTTCCAGGCTGCCGGCACTGCAGCAGTGTCGACTCAGCATCGGTCCCGCACGAACGCATTGCTCGCTGACAGCGGGCGCGCCGACCAGCTCGGCCATCCGCGCCATGCTGGTCAACCCGGGCCGGGTCGACCGGCTCGCGCCGCCGAGGGAGAGCTTCACCCCGTGCGGTACGACGGTGACGCCGCGCTCGACCAGCGCGGCGAGCCCGGGCGGCGGTGGCCCGTGCGGGGCGACCGCCTCGGCCACCACCTCCAACGAACCGTAGCCCGGGGCAGCCCGGCCACGAAACCGGCGATCTCGGGCCGCCAACCGATGCCGACCCCGGCGGGACCCGGGCCGGTCATCCGCCGCAGCCCCCGCCCCCGCCGCAGCCGCCCCCGCCGCCGCAGGAGCCGCCTCCGCCGCCGGAACTGCCCCCGTCCGACGAGCTGCCGCCGCTGCACCCGCCGACCGAGGAGCTGCCGGTGCCCGAGAGCGCCTGACGCTGGATCTCGGCCTGCTCGGCGAAGCCCGGGTCCATGGCCCACAGCGCGGCGGTGCCGAACAGGGCCACGCTCATCGCCGCGCCGGCCGCCCCGTAGGTCGCGTACGCCGGGGCGGAGGTGGGGGCGAGGTGCACGTTGCTGCGGTGCAGCTCGCGCAGGGCCCGGTTGGCGGCCCGGGTTCGCCACGGCACCCGGGCGAGCAGCGCGGAGGCGATGGCCAGGGGGATCACGGCCAGCACCAGGAAGCCGACCGGCCGGTCGTTGGACAGCCCAGCGAAGATCCGGAACACGCCGAGCCCGACGAGGGCGAGCAGCAGGAACGCGCCGGTGCGGGCCGAGCTGCGTTGATCCGCGGTCAGCGCGAGGCCCTGCCGCTCAAGGCCCTGCCGCAGTTGTTCGAGGGCCTCCAGCACCCGGCGGTCGCGGCCCAGCTCCCGGGAGTACAGGCCGCGGTTGGCGGCGTGGTGGACCGCCCGGTCCAGCGGGGTGGCCCCCGCCGGCAGGGGGCCGCCGCCGGCGAGCCGCCGGTCGGGGCGGACTCCGACGGCGCCGCTGCCGCGCAGGCCGCCCAGCGAGGCCCAGATCGCGATCTGGTTGCCGCCGTTGAGGTAGGCCGCCTGCTGGGGGCCGAGCTGGCCGACGCCGACGGCCGAAGGGCCGGCGAGGACCCGCCGCCGGTGGACAATCGCGCCGACCACGACAATGAGGCCGGCCAACAGGTAGAAGCCGAGGAAGGTGGGCCCGGGGATGCCCCAGGTGTCCCCGGGCGCCGCGATGACGGTCATGCTGCTCTCCTGTCGCGCGAGGGGTTGCGCGCCTCATTGTGGGGCAGGGCCACCACGTCCGGCCCGGGCCGGTGGCCGAGTTACCGGACCGAGACCCGCCCCCGCCGGTGCGGTGGCCGTCAGCGGCGGCGGACGGCCTCCTCGACCAGGTCGAGCACCGGGCCGAGGTCGCCGGCCGGGCGGCCCATCGCCAGGTGCAGCACCAGGCCGTCGTAGGCGAGTTCGAGGAACCGGGCCAGCACGTCGATGGGTACGTCCTCGCGGAGCACCCCGGCCTCCCGCTGGCGGGCCAGCCGGCCCCGGGTCGCCTCCGCGATGGCGGCGGACCGTTCCGCCCAGCGGCGCGCGAACGCCGGGTCGGTGCGCAGCCGCCGGGAGACCTCCAGCTGACTGCCCAGCCAGCCGGTGGTGTCCGGGGAGACGGCCCGGGCCAACAGGTCCCGCATCACCTGGACAAGGCCGTTGCGGGCAACCGTCTCCACCATGGCCGCCGCGTCGTCCTCGGCCACCGCGAGAAAGAGCGAGTCCTTGTCGCGGAAGTGGTGGAAGATCGCGCCCCGGGACAGCCCGGTGGCCTCCTCGAGCCGCCGCACCGTGGCGCCCTCGTAGCCGTGCCGGGCGAAACAGGCCCGAGCTGCGGCGAGAATCTCCTGCCGGCGGGCGTCGAGCTGGTCCTGACTTACTCTGGGCACGACACGATCGTGTCAGGTGACCGGACACCGTGCAAACCGTACGTACGGCTTGTAACGTGCCGGCAACGTCGGCGGTCAGGGGCTCAGGCGCTGGCCACGGGCGGTGCCGGCGAGGGAGCCGATGCGTGATCGACCCATCGGTGGCCGGCTACCATCGCCCGGTGACGCCGTGCCGGCCGGCCCTGTCGGCCAGCGGCCCGTCTCCCTTAAGGTGCCCGAGTGCCGCTGCTCCTGCTGGACCTGGACAACACCCTGCTCGACCGGGCCGGGCCGTTCCGCGCCTGGGGCGAGCGCTTTCTCGACGGCATCGGCGCGCCGGCCACCGACATCGACTGGCTGCTGTCGATCGACGCCGACGGGCTGACCGACCGGTGGGACGTGGCTGACGCGATCCGCGACCGGTACGGGCTGCTGATCTCCTCGCTGGACCTGGTGGAGGAGCTGCACGACGGGGTGGCCGCGTACACCCGGCTCGACCCGCTGGTGGCCTGCGCGCTGCGCATCGCCGACAACGCCGGCTGGGTGCCGGTGGTGGTGAGCAACGGCAGCGTCCGCCAGCAGGACGCGATGATCCGCGCGACCGGCCTGGACAGGTACGTCGCCGACTGGGTGATCTCGGAGGAGGCCGGGGTCAGCAAGCCCAACCCGAGGATCTTCGCGCTGGCCGCCCGGCGGGTCCGGATGCCGCTGCGCGGGGCGTGGCTGGTGGGGGACAGCCCGGAGGCCGACATCGGCGGGGCGGCGGCCGTGGGCCTGCCCAGCGTCTGGCTGCACCGGGGACGGGCCTGGACGGACACCCGGTTCGCCCCCACGTTCACCGTCGACGGCCTGCTCGCCGCCGTCGCCACCGTGCTCGCGGCCTGACGGCGGCCCCGGTGGCGCGCTGAACCTGACGGCGGCCCCAGGGTAAATCGGTTGCGGGGGCGCGCGGGTGTGGCCCAGCATGGTGCCGCGCGCGGGCGCAGCCGGGTTGTTCCCGGTCGAGGAGGGGAGGTCGCGTCATGGCCGTCTTTGCAGGGCTCTTCCACCTGCCTTCACCAGCCTCGATCAAGGGATCACCAGCACAGTGCGTGACGACGACTTTCCGGCGCGCGGGCGCCGGAGCCGCGGCAAGAGCCGCTTCGACGACGACGAACCGAATTTCCTGAAGCGCGGCCGGCCCGCCGAGCCGGTCCTGACCGACCCGGACCCTGACCCGGGCCCGGACGACGACGCCCCTGCCGGCGACGCCTGGTCCACCTGGGACCGGGCCGTGCACGGCCCCGAGCCGTACCCGGCCTGGCTGGTCACCGAGCTGGCCGCCCGGGACACCGACCTGGGTGTGCTCAAGACCGGCAAGGAGGCGGACGTCCACCTGGTCCGCCGGGCCGTGCCGGACACCGACCGGTCCTGCCTGCTGGCGGTGAAGCGGTACCGGGACGCCCAGCACCGGCTGTTCCACCGCGATGCCGGCTACCTGGAGGGACGCCGGGTGCGCCGGTCCCGGGAGAACCGGGCGATGGCCGGGCGTACCGCGTTCGGCCGGCAGATGATCGCCGGGCAATGGGCCGCCGCCGAGTTCGCCGCCCTCTCCCGACTCTGGGAGATCGGCGCGGCGCACGGCCGTATCGCCGTGCCGTACCCCGTGCAGCTGCTCGGCACCGAGCTGATGCTGGAGTTCGTCGGTGATCCGGACGAGGGGCTGGCCGCGCCCCGGCTCGCCCAGTGCCGGCCCGAGCCGGCCGAGCTGCGCTCGCTGTGGGAGCAACTGGTCGACGCACTGGTGGTGCTGGCCCGGGCCGGCTACGCGCACGGCGACCTGTCGCCGTACAACCTGCTGGTGCACGCGGGGCGGCTGGTCATGATCGATCTGCCGCAGGTGGTGGACGTGGTGGCCAACCCGCAGGGCCCGGAGTTCCTGGCCAGGGACGTCCGGGTGGTGGGGGCCTGGTTCACGGCGCGTGGCCTGCCGGCCGGCGACACCGACCCGGGGGCGCTGACCGCGCTGCTGCTGCGCGAGGCCGGCCTCCGCTGAGCCACGCCGCGCGGACGCCGGACCAGGACCCGGCGCCCGCGTCGGACCAGGGGCGGCCGGCGCGTGCCGGCCGCCTGACTGGTCACTGGAGGTAGCGCTCCACCTCCGGGACCGGGCGTACACCCTGGGCCTCGGGGTCACCGTGGGCCTGGCGGGCGGCCCGCCGCCGGCGTAGCAGGTCCCAGCACTGGTCCAGGGATTCCTCCAACTCGCGCAGCCGGTCCTGCTCGTCGGCGGTGCCGGACTCCTTCGTCTGCGCCGCCGAGCGGAGCCGGTGCTCCTCGTCGACCAGCTCGGAGATCCGATTCAGGATGGTCTTGTCGTCCATGCCCCTGAGCCTGGCACAGCGGGTGGGGTCGTGCCCGCTTCTCTCCCGCGTCGGGTTGGCGAAAGTCGTCACGGCGCCCCCGGCGGGCCTGGCCGTCGCCGGGCGGCATCGACGCCGAGGGCCGGCGGGTCCCTGCCGCCGATGCGCGATCGACGGCGCGGGCAACGAGGCTACGCCCGTCCGCGGCACCCCAGCTCGGTTGCCAGTTGGTTACGAGGTGTGGCGGTGCCGGTGGAAATGCCCAGGTGGCGGGTCCGTGACGGGTCCCTAGTGGAGCCGGGAAATTTCGCGCGCGAAAATTATTCTTCTCTCCTCTGGAGAAGTTGACCTGCTCAATGGCATGCTCGGGCGGACCGTTACTTTCCACGGTCGTTCCGCGACGCTCAGTTGATCAGGGGAGTGCACCACACGTGGTAGCCCCACACCCGGCCCCCACCCGTGCTCGGCGAGCGAGATCCGTTCCGCTGCGGCACGTCGCGCCCGGCCTGCTCCGCGACCCCGTCCGCGCCCTCGTCGACTTCGGCGAGCGGGCCGGCGGCGAGGTGGTCCGACTCAACGTCGGGGCGTTCCGGCCCTACCTGGTGACCGATGCCGACCACGTGCAGCAGGTGCTGGGGGACCGGGCCGACAACTTCGGCCGGGCCGGCGACGGCGCGTTCTGGGGTCCGCTGCGCCGGCTGTTCGGCGACGGGATCCTCGGCGACGGTCCGGTGTGGTCGGACAGCCGGCGCATCCTCCAGCCACTGTTCACCGCCCGGCGGATAGAGGCGGTGTTGGACCGGATGGCCGCGACGATCGCCGACGCGGTCGCCGAGCTGGACGGGCCGGCCCGCGCCGGCCAGCCGGTGGACATCGGCGCCGAGCAGGCCCGGATCGTGTGCCGGACGATGATGGAGACGTTCTTCGGCGGCCGGATCTCGGTCGCCGACGCTCTCCGCGTCATCCGGGCCCAGGACGCGATCGCCACCTCGGTGATCCCCCGGGTGCTGGTGCCGTTCGCACCGCTGGCGCTGCCGATGCCCGGCGACCGGGCGTTCCGGGACGCCGCCCGGCGCATCGACGAGGTGCTGGCGCCGATCGTCCGCTCGGCGCGGGGCAGCGACGGCGACGACGTCATCGCCACGCTCTGGCGGGGCACCACCGGCGACGGCCGGCCACTGGACGAGCGGCAGGTCCGCAACGACACCGTTGCCATGGTGGCCGTGACCACCGAGACCACCGTCAACGTGCTGACCTGGCTCTGGCCGCACCTGGAGCGCTCACCCGAGGTCGCCGCCCGGTTGCGGGAGGAGATCGACTCGGTGGCCGGCGGTGGCCGGGTCGGCCCCGAGCACCTGCCGCGCCTGCGCTACACCCGGATGGTGCTCGACGAGCTGATCCGGCTCTACCCGGTGGGCTGGCTGGCGCCCCGGCAGGTGCTCCGGCCGACGACGCTTGGCGGCGTGCGCCTGCCGGCCGGGGCGACGCTGCTGATCAGCTCGCTGGTCACCCAGCGGTTGACGCGGTACTGGGACGACCCGGAGGTCTTCGACCCGGACCGGTTCACCCCGCAGCGGGTCCGGGCCCGGCACCGGTACGCGTTCTTCCCCTTCGGCGGCGGCCCGCACCAGTGCCTGGGCATGCACCTGTTCTATCTGGAGGCGCAGCTCATCGTGGCGAACCTGTTGAGCCGCTACCGGCTGCGGGCGCGCAGTTCCCGACTGCCCGCTGTGCGGCTCGCCGCCGCGCTGCGGGCGAGGGACCGCGTGGAACTGGAGCTGCGCCCCGTCCGCACCGGAACCGTCGCGTGAACCTCGTCACGCCACCGTCCACGGTGCTGCCCGACCAGCTCTCCGCCGCCGCCGAGCAGGGCCGGATCTGCGCGCTCGCCGCGCAGGGCCAGCGCGACCTGCAACGGCAGGCCGCCCGCTTCCCGGACCTCTGCACCGGCCGGCCCTTCGACGCCGCGCTGTTCAGCAACATCGCCCTGGCCATCGCCTTCGGCGCACCCTGGTGCACGGCCGAGCAGTTACGACTGAGCAACCGGATGGTGCTCTGGGGATTCGCCCTCGACTGGCGGATCGACTACCTGGCGAAGTCCCGGGCGGACGTCGACCGGGTGGTGACCGGTGCCCTCGCGGTCGTCGAGGGCAGGAGCCCGGACGCCGACGACCCGCTCGGACGCCTGCTCGCCGAGCTCCGCGACGACCTCGCGACAGTCCCCGCGTTCGCCGCGTTGGGCGACGCATGGCGCGCGGCGGTACGCCGCACGGTGACCGCGATGGCCCGGGAGTGGGACTGGAAGACCGCCCGGCAGCGCGACGGCGCCCCGTTGCCCGGCTTCGCAGAGTACCTCGCCAATGCCGACAACCTCGCCTGCACCGTGGTCAACGTCGCACATTGGATCTGGACCGGCGACGCGGAAACCCACCGGCGGCTGGACCGGCTGGTGGCCGTCAGCGACGAGGTGCAGCGGGTGCTGCGGCTCGTCAACGACCTCGCCACGTACGAGCGGGACCTCGAATGGGGCGACCTGAACGCGTTGCTGCTGGTGAACGACCGCGCCGAGGTGGACCAGCGCATCGTCGAGCTGGTCGAGCGGTGCACGGAACTGCTGGCCCCGCTGTCCGGCGGCTGCCCGCTCCAGGCGACGTACCTGGCCCGGCAGATCGGGTTCAGCAGCGGCTTCTACCGGTCCACCGACTTCTGGGGGCAGCGGTGACGATCGCCCGGCAGCGGTCCACCGCTCCCGGCCCGGTCGACCGGCCCGCGCGGGACCCGGAGTCCGCGGCGGACGCCCGTGAGCTGGTCGCCGCGATGACGCTCACCCCGGGCGGGCAGTCCTCCGCGTCGGTGTACGAGACCGGGCGCCTGGTCAGCCTCGCGCCGTGGCTGGTGCACCACGTCGAGCGGATCACCTACCTGCTCGCCGCGCAACGCCCCGACGGCGCGTGGGGCGGTCGGCAGGGGTACGCTCTGGTGCCGACGCTCAGCGCCACCGAGGCGCTGCTCACCGCTCTGCGCCGGGGGGACGCCGCCTGGCTGCCCGGGGTCTGCGCCGCCGAACGCCTGGCCCGGGCCGTGGACGGCGGGCTACGCGCCCTGTATGGGCGGCTCACCGGCCCGACCGCGCCCGCCCCGCCCGACCTGCCGGCCATCGACCTGACCGTCCCGGCGCTGGTCGGCTCGGTCGCCGCGCACCTCGACGCCGTGCGCGCCGACCCGCCGCCCGGCCTCGCCGCCTGGCGCGACGCCGGCCCGCTACCGCTGCCGCCGGGGCTGGACGGTACCCGGCTGGCCGGGGTCCGCGCGCTGGTCGCCTCCGGCCGTCCGCTGCCGGTGAAGCTGCTGCACGCCCTCGAGGTGATCGGCCCGGCGGCTCGTCGCGCCGCCGGGGTGGCCCCGGTCGGGCCCGGCACCGTGGGCGCGTCCCCGGCGGCGACCGCCGCCTGGCTGGGCGTACCCGACGCGGGGCCCGGGGCGGCGGGCGCGGTGTCCTACCTGGAGGGCGTGGCCCGCCAGCAGGGCGGGCCGGTGCCGTGCGCCACCGGAATCACGGTCTTCGAGCGGGCCTGGGCGCTGAGCACCCTGAGTCGGGCGGGCGTCCCGCTGCCGGTGCCGCCCCGGCTGCTCGCCGGCCTGGTGGCGACCGTCGGCGCCGTCGGTACCCCCACCGCGCCCGGGCTGCCCGCCGACGCCGACACCACGGCGGTGACCCTCTACGCGTTGGCCCGCCTCGGCCGCCCGCTCGACCCGGCCAGCCTCTGGGGCTACGACACGGGCGAGCACTTCTGCACCTGGCCGGGGGAGGACGGCGCGTCCGTCACCACCAACGCCCACGTGCTCGACGCGTTCGGCTGGCATCTGGCCCACCACGCGCCGGCCGACGCCCGGCTCGTCGCGGTGACGCGGCGGCTCACCGGCTGGCTCGCCGACCGGCAGCTTCCCGACGGGCAGTGGTCCGACCGCTGGCACGCCTCGCCGTACTACGCCACGAGCTGCGCGGTGCTCGCCCTGTCCGGGCACGGCCGGGGACCGGCCGCCGAGGGCGCGGTGGACCGGGCCGTCGAGTGGGTGCTGGCCGGGCAGCGCGCCGACGGATCCTGGGGACGGTGGGGCGGCACCATCGAGGAGACCGCGTACGCCGTGCAGGTCCTGCGCGCCGCCGGGCCAGCCGCGCCGGCCGGCGTCGACGCGGCGCTCGGCCGGGGCCGGCGCTACCTGGCCACCATGGAGGGACGCGACGGTGAGCCCGCTCTCTGGCACGACAAGGACCTCTACCGCCCCGCCGTGATCGTCCGCGCCGCCGTCGCCGCGGCCCGCCATCTCGTCCGTGCCGGGGCCGGCGGCACCGCCGCCACTAGGCCCGGGAACCGGAGGGCCCCCTTGATCAGTGCCGCTTGAGTGAATATACCGACACTGCTAGCGTGCGCGCGTGGTCGACCGTGTACCGACCACACACGCTCCGGCAACCCCCGAACACCCGGCCAGGACGGTGTGATGCGTTCCCGCAGTACGAATCTCCGTACCAAAATCGTCGCCCTGCTGGCGTCGCTCGTCGCGCTCTGGGCCTTCGCGGCGTGGGTGACCCTGCGGGACGGCGTCAACCTGCTCGGGGTGCAGGCGCTCAACGAATCGGTGTCGGAGCCGAGCGAGACGCTGGTGCTTCAGCTTCAGCGGGAACGGAAGCTGTCTCTGGCGTACCTGGGGCGGCCGGACGAGACGCGGCGGGAGGCGCTCGGCACGGAACGGCGGCGCACCGACGAGCTGGCGTCGGCGTTCCGCGAGTCGTCCAGCGGCTGGCGTACCGCCGTGGCCGCCAGCGAAACGCTGGAGCAGCGCCTCGACGCGGCCTACGGGCAGCTCTCCCGGCTGGGGGACACCCGCTCCGAGGTGGACGTGCGCAGCGTCGACCGGTCGTCGACCCTCACGGCGTACGGGCAGGTGATCCGGTCCATCTTCGACGTCTACGCGGCCCTTGGCCTGCTCGGCGACCAGCAGGTCGGCGAGGACACCACCGCGCTGATCGAGCTCAACCGCGCCCGTGAGCTGCTCTCCCAGGAGGACGCCCTGCTCACCGGCGTGCTCTCGGCGGGACGGATGACCACGGCGGAACGGTCCCAGCTCGCCCAGCTCATCGGCGCGCAGCGGTTCGCCGCCGAGCTGGCGGTGAGCCGGCTGCCCGCCGCCGACCGGCAGCGCTACGACGCGATGGTCGGCGGCGAGGCGTTCAGGAGCCTGCGTGACCTTGAGGACGGCATCATCCAGGGCCGGGGCACCGACCCCCGGTTGGGCTTCGAGGCCGCCGACTGGGACGCGGCGGTGGCCCCGGCGCTGGCCCGGTGGAGCGAGGTCGTGGTCGCCGGCGGCGACGACGTGGTGGAGCGGGCCACCCCGGTCGCCGTCATGGTGATCATTCGCCTGGTGCTCGCCACCGGCCTGGGCCTGCTCGCCGTGGTCGCGTCGATCATCGTGTCGATCACCACCGCCCGGGCGCTGCTGCGCCAGCTGGAGCGGCTGCGCGAGGCCGCGCACGCCCTCGCCAACGACCGGCTGCCCAGCGTGGTGGAGCGGCTCGGCCACGGCGAGGAGGTTGACGTCGCCACCGAGGCCCCACCGCTGGAGTTCGGCGACGACGAGGTCGGCCAGGTGGGCAAGGCGTTCAACGCCGTCCAGGAGACCGCGCTGCGCACCGCCGTCGAGCAGGCGGAGCTGCGCCGCAACGTCCGCGAGGTCTTCCTCAGCCTGGCCCGGCGCACCCAGGCGCTGGTGCACCGCCAGCTCACCTTGCTCGACGCGATGGAACGCCGGGAGCAGGACGCCGAGGAGCTGGAGGACCTGTTCCGGATCGACCACCTCGCCACCCGGATGCGGCGCAACGCCGAGAACCTGATCGTTCTTTCCGGCTCCACCCCGGGCCGGGCCTGGCGGCGCAACGTCCCGATGGTCGACGTGGTCCGTGGCGCGGTCGCCGAGGTGGAGGACTACACCCGGGTCAACGTGCTGCCGCTGGGCGCGATCTCGCTGGCCGGCCGGGCCGTCGGTGACGTCATCCACCTGCTGGCCGAGCTGATCGAGAACGGCCTGTCGTTCTCGCCGCCGAACACCAACGTCGAGGTGCGCGGCCAGATGGTGGCCAACGGGTTCGTCATCGAGATCGAGGACCGGGGCCTCGGGATGAGCGAGGAGGACCTCGCCGCCGCGAACCACCGGATCGTGGACCGGTCCGAGCTGAACCTGGCCAACGCCGCCCGACTCGGCCTGTACGTGGTCAGCCGGCTCACCGACCGGCACGGCGTCCGGGTGCAGTTGAAGGAGTCGGCGTACGGCGGCACCACGGCGGTCGTGCTGATCCCGGCGGAGCTGGTCACCGACGCGGGCGGCGGCGAGACCGCCGGCCCCGGGCGCACCGACGGCCAAACCGATCCGGCCGCGCCGGTCGTGGCGGGTCCGACGGGTCCGGTCGGCGACCGGCCGGCGGCCCGCCCGCTCGCGCCGGTGGCGCTGGCGGAGGCCCCGACGGCCCCGGCTCCCGCACCGGCCGCTCCCGCCGTCGAGGGCGACGGCATGCCGGCCCTGCCCACCCGCGCGCGGTCCCGCACCGCCCCGGACGCCCCGGCGGAGGGGACCCAGCTGCCGGTACGCCCCCGGCACCCCGCCGGGCAGTCGGCGTTGGACGCGCCGACCGTGCCGACCGGGCTTCCGATCACCACGCCCCGGCCGCTCGCCCACGATGCGGCCCCGGGCTTCACCGTGGCGGGCCCGGGCCACGCCGGCGAACCCGCCGAGATCGCCGCCGACGGTGCGGCTCCCGCCGCGTCCGCCAGGTTGGCGGCCGCCCCCGTTCCGGCCCCCGCGCCGGTGCGGCGGACCGACTCCGGGCTGCCGGTGCGCGTACGCCAGGCCAACATCGTGCCGGAGTTGCGCGAGGACCCGGCCGCGCAGCCGGACGACGACGAGGACACGATCCGGCCGCCGGAGCAGGTCCGCCGGATGATGAGCTCCTACCAGACCGGCACCCGGCGCGGTCGCACCGACGCGGCCCGCCTGCTCGGCGGGGCCGGTGACGGGGAGCCCACGGGCGACGCCGGCGAGCACGAGGCGACCTGAGGCGGCGCGGACGAACCGCGCCATGGCGGGACGGCAGGTCCCAGACGACAAGACGGCGACACCAGCCGGGGGAGAAGAGGACGACGAGTGGGGCAGAAGACGGCTTCGAGTGCCGACCTGACGTGGTTGCTGGATGATCTGGTCGGCCGGGTGAAGCAGGCCGAACATGCTGTCGCGCTCTCCACAGACGGCCTGCTGATGGCCTCGTCGCAGGGCCTGAGCCGGGACGACGGGGAGCACCTCGCGGCGATGGCGGCCGGCATCCAGAGCCTGGCCCGGGGCGCGGGGAAACGGTTCGGCGGCGGCCAGGTGCAGCAGACGATCATCGAGATGCAGTCGTCGTTCCTCTTCGTCACCGCCGCCGGCCGCAACGCCTGCCTCGCGGTGCTGGCCTCGGAGGACGCCGACGTCGGCCTCATCGCGTACGAGATGGCCATGCTGGTGACCCGGGTGGGCAAGTACGTGGCCTCCCCGACCCGGCTTCCCGAGCAGCCGGTCGGCGAGAAGTAGTCGCCATGACGGCCCCAGGGGAGTCCATGGAGGAACAGTGGGTCGACGACTACGCCGGGCCGGTGGTCCGACCGTACGCGGTGACCCGTGGCCGGGCGCGCCCGGTCACCGGCACGTTCGACCTGATCTCCCTGGTGACGGCCACCCGCGCGGAGGTGTCGCCGGAGGTCGGGCTGGGCCCGGAGCACCTGGCCATCGTCGCGCTCTGCCAGCGGATCCAGTCCGTGGCGGAGGTCGCCGCGCACCTGGACCTGCCGGTGGGCACGATCCGGGTCCTGCTCGGCGACCTGATGGCGCGCGACCTCGTGCAAGTACGCGAGCCGCGGGTGACCGCGGGCCTTCCCGACGAGAGCATCTTCGAGGCGGTTATCAATGGACTACGGGCCCTCTGAGCGGCCGGCGGGAGCCGCGCCGCTGCCCACCGCGATCAAGATCCTGATCGCGGGCGGCTTCGGTGTCGGCAAGACCACGATGGTCGGCGCGGTCAGCGAGACCCGGCCGTTGCGGACCGAGGAGGTGCTCACCGAGACCGGGGTCGGGATCGACGACCTGTCCGGGGTGGAGGGCAAGACCACCACCACCGTGGCGATGGACTTCGGCCGGATCACCATCAGCGAAGACCTGGTGCTCTATTTGTTCGGCACGCCGGGCCAGGACCGGTTCTGGTTCGTCTGGGACGAGTTGGCGCTCGGCGCGCTCGGCGCGGTGGTGCTCGCCGACACCCGGCGGCTGGCCGACTGCTTCCCGTCGATCGACTACTTCGAGGGGCGCGGCACCCCGTTCGTGGTGGCGGTGAACTGTTTCGAGGGTGCTCGCCGATACCGGCTCGACGAGGTGCAGGCCGCCCTCAACCTCGACCCGGGGGTGCCGGTGCTGCTCTGCGACGCCCGGCAGCGGGAGTCGAGCAAGGAGGTGCTCATCACGCTGATGGAGCACGCGATGAAGGTCCGGGAGTCCCGCCGCCGCGCGGGCGGCTGACGCGCACCGGCGGGGCCCCTTGCCGACAGACGCCTGTCGACAAGGGGCCCCGCCTGCGTTCAGCCGGCGATCATGCGGCGCAGGACGTACTGCAGGATGCCGCCGTGGCGGTAGTAGTCGGCCTCGCCCGGAGTGTCGATCCGGACCACGGCGTCGAACTCGACGCCGGTGTCGGTGGTGACCTTCACCGTGCGCGGGGTCTCGCCGTCGTTCAGCGCGGTCACTCCGGTGATCGAGAAGGTCTCGGTGCCGGTGAGGCCGAGCGACTCGGCGGTGGCGTCGACCGGGAACTGCAACGGCAGGACGCCCATGCCGATCAGGTTCGACCGGTGGATGCGCTCGTACGACTCGGCGATGACCGCCTTCACACCGAGCAGCATGGTGCCCTTGGCCGCCCAGTCCCGCGACGAGCCGGAGCCGTACTCCTTGCCGGCCAGGATGACCAGCGGCACCCCCGCCTCCTGGTACGCGGTGGAGGCGTCGTAGATGCTGGTCTGCTCGCCGGTCAGGTGGTTGACCGTGAACCCGCCCTCCACACCGGGGACGAGCTGGTTGCGCAGCCGGATGTTGGCGAACGTGCCCCGGATCATCACCTCGTGGTTGCCCCGGCGCGAGCCGTACGAGTTGAACTCGTGGCGCGGCACGCCGTGCTCGGCGAGGTACGTGCCGGCGGGGGAGTCGGCCTTGATCGAGCCGGCCGGGGAGATGTGGTCGGTGGTGACCGAGTCGCCCAGCTTGGCCAGCACCCGGGCGTCGGTGATGTCCCGCACCGGCTGCGGCTCCTGCTGCATGCCCTCGAAGTACGGGGGCTTGCGGACGTAGGTGCTCTCGCCCTCCCAGGCGAACGTGTCGCCGGTCGGGGTCGGCAGCGACTGCCACCGCTCGTCGCCGGCGAACACGTCCGCGTACGCCGCGCTGAAGCCGGTCGCGCCGATCGCCTTGGCGATGACGTCCTGGATCTCGGCGCTGTTCGGCCAGATGTCGCGCAGGAAGACGGGGTTGCCCTCGCTGTCCTCGCCGATCGGCTCGTTGGCCAGGTCGATGTCCATCGTGCCGGCGAGCGCGTACGCGACCACCAGCGGCGGGGACGCCAGGTAGTTCATCTTGACGTCCGGGTTGATCCGGCCCTCGAAGTTCCGGTTGCCCGACAGCACCGAGACCACCGCGAGGTCGCCCTCGTTCACGGCGGCGGAGACCTCCTCCGGCAGCGGGCCGGAGTTGCCGATGCAGGTGGTGCAGCCGTAGCCGACCAGGTTGAAGCCGAGCTTGTCCAGGTAGGGCGTGAGGCCGGCGCGGTCGTAGTAGTCCATCACGACCTTGGAGCCAGGCGCGAGGGTGGTCTTCACCCACGGCTTGCGGGTCAGGCCCTTGTCGACCGCGTTGCGGGCCAGCAGGGCCGCCCCGATCATCACCTGCGGGTTGGAGGTGTTGGTGCAGGAGGTGATCGCGGCGATCACGACGGCACCGTGGTCCAGCTCGTACTCCACGCCGTCGGCGCCGGTGACCCGGACCGGGTTGCTGGCCCGGCCGCCCGAGCCCACGGCGGCGGCGACCAGGTCGCGCGGCTCGTCGGCCGGGTCGCTGAAGTCGTTGGCGGGCGGGTCGCTGGCCGGGAACGACTCGGCGCTGGCCTCGTCGGCCGGGCCGTTCGCACCCTTGGGCAACTGCTCGCGGGCGACCCCGGCCCGGCTGGCGACCTTCGCGCCGGCGCCGCCGGTGACGTAGTCGGTCAGCGCCGAGCGGAACAGCGTCTTGGCGCTGCCCAGGGGCACCCGGTCCTGCGGGCGCTTCGGGCCGGCGAGGGACGGCTCGATGGTGCTCAGGTCGAGTTCGAGGCGCTCCGAGTAGTCCGGCTCGGCGGCCGGGTCGTGCCAGAGGCCCTGCTCCTTGGCGTACGCCTCGACGAGCGCGACCTGCTGCGGGTCGCGGCCGGTCAGCTCCAAATAGCGGACGGTCTCGGCGTCGATCGGGAAGATCGCCACGGTGGAGCCGTACTCCGGGGACATGTTGCCGATGGTGGCCCGGTTGGCCAGCGGCACGGCGCTCACGCCGGGGCCGTAGAACTCGACGAACTTGCCGACCACGCCGTGCTTGCGCAGCATCTCGGTGATGGTGAGCACCAGGTCGGTGGCGGTGGTGCCGGCCGGCATCTCGCCGTGCAGCTTGAAGCCGACGACCCGCGGGATCAGCATGCTGACCGGCTGGCCGAGCATCGCGGCCTCGGCCTCGATGCCGCCGACGCCCCAGCCCAGCACGCCCAGGCCGTTGACCATCGTGGTGTGCGAGTCGGTGCCGACCACGGTGTCCGGGTACGCCTGGCCACCCCGCTCCATGATCGTGCGGGCCAGGTACTCGATGTTGACCTGGTGCACGATGCCGGTGCCCGGCGGGACGACCTTGAACTCGTTGAACGCGGTCTGGCCCCAGCGCAGGAACTGGTAGCGCTCCTTGTTGCGCTCGTACTCCAGCTCGACGTTGCGCTCGAAGGCGTCCGCACGGCCGAACAGGTCGGCGATGACGGAGTGGTCGATGACCAGCTCGGCGGGGGCCAGCGGGTTGACCTTGGTGGCGTCGCCGCCGAGGTCGCGGACCGCCTCGCGCATGGTGGCCAGGTCGACCACGCACGGTACGCCGGTGAAGTCCTGCATCAGCACCCGCGCCGGGGTGAACTGGATCTCCACGCTCGGGTCGGCGGTCGCGTCCCAGCCGCCGAGCTGGCGGATGTGATCGGCGGTGATGTTCGCGCCGTCCTCGGTCCGCAGCAGGTTCTCCAGCAGGATCTTCAGGCTGTAGGGGAGCCGTTCGTGTCCCTCCACCTTGCTGATCTTGAAAATTTCGTAGCTCGCGTCTCCGACGCGTAGCTGGGTCTTCGCACCGAAGGTGTCGAGGCTCGCCACGTCGTACTCCTTCACACCAGCGACCGTGAGTAGTCCTGAGCAGTCTGTCGCACCGGCCGGGGCGACGCCCCGGTTAGGTGACACTTACTGGGTTCTCGCATCTAACAAAACCGTACGTCCGTCTTGCTATTCGCGCAACCTCGGGCCAGGCTTCGGGACGCCGTTGCGTGGCCTCCGGGTGGCCGGGGCCCGGCGGCGAGGGGCCGCGGGCCCCGGTGCCCGGGTAGGGTTCGAGGCCGGACCTGAGGGGGTGGGCCGTGGTCGACGTACAGCACTGGCTGACCGCGCTGCCCCCGGTCGCGGTCTATCTGATCGTCGCCGGGGTGATCGGCGTGGAGAGCATAGGTGTTCCACTGCCCGGCGAGATCGTGCTGGTCAGCTCCGCCCTGCTCGCCGCCACCGGGGTGGTGGGACCGGAGTGGGTGGCCGCCGCCGCGGCGTCCGGCGCGATCGTCGGCGACTCGATCGGATACGCGGTGGGCCGCCGGGGCGGCCGGCCGCTGCTCGCCCGGCTGGGCCGGCGCTTTCCGAAACACCTCGGCCCCGCGCAGCTCGCCCACGCCGAGCAGAGCTTCGTCCGGTACGGCGTGTGGGCGGTCTTCTTCGGCCGGTTCGTGGCGCTGCTGCGCATCCTCGTCGGCCCCCTCGCCGGCGCGCTGCACGTGCCGTACCGGCGGTTCCTGCTGGCCAACGCGGCCGCCGGCCTGGTCTGGGCCTTCGGCACCACCTACCTGCTCTACACCGTGGGCCGGGCCGCCGAGCACTGGCTCAAGGACATCTCCTGGGCGGGGCTGGTCCTCGCCGTCCTCACCGGCCTGGCCAGCACCTGGTGGCTGCGGCGGCGGGTCCGCGCCCTGGAGCAGGCGGAGACGTCCGGCGAGGCCGAGCCGGTCGGCGCGACCGCCGACCGCTGACCCGGCTGGATCGGCCGGCCTCGATCATCGGGTCACCGGGCCAGCAGGGGCGCGACCACGTCGATCCGGTTCGTCCAGACCCCACCCGTCCAGCCCGGCGGGAGCGCGTCGACGTCGTCCGGGTCGTCGAAGCCCTCCGAGAACTCGCCCGACCCGTTGACCAGGATCACCCGGGTGTCCGCCTCGCGCATCCGGGCGACGAACCGGTTCGGCCAGCCCCACAGCAGCCGCCCGTAGCGCTCGGGCAGGTGCAGTTGCCGATGGTGGCAGGCATCGGGGACGTGCCCGGTCCAGCCGCCGGCGAGGTACGGCACGAGGCAGTCCTGCATGATCTTCTTCGAGGTGACCCGGACGTCGGGCAGCCGGGCGGCGAACGCGGCCACCGCCAGGTCGCCGCCGTAGACGGTGAGGGTGCGCCGCCGCTGCTCCGGCAGCCTCGCCAGGAGGTCGGCCAGCGCCTCGCCCTCGGCGGCCCGCTCGATTTTGAGGTGGAGCAGCAGTTCCCGGCCGGGAAACTCGGCCAGCACCTCCTCGACCGTCGGGAGCAGGCCGAACCCCCTGCCCCGGAACGGGAAGGTCTTCCCGCCGTCGCTGGTGTAGCCGTAGCCGAGGTCGAGCTCGCGCAGCTCGGCGAGAGTGTGGTCGCGGACCGCCCCGGTGCCGTCGGTGCGGCACTGCAACGTCGCGTCGTGGAAGACGGCCAGGTGGCCGTCCCGGGTGGCCTGCACGTCGAACTCCACCAAGTCGGCGCCCGCCGCGAACGCCGCCCGCATCGACGCGAGGGTGTTCTCCAGGTAAGAATGCTCGGGCGGGTGAATGCGCTCGGCGGTGCAGGTGTCGTTGGTGACGCCGGCCAGGTCGAAGGTCTGGGCCAGCCCGCGGTGCGCCAGCTGGAACGGCCGCCCCGGTGGCGGGTCGGCCAGTGTGGAGCTGTTACCGACATACAGGCCGGCGGCGGCCAGCAGCACGACGGCGAGCGCGACTGCGAGTCGGCGTCGCCACCGTCGGCCGCGGTCTGGCCGGCTGCCGCCCGACCCGCTGTCGCTGGCCTCAGGTGCGGTCTCCCGTTCGGTCACCGGGGCAGTCTGCCAGCGGGCGCGCTTGGCCCCCACCCCTCTTGTGCGCCGATCTTGCACTTTGGGCCCCGCCCCTGGGCTCTTCGTCCCTTTTGCTGGGGCCGAAACTGCAAGATCGCCGCAGCTGCCCGCGTCGATGCGGCGCGGGGCGCTCCCGGTCCGGCCCGGGCCCGACCATGCCCGCGTTCTGCGGGTCGCCCGCCGCGCCCTCCATGCCTGGTCCGCCAGCCGCTCCGCTGTCGCCGGGTCTGCCTGGTACAGAGCGGCCAGCATCCGCATGTCGCTGACGCTGATCCCGACCGCGCCAGCTCCACCCGGCGCAGTTTCGACGTCGACCAGTCCATCCGCTCGGCAGCCACCTCAAGCGACAGGCCATGTTCCTCACGCATCCGGGTCAGCTCATGCCGGTAGGTGCGTAGGCTCTGCCCCGGCCACACCCGGGGCACCCGTTGAGCCTGTTCGGCCAGCGCGCGGACCCGGTCCGTGTCGCCCGGTGCCGTCAGCGCGACCAACTCGGCGACCACCCGGTCCAGCGTGGCCAACTCCCGCACGTCCGCGTGCTCGGTCATAGCTTTATCCTGATCGCCTCCGCCAACGCGATCAGGCGCGGGTCCGGCCGGCGCACCCCGGCCAACACCTCGGCCAGCGCCGCCCGCCCGGCGGGCCTGATCCGTACCTCGGCGGGCACCAGGCGGTCCGCGTGCAGCAGCGCCCCGCCCGCCCCGGCCACGTTATCTGTACGCACGTACGCGCCGGCCACGTCGACCAGGTGCGCGGCCCGATGCTCGATCGGCAGTCGCCGCCACGCCGGGCCACCGACCAGCGCCTCGTGGAGGCCGACCGCGCGCCGGCCGTCGCCGAGCAGCACGGCGGCGGCGACCTGGGCCGCGTCGACCGCCGCCCGCTCCGGCCCGCCCGGCTCGGTGACCGCGGTGGCGTCGTCGAGCATCTCGTCCGCCGTTGACCGGTCACCCGCTGCGGCGGCGGCCAGCGCGGGCCTGGACCAGGGCCGCCGCGCACGCCGCTCGCTCGGCGGCCGTGCCCCTGTCCGGCTCCAGCGGGGCGACCTGGTGAGCGGCGACGACGGCCAGCTCGAACGCGGCCTGCTGCCGGCCGGCGGCGCGCAGGGCCTGACAGAGCGGCACGACGGCGACCGCCGCCAGCACCGGCTCATCGCCAGCGGCGGACAGCGCCCGGTCGGCAGCCAACCACGCCAGCTCCGCAGCGCCGAGCTTCACCAGCACGAACGCGATGAGCCGGTACGCCCAGACAAGCTGCTCACCCTGCCCGCCGGGGAGCCGGTGGCCGTCGACGAGCAGGGCAGGGGCCAGCCGCAGCAGATCGGGGACTCGCCGGCGATGGTCATTCGCCACAACACGACGTTGGTTGGCCCGAAGCACATGGCGTTGAACCCGCCGTCCGGCGGCGGGTCACCGAGGGTCGCCGCCTCGTGCTCCGCTTCGGACAGGTGGTCGGCTGCGGTGCCGGTCTGTCCGTCGACTGCGGAGCGCAGCGCAGCGGCCAGGTGTAGTTGCCCGAGTACCTGCCGCACTTTCCGTTCCGCGGCGTGGGGTTGCAGGTCGGCCATCGTCCGGGCGGCGGCGCGCGCGGCGACTCCGGCTGCTTCGACGGGCAGGGCCTGCGCGTATGCGAACCGGGCCGCGCCCCGCCACGCGTGGTGCTCGACGTCTTCGGCGGCGGCCTGGGCGATGCGGGCCGCGTCGACGGCCAGGTGCCGGTGTCCGAGGGGCCGCAGGCAGGTCGACGTCAGGTAGGCGGCTTCGGCGAGCAGGACTCCGCCATGGGCGGAGGCGTCCGCGAGGAGCCCGGGAAGGGTCCTGGCCATGCGAATGTAGTCGGCGCTGAGTCGCAGGATGTTGGTGGCGTGGAGGGACGCGACGGTCTGTTCCGGGCTGCCGGAGGGCCTGCGCCGGTCACCGTCGCTGATCTCCAGCAGGGCGGCCCAGATGGCGGGTACCGCGTCTGCGGCACCGGTCTTCGCCGGGTCGGCCGGATCGCCGGGCTGGTCGAGCAGGTCGGCGACCGTGACCTGTAGGGCAGCGGCGATGGCGATCAGCGTTGACCGGCTGTCGATGCTGCGGCGCCCGGCCTCGATCTGTGAAATGTACGGTTGTGAAAGCCGGCGCTCTCCCCAGGTAGCGGTCTGGGCGGTGGGCCGTGGACCCGCTACCACCGGCGGCCCTACCGTCTGCAACGGTACGCCTCCCGTACGGTTGCCGGCGTCGATGCGGTTCCCCGGCCCGTCGGTCAGGCCGGCTTGTCGGGTGGCGCGGCCCCCAGGACACCGGTGGCGGTGGCCTCCGCGTGCCGGTTGCGCAGCCGGACCCGGATCTCCTCCGGGGTGTACGCCCGTCGCCGCCGCTCGGCGCGGGCGACGACCACCCCGGTCGCCGCGGACACCCGCGAGACCGGCCAGCCCGAGCACCTTCCACCACCGCATCCGTCGCCGCATGCGCCTAGGGTAGACCCCCATGAGCGAGCAGAGCACCGGCGACGGGGTGACGGCATGAGCATCGGCCTGGACGAGGCCGTGGAGCTGACCCGCACCGGCGACGTGTGGGTGTTCCGTGGCCGCAGCGTGCCCGACCGGGCCATCCAGCTCACCACCAACAGCCCGGTCAACCACGTTGGCATGGCGGTGGTCCTGGACGACATGCCGCCGCTGATGTGGCACGCCGAGCTGGGCCGGTCGCTGCCGGACATGTGGACCGGCACCCACCAGCGCGGAGTGCAGCTACACGACCTGCGGGACGCGGTCTGTGTCTGGGCCAACCGGTACGGCCAGCGGGCCTGGCTGCGCCAGCTCGAACCGCCCGCCGACGCGGCGATGGAGCAGGCCGTGCTGCGCACCGTCGCCCGCCTCGACGGCACGCCGTTCCCGTCGACCGCCCAGCTTGCCTGGCGCTGGGCGCGGGGCCGGGTGCCGCAGGTGCGGCTCCCGGTGCCCCTGCCGAGGCGGCGGGAGCGGGGAGCCGGCCGGGCGGCGCTGCCGGGCGGGGCCGCGGTGCGGGACCGGGCGCTGGAGACGGCGTACTGTGCCGAGGTGGTCGCGGTGACGTACGAGGCGATGGGCCTGTTGTCGGCGGGCCGCCGTCCGAACTGGTACGACCCGGGCCGGTTCTGGAGCGGCGACGACCTCGGGCTGACCGGCGGTGCCCAGCTCGGCGTCGAGATCGAGGTCCACATCCCGCCACGGTGAGCGAACGCGTCGGCGCGGTGCGCAGTGCGACAGCTTCTCTTTCGCCTCCTCGGTGGTGTCGTTCGTCGGCGCGCCCGGACTAACAGGAGCGTGAGCTGGTCGCGGCACACGCTGTGATCGAGGACGGGCAGCCGGTCTCGGCGTTGCTCACCGGGATCGCCGTGTGGGAGTTCCTGGACGGCCGGGGACGGCGGGTTCCGGGCGGGCGGTACCGTTACCCACTGCGGTGTACCGACGGGGGCCCGCCATCTGTACGGTGATCGCACCGCCTGACGGCGTCGCGGTGACCTGCGGATGTGCATGGCATCGACGGAACCGGGGCTCATCGAACTGTTAGGACGGTTCAGTGATGCTCCGGCTCTTTCCGACCTTGCTGTTGATCGCTACGCTCGCCGGGCGGAACCGAGAGGAGGGACATGTCGGGCACACGTCGCGTGCGACCCACCTCCGGGGCCAGCACGGCCATCGCCAATTCGCCTTGGATCGTGGTCTCGGTCGGGGTGGTGGTGATGGTGGTGTTGCTGTTCGTGGCGCTCGGCACGTATCGCACCCGGGGTCCCGTCGGTGAGGCGTTTCCGGCCCCGGAATGGACGATGCCGCAGCCGACGATGACGCTGCCGACGCTGCCGCCGACGGTGAGCCGGTCGGTGACGGAGTCGCCCGCGCCGGTGGTGCCGGGCCTGTCCCCGCGCTCGTCCCCGTCGCCCAGCACCGCGCGGCCCACCAAGCCCGATGCCATTCCCACGCCGGGCGGTGGGAGTCGCTCCGCGTCCCCGCCGGCGCCGCCCGCCCCGCCGCCGTTCACCGGTGCGTACCGGGTGTTGGAGACCTACAACGGGGCGTTCATCGGCGAGGTGCTGGTTCGTAACGAGTCCCGGTCGTCCCAGGGCTGGACGGTCCGGATGACCTTCCCGTACGCCAATCTGGTCACCGCCTGGATCGAGGGTGCCCCGCAGGGCCGGATCAGCCGCTCGGGCGACACCTGGACCTTCACCAGCGGCGCCGACCTGAACCCGGGGGCCGCGGTGCCGCTGAGGTTCCACTACGACCGGACCTGGGCGACCCGGCCGACGGCCTGCACCGTCGGCAATGTGGGCTGCTCGGGCATCCGCTGAGCGAACCTTCGCGACCATCGGCCGTGGCCGGGTCCTTCCCGCGCTGCGCTGCGGGTTGCCCTCCTCGCTGGGCCGTGCGGACGCGCTTGCAAGATGATTGCTTTGTTGCGACTGGGTTTGCAAAGTATTGCAGAACGTTTCGGCAAGGGCTAGCGTGCGGGCCAATCACGACCAGAGGAAGGCCGTCGATGAAACCCCCGCCGATGTCCCGTAAGGCGATGCTCGCCTTGGTCTTCACCCTCACATTCGCCCTCGTCGGCACCCCCGTCGCCGTGCGCCAGCTCGGTGGCGACGCCGCCGGGCGCGGCACCGGCGTCGACCCCCTCGCCGCCGGGGCGGTGCAGTGGCGCTCCGAGCCCTCCGCCGAGGCCCTGCTCGCCGCCGGTTCCGACGGCGCCAGGGCCGAGCAGTTCTACTTCGTCCTGCCGGACCGGTTCGCCAACGGCGACCCCCGCAACGACTCCGGCGGCCTGACCGGGGACCGGCTGGCCACCGGCCTCGATCCCACCGACAAGGGCTTCTACCACGGCGGCGACCTCAAGGGTGTCATCGACAGGCTCGACTACATCCAGGGGCTGGGCACGACGGCCATCTGGCTCGCCCCGGTCTTCAAGAACCGGCCCGTGCAGGGCACCGGCGAGGACGTCTCCGCCGGCTACCACGGGTACTGGATCACCGACTTCACCCAGGTCGACCCGCACTTCGGCACCAATGAGGAGCTGAAGAGGCTGGTCAGGCTCTCGCACCAGCGGGGCATCAAGGTCTACCTCGACGTCATCGTCAACCACACCGCCGACGTCATCAAGTACGCCGAGGACAAGTACGCGTACATCGACAAGAAGACCGCGCCGTACACCGACGCGCAGGGTCGGGCCTTCGACGACCGCAACTACGCCGACGGCACCCGGGACTTTCCGACGGTGAACGCCGACTCCTTTCCGTACACCCCGACCTTCGACAGCCCCGCCGACGCGAAGGTGAAGGTCCCGGCGTGGCTCAACGACGCCACCATGTACCACAACCGGGGCGACTCGACCTTCGCCGGCGAGAACAGCGAGTACGGCGACTTCTTCGGCCTGGACGACCTGTGGACCGAGCGACCCGAGGTGGTAGAGGGCCTCACCAAGGTCTACGGCGACTGGATCGGCGCCACCGGCGTCGACGGGTTCCGGCTCGACACCGTCAAGCACGCCAATCTGGAGTTCTGGCCGCAGTTCAGCCGGGGCATCGAGCGGGCGGCGGAGGCCGCCGGCAAGAAGGACTTCTTCATGTTCGGTGAGGTCTACAGCGCCGACCCGGAGATCACCTCCAACTACGTGCGGCGCGGCGGCCTGCCGGCCACCCTCGACTTCGCCTTCCAGGAGGCCGCACGCGGCTACACCGCCGCCGGCGGTTCCGCGAAGGCGCTCGCCGACGTGTACGCCCGCGACGACCTGTACGCCTCCCGGGACACCGACGCCAACCGGCTGACCACCTTCCTCGGCAACCACGACATGGGCCGGATCGGCGCGTTCATCGCAGCCTCCGGCGGGGACGACGCCGCGCAGCTGCGCCGCGCCAAGCTCGCCCACCAGCTGATGTTCCTCACCCGGGGGCAGCCGGTGGTGTACTCCGGCGACGAGCAGGGCTTCACCGGCCCCGGCGGCGACAAGGACGCCCGGCAGGACATGTTCGCCTCGCGTACGCCCGACTACCTCGACGACGACCTGATCGGCACCGACCGCACCCACGCCGCCGACCAGTACGACCCGACGCACCCGCTGTACCGCACCATCGCCGAGCTGGGCGCGCTGCGCCAGGCCCACCCGGCGCTGCGCGACGGCGTCCAGGTCACCCGGTACGCCTCCGACGGCCCGGGCGTCTTCGCGTTCTCCCGCGTCGACCCTCGCCAGCGTGTCGAGTACGTCGTCGCCGTGAACAACGCCGACACCGCGCAGACCGCCACCGTGGACACCTGGTCGGCGGGCACCGCGTTCGCCGGGATCCACGGCGCCACCGACACGCCGAGCGCCGGGGCGGACGGCAGGCTGACCGTCACCGTGCCGGCGCTGTCCGCCGTGGTGTACCGGGCCGCCAGGGCCATCCCGCAGGCCGCCGCGAAGCCGGCGATCGCCATCACCGCCCCTGCCCCGGACGCGTCGGTGGCCACCCGGGCCGCCGTCACCGTCCAGGTCACCGGCGACCCGCTGGCCACCGTCACCGTCGCCGCCCGGGTCGCCGGCGGCCGGTGGACGCTGCTGGGCAGCGCCCACTCCGCTCCGTACACAGTGCACCACGACCTGACCGGGCTGGCCGGTGGGACGAAGGTCGAGTACAAGGCGGTCGTCCGCGACGGCCGGGGGCGCGTCGCCGGCACCCGGTCCACCGCCACCGTCGGCACCCCCGCCCAGAGTGTTTCGCGGGACTGGTTGGTGGTGCACTACCAGCGCCCGGCCGGCGGGTACGACGACTGGGGCCTGTACGCCTGGGGCGACATCGACCCCGCGTACGTCACCGAGTGGCCCAAGGGACAGCCGTTCGCGGGCGAGGACTCCTTCGGCCGGTTCGCCTGGGTGAGGCTCAAGCCCGGCGCGAAGTCCGTCGGGTTCCTCGTGGTCGACTCCGCCGGCAACAAGGACGTCGCCGCCGACCGGACCGTCGACGTCACGGCGACCGGCGAGGTCTGGGTGAAGCAGGGCGACGCCGCCCTCTACCCGACCAGGCAGGCCGCCACCGGCGAGCCGGAGCCGCCCGTCGACGAGAACACCGCGCTGATCCACTACCGCCGCGCCGACAACAACTACGACGGCTGGGGCCTGCACCTGTGGGACGGCGCGGCCAACCCCACCGAGTGGTCCAGCCCGCTGCGGCCGGAGAAGGTCGACGCCTTCGGCGCGGTCTTCCGGGTGCCGCTGGCCGCCGGGGCGACCGGCCTGAGCTACATCATCCACCACGGCGACACCAAGGACCTGCCGGAAGACCAGCGGCTGGACTTCGCCACCGCCGGGCGTCAGGTGTGGCTGCTCGCCGCCACGCCGGGCCGGCTGCTGCCGGCTACCTCGTCCGGGGTATCCAGGGACGTGGACATCACCAAGCAGCGGGCGCAGTGGATCGACCGGTCCACCGTCGCCTGGCAGACTCCCGACACCGACGGCAGGACGTACGCGCTGGTGTCCGCCCCGGCCGGCGGGCTGACCATCGCGGACGGGGAGCTGTCCGGGACGTACACCTCGCTGCCGCTGCGGGCGCAGCGCAACGGGCTCACCGAGGCCCAGCGCGCGCGGTTCCCGCACCTGTGGGCGCACCGGGCCTTCGCCCTCGACCGGGGCGACCTGGCGAAGGTGCCGGCGGCGCTGCGCGGGCAGCTCGTGGTGACCGAGCGGGACGCGGCCGGCGCGCTGCTCGGCGCGACCGGGGTGCAGATTCCCGGCGTGCTCGACGACGTGTACGCCGCCGCGACCGGCGCGCGGCTCGGCCCCACCTTCGCTGGCCGGGTGCCCACCCTGTCGGTCTGGGCGCCCACCGCCCAGACGGTGGCGCTGGAACTGTCCGACACCCCGACCGCCGCGCCGCGGGTCGTGGCGATGCGCCGCGACGACCGCACCGGCGTGTGGACGGTGCGCGGCGAGCGCGGCTGGACCGGCAAGTACTACCGGTACCGGGTGTCCGCGTGGCAGCCGGCGGCGCAGCGGGTGGTCACCGCCTCGGTGACCGACCCGTACTCGGTTGCCCTCGCCCCGGACTCCACGCACAGCCAGATCGTCGACCTGGCCGACCCGGCACTCGCGCCGGCCGGCTGGGCGAGCCTGCGCAAGCCGGCGGCCGTGCCCCCGGCGCAGGCGCAGATCCAGGAGGTCTCCGTCCGGGACTTCTCCATCGCCGACACCACCGTGCCGGCGCAACGGCGGGGAACCTACCTCGCCTTCACCGACCCGGACACGGCCGGCATGAGGCACCTACGGTCGCTCGGCGACGCCGGGGTCGACTATTTGCACCTGCTGCCGGCGTTCGACTTCGCCACCATCCCCGAACGCCGGGCCGACCAGAAGCAGCCGGCCTGCGACCTGGCGAAGCTGCCCCCGGACTCCGACGAGCAGCAGAAGTGCGTCGCGGCGGTGGCCGACACCGACGGCTACAACTGGGGGTACGACCCGCTGCACTACACCGTGCCGGAGGGCGGCTACGCCGTCGACCCGGCCGGGGCGCGGCGTACCACCGAGTTCCGGCAGATGGTGGCCGGCGTCAACGGCGCCGGGCTGCGCGTGGTGATGGACGTCGTCTACAACCACACCTCGGCCGCGGGCGTCGACCCGAAGTCGGTGCTCGACCAGATCGTGCCCGGCTACTACCACCGGTTGCTCGACGACGGCGCCGTCGCCAACTCGACCTGCTGCGCCAACACGGCCCCCGAGCACGCCATGATGGGCAAGCTGGTGGTGGACTCCCTGGTCACCTGGGCGAAGCAGTACAAGGTGGACGGCTTCCGGTTCGACCTGATGGGCCACCACCCGAAGGCGAACATCCAGGCCGTGCGCAAGGCGCTCGACGAGCTGACCGTCGCCCGCGACGGCGTGGACGGGAAGAAGATCCTGCTCTACGGCGAGGGCTGGAACTTCGGCGAGGTCGCCGACGACGCCCGGTTCGTGCAGGCCACGCAGGCCAACATGGCCGGCACCGGGATCGGCACGTTCAACGACCGGCTGCGCGACGCGGTGCGCGGGGGCGGGCCGTTCGACGCCAACCCCCGGGTGCAGGGCTTCGCCTCCGGCCTCTTCACCGATCCGAACGGCGACCCGGTGAACGGCTCGGCCGCCGAGCAGAAGGCCCGGCTGCTGCACGCCCACGACCTGATCAAGGTCGGGCTGGCCGGCAACCTGCGCGGGTACCGGTTCACCGACTCGTCGGGGCGGCAGGTGACCGGCGCGCAGGTCGACTACAACGGCTCGCCGGCCGGCTACACCGCCGCGCCGGGGGAGGCGGTCACCTACGTCGACGCGCACGACAACGAGATCCTGTACGACGCGCTGGCGTACAAGCTGCCGCAGGCCACCTCGGCGGCGGACCGGGCCCGGATGCAGGTGCTCGCCCTCGCCACGGTGGTGATGGGACAGGGGACCGGTTTCGTGACGGCCGGCTCGGAGCGGCTGCGGTCGAAGTCGCTGGACCGCAACTCGTACAACTCCGGCGACTGGTTCAACCAGATCCGCTGGGACTGCGCCCAGGGCAACGGCTTCGGCGCCGGCCTGCCGCCAGAGCAGGACAACCGGGACAAGTGGCCGTACGCCAAGCCGCTGCTGGCCGATCCGGCGCTGGTCCCGGACTGCGCGGCGATCAACCTGGCCGACGCCCGGTACCGGGAGCTGCTGAAGATCCGGGGCTCCTCGCCGGTCTTCGGGTTGACCACGGCCGAGCAGGTGCAGAAGCGGGTCGCCTTCCCGCTCTCCGGCGCGGGGGAGGCCCCCGGTGTGCTCACGATGACGCTGGACGGCCGGGGCCTCGACGAGCGGTGGACGTCGGTGACGGTAATCTTCAACGCCACCGGCGAGACGGCGCGGCAGCGGCTGACCGGGCTGCGCGGGGCGGACGTCGCGCTGCACCCGGTGCTGCGGAACTCGGCGGACGAGGCGCTGCGGACGGCCTCCTTCGACCGGGCCAGCGGCACGTTCACCGTGCCGGCCCGCAGTGTGGCGGTCTTCGTCCAACGGTAGGTGTCACACGTGTCCGGCCCCCTCCCGTCGAGCGGAAGGGGGCCGGACCGTCCTCTGTGTCAGCCGATGCCGTTCCAGCCGATACCGCGTGACTGTCTTCAGTTGGCGCAGCCGGTGACGTTGGTGCAGTTGCGGGGTTCGTTCTTCTTGATGATGGTCTTGTCGTCGAGGTCGACGTTGGCGTTGTTGGCGTTGGCGTTGAAGATGCCGCCCGCGCCGGCGGTTTCGGCGGCGAAGTTGCCGACGATCTTGCTGTGGCGGATGGTGAGGACGGCGTTGTTGTCGTTGTAGATGGCGCCGCCCTGTTCGGCGTGGTTGCCCTTGAACTCGCTGTCGTAGAGGTTCAGGGTGCCGCCGTTGAACAGGCCGCCGCCGTTGTCGCCGGCGGTGTTGTCGGCGAAGAGGGCGTGCCTGATGGTGGCGATGTTGGTGCTGTTGTTGAAGACGCCGCCGCCGTCGTCGGTGGCCTTGTTCTCGGCGATGATGACGTACTCCAGCAGCATGGTGGAGTTGCCGTCGTTGTGGATGCCGCCGCCGTCGTCGCAGGCGGTGTTGTGGGCGATCTTGGTGCGGGTGACGGTGAGGCGGGCGTCGTCGTCGCTGTGGATGCCGCCGCCGTCGTTGCTGGCCTTGTTGTTGGTGATCTGGCTGTAGGTGATGGTGGCGATGCCGTCGTCCTCGTTGGCGATGCCGCCGCCGTTGCCGCTGACGGCGCTGTTGCCGGTGGCGGTGTTGTTGTCGATGCGGGTGTCGTTGACGGTCAGTTCGCCTTCGTTGTAGATGGCGCCGCCGTTGCCGCCGTTGCCGACGCCGCGGGCGTGGTTGTTGGCGAGGATGCTCTTGTCGATCTCGACCTTGCCGAAGTTGGCGATGGCGCCGCCGTTGCCTTCGGTGCCGACGCCGGTGGCTCGGTTGTCGATCAGCTTGGTGTGCTTCAGGGTGGCCTCGCCGCCCTCCTGCACCAGCAGGGCCCCGCCGTTGGCGCCGCTCGGCGGCGGCGGGGGCGCGGTGATCTGGCCGCCCTTGAGGGTGAGGTCCTTCAGCGTCAGATCGCCGCCGGAGGCGACGGTGAAGAACCGGAACAACTCGCTGCCGTCGTGGAACAACGTCGAGTTGTTGCCCAGGATCGTGATGCGCTGGTCGATGACGGGGAAGGCGTTGTTGGCGGTCTGCTCGTTGAACTTGTACGTGCAGTCCTTGGCCAGTTTGAACGCCCCGCCGTTGTCCTCGTTGGCCCTGTTCACCGCCTCGACGAGCACGTCGGTGTCACACGGCAGTTCCTTGGCGTCCTTGCCGTCCTCGTCCTTGCCGTCCCGACCGTCCCTGCCGTCCCGACCGTCCCGACCGTCCCTGCCGTCCTTGCCCTGCCAGTCCTTGCTGTCCTTGCCCTGCCAGTCCTTGTCCTGCCAGTCCTTGCTCTGCCAGTCGTCCTGGCCACCACGGGCGTCCTGGCCACTGCGGTCGTCCTGGCGACTGCGGTCGTCCTGGCCACCGCGGGCGTTCTGCCCTTCCTGGCCCTTGCCGGTTTCGCCCGCACGGTCGTCGCGACCGGCGGTGTCGTCCTTAATGACCTGCTCGGCCGTGGACCACTTCAGGTCGGCGAGACGGTCGACCCCGACGGCGCCCGCGCTGCTCGCGGCGGCGACGCCGGCGAGGCTGACCACGCCGGTCAGCCCGGCGACGCCGGTGGCGAGCCACAGCTTGCGCCGGCTCTTCGGCGCGGTGTTCTCGGCGTTCTTGCGAAGGTAGTTGGACATCGGAGCTCTCTGCTCTCTCCTCGTACCAGACAGGGCTGCTCCGCCACCGCGGGCTGCCCTGGCTACAAATCGGTTGTAGCTACTGAGGCCCACCGTATGAGAATCTTTTTCTCTTCAAGGCCATATCCGAAAGCAACCCACGTTAGGGGTATCCCGGGCCAAGGTGGGACGGTCCGGACGGCGGGGAGTGAGGCCCACAGTCGTGCCGAACCGGGGGCTTGCGTCACGAGCCGCCTCAACCGGCCCGGAACCCCGCCACGGGCTGGCACCTTTCCAACCCCGATCGCCAGCGGACGGCGCCCGCACGGAAGGGATCCCTCCCTCGTGCCCGGGGAAGGGATCCCTTCGCTATGTGGTGGTTCAGTTGGCGCAGCCGGTGACGTTGGTGCAGTTGCGGGGTTCGTTCTTCTTGATGATGGTCTTGTCGTCGAGGTCGACGTTGGCGTTGTTGGCGTTGGCGTTGAAGATGCCGCCCGCGCCGGCGGTTTCGGCGGCGAAGTTGCCGACGATCTTGCTGTGGCGGATGGTGAGGACGGCGTTGTTGTCGTTGTAGATGGCGCCGCCCTGTTCGGCGTGGTTGCCCTTGAACTCGCTGTCGTAGAGGTTCAGGGTGCCGCCGTTGAACAGGCCGCCGCCGTTGTCGCCGGCGGTGTTGTCGGCGAAGAGGGCGTGCCTGATGGTGGCGATGTTGGTGCTGTTGTTGAAGACGCCGCCGCCGTCGTCGGTGGCCTTGTTCTCGGCGATGATGACGTACTCCAGCAGCATGGTGGAGTTGCCGTCGTTGTGGATGCCGCCGCCGTCGTCGCAGGCGGTGTTGTGGGCGATCTTGGTGCGGGTGACGGTGAGGCGGGCGTCGTCGTCGCTGTGGATGCCGCCGCCGTCGTTGCTGGCCTTGTTGTTGGTGATCTGGCTGTAGGTGATGGTGGCGATGCCGTCGTCCTCGTTGGCGATGCCGCCGCCGTTGCCGCTGACGGCGCTGTTGCCGGTGGCGGTGTTGTTGTCGATGCGGGTGTCGTTGACGGTCAGTTCGCCTTCGTTGTAGATGGCGCCGCCGTTGCCGCCGTTGCCGACGCCGCGGGCGTGGTTGTTGGCGAGGATGCTCTTGTCGATCTCGACCTTGCCGAAGTTGGCGATGGCGCCGCCGTTGCCTTCGGTGCCGACGCCGGTGGCTCGGTTGTCGATCAGCTTGGTGTGCTTCAGGGTGGCCTCGCCGCCCTCCTGCACCAGCAGGGCCCCGCCGTTGGCGCCGCTCGGCGGCGGCGGGGGCGCGGTGATCTGGCCGCCCTTGAGGGTGAGGTCCTTCAGCGTCAGATCGCCGCCGGAGGCGACGGTGAAGAACCGGAACAACTCGCTGCCGTCGTGGAACAACGTCGAGTTGTTGCCCAGGATCGTGATGCGCTGGTCGATGACGGGGAAGGCGTTGTTGGCGGTCTGCTCGTTGAACTTGTACGTGCAGTCCTTGGCCAGTTTGAACGCCCCGCCGTTGTCCTCGTTGGCCCTGTTCACCGCCTCGACGAGCACGTCGGTGTCACACGGCAGTTCCTTGGCGTCCTTGCCGTCCTCGTCCTTGCCGTCCCGACCGTCCCTGCCGTCCCGACCGTCCCTGCCGTCCCGACCGTCCCGACCGTCCCTGCCGTCCTTGCCCTGCCAGTCCTTGCTGTCCTTGCCCTGCCAGTCCTTGTCCTGCCAGTCCTTGCTCTGCCAGTCGTCCTGGCCACCACGGGCGTCCTGGCCACCCTTCTTGTCGTCCTTCTCGCCGGAGACCGGGTCGGGCTTGCCGGCGTCACTGACGTTCTTCTTCGGCGTCGACGACTGCGCGTCCGAGAGCCGGTCCGCGCCGCCGGACTTGTCATCGCGAGCGGCCAGGCCGCCCAGTGCCGCAAGGCCGACCACGCCGGTCAGTCCGGCGACGCCCGCAGCCACCCAGAGTTTCCGCCGCCCTCGTGCCGGTGTGCCCGCGGGCGGGCCACCGTCAGGTGTCGTTATGTCATTGGACATCAGAGCCTTCCGCCCTTTCCTGCTGCCAGACGGGGTCGCATCGCTCGAAGCAGTGCGACCGGCCACAAATGGGTTTGTAGCCTCTGATAGCCACCGTATGAGAAGGTTCCTCGCGAGAGGCGTGAATCCGAAAAACCCCCGCATTCCTCTCACCTCGGGCGGGACGCGTCAACCCGGCAGCCCGGGTAGGAAGTTAGGTGAGCAGCGCAGACGTCGACGGGCCCTGCCGCCGGTCGCGTCGACGTCAAACGTCGCGACCGGCGGCAGGGCCCGTCGTGTGGTCGTACCCCTGGATCAGCCCGGCAGGCGCGGACCCGCCTCGCGCTGCTCGGCCAGCCAGGTCTCCACCTCGTCGGCGGCGCGCGGCAGCCCGGCGGAGAGGTTCACGGCGCCGGTCGCGGTGACCAGGATGTCGTCCTCGATCCGGATGCCGACGCCGCGCAATTCCTCCGGGACGAGGTCGTCCTCGGGCTGGAAGTACAGCCCCGGCTCCACGGTGAGCACGTAGCCCTCGCCGAGTGCGCCGTCGCGGTACGCCTCCTTGCGGGCGTTCGAGCAGTCGTGCACGTCGATGCCGAGCATGTGCCCGAAGCCGTGCAGCGTCCACCGGCGGTAGACGGTCGACTTCTCGTCCATCGCCTCGTCCACGCTCACCGGCAGCAGGCCCAGGTCGTGCAGCCCCTCGGCGAGCACCCGCATGCAGGTGCGGTGCACGTCCTTGAACGGCACGCCCGGCCTGATCGCGTCGATGCCGGCCTGCTGGGAGGCGTACACGACGTCGTAGACCTGGCGTTGCAGCGGGTTGAACCGGCCGTTGACCGGCAGCACCCGGGTGACGTCGGCGGTGTAGAGGTTGCGGTTCTCCACGCCCATGTCCATCAGCAGCAGCTCACCCGGTCGGGTGGTGCCGTGGTTGTGCACCCAGTGCAGGATCGTGGCGTGCTCACCGGCCCCGACGATCGAGCCGTAGCCGACGTCGTTGCCGTCGTGCCGGGCGCGCAGCGCGAAGATGCCCTCCAGCAGCCGCTCCGAGACGCCCCGGTCGGCCGGCAACACCCGGGCCACGTCCTCGAAGCCGCGCACGGTGGCGTCGATCGCGTCCTGGAGTTGGGCGATCTCCCACTCGTCCTTGACCAGCTTCAGCTCGGAGATCGCGATGGCCAGTTCCCGGTCGCGGGCGGGCTGGCCCTCCTCCCGGGGCCCGTCGTACGGGCGCACGGCCGCGTCGACCCGGGCGTCGAAGCCGCGCAGCACCCGCGTCCGCCCCGGTGCCAGGTCGGCCAGCGCCGCCTCCAGCTCGGCCAGGTCCGCGGTGGGCAGGCCCAGCTCGGTCGACTTCTCCGCGAGGGTGTGCCGCCGGCCCACCCACAGCTCGCCGTGCCGGCTGCGGAAGAACTCGTCGTTGTCCCGCGAGGAGCGGGGCCGCATGTACAGCACCGCGTCGTGCCCCGAGCCGTTCGGCCGCAGCACGAGCACGCTGTCCGGGTCGGGGTCGCCGGTCAGGTACGCGAAGTCGCTGCCCGGCCGGAACCGGTACTCGGTATCGTTGGCGCGTACCTTCTCCCCGCCCGTGGGGATGACCAGCGTCTCGCCCGGGAAGGCCGCGGAGAGCGCGGCCCGCCGCTTGGCGTGGTTCGGCACCTCCACCCGGGGGCCGATCGGCAGGGTCGTGTCCCGCCATCCCTGACGCATGAACGACAGGAACGCCTCCGGAAAATCCGGGTCGTGCGACTCGGTGCCGTCGTCCGGCGGCTGGCCGTCCGTCCGGTCCTCGCTCATGATCCGCTCCCTCCGCCTCATTCCTGTCCAGACGGTACCCCGCACACGCGGGTGCGGAGACCCTGTGGTGCCCGCGACGGCAGCCCTCGCCGCGTGGAAAGATGACCACCATGTGCGGACTCCTGGCCTTCTTCAGCGCTAACGGCAATGCCGCCGCCCACCGCGATCACATCGCGGGGGCGTTGGAATGCCTGCACCACCGCGGACCGGACGAGACCGGGGTCGAGGTGGTCGGTGACGCGGGCGGCCGGTACGCCGACGGGGTGTTCGCGCACAAGCGCCTGGCGATCATCGACGTGGCGTCCAGCCACGAGCCGTTGCCGTACGCGGGCGGACGCTACCTGCTGACCTTCAACGGCGAGATCTACAACTACATCGAGCTGCGCGACGAGCTGGTGCGCGCCTTCGGCGCCCAGTTCGCCACCGCCGGCGACGGCGAGGTGATCGTCGCCGGCTACCACTACTGGGGCGAGCAGGTGCTCACCCGGCTGCGCGGCATGTTCGCCTTCGTCATCTGGGACCGCCAGGAGCGCCGGGCGTTCGGCGCGCGCGACAACTTCGGCATCAAGCCGCTGCACTACCTGGAGACCGCCGACGGGCTCTACCTCGCCTCGGAGAAAAAGGCGCTGCTGCCGTTCGCCCAGTCGGCGTACGCCGGGGACGCGGGCATCGACACGGCGAACCTGAGCCACTACCTGACCCTCCAGTACGTCCCGGAGCCCGGCACCCTGCACCTGGGGATCAGCCGGATCGGGTCGGGGGAGTACCTGACCTGGACCCCGGGCGGCCGGATCGACGTGCGTCGCTGGTACCGCCCGGTGTTCCGGCCCGCCCCGGTCGCCGACGAGCAGCGGCTCTACCACCAGATCCGGGAGACGTTGCGGGAGAGCGTCCGGATGCACATGCGTTCGGACGTGCCGGTCGGCTCCTTCCTGTCCAGCGGCATCGACTCCACCGCCGTGGTGGCCCTGGCCCGCGAGTTCAACCCGCACATCCTCACCTTCACCGTCGGCTACGACGTTCCCGGGTACTCGGAGATCGACGTCGCCCAGGAATCGGCCCGGCACCTCGACGTGACCACCATCCCGACCAAGATCGGGCCGCAGGACATGATCGACGCGCTGCCGAAGATCGTCTGGCATCTGGACGACCCGGTGGCCGACCCGGCGCTGGTGCCGCTGTACTTCGTGGCGAAGAAGGCCGCCGAGCACGTCACCGTGGTCCTCTCCGGCGAGGGCGCCGACGAGTTCTTCGGCGGGTACACCATCTACCGGGAGCCGTTGTCCCTCGGCGCGGTCAACGGCCTGCCCGACGGGGTGCAGAAGGGGCTGCGCGCGGTCTCCAGGGCCATCCCGCAGGGGGTCAAGGGCAAGAGCTTCCTGGAACGCGGCACCACCCCGATCGAGCAGCGCTACTACGGCAACGCCCGGATGTTCACCGAGGAGGAGAAGCAGCACCTGCTGCGCCGCTACGACCCCTCGGTGCGCTACACCGACGTCACCGCCCCGATCTACGCCGAGTGCACCGAGCTCGACGACGTGACCAAGATGCAGTACGTCGACCTCTACACCTGGCTGCGCGGCGACATCCTGGTCAAGGCCGACCGGATCTCGATGGCGCACTCGCTGGAGGTCCGGGTGCCGTTCTTGGACAAGGAGGTGTTCGACGTGGCGGCCACCATCCCGGTGGACCTGAAGCTCCCGCCGCGCTCCGACGCCACCAAGTACGCCATGCGCCAGGCGCTCCAGGGCGTCGTGCCGCCGGCCATCGTCAACCGCAGGAAGCTGGGCTTCCCCACCCCGACCCGGGTCTGGCTGCGCGGCGAGATGTACGAGTGGGCCCGCTGGGTGCTCGCCAACTCCGGCGCGGGCGAGCTGATCGACCTGCCGTACGCGATGCGGCTGCTGGAGGAGCACAAGCGGGAGGAGGCCGACCACTCCCGCAAGGTGTGGACCGTGCTGATCTTCTGCATCTGGCACGCGATCTTCGTGGCCAAGACGCTCGACCCGGGCATCCAGCGCAACCAGTCGGCGCTGCTGACGAAGCCGGTCGTCGGGTCCATGGTTCGCTGAGCGGGCGATCCCCGGTCCGCTGAGCCGGACGAGGAAGGGCCCCCGCCGACGGCGGGGGCCCTTCTCGGGTGCGCCGCGCTCGTCGGGTGCGGCGGCTCGCCGCCGCACCCGACGAGCGGGCACGGGATCACACGCGGGTGCAGCTCACCGTCGGCAGCGAGCTCGTGCCGCTGCTGCCGGCGACGAAGCCGAAGGCGGTGGTGCCCTCCGGCGCGACCGTGCCGTTGTAGGGGCTGTTGGTGACCGTCACCGTCGACCCGGACGTGGTGTACGTGCCGTTCCACAGGCTGTGGATGGTCTGGCCCGTCTGCCAGGTCAGGGTCGCCTTCCAGCCGGCGAAGGGCGTCGAGCCGTGGTTCATGATGGTCACCTCGCCCTGGAAGCCGCCGGACCAGGAGCTGATCACCTTGTAGACCGCCATGCAGTCACCGCCGGGCGGCGGCGTGGTCGGCGCGGGGGTGGTCGGTGCCGGGGTGGTCGGGGCCGGGGTGGTCGGTGCCGGGGTGGTCGGGTTCGGGGTGCCGCCGATGCCGGTCACCTGGCCGTTGCCGCCGTCGAAGGTGACGTCCGAGCAGCCGAAGAAGTTCTCCTGGCTGTCCGAGCGGACCCAGCGCGAGTAGATGATGTGCCGGCCGCTCTTACCTGACGGCAGGTTGCCGCTGAAGTAGTAGTGCCCCTCGTTGGTGCCCACCGGACCGTTCTGCGGCGGGTTGGTCACCGTGAGGAAGGGCTGCGTCTCCAGGTCGCTCCAGGCCAGCGCCCGGGTCGGGCTCCAACTGTCCTTCGTCACGTAGAAGTAGAAGGTGCCCGGGTGGTGGGCCCAGTTGCTGTACTTGAAGTCGAACCGGGCGCCTGCGGTCAGGTGGGTCAGCGGCCAGTCGGTGCGGGCCGCGTCGTAGCCGCTGAAGCCGGGGTTTCCGCCGCTGCACAGCTTGCCGTCAGGGATGAAACCCACGGTACGACCGCCAGCGTCCGAGCGCAGCACGCTGAACCAGTTGTACAGCGAGTTGGGCCCGTTCTGAGCGACCGCGGCTGAGCAGGCCGGGTTGTTCGGCTTGATCTCACCGGTGGGGGCGAGGCCGTCCTTCCAGCAGAGGTAGGTCCGGCTGCCGGGGGTCATCGCGGCCCCGTGGGCAGCGGCGGGATTGGGGCTGGCCACCAGGGTGGCGGCACCCGCGGCGAGGGTGGCGGCCGCGATGAGCAGCGCGGCCGTGCGGGAACGGGTCACGGGGTTCTCCTGACTCGCGGAACGACCGCACCGGCCGTTCCGCTGCGACGAGCGGATGTCACGATCGCGGTGTCGCGCCCGTGCCCGTGGGCCGACGGCGCGCGTCACCGACGGTCCGCCTCGGCGGACCGGCGTGCCCCTCGCGCTGGCTCTCCCGGCGCCGGCGGACACGACAGCCCTCGCATCGGCCGGCATCGTCATCTCACCACGCCGGATCCGCCCGCCGCAATAGCCGATCGTCGATGACATCTGCCCCACGGCCGGTCACGTCGAGGTTCGGTGCCGGCGTCGCCGTCACGTAGGACAGGATTGGGGCACGGTAGCGAAACGACGGAGGGACCCACGATGGGATACGCGGTGGTGCTGGGCGAGGCACTGGTCGACCTGCTCGACGCCGAGTGCGACGGCCAGCCCGTCTTCCGGCAGGCGATCGGTGGCGGACCGCTCAACGTCGCCGTCGGGGTGGCCCGGCTCGGCGGGTCGGTGCAGTTCGTCGGCTCGCTCGGCGACGACGTGCTCGCCTACCGGATCCGCGCGTTCCTGGCCGACGCCGGAGTCGGGCTGGCCGGGGCGGTCACCGCGCCCGCGTCGACCGCGCTGGCGGTGGCCACCCACACCGGAGCCGAGCCGGACTTCCGCTTCTACGGCGAGCCACCATCATTTGGGCTGCTCACCGCCGACGACCTGGACGTCGACCTGGTCGGGGGCGCCGACGTGCTCTACTGCGGGTCGATCGTGCTGCTGTCGCCGAGCGTGCTGGCCGCCACGCGCCGGGCCTGGTCGCTCGCGGGCGGGCTGCGGGTGTTCGACCCGAACGTCCGGCCCCGGCTGCTCGACGGCCCGGCTGCGCTGGCCGCCCTGCGCGAAACGGTCGCGGAGTTCGCCGCCTCCGCCCACCTGGTCAAGCTCAGCACCGCCGACGCGGAACTGCTCTACCCCGGCGAGCCGGTCGAGGGGGTCGCGGCGTACCTGCGGGAGTTGGGGGCGGGGACCGTCGTGGTCACCCTCGGCGCGGACGGCGCGGTGGTCGCCCCCGCCAAGGCCGATCCGGTACGCGTACCCGCGCCGAAGGTGCGCGCGGTGGACGCCACCGGCGCGGGCGACTCGGTGATGGCGGCCCTCGTCGCCGACCTGCTGGTCGACGGGGAGCCCGCCGACCCGGCCGACTGGCACCGGCGGGTCGCGTTCGCGCTGCGGGTGGCCGGCCTGGTCTGCGAGTCACCGGGCGGGGCGGTCGCCATGCCCACCCGAGCCGAGGTGCTGCGCCGCTTCCCCGGCTGACCCGCCCGCCCCCGTCCGGTCAGCCGACGCCGTCCAGTTCGGCGTAGCCACGGCGGGCGGCGGTGAGGGCGGCACGGGCACCGAAGGGGGCCTCGGCGGCTACCCGCTCCGGTGGGGCCCCGCCGGTGTGGCCGGCCCGGATCAGCCAGGACAGCTCGGCGAGCTGCCCGTGCTGGGCCCGGACGAACTCCGGGTCGACCAGCTCACCGTGCCCCGGCACGACCACCGTGCCCGGGGTGGTCAGCCGGAGCAGCTCGGCGACCGCGTCCGGCCACTGCAACGGGTACGACTCCTCGAACGCCGGCGGGCCGCTCTGCTCCACCAGGTCCCCGGCGACCAGCACGTCCGCGTCCGGCACGTGCACCACCAGGTCGGCGTCGGTGTGCCCGTGCCCCGGGTGGCGCAGCACCACCCGCCGGCCGCCGACGTCCAGCACCGTCTCGCCGCGCACGACGTGCGTCGGGGCCAGCAGCCGCGTGCCGGCCAGCTCGGCGGCCAGCTCGGGCCGGGCGGCGCGCACCTCCTCGTACGCGGCCCGGCGCACCTCGTCGGGGCGGTCCCGTAGCGCCACGGCGGCGGCCTCGTGCGCGTACACCGGGCGGGCCGGGTCACCGGCGAGGACGGCGTTGCCGAAGCAGTGGTCGAAGTGGTGGTGCGTGTTCACCACCGCCCACGGGTGCGGGGTGATCGCGCGGGCGGCGGCGACCAGCTCGGCGGCCTGCCCGGCGGTGGAGAGGGTGTCCACCACCAGCGCCCCGCCGTCGCCGACCACCAGCGTGACGTTGACGTCGAGCAGCGGCTCGCGCAGCACGTACACCCGGTCGGCGACCTCGACGAACCGCCGCGTCATGCCGTGGCCGCCCTGGCCGGCGCGCCCGAGGCCCGCTCGACGAAGCGCCGCCGGTCGACCAGCGTCCGCTCCACCCGCCCTCGCGCGACGATTTCCCCGGCGTCGGTGACCGTCACCTCGAAGCCCAGCCGCCGACCGTCGACGGCGGTGAGCCGGGCCCGCGCGACCACCGTCCGCCCGACCGGAGTGGGGGCGAGGTGGTCCAGCTCGACCCGGGTGCCGACCGTCGTGCGCCCTGGCGGCAGCGCCCCGGCGGTCGCCGCCACCGTCGCCGCCTCGGCCAGGGCGACCACCCGGGGGGTGCCCAGCACCGGAACGTCGCCGGAACCGGCGGCCAGCGCGGTGTCGGCCTCGGTCACGGTCAGCTCGACCCGCGCGGATCGGCCCGGCGCGAGGGGTTGCTCCGACTGCTCCTGCATGGGCACAGCCTAGGTGGTCGGCGTCGGCCGTTCCGGGTGCCGCCGTTAACCTGGACGGCGATGGCCGTCGTGACTGAGCCCCAGCCCCCCGCCCCCACCGGACCACCCGGGTCCCCCGACGGCGGTCGCCGCCGCGTGGCCGCCATGGCGGCCTGGGCGGTCGCCTTCGTGGCCGGCTGGCTCGTCATCGGCCTGCCCACGGACCCGGCGTACGCGTTCCTGTGGATCTGGGCGGCCACCATCGCGTGGCACTCCCGCCGCCCGTGGCGCAGCCACCTGCGGTTCGCCCGCGACTGGGTGCCGGTGGTGTTGCTGCTCGCCGTCTACAACCTGTCCCGGGGGTTCGCCGACAACGGTGCCACCCCGCACGCGATGGAACTGATCGTCGCCGACCGGTTCATGTTCGGCTGGGCCACCGGCGGCGAGGTGCCGACCGTCTGGTTGCAGGAGCACCTCTACCGCCCCGAGGTGCGTTGGTGGGACGTGCTGGCGAGCTGGGTGTACTTCTCGCACTTCGTGGTGGCGCTCGCCGCCGCCGCCGTGCTCTGGCTGCGCGACCGGCGGCGCTGGGCGGCGTTCATGCGTCGCTGGGGCTTCCTGTGCGCGTCGGGGCTGGTCACCTACTTCCTGTACCCGGCGGCGCCGCCCTGGTGGGCGGCGCAGAACGGCCTGCTCACCGAGGTCGCCGGGATCTCCACCCGGGGCTGGAAGGCGTTCGGCATGCACGGCGCCGGCAACCTGCTCAACGCCGGGCAGATCGCCTCGAACCCGGTGGCCGCGATGCCGTCGCTGCACACCGCGTTCGCCCTGTTCGTGGTGGTGTTCTTCCTCCGCTCGGCCCGCCGCCGCTGGTGGCCGCTGCTGCTGGCGTACCCGCTGGCGATGACCTTCACCCTGGTCTACTCCGGCGAGCACTACGTCATCGACGTGCTGGTCGGGTGGGCGTACGTGGGGCTGGCCTTCCTGGTGGTCGGCCTGGGGGAGCGCTGGTGGGCCGCCCGCCGGGCCCCCGCCTCGGGTCCGGCCGACGGCGGGCCGCGCGGTGCGGAGCCGGCCGACCCGGTCGCCGAGCCGCCGGCGGTGCCGGCGACCCGCTGAGCCGCCGCACCGGCTCGCGGCCTTCGCGGTGGCGCGGCTCAGCCGGCGCGATGGGCGGCGTGCGCCCGGGCCGTCAGCTCCGCCGCCAGCCACCACGCCTCGTCAAGGTCGCGGTCGAGCGCGGCCGCGCCCGCGCCGCCCGCGGTGTCCGCGTGCACGGTGGCCAGCCGCAGCCGCCGCTGCACCGGCCCCTGGGTCACCCGCACGCTCTGGATGCGGGCGTACGGCACGACGGTGAGCTGCCGGGTGAGCAGCCCGGACCGGGCGGCGAAGACCCGCTCGTCGAGCCCGGCGCCGACCGCGCGCCGGCCCAGCGGGCGCAGCCACCGGGCCCGGCTCGGCGGGAGGCTGGTCGCCAGCCCGCTCAGTCGCACCCCCGGCAGCACCTCCGCGACGATCCGCTGGCCGATGCCCTGGTCGCCCACCGGCAGCAGCCGGTCCGGCCGGTTGCGGTCGTCGGCCTCGCCGCCGGAGTAGCCGGCGACCTCCAGGCGCAGCCGCAGCCAGCCCTTGGCCCGCCACAGCAGCGGCCAGGTCACCCCGACCGTCTGCACCCGGTTCAGCGGCACGGTCTGCGCCCGGGTCTCCAGCAGGCCGTTGCGGATCCGCAGGTTGCCCTCGTCCCGGGCCAGCCGGAAGTTCCAGTCGTCGAGCACGCGGCGGATCGGTTGCAGCAGCACGCCGGCCGTCGCGGGTGATCGTGCCTCGCCACCGCGATGAACGACCACGAGTCCGCGGAGAGAAAACTGCGCCACGAACGAAGGCCACCCCGAAGGGGAGCAGAAACGCCTGCGGGGTGAGTAGCTGGCTGACCAGCAGGTCCCGGTTGGCGACGGCGTGCAGCGCGCGCCCGGGCGGGGTGGGCGTGACCGCCGACTCGGCCACGGCGGCGGGCGGCGCGGTCGGGCTCGGCTGTGGCTCAGGGCCGGCGAGCGCGAGCAGCCGCTGCCGCAGGGCGGCGGCGTCGGCCACCCCCAGGTACGCCAGCGGCGCCTCGGTCTTGCCGCCGCCAACCACCTCCAGCCGCAGCTCGGCCAGGCCGGTGAGCTGGGCGAGCAGCGGGCGGACCACCTCGACGGCCTGGAGGCGCTCCAGTGGGATGGCCCGGGTGCGCCGCCACAGCAGCCCCTCGTACACCCGCAACTCCCGGCCGACCACGTGGTAGCCGGTGTTGTACCAGCTCACCACCGCGAGCACCGTCGCGCCGAGGGCGAGCACGGCCGCCAGCGCCGCGAACCAGCCGAAGCCGACCCGCGACAGCGTCGACCAGGACAGGCCCGCGACGACCACGACCAGCGACTTTGCCCCGTGCAGGGCCGGGCTCAGCGGGTGCAGCCGCCGCCGGGGCTCCGCCTCTCCGTCCGGCCCCGGGCCGGAACGGGGGTCGGGTGCCGGCGGGCGGGGGAGTTCGGGGTCGGGCGCCGACGGGTGGGGAAGTTCGGGGCCGGGCCGGTCGGCGGTCACAGGCCCTCCGCGCGGTCCTCGCCGAGGGCGGTGAGCCGGTCGCGCAGCCGCGACGCCTCCGCCGGGCGCAGGCCCGGCACGCGGGCGTCGCTGGCCGCGGCGGCGGTGTGCAACTGCACCGTCGCCAGATCGAACGCCCGCTCCAGGGGACCCGCGCTGACGTCGACGAACTGCATCCGCGAGTACGGCACGATGGACAGCCGGCGCACCAGCAGCCCGTGCCGGACGAGCAGGTCGTTCTCCCGCTCGGCGTACCCCCAGGCGTGCACCGCCCGGACGATCGTGACGACCCGCCACGCCCCGGCCAGCACGGCCGCGCCGAGGGCTGCCCCGAAAAGCCAGTGCCCGCTCAGCGCCCAGCCGACCGCGAGCCCCAGCAGCAGCACCCCGAGGAACGCGGCCAGCCGCAACAGCTCCACCCAGATCAGGTCGGTGGAGACAGACTGCCAGCGCACGGTCGCGGGCCACGGCTCCAGGGGCCCGGGCGGGTATGCCGCTGGCGCGGGCGGGTGCGGCGGGGACCCGGGCGGGTGCGGCACCGAGGATCCGGGCGGGTGCGGCGGCGGGCCGCCGAGGGGCTCGCCGGTCACCGGGGACGTCCGCTGCGCGCGCTCACCCGTCGAGCGTAGGCGATCCGGCCAGCGGCGCGACCTCCCGCAGGAAGCCCCGTGCGTCGAGGAAGTCGCCGAGCGAGGAACGGTGGTCGGCACAGGCGAGCCAGGTCTTGCGCCGGTCGGCGGTGTGCAGCCGGGGATTGTTCCAGCGCAGCGCCCACTCCGCCGCAGCGCGACAGCCCCTCGCCGAGCAGCTCGGCACCTCATCGGTGGAACGGGGGATGCTCATCCGGGCCAGTCTAGGGGCGCGGGGTGAAGGTTGAGCGCCGGGCGGCCACGGGGGGAGCCGCCCGGCGACGGGGTGAATGTTACACACGCCGCCCCCCCTGCTGTAAACCCGTGACCGGTGATTCGGAGCCCCGGGACAGCGCGGCGAAAATCGGCTTCTCCCCGCCTCGGCACTCAGCCGGGCATGCGAGTCTTGATACGCACCACGCCGCGACGACCGATCATGCTGTGGAGGACCGGTGGCCCAGCCGACCATGCCCGACGCCCCGACGCCGAACGGCAGCGCCCCGGAGCCGCCCCGGTCGCCCGCCGCGTCGGCGACGAGCACACCCGCCCAGGACGCGACGCTGCTGGAACGGGCGCTGTTCGAGATCAAGCGGGTGATCGTCGGGCAGGACCGGATGGTGGAGCGGATGTTCGTGGCGCTGCTCGCCCGGGGGCACTGCCTGCTGGAGGGGGTCCCCGGGGTGGCGAAGACCCTGGCCGTGGAGACCCTGGCCAGGGTGGTCGGCGGGTCCTTCGCCCGGGTGCAGTTCACCCCGGACCTGGTCCCCGCCGACATCATGGGCACCCGGATCTACCGGCAGTCCAGCGAGAAGTTCGACGTCGAGCTGGGGCCCGTCTTCGTCAACTTCCTGCTCGCCGACGAGATCAACCGCGCCCCGGCAAAGGTGCAGTCGGCCCTGCTGGAGGTGATGAGCGAGCGGCAGGTGTCCATCGGCGGCCAGACCCACCGGGTGCCGGATCCGTTCCTCGTGATGGCCACCCAGAACCCGATCGAGCAGGAGGGCGTCTACCCGCTGCCGGAGGCGCAGCGGGACCGCTTCCTCATGAAGATCGTCGTCGGCTATCCGACCGACGCCGAGGAGCGGGAGATCGTCTACCGGATGGGGGTGGCCCCGCCGCAGCCGGCGCGGGTCTTCGACACCGCCGATCTGGTCGCGTTGCAGCGCAAGGCCGACCAGGTCTTCGTGCACAACGCGCTGGTCGACTACGCGGTGCGGCTCGTGCTGGCCACCCGTACCCCCGCGGAGCACGGCATGCCCGACGTCGCGCAACTGATCCAGTACGGTGCCAGCCCACGGGCCTCGCTCGGCCTGGTCCGGGCCACCCGGGCGCTGGCGCTGCTGCGCGGCCGGGACTACGCCCTGCCGCAGGACGTGCAGGACATCGCGCCGGACATCCTGCGGCACCGGCTGGTGCTCAGCTACGACGCGCTCGCCGACGACGTGCCGGCCGACCACATCGTGCACCGGGTGATGTCGACAATTCCGCTGCCGTCGGTGGCCCCGCGCCAGCAGGCCACCCCGAGCGGCACGCCGTCGGCCGAGGCCGGGTGGCCCGGGCAGCGACCGTGACCCCACCCACCCCCCACCCCTTTCCGGGTACGCGGTCCCCGATCTCGCCGGCCGCCGCGCCCCGCACCGAGGCCGTGCTGTCCCGGCTCCAGCTACTGGTGACCCGCAAGCTCGACGGCCTGCTCCAGGGCGACTACGCCGGTCTGCTGCCCGGCCCGGGCAGCGAGGCGGGGGAGTCGCGCGAGTACCGCCCCGGCGACGACGTACGCCGGATGGACTGGCCGGTGACCGCCCGGACGACGATGCCGCACGTGCGGCGTACGGTGGCCGACCGGGAGCTGGAGACGTGGCTTGCGGTGGACCTCTCGGCGAGCCTGGACTTCGGCACCGGCCGGTGGCTGAAGCGCGACGTCGTGGTGGCCGCCGCCGTGGCGCTGACCCACCTGACCGTGCGCGGCGGCAACCGGATCGGGGCGGTGGTCGGCACCGGTGCCGTGTCGCGGGCCCCGGCGGGGCGTCGGCGCGGTGCGGCACCGCCGCCCGACCCGGGGCGGCTGGTGCGGCTGCCCGCCCGGGGCGGGCGTCGGGAGGCGCAGGGTTTGCTGCGGGCGATCGTCGGCACCGAGATCCGGCCCGGGCGCAGCGACCTGGGCGCGCTTGTCGACGCGCTGAACCGGCCGCCCCGCCGCCGTGGCGTCGCGGTGGTGATCTCCGACTTCCTCGCGCCGCCGCAGCAGTGGGCGCGGCCCCTGCGCAAGCTGCGGGTCCGGCACGACGTGCTGGCGATCGAGGTGGTCGACCCGCGCGAACTGGAGCTGCCCGACGTGGGGGTGCTGCCGGTTGTCGACCCGGAAACCGGTGAGCTGCACGAGGTGCAGACCGCCGACCCCCGGCTGCGCCGCCGGTACGCCGAGGCGGCCGCCGCCCAGCGGGCGGAGATCTCGGCGTGCCTGCGCGGGGCCGGCGCGGCCCACCTGCGACTTCGGACCGACACCGACTGGCTGCTCGACATGGTGCGCTTCGTCGCCGCGCAGCGGCACGCCCGCACCCGGGGGACGACACGATGATCCGTTTTCTGCAACCGTGGTGGCTGCTGGCCGTGCTGCCGGTGCTCGCCCTCGCCGCGCTGTACGTGTGGCGGCAGCTACGCCGCCGGGTGTACGCGATGCGGTTCACCAACGTGGACCTGCTGCGTACCCTCGCGCCGAAGGGACTGGGCTGGCGGCGGCACGTGCCGGCGGTGGCATTCCTGCTCTGCCTGCTGGTGCTGTCCGCGGCGCTGGCTCGGCCGGCGATCGACACCAGGGAGCCGCTGGAGCGGGCCACCGTCATGCTGGCGATCGACGTGTCGCTGTCCATGCAGGCCGACGACGTCGCGCCGAACCGCCTGGAGGCCGCCCAGGAAGCGGCCAAGCAGTTCGTCGCCGAGCTGCCGCAGACCTACAACCTCGGCCTCGTCTCGTTCGCCAAGTCGGCGAACGTGCTGGTGCCGCCCACCAAGGACCGGGACGCGGTGACCACCGCGATCGACGGGCTGGTGCTGGCCGAGGCGACCGCCACCGGCGAGGCGGTCTTCACCTGCCTGGAGGCGATCCGGTCGGTGCCGGCCGACGGCGCGGCGGGCATCCCGCCGGCCCGGATCGTGCTGCTCTCCGACGGGTTCCGCACCTCCGGGCGGTCGGTGGAGGAGGCGGCGGCGGCCGCGCAGGCGGCCAACGTGCCGGTCTCCACCATCGCCTTCGGCACCGACGCCGGGCAGGTCGACATCGGCGGCCAGCTACAGCGGGTGCCGGTGGACCGGATGGCCCTGGCCGAGCTGGCCGAGACGACCGAGGGCTACTTCTACGAGGCCGCCTCGGTCAGCGAGCTGAAGCAGGTCTATCAGGACATGGGCAGCTCGATCGGGTTCCGCACCGAGCCCCGCGAGGTCACCCAGTGGTACGCGGGGATCGCCCTGCTGCTGGCCCTGTGCGCGGGTGCCGCCAGTTTGCTCTGGTCGTCCCGGCTGCTCTGAGCGACGGCATCAGGACCTTCGACCAGTACTGGAGCAGCCGAAGCGTACGGGCGGCACCATCAACGCCGGCGCCCACTGCGACGCGTGGGCCAGCAAGGGGATGAGGCTGGGCAGCCACGACTACCAGATCATGGCGACCGAGGGGTACCAGAGCAGTGGGAACTCCAACATCACGCTGGGTGGCTCGTCCACCCCCGGCCCCACCCCCACCGGCTGCACGGCGACGCTGTCCGCCGGTGAGCAGTGGGCCGACCGGTACAACCTCGACGTCGCGGTGCCCGGCTCCAGCAACTGGACCGTGACGATGAACGTCCCGTCTCCCGCGAAGATCATCGCTAGCTGGAACATCTCCGCCAGCCACCCGACCGCACGGCAGTTGGGTCGCCAGGCCCAACGGCAACGGCAACAACTGGGGCGTCACGATCCAGCACAACGGCAACCGGACCTGGCCGGCGGTCTCGCGCAGCGCGAGCTGACCCGCACGGCGGGCACCGGCTGACCCCCGTAACGGTCGACACGTGCAGCCCTGGCCCGACCGCCGTGCCAGGGCTGCCGGCCGGCGTCCGGTGCCGGTGGAGTTCGAGCCGGCCCGGTGCCGACCGGCGGGTCGGCGGTGCGCCGGGGCGCTGGAGTCGGTGTCCGGATAAGACGGTGCCGGGCCCGCGCTCAGTGGCCGGAGCCCGCCAGCACGAAGATGACGGCCACCCAGACGGCGGCGAGGGTGAAACCCAGCGGGGCGACGTAACGGCTCATGGGAAGGCTCCGGTGGCGACTGGACGGTCCACGCTGGCGTGAGGACCGCGAGGGGAAGCAGGGCGCGCACACGAAGTCGTGACCGGGTGCCCCCTCCCCGTCCTCGCCGGACGGCGCGGCCCGCTCGCCGACCCGGCCGGTGGCCGAGGGGCGGGCGGTGCGGGGGAGCGGAGCTGTGTCAGCTCACCTGCTGAGTCGTGGCTCAGCGGGGCTGACGTTCGGCCCGGCCACGACTGGGAGGATCGCTATCTCGCACAGCGATCACCTCCTGCGGTCGGCCTGGCCCGGAACGCGGATCATCGTACACGCGGGTTCCGCCCGGCCCGCACTCGGCCGGACGGCCGGTGAATCCCGGAATTCGGGCCCGTGCAACGGTTGCCGTCCGCCACCCCGCCGTCACACCCGTGCCTCCGCCCGCCTCCACCCCGCCTCCGCCCCGGCGCGAAGCCCGCTCGGCCGGTGTTAACAAGGGGCCCCAGAAACCGCCCCGGATGCGTTATTGACCCGTAACGCAAACATGTGGTGATCGTTGTTTGTGTATGGGTGTTGTGGTACGAGATGCGCGGCGGCTTTCTCCGCAGGCGCAAGAGGATCTGCGTCGTCGGGCGGTCGCGGCGGTGAAGGCCGGGCATACTCAGGCGGCGGTGGCCACAGTGCTCGGCGTGTCGCCGCAGGCGGTGTCCCGGTGGGTCAACGCCTTTGACCGCCAGGGGAACAAAGCGCTCAAAGCCGGTAAGCGAGGGCGGCGACCCGGCGAGCAGAAAGCTCTCGACGCCCGCCAGCAGGCCCGGGTGCGGCGGGCGGTGCTGCACAAAAACCCTGACCAGGTGGCGTTGCCGGGCCTGGTGTGGACCCGCCCGCAGGTACGCCAACTGGTCCGTGACTGGTTCGGCGTCGGCCTGTCCCTGGTGACGATCGGCAAGTACCTGCGCTCGTGGGGCCTGTCGCCGCAGAAGCCGATCCGCCGGGCCTACGAGCAGGACCCGCAGGCCGTTGCCCGGTGGCTGGAGCAGGAGTACCCGGCCATCGAAGCCCAAGCGCGTAAGGAGAAGGCCATCATCTTGTGGCTGGACCAGACCGGACTGCGCTCCGACGCCTCGGTGGGGACCTCCTGGGCGCCGGTGGGACAGACCCCGGTGGTGGCCAAGACCGGCAGGCGCTTCGGTGTCAACGTGATGGCCGCGATCAGCAACAAGGGCGAGTTGTACTTCACCTGCTACCACGGCTCGTTCACCGGCCCCCTCTTCCTGGCCTGGCTCGACCGTCTGGTCCGCCACCTCGACCGGAAGATCCACCTCATCGTGGACGGCCACCCGGTGCACCGCCGAGTGGCCGTCCACGACTGGCTCGCCCCACGCGTTGGCAGCATTGAGATGCACTTCCTGCCCGGCTACGCACCGGAGCTGAACCCCGTAGAACTACTCAACGCCGACGTCAAACGCCATGTGGCACAAGCGAACCCGGCCAACCCGACCGACCTCGCCGCCGCAGCCGCCTCGCACCTACGGCGCCGCCAGAACCAACCCGAAACGGTGAAAGCCCTGTTCCGCAAGCCCGAAGTCCGCTACGCAGCCGGATGAACAGCACATATTTGCCTTACGGGTCAATAACAGGGGGCCCTTCCTTGCACCAGCGGCCCGCGCGCCGCAGGCCCCCGTTAGCGCTTACCTGCCGGTAACGCCTAGGCTCCGGACCGACGTGGATCAGCTGAGCAGAGGGGGACCCGTGGCCCGTACCGTGCTGGTGACCGGCGGCAACCGGGGGATCGGCCTGGCCATCGCGCAGGCATTCGCCAAGCAGGGTGACCGGGTGGCGGTGACCCATCGTAGCGGTGACGCGCCCGAGGGCATGTTCGGTGTCATCTGCGACGTGACCGACTCCGCCTCCGTCGACGCGGCCTTCACCGCCGTCGAGGCCGAACTGGGCCCGGTGGAGGTGCTGGTCGCCAACGCCGGCATCACCGACGACACGCTGATCATGCGGATGTCGGAGGACCAGTTCACCCGGGTGCTGGACACCAATCTCACCGGCGCGTTCCGTTGCGCCAGTCGGGCGTCCAAGAAGATGCTCCGGGCCCGGTGGGGACGCATGATCTTCATTTCCTCGGTGGTCGGCCTGTACGGCGGCCCCGGGCAGGTCAACTACGCTGCGAGCAAGGCCGGCCTGGTCGGCATGGCCCGGTCGATCACCCGGGAGTTGGGCGGGCGCAACATCACCGCCAACGTCATCGCGCCCGGCTTCATCGACACCGACATGACCGCCGCGCTGCCCGAGGAGCGCCGGGCCGAGTACGTCAAGGCCATCCCGGCCGGCCGGCTCGCCGCGCCCGAGGAGGTGGCCGGGGTGGTCACCTGGCTGGCCTCGGACGCCGCCGGCTACGTCACCGGTGCCGTGATCCCGGTCGACGGCGGCCTCGGCATGGGCCACTGACGCTGCCCACCGCGCCCCACCGCACGAATCTCAACGGAGGAACTTCCACATGTCCGGACTGCTGGCCGGTAAGCGGCTGCTGGTCACCGGCGTCATCACCGACGCCTCGATCGCCTTCTCCGTGGCGAAGCTCGCCCAGGAGAACGGCGCGCAGGTCGTGCTCACCGGCTTCGGCCGGCTCTCCCTGGTCGAGCGGATCGCCCGGCGGCTGCCCGCGCCGGCCCCGGTGATCGAGCTGGACGTGACCAACGCCGAGCATCTCGCCGGCCTGGCCGACAAGGTCCGGGAGCACGTCGACGGCCTCGACGGGGTGGTGCACTCGATCGGGTTCGCGCCGCAGAGCTGCCTCGGCGGCGGCTTCCTCGACGCCCCGTGGGAGGACGTGGCCACCGCGCTGCACGTCTCCACGTACTCCTACAAGTCGCTGGCCATGGCGGCGCTGCCGCTGATGTCCCCGGGCGGCGCGGTGGTCGGGCTCACCTTCGACGCCACCAAGGCGTGGCCGGTCTACGACTGGATGGGCGTGGCCAAGGCCGGGCTGGAATCCGCGTCCCGCTACCTGGCGCTGCACCTGGGCAAGCAGGGCATCCGCAGCAACCTGGTCGCCGCCGGGCCGCTGCGGACCATGGCCGCGAAGTCGATCCCCGGCTTCGTCCAGTTCGAGGACGCCTGGGCCGATCGGGCGCCGCTGGGCTGGGACCTCACCGACCAGGAGCCGGCGGCGCGCGCCTGCCTGGCGCTGATGTCCGACTGGTTCCCGGCGACCACCGGTGAGATCGTCCACGTCGACGGCGGCTACCACGCCCTCGGCGCCTGAGGCGCGAGGACGAACGGGCCGGGGCGCCCCGGCGCGGCATGCGCCGCCGGCCCGTTCGCCCGGAGCCCCTGCTGACGCACTCGGTGTAACAGGGCCCCTTCCTGACCTCCCCCCGGGGCCCGGGACCAGGGGGCGTCGCCTGGTCCCCGCCGGGGGCGGGGAAGAATGGGCCCATGGTGTACGACGCGTTGGTGCTGGTCTCCTTCGGCGGACCCGAGCGGCCCGAGGACGTGTTGCCCTTCCTCCAGAACGTGACGCGGGGGCGGGGTGTGCCTCCGGAGCGGCTGGCGGAGGTCGCCGAGCACTACCTGCACTTCGGCGGGGTCTCCCCGATCAACCAGCAGTGCCGTGACCTGCTCGCGGCGATCCGGGCGGACTTCGCCGAGCACGGCGTGGACCTGCCGGTCTACTGGGGCAACCGGAACTGGGACCCGATGCTCGCCGACACCGTGGCGCGGATGCGCGACGACGGGGTCACCCGGGCCCTGGCGTTCGTGACCAGCGCGTACGGCGGCTACTCCTCCTGCCGTCAGTACCAGGAGGACATCGCCAAGGCCCGGGCGGCGGTCGGCCCGGACGCCCCGACGGTCGAGAAGCTGCGCCAGTTCTGGGATCATCCCGGCTTCGTCGAGCCGCACGCCGACGCGGTGCGCTCGGCGTTGGGCCAACTCGACCCGGCGAAGCGGGCCACCACCCGGCTGGTCTTCACCGCCCACTCGATCCCCACCTCGATGGCCGTCAACGCCGGTCCGCACGGCGGCCGGTACGAGGCGCAGCTTGCCGAGACCGCCCGCCTGGTGCACGCCTCCGCCGCGCCCGACCTGCCGTACGACCTGGTGTGGCAGAGCCGGTCCGGCCCGCCGCACGTACCGTGGTTGGAGCCGGACGTCAACGACCACCTCGCCGCCCTGGCGGAGGCGGGCACCACCGGCGTGGTGGTGAGCCCGATCGGGTTCGTCTCCGACCACCTGGAGGTGGTCTGGGACCTCGACACCGAGGCGCTGGAGACCGCCAAGCGGCTCGGCCTGGACTTCGCCCGGGCCGGCACCCCGGGCACCGACCCGCGCTTCGTCACCATGGTGCGCGAGCTGGTCGCCGAGCGCACGGAGCCGGGCGGCGAGCGGCTGCGCCGTCGCCTCGGCGAGCTGCCGCTGTGGGACGCCTGTCCGACGGTGTGCTGCGTGCCGGCCCGCCGTCCCTGACCCCGGGTTCCCCCGGTCCTGCCCCACTACCCGACACCCCTGGGACGACGAATGTACGAACGCAAGCCGGTGCAGAGCTGGCTGACCGACATGGACGGCGTGCTGGTGCACGAGGGCCAGCCGGTGCCCGGCGCGCCGGAGTTCATCAACAAGCTGCGCTCCTCCGGCAAGCCGTTCCTGATCCTGACCAACAACTCGATCTACACGCCGCGCGACCTCCAGGCGCGGCTCACCCGGATGGGCTTCGAGGTGCCCGAGCACGCCCTCTGGACGGCGGCGCTGGCCACTGCCCAGTTCCTCGCCGACCAGCGGCCGGGCGGGACCGCGTACGCGATCGGGGAGGCCGGGCTGACCACGGCCCTGCACGCGGTCGGGTACGTGCTTACCGACTTCGCCCCGGACTACGTGGTGCTGGGGGAGACCCGCACGTACAGCTTCGAGGCGATCACCAAGGCGGTCCGCCTCATCAACGACGGGGCCCGGTTCATCTGCACCAATCCCGACGTGACGGGGCCGTCGGTGGAGGGCGCGTTGCCGGCGGCCGGCTCCGTCGCGGCGATGATCTCCAAGGCGACCGGCGTCGAGCCGTACTTCGTCGGCAAGCCGAACCCGATGATGATGCGTTCGGCGCTCAACACCATCAACGCGCACTCCGAGACGACCGCGATGATCGGCGACCGGATGGACACCGACATCCTGTGCGGCCTGGAAGCGGGGCTGGAGACGATCCTCGTGCTGACCGGGATCAGCACGAGGGCGGAGGCCGAGCGGTACCCGTACCGGCCGTCCCGGATCGTCGACTCGGTGGCGGACCTGATGGACGAGATCTGACCAGCCCGCCCCCGGGTGGGGGCGCAGCGGTCAGGGGCGCAGCGGGGCGTTGCAGGCGGCGACCAGGGCCTGGCGGCAGGCGGTGGTGAGCGGGCGCAGCGCGGCGTCGCGCTGCTGGGCCTCGTGGTTGTTGACCGCCCCGCCGGGAGCGCTGTGCCCGGCCAGCGCCAGCACCCGGTCGAGCACGGCGGCGCGGGCGAACAACCGGCGTGCCCGGGGGTCGAAGCCCGGGGGAAGGTCGGTGGTGCCGTCGGGGCGGCGCAGCGCCTCCAGCGCACCGGCCAGCTCCGGCCGCCACTGGGCGACGTCGAGCCGGGTCAGCGCGGCGGTGGCCTCGGCGAGCGCGCTGGCCAGCTCCGCCTCGGCCTCGGCGGCGCCGGGCGAGCCGAGCGACGCGGCCGGGGCGTCGGCGGGCAGCGGGTAGCACCGCCACAGCACCGTCTCCCACGTCATCCCCGAGCCCGAGGTGTGCGTGCGGACCTCCGGGATCACCCCGATCCCCCCGGCGACGACCGCCTCGCCGGTGAGCAGCGCGGCGCCGCTGAAGTCGCCCGGCCCGGGCAGCCCCCGGGGGTCGCCCGGCACGGGCAGCACCAGCCGGATCTCGTCCGGGGAGAGCTTCGCCAGCGTGGGCAGCGCGTCGCGCAGCGGGACGTCGGTCCAGGTGCCGGGGGCGTCGGCGACGAGGTGCTCCTCGTCGCCGGCGATCTCCTCGGCGACCTCGTCGTACGGCACGAGCCCGGCGCGCCACGCGCGTACCCAGGCAACGAACCGGCTCGACCGGCGCGGCGCAACCTTGACCGCGCCCGTTGCGGGGGAGGACATGCAAGAGAGGGTACGTGGTGCGCGCCGTCCGTGTCTCGACTGCTGTGGGCCCGGCTCCCCCTGCCCCCACCTACCCCCTACCGCCCGCGTACCCCACTGGCGTCCCGTCCGTCCGGTTTCCCCGGGCCCGCCTCATGATCCTCTACTGGGGTGCGTGCCCCATGATCGGCGCGGCTGCCGCGCCAGCGGGCGCGGTGGGGGTTAGCGTGGCGGGCATGGTGGGGCGCTACGGCGAGGACGTGTTGGCGGGTGACTGGCGGTGTCTTTAGACAGTGCCCGAGGTGGACGCGGAGCTCGACCTCGTGGTCGAGGACGCCGACTCCGGGTTCTGCGGCGCGGTGGTCGGCTTCGAGTCCGGCGCGGTGGTGCTGGAGGACCGGCACGGCCGGCGGCGCAACTTCCCGCTGCTGCCGGCGGCGTTCCTGCTCGACGGCGGGCCGGTGACGCTGCGCCGCCCGGCCCGGTCACCGGTGCCGGCCGCCCGGCGGCGTACGGCGTCGGGCTCGATCGCAATGGACGGTGTGCGGGCGCAGGTCGCCAAGGCCAGCCGGATCTGGGTCGAGGGCGTGCACGACGCCGCCCTGGTCGAGCGGATCTGGGGCGACGACCTGCGGATCGAGGGTGTGGTGGTGGAGCCGCTGGACGGCATCGACGCCCTCGACGCGCGGGTCCGCGACTTCGGCCCCGGGCCCACCCGGCGGCTCGGGGTGCTCGTGGACCACCTGGTGCCCGGCTCGAAGGAGAGCCGGATCGTGGCCCGGGTGACCTCCCCGCACGTGCTGGTCACCGGGCACCCGTACGTCGACGTGTGGCAGGCGGTCAAGCCGGCTGCGCTGGGCATCGCGGCGTGGCCGGTGGTGCCGCCGGGGCGGCCGTGGAAGGAGGGGGTCTGCGCCGCGCTCGGGGTCGCCGAGCCGGCCGACATGTGGCGGCGCGTCCTGTCCCGGGTGGACAGCTTCGCCGACGTGGAGACCCCGCTGATCAACGCGATGGAACGGCTGATCGACTTCGTCACCGAACCGCCTGCCTGACTGAGCACCCCTGGCCGAGCCCGCCTGACCGCGCGCCGCCGGGCGGGGCCGGGCCGGGCCCGCGCCGGGCTTGCGTCAGGGCTCCTCGTCGGGGGTGCGGCTGAGCAGGAACGTGGCCACGTCGAGGGCGACCGGCCGGCCCGCGTCGTCGCGGACCACCGTGAGGATCTCGCCGTCCTGCGCGCCCGAGCGGCCCCGCCAGCGGTCCGGCCCCTCCGGGGTGAACCGCAGCACCGGGTCGCCGACCGGGCCGCCCCACAGGTCGCCGGTGGCCGGGTCGACGCGGAACTCGAACTCCCCGCCCATCCACCACCAGCGGCCGGTCAGCTCGGCCACGTCCGCTGGGGGCGGGGCGTCGGCCGGGTGCCACGGCGCGACCGGCTCCGGCAGCGCGTCCAGCACGGTGGTGAGCACCTCCCGGGCGAGGGCGCCGAGGTGGCCGACCCGTAGCCCGTACGAGTTGGCGAAGCCGACCACGGCGGTGCGGGTGGGCCGGTGCACAGCCAGCGCGGCGACGTACCCGGGCATCGAGCCGCCGTGCCCGACGTGCACCCGGTCGCCGACCCGGTACAGCTCCAGCCCGAGGCCGTGCCCGCCGGTCCAGCCCTGCGGGTCGCTCATCGTCACGGTCGCGCACATCTCGGTGAGCGTCTCCGGGTCGAGCAGCGCCGGGTCGGGGTCGGCCAGGAACGCCGCCCAGCGGCCGAGGTCGGTGACGGTGGACCAGAGCTGCCCGGCCGGGGCCATCGCCCCGGTGTCGGTGCGGGGCTCCTCCCGCAGCGTGTCGTGCCAGGGGTGCACCACGTACCCCCGGGCGAACGGCTCGACGGCGTCGTACGTGGTGCGGGTCATGCCCAGCGGCTCCAGCAGCCGCTGCCGCAGGAGGTCGAGCCAGGGCGTCGCGGTTACCGCCTCCAGCACGCCGCCGAGCAGCCCGTACGCCAGGTTCGAGTAGTGGTAGCCCCGGTGCGGCGGGTACGCGATCTTCCGCCCGTCCACCCCGGCCAGCACGGACGCCAGGCCGCCGACGTCGACCCGCTCCCACCACGCCCCGTCGGGCTCGCGTTGCAGGCCGCTGGCGTGGCCGAGGAGTTGGCGCAGGGTGAGCTGGCCCACCCCGGTGCCCGGCAGGTGCCGCTCCAGGGGGTCGTCGAGGGCGAGCGCGCCGGCGTCGCGCTGCTGCATGACGAGCACCGCGGTCATCGTCTTGGTGATCGAGCCGAGCCGGTACTGTCGGTCGGCGTCGGGGCGGGGCCGCTGCCCGGCGGCGGCGAGGTGGGCCAGTTCCCCGTCGCGTACCACGCCGAGCACGAGCGAGGGGGCGCGCCCCTCGGACTGGGCGCGGGCGATCCGGGCATCGATGCGGCAGGCGGTCTCGGGTGACAGCGACACGGGCTCCTCCAGCTCTCGGGTCGGTCCCGCCGGGCTCTCGGGGCGGCTCCGCCGAGCTTACTGATCTTGCCGGCGGGCCGCGCGTGCTTTGACGTGGCACGCTGAGGGGGTGGACGCGGTGTTCTGGGTCGTACTGGGTGTGGTGTTGGCGGTCGCCGAGATCTTCACGACGACGCTTTTCCTGATCATGTTCGCGGTCGGCGCGTTCGCCGCCGCGGGCGCGGCGGCCCTGGGCGCACCGCCCGCCGTGCAGGCCGTGGTCTTCGCGGTGGTCTCCGCGCTCACGGTGGCCGTCGCCCGGCCGGCGATCCGCCGGCACGGCAGCCCCGCCTCCGACAGCGGCGGGCAGGCGTTCGGGGTGGAGGCGATTGAGGGCTCCACCGCGCTGGTGCTCGAACGGGTCGACGCCGAGCACGGCCTGGTCAAGATCGACGGCGAGCTCTGGAGCGCCCGGTCGTACGACGCGACGCAGAGTTTCGTCCCCGGTCGACGGGTGCGGGTGATCAAGGTCCAGGGCGCGACGGCCCTGGTGTGGGATGACGACATTTCCACCCCGGGCGAACTGCCCGAAGCGAGAGGGTGAAGGGTATGGATTTTGTGACGGTGCTGTTGGCCGCCGCGGCGTTGATCGCCGTGATGACCCTGGTCAAGGCGGTGCGGATCGTGCCGCAGCAGCGCCAGGACGTGGTGGAGCGGCTCGGCAAGTACAAGCGGACGCTGAATCCGGGCCTGAACCTGCTGGTCCCGTTCGTCGACGCCGTGCGCACCAAGGTCGACATGCGCGAGCAGGTGGTCAGCTTCCCGCCCCAGCCGGTGATCACCTCCGACAACCTGGTGGTCTCGATCGACACGGTGCTCTACTTCAAGGTCGTCGACTCGGTCCGGGCCACGTACGAGATCTCGAACTTCCTCCAGGCCATCGAGCAGCTCACCGTCACGACGCTGCGTAACGTGATCGGCTCGCTGGACCTGGAGCGGGCCCTGACCAGCCGGGAGGAGATCAACCGGCACCTGTCGGGCGTGCTGGACGAGACGACCGGCCGGTGGGGCATCAAGGTCACCCGGGTGGAGATCAAGGCGATCGAGCCGCCGCCGAGCATCCGCGACTCGATGGAGAAGCAGATGCGCGCCGAGCGGGACCGCCGGGCGGCGATCCTCAACGCCGAGGGGCACAAGCAGTCGCAGATCCTCACGGCCGAGGGCGAGAAGCAGGCGGCGGTGCTGCGCGCCGACGGTGACCGGCAGGCCCGCATTCTCCAGGCGGAGGGCCAGGCGAAGGCGATCCGGACGGTGTTCGACGCGATCCACCAGGCCAACCCGAGCCAGAAGGTGCTCGCCTACCAGTACCTCCAGGCCCTTCCGCAGATCGCCAACGGCACGGCGAACAAGGTCTGGATCGTCCCGGCGGAGCTGACCAAGGCCCTGGAGGGGATGGGCGGCGCGCTGGGTGGGCTGAGCCAGATGGTCGGCGACGCGCCGTCGCCGGAGGCC
>NZ_GG657738.1:1342015-1360421 GCF_000158815.1 Micromonospora sp. ATCC 39149 | reverse complement strand
TCAGCCTCGGCGACGGCACGATGCTGATGATCGCCGCTCCGCTGCTCGGCGTCGGCGGCGCGCTGGTCGGCTCGGTGCAGACCTTCGGGGCGATCTTCGTGCTGGTCGCCGGGATCGGCATCGGCTACCGGTCCGGCCGCCTCGTCCCCGCCGCCATCGCCCGGGACGCGGCCAGCGCCAGCGTCGCCACGGCGACCGGGCCGGGTGGCGGCGCGACCCCGGGGGCCGGCGGTGGCCCGCTCGCCGCCGGTTGACCGCTTGCCAGTTGCCGGCGACCGCACCGCACCACCCGTGGATGTGACCGTCCGGCAGCGCCCTGGCAGCCGGCCGGCCAGCAAGACCACGGCGGCTGCACGTACCCGTCTCGGCCCCTATGGACCTGCCCCGTTCGTGCTATCGGGCGGGCAGCGCGGGGTCGGCTCGATGTCCCGGGGCGTGGCACCGCGGGGAGCCTCCGGTACCGGCGCGGGGACGCGGCGATCCGGACAAGGGCGTCGACGGGCGGTGATCGGCCGACAGATTGCCGGCGGAGGGCGGTGAATTAGCCGACAACCCGCCGCCGAGGGTGGTCGGATCGCGGCTTTCGTGGCAATCCTTGGCGTCATGCCGCCACCCCGGTCGCCGCTGTCGCGGCTGTTCACCGTGCTGCTGGCCGGACTGCTCGCCGGCCTCGCCCTCGCCGCCGCCGCGCTCCCGGCCAACCTGCTGTTCGGCTACGCCGCGCAGGCGGCCGTCGGGTCGTACGCGGCGCTGCCCGAGGCGCTGCGCACCCCGGCGACCCCGCAGCGGTCGTACCTGTACGCCAACGACGGCAAGACGCTGATCACCACGTTCTACGACGTCAACCGCACCGACGTGCCGCTGGCCGAGATCGCCCCGGTGATGCGCGCGGCCATCGTGGCCGCCGAGGACCGCCGGTTCTACTCCCACGGCGGCACCGACCTGCGCGGCATCGCCCGCGCCCTGGTCGCCAACGTCACCGGCGGCGGCACCGAGCAGGGCGGCTCCACGCTGACCATGCAGTACGTCCGCAACGTGCTCAAGACCGACCCCAACCGCACCGCCGAGCAGCGGGCCTCGGCCACCGAGCAGACCGTCGGGCGCAAGCTCCAGGAGATCCGGTACGCCACGGCGCTGGAGCAGCGGCTCAGCAAGGACGAGATCCTCAACCGCTACCTCAACATCGCGTACTTCGGCTCCGGCGCGTACGGCATCGCGGCGGCCAGCCAGCGCTACTTCGCCAAGTCCCCCGCCGAGCTGACCCTGCCCGAGGCGGCCCTGCTCGCCGGCCTGGTCCAGTCGCCCGACGCGTACAGCCCGATCGGCGGGGACGCCGACGCGGCCCTGACCCGGCGGGCGTACGTGCTCGACGCGATGGCCGCCACCGGCGCGATCACCGCCGAGCAGGCCGCGACGGCCAAGGCCGAGAAGCTGGCCCTGCACCCCACCCAGCAGCCCAACGGCTGCACCGCCGTCGCCGAGGGCCACGACGACTGGGGCTTCTTCTGTGACTACCTGCGCCAGTGGTGGCTCACCCAGCCCGCGTTCGGCGCGACCGTCGCCGAACGGGAGCAGGCGCTGCGCCGGGGCGGCTACACCGTCGTAACCTCCCTGGACCCGAAGATCCAGCAGACCGCGCAGCAGCGGGCCACCGCCGTCTACGGGTACGACGACAAGCGCGCCCTGCCCATCGCGGCCGTGCAGCCCGGCACCGGCCGGGTGCTCGCCATGGCGGTCAACCGGCACTACAGCCTCGACCCGAACCCCGACGGGCAGACCAACCACCCCAACACCGTCAACCCGCTGATCTCCGGCGGTGGCGGCGTCGACGGGTACCAGGCGGGGTCGACGTTCAAGCTGTTCACCATGCTCGCCGCCCTGGAGAACGGCAGGCAGCTGGCCACCGGCTTCGACGCGCCCAGTCGGCTGCCCACCCGCTATGCCGCCGAGGGGGAGGGCAGCTGCGGCGGGAAGTGGTGCCCCGCCAACGCCAACCCGCAGTGGATGGACGGCTACCGCACCATGTGGGACGGCTTCGGCCGCTCCGTGAACACGTACTTCGTCTGGCTGTCCGAGCAGGTCGGCCCGGCGAAGGTGGTGGAGATGGCCCAGCGTCTCGGCATCACCTTCCGCGCCGACGCCGACGCCGCCTTCGCCCGGGACAACGCCGCCAACTGGGGGTCGTTCACCCTCGGCGTAGCCGCCACCACCCCCCTCGACCTGGCCAACGCCTACGCCACCGTGGCCGCCGAGGGGACGTACTGCGCCCCGCTGCCGGTGGTGTCGGTGACCGCCGCCGACGGCGACAGGGTCGACGTCGGCGAGCCGTCCTGCCGCAGGGTGCTCGACGCCGACGTGGCCCGGGCGGCCACCGACGCGGCCCGCTGCCCGGTCGGCCAGCAGAGCGCGTACCACCAGTGCGACGGCGGCACGGCCACCGCCGTGGACCGGATCGTCGGGCGCCCCGTCGCCGGCAAGACCGGCAGCTCGGAGCAGGCCGCCACGGAGACGTTCGTCGGCTTCACCCCGCAGGTCGCCGTCGCCGGCATCGCCGCCAACCCGGACGACCCGGGCGACCGGGTCGGCTCGAGCGTGCAGGCGAAGGTGATCGACGCGGTCGCCCGCACGATCCGCACCGCCGTGGACGGCCAGCCGGTCCGCGACTTCACCCCGCCCAGCCGTCAGCTGGCCGGCGAGGTGCACCGCCCGGCCCCGGAGCCGACGCCCACCCCGAGCCGGCAGGAGAACCTCCCACCGGACGTCCTGCGCTGGCTCAACCGCCGCGGCTGAACCCGACGCCCCTTGCGGGGCCCACGTGCTCCCGGCCGGGAGGACGAGTGTCCCTGCCCACCGGGACGTCCGGACCGCCAGGGTGGGTCCTCAGCAGGCGGGCGGGGACCCGCCCGGCGAGAGGAGCAGCGGTGAGGACAGCGGAAGCACCAATTCGACGATCAGGAAGCGGTGGGGGGCTCCGTATCGTCATGCTGGGTCGCCGGGGAGGCCGCCGCAGGCCCGGCGTCCGGTGGGGTGCCGTGGCACTCGGCGCGGCGCTGCTGGTCACGATGCACCAGACGCCCGCCCGGGCCGCCGACCCGGTGCCCTTCGACGAGCAGACGGTGCACGGCGCGCTCTTCGGTGCGGTCGTGCAGACCCGTGACGCCGGCGTGGCCGGCCTGAAGGATGCCCTGCTCACCGCCGAGCTGTTGGACTGGCGGGCCACCCACCAGGGGGCCGACGCCGGTCAGGTGGCCGGGCACGCGGCGGCCACCCGGGCGGTCGCCGACGCCGCCGTCCCCGACAGCGCCGGTGACGACCGTTCCCGGTTCGCCGTGGCGATGGCTGTCCTGGCCCGACTCGGCCAGGCGACCAGCACCGGCGCGGTCACCAACGGCCCCACGGTGCGCGCCTTCCTGACCAGCACCGTCGGGGCGGAGGGCGCCAACGTGGTGCCGGAGACGCTGAACCTGGTCCGCGGCGGTTACCAGGACGCGGCCTGGAACGCCCGATCCCGGGAGCTGGTCTGGTCGACCTGGACGCAGTTGCACCGCCGGGCCGCCGCCGACGACGCGCTCGCCACCGGGTGGGACACCGCGTTCGCGGGGCGCACCGGCACCGGGGTCCGAACCCCGGTCGACACCCTGCTGGCCACGAAGATCCACGAGCCACGGGCCGGCGGCAACACCGGAACCCTCGGGTACTACGTGCCGCTCGCGGCGATCCGTGACGAGCGTGACGACGCGACCGCCTACCGGGCGTTGGTGCAGGAGCGGGCGTTGGCCGCACTGGCCGTGCTCGACACCGGCGGCCGGACCCGGGTGGAGGAGGTGATCTCCCGGTCCACCGCCCACCCGGTGAACGAGGACCCGAAGCCCAGCCAGGCGGTGATCGACGAGGAGAAGCGGAAGACCGCCGAGAACAAGATCATATTCGAGGGCCTCGGATCCACCGTCAGCGTGCTCTCCACCCTGGTCGGCTTCGTCGACCCCGGCTTCGGCAAGCAGCTCGAAACCATCGGCAAGGCCGTGGTCACCTCGGTCACCGCCATCAACACCTACATGATGACGGTGCTCGGACAGGGGCTCGGAACCGCCGCGGTCGCGATGGGCACGGCGGTGATGACCGGCAACCTGCTCGGCGCGGCGGTCAGCCTGATCGGCCTGTTCACCGGTGGGGGCGACCCCAACGCCGCCATCCGGGCCGAGATCGGCAAGCTCCGCGACCAGATCAACCGGCTGGCCCAGGGCATCGACAAGCGGTTCGACCGGATCGAGTCGGCGCTCAGGGAGATGTACTCCGGGCTGGTCGCCCAGCTCGGCGAGCTGCTGAAGACGCTCGACGAGGTGCGGGCCAACCTCGGTCGGATCGCCACCCAGTTGCAGACCATCGAGCGCAAGGTCGACTCGATGGCGCTCGCCACCCACGTCGCGCTGGAGAACATCGCGCGGTCCGAGCTGAACTCGGTCATCACCACCTACGTGCACCACCGGGAGATCACCGGCCAGCCGATTCCCGACTACGTCAACACGTACTACCCGAAGGCCGAGTCGCCCACCTTCAAGTTCGCCACCGTCGACGCGGCGCAGGAGGGCACCTTCACCGCCCCGGCCGGCACCAGCCTCGCCGACCCGGTGGGCGTACTCGACCTCTACCTGCCCGAGGGCTCGATCAACTACCTGTCGCAGTGGGCCCGCAACAAGGTCGGCGGCACCTGGACCACCGGGCCGGTCGCCAACGCCGCCGCCTGGAACACCGCCGCCCGCGTCTACAACATCCTGCAACTGGAGAACCCGGCGTACGCCGTCCAGGTCAGCCCCGGGCGGGCCGCCGCCGTCGCCGTCGCCGGCGACACGATCAACGAGCGGGTGCGGGAGTTCAACCGCCCGAAGGCCGACGGTACCACCAACGACCTGTTCACCAGGCTGATGGCCGACTACCGCAACGCGGTCGTCGCCTGGAACCAGCAGGTGGAGAATGTGCGCAAGGGCGTCATCTGGAACGGCAACGACCAGCCCGCGCCGGTGCACGACATGTGGGGCAGCCCGGACCAGGAACTCCCGGCCGCCAACCGGATCCCGGAGACCGAGTCGATGGGCGGCTGCACCACCACCGTCAACCGGCCCGCCCGCTCGGTGCCGGCCACGATCCGTCGCGCCAACCTGCCCAACCCCTTCCACCTGACCCACCACGCGATGCCGCCGGGGCACAAGCCGACCTTCGCCACCTGCTACGAGGCCCAGTTCGTCAACGTCGAGGAGAACGAGGGCCCGCGGTTCCACACCTGGAGCGGGGATCTCCAGATCACGCTGCGGTCCCGGGTCAAGTGGGCCACCGGCGACTGGCAGACGGTGCAGACCGCGACCCGGGTCTTCCCGATCGGCACGTACTGCTCGTGGAGCACGACGTCACCGACGCCCAGCGGCTACTGCTACGACGAGAACAAGTACCTCAACGAGCGCTGGGGCACGTACCGGGCGGCGTTCGAGTCGGCGGCCATCCCGGTGAGCACGGCCCAGACGGCGACCGCCCGGACGAAGGCGGCGGCCATGCTCGCCGGCCGGCAGAAGTACTTCTACCGGGTGATGCGGGCCGGCACCGGGCCCAACCCGCCGAGCCCCGACACCTGGGAGGTGGCCCAGACGCTGTGGCAGCGGGGCAAGGCCGTGTCCAACGCGCTGCGGATGCTCCAGGCGTACACCGAGCTGGGCTGGGCCAGTGCGCTGGAGCAGGACGACAGTCTCAACGCGCTGCTCTTCGGTGCCAACGGGCTGCCCGCCGACTACACCCGCCCGCGTAACGACGCCGACCAGTCGCTCAACCAGCACCTCTACAACGCGTTCACGCAGGCGGTCGTCAACTACGCCGGCTGCGAGCAGACGGTGGACTGGGACGCGTGCGCCGGGGACAAGTCCGGCTTCGACCCGCAGCTCAACCAGGGTCAGTACGGCGTCGGCTGCGTGCAGGCGGACATCGCCGACAAGCCGCGGGAGCCGGTGAGCGGCTGCCTGGCCGGCACGGCCGCCGCCCGGCTCGCCCTGCTCCAGCAGCGTTACGACCACTGGTCGGGGCGGCTGCGCTCCGGCACCCACACCGAGGGACTGCCGAAGGTCAGCGCGGCGGTCGACATGACGCGGGCGACCAACACGAACCTGCACTGATCCGCAGGTGCCGCACCGGCCCGCCGGCCCGGGACGTCCGCCCCGGGCCGGCGGGACACCGCTCGGGTGACGATGAGCGGGACGTTCGCCGACGGCCACCGGTCCCCACGGCCGGTGCCACTGTGGACGCCCGTCACCTACGCTGCGCCGGGCCGGAGGAACCGGAGCCGGCGAGCAGGCAATCATCCGAGGAGCAGGCATGACCCTGAACACCGGCGCCGATCGGCGAATCCTGCTGATCGCCGCGAACGACACCTTCTGCCACGTCTACCAGAACCTCGCCGAGCTGCTCGCGGCCGCCGACCACGGCGAAAAGCTCGGCGGCGGCGTCGAGTTCTTCGACGTCACCGGCTGCCGGCTGCACCCCCACTTCTCCGCGGACTGGCGGCTGGAGGACCTCCAGACCGGCAACGACGCGGCCGACCCCGAGGCCGTCCGGGCGCGGTTGCGGGCCGTCCTGAGCCACCTGGTGCGGTACGTCCGCGACCATCCGGACGTGCTCGCCCAGTCCCGGATCTCCCTTGAGGACGCCCTAGCCGGGGTGCCCGCCCTCGACGGCCCGGACCTGTCGTCCGACCTCGGCGCTCTGCCCGACCACCTCGAACACGACAGCGGCAACTGGATGCACAACGCCATGCACGCGGCCGGCTGGGCGGACTGAGTCGCCCCGCACCGGGAGCACCACGCCGGGTACGGCCAGCCAGCCGGACCGTCCGACCACCACGACCGCCCGGAGGGCACACCTTGCCGCCGACCGCCGGCACACCGACCGCCCCCCGCCGTGGCCTGGCCGCGCTGGGCCTGGCCATCGCCGTACTCGTCCTGATCGGGCAGTGGCGCGAGCACGATTCGGCATCGGGCGGGCTGGTCGCGCTGACCGGCGCGATCGCGGTCTCGTTCACCGCCCTCGGTGGCCTGGTGCTCGCCGGGGTGCCCGGACACCTCGTCGGGAGGCTGATGGTGACGGCCGGGCTCACCGCCGGCCTGGCCGTCCTGGCGTTGAGCTGGCCGCGCCTGGCACCGGTGGCCTGGCTGAGCCAGTGGCTCTGGTGGCCGCCGTACGGCCTGATCTTCCTGGCCCTGCTGGTCTTCCCGGACGGCCGGCTGCCCGGCCGGCGCTGGCGTCCGGTCGCCGCCGGGCTCGTCGTCACCACCGGGGTCGCGGCCGTCGCCCTGGCGGTGGCCGCCACCAGCGACCCATGCCACTGCTCCTGTCCGCCGCGCCGGCGGCCACCCGCGAGGCGCAACTGCTGGTCCGGATCGCCCTGGTCACGATCGCCGTCGAGCTGCTGCTGGTGGTCGGGGTGCTCGGAGCGTTGGCCGGGCGCTGGCGGCGGGCCACCGGTGAGGCCCGCCAGCAACTCGCCTGCCTGCTGGCGGCCGGCGCGCTCTTCCTGCTCGGCTTCGGGCTGGACTGGATGAACCTCGCCGGGGCCTGGGTGCTGATGGTGGTCGCCGTCCCCGGCGCGATGACCCTGGCCGTGCTCCGGTACCGGCTGTACGGGCTGGAGCAGGTGATCAACCGCACCCTGGTCTGGCTGGTGATGAGCCTGCTGGTGATCGCCGCCTTCGTGGCCACCGTGGCGTTGCTGCGCGACCTCGTGCTGCGGGGCGACACCTCCAACGCCTCCCTGGTGGCGACCGGCCTGATCGCGGTCACCTTCGAGCCGCTGCGGCACCGGGTGCAGCGCGGCGTGAACCGACTGCTCTACGGCGACCGCGACGAGCCGTACGCGGTTCTGGCCCGACTGGGTGACCTGCTGGAACGGACGGTGGAGCCGCAGGCGGTGCTGCCGTTGCTCACCGGCACGATCGCCCGTTCGCTCCAGGTGCCGTACGTGGCGGTGGAACTCGGCGACGACGCCGGCCGGCCGGGGCAGCTACACGCCGAGCACGGCCGGGCCACCACCTCGGTCGAGCGGTTCGACATGGTGACCCACGGCCAACGGGTGGGGCGGCTGGTGGTGGCTCACCGGGCGGCCGGCGCCCGGTTCACCCCGCTCGAACGCCGGCTGCTCAGCGACGTCGCGCTGCACGCCTCGGTGGCGGCGGCGTCCGCCCGGCTGATCGGTGACCTGCGGGAGTCCCGGGAACGGCTGGTCATGGCGCGCGAGGAGGAACGGCGACGCCTGCGCCGCGACCTGCACGACGGCCTGGGCCCGGCCTTCGCCGGCATGTCCATGCAGGTACGGGCGGCCCGCAAGCTCGCCGGCACCGACCAGGAACGGTTGACCCAGATCCTCGACGGGCTCGCCGACGACCTGCGCACCTGCACCGGCGAGGTGCGCCAACTCGTCGACGAGCTGCGCCCGGCCGCCCTCGACCGGGGACTGGAGTCGGCGCTGCGGGCCGAGTGCCAACGCTTCGACGGGCCGAACCTGACCGTGCGGTTGCGGATCGAGGACGCCCTGCCCCGGCTGCCGGCCGCCGTCGAGGTGGCGGCCTACCGGATCGTGGGGGAGGCGCTGGCAAACGTGGCCCGGCACGCGCGGGCCCACTCGTGCGAGGTGGTGGTGCGGCGGGGTCGGACGCTGGTGATCGAGGTGTCCGACGACGGCGTCGGCATCGCCGGCCCCCGGCCGGGCGGGGTGGGGCTGGACTCGATGCGGGAACGCGCCGCCGAGCTGGGGGGCGAGTGCGAGGTGACCGGCCGGGAGCCGGGGGGCACCCTGATCCGGGTACGGCTGCCGTGCCGACCCGTATCCGATGCCCCGCCGGCGCCCGACGGGCCCGCGACGTCCGGAGTGGACGCTGCGATCCCGCCGGCGCCCGACGCCGGTGCGGGGGGTCGGGCCGACTGAGAGGATGACGGCGTACCGACGGGACGACAGGGCAGGGAGCGGGGCGACGGGGATGGTCGAGCGGATTCGGGTGCTGATCGTTGACGACCATCCGGTGGTCCGGCGCGGTCTGCGGACGATGCTCGAAGGGGAGAGCTGGGTCGACGGCATCGCCGAGGCGGCCACCTGTGCCGAGGCGGTCAGCAGCGTCGTGGCCGACCGGGTGGGGGTCGTCGCGATGGATGTGGCGCTGCCCGACGGCGACGGGGTGGAAGCGACCCGGCGGATCCTGCTGTCCCGGCCGGAGACCAGGGTGCTCATGCTGACCATGGCCGACGACGAGGACGTGGTGAACCGGTCGCTGCGGGCCGGCGCCCGGGGCTACGTGCTCAAGGACACCGATCCGGATGTGATCATCGACGCCCTGCGCACGGTGGCCGGTGGTGGCCTCGTCCTCGGCCCCCGGGTCGGCCCGCAGGTGCTGACCACCCTGCAACGCCAGCCGGTCGAGCTGCCGCCGCCGTTCGACCGGCTGACCCCCCGCGAGCGGGACATCCTGCGGCACCTGGCGACCGGCGAGACCAACGCCCGCATCGCGCGGCGCTTCGGGCTCAGCGAGAAGACGGTACGCAACCAGCTCTCCGCGGTCTTCGCCAAGCTCGGGGTGACCGACCGGGTGCAGGCTGCCCTGCTTGCCCGCGACGCCGGCCTCACCGGCTGAGCGGTCCGGTCGGCGGCGCGGCCGGAAAGCAGATCCCACGCGCCGCCTTCCCTGCCGAGGCGTGGTGAGAAGGGGACCCTTCTCTACCGTATGCGTTAACAAGGGGCCCTTCCTTGCACCTAAGGTGGGCCGGGTGCTCGTCCACCAGATCACCGACCCCGACGACGACCGGATCGCCGACTACCGGGCGCTCACCGACGTGGAGCTGCGTACCCGGTGGGAGCCGCCACACGGCCTGTTCATCGCCGAGGGGGAGCTGGTGCTGCGCCGGGCGCTGCGGGCCGGCTATCCGGCCCGGTCGTTCCTGGTCGACGCCAAACGGGTGGACCAGCTCGCCGACCTCGACACCGGCGACGCCCCGGTGTACGCGGCCACCCCGGACGTGTTGGAGAGGGCCACCGGCTTCCACGTGCACCGGGGGGTGCTCGCCTCGTTCCGGCGCAAGCCGCTGCCGGATGCCGCCGGGGTGCTCGCCGACGCGCGGCGGGCGGTGATCCTGGAGGACGTCAACAACCACACCAACCTCGGCGCGATCTTCCGGGCCGTGGCCGCGCTGGGGGTGGACGCCGTGCTGCTCTCGCCGTCCTGCGCCGACCCGTTGTACCGGCGCAGTGTCCGGGTCAGCATGGGCGAGGTCTTCGCCGTGCCGTATGCCAGGCTGGAGCCCTGGCCGGAAGCGCTGGCCGGGGTGCGGGCCGCCGGTTTCACCGTGCTGGCGATGACCCCGGCCCCGGACGCGGTGCCGATCCAGCGGCTGACCGTCGCCCAGCGGGCCCGGTCGGCGCTGCTGCTCGGCGCGGAGGGGGCGGGGCTGACCCGCGCGGCGCTGGACGCCAGCGACGCCCGGGTGGTGATTCCGATGCGGCGCGGCGTGGACTCGCTGAACGTCGCCGCCGCGACCGCCGTGGCCTGCTGGGAGCTGGGCCGCGACGATCCGCCGTTCGGCGACGGGTAGCTGCCGGTGCCGTCCGGACGCTTCGGCTTGCATGACCATGCGTCCTGATGAATAATCTTCCCCGTGTCCAAGGTTCTCACCTCCCTGCCCATCGGCGAACGTGTCGGCATCGCCTTCTCCGGCGGCCTCGACACCTCGGTCGCGGTCGCGTGGATGCGCGACAAGGGCGCCGTCCCCTGCGCCTACACCGCCGACATCGGCCAGTACGACGAGCCCGACATCGCCTCGGTGCCCGGTCGCGCGCTCAGCTACGGCGCCGAGGTCGCCCGGCTGGTCGACTGCCGCGCCGCCCTGGTCGAGGAGGGCCTGGCCGCGTTGACCTGTGGGGCCTTCCACATCCGCTCGGGCGGGCGGGCGTACTTCAACACCACCCCGCTGGGCCGGGCCGTGACCGGGACCCTGCTGGTGCGGGCGATGATCTCCGACGACGTCCAGATCTGGGGCGACGGCTCGACGTTCAAGGGCAACGACATCGAGCGCTTCTACCGGTACGGCCTGCTGGCCAACCCGCAGCTGCGCATCTACAAGCCGTGGCTCGACACCGACTTCGTCACCGAGCTGGGCGGGCGCAAGGAGATGTCGGAGTGGCTGCTCGAACGCGGCCTGCCGTACCGGGACAGCACCGAGAAGGCATACTCCACCGACGCCAACATCTGGGGCGCGACGCACGAGGCGAAGACCCTCGAACACCTCGACACCGGCATCGAGACGGTCAACCCGATCATGGGAGTCCGGTTCTGGGACCCGTCGGTGGAGATCCCGACCGAGGACGTCACGATCGGCTTCGACCAGGGCCGCCCGGTGACGATCAACGGCAAGGAGTTCGGCAGCTCCGTCGACCTGGTGCTGGAGGCCAACGCCATCGGCGGCCGGCACGGCCTGGGCATGTCGGACCAGATCGAGAACCGGATCATCGAGGCCAAGAGCCGGGGCATCTACGAGGCACCCGGCATGGCGCTGCTGCACGCCGCGTACGAGCGGCTGGTCAACGCCATCCACAACGAGGACACCCTGGCGAACTACCACAACGAGGGCCGCCGCCTCGGCCGGCTGATGTACGAGGGCCGCTGGCTGGACCCGCAGGCGCTGATGCTGCGCGAGTCGTTGCAGCGCTGGGTCGGCACGGCGGTCACCGGCGAGGTGACCCTGCGGCTGCGCCGGGGCGAGGACTACTCGATCCTGGACACCACCGGCCCGGCGTTCAGCTACCACCCCGACAAGCTGTCGATGGAGCGTACCGAGGACTCGGCGTTCGGCCCGTCGGACCGGATCGGCCAGCTCACCATGCGCAACCTGGACATCGCCGACTCGCGGGCGAAGCTGGAGCAGTACGCCTCCCTCGGCATGGTCGGCGGCGGGCCCTCCCAGCGGATGGTCGGCGCCGCGCAGGCGGCCTCGACCGGGCTGATCGGCGCGATGCCGCAGGGCGGCGCGGAGGCCATCGCCTCCCGGGGGCGTCCTCCTCCGCCGACAACGAGGGCGCTTCGACCGCGCCGCGATGGAGCTCGGCGTGGCCCTGCGCGACACCCGGGCCCGGCGGACCTGTTCAAAAGCGGCGACCTGTTCAGGTTCGGGGTCACGGACGGTAGCGTGTCGCCCGTGTTCCCTACCGTCCGTGAGGTGCTCGCGCTCGACCCGGTTCGCCACGGGGCGCCCCGCCTCGTGGCGGGACAGGCCGGTCTGGACCGGCCGGTGCGCTGGGTGCACGTGGCGGAGGTGCCCGACATCGCCACCCTGCTGCGCGGCGGCGAGCTGGTGCTCACCACCGGCATCGGACTGCCCGCCGACGACGCCGGACTGCGCGCGTTCATCGGCGGGCTGGCGGACGTCGGGGTCTCCGGTCTCGTCGTCGAGCTGGGCCGCCGGTACGTCAGCGGGGTGCCCCGGGTGATGGCCGCCGCCGCCGCCCGGCGCGGGCTGCCCCTGGTCGAGCTGCGCCGGGCCACCCCGTTCGTGCGGGTCACCGAGGCCGTGCACGCGCTGATCGTCGACGCCCAGCTCACCGAGCTGCGGGCGACCGAGGAGATCCACCAGCGGTTCACCGAGCTGTCGGTCGAGGGCGCCGGCCCGGCCGAGGTGGTCCGGCAGGCCGCCGAGTTGTCCGGCTGCCCGGTGGTCGCTGGAGAACCTGTCGCGGCAGGTGCTCGCGTACGACCCGGCGGGGGAGAGCGCCGAGCTGCTGCTGGACGGCTGGGAGCAGCACTCGCGGCGGATCAGCCCGCCCGGACGGACCGCGTACGACCCGGACCGGGGTTGGCTGGTGACCACCGTCGGGGCCCGGGGGCAGGACTGGGGGCGGCTACTGCTGCGCTGGTCGGGCGGCGGCGAGCTGACCACCTACGCGCCGGCCGGCGACGGCGGGCCGGAGTCGGACCCCGCCAGCGTCGCCCCGCCGCCCGTGGCCCCGCCGACCCGGCTGACCATCCTCGTCGAGCGGGCCGCCTCGACCCTCGCGCTGGGCCGGCTGATCCGCCGTGACGCCGAGGGGCTGGAGCGGCAGATCCACCGTACGCTGCTCACCGCCCTGCTGGACCACTCCCGCCCGGTGGACGAGGTGGCCCTGCGCGCGCGGGCGCTCGGGGTGGTGCTGGACCGCCGGCACCTGGTCGGCGTCGTGGTGCGCTACCGGACCGACGAGCCGGCCGCCGACGGGGCTCCGCCGGTCGACCCGGAAGCGGGCCCAGCCCGGCTGCGGGACCTGTCCGAGGCGGTGGGGCAGGCCCTGCGGGAGGCGAAGCTGACCGGGCTGAGCAGCGCCGTCGACGACCAGGCCGTCGGCGTGCTGCTGGCCCTGCCCGACCCGGCGACCGAGGAGCGGGCGCTGGCCGGGTTCGCCGCCGCACTGCGCCGCAACCGGGTCGACGCCGCCGGGTCGAGGGCCGCCGAACCCGCCCCGGCCCGGGTGACGGAACCCGCCCCGGCCCGGGGGGTCGGGCCCGGCGCGGTGATCGTCGCCGCAGGCTCCGGGGTGGCTAGCCTGCGGGAGGCGCGCCGCTCGCTGGTGGAGGCGCGGCAGGTCGCCGACGCGGCCCGTCGGGACCGTCGGGACCTGCCGATCTTCCGGCTGCCGCACGTCGGGCTGGCCGGCCTGCTGCACCTGCTGCGGGACGAGCCGCGCCTGCAGACCTTCGTCGAGCGCGAGCTGGGTGCCCTGCTGGCGTACGACGCCCGGCACCCCCGGGAGCAGCTCCTGGGCACCCTGCGGGCGTACCTGGAGCAGGGCCGGAACAAGTCGGCGGCGGCTGCCGCGGCGCACCTGTCCCGGCCGGCGTTCTACGAGCGGCTGGCCCGCATCGCCCGGGTCCTCGACGTGGACCTCGACTCGGTGGAGGCGTGTCTCTCCCTGCACGTGGCCCTGCTGGCCCTGGACGCCATCCGCACCCCGTGACCCCCGCCCGCCGTGCTGGTCACTGCGCGAGGGCCTTGGCGTAGGGGGGTGGAATGTGGTGGGGGCCGCCGGGGGTGAAGACGTCCGAGGTCGCCGCCGCCGACCAGGCGGTCTCCGGGACGGCGTCGACGAGGGCGCGGACGACCGGGGCGTCGCGCCACTGGTCCTGCTCGGCGAGGAGGCTGAGCGCGACCACCGACTCCTCGACCTCGCCGACGCACTCGAACGGCTTGTGCCCGTCCACGCCGAGCAGCTCCCGGTACCCGGGGATCTGGGTCTCGTCGGCCAGCAGGTCCCCGCCGAAGATGTGCACGACCCGCTCGCGCGGCATGAACGGCGCCATGGCCAGGAAGACGAACCGGCACTTCGGGCAGTCGCGGCACCAGCGCTCGCTCGCGTCGCGCAGCTTGAACGCGGCGTTGCAGCTCGTCACCACGTCGTCGTACCGGTCGATCTGGGCGAAGAGCCGGGCGATGTGCAGTTCGGACAGCGAGCGCAGCAGCGAGAAGTACGGCTCGGTGAGCCCGGCGTGCTCGGCCAGCGCTGCCCGCAGCAGCCCTTCGGCCTCCACCCCCTTGGACCACTGGTGGTTGATCTCGTGTCCGTTCCAGACCAGGTTCGGGTCGGACGCGGACCGCTCGTTGGACATCACCACCGGGCCGAGCCTGTTGAGCACCGCCGTGGCGACCGCGATCAGCGAGTTGATCGCGGTGACCGGGATGTGCCCGTTGCGGGCGCCGGCGGCGTTGAGGTCGAACAGCACCGGGTCGATGCGCCGCCGGGCCGCGAGGGGGGCCAGCCCGGACGCCTCGTTGACCGCGACGATGACGTGGTTCGGGTTCACCGAGAACGGCACCGGGTCGAGGCCGGCGCGGCGCAGCGCCTCCAGGCTGACGATGGAGTCCTTGCCGCCGCCGACGGCCGACAGTGGCCGCAGGTCCGAGTTGTCGTACTCGCGGGCGGGCGGCACCGACCCCGCGGGGATCTCCGGGGTCAGCTCCAGCACGTGCGGGAGCTGGTTGCGGTACGCGTACTCGGCGAGGCCCTTGGTGTAGACGGCCGTGACCAGCGCGGCGGCGGCCTCGCCCAGCGGCGCCGGCAGCACCAGCCGGCGGGGCGCGGCGGCCTTGTAGTAGCTGACGCCGGCGACCACGTGCAGCAGTTCCAGGACCCGACCGAGGGTCGCCACCGTGGCGTCGGACGGCGGCTCGGCCGGCAGCGGCAGGGTGATCACCTCGGTGAACCGCTGCTCGCCGTCGGGACCGGTGAGGGCGTAGTCGAACAACGCCTCGCCGGTGGCGAGGTCGATCGAGTAGGACGGGAAGGTGAAGGCGTCCATCCGCCGGAGCTGCTCGTTGGGCACACGCCATACTAGGCCCTGGTTCGTCCGGTCGTGCCCGGCTGCGCCGGACCCGGCCTGCTGACGTGCCCCACCGTGGAGGAGATCACCTGTGCGCCTGTCTGACCTGCGCGGACGTACCGTCGCCGTCTGGGGCGCCGGCCGGGAGGGCCGGGCGGCGGTGATCGCGATCGCCGCGCACGGCCCGGCGGACCTGGTCGCGGTCGACGACAGCGCCAACTTCCTGGCCCTACCCTGGGAGGGGCCGCTGGCCGAGGCGGCCCCGCTGGTCACCGGCGAGGAGGGCTTCGCCCGGCTGGCCGCCGCCGAGGTGGTGGTCCGCTCGCCCGGGGTGCCGAACACCCACCCGTGGCTGGTCGAGCTGCGCGGCCGGGGCGTCACCGTCACCCAGGGCAGCGCGCTGTGGATGGCCGACCACGCCCGGCGGACCGTCGGGGTGACCGGCAGCAAGGGCAAGTCCACCACGTCCAGCCTGATCAGCCACCTGCTCACGGCGGTCGACCGGCCGAACGTCTTCGGCGGCAACATCGGGGTGCCGCTGCTCGATCTGCCCGACGCCGACCTGTACGTGCTGGAGCTGTCCAGCTACCAGTGCGCCGACCTGACCGACTCGCCCCGCGTCGCGGTGGTCACCGCGCTCTTTCCCGAGCACCTCGACGCGCATGGCGGCGAGCGGGAGTACTACCGGGACAAGCTCAACCTGCTCGCGCACGGGCCGCAGACGATCGTGGTCAACGGGGCGGACCCGCGGCTCGCCGCCGAGTTGGGCGACCGGCCAGCCGTGCGCGCCGGCTCCCCGGACACCACGCACGTGGCCCCGGGCCCGGACGGCACGCCCTGGTTCCACCTCGGCGACCGGCCGCTGTTTCCGCGCGCGGTGCTGCCCCTGGTGGGTCGGCACAACGAGGGCAACCTCTGCGTCGCCCTCGCCGTGCTCGCGGCGCTCGGTGTCGACGTGGTGGCCCGCGCCGACGCCCTCGCGGTCGCGGTCGCCGGGTTTCAGGGCCTGGCCCACCGGCTCACCGAGATCGCCGACCCGTCGGGCCTCACCTTCGTCGACGACACCCTGGCCACCAGCCCGTACGCGGCGATGCACGCCATCGACGCGTACGAGGGGCGGCCGGTGACGGTGATCGTCGGCGGCGCCGACCGGGGGCTGGACTACGCCCCGCTGCGGGAGCACCTGGCCGAGCGGGAGATCACCGTGCTCGGCATCCCGGACAGCGGGCAGCGGATCGTGGCCACCCTGGCCGGGCTGCCGCGGGTGCGGGCCGAAGTGGTGGACGACCTGGTGGCCGCCGTGCGCCGGGCCCGGGAGTTGACCCCGGCCGACGGGGTGGTGCTGCTCTCGCCGGCCGCGCCCAGCTACGGCCGGTTCCGCAACTTCGAGCACCGCTCCGAGGTCTTCGCCGAGGCGGTCCGGGACACCGCCGGCCACCCCGCCCGCTAGCCGCGCCGGGCGGCCTTGACCGGGGTCCAGGCGAACGCGAGGCAGCCGCCGACCAGCGCGAGCAGCATCCCGACGAAGAAGCCGCCCAGGTTGGAGGTCAGCCAGGAGACCAGGGCGAGCACCAGGGAGACGAGCGCGTAGAAGAGCCGCTGCGGCGGGTGGGCCAGGAGCAGCACGCCGCACAGCAGCAGGATGACCGGCACGAGGTACCCGGCCAGCCCCTGTGGCCCGATGTGCAGGATCACCGGCAGCGGCGCGCGCAGTGTCACGAGGATCTCGGCGCCGCCGATGGCGACCAGCAGGCCACCCCAGAAGGGGCGGCTGCGCCGCCAGGCCCGCCACCGGCCGACCGTCCGCCCGGCGCCGCCGGAGATCGGCCCCGCGGCGGGACCGTCGACCCGGGGCGCCACGCCACCCTCGGGCATCTCAGCAGCCTTCGGCGGTGAACCGCATCCGCAGGTTCGGCAGGGTGAACACGGCGGCCGTGGTCGCGTAGTTGTTCTGCCGTAGCCCCGTGATGCTCACCTTGTCGGCCTGCTGGCCGAAGACGCCCGGGTTGCCCCGCACGCCGGGCACCTTGTCCAGCGTGCTGGCGTCCTGGCCGATGTCGATCGACGTGAACGACGCGTTGCCGGAGATCTCGTCGGAGTCGACGACGAGGGTGCGGGCGCTCACCGGTTTCCCGTTGTTGCCGGCGGTGAGCTTCATGTACATGCCGCCGAGGTTGATGCTCTGGCACAGGTTGGTCAGCTCGGCCTTGTCGATCGCCGAGACGAGCACGACGATTTGGCCGCCGGTGTCGCCCTGGTTGGGGCTGTCCTCGATCATCTGGTCGATGGTGGCGAACTGCTCGAACCCGGTCCCGTCGAGCTTGTCGGCGGTGACGACGAAGGGCATGCCGGAGATCGCGAACTGCGCGCCGAGCACCCCCTGGGCGGTGAGCAGCACCATTCCGGCGGCACCAATTCCGGCGGCGGCCAGGCTGACCGCGAACCGCCGCCAGCGCACGCCGCCGGAGGGCGGGACCGGCTCGGTGGGTACGGTGTCGTCCGACATGACGGCTCCTCTTCGAGATCGATTTGTCCGCGACAATGCGGGAGTCCGCGTCGCGGAGCGGGCCGGTGATCTGAATTGGTTTGCGCACGGCGTGTTGGATGTCGTCGCAGGGCGAAGTTACCGCTGGGTAAAGGGTGGGTCAACACCGATGTCCAGTGGAGTCGGTCGATCTGCGAAATGTGGCTGATAGTGAGAAACCGCAGCGGTTTCTGACCGTGTGACGGCGATCAGGTCGAGGGCCGGGACGGCCCGGTCGTGGCGCTCAGGCGTCCCGTCGGGGTGGCCGTGCCGGGTCGACGGCGCAGGGAGCGGTGACGCCCCCGGCTCCCGCGTCGGCCGCCCGTGCCACCCGGCCGCCGGCCTCCGGGCCGAGAAACGGCGCGGTCATCGCGTACGTCAGGACGGGCAGGAGTTGGGGCAGTTCGGCGGTGCGCCCCTGGCTCACCCGGTGTCGCAGGGTGCCGTAGATGCCACCGACCACCGTGGTCACCAGCAGGTCGTCCTCCTACAAGGGGACAGGGGTGACCGGGGGCGGGCGGGG
>NZ_GG657738.1:1291926-1341750 GCF_000158815.1 Micromonospora sp. ATCC 39149 | reverse complement strand
GCGGGGCGGGTCACCCCCCGCCGCGCGGCAGATGTCGGTGACCCGGGCGTTGTCGTAGCCCTTGGCTGCCACCTCGTGGACGAGCCCGTCGAAGAGCCGGTCGCGCTGGGTCGCCGCGACCACCTCGGCCGACAGGCGGCGCGGCCCGCGTTTGATCGCCCGCTCGGGATCGCGCCCGGGTCGGGCCCCTGGCAGGGGGGTGGCCCCGGCCTCCGGGTGGGGTGCCAGCGACATCGACATCGACCTCCATGCATCAACGATTGACTTTGCGACCCTCCGGGGTTTATAACTTCACCACGTTGGGTTTCCATCGTGTCGCTGATAGTCATCTTCGCCGGATGGTCGCACCGAGCAGCGCCGAAGGAGGGCTCGATGGTCGTCATTATCGCCGACCGCCCGCGCGCTCCCAAGGCCGGAAAGGTGCGGGTGACGCGGCCACGCCGCAGTGCCCCAGCCGGCACCGGCCACTGACCGGCCGGACACCAGGGTCGACCCGCCGGGTCACCGGTCACCGACCCGCAACCCGCCCCGCCGCCGCCTGGCGGGGTCCGCCCCCGCCGCCGACCGTCTCCCGGCGGCGGGCCCACGGTCACGACGTCCCGCCGTGGCCGCCCCTCGCGGCCGCCCGGCCGTGCCCGGCCCACCGGGCGCGGTGACCCGCCGGTCCGGCCGCCGCCGTCGCACCACCACCCGTCGAAAGGACCCACCATGCCCAGGTACGGACGCGCCGCCGTCGGCCTCGCCGCCGTCGCGCTGCTCGGTTCCCTCGTGGCGGCGGCCCCCGCCTCCGCCGCCGATCCGGCCGCCCTCGCCAACACGGTGCTCACCACCGGTAGCGCGGGCGGGACCGCCGTCGCCGTCTCCGACACCCTCCAGGCCAGCCTCCGGACCGGGAGCACCGCCAACTTCTACTCGTCGGCCACTGGCACGACCGGCGTCAAGTGCGCCGCGTCCACCTTCACGGCCAAGGCGTTGACCAACCCGGCCGCGCCGGGCACCGCCACCGAGAGCCTCACCGGGCAGACCTTCACCAGCTGCACCAGCAACGTGGCCGGCACCCTCGGGGTGAACAGCGTGACGGTAGACGTCCTGCCGTACTCGGTTTCCGTGACCAGTGCCGGCGCGGTCACCCTCACCGGGCCGATCCAGAGCACCGTCTCGCTGCGCACCCTGCTCGGCAACGTCACCTGCGTCTACAAGGCCAACGGCAACGTCGTGCGGGGAACAGCGTCCAACGCCACCACCTCGATCGCCTTCGTCAACCAGCCGTTCACCAAGTCCGCCGGCCCGGGCACCTGCTTCTCCTCCGCGTACTTCAGCGCGACGTACGCCCCGGTCCGGGACATCACCCAGGGCGGCGCGACCGTCTACGTGAACTGACCCTGCGACGGCCCGGGTCGGTGCCCGATCTCCCCGTCGGGCGCCGACCCGGGCCGCCACCCGGCCTGGAGGTTCGCCGCCCAGCTCACTGGGCTGCGGTGCAGCCGGCGGCGGCGCGGCGGTTCTGCTGGCGGCGGCGCGGTGGCTCACCCGGCGGCGACGGCGGCGTACAGCGCGCGCATCGACCGGATCGCCGAGCGGATCTCCTGGAGGTAGCGCCCGGGCGTCAGGGCCGGCTCGGGCAGCCGCGTCAGGTCGGGCAGGGTCGGGTCCACGCCGACGGTCTCGATCCCACACCCGTACGGCACGGCGAGCGTGCGCAGCGCGTCGCAGTGCTGGAAAGGTACGTAGATCGGCGCGGTGACCATCAGCACCGGGTCGCCGACGCGCAGCCGGACGCGCTCGGCCCAGAACCGCTGGGTGTCGGCCGTGTGCGCGCGCCGCCGCCCGGGCTCGCTGGACGGGGCGGCGAGCACCCGCACCGGGGGCAGCCCCGCCGGCCGCCAGGTGCGCGAGGACCAGGACCGGTGCGGATCCCCGACGTCGACGCCGTCCTCCTCGGCCGGTTCGGCCACCCCGAACGTCAGCCGGACCGCCGCGTCGAGGGCGTCCACCTCGGTGTCGCCGCCCGCCACGCCCGCGTCGGCCAGCGCCCGCCGCTCCGCCCCCGACAGCGGCCGGAAGCTGCCCAGCACGGCCACCTCGCCGGCCACCGTCGTGCCCGAGTCCAGCAGGCGCGCGGCAAACGCGACCCGGCGCAGGCAGGCGTGCGCGAGCCCGCCGAGGACGACCAGGTGCGCGTACGCCGGGCGGGCCGGCGGGACCGGTTGGACCAGGCCGAGCGCGGACGCCGCGGCGAGCACCAGCCCCGCCGTGCGGGGGTCGAACGCGGGCTCGGCGGCCTCGGGGCGTTCCCGGCCGCCCCGGAAGTCCCAGTGCCGGGCGGAGAAGTCGTCCAGCCAGGCCAGCGCCGCGGCCAGGTCGTCCGGGGGTCGGTCGCCGCCGAACCGCGCGACCAGGTCCCGCAGCGGCGGCGAGGTGACCCAGGACCGCACGCCGTCGACGATCCGCGCCGGGTTGATGCCCGCCTCGCCGTCCGGCAGCGCCATGTCCCGGATGATCCGCACGCCCCGGATCGTACCGTGCGGATCGAGTCGCCTCCGGGGTCCACAGCCAGGGGAAACGCGCGTCGGACGCGCCGGAGGCCCCGGAAACCGCAGCGGACCGGTTGACGTGCTGTCAGCCGAGAACCACCCCTGCGCTACACAGTGGCAGTTGTCCCCGCCGCCTGCGGGTGGGACCGTGCGGTGACCGCCGACGCGTTGGAGGGTGCGACGAATGACCGACGACCTGCTGGCCCGGCACCGGGCAGTGCTGCCGTCCTGGATGCCGCTCTACTACGCCGAGCCGATCGAGCTGGTCTCCGGCTCCGGCCGCCGGGTCACCGACGCGCGGGGCCGCACCTACCTGGACTTCTTCGGCGGCGTGCTGACCAACATGATCGGCTACGACATTCCGGAGATCCGCGAGGCGGTGCAGCGGCAACTCGCCACGGGCCTCGTGCACACCTCGACGCTCTACCTGATCCGCCAGCAGGTCGAGCTGGCCGAGAAGATCGCCCGACACTCCGGCATTCCCGACGCCCGGGTCTTCTTCACCAACTCCGGCACCGAGGCCAACGAGGCCGCCCTGCTGGCCGCCACGAACCACCGCCGCTCGCACCAGATCCTCGCCGTGCGCAACAGCTACCACGGGCGCACGTACGCGGCGATGGGCGTCACCGGCAACCGAAGCTGGTCGGCCAGCGCCCTCAACCCGCTCCAGGTGGCCTGGCTGCACTCCGGCGAGCGGCTGCGCGGCCTGCTGTCCCGCCTCGACCCCGCCGACCGGGTCGACGCTGCGGTGGAGGACCTGCGCGAGGTCCTCGCCACCCAGACCGCCGGCGACGTCGCCTGTTTGATCGCCGAGCCGATCCAGGGCGTCGGCGGTTTCGTGCACGGACCCGACGGCCTCCTCGCCGCGTGGCGGAAGGTGCTCGACGAGCACGGAATCCTGTTGATATCCGACGAGGTGCAGACCGGCTGGGGGCGCACCGGCGAGCACTTCTGGGGGTACCAGGCGCACGGCGTCACCCCGGACCTGCTCACCTTCGCCAAGGGCATCGGCAACGGCTTCGCCCTGGCCGGGGTGGTCGGCCGGGCCGAGATCATGGAGTCGGTGCCGGCGATCAGCTTCTCCACCTTCGGCGGCAACCCGGTCGCCACCGCCGCCGGCAACGCCGTCCTGGACTACCTGATCGACCACGACCTCCAGGCCAACGCGGCCCGCGTCGGCGCGATCCTCGCCGACGGGCTGCGGGCCGCCGTGGGCGGCCTCGACCCCGTCGCCGAGGTACGCGGCAAGGGGCTGATGCTCGGTGTCGAGTTCGTCCACCCGGGCACCGTCGAGCCCGACCCGGCCCTGACCACCCGGGTCTTCGAGGCGTGCCGGGCCGGCGGCCTACTGGTCGGCAAGGGCGGCCTGTACGGCAACGTGCTGCGGATGGGCCCGCCGCTGACCCTCACCGAGGACGAGGCCCGCGAGGGGCTGGCCATCCTGGTCGACGCCATCGCCTCCTGCGTCGGTGGCGAGGCGGCGGCCTGATGTCCGAGTCGAGCGCCGTGAACCCGATCGGGCACTTCGTCGACGGCATGCGGGTCGACGGCACGTCCGGCCGGCGCGGGGACGTGTTCGACCCGGCCACCGGCCGGCGTACCGGACAGGTGGCGCTGGCGTCCGCCGCGGACGTGGCGGTCGCGGTCGAGGCCGCCGGGCGCGCCGCGCGGGCCTGGCGCGACGCCTCCCTGGCGAAGCGGACGGCCGTGCTGTTCGCCTTCCGCGAGATCGTCAACGCCCGCCGCGACCGGCTCGCCGAGGTGATCACCGCGGAACACGGCAAGGTGCTCGCCGACGCCGCCGGCGAGGTGCAGCGCGGCCTGGAGGTCATCGAGTACGCCTGCGGCATCTCCTCGGCGCTGCGCGGCGGGTTCAGCGAGAACGTCTCGGCCGCGGTCGACTCGTACAGCCTGCGCCAGCCGCTCGGGGTGGTCGCGGTGGTTTCCCCGTTCAACTTCCCGGTGATGGTGCCGCTGTGGTTCGTCCCGGTCGCCGTGGCCTGCGGCAACGCGGTGGTGCTCAAGCCCAGCGAGAAGGACCCGAGCGCGGCGCTGCTGCTGGCCGAGTGGTTCGCCGAGGCCGGCCTGCCCGCTGGGGTGTTCAACGTGGTCAACGGCGACGCCGAGGCGGTCGACGCGCTGCTCGACCACCCGGGGGTGAAGGCGGTGTCGTTCGTCGGCTCCACCCCGGTCGCCCGGCACGTGCACCGGCGCGGCACCGCCGCCGGCAAGCGGGTGCAGGCCCTCGGCGGGGCGAAGAACCACATGGTGGTGCTCCCCGACGCCGACCTCGACCTGGCCGCCGACGCGGCGGTCAACGCCGGCTTCGGCTCGGCGGGGGAGCGGTGCATGGCGATCTCCGCGCTGGTCGCGGTGGAGCCGGTCGCCGATGCCCTGGTCGCCCGGATCGCCGAGCGGATGGCCCGGTTGCGCACCGGCGACGGCCGGCGCGGCTGCGACATGGGTCCCCTGGTGACCGCCGCGCACGCCGAGCGGGTACGCGGGTACGTCGAGGCCGGGGTGGCCGCCGGGGCCGTCCCCGTGGTCGACGGGCGCGACGTCGCACCGGACGGTGAGCCGGGCGGCTTCTGGTTCGGCCCGACCCTGTTCGATCGGGTCAACCCGGACATGTCGATCTACACCGACGAGATCTTCGGGCCGGTGCTCGGCGTGCTGCGGGTCGGCTCGTACGACGAGGCGGTGGACCTGGTCAACGCCAACCCGTACGGCAACGGCACGGCGATCTTCACCAACGATGGCGGCGCGGCCCGGCGCTACCAGCACGAGGTGGAGGTCGGCATGGTCGGCATCAACGTGCCGATCCCGGTGCCGATGGCGTACTACTCGTTCGGCGGCTGGAAGGCGTCCCTCTTCGGTGACCTGCACGCCCACGGCGCCGACGGGGTCGCGTTCTTCACCCGGGGCAAGGTGGTCACCAGCCGGTGGCCCGATCCCCGCCACCGCGGGGTCAATCTCGGCTTCCCCACCCAGACCTGAGCGCCCGCAGCAGCCCCGCCCCGGTCAGGTACGCCACCAGAGTCGGGGCGGGCAGCCCCAGCGGTTCGGACGCGGCCTTCGGGGTGACGGCGTTGACCAGCAGCCCCGCGACCACGGCGGCGTATCCGACGACCACCAGCGTGGCCTGGGCCCGGCGGCGACCGCCGTCGGTGGCCCGGCGGCGTGCCTCCTCCCCGGCGCGCCGCCGCCGGCCGGACCGCGCCTCGACCGGGCCGAAGACGGCGACGAGCCCGGCCAGCACCACGGCGAGCAGCAGCAGCCAGGGCACCCGCCAGGCCAGCCACGCGGCGGTGGCCACCGCCGGGGTGGGCAGCAGGTCGACCGCGTCCAGCAGGCCGATCAGCAGCAGGGCGGCCGTGAGGTGCCAGAGGAAGAGGGTCAGCACCACCGAGTTCACCGCGATGACCACCTGCCACGGCCAGGGTCGGCGCAGCCACCGCTCGGCGCGGTCGCGCAGCAGCAGGACCAGCCCGATTTGGGCGGTGTTTTAGGGCGAGCAGTGCCAGGTTTTTGTTTGGCTGGCATTGTCCAGCCGCTGGCCTGGCACGTTCAGCATGGCCACCGGGTACGGCCCCACGACGGTGAGCAGCAGCACCGCGTCTATTCCTCCGGCCAGCAGCGCGACCGCCGCCGGACGGGACGTCGGCAGCGGGTGCCGGGGACCGTCCGCGCTCGCTGCGGGCCGCCCGCCCGGCGGGGCGCTCCGGGCACCGGCGGCGGCGTGGGCGTCGTACCAGGCGAAGCCGAGCTGGTGCACGGCGAGCCAGCCGGCCAGGTAGCTGCCCCAGGCGAGGACTCCGGGCCCGGTCAGCCGCCCCAGGTCGCCGAGGGCGACCAGGCCAGCCAGGGCCACCGGCACGGCGAGGCCGAAGCGTCGGTGCAGCGCGTGCGCCGGTGGGGTGAGGACGACGACGGCCAGGTAGGGCACGAGGAACCACAGCGGGATGGTGGCGAACCAGACCACCGTGCGGATCCGGGCCTCCCCGGCGCCCCACAGGTACGCCCCGCCCGCGCCGGCCGCCAGTACCAGCAGCATGACGGTGGTCGGCGGCACCAGCCGGGCGCTGCGGTCGATCAGCCAGCCGGTGGCGTCGCCGCCCCGGGCCCGGCTCGCCGTCAGTGAGGCGGCGTTGGCGAACCCGCCGACGAGGAAGAACACCGGCAGCACCTGGGCCGCCCAGGTCAGTGGGTACGCCCACGGCAGGTCGCCGAGCGCGGAGTGGCCGGTGGGCCGGCCGGCGGCGTCCCGGGTGATGACGGTGACGCCCCAGTGCCCGGCGACGACCATGCCGATGGCGACCGCCCGCAACAGGTCGACGTAGCGTTCCCGCCGGGCCGGCGTACGCTCGGCGAGCTGCCGCAGGCGGCGCATGGGATCAGGCTATGCCAGGCCGGGGCTTCCGGCGGGGCATCGGGCGACGAACGCCCCGACGCGGTCGGCGGGTCGCCTGCGAAGCGCCGTCAGGAAGTCGCCGGCACCAGCAGCGGGTGCAGGGCGGCCGGGTCGGTGACCTCGGCAGGTGGCGGGCGGCGAGCCAGGCCGCGGCGGCGGCCCCGTCGCCGGCCGCGCGCAGCGACGCGCCCGGCCACCGGCGGGCCAGCTCCGCGCGGACGGCGGCGGCCAGCGGGGTGTCGCCGGTGAGCAGGCCACCGCCGAGGACCACGGGGTCCACCGCGCTGGCCGGCCGGATCCGCGCGACGCTGGCGGCCAGGTGACCGGCGGCTTCCCCGATCAGCCGCGCCGCGACCGGTTCCGCCTCGGCGGCGACGGCCACCACCAGCGGCGCGAGCCGGGCCAGCTCGACCGGCGGCCGGCGGGTGACGGCCTGGACCACCGCGTCCACGGTGTCCCGGGGCCGGTCGGCGACCCGGTCGACGCCGAGCAACGCGGCGAGCACCCGGCGGCCCAGCGGCCCCGGGTCGTGCGCCGCGTCCAGGTCGGCCAGGAGCCGGCGGACCGCCTCCCGGCCCAGCCAGAACCCCGAGCCGGCGTCGCCGAGCAGCCAGCCGTGGCCGTCGGCGACCCGGTCCAGCCGCAGGTCGCGGACCTGCGCGGCGATCGCGCCGGTGCCGGCGACCAGCACCGTGCCGTGGGCGCTGGGCGTGCCGGAGGCGTACGCCACGAGGGCGTCGCCGTGCACCGCGTACGGGCAGCGCAGGCCGGCGTCGCGCCACGCCCCGTCGAATGCCGCCCGCCCCGCAGGGTCGGCGAGCAGCCGTCCCGCCCCGGCGAGCCCGATCGTGCCGGCCCGCACCCGGGCCGGGTCCACGCCGGACAGCGCGGCGCGCAGGGCGGCCAGGAGTTCCCCGGCGGCCCGTTCGGCCCCGTGGCTGGTCGGGTTGCCCCCGCCGGCCCGGCCGGTGCCGAGGCGTTCCCCGGTCAGCGTCACGGCGAGGGCCCGGGTGGACGTGCCCCCGACGTCGAGGCCGACCACGATGGTGTCGCACATCCGGTGGGTCCTCCCGGGTCGGCGTTGTGAGCGAATCCATGCTGGTGGGCCCCGCTGCGGGGAGCAAGATCCCCGACCGGGTCGGCGGCCGTACGCCAGGTAACAGTTTGAAAACTTCGACCACGGTCTTGACACGGAGGGCCCTTCAGTAAGAACTTTTACCACTAACAGTTAACACTCTTTTCCGAAAGGCGTCGCATGGTGGATCACGAGGTCGACACCCTCCGGGGGGCCGCCGTGGTCGACGCCGACCCGGCCGACCGGCGGGGCGCGCTGCCCACCGACGGCGTGCTCGCCCGGGTCCGGGCCGGCGCGGGAGAGCTGACCGGCGCGCTACGCCGCGTCGCCGAGCACGTGCTCAGCGACCCGGAGGCCGCCACGCGGGCGACCATCGTCGAGCTGGCCGAGCGCAGCGGCACCTCCCCGGCCACCATCACCCGGTTCTGCCGGGCGATGGGCTTCGAGGGGTACGCCGACCTGCGCCTCGGCATCGCCGCCGAAACCGGCCGGGCCCGCTCCGCCGGCTGGACCGTCGACATCGGCCGGGAGATCCAGCCCGGCGACCCCCTGGAACGGGTCCTCGGCCAGATCATGGCCGCCGACACGCGGGCCATGCACGACACCGCCACGCTGCTCGACCTCGCCGAGGTGGAACGGGCGGCGGTCGCCATCGCCGGGGCCAGCCGGGTCAACATCTTCGGCGCCTCCGGCAGCGCCCTCGTCGGCGAGGAGATGCAGTTCAGCCTGCACCGCATCGGGGTGGCCGCGTGGGCCTGGAGTGACGTGCACGAGGGGCTGGCCAGCGCCGCGCTGCTCGGCCCCGGTGACGTGGCGCTGGGCATCTCGCACACCGGGCAGACCCGGGAAACCATCGAGATGCTCGCCGAGGCCGGCAGCCGGGGCGCCACCACGGTCGCCCTCACCGGCTTCCCCCGCTCACCGCTGGCGGAACTGGCCGACCTCGTGCTGCTCACCGCCAGCCAGGCGACGACCTTCCGCCCCGACGCGCTGTCCGCCCGGCACCCGCAGCTCGTCGTGCTCGACCTGCTCTACATCGCCGTCGCGCAGCGCACCCACGACCGCGCCCACGCGGCCTTCCAGCGCACCGCCAAGGCAGTCGACGGGCACAAGGCCACGAAGGGGGCCACCGCATGATCAGTTTGGTGACCCCGGAGGTCGTACGACGGTTCCACCAGGCCGGGGAGGTACCCCCTATCTACCTCTCCGCCGACGTCCCCGGTGGGGACGAGCACCACCTCGCCCTCGGGTCGCGGTACGCCGGACGTCTCCGGCGTACCGCCTGATTCGACACCTCAAGGAGAGACAACGATGTCGGTTACCCCCGAGCACCCGGCCGATCTGAGCCGCCGGACCCTGCTGCGTCGCGCCGCCGCGGCGGGCCTGCTCGTCACCCCCGCCGTGGGCCTGCTCAGCGCCTGCGCCGGCAGTGAGCCGAGCCGGTCCGACGACACCGGCGCGGCCAAGAGCAAGGACAACCCGTTCGGCGTGCAGGACGGCAGCGCCGTCAAGGTCGTGATCTTCAACGGCGGCCTCGGCGACCAGTGGGCCAAGGAGGACAAGGCCGTCTTCAACGCCAAGCACGCGGGCGTGACGGTCAACATGAGCTCCACCCAGAAGATCAAGACCGAAGAGCAGCCGAAGATGGCGACGCAGCCGAGCGACCTCGTCATGAACTCGGGCGCCGACATGATGGACATCAGCACCCTGGTCAACGAGGGCGCGATCGAGCCCCTGGACGACCTGCTCACCGCCCCGGCCTGGGACAGCGAGGGTACCGTCGCCGACTCGCTGCTGCCCGGCACGGTGGAGGACGGCACCTTCCAGGGCAAGTTCTACGTCGTCAACGTGGCCTTCACCGTGTGGGGCAACTGGTACAACGGCGCGCTGTTCGCCAAGGAGGGCTGGCAGCCGCCGACGACGTTCGACGAGTTCTTCGCCCTCGCGCCGAAGATCAAGGCCAAGGGCATCGCCCCGTACGTGCACGACGCCGTGCACGGCTACTACCCGCGCTGGGCGCTGATGGCGACGATCTGGAAGTCCGCCGGCAGGCAGGCGGTCGTCGACATCGACAACCTGAAGGAGAACGCCTGGAAGGCCGACGGGGTGCTGCCCGCCCTCCAGGCGTGGGAGAAGCTGGTCAAGGACAAGCTGCTGCTGCCGGGCAACCTCAACCACACCCAGTCCCAGCAGGCCTGGCTCGACGGCAAGGCGGCATTCATCCAGGTCGGCACCTGGCTGAAGAACGAGATGGCGGCGACGATCCCGCCGGGCTTCGAGATGAAGCTGTCGGACTACTGGGGCCTGGGAGCCACGGACAAAGCGCCCAAGGACGTCTTCGCCGGCGCCGGCGAGGGCCTCGTGGTGCCGAGCAAGGCCCCGAACAAGGCGGCGGCGAAGGAGTTCCTGCGGGCCGTGTTGTCGAAGTCCGGGTCCACCAAGTTCGCCGAGCTGACCAAGTCGCTCGCCTCCACGAAGGGCTCCGGCGACGGGGTGCAGGACACGGCACTGGCCAGCGCCAACGAGTTGATGCGCAACGCGCCGAAGGACCTGATCAAGACCAAGCTCTTCGACTTCTACGCCGACCTGGACAAGGAGAGCCAGAACCTCGCCGAGGAGCTGATGGCCGGCCGGCTCACCGCGCAGCAGTTCGTCGACAAGATGCAGGCGGCGGCCGACAAGGTGGCCAAGGACTCGTCGATCAAGAAGCAGACCCGCGCCTGACCCGGTGGCGGCCCACTGATCCGTTCGAGAGAGTTGAGTGGAATGCGGCACGGTGTCGCGCGCTTCGTCACGGGCTTCCTGGCCCTCCCCGTCGCGCTGTACCTCTTCTACGTGGTGTGGCCCTTCGCCCAGGCGGCCGGATACTCGCTGACCAACTGGGGTGGCTACTCCGACAAGCAGGAGTTCGTCGGGCTGGACAACTACGTCCGGCTGTTCTCCGACGAGCTGATCAGGAAGGCGTTCTGGCACAACGTGTTCTTCCTGGTGACCGTGCCGCTGTTCACGATCGCGCTGGCCCTGTTCCTCGCGTTCCTGCTCAACGTGGGCGGACGCGAGGACAGGGCCGGCATCCGGGGGGTCTTCGGCTCCGGGCTCTACAAGGTCATCTTCTTCTTTCCACAGGTCCTGTCGCTCGTGGTGATCGCCGTGATGTGGCAGCAGATCTACCGCTCGGACAGCCAGGGACTGATCAACGGCCTGCTGATGAAGATCGGTCTGGTCGAGGCGGACGACCCGATCGCGTTCACCGCCGACCCCGAGCCGTTCCTCGGCGTGCCCGCCGTGCTGTGGTGGCTGCTGTTCATCGCGGTGTGGAGCGGGGCCGGCTTCTACATGGTGCTCTTCTCGGCGGCGATGCAGTCGATCCCCAAGGACATCTACGAGGCGGCCATCCTCGACGGGGCCGGCCGGTTTGACACCTTCTTCCGGATCACCCTGCCGTTGCTGCGGGACACCATCTCCGTGGCCTGGGTCTACCTGGGCTTCATCGCGCTGGACATGTACGCCCTGGTCTTCGTCATGACCCCGAGCCAGGGCGGGCCGAACCACGCCAGCGAGATCTTCGCGTCGGTGCTCAACTTCACCGCGTTCCAGAAGGGGCAGTTCGGCTACGCCTGCGCGATGGGCGTGGCGCTGGCCGTCTTCACGATCCTGCTGGCCGCCCTCCAGCTCCGGATCACCCGCCGTGAGCGGATCGAGTACTGAGGAGACCCCGACGATGAGCACGGTGACCCAACCGTCCGGTGAGCTGGCCCGCCCCGGGCGTCCGGCCCTCCGCCCCGCGCCGGGCCGGGGCCTCGTGAGCCGCGGCCGTGAGCTGAGCGGACGCGTCTTCAACGGCTTCTCCCACCTGTTCCTGGTGGTCTGGGCCGTGATGGTGATCTACCCGCTGCTGTGGGTGGTGATGTCGGCGTTCAAGGACGACTCGGAGGTCATCCGCGAACCGCTGTCGCTGATCCCCGACGAACTGCACTGGGACAACTTCACCCGGGCCTGGGGGGAGGGGCACCTCGGCGCGTTCTTCCTCAACACGCTGCTGGTGCTGGTCGGCAGCGTCTTCCTGACCATGCTGCTCGGCTCGATGGCCGCGTACGTGCTGGCCCGCTACGAGTTCCCCGGCAACCGGCTGATCTACTACATGTTCCTGTCCGGCCTGACGCTGCCGATCTACCTCGCCGCCGTGCCGCTGTTCAAGGGCGTCTACAACATGGGGATCGTCCTGCCGCTGCTGGGCCCGAACCGGCATCTCATGCTGATCCTGGTCTATGTCGCCTGGTCGCTGTCGTTCACGGTCTTCTTCATGCACTCGTTCTTCCGGACGCTGCCCGACTCGATCGCCGAGGCCGCGATGGTGGACGGGGCCTCGCACAGCCGGCTGTTCTTCAGCGTCATGCTGCCGATGTCCAAGCCGGGCCTGATCAGCATCGGCATCTTCAACGTGCTCGGCCAGTGGAACCAGTGGTACCTGCCGACGCTGCTCATGCAGTCGGTGGCTGGGGAGCCGAAGAACCAGGTGATCGCCCAGGGACTCATCGAGCTGTCGGTGAACCAGGGCTACAGGTCCGACTGGTCCGGCCTGTTCGCCGGGGTGACCATGGCGATGCTGCCGGTGCTCATCGTGTACATCGTGTTCCAGCGTCAGGTGCAGTCCGGCCTGACCGCCGGCGTGAGCAAGTAGCCGCTGCCCGTCGTCCCGCCCGCGCCCGGCGCGCGGGCAGCACGCGGAGTGTCGCAGGGTGGAGGCAGAATCGTCTCCGTGCTGGTGGCGGTGGAGGCGGACGACCGGGGTGGGGGAGTGTTGCGGCCCCTCGACCCCGCCGGCCCGGCCGAGCAGGTCGCCGACCTCGCCGCCGCCGTGGCCGCCCGGGAGGCCGCGACGCACCCCCGCTGGGTCTGGGGCTCCGGCGCCACCGTCTACCCGGCGCTGCTGCGCGCCGGGGTCCGGCTCGACCGCTGCCACGACGTCGAGCTGACCGAGTCGCTGCTGCTCGGGCACGCCGGCCGCTGGGGCGAGCCCCGCTCGCCGGCCGCCGCGTGGGCCCGGCTCACCGGCGCGCCGGTGCCGCCGGACCCGTCGCCCCGCCCGGCCGAGCCGCCCGGCCACGGGCAGGGCGCGCTTTTCGACACCCTCCCCGGCCCGCCGGGCCCCGGCGTCGAGGCCCTCACCCGGGTGTACGCCGACCAGCTCGATCGGATCGCCGCCACCGCGCACCCCGGCCGGTTCCGGCTGCTGGTGGCCGCCGAGTCGGCCGGCGCGCTGATCGCGGCCGAGATGGGTGCCGCGGGCCTGCCCTGGCGGGCCGAGGTGCACGACGAGATCCTCACCGAGCTGCTCGGCGAGCCGTCCCCGGTCGGCGGCCCGCCCCGCCGGCTGGCCGAGCTGGCCGCTCGCATCGCCGAGGCGTTCGGCGTGCGTCAGGTGCACGCCGACTCCCCGGCCGAGCTGCTGCGGGCGTTCGCCCGCGCCGGGGTGGAGCTGCCCAACACCCGGGCCTGGGTGCTGCGCGGGGTCGACCACCCGGCGGTGCCGCTGGTGCTGGAGCACAAGGAGCTCTACCGGATCTGGACGGCGCACGGCTGGGCGTGGCGGGACGCGTGGGTGCGCGGCGGCCGGTTCCACCCGGAGTACGTCCCCGGCGGCGTCGTCTCCGGCCGGTGGGCCACCCGGGGCGGCGGCGCGTTGCAGATCCCCAAGGTGATCCGGCGGGCGGTGGTGGCCGACCCGGGCTGGCGGCTCGTCGTCGCCGACGCCGGCCAGCTCGAACCGAGGGTGCTCGCGGCGGTCTCCGGCGACGCCCGGTTGGCCGCCGCCGGCGGGGCGGGTGACCTCTACGCTGCCCTGGCGCGGGACTCCTTCGGCGGTGACCGGCCCCGGGCCAAGGTCGCCCTGCTCGGCGCCATGTACGGGCAGACCGGCGGGATGGCCGTCCCCGCCCTCACGGTGCTGCGGCGCAACTATCCGACCGCCTTCGCGTACGTGGAGGCGGCGGCCCGCACCGGCGAGGCCGGCGGCTTGGTGCGGTCCTGGCTCGGGCGCACGTGCCCGCCCGGCGCGGCCGGCTTCGCCGACGGCGACGACGCCGGCATCGACCCGGAGGCGGCGGTCGACCCGCAGGGGCCCCGGGCCCGGGCGGCCCGCTCCCGGGGCCGGTTCACCCGCAACTTCGTCATCCAGGCCACCGCCGCCGAGTGGGCCTCCACGCTGCTGGCCACCCTGCGTACGGCGCTGGCCGGCAGCGACGCCGAGCTGGTCTTCTTCCAGCACGACGAGGTGATCGTGCACTGCCCGGCCGGGCAGGCCGACGAGGTAGCCGAGGCGATCCGCGCCAGTGGAGCGCGGGCCACCGCCCTGCTGTTCGGCGACACCCCGGTCCGGTTTCCGCTCGACGTGTCCGTCGTCGGCTGCTACGCGGACGCCTGACCGCTGACGCCGTCGTCGACTGCTACCCCGGACGCCTGACCGCTGCGGCAAACCTTGTCCCGACTGCGTCAAATATACCTTTCGCCCCGACACTCATCCGGGGAGTGCTCGTTGCACCCGGTGTGCGAATCGCAGGAATGATCATCGCGGCGGGCGGGGGCCGCCGCCTCGGCGGCCCCGAGGCACTGCTCCACCAGGGTGACCAGCCCCTGGTGGACCGGATGATCGACACGATGGCCGAGGCGGGCTGCGAGCAGATCGTGGTGGTGCTGGGCGCGGCGGCGGACCAGGTGCGGCGGACCGCCGCCCTGACCCGGGCCACCGTGGTGGTCAACCGCGCCTGGGGGACGGGTGTCGGCTCGTCGATCCGGGCCGGCCTCGCGGCGCTCACCGACGAGAGCGTCGAAGCGGTGGTGGTGGTCCCGGTGGACATGCCGGGGCTCACCTCGGCGGCCGTGCGGCGGGTGGCCGCGCTGCCGTACCCCGACGTGCTGGTCTGCGCCACCTACGACGGGCTGCGCGGGTACCCGATGGTGTTCGGCCGCCGGCACTGGTCCGGCATCGCCACCCTGGCTAGCGCCGACGTGGGTGCCCGGCCGTACCTGCTGGCGCACAAGGACCGGATCGTCGACATCTCCTGCGACTCGGTGGCCGACGGCAGCCGCGTCGACACCCCGGAGCTGATGGCCCTGTACGGGCTGACCGTCCCGCCCCAGCGCGTCGGCGCCTAGCCCCCCGGGTCGAAGTCGGGCCCACGCCGGCTTGGCGCGGGTGAGATTTCGGCGAGCCCGGGGTCGCGCCGCCGAGCGGACTCCCACAGCTCGCCAGCTTCGCCGTCGGCAGGCTCCCGGTCAGGTCGTACTCGGGCCTGGTACGCAGCCGTGCGCCCGCGTCAGGCGGTGGCCGACGTCATCATGTGGGCTCGGTTGCCGCGACGGCGGCCTCCTGGGGTGCCGGCGTTCGCCGGAAGCGGGGATGGATGAAGACGAAGGCAGCGACGACGGCCATCATGGCCGTGCTGGCGATGATGGGGAGCGGGGCCGAGATCCCGTAGAGGGCGGTCCCGGCGGTGGGTGCGATCACGAAGGTCAGACCGGTGGTCGCGCCGATGAGTCCGGCGAGCCCGCCCTGTTCGTCGCGAGCGACCAGCAGGGTCGGCCCTGCGGTGAAGCCGGGCATCGCCGTACCCAGGCCGAGCCCGATGAGCAGGATGGAGGTGAACAGTGGGATCGCTCCGGCGTCGGGGATGAGCAGGGCGAATCCGAGGAACGCGACGGTGCCGCCGATGCGCAGCAGGGCCGCAGGTGTCCACCGGCTGCGGGGCACGATCACCGCTTGCGCGAGGATCATGCCCAGGCCCGCCATGAGCAGCGCGCCGCCGGTGACCAGGCCGGTGGTCTCGGCGTCGAGTCCGAGCCGGTCCTGGACGATGAATCCGGTGATGACCTGGATGAAGCCGAGTGCGGTGAACATGCCGAACCCGGCCAGCAGGAACGGCCAGACGCGGGGGTCGAGCGGGCTGATCCGGGCCGGCCGCTGGATGAGGGCGTGCCGTGGTTCGCGGCGGAGGCCGACGGCGACGAGGGCGAGTCCGGACGCGAGCAGGACGGGCACGGCGATGAGGGGCGCGATGAGGTCGAACGCGGAGAGGACGCCGCCGACGACGGATCCGGCGACTATGGCGATGCCCTGCACGGCACCGACGCCGGCCATGCCTTTGACGCGTGCCGTCTCGTCGGTGGTGACGTCGGCGATGTACGCCTGCGCGGTCGGGGGCACGGCGGCGATGGCGGTGCCGAAGCCGACGCCGCGCAGCAGGACGAACAGCACGAACAGCGTGATGCCGCTGACCGCGCCGACCATGCCGAGCCAGGCGAGGAGGGCGAACAGGGTCATTGCCACCGTCGCGAGCGCGAACGCGGCGACCAGCACGGGTTTGCGTCCCCAGGACTGCGCGCGGGCGTCCCCAGAACTGGGCTGGTGAGCACGAGCATGATCGCGGCGGTGCTGATGGGTCGCCCCGATCTGCCATTCGGCCAGGCCGACCTCTCGGGAGAGGGGCGCGATGATCGGGTTGAGGGTCATCTGACCGAGGTAGACGAGCAGCACAGCGCCCAGCAGCAACGGAATCTGCGGGCGGGAGCCGGTCGCCTCCGGGGCCGGAGCGGGCACTTCAGGGTCATGTGCGTCTCTTCCAGTGGTCGTTGCGCGTGACGACAGGGAACCTGTCATCGCTGCGCTGTCGTTCACCTGCGGGTCACGGGGGTGAGCGTGAGCTGCCGGTCAGCGGTGAGGGCGATCAGGTCTTCGTCGTGGCTGATCAGGAGGACGACCGAGCCGTCGGCGGCAACCTGCCGGATCTGGTCCGAGATGGACCGGAGGTGTCGCCGGTCGACACCGGAGCTGGGTTCGTCGAAGACGACGATGCGTCGATCGCAGACTCGCACCGCCGCGACGACGAGGCGTTGCTGCTGGCCGCCGGACAGGGACAGCGGGTGACGGTCGGCGAGGTGGGCCAGGTCGAGCGTGGTGAGCACCTCGCGGGCGTCGGGAGCGCCCGGGACGTCGGCGCGGGCGAGTTCGATCTCTGCCTCGACGCGGTCGGTGAAGAGTTGTCGCTGCACGTCCTGCATGACGATCGCGCTGGCTCGTTGTCGTGCTCGGGGCTTGACGGCTTCCCCGTCGAGGAGCACGGTTCCGGGGCAGCGCTGGAGTCCGACTGCGACCCGGGCCAGGGTGGACTTGCCCGCGCCGTTGACGCCGCGGATCGCTGTCACCTCGGCGGCGGCAAAGGCCACGCGCTCTAGGTCGAGGACCGTGCGTCCGCCGAGGCGGCAGCGGATCCCGGCAAGCTCGAGCGCTCCCGAGGGCACGTCGTCGGCCGGGACCGGATTCGCGGCGCTCGGTCCCGCTGCCGGCAGGGTGGGCAGTTCGGCGGTGCGGACGGTCCCGCGTAGCCCTTCCCGGGCGAGCACGTCGTCGGGCACCGCGCGGAACTGCGCCGCCGACCACTCGACGTCGATCGTCCCGTCGCGCACGACGAAGACGCGGTCGACGAGCTTCTGCAGGTAGCGCAAACGGTGCTCGGCGACGACGACCGTGACACCTTTGCCCTTGAGGTCGGCGAGGGTGGCGGTCAGCCGTCGGATGGCGTCGGCCGAAAGGTTCGAGCTGGGTTCGTCGAGCAGGAGGACGGAAGGGCCGTGAGCGATCGCGGCGGCGAGCGCGACCTGCTGCTGCTGACCGCCGGACAGATGGTGGAGGCGCTGTTCGATCGGCACGCTGTCGGCGAGCCCGGCGACCGTCGTCGTCACGCGGGTGCGGATCTCCTCGGGTGGGAACCCGAGGTTCTCCATCGCGAAGGCGACCTCCTCGCGGGCGGTGTCGGTGAAGAACTGCCGGCGCGGGTGTTGCAGGACGGTGCCGGTGTGCAGGCCGATCTCGTCGAGTTCGGCGGCGCTCGTGGACAGGCCGCTGACGGTCACTGTGCCGGTCAGTGTTCCTTCCTCGTGGAAGTGCGGGATGAGGCCGTTCATGAGGCGCAGCGCGGTGGACTTGCCGCAGCCGCTGGCGCCGCAGAGGACGACGAACTCCCCGGGGGCGACGGTGAGGCTGAAGTCGCGCAGGCTCGGTGTGTCGGCGTGGGCATAGGTCCAGGTGGCCCGGTCGATGCGGATCACGTCAACGGTGTGGGTAGGACGATGGCGGCGGTGGCCAGGCCGGCGGTGAGGAGGGCCCACACGAGGTCGGGCCGGCCGAAGCGTGGCGGGTGCAACGCGGTCGGCCTGCGGTGCGAGCCGAGTCCGCGCAGGATCGCGGAGGCCGCGAGATCTTCACCGGCCCGCAGGCTCGAAGCGATCATGGGGACGGTGAACCGTTCCAGGCTGAGAACGGGGTGGCAGAGGAACGCGCCGACGCCGGTGAGACCGCGCAGTCGCAGGGCGTCGCGGACCGCCGCGGCCTCGGCGGCGACGACTGGAAAGAAGCGGAGCATGACCGCCATGGTCACCGAGATCGCCCGTGGTGCCCTGGCGGCACGGAGGGCCGCGTTGAGTTCGGTCGGCGACGTCGTGGCGACCAGGTGCATCCCGACCCCGATCGCCACCGTGAACCGGATCAGGTAGGTGCAGGTCAGCGATACGATCGCCGTGAGCGGGTTCGGCCACCACAGTGGCAGGAGCCAACCGAGCACACACATCGTCGCGACCGCGACGCACAGGACGAGCGCACGGCGGCGAGCGCCCTCCCAGAGCGCGAGGCCCGCCGCGAGCAGCAGCCCGGGAAGCACGAAACGCAGGCCGTCCGGACCTGTCACGACCATGCTGACGAGGAGGACGAGCAGGATTTTCGTGCGGGGGTCGAGCCTCGGCGCCCGGGTCGTGCCGGCTGGAGAGCGCACCGTAAGCAAGTTCGTGTTCACCGGTTGGTCAGGCCAGTCCGGCCCGGGTGAAGTGCTTCTTGAGCAGGAAGGCGCCGAGCAGCCCGCCCAGCAGTCCGCACACGAAGGTCGAGGCGTTGTAGATCCACACGGCGGTGACCGACACCGTCTGGTCGAAGGCGTCGACGTAGTCCTGGCCCATGTTCCGCATGCCGGGCGAGTTCAGGTACTCGGCGCGGTTCATCAGCAGCGGGAGCATCGGCCCGATGTACCACAGTGAGAACACCGCGTGCGCAAGGATCGCGCTCCAGTAGGACCGGTACCGGCCTGCCCACAGGATGACCTCCGCGACGACCGCGACGCCGATCGTGAGCAGAGTGCTGATCCACGGGTGCCCCGAGATCAGATAGAGCCCGCCGACGGCGATCGCGAACAGGGTCACCGGTCCGGCGTGCTTCACCCGGGTGAGGAAGAGCATGTACGGCACGCCGGCGGCGATGACGCTCAGTGGCAGGGTGAGCAGCATGGCCGGCGGACTGATGATGCCGAGCATGGCGATCGCGTAGACGATCACGAAGTAGATCACCGCGAAGATCGCCACGTTGAGCAGGTCGCGGGCGCTGAGCGTCAGCGTGAGCCTGGGGCGCTGCGCCGTCGGGGCGGGCGGTGTGCTCGTGGGCACGGACAGGGTGTCGTCACTCATGAGGGGTCCTTCCGGTACGGGGAGGGTGGTGGTCAGTCGTGTGGGGCGAGCTGCCAGCCGGTGGCGTCGACGCGCTCTCGCCAGTAGTGGGCGTAGGCGCCGCCGGCGGCGAGGAGTTCGGCGTGGGTGCCGGCCTCCTGGATGCCGCCGTTGCCGTCGAGCATGAGGATCTGGTCTGCGGTCATGATCGTCGAAAGTCGATGGGCGACGACGATCATGGTGCGGTCGGAGCGGAGGGCGTCGAGGGCATCGGAGAGGGCGATCTCGTTGCCGATGTCGAGCGCGGCGGTGGCCTCGTCGAGCAGAATGATCGGCGCGTCCTTCAGCAGCGCCCGGGCGATGGAGACGCGCTGCCGCTCGCCGCCGGACAGGTTGGAGCCTCCTTCGCCGACGCGGGTGTTCCAGCCCTGCGGCAGGCGCGCGACAATCTCGTCGACGCGGGCGCGGGTGGCCGCGGCGATGACCTGCTCTCGGTCGAGGTCGGGATTGCCGATCCACACGTTGTTGAGGATCGTGTCGTCGAAGAGGTAGACGTCCTGGAAGACGGGGGCGACCGCGGCTTCGACCACGTCGGTGCCCAGTTGCGGGGCCGCGACGCCGCCGATCGACACGCTTCCCCTCTCCGGGTCGTAGAGGCGCGCCATCAACTTGATGATCGTCGTCTTGCCCGAGCCGGACGGTCCGACGATCGCCGTCATCCGCCCCGCCGGAGCGGTGAACGACAGGTGCCGCAGGACCGGGTCGCCGCCGTAGCCGAACGTGACGTCGTCGAACGCGATCCCCCAGTCCGCGGGCGTGCCCCGGGTCGTGGGTTCGGGCAGTGCGGTGACAGCGGAGAGGTCGTCGAGTTGGTTCAAGGTGGTGGTCGCGACCGCGACGCCGCCGCCGAGCGCCCCCGAGTTCGAGATCGGTTCGGTGAACCGGACACCGAGCACGAGCAGGGCGATGAGCGTGGCGGGCTCGAGTGAGCCGCCGACGGCGAGGTAGGCGCCGAGCACGATGATGACGGTCAGGGCGAGCTGCACCACCCCGGCGAAGGTCGCGATGCCCGCGCCGCCGGTGATGAGGAGTCCGCGGTATGCCCGGTGCTGGTGCTGCAGCGCGTCCTCGACCAGCCGGTCCGCGACGGAGTGGGTGCCGGCCATGCGGAGCGCCGGCTGGACGCGCGCGAACTCGATCACGCGGTTCGACGCCTCGGCGACCGACGCCGCGTGCTCGACGTCGTCGCGCTCCATGCTCGTGCGCAACCATCGGAACGCGAACCACATGACCGGCACCGTCGCCGCCATCGCCACCGCGAGGCGCCAGTCGAGGAAGACCATGCCGACGAGCACCGTGCCCGGCGTGATGAACCCGGTGAGGATGAGCCGCACGGTCGAGTACGGCGTCGAGGACACGAACATCGCCCCGCGTGTGGCGATGTCGGCGATCAGCCCCGACCGGTCCGTGCCGAACCACGCCATCGGCAGTTCCACCAGCCGGTCGCCCAGGCGCTCCAGCAGCGAGGACAGCACGGCGGTGCTGGCCTTCATGCCGATCTGGCTGGCAAACCAGAACGCCACCGCGTAGGCGGCGCCGACCGCGGTGAGGGCGATCAGCCAGGACCGTACGGCCGCCATGTCCTCGAGGAACAATGCGCGCAGCAACGGTACGAGCATGACGAAGGCGACGCCTTGGAGCACTGCCGTGGCGACGATGAACCCCAACTCCGCGAGGAGCAAGCGGCGTGCCCGCGAGGACGAGTACCGCAGCAGACGCCGGATCATCCGTTGACCTCTTCCGGAAGGGAGCGTGCGCGATTCGCCTGGTAGTCGGCCCACATCCGCCCGTACCGCCCGTCGGCGGCCACGAGTTGCGCGTGGGTGCCGCGTTCGACGACCCGGCCGCCGTCGAGGACGAGGATCTGGTCGACGCCGACGATGGTGTGCAGGCGGTGGGCGATGACCAGGACGGTGCGGTTCGCGGTGAGCGTGCCGAGCGCGGCCTGGATCGCGGCCTCCGAGTCCGGGTCGGCGAACGCGGTCGCCTCGTCGAGCACGAGCAACGGCGCGTCGGCGAGCAGGGCGCGGGCGATCGTCACCCGCTGCGCCTCGCCGCCGGACAGGTTCGCGTCCTCGCCGACGACGGCGTCGTAGCCGCGCTCGAAGCGCAGGATCCGGTCGTGGATCTGGGCCGCTTGCGCCACACGCTGGACCTCCTCGTCCGTGGCGTCGGGGCGGGTGAGCCTGATGTTGTCGCGCAGGCTCGTGCGAAGCAGTTGAACGTCCTGGAACACGAACCCGACCTCGCGATACAGCCGGTCGGACGGGATCTCCCGGACGTCCGCGGCGCCGATCGTCACCCGCCCTTCCGCGACGTCGTAGAACCGCGGAACCAGCTTGGCCAGGGTGGACTTGCCCGAGCCGGAGGCACCGACCAGCGCCGTCACCGTGCCGGGGGCGCAGGTCGCGGCGATGTCGTGCAGCACCCGGTGCTGCCCGTCGTAGCTGAACGAGACACGCTCGAAGCCGACCTCGTGACCGTGCGGCATCGCGGGTGAGTCGGCCTGGGCCACCGGCGGCAGGGCGAAGAACGCGGCGAGGGACTCCCGCGCCTTGGCCGCGTTGCGCAGAAACTGTGCCGAGGAGCCGAGCTTCATCAGCGGGCCGGTCAAGCCCAGGCCGAGCAGCAGGCCCGGCAACACGTCGATGGGTTCTGCGGCGCCGGTCGACACGAGCCCGGTGCTGACGGCGAGCAGGTAGACGAGCACGACCACCGGGGAGGTGACGACCTCGGTGACGCTCTGCAGCGCCGCGGCCTCCCGGGTCCACTGCCCGATGAAGTCGACGTACTGGCGCATCTGGTCGCGGTAACGGCGGTGACTGCGCCCGATTTGCCCGAACCGCTTCACCACAGCGATGCCCTGGACGAACTCGACCGTCGCCCCCGAGAGGCGTTCGGTCGCCGCGTCGTACTGCGCGAACTTCTCCGCGCCGCCCCGCATCATCAGCGCGTACAGGATGACCGACAGCACGACCGGCACCAACGCGGCCAGCGCGAGCTGCCACTGTACGACGAAGAGGTAGACGATGCCGATGACGGGCACCGTGATCGCGGTGACGACGTCCTGGATCGCGTGGGCGAGGAGCTGATGCAGCGCGATGACGTCGTTCTCGACCATCTTGCGTACCGTTCCGGAGGTGCGCGCGTCGAACCAGCCCAGCGGTAGACGCTGGAGGTGCCGGATGATCCGCTGACGCAGCGACAGTTGCAGCTCCGCGTCGGCCAGGTGGCTCACCATCCCGGACGAGAACGCGGCGCCGAAGCTGACGAACAGCGCCACCACCGCCACGGCCACGACGGTCCAGACCCGGGAGTCGTCCACGTCGCTGCCGGACCGGGCCGGCAGCAGGGCGCGCGCGAGCTCGACGATGGCGATGAACGGAATCACGCTGGTCACGGCGCCGACCAGGCTGAGCGCGACGATGCCCGCGAGGCTGCCCCTGACCGGTGCGAAGAAATCGTCGCGCGGCGCTCGCACTCCACCGCCGTCGGTGTGCCGCCGCTGCGCCGCCATCGAGGCCCCCTCTGTCCGGTACGTTCCTGTCTACCGCTAGTGAAAACGACTTTCAACAGTGGCATTGAACACTGTTCTAATCAGCTTCGAAGTCTACGGATTAGGCCAGGCTTGCCTAATCGACTGTTCGGGTGATGTTGCGGACGGAACCTGGGAAGATGCCGACGTGCCCGAGACGTCCTCAGCCCCGTTCCACGTGGGCCTCACGCCCGATCGCGTCATCGACGCCGCCCTCGATCTCACCCGCGAGTCTCACCTCTTCGGCTGGTCGATCCGCGACCTCGGCCGCCGGCTCAACGTCGCGCCGTCCGTGATCTACCACCACGTCGGCGGGAAGGACCGCATCGCACGCCATGTCGTCGAGCGCGTGCTCGCCACGCTCGTCACGCCGCCCGTCGACCTCGAATGGCAGGCATGGTTCCGCGAACTGCTCGACTCCAGCTACCCGGCCGTCTCCTCGCACCCCGGAGTCGCCAAATGGCTCCTCATGCACGGACCGACCTTCCCCTCGGTCGTCCCCGTCATCGACGCGGGGGTCAGGGTCCTTCAACGCGCCGGATTCGGCGACCGCGCCGGCCTGGCCTACGCCGCGCTACTCAACAACGCCATGCTCACCATCTCGATCGGGGACGAGCGTCTCGTCCACGAGGACGACGGCCCCAGGGACCATGCCTCGATGATGGAAGAGTTCCGCCGAGCCGCCGCCCACAGCCCCGGGGTCGCCGTGCTGGCCGAGGCGTTCATCACCCCGTTCGCGCAGGGCGGCGAGACCGCAGCCCGTCAGCGCGAGGACTACTACCGCTTCGTCAACCAAACCACCATCGCAGGGCTGTCCACCATGCTCGCCGGATCCTGATCCTCGACAGGTCAGGCCCGCGCCTGCGAACCTTGCGCCTACCCGCCCATGCCCCAGGGTGCGCAGAATGCCCGGGCGGAGAGTTCGTTGATCTCCTTGTGCCCGGGCATGACGATGTTCTGCGAGCCGTACCTGTGGATTGTGTGGCCCGATCGCTTCACCAACCGCCGGCCGCCGGCCGGAGCTGCTCGCCCGCCGGGCGGACGAGCAGCTCCGCTGAGGACGCTCAGGCTGACGACGCCACCACGCCTCGGCCGCCCGCCGGCGGCTCCAGCCGGCCCGTACCGGCCAGGCCCCGGTACCAGTGGGCGCTGTCCTTCCAGATCCGCTCCTGCGTGTCGTAGTCGACCCGGATGATGCCGAAGCGCCGGTCGTAGCCGTACGCCCACTCGAAGTTGTCCAGCAGCGACCAGACGAAGTACCCGCGCACGTCCGCGCCCGCGTCCATGGCCGCGCCGACCGCGTCGATGTGCCGGTACAGGTAGTCCAGCCGCCGCTCGTCGTGGACCCGGCCGTCGGGGGTGACCACGTCGTCGAACGCCGCGCCGTTCTCGGTGATCATCAGCGGCAGGTCGGGGTGCTCCCGGTGCAGCCGCAGCAGCAGCTCGGTCATGCCGGCGGGCTCGATGTTCCAGCCCATCGCCGTGTACGGGCCCGGCTGCGGCAGGAAGTCCACGTCGTCGGCGCCGACCCACGGGGTGTGCGCCGAGCTGCCGTGCCCGTCGTTGTCCGAGCGGGCCGAGACACCGTCCCAGGCCCGGACCAGGGTGGTCGAGTAGTAGTTCACCCCGAGCACGTCCAGCGGCACCGCGATCGTCTGCTCGTCGCCGTCGCGCACGAACGACCAGTCGGTCACCTTCGCGGTGTCGGCGAGCAGGTCGGCCGGGTACGCCCCGTCGAGCATCGGGCCGAGGAACGCCCGGTTGGCCAGTGCGTCGATGCGGCGCACCGCGTCGGCGTCGGCCGCCGAGCCCGACGCCGGCCGGATCACGTGCAGGTTCAGCGTCACCGACAGCTCCGCCGCCGGCACCAGCTCGCGCACCACCCGGCCGGCCAGACCGTGGGCCAGATTGAGATGGTGTACGGCGGCCAGTGCCCCGGCCGGCTCGGTGCGCCCCGGCGCGTGCACCCCGGAGCCGTAGCCGAGGTACGCCGAGCACCACGGCTCGTTGAACGTCGTCCAGGTGTGTACCCGGTCGCCGAGCGCCTCGACGACGCCGGCCGCGTACTCCTGGAATCGCAGCGCGGTGTCCCGGGCCGGCCAGCCGCCGGCGTCCTCCAGTTCCTGCGGCAGGTCCCAGTGGTACATGGTGGCCACCGGCCGGACGCCCCGCTCCAGCAGCCCGTCGACCAGGCGGGAGTAGAAGTCCAGCCCGGCCCGGTTGAACGCGCCGGAGCCGCCGGGCTGCACCCGGGGCCAGGAGATCGAGAACCGGTACGCGGCGAGCCCCAGCTCGGCAATGTGCCGCAGGTCCTCGGGCCACCGGTGGTAGTGGTCGGCGGCCACGTCGCCGGTGTCCCCGTTGTGGGTGCGGCCCGGGGTGTGGCTGTAGGTGTCCCAGATCGACGGGCCCCGCCCGTCCTCGGTGGCCGCGCCCTCGATCTGGTATGCCGCCGTCGCCGAGCCCCACACGAAGCCCTCAGGAAAGACCCTGGTCACCGGTTCGCCTCCGATCCCACCACGTCGCAGCCGTACCCGGACGACGCGCCGGCCACCAGCTCGACTCCGGCCGTCGCGTCGTCGTACCGCACCTCGAACTCGGCGCCCGGGCCGCCGCCGGGCGAGGGGATCCGCACCCGGGTCCGCTGCCCGGCCACGGGTGCGAACAGCCGCAGCCGTACGCCGTCGGCCCACTCGTAGTCGGGCCGGTCGTCGGTCGACCCGAACGGGATCACCGCACCCGGGCGGGCGAGCACCGGCAGGCTGTCGTAGTCGTGCTTCTCGGTCACCCAGGCCGGCCCGGTGAGCTGCGCGCCGCTGACCAGGTGCGTCCAGGTGCCGGCCGGCACGTAGAAGGTGACCTCGCCGTCGGCGCTCATCACGGGCGCGACCAGCACGTCCGGGCCGAGCATGTACTGCCGGTCCAGGTAGGCGGCCATCGGGTCGTCCGGGAACTCCACGACCATCGGCCGCATCACCGGCACGCCGTCGCGGTGCGCCTCCTCGGCCGCCGCCGCCAGGTACGGCATGAGGCGCAGCTTGAGCCGGGTGAAGTGGCGCAGCACCTCCACGGCCTCGTCGTCGTACGCCCACGGCACCCGGTACGAGCCGGAGCCGTGCAGCCGGGAGTGCGAGGAGAGCAGCCCGAACGCGATCCACCGCTTGAACACCGCAGGGTCGGGGGTGCCCTCGAAGCCGCCGATGTCGTGGCTCCAGTACCCGAACCCGGACGCCGACAGCGACAGCCCGCCGCGCAGCGACTCGGCCATCGCCACGAACGTCGACTCGCAGTCGCCGCCCCAGTGCACCGGGAACTGCTGCCCGCCGGCCGTGGCGGACCGGGCGAACACGATCGCCTCGCCGACGCCGCGTTCGGACTCCAGCAGCTCGAAGACCGCCTTGTTGTAGAGGTAGGCGTAGTAGTTGTGCATCCGCTGCGGGTCCGACCCGTCGTGCCAGACCACCTCGGTGGGGATGCGCTCGCCGAAGTCGGTCTTGAAGCAGTCGACGCCCATGTCGAGCAGGACCTTGAGCTTGCCGGAGAACCAGGCCACCGCGTCGGGGTTGGTGAAGTCGACAAGCGCCATGCCGGCCTGCCACTTGTCCCACTGCCAGACCGACCCGTCGGGGTTGCGCACCAGGTAGCCGGCCCGGCGGCCCTCCTCGAACAGGTAGGAACGCTGGGCGATGTACGGGTTGATCCAGACGCACACCTTCAGGCCGCGCTCGTGCAGCCGGCGCAGCATCCCCTCCGGCTCGGGGAAGGTCGCCGGGTCCCAGACGAAGTCGACCCAGTGGAACTGCCGCATCCAGAAGCAGTCGAAGTGGAACACCGACAGCGGCAGGTTCCGCTCGGCCATCCCGTCGATGAACTCGGCGACGGTCTTCTCGTCGTACGAGGTGGTGAACGACGTCGACAGCCACAGCCCGTACGACCAGGCCGGGACGCGGGCCGGGCGGCCGGTGAGCGCGGTGTAGCGGCGCAGCACGTCCTTCGGGGTGGGCCCGTCGATCAGGTAGTAGGTCAGCGACTGTCCCTCGACGCTGAACTGGGCCTGCGAGACGACCTCCGAGCCGACCTCGAACGACACGTGCTCGGGGTGGTCGACGAAGACGCCGTAGCCGGCGCTGCTGAGGTAGAACGGCACGTTCTTGTACGCCTGCTCGCTGGCGGTGCCGCCGTCGGCGTTCCAGATGTCGACGGTCTGGCCGTTCTTGACGAACGGGCCGAACCGCTCGCCGAGGCCGTAGATCGTCTCCCCGACGCCCAGCGCCAGCCGATCGTGGACGAAGTGGCGGCCCTCGCCGTCGGTGACGATGCCGACGCTGCGCTCGGTGGACGAGGTGACCAGGCGATCGCCGCGCAGGAAGTCGACCCGCCACCGGTCGACCAGCGTGACCCGGGCGGTCAGCTCGCCGGTGGTCAGTGCCGCGCTGACACCGGTGACCTCGACGGTGACCGGGTGGTCGTCGCCGGCCGCCAGGTCGAAGCGCGGCTGCTTCGGCAGCCCGCCGGAGTGGTGCCCGACGGTCACCCCGATGACGCCCGGGGCGGGGGAGAAGAACTGGACGGTGACGACCGGGCGGTTGAGGGTGTCGCCCCGCCCGGTGATCTGACCGGTCGGCGCGAAGACGGTGAAGCCGCGTTCGTCCGGCTCCACCGATTCGACTGTGCCGGGGCGCAGGACGGTGACCCCCGGACGCAGTTGCCAGTACCCGTCGGTGAACTTCACTTCTCGGCTCCTACCGTGATGCCGCGGCTCAGCGTGCGCTGGAAGATGAGGAAGAACACGATCGCCGGGACGAGGCTGATCAGCGCCCCGGCGTTGGTGGTGGGGGCGTCCATCAGCCGGTCACCCTGCAACGACGCGAGGGCCACCGGGATGGTCTGGGTCTGGTTGTCGATGAGCATCACCAGCGGGATGAGGAACTCGTTCCAGGTCCAGATGAAGAAGAAGACCAGCAGCACGGCGAGGGTGGGCCGGACGTTGGGCAGGACGACCCGCCACAGGATCGTCCACTTGCCGGCCCCGTCCAGCGCCGCCGCCTCCAGCAGGCTCTTGGGGAACGTGCCGAGCACCGAGGCGAGCAGGTACGTGCCGAACGCGCTCTGGATGACCGTGAAGATGATGATCACGACGAGTCTGGTGTTGTAGAGGCCGGCCTCCTTGGCGAAGTAGTAGAGCGGGTACACCAGGGACTCCTGCGGCAGCATGTTCGCCAGCAGGAACGCCCCGACGATCCAGAGCCGGCCGCGGACCCGGCCGATGCCCAGCGCGTACGCGTTGAGCAGCGACACGGCGACCGCGAGCACCGCGACCGAGCCGGCGATCAGCGTGGAGTTCCACAGCTTCTGCGGGAAGTCGACCCGCGTCCAGTACGTCCGCAGGCCCTGGGTGTAGAACTCCGACGGCCAGCTCAGCGGCCCGTCCGTCGAGTACTGCCCGGGCGCCTTGAACGCGTTGAGCAGCATGAACGCGAACGGCACCAGCATGACCAGCGCCCCGGCGGTGACCACGGCCAGCACGATCCACCGGCCGATGCCCCGGTGGTGCCGATCGGGCACCCGGGCGGGGCGGCCGGGCTTCGCGAAGGCCGTGGGGGCCTTGGGGGGAGTGATGGTGACGGACATCAGGCGCCCCCGTCCCGTCGTTCGGCGCGGTGTTGCGCGCGGATGAACAGCAGCGCCACCACCACGATGATCAGCGTCAGCACGGTCGAGATCGCCGACCCGTACCCGACCTGGAGTTTCTTGAAGAACGTGTAGTACGCGAAGTAGGACGGCACGTTGGTGGCATTCTCCGGGCCGCCCCGGGTCAGCGCGTAGATCGGCCCGAACACCTTCATCGCGGCGATGGTGCAGGTGAGCGCGACGACGAACGTCTCCGGCCGGATCTGCGGCAGGGTGATCGCCCAAAACCGGCGGGCCCAGCCCGCGCCGTCGATCTCCGCCGCCTCGTACAACTCGGGGTCCACCCGCTGCAACGCGGCCATGAACACCACCACCGGGTAGCCGATCTGCACCCAGATCATCACGCCCATCACCGCCGGCAGGGCGGTGTCGGGGTCGCCGAGCCAGTCGTGGGACAGCGCGCCCAGCCCGACGGCGTCGAGCAGCCCGTTGAGGGCCCCGTCGGGGCGCAGGATCCAGCCCCACACGATGCCGGCCACCACGACCGGCAGCACCTGCGGCAGGTAGAACGCGGCCCGCAGCGCGTTGGCGGTACGCGGCTTGAACCGCCGCCCGATGGTGTCGAACAGCACCGCCGCGAGCACCAGCCCGACCGCGGTGGGCACCACGACCATCGCCACGATCATGGCGAGGGTGTTGCGGAACGACTGCCAGAACACGGTGTCGTCGAGCAGGCGCTGGTAGTTCTCCAGCCCGACGAAGGTCGGATCGCCGATGCCGGACCAGCGGGTCAGCGACAGGTAGCCGGTGAACAGCAGCGGCCCGCCGATGACCAACGCGAAGAGCACCGCGCCGGGCAGCAGGTACAGCCAGTACGCCGCGTCGCCACGCCGACGGCGCGGGCCCCTGCCGGCTTTCGGGGTGGGTGTGGCCCGGCGTCGGGTGACGAGGGCGTCGGATGCAGCCATGGTGATCCCTCCGGTGCGCCGGCGGGCGCGTCGCTCAGCACGCGCCCGCCGGGCGTCCTCGTCAGCCGCGCTTGATCTCCGCGACGCCCTCGTCGTACGGCTTGGCGATCGCGTCGAGCACCTGATCGGGAGACTTGGACTGGTTGATCAGGCCCTGGAAGCCGGAGACCAGCACGTCGTAGTAGCCGGGGACCGGCCAGTCCGGGTAGAAGGCAAGGCCGTCGGTGGAGCTGATCGCGTTGAAGTTCTCGATCAGCTTGCGGTCCTTGGCGTCGGCGATCTTCGTCGGGTCGCCGGCCACCGGGACGCCGCCGTTGTTGCCGATCAGGGCCTGGATCTCCGGGCGCATGGTGATGTCGATGAAGTCGTACGCCAGGTCCTTGGCCTTGCTGGTCGCCGGGACCACCCAGATGTTGCCGGACGAGCCGGCGTGCAGCTTGTTGCCGGGGAACAGGAAGCTGTCCCAGTTCGCCTTCATCTCGCTCTTGAACCGGCCGTACCACCAGCTTCCGGAGACGATCATCGGGGTCTTGCCGGCGATGAACGCGGTGCCCATGTCCTCGGCCTTGGCGCTGGCGGTGCCCTTGCCGACGTAGCCCTTGCGGACCCACTCGGCGAACGTGTCCGCGCCGTACTTGAGTGGGTCGGCCTTGAAGTTCACCGGGTTCTTGTAGAGCTGGTAGTTGTCGACGAACGCCCGGTCGGCCTTGGCCAGCGCGAGCTCGTAGAAGAGCTGCCCGGCCGGGTACTCGGCGCCGGCGGTGCCCAGCGGGGTGACGCCCTTGGCGACGAAGGTGTCCATCACGGCGGTCAGCTCGTCGAGGGTGGTGGGGACCTTCACCCCGTACTTGTCGAACAGGTCCTTGTTGTAATAGACCATCACGTACTCGCCGTAGTTCGGCACCCCGTACCAGTTGCCGGAGCCCATCACGCCCTTGTCGTCGTACTTGGCGGTGGTCTGCAGGCTGGGGCTGAGCGCCTTGTCCCAGCCGCGCTTGGTCGCCTCGGCCGTGAGGTCGGTGAGCAGGCCCTGCTTGGACAACAGGCCGGCGGTGGCGTTGCCCTTGTTGTACTCCATGATGTCCGGGCCCTCGGACGAGTTGATGATCATTCCGGCGTTCTGCTGGATCTGCTCGAACGCCTTGCGCTCGAAGCGCACCTCGACGCCGGGGTGCTCCTGCTTGAAGACCTCGATCGCCTTGTCCCACGCCACGCCCATGGCGCTGGTCTCGCCCTCGTAGTGCCAGAGCTTGAGCACCTTGGCGCCGCTGGCGCCCTCGTCGGCGTCGTCACCGCAGGCGGTCAGGGAAACCGTCGCGGCGACGGCCAGGGTCACCGCCGCGACGACTGTGCGGAATCGTTGCATTACCATTCTCCTCGTGAGTATCGAGCGGGTACTCCTCTAGGCCCGCCGTCGCGTGGCAGCGCGGCGGCGGGCTGTGTTTCTTGCTCGTCGTCCCCGGCGGCGTCCCCCGTCGGACGACCGGAAGGCCCGCTGGAACCGCGGACCTCCAATGTGCACGGCAGCAGTTGCTGGTGGATCGGGGCGCTGTCCTGCTCCAGGTGGCACAGCAGCGCCTCGACCGCGATGCGCCCCAGCGCCGAACCGGGCGACGTCATCGCGGTCAGCGCCGGGGTGGCCAGCTCGGCGACCTGCGGCGAGGTGACCATGGAGACGACCGAGACGTCGTCGGGCACCGTGAGGCCTCGGCCGGCCAGCCCGCTGAGGATGCCGAACACGGCGCTCTCGTTCATGGCGAGGACCGCGGTCAGGTCGGGGGCCCGGTCGAACGCCGTGTCCAGGGCCGCCCGCCCGCCGGCCGCGCTGTCCTCCGCGGGGATCATCAGCGGCTCGACCCCGTGCTCGGCCATCGCCGCGGCGAACGCGTCGCGGGTGCGCAGCGCCGGGCCGTACCCCTCGGCGATGGTCGTGGCCGAGTGGTTGACGTAGACGATGCGGCGGTGGCCGAGGCCGACGAGGTGTGCGACGGCGTCGCGCACGGTGCGATCGAAGTCGATGTCGACGTACGACAGGCCGGTGGTGTCGCCGGTGCGGCCGATGAGGACCAGCGGCACGCCCGCCTCCCGCAGCACGGCCACCCGGTCGTCTTCGAGCTGCACCTCCATCAGCAACGCGCCGTCGAGCATGCGCTGGCTGGCCAGTCGCCGCAGGCCGTCGAGGTCGTCGGCGTCGACGGGGGAGAGCACCAGGTGGTAGCCCGCCGCGCTGGCCGCCGAGGCTGCGCCGGTGACGAAGGCCGTCTCGGTGGCGCCCATGCCGCGCTCGTCGATCGGCAGGAGCAGGCCGAGGATGCGGCTGCGCCGGCTGGCCAGCCCCCGGGCCATCGCGTGCGGCTGGTAGTCCAGCTCCGCCATCGCGGCGCGGACCTTCTCCCGGGTGGCCTGGGAGATGGGGCGGGCGCCGGTGAGCACGTACGACACCGTGCTGACGGAGACCCGCGCGAGCCGGGCGACGTCGTGCATCGTGGCCATCGCGCACCTCCCTCACCGGCTGGCCGACAGGCTTCTGACCTGCGTCGAAGCGCTTAGTCGAAGCGTTTCGACAGACCGTAGGTCACGTGTTACGAGGGCGTCAATAGCCGATGACGAAAATGGGTCGCCGGGCCGATTCCGCGTCGAGAACGCGGCCGGCCCGGCGACGGGGCTGGTGGGGGTGGGTCAGATCTCGATGTTGAACTTGCGCAGCACCGACGGGGCGACCAGGCCCACCGCCGCGAGCACGGACAGGGCGGTCAGCACGCCGCGCAGCACGATCACCTCGGTCTTGCTGCCGGTGCGCAGGGCGATGCTGTTCGGCAGGCCGACCATCATCCACATCCGGCGCTTGATCGGGATCGGCCAGAGGATCGGCACCCCGGCGCGGGTGATCATGTCGCCGAGGATGTGCACGAAGCAGCCCACCCCGACGGCCAGCCCGATCAGCGGGTACCCCCGGTCGCCGGGGAGGTTGGCGAACGTGAACCAGGCGGCGGCGGCCGAGGCCAGGGTCACGATCACCCAGCCCGCGCGCTCCGCCCACCGGTCGAACAGCCCGCGCAGGGCCAGCCCGAACATGAAGAACAGGATGCCGACCACCGCCGGTTTGCCGTACGCGGCGCAGAGCGCGGTGGTGCCCCAGCCGACCAGCACGGTGAACGGGATGGTGTGGGTCAGGGTGCGGTGGCCGTTGTTGCGGCGCGGGTCCTTGCTGAGCTTGGTCGCGTAGTAGACGCCGAGGGAGATCTTCTCCATCACCTCGGCGACGAAGAGGCTGACCACCCCGAAGGTGCGCGCGACCGTGGCCCCGCCCCGGTTGCGGGTCACCTTGCCGGACAGGTCGAGGTCGGGGAAGAGCGCGCCTCCGGCGCAGACCGCGGTGCCGACGGCGAGGGCCAGCGGCGACTGCTGGTAGTCGGCGAACTGATCGAGCGCCCAGGAGCCGGTCAGCCACACCGCCGCGCCCGACAGTGCGTGGGACGGTCCCATCATGACGTCTCGCCCTCCCCAGGGATCTTGATCCACAAACTACGCCACTGTGGCAGAGTCGCCGCCGGGGAGCAATCACCCGGACGGTCCACAGGGGAAGGCGTCGCGATCCGGTCGCCACGTGCTTGGCCGAGTCGGCTCACGCCGTGCCGTCGGCCCGGAAGCTGGACCGCATCGTCTCCCGCTCGGCCGCGCCGGCGGCCCATCCCGCGTCGGGGCCGCTCCAGGCCAGCGACCACGAGCGGGTGCTGCGGGGGATGAGCTGCACCCCACGCAGTCGCGCGCCCATCGGCGCGTCCCAGGCGCACTCCCACTCCGCCCCCCGGTCGGCCACCTCCGCCAGCCGGATCTTCACGTACCGGGGGAGGGCGCCCGCGGCCCGCGCGCGGCGCTCGTTGGCACGCAGCTGAGCCAGCGGAGTGACGTCTGGGTCATCGGCCGGGGAAATGGTCAGCATCCGGCGGGCGGACGGGTCCTGGAAGCAGACCGCGGTCCCGTCCCGGTAGTGCCGCCAGCCGGGCGGCACGGCGAGCCGGAACCCGGCGGGGTCGGCGTACCAGGCCCAGCCCTCCGGCGGGCGCAGCGGCTCGTCCGGTGCGGGCGGGACGGTCGTCGGCGGCTCGCCGAAGGGGTAGGGCCGCAGGCAGGGAAAGGGCGGGGGCGGGACACCCGCACCGAGCGGCGGCAGCACCGGTCCGGCCGCCGACGGGCTCGGCGTCGCCCCCGGCGTGTCCGGGGGTGCCGCCCTGCGGGCGGCGTGGGGGCTGAACAGCGCGAAGGCGACGGTGTGCGCGACCAGCAGCACGATCGCCACGGCTGCCACGACCAGCGGCCAGCGTCGCCCGGCCAGCGTGGCGGCGTCCGACGGCCCGGCCAGCGTCGGCCTGTCCCACGTCGGTTCCTTCCACGCCGGCGCGTCCCGCGTGGGCCCCTCCGGCGTCGGCCCGTTCCGCTTCGGTCCGTTCTGCCTGGAGCCTTTCCGCGTCGGCCCGTTCCGCTTCGGCCCGTTCCGTCCCGGGGGCCCCGACGTCCAGCCCGGCACGACCATCCGGTCCGCCTCGACGGGCCCGACCGGCCCGACCGGCCCGACCGACGGGACCACCGTCGCCGGTGAGGCGACCACGATGGGGGAGGGGTCGGCGCCCGGGGCGGCGGCCTTCGCCAGGCGGCGCTGCGTCTCGTCGTGGTCGATGCGGTGCCGCGGGTCCCGGCGGAGCAGGCCGGCCAGGACCGGCCGCAGCGGTCCGGCGTGCGGCGCCGGATCCGGCGGCCGGGTGGCCAGGGCGCTCAGCGTCGCCATCGCGGTGCTGCGGGCGTACGGCGATTTGCCCTCGACGGCCGCGTGCAGGGTCGCGCCGAGCGACCACAGGTCGGCCTCCACGCTGGAGACACCCTCGGCGGCCCGCTCCGGGGCGACGAACTGCGGGGAGCCGAGTACCAGCCCCGGTTGGGTCATCGCCCCGTCCCCGCCGTCGAAGACGGCGAGCCCGAAGTCGGTGAGCATCACCCGCCCGTCGTCGGCGATGAGCACGTTGGCGGGCTTGACGTCGCGGTGCAGCACCCCGGCGTGGTGCGCGGCGCGCAGCGCGGCCAGCAGTGCCAGCCCGATCGCCGCGGCCCGTCGGGGTGGTAGCGGCCCGGACGCGTCCAGGATGTTCTGCAACGACCGGGACGGCACGTACTCCATGATCAGCCACGGGTCGCCGTCGACGGGCACCACGTCGTAGACCCGGACCACGTTGGGGTGGTTGAGCCGGGCCGTCGTGCGCGCCTCCCGCAGCGTGCGGGAACGCAGCTCGTCGCGCTCCTCCCCGGCCAGCACCGCCGGCGGGACGACCTGTTTGACCGCGACGTCGCGGTCAAGCATCTCGTCTTTGGCACGCCAGACCCGGCCCATGCCGCCGCGACCCACGAGGTCGAGCAGGCGGTACCGGCCGCCGATAACTACCTGCTGCACCGCTCTCCTCACCGCTGGCCGACGTACACCATAGCCAGAGGATCGGCGACGACCTATCGGACGTCAGGTCGGGGAAGCGTCAGCAGGCGGCGTGCCCGGCGGTCAGCAGGTTACCCTCCGGAATGGCGATCCGGGGCCGCCCCGCGCCCAGCCGGCTCGCCGCCCGGCGGGCCTGGAACGAGCCGTGCTCGCGGCGGGCCGCCGTGTAGCTGCTCGCGGTGTGGGCGGCGATGGTCGCCCAGCCGTACCGCTCGCTGACCATCGTCCGGGCCCGGCGGGCCACCCGGCGGGCGAAGACCTCGTCGCCGATGAGCCGGTCGACCGCGCCCGCCAGTGCGCCCGGGTCGCTGTGCGGGAAGGTCACCCCGGTGACCCCGGGCTCGACGATCTCGGCGAGCCCGCCCGTCGAGGCGACCGCCAGCGGAGCGCCGGCTGCGGCGGCCTCCAGGGCGACCATGCCGAACGGCTCGTAGAGGCTAGGCACGACGGTGGCGTCGGTGGCGGCCAGCATGGCCGGGAGCTGGGTGGAGTCCAGGAAGCCGGTGAAGCGCACGGTGTCGCCCAGGTGCAGCCGGTGCGCCTGCTCCACCAACTCCTGCCGGTACGGGCCGTCGCCGGCGATCACCACCCGCAGCCCCGGGTGCCGCTCGCGCAGGTACGGCACCGCGTGCATCAGGTGCTGCACGCCCTTTTCGTAGACCAGCCGGCCCGCGTACCCGACCAGGGGACCGTCACCGGCGAACCGGGCCCGCGCCGAGGCGACCGCCCGGGGGCGGGCCCGCCAGGCCCGGTCGTCCACCCCGTTGGCCACCACGTCCACGCGGGCGGCCGGCACGTCGAACAGGCGGGTGATCTGGTCGCGCATGTACCCGGAGCAGGCGATCACCCGGGTCGACTCGCCGCTGATCCAGTGTTCGACGCCGTGGATGGTGCGGTTCATCTCCTCCGGCAGCCAGCCCTGGTGCCGGCCCGCCTCCGTGGCGTGGATCGTGGTCACCAGCGGCAGGTCCAGGTACTCGGCGAGGGTGATCGCGGTGTGCGCGACGAGCCAGTCGTGGGCGTGGATGACGTCGTAGGTGGCGGATTCGGTGGCGCGCAGGGCGGCGCGGGTGAGGGTGTGGTTGAAGGCCATGGTCCAGGCCAGGAGGCTGCCGGTGGCCAGGGGGAAGGTGACCGGGTCCTCGGCGGCGCGTAGGACGCGGACGCCGTCGGCGTACTCCTCCAGGGGTGCGCCCTCGGCGTGGCGGGTGACGACGGTGACCTCGTGGCCGGCGGCGGCGAGGGCGACGGAGAGGGCGTGCACGTGGCGGCCGAGGCCGCCGACGAGCACCGGCGGATACTCCCAGGAGAGGATGAGCACCCGCTGGTGCCGGGCGGGGTTGATGTCGATCACTTTGGCGTCAGGTGACATGCGGCCCCCTTTGAGTTGTCCCCGGCGCGCGCGCCGGCCACACCCGCAGACCGGGTGCCGCCGACGAGCCCTGGATCTTCGGCCAATCCTGCCCCCGGCCGGATAACCGGCGGAGACGTCACCGTTGCGGGGATGTAAAGCGCTACCGGCGGACCCGGCGCGCGCGCAGCACCTCCGCGACCGACCACGCCTGGAACGGGCAGCCCGTCGCCGCGTGCGGGGCCGCCCCGTCGGCCGTCTCGCTGACCGACCCCAGCCCGTGCTCGGTCAGGTGTGCCTCCACGCCGACGAACAGGTCGTCCACCGGCAGCTTCGCCCGCCGGGCCGCGTCCACGTACGGCCCGAGCAGCCACGGCCACACCGTGCCCTGGTGGTAGCCGCCGTCCCGCTCGGCCGGGCCGCCCCGGTGCCGGCCGACGTAGCCGGGCGAGTCGGGGGAGAGGCTGCGCGGCCCCAGCGGGGTGAGCAGCCCGGCGGCGACCCGGCGCAGCGTCGGCTCGTCGGGCTCCAGCGGCGCGTACGGCAGCGACCAGGCCAGTAGCTGGTTCGGGCGCAGCAGGTCGTCGTCGTGGAACGGCGCGCCGCCCAGCGGGTAGGCCGGCGCGGGCGCGTCCACCACGTCGTGCAGCCAGCCGACCGGGGAGGGAAAGCGCGCGGCGAACGACGCGGTGGCCCGGGCGTGCAGCCGCCACAGCTCGGCGGCGTCGGCCCCGGCCAGCTCCGTCAGCTCGGCCAGCCCCGCGAGCCCGTTGACCCACAGCGCGTTGACCTCCACCGGCTTGCCCGTGCGCGGGGTGACCGGCACCCCGTACACCCGGGCGTCCATCCAGGTCAGCGCCGTGCCCGGGCTGCCGCCCTGGGTGACCAGGCCGTCGGCCGGGTCGACGGCGATGCCGTACCGGGTGCCGGCCAGGTACGCGTCGACCACCCCGCGCAGCGCCGGCAGCAGCTCGTCGCCGAGGTCGGTGTCCCCGGTGACGGTGACGTGCCGGCTCACCGCGTGCAGGAACCACAGCGCGGCGTCGACCGTGTTGTACTCCACCTGCCCGGTGTCGGCCGTGTTGGCGAGCATCCCCTCCGACAGGCTCGCCGCGTACGCCCGCAGCAGCTCCCGCCCCTCGTCGGCCCGGTTCGCGCACAGGAACAACCCCTCGTACGAGGTCATGGTGTCCCGTGACCACGCGCCGAACCACGGGTAGCCGGCGACCACGTCCGGGCCGGCGGCGGTGCGTACGACGAACGCGTCGGCGGCCAGCGCGAGGGTGGCCTCGACGGCGTCCGCCGGCATGGCCCGTGCTACCACCTGCCGGCTGCGCCGCCGGGCCGCCGCGACGATCTGCTCCGCCGGGGGCGGCGCGGTGGTCAGGTCTCCCGCCCAGGCCAGCACCGACACCGTGTCGCCGGGGCGCTCCAGCGTGCCGCAGAACCGCCCGGCGTGGAAGATGTCGTCGTCCGGGTGCAGGCCCCGAGCCGCCTCCTCGCGGTGGTGCACCCCGAGCCACCACTGCCCCTCGGGGGCCCAGTCCGGCCCGGCGAGGCGGAACGTGCCCTCCACCACCGCGCCGCCGTCCACCGGTTCGACCCGGGGCGCGGGACCGTCGGCGCGCCGCTCGCCGTGCGCGTCGCGCCAGGTGCAGGCCGCCGACAGGTCGAGGCGGACCGGCCCGCCGGAGACCAGCCGGTGCACCACCGCCACACACGAGCGCCCGTACGCCATCGCCAGCTCGCGCTCGATCACCACGTCGCCGATCCGCCACCGCCAGCGCGGCAGCCCGTCGGTCAAGTCGAAGCGTTCCAGCAGCTCAAAGCCGCGCGGGTCGACGTCGCCGGAGGACCACTCGTGCGCGCCGAGGCGCAGCCGCGCGCCCGAGGGGAGGGTGACCGCCGGGTCGAGACTGACCAGTCCCACGTTCCGGGAGGCCGGGGTCTGGCCGGCAACCACCAGCAACCCGTGGTAGCGGCGGGTGCGCAGCCCGCTCACGGTGCCCATGGCGTACCCGCCCAGGCCGTCCGGGACCAGCCACTCCCTGGTGGCTCCGCCGGTCAGCTCCCCGCAAATCTGCGGACCGAAACGAATGTCGATCAACTTTCCTCCAGCGGCGCGAGGTGTAACACACCACGACGAGAATGGCCGCTGTGGTGAAGTACCCCGGCGGCACCGAAGATAGGCACGTGATCACCGACATGCCCCCCTCCTCCGCGCCCGCACCCGACGCCGAACGGCTCCGGCTCGCCCAGGCAGACTCCGGGGAGCAGGACTGGCGCGCATGGGGTCCCTATCTGTCCGAGCGGGCGTGGGGGACGGTACGGGAGGACTACAGCGAGCACGGCACGGCGTGGGACTACTTCCCCCACGACCACGCGCGGTCCAGAGCCTACCGGTGGAGCGAGGACGGCATGGCGGGCGTCTGCGACGACCGGCAGACGTTCTGCTTCGCCCTCGCCCTGTGGAACGGGCGCGACCCGATCCTCAAGGAGCGGATGTTCGGCCTCGGCGGCGACGGCGGCAACCACGGCGAGGACGCCAAGGAGTACTGGTGGTACCTGGACTCCACGCCCACCCACTCCTGGATGCGGTGGCGCTACCACTATCCGCAGGCCGCCTTCCCGTACGACGAACTGGTCGCCGTCAACGCGCTGCGTGGCCGCGACGACACCGAGTACGAGCTGGTCGACACGGGGATCTTCGACGACGACCGGTACTGGGCGGTGACCGTCGACTACGCCAAGGCGTCCCCGACGGACATGTGCGTCGTGGTGACCGTCGCCAACCGGGGCGACACCGCCGAGCGGCTGCACGTGCTGCCGTCGCTGTGGTTCCGCAACACGTGGGCGTGGGGCCTGCCCGGCGGGGACCGGGTGCCCCGGCTCGTCGGCTCCGCCGCCGGGGCCGGCGTCGGCGCCCGGCTCGTCGGCGAGCACTGGGTGCTCGGCCAGATCCTGCTGGAGGGCGACGGCGACCCGGTGCCGCTGCTCTGCGACAACGACACCAACGCCGAGCGGCTCTGGGGGCTGCCCGGCCGCTCGGCGTACCCCAAGGACGGGATCAACGACCACGTGGTGAACGGCGCGGCGACGGTCAACCCCGAGCGGGAGGGGACCAAGGGCGCGCTGCACTACGTGCTCGACGTGCCGGCCGGCGGGCACCGGCAGATCCGGCTGCGGCTGACCCGCACCGCGCCGCCGCCTGGCGGGACGCCGCCGCCGGCCGCCGACCTGGGTGCCGGCTTCGACGCGCTGGTGTGGGCGCGGCGGGCCGAGGCGAACCGGTTCTTCGACGGTGTCGTCCCGGCCACCGCCACCGCCGACGAGGCCCTCGTCGCCCGGCAGGCCATCGCCGGGCTGATGTGGGGCAAGCAGTTCTACCACTTCGACGTGAAGCGGTGGCTGGAGGGCGACCCCGGCTCCACGCCTCCGGCCGGCCGCCGGCACGGGCGCAACAGCCACTGGTGGCACATGACCAGCTTCGACGTGATCTCCATGCCCGACCCGTGGGAGTACCCCTGGTACGCGGCCTGGGACCTGGCCTTCCACTGCGTCAGCATCGCCCGCGTCGATCCGGGCTTCGCCAAGTCGCAGCTACTGCTCCTGCTGCGCGAGTGGTACCTGCACCCCAACGGGCAGATTCCGGCGTACGAGTGGGCGTTCGGCGATGTCAACCCGCCCGTGCACGCGTGGGCCGTGCTGAAGGTCTTCGAGATCGACGGCTCCCGCGACCACGAGTTCCTGGCCCGGGTCATGCACAAGCTGTTGCTCAACTTCACCTGGTGGGTCAACCGCAAGGACACCGGCGGCAACAACGTCTTCGAGGGCGGTTTCCTCGGGCTGGACAACGTCGGCCCGTTCGACCGCTCGGCGGCGCTGCCGGTGGCCGGGACGCTGGAGCAGTCCGACGGCACCGGCTGGATGGCCATGTACGCGCTCAACCTGCTCGACATCGCCATCGTGCTCGCCGAACACGACCGGACGTGGGTCGACACCGCCACCAAGTTCTTCGAGCACTTCGCCTACATCGCCGCCGCCGCGTACGACCAGGGGCTCTGGGACGAGGAGGACGCGTTCTTCTACGACGTGCTGCGGCTGGCCGACGGCAGCCAGGTGCCGCTGAAGGTCCGCTCGGTGGTGGGCCTGCTGCCGCTGGCGGCCACCACCCGGCTCACCGCGCGTACGCTGCGCCGCCTGCCCGAGCTGGGAGCCCGGCTGCGTTGGTTCCTCACCCACCGGCCCGAGTACGCCGCCGTGATCGGCGCCCGCCGGATCGGCCCGGACGGCCGCCAGCAGCGGCTGTTGACCATGGTCGGCCCGGAGAAGGTGGTCCGCATGCTGGCCCGGATGCTCGACACCGAGGAGTTCCTCTCCGAGTACGGCCTGCGCACGCTCAGCCGTGCCCACCTGGACAAGCCGTTCACCGTCACCCTCGGCGGCCAGGAGTTCAGCGTCGGCTACGAGCCGGCCGAGTCGACCAGCGGCCTGTTCGGCGGCAACTCCAACTGGCGCGGCCCGATCTGGATGCCGACCAACTTCCTGCTGATCAGCGCGTTGCGCGACTACGCGGCCTTCTTCGGCGACGACCTCCAGGTCGAGTATCCGACCCGCTCGGGGGTGAAGCGGACCCTCAACGAGATCGCCGATGACCTCTCCGCGCGGTTGATCTCGCTGTTCACCAGGGACGGCTGGGGCCGGCGGCCCATCTACGGGGCCGCCCAGCTCTTCCAGACCCACCCCGACTGGCGGGACCTGATCAGCTTCCCGGAGTACTTCCACGGCGACAACGGCGCGGGGCTGGGGGCGTGGCACCAGACGGGCTGGACGGCCCTGGTCGCCGACCTGATCCTCACCCTGCGCCGCGGGCCCACCGGCCCGGCGGAATCGGCGTGACCGCGCCGCGCCATCCGCAGTACGGTGTCCGGGCCCAGCGGGAGGGGGAAGCGATGCGGCAGGGCACGACGGGCCGGCGGAACGCGCAGGTGCTGGTCTTCGACGCCGACGACACGCTGTGGGAGAACAACGTCGTCTTCGAGCGGGTCATCGACGACTTCCTCGCGTGGCTGGACCACCCGACGCTGGACCGGGCGGAGATCCGGGCCATCCTCGACGACATCGAGCGGGCCAACGCGGTCGTCCACGGGTACGGCAGCAAGGTCTTCCTGCGCAGCCTGGGCGAGTGCCTGGAGCGGCTGCGGGAGCGGCCCGTCTCCGCCGCGGAGCGCCGCCAGATCGATGCCCTGGCCGAGGCGCTGGTCAACCACCAGGTCGAACTGATGCCCGGGGTGGCCGCGACGCTCGACGCGCTGGCCGAGCGGCACCGGCTGCTGCTGCTCACCAAGGGCGACCGGGAGGAGCAGCAGCGCAAGCTCGACGCCTCCGGGCTGCTGCACCACTTCCACGCCGCGCACGTCGTGCCGGAGAAGAACGTCGACACCTACCGGTGGCTCGCCGGGGAGCACGGCTTCGACCCGGGCGCCGCCTGGATGATCGGCAACTCGCCGCGGTCGGACATCCTGCCGGCCCGGGCCGCCGGCATGTGGGCGGTGTTCATCCCGAACGAGAACACCTGGGTGCTGGAGCACGACGACCTCGACCCGACCGACACCGGCGTGCTCCGGCTGGCCACGTTCGAAGACCTGCTCCGGCACTTCTGACGTTCTCACCCGCTCGACGCGCCCGTTTCTCGCGTTCTGGGCGCGCTCGACACGCCCGTTCTGGGCGCGCTCGACACGCCCGCCGGGCGCACCTGCTCCGATGCAGAACAGCGTCGGCGCGGTGGCTCGTGTTACGGCCTGCTGCCGGATTTGGGATCTGCCGACAATCGCGGCCATGAATGGCCGGGACAGGTTGTTCCGCCTGCGCCGCGCTGCCTAACCTGAACCGGCGTTCGCGGCTCTTCGGGTGAGTCGGGAACGCGCCGAAGTCCGGCGGTGGCGCACCGTGGAGCTGAGTGCAGGCGGGCCGCATCGTCGCGGGTGAGCCCCAGCGTGGGCGGCATGGTCCGCTCACGCGTTCACCGGCGCGATTCCGCTGCCACACCGGACGGCCGGTGGGTCAGGGCCGGGGAACTGCGGACCCGGTCCTGACCCGTGTCCGCCCACGGGGGCGACGCCGTGGGCCGCCTGCCGCGCCGATCAAGCATCGTGGCCGCCCGTCGGGTCGACGCCGTCGATCGTGGAGCGGGTGGCGTCTCGACCGGCGGTCAGGAGATCTCGCCCCGGACGATCGCCACCGCCACCCGGCAGAACTCGTCCATGTCCGGCTGGAAACCGGCCGCGATGTCCGGGTGTAGCCCGGACCGCGTCTCGTCCAGCAGCCGCTGACAGACCTGCTCCACCGGCTCGCCCGCGAAACTCGACCGGATCCGCTCCGTGGCCGCCTGCAGGGCCGAGGTCAGCTGGTCCTCCAGCGGGCCCCGCAGCTTCCGCTGCACGGGGTCGAGCCCGTTCGGGTCGAGCGTGACATGTGGCTCCGACATCAACGCTCCCTTCGTCGGCGTCGGCGGTACCCCACCGCGCGCGTCGGTCAAACCACGGTTGGCATGGCGGCCACCCGCACCCGGTAGGAGAACTCCTCCGCCGGTTCCTCCAGGTACGACAGCCGGCGGATCTGCCGGTCGTCGGTGTAGAGGGCGACGTCGGCGAGGACCCCGAGGTGGGTCAGGCCGATGGTGGCGACCCTCTTCTTGTCCTGCAGCACCGCGCAGACTCCGCCGAGCAGGGTGCTGGCGTCGGAGGTGCGGTGCCCCGGCGGACAGCGCAGGGTCAGCTCCACCTCCACCGGCCCGCCCAGCGGGGTCCAGCCGGTGCGCTGGGCCGCCGAGCAGGCCGCCAGGAGCAGGGCCCGGACTCTCGTCGCCTGCCGGTGCCCGGCGGCGAAGATGGACAGGGCCTCGGTCTTCACCGGGGGCAGGCCGCTCACCTCGAATGTCAGGGCGAGAGCGCGGGTGTCCTGCACGACGGCACCTCCTCGTCGTCAACGATCCTGCCCAACGGGTGAACCGGCAGCGGGGGGTTCGCTCGATTACCCACCGATCGGGCAGGCAGGGGTCGGCCGGAGGCGTATCGACTTCGACGGCGACGCGCTGGCAGCTGAGTCGGGGGAACTCCAGGCAAACGCTAGTCGAACCGGCGGATGCCCGGTAGCCTCCGCGCGTACGTGTCGTGACCGGCCGGAGGCACGTTGTCCCGGCCGGCCCGCGCCCGACGGACTCCCGTGCGACCCGCGTACCGCCTCGTCCCAGCGGCCGTCGCCGGCGGACGAACCGGACACGTGGCGCGATCGGCGGCCCGGCGGCCGAAGCGGAGGCCGCCCGGGGTGACACCTGTTGCGGTCAGGTTTCGCGGCTTCGCAGGTCGGGCAGTGTTCCCCGCACGAAGCGCCCGGGACGGGCCGGTGGTCGCCGGCCCTCGCCCGGCCGTCTCGCCGTGCGCCGGGGCACGGGTGACCTCCCCGGATCTTCGCCGAAGAGAGGGGGAGGACGATGGCAGAATCGGCCCGACATCGGCGTCGACCCGCGGCCCGGGCGGGGGCCGTCGCCGCCGCGCTCGCGCTGGTCGCGCCGCTGGCCGCGTGCGGCTCCGGCGGCGACGGCGGTACGCCCACCATCAACCTGTACTACCCGCCCGAGCAGAACCTGCAGAAGGTCGTCGACGACTGCAACGCCGAGGCCCAGGGGCGCTACCGCATCGCCTACCGGGTGCTTCCGCGTCAAGCCGACGACCAGCGGGTGCAACTGGTCCGTCGGCTCGCCGCCGGGGACACCGGGATGGACGTGCTCGGCCTCGACGTCACCTGGACCCAGGAGTTCGCCAGCGCGGACTGGATCCGGGAGTGGACCGGGCAGGACCGGGCCGACGTGGAGCAGGGCACCCTCGCCGGGCCGCTGGACACCGCCCGGTACCAGGGCAAGCTGTACGGCGCGCCGAAGAACACCAACGTGCAGCTCCTGTGGTACCGCACCGACCTGGTGCCACAGCCGCCGAAGACCTGGGACGACATGATCAAGCAGGCCCAGGACCTGAAGGCGCAGGGCAAGCCCTACCAGGTGCTCACCATGGGCGCCCAGTACGAGGGGCTCGTCGTGCTCTACAACACCCTCGCCGAGAGCGCGGGCGGCAAGATTCTCAGCGACGACGGCAAGCAGGCGGTGATGGACGCCGGCACGGTCACCGCGCTCGACCAGCTCCGGCGCTTCGCCACGTCCGGCGTGACGTCGCCGTCGTTCAGCAACGCCACCGAGGACCCCGTCCGGCTGGAGTTCCAGTCCGGCGGCGGCGCGTTCCAGGTGAACTGGCCCTTCGTCTACCCGGCCTTGCAGGAGGCCGACCCGGAGCTGGCGAGGAAGGTGAAGTGGGCGCGGGTGCCGGGGATCGACGCCGACACCCCGAGCAAGGTCACCATCGGCGGCGTCAACCTGGCCGTCAGCGCGTACTCGACGCACCCGGCGGAGTCCTTCGAGGCCGCCAGGTGCCTCCGCAACGCGAGGAACCAGAGGTTCTCCGCCGTCAACGACGGCGTGCCACCGACCATCGAGCAGGTCTACGACGACCCGGAGATGGACGAGGCGTACCCGATGAAGGAGACCATCCTGGAGGAGCTGAAGGAGCCGGCGACGCGCCCGCTGACCCCGGCGTACCAGAGCATCTCCACCGTGATGTCGGCGATCCTGTCGCCGCCGTCGGCGATCCGCCCCGAGCAGACCGCCGACGAGCTGCGCGACGCCATCGCCGACGCCCTGGAGTCGAAGGGGGTGCTGCCGTGAGCGTGAGGAGTGAGCCGGTCCTGCGAGCCCCGCAGTCGCGAACGAAGGAGGCACCGTGAGCGTGAGGAGTGAGCCGGTCCTGCCGGCGCTCGTGCCCGCCCAGCGCGCCGGCCGCCGCCTGGGCAAGACCGCACTCAGCGAGAACAAGCGGGCCGAACGCAAGCTCGGCTGGCTGCTCTGCGCTCCCGCCGCGCTGGTCATGGTGCTGGTCACGGCGTACCCGATCGGCTACTCGATCTGGCTGTCGTTGCAGCGCTACGACCTGCGCTTTCCCGACCAGCGCGAGTTCATCGGGCTGGAGAACTACGTGACGGTGCTGACCAACGAGTTCTGGTGGACCGCGTTCGGGGTCACCATGCTGATCACCGTCGTCACCGTCGCGGTCGAGCTGGCGCTCGGCATGGGGCTGGCGCTGATCATGCATCGGACGCTGGTCGGTCGGGGCATCGTCCGCACCGCCGCGCTCATCCCGTACGGGATCGTCACGGTCGTCGCCGCCTTCTCCTGGCGGTACGCCTGGACGCCGGGCACCGGCTACCTGGCGAACCTGTTCAGCGACGGCGCGCCGCTGACCGAGCGGGCCAGCTCCCTGGCGATCGTCATGCTCGCGGAGATCTGGAAGACCACTCCGTTCATGGCGTTGCTGCTGATGGCCGGCCTCGCCCTGGTGCCGGAGGACCTGCTCAAGGCGGCGTCCACCGACGGGGCGACCGCGTGGCAGCGGTTCACCAGGGTCATGCTGCCGGTGATGAAGCCGGCGATCCTGGTCGCCCTGCTGTTCCGCACGCTCGACGCGTTCCGGGTGTTCGACAACATCTACGTGCTCACCGCCGGTGGCAACGAGACCTCGTCGGTGTCGATGCTCGCCTACAACAACCTGATCCGGGGCCTGAACCTCGGCATCGGGTCGACGATGTCCGTGCTGATCTTCCTCACCGTGGCGGCCATCGCGTTCGTCTTCGTGAAGCTGTTCGGCACCGCTGCCCCGGGCAGCGACGATGGGGAGAGGCGCTGACATGGCCGACACCACCACGCGGGCGAAGCTGCGCTGGGGTCTGCTGGACGTCATCGTCGTCGTCTTCGCGCTGGTCCCGGTGCTCTGGATCGCCTCGCTGTCGTTCAAGACCCCGGCCACCCTCACCGACGGCAGATTCTGGCCCCGGGAGTGGACGCTGGACAACTACCGGTCGATCTTCGACACCGACCAGTTCGTCCGGGCCCTGGTCAACTCGGTCGGCATCGCGCTCATCGCCACGCTCGTCGCGGTGGTGCTCGGCGCGATGGCCGCGTACGCGATCTCCCGGCTGGACTTTCCCGGCAAGAAGCTGCTCGTCGGCGTCGCCCTGCTGATCGCGATGTTCCCGCAGGTGTCGCTGGTGTCGCCGCTGTTCGAGATCGAGCGGCAGCTCGGGCTGTTCGACACCTGGCCGGGGCTGATCCTGCCGTACATCACCTTCGCGCTGCCGCTGGCGATCTACACGCTGTCGGCGTTCTTCAAGCAGATCCCGTGGGACCTGGAGAAGGCGGCGAAGATGGACGGCGCGACGCAGGGCCAGGCGTTCCGGCGGGTCATCGCCCCGTTGGCCGCGCCGGGGCTGTTCACCACGGCGATCCTGGTCTTCATCTTCTGCTGGAACGACTTCCTGTTCGCCATCACGCTCACCTCCACCGAGCGGGCCCGCACGGTGCCGGTGGCGCTGTCGTTCTTCACCGGCGAGTCGCAGTTCGAGGACCCCACCGGGGCCATCTGCGCCGCCGCCGTGGTGATCACCGTACCGATCGTCGCATTCGTGCTCTTCTTCCAGCGCCGCATCGTCTCCGGCCTGACCTCCGGCGCAGTCAAGGGATAGGTGGTTGTAGGCATGGCTGACATCGTGTTGGACAAGGTGAGCAAGCGGTTCCCGGACGGGACCGTGGCGGTGCAGAACGTGGACCTGGAGATCGCCGATGGCGAGTTCGTCATCCTGGTCGGCCCGTCCGGCTGCGGGAAGTCCACCACCCTCAACATGATCGCCGGGCTGGAGGACATCAGCTCCGGTGAGCTGCGCATCGGCGGCCAGCGGGTCAACGACAAGGCCCCCCGGGACCGGGACATCGCGATGGTGTTCCAGTCGTACGCGCTCTACCCGAACATGACCGTCCGGGAGAACATGGCGTTCCCGCTGCGACTGGCCAAGCTCGACAGGCAAACCATCGACGCCAAGGTCGACGAGGCGGCGAAGGTCCTGGAGCTGACCCCGCTGCTGGACCGCAAGCCGGCCAACCTCTCCGGCGGCCAGCGGCAGCGGGTGGCGATGGGCCGGGCGATCGTCCGCCAGCCCAAGGCGTTCCTGATGGACGAGCCGCTGTCCAACCTGGACGCGAAGCTGCGGGTGCAGATGCGCACGGTCGTGTCCCGGTTGCAGAAGCAGCTCGGCACCACCACCGTCTACGTCACCCACGACCAGACCGAGGCGATGACCCTCGGCGACCGGGTGGTGATCATGCGGGGCGGCTCGATCCAGCAGGTCGGCCCGCCGCAGGAGCTCTACGACCACCCACGCAACCTCTTCGTGGCCGGCTTCATCGGCTCCCCGTCGATGAACTTCCTGCACGCCGCCGTCTCCGACGGGAAGCTGCGTACCGCCATCGGCGACGTGCCGATCGGCGAGCGGATCCGCCGCGAACTGGAGGCCGGCGACGCCCCACGCGAGCTGATCCTCGGCATCCGCCCCGAGCACTTCGAGGACGCCGAACTCGTCGACGACGACACCCGCCGCCGGGGCGCGGAGTTCACCGCGCCGGTCGACATCGTCGAGTCCATGGGCTCCGACAAGTACGTCTACTTCACCCTGGAGGGGGAGCGGGCCAGCGCCGCCGAGCTGGAGGAGTTGGCCGCCGACGCCGGGGCCGACTTCACCGGCGGCGGAGCCAGCCTGGTCACCCGGCTGTCGGCCGAGTCGACGGTACGCGAGGGCGAGGACCGCCGGGTCTGGTTCAACCTGGAGAAGATCCACCTGTTCGACCCGGGCACCGGCCGCAACCTGACCCTGCACGAGGGGCGGGCGTCCGGCGCGCTCGGGGGCTCCTGACCTGCGCGGCGGGCCCACGGCGGCATGGGCGTGGGCCCAGTGCGCCGAACGGGCTCCGACCCGGGTTGTCCCGTGGCCGGAGCCCGGTGGCGGTCCGACCGGGGGCCACCCGTGGTCGACTTCCGCGTAGCTGGAGCGGCTCTCCGCGAACTAGACCCCCTCGGACCACGCGACGGCCGCTGGCAACCCGACGAAGGCCGCGTACGCCGCCAACGCCGCGTCCACCCGCCCCCGGGTCGCGGCGTCGAGGTCGACCAGCGGGCGCACCGCCACCTTCACCTTGGTCTTGCCCAGCGTCCGCTTCCAGGTGCCGGCGACCCGGCCGCCGTGCACCACCGTCGACTGGAACACTCCGTTGCCGCCGGGGATGACCGCCTGCTTGTGCTCCGGGGCGAGCATCAGCGACCGGTCCTTGAAACCCAGCAGGTACTCGTCGAAGCCGGGCAGGGTGTGCACGTCGTCGACCGGGGCGCGGGGCGCGTCGAGCAGGGCCGGATCGGCCACCGCCTCGACCCCGTCGACCGTCACCGTGGCGAGCGCGTCACCGGCGGCGGCGATGCCCCGCTTGGCGTCGGCTGCCGTCAGGCCCGTCCAGCCGGCGAAGTCCTGCCGGGTGGTGGGACCGTGACTGCGGAAGTAGCGCAGCGCCAGGATGCCGAGGGCCTCGTCGCGGTCGGGGCGGTGCGGGTCGGGCACCCACTCGTCGAGCAGCGCGAAGGTCTGCTCGGTGCCGACGTGCGGGGCGATGCAGGTCACGCCCTTTTGCGCCACGTACCACAGCAGGTGGTAGCCGCGCTGCCCGGCGGTGTCGATGCCGGCCGCGTGGAGGGTGGCCTGGCACTGCGAGCGGGTCATCCGCACACCGCCGGTCAACGCCTCGCCGAGCACGTCGGCGGCCCGGTCGGCCTCTTCCAGGCTGAGCCCGAGGAACGCCCGGCGCGGCCCGGCCGCGGCCAGGGCGCGCACGCCGGTGACCTCGAGCATCCAGCGGGCGTCGCGGGACGGGACGAGGTGCACGGTGCCCCGCATCGGCCAGGTGCGCAGCGCCTCCCGCCGCTCCAGCGCGTCCTGCACGTCGGCCTGCGTCCAGCCGGGCAGCCGCAGCCCGAGCGACCACAGGCCGCTCGCCGCGTCCTGCGCCTGCATCGCGCCGAACCACTCGACGACGCCGGCCACGTCCTTCGGGCGGGCCGTGGGGTGGGGGCGCAGCAGCAGGCTGGCCATCCGCAGCGCGAGCGCCTCCGCGCCGGTCAGCGCCGCCCGGCCCGTCAGCGCCGCCCCGCCGGCCAGCGGGGCCGCCCCCGCCCGCTTCCTCGCGCCGCTCGTCGCCACGTCGTCAGCCGCCTTCCCCACGCCTCGACGGCCAGCATAGGACCGGGCACCGACACCGCCGGGCACGCGCCCGGGCGGGCGGATCACCAGGGACCCACCCGCCCGGGGGTTGCGCCG
>NZ_GG657738.1:1281497-1291731 GCF_000158815.1 Micromonospora sp. ATCC 39149 | reverse complement strand
GGCGCGCAGCAGCATCTCCTGCTGCTCGTCGCCGATCTCGGCCCGCGCCCGCCGGTCGCCCGGCGCGATCGGCTCGCGCTCGACGCGCACCTCGTCGTGCTCCACGGGAACGGTGGTGTGCACGTCCTCGGTGACGACGTGCTTGCGCAGCCTGGCGGCTCCGGCCGGCTCGCTCTCGGTGCCCACCAGCAGCCGCTCCTCCGAGCGGGTTATCTCCGGTCCCTCCGGGCGTCGGGTCGTGCGCTGCTGCGCCGGGCCCTGCTGCGGGGCCTGCGCGCCGGGCTGCTGGAGCTGGTAGTGCGCGTAGAGCTGGGTGAGCTGCTGGGCATCCAGCGGCTCGTCGGTGCCCGTCTCCACGCTGGGCGCACCGCGCACCGTCGCCTTGTCGTACGGCAGGCTCAGCTTCCCCTGCTGCATCCGGGCCGACTGGAGCGGGGCCATCGACTCGTGGTGGCCCATCACGCCGGTCTTCACGCTGACCCAGGTAGCCTCACCGGCCGGGTCGGCCCACACCTGGCCCACGCTGCCGATTTTCGCGCCCGAGCGGTCCTGGACATCCTGCCCATACAGCGAACGGATCTGCTGCTCGTTCAGTCGCACTGGCTCGTCCTTCCTCTCGTGGGTCACGGGGTGGCTACCCGAACGGCTCGGGAAGCATTCAGGGGCACGATCGTGGATAGCAGCAGGACCGGCGGTGCGAGCGGGCGGGCGGACAGTTCCCGGCCAGGGTGGGCCTCGTGCTCCGTCAGTCACCGGAATCCGGTGTGTCACCCCCGCTGCGGGAGTGCGGCTCGCTGCCCGGTGTGGTCGAAGCCGACGACCAGACGGGGCCGGTGCACACCGGGCCGACGCCGATCCGGCAGCGGAACTCGACCGGCTGCTGGATGCCCTGCTCGGCTGAACCGGTCGAAGGCGGGACCTCGTCGGGGGCGGTTTCTGTCCCCTGATCGCGCTACGCCGGCCTCGTCGCCGACGGAGCGCGATCCCCCGTTCAGGTCGACCGGCGAGGGGCGGCGGCACGAGCCACCGGCGCCGGTCCGATCAGGATGGCGCTTGTCGACCCGGACGGGCCCGGTAAGCCGTGGAACTTGCGCAAATCTTGAGCGAGCCGCCCGGCGGTGGGTCAGCCGCGCCGGGGCTGCGGGACGCGCACCGAGGCCATGCCCGCGGCGGTGGCGGCCTGAATGCCCAGGTCGGCGTCCTCGAAGACGAGGCAGTCGCCCGGCGGTACGCCGAGCAGCCGGGCGGCGAGCAGGAACGCCTCCGGGTCGGGCTTGGGCCGGGCGTAGTCGCCGGCGCAGACCAGCGCGTCGAACCGGTCGAGGATGCCGAGCGCGCCGAGGGACGCGGTGACGGATTCGCGGGTGCTGCCGGAGACCACGGCGAAGGGCACCCGCCCATGGGCGTCGTCGATGTGCCGCAGGACCCCCGGCACGCCGACCGCCGTCGGAAGTAGCTCCTGGTAGAGCGCCTCCCGGCGGGCGGCGACGGCGTCCACCGGCATCGCCAGGCCGTGCCGGGCGTTGAGGTCGGCGACGATGTCGGCCACCGGCCGCCCGGCCCAGGCGTAGAAGAGGTCCTCGGGCAGGTCGCAGCCCCACTCGTCGAGGGCCCGCTGCCAGGCGGTGTGGTGCTGGGGCATCGAGTCGACGATGGTGCCGTCGCAGTCGAACAGGTACGCCCGGAACTCGCCGTCCGGCAGGGGCAGGATCACCGCACCAGGTTATAGCGCGCCCGAACTGCGGCTTCACCCGCTCCGGGGCCCGGCAGGGCCGTCCACCGAAGTTTGACGCCGCAACCAACGGGTAGTCGCCGAAGCTGACCCGAGAACGAGGAGGACCTGATGGCAGGCCGGATCAAGGTCGCGGTGATCTACTACAGCGCGACCGGCATCACGTATCAGATGGCGCAGGCCGCGTGCGAGGCCGCCGGCGAGGCCGGCGCGGAGGTCCGGCTGCGCAAGGTGCGTGAGCTGGCACCGGACGAGGCGATCCGGTCCAATTCGGGGTGGCAGGCGCACCGGCTCCAGACCCAGGACGTCATGGAGGCCGAGCCGGACGACCTGTCCTGGGCCGATGTGGTGATCTTCGGTTCCCCCACCCGGTACGGCATGATCGCCGCGCAGCTCAAGCAGTTCATCGACACCACCGGCCCGCTCTGGGCGCGGGGCGCGCTGGCGAACAAGGTCTACTCCGCGTTCACCTCGGCGGCGACCGTGCACGGCGGGCAGGAGTCAACGCTGCTGTCGCTGTTCACGGTCTTCTACCACTGGGGCGGCATCGTGGTCACCCCCGGCTACACCGATCCGAGCCAGTTCGTCGCCGGGAACCCGTACGGCGCCTCGCACACCAGCAACAACGGCGAGATCCCGCCGGACCACGTGGCGCTGGCCGCCACCGCGCTGACCGCGAAGCGGGCGGTGGAGATCGGCGCGGCGCTGAAGCGGGGCGTGACGACCGGCTGACCCACCGGCCCGGGCGGCCGGCGGTGCCGGCGGGGGCTTCCGACCCGTCCGCACCGCCGGTCGCCGGCATCCCTACCCTTGATCGACGGGTTCATGCGTCAGCCCCGCCGCCACGGCGCGCGCGGTGGCCGGGGAACGGCCCGGCGGCACCGACAACAGGTGGCCCAGCAGATCGGCCAGGACCGCCAGGCCGTCGCGGCTGAGCACCGACTCGGGGTGGAACTGCACCCCGGCGAAGCCGGGCCCGCGCAGCGCGTGCACCGCGTGGTCGACCGGGTCGCGGGACAGCTCCACCGGCCCGTACGCGCTGGCCACCCGGTCGGCGGTGGCGAGGGCCGTGAACGTGGAGTAGAACCCCACCCGACGGCTGGTGCCGAACACCGAGATGTCGCGCTGCACCCCCTGGTACGGCGCGTCGCGGCGGTGCAGTCGCAGCCCCAGCAGCCCGGCCAGGAGCTGGTGGCCCAGGCACACCGCGAGGGTCGGCGCGCCGGCCGCGAGCCGCCGGGCGAGCAGCCCGCGCAGGGCGGCCATCTTCGGCTGGTCCACCGCCCTCGGGTCGCCCGGGCCAGGGCCGGCGATCACCAGGTCGTACGCGTCGTCGCCCGGTCGGGAGTGCCACGGGGCCACCTCGACGGCCAGCCCGAGGGCGCGTAGCTGGTGGGCGAGCATGCCGGTGAAGGTGTCCTCCCCGTCGACGATCAGCGTCCGGCGGCCGGCCAGCCCGGGCAGCGCCACCGCGCCCGGGGGGCGCTGGTCCAGCCAGAACCGGGCCAGCGGGGCGTTGCGGGTGGCCAGCGCGGCGCGTACCTGCGGGTCGTCGGCCAGCCTCGGCACCGGTCCCGGCCCGGGGTCGGGGGCGTCCGGGCGCAAGCCGAGGGCGGCCAGCACTCCGGCGGCCTTGGCGTGGGTCTCGGCCACCTCCCCCTCCGGCGTGGAGTGGCGTACCAGGGTCGCCCCGACCGGCACCCGCAGCTGCCCGGCGGGGGAGATCTCCGCCGTGCGGATCAGGATCGGCGCGTCAAGCGTCTGCCGGCCGGCCTCGTCGCGGCCCAGCAGGGCCAGCACCCCGGCGTAGTAGCGCCGCCCCGCGCGCTCGTGTCGGGCGATGACCCGGCAGGCGTTCTCCATCGGGCTGCCGGTGACCGTCGGCGCGAACATCGTCTCCCGCAGCACCTCCCGCACGTCCAGGCCGCTCTGCCCAACGAGCAGGTACTCGGTGTGCGCCAGGTGGGACATCTCCTTGAGGTACGGGCCGACGACCTGCCCGCCGCGCTCGGCGACGGTGGCCATCATCTTCAGCTCCTCGTCGAGCACCATGTACAGCTCGTCGACCTCCTTAGGGTCGGTGAGGAAGCGCAGCAGCGCCGCGCTGTCCGCAGCCCCGCCGTGCCGGAAGGTGCCGCTGATCGGGTTCATCATGACCAGGCCGTCGTCGACGCTGACGTGCCGCTCGGGGCTGGCCCCGACCAGGATCCTGGTGCCGGTGTACACCACGAACGTCCAGTACGCGCCGCGCTCGCGCAGCAGCAGCCGGCGCAGCGCGGCCAGGGCGGCGACCAGCGGGGCGCCCTGCACGGCGGCCCGCATGGTGCGGTGGATGACGAAGTTCGCGCCCTCGCCCCGGCCGATCTCCTCGGCGAGCACCCGGGCGACGGTGTCGGCGTACTCGGCATCGGCGATGTCGAAGCCGGCGTCGGTGGTCACCACCGGGGCGTCGGGCAGGGCGGCCAGGACGTCGGCCAGCGGCAACCGGACGTGCGCGGCGATCTGGAGGCACTCCAGCGGGGCGCCGTCGTCGACGCACGCGAACCCCCGCTCGGTGACCTGCCGGTACGGCACCAGCGCGAGCGTGCGCGGCCCGGCCGGCCCGTCGGGCAGCGGGACGTCGGCGAGCCGGTCGACGACGCGTACGGTGCCGGTGAAGAGCTCCAGGTGGTCGGTGCCCTCGCGGCGGACGAGCGCGAAGGGGCCGGGGTCGACGCCATCGGCGACGGCGGCGAGCAGGTCGTGCGGGCGGGTCATCGGGGTCTCCTGGTGGGGCCGGGCGGCGCCGTCGGGGGCGGCCCTGGGCCGGGGAGAAACCGGCGACCGCCTCGTGGGGCGGCCGCGTGGGAAGCTACGCGCGGGGGTGGGCCGCCGGGTCGGCGGGCCACCAGCAGGTCGGGTGCGCGGGCATGTCGTCACCCTACGCGCGCCGCCGTCGACCGGGAAACCGATCCCGGGGTACGGGATCAGCCTGCCAGCCACCTGCGGCGACGTCGACCGCCGGGCCGGCGCGGCGCCCGCCGGGTACGGTGATCGACGATGGATATCCTCGCCCTCGACCTGGGCACCTCCTCGGTGCGCGGCCTCGTGCTGGGGCCGGACGCCGTGCCGCGTCCCGGTGCCCTCGCCCGCCGGAAGGTGCGCGTGACGGTCGACGACGACGGCGCGGGGACGCTGGACGCCCCGACCTACCTGGCCTGCCTCGCCGAGTGCCTGGACGAACTGGCCGCCGGCGGTCACCTGCGCGACGTCGGGTTGGTCGCCACCAGCGCCCAGTGGCACTCGGTGCTGCCGACCGACCGCGCCGGTGAGCCGCTGGGACCGGTGCTCACCTGGCTCGACACCCGTCCCGAGCCCCCGGCGGGAGCGACCGGCCCGGCCGACGAGGCCGCGTTCCACCAGCGCACCGGCACCTGGTGGCACCGCTGCTACTGGTCGGTTCGGCTGCCCTGGCTGCGCGAGCGCGCCTCGACCCCGCCCGCCCGGTTCGTCGGCCTCGCCGAGTACGTGCTGGGCGGGCTGCTCGACGCGGCCCCGATGTCGGTGTCCCAGGCCTCCGGCACCGGCCTGCTCGACCTGCGCATCCTGACCTGGGACGCCGAGGCGTGCGAGCTGGCCGCCGCCGGCCCGGGGCAGCTTCCCGAGCTGGCGGGCGACGACTGGCGGGGGCGGCTGCGCCCCGAGTACGCCCGCCGCTGGCCGCAGCTCGCCGGCGTGGCCTGGGCGGCGCCGGTGGGCGACGGGGCCGCCTCGAACGTCGGCTCCGGCGCGGTGGACCCGGGCCGGGCCGCGGTGACGGTCGGCACCTCCTCCGCCGTCCGGCTGATCCAGACCGCGCCGGCCGGGGCGGAGCTGCCACCGCTGCCGGACCGGCTGTGGCGGTACCGGGTCGACCACGACCACGTGGTCACCGGGGCCGCGTACTCCTCCGGTGGGAACCTGTTCGCCTGGGCGGACCGCGCGCTGCGGCTGCCCCGGGGTGCCGCGCTGGACGCCGCGCTGGCCCGGATCCCCCCGGGCGGGGGCGTCGCGGCGGACCCGCACTTCGGTGGCGACCGGCCGCCCGGTCGGGCGCCGGCCGGGTCCGGGGGGCTGCGCGGGCTGGGCTTCGGCACCGGTGCGGTCGACATCTTCGCCGGCCTGATGTCCGGGGTCTGCCGGCTGGTCGCGGCGGACCTCGCCGAGCTGGAGTCCACCGTGGGCGGGCCGGTCGAGGTCGTGCTGGGCGGCGGGGCGGTGGCGGCCTCCGCGTGGTGGCGGGAGTCGTTCGCGGTCGTCCTCGCCCCCCGCCGGGTGTGTCACCACCCCGACCCGGAGGTCGGCGCGACGGGCGCGGCCCGGGTGGCGCTGCGCCGGCTGAACGCGTCGGTGCCGCTCGTGGACATCGGCCGGACGGATGAGGCGCCCTCACCGACCCCGTCAGGACCGCGCCACCCTCGGTATCCTTCCTGATCCCCAGCTCAGGTTGGCCCGTTGACAGGGCGATCCTGCCTGGTTGGATGGACCCCGCTGTCCGGTGCGGCGGATGCGAGGGACCTAGGAGGCACGTGTGGGCGCAGGTCCCGATCCGGCGCGAAGCGAGGTATCGAACCACCGTCGGCGTCGGTTCGGCGTCCGCGTCGTGCCGCACCGCCGGCGCTCGCCGCTGCGGCTGCGGGACTGGCGGATGGGGACCAAGCTCGCCACCGTTTTGGTAATCCCCTCCGTGGCGTTCCTGGTGCTGGCCGGCGTGCAGACGCAGGGCCTGGTCGGGCGGACCACCGAGCTGAGCGACTTCGCGCGGCAGGTGGGCATCGGGCGGGAGATCACCGCCGTGGTGCACCAGCTCCAGCAGGAGCGCGACCGTACCGCCGGTGAACTGGCCGAGCTGCGCCGCGGCGGGGGCGGCGGGGCCGCGCGGGACGCCGCCATCGTCGCGCTGAAGCCGGTGCAGACCAGCACCGACGCCGCCGTGCAGGAGCTGCGGCGGGCGGCCGGCCCGCTGGCCGACGCCGACGCCGCCTGGCGGGTCGCGTACTCCGCGGCGCTGGAGGCATACGACCAGGTCGTCTACATCCGTGCGGCGGTGCCCTCGGCGGTGCTGGCCAGCGACACCATCCTCAGCAACTACCACCGGGCCGTCACCGCCCTGCTGAACCTGCTCGCCCAGCCCTCGCCGGGGGAGGGCCGGCGGGCGCTCAACGACAGCGTGCTGCGCTACGTCCAGCTCGCCCCGGGTAAGGGAATCTCTCCTTCCCGCGTCCGCGCGGAGCTGTACCCCGCCGCGCCGCCCCGGTCGGTACGGTGTGGAGGACCCAGGTCGAAGCTGACCGACCTTGCGGGCCCAGCAGCTCACGGCCCTCGGCGCGTTCCGGGTCGCGGCCACCACCGACCAGATCCGCCGCTACGACGCCATCTCCGTGGACCCGGCGTTCACCACCGCCACCCGCCTGGAGGAGCAGAGCCTGCCCAGCGGCGGCGCGGAGGCCAGGGTGCTGCCCGCCCCGCAGTGGTGGGCGGCCAGCGAGCAGCGTCAGGAGTTGCTGCGGCAGTTGGAGACCAGCGTCGTCGACGACGCGGTGGGCCAGGCCGACGAGGCCAGCGCCGGCCAGCTCCGGACCACCCTGCTGGTGGCCGGCGGGATCGTCGCGGTGCTGCTGGTGGCCCTGCTGATCTCGGTGCTGGTCGGCCGGACGATCGCCCGCTCGATGCGGCTGCTGCGCGGCCAGGCGCTGCGGATCGCCCAGATCGAGCTGCCGGACGCCCTCGACCGGCTCCGCCAGGTCAACGGCGGGGTGCCCGACATCGAGGTGCCGGCGGCGGTGGTCCGCTCCCTCGACGAGGTCGGCGAGCTGGCCGAGGCGTTCGTCGCGGTGCACCGCAGCGCGGTCAGCGTCGCGGTGGAGCAGGCCACCATGCGCCGCAACGTCAACCTGATGTTCGTCAACCTCGCCCGGCGCAGTCAGGTCCTGGTGGAGCGGCAACTGGAGCTGCTCGACGGCCTGGAACGGGAGGAGGGCGACCCGGACCAGCTGGAGAACCTGTTCAAGCTCGACCACCTCGCCGCCCGGATGCGGCGCAACGACGAGAGCCTGCTGGTGCTCGCCGGCTGCGAGTCGACCCGGCGGTGGAACCGGCCGGTGGCACTGGCCGCGGTGCTGCTGGCCGCCAGCGCCGAGATCGAGCAGTACCAACGGGTACGCCACGAGCAGGTGGCCGACCTGTATGTCGTCGGGCACGTCATCGGGGACCTGGTGCACCTGTTCGCCGAGCTGCTGGAGAACGCCACCGCGTTCTCCCGGCCGGACACCACGGTGCTGGTCACCGCCCGGCGCGAGGGGTACGACGCGGTGGTGGAGATCGTCGACCGCGGATTGGGTATGAGCCCGGCCGCGCTCGCCGAGGCGAACGAGGTGCTGGTGACCCCGCCGGCCGCCGACGTCGCCGCGTCCGAACGGATGGGCCTGTTCGTGGTCAGCCATCTGGCCGCCCGACACGCGGTCGCGGTGCGCCTGCACTCCGGCCACGACGGGCTGGTGGCCCGGGTGCGGCTCCCGGCCCCCGTGCTCACCGCCGCGCCGCCGGTGCAGCTCGACTCGCCCGCGTCGCCGCGGATGCTGACCACCACGCTGACCAACCTGCCCCGGATCACCGCCCCCCTGGCCGAGGACCCGGTGCGGCAACCGGTGACCGGCGGTCCACCGCGCGGTGGCACCGGGGCCCCGGAGCCGGTGGAACTGCCGGTGGCGGGGCGCCGGCCGCGCAGGGTCACCGTGCCGACGCCGGGGCGGCCGATGCCGGTGCGGGCGGAGGACGTGCTCACCTCGGTCGCCGGACCGGCCGCCCCCACCGGGGGCGGCTGGTGGTCGCGGCAGGGCCCGGCGGCCGGCGCGGCGGCCGGCGAGGCCGCGCCGCCCACGGTGCCGGTGACTGGGGGCGTCAACGAGCGCGGCCTGCCGGTCCGGGTGCCGATGGCCCAGCTCGCCGCCCTGCCGCAGCCAACGCGGTCACGGGAGCCGACCCCGCGAACCGACCCGGACCCGGAGGCCGTGGGCGGCATGCTGAGCCGCCTCTACAGCGGCGTACGGCGGGCCGAGGCCGAGGAGACCACCGAGCTTTTCCTGCCGCCGGCCGGCGGGCGGACCGAAGGGGAACATCAATGATGACGTTGAGCCAGGAGGCGCGGGACGTGAGCTGGCTGGTCAGCGCGTTCGCGCAACGGGTGCCAGGGGTGGCGCACGCCATCGTGGTCTCCTCCGACGGGCTGCTGGTCGCCGTCTCCGACCACCTGCCGCGCGATCACGCCGACAAGCTGGCCGCGGTGACCTCGGGGCTGATGAGCATCACCGCCGGCGCGGCCCAGATGTTCGACGGCGACGTCGTCAAGCAGACCGTCGTGGAGATGGGCCGTGGCTACTTCCTGGTGATGCAGGTGCGCGACGGCTCGATCCTGGCCACCCTGGCCGCCGGGGACGCCGACATCGGTGTGGTCGGGTACGAGATGGCACGGCTGGCCAAGCAGGCCGGCGAGATGCTCACCCCGGCGCTGCGGGCCGAACTCCAGCAGGCGCTGCCCCCGCTGAGCTGAGCGCTCCGGGCCGGGCCGCCGGCCGTGGCGCGCCCGGCGGCCCGGGGCTCCCGCCGGGCTGATGCGGGTTCGCCGCACCCGCCCGACGGGGAGAACCGTCGATTACAGGCCGTTGGCCCGGATCACCTCGCGGTACCAGTGCGCGCTGCGCTTGAGCACCCGGCGCTGGGTCGGGTAGTCCACGTACACCAGGCCCCAGCGCTGGTCGTACCCCTCGGCCCACTCGAAGTTGTCCAGCAGCGACCAAACGTGGTAACTCTCCAGCGGCACCCCGTCGGAGACGGCCCGGTGCGCGGCGGCCATGTGCTCGCGCAGGAAGTCGATCCGGCCCGTGTCGTCGACGGTGCCGTCGGCGGAGAGGGTGTCCGCCTGCGGCAGGCCGTTCTCGGTGACGGTCAGCGGGAGAGGGCCGTAGTCCCGGGTCACCCGGGTCAGGATGTCGTACATGCCGTTGGGGTAGATCTGCTGCCAGTCCGCCTGTGAGGTGGGCCAGCGGGTGACCGTGCCCCCGGTGGGGGTCACGTAGTACGGGGTGTAGTACTGCACGGCGAGCAGGTCGACCGGCGAGGAGATGATCTCCAGGTCGCCGTCGACGATGCCCCGCGCGATCCGGCTGTCGGCCCCGAGGTCCGCCAGCACGTCGGCCGGGTAGCTGCCCTTGAGGATCGAGTCGAGGTAGAGGCGGTTCTCGTACCCGTCGTAGAGCTGGCTGGCGCGGGCCGCCTCGGCGCTGTCGTCGGCGGGGTAGCAGGGGTGCAGGTTGAGGGCGGGGCCGATCCGGGCGGCGCTGCCGGTGGCCCGCAGCGCGCGCACGGCCAGGCCGTGGGCAAGCTGAAGGTGGTGGGCGACCAGGTAGGCCGCCTGTGGGTCCTGGAAGCCGGGCGCGTGGTGGCCGTAGAGGTAGCCGTTCTGCACCACGGTCTTCGGCTCGTTGA
>NZ_GG657738.1:1270661-1281161 GCF_000158815.1 Micromonospora sp. ATCC 39149 | reverse complement strand
CCAGGTCGCGCATCAGGTTGAGGTCATCGGCGTAGCGGTGGTAGTGGTCGGCGGCGACGTCTCCGGTGTCGCCGTTGCGGGTCTTGCCGGGGGTACGGCTGAAGGTGTCCCAGACCGACTCGCCTCGGCCGTCCTCCTTGGCGGCCCCCTCGATCTGGTACGCCGAGGTTGCCGCGCCCCAGCCGAATCCGGTCGGGAAGCGTAGGTTGCCCCGGGACCCGCCGGTCGGGTCGCTGTCGGGGTCGGTGCCGACGTCGCATCCGGTGGCCCCGGCGGTGGCGGAAAGTGCGGCGCGGCTGAGCAGCCGCCGCCGGGTGAGCATCGACATGGGGCCTTCTCCTTGTGATGGGTGCCCACCGCCGCGCGGCCGGGAGCGCTCCCAGCATAAGGCAGGCGGGGGCGGCCGAAGCCGCCTGTGGCGGATCGGCTCTGCTATGCGGGCTGGTCCGGCGCGCGGCCGGTTGCGCGGACGCGCAGGTGGGAGGCGATGCCGGGGCGTCACTCGGGATAGGAGACGCCCGCTGGTCTACGCCGATAACGAGCGAGGCCGGCCGGGTGGCGTGACACGCCTGACCCGTCGGCCTCTTTTCCCATGGTGTCGAGGGGTTTAGTGTGGGGACGGGGGAGGGCAACCCCCGTCCCCACTTCGTTTGCACACACGCACGAGTGGAATTGGCGTCCTGCCGTGCGTGTCGCGCGGGAGCCGGGCCACGCGAGTGGCTCTGGTTCCACCTCCCTCCATTGCCGGTGGGTGATGGCTGGCGGCGGCGTCCGGGCTGGCCCGCCGTCAGCCTTCGGGCAATGCGCCGGAGCGTCGCGGGCACGACGACCCCGGTCAACACCTTCTGTGACCTCCGTCGATGGAAGCGCTCCCATCGGCGATGCTGCGACTGTAACGCCCGTCACCGCTTTGTGAAAGCCCCAAAACGAGATCGAAACAAGTGACTGCTCCTTCGCGGAACTCTCCTTGTCGTGGGAGCGCTTCCATGTAACACTGTCGAACACCGCGACGAGGAGCCAGCTCGCGTGAACACGGGTCGCCGAGGGCATCCGGTCTTCCGGACGGCACCCCAGGAGGGCAGCGGACTCTGTCGACCAGCGTCGACGCTCCGCCCCCGAAACCCCGGCCGGGCCGGATCGACCACCATTCCCTAGCGCCTCCGTCCCCCCGTGCCACCCGCACGTGGAGGCGCCCCGCCGGGGCCCCACGGCCCCGGCCTGGTCCGAGGAGAAACCGCGTACATGAGACTCATGGCAAGACGTCGCCGGACGGCGATGCTCGCCGCCGCCACGTTGGTCGTCGGCGGGATCGCCCTGCCGGCCGGTGCCGCGCAGGCCGCCCCGGCGTGCGACGTGGTCTACGCCACCAACGACTGGGGCAGCGGCTTCACCGCCAACGTCACCATCAAGAACCTGGGCGACGCCATCAACGGCTGGACGCTCAAGTGGACCTTCCCCAACAGCAGCCAGCGGGTGGTCCAGGGCTGGTCGGCGAAATACAGCCAGACCGGCAGCGAGGTGACCGCGACCAACGAGTCGTACAACGGCAGCCTCGGCACTGGGGCGTCGACCACCATCGGGTTCAACGGTAGCTACTCCGGCAGCAACCCGAAGCCCACGGTGTTCACCCTCAACGGCACGCCCTGCAACGGCACCCCCGCCAACAAGCCGCCGACGGTGGCCCTCGGCGTGCCGACCGGGCCGTTCGAGGCGCCGGCGGACGTGCCGCTGACCGCCACCGCCAGCGACCCGGACGGAACGATCACCAAGGTCGAGTTCTACCGCAACGGCCTGCTGGTCAACACCGACACCACCGCCCCGTACGGCTACACCCTGGAGGACCTGCCGGCCGGCAGCTACACCGTCCAGGCAAAGGCGTACGACAACGCCAACGGCATCGCCGTCGACGAGAAGGCGTTCACCGTCAGCCCGGCCTCCGGCCCGCGCCTGGTGGCCACCCCGTCCTCGGTGAGCGTGAGCGAGGGCGGCACCGCCACGTTCAACCTCAAGCTCAGCGCGGCCCCGGCGGCCAGCGTCCCGGTGACCCTGACCCGCAGCGGTGACCCCGACATCACCGTCACGCCGGCCTCGGCCATCCTCACGACGTCGAACTGGAACACCGGCGTCACCGTCACCGTCGCGGCGGCGGAGGACTCCGACACCGTCGGCGGCGCCGCCACCATCACCGCCTCCGGCACCGGCCTGGCCCCCCTGGCGGTCACCGCCACCGAGGTCGACAACGACGTTCCGGGCGGGGACAACGAATACGTCAAGAAGTTCCTCGACCAGTACGGCAAGATCAAGAACTCGGGCTACTTCAGCCCCGAGGGCGTGCCGTACCACTCGATCGAGACGCTGATCGTCGAGGCGCCCGACCACGGCCACGAGACCACCTCCGAGGCGTTCAGCTACTGGCTGTGGCTGGAGGCATACTACGGCCGGGCCACCCAGAACTGGGCACCGTTCAACAACGCGTGGACGGTGATGGAGAAGTACATCATCCCCACGCACGCCGACCAGCCCACCGCGGGCTCCGCCGGCACCCCGCAGTACGCCGCGGAGTACAACCTGCCCAGCCAGTACCCCTCGGCGCTGAACCCGAACATCGCGGTCGGCCAGGACCCGCTGCGCTCGGAGCTGCAGTCCACCTACGGCACCGGCGACATCTACGGCATGCACTGGCTGATGGACGTCGACAACACCTACGGCTTCGGCCGCTGCGGCGACGGCACCACCCGGCCGGCGTACATCAACACCTTCCAGCGCGGCACCCAGGAGTCGGTCTGGGAGACCATCCCGCAGCCGTCCTGCGACACCTTCAAACACGGCGGGCAGTACGGCTACCTCGACCTGTTCGTCAAGGACACCGGCACCCCCGCCAAGCAGTGGAAGTACACCAACGCCCCCGACGCCGACGCCCGCGCCGTGCAGGCCGCGTACTGGGCGCTGACCTGGGCCAAGGCGCAGAACAAGCAGGCCGACGTCGCCGCCACCGTGGCCAAGGCCGCGAAGATGGGCGACTACCTGCGGTACGCGATGTTCGACAAGTACTTCAAGAAGATCGGCAACTGCGTCGGGGCCAGCACCTGCCCCGCCGGCAGCGGCCGGGACTCCGCCCACTACCTGATGTCCTGGTACTACGCCTGGGGCGGCGCGTACGAGACCAGCCAGAACTGGTCGTGGCGGATCGGCTCCAGCCACAGCCACTTCGGCTACCAGAACCCGTTCGCGGCCTGGGCGATGACCAACGTGAACGAGCTGAAGCCGAAGTCCCCGACCGCGGTCTCGGACTGGCAGAAGAGCCTCGACCGGCAGCTGGAGTTCTACACCTGGCTGCAGTCCTCCGAGGGCGGCATCGCCGGCGGCGCCACCAACAGCTGGGACGGCAACTACGGCACCCCGCCGGCCGGCACCGCCACCTTCTACGGCATGTTCTACGACGTCGACCCGGTCTACAACGACCCGCCGTCGAACCAGTGGTTCGGCATGCAGGTCTGGTCGATGCAGCGCATCGCCGAGCTGTACCTGGAGACCGGCAACACCAAGGCCAAGGCCCTGCTCGACAAGTGGGTGCCGTGGGCGATCGCGAACACCACGCTGGGCACCAACTGGTCGGTCCCGGCCGACCTGAAGTGGACGGGCCAGCCCGCCAACTGGAACCCGACCAGCCCGCAGCCCAACACCAACCTGCACGTCGAGGTCATCGCCAAGGGCCAGGACGTCGGCGTGACCGCCTCCCTCGCCCGGACCCTGATCGCGTACGCGGCGAAGTCCGGCAACACGGCGGCCAAGACCACCGGCAAGGGCCTGCTCGACGTCCTGTCCGCGTCCGCCGACGCCAAGGGCGTCTCGACGACGGAGAAGCGCGGCGACTACAAGCGCTTCGACGACGTCTACAACGCCGCCGACGGCCAGGGCCTCTACGTGCCCCCGGGCTGGACCGGGAAGATGCCCAACGGTGACGCCATCGCCGCCGGCAAGAGCTTCCTGGACATCCGGTCGTTCTACAAGAACGACCCGGACTGGCCGAAGGTGCAGGCGTACCTCGACGGCGGCCCCGAGCCGACGTTCAACTACCACCGGTTCTGGGCCCAGTCCGACGTCGCCATGGCGTACGCCGACTACGGGATGCTCTTCCCGAACGGGTGACCCAGATCCTCCGGGTGGGCGGCGCAGCCCGCCCGCCCGGAGTCCGGCCGGGCCCGGGGGAACTGATGAGCCCGGTCGGCAGACGGCCTGACTCCCACGGTCAGGCCGGGACGAGCCGGCCGTCCGGCCAACGCAGCGGACCGGCCGGCTCGTCCCACCGCCCGAAGCTGAACTTGCCGCGAAAAAGCCCCGGAAAAAGTGCCCGTCCAGGGATCACGTGACGGTCGCGGACGGAGTAACGTACGTCACCGGAGAGGCCGCTCCCCCCGTGGCGGCCTCTCCCTTTTCGTCTCCCGACCTGGTTCTTCCTCCCGGCTGCCTCTTCCTCCCGGCCGTTCTCCCTCACGATCGTTGCGGCTCACGGCCGCCGGCCTTCGCGTGCGGGCCGGGCACGGTCACCGGGTGTCGCAGCCCCGGATGCCCGGCCGGCAGCGACCGGCGGATCACCAGCCAGCTCACCGCCAGTGCGGTCGCCACCAGTGGCCAGGTCAGCGCCACCCGCGCCACCACCAAGGCCACCACCTGCCCGCCGAGGTAGAGCGGCACGAAGACCGCCACCCGCAGCGCGTACGTCGCCGCCCACACCCAACTGCCCCGCCCGTACGCCCGCAGTAGCGCCGGGTCGCGCCGCCACCGGCCCCGCTGCCGCAGCGCCACCCCCACCAGCACGCCCAGCAGCGGCCAGCGGATCACGATGCTCACGATCCAGGCGAGCGCGCTGGCCACGTTCGACAGCACCTGGACGAGGAAGAAGTCGGCGGCCCGCCCGGTTCGCAACGCGATCAGCGCCGCCACGCAGACCGCGAGCAGCCCGATCAGCACCGAGCGCGGCCGGTCCCCCCGGCGCAGCCGCCAGCCCGCCAGGACCGTGCCGGTCAGCACGGCGGCGGCCACCCCACCGACCAGCGACTGCCCGGTGGCCAGCCAACCGACCGCGAACGCCACCGGCGGCAGCGTGGCATCCACCGCCCCGCGCCGCCCGCCGAGCAGATCGGCGAGGGACTCCGGCCGGTCGGCCGGCGGCGACGGGACGGGGCGGGACGGCCCATCGGGCCCGGGTGTGGCGGTCACCGGCAACCTCCTGTACGTCCGTCCCAACCTAGCCGCAGGATGCCGGCGGGCCACCGGGGGACGCTCCCACGCGGGCCGCTACGGTGTGCGGGTGCGCGCGACGGCGAGGGGTTGGACGGCAGTCTGGTTGGTCGTACTGGTCCTGGCCCAGACAGCCGCCTTCGTCGTGGTGTGGCGCGCAGCCCTGCACACCGAGCCCGGCCAGTGGCTCGACACGGTCGCCCTCACCGGCAACCGGATCGGCCAGGACCGCATCGCCGAGCCGGTGAACCACATCCTCAACACGATGTCTGCGCTGTCGCTGCTGGTGGCGACGGCGGTGATCGGCTTCATCGCGCTCATCCGGCGGCGGGTAGCGCTGGCCATCACAGCCACCCTGCTCATCGCCGGGGCGAACGTGACCACCCAGTTGCTCAAGCACTCCCTGGTCCGGCCGGACTTCGGCATCGACCCCGAACGGGCCGCCGTCGGCAACAGCCTGCCCAGCGGGCACACCACCGTGGCGGCGTCCGTCGCCCTGGCGCTGATCCTGGTCCTCCCGCGCACGGTCCGGGTGCTCGGCGCGTTCGTCGGCACCGGATACGCGGCCGTGGCCGGCGTGGCGACCCTTTCCGCCGGCTGGCACCGGCCCAGCGACGCCGTGGCGGCGTTCCTCGTCGTCGGGGTCTGGGCGGCGCTGGCCGGGTTGCTGCTTCTGGTCACGCAACGGGAGCAGGCCCAGGTGGAGCCCGCCGACGCGCACCGCGTCGCCGCCATTGTGCTCGGCCTGGGCGGCACGATCGCCGTGGTGGCCTCGGCGCTGGCCCTGTCCTGGCTGGTCGACCTGCCCCAGCTCGACCCCGACGAGATGGGCCGGCGCTCGCTCTTCGTCGGCTACGCCGGCAGCGCCGCCGGCACCGCCGGGACGATGGCCGTGGTGGCGGCGCTGGTGCTCGCCGTCGTGCACCGCCTGGTGCCCCGCGTCAAGGGCTGACCGGCGTACGCGGCCGCCGTCCGGAGCCGACCACGGGAGGGGATCATGCGGATTGCCCACGACTACTCGGTGCGGGCGGCGTTCCGCGACGAGTGCGCGGCGCTGGGTGTCGTCCTGCGCGGGCTCACCCCCGCCGACCTGAGCCGGCCCACCGACTGCCCGCCCTGGGCGGTACGGGACCTGATCGCCCACGTCCGCACCGGCGCCGGCCGCCTCACCGGCATGCTCGCCGCCCCGGCCCCGCCCCGCGCCGAGGTGGACGCCGCCGGGTACTTCGGCGCGGCGAAGTTCACCCCGCAGGTCGACCGGGCCCGGGTAGACAGCGCCCGCCGTCAGGCCGGCGAGGCGACCGACCCGGTCGAGGTCGCCGCCGGGTTCGACCGGGCCTGGCGCGCGGCCGACGCCGCGGTGGCCCACCAGCCGCTCGACCGGGTAGTCCGCACCCGGCACGGCGACCCCATGGCCCTGACCGAGTTCCTGGTCACCCGGGTCGTGGAGGTCGGGGTGCACGGCCTGGACCTGGCCGCCGCCCTGGGCCGCGAGCCGTGGCTGACCCCGACCGCGGCCGAGGTCGTCACGGCGCTGCTGACCGGCGGCCGGGCCGTGCCACCGGAGCTGGGCTGGGACCGGTTGGCGGTGGTCCGCAAGGCCACCGGCCGGGCGTCGCTGACCGACCGGGAGCGGGCCGTGATCGGGGCGGCCGGGGTGCGTCTGCTCGCCTTCGGCGGCTGACCCGGGTTCGGGGGAGCCGCCCGCCCGCTGCCGCCGGACGTCCGTCGCCGGCCGCCGGCTCGGCCCGCAGACGTACGGGCAGGCGGTGCGCGGGCGGGGACCTTGCCCGGGGCGGGGGCAGCGGGCAGGATCGACAGGTGACGAACCGATGGGGCATGACCGTGCCGCTGGGCGGCATCCCGCTGGCCGACCACGCCGCGTTCTACGCCGCCCTGCACCGGGCCGGCTTCACCGATGTGTGGTCGTCCGAGGTCAACGGCACCGACGCGTTCACCCCGCTGGCGCTGGCCGCCGCCTGGCAGCCGGGGCTGCGGCTCGGCACCGCCATCGCCCCCGTCTTCACCCGGGGGCCCGGGCTGCTCGCGATGAGCGCCGCCGCGCTGGCCGAGGCAGCCCCCGACCGTTAAAAAACTCGGCATCGGCGCATCCTCGCCGGTCGTGGTGGGGGACTGGAACGCCGTCGCCTTCGACGAGCCGTTCAGGCGCACCCGGGACGTGCTGCGCTTCCAAAAAAAAAGCCCTGGCCGGGCAGACCGTCGACGGCGCGTACGACACCTTCGCGGTGCGCCGGTCCACCCTGGAACGGCCGCCGGCCGTGCCGCCGCCACTACTGCTGGCGGCGCTGCGCCCGGGCATGCTGCGGCTGGCCGCCGCCGAGGCCGACGGGGTGATCCTCAACTGGCTCGCCGCCGCCGACGTCCCCACCGCCGTCGCCGAGCTGGGCCGGCGGCCCGACGGGTTCGAGGTGGTCGCCCGCATCTTCGTCTGCCCCACCGCCGACGTCGGCCATGCCCGCGCCCTCGGCCGCAGGCTCATCACCACCTACCTCACGGTGCCCGCGTACGCGGCGTTCCACCGCTGGCTGGGTCGGGCCGAGACCCTCGACCCCGTGTGGCGGGCCTGGGCGGCCGGGGACCGGCGGGGCGCCGCAGCCGCCGTGCCCGACGAGGTCGTCGACGCGCTCGTGCTGCACGGCCCGCCCGAGGACTGCCGCGACCAGGTGCGCCGCTACGCCGACGCCGGAGTGGACGTACCGGTGCTGGCCCTGCTGCCCACCCCGGAGCTGGCCGCCGGCGGCCCGGCGGCCCTGGCCGACCTGATCGCCCGGCTCGGGCCGGCCGGGGAGAGGGGGGCCGGCGTGAACCTCACCGACCGGGTGGTCGTGATCACCGGCGGCGCCGGCGGCATCGGCGCGGCGCTCGCGTACCGGTTCGCCGCCGAGGGCGCGGCGGCCGTCGTGGTGGCCGACCTCGACGTGGCCGGCGCCCGGGCCGTCGCCGAGGCCGTCGGCCCGGTGGCCCACGCCGCCGAGCTTGACGTCACCGCGGAGGACCAGGTCCGCGCGCTGGTGGCCGACACCGAGCGACGGTACGGCCGGCTCGACCTGTTCTGCGCCAACGCCGGAATCGCCACGGCGGCGGGGCTGGACGCCGCCCCAGCCGACTGGGACCGGGCCTGGCGGGTCAACGTGCTCGCCCACGTGTACTCCACGCGGGCCGTGCTGCCCGGGATGCTGGCCCGGGGCCAGGGGTACCTGCTGCACACCTGCTCGGCGGCCGGGGTGCTCACCGCCGTGGGCGACGCCCCGTACACCGCCACCAAGCACGCGGCGGTGGGGCTGGCCGAGTGGCTCGCCGTCACGTACCGGGACCAGGGCATCCGGGTCAGCGCGCTGTGTCCACAGGGGGTGGACACGCCGATGCTCGCCGAAGGGCTGGCCGCCGGTCACCTCGGAGCGCGGGTGATCGCCGCGTCCGGCGCGGTCCTGCACCCCGACCGGGTGGCCGACGCGGTGATCGCCGGCCTGGCCGAGGAGCGGTTCCTCATCCTGCCCCACCCCGAGGTCGCCAACCACGCCCGCCGTCGCGCAGAGGACCCCGACGGCTGGCAGGCCGGGTTGCGCAAACTGGTCCGCCGCCTCCGCTCCTGACCCATTTCGCTTCTGTCCCGCGCCCCGTCCTGTCCCGCGTCCGGCCCTGATCGTGCTCGATTCGGGATCGAGTGGTTTCCACGTGACGCCGCTGCCACTCGATGGGTGAAGCGGCGTGGTCCTGTGCGAGATCGCGGGAGCCGACGGGCGGGTCGGGTGGGGGAGGATCAGGGGCGCCAGCGCAACGGGCCGGGATGGACCGACCAGAGCAGCCGCCGCCACCACGGGCGGGCAGCGCGCAGGGCGGCGACGTACTCGCCGGCCAGGGCGGCGGCCCGGTCCGCCTGCTCGGTGGCGGCAGCGCCCGGCGCGAAGGCGAGTTGGTTGAGCAGCCCGGCCAGCTCCCCCAGGTCCGGCGGCGCGGCACCAGCGGCGCGCGCGTCCGCCAGGGCGTCGGCCAGGGCGGCGCGGGCCCGCTCCGCGACCTCCGTGGCGGCGAGGTCCCCGCCCACCGGCCGCCCGGCCAGCCGCAACGCGTCGGTGACCTCCCGCCAGGCGCCGGCGATCCGCCGGCCGGGGTCGCCGGTGGACAACCGGGCCCGGGACCGCGCCCGGCGCATCGCGACCAGCGCCGCCAGCGCCGCCCCCACCAGGAGCAGCAGGCCACCCGCGCCGCCACCGACCAGCACCGGGGTCGACAACCCGCCCGAGTCGACCGGCCGCCCCGGCGCGGCCTGCGCCGGCGGGGTCCCGCTCGGCTCCAGGGTCGGCTCGGGCACCTCCGACGGCGGTGGGTCCTCCTGCGCCGGGCGGAAGTCCTCCTCCACCGGGCGCGGCTCGTCGTCGGGACGGGGCAGCGGGTCGAACGCCACCCAGCCGAGGCCGGAGAAGAGCACCTCCGGCCAGGCGAACGCGTCCGCCGCCCGCACCGGCCCGTTCCCGGTGGAGGAGAAGCCGACCACCACCCGGGTGGGCAACCCGGACAGCCGACCCAGCACCGCGAACGCCGCCGCGAACTGCTCCGACGTGCCGCGCTGCCCGCCGCCGTCACGCGGGCCGAAGAGGAAGAAGTTCAGGTTCGGGTACGCGTGCCCGCTCGGCGCGTCCGCCACCACCCGGTAGTGCTCGGCGAGGAACTGCTCGATCGCCGCCGCCCGCGCGTACGGGGCCCCGTTGTCCTCGGCGATCCGTGCGGCGAGCCGACGCACCGGGTCGGGCACCCCCTCGGCCACCCGCAGCACCCGGGCCACCTCGTCCCCGGCCGGCACGTTCGCCGTGGCGAGCAGGTTGTTGTCGGGCCGCTCCGCAGCCGAGGTGACCGTGTACCGCAGCCCCGGCGTCAGCCCCTCCGGCCGGATCAGCGTCCCCGTCAGCGGGTCGTACGCCACCCGAACCCCGCCGACCTCACGCGGGGTGGCCACGGCGGGCAGCAGCCGACCGCTCAGGTCCGCCACGGTGATCTCCTGCCGGACCGTCTGCACCGTGGCCCCCGGCGCGGGCTGCGCCGCCGGCAGGATCCGGCCGGCGTTGCGGTACGTCGCCCCGACCCGCCAGGTCACCCCGTCGTAGTCGCTGAGCACCGCGAGCCGGATCCGCACCGACCCGCCCCCGCCAGCGCCGGGCGGGCCCCCGACGCCGCCCGGCGGGGCGTCGGGCGCTCCGTGGCCACCTCCAGCAGCTTCTGCTTGCGGGTTCAGCGCCCAGC
>NZ_GG657738.1:1216761-1269958 GCF_000158815.1 Micromonospora sp. ATCC 39149 | reverse complement strand
CCGCCGCACCGACCACCAGCCAGGTCAGCAGCCCGCCCGCGTACACCCGGCCGAGCACCACCCCGGTCAGCGCGACCATCGCGACCAGCGCGAGCGGCAGGGGCGCGGCTCGCAGCACCCTCACCACCGGCGGACCCCGTCCCACTCGGCCGCGAACGCGGCCCCGTCGGCGGCGTCGACGACCACCATCCCCGTCACGCCGACCGGCGCCGGCTCCGTCGCCCCGAAGACCCCCACCACCACCGACGGGTACGCCCCGCGCAGCGCGCCGAGGTGCCCCAGCTCGTCCCGACCACCCGGCCCGGTGAGAAAAACCAGCGTGTCGCCGAGCCGCTCCCGCCGCAGCCGGGCCGTCGCCGTGCGCAACGCCGCCGCGGCGTCCCCGGCGTCCAGCCCGGCGGCGGCGAGCCGGTCCAGCGGGCCGCTCCCCGCGCCGGTGCCCCCCGCGGTCCCGACGGTGCCGGGCGGCGTCGCCGCCGCGCCGAACCGGGCGCGCAGCCGGCCCACCGGCCCCGCGCCCCACCGGCCGCCCCCGCCCCCGACGGGACCCTCCGGGGCACCCCCGCCCGGCCCCTCGGGGGCGACCAGCAGCAGCGACACCGGCAGGTCGGCGCGCACCGCCGCCGCGACCACCGACGCCGCCGCCTCGCACGCCGCCTCGAACGACTCCGGGGCCGGATGGGCGGTCGCCCGGTTGTCCAGCAGCACCACGATCCGGGGCAGGCTGGTGTCCACGTTCTCCCGCACCATCAGCTCGCCCACCCGCGCGCTGGTCCGCCAGTGCACCCGGCGCAACTCGTCGCCCACCACGTACTCCCGCAGCGAGTCGAAGGTGATCGACCCGTGCGGCACCCCGTCCACCCGGCCGTCGAGGCTGCGCCCCGCCCCCGTCGGCACCGCCGTCAGCGGGTGGATGCGCGGGTACACCCACACCGGCACCGTCGACGAGTACGACCGGGCCAGCGCCACCAGCCCCAACGGGTCGCGCCGGATCACCCGCAGCGGCCCCACCGGCACCACCCCCCGGCGGTCGGTCGGCACGTCGTAGCCGACCGTGGTGTCCCGGCCGGGGCGCAGCCGCAACACCGGCACCGGCACCGTCCGCTCGCCGCAGCGGTCCTCCGCGAGCAGGTTCGCCGCCCGCAGGCGCCCCGCGTTGCGCACCGTCAGCACCATCCGCGCTGGCTCGCCCCGCGACACCCGGTCCGGGTCGGCGCGCCGGGTCACCTCCAGCCGGGGCCGCCACAACGCCACCAGCAGCGCGTACCCCACCGCCACGGCCGCCGCCGCGCCGAGCAGCGTCAACTCCGGGTACGCGAACCGGAACCCGGCAGCGAGCAGCGCCACGGCAGCCACGAGCAGCCCGGCGCCCCGGGCGGTGATCCCCACGCCCCGCAGCCCGCCTCAGCCCCGCACCGGGGCGGCCGCCGGGGCGACCTGGCCGGACGGCAGCGGCACCGGCACCGAGGCGACAGCCTGGCGCAGCACCTCGGCGGCGGTCACCCCGCGCACCTGCGCGTCGGAGCTGAGCAGCAGCCGGTGCGCGAACACCGGCTCGGCGAGGGCCTTCAGGTCCTCCGGCATGATCCAGCCACGCCCGTCGATCAGCGCGTACGCGCACGCCGCCCGGGTCAACGCGATCACCCCCCGGGGACTCACCCCCACCCGCACCTGCGGGTGACCACGGGTCGCGGCGGCCAGCGGGACCGCGTACGCGTACAGCGGCTCGGCGATGTGCACCCGCCGGGGCATCCGCACCATCTCACCGACCGTGTTCGGTGTCGGCGATCGCCGGCAGCGCCTCGGGGGGAGCGGACCGTCGCCCCGCGCAAGCACATCCACCTCGAACCGCCTCGTCGGGATACCCGACGGACAGCTTCACCAGGAACCGGTCGAGCTGCGCCTCCCGGCAGCCGGTACGTGCCGTCCATCTCCACCGGATTCTGCGTGGCGACCACCAGGAATGGTTGCGGCACCGGATGGCGCACCCCGTCCACCGTGACGGTGCGCTCCTCCATCACCTCCAGCAGCGCCGACTGGGTCTTCGGCGACGCCCGGTTGATCTCGTCGGCGATGACGATGTTGGCGAAGACCGGCCCCGGGTGGAACTCGAAGCCCCGGGTGGCCTGGTTGAAGATGGTCACCCCGGACACGTCCGAGGGCAGCAGGTCCGGGGTGAACTGGATGCGCCGCCACCGCCCCTTCACCGTGGCGGCGATCGCCCGGGCCAGGGTGGTCTTGCCGACCCCCGGCACGTCCTCCAGCAGCACGTGGCCCTGCGCGAACAGCGCGGTCAACGCCAGCCGGACCACCTGTGGCTTGCCCAGCACCACCGAGTTGACGTTCTCCGCCAGCCGCGCGGCGAGGGCCGCGAAGCCCTGCACCTCCGGCTGGGTGAGCGGTTCGTGGGTGTTCACGGCGGTGCTCCTTGCCTGGTGGCGCGGTCAGCAGGTCGGCAGGACGTTGATGTTGTCGCCGCCCTCCAGGTTGAGCCAGGCCCACGGGATGTAGTTCCTACCCTCGAACTCGACCCGTACCCACCAGGTGCTCTGCTTCTGGTCGTTGTAGATCCAGGAGTCGACGTTCTCGCCCTGCCTCCGGCAGTACGCCTTCAGCCGGGTGCCGGGCCTGGCCCAGCCGACCTGCTGGTCGTTGTCCTGCCGGGCGACCCGGAAGACCTCGTTGCCGTTGCGGCCGGCTACCTCCCTGTCGCAGTACGTCCGCTGGTCGCCGTCGGGCCCGTTGTTGCACGTCGCGACCCCGTACAGCGGGTCGGTGCTCTGCGCCCGCCTCGCGGTGCCCTCGCCGGCGGCGTTGCTCGCCGTCACCGTCGCCGTGTACGCGGTGCCCGGCGTCAGGCCCGGCACCGTGGCGCTGGCGCAGTTGCGTGCGGTGACCGGATTCTCGCCCGGGACACTGACCGTGCAGGTGGCCTGCCCGCCCCCGGCGTCCACCGTGAAGGTGACCGTGACGGCCGTGGCCGTGGCCGACGAGCCGGTGACCGTGACCCGGGGCGGCGCGACGGTGCGGGCGGTGGCCGTCGCCGCCGCGCCCGGACCCGCCTCGTTGACCGCCTTCACCGCCACCGTGACGTTCTGCCCGTCACCCAGACCGTCCACGGTGGCCCGGGTGTCGGTCACCTCGCTGCTCCGGCCACCAACGTCCACCAGATACTTCGTCACGGGCCGACCGTTGGCCGCAGCCGGCGACCACTGCACCGCGATGGTGCCCGACCGGTTCGCCACCGTCGTCGCCCGCAGGTCGACCGGCGCGCCGGGCGCGGCGAACGGCACCACGCTGTTGCTCACCGGGGAAGCCGCCGACCCGGCACCCCGGTCGTTGACCGAGACGACGGTGAACGCGTACTGCGTGCCGTATTCCAGCTCGCCGGCCGGCACGACCAGCTCCGTCTTCGTCGACTCGCCGGCCGGGGCGTTCGTGCCGGCCGAGGTCGCCGTCACCGCGTACTTCGCGATGGTGTTGCCCTGGCCGTTCGCGGCCGGCCACGTCACCAGCACCGTGCCGTCGGGCCGGGCCTGCGCGGTGACGCCGGACGGCGGGTCCGGCACCGCCGCAGTCGGGGTGACGGGGTTGCTGGTCCGCATCGGGCCCTCGCCCTTGGCGTTGACCGCGTGCACCGAGAACCGGTACGTCTCGCCGTTGGTCAGGCCGGTGATCTCCACCGACCGCTGGTTGGCGCCCACCTCGCGGCGCTGGCCGGCACCCTGCACCACGTACCGGATGATCTCGGCGCCGTTCGCGGCGGCCGGCCGCCAGCTCACCCGGGCCTGCGTGTTGCCGGCCGACGCGGTGACGCTGCGCGGCGCGCTCGGCTTGCCGACCTTCGGCTTCTTCGGCGGGGGCGGCGGCGGGGGCACCGGTGGCGGGTCGCCGCCGAGCACGTCGTTGGCATACTTGTTGACCTCGCGCACCCGGTGCTTGTCGTCGACCACCCGCGCCGTCGACGAGTCCGGCGCGTTGATGAACAGCCGGTTCTCCCGCACCTCCAGCTCCAGGGGACCGGTGGAACCCTTGCCGCCGATCGTGTCGACGAGCTGACCGGCGGCGTCGAAGGCGTAGACGGTGCCCGTCGTCTCGTCGGCGCAGTAGTAGCGGTCCGCCCAGGCCACGGCCGGGCTGAGCCCGTCGCCCCGGCCCGGCACGGTGAACTGCCGCTCCTCGCCGCCGGTGCCGATCACGTGCACCTTCCGCTCGGCGGGGACGGTCACCGGCACCTTCGGGCCACTGGTGCGCGCCGGTAGCGACCCTGGCCCGGCGATCGTCAGCGGGGTACGGACCACCTCGCCGCGCTGCACCCGCACCAGCGCGCCGGCCGTGCGGTCGAGCACCGCCACGCCGTCGTCCAGCGTGGAGACGACCAACTCGTGACTGGCCTCCGCGACGTCGTATGTCTCGATCCTCTTCGGCGAGATGCCGCCGCCGGGCGGCGCGGCCGAGCCCGGCTCGGACGGCAGCTCCGCCGCGGTGATCGCCGAGACGGTGCCCTCGGCCGGAACCGCGATCCAGAGCCGGCCCTCGCCGTCGAACGCCCCGCCGGTGATACCCGGTGGGTAGCGCACCGGCTCGCCGAACGGGGCCAGCGAGCGCGGGTCGAGCTGCCGGACGATGCCCTGCACGGCGTCCACCACGAACGCGGCGTCCTCGTGCAGCGCCACGTTGACGCCCAGCCCGGGAGTGGTCCGGGTGGTGGCGGTGATCTGTAGGGTGGCCAGATCCAATGAGCTGACCTGGCCGGTGTTCAGGTCGCGCAGGATCAGCAGCCGATCGGTCTGGGCTACCTGCATCGGGTGTCGTCGGGAGTCGGGGACCTCCACCCGGGTGTCCACCCGCGCGGTCACGCCGTTGACCCGCGCCAGCTCACTGCGCGCCGCGCTCCACAGCCAGCTGCTGGCGTCGTAGTTGGCCACCGCGTTGTCGGCGGCACCCAGCCCGAGGACGGTGAGCCCCATCGCGGCCAGCAGCGCGGTCACCGTGCCGACGGTGACCAGCCCGCCGCGCCAGCGGCGGCGTGGAGCACCCGGCTCCGTGGTCACGGCGTCGTCGATGGTGGCCACAAGCGGCTACCTCCCCGTTCGTCGTGGCAGGTGGGGCACCGTCCACCGGCGACCCTCCCGTGAGCCGGGTGCCATCATATGGCCACCCTGAGACAGGGGAAACCCGCACCGTCTCGCCGTGCGTACCCAGCGTGCGTGCCAGGTGGACGGATGTTCAGCGCGGTGTCGCGCCCGGCTCCCGCTGCGTGCAAACCTGCCCAGACGTGGCGAACGCGTCGGTCGAGTACACCGCGAGGACGGTGAAGCAGTAGTCCACCCGGGCGTTCAGTCCGTTCACCGTGTAACTGGTCTGCCCCGGGTCCACCGTGGCCATCACTCCCAGCTTCTGCCCGGCCCGGCCGCCGGCCACCATGAACGGCACCGCGCCGGCCGACGGGTCCGTCCAGGTCAGGGTGATCGTGCTGCTGTCGTCGCGCAGCTTTAGGTCACCCGGCGGCGGTCCGCCCACCGTCGGCGTTGCCGACGCCGCCGGCGGCCCCGTCTCCGGCGGAGGTGCCGCGTCGCGGCCGAAGACCATTACTGCGACGCCGACCATGATCACGAGGACGACCAGGGCCACCACCACGGCCACGACGATCATCACCCGGCCGCGCCCGGCGTTCTCCTCCTGTTGGTACGTCGTCTGCCAGGCCTCGCGCGGGGAGGGGTAGTCGTCGTCGACTCCCCGTCCACCCTGCTCAGGCCATGCCGGCCCGTCCGGCGTCCGCTGCCCGTCCGGCCCCTGCGTGGTCGGGCCGTGCCCTGTCTGTGCGTGCTCGGGCCAGGACGTCCGGTGGCCCTGAGGCCCCGGCGGGGGGCCGGGATCCGGCGGGGGCACGGGCGCGTTGGGATGCGGTGCCGCCTGGCCCCGGCCGATCGGCTGCGACTGGGCCTGAGAGATCGGCTGCGGCTGCGGTGGTGGCTGTTGCTGTTGCTGCTGCTCGGATGACGGTGACACCCGCGGTGGCGATGGCGTCGTGGGCGGTGCCGGGGCGGCGTTGGGCCCGACCGGCGTCGGGTCGGATGACGGTGACGCCTGCGGTGGCGATGGCGCCGTGGGCGGTGCCGGGGCGGTGTTGGGCCCGACCGGCGTCGGGCGAGGCCCCGGCGGGGGCCCGGGGGAGGGCAGACCCGCGCTTTCGGCGGGTGGGTGGCCCGGCCCGGCCGGCTCGCCGCCAACTGCCGGAGCCAGCGAACGCGGCAGCGCGGCGCTGCTCCAGGGCGGCGCGGTCATTCCCCACGGCGGCACGGGTGATCCACTGATCGGGGTGCCACTGACTGGAGCGCTGCTGACGGGTGGTGCGCTGACGGGTGGCCCGCTGACGGGTGGTGCGCTCACGGGCGGCCCGCTCACCGCAGGGCTGGAGGACGCTTCGGGCATGGGCTGGCCGCTGACCGGGGAAGCGCTCCCGCCGGGACCCGCCACCCCGCTCGCCGGTGCCGCGGAACCGTCGCCGACCGATCTGGCCGCCGAGCGGGCGGCCTCCTCCCGGAGCAGAGGGTCGATCTGCCGAACCTGGACGGTGGGGTTGTCCCAACCGCGCGCCCGGGCGGGCGGTGGCGACGGCTGCGGTGCCGGCTCGGCGGCCGCCCACGGCGCCGGCGAGGCGGGTGCGGCCTGGAGCGGTGGGGCCGGGGCAGCCGGGGTCGGAGCCGGCACCGTGGGCGTCTGGCGGTTTTCCTCGGCCGCGGGTTGCGGCGCCCATGCCGAAGCCGCGGCGGCCGGCGTGGGCCCGGCGGCCGGCGCCGCCGCCAGCGGCGGTTGCCGGGGCGCGACCGTTCCGCCGGGCGCGGCAGGCATGGCTGGCCGGTGCGTCGGCTCCCCGCCCTGGCCCGCGGATTCGGGCCGTGGAGGGGCCGGGATCCGCGGTGCCGGTGGTGCCGCCTGGGGAGCCCATGGTGAAACCGGCTGCTGCGGCGGCACGTTGGTGCGCGGAGGCGGAGCGGGCATCGCCGCAGCCTGCGGTGGCGGCGCGGAGGCCTGTGGTGTCGGCGGTACGGCCGGCGCTGTTGTCGGATGCGCCGGCTCCGGAGCTCGCTGGGTGGGGACCGGTGGGGCGAGCCTCGGCGGCCGGGACGGTGCCGGGATCCGGTGCGGAGGTGGCGGCGGTGGCTGCTGCGGCTGGGCGGAAACCGGCGGCGGGGGTGGCAGTTGGCGTGGGGGCGTGGAGACCGGCGCCAGGGTCATGGCCGATTCGTGCGGCAGGGGAGGGACGGGCTGCGCCGTGCCCACTCCCGCGCCCCCGAGATAGTGCCGGGCCGCCTGCACCGCCGGGTGGTCCACGCCGAGCACCGCAGGGCCGGAGCTGGCCACTCGGGAGTAGTGGCGGCGAGCCTCGTGTCGATTGCCCAGCTCCTCGGCGACCGAGGCGAGTTCGAAGGAGAACGCGAGCATCAGCGGGTCGGCGGGATTCCATCGGCGCTCGCCGGCCGCGATGGCCTCCTCCAGTACGCGCCGTGCGGCGGCTGGGTCGTCGGCCTCCCGGTGTAGCCGGGCCAGCAGGTGGGCGCTGCCCAGGACATCCGGATGGTCCTCGCCATAGCTGGCCCGGAGCGGGTTGAGCGCGTCGGCCAGCAGCCGGCACGCACCCGCGACGTCGCCGGCGGCGCGCAGCGCGAGCGCCTGGTGCTGGAGTGCGGCCAGGGGAGAGGGCTGTGACACGTCAGCCATGCTGCCCGCAGAGGGCACCCCGACGCCACCCGCCGTGCCCGCCATGATCGATCTGAGGCGCTCCCTGGCTGGCAGCCACCCACTCCGACCTGGGCGGACAGCGCGGCTGGAAGCTGATGTGCATGATCCACGAAGGCCGTGTACAGTAATGCCCCGTGCGGCCCACCGGGGCGGCCAGCGGGTGGTGAGACCCCTGCTGACCGACACGGTAGGCTGGGCGAGTAAGTCCGGGTGGCGGAATGGCAGACGCGCTAGCTTGAGGTGCTAGTGCCCGTATAGGGCGTGGGGGTTCAAGTCCCCCCTCGGACACCGGTACGTATCATTTGTGCACCGTATGACGTAGCGGTGGTCAAGTATGCTTGACCACCGCCAAAACTCCTCTGAGACGGAGCCCGGCACTGCTCGTAGTGGCAGGCTGGGTATGAGAGCTGCGACGTCACACGCCAGTTCGTCGGTCATCCCCGCTGTTGCTGTGCCCGGTCAGCCGGGCGGCGCACGCGGTGTTCCTCGCTCACCTGCCGCAGCGATGAAGCGGCCTCCGCTACCGCTTTCGAGCCTTGCCGTCACCCGCAGTCGCGTGGCTGTTTACGGCCTGGTCACGCTCAAGTCGGTACCAGTCACAGCCCGGTTCTCGGCCCATCCGAGAGCTACTGCTGGGACAGGCCCTGGCCGGGCAGCTCATCGGCAGGAGCAACCACAGCGGGCGGACCTCCTCGCCGGCCGCGCCTACGCCGCCGCGTTCCGGGCGGGCTGACCCGGGCCAGATAGTTGTCACGGACCAGCAGGCTCAGGGAGATGCTGCGCGACAACGGGTCGTAGAAGGCGGTCCGGTACTTCGGGTCTGTCGAGGTCGATGCCGCGAAATACACCATGGACAGCATGGCGAGAAAAGCAGCGGTCCGGACCAGCTCCCATGACGCGAACACCTCGATACCGAGAACCTGCGCCACCTGTGGCACACGACCGGTCCAGGTCTCGATGATGTCTGTGCCGATCGCCGCCATGCCGAAAATCACGAAGAACACGAACACGACCAGCGAGAACAGCACCGCCTGGAAGGTCTGGGCCAACGCCAGCTTGGCGACGATGTTGACCCGCTCGCGGCGGGACACAGGCCGGCGCGGCGGGTGCGCGTCCCCGTTCGGCAAGACCCCAGGCGGCCGATCCGCCTCGTGGGCGAGGGCGGCATTCGCCTCGCGCGGATAATCCGAGGCGACGATCTCCTTCATCTCGCTGAAGGAGATCGTCGCCGAAAAGCCGGCCACCGCGCAGGTCAGCACGGCCGCCATGGCCCAGAACCGTGACCCGTCGAGTGCGGACACGACCTGCCATACCTCGGCGGCCAGGAAGCCGAATACGGACAGCAGGACAAACAGGGGCAGCGCACGCCCGGTCATCTCTCGCAGCGCCGTTGTCTGCCGCAGCCCTTCGCGCACCGACCAGGCAAGAAGCGACCCGACGCCCAGGTAGTTCAAAAGGACCAGCACGGCAGTGGCAGCGATGTTGCCGGCAACGTCGCTGACGAAGTCGTTGCCCATCAGGGAGTTCAGATACGGCGCGAGCACGACGGCAACCGCGGTCGCCACGACCGCGGTAACGACCGGCAGCGTTCGGGACATGGTGGAATCGATCCGCCGAGCCGCCCATCGGGCCGCCAGCAATGGTAGGACCAGGAGCGCCACCAGGACAAGGAGCTGCAGGGGGCGCAATGGCTGCTCCGCCTGCGGCCCGCCCTGCTGCAGTGCGTCCAGGGCGGTGGACAGAAGCTCCCAGGTCGAGATCAGCAGCAGGGGCGGCAGTACGCGAGCGGCTGTCAGTGGGCGGACACCGACAGTGAAACTGGGCAGCCCCTGACGATCGAACCATCGCTCGAAGGCGCGCCGCTGTCGGTCGCCCACGATTGTCTACCTCCCACACGTCGGTCGCAGCCGTACCGGGCCACTGACGTACACCGCGCCTTGTCACGCACTGATCAACGGAACCCGATTACGCACCGTCGGCACGCATCGGCGGGCCCGTCCACGACGTGCGATACGTCCTCGACCAGTCGCCACCGCAGTGTACGCAGGGGCGGGACGGGTTTCATTCGCCCAGGAGCCTGCCCGAACACTCCTCGCGTAGCTACTACTCGTAACGCGGATTCGTGACGTACTCCGGGAACAGTTCGGAGGCAGGCCCGGCTGGGAGTGTCAAGCTAACACCCCTGTCTCACTTTCGGTGGTGACAGACAGTGGCCGGTGTCGTTGTTCCTATGTGGAGGACGTCAACAGACTTGTACAGACGGTGTTCTCGGGCTGTCCCCGCTGGTCGTCGAGGACGTGACCGACGAGGGTGAGCGGATCCTGGTGCTCGCCCGGACGCCGCGGGACACCGCGGTCTGCCCGAGGTGCGGGGCGTCGTCGGGACGGTCCACGGCTATCACTGGCGGACAGTGCCCCCGCCGGCTCGCCCGGGTGATCCTCACCAGACCCGACAACCTCACACCCGAGCATCGACATCTACTGGCACAGCTCACCGCAGCCTGCCCCGAGATGACCCAACTCGCCGCCATAGTCGGGCGCTTCGCCGAACTCCTGACGCCTCAACCGGGAAACGTCGACCGGCTCTCGCTCTGGACCGTCCAGGTCCGCGCGGCCGACCTACCTCATCTGCACGCCTTCACCCGAGGCCTGCAACGCGACCGCGACGCCGTGAACGCCGCGCTCACGCTTCCCTACAGCAACGGCCCCACCGAAGGCGTCAACACCAGAACCAAACGGATCGCCCGCCAAATGCACGGACGAACAGGCTTCACCCTGCTCCGCCACCGCATCCTCCTCGGATAACAGCACGCACCCTCCGTCACCACCGAAAGTGAGACAGGGCCGTTATTTGTACAGTCCCCTGGCGGAGCCGACCGACGCCTACGTCAGCAAGGAACACCTGATGGGCCTGGAGAGGAAGCTCGATATCCGTGGCCGGTCACGGATGAAAAGGCGGATCTGTCGAGGCCAACAACGGCAGCACCCAGAAGGCCCGCGGAAAGTAGCCGGAACGGAATGGTGGCCGGCCTCTCGCCCTCCGCCGAGAGCGTCACTCAACATCTGGGCACCTGAGCCGCGGACACGAGCGAGCGCGCAATCATGATCGCGTTGTTCGGTGATCGCGGCCCTATGGCGATCAACAACGTGCAGATGCCGGGTCAGGAACTCCGTTCGGTTTCGGATCGGCGGTTCAGATCGGAGCAGGAGCGTCGCGGAGTCGGGCCGGCGCTGTGCTGCCGTGCTGTTATCCCGCGGTACCCGCGGCGTAGCCGATCAGGATGGTGCCAGGTGCCCACACCGCGACGGCGACGGCGTCGTACACGAGGAACCGGCGGTAGTGCATGCCAGCGACGCCGGCCACCCGCGGCACGAGCGTGCGTACGAACGCGGTACACCGGCCGATCGTGACGGCGATCCCGCCGCGTCGCACCAGGTGCTCGGCATGCCGCCAGCGTCGGCTTCCGATGCGCCGGCCCAGTCGACCGGTGCGCAGCCGGGGGCCGATGACGCGGCCCTCCCAGTAGCCGACCGAGTCGCCGAGCAGCGCGGCCAGCACCGCGACTGCGGTCGTCACCGGCAGGTCCAGCGTGCCGGTGGCCGACAGTGCGCCGAGTGCCAGCATGACCGACGCGGCCGGCACGAACGCGCCGAGGAGCACCCCGACCTCGGCCGCGATCAACAGCGCACCGGCGGCGTAAACGGCCGCAGGTGGCAGCTGCGACCCCCGCTCCACCAGCCAGATTCCCAGATCCATTTCCTGACCGTAGGCGGGCCGCAGGGCGTCCGGCCTCGATCGATCGGGCCCGGACGCGGCCGGTGCGTCGGCCGGCCGACCGGTGGATCGAGGCACGCCGGCCGATCGAACGAGACCCTTCGGCCGGTGGTGGTCCGTATCGTCGCGGTGTGGACGTGACAGCGCGCTGGCCAGCCCGCCCGGTGCTGTTGTGCACGACGACCGGTACCGTTGTCGCCGTAGTGAACACGCTGCTCGACTGGCCGATCGGGACGGCGCAGCGGTGCATCGCGATCGCCTTGGCCGTCGCGAGCGGCCTGCTGCTCGGCACGCTACCCAGGTGGCCGCTGGTCGCGGTCGGCGCCGAGGCGGTCGTGGTCGTGCTGACCACGTGGTTCTCGCCATTCACCAATGCTGCAGCGCTGCTGTTCCTCCTCGTCGCGCTCGGCGTGCTCGGCCACCGTGCGCGTTGGCCGGTCACGCTGGCCGGTGCGGTCGCGACATACGCCGCGCTGGTGGTCCAGGCGTCGTTCGGCAGCGACATCGACGCGCCGTTGTCGACGCTGCTCGGCATGACTGCCCTGCCAGTGGTGGCCGGCCGCTACCTGGCCGGCCTGCAGCGGGCCCGGCGAGTGGCCGAGGAGCGGGCCGCGGAGGCCGAGGCGCGCCACAGGGCCGAGACCCATGCGGCGCGGCTGGCCGAGCGGGCCCGCCTCGCCCGGGATCTGCACGACATCATCGCGCACCACGTGGGCGCGATGACGCTGCGGGCCAGCGTCGGCACGCTCGCGCTGGACAACGGCGGCGACCCGGCGGTGGCCCGCGCCGCGCTCGTCGACGTCGCCACGGCCGGGCGTCAGGCGCTGGACGAGCTGCGCAGCGTGCTGGCGGTGCTGCGCGACCCGGATGCGGTCGACGCCGGCGAGGGGTCGGCGTTGGTGACCGACCCGGAGGCGACACTTGTCGACGCGATCGACCGGCTGCGCCGGGCGGGCATGCCGGTCACCTCCGAGGTCGACCCGCGGCTGGCCGACACCTCGCTGCTGGTTCGCACCACGGTGGTCCGGGTCGTGCAGGAGGCGTTGACCAACGTCCTCAAGCACACCGGCCCGGGCACGGAAACCACGGTCGGCGTCACGGTTTCCGGCACCGGCGCGGTGCGCGCGGTGATCGAGAACGCGCCGCCGTCGGGGCCGGGACCGATGCCGCTTCCGGCATCCGGTCAGGGGCTGGACGGGATGCGGCAGCGGGTCGCCGTGCTCGATGGCACGCTGACCGCCGTCCCGACGTCCCGGTCGGGATGGCGGGTCGAGGCGAACCTGCCGGGCAAGGGGCAGGCATGATCCGTGCGCTCGTCGTCGACGACCAGGGCCTGGTCCGGGCCGGCATCCGGGTCCTGCTCGACACCGCACCCGACATCGAGGTGGTCGGGGAGGCGGCCGACGGGCACAACGCGGTGCGGCTGGTCGAGCGGTTGCGCCCGGACGTCGTGTTGATGGACATCCGCATGCCCCGCGTCGACGGAATCGAGGCGACCAGGCGGTTGCTGGCCGCGGCACCGTTGACGAACGTGCTCATCCTCACGACGTTCGCCGACGACGATAGTGTCTACGGCGCGTTGAGCGCCGGTGCGGTGGGATATCTCGTCAAAGACGGCGAGCCGGCCGACATGCTCGACGCGGTGCGCCGGGCCGCGCGCGGCGAGCCGCTGCTCGCACCGTCCGTGCTCGCCCGCGTCGTCGACCGGGCCCGGCGCTCCCACGCCGCCGACCGGAACGGCGACATCGAGCAGCCTGACACCGCGGTCCTGGCCGCGCTCACCGCCCGCGAGCGCGACGTGCTCAGCCTCGTCGGCGTCGGGCTTTCCAACGCCGAGATCGCCCGTGACCTGAACGTCGGTGTGACGACGGTGAAGACGCACATCGTGGCACTGCTGGAAAAGCTCGGTATTCGCAACCGGGTGCAGGCCGGCATCCTCGCTCACCGGCTCGGCCTCGTCGACGAGCAGTTCCGCCCATGTCGGGCACCGGCGGACTGATGCCGTGGCCGGCGAGCGTGGTAGACCAGCGCCGGCGGCAGGTTCGCCCACACCGTGCGGCCGACCACCACCTCCTCGAAGACGCCGGTTAGTCGGTTGCGCAGCCGCCGGGCCGGGCTGGTCCAGCTCGCGTGCAGGTACGCGAACGTGGTGAACGCGCCGTGCGGCGCCATGCCGGCGACGATCGCCGCCATCGTCCGGTCCACCAGCGCGGCGGGCAGCACCGTCCAGGGCAGCCCGCTCACCACCACGTCGGCCGGTGGCAGCCCGTACGCGGCGAGCACGTCCGGCAGGTCTTCGGCGGCCGCCGCCACCACGTCCACCATCGGAAACCGACGCCTCAGCAGCGCGGTGAACACCGGGTCAACCTCCAACGCCAAGTGGCACCCTCGACCGCCAAGCCTGCGCTGAATGAGCTCGGTGAACGCGCCAGTGCCCGGCCCGAGCTCGACCACCACAGGATGACCGGTGTCCGGCACCGGCACCGTGGCCCGCCACGCGAGCCGCGACGAACTCGGTGCCACCGCGCCGACGCGCCGCGGGTTCTGCAGGAACCGGCCTAGGAACAACGCCGTCTCTATCGTCACGACGCGCACGCTACGAGCCGGCACCCGGCCAACGCCTCGATCGGTTGGCCGCAACGTCGACCGGTCGATCGGTACGCGGGCCTACACGGCGCCGGTGAGGCGGGCGGTGAGCCGTCCTGCGACAGGAATCCGGCAACCGAGCGGCAGCACATCTGCTAAGGCCCGTACGTGAGCGGTTGCCTGACTCCCGCACGCCGTTCCCGGCCGCTCTGGTCCTGCAGCCAGTGTGCAGGACCGGGCCGGGTGCCACAGGTGCTGAACTCCATTGACGAGCAAGAACCGAGCCTCGGCTGATCTGGGCCAAGTGGTGGCCAGGACTGTGTGGGCGTGGCGGTCGGTTTCGGCGTACCAGGTGAGCTGGCCGCCGAGCACCAGCTCGACGGCCATGTCGAGCCCGCCGTACCCGGTGCAGAGGGATCCGATGCGTGGGGCGGTGGTGTGCGCAATGCTCACGCCACCGTCCCGCGCCCGGCGTCGGCTGTCACTGGCTCGTCGTGGGACGGCGGACTGGGGGACCTCCGCAGTCAGGCGTGGCCGAAGACCCCGCATAACAGTTCGGGCGCCCGTTCCGGGGCGGCCGAAGTCGGTACTCTACGACTGGCGGCGGATCTAATGGACCACGAAAAGGGCTCCGCTGAATGCTACGTACGCGATGATGAGGAGAGATGTCTCGAACGCAGCGGCCACGAGGAGCATGGCCGGCGTCCCGGCGGACTGCTGAACCGACTTCAGGTGGCTGAGGAGGGATATGCCATTGCTGCTCACTCTCTCGGGAGGCGTGCTCGGCGGTATCTTCTCCGGCTCTGTGCCGCGCTGCTGGGGGACCTGTGGAGCTTGTCCGCCTCGTCCTGCGGTCCGGCAGGGATCTCGCGCTTCGAGGACCCGGTGTCGACCGGGCGGAGGGAGGCGCGTCGGCTACCACGGTCGGCGGGTCCGGTGGCACGCCGTTTTGCGGCCTCGGTATCCCGCTGTTCTGCGACTTCAGCGGTACGCCGTTCTGCGGCTTCAGTGCGTCCGGCTTCGGGGTGCCCGTCCTCTTTGGCGGCACGAACGGCCCAACCCTCGCGTCCGGGTCGGCTGCCAGATGGAGCCACCGTCCCAGATCGAAGCAGTGCCGAAGGACCGAGAGGGAAAGTTCGGTGTCCCCGGCATCAGCGTGTGCCGCCCGATTTCCGGCGTGGCGTATGGCGTGGAAGGCTTCCTCGATTTCAGGGGTAATCACTCTGGCCGCTGCCAGCGCCTGGATTCGCATTTCCTGCCTGGCGTCCTTGCGGATCCGGGCTCGTGTTCTCCTGACGAGGTACTTGGCCAGTGTCTCGCCGAATATCCGGGCTTTCATCAGGGAAGCGTGTGGATCGGAATGGACGTACGATTCCGCTTCCTTCCCGTAGCGGGTGAGGCGTGGATCGTGGCTGGAGGTGGCCTATCCGGCGATCGTCGCCCGCGCCATGCTGACAGTCAGCGGAGGCGTGGGTCGTTCCCTGCCCGGGTGTCCACGGTCAGGGTCATCGCGCGGACGATATTGCCCGGGAGACGTAGGAGAAGTTCGTGGCGTCGCGCTCGTCGTCCACGTCAGGCCCGGGTTCGGGCTCGTCATGGGATGGCTGCGCCATGGTCATCTGCTGGCAGCTACGGCGGCGTGCGCCGTGCGGGCGATGAGTTCGTGGCCCAACGCGTTGGGGTGGTCGCCGTCGTCGGCGAGCAGGTCGGTGGGGTCCTGGTCTCCGGTGATGCCCTTGAATGCCGGGTAGGTGGGCACGTAGAGTGCGGCCGTCTCAGCGGCCGCGTCGTGCAGGGCATGGTTGACGTATCGGGTGGCGGTCGCCGACTGCGCCATGCCGGCATCGCCGTACTCGGCAAGCCCCACGGAGCCGTCCTTTACGACGTTCCAGTAGCCGAGCACAAGCACCGTGACGGGGCCGTCGTGCAACTCGCGGATCCGGTCAATCGTGGCGGCCACGTTGGCCCCGACTCGCGCCGCGATTTGCCGGTAGGTGCCGTCGCCGTCGCCGTCGGCGTCGAACGCGGCGGCCAGATCGTTCGCGCCAACCATGATCATGATGACGCCAGCCTGGCGCAGGTCGTCGTCCGTGTCAGGGGACTCGAGCTGCGCCCACACATCGCCGGAGCTGAAGCCGCCGCGAGCGAGGTTGACGGACGGGACGGCAGGCACCTGCATGCGGGCGTACAGGTCCGGGAAAGGCACGCAGTCGCAGGCCGACCCGGCTGGCACGGAGTCGCCGAGCGCGACCACCGCGCCCGGGGCGGCGGGCCCCGCCGTGGGTGGCGGCGGCGGTTCGCCGGCGCTGATCGCAGGCGCCAGGAGCACGGCGATCGCGGCGACGCGTCGCAGGGCGGTGCGTCGCCGCGCCCCCTCTGCCATCACCTCACCCCGAGCGGTTCGAGGGATGGCACGGAGGCGCCACCGTCGCCGCGCCGCGCCCGGCGCCACCCGGTCGGCAGGAACGCCTCCGCCTTCAGTACGGCCATGGCGATCCGGGGCAGGTCGCGGGCAGTAGGGAAGCACAGGTAACGCGACTGCCACTCCGGCTGGTACTTGGCGTTCGCCCGGTACAGCGACTCGATCTGCCAGAACCGGGAGGCCAGCCGCAGCAGTCGGTGCCAGATCCGCAGGACGGGCCCGGCCCCCAGCCCCTCGGCTCGGGCGAAGACCGAGCGCAGCACGGCGAAGTTCAGCGACAGCCGCCCCACGCCCAGGCCGGGTGCCGCCTCGATCGCGCTGACCACCATGAGCTCCATCACGCCGTTGACTGCGGAGCGGTCGCCACGCATGAGGTCCAGCGACAGCCCGTCGTCTCCCCATGGTACGAACTGCAGCACGCCACGCAGCCGCGCGCTGCTGTCGCGGCAGAGCACGAGCACGCAGTCGCCGTCCTGCGGGTCGCCGATGCGGGACAGCGCCATCGAGAAGCCGCGCTCCACCGGTCCGTCCCGGAACTGGCGGGCCGCACGTACCGCCTCCGCCAGTGCGGCCGGCGGCAGGTCGCGCTGGCGAATCACCTCGCTGGTGTACCCGGCACGCCTCGCGCGGGCAACCGCCTGGCGCACGGCGCGCATCGGCCGGCCCTCGAGGCTGAACCCGGCCGCGTCCACCACTGCCTCGTCGCCGATCTCCACCACGTCCAGGCCACTGCGGCGGTACGAACGTCCGCCGGAAGGGCCACAGCCGAGCACCGCCGGGGTCCACCCATGCCGGGCGCTGTCGGCCAGCCACGCGTCGATCGCCTGCGACCACGCATCCTGGTCGCCGATCGGGTCACCGGTGGCGAGGCTGACCCCGTTGATGACGCGATACGGCACGGCAGCCTTCCCCGATGGCGCCCACATCAGCAGCTTGTCCCTGCGCAAGGCGAAGTAGCCCAGCGAGTCGGCCGTGCCGTACCGGCGCAGCAGCTCGCGTAGCCGGTGGTCCTGTTCCACGGTCCGCTCGTCGGCATCGCGCCGGACGTGGCGCAGCAGCAGCACCGTGGCGGCGCCGACCGCGAGCAGCCCGAACGCGCCGGTGGTGAGGCTCACCGCCTCGGCGCCCAGCGCGTGCCGGAATCGCAGCGGGCCGGGTGCGCCGACCAGACCGAGCGCGGCGTGCTCTGCCCACAGCCGCACGCCCGGCGCACCGACCAGGCGGTTCGGCCGTAGGGCTATCTCCAGCATACCGAGCGTGAATCCGGCGCCCGCAAAGCCGGCGAACGCCGCCAGCGCGCGCCACGGACTGCGCGGATCGGTGACCGCCCGGAACTGGCCGTGCACCGCGACCAGCATGGCCAGCAGTGCGCCCGAGACCGCCGCCGCGTCAAAATCGAGCCCCTTGGCGATGTGCAGGACCATGCCGATGCTGGCCAGGAAGACGGCCAACCGCCAGGCGCTGCGCTTGCCCCGCCGCAGCCCCGCGCCCAGGTAGACCAGCAGCGCCCCGCTGACCGCCGTGGCCGCGCGGGCGGTGAGGACGCCAGTCATCGGCAGGTACTCCGCCAGGACCTCCAGCCCGCCACGACGCGGCGGCAGGAGCCAGGTGAGGATGGTGAACACGCCGGCCGCCTGTACAAGCCGGGCTACGCCGGCCCGCGTCAGCGGCGGGCGTGGCCGCCAAGGCTCGCCGGCGAATGCCGTGCCTCCGTGCGACGTCATCAGGCCATCATCGGCCGCCTCGCTGAGCCCGACCAGCGTGCACGCTGTGAATGACCTGAGCCGCCCACACCGCCGCGTTCAGCGATCCTCCAGCAAATGCTGCAGCTTCTCACAGCCAACAGGTGGACCATCAGCCCTACCCGGCACGGTTCAGGGCGTGGAGGTGTACATGGCACTGACTGGCATTTCGTTACTCGTCCTGGCAGGGCTGGCTGCCGTCGGGGCGGCCGCCGCAACCGTTGTCGGCTGGCGGCAGTTCGGCCGGCTCCGCATCCCGGCGCGGGTGGTGGGCGTGCTGCTGACGCAGACCCTGGTGCTGGTGACCGTGGGGCTGGCGGTCAACCGTTCCGCGCAGTTCTACACGAACTGGGACGACCTGCTGACTCAGGCCACCGCCGGCGACCGTCACCATGTCAGCACGCCCGGCAAGCTGGACCAGTGGGTGCGCCAGCACGACCACAGCGACTCCGCGCAGCCGTTCGCCTTGCAGTGGCGACCGAACGGGTGGGCCGACTGGCACCTGGCCGCCCCACCAACCGTCACCGTACCCACCGATTACCTGCGCAACCCCGGTTGGCGGTACCCGGCGCTGCTGGTCCTCACCAGCGCGGAGGACGGATGGGGCAATGCGGCCCCGACTGATCTGGCCCGCTCGGCGCAGACGGCGGCAGGACCGGCCGTGCTGATCTTCGCCCACACCACCCCGGCAACGTCGGTACCGGCGCTGGCCATGACGTTGCCCGACCAACTGAGCCGGGACCTGCGCGTCACCGGGCACAGCTGGGCCCTGGTGTCGTCAGCGCGGCAGGAGCCGTTCGCCCGCCAGGTGGTGCTGGCCGCACCCGGCCGCTATCCGGCGCTGGCGGTGGTTCCCACCGGTGCGGGGCGCGGCCGGCCCGCTGGCGCGGCCACACCGCAAGGGCTGCCGGTGGGCGTGACGGTAGCTGTGCTGGGCACTCCGGCGCGTACCGCCACCGGCAGCCCGGCCGCAGCGCCCCGTGTCGGCTCCACCGGGCCGTCCGGCTTGGACGCCCTGCGGGCGGCCCTGATCTGGGCGATCCGGCAGTTGCCCGCCCCTCTGCCCGAGTCCGCGCCACTGGTGCGGCAGGTGCGTACACCGCACGGCCAGCCCAGCCCGGCACCGCCGCCCCGCCCCGTGCAGCCGCCCGCAGGCACTGCCAACACGTCCGCTTAGGAGAGAAAGATGGCACCGGACAGCCTCGCGCTCCTGCTGCTCGCCGTCGCGGCGGCCGTCGTCGCCACCGTCGCGCTGGCAGTGGCCTGGGACCGCACCGCCATCAGCCGGCCGATCCGATCAGGGCCGGCAGCGCCAGCCTCTGCGTAGCAACCGCCCTCGCCGCTGCCCTGGTATGGGTCAACCGCCAGGTCGAAACCTACACCTCGTGGTCCGATCTGACGGGCGCACCACCGGCCGCAGCTGCGCTTTCGGATCCGCCGCCGCCCGGCGGTGGATCCGGTGGACGCCTGGTCAACCTCACCGTCCCCGGTAAGGCCAGCGGTCTCTCGTTGCCGATGATGGTGTACCTGCCGGCCGCCTACGACGCGCGCCCCACCGCCCGCTTCCCGGTCATCGAGGCCCTGCACGGCTACCCATCCTCACCGATGGGGTGGACAAAGACCCTGCGCGCACCCGAATACCTGGACCAGGAGATCGCCGCGGGTCGGATGGCACCGACCGTGATGCTGTTCCCGTACATAACGCCGGATCGGTTGCTGGACACCGAGTGCACCAACCTCAGCCACGGACCGCAGGCCGAGACGTACCTGACCGTCGACGTGCCGGCGGCCGTCAAGAGCCAACTGCGCGTACGGACCGACCGGGCCGGCTGGGGGCTGATCGGCTATTCGGCCGGTGCCTTCTGCGCCGCCAACCTGGCCCTGCGCCACCCGACCGAATACGCAGCCGCGGCCAGCCTCTCCGGCTACACCAGCCCAGGCATCACCGTCGGGGACGGCTCCGAGCACACCCTGAACAACGATGCCTGGCGCTTGCAGCACCTACCGCCACCCGCCATCGCGCTTTACCTTGGCTGCGCCCGCGCTGACCACCCGTCCCTGCGCAGCACCACCACCCTGGCCCGGCTAGCCCGCCCGCCGGTGAGCGTCACCACCGGATACGTCAACGGCGGTGGCCACAACGCTGGCACCTGGCTGGCGATGGAGCCAACCGCGTTTGACTGGCTCTCCAGTTGGCTGGCCCGACCCCTGGCAGCAGGCTGACGCCAGGTGCCCACCAACCATCAGGTGTCAAAGCGGCCGCCCCGGTGGGCTTCCCCTGAGATGTGGACACCCTGAGACTGGACGCTGGTCCAGAGAAGGGGTGCCCCCGCTGGGGCGTCCATCGAAGTGCACGGAAGAGTTCCGGCGTGACGCGGTCGATCTGGTCTGTTCGTCAGGACGGCCGATCAACCAGGTCGCTCGTGAGCTCGGGATGAGTCACGAGACGCTGCGGAACTGGGTCCGTAAGGAAGATCAGCACAGCAGGTCGGCCGGGGTTGTATCGGCGGGTGACGGGTTGTCAGTGGCGGACAAGGACGCCGAGATCGCCCGGCTGCGCCGCGAGGTAGCTGAGCTGCGGCAGGAGGAGGAGATCCTGCGCAAGGCAGCCGCCTATCTCGCGAAGGAGCTCATCGAGGCCGCCCAACAGCGGTGGCGAGCGGTCAACGCACCGCACCTCGTCGCGCTGGTCCGAGCCGGTGCGTGTTCCGAACGAGGCCAGCTCGTCGAACGACCCGCCGAACCCATCACCACGACCGCAGCAGCGGCCTGATCAAGATCCTCATCCACAAGTCTTGACTATCGCTCCCGGCGAGAACGACGGCTGCAGCGAGGCCTGCCAGCCCTCCGGATACCCCAAGGTAGGAGTGGGCCAACCACTTGGCCACCCCGGTACCCGGGGGCATTCCTGACTACGTGCTCGCCAGCGGCTATCGAGACTCCGACGGTGTCTTCACCTGGGGCGATGCATATGAGTGGGCCGCCCAAGACCCGGCCCACGGCTCCTACGCCTGCTACCACATGCTCGGCCTGTCGGAAGCAAGCTGCAACAGCATCTCCTGGAAATCGAACTCGGGAGGGCTGGCCGGCCTCGTCGCGGTAGCACTCGTAGCGGGAACCGCGGCCTGCGTCGTGGCAGGACCCGAATGCTGGGTAGCCGCAGGAGTCGCGCTACGAGCTGTCGGACCCGCGCTGACCCGGCTGGCCGCTTCCCCCGGCGGCCGAACCGCCACCAACGCCGCGGCAAGGGTGGGAGAGTTGCGGTCGAAGGCACAGCCGGACAGCACGGCAACCGAGCACCTTGGCCGGCGGGGATACGTCCGATAGGACCTGACCGTTAGCGGGAAACCCACGGGCCGCCTCCCGTCCGGTCGGGAAGTGGCTGACGCCGCTCCGGTTCTGCCAAGATCAGGTGTGCGCTCATGCCGATGACAGCGCGTCGTAGCCCGCGTACGTTGACGCCGTGGCGACTTTTTGGACCTTGGGATGCGATGCCGACGGTCCTCACCGGATCGCTGCCTTCTGGGCGCTAGCCCTGGGCTATGTCAAAGAATCCGGTTTCGACGAGCCGGACAACGCCTCCATCGTCGATCCGGATGGCCGGGGCCCTGCCATTGGTTTCCTGAAGGTGCCCGAGGGCAAGTCCGGCAAGAACCGTATGCATATCGATATCCGGGTGGCCGGTCCAGGCCCCTGGGACATGGTCGAGCGCGCCCGACTAATCCGGCAGAAAGTGCCCGACCTGGTCGCCGCCGGCGCGACGGTGGTCCGCGAGGAGTGGTACGGCGACGTCCTCGGGCACGTCGTCATGCAGGACCCCGAGGGCAACGAGTTCTGCGTCGCTTGATGCCACGGCCAGCGCCGTATACGGCATCCGGATCTACCGCCGAGCGCGCGTGACGGCCGGAGGGTCCAACCCGCTTCCGATGGCCTCCACATGATGGATGAGCCCCGCTGGACTACCGTGCATGCGTGCCCAAGCCTGTGGACCTGTCGAGTCCGGCTTCGCGCCGGGAAGCGCTCCGGATGGTGGATGTCGGTGACCCTCGTCCCCATCACGCGATGCTGCGGGATATTTTCGACCATGAGAGGGCTTGGCGCGAAGGCCCGGACAGTGGCGAGAGCGACGAGTACGAGCAGATCTACGTGACAGCCTTCTTGCTGTTTCTGATCGGTGATCCGGCAGACTCGTGCCGCCTGTATGGCGCGAAATTCCGAACCGGTGACATGGACTTGGGCGTCGGCTTTGACGCGCAAGCCATCTTCGGTGCCGGTCGGCACGAAACGCTGCGGTGGCTCGCGGAGAATGGGTACACCGACGAGTGCGCGCATCTTTCCGAGTGGTTGTTGCACGCGGAAGACCCGAGGATCGAAGACTGGGCTCGGCAAGTACGCGACTACTTCTACTCACCGGACGGCGTCCTTCTTCTGGACCAGCTCTGATTGTGAATCCCGTGGCCTGCTGCAACCGTTCATGCAGCGCGACCGGCGCATGCTCTTCTAATAGGTTCCGTCAGCCTGCTGGTGCAGGATGGCTCCGGTAGCGGCTGGCGGGTCAGCACTGCACTCTTCGGACCCCTTTGAGGTCTTGCGGCAGACCGTGCGCCCGTTGGTCGTGAGGAGACGGGACGGCTGATGGGATGACGTGCCCCGCCCTCTGGGCCTGGTGAGCACTTGGCTATTAGATCGCCGGCGTCTTCTCCACGCTGCTGATACGGGCGGGTGTCTGTGTGGGAGGCGAGGATGATCTGGGTAGGCGATGACTGGGCCGAGGACCACCACGACGTGGAGATCCTTGGCGAGGACGGGCGCCGGCTTGTCCGGGCGCGGTTGCCGGAGGGTCTTGAAGGTGTCGGTCGGTTGCATGCGCTGATCGCTGAGCACATGCCGGCGTCGTGGGCGGATCTGGATCCGGCCGAGGCGGCCGGGCGGGTGCGGATCGGGATCGAGACCGACCGTGGCACGTGGGTGCAGGCGCTGGTCGCGGCGGGGTATCAGGTGTATGCGATCAACCCGATGTCGGTGGCGCGGTACCGAGAGCGGCATTCCACTTCTGGTGCGAAGTCCGACGCCGGGGATGCGCACGTGCTGGCGGAGATCGTGCGTCTGGATCATGCCCATCACCGGCAGGTGGCTGGTGACAGCTCTCTTGCGGAAGCGGTGAAGCTGGTGGCGCGGGCGCATCAGAGCCTTGTCTGGGACCGCACCCGGCAGGTGCTGCGGCTGCGCTCGGCGTTGCGGGAGTTCTATCCCGCCGCGTTAGAGGCTTTCGACGACCTGGCCGCCGGTGAGGCCCTTGAGTTGCTGGACCGGGCACCGGATCCGGAGCGGGGTGCTCGCCTGCCGCGGGTCACGATCGTCGCCGCGCTGCGGCGTGCCGGTCGTCGTGATCTCGATGGCAAAGCTACCGCGATCCAGCAGACACTGCGCGCTGAGCAGCTGCGTCAGCCGCAGCCGGTGCAGAACGCCTACGCGGCGATCGTGTCCAGTCAGGTCCAGCTGATCAACGTTCTCAACATCGAGATCGCCGAACTCGGTCAGGTGGTGGCCTCACATTTTGGCCGGCACCGTGACGTTGAGCGTTACTTGAGCCTGCCCGGCCTCGGCCCAGTTCTCGGTGCCCGGATCCTCGGCGAGTTCGGCGACGACCCGCACCGCTACGTCGATGCCAAGGCCCGCCGCAACTACGCCGGCACCTCGCCGATCACTCGGGCGTCCGGCAGCCGCCGGGTCGTACTCGCCCGCTACGCCCGCAACCGCCGTCTCGCCGACGCCGTGCACCAGTGGGCGTTCTGCGCCATGCGCGGCTCACCCGGCGCTCGCGCCTACTACCAGGCCCTCCGCGACCGCGGCACCGGTCACCAGGCCGCCCTGCGCCAGCTCAGCAATCGTCTCGTCGGCATCCTCCACGGCTGCCTCAAGACCGGAACCACCTACGACGAGGCCACCGCCTGGGCCCATCTCCGATCCAGCACTTGACATCGAAGAACCATGGGATGTCTGCCGCGATCCGCTCGCTACCTAGCGTGATGAGTTGCGCGAGCGCGGGCGTGCTCAACTGCTGATTGCCGTGCATCCGAGCCCCGGCCTCCCCCGGATTCTTCACCACTCATCGCTTCGACGATGCGCAGGCGGCGGCCGACTTCCGGGGGCAGGATCCCAGGTGTCGTCAACCTGGTGGTCCGGAACGTCGCGGCCTCGGCTGGCGATCTTCCACTCTGGCGAGTCGCGCAGCTCGCGTGACCAGCGCCAAGCGCCCCACACCCCATGCGCCAGCATGGCGATCGCCATCACGAGCATGACGGCAGCGGCGACCCGCATGGGGCCGGATTCTCTGATCAGCAACGCCGTGGATCCGAGCGCCGCAACGAAACCGAGCAGGATGAGCGTCGCCGGATTGACGGGCAGCATAGTCCCACTATGACACCGGCCGGCGCTCGCCGGTGAGCGAGCCTCGGTGCCACAAGACCCATGCCGAATGTGTCCAGCCGTGAAGCTCTGGACCGGCGTGTACGAGTAGGAGTTCTCGGATCCAGGGCGCACAACTGCCGCTGTCCACCCGTCGGCCAGGTCACTCGTTGTCAAGCTCGCCGCCCCCTTCCGGCCCATCGAACGTGAGAACCAAGCGGCTGTGGTAAGCGCCTCCAGACGAGTGTCTCGACCTCAGCGGACTGGCCGGCTCAACGTCCTCCGTCCAGACCTTCACCGCCCGGAAGCTGAACCCGTCTTGCTCGACAGCCTCGGCCCGGAGCCATACGAACTGGCCCGCTGCGAGATGCCGAAAACCGCCCATCGCGATCGCCGAGAAATGCACCCAACAACCGCCCGGGACGGCCGGTCCGTCGATAACTCCCCAGCCCTCGTCCACGTGGAACTCACGCACAACACCGCTGTCGGCCACGACGCCAGTCTGCACGACCACGTCTTCTCGCCGTTACAAGATCACGAGCGCTCTCATGCCGCCGTCAACGCGCGTCGACCGTCACGGATGGCTGCCGACCATGATGCGCGTGGTTGGCCTCTGCCCTCTGGCTCGGGGTCGGCGACCTATCGAGCAGGGCGCCCAATTGAGCGGCGGATTCGTCGGTCAGACGATAGACGCCCTGGATGCTGAGGGAGCGTTCGAGACGGCCGTTGACGACGTACTTCAAGGTGCGCTGTTCTCCGCGTCGGTTGCGCCAGGTCAGCGCGTTGAGCAGGTCGCCGGGGACGGCGACGTCGAAGCGGATCGGTGTCGCTTCGACGTGTACCGGGCTCGCCCCACATCCATTGGCGCCGAGCATCGCCCAGGCGTCGTGACCCGGATAGGACGGGTGAGGTGCAACCACGGGCCGGTCGGGCGTTCGAGGACGTGTCGAGCGCGACAATCCCGTAGGTGCCGCTCATCCCGTGCCCGGACCCAGGGACGGTGCCGGCCTGCCGGGGGAGCCGTTGCGTAGGCGCTGCTCCAGGCCGTCGAGGATGAGGTCGAGGCCGACGGCGAACTCGTCGGCGTAGCTGTAGTCGGGGCGGAGCGCGTGCTCGGCCATTTCGGTGAGGTGGGGGAATGCGTCGGCGGGCAGGTGTTCGAACAGCCCGGCTGCGACGGCCTCCCGTTCGTCGGCGGTCGTGAACGGCAGACTTGCCTCCTGGATCACAAAGCCGTACACGTAGCTGTCGATCAGAGAGAACGCGGTTGCCGCGCCGGCGATGTCGAAGCCGGCAGCGCGCAGGCAGCCTATTACGGCGTCATGGTGGCGTAGCGTCGCCGGGCTGGGGCTGACGCGGGAATCCATCAGCGACACCGCCCACGTATGACGGCCGAGCACGGCGCGGGCCGAGGCGGCCCGGCGACGCATGGCGGCACGCCAGTCCTCGTTAAGAGTGGGCAACTCGATCTCAGCGAAGATCAGGTCGACGAGCGCGTCGATGATCTCGTCCTTGCTGCGAACGTAGTGGTACAGCGACATGGCCTCCACGCCGAGCAGTTGGGCGACCGCGCGCATCGAAACGGCCGCGACGCCACGCTCGTCAGCCACCTCGACCGCTGCCCTTAGGACAGCATCGCGGCTGAGCGGCGTCGTTCGGCTTCGTGGTGCCATCGGGCCCTCTCGTCGTCATCGAACCTCTTGACAACCTTACAACCATAAGGTGGACTTACGCTCGTAAGGTTGCCTCGGTTTGGGTGTCGCAGGAGGGACGGAAGCATGACGGACCGACCGGTGGAGGGCCTCCGCCCGCTGAGGGTGTGCGTCGTTGGCGCGTCCGGCAAGCTGGGCCGCTACATGGTCGAGCACGCACTGGCTCGGGGGTACGAAGTTGTCGGGGTGTGCCGGCCGCAGAGCGTGGGAAAGTTGGCCGGGTTCGCCGACCGGATCACGGTGGTGCCGGGGGCAACGAACGACCCGTCCGTGATCGCGCAGGCTGTCACCGGATGCGACGGAGTGCTCACGGTGCTGGCGCCCTGGGGAGTGCATGGCTACGCGACGGGCACCGCCCAGGCGGTGCTCGACCACGCCCCGCCGGAGGCGCGGCTGGTCTTCTCGTGCGGCTGGCACATCACGCGTGACGGCGCCGATGTCTACACGCGCCGGCTGCGCGTGTTCATCGCCGTCGCAGGCCGGCTGGCCCGATGGTTGCGGCTCGTCGACCTCGACGATCAGGTGGAGGCCTGCCGACGCGTCTTCGCCAGCGACCGCCGGTGGACCGTCGTCCGGGGCAGCGACCTCGAGGAAGGCGACAGCCAGGGACTGCCGGTGTGGAGTCGCCACGTCGGCGACCCGGTCCTCGCCAGCAACCGGACGCGCCGGGTCGACTTCGCGCTTTTCATGGTTGAGGCCCTCACGGACGACTCGCTAGTGCACGAGGCACCCGCCATCGTCGGCTGCCAGACCCCTTCGGCGCTCGCCCACGGGGCCGCCCGCCCGTGAGCGCGCTGATCGCGGCATCGTGTCCTGGCACCGTGTCACGGTCATTCTCTCCCGGTCGGTGCCGTGTGGTCAGCCGGTACTTCAGAACCCGATATCCCACCCGAGCCCGACGAGGTGACCTTCGCCGACTTCCCGCCGCTGAGCCCCTGGCGAATACTTAGCTCCGGCCAGCCGTCCGCACATGCCGCCCCGGGTGGGCTGGCGTTCATCGGCGGTGGTGACGCACGGTGATGTATCGTTATCCCTCCTGCTTCGGCTTTCCGTGTCGTACCTGCCAATCGACTCGTTGTGCCCGCCGCGGTATCGGTCTTCCTGGGCCGCTACCGTGGGCAGACTCGCGTCCATACCGAGTCCGACCTGCGAGTCTTCCTCCGTTGGTGCGGCGACCACAGCCTCGACCCCCTGGCCACAGCGCGGTAGATGTCGAGCGGTACGTGCGCTGGCTGCAAGACGTCCGCCGGTACCAGCCCTCGACGGTGTCGCGGCGCCTGTCGGTCGTGGTCGGGTTCTTCCGGGTCTGTGTCATCGACGCCATCCTGAAACACTCGTCCGCCGATTACGTCCGTCGGCCCTCGGTGCCGGCCGAGTCGCCGACCCTCAAACTGGGGCACCTGCAGTTCAAGGCCCTGATCACCGCCGCCCGGCTGTCGGCCGACCCGAACGACTTCGCCCTGGTCGCGCTCTTGGGCCTGCTCGGCTTGCGGATCTTCGAAGCCTGCGGGTCGAACATCGCCGACCTGGGCGAGGAACACGGCCACGGGTCCTACGGGTGCGCGGCAAGGGCGGAAGCTCGTCCTCGTCGCGCTGCCACCGCGGTCGCCAGGGCCATCGACGAGCGCACCAGCGGGCCGATCCTGCGCAACACCCACAGTTGGCGGATGGACGCACGCCGCCAGCCGCCGGCTCAGGCACCTCGCCGCTGCCGCAGGCATCCGGATGCCAAGGATGCACCCCCACATGCTGCGCCACACCTTCGTGACCACCATGCTCGACGCCGACGTCAGCCTCCGCGACGTGCAGATCGCAGCCCGCCACGCCGACCAACGAACCACCATGCGCTACGACCGAACCCGCAAGAGCCGCGACCGGCACCCCAACCACATCCTCGCTGCCTGATTGGCCTCCGGGACATGGCCCGCGTTCGCGGCTCTGCCGATGTCCGCGCCGCCGGCACAGACTCGACGGTCCGGATCTGGGACGCGCACCCGGCCGAGCCAGCCCGTCCAGCCGTGGCGCAGGCGGAGGTCCGCAGCCTCGCCGCCCCCGCGGACGGCGCCTGGTTCGTCACCGCGGCACGCGGCGGCGTCGCGGTGTGGACGGTGGCGCGGGCTGAGCCTTAGCTCTCGCTCGACGCCAGCACCGAGGTGGCACCGGTGGTGGCGGCCCCGGACGGCTCGTGGCTGGCGACCGTCGACCATTCGGGCTCGCTTCGGCTCCGCGCCCCCGACACCGGGGCGCCGCGGGAGGTGTTCGGGCATTCGCCGAGCGCCTTCGTGGACCTGGCGGTCACCGCCGACGGCGCCCGCATCGCCTTGCTGCGCTCCTACGACGCCAACGTTGGGCCGGCCGGCGTCAGGGCCGGGTCAGAGCGCCGGGGACAGGTACAGGAGACGGTTGGGCGAGCCGGCTCCCGGGTTGATCACGACCGGGTTGGCGACGCTGAACAGGTAGCTGGCCACCTGGGCCGGTGTCCAGGTGGGGTTGTTGCTGAGCACCCGGGCGGCGACGCCGGCGACGAGCGGCGCGGCGTGTGAGGTGCCGCTGATCGTCTGGGTCGCGGTGGTCGAGTTCCACCAGGCCGACGTGATGCGCTCGCCGGGAGCGAAGATGTCCAGGCAGGGGCCGAAGTTCGACCAGCTTGCCCGGTTGTCGTTCGTCAGCGTCGCGCCTACGGTCAGCGCGGTCGGCGCCGATGCGGGTGAGACGGTGCAGGCGCTCACGTTCGAGTTGCCGGCGGGAACCGTTACGGTGATGCCGTCGGCGACCGCGTTCGTCACGGCGGTGTCGAGCGCGACGGTGGGGCTGGTCAGCACGCCGATGTTCGCCACGGCCGGCTGTCCGGCAAGGTGGTTGGCGATCATCCAGTTGATCCCGTTGATCAACATCGACAGTGTGCTCGGCAGGGCGCAGTCGAACACCTTGACCGCGACCAGCACGACGTTCTTGGCCGCCCCGAAGGTCGTCCCGCCGACGGTGCCGGCGGCGTGCGTGCCGTGCCCGCTGCAGTCGTTGGCCGGGAGCGCGCCGTCGACGGCGTCGTAGCCGTATACCGCCTGGCCGCCGAAGTCGACATGACTGATCTGGATCCCGCTGTCCACGATGTACGCCCGGACGCCGGTCCCGACACTGGTGAAGTTGTAGGTGCCGCTGAGTCCCAGCGGTGCGTCGATTCGGTCGAGGTTCCACGGCGCGTTCGTCTGGGTGGTGGCCAGGCTGGTCAACCGGTCCTGCTCCACGACCGCTACCGCCGGGTCGGCGGCCAGTCGGCGGGCCACCAACTCGGAGGTCCGCACGGAGAAGCCGTTCAGCGCGTCGCCCCAGACCTGGTCCGGGCGGAAGCCGTACCGGTCGGCGAGGCGGGTTACGCCTGCCTGCCGATCGCCGACCGAGCCCCCACCCTCCTTGAGGGTTACCACGTAGCTGCCGGGCACGCGGGCGGCGTTGCCGGCGTCGAGGATCTCGCCGGCCCTCCCGGACGGCGGTTCGGCGGCGGGTGCCGCAGTGGCCGGTCCGGCAGCCGTGGTGAGGAGCATGGTCGCGGTGGCGAGCGTGGCCGTGACGGCCGTTCCGGCTCGACGCCCGCGGGCGAAGATCGCGTGGCGGTGGATTCCCATCTCCCAGCCCTCCCTTTGTTCCGGCCATTCCGGCGGGCGTGCGACGCGCCGATTGAATGGTCCGAACGGTTTTGCTGGAGCGTACAGCGGATAGTTGACCGGACTCCATGGCGTAAATTATTCAGCCGATTGATATGGGTCTTTTTCGACGCGGAGTGGAAAGAGTTCTGTCCTGATGTATCAGGGCGGCTTCCGGCGCCTCGACTGCGGCCGCTGCTGTCTGCGAGGCCACGGCGGTGGGTCGGGCGCCGAGTTTCCAGGACAGTGGAATCCGCCGCATCTGGTGTCACGGCGCGTCACCGGCCCGGGGACTTCTCGGGCTCGTTCTCGTTCAACCCGGATGGGCTGCGTCGTCGACCGACGAGCGATCAGCAGAGCCCGCTCCGCCCGTCCGTCTAGATCTTCAACGATGACCATGCCCGGTACCCGTCCGCCGTGTTCGACACGACGCAGGCCGCACTCGCCTGGGCGTCTGCGGCCCGTCAGCGCGCCGTGCGTCTGTATCGCGAGTCGGACCCAAAGCCGGTGATCCGGTGCCTGGCCGAGCAGTTCGGCGTGCATCACGAGGCGTTGCGGACCTGGATCCGCCAAGCCGAGGCTGACGAGCGTCACGACCGGCCGACCAGCGAGGTGGCGGAGGGCAACCGCCGGTTGCGCAGGGAGGTCGCCGAGTTGCGGCGGGCGAACGAGATCCTGAAGGCCGCGAGCGCGTACTTCGCGTTAGTGCGAGAGTGATCGATGTCCGGCGGGGTTCGCCGGCTATTTCGCTGCCCTGGCCTGCGGGTTGGTGGCTTGTCCTGATGTGCGGCCCCGCCGGACCCCACGTCGGGCGCGGAGTGGCTTGATAGAAGCCTGCCGAGCGCTCAACTAAGGCGTGCCCCCGCTGCCCGTGCTGGCCGCCGGGTTCCGGGTCATCACGGTACATACCCGGTTCATGGCCACCGCCCGCCGTGCCGGTCGACAGCCGGGCAAGTCCGACCCCATCGATGCCCTCGCGGTGGCGCACGCGGCGTTGCGGGAGCCGGACCTGCCGGTGGCCGAGTTGGACGGGCCGTCGCGGCAGATCAAGCTGTTGTCCGACCACCGCCGCGACCTCATCGCCGAACGAACCAAGGTCATCAACCGTCTGCGCCGGCACCTGCACGAACTCGACCCGCAGCTACACATCCCCGCCCGTGGCCTGCGCAGCTACCGTCATATCGACGCGGTCGCCGCCCGCCTCGACGACATGCCGGGCACCGTCGCCCGCATCGCTCGAGAGCTGGCGCAACGCGCCGGGAGAGCACCCGGCACGCCAAAGCGGATCGTGGCCGCCGCCGTGACACTGCTGGACGAGCACGGTGTCGAGGGCTTGACGATGCGCCGCCTCGCCGAAGGGCTGGACGTCACGGCGACTGCGGTGTACCGGCACGTGAAGACCAAGGATGACGTCCTCGACGTCTTCCAGGTGTGCTCGCCAGAAACTCATCACAAGTGCCTTCGCCCGGCGTGGTGGTCCGCTGTTGCAAGCTGCGGAAGACCCAACCGGAGCTGTCGGGAACAGCTGTCCGGGCAGCGGGTAACGGTGTTCGTCGGGGTCGGCCTCCGAACAGGGCCGACCCCGACGGGCTGCTCAGCGGATGACGTCGTAGACCAGCTTCTGGATTCCGTTGGCGTATGACTCGCTCTCGATGAGCTTGAGGTTCTGCTTGTCCCTGTCGGTGTCGCTGAACAGCCGCTTGCCCGCGCTGAGCAGGACTGGGAAGACCAGCAGATGGTAGCGGTCGATCAGGCGGGCATCGGCCAGCTCGCGGTTCAGGGTGGCACTGCCGTGGATGATGATCGGCCCGCCCTCGGTCTTTTTGAGTGCAGCGACGTCGTCCAGTGATCGGAGGATGCTGATCTCGCCCCAGTTGGACACCAGGTCCTTCTCCTGCAGCGTGGTCGACACGACGTACTTCGGCATCGCGTTGTAGCCGGGGAACTCCGCGGTCATGTCCGGCCATACCGGGGAGAACGCCTGGTAACTGACCCGGCCCAGCAGCATGGCAGTGGCCTCGTCCTGCTCACGGCTCTTGATCTCGTATGCGGCCTCGTCGAACTCGATGTCTTTGAAGGTCCAGCCCGAGTTGCGGTAGCCCGGTTCTCCGCCGGGCGCCTCGATGACGCCGTCGAGCGAGACGAACGCGGTGGCGATCAGGGTGCGCACTGGTAGCTCCTTGGTTGGTTTGAGGTGCATTGTTTGTTATGGGGTCGGCGGTGTCGTCGGTTCCGCGTCGGCGGGGTACCAGCGGAGTTCGACGGTGTTGCGGTCTGGGTCCTGAACGTAGAGGGAGACGGCCTGGCCTCGGGCGCCGGACCGGCTCACCGGCCCTTCGAGGACGGTGAACACGCCGGATGCGATGACGTCGTGCCAGTCCAGCGGGTCGACCACCAGGCAGATGTGGTCGACGTTCGATTCGCCGCGGTGCCGCTGGACCAGGTCGATGATGGTGTCCGGACTGACCCGGACGGACGGGAATCTGATCCGCCCGGCACGCCACTCGTCGACACGCACGGGCCCGAGGCCGAGCACCCCGCAGTAGAAGGCCAGTGATCGCTCGACGTCCTCGACGTTGAGGACGAGGTGGTCGAGTTCCCTGACCCGTACGGTGCTCACTTCCCCCCCAGGGTGCGAGCCTGGCGTAGCCAGTCGGTGAACAGCGCCGCGTCGACGTCGGCGGTGGACGAGAGCCGTATCGAGGCCATCTTCCGGGCGCCTGGGGTCAGGCGGCCGGAGCGGTCGGTGATCTCCTGCCCGAGCCATAGCCCGAAGGTGACGTACGAGCTGTAGGCCTTGAGTAGGCAGATCGGTCGTCGTCCCGGAGCTGCGCCAAGGCCCCATACCGGATGGCCGTGCCACATCACGCCGGTGGCGTCGGCCAGCGCGCCGTCGATAACCCGGCGGGCGGCCTCGGCGATCTCCCATAACGGGGGCTCGAGTCCGGTCAGGTAGTCGTCGATGCTTGTCGTCTGCATGATCTTTCCTTATGGCTTGGTGGGGCCTGGGCCGGCGACGGTCCATCGCTGCGGCTCCCGGCCTGTCTGGCGGCCTCGGTGACGCCCTTAACAATCGGTGAACCGGTGACGCTGACCAAGCCATGATCGGGCTACGGTCGTTGATTCGGATTCAACGAAGGAGTGGCGGGTGCTGGAGCGACACGAGATCGAGACTTTTCTGACGCTTGCCGAGGAGCTGCATTTCGGCCGTACCGCCGAACGCCTGCGGGTGACTACTGGGCGGATCAGCCACGTCATCAGGAAACTGGAGCGGCGGCTCGGGGCTCCGCTGTTCGAGCGCACTAGTCGCGTCGTCCGCATCACGCCCATCGGCCGGCAACTCGCCGACGACCTGGCCCCGCTCGTCGAACAGATGGACACGGCCTTGCGCCGGGCGGTCGAGGCCGGCCGCGGCGTGACCGGCCGGCTGCGGGTAGCGTTCCTCGGCGAGTACCTCGCGCCTGTGCTGCTCAAAGCGGTCAAGCTGTTCACCGCTCGGCATCCCGACTGCGACGTGGACGTGCGCGAGGTGCAGCTGTCCAACTCGCGGGCCAGCCTGCTGGACGGCTCGATCGACATTCTCGTCGCCGCCTACCCGTTCGACGGCATGGCCCGCGGGCCCGCGCTGATGGTGGAGCGGCGCGTGCTGGCGGTGGCCGCCACGCACCCGCTGGCCGGCCGGACGTCGGTGTCGCTGGAAGTGCTCGCCGATCACCCGGTCGTCCAGTACCCGGCGGTGACCTCCGCCGAGTTCAAGCGCGACCGCACACCCGAGCACACGCCGGCCGGCCGACCCGTTCCCAAGGGCCCACACGGCAAGACCTTCTCGGAAATGCTGTCGCTCGTCGCGTTGGGCCGGGGTGTGCTACCGGTGGGCGAGCAGACCGAGCGCTACCACCCCCGCCCTGACATCGTCTACGTGCCAATCCATGACGCCCCGCCGATCGAGCGAGGACCGGTCTGGCTGGAGGCGAACACGACCGCCCGGGTACGGGAGTTCGTCCGCGCCGCGACGGATGCTAACCCTCCGGTCCCAGAGTCGGCCGTTCCGGACAGGGCAAACCCGATGCCGCGATAGTCCTTGGTTGATCCAGGCGACGATGTCAACTGACACTTGACCGGAGAAGAGATGGTTGCCGAAAGCGGCGATCACGACGGCACGGACGAATCCAGATACCACGGCCTCGACGAGACGTAGCCGAGCCGCACCAAGATCAGATGCACTGACACGCCGCAGACAACGCGCGGCCAGCTGCCAACCGCCGCCCAAAGGTGCGGGCGGCGGCTACGTTCAATGACTGGCGATGACGGCGAGTCAGCTCGTGGTGGGCGCAGTTATGGCCGTCCTGGTGGTTCCAGCTGGCTCCGTCACAACCAGGATGACGGTGTGAGTCGAGCCGACACGACATTTCCGGGAGCGGCAGGGCCGCGCTGGAAGACCGAGGGCCACCGGTCCGGGTTGTTGGCGTTGGAGTCTGCGATCCAGGCTGACGATCTTGTTCACGGCCGCGTTGAGGCTCGACTCCAGCCCCTGCACCTCACCGAGCCGACCGTTGGCCTTGGTCGCGGGACTGCCGGAGGACCAACAGGAGCTGGGGCTCGATCGGGCCGAGGATCTCAGGTGGTCGCGTAACCAACTGCGCCTAAGCCTTCGAGCCGCCCACAGTGGTTCGGCCGGGCGTCGCGGGATGGAGGTGACTCGTCCGCGCATCGGTACCGACCGGATCGCCTGCTGCGGTGGCAGGCGGCGGCGCAGCGGAGCACCGGGACTTTCGAGCGGTGGATCGCCGGCATCCTGGACGAGGCCGCTGCTGCCGCGCTCGACGAAACAGCGTAGGTGACCAGGCTCCCGTCGTGCCGGTTGTCCCGCCGACGGGACAACCGGCACGACGTGGCTATTGGTCAAGTTCCACCTGCATTGGTAGCTCTCATGCCGCCATCACCCGAGGAGGTGTCGGATCTCCTCGATGGTGGCGACGGATCCGCGCCGTAGCGCCACGTACCCGGGGTCGTGCCGGGCCATCTCGTCGTAGACGGCCTGGAGCTGGTCCAGTGCCTCGACGGCGGCACCGCCGGGCGTGCCACTGCGGAGGGTGGTCAGGTGTCGATGTTCGGCCTCCAGCAGGGCGGCGAAGCGGTCGTCGGCCGGGGCGGTGGGTCGGATCTCCGCGACGGCGACCAGTTCCACCAGCGCCCGGGACTTGGCCCGCTGCACCACCGCGTACGCCTCACCGACCCCGTCCCGGGCCAGCAGGCAGCGCACCAGTCCCTGGTAGACGCCCTGTCTGCCGCGCACATAGCTGATCCGGGAGCGGTCGTCGTGCGGCCGTTCCCGGCGGCTGGCCTCAATCAGGTCCATTGCCTCGGCGTAGAACGGCTCGGCCGAGGCCAGCTCGCCATGCGCGGCGTACAGGTCGGCCAGGCTGCGCGCGGAGGCGGCGGCGGACTCGAAGTACCCGGCCGGGCGGGAGATCGCCAGGCTGTCCCGGTATGCCGCCACCGCCTCGGCGACCCGGCCCAGCGACCGCAGCCGGCTGGCCAGGTTGGCCAGGGTGGTCGCCTGATCCAGGCGGCCACCAATCAACTCCTTGACCCGAAACACCTCGGTTAGCAGGTCGAGCGCCTCCGCGTCCCGCTCCGGCGGCATCAGGTTGGTCAGGTCGTTGGTGGCCCGGGCCCAGCCCTGCTCGTTGTTGTTCTCGCGGTAGAGCGCGGCGGCCCGACGCATCAGCAGCATCGCCACCGAACGGGCCCCGTCCTCCACCGGGATCTGGTCGAGCGGCAGACCGAGGCGGGGTAGCAGCCCGATCAGCCGGAGCAGTTCACCTCCGCTGACCGGCCCGAGTTCTCCAGTGGCGAGCCGACCGAAGAAGCCACCGAGGGTGTGCAGTGCGGCCGCCTGGGCGGTCCGGTGCCCGGTGTGTACCGCGATCGACCAGGCGCATTCGTAGGCGGTCGCCGCCGCCGGCAGGTCGCCCAGTTCCTCGTACAGGTTTCCGAGACCAGCCTGGATCGGCCCCTCCGCGAGGGTGCCGTGCGGACCAGGTGTCCGGCGGACCAGGGCCAGCGCCTGCTGAAGGTCGGCGAGGGCGCGGTGGTGGTGGCCGAGCGTGGCCCGCACCTGAGCTCGTGTGGTGTACGTCTCGGCCAGGGCGAGTTCCCTGCCGTCCGGTGCGGTGCCCCATGCTTCGATCAGCCGGTCGTAGCCAGTCAGCGCCGCCCGAAGTTCACCCCGCTGCCGGTGGATTCCGGCGAGGATCGACGTCGCCAGGGTTTCGACCTCCGCGTCGGACCGGGCCGCGAAGATCCCTTGGGCGGTCCGAGCCTGGTCGAGCGCCCGGTCGAGGTCCCCACCGGCGGAGCTGACCAGCGCATCGGCCAGCGTCAGCCGGGCCCGGGTGTACTCGTCCTCCGTCGGCAGCCGGCGGGCCAGCACCACCCAGCGGCGGGCCCGGTCGATCTCCTCGGCTGGAACGTTGATGCCGAGCGGGGCCGGAGCGCGCTGCGGGATGGCCGGGCCGACCCTCGCGGACGTGCCGGCATAGGCCCGGTGGGCCACATCGAAGGCTGTCGCGTCGATCAGATTGCGCGCGCTCGGTTCGACGGTCACCTGCGCTCTCCCAGATGACGCGTCCGTTTCCGGGGGATGGCGCCGGCCGCCATCGGGCAGCCCGGCGACCGCGAGTTCCACCAGACGCTCGGCCGGAGCCAGTGCCCTGGTCGCGTCACCCCGACTCAGCAGCCGGTAGACCACCACGTTGAGCAGCGTCACCGCGATCTCGACGGCTCCCTTGCCGACCCAGCGGTCCACGGCTTGGCCAACGCGCCGCAGCACGTCGTCCACCGCCACTCCATGCTCAAGGGCACCTCGGAGCTCCTCCGGGCTGAGGTCGGGTTCCCGGTCGAGCGCAGCCCTAACCCGCAGCGCCGCCGCCTCGCCGGGATCGGGTGGCGGCGGTGGGGAGAGTTCGATCTCGTCGACGATGGCCCGGATCAGGGCTGCCTGCGGGTCGGTCAGGTCCGCCGTCAGGGCCCCGACGTTGATCCGACGGGCGGCACGACCGGCAGCGCGACGATCGGTGCGGCGGCCGGCAAGACTGTCGGTGGAGTTGGCGAGTCCGTCGACGACGATGGCACCCACCGCCGCGAGCAGCGGGCCGGTATCGGGGAGACCGGCGCTGGCGTCTAGCCACGTCCGAAGCTTCTCCAGCGCGACAGGGTGGCCGTGCGCGGCTGCCGCGACGGTCCGGACGAGTTCGCGGTGACGTTGCCGGGCGTCGTACAGCGCCGCCGGCAGGTCCGCCGGCGTCGCCAGCAGGCGGGTCCGCCCGGCCAGGGCGTCCGACGCGTGGCCGACGATCCGGGCGTCGATGTCGTCCAGGCCGGCGACGAACCGGTCCGGATCGCGGACGCCGTCGGCCATCGCCCGTAGCGCGGCGACCAGCCGCGTCCACTCCGGACTCTGTTCCCGCAGGTCCAGGTATTCGTCCAGGGCGCGGCGGGCCTGGACGTCGCCGCTGACGGCGGCGACCAGGGTGGCGATCGCCGGCTCCCAGCGGCGCAGCATCCTGTTGGTGTGCCGGCTGCCGGCCGGTGCCCGCCCGCGCAGCGTCGGCACCAGTTCGGCGAGGATCGCGTCGACCGCTTCGGCGTCAAGGCCGAACTCCGACGTCAACGCCACGAACCCAACCCCGTCCACCCGCTCCACCTCGGTGACCAGCCACTCGACGCACACCGCGTCGAGCAGGTCGTCGCCGGGCGCGCGGGCGACGATCTCACTGACCGTCGCTTCGAGTTCGGCCTCGTCGTCGGTGAGGCGGTGCACCACTGCGGCGGCGAGTCCGTGCGCCAGCCGCTGTGCCGCCGCTGGTTCGGGCAGGTAATCGGCGAGGTGCCGGTGCGCGGTGGCGACCGTGTGCCGATCCGGATACCGGTAGGCCAGACCGAGGGTGGCCAGTTGCAACTCGACGGCCGCTCCCCGGTCTCCCCGCGCCCAGGCGACCTTGCCCCGGCTGCCCAGCACCCGGGTCAGATTAGGCCCGTCGTCGGCGTCGGTGAAGACCTCCTGGCAGTAGAGCAGCACGGTGTCGGCAGCATCGAGTTCACCGACCGCCCGCAGCGCGATCGATCGGCTGAGCTGTGCCCTGGCGATCTCGACCGGTGGCGCCTGTCGGGCGTCGAGGAGGGTCAGATGCAGTTGGCTGAAACCGAGCGCGGCATGCCACTGCCCCAAGGCGACGGCGGCGCTGCGGCCGACGTCCAGCAACACCTCCCGCACCTCGCCACCGCCGACAACCTCGTCGGCCCCGCCGCCAGCCCTGTGAGCGACCTCGTCGGCAGCCGAGGCAGGATCGAGTAGTTCACCCAGGAGCTCCGCGATCCGGGGCAGGGCCTCGTCGTCGCGGCCCAACTCGTGCAGCAGGCGCAGGTGCTGCACCTCGGCGGCGCGCCGGCTCCACAGCCCGACCGGTGCCTTACCGGCCAGGTCACGGGTCTGCTCGTTGACGGCGAACGCGGCCCGGAACCGACCTAGTCGGATCAGCACCTCGGTCAGGTTCAGGCTCGCCTCGAAGGCACCGCGCAGGTCCGAGTCGCGCAGCCGGTCGGCGAGCATCTCGCGCAGCATCTGCTCCAGCGCCGGCAGCGGCAGCTCGCTCAGCAGGCGCCGCAGCTCTTCCGGGCCGGGCTCGTCGTTCCCGCTTTGCCCGGCGTTCCTGTCGCTGGCCATCTGGCTCCCTCCGTGGCGGGCGGTCAATCGACGACGACGTGCACCGCGCCACCGGCGGTGAGGGCCAGCAGTCGGTCGAGCCGGGTGCTGGGGACGGCCACCACCAGGGGGCGCGGATCGCGGTCGAGCCGGTCGAGCACCAGCACGTCGACGAAGCGCTCCGGAGGTGCCGGCGGCCCCGTCTCCGGTGCCGCCGGAACCACCACCAGGGTCACCCGCTCGCCCCGCCCGATCCGATCGGCCAGGCCGGTGGCGGGCACCGCCACGACGGTGCGACCGGCCAGCGCCCCACCTGGCAGCTTTGGCCCCAGTTCCCGGGTAAGCAGCGGCCGGCCCTTTGCCACGGCACGAACGGTGTAGCGGCCGAGGAGCTCGTCGAGTTCCTTCTTGTCGGGCCGTCCCCGCACGTCGGCGGCGGCCAGCACGTGGAACGCCGGCACCGCCCGGGCGGCCACCGGTGTGCTACCGGCACGGCTCGTGGCGACGATGGCCGCCACGCCCCCGAGCAGCAGGACGACCACGAGCGCGACCGCCCGAACCGGAAGGAGCCAGCGCCGACCTGCGGGGCCCGGCGCGGCGACGGCCGACGGAGCACTCGCGGGCGACGGGGTGGCTGTTTCCGGCTGCTGCGACACCTCCGACGACACGGTGGACGCCGGTCGACTCGGCCCGGTGAGTTCCGCCGACTCCGCCTGCTCGACCGGCTGCGGATACCGCAGGGCGGAAGCGCGGTCACTGTCCGGCCAACCGGAATACCAGACCTTGCCGAGCTGGCGCCACTGCTCCCGCTCCGCGCCGAAGCTCGGTGGCAACTCCAGCCGCATCGCCTCCAGCAACGCGAACCGGTGCACGTCGAACGCGGTCCGGACCAGCTGCGCGTACGGCACCGCCGCCCGCGCCGCCGCCCGGTAGCCCAGCAGCGCGACGCCGATCCCGCCCCACACGCAGGCGACGGCGCCGTACCAGGGCAGGAGTGCCGCAGCGAGCCCGCCACCGAGCAGTGCGAAGACGGCGCCCAGGACACTGATGGTCACCGCCGCCTCCAGACTGGTGGCAGCGCCGGAGAAGGCGGCGACGAACTGCTCGGGCAGCACCACGTAGAGCCTCGGCCAGGCCGCCACCCCGTCCAGGCCGTACCGGTCGGCGTGCTCCTCGGCGGCGCGCAGCACGTTGCCGAGCCGGGTGGGCAGCACCCGGTCCGCCCGTCGCGGATAGCCGAGGAAGAGCGTCGGGTCCCCGGCCGTCCGACCGGCGTGCACCCGCTGGTGGCGGGCGGTCAGCTGCCGACCGAGCCAGGTCAGGCCGGGCAGCGCCGGCCAGTAGCCGCTGAACAGCCGGATCAGACCGGTGCGCCAGGCGGTCAGCAGTTGTCCGAGCAGGATGGTCAGCAGGGCCAGCGCGACGACCAGGGCGGCGCTGCCCTCGGCGCCGAGCCCGCTCCACCAGGTGCGGGCCGTCCCCCACCCGACCCCGGCCACGGCCACCGTGCCCAGCGTGCCGACGAACACCAGCAGCGGTAGCCACACCGCAGTCAGCTGGCGACGGTCCAGCAGCGCGGTCGCGGACTCGAAGAGGGCGCCCACCGTCACCGCCAGTCCGGTTCCAGCCGGTGCCCACCGGCCGCGCAGTCCCGGTCCGGCTCCGGGAACTCGTCGAGGTGGTTGAGTGCTCCGCAATACGCGCAGAAGATCCGGATCGGGGCCGTCGGGGGCCTCAGCCGCCCGGCCAGGAGCGGATCACCCATGACACCCGGATCCGGGGGCGCCAGCACGTCGGTGCCGTAGGCCGCCCACTTGTCGCCGTCCAACTGCCGCAACAGCTGTTCCCCGAGCGCCTCGGCGGGAACGACACCAACCGGACGCCCGGAGTCGTCGACCACCACCAGCGCCGGGAGATGCTCGTCCAGCAGCCGGACAAGGGCATTCGACGTCAACAGCTCGTCCACCGGTGTCGACGCCGCGACGAGCAGTGCCGGACCCCGACCGCCCGGGCCGACCACCCAGCGTGGTGTCCCCCGCTCATCGACCCCCAGGGTCAGCTCGTCGGCCCGGTCCGGCGGCGCGGAGTCTGTCTCGACGACACAATGGTCGGTGCACATCAGATCCCGTGCGGTCAGGCTCACGCTCCCGGTTCCTTCCTGGTTTGCCGGTCGGGTCCATGGTCCACCGGTCGAAGGCTGTCTCGCCCCGCCGGTCGGTTGTCGCGTCCCACCCGGTCAGTCCCAGTCTCCGACAAGGACGAACGGCGCCCAGAAGAAAAAGCTGCCGTACAACCGGCGACCGAGGTCGACCGGAACCCGGACACCCGCCCCGGCCAGGAAGCGGGCCCGATGCAGGACGTTCTCCACCCGCCGGCGGTCCCGATCGGTGCCGGCCAGCGTCAGGGCCGCCTGCGCGGCGTTGGTCGCGCCGACGAAGTCCCGGGCCACCAGTCGGATCCGCGCCTCGGCGAGGGCAAGCCGCGACGCCGCCGGGTGGTCAGGCCCGGCGCGGTCCCGGGCCTGCTCGACGTAGGCGAGGAGGTCTGCGATGGTCCGGCGGCGCAACCACGATTGGGCCCGGTGCAGCGCCACTACGGCTGGCAGCCCGTCGCCGAGGCCCCGGTAGAACTCGTCGAGCAGCATCGCGGTGGAGAGTTCGTCGACCTTCCAGAGGCTCACCAGCACGGCCGGTGCACCGGCGTAGAGCAGGGCCCGGATCAGGCCGAGCAGTTCGTCCCCGGGCCGAGTGTCGGAGACACCGGTACGACACGCGGCCAGCACCACCAGGGTCCCGGTCAGTCGCATCCCGAACATGTCGGTGGCGGTGAGGCGACCGTCGGCCAACTCGACACCGGAACCCATTGGCTCCTCCGGGTCGAACACGCCGTGCGCACCCACGTGCAGGATCCCCGGCGGTGGCCGGTGGCCGGCGTCAGCGGTCACCGCGTCCGGGGCCGGGCCGCCGAGCCGACGCAGCAGTTCGGCCCGGCTGGCGTCGGCGCCCTGCATCCGGTCGCAGTCGAACCTTCCGCTGAGCGCGGTGGCGTGCACCTGCCCGAAGGTCAGCGGTTCGGTGCCGGGCGGGTCGGCGACCACCAGTGCGGTCGACCGGTCACCACGCCGGTTGGCCTGGCAGTAGCGCAGCACCGAGGCGCTCGGCGTGTAGGCCACCGGGTGCGCGTCGGCCAGCCGCACACCCTGACAAGGCACGGCGTGCAGCGGCACCCGGTGCAGCGGCCCGTGCGGCACCAGGTAGATCCAGTCGCCGGGCCGTATCCGGTCGAAGATCGGCGCGACCAGACCGACCAGTATCGGATCGCCGAGGACGGTGGTGGCCTGTTCCAGCGCGGCCGGATCCTCGGCCACCCGGTCCAGCGCGTGCACCATCGGCACCACCAGCTCGTCGAGCTGTCGGGCGTCCACCGGCACGGTCACCAGCTCAGGCTCGGCGGACTCCGCAGTGATGAAGAAGATCAACGCCCGGTCCTCGGTGAGGTAGTACTCGACCAGGACCAGCCGCCCGACTGAGGGGTCGCTCTCCTCAGGTTGGGACTTCCGCCGGCTCATGGTTCGGCTCCCGTCGAGTAGGTGGGCGACCGCCGTGCCTCCGCCGGTTCCCCAGGCGTAGCGCCACGTACTGGGAAGCAGCGTCCGTCATGGCGTTGAGGGTGTGATCCTGCGAGGTGACCGACCACGGTCGCAACGCCGCCGGGTGTCTCGTTCCCGACAACACTTCATGACGGGCACGGCGCCTGCGCGGCGGCACCGCGGATCGACGAGCCGGGCAGCAGCAGCCGCACCGTCCCGTCGGCGGTGGTGTCGGTCAGCGGCAGCGTGGCGACCACGGTGCCGGGCAGCGAGTCGCGGACCAGCAGCGGCCCGATCGGCCGCCAGGCCACGGCGACCCGCAGCCGGCCGTCATGCGGAACTTCCTGCGGCGAGGTGTCCTTGGCAGGTGGATGTGGCCTGGCCGGGGCCGCCCCGGTGAGCCAGGCGACCAGGCCGGCGGGGTCGGACAGGTCGGCGCCGCGGATCGTGGCGTCGTGCAGGGCGGTCGGGGTGTCGGCGACCAGGCGCAGTGCGAACCTGGTTCCGGCCGGCAGGACCTGGCGGGTGTGGAGGTAGTTCGCGGCGGCGCTGGCCGAGCGCCGGTCGATGCCGACGCCGTCGCGGACTGCCGGCGTGACGTCGTCGCCGATCAGATGCGCGTCGTCCACGCGGATCCACGACGGCGACCCGTCCCGGCTGCTCGGGGTGAGACCGAACAGGGCATCCGTCACCTTCACCGGGTGGCCGGCCCGGAACCGGTCGACGCCGGCCCGCCGCCGGTGCGTCAGCAGCCAGTCCGGAAAGTAGGAGCCCTGCCGCAGCTTCGGGATCGCCAGGTCGATCGTCCCGGCCCGAGTGTCCCACTTGCGCTGCCGGTAGCCGTTGCGGGAGTTCACCCGCTCGTCACTGCGCTGCCCATACCCGGCGCCGCAGATCGCGTCTGCTTCAGCGGACATCAACGCCTGCGCGAACGTCTTGATCATCGCCTGCAACACATCGGGGTGTTGGTAAGAACGGCGGCACCAGGGGCCAAATAGTGGATCTTGGTAGGTGGTGTGGGGGCTCGGCCATCGGCGTCTGTGCTGGCGTCTCGTTAGGGGATCCATGGCCGGGCATCCTGCCGATGATTACCGGGGCGGTGATGTCCGCAAGACAGAGGAAGAAATATGACACAAGGTGTCAGACTTTGGGTCGAGTATGGCTTCACCGGTCGGCGTCGACGGCGCGGACTGGGCACCACGGATACATATGGGACAGATAAGGACCTCCATGCGCGAAACTTCAGAAGATCTCCAAGAGCTTCAGGCCCTCCTTGACGCCTCCCTCTCCCGCTCCACCTCGCACCTCCGCTCGATCATCAAGGCTGAAAGCACACTGACCGCGGAGCAGCTCACCCAGGTCCTCACCGGCATGCGCACCCTCGCCCTGTCCACCGTGACGGCGAAGGGCGAGCCACGGATCAGCGGTGTGGACGGGCACTTCCTGCACGGGAAGTGGCACTTTGGCACGGCGCGCAACGCCGCCAAGGCGCGCCATCTCGCGGCGCGGCCCGCCGTCAGCGCCGCGCATATGCGCGGTGAGGACCTAGGCGTGTTCACGCACGGCAAGGTGGAGATCCTCAACCCCCAGGACGGCGAGCCGGCCGCGGACTGGCCCGACCTGCTCGCGTACTTCAAGGACTTCTACGGCGGCGACGACTTCTTCGACTGGGAAAACGACGTGGTCTACTACCGGCTGCATCCGCACTGGATGACCGTCTACGCCCCCGACATCGCGAAGCTCACTGCGGCGTCCCAGTCCTGATCCGCAGCACGGGCCGCATCGGGACCAGCCACGTGACGAGAGATCTGGTGAAGCGGCCGGGAGCCGGTCCGAACGGGGTGCGGTGGTCGCGGAAGGCACTCCGGACACCGTCGCGACGGCGGACACCCCGACCGCCGGTTTCTTCCGGCGGTACGCGGCCGGCCTGCCGCTCCTGGAGGTGTGCGGGAAGGCGCGCGCTACTGCCGCCGTTTGAGATGCCAGCCCTCACACCTAGATCATCTTTTTGGCCTCTGGTGTCGCGATTCTTACCAACACCCACATCCGGCGACGCGCCCTCGATCTGCTCGCGCAGCAGCTCAACAGGGTTCACACCACGGCATCGACCTCGACCCTCGGCAGGACTAGACATGTTGACGATCATTGTCCAGCGTGACAAGCTGCTGGCGTGACAAGCGATCGGAGCGAACAGATCCTGGATGCCGCAATGAGCGTCTTCTGCCAGTACGGCTACGGCAAGACGACCATGCAGGACGTCGCCCGCGCCTCCGGTATGTCTCGTGCCGCGCTCTACCTTCATTTTCCGACGAAGGAAGAGCTGTTCCGGGCGGGGTCGCGGCGGGCGCACTCCTGGGCGCTCGACCGGGTTGATGCGGCGTTGGCCGCGCCGGACGACGTGGTGGCACGCATCGACACCGCGATGGCCGCGTACATCGGGGCGTTGATGGCGCAGGTTTCGTCGAGCGTCCACCGTGGGGAGCTGCTCGACGCCGGGCTCGGGGTTGCCAGTGACATCGTCAGGGACGCTCACGCGGAACTGGTGACCAGGCTGACCGCAGCGCTGAACGCGGCGGTGGCGGCGGGTCAGGTGCAGCTGTCGGCCGTCGAGGCCACTGCCGAGGACATCGCGGGGCTGCTGGTGGCGGCCGCGGACGGGTTGATGAAGGTCAGTGCGGACCCGCAGGTGTGGCAAGAGCGCAGGGCCCTGTTCTTCCGCCTGGTGCGCGCGGCGATCGCGGCGCCGGACGACAACGGCACACCAACGCGCAGAAGGGCCGGACGACGTCGAGGCCCGTCCGGATCGGGCACCTCCACGCCCGCTCGGCAGGTGCGGTCGTGACGGAGCCGGTGGTGGCCACGGGGCTGGGGCGAGTCCGTGGGCGTGACGTCGGCGGAGTCGCGGCGTTCAAAGGCATACCGTATGCGGCGGCGCCGCAGGGGCCGCTGCGGTTGCGGCCACCGGTGCCGGCGTCGGCGTGGGACGGCGTCCGCGACTGTGGGCAGTTCGGATGCGCCCCACCTCAGCTGGCCCCCGCGCCGGGCGCGCCGTCAGCGTGGCGGCCCGGCGACGGCCTGGACTGTCTGTCGCTGAACGTGTGGAGCCCGGACCTCGGCGCGGCTGCTCTGCCGGTGATGGTGTGGATCCACGGCGGGCTGTGGAAACACGGCGCGGCGAGCATGCCCCAGTACGACGCGGCCACGCTGGCCCGCTGTGGTGTCGTGGTGGTCACCGTCAACTACCGGGTCGGGTTCGAAGGCTTCGGCCACCTTCCCAGCGTGGCGGACAACCGGGGCCTACGCGATCAGATCGCGGCGCTGGAGTGGGTCCAGTCCAACATTGCCGCCTTCGGCGGTGACCCGACGAACGTGACCGTGTTCGGCCAATCCGCCGGCGCCGCGTGCATCGCTCTACTGGTGGGCGCGCCCGCCGCGGTCGGGTTGTTCCGCCGCGCCATCGCCCAGAGCATCCCCGCCGGATGCCGGACCGGGATCGAGGCCGCAGTCGTCACGACGACGATCGCCCGGGCCCTCGGCGTGGCGGCCACCTGGGACGGGTTCGCGGCCCTGACGCCCGAGGCGATCCTCGCCGTGCAGGACACGCCGCTTCGCGACCGCGCGGCCGGGATGTCCGCCTTCTCGCCCGTCATCGACGGCGACCTGGTCACCGGACCGGCCTGGGCGGCCATCGCGACCGGCCGCGACGTGGACCTCATTTGCGGGTACACGCATGAGGAGTACCGCGGCCTGGGCCCACCACCACCGCCCGACGTCGACCTGGCCGCCGTTGCACAAGCCATCGGCCTGCCATCGGCGGGCGCTGACGCGTATCGGCGCGCCTATCCCCGCGCCGGCGACGCCGAGGTGTTCACCACGATTCTGTCCGACGCTCTGGTCCGAATCCCCACCATCCGGACCGCCCAAGCCCACGCCGCAGCCGGCGGACGGACATGGCTGTACGACCTCGCCTGGTCCAGCCCAGGCCTGGGGGCCGGCCACGGGCTCGACATCCCCCTGATCTTCGGCACCGCCACCTCCGGTTACGCCAGCCGGTTCCTCGGCACGCCGCCACCCGCCGCGTTCGAGCCGCTGTCCCGCCAGATCCGCCATGCATGGACCGGATTCGCCGCCACCGCAGACCCCGGCTGGCCACAGTTCGACCTCACCCACCATCGGACCCGCATCTGGGATGATCCACCCCTCGACGCCGAAGACCCGCTCGCCGACTCCCGCCGCATCTGGCGGACCACCCGTCCACCGGACCATCCGCCCCCGTCACGTACGCCTTCTCGACGCAGGTGCCGCAGCCGGCGGTGACCTCCTCGCTGGCCCAGAACGGCGGCAAGGGCTACGAAGCCGGCGTCGGCAACTACACCACCTCGGACAGCGACGCCGAGGTCGCCACGGTCGGTCCCGCGCTGTCGATCACGCGGGACTACAACAGCCTGGACACCCGCGCCGACAGCGCGTTCGGCCGTGGCTGGTCGTCGCTGCTGGACATGCGCGCCCGGGAGGACCGGGACGCCGCCGGGGTGCTGCAGACCGCGACGATCCGCTATCCCGACGGGCAGGATGTGTCGTTCGGCCGTAACAACGACGGCACGTGGGTCCCGCCGTCCGGCCGGTTCTCCGTCTTCAAGGCGATCACCGGCGGCTACTCGCTGACCGACAAGGACGCCACCGGGTACGAGTTCACCCAGTCGCCCGGCGGCGGTGCCTTCCACCTGACGAAGGTCACCGACGCGTCCGGTCGGGCGCTGACCCTGCGCTATGACACCAACGGGCGGGTGGACCAGCTCCGGTCGGTGACGTCGAACCGTACCCTGACGATCGGTTGGTCCACCCCGGCGGGCGCCGCCCACCCACACGTCGCGACGGTCACCACCGACCCGGTCACCCCGGGCGCCCCGGGCACCGCGCTGACCTGGTCGTACGAGTACGACACGGATCTGCTCGAGCGGGTCTGCCCACCGGGTACCAGCACCGAGTGCGCCAGTCTTAGCATTTTCAAGAACAGTATCATCGACGCCATTAGAGAGATTACTGGTTGGCATGATGACGAGGTTGCCAGCTACCTGGACTCAGGTATTCCGCTAATTGACATCATGGAGTCGACAACCGACGTGATTGGCGGCGATGCTCGTATCAGTGGAGGATCGTCGATTCTGACGGATGGAACTTGGGTCTGGCGGCAAGATTTGTCGTTCCACGTCAAGAATTATCATCTGGAGTTGGATGGGGATTGCGTGGAGCACGCAATGAAAATGAACTTCGCTATTCCGGAACCGGATCACTCCAGTTTGCTTGCCCTGGCGGATATCGTATTGCGAGAAGTCCTCGGCATGGGCTGACCCGAGCTGCGTCGTGTTGCCCGTGGGCGTTGATAGCCGTGTGGTGCTGCTGTCTCGGTTGATGTTATCAACATGCATGCATCAACAGGCATGCATTCGCATAGCTCGCATTGTGACGAAGTGGCTATCGACTGCAAGGATTCGCGTTGGTGTCGCGGCTGCCGTCGGGCCGCGAGAGCAAGGGATGTCGATGCGTTGTGGTGATCACCCGTGGATAGTTGATAGAGCCATTTTCATCCTGAGCAACGGTCGTCTTCGACGGCGTGTAGGACGAGGATGGCCTGGACGATCACGGTGGCGCGCCGTGGGCAGCAGCGCAGCTTGGTCAGGATCTTCCAGGTCTTGAGGATGGCGACGGCGCGTTCGCCACCACCACCGCGAATCCCGACGCCCCACCGGCTGGACCCTTCTCTCTCGCGGTTCCTGGTGGGCGGCCTGGCAACGCCAAACCTCGCATCCCCTGAACGAAGAATGGATCACTCAACCCTTCCTGGGCCCCCTGACCGCCACCTGGGAACTGGCAAACGGTGGCGCGAGTTCCTGACCTTCCTCAAGGTGCTGCGCCGCCACTGGCCCGACCAGAAGCTGTGCCTGATCTGCGACAAATTCTCCCCGCACAAGCACCCCGAAGTCCGTACCTGGTGCGCCGCCAACCGCGTCGACCTGGTGTTCCTGCCCACGTACGCGTCCTGGCTGAACTGGATCCAGGCCGAGTTCGCCGCCGTGCGCTACCTCGCACTCAACGGCACTGCCCACCGCACCCACACCGAGCAGGACACCGCCATCGGCGCCTACATCCGCTGGCGCAACCAACACGCTCGACCTAAGACCGGCTTCGCAATCAACTCCAAGATCCGCCACCCGGATCACCCGTTCATGGCTGCGTGACGAGGCACTAATTGCGCGGCCTCTAAACACGTACAATTTGACGGCAGAAGTGTCAAGAGCGCAGGCGCGTTGTAGGGCGGCAGGAAATGGCCAGGCGGGGCAGCGAAGTCGAGTTTCCAACAGACAGGTCCCCGCTGTCGAGTGCCTCTCGCAGGGCTTGGACGGCGGTGGATTCGTCGTACGCCACAGGGGCGTTTCCGCTTCGGTTGGAAGCCTGCGCTTCGGCGGCGATGGACGGCAGGTCCGTGGCTCGGACGCCATAAGCGCTCAGCGCGGTGGCGAAGCCCGCAACGGCGATGAGGTCGCGGATCGCGGGACCCAGGTGGCCGGCGGTCGGCACCCGGAAGAACGCGGCCAGCTCGGCCAGACGGTCGGCGACGAAGCCCGGGCCCCGCGGATCCTCGACCCGGCCGGACGACGCCACCGGTAGCAGGGCCGACAACGACAGCGCGGCCGCCAAGCCGTGCGGGACGCCGTACCGGATCGTGAGGGGGTACGCGAAGGCGTGCCCGACCGTAGTCCGGGTCTCGCTGATCGCCAGCCCGGCCGTCGTCGCCAGGGCGCACAGGTCGGCCCGGCCGGCCAGAAGAGCTTCCTGGCCGCCGGCGAGGAGAGGGACCAGGCCGCGGGCGGCCGCGCCGGCGAGGCGGCGGGACGCGGGGGTGGAGCGGACGGACCAGTACGACTCCACGGAGTGCGCCAGCGCGTCGAACGCGCAGGAGAACGTCAGCTCCGCCGGGCAACCCGCGGTCAGCCCGGGATCGACCAGCGCGACGTCCGGCCGCACCGCCGGCAGGTCGAGCGAGTGTTTGCGGCCGTCCACGTACACCGTGGCGAACGGGGTCACCTCGCTGCCGGTGCCAGCTGTGGTGGGCAGCACGATCAGCGGCACGTGCCCACCGTCAGGCTCGCGGTCGCCGTGCAGCAGCGCCAGCGCGGCAGCGGGGTCGGGCGGCAGCAGGCGGATCATCTTGGCGGTGTCCATCGCGGAGCCACCGCCGACGCCGATGACGAGGTCCGCGCCGACCTCGTGCAGCATCCGGACGCCGGCCAGCACGTCGGGCAGGACCGGGTTGGCGCGGAAGCCGTCGAACACCCGCGCCGGGCGGCCGCCGAGCCGGTCCAGCACGCCGGTCGCCGCGACCCGGCGTGGGCTGCCGACCACCAGGATCCGGCCCGGCCGGTAGCGGGCGACGACCTCGTCCAGCCGGTCCGCGGCGCCACTGCCGGTGATTACCTCGCACACCCGTTCATCCTGCCCGACAGACCGGGGGCGTGGACGGACCGCAACCTGCCACCGGGGCGGCGCGGGCGGCGCGGATGTGCCCGACTCTGACAGGTTCTGGTCATCGCGGGCTGGTCGGCGGAGCACCTGCGTAGTCTCCGGGGACACCAAGGGACACTACCCATGACGGGGGTGCGATGACTCGCGCACACGGACAGCCTGTCGCCATCGTCGGCATCGCCTCCCGGACACCGGCGGCGTCTGGGCCGGACGAGTACTGGCGCCTGCTGAGCGGGGGCGTGGACGCCATCAGGGACCGGGGCCCGGAGCGGGCGACCGGTCCGGAGCGTGGCGGGTTCGTCGACGGGGTCGACGAGTTCGACGCCGCGTTCTTCCGGATGTCGCCGCGCGAGGCCGCGGAGACCGACCCGCAGCAGCGCCTCGCCCTGGAGCTGGCCTGGCAGGGGCTGGAGGACGCGGGCATCGTCGTGCCGGAGTCCGGGTCCGCGCCGGTCGGCGTGTTCCTCGGGGTCATGGCGGGCGACTACGCCGACCTGGTGGTGTCCTCGGGCGAGGTCACCCGGCACACGCTGACCGGCATGGGCCGAGCGATGATCGCCAACCGGGTGTCGTACGCGCTGGGCCTCGGCGGCCCCAGTCTGATCTTAATACAACGGCCAGTCGTCGTCGCTGGTGGCCGTGCATCTGGCGTGCGAGAGCCTCGCCCGGGGCGAGGCCGGCGTGGCGCTCGCCGGCGGTGTCCACCTCAACGTGTCGCCGCTGAGCACCGCCGTCGCCCGCGCCGCCGGCGCGCTGTCGCCGGACGGCCGGTGTTACGTCTTCGACGAGCGCGCCAACGGGTACGTCCGGGGCGAGGGCGGCGGCGTCGTCGTGCTCAAGACGCTGGACCGGGCCGTCGCCGACGGCGACCGCATCTACGCGGTCATCCGGGGCAGCGCGGTCGGCACCGGCAGCGACCCCACCGGTCTCACCGTGCCCAGCGCGGACGCGCAGGCGCGGACCATCGGCGACGCGCTGCGCCGCGCCGGGCTGGCACCCGGCGAGGTGCAGTACGTGGAGCTGCACGGCACCGGCACCGCGGTCGGGGACCCGATCGAGGCGCGGGCGCTCGGCGAGGCGTACGGGGCGCCGCGAGCCACCCCGCTCGTAGTCGGCTCGGTCAAGACCAACATCGGCCATCTGGAGGGTGCGGCGGGCATCGCCGGCCTGATCAAGACGGCGCTCTGCGTCCACCACCGGGAACTGGTGCCGCACCTGAACTTCCGCCGCCCCAATCCGCGCATCCCGCTGGACGACCTCGGGCTGCGGGTCGCCGACCGGCACGAGCGGTGGCCGGCCGGCGAGCAGCCGGTCGCGGCGGGGGTGACCTCGCTCGGCATCGGCGGCTCGTGCTGCCACATGGTGCTGACCGCCGCCCCGGAGAACGCCCCCGCCACGCCGCCGGCCGAGCCGGTCCACCGGCCCGCGCCGGTCGTGGTGTCCGCCACCGGCCCGGACGCGCTGCGGGCGCAGGCCGGCAAACTCCGCGAACACCTGCTGGCGCATCCGGACGCCACTCTGCCGGACGTGGGACTGTCCGCGGCGACCACCCGCGCGCAGTGGCGGACCCGCGCCGCCGTGTCCGCCGCCAACCGGGACGGCCTGCTGGCGGGCCTGGCCGGTCTGGCCGCCGGGGACGTCGCACCCGGGCAGGTCGTGCCCGGCCGCACGGCGGTGCTGTTCACCGGCCAGGGGGCGCAGCGGGCCCGGATGGGCGCCGGCCTGGCGGCCGCGTACCCGGTGTTCGCGGACGCCCTGGACGAGGTGTGCGACCAGATCGACGCGCACGTCGGCCGGTCGGTGCGCGACCTGCTGGAGGCGGCGCCCGGCACCCCCGACGCTGCCCTGCTGGACGACACGCGGTACACCCAGCCCGCGCTGTTCGCGGTCGAGGTGGCCCTGTTCCGGCTCGCCGGGTCGCTGGGCGTCCGCCCCGACGTGCTCATCGGCCACTCGGTCGGCGAGCTGGCCGCCGCGCATGTGGCCGGGGTGCTGTCGCTCGCCGACGCGAGCACGCTGGTCGCCGCCCGCGGCCGGCTGATGGGCGCGCTGCCGGCCGGCGGCGGCATGGCCGCGGTGCAGGCGTCCGAGGCGGAGGTGCGCGAGTCGCTGACCGGCCTCACCGACCGGTTGGGCGTCGCCGCGGTCAATGGCGCGCAGGCGGTGGTGGTCTCCGGCGACCTAGACGCGATCGAGGAGTGGCTGCCGCGCTGGGCGCACCGCAAGACGACCCGGCTGCGGGTCAGCCACGCGTTCCACTCGCACCTGATGGAGCCGATGCTGGACGAGTTCCGGCAGGTGGCGCGGGCGCTGAGCTACACGCCGCCACGGATCCCGGTGGTGTCCAACGTGACCGGCGAGCCGGCGTCCGCCGAGCTGACCGACCCGGAGTACTGGGTGCGCCACGTCCGCGAGGCGGTCCGGTTCCACGACGGCATCGGCGCGCTGCACCGGCAGGGGGTGCGGCGCTACCTCGAGCTGGGCCCGGACGCGGTGCTGACCGCCATGGCCCGGCAGACGCTCGACGAGGATTCCGGCGCCGCCTTCCTCGCTGCGCTGCGCGCCGGGGAGGACGAACCGGCGGCGTTCGCGGCGTTCCTCGGCGGGGCACACGTCGCCGGGATCGGCATCGACTGGCTGGCGGTGTACCCGTACGGCCGGCGGGTGACCCTGCCGACGTACACGTTCCAACGGCAGCGGCACTGGCTGCCGCCCCGGGGCGCGGCGGCGGACGTCGCCGCGGCCGGCCTGACCAAGGTGGAGCACCCGGTGCTCGCCGCCGCCGTGGCCCTGCCCGGCGGCGACGAGTGGCTGCTGACGGGCCGGACGCCCGCCGGGGCCGAGCCCTGGGGGAGCACCGCGTTGGTGGAGCTGGCCGCGGCGGCCGGACGCCAGGCCGGCGCGCCGGTGGTCGGGGAGCTGACCGTCGAGGAGCCGATGCCGGCGCCGGACGGCGTGCCGGTGCAGATTCGCGTCGGTGAGCCCGACGAGCACGGCCACCGGACGGTGGCGATCCACTCCGCCGCGACCTGCCACGCCCGCGGGTTCCTCACCGCGGCCGCCGGCGAGGCGCCGGACTGGCGGGCCGCCGCGTGGCCGCCGCCGGGCGCGGTCCCCGCCGACCCCGGCCTGATGCTAGCCCGGCTCGCGGAGACCGGCCAGGATCCCGGACCGGCCCTGCGGGCCGTGCGGGCCGTGTGGCGCGACGGCGACGACGCGTACGCGGAGATCGCGCTGCCCGACGCGGACGCCGGACCGCCGCGCGGGCTCGGGATCCACCCGGTGCTGCTCGACGCGGCCCTGCTCACAACGGCTGGCCCTGGACGAGGACGGCATCCCGCACGTC
>NZ_GG657738.1:1211955-1214659 GCF_000158815.1 Micromonospora sp. ATCC 39149 | reverse complement strand
GCGCTGCGCGGCTCGGACACCGGGGTGTTCTGCGGCGTCATGTCGTCCGACGACTACGGCGGCGCCATCCCGCCCGAGCTGGAGGGCTTCCGCCTCACCGGGACCACGAACAGCGTGGTGTCCGGCCGGGTGGCGTACACCCTCGGGCTGGAGGGTCCCGCGGTCAGTGTGGACACCGCGTGCTCGTCGTCACTGGTCGCGCTGCACCTGGCCGGGCAGGCGCTGCGCTCCGGCGAGTGCTCGCTGGCGCTGGCCGCCGGGGTCACCGTGATGGCCAAGCCGTTCCTGCTGGTCGAGTTCAGCCGGCAGCGCGGGCTGTCCGCTGACGGGCGCTGCAAGGCGTACGCTGCCGCCGCCGACGGCACCGGCTTCTCCGACGGCCTCGGCGTGCTGGTGCTGGAACGTTTGTCCGACGCCCGGCGGCACGGCCGACGCATCTGGGGCCTGATCCGCGGCAGCGCGGTCAACCAGGACGGGGCCAGCAAACGGGCTGACCGCGCCGAACGGCCCGTCGCAGGAGCGGGTGATCCGGCAGGCGCTGGCCGGCGCCGGGCTGCGGCCGTCCGACGTTGACGCGGTCGAGGGCCACGGCACCGGCACCCGGCTGGGCGACCCGATCGAGGCGCAGGCGTTGCTGGCCACCTACGGCCGCGACCGCGAGGAGCCGCTGTGGCTGGGGTCGGTCAAGTCGAACATCGGCCACACCCAGGCCGCGGCCGGCATCGCCGGGGTCATCAAGATGCTGCAGGCGATGCGGCACGGGACGCTGCCGCGCACCCTGCACGTGGACGCGCCGTCGCCGCACGTCGACTGGACGGCCGGCCGGGTCGAGCTGCTGACCGAGACGGTGCCGTGGCCGGCGTCCGGCCGGCCCCGCCGCGCCGGGGTGTCCTCGTTCGGAGTCAGCGGCACCAACGCGCACGTGATCCTGGAGGAGGCGCCGCCGGCCGCGAGCAGCCCGGCGCCGGCGCCCGGGACCGTGCTGCCGGCCGTGCCGGTGGTGCTGTCCGGGCGTGGCCCGGCGGCGCTGCGGGCGCAGGCGCAGCGGCTGCACGCGGCGCTGGTCTCCGAGCCCGGCTGGACGCCGCTCGACGTCGCCCACTCGGCGGCCACCACTCGCGCGCACCTGGAGAACCGGGCGGCGGTGGTCGCTGCGGACCGCGACGAGCTGCTGGCCGGGCTGCGCGCCCTGGCCGGCGGCGAGGCCGCGCCGGGTGTCGTGGACGGCCGGGTCACCGGCGACCGGGTGGCGTTCGTCTTCCCGGGCCAGGGCGCGCAGTGGGACCGCATGGCGGTGGAGCTGCTGGACACCGCGCCCGAGTTCGCCGCGGAGATCGCCGCCTGCGGCCGGGCGCTGGCCCGCCACGTGGACTGGGATCTGGAGGCCGTGCTGCGCGGGACGCCCGGCGCGCCGTCGTTGCAGCGCGTCGACGTGGTGCAGCCCGCGCTGTTCGCGATGATGGTGGCGCTGGCGAAGCTGTGGCGGTCGTACGGGGTGCGGCCAGCCGCGGTGATCGGGCACTCGCAGGGCGAGATCGCCGCCGCATACGTCGCCGGCGGGCTGTCGCTGGAGGACGCCGTCCGGGTGGTGGCGGTGCGCAGCCAGCTCGTCCGGGACCGCCTGGCCGGTTCCGGGGCGATGGTCTCGGTGGCGCTGCCGCTGCCCGCGGCCCAGGAGCTGATCGCGCCGTACGGCGACCTGATCTCGGTCGCGACGATCAACGGACCGGCGGCCGTGGTGGTGGCCGGCGACCCGGCGGCGCTGGACGAGATGATCGCGGCCGCGGAGCGCGGCGGGATCCGGACGCGCCGGGTGCCGGTGGACTACGCCTCGCACTCGCCGCACGTGGAGGTCCTGCGCGAGGAGCTGCTCACCGCGCTCGCCCCGGTCCGGCCGCGCTCCGGCGAGGTGCCGTTCTACTCCACTGCGGAGGGCGGCTACCGGAACACCGCGGGCCTGGACGCCGCCTACTGGTACCGCAATTTGCGCGAGCCGGTGGGCTTCGAGCCGGCCGTCCGGGCGCTGCTCGACGACGGCGTCACCGCGCTGATCGAGGTGTCCCCGCACCCGGTGCTGACCATGGCGATGCAGGAGACCGTGCAGGAGGCGGACGCCGGTGAGCGGGCCACGGTGCTGGCCTCGCTGCGCCGCGACGAGGGCGGCCTGCCCCGCTTCCTGCTGTCGCTTGGCGAGGCGCACGTGGCCGGGGCGACGGTGGACTGGCCCGCGGTGTTCGCCGGCACCGGGGCCGGCCGGGTCGCGCTGCCGTCGTACGCGTTCCAGCGCGAGCGGTACTGGCTGTCGTCCGCCGCGGCCACCGGTGACGCGTCCGCCGCCGGTCTCGACCGGGTCGAGCACCCGGTGCTGGCCGCCGCGGTGCCGGTGGGCGACCGGGACGAGTGGGTCTTCACCGGACGGGTGTCGGTTCAGGCGCAGCCGTGGCTGCGCGACCACGCGGTGGCCGGCACGGTCGTGGTGCCGGGCGCCGCCCTGATCGAGCTGGCCAGCGCCGCGGGCGCCCGCCTGGGCTGCCCGGTGCTGGACGAGCTGGTGCTCCAGGCGCCGCTGGTGCTTGCCGAGGACGACGTGCGGCAGGTGCAGGTCCGGGCCGGCGACGCGGACGCCGACGGCCGCCGCGAGGTGGCGGTCTACTCCCGGCGGCAGGACCCCGGTGAGGACGGCGGGTCCCCGGTCACCTGTCAC
>NZ_GG657738.1:1207945-1211645 GCF_000158815.1 Micromonospora sp. ATCC 39149 | reverse complement strand
CCGCGCCGCGTGGCGCGACGGATGGGGGGTTGGACCGAGCTGGCCCTACCCGAGGACGTGTCCGGCGCCGGGTTCGTCCTGCACCCAGCGCTGCTCGACGCGGCCCTGCACGGCGCGCTGGTGGACAAGCGGGCCGGCGCCCCGATCGACCTGCCGTTCTCCTGGTCCGGGGTGTCGCTCGGCGCGCCCACCGACGGCCCGTTGCGGGCCCGGGTCACGCCGGGCGCGGACGGCGCCGTCCGGATCGACGTCCTCGGCCCCGGCGGCGAGCCCGTGGCGAGCGTCGCCAAGCTGGTCTTCCGGCCGGTCGACCCGGTACAGCTCGAGGGCGGCGCGGGCGACGGCGCCGAGTGGCTGTTCCATCTCGGCTGGACCGACGTCACGGCCGCGGCGACCGGCCCGGCGGCGGCCCGCGTCGTGACGATCGGCGCCGGCGCCGACCGGGCCACTGTCGAGGCGCTGGACGCCGCGCTGGCCGGCGGCGCACCGGTGCCGGACGTCGTGGTCGCCGAGGTCGACGCCGGCCCCGACGACACGCTGCCTGCGGCCCATCGGATGGCCGCGCGAACCCTGACGCTGGTGCAGCGCTGGCTGGCCTCGGAGTGGCTCACCGACGCGCTGCTCGTGGTGGTCACCCGGCACGCGGTCGCGGTGGCCGGTGAGTCGGTCGACCCGGCCCGTGCCCCGGCCTGGGGTCTGGTCCGCAGCGCCCAGTCCGAGTACCCCGGCCGGTTCCTGCTGGCCGATCTGGACGACGGCGACGCGCCGGACTGGGGCGCGCTGGCCGCCACCGGCGAGCCGCAACTCGCGGTCCGCGGCGGACGGATCCTCGCGCCGCGCTTGCAGCGGGCGTCGGCCACGCCGTCCGGTGACACGTGGCGGCTCGGTATCCGGCGTGCCGGATCGCTGGCCGAGCTGACCACCATGCCGTCGGCCGGGGACCGGCCGCTGCGCGCCGGTGAGGTCCGGGTCCGGGTCCGGGCGGCCGGGCTGAACTTCCGCGACGTGCTCATCGCGCTGGGTCGCTACCCGGGCGAGGCGCCGCTGGGCAGCGAGGCCGCCGGAGTGGTGACCGAGGTCGGCGCCGGCGTGACCGGCCTGCGCCCCGGCGACCGGGTGATGGGCCTGGTGACCGAGTCGTTCGGGCCGCTGGCCGTGGTCGATGAGCGCCTGGTGACGCCGATTCCCGACGACATCGGGTTCGTCCCGGCGGCGGCGGTGCCGGTGGTGCACCTGACCGCGTGGCACGCCCTGGTCGACCTGGCCGACGTACGCCCCGGGCAGCGGGTGCTGGTGCACGCCGCCGCCGGCGGCGTGGGCATGGCCGCGGTGCAGCTCGCCCACCACCTGGGCGCCGAGGTGTACGCCACGGCGAGCCCGGCCAAGTGGGACGCGGTGCGGGCGCTCGGAGTGGACGCCGCCCGGATCGCCTCGTCGCGGGACCTGTCTTTCCGGGACACCTTCCTGCGGGCCACCGGCGGCGCGGGCATGGACGTGGTGCTCAACGCGCTGGCCGGCGAGTACGTCGACGCCTCGCTCGACCTGCTGCCCCGCGGCGGCCGGTTCGTCGAGATCGGCAAGGCCGACATCCGGGACGCCGGCGAGATCGCGGCCGCCCGGCCCGGCGTGCGCTACCGCGCCTTCGACCTGTTCGACGTGGACCCCGGCCGGATCCAGCAGATGCTGCGCGACGTGGTGGCCCGGTTCCGCGACGGCACGTTCCGGCACGGGCCCGCGCGAACCTGGGACGTGCGGGACGGCGAGGAGGCGTTCCGGTTCCTGCGCGAGGGCCGCAACACCGGCAAGATCGTGCTGACCGTGCCCGCGCCGCTCGACCCGGGCGGCACCGTGCTGATCACCGGCGGCACCGGTGGTCTGGGCGCGGTGGTCGCCCGGCACCTCGCGCAGCGGCACGGCGTGACCGACCTGCTCCTGGTCAGCCGGCGCGGGCCCGCTGCCACCGGCGCCGCAGACCTGGTCGGCGAGCTCGCCGGTCTCGGTGCCCGGGCGCGGGTGGCGGCCTGCGACGTGACCGACCGCCAGCAGCTCGCCGCGCTGCTCGGCACCCTCGACCGCCCGCTGACCGCGGTCGTGCACGCCGCCGGTGTGCTCGACGACGGGGTGGTCGCCGCGCTGACCCCGGAACGGCTGGCCCGGGTGATGCGCCCCAAGGTGGACGCCGCTCGGCACCTGCACGAGCTGACCGCCGGGCACGACCTGTCGGCGTTCGTGCTGTTCTCCTCGGTCGCCGGGCTCATGGGCACCCCCGGGCAGGGCAACTACGCCGCCGCGAACGCGTACCTGGACGCCCTGGCCGCCTCCCGCCGCGCCTTGGGCCTTCCGGCCGCCGCGCTGGCCTGGGGTCTGTGGGCGGACGCCACCGGGATGACCGGTGACCTCGGCGCCGAGGACCTGGCCCGGCTGGCACGTGCCGGCATCGGTACCCTTTCGACCGAGCTGGGGCTGAGCCTGTTCGACCGGGCGCTCGGCCGGGTCGAGGCGCAGCTCGCCCCGGTCCGCCTGGACTTCGCCGTGCTGCGTTCCCTGGCCCGGGCGGACGCGCTGCCGCCGCTGCTGCGCGGTCTGGTCAAGACGCCGGTGCGGCCGGCGGCGACCGCCGGCACGTCGCTGGCCGACCGGCTGGCCTGCGCCGCGCCGGCCGACCGGGAGAAGGTGGCGCTCGACGTGGTGACCGCCCAGGTCGCTGCGGTGCTCGGGCACACCTCACCGGAGGCCGTGGCGGCCGGCCGCGAGTTCAAGAGCCTGGGCTTCGACTCGCTTGCCGCAGTGGAGTTGCGGAACCGGCTTAGCCGGGCGACCGGGCTGCGGCTGCCGACCACGCTGATCTTCGACCACCCCACCCCGGTGGCGGTCGCCCGGTTCGTGCTGACCACCGTGGGCGGGCCGGACCCCGCGGCGGCGTCACCGCTAGAGGCGGAGCTGCAGAAGGTCGAGGCGCTGCTCACCGAGGTGGCCGGGGACGCCGATCGGCTGGCCGAGCTGGAACCGCGGCTGCGGGCGTTCAGCAACCGGCTCCGGCATGTGCTCAGCGGCGGTCCGGCGGATCAGCCCGAGACGGCCGACGCCGGCCCGGAGTACCTGCTCGGCGAGGTGTCCGACGAGGACATGTTCGACCTGATCGACCGAGAGCTGGGAGCGGCGTGACCGGAGGAGCGGAGGGACGCTCAGCGGCCCTCCGCGTCCTTGCGGACGGCGTGTAGCAGCCGGCGGACGGCGATGACGTGCGCGCCGGAGCCGATCACCAGCATCCGGTAGGCGGCGCCGTGCAGGCCGCGGAACGCCGCGTACGTGCGGGCGCTTACCACCGTGCCGTCGTCCACCTCGGCCAGTGCCAGTCGAAGCTCGTACCGGGAGAAGCGGTGCCGCCCGGTGAGCCGCAGCAGCCGCTCTGCCTGAGCGTCGGCGACGCGGAAGCCGACCAGGGTCGCGCCGGTCACCACCGGCGTCCGGGACGACCGGGCCGGCTCGGCGGCCAGCAGCCGGGCGAAGGTCTCGGACGCGGCGAAGCGCGGCCCGGTGACCTGCCGGGTCAGCGCCGGCCACACCACCGCAGGCGGTGCCGCGACCGGCATCTGGTGCTCGTCGACGAAGGGCAGGTCGTTCCGGCTCGGGCGCGGTCAAGGGAATCAGGTGCTCGGCCACCGAGCCGGCCCACCGCCGGGTAGCCGAAGCTCGACGG
>NZ_GG657738.1:1193484-1207618 GCF_000158815.1 Micromonospora sp. ATCC 39149 | reverse complement strand
GGGGCAGCAGCCGGTACCGGATGCGGCGGGCCGTGGCGGCGTGCTGGCCCACCACCGACCAGTCGACCGTCCGGCCGGGTGCGCTCGGCGAGCGCGCGGGCGAGCGCACCGGTGAAGCCCTCGTCGTGGGTGTCCGCGCCGCAGCCGGCCGCGGTCGACTCGCCGAGCACCCCCAGCCGCAGCGGCCGGGCGTCCACGGCGCCGGTCGAGACATCGGGCGGCGCGGGCGTCGCGCCGGTGGTCGGCCCGCCGGCCGGCGGCAGGATCTCGGTGCGGGCCCGCAGCCAGATGCCCTGCGCGGCGACGACCGGGAGCAGCACCGGGTTCACCGGGCCACCGCCTCGGCCACCGGCCGCTTGCGCAGCGACTCGACGGCGTCCTGGATGCCGTCGCGGACGTCCACGCCGAGCGCCCGCGACTGCACCGTCAGCGCGCCGTCCGCCACGAACCGCAGCAGCTCGTCGGGCGTCGTCGTGGCGAGCCGGTCGACCTCGGCCAGCACCCCGGCGATCAGCGCGCGCAGCCGCCGGGCGATCTTGTCGTTGCGTCGGACCAGGGCGGACGCCTGCATCCACAGCCCGCTGTGCACCTCGTCGGCGAGGAGGTCCCGGAACTCAGCGCGCATCGCGGGCAGCGGAACGTCCGGTGCCGCCGCGGCGGCCCGGCGGATGACCGCCCGGAACCGCTCCTCCAGCTCGTCCAGGCAGGCCAGGAAGAACGCCTGCTGGCTGCCGAACAGGCGGAACACATACGGCTGGGACAGGCCGAGCCGGTCGGCCACGTGCTGCACCGCCGCCGTGGTCAGCCCATGGTCGGCGAACGCGCCCATGCCTATCGCGACGGCCTGGACCCGGCGCTGACCCGCAGTCGCTCGTTCCATCTCCATCGGGGCAGCCTAGAACAGTATGTACTTACTAACAAGTACGCCAGTCCCGTTTCGTGTCGGATATGTTTCGTATCCGGGAAACTCGGAAATAAACGCCCACGTCATATCCGCAATGGCTGCTGTCCATTAGCTGCCAGCGGCGCCGGGCGGCCCGCAACTTGTTGCCACGGCCGGGCCACGTGCCGGTCGCCGGAGCGCTAGGCGCGCTGTCCGCGCTGGTCCGTTCGTACTATTGCGCCCGGGCCGGCGGCCGCTAGCCGCGCGCGAGAGCAGTCATGATCTTGGCAGGTACTGGACGTCACCCATTTACGGCGTGGCTTCCGCTGGCCTTTGCTGCGTACGCTCCACCTCGGATTGAGCGGCAGGCAGCTCTCCGGTGACTCCATTTCAGGAACGGGCGGCAATGGTCGGCGAAATGGCACCGGAGCACGCCTGTGCCGGGCACGGCCGCCGATGTGACCGGCCTCGACACGACCGACAAGGAGCTCGGATCCGCATGACCCAGGGCACCGACGAGCAGCAGAAGCTCCGCACCTACCTCCGCAAGGTCACCAGTGAGCTGCTCACCGCCAACCGCCGGGTGCGCGAGCTGGAGGAACGCGACCTCGAGCCGCTGGCAATCGTGGGCATGAGCTGCCGGTACCCCGGGGGCGCCAGCTCACCGCAGCACCTGTGGGAGCTGGTCGAGCAGGGCCGGGACGCGATCACCGGGCTGCCGCGCGACCGCGGCTGGGACGTCGACACCCTGTACGACCCCGACCCCGAGCGGACCGGCCGGGTGTACGCCCGAGGCGGCGGCTTCCTCGACGGTGTGGGTGACTTCGACGCCGCGTTCTTCGGGGTGAGCCCGCGCGAGGCGCTCGCCATGGACCCGCAGCAACGGCTGGCGCTGGAAGCCTCGTGGGAGGCGCTGGAGGATGCCGGCATCGACCCCACCGCGCTTCGCGGGTCCGGCACGGGGGTCTTCGTCGGTGCCCTCGCTACCGACTACGGACCCGCCATGCGGGCCGAGCTGGAGGGCTTCCGGCTCACCGGCACTCAGACCAGCGTGGTGTCCGGCCGTATCGCGTACACCCTCGGTTTGGAGGGCCCGGCGGTCTCCGTCGACACGGCGTGTTCGTCGTCGTTGGTGGCGTTGCATTTGGCTGGGCAGGCGTTGCGGTTGGGGGAGTGTTCGCTGGCGTTGGTCGGTGGGGTGACGGTGTTGGCTGGGCCGTTTTTGCTGGTGGAGTTCAGCCGGCAGCGGGGGTTGGCGGCGGATGGGCGGTGTAAGCCGTATGCGGCGGCGGCTGATGGTACGGGTTTCTCCGACGGGGTCGGGATGCTGGTCGTGGAGCGGTTGTCCGATGCGCGGCGGCGGGGGCATCGGGTGTTGGCTGTGGTGCGTGGTAGTGCGGTGAATCAGGATGGTGCGAGTAATGGGTTGACTGCGCCGAATGGTCCGGCGCAGGAGCGGGTGATTCGGCAGGCGTTGGCTGTTGCGGGGTTGTCGGCTGCTGAGGTGGATGTGGTTGAGGGTCATGGGACGGGTACGCGGTTGGGTGATCCGATTGAGGCGCAGGCGTTGTTGGCGACTTATGGGCGTGATCGTGAGGTGCCGTTGTGGTTGGGGTCGGTGAAGTCGAATATTGGTCACACGTCGGCGGCGGCGGGTGTGGCGGGTGTGATCAAGATGGTGCAGGCGATGCGGTATGGGGTGTTGCCGCGGACGTTGCATGTGGATGCGCCGTCGCCGCATGTGGAGTGGGATGCGGGTCGGGTGGAGTTGTTGACGCAGGCGCGTCCGTGGGTGGTGGGTGGTCGTCCGCGGCGGGCGGGTGTGTCGTCGTTCGGGATCAGTGGCACGAACGCGCACGTGATCCTCGAGGAGGCTCCGCGGGGGGATGTGGAGGAGGCTCCGCGCGGGGAAGCGGAAGTCGAGTCGGTGGTGGTTCCGTCGGTGGTGCCGATTTTGGTGTCGGCTAGGTCGGAGCAGGCGTTGCGGGCGCAGGAGGCGAGGTTGCGTGCGTTTCTGCCGGGGCGGGATTTGTTGGATGTGGCGTTTTCGGCTGCGACGACTCGTGCGCATCTGGAGTATCGGGTGGCGTTGGTGGGTGAGGAGCGGTTCGCGGGTCGTCCGGTTGTGGGGAAGACGGCGGTGTTGTTTACGGGTCAGGGTTCGCAGCGTGCGCGGATGGGTGCTCGGTTGACGTATCCGGTGTTCCGGCGGGTTTTTGATGAGGTGTGTGGGCATTTTGATCCGGAGGTGCGGGAGGCGCTGGTTTCTGCTGACGGGTCGGGGCTTGATGACACGCGTGTCACGCAGGCGGCGTTGTTCGCTGTCGAGGTGGCGTTGTTCCGGTTGGTGGAGTCTTTCGGGGTCCGTCCGGATTTTCTGTTGGGTCATTCGGTTGGTGAGTTGGCGGCGGCGCATGTGGCTGGTGTCTTGTCGTTGGTGGATGCGTGCACGTTGGTGGCGGCGCGGGGCCGGTTGATGGGTGCTCTGCCTGCTGGTGGGGGCATGTTGGCGGTCCAGGCCACCGAGGATGAGATTTCTGGTGTGGCGGTGGCGGCGGTGAACGGGCCGAGTGCGGTGGTGGTTTCTGGTTCGTTGGATGAGTTGCGGGAGTTTCAGGCTCGGTGGTCGGATCGTAAGACGACGTGGTTGACGGTCAGTCACGCGTTCCATTCGCCGTTGATGGAGCCGATGCTGGAGGAGTTCGAGCGGGTTGCTCGTGGTTTGGATTTCCGGTCGCCGCGGATTCCGATCGTGTCGAACGTGACCGGTGGTGTGGTCGGTGATGAGGTGACCGATCCGGCGTACTGGGTGCGGCATGTGCGTGAGGCGGTCCGTTTCCATGATGGTGTTCGTACTCTGCGGGAGCAGGGGGTGACCCGGTTCCTGGAGTTGGGTCCGGATGCGGTGCTCACGGCGATGGCGCGTTCGTTCCTGGATGATGATGTGGTGCTTGCCGCGGCGTTGCGGGCCAAGCAGTCCGAGCCGCACGCTTTCGCCGCGTTCCTCGCCCAGGCCCACAACGCCGGAGTGCCGGTGGACTGGGCGGCGGTGCTGGCCGGTGGGAAGCGGATCGATCTGCCCACCTACGCCTTCCAACACCAACGCTACTGGCTGATGCCCGACACCAGCAGCCTCGACCGGGTCGACCATCCCCTGCTGACCGGCGCCGTGCGCGTCGGCGACCGCGACGAATGGGTGCTCACCGGCCGGCTCTCCCGCGACCTCGCCCCCTGGCTGCCCGACCACGCCGTGCTGGGCACGGTGGTCGTCCCCGGCACCGCCCTGGTCGAGCTGGCGCTCACCGCCGGACGGCATGCCGGCACCCCGGTCGTCGACGAGCTCACCCTCGAAACACCCCTGGTCGTGCCGGCCGACGCCGAGGTGCGGCTCCAGGTCACCGTCGGTGAGCCCGGCGGGGACGGGCGCCGTGCGGTGGCCGTCTACTCGCACGCCGACGACTCCCACGCCGGCCGCTGCCACGCGCGCGGCGTCCTGGCCGCCGTCGACGACGAAGTGCTCCCCTCACCGGGGACGCCGTGGCCGCCGGCGGACGCCGAACCGATCGGGGTCGACGCGCTCTACGCCCGGCTCGCCGAGATGGGCTACGAGTACGGCCCGGCGTTTCAGGGCGTCGAAGCGGCCTGGCGCGATGGGGACGCGGTGTACGCCGAGGTCGCGCTCGCCGGTGAGTACACCGAGGCGGCGCGCCATTTCGTGCTGCACCCGGCGCTGTTCGACGCGGCGCTGCACGGCGGCCCAGACCTGCTCGACCGGGGTGACGGCACGGCGCCGGGTCTACCGTTCGCATTCTCCGGCGTCCGGCTCGACCGCACCGGCCTCAGCCGCCTCCGGGTGCGCGTGACGACCACCGCCGCCGCGACGCTGCGGATCGACATCGCCGACGACCAAGGCGGCGGGGCCGGCCGGATCGACGCCCTCGCGCTCCGCCCCGCCGACAGCCGGCAGCTCACGGGCGCCGCGCCCGGCGGGTCGCTGCACACCCTCGATTGGATCCCCGCCCCGTCCGGGACGGCCCGGACCGACGCCGCGGCGGACCTGGTCATCGCCACCGTGGACGACCCCTCGGGCGACGACCCGGCGGAGCGTGCCCGGGCCGTGACCGCGTGGACTCTGGACCTGCTGCAACGCCGGCCGCCGAACCGCTGGCCGCCGCCCGCCTGGTGGTGGTCACCCGTCACGCGGTTGCGGTGGGTGATGAGGCGGTTGATCTTGTGATGGCGCCGGTGTGGGGTCTGGTGCGTAGTGCTCAGTCTGAGCATCCGGGCCGGTTTCAGCTTGTTGATTTGCCTGGTGGGGAGCCTGATCCGGATTGGGTGGCGCTGGCTGCGACCGGGGAGCCTCAGCTTGCTGTGCGTGGTGGTGTTCCGCTTGCTCCTCGGCTCACTGCGCACAAGGTTGAGCCGATCACGGGTGCTTGGCATTTGACCAGCGAGCACAAGGGGTCGCTGGAGGAGCTGACTTTGTTGCCTTCTGACGGTGAGCGGGCTCTGGGTGTTGGTGAGGTGCGGGTTGGTGTGCGGGCGGCGGGTCTGAACTTCCGTGATGTGCTGATTGCGCTGGGGATGTATCCGGGTGAGGCGCCGTTGGGTTCGGAGGCCGCGGGTGTGGTGTTGGAGGTCGGTGCGGAGGTGACCGATCTGGTGCCGGGGGATCGGGTGTTGGGGATTGTTCCGGATGCGTTCGGTCCGGTGGCGGTGACTGACCGGCGGTTGGTGGTGCCGATGCCGGGGTCGTGGTCGTTTGTGCAGGGTGCGGCGGTTCCGGTGGTGTATTTGACCGCGTTGTATGGGTTGCGGGATCTGGCGGGGTTGCGGCAGGGGGAGAAGCTGTTGGTGCATGCCGCGGCTGGTGGTGTCGGTATGGCGGCGGTGCAGTTGGCCGGGCATGTCGGGGCGGAGGTGTATGCGACGGCGAGTCCGGCGAAGTGGGATGTGGTGCGGGGGTTGGGGGTGCCTGCGGAGCGGATTGCGTCGTCGCGTGATTTGGGGTTCCGGGAGCGGTTCGCCGGTGGGGTTGACGTGGTGCTCAACGCGCTGGCTGGGGAGTTTGTGGATGCCTCGCTGGATGTGTTGGGTGAGGGTGGGCGGTTCATCGAGATGGGTAAGGCGGATCTGCGGGATCCGGAGTCGGTGCTGGCTGAGCGGGGTGTGGTGTATCGGTCGTACGACCTGTTCGAGGCGGGTCCGGATCGTATTCAGCAGATGCTGGGTGAGATTGTCGGCCTGTTCGAGCAGGGGGTGTTGCGGTCGGCGCCGGTGCGTACGTGGGATGTGCGGCAGGGGCGGGAGGCGTTTCGGTTCCTGCGGGAGGGTCGTAATACCGGCAAGGTGGTGCTGACCGTGCCGGCGCCGCTGGATCCGGACGGCACGGTGTTGATTACCGGTGGCACCAGTGGTTTGGGGGCGTTGTTCGCCCGGCATTTCGTCACCGCGTACGACGTGAGGCATCTGCTGTTGGTTTCCCGGCGTGGATCCGACGCCGATGGTGTCCATCAGCTCGTCAGCGACCTCGAAGGGCGCGGCTGCAAGGTTCGCGTCGCTGCCTGCGACGTCGCTGACCGCGATCAGCTTGCCGCGTTGCTCGGCTCTCTCGACCGGCCGCTGACTGCGGTGGTGCACTCCGCTGGTGTCCTCGCTGACGGGCTGATCGAGACGATGACTTCTGAGCAGGTCGAACGGGTCATGCGGCCGAAGGTCGACGCGGCGGTGCACCTGCACGAGCTGACCGCCGGGATGGATCTGGCCGCGTTCGTGTTGTTCTCCTCGGTGGCCGCGCTCATGGGCAGCCCGGGGCAGGGCAACTACGCTGCCGCCAACGCGTTCCTTGACGCGCTCGCCGCTCACCGCCGCGCCGCCGGGCTGCCCGCTACCTCCCTCGCCTGGGGCATGTGGGCGGAAGGCATGGCCGGCACCCTCGACCGGGCCGCTCTCGCCCGCTGGGCCCGCACGGGTATCGAAGCCTTCCCGGCGGCCACCGGGCTCGCCCTGTTCGACGCGGCGCAGCGCCTCGGCCCGGCGGTGGTCGTGCCGGTCGAGCTGAACCGCACGACGCTGCGCGGCCAGGCCCGTACCGGCACGCTCGCGCCGCTGCTGCGCGGCCTCGTCCGGACCCCCGCCCGCCGTGCCGTCGCGGGCGGCTCGCTGGCGCAGCGGCTCGCCGCGGTGCCCGTCGCCGACCGTGAACAGGTTGTCCGGGAACTGGTGCAGGCGCAGGTGGCTGCGGTGCTCGGGCACGCTTCGCCGGCGGCCGTCGAACCCGGCCGGGCCTTCAAGGAGCTCGGTTTCGACTCGCTTGCCTCGGTGGAGTTGCGCAATCGGCTCGTCGAGGCCACCGGCCTACGGCTGCCGTCCACGCTCGTCTTCGACCACCCGACGCCGCAGGCGGTGGCCCGGCTGCTCGTCGCCGAGGTGGCCGGCGAGCCCGCCGGAAGCCGCGTGCCGGACGCGCCCACCGGCGTGGACCGGCGGCCACGCCGCGCCCGGGCCGGCGAACCGCTGGCGATCGTGGGCATGAGCTGCCGCTTCCCGGGTGGGGTCAGCTCGCCGGAGGAGTTGTGGGAGCTGGTCGTGAACGGGCGTGACGCGATCGGCGGGCTGCCGGCCGATCGCGGCTGGGACCTGGATCGGCTCTACGACCCGGACCCGGACAGCCTCGGCACCGTGTCGACCCGTGGTGGCGGTTTCGTCAGCGGCGTGGGGGACTTCGACGCCGGGTTCTTTGGGATCGGCCCGCGTGAGGCGGTGGCGATGGACCCGCAGCAGCGGCTGTTGTTGGAGGCGTCGTGGGAGGCGTTGGAGGATGCGGGTATTGATCCGACGTCGTTGCGTGGCTCGGATACTGGTGTGTTCTGTGGTGTGGTGACCTCCGACTACGGCCCGGCGCGTCCGCCGGAGCTTGAGGGTTTCCGGTTGACCGGCTCGACCAGCAGCGTGGTGTCCGGCCGGGTCGCCTATACGTTCGGTCTGCAGGGTCCGGCGGTGTCGGTGGATACGGCGTGTTCGTCGTCGTTGGTGGCGTTGCATTTGGCTGGGCAGGCGTTGCGGGCCGGGGAGTGCTCGCTCGCCCTCGTCGCCGGGGTCACCGTGTTGGCTGGGCCGCTGCTGTTGCAGGAGTTCAGCCGGCAGCGGGGGTTGGCTCCGGATGGGCGGTGTAAGCCGTATGCGGCGGCGGCTGATGGCACGGGTTTCTCGGATGGCTTGGGTGTGATTTTGCTGGAGCGGTTGTCTGACGCGCAGCGCAATGGTCATCGGGTTCTTGGTGTGGTGCGTGGTAGTGCGGTGAATCAGGATGGTGCGAGTAATGGGTTGACTGCGCCGAATGGTCCGGCGCAGGAGCGGGTGATTCGGCAGGCGTTGGCTGTTGCGGGGTTGTCGGCTGCTGAGGTGGATGTGGTTGAGGGTCATGGGACGGGTACGCGGTTGGGTGATCCGATTGAGGCGCAGGCGTTGTTGGCGACTTATGGGCGTGATCGTGAGGTGCCGTTGTGGTTGGGGTCGGTGAAGTCGAATATTGGTCACACGTCGGCGGCGGCGGGTGTGGCGGGTGTGATCAAGATGGTGCAGGCGATGCGGTATGGGGTGTTGCCGCGGACGTTGCATGTGGATGCGCCGTCGCCGCATGTGGAGTGGGATGCGGGTCGGGTGGAGTTGTTGACGCAGGCGCGTCCGTGGGTGGTGGGTGGTCGTCCGCGGCGGGCGGGTGTGTCGTCGTTCGGGATCAGTGGCACGAACGCGCACGTGATCCTCGAGGAGGCTCCGCGGGGGGATGTGGAGGAGGCTCCGCGCGGGGAAGCGGAAGTCGAGTCGGTGGTGGTTCCGTCGGTGGTGCCGATTTTGGTGTCGGCTAGGTCGGAGCAGGCGTTGCGGGCGCAGGAGGCGAGGTTGCGTGCGTTTCTGCCGGGGCGGGATTTGTTGGATGTGGCGTTTTCGGCTGCGACGACTCGTGCGCATCTGGAGTATCGGGTGGCGTTGGTGGGTGAGGAGCGGTTCGCGGGTCGTCCGGTTGTGGGGAAGACGGCGGTGTTGTTTACGGGTCAGGGTTCGCAGCGTGCGCGGATGGGTGCTGGGTTGACGTATCCGGTGTTCCGGCGGGTTTTTGATGAGGTGTGTGGGCATTTTGATCCGGAGGTGCGGGAGGCGCTGGTTTCTGCTGACGGGTCGGGGCTTGATGACACGCGTGTCACGCAGGCGGCGTTGTTCGCTGTCGAGGTGGCGTTGTTCCGGTTGGTGGAGTCTTTCGGGGTCCGTCCGGATTTTCTGTTGGGTCATTCGGTTGGTGAGTTGGCGGCGGCGCATGTGGCTGGTGTCTTGTCGTTGGTGGATGCGTGCACGTTGGTGGCGGCGCGGGGCCGGTTGATGGGTGCTCTGCCTGCTGGTGGGGGCATGTTGGCGGTCCAGGCCACCGAGGATGAGATTTCTGGTGTGGCGGTGGCGGCGGTGAACGGGCCGAGTGCGGTGGTGGTTTCTGGTTCGTTGGATGAGTTGCGGGAGTTTCAGGCTCGGTGGTCGGATCGTAAGACGACGTGGTTGACGGTCAGTCACGCGTTCCATTCGCCGTTGATGGAGCCGATGCTGGAGGAGTTCGAGCGGGTTGCTCGTGGTTTGGATTTCCGGTCGCCGCGGATTCCGATCGTGTCGAACGTGACCGGTGGTGTGGTCGGTGATGAGGTGACCGATCCGGCGTACTGGGTGCGGCATGTGCGTGAGGCGGTCCGTTTCCATGATGGTGTTCGTACTCTGCGGGAGCAGGGGGTGACCCGGTTCCTGGAGTTGGGTCCGGATGCGGTGCTCACGGCGATGGCGCGTTCGTTCCTGGATGATGATGTGGTGCTTGCCGCGGCGTTGCGGGCCAAGCAGTCCGAGCCGCACGCTTTCGCCGCGTTCCTCGCCCAGGCCCACAACGCCGGAGTGCCGGTGGACTGGGCGGCGGTGCTGGCCGGTGGGAAGCGGATCGATCTGCCCACCTACGCCTTCCAACACCAACGCTACTGGCTGATGCCCGACACCAGCAGCCTCGACCGGGTCGACCATCCCCTGCTGACCGGCGCCGTGCGCGTCGGCGACCGCGACGAATGGGTGCTCACCGGCCGGCTCTCGACCGAGAGCGCCCCCTGGGTCGCCGACCACGGCGTGCTCGGCATGGTGGTGGTGCCCGGCACCGCGCTGGTCGAGCTGGCCGCCGCGGCCGGCACGCACGCGGGCGTCCCGGTCGTCGACGAACTCGTCCTGGAGGCGCCGCTGGTCATGCCCGGCACGCCGGTGCAGCTCCAGGTCACCATCGGCGAGCCGGACGATGCCGGCCGCCGCGAGGTCGCCCTCTACTCCCGGCCGGACACCGCCGACGCGGAGACCACCTGCCACGCCCGCGGGCTGCTGGCCGCGGACGACGAACCGGCCGAGCCGTGGCAGCCCGGCGTGTGGCCGCCGGCCGACACCGAGCCGCTCGACGTGGCGGCCATCCACGCCCGGCTCGCCGAGGTCGGCTTCGACTACGGACCGGCGTTCCAGGGCCTGCGCGCCGGATGGCGGACCGACGACGAGGTGTACGCCGAGATCGTCCTGCCCGAGGAACACGCCGAAGCCGCCCGCGGGTACGGGCTGCACCCGGCGCTGTTCGACGCGGCGCTGCACGGCGGCCTCGGCTGGCTGGACAAGGACTCCGGCGCCGAGCTGCCGTTCTCCTGGGCCGGCGTGCGGCTGGCCCGCAGCGGCGCCGCCCGGGTGCGGGTCCGCATTGCCGCTGCGGGCGAGTCGGCGCTGCGGGTCGACCTGGCCGGCGAGGACGGCGTACCGGTCGGCAGTGTCGCCAAGCTCACCTTCCGCCCGGTCGAACAGGCCCAGCTCGACAGCGCCCAGCAGGCGGGCAATTCCTCGCTGTTCCGGGTGACCTGGACCGAGATCCCGGCGGCCGTGCGGCCGGGCACCGCGCCGGTCGTCACCGTCCTCGACGGGGACGACGCCGGGACGCTCGACCGGGCCACCGCGGACCTCGTGGTGGTGCGGATCGGCGCGGGCGAGGCCGGCGGCACGGCGGAGATGGCCCACGTGGTCGCCCGCCGCACCCTCGCCCTGCTGCGGTCCTGGCTCGGCGCGGACAGCCCGGCTGGGGCCCGGCTGGTCGTCGTCACCCGTGGCGCGGTCGCGGCCGGTGACGAGGCGCCGGATCTGGTGCAGGCGCCGGTGTGGGGTCTGGTGCGTAGTGCTCAGTCCGAGCATCCGGGCCGGTTCCTGCTGGTGGACCTGGAGGACGGGGTTGAGCCGGACTGGGGTGCGCTGGCTGGGCTGGATGAGCCGCAGCTCGCGGTCCGCGGCGGACGTCTGCTCGCGCCGCGTCTCGCCCGCGCCCGTACGGCCGCCGGCGTTGAACCCCGGCTGCTCGATCCGGACGGGATCGTGTTGGTCACCGGGGGTACGGGTGGTCTGGGCGCGGTGGTGGCGCGGCATCTGGCGGCCACTCATGGCGTGCGGCATCTGGTGCTGGTGAGTCGGCGTGGCCCGGCGGCCGAGGGGGTGGCGGAGCTGGTCGCGGAGCTGGCGGGTCTGGGCGCGCAGGCGGACGTGGTGGCCTGTGACGTGGCGGACCGGGCGCAGCTTGCCGGTGTGCTCGATGGCCTGGACCGGCCGCTGACCGCGGTGGTGCAACGCCGCCGGCGTCCTCGACGACGGCGTGCTCGACGCCATGACGCCGGAGCAGCTCGCCGGGGTTCTCCGGCCGAAGGTGGACGCCGCCGCGAACCTGCACGAGCTGACCGCCGGACACGACCTGGCCGCGTTCGTGCTGTTCTCCTCGGTCGCCGCGCTGATCGGCAGCCCGGGGCAGGGCAACTACGCCGCCGCCAACGCGTTCCTCGACGCGCTCGCCGCCTGCCGCCGCGCCGCCGGGCTGCCCGCCACGTCGCTGGCCTGGGGCCTGTGGGCGGAGGCGGCCGGCATGGGCGGCACGCTGGACGACGCGGAACGGGCCCGGCTGGAACGGATGGGCACCGGCGCGCTGAGCACCGAGCTTGGCGTGCGGCTGTTCGACACCTCGCTACGGCTGGGCGAGGCCCTGCTGGTGCCGGCCCGCCTGCACTTGAAGGGACCTGCGCGAGCAGGCCCGGTCCGGAATGCTGCCGGCGCTGCTGCGCGGGCTGGTCAAGGTGCCCGCGCAGCGCACCTCCTCGGACGGCTCGCTGGCGCAGCGCCTCGCGAGCGTCCCGGAGGCCGACCGGCCCGGGGTGGTCCTCGACCTGGTCCGGGCGCAGGTGGCCGCAGTCCTCGGGCACGCCACGCCGGATGCCGTCGAACCGGACCGGGCCTTCAAGGAGCTCGGCGTCGACTCGCTCGGCGCGGTCGAGCTGCGCAACCGGCTGACCCAGGCCAGCGGCGTACGGCTGCCGTCCACGCTCGTCTTCGACCACCCCAGCCCGGCGGCGATCGCCCAGCTCCTGCTCGCCGAGGCGGGCGCCGCCGAGCCGCCCGCCGCGCCAGCCCGGCCGCGCCGCCGGCCGGTGGCAGACGAGCCGCTCGCCATCGTCGGCATGAGCTGCCGCTACCCGGGCGCCAACACGCCAGACGAGCTGTGGCGGATGCTCGCCGACGGCCGGGACGCGATCACCGGCTTCCCCGCCGACCGCGGCTGGGACCTGGACCGGCTCTACGACCCGGACCCGGACAGCCTCGGCACCGTGTCGACCCGGGGCGGCGGTTTCGTCAGCGGCGTGGGGGACTTCGACGCCGGGTTCTTCGGGATCGGCCCGCGTGAGGCGGTGGCGATGGACCCGCAGCAACGGCTGCTGTTGGAGGCGTCGTGGGAGGCGCTGGAGGATGCGGGTATCGATCCGACGTCGCTGCGTGGCACCGACACCGGCGTGTTCTGCGGCGTCGGTTCCTCCGACTACGGGGCGATGCCGGCCGGCAGCCTCCCCGAAATCGAGGGCCTGCGCCTGACCGGGGCCACCACCAGCATCGTCTCCGGTCGGGTCGCGTACACCCTCGGTCTGGAGGGCCCGGCGGTCTCCGTCGACACGGCGTGTTCGTCGTCGTTGGTGGCGTTGCATTTGGCTGGGCAGGCGTTGCGGGCCGGGGAGTGTTCGTTGGCGCTGGTCGCCGGGGTGACGGTGCTGGCCGGGCCGTTCCTGCTAATGGAGTTCAGCCGGCAGCGGGGGTTGGCTCCGGATGGGCGGTGTAAGCCGTATGCGGCGGCGGCTGATGGCACGGGTTTCTCGGATGGCTTGGGTGTGATTTTGCTGGAGCGGTTGTCTGACGCGCAGCGCAATGGTCATCGGGTTCTTGGTGTGGTGCGTGGTAGTGCGGTGAATCAGGATGGTGCGAGTAATGGGTTGACTGCGCCGAATGGTCCGGCGCAGGAGCGGGTGATTCGGCAGGCGTTGGCTGTTGCGGGGTTGTCGGCTGCTGAGGTGGATGTGGTTGAGGGTCATGGGACGGGTACGCGGTTGGGTGATCCGATTGAGGCGCAGGCGTTGTTGGCGACTTATGGGCGTGATCGTGAGGTGCCGTTGTGGTTGGGGTCGGTGAAGTCGAATATTGGTCACACGTCGGCGGCGGCGGGTGTGGCGGGTGTGATCAAGATGGTGCAGGCGATGCGGTATGGGGTGTTGCCGCGGACGTTGCATGTGGATGCGCCGTCGCCGCATGTGGAGTGGGATGCGGGTCGGGTGGAGTTGTTGACGCAGGCGCGTCCGTGGGTGGTGGGTGGTCGTCCGCGGCGGGCGGGTGTGTCGTCGTTCGGGATCAGTGGCACGAACGCGCACGTGATCCTCGAGGAGGCTCCGCGGGGGGATGTGGAGGAGGCTCCGCGCGGGGAAGCGGAAGTCGAGTCGGTGGTGGTTCCGTCGGTGGTGCCGATTTTGGTGTCGGCTAGGTCGGAGCAGGCGTTGCGGGCGCAGGAGGCGAGGTTGCGTGCGTTTCTGCCGGGGCGGGATTTGTTGGATGTGGCGTTTTCGGCTGCGACGACTCGTGCGCATCTGGAGTATCGGGTGGCGTTGGTGGGTGAGGAGCGGTTCGCGGGTCGTCCGGTTGTGGGGAAGACGGCGGTGTTGTTTACGGGTCAGGGTTCGCAGCGTGCGCGGATGGGTGCTGGGTTGACGTATCCGGTGTTCCGGCGGGTTTTTGATGAGGTGTGTGGGCATTTTGATCCGGAGGTGCGGGAGGCGCTGGTTTCTGCTGACGGGTCGGGGCTTGATGACACGCGTGTCACGCAGGCGGCGTTGTTCGCTGTCGAGGTGGCGT
>NZ_GG657738.1:1190849-1193384 GCF_000158815.1 Micromonospora sp. ATCC 39149 | reverse complement strand
CGCTGGCTGGGCTGGATGAGCCGCAGCTCGCGGTCCGCGGCGGACGTCTGCTCGCGCCGCGTCTCGCCCGCGCCCGTACGGCCGCCGGCGTTGAACCCCGGCTGCTCGATCCGGACGGGATCGTGTTGGTCACCGGGGGTACGGGTGGTCTGGGCGCGGTGGTGGCGCGGCATCTGGCGGCCACTCATGGCGTGCGGCATCTGGTGCTGGTGAGTCGGCGTGGCCCGGCGGCCGAGGGGGTGGCGGAGCTGGTCGCGGAGCTGGCGGGTCTGGGCGCGCAGGCGGACGTGGTGGCCTGTGACGTGGCGGACCGGGCGCAGCTTGCCGGTGTGCTCGATGGCCTGGACCGGCCGCTGACCGCGGTGGTGCACGCCGCCGGCGTCCTCGACGACGGCGTCATCGCACAGCTCACCCCGGAACGACTCGACCGGGTCCGGCGCCCCAAGCTGGACGCCGCCCTGCACCTGCACGAGCTGACCGCCGGGACGGATCTGGCCGCGTTCGTGCTGTTCTCCTCGGTGGCCGCCCTCATGGGCAGCCCGGGGCAGGGCAACTACGCCGCCGCCAACGCCGGTCTCGACGCGCTCGCCGCCTGCCGCCGCGCCGCCGGGCTGCCCGCCACGTCGCTGGCCTGGGGCCTGTGGGCGGAGGCGGCCGGCATGGGCGGCACCCTGGACGACGGGGAGCTGCGCCGCCTGGAACGCATGGGCGTCGGCGCGCTCCCCACCGACCTGGGCCTGGAGCTGTTCGACCGGTCGCAGCGGCTCGGCACGGCGCTGGTCGCCCCGGTACGCCTCGACCCGGCTGCCCTCCAGGGCCACGCCCGGACCGGGATGCTCCCGGCGCTGCTGCGCGGCCTCGTCCCGGACCCCCCGCCCGCCGCGCCGTCGCGGGCGGCTCGCTGGCGCAGCGGCTCGCCGCGGTGCCCGTCGCCGACCGTGAACAGGTTGTCCGGGAACTGGTGCAGACCCAGGTCGCCGCGGTGCTCGGGCACAGCTCCCCAACGGACGTCGAACCCGGCCGGGCTTTCAAGGAGCTCGGGTTCGACTCGCTCGGCGCGGTCGAGCTGCGCAACCGGCTGACCCAGGCCAGCGGCGTACGGCTGCCGTCCACGCTCGTCTTCGACCACCCCACCCCCGCCGCGGTCGCGGCCTACCTGCTGGCCGAGGCCGGCGGCGTGCCGGACGCGCCCACCGGCGTGGACCGGCGGCCACGCCGCGCCCGGGCCGGCGAACCGCTGGCGATCGTGGGCATGAGCTGCCGCTATCCGGGTGGGGTCAGCTCGCCGGAGGAGTTGTGGGAGCTGGTCGTGAACGGGCGTGACGCGATCGGCGGGCTGCCGGCCGATCGCGGCTGGGACGAGCGGATCCGCCAGGCCGACCCGGACAGTCCCGGCGCGGTCGCTACCAGCGGCGGCGGCTTCCTGGACGGCGCTGGCGACTTCGACGCCGGGTTCTTTGGGATCGGCCCGCGTGAGGCGGTGGCGATGGACCCGCAGCAGCGGCTGTTGTTGGAGGCGTCGTGGGAGGCGTTGGAGGATGCGGGTATTGATCCGACGTCGTTGCGTGGCTCGGATACTGGTGTGTTCTGTGGTGTGGTGACCTCCGACTACGGCCCGGCGCGTCCGCCGGAGCTTGAGGGTTTCCGGTTGACCGGCTCGACCAGCAGCGTGGTGTCCGGCCGGGTCGCCTATACGTTCGGTCTGCAGGGTCCGGCGGTGTCGGTGGATACGGCGTGTTCGTCGTCGTTGGTGGCGTTGCATTTGGCTGGGCAGGCGTTGCGGGCCGGGGAGTGCTCGCTCGCCCTCGTCGCCGGGGTCACCGTGTTGGCTGGGCCGCTGCTGTTGCAGGAGTTCAGCCGGCAGCGGGGGTTGGCTCCGGATGGGCGGTGTAAGCCGTATGCGGCGGCGGCTGATGGCACGGGTTTCTCGGATGGCTTGGGTGTGATTTTGCTGGAGCGGTTGTCTGACGCGCAGCGCAATGGTCATCGGGTTCTTGGCTGTGGTGCGTGGTAGTGCGGTGAATCAGGATGGTGCGAGTAATGGGTTGACTGCGCCGAATGGTCCGGCGCAGGAGCGGGTGATTCGGCAGGCGTTGGCTGTTGCGGGGTTGTCGGCTGCTGAGGTGGATGTGGTTGAGGGTCATGGGACGGGTACGCGGTTGGGTGATCCGATTGAGGCGCAGGCGTTGTTGGCGACTTATGGGCGTGATCGTGAGGTGCCGTTGTGGTTGGGGTCGGTGAAGTCGAATATTGGTCACACGTCGGCGGCGGCGGGTGTGGCGGGTGTGATCAAGATGGTGCAGGCGATGCGGTATGGGGTGTTGCCGCGGACGTTGCATGTGGATGCGCCGTCGCCGCATGTGGAGTGGGATGCGGGTCGGGTGGAGTTGTTGACGCAGGCGCGTCCGTGGGTGGTGGGTGGTCGTCCGCGGCGGGCGGGTGTGTCGTCCCTCGGGATCAGTGGCACGAACGCGCACGTGATCCTCGAGGAGGCTCCGCGCGGGGAAGCCGAAGCGAAGTCGGACGTGGAGTCGG
>NZ_GG657738.1:1173614-1173990 GCF_000158815.1 Micromonospora sp. ATCC 39149 | reverse complement strand
AAGGTCGACGCGGCCGTCCACCTGCACGAGCTGACCGCCGGGCACGACCTGGCCGCGTTCGTGCTGTTCTCCTCGGTCGCCGCGCTGATCGGCAGCCCGGGGCAGGGCAACTACGCCGCGGCGAACGCCTTCCTGGACGCGCTGGCCGAACGCCGCCGCGCCGAGGGCCTGCCCGGGACGTCGCTGGCCTGGGGGCTGTGGGCCGAGGCGGCCGGCATGGGCGGCACGCTCGACGAGGCCGGGGTGTCCCGGCTGGCCCGGATGGGTGCCGCGCCGCTCGCCACCGAGCTGGGTCTCGAGTTGTTCGACGAGGCCCGGCGCAGCGGCGAGGGCCTGCGGGGTGCCGGTCCGGTTGGACCTCGCCGCGCTCCGCGCG
>NZ_GG657738.1:930716-1173148 GCF_000158815.1 Micromonospora sp. ATCC 39149 | reverse complement strand
CGGACGGTCAGGGCACGCTCAGCACGCTGCTGCGCCACGCGCACGCGGAGAGCCGGATCGCCGGTGCCGTGCCGCTGCTGATCGAGGCGTCCCGGTTCCGGCCGAGCTTCACGTCGCCGGCCGAGCTGGGCGACGGCGACGGGTACGCGGTGCGGCTCGCCTCGGGCGGCGCCGCCGGGGCGGACCGGCCCAAGTTGGTCTGCGTCCCGTCGTTCGTGGTCGGTTCCGGGCCGCACCAGTTCATGCGGTTCGCCGACCGGTTCGAGGGCCGGCGCGACGTGTACGCCTGCACGCTGCCCGGTTTCCGCGGCGACGAGCCCGCCCCGGCGTCCTGGTCGGCCGCCGTGGACCTGGTGGTGGCGTCGATCCGGCGGGTGGTCGGCGACGCGCCGATCGTTCTGGTGGGCTACTCCATCGGCGGGGTGGTCGCGCATGCGGTGGCCGCGCGGCTGGAGGAGTCGGGCGCCGCGCCGGCCGGGATCATCATGATCGACACGCCGACGCCGGAGGACGAGCGGGCAAGCAACCGGGTCTTCTCGATGGTGATGACCGAAATCCTGGAACGTGGGGACCAGGGCATCGCCGTGGACGAAGCGAATTGGCTGGCGATGGGCACCTGGATGCGCCTGCTCGCCGAGCGGCCGGCCGCCCGCGTCACCGCCCGCAGCCTGCTGATCCGCGCCGGCGAGCCGCTGCCCACCAGCGCCGCCGGGCAGCACTGGCCGGCCTGGGAGGTGGCCGGCGAGCAGGCCGAGGTACCGGCTGACCACTTCGCGCTGATCGAGGCGGCGGTCGACCAGACCGTCGCGGTGGCCGAACGGTGGCTGGGCGCATGAGCCGGGCCGCCACCGAGACCGGGACCGGCGTGCGGCGCCGGGGACTGCCCGTCGCGGTCCTGCTCGTCGGGGTCTTCGTGTCCTCGCTGGACCTGTTCATCGTCAACATCGCGTTCCCGGACCTGCAACGGTCGTTCCCGTCCACCGGGCTCGCCGACCTGTCCTGGGTGCTCAGCGCGTACGCCATCGCCTTCGCCGCCCTGCTGATGCCGGCTGGCCGGTGGGCGGACCGCTCCGGCCGCAAGCGGGCCTTCGTGTGCGGCCTCGCGCTGTTCACCGTGGCGTCCGCGGCGTGCGCCGCCGCGCCGTCGGCCGGTGTCCTGGTCGCGGCCCGGGTCGCGCAGGCCGCCGGTGGCGCGCTCATGCTGCCCAGCTCGCTCGGCCTGATGCTGCCGCTGTACCCGGCGGGCAGGCGAGGCACGGCGGTGGGGCTGTGGGCCGCGATGGGCGGCGCCGCGGCGGCGCTCGGGCCGCCGGTCGGCGGACTGCTCGTGGAGGCAGGCTGGCGCTGGGTGTTCCTGGTGAACCTGCCGATCGGCGTGCTGGCGGTGGTGCTGGCGCTGCGCACGCTGCCGGAGATTCGCGACGCCCGTGGCCGGGCACCGAACGTGCTGGGCGCCTCGGTGCTGGCCGCCACGGTGGCCGCGGTCGTCGCGGCGATCGTCCAGGGGCAGGCGTGGGGCTGGGACAGCCCGCGGATCGTTGGGCTGTTCGCGGCCGGCGCGCTCGGCCCGGCGGTCAGCGCCTGGCGGGCGGCCCGACATCCCGCGCCGGTCATCGAGCCGGCCATCCCGGGCATCCGGTCTGGCCCTGGGCGGCCTGGCGACCCTGCTGTTCTTCGCCGGGTTCGGCGCGATGATCCTCGCCTCGACGCTGTTCCTCACCTCGGTCTGGCGGCACTCGGTGCTGCGCGCCGGGCTGGAGACCGCCCCGGGCCCGCTGATGGCCGCGCTGGTGGCGGTGCCCGGCGGGCTGCTCGCCGCCCGGTACGGGCCGCGGGCCTCGGGCCTGGCCGGCAGTCTGCTGTTCGCCGGCGGGGGCGTGTGGTGGGCGCTGGCGACCGGTGCCGAACCGGACTAAGCCCGGACCGTGCTGCCTGCCGGGATCGTCGCCGGCATCGGCTCCGGGCTGGTGCTGCCGAGCCTGTCCGCGGCGGCCACGCTGGCCCTGCCGGCCCGGCACCTCGCCACCGGCACGGCGATGATGAGCATGTGCCGGCAGATCGGCCTGGGCCTTGGGCGTGGCCGGTCGTCGCGGCGGTGCCTCGACGTACGCCGACGTCGGCGCCTCACAACCGCGTGGTTCTCATGGCGGGCTGCGCCTCGCCGCGGGGCTCACCGCTCATCGCCGTCGACGACCACCGGCGCCCGCGCTGGACCGAGCTCTGTGCCCGCCGAGACGAGCGGCACTGCGTGACATGACCCCCATGGATGAGGAGAGGGTGACCGAGATGGATGTTCCCGAGGCCGCCAAGTGCCCGGTCGGCCACGGCGCGGCGGCGGCCGCGCCGCAGCCGGCCGAGTCGGAGCGGACGACCCGGCGGGCGGCGATGCCGGCGTCGGCACTGCCCGGTCCGACGACGCACGTGGTGAAACAGATCCTGCGCTACTGGAAGCGGCCGGACCGGTTCGTGGAGGAGTGCCGCGAGCAGTACGGCAGCCGGTTCGCGCTGCGGATCCGGATCCCACCGCGGCCGCTGTACGTGCTGTCCGACCCGGAAGACATCAAGCAGATGTTCATGGCGCCGGCGGATGTGCTCCACACCGGCAACGGCTCCGCCACGATCGAGAAGTTCACCGGCCAGACCGGGCTGGCCTGGCTGGACGAGGACGAGCACAAGGAGCGCCGCCGCATCCTCATGCCGAGCATGCACGGCAAGGCGTTGCAGCGCATCGAGGAGTCCATCGACCGGCGGGCGGTCGAGGAGATCGCCGAGTGGCCGCGCGACCGGGTCGTGGAGCTGCACCCGCTGATCCACCGGTTCACGCTGAACGTTATTCGCGAGGTGATCTTCGGCGGGAGCGGGCCGAGCAACTGGGACGAGCTGCTCGACGTCCTCATCGCGATGATGAAGTTCAACAACCGGATGGGCTCGGCGGCGCTGATCCACAAGATGTCGCCGCGTACCGTACGGATGCTCGCCCGGATCAAGCCGATCGGTCTGGGTGAGTTCCTCGAGTTGCGCAAACGCGCAGACAAACTCATCGCCGACGCGGTCGCCGAGCACAAGCGCAACGCGGAACTCGGCGACGACATGCTCTCCGTGCTGCTGCGGATCACGCACGAGGACGGCTCCCCGCTGACCCAGGTGGAGCTGCGCGACGAGATGATGACCATCTTCCTGGCCGGCACCGAGACCACCGCGTCCGCGATCGCCTGGGGTTTCGAGTACCTCAGCCTGCACACCGAGGCCCGGGAGCGGCTGGTCGCCGAGTTGGACGCCGGGGTGAGCGACGAGTACCTGACCGCCACGGTGAACGAGGTGCTGCGGCTGCGCCCGTCGATCCCGCAGATCATCCCGCGGACGGTGATGAAGCCGATCGAGATCGGCGGGGTGCGGTTCGAGCCGGGGATGCTGCTGTGGGCGAGCGCCTACCTGCTGCACCGTGACCCGGAACTCTACCCGGACCCGTACGCGTTCAAGCCGGACCGCTTCCTGGGCGCCAAGCCCGGGACCTACACCTGGATCCCGTTCGGCGGCGGGCGGATCCGTTGCCTGGGCGCGTCGATCGCGCTGATCGAGATGAAGGCGGTCTTCCGCGAGGTGCTCAAGCACTGTGAGCTGCGGCGTCCCGAGCCCGGGCCGGAGGGCACCCGCAGCCGCAGCGTCTCGACGCTGCCGGCAAAGGGCGCCCGGATGGAGCTGCGTGCCCGGACCGCCGACGTGAGCATGGCCTGACGGCGCACGGCCGGCCGGAGAAGCGTATTCCCCGGGCCGGCCGGCCGGGCGTCACACAGAGTTCCCGGACTACTGAACGGTAATGCCCGAACGGCTGATGCGCATTGCGGAAGGGCCGTTTCGGTGCGGTTCGCCGGTTCGGAATTTGGCAGTGCGAAATGACGGAGGACGACCGGTCAGATAATGATGCCCAGTTCGGCCGCGCGCAGCCCGGCCTGGAAGCGCGAATTGGCGTTCATCTCACGCATGATGTCCGCGACGTGTCGCCGGTATGTCCGCACGGAAATGCCGAGCTTGCGGGCCCCGACCTCATCCTTATCGCCGGCGCTGAGACTGGCGATCACCGATCTCGCGGGTTCCTCGCGCAACTTCTCGTGGACATTGAGGATGTCGCCGAGAGGCACGCCGGAACTCCACGTGACGCCGAACATGGTGCGCAGCACGTGCACCAGGGACCGCACCGAGACCAGCAGCGTCTGTGCCGGCTCCTCCGCCCGGTGCGGGGTCCGCAGCGCCGCCTCCCGCCCGTCCGCGATGACCAGGTTCTCGTCCGGCAGCTCCCGCGTCCGGTATCCCGGCTGACCGCTCACCGCCCGGATCACCGCCGCGTCGGTCGCCGCCACCGGCGCTGGCAGCAAAGCCTTGACCTGCACTCCTCGCCGCTCGGCGCGCTGCAGGAGGCGGACCGTGCCCGGCCGGCGGTTGGGGCAGAGCTCGCGGGCCGAGAGCACGCAGAGCACCTCCCGCTGCGCCTTGGTGATCATCTCGTCGACGGCGCCCTGGAACGCCGTGTCGTCCCCCGGCAGATGCCGGATCTGCCGGTTGTAGCGGTTGCGTGTCGACATGGCCCGCCGGATCAGTTCCTGCGCCTGGTGTAGGCTGTCGTCCACGTCGTCCTCATGATCGGAATTGATTCGAGCGCTTTCGAGGTGCGACGGCATGTATGTCCTGGTCTCCTGGTGACGCGTACTGTTGACGTTCGATGCCCGCATCAAGGACCCCCGCGATTCGAGTGTGGCAGGACCATGCCAGATTAGTGACCTGGACCCGGCGGCGTCTTTCCCAATTGTGGGGTGTTGGATGTCGATTCTGTTAACTCGGCAGACCGCCCGGCACATCGCTTTTGACCAGCCCGGCGGACGCGCACCAGCATAGCTGATAGGGGCGGCCGTCGATGCCCCCCAAGTGGTCGCGTCGGTCCGCTTCCGCTGACCGATCGGTCAGGATTCGAATGATTGGGTTGGTCGGGGCGGCGCGAGATGACAACTTCCTGCGCCGATGTTCCGCCGGATGTCCGGCTGTTGTTGTCTGGGGCGGGCGGTGCCCGGGCCGGACCGTGGCCGCGCCGCCCGTCCCCGGTGGCGCTGCCGCCGGCGGCCACCCGTCCACCTCACATCCGCCCGGAGGGCATCGATGACCGTGCTGACCACTGCGGCGCCGGCCGCCGAACCGTCCGCCCCGGACCCCCGGGACGTGTCGGCCCGGCTCGCCCGGCTGCTGTACGCCTTCGGCGAGGCGGTGGTGCCGCGGGTGACCCTGGTGACCCTGGTGACCCGCAAGCCGTACGGCGGCATCCTGCACCGGCGAACGCTCGCCGCCGTGGCCGAGGAGGACCGCCCCGGCCTGCTGGCCCGGCTTAACGAGGAGCACGAACGGGTCTCCGGCGGGGTCGCCCGCGGGCTCGACCTGGGCGTGGTGGACGAGGTGATCGACCCGGCGCAGACCCGGTTGCGGGTTGCCGAGGCCCTCGCCGGCGCCCCCGGCGGGCGCGGCCACCATGGGAACATCCCGCTGTGAGCGCCGACCTGTGGCTGCGGCCCCTCGGTCCGGCGAACCCGGCGGCCGTGCGGCTGCTCTGCCTGCCGCACGCCGGCGGCTCGGCGACCTACTTCCGGCCACTCGCCCGGGAGCTGTCGGCCACCTTCGAGGTGGTCGGCGTGCAGTACCCGGGGCGGCAGGACCGGCGCGCGGAGCCCGCGCTGCGCACCATCGGCGAGCTGGCCGACGGTGTGTTCGCGGCGTGCGGCGTGCCGGACCGGCCGACCGTGCTGTTCGGCCACAGCATGGGCGCGGTGATCGCCTTCGAAGTGGCGCAGCGCATCGAACGCGCGGACGCCACGCACCTGCTCGGCCTGGTCTGCTCCGGGCGGCGCGGGCCGGCCGTGCCCGGGCCGGACGACGTGCACCGGCGCTCCGACGCCGGGCTGATCCAGGAGGTGCGCGAGCTGAGCGGCACCAGCGCCGGCCTGCTGGACGACGAGGAGATCGTCCGGATGATCCTGCCCGCGCTGCGCGCCGACTACGGCGCGGTGGAGACGTACCGGATGACGCCCGGCGCCCGGCTGGGCTGCCCGGTGTCGATCCTGACCGGCGATGCCGACCCGCGGGTCTCGGTGCCGGCCGCGCGGGCCTGGGCCGACGTGACCGACGGCGGCAGCCGGCTGCGGGTGCTGCCGGGCGGCCACTTCTTTCTGGACGAGGGGCGCGCCGAGGTCGCCGCGGCGATCCGGGAGGGCATCGCGGAGTTCCTGGACCGGAACCGGCCGGCAGCGGCGCCCGCCGGAGCACCCACCCACCCCTGACCACATCCGATGGAGGCCATCTCATGGACGCTCAGCTCGGTTCTGCACCCACGGTCGTCGACGCGCTGCTGCGCGGCGGGCCGGCCACCCTGCCCGAAAAGCTGCGTCGCCAGCGCGTGCCCGGGGCCACTGACAAGATCAAGGTGCCGTACCTGGCCGGGTACGAGCACTTCGAACGCGACGGGACGGTGGCGCCGGACGGGCTGGTGGTGTTCCGCTGGACCGGCCGGACCTTCGTCGCCGAGTGACCTCGGGGGCCCGGGAACGTGCAGCAAGTTGCCACCTCCCGGACCCGCCGGACGGTTACCGTGACGTTAACCGCGGCCGTCCATCGTGGACGGACGCCGGCCGCGGCATGAACGTGAAGGCGACCTTGACGGCGTTCCACGCGGTGCCGAAGGTGGGCCGAGGCGGCCGTCGAGGACGCCGCGAAGGGGGGAAGCGGATGGCGGGGACGGTGACCAGGGCGCGCCCGGAGGGATCGCATCGGCTGTTCACCGCGCCGTTCCTGCTCTCCGCCGTGGCCGCCTTCATGGTGGCCGTGGACAACCTGGTGGTCGTCACCGCGCTGCCCTCGATCCGGCACACCTTCGGCACCGGCATCGAGGGCCTGCAGTGGGTCGTCAGCGCGTACACCCTGACGTACGCGGTCTTCCAGCTCTCCGGCGCGGCGCTCGGTGACCGGTTCGGCCGGCGCCGGGTCTTCCTCGCCGGCCTGACGCTGTTCGTGCTCGCCTCGGCCGGCGCGGCATTGGCCCCGACGGTCTGGGCGCTGGTCGCCGCCCGCGCCGTGCAGGGGCTCGGCGCGTCGATGGTCTCCCCGCTCGCGCTGACCATCGTCGCGCACGCCACGCCGCGAGCTCGCCGCGCCGCGGTGCTGGGCGCGTGGAGCGGGATCAGCGGCATCGGCAGCGCCATCGGCCCGGTCCTCGGCGGCCTCGTCGTCACGTACGCGCCCTGGCAGTGGATCTTCCTGGTCAACCTGCCGATCGCCGCGGTCCTGTTGCCGCTGGCCCGGCTCCGGATCGATGAGAGTCACGGCCCGCGCGACCGGCTCGACCTGCGCGGCGTCGTGCTCAGCAGCGCCTTCCTGCTGGCGCTGGTGTTCGCGCTGATCAACGGCAACGACCTCGGCTGGGCGCACCCGACGGTGTGGGGCATGCTGGTCGCCGCCGCGGCGCTGCTGCCGGTGTTCGTGGTGTCCCAGCAGCGCGCGGCGGACCCCATGCTGCCGCCCGCCCTGCTCCGCCGCGGCGCCTTCGCCACCGCCGTCACGCTGTACCTGCTGATGACCTTCGGCCTGTTCGGCGCCATGTTCCTGGCCACCCAGTACTTCCAGGACCGGCTCGGCTACTCGCCGTTGCAGGCCGGGCTGGCGATCGCGCCGGCCGCGGCGCTGCCGGTGTTCATCGCGCCGCTCACCGGCAAGCTGTCACGGCGCATCGGCGGTGCCCGGGTGCTCGCCGCCGGCCTGGCCCTGCAGGCGGCCGGGCTGCTCGCCCTCGCCCTGGCGGTCACCCCGGACACCGCCTATCCACGAATGCTGCCCGGCCTGCTGCTGATGGGCGTCGCGGCGAGCCTGTTCTTCGGGCAGATCTCCCGGGTCATCCTCGGCAGCGTCGCGGAGCGCTACGAGGGCATCGCCTCCGGCGCCGGCACCACGTTCCGACAGATCGGCACCACCCTCGGCGTGGCGGTGCTGGGCGCGGTCTTCGCCGCCGCCGGTGGCTACCACAGCCCGCAGTCCTTCAGCGACGGCTTCCGGGCGGCGTTGCTGGCCGGCTGCGGCGCCGCCGTGCTCGCCACGCTGCTCGCCCTCTCCCTGCGGCGGGCACCCCGGATGGAGATGTCCTGACATGACCGACGACCGGAATGACGTGGTGGACGTCGCGTCGGCGCACGGCCGGTTCCAGCCCCTGCACCTCGGGCACCTGGAGTACCTTCTGGCCGCCGCCCGACGCTGCCGCACCCTGGTGGTGGGCATCACCAACCCGGACCCGTGGCAGGTGCGGTCCGAGCCGTCCGCGCCGCACCGTGAGGCCGGCCACGCCAACCCGTTCACCTTCTACGAACGCCTGTCGATGGTGGACGGGGCGCTGCGCGACAGCGGCTTGCCGGACACCGCGTTCCGCGTCGTGCCGTTCCCGCACAGCTTCCCCGAGCGGCTGGGCCACTACCTGCCCGCCAACGCCACCGTCCTGCTGACCATCTACGACGGCTGGGGCGAGGAGAAGCTGCGCCGGTTCCGCGCGCACGGCTGGCGCACCGAGGTGCTCTGGCGCCGGGACACCACGGTCACCTCCGGCACCGATCTGCGCCGCCGGCTGCGCGACGGGCTGGCCTGGGACCACCTGGTGCCCCCAGCCACCGCCCGGGTCGTCCGCGACCTACCGGCCACCCATCCCGTCTTCGCCCCGGAGCGTCACGTTGGCTGACAAGATCTACCTCATCGCCCTGTGCGGCGCCGCGGACCAGCCCGTCGCCGGCTCGCCAACCCCGCTGGAACAGGCGCACCTGCCGCACCTCGACGCGCTGGCCGCGCGCGGGCGCAACGGCCTGCTGACCGTCATCGACGACCAGATCCCGCCCGAGTCCGACTCCGGCGCGCTCGCGCTGCTCGGCTACGACCCGGTCGAGCACTACGCCGGCCGCGGGCCGCTGGAGGGCTTCGGCATCGGCTTCCTGCAGCCCGGCTCCGGCGTCGCCACGGTCTGCTTCCGGCTCAACATGGCCAGCCACGATCCCGGCGGCGGCCGGCTCGACCGCCGCACCGCACGCGACCTGTCCGACGACGAGTTGCAGGACCTGCTGGCCGCCGTGCGGGCCGAGGTGTCGCTGGCCGACCTCGGCGCGGGCTTCGACATCACCGGGTTCGGCCGGCACCGCGGCATCATCGCATTCCACCATCCGGGCGAACCGCTCAGCGGCGAGGTGACCAGCACCGACCCGCAGTACGAGCGGGTTGGCGCATTCGGTGTGCCGCGCCGCGAGCACGCCGCCGCGCCACTGCCGTGCCGCCCGCTGGCGGACACCCCGGCCGCCCGGCGCACCGCCGAGCTGGTCAACGCGTTCGTCGCGCGCAGCGCGGCGGTTCCTGGAAGCCACGCCGGTGAACAAGGGGCGGCGCGCGGCGGGCCGGCCGGCCGCGAACCGGATCATCCTGCGTGACGGCGGCGACCGGCTGCCCGAGCTGCAGCCGTTCGTCCAGCGGCACGGCCGGACGCTCACCGTCTTCGGCCAGATTCCGGCGGAGCGCGGCCTGGCCCGGCTCGCCGGTGGTGACTACGCCGATGCCCGGCAACCGGCCGGACGCCCGGACCCCGACTACTACGCCGAGCTCGCCGAACGACTGGTCGCCGACCCGGCCGGCGTGGTCTACGTCCACGTCAAGGGGCCGGACGAGGCCGCCCACGACGGCGACCCGCACGGCAAGGCGGACGCGTTGAGCAGGCTCGATGAACACCTGTTCGGTCGGCTGCTGCCGGCGGTCGGGGACGGCGGTACGGTGATCGTCACCGGCGACCACGCCACCCCGTGGCGGCTGGGCATCCACAGCGCCGACCCGGTCCCGGTGACGGTGGCCGGCCGGGGCCAACCTGCCGACGACGTGACCAGCTACTCCGAACGGGCCGCCGGGCGCGGGGCGCTCGGCCACCGGCGCGCCTGCGAACTGCTCCCGGCCGTGCTCACCGGTGGAGGCGGCGATGTCTGACCCGGCCTTCCGCCGCCGGGCGGGTGCAACCTTCCGGGGCATCATCAACGACCTCAAGCGCACCACCGAGGCCGCCGCCGCCGACCTGGGCGTGGCGCCCGACGTGCTGGCCGCGGTCATCCGCGGCGACCGCGAGCTGCCGGCCGAGCTGCTGCGCCGGGCCGTCGAGGTGTGGCCGGTCAACGAGCGCGACTTCCTGCCGGTGCACGACGACGCGCCGCACGGCGTGCGGATCTGCCGGGTCGCCGAGTCGGTCGCGACCAGCCGGATCTTCCAACGCGGCGGCGCCGACTACTACGAGTACCGCGACACCGCGATGAGCCGGCTCGCGATGTTCCGCCCGGAGTGGATCCGGATGCTCCAGCCGGTCGCCGACAACCGGCCAGACAACCCGGCAGTGCAGTGGAACGCAGGTCACTTCCTCTACCAGTTCACCTACTTCGTCGGCGCGGTGAACTACTACTACGCCTGGGCCGGGCGGCGGTTCTGCGTGGAGACGGTCACCGGGGACTCGGTCGCCGGGCTGCCGTACGCGCCGCACAGCTTCGCCTACCGGGCCGGCGGCTCCGGACTCATCCTGGCGCTGACCTACGGTGGCCGGCTGCTCGGCGACGCCCAGCACGAACTGGCCGCGCTCGGCCCGGACCTCGCCGAGCGGTACGCGCCGGACGACCCCGGCGCCGGGCCGGACGACCACAGTGCCGCTGCGGCGGCCCTGCGGCAGCACCTCGACGACACCATGACCCCGGCGGCGCGGCTGGCCGAGGCGAGTGGCGTGCCCGCCGGTCGCCTCGCCGACCTGCTGGCCGGCCGGGCCGCCGCGGCCCCCGACGAGCTGGCGGCGCTGGCCGCGGCCCTGCGCGTGCCGGTGCGCGACCTGCTCCCGGTGAGCGGCGACGAGGAGAACGGAGTGTGCCAGATGCCCCGGTCGGCCGCGCCGGTCTGGTCCTGGCCGGCCGAGGAGCCGGTCGCCTACCGGGTCCGCGGGCTGGCCGGCACCCTGCTCTGCCCGAACTCGCGGGCTCTTGAGCTCGAGGTGACCGGGCGCGACCCGGCCGCCGCGACCCTGCGCACCGGGCTGCACCAGTACTGCTTCGTGCTCGGGCCGGACCCGGTGCGGCTGTGCTGGGAGTCGGCTGGCACGGTCCACGAGGCGATCCTGCAACCCGACGACTCGCTGTACGTGAAACCGTTCGTGCCGCACGGCTTCACCCGGCTCGAGGCAGGCCGCTCCACCGTGCTCGCCCTGCGCATCGGCGGCAAGGTCGCCGGGGACACCCGCCGAGAGGCCGCCGCGCTGGGCGCGTCGTCGCTGCGCCGGCTCGTCTCCGACACGACCCAGTGGTACGACCCGGCGGGCTCCCGATGACCGCCGCGGCCACCCCGGCGGTGGTCTACACCGACCCGGCCTGGGGCGCCCCCACGGTGGAGGAGGCCGTGTACGGCGACGCCGTCCGCGCCCGCATCGGCCCCTTCCGCGGGCCGGCCGCGCTGCACGAGGCGGTCGCCGGTGCCGCGGCGCTGATCGTCTACCGCTGCCCGGTGACACCCGAGCTGCTCGACGCGGCCGGGCCGCAGTTGCGCGTGGTGGCCCGGCAGGGCGTCGGCACCGACAACCTCAACGCCGCCCTGCTCGGCGAGCGTGGCATCGTCGGCTTCAACGTGCCCGACTACTGCGTGGACGAGGTGGCCGCGCACACCCTGGCCATGGTGCTCGCCTGGGAACGCCGGCTGGTGCCGCAGCACACGGGGCTGACCGGCGGCCGGTTCGACATCCACCACGGCGGGGCGCCGCGCCGGCTGGGCACCCGGACCGCCGGCATCATCGGCCTGGGCCGGATCGGCCGGGCGGTGGCGGCCCGGCTCCGGCTGTTCTATCAGCGGGTGCTCGCCGCCGACCCGTTCGTGCACGCGGATCAGATGCTCGGCTACGGCGTGCGGAAGACGGAACTGCCGGAGCTGCTGGCCGAGTCGGACGTGGTGCTGCTGCACTGCCCCCTCGACCCGGACACCCGCGGGCTGATCGACGCGGACGCGCTGGGCCGGATGCGTCCGGACGCGCTGCTGGTCAACACCGCCCGGGCGGGCTGGTGACGCCGAGGCGCTGGCGCACGCGCTGACACCGGCGTCATCGGCGGCGCGCACTCGACGTCTTCGTGCCGGAGGACCCGCGGTGGATTGACCCGTACCGCCGCGTCCTCGGCCTGCCCAACGTGTTGGTCAGCATGCCACCGGGCGTTCTACTCCGCCGAGTCCGAGCTCAGCTCGCGGCAGCGGGTCGCCGAGGGTGTCCGGCAGGTCCTGGACACCGGACGGCCGCCGGTCACCGGGCACGTCGCGCCGTCCGCGGCCGTGGTGCAGCCGTGGGCGGCGACGCCATGATGCTGCACGGCCGCCGGTGCGGCGACGAGACGCTCGAGGTGCGCAGCCCGTGGGACGGGCGGGTGGCCGGCCGGGTCGCCGAGGACGACGCCGGGGACGTGCGGCGCGCGGTCGAGACCGTCGCCGGCTACGACCGCGGCCTGGACGTGGCGCAGCGGGCGGAGATCCTGGGCGCGGCGGCGCAGACGGTCGCCGCCCGGCGCGAGGAGCTGGCCGATCTCATCACCGCCGAGGCGGGGATCTGCGCGCGGGACAGCCGGACCGAGGTGGACCGGGCCGCCGCCAACCTGCGCGTCGCGGCGGAGGAGTGCCGGCGGATCCGCGGCGAGACCATCGAGATCACCGCAGGGGGTACCCCGCGGCTGGCCCTGACGATGCGCGAGCCGGTCGGCACGGTCGCCGCGGTCACCCCGTTCAACCGCCCGCTCAACCAGGTCGTCGTCAAGCTCGCCCCGGCGCTCGCGATGAACAACGGCGTGGTGCTCAAACCCTCGGAGAAGGCGCCGCTCAGCGCGCTCGCGCTGGCCGAGATCCTGCACGGCAGCGGCCTGCCGGACACCATGCTCGCGGTGGTCACCGGCCGGCCCGGCACGGTTGGGCCGGCGCTGGTCGGCCACCCCGCCGTGGACATGGTCACGTTCACCGGCAGCGTGGCGACCGGCGAGGCGGTCGCCCGCGCCGCCGGCATGCGCAAGCTGCACCTGGAGCTGGGCGGTAACGACCCGCTGATCGTGCTGGCCGACGCCGACCTGGAGCGGGCCGCGCGGCTCGCCGCGGCCGGCGCGTGCGGCAATGCCGGGCAGTCCTGCCGCGGGGTCAAGCGGATCATCTGCGCCGACGAGGTGGCCGACGCGTTCGTCGAGCTGCTCGTGGCCCGGGTCGAGCGGCTGCGGTGCGGCGACCCGGCGGACCCGTGCACCGACGTCGGCCCGCTGATCTCCGCGGAGGCCGCGGCCACGGTGGCCGGCCGGATCGACGCCTCGGTCCGCGACGGCGCGGTGCTGCGTGTCGGCGGCGGCCACCGCGGCGCGGTCGTGCCGCCGTCCGTGCTGGACCACGTCGACCCGGGCAGCGAGCTGGTCACCCACGAGACGTTCGGCCCGGTCGCGCCGGTCATCCGGGTGGCCGGTCCGGAGGCCGCCGTCGCGGTCGCCAACAGCACGCCGTACGGGCTGCAGGCCGGGGTGCTCACCCGCGACTTCCCGGCCTTCCTGGAGATCGCGTCCGGGCTGCGGGTCGGCGCGGTGGCGCTCGACGACGGCCCGAACTTCGACTCGCCGTACATCCCGTTCGGCGGCGTGCGCCGCAGCGGGATCGGACGGGAGGGCATCGCCTATTCGATGGCCGAGATGAGCACGGTGAAGACGGTCGTCCTGCCCCGGGCGGCGACCACGAGACGAGGAAGCTGACATGGGGGTACGGCACTCGCTGTTGCGGGTCGAGGCGGCCTGGTGGATGTCGCGGACCTTTCTGTCCAATTTGGCCACGTGGGCCGCGCTGATCGGCTGGATCGCGGCCGATCCGCAGCTGCTCGGGTGGCCACGGATGATCGCGCTGGTGGTCGCGGTGGTCGCGCTCAACGGCGCGATGTTCGTGGTCAACGACATCCTGGACGCGGACGGCGACGCGGTCACCGCGCCCTACCTGCCGCTGCCCAGCGGGTTGCTGACACTGCGGCAGGCGTGGCTGGCGGCCGGCGCCGGGGTGTTGGTCGCGGCCGTCGGGCTGGTGCTCGCCGCCCGCACCACCGGGCGGCTGCTGACCGGTGCCGTGCTGCTGCTGGCCGGCATCGTGCTGTCCGCGGCATACTCCAAGGTCAAGGACTACGGCATCTGGGGTTCGCTGACCGTGGCGCTGCCGCAGAGTGTGCCAGCCGCCGTGGCGTGGGTGGTGGCCGGCGGTGGGCCGGTCGGCGAGGCGCTGCTGGTGCTGACGTACCTGTTGCTGGCCAGCGTCTCCAACAACGTGCTGGCCGCGCTGCGCGACGTGGAGAAGGACCCGGCGGCCGGCAACCGGACGCTCGCGGTGCGCATCGGCGCCCCGGGCGCGTTCCGGGTCGCCGCCCTGGCCGGCTTCGCCGCGCTGGTCCCGGTGGCCGTGCTCGCGGTCGCCCGGCCCGGCTGGTGGGGGCTCGGGTTCGCCGCCGCCGGCGCGGTGATCCACCTGCTCTGCTACCCGCGGCTGCTGCGCAACTTCGCCGAGCCCGGGCGCGACCGCGTCCAGCGCCTCGCCGACCAGCGGCTCTGGAAGCTCGGCGAGTACGTCAAGCACAGCTCAGTCGTCGCCGTGTTCCACCCGGTCGCCGGGCTCGTCTGCGGCGCGGTGCTCTACGCCTGCCTGCGCGGCGGATACCGGGTCTACCGGGCGCGCCTGGTCAGCGGCGCGATCCGCCGGTCGCTGGCCAACCCGGTGCCGGTGGCCGGGCATGACTAGCCCCGGCGCCCGGGTCGGGCTGCTCGACTGGCTGGCCGATCCGCGCCCGGACCGGGGACTGCGCTTCCTGCGGACGGACGGCAGCGCCGACCGGGTGCCCTACCCGGAGCTGGCCCGGCGGGTGCGCGGACGCGCCGCCGAGCTGTCCGGGCTGGCCCCCGGCGAGCTGGTCGCGCTGATGCACGACACTGGCCCGGACTTCGTGAGCTCGTTCTTCGGCGTCCTGCACGCCGGCGGCACCCCCGCGCCGCTCTCGCCCGCGGTGCCCTTCGCCGACCGGGAGTCCTGGCTGGACCACGTGGCCCGGGCCGTCGCGGCGGGCGCCACCACCGCGGTCTGCGACGAGCGGTTCGCCGCGGACCTGCGGGCCGCGGCCGGCCGGGCCGGCCGGCCCTGCCGGATCGTCACGCCGGGCCCGGACGACGGGCTCGACCGGCCGGCGCCCCGCCGGGACCCCGCGTCGCTGGCCCTGCTCCAGTTCACCTCCGGCTCCCGCGGCGCCAGCCGGGCGACCCGGATCGGCTGGGACAACCTCGAGACCAACATCGCCATGATCCGCGACTGGACCCGGATGGGCGCCTCGCTCGGCGTGTCCTGGCTGCCGCTGCACCACGACATGGGGCTGATCGGCGGGCTGCTCGCCCCGGTCTTGGCCCAGGCGGACCAGGGGCTGATGCGTCCCGAGCAGTTCATCCGGTCGCCGCTGTCCTGGCTGCGGCAGTACCACGATGGCGGCGGCCAGGTGATGGCGATGCCCAACTTCGGCTTTGATTACCTGGCCCGCCGGCTGCGCCCGGCGCACGTGGCCGGTCTCGACCTGTCCGGAGTGGACGTGGTGGTGACCGGCTCGGAACGGGTGCGCCGAGAGACGCTCGACGGATTTCTCGGTTTGCTCGCCCCGTGCGGGCTGCGCCCCTCGGCGATGCAGCCGGGCTACGGCCTGGCCGAGGCCACCCTCGGCGTGACCGGCGTGCCGTACGGCCGGCCGGTGGTGATGGTGGCCGTGCGGCCCGGCCCGGTCCGGCTCGGCCAGCCAGTGGAGGTCCTCGGCGAGGCCGAGCTGGACGGGACGGCGGCCGAGCCGGCGGAGCACGTGTGGCACGTCAGTTGCGGGCCCCCGCTGGCCGGGGTGGCGGTGGACGTGCTGGACGCCGACGGCGTGCCGCTCCCCGAGGGTCACCTCGGGGAGATCGAGGTGTCCGGGCCGAGCGTGGCGCTCGGCTACCTCGGCGCTGCGCCGGACGGGTCGACCCGGTTCACCGGCGGGCGGCTGCGCACCGCGGACGCCGGGTTCCGGTACCGCGGCGACGTGTACGTCCTCGGCCGCATCGGCGACAGCATGCAGGTGCGGGGGCGCAATCTCTACGTCGAGGACATCGAGCAGGTGCTCGCCGAGGACATCGTGTTCCCGTGGCGGCGCACCGTGGTGCTGGCCGGGTACCTGGGCGCCGAGGCGACCGTGCTGATCGCCACCGAGTCCGGCCTCGGCGGCCGGCAGCACGAGGTGCTGGACCGGGTCACCAGCATCGTCGGGCCGGACGTCACCGTCCGGGTGGTGCAGGTGCCGCCGTCCACGCTCGTGTTCACCTCCAGCGGCAAACCGCGCCGCCGGCTGATGTGGACCCGGGTGCTGGCCGGCGAGCTGACCGGCGACGTGCTGGCCGACAGCGGCGCCGCGGCGGAGGCGGTCCGATGAGCACGACGCAGGAGCTGGACGACTTCCGCGAGCACGCCCGCACGGTGATCCGCGAGCGGATCGTGCCGCTGTTCGCCGAGGCCGAGCTCAGCGGCACCTTCCCCCGCGCGGCGTTCGCCGCCCTCGGCGCGGCCGGTCTCGTCCGGCAGCGCTGGCAGGGTGGACCGGGCGGCGACCCGGTCCGCAGCGTCATCCTCGCCGAGGAGCTGGCTCGTTCCGGCGCCGGCGGGGTGGCGATCGGCTGCACCCTGGCGATGGAGCCGATCGTCGCCGCGCTGCGCCGGCACGGCGGCAACCCGCAGCTCGACGACACCCTGGAGCAGGTCCTGGACGGCCGTCAGCTGGGCTGCATCGCGGCGTCCGAGCCGACCGGCGGCTCCGACCTGTCCGGCGTGCGGACCACCGCGCGCCGCGAGGGCGGCGGCTGGCGGATCCGCGGCGAGAAGAAGTTCGTCTCGCTTGGCCCGGTCGCCGACTTCGCCCTGGTCCTGGCGCGCACCGCCACCGAGGAGCACCCGGCGCCGCCGCAGCTGGGGCTGTTCTGCGTGCCGGCCTCCGGCATGCGGGTGATCAAGCCGCTGCGCCGGCTGGGCCTGTCGTCGCTGAGCACCGCCTGGATCGGCATCGACGCGTCGGTGCCGGCCACCGCGCTGCTCGGCCGGCCCGGACTGGGCCTGGTGGTCGCCACCCATGCCCTGACGTTCGAGCGGTTCGCCGCGGCGGCCCAGCTCACCGGGCTCAGCCTGCGCGCGATCGAGCTGGCCACCGCGCACCTGCACCGCCGTACCCAGTTCGGCCGGCCGTTGCTGGAGCACCAGGCGTTACGGCTGCGGCTGGCCGATCTCGCCGCCCGGCTCACCGTGCTGCGGCACGGCGTCTACGGCGCTGCGGCCGGCGCGCCCGGCACGCCCGCGCTCGGCACCCGGGAGATCGCCGCCTTCAAGGTCACCGCCGCCCGCTTCGCCGAGGAGGTGGTCGGCGAGTGCATGCACATGTTCGGCGGGATGGGCTACCTGGAGGACGAGACACCGCTCGCCCGGATGTACCGCGACGTGCGCATGGCCCGGCTGGGCGGCGGCAGCGACGAGGTGATGTGGGAGCTGGTGGCCGGCGGGCTGACCCCGGACTTCGCGGCGTACGACGCGGACGTGGCGGTGACCCCGTGAGGCTGCTCGTGGCCGGCCTGACCGGTCAGCTCGGCGCCGGGCTGCGGGCGCTGGCCGCGGACGACCACGATCTCCGGCTGGTCGCCGTCCGGCGCCCCGGCTCGCCCCGCGCGCTCGGCCCCGGCGAGGCCGACGAGGTGGTCGCCGGGGACGTCCGCCGGCCGATGTGGGGCCTGGATCCCGCGGCGCTGACCGGGGTGGACGCCGTGGTCAACCTGGCCGCCGAGACGAACTGGGTGGCGAGTTCCCGCGAGTTGTACGCGGTCAACGCCCTCGGCGCGGCGCACGGCCACCAGCTCACCCGGGAACTCGCCGGGCGGGGCGGCCGCGTGATTCCGTACGTGCACGCCGGATCGGTCTACGTGGCCGGCGGCGCGGTGGGGGAGATCGCCGAACGGCCCGTTCCGCCGGCCGGCGACCGCACCGCGTACGAACGCTCGAAGTGGCTGGCCGAGCAGCGGCTGCTCAGCGCCGCGGCAGACCCGGGCGGCCCGGCGCCGGTGCTGATCGCCCGGATGCCCGCCCTGGTCGGCGACTCGCGGACCGGCCGGACGCTGCGCCGCAACTCGCTCTACCTGCTGGCCGACCGGTGGAGCGACCTGCCTGGCAACGTGCTCCCGGCGATGCGCGACGCCCGGGTCGACGCGCTGCCCCGCGACGTGGCCGCCGGCACGCTGCTACGGCTGGTGCGCGCGGTCGTGCGCCGCCCCGCCGTCCGGGCCGGTCATCTGCCACGCCGGCCTGGGCGAGACCGCGCCCAGCCTGCGCGGGCTGCTGGCGGCGGCCCGGACCGCCGGGGCGCAGCGGCACCGCGGCGAGCCGCGCCTGGTGACCGTCGGCGCGCGGGCGCTGCTGTGGAGCTCGCTCAACGCCGAGCGGGTGCTGCCCCTCGGCCCGTCGGCGCGCAACGCCCTGATCGGGCTGCGCTACATCGGCCTGGACCGGGTGTTCAGCCGGCCGGTGCTGGCCGACCTGCTCGGCGAGGACCTGCCCGCGGTGGGCGTGGACGTGCTGGCCCGCCTCATCTTCGGCGCCGCGCCCAACCTGCGGGACGACCCGGCCGGCAACGGATCGATGGCGAGGTTCCCCGGATGACGGTGCTGGTGGCAGGTGGGTCCGGATACCTCGGCGCGGAGGTGTGTGCCGCGCTGGAGGCGGCCGGCGAGCAGGTCGTGGCAATTGTCCCGGACCGGGGCGGCGCCGGCCGGCAAGGGACTCGCCGGGGGACGTGTCCCGGCACCGCTTCGGTCTCGCCGAGCGCGACTGGGCGATGCTGCTGGCCGAGACCACCCACGTGGTCAGCGCGTTCGGCAGCGTCGACTGGGGCGCCGGCCCGGACGACGCGGTGAACCTGCACGCCGCGGGCGTCCGCAACGTGCTGGCGTTCGCCCGGCAGGCCGGGGCCCTGGCCGGGCTGGTGCACGTCTCGTCCCTGCTGGTGTTCGGCCGGGCCGACGGCCGGGTGGGCAACCGCGAACTCTACGTCGGCCAAACCTTCCGCAACTGGTACGAGTACGGCAAATACTACGCCGAGACGCTGGTCCGCGAGGCCACCGACGTGCCGTCGACCGTGCTGCGCTTCGGCCCGCTGCTCGGCCGCGGCCGTACCCGCCCCGGGCTGGACGGCCGGGCCGGTCTGCTGGCCGCGGTGCCCTGCCTGTTGCAGGGCTACCCGGTGCACCTGGCGCGGCGCGGCGACTTCCCGTCGTACGCCGGTGAGGTGACCACGGCGGCGGAGCTGGTCGTGCGGGCCGTGCGGGAGCCCGCCACCGGGCGCACCTGGACCTGGTTCGACCCGGCCGAGCCGTCGGTCGCCGAGGTGTTCACCGGGGTCTGCCGGCCCTGGCGGCGGCTGCCCCGGATCGTCGACGCCGGCCCGGTCAGGTTCGCGCAGCGCTGGCTGGGGCCGCGGGTGGGGCTGCCCCGGCCGCTGCTGGACTACACCGAGCCCTGGTTCGACGTGGACCGCGGCGTGCTGGCCGAGCTGCCCGGCGGCGCGCCGGCCTGCCCGCCCGGATATCTGGAGGCCACCGGTGAGGCGCTCACCCACCACAGCTCCCGGCTGACCGGAGGGATGCGATGAGAACCGGCTTCCCCGCGATCGACGTCGACCCGCACCCGGACTTCCGAATCTACTCGGCCGGCAACCTCGGCGAGGTCGCCCCACAACGGCTGTCCCCGATGTCGTGGTCGCTGGTGGGCACCCCGATGGAGCGGGGCACCCGCCGCCTGGTCCGCCAGGTGTGGGGCACGGTGCCGTGGGCCGAGGGCAGCCACTATTTTCTTCCTCGGCTACTTCGGCTGCCGGCCGTACCACAACCTCTCCGCCTACTCCCACCTCGCCGGGCCATTTTCCCGCGGGTTTTTCCCGCGCGACGTCACCGAGGCGTACTTCGAGGGCGTGGAGCCGCCGCCGGTGCGCTCGCACGGCCGGGAGGGCGCGGTGCGTCGGTACGCGGCGATCCCCCGGATGCTGCGCGTCTGGGGCCGGCTCAACCAGACGATCAACCGCCTGGAGGAGGAGGTCACGGTCCTGGAGGACCTGGCCCGCCGGGCGGTCGGCCGGGGCAGCGAGGCGGGCATGTACGAGGTGCTGCTGCGCGCCGAGCCGATGCTGGCCGACGGGTGGGCCGCGCACATCGTCACCACGAGCTGCGTCGTGCCGATGACCGTCGCGCAGCGCGAGCTGCACCGGCGGGTGCCCGGGGCGGGCGGCGCCGAGGCGTGGCTGAACCGGCCCCGCGAGCTGGTCTGGAGTCGGATGTACGACGCCGTCGGCACGCCCGGCGACTTCGCGCCCGGCGAGTTCCTCGGCTCGTCGTTCTACGAGGTGGCCGACGCGGACGACCCGTGGCAGCGGTTCGTGGTGCGGCACTCGTCCCCGGCGACCGGCGCCGGGGCCCGCCCGGACGGCGTGCTGGAGCTGGACGAGGCGCTGTGGGGCATGCTGCCTCCGGTCCGACGCCGGCTGGTGCAGGGCACGGCGCGAATGATCGGCGACATGATGGCCGCCCGGGAGCACTCCAAGTCGGTGGTCATGCGCCTGCTGCACCTGCACCGGCGGATCCTGCCGGAGCTGGCCGCCGCGTGGCGCCTGCCCGGGGGCCGCTGGCCGTACCTGACCATCGAGGAGTTCCGGCGGGCGCACCGCGAGCCGGGTCTGCTCGAGCACGCCGAACAGCGCCGCGAGGAGTGCCTGCGGGCGGTGGACGCGCCGATGCCCGAGCACCTCGACCTCACCGGCGCGGTCGGTGTGCCCTGGGGCGCCGAGGCCCGCCGGCTGGCCCGCGGGGTCTCACCCGGCCGGGTCACCGGGGTGGTCGTCACCTCCGCCGACGACATGCCGGAGGACGGCCCGTGCGTGCTGGTCTGCGCCTCCGCGGACGCGGACGTGGCGCCGCTGCTCGGGTTCGTCGACGGGGTGCTGACCCAGCGCGGCAGCGAGATGTCGCACATCGCGATCCTGGCCCGCGAGCACCGTATCCCGGCGGTCGTCGGCTACGCGGACGCCGCCGCGCTCCGGACCGGGGACATGATCACCATCGATGGGAGAAGTGGGGACGTGCATGTCGAACCCGCAGGTTGAGTCACGCGCGCCGGGCGCCGGCGAGTTCCTGACCGTGCTCGAGGACGCCTACCTCCAGGCCAAGCGCATGCGGCGCAGCATCCGGATGGACGACTCGCTCGCCCACGGGCTGGGCCTGGACTCGCTGGCCGCGATCGAGATGCTGCTGGTGGTGGAACAGCACTACGGCATCGAGCTGGTTGACACCGACGAGGTCACCCGCACGGAGACCGTCGCCGACCTGTACCGTCTGGTCACCCGCCTGGTCGCGGCGCGGTGACCGCGCCGCTGCACCGGTTCCCGGACGGTCCCGGACCGGTTCTCGGATCTGCGCCAGACCCGGCGCTGCTCGGCGGCAAGGGCGCCGGGCTGGTCCGGATGGCCCGCCTCGGGCTGCCGGTCCCACCGGGCTTCGTGCTGACCACCGCGGCGGTACGCGGCCACCGCGCCGGCCGGCTGTCCCCGGCGCTGCGCGCGCCTGTCCGGGCCGAGGTCGAGGAGTTGGCCCGGCGCGCCGGGCGCGGCTTCGGCGCGGGCCCGGACCCGCTCACCGTCTCGGTGCGCTCCGGCGCACCGGAGTCCATGCCCGGCATGCTCGACACCGTCCTCGACGTCGGCCGCTTGGGCGGAGAGCAGGCGTGGCACGACCTGGACGCGGCGATCGGGGCGGTGCTGCGCTCCTGGGGCAGCGAGCGTGCCGTCGCCTACCGCCGCAGGCGCGGCCTCGACGATGCCTCCGGCACCGCCGTGGTGGTGCAGACCATGGTGGACGGGCGTGCCGCCGGCCTGTCCGGCACCGGCGTGCTGTTCACCCGCGACCCGGCGACCGGGGCGCCCGGCCCCACCGGGGAGTACCTTGCCGCCGCCCGCGGCCCCGACCTGGTCGACGGCGTCCGGACCCCGGAGCCGCTGGGCGCCCTGGCCCGGACCGCACCCGGCCGGTACGCCGAGCTGACCGCCGCGGCCGACCGGCTCGAACGCGAGCTCACCGACATGTGCGAGATCGAGTTCACCGTGGAACGCGGCGTGCTGTGGCTGCTTCAGGTGCGCCCGGGCAAGCGCACCCCGCGGGCGGCCCGGCGGATCGCGGTCGACCTGGCCCACGAGGGGCGGATCAGCCGCGCCGAGGCGGCCCGCCGCGCGGCCGGCCACGAGGGGGCCGGCGCGTGGCGCACGATCGCCGCGACGCCGGCTGACCGGCTGCTCTGCCGCGGCCTGGCCGGGTCACCGGGCGCCGCGACCGGCCGCATCGCGCTGGACGCGACCGCCGTCGAGCAGCTCACCGGCCGGGGCGAGCCGGTCATCCTGGTCCGTCCGTTCACCGAGGCGGCGGACCTCCCGGCGATGCTGCTGGCGGCCGGCGTGCTGACCGCGGCCGGCGGGGTCACCAGCCACGCCGCGGTGGTCGCCCGGGAGCTGGGCGTCCCGTGCGTGTGCGGCGCCACGGGGCTGGAGATCGACCTGACCGCCCGGCGGGTGCGGATGGGCGGCCGCGAGCTGGCCGAGGGCACCGAGATCAGCATCGACGGCGCCGCCGGGACGGTCACCGCCGGCCGGTCCGCGACCACCGCCGACGCCGGCAACGACACCGACGACCACCTGCGCCGGCTGTTGGACGGCTGGGCCACCGCCGGACGGAGCATCCATGCGTAGGGACCTGTTGCAGACTGTGGTGGTCAAGGGCATCGCGGAGACCAGCGCGGTCGCCGACGCGGCCGACGTGCCGGTCGCCGACGCCGAGGGCGTGCTGGCCGACCTCGCCGCGGCCGGGCTGATCCGGCGCCGCACCGGCCGGCTGGCCGGCTGGACCCCGGCGGAAGAGCGAGCCGCCAAGCTTGGTCCCGGCTCGGTCCGAGGCGGAACCCCGCGTCCCCGCCGCCGAACACGGTGCACCGGGGAATTCGTCGCGTGAACGCCGACTTCAAGCAGGTGTGCACCGAGTGACAGCGGGCGCGGCCGGACGTCACCGCCGAGCTCACCGACCGGCTAACCGGGGTGCACGACCGGGTGCGGCCGGTCATCGACGCCTGCGCCGCCGTCCAGCCCCGGTTCGCCGCGTACCGGCGCCGGTTGGACACCGCTCTGCGCCGGTTCACCGGCGGCGACGCCGACGCGCTGACCGGCGTCCGCCAGGGCAGCTACCACGGCGTGTGGATGGAGCTGCACGCCGATCTGCTCACCAGCCTCGACCGCCCGCGCACCGCCCAGGACGGAGCCTGACATGACCACCGGACTCAGCGTCGCCACCTACAACCTCTACCAGGGCGCCGGGACCATCCCGGCGTACGCCGCGCCTTCGCTGCCCGCGATGGCCGTCGAGCTGCGGCGGGCGTTTGCCACGATGGAGGCGTCCGGGTTCCCGGAGCGGGCTGCGGCGATCGCCGGCGAGCTGGCCGCGCACCGGCCGGAGCTGGTCGGCATCCAGGAGGTGGCTTACTGGCGGTGCGGCGACCGGGTGTACGACTTCCTGGAGATCCTGCGGACCGAGCTGGCCGCGGCCGGGGCGCCGTACCGGACCGCGGCGACCGCGATCACCACCCCGCTGGCCGCGCACACCGACGGTGACGTCGCCGGAGTGACCGACCGGGTGGCGCTGCTCGTGCGCGCCGACCTCCCGGCCGGCGCGGCCGGTGAGCAGATCTACCGGACCCGGATCGAGATGCCGGTGCCATCCGGTCTGGTGGCGATCAAGACCCGCGGCTTCGCCTGGGCTGACGTCCGGGTCGGGGACCGTCCGGTGCGGGTGGTCTCCACCCACTTCGAGGCGTTCGACCCGGATATCCGGCTGGCCCAGGTCGGCGAACTGATCGACGTGCTGGACGCGGCCGGGGTCCCGGCGATCGTGCTGGGCGACTTCAACGCCGTCCCCGACGACGAGCCGTACCGCCTGCTGCGCAAGCACGGTTTCCGGGACGCGTGGACCGAGGCGAACGGGGACGCGGACGGCTTCACCGGGGTGCGCGCGGACATCGCCGGGCCGTCGGACGTGTGGCAGCGGCTCGACTACGTGATGCACCGGGGGACCGAGCTGACCGCCGGCGCGGTGACGCTGCTCGGCGCCGGCCGGCTGCCGTCCGGCCGGTGGCCCTCCGACCACGCCGGCCTGGTCGCGGCGTTCGCCTGACCGGGGCTCAGACCGCCTCGAAGACGATCCGGGCCAGCCCGAGGTGCCGGCGACGGAAGTGCTGGACGGTCGACGACAGGTACCGCTCGTAGTCGGCCGTCCGGTCCTCGCCGACCAGCTCCACCGCGCGGTCGCGCTGCCCGGTGAGCCGGTCCAGCCAGGCGGCGCAGGTGCGGGCGTAGTCATCCGGGTCGTTGCGGACCGACACCACGTCGAACCGGCCGGCCGCCGCGACGATCACCTCGTCGAGGGCCGGCAGCACCGACTCCGGGAAGATCGAGTCGACGATGAACAGCATGTCCCGGACGGTCCGGCGGTCCAGCCGCTGATTGTTGCCCTTGATGTTGGTCTGCACGCCGAGCCGGCCACCAGCGGGCAGCCAGCCGCGGCAGCGCTCGAAGAACGCGCGGTACGCGGTGAGCCGCTCCGCGGGGGTCATGCCGTACCGGGCGAAGTGCTCGAAGGCGCCCAGCGAGATGATCGCGTCGTACCGCTCGCCCGGCTCGTGCGTGACCCAGTTCTCCACCCGGACGTCGGTGCGCGGCGCCGGGTGCTGCTGGCACCACCGGGCCTGGGCCGGGCTCAGGGTCAGCCCGGTCGCCCGCGCCACGCCGTGCCGGTCCACCAGGTGCCGGACGAGCGTGCCCCATCCGCAGCCGACGTCGAGCACCCGGCGGGTGCCGGCCGCCCGGGTCTGCTCGACGAAGTAGTCGAGCTTGCGCGTCTGTGCCCGGGTGAGGCCGTCTCCGGCCGCGTCGGCCCATCGGGCACAGCTGTAGACCATCGACTCGCCCAGCCACAGCGCGTAGAAGTCGTTGGACAGGTCGTAGTGGTGCCCGATCGCCGCGGGGGAGGCGCCGGCGTACGCGGCCGTGCTCATGCCCGCTGCTCCGCCGCCGCGTTGGCCAGCGCCACCAGGTCGCCGACCGTGCGCACGTTGGCGGCCTGCGCCGGGTCGAGCACGATGTCCAGGCTATCCTCCAGGCCGTACACCAGATCGGCGATCTCCAGGCTGGACAGTCCCAGCTCGGACAGATCCGAGTCCGCGGTGAGGACCAGGTCGCCGCCCCGGCGGCGGGCCGCCTTGCGAATCCGGGCGGATATCTCGTCGAACGTGATGATCATGGCGGGGCCTTTCCGGGAAGAGGGTCAGCCGGAGAGCACGACGTGTGCCAGCGGCTCCAGGGCGTGCTGGTGCAGGAGCTGGCGGCAGCGGAACCGCTGGATCTTGCCGCTCGGGGTCTTGGGCAGCGTGCCCTTGGGTACGAACACGCACCGGTCGAGCGTCACCCCGGCCCGGGTCAGCACGACCCGGGCGGCCTGCTCGGCGAAGGCGCGGTGGTCGGCGTCGCGGCGGCGCAGCTCGGCGAGCACGACCAGCTCGCGATACCCGTCCGCCGGGACGTCGAGCAGCACGACGCAGCCCTTGCGCACCGCCGGGTGGTCGTCGATGCGGGCCTCGATCTCGTGGGCGTGCACGTTGCGGCCGGCGACGGTGAGCACGTCGTCGCCGCGGCCCACCACGTACAGCTCGCCGTCGCGCAGGAACCCGAGGTCGCCGGTGCGCAGCCCGTCCGGGGTGAACGTCGCCCGGGTGCGCTTCTCGTCGGCGAAGTATCCGGAGGCCAAGCTGGGCGACGACACCCGGATCGGGGAGAGCCGGCCGGGCTCCTCGACGTCCACCGTGACGCCACGGCACGGCGGCCCGGTGGACACCACCGGCACCGCCACCGGATCGTCCGGCGCCACGTCGGCCAGCTCACCACCGGCCAGCGCGAGCCCGTCCACGGTGACCACGGCGGGCGCGCGCGCCGGCAGGCGGTGACCGCCAGCGTCGCCTCGGCCAGCCCGTACGCGGGTTGCATGACGTCGGCCGCCAGCCCGTACGGCCCGAACGTCCGCACCGTCTGCTGCAGGGTCGTGACGTCCACCCGCTCGGCGCCCACGATGCACGTCCTCAGCCGCAGCGGGCCGGGCAGCGGCGCCGAGCGCTGCATCCGGGTGGCCAAGTAGAGCGCGGTGTTCGTGCCCGCGGTCATGGTCACGCCGTGCTCGGCCATGTCGCCGAACCAGGTGCGCGGCCCGAGCGTGAACCGCTCCGGTGTGGACAGCACCAGGTGGTAGTCGTATGCCCAGCTCAGTGAGCAGGCAGCCGAACATGCCCATGTCGTGCGAGAGCGGCAGCAGGACGACACCACCTCGTGCCCCGGCCGCCGCCGGTGAAGTCCACGATCAGCTCGAGCTGGGCCGCGATAGCCCGGGCGGTGAGCACGCAGCCCTTGGGCGCGCTGGTGCTGCCCGAGGAGAACTGGATGTACGCGGGTTCGTCGTCACCGGGCGGCTCCCGGCCGGTCCACCCGCCGCCGTCGCCGCGCAGCGACTGCCACGAGCGCGACCGCGGCGCCGCCGGCAGCAGGTCCAGCAGCCGTTCGTCGGCTAGTATCAGCGGCGCGTCCAGCCGGCCGACCAGGTCCGCGACGTCCCGGGCGTACGTCCGCCGGTCCATCCCCGGCGCCGGCACCGGCAGCGAGGCGACCGTGCCGCCGGCCAGCCAGATGCCCAGCAGGCCGGGCACCGCGGCCGGGGTGTTGGTCAGCAGCGCGGCCACGGTGTGCCCCGGGTGCACGCCGGCGCGGCGCAGCCCGGCGGCGACACCGGCCGCCTCGGTGGCGACCTCGCCCCACGTCATCTCGGCGAAGCCGCTCCCGGTCCAGGCCCGCAGCCGGCCGTGACCCGTCCGGCGGGTCAGCGCCTCCCAGAGCTCCATGTCAGTCGACCGGGAATTCGCCGACCAGGCTGAGGCCGCGCTCGCGCAGCGCCAGCCGGCGCGGATCGACGCGGACCACGTCCCGGGCCAGGTGCAGCCGTTCCAGCAGCAGGATCAGGCCGCCGGCCGGGTCCAGCTCCCACCAGTGCAGCCCGTGCCGGGCCGACTTGGGGAACGCGTGGTGGTTGTTGTGCCACGCCTCGCCGAACGAGGGCAGCGCCAGCCAGATGACGTTGCGCGACTCGTCGATGGTGGCGAAGCGCCGCCGGCCGAAGTAGTGGCAGATTGAGTTCACCGCGTACGCCATGTGGTTGACCAGGAAGAGCCGGACCAGCCCGCCCCACAGCGCCCCGGTCAGGGCGCCGGTCGCGGTGCCGGTGATGAGCAGGCCGAGCAGACCGGGCAGCAGCACGCCGGCCAGCACGATGGGCAGGAACCAGGCGCTGATCCGGCGCATCGCCCGCTCCCGCACCAGGTCCGGGCAGTACCGCATCGGGTCGGAGGTCAGCTCCGGGTCGAGCTGCCAGCCGAGGTGGGCGTGCCACAGGTTCTTCAGCGCGCCGCGCAGGCCGGCGCCGTCGCCCAGGTGCGGGCTGTGCGGGTCTCCCTCCTTGTCGGCGACCCGGTGGTGGCGCCGGTGGTGGGCCACCCAGGTGATCGGCGGGCCCTGTCCCGACATGGCGCCGGCCACGGTCAGCGCGAGCCGGATCGGCTGCGACGTCTTGAACGAGCCGTGGGTGAGCAGGCGGTGGTAGCCGGTCGTCACCCCGAAGGCGCAGATGACGTACATGATCGCGAAGACGAGCACGTCGGACCAGCGGAGCAGCCGGCCCCACAGGAAGACCATGGCGGCCAGCACCGCGAGGGGCGGGACCAGTGACGTGCCTAGGATGAAGAGGCGTTGCTGTCTGCCGTTCATGTCGACCGCCGTTTCAGGGCTGGAGGTGCTGCCACTCCTCGAGGCGTTGCAACCGGAAGACGTCCCGCACCGACGCGATGTCCGCGGTCAGGTGGTCGGCGGCGCCCAGGTCGTGGATGGAGCCGTAGGTCCGGCGTAGCGCGCTGATCATCGCCCGTAAACCCTGGTTAGCGTAGATGACCACGTTCACGCCGGCCTTCGCCGCGTCGTCGGCGTGCCAGTCCGGGTACGTGGTGGGCACCACCACGACCGGCAACCGGCGCTGCCAGCGGTCCAGGAACTCCAGGATCTCGGCGTTGCTGGGCTGCCGGGAGTGGATGAGCACGGCGTCAGCACCGGCGTCGGCGTACCGGTGGCAGCGCGCGATCGCCTCGTCCACGCCCCGGCCGCAGATCAGCGCCTCGGTCCGGGCGATCAGGTAGGACCGCAGGTCCGACCGGGCCCGCCGGGCGACCTCGATCTTGCCGGCGAAGACCTCCGCTTCGATCAGCTCCTGACCGGTGCCGGCGAAGCTGTTCATCTTGGGATAGGCCTTGTCCTCGATGCAGATCGCGCTGATGCCGGCCCGTTCGTACTCGTGCACCATGTGGGCCACGTTCATGTTGTTGCCATAGCCGGTGTCGCAGTCGGCGATCACCGGGATCCCGGCGACCTTCTGCACGTCGGCGGCGGCCTGCAGGTACTCGGTCATGGTGAGCAGGCTGGCGTCGGGCAGCCCGCGCACCGCGGAGATCTCGAAGCTGGACGCCCACAGCGCCGGGAAACCGGCCTCCTGCGCGAGCAGCCCACCGAGCGCGGAATGGACCCCGGCGACCTTCACCAGGCCGGAGTCGGCCAGTGTCTCCCGGAATGATGGATACGTCGTTCGCTGCATTCATCCCCCGTGTTTCTCGATAAGCGGACCGACTTTTGGGACGCTACTCCGGTGCTAATGGCGGAAGAAGATGTTGTGACGATTTGGTCCCACAATTGCAGGAAGATGTTTCGGTATTGACAGCCGCGATCAGTCCGGTTCCGCCACCGCCGCGCGGAACCGTGCCGCGAGCTCCGGCGGCGTGCCCAGCCGGGTGACGCGCGGCGGCGTGGTGGCACGGTCCGCGCCGATGTGCACGACCACCAGGTGCGGCCCGTCCTGCGCCGCGATCGCCCGCAGCGTGCCGCGGACGGCGTCGCCGTCGGAGCACTCAGCGACGGTCCGGTAGCCGAGCCCGCGGCCGAGATCGGTCCACCGCACCGACGCCGACGTGGTGCGCTGCGCGCCGGTCGACTCGTAGCTGTGGTTGTCCAGGACGACGTGCAGCAGGTTCGGCGGTGCGTACGCCCCGACGGTCGCCGCGGTGCCCAGGTGCATGAGCGCGGCGCCGTCGCCGTCGAGCACGATCACCCGCCGGCGCGGCTCGTGCAACGCCGTGCCCAGTCCGAGGGCGAGGGCGTGGCCCATGGAGCCGGCGACGTAGAAGTTCAGCGGGCGGTCGGCCAGCCCGCTGAGCTCGCGGCTGATGAACCCGGTGGTGGCGTAGACGATGTCGTGCTCGACGTGCGGTAGGAGGGCTGCCAGCGCCTCGCGCCGCCGGAACGCCGGCTCGGGGCCGGGCTCACCGGGCGCCTCGCCCACCGACCCCTTGGGCACCAGGATCCACGCCGCCCGGCCCCGCTGGCGGGCGTGGTCGGCGCGGTCTAGCAGGTCGCGCAGGCTGTCCACGGTGGGCCGCAGCGTCCAGTGCGGCACACCGAGGACGTCGAGCAGGGCGTGCCCGGTGCGGCCCATGACGGCGTGCTGCGGCTCGTCGCCGTCCGGATCGGGCCAGCCGCGCAGGCTCATGAAGACCAGCACCGGCACGGCGAACACGTCGAGCAGCGAGGTGAGCGGGTTGACCAGGTTGCCGAACCCGGAGTTCTGCACCAGCACCGCGCTGCGGACTCCGCGCAACTCGGCGCCCGCCGCCATGGCCAGCGCGGCGCCCTCGTTCGCGGCGGCGACGTACCCCGACGGCTGCCGTTCCAGCAGCGCGATCGGCCCGTTGAAGTAGGAGCACGGCACGCCGGTGACGAATCCGACCCGGCGCCGGCGCAGTTCCCCGCAGAATTCCCCGGCCGAGATCATGGGCCGCGACGATACCGACCCGGCCGGCCGCGCGCTGTCCCGCACGGCCGGCCGAGAGCCGGTCAGAAGCCGAGGGCGGCGGCGCCACCGACAACCGGGAGCTGGATGGTGTTGGCCGAGAGGTCGACGGTGACCTGGGCGCGGTTGGTGTCCGGCCGGGGGTCCAGAACGGGTCGCTGCCGGCGACCACCACGCCGATGCGGCGCTCGGCCGTCTCCCGCAGCAGGCGTCGTCGGCCGGCGTCGCCGCGCCCCAGCAGTCTCCGTTTGCTCGCCGGCAACACACCGGGTGCTTGTGCACGCCAGACACCTCGCCGACGCGGGCGCTGTGGCGGATCGGCGGGCACGGCGAGCCGTGTCGGCGGTACTGGTCAGATCGCTTGGGCGAGTTCGGTGAACGCGGTGGCCGCCCGGGTCGCGGTTGGGCGTCGGCAGTTTGGATCGCCGCAGCCGGGGGACCACAGGCGGCATGACGTCGACAATCACCCCGTACGAGGACGGACCGCTTATCGTCCGCGGCGACTTCGAGTTACGCACACCGGACGGCACGTCCATCGCACCGGGCCGGGCGACGATCGCCCTGTGCCGGTGCGGGAAGTCAGCCATCAATCCCTTCTGCGACGGCACCCACAAAATGATCAACTTCCGTGCCGGCGCCGACCGTGACACACCGAAGCCGCGATGAACCCACCGAGACGACCGGGGCGCGCCCGCGCCGATCGACGCCAGACACCGGGTTTGTGGCAGTCGGGAGCGGGGACAGGCAGCTGGACGACTGTGCGGGGAGGTCAGGGTGGTTGAGTCCGGTGACCGTCGCTATGGTCCGGCGCCGCTGCCGCAGCCACGCGGGCCGGTCTCCGCGGCGCTGCACGACGCGCTCACATCCGCCCCGCACGACCTGCCCGCAGACCTGGCCTCCGAGTTCGACGGGGTGGACCCGATCGATGACGAGGACCTTCAGCTCACCCTCTTCCTCTGCTACGAGCTGCACTACCGCGGTTGGCGCGGCGTGGACGACCGGTGGGAGTGGCAGCCGTCGCTGATCGCGCTGCGCAGTCGCGCCGAAGCGGTCTTCGAGGCGGCCGTGCGCGTGCTCGCCGGCCCGCAGCCCCCGCTCCTCGACGGGCGAATGGCCTCCGCTCTCGCCGCCGTGGTGGCGGCCGACGACGGCCCGGCGCTTTCCGCGTATCTGCAACGGCGGGCGACCCACGAGCAGTTCCGTGAGTTCGTCATGCACCGCTCGATCTACCACCTCCGAGAGGCGGACCCGCACAGCTGGGCCCTGCCGCGGCTGGGCGGCCCGGCGAAGGCCGCCCTGGTCGAGATCCAGGTCGACGAGTACGGCGGTGGCCGGCTCGACCGCATGCACGCCGAACTGTTCCGCGTCACCCTGGAGCGGCTCGGTCTGGACACCGGATACGGGGCCTATCTGGACGCGGTTCCCGCGGTGACCCTGGCGGGCAACAACCTGATGTCGCTGTTCGGGCTGCACCGCCGGTTGCGCGGGGCGCTGCTCGGGCACCTCGCCGCCTACGAGATGACCTCGTCGCTGCCGAACCGTCGCTACGGGCGGGGCCTGCGGCGCCTCGGTCTCGACGAGGCGGCCACCCGCTTCTACGACGAGCATGTCGAGGCGGACGCGGTGCACGAGCAGATCGCCGCGCACGACATGTGCGGCGGGCTGGTCCGGGTCGAGCCGCACCTCGCCGCAGACGTGCTCTTCGGGGCTTCCGCCGCCCTGGCGCTGGACCGTCTCTTCGCCGCCTGGACTCTAAACAGCTGGCAGGCCGGCCGCAGCTCCCTGCGTCCCCACGGTCCCGGCGCGCCGATCACCCTGCACGTCGACGAGCTGCATCGCGCCACCGGCTCGGAGACGGCGAGCCTGATGACCGGCCTGGCCTGCTGAGCCGCGAGCGGCGCCGGCCCGTTTGAGGCGCGACGGAACGGGCACAGGCAGGACCATCGTCGTGCGGGAGGCAGAGTTGTCGTTTGACGCGAGCGCCTACGGGCGGTACGTGGCCGACGTGTATGACGAGACCTACGCGTTTCTGACTCCGGACAGCGCCGTGGAGGTCCTGGCCGAGCTGGCCGACGGCGGGCCGGTCTGCGAGTTCGGCATAGGCACCGGTCGCCTGGCGCTTCCGCTGGTCGAACGCGGCCTGACGGTCGCCGGCATCGAGGGTTCTCCCGACATGGTGGCGGGCCTGCGGAGCAAGGCGGGTGGCGACCGGATCGACGTGGCGGTGGGGGACTTCACCCACACCCGCGTACCCGGCGACTTCGCGTTGGTCCTCCTCGCCTTCAACACCGTCTTCGCGCTGCCCGACCAGGCCGCGCAGGTGGCCTGCTTCCGCAACGCGGCCGCCCACCTGCGTCCCGGCGGTCGGTTCGTGGTCGAGGCCTGGGTGCCGGACCCGGCGGCGTTCCGCAACGGCTCGGCGCTGCGCCCGGTACGGGTCGCGGAGGACGAGATCCTGCTGGAGGCGGCGCTCCTGCACCCCGCCGAGCAGAGGATGACCACCACCAAGGTTCGGCTGACCGCGGGCGGGGTCCACCTGTTGCCGGCGAACCACCGGTACGCCTGGCCGGCGGAGCTGGACCTGATGGCCGAGCTGGCCGGGCTGCGCCGCGAGCACCGGTGGGCCGGTTGGACGCGCCTGCCGTTCGGAGACGACAGCCGGGAACACGTGAGCGTCTACCGCCGGGCGGATTCGGCATGACCGGCGCCGCCGCCCGGCCGCGACCGATGCCGATGTCGTACGTGCTGCCGATCCGGTGGGTGGACGACAGCGACCCGGAGCAGTTGACCGACTACCTGCGCTGGCTCGCCGCCCGGGTGGAGGTGATCGTGGTGGACGGGTCGCCGCCCGAGGTCTTCGCCCGCCACCACCGGCGGTGGCATCCGCTGGTCCGGCACCTGCCACCCGACCCGCGCCTGTCCGGCCGGAACGGCAAGGTGCTCGGCGTGCTGACCGGTGTGCCGGCGGCCACGCACGAGGACGTGGTGATCGCCGACGACGACGTCCGATACGACGAGGACGGACTGCGCGAGGTCCGGCGTCTCCTGCGACGGGCGGACCTGGTGCAACCCCAGAACTACTTCGACCCGCTTCCCTGGCACGCCTACTGGGACACCGGGCGGATCCTGCTCAACCGGGCGATCGGCGCGGACTTTCCCGGAACCCTCGCGGTGCGGCGCAGCGTCTTCCTCGCCGCCGGTGGCTACGACCCCGACGTCCTCTTCGAGAACCTTGAGTTGATCCGGACCGTGCGAGCCTTCGGCGGCAACGTGGCGGCTCCCGCCGGGCTGTACGTCCGGCGCCTGCCTCCCACCACGAGACACTTCGCCTCCCAGCGCGTTCGCCAGGCGTACGACGAACTCGCCCAGCCGGTGCGGCTGGTGGCCGCGCTGCTCGTGCTGCCCGGGGTGGCGGCGGCGGTCGCCGCCCGGCGTCCGGGGCTGCTGGCCGCGGCTGCGGCGGCGGTCATCGGAGTGGCCGAGACCGGCCGGCGCAAGGCCGGCGGTCCGGCGGTCTTCCCGCCGGCCACCGCGGTGCTGGCGCCCCTGTGGTTGATCGAGCGCGGCGTGTGCAGCTGGCTCGCGGTCGCCCAGGGCGTGTTCTGCGGTGGCGTGCGCTACGCCGGCGGGCGGCTCGGCCGCGCCGCCCACTCCACGCGGACCCTGCGGCGGCGGCTCGCCGCATCGGTTGCTGGATCGCCTAACATCGGCCCCGCAGGGCTGCCAGGGGGCCACATGGGAGTGGATGTGGCGGATTCGGCAGTGCCCGCGCAGCCGGCCAACCCTGGCGATCGTGGTCAAGCCGTTTCTGATGCAGAAATCCCCAATGATGGGTGGGTGGTCCTTGGCGACAGATAGATGAGATTCCAGCGCCTATTCATCGATGTGGAGCGAAACCATCTGCTGTGTTCATCTGCGGATTTACTCTTCACGGCGCTCGATGCGGCCAAAGGCTCTCTGAGGGATCTTGAGGGGCAAGAGAGCCTCATTGTGAAAGTTATGCTACTCGGCTAGCGTTACGCCCTCGACGAAAGCGCGATATATGTTGGGTCAGCGCATGTGTTCAGGGCGTACGCCGATGCCGGCCAGCCGGGCGGGGAGGGCTTGCAGCGCCGGGAACCGCTGCAGCAGGCGGATCGGCGCCGGGGCGTCGATCCGGCCGGTGGCGTGCAGCAGTGGGTCGACGATGCGCCGCTGCGCGGCGCGCTGGATGTTCTGCGTCACCACCGTCGGGAAGCGCCGGCGCTTCTGCACTGCGGCGAGATCCGCTTCGGTGACCGGCTGCCCGGCGGCGAGCGTCGGGCCCAGCATCCGGGCGGTGGCCGTGGCGTCCTGCACCGCCAGGTTGATGCCGACGCCACCGATCGGGGACATGGCGTGTGCGGCGTCGCCGATGAGCAGCGCGCCGGGCGCGTGCCACCGCTTCAGCCGGTTGACCTTCACCGTCAGCAGCTTGACGTCGTCCCAGGTGGCGAGCTCACCGACCCGGTCAGCGAGGACGGGGTGCCGTCGGGTCACCTGTTCCTGCAGCGCCTCCAGCCCGGCCGCGCGGATTTCGTCGTAGCCGCCCTTGGCGATGACGTATGCGCACTGGTAGTAGTCGCCGCGGTCGATGGCGAGCATCAGTCCGCCGGCGCCGATCCGCATCGCCAGGCCGTCGCCGTCGCCTGCGCGGCGCGAGATTCGGAACCACAGCACGTCCATGGGCGCGCCGTAGTCGACCGGCCGCAGGCCGAGTTCCCGGCGTACCACCGAATCGCGGCCGTCGCAGGCGACGGTGAGCGATGCCTCGATCTCCAGCTCGCCCTCCGGGCCAATGGCGCGCACGCCAGTGATGGCGCCGGACGCGTCGCGGAGCAGGCCTGTCACGGTGGTGGAGCGAAGCAGCGTGAAGGTGGGGAACTTCGCCGCCTCGGTCGCGAGCATTTCCAGGAAGTCCCACTGGGGAACGAAGTACAGGTAGTTGTGCGGCGTCGGCAGGCGCGTGAAGTCGGCGACGGTGTAGGTGCCGTCGTCGAAGGTGGCGCGCAATGAGCCGGCCTTGCGCCCGGGCAGCGCCGCCATCCGATCGCCGAGCCCGATCTCGTCGAGCATGGCCAGTGTGGAGGGATGGACCGTGTCGCCGCGGAAGTCCCGGAGGAAGTCGGCGTGCTTTTCCAGCACGGTGACCTTCACTCCCTGTCGGGCGAGCAGCAGCCCCAGGACGAGCCCTGCTGGCCCGCCGCCGACGATGCAGCCGGTGGTGTTCATGGATCCTCCCCTTATTGCAACTCGCGTTGCTTTTCTCAGTCTGGCATGATGAGACGGCATAACGCAACAGGAAGTGCGTTAAGGGAGGTGTCCGATGTCTGCCGGCCAACGACCGGGCGGGCGCAGCGCCCGTGTCCGGGCCGCGGTCCTCACGGCCACCCGTGCTCTCCTCGTCGACGGGTACACCGGGCTGACCGTCGAACGGATCGCCCAGGCGGCCGGCGTCAACAAGACGTCGGTCTACCGCCGGTGGACCGACCTGGAAGGCGTCCTCGGCGACCTGCTCAGCGAGTACGCCAGTGAGGTCGTCCCGATCCCGGACACCGGCGACCTCGACACCGACCTCGAAGAACTGGCGCTGCTGATCCGGCGCGGCATGGCCGGCGAACCTGGCGAGCTGCTCACCGCCCTGGCCGCGGCCGTGCCCCACAACCCACGCGCCGCGCAGATCGTCCGCGGCTTCTTCGCCGAACGGTTCGGCCTGGCCGAGGCCGTCGTCAACCACGCCGTCGCCCGCGGCGAGCTGCCTCAGGACACCGATGCCCGGGCCGCGATCGAGGTCCTGGGCGCGCCCTTCTTCCTACGGCTGCTCGTCGTCGACGAACCCATCGACGAGGAGTTCGCCCGACGTACCGCTGCGGCGGTCGCAGCAGCCCTGCGCTCCGGCGTCTTCAGTCGGGCGCGAGAACCTCATCCCGTCACGGGCGCCGATGCAGAGCACTCAGCCGTTGGGGACGCATCCTGCTCCCCGGCGTCCTGATCGGGATCGGCCTGCTCATCCTCATCGGCTCGATCCCTGACGGCACCTGGAACGCGCCCATCACCTCCACCACGAAGGAACGCCAGCCCGCCCGGAGGGGCAGATCCGGATGCTGCGCTAAGCAGAGTCCACGCTATGGAGCCGGCAGCAGACCACGACGCCGCACATGCGATCTCCGTTTCCCGCTAGACCGCGGCGAGGACCCGCGCCAGTTCTGCGGGCCGCGTCACCATCGGCCAATGTCCGGAGTCGATGTCGGCCAGCTCGACGTGCTTGGCGCGGGCCAGCTCCGGTACGTCTCCCGCGGCGATCCACTCCTGCGCCTCGGCGGGCGTGAACTCCGGGCACACCACCACGATCGGGACGTCGAACCGCCGCTCGTCTGTCAGCCGTACGACACCCCTGGCCACGCCCTCGGGAACCGGGATCGCCGCCGCCGCGAAGGCCTGCCGGGCCTGCTCGTCCAGGTCGGCGGCGTCCGCCCCGTTGAACGGTCTCCAACCGGGGAACGGCATGACACCCTCGCTGATCTCGAAGAAGTCGGCGTACGGCCGCCCGTCGCCTGAGGGGAACCCGCCGATCAGCACGACCTTGGCCACGCGCTCGGGCCGCGCGTCGGCCGCCATCCAGGCCAGGGTGCAGGCTGCGGAGTGCCCCACCACCACCGACCTGCCGGGACCCGCGTCCACGGCGGCAAGCACCGCGGTCAGCTGGTCGGCCAGCGTCGCCGACCTGTTCCCATCGCCCTGCCCCGGCAGGGTCACCGGCACCGCATGGCGGCCCCTCTCTCCCAGCTCGCACGCAACGCTGGTCCACACCGACCCATCGAGCCATAGGCCACCCAGGAGCACGATCTGTTCTGCAGTCATGGAATCAACCTAGAGGCGATTCCGGACGTTCTACTTCCGGTACTCTTTCCGCTGTGCGACCCGCTCCGAGCCCTACCGCCCGGGCCCTACGCGCTCTCGAGATCCTGCAGGCACGTTCCGGCGCGACTGCCGACCAACTCGCCTCTCTCCTGGGCGTGACGGAGCGGGCCGCGCGACGCTACGTCGAGATCCTTCGCGAAGCCGGCATCCCGATCGAATCGGTCCGCGGACCGTACGGCGGCTACCGGCTGGGCCGCGGCACACGGCTGCCGCCGGTCGTCTTCACCCAGGAGCAAGCACTCGGCCTGGTCATGGCCGTGCTCGACGGGCAGCCGGCCGCGATCGACGCCGACGACCTGATCGGCTCGGCACTCAGCAAGGTCATCCGGGCTCTTCCCGACAGTGTCGGACGGCAGGCGGCGGCGCTACGGGCATACGCCTCGGCCACCCCTGACCGGCACTCGGCCCGCCCTGACCCCGCCACCACAAGCGCCCTGGTCGCCGCCGTCGCCGACCGGCGCCGCGTCCTGGTCACCTATCGAGGCGGAAGCGGCGAGGAGTGGGACGCCGAGGTCGACCCGTGGGCAGTCGTGGTGCGGTACGGGCGCTGGTACCTGCTGTGCCACTCGCACCGCGCGGACGCGATCCGCACATACCGTATCGACCGGGTCCGGTCCGTGCGGCAGATGCCGCACGGCTTCACACCGCCCGACGACCTGGATCCGGTTGCCGCACTCGAGGAGAATCTCGGCGCGGGCTGGAAGTACCCCACCCGCGTGGTGTTCCACGCGCCGCAGGAGAAGGTGGCACCGTGGATCCGGCCGCCGATGGGCCGCCTCCAGCCGGACGGCGACCGGTGCGTACTGGTCGGCAGCACCCGAAATCCCGCGATGTACGCCCAGGAGTGGCTGGCCGTTGTCCCCTTCGACTTTTCTGTGCAAGAAGGCCCCGAACTACATGCCGCCGTGGCGGCGGTCGCGGCCCGCTTCAGCGCAGCACTCTCGCCTGAACACGGCACGGCGGGACGCCCGGAATGATGACTGAGCAAGAAACGACCGACCTGGGCACCGGACGAGCGGGAAGCTGATGTGGTTGAGCGACCTTTATCGGGGGTCTGCTGCAACGTTAGGTGATAGGTGTAGTCACGCGGCCGTGAGTTCGGGCTTCTTCGAGCTGGCGGTCTACTCGTAGGCGCTCGGGGGTAGCGGCCTGCCCGCGAAGGGCGTCAGTGATCCAGACCTTGCTCACGGGGACGGTCGTCGAACGTGTTGTGCTGGTTGTTGATCAAATAGGGGCATTGGAGGCCTGTTCGCCCCGTTGCGGGTCGGTGGCCTGCTGCGGCGGGGATAATCGGGCGACGGTAGGGCGGCGGATCACCAGAATCGTGAGTCATGCCTATCGCTGTTCCGGCCGCCGACTTCCTGGTGTTGCAGACGACTGGGGCGGCGGGCGGGAGTCGTCGTAGCCGACCACTTCGCCGGCCGAACCGACGATCTCCACCGTCTGCCGTACGGTGACCGGCCCCGCGGCCCGGGCGCGGCGGACTCCGACCAGGCGGCCCAGGACGGTGCCCGCGCTCTGCGTCACCGCGGCGGATGCCGGCTCCGCGCCGGCGGCCGGCGCCGGCTCACGGCGGGCCCGGACCACCTCGACGGTGGTCCAGCATGCGACGGCGGTGAGCAGACCGACCGTCATGATCACACTCCAGCGGTCGGTGGCCAGGTTGGTGAGCACGCCGGTGGCCACGGCGCACAACACCGACGCCACCGCCAGAAGGACTCTCGTCCGCGCCTGCATGCCTGCCGCTCCTGCCGTCCATCTGATGGATTCATGGTAGACCCGCGCCACGGGACATCGGCTCGCCGAATTCTCGGCAGAATCTGCGCATGCCCGACACCGATTTGTTCTTCGAGGAGACCGTCGGACGCTATGTCGACCATGCGAGGTTCGTGCCGCGGGACTGGCTGGCCGACCGGGTGGAGGCGCACCTGGCCGACCCGGAGTGCCGTTTCGTCCTGATCACCGGTGCGCCGGGCACCGGCAAGAGCGCGCTCGTCGCCTGGCTGGCCCGGCGCCGGCCGCTCGGGCTGCGCTACTTCATCCGGGCGGACAGCGTGCGCGCGCTGGCCTCCGGCAGTGTCCGTTCGGTGCTCCTGCGCCTTGGCCATCAGCTGGCCGTCCGTCGGCCGGAGCTCTTCGCCGGCCAGGGCCTAGACGTCTCGGTGGACCAGCAGGTCGGGGCGGTGGCGGAGGGTGGCCGCCTGGTCGGGGTCCGGGCCGAGCAGATGGTGGTTTCCCCGTTCCGGCGGACCGCGGTGACGGTCCGCCAGCACGCCGGCCGGGTCGCGGGCGAGGTCACCGCGCTCGACGTGGGGCGGATCGTCAGCGACGACAGCGGCCTCGACGTCGGCGCGCTGGAGCGGCTGGCGCTGCACGAGCCGGCCGCCGCGCTGGCCGTGGTCGATCCGGCGGCGCAGCTCGTGGTGCTCGTGGACGCTCTCGACGAGATCCGGTTCCGGGCCGACGAGGCTTCCCTGACGCAGTGGCTGGCCAGCTGCTCGCCGCTGCCCGCGAACGTCCGGGTGGTGGTGTCCAGCCGGCCCGACGCGGAGTTGCTGGACCGGTTCCGGATAGTGCAGCGGCCGTGGCTGCGCGAGGAGGTCATCGACACCGGCACCGAGTCGGCCCGCGCGGACGTGGGCCGCTACCTCACCTCAGCGCTGCCGGACCGGACGTCCGGGCCGGGGCCGCGGTTGCCGGAGCGCGTCGCGGCCGCCGCCAACGGCAATTTCCAATACGCGGTGGCGTTCGTCGCCGCAGTCGAATCGGCGGCGGCGCGCGGCGACCGGGCGGCGCTGGAGCGTCTCACCCAACTCGCCGAGCTGCCCGAGGGGCTCGCCGACCTGTACGCCTTCTTCGTGATGCTGATCCGCGACGCGGTCCGGGACATGCGGGTCGCCGGTGGCGGGGGCTGGCTGCCGGCCTGGCCGGCGGTGTACCGGCCGCTGCTGTCGGTGCTCGCCCTGGCCCGCGAGCCGGTGGACCGCCGGCGGCTCGCCGAGCTCAGCGAGATCGAGGTGGAGCCGGAGTGGGTGGTGGAGGCGCTGGACCGGCTCGGACAGTTCCTGCGCCGCTCGGGCGACGCGATGGAGCTCTACCACGCCAGTTTCGCCGAGTTCCTCGTCGACCCGGGCACTGAGAGTCGGTACGCCTGGGCGTACGTCGACGCGGCCGCCTGGCATGCCCGGCTGGCCGACCGGATGGTGCGGCAGCACCGTCACGACTGGCTGCATGCCGACGGTTACACCCGCCGGCACCTGGTGACCCACGCCGCGGCCAGCGGCCGGGTCGACGATCTCCTCGACGACCTCGCCTTCGTCGTCGTCGCCGACCCGCGGTTCCTGGTCCCGGCCGCCGGGTCGGCCACCAGCCATGGTGCCGCGCTGGTCCGCCGCGCCGCTCAGCACCTGCACACCGAGCCGGAACCGCAGCGTGCCGCGCAACTGGAACTGATGGCCCGGCAGAGCGGCCTCAGCGGGCTGGCCGACCGGCTCGCGGCAGCCCGTACCGATCTGCCGTGGCGGGTGCGGTGGTTGCACTGGGACGCCGTGCCGCAGGTGTCCCAGGTCGTCGGGAGGCACGCCGGCGGAGTCAGCCGGATCGCGGTCGGGTCGATCAGCGGGGTACCGGCCGCTGTCGCGGTGGACGACCGAGGGACGCTGGAGTGCTGGGATCTCTCGTCGGGTCTGCGCGCCGCGCCAACCCGGCGGGTCGGCTACCCCAACCGGCCGTACCAGTTGTCGGTCGTCGAGATCGCCGGCCGGGCGACCGCGGTGGTGGCGCAGACCAACGTCGGTTACGACGGCGGCATCGCCTTCGTCGACCTGCTCCTCGGTTTCGAGCCGCTGCCCCGGATCAAGACGCCGCACGAGGTGGACCGTTTCGTCGCCGCGCTGGACGGCGACGGCGGCGTGGTGGTGCTGGTGCACGGCTACACCCGCAAGACCGACCGGCGAGGCCGGGCGCGCCCGGAGGTACGACTCTGGCGGTACGACGGTGCCCGCTGGACGGATCGGCTGGTCGACGGCCTGCCCCGGCATTTCTTCCTGCACGGCCTGGGTGTGGCCGGCGGCCGCCTCTTCGCCCTTGCCGAGCACGACGCCGCCCTGTACGTGGCTGATGCCACCGGCGGTCCGGTGTGCCGGCCGATCAGGGTCGGGCACGGTACCATCCGCGAGGATCTGGCCGTGGGTCTCGTCGGCGGCCGGCCGGTGGCAGCCGGGTACGTCGGCGACCTGCAAGGCGTCGACCGGTATCCGAGCGGACTGCGGATGCTGGCGCTGGACACCGGCGAAACGCTGTGGGCGGTGGCCCACTTCCACGACTATCACGACTACTACGACACCAGCTCGGTCGTCATCGACCGGGTCGAGGGCCGAGAGGTCGTCGTCGCCGGGGGCCAGACCGGCCCGCTGCGGGTGCACGACGCGGTCGACGGGAAGGTACTGCACCCGCCCCTGCGCGGGCACACCGGACGCCTCACCGGTCTGGCCGTGCTGACCAGCCCGGGGTCCGGAACGATCGTGTCCGCGGGCGAGGACGGCACGGTACGTCTCTGGCGGTTGCCGCGCCACACTCATCGCACCCCGACCCGGAGCCGGACCGATCGGTGTCTGAAGGGCCGCCCGTACGCCGTGGCCCTGGGCGTCGCCGGCGGCCGCCGGCTGCTGGCCGTGCAGGTGTTCACGATGGAGGGCTATGCCAGCGTCATCGAAGTGATCGACGCCGACTCCGGCCGGCATCTGTGGCAGCTGCACCCGAGCGGGAGCAGATGGCAAGCCGTCCTGGCGTTCCACGCCGGCGCCGAAGGAGACCTGCTCATCGCCGGTGAAGCGCAGGGTGTGGCGACGATCTGGCGACTCGGCGACGGCAAGCCCAAGCAGGTGCCGGCCCCCGCCCTCGACGCGCCGGTGGACGGATACCAGTTTTACGACTCGGATTACGTGCAGGACTACGACATGGCTCTAGGCGAGGACGGCGGCGATCCGGTTCTCGCCCTCAGCAGCGCGAGCGAGGTGTTGGTCCGCAACCTGCGCACCGGGGAACTGCTCGGACCGCCACCCGGCCGCTCCGCCGGAAGCCACATCAGTCTCGGCCGGGTCGCCGGCCGGCTCACCGTCGCCGGGTCGGACCCGGGCCTGTTGGACGTCGGGACCGGCCGATTCCGGCCGGAACTCCGGCGATGGTCCGGGAACGTGGTCGCGACCGCCTTCCTGACCGCAGGACAGCACACCTGGTTCGCTGTCTCGACCAGAACGCCGGACCACGTGTTCGTCTGGCCCGTCCCACGTGCCGACGAACCGCCCGCCGAGCCGATCGAGCTGGCCGGGCATCTGGGCTGGGTCGAGGTGCTGCACGGCGGGACCCTCACCGGCCGGCCGGTGTTCGCCGGTGCGGATCAGAGTGGCGTGGTCACGCTGTGGTCGCCGACCGGCGAAGTGCTGCGCAAGCTGGATGTGGGCAGCGACGTCCGAAACCTGGCGATGGCCGGCGATCTGCTGGCGGTGAGCACCCTGGACGGCGTCCTCGTGGTGCAGCTCGCCGCCGGGTGACCGGCGGCCGGCGTGGCGCGGTCAGGCGGCGCGCTGGTCCGGGTGGGTGGTGGCGATCAAACGGGGCGACCCTGAGGGAGCCGACGGCGCCGTCGCCCGGACCGGCCCCGCCCGCGCGGACGGCCTGACGCCGCGCGAGGCGGACGTGCTCCGGATGCTCACCCGGGGCTGAACAACCGGCAGAGCCGCTGACCTCGACGATGACGTCCGCCGGGAGCCCGGCGCGGACGGCCGCCCGCTGGACCGCCTCGATGGAGGTCAGCCCGCGCGCCCTACTCCTCCGGCTCCCAGGCGATCAGCTGGTCGAAGATGCCCCGGTCGCCATCGAGCTGCAGCGAATCCATCTGAGTGCGGCCGTGGAGGAACATGACCAGCTCATTGGCCGTGCCCCGGGCGGAGACGTCGGCCGCCTCCGGCCCCTCGCCGGCGGACGCGGGCAGGCGGGCGGTCCGTGCGCCGTCGGCGGACAGCCAGAGCCGCCAGGAACGGCCCTCGGTGGCGTGGTAATCGACGACGGCGGGCTTGTGCGGCCATGCGGCCGTCGTCGCACAGCAGGTGGTCAGGAACTCGTCCACACCGTCGAGCGTCACCTCGTCCGGCAGCGGCTGCGGGGCGCCCACGGCGACCTGGGCGTCATAGGTGTGCACAGCGACCTGCTGGAGCTGGTGCCGGGCGACGGCACCGCTGGTCTGCGGCGACTGCGACGAACCCCACCACGTCCAGCAACCACGGTCGGGGCCCGCCTCCCGCAGAGCGTCCAGCAGCTCCGCCGTCGACGCGGTGAACCAGTCCAGCAGGGCCGCACGCTCCCGGGGCACCAGCGGGGCGGGCACGGCCACAGGAGCGTCGGCGGGCCCCGCCGCCACGATGGCGGCCCACCTGCGCCGCCCCTCGCCCAGGTGCTGCACCAGATCGAACAACGCCCACTCGGGGCAGGTCGGCACCCGCACGTCGAGGCTGGGCGCGGAGGCCACCGCCGCCCGGAAAGCGGTCGATCGTTCGTCCATCAGCCGCAACAGGTCGGCGAACCCGAGGGTCTCTTCCACCGCGGCTTTGTACCACCCCCCTCCGACAACCGACAGCGGATATCACCGCGGCGGAGGTCTCCGAGAAAATCCGTTGCCCGGCGGCCCGCTGGTTGACCATGATCACGCGCATGGATCAGTGACCAGTGGCGCACGTGCGGAAGCAGGACGGGTTCGAGTCGACTCCCCGTCTCTGTCCGCCGTGCCTCTCGGGGCCCGCACCGATCACCGGTGCGGGCTCCCTTCACGCGACGTGACCTGCGACGTCGCGCCAGCTGGCGTGCTTGCACCGAGACGCCGGCCATACGCCACTGGACCCGGGGAGACACCCCAGGGCGCGTCATCGCGCTGCCGGGCGCCTCCTCCCAAGACCCTGGAATCGCCGAAGCCATGAACAGTTCCCGCGACATCCGCGTGCCGGCCGACGGCACCGGACCCGGCATCGACCGGAAAGCGCTGTGGGTGGTCACCGAGCTCGGACTGCCCACCATCGTCAAAGCCTGCGTCTCCTGCAGATCCACCCGCCACCATCCCACCGGGAAGATCCGGGTCAACGCCAACCACAAGCTCCTGGACGTGTGGCTGCTGATCGGCTGCGAGCTGTGCGGCCGCACGTGGAAGGTCCCCGTCCACGAGCGCGTCAACGTGCGGGCACTGGAGCACGAGCGGCTCCTGATGTTCGAAAACAACGATCCGGCCATTGTGCGCCAACTGACCATGGACGCGACGCTCGCCCACAAGGCCGCCTACCAGCTCGACTGGACCGGCACCTGGCAGCTGGACACCGACACACCGTTCTACGACCTCCAGCACGAGGACGCCGCACCGATCGAGGTCATCATCAGGTTCGAGCTCCCGGCACCCGTCCGGGTCGAGAGGCTGCTCACCACCGGGTTCGGCCTGAGCCGTCCCGCAGTGAGAGACATGGTCGACTCCGGGCGCATCCGCCTGCCCCTACCCATCGACGCCAAGGCCCGCGAGGATTTCACCTTCCTCGTCGTCACCGCACCACCGCCGTCCCCCGAGCCGCGATGAGGGGTCGCTCGGCGGCGCCGTGACCGCACCGCCGAGCGACCCCTCCGGCCCGGGCTGAACCCGCGGGTACAGGGCAGGGTCAGCTCGGCGCGGGGTGCCCTTGGAGACCACCCAGATCCGCTGGCCCGCCCAGTCGACGTCATCGAGCGTCACCCCGAGCAACTCGGCGGCCCAGGCGCCGCTGGAGACGAAGAACTCCATTGCCGAGGCTCTCGTCAGCCGCGCAGGTACGCGAGCACGGCTCGGACCCGGCGATGGTCGTCTTCGTCGGGGTGCAGGTCCAGCTTGATCAGCACGTTTCCGATGTGTTTGGCCACTGCCGTTTCGGTGATGAACAGGGCGCGCGCGATCGCGGCGTTCGACCGGCCCTCTGCCACGAGGCCGAGGACCTCGCGCTCTCGGGGGGTGAGCCGGGTCAGCGGATCGCGGCGCCGGCACAGCAGTTGGCGTACGACCTCGGTGTCGACCACTGTGTGGCCGTCGACGACGCGGTCGAGCGCCTCGACGAACTCGACTGCCTCGCCGATACGGTCCTTGAGCAGGTAGCCGATGCCGGCCGTGCCGGGGCGGGCGGATTCCAGCAGTTCCGCCGCGTACGTCTGCTCGACGTACTGACTCACCACGAGGATCGGCAGGCGGGGATCGTCTCGACGCAAGCGCAACGCGGCCTGCAACCCCTCGTCGGTGAAAGTGGGCGGCATCCGTACGTCGGTGACGACCACGTCCGGCCGGTGCTCGCGTACCGCATGGACGAGGGCGTCGGCGTCCGCTACGGCGGCCGCTACCCGATGCCCGAACCGGGTGATCAGACTGGTGATCCCCTCGCGGGTGAGCACGTCGTCCTCCGCGACGATCACCCGCCGGTCGCCGGTCATCGCACCACCCCGGCGAACTCGGCCTTCACGAGCGTCGGCCCACCCGGCGGGCTGGACAGCGACATCGTTCCCCCGACGGCCGCGACCCGGTCAGCCAGTCCGGCGAGCCCGGTCCCGGCCCGCTGATCCGCACCGCCCACCCCGTCGTCGCTGATTCGTAGAATCAGCCGGTCATCGTGCAGGCCCGCGGTTACCGCGGCCCGACCGGCCCGGCTGTGTCGGGCGATGTTGGTCAGTGCTTCGCTGACCACGAAGTATGCGGTGACCTCGATGGAGGGCGGAAGCCGGCCGGGCAGCCGGACGTCGACGTCGACCGGCACCGGCGAGCGTCCGGCGAGGTCGTGCAGCGCCGCGGCGAGCCCGCGGTCGGTGAGCACCTGCGGGTGCACGCCGCGGATGAGCTCACGCAGTTCGCTCAGTGCCCGCTGGGCCAGCTCTTGCGCCTTGACCAGCGGGTCGTGCGCCGGCGACCCGGCTAGTACCTCCAGCCGGGCGAGGCCGAGGTAGACGTTGAGAGCCACGAGCCGCTGCTGTGCGCCGTCGTGCAGGTCGCGTTCGATGCGGCGGCGTTCCCCTTCGAACGCGTCCACCAACCGTGCCCGCGACCGGGTCACCTCGACCAGCCGCTCACCGAGCCGGTCCGACTCCCGAGGCCCGAGCAGCGCCCGTGCCATCGCGGCCCGAGCGCCGGCCCAGGCGGTCAGTACGTACGGTGCCGCGGCCAGTAGCCCTACGCCCATCATCCCCGATACCAGGGTCGCCAGAGGTGGGCTGTCCCGCTCGTGGAGTGGGCTGAGCACGGCGGCTGTGGGATAGCCCACCATGCATGCCAGGACGACGGCGTCGAGCCAGCACAGGACGGTGGTCGAGATGCCGGTGAAGCCGATCTTGCGCCAGGTGACCTGCTCGTGTAGCCGTACCCGAAGGGCATGCCGCCAGCCTCGCCGGTGGAGCGGCCGGTGCGCGTCCGGCAACGGCACGTTGTCGACCAGGCGCAGTCGCCGTCGCTCCAGCAGGCCGAAGACGATCGCACCCGTGACCAGCGTCGACACCGCGGCCAACAGCACCGGCAGCGGTTCCTCGATGCCGTACCGCATCAGAAGGAGGAGCGCCGGCACGCTGGGCAGCGCGCCGACGGCCAGGTAGAGCGCCGACCGCCAGGGCCACGAACTGCCCACCAGCTGCATCGGGGGCAGCGACAGCGCCTCCAAGGCGGTGCGGACCGGCATGTCGGCCCACGCTACCGGCGCGGGGCCGGCGGCACGGTATAGCTGGCTACACCTTCGGGACCCCAGCTGGGGACAGTGCGGGCGGCGCGGACGGCCGCTTGGCTGAGGGCGTGACGACAAAAGGCGAACCGGCCGTGCGGGCCGAGAACGTGTGGAAGGTGTACGGCACCGGTGCCGCCGAGGTGATCGCGCTGCGGGACGTCAGCGTGGCATTGGCGCGCGGCCAGCTCACGGCCGTGATGGGCCCGTCCGGGTCCGGCAAGTCGACGCTGATGCACTGCCTGGCCGGGCTCGACGCGGTGACGAGCGGCGAGACACGCGTCGGTGACACCCGGGTCAGTGGGCTGCGCGACGCCGAGCTGACCCGTCTGCGCCGGGAGCGGATCGGGTTCATCTTTCAGCAATTCAACCTGGTGCCCACGCTCACCGCCCGGGAGAACATCCTGCTCCCCCTCGCGATCGCCGGCCGCAAACCTGAGCCGGACTGGTTCGACACCGTGGTGGACACGATCGGCCTGCGTGACCGTCTCGGCCACCGGCCAGCCGAGCTCTCCGGCGGCCAGCAGCAACGCGTCGCCTGCGCCCGGGCCCTGATCACCCGGCCGGAGGTCGTCTTCGCCGACGAGCCCACCGGCAACCTCGACTCCCGCTCCGGCACCGAGGTGCTCGGCTTCCTCAGCCGGTCGGTCCGCGAATTCGGCCGGACGATCGTGATGGTCACCCACGACCCCGCTGCCGCCGCGTACGCAGACCGGGTGGTGTTCCTCCTCGACGGCACGGTCGTCGAGGACCTGCCCGCGCCGACCACCGACGCCGTACTGGAGACGATGAAGCGCCTGGACACCCGGGGAGCGGCCCGATGATCCGGGTGACCCTCGCCGGCCTGCGCTCGCGCCGGCTCCGGCTGCTGCTATCGGCGCTGGCGGTCGTCCTGGGCGTGACGTTCATGTCGGCGACCCTCGTGGTCACCGACACCCTCAACGCGTCGCTGCGTGGCCTGTACGCCGGCCTGCACTCCGACACCGAGGTTCAGGTGACGGCGAAACAGGTGCTGCCCGGAATCGGCGAGGATTCCGCCACCACGCCGGTGCCGGCCGACCTGGTCCAACGGGTCGCCGCGGTCGGGGGCGTGGCCACGGCGACCGGCGTGGTAAGCGAGGATGGGGCCCGGCTGGTCGGTGCCGATGGCAGGGTGGTCCGGACCAGCTTCAACCGGCCCCGGCTGGGCACCAACTGGACCGGTGAGCGCGGCTCGGTCCGGCTGCGGGCCGGCCGCGCACCGGCCGCGCCCGGCGAGATCGCGATCAACGCGGCGCTCGCCCTGGCCGCCGACGCGCAGCTCGGCGACCGGGTGGGGGTGCTCACCCAGCGTCCGAAGCAGACGTTCGCCGTGGTCGGCGTCATCGGCTACCACGGTGACCGGGACAGCGTAAGCGGCGCCCACGAAATCGCCTTTCACGAGTCGGTCGCGGCCGAACTCATGCTCGGCCGACCGGATGTGTACTCCGCGGTGGATGTCCGGGCCGAACCCGGCGTCACCCCCGAGGTCCTGCGGGATCGGCTCCGCGGCGCGCTGGGCGACGACGTCGTCGTGCGTACCGGCGACGAACTGCGCGCGGCCCAGTCCGAGTCGGCGCGGGAGGACTTGGCCGCCATCACCCAGATCCTGCTGGCCGTGGCCGGGATCGCCCTGTTCGTGGGCGTCTTCCTGATTCTCAACACGTTCTCGATCCTGCTCGCCCAGCGGACACGGGAACTTGCCCTGCTGCGGGCGCTGGGCGCGCGCCGCCGACAGTTGATCGGCTCAGTGCTGGTGGAGGCGGCACTGGTCGGGCTCGCCGCCTCGGCGGCCGGGGCCGCCCTCGGCGTGGGCATCGCCGTATCACTGCCCCGGCTGGCCAGGGACACCGCCATGGGCGATCTGGGCCTTGGTGCGGTGACCGTGCCGCCGCTCGCGGTGCTCACCTCCATCGCGCTCGGCGCGGCGGTCACCGTCGTCGCGGCCATTGGACCTGCGTTACGGGCGTCCCGCATCCCACCGGTGGCGGCGTTGCGTGAGATGTCCGCATCCGATCGGCCGCTCACCAAGCTGACCGTGACCGGGAGCGTGATCGGCGCCGTCGGCGTCGCCCTGCTCGTCCTCGCGTTCGCCGACGGCACCGACGACATCGCTCTGGGCACCGTCCTCGGCGGCGTCCTGGCGAGCTTCGTCGGAGCGGCGCTGCTCACCCCGTTCATCGCCCGGCCCACGGTGACTCTGATCGGCCGCTTGTTCGCCTGGTCGGCGCCCGGACGGCTGGGACGGCTCAACGCCGGCCGCAATCCGCGCCGCACCGCGAGCACCGCGGCGGCGCTGATGGTCGGCGTCGCCGTGGTCACCGCAGTGGGCATCGTGCTCACCTCGGCCACCGTGAGCCTGCGGCGCACGGGTGCCGACCACTTCCGGGCCGACCTCATCCTCACCGAACCGACGAGCACCGAGCGCCCGCAGACCTTCGACCCGGCAATCCTCGACCGGATCCGGGCAGTGCCGGGCGTCGCGGCCGTTGCCGGCATCTACGACGACGTCGCCATGACACCCCGTGGCCGGACCGGCATCGTCGCGGTCGACGACATCGCGGCCTGGCGGTCGACTATCAAGGTCGAACATGTGGCCGGCACTCTCGGGCCCCTCGAGCCCGACGAGATCCTCACGGACTCCGACACCGCCGCTGACCTCGGTTTGCAGATCGGCTCCCCGGTGGAGATCTCGTTCGCCAGGGGCCGCAGTCGCACCTTCACCCTCGCCGGCACCTACCGCAGCGACTGGTCCAGCGGCTGGCTCATGCCGGCCTCGGTGGTGCCTGACCTTTCCCGGCAGCAGCCCTCCACCGGACTGGTTCGGCTGGCGCCCGGCGCGTCCGAGGCCGACGTACACGCTCGGGTGAGCGCGCTGCTGGCAGACAGTCCCGAAACGGTGGTCACCGACCCCGACGGGTTCGTCGACAACGTCACCGGCGTCTTCGGCACCGTTCTGGTGCTGCTGCAGGTTCTGCTCGGCATCGCCATGCTGATCGCGGCGTTCGGCGTGGTCAACACACTGGCCCTGTCGGTGCTCGAACGAACCCGGGAACTCGGCCTGCTGCGCGCGGTCGGTCTCAGCCGCGGCCAGACGGTACGGATGGTCGCTGTGGAGGCAATGGCGATCTCCATCTTCGGCACGCTGCTCGGCATCGCCGTCGGGACGGGACTCGGCGCTGCGGTCGCGCGAGCGCTGCGCGGCGAAGGCATCACCGAGCTGGCGTTGCCATGGGCCCTCCTCGCCGCGTACCTGGCATCGGGCGTGGTGATCGGCGTGCTGGCCGCGGCGCTACCGGCCGTCCGGGCCGCCCGCACGGACGTCCTGCGGGCCATCGCGTACGACTAATAGTGCTTTGTTGGGCTGGGACGAGTTGGTGGCAGAGGGGGCATTTTCAGGCTGCGGGCCGGCTGGGGTAGCGCGGTGTGGGGCACTTGCCGACTCCGGCGTAGGGAACCTCGACCGGTGACTTCTTTCGACTCCGCGAACGGCCCGTCGACAGTCGTAAGTTCGCTCCCGACGAGGCTGAGCCGGGCCCCGCTCGCGCTGGGAGCCAGGCCTGCGGTGTCCGAGGGCACCGGCCTGAGTGGCATCCTGCCCCAAAGTCATGATCGCATCCATCAGCTCAGGTGGCGGAGGCGTAGTGGAGTGCCTACCGGAGCAACGTGAGGTAACGCATGTGATCTCTCCTATCACAGGGAATGACGGTAGTGAGCAAGGATCGTCGACAGCCAGGCAGAGGCGAGGACGACAGCGGCCGTGAAGGCCAGCAGCGCCCAGGAGGCCCCACCGGTGGCGGCCATCGCGATGAACATGACCGGGAACAGGATCCCGGAGACGTGCGAGAAAACCGCCATCCGTGGACGGTTCTCCCGGCGCAGGCGGCGCCCGACGAACTGGTACGCCCCGAACAGGCCGAGGAAGCCGATGCCGCCGACGACGAAGTGCAGGACTCCGTGCCAGCTCACCGGTACCACCTCCGGTGCATGCGTGTCGGGAGGGATCGAAGTCGTCTCTGACCATGACCTCGATCAGGGACACCACGACGTACAGCGGTCCGGCGACCAGACCGGCGGTCAACAGGTTCCGCCGTCGTCCAGGATCTGCCTGGCCAGGCGCCGTGACGGGTAGGTACGCACTCGATGGCATGGTGATCTGCCACAGAACGGGCCGCTTGCCGGCCTCCGACTTGTAGCTCGAACGGCGGGACCCCACTTCGACACGTTGTCCGAGAGATTTTGGAAGAAGTTCGCCACCCGCCGATCACTCACCGGCTTACGCGTGCGCGGATCTGCCGCAGACCACGCGCGGTGCGCGTTCGGGCGGTGGTCAGTTCGGTGAACCCGGCGCCCGCTTCGGCAGGTACAGCGTCCACCCGGAGCTGCTGAGGTCTCGTACCGGTACTCGATGCCAGTCCTCGGCCCAGTCGGGCGGGGCGGTCTCCTTGGTGAGCAGGGCGAAGGGCCCGGTCGCAGCGGCCTCCCGCAGTTCCGCGGTGCTCGCGTTGCGGTTGTTTCCTCGGTCCTCCAGGGCCCGGCACCCCGTGTAGTAGGCGACGGGGATGGCCTCGTGGCCGGAGATCACGCACGGCGGACGCACACCGTTCGATCGCAACGCTCGCGCAATGCTCATCCAGTCTTCGCGGCCCCTGAGCTGCTGCGACACGACATGACGGAGGATGCCGGCCTGGATGACGAGGTGGCCGGCGAAGCCCACCGCGACCAGGGCGGCGAGCCATCGCCGCCAGCTGCCGGAGGCCGCGGCGAGCAGTGCGGCGAGGCCGGACGCGGCGGGGACGAGTGCCAACGCGTAGGTCGGGAGCAGGAATCGGGGTGCCGAGTAGCTGATCAGGAACAGGTAGGGAACGGCCATCGAGGCGGCGACCAGCAGGGGTAGCCATGCCGTCGACGCCGTGCCTGCCCGGCGGGCCACCCGGACGCCGAGGGGCACCAGCACCACCAACGCACCCCACCACAGTGCGGCCGGCCAGCGCAGCGGACTGTCGCACGGCCGGCAGAGGACCGGCCCGTCCAGGGTGCTGATCACGTGCCACAGCGAGAACTGGAGGCTTGTTCCGCCCTGCACGTGGCCGGCCTGCTGGATGCGTTCCAGGATCCCGCCGTACCGCAGCTCGGCCTCGACCGCCCACGGCACGCCGCCTGCCGCGAGGCCCACGACCACCGCCGCGGCCAGCCGCCACCGCCGAAACGCCCGCACGGCGAGCGTCACGCCGATCAGGGGGAGTCCGAGCCAGAAGGCGTCGGCCGGACGCATCAACGCGGCCACCGCGAGCGCCGCGACCAGCCCGAGGTACGCCCCGAGCGCGGCCCGTTCGCTTTCGGCGATCAGGAAACACCCGACCGCAGCGACCGCCGCCATGGCGGTGTAGTGGTTAGGCATCGCCGCGTTGGCGTAGAACAGGGCGATCCACAGGCTCGCGTACAGGCCGGCCGCCAGCGCGGCGCTGCCAGAGCGGTGCGTTACTCGGGACCACACCCAGAACGCGAGCCCGAGCGACACCGCGGCGGTGACGGTGAGGAACAACCGGAGCACGACTGTGGAGTCGAGCCACGAGGCGACCGGCCACACGAGCAGGGTCACGCCGCGGGCGCGGGGAGCGCTCATGAACGCCGCCGGCGCTCGGGTGCCGTGCTGGCTCACGTAGACAACCTCGTCCCAGCCGAGATCGAGGGTCACCGGCACGGCGATCAGGGAGGCAGCGGCGAAGGTCACGCACACCGCCACCAAAGGTCGTACGCCGGTCCGGGGGATCACACGAACGCCTTGCACGAGTCGTGCCAGGCGCGTCGCCCAACGTCAGCGCCGCCTGCCACCTGTACGGCGCCAACGAGAGCACCCACGAGGAAGTCATGGACAGCGCGGGGAGCACCCGTCCCGTGATCGCGGCTGGCGGTTGATGGGCACCGAGGGCGACTCGGTTGGGCGCCACCGGCGCTTACGTCGCGAACAGACGCCCACCGGGAGCGACCGCTACCGGGCGAGGTGCCGACCATGGGCGAGGTTCTTGGACGGCGTCGGGCCGAAGCCGCCAGCGTCGGCGGTTTCGCGTTCGCACTCGTCCCACTCGATCCGCCCGGCGAGTTCGGCGTTGAGGGCGGCTTCGACGGTGGCTTCGGCGGCTTGGAAGGCGTCCTTGCGGGTGGTCGCGGTGACCTCGGTGAGCAGGGGTAGGACGAGGCGGACCTGCCAGCAGTGGGGCAGCAGGGGCAGGTCCAAGGTTCGCAGGAGGGTGTTGGCGGTGTGGACGTCGACGTCGCTTCAGGTGTGGTCATCCTGGTTCTCCTCGCTGAAGGAGCGGCCGCCGGGTCGCCTGCCGCGCCGTTCTGAGAGGCGGTGCAGGGTGTGTCGATGGTCCGGCTGACCCGGGACCCGGGGTGACGGTCAGCCAGCCGCCGGTAGCCGCCGACGTGGCCGCCGCAGCGTGGTGATCAGCCCCGCTTCCGGATCAGGCCCCCGCCAGCGCGGCGTCATTGACCGGCCTAAAGAGCTGACCCTCGATCCACCAGCCTCAACGACCGCCCACCTGCCGGGTGACGCGCGACCGGCCGGCTCCGCCCCGCCCCTGAGCTGGGGTAGCGGCAATCACGCGACCTGCGCTGTGCCGCCAGCCTGCGGGAGGACGCCAAAAGGACGGGCGGCACCAGTGCCGCGACGACCGGGCCCGGGCCACCGAACAGGGCCAGAGCGAGGGTGCCGACGCCGATCCACCGCCAGTCCGACTCGCCATTCCGGGCTGTTGGCCTGGGTGCCGCACCAAAGGGATCGAGTGAGGTGACTCAACGACGATCGAAGAGCGTGCTGTGGGCGCGGTTGTCGGCCGCAAGGCGGCCGTCGGTGGGCTGCTTGTGGTCAGGCGTGCGGGCCCCCGCGCGGACTTCGATGCGCTTGTGGGATTGTCCCCGATCCTGATCTCTGACATCCTCCTGCGTGGACGCTGCCGCGACGGTCGCCAATCCAGGCACCGCGCTGCGGCGACGCCTTCGGCGGAGGGACCCTCGTGAAGCGCAGACGTCGCCATCTCCTTGCATGCCTTGCGATCGGTGCTCTGGTGGCATCGACCGGTTTTGTCGGCATCCACTTCGCTGGCGCCGAGGCGCCAGCCACCGCCGCGATTGGCGACGGTGAAATGCCCGGTAGGCTCGGCGCCCATCTAGAGCGCCTGCGGCAGGCCGCTCCCGGAAACGACGGCATGTCGCCGGACGGACCCGGTGGCGCCGCCCAGCAGGAGTTCCTGGAGCGCGCCTATCCGGCCAACGCGATCACCATCGCCCAGCTCGACCGGTCCAAGGCGGCCTACGCGGCCGCCGAGAAGCGCTTCCGCGGCGGCCAACGGTGGACCAACGTCGGGCCGAGCGAGGCGGTTTACCCGTTCACCGAGTATCGCGACGCGTTCAGCTACGTGCCCAACGAGTACGTCGCAGGCGGCAGGGTCACCTCAATCGACATCAGCCCGGACTGCAGCGAGCTGCGCTGCCGGGCGTACGTCACCCCGGCCGGCGGCGGTGTCTGGGGCACCCTGAACATCCTCGCCGCCGAGCCCAAGTGGTTCTACCGCGGCGGTCCGCTGGGCATCAACGCCGCCGGCTCGGTGAAGATTGACCGCAACGACCCCACCGGCCTGACCATCTACGTCGGCACCGGCGAGGCGAACACCTGCGGCTCCGGCTGCGTCGCCGGCGTCGGCCTGTACCGATCGACCGACGGTGGCCTGACCTGGTCCGGCCCGTTGGGCAAGGATGTGTTGGCGGGCAAGGGCATCGGCGAGATCACCGTCAAGCCCGGTGACCCCAAGACGCTCTACGTGGCCACCACCACCGCCCTGCGCGGCGTGTCCAGCTCCTGCTGCACCGGGGGCACCAGGCCGGTGCCGGACGCCGAGAAGTGGGGCCTGTACAAGTCCACCGACGGTGGCAAGCGCTGGAAGTTCATCCACAACGGCTCGGCCGACGCCAGCGAGTGCACCGGCAGCATGGCCGAGTACAACAACACCACCTCCTGCTCGCCACGGGGTGTGCGCTACGTCAAGCTCGACCCGAAGAACCCGAACGTCCTCTACGCCTCCTCCTATGCCCGGGGCGTGTGGCGCTCCTCCGACGCTGGGGCGACGTGGACGCAGATTAAGCCGTCGCTCAACGCCGCGGTGTTCCAGACGCGCGCGGCGATCGACGTGACCACCCTGCCGGATGGCAAGACCCGGATGTACGTCTACGAGGGCAACATCGGCAACCCGTACTCGCGGCTGTTCCGCAGCGACGACGTGGCCACCGGCAGCCCGACGTTCACCGATCTGACCAGCTCGAACCCGGCTGACCCGGGATTCGCGACCTACGACCAGTGCGGCGGCCAGTGCTGGTACGACGTGTTCGTGCACACTCCCGAGGGGCACCCGGACATCGTCTACACCGGCGGCAGCTACATCTACGGGGAGACGGTGGCCCACAAGCGGGCTGTCATCCTCTCCACCGACGCCGGGGTCAGCGGCACCGACATGACCTACGACGGTACCGACGAGCTGCACCCCAACGGCCTGCACCCCGACCAGCACGCGCTGATCACCAACCCACGTAACCCGTACCAGTTCTTCGAGGCCAACGACGGCGGCGTCATGCGCTCCAGCGGCGAGTTCGTCGACCGGTCGTCCTGGTGCGACAACCCCGGCCGCAACCTGACCACGCAGGCGCAGAAGGACCGCTGCAAGCAAATGCTGGCGAGGATTCCCTCCAAGCTGGAGGGCATCAACAAGGGCATGAACACGCTGCAGTTCATCAGTCTGTCGGTCAGCCCGCACAACGCGAACCTGCTGCAGGGCGGTACCCAGGACAACGGCACCTGGGAGAACAAGGGCGAGCGCCGCCGCTGGGTCAACACCATGATCGGTGACGGCGGCGCCTCCGGCTGGGATGTCGGCAAGCCGGAGTTCCGGTTCCACACCTTCTTCGACGTCTCGCCCGAGGTGAACTTCAACAACGGTGACGTCGGCAGCTGGATCTGGACCGCCGACCCGATCTACGGCCAGCCCGGCAACCTGTTCTACGCCCCGGTGATCAGCGACCCGAAGGTCAGCGGCACCATGTTCGCCGGCACCGGACTGTCGGTGTACCGCACGAAGACCTTCGGCCTGGGCGGCCGCAGCCTGGCCGAGGCCGACCGGATCTGCAACTCGTGGACCGGCACGTACGAGGCGCAGTGCGGTGACTGGGAGGCGCTGGGTACCACCAACCTGACCGGCGCCGCGTGGGGCGACCGGGCCGGCGGCGCTGTCTCGGTCATCCAGCGGGTCGACTCGGACACCTCCACCGCATGGGCGGGCACCAGCACCGGCCGGGTCTTCGTGACCCGCAACGCCGACGCCGAGCCGGCCTCCGCGGTGACCTGGACCCGCGTCGACACCGCCACCACGCCGAACCGGTTTGTCACCAGCGTCCACATCGACCCGGCTGACCCGGCCCGGGCGTGGATCTCCTACAGCGGTTTCAACTCCAACACCCCGGCCACCGTCGGGCACGCGTTCGAGGTGAAGGCCACCGGCAGCGGGGCGACCTGGACCGACCGGTCGTACAACTTCGGCGACCAGCCGATCACCGACCTGGTCCGGGACGACGTCACCGGCGACCTGTACGCCTCCACCGATTTCGGTGTGCTGCGGCTGGCCAACGGCAGCACCTCCTGGGCGAAGGCGGCCGGCGGCATGCCGAACGTCGAGGTCGCCGGGCTGACCATCGTGCCGGGCAAGCGGATCCTCTACGCCGCCTCACACGGCCTCGGTGCCTGGCAGTTCAAGCTCAAGTAGGGAACGGATCATCGGCAACATCCTGGTGAGGGGCCGCAACCGCGGCCCCTCACCGCTGCCCGAGCGGGCCGCCCGGCTGTGGCGTTCCCTCGGTGCGGCCTTCGTCATCCTGGTGTTCGTGCCACCGCTGCTCTTGCTGGTCTCCGGCTCCCTCACCGAGCCTGGCCTACCGCCGTCACCCACTCCGCAGTTGGTGCCCGACCCGGTCTCCACCGCCGGCTACGAACGCGCCCTCGACCTGGGCGGCCTGCTGCGCGCCTCGCTCAACTCGGTGCTCGTCGCCGTCGTGGCGGTGCCGCTGAGCGTGTTGGTCGCCTCGCTGGCCGGATTCGCTCTGGCCCGGCTCGCCCCACGGACCACCGCCGTGGTGGTCGCGGCCTCCCTGGTCGCGCTCATGGTGCCGCCGACGGCGCTGCTCGTGCCGCGCTTCGCGATCTTCCGCTTCCTGGGGCTGACCGACACTCTCGTCCCTCTGATAGCTCCGGCCCTGCTGGGCACCTCACCGCTCTACGTCCTGGTCTACTACCTCGCCTTCCGGGCGCTGCCGGCCGACCTGTACGACGCCTGCCAGGTCGAGGACCTGTCACCGGTACGCACCTGGTGGCAGGTCGCGCTGCCGCTCGTGCGCCCGGTGACCGCCGGGCTCACCGCGCTGACCTTCATCTTGACCTGGTCGAACTTCCTCGACCCGCTGATCTACGTCTACGATCGCGATCTGTTCACCCTGCCGCTGGCGCTGCGGTCGCTGTCCCTGCTGGACCCCACCAACTTCCCGGTCTTCCTGGCGGGGGCAGTGATCGCCACGCTTCCCGCGCTGGGTGTCTTCGTCCTGGCGCAGCGGCGCTTCCTGCACGACCACTCTGATCCGAGGGAATGACCACCGTGAGATCGAAGTCCCTGCTCGCCGCGGCGCTGTGTGGCGCGCTCGCCGTCACCGGCTGCGGCTCCGGCGTCGGGTCGTCCTCCCAGGAGCAGATCAAGCTGCTGGTCTTCGGCGCCCCCGAAGAACTGGCCGCGTACCGCACGCTGATCGACGCGTACGAGGCGGCCCGGCCCGGCGAGCGGGTCCAGCTGGTCGAGGCCAGCGACCGTAAGGACCTGCTGGCCCGGCTGGCCACCTCCGTCGCCGGAGGCGCGCCGCCGGACGTCTTCCTGATGAACTACCGCTTCTACGGCCAGTTCGCGGCCAAGGGCGTCGTCGAGCCGCTCGACGGGCGCATCGCCGCCTCCGACGCGGTCGACCCGGCCGACTACTACCCAGTGGCGATGGACGCGTTCAAATGGCACGACCAGCAACTCTGCCTGCCGCAGAACGTCTCCAGCCTCGTCGTCTACTACAACCGCACGCTGTTCGCTAGGTACGGCGTACCGGAACCCAAACCCGGCTGGACCTGGAACGACCTGGTCGGTACCGCCACCGCGATGACCCGTGACGGCCGCGGCCTGGTCATCAAGGGCACCGAGGCGGAGGGTGCCGCCCGGCTGCCCGCCGTGCACGGCCTCGGCGTCGAGCCGTCGATCATCCGGCTCGCGCCGCTGGTGTGGTCCAACGGCGGCGAGATCGTCGACGACCCGGACCGGCCCACCCGACTAGCCCTGGACAGCCCCGCCGCTCGGGAGGCGCTGAAGAGCCTCGTCGACCTGCGGCTGGCGTACGGCGTGGTGCCCAGCGACGCGGAGGTGGAGGCGGAGGACGACGAGTCCCGCTTTCTCAACGGCCGGCTCGCCATGCTGATGACCTCCCGGCGGGCCACCACCAACTTCCGCACCATCACCGGCTTCGACTGGGACGTCGCCCCGCTTCCGGTCTACCAGCGGCCGGTCGGGGTGCTGCACTCCGACGCGTACTGCATGACCCGGGGGTCGAGGAACAAGGACGCCGCCTGGCGGTTCATGGAGTACGCCATGTCGGCGGACGGGCAGAAGATCATTGCGGCGACTGGCCGTACAGTACCGTCGCACATCGAGACGTCCCGCTCTCCGGCCTTCCTCGACCCGAACCTGCCGCCGCGCAACTCCCAGATCTTCCTCGACGCCATCCCCACCGTCCGGGCGCTGCCCACCGTCTCCACCTGGCCGGAGATCGAGGACCTCAGCTACGGCATTTTGGAGAACGCCATGCACCGCGGTGACCGGCTCGACGACGTCATCCGCGAACTGGACGCCAAGAGCCGGCCGGTGTTCGCGCGAGGGGAGAACGGGTGAGCGAGGCCGGACTGGTCCTCGACGGTGTCAGTGCCGCATATCGCACCGAAACGGTCCTGCACGAGGTCGACCTTGCCGTCGCCCGCGGCGAGCTGCTGGTCGTGCTCGGTCCGTCCGGCGCCGGCAAGTCGACCGTGCTGCGAGTCGCGGCGGGACTGGAGCCGGTAACGGCCGGGCGGGTGCGCATCGCCGGCCGCGACGTCACCGACCAGCGGCCCGGCCTGCGCAACGTCTCCATGGTCTTCCAGTCGTACGCGCTGTTCCCGCACCTGACCGTCGCCGAGAACATTGCCTTCGGGCTTGAGGTTCGCGACACCCCGCACAGGGTGGCCCGCGAACGGGCCCGGGCAGCGGCCGAGACGGTCGGCTGCGCCGGGCTGCTCGATCGCCGGCCCGGGCAACTCTCCGGCGGCGAGCGCCAGCGGGTCGCCCTGGCCCGGGCGTTGGTGCGGGAGCCGGACGTGTTCCTGCTCGACGAGCCGCTGTCCAACCTGGACCTGGCGCTGCGGGTGGAGATGCGCGCCGAACTGCGGGCCCTGCATGACCGCCTCGGTGCCACGATGGTTCACGTCACCCACGACCAGACCGAGGCGCTGGTGCTCGCCGACCGGATCGCCGTGCTGCGCGATGGCCGCATCGAGCAGGTGGGCACCCCGGAGGAGATCTGGCGGACCCCCGCCACGGTCTTCGTGGCCCGGTTCGTTGGCTCCCCGGCGATGAACCTGCTGCCGGCAGGCGGCCCGCTGCAGCCCGCCGGCGACCCGCCGGCGCTGCCCGTCGAGGCGCAGATCGGCTTCCGGCCCGAGGCGGTCAACCTCGACACCGGCCACGGCGCTCCCGCCATCGTCGACCGGATCGAGGTGGTCGGCGAGGACGCCTACGTGTACCTCACCCTCGAAGGGGGGAAACCGGTGGTCGCCCGGGTGCCCACCACCCGCCGTCCCGACCGGGGCGCCGCGGTGCGCGTCGGCGTGCGCTGGACCGACACGCACGTCTTCGACGCCACCTCCGGCCGCCGGTTGGCACCGTGAGCGTGGGGAACCAGCCGGGTCCGGCAGCCACGCGGCCGCGAACAGGAGGTGACACGTGAGCGCGGGGAGCGAGGCAGGCCCGCGAGCTCCGGGAACAGGAGCCGGCAGCCCGGCCGGGCCCGACGCGCGCTCGCGGCGGCAACTGGCGTTGATGCTCGCGCCGTACCTGGCCGGCCTGGTCGGGCTGGTGCTGCTGCCGGCCCTGGTCACCCTTGCCCTGGCGTTCACCCACTACGATCTGGTGCGCCCACCGGCCTGGGCCGGCTTCGACAACTTCACCGCGCTGGTCGAGGATCCGATCTTCCGCATCGCGTTGACCAACACTGTGGTGTTCGCGGTGGTGGCCGTGCCGCTGCGGGTGCTGTTGGCGCTCGGCCTGGCGTTGCTGCTGCACCGCCGCACCCCCGGGGCGGGCACCGCCCGCGCGGCGGCGCTGCTGCCCACCGCGGTGCCCGAGATCGCGTACGGCCTGCTCTGGTTGTGGTTGCTCAATCCCCTGTACGGTCCCATCAACCAGGTGCTCCGCGTCGGTGGGGAGAACGGACTGACCGCGCTGGGGCGCACTCCGCCGCAGTGGCTTACGGACCCAACCGATGCCCGGGCCGCGATCATCCTGGTCAGCCTGTTCACCATGGGGGAGACCTTCGTGGTGCTGCTGGCCGCGCGGCGGGCGCTGCCCAGGGACGTCTACGAGATGGCCGCGATCGAGGACGCCACCGGCTGGGACGTGTTCCGCCGGATCACCCTGCCGCTGATGGCGCCGGTCCTTGCCCTGTTGGCGCTCCGCGACGCCATCGCCAGCCTGCATTTCACGTTCGTGTCGGCGTTCGTGGTGACCGACGGTGGCCCGCCCCCGTACGCCACCACCTACCTGTCGCTGTTTGTGTATCAGACCGGTTTCGAGTACCTGCGCTACGGCTACGCGGCGGCGGCCACGCTGGTGATGATGGTGCTTACCCTGGCCGCCGTGCTGGTGCAGTGGCGGTTGGTCCGCCGCTACCGACGCTTCTACCCGCGCTAGCGGGGAACCGCGGCGGATGACGGTGCGTCCCACATGACGGAGGTGTGCTGCCCATGCGTCGAGCGTCGATCGTGCTGACCGCGGTCGGGTTGCTGGTGCTGATGACCGCCTGCAGTCTGGGGGGCGACCCCGGGCCGCGGCCGGCCGTCCCAGCGACCGGTCCACCGCCGCCGAGCAAGGCGCCGACCATCGAGCCCCCGCCCGCTGGTGGCTCCGGCGTCGCGCCGCCGACCAACCCGGGTGGGTTGGCCGGGCGGCCCTCGCCGCGCCGCACGGGTTCGCCGCTCCCGCCATCCGGCGGGGATATCCCGGGCGGACTGCCGTGGGGCGGGCGTACCCTCACCGGCGCCGTGGAACGCTCGGGCGGGTGCACCACGCTGTTGGTCGGGACGCGGCGCTGGGCGTTGACCGGTGAGGCGGCCGAGGCACTGAACCCGGGCGACCGGGTCACCGTGCACGGCGCACTGGTCCCCCGGCCGGCCGCCTGCGCCGACCGCGACCTGGCCCAGACCGTCGCCGTCGCCCGCGTCGACCCGGCCTGACCCAGAGGTGCTCGGTCATCTCCTCGTTCAACGCGGTCTTCAGGACCGTCTGGTCAACTGCTTCAGCAACTCGTCCGGACCCGTCAACGACAGCCCGCTCCTTCACGCCCCCACCAGCTCGGCGGCGGCCTTCGCCTCCGCCGACGGCTCAGACCGCTTCTTGCGTCCAGTTGCCTCGTTCAGTTTCGCGGTCATCACACCCTCCACACTCCGCCTGCCACGCCTGGCGGCTCGCCACCGCCGGCCGTCGCCAGCAGGCCCTGACCGCAGTTGAGGAAGCCACCGGCCGGCGCAGACTGCCTCACACAAGCTCTTAATCCGCGGGTTCGGGGTTCGAGTCCCTGGCGGCGCACGAGCAGCAAGGCTCTGACCTGCGGTTTTACCCCGGGTTGGGGCCTTTCTCGTTTCCGCGTCGGTGGCCCGGTGCTCGGTGGGAGCGGTTGGACGGTTCCGGCTTCCGGTGGACTGGTGGCGTGGCGGTGGACGTCCGGGCCGGTTCGGGGGAGGAGGTTCCGTGGCGGTAGCCGACCACGACCGACAGGTGTCGGGAGACTGCCGAGGGCTGATACCGGCGCACGTCCTGCAGCCAGCGTACGTACCGCTCGATGTCCACCCGCACCGCAGCTAAAGGGTCAAGGTTCTGGTCCGTGCACCAGCGGAGAAAGACTCGCAGGTCGGCCTCAAGCGCGGCCATGCGCTCTTCACCCACGAGCCCGGTGCCGACCCGCATGTCAAGATGCGCCCGATTCTTGACGACCTTGCCCTCGGGTTCATACAGGAAGAATCGGGCGCTTTCCCCTCCGTTGCCAGGGGCAACCGCGGTGAACCAAGAACCGATCACGACGGCCTGCGCCCAGCGGAGCAATGTCGGCTCGTTCGGTGGCCGGCCAGATACAAGGGAGCCTGCCTGGGAGGCGGGATTCCGCCGGCCGGCGGGGGTGGTTCCGCTGACCGGCGGGATTATGCCGAGACCTGCCGGGTACTGGGCCGGCCTCGGCTCGGCGAGATTCGCGGCATGACTCAGATCAAGCCCACACAACAACTGTCCCCTCCGCCGTCCGGCCCCCTGTCCGAGCCCCCGCTTCCGGTCGAGCCCGGTCCGTCGATGGGGCGACTGGTCGGGGTGGACCTGGCCCGCGCGCTGGCCGTGTTCGGGATGTACGTGGTGCACATCGGCCCCCCGTTGTCGGCCACGTCCGGCGTCGCCAGTTGGATCCGGTACCTGGCGGACGGTCGCTCGTCCATCCTGTTCGCCACCCTCGCCGGGTTTTCGGTGGCGCTGATCGCCGGCCGCCGGGAGCCGAAGACCGGCCTGGCGGGGCGGCAGGCGAAGGCCCGGATCGCGATCCGGGCCGTCGTTCTGCTGGCGGTCGGCACCGCGATGGCGATGGTTTTCGGGGACGTGGTCATCCTCAACTTCTACGGGGTCTACTTCCTGTTGGCGCTGCCCTTGGTGCGGCTGCGGGCCAAGACGCTTGCGATCACCGCGACCGTGCTCGCGGTTGTCACGCCTCAGCTGGCGTTCGGCCTGTCTTCGCTGCTGACTGAGCCGGTCCGAAAGAGCATCAACGCCTACGACCCGCTCGAGCGGCTCTGCGGCGTCGGCGTCCTGGATCTGCTGCTCACCGGCTTCTACCCGACGATCACCTGGATGTCGTTCGTGATCGCCGGCATGGCTTTGGCCCGCCTCGACCTGGCCGCCGGTTCGGTGCGGCGGCGGTTGGCCGCGTTCGGCCCCGCCCTCATCGTGCTCGGCTACGGCACGTCCAGGCTGTTGGCCGGCGCGGACGCGTTGCGGAGCTCTGCGGAAGACGCGTCGGGGTCCTCCGGCAGCGGGTCGTTCGGCAGCGGGTCGTTCCAACCTCGTGGGTCGGCTTCGTCGCTGTTGCTGGCCGGGCCGCACAGCGGTACGACGTTCGACATCATCGGCAGCCTCGGCGTCGCGATCACCGTCATTCTGTGCGCGATGGTGGCGATCGACCGCCTGCCCTGGCTGCGCCGCCTGGCGAAACCGGTCATCGCCGTGGGCACCATGTCCCTGACGGCCTACGTCGGCCATTTCGTCGTGTCGTCGTTCACCGGGCTCGCCTTCAAGGATTCCTGGATGCCGCTGCTCATATACATCGGCGGGGCCATCGTGTTCGCCGGGATCTGGTTTCGCTTCTTCCCCCGCGGACCGCTGGAGTACCTACTCCACGCCGCCACCAAGCTGGCGAAGTCCGTCCGATGAGATCTGCTGGGCAGCTTCGCTCCCGCCTCTGGCCGGCCCTTCGCGGCGGGTGCGTCGAGGCGGGGACGACCCAGGTGAGGACGGCAGGTAGCGAGATGCTCCGGATCCGGTAGTTGTTGCCCGCCCTCGCCGAGACCGATGAGAATGCGTTCATCGAGGGCGTGATCTCGGCGAGGGCGGGCAGTGTCGGGTAGTTGTTCTCGTTCGCCGGTGTGGGGTGGCTGTCGACGCGCGGGGATCTTGGTGGCTGGGCGATGCTTCAGCAACCAACGCGGTCGTGCCCATCACAGCGCGGCGCGAGTCACCTCTAACAGGCGGTAGAAGAGGGGGCCGACCCGTTCGGCCGTCGCATCGATGTGGTCTGCGGGGTTGCCGCGTCGGGGGTGAGGAGTTGGGTCGCCGCCAGTCGCGCGTACAACTGGTCCTGGGCCACCAGTTCCGCGTGGGTGCCGACCGCCCGGATTCGTCCGGCGTCCATGACGATGATCCGGTCGGCGTTGGTGACCGTGGACAGGCGGTGGGCCGCTACCAGCACGGTGGTCTTAGTGGCGATCTCGGTGATGACGTCGCGAAGCGCCAGTTCGTTGACGGCGTCGAGCTGTGCGGTGGCCTCATCCAGCAACAGCAGGCGGGGCCTGCGCAGCAGTGCGCGGGCGATCGCGATGCGCTGCCGTTCGCCGCCCGACAGCGTGCAGCCGCGGTGCCCGACCGGCGTGTCCAGGCCGTGGGGAAGGCGGTCGACGAGGGCATCGAGCTTCGTCCGGCGCAGAACGTCGCGGATGTCGTCGTCCGTCGCCTCGGGCGCGGCGAAGGTCAGGTTCTCCCTCAGGATGCCGGCCAGCACCGGAGCGTCCTGCTCCACATAGCCGATCAGTGACCGCAGGTGGGGCAACGGCCAGTGTCGTACGTCCTGCCCGTCGACCAGGACCCGGCCGCTGGTCGCCTCGTAGAACCGCTCGATCAGCGCGAAGACGGTCGACTTGCCGGCGCCGGAGAGGCCGACGATGGCGGTCATCCCGGTGGCCGGTACCTCGAAACTCACCTGCTTGTGGACGTACGGCAGGCCGGGCCGGTGACGGAAGGACACGTCGGCGAAGCGGACCGACGCCGGGCCCGGCACCACTGTCGGCGGTCGGGACGGCGCGGAGGCCTGCTGAGTCGACGGCTCTGCCGACAGGCGCTGGACCTGCGTGATCCGCCAGATCGCGGCCGCACCCTCCTGGTACTGCGACACGGCCTCGATCAGCTGCGACACCGGTTCGATCAGGTAGAACAGGTAGAGCAGGAACGCGATGAGCGTGGACACGGAGATCGCCCCGGACGACACGCGGGCCCCGCCGACGGCGAGCACCGCGAGGAATGCCAGCTGCACGGCGAGCCCGTCGGCCGATCCGGCCAGGGCCTCCCATTTCGCGCTGGTCACGCCGTGCCGCCAGGCTCGCCGCGCCGCCGCCTCTACCCGAGCGGTCTCGCGCTGCTCTGCGCCGGATGCCTTCACCGTACGAAACGCGCCGAAGACCCGCTCCAGCGCGGTGGAGATCTCCCCGACCGCCTCCTGCGACCGCTCGGTGGCCTGCGCGATCCTGGGCATCACCAGGGCCACGAGCCCACCGATCAACACCAGCACCCCGAGCGTCACGCCCAGGAGCACGACGTCCAGGATCGCCATCATCACGACCGCCGCCACGAAGGCCACCGCACCCGTGGCCGCGCCCACGACCCCCTGGGTGCTGACCGCCCGCAGCAGCGTCGTGTCGGAGGTGACCCGGGACATCAGATCACCCGGCGGGACCCGCTCCACCTCGGCCAGCCGTAGCCGCAGCAGTCGGCCGACCAGGGTCCGCCGTGCGGCCAGGACGACCGACTCCGCTGTGCGTTCCAGCACGTAGGAGCCGAGCGCGTCGGCGACCGTGCCCAGAACCACCAGCGCGGTGAGGGCCAGCAGAATCCCGGTGACGGTCGCGCCGGACGTCAGCCGGTCCACCAACGCCTTGGTGGCCAGCGGCTGCAACAACCCTCCGGCAGCACCGACCAGCGCACACAACAGGCCGAACGCGACGACCCGCCGGTGCGGCCGGATCTGCGCGTACAGCGCCTTGGCCGTCTCCCGCGCGGACGGAGACGCGGCATCCGTTATCGACGGTCGGGATGCGGTGTTCACGAGTCTTTCTCCTGCTGGTTGCCGGGCACGGCACCGGCGGTTCCGGAATCGGGATATGGGTCCGTGCCGATCGGGTGGTGTGGGAAGGCTCGGCTGGTTTCGCCTGCCGGATGGTCAGTCGGGGTCGTGCGTTCAGGACGGACCATGGCGTCCGCCGCCCGAAACGGGCGGCGGACGCTGCCGGGGCCCGCGCTCAGCGAAGAAGCCTCGCTGGTTTGGTGGCGCTGTTCAGCAGGTCCTCCAGTGGGCCGCGGCGGAAGAACCGCGACCAGAGCGCCGCGAACACGACGGCGCCGAGGACAAACGCGCACAACAGGACGGTCGAGTTGGCATCCGGCGGGGTAGCGCTCTTACCGGGTAGCGCGAGGATGGCCAGGATGTGACCCACGTAGATCGTCAGGGACATGGTGCCCACGGCGATGACCGGGCCGGCGAGCCGGCGCAGCCGTGGCAGTTTGGCCATCGCCACCGTCGCACACAGCAGCACAGTGATCGCCACCCCCAGGCAGCCGATCACGTCGAAGGTCGACCCGCTGTGCGGCTCAGCCGCCAGCAGCAGCCAGGGATCGGCCTCCAAGCCCCACTTGGCGGGCGGCGGCGCGGAGCCGGCCGCCAAGTCGGCCACGGCGTCCTTCGGGGGCATGCCGTCCGGCACGCGGTCGGGGATGCCGCCGCCGAAAATCTTGAGGGCCAGCCAGGACGTCCCGTATCCGAGCACGATCAGGGCGGGGCCGAGCACCGCCAGCCGCCGCTGCACCGCGCCGGCGGCCAGGTCAAGCCGGCCGAGTGCCATACCCGCGATCACGAACGACATCCACGTGATCGCCGGGTAGAAGCCAGTGAGCAGCAGATCCAGTACGCCGACGCCGCAGAGCCGCTCGAGCGGATCGTACGCGTTGATGCTGTTCACGATCGGCTCGCCCAGCCATGCCCGCAGGCCGAACCCCACCTGGGGACCCACCAGCGCGAGCACGGCCGCGATGACGGCCAGCGTCCGGGCACGCAGCCGGGTCAGCGGCAACGCGAGCAGGAAGTACACCGCGTATGCGTTGAGGATCACCGCGTCCCCGAAGTCCGTCATCGTCAACGCGGTGCCCACGACCAGCAGAATCACCGCGCGAATCACGATCCGGGCCTTCGCCTGCCGGCCCGCCAGCCCGGTCTTCGGCTCGAAGCGACCGGCGATGAGCATCAGCGAGAACCCGGCGAGCGTGGCGAACAACGCCGACGCCCGGCCCTCGCTCAGGCTGCGTATCCAACCGCCGATGTCACCCCGCGCCGCCTCGAACGGGCCGACATGCACGGCGAACATCCCGAACACGGCGAACGCGCGGGCCAGGTCCACGCCGACCAGCCGGCCCATCGACGGACCGGGCTCACCTGCCGCACCGGGGTCGGGCGGCGGGGTGGACTGCGGGGGTGACGCGTGTGCAACGGGCTCGAGCGATGTCATGCGGACAACGCTTGTTGAGCCGCGCCGCCACGCCCATCCGTCAGGCTGCGGCACCAACCCCCCCGCCCCACGGGGATGAACCCCCGACCGGCGGGGGCAGGCACGCCACCCGGCGGAATCCGGCCCGCCCGGCGGCTGCGACCGTCCAGGACCGTGGGACCCGGCCACACCCCAGCGGTTATGGTCAAGCGTCGGTGACGGCCGACCGGGTACCGAGCGGAGTGGACAGTGGTACGGATTGTAGTTGTGGACGACGACGCCCTCGTCCGCTCCGGCTTGCGGCTCATCCTGCGCGTGGCCCCCGACATCGAGGTGGTAGCCACCGCCAGTGGCGCGGAGGCGATCGACGAGATCACCCGGCACCGGCCCGACGTGGTCCTGCTCGACATCCGCATGCCCGACGTGGACGGCCTCACCGTCCTGCGCCAGGTACGCGCCATGCCACACCCGCCGACGGTCGCGATGCTGACCACCTTCGACGCCGACGAATACATCACCACCGCACTGCGCATCGGGGCCGCCGGATTCATCCTCAAGGACACCCACCCCGAGCACCTGGCCCAACTGGTCCGCGCCCTCGCCGCCGGCGCTGTGGTCTTGTCCCCCAAGGTGTCGCGTACGGTCGTCGACTGGCGTGTGGAAAACGGCGAGGACGCCGCCAGCGCGATCGCCCGGCTAACCGACCGCGAACGCGAGATACTCGTGCACGTCGCCGACGGCCTGAGCAACGCCGAGATCGGTACGCGGATGTACCTGAGCGGCGGCACGGTCAAAGACCACGTCAGCGCCATCCTCACCAAGCTGAAGGTGACCAGCCGGGTGCAGGCCGCGCTCATTGCCCAGCGTGCCGGGCTGCTGACCCAGCCGGACGGCAACTCGTGACATCCTGCCGACTACAGGCACCACTCGTCGACGCGGCCCTGGTCGTGGTTGCCCTCCTCGACGCCGTGGTGATGACCGACACCGACCGCCCGTACGCCAACATCGTCGCCGTCGTCGCCGCACTGGCGCTCGCCGTCCGGCGCCGATGGCCGTACCTCGTCTTCGCGCTCGCCCTGCCCGCCACCGCGGTCTCCTCCGCGGTCGTCGCCGGCGCGGTCGCCCTCTACACAGTCGCGGTGAACACCCGCAACCGGCGGACACTCGCGGTTTGCACCATTCTCTACAGCATTTGCAGCGCCGCCGCGATCTGGAACCATGACATCCCGACACCCACCCGCGTCGAACTACTCGTCTCCGTCGGCTACAACATCGCCACGGCGGCCGCCGCGATCTTCCTCGGCCAGCTCGTGCAGGCCCGGCGCGATCTGCAACAACGCCTGACCGAGATCCACCAGGCCCGGGAACATGAACAGCAACTCGTCGCCCAGACCGTGCTCGCCAAGGAACGCGCCCAACTCGCCCGTGAAATGCACGACGTCGTCTCCCACCAGGTCAGCCTCATCACGATCCAGGCCGGAGCACTCCAGGTCAACACCAGCGACCCGGACACCAAGACGACCGCGCAGACCATCCGCGACCTCGCCGTCCGCACCCTCGACGAGCTCCGGCACATGGTCACCGTCCTGCGCGCCTCCGGCACCGCACCGACCGAGCTCACCCCCCAGCCGACCCTCGCGGGGCTCCGGCAGATGATCTCGAACAGCGGCATCGCAACCCGACTCGACGGTGACCTGCCGACCGACATCAGCGCCGCGACCCAACGAGCGATCTACCGCACCGTGCAGGAAGCACTGACCAACATCCGCAAACACGCTCCCGGCGCCACCGCGACCATCCGGATACGGCACGACGACGCCACCGTCGAGGTCATCATCACCAACACCCCGCCAACCCGCCCCACCCTGCCGCTCCCCGGCGCCCGACACGGTCTCATCGGCCTGCGCGAGCGCGCCGAACTCCTCGGCGGCGCCGTCACGGCCGGCCCCACCGCCGACAACGGCTACCAAATCCAGCTTCGCCTCCCCGCCACAATCCAGTAAAAGAACGCATCACCTGCCGTCAGTGGCTGGAACACGGCGAAGGCTTCGTCCAGGTGGCTGACGGGCTCGAGCCGGCCATCCGAGGCGGTCCAGTGGTCGAGGGCGATGCTCAATAAGTCGCGACTGCCTCCAAAGGGAGCGCATCCACCAACCTGGCGGTCAGGCATTCTGACCAGCTCTGGCTGCTACGTGATCAACTCCTGACCAGCCGTCCCGGGAGCCCGATATCGGTTCTTGGTTCGCCGCGTTTTTCCTCGGGAACGCGCTGGAAGTACAGTCGCGGGCCCACACCTGAGGGATCAGTGCATACGAACGCTGAACCCTGCTTTTCAGGCGACAGCGTGCGATCGTAATCGTCCCAGTAGCAAACCCCACCGGTGGTGGCGGTACGACGTACCCCAGCACCTCGCACCAGAAACGAGCGACGCGCTCAGGTTCTGCGCAGTCGAAGGTGATTGGAACTGCATGACCTCGTCACGGAGCGTGGCGCCTCGTCGGCGGCAGAAGCGGATGTCCGGGAACGGTGGGCTCTGGCTGCCTCTACGCGGTGAGTAACCGCTTGATCCGCTCGTACTCGGCGGCCATCTGGGGTTTGGCTAGAAAGTCGTTGAGATCGGCTGAGACCTGGAAATCGACCTGCTCGATGGAGCGGATGGCAAGCTCGTAGAGTTCGCCGCGCTGGTCCGTCTCCAGGTAGGTGGTCCAATGTTCGAGTGCGGAGACGATGGTCAGGAGTTCGGGGTCCATGTCGCCGTCTGTGAGGATGCCTTCGTCGATTCGCGCCAGCTGCGTGCGTAACTCGGTCGCGCTGGTTGTCAGGACGTTCTCGCGTGCGATGGCGAGCGCCGCCCACGCGTCCTCGTCGAGCTCGTCTTCAGCTGCGAAGTCGAGCGGCAGTTCGTCTCGGACGAGACGGGCGACCGTCTCGGCGCCGAAGATGCGGAGGTTGTCCTCGCTGGCTCCAGCGATCAGGTGGCGAATGTCCGCTTCGAGCTCGTCATATCTCACCGCTTCAGTCTATGAGTGGGCCGCTGCTGACCACACGCTCGTTGACTACTTGCGGTCGTCAGGGTGCCAAGGCGGGCAACACTAGTCCTGACGGATCCAGTTACGCAACGCCTCGTGATGCACGCCGAGCTGCCGCGCCAACTGCCGGATCACCGGCTTCGGATCCGAGTCCCGGTACAGACGTACCGCACGTTCACGCAGCTCATCGGGTACTTCTTCGGTGCTGCCACGGATGACTCCGTTCAGCTCCATGAGAGCATGATCGAAAGCCTCCGAGCTACCGGGGAACCTCACATGTGAAACGCCTTCTGAGGAGAGGGTGTCATGACGGGGTGTCATCACCGCCGTGGGGCGGCGACGATCATCATCAATCAGAATCGGAGCTTGCGCCCGTGAACCGCCTCGCCGATGGGCCCCTCTCTCGGCGAGGTGCTGTCGGTTGGCGCGGGAACTGTATGCCTTGTCGGCCAGGATCCGGTCCGGTCGCGTGCGGGGCCGGCCTGTGCCAGACCGAGGAGCCCGCCGAGCACCGTCGACAGCGGCTTGCCGACCTGTTCACAAGCGAGGTACAGCTTCGCAATCGATCGGCAGATCAGATATTCCAAGTCAATTTTTAGTCGGCATTTTGACTTAACGTGCGCGGTGGGTAATCAATCAACTACGGTCGGATATATTCCGTCTGATGTGGTGGGGCGGATTATGTGCTTTCAGGCTGCTTCCCCAATTCATGCTCCTCTATCGGGAAAGGACCGTGTTGTCCGAGAAAAGCCTGGTCAAGGTGTACGGCGACCGCGAGTACATGTATACCGCGATGCTCCGGCACCAGGGCGTGACGGTGGCGTTCGCAATGGACAAGGACCGCCGCATTCGTTACTCCGTCCTGCATTTCACTCCAAGTGCCGAGCGCGGTGAACTCGATGCGCCGTACTGGCACGATGACCCAGCTGAGCTGCGCTTTCCCACCGAGATCACGCAGGTGGGGTACGCGATCGCCGGGGCCACTCGGCTGCCGGTGGTCAAGCGTGGTGGGCGGGTCGAGGCCGGCGCCCACGAGACTCTCGGTCCGAAGGAGACCGATCCGTTCCTGTCGAGCACGGCTCGGCTCACCGCGGCGGCACCGTTCCAGGTGGTGTCCGACGGCACCCATCTGGTCGTGTTCCGGCAGTCCATCGACGCCGCACACCCTGACGCGGTGTGGAAGCTCGCCACCGGCGGCTCCAGCGCCGCCGCTGGCGGGAACTATGTGAAACACAACGGCGCGAAGGTGCCGCTCGTGGAGAACACCCTGTTGTGCGACCGGTTCGTGCTGGTCGGCACGGAGCTGAAACCGGTCATGGAGGTCCGCTTCCAGCGCAGCCGGCACAGCACCTGGCCGGCGTCGGCGAAGGACACCCCGGGCACGAAGGACATGGAGGGACGTCCGTTCTACGAACCGACCCAGGAGTTGACGTTCGTCCGTGGCCTCACCGACGGCGCGTTCAGCGTGCTGCTGCTCCCCACCGAGGTGCAGGGCAGCCGGCGTTGGCAGATCTTCACCGTCAACAGCCGGACGAAGCTGATCGACTCTTTCAACGTCGAGCAGGCGACGAACGGGCTGTTCAACACCCAGGGCAGCGGGCGCGATCCGGAGCCCGGCTCGGCCGGGACCGCGCTGCGGTTCAACGGTACGAGCGGCTACGTCGACCTGGGCAACCCGGCCGCGCTCCAGTTGGGCGGGAAGACGTACACGCTGGAGGCGTGGATCAGCCCGGCGGCCCCCGACGGGATCATCCTGGGCAAGTTCGACCGAGGTGTGCGGGGGGACTGGGTCCTCACCCTCGAGAACGGGCACCTCGTGCTGCAGCAGAACGGCGCGCCGTATTTGGTGAAGTCGACCCGACCGGTCGGGGTCGGCCGGTACACGCACGTGGCTGCGGTCGTCGACAACGGCCAGGTCCGGCTCTACCTCGACGGCGAACCGGCGGGTGAGGGTAGCCTGGCGGCCAACCCCGACTCCACCACGAAGGTGCTCATCGGTGCGGATCACCGTTACGGCATACCCGGTGGCTTCTTTTCGGGAGACATCGACGAGATCCGCATCTGGAGTCGGGCTCTCAACAAGGAGGAACTGGCCAGGGGGCGCAGTCGCCGGCTCGTCGGTGATGAACCGGGGCTGCTCGCCTACTACCGCTTCGACGAGGGCGACGGCACGAAGCTGCACGATCAGACCGGCAACGGGCGGGACGGCACGCTCGTGGGTGGGCCGACCTGGGTGACCTCCAAGGCGCCGGTCGGCGAGCACTCCGGCCTGCGCCGGAGCAGCTTCGCGTTCACCGGTCGTGACGTCGTCTCCGGCCTCGCCGCGACCCTCTACTTCCAGCAGGAGAACATCGCGGCCCCCAGCGGCCCGCGCTCACTGGTGAAGCGGCAGGCCCGGGTGCTGCTCGCCGCGGCCACGTCCGACTCCGCGCCAGCGGGCACCGCGGCCCGGTCCCATGTCGCCACGCTCGACCTCGCCGTCGGCCGCGACGGCCGCCTGGCCCGGGTGCCGGATTACATCACCCTGCCGGAGGTGAACCAGCCCAAGTCCGCCGTCGATCCCGAGCGGATCAGCGCGCTGGAGCAGGTCATCGCCACCCTGAAGAGCCAGATCAAGGCGGACGAGGCGCTGGTCGCTACCCCGGGCACCGACCCGGCGACCGTCGCCGGGTGGCAGCGGGACCTGGTGACCGCCCAGGCCGAGGTGGCTCGGCTGGAGGCGGAGCGGAACCTGCCCACCAACTGGGTCTACCGCATCCGGAACCTGCAGGAAAACCTCTACATGAAGTGGTCGACCAAGCCCAGCAGTATGGATCACCGGGTGCACTCCACCAAAGACCACAACGACCCCAGGACCCTGTGGTGGCTGATTCACGTCGCTTCCCGCCATGGCTCGGGCTCCTACTACAACATCAGGGTCTTCATCCCACCCTCGACGGCGCCCGACGCCGACGGTGAGCAGAACGTCCCCGCTATGCTCATCAAGGACAATTACGGCCCGATCCAGTTGATCCCCGCACCTGAGTCTTACGCCACCGGTGCGGTGATGTTCGATCCCCAGGGCATCAGCGGCAGCGGCAGTGGTCGGATCCTGGCCCCGGTCGACGCCGGGGCCCGACACCTGCCCGTCGCGTTCCGCAAACTCACCGGCACGGACTACGACCGGTACGGCGGCACTTACGCCGTTGTCGATCAGGCACCCGCGTCGAACGCCGACCAGTTTCGGTGGGAGAAGGTCAAACTGCTACCGAAGCTCGACGCGGATCTGAACGCGGCGAGGCTCCGGCGGGACGACCTCGTCACGAAGTTGGACCGGGAGCGGACCCGGCAGGCGCTTATCGCCGAGGCCGAGGGCCGGCTGCGGGCCGCTCGGGTCGAGCTGGTCGCCAAGGAGGACGAGCTGTCCCGGCTCACCGGAGGCATGGCGGGCACCGGGACCGTGCACCTCGCCATGCCGCACCTCTACACCGACCGTGGCGGGCTCAGCGTCACCGGAGCGTTGCTCGGGTTCGCGTGGACCCGGAACACGCCGTTCCTGCTCGACAGCACCATCGGGCAGGTCTCGCTGTACTTCCGGGGCGGTGACGGGCAGTTCTTCGCCACGCACTACGACACCGAGGTGGTTCGGGCGGAGAAGCGGCTCACCATGGGGTCGCAGCGGATCCGACTGGTCAGCCGCGACCCGCTGAGCGACCTGGCCGGCACCACCGTCGAGGTGAGCGACGGGCAACTGGCACACCTGTGCACGGTCACGGTCCGCACCAGATCGAGCACCGAGACGTTCGCGTCCGTGCCCCGGCAGGTCGAACAGTTCGCCGACGTCCTCAACGGCCGGGGCATGGCCGATCCCCGGTACCTCGGCACGGTGGCCGAGATCAGCAACGCCGGCAAGACGGTGCGGCTCGCCGAGCCGCTCACCACGCACGTGCCGGCCGGTGCCGTCGTCACCGTGGCCGGCACGGCGGTCCTGGTCCAGTCGGATGCCCAGCGCAGCGCCGACACGCTCACCGTGGTCGGCGGCGGCACCGCCACCAAGGGCGACCCGGTGTTTCGGGTGCTCTACCACTACGATCTGGCGACCGCCACCAGGCCCGGCGCTTGGTTGGCCGCTGGCTCGCAGGTCGTGCAGGTGGAGGTGGACGGGGTCACCGGCAACGTCCCGAACGGATCCGCGACCGACCTGGTGACAGGGCGTGGGGCACAGTGGCACGGGGCGATCCCGGGCCGGGCGTTCCGCTTCGACACCACGACGCACCGGCTGGCCCTACCGGACGATCGGCTCGCGCAGGTGGGTACCGCCGGTGATGTCACCGTCGAGGCGTGGGTCCTGCCGGACGCCCTGCCGGGCCCTGGCCGGGTGCTGAACGCCCACACGCAGGCGGGCCGGTACATGCTCGGTCTGGAGCCGGCGCCATTGAAGTCGGCGCTGGCCTTCGACGGCGTGGACGACGGGGTGGACTGCGGCCCGGTCGCCCTGGCCGGCACCGACTTCACGATCGAGTTCTGGGCCAAGCGCGAGCGTGCCGGCCGCGAGGACTTCGTGGTCACCCACGGGGTCACCACCCCGACCGCGCACAACGCACTGCACGTCGGCTTCCGCGCCACCAACACGTTCACCCTGGCCTTCTGGGGCAATGACCTGGACACCACGGGCAGCTACGACGATCTGGAGTGGCACCACTGGGCCGCGGTGTTCAACCGGGCCACCAACGAGCAGATCCTCTACCGTGACGGAACCGAGGTGGGTCGTCGAACCGTCACCACCCCGTACGCGGGGGTCGGGAACCTCCGGCTCGGATTCTCACCCGCGAACGGCTCCCGGGCCAACGTCCGGCTGGACGAGGTGCGGGTCTGGGGCCGGGTCCGCACGCCCTCCGAACTGGTCCTGGAGCGCGACCGCCGACTGACCGGCCGGGAGCCGGGGCTGCTCGGCTACTGGAGCCTCACCGAAGCGGGCGCGACCGACCTGTCCGGCAACGGCCGAGACGGTGCGATCACCGGCGCCCCCGCCGTGGCAGAGTCACCGCTACCGGGCTACCAGATCACCGCCGGCAAGGGCGACACCATGGTCCGCAGCCGGGATGCGTTCCCGTGCCGGGAGTGGGCCCACCTGGCCGCCACGATGGAACAGTCCTGGGCGGTCTCCCTCGACGGCCGGGGGCATCTCGATGCCGGCAGCGACGCCGCCCTCGACCTGACCGGCGATGTCACCATCGAGGTGTTCGTCACGCTCGACCGGCTCGGCTGGACGCACGGCCTGGTGTCCTACGGAGCGCTCGACGACGGTGCCGGCGGATGCGTGCCGTACCAGCTCGGGGTGCGCCCCGACGGCAAGCTGGAGTTCCGCTTCGAGGAGCCCGGCCACAAGCCTTTCAGCTACGTGTCGACCGTGGCACTGCGCGCTGCGACGTTCCACCGGGTGGCGGTGACCCGCAGGGCCAGCCCGCCGGCAGAGCCGGACCGGTGGCACGACGTCTCGTTCTTCGTCGACGGTGCGTCCGCTGGCACCCACCGGCACCAGGGAGAGGGACCGAAGGGCGGCGCCGGTCCGCTGGAGTTCGGGCGGGTCCGCGCCGGCTCGCTGGCGCTCCCCCTGCGTGGTGTCCTCTCCGAGGTGCGGTTGTGGCGGGTCGCCCGTCCCCCGGAGCAGGTGTGCCGCCCGGTCGGGCCGCGCGAGCGTGGTCTGGTCGGCTGGTGGCGGATGGAGGAGAACGCCGGCAACGTCGCGGGTGACGCCACCGGCTCCCACCCGGCCCGGCTGCGGGAGGCCACGTGGGCCAAGAACCCTGACCCGCAGGGCAGCCCGATCCGGCTCTACCGCAACGGCGCTCCGGTACCCACGACGCCGGTCACGATGCCCGCCCTCAACCTGCTCCTTCACTACGGCTACAACAAACACCAGTTCACGATCGGCGGGGCGGTGGTGAACACCACCCCGACGCACCCCTTCTCCGGTGTCCTCGAAGAAGTGCGCGTGTGGCGCGGCGTGCGCACCCAGGAACAGATTCTGGACAACGCCTTCAGCCGGCTCAAGGGCGACATGGCGGACCTCATCGCCTGTTACCCGTTCGACGCCGACTCCACAAGCGCCGGCGCGAGCGAGGTGCGCGACGTCGGACTCGCCGGCAACCACCTGCTCCTGCCGGCGAACCAGCGCCCGCAGGTCGTCCTCTCCACCGCACCGGTCTCCACCGACGCCGCCGTGGTGCGCGCGGCGCCGGCCAGCGTACGGACCACCTTCCACGCCCTGATCGACAGCACGCCAGCGGCCAGCGAGTACGCCGACGCGCAGGTCGACGCGCGGGGCGTTCCCAGCGGCGTGATGAAACGCTGCTACAGCTACCTGCGCGGCCGGTCCTGGCATCTGGTCACGGGGTACAAGGTGGGCAACCTGGTCAGTGAATGGGTCGGCCAGGCACAGTACGACCCGCAGATCGTCGGGTACGTCGAGGGCGCCCCGCCGGTCCCCGCCGAGAACCTGACCAACCCTTCGGCCGACCGCGCGCCGGGTCAGTTCACCAACGCGTCCACCGTCGAGTTCAAGCAGGCCGACGAGGTCAGCCACAGCCACGGTACCGACACCGAGAACAGCCGCACGGCGGGGTTCGCGGCGACCCGCTCCCTCGGCGCCGAGGCCGACATCAACACCGTCATCGCACCGTTCGGCGCGGGCATCACCGTGCCCATCGAAGTGGAGGCCACGCTGGAGCGCAAGACCAGCTACGACTTCACGAACACGTCGAGCCTGCAGAGGGAGGTTTCCCGGGGGGAGACCACCACCCGTCAGGTGAAGGTGGGACTGCGCGGCCGGTGGGAGGATCCCGGCCAGGTCGTGAACCCCGCGATCGGCCCTCGGTACCTGCCGGGGAACACCGGCTTCGCGGTGGTGCGCTCGTCCACCGCGGACATCTTCGCGCTGCGGCTGGCCCACACCGGCACCCTGGTGTCGTACCATGTCACGCCCAGCCCGGACATCCCCGAGGACTGGAACCTCATTCCGTTCCCGATCAACCCCCGGTACACCAAGCAGGGAACACTCGACGGTGCCGTCGGCGCCACGGCACACGGCAAGGTGCTCGACCCGGACTACCCGCAGGCCCGGGACCGTGGCGAGTACAGCTACTTCAAACCCCGCGAGACGTACGCCCTGATTCGGCGCATCCAACGCGAGCGGCAACAGCTACGCAGCTTCTACGAGGCGCTCTCCACCGAGCCGCCCGACTTCAAGCCGATGCTGGGGCAGGCCGCTCGGCACACCCTCAAGCAGGTCGGCACCGAGGCTGCCGGGTTCGTGGCGGGCGCCCTGGTTCCTGGCTTGGGCGCCCTCGGCGGAATCGCCGCCATGCTGGGCACCGGAGCGCGTGGGATGGCCAACCCGTCGCTCGGCGAACTCTCCCTGCCCGGTGCCGGGGCGCTGGTCGACGGCTTCTCCCGACGCAACCTGGTCAATACCTACATCTGGACGGCGGAGGGCGGATTCTTCGCCGAGACCACCGAGACCACCGATGCCGTCACCGAGGCCACCGCGGGCAGCTTCCAGGTGGCGAAGAGCGAGAACACCGGGGTGTCGCTGTCGGCGTCGACCCTGGGCGTGAGCGGGGGCCTCAGCCTGGACCTGACCGGCGGTATCGGTTACGCCCTGACCCGGAGCAAGAAGCGGGAGTCGAAGACCACCTTCTCCGTCGAGGTGACCTGCGAGCCGAGCAGCGACCTCCAGCGGTACAAGGACGGGAAACCGGTCCTCGGCGGCGACGGCAAACCGGAGCGGCTCCCCGGGAAGGTCGACGCCTATCGGTTCGTCACGTTCTACCTCGACGCGACCAGTGACAACTTCGAGGACCTCTACCGTACGGTCGTCGATCCGATCTGGCTGGAGCAGAGCGCCGACCGCAACGCCGTCGCGCTGCGCCAAGCCCGCCAGGCCCAGAAGAAGCCACCGTGCTGGCGCATCATGCACCGGGTCACCTACATCAGTCGAGTGCTGGAGCCGATCCCGACGGGCACCACACCACCGCTGGAAAAGGTGATGCAGGCGCAGCACATCGACAGCAACTACGAGCTGATCAGGCAGCTCGAACCGTACGTGCGAGACGCCACCACCAGCCTCGGCCGTCTGGCCGAGGCGACCCGCAATGCCCTGGACCGCCATCTGCCCGAACTGTCGCCACACGCCCCAGAGATCGCCGAATACCTGGCTCTCTACTACGGCGTGGAGCGGTAATGCCGGTGGGGGCGATCCCGGATCAGGGATCGCCCCCACCGCTGCAGTGGCGTGCGTCGAGGGTCGACACGGAGGTGCTGATTCGCTGACCCGGTCCGCGCTAGTTCGATCACCCGGTCCAGCTCGCTGATCTGATCGCGGAATCTGGCCCGGGTCCGCAGAGCGAGGTCGAAATCGGCACGCATTCCGGCGTGCTCCGGATCGTCGGGCCAGCCGGTCACTGCCGCCTGATGCGCCTCGATCGCGGCGTCCAGGTCGGCCTCGCTCGCCAGCTGCTCGAACCGGGTCAGCAGGCTGCCCAGGTTGCTCAAATAGCTTCCGCGCTTGGCGTGTTCGGGTGCGGTGGCGTCGACGGCCGCCTCGGTGAGCTTGATCGCGAGCTCCAGGTCATCCAGGTCGCCGGTGCGTTCGAATCGGGTCAGCAGCATGCTGCCCAGGTTGGTCAGGCTGCGCGCCTGCTCGGGTTGGTCGGGCTCGGCTAGCGCGACGGCGCGGGTCAGCAGGGCGACGGCCTGGTCCAGGGTTTCTCATCAGGACTGGACAGCGTCCCCCCGTACAGTAGGCGACCGAGGGACGCCAGCGTCGAGGCCGTGTCCGGCTCGGCCGGCGGATGGCGCTCGAACTGCTCGCGGACCAGGTCCGGCACGTCATACCCGCACAGGTATACCGGGGCGAGCAGCTCCAGCGCCACCGTCGCCTGGGGCACCGCATCGGCGTTGGCAGCAGCGGAGGCCTGGGTCAGCAGCAACAGCCCCGCGGCCTGGGTGACCGGGAGATCGTCGAGAGCGTTTGGCACCGAGCAGAGTAGGCCGACCAGCTCGCCGGTCTCCTCCGGCGCGAGTACCGGCTCCGAGTCGCGGGTGGTGAGGTGCCGCTGCACGCGGTCTCGCAGCTGCGCAAGCCGTTGTTCTCCCAACGTCGAAACCCCGTCCGGAGTGCCCGCTCCACATTGACCGCGGTAGCCAGCGGAGAGGCCGGGGTCCGCACCCCTGGGGGACGGCCACTCGGACGCGGCCGTCCCCCAGGGGTACTGCGGATGCGGAGGGCCCGTTCAGCGGTTCGCGGCCCCGCCGCCAGCGGCTGGCTGGACGCGCTCGAACCGTACCCGGCTCAGCCATCCCGGGAGGTCACTGAGCACGTACAGTTCGCCGCGCACGTCGGCGTCGATAGCGGTCGGCTGGATGGGGAAGTTGCCGATCGTGGCGGTCTCGTAGCCGCCCGTGGATTTGGGGCGTACGGCGAACGCGAGGGTCGAGCAGTAGTCGCTCGCGATGTAGGTCCCCCACGCCTCCGGGGTGGCGGACCCTCGGTACACCACGCCGCCGGTCACCGAGCAGCTCTCGGTCATGAAGTGTTCGTACTCGAAGACCGGGTCGGTGTACACCACGCCCGGGCGGCATTGCGCCGGGTCGAACACCGGAGTGCCCTCCCGGCAGGACCAGCCGAGGTTCGCCCCGCCCTGCCACGGGCGGATGTGGTTGATCTCCTCGACCAGGCCCTGGCCGACGTCACCGATCCACAGTGAGCCGTCGACCGGGTCGACGGAGAACCGCCACGGGTTGCGCAGCCCGTAGAGCCAGATCTCTGGCCGCGCGCCGCGCTTCTGGACGAACGGGTTGCTGGCGGGTACGCAGTAGGGCTTCGCCCCGCAGGTGCGGTTGACGTCGATCCGCACGATCTTGCCGAGCAGGGTGCTGAGGTCCTGGCCGGCCTTGTATGGGTCGTTCGCGTGGCCGCCGTCGCCGAGGGACCAGTAGAGGTAGCCGTCGCGGCCGAACGCCACCTGTCCGCCGTTGTGGTTGTTGTACTCGGCGTGCTCCTGGGTGAGTAGCACCTGTAGCTGCTCAGGAGCGCCGATCGGCAGTCGCGCCAGGGTCAGCGCGCCGGCCGGCATGCTCGTGTAGGCGACGTAGAGCATCCCGGTCCGCGCGAAGTTCGGCGCAGGCGTGATGCCGAGGAGGCCACGTTCGTTGCCCGACGTGTCGATCCGGGCGGTCAGGTCGAGCACCGGCTGGGCCGCCAGGCCGGTGTCGGGATGGTAGGCGCGGACGGTGCCGTTCTTCTCCGCGATCAGCATCCGGCCGTCCGGCAGCCCGGTGAGCGCGATCGGACGCTGGAGACCGGAAGCCACCTGTTCGGACACCACGGTCAGCTCGGTGAGGGGCACCGCCCTGGTGTGGGAGGTGCCGGCCGCCGAAGCCGGTGGCAACAGGAGCGCGGACAGGACCAGAACGAGCAGCCCCGCCAGTGCGGGGGCTGGATGACGACGCCAGCGCGACATGTTTGCAGCTCCTCGAAGCGGGTGCGGTGGGAACGGGATATGGGAGCGCTTCCACGATACATCAGCAATTGTCAATGTTGAAGCGGAGGTTGCACCCGGGCCGGCCAAGCGCAACAGACACGAAGGACCGATAAACTCGGCTCTCGATCCGCGGGTCTGGAACCCGAGTCCCTAACGGCGCGCCAACAGCAGGGCTCTGGCTCAGGGTTCAATCCCGGATCGGGGCCTTGGTTCTTTCGGCGCTGCTGTCGCGCCCCCACCGTGGCTCCCGACGCCCGGCGTCGGCCGCCGCCACATCGCGCGCCGTCCACCACCCCCCGTCTGTGGCAGCGGTGAGGCGGTGCTCCGTCGGCGACCGGCCCGCTCCGGCCGGGCGTCCTCCGCGTGAGGCCGATCCGCGACGGACCTCCGGCGTCCGACGACGCGGTCCCCCGTGGTCCGCTGCCGGAGGGCGGTGCGGAGCCGGTGTGGGCCGTCCCGGATTTGTCGTGCCGGAGAGCTGGTTGCCGCAGATCGACGGTCGCCGGATCGCCGCCCGGCTGTGTGCACTCATCGGCACACGTCTGGACGGCATCCAGGCCAGCTCGGCGTAACGTTGTGTAGCACGCGGAGCGCGGCAGAAGAGGAAGCGGTCCCCGCCGGCCGGTGGTGTTTGCGCACAGTTTCCACAGGCTCGTATGCGTGGGGCGGAGGGACGTCGAGAAATGGTGGCACCTCGTACGATCAGATCCTCGAAAGAAAATAGACGGGGGTCATCGATGCGTGTAGGAAAGATCAGTCGGGCGACGGCTGCTGCCTTGCTTACCCTGCTTGCGCTCGGCTGCGCGGCCCCGGGCACCCGGGTCCGCGACGTGGAGGCGATACCCACGAGTGCGCCGGGGTCGCCCGCAGTGGTGGCGGAGCCGACCGGCCCGCAGGCAGACGTACCCCCGAACCATGGCGACAACAACGGCTGGAAGCAGCGGCACGGGCTCTCCGAAGCGGACCAGCGCACCGGGAAGAAACTCGCCGCGCGGATCCGGCCCAAGCTTGAGGCACTTCGCGCGGCGGGGGACTTCGCGCCGGCGTCCACCCAGCGAGCGCTGCTCGACCTGGGCATCAAGGCAGACGCGATCGAGGTCACCGGCATGCGGCCGTCGATCGCGCAGGAGACACCCCCACCGGGTGCGGTGTACGCGGTTCACTTCGCGGAGGTGGGCTGTGTGATCGGGGACGTGCGGCCCGAACGAGTCATGGTCGAGGTTACCGCCGCGGCTGCCGAATTTGGGTGCCTGGAACCGTTCTCGCGTTGACGCCGTCCGCGTCAGTAAACTCGGGGTCGGGCGGCGCCACGGGCATGCCGGACCAGCCGCGTTCATGCCATCCAGGGCCGCGACAGAGGCGCGGTGGGAACATTCAGGCAACGCTCGCTGTTCGGCGAGTTCGCACAGATCGTCCAGTGACCAGGGCGGAGTGTGGCCGAGCAGCGCCCCGACGCTGAACGAGCACATGCTCGGCACTTGAAGCTCCGTGAGCGCCGCCTTCATCACGGCGTTGGCGCGGGGCGGTGCAGCTCGGTCGCCATCACCCGCCAGAGCAGATATGTGGCCAGCATCGGTTCGCGGCTCGCAGGACACGGTGCGTGGCCAGCATGTCCTCGACACGTCCAAGCACCGGACGCATATCGACTCGCACGTGCTTGTCGCGTCCGACCAGGACTTCGATGACGTAGTCAAAGAATTCGCCGGCCCTGGCCGCCGCGGTGGACTTCGTCATCGACTCGGGATTGCCGAGGTAGAACTCCGGTGCCAGCCGGACTTGATGATGTTGGGCAGATTCTCACGCCACCGAAACGTTCTGTCGAGATCGGTCGGACCGCGGTAGGCGAAGGGCATTGTCACATGCCGGGACAGCCGGTTGAGGCCTTCATGGGTGAGTATCGGCTGCGGCCGGGGCTTGAACGTCGGCGTCGGCGTCGGCGTCGGCGTCGGCGGCCCGGGCGGGTGAGTGGCCGGGGTCAGATGGTGATGGCGATCTTGCCGACGGGTTGGCCGGTTTTGAGGTAATCGACGGCATCGGGGGTTTGAGCGAGGGGGTAGGTACGGTCGAGGACCGGGGTGACGGCGCCGGAGTCGATGAGGCCGACGAGGGTATGCAGGTCGGTGGCGGGCGCGGTGGACATGAGACCGGTCAGGCGCTGGGCGACGAAGGGCGAGAGCAGCATCGCCCGGATTTGGCGGTCGGCGCCCTGGAGCACGCGTCCGCCTTCGGGCCCGCCGACGATGACGAGCGTGCCGCAGGGGGCGAGGGCGCGACGTAGCTGGGTTAGGGGGCGATTGCCGGCCGTGTCGAGGATCAGGTCGTACCGGTCGGTACCGGTGGTGAAGTCCTCGCGGGTGTGGTCGATGACGCGGTCGGCGCCGAGGGAGCGGACCAGGTCGGTCTTCGCGGTGCGGCACACGCCGGTGACGTGGGCGTCGTAGGCCTTGGCGAGCTGGACGGCGAAGGTGCCCACGCCCCCGCCGGCACCGATGACGAGGACCCTCTGCCCGGCGGTGAGCTTGCCGGCGTCGCGCAGTCCCTGGAGGGCGGCGCAGGCGGAGATGGGCACGGTGGCGGCCTGGGCAAAGGTGAGGGTGGCCGGTTTGAGGGCGAGTTTGTCCTGGTGGGCGCGGGCGTACTCGGCGTATGAACCGTCGCAGGTGCCGTAGACCTCGTCGCCGGGACGGAACCGAGTGACGTTGGCGCCGACGGCTGCGATGCGGCCGGCGGCGTCCATGCCCGGGACGGGGTTCTTGGGCCGGCGCAGCCCGAAACCGGCGGCGCGCATCAGGTAGGGCAGGCCGGTGATGACGTGCCACACACCCTGGTCGACGCCGGCGGCCTCGACGCGGACGAGCACGTCGTCGGCGCCGATGGCGGGGATGGGCATGTCTCGCAGTTGGAGCTGCGCCGGTGTGCAGTAGGCGTCGCGGGTGATCGCGATCATCGTTGTCTTCGGCATGGTCGTCTCGATCCTGGTCGGGGTGCTCGTGCAGGTGGTTGTCGGGACGGTGATTTCGGGTGTGACGGGCCAGGCCGCGAGGCGATCTCGTCGCGCGCCGGGGCGGTTCAGTGGGCGGCTACTCCTCGGAGCTGGGGTATTCGAAGACGTCATCGAGCGGCACGTTGAACACCCGGGCTATCTGGAAGGCCACCTCCAGCGACGGCGAGTAGCGGCCCTGCTCGATGGCGATGATGGTCTGCCGGGTTACCCCGACGCGGTCGGCCAGCTCCGCCTGCGTCATCTCGCCGTTGGCGAACCGTAGGGCTCGGATCGAGTTCGTGACCTTCGTGGGTTTGACCATGGTTAGATGCCCCGGCGGTACGAGACGATCTTCTTGATCGACGAGGCGACCGAGGCCAGGACGAACGCCAGGTACAGCGAGTTGGCGATCCAGAAGTGGGCGGCCTCCGCCATGGCCAGGGCGAGCGGGACGATCGTGGCGATGCTCATGACGTAGAACCCGACGTGCTCGCCCAGCCGATGGATCTGTCGGTCGCGCTCGTCGGTCCGGCCGGCTTCCCTCGGCGAGGCGATGGCGGCTGCGATGCTGGCGACGATGCCCAGGCCGATCCCGGCACCGATGGCGATGAGCATCGGCCGTACGTAGACGATCCGTGCGACGTCGGCACCCGGCACCTTCGACATGACCGTGACGAAGTAGACCGCAGCGACGCCGACGCCGACCACGACGTAGATCCAGGAACGTTTCTCTTCGGAGGACATGACCCGCTCCCATGTAAAACAACTTTGACACGCTCAAGGTAAAGCAACATCGACACGATGTCAAAAATTCTTGACTGCTGCGCCTTTGGGTCCTGGCGATGCGACCGTGGCCTGCCGGCGCGAACGTCGATGTTGCAACTTCCTGTCATCGGCCATGAGCGGGCACTCGGTCTTGACTCGTGCCGGGAAGTCAAATCGCTGCCAGGACCGGTCGGGCGCCGGTGTCTCCGGGCCAGACGGCTGGGCTCAGTGAGGTCCGGAGACTGCGTCGTCAAGTCACGCTGGCTCCGGGGACCAATGCTCGCTCGGATGGCAAACCGACGATTGATCGAGGAATACGGCTGGAGTGGCTCAACGGTTGGGCGGGCGTAAGTAGCCGGTGTCGATCAGCACGGTGCAGCTTGGATGCCACGGGTACCGGGTCGTGCGGCCGGCGAGGGCGCGGGACTCCGACTCGTGGGTCTACGGACTGATCAGGCGGGACTGACGGCCGTCGACCGAGTTGAGCTCCAGCTGAGTCCGCACTCCCTCCCGAGACGTCGCCCGGCATCCAGGTGCTCCGCCCCGCCCTGGGCGATCATCCATCCTGCAGGCTCTCCTGCAGTTCAGCGGGCGCCCGCATCCGCCACGCGTCGGTGATCAGCTCGGTCAGTCGCTCGACCGACACCTCGGTGAGGCGCAACATCACTAGGGGAAGACCGTCGTACCCGGCCGTCGTGAAGAACAGGTCGGGCTCGCCGAGGAGTAGCGCCTGCTTCTCTCCCTCATCACCGACGTAGAGAACCGCGATATCGGTGCGGATCACCCGCGGCTTCCCTGGCAGGCGTTCAGGATAAGACCAGACGAATCCCTTGTTTTCCACGCGGAAGTCGAAGCCGTCGCTGTCAATTTCCACCACGTGGGGCAGCGCGAGCGCCAGACGGCGTACATCGTCGGCATCAGCCATCCGCAGAGGCTACAACAGTGCTCGGCCCTCCTGCCCTCGGCTCGGCCAGCGCTCCTCCCCGGTCGACCCGCTGGCGCACCTGATCATGGGTGCACTCGATGAATCGACCCGGTACATCGCGACAGCCGCCGACCCGGCGACCGCACGGCACGAGTGCCTGTGGGCACTGCGGCGGATGTTCGAAGGACTGAAGCGGCCAACGTCAGCACCATAATCGGTGGTAGCCGGCCTTGATCGAGTGGTTGCAGGACTGCTGATTGGCGGTAAGTTCCCCGCCGGGCGGTTCTGCCGGCGGGGGGACCGGGAAGGTATAGGACGTTTCCTACGCCTCGGCAAACTGGCCCGAGTTGTGCTCCGTCCTGCGGCCCTGGCGGGTGCACTTTGCCTGAGCGAGGACATGGTCGCCGAGCTGACGAAATGTGTCTGGGCGAACCTGGACCGGGACCTGCTGGCAACCATCAGCTGAGAAGCGGTGGGCGGTGCTGGCGCCCGACAGGCGCCGGCACCGCCTCGCGTCGGCTACCGCCTAGCTTCCTGCTTGGCCATCTGCGGCGGCTCGCCCTTGCTGACCTTGCGCAGCGCCTCGCGTAGCTGCTCCTCGGTCATCTTGGAATTGCCCTCGATACCCGCATCGTGGGCCTGCTGACGAAGATCGTGCAGTTTCTCACGGTCACCCATGTCGACCCTCCCTGCGTGCGACGTTCCAGCCCGTCGGCTGTCTTCTGCCGCCTTCCCGGCGTAGGGAGGCGCAAACGGCCGTCAGCCGGCGACCGGTGCCCGGCTGGCTGCGCCGCCTCGCCTGGACACCGTCGAGGTCCGCCCTGCCGGCTCCGGCCCCGCCGACACCGTCAACCTCGCCGCCGGTGAGGTCGTGCGTGAGGTCGGCATCGACCTCACGACCAGACCCCGCACCCCGCGAGTACGCCACCGTCGGATCCTTCGATGCCATCGTCACCATCGGCTGCGGCGACGCCTGCACCGATTGCCGAGGATCTAGCCGGCGAGGCGGTGCGGCAGGCCCCAGCAGCGACCCCGTCGAGATACCCAGGCCTCGCAATGCGCGGGGTGACCGCCTCAGCTCGATGCGATCAGCGGGGCGTAGTCCGCACGGACGAGCGGCTGATCGGGCAGTGAGCCGTCGGCGCGCGGCACGCCCAGCGACTTGCCCTCGCGGAGGAACGCCACGGTGGTGACGTCGTCACGACTGGTGAGGGCGCAGACGATCTGCCCGAAGGCGAGGATTTCGTCGCTGCGCCCGGCGCCGTCGTCCGGCACGTCGACCACGACATGGGCTCGCCGGCCGTGGTCCAGGCCGAGGCCGGTCTTCAGACTGACCGCCGTTTGGGGATAGCGCGGCTCGGTGCGGGTTGGTGGGCGACCCCGCCCGGAACACACCCGCGGCACGGGGTGCACGTCTGGCTTGTGGGCGAGGGCGTCGCCCTTGACCTGCATGATGTAGCCATTCCACGCTGGTTCAGGGTGCTGTGGAACTGGCTGAATTTCCCGTAGCCGGCGTCGCGGCCGGTAGCGGTGGGTGCAGGCCGTGGTGGGCCAGTTCGTCGAGCATTTCCACGACCAGCGACCACTTCGGCCGATGACGCTCGTCCTCAGGGACCCCGCAGCTTTCCCTGCGAGCGGCCACCTCGGGCTGGTCGGCCTCGTCAACGGCTTGGTCGTCCCACGACCTCGGCAGATACAGCCGCCAACCCAGGGGGCACGGGGCGGTGTCGGTGACCGAATGAACGCTCACCCCGATCTGGCAGTCCGCCACCTTGCCCAACGTGCCGGAGTACTGCCGGACCACACCCGGTGAGCTCTTGCCGTCCTTCAGAAAGCCGGCACCGTCGACCACCCACGCCACCGGCCCGACCACCTCGACCGCCCGGCGGGCCGCATCCGCACCGCCGTGGTGTCCCACGTCGAGGCCGTCACGAACTGCTGCAACCCTGATGATCAAGGACTGTCCCCATGATCAGCCAAGGACGACACCACCGCCCCGCAGGTCAAAGATCAAGCTAAGTAGCGGGCGCCGAACAACAGCTCCAAGCCGTGCTGACCCCACCTCGACATCGAGGGCGTGCCCGACCACGAAGCACGTCCCCTGGATCGGCCCGACCCATCCGGCCTGGCGAACGACCCGGTGTCAGCGGCTTCACCGATCAGAAATCCTCCGCCACGTCGTCGATTCTGTAGCCCTCACGCACCGGTGGAAGGATTAATGACCATGACCGACGCCACACGGCTGGGCGCCGACGAGGCCACGTTCATCGCGGCGGTCCGTGCGGAGGATACCGCGCGGATCGCGCTCCTGACCGAGCGCCACCGGCGTGAGCTGCAGGTGCACTGCTACCGGATGCTCGCGAACTACGAGGACGCCCAGGACATGACGCAGGAGACGTTCCTGCGAGCGTGGAACAAGCGGGAGTCGTTCAAGGGCCACGCGGCCCTGCGGACCTGGCTGTACCGGATCGCGACGAACGCCTGCCTCGACTTCCTGGAGAAGCGCAACGACCGCACACCCGTACCGTCCCAGCTGCCGGACCCCGACTGCGAGGTGTGGTACCTGCAGCCGTACCCCGACCGGATGCTCCCCGAGGACCCGCAGGAGTCGGTGGTGGCGCGGGAGACGATCGAGCTGGCGTTCATCGTCGCCGTCCAGCACCTGCCGCCGCGGCAGCGGGCGGTGTTCATCCTGCGCGACGTCCTCGGCTGGCCGGCGTCGAAAGCCGCCGACGCCCTCGATCTGACCGTCGCATCGGTGACCAGCGCACTGCAGCGAGCCCGTGTGACCATGCGCGGGAAGCTGCCCGACCGCCGCCTCGACTGGCGGAGCCCCGCCACCCACGAACTGTCGAACGACGAGCGCGGCGCGGTGAAGTCCTACATCGAGGCCCACGAGCGCAACGACCTCGACGGGCTGGCGTCCCTACTGCGCGACGACCTGCGCTTCGCGATGCTGCCCGATCCGGGCACCGTGACCACGACGGCCAAGGGCGCGGTGGACGGCTGGGCCTCCAATGGGCTCTTCCAGCGCGGCTACGACGACTGGCGCGGTATCACCACAACGGTCAACCGCATGCCCGCCGCCGCGCTGTACCTCCGCACCCCCGACGACCCGGAGTACCGGCTATTTGCCATCGCGGTCCTGCACATCGTCGACGGGAAGATCGCCGAGCTCACCGGATTCGACGCCACCGACAAATCATGGCTGGACCTGCCACCGACACTGTGATCACACATGTCCCCATCGTCGACGAGTCCAGCGCACGCCGTCACCGAAGTCACCGCGGAATGAGCACCCCGACCGCCTGAACACCAAACGCGACAACGCGAACACCAACGGCCCGCCGGCGGGGCATCTTCATACCTCGAAGGTCGTCGTCACGATCAACGACGCCGTCGCCCTCATCTCCAGCAAGTCGGTCAACAGCTCACTCGGAACGCAAGGAAGGGCCGGGGGAAGGTTCCCTCAAGGCCGAGGGGTCACGGTGAGCACGCCAGGAAGGGATTCGTCCTGGCCTCACGAGCCCAGGACCTGGCCCGTGCTCATCGCCTCGTCTCGTATCGGGTCAGTACCACGCCGCCGGGAAACGTCCGCGTCTCCACCAGATTCAGGCTCACCCAGCTGTCCAGGGCCGTGAAGAACGGCGTGCCGCCGCCGACCAAGGCCGGCACGGTGACCAGCACGTACTCGTCGATCAGCCCGGCCCGCATGGCCGCTGCGGCAAGTGTGGCGCCGCCGATGTCCATGGGGCCGCCGTCCTCGGCCCTGAGCCGGGTGATCTCGGTGACCGCGTCGCCGGTGACCAGGCGGGTGTTCCAGTCGACCGTGCTGGTCGTCGAGGAGAACACCACCTTCGGCATATCCCGCCAGCGGTGGGCGTACTCGATCGCCGCCGGCGTGGCGCCGGGCTGCTGGTCGGCGGTCGGCCAGTGGGAGCTCATCGTCTCCCACAGTTTGCGCCCGTACAGCGCCAGGCCGGTCGCCCTCACCCGGTCGGACCACCACTGGAACAACTCGTCGCTCGGTACGCTCCAGCCGAGGTCGTCGCCGGGCGCGGCGATGTAGCCGTCCAGGCTCAGGTTCATGCCGAAGATCAGTTTCCGCATCGTGCCAGCCTCTCGTAAGTCGATCTCACACGTACAGACGGGCACGGCGCGGAAACCTAATCGGTGCGCGATCTGCGTCCCCAGGCAGCCCGCGCGTTCCGGACTCGGCACGGCGTACTCGACTGGGCTCGAGACCCCAACTCGTCGCCACCCACCGGACCAGCCGGGATGCTCATGCAGTCCCAGGACCCACCCGGCTGATCAGGCGCCGGAGCTCCTTACATGACCCGCTCGGCCAGTCCCGTCTGCTCCTCGATCAGTCGGGACGGCCTGCGCTGGGATGAGCGGATCGAGGCCGGCGTATCCCATCGTTGCGGTCAGGCGCCGGCGTTCGTCGACGACCGCCGGGCGGCGTCGGTCCGCTCGTGCCTCGGCGCCGGCTGCGTGGCGAGTTCAGCCCACGTGGAGAACGGTGTCGGTGTAGTGGGTGACCAGGTCGAGGTCGTGGCTGATCACGACCAGGGCAAGTCGCCGTTCGGTACGCAGACCGACGAGCAGCTCCATGACCGCGGTGGCGGTGCCGGGGTCGAGCGCCGAGGTGACCTCGTCGCAGACGAGCACGTCGGGGTCGGCGGCGAGGGCGCGGGCGATGGCGACGCGTTGACGCTGGCCGCCGGAGAGCTGGTGCGGATAGCGGTCGGCGTGGCCGGCGGTTAGCCCGACGGCGTCGAGGAGTTCCCGGACGCGCTCGCCCACCTGCCGACCGGTGGCTCGTCGATGCAGCCTCAGCGGTCGGGCGAGTGCGGCGCCGACGGGGTGGCTGGGGTTGAGCGTGGGGCACATCTTCCAGCTCGGCCGCCGCTACACCGCGAAGATGCGCCGGATCCTCGACCGCTCGGACAGACCACCACCATCCGGACAACTCATGCCACCGATCGCCCTCGACCGGTGAAACCACGCATCACAGTAGACCAAGATGACCTCGCAAAATCTGTAGCGGCGGGTCTTCGTATTCACCCAGGCCGTCGGCTAGGCGTTCCCGGGCTGGCCGTCGCGGAAAACCGATTCGATCAGCCCCGCCAGCGCCTTGGGGAACACTTCTGCGGGGTCGACGTCCTTGGTGGTCAGCGAGGCGGTCAGGGTCTTGTGGCCGTCGGGCGTGCTGCTCATCAGCGCCCCGTAGCCGTCAGGGGCACCGCCGTTGTGGTGAACGATGGCGCCATTGCCCGGGCCTAGGTCTTGCACCCACAGCCCCAGGCCGAGGTTGAGCTTGCCGTGCGGTGTGAGCATTTCGGCCAGCAGCGGGGCCGGCAGCAGCTTGCCGCCCAGCAGCGCGGAGATGAAGGTGCTGAGGTCTTTGGCGGTCGAGATCAGGTCACCGGCGCCGGCCAGCAGGGAGGGGTTCTGGCGGCTGACGTCGGTCACCTTCCACTCGCTGGCGTCCTGGTAGCGGTAGTAGCCGTGGGTGTGCGGCCGGTGACCTTCTCGATCAGCAGCAGAGCCAGCGTGTAATTGGTGTTGGGGTAGCTCTGGTCGGTGCCCGGCTCGAACCGCGCCGGCTTGGCCAGCGCGAACCGCACCAGTTCCTCGGGCCGGTAGGTGTGGAACCGGTTGTCCACCCAGTCCTTGCCCTGGGAGGGGAGCCCCATCACGAACGTCCCGTCGGCGTTGAGCTCGCCGGTGTAGTTGTAGAACCCGCTGGTGTGCTGCAGCAGCATCCGCACCGTGATCCGCTCGTCCAGCCCGAACTCGGGCAGGTGGCAGCTACCTTCCCTCCCACATTCACACGGGCAGGGTGATCGAGCGCGGCCCGGTGGTGCGCAGCCAGGAGGAGTACCTCACCCTGATCAGCACCGGAGAGATCCTCACCCTCTTCCCGAGCCACGTGACTGTCCAGCCTCCCCGGGGCGACCAGTCACACCGACCTGGTCCGCTACGGCAAGATCCGCTGGCGCATCGAACACGACTACCGCCAGCTGAAAATCGGCCTCGGCCTGGACCACTTCGAAGGCCGCTCCTTCACCGGCTGGTACCGCCACCTCCCCCTGGTCACCGCCGCGCACCTGTTCATCACCGAACTACCCCTGAGCCGCAAAGCGACTGCGCCGGCCTGACCCTCTACACGGTCACCCGCGAGCCACAGCGACTCCCCGCGACCGGGACCGGCACCTGCATCATCTGCCACCAACCCGTGAAGCCACTACACCGCAACAAACACCACCAAGCCGCCACGGCTACCAGGACAACGTCCTGCCGTCCGGACTGCCCGTGGGCAGCCCGGAGGAAGCCCTCGACTGCGCCTGCGGCCTCTACCTCAACGACCCCGACCGCCTGGCTCCCACCCCCGACGAATTAACGCGGTGCTGCACTAGGTCCTGTGGCGTGGTCTCTGGTGGTGCAGCCCGGGCGCGGACGGCTCGACACCTGGCGCGATCCCGGGGGTCTGCCCGCCTGGCTGCCCGAAGAGCATTTCGACATCCTCGCGGCACCCTACGGGCAGCACGGTTCTACCTCGGCGCTCGGCGGTGATCGCCGCGTTCGACGCCGCGCGGCGCTGCGGTGGGTTCGCGTTGCCCGAGGACGGTCCCCGCGACCGTGATGGCGGTTCTGGCGGTCCCCGCCGTGGTCAGCTCAAGGTGAAGGTCACATCGTCGACGTCGAAGGCCGTGACGCCGTTGCCAGCAGTCTCGCTGGCGAGGAAGCTGGCCGTCGCGGTGCGCTCGGTCGTCGCCGTCCCGGTCGACATGCTGTACTGCCGCCACTGCGACCCGCCGTCGAAGGCCAGCGAGAACCTCGTCTTCGGGGGTATCCCGGTGACTGCCAGCCCGACGTTCAGGTAATCGCCGCGGCTGGTCTCCGTGGTGGTGGTCCGGACCCAGAAGCGGACCGTCAGGTCGCAGCTGGCTGGCACCGTGACGGTGGTGCGTAGCAGATCGGAACGCGTCACGTCCAGCCCGGCGAAGGTGGCGTACGCGAGGCCGGTGTGTGCGGGCCGGGTCGCGTCGCCGAGCACGACGGTGCGGGGGCCGGCGGTCCAGCCGGTGGTGCCGAGCTCGAACCCCGGGTTTGCGTGGATCTGCCCGGTGCAGGGCGCGTCGGCCGCCGCCCGTCCGTAGGACACGCTGCCCGTGGCGAGGAGCAGCAGGGCCGCAGCCCCGGCGGTGGTGACGAAGGCCTTCATTGGTCCTCCCGTGTCGGGACATTCGAAGTCATCGATGCCTATCGACCATGCGCGATGGACGCTGGCGCGTCAAGCCCTTCCCGGCGTCAGCTCTGCACGGTCGGGCGGATGACGAGCGAGCCGACCGCGACGTCGTCCGGCCACTCGACGGCGAAGCACACCGCGCGGGCGACCGCGACCGGGTCGGGTCCGAACTTCCGCATCCCGGTCCGAATCCGCTGTCGGGACGTCCGGCGCCATGCCGTCGGCAAGCTCTGTGCGCACGTAGTCGGGGGAGATCTGGGTGGTATGGATGACGTTGTCGGTCGATCCGGTCCGCAGACCCTCCATGATCGTGCGGGTCGTGTTCTGATGGCGGCGACCCGGCCGGAGCCCGCGACGACGCCCGCGTGTGCCAGCAGCAGCATCACGATGTCCTCGGCCACGAAATCCGCGCGCAGCCCGGCGGCGGCCTTGGCCCTGACGATCAGTTTCCCGGCGGCGTCCCACGCGCGCAGCCGGTTCTGCTCATATTCCAAGGAAGCCGGGAACGTCCTGGTCAGAACATCGGCGAATCCTCTGTCGACAAGCTGAGCCCGGGCCAGCCGGCGCGAAAGCCGGTGAAGCCCCGCCCACGGATCGGGGTCCTTCAGGGCCGCCTCGGCAACCTCGGCATACAGCACGATCTTGTTCTCGAAGACGGCTGCGATCAACTCATCCCGGTCGGCGAAGCGTCGATTCACTGACGCCGGCGTGCCGCGCGGTTTGCCGCATCGATACGTCGAGGCCGTGCTCCGAGAACACCTCGCGAGCGGCGGCAAGTGTAGTTGTGGTTCAACTCGGGCCTCGTACACGAGTATGTCCCATATGTTCGACGTGGACGTAGCTGTGGTTGAGCATGCTTGACCACCCCCCCGCTGGCGCGTGTTCGCCCAGGTCAGCAGTTGTCGCGGATTCTCTGGGCCACCTGCCGGGGCGGGTGGACACCAAGGGCACCAGCGTCATCCGGCCGCTGATCAACGCCTACGGCACCACGAGGCGATTTGAAAAAAGTTCCCGGCTCAAGGCAACCTTTGCGGGGCCTGTGACCACAAGAAGTCAGACCCGGCTACTCCGGTAGCTGGATCTGACTTCCTCTGGTGAACGGCATGCAAGGAGAACACCTCTTATGAAGAGTCCCACGAGCGGCGGGCGCCGCTGGCGTCACCGCCGGAGTCACCGCCGTCGCTGGACCGCCACCGGCCTGCTGCTCGGCGTACCCGCCGTCCTCGTGCCGTACGTCCTGTTCGGGCCGGACTCGCAGGCCGCGACGGTCGACGGCGATGCCTACTACCGGCTGATTTCCGTGCGCAGCGGCAAGGCAATGGACGTCAACGCCTTCTCCACCGCCGACGGCACCCGCATCCAGCAGTGGACCGACCAGAACACCGCCAACCAGCAGTGGAGGCTGAGACCCACCGGGGACGGCTACTACGAGCTGGTGAACCGCAACAGCGGCAAAGTGCTGGGCATAGCGGGCGATTCGACCGCCCAGGCAGCTGCCGCTGAGCAGCAGACCGACAGCTCCTCCACCTCGCAGGAGTGGCGGATCGAGGATGTGAACGGTTCCGACGCCGTCACCTTCACCTCCCGCAGGAGCGGCCAGGTCCTGGACGTCTTCGGAGGCTCCACGGCCGACGGCGCGGCAGTCATCCAGTATCCCGGCAAGGGCAGCACCAACCAGCAGTGGAAGCTGGTGAAAATAACCGAGACCCAGGCGGCCGGGCCCGGCGGGGCGCAGACCACGGCCGCGGCCGGACCGTACGTGTGGAAGAACGTCCAAGTGGTGGGCGGCGGTTACGTCACCGGGCTGGTGTTCAACCCGCGTGCGAAGGACCTGCTGTACGCGCGCACCGACATGGGCGGCGCCTACCGCTGGGACGTCGCGGCCGAGCAGTGGATCCCGCTGACCGACTGGGTCGGCGAGAAGGACTGGAACCTGCTGGGCATCGATTCGCTGGCCACCGACCCCGTCGACCCCGCCCGGCTCTACCTCGCGGCGGGCACCTACACCAACAGCTGGGCGGGCAACGGCGCGATCCTGCGCTCCACCGACCGTGGCCGCACCTTCCAGCGCACCGATCTGCCCTTCAAGCTGGGCGCCAACGAGGACGGCCGCGGGGCGGGCGAGCGGCTGGTGGTCGACCCCGCGGACAACGGCACCCTGCTGCTGGGCACCCGCAAGAACGGCCTGTGGCGCAGCACGGACTACGGCGTGACATGGCGGCAGGTCTTCTCGTTCCCCGTCAAGGACGGGGCGAGCAGCGGCGGGGGCATCTCCTTCGTGACGTACGGCCCGGCCGGAAGCAAGACAATCTACGTCGGCGTCGGCGACAAGTCCACCTCCCTGTACCGCTCCACCGACGGCGGCAGCACCTGGCATGCCGTCTCCGGGCAGCCCACCGGCCAGCTGCCGCAGCACGGGGTGCTCTCCGGTGACGGCTCGCTGTACCTGACGTACACCAACGCCCTCGGACCGAACGGCGTGACGGCGGGTTCGGTGTGGAAGTACACGCCGGCCGACGGAAGGTGGAAGAACGTCTCCCCGTCCAAGGGCAGTTACGGGTTCTCCGGGCTGGCCGTCGATCCGCAGAAGCCGTCCACGGTGATGGTCACCACCCTCGACCGCTGGTGGCCCGAGGACGAGATCTACCGGACCACCGACGGCGGCACGACGTGGAAGGCGCTGGCCGACAAGTCGGTGCGGGACGCCTCCGCCGCTCCTTACGTCGGTACCGGCACCGGGCACTGGATGACCGCCCTGGCCATCGACCCCTTCGACTCCGGGCACGTGCTGTACGGCACCGGCAACGGCATCTGGCGCAGCAAGGACGCCAACGCCTCCGACAGCGGCGGCACCAGCCACTGGACCGTGGGAGCCCGAGGGCTGGAGGAGACCGCGCTGCTGGACGCGATCGCCCCACCCGGCGGCGCCACCGTCGTCACCGCCATGGGCGACCAAGGCGGTTTCCGCCACGACTCCCTGACCGAGGTGCCCGCCGGGCGGCTGCAGAACCCGGTGATGGGCAACAGCACGGACATCGATTTCGCCCAGTCCAACCCCACGGCGATGGTCCGCGTCGGCCGTGGCGGCGCGCAGGACGGTGCCTATTCCACCGACGGCGGCCGCAGCTGGAAGGGCTTCGCGGCGGAGCCGGTGGCTGGCGCCGACAGCGGCCATGTCGCGCTCGCGGCGGACGGCTCCGCCATCGTCTGGACCCAAGCCGGTCAAATCCCGTACCGCTCGACCAACAAGGGGGCGAGCTGGTCGAAGGTCAGGGGCCTGGGCGCTGGAGCCGTGGTCGTCGCCGACCGATCCTCGGCCAAGACCTTCTACTCGCTGGCCGGCGGCACGCTCTACGCCAGCACCGACGGTGGCGCGACCTTCGCCGCCCGCGCCACCAACCTGCCCGCCGGCCGGCTCACGGCCGTCCCCGGCATCGCCGGGGACCTGTGGATCGCCGACGGTGCCAAGGGGCTGCTGCACTCCACCGACGGCGGCCGCACCTTCACCGCGCTCGGAACGGTGCAGTCCGCCTCCGCCCTCGGCTTCGGCAAGGCCGCGCTGGGCGGCGCCTACCAGTCCCTGTACCTGATCGGCACCGTCAGGAACGTCACCGGTGTCTTCCGCTCCACCGACAAGGGCGCCACCTGGCTCCGCGTCAACGACGACGCCCACCAGTGGGGCAGCATCGGCGGCGTCGGCGTCATCGCCGGCGACCCCGACACCTACGGCCGCGTCTATGTCGGCACCAATGGACGCGGCCTCCAGTACGGCGACCCGTCCTGACCCCAACGCCCGAGCGGGGCCGCAAGCACAAGAGCCTGCGGCCCCGCCACAGCTGAGGGATCTCGGGCAGCGTCGAAGTCGCGGGAACGGAAACTGGGCGATCTCACCGAGGACCGGGTGGCAGCCTGGCGTGGCCAGGACCGTCGGCGTTGTGTTCCCGTTCTTTCAACCGCCGCCGACGCTGACCGTGGTCGGGAACGTCATGCTTCTGACGGAGCTGCGCCGGAGCGTCCCCGCGAAACAGCGCTGCTCGCGGGCAGGCGAGCTGCTCGATCGGGTGGGGCTCGCCGCCCTCGCCGACGACCGGGAACCTCGACGCACAGACCGGTGATGCGGTTCTCGCGCTCTCGCATGGTGAGCGATCTGCGGGCCGGCCGACGTGCTCAACCGGGCGAACAGCGCGGTGTGGGCCCACGGTGAGGCCTACGGGATCGCCCCCGCCATGACCGCCGTCGTCGCCACAGGGGGCCGAAGCCCTCGACCTCACCGGCGACCTGCTCACCACCGACGCCGGCGTGCCCTTCCTCCCCGAACCCAGCTACCACCGCACTCTGACCGGGCAGGTCAGCGGCATCGCCGCGATCACCTGGGCCACGATCGCCTTCCCCCGGTGGGCGGTCCTGGCTGATCTGTGGCTGGGCCTGTCGGCGTACAGGCCCGATTACAGAGTGTCGCGATGGCGCCTCGGTCAAGATCCTCTCCGAACGAGAACCGGCACCTGGGACATGGTTTCATGCCAGGCCCTGGCCGTGCTGCCGCCAAGCGGCGGTGGTCGGTGGCTGTTCGACGACGTGCATCCGGCGGGAGCCGGGAGCCTACTGTCGATCGGCCGGGGGGCTGTGTGCAGGATGTGGTGGTGACGGTGGACTGGGGTCGGCTTGCGCACGCGTACGGCTGGGCGACCGACACCCCGGGCCACCTGGCCGCGCTGGAGTCCGGTGATGCCGAGGCACGCCAGGCCGCGCTGGATCACCTCGACATGGCGGTGCTGCACCAGGGCTTCCCGGATACTGCGACCGCGCCGGCGGTGCGGGCCGTGACTGCCCTGTTCGCCGGTGGACAGGCCCACCCGGACAGCGTCGAACCGCTCCTGGAGTTCCTGGGCGACGCGGCCATGAGCGTGGTCAACCTCGCCGACAACCGCTACTTCGCCGGGATACTGCCGGACCTCGCCGACGCCGTGGCACAGGCATACCCTGTGGCGCTTGCGCTGCTCGAGGCTTCTCCGCCGGACCGGGCGCTGTTCCGCACCGAGAATCTTGTCGCGATTGCCCGTATGCCGTCGCTGGTGGACCGGCGAGAGGAACTGGCGGTTCTCGTTCTGGAGTGGTCGGAACGAGGCACTGGGCCGCGGGCGCAGTGGATGGACTGCCTCGGTCAGCTCGGTGTTGACCTCCGCGATTGGCTCGCCGACCCGGACCCGGCGGTCCGTCTCAGGGTCGCGTTGGCCCATGAGGACGATCCGCGCAGTCGTAAACTTATCCTGGCCGCACTAGCCCAGCCACCGCCTCCGGGACTGCACCAGTGCGCGCTCGTCGCCGCAGCGATCCGCATCGCCCGCGACTTCGACGAAATCGCCACGGCTGCTTGCCAGGTGGCCGGTCGGGACAGTTGGGCCGGCTTCGACGACGGCTGGGGGGCACTGGTCCGCTTCGCCTTCCCCCAGCGGTACGCCGCACACCGGCCCCTCACCGGAGCGCAGCGTGCACTGCTTCGGGCACTGGTCAGCAACGACGAACTCTGGGACCCGACGAACGGCAGCTGCGGACTCGTGTTCAAACAAGCCGGACTGCCGCACAGCCGGGGGGCGTGTCGCCGGCTCGTAGGATGACCGCCCCTCAAGGGCCGGACTTCCGGATCTGCCGCGATCGGTGCGTCACGCAGAGTAGCTGCGGACGGCGCGCCGCAGGCGCGCCCGGAACTGCCGACGGCAGGGTGTCCGATCCTACGAGAGTGTCCATGTTTCGCTGAGATCGTAACGCCGGTGACACCGTTTGCCGTGGTCTACCGCCCGGCGCGGCGGCCGACCGACGCGATGGTCGATCCACCCAGGACCATGATCAAGTAGTCGCTCACGACCAGCCTGGCCGTGGCGGGGATCCTTGACGCGACGTTACCTATCTAGTAGATATATCTGACAGATAGCCAGACAGGGGAGAGGAGGCGGGCGATGGCACGTTCCAGCCAGACCGACATGGCCGTGCTCGGCGCGCTGAGCATCGAGCCGATGACCGGCTACGCGCTGAGAGAGGCAATCCGCGACGTTCTCGGCCACTTCTGGAACGAAAGCTTCGGGCAGATATACCCGGCGCTCGCCGACCTGGAGCGCCACGGGTTCGTCCGCCGCAGCGGATCAGTCAAGCGCGGCTCGTCGACGTACGCCCTCACCCCGTCGGGGACCCGCCGGCTTCGTGAGCTGCTCACCCAGCCGATCCAGGCAGTGCCCGCACGCAACGGTCTGCTCCTGCGCCTGTTCTTCGGTCGCACCCTGGGAGTCGAGGCATGCCGGGCACTCACCACCAACGCCAAGGCCGACGCACAACAACGGCTGCGCCAATTCGACGACCTCGACGCCCAAATCGCCGGCGAGCCGCAGCACGCCGACGATGCGCCCTTCTGGCAACTCACCATCTCAGCGGGACGCCACCATGCCCATGCGGTGATCGCCTGGGCAGACGAATGCCTCGCTGCACTCGATCACATCGAACTCTCACGGCGGGAGCACCCACAATGATCACCACAACAGCGAACTTGACCCTGGTGCGGGCCACGGCGACGGCGGCAGTCGTCGGGCTGGTCGGCATCGCACTGTTCCAACTGGCCCTCGCGCTGGGAGCGCCATTGGGGCAAGCCGCGTGGGGCGGCACCCACACCGGCTCGTTGCCCCACCGGTTGAGGATCGCCAGCGCCCTGGCCGTTCTCGTCTGGGCCGGCGCCGCGATGCTCGTGATTCGTCGGGCCGGGTTCGGAATGCTCGCCATGCCCGAGGCCGTGGCCCGCTGGGGCACATGGATCCTCTTCGGACTCCTGCTTCTCGGCGCGTTGATGAACGTCGCCTCCTCAAGCACCTGGGAGCGGTACCTTTGGGGCCCGTACGCACTGATCGTGGCCGTCCTGTGCTTTGCCGTAGCCCGTAGCAACGTGACCTGAACGCCGTCCAGCGCTTGGGCCACCATCCGCTTCTGCCACTGAACACGCGTGACCCCTGCCGACTGAAGATGGTCGCAGTACGGAGAGCAACGACGGCCAAGGGCGTGGCCCAGGTCCCGAAGGAGAGTGCCCAGCCGCTCGGCCTCCTCGGCGGTTGGCGAAGTGATGGCTACGCCAGCCGCGATGTGCTCTCCGGCCTCGTACAACGCGACGTACAGATCTTCGACGGTTTCGCGGTCGAGCCGCAGAACGATGTCATTCCGCATGCGCGGACTCTGACCGCACGTCGTAGGCACCCGATCGGTCAAGGCCGGGGGGTGCGGATCTGCCGCAACCAGCTCGCTACCTGGCGTTACGGTCGACCTCGGCGCGGCAGTCGCAGTCCATGAACACGTGATTGATCAGCCCATCGGGCAAAGCCAGTCGATCAGGTGCCCCGCGATGCCTCAGACGTGTCGGGCCGGGGCACCAGGACCACCACCGCAGTTTCGGACGAGCGCCGGGCAGCGTAGCCATCCAGGTTCTTGTCGATCTCACGCCAGCGGGCCCACAGCCGCGACCGTTCGTCGCCTGTCGCAGCATGACCACGCACCGGCCGCGGCCCGTCGACCAGGTCAACGGTCGCGTCCGGGTGCGCCTGCAGATTGAGCCACCAGGCCGGCTCGGGCTCGCCCCACCCGTTCATGGCCAGCGAGACCAGATTCGCGCCGTCCTCGAAGTACCCGAGGATCACGCTGCGCTGCTGGCCGGTGCGACGCCCGACGGTGGTCAGGCGCAGCATTCCGTACCGGTTACCGCGCGGACGCGACAGTCCGACCCGGCCGCCGGAACGCCGGAACACGCCCCGATGAGCCGACCAGAACAGCCGAATGAACCAACGGGGAGGCAACCACGGCTTCTTGGCAGGGCGCAGGTCCGACTCGGTCACTCCTCCATCGTATTGGTCGCTGTCACGCACGAACGGCAGCCAGCGGCAGGCCGGTAGCGCCGAACGGCCTGCTGACAGCCGGCCTGCCCACCCGAGTCGTCACTGTCATCGCACGTCGACGGGCGCGTTCCCGTTCAGTGTCTTGAATTGTCGAAGATCGGATGCCGCCTGGGGACGACGGCTCGCGGGTGTTGATGGGGCTGCCCGCCGGATGCGCCTCGGTGGTTCGGTTGCGCGCCGCCGCCGTGCTCAAGCCCCGGGCTCGGGGTTGGCTTCGCCCCACACCAACATGGCATGAAGGATGCCGCTGAGGCTGCGGCCCTGCTCGGTCAGGGCGTACACCACCCGGGGCGGCACCTCGGCGTGGACGGTGCGGGTGAGGATCCCCTGGTGCTCCAGCGCCCGTAGCCGGTCGGTGAGGGTCTTCGCGCTGGGGTTTCCCAGCCCGGCCCGCACTTCACCGAAGCGTTTCGGCCCGTTCAGCAACTCGCGGACCACCAGGGTGGCCCACTTGCCGTCGAGGACCTGCAACGTCCGTTCCACCCCGCAGCCGGGACCGACCGGTCGGCTGATCAAGCGTTCCAGCTGCTCTGGCCCAATGGTTCCCATCAGGAAACAATATAACCTTCTGGGTACTAGTTCATTCAGAGAACTACGGTCGGTCCCATGCACGAAACCACCGTCGTCGTCCACGGCGCCACCGGAACCCAGGGCACCGCAATCGTTCGCCGCCTGCAGGCGGCCGGGCACCGGATCCGAACCGTCGCCCGGCATCCCCAGGCCGGCGCTGGCCCCGCCGTCGAGCCTTTCCCCGCGGATCTGCTCGATCTCGACTCGCTCGTCACGGCGTACGCCGGCGCCGACGTGGTCGTCATCCAACTGCCGCTGAACTTCGCCGCCGACGCGGTCCGCCAGGCCGACACGATCCTCGCCGCACTCGCGCAGGCCGGCGTCCCCCGCGCAATCTTCAACACCGGCGGCGGTGTTCCCCCGACCGACCCGGTCGGGGTGCCGTTCGTCGACGCCAGGGCCCGCCTCGCCGCCCGCCTGCCCGACACGGTGCCGGTGGCGTCGGTGGTCGGGCCGGCCAGCACCTATCTGGAGAACCTGGTGGCCGCCTGGTCACGGCCGCTGGTGCTCGATCAGGGCGAGCTGCGCTACCCACTACCCGAGCAGTTGCCGAACCCGTGGGTGGCCGCCGATGACCTCGGTGCGGTCATTACCGACCTCGCCGTCGCGACGACGCCCGCACCCGCGCGACTCGTGGCCGGCCCATCCGCCCTGACCGGCCCGCAGGTCGCCGCCGAGATCGAGGCCGCGACCGGCCGCCGCGTCCGCTGGCAATCGATCGAACCGCACGACTACGCCCGGATGCTCGCACCACACCTCGGGCAAGCGACCGCAGCGGGCATCGCTGCCGCGTACCTCAACCCGACACCGCCCCCGGACCCCACGCTCATCGTCCGCGGGTCGACCACCGTCCGTGCCTGGGCGGCACAACAGAACTGGAACGCATAGCCAGATGCCTGCCACAGCACGCCAATCGACGTAGACGCCCCAGCCACCTCCATGCAGGTGATCCTGGAAGCACCCAGGCGGAACGCCGAGATCAAGTGCACTGTCATGCCGCTGCCTGCGCGGCTGGCAGCCCTGCTTCCGAGCCGCTTCGCTTTCGCCTCCGCCTTGGAGATCATGTCGTCATGGCCAACATCGTCGAGATCCACATTCCGTTGGTGCCAGCTCCGGATCTTGAGCTGGACGACTATGCGTATCCATGGATCGATCAGGTCGAGGACTTCCTGAGCGACTTGGAAGACGAAGGCGCGATCGAGGTGTACGACGACGGCGAGCAACTCGGCGACGCATATACCTTCTTCATCACCGAAGCGAGCAAGGCCAGCCTGCTGGCCGCCGCGTCACGGGTAGCGACCCTCGACGGCGTGCCGGCCGGCGTGTTCGCCATCGTCACCGATGACAAGGCTCCGGAGGAAACCGGACGACGGGTCGAGCGGCGTTCGGTGCGTGGCTGCAGGAGTTGTTGGAAACCACCATCGAGCAGTTGGACGGCGTGCACTTTGACATCCCCGCGCCGCTGCGGCCCATCGAGTCCCGGTTGACCGTGTCGGGCGGCATCGCCTATACCGGGCCGTCGCAGGACCTAACGCGGCCAGGCCGTGTCTGGTGGCTCCTGCCCGAGGGCCGGGAGAGCTTCCCCACCTGGTGGGCCTGAAGCACTGCGTACCACGAGGGCGTTCCCGGCCACCACCTACAGATCGGCTACGAGGCCTGCCAGGGCGGCCTCGGGCAGCGGCTGAACCTGCTCGGCGGGCTCTCCGGCTGCCAAGAGGGCTGGGCCCTGTACGCCGAGCGGTTCATGAACGAACTCGGGCACCACGAGCAGCCGGGTGCACGATTGGGGTACCTGTTCTCGCAGCTGCTGCGGGCCGCGCGGGTCGTGCTCGATATCGGTTTACACCTGCGGCTGCCGGTGCCGTCCGGTGGCGGCGCAGGTCACGTCCGCCCGAGTGGTGTAGGAGGCGGCCATCGCGGGGATGTCCGCACCTGCCGCCGATCGGTCGGGCGGCTACGCGTGGCCAGGCACCACGTCGTCGTGTGTGTCAGGATCCTGCTGTGACAACGGCGGCGGCCTGGCCGCCACCTTGTTGATCGGAGCGGTCGCCGGGCTGTACCCGGCCATCCGCGCATCATGCCTCGCACCGACCGAGGCACTCGCAACGACCTGGAGCCGACCGCCGGTCTACCGGGGCACCTCCGTCCTCGGTAGACCGGCGCACCGGCGTCAACGCCGATCACCCACTGACCTACCCGCCGGCCTGCAGATCGGACTCGGTCACCCCACCCACGCCTTCGCCGTGCACATCGCCGACGGCGACGGCTACCTGAACGGCCCACCGTCCAGCTCTCGGGCGAGGGACTCCGCTTCGACCTCGGCGACCGATGGCAGTCGAAAGGCCGTCGTCGTGCAGCGGCACTCCCGTTGTAAGGTCGTGGTGCCTGGCGCGACCGCTGACCTCGCCCGTGCTTACATATCGCCGGTCAACCGGCGAACGGCCGTCCGCCGGCCAGGTAGCCGACGATCGGTTTGGTCATCCGGAATCGCGCCCGTACAACGGGATGAACCGTCCGACGTGCCTGCGGTGTGGTCGTTACTCGGCGGAGGTGGCTCGCCTGCGGCGCAGCGTACGGATCCATCCTTGGGCAGTGTGCCGGGGCACGTTGTAGTGATCGGCGAGCGCCGCCGGGCTGCCGGCCTGCTGGTACACCGACTCCAGATCATCCGGTGACCGCCGGTACACCCGCCCCGTTCCCGGGGACGCCTGGCCCTTGGCGGTCTGTTTGGTGGCTTTCCGCCCCGCGTTGGTGGCCTTGGCGCCGGTGGCTTTCCGCCCACGCGGCCGGGCCGCGCCGGCGGCCTGTGCTTTCGCCCGTGACGTCTGCCTGGGAACAGCGACCTCGGTCGGCTCGCTCTGCACCGGAGTGGTCGTAGCCGGTTGATCAGCGGTGGACGTGGTTGCGGCGACAGGCAGGCCCGCGTCGGTGTCGGCGGCGGGATCCTCGTCAACGGACACGCCAGCGGGCGCGTCGTCGGCCGGAGCGGCAGGCGAGACGGTTAGCGCCTGCTGGCCGCCGACGGCAGCCGTGACCGCCTTCAGCAGCAGATCCAGATCGACCGCGGGAATCTGGCCCGCGGTCAACCCGTCCCCCTCACCGGCGCGCACCAGCAGTTCGGTGATACGCGCGGTCGCGCCGTTGAACTCGACTCTCACGGTTGTGGTCGCCTGACTGGGATCGTCTGCGGCGATGCTGATGGTGTATGAACTCACGACATGCCTCCATGTAGGGCAACGGCCTCGTCACCGCTCGCGCGAACCAACCCGCGAAGACCACAAGAACTCGGCCCTGCCCGATCCGCTAATCGGTGTTCGAAGGGTAAAAGCTACCGCATGCCCGGCGAGCTGCGACCAAAGCAGCGGCGAAGCAACAGGGTGGGTCCGCGATACATCTACCGACGGCCATACCCGCAGCCCTCGAAAAATCCGCGCCGTGCCGGGCGCAGCACAGCCGCGGCTTTCGCCTTCGCCGACGGCTCCGGCCGCTTTCTTTCGACTGGTCTTGTCGTTCAGCATCGCGGTCAGGCACCCGCCTCACCAGGCGCGTCTCGGCGGGGCTCTGACCGATCGCTTGGTGTAGCCGGCGGCGACCGGCGGCAACTGCTCAATCGCTCAACGGCGTGCTGAACTTCCCGGTGGCGATCCAGCGATGAACGCGCTGTCGTCTCGGCGGGTGCCCGACCGCATCGCCGCGCCCACGTTCTTTCGGCGCCAACCGACTTGGGGGCGAGCCGCCGCGCTCGTCGCGGCAGATCCGGACGCTTGGACGGCGTCGTGGTTGGGTCACCCCGGAGGGGGTTCTGACGTGACTGGACGGTCTATCCGGGCAGCCGGTCCCGACTCGGGCCGGCCTGCGCGCTACCGTCTGCGTATCGCGGCGGCCGCGCTTCAAGATCCGCAGCGAATAGCCCCAGTTCTGACCAGCACGAGGAGACACCGATGACCGACGCCGCCAGCGACGCCGATCCCACCGCTGACGTCGAGGCGGAAACCGAGGAGCAGGCGCAGCCCTTCGAGAACCGGGCGGCACGCCGGTCCAAGGGCAAGGCCACCCCCAACCACACCGGGGGTACCGCGAGCCGCGCCCACGGCCGTTCCGGCACGGTGCAGAGTCCTCGCCAGTACGGCAACCGTCGAAGCGGCTGATCTTCGGACCTCCTGGTCACAGCCGTGTTCAGTAGCTGCGTCGTCCTCCAAACGGGCCGTGACCGTGGGGTAGCGCGTGACTCGCGGCAGAAGCGGATGCCTGTCGCTGGCGTGCGGTCCCTTTCCCTCTACCGCCGGCTCGGCCTGGAGTTCCCGGCCGGTGCCCGGCAGGAGCCGCACGCCGAGACGACCGTCGCCGGCGGCATCCGTCTCATGTGGGACACGCACGCCTCGTTGCGGTTCTTCGACCCGGACTACCAGCCGGGGTCGCCCTCCGGCGGCTGGGCGTTCCTCTGCTCCGACCCGGTAGCGGCGGACAGGTCCCACGGCGACCTGGCCGCCGCCGGGCACCCGTCGGTCAAGGCGCCCTGGGACGCCCCGTGGGGGGCAGCGTTATCACAGGTGCGAGACCCGGACGGGCACGTCGTGGACCTCTTCGCCTGGGTCGAGTCATCGCAGTAGGGCGCTGAGCGGTACACCGGCCATCGCCCGCACCCCGCGGGTGAGATGGGCCTGAGCGGCGTGTCCCGCGTCGGCCGACACCGCCCGCTAACGGCCGGCCGGCCCGGGCCAGCGCGACAGCCCGCTGCAGTCAGCCCCTGTGATGGTCAACACGCGTCTGGTGGACAAGGTGCTCGATGACCAGACCTGGCAGAACCTGATCACGGAGCCTGACAAACGCGGCGTGACCCCGCTGTTCTGGAGCAACGTCGCCCTGCATGGCACATTCGGACTCGACCTGGACAAGCGCATCGACTATGACGCCGGCACCGTCCCGATGTGACGCGAAGGCCCGCGAGCGCAACGAGAGATCTCGTGCTCGCCGGCCGGCTGTGGCTCGGGAAACTCCAGGTAACGCGGGGCTGCGCCGTACGCGGTGACCGCCGATTTCATGGTCAGCTCGCCTTGTCGAGGAGCGCGGCCAGATCGGCGGCGGAGGCGGGGCGGGCGGGCGCGGCGAACATGCCGTCCGGATCGAGATAGGCGAGTTGCGCGGGAGTGCCGGGCGCGAACCGGCGGCTCTCGACGAGCGGACCAACGTCGTAAGCATCGAAACCGAGTGAGTCGATCAGGGCGGCGACCGCCGCCTTGGCCGCCGCGTGGTCGCCCGCGATGGGCACGGCGCTGCGGTCAGGGGCGCCGGCCGGCCGGGCGAGCTGCGGCAGGTGCTTGAAGAATACGGTGCTGAACGCCTTGACCACGTACGCGTCCCGCAGGTGTGCCTGCAACAGAAGGTGCGGCGGGGTGTCGCCGGCCTCGATCTCGGGGACGGCACCCTGGCGTGCCGGGTCGTAGTTGAGTGTGTCGATAACGACCCGGCCGCGCAGCGGTTCGACCGGCACCTGCCGGTATGCGCGGATCGGGATGGCCACGACGACCAGGTCGCCGGCGGCTGCGGCCTCGGTGGTGGTTGCCGCGCGGGCCCGGGTCCCCAGCTGGGTCGCGGTCTCCCGCAAGCTCTCCGGTCCGCGGCTGTTGCTCAGCACGATGTCGTGTCCGGCGACGACGGCCAGGTGCGCGAGCGCGCCGCCGATCCGTCCGCTGCCGATGAAGCCGATCGTTGTCATGATCCGAATCTAGGCCGCCCCAAACCGTACCTTCTATACTTGAAAGTCTTTCTTTTGTTCGCGATCGTCCGGAGGCATGTTGGATCCGCTGAGCGAGGTACTGGCTCTGCTGAAGCCGCGTAGCTACATCACTGCCGGATTCGACGCCGGTGGCGACTGGGCGCTGGAGCTCGACGACCTGGCCGGCCGGATCAAGTGCTACGCGGTCGTCAAGGGTTCCTGTTGGCTGACGATGGACAGCGATGCGCCGGTGCCGGTTCCGGAGGGCTCCTGCTTCGTGCTGCCCACCGGCCGTACCGCCGTCATCGGCAGCGCACCGGACGTCGAGCCGGTGCGCGCCTCCGCGGTGCTCGACCCCGATCGCAGCGGCGAGGTCATTACCTACAACGGCGGCGGGGACGTCTATCTGGTCGGCAGCCGCTTCGAGGCCGGCAGCCCGCACGTCGAGCTGCTGCTGCGGAACCTACCGCCGCTGATGCTGGTCAAGACCTCCGACGACCGGGCCCGGTTGCGCTGGTCGATCGAGCTGATGATGGAGGAGTTCCGCGAGCCACGTCCCGGCTCGGCCCTGATGGCGCAGCAACTCGCGCGCATGATGCTGGTCCAGGCCCTGCGCCTTTATCTGGCCACGCCCGCCCGCGACGACGTCGGCTGGTTTGCCGCGCTCGCGGACCCCCGGATGCACGCCGCGCTCGCCGCGATGCACGCCGACCCGGGCCGCTCCTGGACCGTGCGGGGACTCGCCACGCTCGCCGGCATGTCCCGTTCCATGTTCGCCGAGCGCTTCCGTGCTCGCGCCGGCGAGACTCCGATCGCCTACCTGGCCCGCTGGCGGATGATGCTCGCCGCGGAGCGGCTTCAGCACGGCGACGACACCATCGCCCGGATCGCCGGTTCCCTGGGCTACGAGTCCGAGCACGCGTTCAACACCGCGTTCAAACGCATCATGGGCATGCCACCGCGCCGCTACGCCGGCCTCGCCAGGCAGAACGGCTCCAGCGTGCCGGGAGCGTGAGCAGCACGGTCAGGGATGTCTCGGGTACCTGTGGCTAGCGAGTTCCAGTGAGAACGTGGAGTGTCCGGCGCCAGGGTGCCGGACAGGCACTCTGGCGCGAGTCGAGCAGCCGGGCTGTCGGCGACGCGTGAAATCGGACCCCGGGTCGGCGGGTGAATCTGGACCCCTCTTCGAGGATCGGAGGGGTGTTGAGCATGGAGAACTGGGCGGAGATCCGTCGTCTTCATCGGGCTGAGGGGATGCCGATCAAGGTGATCGCCCGCACGCTTGGGGTGGGTCGTAACACGGTGCGGCGGGCGTTGGCCGCGCAGGGGCCGCCGAAGTACCAGCGGCCGGCGAAGGGTTCGATCGTGGACGCGGTGGAGCCGCAGATCCGGGCGTTGCTGCGGGAGTGGCCGTCGATGCCGGCCACGGTGATCGCGGAGAGGATCGGTTGGACGCGGTCGTTGACCGTGCTCAAGGAGCGGGTGCGCCTGTTGCGGCCGTTGTTCATGGCGCCGGACCCGGCGCAGCGCACGGAGTATCTGCCGGGCGAGTTGGCGCAGTGTGATCTGTGGTTCCCGCCGGCGGATGTGCCGTTGGGGTTCGGGCAGGTGGGTCGGCCGCCGGTGTTGGTGATGGTGTCCGGCTATTCGCGGTGGCTGTCGGCGGTGATGATCCCGTCGCGGCAGTCACCGGACCTGCTGGTCGGACACTGGACGTTGATCTCCGGCTGGGGACGGGTGCCCAAGGCGTTGGTGTGGGACAACGAGTCCGCCATCGGTCAGTGGCGGGCCGGCAGGCCGCAGCTGACGGAGGCGATGAACGCCTTCCGCGGCACCCTCGGCATCAAGGTGATCCAGTGCCGGCCGGCGGACCCGGAGTCCAAGGGCCTGGTGGAGCGGGCCAACGGCTATCTGGAGACCTCGTTTCTGCCCGGACGCCGCTTCTCCTCGCCGGCCGACTTCAACGCCCAACTCACTGAGTGGTTGGTGCGGGCGAACAACCGCCAGCACCGGACGCTGGGCTGCCGGCCGGTGCAGCGGTGGGACGCCGACCGGCAGGTGATGTTGCCGTTGCCACCGGTCGCGCCGGTGGTCGGCTGGCGGCAGACCACCCGCCTTCCTCGTGATCATTACGTGCGCTTGGACGGCAACGACTATTCGGTGCACCCGTCGGTGGTCGGCCGCCGCGTCGAGGTCACCGCCGATGTCGATCGGGTGGAGGTGTTCTGTGATGGTCGGGCGGTGGCCCGGCACGATCGTTGCTGGGCCAAGCATCAGAGCATCACCGATCCCGTCCACCGCCGGGCCGCCGCGGATTTGCGTATCGCCGCGCAACACAAGCCGGCGGCCGCCGTCGACGGCCAGGTCGAACGGCGGCCGTTGAGTGACTACGACCGCCTGTTCGGCCTGGATGAGGTGGCTGCGTGATGGCCGCCAAGACCAGCCGCAACGTCGTCTCGGAGATCGCGTTCCTCACCCGTGCCCTGAAGGCGCCGTCCCTCGCGGCGTCGGTCGAGAGGCTGGCGGAGCGGGCCCGGGCGGAGTCGTGGACGCATGAGGAGTTCCTCGCCGCCTGCCTGCAACGCGAGGTCGCTGCCCGTGAGGCTCATGGCGGTGAGGGCCGCATCCGGGCGGCGAGGTTCCCGGCCCGCAAGAGCCTGGAGGAGTTCGACTTCGACCACCAACGGTCGTTGAAGCGGGAGACGATCGCCCACCTCGGCACCCTCGACTTCGTGGCGTCGAAGGAGAACGTGGTGTTCCTCGGCCCGCCTGGCACGGGCAAGACCCACCTGTCCATCGGCCTGGGGATCCGGGCCTGCCAGGCCGGACACCGGGTCGCGTTCGCCACCGCCGCCCAGTGGGTGTCCCGCCTCGCCGATGCCCACCACGCCGGCCGTCTCCAGGACGAGCTGGTCAAGCTCGGCCGGATCCCGCTGCTGATCGTCGACGAGGTCGGCTACATCCCCTTCGAAGCCGAAGCCGCGAACCTGTTCTTCCAACTCGTGTCCAACCGCTACGAACGAGCCTCGCTGATAGTCACGTCCAACAAGCCCTTCGGCCGGTGGGGCGAAGTGTTCGGCGACGACGTCGTCGCCGCAGCCATGATCGACCGCCTCGTCCACCACGCCGAAGTCATCTCGATGAAGGGCGACAGCTACCGACTCAAAGACCGCGACCTCGGCCGCGTTCCTGCGGCTACCAAGACCAACGACTGAGTAAGGTCATACCCAGGCAAAGGGGTCCGATTTCAGACGTCGCAGCAGGGTCCGATTTCACGCGCCGACGACACGGGCGCGTGGCCGTTACTGAAGCAGGAGTCGTCGACGACCACGTGCATGTCGTGCACGCCTGCTCCCGGCGCTGGCCGCCGGACGGAGATCTCAGCTGAGCGCGGTCAGCGGCTTGGTCCGGGCCGCCTTACCGGTGACGTCACCCGGTATAGCTGAGGGTCAGATCGGTATCAGGACCTGCGTGACGCTCCCGGCTGGACCGGTGAACAGCGTTGGGCCTGTGGGCGGTTACAGGTCTCGGCGCATGCAGACGCGGGGCCAGCGGTCCAGCCCATGTGCGGCCTCGCGTTGGCGGATAGCCCGTAGACCCGGTGTGAGGTCGCTGTCGTTGAGGGTTTGGAATCCGCAGCGAGTGTAGTACGGAGCGTTCCATGGCACGTCAGCGAACGTCGTGAGGGTCAGGGCCGGTACGCCGCTGGTCGTGGCGTGGACGGCGAGGTGATCGAGCAGTTGACGTCCCACCCCGTGTCGTGCACAGCGAGGATGTACCGAGACCTGCTCGATGTGAAGATTGCCGTCAACGGCGTCGGCGATGAGGTAACCGACCGGCGTGTCGGTGGCGTCGGTGGCGAGCCACGCACGGCCAGCCTGGTGGTAGCGGGCGAGTACGTCGAGCGGCAGCGGTTCATCCTCGGCTATCTGAGGCATGCCGACATCGCGAAAACATTCTCCAGCCGCACGCTCGATGTCCTGCAGGACGGGGAGCTCAGCCTGATGAACCGCTCGGATCTGCACCGAGGCATGGTGCCCCCGAGCTGTTGTCGGCAGCCACCCCTTTTTCGCGCCTGCGCCTCGGTCGGCAGAGTGTCACGCAGCGGGCTCCGCAGCGTAACGGCCAACAACCAGTCGAACGATCAGAGACTGCTGCAGCCCGGACCCATGAAACCGTTGGGTCCCCCTTGATCGGGTGGGCTGCGGGTGCGTGTCAGCTCAGTGCTTTTCGCAGCAGCGCCGTCAACTGGTCCTGTTCGTCGGGTGAGAGTCGTCCGACCGCTGTGCGGGCGAAGGTGAAGGCTGTTGTGAACCGGTGGTTGATCTCGTCTCCCCGGGGAGTTCGCGCGACGAGTCGTGCGCGGCGGTCCCGGGGGTTCGGTTCGCGGGTCACGAGGCCGAGCGCTTCGAGACGCGCGACGATCTGGGTGATGTTGGAGGCATCGCAGCCGAGTTCCTCGGCCAAGGCGCCCATGCCGCGTCGCTCGTCGAGTCGCCCGAGCACACATGCCTGCGCCGGGCTGAGCGACAGCTCGGCCGCAGCCGCCTCGTAGGCGCGCTCGTATACGTCGACCAGGTCGAACAAGACGGCCTCCGCCTCCGATGAGGTGGTTACGGGCCCGTTTGGCAGCGCCATGGTACCCAGCCTAGAGGAGATACTTGATTCGCTCAAATAGCTGTGATCCAATATTCCTTGATTCAATCAAGTAATGAAGGAGGGGGCGATGGACAGCAGAGTCGAGCGCACCGCGGGCGGCGCGGTCGTGGAGCCGCGGATGAACGCGGTCGTCCTTGACCGGTTCGGCGGAGTCGACGAGCTCTCGTCGCGCCGAATACCGCTCCCGGAGGTTCGGGACGACGACGTCCTCATCCGGGTGGAGTTCGCCGGGGTGGGGTCCTGGGACAGGGTCGAACGGGAGGGGGACTACGACGGCGCTTTCGGCATAGCGTCGACCTTCCCCTATGTCCTCGGCTGGGACGCGGCGGGCACGGTGGCCGCGGTCGGACGCAACGTCACCCGGTTCGACGTGGGCGAGCGTGTCTACGCTGCGACGATGCCGGTGCCTCGGGGTGGCTTCTACGCCGAGTACGGCGTCGTTGAGGCGGAGTTCGTGGCGCGTGTGCCCGACCGATTGCCGACCGAACAGGCCGGCGCGATGGCTTGGGATGCCCTGACTGCGCTGAGCGGCCTTGATCTGCTCGGCCTGCGGCCGGACGAGACGCTCATGGTCTTCGGGGCCAGCGGGGGAATCGGGCACATGGCCCTGCAGCTGGCGCGGCACGGCGGCATCCGAGTATTGGCCGTGGCCTCTGGCGACGATGGTGTCGCCCTGGCCCGGCGGCTAGGCGCTGACCATGCCGTCGACGGCCGCAAAGACGATGTGCTGGCTGCGGCATTCGAGTTCGCCCCAGGCGGCTTCGATGCTGCTCTGGTTACCGTGGGGGGCGAGATTGTCGAACGGTCTCTTCGCGCGGTCAAGAAGTCGGGACGGATCGCTTGGCCGAACGGTGTCCTGCCCGTGCCTGTGACGCCGCCGAGCGCGATGGTGTCCTACTACGACGGAGATCGAAGCCGCACCGCCACCGACCGGCTGAACGCGATCATCGAGGCGAGCTCTTTTGAGGTCCACGTCGCCCGGACCTTCCCGTTGGAGCAAGTCGGGGATGCGCATCGCACTCTCGACGATCACTATGTCGGGAAGCTGGCCCTCAAAGTGGGATAGGATGGTGCGCCCGGCCCACTCGTAGAAGCCCAGCGAGGCGACGGCCGCTCCGGGCCGCGCAGCACGGCGTCGAACATGCGAATCGCGACCGGTCAGATCAGCTGGAGGGCCATGACCACGACGGTGCCTCAAACTCGCGAAGCCCCAGCTCACAGCAGGTGCGACAGGTTTCGGCACCGTACAGGGTCCCGGCAGCCAGCGTGCCAGACCCAGAATCGCCAAGTTCAAGATCCATCACCCGGCCGGCGTAGTGGTCACGCAGCAGGCGCTTCATCGGGTCATCCCTTCGATCCCGCATGGCGAGGCCCAGCCCTAGCCTGCCGGGTCGGGCCATGGGATGCCGGCGGCTTCGGCGAGACCCCGGCGGATACGGTGCGCCCCGTCGGTGTCACCGAGCGCGTCTAGGACCGACGCGAACGTCCCGATCGACGCGATCCGGTACCGTTCAAAAATCAGCGGCCGGAACGAGCACAGCTGGTCGTAGTGTTCCATCGCCTCGAGGATGTGCCGGGCCGCGGATCGCGGATTCCCGCCGCACTCTACGCACACGCTGGCGTACGCGCCCAGCGCCATGGCGAGGTTCGCCTGGTGCACCTTGGGATCGTCGTGGTACAGCCGACGCAGCAGGGCGACCGCTTCACCGGCGGCGGCCACGGCCTCCTCGTCGACAGCCGCTGACGTGTTGCGGTGACGGGGGGCGCACAGTCGCAGAGCGAGGCATTTCAGCGACTCGGCGAGCAGGGCGTCGTGCGCGCCAGGATTCTCCCGGGACAACTGTCGGGCCATGGTCACTGCTTCTCGTAGGGTTGTCAGCGACTTCTCATCCTGGCCCAGCGCGTGCAGCCGCAAGCTGAGGTTGAACACCCCCAGCGCGATGTCGTCGCGGTGACAGTCGGGGTCGGTGGCGGCAAGTTCGCGAAAGAGTGTCAGAGATTCCTGCGCTACGTCCAGCGCTCGTTGCGTCTGGTCGGTCTCTGCCAACCGCAGGCCGAGGTTGTTCAGCGTCGCAGCCAACCGATGCTGGAGCACCCCAGGTTGGACGGCTTCCAGCTGGCGCAGAATCTTGACAGACTCCTCGAGGGATGCGATTGCGTCCTGCATCTCGCCCAACTGCGGCAGCAGCATCCCTAGGTTATCCAACGCTGAAGCCAGATGGGGCAGGTCCGTGACCGGGTGCTTGTCCGCCAACCGCCGGTAGAGTCTCACCGCCTCACTGGCCGGGGGCACTGCCAGGTCGAAGGCGCCGATCCCGGCGAGATGGCGTCCCATGTTGATTTCGATGTGGGCCCGCATGCGCAGCACTGCCACATGGGCGTCGCCGCCGTCAGCGGCTTTCAGCAGTTCCCTGGCTTTGTTGGTGGCAGCCAGAGCATCGTGGTGCCGACCCAGGGAAGACAGCACCGTGCCGAGAGTGGCCAGTGCCGCCGCAGCCTGTACAGGACGTACCACGCCGGGTGACTCCGTAAGACACATTTCGGCGGCCTCCTGGGCCGCAGTGAGTGCGTCGGCGTTGTGGGCAAGTGTCACCAGGGTGCCCGCGAGGTGGCTGAGTGCCGCAACCAGAAGGTTCCGGTGCGATCGAGGGTTTGCCGCGACGCATCGGCGCACGATCTCCACCGCCTCCCGGGCCGGTTCCACGGCCTGCTCGTACCTGCCGAGTTGGCTCAGCAAGTGGCTGCGGGAGATGAGCGCCCGTGCGAGTCCTGGTTCCTGCACGGACGGGTTTCCCCGCACCGCGCGTTGCATGACCTTTACGGCTTGGGCGGTGTTGTCCAGAGCCGCGTCGGCGTACCCCAGCTCGGTGTGCACCACCGCGAGCGAGGTTAGCGCCTCGGCCCATCTGGGCAGGTACGTTCCCGGAGCGTGTTCGGAGAGCAACTGGTAAGTCTTGACCGCGCGCAGGCCGGCGGGCAGCGCCTCTTCATGCTGGCCGAGGCTCGCCAGCATGCCGCACAGGTTGTACGCCGCCTCGGCCGCGCCCCGTAGATGTCTCTCGCCGGGTTCCTGTTCGGTCAGGGCAAGGTAGGTGTCCAAGGCATGCCGGGCCACCGGCACCGCCTCGCTGTAATGTCCGTGCTCAGACAGCAATCCGGCGAGAGTGATGCTGAGACGGCCCAGGTCGTCGGCCCGGTTGACGTCGGACAGCGGGACGGCCTGGTTCTCCCGCAGCACCATCGCCTGGCGCACGTGGTCGATCGCCTCGTCCCAGCGGCCGAGCTGCGCTGCGCAGACGGACTGCTGTGACAGAGCTGCCACCAGCACCAGCCGGCGGACTTCAGGGCCGGAGTCCGACCACCTGCGGGCCAGGTCCACTCCCTGCTCGGCGTACCGGATGGCCTCGGAAAACCGTCCGGCACGAACCAGGCGTTCGGCGTGCCCGAGGTACGCCAAGATCTGCTCATCGGCGTCGGCGTCGGTCAACTGGTGGGGCAGCAACGCCGCGCTGAGCGCGGCTGCGCCGAGGTCCAGGTCGATGTGCGCGTCCGCCGGCAGGACCCGGGCGACAGCCTGCAGCACTGCGATCGGGGTGTGCGTAGCGGTGGCGAGGCTGATCAGTGCGGGGCTGCCGCCGGCCACCGCCAGTTCGGGACGTGCGAGCAGCAGCGGGTACAGGTAGTGGTGGCCCAGGTGCGGCCAGCGGTGCGCGGCCGCCGCCAAGAACACCATCGACCGTACGCCGGGCACGTCCCACGTGCGCCGAGACACGTTCGGGGCCTCGCTCAGGATCTCGTCCGTAGTGCCCGGCGCCCACCCCTGCGCCGGGTAGTCCAAGTCATGTCCAGGCACGGTCAGGGCGATGAAGTCCTCGGCGAGCCGGTCGGGGTACAGCGGCTCGAGGACATGGGTGGGGTCGGCGCTCGGGTAGCAGGCTGCGTGGTCGGCTAGGATCCGGCCGGGGTCGCCGGGAATCCGGAGCCGGTGCAGCAGGTCGACACCGCCAGCTGGCGGTCGGGAACCGGTCAGCGCGGCGATGTACACCACCTGGTTCATGACCGCGGGCGCGGTGCCGTACCCGGCGGGGTCCCCGAGGGTGTGCCGAGGGTCGCCGTGCCGGTCGGCCCAGTGCCGCTGTTCACGATCCAGCAGGTAGACGGTCTGCCCGGCCGCGTCGGCAGGTGCGATCCGACCGGTGCGGTACGCATCCACCGCCACCAGCGCCGCGATGTGCACCGCCAAGGTCAGGCCCATCTCAGGTTGAAGCAGGATGTCCGGCGTCGCGATCTCGTCCGGGTCCGGTATGCCGTAGTGGCGGGCAAATCCGGTACGGGCGGCAGCGAACATCTGCATCCGGGCCGTGGCCGGGCCGGTCCCGCCGGACAGCGGAGCGAGTCTGCGGGTGGAGGTGCTTGCCTGGTGCACGTCGAGGGCGGCACGAAGCGCTGGCCAGGCGTCCGGATTGCGCCCGATCAATAGGACCCGGGTGGGCAGCCCGTCGCGGTGCAGCACTGCGTTGCTGAGCAGCCACGTCAGGTGCTGGTGCGGCCACCGGTCGGCGTAGTCGACGATCAGCAGAAGCCCAGGCGCACCGGCGGGGCGCAGGTCCTGGCTGCCGGGGTGTACGGTCGCGCCGGGCCCGTGCACAGCCTCGATGACCTGCCAACCGTCGGACTCGGCCTCGGCGGCGAACTGGTACGCCAGGCGGGTCTTGCCCGACCCTCCGGGGCCGTGCAGCCAGCGCACCGCCAGCCGCGGCCGGCTGTTCCGCCAGGTGTGCAGGTCGGCCAGTTCCAGTTCCCGGCCGGTGAACTCCACCGTCGCGAACCGTGGGTGCAGCATCCGACTGGGCAGTTCGGACAACCACCACGGGTCGGCGGTTACCGGGGCCGGGCGCCGGCGCAGCAGATAGACGGGCATCCCGTCGCCGAAGACGTGGATGTCGGCGCCGATCGTGCCATAACCGAAACCATCGACGACAGTGATGTTTTGCTCGTACCGGTGCGTGTCCGGCCCGGAACCGTCGTCGAACGGAAAGATCACCTCAGCGGGCTGTGGTTGACGATCGAGCCGCCCATCACCGTCTGCCCGATCGATGCTCCGCTGATAGTCACGTTCTGCACCCAGCGCTGCCCGGCGACGGGCAGGGCGGTGGTGACCTCTTCGACAAGGGTCCGCAGTTCCTCGGCGATGTCGCTGCGCTCGTCACCCCCGCTGTGCTCGGCCAGCAGATCGCTCAGCAGGGTCTGCCAGCCGGTCAGCAACAGTTCGCGTTGTTGCTCACGCGCCGCAGGCTCAGCCTGTTCCACCCGTGCGGCGGTGTCGTCGAGTGCGCGTTCGACCAGCGCGGCGCGTTCGTCGCCACGTCGGCGGCGGATCAGGTCGGTCACCGACGCGCGAGCGTTCTGCCAACCGTCGGTGGCTGCGGCGGCGACCAGCGCCCCGGCACCGCTCGCGGCCAGGGGTTCGATCCATTCAGCGACCACGTCTTCTCCCTGTCTGCCGGTGGGCGCTTCTCAACGCCGCATCCATCTTTACGCGCGCGGGCAAGTTCCGCGTCCCCCAGCATCGCTGCAGGTTGAGTGTCTGCTGACACCGCTCAGGTTCACGGCTTCCGGCACTGCAAAAATCGCGAACCCGAGTACCAATTTTCGGCACGCATGGCGGCCCCGACGAGCATCGTCTATGACTATCCGCTCGCTACCAACAAGGATCTGCGGGTCTGCCCGGATGCTCAGTGGCTGAGCGACGGCTGGGAGTTCGCTGTCAGGCCGTCTGCCGCACCCTGTTATCAGTACAGCGTTGCGTGTACTGTCTTGATGTGGAGACGTTGACGTACGGGCAGGTCCTCGCTCGCTTCGGCCACGCCCTGTCGGATCCGACCCGGGCGCGGTTGCTACTGGCGCTGCGTGACGGGCCCGGGTATCCCGCGGAGCTGGCCGAGTTGCTGGGCACCACCCGGCAGAACTTGTCCAACCATCTCACCTGCCTGCGTGGTTGCGGCCTGGTCGTGGCCGCGCCGGAGGGCCGGCGCACCCGCTACGAGCTGGCCGACCCGCGCCTTTCCCACGCCCTCGGTGACCTGCTCGGCCTGGTGCTCGCGGTCGACCCGGTCGCGTGCCCGGACTCCGACGAGAAGGACTGCTGCTGATGAGCCTGCCGCTGATCCAGCTCACCCCGGCGGGGCCCTCGCCCGTCCGGCGGGCGGTGCTCGCCCGGCGGGTGCGGCTGTTCGTCGCCGCAACGATCACCTATAACGTCATCGAGGCCGTCGTGGCCATCACCGCCGGCACCCTGGCCTCGTCGACCGCGCTGATCGGCTTCGGCCTCGACTCGATCATCGAGGTCGCCTCCGCGGCCGCGGTCGCGTGGCAGTTCGCCGGCCGTGACCCCGAAGCCCGCGAGAAGACGGCGCTGCGCATCATCGCCGTGTCGTTCTTCGCCCTCGCCGCCTACGTCACCGTCGAGTCGGTGCGTGCTCTGCTCGGCGGCGCCGAGGCTCAGCACTCCTCGATCGGCCTGGTCCTGGCCGGCCTGTCGCTGCTGATCATGCCGGTGCTGTCGTACGCGCAGCGCCGCGCCGGCCGCGAACTCGGATCCCGCTCGGCGGTGGCCGACTCCAAGCAGACCCTGCTGTGCACCTACCTGTCCGCCGTCCTGCTCGTCGGCCTGGCGGTCAACAGCCTGTTCGGCTGGTCCTGGGCCGACCCGATCGCCGCGCTGGTCATCGCCGCCGTCGCGGTCAAGGAAGGCCGCGAGGCGTGGAAGGGCGACAGCTGCTGCGCCCCGAACGCTGCCCTGCACGCGACCGCAGGCGCCACCACCAGTGACGCGCCGGCCGAGGCGGCCACGGCCACCGCCGGTGAGGCGGACGCGTGCGGTTGCCGACCGGGCTGCTCGTGCTGCGGGACGTCGTCATGATGCTGCGCCGGATACCCGCGCCGGTTCGCACCGCCTTCGCGGCCGAGCTGCACACCGCCCAGTGTCGCCGGATGATCTATTGGATCGTACCGTCGGGCGCCGGGGGAGTAGCACCAGCCAGTGACGGCGACCTGTTGCCCGACCGTCGCCATCGGAGGGCTGCTCCACAGCGGCGGCGCTACCACCTCCGGCTACGGTCGACGGGTAGCGGAGCCCGGCATTGCTGTGATCACCCCGCACGGACGGAGTCAGGATGCTCGACGGGGTCAGAACTCTGACGCTGGCCTTCGATGGACACCGTTTCCCTCGGCATGCCCACGAGCACTGGTCGATCGCGGTCATCGACGGCGGCGGTGGATCGTTCCGATGTTCTGGTGCCGGCCACCGGTTCGCGTCCGGCAGCGTGACCGTCCTGCATCCGGCGGAGGCCCACGACGGTGCCCCAGGCCCAGGCGGGATCCGGTACCGAAGTCTGGCGGTACCGGAGGCGGTGATCAAGAACGCGCTGGGGACCAGTGGAACGCCCTCGTTCGTCAACCGAGTGTTCCAAGACGACGCGGCCCATACCCTCCTCGATCGGGCCCATCGCGCTCTGACCGGCAACCCCCCCGACCTTCGGTTGGACGGGGTCGTCGTTGACGCACTCGACCACCTGTTCGGGGCGCATGCCAGCGGCGGTCGCGGTCGGGCCTCGGGCGGCCACGGGTCCGTGGTGGCGGCAGTCAGCCGGTACGTGGACGAGCGCCTGGACTCGCCCATAACGCTCGCGGACCTGGCGGCCCACCTGGAAATCAGCCCCGTCGTGCTGCTTCGGCGCTTTCGGGCCGAGGCTGGCATGGCGCCGTACGAGTACGTGGTGTCGCGGCGGGTGGACGTCGCACGGGGATTGCTCGCCCGCGGCGTTCCGATCGCCGACGTGGCGGTGCACGCCGGATTCGCCGACCAGAGTCACCTCACGCGGCACTTCAAGCGGGTCGTCGGGATCACTCCCGGCGACTATCTACGGCGTCCAGCCGTGTCGAGATCGTTCAAGACAGGCTGACTCCGGGCCGCCAGGATCGGGCAGGTTCAGCAAGCCCGGATCTGGAAGGCCCTGATGTCGGAGATTCCGCCACCCCTCCGTTTGCCCGCCGAGAGCATGCGCAAGATCGGCTATCGAGCAGTGGACGAGATCGTGCACCACTTGTCGACGTTGCGTGAACGCCCGGTCGGCCGGCCGCACGACAGGGCCGAGCTGGAACGGACCCTGGACGTCGACATCCCGATTGGACCGACCGAGGCGCAGGACGTCCTCGACCACGTCGTCCGGCTCCTTTCGAGCACGATCACCCACACCGATCACCCTCGGTTCATGGCCTACGTTCCCGGCCCCTCCACCTTCGCGGGCCCCTTGGCGGACTTCCTCGCGTCGGGCTTCAACGTCCACGCGGCAGGTTGGATACTCGGGGCTGGCCCGGCGATCGTCGAGCAGGCCACGATCGACTGGCTCCGCCGGATGTGCCGGCTTCCGAAGACCTGCGGCGGTCTGTTCCTCAGTGGCGGCACGATGGCGAACCTGGTCGCGCTCCACGCCGCCCGAGTGGACGGGGGCGCCGCGGCCGGCGGTCAGGAACTCGTCGTGTACGTCACCGCGCAGACCCACGCGTCGATCCGGCGGGGCCTGAGCTTCCTTGGTTTCGCCGATCGCCAGGTGTGCATGGTGCCAGTGGACGCAAGCTATCGGCTCGACCCGAGCGCATTGGACGCGGCGATCCGGCGTGACCGGCAACTCGGGCGGTGGCCGCTTTGTGTCGTGGCGACGGCCGGCACCACGAACGCCGGCACGGTCGACCCGCTGCCGGCGATCGCCGAGGTCTGCGAGCGTCACGGCGTATGGTTGCATGTCGACGGCGCGTACGGCGCTCCCGCGATGCTCACCGAGGCGGGGCGGAAGGTTCTCGCTGGCCTGGACCTGGCCGACTCGATCGCCATCGACGCCCACAAATGGCTATTCCAGCCGTACGGCTGCGGCTGCCTTCTGGTCCGCAACGCTCGTGCGCTGACAGCTGCATACAGCCTGCACGCGGAGTACCTGACAGAAAACCGCCTCGGCGACGAACCGCTCAGCTACTACGACTACGGTCCCGAGCTAACCCGTCGGTTCCGGGCACTCAAGCTGTGGATGTCGCTACGTACCTTCGGGGCCGATGCGTTCCGCGATGCCGTCGCGCACGGCCTCGCGCTGGCCGAGCGAGCCCAGGCGCTGCTCGCCGCCCGTCCGCACTGGTCGGTCACGACGCCGGCGCAGCTCGGTATCGTGACCTTCCGGCCGCACACTTCGGAGCTGCCGCCAGCCGACATCGACGCACTGACCCGGGACATCGCCGCGAAGACGCTGCCCGACGGGTTCGCCATGGTGTTGTCCACGGAACTCGGCGGCAGGCCGGTTCTGCGGCTGTGCACGACGCATCCCGAAACCAGCGAGGACGACTTGGTCGCGGTCATCGACCGGCTAGAAGCGCTGGCCCCGGAAGGTGTCGCCTGGCCGTAGGAACGAGGTTTGGCTGGATAGCTGGCCGCCATCAGGAGCGCGACTCAGGTGGCGGTCGGTTGATCCTTGTGGTAGATCATTCCGCCGGTCAGCTCGTCCAGCGGCCGGTGCGGCCGGCGACCGTCAGCCGGGGCCTGCACCCGACGGTGGATTTCCACCCTCGGGGCACGACGCCGACGGCTCCGATCGGAGCACCTGGTTCGTCACCGGCCTCCACCTACCTTCCGCTCCGGCCGTCAGCGGACGGCGCGGAACGGGCCGCGCAGTGCGGCCCACTGCAGCAACATGATGGTCTTCGCATCGACGATGCGCCCGTCGTGCGCCATGTCGAGCGCCTCCGCGAACGGCAGCTCGACGACGGTGATGTCCTCGCCCTCGTCGGCGACCCCGCCGCCGGCCCCGGTACGCGCGGCCGGCGTGTACCCGGCGGCGTAGCAGTGCAGCCGTTCGGTCACGGAGCCAGGGCTGGTGTAGACGTCGAACACACGCTCGAGCTCACCGACGGTGACGCCCAACTCCTCGGCCGTCTCCCGGCGGATCGCCGCGTCGGGGGCGTCGTCGTCGAGGAGCCCGGCCGCGGTCTCCAGCATCATCCCGTCGGGGTGCCCGTTGACGTAGACCGGGTAGCGGAACTGGCGGGTGACCAGAACCGTGCCGCGGTCGACGTCGTAGAGCAGAATGGTCGCGCCGTTGCCCCGGTCGTAGGTCTCGCGTTGCTGCCGACTCCAGGTGCCGTCGGCGTGCCGGTAGTCAAACGTGGTGCGCCGCAGCACGTACCACGCGCTGGCGAGCAGTTCTACGTCACGGACGACCACGTCGGGGTTGCCGGTGAGGTGACGACCCGCCCGGTCCAGGCCCGTGCGGCCGCGCGCGTCGGGCACGTCAATGCCCGGCACACCGGTGGGACTCGACGGCGCGTCCGGCTCGGTCATTGTCGATCCGGCGCCGCTCACGCCGCGACGCCCGGCACGTCGGCGACGTCGTAGTACACCGGCACCCCGCGCTCGCGCGCGATGGCCACATCCTGATCGGCGCCGGTGGAGGCCCCGGGCAGTCGTAGCACCGCGTCGCAGTGTTGCAGCAGCCGTTGCGCGGTGGGGTAGAGCACCTCCTGCGCGATCGGGTCGCCGACGCCGTCGGTGCCCGCGCCACGCAGCACCGGCAGGGCGACCCACTCGCCGATCATCGGTACATGCCCGGCCCGGAAGATCGGCCAGGCCGCTTCCTCGAGCCGGCGCAGGTTGGCCGCCAGCAGGTCAGGGTGGTCGCCGGTGCCCGACCGGTACGGGCCGGCGATGAGGATCATCAGGGGTTTCGCTGTGGTCATGAGCATGAGACTATCGGCAGATCGTGCATAAACAAAGAACAACGTGAAGGAACGTGCATGTTGGCTGCGCAACGTCGAGACCTGCTGCTGGACCGGCTGCGCCGGGACCGGCGGGTCGTCGCCAAAGACATCGCGACCGAGCTCGGCATCTCGGAGGACACGATCCGCCGCGACCTGCGCGACCTGGCCGCCGCCGGGATGTGTCAACGGGTGTACGGCGGCGCGCTGCCCGCCTCGCCGGCGGTGGCCGACTACCCGACCCGCCGCCAGGTCGGGGTCGACTCCAAGGAACGGGTCGCCACGGCCGCCGCCGCGCTGGTGCAACCCGGCATGACGATCATCGTCGATGGCGGTACCACCGCGCTCGCGGTCGCCCGGGCGCTGCCCGCCTCGCTGCGGGCCACCGTGGTCACCCACAGCCCGACCGTGGGTGCCGCGCTCGCCGAGCACCCCGGCGTCGAGGTGTACCTGCTCGGCGGTCGGCTGTTCAAGCACTCGGTGGTCGCGTGCGGCGCAGCCGCTGTGGAGGCCGCGCAGGCCGTCAACGCGGACCTGTTCCTGCTCGGGGTCACCGGAGTCCACCCCGACGCCGGCCTGACCACCGGCGACGCGGACGAGGCCGCGATGAAACGCGCCCTCGCTCAGCGGGCGGCCGACACCTACGTGCTGGCGAGCGCGGAGAAGATCGGCGCGGCGTCGCGGTTCGCTGTCCTGCCGCTGACCGCCGTCGCGGGCATCGTCACCGACGCGCCGCCGGAAGATGACACCCTGCGGCGACTCGTCGATGGCGGACTCGCGATCGTCCATGCCTGAGCGGCGGTGTCACTCGGCGTCGTCGTGGTCCAGTGCGATGAGTGCCCGCCGTACGGCCGCGCGCTGGGCCGCGACCGGATAGGTTGCCGGGTCGACCGCGCTGAGCGTGTTGAGCCCTTCGACGAGCGCCACCAACCCGATCGCGGCCTGCCTGGCCTGGGTTGCCTTCCAGTGCGGCTTGGCGGCGCGGACCAGTCGGCTCAGGCGCGACACCAGGGCCGGTTGCCCGCCAGGTGGTGATCTGCCAGCTCGGGCGAGGCTGGCGCCGCGGCGAGGAAGCTGATCCACACTCGCGCTTCCTCCGCGCCGTCACGGTCGAGTGCGAGCAGCGTCAGCATGACGTTCTCCAGTACTTCTGCCGGGGTGCCGCCCTGCCGCTCCACCGCGTCCACCCGGGCGGCGGCGCGCTCGAACAGCGTTTGGCGGGCGTGCGCGAGCAACGCCTGCTTGCTGGGGAATGTGTGGAACACCAGGCCGGAGGTGCAGCCGACCCGCTCGGCGACCGCGCGGACGGTGAGGCCGGCGATGCCGCGCTCGGCCAAGACCGCCCAGGTCGCGGAGGACAGCGCCGCTTGTTGCTGCGCCAGGTCCCGCGTTCTCGCCATGGCGGTGTCCCTCCGAATGTCGCGTCGGTGACGTTGACGTTTGCCGTACCACTCGTTACCGTAATGTCCGTTACCGTAACGTACGGCACGGAAAGCGCACGAGGGAGTGGCCGATGAGGACGTCAAACGAGGCCGCGGCGGCGGATGTGCTTCGACGATGGGCGCTTGACGAGGAGTTGAAGCACGTCGTCATGTCGTCGCCGCAACTGTCGGCCGTCGCGTCGAGGATCGCCCGGCGGTACACCGCGGGTGAGACCATCGACGACGCGATCGAGACCGCCCGGGCGAGCATCGCGCGCGGTCATCGCGTCAGCATCGAGTACGCCGGGGAGAGCGTCCGCGACGCCCAGGTGGCCGACGCCGAGACCGAGGTCTTTCTGGCGCTCATCGAGCGACTCCGCCGGGAGGCCGTCGCGGCGACGGTGTCGTTCGACCTGTCGCATGTCGGGTCTCTGGTCGACCCTGCCCTCGCACTGCGCAACGCGCGCCGCATCGCGACTGCGGTGGAACGGCTCGGCACCACCCTCATGATTTCCGCCGAGGGCTCCGATCGTACCGATCTGGTGCTCGATCTGTACGACGAGCTGACCCGTGACCACGGGAACGTCGGCATCACGCTGCAGGCGCGACTGCACCGCAGCGTGAAGGACCTGGACCGGCTGCTCGACCGGCCGGGCCCGATCCGGCTCGTTCAAGGCGCGTTCCTGGAGTCTGTCGACGTCGCGTTCCCCCGGGGTTCGGCGCAACTGCGCGAGGCCTATCTGCGGTTCGCCGACCGGCTCATCGACAGCGGCCACCCGACCGCCATCGCCACCCATGACGCCGACCTCGTTGACTCGGTCACGGCACGCCACCCCGACCTGATGGCCGCCGGGAACGTCGAGTTCGAGATGCTGCTCGGTCTTGGTACCCAGCTCCACGATCGGCTGCGACGCGCCGGCTTCCGCACCCGCGAGTACGCCGTCTTCGGCCGCGAGTGGTGGCTCTACGTGTTGAACCGCATCGCGGAGGAGCCCCACCGGGTGTACGACGCGATCGTGGCCGCCGGCGCGCGCCAGTCATGAGCGAACTGGTGGACGGCGGGTTGGACGTGGTGATGTGGCCGGACCGTCCGTGGCCTGACCTGCGCACCGAGTGGCAGCACGCGGAGCGGATCGGGATCGGCCGGGGCTGGCTCTGGGACCACCTCGTGCTTGCCGGTCGGCCGATCTGGCACGACGCGTACGTCGCCCTCTCCGCCGCGGCGGCCGTGACCGACCGGATCGGCGTCGGCACGATGGTGACCGCGCCGAACTTCCGCCACCCGGTGACGACCGCGAAGGCGGCGCTGAGCCTGGACGCGGTGAGCGGTGGCCGGTTCGTGCTCGGGCTCGGTGCCGGCGGCGGGGGCGCGGATGCCGACGCGTTGGGTGCGCCGCCCCGCTCAGCCGCCGAGCGGCATCGGCGGTTCACCGAGTTCGTTGAACACACCCATCGGCTGCTCACCGAGCCGGCGCCGACCGTGACCGGCCAGTGGTTCACCGCTCGCAACGCCGACCTCGGCGGTGGTGTGCATAGCCGGCCGCCGATTGCCGTCGCCGCGACTGGGCCGCGCGGCATGGCTCTGACAGCCGCCCGGGCCGACCTCTGGCTCACACAGGACGTGGCGAAAGACCCACGGGTCGCCGCGCCAACCGCGTACGCCGAGGTTCGTCGGCAGTTGGGCCAGTTGCGCGAGGCGTGTGAACTGGCCGGGCGCGACTGGCGAACCCTGCCCCGGCTCGTGGTGCTCGGCTACGGCGACGAGCGCCCCCTGGCCTCGACCGAGGCGTTCCGCGACTGCCTCGGCCGGTACACCGAACTGGGGATCACACGGCTGGCGGTGCTGTGGCCGCGCGGCCCCGACACCGCACGGCAGCTCGACGTCCTGGAGCAGGCGGCGGCCATCGCATGCGCCTGAACTTGTGGGATACGGGGCCGGTGTCAGGGGGGGCGGCATCGCGCAGCAGATCCGTGTACACCGACGTGTCGAGGCGTCGGTCTGCGCGACGGCGTAGTCGTGCATCAGCTGGGCCCGGTAGCGGCCGGAGTCCAGCTGGGTAGGCCGGCACCGTCTTCGGCAGCGCTCTCCCGGCGCTCGTTACCGGCACTCAGGTTCGCCACCAGCTCGGCCGTACGGGAGGCGGGCACGCCCGAGACGGTCAGCATGCTGACCGCGGCGGCGGGGCCGGCTGCGTCGGCGTCCAGCAGGCCGTCGTTCACCGCCTCCATGAGGGCGATGAGCATCTGCTCGTGCAGGTACGTCAGGGCTCGTGCCGACAACGGAGAGGTGAAGACGCCCTGATCGAGGCCGAGTTGGATCATCTCCACGGACGCCTCGCGGACTGGGGCGAGGCGATCCCGAATGCCTTGGACGGTGACGCTGCGCTGAGCGAGCGCGACAAGGATCCGGTAGCGGTCCGCTACCTCCCAAACCGCGAGTGTCGAGCGTACGAGTGACTCCTCGGGGTCCGCCACGCTCTTGAGGCCCGCGGCGTTCGCCGCCGCGACCGCTTCCACCGCCCCGTCGAGCAGCGTGCTGATCAGCGCCTCGCGGCTCGGGAAATGCCCATACACCGTGCGGCGAACGACGCCGGCCGCCCGGGCGATCTGGTCCATCGACGCATCCGGGTTGCGCAGCAACTCGGCGAGGGCGACGTCCAGGATGCGCCGCCGGTTGAGATCGGCACGGCTGGGGTCGGGCGTGGTCATGGCTTCACCCTACGCAAGTTGCACAGCGCTGTGCAACTGGGGTGAATGGGCGGCATCATCTTCGTGCTATCGGGGTACGTCGCCCGCCATGTTCCAAGGTTTCAAGGATGAGCGGATCAACGTGGGTGAGGTGGACCTTCGTGTCCGGCACGCGGGCGAAGGGCCACCGGTCCTGCTCATCCATGGTCATCCGCGTACCGGCTCTACCTGGCACCGGGTCGCACCGCGACTGGTGGAGTTGGGCCACACGGTGGTTTGCCCGGACATGCGAGGCTACGGGCGGTCGGGCAAAGCCGAGATCCGCCCGGACCATGCGCAACAGTCCAAGCGCGCGGTGGCGCGCGACCTCGTCCATCTGATGACCTCGCTGGGGCACTCGCACTTCGCGGCCGTGGGCCACGACCGTGGCTGCTATGTGGCGTTGCGCATGGCGCTCGACCACCCGGATCGAGTGAGCCGGCTGGTGGTGCTGGACGGCATCCCCATCAGCGAGGCCCTCGCCAGGTGCGACGCCACATTCGCACATGACTGGTACCACTGGTTCTTCTTCGCACAGCCGGACAAGCCGGAGCGCGCGATCCTGGCCGACCCGGACGCCTGGTACGGCGCCGCCCGGCCCGACGCCATGGGCGCCGAGAACTACCAGGAGTTCCGCGCAGCCATCCACGATCCGCCCACCGTACGGGCGATGCTGGAGGATTACCGCGCCGGCCTGAGCATTGACCGCGAGCATGAGGAAGCCGACCGGCGCGCCGGGCGTACCGTGCGTTGTCCGACCCTGTTCCTGTGGTCCACCCGCGACGACCTGGTGGAGCTGTACGGTGACCCGCTCGCCGTGTGGCAGCCATGGGCGGACGATCTGCGCGGCGCGCCCATCGAGTCGGGCCACCACGTGGCGGAGGAGAACCCGTTGGCTCTTGCCGCGGCTGTTCATCACTTTCTGAGTTGAACGGTGACAGCCGCCGCGGTCGTCAGACTCCCGTTTTCGGCACGTGGCTGACCGTGCCCGTCGCGGTCGCCAGCGAGAGGTTGGAGGGCAGGTTGCGGGTCCTCTCAGTTTTGCGGTGTCGGTCGGTCACTTCTGGAGGCGGCGTCGATAGGCCATGACCGCGAGGGTGGCGGCGGTGCCGGCGGCGGCGAGGACCGGTGCGGGTTTCGCGCGCACCGAGCTGCCGATCTTGGTCGTCGCGGTGCGGGCGGAGCTGACCAGGGTCGACTTGGCCTTACCGGTGTTCTGTGCGCCGGCTTTCGCTGAGTCGCGTACTGCGGCGCTGGCATGTTGGGCTTTCTGCGAGACCGGCTTGGCGCGCTGGGATGCCTTCTGGCTCATTGTTCGGGCTAACTGCGTCGCTTTGGTCTTCGCCGACTGGCTGGCCTGGGTGACACGCTGTCGGAGTCCGCCGACGGCGGTAGTGGCTTTGGTGCGTGCGCGGGTCTTGACGTCGGTCTTGGCGGTCAGTGCGGCTACGGTCTCACCAAGTTCCGCGCGTGTCTGCTGGATGTCGCGTCGGGTCTGGTCCGGGTCGCTGCTTCCCGGTGGCGTCCTCATGGCTGCCTCCGACTCGCTGCGCCACGTATCGCCTCGGTGTCGGCTCGCACGCTGTCTCTGGTCGTCGTGGGCGTGACGGGCATGGCCTTGCTGACCTGCTTCTTACCGCGTTGGGCCGTGATGGCGGCGGCGATGGCAAGGATCACCGTGACGATCAGGGCGGCCACAGCATCGGGCATGATCGCGGCCAGGGCCAGCACGATCGTGGCGGCGGCGGTCCCACCGGCGAGGAGCCCGAGCACCGCACCGCCACCGAGCAGTCCAGCACCGACGCCCGCGCGCTTGCCCTTGGTGGTCATCTCTGTCCGCGCCATCGTCAGCTCGTCGCGCACCAACCGGGTGATCTGCTCAGTGGCGCGCTGCACCAACTCGGCGACCGGCGTGTCAGCAGACGCAGCGCCGGGGTTGCCGCCAGGTCGTTCTGGCATCATTGCCCTCATCTCTCACAACGGGATGGTCCGAGGCACTGCCCGGGTCAACCGTGCTGCGCTGCAGGCATGCTCACAGCCCCCCGAGGCGGGGCGTCGATACGCCCGGCGAGCGATGGATCAAGGCCCTCGTCGAACTTCCCGGCGACCTCGCCCGTCGGGAAGCCGCCAGCCTGCCGGCGTCGCAGCCTGAACGTGCCCGCCGCCCCGGTCACCGCCCCAGCCGCGAAGGCAAGGATGAGCGCTTGCCGCGCGGTGGATTTTCTCTTCCGTGCCATGGCTACCCCTTGAGTCCAACGTGCCCGCATAGTCTTGATTGTTGGGCTCGGCCGACGAAGCTACGCACCAAATCGGCAGACTTGCATAAAGGCGAGCGCCGCCTGCGTATTGGTCGCCGTGAGCTGCCGTTTCCTCACGCGGATGTGGCGGTGAGGAAGACTGGGAGCATCTGGTCCGGGACACCGGTCTCCTCGACCGGCGGCCCGGTCGCTACGCGTTACGTGGACGGTGGCGCTGGGTTGTCTCGCTGTGGTGGGCGTGGTGTTCCACCCGACATGGTCAACCTGGCGGGGTCGAGGGGTGTGACCTGCGCGGTTTGGGGTATCCGCCGCTTCGGCTGACGGGGCTGGTGCTGACAGGGCTGGTTTCGCCCACAGAGGGGGGCACACGTATGACTAAGCAACAGAGCCCGGCAATGGGCGGTGCCCAGTCGCAGGTGCAGGCGGCTCGGTCGCAGGCGCCCGCGGCTGCTCACAGTGTGCAGCATGCGGGTAGCGAGATGACGCATGGTGCGGTCGAGCAGGGCAAGGCCACTGCCGCGGAGGCGAACCGGCAGGTGCGCAACCTGCTCGGTCAGGCCACTAGCCAGCTCAACCAGCAGGCCGACACCCAGCAGAAACGCGCAGCCGCCGGGCTTCGGTCACTCGGCGACGAGCTGGAGTCGATGTCCAGCCAGGACGAGCGGCGCGGTCTTGCCGGTGATTTGGCCCGGCAGGCGGCGGAGCAGGCCCACCGGGCCGCGGACTGGCTGGACGAGCGCGAGCCCGGTGCCGTGGTGGCAGAGGTACGCGACTTCGCACGCCGCCGGCCCGGTCTGTTCCTGGCTGGGGCGGCGGTGGCCGGGATGCTGGCCGGGCGATTGACCCGCAGCATCGCCTCGGACGGCGAGGCAGGTGCCGGCGGGTCCGAGGGACAACAACCCCTGTCGTCGCACAGGGGTCAGGTGGGCACATGAGCGCCTCAGCACGGGGCCGAGCCGAAGCTGCGCCCGACCGGACACAGGCATCCCTCGGCGAGCTGCTCGGGGACGTCACCCGTGACGTGTCGACGCTCGTGCGTCAGGAGGTTCAGCTCGCCAAGGCCGAGGTGCGCCAAGAGGTGCGCGCTGCCGGTCAAGCGGCCGGCATGTTCGGTGGTGCCGCCCTGGCGGGGTTCATGACCCTGCTGTTCCTGTCGTTCGCGCTCTGGTGGGCGCTGGCGAACGTGATGGATCAGGGGTGGGCGGCACTGATCGTCGCCGGAATCTGGGCCGTCATCGGTGTAGTCCTGTTCACGGTGGCGCGCGGCCGGCTTCGTCGGGTCAAGCCCGGCCTGCCCCGTACCACCGAAACGGTCCGCCAGGTTCCGGGCGCCTTCACCCGCCATCAGAACGCAGAGAGGAACGACGGTGACAGCCGATCCAGATGACATCCGCTCCGACATCGAGAGAACCCGCGCCCGTCTCAGCGGCGACGTGAACTTGCTGACCGACAAGGTGAATCCACGTCGGGTCGCCGATCGAAAGATGCACGAGGCGCGGGGCCGGCTATCCGCCCTCAAGGATCGGATCATGGGCAGTGCAGCCCACGCGGGTGAGACCGGCCGGGCGAAGACCTCGTCGGCCGCCCACCAGGTGGCCGCTGCCGGCTCACAGGCCAAGGAGACGGTGGGAACACTTCCGCAGAAACAACGCGAAGCCACCCAGGGCAATCCACTCGCCGCTGGACTCATCGCGTTCGGGCTCGGTGCTCTCATCTCGTCCCTGCTGCCCCCGTCAGAACCGGAACGACGGGCGGCCGGTCAGGCGAAGGGCAAGGTCACCGAGCACTCCGAGGAGATCAGGCAACAGATGCGCACCACCGCCCACCAGATGCAGGACAACCTACGTCAACCCGTACAGGAAGCAGCCGGCGCAGTCAAAGACCAGGCAGCCAAGAGCGCCTCGACAATGCGCGAACAGGGACAGGCCACCGCCGGGGAACTACGCGGGCAGGCAGAACAGACCAAGGAGAACATCCGCCGCCAGTAACGGGCGCAACCTGCGAGGCCGTGGGGAGTGGGGCGATCTCTACGCAGTCCCGCCACCAAGAGCGAGCGTGTTCACCGCTACTGCTGCCGCGTAGGTGGCCAGAGCGCCCGCCGACGATCGTGATCGTCGGCGGGCGCTCTGATCAGGCCCCAGCAGATGGCTCGGGCAGCCTCGTGGTCAGCCCTCAACAGGCTATGTCGCTTGCCGGGAGCACTCCGGTGACGAGGTAGTCGACGACGGCGCCGTTGAGGCAGGCGTTGCCGAAGTGCGGGAACGGCGCATGGGTCTGCGCGTCGATCGTGACCAGCCGAGAGCCGTGGACCGCCGCAGCGACCGCGCGTGAATTGGCGATGGGCACGGACACGTCCCGCAGCGCGGCCGTCACCAGCACACCCGGCGCACGGTTGCCGGCCAGCGGCACCCGGTTGTCCGCACCGGACGGCCAGAAGGCACAGGCGTTGATGTTCGCGTTGGCCGGGCCGAAGCTTGGGTACTGGGCCGAATACCGGCGCACGTCGGCCACATAGGTGTGCAAGGCGCGCGGCCAGGCGTTGTCGCCGCACCGGTAGGCCATGTTCACCGCCGTGTGGTTGTCCGCCGGTACGCCGGGCACGCCCGGCCGCGCGGAAGGGTAGAGCGGGAACGGCACCGGCGGCGGCGAGCCGTCCCGAATGGCCGCGAGATCGGCCGCGACGTACGGGAAGTACTGCTCGAAGAAGATGGCGATGATGACGAGGTTGCCCAGTTCGCCCGCCGTCCACGCGTGCCCGTCGACCTTGATGGGTGTGGTGGCCGCCAGGTCGAGCAGCGCCTCGATGTTCGCCTCGACCTCGGTCGCGGTGTTGCCGAAACCGTACCCGCCGCTCTTAGCGACCCACGCCGCGAACGCGTCCAGCCCGGCCTCGAAGGCGGGCGTGCGGGACAGTTCGAACTGCCGCCAGATCAGGTCACCATTGATCGGGCTGTCCAGCACAAACCGGTCCACGCGCTCGGGAAACAGCGTGGAGTAGGTCGCCCCGAGCATGCCCGCGTAGGAGCCACCGAGATATGAGATCTTCGGCTCGCCGAGCGCCTTGCGGATTTCGTCCATGTCCCGTGCGGCGTTGGCTGTGGTGGCGTGTGGTAGCGCCCATCCGCTGACGTCGGCGCATGCCTGCGCATACCGCCGCGCCTCGGACACCTGGGCCACGAACCGGTCCAGGCTGCCGGGGTCGCGTACCCAGAATCCGCCCGGCTCCTCGGCCGCCTGGCCGCAGCTGATCGGGGTGCTCTGCTCGACAAAGCGGATGTCGAAACCTATCAGGTCGTATCGGGCGCGCACCTCCTGCGGCAGCACGGCCGCCAGTTCCTCGGGCAGCTGCACGCCGGGGCCGCCCGGCCCGCCGCCGGTGGTCAACAGAACGCCGCGGCGCTGCGCGGGATCGGTCGCGGGCAGACGGGACACGGCGATGTCGATGCTGCGGCCGCCCGGCCGGCGATAGTCGAGGGGCACCTTCACCTTTGTGCAGCGTATGTCCGGATGGGACGCGCCGGGGCACGCTCCCCACTGCAGTTCCGCCCGTGCCGCGACAGCCGGCGCCCCGGCGCTGACCACGACGATGGTAGCGGCCGTGACAGCCAGTGAAGTCAATAGCTTCATGTAGATACATTAACGGGCGTCGCCACGGGGGTTCGATCTTGCATGGGCCGCTTCGATCGTGGTGGAGGGGCGGCGGCCGGTGTGCCGTTCGAGCTGCCGGCGGCCGGCGAGCTCCGAGAACGGCTGGGCGGCCGGCTGGAAAGCCGGGCCCGGCGCCGCCGTGGGCAGTTATGGTACGTATTCCATCGATAGGGTGGATACGCTCGGTGCCATGGCGAGCCCATCAGCGTTCCTACGCGTGCTGCTCGGCGTGGTGGTCGTAGCTGCCGCAAGCGCCTGCGACCCGAGCACCCCGGATGCGGGCGCGACGACAAGTCCCGCCACCGCCGGCCCGCCGCCCTCTCCGGTCGTGGTCGGCCGGGAGCGTCCTGTAAAGATCACCGGACCGCAGGCCGGTCTACTGACCCAGGAGCAGATCGAAGCGGCCGTGCCGGGCAAGTCGGGCCCGGGCGTCTCGTTCACCGAACAGGTGCTGCCCGAACTGCAGGAGAAGACGCTCGACATGGGAGGAGTCCCGGGGAAGATCACCGCCGCCACCTGTGCCGGTGGCAAGATTAAGCTGGCGCCCATGGCGGGCACCTGGTGCACGGTCGTCTTCCGCGGCCTGCGGGTGGATTGGAACGTGGTCATCGAGCCCGACTACCGGCCGGGGGATGGTGTAATCCACTACACGGTGCATCCCCGTAAGCGCATACTGACCGCGAAACTGCTGTACGACCATGCCTGGCGGTACTACGAAGACATGTCGGACGAGGTGCGGTGCGACAAGCTCCCGGAGATCTGGCTGGCCGAGAAGGGGAAGAGCACCGGATACTCGTGCCAGTACCTCCGCACGGTGTCGAACACCGAACGGCGCTGGGTGGACGAGGAGATCTTCGTACGGGATGACGGCGAGTTCCGCTTCGGTTGAGCCACCCGGGAGTCGCCGGTGACCGGTGCCGCTCGACGCGCGCGAGAGAACAGATCCCGACTGTCAGGCCGACCGAACCCCCGGCGCGCCTGTCACGCTCTGCAGGACCCAGCGCTCAAGGAACGATGATGACCTTGCCTCGGATCCGGCCGGCCTCGCTGAGGCGGTGGATGGCGCCGAGGCCGGCCAGTGGGCGCGACTCGCTGATGTCGATGGTGACCACACCCGCGTCGACGAGCTCCACCAGCGCCGCCAGATGCTCCACGTCATTGCGGGCGACAATGTGCATCGCAGTCACCCCGGCATCGGCAGGCGGCTCGATCGGGGTGGCGATCGAGACGATCCGCCCGCCCGGCCGCACCAGCGGCGCCAGGGCCGCGGCGTCCGGTGGGTTCAGCGGGACCAGGTTGAGCAGCGTGTCCACCGGGCCGTCGAGCGCGGCAACCACCGGCGTGGCGGTGTAGTCGATCACCTGGTCCGCCCCCTGCCGCCCGACCGCCTCGGCGCTGCGGGCGCTGGCCGTGGCGATCACCTCGGCTCCCGCGTACTTGGCGAGCTGCGTCACGAAGCCACCGACGCCTCCGCCCGCACCGTTGACCAGTACCCGCTGACCGGCGGCTACCTTCCCGTGCTCGAACACCGCCTGCCACGCCGTGAGGCCGGCCACGGGAAGGGCCGCAGCGTTTGCGAGAGGGACGGAGGCGGGAGCCGTGACCAGCGTGGCCACGGGCGCCCGTACGTACTCGGCGGCCGCACCCGCGCTGTCAAGCCGCCCGATGACCCGGTCGCCGACGGCGAACCCCTCCGCACCCGCGCCGATCTCGGCGATAGTGCCGGCGACGTCCCATCCGAGCGTGTAGGGCAGGTCCAAGGGAAAGGACCCCCGCAGCAGTCCGGCCCGCAACGCGGCCTCGGTGGGGTTGAACGAGGTCGCGGCGACACGGATGAGCACTTCACCTGATGCAGGCTGAGGGCGCGCAACGTCGTCGTAGCGGATCACGGACGCGTCACCGTAGTCGTGGATACGTGCGGTCTTCATCTTCATGCCGCGAATCTACGACTCCATACGGAGACGATCCATGCGGCAGAGTGCCCAGTTCATACGCGTACGTCTCGCCCGCGTAGTCTCACCGCATGGATGTGCTCAGTGACGTCATCGCGGTGATGCGGACCGGGCGGCCTCGGTCGGCGCACGTGCGGTGGCATGCCCCGTGGGGTCAGGAGTTCGCCTCCGTACCGGGGTCGGCGGGCTTTCAGGTGATCCTGCAGGGCTCCTGCTGGCTACGCCCTCCAGACGCAGAGCCCGTCCCGCTGGGCGTGGGCGACGTGGTGTTCCTGCCCCACGGCAGTGGGCACACCCTGGCCGACAGCCCCGAAACCTTGGCGACGGCCCCCGCTTGCGACCCCGACGACCCCCGATTTGCCGAGCCCTACAGGTCGGACAGCGTCGACCGGACCGGAGACTACGGTCCGGTCACCGTCGTGCTCTGTGGGACCTACCAGCTCGACCCGTCCCGCACCCACCCGCTGCTGCGTGACCTGCCTGACCGGATCCACCTCCCCGCGCACCCGGCTCGCCACCCGGAACTGCGCTCGGCCGTGGGGCTACTGGCCGCCGAACTGGAGCACCCGCGCCTCGGCACGGACGCGGCCGTCCCCGCGCTCCTGGACACATTGCTGCTGTACATCCTGCGCATCTGGTTCAACGAACAGCCCGCCCGGGGCAACACCACCGGCTGGGCCGCCGCGCTCAACGACCCGCCGGTAACCGCCGCCCTCCACGCCATCCACCGGGCCCCGGCGGCACCGTGGACAGTGGCGAAGCTCGCCGCGGAAGCGGGGCTCTCCCGCGCACCGTTCGCCAGGCGCTTCGCCACGCTGATCGGCCAACCACCCCTCAGCTACCTGACCTGGTGGCGGATGACCACGGCCGCGCGCCTGCTGCGGGCATCGGACGCACCATTGAAATCCGTCGCCGCCCAGGTGGGCTACGCCTCCGAGTTCGCCTTCGCCAACGCGTTCAAGCGCACGTACGGGACAGCCCCCGGCACGTTCAGACGGCGGAACTGAATCCAGTGCAGGCATCCTGGGCACGCTCAGCTGCACGTGACTGGGTACATCCGAATGCACTCCGACAGCGGGTAGCCGGTTACTGAGACACGCCCCTGACCTTGGGTCAGGTGCCGAGGTACTTGAGCACGGCCAGCACCCGGCGGTGGTCCGTGTCGGTGGGCGGTAGGTCGAGTTTGGCGAAGATGTTGCTCACGTACTTCTCGACCGCGCTGTGGCTGACCTTCAATGCCTCCGTGATGCCGGTGTTGGAGCGGCCCTCCGCCATCAGCCGCAGCACGTCCTGCTCGCGTGGTGTCAGGCGCCGCATCGGGTCGTTGCGGCGCACCAGCAGTTGGGCGACAACTTCGGGGTCCAGCGCGGTGCCGCCGGCGGCCACCCGGCGCAGCGCGTCGAGGAAGTCCGACACCTGCGCCACCCGGTCTTTCAGCAGGTATCCGATGCCGCTGGTCTCGACCGAGAGAAGGTCGGTGGCGTACCGTTCCTCCACGTACTGCGAGAGCACGCACACCGCGATCTTCGGGTGTTGCCGCCGGATGACGAGCGCGGCCCGGATGCCCTCGTCGGTGTGGGTCGGGGGCATCCGCACGTCGACCACCACGACGTCGGGTCGGTGTGCGTCGACAGCGGCCAGCAATTGGCCGGCGTCGGGCACCGCGGCGACGACCTCGAAGCCACCTTCGGTGAGTAGCCTGATGAGGCCGGCCCGCAGCAGGACGGAGTCTTCGGCTAGCACTACTCGCATCGGACATACACGGTAACGGTTGTGGGCCCGCTGGGCGGACTCACCACGGTCAGACTGCCGTCGAGGGCCGCTGCCCGCTGCGCCAGGCCGCGCAGGCCGGTGCCGGCGCCGTCGACCGACGCGCCGCCGCGGCCGTCGTCGGTGATCGTGATGATCAACCGGTCGCCGACGCGCTTCGCCACGACCTCGGCCCGGCTCGCGTTCGCGTGTTTGGCAACGTTCGTCAGGGCTTCGGACACGGCGAAGTACGCGATCGCTTCGACGCTCGGCGAGCAGCGCGGCGCGACGTCCACGCGCAGTTTCACCGGCAGCGGTGCCCGCGCGACAATGCCCGAAAGCGCCGCGTCGAGTCCCCGGTCGTCGAGGACGGCCGGATGCAGGCCACGAACGAAGTCGCGCAGTTCGGCCAGCGCGGCGGTGGCCTCGTCGTGGGCCGCGGCGACGACCTCCAGAATCTCCGGCGACCGGTCGGCGAAGGAGGCGCGGGCCATGCCCAGGTTCATCGCCAGGGAGACGAGGCGCTGTTGCACACCGTCGTGCAGGTCCCGCTCGATCCGGCGCCGTTCGGTGTCGGCGGCCTCGACCAGGTCGGCCCGGCTGCGCGCCAGCGACTCGACCCGCTCGGCAAGTTCCTCGGCGTGGCTGCGGCCGAGTAGGCGCCGGGCCGCGGCCGTGTCGGCCCCGGCGATGCCGCGCGCGACCCACGGCGCGGCGAGCAGCAGGGCTGTGGCGCCGCCGAACCACAGGCCGTACCCCGCCCCGGACACGCGGTCGCCTGACAGGGCGGCGAGGAAGAGCGCCGACCAGCAGAACACGACGACCACCCCGCCGAGGCCGCCCAACAGTGGGGCGAGCAGATGGTAGGCGAACTGGCGCCAGGTGGTTCCGGCGGCCCACGGCTGGAAGATCCGGTGCCAGCCGGTGCCCGGGTCGTGCTTCGGCGCGGCGATCTCGACACCGAGCAGCGCCCGGAACCGCTCCCGTTGCAGCGCGCTGAAGAACCGCGCGCACGGTGGCAGCGCCAGCGGGCCCAGGACGGCGACGACCACGTACAGCACCGGGAGCAGCCGGTGGCCGGTCGGGCCTTCGACGAGGCTGGTCACGGCGGCCCACCACAGCACGCCCACGAGCCAGATCACCGTGGCCGTGGTGGCTGCGAGGAACATCCCAGCCACCACGTGGAAGGTCGCCTGCCAGGTGCGCGGCGACGACAGCGGCCGCAGCACGGCGAGCGGGCCGGTGGCCCGCTCGTGCGTCATCGCTTTCGCTCCCGCTGAGGTCATGTGTTCACGGTAGGTATCCCGGCGCCGGCCGGCCATCGGGCAAACCCACCGTCAAGGGTGGGGAAAACCTCAAGGCGGTCCGGCTGGCTGCCCCACTTACCGCGCCAACATGCGCTGGCAGCGTAAACGTCAGCCGGACGAGGTGAGGGAGCAAAAGCGATGATCGAGGCGCGGGAACTGACGAAGCGGTACGGCGACAAGCTCGCCGTCGACGGGCTGACATTCACCGTCAGCCCGGCAACGGTGACCGGTTTCCTCGGACCGAACGGCGCCGGCAAGTCCACCACGATGCGGATGATCCTCGGGCTGGACGCGCCGACGAGCGGTTCGGTGCTGGTGAACGGCAAGCCGTACCGGGCGCACACCGCGCCGCTGCGCGAGGTCGGCGCGTTGCTGGAGGCCCGCTCGATCCACCCGGGCCGCAGCGCGTACAACCACCTGTTGGCGCTGGCCCGCACGAGCGGCATCCACCGCTCTCGGGTCGACGAGGTGATCGAGGCGGTCGGCTTGTCCGGCGTGGCGCGGCGGCGGGCCGGCAAGTTCTCGCTCGGCATGGGGCAGCGGCTCGGCATCGCCACGGCCTTGCTGGGCGACCCGCGCACGGTCATCCTCGACGAACCGCTCAACGGACTCGACACCGACGGCATCCGTTGGGTGCGCGCGCTGTTGCAGAGCCTCGCCGCCGAAGGCCGAACGGTCTTCGTCTCCTCGCACCTGATGAGCGAGATGGCGCTCACCGCCCAGCATCTCATCGTCATCGGCAAGGGCCGCCTGATCGCCGATACCGGTGTGGCGGAGTTCGTCCGGGCAGGTAGCCGCAGCGTGGTTCGGGTGCGCACCACCCACCCGGACGCGCTCGCCGCCCGATTGTCCGGGCCCGACGTCGAGGTCTCGTTCGACCGGGACGAGACGCTGACGGTGTCGGGGTTGACGACCGACCAGATCGGCATGGCCGCCGGGGCGGCCGGTATCACGCTGCTCGAGCTCACCGCACAGCAGGCCTCGCTGGAAGAAGTCTTCATCAACCTGACCCGCGACGCGGCCGAGTACCGCGCGAACACCGTCGGAGCGACGTCATGACCAACGTCATCCTTCCCCCGTACCGCGGCGAGCAGCACCTCAGCCAGGTGCGCGTAATCCGCTCGGAATGGACCAAACTGCGCTCCCTGCCGTCCACGATCTGGTGCCTGCTGACCACGGTCGTGCTCGTGGTCGGCGTCGGGCTGGCGTACACCACGCTGCGCGTCGCCCGCCCGCCCGCGGATCCGACCACGTTCGACGCCGTCTCGGTCAGCCTCGCCGGCGTGCAACTGGCGCAGTTCGCGATCGGCGTCCTGGGCATGCTGTTCATCACCGGCGAGTACACCACCGCGTCGATCCGGGTGAGCCTGGCGGCGGTGCCCGGCCGCCTGCCGATGTTGTGGGGCAAGGCGGTCGCGTTCGGACTCACCACCGTCGTGGTCTCCGTCCCGGCAGTGCTGGCGTCGTTCGTCGCCGGCCAGTCGATCCTGTCCGCCAAGGACCTGGATATCGGACTCGGTGAGCCCGGTGTGGTGCGGGCCGTGCTCGGCAGCGCGCTGTTCCTGACCGCGGTGGGCTTGCTCGGCCTCGGTCTTGGTGCCCTGCTGCGCAACACCGCCGGCGGGATCTCGGCTCTGTTCGGGCTGCTGTTCGCGCCGCAGCTCGTGCTCGGGCTGCTGCCGGAGTCAGTGTCCGACGCGGCGTACCGGTATCTGCCGACCCCGGCCGGCGCGGCCGTCAGCTCTGTCCACCAGGACCCGCTCGCGCTCGGCCCATGGGCCGGGTTCGCCTTGTTCTGCCTCTACACCGCAATCGTGCTCGGGCTCGCCGCGTGGCAACTGCGCCGCCGGGACGCCTGAGCCGTCCACCTCCACATCCCGATCAGGAGAAATCCGATGAACCGACCACGACGGCGCACACTGCTTGTCGCGGTGCTGGCCACGACCGCGGGACTCGTCGCGGTACCCGCCGCTTATGCCGGCACGACGCGGGACGCCGGGCTCGCCCGGTACCACCATCAACACGTCAACTGGAAGTCGTGCCAGCGCGGCGCCGACGACACCGACGGCCGCGCGCTCGACGAAGCCGGCGTGCAGTGCGCCGACATCCGCGTGCCGCTGGACTACCGCCGGCCCCGCGGGCGCACCATCACGGTCGCGATCGCCCGCAGCAAGGCCACCGACACGGCCCACTACGCCGGGCCATTGATCTTCAACCTGGGCGGCCCGGCCAACCCGGTGCTCTCCACCGTGCCGCTCGCCAGGGAAGGGCTGGGCGCGGCCGGTGCCAAGTTCGACATCATCGGCATGGACATCCGCTTCTCCGGGCGCAGCACGCCGATCGACTGCGGCTGGCCGGTCAGCTGGCTGCCGCGCTCCGCCGGTGCCGGCCGGGAGAGCTTCAACCGGATGGTCACGCTGTCGAAGGATCTGGCCCGCCGGTGCGCCCGGACCAACGCCGACGTGCTGCCATACGCGTCCACGGCCAACGCCGCCCGCGACATGGACGTCATCCGGGCCGCGCTCGGCGCGCCGAAGCTGTCGTTCCTCGGCTACTCGCAGGGCAGCTACCTGGGCGCGCAGTACATGCAGCGGTTCGGCCAGCGAGCCGGGCGGATGGTGCTCGACAGCGCCATCGACCCGGATCGCCCCGGCGTCACCTCGTTCCCGGACCGCACGGTGGCGGTACGGCGCGAGGCGGCGCTGCGGGAGTGGGCCGCACTGGTCGCGGCGCACGAGGACCAGCTCAACCTCGGCACGACGACCGGGCAGGTGCTGGGCACGGTGGACCGGGTCTACCGGGCCGCCGCGCGCACGCCACTACGGGTGGGCCAGTACCTGGTGGACGACACCGTCATTCCCGGACTGATCGTCGATCTACTGGTCGACGACAGCGAGGAGGGCGCCCTCGAACTCGCGGCCACCGTGCAGGTGCTGGTACAGGCGGCCGACACCGGCAACGCCGAGCCGACGGAGACCCTCGCGACCGCGCTGGCGGGGCAACTGACCGGCCGCGACTCCGCGCAGCGCAGCGCAGCGACCGCCATACAGTGCGGCGACGCGCCGGTATCGCGCAACGTCCAGGCGTACTGGCGCGACATTCAGGCGGTACGCACCGAGGCACCCCTGTTCGGCCCGCTGGGCAGCAACATCACGCCGTGCGCGTTCTGGCCCAACCCGCCGCGGGAACGCCCGATCCGGATCCGCAACGGGGTACCGGCCCTGGTCGTCCAGGCCGCCGGTGACGTCAGCGCGATCCTGGAGATGGGCCAGGCCATGCACCGCGCCCTCAACGGTTCCCGCATGATCACCCTGGCCGGCGCCCGTGGCCACGGCGTCTACCTGTTCCGAGGCTCCGGATGCGTCGACGCGGCCGTGAACGCCTACCTCGACACGGGCAATCTGCCCGCGGCCGATCTGACCTGCCTCCAGTAGCCCCGGTTCCCGCACCGCGCCGAAGCCCGGCTCCTGTGCCTGTGAATCGATCACAGTGGCCGATCCGGGTGTCGGCCAGGCCCGACCAGCACTGAGGATCGTCGATGTTGTGGGAGTGGATCGGGGCGTGATGGAATGGCTCCCATCGCCGCAGCGCGGGGGCAACCGTGCTGGGAACGGCCAAGACGGGAGCATCGCAGTGCCCGCAGCACGCAGCTACGCCAGAAGCTCGCGTGCCGCACTGCCGGGCCATCGCTACGACGACGGGCGTCTGCCGGGCAGGGCATCCTCGCCCGCCGTACGTACTCCCAGTACCTCCCCCCGGGTGGCCGACGCGTTCGACGTCTGACACGTCGGGGGAGTCCGATGCGGTCTGCCAACGCACCAGAACCGGCGACGAGGTGAGAAGCAATCATGATTGCTCAGAGGAGTTTCGCGGGGTGGTACCGGCACCGCCTGGTGTGGGTGGCGGTGATCCTGCTGGCGACGTTGGCCGGCACGGTCGTACTGGTCAACCGGGCCGGCCCGGAGGCGGAGCCGGCGGATGTGCACGCGCAGGTCATGACCCGGATGCGGGCCACGCTCGAACAGGCGGACCCGGGGCAGCACAACCACGCCGGACACGGTGGCCAGCAGGCGGCGACCGGGAAGGAGAAACCGGCGGTGATCTGCGGGGTCCGCGTCTACGGCTACGAGCCGGCCGAGGTCACCACGCTCGCTGACGTGCGGACGGTCTACGGCTTCCACCTCTGCGGCGTCGCCGAGCAGAAGCGCCCCTGGGACGTGGCAGTCAAGCTGGCCGGCCCGGTGATCATCGACATGTCCAGCGAGCCCCCGGGCATCCAGGTGGTCGAGGCGACCGCCGACACCAGGTTCGTCGACCGGCTGCGGGAGATGTTCCCGGACAAGTACGAGGAGTTGGCGCTCAAGGAGGCGCTGGCCGAATCGGAGATGGCCGACCTGCGCCGCCGGTACGACGCCGCAGCCGGGATCTGACCATGCTGGACGGCCGGATGTAGGTCTCCACGCTCCGACTCACCCAGCAGCTCGGCCGCCGCCCGGGGATCGCCGGCCCGGAGCCGGTCACGGCCGAGCGCGGTCAGCCGCTCGAATCGCAGCGCGTCAACGTCGTCCTCGGTGACGCCGAGGCGGTAGCCGCCCTCGGACTGGGTGATCGCGCGCCGGCCTCGCCGAGCACCCGGCGCATCCGGGAGGCCAGCGACTACAGCGCATTCGCTGGGTTGTTCGGGAGTTTCCGCGGCCACAGCGCATCGACCAGGACGCCCGGTTCGACCGGCCGGCCGCCGGCCAGTGCCAGCCGCGCGATCAGGCCCGGAGCCGGGCGCCGGGAACGGCCACCACGGCGTTGCCGCGGCGCACCTCGAGGGTGCCGAACAGCGTCACCCGCAGGCGCGTCTCCCCGTTCCCGTGCACCGCCCGATCCTTCCGCGTGCAGGCCCCCGCATACGCATGCGCGTTCGTAGGCCTGTGCCCTGTCGACGCCCGATGCATCACCGGCCCGCCGACCAATTGGTTCTACTGCCCGACCGGAACTACTGGGCCAGCGAAACGGTGTGACGACGTCCGGAACGATGTAGTGCTCCGCCGCGACGTGCAGGGCCGTGTCGTGCCCGAGCGGCATGCAGGGGTCGGCTCCCGCTGCCAGACGAGCCCGCACCTCATCCTCGCCGCCGCCCCACAACGGCACTCCATCCCAGCCCGTGATGACCCCCTCCCGTCGCCTGTCGACGCGCACGACGCTAGACGGCGCATACGACACTTCCCGCGAGAGATCGCCGACAGCTCCAGCAGAGCAATGCGGTTCTCGGGCTGGACACAGCTGGCAATGCGCGCGTCACCACGTGGCATGTAGTCACACCCCTGCGGCATTGTGGCAGCCATGAAGTCTGAGGAATCGCCGTTCCCCTCCTCCTGGTGGGGCATCGGACTCGCGAGTGCCGGTGTCGACACCCGTCCTGACGTCGGCACCTATGGGCGCTACACGTTCAGCGACCTGCCTGCGCTGCCGTTCGAGCTGAACGGCAGCTACGACTGGCTGCGCCGGCAGGTCCAGCACGACGAGTGGGCGATCAACGCTGACGGCGAGGGCGACCTGTCCGCACTGCTGACGGCCTGCGCCGCCGCCGGCCTGCCGCTACCGGCGGACTTCGTCACCTTCCTGCAGTCGCCGGAGCTGCCGGGCCGGGTGCGCTCCAGCACCGCCTGTTTCCTGGACCTGGCCGGCGCGCCGATGCCGTCACCGACCGGCAAGGGCTGGTTGATCCGGTTCCTCGCCGACCAGCAGGGCTGCCTCTACTGGTATCTGTATCTGACCGAGGACGGTGCCGACCACGCAGTCCTTTCCACCATGGAATTCTACGACCCGCAGGACCGCGGACCTTCCGACCCGGAGACAGAGGCACCGAACGACATCAGGTTCTGTGCCGAGTCGTTCGAGGCGTTCATCTGCCGGTACTGGCTGGAGAACGAGATCTTCTTCGCCGATGTCGACGGGACGCCGCTGCCCGAGGGGGCGGCCGAATACCTCGAGCGCTATCGGAAGTGACGGGCTCATCTGGACGACAGGGGCAGCGGGCGACCAGGAATGTGCGGACGGACCGCGTCCCTTATCCGCGTGGACATCCTTGAGGCGGGCCTCGCGGGTCGCGGTGATCACGGCCGGACCGCCTGGGCGGCGCCGTTGTCGAGCCGTTCACCCATGGGCATTGGTGGGGTTGACCCCCGGGCAAGTCCGGGGGTCTGCGGGATGGTGATGCCGGAGCGTAATCGTCGAGGCTGATGGCACACGGCATCAAGACGGACGGCTGCGGATCCTCATCTTCGGGAGCGCCACATGACCATCGGCACCATGTCGCTCAGCGCGACGCGTGGCTGGCATCGCCCGCTGATGGCGCATGCGACGCTCATGTTCGCCCTGGCTGCGGTGTCCGCCGTCGGTCTGTTCGTCGACGATCGCCTCCTCATGGGCGAGTCGGTCTGGATGAAGCCGATGAAGTTTGGCTTCGCCATGGGGGTGTACGGCCTGACGCTGGCGTGGCTGCTCAGCAAGCTGAACAAGGGCAGACGCATCGGCTGGTGGCTGGGCACCGTCTTCGCGGTGGCCGGTCTGATGGACGTCGCAGCCGTTGCCTACGCCGCCGCGCACGGCACCTTCAGCCACTTCAACGACAACACCGACCCCGTCGCCCGGACGGTGCAGACGGTGTTCTCGATCGGCGTCATGCCGCTGCTGCTGACCACCCTGGTCATCGCGATCCTGGCCCTGATCCAACACACAGGCGACCTCGCCGCGACCCGTGCCTTGCGCGCCGGACTCGGGCTGGCCGTCGCCAGCATGGCCGTGGCCCTGTGGCTCAGCGGTCCCTCAGGCGAATCCCCCCGCACGGTGACCGACGCCAACGGCCACCCGGTATCCATGGCCGGTGGCCACGGCATCGGCGACCCCGACGGTCACGGAATGCCCGTGACCAACTGGAGCACGACCGGCGGCGACCTGCGTGTACCGCACTTCATCGGCCTGCACGCCATCCACGTGCTGCTGCTTCTCACGGCCGTCCTGCGGGTACTCGCGACCGGCCGCGGCTGGCTCTGCGACCAACGGGTCCGTGCCCGGCTGGTCGGCGTCGCTGGACTTGGCTACACCGGCGTGTTCACAGTGCTCAGCTGGCAGGCCAAGCGAGGCCAGTCAGTGATCCACCCCGACCGACAGACACTGACCGCCTTCGCCGGCGTAACGGTACTCACCCTTGTGACGGCGGTCGTAGTGATCATCGCCGCGCGTCGGAGATCCGAGCCGCCCACCGCCGAGAGACAGCGCGACGACGTGCCGAGCATCCCGACCCGCTGGACGGCCACTGGATCACGGTCGCAAGACCCGCCTGATCAGGTGCGCGGATCTGCCGCCGATCGTGCGCGCAGATCCGCCGGACAGTTCGACGGGATGGCCTGCCCTTGATCCTTCTCGATGCCGCGTCGTCCTCCCGCCGACCTCGCGTAGCTGCACAGGGCAGGGCGACCGGAACCAGCTGACGCACGCACGCGGCGAGCGCACCCCAGGTAGGGCCCTGCCCTGGTCGGGGTGCGCTCCCCCCGCCCGCGCCAGGCGAACGTGACGCCGCGCAGGCCCGGAACGCGGGGAGCGGACGGACGCGCACCGAGCAGGTCGTGTCCGAAGTGGTCCGCCGGTACCGGTGCCGAACTGGCCCATTCGTCGCCACGGATCGCTGACATGCTCGGCCCGTCCGGAAGGAAGGAAAGGGAAGGTGGTGATCGACGATGTCGGACGGGGCGACGGTGCCGGGAGCGCCGGACGTGCTGCGGGCCAAGCTGGGTAGGCGGGTCACCGGGCCGGACGGCGCGGTCCGCATCGAGTCCGTGGACGATCTGCTCGACCGGGTCGCCACCGGGCTGGGCGCGGTGGAGCGGGAGTACGGCGCGGACGAGTCCACCGCGCGGGTCTGGGCGGCGCGGTTCCGGGCGTTGATGGCGGAGAACAGGTTCTGGCCGTCGGGGCGGATCCTGAACAACTGCGGTACCCGCCAGGGGCAGCTCGCCTCCTGCTTCGTCCTGCCTGTCGAGGACGACCTCGGCGCCATCTTCGACACCCTCAAGCTGGCCGCGTCCTGCCATCGTACCGGCGGCGGCACCGGCTTCGACCTGACCCCGCTGCGCGAGCGCGGCGCGCCGATCAGTACGGCCGAGGCGGCCGGCTCCAGCGGACCGGTCTCCTGGCTGCACCTGTTCGACGCGGAGACCGGGGTGGTGATGCAGGGCGGCAAGATGCGCGGTGCCAACCTCGCGTCGCTGTCGGTGCGCCACCCGGACGTGTTCGAGTTCATCGACGCCAAGGCGGTCGTCGGCCGGCTGGCCAACTTCAACCTGTCCGTCACCGTGGACGACGCGTTCATGCGCACGCTCATCGACGGCGGCGAGATCGACCTGGTCAGCCCGGTGGGCGGCCGGCCACGCCGGCGGGTGCCCGCGGCCGAGATCTGGCGGCGGATCAGCGCCCAGGCGTGGCGTACCGGCGACCCCGGCCTGCTCTTCACCGACATGATCAACCGGGCCAACCCCCTGCTGGACAGGCTCGGCCCGATCCGCACCACCAACCCGTGCGGCGAGCAGACCCTGTACCCGTACGAGCCGAGCACGCTGGGCTCGGTCAACCTGCGCGCCATGACAGGTCCGGACGGCCGGCTGGACACGGCCAGGCTGGAGCGTACGGTCGAGGACGCGGTCCGGCTGCTCGACAATTCCATCGATGCCAGTCACTACCCCGACCCGCGGATCACCGCCATGGCCCGGGGCAACCGGCGGCTCGGACTGGGCGTGATGGGCTTCGCCGACCTGCTGATCGCGCTCGGCGTGCGCTACGACTCGACGCGCGCGCTGGCCGTGGTGGACGAGGTCGGCGGGCGGATCCGGGCGGTCGCCGAAGCCACCACCCGACGGCTGGCCGCCGAGCGCGGCACGTTCCCGAACTTCGATCCGGCCCGCTTCGACGCCCCGGTCCGCAACTGCGCGGTCACCACGATCGCGCCGACCGGGACCATCTCCATGGTCGCCGGCTGCTCCAGCGGCATCGAGCCGCGCTTCGCCCCAATCTGGCGCAAGAACGTGCTGGTCGACGGCGGCGTGTCCTACGTGGACGAGGACCTCGCCGCAGACGTGTGTGCGCACGGCGGCGTCGACCCGGAGCAGGCCCGGCGGCTGATCCGCGAGCGGCCGGTCACCGAGCTGCCAATGCCGGAGCCGGTACGCGACAGGTACCGGTACGCGCACGACGTGCCCGGCGAGTGGCACGTGCGCATCGCCGCGCAGTGGCAGCGCCACATCGACAACGCCGTGTCCAAGACCGTCAACCTGCCCCGCGACTGCTCCGTCGACGACGTGGCCGAGGTGCTGACCGCCAGCTGGCGGCTGGGCTGCAAGGGCGTGTCGGTGTACCGGCAGGGCTCCCGCGAGCAGGACCTGCAGGAGGTCGCCGGCGCCCGCACCGGGACCGACCGGCCCACGCCCCTGGCCGGCGACGCCGGCACGGGAATCGACACCGGTACCGGTGCGGTGCCGCAGAGCCGGGCGTTGCTCGCCGCCACAGAAGGTGCACTGTGAACGAACTCGCCGTGCGGGGTGGGCCGGCAGCGGTCCGCACCGCCCACCCGCGCCCGTGGCCGTGGGTTGTCGCCACCGGCCCGGGCCCGGGTCGACGCGCTGATCGACGCCGGGATCCTGTCCGACTACGCCTACGGCGACACGCTGCGGGCTGCACACCGCCTATCACGCCGTCGGGGTGCGCCCGGGCGGATGCGCTGGGCGATGCGGGCGCCGACGCCTTCGATACTGCGGCCGCCGTGCAGTTCCAGGTCGAGTTGGCCTTTGAGGGTGTCGTTGACCGACTCGATGAGCTGCCGGATCGGTTTGAGGAGTTGTTCGTCGGGGCGTGGGGCGCGGCTGCGGTATGACGGTCGCAGGCAGCCGCACTCCGCGTTCGGCCAGCCAGCGGTCCAGTTGGGCGGAGACATGGCCCTTGTCCGCGATGATCAGTAGGCCGGGACGGGCGCTGAGCAGGTCCGGGTCGTGTTCGAGTACGGCAGTCAGGACCTTGGCGACCCTGTCCTAGCCTCCCCGCTGCCTTGCGGTCAGCTCCCGCTCGATTCGGAGCACCTCGCCGACGCCGACGGCGTCATCCTGCTCGCTATCGCCAATCGGTGTCTGCAGCCGGCTTGCGGCCGACGGCGATCAGCGCCACGACCACCGTGTACGCGCAGAGTAGGGCGAGCCCGGCCCACCCGGGGAGTGGGAAGTATCCGGCTGACGGCGCGTAATGCGCGGTCACCTGCGGGTACTCCACCATCGTTTGCTTGACGGCGAAGCCTGCGGACGGGGTGAGCCGCAGTAGCCACTCGCAGACCGTATCGGGGAACAGCGGGAGCGCCGTGACGACGTAGGGCACGGCGACCAGCGACAGCCCGATGAGGATCGCCGCCCACCCGCGGCGCAGCCACACGCCGATCCCGTACGCGAGGACAGTGCAGAGCGCGAGCACCGCGGCGACGCCGACGATCACCCGGGCGCCGGTCAGCAGCGGCACGGGCTGCACCGGGATGCCGTGGCCCTTCAGGGCCGCGATGCCTACCGGGAGGACGATGCCGACGGCGACGAGACCGGTGACGAAGCCGGCCGCCCCGACGACGGCCGCCCCGGCGGTGATCACCCGCCGGGAGGCCGTCTCGCGAGCCGTACGGGCACCGTAGCGGGCGCCGACGACGAGCACGATGACCAGTGCGAACGCCACGCCGGGCAGGGTCTTCTCGACGGTACGCATGCCCTCCTCACTGCGCGGCCCTATGTCGCCGGTCCCGCTGACCGTGATGACGCCGTCCTTCTCCACCGCTCCCGACGCGTGGTGGTACTTCTCCCAGTCGGTGTGGTTCATCTCGCCAACCGACTCGCTGTCCCACGCGCCGGTGGCGCCGCCATCGACGACGACGTTGTCGAAGGCGCCGACGGCCTGGGTGAACCGGACCTGCTCGATCGCTCCGCCGAGGGCGATCTTCCGGAGCGTGAGGTCGCCGGGGGAGGCGGCGAAGAGGCCGACCTGCACGGTGTCCGGCAGCCCGTTGAGTCGTGCCGTGCCGACGGTGTGCCACTGCTCGCCGTCGGCCGACTCGAAGCCTGCGATGGTGTCGCCCGAGCGGGTCAGGCGCAGCCAGCGCGGAGACTGCTCCGAGACGCCGCCTGTGCCTCCGGCGACGTCGTGCTTGTAGTCGTACTGGAAGCGCACGCCGTGGCTGCCGGTCATCATGAGCGCCGCGTACTGCGAGCCCTGCCGTACGCCGTCCTTGACGATGATTCCGGCCTTCGCCCACGGCACCAGCCCGGGCACGATCTCGTCGTGGTCCGGCGGGGGATAGGTGATGGTTCCGGTCATCGACGTCATCCGGACCGTGATGCTGCCCTCGCGGCCGAGGTCACGATGCAGGAACCAGAACTTGTCGCTGACGATGGAGCCGTCGCTGGCGGCAGGAGCGGCAGAGCAGGGGCCGTCGCAGGACGAGTTGCTGCCGAAGGTGAACAGCAGGCCCAGCGCGATGACGATGAGGGCAGCGGCGACCAGGGCGATCAGGCGGCCCGGGCGGCGGAACGAGGTCCATTGCCGCCGGAGGAGTTCGATGCTCGACATGCGGTTGGTTCTACAGATCGACGGGTAACACGGCCCGAACCGGCTTTGTCATGCTGTTGTTAGGTCCTCCCGGGCATGCTAGAGGCATGATCAGGCTGCGCAGCGGTACCGTGGGAGTACGTTTCACGATCTTGTATGCCGTCGTGTTCCTCGTGTCTGGCATCGGGTTGCTAGGCCTGACCTTTCTCCTGTCCGGCGGCAGCATGAGCAACGTCGCGCCCGCCGGGAATCCCCCCGGCCAAGGCGGGTTCACCGCGGCGCAGCAGCGCATCCGGGAGCTGGAAGACCAGCTGGCCGAGGTGCACACGCAGCAGGCACGCCAACTGCTGGCCGGATCGCTGGTGGCACTGATCGTGATGGCGGTCGTCTCACTGCTGCTCGGCCGGGTGCTGGCCAAACGTGTACTGCGGCCGCTGCGGCTCATTACGAGCGCGACGCGGCGTATCTCCGCCGACAGCCTGGATCGGCGGCTGGCCGTCACCGGCCCCGCCGACGAGGTGAAGGACCTTGCCGACACCATCGATGAGTTGCTCGAACGACTCGAGGTGTCGTTTGCCGCGCAGCGCCGCTTCGTTGCCAACGCCTCCCATGAGCTGCGTACGCCGCTGACGACGATGCGGGCGTCGCTGGACGTCGCGGTCGCCAAGCCGGACCCGGCCGCCTCGACGGTGGGGCTCGCGGACCGTCTGCGTACCCAACTGGACCGGGTCGATCACCTGCTCGACGGGTTCCTCGTGCTGGCCCGGGCGCAGCACGGCGCGCTGGCCGACGCCGCCCCGGTCGACCTCGGCGAGCTCACCGACCAGGCGCTGCGCGAGATGTCCGCAGAGGTGGAGACGAAGGGGCTGAGTGTGATGGTCGACGTGCCGCCGGGGATGGCGACGCATGGCAGCCCGGCGCTGTTGGCGCGGTTGGTGGGCAACATCGTCGACAACGCCGTGACGCACAACGAGAGCGGCGGATGGATAGGGATCACCGGGTCGGTGAGCGAACAGGAGACGGTGCTGGTGGTCGAGACCGGCGGGCGAGTCCTCGACCAGCGGGAGGTTGACCGGCTGACGCGGCCCTTCGAGCGGCTCGGCCGCGAGCGTACCGGTTCCTCGGGGTTAGGTCTGTCCATTGTGGCCGCCGTCGCCGCCGCCCACAGCGGCCGGCTCGCCCTGCTCGCCCGGCCGGAAGGTGGCCTGCGCGTGTCGATCACGCTTCCGGTCGCGAAGGTGCCGGTGGCGGCGTGAGAATCCTCGTCGTCGAAGACGATTACTCCCTCGCCGAGGTCGTCGCGGAAGGGCTGTGCGATCAGGGAATGGCCGTCGACCTCGCGTACGACGGGCTGGCCGCCGCAGCCAAGCTCGACCTCACCGCTTACGACGTGGTGGTCCTGGACCGGGACCTGCCCAGCCTCCACGGCGACACGCTGTGCCAGATGATCACCGAACGAGCGGACCGGCCGATGGTGCTGATGCTGACCGCGGCGAGCGCGCCCGGCGACCGGGTCAGCGGGCTGACCCTGGGCGCGGACGACTACCTCGCGAAGCCCTTCCACTTCCCGGAAATGATCCTGCGCATCCAGGCACTGGCCCGCCGCAAGCCGGACGTGCGGCCCCGGACGCTGCGCGCGGCCGGGATCGAGCTCGACCCGGTACGCCGGACCGCCGTTCGTGACGGGCGGCAGCTCAACCTCTCGGTGAAAGAGTTCGCCGTGCTGGAGGCACTGCTGCGGGCGAGCCCGGGCTTCCTGAGCGCTGAGGCCCTGCTCGAGGGGGTCTGGGACGAAAACGCCGACCGATTCACCAACACCGTCACGGTGACGGTGGGCCGGTTGCGGCGCAAGCTCGGCGGCCCCCCGGTCATCGCCACGACACCAGGAATCGGTTACCGGATCGCCTGATCCACCGAGCCGCAGCGGCACGCAGGCGAGGGATTCGAGCGTGGCACCCGAGCTGGGCGCAGGTGTTGTCGTCGGCGCGTGAAATCGGACCCTGCTGCGACGTCTGAAATCGGACCCCTTTGCCTGGGTATGACCTTACTCAGTCGTTGGTCTTGGTAGCCGCAGGAACGCGGCCGAGGTCGCGGTCTTTGAGTCGGTAGCTGTCGCCCTTCATCGAGATGACTTCGGCGTGGTGGACGAGGCGGTCGATCATGGCTGCGGCGACGACGTCGTCGCCGAACACTTCGCCCCACCGGCCGAAGGGCTTGTTGGACGTGACTATCAGCGAGGCTCGTTCGTAGCGGTTGGACACGAGTTGGAAGAACAGGTTCGCGGCTTCGGCTTCGAAGGGGATGTAGCCGACCTCGTCGACGATCAGCAGCGGGATCCGGCCGAGCTTGACCAGCTCGTCCTGGAGACGGCCGGCGTGGTGGGCATCGGCGAGGCGGGACACCCACTGGGCGGCGGTGGCGAACGCGACCCGGTGTCCGGCCTGGCAGGCCCGGATCCCCAGGCCGATGGACAGGTGGGTCTTGCCCGTGCCAGGCGGGCCGAGGAACACCACGTTCTCCTTCGACGCCACGAAGTCGAGGGTGCCGAGGTGGGCGATCGTCTCCCGCTTCAACGACCGTTGGTGGTCGAAGTCGAACTCCTCCAGGCTCTTGCGGGCCGGGAACCTCGCCGCCCGGATGCGGCCCTCACCGCCATGAGCCTCACGGGCAGCGACCTCGCGTTGCAGGCAGGCGGCGAGGAACTCCTCATGCGTCCACGACTCCGCCCGGGCCCGCTCCGCCAGCCTCTCGACCGACGCCGCGAGGGACGGCGCCTTCAGGGCACGGGTGAGGAACGCGATCTCCGAGACGACGTTGCGGCTGGTCTTGGCGGCCATCACGCAGCCACCTCATCCAGGCCGAACAGGCGGTCGTAGTCACTCAACGGCCGCCGTTCGACCTGGCCGTCGACGGCGGCCGCCGGCTTGTGTTGCGCGGCGATACGCAAATCCGCGGCGGCCCGGCGGTGGACGGGATCGGTGATGCTCTGATGCTTGGCCCAGCAACGATCGTGCCGGGCCACCGCCCGACCATCACAGAACACCTCCACCCGATCGACATCGGCGGTGACCTCGACGCGGCGGCCGACCACCGACGGGTGCACCGAATAGTCGTTGCCGTCCAAGCGCACGTAATGATCACGAGGAAGGCGGGTGGTCTGCCGCCAGCCGACCACCGGCGCGACCGGTGGCAACGGCAACATCACCTGCCGGTCGGCGTCCCACCGCTGCACCGGCCGGCAGCCCAGCGTCCGGTGCTGGCGGTTGTTCGCCCGCACCAACCACTCAGTGAGTTGGGCGTTGAAGTCGGCCGGCGAGGAGAAGCGGCGTCCGGGCAGAAACGAGGTCTCCAGATAGCCGTTGGCCCGCTCCACCAGGCCCTTGGACTCCGGGTCCGCCGGCCGGCACTGGATCACCTTGATGCCGAGGGTGCCGCGGAAGGCGTTCATCGCCTCCGTCAGCTGCGGCCTGCCGGCCCGCCACTGACCGATGGCGGACTCGTTGTCCCACACCAACGCCTTGGGCACCCGTCCCCAGCCGGAGATCAACGTCCAGTGTCCGACCAGCAGGTCCGGTGACTGCCGCGACGGGATCATCACCGCCGACAGCCACCGCGAATAGCCGGACACCATCACCAACACCGGCGGCCGACCCACCTGCCCGAACCCCAACGGCACATCCGCCGGCGGGAACCACAGATCACACTGCGCCAACTCGCCCGGCAGATACTCCGTGCGCTGCGCCGGGTCCGGCGCCATGAACAACGGCCGCAACAGGCGCACCCGCTCCTTGAGCACGGTCAACGACCGCGTCCAACCGATCCTCTCCGCGATCACCGTGGCCGGCATCGACGGCCACTCCCGCAGCAACGCCCGGATCTGCGGCTCCACCGCGTCCACGATCGAACCCTTCGCCGGCCGCTGGTACTTCGGCGGCCCCTGCGCGGCCAACGCCCGCCGCACCGTGTTACGACCCACCCCAAGCGTGCGGGCGATCACCTTGATCGGCATCCCCTCAGCCCGATGAAGACGACGGATCTCCGCCCAGTTCTCCATGCTCAACACCCCTCCGATCCTCGAAGAGGGGTCCAGATTCACCCGCCGACCCGGGGTCCGATTTCACGCGTCGCCGACAGGTGTCATGACAGGACGACGGTATGAATAGGTTCTCGGCATGCTGCATCGGGATCAGCCGGCCAATGAGCCGTACGAGAGCGAACTCGGGTCTGTCGTCCGATCCTGGGCCGATGCGCAAACAGGCGCTATCGCGCTCGAGCTGCAGAGTCCCTTGGATGCGCCCGGCATGGACTCCACGCCATGATGTGAGGATGGCCGCGGCGGAAGAACGCGACGACCCCTATGAGGCGGTTGGGCCAAGGTGGTACCTCGATCGCCTCCTGGCGGAGTATCACCTCCGCGAAGAGCAGCTGGGAGATCGGATTCGGGTACGCAGGCATGCCCGATGGACGTCGGGGGAGGTTCGCCCACAGGAGTATCTGGTGCACGAACCGGTCCTCCGCCCGCACGGCCAATTTCCCTGTGCCGGCGACAACGAGGCTCTGGCCTTCTGCGAGGGAGATCGTTGACGCGATGGTGCGTGGCTACGGCATTTCCCGCAGCGAGGCGGTGGCACGCGTCAACCGGCAATGGTCACAAGCCGATCCGCCGGACCGCATCCCACGTGTCTGGATCGTCGGCTTGGACATCGCTTGTCACGAGGACGCGGATTACTGGGCCGCGGAGCCACCATGCGAGTGCAGCGAGCCAACCCCAGCCGACCGCGATCGTGAGCCGCTGGTAGAGGCCACCGTACCCCTCAACGCCCAGCCCTTGGATAAGCGTCAGCCTCGCCACGCCGGTGGCGGCGCTGTACGCCGTCCACTGCGGGCCTGTGGTCAGGTTCGCGTCCGGAACGGGGCGAGGGTGGCTCGGATTTGGTCGCCCGCGCCCCAGTCGTCGTCGAACTGGGCCAGCACGGCCAAATGTTGTCGCAGCTGGACGATCGGCATGCGGGCGCGCCAGTCGCTGTCGAGGCAGGTCAGCTCTGCATAGACCTCGAAGAACCGTTGCGCCTCGGGCGGGGGCGAGGTGGACCACACATGGGCGAGGTCGACTTCAGCCCACATATAGGACACAGCTGGATCGATCAGCGCGGGCTGCCCGTTCGAAGTGGCCAGGACGTTCTGTGCCCACAGGTCGCCGTGCGTCAGGCATGCCGGCCGCTCCGGCAGCAGGTCGGGCAGCCTGTGACACAGCCGTTCCAGCGCCGCCCGGTCTGCGCGGTCCAGTGCCGCCTCGACGCGGGGCTGCCCGAGCCACCGAAGCAGCCGGTGCTGTGCGAAGAACGCGAAGCCGTCGTCGTGCCAGGTATTGATCTGGCGGCGGCGGCCCAGCCAGTTGTCGCGGTGCCATCCGAAGCGAGGATGGGCCGTGCTCGTGTGCAGGTGGGCGAGCATGTGCGCGAGCTGCTCCCAGAAGGTCTCGCTGTGCGGCCTGGGCCGCAGCACCGACAACACAAGCAGTTCCCGGTCCGCCAGGATCACCTCGGGTGTCGCCACGTCGCCAAGTTCGCGCAGGGCGGCCAGCCCTTCGGCCTCCGTGACGAAGACATCGTCGGCCGGCGCGTCGGCGAAGGCCTTGACGAACACCGGCGGCGCGTCTCGACGGGTGGCTATGCCCGCGAGCGCCGCCAGCCCGCCCGCCGCCGGCTCCACTGTGACGACATCGCGCATCCCGGCCCGGCGCAAACATTCCAGCAAGAACGTTGCCGAGCGGATCACGACGAGCTCCTCCTACTTCGGGCGCATGGTCGCAAGGTCTTGTGCGACCAACAGTTGACTACCTCCGAGGACGGGGGCTTGCCCCGGATTTTGGACACCGGGATCATGCGGCTTGCGTGAGTGTAGTGGATGTTGATGTTGATGTGGTGCCATCCGGACGCGGCTCGATGTCGGTCACTTGCCTGGTCATGCCGCCAGGCTGCCGGATGCCTTCACAGAAGGTCCCTTCCCTGAAGGCAACCGTCACGTCTCGTGCTGCCCTTCACCGACGGCATCGTCGAGCTGCCGGCGCAGATCCGCCGCTTCTTCCACCCGGCCGAGCCGGTCGAGCACTCCGACGAGGGTCCAGTACGCCGACAACAGCTGTCTGGCGAACATCTGCGGCAACTGCTCGACCAGTCGCTTGTATAGGTCGATGGCCTCGGTGATCGCTTCCGACGCCCTTGGCAGATTGGCATTCACGTTCACACACACCCAGGCGTACGCCGCCAACGACGTGGCGAGTTCGGGCAGGTGGGCGTCTGGGTTCGCTGCGGCCAGCTGCCGGTAGCTTGCTCGGCGACGGGCAGGGCTGCGGTGTGTAGGCCAGCCTCGGCCAGTCGCAGAGAATGAATGGCACGGCCCGGTGGCGGGGCAGCAGCAGCCGGCTCGGCTGCGCCTGGGCCAACGGCTGCGGCAGCGGTTCCGCGTCGACGGGGAGCGGTTCGACCCGGTACGGCGGTGGCATCCGAGCGTGGATCGTGATGTTGCCCGTGACGCGGCTGATCTGGATCACATCGCCGAACACCAGACTGCCGGGGACTACCTGACCCGCCGGCATGTCGGGGCCGGCCTGCTGCCGGCGCCACAGCCTCACCGGTCGATGTCGACGTCGTCGCCGACTCCGTCAATCTGGTACACCGACCCGGCGATATGCGACCCGGTGATCGACTGTCCACCAGGCGTTGGCGGTGGTGCCGGCGAGACCGGGGTCGGGCCCGGGCCTGCCAGCGGCGCGGCGGCGGCAGGCGAGGGTCCGATCCGGAGTTTGCCGGCCAGGTTGCGGGCCTGTACGTACTGGCCGCCGACCGTGGAGCCAGCCACCGACTGTCCACCCGGCACCGCCTGTTGACCAGCGGCAGGGGAGGGAGATCCGCGGCGGGCCAACACGATTCCGTACCCGGTCATCGGCAACCCGATCAGGGCAGCCAACGCGCTCACCACGCTGCCCCACTTGTCGGCGTCATCCAATCGGGTCCCGCCGAAGAACCCACCCAGCCCGACCAGTATCAGCCCGCCGACGATCAGCAGCCCTTGCAGGAGGACCTTCTTCTTCCCGATCGTCATCGCGCCATCTTCGGCCGTCGTGCCCGTACCCGGCTACGGGCTCGTGGGGTCGGCTTGCCGACATGACTAATCTACCTCCGGATGGTCAAGCGGCCACCGGACAGCGCCAACCGGGCGCTCATACGCCCCCGGCCGCCTGCTCCCCGGACGTAGATGCGCGGTGGGCCAGGGCAGCCCTGACCGCGGTCAGGTGTGGGCGCTCGGGTTCGGCCTCTCGGTGAGCTCCCACCGGTCGCCGTGACCCGTGGCGATGGCGATCGCCTCGATCACCCGCCGGGCCGCCGCGGGATCATCGACGAAGCTGACGGCGGCTTCGAGGTCGACCGGCGGCCCACCGGCGAGGCTTGCGGCCACGGCGGTCATCTGCCGGTCACGGTCTGGCACGTCGGCGGCCGCCGCGAAGCCGACCACCGCTGCCCAATCGGTGACCTGCCCCATCCGCACGGTGTCACCCATGTCCCACACCAGGTCCAGGATCCCCACGAGGTCACCGAAGCCCGGCTGGTCCGGAACCGCGGTGAAGGTCAGCAGATGCACGGCGGCCCGCCGGCCGAGCGAGGCGCCGGTGGCGATGTCGGTGCGTAGGACGCCCCGAATCTCATCACCGGTGAACCCTGAGGCGAAGTCCGGCCGAGGAGTCCTCCGGTGCAGCGGCGGCGCCGTGTCGGGGTCGGCCAGCAATTCCGCCACCCGCAGGCACTCCACACACGGCGGCAACGCGGCGATGTCGACGCAGTTGTCACTGAAATGCATGTCGTACGCAATGTTGATCGCCCACTGATCACTGCCCCATACCGGACGCTCCGGAGCCGAACACAGCGTGAGACCCGTCTCCCCGCCGTCCCCGCCGGCCACGTCGTCGAGATCCACGGACAGATGCCGCAACGTGCCGTCCGTACATGGTCGAGGTGTCATCGGGTCCTCCCCACCACCGGATGCTTCGCCGGTCGCCCGTGACGACAAAGCCTATCCATGCCCCGCAACGGCTGCTGGGTGCGTGCTGGGTTTCTGGTGTCCAGAAGATCCGTAGGTCCCGCGTGCGCGGGTGACTGCCGGGTAGGAGATGTTGTTCGTGATGTCATCTTCGTAGGCGTCGGCGATGCGCCCGCGGTGAACGGCGATCGCGGTGAACGGCGATCGCGGTGAACGGCGATCGCGGTGAACGGCGATCGCGGTGAACGGCGATCGCCACTGGCGGTGTGTGGATGACCTGCTGTGACAGGCCACCCACACCATTCCAAGGTCGTCCTCGTTCGGGTGCCCGGTTAGGGGGCCGGTGCTCCCTGGTTCCTTCTAGCGGTTGGGCCGCGGTTGGCCTGCTCCCTGGCCGGGTCCACTGGCTCCCCGGTCGCGGGCGTGGTCGGCGAGTTCCCGGAAGAACACCGGTGGTGGTACGACCTTGCCCTCGCTTCCGATCGGTGAGGGCGCCAGCGGTATCAGCAGGTCGGTGTTGGGTGCGTGCAGCCACAGGGCCATCAGGTACAGCGCGGGGATCCGCAGCAGCCGTAATTCGAAACCGGCTGTCGCGAGCTGCGGCAGCGCCCGTGCGGCCTTCACCGCGGTCGCGGTGGCTCCCACGTACGGACCTTCGTTGAATGATGGTGGACGAGCGCCTTCCGGTGTTTCCGCGGTCTCGGCGCTGGCGATTACCTCGCCACCGGACTCGAGCAGGAAGCGCCAGCCCCCCGGGCGCGCCCGCTCCAGGCCGCCACCGGCCTCGACATCGTCGAGTCCCATGGTGAACACCTGGTGTGGGGTGGACACCTCCACGTCCTCGGGGGCAGCCGCACCCAGCGCAGGCAGGCCCATGCCTCGCATTCCAGCCACGCGGCCGAGCTTGGCGCGTGTTTCCTCCCGCATCCGCCCCGGCGGCTCAGGCATATTCAACGGCATTGCGAACCCCCTTAGGGCCGAGATTTCATGGAAGCGGTCCAGGTGCCATTGGTTTTGTACTTGTCCCGCAACTCCTCGTACGGGATGATGTACATGCCGTCCCACGGGTCATGCACCCAGACATCTGTCACGGTGCCATCTGCGAGGTGATGATATCCGAAGATGTTTACTATGTGGCCACCACCGCCGGCCCACGCAATATTCACGAGAATCGGCCGGTTGCCGGTTACTTCTTGCGCGATTTCTTGCTTCGGTAGCACTCCGAGCCTCGGGCCGTCGGCCTTATGCCCGACTTTTTGCAGCGGCCCTTCATCCGGCCACCAACCCTCGTTGCAGTTCCAAGGCCCCCCATTGGGTCCGCAGCAATCGAACTTTGGCTGGCCGGGGTTCTGCGCGAACCACCCACTGTACTTATCGTTGAGCACTGCGGTGGCGAGAGTGCACTGAGTCCAATCGGTCATCTTGTTGTAGTGATGGGCGACGCTGACGGTAGTCGCGTTCCAGCACCAATTGTTTTTCTGCTGCAATTGGCCCACATAGCCAGCGAGTGCCTGGAATTGGGTCATCCGACGTCCTTTCGCTATGTCGGTCGGCACCGACGACGCACCCCAGGTGACGTATCTCGAAGTATGCCACATGGAGGGCTGGGCAATCCAAAATCATCACTCGATAGCCGTAGGGTGGGGCGCTTTGTTCCGGTTCGTTGGATATGCACATGGCACTTGTGAACATCATTGTTCAATTGTTGTAGCCCGGGCGAACAATGAGCCTTTCGGCGTGACGGTTCGTGTCGCTGACTGATCAGGTGGCGCGATCGGGTTCGACGTGCAGGAATGCGAGGCGGCACAACGGCGGCAGGTCCGAGGCCGGCGGGTTGTCCTGGCCGGACCGGATGGTCGTGTCCGCCCCGGCTCGCCTGCTGCCGCGTCGGATGCGGGAACATCGGATCGTCACACCGGCGACTTCGCTGGCCTGGCACCGCCCGCCGGCTGGTGCGACGCCGCTGGACCTACCCGAACCGACCCGGCCGGCCACGCTCCTCGCCGGGGATGCAGTACTTGCGGTACCGCTCAGCCGCCGCCTCGGCCGAGTCCATCTACACCTGGTCGCGGATCCCGCGGTGAAGAACGTCCGCCACCTCGATGTGGAGGTAGAAGCGCAGATCCCAGTGTCGTGACAGGTCCGGCTTCTGCAGTCCGATGGTGGTGCAGGTCCGAGATCGGTCGGGCCCCGGGCGTGGGTGAAGACGTAGCCACGGTGTACGACTCCGACCGGAGCAGGAAGGCGCACCGGACGTCGGCGGGCAATGACCGCGACCCGCCGAACGGTGGGGGAGGCTGGACACGGTCCGCGGCTGTTGGCTACGTTTGGCGGCGGAGGCATGATGATCGCCTACCCCGGACGAGATGTGCGCCGTACCCGGTCTGCAAGACGACGCTCACGGGAGCAGCATGACGGTCGCACAATTCGTCGACTTCACCTGTCCGGCCAGGCCCGGCACGCTGGACGTCGCGTGGATCCACGGATCGCCGTCGGCGAAGCACAACACCGACCCCGACATTCAGGTGCACGCCTACGACGAGCACACCTTCATCCTGCGGCAGAACATGGCTGTCGACTACGAGGCGCCGTTTCTGTTCCTTTTGTTCGGCAACGAACGTGCCGTGCTGCTGGACACCGGCGCTACCGCCAGCCCGGAGTGCTTCCCGCTCCGGCGCACTGTCGACGAGCTGATGCGACGGTGGCTGACCGCGCACCCGCGGACGGGCTATGGGCTGTTGGTGCTGCACACCCACGCCCACGGCGATCACGTCGCCGGTGACGGGCAGTTCGCCGGCCGGCCCGACACCGTGGTGGTTGGCGCGGACCGGGCCGCCGCGTGGGGGTACCTCGGCCTCGACGCCGCCGATCTGGGCCGCGTGGCGCCGGTCGACCTCGGCGGGCGCGTGCTGCAGTGCCTGGCCACGCCCGGGCACCACGAGTCGGCCGTCACGTTCTATGACCCGTACACCGGCCTGCTGTTCACCGGCGACACCGTCTACCGGGGGCGGCTCTACGTGCAGGACTGGCCGGCGTTTCGCGACACCATCGAGCGGCTCGTCCGGTTCGCCGAGTCGCGGCCGGTCAGCCACGTCCTCGGCTGCCACATCGAGATGACCACCGAGCCGGGCGTCGACTATCCGATCCGCACCGTCTACCAGCCGGATGAGCCGCCGCTGCAGCTGAGCCCGCTGCAGCTACACGACGTCCGGGCCGCGGTCGAGCAGGTCGGCGGCCGCACAGGCCGGCACGTGTTCGCCGACTTCGTCATCTGTTACGGGCCGCAGTGAGTACCCCGGCTGGGGAGCCGCAGCCGTTTGCCGGAGACCGCCGTACTGGCCGTGGGCTCGGCCTTCGTCGACGCTGACGACCCGGCGGGCGACGCGGCAACCCCTTCGCTGTCGTGCTGGGTGGCGACGTGGCCGGCTCGGGACGCGTGCTCGGTGCCTGCGCGTACGGCTTCACGGGTGCCGTTCGGGTCCTGACGATGTCGGCAGCGGGCGCTGGCCCGCGCCGATTCGACATGGTCAGCTCGACCGGCTCCGCGAGCGGCTTGACCAGCTCGACTACGACCGGCTGCTGGCGCTGCGGGCGGAGTGGGGGCGTTCGGAGAGGCGGATTCGCCAAGCCCGGAGGTGAAGCGCGACGACCGTCCTGGAACTGTTCTTCGACGGCGGGCACACGGGCCACCCTTTCCGCCACGGGTCGTCTGCTTCACGGGGTGTAAGGCGGGGAGGGTTGGGCGGGTGGCCGATGCCGGACGCGCAGCGCGTCGGCCAGCGCGATGCAGGTCAGCGTGACGACCACCGAAGCGGCGGCCACCAGCGGCGGCGCGAGGAGCAGTGGTGCCAGGAGAGCTGCCAGCACCAGCACCCCGATCAGCCGGGTCGGAGACACACCGGCGTACACGGTGTACTCGAAGCGGGCGCGGCCGGCGAGGAACAGTGCCGGGCCGCCGAGGATGACCAGGAGCCACGCAAGTGGCGTGTGCCCGGTCGGTTGGCCGATGAAGGCCTGGTAGCCGACCGAGGTGACGACGACTCCGGCCACCATCACCAGGTGGGCGTTCGCCGCCGCTCGGCCGAGCCGGTTCGGTTGGTTCGACGATTTGAGGGTGTCGGCCAGCGTGAGTGCCGCCTTGTAGAAGTAGATGCGCCAGAGCAGAGCCGAGGTGGCGAAGGCGACTACCAGGGCGGCGGTCCGGAGGAACGTCGATTTTTCGGCGATGAAGGTGGCGCCGAGGATCAGGATCGTTTCGCCGAGTGAGACGTTGAAAAACTGTCGGTACCGCTCGGCTAGATGCTCCGGGGCGAACGCCCACTGCGATTCCAGCATCCGGCCCAGTTTGGGGGTCGGCCAGAGCAGGATCCCGCCCAGGTAGTCGATGGCGATCGCCAGCGCCCACAGCGCCAGGCGGACCGGGCTCGGCGCGAACGCGCCGAGGATCCAGGGCACGGAGGAGAGGCCGAACCAGCAGAGCACCAGGTAGGGAACGTGCTGCAGCTCGTGGCCGAGCAGCAGGTATCGCAGGGTGAGCGAGCGGCCGAGGTGGATGAGCAGATAGCTGCCCGCGAACAGCAGGCCCCGCGCCTCGAACGCGCCGGGCACCGCGATCGTCAGCACGACGCTGCCGAACATGCTCGCGATGACGAGGAGCTGGATCTGGACCCGCTCTGGATTGAAGAAGTTGGTTGACCACGCGGTGAAGGTCCAGACCCAAAAGATCGCGAGCAGCAGCACCAGCGTCTGCGCGGCATTGATCAGGTCGAGGCTGTCGCTGAGGCGCCGCGAGATCCGGGTGAACGCGAAGATGAACGCCAGGTCGAAGAAGAGTTCCAGGTAGGTTGCCTGCTGCGGATAGTCGGGAGCCCGGAGGTAGCGCTCGAAGTTGTGCGGCATCGGAATGGTCACCTACCGCCGGCTGAGCCGCAGCCGAGGCCGCCCGCCGCGCCGATGCCGGCACATCCGGATAGCGGATACCGGCGGTGGCCGTCACCGGTGATCGCCTCCAAGGCAGACCGTATCGCCGCATGGTCGCAGCAGGTAATGGCCATCACCCTGACCCCTCGTCCGGACCGACTTGCCAGCTACGTCCAACGAGCCAAGCCACAGGGCGGACGTGCGGCCTCGCCAGTGGCTGTTAAAGATGAGGTTCCCCCGGTTTGCCGGAGGGTTGGTTACCTGGCGCCGGTGGGCTCAGGCTGAACGATAGTCGTCTCGTCTGGTCGGGCCTGGTGGGCGTGCCAGGCGGCTTCGTACTCGTCTGGGGAGCGCCAGCCGAGGTCTTTCTGGATGCGGCGGGTGTTGTACCACCCGTCGATGTAGGCGAAGATCGCGTTCTCGGCTTCGTCGCGGGTCCGCCAGGAGTTTCGGTAGACCAGTTCGATCTTCAACGTTGACCAGAAGTTCTCCATGAGGGCGTTGTCGAACGAGTCGCCGACGGAGCCCATCGAGGGCAGAATGCCGTTGTCGGCCAGGCGCTGGGCGAAGCGGAACGACGTGTAGTTCGACCCGCGGTCGCTGTGGTGGATCAGTTGGCCGTCGCGGACGTCGCGGGACCAGATGCCGTATTCGAGGGCGCCGAGGATCAGGTCGGTGTCGCATCGGTCGGAGCACCGCCAGCCCACGATGCGGTTGGAGAAGACATCCCGCACCGCGGCCAGCCAGAACACGCCCTGCCCGCAGGGGATGCGGGTCGCGTCGGCGACCCACAGCCGGTTGGGCGCCGCAGCGGTGAACTGCCGGTTGACCAAGTCCGGAGCGGGCGTCGCCTTCGGGTTCGACCGGGTGGACGGGATGCGCCACTTCTTGCGCAGGAACGCCCCTTGCAGGCCGGCGGTCCGCATCAACCGCTCGACCCGCCTGCGACTCAGCTGGCGGCCTTGGCGGCGCAGCATGGCGTGCACTCGCGGGCTGCCGTAGGTGCCGCCCGACACATCGTGGATCTCCGCGATCTCCACCGCCAGATCCGCGTCCTCACGTCGGCGAGCGGAGGGGTTGGCGGCTTGGGTGAGCCAGCCGTAGTAGGTGGAGACGGCGACGTTGAGGACCCGGAGGACGGGCTCGACCCCGAAGCGGTCGCGTAGCTCGTCGACGAGCGTCACGACCGTCGCCGGGTCGGGTCGAGTTCCGAGGCGAAAAAAGCCGAGGCGGCTTTCAGGATCTCATTGGCCCGCTTCAGCTCCGCGTTCTCCCGCCGCAACCGACGCAACTCCTCCACCTCCGAGGTCGTCGGCCGGTCGCCCCGCAGGCCACGGTCGGCCTCGTCCTGGCGGATCCAGTTGCGCAACGCCTCGTGATGCACCCCAAGCTGGCGGGCCAGCTGGCGGATCACGGGCTTCGGGTCCGACTCCCGATACAAGCGCACCGCACGTTCGCGCAGCTCATCGGGATACTTCTTCGGTGCTGCCACGGATGACTCCCTTCAGCTCCATCAGAGCATGATCGAAAGCCTCCGAGCTACCGGGGGAACCTCAAGATGTTCTTCAACTCGAGTCGTGGCGGCAGCCGGCTCTCGCCCTGGCCGTAGCCCGTCGGGTGCCCACACGAGTACCAGGGCTCGATGCGTGGACTCCGCACCGACCACAGCGCCCGGACAATCATCACCGGCCACGCCTTCGTTCAGAACCTACGACGATGCCCCCGCCAATTGCGGCGCTGCCGAATCTTGCGTGGAGAACCCGGTGTCCCTGCGGTCCAGGCCACGATCCGTCTGGAACGTCTAGCATGGCCTCGATGACCACTCCCGAAACGCGACCCGACGACGTCCCAACCGACGGAGCCCGGGTCGAAGAGGCCCTGCGGCTGCTGTCCGGCGTGCCGGTCGGACTCGATGTCGCCGTCAAGCGGCTCGGCCGTGGCAGCGGTGTCTACGCCTGGTGGGCTGATCCTTCGATCTTTCCCGATCTCCCCGGGCCGCCGAATGAAAGCAATCCGTCGCTACGGCTGCTGTATCTCGGACGGGCAACCAGCCTGCGGGGCCGAATCCTGCGCAACCATCTGAGGCGTTCGGGCAGCTCGACTCTGCGCCGTACGTTGGCCGGGCTTCTTGTGTCCGAGGGATACCGAACGACCTGGACCGATCGGGTTGTCCTGGTTCCTGAGGATGAGGCGCGGCTGACCACGTGGATGTACGCGCACCTGCGCTTGACCTGGGCGGAGGACGCGGAGCCGGCGACCATCGAGGCCGAACTTGTCCGGCGTACGCACCCGCCGCTCAACGTACACGGCGTCGACCCCGAGCACCTCCAGGCGGCCGTGGTATCCGCCAAGAACTCATACAACGCCAGCAGCCGCCCGGTCGAACCCTCGCGAACGCCGTAAGCGGTTGCCCGGCACGCGCACGGGCACCGATGCGCGCTCATGCCGCTCAGCGCGGGGGGCGTGCTGCCATGCCCTGCACCGGAGTAAGCCCTGCCGCGACCGTCGTGTAGCCGGTCGCCGTGGCCCGGATGATGACCGGAGGGCAGTCCACTACGGCCGCGCATTCGCGTTGCCGGCCAGCCCGGGGGTGCATTCGTAGAGCCAGGCGGTGGCCTTCTCGTAGAAGAGAGGTACGAACAGGCGCATGATCAGCGCTTGTAGGCGCCGCTTGACGGGTCCTGCCTTCTTGGTGCCGCGGTTGTCCTCGGCCGCGTCGAGCAGTTTGACGATCCGCGGGCGGCGTTCGGCGTCGTATGCCTTCAACGCGGCGGCGATTGTCGGCTCCGCCCGCAGCGCCGCGGCCAGGACGAGGGCGTCTTCGATCGCCATCGAGGCGCCCTGCCCGGCGCCGACCGGGTGGGCCGCGTCGCCGATGAGGACGATGCGGTCGCGGTGCCAGGTCGCTACCGGGTCGACGGCGTGAAAGACCACGGTGGGGTGCAGCCGGGTCGTTGCCGCGATGACCGCTGACGGCGTCTCCGTCCGGTAGAACTCGGCGGTGCGGCGCAACCACTGCGCCTCGCTCACGCCAGCGCGATCCGGCTGGACCGGCTCGGCGATCTGCGCCTGCCACCACACCTCGCCATCGCCGGCGGCCAGATGGATGAATGCGTCGTTGCGGGCGAAGGTCATGTCAGATCCGGACGTTAGCTGCCATTCGCCATGCTGTTCGGCGAGACCCGGCGGCCGATTCCGTAGGGTGAGGTTGTGACCTCGCAGTACCGGGAGGACGTGGTTCCTGGGTCGGCGGCCTCACTCGTGGCGTGCGTGTGGGAGCAGCGCGTCAGCCATCGGCATGCCCAACTGGTAGTGCCCGACGGCTGTCTCGACCTGATCTGGCTCGGCAACGGGAAGTTGGTGGTCGCGGGTGCTGATACGGGCCCGCGGCTGGTCGAGCTGCCGGCGAACGCCGAGGTGGCCGGTGTCCGGCTGCGTCCCGGAGCTGCGGGTGCGGTGCTGGGCTGGCACGCTGCGGAGCTGCGCGACCGCCAGGTCGATGCCGCCGACCTGTGGGGCCAGGAGGCATTGCGGCTCGCCGAGACGCTCGCCGTGGTACCCGCCAATTGTCAAGGTCGTCACCTGCTCAAGGCGGTGTCCTCTCGCGGCGCTACACCCGATCCGTTGGTCCAGGCAGCGACATTGCGGCTGGCTCGTCCGCGCGCTCGGGTCGCGGCGGTGGCAGCAGAGCTGGGCGTTAGCGAACGACAGCTGCATCGGCGGGCGGTGGCGGCGGTGGGGTACGGACCCAAGATGCTGGCGCGTGTCGGCCGGCTGCGCCGGTTCACGCACCTGCACGCCCCTGACCTGGCGGGTAGGGCGTTCTTGGCGGGCTACGCCAGCCAGGCACACATGAACGACGAGGTGCGGCGGCTCACCGGCATGACCCCCGTCCGATTTCTGGAAGCAGTCGGCGGCGCCTTTGCCTAGCGTGGGCACCGTGCCCGTCGACATCGCTGCTGCCGAGCAGTTCATCCACAACACCGCTCGCCTTCTGGACAGGCACCGACTCGCGGTGCTACTCCACGACGCTTCGGTGGAACCGGTCCTCACGGCATTGCGTGCCTATCAGAACCCCGACCACGGCTTCGGTCATGCCCTGGAACCCGACGTCCGGGACCCCGCGAGCCAGCCGACTGCCACGCTGCACGCACTCGAGGTGCTCGCTGAAGTCGGCGCGTTGGGCGACCCCATGGTCACCCAAGCTGCGAGTTGGGCGGCCCGGAATGCCCGTGCCGACGGGGCCTTGCCCTTCGTCCTGCCCAGTGCAGCCAACCATCCGCACGCACCGTGGATGACGCCCGACCCGGACGGTTCGTTCATCACGTTCGGGGTCGTATCCGTCCTGACCCGGGCCGGCGTCCAGACCTCCTGGCTCGATGCCGCGAGATCCTGGTGCTGGTCTCGAATCGATGGCCCTGACGAGCTCGACGCCTACTGGGTCAAGTTCGCCCTTGATTTCCTCGACCACGAATCGGACGAGGACCGCGCCTGCGCGGCGATCGAGTCGCTCCGACCCAAGATCGGGCCCGACGGCACAATTTGCGTCCCTGGTGGCACCGAGGATGAGCGCCTCACCGCCCTCGTGCTCTCACCACGCCCGGGCCTGAGCAGCCGGACCTTGTTCACCGAGGAACATATCCAGGCAGAGCTGGACAAGCTCGAGGAGGAACAGCTCGAGGACGGCGGCTGGATGTTCGACTGGCTCGACTGGTCCCCGGGGCAGCGCGTGGAGTGGCGCGGCTGCGTGACACTGCGCGCCCTCGCCACCCTCGCGGCACATGGGCGCGCTGGACGATCACGTCTGCGCTCGTCGAGCTGACCACCCGCGTCACGGCTCAGGAAGTACGCGTGCTCGGTAACCTGGCGCAGTGCTGACGTAGCTGGCGGTATCTCGTCTCCAGCTCATCGCTGCTGGTACTCAGCGTGCCCGGCGATCTTTGGGTCTTCGTGGCAAGCCGTTGGAAGTGATCGCGTGGATCCGTGTGCTTCTGGACGCCATCGCGATCGCGGATGAGGAACCGGAACTGGTCGGTGTGCTCGCCGAGGTCCATGGTGAGGTTACGGGCCTGCTGGGTCGTTCATCGGCCGGTGGGGTGCGCGGTGATGCCAAGTAGGTGGAGTGCTGGCGGGCGGCGGGCCGACACGTCGGCGGGTCAGGGTTCGTCGGATCGTGCCGGCCCCGATGCGGTGGCCAAGCCGCTGTAGCTGGCCCTGAATCCTTCGGTCGCCCCATCGCTGTGTACAGGGGAACTGAAGGCGCTTACGCGTACGTGTGAAAGTCGACTCCAGTGACCGATGACCAGAATGCTACTCTGGTCATCGGTCACGAGGGGGTGCCATGACGGAGTCACAGCCGACCAGCCACATCGACCGCGCGGGCCGGATCCTCGATGCGGCGAAGGAGTTGCTGCTGCGCTGGGGATACCGGCGGACGACCATCGACGAAATCGCCCGGCGCGCTGGCGTCGGGAAGGGGACCGTATACCTGCACTGGCGCAGCCGTGAACAGTTGTTCTTCGCGGTCGGCGCGCGGGAGGCCGTGACGATGCTCGACGCGGTGGTGGCTGCCATGCGCGACGATCCGCAGCAGGTCGCCCTGCACCGGTACATGCGCCACTTCTTCCTGGAAGCGATGGCACGGCCGGTGCTGCGCGCGATCTTCACCCGGGACGCCGACGTCATGGGCCAGTTTCTGGCCAGCCCAGCCCGTCGACCGCTGCAGAGCGGCAAGCTGCTTGCCTCCCGCGAATACCTCGGCGTACTCGCCGACAACGGCCTGCTGCGGGTCGGACTGCGCCCCGAGGATCTGGACTACACCCTGCCCGCGGTCATGTTCGGCTTCTTCGGCATCGACCCGTTCCTTCCCTCAGAAGTGGAACTGACTCTTCAGGCGAAGGCCGATCAACTCTCCGACACCCTGCGCCACGCGTTCGAGCCGGCGAAGCCGCCACCGTCGACGCGGTTCACCGCCGCCGCGCCCCAGGTCATCGCCATCTTCGACAGGCACGCCGACGACTACCGCCGCGCCGCCTACGGCGCACCCATCGACAAAAGGTGACCAGCATGGGCAACGACCTTGGTGGCCTGCATCATGTAGGCCTGGTTGTGGAAGACATGACCGCGGCCATCAGCACCTACCGACGGCTGGGTTTCACCCTGCCACCGCCGGCCTATCCGACGCTGTCCACCGCCCCAGGAGCGCCCGCCCGCCCGGTCGGCGCGGCGAACACCCACATCTACCTGCGCCGCAATTTCGTCGAGCTCGTGACCGTCATCAGGGATGGCCAGCCGATCCCGGACGAAGCCCACGTGGTTCCCCTCAAGGTTCCGGCCGACAAACTGCCTGCGCTGCTGGCCGCCGTGCGCGGCGCCGCCGCGAACCTCACCGCCTGCCTGGACCGGTTCCAAGGCATGCACATCCTTATCTTCGATTCGCCGGACATCGATTGCGCCGCTGCCCGGCTGGACACCGCTGGCGTTGGCCACGGTGGCGTGCACGCGGTGCAGCGCCCGATCGAAACCGCCGACGGTACCCGGATGGTTCCCGCCCGCTACCTGGAGATCAACAGCGACGACCCGAACGCGCCACGCGGCCTGTTGCCCGAGGGCAGGGTTGGCGTCGCCGAGAACACGCCCGTCGCCGGGCAGCAGCGGCCGGAGCACGCCAACAGCGCGATTGACCTAGTTGGATGCATGCTGTGCGTCCCCGACGAGGCATTGGCCGACGTCGAGCACCGCTACGCGACGTACCTCGGTGGCGCCACCGAGGTACGTCACGGCTCCACGCGGACCTTCGAACTCGACGACACCACCGTCACTCTCGTCGCCGCCTCCGCCCTGCCCAACGTCCTGCCCGGCGAGTGTCCGCCAGCCCTGCCCGCCTTCGTCGGATACACAATTTCGGTGCACGACATCGTCCAGACAGAGCACCACTTGCGGGCCGCGGCGGTGACATATGCCAAGGGACACGCGGGTGAGATCGTCGTACCAGCCAGCGAAGCTCTCGGCGTCGCTGTGATCTTCCAGCCCAGCGCCGACTGATTTCTTGGCCGCGGGGGGAGTGGAAGACCACCTTGTCGGCCCGGCCGCCGCGGGCCGTGCCCGTCGGGTGCAGAGCGTCGATGACCGGGCTTGTGCGCATGTGGGTGGTGGCCGACCAGCCGGCGGGGTGGCCGGGTCCGCGATGGTGGTGCGTTTGCGGCGGCGCGGGTTCCGGCCCATGATGTCGGCGCAGGATCGCCGGTCTGCCCGCCCGTGTCCTTGGTGAGCCCAGTAGGCATCGCCGTCATTCTTCCTCGGACTGGCGAGTGCGCAGCGCCCTGACCTTGTGACGGTTGCCGCAGTGCTCCATGGAGCACCACCGGCGGCGACCGGGGCGTGAGGTGTCGACGTAGATGAGATGGCAGTCCTCGGCAGCGCACGTGCGGATGCGGTCCGTGAACGGGCCAGTCAGCAACTCGACGGCGTCCCGTGCGACGGTGGCCAGCAGGTGCGTGCCACTCAGGGGCCCGGTCCACTGCCGCTTCCCGGACGGCGCGATGGCCGGCGCCAGAGCCGAACGGGCGGCTGCCTCGTTGATGGTCTGTCGATCAGCGGGCGGGTGTGGCTCGCCGCGCGTGTGGGCGAGGACCACCCGAAACAGCGCGTCGCGGAGCCTTCGCGCGTCCACCACCTCGGCTTGGGAGATCTCCAGCGCGGGCGTCGGCGTCAGCCGCGACCGGCTTGTCCAGGCGGCTAGGTCGGCGGGTTCGTGCAGGACCTCGTACCGGCGGTATGGGCCGGGACCGCCGGTGGTCAGCAGCTCCAGGCACAGCGCGCCGGGGTCGAACTGGTATGCGACGCCGGTATGGGAGCGCAGCGTCATCCCCTTGGTTGCGGAGGAAGCCATGTAACCACTATAACTGGTTACATGACATTGAGCTGGAAGTTGGTTGTCGACAGCACGAACGCACCCGCCCTCGCGGACTTCTGGGCTGCGGCCCTGGACTACGAGGTGGAAGACCCCAGTGCGCTCGTCGAGCAGTTGCTGGCCGCCGGCCACATCGGCGACGAGGCAGTCGTCGAGCATCGGGGCCGCAAGACCTTTCGCGGCTACGCCGCAATCCGGCATCCCGAGGACCCGTTCGACGAGACCAGCGGTGTCGGCCGGGGCCGGCGGCTGCTCTTTCAGGACGTGCCTGAGGGCAAGTCCGGCAAGAACCGCCTACACATCGACCTGCACAGCGAGCCCGACGGCATGGACAAGTTGGTGACCCGGCTGGAAGACCTGGGGGCAGCACGAGTCCGTGAGGTCAACAAGGGGCCTGCCGGGCACTGGTGGATCATGCAGGACCCGGAAGGCAACGAGTTCTGCGTGGCGTAGGTCGGACGGATTGGGTCGGTCACCAACGAGCCGGCCACGGCGGTACGGCGGGTGGGAGTCAGCCCTGAAGGTAGGCGAGCACCGCGCGTACTCGCCGATGGTCGTCTTCGCTGCTTACGGGCAGGTTGAGCTTGGCGAAGATGGCGGCGATGTGCTTGCCGACCGCGGCATCGGTCACCGTCAACATCCGTGAGATCGCTGCGTTCGATCGTCCCTCGGCCATCAGCGCCAGGACCTCCCGTTCGCGCGGGGTCAGCCTGGTGAGCGGGTCGCGGCGCAGCGCGAGGAGCTTGCTGACCACCTGTGGGTCGATCACGCAGCCGCCGCCGGCGACCCGTTCGACGGCGTCGACGAACTCGGTCACGTCGGCGACCCGGTCCTTGAGGAGGTATCCGACACCGCCACTGCCCGAGGATTCCAGCAGTTCGCTGGCGTAGGTCGTGGCGATGTACTGGCTGAGTACCAGGATCGGCAGGCCGGGGTGGTTGCGGCGCAGGGCGAGGGCTGCGTGCAGTCCCTCGTCGGTGTATGTGGGTGGCATCCGTACGTCGGTCACCACCACGTCGGGGCGGTCGGCGACGACAGCATCGGCCAGCGCCGGGGCGCCGCCGACCGCAGCGACGACCTCGTGGCCGAAGCGGGCGAGGATGCCGACAAGCCCCTCGCGCAGGAGCACCGAGTCGTCGGCGAGTGCTACCCGGAGCATGGCAGCTCCGCTCTGAGGACGGTCGGGCCACCGGGCGGGCTGGACAGGACAAGCGTGCCGGCAAGGGCGTCGACGCGGTCGGCGAGGCCGGCCAGGCCGGTGCCGCTGTCGGGGTCCGCGCCGCCGACGCCGTTGTCGCGCACCTCGACGACGAGGGCGGTCCCGTCGAGGCAGCCGGTCACCCAGATCTGGCGCGCCTTCGCGTGTTTGACGGCGTTGGTCAACGCCTCCGCGACCACGAAATACGCCGTGGACTCCACCATGGACGGTAGTCGGTGAGGTACGTCGAGCGCGATCGTCAACGGTACGGCGGCGCTATCGGCCAGCTCGGTGAGCGCCGCCGGCAGGCCCCGCTCGGTGAGGATCTGCGGGTGGACGCCGCGTACCAGCTCGCGAAGCTCGGCCAGGGCGGCCTTGGCCTGCTCGGCGGCCTGGTCGACGAGGGCCTGGGCTGCTTCGGGGTTGTCACGTACCTCCAGCCGGGCCATCCCGAGGGTAATGGCCAGACGCAGGAGGCGTTGCTGGGCGCCGTCGTGCAGGTCCCGTTCGATGCGCCGGCGCTCGACCTCGAACGCGTCAATCAGCCGCGCCCGCGACCGGGTCAACGTCCGGACCTTCGCCTCCTCGCCGGGGGCCAGCAGGAGGTGAGCCAGCGCGGCGTGGGCGATCGCGGCGAGAACCACCGCGTAGCAGATGGCGAAGACGGCGACGATCATTCCGAACGCCAGGAGCAGTGCGGGGGCGACGACGTCCGACAGCCCGGCCGGCGCCTCGCCGTCGCCCGGCGGCGACGGTGGCGGGTCGTCGGGTTTCAGCACCAGGATGAGGACCAGTCCCGGGCTCAGGGCGAGCAGCGTGGCCACCAGGTCGAAGGCCAGCAGAACGGTTCCGTGCAGAACCGAATACGCCAGTTCCCGCCACGTCGCCGCCTCGCTGTGGCGAAGGCGTAGCCACGCGACGAGACCGGGCCGGTCCGGTGGCCGATGCGGGTCGGGCAGCGCCGGCCCGCCGAGCAGCATGATCCGCCGCCGCTCGAGGGCCACCAGCGGCTGCATCGCCAGTGGCGTCAGGACTCCCGCGCCGGCCAGCAACGCAAGGGGCAGCCAGACCAGGGTGAAGGCGCCGACCACGGCCCCGGACGCGAGGTAGGCCAACGCCCGCAGCGGCCATGGCGAGAACGCGATGCGTAGTGGTTGGGTCCGCATCGCCTCCCACGCGGTGCTGGCGCGGGCCTTTCTGCCAGTCGCAGCCGTCCCGGTCGTCGTCACGGCCAGCACTGTACGTCGTAGTGCTGGCCCTACCCCAAAGCTTCGGGTACGGGCCAATGTGCCTGGCCGCTGGCAGCGCTTGGATGAGGCGGGTCAACAGACCGTTCAATGCCGCATGAGGAGGAATCGTGCCAACCACGACAACTGGGCCACCCGGCGCGGAGGTTCGCCAGGACGCCACGGTCGCGGCGCGAGCCGTCGACGTGTGGAAGGTCTATGGCAGCGGCGAGGCCCAGGTGGCGGCGTTACGGGGCGTCAGTGTCGATCTTGGCCGCGGCCAGTTCACAGCGATCATGGGACCGTCCGGGTCGGGCAAGTCGACGCTGATGCATTGCCTGGCCGGTCTCGACACCGTCACCCGTGGCGAGGTGTACATCGGCGACATGCTCGTCACCGGACTCGGCGACGCCAAGCTGACCCGGCTGCGCCGCGACCAGGTCGGGTTCATCTTCCAGCAGTTCAACCTGCTGCCGACCCTGACGGCGCAGGAGAACATCCTGCTGCCGTTGTCGATCGCCGGCCGCAAGCCCGACCGGGACTGGTTCGCCCAGGTCATCGAGACCGTGGGCCTCGGCGACCGGCTGTCGCACCGGCCGAGCCAGCTCTCCGGCGGCCAGCAGCAGCGCGTCGCCTGTGCCCGCGCCCTTGTCGCCCGCCCTGATGTGATCTTCGCGGACGAGCCCACCGGCAACCTCGACTCGCGGTCGGGCGCCGAGGTGCTGGGCTTCCTGCGCCGCTCCGTGCGCGACTACTGCCAGACGATCGTGATGGTGACCCACGACCCCAACGCCGCCTCCTACGCCGACCGGGTCGTCTTCCTCGCCGACGGGCAGGTCCGGGCCGAGCTCTACGCGCCGACCGCCGACGCCGTCCTGAACACCATGAGGCGCCTCGACACCGACCCGGTCGACACCAGCCAGACAGTGAGGGCCTGACCGTGCTGCTCGCGACCCTCAAGAGCCTGCGCTCCAGAAAGCTGAGGCTGATCCTGTCGGGCATGGCCGTCGTCCTCGGCGTCATGTTCGTCTCCGGCGCGTTCGTCCTCACCAGCACGCTCGCCGCGTCGTTCGACAACCTCTCCGCCAGCGTGTACTCAGGCACCGACGTCGCCGTCAGCGGCAAGGCGCCGGTGGCGGGCGGCGAGCCCGACGAGAACTCCGCCACCGTGCCGGCGGAGCTCGTCGGCAACGTCCGCGCAATCCCCGGCGTCGAGAAGGCCACGGGTGTTGTCAGCGTCAGCGGCGCGCGCGTCATCGGCTCCAACGGCAAGGTCGTCACCACGTCGGGGCCGTCGCGCCTTGGTACCAGCTGGAGCGGCACGGCGGACCTGCGCCAGCTGCGCGCCGGGCGCGCGCCGCGGGCCGCCGACGAGATCGCGGTCAACGCGAGCCTGGCCGCGGCCGCCGGGGTCGAGGTCGGTGACCGGGTGGGCGTGCTGACCCTGCAGCCGAAGAAAACGTTCGCCCTGGTCGGGATCTTCGGCTACAGCGGCAACCGCGACACCATCGGAGGCGCCCAGGAGGTGTCGTTCATCGAGCCGGTCGCACAGGAGCTGATGCTCGGCAAGACGGGCGTGTACTCCGCCATCGTCGTCAAGGCCGCGCCAGGCGTCGCGCCGGAGGTGCTGCGCGACCGGCTCTCCGCCACGCTGGGCGACACCTACGACGTCAAGACCGGCAAGCAACTGCAGGACGCCGCCGCCGAAAGCTTCCGCGAGGCGCTGAGCTTCTTCAACAACGTGCTGCTCGGCTTCGCCGGAGTGGCGCTGTTCGTCGGGACGTTCCTGATCCTCAACACGTTCTCGATCCTCGTAGCGCAGCGCGTCGAGGAGCTGGCACTGATGCGGGCCATCGGTGCCAGCCGGTGGCAGATGATCGGGTCGGTGCTGGTCGAGGCGCTGGCCATCGGTGTCGTCGCCTCGGTACTCGGGCTGGGTGCGGGCATCGGCGTGGGGGCGCTGCTGGCGTACGTGTTCAGGCACGTCGGCAACGCCGACCTTCCTGTGGAATCGATCGAGATTCCGGCCTCGGCCGTCATCAGTGCGTTCGCGGTGGGCACGCTGGTGACGCTGGTGGCGGCGCTGCTGCCAGCGCTGCGCGCAGCGCGTATCCCGCCGGTCGCGGCGCTGCGGGAGGTCGCGGCGCCGGACCGTCCGCTGACCCGCCTCACCGTCGCCGGCGCCCTGATCACCGCGATCGGCGTTACCGCGCTCGGGATCGGACTAACAGGCCAGGGCGGCGAGGCCACGCTGTTGCTGCTCCTCGGCGGCGTGCTGGTCACCTTCACCGGCATCGCGCTGCTGACGCCGATGATCGCCCGGCCGATCGTGTCGGTGCTGGGCCTGTTGTTCTCCTGGTCGGTACCGGGCAGGCTGGGCCGGCTCAACTCCGCCCGCAACCCACAGCGCACCGCGATCACCGCCGCCGCCCTCATGGTCGGCCTAGCGCTGATCACCGGGGTGCACGTCGTCCTCGAATCTGCGACGGCCAGCTTCACCAAGATGGTCGACACGCGGGTCAAGGCCGATCTGATCATTGCCGGTGAGCCCGGGGGCGACTCGATGCCGACCTTCGACCCTGCGGTGCTGGACCGCGCACGCCAGATCGGCGGGGTACGCGAGATCGTCGGCGAGTACGGTGACATTGCGATGATCAACGGCAGGCCGAGCCGGGTCAACGTGGTCACCGACCTGGCGGCCATGACCCGCATGTTGCCGTTGCGGACGATCGAGGGGACGCTCGCGACGTTGCCGGCCGATCACGTGGTCGTCGACGCCGAGCGCGCCACGGAACTGGGGCTGCGCGCCGGCAGCACCTTGCAGGTTCGGCTTGCCCGTGGGGACGTCCGCACCATGACCGTGGCCGGCATCTACGCCGACGACGACGTGTACCGGGTCGGCGGGTGGATCCTGCCCGCCGAAGCGGTACACGACTTCCGGGTGGCCCAGCCCTCGTTCGGGTACCTGCGCCTCGCCGAGGGCGCCAACGCCGCCGAGATCCGCAAGCAGATCGACGCACTCCTGGCCGACAGCCCCGAGGTCACCGTCGGCGACCGTAGCGCGTTCATCGCCCAGCAGAGCAGCCAGTTCGACACCATTCTGGCCATGATCCAGCTCCTGCTGGCGCTGGCGATCCTCATCGCCGTCCTGGGCATCGTCAACACCCTCGCACTGTCGGTCCTCGAACGCACCCGCGAGCTCGGCCTGCTCCGGGCGATCGGACTGCGCCGGGCGCAGGCGATGCGCATGATCACCGTCGAGGCTGTGGTGATCTCGGTGTTCGGCGCGCTGCTCGGCCTCGCGGTCGGCAGCGGGCTGGGCGCGGCCGTCGTGCGCGCGTTGAAGGAGGAGGGCTTCACCGAAGTGGCACTCCCCTGGGAGCAGATGGGGACATACCTGATACTCGCCGTGATCGTCGGCGCGTTCGCCGCCACCCTGCCGGCGATCCGGGCGGCGCGGGTCAACGTACTGAACGCAATCGCGCACGAGTAACTCGAAGTCCACGCCAGCGGTGGACTAAGTCTGCGGTGCCAGGGTGCGTAGGACGTCGAACTCGTTGCCCTCGGGGTCTGCCATGACCACCCAGTTTCGGTCTGAGCCCTGGCCCACATCCGTCTTGGTGGCGCCGAGGCCGAGTAATCTGGTCACCTCGTCCTCGGTGCTGCCGTCGATCGGGCTGACGTCGAGGTGAAGCCGGTTCTTCACGGTCTTGCCCTCAGGTACCTGGACGAACAGCAGGGTGGGCGGCATCTGACGGGCCCGAACATCCTCGACGGTTGGCACCCACGAGCCGATCTCGACCTTGCCCTCGCTCCGGTCGATCACCTTGAAGTCCAGGACCTGACACCAGAAGGCCGCGAGTCTCTCCGGGTCGTGGCAGTCAATGGTCAACTCGGTGAACCTACTTGTCATGACTCTCCCAGATAGTGCGGACGGGGCTCAGCGTATTGGCTAGGCCGCCCGTCGGACTCGCTCCTCTTCAGACACCTTCCCATCTCAGGGCCTACCTGCATTGCATGACTCCTACGAACTGCCTGCCTGCACCGGCGGAGCAGGCGGGTGCGTACGGTTCCCTGGTTCGCGCCCCAGTCCGTACGCACCCCTATCTGGCCGACGAGGCAGATCCGAAGTCAAGGTTCCATGACGACCCCCGGCGTCGGATGCGCGTGCCGAGTCCCTGCCCTACCAGGGCTCGGAGCCGTCCTCGCTGAAGAAGCCAGCGGTCGGGCCGTCGTCGGGCAGGGTCGCGAGCCGTACAGCGACGGCGGCGCCCTGTGCCGGGGTCCGCGACCCGGCGTGTCCGTTGAGATCGGTCGCGCAGTACCCGGGATCGGCGGCGTTCACCTTGATCGCCGTTTCCCGCAGCTCGTTGGCGTAGGAGACGGTGACCGCGTTGAGCGCGCTCTTCGACGAGTTGTACGCCAGCAGCGGGAACGGTGCGTACGGTCCGTTCGGGTCGCTGGTCAGCGCGAGTGAACCCAGCCCGCTGGAGACGTTGACGATGCGCCCCGCGGGCGCCTGCCGGATCAGCGGCAGCAGGCCGTTGGTCACCCGCACCACGGCGTACACATTGGTGGCGTAAGTCCGTTCCAGCAGCTCGACCTGCGTCGCGCTGGGCTTCTGGCCGCGTTCGAGCAGGATGCCCGCGTTGTTGACCAGAATGTCCAGCCGCCCGTACTCCCGCGCCGCCACCGCGGACACCGACACCGGATCGGTCACGTCCTGCCGGGCGCCGGCCTCGTGCGAGACTGCCGGATGCCGGCGGACCGGGCCGGTGGCGGTCCTACGGGGTGTACGACCACGCGCCCGGCCTGGTGGCCCGCTGCCCGCGCTGCGAAGAGGTGGTGCTGCGGGCCTGGTCCGTGGCCCGGTCGGCGCCTGGCTCGACCTGCGCGGTGCGCTCTTACGGCACGTTCCGCTGCTCAGGGCTGACGAATAGCCTCGCCGGCGATTTCGATCTGGACCTTCTTTCCGACCAGGACGCCACCGCTTTCCAGAACGACGTTCCAGAGCAGACCGTAGTCCTCACGATCGATTTCGGCCGTCGCGCTGAAGCCAAAGATGTCCTGCCCATACGGATCTCGGCGAGCACCACCGAATTCCACATGAAGGTCGATCGGCCGGGTGATCCCCTTGACGGTCAAATCGCCGGTGAGCACGAATCTGCCACTCGTACGATTCTGTGGATTGGGAATCTTGCCCGACACCGATCTCCGGCTGAGCCCGCTGTTGCGCAACCGCGCCCAATAGAAAATTGGGTCGTCGACCGACTGCCATTTGATTCCCGTGCTGCGATACTCCAGCGTGGGGTAACTCTCCACGTCGAGAAAATCGGCGCTGCTCAGATGCGTGTCCCGGTCGGTATTGCCCGTGCTGACGCTCGCCGTTTGGATCGTTGCGGTGACCGACGAGGCCAACGGGTCCTCCGCCACGACAATCCGGGCGGTGGCCTCGCCGAACTCACCGCGCACCGGACTCACCATCATGTGCCGGGCGAGGAAACCGATCCGCTTGTGTGCCGGATCGAGAAGATATGTACCGGCGGCTGGAATGGTCATGCCATCCCAGGATCGTGTAGCTAAACCGGTCATCGGCGTGCTTTCCCCCTCACCCTTTCCAGGGTCTTTCCAAGTTTGCAACCGCGGCGTGGTCCGCGGACCAGCTGGAACACTCGTCCCCCCGGGGCCCAGCATAGGGAACACTCCACCACATCTCAGCCACCAGAACCATGTCGAGGTTCCGTCTCTTCCGGTAGGCACCCCCCGGCACCGGTACACAATTCGGTCATTCCCGTACCGAAAAGAAAGGCGAGCGGACGCGCCCCGCCCACCGAACGATTCCGGTCGAGCGCCGGCGACGGCCCCCGCCGCGCCCCGCCGGCTGGTTGTGAGCAACCTCACCCGTCTGGCCCGGAAGCGGCCGGCGGCGCGGGCCCGTCGCCGCCCGCCCGGCGCTGCCTCTCGTGGGTGCGCCGAGCCTGCCGGCGCGCTCCGCCGAAAGACTGCCGGGCGGTGCGCCCAGGGCTTCGGCATTGATCGGCGCACGCTGCCAGGAGCCAATTGCGCGACCGCGTTTCCGGCGGCGCGGCGGACGCCGTCGGGTGGCGACAAATCGCTCGCCGGCAGAGGCCGCGGCGGTGTCGGTGGGCCCGTGACGGATCGTCGGCGCATTGATGCCAGCCTCGTCCGGCGATTGCTGGCCACGCAGTTCCCGCCCGGGGCTGACCTGCCGATTCGAGTGCGAACCAGGGCGGGGATTATTGGACGTTTGACCTCGGGGCCCTGATGTCGGTGCGCCTGCCCAGCGCTTCGCCGTACCCGCTGGCGGTCGAGAAGTAACACCGGTGGCTTCCGGCCCTCGCGTCGCGGCTACCGGCCCGTGCCGGTTTCCGCTCGCGATGGGCGGGCCCGACGAAAGTTCTTCGCTCCCTGCTTGGTGGCCCAATGGCTCGACGGCGAGCCCGCGAGCAACGCGAAACTTCGGCGACCTGACGCAATTCGCGGTCGACCGGGCGCGGTTTCTGGCGACACTGCGACTGACGCGGTTCCGCCCGAGGAGTGGGCGGGACCCGCGGCCGGCTTGCGGCCACCCACCCTGAGCACGGGCCACTGGCCGATTAGGCCGTCCAGTTCACCCAAGGGCTCGCCTGCGCCACCGAGCGGGGCTGAGCAACGACCCGGACGCCGTCCGCGCCGGCTGACGCGGTCACCGCGCCCGGATGGACCGGCCCGGCGCCATGCCTCCATGCCGACCTGCACCCGGCCAACGTTCTACCGCCGACGGCACCCTCTGCGGCGTGATCGACTTCGGTGACCTCCGCGCCGGCGACCCCGCATAGACCTCGCCGCCGGGTGGCTCCTGCTACCGGACGACACCACCGGACCACTTCTACGCGGCCTACCAGCCGCCCCCGGACACCACCGGCGATCGCCACTGCGCCCGACGACCGCGGACCGCACATCAACCTCGGTGCGCCGCCACCCGTAGGACAGTCGGCCGCACTGCGAGACGCGCGGTCCGTGCCATGGCAGTGCGTGTGGTGGGCGAGCCTCCTGCTAGGTGAACCGGGTCCGGCGGCGGCAGGATAATCGGACGTGTCGCCGTGGTGCACCCACTAACGTCTCACCTCGTGGAAAGCACTAACTTACGCACCGAACGCCTCGAACTTCGCCCGGTGCGTGACGAGGATGTCGACCGGATCCTGGAGTACCGCAACCTTCCGGAGGTCACTCGCTGGCTGCTGCGCACCGAGGTCGACCCTGCGTCCTTCCGAGCGAGGTGGCGGCGCGCTGCTGAGGATCCCGACGACCACAGCGTGGCCGTGACCCTGGACAGCGTGGTGATCGGAACCGTCTCGCTCGAACTGCTCGACGGCATGGGCCAGCCCGGCATGCCGCCGCGGACAGAGGCGCAACTCGGTTACATCTTCGACCCGGCGTACGGCGGCCAGGGCTACGCGACGGAGGCCGTCACCGCGATGGTGGCGCACGCCTTCGACCGGCTGGGCGTGCGAAGGATCACCGCTGGCTGCTTCGCGGACAACCTCCCCTCGGTGCGGATCCTCGAGAAGGTCGGCATGCGTCGTGAGCAGCACGGCGTCGGCGACTCCTGGCACGCCGAGCTGGGCTGGCTGGACGGCTACACGTATGCCCTGCTCGCAGAGACATGGCGTCAAGGGACGGCGCCGTAGGGCCTGCGATGGTGACCCTCTCGGCTACTCGCACATGGCGTACGCCCTGACGACCGTGACTGAACACGGCACCCGGTCAGCGGCACGAGCGCGCACCTGATCAAGATGCGGCTGTCGGCGGCGCACACGATCGGCAGCAGGTGCGGATGGCGGTGTCGTCAGGTGAGACCGCTGGGGGACGTGTAGACGCCGGCGTGGGCGGCTGCCGCTGCCGCTTCGGCGGCCCGGTCTGCCGTGGTTTCGTCGATAGGGTCTCCGCTGACGAGCAAGCGGTAGTACAGCGGTGCCGAGACGGCGCGGATGACCTCGGCCGCGTCCGTGCCCGGGGGCAGTTCCGCCCGCCGTACGGCCTGCTCTACGCAGGGGGCCCACTCGGCGATACGGACGGCGTAGAAGCGGTGCAGCGCCTCGGCGGCACGGGGGTCGCAGGTCGCGGCGACGATGACCGCGCGGAACAGTGCACCCTGACGCGGATCGACCAGGGTGCGCTGCACGAGCCGGGCATTGGCACGCAGGTCCTCGATCAGCGATCCGGTGTCTGCTCGCGGCAGCGAATGCTCCGCCATGTCCGTCAGCAGGTCGGCGACGAGGCCGGCGACCGTACCCCAGCGGCGGTAGACCGTTGTCTTGCCCACCTCGGCGCGGCGTGCCACGTCGGCGAGGTCGAGACGGTCGAAGCCGTGCTCTGCGAGCGCGTCACCGGCAGCTCGGAGTACGGCGGCGCGGACCCGGGCGGTCCGCCCTCCGGGCCGAATCGCACCGACGGCCATAACAGGTCTCCAGTTCCCTTAACTGCGGCTGGCTGCTACCCTAGCTCACGTAGTTAATGAAACTGTAGTTCCGTTAAGGGAAGGTTGTCATCGTGGAGTACCGACGGCTTGGGGCATCCGGCCTCACCGTGCCCGCCCTCAGCTTCGGCGCCGGCACCTTCGGCGGCTCCGGACCGCTTTTCGGCGCTTGGGGCAACACGGACGCGCGCGAGGCGAGGCGCCTCGTGGACATCTGCCTGGACGCCGGGATAAGCATGTTCGACACCGCGGATGTGTACTCCGACGGCGCGTCCGAGGAGATGCTGGGACAAGCGATCAAAGGCCGACGCGACGCTGTCCTGATCTCGACCAAGGCCGGCCTGCCGACCGGCGACGGACCGAACGACGCGGGAACCTCGCGCGCCCGGCTCATCCGATCGGTCGACGGGGCGCTGCGCCGACTCGGCACCGACTACATCGACCTGTTCCAGCTACACGCATTCGACGCCGCAACGCCCATCGAAGAGGTCGTGGCGACACTGGACGACCTGGTACGGGAGGGCAAGATTCGCTATCTCGGCGTCTCCAACTTCTCCGGCTGGCAGTTAATGAAGTCCCTCGCCGCAGCCGACCGGGACCGCCGCCGCCGGTACGTGGCACACCAGGTCTACTACTCACTTGTTGGTCGGGACTATGAGTGGGAACTGTTGCCCTTGGGCCTCGACCAAGGCGTCGGAGCCGTAGTGTGGAGCCCGCTCGGCTGGGGACGACTCACCGGCAAGATCCGCCGCGGCACACCGCCACCGCCCACAAGCAGGCTCCACGCGACCGCAGCCTTCGGCCCACCGGTCGACGACGAGCACTTGTTCCGCGTCGTGGACGTCCTCGAAGAACTGTCCCACGAGACCGGTCGAGCAGTGCCGCAGATCGCGGTCAACTGGCTACTACGACGACCCACGGTAGCCACCGTCATCATTGGCGCACGCGACGAGGCGCAACTGCGGCAGAACATCGGCGCTGTCGGCTGGTCGCTCACACCCGAACAGACAGCCCGGCTCGACACTGCCAGCAGCCGCACCGCACCCTATCCATACTTCCCCTATCACCGGCAGGAAGGCTTCGCCAGGCTCAACCCGTCGCCGGTCGCGAGCATCGCCTGAGCGGTGATTCCGCCCATCGGCAGAAGCGGATACCCGCGTTGGATCTCCCCGCTCGCAGGTGAGGAGTATTCGCCCTGCTGGAGCAGGTCGAAGTTGGCGCCGGCGCGAACCCGGGGCACAGGGCGCTCGGCTCGTAGCCCGTCGAATCTGCCTGCCGCCATTGCCGCTGGTTCAGTCTTGCCAGTTGCGGTAGGCAGTAGGGGTGAGCGACCTCGATCCGCACATCCACGTCGTGGCGACCCTCGGCGCCAGCGCCGCCACGCGCAACCTCCTGGCGTCGACGTTCGGCCTCGCCGCTGACCTACCGACCTCGGTCACGACCGGCTGCGGGGTGCGCGCGGGGTACGCGATGACCTCCTTGTACCCCGAGCGCGTGACCTGCCTGGCCTGCCGCGAATATGCGCATCGTGAACACCTCCGCCTGGCCGACGAGGTCGAACGGCTCGGCCGCATGCCGGGCACGAGTCTCGACAGTGGCCAGGTGGCTCGAGCCGCGGACCAGTACCGTGCCATCGCCAGGCAGTTCGCCGGCCGCCCTGGCGACGCCGACCGGAGGTAGCGGGCGGTCATCGTGGCGGATTGACCGACCAGCGAGGCGCACACATCTGCCGCTGACCACGCGGGGGCGATACCGGCTGCTACCGCCCCTGCCCCCGACACTTCTGGAGCAACGCGGTGGCCTTGGCATGGTCGCGGTCACCGGTCGGCTCATCGAGTAGTTCGTCCGGACACAGCTCATGGAGGTCGCCCCACCGCCGGCGAGCCTTGTTGTCCCCAATGCGGTGGCCGCCTGGGACCGCTCTTGCCACGTATCGCCGCCTGCCCACCGCCGGGCAAGGCAACAAGCTGCCTGCTGGTCCCGTATCGCACTTGCAGGTTGGTGGGTGGCATCCGGATCTGCCGCGAAGCGCTCGTCACCGAAGGTGGGGTCAGTGCGGGTCGCTACCCGTGGGTCTCGTGCAGCAGCGCGGCGATCTCGGTGCCTTGCCGGGTGGTCCGGGGGAACCGAGGCGTCCCGGTCACCGGTTCTCCGGCCTGCCGGCGCGTCGTGTCCTTGGAGGTCGCACGAGGGCGGCCCTCGGTCGAGCATAGCGATACTGGTTGTCGTTTTCGATAGGTTAAAATGGGGGTATGAGAATCGCTTTCACCGGTAAGGGTGGTAGCGGCAAGAGCACGCTCGCCGCCCTCTTCGTCGGATTCCTGCGATCCGCCGGCCACCGTGTCCTCGCCATCGACGCGGACGTCAACGTCCACCTGGCTCCATTGCTGGGTGTAACCGCCACCCCGGCGTCGGCCATGTCGCAGCCGCAGAACGCCGCCTCGATCCGCCGGCACCTGCTCGGCACGAACCCGCGAGTGTCCGCAGTGGAGCAGTTCGTGCCCACCACGCCGCCGGGTCCGGGATCCCGGCTGGTCACGCTCGACCCGGCTGATCCTGTGCTCGCCGGGCACGCTACGGCGCTCGATCCCGGCACCCACGTGTTGCACGTCGGCACGTACGAGCGGGAGGACATCGGCGCTGGCTGCTACCACGGCCATCTCGCCATCCTGGAGAACCTGCTGTCGCACCTGCATCTCGGTGCCGGCGACTGGGTGGTTTGCGACATGGTGGCCGGCACCGACGCGTTCGCCAATTCGCTGCACGCCCAGTTCGACCTGATCGTCGTGGTGGTGGAGCCGACGCCGGAGTCGGTCTCGGTGGCGCGCCGCTATCGCGATCTCGCGACGGCAGCCGGGGTCGGCGATGTCGTCGTCATGGTGGGCAACAAGGTGGGTGACGACGTGGACCTCGCCTACCTGACGAACGAACTGTCGGGCGGGCCGTTTGCCGTGGTGTCCATGCAGGCAGGGCTCCGCCGTGCCCGGCAGGCCGGTGTCTGCCCGACGCCGCAGGATCTCGACGATGTCGCGCCACTGAGCCGTCTGGTGGAACGGGCGCAGAACGGACCCATGACACCCCAACGGCGTGCGGCCCTGCTGCGTGACCTCCACCTCAGGCTGGCGGAACAGTCCTGGGTCCGTAACGCCTACGGGGACGTGACCGGTCAGCTCGGTCCTGTGCTCGCCTGAGGGCCTCCCACCGGCCGACCTGCATCAGCCGGCGCCCGCCGCGGCCGGGTCCGGTGTCCTGGCGTGGATGCCGGCGACCGGCCGCGGCCGACGGACCCCTTTCCCTGTGTAATGCAAACGACTATCGTTTCCGCGGACTGGGACCGAAGGGGACGATCGATGGACCTCCCGCTGTACTTGCAACCAAGGGTGGAGGGTCGGCTGCGTGAGCTGCTGACGCAGCCCGCGTTGCTGCACGACCTCGTCCGAGCTCTCGGGTCGCCGCTGAACGTGGTGCTTCCCAACCAGATTGCCGACAACGCCGCGGCATTTCAATCCGTCTACACCGGACATCACCTGCGCGGCGAGGTGTTCTTCGCGCACAAGGCGAACCGCTCAGCGGCATTCGTCCGCCGGTTGGCGGCGACGCCCGCCGCCATCGACGTGGCCAGCCTGGGCGAGTTGCAGCACGCGCTGGGTGCGGGCTTCGCCCCGGACCGGGTGATGGCCACCGGCCCCAAGACCGCCGAGTTCCTCTGGCTCGCCGCGCGCTGCGGGATCACGGTGAACCTGGACTCGCCGGCCGAGCTGGACGAGTTGGTGTCGCTGGTCCGCCGCCACGCGCTGCGACCTGTCCGGGTGTTGCTCCGGCTGTCGTCGTTCACCTCCGCCGGTTCCACGATCCTCTCCCGGCCGAGCCGCTTCGGTACGCCGGTCGCCGAGGTGGACGCCCTCCTGGCGCGGATCGCCGGCGCCCGCGACGCCGTCGAGCTGATCGGCGTCGCGTACCACCTGGACACCATCGGTCTGGCGGAGAAGGCGACCGCACTGGAGGGCTGCCTGACCGTACTCGCGGGCTGCCACCGGCACGGGCTGCACCCGCGGATCGTCGACATCGGTGGTGGCTTCGGCGTCGACTACCTTGCCGAGGGCGACCAGTGGGACCGCTGGACCAGCGAACTCGCCCTGGCGGTGCTGGGGCGCCGACCGGAGCTGACCTGGGGTGGCCACGGCTACGGCTGGCGGGCCGAGGCCGGGTCGCTGCGTGGCGCGCTCGGCCTCTACCCGGCGCACCGGCCGCTGTCCGGTCCCCGGTACCTCGCCGAACTGCTCGGCACGGCCTCCGCCGGGATGGGCGAGCGCAGCCTGGCGACGCTGCTGCAGGAGCATCTGTACGACCTGTGGATCGAGCCGGGGCGCGCCCTGCTCGACCAGTGCGGCGCTGTGCTGGCCCGGGTCCTCGAGGTTCGTCCGACGGCAGCGGGACCGCATCTGGTGCGCCTCGACCTCAACGCCCGCGATGTCAGCCTCGAGGAGCACGGCGTGATGATGGACCCCATCCTCCTGCCCGCCACGCCCGCCGCCGCGCCGTCGCCGGCCGAGGGGAATCCCGTCTACCTGCTGGGCAACCTCTGCCTTGAGGCCGACCTCATCACCCGGCGCATGGTGTACCTGCCCACCCTGCCCCGGGTCGGCGACCTGCTCGCCTTCGCCAATACGGCCGGCTACTTCATGGACTTCAGCGCGGACCACGCGCTGCACCAGCCGGTCGCCCGCACCGTCGCGGCCTGGCAGGACGGCGCCCGCTGGCGGTGGTGCCTGGACGAGCAGTACTGGCCGCTGGAAACGGCCGGTACCACCACCGAAACCACGGCCACCGCCGCGCAGCCGCAGGAGGTTCTTGCATGAGGTACGACTCCATCACGGACGCAATCGGCAACACCCCGCTAGTGCGGATCGATCCGACCCTGCACGGCCTGGAGCACATCGACCTGTACGCCAAGCTGGAGTTACTCAACCCTTTCGGTTCGGTGAAGGATCGAGCGGCGTGGAACATGGCCGCACCCCGGCTCGCCGAAGCCCAGGAGTCCGGCGCCACGGTGGTCGAGCTGTCCAGCGGCAACACCGCCAAGGCGCTCGCCGTCATCGCCGGCATGCACGGGCTGCCGTTCACCAGCATCACGAACCGGATGAAGGTCCCGGAGATCAAGGACCTCCTGCTGCTGCTCGGCGCCACCATCGAGGAGCTGCCCGGTCAGGCGGAATGCCTCGACCCCACGAACACCGACGACCCGCTGACCCGGATCCACCGCACCATCAGCGAGTCGGGGTCGCGGTACCTGCACACCGACCAGTACTACAACCCGCGCAACACCGCCGCCCACATCGAGGGCACCGGGCCCGAGATCGTCAAGGATCTCGACGGCAGGGCCCCCGACTACTTCATCGCCTGTGTCGGGACCGCCGGGTCCTCCACCGGCGTCGCCCGCGTGCTGCGCGAGCACGATCCGGCGGTCACTGTGGTCGGGCTGGTCGCCGCAAAGTCCGACTTCATCCCCGGCATCCGCAACATCGACGAGGTGCACGAGGTCGGCCTGTTCGATCCGGGCACGTACGACACCATCGAGGCCGTCTCCGCCGACGAGGCCATCGACGGTCTGCTGGCGCTGGTCCGCCGGTGCGGGATCCTGGCGGGTCCCACCGGTGGGGGCGCCTACACGGGCGCCGTGCGCTACCTGCGCCAGGTGGACGCCGACCTCGCCGCCCAGGCGGCGGCAGGCGAGGACCCGGGCCGGCGCAGCGCGGTGTTCATCGTGTGCGACCGGGTGGAGAGCTACCTCAGCTACATCCGCCGTCGCCGGCCGGAGCTGTTGAACCAGCCGGCCCGGGCCGGTGCCGTCTCCACGGTCACCGATGCGGAAGCCGATGCGGCGCAGTCGATGGACGTGTCCGCGGCGCGGCAGTGGATCGAGCAGACTCAGCCGTTGATCATCGACCTGCGCGGCACGTTCGCCTTCGCGACCGCCCACATCGAGGGTTCGGTCAACATCGTCGACGAGATCTTCGACGACCTGCTGCGCGGTGGGCTGCCCGTGGATCGGCGCCGTCCGGTGCTGCTGGCCTGCCCGGTGGGAGAAAAATCGCGTCGCTACGCCGCTCTGCTGAGCAGGATGGGGCACGCCGACGCCCGCAGCCTTGACGGGGGCGTCGTCGCCTGGCGCGACGCCGGCGCCCCGCTGGTGCGCGGCTGATGGCCGCGCCACGGTCGGCCCTCGGCGTGCCCGGTTTCGCGGCCGGATCGGCCGAGGCATGTCCTGTGCCCGGCGCCGGACCGGCCGACTCCGCGCAGCACCCGGACCGCGTGCTCGCCGAACTGGGCTCGTGGCAGCGCGAGGTACGGTCCCAGTTCCCCATCTTCGCGGAGGCCGCCGGCGAGGCCTATCTGGACAGCGCCGCCACCGCGCAGAAACCGCAGGCCGTGCTCGACGCCGTGCACCGGTACCTGACGACGGCGAACGCCAACGCCGGACGCGGCACGTACCGGTGGGCCAACGAGACATCGGCGCTGGTGGAGCGCTGCCGCGGCCGGGTACGCGACCTGCTCGCCGATCCCGACCCGGAGCGTTCCGGCGTCCACTTCACCAGCGGCACCACCGAGGCACTGCGCCGGGTGGCCCTGGACTGGCTCGTCGACACCCTCGCCGACGGCGACGAGATCGTTGTCCCGGCGGCGGACCATCTCGCCAACGTCAGCCCGTGGCAGGAAGCTCGGGAGGTCCTGGCCCGGCGCGGCGTCACCGTGCGCCTCGTGGAGATGCCGTACGAGCCGTCGGGTGACTACGACATCGCGGCGCTGGCGGGCCTCGTCGGCGAACACACCCGCTTCGTGGCGGTCACCCACCTGCACCACGTGTACGGCGCCGACATGAACGTGCACCGCATCCGCCGGCTCGTCGGCGACGACGTGGTGATCTGCCTGGACGCTGCGCAGAGCGTGGGCCACCTGCCGGTCTCGGTCGCCGACCTGGATGTCGACTTCGTGGCGTTCTCCGGGCACAAGGCGATGGCGCTGCCCGGCATCGGCGTGTTGTGGGCACGGAACACCCGTGGACCGCGGTACGTGCACCGCGGCTGGGAGGGTACGCCCAACACGGCGGGCCTGGTGAGCCTGCAGGCGGCCGTCGACTGGTTCGACGTCACCGGCCTGGACCGGATCGCGCGCTGGACGGTCGCCCTCGGTGCTCGCCTGACCGACGGCCTGTACCGGCTGCCGTCCATCCAGGTCCTGGGTTGTCAGCACAGCCTCGCCCTCGACTCGACCGTGCAGCGCCGGCATGGCCTGGTCACCTTCCGGCACCCCGGGATCAGCTCCGCGGACCTGGGGTTCGTGCTCGCCGAGCACGGCCTCATGGTGCGCGCCAACGCCCACTGCCAGGGCCCGGCGGGTGAACGCGAGAGCTCGGTGCGGGTCAGCCTGCACGCCTACAACACCGTCGACGAGGTTGACCGGCTCCTGGCCGTACTGGCTCAGCTCGACGACTCCCTGACCGACGCCACCTCCTACCGCTGAGGAGTCATCGTGACATCACTCGGACAGACCTCCGACCGTACGGTGGTGATGGTCGACGTGTACGCCCCGACGATGCGGCTCGCGAGAGCGTTCGCCGACGCGGGCTGCGCGGTCGTCCGGCTGCGCAGCACCGAGGAGGTGCCGCAGGTCTACCGGGCCCACGGCGGCGACGACGGTGACAGCTTCTTCGCCGACACGATCGTGCACCACGGTGACATCGAGCTGACACTGAAGGCCGTGGCCGAACACGCGCCGGTCGCCGTGATCACCGGCGGGGAGCTCGGCGTGGAGCTGGCCGACCGACTCAGCGAGGCGCTCGGGCTGACCAGCAACGGCACGGCGCTCAGCATCGCCCGCCGGGACAAGTACGTGCAGATCGAGACGGTGCGCGCCGCCGGGCTGCGCGCGGCGAAGCAGCTCGCCGTCACCGACGCCGAGGAGCTGGCCCGCTGGCACGCGGACCTCGGCGGCCGGATCGTCGTGAAGCCGGTGCGCAGCGCCGGCAATGACGGGGTGGCCTTCTGCGACACGCCAGAGGAGGCGGTCGCCGCCTACCGGAGCGTGGCGGGGGCCCGCAACATCTTTTCGCTGCGCAACGACGGCGTGGTGGCGCAGGAGTACCTGGTCGGCACCGAGTACGTCGTCAACACGGTGAGCCGGGACGGCCGGCACCGGGCCACCGACGTGTGGCGCTACACGAAGATCTCCGCGAACGGCGTCCGCGACCGGATCAGCGGTGCCGTCCTCGTGCCGCCGACGGCACCGCAATGGGCGGAACTCGTCGGGTATGCCCGCGAGGTGCTCGATGCCCTCCAGGTTCGGCACGGGCCGGCGCACCACGAGATCATGCTCACCGCGGAGGGCCCCTGCCTGGTCGAGGTCGGTGTGCGCCTGTGTGGGGCCGACACCGCCGCCCAGGCGCTGCTGGCGCTCGGCGAGTCGCAGGTGGAACGGACCGTCCAGGCGTATCTGGACCCGGCGGCCTTTCTCGCGGAGGTGGACCGGCCGCAGACGGTGCGCCGGCACGCGGCGATGGCGTTCCTGACGTCGCCCGTCACCGGGATCCTGCGCAGCTACCCGCTCTTGGACCAGGTGCGTGCGCTGGAGAGCTGCCACGAGATCCAGATCGGGGTGGAGCCCGGCGGTTGGCTGCCGCTGACGGTCGACGACACCACCGAACCCATGATGATCGTCCTCGCCCATTCGAGCCCGGAGCTCGTCGACCGTGACCTTGCCACCGTGGGCTGGCTCGACGGGTACGGGTTCTACGACGTCGAACCAGCAGGAGACACGGTATGAGCCGGCGGCCCCATGTGGTCGTGCTGCACCAGCGGCGGGGCCGCTACGCGCACCACGACCGGTACCTCGACCACGACCGGTGCACCGTCAGCTACCTCACCACCGAGGTCGGCGTGGCCGGTGTACCGGCCGCCGGGCAGGCCACCGCCCGCGATGCCCGGGTCACGGGTCGGGCCTGCGCCGCCTCGGTCGCCGGAGGCCTCCGGTGACGGCCCGCTACGTCGAACTCTGGCGCGTCCCGGGCGCGCCGCTGCTACTGACCGGCGGGGTGGTGGCCCGGCTCGGGCAGGGCGTGACCGTCCTCGCCTGGATCCTTCTCGTCCGGGAGACAACCGGGTCCTTCGTCGACGCCTCGCTGGTCGCCGCGGCGACCTCGCTGGCTACGGCCGCGGCGGCACCCGTCGGCGGCCGGCTCGCCGACCGTTTCGGTGCCGCCCGGGTGCTGCCCTGGTACGGGGCTGCCTACGCCGCCGCCCAGCTGAGCCTGCTGGCAGCCACCCTCACCGGGCAGCCCCTGGTCCTGCTCTGCGCGCTGGCCGCGCTGTCCGGAGCACTGTTCCCGGCCACCAGCCCGGCCCTGCGCGCGGCCTGGACGGTGCTCACCGCCGACGGCACCGGTCGCGAGCGGATCCGGACCGCGGCGATGGCGGCCGAGTCGACGCTGTTCGAGCTGGTGTTCATTGTCGGGCCGCTGCTGCTGTCGGCGGCGATGCTCGTGGCCGGGCCACTCGCCGGGTTGACCGGTGCCCGCCCGGGCGTCGCGGGCCCGGCCGCCGCCATCGTGCTGGCCGCCGCCTGCGCCGCCGGCGGCACGGCCATACTCGCCCGAGGCCAGGCCATGCGCCGGCTCGAGCCGCAGGGCCATGCGCCAACTCGAGGCCTGGGACCGCTGCGGGCACCGCGGATGCCCGCCCTGCTGCTGTGCGCCGCCGGGGTGGCATTCTCGTTCGGCGCCTCGCCGGTCGCCGTCGCCGCGTTCGCGACCACCCACGACGGCGACCAAGCACAGGCCGTGACCGGGGTGCTGATCGCCATCTGGAGCCTCGGCAGCGCGGCGGCCGGCCTCTGGTACGGCGCACGAAACTGGGACACCGCGCTTTCTCGGCAGCTGACCGTGCTGCTGGCCGGTCTGGCGGTGGGATACGCCGCCTGGGCGGCCATGCCCAACAGCATCGCCCTCGGCGCGGTGCTGCTGGTCACCGGCGCCGTCATCGCGCCGGCCATGACCGTGCAGGCGAACCTGATGGCCCGGATCGCCCCGGCGTCGATGCTGACCGAGGCCTACACCTGGCTGACGACCGTCAACCTGACGATGGCTGCGGCCGGCTCCGCGGTGGCCGGCGTGATCGTCGACGGGCCGACCGGCGCGATCGGCGGATTCGTCCTCTGTGCTGTCGCGGCCGCTCTCGCCACCGTGATCGCCGCCTGGCCGGGCGTCCTGGCGCCCCGCAGCGTCGCCACGCCGGTGCCACCCGACCCGGCGAGGGTGCCGTGAACAGGCACACCTCGCCGAGAACCCGCATTGGAAAGGCAACCATGAACCCGTACGGCATGGTCCGTCACTGCCTGCGCCGCTTCGTGCGGGCAGTCGGCCTCACCACCGTTGTCGTGGCCGTCGCCGCCGGTACGGCGGCCTGTGGCGGCGGCGACCAGGCGGCCGGCTCCGGCGCAGCCGCCTCGGCCGCCCCGGTGGCGATCAAGGACCACTGGGAGCGCACCGTCCAGGTGCCGGCCAATCCCCAGCGCGTCGTGGTCCTCGAGTGGGAGGGCCTGATCACCAAGTCCATGAAGATCTTCGGTGTCGACAACACCCTGGTCGGTGTCGACTCGGCCACCAAGAAGATGGGACACCGGGCAGCGGTCATCCCGAGCATCGCCAAGGCCGTCGCACTCGGCTCGCCGTGGAGCGGGGTCAACTACGAGCAGCTGGCGGGCCTCAAGCCCGACGTCGTCTTCCTGGAGGCCTGGGTGGCCAGCCAGGAGAACCGGGCGATGCACCAGGAGGTCATCGACAAGATCGAATCACTGGGCGTCCCGGTCGTCGTCCTGATCTCCCCGTCCAACTTCGAGCAGCCGAACATCAGGACCGCTTGGGAGCACATCACCATCACCGGCCAGGTCTTCGGCAAGCAGGCTGAGGCGACCCGGCTCGTCGAGCGGCTGAACGCCGGGCTGGACAAGGTGACGTCGCGGACGAAGGACATCCCGGACGCCGAGCGCACCAAGGTGGCGTACTTCGCCACGATCAACAACGTCATGGGTACGAAGAGCATCCAGTCGTACCTGCTCACCGACGTGGTCGGGGCCCGTAACGTCGCCGGTCCGGGAACGTTCGTGACCATCTCCGAGGAGAAGCTGCTCGCCCTCGACCCGGACGCCATGGTCGTCGCCGGTCACGAGGGCTACCTGGACACCTCACTGATCTACGGGGGCAAGCACGCCGGCCTCAACTGGGCCAACCTGAAGGACATGCGCGCGATCAAGACCAAGCGTCTGGTCGCGTTGGGCTACGACGAGTGGCGGGCCACCGTCGAGACGCCCATCGCGCTGCTGAAGATCGCCAAGCTGGCCTACCCCGACCGGTTCGCCGACGTCGACATCGTGGCCGAGGAGATCGCGTTCTACCGCGACGTCTACGGCCTGGACGAGGCGCAGGCCAAGGCCGCTATCGAGGCGCAGAAGTACGTCGGTGAGTTGGAGGTGAAGTGACGCCACCCGCACCGAGTTCCATCCCCGCGACCCGCCCCACGGCGGGTCGCGGGGATGAAACTCGGTGCGCGTGCGTCGTCTCCGCGCCGGTGAGCAACCGGCGGCGCGCCGTCCTGCTCGTCGTGACCGCAGCGCTGGTGCTGGTCGTCGCCGTGGTGTCGATCACGGTCGGCGCCTACGTCATTCCCGTCGGGGACGTCCTCAAGGTACTCGCCGCCAAGACCGGGCTGACCGACAGCACGAACAGCCTCAACGCCTCGGTGGTCTGGGACATGCGCCTCACCCGGGTCCTGCTCGCCGGAGCCGTCGGCGCCGCCCTCGCCTGCAGTGGTGCGGCGTATCAGGGAACCTTTCGCAACCCGCTGGTCGAGCCGTTCATCCTCGGTGTGTCGGCCGGGGCGGCCTGCGGGGCGGGACTGGCGGTCATGGTCGACGTGCCGCTCTCGATGCAGGTCATGGCGTTCATCTTCGGCATGCTGGCGGTCTGGCTCACCTATACGCTCTCCCGGGTGCGCGGCGAGCGGCCCACCGTCACGCTCATCCTGGCCGGCGTTGTCGTGGGCTCCTTCTTCTCCGCCGTCTTCTCGTTGTTCCAGTACGCCGGCACGGACGAGCAGCTACGCCGCCTCGTCTTCTGGGTCATGGGTGGCTTTTACCGCGCCACCTGGAACGACGTGGCGGTCGTCGTACCCGCCACCGTGATCGGGTGCCTGCTGCTGTGGCGTTTCGGCTGGCGGCTCAACGTGCTCAGCCTGGGCGACGACGAGGCCCGGTCGCTGGGCGTGGACCCGGAGCCGCTGCGCCGCTGGGTCATCGTCCTGGCGACCGCGTTGACCGCCCTGGCCGTGTCGGTCTCGGGCATCATCGCGTGGGTCGGGCTGCTCGTGCCACACGCCGCCCGGATGATGGTCGGCCCCGACCACCGCTTCGTCATCCCACTGTCGGCCACCCTGGGCGCGGTCTTCGTCATGGCCTGCGACGTCCTCGCGCGCACCATCCACACGGGCGAGGTGCCGATCAGCATCATCACGTCCATCCTCGGCGCGCCCTACCTCGTCTACCTGCTGCGTACCCGCGCCACCCACCTCGGAGCGTCGTCATGACCCTGCAAGTGCGCGGGCTGAGCTTCGCGTACGGCGCACATCCGGTGCTCGACCGGATCGGCCTGGATCTGCGCCCGGGTGAGCTGTGCGCCCTGTTCGGTCCCAACGGCACGGGTAAGTCGACGCTCTACCGCTGCATCCTCGGGCACCTGCGCCACGGCGGCACCGTGACCCTGGACGGCGAAGACCTGTCCGGCCTGCGCCCGGCCCAGGTGGCCCGGCGCGTGTCGTACGTGCCGCAGCAGCACACCAACGCGTTCCCGTTCACCGTGCTGGACATGGTCCTGATGGGCCGCACGCCCCACCTCGGCGGCGTGTTCGGGCCCCGCCGCAGCGACGTCCAGGCGTGCGAGCGGGTGCTGGCGCAGGTCGGCCTGGCGGCTGAGCGCGATCAGCTTTACCACACCCTCAGCGGCGGCCAGCGGCAACTCGTGCTGATCGCCCGGGCGCTCGCTCAGGACTGCCAGGTGCTCCTGCTCGATGAACCGACCGCCAGCCTGGATTTCGGCAATCAGATGTTTGTCTGGCGCACCGTCCGCGACCTGGCGCGGCAGGGCCGTGCCGTGCTGGTCTGCACCCATGAACCGAACCACGTGCTGTGGTTCTGCGACCGGGTGCTGGCCCTGGGCCGAGCCGGCCGGCTGCTGGCCGACGGCGTGCCCAGTGAGGTCATCACAACCGAACTCGTCCGCACGCTGTACCCCACGGTGGGCGCCGTCAGCATGACCGGGGCAAGCGTGGTCGCGCCGGTGGATGTTCTTCCGACGCAGCAGTCCGCGTCGGGGTAGAGCTGGGAGACGATGCTGGAGGGCCGACCTCCCCGGCCGTGACGAACTGCGCCGGGTAGCCGAGGGGGCGGCCCCGCCGTTCGAGTCCCTGGCGACCAGCCTCAGTGTTCGTCGTAGTGGCCCTGGTGGGGCGTGTGGCGATGCCCGTCGTGCACGTAGTCGACGTGATCGCCGTGCACCACTGCGGCGTGGCCGCAGCCCTCGCCGTGTACGTGCTCGTGCGCCTCCGCCGTGACGTGCGCCTCCGAGTGGCACTCGTCGTAGTGGCCGTCGTGGTCGACGTGCACGTGGCCGTCGTGCAGGTAGTCAACGTGCCCCTCGTGCTGCACGGCGACGTGACCGCAGGCGTCGCCGTGCCGGTGGCTGTGCTCCTCGGCTGGCGCGTGGGTGGCCGCAGCGCACTCGTCGTAGTGGCCGTCGTGGGCGTGGTGCCGGTGGCCGTCGTGGACGTAGTCCACATGGCCGGCATGCATCGAGGCCAAGTGCCCGCACCCCTCGCCGTGGACATGGGCGTGGGCGTCATGAACTTCGTGCAGCGTGTCGATCATGGCTTCTCCATCTGATTCGGGGTATGCGCCAATCTAGCATGCATCTCTCCGCATATTAGTATGGGTGCACATGTGAGGCATGGGCCGGACCGCCCGCTGGGTCACGGCGCTCGGTGCCCGGCTCACCGTCGCGTTGCGCAGTCCGATTGGGGCGAAAGGGTCGCATCGGCACGAGCCGGCCTGCACGCCCACAATGCGGTCGATGAGGTGGACCCACGGGCGTCGCTCCTTGCCTCCTGGTCACGCTTGCTGAACCGACACGTACGGGGGATATGCCAGTTGTGCGGGCGCGCCGTCCGTCCGATCGGAAATGATTCCCGTTAACTTGTGACGTTCCTGTCCGTCTGTCCTCCGGAGCACTCCATGGCACCCACCACCAGCGCGTCCGGCACCGCGCTCGACCGCGACCAGGTCGTCCGGTGGCGCGCCGCGTGGGCCGAGGTGATGGGCGGTTTCGTGCCCGGCCTGGCCACCCTGGAGGAGATCGTGTGCCGCGCCGCCGAGACGGTGCGCGGCCGGATGCCGAGTCGGGTCCTCGACCTCGGCGGCGGACCCGGCGTGCTGGCCGAACGGATGGCCAACCGGTGGCCCGGCGCCGCCGTCACCGTCATGGACATCGACCCGGTGCTGCTCGCCCTCACCCGCGGCGCCGTTCCGGATCTCGTGCGCAGCCTCGACGGCGACCTGTCGTCCCCCGCCTGGGCGACCCGCGCGGGGGAGGGCTACGACGTCGTCACTGCCGTCATGACCCTGCACTACCTTGCGCCGCCGCAGGCTCGCGCCTTCTACGACGACGCGCGCCGGGTGTTGTCGCCGGGTGGCCTGCTCGTGGTCGCTGACCTCATGCCGGACGACGGCGTGGCCTCCGTGATGAACGCCCTCGATCCTGCCGACGGTGAGGCCGCCGCCGAACTCGCCTGGGCGCAGTGGTGGAGCGACGTTGCCGAAGCGGCGTCCCTGCGGCCCTTGTTCGCCGAGCGCGCCGCGATGTTCCAGGCCCGTCCGCCGGCCGGGTTCACTGCCTCGGCGTCGTGGCACGTCACCGCCGCCCGTGCGGCCGGATTCGCCGAAGCGGGGCTCCTCTGGCGCTGTGGGCGCCACGCCGCCCTCGCCGCCGTGGCCTGACACCGGCACCGTCCGCAAGACCCGGTGACCACCGTGGTGGTGCTCGCGGCGGTCACGGCCGTCCTCACGACCTGACGCTTCGCCGCCGGTCTGGCCGAGTCGACCGCCCTTCGCCTTCTGCGCGCTGCCGCAGCCGTACGGGCAGCACAACTTTACAATGAAACTCATTTCCAATAATGTGCTGTCGTCCCGCCGCCGATCCGACAAGGAAATCCATGGCTGTTCCCAAGCGGCGTACGTCGCGTGCCAACACCCGCCACCGGCGCGCGCAATGGAAGGCCGCCGCCCCCACCCTGGCCGACTGTCCGTGCCCCCGCCGCGAGAAGGTGATCCCGCACCGGGCCTGCACCCACTGCGGCCTCTACCGCGACCGCCAGATCACCGAGCCGCGATGACTGCGGCGGCCTCGACCACACTGCCGGTCACGGTTCTGTCGGGCTTCCTCGGCGCGGGCAAGACCACGCTGCTCAACCACATCCTGAACAACCGGGACGGGCTGCACGTCGCCGTCATCGTCAACGACATGAGCGAGATCAATATCGACGCGACCCTGGTCCGCGGCGGTGGGCAGCTTTCGCGCACCGAGGAGCGCCTGGTCGAGATGACCAACGGGTGCATCTGCTGCACCCTGCGCGACGACCTGCTCGAGGAGGTGGCCCGCCTCGCGGACCAGGGGCGGTTCGACTACCTGCTGATCGAGTCCAGCGGCATCTCCGAACCGATGCCGGTCGCCGCCACCTTCGCGTTCGGCCTCGACGGGGAGGATCGGGTGCTCGCCGACGTCGCCCGCCTCGACACCATGGTGACCGTCGTCGACGCGCCCCACCTCATCGCCATGATCACCGCCGGCGAGACCCTGGAGCAGCGCGGCCTGTCCGCGTACGAGGACGACGCCCGGACGGTCGCCGACCTGCTCGTCGACCAGATCGAGTTCGCCGACGTGGTCGTCGTCAACAAGACCGATCTTGTCGCGGAGGCGGAGCTGGCGCGCGTCGAGGCGCTCGTCACGCGGCTCAACCCCGGGGCACGGCAGATCCGCTCGACATTCGGCCGGGTGGCCCCGGCGGAGCTGATGCACACCGGCCGGTTCGACATGGCCGCCGCCGAGACCGCGCCCGGGTGGGTCGCCGAGCTCAACGGCGAGCACATTCCCGAGACCATCGAGTACGGCATCAGCAGCCTGCTGTTCCGCGCGACGGAACCGTTCCACCCGCAGCGGCTCTGGGATCTGCTGGAGACGGCGGTCGCCCGGTACGGTGTGCTGCGCTCCAAGGGCTTCCTGTGGCTGGCGACCCGCCCCGGTGTGGTGGCGCTGTGGTCGCAGGCCGGCCCGAACGCCCAGTGCGACCCGGTCGGCATCCCGGTCGCGGTCTCCGGCGAGTGGCCGGACGACCCGGCCGAGCGGGCCGACCTCCAGCGGCACTGGGATCCCGTGTACGGCGACCGCCGTCAGGAACTGGTCTTCATCGGCGCAGACCTGCCGGCCGAGGATCTCCGCGACGGATTGCGGCGCTGCCTGCTCACGCCGGACGAGCAGGCGGCGGGCGAGGACGCGTGGCGCCGGCTGCCAGACCCGTTCCCCGCCTGGGAGCTCGGCGACACGGCCGAGCGCCCCACCCATCGACACTGAAAGGTGACCGGATGACGGAGACCACGTCCGACGCCTACTACCGCAGCGGCGAGTTCCTCGACGTGCTGAGCCTCGACGCCTGGGAGCACCTGGGCGGCCCGGTGCGCGCAGCCCTGCAGGGCGCACCGCGCGAGCTGCCGATCGCCGACCTCGGCGCGGGCAGCGGCCTCGGCGTGCTCGTTGCCGCCCGTGCCCTGCCCGGCGCCGAGATCGTTGCCGTCGAGCCGTCCATCGTGCAGCGTGCGGCCCTGCTGGCCCGGGTGGGCACCGACCGGGAGCTGCGCCAGTGCGTCACGGTCGTCGCCGCGGACGCGCAGACCGCTGAGCTGCCGGAGCGGCTGGGCGCCGCTCTGGCGATCAACATGATCGGCCACCTCGCGCCGGATGCGCGCCGGGCGCTGTGGCACCGTCTCGCCGATCGGCTGGCGGCGGGCGCGCCGCTGGTGGTGAACGCGCAGCCGCCCGCCGAGGCGGTGACGGTGCCGGAGTCGGAGTTCGCGGCCGTGCGGGTCGGCCGCCACACGTACCGCGGCAGCGGCTCCGCCGAGCCGGTGAGTGACGGCGAGGTCGCTTGGCACATGCGCTACCAGATCACCGACGACCAGGGCCGGACGGTACGCGACCTGCGCGTGACGTACCGGTGGCACGTCGTGTCGGTTGCGGCGCTGAGCGACGAGCTGGCCGAGGCGGGCTTCACCGTCACGGCGGGCCCGCTGGACGTGCTGCGCGCTGTCCGATGAGCTCGACAGGTCACGGTACCGGCCACGGTGTTCCCCGAGGGATTCCTCGCCTTGGCATCAGGCGGTGCGGACGATCGGGGCGTGGCGGACCGGGAAGTTGACCGAGCTGGCGATGAAGCAGCTGCGGTGCGCGTCGGCGTGCAGCCGCTCGGCGGCGTCCACCATCTCGGGCGCTGCAACGGTCACCTCCGGCCGCAGCACCACCTCGGTGAAGTGGCCGCCGTCGCCGGACTGCTCCATCGTGCCGTGCGCGCGGTCGACGTACCCGGTCACCACGACGCCGGCGACCGCGCACATGTGCAGGTACGACAGCATGTGGCACTGCGACAGCGCGGCGACGAGGAGCTGCTCGGGGTTCCACCGCGTCTTGTCCCCCCGGAACGCCGGGTCCGAACTGCCCTCGATCGGCTCCCGCCCGTCCGCCTCGATCCCGTGGTCGCGGGCGTAGTCGCGGTATCCGCTGGTACCGGTACCCCGGTTGCCGGTCCAGGTGACCACGACGTCGTACGTGTGCGTCCGTCCCATGCCGGCCAGCGTAGTATCGCCGCGTGCGCGGGTTGGACGAGCTCGACCGGGTCGACTGGCAGCGGCTGGATCACGCCTACGGGGACGCCGGCGACGTACCGGACCTGCTCCGCTCGCTGGACGACGAGGACGCCGTGGGGGAGCTCGTCGCGGCGCTGTGCCACCAGGGCACCCGCTTCTCGGCGAGCGCGGCCGCGGTCCCTTACCTCGCCGGGATCGCGCTCGACACGGGCGAAGTGCCACCGCTGATGCTGCTGGGCTTCCTGGCGATCGGCGACGACGACGCGTACGCGTTCCCGCGCCCGCCGGAGGCGGACGGCGCGATGGATCCCGACGCGGTGGCGGCGTACCAGGCGGTGCGCGCGGAGGTGCCGGCCCTGCTGCCGCTGCTCGCCCACGCCGACCCGCGGACGGCCGCGACGGCGGCGTGGCTGGTGTCGTGGTTTCCCGCGCTGGCCGCACAGACCCTGCCGGCGGTGCGGGCCAGCCGTCCCACCACGACCGTCACGATCGCCCGCGGGCTGCTCGGCGACCGCACCGTCGGGCCCGGCGGCTGGGCCGAGGCGGTCGCCGCGCTCTGCGCCGGAGGCACCGACTGGGCGGTCGACGCGGTGCTGGCCTCCGCTCGCCGGCTTGGCGGGTCGGACCTCGTCGACGAGGACCTGCCCTACCTCGGCGGGGACGTCGCCGGCGTCCTGACCTCGGCGCTCCGGCTCTTGCCACCTGAACGCCGTTCCGAGGCGATCGCCACGGTGCGGATCCTCGCCGACCGCGCCAAGCCGCCCTTCGCCACCCGGTTGCGCACAATGCGCGACGCGATGATGGCCGGCTGAGCGCGGGCCCGCCGATCGAGGACTTCCGCGCCGGCCCGCGACCAACCACTCTCCAGCAACTCCTCGACCACCGCCCGCAGCCGTGGTGAGCGGTCGACCGCGTGACCCTTCGGCCGCTGCCGGTCGGCCGTGGCCGACTCGTCGGCGGTCACGGCCCGGCACTGGGTGCGTAGCGCAGGGTCACGGGCGACATCCCGCGGAAGCCACGCTTCGAATGTTTCGGTACCTGTGGCGTCGACGATGGGCCCGATCGAGCGTCGTCCTCTTGGCTAAGTCCGGCGGCCTGGTCGCGCTGCTCTCCCCACCTGCGCGAACGTGCTTCCGCCGGCTCCTCAACCTCTTGGGGGTTTCCGAAACATTTCCGGAAGTTGTTGACAGTGTGACCAGCCGGTATCGATACTGACCTTTTGAAAGACATGCATAAGTATCGATCATTGGCGTCATGTGTTAAGGAGGGCCCGTGAACGGCAGCCTGAGGCAGCGTAAGAAAGTTACTAGAATAGCTTTGCCGACGGCGGTGTTGTTGCTGGTGAGCGGCGCTGTGACGGTTCAGTCCATCGACCCGGCCGCCGCAGCCGAGACCACGCTGCGGGCCGCGGCCGCCAAGGCCGGGCTGTTTTTCGGCGTCGCCGCCTCGCCCAACCGGCTCTACCCGATCGTCGGTCAGGAATTCAACCAACTGACTCCCGAGAACGACATGAAGCCGGACAGGATCGCCACGTCGAGCGGTGGGCTGCAGAACACCGGCGGCGCGGACACCCTGGTCAACCACGCCCAGAGCAACAACATGCTGGTCCGGGGCCACACGTTGGTGTGGCACTCGCAGGCCGGCGCGCTGCAGGGTGCCAGCCAGGCGACGCTGAACACCTTCATCGGCAACGCCATAAACCGCTGGGGCAGCAGGATCGCCTACTGGGACGTCGTCAACGAGGCGCTGGAGGACAACAACACCGGCCGGCGCCGGACCCAGTGGCCGCACACCATGAACCGGGACGCGAACGGCGACGGCGACTTCTTCGACGCCGGCGACACCGACGTCATTCGGGACTCGTTCATCCGGGCCAAGCAGGTCGTGCAGGCCGGCGGGCTGACCACCAAGCTCTGCATTAACGACTACGACGTCGAGGGCCTGACGGTCCAGGGCGGTACCCAGAACCGCAAGGCCAACGCGCTGTACGACATTGTCCGCAACTACCGGCAGTACATCGACTGCGTCGGGTTCCAGGGGCACTTTAACGACAACCCGAACAGCATCATCACCAACGACCTGCAGGCCAACATCCAGCGCTTCGCCGACCTCGGCGTCGAGGTGCACCTCTCCGAGGTGGACATCGACGACGACCTGAGCAACAACGACATCGGCGCCGGTCAGGCGGAGAACTACCGCAAGGTCGTCCGGGCCTGCCTGAACGTCACGAAGTGCACCGGCATCACCGTTTGGGGCATTTCCGACAGCGAGTCGTGGCGCTCCTCCGAGCGGGGCCTGCTGTTCACCGGCGGCAACGGGAGCTACCAGAAGAAGGCCGCCTACCACGCGGTCCTCGATGAGCTGAACAAGGGCCGTAACTCCACCCCGCCGCCGACCACGCCACCGGTCGGCCCGACCACTCTGCCGCCGACGACCCCGCCGGTGACGTCCGCTCCGCCGACCACGCCGCCGAACCCGACCACCGGCTGCTCGGCCACGGTTTCGCTGAACTCGTGGACCGGTGGCTTCGTCGCCACCGTGCGGGTCACCGCCGGCACCTCGCCGATCAACGGGTGGAGCGTCCAGCTCACCCTGCCGCCCGGGGCCACGTTGACCAACGTCTGGAGCGCCAACCGCAGCGGCACCAGTGGCACCGTGCAGTTCAGCAACGTCAGCTACAACGGCTCGGTGAACGCCGGCCAGTACACCGAGTTCGGCTTCCAGGGCACCGGGGCCGCCACCGGCCTGACCCCGGTGTGCACCGCCTCCTGAGCGGCACCTGTCCTGGACGGGCGGCTTGCGCCCGTCCAGGGCAGGCGAGACGGGGCTTTCGAGGTGGAACGTCGCGGACTCGTTGGTCGAGTGCGTGGACGACGATCACGTACCGGTGCGGGCCGTGACCGGCGCACCCTCGTCACCTCCCGTGACGTCAGATCGCGTCGGCTGTGGTCCGGGGTAGCGGTGTCGTCGGTCACCGCGGTTTCGAGCGCCGGCGTTGCGCTGGGTCGGGGCCCCGGGCGAGGACGTAGACGAACAGGACCGCCATGACGGTGGTGCCTGCCCACATCGCCTCCTGCCAGCCGTCGACAAAGGATTCTTGGGCGGCGCGGACGAGTTGGTGCGCCTGGGGCCCGGCTGTGTCGGCGGCTTCGAGGGCGTTGGCGACGCCGCCCCGGGCGGCTTCAGCGGCCCCGGCGGGGACCGCGTCGAGCTTGGCGTCGATGGCGTCGCGGTAGCCGGCCGACAGCACCGCGCCGAGCAGGGCGACGCCGAGTGCGGTGCCCAATTCGCGGGTCACGTCGTTGAGCGCGGACGCGACGCCTTGGTGCCTGCGTGGCAGCGCGCTGGTGATGGCCTCGGTGGACGGGGTCATCGACAGGCCCATACCCAGCCCCATGGCGAGCATGCCGGGCAGCACCGAGAGGTATCCGCCGTCGACGGAGACACGTACCGTCATCAGAGCAAGGCCGGCGCCGCTGAGGAAGATGCCGGAGGCCATCGTCTGCCGGCTGCCGACGCGTGCCGCGATCCGCGGCGCGAGGCCGGAGGCGAACATCATCAGCAGCGCCATCGGCATCAGCGCCAGTGTGGAGCGCAGGCCGGACCAGCCGAGGACGGCCTGGAAGTACGGAAAGAGCACGACGAAGATGCCGGCCTGCACACCGAACACCGCCAGCAGCGACACCGAGCCGCTGGCCAGACCGCGCTGGCGGAAGAGCCGGACGTCGAGGAGGGGCGCCGGCTGGCGCAGCTCCCACGCCACGAAGCCCATGGCGGCGACGGCTCCGACGAGCAGGCTCAACAGCGTCACGGCCGCGGTCCAGCCCCGCGCGGGGCCTTCGTGGAGGACGAAGATGAATCCCAGCACGGCGATCACGGAGGTCAGCGAGCCGATGGTGTCGAACCGGTGCTCCGAGCGCTCGCGAGAGTTCGGGACCGAGCGGAGCGCCATGGCGGTGGCGGCGAGGACGAGCACGACCGGCAGGACGAACAGCCATCGCCAGCTGGCCAGGTCGACCAGGAGGGCCGACAGGTACATCCCTAGGATTCCGCCACCGCCGGCGACGCCGGTCCAGACGCCGATCGCCTTGGAGCGCTCGTCGTCGGGAAAGGTCGAGGTGATGACGGCGAGTGTGACTGGCATGATCATCGCCGCGCCCGCGCCGCTGAGAAGGCGCGCGGCGAGCATGAACCCGGAGGACGGGGCCAGGCCCGCGGCCGCGCTTGCCACCCCGAAGACCGCGAGGCCGGCGAGGAGTACCGGCTTGCGGCCCCACCGGTCACCGACCGCGCCGAGCGGGAGCAGCAGTGCGGCGAGGCTGATCGTGTAGATGTTGATGATCCACAGCACGGTGCCCTGCGGGGCGTCGAACTCGACAGCGAGCTGCGGCTGGGCGACGTTCAGGCCGGACACCGAGGCGATGACCGCCATGAGGGCGATGCAGACCGCGATCAGGATCGCGCGACGTCGGCGCGGGTCCTGGATGATCGGATTGGTGTCGCCCACCTGCGAAGGCAGGTTCGTGCTCATCGGGTTTCCTTTCCAGGGGGCAGGGGACAGGGCACCGGAGCAGGAGCCCTGCGCCCGTGGCGGATGGGGTGGCTAGCGGCGCCGGGTGGCCCGCACGACGACGTCGTGGAGGGAGACCTCCGCGCCGCCGTGACCGATGAGCGTCCGGTGGGTCTCCTCGGCGGTGACGACCTGCCAGGCGGTCTCGTCCAGACGCGCAGTGATGGCCGCGGCGGTGGCCGACGCCTCGGCGGGCGGATGGTGTCCCGTCCCGTGGCTGTGCTGGCCGCCGCCGCTGGTCTCGTGCGTGTGCAGGTGAGCGACGATCAGCAGGGTGCCGCCGGATGCCACCCAGCCGGCGACGCGGTCGTAGAACTGCAGCTGCGGCATCGCAGGGTGCGCGTAGTGGGTTGTGACCAGGTCGAACCGCGTGCCCGGGTCCCAGACGCTCGCGTCCGCCTCGATCCACCGCAGGCGCTCGGACGCGCCGCTCGCCGTCGCCCGCTGCGCGGCGCGGGCGAGTGCCTCGGCCGAGATGTCGACGGCGGTCACCTGCCACCCGCGTGAGGCGAGCCAGATCGCCTCGGCGCCGGCACCGCACCCCGCGTCCAACGCCGTGCCCGGCGCCAGCCCGCTTGTCTCACGAGCAAGATACGGGTTCGGCGGGTTTCCGCCCATGGATCCGGGACCGTCGCCGCTTCCTCGCCGCCAGTGCTGTTCCCAGTACTCCTTGTCGAACTCGTGCGTCATCTGTCGTCCTTCCGCGTCCGTCTCACCAGGTCCAGCGATGGTGACGACCGGGAAGGCATGTCGGCAAAGCCTGTTGCCAAATGGCAAACTGGACGGCATGGACGACACCGTGGAGCGCACGCTCGATGCCGTCGGGCCGAGGCTCAAGCAGCTACGGCAACGGCGCGAGATCACCCTGGCCGACCTGGCCGACGAGACGGGCATCTCCACCAGCACGCTCTCCCGACTCGAGGCCGGCCTGCGGCGGCCCACGCTCGAGCAACTCCTGCCGCTCGCCCGCGCCTACGGCGTGAGCCTCGACGAGCTCGTCGACGCACCGGCCACCGGCAACCCTCGCATCAACCTGCGTCCGATCGCGTGCGGCGACGGATCAACGATCCTGCCGCTGACGCGCAGGCCCGGAGGCATCCAGGCATACAAGTTCGTCCTGCCGCGCGGAGACGACGACGCCGAGCCCGACCTGCGCACCCATGAGGGCTACGACTGGGCCTACGTCCTCAACGGCACGCTGCGGCTGGTCCTGGGCGAGCACGACCTCATCCTCAAACCCGGCGAGGCCGCCGAGTTCGACACCCGCACCCCGCACTGGTTCGGTGCCACCAGCGCCGGCCCCGTCGAGTACCTCAGCCTCATCGGCAGGCAAGGCGAACGGGTGCACGTCCGCACAGCATCCAGGGGCCGGCAGCCCAATTAGCTGGGGGTATCCGAGGAGATGCGGGGGGCTACCACTGTTGGTGGGGCCGATATCTAGATCCGTTTCGCGTGGTTGACACAGAAGTCCCTCGATGGATCGTTGCATCGATGCGCATAACTTCGAAACGCGCAAGGCCAGCTGACCAGTGTTCCCGGTCGTCGTTCGCGGACGATCACCGGGAAGGCGGCAAGCACCGGCTTCCACTCAGTGAAAGCTCCGGTTCCCGCCGTGGACACCGCACGGGACGATTCGGCTCTATCGCCGTTCGTTCAAGGGGAGGCCGGTCGCATGGCGTTCGCCCGTGACCAGTGGTATGTGGCGGCCTACGGCAGTGAGGTCGGGCGGGGGCTGCTCGCCCGAACGGTTCTCGGTGAGCCGCTGGTGCTGTACCGCACCGGTGCCGGGGCGGCGGTGGCGCTCGCCGACCGGTGCGTGCACCGGCGCTACCCGCTGTCGGAGAGCCGGCTCGACGGAGACACGATCGTCTGCGGGTACCACGGCTTCACCTACGACCCCACCGGCGCGTGTGTCTTCGTACCGGGTCAGCAGCGCATCCCGCGTACCGCGCGGGTCACCTCGTACCCCGTGGTGGAGCAGGACTCCTTCATCTGGGTGTGGATCGGCGACCGGGACCGGGCCGACCCGGCCACGATTCCCCGCGCGCCGTGGCTGGCCGACCCAGGGTACGCGGTGGTGCGCGGCATGGCGCCGCTGAACGCGCGGTACGGCCTGCTGGTGGACAACCTCATGGACCTGTCCCACGAGACCTATCTGCACGGTGGCTACATCGGCACGCCAGAGGTGGCGAACACCCCCATCACCACCGAGGTGGACGAGGACCGGGGCATCGTCTACGTCAGCCGGCACATGGACGACGCCGAGTGCCCACCGTTCTACGCGCGCTCGACCGGGATCCAGGGCCGGATCACCCGGTGGCAGGATATCGAGTACCACCCGCCCTGCCTCTATCTCCTGCACAGCCGGATCGCACCGCGGGGCGTCCATCCGCCGGCCGAGGGTGAGGACAGCGCAGCCTTCCACGCCGAAATCGTGTACGCCATCACCCCGTCGACCGAGCACACCACCTACGACTTCTGGGCGGTGGCGCGTGACTTCGCGATCGACGACGAGTCGGTCAGCGAGTACCTCCACCACAGCAACCACACCGTGGTCATGCAGGACGTGACGGCGCTCAACATCCTGGAGCAGGTGATCGCGGCCGAGCCGGACCGGTACCAGGAGCTGAGCATCAACATCGACACCGGTGGTCTGGCCGCCCGGCGGCTGCTGGCCCGGATGGTCGGGTCGGGGACGGTGGGAGCGGCGCGGTGAGTTCCCGAGCCGGCGTGCTCACCGGGCAGCGGGTGTACCGGATCCACTGGCTGCCGGGCACCGACACCCTGCGCGGGGTCTGCCACTGCGGCGCCGAGCGCGTCGCCGAGGAGCCGGTCGAGTTGTGGCAGTGGCTGCTCGCCCACCCTCAGGGCCACCGGGCCGCGGCCGTGCCGGCACCCGGCCCGGCGAGGCGGCCGGCGGTGCGGGCGTGACCGGGGACGAGCTGACCGGTGCGGAGCTAGTGGTGGCGGGCCGGGACCAGGTGGCGGCGGAGGCCGTCGCGATCAGCCTGTGCCGCCCGGGCGGCGGTGACCTGCCGGAGTGGACGCCGGGCGCGCACGTCGACCTGGAGTTGGGCCCTGGGCTGGTGCGCCAGTACTCCCTCTGCGGCGACCCGGCGGACCGGTCCGCCCTGCGGATCGCGGTGCAGCGCGAACCGGGCGGGCGCGGCGGCTCCCGGTTGGTACACGAGCGGCTCACCGTCGGCGCCACCGTCCGGGTGCGCGGCCCCCGCAACAACTTCCGGCTAGTCGCGGCACGGCGCTATCTTTTCGTCGCCGGCGGCATCGGCATCACCCCGATCGTGCCGATGGTGGCCGCCGCCGACGCCGAGGGCGCCGACTGGCGGCTGGTGTACGGCGGACGCAGCCGCGCCACCATGGCCTTCGCCGCAACCCTGCGGAAGAGGTACGGCGACCGGGTGAGCCTGCACCCGCAGGACGAGACCGGGTTGCTCGACCTGGCCGGCTTGCTGGGCGGGCCCGGCGTCGGGCTCGTCTACTGCTGCGGCCCGGAGCCGCTGGTCAAGGCGGTGGAGGAGCACTGTCGTGGCTGGCCGCCCGGCTGCCTGCACGTCGAGCGCTTCACCCCGCCGGCCGGCACCGGCGGGCAGGAGGCGGCGTTCGAGGTCGAACTCGCGCTCTCCGGGAGAACGGTGACCGTGCCGCCGGGTACGTCGATCCTGGAGGCGGTGGAGCAGGCCGGCGTGCAGGTCCTCTCGTCCTGCCGGGAGGGCACCTGCGGCACCTGCGAGACCCCGGTGCTCGCCGGTGTGCCGGAGCATCGTGACGCCCTGCTCACCGAGCAGGAGCGGGCCGCTGGGGACGCCATGATGATCTGCGTTTCCCGGGCCCGTACGCCCCGGCTCGTCCTGAAGCTGTGACCGGCTGGCGCGGGCGGGGATGATGGCGGGATGCGCGGGCAACCGGGGCGGTCGGTGACGAGCAGGGTGCTGGCGCTGCTCGACGCGTTCAGTCCGGCCAGCCCGGCGTTGACCCTGAGCGAGCTGGCCCGGCGTGCTGGGCTGCCGTTGCCCACCGTGCACCGGCGGGCCGCGGAACTGGTCGCGTGGGGTGCGCTGGAGCGCGGCGACGACGGGCGGTACCGGATCGGCCTGCGGCTGTGGGAGGTGGGCTCGCTCGCTCCGAGGGGTCTGGGGCTACGGGAGATGGCCCTTCCGGTCATGGAGGACCTGTACGAGGTGACTCACGAGAACGTCCAGCTCGCCGTCCGGCAGGACCTCGAACTCGTCTTCATCGAACGGATCGCCGGGCGGCACGCGGTGCCGGTGCTCACCCGGGTGGGTGGCCGCTTCGCGCTGCACGCCACCGGCGTCGGGCTGGTCCTGCTCGCCCACGCGCCCGTCGAGGTGCAGGAGCAGGTGCTGGCCGCGCCGCTGGAGCGGTACACCGAACTGACCATCACCGACCCGGGGAGGCTGCGCCGCTGCCTCGCCGACGTGCGCCGGGTCGGGTACGCGATCAGCGACCGTCAGGTCACCATGGACGCCCTCTCGGTGGCCGCGCCGATCCGCGCACCGGAGGGTGTGGTGGCGGCGATCTCGTTGGTAGTGGCCCACGAGCGGGCGGACCCGGTGGCGCTGGCCCCACTGGTCCGGGCCGCGGGCCGGGTGCTCTCCCGGGCGCTGGTCTGATCGCGAAGCGTTGGTCGGCCCCGGCACCGCTCACCGGAGTCCGGTGCTGGCCGTGGCAGCCACCACCGCTGCCCGGGGTCGGGCGGCACCATGACGGCGTCGGCCGGTCACGGCAACGGTCGGGAGAGGCCGGCGGCCGTCCGCAGCAGGTGGGCCAGCCGCTCGTGGTCCTCGGGCGGCACGGTGGCCAGCAGGCCCAGCTCCACGGCCCGCGCGGACTCCTGGGCGCGGATGAACAGGGCCCGGCCGACGTCGGTGGCGACGAGGACGTTCGCGCGGCGGTCGGCGGGGTCGGTGCGCCGCTCGACCAGCTGACGCCGCTCCAGCCCGTCGATGAGGGCGACGACCTGGCTCGGATCGAGGCGGAGGAACTCGGCGAGCTCCCGCTGGGTGGGGCGGACGTCGTCGGCGGCCAGGGCGAGCACCGAATAGGAGCGCGCCTTCAGCCCGTGCTCGGCGAGGGCTGCGTTCGCCGCCGCGAGCGTGAGCGCGTTGGCGCGGGCCAGCAGGAAGCTCAGGTCGCCGGCGAGCACGCTGCCCCGCAGCCGGTCGTGTCCGGTCGGCCGGGTCTTCTCAGTTGGCGACATGCTGCCGATGATAGCAAGCCTTGTCAATAATTGACTTCTTCAATGGATCGTGCTCAGATCGGCATCGACGCGAAGGAGCATCCATGTCACTGGACGGCAAAGTCGCCATCGTCACCGGATCAGGGCGGGGCCTCGGTCTCGCCTACGCACGGGAGCTGGCGCGGCGGGGCGCGTCCGTCGTGGTCAACGACGTCGATGCCGAGGCCACGGCCGACGCCGTCGCGGCGATCCAGGCGTCCGGTGGCCGGGCCGTCGCGGTGGTCGCACCGGTCGGCCCGACCGAGACCGCGAAGGAACTCGTCAGCGCGGCGGTCGAGCACTTCGGGCGGTTGGACATCCTCGTCACCAACGCCGGAGTCCTGCGCGACACCGTGCTGTGGAAGATGAGCGACGACGACTTCGACACCGTCATCAACGTGCACCTGCGCGGCACGTTCACCACCGCCCGGGAGGCGGTGCAGCACATGCGGCAGGCCGGCGAGGGCGGCAGGATCATCTGCATCGGGTCACCCACCGGGCAGCGGGGCAACTTCGGCCAGACCAACTACGCGGCCGCCAAGGCGGGCATCGTGGGTATGGTGCGTACCTGGGCGCTCGAGCTCAGGCGGGCCGCCATCACCGCCAACACCGTCGTTCCGGTCGCCGCGACCGCGATGACCGCCACCGTCCCCTACTTCGCCGCAGCGGTGCGGGCCGAAGCGAACGGCGAGCCGATGCCGGCGTTCTTCCGGCACGATCTCGGGTTCGGCACGGCCGACGACGTGGCCGGGCTCGTCGCGTTCCTCGGCTCCGACGCGGCGGCCTCGGTGACCGGTCAGGTGATCGGAGTGGGCGGTGACCGCCTCCAGATCTGGACCCACCCGGAGGCTGCGCTGACCGTGCACCGCGAGGGCGGTTGGACCTACGACGCGCTGCGGGAAGCCTGGCCGACCACCTTCGCCGGGGCCACGCAGAGCGTCGGCGAACGCTTCCCGGAACTCCCCGAGGAGTTCCAGCCCGCGACCTCCTGACCCGCCCCGACGAAGGTTGGCCCCATGTACCAGCCCGCGATCGATCTCGACGCCATCACGGCGATCGACATGCACGTGCACATCGAGGTCGACGACCATGGTCACGCCTCGCTGCCCGAGCCGCTCGTGGCGGCGGTGTCGACCTACTTCAGGACGGACGGGCCACGGCCCGCGGTCGGGGCGGTGGCGCAGTACTACCGCGAGCGCGACATGGCTGCCGTCGTCTTCACCGTGGACGCGCGTACGCAGCTGAAGCACCGGCCGCTGTCCAGCACCGACATCGCCCGCGCGGCGGCCGAGCACGCCGACGTGCTCATCCCCTTCGGATCGGTCGACCCGCGCACCGGCGAAGCGGCCCTCGAACTCGCCGCCCGGCTGATCGAGCAGGAGGGCGTACGCGGCTTCAAGTTCCATCCCACCGTGCAGGGATTCGACCCCAGCCACGACGAGTACGCGCCGCTGTGGGGCCTGATCGAGCGGGCCGGCGTCCCGGCGATCTTCCACACCGGGCAGACCGGCATCGGCGCGGGTACGCCGGGCGGCTACGGCCTGCGGCTCGGCCTGTCCAATCCGATGCTGCTCGACCCGGTCGCCGCCGACTTCCCCGACCTGCAGATCGTCATGGCCTCACCCGTCGGTGCCCTGGCAGGACGAGGCGCTGTCGGTGGCACGCACAAGCACAACACCTGGATCGACCTGTCCGGCTGGAGCCCGAAGTACTTTCCGGCCGAGCTGGTGCGCTACGCCAACTCGGTGCTGAAACGACGGGTGCTCTTCGGCACGGACTACCCACTGCTCACCCCCGATCGCTGGCTGCGCGACGTGGCGGCCACCGATCTCAAGCCGGACGTGCTCCCGGGAATCCTGAAGGACAACGCGGCCCGGCTGCTGGGCTTCGCCCGGTGACGACGAGAGGAAGCGCCATGACGACGACCATCACCTACGAGCGGCTCGCCGACCTCGCCGGCACCGATCTGGGGTACACCGGCTACCGGACGGTCAGCCAGGACCAGGTGAACCTGTTCGCGGACGCCACCGACGACCACCAGTGGATCCACGTCGATCCCGAGCGGGCGAGGAGCGGTCCCTTCGGCGCGCCGATCGCGCACGGCTTCCTCACCCTCTCGCTGGCTGTTCCCTTCTGGACCGAGCTGCTGGAGGTCAAGGGGGTGTCCACGAAGGTGAACTACGGCCTCGACAAGGTGCGCTTCCCCGCGCCGGTCGTGGTCGGGTCGCGGGTGCGCATGCGGGCCACCGTCGTCGATGTCGTCGAGGTCGACGGCGGCTACCAACTCGTCGTCGACCAGACGATCGAGATCGCAGGCGGTACCAAGCCGGCGGTCGTCGCGCGCGGGCTGTACCGCTTCTACGCCTGAGGCCGGGGGAGTCCGCCGAGCCGGACGAGCACGCCGCCTCCACCACCAGGAGACTGATGATGCATCAGCACGGAATCGGCGCCTGGGTGGCCAAGCGCCGGCTGAAGTCCCCGGACAAGGTCGCCCTCATCCACGGCGAGGGGTCAACCATGACGTACGGACAGTTCGCCGACGCCGCCGACCGGACCTCGGCGGTGCTGCGCCAGCGGGGCGTCGGCAAGGGTGACGCCGTCGCCTACCTGGGTGAGAACAGCCCGGAGTTCCTCCAGGTGATGTTCGGGGCGGCTCAGGTCGGGGCCGTCTTCGTGCCGGTCAACACCCGGCTCGCGCCACCCGAGATCGCCTACGTCCTCGCGGACTGCGGCGCGCGCGTGCTGATCCACGACCCGGACTTCGCGGTGCCGGTGGCCTCCGCCCTGCCGGCCGCCCGGACCCCGCACGTCATCGTCACCGGCGAGGGCACCACGGACGGGCCGGGCCTAGCCCACCTGGCGCGGGCCGCCGACGCCGGGTTCACCGGTCATGCCGACACCGTCCACCGGGATCCGGCGGCGATCGTCTACACCTCGGGCACGACCGGCCGGGCCAAGGGCGCTGTGCTGACCCACGGGAACCTCACCTGGGTCGCGCTCAACTGCGTGGTCGACTACGACGTCGTCTCGACCGATGTGGCGCTCATGATCTCGCCGCTGTTCCACGTCGCCTCGCTCGGGATGGGTGCCCTGCCCGTCATCCTCAAGGGTGCCACCATGGTCATCGAGAAGGGCTTCGAGCCGGGCCGCGCGCTCGCGCAGATCGAGCGGCACGGGGTCACCATGCTCAGCGGCGTGCCGACCACCTACCAGTTGATGGCCGACCATCCCGCCTGGGCCTCGACCGACCTGTCGACGCTGGCGAAGCTCACCTGCGGCGGTTCGGCCGTGCCGGCCCGCATCCTCAACGCGTACGAGACGCGGGGCCTGTCGTTCTCGCAGGGGTACGGCATGACCGAGGCTTCTCCGGGCGCGACCGCGCTGCCGTCGGCGATGACCCGTGTCAAGCAGGGCAGCGTCGGTCTGCCGCACTTCTTCACCGACGTGCGGGTCACCGACGCGACCGGGCAACCGGCGTCCACCGGCGACGTCGGTGAGATCGAGGTGGCCGGGCCCAACGTCTTCTCCGGCTACCACGGGCTTCCGGAGGCGACCGCCGAGGCGTTCACGGACGACGGGTGGTTCCGCTCCGGCGACCTGGGCTACCTGGACGCCGACGGGTACCTCTACATCTCCGGCCGGCTCAAGGACATGATCATTTCGGGGGGCGAGAACATCTACCCGGCCGAGGTCGAGCAGTTGCTCAGTGAGATCGACGGGGTGACCTCGGCGGCGGTCATCGGCGTACCGGACGAGCGCTGGGGGGAGGTGCCGTGGGCGATCGTGACCGTACGGGAGGGGGCGTCCGTGGACACCGACGCCGTGCGGGCGTACCTCGACGGCAGGATCGCGCGCTACAAGCTGCCGAAGAATGTCGTCATCGTGGACGAACTGCCACGGACCGCGTCGGGGAAGGTGCGGAAGGCCGACCTGAGGGCCCGCTTCGGCGCCTGACCGCGGGCCGGGCCGCGACGAGTTCGGCGAACTCCGCCGTGGACGCCTCGGCCAGCTTCTTGTGTATCCGGCGGTAGGTTTCCGCCGACTGGGTGGCCGGCCACTGCGCGTCCATGAACTCGGCCGGCAGCCTCGGGTCGGCCCGCAGCAGCGCGAGCCAGTCCGCCACCAGCATCGTCCGCACGGTCAGGGCGCTCGGCGCCATCGTCGTCGCGGCCGGGTCGCTCCACACGTCGATGAACGCGAGGTGCGCGCTCCGGATCGCCTCGATGTCCCACGCGGCGCGGACGCTCTCGCCGATCGGGAACCCGGCGAGTTCGCGGGCATGGAAGGCGACCACGGCGTTGGGCGGGAGGTCCTGCCGCAGCGGCTCCAACGACCCGGCGAGGTCGACCTCGCCGGGCGCCAGCCACAGCCCGTCCCGGATCGGCGCGAAGCCCTCCCAGGTGAGGGTCGAGCGCAGCCGGTGCCGCAGCATCCGCTGACCCTCCGGGATCGAGAAGGTGACCAGGGTCCATCCGCTGCCCTGGGGGTCGAACGGCCGCGGCCCCCGAACGCGGTAGGTCGCTTCGCACAGCACCGCCATCCCGTGTTCGGTCAGCGAGAACAGGGTCTCCCGACCGCTCCTGCTGCGCGCGAGGATGCCGCTGCGCACGAGGCGATCGAGGGTCGCACGCGTCGCCGGCGCGGCGACGCCCGCACCCTCCAGCACATGGATCAGGGCGCTCGCCCGGATCGGCCCCGTGGCGTCGTCGACAACATGCTCGCCGAAGAAGGCGAGCAACAGTTGCTTCGGCTGGCGTCTACCCACGGCCCTTCCTTTCGCGGAACCCGTTGTCCTGGCGTCGATCACGGCGCGGACCGAGGGGCGGCAGCCTGCCCGCGCTTGGCTCGCTGGATCTCGCCGTAGACGTGCGTCCGTAGCTGCGTGAAGCGGGGCAGGGCGCGGGTGGTGATCTGATCGCGCTCCGGCGGAAGGTCGATCGCGAGGTCCTCCTGGACCCAGGTCGGCGATGCGGACAATACTAAAACCCGCTGGCCCAGATACACCGACTCGTCGATGTCATGGGTGACGAAGAGGACCGATATCTTGCGGCTGGTGTGCAGCTCGCGGACCAGGTCCTCCAGGTCCGCCCGGGTCTGCGCGTCCACCGCGGCGAACGGTTCGTCCATGATCAGGACCTCGGGTTGGTAGGCGATGGCCCGCGCGATCGCCACGCGCTGCTGCATCCCTCCGGAGAGCTGCCACGGGTGGCTGCGCGCGGCGTGCGCCAGGCCCACCGTCTCAAGAGCGTCGGCGACCAGCCGGTCGCGGTCCGCGCGGGAGAGCTTCTTGTGCCGCAGCGGAAGCTCGACGTTGCCGCGCACCGTCAGCCACGGATAGAGGCTGCGACCGTACTCCTGGAACACGACGGCCATGGCGGGACTCGGTCCGGTCACCTTCGCGCCGTCCATCTCGACCACGCCGCTGGTGGGCCGCAGCAGACCGGCGAGGCACTTCAGGAGGGTGGTCTTGCCGCACCCCGACGGCCCGACGATGCAGACGAGTTCGCCGGCGTCCATCGTGAAGGTGACGTCCCCGATCGCCTCGACGCTGCCCGTCGTGGGCTCGTAGACCTTGCGCAGGTGCTCCACCCGCAGCAGGGTGCTCCGGTCAGGCACGGTTGACCTCCTTGATTCCGTGGTACCAGCGCAGGACGCGTCGCTCGACGAAACCGAAGGCTACGGCGAGGAAGACGCCGACGAGACCGAGCAGGAGGATGCCGCTCCACATCTCGGCGATGAGGTAGTTGCGCTGGAAGTAGGCGATCCGATAGCCGAGCCCGGCCGACGAGGCGAACATCTCGGAGATGACCATCAGGATGAGCGCGACCGAGAGGGCCTGCCGGACTCCGGCCATGATCCGTGGGCTGGCGGCGGGAAGCACGAGGAACCAGAGTCGCTCCCACCAGGAGACCCGGAACGAATGGGCGGTCTCCGTCATGACGCTGTCGGTCGCCCGCACGCCCTCGATCGTGTTCAACAGGATCGGCCAGACCGCGCCGGAGACGATCACGACCACCTTCATGGTGTCCGTGATGCCGAGCAGGAGCATGACCACCGGGATCAGCACCGGCGGCGGGATCGCCCGGAGGAACTCCAGCAGCGGCTCGAGAAGTTCGCGCAGCCAGTGGGCCAGGCCGATGACGGTGCCGGCGGCGATGCCGAGCACGATCGACGCGGCGACACCGAGGCCCAGGCGGTAGAGGCTCGGCAGTACGTCCTCGACGAACGCGGGCCCGACCCAGGTGTCCACGAAGGCTTCGGAGATCGTCAACGGGTCGGGGAAGAATCCGCTCGTCTCGTTCGTGCCCACCAGGCCCCAGACCACCAGGAGCAGCATCGGCAGCCCCAGCGCGTAGCGGAAGCTCGCCGCGATGCGGGATCCGACACCCCGCTGGCGCGGCGTGCTCGCGGTGCGGCCGGTGTCCGCGGTCACCGGACCTCCTCCCCTCGTACGGACTGGTGCCACGACAGCACCCGACGCTCGATGAACCGGAAGACGAGGTTGACCGTCAGCCCGAGCAGGCCGGTGACCACGACGAGGGCGTACAGGCCGGCGGCGTCTCCGGCGGATCGGGACAGCTCGATCATGCGTCCGAGGCCGGGGTTGCCGATCACCATCTCCGCGGTGACGGCGAGGATGAGCGCGACCGCCGCCGCGAGCCGCAGGCCCGTCATGAGGTACGGCAGGGTGGTCGGCAGGACGAGATGCGTCAACTGCTCGCGGCGACGCAGACCGAAACTGCGAGCGGTGTCGCGAGCGACCGCGTCGACATCGGCGACGCCGTAGATCACCTGCACGAACACCTGCCAGAACGACGCGTAGACGATGATGACGAGGGCGGCCTGCATCTGGATGCCGAACATCAGCACGGCGAGCGGGATGAGGGCGACCGACGGGATCGGTCGCAGGAACTCGACAATCGTGTGGGTCGCGCGCCGCAGGAACGGCACCAGGCCGACGACCGTGCCGAGGACGACGGCGGCGCACGTCGCCACCGTCAGGCCGATCGCCCAGGACGTCATGGTGCTGCGCAGCCGCCGCCAGAACGCGAGGTCGACGAGTTGTTCGAACAGCCGCGCCAGCACGTCCGTCACGTACGGCAGGTACTGCGGGTTGATCAGGCCCAGTGTCGGGATCGACTGCCAGACGACGAGGAACCCGGCTAGGCCGACGACGCCCAGCAACGTCTTGCGCAACGGCCGTAGACGTCGGGTAGTAAGGACGCTCATGTCACCTCCGTACTCGCGCGGGCGCGAGGCGCTCCCCGGTCCGGGGGCCGGGGAGGGCGGGATCGCGGCGGCTACTGCTGGTGGATGAGACGGTCGAAGTTGGGCTGCTGGTCGAGCACCTTGTACTTGCGCGCGAGTTCGGCGAGCGTCTGTAGGCTCGACCGGTCGACCTGCCAACCGAACGCCGGGAGCTTCACCGACTCCGCCACCGGCGCGGGCAGCTGGAGATTGTCCTTGATCGCCTGCCGGACGGCTGTTTCGTTGGCGGGGTCCTTGGCCCACTCCAGCGTCTTTCTCATCGCTGCCGAGAAGTCCGCCACCAAGGTGGCGTCCTTTTCCGTGCGTTCCCTGGTGGTGATCGTGGTCAGGGTGGTCAGGCCGGGCACGACCGCCTGGTAGGGCGCGACGACGAAGGTGTCGCCACGGCTCTTCAGTTGCGTGACGAAGGGCTCCGGCACCCAGGCGGCGTCGATGTTGCCCGCCTCGAGTTGGGCCGGGGCGTCCGGGAAGGCGACCTCGACGAACTTGATCGTGGACGGGTCGCCGCCGTCCTTCTCGACCGTTGCCATGATCGTCACGTCGCCGGCGGCGCCCAGGCTGTTGACCGAGACCCGCTTGCCCGCGAGGTCGGCCGGCCGCTTGATGCCGGACTTCGCCGAGGCCACCACGGCGTTGATGTCGTCGCCGTCGGCGTACGAGGAGGCGTAGTTGCCGATGATGACGACGCCGAGGTTGCGCAGGTCGGCCCGGATGGGGCCGAAGGGCTGGCCGATCGCGAAGTCGATGTCGCCGTTCAGCAGGGCGGGAATGGCCTGCGCGCCACCCTGGGCGGGCAACACCTCGACCTGGAGCCCGCGCTCGGCGAAGATGCCCGCCTTGATGCCGCCCCACAGCGCGGCGGTCTCGGTGATGGGCAGCGCCGCGACCCGGACCTTGCGCAACTCGCCCGAGGTCTTCTCGGACGGGGTGGACGCGTCGGAGTCGGTACATCCGGTGAGGGCGATCGCGGTGGCGGCGATCAGCCCGAGAGCCATGACCTTCTTCATTGACGAGGCCCTTCCTGAGCAGGGGTGGTGGTGCGTCGGAAGCCGGCGGATGCTCGGATCTGCAGGTGAACTACCGCTGCGTGGGGGGCGCACGCCCCTGTGGTGGCCATGGTCAGTCACCCAGGCATCGAAAGTCAATAATATCTGACGCCCGTCATGAATAGGTTGAACAACGCTCCGCTGTCGCGGCGTCGCTCCCGCCCGCACCCGGGCAGGCGAGGGCACCGCGCGGCGTCCACATCGGTGGCCGCGTTCTCGCGAGGCGTGTCCGGGCGGTCAGATCTCGGGCAGGCCCACGTAGTTCTCGGCCAGGCTCGTGGCGTAGGCACGGGAGGTGGCGACGTACCTCAGCGTCGCGGTCTGCAGCTTCGTCTCGTACGGGTCGTTGCGCTCCAACCGGTGCAGCATCGAGGTCATCCACCAGGAGAAGTGCTGGGCCCGCCAGACCCGGCGCAGTGCCTTGGCCGAGTAACTCTCCAGCAGGTCGGGGCACCCCCGGCCGTACCACGCGGCGAAGGCGTCCCCGAGCAGCGCGACGTCGGCGAGGGCCAGGTTCATGCCCTTCGCGCCGGTGGGCGGGACGATGTGCACGGCGTCCCCGGCCAGGAACAGCCGCTCCCACCGCATCGGCTCGACCACGAAGCTGCGCATCGGGGTGATGGACTTCTCCAGGACCGGCCCCTCGTTGAGCGACCAGCCCGGCACCGTCTCCAGCCGCGTCCGCAGCTCCGCCCAGATCCGCTCGTCCGGCCACGTGCCGATGTCCTCGTCGGGCGCGACCTGTAGATACAGCCGGGAGACCTCGGGCGATCGCATGCTGTGGAGGGCGAAGCCCCGGTCGTGGTGGGCGTAGACGAGTTCCTCCACTGCCGGCGCGGCGGCGGCGAGGACGCCCAGCCAGGCGAAGGGGTACGTCCGCTCGTAGGTGGTCAGCACCCCCTCGGGCACCGCGCCTCGGCTCACCCCGTGGAACCCGTCGCAGCCGGCCACGAAGTCGCAGTGCAGCTTCTCTTCGTGTCCGTCGCGTCGAAAGTGGACGACCGGCGAGTCCGAGTCGAGATTGTCCAGCCGTACGACGTCGGCCTCGAAGAGGATGGAGCCGCCGGCCGCGATCCGGGCGGCGATCAGGTCCTTGACCACCTCCTGCTGCCCGTAGACGGTGATCGCCCGCCCCGTCAGCTCCGTCATCGGCACTCGGTACGACTCCCCGGCGAAGCGCAGCTCGATGCCCTCGTGCCGCAGTCCCTCCCGTCGCAGCCGCCCGCCGAGGCCGGTGCGGCAGAGCAGGTCGACCGAGCCCTGTTCGAGGACCCCGGCCCGGACCCGGTGCTCGACGTGGTCGCGGCTGCGGCTCTCCAGCACCACGGACTCGATTCCGCGCAGGTGCAGCAGGTGCGACAGCATGAGTCCCGCCGGCCCGGCGCCGACGATGCCGACCTGGGTACGCATCTCCGGCATCCCTCCTCGTCTCCTCCCGCCTCCGGTGGGACCGTTCGCGCGGTCTTGTACGCCGTGCCGCGCTGCAAGCGGGGGGACGGCGGGGGTGTTCCCGGGGGACCGGGCGTGGCGGGCTTCCGCTCGGAAAGGATCTCCGGACTGTTCGCTGACCGAACGGATGTTCTCTTGTTGAACGTTGGCACGTAGTCCGGCTCGCGTCAACGCATGGCCCGCACCTTTGCAGGCGCCGGACGCCGCGCGTCGGGCCGGACGAACCCGTCGTCGTTGACGGATGCCGCCCTCCGGTCGTACGTTCGAAATGTGTACGGCGGTCCGCATGGCGAACGGCCGGCGAGGTCAGAGGTTGGCGTAGCAGGCGGGGAGGCTCATGGCGAAGCTCGTCTCGCTGGCCGACGGCGTGGCGGACCTGGTCCATGACGGTGACGTGGTGGCCCTGGAAGGGTTCACTCACCTCATCCCGTTCGCCGCCGGTCACGAGATCATCCGTCAGCGACGACAGGAGCTGACCCTGGTGCGGATGACGCCAGATGTCGTCTACGACCAGCTCATCGGCGCGGGATGTGCCCGTCGCCTGGTCTTCTCCTGGGGCGGCAACCCGGGTGTGGGGTCGCTGCACCGCTTCCGGGACGCCGTGCAGCACGCCTGGCCGCGTCCGCTCGAACTGGAGGAGCACAGCCACGCGGGCATGGCGAACCGCTATGTGGCCGGGGCGTCCGGGCTGCCGTTCGCCGTCCTGCGCGGCTACACCGGCACCGACCTGCCCCGGCACACCACCAACATCCGGCCCATCACCTGCCCCTTCACCGGAGAGACCCTCACCGCCGTTCCCGCCCTGCGTCCCGACGTGACCGTGGTGCACGCGCAACGCGCCGACCGGGCCGGTAATGTGCAGATATGGGGTATCACCGGGGTGCAGAAGGAGGCGGTGCTCGCCGCGCACCGGTCACTGGTCACCGTCGAGGAGATCGTGGACGAGCTGGAGCCGGTACCCGGGCAGGTCGTCCTGCCCGGATGGGCGGTCAGCGCGGTGGCCGAGGTGCCCGGTGGCGCGCACCCCTCCTATGCCCAGGGCTACTCGGTCCGGGACAACGACTTCTACCGGGCCTGGGACGCCGTGAGCCGGCACCGCGACACCTTCCGTGCCTGGCTGGACCAGCACGTGTACCGGGCCGGAGCGGTGGCGTGAGCGAGCGCAGTGAGCGAACCATCAGGCACCGCGGCGTGAGCGAGACGAACGCGATGGCGGACTGGACCGCGGACGAGATGATGACCGTCGCCGCCGCGCGGCAACTGCGCGACGGCGTCGCCTGCTTCGTCGGGATCGGGTTGCCCAGCACCGCGGCGAACCTCGCCCGGGCCACCCACGCCCCGAACCTGGTGCTCATCTACGAGTCCGGCTGCCTCGGCGCGAAGCCGGACCGGCTTCCGCTGTCCATCGGGGACGGGATCCTCGCCGACACGGCCGACGCGGTGGTGTCGGTGCCCGAGGTGTTCAACTACTGGCTCCAACCCGGCCGGATCGACGTGGGCTTCCTCGGCGCCGCGCAGCTCGACCGGTACGGCAACATCAACACCACGGTCGTCGGAGGCGACTACGACGCGCCGAAGGTACGGCTGCCCGGCGCCGGTGGCGCCCCGGAGATCGCCGCCTCCTGCGGCGAGGTCGTGGTGATCGTCCGACAGAATCCCCGGACGTTCACCGAACGGGTCGACTTCGTCACCTCGGTCGGGTACGGGTCGGGTCCCGGCGAGCGGGAGCGGCTCGGCCTGCGGGGTGGAGGTCCCCGACTGGTGATCACCGACCTCGGGGTCCTCGAACCCGATCCGGTCACCTGTGAACTAACGCTGACCCGCCTGCACCCCGGCGTGACGCCGGAGCAGGCACGGGCGGCCACCGCCTGGGACCTCGCCGTCGCCGAGCGGCTGACCACGGGTGAGCCGCCGACGGCCCGGGAACTCGCGGTGCTGCGGGCGCTGGAGGCCACGAAGCACGGGGGCCGCGGTGAGCCGCGACGGCCACCTCCCTGACACGGTCCGGAGCGGGCCGCACCGCCCCCGGCGGCGCGCGAGGGCCCGCCGCGATCCGCACCCCGGTCGGCCGGTGGCCGGCGGTGTGCCGAAAGCCTGACGGGAGGCGACCATGACCCAGGACGTCCACCAGGCCGGCAGCGGCCTGATCCTGCCGCGGTACCGGCGCGACGACGTCGACGCCCACCCACCCCTGCTCAGTCCCGGCTACCGGTCGACCGTGGCGCGGGCGCCGCAGCAACCGCTGACCCACCTGCCGCAGCGGCTGACCGAGATCACCGGGCCGCTGCTGGGTGAGGGGCGGCTCGGCGACCTCGACCACGACCTGACCCGCCAACACGACGGGGAACCGCAGGGACAGCGGATCATCGTGCACGGCCGGGTCCGTGACGGCGACGGCCGACCGGTACCCCGCACGCTGGTCGAGATCTGGCAGGCCAACGCCGCCGGACGATACCGCCACGCGAGCGACACCTGGGCCGCGCCGCTCGACCCCCACTTCGACGGGGTGGGCCGGGTGCTCACCGACGACCATGGGCGTTACCGGTTCATCACCGTGCAGCCCGGCGCCTACCCCTGGCGCAACCACGACAACGCCTGGCGGCCGGCGCACATCCACTTCTCCCTCTTCGGCCGCGCGTTCACCCAGCGGCTGGTGACGCAGATGTACTTTCCCGGTGACCCGCTCTTCGTCCAGGACCCGATCTTCCAGTCGGTCCGCGACCCGAACGCCCGGCAGCGGTTGATCGCCCGGTACGACCACGCCAATACGGTGCCGGAGTGGGCGCTGGCGTACGAGTTCGACATCGTGCTGCGGGGCCGGGAGAGCACTCCCTTCGAGGACGAGGACGACGATGAGTGAGCCGCTGGGCGTCACCCCCGCGCAGACGGTCGGGCCGTACCTGCACATCGGCCTGCGCTGGCCCGACGGCCCGTACGTCGTACCCGAGGGCACGCCGGGCGCGTTCTGGATCCGCGGCCGGATCGTCGACGGCACCGGAGCGCCGGTGGTCGACGCGATCGTGGAGAGCTGGCAGGCCGACCCGGACGGCCGGTTCGACCATCCGGACGACCCGCGCGGGGCCCGGCCGCCCGCGCTCGCGGGTTTTCGCGGCTTCGGGCGCAGCGAGACCGACGGGCAGGGGTGCTACCGGCTGCTGACCGTCAAGCCGGGTTCGCTGCCCGACCCGGACGGCGGCACCGAGGCCCCCCACCTGACCCTGTCGGTCTTCGGGCGGGGGCTGCTGCACCGCCTGGTCACCCGGCTCTACTTCCCCGACGAGCAGGAGGCGAACGCCGTCGACCCCGTGCTGTGCGGCGTCAACGCCGATCGTCGCGACACGCTGCTGGCGAGTCCCGCGCCGGACGGGCTCCACTTCGACATCCGCCTGCAGGGTGACCGTGAGACTGTCTTCTTCGCCGTCTGACGGCCTGCTCGGCGGCCTCTCCGGCGTCCCGGACGTCGACGCGGAACTCGGCGACCCGGCCCTGCTGCGGGCGATGCTCGACGTGGAGGCCGCGCTCGCCCAGGCCGCGGCGGACGCCGGCGTCCTGCCCGCACCGGCGGCCGCCGCGATCGTCGCGCAGTGCCACGCCGAGCGGTACGACCCGGCGGCGCTCGGCCGGGCGGCCGACGCCGCCGGCAACCCGGTCGTCCCACTCGTGCGTGAGCTGACCGCCGCCGTGCCGGAGCACGCCCGGCCCTGGGTGCATGTCGGAGCGACCAGCCAGGACATCCTGGACACCGCGCTGGTCCTGGTGGCCGTGCGGGCGTCCGGGCCGCTGCTGCGTCACCTCGACGCCGCCGTCGATGCCGCCGCCCGGCTCGCCGACGCCCACCGGAACACGGTGCTGGTCGCCCGGACCCTCGGGCAGCAGGCGGCACCCACCACGTTCGGGCTCAAGGCGGCAGGCTGGCTGATCGGCCTGGTCGAGGCCCGCCACCGGCTGCGGCAGGCGGGCGCCGCGCAGCCCGCGCAACTCGGCGGCGCGGTCGGCACCCTGGCCGCGTTCGGCCCGACCGGCCCGGAGGTCGCCGAGCGGTTCGCGGCGCACCTGGGCCTGCCCGCCAGTCCGCTGCCCTGGCACACCCGCCGGCAACCCCGGCTCGATCTGGCCGCAGCCCTCGGTGGGCTTCTCGCGGCTGCCGGCAAGGTCGCGCTCGACGTCGGGCTGCTCGCCCAGACCGAGATCGGCGAGGTCGCCGAGGGCGGCACCGGGCGGGGCGACTCCTCGGCCATGCCGCACAAGCGCAACCCGGTGGACTCGATCCTGATCGGCGCTGCGGCGCGACGCGGTCCGGGTCTCGTCGCCACCCTGTTCGCCGCGGCCGTGCAGGAGCACGAGCGGGCCGCAGGCGCCTGGCATGCCGAGTGGGAGCCCCTGCTCGACCTGCTGCACCTGGCCGGCGGCGCCGCCGCCCGGTGCGCCCGGATGCTGGCCGGGTTGCAGGTCCGTCCGGAGCGGATGCGGGAGAACCTCGACGCGACCGGCGGCCTCGTGCTCGCCGAGGCCGTCGCCGCGCGGTTGGCGCCCGCCGTCGGTCGCGGCACCGCACACGACCTGGTCACCCGTGCCGTCGCCGAACCCTCGTTCCGCGCCGCCCTGCTCGCCGACCCCGAGATCCGCGCCCACCTGTCCGAGGCGGAGATCGACGAGGCGCTCGACCCGTACCGCTGGCTCGGCTCGGCCGGCCGGTTCGTCGACCGCGCCCTGGCCTCCGTCCGGGGAGCGGGCGGGTGACCACCCGGTTGCATCTCGCCGTCGACGGCCCGGCCGACGCGCCGGTGCTGCTGCTCGGCAGCTCCCTCGGCACCTCCTGCGCGATGTGGGAGCCCCAGGTCCCGGCGCTCGCGGAACGGTTCCGCGTCATCCGGTACGACCACCTGGGCCACGGCCGCTCGGCGGTGCCGGCCGGGCCGTACACGCTGGATCTGCTGGGCCGGGAGCTGCTGCGGACGCTGGACGCCCTCGACCTGCCGTGGGTCCACTACGCGGGGCTGTCCCTCGGCGGCATGGTCGGTATGTGGCTCGCCGCGCACGCGCCCGACCGGGTGCGGCGGCTGGCGCTGCTCTGCACGTCGGCGTCGCTCGGCCCGCCCGAGCAGTGGCGGGAGCGGGCGGCGACCGTACGGGCCGCCGGCCTGCCGGCGATCGCCGACGCGGTGGTGGCCCGCTGGTTCACTCCGGCCTTCGCCGCGACCCGGCCGGACGTGGTCGCCGGCTACCGCGCCATGCTGACCGCGACGTCTCCGGCCGGCTACGCCGGGTGCTGCGAGGCGATCGCCGCGATGGACCTCCGCGGCGACCTCGGCCGGGTCGGCGCGCCCACGCTGGTCGTCGCGGGAGCGGACGACCCGGCCACCCCGGTGGAGCACGCCCGCCAGATCGCCGGGCGGATCCCCGGGGCCCGGCTGGCCGTGGTCGGTGCGGCGGCGCACCTGGCCAACGTCGAGCAACCCGAGCGGGTGTGCCGACTCCTGCGGGAACACTTCGACGAGGAACCGGGTGACGGATGAACGACCGCGAGCGGCACGACGCGGGCATGACGGTACGCCGGCAGGTGCTGGGGGAGGCGCACGTCGAACGCGCGATCGCCGGCACGGACGAGTTCACCGCCGACTTCCAGGACTTCATCACCCGCTACGCGTGGGGGGAGGTGTGGAGCCGGCCGGGCCTCGACCGGCGCACCCGTAGTTGCGTGACCCTCGCCGTGCTCGCCACCCTGCACCACGACGAGGAGTTGGCGATGCATGCCCGAGCCGCGCTGCGCAACGGACTGAGCCCGCAGGAGGTGGCGGAGGTCCTGCTCCAGGTCGGCGTCTACGCTGGCGTACCGGCGGCTAACCGGGCGTTCAAGGTGGCCCGGGAGGCCCTGCGGCAGGAGGCTGGGTGAGCGCGAGCGAGGAGGGCGGCGAGGTCGCCGGAGTTCGTTCAGTCGCTGGAGCGCGGACTCGCGGTGATCCGGGCGTTCGACGCCGAACATCCGCAGCTCACACTCAGTGAGGTGGCCAGGAGGACCGGGCTGAGCCGGGCCGCGGCCCGCCGGTTCCTGCTCACCCTGGTCGAGCTGGGCTACGTGCACACCGACGGCCGGCTCTTCTCGCTGCGGGCGCGGATTCTTGAGCTCGGCTACGCGTACCTGTCGGGCCTGAGCCTGCCCGAGGTCGCGCAGCGGCACATGGAGGCGCTGGTCGCGCAGGTGCACGAGTCCTGCTCGGTGTCGGTGCTCGACGGCGGCGAGGTGGTCTACGTCGCCCGTGTTCCCACCAAACGGATCATGACGGTGGGGATCAGCGTCGGCACCCGGTTCCCCGCGTACGCCACGTCCATGGGACGGGTGCTGCTCGCCGCGCAACCAGCGGACTGGTTGGACGGCTACCTCGCCAAGGCGGAGCTGCGGCCGTTGACCCGGCGCACCGTCACCGACCCGGCGAAGCTGCGCACCATCCTGACGAAGGTCGCCGCCCAGGGGTACGCGATCGTGGACCAGGAGTTGGAGGAGGGGCTGCGTTCCCTGGCCGCGCCGATCCACGGCGAGAACGGGTCGGTGATCGCGGCGGTGAACGTCTCCGCGCACGCCACCCGAGGGTCCTTCGAGATGATCCGTCGGGATCTGCTCTCGCCGCTGCTGGCTGCCGCGAAGCGGATCGAGGAGGACATCCGGGCGGTCTGAGCCGGACACTGGCGGCGGGCACCGATTTACCAGACCGGGGAAGGGAGCGAGTGTGGCGCAGCGGAGAGCATTGGTGGTTCGGGGCGGGTGGGAGGGACACCAGCCGGTCCAGGCGACGGAGTTGTTCATCCCGTTTCTCGAACGCAACGGCTACGCGGTACGGATCGAGGAGTCGACGGAGATCTACGCCGATGCCGTCGAAATGGCCGAGACCGACCTCGTCGTGCAGTGCGTGACGATGTCGCAGATCACTTCGGAGCAGGCGGCGGGCCTCAGCGCGGCGGTCGTCGCCGGGACGGGCTTCACCGGCTGGCACGGCGGCATCGTGGACTCGTTCCGCGCGTCATCCGACTACCTGCACCTGGTGGGCGGCCAGTTCGCGACCCATCCGGGTCGGGAGCCGTGCGAGCGTAGCGGTGGGGCGGAGGACAACTTCCTGCCACACACGATAACCATCACCGACCTCGGCCGGGAGCATCCGATCACTGCGGGAATCGCGGACATCGAGCTGGTCACCGAGCAGTACTGGGTGCTGCACGACGACCTGATCGACGTTCTGGCCACCACCACCCACCCCACCCGGGCCTGGCAGCCATGGCACCGGCCGGTCACCTCGCCGGCGATCTGGACCCGACAATGGGGTGCCGGGCGCGTTGTCGTGACGACTCCGGGGCACAGTCTTGACGTGTTGGAGCACCCATGCGTCCGTACCGTCATCGAGAGGGGGATGATGTGGGCGACCCGCACCGCGTCGGCGTAGTAGGTCTCGGGGTCATCTCCCGCGCGTACCTGGATACGCTCGCGAACCACCCTGCGGTGAGCATCGTGGCAGTGGCCGACCTCGACGCCTCCCGGTCTGCTGCGGTCGCCGCCATGATTCCCGGTGCCGAGGCGTTGAGCGTCGAGCACCTGTTCGACCGCCCAGACGTGCAGACGGTGCTCAACCTGACGATCCCTGCGGCGCACGCCGAGATCTCACTCGGCGCGATCGACGCGGGTAAGAGCGTATACGTCGAGAAGCCGCTCGCCGTGGCGTTCCCGGACGGCCGTTCGATCATCGATCGGGCCGCATCGGCCGGCGTCCGCGTGGGGTGCGCGCCGGACACCGTCCTGGGTACGGGTACGCAGACGGCGCGGGCGGCGATCGACGGTGGGCTGATCGGGCGTCCGCTGTCCGCCTCGGCCGTCATGGTCACCCCAGGGCACGAGCGCTGGCATCCCCACCCCGACTTCTACTACGCCCCGGGCGGTGGCCCGTTGCTGGACATGGGGCCGTACTACATCTCGGCGCTCATCCACCTGCTCGGGCCGGTGCGTGCGGTGAGCGGATCCGCCAGCCGGCTGCGCGCCGAGCGCGTCATCGGCTCGGGCCCGCGCCTGGGCCACCGGATCCCGGTGCAGGTGGACACCCACGTGACCGGCGTGCTCGAGCACGCCAGCGGCGCCCTCTCCACCATCACGACGACCTTCGACGGCGTCGCGACGACGGCCGCGCCGATCGAGGTACACGGGGAGACCGGGACACTCGCCGTACCCGATCCGAACTACTTCGACGGTGAGGTTCGCCTGTTCGCGCTCGGCGGCAACGGATGGCGCGTTGTCGCACCGCGGGCGGGCTACGTGGACGGTTCCCGGGGTATCGGTCTGATCGACGACGTCACCGGCGACGGTCAGCGTCCCCCGCGCGCGGGCGGCGACGTCGGGCTGCACGTGCTCGACACGATGACCACCCTGCTCCGTGCGGCAGCCGAGGGCCGGCGGATCGAGCTGACCACGGTGGTGGAGCGGCCCGAGCTCGTCCCGCTCACCCCGGTCGAGGAGTGGAAGGCACACCACGGTACCCGGAAGGTCCGTCGTCCGTGACGGGACGTTGGTCAGGCCCGCCGCGGTGGCTCAGACCAGGAAAGACTCCCGCATTCTCGCGCCCAGATTGATCGCGCTGACCACCGTTGGACCGGTCGGATCGTGAACGTCGAGAGTGTTGTTGCGGCGCATCAGCTCGCGCACCGGTGGCGGCAGCCGGGGCGGGTCGTCGACGGTCGCGAGGATCTGCCCGGCGGCCGAGATCAGTCGATCGGCCAGGGCGGCGGCATCGGTGTCCACCCGCACCCGGCCGTACTCCCAGCCGGCGGTGGTGAGGTCGAGCACCTCGAACACGCGGGTCAGGAGCGGGTACGGGTCGGTCGCCCGGCCGAGCCTGGACGCCCGGCTGCCGACCACCGCGACGGCTGCGGTCAGCTGCGCGTAGGGGTGCAGGCCGCTCGGCAGCGCGAACAGCGGCCACCGCAGCGCCGGTCCGGCCTCCTTCCACAGCGGCCGGTAGTTTCGGCGGTGCACCAGGAGTCGCCGGCCCGTGCGTCGGTGTACGTCGTGAGCCTGGGCCTGTAGGTCCGCGTGGGCCTCGTCGGCGGTCTCGCTCACGATCCGGGCCGCCACCACCAGGCCGTCGTCGTCGTTCAGCATCCGGGTTATCGCCTCGACCTGTTCGGGAAACCGGGCCCGCGAGTCCGCGCCGTACCGGTGCCGGAGGTCCCGCAGCAGCGCCTGCTGCCGCCCCGGATCGAGTTGGACCCGCCTGCTACTCAGCAACTGCCGCAGCCAACGCATCTCGCCTCGTTTCAGCAGCCGTCCAGGACCGCGGCAATGCTAGTGGGCCGAACGTCCCCGTATTGTGGTGGGGTGGCTGAGCGATCTCTGACCTTGATGGTGGTGCACGCGCACCCCGACGACGAGGCGATCAGCACCGGCGGCATCCTCGCCCGGTACGCGGCGGAGGGGATCACGACGGTGCTCGTGACCTGCACGGACGGTGGGTGCGGCGACGGGCCCGGCGGGGTCAAGCCGGGCGCCCCGGGGCACGATCCGCAGGCCGTGGCAGCGATGCGCCGGGCCGAGTTGGCGGCCAGTTGCGAGGCGTTGCGGGTCACGCACCTGGAGACGCTCGACTATGCCGACTCGGGCATGATGGGCTGGGCGACCAACGACGCGCCCACCGCGTTCTGGAACACGCCGGTGGCGGAGGCGGCCGACCGGCTGGCCGAGTTGATCCGGCGGTATCGGCCCGACGTCGTCGTCACGTACGACGAGAACGGCTTCTACGGCCATCCGGACCACATCCAGGCGCACCGCATCACCATGGCCGCCGTCGAGCAGACGAACATTCCCGCAAAGGTGTACTGGACCACCGTGCCGCACAGCGCGTTCCAGGAGTTGGGCCGCGTCATGCAGGAGATCGGCGTCGAGTTTCCCGAGCCGGGCGGGCAGGAGATGCCGCAGCTCGGCCTGCCCGACGAGGAGGTCACCACCTGGGTGGACACGAGAGGCTACGGCGCGCAGAAGTTCGAATCGTTGGCTACGCACGCCAGCCAGGCCGAGAGCATCTTCTTCCTCCAACTTGGCCGGGAACGGTTCACCGAGCTGATGGGCGTGGAGACCTTCGTCCGGGTCCGCGACATCACCGATGCGCCGACACCCGAGGACGACCTGTTCGCCGGGCTGCGCTGACCGAGCGCGCCCGGCCTCCGCGCCGCCGTCGATGAGAAAGCTCCACCAGCGAGGGCCGTCGCGGGCCGTGTTCGCGAGCATCCGATGGACCGCTCGTTGTGCTTTGGCGGGACGGCGGCCGGAAGGAAACTGGGCCCTGGCCAGCCCTTGATGTTGGCGTTTCCGCCTCGCGCTTCGCGGCGAAGGGCTTGAGAAGCGGGCGAGGCGGCCGTCCCGCGAGTCGCTGATCACGGCGGGTGGCGACTGGTTCCCCTGCCGACTCGGTGTGGAAGCGGGTCGAGTTGGCACGTCGGCCCCGGCCTGCCCGGCAGCGCGTCCCGGGCGGCGGGCGAGGAGCCCCTTGATCCCCCCGAAACGTTTTGGTAACATCGCCGAACCTGAATATTATTCACCACCTCACCTTGCCTGCTGTGAAAAGTGCCCGACGTGAGCCTAGTTATGTTAACGCTCACATAGCCCGGCGAGCCGGGGTCAACAGAGCCGGGGTCGACATCAGGCCTGTCGTCTATGCCACCGAGGCCCTCGGCGGCACCACCACCATCCACCACCACCCATCACCCTCACCGCACTGCACCTCGCAGGGACCACTCCCTGAGAACCTCCACCCGTCCTTATAAGGAGCACCCCCATGCATCTCCCGGGTGACAACCCTGCCCCGGCTCCTCGCCATCCCGCCCGCCGGCGTCGCCGATGGCTGCTGCCGGCCGCCACCGCGATCTTGACGGCTCTGGGCGGCGGCATCGTGGTCGCGGCCACCGCGACGGAGGCCGCTGCGGCCACTATCGACACCAGTGCCTCGTATGTGCTGGTCAACCGCAACAGCGGCAAAGCGCTCGACGTGTACAACCTGGCCACCAGCGATGGAGCCCGGATCACCCAGTGGACCCGTAACGACGGGACTCAGCAGCAGTGGCAGTTCGTCGACTCCGGCGGCGGCTACTACCGGCTGAAGTCGAGGCTGTCCGGGAAGGTCCTCGACGTCCACAACTGGTCGACCGCCGACGGTGGGTCGATCGTGCAGTGGACCGACCTCAACGCCGCCAACCAGCAGTTCAGCATCCAGGACATCGACGGCTACATTCAGCTGATCAACCGCAACAGCGGTAAGGCCATCGAGGTCCAGGGTGCCGCTACCACCGACGGTGCCAACATCGTCCAGTACGCCGACTGGAACGGCACGAACCAGCAGTGGCAGTTGGTCCGGGTCGGTGGAACCAATCCCACGACCCCGCCGCCGGGCTCGTGCAACCTTCCGTCGACGTACCGGTGGTCGTCCACGGGTGTGCTGGCGCAACCGAAGCCGGGCTGGGTGTCGCTCAAGGACTTCACGGTCGCTCCCTACAACGGCAAGCAGCTGGTGTACGCGACGACCCACGACACCGGGACGACCTGGGGGTCGATGAACTTCGGTCTGTTCACGAACTGGTCGGAGATGGCCACGGCCAGCCAGAACGCGATGTCCTCCCGCGCGGTCGCGCCGTCGCTGTTCTACCACGCCCCGAAGGGCATCTGGGTGCTCGCCTACCAGTGGGGCGGGCCCGCGTTCTCCTACCGCACGTCGAACGACCCCACCAACCCCAACGGGTGGTCCGCGCCGCAGACGCTGTTCTCCGGCAGCATCACCGGCTCCAGCACGGGCCCCATCGACCAGGCCGTCATCGGTGACGACCGGAACATGTACCTGTTCTTCGCCGGGGACAACGGCAAGATCTACCGGGCCAGCATGCCCATCGGGAACTTCCCGGGCAGCTTCGGCTCGTCGTACACCACCATCATGAGTGACACGGCGGACAACCTGTTCGAGGCGCCTCAGGTCTACAAGCTCCAGGGCCAGAACCGGTACCTGATGATCGTCGAGGCGCGCGGCGCGCAGGGCCGCTACTTCCGCTCGTTCACGGCCACCAGCCTGGACGGCTCGTGGACCCCGCAGGCCGCGACGGAGAGCAACCCCTTCGCCGGCAAGGCCAACAGCGGCGCCACCTGGACCAACGACATCAGCCACGGTGAACTGCTGCGTACCAGCGCCGACCAGACCATGACCGTCGACCCCTGCAACCTCCAACTGCTCTACCAGGGGCGTTCCCCCAACTCCGGCGGCGACTACGGCCACTGGCCGTACCGACCGGGCCTGCTGACCCTGCGACGCTAGAAGGCGTGACGTAGGGCCAGCCCGGGTGTCGCGACATTCGCGAAACGGCCTGGCCCGACGTCAGTCCAAGCCCCGCAGCTCAGCACATCGTTCAACACTATCGATCGGCAGGTCCCGCCTCGCGGGGCCTGCCGACGAGCTTGTGGTCGGCGCGTGAACCAGCGGGCCACCACGGCGGACGACGTAGGTCCCCTGTCGGTCGCCGGCCGGGCCTACCTGGAGGGTCTCCTGCGCCGTGCCGGCGCGGCGGCGGCGTTCACCACGCGACCGTCAACGGCTACAAGCGCTACCAGGGCTACTCGCTGGCCCCGGACCGGGTCCGCCTGGGGTGTGGACGGCAGGGGGCCGTGGTGCGGGCTGTCGGCGGTCTGACCCGGGTACGGATCGTCATGATCGGCGGCAGGATCGTGGCCCGCGACGGCCGACGCGTCACCGGCTGATCGACACGCGCGTCCCGCGGAGCCGGTCGAACTCGTCTTCGAGCCGGCATTGGTGGCCCGCCGCTGATGTGGGGAGAAGAGTTGAGCCGGGATGGCCGTCGAATGAGTCGCGATGTGCTGAAACCACCTGCCCACCTCGTGCGTCATGAGGATGAGTCGACCGAGGACCGCCAGCCGGCAAGGCTGCTGGCCTCGGCATCGACGTCGAGCGGCTGGGAGGAATTGTGTTGGTGCGTAGGTGGCTGACTGGGGCGGGTCTGGTGGCGCTGATCGGTGCCGCCGCGGTGGTCTACGGAGTGCCGTCGGCGTCCGCAGGTGAAGCCGCGGCGGGCGAGACGGCGCCGGTGGCCGAGGTGCGGTCGTCCGGTGCCACGGCGGCGGATGACCACCCGGCGAAGTCGAGCGCGGACCCGGTCCTGTCGGGCAAGCGCCGGATCACGATCGTACGGGTGGGTTCGTTCGAGTCGGGGCTGTCGCTGCTCGACGGCGGGCGGCTGACCGAGGTGGACGACGACCGTGGCCGGCAGGTGTTCGTGCCGACCCCACTGGGCTCGGGGGAATACCTGATCAAGGCCTACTACGGCGGCGGCACCGGGAAGCCCGTCTGCTGGCAGGCGCACAACCCGGGAGACAGCCAGCCGTTGTTCGTGCGCGGCGCCGCCTGCCGGGCGGACGACCCGGCTCAGCGGTTCGTGGTCGCGGCCGTTCCCGCCGGAGGTCCCCGCGAGTATCTGATCAGCAACCGGTGGGCGTACCTGCGCGACTCCGCGCGTTCCGGGCTGATCCTGGAGGAACTGGGCGACGCCCCGCCGGTCAGCAGCTTCCGGTTCAACGACGCCGGACCGGCCCCGCGCCGCAGGTGACCCCGTCGAGGGCCCGGCCGGCAGATCCCGGCCGGGCCGTCGGCGTTGCGCTGAAGAACGCAATTCTCAGAATCGACGGAGTCGGGTGGAGACTTTGACCGATGCGTGACGCTGCGGAGTTCGACGCCTTCTACTCCGCGTCCGCCCACCGGGTGCTGGGACATCTGTACGCGATGGTCGGCAACCGGGCCGAGGCCGAGGACGCGGTGGCGGAGGCGTACGCCCGGGCATGGGACCGCTGGGCCGCGGTGCGGGGACTCGACAGCCCGGAGGCGTGGGTACGCCGGGTGGCGTACCGGGTGGCGGTGAGTGCGTGGCGCAAGACCGTCAACCGGATGCGTGCCCACCGCCAGGAGGCGACCGAACAGCGCGTCGACGCCATTTCGGTCGACCATGTCGCGATCGTGGCCGCGCTGCGGCACATCTCCACCGAGCAACGCCGAGCCGTGGTGCTGCACCACCTGGTCGGGCTGAGCGTGGCCGAGATCGCGGCGGAGGTCGGCACCAACGAGAACACCGTCAAGACGCGGTTGGCCCGGGGCCGTCGGGCCCTCGCCGCGCGCCTGACCGAATCGGATTACCACGGCGTGGACGAAAGGGCGCGGTCATGAGTTCTGACAACCAACTCGGCGACGCCCTGCGGGCGCTGGCGGGGCAGGGCGGGCAGGGGAGAATCCCTTCCGCCGCCGACGTCCGGCGACGCGGCGATGCCCGACGCCGGCGTCGACGGGCGGCCTCGGTCTCGCTTGCTGCCCTCGCTGTCGTCGCGCTCGGCGCGGGTGTCGCGCTGGCCCGCGTCGGCGGTACGCCGCACACCATCCCGGTCGGCCCGGCGGGCCCGACCTCCGGCCTGGTCGCGTCACCCGGGCCAACGCGCCCATCACCCGGCTTGACCGGCGGCACGTCCAATCCGCCCACCGGATCGTCCAGCCCGTCCGCCGGCCCTCCGAGCGGCGATCCGCTGCTGTCCGGGCGGCGTCAGGTCACCGTCGTGCGGGTGGCGGCTTCGGCAGGCGGGCTGTCGTTGCTCGACGACGGCCGGCTGGCGGAGGTCGACGGCGACGAGGGACGCCAGCTGTTCGTGTTTGCGCCCCAGGGGCCCGACACGTACCAGATCCGCACCGCCGAGCCCGGCGCCGGCCTGACCGACACCTGCTGGGAGGTCCGGTCGTCGGGCAGCCAGCCGCTGCGGGTCGAGGCGGCCCCCTGCGCGCAGGACGAACCGAGGCAGCAGTTCACCGTCGTCCGCGACGGCGGGTCGGCGTACGCGATCAGCAGCCACTCGGCGTACCTGCAGAACTCACGGACCCGCGGGCTGATCCTCGAGGAGGCCGGCGACGCGGTCGTGACCGCCCGGTTCCGGCTGGTCGACAACGGACCCGCGCCAAGCTGAGCGGCTGAGGTGAGGATGGGTTCCGGCGCTACGACTGCGCGGGCCGTTGCCGTCGCAGGTCGAGCGCGATGTCGACGATCATGTCCTCCTGGCCGCCGACCAACTGCCGGCGACCCACCTCGACGAGGATGCTGCGGGTGTCGAGGCCGTACTCGGCGGCGGCGGTCTCGGCGTGGCGCAGGAAGCTGGAGTAGACGCCGGCGTACCCCAGGGTCAGCGTCTCGCGGTCGACGCGTACCGGGCGGTCCTGCAGGGGACGGACGATGTCGTCGGCCGCGTCCATGAGCGCGAACAGATCGCAGCCGTGTGCCCAGCCGTTGAGGTCGGCGACGGCGACGAACGCCTCGATCGGGCAGTTCCCGGCGCCGGCGCCCTGGCCGGCCAGGGACGCGTCGACCCGGCACACCCCCTCCTCCACGGCGACGACCGAGTTGGCCACGCCGAGACCCAGGTTGTGGTGGGCGTGGATGCCGATCTGGGTCTCCGGTGCGAGCACGTCGCGGTACGCGCGCACGCGTTCCCGGACGCCGTCCATGGTCAACCGGCCACCGGAATCGGTGACGTAGACGCAGTGCGCGCCCGCCGCCTCCATGATCCTCGCCTGCTCGGCGAGCACCTTCGGCGGCGCCATGTGCGACATCATCAGGAAGCCCGAGACGTCCATGCCCAGTTCCCGCGCGGCGGCGATGTGCTGGTTGGCGATGTCGGCCTCGGTGCAGTGGGTGGCGATGCGGATCGAGCGGATGCCGTGGTCCCAGGCCCTCCTCAGCTCGTGCACGGTGCCGATGCCAGGCAGCAGGAGGCCGGTGAGGGTGGCCCGCTTCACCACCTCGGCGGCGGCCCCGATCCACTCCCAGTCGGTGTGTGCCCCGGGGCCGTAGTTGAGGCTGCTGCCGGCCAGCCCGTCGCCGTGCGAGATCTCGATCGCGGTCACGCCGGCGGCGTCCAGCGCCGCGGCGATGGTCCGGACGTGGTCGAGGGTGTAGCGGTGCCGGACGGCGTGCATGCCGTCGCGGAGGGTGACGTCCTGTACGTAGATCCCCGTGCTCATCGGGCCGTCACCGCCGTCGCCAGTCGCTCGCCGACCTGCCGCGCGGCGGAGGTCATGATGTCCAGGTTGCCCGCGTACGTGGGCAGGTAGTGCCCCGCCCCCTCCACCTCCAGGAACACGCTCACCACCCAGCGGTCCCCGGGTGGGGCGTGCGGGACGAGATCGGACTCCGGGCTGGTCGCGGTGATTCTCCGGAACTGGACGTCCTGCTTGAGCCGGTACCCGGGCACGTACGCCCTGACCTGCTCGGCCATGGCAAGCACGGCCGCCGTGACCGCGTCGCGGTCGCAGTCGTCGACGACGCAGAACACCGTGTTGCGCATGACCAGCGGCGGTTCGGCGGGATTCAACACGATGATCGCCTTGCCGCGCCGGACCTTGCCGACCTGCTCGATCGCCCGCGAGGTGGTCTCGGTGAACTCGTCGATGTTCGCCCGGGTGCCGGGCCCGGCCGAGCGCGACGAGATCGACGCGACGATCTCGGCGTAGTGCGTGGTGGCGACCGAGGAGATCGCCGCGACCATCGGGATGGTCGCCTGGCCGCCGCAGGTCACCATGTTGAGGTTTCGTGCGCCGAGGTGCTCGTCGAGGTTGACCGGCGGGACCACGTACGGGCCGAGGGCCGCCGGTGTCAGGTCGACGAGCGTGAGGTCGGCCGCCCGCAGGGCGGCGTCGTTGGCCAGGTGGGCGTGCGCCGACGTCGCGTCGAACACGATCCGGATGTCGCCGAAGTCGGGGTGGTCGACGAGCCCCCGCACCCCGGTCGAGACGACCGGCACGCCGAGCCGCGCCGCCCGCGCCAGGCCGTCGGAGTTCGGGTCGATGCCGACGAAGGCACCCACCTCCATCGCCTCCGACCCACGCAGAATCTTGATCATCAGATCGGTGCCGATGTTCCCGGAGCCGATGATGGCGACCTTCGTCTTGGGCATGTCTCCTACTCCTTGGCCTGGAACGGAACGGCTACCGCGCCCAGCCCGGAGGGCTCGGCGGCGACCGGGTCGCCGGGTGCCACCGGGACCATCGGATCGAGGGCGCCGCTGAGCACGATCTGACCGACACCCGCGGCGGTCTCCCGCAGCTCCGTTACCGACTCCGGTGGGCCGTCCAGTTCCGCGCCGGGGACGAGCGCCACCTCCGCATGGGGAGGCGGCCCGGCGCGACCGTTCCGTTGGGCGGGACGGCCACGTCGTCGAGGAGCGAGCCGGAGTCCGGGAGTCACGTCACCAGGTGTAGACGCCGCGCCCGCCGGCTGGCAACCTTGTGTTCCATGCAGCGGAACAACGGTGCAGGAAACGCTGACGCCGACCGCTCGACGACCGTGCCGCCGGGCCGACCGGGCCCCACGCGCGGCAACGTTCTCGACCGGGGCGTGCGGCTGCTGCGCGCGTTCCGTCCGTCGGAGGGGGCCCTGCGCCTGACCGAGCTGTCCCGGCGTACGGGCCTGCCGAAGGCCACCGTGCACCGGTTGGCCGAGCAACTCACCGCGTTGGGGCTGCTGCAACGCGCCCCGGCGGGGTTCCTGCTCGGAATCGGGCTGTTCGAGCTGGGCGAACTCGTGCCGGTCAAGCTGCGACTGCGTGAGGCCGCGCTGCCGTTCATGCAGGATCTCTACGAGGCCACCCACGAGACCATCCACCTCGGCGTTCGGGACGGCCTCGACGTGATCTACGCCGACAAGATCCGCGGACACGCGGGCATCGACACGCCGTCGCGGGTGGGCGGTCGCCTGCCCCTGACCTGCACCGGCGTCGGCAAGGTGCTGCTCGCGTACGCCGGGCAGGGCCTCATCGACGAGGTGCTGGCGCAGCCCCTGCCCCGACTGACCGCGCATTCGGTCACCGACCCCGGGCGGCTCGCCGACGAGCTGGCCCAGATCCGATACTCCGGGGTCGGCTACGACCGGCAGGAGGCGGCGCCACGGCTCTCCTGCGTGGCCTCACCCGTCCTGGTGCACGGCCAGATCGTCGCCGCGCTCTCCATCTCGGTGCCGGCGCACCAGCTGCAGCCGGCGCGACTCGCCCCGGCGGTACGTACCGCCAGTCTCGCCCTTTCCCGCGTCCTGTCCCGGGCACCCGACAACCACTGAGTGGGCACAGCTGGTCGTTGTCCTGGCTCATCGGCACGAGGCCCGCCCCGTTCGGTGACCGGGGCCCGGTCGACGGGCGGGGGCCGCGATTGCCGGGTTTCGGCAGGGCATACTGCCCGAACTCGGCCGGGTGCCGCTCTGGATGGTGGGCCGGCGTGAGCGTCACGATGTGGCCATGACAAGCGACATCGCCCTGCTCGCCGAGGACTTGACGAAGTTCTACGGCCGACGCCGCGGCATCGAGGGTCTCACCGTCGAGGTCCGCGCCGGGGAGGTGATGGGCTTCCTCGGCCCCAACGGCGCCGGGAAGACGACCACCATCCGGCTGCTGCTGGACTTCCTGCGGCCGACGAGGGGGCGTGCGACCGTGCTCGGGCTCGACCCGCGTCGGGACAAGGCCGTCCTGCACCGGCAGATCGGCTACCTCCCCGGCGAACTGGCGTTTCCCGGTCGGGAGAAGGCCGAGGACCTGCTGCGCTTTTTCGCCGATGCCCGGGGTGGGGTGGCGTGGTCGCGGGTGACCGACCTGGCCGAGCGGCTCGACCTGGACCTGTCCCGCCCGGTACGCACCATGAGCAAGGGCAACAAGCAGAAGGTCGGTTTGGTGCAGGCGTTCATGCACCAACCGGCCCTGCTGATCCTGGACGAACCGACCAGCGGCTTGGACCCGCTCATGCAGCAGGAGTTCCTGGCCATGGTCCGCGAGGCGCGGGACGCCGGCCAGACCGTGTTCATGTCCAGCCACGTCCTCGCCGAGGTGCAGCACGCCGCCGACCGGGTCGCCATCGTCCGCGACGGCAGGCTGGCCGCGGTCGAGCGGGTGGAGTCCCTCGGCAAGCGGGCCGTCCGGTCGGTGGAGATCCACTTCGGTGATCCCGTGGATCCGGCGGAGTTCACCGTCCTGCCCGGGGTCGGTGACGTGGTGGTGTCCGGGCCGGTGCTCAGGTGCACGGTGGATGGTCGCCTCGACCCCCTGATCAAGGCCGCGGCGCGGCACGACGTCGTGGACATGCTGTCGGCCGAGCCCGACCTGGAAGAGACGTTCCTGTCGTTCTACTACCACTGCGAAGAAGGAGCCGGCGATGTTTCCCGCACTGGTGCGTAAGACCTGGCGCGACGACCGCCGTGCGCTGATCGGTTGGGCCACCGGCGTGGCCCTCTTCACCGTCATCTACACCTCCTTCTACAGCCAGTTCCAGGGCGCCGCGGAGCTGAAGCAGGCCGCCCTGCCTCAGGGAATGCTGGACTTCCTCGGCATCGCCGACATGCTCTCGCCAGCCGGCTACCTACAGGCGACGATCTTCAGCCTGACCGGGCCGCTGCTGGTCCTCATGTGCGCGATCACGCTGACCGCACGCACGATCGCCCGGCCGGAGGAGGACGGGAGCATGGAGCTGCTGCTGGCCAACCCGTTGTCGCGGGTGGCCTTCGCCGCCCAGCGCCTCGCGGCGACCGGTAGCGCCATCACGGTCGTCGCGGCCATTCCGCTGATTCTCCTGATGATCGTTGTCCCCCGCGTGGGCATGGCCATTTCGCTGTCCCATGTCGCGGCAGCCGGAGTCGGCCTGATCGCCCTGGTCTGGTGCTTCACCGGTATCACCTTCCTCGCCGGCGCGGCCTCCGGAGCGCGTGGCACCGTTATGGCGGTCACCGGTGTGCTCGCCGTGACCACCTACCTGGCCAACGCCATCGGCGGCATGTCCGACGGTTGGCAGTGGCTGCGCTGGCTCTCGCCGTTTCACTACTTCATCGGCACCGACCCGCTGCGCACCGGCTGGCATCCGGCCCAACTGCTCACCCTCGTGGCTGTCGGCGCCGTGACCGCGGCCATCGGGGTGTTCCTGTTCGACCGCCGCGATGTCGGTGTCTGAAGCAGCCGGTGGTGGCCGTCGACCCCCGTGGCACGGCCGCCACCACGCCCCGCAGGAACAGCCCGGAGCCGATCGCGCCTGGCTGACCCAAGGCTGCGAAGAACTCCTGCGTGCCCCGGCCGGCGACCAGCGAGGCGAGGCTGCCGCCCGGCTGGGCGCCCGCGCCGCCGACGAGGACCTGTATCCCCACGACCTCGTCAACGGCGTGTTCGGAGCCGTCGGCCGCTGCTGGAGCACGTCGCCCCCCGAACCCGTCGACACCCCGACCGCCGTCCACGCCCGCGCGGCGACACTCCTGGACGCCGCGCATTCGGCGTTGGTGGCAGCCCTCGACGGGTACCTCGAGCGAGCCCGTGCCGACCTGGTTCGACACCGCACCGAACGGGCCGCATTCGTCAACGACCTGCTCACCGGCCGGGCGGAACCCGGCAGGCTGGCCGAACGCGCCCACCGCTACGGCATCCGCCTGTCGGCCACCCACACCGTCCTGGCCGCCCGGGCGCCCCGCCTCACCGCCGACATCGTCCACCGCGTCGACGTGGCGCTCGCTGCCCGGTTCGGCGAGGGAAACACCCTCACCACCCTGCGCGACGGTGACCTGGTGTGCATCAGCGCCGGGGGCCTACGGGGCATCGGGGCGGAACTGGCGCACCTGCTCCTCACCGAGCTCGGCCCCGACGGCTGGCAGGTGGCCGTCGGTCGCCCCCACCCCGGCGTGCACGGCCTCGTCGCCTCGCTCGACGAGGCCCGCAACGCCCTTGACCACGCTGGCAAACTCGGCTTCACCGCACCCGTGCTCAACGCCGCCGACCTGCTGGTCTTCCCCGTCCTACTGCGCGACCGAGACGCCATCACCGATTTGGTCACCACCGTCCTCGGCCCGCTCACCGGCGCCCGCGGGGGAGCCCAGCCCTACCTGGACACCCTCACCGTGCTCTTCGACAACCAGGGCAACCACACCGCCACCGCGCGGCAGATGCATCTCTCCGTACGCGCGGTCACCTACCGCCTCGACCGCATCCACCACCTGACCGGCTACCACCCCAACGAACCCACCCAACGTTTCACGCTCCACGCCGCCGTGCTCGGCGCCCGGCTGCTCGGCTGGCCCGAGGGGGCAGCAGGGTAGGCCCGGCGCAAGGGCTGCCGCCCGGCGCAACGGCGCTGTCCGAGGCATCATGGAGCCATGACGACATTGACGAACATCGTTGTAATGGGGCTGTTGGCGGCCAGCGCCGCCGCAGTGCTGCCCGGCGGCGGGTCCGGGATCGAGGAGGGCCGCACGTTCCAGTCGGTGGCGGTGACCCAGGGCGGCCAGCCCCGCCCGCTGCTGCCCGGCACGGTGGTTCGGCTGCGGATCGCCGACGGCAGCCTGCGCGCCCACGCCGGTGGGAACCTCATCTCCGGCCAGGTCGGCGTCGAGGGCGCCCGCCTGGTCGTCACCGGCCAGCGCGCCACCGATCTCCCGTACAGCCCTGACCAGCGTGCCCAGGACACCTGGCTGGGCCAGTTCCTCGGCGCTGGCCCGGGCTGGACCCGCGACGGTGACGAACTGCTGCTGCGGGTCGACGGTACGCAGATCCGGCTGGTGGCCGTGCCGGAAGTCGACCGGCCGCTGCCGGACACGTACTGGCTGTTGGAGTCGACCTCCCGGCCGGGTGCCGCACCGGTGCCCGCCGGTGTGCACGCGCACCTGGTGTTCCACGGTGGCGAGGTGACCGGCGGGCTCTCCTGCAACTGGCTGGGCGGCGGGGCCGAGGTGGGCGAGGGAACCGTCCTCGTGACCGGCCTGGGTGTCACGAAACGCAGGTGCCCGGAGGCGGACATCAGGCTGGAGATCGCCCTCTTCGACGTCCTGGACGGCGAGGTGGCCTTCGCCCTCGACGTCGACCAGCTCGAGCTGGCCGACGCCGACGGCAACAGGTTGCACCTGCGCGCCGCGTTCTGACCCGCTTGCCGGTCAGATCGGGCACAGCACCGCGTGGTAGGCGGGCTTCGGGTTGCCTGCCGCGTCGAACAGCACCGGGGTGTCGCCGCTGCGCCAGGAGTCGATGTCCCGGACGCCCCAGACCGTGAGCCCCGAGCACCGCAAGGTCGCGAGGCAGGCAACCACCACCCTGCGGTAGATCTCGGCCTGCGGGTAGCCGGAGCCGGCCACGTCCAGCTCGCTGACCTGTACCTCCACGCCGAGCGCCGCGAACTCGGCGAGCGTGCGCTGGTAGTTGGCCGGCATCGGGTAGGTGGCGGTGAAGTGGCTCTGGAAACCGACGCAGTCGATCGGCACGCCGCGGGCCTTGAAGTCCCGGACCATCGCGTACACGGCCTGGGTCTTGGGTTTGTCGAAGTCGTCGATCGTGAAGTCGCTGTAGCAGAGGGTGGCGGTGGGATCAGCGGCCCGCGCGGTCCGGAAAGCCGTCTCGATGAAGTCGCGGCCCAGGTACGTCTCGAAGTGCGAGCGGCGCACCGCGCCGGTCTCGGTGAACGCCTCGGTGACCACCCCCCACGAGCGGATCTGCCCCCGGTAGTGGGTCAGCACGCTGGTGATGTGGTGGTTCATCGCCGCGCGTACGCTCGTCGCGCTCCGCAGGTTGGCGAACCAGGCGGAGTGGACGCCCGACGGCGCGATCAGGCTGCGTCCGCGCACCGCCATGTCGTTGGCCCTGGCGTGCGCGACGATCTGGTCGGCACGGGTGAAGACGAACTGTCCCTGGAGCGGTTCGACCGAGTCCCACTCCAGCTCGGTTTCCGGCGTGACGGAGTTGAACTCCCGGTCGAGGATGCCGGTGTACGCGGGATCGCCGAGCTTGTTTCCCAGCGTGGCGGCGCCGATGTGTTGGCCCCGGGCCGCGAAGCTGTCGCGGAGGGTGTTCGCCGCGGTGTGGCCGGCTCGGGCGGTGTGGTCGGCTCGGGCCGCGCTGACCGGACCGATCGCCGGGCCGAGGGTCAGGGCGAGGACGAGCGCGAGGGCTCGGGTGGGCTGGTGGGTGTGGTGCCGCATGAGAGCCTCCTGACGGAACAGGGGGCCTGATTGTATCGAGAAACATCAATCTATAGTCGGCCGTCCGGTGCCACTCGGGGCGCCTTGGGCGTGCACGGCCGACATCGTGCGCGTCCTGCGGCAACCCGATCTCCCGGCGTCGGCGGCGTGGCTGCCGGGCCTGTTGCGGCGAACCCACCCGCCGGTAGCGTCGTGCCCGTGGATCTGAACGACACCGCGGCCCGGCTCGGGGTGCCCGTCGAGGACGTCGAGCGCGTGCACCGGCTCGCCGGCGACCTGCCGTCGGCTCCGCTGCCCGCCAAGGCCGACGCGCCCGCGCTCCTCGACCGGCTCGCGGTGCGGCCCGACGACGCCGCCGAGATCATGGCGGGCTGGCCCGACCCCGGCTCCCCGCTGTGGCCTCCGGAGCTGCGCTGGCTGCTCGACCGCTCGATCGCCCTGGTCCGCGCCGATCTCGGCGGTTACGGCTGGTTGTCACCCGGGCCGGCGCTGCCGCGCGAACGGGGCCCCGCCTGGCGGCATCTCTACGTGTACGCGTACCTGGCCCTGGTCGGCGTCGTCACGGGCTACCACCGCGAGCACGGCATCGCCGAAGCCGTGTCATGGGTGACCCTCGCGGACCTCGGCCGCAACCTCGCGATCGACCGACGGATGCATCGCGAGGGCTGGCCGGTCATGCAGAGCTGGCTGACGCTGCACGCGCGCGGCGGCATCTACGAGCTGGGCCGGCTACAGCACCACCGTGGCGGCGGCGCCATCGACCTGCACATCCCCGACTCGGGGCCGATGACCCCGGAGGCGGTCGCGGCGTCGCTCGACGAGGCCCGCGCGTTCTTCCCGCGCCACTTTCCCGACGAG
>NZ_GG657738.1:897781-930304 GCF_000158815.1 Micromonospora sp. ATCC 39149 | reverse complement strand
GATTTCTTGCACCCGCATCGCCGAGGGACGGAAGAGGAATGGGTCAGACCGGCACGCTGACGCTGACGGCGTCGGCGGCGGGTCTGACGTCGGCGAGCGTGAACGTGAAGACGACCGCGTTCACCGAGCCGGTCGTCCCCACCAGTGGCGCGTATTCCAGCCCGGTGAGGGCGTCGACGGGGGCTCCCGGTGCCGCGGGCGGCACCGGGAGCCTTCCTACACCGCGGCGAGCGCCTCGGTGGGAGCGAGGCGGGAGGCGCGAATCGCCGGATAGAGGCCGGCGAGGCCGCCGATGACCAGTGTGGCCACCACTCCGCCCAGCGTCGCCCAGGCCGGCACCACGGTCGGCCAGCCCTGGGAGAGCGCGTACCCGGTGGTGACCAGGATGCCGAGCAGCACCCCCCCGGCCCCGCCGAGCGCCGACAGCAGCAGCGACTCGGCGAGGAACTGGCTGCGGACCTGCCCCCGGGTGGCGCCGAGCGCGCGTCGTAGGCCGATCTCGGCCCGCCGTTCCAACACGGAGATGACCATGGTGTTGGCCACCCCGACGCCGCCCACCAGCAGGGCCACCGCGCCGAGGCCGAGCAGCAGCCCAGTGAACGTCTCGTCGGTCGCCTCGGCGGCGGCCAGCGCGTCCGAGGGGCGGGAGACGTCGACCTCGTTGGGCGCCTCCGGGTTGGCGGTCGCGCCGAGCACCGCCCGGACCGACTCGACCTGATCTTCCTCGGCGCGGGCGTAGACGGTGGTCGGGTGGCCGTCGAAGCCCAGATGGCTGGCGGCCACACCCCAGCCGACCAGCGCCGAACTGTCCAGTTCCGGCGCGAGCGGCACGGCGGCGAGGATTCCGACGACGGTGAACCACCGGCCGCCGAGCCACACCCGCACGTCCGGCCTGGCGGCATCGAGTCCGAGCCGCTGGGCGGCGGTCGCGCCGAGCACCACCACCGGGTGCCGTTCGGTCGCCTCGTTGAGCCAGGTGCCGCTGGCCACCGTCGCACCGATCGTGTCCAGCAGCCCGAGCTGTGCCGCCCGGACGGCGATCCCGCCGGTCTCCGCCGCCGGCATGCGATCGGTGCGGTAGACCTTCGCCTCGGTGAGCTGGCCCGTCGCCGTCACCTGGGTCACCGGTCCGATCCGACCGATCATCGCCACCGCCTCGGGCGGAAGCCGCGCTTCACCGCCGAAGAGGGTCCGACCCGGCGACGCGGTCAGCAGGTTGGTGCCGAGCGCCGCGAGGGTACGGTCCAGTTCCGCGCGGGACGACGACGAGATGCCGACCACGGCGATCATCGCGGCGATGCCGATGGCTATGCCCAGCGCCGAGAGGAACGCCCGCAGCGGCCGGGTCCGCAGCCCGACCCCGCCCACGCGGACGACGTCGGCGGCCGGCATCCGGGCCGGGGCGAGCCTGGCCGTCCGGTCCGTGGAGAGCACCGCCATCTCAGCTCACCCCGCTCGGCGTCGGCCGCGAGTCCGCGCGCAACCGTCCGTCACGCATCTGCACCTGGCGGGGCAGGCTGGCGGCGATCTCCCGGTCGTGGGTGATCACGACAACCGTCGTCCCGGTGTCGTGCAGCCCGTACAGAAGGTCGAGCACGGCTTGGCCGGACGCGGAATCGAGGTTGCCGGTCGGCTCGTCGGCGAGGAGCACGGCGGGTTCGCCGACCACCGCGCGGGCGACCGCGACGCGCTGCCGCTCGCCGCCGGACAGTTCGTGTGGCCGGTGGCTGAGCCTCCGTTCGAGACCGACGCGGCGCAGCGCGGCCTCCGCACGCCGTCGCCGCTCCCGCCGGGGTACGCCGGCGTAGAGCAGCCCGTCGGCCACGTTGTCGAGCACCGGCACTCCGGGGGCCAGGTGGAAGTGCTGGAAAACGAAACCGATCCGGGTCGCCCGCAGCGCGGAGAGCTGCCGGTCGGCAAGCCGCGCCACGTCGTACCCGTCGATCAGCACTGTTCCCGACGTCGGCCGGTCCAGGGTGCCGATCAGGTTCAGCATGGTCGACTTGCCGGAGCCGGACGGCCCGACGATCGCCACCAGCTCGCCGTGGCCGACGCGCAGCGACACGTCGGCGAGGGCGACCACCCCGCCGGGGTACCGCTTGCCGACCCGATCGAGCACGATGACGTCGCCGGTCATCGCGGCACCCCCACGGTCGTGCCCTCGGTGACGCCGTCACCGGTGACCTCGACCCGCCCGTTGGCGAACAGCCCGGTGGTGACGGCGACGATCCGGCTGCTCTTCCCGTCGAGGACCTCCAGGCCGTAGCCACCCTCGGCCAGGGCCAGCAACGCGGCCACGGGGACGGTCAACACGTCGGGCCGCTCGCTGACGGTGAAGGTCAGCTCGACGGAGGCCCGGTCGAAGCCGGCGAGCGCCTTCTGCTCGTCGACGGTCACCACCACCTCGATCTTCGTCTCGGCGTCTGAGTCGTCGGCCGCGCCCGCCGTACCGCCCGTGACGATCGTCTCGACCGTGCTGATCTTGCCCACCACCCGACGGCCGTCGGGCAGGGCGACCTCGACCCGCCCGCCCCGCTTGGCGAGGCGCTGGTCGTCGACGTCGAGTTCCGCCGTGACCCGCCGCTCGGTGCCGGTGTACGTGAGCACCGCCTGCCCGGGCTGGACGGTTGCGCCGAGGTCGAGCTGGTGGCCCTCCACCCGGACGGGGCCGTCGGCGTACCCGATCCGGCCCGGCTCGACCCGGCCGGTCTCGGCGACGCCGAGGTCGTCCTGCCAGGCGCGGACCGCGTCGGCGGTGGCCGAGGTGTACTCGTCGTCGACCGTGAAACCGGAGTAGCCGAGCGCCTTCAGGTTCCGCTCGAACTGCGCGGCGTCCGGCCCCTCGACACCGGGCTGGAGCATCCGGTACGCGGGCAGTTTCCCGTACAGCAGCACCACCGGATCGCCGTCGACGGCGTAGAGCGCCCGGCCGCGCGACACGGTGGCACCGGTGTCCGGCAGGGCGGTGATCGTACCGGGTAGTCGGCTGGCGGCAGTCCGGTCGGGGCCGTACCCGAGTTCACCGTCGACGGTTTTCGCGTCGGCGAGGGTCTGCCGGGTGACCGTGGCGCTTGCGGGCGGCGCGATGCCGGCTTCGGCGGCGTCACCGTCGGCTTCGCCGCCGAAGCCGGCCGCCGCGGCCACGCCGGCCGCGGCGACGAACAGCAGCCCCGCGCCGCCGGCGGCGGTCCCCAGCCGGGCACGACGGGTCCGCCCGGCCGTCACCGGCCACTCCCGAGCTGCGGTGCGTGCTGCCGGCACTTCTCCATCGCCGTGCGGAACGTGGGATCGTCCGGGTCGGTCCGCATGGCGTCGCGCTGGATCTGGATCCGTCCGTCCCGGCGCGGGGTCCGGGAAAGTCCCGGCACGCCGTTCTCCCGCATGCAGCGGGCCATCGTTCGCATCTGGTCGAACTGCGCGGCGTCGAGCTTCTGTGGCTGGCCACCGTTGGGCAGCAGGTGGCGGCACTTCTCCATGGCCGCCTCGACCTTGCTCTTGTCGACGTTGTCGTCGAAGCGGAACATCGGCCTGTCGCCGGCGTCCGGGTCGGCCATGTTCACGCCGTTCTCCCGCATGCAGCGGGCGAACTCGAGTCGCTGTTCGGCGTCGCCGCCGCCGGTGCCGCTCGCCGAGGCGGAGGGCGTCGGGGCGGCGCCACCGGCAGTGGCCACGCCCCGCCCGCCGTCGTCCCGGCCGGCACAGCCGGCCAGCGCGAGGGCCAACAGCACGGGTAGCGCGAGGATTGTCGGTCGCATCGTCGGTGTCCTTTCCGGCGTCCGGCGTCCCTCGCCGGACCGCGCGCCCGGGCAACTGCCGGGCGACCGGGCCAGTCCAACCGATGTCGTGTATCGCGGGCGTAACCCGATCACGTTTACGGCGGCGTTATCCCTGCCTTGGCACCATTGACGGGTGCGAGTGCTGGTGGTGGAGGACGAGGACGTGCTGGCGGACGCCATCGCGGAGTGGCTGCGCCGGGAGGCGTTCGCGGTCGACGTGGCGTACGACGGCGAGGCCGCCCTGAGGCGGCTGGGCGTCAACGAGTACGCCGTCGTCGTTCTGGACCGGGACCTGCCGGTGGTGCACGGCGACGACGTGTGCCGGGCGATCGTCGACTCCGGCGGCCGGACGCGGGTGCTGATGCTCACCGCGGCGGCGGCGGTGCGGGACCGGGTCGCCGGCCTCGCCCTCGGCGCCGACGACTACCTGATCAAGCCGTTCGCGCTGCTGGAGTTGGCCGCCCGGGTGCACGCGCTCACCCGCCGGGCCCTCCCCGCCGCGCCGCCGACGCTGCACCGGGCCGGTATCGTACTCGACCCGGCCCGCCGCGAGGCCCACCGCGAGGGCCGGTACCTTCCGCTGACCCGCAAGGAGTTCGCCGTGCTGGCCGAGCTACTGCGCGCCGAGGGAGCCGTCGTCTCCGCCGAGGAACTGCTGGAACGGGCCTGGGACGAGCACATCGACCCCTTCACCAACGTCGTCCGGGTCACCATGATGAAGCTGCGGCGGAAGATCGGCGACCCGCCGGTGGTGGAAACCGTGCCGGGAGTGGGGTACCGGATCCGGTGAAGCGTCTCACCCTGCGCGCCCGACTCACCCTGGTCTACGGCGGGCTCTTCCTGCTGGCCGGCGTCGTCCTGCTCGGCGTCACGTACGTGCTGGTGGACCAGCGTATGCCGCAGCCGCTGCGGGCCGAGTTGCCGGACCGGACCACGGCGTACGACCGCGACTCGCCAAGCGAGCAGGATTTCGACCGGATCCGCGTGTTGGTCCAGAACGTGCAGTACGAGGCGAAGCGGGACGCCCTGGAGTCGCTGCTCACCCAGGGCGGCATCACGCTGGTGGTGGTCTCGGCGGCGGCCGTCGTGATCGGCTGGCTGATCGCCGGTCGGGCGCTGCAACCCCTGCACCAGATCACCGGGACGGCCCGCCGGATCGCCAGCACCGACTCCGCCGGGCGCGGGCTGCACGAACGGATCGCGCTGACCGGCCCCCGCGACGAGGTACGCGAACTCGCCGACACGTTCGACCAGATGCTGGAACGGCTGGACCGCTCCTTCGACGGACAACGGCGGTTCGTGGCGAACGCCTCCCACGAACTCCGGACCCCACTGACGTTGAACCGGGCGCTGGTGGAGCTGGCGGTCAGCCGGCCGGACGCCCCCGCGGAGGTGCGGCGTCTCGGCGAGGCGCTGCTGTCGGTGAACGAGCGGCACGAGCGGTTGATCGACGGCCTGCTCACCCTGGTCGAGTCGGAGAACGAGCTGACCGAACGCGCCCAGGTGGACCTGGCCGAGATCGCCGGGTACGTAACCGACCAGGCGGGGCAGGCGTCCCCCCACGTCGCGGTGCGCCGGTCGCTGCGCCAGACCCGCACGGTGGGCGACCCGGTGCTGCTGGAACGGCTCACGTACAACCTGGTGGAGAACGGACTGCGGCACAACGTGCCCGCCGGCGGCTGGGTGGAGGTGCGCACCGGCGTGGTGGCGGGGCATCCGACGCTGGTCGTGGCCAACACCGGCCCGGTCGTCCCCGGCTACGACGTGGAGGCGCTGTTCCAGCCGTTCCGGCGGCTGAACCGCGAGCGGGTCGCCGGCACGCGCGGCCTCGGCATCGGGCTGTCCATCGTGCGGGCGGTCGCCCGCGCGCACGCAGGCACCGCCGAGGCCGCACCGCGCCCCGGCGGCGGCCTGACCGTCACGGTGACGCTTCCACCAGCCTGACGCCGGGTCGCCGGCTGGCTCGGGGCGACCGGGTCAGACTCTCCGGCAGCGGCTTGGTGTGCAGGATGACCAGTTCCGCGACGGCCCGGGTCAGGGCGACGTAGAGACGGCTCATGCCGCGGGGCTCGGCGGCGACGATGTCGGCGGGCTCCACCAGCACCACGCGGTCGTACTCCAGTCCTTTGACCTGGCTGACCGGAATCGCGGCCAGGGAGGCGGCCAGGTGGTCGGGCGCGATGACCGTGCCCGTCTCCTGCGCGACCGCCTCGCGCAGGTCGTCGACCCGACGGATCTCCAACCTGCCGCCGGGCCGGAAGGAGCGGGTGGGCGTGATCCCGGGCGCCAGGGCGCGGGCGGCGAAGTCGGCGATGACCTGCGGCACCCGGTAGCCGGTGGGCAGGTCGAGCGTCCTGGCCTCTCGCTTGCCCAGCCGCCGCATCAGCTCCGGCCAGGAGTCGGCGGCCAGCGGGTGCGTCGCCTGGCCGAGGTCGCCCACGATGGTCATCGAGGCATGGGCGGCGCGGCGGGCGATCATCCGGCACTCCATCGGCGACAGGTCCTGCGCCTCGTCGAGGATGACGTGCAGGTACGCGTCGTCGACGGGCTCCTCGGTCTCGGCCACCGGCAACGGCTCGGCCAGCACCGGCACGTAACCCTCCTCGCCGTACGGGTCGAAGCCGTCGATCCAGCTCACCACCTGGTGCCCCTCGCGCAGGATGATCGCGGCGGCCCAGCGCTGGGCGGCCCAGTAGCCGTTGTGGTCGATGGACTGGCCGGACAGCGCGATCGGTGTGGGCAGGCCGGGCGCGAAGAGCTGCCAACCGTCGTTGAGGCTCCAGCTCAGCACGAAGGTTTCCGCCAGCCGGGCCCCGCTGCGCAGCTCACGTGGCTGCCACTCGGGTGCGGCTCCGGTCGGCTTCGTTGGCCTGCCCAGGATCTCGGCCAGCTCGTCGAGCAGCGGGACGTCGTCCACCGACCACTCGCCGTGTTGTGCGGGAAGGACGTCCTGCGGGGTCAGCGGCGGCCACCACGCGTTCAGGAAGGCGTCCGGCACCTCCCTGCCGCCCAGCAGCTCCGAGAGCACCCTCGCCGCCTCCGGCCGGGCGTCGTTGACCTTGCTGCCTCTGGCCTCGCATCTCCTTCGGATCTCGATGCGGGCCTTCGCCAGGTCGTCGGCGGTGAGAGTGCGCAGATGGTCCGGCGCGTTCGGCGGGGTGTCCCAGGCCAGGTCGGCCAGCACCCGCACCATCCTCAGGTCGCCCTTGGACCTGGCCACCTCGGCGGGGTCCCGCCGGGTCGCGACGACGCCGTCGAAGAGCTCACCGATCGAGCGCAGGTGAACGCTGTCCTCGCCGAGGCCGGGCAGCACCCTGCCGATGTACTCCGTGAACACCGTCGACGGGCCGACCACCAGCACCCGTCCGTCGGTGAACCTTCCTCGGTCGGTGTAGAGCAGGTAGGCGGCACGATGCAGGGCCACCTGCGTCTTGCCGGTGCCCGGACCGCCGGTGATCAGGGTGACGCCGTGTGCGGGTGCGCGGATCGCCTCGTCCTGCTCGCGCTGGATCGTCGAGACGATGTCGCGCATGTGTTCGCCACGCGCCCGGGTCAGCGACGTGAGCAGGGCCCCTTCGCCGACCACGCCCTCGATGTCCTTCGCGGAGAGGACCTCGTCGTCGAGGCCGACCACCCGGGGGCCCTGGCAGGTGACGACGCGGCGGCGTTGCACGCCGAGCGGCTCGCCGGGGGTGGCGCGGTAGAACGGGGCGGCGGCGGGCGCACGCCAGTCCACCACCAGCGGCTCCCGGTCCTCGTCGCGTACGCCCAGCCGGCCGATGCGGTAGGTGTAGCCGTCGTCGAAGTCCAGCCGACCGAAGACGATGCCCTCCTCCTGGCCGTCCAGGTCCGCGACCCTCGCGGCGGCGTGCAGGACCATGGCATCCCGCTCGACCAGGCCGGTGGCCGGTCCGGAGCCGGCGCGGCCGTGCCCCTCCTCGCTCAGCTCCCTCGCCTGCTCGCGCATGACCTCAAGGCGCGCGTACACCTTGTCGACGACCTGCTGCTCGATGGCGATCTGGTGTGCTGCTTCGGACATGCTGCCCCCGTCTTCCTGTGCGTCTTCTGCGCGGTGCCGGTCCGCGCCGCGGCGCAGGTCGTCCCGGCGGGCCTGCCCGAGGTCCGCTCGCCTGAGAGGTCAGGGCAGGAGCGGGCACGGCGGCCGTGGTCTACGCGCTCGGCGGCGCGCGGCCGGCTCGGACTGGTTGAGAATATGCGCCGGCCGGGGCCGCAAGATCGGCATCAGGGACGATTCGGACCGCTTGACCCGCCGATATGATGGAAACGGCGCAGGGGCGGGACGAGGGACTTTCTCCCCGGTTCGCGCGTACGGCGGCGGGTGCGCGGCGGCGCGGTGCTCCGGGGACGTACGCGGGGCGTAAGGGTCCCCGGAGCTCGCCGCCGTCAGGCGACCGTGCAGGGTGCGCCGTTGAGGGTGAACGAGTTCGGCTTGGCGCTGTTACCGGTGTGTGTGGCCTGGAAGCCGATGTTGATCGAACCGTTGGCCGGGATGCCGGCGTTGTAGGCGACGTTCCTGGCCGTCACCTGGCCCGAGGCGGGGGAGTAGGAGGCGTTCCAGCCCGAGGTGATCGTCTGCCCGCCGGGCAGCGCGAAGGTCAGGGACCAGCCAATTGACGGCAGCGGTGCCGGTGTTGGTGATGGTGATGTTCTCGGTCAGCCCGGTGTTCCAGGCGTTGATGGTGACGGTCACGGCGCAGGCGCCGGAGCCCGGCGGCGTGGTCGGGGTGGGCGGCGTGGTCGGGGTGGGCGGCGTGGTCGGGCTCGGCGGCGTGGTCGGGGTGGGCGGCGTGGTCGGGCTCGGCGGCGTGGTCAGGCCGAAGAACTGGATGGCGGACGCGGCCATGCCGCCGGCGGGCAGGCTGTGCGCGGCACCCTGGATGCTGTAGGCCTCGACCTGGACGGTGCCGCTGGTGTCGGCGTACCTGCGGCGGTTCCAGCCCGCCTGCGGGGTGTCGGTGGAGGTAGGTGTCTGGCTGAGCCCGAACACGTTGGTCCACTGCTCGATCGTCTCCTGGAGCAGGCTGTACGGCACGAGAGTGTCGTTGGTGCCGTGCCACAACTGCACGCGCGGGCGGGGGCCGGAGTAGCCGGGGTAGGCCTGCTGGCGGACCGCGTCGCCCCACTGCTGCGGGGTCCGGTTCATGTTCCCGCCGGTGCACTGGCTGCTTCCGGGCGGGTAGTCCGCCGCACCGGCGAAGCAGTTGTAGGGGACCCCCATGAACGCGGCGCCGGCCTTGAACACGTCGGGATAGACGGCCAGCATCTGGTTGGTCATCATGCCGCCGGACGAGCTGCCGGTGACGTAGACCCGGTCGGGGTCGGCGCCGTACTGCTGCTGCGCGTAGCGGGTCATCGAGACGATCGACACGGGGTCGCTGCCGCCGCCGCGGCGCTTGGCGGCGTCCGACCAGGTGTCGAAGCAGTTGCCGAAGCCGGCCTGCTGGGTCGCGGTCGGGTAGATCACGATGAACCCGTACCGGTCGGCCAGGGCGGCGAACTCACTGCCGGAGTAGAAGGCGGGGCCCGACCCGCCGCAGGGGTGCATGGCCACGACCGTCGCCGGCCTGGCCGGGCGGGAGTCGGGCACGTAGATGTGCATGCGCATGCGGCCCGGGTTGTCGCCGAAGCTGGTCACCTCGGTCAGCGACGCCGCGTACGCGGGCTGGAGCGTGGGGGCCACGAGGCCGGCGGCCACCAGCGCCGTGGCCAGGCCGAGCAGCAGTTTCCTTCTGATTGTCACGGGGACGACTCCTTCGGTCACCTGTGCGGGGGTGGGATCGGGCCATGCGCGTCCCGGTCGGGGTACGCCCGGCTTCCCGCGGGATCGCGTATCGCCCACTACGTGTGTTCGCCCTGCCGGCTCCGTAAGGCTCGCGTAGCATTTAGTGTTCCCTCCGGTCCAGCAAGTGTCAATCGATTCACCTCGATCAGTGGAGGTCGTCGGGCTGCCCCGCCGCAGCGAGCCCGGCCCGAAGCGGCCCGTCTACAGTCGTTACCCCGTCCCTGATTCGAGCCCGGAGCGCCTGTGGCAAGCCCGTTCAGCATCGAGGAGATCTATCCGGACGACGGGCATCCGCTCCGGCTACCCCGCCGGCAGGCCGGCAACTCGCCCCAGGGGGTCACCGTGACCCTGCTGGCGGACTACACCCTGCGAACCCGCGCCGCGATTCCGTCCGCCGCCATCGTCGCGCTGCTCGCGGAGGCCGGGGTGAGCACGGCCGGTGCCCGTGCCGCGATCAGCCGGCTGGCCCGTCGAGGCGTACTGGAGGGCAGCCGGCAGGGGCGGCGCAGCGCCTACCGGCTCAGCCGCGCCGCCGCCGCCAGCCTGGTCGGCGGAGGAAGGTGGATCCTAGACTCCACCGCCCCGGCGGCGCCCTGGGACGGGCGCTGGACGATCGTCGCCTTCTCGCTGCCGCAGGAGCGGAGCGCGCAGCGGCGGGCCCTGCGCGGTCAGCTCCGCTGGCTCGGCTACGCGCCGCTGTACGACGGGTTGTGGATCTCGCCGTGCGACCTGACCCCGAAGGCGCGGGAGCGGCTCGCCCAGCTCGCCCCGGGCACCGTCACGGTGTTTCGCGCACAGCAGGCCACGCTCGACGGGACCGGTCACCGCGCTCCCATCGAGGCCTGGGACATAGCGGCGATCAACCGGCACTACCAGGAGTTCCTGCGGCGGTGGACCCCGCTGTTGCCCGGGGTGGAATCCGGCGGGATCGACGGCGCGGCGGCGGTGCGGGCGCGCACCGAGGTCATGGACACGTACCGGCGCTTTCCCACCCTCGATCCGCAGCTACCCCTGGACCTCCTGCCGGCGGGATGGCTCAGGCAGCCGGCCCGCGAGTTGTTCTCGGCGGTCTACGACGGCCTCGCCGAACCCGCCGAGCGACACGTCCGCGCGGTCGTCGCGCGGTTCACCGACAGCGCGCAGCCCGGCATCGCGGCCCACACCACCTCCGACCTCCTCGCCGGAATGCACGGTGACGTGCGCGTGCCATGACCTTCTCCTTCCGCCCCCGCTGGTCGGGTGCCGCGCCCGGGTGCCGCGCCCGGGTCGGCGGACCGATCAGGAATCGAGAAGCGCCGGTATGCCGTCGGGCCTAGCCTTTTCCCTGGTAGCCGGCATCCCGCCGAGCCCTGATTGGCGCAAGGAGCCCAGAATGTCCGCCAAGGAGTCCACGTCCGCGTCCGACGGCTTCAGCCCCGAGGAGCGTGCCGCGATGAAGGAGCGCGCCGCCGAGCTGCGTGCCGAGGGCAGGAAGGGAGCCAGGAAGGCCGACGGGATCGAGGCGGTCCTCGACCGGATCGCGCAGATGGCGCCGCAGGACCGTGCGCTGGCCGAGCGCGTCCACGTGGCGGTGACCGCTGCCGCCCCGCAGCTGTCGCCGAAGACCTGGTACGGGATGCCCGCCTACGCCGACGCGAACGGCAAGATCGTCGTTTTCTTCCAGGATTCGGGCAAGTTCAACTACCGCTACTCGACCCTCGGCTTCCAGGACGCGGCCAACCTCGACGACGGCGACCTGTGGCCGGTGGCGTACGCGCTGCGGGCGTGGAGCCCCGCCGTCGAGAGGAAGGTCGTCGAGCTGGTCAGGGCCGCGGTCTCCTGACCGCCGCCACGCCCATCGCGACTGCCCGACCGGCGGGGCGGCCCGGCGGCACGGTCACGGGTCGCCGGGCCGCCCGGGGCGGCGCGGTACCGGGCCGGGCCGGACGTGGTCGATCGTGATTGTGGCCAGCAGCCCGATGCCGTACGGCTGGCCGTTCCGGCAGCGGGTGACGCCGCCGCTGGGGCGGTCGTCGGCGGCCTTGAACTCCGCCACCGCCGTGCCGCCGCGGTGGAAACAGCGGAGGATGAATTAAGGCAGAGCCGAACCATGGCTCGGGCGGTTGCCGCGCAGCGGGGTGCCTGCCCTGGCCGACGGATTCATCGGGAACGTAACGCTCTCTGTCCCGCCGCTGGCAAACCCTCGGTGGCGGGAGGGGTTTCCTCCATCGGGCTGCCGCAAGGGGGCCGCGCTCCTCGTTCACCAGGTCCGACGCCGTGGCGGAGCGCCCGGGATCGCAACCGGCGAGTCGGGCCTGCCGCAGGGCGGCGGTGGCCGGGTTGACGGGATTCGGCAGGACTTGACGAATGGTGTTGTTATCGCTCAGAGTCGATGTCGAGGGTGACACTTCTCTGGCCCACCGGGCGGGCCTTGCTGGTTCAACCTCGGGATCACGACTTCCCCAGCGGGCATGCGGGACGTCGTGTCAGGACTCCCATCAGCAGTTGCCGGCGACGGCGCGACGGGCTTCGTGTGCGGTAGAAGTGACCGTTTCAGGATTGTCCGCCCGGATTTCCTCTGCGAAAGGGATTCATGGCTCCCTTTCGGCGCGTGCTCCGCTGGCAGCACCCCGACGACCGTGCGGCGTTTCGCACGGCCGTTGCGGGGCCGCCCCACCGGGAGCGAATCGGGCACCTCACCACCACCGCTGCAACATCACCGAGAAGGAATCGACATGAGACGCAAGAGAGCCCTGACGGCGACGGTGACTCTCGCTGTCGCTGGCGCACTCACCGCCGGCATGACGGTGGCACTGGCCCCCGCAGCCAGTGCGGGGACGACCCTGAGGGCGGCCTCGGCGGAGAAGGGTCGCTACTTCGGCGCCGCAGTTGCCACCGGCAAACTCTCCAACAGCACGTACACCACGGTTCTCAACCGCGAGTTCAACAGCGTCGTGGCCGAGAACGAGATGAAGTGGGACGCCACCGAGCCGCAGCCGGGGCAGTTCAACTACAGCGGTGGTGACCGCCTCGTCAATCACGCCCGGGCCAACGGGATGAGCGTGCGGGGCCACGCCCTGCTCTGGCACCAGCAGCAGCCGGGCTGGGCGCAGAACATGTCCGGCAGCGCCCTGCGCAGCGCGATGATCAACCACGTCACCCAGGTCGCCACCCACTTCCGGGGGCAGATCTACGCCTGGGACGTGGTGAACGAGGCGTTCGCCGACGGTGGCAGCGGCGCCCGGCGCGACTCGAACCTCCAGCGCACCGGCAACGACTGGATCGAGGCGGCGTTCCGTGCCGCGCGGGCCGCCGACCCGGGCGCGAAGCTCTGCTACAACGACTACAACACCGACGGGATCAACGCGAAGTCGACAGGCATCTACAACATGGTGCGCGACTTCAAGTCCCGGGGCGTGCCGATCGACTGCGTCGGCTTCCAGTCCCACCTGGGCACCTCCCTGGCGAGCGACTACCAGGCCAACCTGCAGCGTTTCGCCGACCTCGGCGTGGAGGTGCAGATCACCGAGCTGGACGTCATGACCGGCAGCAACCAGGCCAACATCTTCGGCGCGGTCACCCGGGCCTGCATGAACGTGTCGCGCTGCACCGGCATCACGGTGTGGGGCGTGCGGGACTGCGACTCGTGGCGAGGGTCCGACAACGCCCTGCTGTTCGACTGCAACGGCAACAAGAAGCCGGCGTACGACGCCGTCCTCAACGCGCTCAACGCCGGCGGGGGCATCCCGAACCCGACGACGCCTCCGCCGAACCCGACGACCCCGCCGCCGAACCCGACCACGCCTCCGCCGAACCCGACGACTCCGCCGCCGGGTCCGGGTGGGTGTTCGGCTTCGGTGTCGGCGAATTCGTGGCCGGGTGGTTTCGTGGTCGCGGTGAAGGTGACCGCGGGTTCGTCGGGTACCCGGGGGTGGAACGTCAGTGTGACGTTGCCGGGTGGTTCGAGTGTGACGGGTACGTGGTCGGCGACGGCTTCGGGTAGTACCGGCACGGTGCGGTTCGCCAATGTCGACTACAACGGTCAGCTCGCTGCCGGTCAGGTGACCGAGTTCGGGTTCCAGGGCAACGGCACCGCGCCGACCCAGACCCCCACCTGCACCGCCAGCTGACCCCAACATGTGAAATTCGATCCACAAAGAGAGAGTGGTCGATGTTGAGATCCAGGTTCTTCTCCGGTCCCATCGCGCTGGCGGCCCTGCTCGTCGTGACGGCGGGCGGTGTCACGCTCAACGGTGGCCTCGGTGCCGCCAAGCCGGTCGCGGACGTGGGCGCCGCGGCGGCGACCGCCGGCTGCGGCAAGGCCCCGACGCTGCGCAGCGGCACCCACACGATCCAGAGCAACGGCAAGAGCCGCAGCTTCATCCTGCGGATGCCCAACAACTACAACAACAACAACCAGTACCGGTTGATCTTCGCGTTCCACTGGCGGGGCGGCACCGCCACCGAGATCGACTCGGGCGGCACCAGCGGGGCCGCGTGGTCCTACTACGGCCAGCTGGAACAGTCGAACAACACCGCCATCCTGGTCGCGCCCCAGGGCCTCAGCGGCGGGTGGGGCAACGCCGGCGGCGAGGACGTCACCTTCGTCGATGACATGATCCGTCGCATCGAGGGTGACCTCTGCGTCGACACCACCCAGCGCTTCGCCCTCGGGTTCAGCTGGGGCGGCGGCATGAGCTACGCGCTCGCCTGTGCCCGGGCCACGGTCTTCCGGGCCGTCGCGGTCATCAGCGGCGCGCAGATCAGTGGATGCAGCGGCGGCACCCAGCCCATCGCGTACTTCGGGCTGCACGGCATCAGCGACACCGTGCTCAGCATCTCCCAGGGCCGGGCGCTGCGGGACACGTTCGTCCGCAACAACGGCTGTACCCCCCAGAGCCCGCGCGAGCCGGCGCCGGGCAGCCGGACGCACATCACCACCGCCTACTCGGGCTGCCGGGCCGGGTACCCGGTGCAGTGGGCCGCGTTCGACAACGGACACATGCCAGGCCCCGTCGACGGCACCTACGCCGAGAGCGGTGTCAACACCTGGACCAAGGGCGAGATCTGGCGGTTCTTCGCCCAGTTCCAGGGCACCCCGAACCCGACGACGCCTCCGCCGAACCCGACGACCCCGCCGCCGAACCCGACCACGCCTCCGCCGAACCCGACGACTCCGCCGCCGGGTCCGGGTGGGTGTTCGGCTTCGGTGTCGGCGAATTCGTGGCCGGGTGGTTTCGTGGTCGCGGTGAAGGTGACCGCGGGTTCGTCGGGTACCCGGGGGTGGAACGTCAGTGTGACGTTGCCGGGTGGTTCGAGTGTGACGGGTACGTGGTCGGCGACGGCTTCGGGTAGTACCGGCACGGTGCGGTTCGCCAATGTCGACTACAACGGTCAGCTCGCTGCCGGTCAGGTGACCGAGTTCGGGTTCCAGGGCAACGGCACCGCGCCGACCCAGACCCCCACCTGCACCGCCAGCTGACCGACTGACGGGACGGCAGACGCCCTTCGGCCCGGGGTGGTGGACCGCGAGACGGTCCGCCATTCCGGGCCGTGTCGTGCCCCGGGCGGCGGCTCTGATCGGCTCCTGACGCCCGCACAGCAGGGGCTGCCCCGTACGGGGCAGCCCCTGCTCGCGACCGGGAACCCTCGCCGCACCCCGTCCGGAGCGATCGCGCCTACTGGTTGGCGACGAGCCGCCACCGGTTGTCGGCGCTGCCGTTGTCCGAGTCCTGCACGGCCTGCGCGCCCCAGGCGGTGGAGCCGTTGAGGATGCCGAGCAGCTTGCCGCTGTGGACGTTGCGGATCTTGTAGGTGCCGTCGCCCTGGTCCAGGAGGGTCCAGAGGTGGTCGGCGGTGCCGTTGTCCCCCCACTGCAGGACGCGGGCGTTGTCGGCGGTGGACATGTTCTCGACGCCGAGGACCTTGCCGCTGTTGACGTTGCGGAACTTGACGTTGCCGCCCTCCGTCACGACGACCCAGTTGTGGTCGGCGGTGCCGGTGTTGCCCCACTGGAGTGCGAGCCCGCCGTCGGCGGTGGACATGTTCTGGATGCCGAGGACCAGGCCGCTGCCGACGTTGAACAGCTTGTGGGTGGTGGTCCCGGTGCCGCCGCTGACGCTCCAGTAGACGGTGTAGTTGTAGCCTTGCGCGTCCTGGAACGGCGCGAGGTTGACCGTCGCGCCGTTCGCGGTCGCGGTGAACGCGAGCGTGCTGGTGCTGGTCCGGGTGATCGACGAGGCGGTGAGCGACGGCAGGGTGGACAGCGAGGTGTTGCCGTAGTTGCCGCACAGCACCATCGGGCCGTAGGTGACGGCGGCGACGGCGGCGTTGTCGTTGGCGGGCGACAGCACGACCCGCATCGGCAGCCGTACGGTGATGGTGTCGCCCGAAGCCCAGGTGCGGGTGACCGTCGCGTAGCTACCCGGCGTGGTGGCCACGCTCTGCGTCGCGCCGTTGACGGCGATCGTCGCGCCGCTGGCCCAGGCCGGGATGCGCACCCGAATGCTCCACGAGCCGCTCATCGTGCCGGACAGGGTCAGGGTGGTGGTGTCGCCGACCGGGTAGTTCGTGCTCTGGGTGACCGTGATGCCGCGCTGGGACCAGTTCAGCGTCGACGGCGCGAACAGGTTCACGGTGAGCGTGGTGCCGTTGTGGAAGTAGATGGAGTCCATCAGCCTGGTGTTGATCTCGATGCCGGTGCCCTGGCAGCACCAGAACGAGTCGTAGTCGGTGCTCCACGTGCCGCCGCCCCAGGCGGGGCCCACGCCCCGGCGACCGCCCGGCTTGAGCGGGGTGAAGTAGGTGACGTGGCCGTGGCCGTCGGCCGGGTTCTGGGCGCCGATGACGTGGTTGGCCAGCGCGCGCTCGAAGTAGTCGAAGTACGCCGCCTGGTTCGGGTCGATCAGCCACAGCTCCCGGGTCAGCTTCAGCATGTTGACCGTGTTGCAGTGCTCGCACGTGTCGTTGGTGAGGTAGCCGGCGATCGCGTTGGGCGCGCGGAAGTGCTCGGCCTGGCTGTTGCCGCCGATGGCGTAGGTGTGCGCGTTCACGGTCATGTTCCACGCGTTGCTGGCGATGTCGCGGTACCGCGTGGTGCCGGTCGCCTTGTACTCGCGCGCCGCGCCGATCCACTTGGGCACCTGGGTGTTGGCGTGCAGCCCGTTGAGCTGGTCGGAGTTGGCGGCGAGCGGGTTGAACACGGCGGCGTGGTCGAACCGCTGGGCGACGGTGAGCCAGCGACCGTCGCCGGTCTGCTGGTAGAGGTCGGCCAGTGCCTCGTTCATCCCGCCGAACTCGGTGCCGAGCATCGCCTGCATCTGGCTGGAGCTCAACCGGGCCGTGCGGGTGTCGACCCAGCCGGCCAGCGCCAGCAGCACGGAGCGGGCCTGGGTGTTGCCGATGTAGCGCCAGACGTCCAGCAGCCCCAGCAGCGTCTTGTGGATGCAGTAGTAGGGCACGTTGCCGTTGGACAGCGTGCGTGCCTCCAGCGCCGTGAAGTCCGACTCAGGGAACCCGGACAGGTAGCCCGCGGTGAACCCGGCCGCGCCGTTGTTCGCCTGGCACTTGGCCAGCTCGGCGACCATGTAGTTCGCCTTGTCCCGGCAGGTGGTGTCGCCGAGGACCGCGTACGCCTGGGCCCAGGCGGTCAGGAAGTGTCCCTGCACGTGGGTCCGGAACGGGAACGACGGCGCATCCCAGCCCCCGTTGGACGCGGCACCGTTGGTGGACAACCGGTGGTTGGCGCGGAAGTTGTACAACAGCCGGTCGACGTCGACGAACCGTAGGTAGCTCAGCGTCCGGTTCTGGTTGTCCAGCCAGCGTCCGGCGGTCAGCCGTACCTGGCCCAGCTCGAACGGATACGCCGAGACGCCGGTGTCCGGCCGGACCGGTGGGACCACCGCGGCGGCGGCCGGAGGTGATGCGGCGAACGTGGCACCGGTCGCGGAGACGACCGCGGTCGCGCCGGTGGCCTGCAGCAGCCGGCGGCGGCTGACGGGTAGGGGTGACATGCGGACCTCCAAATCGACCGGAACTCGGGCCTGCGGCCCGGCCGGGGGACGTGTCGTGAAGGCGTGTGGTGATGGTGGTGGGCGGCGGCCTGCCCGGTCGGGCGAGGCGGGCCGCCACGCTCGTCCGGGTGTGTCGCCGTTGCGGGTTGGTGCGGCTCGGGGGGCGGTCGGGCACGGTTTTTGGAGCCGATGGGCACGCGGAGGTGGTGGACCACGCTCGCCGTGGCTCCCCGGCGGGTCGGGCGGGCCCAACCCGGCGCCGTGCACCACCAGCGGCAACGCCCGGAGGTTGACGGCCGGTGCTGCCGCGTACCGCTCCGCCGGCCGGGTCGGGCCGGGGCGAGCGTGGAAGCGTGCTTTTCGCCTCTGCGGCCGACCGTAGCTGTTACCGTTAACACTGGCAAGCCATGGATATTCGTAGGCTGAGGTCCCGTGCGATCGGCCGAGGTGACGAGTGTCTTTTCCCGGGGCCACCCCGGGTCACCCGGGACCGGCACCCGCCCCACGGGGCGGGTTCACTCGTCAGCGCACCAGCCGCGCGGTTTCCGGCCCGCTGCGGCGGACGAGCCACGCCTCGGTGATGTGGGTGAACATGGCCTCGCTGGCGCCGTCGGGGTCGTGAGCGGCGATGCGCTCGTAGATGCGACGGTGGCCCAGGTTGGACGCCACGCACAGTGCCCGTTCGGACCGGCCCATGTACCGGGCGGTATTGATGACCTGGCTCTCCAGGGCCCGCACCACGCCACGGGCGATGCGGTTGCCGGACGCCTGCATGATCACGTCGTGGAACGCGCGGTCGTGCTCGTGGTACGTGACGTGGTCGTCCACCAGCTCGTCCATCCGGTCGACCAGGGCGCGCAACCGGTCGAGGGTCTCCTGGTCGGCCAGGCGGGCGGCGACGTTGGCCATGTCGGACTCCAGCACCCGGCGGGTGACGACGAGGTCGTCGAGGATCGCCAGGGTGTCGTCCTCGGCGAGGGTCGCAGCGAGGACGAGTTCGTCGAGCATGTTCCACATCGACGGCGGGGTGACGATGGTGCCGCTGCCCTGGCGGATCTGCACCAGCCCCTTCTCCTGAAGGATCTTCACCGCCTCCCGGACGACCGTCCGGCTCACCGAGAATGCCGCGCAGAGCGCTGGTTCGGGGGGTAGCGGCGTCCCGGACGGGTGCGCCCCGCGAACGATGCGCTTCACCAGTTCCCCGGTGACCGCCGTGGCAAGGTTGGCCGGCCGCCGCGACCACGCCGGGGGCCCCGATGTGTTGTTCAGGGTGGTTCCCTGTGCTGCCGTCATGTCCCCTCCAGTGCCCCGCGACGGCGCCACGACCGCCGTCCGAAAATCCTACGCCTCACTGTTGACGTCATACGTCATACGAGTTACCTTTCCGTCAATTCCTGCATCGACGGCCGGTTCGCCGGCATTCGCATAGTCGAAGGTGAGCAGCGATGAAGCAGCGAGCAGTATGGCCAGCCGTCCTTGCCGTGGCGGCGCTGGCGCTGGGCGGCTGCGGGAGCGCCTCAGGGACGCGCTCGTCGCCCGGCGGCTCCGAGGGCAAGCTGGTGGTCTGGGACTGGAAGTCCGGCGAGGCCGCTGCCGCGCCGTACATCGAGAAGGCGAAGGCCGACTTCGCCAGGAAGCACCCCGGCGTCACCGTCGAGTTCGTCGCCCAGCCCTACGAGCAGTACTACACCCTGCTCGGCACGGCGATCCAGTCCGGCACGGGGCCGGACGTGATCCTCTTCAACGGCGGCGGCCGGATCCGGGACCGGGCGGACGCGCTGCTGCCGCTGGACGAGTACGTGGCCGAGGACCGGCAGCGGCTGGGCGGGTGGGACGCGTTCACCAAGGACGGCAAGACCTACGCCGCCCCGGTGACCCTCCAGGGGCACCCCATCTACTACAACCGGACGCTCTACGAGAAGGCCGGCCTCGACCCGGCGAGCCCCGCCACCACCTGGCCCGAGTTCATCGCCGACTGCGCCACCATCACCAGGAAGACCGGCGCGAAGTGCTTCGCCCTCGGCAACAAGGAGGGCTACGGCATCCAGTTCTTCCTCTCGGCCCTCGGCTCGGGCGTCTTCACCCCGCAGCAGTACGACGACTGGATCGCCGGAAAGCGGGACTGGTCCTCGCCCCACGTCAAGCGGATCTTCGCGCTGTGGAAGGAGACCCAGGACGCGAAGCTCAACAGTGACGGCCCGAACTCGACGGCGATGTTCAACGACGCCTTCGCGGTCTTCCAGTCCGCCAAGGCCGCCCACGTCATCGGCCTGATGTCGGACGTGGGGCACTGGAAGGACTTCAGCGAGTTCCTCACCGCCGACAAGCTCGGCGTGATGCGGGCACCTGTCGTCGTGCCGGGCACCACCCCGAGCCTGGCGTACGACGGCGGAATCGGATACGGGGTCGCCAAGTGGACGAAGGACCCGAAGATGGCCGCCGACCTGGTGCGGTCGCTGAGCTCGACCGACGCCCTGAGTGCCTTCTACGCGCAGGCCGGCGCGATCGCCTCCGACACGACGATCGACGTGTCGCAGGGCGGACCGGCCGCGGCCGCGATCGTCGCCGACATCAAGACCGGCAAGCCGGCCCTGCACGTGGCGCTCTCCTCGCAGACCCTGGACCTGATGGGCCGGCTCTCCCAGCAACTGCTGAGCGGCTCGATCACCGTCGACGAGGTAGTGAAGCAGTTGGCCGCCTCGGACCAGGCCGGTTGACCCGTGCCGAACGGGGAGTCCCTGACGTCGGTCCGTCCGGTCGAGGCGGGGCGGACCGACAGGGCGCCGCAGCGGCGGCCCCTGCCCCCCGGCGGCGCGTCCCGTCGCCGCCGGGGCGGTCGGCGTAGGGAGCGTCTCGCCCCCTACATCCTGCTGGCCCCGGCCGTGCTGATCATCGTGCTGCTGCGGTTGTGGCCACTGGTACTCGGGGTGAACTTCTCCTTCACCGGGGACGGTGACCGCGACGGGACGGTGGTCGGCCTCGACAACTACCGGGAGTTGTTCGCCGACCCGCTGTTCCGGGGCGCGCTGCGCAACGTCGGGCTGCTCGTGCTGCTCCTGCCGGTGGCGGTGGCGATCCCCGGCCTGCTCGCGACCTTCATCTACCTGCGGGTGCCGGGGCACCGGCTGTACCGCAGCGCCTACTTCTTCCCGGCGGTGCTCTCCCCGGTCATCGTCGGTGCCATCTTCAATCTCCTGCTCGCCTTCGACGGCCCGCTCAACGCCGTGCTCGGCGGGGTCGGCATCGGGCCGACGGACTGGCTCGGCGACCCGGACGTGGCGATGTTCGTGGTGGTCGGGGTGCACGTCTGGGCGACGTTCGGCATGGGGCTGGTGGTGTTCCTCGCCGGGTTCGCCACCCTGGACGCCTCGCTGCTGGACGCGGCCCGGGTAGACGGCGCGTCGCTGCCCCAGACCATCCGGCACGTGATCGTCCCCAGCCTGTCCCGCACCATCCAGTTCGTCTTCGTGACCACGATGATCGGGATGCTGACCTCCATGTTCGGCCTGCTCTACGTCATGACCAGCGGCGGCCCGGAGGGCTCGACGTACCTGCCGGAGTACTACATCTGGATCCAGCAGGGGCAGATGAACCGGCCCGCGCTCGCGTCGGCCGCCTCGACGGTCCTCTTCCTCGTCATGCTCGTGGTGGGGCTGCTACAGATCAGCCTGCTTCGGCGAGCGGTGAGGGAGGTCTGATGTCCCGCATTCGGCCGGGCGGGTGGCTGCTCGCCGTACCGATGTCCCTCCTGGCGCTGGCGACGATCTATCCGATGGTCTTCACCGTCAACGTGGCCATGAAGACCCGCCGCGAGTACATTCTCGATCGCTTCTCGCTGGCCGACGCCGTGCGCTGGGAGAACATCGCCACGGCGTGGAGCAGCGTCGGCCTGGGCCGGTATCTGGTCAACTCGGTCGTCGTGGTGGTGGCCTCGGTGGTCCTGCTGCTGCTGGTCGGGTCGATGGCGGGCTTCGCGCTGGGCCAACTGCGCTTCCGCGGCTCGTCGGCGCTGTTTCTGGGCTGCCTCGCGGCGCTCTTCGCCCCGTTCCAGGTGATCATGGTGCCGCTGGCTCGGATCATGGCGGACGCCGGGCTCGTCGACACCTACCCGGGGCTCGTCCTCGCCTACGTCGCGCAGTTCCTCCCCTTCACGATCTTCCTGATGACCAGCTACTACCGGACCATTCCCACCGAGATCATCGACGCGGCCCGGATCGACGGCAACAGCGTGTACGGCGTCTACCGGCGGATCATGCTGCCACTGGGCGCCCCGGCGCTGCTGTCGGTCGGCATCCTCAACGCCCTGTTCTGCTGGAACGACGTACTGATCTCGCTGCTGCTGATGCCCTCGGCCGAGCACCGCACCCTCATGGTCGGGGTGACCTCGCTACGCGGGCAGTACTCCGCCGACATCCCGACCTTCGCCTCCGGGGTGCTGATCGCCGCGATACCCGTTCTGGTGATCTACCTCTTCCTCCAGCGCCAGATCGCCGACGGTGTCGCCGCCGGCTCCACGAAGGGCTGACATGCGGATCACCGGGTACCGGACCCTCACGACCAGCCAGGAATGGGGACGCCCCGTCGGCGACGCCAACGGCGTCTTCGCCGACGGCGTCACCACCGTGCCGATCGTCGTGGTCGAGACAGACGAGGGCATCACCGGGGTCGGCCTCGGGCCGCATGGAGACATCGAGAGCATCTTCGCGGCGATCCACGGCGAGGACCCCCGTGCCGTGACCGCCCTGTACGACCGGATGCTGCGGCAGACGTTCAAGGCGGGCCACGCGGGCTCGGTGTTCGGCACCATCGGCGCACTCGACACCGCCCTGTGGGACATCAAGGCGCAGGCGGCCGGGCAACCGCTCTGGCGGCTGCTGGGCGGGCGCGACCGGCGGGTGCCCGCCTACGCGTCCGGCCTGGACATCGGCCTGAGCGACGACGAACTGGTCGCGGCGTACGAGGTCTACGCCCGGCACGGCCTGCGGGCCGCCAAGCTCAAGGGCGGCCTCGACGTCGAGCGGGACCGCGACCGCCTGCACCTGGTGCGGGAGGTGCTGACCGCCGCCCACGGGCGGCGGCCCGGCCTGATGCTCGACGTGAACGAGGCATGGACCCGCAAGCAGGCCGTCCGGCACGTCTGCGAGCTCGAACGCACCCTGGACCTCGTCTGGGTCGAGGAGCCCGTCCGGCGGTGGGACGCCGAGGGCCTGGCCGTCGTCGGACGGGGGATCCGCGCGTCGGTCGCCACCGGGGAGAACCTCACCGGCCTGGAACAGTACCGTCCGCTGATCGCCGCGGCGGCGGTCGATGTCGTCCAGACGGCCGCGGTGTGGGGCGTCACCCACTTCCTTCGGGTGTCCGCCCTGGCGCACGCCTACGACCTGCCGGTCAGCCCGATCGGCAACAGCCCCGTCGGCCTGCTGCACGCCGCCACGTCGGTGCCGAACCACCTGGTCAGCGAGTTGCAGGACCTGCACGCCCCGGTCGGGATCAGCTTCGACCTGCACGTCGAGGACGGCGCGTTCGTCCTCGGTGACTCGCCGGGCCTCGGCGTCACGGTCGCCGAGGAGGAGATCCGCGCGTCCCGCCGCCGACCGGTGACGCCGACCGCCGACGGCCCCAACGTGCGACCGGAACGAGCCGGACGTCGGCTGCTGGCGGTGGCCGACGGCGTCTACGCCAAGCCGCGACCGCACGTCACCGCCCTGCCGGACGCCCCGGCGTACACCCACGACGGCGTCCCGTCCGCCGCCCGACCCTGACCCCCCGACCGCCCACAGGGAGGACGCATGAAGGCAGTCGCGCACCGCTTCGGCGGCCGGTGGGGATCGGCCACCGAATCCGCCAGCGCCCCGGTGTTCCTGTCCGAACTGGCGGGCTGCTGCCCCGGCGGGGACGACCGGGCGGCGACCTGGCGGCACACCGCGCGGCGGGTGTATCGGCTGGAGCCGTCGTGAGGGAGCGGGCGCTGCCCCGGCGGCCGGCGGTCCGCCTCACCGAGCTGGGCTTCGGCGCGGCCCAGGGCGGCAACCTCTACCGGGCGACCACGGACGAGGAGTTCGCCGCCGCCGTCGACACGGCGTGGGAGGCCGGCCTGCGGTACTACGACACCGCGCCGCACTACGGCCTCGGGCTGTCCGAACGGCGGCTCGGCGATGCCCTGCGGAGCCGCCCACGCGACGAGTATGTCGTGTCCACGAAGGTCGGTCGTCTCCTCGTACCGTCGCCGGAGAACGCGCACCGGCGCGACCCGGAAGGGTTCGACGTCGCCGAGTGTCACCGGCGGGTGTGGGACTTCAGCCGCGACGGGGTCCTTCGCTCGCTGGAGTCCAGCCTTGCCCGCACCGGCCTGGACCGGGTTGACATCGTCTACCTGCACGATCCCGACGACCACTGGGAGCAGGCTGCGACGGAGGCGGTGCCCGCCCTGGTGGAGCTGCGCGAGCAGGGTGTGGTGCGGGCTATCGGTGCCGGCATGAACCAGTCGCAACTGCTCACCCGGTTCGTCCAAGAGACCGACATCGACGTGGTGATGTGCGCCGGCCGCTACACCCTGCTCGAACAGGGCGCGCTGGCCGACCTGCTGCCCGCCGCCGCCAGCCGGGGCGTGGGCGTGGTGATCGCTGGTGTCTACAACTCCGGCCTGTTGTCCCGGGATCGCCCGCCGGCCGACGCGACCTACAACTACGAGCAGGCCCCGCCGGAACTGATCGAGCGGGCGAGGCGGATCGCGGCGGTCTGCGAGACGTACGGCGTCACGCTGCCGCAGGCGGCGCTCGCCTTCGTCCGGTCGCATCCCGCGGTCGTCTCGACGGTCGTCGGGCTGCGCAGCGGCGGGCAGGTGGCGCAGACCGTGGCGCGGTGGGACGTCGACGTCCCGGTCGAGCTGTGGTCGGCGCTGCGGGCGACCGGCCTGCTCGACACGGCCGCGCCCGGTCAGGAGCAGCCATGATCCGGCCGAGCCGACCGCCGGCGGGGGCGGTGCCACACCGCCTCCGCCGCCCGGCGGACCCGGTGCCCCACCGAAAGCAACCCGCCCGCGTCGCGGCGAGGCCCGACGTGTACGGGTGACGCCCGCACCGAGTGGACCGGTGACCCGGTCCAGCGGGGTGAGGGCGTCCCATCACACCCCACCACGATAGGAGTCCTACTCGTGTCCGTCCCGTCATCCCCCAGGAGGCACCGGCAGGTGCTGGCCGGCGTCGCCTCGGCGACGGTCGCCGCAGCGGCCGCCGTCTTCGTCTCGGCGGCACCCGCCGCCGCGGCCACCACCACCCTCTACGCGTCCCCCTCCGGCAGCGGCACCACCTGCTCGGCCAGCCAGCCCTGCTCGCTCACCGAGGCGCAGAACGCGGTCCGATCCCGCAACGCCGCCATGTCGGGCGACATAGTCGTCGAGCTGGCCGACGGCGTGTACCGGCTCTCCGCGCCGTTCCGGCTGACCGCCGCCGACTCCGGCAACAACGGCTACACCGTGACGTGGCGGGCCGCCGCGTCCGCCCGTCCGGTCATCAGCGGCGCGCGGGCGGTCACCGGCTGGTCGCTTGTCGACTCCGGCAAGAACATCTGGCGGGCCAACGTCCCCGCCGGCCTCGACAGCCGGCAGCTCTACGTCAACGGGGCGGTCGCCACCCGCGCGCGTACCGCCGTCAACCGGGCCGACTTCACCTTCACCACCTCCGGCCTGCGGTTCAGCAACAGCGCGCTGAGCTACCTGAACAACCTCGGCAACCAGAACCGAGTCGAGGTGGAGAGCGTCGGCTCGTTCACCGACCGGTACTCGCCCGTGCAGAGCATCAGCGGCAACTTCCTCACCATGCAGCAGCCGGCCTGGAACAACAACACGTTCGGCTTCGACACCCTCTCCCAGCCGCACCGGGCCGGGCCGTTCTACCTGACCAACGCGTACGAGTTCCTCGACGCGCCGGGCGAGTGGTACCTCAACCCGGGCAGCGGCCAGCTCAACTACATCCCGCTGGCCGGGCAGAACATGAGCAACGTCAGCGTGGAGCTGCCGCAGTTGCAGTCCCTGGTGAACGTCGGCGGCACCTACGACGCCCCCGCGCACCACATCTCGTTCAGCGGGATCACCTTCACCGGCACGAGCTGGCTCGGCCCCAGCAGCAGCAACGGCTTCGCCGATCAGCAGACCGGCGCCCACATCACCGGCACCTGGGCCCGCCCGGCCGACGCCCTGACCTCCTGCCAGGCCGGCTGCCCGCAGTTCGAGGCCACCCGGCCGCACTGGAACCAGATGCCCGCCGCCGTGCAGGTGTCCGCCGCCAACACCATCACCTTCAGCGACTCCCAGTTCGTCAACCTCGGGCAGACCGCCATCGGCATCGGCAACGACGCCAACGCCCACGCCAGCGGCGTCGGCCTGGGCACCAGCAACATCACGGTCACCCGCTCGGAGATCGCCCGCAACTCGGCCGGTGGCATCGTGGTCGGCGGCGTGCGCGCCGACGCCCACCACCCCGCCGACCAGCGGATGGTCAACCGGAACATCACTATCAGCAACAACCGGGTGCACGACCTGGGCCTGGAGTACCGGGGCGTCGTGTCGATCCTGACCACCTACGTCAGCACCGCCCTGGTTTCCCACAACGAGGTCTACAACATGCCGTACACCGGCCTGTCGGTCGGCTACGGCTGGGGCGCCAACGACGCCGGTGGCAGCAACCACTACGCCAACCGGGGCCTGTACAACTACCAGCCGCGCTACACGACGGCCACCACCGCGTCCAACAACCAGGTCATCGGCAACTACGTGCACGACGTCATGCAGCAGATGACCGACGGCGGGTGCATCTACACGCTGTCGGCGAACCCGGGCGCGACGATCAACGAGAACTACTGCCTGCGCACCAACGGCTGGTTCGGGCTCTACTTCGACGAGGGCTCCCGCTACTACACCGCCCGCAACAACGTGTTCTCCGCCACCGGCACCTGGGCCACCGCCAACTACTGGTACGCGGAGAACATGGGCAACTTCACCGTGACCAACAACTGGTCGACCAACGGCAGCACCAACGTGACCAACGGCGACCGGGGCAACGTCGTCTCCGGCAACGTGACGGTCACCAACAACAACTGGCCCTCCGGCGCGCAGGCCGTGATGGCCGCCGCCGGCGTGCAGGGCACCAACCCTCCGGCGCAGGGCGTGCAGATCGTCGGGGTCCAGTCCGGCCGGTGCGCCGAGATCGGCGGCTCCAGCACGACCAACGGCACCCAGGCCCAGCTCTGGGACTGCACCGGCGCCGCCAACCAGCGGTGGACCCAGACCGCCAGCCGGCAGCTCATGGTCTACGGCACCAAGTGCCTGGACGCCTCCGGCCAGGGCACCAGCAACGGCACCCAGGTGGTGATCTGGGACTGCAACGGGCAGGCCAACCAGCAGTGGAACGTCAACGCCAACGGCACGATCACCGGGGTGCAGTCCGGGCTCTGTCTCGACGCGTCCGGCGCCGGGACGGCTAACGGCACGAAGCTCATCCTCTGGGCGTGCAACGGCGGCAGCAACCAGCAGTGGAACCTGCGTAGCTGAGCCAGGGGGCGCGCAGGGCCGGTCCTTCGCCGGCCCTGCGCGCCTCTCGCGGGTGCCGCGCCGCCGCGATGCTCGCCCGGCGGTGGGTCGGCGGGGGACGATCCCGGCAGGGTGACAGCGGCGGGAACCCGACGCGGCCGCGAGGACGCCACGATCATTGACGAGCTGGGCCGGGCAGCGGGGCGGCTATGCTTATGCGCGGAGCATGGTGCTGCCCGCGCCCGGGCGCGAATCGATTCGAGGGCGGTGTGATGAACATCGGGGAGATCGCCCAGCGGGCGGGGGTGTCCCGCAGCACCGTGTCGTACGTGCTGAGCGGCAAGCGGGCCGTGTCGGAGGCGACCCGGCAGCGGATCCAGGCGGTAATCGACGAGCTGGACTACCGGCCGAACGCCAGCGCCCGCGCGCTGAAGGAAGGGCGTACCCGCACCCTCGGGCTGGTGATTCCCCCGGCCAGTCAGCGGTTGACCGACATGCAGTTGGGCTTCGTCGCCAGCGTCGTCGAGGCGGCGGCTCGGCACGACCTGGACGTGCTGCTGTCCCCGTCCGGCGGCGACCACGACCGTTCGTTCGAGCGGATCGTCGCCGGGCGTCGGGTGGACGGTGTGGTCCTGATGGAGATCCGGTTGGAGGACGACCGGGTGACCCGGCTGGCCAGGGCGGGTCTGCCGTTCGTCACAATCGGTCGGACGGCCGAGCCGCACGGGATGAGCTGGATCGACATCGACTACGCCGGGCTGATCGGCCGCTGCGTGCACCACCTGGCCGACCTGGGGCACCGGCACGTGGCCCTGGTGAACCGCTCCGCCGAACTGGTCGCCGCGGGGTACGGCCCCAGCCATCGGGCGCTGGCCGGCTTCCGGGCGGCGGTGGCGGAGCGGGGCCTGACCGGCGTCGACGTCTGCTGCGGCGACGACACCGCCTCCGGCGAGACGTGCGTGGAGCAGTTGCTCGCAAAGTACCCGCAGGTCACGGCGATGGCCACCATCAACGAGGCCGCGCTGCCCGGAGTGCAGCGCGCGCTCAACGCGGCCGGGCTGGCCGTGCCGGGCGACTTCTCCGTCGCCGGGGTCGCCGCCGAGCACTGGGCCGAGGACTTCTGCCCACCGTTGACCGCCGCGGACGTGCCGATGCGCGACATGGGCGCCGAGGCGGTGGCACTGCTACTGGAGAGCATCGCCGCGCCCGATGCTGCGCCACGCCACCGCCTGTACAGCCCGCCCGTCTCGCTGCGTTCCAGCACCGGCCCGGTCCGTTCCCGCTGATGCGGGCCGGCTACCCGGCCGCGGCCCGCCGCTGTTCCTGGGCGGCGGCGAGGATGAGGTAGCTGCTGGCGGTCCAGGTGTACGCCCGGTCCCGTAGCCCGGCGCCGGTCTCGGCGTCGAAGTTCTCCGCGAATCCGGACTTCTCGCACAGCGCGAGGAAACGCCGGCTGATGTCGTCGGCGATCCCGGTGTGCCCGGCCCGGCGCAGCCCGTCCTCGACCAGCACTGTGGAGGGTGCCCAGATCGGGCCACGCCAGTAGCCGTCGGCCAGGTAGTGTGCCGAATCGGTCGGCTCGGTGGCCAGCCCGTGCGTGGTGAGGTGGGCCTCGACGCCCCGGGCCAGCGTGGCGGCGATCGGCGTGGGCAGGTCGGCGCCGAGCGTGACGGGCATGAGGTCGAGCAGGCTGCGGCTCGCCCGCCGTCGCCCCGTCCGCGGGTCGCGGGAGGTGAAGCGCTCGCCGTCCCACAGGTCCCGGAACATGGCCGTGCTGATCCGGTCGGCCTCCCGGGACCAGCGGCCGGCGGGCTCGCCCAGCTCGGTGGCGAGGTCGGACAGGCAGCGTAGCTGCGAGACCAGGAACGCGGCGAGATCGGCGGTCTGGAGGACCCGGCCGCCGTCGAAGGTCGTGGCGTTGTCCCAACCGCTGTCGTTGCCGTGCTGGTAATGGGGCAGGTCGTGGCCGGGGGCGCGGCGTGCGTCCAGCCAGAACCCCGTCCAGCGGGCCAGCCGGTCGTACGTCTGGGCCAGCGCCGCCCGGTGCGGCGGCTCGGGTAGGCGTCGGCGCAGGTGGCGCAGGGCCCAGCCGTGGATGGGGGGCTTGACGTAGTTGTGCAGGACCTCCGAGTGGGTGACCGAGTCGGGCAGGGCCCCGGCCGCGTCCTGGTGGTCGAAGGGCAGGTGGAACTGGTGCCAGGCCAGCTCCGGCTCGCCGGCGGCCAGGGCGATCGCGTTGAAGCAGTGGTCCCAGCTCCACACCTTGTCCATCCAATGCTTGGACATCAGGACGGCGGGCCGGGTGACGAAGCCCGCCGGGGCGACCGTGGCCGACCACAGTACGTACGCGGCCAGTTCGGCGGCCGGGGTGTCCGCGCCGCGCCACGGCGCGACCGCGTCGACGAAGGCGGCGAACTCGGCCCTGCGGTCGAGGCACAACCGGTCGAAGGTGACGGATGCAGCGTACGGCCGGCGCGCGGTCTCGTACTCCTCGATCGCGATCTCCCAGGGCTGGTCGGCGGGGAGTTCCAGTGCCCGGTCGGCGGTGCCGAGGGCCTCGGCGCCCTCGACCCGGCGCAGCGAGCCGGAGAGCACCGTGATCCGGTAGCGGCGCCCGGTCTCGTACGAGGTGAACACGTGCGACCCGTCGGCCGGGTCGAGGTACAGGTAGGTGCCGCTGAACGGGGTGAGGGTGGCCGCCGCCGCGGCGATCCGGAGCCCGAGTTGTCGACCCCGCAGCCGCAGGATGTCCGGCCCGGCGTAGCCGGCCTCGATCCGGCCGGACCCGTTGCGCCAGGTCAGCAGCGTGGGCGTGGCGACGACCGTGCTGCCGGGCCCGGTGGGGGTGAGGCGGAGCACAGCGTGCAACCCGGTCTGGTGTGAGACCAGGTGCAGGTCGTCGGCGTACGTCTGCTCGGCGACCACCGGGGAGATGTTGAGCCAGGATCCGCGGTAGCTGAACGGTATGTCCTGAATAGGGAACTCCGGACCGGACGGGGCAACGGTCATGGGCACCTCCCGGGTAGTGGAGCGAACCGATTCGACGAATCGGTTCGGACGAAGATAGGTCCGTGCTCGGTTGGCGGTCAAGGGGTGGGCGCAGCGCGAGGTCGTACGGGGAAGGAAACGCCAGGGTCATCGCACTGTCATTTCATTGACATTCTTCAACCTTCGGTCCTACGATCCGTGCGAATCGATTCGCAAGCGCAGCCCTCCGGAGAGCGTCCCCCACGCCCCACAAGGAGCCGCCCGTGAAAATCCCGTCCCGCGGCAGGCCAGGACAAACCCGTGCGTTCGTCGCCCGACTCGCCGTCGGCCTGCTCGCCGCCACCGCCGCCGTCACCGTCGCCGCGCCGCCGGCCCAGGCTGCCGACGAGTCGATCAGCGTCGACTTCTCCACCACCATCGGCACGCCGACCTACCGCGCGTCGGGCTGGATCTACGGCATGACCGAGAACGCCAGTGCCCCGGCCGACCACTTCTACCGCGACGTCAAGTTCCAGTACATGCGCGCCGGCGGCGCGCAACTACCCGGCAGCGGCTGGGTCGGCGGCAACTACGACCGTCGCTGGAACTCCACCCTCGCGCAGGCCCGCCGGACCGTCGCCCTCGGCGGTCAGTTCATCATCCTGCCGCACGACCTGTGGGGCGCGGACGGCGCCGGCATCTCGCGCTTCCCCGGCGACAACGGCAACTGGACCGACTACGACAACTTCCTCACCCGGGTCATCAGCGACGTCCGGGCGTCCGGGCTGTCCGTGCAGTGGGACATCTGGAACGAACCCAACATCACCATCTTCTGGAACCGCCCGATCTCCCAGTACCTCGAACTGTGGCGGCGCACCTACCAGCGCCTGCGGGCGGAGTTCCCCAACCAGCTCATCGTCGGGCCGAGCTGCGCCTGCGTGCCGTCCACCACGCACGCCTTCTGGAATCAGTACCTGGACTTCGTCCGCTCGACCAACACGGTGCCGGACATCATCAGCTGGCACTCGCTGCCGGGCGATCCGGTCGCCAACGTGGCCGCCGCCAACGCCACCCTCGACCCGCGCGGCATCCCGCACCCCCGGCCGTACCAGATCAACGAGTACGGCGCGCCCGAGGAGCAGAACCCCGCCGACGGCGCCTGGTACATCGCGCGCCTGGAGCGGGCCCGCGCGGACGGCCTGCGGGCGAACTGGGCCGGCGGCGGCAACCTGCACAACGACCTCGGCAACCTGTTGGTCCGCAACTCGGCCGGCCAGCACCAGCCCAAGGGCGAGTGGTGGGCCTACCGCTACTACGCCTCGCAGACCGGGCAGATCGTCTCGGTGACCGCCAGCCCGTCCTACGACGCGTACGCCACCAACTCCACGGGCGCGGCGAAGGTCCTGATCGGCGGCGGCCGTACCACCGGGAACCTGACCGTCAACCTGCGGCGTCTGGACTCGACCAGCGGCATCGTGCAGAACAACCAGGTGCGGGTCCTCACCCAGCGCATCCCGTACAACGGCGGCGGCGCGGTGCAGGGGCCGATCACGGTCTCCAACAGCGTGGTCAACGTGTCCAACAACAACGCCACGGTGACCCTGCCGTACGGCAACCAGACCGACACGTACACCGTCACCCTGTTGCCGCCCTCGGACGGCGGATTCCAGTCGGTGGCGGTGGCCCAGCACTCCCAGCAGTGCCTGGACAACACCAACCAGGGCAGCTCCGACGGCAACGCCCAGCAGCAGTACTACTGCGACGGCGGCGACCAGCAGCTCTGGAACTTCCGCCCGGTCGACGGCGTGGCCAACACGTACACGCTGGTCAACCAGCAGAGCGGGAAGTGCCTCGACGTCAGCGGCGTCTCCACCGCCGACGGCGCCGCGGTGCACCAGTGGACCTGCCACAACGGTCTCAACCAGCAGTTCACCCTCCGCAAGGTCACCTACGGGGGCAACGACTCGCACGACTACCAGCTCGTCGCCCGGCACAGCGGCAAGTGTGTCGACGTCAACGGGGTCTCCACGGCGGCGCGGGCGTCGGTCCACCAGTGGACCTGCAACCCCGTCGGCCAGGGCAGCCCGTTGAACCAGACGTGGCGGATCTGGGGCCGGTAGGCGCCGCGGGATGATCAGGCACCGGCCGCCCGACGGACGACAGGCGCCCGATCACCACCATCACCATCACCATCACCATCACCCCGACGATCCGGCGCCGTTCGTGGCGCGTCCACCAGTCCTCGCTCCTTCTCCGACCCTAGGGAGCCACTCCATGCACACCCCGTCCCGCAGCGGGCCAACACCAGCCCGCGATCTCATCCCGAGGCGCCGTCGCCTCCGTCGCCTGACCGGCGTGGCCGGCGCGCTGGTCGGCGTCCTCGTCGTCGGTGTCGCCGCGTCCGGTGCCCCGTCCCCGGCCGCCGAGGCCGCCGTGGCGCCGTTGGCGGTGGCCGCCATC
>NZ_GG657738.1:893436-897617 GCF_000158815.1 Micromonospora sp. ATCC 39149 | reverse complement strand
AGTGCCTGGACGCCTCCGGCCGGGGCACCGCCAACGGCACCCTGGCGATCATCTGGGACTGCAACGGCCAGACCAACCAGCAGTGGAACGTCAACGCCAACGGCACCATCACCGGGGTGCACTCCGGGCTGTGCCTCGACGCCAGCGGCAACGGCACCGCGAACGGCACCAGGGTCCACCTCTGGACGTGCCACGGCGGCACCAACCAGCAGTGGACCTCGCCGAGCGCTCCGCCGAGCACCCCGCCGCCGAGCACGCCGCCGCCGACTACCCCGCCGCCGAGCGGCGCGCTCCCGTGCGACATCTACGCCTCCGGCGGCACCCCGTGCGTGGCGGCGCACAGCACCACGCGGGCGCTCTTCGCGGCATACAACGGCAACCTGTACCAGGTCCGGCGCTCGTCGGACAACACGACCCGCAACATCGGCGTGTTGAGCGCGGGCGGCACCGCCAACGCGGCGACGCAGGACTCGTTCTGTGCGGGCACGACCTGCGTGATCACGGTCGTGTTCGACCAGTCCGGGCGGGGCAACGACCTCTGGTACCAGGGATCGAGCGTGGTGCCGGGCTCGCCGCAGAGCAAGCCGGCGATCGCGACCTCGGAGTCGCTCACGGTGGGCGGCGCGAAGGCGTACTCGCTCTACATCAACCCCGGTAACAGCTACTGGCGGGACGGCCACCTGACCGGCGTGCCGACCGGTGCCGCGCCCGAGGGCATGTACATGGTCACCAGCGGCACCCACGTCAACAACGGCTGCTGCTTCGACTACGGCAACAGCGAGACGACGAGGAAGGCCGACGCCGCCGGGGCGATGGACGCCATCAACTTCAGCACCCAGTGTTGGTTCGGCGGCTGCTCCGGCACCGGCCCGTGGGTGCAGGCGGACCTCGAATGGGGGCTGTTCCCCGGCGGAAGCAGCTCCTGGAACCCCAACCAGCGGTCGTTCACCAGCAAGTTCGTCACCGCGACGCTGAAGAACAACGGCACGACGCGCTTCGCGATCAAGGGCAGCAACGCCCAGTCGGGCAGCCTGTACACGCTCTGGGACGGCGCGCTTCCGCCGGGGTACAGCCCGATGAAGAAGCAGGGAGCCATCATCCTGGGCAGCGGCGGGGACTGCTGCAAGCCCGACGGCGGCGCGAACCTGAGCGCCGGCACCTTCTACGAGGGGGCCATGGTCGCCGGCTATCCGTCCGACGCGACCGAAAACGCGGTGCAGGCCAACGTGGTGGCCGCCGGCTACCGCTGACCCGGCGGCGCCACCTGCACACCCCGTCCGCCGGTCACCACGCTTCGCCGCGGTGGTGACCGGCGGACGGGCCCGGCGGGCGGCCAGCCCGGTGCGGCCGACCGCGCCGGGCACGGTGACCGAGGCGACGGCCGGGGCCGGCCTGCGGGCGCTGCCGACGACCCGGGTGGTCATCGCGCACCGGCTGTCGACGGTCGCCGACGCCGACGCCGATGTGGTGCTGGTGCTCGACGGTGGCCGGCGCATGGATTGCGAGGCCCCGGCGGTCCTGCTGGCCGCCGGGGCCCGTTCGCCCGGCTGGCCGGCGCACCCGGTGCCGCCCCGTACGGGGTCCGGCGCCGTCTCCCGGCCCATCCCAGCGATCTTGTCGCTCGCTACTGTTAGCCTCCGTGCGTCGCCGATCATGGCGGGTTTCATGTGGAATCTGGTGATTCCGCCACTGCGGAGGGTGCTTCCTGATGGGCTGGCTATCGGTGGGAGACTCGTACGAGATCTCCCTCGTGGACGGGAAGGTGGCGGCCCGGTCGGCCGGCCCACGGGCCACCGGGCGTCCGCTGAGGACCCTGCCGAAGGCGTTGCGGGACAACCCCGAGGTGGACCGGTTGCGGCAGCTCGCCCAGTGGCTGGACCGGCACGCCGCCGAGTGCCTGGCCCGGGTCGACGCCTGGGTGGTGTCCTCGCTGCCGGTGCCGACCGCGCTGCTGGCCCGGGTCTGGCCGGATCCCGCCTGGCGGGACGCGCTCCGCGACCTCGTGGTGCTCGGGGACGACCCCGCCGCGCCGGGCTTCCTCCGGGACGTCACCGACAGCGGTGACCTGCGGATGGTCGACCTCGACGGGGAGACCGTTCTGCTCTCGCCGACCAGCGCCAGGCTGCCCCATCCGGCGCACCTGCCCGCCCTGGCCGACCTGCGCGAGTTCGCCGACGAACTGGACATCACCCAGCGCATCGAGCAACTGCACCGGGGCATCTGGGACCGGCCCGCCACCCTGACCGACCGGGACACCACGGTCACCGACTTCAGTGGCACGCGGGTGCCCAACCGGCTGGCAGTCCGGGGCCGCCACGTTCGGGTTTCCGGGTCTCCGGCGCCCAGGTCAGGGTGTCGGGGTCTGGGAGGACGGCCGCACGGTCGAGGCCGCCCTGGGCTTCGACGAGGACTACTGGGACTCCCGAGGCCACCCTCGGTGCCCTTTCCTGGGCGGTCGTGGATGGGCCGACCCTGCGACTGGCCGAGGTGGGGCCGGTGGCCTGGTCGGAGGGGATGCGGATGGCGGCGGCCCTGTCGGGCGCCGTGACCACCACGGGGAGGACGGCATGACCGGGACGACCATCACGGCCCAGGAGCCGGTGGAGAGCCTGCTGGCCGCCGGAGCGGTGCTGCCGACCGGTGCCGCCGGGGCCGGCGACCGGGCGGTGCCGCTGACCGCCCGCAGCTACCGGCACCCGGCCCTCGACGACCGGCCGGTGGTCCGGCTGGTCGACGCCGCCCTCGGCGAGTGCGAGGACATCGCCGTCAGCTATCTCGGCCTGGCCCCGGCCGCCGAGCCGGCCGTCGTCGGGCTCGGCCCCCGCCGTCCGTTGGCCTTCCCCGAGTGGGTACTGGTCCACCACCCCGCCGATGGCCGGCACGTCCTGGCGGTGGTGCCGGAACTGCGCAAGCTCGCCAAGCAGGCACGGTCGCGGCCGAAGGCCGCACTGGACGGGTACCTGGCCGTCGCCGACCGGTTCGCCCGTATGCTGCCGCACGTCCTGCCGACGTTCTTCGAGCAGGCGGCGCGGGAGTTCCTGGCCGCCGGGCAGGACACCTACGCGACGCAACTGTTCAACAAGGCGCGCCGCGCGGAGGCGCAGCACGGCCTGCCGATCGACCTGACCCGGCTGGATCAGGTCTACCTGGAGTTCGCGTCCGCCAGGGTGGTGTCCGGGGCGGCGTTGGCCGGCTACGCGAGGGAGCTGTCCGCCCAGTTGCCGGCCCAGGAGGCACTGGACCGGTTCTGCCGGCTGGCGCTGCGCGCCGCGAGCGCCGGTGTGGCGCCGTCCACCCAGTCGGCCACCGCGGTCAACCGACTGGTCCGGGCCGCCGGCAGGGCCGACGCCGCTGCCGCCGACCGGGTGGCGGCCTACCTGACCGAGTTGCTCAGACTGCCCGCCGCCGCCGAGGCGCCGGCCGGTTGGTGGAAGGCGCATCGGCCGGCGGTGACGGCGCTGGCCGGCCGCGACCCGGCGATTCGCGGCAGCCTGCTCGACCTGATGCCCACCGAACCGGACAACCTGGTCCCCTGGCTGGCCCTGTTGACCGACACCGGCGCGCTCGCCGGACTGTCCGACGCCGACGTGCCGGCCGCGGCCCGACCCCGCGACGGGGCCACGGGGTGGCTGCGCCGCTTCCTCGGCCGGGCCGCCTCCGGCTACCGCCCCCTTCGGCTGCCTGCGCTGTACCCGCTGGTCGAACGGATGGCCGACCGGCTGCGCGCCGAACTGGCCGACAGCAACGAGACCCTCGCCGCCGACGGCGACCTGGACCTGCTCGACCTGCTGCTCGCCCTCGACCTGCCGGTGGCCGCGCCGCAAAAGCGCGACGTCCTGGACCTGGCGCAGTGGGTCAAGGCCGGGGGAGAGCGGGACCTGCTCGCGGTGGCCGGCGACGACCGGTTCACCGGGGCCCTGCGCCGAGGGCTGGCCCGACTCGACAACGAGTCGCAGACGCTGCGCCGGGTGACCGACACGCCGGGTCTGCGACCGTTGCTGACCGAATGGCTGCGGGGCCGCGTCCGCGACCGGTTCAGCGCCGGGCTGCCGTACCTGCCGGAGTCGCTGGGCTGGCTGGGCGGCCTCCCGGTCGAGGCGCTGCGGCTGGTGTCCGGTGGCACCGGCCGGTCCGACCACGGTCCGGGTGGCGACCTCGAGTGGGCCCTCGGCGTCGACCTC
>NZ_GG657738.1:892666-893336 GCF_000158815.1 Micromonospora sp. ATCC 39149 | reverse complement strand
CCTGCGCGGCGGCATCTTCGACGAACTGGGCTGGCCGGACTGGGAGCTGGCCTGGCGGGAGGTGACCGGCGGCGACCACCGGGTCGAGCTGACCTGGCAGGAAGCCTGGCCCTACGTCATCCTGGGTGGCCCGACCACCGTCCGCGTGCTCGGCGCCGAGGGCATCGTGCTCCGCCACGACCTGCGCATCCCCGCCGGTGACAGGTGGGGCGAGCCCGGCTACCACTACGTCGACGGCCACCTGCTGGTCTACTGGCGGTCCCAGGAACTCGGCTACGACCTGCGCGGCTACTGGCATTCGGCCCCCGACGAACCCCAGCCCCTCCAGGGTCGCACCCGGGGCAGCCAGCCACGGCGCAATACGATCACCCTGCCGCTGCCCGGCGGTGGGCGGACCACCGGCGGTGGTGTGCTGCACCCCGCTGACAGCGTCGTCCCCGACGAGCTGCCGGTCATCACCGACGGCACCGCCCACTGGGTGTACCGCGACGGCGACGGCGACGGCGACCACGGCTGGCGCGAGTACGACCCGGCCAGCGGCACCCACGGTCGGCGCGGCCTGCCCCGGTTCCTGGCCGACCTGCCGCCCGGGGAGAGCCTCACGGAGCACAGGAGCTGGTTGCGGCCCGCCCTGTCCGAGCGGGCCACCCCGGCCGCCGTGCCGGTGGAC
>NZ_GG657738.1:888482-890187 GCF_000158815.1 Micromonospora sp. ATCC 39149 | reverse complement strand
GGCCCGCGCCGAACTGGCCGGCACTCTGTACCTGGTCGTCGCCGCCAGTCGGCCCGGGGCCGGCCGGTCGCTGTTCCTGCCCGGCCCGTGGCTGACCCGCGGCACCGGGCAGGCCCCCATCGAGCGCTGGAAGGTCACCCTGTTCGACCTGGCACCCGACGGTACGGCCGCGCTCGCCGTCACCGTGCCGGTCGAGCCGGTCGCCGACCTGTACCGGCGGACCTGGCGACGGTTGCGCGACGGCGACCGGCCCCGCCTCGACACCCCGCCCACCCGCGCCCCGCGCTGATCCCTGCGGAGGTCGGCCCGGCCCATCACCGACCCGCACGTCCGATACCAGTGAGAGATCGAGGAACCCCGTGACCGTGACGGAACACGTCCGCCCCACCGTGGCGCCGCAGAGCACCGCCGCCCAGGTGCTCTCCGCCGAACAGCGGTACGCCGCCGAGCTGGCCTTCCTGGCCGCTTACGACGACGGGGCCCGGCCGCCGGGCTGGGCACTGACCCCGCGCGCCGTGGTCACCTTCATCCAGGGCAGCGACGGCGAGGCGCTGTCGCTGCCGGCCGACCGGCGTACCGGTCCGGGTGGCGTCGACCTGCCGGCCAGCATGACCATCGCCGCGAAGTTCGTCGGGGAGCGGAGCCTGGTCGAGCGGTGCGTGGTCACCCTGGCCGGCGAGCGGGGCCTGCTGCTGGTCGGTGAGCCCGGCACGGCCAAGTCGATGCTCTCCGAGTTGCTGGCCGCCGCCGTCTGCGGCACCAGCGCGCTGACCGTGCAGGGCACCGCCGGCACCACCGAGGACGCCTTCCGGTACGGCTGGAACTACGCGCTGCTGCTCGCCCAGGGCCCCACCCCCCAGGCATTGGTCGCCTCGCCGGTGCTGACCGCGATGCGGACCGGCCGGGTGGCCCGGATCGAGGAGGTCACCCGCTGCCTGCCCGAGGTGCAGGACGCCCTGGTGTCCATCCTGTCCGACCGGCGGATGAACGTGCCGGAGCTGGCTGGCACCGAGGACGGCCTGATCCGCGCGACGCCCGGGTTCACCGTGATCGCCACCGCCAACCTGCGGGACCGGGGCGTGTCGGAGATGTCCTCGGCCCTCAAGCGCCGGTTCAACTTCGAGACGGTCCACCCGATCGCGGACGCGGGCACCGAGACCGACCTGGTCCGCCGGCAGGCCACCGCCGCCGTCCAGCGCGCCGGAGCGCCGTACACGGTCGACGACGCGGTGCTGGACGCCCTGGTCACCGTGTTCCGGGACCTGCGGACCGGCCGGTCGGGCGAGGGCTGGGACGTGGAGCGGCCCGGCACCGTGATGTCCACCGCCGAGGCGGTGCAGGTGGCGGCGTCGCTCGGGCTGGCCGCCGCGTACCTGCCCGGCGGCGACCCACTCGACCTGGTCCCCGGGCACCTGCTCGGTGTGGTCCGCAAGGACGACGAGAACGACCACGCGCGGCTGCTCGGCTACTGGGACGGCCCGGTCCGCCGTCGCGCCGAGGACGGCTCGGCGATGTGGCGCCGGCTCTGGGACCTGCGGGCGAGCCTGCGGTGACGCCGCCGTCCCGCGTAGTCGCCGGTCCGGCCGCCGCACCGGTTGCGGTCGACCCGCCGGCTGCCGACCCGCGCGCCGTGGTCGACGCGCTCGCCGGGTCGGCCCGTCCGTACCTGATCGGGGTACGGCACCACAGCCCCGCCCTGGCGTCG
>NZ_GG657738.1:884483-886913 GCF_000158815.1 Micromonospora sp. ATCC 39149 | reverse complement strand
CCGCCCGGTGTGACCTGCCCGAGCTGGTCACCGATCGGCTCGAACTGGCCGCCGCCGTGCTGCCCGGCAGCGGCACGCTGCCCGAGCTGCTGGCCGCACTGGACCTGCTGGAGGCGCTGCGCCGGGAACACCTGCCGGGCACCACGGCGGCTAACCGCGACCGGGCGGCCGAGCTGGCCGTCGTACTGCTGGACGCGGCGGTCCGTGGGCTGCCCGGCCTGGCCGGCAGCGACGCCACGGACGACGCCGCCGCCCTGGTCGACCTCGCCGTCCGGGCCGGGCAGGACCGGATCGGCCTGCGCCTGGACACCGCCCTCGACGACCTGACCAGATCCGGTTCGGCGCTGATGCAGGGCGCGGCCCTCGCCGCCCGGGTGCTGCTCGACCTGACCGACCTGGCCAGCCTGGGCACTCGGGTGGCCGGCTGGATCGACGCGGCCACCGGGCCGGACGCCCGACGGCACCTGCAACGGCTGCTCGGCGGTCTGCTCACCGCCGCGCACCCGCTGTTGCAGTCCGCGCCCGCCGCCCTGGACCCGCTGCTGGACCGGGTCGAACGGCTCACCGATCCCGAGTTCCTGGACCGGTTGCCGGCGCTGCGGGGCGGGTTCGACGTGCTCACCCCGGCGGCCCGGGAGCGGCTGCTGCACACCGTCGCCGAACGGCTGGGCGACCGGCTCGACCTGGCCCTGTCCGCCCCGCCCGAGCTGCTGGCCCGGTGGGCCGCCGCCGACGCGGCCGGTCGGGCCGCCCTGCTCGCCCGCGATATACCGATCCCGGATCCACCCGCCGACGCCGCCGGCGGCCCCACCGGCGGCGCGAACCGGGCGGCCCCGCCGGGCACCGGGCTCGCCCCGGCGGACCGGTGGCGGCTGCTGCTCGGCCGCCAACCCGACCGGCTGCCGGCCGACGCCCGCCGCTACGCCCGCGCCCTGGACGAGCTGTACGGGGCGGGGCGCGGCGAGGGCGGCATCGACCTCGGCCACGCGGCCGGCGGGGGGCAGGAGGCCGCCTTCCCGACCGCCCGCGAGTGGGCCGACGAACTGGAGGCGCTGTTCGGCACGACGGTTCGCGAGGAGGTCATCGCCCGCGCCGCCGAGAGCGGCCGGACCGACGTGCTCAGCGAACTCGACCCGGCCGCGGTACGCCCTTCGGTGGAGTTGCTGACCTCGGTGCTGTCGCTGGCCGGTGGCCTGCCCGAGGCGAAACTGGCCGGGCTGCGGCCCCTGGTCCGGCGGCTGGTCGAGGAGCTGACCGCGCGGTTGGCCACCCAGGTGCGGCCGGCGTTGACCGGGTTGACCAGCCCGCGCCCGACCCGCCGCCCCGGCGGCCGGATCAACCTCGCCCGTACGCTGCGGGCGAACCTGGCGCACACCCGGCGGCTCGACGACGGCCGGACGGTGGTCGTACCGCAACGCCCGGTCTTCCACACCCGCACCCGTCGGGAGGCCGACTGGCGGCTGGTGCTGGTGGTCGACGTGTCCGGCTCGATGGAGGCGTCGGTGGTGTGGTCGGCGCTGACCGCCGCCGTGCTGGCCGGGGTGCCCACCCTGTCCACCCACTTCCTCGCCTTCTCCACCGAGGTGGTCGACCTGACCGACCGGGTCGACGACCCGCTGGCGCTGCTGCTGGAGGTACGCGTCGGCGGCGGCACGCACATCGCCGCCGGGCTGGCCCACGCCCGCTCGCTGGTGACCGTGCCGAGCCGCACCATCGTCGCCGTGGTCAGCGACTTCGAGGAGGGCTACCCGCTGGCCGGGTTGCTCGGCGAGGTCCGCACCCTGGCGTCGGCCGGCGTGCACCTGCTGGGCTGCGCCGCGCTCAACGACCAGGGGGTGCCGTGCTACTCGGTGCCGGTCGCCGAGCAGCTCGTCGCGGCCGGGATGCCGGTCGCCGCTCTCAGCCCGCTCGAACTCGCCCGCTGGGTGGGCGACCGTGTCCGCGGAGGATCACGTTGACGAACCGTACCCCGACCGTCGTGGCCGCCGACCGGTTGCCGCCGGTGTCGCCGGCGGTCGCCGCCGCTGCGGTGGCGGCCCTGCCGTCCCGGCTGCGCCGGCGGCTGGACGCCACCGTCGAACGGCTGGCCGCGGTGCCGGTCGGCAGGGTCGACGGCGGCGTGTCGGTCGACTGTGGCCCGGAGGCCGTGGTCGTGCTGCGGCCCGGACCGACCGGCGCGGTCACCGGCCCGGACCAGGTCCGCTGCGGTTGCCTGCTGGCACCCCGCTGCCTGCACCGGGCGGCGGTCCTGGTGGCCTGCCCGGTCGCCGACCCGGCCAGCCACGCCGATCCGGCACCCGCCGGGCCACCCGCTCCGCAGGACGCTGCCGGCCCGCCCACCGGACGGGCCAGGAGGACCGGGCGAACGGGCGCGACCGATCCGACCGCCGCCGGCACCGGACGCGGGCCGACGAAAGGCGCAGCGGGCCG
>NZ_GG657738.1:852954-883340 GCF_000158815.1 Micromonospora sp. ATCC 39149 | reverse complement strand
CCGGTGCCGGTCGTCGACGTGATCGCCGAGTCCCCGCTGTGGCGCGTCCGTCGACTGGTGGAGCTGGGCGTCTCCGGTGGCCGCCGGGCGGTCGCCGAGGCGGCCCGCGACGACGCCGCGTCGCTGGCGGGGCCGCTGCGCCGGGCCGGTCTCACCACCGCCGCCGCGCTGACGTCGGCGCTGGTGGCGGAGTCGGACCGGCGTGGCCGGGACGCGTTCGGCCGGCTCACCGACCCCGACCCGGACCGGTACGCCTGGGCCTGGCTCGCCGCGACCGCCCATCTCGCCGCCACCGAGCGGGAGCTGATCCGGTCGTCCTGGGTGGCACCGGCGCTCGGCTGACCCACCGGGCGGCAGGTCCAGATGATGCCTCCCACGGGTTCCCCGGCCGGGCACCCGTGGGGGGCGGCGCAGGGTCGGGGCGGATCGCAGGCGGCGTCCGGGCGGGCCTGGCGGGCTGCCCGTCCTGGCCATGATCGGTCGGCCGGGCTCGGCAGTCCGCACGCTGGTGGTGAGGGCGGGATGCCGCCGGTCGAGTCGACCGTGGACAGTGCATCTCACGTCTGATCTAATTCGGTCTTCCGGACAGCTTCGCCGTCGCGGCCCCGCGAGGACCAGGAGACCCCGTCATGACCGTCCCGCAGCGCGTCGCGATCGTGACCGGCGGTGCACAGGGGATCGGCCGGGGGATCGCGCAACGGTTGGCGGCCGACGGTTTCGCGGTGGTGGTCAACTTCGTCACCAGCAAGAACGAGGCGGAGCAGATCGTGGCGGCGATCGTCGCCGCGGGCGGGGACGCCGTCGCGGTGCGGGCCGACGTCGCCGACGAGGCGGCGGTGGCGGAACTGTTCGACACCGCCGAGCGGACGTACGGCGGGATCGACGTCGTCGTGCACTCGGCCGGGGTGGCGTCCCATGCTCCGGTGACCGAGCTGGACCTCGCGGAGCTGGACCGAGTGCACCGCATCAACGTGCGCGGCACCTTCGTGGTCGATCAGCAGGCGGCCCGCCGGATCCGGCCCGGGGGCGCGCTCATCAACATCTCCAGCACGACGCCCCGGCTGTCCATGCCCGGCTATGCCGCGTACGCCTCCAGCAAGGCCGCGGTGGACGCGATCACGTTGATCCTGGCCCGGGAGCTTCGCGGACGCGACGTCACCGTGAACGCGGTCGCGCCCGGCGCGACCGCCACCGCGCTGTTCCTCGAGGGCAAGGACGAGCAGACGATCGTCCAGATGGCGGCGATGTCGCCGATGAACCGGCTCGGTGACCCGGCCGAGACCGCAGAGGTGGTGGCCTTCCTGGCCGGGCCGGCCCGGTGGATCAACGGCCAGGTGGTGTACGTCAACGGGGGCGCCGCCTGAGCCTCGCTGCCGCCGGGACCGCGTCCCCCACTCCTTCGGACCGGGCGGTAGCACTACGGCGCGCGCAGGGGAGAGAAGGCCGCCAAACGCACGTGCCACGCCCGGCCGGCCGGAGGGCCGTGGGCGCGTTCCACGACGTCTCCGCCGTGTTCCTGTAGGATCCCGACCTCGACACGGTCGACACCGACGTCCTCGTGCTCGGCGACGACCGCGAGGCCACCGACCTCGTTCAGCCCTCGCCCGCGAGCTTCCTGGCGGATGCGGCAGCTGCGGCGGGCGGCCGCGCAACGCGCACCAGGTGGAGGCCCGCACCGCCGACCTCATCTCGGTCGACCGGCGTCACCGGCGCACGCGGGCCTGCGCGTCACCGACGTTTACACATAGACATTGCCCGATTACTGTCGGTGCTTCGGCTGTCCGCAGGAACGGGGGCGTCGTGATTCCACCGCGCGCACCGGCGTTCTCCGCCCACAACTCGCTGCGGGCCGTCGAACTCGACGACGTCGCGGGTCGCTCCCAGGTCGTCGCATGGGACCGCGCCACCGGCCGTCGCCGGATCCTGACCCGGGCGCGGGGAGGTGTGGACACCCCAGCCGTACGGCCGGATCCACAGCTTCCTGGCCACCCCGCCCGGCCCCGGACCATGGCCGACGCTCTTCCTGCTGCACGGTGGGCCGTTCCTGCACGACCGGGACAGCTACGACCCTCGGGTGGAGTTGCTCACCGACGCCAGCGCTGTGGTCGCGCTGGCCGTGGCCGGTGTCGCCAGCACCGTCACCAACGTCCTGGTCATCACCGTCGTCCAGCAGCACACCGCCGCCCACCTGCTCGGCCGGGTGATGAGCGCCATCCTCTTCGCGGCGTTGGGCCTCTTCCCGCTGTCCGGCGCGGCGGCGGGGCTGGTGGTGGACGCGCACGGCAGCGGGGTGCTCTTCCTGGCCACCGCCGCGACGTTGGGTGCGGCCTTCGCCTTCGGTCTTTCCCGCCGCTCCCTCCGTGACGGGTGAGGCGTCCCGCTCCCATGCCGCGGGGCGATCACCGCGGGCGGGCCGCCCACGCACGACACGCCCGCCGACCTCGCCATGGGGTTCCTGACGGGCGGGGTGGTCGGGGTGTCGCTGACCGCCGTTCGTGCCGCCGGGGCCGCTCGCGGAGACCCTCGCCGCCCTGCCCGCACTGAGTAAAACTGATCCAAGTCGATGTGTGGTGATTCGCTCCAATGTGTTTCCCATTGATGTGAGAATGGTGTGAATCAACGTGGGTCGGCGAACGTGGGGCGGTCGGCGCGGCGGGAAAACTGCCATTGCCGTCCGCCGTGGGGTCAACTACGATTCGATGTGGTCGCGTGCCGATGGATGGTGATTGGCATCGATCGATCGGGCTGATGGATCCATTTTGGGCCCATGTGGCCGGTCGTAATTCTTCGCGCAGAATGCGTTCCCGACAGCGAAGCCGTGGCTCTACAGACGGGGTTCAAGCGAGATGCTAATTCTGACCCAGCGGCACATCGGTCGAATAATGGACGAGATCGGCGTCGACACGTTGCTGACGGAGCTGATCTCACGTCTCGGCGAGAAATTCGTCGAGGTGCACAAGGGCGTGGCCGAGCTGTCGCCCGCGCGGGGCGCGTTTCGAGCGGGAGGGGCCTGCCCCAGGAGTGATCGAGTGGATGCCGCACCGGGAGCGAAACGAGAGCACCACCATCAAGGTCGTCTCGTACAGCCCGTCGAACGTCGACGATTACGGCCTGCCGACGATCACGGCCTGCGTGGCCCGCTTCGACGACCGGACCGGGCGCACGACGGTGGTGGCCGACGGCGCGGCGCTCACCGCCCTGCGCACCGGTGCCGCGTCGGCGCTGGCCAGCCGGGCGTTGGCGCACCCCGACAGTCGGACGGTCGGATTGATCGGCTGCGGCGCGCAGGCGGTCACCCAACTGCACGCCCTGAGTCTCACCTTTCCGATCGACACGGTGCTGGCCTGGGACGTCGACCCCGCTCACCTGGCCTCCTTCGGCCGGAGGGTCGACTTCACCGGGCTTGCGGTGACGGCGGCCCGGCCCGAGGAGGTGGCGAGGTCCGCCGACATAATCGTCACGGCGACGTCGGTGGGCGTCGGCGCGGGGCCCGTCTTCCCGGACGTCTCGCTGCGCGATCACCTGCACGTCAACGCCGTCGGCTCCGACATCGTCGGCAAGGTCGAACTGCCCCGGTCGCTGGTGGACCGGGCGCTGGTGTGCCCCGACCACCCGGAGCAGGCGGCACGGGAGGGCGAGAGCCAGGTCCTTGATCCGCGACGCCTCGGTCCCTCGCTCAGCGAGATCTGCGCCGACGCGGGCATCGTGGCCGACGCCCGGTACGGACCGACGGTCTTCGACTCGACCGGTATCGCGATCGAGGACCACGTCGCCCTCGACCTCTTCGTCGAGCTGGCCGCGCACCTCGGGGTGGGCACGGAGGTCGACTTCGAGGACGAGCCGACCGACGTGTTGAACCCGTACGCCGTCGGCACGGCAGCCGTACCCGGGGCGCGGTCGATCCGCTGACGAGCGGGCGTCCCGTTGGCGCACGGCTGACCTGGTTCGCCTAGTGGTGGATCCGGGTGGTTGGCGTTGTATCTTCTAACCGCCGTTTGTAGTGTCCAGGGTTGCGAAACGTCTGGCCCCGACGCCGTTTCGACCGGCTGCGGCTAAGCAGGACGCACAATTTCTTGGCCTCTCGGGTAGACGGTGCTGGCGACCGGCCCAGCTCCCTGGGGATGTCGCGGGGATTGGAGCCGTAAGCTCTCTTGACCAGGGTTCTGGTTTTTGTCAAGGATCGCGTCGACTGACCTATGGGCTAAAGCCGACCGCTGCTGGACTACGTGGGCAACTCGTGGGCGAGTAGCCGCCGGCCCGCCGTCGATTCCGGCTCGTACCCACCAGGGTGAAAGGCTCGTACCCACCCAGGGTGAAACAGGATCCGCGAGCCGTAGGTGAAGGCGTGCGCGTCCACGGACGTGCTGCCACTTCCACCGCCGCGACGCTGTCTGCGCCGCCTCTGTTAGTCGGTCGCCGTCCAGAGTGTCCGGCGAGCACCTTCGGATCGCCAACGAGAGAGCCTGTTCGACCAGAAGCTCGACCGGTTGAGCCGGACACGGGCCGAACTGGAACACCACCGGCAGTCGGTCACCAGTCAGCTGGCCCTGTTCACCCATGCCCGGCCGTTTCTGACCCCGAGGACACCGACGGCTGGGGCGAAGGTCGTCCTTCGTCCCAGCCGCTCGGGCGTCCGCCCGGTCCGCCCGGTCCGCCGGGACCGGCGGACCGAGCGACGGGCTGTCAGGTCGCAGCCCGATCGTCAACTCGATGGTGGCGCGTGTGACGGGGAACCAGACCGCTCAGGCGGTGCAGCCGTGGGGCCCCTCGGCGGTGAGCGTGGCCAACGAGCAGACCGTCACCAGCGGGTAGTACGGCCCCATGACGGCCGCGGCGGTTTCCGCCGAGCTGTTCATCGGCACGTTCTGCACCGCGTACGGGAAGTCCTCGACCGGAAGCAGGTGCCGGAGCAGGACCATGTGCGGGGCCGTCGGGTACGAGACGGAGAAGGGCACGAAGGTGGCGGTTCGGATGGCCTCGATGGCCGCCCGCTGCCCCTCCGTGCCGAGGACGAAGGTGTAGTACCCGTACCGGTCGAGCCGGGTTTCGTCGTTGTAACGACAGCCGTAGCTCGCCGGCCCCTCGGGGAATCGGTTGATCACGACGGGTTTGTACTGGCCGCCCAGGTTGGTGCACAGCGACCAGTAGCGGACGTCGGCGCGCCGACGGGGCCAGGAGACCGGATGGGTGCCGCGGACCGCATGGGGTGCCCGGCCCCGAACTACCACGACCTGGTCCGGTCCCGGCGGGACGAGCCAGGTGCCGAGGTAGGCGTTGTCCGGGTTCGGGGCGAGGTTCTCCACCTCGGAGGTACGGGTGAAGATCTTCGCGCCGCTTTCCGGGGGACGCCCGGGGCCCCCGCCGTCCGGATGCCCGTTTGAGTCGGAGGTCCCTGCCCCTTCTACGGCGGCGGCGGGCGGTGCGGCGGGCGGCGTGGTGGTCGGGGGTGGGGTGGGCGTGGGTGGGGTCGCGGACGGGGTCGGCGGAGGAGCGGGGGGACAGGTCGGCAGCGTCTTCGACACGCCGCCCTGGGTCAGGGTCACAGTCGGCAGGACCACCGTCGAGTCACCGCCGGTGGGCAGGTAGACCCGGAAGATCACCGAGGCCTTCGCCCCGGGCACGGCGTCCTCCCGGGACAGCGGCAACCGGTTGGGCTGCCCGGCGGCCACGTCGGGGCTGAGCGTGAGGGTGAACCGGCCGCCCGGAGCCCTGACGGTCTGCCACGGGTTGACGCTGCCTGCGTCCGGGACGATGAGGTGGTCGGGCAGGCTGGATCTGGCACCGTTGCGGCTGAACCAGGTGGGCTTGTCGTCGTAGACGGTGAAGGACGCGTAGCGGGCGTCCGGGAAGACCCCGGAGATGGTGATCTCCAGATCCTCCGTCACGGGGTAGACGGTCGACCAGTAGGTGGCGGCACTGTCGGGCCAGTAGGCATTTGCGCCCGTTACCCCGTATTTTGACCCCCATGCGCACTCGGGCATCGTGACGGCCGCAGCAGTCGGGCCCTGAGCATCGACAGGAGCCGCCGCCAGAGGAAGGGCCAGCGCGATCAGACCGGACGTCAAAAGGAGTGCCCGGCCCGCACTCCGAATCGTTTTTCTCGGAACGGGTATCGTCATGTGATCGACTTGACCACACTCATATTGCAACAAGGTTACACCCGGCTCATCGGTGGGCTTTGTCCCGTTCGGTTCCGGCGGATCCGGCGCCTTCACTGACAGAGTTCCGAGGGCGAATTGTTCGTTCCACTCAAGACGCCGAAATCCTCCCCATCCAACGAAAAAGCGCACACCTGGGCGGATTCGAGTCGCTCCGGGTGGGTCGCGGCTGCGCCGGCTTGGATCCTCGGATCCCGTTGCGCCGCAAGGCGTGCTCGTCCCAGGGCGAGGCGGTCGGAGGACGCGGAAATTGCTTTCAATGGCCTGCGGATCGCGCTGGCAGGAGTGTTGCCTCGCGCCGTTGTCGGCGGGAGTGCCGTCCCGCGCGGTTGTCGGCGGGGGCCACCGTCTTCCGCCGGTAGGCGATTCGACTGTTGCGCCGCATTTCGGGGCCGTCCGGGCCGCGGCCTGTTGGGCTGCACCTCTGCCCGGGCACTGTCAGAAATCCGTCATTGCTTTCCGGGATCGTCGACGCCGGCACCCGTGTTCCGAGGGAGATTCGCGCAGGTGCCGGCCGGTCGCCCGGCGGAGTCGGAAAGCGAGGTGAAAGTCGAGGTGAAAAGACGTACATCGGCGCGGCGTGAACGCGCGGTGAATACCGGTGAACCGTCCGGAATGCTGCCCTCGCGTGCCTGACCGTGCTCGACGGGCAGGGCGGGGTTCTGAGGCCCACCTGCCGGTGGTCAGGCGCGGTGCCGTGGCAGGGTGAACCGCCAGTGCTCAGCCGTCAGCAGGGGCACGACGCGCTCGACCGCGTCGACGGTCTGGCTGCGGTCGCCGCCGCCGTCGTGCATCAGCACCACGGCACCCGGGGTGACCCCGTAGCGCAGGCGGCGGACGAGTTCGTCGGCGCCCGGCGGATCCCAGTCGCCGAGGGCCAGCCGCCAGCCGAGCGGCTGCATGCCCAGGGCGGTGGCCACGGCGGGGGTCTGCCCCCAGGCGCCGTAGGGGGCGCGGAAGTACGGGACCCGCGCCCCCGGCGCGGCCCGACGGATGGCCGCGTCGGCCTCCCGCAGGTCCGCCTCGATCCGTTCGGGCGGCCAGGAACTCATGTTCTCGTGGCGCATGCTGTGGTTGCCCAGGGTGTGCCCGTCGGCCACGATCCGGCGAACCACGTCGGGGTACGCGTCGACGTGCTCGCCCCACAGGCAGAACACGGCCGCGATCCGGTGTCGGCGCAGGACGTCGAGCAGGCGCAACGTGTCGGCGGGGTTCGGCCCGTCGTCGAAGGTGAGACTGACCGCCCGGCCCCCGCCACGGGCCGTGTCGACGATGTCGGCGCTCGTCCCGGGGCGGGGTGCGGGGGCAGGTGGCATCGGGCCTCCTCCCGTACGGCAAGGTTCTGTCCTACGTTCCGTGCCCGGTGCCGGCGCGGTCCGTTGCGGGAACCTGCGGGACGGGCCCTACTGGCGCGGCCTCGGCGTGGCGCGCGGGCGGACGTACGGCGGCCCGGCGTAGATGAGGTCGGCCTTCAGCAGCTGGTACGCGCGCTTGGGCTGGTAGTCCTCGTCGTAGATGGTGGCCAGGCCCTGCGGCGGGTCGTTGAACGTGTCGGGCACCCAGGAGTGCCGGTCGGTGAAGCCCCAGACGGTGAACGACAGGCAGCGCGGCTCGGCCAGGCAGGCCTGCAGCAGCACGTGGAAGTTCGCCGCCGACGCCTGTAGGCGCGGGTTGATCTCCTCGGGGTCGCCGGCCTGCACCCCGTCGGTCAGCCGGCTGCGTACGTCGACCTCGGTGAACGCGGTGGCCAGCCCCAGCCGCGCGAACCGGTGCAGTGCGTCGGCGACCTGGATCGTGTCGAAGTTGCCGTACTGGGTGCCCAGGTGCCCCTGGCTGCCGACGCCGTCGATCGGCACGCCGTCGGCCAGCAGGCCCTTGACCATGTCGTGGACGAACTGCGTCTTGTCGTTGGCCGGGTCGCCGGAGCCGAACGCCTCGATGTTGTAGTCGTTGTAGAACAGCAGGGCCTTCGGGTCGGCGGCGCGCGCCCAGCGGAACGCGTCCGCGATGTAACCCGGGCCGAGGTGTTCGGCCCAGAAGCCCTTGTAGTGCAGGGTCGGCGGGTTGTCCCATGGGTCGCTGACGGCCTCGTTGACCACGTCCCACTGCCAGATCTTGCCCCGGTAGCGGCTGACCACGGCGGTGATGTGCTCCCGCAGGATCTCGCGCAGCTCCGCGGTGCTGATGGAGCCGTCGCTGACCCCCGTGGTCAGCCACTTCGGCAGCTGGCTGTGCCAGACCAGCACGTGCCCACGCACCCGCTGGCCGTTGCGCTGCGCGGTGGCGACGAGCTTGTCGGCGGGCCCCCAGTCGTACGTGCCACGGGTGGGCTCCAGCGCCTCCCACTTCATGACGTTCTCCGCGGTGATCGTGGAGAACTCCTCGCGGACGATCTCCCGGTACCGGGGATCGGCCGGGTCGTCGAGGGCGGCCATGTCGACCGCGGTGCCGATGTGCAGCCCGTGGCGTAGACCGAGGGCGCGCAGGCTCTGGCCGGACGGGTCGTACGGGCGTTCCGCCGCGGCCGGCACGGCGTTCAACAGGCCGGCGGTGGCGATGGCGACCGCGCCAGCGGCGATCCACCGTCTGAGCATCATCGCGGTTCCTTTCCGTGCGCCCCGTGGTGAAGGGCGACCGATAGTTTCCATAGATCTTCCGAAATGACTGGAGCATGACGCGCGTATCGGACGACCCGGTCCGACCAGCGAAACGCCGGATTCCTGCTCGCCGCGGACGTGGGCCGGTCAGTGCTCCCGGTAGGTGGCCAGGTCGAAGTCGGCGTAGCCGCCGTCGCCGCCGAGGTCCTGCACCCACAGCCCGAGCAGGGACCCGGTGAAGCCCCACGCCGCCGGCTCCCCATCGATGATCAACGCGGCGTGCTCGTCGGACAGGATGGTCGCGTTCAGGTCCACCGGAAGTCGTCGCCAGCCGTCGCCGAGGTCGTACCAGAAGCGCACGACGGGCCCGTCGAACACGGCCCGCAGGCCGACCCGGCCGGTGCCAGGCGCGTCGACGGTGAGTTCGGGGTACGGGGTGCGCCGCCCGCTGTCGGAGCTGAGCAGCTCCAGCACCCGCCGGCCGTCGTCGGCACGGGTTAGGTAGAGGTGGTGCCAGTTGAGGGTGTTGTAGTAGGCGGTGACCCCGGCCAACTGGCGGTGGTCGACCGGGTCGAACTCGACCACGGCCTCCAGGGAGCAGTGCGTGGCACCGACGCGGCGCGCGACCAGGCTGGGTGCCTGCCTGCCCACCGGCGACTGCCCGCCGTGGATGCGCAGGTGTGACGGGCGGCTGCGCAGGTCGACCCAGTCGGCGGTGGCGGGCCGGCGCAGCGTCGACCAGGACGGGCCCAACTCCGCGCTGTCGAAGTGGTCGGTGGCGGGCTCGGCCGGCCACGGGTGCGCGGGCAGGCCGGGCGCGGCCACCTCGTCCGCCGGTACGCCGCCGGGGATGCTCGGCCAGCCGCCGCGCGGCCACTCGACCCGCTGGATGGCGGTCTCCCGCCCCAGCACGCAGTTGCCCAACGGGGTGTAGGGGCGGCCGACCAGGTGCGCCAGGTACCAGTCGCCGTGCGGGGTGGCCACCAGGCTGCCGTGGCCGGCCTTCTGTAGCGGCAGCTCGGGCCGGCCCACAGAGGTCAGCAGCGGCCCTGCGGGATCCACTTCGTACGGCCCCAGCAGTTCGCGCGAGCGGGCCACGGTGACCTGGTGCTCCCAGCTGGTACCCCCCTCGGCGGTGATCAGCCAGTACCAGCCGTCGTGGCGGTACAGGTGCGGGCCCTCGGTGAGCCCGGCCGAGGTGCCGGTGAACAGCAGCCGGGGGCGGCCGACGAGGCGGCGCTCGGCCCGGTCGTAGCGCTGTATCTCGATGCCGGCGAAGCGGTCCCGGCCGGGCCGCCAGTCCGCGCACATGCTCAGCAGCCAGGCGCTGCCGTCGTCGTCGTGGAACAGCGACGCGTCGAAGCCGCGCCCGTGCAGCTTCACCGGGTCCGACCAGGGGCCGGCGATGTCGGGCGCGGTGACCAGGTAGTTCTGCGGGTCCCAGTAGCCGCTGGCGAAGCTGGCCACGTCGCTGTAGACGAGGAAGAACTCCCCGTCGTGCCAGCTCAGGTCGGGTGCCCACACCCCGTTGGAGTCGCCACAGCCGCGCAGGTCGAGCAACCGCCGCTCGGTGATGATCCCGCCGAGCGGGCGCCAGTGCACGAGGTCGCGGGAGTGGTGTACGCGGACCCCCGGATACCACTCGAAGGTCGAGGTGGCCAGGTAGTAGTCGTCGTCGACCCGCAGGATCGACGGGTCCGGGTGGAACCCGGGGAGGACGGGGTTGCGGATCGACCGGGCAGCGGTCGCCACGTCAGCGGTCTCGGTCGACACGTCGACTCCTCTGGTGCGGCTTTCGGCAAACTTCCGGACGCTCAGCCCGGATTATCGGTGAGTGCCGACCACGGTAGCTGTTCGCGTCGCGATAGGACAGACCTCTTGACCCGGGTAGAAGCTTCGTCGTAGCGTGCCCGCCATCGATCGGTAATACCGGCGAAGCATCGGAACTTCCGGAAATACACGTCGAGTCCTGCCGGCTCGATCAGCATCCGAGCACCTTGCGAGTCCCCGAAGGGATGGACCATGTCAGCGCATTTCTCCCGTAGAACGCTGCTCGGCCTCGTCGGCGCCGGCGCCGGCGCCTACCTGCTCAGCGCCTGTAGCGGCGACGGCGACTCCGCCGACCCGGACGGTCCGCAGACCATCGACTGGTGGCACATCCAGAACGCCGAGCCGATGCTGCCGGTGTGGGCGGCGATGGCCCAGGAGTACAAGACCGCGCACCCCAACGTCACCGTAGAGATCCAGCCGCTGGAGAACGAGGCCTTCAAGTCCAAGTTGACCACCGCCACCCAGGCCGGATCCCCGCCCGACCTCTTCCAGTCCTGGGGCGGCGGGGTGCTCCGGCAGCAGGCGGAGGCCGGCTTGGTCAAGGACATCACCGACGACGTGCAGTCGTGGGTCGGGAACCTGCTGCCCCTGTCCCTGGAGCCCTACACCATCGACGGCAAGATCTACGGTGTGCCGTTCGACATCGGCATGGTCGGTTTCTGGTACAACAAGGACCTCTTCGCCAAGGCCCAGATCACCGAGCCGCCCACCACCTGGGCCGGGCTGCTCGACACGGTCCGCAAGCTCAAGGCCGCCGGGATCGTCCCGATCGCGCTGGCCGGTAAGGAGAAGTGGCCCGCCCACTTCTACTGGGCCTACCTGTCCATGCGGATCGGCGGGCTCGGCGCCCTCCAGCAGGCCGCCAAGGACAAGAACTTCGACACCCCCGACTTCGTGGCCGCAGGCGACCGCCTCAAGGAACTGGTCGACCTTCAGCCGTTCCAGAAGGGCTTCCTCGGCGCCGAGTACGGCTCCCCGGACGGCCAGGCCGCCACCATGGGCAACGGCGGCGCCGCGTTGGAGCTGATGGGGCAGTGGGCCCCGGCGGTGCAGTCGTCCAGCTCCACCAGCAAGAAGGGCATCGGCGACAAGCTCGGCTTCTTCCCGTTCCCGGCCGTCGACGGCGGCAAGGGCTCGGCCTCCGAGGTGTTCGGTGGCGGCAACGGCTTCGCCGTCGGCAAGGACGCGCCCGCCGCGACCCTCGACTTCCTCAAGGCCCTGCTCACCGCCGACAACCAGCGCAGGGCCGCCAAGACCGGCGCGGTGCTGCCGACGGTCAAGGAAGCCACCGACGCCATCGCCGATGTCAACAACAAGACCGTCGCGCAGGCCCTGGCCAGCGCCACCGGCTTCCAGCTCTACCTCGACCAGGCGTACCCGCCCGCCGTCGGCCAGCAGGTCAACGACAGCGTCGCCGAACTGATCGCCGGCAACAAGACATCCGCGCAGATCGTCAAGGACATCACCTCGGTGGCGAAGAGCCAGTAGCCGTGGCCCAACCCGTAGCCCGCTGCGAGAATCGAGTGGAGCAGGCATGACCAGGCCATCGACCGTGCCGGACGCGAGGCGCGGCGACCCGGCGACCGCCCCACCGGGGCTGGGCACCGCGCAACGGCGCGGTCGCCGGCCCCGGCGGGGCCGCCGCGGCACCCTCGCCGTCTTCCTGACCCCGGCCCTGGCGCTGTTTCTGCTGCTGGTCATCGCCCCCATCGCGGTGGCCAGCTACGCCAGCCTGTACAAGTGGAACGGCTTCGGCCTGCCGGAGAACTTCATCGGGCTGGACAACTACACCCGCGCCTTCGGCGACCCGACCTTCCGCGGCGACCTGTGGCGTGCGCTCGTGCTGGTCGTGCTGTCGCTGACCATCCAGCTACCCGTCGCGCTGGGCCTAGCCATGCTGCTCAACCAGCCACTGAAGGGCCGCAGCGTCTACCGGCTGGTCTTCTTCGCCCCGTACGTGCTCTCCGAGGTCACCACGGCCGTCCTGTTCAACCTGGTGTTCTCGCCGAACCGGGGGCTGGGCGACACGATCGCCCAGTGGCTGGGCGCCGACGCCGGCACGATCTTCGCCGACCCGGACACCGTGCTGTTCGCGGTGTTCATGATCGTGTCCTGGAAGTACTTCGGCCTGTACATGATGCTCTTCCTGGCCGCCAGGCAGGGCATCCCCCGGGAGCTGCACGAGGCCGCCACCACCGACGGCGCCGGCTCCTGGCAGGCGTTCCGTCACGTCACCCTGCCCCTGCTCGGGCCGACGATCCGGATCAGCATCTTCCTGTCGGTCATCGGCACCATCCAGCTGTTCGACATGGTATGGGTGCTCACCGGCGGCGGCCCCATCCACGCCTCGGAGACCATGGCCGTGACGATGTTCCAGTTCGGTTTCCGCCGCTTCGAGGTCGGCTACGCCAGCGCGATCAGTATCGTCATGTTCCTGCTGAGTCTCGTCTTCGCCCTCATCTACCAGCGCGTCGTCATGCGCCGCGACACCGAGGGCGCGCTCACCAACCAGGGAGACCACCGATGACCAGCACGGCGAACCGCGCCCTGCGGGCCCGCCGCCTCGTGCTACACCTCGTCTGCATCGCCGTCGGCACGCTCATCGTCGTACCGGTCTGGTTCGGGGTGCTCGGCGGATTCAAGGACAACGGGCAGCTTTCCACCAACCCCCTCGGCTGGCCCGACCCGTGGGCACCGGAGAACTACACCGGCATCCTCGCCTCCGAGGTGTTCTGGCGGCAGCTCGGCAACAGTGTCCTCATCGCTGTCACCGGCACGTTCATCATGGTCGCCGCGGCGGCGATGGCCGCGTTCGTCTTCGCGCGCTTCGCGTTCCGGGGCCGGGAGCTGCTGTTCACCCTGTTCAGCATCGGGCTGATGTTCCCGTTCGCGGTGGCCATCCTGCCGCTGTTCGTGCTGCTGCGTGGCATGGGGCTGCTGGACAACCCCCTCGGGGTGATCCTGCCCCAGGCCGCCTTCGGGCTGCCGATCACCATCATCATCCTGCGCCAGTTCTTCCGCACCATCCCCGGCGAGGTCGAGGAGGCCGCGATTCTCGACGGGTGCGGGCCGTTCGGGTTCTTCTGGCGGATCCTGCTGCCCATGGCCCGCCCCGCGCTGGCCACCGTCTCCGTGCTGGCCCTCGTGACCAGCTGGAACAACTTCATGCTCCCGCTGGTCGTGTTCACCGACCAGAGCTGGTGGACCCTGCCCGTCGGTGTCCAGGCGTTCCAGGGCCAGTACTCCGACGACACCGCCCGGGTGCTCGCCTACGTGGTGCTTTCCATGGTGCCGGCCCTCGCCTTCTACGCCGTGGCCGAACGCCAGCTCGTCGGTGGCCTGGCGGGCAGCGTCAAGGGGTGACCCACAGTTCCTGCGATAGCCTTCTGCGACCGTAGGCAAGACGAAAGGGAGGACCGTGGGCTCCGACACCAGCCGAAACGTCACCATCGCGATGATCGCGCGTCTGGCCGGCGTCTCCGTGCCCACGGTCTCCCGGGTCATCAACGGCCGCACCGACGTCGCCCCCCAGACCCGGGAGCGCGTCGAGGAACTGCTCACCCGGCACGGCTACCGTCGCCGCCTGGCGAGCAGGCGCCCCAGCTCCGCCCTGATCGACCTCGTCTTCAACGATCTTGACAGCCCCTGGGCCGTGGAGATCATCCGCGGGGTGGAGGACGTTGCCCACAGCAACGGTGCCGGCACCGTCGTGTCGGCCATCCACCAGCGCACGTCCTCGGCCAAGCAGTGGCTCGACAACATGCGTACCCGCTCCACCGAGGGAATCATCTTCGTGACCTCGATGGTGGCGCCGCCGTTGCAGGCCGAGCTGCGCCGGCTCAACCTGCCCGTGGTCATCGTCGATCCCGCCGGGGTGGCCCCGCAGGAGGCGCCCACGATCGGCGCCACCAACTGGGCGGGCAGCCTGGAGGCCAACCAGTACCTGCTCGGCCTCGGTCACCGCCGCATCGGCTTCATCGCCGGGCCGCCGCAGCTGATGTGCAGCCGGGCCCGCCTGGACGGCTACCGGGCCGCGCTCGACGCCGTCGGCGTCGCGGTTGACGATGCCCTCATCCGGCCGGGCAACTTCTACCACGAGTCCGGCTACGCCGCCGGCGTGCAGATGTTGGCGCTGCCCGACCCGCCGACCGCGATCTTCGCCTCCAGCGACCAGATGGCGCTCGGCGTCTACGAGGCGGTCCGCAAGCGTGGCCTGCGGGTGCCCGACGACGTCAGCGTGGTGGGCTTTCGACGACCTGCCCGAGGTGCGGTGGTGCTCCCCGCCGCTGACCACCGTCCGTCAAGCCGCTGGCCGAGATGGGCATGCTGGCCGCACGTACCGTGTTGCGACTCGCCCGGGGCGAGAAGATCGAGAGCCCTCGCGTCGAACTCGCCACCGAACTCGTCGTCCGCGACAGCGCCGGGCCGCCGTCCGGCGCGCGCTGAGCCGTCCCGTACGCGGTGACCGGGGGCGGGCCATCGGCCCGCCCCCGGTCAGCGTCGCCGGTCACGCGACGGCATGGGAAGCGTCGTCGCGGGTGAAGGATCTTCCGGGACGCCCGGCGGCCTCAGGAGGACGCGCAGGTGATGTCGCTGGGCGCCTGGTTGCTGCCGGTGCTGGAGCCGATGAAACCGGCCGTGGTCGAGGCTCCGGGCGGAAGCTGCCCGTTGTAGGCGGCGTTCGTCACGGTCACCTGGCTGCCCTGCTGGGCGAACGTCGCGCTCCAGCCCTGCGACACGGTCTGCCCGGGGGGCAGTGTGAAGGTCACCCGCCAGCCGTTGATGGCGCTGCCGCCGGTGTTGGTGATGGTGAGCTTGCCCTCGTAGCCGCCGGACCAGGAGCCGACCTGCGTGTACGTGACGCCGCACGCCTGCCCGGCCGGGGGAGTGGTCGGGGCCGGGGTGGTGGGGGCCGGGGTCGTGGGCGTCGGCGTGGTCGGGGTGGGCGGTGGCGTGGTCGGCGGCGTGCCGCTGCCGAACTGCCACCAGTTGACGTTGAACAGGTTGCCGCTGCCGCCGGCGAACCGCAGGTACACATCCTGCGTGCCCGTGGCCCCACTCACCGCGCAGGAGACCGTCTGCCAACTCTGCCAGCCACCGGTGCCGGGAACGGAGCAGGCGCCCACCCGCGTGCCGGTGGCGCTGCCGAGACGGACCTCGATCGTGCCGCCGCTGCCCGCCGACGCCACCCGGGCGGTGAAGGAATTCGCCCCCGCACCGAACGCCACACCCTTGACCTTGATGTAGTCGCCGTTCTCGATCCAGCCGATGTTCATCCCGCCCTCGCTGGCGGGTTCGGTTTCGATGCCCGAGGACCAGGCGATGGTTTCGGCCTCCTGGCGCACGTACGGGTTGAGGGTGCCGATCTGGGGTGCGCCGGTGGTGGTCATGTTGAGGGTGGGGATGGTGCCGTCGCTTCGGTAGGTGAACTTCTCCACGGCGACCGAGCGGGTGTAGCCGCCGCCGCCGGGCAGCGCGCCGTTGTGGTAGAAGAAGTACGATCCGCCGTTGAAGTCGATGATGCCGGCGTGGTTGGTGAAGCTGCTGCCCTGCCGGGGCATGACCGTTCCCCGGTAGGTCCATGGGCCGGTGGGGCCGGGGGCCGTGGAGTAGCCGATGAACTCGGAGCAGCACTCGGCGGCGAAGACGTTGTAGTACATGCCGTTGCGCTTGTAGACCCAGGGCCCCTCCTCGTAGAGGGTGGGGCGGCTCGGGTTGCCCGTGCGGGTGCCGAACCCGGCGGTGGTCAGGGGGATTCTGGTGACGCCGCCGGAGTAGGAGATCATGTCTTGGTTGAGCTTGACGTACCACAGGTTGGGGTTGCCCCAGTACAGGTAGGCCTGCCCGTCGTCGTCGATCATCACGTTCGGGTCGATCTCGCCGTTGCCGACCAACGGACGCCCGATCGCGTCCCGGAACGGACCGGTGGGACTGTCGGAGACACCCACCCCGATCACCATCCCACCACCGCGCTGCTTCACCGGCACATACCAGTAGAACTTGTTGTTCCGGGCCACCACATGCCCCGCCCACGCATCCGCCTCGGCCCAGGCGAACGTGGCCAGGCTCATCGGGGAGCCGTGGTCGGTCCAGTTGACCATGTCGGCGGAGGAGAACACCCGCCAGTCCTTCATGGTGAAGTAGGTGGAGCCGTCCTCGTCATGGCCGGTGTAGAGGTAGACCCGGCCGTTGTGCACGATCGGGGCCGGATCGGCGGTGTAGATGGTCTGCACGATCGGGTTGTCCGCCCGCGCCGGGGCGGCGAACAACGTCGCGACGCAGAGCAGGGCCGCGATCCAGGCGACGCCACGCCTGAGTCTGGTGCGGGTCGGGGACACGGATACGGGTCTCACAGCTACCTCCCGAGGTGGGGGACGGCTCACCTGGGACAGGTGTCTGCCCAGGGGTGGGTGCGTGCGCGCAGGGGTGGCTGACCGGCGCGCCCAGCCACGGATGCGGCGGTGTGATCGGCCCTGGCCCAGCCTGCGACCATCACGGGTCGGAGCGGGCCCTGGCGTCCACGCGGAACGGGGACATGCTCGGCTCCCGGTTGTTGCTCCTGCGCTGCTTCTGCCGGGTCAGGATTCCCGATGGCAGCGCCGGAGCGTGCCCTTCGCTCCTGAGACGCAGGATACTTGTGACCGTTAACAGGGACAAGGGTGGATGGACTTCGTGGTGAATCGTCCACGGTGGCCCCGGCGGCTCGTGTGCCGCCGAACCGGCCCGCGTACCCGGCCGTCGGGGCGTTGCCGGCGTCTGCCATGCTCGGCACGATGACGACCGGCCGCACCGCCAGACGCCGCCCGCGCCGCCGGGGCGCCCTCGTCCTCACGCTCGGATCGGTCGGTGTCCTCGTCGCCGTCGCCGTCCTCGTCGTGCCGATGCTGCTGTCGCCGGGCCCACGACCGCTGTTCCAACTGCCCGTCGCCTGCGGCGAGAAGTGGCAGCTCGGCACGTATCCCGGGCACGACGACTACGACGTCGACCTGTTCCCCACCCGGGGCGAGGCGTGGGGGCGACCAGTGCTCGCGTCCTACGCCGGCACGGTGACCGTGGCGGGGATCAACGGGTCGCTGGGCGGCCGTACCCCCGACAACCCGGACGGCCCGCGTGGCCGGGGCGGCGGGTACTGGGTGAAGATCGACCATGGCGGCCGGTGGGAGACGCAGTACCTGCACCTGCTCGAACCGCCGCTGGTGCGCGAGGGTCAGCGGGTCGCCCAGGGCGAGCAGATCGGGCGGGTCGGCAGCACCGGCAACTCCGGCGCGCCGCACCTGCACTACGAGCAGCGCCGGGGCTGGGAGAAGGTCGAGACGCACTTCGATGGCGTGCCGTCGGGGATCACCAACGACGACACCGAGTACACGGTCACCCGGACCAGCAACAACTGCCCCGCCGGGCGGCCGTAGCTTCGACTGCTGGAGCGGCTCGACGCCCAGCACGCGCACCCCGCGCTCGCGCCCGGCCCGGACCACGTGCTCCAGCGGGGCCGACTTGCCGATTCCGGCCTCGCCGCGCGACACCAGAGCAGGGCCCTGACCTTCGATCGCATGGGTATGCCACCGGCCCGGGGCCTCACGCGCCGTCGACCCGGGGTCGCCATTGGTCGGTCAACCGGAACCCGACACCCCGTACCGCGACGAGGGTGACGCCCGTGCCGAGCTGGTCGAGCTTGCGTCGCAGCCGCTTCACCAGGGACTGCACGTCGGCCGTGCGCTGCCGCCCCTCGTCGTGCCAGACGGTGCGGTGCAGCTCCGCGTAGCTCCAGACCCGCGCCGGTTCGCTGGTCAGGCGGGTCAGCAGGTCGTGCTCGAGCCGGGTGAGGAAGACCTCGCGCTCCCCGCAGCGGGCCACGGAGCGGACCGAGTCGATCCGCAGCATGTCGTCCGGGCCCGGATCGGGGGCCGGTTGCCCGGTGGCGGACCCCCGCGCGGCGGGCCGCACCGCGATCAGCCGGCGCAACTCGTCGAGGTCGGACACCAGCAGCAGGGGCGCGATGCCGTCGAGGCGTTCGGCGAGCCGGATCCGTTCGGCCGGTGACGGCGTCACCGCGATCACCAACGGGATCGGGGGCCCCGCCTCGTCCAAGGGGCCCGGCTGCGCGCTCCCGTCGCCCCCGATCACGGCGTCCACCCGGACACGACCGGCGATCCCTGCCCGACTCTGTCATCGTCGTGACAGCGACTGTCAGGCACCGCGGCCGAGCGGTCAGCTCTTAGCGACGAGTTGCTCACGTCGCGCGCTTGATCCTTCATCTTTGTCGATCATAGTTTCCCCACAGGCGGTCGGCGTGACCCGCACGGCGCCTGGGGGGCCTGGGGGGCCGCACGTGCCGGTGCGTCCAGAGGGGAGACTCGGTCGTTGTACCCCTGTCACGGCTCGACCAACCGCGGGTCGTTCTGCAGGAGGCAGCACCGATGCTGAGACGTCCACACCCCAGGGGCCTGTCCAGGCGCCTGGTGAGCGCCGGTGCGGCGCTCGCTCTCGTCGCGACAGCTCTGGCCACGACCGGTTCCGGCGCGCAGGCCGCGCCGGGCGGGGCGTCCGCGTCCGCGGACAAGATCCGGCCCGAGCTGGTCAAACAGCTCCAGGCCAAGACCGAGAGCGACTTCTGGATCCACTTTGGTGCCCGGGCGGACCTGAGTAGGGCCAGCGCGATCACCGACTGGACCAAGCGGGGCGCCGCCGTGGCGGACGCGCTGCGCCGCACCGCCGCCGACAGCCAGGCCAAGGTGCGCGCCGAGCTCGACGGCGCGGGCGCGAAGTACCAGAGCTTCTGGGCGACCAACGCCATCAAGGTCAGCAGCGGCTCCCTGACGCTGGCGCAGAGCCTCGCCGCGCACGCCGAGGTCGACGGTGTCTACGCCCCGATCGCCTACCAGCTTCCCGAGGTCATTGAGGGCGCCGACGAGAAGACGACCAACGCCCTGGAGTGGGGCATCGCGAACATCAACGCCGACGACGTCTGGTCGCGGTACGGCGTCACCGGTGCCGGCATCACGGTGGCGAGCATCGACTCGGGCGTGCAGTTCGACCACCCGGCGCTGGTGAAGTCGTACCGCGGCAACAACGGCGACGGCACCTTCGACCACAACTACAACTGGTACGACGCCGCCGGCGACTGCGCCGCCGCGCCCTGCGACGGCGACGGCCACGGCACGCACACGATGGGCACGATGGCCGGTGCCGACGGTGCCAACCAGATCGGCGTCGCCCCCGGCGTCAGGTGGATCGCGGCCAACGGCTGCTGCCCGACCGACGCCGCGCTGATCACCTCCGGCCAGTGGATGCTCGAACCCACCGACCTCGACGGCGAGAACCCCGACGCCGGCAAGCGGCCCAACATCATCAACAACTCGTGGGGCACCCGGTTGCCCTCCAACGACCCGTTCATGGAGGACGTGACGTTGGCCTGGGCCGCGTCGGGCATCTTCGGCGCCTGGTCCAACGGCAACAGCGGCCCGTCCTGCCAGACCAGCGGCTCACCGGGCAGCCGGGCCAGCAACTACTCGACCGGCGCGTACGACGTCAACAACACCATCGCCAGCTTCTCCTCCCGGGGTGCCGGCCAGGGCGGCGCCGTCAAGCCCGACATCTCCGCGCCCGGCGTCAACGTCCGCTCCAGCATCCCCGGCGGCGGCTACGGCAGCCTCAGCGGCACCTCCATGGCGTCACCGCACCTCGCGGGCGCGGTCGCGCTGCTGTGGTCGGCGGCACCCGCGCTGGTCGGCGACGTCGCGGCCACCCGTGCCCTGCTGGACGACTCGGCGGTCGACGCCGTCGACGCCCAGTGCGGCGGGACCGCCGACGACAACAACGTGTACGGCGAGGGCCGCCTCGACGTCCTCGCGCTGCTCGGCGCCGCCCCCATCGGTGAGACCGGCACCCTCGCCGGCGCGGTCACCGACGCGGCCACCGGCGATCCGGTCCCCGGAGCCACGGTGGCCCTCACCGGCCCGGCCACCCGCCAGCTCACCACCAACGCCGACGGCCGGTACTCGTCCCTGCTGCCGGTCGGCGACTACCAGGTCGCCGTGAGCGCGTTCGGCTACGGCGTCCGGACGCTTCCCGCGACGGTCCGCGCCGCCGCGACCACGACACTCGACGTCGCCCTGACCGCGGTGCCGTCGGTCACCGTCAGCGGCTCGGTCACCGACGGCTCCGGCCACGGCTGGCCGCTGTACGCGAAGGTCAGCGTCGAGGGCCTGGCGGTGTCCGACTACACCACGCCCGGCAACGGCCGCTACAGCCTCACGCTGCCCGCCTCGGCGACGTACAAGCTGAGGGTGGAGCCGCAGTATCCGGGCTACCAGAAGGTGACCCGCGACATCGTGGTCGGCTCCGGCAACACGACCCACAACGTCGCCGTCGCCGTGGACGCCGCCGCCTGCGCCATCGCGCCCGGCTACGCGTACGGCTCCGACGGGGTGTACGAGACCTTCGACGGCGACCGCGTCCCGGCCGGCTGGTCGGTCGTCGACAACGCCGGCACCGGCCAGGTGTGGCAGTTCACCGACGCGGGGGATCGGGGCAACCTCACCGGCGGCACCGGCGGCTTCGCGATCGTCGACAGCGACGACTACGGCACCGGCGGGAAGCAGGACACCTCGTTGGTCAGCCCGGTCGTCGACCTCACCGACGTGGCCACCCCGGTGATCCGGTTCAACCAGGACCTCAACTGGGTCAGCTCCGAGCGCGCGGACGTCGACCTCAGCATCGACGGTGGCGAGACCTGGACCAACGTGTTGCGCCAGGCCTCGGACGTGCGCGGCCCCCGGGTGACCGAGATCGCGATCCCGCAGGCCGCGGGCCAGTCCCGGGTCAAGGTCCGGTTCCACTACTACGACGCCACCTGGGAGTGGTGGTGGCAGGTCGACAACGTGCTGATCGGCAGCGAGGTCGCCTGCAAGCCGACCAGCGGCGGCCTGGTGCTCGGCCACGTCCGCGACGCCAACGACAACGGGTACGTCAACGGCGCGACCGTCACCAGCGACGACCGGCCGACGGAGACGGCCACCACCGTGGCCACCTCCGACGACACCGAGCTGCCGGACGGCTTCTACTGGTTGTTCTCGTCGCTGACCGGCGAGCACCGGTTCACGGCGAAGGGCAGCGGCTACGCCAGCCAGGGCAAGCAGGTCACCGTCGAGGCCGACTGGGCCACCGCCGTGACCTTCACGCTCGCGGCCGGCCGGCTGTCCGTGCAACCGGCCGCGGTCAGCGGCACGGTGCGGATGCCCACCGGCTCCGTCGCCAAGACCTTCACGGTGACCAACACGGGCGGGGCCCCCGTCGACGTCCGCTTCGGCGAGCGTGACGGCGGGTTCGAGCTGCTGCGGGCAGACGGGTCCCGGCTGACCCAGCGGCAGATCCTGGCCGCCGACGGAGCCCCGGAGCAGCGGCTCACCGCCGCCACGTCGCTGGCCGCGCGGGCGTCGGGCAAGGCCGCCACGGTCGCGCCCGCCCCGGCCGGCCCGCAGGCCGCGCCCTGGACGGACGTCACCGACTTCCCGGCCAACGTGATGGACAACCGGGTGGTCAGCCTGGACGGCAAGGTGTACTCGATCGCCGGCGGCGACGGCACGGCGTCGTCGGCGAAGAACTACGCCTACGACCCGATCGCCCAGACCTGGTCGTCGATAGCCGCCCTTCCCGGCGCGCGCAACGCCGTCACGGCGGGCGTCGTGGCCGGGAAGATCATCGTGACCGGCGGCTGGGGGCAGTCCGGCCCCGATGCCGCCACCTGGTCGTACGACCCGGCGGCCAACACCTGGACGAAGAAGGCGAACAATCCCACGCCGCGGTCCGCCGCCGGCCAGGCGGTCGTCGACGGCAAGCTGTACGCGATCGCCGGGTGCACGACGACGAACTGCACGCCGATCTCGAACGACGTCGTCCGGTACGACCCGGCCAGCGACACCTGGGAGACGCTGCCCGACTACCCGAAGTCGGTGGCGTTCCTGTCCTGCGGCGGGGTCGACGGGGTCGTCTACTGCACCGGCGGCAACGACGGGACGGTCTCGCAGAAGGCAGGCTACGCCTTCGATCCGGGCACCAACGCCTGGACCGCGATCGCCGACGCGCCGGCCGACAACTGGGCCAGCTCGTCCGCCGTGGCCAACGGCAAGCTGCTGGTCGTCGGCGGCTCGCAGGGCGGCGCGATCACCAACGCCGGCTTCGCCTACGAGCCGGCGAGCAACTCGTGGTCGGCCCTGCCGAACGCCAACACCGCGCGGTACCGTGGCGGCGCGGCGTGCGGCTTCTACAAGGTCGGCGGCGCGTCGGGCGGCTTCACCGCGACGGCGGACAGCGAGGTGCTGCCGGGCTTCGGCGAGTGCGCCGCGGTCGCCGCGGACGTCAGCTGGATGACGATCGACAAGACGGCGGCCACGCTGGCGCCGGGCGAGAAGGTCACGGTCACCGTCGCGATGGCGGCCACCGTCGACCAGCCGGGCACGTACACGGCGTCGGTCGAGATCACCGAGAACACCCCCTACGCGGTCGCGCCGGTGCCGGTCACGATGACCGCGCAGCCGCCGAAGACCTGGGGCAAGCTGATGGGCACGGTCACCGGGACGCCCTGCCAGGGCGTCGGCGCGCCGATCGCCGGCGCGGTGGTGCAGGTCGACTCCTGGGCGATGTCGTGGACGTTCGCCACGGACATCCAGGGCCGGTACGCCTACTGGTTGGACAAGCGGAACAACCCGCTGACGTTGATCGTCGCCAAGGACGGGTGGAAGCCCCAGACCCGACAGACGAAGATCAACACCAGCACGCCCACGGTGGAGAACTTCGCGTTGTCGCCGATCCGCTGCTGACCGTCGACCGTTGACGGACAGCCCGGCCCGCCCGGTCGCACGACCGGGCGGGCCGGAGGCGTCCTCGGGGCGGGGCCGGACGTTCGGGTGACGGCGGGCCGGAGGTTCAGGACACCGCCAGCCGGAAGCCGACCCCCCGGACCGCGTCGATCGTCGCCGGTCCGCCGAGCCGGGCCAGCTTGCGCCGTACCCTGCGCACCACCGAGTGCAGGTCGGAGCCGCGGCCCAGGCGCTCGGTGCCCCAGACCTCGCGGTGCAGCCGCCGGTGGGTCCAGGTGTGCCCGGGCGTGCCCACCAAACAGCGCAGCAGGTCGTGTTCCAGCGGGGTCAGACCGATCTCGCGGTTGCGCCAACGCAGCACCCGGCGATCGGAGTCGATGCTCAGCGCGCTCGCCGGCGCGTCGACGGCGACCACCGGCCGGTGGGTCGCCACCTCGGCGGGCGGGGAAGGCGGGGCGGGAGGCTTGCCGGTCACGCCGAGGAGCCGCCGTGCCTGGTCGACGCTGGAGACGATCAGGAACGCCTCGGCCCCGCCGAACAGTTCGGCGAGGTGCCGGCGGTGCGTCGCCGAGGAGGCGATGCCGATGGTCAAGGGGGGCTTCCCGCTCATCCTCCGCCCTCCCGTCCACCGCTCGCGCCGATGGCGTTGACATACTAATGGGCGTCGATATCAACGGCAACGTCCCCTCCCGACGGTGGCCGCCGGTCGGGGGCGGGCGTGGCAGTATGTTCGGCGTGCCCGAGGCCCGGAAACCGCCGGTCGCGTTCGAGACGACCTGCGTCGTCGCGGCGCTGCCGGACGAGGTGTACCACCACCTGACCGACCCGAACAGCTACGTCGGGCTGTCGCCGCTGATCGTGGCGGTCCGCGATGTGCGCACGAGCCACGACGCGCAGGGTCACGTCGTGGCCCACTACGTCGCCGTCGAGCGGTTCCGGCTGGCTGGGCCGGTGCGGTGGGACAACCCGATTCGGGTACGGATGGTGGCGACGCGGCCGGGCGAGCAGTTGGTCAGCGAAGTACGCAGCCCCGGCCGGGTGTCGCTGCGGGCGGTGGTGGACTTGGCCGCCGTGGCGGGCGGCACCCGGGTCCGGGAGGGGGTGACCGCCGACGCGCCGGTGCCGCTGCGGCGGTTCGTGGCGGCCAAGGCGCGCCAGGTCGCCGCGTACCGGGCGGCGGAGCTGGCCCGCCGCATGGCGGCTCGGTAGCCCGCGCGCGAACCCGCGCCGCCGTCGCGGGTGCCGCCGAGCGATGGATACCGCGTGGCGCGGAGCCCGCAGAATGTCTCCGTGTCCTCCCGCCGGCCCGCCGGTGAGCTGGCCGCGGCGCTGCGGGCCCACGCGGAGCATCCGTTCCGGCCACTCGTGGTCGGGTACCTCGGTCAGCTCACCGTGTTGCCCCGGCTGGGCCGGCTGAAGCTGCACGAGTCCGCCCGCAAACTCGCCCGGCGCGTTGACAACGGCACGGCACGGATCCTGTCCGCCACTGTGCGGCGCGACGGCGGCCGGTGGCACGTCTCGTTCACCTGTGAGGTTGAGCGCGCCGAACGCCGTCCCGCCCGCCCGGAGTCGGTCGTCGGGGCAGACGTCGGCATCAAGCACCTCGCGGTGCTGTCCACCGGCGAACTCGTCGACAACCCGCGTCACTTGGTAGCCGCGCATGCTCGGCTGCGAGCGCTCGGCCGGGCGCTGTCGCGCAAGGCCGGCCCGGACCGGCGCACCGGGCAGTGCCCGTCACACTGTTGGCGGCGTGCCGCGAACCGGCTTGGCCGAGCGCACGCCCGGGTGGCGAACCTGCGCCGCGACGGCCTACACAAGCTCACCACCGGACTTGCCCGCGAGCACGGCACGATCGTGGTGGAAAACCTCAACGTGTCGGGGATGCTACGCAACCGGCGGCTGGCCAGGCACATCGCTGACGCTGGCTTCGCGGAAATGCGCAGGCAGTTGACCTACAAGACCGAGTGGAACGGCGGCCGGCTACTCATCGCCGACCGTTGGCATCCCTCATCGAAAACCTGCTCGGGCTGCGGTACGGCGAAAGCCAAGCTGGCCCTGTCCGAACGCGACCACCACTGCGAGGCATGCGGTCTGGTCATGGACCGCGACCGCGACACCGCGCTCAACCTCGCCGCACTGGCGGCTGAGTTCGACACCGCCGGGAGTGGCCCGGTGGCAGCACGTGGAGCCGACCAGAAGACCCGCGCACGCGGGCAGGTGGCCGTGAAGCGTGAACCCGCCTGACGCCGCCACGGCACCCGTAGCAGCATCGCCTCACGCGACGCTGTCTTGTATTGTGTGCGAGGTCGGGGGAGGGCTTGATCGTGCGTCGCTGGCTGTCCCGGAGCCCGCTCGACCCGTACGTCCTGGCGCTGCTGGGGACCGTGCTGGTCGCCACCGTGCTGCCGGCCCGGGGCCGGTTCGCCGACGGTGCCTCCGTGGCGACCATGCTCGCCATTGGACTGCTGTTCTTCCTGTACGGCGCCCGCATCTCGCCCGGCGAGGCATGGGCCGGCGCGCGCCACTGGCGTCTGCACGCCCTGGTGCTGTCCAGCACCTTCGTGCTGTTTCCGCTGCTCGGGCTGGCCGCCCGGGTGTCGCAGCCCGGGGTGCTGACGCCGGAGTTGTACCAGGGGCTGCTGTTCCTGTGCGTGGTGCCGTCCACCGTCCAGTCGTCGATCGCGTTCACCTCGATGGCAGGCGGCAACGTGCCGGCCGCCATCTTCAGCGCGTCCTGCTCGAACGTGGCCGGCGTGCTGCTCACCCCCGTCCTGAGCGGCGTGATGCTGGCCGGTACCGGCGCGGTGAGCTTCTCGGCGGGATCGATCCTGGCGATCGTCGCCCAACTGCTGCTGCCGTTCGCCGTCGGGCAGGCCCTGCGACCGTGGCTCGGCGACTGGATGGGCCGGCACAAGCGGGCCCTCACCCTCGTCGACCGGGGGTCGACCCTGCTGGTGGTCTACACCGCGTTCAGCGCCGGCGTGGTGGCCGGGGTCTGGCAACGGACCTCGCCGGGCCGGCTGCTGGCGCTTCTCGGCGTGCTGGTGGCGCTGCTGATCGTGGTCCTGTTGGCCACGGCCGGGGCGGCGCGGCTGCTAGGCTTCTCCTGGCCCGACCGGATCACCACGATTTTTTGCGGGTCGAAGAAGAGCATGGCGACGGGGCTGCCGATGGCGGCGGTGCTGTTCAGCCCGCAGACCGTCGGGCTGGTCCTGCTACCGCTGATGCTGTTCCACCAGATCCAGCTGCTGGTCTGCGCCGGGTTGGCCCGGCGCTGGGGCGCGCGGCGACAGGGCGCACACCCCCGCCGTAGCGGGGAGCTGACCTCCGCCGCCACGAGGCGGGCCCGTCATCCGGGGAGGACGCTCGGTGATCCCTTTCGATCCGATGGGTGATGTGTCATCTTCGATGGATGCGGGTCGGTGGCCGCGATGGCAGACAAGGTCGCGCCTGCGCGGTCAGGCGTGGGGCGGGAGCGTTGTGCCGCTGACCGACGGCGTGCGGCTGGCCGCACGCCGTGTCCGACCCCGCACCGGGCTGGCCGTCGGCCTGCTGGTCGTCGCCGTGCTGGCCCTGGCCGGGGGCATCGCGTACACCGCCCTGCTGCACGTCCAGCACGCGAAGATCCGCCACGAGCTCGACTGGGCGATGGTGCACGGCCGCCCGGCCGACCCGTCCGGCTGCACCTGGATCTTTGGCGGCGCGAGCGACACGGGGCACGCAGGCGCACCCCCGGCCGGTTTCCCGCAGCACGAGGTCATCCACGCCGTGGCCCGCACCGGCCGGCCGCAGGTCGGCCAGGTCGCCCGCAACGGCACGGTCTACCACGTGCGCACGCAGGTGCGCGGCGACGAGGTCGTCCAGGTGGTCTTCGACGCACGCTTCCAGCTCGCCGAGCGGCGATACCTGCTCTGGGCGATGTCACTCGCCGGAGTGGCGGTCCTGGCCGCGGCGACCGCGACCGATCTGCGGCTGCGCCGCGCGGCGGTGCTGCCGCTGGCTGAGGCGCTCGACCGGCAGCGTCGCTTCGTCGCCGACGCCAGCCACGAGCTGCGTGCCCCGATCACCCGGGTGCACATGGCGGCGCAGTTGCTGGCGCGGCGGTCGGCCCGCTCCGGCAGCGACGCGGACCGGCAGGATCTGGACCGGCTGCTGCGCACCACCCGACGGCTGGGGGAGGTCGTCGACGAGCTGCTCCTGTCGGCCCGGCTGGCCGACACGGCGTCGGCGACCCGACCGCCGGCCACGGTCGACCTCGCCGCGCTCGTCGCCGAGGCGATCGAGGCCGACGCGCCGCGCGCCGCCGAACACGGCGTGACGCTCACCGTGGTCGGGGCCGACGCCCCGGTGCCGGTCTGCGGCGTCGGCCCCGCGCTGCGCCGGGTGGTGGCGGAGCTGCTGGCGAACGCCCTCAACCACACCCCGGCCGGCGGCCACATCGAGGTGCGGTTGCGCCCGGAGGTCGCGGGCCACGTCGAGCTGGTGGTCAGCGACTCCGGCCGGGGGTTCGACCCGCGGCACGCGGACCGGATCTTCGACCGGTTCCACCGTGGCCCCGGCTCCGGGGACCGCCGGGTCGGGCTCGGGCTGGCCCTGATCCGCGAGGTGGTCACCGCGCACGGCGGCACGATCAGCGCCACCGGCCGGCCCGGGGCGGGAGCCACCTTCACCGTACGGCTGCCGGTGCGCGGGCGGGGGCGGGCCGGCTCGCCCCCGCCGGACGGCGACCCCGCCGGTTCGTGGTGGCCCTTCTGCTGGCGGGCGAACCGCGACCGGGCGGATCGGGAGCGCGAGATGAGCAGATCCTGACCGGCGGAGAATTCCACCGGTCAACTTTCTCCCGCTTTGGTGCGACCATGAACGGATGAACGACCCTCCAGCCCCGGTGCACGGCCCGCTGCTTCTCGTCGAGGACGACGCGGACCTCGCCGACATGCTGGTCGAGCTCTTCAGCGGGGCCGGGTACCGGATCGACCTGGCCCGGGACGGCCAGCAGGGCCTGCATTTGGCCCTGCGCGGCCGGTACCAGGTGATCATGCTCGACCGACGGCTGCCGGTGATCGACGGCGTCGACCTGCTCATCCGACTGCGGCGCCGCGCGATCGCCGCGCGGGTGCTTATGCTCAGCGCGCTGGCCGAACCCGACGAGCGGATCCGGGGCCTGGACGCGGGCGCCGACGACTACCTGCCGAAGCCCTTCGAGGTGACGGAGCTGATGGCCCGGGTGCGGGCGCTGACCCGCCGCCGCTTCGACGGGGCCGAGCTGATCCCCATCGGGGCCGGGCAGCTCGACCTGGCCCAGCGCGGGGTGCGGCTGCCCGACGGCCGGGAGGTGGCGCTCAGCGGGCGGGAGTTCGAGCTGATCCGGCTGCTCGCCACGCAACCCCGGATGGTGCACAGCCGCAGCCAGCTACGCGGGCGGGTCTTCGGTAGCGACCGGACCGAGGCGGTGGTCGACACGTACGTGCACTACCTGCGGCGCAAGCTCGGCGACGGGGTGGTCCGTACCGTGCACGGGCTCGGCTACCAGATCGGCGCGCTCTGAGCAGGCCGCCCGGGACCGGCATGGTCCCGGGCGGCCGACGGCTCAGCGACCCGGGAACCGGGCCGGGCGCTTCTCCAGGAAGGCGGCCATGCCCTCCCGCTGGTCCTCGGTGGCGAACAGGGCGTGGAAGGCCCGGCGTTCGAACAGCACCCCGGCGCTCACGCCGACCTCCTCGGCCTGCCGGACCGCCTCCCGGGCCAGCAGCGTCGCCAGCTTGGGGTGCCCGGCCACGACCGCCGCCGCGGCCTGGGCCTCCGCCAGCAGCCGCTGCGCCGGCACCACCCGCGACACCAGGCCGAACCGTTCCGCCTCCGCCGCGTCGAGCTGCCGGCCGGTGAGGACCATGTCCATGGCCCGGGCCGCGCCGACCAGCCGGGTCAGCCGCTGCGTGCCGCCGATGCCGGGCATCACCCCCAGTCGCAGCTCCGGCTGCCCGAACCGGGCGTTGTCCGCCGCGAAGATCAGGTCGCACATCATCGCCAGCTCGCAGCCGCCGCCGAGCGCGTACCCGGCCACCGCCGCGATCTTCGGGGTACGCAGCGCGGCGAACGCGTCCCAGCCCGCGAAGTGATCCTCCAGCGCCACGTCCAGGAAGGACTTGCCCGCCATCTCCCGGATGTCCGCGCCGGCGGCGAAGACCTGCTCCGACCCGGTGATCACGAAGCAGCCCACGCCCGGATCGCGGTCCAGTGGCCGCAGCGCCTCGACCAGTTCCGTCATCAGCGCCGTGTCCAGCGCGTTGCGCACCTCGGGCCGGCACAGCCGCACCGTGACCACCCGGTCGTCCTTCTCGATGGTGATCCGCATCGTCGCCTCCATGTCCTCAGGAATCCCAGATCGCGCCGTACGCGGGCACGCCGCGCTCCTCCATGCCCCGCACCACCTGCCAGGTCAGCGCCCGGTTCGAGATGCAGATGACCGCCTCGGCGTCGAACTGGCGGTACGCCTGCCAGGCCAGCCGCAGCATGTCGGGCTTGCCGTCGTGGGCGGTGTCCCACAGCAGCGCGTCGGGCTGGTGGGCGAGGATCTCCTCGACCAGGTCGTCGCCGAAGGTCTCCCGGTGCCGGCGGGCCACCCAGACGAGGCGGGCCGGCACCTGCTCGGCCAGCAGGTGCGGCAGCACCGGGCCGATGCCGCTGCCCGTGGCCACGTACACCACCCGCCGGAACAGGGTCTCGATGTTCGCCACCCCGGCCGTGCTGATCCCCTTCACCCAGACCCGGTCCGGCGCGTCGTCGATGAACCGCCCGGTCCAGTCGCCGGCGCGGGAGACGGTCAGCCGGAAGCCGGTGCGGCCGGGTGCCGGCACGTTCGCGAAGGAGTGCCACTCCCACAGGGGATTGCGGCTGATCGCGGTGGACGAGCCGGGGAACGGCGTGACCCCGTGGTCGAAGTGGACCAGCGCCACGTGCGACAGAGGGACGCCCGACCACGACGG
>NZ_GG657738.1:831874-852267 GCF_000158815.1 Micromonospora sp. ATCC 39149 | reverse complement strand
GACGGTACGCGGCGGCGGGGCCGGCTGCGGCCGGACGGGAGTGGTGGTCATGCCGCCGCCTCCTCGATGTGCGCCCACTGCCACCGCAGGTCCAGGGCGAGTCGGTGTAGCGCGTCCCGGTCGACCTTGCCCCGGCCGGTCATCGGCAGCTCCGGCAGCGGATGCACGGCCGCCGGCACGTAGTAGTAGGGCAGTGCGGCGGCCACCGCGTCCCGGCACCGCTGCGGGTCCAGTTCCGCCGGGGTGACGAAGGAGACGAGGTCGCGGTCGGTCAGCTTGAGCGTGACCGCGCGCCGGCAGCCCGGCACCGCCTCCAGCACGGTGGAGACCGCGTCCAGCTCGACCCGGAAGCCCCGGACCTTCACCTGGTCGTCGGTGCGGCCCAGGTGCTCCAGCTCCCCGTCGGCGCTCCAGCGGCCCCGGTCGCGGGTGCGGAACATCAGCCGGCCGCCGCCCAGGAACGGGTCCGGGGCGTACCGCTCGGCGTTGAGCGCGTCGTTGTCGAGGTAGCCGGCGGAGACGCAGCCGCCGCCGGCCCACATCTCGCCGACCTCGCCGATGCGGCAGGGCCGACCGTCGGCGTCGAGGACGTAGACGGTGTTGTTCGGCGTCGGCCGGCCGATGGTGAGCGCCGCGCCGGGCTGGTGGCGGTGCATGGTGTTGACGATGGTGGTCTCGGTCGGCCCGCAGCAGTTGTAGAAGGTGCGGCCGACGGCCCACCGGTCGGCCAGCGGGCGCGGGCAGGGCTCGCCCGCCACGGCGACCACGCGGACCCGATCGCACCGGGCCAGGTCGATCCGCCCGAGCACCGACGGGGTGGCGATCACCACGTCGGCGCGCGCGGCGGTTGCGGTGAGGTCGCGGTCGCGTACGAGCAGGGTGCCGCCGTTGGCCAGGCAGCCGAGGATCTCCCAGGCCGCCATGTCGAAGGCGACGTTGAGCAACTGGGCGACCCGCCGGCCCGGCCGGATACCCAGGTTGCCCGGTGCGGTGAGCAGGATGTTGGCCACGTTGCCGTGGGTCACGGTGACGCCGTTCGGCGTGCCGGTGGTGCCGGAGGTGAACAGGACGTAGCACCCGTCGTCGGCCCGCACCGGGCGGTCCGGGACTCCGGCGGTCACGTGCTGGCCCGGCGGCAGCGGCTCCGCCATTATCTCGTCGACCGCGAGCCGCGCGACGCCGGGTAGCGCCGGCACCGCGTCCAGGGTCGCGGACGTGGTCAGCACCGCCCGGCATCGGGCGGTTGACGCGACCTGCCGCAACTGCCCAGCAGGGGCGATCCGGACGTCCTGCGGGACGTAGGCCGCCCCGGCCTTCAACGTCGCCAGGATTCCCACCAGCATCGGGATGGACCGGCTGGTGAAGACGCCCACGGTGTCCCCGGTCCCTACGCCGAGGGCCGCGAGCCGGGCGGCGAGCCGGTTGGCCTGGCGGTCCAGCTCGCGGTAGCCGATCCGTACCCCGAGGTGCTCGGCCGCGACGGCGTCCGGGGTGGCGGCGGCCCAGCGTTCGAACGCCTGGTGGATGCGCAGATCGGGTACGGGCACCACCGGTCCCTGGCCGAACCGGTGGAACAGATGCCGCTCGCGCGGTGGAAGGTGGTCCAGCAGGGGGCCTTGCCAGCCGTCCGGCTCGGCGGTGAGGGTGCTGACCGGACGCGCCGTCGTGTCGTCGATTGTGTCGGACTGTCGTACGGACATGGGGGTGCTCCTGTTCTGATCGGCCGCCCTGCGCGGCGATCAGCATCGATGGTGGGCAATTCGAATGGGAAATGTCTTAGATTCCGCGCGGCGACCAGGGTGTACGGCCCTGCCGAAACTTGCCGTCGAATTGCGAGACGCCATCTCTCTTTACGCTGCACCGGGGCTAACCTGGGGCGACACCGTCAGCCGCAGGAGACACCATGATGATCCGAGCTCCGCAAGGCTCTGGATTGTCCGCAGACCCCCTTCTGGCGGGCCGCCCCGCCGCCGGACGACCCGGCGGCGGGGGCCGCCCCGCCGTCGATCACCCGGCCAGCGGCATGGCCCGCGCCGGGACACCGACCCGTGTCCCCGTCTCACGGGGCTGCGCCTGGCGAGCACGGTCCCCGTCCAGATCGGACCGGCGGTGACCGCGCGAGCGCGCGGCGAACACGAGCAGCCAAGCCATGAGCACGACCTCACCGACGAACGTGACCGCGGCGACCTGGAACGGGTAGGCGGCAGGGGCCAGCGCTCCGATCGAGTCGGCGAGGTAGCCGGCACCGGCGATCGTCACGAGCACCGCCACCCAGTTCGGCACGGCGTCAGACCGCCACGCCAGCCACCCGATCATCAGCAGGTGGACGCCGAACAGGATCAGGCCCAGGCTCCAGATCTCCTGGAAGTCGGCGATCCGCGCGTACACGCCGGGGCTTGTCTGGTCGGTCCTCGCACCCGCACGCAGGAGGCCGGCGGCGGCGATCAGGTGCGTGATCGCCACGGCGAAGACGACCGCGTATGCGGTGCGGCACCAGGCCGAGAGCAGCGCGACGGCGCGGTGGGTGCCGGCGAGGAACGCCCGCAGCGCCCAGGCGACCAGCACGTCGAGGCAGACCACCGTGAACAGGGCAGCGGCGGCGAGGACGAGTTCCCGTTGATGCGACAGCAGCCGGGTGGTGGTCTCGGTCGCGTCGGCGGAGACCAGCCGTTGCACGACGCCGAAGTTGGCCAGGCCGGCGAGCACCGCCATCAGCAGCAGGCCGAGCCCGGCGGCCAGCGCCGCTCGCGGCCGGGAGCCGCCGTCCACGGCCGCCGCCGCGCTCGACGCCCCGTCACCAGCGGTGCCGGAATGCGCGACGGTGGACGGCGTGAAGCCCCGAGCGAGCAGCAGCAGAGCGAAGGCGATCTCGAACAGTCCCCCCGGGACCGCCAACACGAGCCCGACCGCAGCCCCCATCAGCTCGGCGGCGGTGCCGATCGCCAGTAGCGCGTAGCCGACGAATCCCCAGACCGTCAGCCAGCGCGGCAGCCAGCCCTGCCTCCCGAGGGCCAGGCAGAACGGCAGGCTGCCCATCCCCAGCGACAGCATGGCCAACTGGTATGCGATGTCGGCCGCGTCCGCCCCGGCCGAGTTGAGCAGGACGACTCCGGCGGTGAGCAGAAACGCCTCCGCGCCGCGCGCGACGAGGTATGTCCAGGCGGCCCCCGGATGCGGTCGGCGCAGTGCCCGAAAGGCCAGCATGCCGATGGCCGCCACCATGACGGAGTTGAGCGCCACGAGCGCCACCCCGGCGGGTCGCCCGGCGAGAGCGCTGCCGATGCCGTAGGCGACGAACGCCAACAGGAAGAAAGCACCGGCGCATCTGCCGGTCACACGTTGGGACATGTTCGCCTCCAGGCTTTCGTACTAAGTACGTTGTACTAAGTACGATACGCTTGGCGGGCAAGTCCGGTCAACGGAGCGTCGAACAGACGGGAACCAGGCGGTGGGCGAACCAGCACGGCAGCTGAGTCGTGAGCGGGTGCTGCGGGCCGCGGTCGGCATCGCCGACGCGCGCGGCCTGGGAGCGTTGACCATGCGGTCGCTGGCCGCTGAGCTCGACGCCAAGCCGATGTCGCTGTACCACTACATCCGCAACAAGGACGCGCTCCTCGACGCACTCGTCGACGGAGTCTTCGCGGAGATCGAGCTGCCCGGGGAGGGCGACGACTGGCGCGCCGAGGTGCGCCGACGTTCCCTCTCGGCCCGCGCGGTTCTCGCGCGGCACCCCTGGGCGCTGGCCCTGGTCGAAACCCGGACCAGCCCCGGGCCGGCCACCCTGCGCCATCACGACGCCATGCTGGGCGTACTGCGGGCCGGTGGCTTCTCGCTGTCGATGACGGCGCACGCGTACGCGATCATCGACGCGTACGTCTTCGGCTTCGTGTTACAGGAGGCGTCGTTGCCGTTCGACGGCCCGGACTCCGCCAACGCGGTCACCGACTCGATCATGGAGGGTGTCGCGGCGGGCGACTATCCGCATCTGGTCGAGTTCGCCACGCAGCATGTCCAGCAGCCTGGCTATCACTTCGGCGGGCAGTTCGAGTTCGGCCTCGACCTGATCCTCGACGCGTTGGCGGTGCACGTCGACGGCGCGCGCCCGTCGTGAGTCCCATCGCCGGGCCCGGCGGCCGGACTGAACGACCGACCGCTGACAGCGGTGGGTGTCGGACGGGCGGGCGCGGTTGTGCGGGCAACGCCTCGCGCAGCACCTCGATCAGGCGGCGGTCCCTGGGCACCCGCAGGATCGCCCCGGTGCGGGCCAGGTGCGCCTCGAACCGAGGTCGGGTCGTTCAACCAGAACATGACCGCCGGGCGCGGCTAGCTGGTGATCGCGGCCGTGATCCTCGACGCCTGGCGACTCGGCCGCACCCTGGTCGGCTGCGTCGTCTTCGGCCTGGCCGACGCGATGCGGCTGGCGCTGCCGGCGCTCGGGGTCACCATGAACCCGCAGCTACTGATCGCCGCGCCGGCCCTGCCGGCGACGCTGGTGTTCGCCACCGCGCATCGCGAACCCCGCGCGCTGGCCCAGCCGTTCCAGCGCGGCACCACCTGACGGGCACGACGAGTTGGCGGAGTCGGCCGAGCTGATGGGTTGCGCGCGTTCGGCGCGGCCGTACGAGCGGGACCGGGCGGCCCGGGATGTCAGACCGTCTGCTGACGGTGGCATCCCGGGCGCCTGGTCGATCGTGGCGTCAGACCCGGCTCCACCGCTGGTTCGCGGCGGTATGGCAGGTCCAGACGAGCACGGTGGTGCCATTGGCCGTACCGGCGTTGTTGACGTCCAGGCAGAGTGAGGGGAACCGCACGCTGCTGATGGTGCCGTTGCCGTTGAAGGTCCACTGCTGGTTGGTGCCTCCGTTGCAGTCCCAGATCTGCACCCGCGTACCGGCGGTGGCGTTCGTGGGAAGGTTCAGGCACTTGCCCATGAGCTGGAGAGCCTGGCCGGACTGGGTGAACTGCTGGTTGGCGCCGGTGTGGCAGTCCCAGATCAGCATCCCCGTGCCGTTGGCCGTGTTGCTGTTGTCGAGGTCAAGGCATCGGCCGCTGGATTCGCTGCGGAGCCGGAACGTGGTGGGCGGTGGCGGCGTGGTGGGGGGCGGCATGGTGCCGCCGCCGCTGACCCGGTAGACGACCGTGCCGTGGGCCGGGACGCTGGCGGAGATGGTGCCCGTGGTGGTGGAGGTGCCGTTGGTCCAGGCGTCGAGGAGGGTGAACGAGGAGCCGGACTTGCCGATCGCGGCGGCGGTGGTGGAGATGGTGGTGGTGGAGCTGCCCTGGTTGAACAGGGCGACGGCGACGTCGCCGTTGGCGAGTCGTTTGGCGAGGACGCGGCGGGTTCCGTCGTTGGAGATCTGGGTGGCCTGCAGGCCGAGGGTGTCCTGGTTGATGGCGATGAGATTGGCGTTCTTGAGGATGGTCTGGGTGGCGCTGTTCATGTTGCGCAGGTCGTTGCCGGCGATCAGGGGTGAGGCCATGATGGCCCACATCGCGAAGTGGCTGCGCATCTCGGTGTCGTTCATGCCGCCGCGGCCGACTTCCATCATGTCGGGGTCGTTGAACGAACCCGGACGTGCGTAACCGGCCAGTGGCACGTTGACGTTGATGATGTTCTGGATGCCCATGGGGTAGCCGTTGGTCTGGCCGGTGTCCCAGGCGTTGGTGATGTCCTCGGTGGTGCGCCAGATGTTGGCGACGTCGCCCCAGTTGCGCATGGGGCCGGTCTTTTCGTGGATGCTGTTGGGGTTGATGCTGTAGAGGATGGGGCGACCGGTGGCGGCGAGGGCGTCGCGCATGATGGCGAACCGGTTGACCTGTTCGTTGATGGTGCCGGTGGGGGAGCACCAGTCGTACTTGAGGTAGTCGACCCCCCAGGCGGCGAACTGACGGGCGTCCTGGGCCTCGTGACCCATGGCGCCAGTGGCTCCGGGGTAGGAGCCGAAGTACTGGGCGCAGGTCTTGTCCAGGGGCGCCTGGTAGATGCCGAACTTGAGGCCACGGGCGTGGATGTAGTCACCCAGGGCCTTCATGCCGCTGGGGAACCGAGTCGGATCGGCCTGGAGGTTGCCCGCCGAGTCACGGTTGGGGTTCATCCAGCAGTCGTCGACGACGACGTACTGGTAGCCGGCGTCTCGCATGCCGGAGCTGACCATGGCGTCGGCCATCTGCCGGATCAGTGCCTCGTTGATGTTGCAGAAGAACGTATTCCAGCTGTTCCAGCCCATCGGCGGGGTGCGGGCGACCCCGTTCTCCAGCGCCTGAGCCGCTCTCGGTGCGGCGACTGTGTCGACCACAGCCACGCCGGCTGCTCCCAGTAGTGCGACGCTCAGGGCGGCCAACCATCTGGTACGTGCGCGCATTGACTCTCCATCTTTCCGGACGGCGGATGTCGTTGTGTTGCCAGTCAATCGATGTAAATTGGCGGGCAAGGGACGGTGCGCTGGCGACATCGAGGTGACGGCTACCTGCGATTACGGGACGGGAAGGTGAGCCCTGGTCCCATTGCTGCGATAGGCCCGGATATCCGCGCTCGACGCTGCAATACGCATTGCTCCGGGTCCCGCAGGGGATCCCGGTGGGCTGGTCGGAGCGGCCCGGTAGCTCCTCGGGAAAGTTATCATGTTATCGCTCACACGGGCAAGCGAAGAGCTGTCAGTGATCGTCGGCCGCCAATAGGTCACTACCCGCGGCCCCCGGCTGCCAGCTGCGCAACTGCTCCAGTGTGCGCGGCCCGATGACCGCGCTGGCACGCCGCCCCGGCCCCGGGCACTGTCCCGCCGGGTCGAATCGGCCCGGCCGGGTCTGTGTCCGCGGCACATCGCCCCCTGCCGGCGGGACGAATAGGCTGGTGGCAATGTGATGGACATCCGGCAGGTGGAGGTACTCATGGGGACCGGCCTGACCCAAGCCCGATGGACGCACGTGGCTCTGCCCACCGGCGACCTCGACAAGGCGATCGCGTTCTACACCAGCCTCACCCCGCTGGTGGTGGTGGAGCGGTTCGCCGACGCCGACGGGGAGAGCGTGTGGCTCTCCAACGACAAGCAGGTCGAGACGCCGTTCGTGCTCGTGCTCGTCTCCTTCGACAGGGACAAGGGCGGCCAGCTCGGCCTGCTCCAGCCGTTCGCGCACATCGGCATCGAGGTGCCGCAGCGCTCGGACGTCGACGAGATCGCCGAGCGGGCCCGCGAGCTGGGCTGCCTGCACTGGGAGCCGCGCCAGATGCCACCACCGGTCGGCTACATCTGCGCGCTGAAGGACCCCGACGGCAACGTCATCGAGATCTCCCACGACCAGCAGGTGTTCGACACCGTACGGCGGCTGTGGGGGAACTGACCGCAGCCCGTACCCGGGCCGCGGTGCTGCGCTACCTGTCCGCGTTGAACGGCCGCGATGCCGATGCCGTCGCCGCCTGCGTCAGCGTCGGCTTCGTCAACGAGCACACCGCCGGGCTCGGGCGGGGGGTGGTCGGCCGGGCCGGCTACCGGGAGCGGCTCGACGGCTTCCTGGCCGAGTTCGTCGACCTCCACTACGAGGTGGAGGAACTGCTGGTCGACGGGGACCGGGCCGCCCTGGCGTACCGGATGTCCTTCCGGCTGGTCTCCGCCGGGCGGGCCCCGGTGCGCGTGCGCGGGATGTTCCGGTTCCGGGTCGACGCCGACGGCCTGGTCGCGCACCGGGTCGACTACTGGGACAGCGCCGAGGTGCACCGCCAGCTCGCCGCCGAGTCGTGACCCGACGTGGCCGCCCCGCCTGGCCGCCGCACTCCGGCGAACCGCTTCGCCCTGCGCCAATGACGCGACGATCACATAGCGTAGCCGGGGAGTCGCCCTGCAGCAGGCTCGGCGGCCCCAACCGCTCCCGTCGCCTCTTGGCCGTCCTCGCGCCCCGGCCATCGCGCTGGGTAGAGTTCGCACCCGGCGGAGGCGACGGGGCGCGAGGTGACGCGATGGCGGCCGGGGTCGAGGAGCGCAGCGGCGACGCGCCGGCGATCCAGACCGTGCAGCGGGCCGCCACCATTCTCCAGGCGTTCTCCGCCGAGCGGCCCCGGCTCACCCTGGCCGAGCTGACCGCCGACCTCGCGATCAGCCGGGCCACCGCGCACCGGTACGCCCGCGCGCTGCGCGCGGCCAACCTGCTGCGCTTCGACACGGCCACCGCCACGTACACACTGGGTCCGCAGATCCTGGCGATGGAGGCCGCTGCCCGTGCGGCGCTGCCCATCGTCACCGCCGCCGAGCCGTACCTGGACCGGCTGACCCGGCTGACCAACCAGACCTCGGTGCTCAGCGTGTGGAACGGCGAGAGCCCGATCGTGGTCCGCTGCATGGACAACACCAGCGGCGACGTGCGGCTGAGCGTGCGTACGGGATTGCCGTTGGATCTGGCACGTTCGGCGCAGGGCCGGGTGTTCTGCGCCTTCCTGCCGCCCGCCGAGGCCCCGGTGGTGGCCCGTCAGCTACGCCTGTCGGCCCGGCTGAGGGCGGTGGCCGAGCAGGTGCGCCGCGACGGCTTCGCGGTCAACTCGCCGGAGGACTTCGGGGTGCGGGCGCTGGCCGCGCCGGTGTTCGAGCGTACCCAGGTGGTGGCCGCGTTGGGCGTGCTCGGCACCGACGCGGTGCTCTCCGGCGCGGCGGAGGCCGCGGCGGCGGACACCCTGAGGCAGGTCGCGCGTGAGTTGTCCGAGGGGCTCGGCGCGGACGTGGGCTGACCCGGTCGGCGCTGGTCAGCGCGCGCCGGTGCGGCCTTCGGCCGCCGGTGCGCGGTGGCCGTCGCCCGTCACGGGGCGGTGGCCGTCGCCGGTGCTGCCCAGCTCGGCGGTGACCACGGCGGCGACGCGTTGCAGGGCGATGGCGAGCGGGGTGTCGGTGCCCTCCGGCACGGAGGTGGTGGTGCCGACGATGGCCATCGCGGCGATCAGCGTCCTGCCGCGGAAGACGGGCGCGGCGATGCTGCGTACGCCGTTGGCCGACGGCGTGTTGGCCGATATGCCGGTGCGGCGGATCTCGTCGACCTCCCGCCGCAGCTCGGTCGAGGCGGCCAGGTCGTCGGCCAGCCCGGGGACGTCGTCCTCGGGCAGGAAGGCGCAGAAGATACGGCCCTGAGCCGACTCGGTGCGCGAGAGTCGGGAGCCGGCGCGGACGCTGACGCGGATGACCCGGTCGGTGTTGTCCTCGGCGCGGACGACCACGGCCGTGTCACCGTCCCAGACGCTGAGCACCACCGTCTCGTCGATCTCGCGGACGAGCTGCTGCATGTGCGGGCCGGCGATGCTGATCACCGGCATCGCAGCGCGTGCGGCGGCAGAGAGGGTCAGGATCTGCGGCCCGAGCGAGTAGAGGCCCTCCCGCTCGTCGTAGCGCAGCAGGTTGCTCTCCCGCAGCGCCTTGGTGTAGCGGTGGGCTGTCGCCTTGCTGGTGCCGAGGCTGGCCGTCAGTTCGTTGAGGCTGAGTCGTGGGCGTGCCGCGGTGAACGCGTTGAGGATGACCGCCGCGCGTTGCACGGTCTGGATCGCCGGAGCGCTCTGGGCCGCGCGCCTCTCCGACGAGGGGCTGTCGTCCGCCATCTGGATCCCTCGTTGCGTTAAGTGAGACAGGATCATGGCATATGACGCATCGGCCTGTCGTTCTCTGCTGGCTTCGTAGCGCAATGTCCGCTTACTCGGGGAGCACGAGACCCACCGGGCTCGCCGGATGGCCGTGGACCCCCGCAACATCGACGTGTGGCGGCCGGCCGCCGATGACTGGGGCCACCCCCGGCAGGGACGGAAGCCCTCGACAAGCCGATCGGGTGACAGGCCGTCAGCCGGCCTCCTCGCGCCACCGGACCTCCAGCCGGTCCGGCTCCAGGCGGACCACGTCCATCACCCGCCGGCCAGCGGCTTCGGTGTGGACGTGGACCGGTCCCTGCGGCTCCCCGTGCCAGCGGCCGGGCCGGGCCTCGTTGGCGTCGCCGCGCCCGATGGGCAGGTCGATGAAGGTCCCGTCCGGGCGGAACTCGATGCCGTCCCGCCCCCTGGCCGGCGGGAAGGGATGCCCGGACGGTCGGTAGACCTGGACCCCCTCGTGGTCCTCCTCGAAGGAGTGCAGCCAGCGACGGCTCAGTCGGTCGGGCGTGTCCGGCATCGGTCCGCTTCCTGTCCTTGGTCGGTCGTCACGTCGCCGTCGTCACCAGCGCCGGCACCGGCTGCGTCGGGGACGGCTGGGCCGCCGGCCCCGGTCCGAGTGGCACCCCGAGGGACTCGTACTCCAGGGGCGACGGCAGCCACCGCACCCCATCCCACCACTTGTGGTGCAGCGCGGAGTCCGGGCCGGTGACGAACACGTCGAGCCGGTCCGGCCCGCAGGCGACGACCTCGGGATCGCCCGTGCAGACGCCGCCCAGGCGTTGGTAGCCGGTGGTGGTCGGCCACCAGGCCGTGCCGTCCCACCACTTGTGGTAGAGCGCGGCGTCCGGGCCGGTGACGAACACGTCGAGTCGGCTCGGCCCCCGGGCGACGACCTGCGGGCTGCTCGTGCAGACCCCGCCGAGGTAGTCGTAGCCGGTGGCGCTCGGTCGCCAGGCGGTGCCGTCCCACCACTTGTGGTAGAGCGCGGAGTCCGCGCCGACGACGAACACGTCCAGCCGGTTCATGCTCGCGGCGACGGCCGCCGGCTGACCGACGCATATCCCGCCCAGGTGGTCCCAGTCCGGGCCGGTGGGGCACCACTGCCCGCCGTCCCACCACTTGTGGTGCAGCGCGGAGTCCGCGCCGACGACGAACACGTCCAGCCGGTTCGGTGCCCGGGAGACGACCTGCGGTTCGCTGGCGCAGATTCCGCCGAGGTGGTCGTAGCCGGTAACGCTGGGCCGCCAGGCGGTGCCGTCCCACCACTTGTGGTACACGGCCCGGTCGAAGCCACGCACGAGGACGTCGAGCCGGCCCGGGCCCCAGGTGGCGACCCGGGGATCGCCGAGGCAGACCCCACCCAGGTGTTCCCACTGCGCGCCCGAGGGCTGCCATCCGGTGCCGTCGGACCACCTGCGGTGCAGCGCCGAGTCGGCGCCCCGGCGCACGACGTCGATCCGTCCGGCGCCCCGGCTGACCACCGGGGCCGCCGGCTGCGGTGTGGCGGCGGTGGCCAGCAGCGAGGAGCGGGCGGTCTGGAGGCAGGCCTGCATCCGGGCCACCTGCCCCTTGGTGAACATGAACATGGCCGCGTCGTCGACGTAGTCCATGTAGTTGACGAACAGGTCCCCGCTGGGGGCGTTGTCACAGCTCACGCTCGGGAAGCTCGGTTTGCCGTGGTTGGGGCCGGCCTGGTTGGGGGTGTCGCCCACCTCGTCGGTGCCGCCGCAGCCGGTGCCGTCGTCGCCCCAGATGTGGAACAGGTTGAGATAGTGGCCGACCTCGTGGGTGGCGGTGCGGCCGAGGTTGAACGGCGCGGCGGCGGTGCCGAGGGTGCCGAAGGCGGTGTAAGTGATCACCACTCCGTCGGTCTGCGGCGGCCCGCCGGGGAACTGCGCGTAGCCGAGCAGGCCGTCGCGCAGCTGACCGACCCACAGGTTGAGGTACCGCGCCGCCGGCCACGGGTCGGCGCCTCCGGTCGCCGCCGACTTGATGCCGTCGTCGTCGGGGGAGAACTGAGCCACGCTGGTGGGCGTGCGGGTGATGCCCGTGGTGGGTCTGCCGTCCGGACCGGTCGTGGCGAGGTGGAACTCGATCTGGGCGTCGCCCACCAGGTCGCGGAACGGGGCCGGAACCGCCCCGACGTCGCTGTTGGCCGCCCGGTAGTCGGCGTTGAGCACGGCGAGCTGCGAGTGGATCTGCTCGTCGGAGATGTTCTGCCGGTCGTCCTGATAGACCACGTGCACGACGACCGGGATGCGCACGACGTCGGGGAACCGCGTGCCGGCCCGGCCCGACATCGCCAGGCGGGTGCTGTTCTCGATCGCGCCCCGGGCACGGGCGTAGTCCTGGTTCTGGTTGAGCAGCCTGCGGTGCACGGGCATCGTGGCGCACCAGTGCCGCGGGGGCCCGGGGGCACCGTTCCCGGTCGGGGCGGTGCCACCACCCCCGCCGGCCATCCCGGCCATCCCGGCCATTCCGGTCGTTCCGGCTGTTCCGGGTCGCATGCCCCCGCCCGTCCTGCCGTCCCCGCTCGGTCCCGGTGCGGCGTTCATGCCGGACGGGCCGGTGGCACCGCTCGTCGCGACGACCGGCATCCCCACCGCTCCGGGCGTCCCCATCGGATCCGGTCGGCCGCCCGGCAGATTCCCGTCACCCATCGGGTTCATTACCCCGTTCGCCATTCCTCCCCCTCCGGCTGCTGTGGATCGCCCCTCGAAAACAGATGTTAGGGCGGCGGCGACAAGCGCGACGGAGTTTGGCTATACGTGCCGTAGGAACGGATGCGGACGGCCTGTTTCGTGCCGGAAAGCGGACGGAAAACCTTCCCCGACCCTCGAACGCCAGATGGAACGGCCTGGTGCGGAGTGCGCACCACACATGTAAAGCGTGGACGAAGCCCAGACAGGGTGAATTCATTCGGGTGCCGCCGGCCGTTCTTCCGCCGTTTCGGGATTCGGCCGTCGTCGGCGACGAACTGCCATAGTCTGAGTTTTGTCGGTGTCCTGCGGGGCCGGTGAGCGGGGGGTGGTCATCCGGGATCGTCCTCGCCGCGCAAGAGGAGCCGGCGGCCGTTGTGGCAGGTCATGATCTGGCCGAAGACGGGTTCGACGATGGCCTTGCGGCGTTCTCGACCGGCTCGACCTCGAACAGTCCATTCCAACCACGCATACCGCCATGATCCCGCACGAGTGATCACGAAACGCACGCGGGATGCCGCCGCGCGGTACCAGCTCAGACAGCCTCCCGCTGGAGTTGATGCGGCATGTTCCAGCCTTCGGCGAGTTTCGACGGATGGATGCTGTGTCCACCGCCGAAGAATTCGCAGAACTTCATGATGAGCGGGTCCCATCCGAGCGGGTCCACGTAGTGCGTCCCCGGAATGATCAGATCCTCCTCGACGTGGGCGCGAAGGACCTCGACCTGAAAGGCAGTGGCATGAGGAGTGGGACTGCCGAAAGGGTGCGCCGAGACGACCCTGCACTCCAGCTGGACCGGACATTCCGCGACCCTGGGCACCCGGACCAGCTCCGATGCCTGCTCGGTCAGCTGCGCGGCCGAGAACTTGTCCGGCTCGTATCGGTAACCCTGCGCCGCCCTGTAGTCCGGCACGGCCGATGTCCCCGTGGTGAGCGCGATCCGGTCAACGGCGTCGACCATCGCTGATGAGGGCAGGTTGAGCACGCATTCGCGTTCGCGCAGCAGGTTCGCGGTCGTCTGGCCGCTGTTGCCGAGACCGAGCATGCAGGACTGGCCCAGCCACCAGGCAGAGGACATCGGCGCGAGGTTCGCGGTGCCGTCCTCGTTGCGTGAGCTGATCAGCACCACCGGTGTCCCGAAGTACAGTACCTTGAGCCCGGGGACCACGTGCATTCGTTCGCCTTTCGCGGGATATGAGCTGGAGAGACTCGCCGTGCGGTACGCGAGCCGCCACCAACTGTCCGCAAAAAAAGCCCAAGCTGCTGGCGGCAATCGGACGTTGCGTTCCGCCAGGTCGGATCGATCACCCGACCACGGACACCCAGCCCGTTGCCGATTACTGGAACACGCTCCTAGCCTGCCGCCGGTGAGGAAGGCGCGACATGGCGCTCGTAGAAGTGGACGAGCGGGACCGGGCGGTCACGCTCACCGCCGGTGACGTCGCCGTGGTGCGGTTGCCGGAGAAACCGACCACCGCCTTCGTCTGGTCGATCTCGGTCAGCGAGCCGGAGCTGCTTACGGTCGAATCGTCCCAGGTGCGCCGCAGCGGCCCGGTCAGTCGGGCCGGCGCGCGACGGTGGGCGGACCAAACACGACCGGCACACCGGGGGAGTACAGCACGCTCACCGGTGCCCCGGTGGGGGCGGGCAGCCCGGCGGCGGGGACCAACTCGTCGTCCAGGTGCAGCAGCTCCGCCCGGTGCAGCGGCCAGCGGGGATGCCAGTTCGGCAGGTGCAGCGTGCGCCCGTGCACCCGGGTGTGCAGCCCCCAGCGGGCGGTGAGGAAGTGTTCCAGCGGGGTCGGGTCGGCGACCGGCTCGCCGACCCGGACCACCATGCGGCTCGTCGCGCCGGCCGGGCCGGGCCAGCGGCGCCGGCAGCGGTAGGTGCAGGTGTCGCCGTCGCGGTCCAGCCGCATCTTCGACCACAGGTACGGCAGCCGCAGGCTCGCCCGGGCGACGAGCACCGGGACCAGCCGGGACGCGTCGAGCGACCGGAACACCACGGCCCGCCGCCCGGCGTCGTCGACCGAGTAGAGCCGGACGTTGGTCTCCCAGAAGGTGCCCAGGTACGGCACCCCCGGCCCCCGACCGAAGCCCAGCCCGACCATCCGGAAACCGACGAGGCCGACGTAGGTCGCCCCGTCGAGGGTGTCCGGACGGGTGCCGGCGGGCAGCAGCGGCGCGACGAGTTCCGGCGCGACCGCCCAGTGCAGGAAGGTGAGGTCCTCCCAGCGCTGCCGCAGGGCCGCCCAACGCAACGCCCGCCCGGGGGCGGGATCGACCGGCTCGATGTGCACGCCCCCATCCTCCCCGAACCCCCCATTCCATCCTCCTAGGACGCCGTGCGCGCCGTGCCGCCCCGCACGGCAGCGCGGATGCGGCGGGTGGTTCACCGGTCCACGGGCTCGGCGAACGTCTCGTGCAGCACGGAGACTAGGCGGGGGTTCGTCCAGTACGCCGAGTGCGTGTAGAGCTGGTCGGAGAGCAGATGCTCCACCCGCACGTCCCTCGGCGCGGAGCCGTCCGCCCAGCGGAACAGCCGGCTCGCGACGAAGCCCAGCGGATCCAGCGGATGCCACAGGTTCGCCCAGCGGCCCAGTGAGTCCGGCAGTAGCACCGGCCCGCTCCCGTCGTACGGGGCGAGCTGACCGCCGCGCGGGTCGAACAGGTGGAACAGCGGCCACTGGCAGCCGAAGGTGACCAGGCCCGCCGTGCGTACCGGGTTCTCGCCGGTGGCCAGGTCCAGCGCGATGACCGCGCCGAGGCTGTGGCCGATCAGGTGGACGGGCTGCTCCCGCCCGGCGCGCTCCCCGGCGACGGCGGCGATCTGCTCGCGGATGCGGGCCCGGATCCGTTCGCCGTGCCGCTGGTAGACCAGTACGTCGCCGAGGGTCAGGGCGACGTACTGGGCGCGGGCGATCCGCGCCCAGGTGTAGAAGCGCTCGCCGGCCGCCCCGACGGCCGCGCCGGCCACCCGATCCAGCTCGGGCAGGCGGCGGCGGATGGCCAGACGGATCGCCCCCGGGTCGCGTACCTCGTGCCCGGCGTCTCCTGCGGTGTCCAGCGCCGCCGCGGCGAGCGCCGCACCCACCTCGCCGAGCAGCGTCGGATCGTCGGCGTGCCGCAGCCACCGGGTTCGCGGCCAGGCCTCGGCGATCGCGGCCAGCGCCTCCTCGGTGACCTCCGGCGCCGCGCCCCGCGACTCGATCGGTGAAGGGTCCAGCGTCTGCCGGGCCCGGGTCCGGACCAGCTCCAGGCGCTGTGCGGGGGTCAACGGGACCGGGCCGGCAAGCCCCAGCGCCGCGTCCTGCCCGGCGGGCGGGGCTGCGCCGTCGCGGACATCCCAGGTCTGCCCCGGGCCGGGCGGGATGGCCAGGTCCACCCCGAGGGTGGACGAGCCGAGGTCACCCCAGTAGACGGAGTGCATCGGCCAACGGCCGAGGGCGGCGGCGCTGAGCTCCGCCACCCGCCCGGCGACGACCGCCGGGTCGCGGTTGGCGATGCCGTGGATCACGAAGACGGGTCGTACGTCGCTCACGTGCCTGCTCCCCTGAGGATGGTCGCCTGTGGATCTCCGTACACGGCGTAGGCCAGCCCGGTCGGGTCACCCGGGTCGGCCAGCAGCTCCCGGCGCGCGGCGAACGACGCGGCGGCCAGCGGCGCGCCCCCGCGCAGCTCCGCGTAGAACCGGTCGGCGTAGCGACGGGCCGACTCGGTGCGCAGGGCCCATGTGGAGCCGACGAAAGCGCCGGCCCCGGCGCGCACGAACTCGTTGGCCCAGCCCCCCATGAGGGTGTCGTACGCGCCGCCGTCGACGCTGCGGCAGGCGTTGAAGAACACCAGCGGGCAGCGGGCTCGCAGGCTGCCCCGCGCGGCGGCGCGGCCCAACGCGACCGGGTGGAACCGGCCGTCGTCCATCGCCACGCCGCCGTCTGAGTCCGCGCCGGGATGCTCCTGGTGGCAGGCGAGGTGCAGCAGGCCGAAGTCGCCCCGCTCGATCCGCCGGACCAGCTCCGCCACGGTCGTGACCAGGGCGCCGGGGGCGCCGAGGCCGGCGTTGACCCCCCGGACCTCGGCCCTGGCGCCGGTCGGCGGGTTCCGACCGTGCACGAAGACCGCGTCGGTCAGCGACAGCGACCGGGCGGGGGAGTGGGCGCCGGTCTGCCGCATGACCGCCAGCCGCTCGGCGGGGAACTCGTCCCAGGTGGGGGGCAGCAGCAACTCCCACGGCAGCTCACTGACGTCGCTACAGATCGTCAGGCCGGTGGCCGTGGCCAGGCGGGCCTCGACCTCGCGGCCGATCTCCGGCGGCATCGCCCGCCACAGCAGCGAGCCGTACCCGGCGAGCTCGCCCCGGACGACGGCGGATTGCCCGCCGGCGCCCCGGGCCGCCGCGTTGACGGTGCGCAGCAGGTCCGCGAGCAGTCCCCGGGGGATCGACTCGGCCGTGGCCGCCGGGCCGTCGCGGCCGACGAGCCGGAAGGCGTAGCCGTCGCGGCGGCGGTCTACCTGAAGCGTCACCTCGTCCGGCCGGGGGGTGAGGTGCTCGACGCGCGCCGCCAGCCGGTGCGGCTGGGCGTACGACGCGGAGTCGGTGACCAGGACCGTGCGGACGATCGCGGCGATCTGGCTGCCGCCACCGTCCAGGAAGGCCCGGACCGTGACCTCGTGCCGGCCCTCCTCGGCGGCGCTCAGCACGAACGCGACGCCGTCGGGGTCCGCACCGGGATACACCCGTACGACGTGGACGGCGTCCGAGTCGATCGACAGCGTCTCCGAGGCGGCCGTGACCAGCACGTCCACCCCCCGCTCGGGAATGGGGAACGGCCGGGTGGGGACGCTGCCGGGCCCGCCGTCACGGCTGACCGTCACGTGCAGCGGGAACCGGGTGCCGAGGCGGGCCCGGCCGGACAGGGCGGTCGTCAGGTACCGCACCGGTGGGGTACTTCCTGGTTCCGCCCGGAACCGGCTCTCGGCCGCGCGTACCGTCTCCATTGCCCACCGCTCCAGCGCGGGGTCGCCGCGCAGGGCGCGCGCGATCGCCAGGTCCGCCACCGGCCCCGGCGGCCGGGCCAGCGCCTCGGCCAGCAGTTTGTCGATGCCTGCGGCCGCCTCCGCGTCGGCGACGAACTCGCCGAGGCGCGACCGCGCCTGCTCGGCGACCCAGCGCAGGGTCCACGCGTCGTCGGGCACCGCTCACGCCCCCGTGAAGGCGAAGGCCGCCCACACCGACGGCGCCGACCACGGCCGGGAGTCGCCGCTGCCGCTGCGGAACACCTGCGGCAGCAGCGCGCCGGCCGCGTCGACCGGCAGCCACGGCTCACCCGCGTCCAGGGCCTGGGCCCAGCGTTTCCTCCCAGCTCCACCGGGGTCACGTCGCGCAGCCACCGCTGGGTCCCGGCCAGCGCCTCGGCGGGTGAGGCCTGGTCGTCGGCGCGCCAGCGCCGATAGAACTCGGTCATGAACAGGGCGGTGGCGTGATCCTCGACCGGCCACATCGACGCCAGCACGCCCGCGACGCCCGCCTGCACCAGGCCCGCCGGCAGCGAGATCACCTCGTCCGGCAGATCGAGGCCGGGCAGGAACGTCTCGCACGCCGAGAGCACCGCCAACCGCATTCGCAGCCGCAGCGGCAGCACGTCGGCCAGCCGCAGCCGGCCCTCGCCGGCCAGCCGGAGCGCGCTGCGCAGCGGGTCCCGCTGGTCGGCGCTGCCGTGGCAGCCGAAGTGGGCGACCCAGGCGGCCGGCAGCTCCGCGCGGACCCGCCCGACGGTCGCGTCGGGGCCGGTCAGCGTGGTCACCGGCCCGCCGAACGCGGCGGCGGCCACGCACCCCTCCCACTGGGCGTAGGACAGCTCCGGATCGACCACGACGAGCAGACCTCCGTCGGGTTCGGCCGCGGCCCGCCGGCGGCTCGCCGCCAGCGCCCGGGCGTTCGGTACGTAGCTGAGCGCGAGCGCGTCGGCGAGGTAGCCGAAACCCGTCGGCCGCGCCGCGTCGGCGTACCGTGCGGCGTGCAGCGGCAGCAGCCCGACCAGGCCGCACGGTACGACGGATGCCCGTGACTCGCCGGCCAGCTCGGCCAGCAGGGGCCCGGCGGCGGCCTCCCACAGCCAGTCGCACAGCTCCGCCAGGTGCCGCTCCCAGGCCGCCCGGCGCGAGGCGGGGGCACCGGGGGTGGGGAAGTGCTCGCGGTGCCGCTCGGCCCACTCGTGCACCCGAGCCGCCCGTAGCTGCGGCAGCGGCACGTCGACGATCTCGTCGCCCCGGACGACCAGCGCCAGGCCGGTGTCGTCGGCCGGTGTCACGTACACCAGCGGATGGTCGGCGGCGTCCGTGACGTCGCCGATCTCGACCGGGGCGAGGAACTGTTCGTAGCCGGGGATGCGCTGGATCTCCCCGATCGCCGACCGTAGTTCGGCGCGGGCGGCCCGCAACTGGTCGAAGAGCGCGTCTGGACGCTGCCCGCCATCATGAACCCCGTGCGGGGAATTCTGCTGAAGGTCCGTCATCAACCCCTCGTTCCGTACGTCGTAACGGTGGTCGTGGTCGTGGTCGGGTGGGTCATCTGGCGTTCCGACCTGGAGACCGCGGATCGGGTGGCGAGCGTCGGCAGCTTCACGGTCGCGGCGGCGACGCTGCTCCTGGCCGTCTGGGGCGGCGGCCGTGCCGGCCGGCCCGCGCGGTCCCTCGACGAGCATCAGAGCGCGCTGCGGGCGGCCGTGCGCCAGCAGTGGCGCGTCGAGGAGGCGCTGCGTCGCGTCCAGGACCCGGTGCCGATCCCCGTGCGGTGGGAGGCGCTCCCCGCCGGGTTGGGCGGGCAGGACCACTGGGCGAACGTCGGGCTGGCCGGCGCGGGGGCGGTGGAGGTGGCGGTCGCCGGCCGGCTCGCCGAGGTCGCCACCGTGTTCCGCCGGATCCCGTCGCGGCGGCTCGTGGTGCTGGGGCCGGCCGGCGGCGGCAAGTCGGTGCTGCTGATCCGGCTGGTACTGGACCTGATCTCCGGCGGCCAGCCGGGTGAGCCGGTGCCGGTGCTGCTGTCGCTGACGTCCTGGGATCCCGGCCGCGCCGGCTTCGCCGACTGGCTGGTGGCCCGGCTGGCCGCCGACTATCCGGCGTTGGCCGCGCCGCACCCGGACTTCGGCACGGTGGCGGCGGCCCTGCTCGCCGAGGAGCGGGTCCTGCCGGTGCTGGACGGGCTCGACGAGTTGCCGGCGGCGGCGCGCGGGGCGGCCCTGCTCGCCCTCAACGCCGCCTCGCCCCGGCTGGCGGGCCTCGTCGTGGCGAGTCGGACCGCGCAGTACCTTGACGCGGTGCGCGGCGGCGACGTGCTCACCGGCGCGGCCGTGGTGCGGCTGCTGCCGCTGCGGGTGAGTGACCTGGCGGCGTACCTGCCGCGCACCGCCCGCCCCGCCGGTGCCGCCGCGGTGACCGCGTGGGACCCGGTGCTGGCCCGGCTCGACGCCGCGCCCGCCGACGGCCCGGCCCGGCTCGTCGGCCAAGTGCTCGCCACGCCGCTGATGACGTCGCTGGCCCGCGCCGCCTACAGCGACACCGGGTCCGATCCGGCGGCGCTGCTGGACCGGGACCGCTTCGCCACCGCCGACGACCTCGCCGGGCACCTGCTCGACCGGGCCGTTCCGGTCGCCTACACCGAGCACGCGGGCGGCGCGGCGGCCCGGACGGCGGCCCGGGCCATGCCCTGGCTGGCCTGGCTCGCCGCGCACGCCGGGCCGGACATCGCCTGGTGGCGACTCTGCGCCGTCGCGCCGCGGGCGGTGCCGGCCGGGGTCGGCGGCGTGTTCGGCGCGGTGGCCCTGGGCGCGGTGGCCGGGCTGGCCGGCGGTGGCGTCGCGGGCGGCGTCGGCGCGGTCGCCGGGGCGGCCGTCAGTGGATTCGTGATGGTTTGTCAGCCGCTGGTCCCCACCGGGCTGCGCACCGGCGCGGCCCCCGACGGTCCCGGCCCGGTCGCCGGCCTGCCCGGTTTCGGTCGCGGCGGCGGCGCGTCTGGCCTGGCCGGCCGGCTGACCGGCGGTGTCACGCCCGGCCTGGTCGGCTGGGTGACCGGCGGGGCGGCGACCG
>NZ_GG657738.1:822599-831740 GCF_000158815.1 Micromonospora sp. ATCC 39149 | reverse complement strand
CCGCCATGGCCAGGGCAGCCGTGCGAGGCGGCATCCTCGGCCTCACCATGGCCGCTCTGATCGACCCGGGCACCGGCCTCGCGATCGCCGCCGCGACCGCCGGCGCGAGCGTCCTGTTCACCGCGTGGGGCCGCTTCACCGTCGCCCGGACCTGGTTCGCGCTGCGGGGCGAGCTGCCGTGGCGGCTGCTGGCGTTCCTGGACGACGCCCACCGGCGCGGCGTCCTGCGCCAGATCGGCGGCGTCTATCAGTTCCGCCACGCCCGCCTGCGGGAACGTCTGCTCACCCACGGGGCAGGACGTCGATGACGACGGCGGTGAGGTTGTCGGCGGCGCCGGCGGCGTAGACCTCGTCGCGCAGGTTCTCGACCAGCGCGCGGGCGTCGGGGGCGCGGCAGATCGCGCGCAGGCGTCGCTCGTCGAGCTGGCCGTGGACGCCGTCGGTGCACAGCAGGAAGCGGGCGCCGGCCGGGTCCAGCGGGGCGTGGGCGACGTGCGGCACGAGGGGGGCGTCCGGCGGGTCGCCGAGGCACTGGGTGACCGTGGCCCCACCCGGGCCGGCGTCGTCGACGCTGAGCTGCTCCAGGTAGCCGTCGGTGATCCGGTAGACGCGGCTGTCGCCGACGTTGAACACGTACGCGCCGTCGCCGGTGAGCAGGACGCCCGCGATGGTGGTGCGCATGCCGGCGGTGCCGGGCTGGCGGGCGGCCGTGTAGTGCAGGGCGTGGCCGATGGCGACGACACCGTCGTGCACGGCGCGGGGCCCGTCCCAGGCGATGTAGCGGTTGGCGAGGTCGGCGATGGCGAGCCGGCTGGCCAGCTCGCCGGCGCTGTGCCCGCCGAGGCCGTCCGCGACGGCGCAGGCCAGGGGCGGGGTCCAGGCGGTGGTGAGGTCGCTGACGCGGGCGCGCGGGGACTGGCTGATCCAGTCGAGGGCGAGGACGGCGTCCTCGTTGCCGGCCCGTACGGCGCCTCGGGCGGTCACGGCACAGACCCGTACCGTCGCGAAGGTCTGCGGGTCCCGCGTGGACGCGGTCACGAGGTGCCTCCGGTGCGACGCACCCGGGCCCGTACGTCGCTGGCCAGGCGCAGCTCGTCGCCGTCGAAGAGGCGCTGGCGGGTGTGCGGGTCCAGGCGGCGGTCGTTGACGTAGGTGCCGTTGGTGGAGCTGAGGTCCTGCACGTACAGCTCGTCGTGCTCGACCCAGACCAGCGCGTGCTGCCGGGACACGTTGCCGTGCGCGCCCAGTCGCAGGGCGATCTCGCCGAGGTCGTCGGCGCGGCCGATGCGGACCTCGGCGCGGCCGACCGGAACCGGTCCGAACGGGAAGTCCAGCCGGAAGGCCGCGACGTCCGGTGACGCGTCGCGGGTGGTGGCCGGCGCGGCCGACGGGCCCGCTCCGGCGGGTCGCTGCGGGGGTTCCCCGGCCCAGGTGCCGGCCTCGGTAACCATTCCGCCGAGGTCGTGCAGCGGGCACCGGCCGTCGGCGTCGAGCAGGTTGCCGCAGCCGGGGAGCGGGCACACCCGCCCGGCGGCCGGTGCCGTGGACTCGGGGACGAGGAACTCCATACAGATCGGGCAGAACGTGCCGCCGGCCGGCTGCGGTCCGTGGTTCGGACAGATCAGGGCCGCCATGACACTCCTTCCAGCCGGATGCCCTGCGCGTCCAGGGCGCGCTGGATCCGGGCGAGGTCGCCGCGGCCGGGAATGCCGACGAGCCAGACCCGGTCGTCGTCGACCTGTAGTTGCAGCTCCGGTCGGTCGCGCCGGGCGTCGACCCACGGCGCGTAGCGGTGCCGGCCGAGCGGCGAGCACGGCACCAGCCGCTGGTTGGCCGAGCCACGCCAGACGAGGTCCGTTGGTTCCCCGGCCCGGTAGGGGCCGGTGATCAGCGCGTCGATCGACGGGTACGCCCCGGGGCAGCGCCCACGGAACTCGTCGAGTTCGACGCCGGTGTAGCACAGCACGTCCCAGTCGTGCCCGGCGCCGAGCCCGGCGAGCCCGGTGACCAGCGCGGCCAGCGCCTCGGGCTGCTCCGACGGCTCGCCGCCGGTGACGGTGACGCCGGTGATCCCGGCCGGGTCGAGGCCGGCGACCCGGTCGAGCACGTCGTCGACCTCGGTGTCGTGCCGGGGCTCGGCGAACCAGGTGTCCTGGGAGACGCAGCCAGGGCAGCCGATGGCGCAGCCCTGCAACCAGACGCCGACGCGGCGGCCCGGCCCGAGCGTGGTGACCGGGTGGTGCAGCCGGGACAGTCGCAGCCTCACTCCATCACCAGCTCGCGGTTCTGGCCGTCCTGCGCGATCGCGCCGACGCGCAGCGTCTGCCCGGGCTCGGGCGGGTTGGCGAACACCTCCCGGGCGAGCGGGTTGACCAGGATGCTCTCGATGGCCGACACGATGCCCCGGCCGCCGTTGGACAGGTCGAACGTGGCCTCCTTGCGCAGCTCGTCGCGAGCCTCGTCGCTGAACTCCAGCGTCGCCCCGTACGCGCGGTGCACGGCCTCGCCGACCCGGCCGATCGCCCGGTCGGCGATCTCCACCGCCACCTCGGGCCGGAGGAAGTCGAAGACCACGATGCTCTGCTGCACCCGGTTGAACAGCTCGGGTCGGCGCAGCAGGTGGCGGAAGAACACCTCGATGTAGCGCCGCACGCCCTGCTCGATGTCCGGCAGCTCCTGGGCGGGGGTGACGTTCTCCTTCGGCTTGCCGTCCTCGTCCTGGATGACGATGCCCAGGTTGGTGGTGAAGACGATGAGCGCCTCGGTGAAGTAGACGGTGCCGCCCCGGCCGTCGGTGAGCCGCCCGTCGTCGAGGATCTGGAGGAACTTGTCGAGCAGGCGCGGGTGCGCCTTCTCGATCTCGTCGAACAGCACCACCCGGAACGGCTGCTGCCGGATGCCGTTGGTCAGCTCGCCGCCCGCGTCGTGGCCGATGAACCCCGGTGGCGCGCCGATCAGTCGGGCCTCGGTGTGTTCGGCGGCGAACTCGCTCATGTCGAAACGCAGGTACGCGTTCTCGTCGCCGAACAGCAGCGCGGCCAGCGCCTTGGCCAGTTCCGTCTTGCCCACGCCGGTGGGCCCGGCGAAGAAGAGGACCCCCCGGGGCTTGCTGCGCCCGCCGGTGTGCGCGCCGGCCAGGCCGGTCGCCGAACGGGCCAGGATGTCCAGCACCCGGCGGACGGCGTCGGGCTGCCCCAGTACCCGGTGGCTCAGCTCCTCCTGGGCGCTCTTGAGTCGTTCCCGCAGCCCGGCGCTCTGCCACGGGTTGTCCGGCACGCCCACCCGGAACGCCCGGACCGCGTCGTCGACGCGGGGGCCGGGGATGCCGGCGGCGGTGGCGAGGCGTACCACGTCGCGCATGCTGCGCAGCCGCATCCCGTGGCTGGCCTCGGCGAACCGGCGGGCGATCGCCCACCGCTCGTCGGTGTCCTGCGGCATCCCGGGCAGCGTCGCGACCAGGTCGTTGGCCGTCTGTAGGCGGGCCGCCAGGTCCGGCTCCGGGATCGCGGTGATCCGCAGCGTGTGGTTGCCGGTGGCGAACCACGACGGCAGGTCGTGTTCGCGGTCGAGCACCCAGAAGACGGTGTTGTAGCCGTTGCCCACCGGCGTGGCGCGGTAGGCCAACCGGTCGGCCGTGGCCAGGAAAAGGCGTTCCTCCGGGGAGAGCAACTCGCCGGTGAACAGCCGGGCCGCGTCGACCAGGGCCAGCGCCACCGGCGGGCCGGCCGCGCGCCGCCGGGGCACGTCCACCACCGCGCCGATCAGGTCGCGCACCTGGGCCAGGTGCAGCGGGCGGTTCGGTTCGACGTCGGCGTCGCGTAGGACGGCCTGGGCCGCCGCCGCGCCGCCGTCGGGTAGCTGCGCGGCGATCTCCACGCCGACGCCGCTGGAGTACGTAAGCAGCGCGCCGTAGCCCCGGGCCCGGGCGACGCTCCACAGCGCGTCGACCAGGCCCATGAACCGGACGCTGCCCTCGCGTTCCGGGTCGGGCAGCCGGTAGAGGTCCCTGACGTTACCCGTGAGCAGGACCTGCGGGTGCGCGCAGAGCGCGAGGCTCACCTCGCGCAGCCACGCCGGCTGCTGCGCCGGGTCGTCGATCGGCGGTGTGGTCATAGCCCCTGCTTCCTCTGTTGCCCGGCGGCCCCGTGGGTCTGGGCCGGGATCATCTCGTCGGCGACCACCTGCACCGCCTGCCGGCCCGGGTCGATCTGTCCGAACTGGTCGATCGGGATGCCGTTGCGGCGCACCCGCCGCTTGATCACCTCGTAGTCGTCGCAGAACTTCCGTTCCGCGGCGACGTCGTCGGAGCGGCCGGCCCGCGTGCTGCCGGCGCGGACCACCTGGGTACGGATCACCGGGTCGTCCCGGTCGAGCAGCACCTTCACGCCGTAGCCGGCGTCGCTGTCCATCGCCGCGTACGCCACTCCGGTGCCGGCCAGTGCCGTGTCGAAGCCCTCGCCGACGCGGTAGCCGAGGTCGGTCAGGCCGACCCGGATGGCGTCGGCCACGGCCTTGCGTCGGCGTGCCCGGTCGGCCTGCGCGACGACCTCGTCGGCCTCGGCCCGCAGCCCGTCGGGGACCCGGTCGGCGCGTTCCGCGACGAGCCGGGCGACCCGCTTGCGCAGCCGGGCCGCCGCCTCGCCGGGCACCGTCTCCAGCGGGGCGGCGATCGTGAGCAGGTCGCGGCGGGTGAGCGCGACGTGTTCCTCGGCCCGCTGCTGGGCGCCCACCCGCTCCTCCAGGTCCCGCAGCAGCAGGTGGGCGCGGCCGGCCGGGGCTCCCGCGGCGATCTCCGCGACCGCCGCCGCGCAGGGCGCGCGGACCTCGTCGGGCGTCGCGGCGGGCAGACGGGAGAGTAACTCGGCGGCCCGGGTGGCGCGGGCCCGGTGGCGCTCCTGCGCCGCCGCGTCGTCGCGCGCCCGGGCAGCCTGCGCGGCCTGCGCGGCCGAGTCGTCCCGTTGCCGGCTGGCCGGCCGGGCCGGCTCGGTGATGGTGCTGTCGTCCCACTGCCGGCGGGTTCTCGTCGTGTCCGCCGCCTTGGTCGCCGGGGCGTCGAGCAGGCCGCTCACGTCCTGCCGGGAGGCGGCGAGCACCTCGGTGCGCAGCCGTTCCCGCTCGCGGCCGACCAGCAGGGCGACGTCGGCGGTCGCGGCGGCGATCCGGTGCGGGGAGTGGTTGGGCCGGGCCCGGGCACCGGCGGCGACCCGGCTGATCCGGCTGCCGTAGACCGACCGGTACGCCTCGGCCTCCGCGCGCAGTGCCTCCAGCTCGCCGCGGACCTGCACGAACTGCTGCCACTGGGCCCGTTGCTCACGGGCGAGGCGCTCGGCTGCCGTCTCCACGACGTACCGGGCGCCGGTGATTCCGCTCATCGCGGCCTCCTCAGCATCGCGGCCTCACCTGACCTTCACAAGAACCACCACACCCGGGTGGGGTCGGGCAGCAACGGCACCGTCCACCCCCGCCACAGGTAGACCGGTTGCAGCAGGTACAGCCCGGCCACCAGCGCGATCACCGTGCCGCGTACGGCCCGGGGGGCCCGGCCGGACAGCCGCCCGCCCTCGGTGCCGTTGGCCCGGTTGGCCAGCCGCCGGCCGAGCCACACCGCCAGCAGCAGGCCGCCGGCGGCCACGTACGGGTATGCCTCGCCGTAGCTGGTGTCCATGTCGGTCAGCCAGGCCCGCACGCCGGTGTCGAGCACCACCGGGAACTGCAGGAACACCGCGTACGTGCCGTTGTCGGCGGTGAGCAGCGCCCAGACCACCGCCCCGGCGGCCCAGCAGAGCCGGCGGGCCCGGCGCAGCCCGGCCTGCGGGTCGGCGGGGCAGATCACCAGGCAGGCGAGCAGCAGGAGCATGGGCAGCGCGACGGCGGTCTGGACGGTGGCGACGCGGGTGAGCATCACCGCCGGCCGGGTCCACGCGTCGGGGAACGCGCCGAGGGTCCAGAACGCGGCGGCGGCGAACGTGGTGAGGTATCCGACCGCCACCGCGAGTAGGTAGTTCACCGTGTCCCGCCAGGCGTTGCGCAGCGCGGCGGCCCGGGCCGGGGGTACCCAGCCGGTGCGGGCCGCGCCGGCGTTGCGCTCGCGCTGCCTGGCCCCGGCGGCGCGGGCCTTCTCCTCGGCCGCCCGCGCGGTCGCCAGCGGGATCAGCGCGGTGGCGAGCGCGGCGGCGGCGACCTGCCGGTTGTCGCCGAGGGTACCGGCCTCCTCGCGCAGCCGGTCCCACCAGCCGCAGCGGCGTGCCGCGCTCTGCTTGCGCAGCGTCGGGCGCAGCCGGCCACCGTGGTCGGGGTCGACGAGCAGTCGCAGCGCGACGGCCCGGGCGACCGGTTGCGCCTGGTCGAGTTTGGCGGGCGCGCTTCGCGGCCGGCCGCCGGTGGCCCCGGCGGCCAGTTCGGCGCCGAGCTGCCCGGCGCGGGCCTCGACGGCCGAGGTGACCCGGGCCAGCCGCTCGGCGGCGTCGGCGATGACCGCGCAGGGGCCCGTGCAGCCGGGGTGTGCCCGGCAGCGGTGCCGGGCCAGGGCCCGCAGCAGTTGCGCGTCGAGCCGGGCGACGATCGCGGCGGCGGTCGGTTCGCCCGCGGCGGCCCGCCTGGACAGGTCGGCGAGGCCCGGCGCGTCGGCACGTTCGTCCTCGAAGACGGGCGGGAGTTCCGGCGCGACGTGGGAGACGAAGCGGGTGACCCGGGCGGCGGCGTCGACCCGCCCGCCGGCCTTCGACCTCATGAGGTTGACCGGCAGGTTGAGCTGGGGGAAGTTGTCCCGCAGCCAGTCGTCGAGGTTGAGCTGGCTCTCCCGGTTGCGGAACAGTTCCACGCCGGCCCGCCAGTTCTCGGACATCGCCACCCCCACCTCCTCGGGCGACCGGCAGAGCCGGCCGGCCAGCTCGAACGGGGGCACCGGCCGCCGCGCCGGTTCCGGCTCGGGGTCGGGATCGTCGACGGTGGGTGTCTCGCCGGCCAGCCAGGCCCGCACCTGCTCCGCGCCCCAGCGCAGCTCGGGCGCTCTGGTCAGCAGGCCCCCGCACAGCAGCAGCCAGCCGGGGTCGGTGACGCCGCTGAGGTCCACGCCGTGGGTGGCGATGTGTTCGAAGATGGTCCGCTCGTTGGCGGTGTCGCCGCCCACGCCGCTGTTGGGGTTGCGGCCGGTGAGCAGCTCGACGACGAGGACACCGAGCGACCACCAGTCCTGCGCGGGTTCCTGGCTCTTCTGCCACCACGTCTCCGGGGCCTGGTAGGCGGGGGTGCCCGCCCGGCCGGTGCTGCGCCGGGTGGCCCGCAGCTCGGCGACCAGGCCGAAGTCGCAGAGCACCAGGTCGAGGGGGTCGAGCGAGCGGACCAGCACGTTCTCCGGCTTGATGTCGCGGTGCGCGATGCCGGTCGCGTCGCCGTGGCGCAGTTCCCCGTGCAGGTAGGCCAGGGCGGCGGTGACCTCCGCCACGACCCGGCGCACCTGCGCCGGCGGGAGCGGGCCGCGCTCGCGGGCCAGCGCGGCGAGCGAGCCGTGCGGCAGGTACTCCAGCACCTCCCAGCTGGTGGGGGTGCCGTACCGGTTGACCTCGGTGCCGTAGTCGAGCATCCGGACCACATGGCGCTCGTCGGCGGTGCGCAGCGCGTCGAGCAGCCGCGGGTCGGGGCGCACGGAGGTGGGGTAGACCTTCGCCACCCGGGTCAGGCCGGTGGCCCGCTCCTCGACCAGCATGACCAGGTGCGCCTCGCCGCCGGTGGCCAGGTGGCGGACCGGGCTGAACCGTGCCGACACGCCCTGCGGCAGGCCACTGTCGTCGCCGGTCGCCGGGGCGGCCGGGGTCGGCGGCGCTGCTTCCCGGGTGGTGGCCGGGGCGGTGCCCGCCGCCGGGTCGGCGGTGGTGGGTGCCGCCTGCCGGCCGGGGCCTTCCCGCCGGGTGGGTGTGTCGCTCACGCCTGTTCCTCCCGCGTCGACGCCTCGCTGAGCGCCCTGTCCTCCAGCGTGGTCAGCCGGTCCACCGCCCGGCGGTAGCGTTCGCGCACCGGGGCGTGCTCCGGGCTGGTGAGGCCTACCAGGTCCCGCTCCAGCGCGGCGGAGAGCAGCACGGCCCGGCCCGACTCCAGGGCGACGGCGGCCTCCGGCAGTCGCCGGCGGCGAGTCAGGGCGTGCGCGGCCCGACCGACCAGCCCGCGCGTGCGCCGGCGCAGGACCAGTTCGCCGTACGCCCGGCTGAGCTGGGCCCGGGCCAGCTGGTTGAGCGTGCGCAGGGTGAGCAGGTACGCCTCGGCGGCGTCGGCGCTGCGCCCGTGCCGCCAGGACCACTCGGCCCAGTACAGGGCGGTGTCGTACGCCCACACCAGGCTCAGTTCCCCGATCGCCGCCGTCGCCCGGCGGGACGCGTCGGCGGCGTGCAGCAGGTCCTCGGTGGACCCGGTCGCCTCGGCGCGGACGTGCAGGGCGGCGGCGACCCGGGAACTGGCCACCGCGTGTTGCAGCGACGTCGGCGGCAGCCGGGTCGCGGTGCGTGGCGAGCAGGACCAGTGCCTCCTCGACCTCGTCCAGGTCACCGACGAGCATGCCCCGCGCGAGCAGCGCCTCGGCCAGCGGGATGCGGGCGGCGTTGCGCATGGCCGGGCTCAGGCTGGTGCCGTCGGCGCCCCGGCGCAGCAGTCGGACCGCCTCGTCGAGCGCCTGCGGGTCGGGTCGGTCCGGGCGGTAGCCGTCCAGCTTGCAGGCGCCCAGCACGAGCCGGGCCTGGTCCTGGCTGCCGCCGCCCACGGCGAAACAAACTAAAAAAACCAGTTCCTGCGCCCGCAGCCGGTCGGCGCCCGCCGAGGGGTCGTCGGAGAGCCCCTTCGTCCTGGCACATAGCTGGTAGCACTGCGCCAGCGTGACGAGCGGGCTCGCCGGGTCGGGCTCGTACCGGTCGCCCGTCGGCGAGCGCGGCCTCCAGCGCGGTGATCTGCGCGTCGAGGGCCTGGAGGTCGCCGGAGGACCCCAGCCGCCCGCCGGCCCGGATCGCGCCGGTCGTGTTCGCCAACATCTCGCTCGTGCCGGGGAAGGGGCCGTCGTCACCGATCGAGAGCTGCTCGGCCCTGGCCAGCGGGTCCGCCACCTCCCCCTGGATCAGGCCCCATTGGGCTCGCGGACCTGGTGCAGCATGCCCGTCA
>NZ_GG657738.1:816434-822491 GCF_000158815.1 Micromonospora sp. ATCC 39149 | reverse complement strand
TCATCGCGGTGTGCTGCGGGTTGGGCCGGTCCCGGGCGGCCTCCCGGTCCAAACGGGCATGGCCCGTTCCAGCCGCTCGACCGCCGCGGTCAGGTCCTCCTCCCGGCGGTGGCGCAGATGCCGGGGCAGCAGCATGGCGGCGATCATGAAGTCGAGCGCCGCGTGCTCGCCGCCGCCGGGGCGCAGGGTCCGTTGGGCGGCGGTGAGCGCCGCGAACGCCTCCTCCTCGTCGTCGGGCCGACGCCGTACGGCGAGCAGGGACGCGAGCCGGACCGCGACCACCCGCGCCTCGGGCCGGGCCCGGGGCACCAGCTCCCGCGCGGTGCGCGCGGCGTCGATCGCGCTATTCAGGTCGGCGGCGGAATTGGTGCAGAGGAATCGGCTCTGCAATGCGTCGCAAAGCCTCCACAGCAACACGAGGCGCTCTGCCGCGGAGCGACTTCCGGAAGCCGACAGTTGATCTTCGGCGGCGCGCACTGCGGCATCGACCCGATGGCAGGGAATGTGCCCCATCTGTTGCAGCATGAATCATCCGAACGGTTGGCATGGTGAGAGGGGTACGCCACTTCGGCCGTGCCAGCGTGGCAGTCCGCTATTCGATTCGTCAATGCCCGTCCGGCGACTAATCGCAGGAAATCCGCATCGGGTGTCGCGGCCGGGCGCGCGTGTCCGCCGATATGCCGACTGTCCCGTGCAAGCGCGACGTGCCATCGTCGGAACGTGGCGCAAACAGGGGTGCTGAACCGGGGGAAGGCCGCGGTGCGGGTGAACGCGCTGCTGATCTGGGCGGCCGGTTGCCTGCGGGTCGTGCAACTCGCGGTCTGGATACCGGTGCCGCTCATCGGTGGCCTGCGGATGTACCGGCTGCCGGCCCTGGTCCTGGCCGGCTACCTGCTGACGGTCGCCTGGACGGTGCTGCTGTTCGTCCGGGCGGGCCGCGCCGGCCGGATGGGCCACGGCTGGGTGTACGCCGATGTGCTGGTGGCGCTGCTCGGGCTGCTGCTGGTGCCGGCCGCCTGCGTCGCCTCGTGCGACACGGGTTGGCAGCACTGGGTCCTGCCGCCGGCGATGGGCGCGGCGATCGTGGCCGCCGCGTTCGCGCCCCGCTGGCCGGCGACGGCGGCCGTCGCCCTGCTCGTGGCCGGGTACCTGGTCGGGTCCCTCCGTGAACTGGTGGGCAGCCCGGACGGGTTCGGCGCGATCACCGTCAACGCGGTATCGCTGCTGGGCTTCGCAGTGCTGGCCGCGGTGGTCGCCGGCTACCTGCGAGGCAGCGCCGACCAACTGGACGCCGCCACCGAGGCCGCGCTGGCCGCCGGGGCGCGGGAGGCAGCCGCGCAGGCCCGCTTCGACGAGCGGACCCGCCAGTACGACGCGCTGCACCGCACTGTGCTGACCACGCTCAGCATGATCGCCGGGGCCGGCTGGACCACCGCCAGGCGGAGGTGCGCGCGCTCGCCCAGCGCGACGCCGACTACCTGCGCGGGCTGGTCACCGCCGGCAGCGGCGGCCCGATGGCGAACCTGGCCAGCGCGCTGGCCGGGGTGGTCCGGGACAAGCAGGCGTTGGGCCTGCAGGTGCACTCGCAGTTCCACGACCTGTCCGACCGCCTGCCCGAGGACGTCGAGCAGGCCCTGACCAACGCGGTCAGCGAGGCGCTGACCAACGTCACCAAGCACGCCGGCACCGACGAGGCCTGGCTGACCGCCGTCGGCGGCGACGGCGGGGTCACGCTCAAGGTCGTCGACCGGGGCCGGGGCTTCCGGCCGGAGGCGGTCAACCCCGGCCGGGGGCTCCTGCGCGAGCTGCGGCACTGCGTCGTGGAGGTGGGCGGCCGGGTCGCGATCGACTCCGCGCCTGATCAGGGAACGATGGTGGAGGTCTCATGGCGGCGATGATCGAGATCGGCGCGATCGACAACGACCAGATGCTGCTGGAGGGCATGTCCGCCTGGATGAGCCGCCTGCCGGACATCACGCTCACGGCGCTCGCCGTCTCGGTGGACGAGTTCCTGGCGGCGACGCGACGGCCGAGGATCGTGATCCTCGACCTGAACCTGGAGAACTTCACCGATCCCGCCGACAACGTCCGCCGGTTGGTGGCCGTCGGGCACACGGTCGTCGTGGTGTCGGTGATCCCGGATCCGGTCTACATCGCGGCGACCACCGAGGCCGGTGCCTCGGCGTACGTGCTGAAGGCCAACAACCTCGGCGTCCTTGCCGACGTGATCCGGCAGGTCGCCGCCGGCGAGACGCCGATGACCACCGAGCACGCGTTCTGGCTCGGCCGCGACGCCCGACCGGAACGCCCCCATCTGTCCGCCCGGGAACGGGAGGTGCTGGTCTCCTACGGCAGTGGGTGCACCGTCGAGGCGGTGGGCCGGGTGCTGGGAATAGCGCCCGGCACGGTAAGGACCTACCTCGATCGGATCAAGGAGAAATACGCGCGCGCCGGCCGGCCGATCGAGCACCGGGTGCAGTTTCTCGACCGCGCGCGCGAGGACGGATTCGGACGTGGCCGGTTGCCGCCGAAGTAGGAGGCGAGGGCCGGGGGTGACTCGTTCGAATGGCCTCCTTCGTTCACCCCCGGGACGCCGTCCGACGATTGCGCTCAGCCATTCGGACGGCTGATCCGAGCCGTGTGGCCTTTCCTGAATGGCGCCGAAAAAGTGTCCGAAGGCCGACACCGACAATTCCAGCCACCCGACTACAGTCGGTCCACGCCGACGCCGAGCGCGGCAATTCCCGCATCATCTCCTGATTCGTCCCCTCCTCATCTGCTGATCGTCGGTGGCCCGACGTTGGCCAAACGACGGCCCGGCCGGCCGTACCCCTGACCGGAGGACAACCGTGCCGATACAGCGCACAGATCCCGCAGCGCGGAGCCGCGAACGCGCCGAGCGCCTGCTCGCCGCGGTCACCGGGGCGTTGCCGGGCGGCCCGCACGCCGACTCCGCCCGGTCGGCCGCGGCGTTGGTCGTGCGGGCCGCCGAGGCGCCGATCTCCGTGGCCCTGCTGGCCGAGGGCACCGGTGACCACGTCGTCAGCCACCACCTGTGGCAGCCGCTGCTCGGCGGGGACGCGCCTGCCCTCACCCCGCAGCGATCCACCCTCGGGTACGTCACGGTGGCGCGCCTGCGCGCCGTCGCCGGGGAGCGGGCGGCCGTCCGCACCGTCTCGGTGTCCTTCCTGGACCGCGCGGAGATCGCGGGCTGTCGGGCCGACATCCTCGACCTGCTCGACGACGGGCTCGCGCCGGCCGCCGACTGGGCGCAGGCGCTGGCGTGCGCCCGGCGGCTGTGGCCCGGCGCCGACGCGGAGTGCCGGGCCGCCTTGACCGAACTCGTCGCGCTGCACCGGGCCGAGGTCTTCGCCGAGCATCTGCTCGGCGTCGAGGCGGTCCCGGCCCGCCTCGACGCGGTGCCCCAGGCGACGATGCCGTTCCACGTCGGCGGGGCAGTCTCCCTACCCACCGTTCCCCGACACCACCGCGTCCGGACCGTACGCCCCCCGCCACCGAACTCGCCCAGAACGTCCTGCACCGGATCTTCCCCGCCGTGCGCCGGGTCACCGTCGAGGTGGACGTGCCCCGGTCCCGGTGGCCGCTGGGCGACGAGCCCCTCGAACTGGTCGACCTGCCGGTGCTGTCCCCCCGCCTGCGCACCGGCCGCGCCGATTGGCTGATCGAGCGGGAACTGCGCGCCGCCAGCGCGGCCGTGCTGCTACCCGGCCCGCGGCACGACGCCGAGCGGGTCGTGCAGGCGTACCCCCGCACGACCGTCCTGGCCGGGCCGGACAGCGCGGCGCTGCGCGATGGTCCGCTCGCCCCCGCCCGCGCCGACGACCTGCTCGACGCCGTCCTCGGCGCGGGCCGCGACGCCGGCCGCGCGGCGCGCGCCGCCCGGGCCCACGCGGCCCACCTGGACCTGCGCCGGGTGCTGCGCGAGACCGTCGCGGCGCTCGACGAGGAGTCCCCGGCCGCCCCGCCGCCGCCCCTGCCCGCCGAGGAACGGCTGCGCGACCTGGTGGGCCGCATCGGCGCAGAGCTGACCGCGCTGATCGACGACGTGGGACGCGGTGTCGCCGGCCCCGACGCCCGGTCGGCCGCTGGGATGACCCCGCAGGACGCGGTCACCCAGCGGGTGGTGGCCCGGGTTCACTCCTGGCCACAGTGGGCGATTCTGTTCGCGGCGGTCACCGACGAGCTGGTGCAGCCCGGCGACGGGTTCGAACGGGAGCAACCGCCCGTGCGCCCCGACGAGTTCGAGGCGAGGTTCCGCGCAACCCTCCGGGAGCTGCCGTCGGTGATCGGTGAGGTCGTCGACGCGACGGTCGCCGCCTGGCGCCTACGCCGCTCCGCGCGGCTCGGCCCGCTCAAGGCCGAGCTGCTCGACGGCGTCGAACCGGTGCGCGAGCGGCTGGTCCGGGAGGGCGCAGACGCTGTGCTGGCCACGCTCCGGCGCGCCGTGCAGCTCGACTGGCTGCCCACGACCGGCCCGGCCGACGGCGCGCCGGCCGTCGACGCCGACGCCGCGCGGCAGGCGTTCCCCCTCGCCCCGGACCGGCTCCTGCCGTGGCACGACCCGCAGGGGTACGGCCGGCACCAGGTGACCGTCATGCGGCTGCGCCGGGAGCTGGTCGAGGCCGTCCGCCGGCTGGCCGTCGAGGGCCTGGCCGTGGAACAGGCACGCCGGGTCGATGGCATCCGTCACGCGCTGCGGGAGCTGCGCGCCGCCCTGCCCCGCACCGACGCGGAGATCCGGGCGCTGGCCGGCACTGATCCCGCCGCCGAGCCGGACCCCCCGCAGGCCGTCGCCCGGCGGGTGGAGGCCCTGCTCGACGAGGACGACCAGTGGCCCCGCACCGACGAGGAGGGCAGATGAGCACCGAGGACCTCCACCCGCCCGGCGCCGGACGGCGGATCCGGCCGACCATCCGCCGCTTCCCCGACCGGCACGGCGGGTTGGCCGCCGTCGACTTCGGCACCACCAACTCCACGGTCACCCTCTACGACCCGTACCGGCCGCCGCCGCAGCTGCCGATGCCGGCCGACCAGCGGGCCGTCCTGTGCCGGGAGACCGTGGCGCTGCTCCGCGCCGAGCCCGCCGACGACGAGCTCGCCACGCCGCGCGCCGAGCCCTGCCGCGCCGAGTGGTCCGCCCTGCGCGAGCGGATCGCCGGCAACCTGACCGGCACCGACGTCGAGGGCCTCGTCGAGGCCGTCGAGGGCGACGAGGCCACCGGGGGCGGCCTCCTGCACCGGGTGCTGCTGGCGCTCGACCTGGCCCAGCCCGGCGGCACCGCGCCCTTCTCGGCCTGGCTCGCCGGCCGCCTGCACCGCTGCTACGACACCGCGTTCGCGACCCCGGCCCTGGAACACCACTCCCTGTTCCCGGTGCGGCTGGACAGCGCGATCGAGGCGGAGGAGGTCCCGAGCCGCCTCGACGTCACCGCGGTCGACCCGGATCTTCGCGTCCGTCTCGGCCCGCCGCTGGGCGACGGCACGCCGCTGGCCTCCGTGCGGGGCCTCAAGCACCACCTGGACGAGCCGGGCTTCCGCGTCGAACTGCGCGACGACCACCGCACGGTCGACCTGGAGGCGCTGCTCGGCGGAGCCTTCGGCTTCCTGCTCGACCGCACCGACGAGTTCACCCGGGCCCACCCGGACCGGCTGGAGAGTGGCCATGTCGACCAGGTGGTGGCCACCTACCCGACCATGGCCCCGCCGTCGGCCCGGCAACGCCTGGCGCGGGTGCTCACCGACGTGCTCGGCGTAGGCGAGGCCGACCTGCGCTACGACGAGGCGATCTCTGCCGCGCTCTTCTTCCTGATGCGCGACCTCGGCGCCAACTACGCCATCGGCATCGAGGCGCTGCGGGCCCGTTTCCGCCCGGCTCCCGGCCGGCAGCGGCACTGGATCGAGAACTGCCTCGTCGTCGACATCGGCGGCGGCACCACGGACATCGCGCTCGTCACCATCCACCTGCGTGACGAGACGCCGGAGCTGCCGGGGGCTGCACCCGGCACCACTGGCCGCTACTACCGGCTGCAGCCCCAA
>NZ_GG657738.1:795787-815818 GCF_000158815.1 Micromonospora sp. ATCC 39149 | reverse complement strand
GCCGATGCTGATGGAGGTCAGCAGGCTCGCCGCCGGCCTCGCCCGCGCCCGGCTGGACAGCGGCGACCGGCTCGACCGGGTCATCCTCACCGGCAAGGCGAGCCAGCTAGGCCTCGCCGCCGAGGTCGTCGGCCGGGAACTGGCGGCGGGCAACCGGCGCGGCGAGCCGCCGGTGCGGGTGGTGGTGGAGCGGACGTACGCGAAGAACGCGGCCTCGATGGGCGCGGCCTGGGCGGCGTCGCTGGAGTCCCTGGGCGCCCCGGTCGCCGACGAGGACCTGCTGCGCCAGGGCGCCACGGAGGTCGCCGTCGAGGTCGACAACATGCTGCAGGCGCTGCCCTGCGCGTTGAGCATGCAGGGTCGCGCCGACCAGGGCCGGGTGCTCCTGCCGGCCGGGACCCCGCTGCGCGAACAGGCCGACGGCAGCCTGCGCGCTTTCACCACGATCGGCCAGCTCGGCGACCGGTGCATCATCCGGCGGGAGGTCGACGGCGGGCAGCCCGTGCCGTGGGGGGTCTTCCGCTGGAGCGAGCTGGACTCCCGGCTCGCGGAGTCGGGCGCGAATCGGCGGCTCGACCGGCGGCTCTGGCCGCGCGAGATCCGGGCCGGCATCGAGGTCGACGCCGCCGGAAACCTCGACCTGCTGCTGTGGCGGGGGGAGCGGCCGTACCTGCGGATCGATCGTGCGGAACCGGCCCCGCGCCTGCCCGCGGAGCTGCTGGGTGACGTGGCCGACGCCACGGCACTGGCTGACCGCTTCTACGTCGCCGGCGCGCGGGAGACGCCCCGGCCCGCGCTGCGCGCCGCTGGCGCGGCCCCGGCCCCCCGGGAGACGTTCGTGGACGAACACGGTGAGGCCCGCGCCGGCGTGCTCGGCACCGTCGCGCTGCCGCCCGCCGCTGACGACGGACGCTGGGGCCTGTTGTACCGCGCCGACGACGGCCGGGAGCACCTCGTCGGGACGCTGTCTGCGGTGCCCGGGACGCGGGCGCCGCACCGGGTGAGCCTGGACGCCGCCGGCGTCGTCCGGGTGCACGCCGGCGATCCGCCCCGGTGGACCACTGGCGACCCGCTCGACCTGGAGACCCGGCCCGGCGTGGTGTTCCGGGTGCGGCTCGGCGTGCCCCAGGTGGAAGCCGACGACCACGACAACCCGTTCGACGGGACCCACTGATGGACGGACGAGACCCACTGATGGACAGCGGAACCGACTACACCGACGTGCCCTTCGAGGAGCTGCTCGCCGCCGTGCTCCGTGCCGACGGGCGCTACGCCGAGGTGTTCCGGGAGCACGTGACAAGGCTCGGTGGGGTCATGCAGGAGGGGCTCCTGACGGCCGCGCTGGACCGGTGCCGGGGCGGCGTTCCCGGCGAGGAGGACGAGATGTGGCAGCGGATCGCCGAACTGTACCGCCGGATGATGTCCCGCCTGGACCGTCGACCGTCCCCGAGCGGGACGGCGGAGCATGCCGGCCCGATGCTGGCCGTCGAGGCCGTCGAGGCCGTCGAGGCCGTCGAGGCGGTCGCCGGCCGGGCGGACGTCACGCCCGGCGACGACGAGGCGATCGCCGTCCCGCCGCCGGCTGCAGACCGGACGGTCGCGCCGCCGCGGCCGGACGCGGACGCCTGGCTCGTGCCGGAGTCCCGGCCAGTCGCTCCGGAGATCAGGGAGACCGGCGAACAGGTACGACGGGCCATCGAGCAGGTCTTCGTGGAATTCGCCGACGCGGCGGAGGTGCGCCGCTGGACCGGCGGCCGGCCCGGCCACTCGGGCACCGAACTCGTCGACCGGTGGCGGGCGTTCCACCTGCACCTGCTGCGGCTGCCCCCGGCACTGGAGGCGTTCTGGGCGGCCCGGATGCGGGCCGTCGCCCCGCCGCACTGGTTGGAGCCGGCCGACTCCTGGCAGCGGGTCCCCGCGCCGGCCACGGTGCCCGGCCGGATCCTCGTGCCGGCGTGCGGGCGGTATCCCGGCGTCCTCGCCGACCCGCGGGCACCGAAGCCTGACGGCGTCGCCGTGACCCTGAGCGGCAACGAGCCGGGCTACGACCTCGTGGCCGGGCTCGCGCACCAGATGAGCTGGCTGGCCCAGGCCGACGAGTCCGCCCACAGCGCCCGGACCTGGCAGCTCACCCCGCTGCGGGACCCGCACGAGAACGTCGGCTACGCCGATCTGCTCGCCGAGCGGCTGGCGAAGTTCAGCCGGGCCGTCGCCTGGCGGGAACGGGAGGGGTGCGTCCTGCGTGCCGCCCAGCTCGCCGAAGCGCTGCGGCTCGTCGTGCACCACCCGCTCGTCGCGCCGGACAGCTGGTGGCACCGGCTGCGCGACGAGACCGTCCGGTTCGTGCGGGACGTGGGCGCCGAGCACGCCCCGCGCGTGGTGATCACCGAGATCGCCGGCCGGTACGCCGAGGCGAAGAAGAACGGGCTGACCGAGGGCCGGGACGACGTCCGCCTCACCAGCCAGCCCGAGCAGGACGGGATGGTCCTCGACTGCCTGCGGCCCCACCTGCGCGGCCCCGACATCGGCGACAAGCCCGGCCGGGTCGTGTACGGCGCCACGCACTAGAAGGAGGAGCCCCATGCCGAGACGTGCTGTTCGGTCCGCGCTCGCGGTCTGCCTGCTGGTGCTGCTCACCGTCGTGGGCGCGCCCGCCCGCGCGGGGTCGGCCGCCGATCAGGCCGCGCTGCCGGAGGTCCTACGTGGCCTGCGCGTGGACACTCTGCCCGCCGACTACGTCGTGCTGCTCGACGTCTCCGCCTCCATGCAGGACGGCCGGCGGGACCTGTACGCCGCTGCCCGGGCGGCCCTGCGTCCGCTGCTCGGCGGCCTGGCCCCGGTGGACCGGCTGCACCTGATCGCCTTCGCCGAGCGCCCCGATCCCGTCTTCAGCGGCGACATCGGCGCGAACGGCGCCGCCGTCTTGGGCCGGCTGCCGGGCCGCGCCGAGGGCCGGGCCACCGACATCGGCGCGGCGATTGGGGCCGTGTTGCAGATCGTGGAGCAGCCCGACGCGACCGATCCGGCGACGGTCATCATGCTCACCGACGGGCGTCCACGACCCGCCGCCGGGGTCGAGGTACGCGTACCCGGCCGGCGACGCCTTTCGCCGACCTGCGCAAGCGGGCCCGGGCGGTGGAGCAGCGCCGTTCGGTACGCGCCCACGGCGTTCCGCTGACCGGGCGCACCGACGTGCGCCTGCTGGACGAGGTCTTCGACGACACGGTGCTGATGGACCTGCCCCCGGAGCAGGTGGGCGACTACCTCGGCCGGGTGGGGGACCGTATCGCGGTGGAGAAGGCGGCGGCGTACGTCTCACAGGACCGGCTCACCGCGACGATCGCCCTGGAGCCGTCGACGGTCGTCGTCCGGGACGAGCCCGTCGACTTGGTGGCCCGGGTCCGCAGCACCACCACCCGGGTCCCGCTGACCGTCCGTGACCTGGCCGTCGAGGTGGACGGTCTGCCCGTCACGGGGACGGCCGCCACGGCACAGGTCACGCTCGACCCGGCCGCGCCCGAGCAGCAGGTCACGATCCGGCTCCAGCCTCAGGCGCTGTCCGGCACCTGGATCGGCGGCGAACGGACCACCACCGGCCAGGTGAGAGTGGTGGGCACGGTGGATTCGCCGTGGCGGGACGTGATCGACCGTGACCTGGGCCTGGACTTCGTCCCGCAGCCGGTGACCGGGCAGGCGCAGGGGGCGAGGACGGCGAGCGGGATCCCGGTCTGGCTGGTGGTCACGGCGGTGCTCGCGCTGGGTGCGCTGGCCGCGCTGGCGGTGACGCTGCGCCGGCGGCGCTGGAAGCCGATCGGCGGGCACCTGCTGGTGGCCGAGCCGGGGACGGCCGCCCCGTACCGGCAGCGGCTCAGCGGGCGGAAGGTGCGCTTCCCCGCAGCCCACGGCCAAGGCGGAACGCAGGGCACGGGCACGGTCCGGGCCGTCCGGCGACCCCGGACCGTGGGCAGCGGCACCGAGCTGGTGCTGCACATCGACTACCGCCGCGCGGGCCGCCGCCACCATGTGGTGTGCCGGCCCCGGCAGCCGGTGTCGGCGGCGGACGGCACGACCTTCACCTATCAACCCTGACCACAGCCCCACGGCGGACATGGAGGTTACCGTGCTCCCAGCACTGGTTATCGGGCTCGGCGGCACCGGAAGCATCGCCGCCGCCCACCTGAAGCACCGGCTCGCGACCGAGCAGCGTTGGCAGGATCTACGACGCGACCCCGGCGCGCCGGAGCGGACGGCGGGACGTCCCTACGACTGGCCGGTCCTGCTGCGCGCCCTCGACGTGGACCGTCGCACGCGCCCCCGGGTGGACGGCGTGAGCCTCGACGTCGACACCGAGGACCTGTACCTGGACGGCTCGGTCCGTTCGATGATCGACAAGGTCCGGCAGGGGCGGGACGTCGCGCAGGAGTTCTATCCCACCGTCGTGCCGTGGTTCGGCCCCGAGGACGCCCGGGAGATCCGCGACGACGAGGCCCTGTCGTTCCTGGTGGAGGGCGCCGGGCAGATCCGCTCGTTCGGTCGGCTGGCGTTCTTCTCCGACGTGCTGGGCCCGACACCGGTGACGAAGCGGCTGGAAGACGCGCTGGACCAGCTCACCCTCGTCGACGCGGACAGCATGCCGAACATCTACGTGGTCAGTTCGACGGCGGGCGGCACCGGCGCCGGCATCCTGCTCGACGTCCTCGCGTACCTGCAGAAGTTGCGGCAGGAGCACGGCGGCGGGTTCACCGTGACGCTGTTCTGCGTGCTCTCCGGAGCGTTCCGGCGACGGCTGGAGGGGCCGCAGCGCACCCGCAGCGAGGCGAACGGGTACGCGCTGCTGCGCGAGCTGGACCGCCTGATGAACACCGACCGCAGGCATCCGGCCGAGTTCCGCTGGTCGGCGCGCAACCGGCACGAGATGACCGCGGCACCGGCGCAGTACACGTACTTCATCGACGGCCGGCGGTCGCGCTCGTCGGGCCGGCACCTGCCGGCGTACGACGCGGAGTCGGTCTGCCCGGTCGCGGTGGCCGATGCCGTCTACGCGCACCTGCTGCCGACGGTGGGTCCCGCGTTCAGCAGCTACCGGGTCAACGCCAAGAAGTACACGCGCGGGTCGACGGACATCTACTCCACGTTCGGCGTCTACCTGGTCGAGTACGCCTGGGAGCCGGTGATCCGCGGCCTGGTCGACCGGGCCGCGGCCGACGTGCTGGCCGCGCTGCCCACCGCCGTCGGAGACCTGGGCCCGGAGGTGGACCAGTTCCTCTCCGGCGCCACCGACGCGCGCGACGCCGAGGGAGCCCAGCCGCCGCCGGTGTTGCAGGAACTGGACAGCGACCCGGCGCGGGAGGGCCTGCTGGCGCCGTCGTCGACCTGGCTGACCGCGCCCGGCGGTGGCCCCCGCCTGCCGGACCTGCCCAACCTGCGCCTGCCCTTCGAGGACATCCGGCCGATGCGCACCGACTACCAGGGGCAGGTCGTCGTCGACGCCACTCAGGAGACGCTGCGGGTGTTCTGGGGCGGGCAGAACGTGCCGCTGACCCTCAAGACGCAGCAGCAGTGGCACCCGGTGGCCGACCACCATGCCCGGGAGACCGACCGCCAGTGGGGGGTCGCCCTGCGCGGCGCGGTGGCCCGGATCATGTCCCGGCGCGACGGCGGCCCGCGCGGCGGCCTGGCCTTCCTGGACCGGGTGCAGCAGCGGCTCGACCTGTTCCGCAGCCGGGTCGAGCAGGCCCCCCGCGCGGATCCCGGGGTCGCCAAGGCCGCCCGGGACCAGGCGGAGGAGCGGGTCCGCGAGGACCGGGGCATGTTTCGTGGCCGGCACCAGCTCGCCTACCTGGCGGCCGAACAGTCGCTGCTGACCGCCCACTACCAGCAGGACTGCCAGCTACGGACGCTGCTGATGCTGGAACGGATGACGCAGACGGTCGCGGTCGTCCGCAAGGAGGCGCAGGGCTGGCGGGACGCGGTGGACGACGCGACGCGCGTCGTGCGCCTGGCCATGGAGGACGTCCGCAACGAGCGGCGGCAGGCCGAGCGCTTTCCGCTGCGTCGCGTGGTGCCCGCCGTCGACGACCACCGCACCGAGGACTGGCTGTACGACCGGTCGGTCGGGGCCGCCGACGGTGACGGCCTACGGCCCCGGTTGTCCGACGTCGGCTCGGCGCTGGCCTGGCGGGTGTCTCTCGCCAATGGCGCGTCGACGCTGGTCCTGGCGTCGGCGTCCGGCCAGTCGGCGTCCGCCGGCCCGGCGGAGACGGTGGTGCGGGCGCTGCGCGACCGGGCCCGCCCGCTGATCGCGCCGCTGCGCCAACTGTCGGTGTTCGAACTGCTGGAGCGGTCCCGGGTGCCGGCCGACGAACTGGGCCGCGAACTGCTCGACGGCAGCGACTGGCTGGTCAACTACGATGACGAGGAGCACCGCCGGCTGGTCAACCTGGCGCAGGACGACGACGGCGAGCCGCAGCAGCAGGTGTACGCCTTCGCGGCGCTCCCGTCGTCCGGCGCGCCGGGCGCGGCGCTGAGCCGCGAGCTGTGGGCGTTCCTCGGCAAGCAGCGGGTCGACCTGAACGACATCGTCCCCTCCAACGAGGCCGAGGAGCGGCCGGTCACCGACAAGATCGTGCTGTTCGCCTCTCGGCACTCGCTGCGGCTTGCGGCCTTCGACGGCTTCACCGACCTGCGCAGGTCGTACGAGGAGCAGCGGGCCAGCCCGCCGTCGCCGCACGTGATCGCCGAGGAGAAGAACGCGGCAGTGCTGGAGGCGTACTCGGAGAAACTGGTCGGCGACGGCGTCCTGGCCCGGTCGCTGGGCCGGCTCGGTGGGGACCTGCTGCCGCTGTGCCGCGACGCCGACCTGCTCCAGGCCGCGGCCGTGGCGCTGGCGAACGAGCGGCTGTCGCCGATCCTCGCCCCGGATGGCGGCGACCACGTCCTCGGCTGGACCACCCGGTCGCAACGTGGCCGGCCGCACCAGGAGATCGGCGACGAGGCGCGGCTCGGCCTGATCCTGCGTAACCTGGTGACGCTCTCTACGCGCCTGGCCGAGATCCGCCGGGACGCCGTCCTGGCCGCCGCCGACGAGGCCCGCCGCGACATGGACTGGGAGTACGGCACCCGCCGCTTCTACGCCCTGCCGTCGGCGCACCGGATCGAACCGGAGTTGTGGCACCTGCTCACCGTCGCGGCCCACGTCGCGATCGACCGCCGGTCCTGAGAGCCGGCCCGGCCCAACCCTCCGGTGGGGTGGTCGTCGTCCCGAGTGCGGCGAGCACCCCACCGGGCTTCCTTCCGCTGGGGGAGGCCGGCGTGGGGCAACCGGGGGAGGCGTGGAAAGCGGTCCACCGGCGGGCCGATCACCACCCGCCCTTCGGAAAACAGCGACGTCGCGGGTGGCGCAGGGATGACCACGATCCCCATGGAGGGCAGCCGGATCCGAACGTCACCCCGTGGAGCGGTCCGCCGGCTCAGCCCGCCGGGTACCCCACGTACGGCCAGCCTGGGTACGGCCAGCCTGGGCCACCCCCGCAGTTCCCCGCTCCCGTTTCGCCGCCGCGGAAGTCGAACCGGGGCCTGATCATCGGGCTGGCGGCCGGGGCCGTGGTCGTCGTCCTCGCGATCTGTGGCGCCGGCATCGGGCTCGCCCTCGTCAGCAACGACGACGACCCCACCCCGAAGGCGTCCGGACCCGCGTCCGTGAGTCCGAGCAACGGCAACCCCCAGCCCGGTACGGACAACTCTGCCGCCCCCGAGCCGGCCGAGTCCGAGGAGCAGCCGAGCGGCAACGACGCGGTTACCGCGCGCTACTCCAGCGACCTGTCCTCCGTCTGCGACGGCAGCCCGATCCTGAACGCGGCGGCCTACAGCGGCCCGTCCGGCGCCAAGGCGTACACCTTCGCGAACTCCATCGAGCGGCCGACGTTCTGGTCGACGAAGTCGGTCAGCTCCGAGAAGCCGTACTACGCGAAGTCGGCCGACTTCGAGTCGGTGTCGGTGGTCGCCTGCCTGAAGGTCAACGAGGGCAGTGAAGGCGCCCCCAAGGAGTGCGACTACAAGGACAACTCCGGCAAGCAGGTCAGCATCTCCTACATCTCGTCGCGCTACACGATGACCTTCTACGCGGCGAAGACCGGGGAGAAGATCGGCGACGGCGGCACCGTCAACGCCCCGGCGAACCGGTGCCCGAGCTTCATCTCGTACAACAAGATCACCATGAAGTCGTACGCCTCGCCGGACAGCGGCACGATCGAGGCGGCCCTGGACAAGTTCCTGTCCTGAGGCGGTTCACCGCAGAGCGGGGAGGGACGGCGTGCCGTCCCTCCCCGGCTTCTTTCGGGGCTTCGGCTACCGGTTGTGTCGATAAACCTGAGGCGGTCGCACAGGGCACGGACGTCGCTGTCGGTGCCGTACAACCGCCACAAGACCGTCAGGAGGTGCTCGGCGCAAACGCGCCGCCGGCCCGACTGGTCGGCGGTGACGTCCGGTACCCGTGTGCCAGGACCGAGTTGTTGCGGATCCATGTCCATCGGCGGTCGCTGATCGGTTCGGCCGCGGTCAGGGTAGTCGGGCAGGTCGGCGTCGGTGGCCAGGCTCTTCGTGCCGCGGAGGAGCATCCGCTGCACCACGCTGGCGGCCAGGAGCCTGTTGCGCAGCACCAAGCCCCGCCGAGTGGCGGGGCGAGGAACCTGCCGGGATTGGCGCCTTTCTGCCAGCGTCCGGCATACGCCCGCATGCGCTGTTCGTAGGCGGTGAAGGCCACTCGGTGGTCGGCCCCGGCGCTGGCGAGTTCGCCGGCGAGGACGTGGGCGCCGACCAGGCCGTAGGCGTCCCAGGGCCTGCTTGGAGTTTCTCGATGAGCTCGCTGAGTCGGCGGATCTGCGGCATCAGCCGCCGCAGGCTGGCCAGCAGCCGGCGCAGCTGCCGCGCTATCCGCGCTGCCGCGCCGACAGCGCCCGCGCGCGGGTGGCCCGGTCGGCGAGCGACGACTCCCACTCGTCGAGCCGGCGGGTCGCCGCGTCCAGCGCGGCCTCGTCCGCCCACATGCCGACCCTCCCCGGGGGACACCGCTGACCGTCACCCACACCGTAGCAACCGGTGACCCACCGCTGTCGCCCCGGCTTCGGCCCGTGGCCGGTCAGAGCATCCGGCGGAAGGCGGCCACCGCGTCCTGCCGCATCCGCCGTGACACGGCCGCATCGGTCACCAGCGCGGAGCCGTGGAAGGTGGCCGGGTACAGGTGCGCCTCGGTCGGCACGCCGGCCTGGGCCAGCCGCTGGGCATAGTGCATTCCCTCGTCGCGTACCGGATCGAACTGGCAGCTCGATATGAACGCTGGCGGTAGCCCGGCAAGATCCTCCGCGCGCGCCGGGGCGGCGTAGGCCGACACGCTCGGGTCTCCGGGCTTGACGTCGTCCCCGAGGTAGTAGGCCCAGCCCATCTCGGCGCTGGGGCGATTCCAGATCGGGGTGTCGACGTAGGCGCGCATGGACACGCTGTCGAGTTGGTCGTCGAGCACCGGGACGTCGAGGTACTGCATGGCCAGCCGCGGGCCGCCGCGGTCGCGGGTCAGCAGGGTGAGGCCGGCGGCGATCCCGCCACCGGCGCTGCGGCCGTAGAGGCCCAGGCGGGTGGGGTCCACGCCGAGTTCGTCGGTGTTGCCGGCCAGCCAGCACAGCACCGCGTAGCAGTCCTCCAGGGCCGCCGGGAAGGGCTCCTCGGGCGCTAGGCGGTAGTCGACGGCGACCACCACGGCCCCGATGCCGGTGGCGAACGCGGCGGCGTCGGCGTGTTCGAGCGCTAGGTCGCCGAGCACGAAGCCGCCGCCGTGCAGGTGCAGGACGGCCGGCGCCGGCGCCGACGCCGGCTGCGGGGTGTAGATCCGCACCGGGACGGCGGGGGCGCCGGCCGGGCCGGGCACCGTGCGGTCCAGCACGGTGAGGCCGGTCAGGTCGGGCTGGGGAAGCTGGGCCGCGATGGCCCGCCCGACTTCGCGGGCGGCCGCCGGATCGCGGAGGTCGAGGATGGGCAGCATCGGGACCCACGGTGCCAACTCCGCGTCATAGGGATATGTCATGACAACCTCCATGGCCGGAACCCGCTCGGAAGGCTGCCGAGCGGCATTCGTCCTACCGACGAGCGACCGGGCAAGGATCAGACATCTCGGGGGTATTACTTTTCGGCGGTCGAGCCCTGCCCCCTGAGGGCGACCTGAATAAGACAGCGGCGCGCAACCGTCGGTCTGACGTCGCGACCGTCGGTCCGGCGCCGGCCGCGTGAGCGTTCGGCGCCGGACCCGGTCAACTCGCCAGCAGCAGCGCGATGCCGGCCAGCGCGCCCAGCGCGGAGAAGCCGGCCCCGATGCCCAGGGCGAGCCGCGGCGACTGCGAGACCCGCCGGGAGTACCTGATGCGGTTCTCGACGAAGTGGAAGGTCAACCAGGCCGGGATGATCGATAGTGCGATCACCAGCAGTCCGGTGGACATCGACAGCGGCCCCCAGTACGTGGCCGCGATCGCGAGCATCGGCCAGTGCCACAGGTACAGCGAGTACGACAGCGCGCCGACCCAGCGCAGTGGCGCGATCCCGAGCAGAGTCCCCACCCCGCCCCGGGTCGCGGCGCAGCCGGCCGCGATGACCGCCGCGGTGCCTAGCACCGGCAGAGCGGCAGTGTAGCCGGGGAAGTCCATCATCGGGGTGAAGAGCAGGCACGTCACCAGCACCGCTGCCAACCCGGCCCAGCCCAGCACGACAGCGACCGGCTTGGGCAGCCGGGCCCAGGCCCCGACCGACATGGCGACGCCAGCGCCGACGGCCAACTCCCAGATCCGGCTGGTGGTCTGGAAGAACGCCGGGGACTGCGCGCCGACGGTGGTGGTTACCGACCAGGCCAGCGAGCCGGCGGCCAGCAGGCCCAGCGCCGTCGCCAGCACCGGCTTCAGCCGGGCGCCGGACACCTTGGCCAGCGCCACCGCCAGCAGGATCAGCAACGGCCAGATCAGGTAGTACTGCTCCTCGACGGCAAGCGACCAGAAATGCTGTACGGGGGACGGCGGCATCGTCGGGTCGGGGTGGGTGAAACGCTCGGCCAGCCGCCAGTTCAGCAGGTAGGCCACCGCGGCGACGATGTCGCCGCCGATTTGACCCCACCGGCCTCGAGGCACCATCAGGAACACGAACACCGCTGCCGTCAGCAGCAGTACGTTGGCCGCCGGCAGCAGTCTCTTGGCCCGGCGGGCGTAGAAGTCGATCAGTGCGACCGAGCCGGTCCGGTTCTGTTCGGACAGCAGTTGGGTGGTGATGAGGTAGCCCGAGATGACGAAGAAGACGTCGACGCCGGCGAAGCCGCCGGAAAGCGCCGGCACGCCGGCGTGGAACAGCATCACCATCACCACGGCGACCGCGCGGATTCCCTCGATGTCGCCCCGGAATCTGGTGCGTGGCCGGTCGGGCGGGCTTGCGTGGCTCGGCTCGCCGACGGCTGGTGGTGGCGCCGGCCGTTCAGGGGCGGCGGGCTGGACGGGCGCTGAATGCGGCGCGTCGGCTGGAGTGGACATCATTCCTCCTGAGGGGCATTCAGACAGCTTGATATAGATTTATGAGTATGAGGTTGGCCGCATTCGCAGCCATATTTAGCAGGTAATCGTTCTGTTGTCGAGACGTATGGCGTCGTGAATGCTGTGACATGTCGTGAATGGATACATGGTCGGCCCTGCCGGATCGCAGTGGTGGAACAGGGTTTCGGGCGTCGACCCGCCGGCTGGTCGGGAGGGCGCGGCGATGTTCGGCGTCTCGTCGAAGACCGTTTTCTGTGGGAACCCGAGATAGTTGCGGCAATGGCCGGATGCCTAATTTTTCGAGCTAAATGAATGCATTCTGAGAGATGTGCCGAACGCCTATTTGCGCTCCTTTTCGGCTACGTCCTTTCGGTCACCGGTCGTGGTCGACCGTGCCGTCACGACGCCCGATCGGGTGAGTGTCACCTGCTGGCCGTATGTCCGGTCACGCCACCATGTTGGTTCTCGGATGCGTGCTGAAGCATGCGTGACGTACCTGCTCGACAAGGGCCGCTACCTGCGCTACCACCAGGCACTGTGGCCGCCGACCGGCCGATCGCCGCCGGCGTGATCGAAGGAGCCTGCCGCCACCTGACCGAGAACAGAATGGACATCGCCGGAGCGCGCTGGGCCGCATCTGTGCCGACACCGCCGCCATTGCGGTGGTACGTCAACTCCTCGCCGATCTGCGGCGGAACAGCCGGGTCGAGGTGCTGGTCATAGACCCGACCGACTGCACCATCGGCGAGACGTGATCGCCGTGGGGCCGCGCCTCGACGCGGGTGTCACGTCAATACCACCGTCGCGATGCGGGCTGCTGAGGCCGGCGCAGACGTTTCGCGGTCCGGCAACGGCGCCCGACGGACTCCTCCCGATTCCCCGTTACGGCCTGTCCGAGGTCTCCACGGTCCAAAAAAGGGCGGCGGGAGGCCGCTGAGGGCCCGGTGGCGTGGAGGACGGCGCCGGCCGGGCCGGGACCGGCCGGGCGTGCGGGTCGCCCGCTCAGCCGCCCGGAGGTGGCGCGGTGCTCTCGCGTACCACCAGGCGGGTGGAGACCAGGGTGGTACCGGTCTCCGGGGTTCCGGTGCGCACCTGGCGCAGCACCGCCTCGACGCAGCGGCGGCCGACCGCCGCGAAGTCCTGGTGGACGGTGGTCAGCGGTGGGATGAACGCCCCCGCCTCGGCGATGTCGTCGAAGCCCACGACGCTGACGTCGCGGGGCACGACCCGGCCGGAGCCGTGCAGCGCGCGCAGCACCCCGAGGGCCATCTGGTCGTTGGCGACGAAGACCGCCGTGCAGTCCGCCTCGTCGGCCAGTTCGAGGCCGGCGCGGTAACCGGACTCGGCCGACCAGTCCCCGTGCCGCACCGGCGGCACCGGGCGGCCGTGCTCTTCCAGCGTCGAACGCCAGGCCAGCGCGCGTCGTTCGGCGGCGTACGACTCCCGTGGCCCTGCCACGTGCCACACCGTGCGGTGGCCCAGGTCGAGCAGGTGGTGCACGGCCTGCCGGGCACCGTCGGCCTGGTCGGTGTCGACGACGCGGTAGCGGTCGCCCGCATCGGAGTCGACCACGACGACATGCACCCCGGGCGGGACGGCGACGGTCGCCGCGTCGAGCAGGTGCACCTCCATGATGACGATGACCGCGTCGACGGCGAGTTCGCCGAGCCGGGTGAAGGCCCCGAGCAGGCGGTCCTGGGTGGGGGCCCCGACGGGGATGAGTGTGATCACGTAGCCGGCGTCGGCGGCGTGGGTGGCGATTGCCTCCAGGGTGCGGCTGTTGCCGGTGCTCGACAGGGTGAACAGGATGACGCCGATGGTGCGGAACTCGCCGTACTTGAGCGCGCGGGCGGCGCTGTTGGGGCGGTAGCCGAGCTGCCGCATCGCGGCGAGGACCTGTTCGCGGGTGGTGCCGACGACGCCGGGGTGGCCGGTCGAGACGCGGGAGACGGTCTGCGAGGACACGCCGGCCAGCCGCGCCACGTCGGCCATCGAGACGCCCCTCCGCCGGCCGGGGCGGGGACGGCCGGCGCCGGGCGGCTCCTGCGCGGCCCCGTCGGGCCCGGACGGACTCATTCCGCCTGGCTCCTTTCACCCCCGGCCGGCGGTCATTGCTTTCCGGCCCGATCCATCTCCGCCGCCGTGCCCGATCCATCTCGCCGCCGTGTTCGCGCGGCGCAGCCCAGTATGCCGACCATGCTTGACGGGTTACCGGCCGACTGGCAGCATCGCAGCACTCGATGTTTACGTAAACATCGAGGTGTACGACCTTTCGCCGGCAGGCCCCGGTGCGGGGCCCGCCGCGCACCGCCCAGCCGGCGCGGCCCCGGCCCCCCGGCAGCCAGCACCACCGCCTCACCGCCACCGCCTCACCGCCACCGCCTCACCACCGCCTCACCGCCACCGCCTCACCACCGCCTGTCGGAGGAGACCGTCCACATGAGCAGACACCCGTCCCGCCGGGGGGTGGCCGCCGCGATCACGGCGGCCGTCGTCGCCCTCGGCGTCGCCGCCGCGCCCGCCGCCGCGCCCGCCGCCGCGCCCGTGCCCGGGGCCGCCGTAGCCGCCGGGGCCGCATCGCCGGTGGTCACCGTCCGCCCCGATCCGTCCTATCAGGGGCAGACGTTCGAGGGATGGGGCACCAGCCTGGTCTGGTTCGCCAACGCCACCGGCGGCTACCCGGAGGAGATCCGACAGCGGCTGGCCGACCTGGTCTTCGGCGAGCAGGGACTCAACCTCAACATCGCCCGCTACAACATCGGCGGCGGCAACGCCCCCGACGTCCCCGCCTACCTGCGCCCCGGCGGGGCGGTGCAGGGCTGGTGGCAGGCGCCCGAGGGCACCACCCGCGCCGACACCGACTGGTGGGACCCGGAGAACCCGGCGCACTGGAACTGGGACGCCGACCGGACCCAGCGCTGGTGGGTCGACCAGATCAAGGGCGACGTCACCCGCTGGGAGACCTTCAGCAACTCGCCGCCCTGGTTCCAGACCGTCAGCGGGTACGTCTCGGGCGGCCTCGACTCCAGCGCCGATCAGATCCGCGCCGACCGCGTCGACGACTTCGCCACGTACCTGGTCCGGGTCACCCAGCACATGGAGGACGCACACGGCATCACCGTCGACACGATCGACCCGCTCAACGAGCCGAACACCACCTACTGGGGGACCCGGCTGGGCGCCGACGGCAACCCGGTGGGCGGCCGGCAGGAGGGCGCGCACGCCGGCCCGGCCCTGCAACAACAGGTGATCCGGGCGCTCGCGGCCGAGCTGCGTGCCGCCGGCAGCGACACCGTCGTGTCCGCCATGGACGAGACCAACCCCGGCATGTTCGCCACGAACTGGAACGCCTACCCCGACGACGTACGCGACCTCGTCGCCCAGCTCAACGTGCACACCTACGGCACGGGCCAGCGCACCACCGTCCGGGACATCGCCAAGGGCGAGGACAAGCCGTTGTGGATGAGCGAGGTCGAGGGCTCCTGGGGCAACGGGCACAGCCTCACCAGCATGGCCCCCGGCCTCGGGATGGCCCGGCACATGGTCGACGACCTGCGCGAGCTGGAACCGTCTGCGTGGCTGTTCTGGCAGCCGGTCGAGGACTACGACAACATGAAGCCGGGCGGCGAGTTCCCCCAGGGCTCCAACTGGGGCAGCATCCAGCTCCCGTTCGACTGCACGGCCGCCGACACCCTGCAGACCTGCCCGATCTACACGAACACCAAGTTCGACACGGTACGCAACTTCACCCATCACATCCGCCCCGGCGACCGGCTCGTCGCCGTGAACGACACCTCCAGCGTCGCCGCCGTCTCCGCCGGCAGGCGGGCCACGGTCGTGCACGTCAACGACGGCACCACCGCCCGTACCGTGCAGCTCGACCTGTCGGCGTTCGGCTCGGTGGCCGCGAACGCGTCCGTGACCCCGGTCGTCACCAGCGCGGACGGGGCGCTGCGGCGCGGTGCCCCGGTCGCCGTGCGTGGTCGCACCGCCCGGCTGGAGGTGCCCGCCCAGTCGGTGACGACGTTCCTCGTCACCGGCGTCTCCGGGGTCGCCCGGGACGCGGCGCTCGTGCGCGACGGCCACGTCTACCGGCTCAAGGGCGTGCAGAGCGGTCGGGCCCTCACCCCGGCCGGAGGCACCAGCTCCGGCGCGGTGATCCGCACGACCGACCCGGCCAGCGCCGCCCAACTGTGGCGCTTCACCCGGCTCGCCGGGGGTAACGGCAACCGGGCCCGGTACGCCGTCACCACCGCCGACGGCACCCGCCAGCTCGCCGTCGTCGACCAGGCCGTCACCCTCGTCCCCGCCGTGGCCGCGCCCACCCCGCCGGCACAGTGGATTCTGTCCACCACCGGCGACGGCACGTACACCCTGGTCAACGTCGACTCCCGGCGGCTGCTGGAGGTCGGCGGCCAGGCCACCGCAGACGGCGCGGCGGTCACCACGTGGCTGGCCAACTCGGGGACCAACCAGCGCTGGCAGGTCGTCGACGAGACGGTCCTCGGCATCGAGCCCACCGAGGCGTTCACCATCCCGGGCACCGCCCCGGCGCTGCCGGACACCGTCGTGCCGATCCACCGCGACGGCGCCCGGGGGACACTGCCGGTCACCTGGCGGATGCCCGCCGCGTCGGCCTGGAAGCGGCCGGGCACGGTGCGGGTCACCGGGCGGGCCACGGACGCCCTCGGCCGTACCCACTCCACCCGGGCGACGGTCGTGGTCGACACCCTCGTGTCGACCAAGCCCACCCGGGCGAAGGCCGCCGCCGGCGGCGAGCCGAAGCTGCCGGCCACGGTCACCGCGGTGGCCCGGCGGGGCGCGACGGTGCAGCGCCCGGTGCTCTGGCAGCCGCCGCCGGCCGGCGCGTTCGACTCGCCCGGCGTCGTCACCCTCGCCGGGCAGGCCGACGCCGGGGATGGACGTACCCTCGCGGCGAGCGTGCGGGTCCAGGTGACCCAGCCGGTCGAGGAGCGGACGACCCCGGCCGACGTCGCGGCCACCTTCACCGAACCCGGCTACTCGCCGGCGGGCCTGGCCAACGGCGTCCTGACGGACAAGGCCTGGTCGAACTGGAGGTCGGGGACGAAGAACGCCTCCGACACGCTCACCGTCACCCTGCCGGAGCGCCGGACGCTCACCCGGGTCGTCACCCACTTCTACCGAGACGGCTCGGACAGCTACGCCGAGAGCCTGCGGGTGCAGGTCCGCGACCCGCAGGGCGGTTGGGTCGACGCCGGCGGACCGGTGAGCGTCCCGACCGGCACGGCGAGCGCCCCCTCCGTCGACGTGGCGGTGCCCGCCGCGACGGACGCGGTCCGGGTCGTGCTCACGGCGCACCCGAACCGGCACATGACGGTCAGCGAGATCGAGGTCTTCGCCGCCGCGCCCGGGACGTCGTCGGACGCGTCCGCCGCCGGCATCGCGCTCGACGGGGTGGCGCTGGCCGGCTTCGACCCGGAGAAGCTGTCGTACACCGTGGCCCGGCGCGGCAAGCTGCCGTGCGTCACCGCCGTGGCCACCGACCCGTACGCCACCGTCGTGGTGCGCCAGCCGAGGGCCGGCAGCCGGACGGCGACCGTGTTGGTGACCAGCGAGGACGGCTCGCGCTCGCGCACCTACACGGTGCACCTGCGGCGCTGACCGCCGGCCGGCGGCGGGCGACGATCGGGCCGCCAGGTGTCGGCGGTAAGCGGGGGACGGGCAGGCGTCCGTCCCCCGCCCTCCGGCACCAGGCGCAGGATCGTCCGCCCGCGCTGACTCTCGCCCTGCCGCCGATGTGCCTGGTCCGGGCCGCCGGTGACCCGCACCGTATCGTAGGGCCGTTGCCACCGTGCCGGCGATCCTCTACGGTCTGGTCAGCGGTTGGCGGTGCGGTCCGTTCCCAGCCCCCACACCGCTGCGCGGCCGTAGGATCGGGCCGGGGCTGGTGGGGCCCCGGGGGCGAACCCCGCCGACGGGCCGGCAGCGGTCACGTGTGACCCCCTTCGTCCGGCGCCCGTCGACGCGTGCCGTGGCTGCGGGAGGTGCACGCCGGACCGCCGGAGGTTTCCGTGTTCCTCAGCCCCCACGAGCAGGATCGCCTGCTCGTGCATGTCGCGGCGGACGTTGCCCGCCGCCGCCGCGAGCGCGGCCTGCGCCTGAACTATCCCGAAGCCGTCGCCCTGATCACCGCCTTCCTGCTGGAGGGCGCGCGCGACGGTCGGTCGGTTGTGGACCTGATGTCGGCCGGTCGCGGCGTGCTCGGTCGCGACGACGTGCTCGACGGGGTCCCCGAGATGCTGAAGGAGGTGCAGGTGGAGGCGACGTTCCCGGACGGCACCAAGTTGGTGACGGTGCACCACCCGATCCCGTGATCCCCGGGGAGGTCCTGCCCGGCGACGGCCCGGTCGAGATCAACGCCGGCCTGCCGGTGACCACCCTGCTGGTGGTCAACACCGCCGACCGGCCGATCCAGGTCGGCTCGCACTACCATTTCGCCGAAACCAACCCCGGCCTGCGCTTCGACCGGGACGCCGCGTACGGCCAGCGGCTCGCCGTGCCCGCCGGGACGTCCGTGCGGTTCGAACCCGGCGTCAGCCGCCGGGTGGAGCTGGTGCCGCTGGGCGGGGCCCGGATCGTCGCCGGCCTGCGCGGCGAGGTCGCCGGCCCGCTGGACGGCACCCCGATCGTCGCCAAAGCGCCGGACGGGGGGTCGGACCGGTGAGCGAGCTGGACCGCCGGCGCTACCTCGACCTGTACGGGCCCACCACGGGCGACCGGATCCGGCTCGCCGACACCGACCTGCTGATCGAGGTGGAGGTCGACCACTGCGCTGGCGGTGACGAGGTGGTCTTCGGCGGCGGCAAGGTGATCCGGGAGTCGATGGGCCAGTCCCGGGCCACCCGCGCCGAGGGCGCGCTCGACACGGTGATCACCGGGGCGGTGGTGCTGGACCACTGGGGCGTGGTCAAGGCCGACGTCGGGCTGCGCGACGGCCGGATCGTCGCGCTCGGCCGGGCCGGCAACCCGGACACGATGCCGGGCGTACACCCGGACCTGGTGATCGGCCCGGCGACCGAGGTGATCGCCGGCAACGGGCGCATCCTCACCGCCGGGGCCGTGGACACGCACGTGCACTTCATCTGCCCGCAGCTCGTGCACGAGGCGCTGACCAGCGGAATCACCACCCTGGTCGGCGGGGGCACCGGCCCGGCCGAGGGCACCCGCGCCACCACGGTCACCCCGAACGCCTGGCACCTGGCCCGGATGCACGAGGCGCTGGACGCGTTCCCGGTCAACGTGCTGCTGCTCGGCAAGGGCAACACCGTCTCCGCCGAGGCGCTGTGGGAGCAGCTACGCGCTGGCGCGGGCGGCTTCAAGCTGCACGAGGACTGGGGGACCACCCCGGCGGCCATCGACGCCTGCCTGCGGGTGGCCGACGCCTCCGGCGTGCAGGTGTCGATCCACACCGACACCCTCAACGAGGCCGGGTTCGTCGCCGACACGCTGCGCGCGATCGCCGGCCGGGCGATCCACTCGTACCACACGGAGGGGGCGGGCGGCGGCCACGCGCCGGACATCATCACCGTCGCCAGCGAGCCGAACGTGCTGCCGTCGTCGACGAACCCGACCCGCCCGTACACCCGCAACACCCTCGCCGAGCACCTCGACATGCTGATGGTCTGCCACCATCTCAACCCGTCGGTGCCGGAGGACCTCGCCTTCGCCGAGAGCCGCATCCGCCCGTCGACGATGGCCGCGGAGGACCTGCTGCACGACCTCGGCGCGATCTCCATCATCGGCTCGGACGCGCAGGCGATGGGGCGCATCGGAGAGGTGATCACCCGGACCTGGCAGAGCGCCCACGTGATGAAGCGGCGGGTGGGGGCGCTGCCCGGCGACGGGCGCGCCGACAACCACCGGGCCCGCCGCTACGTCGCGAAGTACACCATCTGCGCGGCGATGGCCAACGGGCTGGAGCGCGAGGTGGGGTCGGTGGAGCCGGGCAAGCTCGCCGACCTGGTGCTGTGGGACCCGGCCTTCTTCGGCGTACGCCCGCACCTGGTGCTCAAGGGCGGAATGATCGCGTACGCGCAGATGGGTGACGCCAACGCCTCGATCCCGACGCCGCAGCCGGTGCTGCCCCGGCCGATGTTCGGCGCGTACGGCGTCGTGCCGGCGGCGACCAGCGTCGCGTTCGTGGCCCCGGCGGCGCTGGAGGCGGGGCTCCGCCTCGACGTGCGCCGGCCGCTGGTACCCGTGGCCGACGTGCGGTCGCGGGGCAAGGCCGACCTGCCCGAGAACGGGGCCATGCCGCGCATCGAGGTCGACCCGGACACCTTCACCGTCCGCATCGACGGCGTGGTGGTCGAGCCGGACCCGGTGCCGGAGCTGCCCATGGCCCAGCGCTACCACCTGTTCTGACGTCGATGACGAGCATGCTGCTCCTGCTCGCCGACGGGCGGTTCCCGGCGGGCGCGCACGCCCACTCCGG
>NZ_GG657738.1:757741-795473 GCF_000158815.1 Micromonospora sp. ATCC 39149 | reverse complement strand
CGGCCCGGCCAGCGCGGCGGTGCGGCTGCTCGGCCTCGACCCGTACCGGGTGCACGGGCTGCTCGCCGCCCTGACGGCCGACGTCGACGCCACGGCGGCGCGGGCGGTGGCCGCCGCCGGGGCACCGCCGCAGTGGCTGCCGGCCGCCTCGGCCCCCCTCAGTGACATCCATGCCGAAGTCCACACCACCTGGGAGGTGCGTCTCTTTGCGTCCTGAATCCATTCCCGTGACCTCGTCGCACGACGAGGACGTCCCCCACACCCATCCGGAGCCGGGGGTCGACCCGCACGCCCCGCTGCCGCCGGTCGCCCGGCCACTGCGCGTCGGCATCGGCGGGCCGGTCGGCTCGGGCAAGACCGCCCTGGTCGCCGCGCTGTGCCGGGCCTTCGCCACCGAGCTGCGGCTCGGCGTGGTCACCAACGACATCTACACCACCGAGGACGCGGACTTCCTGCGCCGGGCCGGGGTGCTCGACCCGACCCGGATCCGGGCGGTGGAGACGGGCTGCTGCCCGCACACGGCGATCCGCGACGACATCGGGGCGAACCTCGACGCGATCGACGAACTGGTCGAGGCGGTCGGCCCGCTGGACCTGGTGCTCGTGGAGAGCGGCGGGGACAACCTGACCGCCACGTTCAGCCGGGGCCTGGTCGACCGGCAGATCTTCGTGGTCGACGTGGCCGGCGGCGACAAGGTGCCGCGCAAGGGCGGGCCCGGGGTCACCGCCGCCGACCTCCTGGTGATCAACAAGACCGACCTGGCGCCGATGGTCGGCGCGGACCTCGACGTGATGGACCGCGACGCCCGGGCCCGCCGGGGCGACCTGCCGACGGTCTTCCTGTCCATCGTGGGCGACCCGGAGGCGACGCGGGTGGCCGGGTGGATCCGGCACGAACTGGCCCACCACCGGTCCGCCGTGGCCGTCGGCTGATGCGCGCGCGGGCCCGGGTGGTGGCACGGGCCGACGGTCGCGGCGGGACCCGCGTCGCGGAGCTGCGCGGCGAGTCGCCGTTGCTGCTGCGGTCGACCGCCGCCGAGGGCGGGGTCGCCACGGTGTACGTCGTGGGTGGCGCGGCCGGGCCGCTCGGCGGCGACGACCTGCTGCTGGAGGTGGAGGTGGGCCCCGGCGCGGCGTTGCGCGTCGGCAGCGTCGCCGCCTCGGTGGCGCTGCCGGGCCGGCCCGCCGCGGTGTCGCGGATGCGGGTGCACGCCGTGGTGCACGCCGGGGCCACGCTGCACTGGGTGCCGGAGCAGCTCGTCGCGGCGGCCGGCTGCGACCACGTCGCCGAGTCGTGGGTCGAGCTGGCCGCCGGGGCCCGGCTGACCTGGCGGGACGAGCTGATCTGCGGGCGGTACGGCGAGTCGCCGGGCGACGCCGTCGTACGGACCTCGGTCGACCACGCCGGCCGGCCGCTGCTGCGCCAGTCGATGGCGGTCGGCCCGTCCGCAGCCGGCTGGGCGGGGCCCGCCGTGCTCGGCGGCGCCCCGGCGACCGGGTCGCTGCTGCTGGTGGAGCCGGACGGCCCGGCCGGGCCCGGGGCGCGGCCGGTGACCGGCGACGACGGGGGGGCGGTGGCCTGGCTGCCGCTGGCCGGTGGCCCGGCGACGCTGATCACCGCCACTGCCGCCGACGCGCACACCCTGCGGGAACGGCTCACACCGGCCTGAGCGGGTCGCGGGGTGCCGCGCTGCCTGCGGGCGTCAGCGGGCCGCGACGCGGACGCGGGCCCCGGCCGCCGCGTCTACCGGGCGGCGGCCGGAGCCCAGCCGGTCGACCAGCGCGGACAGCGCCCCGGCCAGGGCGTCGTCTTCGGTGGTGAGGACGCCCAGGTCCGCCCGGACCAGGGCGTCGAGGCGTTCCTGTTCGCGCCGGCCCCGGGCGGTCAGGTACGCGCGGATGCGCCGCCGGTCCTGCGGGTCGATCCGCCGGTAGACCAGGTTCTGGTCGACGAGCTGGTCGATCAGCTTGGTCAGTGTCCCCGGCGGCAGGGACTCCTCGGTGGCGACCTCGCTCATCGGGTGCCCCTGCCCGTCGGCGAGCAGGCACAGCACCCGCCACGCCTCCACGGAGAGGCCCTCGGTGGCCAGGACCGCGCCGACGCGCCGCGCGAGCAGCCGCTCGGCACGGGTCAGCGCACGCAGCAGGTCGACGGGCGTCGCGGGCACCTCGGACATGACCCTCCCCCGTTCGGTGGGGCTGCCATCGTACCGAAAAGGTCCCGCATCGTGACCGGGTCTGGTGTGGGCACCGGCCGGCGGCAATCATGTCGTCATGTCCGTGCCGGCAGGGCGTCCGGCTGGTGCGCCGCATCCTCAGCCGGGGCAGACGCTCGACGTCCCCGCGCCCTGGCTCACCGTGGACCAGTCGGTGGTCAGCGTCGCGCTGGTCTACCCCATGCGGGGGCCCGCCGGGATGTTCGGCCCAACCTGCGAGCTCTGCGCCCAGCTGGCGGTGGAGGAGATCAATCGCGACGGCGGGGTGCTCGGCCGCGAGCTGCGGCTGGTGCCCGTCGACGGCGGTACCCACCCGGCCGAGGTGGCCGCCGAGGTGGAGGCGCTGGTGTCGACCGGCGCGGTGCAGGGGGTCACCGGCTGGCACATCTCCTCGGTGCGGCAGGCGGTGGCGCCGCGCGTCGCCCACCGGGTGCCGTACGTCTACACGGCGCTCTACGAGGGCGGCGAGCGCACCGAGGGGGTCTTCCTGACCAGCGAGACGCCCGACGCGCAGCTCTGGCCGGCGATGCGGCTGCTGGCCCGCGAGCAGGGCGTGCGCCGCTGGTACGTGGTGGGCAACGACTACGTCTGGCCTCGCCGCACGGCCCGCGCCGCCCAGCGGTACGCGCTGCGCAGCGGGGCGCGGGTGTGCGGGCAGTGGTTCCTGCCGCTGGACGCCCACGACTTCGGTCCCGTCCTGCGTGCCGTCGAGCAGTCCGAGGCCGACGGGGTGCTGATGCTGCTGGTCGGCGCGGACGCGGTCCGGTTCAACCGGGCGTTCGCCCGCAGCGGCCTGGACCAGCGCTGCCTGCGGCTGAGCACCCTGATGGACGAGAACATGCTACTGGCCAGCGGTGCGGGCGCGACCCGTCGGCTGTACAGCACGGCCGGGTTCTTCGCCGGCCTGGTCACCCGGGAGAACCTCGACTTCCACGGCGCGTACGCCCGCCGGTTCGGCATGGAGGCGCCGCCGCTGGGCAGCCTGGGTGAATCCTGCTACGAGGGTGTGATGCTGCTGGCGGCGCTGATCGCGCGGGCCCGGACCCTGGACGTGCGGGCGATCGGGGCCGCCGCCGACGCGGTGTCGTACCAGGGGCCGCGGGGCGAGCTGCGGTTGCGGCGTCGGCACGTGCGCCAGCGGATTTATCTGGCCGAGGCCGACGGGCTCGACTTCGCGGTGCTGGCCGAGCTGTAGGCGCGCTTGACAGCCGGCCGGGGGACCCCGCTAAAATTCCTTCACGCAGGAAGTAACTGGCCCGCCGAACGTCTCGCCGAAATGGCGTCCCGGCGCGCCGGCGACCGTTCTGTCGTATTCTCGGTGTAAGCCGCCGTCGTTTCCGTGAACGCTCCGGAAATGGCGGCGGCTTTTCGTGTTCGCCCCGCTGACCCGGGCCGTCCAGGCCGCTCGGGAAACAGGCAATTAAAGGCTGGGAAACGTGGCTGCAATGAATTGAGTTGAGGCTTTGCCCTGCCGAAGTCCATGCGGATGATCGGCCGGCGTCCCACCCGCCGGCCGGCCTTACCGCCCGATGCGACACCTGTGACCGCACCGCTCAACAAATCACCAATGGCAATGCAGCCCGGCCCGGCAGGGCCGGTGGTCGTCGCTCCACGCATACCGCAGGGGAGATTGCATGTCACTGTTTCGGGGCCGCCGTATCCTGGCCGGCGCCATGGCCCTCATCGCCGCGTCCGCGCTGGCCGCGTGCGGCAGCAAGACCTCCGACAACACGTCCGGCACGGGCGTCAGCGCCGACGTCTCGGGCGACACCGTCAAGGTTGGCCTGCTCAATTCGCTCTCCGGCACGATGGCCATCAGCGAGGTCACCGTCCGCGACTCGATCATGCTGGCCGTGGAGGAGATCAACGCGGCCGGGGGTGTCCTCGGCAAGAAGATCGTTCCGGTCGGCGAGGACGGCGCCTCGGACTGGCCGACCTTCGCCGAGAAGGCCGAGAAGCTCATCTCCGAGGACCGCGTCGCCGCCGTCTTCGGCTGCTGGACCTCCGCCAGCCGCAAGGCCGTCAAGCCGGTGTTCGAGAAGAACAAGGCGCTGCTGTTCTACCCGGTTCAGTACGAGGGCCTGGAACAGTCGCCGTACATCTTCTACACAGGCGCGACGACCAACCAGCAGATCGTTCCCGGCCTGGACTATCTCAAGGCGCAGGGCAAGAAGTCGGTCTACCTCGTGGGCAGCGACTACGTCTTCCCCCGGACGGCCAACAAAATCATCAAGGCGTACGCGAAGGCCAACGGGATGACCGTTTTGGGCGAGGACTACGCCCCGCTCGGCTCCACCGAGTTCGGCACCATCGTCAACAAGGTGAAGTCGGCGAAGGCCGACGCGGTGTTCAACACGCTCAACGGCGACAGCAACGTGGCGTTCTTCAAGGAGTACACCTCCGCCGGGCTCAACGCCGCAAGCATGCCCGTGGTGTCCGTGTCGATCGCCGAGGAGGAGGTCAAGGGCATCGGCACCCAGTACCTCAAGGACCAGCTCACGGCCTGGAACTACTACCAGACCACCCCGGGCGGGGTGAACGCGAAGTTCGTCGCCGCGTACAAGGCGAAGTACGGCGCGGACAAGCCCACCAGCGACCCGATGGAGGCCGCGTACGTCGCCGTGTACCTGTGGAAGGCGATGGTCACCAAGGCCGGCTCCTTCGAGGTGGAGAAGGTCCGTGCCGCCGCCGACGGCATCACCTACGAGGCCCCCGAGGGCCTGGTCACCGTGGACGGCCCGACCCAGCACATCGCCAAGACCGCCCGGATCGGCAAGGTCGGCGCGGACGGGCTGATCACCGAGGTGTGGAACTCCGGCCAGCCGATCAAGCCGGACCCGTACCTCAAGAGCTACCCCTGGGCGACCGGCCTGAGCTGACCAACCGGCCCGGGCGGCCCCGCCGCCGCCCGGGCCCCACCCTTCTCGGAGCTACCGTGACAGTCCTCTTCGGACAGCTCTTCACCGGCGTCAGCATCGGCGCGGTCCTGCTGCTCGTCGCGCTAGGGCTCGCGCTGACCTTCGGCCAGATGAACGTCATCAACATGGCCCACGGCGAGTTCATCATGGCCGGCGCCTACACCACCTACGTGCTCCAGCAGACGATCACCTCGGCCGGCTGGTCGCTGCTGGTCGCCCTGCCCGTCGCCTTCGCGGTGGCCGGCGCGCTCGGGGTGCTGCTGGAGGTGCTGCTCATCCGCCGCCTCTACGCCCGGCCCCTGGACACCCTGCTCGTCACCTGGGGCGTGTCGCTGATGCTCCAGCAGGCGGCCCGGGACGTCTTCGGCAGCCCCAACGTGCAGACCCGCGCGCCCGCGCTGCTCACCGGCAACGTGTCGCTTCCCGGCGGGATCACCGTGGCCAACAACCGGCTGTTCATCCTCGGCCTCGCCGTGGCGGCCGTGGTGGCGCTGACCCTCGCGCTGCGGCTCACCCCGCTGGGCCGCCGCATCCGCGCCGTGGTGCAGAACCGCGACCTCGCCGCCGTCTCCGGCATCGCCACCGCCCGGGTCGACCGGACCACGTTCTTCGTCGGCTCCGGGCTGGCCGGCGTCGCCGGGGTCGCGCTGACCCTGCTCGGGCCGATCGGCCCGACGATGGGCACCAACCTCATCATCGACGCCTTCCTGGTGGTCGTGGTCGGCGGGATCGGCCAGCTCAAGGGCAGCGTGATCGTCGCCTTCGCCCTCGGCGTGCTCCAGGCCACCGGTGAGTACCTCACTACCCTCAGCGTCGCCAAGGTGATCGTCTTCGTGGCGATCGTCGCGTTCCTCCAGTGGCGGCCACAGGGCCTGTTCACCCTGCGTACCAGGAGTCTGGCATGACCACCGTGACCGGCGCGACCAATGCCACCGACGAGCCCGCCGCCCCGCCGCAGCCGCCCGCGCCCCGCCGTACCGGCGGGCGGGCCCGCACGGCGCTCGGCTTCGCGGCCGGCGCGGCGCTGCTGTTCGGCGTGGCCCCGCTGGTGCTGTCGGACTTCCGGCTGGCACTGCTGGCCAAGTACCTCTGCGTGGCGATGGTCGCCGTCGGCATCGGCATCGCCTGGGGACGCGGCGGGATGCTCACCCTCGGCCAGGGCGTCTTCTTCGGCCTCGGCGGCTACGCGATGGCCATGCACCTCAAGCTCGCCGACGCGGGCCCCGGCGCGCTGCCCGACTTCATGCAGCTGTACGGGCAGCTCGACGAGCTGCCGTGGTGGTGGCGGCCCTTCGCCAGCCCCTGGTTCGCCCTGCCCGCCACAGTGCTGCTGCCCATGGCCGTCGCCTTCGGGCTCGGCTCGCTGGTGTTCCGCCGCCGCGTGCGGGGTGCCTACTTCGCCATCCTCAGCCAGGCCCTGGCCGCCGCGATGGTGATCCTGCTGGTCGGCCAGCAGGGCACCACCGGCGGCACCAACGGCCTGACCGACATCCAGGGCTTCTTCGGCTACGACCTGGACGACCCGGTCAACCAGCGCACCGTCTACTTACTGATCGCCGCCGCCCTGCTGGCGCTGCTCGCGGGGGCCCGCCAGCTCATCCGCAGCCGCTACGGCGAACTGCTGGTGGCCGTCCGCGACGGCGAGGAGCGGGTCCGGTTCCTCGGGTACGACCCGGCCACCGTCAAGGTCGTCGCGTACGTGGTGGCCGCCGGGATGGCCGGGCTGGCCGGTGCGCTGTTCGTGCCGGCCGTGGGCATCATCTCGCCCGCCCTGATCGGCATCGTGCCGTCCATCGAGTTCGTCATCGGCGTGGCCGTCGGCGGCCGGGCCACCCTGCTTGGGCCGGTGCTCGGCGCGGTCGCGGTCGCCTGGGCCCGTACCGCGCTGTCCGAGCGGTTCCCGGGCACCTGGACGTACCTACAGGGGCTGCTGTTCGTGCTGGTGGTCGCCTTCCTCCCCGGCGGCCTGGCGTCGCTGTGGGCGTTGGCCCGCAACCGGCGCGCGGAGCCCGACCGGCCGCCGCGGTGGCGGCGGGTCCTGCCCTCCGGGCGGGGCCGGACCCGGACGGAGGTGCCGGCGGCATGACCGGCGGACAGAGCGACGGCCTGCGCGTGCGGGACCTGCGGGTCAGCTTCGACGGTTTCACCGCCGTCGACGGCGTCGACCTCGACGTGCCCGCCGGTGACCTGCGGTTCCTCATCGGGCCCAACGGCGCCGGCAAGACCACCCTCGTCGACGCCGTCACGGGGCTGGTCCGGGCCACCGGCTCGGTCCACTTCGGCGACCGGGAACTGCTCGGCCGGGACGTGCACCGCATCGCCCGGCTCGGCGTGGGGCCGCACCTTCCAGACCGCCGCTGTGTTCGAGGAACTGACCGTCGCGCAGAATCTCGACATCGCAGCCGGGGCTGGGCGCAGCTGGTGGACGCTGGCCCGCCGTCGGCGACGGATGCCCGACGAGGTCGTCGCCGCCCTGGACACCATCGGCCTCGCCGGCCGGGCCGACCACCTCGCCGGCACCCTCGCCCACGGGCAGAAGCAGTGGCTGGAGATCGGCATGTTGCTGGTCTCCGACGCCCGGCTGCTGCTGCTCGACGAGCCGGTCGCCGGGATGAGCCACGACGAGCGGGACGCCACCGGCGCCCTGCTGGAGACCGTCAGCCGGGACCGGACCGTCGTGGTCATCGAGCACGACATGGACTTCCTGCGCCGCTTCGCCCGCAGCGTGACCGTGCTGCACGCCGGGCGGGTGCTCAGCGAGGGCACCGTCGCCCAGGTCCAGGCCGACCCCCGGGTGCAGGAGGTCTACCTCGGCCACCCCGTCGACGCTCCCACGGAGGCGTGATGTTGACACTGCGCGGCGTGCACGCCGGGTACGGGCGCAGCCTGGTGCTGCACGGCGTGGACCTCGCCGTCCCCGCCGACGGGGTCGCTGCCGTGCTGGGCCACAACGGGGCCGGCAAGAGCACCCTGCTGCGGGTCGCGGTGGGCCTGCTGCGGCCCCGCGCCGGCACCGTCGAGCTGGCCGGGGAGGACGTCACCCGGCTCGCCCCGCACCAGCGGGTCGCCCGGGGCATGGCGTACGTGCCGCAGGGGCAGCAGTGCTTCCCGCACCTGACGGCGGAGGAGAACCTGCGGCTGGTCGCAGACGGCCGGCGCGACGGCGCGGCGGCCACCGCCGAGGCGCTCGACCTGTTCCCGGCGCTGCGTCCGCTGCTGCGCCGCCGGGCCGGGCTGCTCTCCGGCGGCCAGCGCCAGCAGCTCGCCATCGCCCGGGCGCTGATCACCCGGCCGAAGCTGCTGCTGCTCGACGAGCCCACCGAGGGCATCCAGCCCTCGGTGGTCACCGAGATCCAGGACCGCGTCGTCGAGCTGACCGCTCGCGCCGGGATCCAGGTGCTCCTCGTGGAGCAGCACCTCGGCTTCGCGCTGCGGGTGGCCCAGCGGTACTACGTGCTGGAGTCCGGGCGGGTCACCTCGACCGGCGACGGCGGGGCCACCGCCGAGCCCGCCGTACGCGCCGCGCTCGCCGTCTGACCCCACACGGTGGTCCGGGGAGGACGCCGCGGCGTCCTCCCCGGACCGGTGCGCCGCTCGAACGGGCTACAGCCCGAGCAGCGCCTGGTGGATTCGGTGCTGCGCGCCCCGGACGAAGAGCCGCAGCTCCCCGCCGTAGACCGCCGCCGCCGGCACCGACCGCGCGCCGGCGGGACCGGGCAGGGCCGCCCAACCCGACCAGGTGTTGGTGGACGTCGAGTAGCGGTTGGTGCGGATGGTGTTGCTGGTGCCCTGGGTGAACAGGTGCAGGTCGCCGCCGTAGACGGTGGCGGTTGGTGCGGATTTCGCGCCGGCGGTGCCGGGCAGGGTGGTCCAGCCGGACCAGGTGTTGGTGGACGTCGAGTAGCGGTTGGTGCGGATGGTGTTGCTGGTGCCCTGGGTGAACAGGTGCAGGTCGCCGCCGTAGACGGTGGCGGTTGGTGCGGATTTCGCGCCGGCGGTGCCGGGCAGGGTGGTCCAGCCGGACCAGGTGTTGGTGGACGTCGAGTAGCGGTTGGTGCGGATGGTGTTGCTGGTGCCCTGGGTGAACAGGTGCAGGTCGCCGCCGTAGACGGTGGCGGTTGGTGCGGATTTCGCGCCGGCGGTGCCGGGCAGGGTGGTCCAGCCGGACCAGGTGTTGGTGGACGTCGAGTAGCGGTTGGTGCGGATGGTGTTGCTGGTGCCCTGGGTGAACAGGTGCAGGTCGCCGCCGTAGACGGTGGCGGTTGGTGCGGATTTCGCGCCGGCGGTGCCGGGCACCGTGGCCCAGCCCGACCAGGTGTCGGTGGCGAGGGTGTAACGGTCGACCCGCACGGTGTCGCCGGTGCCCCGGGCGAACAGGTGCAGGTCGCCGCCGTACACCACCGCGCCCGGCCCGGAGCGGGCCTGGGCCAGACCCGGCACGGCCGTCCAGCCGGATGTGGGCGGAAGCTGCGGGCGGCCCCAGTTCTGCGCCGGCGCCGCAGAGGCCGGCGCAGCGACCAGCGTGGTGGCCCCCAGGGCGAGCACCAGCAGTCGGCTCAGCGTTCTCACTGGATGAGGTAAGTGCACATGCGCTCCTTCGTGGACGGTGATCGGTGGTGCCCCGGCGTGGCCGCCGGGCCCGAAAGGCCATGCTCGTCGCCGGCTCGTCGGCTGTACACCGCCGAACGGTCCTGCGGTCCCGCTGTCCGGGCACGGTACGGGCTCCCGCAGCGCGTCGGCACCACGGCCGGCACTCCGTCACCGGGGGCGGGGCCGGTCGGTGTCACGAGCCGTGCCAGGAGCGCCAGAGCGACGCGTACACGCCGCCGGCGGCGACCAACTCGTCGTGACCGCCGATCTCGGTGATCCGACCGTCCTCCAGCACCGCCACCCGGTCGGCGTCGTGGGCGGTGTTGAGCCGGTGCGCGATGGCGATGACGGTGCGCCCGGCGAGCACCGCCGCGAGCGCCCGTTCGGTGCGCCGGGCGGTCGTCGGGTCCAGCGCGGCGGTCGCCTCGTCGAGGATGAGCGTGTCCGGGTCGGCCAGCACGAGCCGGGCCAGCGCCAACTGCTGGGCCTCGGCGGCGGCCAGGCCCCGGGCGCCGTCGCCGAGTTGCGTGTCGAGGCCGTCGGGCAGGTCGGCGTACCAGTCGGCGCCGACCGTGGCCAGCGCGCCGCGCATCCGCTCGTCGGTGGCCTCCGGGGCGGCGAAGGCGAGGTTGTCGCGCAGCGAGCCGATGAAGACGTGGTGCTCCTGCGTGACCAGCGCGATCCGGCGACGCCGCTCGGCCGGGTCCAGGTCGGTGACCCTGACGCCGCCGAGGCTCACCACCCCCGCCTGCGGGGCGTCGATCCCGGCGAGCAGCCGGGCCAGAGTGGACTTCCCGGCCCCCGAGGGGCCGACGACGGCGAGGCGCTGCCCGGGCTCGACCGTCAGGTCGATGCCGTGCAGCACCTCGTGGCCCTCGGCGTACGAGAACCGCGCGCCCCGCACCACGAGCCGCCGCCCGTGCGGCGCGTCCGCCCGGCCGCGCGGCTCCGGCGGCACCAGTCCCACACCGAGGACCCGGGCGAACGAGGCGATGCCGCGCTGCGCCTGCTCGATCCACAGCAGCAGCCGGTCCATCGGGTCGATCGCCTGCTGGAGGTAGAGCGCGGCGGCGACCACCTCGCCGAGGGTGGCCATGCCGCGCGACAGGAAGACACCGCCGACGAGGAGCACGGCGGCGACCGGCAGCGCGTAGCTGGCCTCCACCACGGGGTAGAACACCGACCGCAGCGCGAGCGTGGCCCGCCGGGCGGCCCAGACCCCGGCGATCCGCCGGGTGCCGTACGCGACGCGGTCGGCGCCGAGACGCAGCGCCTCGATCGTGCGGGCGCCCTCCGCGGTCGTGGTCAACGCCTCGGTCAGCTCCGCCGTCGCGGCCCCCTCGGCGAGGTATGCGGGCCCGGCCCGGCGTAGGTACCAACGGGTCACCGCCCAGATCGACGGCAGCCCGGCCAGCGCGAGGAAACCGAGCAGCGGGTCCAGCAGGAACACCGCCGCGAACAGCAGGATCAGGTGCATCCCGGCGATGACGACGGTCGGCACGACGTCGCGCATGGTGGTGCCGACGGTCGTCACGTCGACCGAGCTGCGGGTGGCCAGGTCGCCGGTGCCGGCGCGTTCGACCACAGACACGGGCAGGGCGAGGATCCGGGAGACGAACTCCTCGCGCAGCCGGGCCATGGTCCGCTCGCCGAACCGGTGCCCGGCGTACTGGGCGTACCGGGAGAGCAGGCCCTGCACGAGCACGCAGGCGGCGATGCCCAGTGCCAGCCGGTCCACGGCGGCGGCGCCCGCTCCGGCGGAGACCTCGTCCACGATCCGGCCGAGCAGCCACGGCCCGCCGAGCCCCGCGATCGTGGCGGCGGCGTGCAGCGCCAGCACCACGGCCACGGCCCGCCGGTCCCGCGCGACCAGGTCGAGGGCGGCCCCACGTACGGCGGACCGGTCCGCCACCGGAAGCTTCGTCACCGCCGTGCCCGCCCTGCCTCGACGCTCTCGTCGTCGCCATCGGCGGAGCCGCCGGTCCGGGACACCAGCGCGCGGTATCCCGGGTGCCGGTCGAGCAGGTCGGCGTGGGTGCCGGTGGCGACGATCCGGCCGGCGTTCAGATGCGCGACGACGTCGGCGTGCCCGAGCAGCAGCGGCGACGTGGCCAGCACGACCGTGGTCCGACCGGCCCGGGCATCGCGTAGGCGACGCGCGATGCGTGCCTCGGTGTGGGAGTCCACGGCGGACGTCGGGTCGACGAGGATCAGCACCTCCGGCTCGGCCAGCAGGGCCCGGGCGAGGCGCACCCGCTGTCGCTGGCCGCCGGAGAGCGTGCGGGCCCGGGCCCCGATCGGGGTGTCCAGACCGTTGGGCAGCGCGTCGGCGACGTCCTGCGCGGACGCGGCGTGCAGCGCGGCCCGGACGTCCGCGTCGTCGTCGCCGTCTCCGGCCGCGCGCGCGGCACCGGTCGCCTCCGGGTCGGCCTCGCCGGCCGCCGCCCGGCCGCGCAGGATCTGCCGCAGGGTGCCCGCGAAGAGGTACGCGTCGTGGTCGGCGACGAGGATCCGGGCGCGCACCTCGTCGAGGTCGACCGCGGCCAGCGGTACGCCGCCCCACGTCGCGTCGCTGGCGACGTACCGCCCGAGCCGTTCGGCCAGGGCGACGGCCTCGGCCGGGTCGTCGGCGGCGACGCCCACCAGCCGGCCCGGCGGTACCACCAGCCCGGTGGTCGGGTCGCACAGCTCGGCCGGGTGCTTCGGCGCGGTCGCAGTCACCGGCCCGCCCGCCCGGTCGGGGGTCAGCCGCAGCAGGCCGACGATGCGGCGGGCCGCGACCCGCCCCTGGATGAGCTGGTAGCCGCCCTCCAGCAGGAACCAGACCGGCACGACGAGGACCGCCGTGTACCCGTACACGGCGACCATCTGCCCGATGGTGATCTCGCCGTCCGCCGCCATCCGTGCGGCGAGCCACACCACGGCTGCGAGGAAGAGCCCCGGCACGGCGATCGTCAGTGCATTGATCCAGCTTGCCACCGCGCCCACCCGGTAACCCTCGTCCAGCAGGGCGCGGGAGCGGGCCGCGTACCGGCGGGCGAACAGGTGGCGACCGCCGACCCCGGCGAGCACCCGCAGGCCGGCGACGATGTCGTCGGCCCGGGTGGTCAGCTCGCCCTGCTGCTGCCGGTAGGTCGACTCCGCCCGCTCCAGCCGACGCAGCAACGGGCCGACCGCCACCGCGATCGCCGGCACGCCCAGCAGCACCAGCGCCGCGAGCGGCGGGGCCACCGACCAGAGCAGCACGGCGACGACCCCGTACGCGATGACGGCGCCCACCCCGGGGCCGCTCAGTGTCAGCACGTGCGAGGTGCGCACGATGTCGTACCCGCCGACCGTGGCGACGTCACCGGCGGCCAGCCGGCGGGGGAGCACCGCACCGAGCCCGCAGAGGCGGCGCAGCAGCACCTCCGCGGAGCGGGCGCTAGCGTCCTCCCGGACGAACGTCATCGTGCGGTGCCGCATGATGCCCGCCCAGGCCAGCCCCGACCCGGCCGCCACGATCGCAGCAACCCACCACAGCAACGCCCGCCCGTCGCGCGCGCGGAGCCCGTCGTCGATGGCGCGGGAGACCAGGTACGGGCGGACTGACAGCCCGACCATCCACAGCGTCCCGATGACGCTGCCACGCAGCACGCGCCACGGCTGGCGGCGGATCAGCCACCAGACGTACCGCAGCGGCCCCGACGTGTCGGGAACACCGGGCTCGGGATGGGGGATCCGCAGCGGCACCGAACCAGGCTAACGATCCCTTCCGCCGCTTACCGCCCCGTTTCGTGTCGTTCCGGTCACCGGCGTGGCGGCCGGGCAGGGGCGTCTTGTCGCCGTGCCCGCTGCCGCCGGCGGGGCCCGGAGGCTCCGCCGGCGGCGACGGCCGGGAGTCCGTCAGCCGGTCCCGACGCGGGGGGTCGACAACCGCGTCACAGCACGGCGCAGGGGGTGCCGTTGAGGGTGAACGCGGCGGGTGGGACGTTCGGGCCGCTGTACGCGCCCACGAAGCCGGCGCTCGTGCTGCCCCCGCCGCCGGCGATGTCGGCGGTGTTGGTGACCGTGACGGTCCGGCCGGTCTGCGTCCAGTTGGCGTTCCAGCCGCTGTCCATCCGCTGCCAGGTGGTCGGCCAGGTGAAGGTGAGCGTCCAGCCGTCGATCGGATGGGTCCCGTTGTTGACGATGTCGACGGTGCCGATGTACCCGTTGCCCCAGTTGTTGGTGCTGCGGAAGCGCACTCCGCACGCGCTGTCCGCCGGGCCGGCGGTGGTGAAGGTCACCGGCGGCGAGGACCAGGAGAGCCGGCCCGCGCCGTCGCGGGCCAGCACGTTGAGCGTGTACCGGGTGCCCGGCACGAGGTTGCCGACCGCGAACGAGGAGCCGGTTGTCTCGCCGAGCTGCTCGCTGACCGTGCCGTTCTGCCGGTACACCTCGTACTTCAGGGGCTCGCCGGCGGCGGGGGGCAGCGCGGGCCAGATGATCGTCGCCCCCCGGTCGGTGACGTCGGTGGCGGTGGGCTGCGCGGGCGCGCTCGGCGCGCCGGTGACCACTCCGGCCGGGCGCAGCACGAGCGTGGTCAGCGAGTACGGCGGCAGGGTGCGGCTGGTCGCGTTGCCGGACTGGCTGGTGGCCACGGCGGTGGCGCCATTGGTGAGGGTGTGCACGGTCGGCGCGGCGGCCGACGGGGCGAACCCGGCGTAGTCGATGGCGACCGGGTGGGCGTTGTCCGGGTCCTTGTTCACCAGCAGCACCGCGAGGTCCCCGTTGGGCCGGCGCACGGCGTGCGCGGTGACCAGGGCCTCGCTGGTGCCGGCCCGGACGAACTGGCCGCCGGCCCCGGCGAACAGGTTCATCATGGACAGCGCGTGGTACGGGGCGAACGGCGTGTTCAGCGGTGGCTCGCACACCGAGCCGTCGGAGGTGCAGGTCCCGCTGGAGAGCATGCCGTAGTCGCCGTAGTCGGTGTGGCCGGCTACCTCGGAGACCGTGCCGATGCCGTTGTGCACGTTCCACCACTGGACGGTGAAGACCCCGTTCTCCAGCAGCTCGCTGTACGCGTCGGCGAGGAACAGCGCGCCCGGCTGGGTGTTCTGGCCCGTGCCGACGTTCAGCTCGGTGAGGCTGATACCGATGCGCGCGGCGTTCGGCCCCGCGTACCGGGCGATCTGCTGGCGCAGCAGGTAGGCCGCCTCGTCGATGTGGGCGATGCGTTCCAGCGACTCGGCGGCGGTGCCGCCCGGGTACCAGTGCACGTCGACGAAGTCGATCTTCGGCCCGGCGATGGACAGCACCGCCTGGTTCCACGGGCCCGGGTCGGTGCCCGCGGTGATTCCGTCCGGCCAGTTCCCCGGCATGGTCAGCACCGCGCCGACCTTGATGGTGGGATCGACGGCCTTCATCGCGTCGGCGTACTCGACGACCAGGTTCGCGTAGTACGTCGCGCTCTTGTCCGGGTGGTTGTCGGCCTCCCAGCCCGAGCCGTAGTGGCCGTTGCCGTAGTTCTCGTTGCCGACCGTCCAGTACTTCGCGCCGTACTTCTTCGTGACGTTGGCGTACCGCACCCAGTCGGCGGCCTCGGCCGGGGTGCCGGTGCCGTAGTTCGCGATGATCATCGGCTGGGCGCCGGCCCGCTTCGCCCCGGCCATGAAGGTGTCGAAGTCGGTGTTCGGGGCCACGTAGCCGCCGGGCGCGGTGTGGTCCTTCCAGTGGTAGATGTCGGCGTACGAGCCGCCGGGGTAGCGCAGCATCTGGACGCCGGCCGCGCGAAGCAGGTCTGACGTCTCGTTGGTGCCCAGGTTCGTGTCCCAGATGGCGTGGTTGACGCCCAGTGCGGTGTTCGGCACGCCCGCCAGCCCCGCCCGCGCGTTCACGGTGACGGCGACCGGGTCGACGGCCGCGCTGACGCCCGGGGGGTTGATCGCGGAGAGCGCGGCGGTGGCGAGCAACGCGCTCGCCGTGACCGCCGCCCAGCGGCGTCGGCCGGCCCGTGCCGGGTGCGACGCTGCTGGGCGCTGAGCCCGGTAAGTGATCGGGTGGTTCATGCTGAGTTCCTTCGTTGACCACGATAGAGACTCGCCCGGGCCGGTGACGGCGGGAAGCAACCGGGTGTACGCCGAGGCGGCGGGCGGGACTCATGGACGGACTGATCGGTGTGCTCGCCGCACTTGTTTCGTCGCCGTCCCCCGGATGGCTGTCCCGGCCGCCGGTTGCCCTTGGACGACGGTCAGCCCCGCGCGCGGCCGGTCATCGACGTACAAGAATCTCACAGTGATCGGGTGGAGCTCAAGGTGGTGCCGGCCGGGCGGACGCCGGTCCCGGGCGTGGTCGGCCAGCCCCGTCCCGGCGGCGGCCCTTACCCTGGCCGGGTCAATTGGTCCTCGCCAACCGGTGGCGGTGAGGTTGCGTGCCGGTGATCCGTCGCCGTCCGTCGCCGTCCGGCGGCGCTCGCCGGGTCGGCCGGACTGTCCAGCCTCGGGAGCGCCGGATGCCACTTTTCGGGAATGCATTGTCCAACTTCGATCCCGAATCCGATTCATAACTGTTCCCGAAATCTGGCGTCGCGACAGGGTTGCTCCGCAGGCTTGCCCCTGCGGACTATCCGCGCCCGCCGCTGGAGCCCCAGCTCAGGGCGGACAAGTAGAGATTTCGGCCCGTAACGTTGCAGGCGTTACGGGCTGCTACGACATAACTGTGCGGTGGAAGTTGCCGTTAGCTGTGGCGCACGATGAGCCCGGGGGAGCGATCTCATTCGATGTAACTGCCGGGTGGTGGTGAGTGTCTGAGCACGAACTGTCAACCGCTGCCGGGTGGGGTGTCCGAGCGCTTCCTTCTGCCGACGTTGGTCACGGGGAGGAACCATGGTTGGTCTGGACGAAGCCGGTGTGGTGGATTTGATCGTGCGCCGCGCACAGGAGGCACTGGCAGGACACGGCAGCGTCGTGGTGCTGTCCGGCGCGGGCGGCGCGGGCAAGACGGCCCTGCTCGCGCGCTGCGCGGAGGCCGGTCGGCGCGCCGGTCTGCCGACCACCGCCGCCGTCTTCCGCCGGCTCGACCCGACAGGGCCGGGGGCCTCGCTCGACGTCGACCGGAGCGGGCCGCGCATGGTCTGCCTGGACGATGTCCAGAACACGGACGAGCAGGTGCTGCGAAGGGTGCTCGAACTGGCCCTGGCCACACGCGAGCGTCCTGTGGTCATGGTGATCGGAACGCGCCCGTCGCGCCGCAGGTCCTTCCAGGAGGCACGCGCCGAGCTGCTGGCGCACACCCGGTGCGACTGGATCGACCTCGGGCATGTCTCGGTCACCGACGTGGTCCGCCTCGCTGCCTCGCAGACCGGTCGCGTGGTCGATCCGACGACCGCCGAGCGTCTCCTCCTTCTCTGCGGCAACAACGTCACCCTACTCAAGGGGGTGTTGGCCGACTACGCGCGCGACGCCGAGTTGGAACGGGCGCCGCTCTGCGTCGCCGACGTTCCCGGGGTCGGCTACCGCCAGGCCGTCCTCGACTCCTACCACCGTCTAGACCCCGCAGCCCAGAACCTGGCCAACGCGTTGGCCGTCCTGCGCCACCACGCGGGGCCGCGTACCCTCGGCGAGCTGACCGGCATGTTGGTGCGCGAGGTCGACCATGCCCTCGGCGACCTGACGGTGGCCGGGCTGGTCGACGGCTGGGGGTTCCGCCACCCCGCCGCCGAGTCGGCCATCGTGGCCAACTTCTCGGTGGAACTCGCCGCCGCCCTCAACCGTCGGGCCGCCGTGGTCCTGCGCCGGGTCGAGGCGCCCGCGACGGACATCGCCCGCTGTCTGGTCGTCGCCGACTACGTCGACCAGACCTGGGTCGACCTGCTGTCCCGGGACAGCACCATCCGGGCGCTGGCGGCCGAGGACCGCGGCACCGCGCTGGCGGCGCTCCGGCTGGCGTTGCGCGGCACCACCGACGGCGGTCAGCGCGTGCGCATCCTGGAGCGCCTCGCCCGGATGTACGCCGGGAGCGACCCCGAGCTGTGCTACCAGTACCTCTCCCAGATCGGCGTACTACGGCGGGAGGGTAGCTGGTCGGTTGGCCGATCCTCGCTGCTGGGCGAGCAGCTCGCCAGCCGTGGGCTGGTCGAGGAGGCACTGGCGGAACTCACCCGCGCCGTCGAGCAACCCAGCGCGGACGACGCGGCGACGGCCCTGCTGGAGGCGGACCGGCTGCTGCTGTGCGGGGACTTCCCGGTGTTCATCAACCAGGCCGACGACCTGGTAGGCCGGCACCGTGACGTGCGGTCGCCGTACGCCGTGCACCGCGAGGGTGCCCGCGCGCTGCTGCGGAGCATGGCCACGGCGGACCAGCCGAGCGGGTACGTCGACGCCGCCAAGGACAGCCTGTACGAGTGCCCGTTCAGCGAGGACAGCGCCGCCGCCCTGCTGGCGGCGGCCACGGCCCTGGTGTACGCGGGTGAACTCGACGCCGTTCGCCCGTTGACCAACAAGTTCGTCGAGGAGGCCAGGGCCCAGCGGATCCCGGTGTGGCAGGCCCGCGCCATCGCCCTGCGGGCGGAGGTCGCGCTGCGGGCCGGCCACTACGCCGAGGCGGTCGAGCGGGCCCGGGAGGCCCTGGCGCTGCTGCCGCTGCCCGCCTGGGGCGTACGGGGCGGGGCGCCGCTGTCCGTGCTGCTGCTCGGGCACACCGCACTGGCGGAGCATTCGGCTGCGGCGACCTATCTCTGCGACGACGTTCCGGTGCAGATGTTCCGATCCCGGTACGGCCTGCACTATCTCTACGCGCGCGGCCACCACTACCTGTCGATCGGGCGCGCCGAGGCTGCGCTGGCCGACTTCTCCAGCTGCGGGCGGCTGATGGTGAGCTGGAAGATCGACCGCGAGCGGGTCCTTCCCTGGCGTCTCGCCGCCGCGGCGGCCCTGCTCTCCGGCGGCGAGCCGGAAGCGGCGGTGGATCTGATCGAGCAGCGCACCCGCGCGATGGAGGCCGCAGGGGCCGCGGCGACGGGCCACCGGGCCGACATCGAACGCCGCCGGGTGGAGCGCGAGTTCGTCTTCGACGCCCTGGTCCGCGGGGTCGAGCAGGCCCGGCTCGTGGAGACCATCCGCGAAATGGCTCAGGGCCGAGCCGAGAACCCGAGCCAACCCGAGCCACCCCGGTACCGCATCGAGGACCGGTACTCCACCTACCTGAGCAAGCTCACCAGCTCAGAACGGGAGGTGGCGTTGCTCGCCGCCAGCGGACACAGCAACCGGAGCATCGCCAGGGACCTGTTCGTGACGGTCAGCACGGTCGAGCAGCACCTCACCCACACCTACCAGAAGCTGAAGATCTCGGGGCGGCGTGAGCTGCGGGCCAGGCTGGGGTGACTAGCGCAGGATGGCCTGCGCCCAGCCGGCGAGCTGGGCCCGGGACCGCAGGTGCAGGGCGCTGCGGATCCGGGCCAGCTCGGCGGCGACGGTACGGGGGGAAGCGCCGATGCGGTTGGCAATCTGGCGGTTGGTGAACCCCTCCGCCACGAGCATGGCGATGACCAGTTGCCGGCGGGTGAGCGAGTCGGCCGACGGCTCGCTCACCGGCTGGTCCATCGGGCTGCTGCTCAGGGCGTATGTCTGGAGGAAGTCGGTGGAGGTGGAGTCCGCCGCCGAGCGTGCCTGGGCGACCTCGCCCGGGTCGCACGAGGAGACGAAGCCGCGCAGTTCGGTCTCGACCAGCGACTCCAGCGGGCTGGTGTGGTGATGGCCGAGACGGTTGCGCAGGGCGTGCGCGTTCTGCAACAGGTACAGGGTGCGCCGGCGGTCGCCGCGGCGCAGCGCCACCACCGCCAGCAGGACCAGCGGCCGGCCGAACAGCTCCGGGGCGTCCCGCAATCCGCGTGCCGCGTCCAGCGCGTGCTGTTCGGCGCGGTGCACGTCGCCCTGCAGCAGCGCGATCTCGCCCAACGCGCACTGGACCCCGGCGGCGGCAGCCCCGTCGAGCGAGCGCAGGACGCGGGTGAGGTCGACGACCAGCCGGGCGGCCTCGGTCAGCCGGCCGGCGACGGCGGCGGTGGTGGCGAGGCTCTCCACGCACTCGGCGACTCCCTCCGGATCCTCGCCCGACTGCGCGAGCTGGAGTGCCTGTCTCGCGTTGGCCTGTGCGTCGGCGAGGTGACCCAGGGCGCGTTCACTGGCGGCGAGCGCGACGAGCGCCCGCCGGTGCAGACGGCGGTCGGGCAGCCGACGGGAGATCAGGACGGCCTGCCGGGACAACGACTCCGCGCCGGTCACGTTGCCCGTCGCCTGCTGCATCGCCGCCATCTCGGTCAGCAGCCGGACCCGGTCGGTGTCGTCGCAGCTCAGCAACAGCGCCCGGTGGGAGAGGTGCTGGACCAGCGCGCTCTGACCGAGGGCCGTGCCGTAGCGGACGAGCGCCGCGGCGAGCGGGACCGTTCGCTGGTCGTCGCGGCGCATCGCCCACTCTGCCGTCCGGGCGATGTAGTGCTGGATCGACGGCGACGGCGGTGGCCCGAAACCGGGTCGCAGGTCGAGGACCTGGCGGGCGGCCGCCGTCGTCCAGGTGGCGAGGCGGTCCCACACCTCGTCGGTCTCGCCGGCGGCGTCCAACCGGTCGCTGCCGTAGTGCCGGATCGGGGTGAGTTGACGGAACTCCGTCTGCTCGAACGCGTTCGTCGAGGCGATGAGAAGGCTCTTGGCCTGGAGCCGGGCCAACAGTTCGATCATGTTCGCCTCGCCGCGCTCGTCGAACCCGCAGACGGCCATGGCCAGCCCCAGCCCGAACGGCTCGGACAGTACGGAGAGCTGGCGGAACACCGCTCTCTCCTGGTCGTCGAGGAGGTCGTAGCTGGCGTCCAGCGCGGCCCGGAAGCTGCTGTGCCGGACGCTCGCCGTGCGGCTGCCCGAGGTCAGCACGGTAACCGGCTGGCGAAGCCGGGAGAGCAGTTCGGTGATGGAGAGGATGCCCACGCGCGAGGCGGCGAGTTCCAGGAACAGGGGCACACCGTCCAGCTCCCGGCACACCTCGGCGACCGCGTGGGCGTTGTGCTCGCTGAGCGTGAAACCGGGATTGCCGGTCGACGCCCGCTCGACGAACAGCTGCATGGCGTCGGACTGCAGAAGGTCGCGGATGGTGGGATGCTCCGTCGCCGGTGGCAGCGGTAGGGGGTTGAGCCCGAAGACGACCTCGCCGGGCACCCGCAGCGGTTCCCGGCTGGTGATCAGGATCTTCATCTGCGGGCAGGCGGACACCAGGTGCATCACGAGCTTGGCGCACTCGTCGAGGTCCACGTCGGCGTTGTCGACGACCAGCGTGGACGGGTGCTCGCGGTTGGCGTCGCACCACACGGCGTGGCCGTCACCCATGCTGCGCAGCGTCTCCGTGATCGAGTGCGACTGGCCGTCCCCGGCGAGCGCGGCGGGCGCCAGGTCGGCCCACCGGACACGGGTCAACCGCTGGAGCTCGCGCATCCGCCGGACGTGGTGGTGCGCCAGCCGGCTCTTGCCGACGCCGGGCGGGCCGGTGATCGTCAGCAGCGTGTTCGCCGAGAGGTTGGCCAGTAGCCGCAGCTCCCGGTCCCGGCCGACGAACTTGCCCAACTGCCGGGGAATGGCGGCGGATCCCCACGGGCTGTCGGGCAGCGCCGGCGCACTCGCCGTCGGCGTGGTGCGCCGCCTCGCGACACGCTGTCGGTACGCGCGTTGGCGGCACGCGTCCGAGCAGTACAGCCGCTGCGGCACCGCCCTGCGGGTGTCGCCCCTGACCGCGACCCGTCGTCCGCAGGTGACGCAGTAGACACTCGGTAGTGAATTCATGTCAGCCTAACCGTCAAAGCTCGTCTCAGCCCGTGGCAGTCGGCCGGGACCGGTCGGTGAACCTCGCGTCGCCCATGCCGGCTATGCGGCGCTGCGGCCCGGATGCGTCCGCCCGTAGGTCTCGTAGGCGGAGCCGGGCGGGTTCGTGTAGAGACCAGGCTGGCAGCTGGCCACCCAGGCGGCCAGCTCCGTACGCGAGCGGATGCCGAGTTTGTAGTACATCTGTCTTATGTGGGAGGAGATCGTGGACTTCGTGATGCCGAGGAAACCGGAGATCTCAGAGGTGGAGAAGCCCTTGGTGACGAGCACCGCGATTTCGAGCTGACGCTGGGTGAGCCCGCAGCTCTCGGTCCGGGCCAGCTCGTCGACTCCCTCGATGATGTAGGAGACGACGCGGGGAAAGGTGAAACCCTGCACCGCCGCGGAGATCCGTTCCGCCTCGTCCTGACCGAGCAGGGCGTGCGCCGAGGAGCGGGCGTCGGCCAGGACGTGCATCCACCACGCCGGCACCCGCCTCGGCCGGTCGGCGGAGAGGGCGTCGGCCATCGTGAGCAGGGCGAGGCAGCGGTACGCGCGCCCCTGCCGCAGCGCCGCCAGGGCCAGCGCCTCCACCGGGTAGACGAGCCGCGCGTCCGCAATCGCCCGTTGACCCCGGGCCCGGGTCAGGTGGACCTGGACGGACCGGCGTAGCCGTGCCTCCGCCGAGCGGGCGTCCTGCATCCACAGGTCCACCGTGCCCGCCACGAACAGGAAGTCGCCGAGCTGCGACGGAGTGGCTGGTGCTCGAACTCGGGCAGCGTGGTGGCCAGGGTGGCGGACGCCTCCAGCGGCTGCCGCGCCCCGAGCAGCACCCAGGCGTGAGCGTGCGCGCACAGCGCGGAGGTGAAGTCGTCCACCTGACGGGCGAGCATGGTCGCCCTGCGCAGGTAGATCGAGCCGAGCCGGTGCGCGCCCACGCCGCTGTACGCCAGGGCCAGCGTCGTCAGGGTGCGGATGATCTGCCCCTGGCTGCCGGCGCTGCGGGCCCGCGGCAGGGCGGTCTGGGCGAGGGACAGCAGGTCGGTGTTGTCGTCGGCCTGCTTCGTCCAGGCGCTGAGCAGGCTCAGGTCGGCCCAGTGGCGGGACCCGGGGTTGCGGCTCAGTGTCCTCTCGATCAGGGCGTTTCCCTCCTCGGTCTGCCCGAGGTGCAGGTGGCAGTGCACGAGCGCCAGGGCGAGAAGGTCGTGCCGGTCGTCCGTCCTGGAGCTCTCCCGGGTGAACTGGACCGCCATCGACAGACAGTCCATCCGGTCGAGGAACCACTGGAGCTCGAATCGGGGCAGCTCGAACACCTTGTCCAGGACGACGGCGTGTTCCCACATCCAGTCGACGATCCGCTCCCGCAGCCGGGGCAGCTCGCCGGACGCCTCCAACTCGGCCCTGAGCACCCGCTGCCGCGCGGCGAGCCGGAACCGTCGTCGTTCGGAGCCGTCGTGCACGGACTCGATGAGGCCATGGTCGTAGAGATGTCTGATCGAATCGAGCACACTCTCGTGACCGAGCTGTGCCCCGGAGCAGATAACTATCGCTGCTTCCAGGTCGAAGGGCCCAGGAAAGGCTGCCAGCAGGCGTAGTACCAGTTCTTCCGACGGATTCCTGCAGACGGATCGCGGCCTGTCGTCGGAGTGCTCGGCAGAACTGTTCTTTGATCGAGCGTATGGGTACAACCGCGCGCCCGCCACCGAATTTCTGGCTGGTTTCTGATGTGTTGCCGCGGAGGGTGGTTGTTCGGCGGTCTCCCGTGTGGGGATCGGAGCTACCGCCTGTTCTGGGCGCACGGTGTAGTGCATGATTTGAGCCGCCAAGACGTATTGATGCGCCCGGTGACAGGCGCGGGATCCACTGCGTAGACGAGGTGTTCCGGTTCCCGGAGCGCCGTTGGCCGGGCGGTGGCAGGGGTGTCGGGCCGGCCGCCGGACGGTGCCGCCGGGTGAACGGCGACCGTGCGCGCGTCACGCGGCGGCGTTCCTCCGTGGTGCAAGACGTTGGGCAGCGGGATCGTCGCCAAACCGGTCCTGCTCGGCCCCGGGTTCGATCCGCCGCGTCCGGGGACCGGTGGGAAAGGTCGTGCGGGTGGCCGGTCGACGACCGCCGTCACCGCAGCGGACGAGGCTACCTGCTCGCCGCCCCCGGCGGCATCGGTCTGGGAAAGGGCAGTGCCGACGAGGTCGGTTTCGGCCGCCGTTGGCACGGATGGTGGCCAGCGCTTTTCGGAATGGATGTCCGAGGGTTGTTGGCTCACCGGACCCTGTCGACCGATGTCGGCGGAAGGGTGTGGCCTGCGGATTCGTTCGGGCCCGGTGTTCGGCCGCGGACAGTGCGCCTGTGTCCCGTCGATATCGGTGCTTCTGTGGCTGCCATCGGAAGCTACCTCCCATATCGCTAAACGGAGACGTGTCGCCGGTCTCGGATGAACCTTAGCATCGACACCAAGGCCAGCCAAGCTGTAGTTATTCCGGGCCGTGTTCGTGCTGGTTACTCGGCGTAAGGGGGGCGGGTGGTTGCCGCCGCGACGGCGGGGATGCGTTTGCGCCCTCGATAAACCACGATTCGGAAATGAAAGGGCGGAGGGCCTTTTTGGGCGTTTTGCGAACCGGTCGACCGGTCGGCCGGCCAGAGCGCGTCGGCGTACCCGGTGGGCCCGGGCGCCGGGCGGCGCCGCCCGGGTCCCCACACGACCTCGCCCCCGCCATAGAGGGCGGGGGCGAGGTGGCGGGCGCAGCGCGGATGGCGGGCCGGCGGCGTCAGCGCGGGCGGGCGGCCGGCGGCGTCAGCGGGCGGCGGCGCTCCCGAGCCAGGTTCGGGGCGGTCAAGGTGATCACGGTCGAAAGGTCGCGCCGTGCGGGCACGAGGTGTAGGCGCTGGATCTCCGGCGCGTCGGCCGGGGGGACCTTGGCCAGACAGTCGCACGGATCGTCGCCGTAACCGGCCAGCCGGTAGGCGACGTCCATCATCCGGTTGCGGTCGGTACGCCGGAAGTCCGCGACTAGGTGGACCCTGGCGCGCGACGCCTGGTCGGTCAACCAGTTGAGGATCAGCGAGCCGGCGCCGAACGACACCACCCGGCAGGAGGTCGCCAGGAGCTTGAGATGCCACACCCGCTCGGAGGCCGCCAGCAGCAGGACGCCGACGGCGCCGTGCGGGCCGAACCGGTCGGCCATCGTGGTCACCAGGACCTCGTGCCCCGGGTCGTCCAGCAGCCCGCGCAGCGTCGCGTCGGAGTAGTGCACCCCGGTCGCGTTCATTTGGCTGGTCCGCAGCGTAAGCTCCTCGACCCGGTCGAGCTCCGTTTCGGTGGCCCGCTCGATCGTCATCCGCAGGCGCAACGAGTGCAGGAACTCCTCGTCCGGCCCGGTGAACGTCGCCTGGGCCTCCTCCCGGCGAAAGCTCGCCTGGTACATCAGCCGCCGGCGAGCCGCGTCGACGGTCACCGTCGGGGGGTTGAACTCGGGCCGGTCCAGCAGGGCGGCGACGTCCTCCGCCCGGTAGCACCGGACCGCCGGCGCGCGGAACTGCACCTCGGCCCGCTCCGCCGGCTGGTCGTCGACGAACGCGATGGTGCCCTGCGCGAACCGCAGCCGGTCGGCGACGTGCAGCACCGAGTCCGACTTGCGTCCCCAGTTGATGCGGGGCAGCACGAAGTACTCGGCCAGGCCCAGCTCTTCCAGCTTGCGCCAGGCCAGATCGTGATCGTTCTTGCTGGCGACCGACTGGAGGATGCCGCGCGCGTCGAGGGTCTGCACGACCCGCCGGACGTCGTCGGCGACGCTAACCTGGTCGTCCTCGAGCAGGGTGCCCTTCCACAGGGTGTTGTCCAGGTCCCAGACCAGGCACTTGATCAGGGTGGGTGACTCGGCCACGGCTTCCTCGTTCTCTCCTGATCGGACGGATGGTGCGCCGCAGGCCGGCGCGTCGCCGGTCACCGCACCGACGTGGCGTGTTCGGCGAGGATCAGCTGGCAGATCTCGCTGCTGCCTTCGATGATCTCCATCAACTTGGCGTCCCGGTACGCGCGGGCGACCACGTGCCCGTCCGTGGCCGCGGCGGAGGCCAGCACCTGCACGGCCGAGCCGGCACCCCGGGCGGCGTTGCCCGCGGCGACGTGCTTGGCCAGCACCGTGGCCACCACCACCTCGGGCGAGCCGGCGTCCCAACAGTCGCTGGCGTGCTCACACACCCGGGAGGCGGTCTGCTCGGCGATGTACAGCTCGGCGAGGTGCCGGGCGACGAGTTGATGCTCCGCGATGGGACGGCCGAACTGCTGGCGGGTGGACGCGTGCTCCGCCGCCGCCGTGCGGCAGGCCCGCAGGATGCCGACGCAACCCCAGGCGACCGAGAACCTGCCGTATGCCAGCGCGGTGGTGACCAGCAGCGGCAGGCCCTGGGCGACCCCGCCGAGCAGGCTGTCCGCCGGGAGGCGGACGTCGTCCAGCCGTACGTGCGCGTGCCCGGCGGCGCGACAGCCCAACGGGTCGATCACCCGCTCGACGCGTACCCCGGGGGCCGAGGTCGGCACCACCACGGCTGCCGCGCCGTCCTCGTACCGACCGAAAACCACCAGCAGGTCCGCGTATGCCGCCGCGGTGGCCCACTTCTTGTGCCCGTCGACGACGACGCTGTCGCCGACGCGCCGGATGGTGGTCCCCATCGCGGCCAGGTCACTGCCCGCGGCGGGCTCGCTGAAGCAGACGGCGGCGAGCTGCCCGCCGGTCAGCCGCCTCAGGTGGGCGGCCCGCTGGGCGCTGTCGCCGAGCTTCTGCACCGTCCACGCCGCCATGCCCTGCGACGTCATGACGCTGCGCAGGGAGCTGCACAGGCTGCCCACGTGGGCGGTGAACTCGCCATTGGAGCGGCTGCTCGCCCCGATGCCGCCGTGCGCGGTCGGCACCTGCGCGCAGAGCAGGCCGCGCGTTCCCAGCTTGCGGAGCACGTCGTCCGGTAGCTCACCAGCGACGTCCCACCCGGCGGGTTGGTCGCCGACGAGCGAGTCGACGAACGCCCGGTCCTCGGCGGTCAGGTCAGGCATCGCCGACCGCATCGGACGACCCGCGCAGCCTCAGCAGGAGGCTGGTCATGGCGGCCACGGAGCGGAAGTTGTCCAGCTTGAGGTCGCCGCCGGCGATGCTCACCTGGTACTCCTTCTCCAGGTAGACGATCAGCTCCATCGCGAACATCGACGACACCACGCCGGAGCGGAACAGGTCCTGGTCTGGGGTGACCCGTGCCTTCGTCCGCTCCTCCAGATAGGAGACGAGCTGCTCCTCGATGCCGGCCGGCGTCGCCACCGCTTCCCCCGTCTCCTGTTCGATGGTCATGACAACGCCTTTCCGTAATCGTAGAAACCGCGCCCGGACTTGCGGCCGAGTTCTCCCGCCCGCACCTTGCTCAGCAGCACCTCGCTCGGGCGGCAACTCTCGTCTCCGGTGCGCTTGTGCAACACGGTGAGGGAGTCCACGAGATTGTCGATTCCGATCAGGTCGGCAGTGCGCAAAGGGCCGGTGGGGTGGCCGAGGCAGTTTTGCATCAGCGCGTCCACGGACTCGGCGTCGGCGACACCGGCCCCGACCAGCCTGGCCGCCGCGTTGATCATCGGGTGCAACAGCCGGCTGGTAACGAAGCCGGGGGAGTCGTTCACCACGATCATTTCGCGGCCCATCGCGGCCAGCAGCGCGGCCACCGCGGTCATCGTCGCCTCGCCGGTGTCCGTTCCCCGCACCACCTCGACGGTCCTGATGAGATAGGTGGGGTTCATGAAGTGGGCCCCCACCACCTCCTCCGGCCGGCTCACCCAGCTCGCCATCTCGTTGATCGGGATGCCGGAGGTGTTGGAGATGATGGGGGTGCCGGGCCAGATCGCCCGGGATACCTCGGTGAGCACCGCCTGCTTGATCTCCGGCGACTCGGTCACCGCTTCGACGACCGCCGTGGCGGTCCCGACGTCACCGATGTCGGTGCTGGTCAGCAGCGCGCCGGCAGGCCGGTCGGCGGGTGTCGCGCCCAGCAGGCGGGCGTGCCGAAGCTGCCGCTCGACCGAGTCGCGCGCCCGCTGGAGCGTCACGTCTTCCACGTCGATCAGCACGACCGGTACCCCGTGGCCCAGCGCGGTCGCCGTGATGCCGGTGCCCATCACGCCCGCACCCAGTACGACAAGACGATGAGTGCCATTGTCGGTCATCGAACCTCCGCGCAATTTGCCGCGTCGAGCGGCGCATAGCTGGGCGGCGATCACGCGATTCCTGCCGATCGCCTCGATAGCAGCGAGATTATCCTTCGACGGGGAGGCGACGACCCCTAGAAACCCCCATCCCCTATTACTCCGCTATCTATGCCGAGCGATCACATCGCCAATTGCGTCGGGCGATATCTTGGCCGCATGGCCAACCAGACCGACTTGTCACCGGAACTGTTGGGTTATCTCCGTGAGGTCTCCCTGCGGGATGATCCGATCCTGTACGAGCTGCGCGAGGAGACGGCAGCCCTGCCGGCTGGAGCCGCGATGCAGGTGTCCGCCGAGGAGGGACAACTGCTCGCGCTGCTGGTCGGGCTGACCGGCGCCCGCACCGTGCTCGAACTGGGCACCTTCACCGGCTACAGCACCCTGTGCATGGCGCGGGCCCTGCCGTCCGACGGTCGGCTGGTGACCTGTGACATCACCGACCGGTGGCCCGCGATCGGTGCCGGCTACTGGCGCCGGGCCGCGGTGGCGGACCAGATCGACGTGCGCGTCGGCCCGGCGAGCGCAACGCTGGCGGCCCTGCGCGCTGAGAACGGGCCCAGCTCTTTCGATCTCGCCTTCATCGACGCGGACAAAACCAACTACCGTGCCTACTACGAGGGTTGCCTCGACCTCGTGCGACCCGGAGGGCTGATCGTCATCGACAACACGCTCTTCTTCGGCCGGGTCCTCGACGCCGACGCCAGGGATCCGGACACCTGCGCGATCCGGGAGCTGAACGCGTTCCTGCTCACGGACACCCGCGTCGACCTGTCCGTGCTGCCGGTCGCGGACGGGGTCACCCTGGCGCGGATCCGCGCCGGAGGCCACTGACCGGGCCGGGGCCCGTCCGGTGCCGAGAAGGCTCAGCCCCGCCGGCATTCTGCCGGGCGGGGCTTCTGCTGTTTCGGTAACGGGCCGGCTTCTGCCGGGTCGATGACGGGACGGGCGGGATCTCGGGTCGACGGTGTGCGGGCCGGGCTTCGGGCCGGTGTCCAGCCGGACGGGGGCCGTTTCGCGCCCGGCGCGGCCGTGACGCCGGCGGACGGGATCGCGGTGCTGACCCGTCCGCCGGCCACCGGACTCAGGCCGGGAAGGTCCACCTGGTGGCCGTGCCGAACTCCGGAGCCACCCACCCGAGCGCCTTGACCGGCACGAGCCGGTAGCCCGGGCCGCCGTAGCCCTGCGGGGTGAAGACGCCCTCGTCGGTGGCGACCGTCTCGTGGCCGTACTTCTCCCGGTAGCCGGTGGAGATGACCTGGAGCAGGTCCTTGCCGAACAGCCGCTCGGCCTTACCCTCAATGATCACGACCTCGTCGCCGCTCTCGGTGTGCAGCACCACCCGGCCGTCGTTCTGGAGGTGGTCGGTCATCCGGTTGACCGTGGAAAACCAGAGGGCGTTGTCCTGCCAGAACCCCCACATCGGACGGCAGACTGGCATCCCGTCCGGGCCGGGCGTGGCGAGCCAGAAGTTGCGCGCCTTACTGAGCCGCTCGTCGGCCCATGCCCAGTCCAGCGACGGCCCGGTGGCGGTGTAGCTGAAGATCCAGGCCGGTTCGGTGGTGGGTGCCTGCTTGGTGTCCACATTCCCTGACGTCGTCATTGGATTCCATCTCCTGACTCGATCCGGTCATTTTCCCGCTGCCGTCGAAAGATGCGGTCTCTTCGGGAATTCCGCACGTCGACGCTAACGCGGTGTCATTTTGCGGCAACCCCTAAGAGTCCCCAACGTGACTGCTGGACCTCTCCCCGCCCGGCCGCCGTCGGCGGGCGCGGCGCCGGCCGAGGGTTATCTAGGGGTTGCTGGTGGTCCGGTATCGCATAGCGTGCACACACGAGAGTGGACCATCGTCCCCGCAGACCTGAGGGCTCCAGTCGGAGGTGGCTATCGTATGGCGAAGAGTGTGGTACACCAATTCTTCGAATTGGGCGCCAAGAGGGACGTCGACGGTGCCTGGGATTGCTTTGCCGAGGACGCGGTCTGGCTGGCGTCCGAGGGCTCGGAGCCCGGAACGACCTACAACAAGGCCGAGATCCGGGACCTGCTGGTGCAGATGGACAAGCTCGGTGCCGAGGTGGCCGCCCAGGGCATGGCGGGCGTCTTCGAGGAGCCCGTCTTCCTGGTCAACGGCGACCAGGCGGTCGTCGAATGGTCGCTGCGCGCGGCCGACGGGAAGATCGTCGAGCGCGGGATCGACCTGTTCACGATCAAGGACGGCAAGATTCTCGTGAAGGACGTCTTCCGCAAGGCCTAAGTCGTCAAAGGCACGAACCCGACCGAGGGAGCAGTTTGTGATCAACGAACCCATCGATTATCCGTTGGAAGAGGACGGGCCGCCGCGACTGAACCCGCTCTACTCCCAGCTTCGGGAGAGCAAGCCGGTGTTGCGGGCGCAGATGCCCTACGGCGAGGAGTCCTGGCTCACCCTCAAGCACTCCGACTTCAAGTTCGTGATGGGGGACTCGCGCTTCAGTCGGGCGTTGGCCCACGCCAGCGACGAGCCCCGGGTGTTCCCGGAGATGCCCGACATCAACATCATGCGGATGGATCCGCCGGAGCACGGCAAGCTGCGTAAGATCGTCACGCGTGGTTTCACCGAGCGCCGGGTGGCCCAGTGGCGTCCACAGATCCAGCAGATCGTCGACGAACTGCTCGACGAGATGGAGGAGGCCGGCCCGCCGGTCAACCTCGTGACGGCCTTCGGCACGCCGCTGCCGGCCACGGTGATCGCCATGATGCTCGGGGTGCCGGTCGAGGACCGGCCGCTGTTCACCGAGTGGTCCAAGGCGATGATCGCCACGACTTCGATGCCGGTCGAGCAGATCCGCGACTACCTCGACAAGCAGCACCGGTACGTCGCCGACATGGTGGCGGACCGCATCCGCGAGCCGCGGGACGACATGATCAGCGACCTGGCCGCCGCGTACCAGTCCAACGATGGCATCACCGAGGAGGAGATCGTCGGTCTCGGCATGTTCCTCCTGGCCACCGGTCACGGCAGCACGGCGAACCAGATCTCCTACGGGACCTACGTGCTGTTCTCGCACCCGGAGGAGTGGGCCAAGCTCGTCGCCGATCCGACGCTGGCGAAGACCGCGGCCGACGAGCTGCTGCGGTACGCCCTCAACGACGAGGCGGCCATCTTCTCCCGGTACGCCACCGAGGACGTGGAGGTCAGCGGCACCCTGGTGCGGGCCGGCGAGCCGGTCCTGCCCTCACGGGTGTCGGCCAACTACGACGACACTGTCTTCAAGGACCCGGAGCGGCTCGACATCAGCCGGTCGCCGAACCCGCACGTCACGTTCGGCTACGGTCTGCACTACTGCCCCGGCGCGGGCCTGGCCCGGGCGCAGATGCAGATCGCGTTCGAGTCGCTGGTGCGGCGCTTCCCGAAGTTGCAGCCCGCCGTTCCGCTGGAGGAGCTGGAGTGGAAGGGCGGCAGCCTCGCCCGCACCTTTGAGGAGCTACCGGTCACCTGGTGATCGTGCAAGGACGGGTCCCGGCCTCGGTCTGCGGCCGGGACACGTCGCGTGTGGCCCCAGGGCGGCGCCGGGCAGGGGGCTCGCCCGGCGCGGCGACGTCAGCTGACGGTGCCCGCGTGGGCGCGGAGCCCGCCGATGAGCAGGTCGAGCATCCGGTCGGCGTCGGCCTTGGCGGTGGGCGACCGTTCCACCGCCGAGGCGATCGCGTGGCAGAGCTGGATGAGGTCGGCCAGCCGCAGGTCGGGGCGGATGGCGCCGTCCTGCTGAGCATTGGCCAGCAGCGGCCCGGCGGTGGCGTTCAGCGCCTCGTGGCAGGCGTGGAACAGCTCCGAGGTGCGGTCGGAGCCCTGGGTCATCAGGGCGGTGGCCAGGCCGCGCCGCATCGTGAGGTCGATCAGCAGGCGTAGCCAGGTGACCAGCGCCTCCAGGGGCGACATCGTCCCGGCCAACTCGTTTCCACGCTCGCAGAGGGCGCGGACGCGTTCCCAGAAGACGGCTGTCATCAGCCGGTCCTTCGTCGGGAAGTGTCGATACAGCGTTCCGGAGCCTACGCCGGCCCGCTTGGCGATCTCGTCGAGCGAGGCGTCGGTGCCGTGCTCGGCGAAGACGAGGTTCGCTGCGGCCACCAGACGGTCGTAGTTCCGTCGCGCGTCCGACCTGGTCGGTCGTTCTGTCACGGTGGGTGGGTCCTGCCACGAAGCTGGCATCTCAACCTTCAGTTGCAAAACGGGGACCTGTCGCCGTATCTTACCGTTAGTAGCCGGTGGATCAGTATCGCTATCGTACGCAGCCAACTCTTGTGAGCGGCGTCTCGCCGAAGGGAACAAGCCTGTGCCCAGTTCCACGCACCAGTCGAGTGCCGCAGAGGACTCGGTGTCGTCCTCTACAGGGCACCGTGGAGTGATCCTGACATTGATCTTGGCCGTTCAGTTGATGATCGGTATCGACATTACCGTCATGAACATGGCGTTGCCACAGATCCAAGAGGAACTCAACTTCAGCCCCACCGGGCTGTCCTGGGTGCTCAACGCCTACACCCTGGCCTACGGTGGCCTGCTGCTGCTGGGTGGCCGAATGGGGGACATCCTCGGCTACCGCCGGGCGCTGATCATCGGTATCGGACTGTTCACCATCGCCTCGCTGCTCGGTGGCCTGGCCCCGAACGCGTGGCTGCTCCTGGTCGCCCGCGTCGCCCAGGGTGTCGGCGGGGCGCTGGCCGCGCCGGCCACGCTGGCGCTCGTCGTCAGCACCTTCCAGAAGGAAGAGGAGCGCAACCGTGCCCTCGGGATCTTCGTCATGGCGTCCGGTCTGGGTTCGGCGGGCGGCCTGCTCCTCGGCGGCCTCCTCACCGACGCCGTCTCGTGGCGTTGGGTGCTGCTGATCAACGTGCCGTTCGGCCTGGTGGTCTGCCTGCTGGCGCCGAAGTTCCTCCCGATCACCCCGGTGCAGAGCGGGCGGTTCGACGCCGGCGGCGCGTTCACCGCGACGCTGGGCACCGCGGCCCTGGTCTACGGGTTCGTCCACGCCGCAGAGGCGGGTTGGACCGAGCCGGTAACCATCGGCGCCTTCGTGGTCGGCGTGCTGCTCCTGGCGGCCTTCGTCGCCATCGAGGCTGCGCACACCCAGCCGATCCTGAAACTGCGGCTGTTCGCGGACCGTAACCGCAGCGGCGGCTTCCTGGTGTTCGTCTGCTCCGGCGCGGCGATGTTCGGGTCGTTCTTCCTGCTGACCCAGTACGTCCAGGAGGTCCTGGGGCTGAGCCCCTTCCGGGCCGGTGTGGCGTTTCTGCCGATGGCACTGCTCATGCTTGCCGTTCCGCCCCGGATCACGCCCTGGCTGGTCAACCGGCTGGGTGCGAAGCCGACCATGCTCATCGGCCTGACCCTGATCCTGCTGGGCATGGTGTGGCTGACGCAGGTGACGGCGGACACCGCGTACCTCAGCGGCGTCCTCGGCCCGATGATGCTGTTCGGGGCCGGCGTCGGCCTGCTGAACCCGCCGCTGACCGGCACCATCCTGGCCAGCGTCGCACCGGAGGACTCCGGCGCCGCGTCGGGAGCCGTGCAGGCGGTCGGCATGATCGGCGGGTCGGTCGGCACGGCCATCCTGGTGACCATCTTCGGCACCGCCATCAACAACTCCACCCCCGTGCCCGGGGCGGACGCGGCGCGGCAGGCGAACATCGCCCTCGCCGACGGCGTCGCCGCCGCGTGCCTCGGCGGTGCCGCCTTCGCGCTGGCGGGGATCTTCATCGTTGCGATCGCGATCCGTCGAAGAAGGCGGAACGCGAGCCTTGCGGCCGAGAACGACGAGCCGTTGGCAGCGAGGTGTAACCGGCACGGGCCTTCGCGGCCCGGCCGCCCGTTCGGGCCGCGCGACGGGCCGGGCCAGGGGGCCGCGACCGGCGCCGGCGGACCGGCACAGGTCGCGGCCGCGTGTACGAACCGGCGGCTGCCACCGGTTTCCAGGTCGGGGCCACGGCCCGAGGAGATGGGTCCGGGCCCGAGGGCAGTCTCACTCAGTGGTCGTGGCCCCCCGATACAGAGCCGGCCCGTCGTCCCCCCTACGACGGGCCGGCTCGCCTGTTGCGGCCCGGCTACGAACCGGCGGCGAAGAACCGCACGGGAAGCCGGTCGAGCGCCCGGAACTGCAGACTGTCCCGCCAGGACAGCTCCGCCGCGGAGGCGGCGAGCTCCCACCGCGGGAAGCGGTCGAGGAGCCGCCGCAACAGCACCTCGCCCTCCAGCCGGGCCAGCGGAGCGCCGACGCAGTGGTGGATGCCGTGGCCGAAGGAGAGGTGAGCGTTCGCCGATCGGGCGAGGTCCAGCTGATCCGGCGAGTCGAAGCGTCCCGGGTCGCGGTTTGCCGCAGCCAGGGACACGAAGACCAGCTCGTCGGTGGGGATCACGACACCGTCGAGTTCGACCGGTTCCCGGGTGAACCGGGCCGTCGCCAGGTTGAGCGGGCTCTCGTACCGGAGGAACTCTTCGACCGAGCCGGCGACCAGCTCGGGTTCCGCCCGCAGCCGGGCCTGCGTGGCCGGGTCGACCAGCAGGGCGTGCACGGCGGTGCCGATCATGCTCGCGGTCGTCTCGTAGCCGGCGTTCATCACCAGGAAGATGGTCGAGAGCAGCTCGCCGTCGTCGAGCGCGTAGTCCGCGTCGGGCGGCTGGACGAGCGCGCCGATCAGGTCGTCACCAGGGTCGGCGCGCTTGGCGGCGATCAGCTCCGTGAGGTACGCCCCGGCCGCGCCGTAGGCCTGTTGTTTCTCCACCATCGTGGCCGTGACGCTGGTCAGCACCCCGTTCCAGGCCCGGAAGTCCTCGTGGCGGTCCTGCGGCACACCGAGGAGCTGCCCGATGACGTAGATGGGCAGGGCCAGCGCGATCGTGTCCACCACGTCGGTCTCCGCGCCCGCGACGATGCCGTCGAGAAGGTCGTCCACTGTGCTCTCGATCAACGGGCGCATCGCCTGGACCCGGCGCATCGTGAAGGCCCGGCCGATGATGCGGCGGAGGCGGGTATGGTCCGGCGGGTCGCTGAACAGCATGCTCTTGAAGTTGCTCAGGCCGACCGTGTCCGTGCCGACCTTGTTCCGCTCGATGATGCGGGGCATCTCGCCGCCGTCCTTGGACAGCCGCGGGTCGGCCAGCAGCCGCCGGGCGTCCTCGTACCGGGTCACCACCCAGGCGTGCAGTTCGAGGGTGAGGGTCTTGACCACCACTCTCTTCGCCGGTCCCGCCTCGCGCATGTCGCGGTAGACCGGGTACGGATTTTGGAGGAAGGCCCGGCTGAGCAGGTTCGTGACGGGCGCTGTGTCAGTCATGCTTGTACTCCTCGATCAGCCAGTCGTCCACGCAACCGGCGGTCACGTGCGCGAGGTCCTCGATCATGCTGAGATGGTCGACGGCCAGTTCCACGCCGCGGTGCGGCCGGGGCCACTCGACAGGGGACCGGGTCGCGCCGGTCTCCGGCGGGTCGCCGTACGTGGTGACGGCGCTGACGACCAGGGTCGGCACGCCCGTGTGGCCCGGCTCCCACCCCTCGAACAGTTCCAGGTAACGCGCCATCGCGGTGAGTTCCGCGTCGCTCGCCGCCGCGGTGGCGGCACCGTCCCGGTAGATCTCCCGCAGCAGGCTGCCCTGGATCTCGGCCAGGCCACGGCTGCCGGGCAGGTGCGAGTCGAGCAGGACCACCCCCGCCGGTGGATTGCCGGTCGCGGCGAGACGTTCGCCGACCAGGTGCGCCATCCAGCCACCCGACGAGTAGCCGATCAGCACGTACGGTGCCTCGCTGGTCTGCCGGAGGATCGTCGCGGACTGGTACGCCGCCACCTCCGCCAGGCTCTCGGGCAGTCGTTCCCCGGCGACGAAACCGGGGTGTCGCAGCACCGACAGGTCGGCGGCGTCGCGGAACCGGCCGGCGAAGCGGGCGAACTGGTAGGCGTTGGAGGGCGCGACCATCGAGGGGAAGGCGAACAGGGCGGGCGGGCGTGGCCCGTGGCTGAACACGACGGGCTCCCCGGTGGCGAGTTCGCCGGTCGCCTCGCGCAGCCGCGCGGCGGCGGCGAGCAGGGCCATCCCCTCCGGGTGGCGCTGCTCGACGCAGGCCCGCTGGAACAGCGACAGCAGCGCGCCCGGCTGGTCGACCGGGGCCGGCCGGTCGACCAGTTCGGACAGTGCCCCGGCCAGCGTCCGGGCCGTCGGGTGGTCGAGCACCAGCCGGGCCGGCACCGGTGCGTCGGTGACCACCCCGAGCCGCTCGGTCAGCTCCAGCACCGTCAACGAGTCGAAGCCGAGATCACTGAATGGACGGTCGGGGTCGAGGTGGTGCTCACCGGAGAAGCCGAGGACGAGGTTCACCTCGGTCCGCACCGTGTCGAGGAGGACGTCCACCCACCGCTCACGCGGCTCGGCGGCGAGCCGCTCCGCGAGGTCCCGTCGCTGTTCCGCGCTCGGCGACGGCTGCTGTCGGGCGTGCCGGCTCGCGGGGAGCGCGCCGTCGCCGTCGAGCCAGTAGCGCTGGTGTTGGAAGGGGTAGGTGGGCAGGTCGGGGATGGTGGCGGGCGGGATCGGATGAAGCGGGGCCCAGATCGTGGGGAAGCCGAGGGTGTGCAGCCGGGCGACAGCGGTCAGCAGCGCGACGGTGTCGTCGTGGTTGCGTCGCAGGGTGGGCACGGCGGTGGCCTGGGTGGCGGTCTCCCGCACGTGCGGGGTGAGGGCGGCGTCAGGCCCGATCTCCAGGAAGGTGGTGGCGCCGTCGGTGTGCAGGTGGGTGACAGCGTCGTGGAAGCGGACGGTGCGGCGGATCTGCTGGGCCCAGTAGTCGGGGTCGGCGGCCTGCTCGGGGGTCAGGAGTCGACCGGTGACCGTGGAGATGATGGGCACGGCGGCGGGGTTGGCGGTGACACCCCGGACGACGGCACGGAAATCGTCCAGGGCGTCGTCCATGTGGTGGGAGTGGAAGGCGTGGCTGACGCGGAGCGGGCGGGTCTTGCGGCCGAGGGCGGTGAAGTGTCGCTGGGCGGTGGTGAGGTGTTCCTGGTCGCCGGAGAGCACCGTGTTGTGTGGGCTGTTGGCGGCGGCGACGTCGAGGTTCCCGGCGAGGCCGTGGTCGCCGATCCAGGCCAGCGCCTCGGCTTCGCTGGCCTGAACGGCGAGCATCCCGCCGCCGCTGGGAAGGCGCTGCATGAGGTCGGCGCGGGCGGTGACGACGGTGGCGGCGTCGGCCAGGGTCCAGATGCCGGCGAGGTGGGCGGCGGTGAGTTCGCCGATGGAGTGGCCGGCCATGGCGTGGGCGGTGACGCCGAAGGACTCCAGCAGCCGGTAGAGGGCCACCTCGACGGCGAAGATGGCCGGCTGGGCCCACCTGGTCTGGTGCAGGGTGCCGTCGGGGTCGTCGAGGACGGTGTCGAGCAGCGGGCCGTCGAAGGCAGCGCAGACCTCGTCGAGGGCAGTCCTGAAGGCGGCGAACGTGGCATGGAGGGTCCGACCCATGCCGCGGCGCTGGGCGCCCTGCCCGGTGAACACGGCGGCGAGGTGCTGCTGGGCGGTGCTGACGCCGGTGACCAGGCCGGGGTGGGTGGTCCCGGCGGCGAGGGCGGCGAGGGCGGTGGTCAGCTCGTGTCGGGTGGTGCCGAGGACGACGGCGCGGTGTTCGAACCGGGTGCGGGTGGTGGCCAGGGCGTGGGCGACGTCGGCGGGTTCGTGGGTGGAGACGGTGGGGTGCTCGGCGAGGCGGTGGGCCTGGTCGCGCAGGGCCTGGTCGGTACGGGCCGACAACAGCCAGGCCACCGGTGGGGTGGCCGGGCAGCCGGTGTCCTCGGCCCCGTCCCCGGGGTGGGCCGCCTCCGCGACCGCCGGTTCCGGTGCCTCCTCCAGGATCACGTGGGCGTTGGTGCCGCTGGCGCCGAAGGAGGAGACGCCGGCCCGCCGTGGCCGTCCGTCGCCGGGCCAGGGTTGGGCGTCGGTGAGCAGGGTGACGGCGCCGG
>NZ_GG657738.1:739704-740719 GCF_000158815.1 Micromonospora sp. ATCC 39149 | reverse complement strand
GAGGTCGCATTCGTTGGTGCGTAGTGCTTGGCTGGCGAGGTGGAGGGCTACTAGTGAGGCGGAGCAGGCGGTGTCGACGGTGACGGCGGGGCCTTCGAGGCCGTAGGTGTAGGAGAGTCGGCCGGAGATGACGCTGGCGGAGCCGCTGGTGAGGAGGTATCCCTCGAAGGTGTCGGGGGATTGGGTGAGGAGGTTGGCGTAGTCCTGGCCGCCGGCGCCGACGAAGACGCCGGTTCGTGAGCCGCGCAGTGTGGGTGGGGTGATGCCGGCGCGTTCGAATGCTTCCCAGGAGGTTTCCAGGAGCAGGCGTTGTTGTGGGTCCAGGCCCAACGCTTCTCGGGGAGAGATCCCGAAGAACGCGGCGTCGAACTCACCCGGACCAGCAAGGAAACCACCCTCGCGCGCGTACGTGCGTCCGACGCTGGTGGGGTCCGGGTCGTACAGGTTCTCCAGGTCCCACCCGCGATCCGTGGGGAACTCTCCGATCGCGTCCGTGCCGGTGAAAACGAGCTGCCACAGGTCCTCCGGCGAGTTGACGCCCCCGGGGAACCGGCACGCCATGCCCACGATCACCACCGGGTCGTCGTCGTCCGTGGGGTCGACCGTCCTGACCAGTCGGGCCGGGGCGGGCGCCACCGCGGGTCCGTCGCCGACCTCGGTGAGCACCAGCCGGGCGACGGCGGCCGGGGTGGGGTGGTCGAAGACCAACGTGGCCGGCAGCCGCAACCCCGTCACCGCGTTGAGCCGGTTACGCAACTCCACCGCCGTCAACGAGTCGAACCCCATCTCCTGAAACGCCCGCTCCGCCGCGATCGCCTCCGCCGACTCGTGCCCCAACACCCCGGCGACCTCGGTGCGGACCAGCATGCGGACGGTCAGCTCGCGCTCGGCCGCGGTCAGCGTGGCCAGCCGCTGGCGCAGCGTCTCGGCGCCCGCCCCGCCGGCCTCGACGACGCGCCGCGCGGGCGCGCGGACCTTGCCCGCAGGACCAGGGGGACGTCGTCGGCGCGACGCA
>NZ_GG657738.1:737275-739321 GCF_000158815.1 Micromonospora sp. ATCC 39149 | reverse complement strand
GGGGTGTTCGCGGTTTTGGCCGTAGGTGGCGAGGAGGGCTTGGGCTTCGATGGGGTCGCCGAGGCTGGTGCCGGTGCCGTGGGCCTCCACGACGTCCACGTCCTGCGGGGACAGCCGGGCGTTCGCCAGGGCCTGGCGGATGACCCGCTGCTGGGACGGACCGTTCGGGGCGGTGAGCCCGTTGGACGCGCCGTCCTGGTTGACCGCCGAGCCACGGATCACGGCGAGCACCCGGTGGCCGTTGCGCTGGGCGTCCGACAGCCGCTCCAGCAGCAGCATGCCCACCCCCTCGCCCCAGCCGGCGCCGTCGGCGTCCGCCGCGAAGGAGCGGCACCGCCCGTCCGCCGAGAGCGCCCGCTGCCGGCTGAACTCGATGTAGGCGGTGGGGTCCGACATCACGGTGACGCCGCCGGCCAGCGCCAGCGAGCAGTCGCCGGAGCGCAGCGCCTGCGCGGCCAGGTGCAGGGAGACCAGGGAGGACGAGCACGCCGTGTCGATCGTGACGGCTGGCCCGAGCAGGCCGAGGCTGTAGGCCACCCGACCGGAGGCGATGCTGCCGGCGCTGCCCGACAGCAGGTACCCCTCGATGTCCTCCGGGATGTCGCGGACCCGGCTGCCGTAGTCGCCGTACATCACGCCCACGTACACGCCCACCGGGGTGTCCCGCACCGACTGCGGCACGATCCTGGCGCGCTCGAAGGTCTCCCAGGACACCTCCAGCAGTTGGCGCTGCTGGGCGTCCGCCGCGATCGCCTCCCGGGGGCTCATCTCGAAGAAGGCCGGATCGAACAGGTCCGCGCCGTCGAGGAACCCGCCGTCGCGGACGTACGTCTTGCCGTGCTGCTCGGGATCGGGATCGTAGATCGCGTCGATGTCCCAGCCCCCGGTCCTGCGGGAAGGGCCCGATGGCGTCGACGCCGTCGTCCAGCAGCCGCCACAGGTCCTCCGGCGACCGGACCCCGCCGGGGAAGCGGCACGCCATCCCGATGATCGCGATCGGCTCGCGGCTGCGGCGTTCCAGGTCCTGCAGGCGCTGCCGGGTCTGGTAGAGGTCGGCCGTGACTTTCTTGAAGTAGGTGACGAGCTTCTCGTCGTTCGCCATGCTTACGCACCCCACTCGGTCGTGTCGGCGGTCCGGCCGATCACTGGAAATTGGTTCCGAACTCCTGGTCGACAAACTCGAAGATCTCTTCGACCGACGAGGACTCGATGTCCCCGATCAGCTCCGCGATGTCGTTCTCGGCGTCGAACGCCGGGTCGAACCGACCCATCAGCGCCCGCAGTCGCAGGGCCACCTGCTCCCGGCCCGGGCCGTCGAGAACGGTCCCGTCGAGCGTCGCCGCCAGCCGGTCGATCTCGGTGAGCACGGCCTGCTCCGGGTCGAGTGCCGCGCCGAGCAGTTCGCCGCGTAGGTAGGCGGCGAGGCTGACCGGCTTCGGGTAGTCGAAGACGAGGGTCGCCGGCAGGCGTCGGCCGGCCGCCCGGTTCAACCGGTTGCGCAACTCCACCGCCGTCAGCGAGTCGAATCCGAGATCGGTGAACGCCCGCTCCGGGTCGATCCGGCTCGAATCGGCGTGCCCGAGGACCGTCGCGATGTGCGTGACGACGAGTTCCAACAGCGCCTCGTCCTGTTCGGGGGCGGACAGCCCGGCCAGCCGCTCGGCCAGCCCCACACCCGCCTCCGCGCCGCTGTCGGCGGCGGCCCGCCGTGCGGGTGCCGGCACCAGCCCGCCGAGCAACGCCGGCAGGCTGCCGCCCTGGGCCCGCAGGGCCGGCAGGTCCAGACGCATCGGCAGCAGCCACGGCTCCCGCCGGGTCAGGGCGAGGTCGAACAGGTCCAACCCCTGCTCGGCGGAGAGCGCCGCCATGCCGGCGCGGGCCATCCGCTGGTAGTCGGCCTCGACCAGGTGGGCCGTCATCCCGCTCTGGCGGTCCCACAGGCCCCAGGACAGGGACAGCGCGGGCAGCCCCACGGCGCTGCGGTGCTGGGCCAGGGCGTCGAGGAAGGCGTTTCGCCACCGCGTAGTTCGCCTGCCCCGCGCCGCC
>NZ_GG657738.1:735053-737175 GCF_000158815.1 Micromonospora sp. ATCC 39149 | reverse complement strand
CCGTAGCCGTGGCCCGGTCTCGGTGAGCCGCTCGTAAAACGTGCTCCGCGTTCGAGCGCGACCGCGCCGGTGGGCGGCCATTCGGCCAGCGCGTCCAGTGCGGGGGCGGCGTCCGGTTCGAGGAAGCCGTTGACATGCCGGGTCCAGGACTCCTCGGCGTTGTCCGGTCGGGAGTAGACGCCCAGCTCCCGGTGGCCGGACGGGTCGGCCGGGCCGATGATCACCTGTAGCTGCACGCCGCCCTCCTCCGGCAGCAGCAGCGGAGCCTCGATGGTGATCTCCTCGATTCGCCCGGCGCCGACCTGGTCGCCGGCCCGGATCGCTAGCTCCACGAAGGCGGTTCCGGGCAGCAGGACGGTGCCCATCACCGCGTGGTCCACCAGCCACGGATGGGTGCGCCGGGACAGCCGCCCGGTCAGCACCAGCCCGTCACCGTCGGCGAGCTGCACCGCCGCGCCCAGCAGCGGGTGTCCGGCCACGCCGAGGCCGGCGGCGGCGACGTCGGCCCGGTCCCCGGTGGCGTCGAGCCAGTAGCGCTGGTGCTGGAAGGGGTAGGTGGGTAGGTCGGGGTGGGTGGTGGGTGGGGTGGTGAGCAGGGGGTCCCAGATGACGGGGACGCCCAGGGTGTGCAGGTGGGCGACCGCGGTGAGCAGGGTGTGGACCTCGTCGTGGTCGCGGCGCAGTGTGTGCAGGGTCGTGGCGTCGGGGGCGGTTTCCTTGACGTGCGGGGTGAGGGCGGCGTCGGGTCCGATCTCGAGGAAGGTGGTGGTTCCGTCGGCGCGGAGGTGGGTGATGGCGTCGTGGAAGCGGACGGTGCGGCGGATCTGCTGGGCCCAGTAGTCGGGGTCGGCGGCCTGCTCGCCGGTCAGCGGCCAGCCGGTGACGGTGGAGACGACGGGCACGCGCGCCGGGTGGAAGGTGACCGTTTCCAGCACCGCGCGGAACTCGTCGAGTGCCGGTTCCATGCGGTGGGAGTGGAAGGCGTGGCTGACGCGGAGCGGGCGGGTCTTGCGGCCGAGGGCGGTGAAGTGCTGCCGGGCGGCGTCGACGTGTTCCTCGTCGCCGGAGACGACGGTGTTGTTCGGGCTGTTGGTGGCGGCGACGCCGAGGTGGTCGGCCAGGCCGTTGGCACCGATCCAGGCCAGCACCTCGGCCTCGGTGGCCTGGACGGCGAGCATCGCCCCGCCGGGCGGTAGGTCCTGCATGAGCCGGGCGCGGGCGGTGACGACGGTGGCGGCGTCCGCCAGGGTCCAGATGCCGGCGAGGTGGGCGGCGGTGAGTTCGCCGATGGAGTGGCCGGCCATGGCGTGGGCGGTGACGCCGAAGGACTCCAGCAGCCGGTAGAGGGCCACCTCGACGGCGAAGATGGCCGGCTGGGCCCACCTGGTCTGGTGCAGGGTGCCGTCGGAGTCGTCGAGGATAGCCGCCCGCAGCGGGTGGGGGAAGGCGGCGCAGACCTCGTCGAGGGCGTCGCGGAACGCGGGGAAGGTGGCGTAGAGGGCGCTGCCCATGCCCGGACGCTGCGAGCCCTGGCCGGTGAACATGGCGGTGAGCCGGCCGGCGGCGGCGCTGACGCCCGTGGTCACCCCGGGGTGGGTGGTCCCGGCGGCGAGGGCGGCGAGGGCGGTGGTCAGCTCGTGTCGGGTGGTGCCGAGGACGACGGCGCGGTGTTCGAACCGGGTGCGGGTGGCGAGCAGGGCGTGGGCGACGTCGGCGGGTTCGTGGGTGGAGACGGTGGGGTGCTCGGCGAGGCGGTGGGCCTGGTCGCGCAGGGCCTGGTCGGTACGGGCCGACAACAGCCAGGGAACCGGCGCGGCGGCGGCCTCCGCGCCGGGCGCGGCGGCGGGTTCGGCCTCGGCCGGGGCGGCCGGCTCCGGCGCCTCCTCCAGGATCACGTGCGCGTTGGTGCCGCTGATGCCGAACGACGAGACCGCCGCGCGCCGGCCGCCGCCCTCCTCCCGGGCGGGCCAGGGTTGGGCGTCGGTGAGCAGGGTGACGGCGCCGGTGGTCCAGTCGACCTGGGGGGTGGGGTGTTCGGCGTGCAGGGTTTTGGGGAGGTGGTGGTGTTGGAGGGCGAGGACCATTTTGATGACGCCGAGCGACGCCGGCGGCGGCTTGGGTG
>NZ_GG657738.1:733309-734446 GCF_000158815.1 Micromonospora sp. ATCC 39149 | reverse complement strand
GTCACGGCGCAGCGAGCCGACCCGCCAGCGCGTCGGTGTCCGCGGCGTCGAAGGTCTCCTGCATCCCCAGCGCCAGCACCGGATGCGGGCTGACCTCCCAGGAACGTGGTGTGACCGGCGGCCAGCAGCGACCTCGTCGCGTCCTCGAACAGCACCGTCTGCCGCAGGTTGCGGTACCAGTACCCGGCGTCCATCGCCGTGGTGTCCAGGCGCTCGCCGGTGACGGTGGAGAAGATGGGCACCTCGGCCTGGCGCGGCCGGATCGGGGCGAGCAACTCCAGCAGCTCGTCCTCGATCTCGGCGACCTGCGGGGCGTGCGCGGGGAAGACGACGCCCGGCACCATCCACCGCATGACCCCGTCGGCGGAGAGCTGCCGGCCCAGCTCCGCGAGCGCCGCCGGGTCGCCGGAGACGGACACGGCGTTCGGCCCGTTCACGGCCGCCACCGCGAGCCGGTCGCCGAACGGCGCGACGCGCTCCCGGACCCGCCGCGCCGGCTCCACCACCGACAGCATCTCGCCCCGGCCGGCGAGGGCCAGCAGAGCCTTGCTGCGCAGGGCCACCACCCGGGCGGCGTCGGCCAGCGACAGCGCGCCGGCGACGCAGGCGGCGGCGATCTCTCCCTGGGAGTGCCCGACCACCGCCGCCGGTCGGACGCCGACGGACTGCCACACCTCGGCCAGCGCGACCATCATCGTGAACAGCACGGGCTGGGTGACGTCGACCCGCTCCGGCCCCGGCGGGTCCCCGACGCCGCGCAGGACGTCCAACACGGACCAGCCGGTCAGCGGGTCCAGCGCGGCGGCGCACTCGGCGGCGCGGGCGGCGAAGGCCGGGGAGGTCTCCAGCAGCTCCCGGCCCATCTCCGGCCACTGCGAGCCCTGGCCGGGGAAGACGAACACCGGCCGGCGCTCGTCGGCGGCGGCCCCGAGGGCCACGTGCGGCGGCGGGTCCGCGCCGTCGGCGACGGCCGCGAGACCGTCGAGCAGGCCGTCCCGGTCGCCGGCCACCACCACCGCCCGGTGGTCGAAGGCCGCCCGGGTGGCGACCAGGGACCAGCCGACGTCGCGCGGATCGAGTGCGGTGAGCCGGCGGGCGTGCGCCAGCAGCCGGCCCGCCTGGGCGCGCAGTCCGGCG
>NZ_GG657738.1:716591-718116 GCF_000158815.1 Micromonospora sp. ATCC 39149 | reverse complement strand
TGGGGCCAGCGCGGTGACGGCGCTCGCCGTCTCGTCCCGGTCGCGCCGCAGCGCGGGCACCCCCTCCGGGACCAGACCGGAGAGCACACCGTCCGGGCCGACCTCCAGGAAGGTGCGTACGCCCGCGGCGGTCATGCTCACCACCGCGTCGTGGAAACGGACCGTCCGCCGTACGTGCCGGACCCAGTAGTCGGGATCGGCCAGTTCCTCGGCGGTGGCCACCCGGCCGGTCAGGGTCGAGACGATCGGGATCCTCGGCGGCGCGGCGGTCACCCCGGCCAGCACCGCCCGGAAGCCGTCGAGCATCGGCTCCATCCGGGCCGAGTGGAAGGCGTGGCTCACCGACAGCCGCTTCACCTTCCGCCCGGCCGCCTCGAAGGCCGCCGCTGCCGCCAGCACCCGCTCCTCGTCGCCGGAGAGGACCACCGCGTCCACGGCGTTCACCGCGGCGACGTCGACGTCGTGGCCGGCGACCTCGTCCTCGCCGGCCTGCACGGCGACCATCGCCCCGCCGGCCGGCAGGGCCTGCATCAGCCGGCCCCGGGCGGCGACCACCCGGACCGCTTCGGCCAGCGACCACACCCCGGCGACGTGGGCCGCCGCGAGTTCCCCGATGGAGTGTCCGGCCAGCATGTCCGGAGCGACCTGCCACGACTCCAGCAGCCGGAACAGCGCGACCTCGACGGCGAACAGCGCCGGCTGGGCCCAGCCGGTCTGGTCGAGCCGCCCGGCGTCGGCGAAGACGACGTCGCGCAGCCCGCCGGGATGGGTGCCGTCACCGACGGCGTCCGGCCCCAGGGCGTCGAAGGCGGCGCACACCTCGTCGAACGCGGCGGCGAAGACGGGGAAGTCGCGGTGGAGTCCGCGCCCCATCCCGACGCGCTGGGCCCCCTGCCCGGTGAAGAGCAGCGCGAGGCCCCCGGGCACCGGGGTGCCCCGGACGACCCCGGCGGCGGAGCGGCCGGCGGCGAGGGCGGCGAGCCCGGTTCGCAGCTCCGTCCGGTTTCGGCCGACGAGCACCGCGCGGTGCTCGAACACGGACCGGGAGGAGATCAGCGAGTACGCCACGTCCCGGTCGGAGGCATCCTGTGGGGTCAGCGCGTCGAGCAGGCGGCCGGCCTGGGCCCGTAGCGCGCTCTCGCTGCGGGCGGCCAGCGGCCACGGCACGACCGACACCGGCGCTGGGTCCTCGGGCGCGGGCGTCGGCTCCTCGGCGGCGGGCGCCTCCTCGAGGATCACGTGCGCGTTGGTGCCGCTGGCGCCGAAGGCCGAGACACCGGCGCGGCGCGGGGTGTCGCCCGCCGGCCACGGCTGCTCCTCGGCGAGCAGGGCGACCGCACCGGTAGACCAGTCGATCTGGGGCGCGGGCTCCGCCACGTGCAGGGTCCTCGGCAGCAGGCCGCGCCGCAGGGCCAGCACCATCTTGATGACCCCGGCGACGCCGGCCGCGGCCTGGGTGTGGCCGATGTTGGACTTGACCGAGCCGAGCCAGAGCGGCTTCGCGCGGCCCTGCCCGTACGTCGAC
>NZ_GG657738.1:713708-715702 GCF_000158815.1 Micromonospora sp. ATCC 39149 | reverse complement strand
AGGTTCGCCAGGTCCCAGCCCCGGTCGGCGGGGAAGCCGGAGATCACCTCCCGCCCCTCGACGAGCAACTGCCACAGGTCCTCCGGCGAGGCGATCCCGCCGGGGTACCGGCAGGCCATCCCGATGATCGCGACGGGCTCGGGTTCCTCCAGCTCCCGCACGCGGGCGCGGAGCCGCTCGTTCTCCTTCAACGAGCTGCGCAGTGCTTGGACGATCTCCTCGGCTGAGGGGGCCACGGGTTCGCTCCTTTCCGGAACGTGCGGTGTCAGTTCGGCCGAGAGGCGATTCGGACGAGGTCGTCAAGGTCCATCTCGTCGATGGACCGGGTCTGTTCCGGTTCGGCCCCGTTCGCCGGCCCGCCTTCGGCGAGCCGGCGCAGGACGTCGACGAGGCCGGCCTCCCGCAGCCGGACCGGCGGGATGCTCCGCAGGACCCGGCGCAGGTCGTCGTCGTCCACGTCGCCGGCGGTGTCGTCCATGGCGGGGCACAGTTCCGCACGCAGGTGCCCGGCGAGCTTCGTCGGGGTGGGGAAGTCGAACACGAGGCTGACGGGCAGCGGCAGCCCGGTGACGGTCTTGAGCCGGTTGCGCAGCTCCACGGCGGTCAGCGAGTCGAACCCGACCTCCCGGAACGCCCGGTCCGGCTCCACCTCGGCTGCCGACGCGTGACCGAGCACCGCCGCGACCTGACCGCGAACCAGGTCCAGCAGCGCCTTCGCCTGCTCGTCCGACGGCAGGTCGGCCAGGCTCTCGGCCAGCGGGACGGCCTCCCGCTCCGGTTCGTCGTCGCCGGCCGTGTCCAGCAGTGCCCGGACCTCCGGCAGGTCGGACAGCAGCGGGCTCGGCCGATGCAGGGTGAAGGTGGGGTGGAAGCGGCTCCAGTCCATCGCGGCGACGGTGACGGTCGGCGAATCGTCCGTGACGGCCCGGGCGAGGGCGGTCACCGCGAGGTCCGGGTCCATGGCGTGTACGCCGCTGCGGTCGAGCTGCGCGGCCACGTCGGCGGCCAGCATGCCGCCCCGTCCCCACGAGCCCCAGGCGACGGACGCGGCGGGCAGGCCGCGTCGGCGCCGATCCTCGGCGAGGGCGTCGAGGTAGGTGTTCCCCGCCGAGTAGGCCGCCTGCTCGCCACTGCCCCAGGTGCCCGCGATGGACGAGAAGAGCACGAACGCGTCGAGGTCGTCGGCGGCGAGCAGGTCATCAAGGTTCCGGGCGCCGGCCACCTTCGTCCGCACCGCCTCGGCGAGGTCGGCGGGGGTCGTGTCGGCCAGCGACCGGTACTCCACCGTGCCGGCGGCGTGCAGGACGGCCCGCAGCGGCCCGCCGTCGGCCCGTACCCGATCCAGCAGGTCGGCCAGGGCGCTCCGGTCGGCGACGTCACAGGCGGCGACGGTGACCCGGGCGCCCCGGCCACTGAGGTCGTCGGCCAACTCCCGCGCGTCGGGCGCGTCGGGGCCCCGGCGGTTCACCAGCACCAGGTGCTCCGCGCCGGCGTCGGCCGCCCACCGGGCGAGGTGGGCGCCGAGGAAGCCGGTGCCTCCGGTGATCAGCACCGTGCCGTGTGGCCGCCACGGCACCGAGGCCTGGTCCCGGCCGGCGTGCCCGAGCCGGCGCGCGAAGACACCACCGTCGCGGATGGCGACCTGGTCCTGCCCGGTGCCGCCGCCGAGCACCGCCAGCAACCGGTCGGTGCCGACGTCGTCGAGCGAGGCCGGCAGGTCGACCAGGCCGCCCCAGAGGGTGGGCTGCTCCAGCGCGGCGACCCGCCCGACGCCCCAAAGCAGCGCCCGCTCCGGACACGGCGGGTCGTCGGCCGGGCCCACCGACACCGCGCCCCGGGTGGCGCACCACAGCGGGGCCGTGACACCGGCGTCGGAGAGGGCCTGGACGAGCGTGACCGTCGCTGTGGTGCCGACGGTGAGGAACGGGTGCCGCGGGTGGGGCGCCTCGTCGAGCGCCAGCAGGGACAGCACGCCGACGACGTCCGTGCCGGCC
>NZ_GG657738.1:711180-713559 GCF_000158815.1 Micromonospora sp. ATCC 39149 | reverse complement strand
CGACGGCGTCGGGGCGGCGACGACCAGCCACGGCCCCGGGGCGGGGCCGCAGGCGGTGTCGGGCACCGCCGTCCAGGTGATCCGGTACCGCCATCCGTCGACGGTGCTGCGCTCGTGGCGTCCCCGGTGCCACCGGGACAGGGCCGGGAGCAGCGCGTCCAGCGGTTCGGTGTCCTCGACCTGGAGCAGCGCCGCCACTGCGGCGAGGTCGCCGCCGGACACGGCCGCCCAGAACCCGTCCTCGGCCGGGTCGCCCCGCCGGGCCTCCTCCGGCCCGGTGTCGAGCCAGTACCGCTGCCGCTGGAACGCGTAGGTGGGCAGCTCCACGGGCCGGGCTCCGGAGTCGGCGAACACGGCGGCCCAGTCGACCGGAACACCCCGCACGAACAGTTCGGCGGCGCCGAGCATGAGCCGGTCGAGTCCACCCTCGTTGCGTCGCAGCGAGCCGGCCGCCGCGGCGGGCACCCCGGCGTCGTCGAACGTCTCCTGCATCCCGACGGCCAGCACCGGGTGCGGGCTGCTCTCGACGAAGTGCCGCAGCCCGTCGGCGAGGGCGGCGCGCACCGCGTCCTCGAACCGGACCGTTTCGCGTAGGTTCCGGTACCAGTAGCCGGCGTCCATCGTCGCGGTGTCGATCCGGCCGCCGGTCAGCGTCGAGTACAGCGGCACCTCGCCGGTGCGGGGCCGCAGGTCCGCCAGGACCTCCCGCAGTTCCTGCTCGATCGCCTCCACCTGGGCGCAGTGGGAGGCGTAGTCCACCGGCACCCGGCGGGCCCGCACGCCCGCCGCGTCCAGCTCCTTGAGCAGGGAGGTCAGCCCCTCCGGATCACCGGAGACCACCGTCGAGGACGGCCCGTTCACCGCGTTTCACGGACACCCCGGGCCCGATCCGGGCCAGCACGTGCTGCGCGGGCAGGGACACCGAGGCCATCCCGCCCTGCCCGGCAAGCACCCGCAGCGCCCGGCTGCGCAGCGCCACCACCCGGGCGGCGTCGTCCAGCGACAGGGCGCCGGCCACGCAGGCCGCCGCGATCTCGCCCTGGGAGTGGCCGATCACCGCCGCCGGGTGCACGCCGAGCGAGCGCCACACCTCGGCCAGGGACACCATCATCGCGAACAGCACGGGCTGGATGACCTCGGCCGACTCGATCTCGTCGCCCCCGCGTACGACGTCCAGCAGCGACCAGCCGGTCACCGGGTCCAGCGCCGCCGCGCACTGCGCCATCCGGGCGGCGAAGACCGGCGACGTATCCAGCAGCCCGGTCGCCATGCCGACCCACTGGGCACCCTGCCCGGGGAAGACGAAGACCACCCCCTCCTCGGGCGCGGCCGAGCCGGTGACCAGGCAGCCGGCCGACGCGCCGCCGGCCAGGGCGGCAATCCCGTCGACCAGCGTCGCCCGGTCGTCGCCAACCACCACCGCGCGGTGCTCGAAGCTTGACCGCGTGGCCACCAGGGACAGCCCCACGTCCGCCGGCTCCGCGTCGGCCAGGTGGGACAGCAGCCGGGCGGCCTGCCCACGCAGCGCGGGGGCGCTGCGGGCGGTGAGCACCCACGGCACTGTCGGCAGGTCCCGCCGTGCCGGCGCCGGCCCGGTCGCGGCCGGTGGCTGCTCGACGATGACGTGGGCGTTGGTGCCGCTGATGCCGAACGACGAGACGGCCGCGCGGCGCGTGCCGTTCCGCTCCGGCCACGGCTGGGCCTCGGTCAGCAGCGACACCGCCCCGCTGGCCCAGTCCACCTGCGGTGTCGGCTCGTCGACGTGCAGGGTGCGGGGCAGTGTCCCGGCCCGCATCGCCAGCACCATCTTGATCACCCCGCCCACCCCGGCCGCCGCCTGGGTGTGCCCGACGTTCGACTTGAGCGAGCCGAGCCAGAGCGGCCGGTCCCGGTCCTGGCCGTAGGTGGCCAGGAGCGCCTGGGCCTCGATCGGGTCGCCGAGCCGGGTGCCCGTGCCGTGCGCCTCCACGGCGTCCACGTCCTGCGGGGACAGCCGGGCGTTCGCCAGGGCCTGGCGGATGACCCGCTGCTGCGACGGACCGTTCGGGGCGGTGAGCCCGTTGGACGCGCCGTCCTGGTTGACCGCCGAGCCGCGGATCACCGCCAGCACCCGGTGCCCCTGCTCCCGGGCCCGGGACAGGCGTTCCAGGACGACGACCCCGACGCCCTCGGCCCAGCCGGTGCCGTCGGCCGCCGCCGCGAACGCCTTGCAACGCCCGTCCGGTGAGAGCCCCCGCTGGCGGCTGAACTCCACGAAGGTGCCCGGCGTCGACATCACCGTCACCCCGCCGGCCAGCGCGACCGGGCACTCGCCCGAGCGCAGCGCCTGCACCGCGAGGTGCATCGCGACCAGCGACGACGAGCACGCGGTGTCCACGG
>NZ_GG657738.1:692299-706261 GCF_000158815.1 Micromonospora sp. ATCC 39149 | reverse complement strand
GGTGGGGGTGTGTGCGGACAGGACCCAGGCGATGACGTCGGGTCGGGGTGTGGGTTCGACCGGCCGACCCACCGACACCACCGCAGGCGCCTCGGTCAGCACGACGTGGCAGTTCGTGCCACCCATGCCGAAGGAGCTGACCCCGGCGGTCCGGACGACGGCTGCGTCCGCCGGCCAGTCGCCGAGTTCCCGCTGCACGCGGAGGTTCAGCTCGTCGAGCGGGATCTGTGGGTTCGGGGTCTCGAAGTTCAGGCTCGCCGGGATCTGCCGGTGCCGCAGGCTCAGGACAGTCTTGATGAGGCCGGCGATGCCCGCCGCGCCGCTCAGGTGTCCGATGTTGGTCTTGACGGAGCCCACGGCGAGCGGCGCGGTGGCGGGGCGGCGCGTGCCGATGACCGCGCCCAGGGCGGCGGCCTCGACGGGGTCGCCGGCCCGGGTGCCGGTGCCGTGCAGCTCGACGTACTGGATGGCGGCCGGGTCCACGCCGGCCCGGTTGAGGGCGCGGCGCAGCACCTCGCGCTGCGCGTCCCCCGCCGGGCTGGTGAAGGTCTCCCCGCCACCGTCGTTGTTGGTCGCGCTGCCCAGGATGACGCAGTGCACCCGGTCGCCGTCGGCCAGCGCGCGGGCCAGGGGCTTGAGCACGACGAGCCCGCCCCCCTCGCCGGGGACGTAGCCGTTGGCCCGGGCGTCGAAGGTGTGGCACCGGCCGTCCGGGGACAGGCCACCCCACCGGGCGGCCACGAGCAGGCTCTCCGGCGCGAGATGCAGGTTCACGCCTCCGGCGAGCGCGATCTCCGACTCGCCGCTGCGTAGGCTCTCCACCGCCAGGTGCACGGCGACCAGGGACGATGACTGGGCGGTGTCCACGGCGACGCTTGGGCCGCGGACGCCGAGGAAGTAGGACAGCCGGTTGGCGATGATGCCGCGCTGGTTGCCGGTCATGCTGTGGTGTGTCGCGCCGGCCCGGGCGTCCTGGTGCGCGAGCTTGGCGTAGTCGTCCATGTTGACGCCGACGAAAACGCCGACGTCCCGGCCGCGCAGCGCCGTGGGCGCCTGCCGGGCGTCCTCCAGCGCCTCCCACCCGAGTTCGAGGATGAGCCGCTGCTGCGGGTCCATGGCCGACGCCTCACGCGGGGAGACGCCGAAGAACTCCGCGTCGAAGTCGGCGACCCCCTCCAGGAAGGCGCCCCAGCGCGGGACTCCGTCGAGGTCGTCGCTGCTCCAGCGGTCGTCGGGCATCTCGGTGACGGCGTGCTCGCCGCGGCGGAGCAGGTCCCAGAACTGTCCGGGATCCGCCGCCCGCGGGAAGCGACAGCTCAGACCGACCACCGCGACCGGGACACTCTTATCGCTCGCCATAACCCCGTACCTTCTTGTCCAGCGGGCCCTGTCGCCCGAGCGCGAGAACCTCCGGGCTGTGCGGTCAGAACACGAGGACCGGCTTCACCGTCACCCCGGACCGGGAGTCCTCGACCGCCTTGCCGATTTCGTCGAAGGAGTAGGTCCGGATCAGCTCGTGGAAGGGGAACCGGCCCGCGAGGTGTAGGTCGAGAAGCTGCGGGATGAACACCGCGGGTACGCAGTCGCCCTCGATGACGCCGCGGACCGTCCGGCCCATCAGCTGCGTCATCTCCAGCGTGACGGTGCGCCCCGCCCCCGCGGAACCGGCGACCACCGCCGTGCCACCCGCGCGCAGCATGCCGAGGGCGTCCCGCGCCGTCTCGGGGCTGCCCACGGCGTCGACGACGAAGTCGACGCCGCCGCCGGTGGCCGCGACGACGCGGCCGGCCAGCTCGTCGCCGGCCCGCAGCGCGTCGGTCGCGCCGAGCCGCCCGGCCAGGGCGAGCCGCGCCTCGTGCAGGTCGACGGCGAGGATGGTGGCGCAACCCGCGAGTCGGGCCGCCATGACGGCCGCCAGGCCCACCGCGCCCGCGCCGATGACCGCGACGGTGGCGCCGGCGCCCGGCCGGAGCACCGTGAGCACCGCCCCGGCCCCGGTCTGCATGGCACAGCCGAGCGGTCCGACGATCTCCAGCGGCACGTCCCGCGCGCCGAGGGGCACCACGTTGCGGTGATGCGCGACCACGTGACCGGCGAACGACGACTGGCCGAAGAAGTGCCCGTTCAGTTCCGACCCGGTGCTGTCCCGGTAGGCGGTGCAAACAGTCGGGACGCCGGCCGCGCAGGTTGAGCGGTCCCCAGCTCACGCAGGACATCGGCCGGCCGCTGTGGCAGTTGGCGCAGGCACCGCAGCTCGACGGCGACAGCACCACCCGGTCGCCGACCGACACCGTGGTGACCGCGTCGCCGATCTGTTCGACGATTCCGCTGCCCTCGTGGCCGAGGATCGCCGGCAGCGCCGGCGGCAGCACCTGGTCGCGGACCAGGAAATCGGTGTGGCAGACACCGGTGGCCACCAGGCGTACCAGAACCTCGTGCGCGCGGGGCGGGGCAACCGTGACCTCTTCGATCGAGAAATCGCCGCCCTTATCCCGAGCAATGGCTGCCCTGGTCGTGATCATCGGCTGGCCTACCCTTCCGTCGTCTCGGGCCCGGCCGGGCCGGAAGGGTTTGTGGAAGACAATTCTCGGCCCGCCACGTGGACGTTAGTTGGTGCCGGGGTGCCCGTAACCCCTAGATAACCGGAATTCGGCCCGGTGACGGGCGGCGAAGGGTGTTGTCAAAGATGGCGGAGTTGTTCGCCGGCGCGCGGATGAAATGTGTTCGGCACCGTGGGTTCTGCGAATAACCTCAATTTCCGGCGCCGTTCGGGACGGCGGCGGCCGGTCAGCGGCGGGTCGTGGAGGCGACAAGCACCGGCCGCATCGGGGAGGGCGTCGGTCCCCGGTGCCGCCACTCCCTCGGGTAGCCCAACGACACCTCCTCGAACCGGACCCCGTCGTGAACGGTGGTGCGGGGGATGTGCAGGTGCCCGTACACGGCGACGGCGGCCCCGTAGCGCAGGTGCCAGTCGGCGGTCAGCGTCGTGCCGCACCATTGGGCGAACTGGGGGTAGCGCAGCACCCGGGTGGGCTCCCGAACCAGGGGGTAGTGGTTGACCAGCACGGTCGGCAGGGCGGTGTCGCGGGCGGCCAGCCGCTCGCGGGTGCGCCTGACCCGGTCGGCGCACCAGTCCTCGACGGCCGGGAACGGGTCCGGGTGCAGCAGGATCTCGTCGGTGCAGACCACGCCCGCCTCGTGCGCCTGCTGCAACGCCTGTTCCTTGCTGGCCGCCCCGGGCACCCGGAACGAGTAGTCGTAGAGCAGGAACAACGGGGCGACGGTGACCGGGCCGCCGGGGCCGGTCCAGACGGGGTAGGGATCCTCGGGCGTGACCACGCCCAACCGGCGGCACATCCTCACCAGGTGCTCGTAGCGCTCCACCCCACGCAACTGGACCGGATCCTCCCGGGGCGTCCACAACTCGTGGTTGCCCGGCGTCCAGACCACCCGGGCGAACCGGTCGCTGAGCATGGTTAGGGTCCGTTCGACGTCGGCGAAGAACTCCCCGACGTCCCCGGCGACGATGAGCCAGTCGTCGTCCGACCCCGGCCGTAGCCCCTCGACGACCCGTCGGTTCTCGGGGTAGCCCACGTGCAGGTCGCTGACGGCGAGCAAAGTCCCGGTGGTCACGGCCGCCTCGTCCTTCCCGGTGCCTTCGTCGCCGGCGGCCCGCCGCCGGTGACGGCCGGCTGTTTCCGAAGCGCGGAATCCGCAGCCGGCCACAATTTCTGGTCACCATTTCCGGGGAGGTGTCGGTGGTCGGGGCACGCTCCGTCGGGATGCATCGTCATGGCCCCGGGACAAACGGCCGGGCCGACACCGTCGGGGACGCCCCCGGAAAATGTGGAACCATCGGGGAGGTAGCTTCCAGAATCGTCGTGTCGGGCACCGTGACTCGTTTCTCGCGCTTCCTTGCCGACTGCTGCATTGTCGCGCCCGAGGCATTTGGCTGGAACCCCCGAGGATCCCCTAGGCGGCCCTCAACGGTGTCCGGTCGGGTGATTCGCCACCCGTCACCTGGGCCCTGCCGATCGGGCCGCGCAGCAGTCGGCCCCGGGGTGGCCTCAGACGGGCGTCGGGCTGTCGGCCGCGGTGCCTACCGGCCCGGCCAGCGCGCCCGACACCAGCGCGGCGACCGCCGGCACCTGCCCGTTGAGGTAGAAGTGGCCGCCGGGGAAGACCCGCAGGTCGAAGGGGCCGGTGGTGTGGCCGGCCCAGTCCCGGGCCTCGTCCAGCGAGGTCTTGGGATCGCAGTCTCCGACCAGCGCGGTGAGGGGGCAGGCGACCGCCCGCCCCGGCTCGTGCCGGTACGTCTCGATCGCCCGATAGTCGTTGCGCAGCGCCGGCATGATCATGCTGATCACGTCCGGGTCCCGGATCAGCTCCGAGCTGGTGCCGTCCAGCAGCGCCAGTTCGGCGAGAATGCCCTGGTCGTCGCGCAGGTGGACCTGCTCGTCCCGGTAGCGCGATGGTGCCCGTCTGCCCGAGGTGAACAGGTGCACCGGGGGCTTTCCGGCGGCCTCCAGCCGCAGCGTCACCTCGTAGGCGAGGACGGCGCCCATGCTGTGACCGAAGATCGCCAGCGGCCGGTCGCTCTGCCCTGCCAGCACCGGGTAGATCCGGTCGGCCAGCGTCCGTAGGTCGCCGACGTTCGGTTCGGACCGTCGGTCCTGCCGGCCCGGGTACTGCACCGCCACCACGTCGAGCGCCGGATCGACCGCTCGGGCCAGGGGCAGGAAGGCGCTCGCCGAGCCGCCGGCGTGCGGAAGACACACCAGCCGTGATCCGGACGGCGGGGCCGGCCGGTACCGCCGCAGCCAGGCCTTCTCCTCGCTCATGGCACCGGTCATGTGATGTCGCGGCCGACCGGACCCTGGGGGTTCGGCTGCGCCGCTTCCTCCCCTCCCCAGTCGTCCTGTACGGATGGCCCGCCCGGTGCGGCAACCTGCCCGGTCAGCGGCCCCACGTCGGCGACGTGGCGTGTCTAGCACATCGCCGTGCGTGATGCCGACAAACCTAGGTCCGGTACGCGCTCCGGCCAACCCTTAACGATCCCCTGCACGGCGTCCGGTGGGGCCCTCTCCCGCCGGGCGGGGCGGCGTCAGCGCGGCGCGCGGACGCCAGCGGCAGGGGAGCGGGTTGACCGTCCCACGTACCGCTCACCTGCCCGGCCGGGTCGTCGAAGCGGTATGCCGCGACCCGCTCGACGCCGGCGTCGACCTCCCCCTGGAACCATGGCCTGCCGGGGAGCCAGGCCGACAGCAGTTCGAGCTTCGTGGGGCGGATCTCCGCCCGGTGCAGCAACACCATGACCGGATCATAAAGAAAGCGGCCCCGGCGTACCGGAGGCAGCGGCGTCGCGGTTGTCGCCGCATGGCAGCCTCGTACGCGTGAATACCCTGGTTGCACAACTTCCCGCGCTCCTGGGCGTCCTGCTCGGCACCCTTGGCACCGTGCTGGCGACCACAGTGGCCGATCGGGGCAGATGGAGACGTAGCCAGGGCGTGCGGTGGGACGAGCGCCGGCTCGACGCGTACGCCGAGTTCGCCCGGGTGGTCAAGGAGATTCAGGCGGTCTCGGTCCGGGCGCTCGCCGACGGGCCGAGGGGCGCCTACCCTGCGGGAGCCGACCGCGACACCGCGCTCGCCCGACTGGCCGATGCGGACGTGCGGCACACTCTGGCCTGGGAGGACGTCCTGCTGCTCGGGGATGCTGCGACGGTACGCGCCGCCCGAACCTGGCGGGACGCGGTCTGGGCCGTGGAGAACCTCGCCCGGGGCACTGGGGGCGACGGGTTGTTGGCCGACCTGCTGCACCGTGCCAACGAGGGACGCGACGCGTTCTACCTGGCGGCCCGTGACAGCCTGGGGGTGCGGGGTGGCTCCGTCGCGCAGTCCGACTTCCTGCGGCAGCGACTCGACGCCGGCCGGTGAGCACGGTCGCTGCGGGCCCGGAGCCGCCCCGGACGAGCAGGTCCGTGGCGAACGCCTGCTCGACGTACGCGGACAGCACCAGCACGCCGGGGGGCCGGCCCCGGCCTCCGGCGGCGCGGCGTGGGGGATATCGTCGTCGACCGACCGGCGGCTGGCCGGCCTGACCTCAACCGAACAGGCGGTCGTTGGTGTCCCGAGCACGCGCGGTCCTCCCCCCGGCACTGCTGGCCCTCGTCCTCGTCGCGCTGGTGGTCTCCGGCATCCGGCCGTACGACCGGCTCACCTGGCTGCTGGAGACGGTGTGGGTGATCGTGGGCGTGCCGGTGGTGCTGCTCACCTGGCGCCGGTTCCCGTTGAGCACGCTGCTGTGCTGCCTGCTCGCGGTCCACGCGCTGATTCTCATCGTCGGCGGGCACTGGACGTACGCGCGCACCCCGGTGGGCGACTGGGCGCGCGACCTGTTCGACCTGTCCCGCAACCCGTACGACCGGCTCGGTCACTTCGTGCAGGGCTTCGTGCCGGCCATCCTGGTTCGCGAGATCCTGGTCCGCCGCTCGCCGCTGCGGGGCAGCCGGTGGCTCGCCCCGCTCGTGGTCTGCGCCTGCCTGGCGTTCAGTGCCTTCTTCGAGATGATCGAGTGGTGGGCGGCGGTGGCCGGCGGGTCGGCCGCCGACGACTTCCTCGCCACCCAGGGCGATGTCTGGGACACCCAGTGGGACATGTTCCTGGCGCTGCTCGGCGCGATCACGTCGCTGGCCCTGCTCGGCCGGGTGCACAACCGCCAGTTGCCGTCGCCGGCACCGGGCGGCTGAGCGCCGCTGGCCCGACCACGCCCGTCAGCGGACACATTCACCAGCACATTCACCATCGTGAACCCGTGCCGGCGGTGCGCCGGTCGGTTATCCGGTATGGTCGGGGTGACCGTTGCCATTGACGACCGTGATGCCGGTTGTCCTGGTCGGACGGGCTCCCTGGCGTGCCTGCGGGCGCGTTCGCCGGTCGCGGGTGGCACCCGGGAGGGCTCGCGTCCACGCATGTGAGCGTGCTGTCCGGCCCTCCGTCGACGGCGATACCAGGTGACCGATGTCGATTTGTAGGCCCCTGCGCCGAACCGATGCCGGCGTGGTCGGGATGGCCGTCGCGGTGGTGTTAGGGGCCGCAAACTAAGGGATGTATCGCGTCCTGATCCTCGCTACACTGACGCCGGCAAATGTCCGCGATGCTCGCTGGGCTTTGCAGATGTGGCGGCGATCGAATCGGATACGACGGGCGGTTGGCTACCCACGATGCTGACGTACACGGGGGGATGGCGGGGCCGTGGGCCGCGCCGCCCGGAGACGTTCCCGGCCCGGACGCAGCGCTGCCGGCCCGCCCCGCCCCGCCCGACGCCGCGCGTCGCCACCGGCGCGGCCCCGACACCACACGCGGCCGTGCCGGCCCCCTGAGCGAGCGAGTCCACGCCCCGCCCGATCGTGCGTCCACGGCAGGCCCGTTCGCACACGTCCTGGTCAACCACGCGGGTCCGCGGTCGCCCGGGTCCGGGCCATCGTCCGCCTGAAGGAGGCACACATGGAGTCAACGGGTCGCGAGCGGCGGCTGCGGCGGCTGTGGGGTCCGGTCAGTGGACGCACCGTGCTCATGCCGATCGACCAGCCGGTGACGATGGGTCCGATCGCCGGGCTCAACGCGATCGACTCCCAGCTCGTGCGGCTGCTGGCGGGGGCACCGAACGGCATCATCGGCCACCGCGGGGTGCTGCGGCGGGTGCCGGCGGAGGCGGCCAGGTCCACCGGCGTCGTCATGCACCTCTCCGCCGGCACCGCCCTGTCCGGCCGGGGACACGTCAAGAAGCTCACCGGGGACGTCGTCGAGGCCGTCCGGGTGGGCGCCGACGCCGTGTCGGCGCAGGTCACCTTCGGGGTGCCTGAGGAGACCGACATGCTGCACGACCTCGCGCGACTCGCCGGCGCGTGCGGCCAGTGGGGCATGCCGCTGCTGGCGATGGTGTACGTCGCCGGCGTCGACCCGACCACCGCCCCGGAGAAGATCGCGCACGCCGCCCGCGCCGCGGCCGAGCTGGGCAGCGACATCGTCAAGGTGCCCTACACCGGTTCCGCCGACTCGTTCGCCACCGTCGTCGACGGGTGCTTCGCCCCGGTCGTGATGGCCGGCGGCGAGCCGTCCGACTCCTGGGAGGACGTCCTGCTCGACGTGAAGGACGCCCTGTCGGCGGGCGCGGCGGGCGTCTGCATCGGGCGCAAGGTGCAGCAGCACGCCGCGCCCGAGGAGGCCCTCGCGGACCTGCACGCGCTGGTGCACGCCAACAACCCCGGCTGACCTGACGAAGGAGGCACGTCCGTGTCCGACAGTGACGCGTTGATCCCGCTCTGGTGCGACCTGTCGCACCTGCGCGAGGGCCTGCCCGACATGGTGGCGGCGGTCGTCCAGGCACCCGTGCGGGGCGTCATGGTCCCGCCGGACGCGGTGCCCGACACCGCGCTGCCCGACCGGGTGGAGGTGGCGGTGCTCGTCACCGAACCGGCCCAGCTCGACAAGCTCGACCCGGCGCGGGCGCTGACCGTCATCGCCGCCGACCACGCCACCCTCGCCGCCGTACCGCACGGGGGCCGGTGGCGGCGGGGCCGCTGGATCGACGTCACCGACGCCGAGACGATGCAGGAGGCCGTGGCCACGCTGGGCCACGTCGACGTCCTGCTGGTCAGCTTCGCCGACGAGACGAACATCCCGCTGGAACTCATCGTCGCCGAGGCGCAGTCGCAACGGACCACGGTCGTCAAGCGCGTGCACAACTCCGTGGACGCCCTGGTCACCCGGGGTGTGCTCCAACACGGCCCGGACGCGATGCTGCTGCGCGTCTCCACCCCCGGCGAGGTGGCCCGGCTGGCCCGGGAGCTGCTGGAGCGCCGCACGGAGCAGCTCGACCTAGTCGAGGCCGAGGTGACGGCGGTCCGGTCCATCGGCATGGGCATGCGGGGCTGTGTGGACACGGCCGACCTGTTCGAGCCCGACGAGGGCATCCTGGTCGGCTCGACCTCCTCGGGCGGGCTGCTGGTCTGCGCCGAGGTGCACTACCTGCCGTACATGAACCTGCGCCCATTCCGGGTCAACGCCGGCGCCGTGCACTCCTACGTGTGGACCCCGGCCGGGCGCACCGCGTACATCACCGACCTCAGCGCCGGCGAGCAGGTCCTCGCCGTGAACACCGCCGGGCGCGCCCGTCCGGTCCTGGTCGGCCGGATCAAGACCGAGATGCGTCCGCTGCGCCTGATCGAGTGCCGCATCGGCGACTCGACCATCAACACCATCGTCCAGGACGACTGGCACGTGCGGCTCTTCGACGCCGCCGGCGCGGTGACCAACTGCACCTCCATCGCCGTCGGAGACAGGATGCTGGCGATCTCCGCCGTGCCCGGCCGCCACGTGAGCATCCCGGTCAGCGAATCGATCAAGGAGAACTGAGATGAGATGGCCGACGCCGACAGCACCCTCGACCAGCTCGTCGCGCTGCTGCTGCGACGGCAGGGCAACCCGGTCGACTCGATCGGTCCGGACGACCAACTGCTCGACCTGGCGGTCGACTCGATCGACATGGCGTACCTGATGTCGCACTTCGAGCGCCAGTACGACGCCGACTTCGCCGATGAGGACTTCGAGCTGAGCCGGTACGTCACCGTGGGCGACCTGGCCAAGGCGATCGACGCCCGGATCAATGGCTGAGGGCGCGACGCGGACCCACCGACCCCCCGTGCTGGACCCGGGGCTGTCGCTGGGCTGGGACGACGGCCCGCTGGACGGGCTGAGCTGCCTGCTGCGCTGCGTCGAGTCGGCGCTGCGGGCGGAGGGTTTCGACAACCTGGAGATCGCGCAGGCCCTCGCCGTGCCGCTGGACCTGCGCGGGGACCGGCGCAAGTCCTCGTGGTTCCGGCACGGGCGGCTCGACTGGCGCAACGCGGTGGACGGCCACGAGCACTGGGACGAGTTCACCGCGCTGGTCGCCTCGGGCACGCCGTGCGTGCTCATGCCGGACCGCTACTACTGGCCGGGCGACGAGTTCGAGGGGGTCAAGCACTTCCTGGACCACATGGTCCTGGCCGTGGCGTACGACGGCGAGGTGCTGGAGGCGCTGGACACCGACGCCCCGCCGGCCGACGGGTACCGCCGGCGGATCCCGGTCACCCCCGACGTGATCCGGGGCTGCTGCCGGTTCGCCACCGTGCACTTCACCCCGCCCCGCGACGACGCCGCCGCGCTGCGCGCCACGCTGCTGGAGCCGACCGCCGTGGCGCTGGCCGAGGACCTGCCCGCGCTGCGCGCCGTCGCCCGGCGCTGGCGGCGCGACGGCCTCACCGGGCCAGCCGCCCGTGCCCTGCACGTGGTCGTGCTGGGCGCGGTCCAACCGTCGCTGTTCCTCACCGCCATGGCCGTCGAGCAGGCGTACCCCGCGCTGGCCGCCGAGCTGCTCACCGCGTCCCGCGCGGCCCAGAAGCTCGGCCGGACCCTGATCGGCGCGCACCGCTGGGCCGGCGCGCTGGCCGACGACACCTCCGTGTACGCCCCGGTGCTCGGCGTCTTCGAGGCGTGCGAGGCGGCGCTGGCCCGGCTCAACGACGAGCTGCACACCCAGCTCGGCCTGCCGGCGTCACCGCCGGACCCGACACGCGACGACGAGGGCGTCTGGCGGCGGATCCTGCGCAACCAGGCATGGTGCTATGCCGACCAGGTCGCCCCCGCCGACCAGCACCGGGACGAGCAGGTTGTGGGCGAGCAGCGAGACGAGGAGAGGCAACGATGACCGGACCGGCCCCACTCGACCTGAGCCAGTCCCAGGCGCTCCTGCGGCGCGCGGTGGCCGTCGATGCCACCCTGGCCTACGAGGGCTACGTCCTGGCCCGCGACCGCCTCGTGGACGGGGCGTACCCGCTGTACGGCGAGCGCGCGTCCGGCGCCCACATCTGGGACGTCGACGGCAACCGCTACCTCGACCTCATCCTGGCGTACGGCACGATCATCCTCGGTCACGCCGACCCGGTGGTCTCCGAGGCGGTCATGCGGGAGATCCGCGACGGCTTCGCCATCACGCTGCGCAAGCGGGTCCAGGTGGAGCTCGCGGAGCTGCTGACGGCGGTGATCCCGCACGCCGAGAAGGTCTTCCTGCTCAAGACCGGCTCGGACGCCACCAGCGCTGCCGTCCGGCTCAGCCGCGTGCACACCGGACGCAACCGGGTGATCCGCTGGGGCTACAACGGCTGGCACGACTGGTGCGCCACCCGCCCCGGCGGCGTGCCCACCGAGGCCCAGGCCGTGGTGGACACCTTCGACTACAACGACCTCGACAGCCTGCGGACCGTGTTCGAGCGCCACCCGGGCGAGGTGGCCTGCCTGCTGATGATGCCCTTCGAGGTGGACCCGCCGGCCCCCGGCTTCCTCGCCGGCGCGGCGGAGCTGGCGCACGAGCACGGCGCGCTGTTCGTCCTCGACGAGATGCGCTCCGGCTTCCGGATGGCCCCCGGCGGCGCGCAGGAGCGCTACGGTGTGCGGGCCGACCTGGTGACGTTCAGCAAGGCCATGGCGAACGGCTACCCGATCTCCGCCCTGGTGGGCCGCGAGGAGGTCATGCGGGCCGTCGGCGAGGTGCACATCAGCTCGACGTTCCACGTCAACGGCGCCGAGATGGCGGCGGCGGTGGCCACCATCAGCCAACTGCGCGACGGGACGATCCTCAAGCATGTCGAACACCTCGGCGAGCGGCTACAGGCGGGGCTGGCCGCCCAGCTCGCCGAGCACGGCCTGCCCGGCCGGGTGCTGGGGGTGCCGCAGATGCCGTTTCTGCGTTTCACCGACCCGGACGACGCGGCGCGCGGCCGGGCGCACGACGCGTTCTACACCGAGACGACCCGGCGCGGGCTGCTCCTGCACCCCAACCACCACTGGTACGTCTCGGGGGCGATGACCGACGAGGACGTGGACGCCGCGCTGGAGGCGACCGCGTCCGGCTTCCGCGCCGCCGCGGTGGCCGCCCATGGCTGAACCGGGCCGGCCGGAGGTCGTCCACCGCATCCGCGAGCTGCTCGCCCGGTACCGCGCCCCGGCGGAGGTCGACGGCCTCGGCGACCACGAGCCGATGGCCGTGCTCGGCATCGACTCGGTCACCCTGATCACCCTCGCCGCCGAGCTGCACCAGCGGTGGGACCTGACGATTCCCGACGAGGCGGTGCTCGACCCGGCGGCGTCGGTCGCGTCCCTCGCCGATGCCGCCGTCGCCGCCGCGACCGACCCGGTCGGCGGTCCGGGCGGCCGCGCGGGCGGCCGGCTCGACGTGGTGGGGATGGGCGTCGTGTGGCCCACCGGGGCACGGGGTGGCGGCCCTCTGGGACGGCCTGCTGGCCGAGCGGGCGCACCGGCTGCCCATGCCGTACGAGGCCGCGCGCGGTCACCGCGCCGGTGCGGTGGCCGGCGCGTCCGCCGCCGAGGTGGTCGCCCCCGACCGCCTGCTGGAACTGGTCTGCCTGGCGGCGGACGAGGCGCTGGGCGGTCCGGACCCGGGCCGGCGGGCCGGCGTCACGCTCGTTGTCGGCACCACCGACACGGGCGGCAACGCACTCGGGCACGCCCTCGCCGGTGGGGGCGACGACCAGGCGGCGCTGGCCGGGTGGATCGCCGAGCGGGCCGCCGAGAGGCTCGGCCTCGGTGCGGCGGTCACCGTGGGCAGCGCGTCGGCCTCGGGGGCGGTGGCGCTGGGGTACGCCCGGGACCTGCTGCTCGCCGCCGACGCCGAGGAGGTGCTCGTCGTCGGCGCCGACACGGTGTCGAAGTCGGCGTTCCACGGTCTGGCCGCCCTGCGTACGCTCGGGGTGGACGGCTGTCAGCCGTTCCACCAGGCACGGCGCGGCATCGCGTTGTCCGAGGCCGCCGCCGCCTGCCTGCTGCGCCGGCCGGGCCCGGGCGGGCCCGGCGACGGCGCGGTCCTGGGCCGGTTGGCCGGCTACGGGGCGAGCAGCTTCACCACCCACATGGCGGCCCCCGAGTCCGCCGGGATCGAGCTGGCGCTGCGCCGCGCGCTGGCCGCCGCGGCCCTCGCGCCGCAGGACATCTCCTTCGTCAACGCGCACGGCCCCGGCACCAAGCTCGGCGACGTGGCCGAGATGCGGGCGCTGGCGGACGTCTTCGGCGACCGGGTCCGGACGCTGCCGATCAACAGCGTGAAGGGCCTGCTTTGGCACTGCCAGGGCGCGGCGGGGGTCATCGAGTCGCTGGCGTGCCTGCTGTCGCTGCGGCACGGGACGCTGACCCCGACGACCGCGGCGGAGCCGGTCGACCCCGAGTGGAGAGAGTTCGACATCGTGACGAAGCCACGGGAGCTCGCCGACGCGCGGTCGGCCGTCTCCGTGTCCTGCGGCCTGGGCGGCGTCAACACGGCGGTCGTCTGGGAACGGGCATGAGCACGGGAACGGGAACGGGCGTGAGCAGGACGGCGGTCGGCGCGGCGACGGTGATCACCGTGCGGCTGGCGGCCGGCGGCAGCGACCGGTTCGCCCTCGACGAAGCGGCGCGCAAACCGGGGGGCGGGGGGCGCGACGGCTGGCCCCCCGAGCCCCGAGTTGAACCGCGTCGTGGTCGACCGGTTCACCGACGTCGTCGGCCGGGTCGTGGCGGCCGGTGGGCTGAACGCCCCGGCCCGCCGGGAAACCGAGATCGCGGTGGGCACCCTCTACGGCATGGCGCGGGTCGGCGAGGTCATGCACGAGCAGCTCGACGAGGCCGGGCCGAAGTGGCTGGCGCCGGAGATGTTCGTCTACTACTCGCCCCACTCGCTGGTGTCGGCGGCGGCGGTCGCGCACGGGCTCGGCGGTGCCGCGACGACGCTGCTCGGGCGCGACGGCGGGACGCAGGCGCTGCTGCACGCGGTCCGGCGGCTGGCCACCGGCCAGGCCGACACGGTGCTCGTCGGCGCGTACGAGGCGCTGACCCCGTTCGCGGACGCGGCGCTGGACCGGCTCGGCGTGCC
>NZ_GG657738.1:689274-692152 GCF_000158815.1 Micromonospora sp. ATCC 39149 | reverse complement strand
CTGGACGCGGCCGGCGTCGACCCGGCCGCCGTCGCCGACGTGCGGCTGTGCGGCGCGACCGTCGCCGTCCAGCAGGCCGCTCGGGCCGAGTTCGCCGCGGCGTTCCCCCGGGCCCGGACGTGGGTCGGCGGGGCGTCCTCGCCGGCGGTCGGCCCGGTGTGCGCCCTCGCCGAGGCGGTCACGCCGCCCGCCACCGCCGAGGCCGAGGGCGAGGACGCCGCGCGTGCCGTGGTGATCGTGGCCGGTCGGCCCGGCGCGTGGGACGTGGTGCTGGCCCGATGAGCGGCGTGCCCACCCTCGCGGACGCGCTCGCCGAGGTGGCGCGAAAGCATCCCCACCGCCCGGCGGTCGTCACCGGCGACCGGAGGCTGACCTACGCCGAGCTGCTGCGGCGGGCGGAACGGCTCGCGCCGGCGCTGGCCGGCCGGGCCGCCACGGTCGCGCGGTGCGCCGCCGACGTGGCCGTGACGGTCGTGGCCGCCACGATCGCGGACGTTGCGCTGCTCGTCGCCGACGCCAGGGCCAGCGACGACGAGCGGAACCGGGCCTGGTCGCTGTTCCGCGCCGACCGGCTCGTCACCTCCGACGGCGAAGCACTCACCGTCGCGGGGCTCGGCGACGGGCCCGTCACCTGCGACGGCGATCGGCTCACCGTCGCGAGGCCCGGCGGCGACGGTGGTCCGGCGTGCTTCCCGCCGGGGCGGGGCGCGGCGGCGACGCTGCCGCCCGGTCCCGCCGGCCTGGGGGCTGTCCACCTCGGGCAGCGAGGGCTGGCCGAAGTGCGTGGAACGGCCCTGGCCGACCGTGACGGCCAACGCGCGGGCCTTCGCCGCCGCGCTGGAGCTGTCCCCCGGCGAGGTCGTCGCCTGCACGACGCCGCCGCACCACAGCTACGCCCTGTGCGGCGGCATCGTCACGACGCTGGCCGCCGGCGGCACGTACGTCGCGCTGGACCGGCAGCCGGGCCCCCGGACGGTGGCCGACGCCGTCGACCGGCACCGGGTGGCGGTGCTGCTGTCGGTCCCGCTGCTGTACCGGTGGTTCTCGGCCGCCGGCCTCACCACCCGGCACCGGCCCCGGCTGTGCGTCTCGGCGGGCGCGCCGCTGCCGCCGGAGGACCGCCACCGGTGGGCGGCGGCGGTGGGCTGGCGCATCGGCGAGCACTACGGCACCTCCGAGCACGGCATGCTGACCCTCGACACCGGGTCGGTCGCCGGCTCGGTCGGCCGGCCGATCGTCGGGGTCACCCTGGTCAGTCGACCCGGCGCCGAGTCTCGGTCGACGTCATGATTGGTGGTGGATTTCCCGCCGCCCCGCCTCCACACCGGCGACGTGGCCCCGGGCGAGCCGGCGACCGGCGACGCGGTTTCCGCCGACGCCACCACGGGCGACGTCACCACCGCCGGCCACCCACCCGGCGGCGACGGCCTCCAGCCGACCGGCGACGTCGGCCGGCTGGACGCCGACGGGCGGCTCTACCTGCTGGGCCGCCGGGGCGGCACGCTCAACGTCGCGGGCAACAAGGTCCCGGCCGCCGAGGTCGAGGACGCGCTCCGGCAGTTCGCGGCCGTCCGGGACTGCGCGGTCGTCGGCGCGCCGGGGCCCGGCGGGGCCCAGGAGGTCGTGGCGTTCGTCGAAACCGTCCGCGAGCTGGACCACCGGGAGCTGTACGCCTTCCTGCACGGGCGGCTGGCCGCGTACAAGGTCCCCGCCCGGGTGGTGGTCGTCGACCGCCTGCCGCGCAACGTCAACGGCAAGCTGCTGCGCTCGGAGCTACTGCGCGGGCTGGCCGCCGGCGCCTGGCGCTGACCCGCGCGGGACGGGTCAGCGCCCGGCCGGGTGCGCTCAGCGAAGCAGTGCCGTGAACGACTCCGCCAGGTCGGCCCCGGCGCGCAGCCGGGTGAGGCTGTCCCGGGCGTAGCCGGCCCGCTTGGCCACCGTGGCGTCGTCGAGCGCCTCCTGGATCGTGGCCGCCAGGTCGGCCGCCGGCACGACCGGGTCGCCGGTGGACCCGGAGTGCCGGTTGACGTACCGGATCTGGCCGTCCGGATAGACCTCGGTGGTCCGCGCCACCAGGCCCGCACCGTGGTCGGCCAGGAACTGCCGCCCGTTGGCCTCCTGTTCGGACATGAACGGCAGGACCACCTGCGGCTTGCCGTGCAGCAGGCCGGCGATCACCGTGGAGTAGCCGCCGTGGTTGACCACCAGGTCCGCCCACGCGATCGGCCCGGAGATGCCGGTGAAGCCGCCCAGTTCCACGTTCGGGTAGCGGCGCAGCCACTCGCGGGCCTGGAACCCGGCCGACAGGAACACCGACAAGTCCGGCCGGTCGCAGGCGGCCAGCACCTCCCGCAGCGCGGTGTCGGCCACCATCCCGCCGCTGCCGATGGAGACGTACACCCGCCGGGTGCCGGCGGCGGCGCGGGGCACGTACGGCGCGCCGGGCGGATCCCAGTACAGCGGGCCGACGTACGTCGGGCCCGACCGGCCCGGCGGGGCCGGCGGCGGCGGCTCCACCTCCGGCGCGCTGGGCACCACCGTCAGGTCCCCCCACAGCAGCTCGGGAACGCTTGCGACCGGGTCGAGCCCGTGCTCGGTCGCGACACTGTTCAGGGTGTCCAGGGCGCTCGGGTGCGGCAGCAGCGCGGTCGGGTCGGCTTTGCTCCACGGCATCCACGCCAGCGGGTCCGGGCTGAGGAAGTCGGTGTCGGCGATCGACACCAGCGGCAGACCCCGCAGTCGGGCGGCGAGCACCGCCGTGGGCTGCATGTCGGTGACCACGATGTCCGGCCGGTACTCGTCGATCGCGGCCAGGTCCCGCCGCAGGTGCTCCGCCAGCACGGACCGGCGGTAGTACCGCGCGGTGACGGCGTAGACC
>NZ_GG657738.1:671867-688399 GCF_000158815.1 Micromonospora sp. ATCC 39149 | reverse complement strand
CGCGCCGCTGTGCCTGTTCGACCAGCGCGTACCAGCCGGCGAGGCCGGCGAGGAACACCGCCGGCTGGTTCCAGTCCGTACGCGCCTGGTCGGTGCGCTCGGTGCGGAAGCAGATCTCGCGTAGCGGCAGATTGGTGCGGGACTCCGCCAGGTCGAACAGCTCGCGCACGGCGGGGGAGGCGTCGTGGAAGCGCTGGGCCATGCCGGGGAACTGCGCACCCTGGCCGGGGAACAGCAGCGCGTACCGGGGCGTCGTCACGCGCTCATCCCCCCGTCGACCGCCAGGACCTGCCCGGTGACGTACGAGGCCCCGGGCGAGGCCAGGAACGCGATGGCCGCGGCCACCTCGGCGGGCGTCCCGGCCCGGCCCATCGGCGTCTGCGCCAGGATCGCCGCCCGGGCCGGGTCGCCGCCCTGCGCGCTCATCGCCGACGGCACGAAGCCCGGGGCGACGGCGTTGGCCGTGACCCCGAACCGGGCGGTCTCCCGGGCCACCGACTTGACCAGCCCCACCAGCCCCGCCTTCGCGCTGGCGTACGCCGCCTGGAACGGCCAGCCGCGCAGCCCGGCCACCGATGTGGTGACCACGATCCGGCCGTGGCCCCGGCCGGTCATGTCGGGCAGCACGCCCCGGATGAGCAGCATCGCGGCGGTCAGGTTGACCGCCAGGGTGGCAGACCAGTCGTCGGCGCGCACCCGCGCCACGGGGGCGGGCCGCAGCACCGCCGCGTTGCTGACCAGTACGTCCACCGGTCCGGCCCGGCGGGCCGCCGCCAGCACCGCCGCGACTCCCGCGTCGGTGCCGACGTCGGCCCGTACGGTGGTGACGCCGGCCGTGCCCGGCGTCAGTTCGGCCACGAGGCGCTCGGCTGTGGCGGCGTCGCGGTGGTAGTGCAGTACCAGCGACACCTCCGGGGCGGCCAGCGCCTGCGCCACCGCCTGCCCGATGGCCCCGGTCGCGCCCGTGACGAGGACGGTGCGCCGGGTCATGCCGGCGTTCCGCCGGCGCCGTGGCAGCGCTGGAGCACGCCGACCCACTGCCGCATCAGGTGGGCCATCTGGTGGACGAAGCCGCGCAGCTCGTGGGTCCACACCCGACCGCTCATCGCCTCGACGGCGTCCTGGAGCTGGTACGACAGCGACACGTACGCCTCGGCGTAGGTGTCGCCGTCGAGCTTGCAGCCGTGCAGCCAGTCGAGCACGTCCTCCAGGATCGCGATCGCGGTGAGTTCCTGTTGCAGGTCCCGCAGCAGCAGGTGCTCGTTGCGGGTGTGCCGGGCCAGCGGGTCGCCGAACCGCACCGCGTGCCCGAGCCGCTTCGCGCAGGCCTGGACGAAGTAGCCGCTGAAGATGTCGGCGTACCGGTCGATCTCCTGGCCGTGGTGGCGGTAGCCCATGCGCGGGAAGTAGTAGGCGGGGATGGCGTCGCGGTGCACGGCGGTGTTCTGCGAGTTCACGGGTGCCCAGGTTCCGGTGTCGCAGACCAGGGCCGGCGCGGGCATGGCGGTAACCTCGGGCCGCACGGCGATGCGGGTGATCGCGTCGACGTCGGGGTCGCCCAGCCACAGCCCGGCGTTGATCCGTACGTCGACGGTCTCGGTGCGCTCCGAGGTCGGTGTGGGGGACCGGTGCGCGTACGGGAAGCCGCGCGGGTACACCGGCATCGGCGCGACGGTGAGCTGGCCGCACGGGTTCCACCAGCCGGACTCGGCGGTGACGACCCGCGCCGGCCGGGGGCCGGCGGCCACGACCGCGTGGGCGGTGAGGAAGTCGCCGTCGATCGGGAAGTTGTCGTCGTCGACCGAGATGAGGAAGTCGGCGTCGGACTGCCAGGACAGCAGGTACCCGACGTTGCGCCGGTTGTCGGAGTCGTAGGGGATCAGTGTGGGGGCACCCAGGCCGGCCAGCAGGGCGTCCTGCTCGGCGACGGTCGGGCAGACGACGTGCAGGCCGTCGCGCCGGGCCCGCTCGACGGCGTCGAACAGGGCGGCGGGCGTCTTGCGGTCGGGAATGACGACGATCCGCACCCGCCGGTACGCGTCGGCCGCGCCCAGCAGCGTCCGGTACGCCGACAGGAACGCCTCGCCGTCGCCGATGGTCGTCATCACGACGTCGACGCGGGGCAGTGGCTCACTCATACGGGCAACCTTCCGTGGACGGGGAGACTGGTCAGGCGGCGATGACCGGGGGCCGCCGCGCCGGGGGAACCCCCGGGCCGGGGTGGGACGGCCCGGCGAGCAGCCGGAGCACCGCGTCGAGGGCGGCGGCGCCGGTCAGGTCCGCCACGACCGCGTCCGCGCCCGCCGCGGCCAGCTCGTCCGGCGGGGTGGCCCCGGTGGTGACCGCGAGGCAGCGCAGGCCCGATGCGTGCGCCGCCGTGACGTCCTTGGCGGTGTCGCCGACCACCACACCGGGCCCGCCGCCGCCCAGCGCGGCCACCCCGGCGGCCACGACGTCGTCGCGGTCGCGGGCGGCGTCGCCGAAGCCGCCGTCGTGCAGCAGGTCCGCCAGGCCGGTGCGCCGCATCTTCCACCGGGCCACCGCGCGGGCGTTGCCCGTGCTCATGCCCAGCGGGCAGCCGTGGCCGCGCAGCGCCTCCAGCAGCCCCCGGCAGCCGGGGAGCAGGTCGTCGGCGCTCTCGCCCCCGGCGGCCGGACGCCGCCCGATGCGCTCGGCGAGGGCGTCCATGACCTGCCGGGTGAGCTGGGGGAGCCGCACGGCGGGGACGCCGTGGTGGCGCAGCGCGGCGTGCACCGTCCCGGCGTCGGTGAAGCCCGCCAGGTCGATGCCGGCATACCAGAGCTGACCGCCCTCGTAGCGGAACTCCTCGGCGGTGCCGCAGACGTCGGCGATGGCGGCGGCCATGGTGGACATGTGGACGCGCTGCAACGGTGCTCCGGGCCGGATGAGCGTGCCGTCGAGGTCGAACAGGACGAAGCCGGAGGGGGGCGTCATGCCGGCGCCGCTTGCGCCGTGGCGTCCCGTCTGGCCGCCACCTGCTCGGCGATCCACCGGTACGTGACGGCGAGGCCCTGCTCCAGGGGGATGCCGGGCGCCCAGCCAAGCACCTGGCGCACCCGCGTGTTGTCGGAGTTGCGCCCGCGTACCCCCTGCGGGCCGCTCACGTGGCGCAGGCGCAGGTCGTCGCGGCCGGCCGCCGCCATCACCAGAGCGGCCAGCTCGTCGATGGTCACGAGGCGGTCCGAGCCGATGTTCACCGGCTCGCCGTGGTCGCTGCGCATCAGCCGGTACGTGCCCTCCAGGCAGTCGTCGACGTAGCAGAACGACCGGGTCTGCCGGCCGTCGCCCCAGATCTCCACCTCGCCGCCGGGGGGTGCCTCGGCGACCTTGCGGCACAGCGCGGCGGGGGCCTTCTCCCGCCCCCCGTCGTAGGTGCCGTACGGGCCGTACACGTTGTGGTAGCGGGCGATCCGGACGGCCAGGCCGTACTGCTCGGCGTAGTAGACGCAGAGCCGCTCCGCCATCAGCTTCTCCCAGCCGTAGGAGTCCTGCGGGCCGGCGGGGAAGGCGTCGTCCTCGCGCAGCGGCCGAAGGTCCGGCGTCGTCTGCGCGTACTCGGGGTAGATGCAGGCGGAGGAGGCGAGGAAGTACCGCCGCGCGCCGGCCAGCCGGGCCGCCTCGATGGTGTGCAGGTTGATCAGGGCGTTGTTGCGCAGGATCGTCGCCGGGTCCTTCGAGATGAAACCCATCCCGCCCATGTCGGCCGCGAGGGCGTACACCTCGGTGACGCCCTCGCACGCCCGTCGGCAGACCTGCGGGTCCCGCAGGTCCCCGACGACAAAGTCGTCGGCCTCCGTGGCGCGGAACTCCGGCAGCCGCAGGTCGGCGCCGCGGACCCACCAGCCCTGGCTCCGCAGGTACGTCACCAGGTGGCCGCCGATGAAGCCGCCGGCTCCGGTGACGAGTGCGCGTCTGGTCATAGCAACCCCTTCAGGTCACGTGTCGGTACGCCGTCGGGGCCGGTGCGCCCCGGCGGCGGGTCGGTACGTCGGCGTGCGGGCCGGACGGCCCCGGGGGCCGGGCGCCCGGCGGGCCGCCCGCTACGGCGTCGCCTCGACCGGCGGCACGAAGGTGTGGGTGCGCACGGACCGCTCCGCCGCCATGGCGAGCGCCAGCGCCGCGTACGAGTCGCGCCAGGTGCCCGCCCGGCGGTCGGGCTCGCCACCGCGCGCCGCAGCGAGGAAGCCGTCGATCTGGGCGCGGTACGCCGCGGCGAACCGGTCGCGGTAGTCGCGGTGGCGGGGGCGCCTATCGGGCCCGTGCTCGGTGACCTGCCGCATCGGGGTCCGCTCGTCGAGGCCCACGGTCAGGCAGTCCCGCGAGCCGAGCACCTCGATGCGGACGTCGTAGCCGAGCGGGCTGTGCCGCCCCGCGGTGAGCACGGCGACCCCGCCGCCGTCGACGCCCAGCGTCGCCGCCACCGCGTCGTAGTCGTGCAGCCCGGCTAGCTCGGGCACGGCCAGCACGTCCCCGATCGCGGCGACCCCGGTGACCTCCCGGCCGGTGAGCCACCGCACCATGTCGAAGTCGTGCAGCATCAGGTCCCGGAAGATGCTGCCGGAGGCGGCGAGGCGGTCCAGCGGCGGCCAGGAGGCGTCGTGGGAGAACATCCGCACCGTGTAGACGGTGCCGAGGTCGCCGCCGGCGATCCGGTCGCGCAGCGCGCTGAACCCGGCGTCGAAGTGGCGTTGGAAGCCGATCCACAGCTGGGTGCCGCTGCTGTCGGCGGCGTGGCCCAACTCCCTGGTCCGGTGCAGGTCCAGCGTCAGGGGTTTCTCGCAGAACGTGGGCAGATTGCGTTTCAGCGCCAGCGTGACCAGCGCGTCGTGGCTCTCCGTGGAGGAGGTGACGACCACCGCGTCCGCGCCGTCGAGGAGCCGCTCGACGTCGTCGCACGCCTCGCCGTCGACCCGCGCCGCCAGCGTCGCCGCCTGGTCGGCGTGCACGTCGTGGCAGGACAGCGCCACGTCGCCGGAGGCCGCCAGGTGCTCGGCGTACATGCGGCCGATCTGGCCGCACCCGACGAGCCCCACCCGCAGCCGGCGCGCGCGGCTCACGGCCGCGCCCCGACGGTGTCGCGGGCGCCCCGGACGAGCCGGCCGGGACACGCGCCGGTGTGCTCGCCGTCGACGAACGTCACCTCGCCGGATACCAGCGTGGCGCGGTACCCGTCGGCCCGCTGGATCAGCCGGCCACCGCCGGCCGGCAGGTCGTGCACGAACTGCGGCGGCCGCAGCGCGAGGTTGTCGAAGTCGATGACGTTGACGTCGGCCTTGAACCCGGGCCGCAGCAGCCCTCGGTCCCGCAGCCCGTACAGGGCGGCCGTCTGCCAGGTCTGCTTGTGCACGACGAACTCCAGCCCGAGCCGTTCGCCACGCGAGCGGTCCCGGGCCCAGTGGGTCAGTTGCGAGGTCGGGGTGCTCGCGTCGCAGATCAGCCGGCAGTGCGCGCCAGCGTCGCTGAGCCCGACCACGCAGTGCGGTTCCAGGAGCATCTGGTGGATCGGGTCGAGGCTGAACTCGCTGTAGCCGAGCAGCGGGCGCAGGAAGGTCTGGGTGCCGTCGCCGGCCACGAGCAGGTCGTACATGACCTCCTCGCAGTCGCGGCCCGCGCGGGCGGCGAGGGCGGCGACGCTGTCCTCCCGGCCGGGCTCGTAGTTGGGCTGCCGGCCGAACGGGAAGTACTTCTCGTAGTCCTCCGGGAACAGGTACGCCCGGGGGTTCACCGTGGCGGGATCCTCGGTCAGGATTCGCCGCCGGATCTCGGGGTCCCGCAGCCGGCGCACCCGCTCGGCCAGCGGCAGGTGCGCCAGCTCCTGGTACGTCGGGCGGCGCTTGAACGGGTGGGTGCTCTCCAGGCTCACGATGACGCTGAACGGCCGCCCGGCGATCTGCGGGTACAGCCGCGCGCCCTCCTCCTCGTTGGCCCGGCGTGCCATGGCGACGATCTCCCGCCACAGGTGCGGCTCGTGGTCGTTCTGGAACAGTCCGAAGGTGATCGGCCGGCCGACCTGTGCCGAGAGCCGCCGCATCCACTTGACCTCGCGGAACTGGTCCTCCATCGGCTCGCCGCCGGCGCCGGCGGGCACCAGTTGGAACACTCCGGTGCCGAGTTCGCCGAGCACCCCGCCGAGGGCGAACAGCTCGTCCTCGGCCGCGAACGTGCCGGGCACCGGCTCTCCGCTGATCGCCAGGTGGGTGGTCGTCCGGGAGGTGGAGAACCCGAGCGCGCCGGCGTGCATCGCCTCCCGGACGATGGCCGCCATCGCGGCGATGTCATCCGGCGTGGCCGGCTCGTTGGCGGCGCCCCGCTCGCCCATGACGTACGCCCGGACGGCGCCGTGCGGCACCTGGGCGCCGACGTCCATCACCCGGGACAGGCCGGCAACCGCCTCCAGGTATTCGGGGAAGCTCTCCCACGCCCACCGGATGCCCTCGGACAGCGACGCGCCTGGAATGTCCTCGACGCCCTCCATCAGGCCGATCAGCCATTCCCGGTTCGGCTCGGTCACGGGGGCGAAACCGACGCCGCAGTTGCCCATGACCACCGTGGTGACGCCGTGCCAGCAGGACGGGGTCAACAACGGATCCCAGGTAACCTGACCGTCGAAGTGCGTATGGATGTCGACGAATCCGGGAGTGACGATGCACCCGTCCGCGTCGATCTCGCGCTTCCCCCGGCCGGAAACCCTGCCGACCGCCACGATCCGACCGTCGGAAATGGCGACGTCACCGGTCCGGGCGGCGTCCCCGCTGCCGTCCACGACCGTGCCGGAGCGCACGACGACGTCATACATGGAACAGGTGTCCCTTCTCGGCGGCGACGAAGACGAGGTTGTCGTATTCATACGATGACCTGGGTCGATGTGGCCGCGGTATTCCGCCGGACAGCTCGTAGGCCCGGTAGTCGTGACCGGCCATGAACTCGACGAGTTCCGCGCTGCGGGGCGCGCCGGGCACGTCGAGGTCGCCGACCTCCAGCGAGACCATCGGACGTACGGTGCCCAGCAGGCGGCCCATGCCCTCCAGGACGTTCCGCTCGGCGCTCTCGGCGTCCACCTTGATCACGTCGGGCGTGAGGGCCCGCGCGGCGACGAACTCCTCGAGGGTGACTGCGGTGACCTCGTGCACGGTCGTGGCCACGCGCTGCCGGACCGCCGCCGGCAGCCGGGACCGGTACGCCGAGTTGTACGGGCTGTAGCCGACGCCGTGGTCGGTGAGCGAGAGCGTCCCCGGTGACGACCAGACCGCCGCCGGCACCGCCGTGACGTTGCCGAGGGCGGCCACGTTCTGCGCCAGCAGCTCATACGTCGCGGGCGTGGGCTCGAACGACACGACGCGGCCGGCCGGGCCGACGCAGCGGGACGCCAGCACCGTGAAGTAGCCGAGGTGGGCGCCGACGTCGAGGAACGTCATGCCGTCGCGCAGGTGACGCAGCAGGAAGGCGCTCAGTTCGTACTCGATGAAGCCGTGCCGGCGGATCGCGATCGAGATCTCGTCGGGCAGCCGGACCCGCAGCCGGTCGCCCCAGAACGTCCGGCCGTGGGCGAGCCTGGCGTGGTTGCGGTGCCGCCAGCGCCGCAGCCGTGCCGTGGACGGGAACGCGGTGGGGTACGGCCGGCGCAGGAAGGACCGGATCGGCCGCCCGGCCGACGCCTGGCAGCGGCGTAGTTTGTCGGCGAGCGCTCGGCGTTGCGCATCCGTCACGGCAAAGGCCGAATCATGAGAGTCCCCGCAATGGTTCGTGGTTCAGTCGTGGCCCGCCCATGGCGCGCGCCCCATGCGATGGCGACGTCACCGTGTCACCAGACCGCAGCGTACGTCAATGTCTTCGACCGGTCCAGAATTGATTTCCCAGTGTCGATGCCATGCCCTTATGCGGCACACCGAGAACGGCCGGAAGCCCCTATTGCCGGCCCTGGAGGGGCGGTCGCCGTCATCCCCGATGTGCTACCTTGGCACGCGGCCGGTGACGTCACAGTTCGCATGTTCCGCTGGCGAAGTCCGGTCGTTGCGACAGCCGGCCACCGCGCCCCGCGGCACCGGTAGAGAAAGGGTGACGGGCCCGTGGGTGACGCCGAACAGGACGCGATCCTCGACAAGATCCGCGACGCCCTCTCGGGGGTGCCCGGCATCGCGGGCCTCGCCCTCGGCGGATCCCGGGCGCGGGGCACCGCCGACCGGAAGTCCGACGTGGACGTCGGCGTCTACTACCACCGCGAGGGCCGGCCCGCCGTCCGGGAGCTGAGCGCGGCCTTCGCCCGCATCGACGACGGCGGCGAGGCCGGCTGCACCGACTACGGCGAGTGGGGGCCGTGGATCAACGGCGGCGGTTGGCTCGTCGTCGACGGGGTGAAGACCGACGTCCTGCTGCGAGAGGTCGACCGCGTCCGCGCCGTCGTGCAGGCGTGCGCCGCCGGGCGACCCGAGATCCATTACCAGCCCGGCCACCCGCACGGGTTCTGCACCGTCATCTATGCCGGGGAACTGCACCACAACGTCGCCTTCCACGACCCGCAGGGCGTCCTCGCCGAGCTGCGGTCGCTCACCGCCCCCTACCCCGAGCCGCTGGCGAGGGCGCTCGTCGGGCAGTTCGGCTGGGAGTCGCAGTTCGCCCTCGACACGGCGGCCACCGCCGCCGGCCGCGGCGACGTCGCGTACGTCACCGGCTGCGCCTACCGGGCGGTCGCCTGCCTCACCCAGGTGCTCTTCGCCGCCGCCGGCCGTTACCTGCTCAACGAGAAGGGCGCGGTGGCGGAGGCGGCCGGCTTCCCGACCACCCCCGCCGGGTTCCGTGACGGCGTCGAGGCGGCGCTCGGCGCCCTGTCCGCCGCCCCGGACGACCTGGCGCGCGCCCTGCGGCTGCTGCGCGACGTGCGCGCGGAGGTCATGGCCGGTGTGGGGGGCTGAGGCCGGGCCCCGGGTCTGGATGATCACCGGGGTACCGGGGGCCGGCAAGTCCACCACCGCCCGCGCGCTGGCCCGGTCGGCGGCCCGGGGCGTGCACGTCGAGGGCGACGCCCTGCAACGGCTCATCGTCGCCGGCAGCCGGCCGCCGCAGCCGGAGTACGACGAGGAGGCGGAGCGGCAGATCCTGCTCAACGTTCGCAACCAGTGCCTGTTGGCCCGCTCGTTCCTCGCCGCCGACTACCTGGTCGCCCTCGACTACGTGGTCACGTCCCGGCAGCGGCTGCGTCACTACCTGGAACTGCTGCATCCCGCGCCGCTGGGGTTCGTGATGCTTCGGCCCGACCTGGCCGTCGCGGCGCTGCGGGACGAGCGCCGCCCACACAAGACGGTCCTGCACGGCTGGCTGCACCTGGCCGAGGAGATGGCCGGCGAGCTCACCGGCGTCGGCCTCTGGCTGGACAACGGTGACCTGTCGGTCGACGAGACCGTCGCGTCGATCCGCGCGAGGGCGGGCGAGGCGACCCTCACCCTCGACGCGCTCGACGGCCCCGGGCCCCGGTCCGCTGACGCTGCTCAGTTCCCGGCGCTCTCGTAGCGGCGCAGGCCCCGGCTGAACACGGTGACCGCGAGGAACACGCACCAGGCCGCCACCAAGGGCGTCAGCAGGCCGACCCAGGCCAGCCGCCCGTGCTGGAGGAACACCGACACCGGGAAGAAGCCGATGAACGCGAACGGCAGGGCGGTCGCCAGCACGGCCTGCAACCCCACCGAGTAGATGCTCAGCGGGTACTTCGTCAGCTCGCCGAGCTGGTCCAGGCCGCCGGCGAAGGTGTTGATCGCGCCCCGCAGCCAGAACGAGGTGGAGTTCGCCACCACGGTCAGCGACACCTTGATCAGCAGGGCGCTCGGCAGCAGCACCGCCGCGAGCGCCACCCGCCCCGGCGTCCACGCCACGTCCAGGTGCGCCAGCGCGGAGACGAGCAGGCCGCCGCCGACGGTCAGGTTGCCGAACGCGTTCATGCCCACCCGGCTGCTGCACACCTGCAACAGGCACGGATACGGGCGCAGCAGCATCCGGTCCAGCTCTCCGCGGTTGATCAGCCCCGCCAGCCCCCAGGTGCCCTCCGCGAGCAGTTCGCTGGTCCCCTGAGCGAGCACCATCATCCCGAAGATGAGCACGACCTCCCACACCCCCCAGCCGTGGATGCGGGGGACCCGGGCGAAGATCGTCGCGATGAGCAGGAGGCCGGCGCCCTGGGTCAGCACGGCGGCGACCACCAGGATCCAGAAGTCGGCCTGGTACTCCAGCGTGGCCCGCAGGTGCGCGCCGAGGCTGCGCCGGTAGACGCGCAGGGTGTGCATGTCGTCAGCCCCCGTGCACGGTGAGCCGGCGGACCGCGACGTGCCACAGCCGCCGGGCGAGCCACCACAGCGCGACGATCCACAGTAGTTGCACCGCCACCGCCAGCGCGCCGGGCAGCCCGGGGTTACGGCCCAGGAACAGCATCGCGGGGGTGTTGGTCACGGCCTGGAACGGCAGCACCTCGGCGACCTGGCGCAGCCACGCCGGGAAGAACGCCAGCGGCACCGTGGCCCCGGACAGGATCCCGGAAACCGCCCCCCGGGCCAGGCTGATGCCCAGGTAGTTCTGCGTCCAGAAGCAGAGCAGGCCGCACATGTAGGCGATGAGGAACTTCAGCGGCACGACGGCGGCGAGGCTCGCGACGAACAGCGCGAGGCGTCCCGGCGACGGCAGCGGCACTCCGCCGAAGGCCACCAGGACGACGGCGCACACCGTCGCCGCGGCCGCCGCCTCCAGCAGCGCGAAGCCCAGCGCCTCCGCGAGCCGGCTCTTCTGGTAGTCCACCGGCTTGACCAGGTCGACGGCCACGGCCCCGCTGCGGATCCGGGAGGCCATCGCGAAGTCGGTGAACGTCGAGACCAGGCAGTTGGTGAAGAACGAGACCAACAGGTACGCCTTCATCTGCGGCCAGGTGAAGCCGGCCAGCGAGTTGCCGTCGCCCAGCAGCGCCTGCCACAGGGCGAACATCGCCACCAGGTTGAACACCATCATCGACAGGCTCATCAGGAACGGCACCCGGTAGGCCAGGGCGTTTCGCCAGGCGATCCGCGCCATGGCCCGGTACGGCCCCATCAGCCGGCGCCGTTCAGGGCCGCGGGGGAGTCCCGGTCGTGCAACCTGCGGATGAGGTCGGCGACTCCCTCGTCGTCGATGCGCAGGTCACGCACCTCGACCAGCCCCATCACGGTCGCCGCGACCGCGCCCGCCGGGCGCAGCGTCCGGTCGAAGCGGACCACCAGGTCGCGCTCGCTGGCCCCGGTGGTCACCTCGGCGTCGGGCAGGCGCTCGCGGATCAGGTGCAGCGGCGCGGGCGCGGCAAGCTGGAAGCGTACGGTCGAGTTGCTGGCCAGGGTGTCCCGCAGGACGCCCACCGGGCCGTCGTGCCGGATCCGCCCCTCGTCGACGACGACGATCCGCCGGCACACCTCCTCGATGTCGCCCACGTCGTGGGTGGTCAGCAGGACGGTCGTGCCGTCGTCGACGAGTTGCCGCAGGAAGGCGCGCACCCGGTCCTTGACCGAGACGTCCAGCCCGATGGTCGGCTCGTCGAGGTAGACGATGCGGGGCTCGTGCAGCAGCGCGGCGGCGAGGTCGGCCCGCATCCGCTGCCCGAGCGACAGCTTGCGCGCCAGCACCGGCAGCAGCGGGCCGATCTCCAGCACCTCGCAGAGCCGGTCCATGGACCGGCGGTAGTCGGCCGCCGGGATGCGGTACATGTCGCGCAGCAGCTCGAACGTCTCGTGGACCGGCAGGTCCCACCACAGTTGCGTGCGCTGGCCGAAGACCACGCCGACGTTGCGCGCGTTGGCGACCCGGTCCCGGTGCGGCACGACGCCAGCGACGCGCACCTCGCCCGCGGTGGGGACGAGGATGCCCGTCAGCAGCTTCACGGTCGTGGACTTGCCCGCCCCGTTGGGACCGACGTACGCCACGGACTCGCCCTCGTCGATGCGCAGATCGATCCCGGCGACGGCGCGGTGGACGTCGAAGCGCCGGGTGACCAGGTGCTTGAGCGCGCCGGCCAGGCCCGGGGCCTTACGGGGGCGGCGGAACTCCTTGACGAGGCCGGTGGCCTCGACCAGTGCGGACGTGGAGGCCATGGCGCTGTGCTCCGATCTGGCGGACGGAAGGGGCGCGGGCGGCCCCGGCGGTCAGTCGCGCCCCCAGGCGTCGCCGGCCGCCAACCCGAGCGCGGCCAGCCGCGCCGGCGCCGCGCCGAGCCGCGCCACCTCGGGGTGCGTCACCCGGGGAAACATCCCGCCGAGGGCGAGCGTGGCCAGGACCCGCTCGCGCAGCGCCGGCTCGACCGGCCGACCCCACGAGTCCCACAGCGACCGGAACGGCTCCACCCGCGTTCGGGCCAGGCCCATCAGGCACGCCGTCACCCACAGCGCCCAGATCTGGTCCTGCGGTGCGCGGGCGGCGAGGTCGACCAGCCAGGGCTGCGGTTCGGCCAGGTCGCGCCGGTACCGCTCGCGCAGCGCCGGCACGTCGACGCCGAACCGGTCGACGGCGGCCTCCAGCGGCACCGGGCTCCAGTCGTTGGTGGCGCGGTCGTTCTCCACCACCACGCGCGACTCGCCGTGCTTGTAGTACGGCAGGCAGTCGAAGCCGTCGAGGGTGCGCGCCGGGTCGGGCGACCAGCCCGGCGGCGGCGGGCCCACGTAGCAGGAGGCCTCGCGGCGGCCCCGGTCGTTGTTGCCGACCACGCTCGGCACGTCGTGGTGTGCCGCCAGGTTCGGCACCGTGAGGTAGACCGGCAGCCCGGACTCCCGCGCGAAGTGGGCGACGGCGACGTCGTCGGCCTCGTCCGGGTCCAGCCCGGCGATGTAGTCGACGAGACCCTTGGCCGCCGTGGCCGGCAGGGCCAGCGCGATGGTCGGGACGTAGTCGCAGACGGCGCGGACCCAGCGCGCGCCCAGCAGCGCGGCCATCCGGACGGCGGCGCCGTTGCGCGAGCCCCAGTCGCTGTGCATGGCGACCCCGGCGTCCGGCCGGGCCTCGACGGCCCGGAAGGCGTGGTCCAGGAAACCGGGGGGCACCACCGCGTCGTCCTGCAACACGAGGTGGTGGGTGCAGCCGGGTTCGACGGCGGCCCATGCCGCGCGGGCGGTGCGCAGCGTCCGTGGCGGGCCGTCGGGTTCGGGGTCGAGGACGATCTCGACCGGGTAGGGAGCCAGCCGTCGAGCGAGGTCCTCCGCGAGGTGTCGCCGGGACGGGTGCGTCATGACGGCTACGGACACGGCACCGTGGGACAACTCCTTCTCCTTCCGGCAGGCGGTGTCGCGATCGTGCATCCCGTGGATCGCGGTCAACGTACCAGCGTTCCCGATCGTGGGCGACCCCTGACACCGTTTCCGCCACGCGTGTCGGGGACCTCATTGCTTTGTCGTCGGTCAATGCGAGGCCGGGTTGCTCCCTCCCGGGGCCGGCGCCTCGATGTCGAGTGTCAGCGCGACGCCGAAATGATCCGACGGGTACTGGCCGCTGTCGTCGCAGGCGGTGCCCAGCAGCGCGGGACGGGTTGCCGCGCGGACCGGGTCGCCGGCGCGGTACAGGACGTGGTCGAGCCGCCAGGTCGGCACCGGCACGGGCATGGTCAGGGCGGCCGGGGAACCGCCGGCGGACGCCCACGCGTCGACGAGCACACCCCGGTCGCGCAGCCGACCCATCAGGGGGCCGTCCGCCGGGCAGTTCAGGTCGCCGCAGACCAGCAGCGGGCGCTCGCGCGGGGCCGCCACGGCGGCCGCCTCCAGGCCCCGCAGGCACGCCTCCTTCACCTCGTCGGGCCCGACCGGCAGGTGAGCCACCCACACCGTGACGGCGCACGTCGAGACCTCCAGCACCGTCGGGTGGCCACCGAAGCCACCGAAGCCGGGCACGGGGAAGGCCCTCCGCGCCCGGATCGGGGCCCGGCTCAGCACCGCCAGGCCGGGCGTGGGACCGGGCCCGGAGTGCGCCACGTCGTACCGCCCGCGCAGCCCGTCGGCCAGCTCCCGCGCCCGTCCGGCCCCCGCTGCGGCCCGCGCGGGCACCTCCTGGAGGGCGACCAGGTCGGCGTCGGCGTCGGCCAGCGCGCGGGTCAACAGCGCGGCCCGACGCCGCCACACCCGGCGCTCGTCGGCCTCCCCGAGGGCCGGGCTGCCCGCCCGGGCCCCGCGCAGCACGGCCCGGTCGTGCCAGTAGCGGTGCGGCGTCCCGGTGCCCCAGATGTTGAACGTGACGACGCGCAGCGGCATCCCGGCCCCGATCCTCCACGTGCGACGGACCCGTCGGCTGTGGGCCCGCGGACGGTCGCACGGTAGCAGCGCGCAACGGCCGGCGGCCGTCCCCGCCGGAACAGGGGGCGCGGAAACAGACGGGGGCATCGACACGGAAGATGTGCAACTAACTCGGAACGACAGTCTCGGCATTGAAAGGTTACGATTGCTCGCCCTCTCGTACTAAGGAGCTGTCTTGGGTCTCGATCGGCGGCGTTTCCTGGCGCAAACAGGAGTCATGAGTGTGGGGGTCGCGCTCTCGGGCGCAATTGACGCACTCTTCACGGCAGCGCCCGCCCTGGCGGGCCGCGGGGGCGGTTACGGCGAGCTCGTGCCGGACCCGGCCGGGCTGTTGGACCTGCCCCGCGGATTCCGTTACCGGGTCCTTTCCCGGGAGGGCCGTTCCGGGTCCGGTGGCGTGGTGCCCAGCAGTTTCGACGGGATGGCCGCATTCGCGGGAGTGGGACCGGAGGTCCGGCTCGTCCGCAATCACGAGAACCGGGTGGGTGCCGCCGTGCCTGTGGTCGCGCCCCCGGAGCTGACCTACGACCCCGTCGCCGTCGGCGGGACCACGACGCTGGTCGTCGGGCCGCGCGGGGTCGACGAGCGGATCAGCCTGGGCGGCACCTCGACCAACTGTGCGGGCGGGGTGACCCCCTGGCGGACCTGGCTGACCTGCGAGGAGGCGGAGATCCGCCGGGGCGAGGGCGGCCACGAGAAGGACCACGGCTGGATCTTCGAGGTCGACCCGTGGGCCACCGCCCGCAACGTGGATCCGACCCCGCTCACCGCCATGGGCCGCTTCGCGCACGAGGCCATCTGCGTCGACCCCCGCACCGGCGTGGTGTACGAGACCGAGGACGCCTACGGGGAGAAGTTCGGCTGCTTCTACCGGTTCCTGCCCCGCAAGCCGCTCGCCGGTCACGGCAGCCTGCGGGCCGGCGGGCGGCTCCAGGTCATGCGGGTGCCCGCCGTGTCTGACCTGTCGACCGTACAGGAGCCCGGCACCGTCCTCGGCGGCGTCGAGTGGCTCGACGTGCCGGACCCGCTGGCGACGAGCGTTCCCGTGCGGTTGCAGGACTACGGCCCCGGCGGCGTGACGCACGCCCAGAAGCTGGAGGGCGCCTGGTGGGGCACCGACGGGGCGGCCTACTTCGTTTCCTCCTTCGCGGTGCGCGGGCACGGCTCCCAGGCCGACCACCAGGGCCAGGTGTGGCGGTACGTGCCGGCCACCAACGAGCTGACCCTGGTCGTCGTGTTCCGCAGCACCGGCCCGGGGGCTGAGCTGTTCAAGACCCCGGACAACATCTGCATGACCCCGGCCGGTGGCCTGATGCTCTGCCAGGACGGCGACGGGGACAGCTACCTGATGGGCACGACGGTCGACGGCGAGCCGTACCTGTTCGCCCGCAACCGGCAGAACCTCGGCACCGAGTCCGCGCCGTTGTACGGCGAGTTCGCCGGTGCCTGCTTCGCCGACGACCGGCGCACGATGTTCGTCAACTGCTACGCCCCCGGGACGACGTTCGCGATCACCGGTCCCTTCCGCGGATAGCGGACCGGCCCGGTGCACCGCGTGGCGGCTCGACAACGCCGTCGAGCCGCCGCGCGGCGTGTGATCCTCGCCATATTTGGGCGTCGGCCCGAGCGGACCGGCCGGCGCCCGGGGCGCCCGCGAGCGCGCGGCGCACCGCCGCCGGGGCGAACATGAGCCCCCCTACTCATCCACGCGGCAGGCGCGTTGGGCAAGCTCAACGAATGGTCGACCCCACACCACCACTGAGCCCGGCCCGGGGGAGGGTGGGCATCACCGCCGTCGGGGCCAGCCTCCCCGAGCAGGCAGTCCCGACCGGCGAGGTGCAGCGCCGGCTCGCCGAGGCCAGCGGGCTGACCCTGCCGGACGGCCTGCTCGCGCGGATGACCGGGATCTCCTCCCGCCGGCTGGCCGGCGACGGCGAGTACGCCTCCACCCTGGCCCTGCGCGCCGCCCGGCAGGCGCTCGCCGCCGCCGGCCGGGAGCCCGAGGAGGTGGACCTGCTGCTGTTCGCCTCCGCCACCCGGGACGTCGCCGAGCCCGCCACCGCCCACATCGTGCAGGCCGAACTCGGCAGCCACGCCCACGCCCTCGACGTCACCAACGCCTGCAACAGCTTCCTCAACGGCATCGACCTGGCCCGCTCGGCGATCCTCGCCGGCCGGGCCCGGCGGGCCCTGGTGGTGACGGGGGAGACCCCCACCCGGGCGATGCGCTGGCAGGTC
>NZ_GG657738.1:669362-671227 GCF_000158815.1 Micromonospora sp. ATCC 39149 | reverse complement strand
CCGACGGCACCCGGGACGTGGTGCGCCGCTTCGCCGTGCACGCGCCGGTGCCGACCCGGCTGCTGCGGGAGGAACAGCGGGGCGTCGGCGCGGCCGTGGACACCGGCTTCCGGCACGCGATCGCGCAGGGGGCCACGCTGCTGGCCCGCACCGACGCCGACTGCCTGCCCCACCCCGGCTGGGTGGCCGCCGCCCGCCGTACCCTCACCGCCGGGGCGGCCATGGCGTGCGGCCGGATCGAGGCCCGCCGCGACGAGCACGGCCCGCTGGGCCGGGCCGGGTTCCGCTGCCTGGTCGTCGTCGCCGCCACCTTCGGCCGGCTGCGCCCCGCCCACCGGGGCCCCGGCTACCGGGCCCCGTACCGGATGCACGCCGGCAACAACATGGCGATCACCGCCGAGGCGTACCTCGCCGTCGGCGGCATGCCCCGCCGCCCGTCCCCGACCGACCGGGAGTTCCTCAACCGGGTACGCCGGCACACCGACGCCATCGTGCACGAGCGCACGATGGTGGTGGAGAACTCCACCCGGCGGCTGCGGGCGTACGGGCTGCGCCGGACCGCCGCCTGGTACCTGGACCGGGGCAGCGGCCGGTTCTCCCCGGACCCGCGCTGACCCGCACCCCCACCTGGAGACGAGTCGCCCGATGCTCGACGAACTGGCCGCCGCGCTGCGCCGCCACCCCGACCGGCCGGCGGTGCTCACCGCCGGCCGCACCGGCGCGCCCCGGACCCGCGCCAGCCGGGGCGAGCTGGCCGACCTCGCCGACGGGTACGCCGCCGCCCTGCACCACCACGGCCTCGCCGCCGGGGACACCCTCGGGGTGGCGGTGCGCCCCGGCCCCCGGGCGCTGTCGGTGCTGCTCGCCGCGCACCGGCTCGGACTGCGGGTGGCGGTGCTCGACCCCAGCGCCGGCCCGGACGTGCTCACCGCGCGCCTGGCCCTCGCCCGCCCGGCCCTGGTCGTCGCCGATGCGGCGGCGCAGGCGGCCGCCGGGTGGGCACGCCCGCTGGCCGGCCGGGCCCGGCTGGCCCTGCCCCGGCTGGCCGAGCTGGGTCCGGTGCGTACCGTTGGTGGACGGCTGCCCGGCTGCGCCCCGGCGCTGCGCCCCCGGCCGGGTCCGGCCCCCGACCGGGGCGGACCCGACGACGACGCGGTGATCATCTTCACCTCGGGAACGACCAGCCGGCCCCGGGCGGTCGTGCACCGCCGGGCCGGGCTGGCCGCCGGGGAATGCGCGCCGTCGCCGACCTGGTCCGGCCACACCCCGACGCTCCGGTGCTCGGCGGCACGTTCTTCGTCCTCGTCCCGGCCCTGGCCAGCGGCGCCCCGGTGGCCCTGCCAGCCCGGTCACCCCGGGTGCTGGCGCGGCAGGTGGCCCGGCTGCGCCCGCAGGCCAGCTACCTCACCCCGCCGCAGCTTCGGGCGCTGCTGGCGCAGCGACCCCGGCTGTGCGGCCGGTTCTACAGCGGCTCCGCGCCGGTCAGCGCCACCCTGCTCGACCGGACCCGACGGGCCGGCGCCGAGCAGGCGTGGGGGGTGTACGCGCTCACCGAACTCTTCCCGGCCGCCGCCGTCGAGGCCGCCGAGAAGGCGGCCTTCACCGGCGCCGGTGACCTCGTCGGCGCGCCGCTGCCGGGCGTGACCGCCCGGGTCGGGACCGACGGGCGGCTGCTGCTCGCCGGGCCGGGGCAGGCGCACCGCTACCTCGGCGAACAGCCGCACGACTGGGTCGACACCGGCGACGTCGCCCGGCTCGACGGCGACCGGGTCGTCCTCGCCGGGCGCAGCAAGGACATGATCCTGCGCGGCGCGGAGAACATCTACCCCGGCCTGTACGAGCCGGCCCTGCACGTGCCAGGGGTC
>NZ_GG657738.1:665051-668037 GCF_000158815.1 Micromonospora sp. ATCC 39149 | reverse complement strand
CGGTCGTGGCGCGGGCCCGCGCCGACGGGCGCGCCGCGCTGCCCGGCTGAGCACGCCTGGTGATCAGGGCCGGCGCGTGAACATCGCCGGGGCCGAGGTGGTGGTCACCGGGGCCAGCGGCTTCTGCGGTGCCGCCGTGGCCCGGGCGGCGGTGGCCGCCGGGGCCCGGGTGCGCTGCCTCGGCCGCCGCCCCGGCCCCGTCGGCCGGCACGTGGCGTGGGACGCCACCCGGGCGGCCCCCGACCTCGCCGGAGCCGACGTGGTCGTCCACCTCGCCGCGGCGGTCGGCGACCCGCCGCCCGGCCGGGCCGCCGAGCGTGCCTACCGGGCGGTCAACGTCGACGGGGCCGCCCGGGTGCTCGACGCCGCCGCCGGCCGACCGCTGGTCTGGGTGAGCAGCGCCAGCGTCTACCGGCCCGGGGGAGCGGCCCTGGTCGCCGAGGACCACCCCACCGACGGGCAGCTCTCCGCGTACGGCCGCACCAAGGCCGCCGGCGAACGCCTCGCCCTCGCCGCCGGCGCCGTCGTGCTGCGCCCCCGGGCTGTCTACGGTCCCGGCGACCCGCACCTGCTGCCCCGGCTGCTGCGGGCCCGCCGGGGCAGGTGGCTGCCGGTGCCCGGCCCCGACGTCCGGCTCAGCCTCACCGCCGTGGAGAACCTGGCCGACGCCTGCCTGGCCGCGCCCGGCTGGCCGGCCGGGGCGTACAACGTCGCCGACGCCCGCCCGTACTCGCGCGACGCCGTGCTGCGCGCCGCGCTCGCCGCGACGGGCGACCCGGCGCGGCTGGCGCACCTGCCGGTCGGGCTGGCCGGTGCCGCCGCCTCGGCGGCGACCGGGTGGTCGCGGCTCACCCGCCGCACGCCCGTGCTCACCCGGTACGCCGTCGACCAACTCGCCCGCGACATGGTGCTCGACATCGGCCGGGCCAGCGCCCAGGGGTACCGGCCGCGCCGCGACTTCGCCGACTACCTGGCCGCGCTGGGCGGCTGGCAGCAGGCGGCGGACGGACGGCACTGACGTGGACGCAGCCTGACGCCGCGCCCGGGCGGGGCGCACACGGCGCGCGATGCGCTCGTGCCCGTGGGTAGACTCCGCGGCGCGGCCGGACGCACCCGTTCCGGTGCCAGGCGCAACGGCCCCCGGGCCGCGCTCCGCACGGCCGCTTTGGGTGACAGGGATGGGGTGGCCACCAGGTGTTGACTCTGCCGGCGCTCGCGGCCGACGTCGCCTCCACCGCCATGCTGGTGCTCGCACCCGACGGCCGGTGCCTGTGGTCCAACCCGGCCGCCGGCCGGCTCGGGATGCGGCCGGACGAGCTGCCGCTGGCGCGGGTGCAACCGGACGGCGCGGCCGTCGAGATCCCCTGGCCGGCCGCCGAGCACGCCACCAGGTGGCTGCGGGTGTGCTGCCACGGCATCGACCAGGACGGGCAACCCCTGCGCCTGTACGAGGTGCGCGACGTCAGCACCGAACGCCGCGAACGCGAGCGGGGCCGCAACCACCGGTGGCGACTGGCGCACATCGAGCAGCTCGCCAAGGTCGGCACCTGGGAGTGGGACGTGGCGACCGGCGAGGTCGTCTGGTCCGACGTGCTGTTGCAGATGTTCGGCCTGCCACCTGGCACCACCCTGGACTACCCGTCGTACCGGCAGTTGGTGCACCCCGACGACATCGGCCTCATCGAGCGGACCCTGGACACGGCGCTGCGCACCGGCGCGCCGTTCTCGTACACCCACCGCATGTACCTGCCGGACCGCGCGACTCTGCGCGTCTTCGAGTGCTACGGCGAGGTCTTCACCGACGACTCAGGCGTCCCCGAGCGCGTCCTGGGCACCGCCCACGACATCACGGAGATCCGCCGGGCGCAGGACGAGCTGACCCGGCTGGCCGAGCGCGACCCCCTGACCGACCTGCCGAACCGGCGTGCCCTGCTCGCGCGCCTCGACGACCTGCTCGCCTCCGGCGGCGGGCGCTCCGGCGCCCTGCTGCTGATCGACATCGACAACTTCAAGGACATCAACGACGTGCACGGGCACGCCGTCGGCGACGACGTGCTGCGCGTGCTGGCCCGCCTGCTCGTGCGCCACCTGCCGTCCGGCACCGTGCTGGGTCGCCTCGGTGGCGACGAGTTCGCGGTCGTGCTGCCCGACGTCACAGCCGGCGAGGCCCTCGCCGTCGCCGAGGGCCTGTGCGACGCCACGGTGCGTAGCCCCGTGCCGCTGGTCGACGCCGGGCTGCGGGTCACCCTGAGCATCGGGGCCGCGTCGCTGGAGCCCGGCGACACCCGGGACGTCGCGCTGGCCCACGCGGACCTCGCGCTCTACGAGGCGAAGAACGCCGGGCGCAACCGGGCCCGGCTGTACCTGCCCGAGCAGTACCGGCACGCCGTGCAGCGGGTCAGCGTGGTGGCCCGGGTCCGCAACGCCCTCGACGAGCGCCGGATGCGCCTCGACGCCCAGCCGATCATCGACCTGCTTACCGGCGAGGTGGTCAGCCACGAGCTGCTCATCCGGCTGCGCGACGGCCGGGAGCCGGAGCTGCCGCCGGCCGCCTTCCTGCCCACTGTGGAGCGCGACGACCTCATCGGCGAGCTGGACCGGTGGGTCGTGGCCACCGCCACGGCGGCGCTGGCCGACCCGGCGGCCTCGGCGGCCAAGACCCGCTTCGACGTCAACATCTCCGCCCGGTCGCTGGAGTCCCCGGGCTTCGGCGACTGGGTGGTGGGTCGGCTGCGCACGGCCGGCGTCGAGGCCCGCCGGCTGGGCCTGGAGGTGACCGAGACCGCGGCGATCACCAACGTCGCGGCGGTACGCAACCTGGCCGGTACGCTGCGCGACGCCGGCTGCCGGCTGAGCCTGGACGACTTCGGGGCCGGGTTCGGCTCGTTCGCCTACCTCAAGCACCTGCCGTTCAGCACCGTCAAGATCGCCGGTGACTTCGTCCGGCAGGCCGACCGGGGCGGCGCGGACCCGGTGCTCATCGACG
>NZ_GG657738.1:663631-664673 GCF_000158815.1 Micromonospora sp. ATCC 39149 | reverse complement strand
TTCTACGCCGGCCTGCTCGGCTGGGCGTACGCCGGGCTTGTGCCGGCGGCGACCCAGCCCACCCGGGACCGGCGGGCGGGGTCACGGCGTACGCCGGGGGGACCCTCGCCGCCGAGCTGGAGCACGGTGCCGCGCCGGCCCGCTGGTGGCCGGTCTTCGTCGCCGCCGATGCCGAGGCCGTCCGCGTCGCGGCCGGCCGGGCCGGGGCACGCCTCGACGGTGGCGACGTGCACGACCCGCTCGGCGGGTCCTTCCGCGTTAGCGCCGGCACGGACGTCGTCGTCCCCGGCCCCGGCCGGCCGAGCTGGTACGAGTACATGACGACCGCCCCCGCCGACGCCGACCGGTTCCACGCCGACGCCCTCGGGCTGCGCGCGAGCGCGCCGCCGGACGCCGGAGACGACTCGTACGCGCTGCTGCTGGCCGCCGGGCGGCCGGTCGCCGGCCGGCTGGCGCTGCCCCCACCGCTGGCGGCCCTGCTGCCCACCGGCTGGATGGTGTACTTCGCCGTCGCCGATCCCGACGCCGTGGCCGGGCGGGCGTCGGGGTTGGGCGGCCGGCTGCTGGTGCCGCCCCGCGACGTCGCGACCGGCCGGGTCGCCGCGCTCGCCGACCCGGCGGGCGCGGTGTTCACCGTCATCCGTCCGGCCCCGGCCCCGGAGTAGCCCTCGCGCCACCCGGGCCACCCGCGCGGGCCCGCCGGGCGGCGGCCTGCGGCCGGGCTCGCAACCGCACGGCCGGCCCGGTCACTTCCGCCACGCCGGCGCCATCCGTTCGGACATCTCCCGCCAGAAGGCCCGCAGGTCGGATCGGTTGACCGCCTGCCACCCGGCCCGCGCCTGCGGGCGCAGCCAGTGGCCGACCAGGTCGACCTGCCGGGCGCAGAAGACCTCGTCCATCTGGTACGGCAGCTCGTCGCCCTTGGGCGGCAGCGGACAGAGCCGGAACGGGCAGTCGTCGATGCAGGTGGACCCGGGGTGGACTTCGTGGGCCTGCCGGCGGCTCAGGGTCACCCGCAGGGCGCTGCGGTCGATGGTGAGAC
>NZ_GG657738.1:653388-663531 GCF_000158815.1 Micromonospora sp. ATCC 39149 | reverse complement strand
CCCCCGGTCGGAGAGGTTGAGCAGCAGCATCACGTCGGCGAGCAGGCGCTGGGCGCGCGGTGCCAGGACCCCCCAGCCCAGCGAGGGTTGCAGCCAGGAGTCCTGGAGCCGGCGGATCTCCGGCTGCGGGCTGGCCGAACCCACCCGGCAGACGATCTCCCGTTCGTCGACCCAGCAGTGCCGCTCCGGGTGGCGGTCGACCAGCGCCTCGACGCAGAGGGCGGCGGCCTCCTCGACCAGCGGGTGGATCGTCCCGCTGCCGGGTGACGGGGCGTCGTCGCCGCCTCCGGCGATGGCCAGCCAGTAGTCCATCAGCCCCCGCGGGTCGGAGCCGTGGCCGCGTTCGCGCAGGGTCTCGGCGGGGTCGTGGGGCAGGGCGAGCAGGGTGAGCGCCTGGAGCAGGGCAAGCTGCGAGTACCAGAAGCGCGCGTGCCGCAGCGCCCGCTCCGCCTCCTCCAGCAGCGCGTTGCGGTGCGGGGGGTACAACCGGCAGTTGGCCGCCAGGCGGAACCCCTGGGCCAGGGTGATCTCGTAGAGACGCGCGGTGTCCGAGGGGTCGGTCGCCAGGCGGTCGACCCACCGCCTCAGGTTCTCCCGGGCCACGTCCAGCCACCGGGGCTCGTCGGGCATCTGCTGCCCGCTGGCGGCCAGGAAGATCGCGGGTGCCAGCCAGGTGCGCAGTTGCCGCAGGTACGTCGCCCGCTGCGTGTCGCCGGCGCTGTCTGGCCCACCGTCGAGCAGGTCGTGCAGGGCCCGCAGGGCCGCGTCGCCGCCGATGGCCAACAGGCGCGCGGCGGCCAGCCGCGGCAGGTACGACGTCTCGTCGCCCATCATCAGGAAGAGCTGCCGGTACTGCGGGGTGTGGTCGCGTCGGCAACGGGCCGCCGACCCGGACCCGTGCCGCAACAGCCGGGCGGCGTCGCCGAACCGGTGCACCAGGGCGATCTTCGCGTCCTCCAGGGGACGGTCGGTGACGGAACCATCGCCCTGGTAGCGCGGCCACGCCTCGCGGACGGCCTCGGCGATGGCTCGGTGGGCCCGGTGCCCGGCGGCGGCGTCGATCTCCAGGGCGGCGGCGAACATCTCCACGGCCTTGGTGCGGTTGTTGGTGGCCACGGCCTCGGCCAGCAGTCGCCGGGCCAGCGCGGTGGACCGAGCGCGGGTGGCCCGCGTGTCGCGGGCGCCCTGGTCCGGCTCGACCGGGCGGCGGGCGAGGTCGACGAGGCGGCCCCGGATCCGGGGCAGCAGGTGCCGATCACGCCCGTCCCGGGCGTTCGAACCTGCCGTCGCTCTGCGCGTAGAGCGTGAGGGCGGCCAGCAGCTCCCTGCCCGGGCCGTCGTTGTGGCCGAAGGCGTGGTCGAGGAACCCGTCGTCGCGCAGCGCGGCGGTGAGGTAGCGCGCGCCGAGGTACGCCTGGACCACGCCGTGCACGAACCGCACCCCGTCCTGGTGCTTGACCACGAGGTTGAGTTCGCCGCCGGTCGTCTCGGCGAGCCCGACGTCCTGCGGGTTGCCGGGGTCGAGCTTGTGCAGCCGGGCCCGCAGCTCCTGCATGATCCACCGGCGGCCCGCGTCCGGCCCGCCCGCGTCGCCGGCCAGCTCGGCCGTCCGTACCCGCAGCCGGTTGTTGCGGAGCCCGATGCAGGCGAGGGCGGAGAGCACCTCGATCGCGTCACCGCGCTCGGTCTGCGGGACGCCGTAGTCCTCGTAGAGGTCCCCGGCGATCAGCGCGTCGCACCACTCCTCCAGCAGCCTCCAGCGCGCGGCGGATCGGCCCCGGTCGCACGACTCGACCCGGTCGAGCCGGTCCACCTCGTGGAGCTGGCCGATGAGCCGAAGGTAGAACGGTGAGTCGGCGACGTCGGCCTCCCGCACCAGGGCGGTGACCCGATCCCACCGGTACCCCCGGCCGGGCTGCCGCCGCTGGGCCCGCACGTACTCCAGGGCGGCGCCCTCGGCGAGCGGCTCCAACTGGAGGATTAGCGCGTCCAGCCCGCGTAGCGGGTCGTCCGGGCGGGACGCGATCACCAGCGGCAGCCGCTCCTCGACCGCGGTGCGGATGGCCTGCCGGAGCACACTGTCGCGGTCGTACGGCTGCTGCGCGTCGGCCAGCACCTCCTCCAGGCCGTCGGCGATCACCACGACCCGGTTCTCGACCCAGAGCTGCCGCCACACCTTGTCGGCCTCCCCCTCGGCGTGTAGCTGGGTGTCGATGGTGCGCTGGAACCGGTCGCGGGCGAGCCGGTGGAAGTCGAGGGCCTCGGGCGTGTCGACCCCGCGCAGGTCGACGCCGATCGGCACGATCCGGGTGTCGGTGAGCAGCTCCGCCAGGCGGACGAGGGTGGCTGTCTTGCCAGTGCCGATGCCGCCGACCAGCACCAACGGGCGTCGGGTGCGCCGGTCGCGCAGCCGCTGGATGATCAGGTCGCACAGCTCGTCGCGCCCCACGATCCGGATGCTGCTGATGTCGCGTTCGGCGGTGGGCACGACGAGCTGGCGGTTGCGCAGGGCGCTGGCGTGATACCAGTGCCGGACCCAGAAGTAGCGGCCCACCAGGAAGATCGCCAGCCCCAGGGCGAGGACCAGGGGGCCCTTGACGAAGTCCTGCACCTGGCCGCAGTAGTACGCCCGTGGCTGGCCGCCGCCGCACCACTGCGACAGCCGCAACAGATGCGGCTCCCGGTCGAGGACCAGCAGCACCAGCGAGTAGGCCGTCCAGGCCAGCAGCGCCAACGCGCCGAGCTGGATCGCCCACCGCAGCCGGCGGTGGTAGCGCCAGCCGACCCGGTGGTTGGTGCGCTGGTCCATCCGCCGGCGGATGACCCGCTCGGCGTGGCGCTCCCGTCGGGTGCGCCACCGGCGGCGGCGCTGCTGCCACCACAGCTCGGCCGCCCAGAACGGGCCACGTGCCGGTCGCCGCATCCACACCCCCGTGGTCGGCCGCCGAGAAGGCGAGCAGCTCTCGCGCCCAGGGTAGTGGGCGGCTCGGCCGGCCAGGGTGGGTTCCGTCGTTTCGCGACCCGCCCGCTGGGGCCGCCGGAGCGGGGCCGCGCTCTGCTCCGGCCCCGCTCTCCCCCCGCCGCGCTCAGCCCCGGTCGACCGCCGCCAGGATCGCCCGCCCCAGCTCCGCCGGCCTGGTGAACACAGCACCCGGTGGCCCGCCCGTTCGGCGTGACCCCGCTCCACGACGAGGCGTCGAGCCAGAAGCCCGGGATCAGGATGATGTCCATGCGGGGACCCTGACCGCCACCCCCGACAGCCGGGCCGCCGCCGGCCGGCGCGCGGCGCGTACCGGCAGGTGGGCGGCGCGGGCGTACGCTGGCGTTCGTGGATCACGAAGACCGCATCGCCCTGTTCCTCGACTACGAGAACCTCGCGCTGGGGGCGCGTGAACACCTCGGCGGGATGGCGTTCGACCTGCGTCCCATCGCCGACGCCCTCGCCGAGCGGGGGCGGGTGGTGGTGCGTCGGGCGTACGCCGACTGGTCCTTCTTCGACGAGGACCGGCGGATGCTCACCCGCTCCCACGTCGAGTTGATCGAGATGCCGCAGCGCATGGGCGCCTCGCGCAAGAACGCCGCCGACATCAAGATGGCCGTCGACGCCGTGGAGCTGGCCTTCGAGCGCGCGTACGTCTCGACGTTCGTGATCTGCACCGGCGACAGCGACTTCACCCCGCTGGTGCACAAGCTGCGGGAACTCAACAAGCGGGTCATCGGCGTGGGCGTGGAGAAGTCCACCTCGGCGCTGCTCCCGCCGGCGTGCGACGAGTTCCTGTACTACGACCGGCTGGAGGGCGTCGACGTCCCGCCGGCCCGGGCCCGGCGCGGCCGGCCGGCGCGGCTGCCCAGCCCGGAACCCCAGCCGGCCGGGCAGGTGGAGCCGGTGGAGCAGGAGCCCGAGGCGCAGCCGGTGGAGGCGGAGCCCGCCCGCGACGTCGACACGCTCAGCGTGCTGGTGGCGCAGACCGTGGCCGGCCTCCAGGGCAGCTCCAGTGGCGAGGTGACCGCCTCGACGCTCAAGCGCACGCTGCTGCGCAAGGACCCGACGTTCAGCGAGTCCGACTACGGCTTCCGCACCTTCGGCGAGCTGCTGCGGCACCTCGCCGAACGCACGGTGATCGAGCTGGCGGAGGGCCCGGCGAAGGGCGATCCCGAGGTGTCCCTGCCCGAGCACGGCGACCGGGAGGTGGCCTTCGGGCTGCTCCGCTCCGTGGTCGGCGACCTGGCCGGCGGGGAGGGCGCGGTCGCCCTGTCCGGGCTGAAGAACCAGTTACGCCGGGCGCGACCCGACTTCAGCGAGAAGAAGCTCGGCTACCGCAGCTTCCTGCAGTTCTGCAAGGCCGCCGCCACCAGTGGGATCGTGGACCTGCGGTGGAGCGCCGACGCCGACGACTACCTGCTCACCACGCCGACCCCCTGAACGCGCCCCGGCGGCGCCTCCGCCGAGCGGCGTCCGGATCGGACGGTCGGTTGTGGGGTCCGACTACCGTGGGCAGTGTCGTCGCCACCCGCGCGTGGGGCGGTGCCGGTGGGGGATCCCTCGATCGCTAGGGTTGGGACGTGTCTCTATGGATGGCCGCGATGTGGGGAATGGTCGGCAGCGCCGTCGCGGAGGCACTGAACCTCTCCGCCATGATGCGCCCGACCAGCGAGTCGGAGGGGCGGTGGCAGTGGCCGTGGCGGGACCGGCGGGACCGGCCGATCGTCGTCTTCGCCGTCCTGCTGCGGGCGGCGGCCGGCACCGGCCTGGCCGCGGCGGCCGGCGCGGGTGGCCTGGCCGAGACCGCGTTCGCCAGCTTCACCTTCGGGGTGGCCGCGCCGCTGGTGATCGCCAAGATGTTCGACCAGGTCCGGGTGGAACCGCCGGCCGACCCGCCCGCCGACCGGCCGGACGGTGAGCACGATGACGGCGCGTGACACCCGGTGGCAGCGGTGGGCCGCGGCGTTGGCCGCCCGGCCGGCGACCACCACGACCGCCGTGCCGGTGCCCGCGCGCACCAGGCTGGCCGCCGCGCTGGCCGCCCGGCCGGTCGTCGGCCCGCGCCGCCGGCCCGTGCCGGTGCCGGGGGACCAGCACGCCGGGGACGGCAAGCTGACCGAGCGGGTGAAGGGGATCCTGGCCGCCGTCCTCGGTGTCACCGCCGACCAGCTCCGGGTCGACGCCGACGGCGACGTCGGCATCCGCGCCGGCTCCGCCATGATCTTCGTACGCGCCCAGGACGATCCGCCCCTCGTGGACGTCTTCTCGCCGCTGCTGACCGGCGTCGAGCCGACCCAGACGCTGTACCAGCGGCTGTCCGATCTGACCAACGGGCTGGTCGTGGGCCGGGTCTACTGCACCGGCGGCACGGTCTGGGCCTCCATTCCCGTCTTCGGGCAGGACTTCGTCCCCACCCATCTGCTGCTGGCCGTACGCGGGATGATCACACTGGCCGACGACCTCGACGACCGGTTGCGTCGGGAGTTCGGCGGCAGCCGGTTCTTCGGGTCGGAGGCGGCCGGGCTGACCCCGGTGCCCGACCCGACCGGGTATCTTCGCGACCTCGCCGACGCCGGGGCGCGGGGAGCGGGCAGCGTCCTGGTCGACCTGCTGGCCGACCGGGGGCACACCGACGAGCTGCGGCTGCGCGCCGACCACGGCGACTGGCACGCCGCCGCGCGGTTGGCCGCCCTGCTGGCCGAGCGGGGGCAGACCGAGGAGGCCGAACGGTACTGGCGCGTCGCCGCCGACCTGGGCGACTCCAGGGCGTACGACGAACTGGCCGCCCTGCTGGTCGCCGACGGCCGCCCGGGCGAGGCGATCGACCTGCTGCGCCGCTCCGTCGAGCAGGGCAACCGGCGGTCCCTGCCACTGCTGGTCACGCTGCTGACCGAGCAGGGGCAGCTCGACGAGGGCATCGACCTGCTGCGCCGTTGGGCGGCCCGGGTCGACGGGTCACCGGGCGGGGGCCCGAACGACCGCGAGGCGTAGCGAGGGTGCACGACGATCGGGGGCCGGCAATCGCCGACCCCCGATCGATCCTCTCCTGGTAGCGCGACGTCAGTCCCGCTGCACGACCATTCCGGCGCCGACGGTGCGGTTGGTCGCCTCGTCGATGATCACGAACCCGCCGGTGGTGCGGTTGCGGTGGTAGTCGTCTACGAGCAGCGGGATGGTGGTGCGGATGCGGACCCGGCCGATCTCGTTGAGGTTGAGTTCGGTGGCGGTTTCGTCGCGGTGCAGGGAGTTGATGTCGAGGCGGTAGTGCAGACCCCGCACGATCGCCCGCGCCGAACGGGTGGTGTGCTTGATCGCGTACCGGCCGCCGACCTGCAACGGGCGGGTCTCGTCCATCCAGCAGACCATCGCCTCGATGTCCTGCGCGACCGTCGGGGCGTTGTGCGGCCGGCAGATCATGTCACCCCGGGAGATGTCGATCTCGTCCTCCAGACGAACCGTGACCGACATCGGCGGGAACGCCTCCTCCACCGGCCCGTCAGCGGTCTCCACCGCCGCGATCCGCGAGGTGAACCCCGACGGCAACACCATCACCTCGTCACCGGCCTTGAGCACCCCCGAGGCCACCTGCCCGGCATACCCCCGATAGTCCGTCACCACCGTCGACTGCGGCCGGATCACATACTGCACCGGGAACCGCACATCCTGCAGATTCCGATCCGACGCGATGTGCACCCGCTCCAGATGATGCAACAACGACGGACCCTCATACCACGGCATGCTCTCCGCACGGGACACAATGTTGTCACCCCGCAACGCCGACACCGGCACCACCGTCAGATCCGGCACGTCCAACTTCGCCGCGAACGCCGTGAACTCGTCCGCGATCGCCTCGAACACCTCCCGGTCATACCCCACCAAGTCCATCTTGTTCACACACAACACCAGATGCGGCACCCGCAACAACGAACACAGAAACGCATGCCGCCGCGACTGCTCCACCAAACCCTTACGCGCGTCCACCAGGATCAACGCCAGATCCGCCGTCGACGCACCCGTCACCATGTTCCGCGTGTACTGAATATGCCCCGGAGTGTCCGCGATGATGAACTTCCGCCGCGGCGTCGCGAAGTACCGGTACGCCACATCGATCGTGATGCCCTGCTCCCGCTCCGCCCGCAACCCATCGGTCAACAACGCCAGGTTCGTGTACTCGTCCCCCCGCGCCGCCGACACCGCCTCCACCGCCGCCAACTGATCGGTGAACAACGACTTCGTGTCATACAACAGGCGGCCGATCAACGTCGACTTACCGTCGTCCACACTCCCGGCCGTCGCGAACCGCAACAAATCCATCGGCCGCGCCTCCACCTCCACCGGCGCCACATCAACACCCATCAGAAGTACCCCTCCCGCTTGCGGTCCTCCATCGCGGCCTCACTGACCCGATCATCACCCCGAGTCGCACCCCGCTCCGTCACCCGCGTCGCGGCCACCTCCTCGATCACCGCCACCACCGTGTCCGCATCCGAACGCACCGCCGCCGTACACGACGCGTCCCCCACCGTCCGATACCGCACCACCTCCACGAACGGCTCCTCACCCGCCCGCGGCACAAAAAACTCGTTCACCGCATACAACATCCCGTCCCGCTCCACCACCTCACGCTCATGCGCGAAATAGATCGACGGCAACGGAATCGACTCCCGCGCGATGTAATGCCACACATCCAACTCGGTCCAGTTCGACAACGGAAACACCCGGATCGACTCCCCCGGATGATGCCGACCGTTGTACAACGACCACAACTCCGGACGCTGGTTCTTCGGATCCCACTGCCCGAACTCGTCCCGGAACGAGAACACCCGCTCCTTCGCCCGCGCCTTCTCCTCATCCCGCCGCGCCCCACCGAACAACGCATCGAACCGATGCTTCTCCACCGCGTCCAACAACACCGGCGTCTGGATCCGGTTCCGCATCCCGTCCCCGGACTCCCGCACCAACCCCCGCGCCAACGCCTCCGGCACCGACGCCACGATCAACTGCAACCCCAACTCCGACACCCGACGATCCCGATACTCCAACACCTCGGGAAAGTTGTGCCCCGTATCAACATGCATCACCGGAAACGGCACACTCGCCGGCGCGAACGCCTTCTGCGCCAACCGCAACATCACGATCGAGTCCTTACCACCCGAGAAGAGCAGCACCGGCCGCTCCATCTCCGCAACCACCTCACGCATCACGAAGATGCTCTCCGCCTCCAGCTCGTCGAGCTGGGAGACTTGATACGCAGCCGATCCGCTGCTCATCGCGTGTCCTTTCCGGTAGAGGGGACGCCGGAGCCGCCCGGGGCCGCCGCGCCGGAGAGCTGCCGTCCGAGGGCGGCGAGCAGCGGCGCGGCGAGTTCCTGGCGGCAGACCAGCAGGTCGGGCAGGCGTGGGTCGGCCTGGTTGTAGGTCAGCGGGGAGCCGTCGATGCGGGATGCGTGGAACCCGGCGGCGGTGGCCACCGCCACCGGAGCGGCCGAGTCCCACTCGTACTGGCCGCCCGCGTGGATGTACGCGTCGACCGCACCATCGATCACTGCGGAGATCTTCGCCCCCGCCGAGCCCATCGGCACCAGTTCGGCACCGACCTCGCCGGCCAGGTCGGTCAGGAAGGCCGGCGGTCGGCTGCGGCTGGCCGCCAGCCGCAGGGGCGTGCCGGGGCCGGGGGAGGCGGCCGGCGGGTCGTCGGTCGCCAGCACCCGGTCCTGCGCGGGCAGCCCGATCGCCCCCGCCACGAGGCGGTGCGGGGTCCCGGCGTCGCGCGCCCAGAGCGCCACGTGCACCGCCCAGTCCGAGCGACCCTCCTCGGAGAACTCCCGCGTCCCGTCCAGCGGGTCGATGATCCACACCCGGTCGGCGGTGAGCCGGCCGGCCCCGTCGGCGCGGCCGACCAGGCGGGAGTCCTTGTCCTCCTCGGACAGGACCGCGTCGTCCGGACGGTGCGCCGCCAACTCGGCGAGAAGGAAGTCGTGGGAGGCCTGGTCGCCGGCGGCCTTCAGCGCGGCCGGATCGCCGTGGCCGTGCGCGGCGCGTACCCGCAGCAGCAGTTCGCCGGCGCGGGCCGCGAGCCGGCGGGCGAGGCCCGCGTCGGTTTCCGGTGGGGTCAGGGTCGGCATGGCAGCTCCTCGCAGGGGCCGGTGGGAAACGCCCGGGCGGTCACTGGATCGCCCGTCGACTGAAGCAGTGGACGCTGAGCCAGGTCAGCGCCACGGCCACCCCGGTGAGCACGCTCAGGCACACCCAGGCTGGGATGTGCGGCACGCCGGGCAGCAACGCGCCGCGCACCCCCTCAGAGACGTACGTCATCGGGTTGAGCGCGGTGACCACCTGGTACCAGGGCATCGACAGCCGTGGCCAGGGGTAGTGGATGCACCCGGTCCAGATGATCGGGGTGAGGATCACCGAGAAGGTGACGTTGATCCGCTGCACCGGCAGGGTGGTGGCCAGGCTCATCCCGATCGCGCCGCCGATCCACGCACCGAGCAGCGCCACCGCGAACGCCAGGGGCAGCCCTTCCGGCCGCCACGGCGCCGAGCCGACCACCAGGGCACCGAGCGGGTAGATCAGGATGGCCGCGAGCAGCCCTCGGACGGTGGCGATGACCAGCTTGCCGATCGCGACGAGGCCGGTCGGCAGCGGGGCCATCAACCGGTCCTCGATCTCCATGGTGAAGCCGAACTCCTTCACCAGTGGCAGGGCGACGCTCTGCAACGCGGTGGTGAGGGCGGCCAGCGCGATGATGCCGGGCAGGAAGAAGCTGGCGAAGTCGCGCCCGACGATGCCCTGCCCGCCGAGGATCGTGTCGAACACGAAGAGCATGAACAGCGGCGTCAGCCCGACCTGCACCAGGATGACCCAGAGTTCCCTGCCGGTGACCATGAGGTCGCGGCGCAGCACTGCGGCGAACACCCGACCAGCGCCGGGTCGGGGGCGCGGGGTGACCGCCGGTCGCAGTGGGGTCGGCGTGTCGAGAGCGGTCACCGTGCTTCCCTTCCGGTCAGTTCGATGAAGACGTCTTCCAGGCTCGGCTCGCCGATGTCGATGGCGTTGAGCGCCGCCGACCGTCCGGTGAGCACGGTGACCGCCGCGCCGAGCAGCGCGGCGGGGTCGGTGGCCAGGTGCAGGCGGATCCGCAGCCGGCCGCGACCGGCC
>NZ_GG657738.1:645517-653169 GCF_000158815.1 Micromonospora sp. ATCC 39149 | reverse complement strand
CGGGTCGCCAACCGGCCGGCGCGGCGGGCGATGCCAGCCGCTCCGCCTTGTGTACGCCGTCCAACTCGCCCAGCGCGGCGCACAGGGCCTCCGGGTCGTCGGCGGGGGCCGGGGTGACCGTGAGGTCGAGGATCGCGTCGCCGGCCAGGCCCCGGACCAGGTTCTCCGGGGTGTCGAGGGTGAGCAGCCGGCCGTGGTCGACGATGCCGACCCGGTCGACCACCCGGGCCGCCTCGTTCATGGCGTGGGTGGTGAGCACGATCGCGACGCCGCGCTCGCGTAGCTGGCGGATCTGGCTCCAGATCAGCAGCCGGGTCTGCGGGTCGAGGGCGTTGGTCGGCTCGTCGAGGAAGAGCACGGTGGGGTCGTGGGTGAGCGCCCGGGCGATCATCAGCCGCTGGGCCATCCCGCCGGAGTACGCCTCGATCCGTCGGTCGGCCCGCTCGGTGAGGCCGAATCGTTCCAGCAGCTCCTCGGCCCGGGTCTCGGCCTCCCGCCGGGGCAGCCCGTGGTATGTCGCGTGGTAGACCAGGTTCTGCCGGGGGGTGAGGGCGCGGTCCAGGTTGTTGTGCTGGGGCACCACCGCCAGTTGGGCGCGGGCCGCCGCCGGATCCCGGCCGACGTCGACGCCACCGACCAGGGCCCGGCCGCCGGTGGCCCGCAGCCGGGTGGTGAGGATGCCGACGGTGGTGGACTTGCCGGCGCCGTTGGGCCCGAACAGTCCGAAGATCTCGCCCGGCGCGACGGTGAACGACAGCCCGTCCACGGCGTTGGCGTCGCTGCGGGGGTAGCGCTTGACGAGGTCGGCGACCTCGACCACGGCCGGCCCGTCTCTGCTGGGCATCTTCTCTCCTGTCTGGGGGTGCGGGGGTGCCGCCGTGCGCCGCCGGGGCAGGGATGCCCGGCAGCGCACGGCGCGGCCGGCGGTCAGCCGCCGGCGGGCTTGGGGTGGGCGCTGAAGAACTGCCAGATGGTCTGGGTGGCGTTCAGCGCAGTGGAGGGCGGGTCGAGGTTGAGCAGCCTCTGCGCGCGGGGTGGGTTGGGCTTGCCGCCGGGCCACTGGTGGCCGGCGTCGGTGATGGTGATCAGCTCGACGCTGCGCCCGCCGGGGCAGTTCGCGGCGGTCCGGACGACCGGGCCGGCGGTGGTGGTCTTCGGCTCGCCGCAGTCGCCGACGGCGCGCCACCGGGCGGCCAGCTCTGGGGCGGGCGGCCCGTCGATCTTCACCGGGTTGCGGCCGGTGCCACCGTTGTCGCGCTTGCCCGGGCCACCGCCGTAGGGCATGGTCTTGTCGAGTTTGCCCTGGATGTGCAGCACGGACACCGGCTTCGGGTCGGTGCACTGCCCGGTGAGCGTGGTCGCCACCGCGCCGACGGCGGCGAAGATCGTGGTGTCGCAGACCAGCTTGAACGCCAGCAGGCCGCCGTTGGAGATCCCGGAGACGTAGGTGCGGGCGGGGTCGACCGGGAGGCTCTCGCCGACGGTGCGAACCAGCTCCGTGATGAACTTGACGTCGTCGACACCCTCGCGGGCGGGTGCACCGCAGCACTCGCGTCCGACCGCCCAGGCCCGGTTGATCCCGTCTGGGAAGACGACCACGAAGCCGTTGCGGTCAGCCTCCTCAGTCCACCCGTACGCCTCCTCGGCCTGCTCGCCGGTGCCGGCCGCCCCGTGCAGCATGACCACGAGCGGGACCGGGTCGGTCAGCTTCGCCGAGGCGGGCCGGTACAGCCGGTAGGTGCGGTCACGCCCCTCAACGGTCAGGGTGCGCTCGGAGCTGCCGACAGGCACGTTGGCTGCCTGCCCGTCGGGTGCCTGGCCGGCTGTCGGCCCGCGGTCGCCGGCCCCGCCGCCGCCCCGAGAGCAGCCGGCGAGCAGGGTCAGCCCGACGAGGAGCGCGAGCGCTCCGGCGAGTCGGACGGCGGCGGGGGAGGGCGACGCCCGGCGGGACCGACCGCCGGGCGCCCCGGTGACAGGGCGAAAAACGGAAAAAGTCGTCATATGAACACTTTCGCCCGTGAATGTTCGAGGAATGTCAGGAACGGGCCAGGGTTCGGCAAGGCTGCCGACCGCCGGCGTGGGTCAGCGGCCGTCCCTGAGCCGGATCAGCTCCCAGCCGCCCTCGGGAACGTCGTCGTTCGGGTCGGTACGCAGGTTCATCGGGTTCGCCGTGCCCAGGTAGATGGTCGAGCCGTCGGTGACCATGTTGCGCACCCCGTAGTTCAGGTAGTTGCCCACCCCGGTGTCGCTGATCGTAGTCGCCGCCTTCCGGGTCGACGAGAACGAGTAGAGGTCACCGCCGTACACCGCCTCGGGGATCTCGGCGGTGGCCCGCGCGCCGGCCGGCGCCGCCGCCACGGCCGGAGCCTTGGCCAGCACGTCGCCCATCTGCGGCGACAGGCCGAGCTGGGCGGCGGTCTGCTGGCCGAGCTCCTTGGCGAGGTAGCTCCAGTCCATGGTGCCGATGTAGAGCTTCCCGCCGGCCACGGTCATCTTCCAGGTGTAGTTGTTGTACGGGTTGCCGAAGCCGGCGTCGCCGAACTTCGGGGTGTAGTTGGTCGACTTCTTGGTCCACGCCCCGACCCCGCCGTTGGCCTCCGGGTCGAAGGCGGGCAGTTCGGTCGCGCCGTAGAGCATCTCCACCTTCTGGTTCGAGGAGCCGAAGCCCTTGCCCCGGTAGATGCTGATCGCCCGCTGGGTGTTCTGGGCCGTCGCGGTCTTCCCGGCCTCGTCCGCCGGCGGGTAGAGGGACAGATGCAGGGTGGTGGCCTTCATCGGCACGTGCATGGTGCCCCAGTACAGGTAGCCGCCGTAGGAGGCCAGGCCGCCAAGGCCGTAGGTGTAGGCGGTCACCTCGTCCGGCTCGTAGCTGGTCACGTTCCACACCTGCTGCCAGGCGTTCGTGTCGTCCGGGGTGAGGCCCGGCTCGCCGGCCCTGAGCTTCGGGCTCATCCACACCGAGGCGAGGGCCGACGCCGCCGGTGCCGGCGCCGCGGCGTCCGCCCCGAGTTCCTCGGTCGACCCCGGCCAGGTGGTGACGAAGATCCGTCCGTCGTGGACGGTCAGGTCGGCCGCCTGCGCCGGTAGGACCGCCACCTCGACGAAGCTGAACGGGTCGGTCTTGCTGCCCGTCCAGCGCAGCACGTGGCCACGGTTGCCGCCGTTGTTGCCGACGCCCACCCCGGCGTACAGCGCGCCCTCGGCCACCGTGAAGTGCCGGATGTTGCCGTACGCGGGGAAGTTGCGCGAGCCCAGGTAGGCCCCCGTGTCGGTGTCGAAGGCGAAGAGGTTGATGCTCTCGCCCATCGCCGGACCGCCCAGCAGCGCGACGCCGCCGTAGTTGCCGGCGGCCCGGATGCCGACCGTGCCCTGGAGCCGGCTGGTGTCGTCGGGCGAGGCGGCCTTCACCAGCTCGGTCTTCTCGGTGAGCTGGTTCGAACTCATGTCGTAGGTGTACAGCCGCGGAGTGCGGTGGTCGCCCAGCTTGACCGGCAACTCCGGGTTGTGCTGGGCGATCTGGCTCTCGCCGTACTCGCAGACCCAGTCGGCGTTCTGCGTGGGCTCGGTGTTCTCCAGCGTTCGACCGCTGGTCAAGCAGTTGACGTTCGCTCCGGTGCCGAAGAACAGCGTCCTGCCGGCGCGGGTCAATCCCCCAACAGATACGCCTTGGTTTGACCTTGGCCTGTCCGGCGGCGCATGTCGGGCCCGCCGGGTACGGCTGCCCGATCCCGGCAAAGCACTCGTCGGACTGGGCCTTGGCAAGCACCTGCGTGGTCGGCTGGCCGCCGGCCGCCCCGGTGGCGCCGAGCGGCGCGGCGAGCGCCGCCGAAGGAACGGCCAGCGCGGGCCCGAGCCCGAGCACGGCAACGGCGGCTAACAGCCGCCGGGCGGAGATCCGGAGTGGATTCACCAACTGCCTCTCTTTCCAGCAAAAAGGGTGGGACACCCGCGGCCGTGGCCCGGCGGTCCGGGCCGCGGCGCGCGGGAGACGGGGGTGCGGCGGTTCAGGCGGCGGCGGGCTCGGGCTTGCGGGCCGGGGCGACGACCCGCCCGGCGACCTGCTCGGCCCACTGAGCGGCGTCGGGGAACTCCAGGTACTCGCCGAGCTGCGTCAGCTCACCGACCGGGTCGGCGACCAGGTCCTCGTAGCGCATCCGCAGCAGGTGCTCCGGCGGCACGTCGGCCAGCGCCTGGTCGGCCTGGCTGGTCATGAACGCGCACAGCCCGAGGTAGCGGCGCATGTCCTCGCCGCGCTCGCGCAGCGCGTCGGCGGTCAGCCGGTGCGGCAGGAACGGCTGGAGGTCCTCCGGCACCTCCTGGCTGTCGGTGACCCGGAACGGGTCCAGGCCGCAGCGGCCCAGGAACTCCACCCGGAGCTGGATGAGCTGGAAGGACGAGTGCCGGCTCATCGACTTGGCCGTGTCCTCCCGGTTCCGGGTCAGGTACACGATCTTGCAGTCCGGAAAGCCTTTCAGCAGGTGCGGCGCCAGGTGGCTGGAGCCGCCGGAGCGCTCCACCCAGCGCGTCTTGCCGGTGAGGGTGGCCAGCAGGTCCAGGAAGTCGCTGTGGTGCCGGGCCACCGACTGGGTGCCGAAGCCCGGGACCCGCGCGGCGAGCTGGTCGAACAGCGCGTCCGGGTCGTCGGTGAGCTTCGACAGGGTGATGGCCAGGATCCGGGGCAGCTCCGTCATCCGGCCGGCCCACCGACCGGTGGCCGGGTAACGGACCTCCTTGGGCGGCAGCCCGATTCGGAACAGGGTGGCCAGCTCCGGTTTGGGGCTGGCCAGCACCGCCCAGTACTCGGCGCCGGTGATCACCTCGGAGCTGCGTGCCCACGGCGTCACCGACATGAAGAACTCCTGGGCCGAGAGCGTGTCGGGCTGCTCGTGGATCAGGTCGGACAGCAGCGTCGAGCCGCAACGTCCGTTGCTGATGATGATCGACCGACCCGTGATCGGGTTGTCCATCGAAGACCTCCTGGATGTCGCGCTGTCATGTGGTGACGGGTGGGGCCACTTCGATCCCGCACTCCTCGCCCAGCCAGGCGAGGACGTGCCGGCGGACCGAGTCGGGCCGGTCGATCAGGACAGAGTGCTTCTGGTCGGGCAGGACGACGACCCGGGTCTGCGGCAGCAGCCCGCGTACGGCCGGGGCCAACTCGCCCACCGCCGAGTCGCCGCCGTACAGGCACAGCACCGGGCAGGCGATCGCGGCGATCGCGTCGCGCGCCGGCAGCCGGCTGGCCGGCAGCTCCGCCGCCAGCGTGGTGTCGGCGAGCATCCGGCCGGTGTCGGCGGCCCGGCGGGCGGCGATACGGCCCCGGGCCGCGCCGATCTCGGCCAGCGCCCCCTCGCGGGGCAGCCGGGCGGCGACCCGCTCCAGCCGCATCCGCACCCGGCTCATCCACTCCGGCGTCGGCGGGGACGACTCCACGGCCACGATGCCGGCCACCCGGTCCGGGTGGCGCGCGGCGTAGCCGAAGGCGATGGTCCCGCCGAACGAGTTGCCGAGCAGCAGCAGCGGGCCCGTGACGTCCAGCTCGACCAGGAGCGCCGCCAGGTCGTCGACGAAGTCGTCGAGGGCGTAACCGGTGGCCGGGCGGTCGCTGCGGCCGTGGCCGCGCAGGTCGTACAGGACGGTCGGGAAGCCGGCCCGGCTCAGCGGCTCGGCCATGGTGAAGTACCAGCTCGCCATGGTGTCCGAGGCCATGCCGTGGATGAGCACCGCCGTCGGCGTCGGACCGGTCCGGCCCACCGGCGCCGGACCGGCGGGATCGAGCCGCTGTACGTGCAGCTCGATCCCGTTCGCCCGCACCATCGTCACCGGCTGCCCGCCGGGACCCCGTCGCCCTCCAGCGAGTTGGCGATGTGCTCGACGAGCTGGCCGACCCGCAGCTCGCCCACCGTCTCCAGGTCCAGCTTGGCGACGAAGTGGGCGAAGTTCACGGTGTCGCCGTAGCGGGCCTGGAGCCGGCCGGCGAGCGAGACGACGTCGATGCTCTCCATGCCCAGGTCGTCGCGGAACGTGGTGTCCATGGTGATGACCTGGTCGGTCGCGAAGTCGCCCAGTACGGCGTTGATCATCTCGGTGAGGTCGGCGAGGATGCTGTCCTGGGCCGCGGCCATGGTAGTTGCTCCTTCTACTGATCCGGTGGGGTGACCTGCTGTCGGGGTGGGCCGGCCGGTCGGTCGGCCCGGTCGGTCGTTCACGGTCGGGACACCCCGGGCGGGGTGGCGGGGTCCGGCTCCGGACCCCAGGTCCAGGCGACGACGTACCGCCGGGGCGGCAGGTCCTCGGGGTTGTCGACCTCCCGGTGACCCACCCGGTACGCGCGCCCGGCGACCTCGACGGTCAGCACGGAGTCGGTGGCCTCGCGCACCTGGAACCGGCGCGGCTTGCCGTCAAGCCCCGTGCCCTCCGCCTTGCCGACGGCCTCCTTCGCGGCCCAGAACCGAGTGAACCACAGCCGCCGCGCGGCGGCGTCCCCGCCGGCCAGCGACGCCAGCAGCGCCGCCTCGCCGTCGGTGAGGGCGAAGCCGAACGTGCTGTCCGGGTGGTCGGTGATCTCGGCGACGTCGATGCCGACGCCCGGCGTGGCGGCCGGCGAACCGGCGGGACGCAACCGGGCGATCGCCACCCCGATCTCGGCGCAGTGCGCGAGTGAGACGTCACAGTCGTCGAGGCCGCGACCGGGCCGACCGCGCACCCACGGCCGCCCGTCGGGGTCGTTGCCGACGGTCAGCTCGATCGGGTAGATGTCGGTGTGGCCCTGCTCCCACAGCCGGGACCGCACCGCGTCCTTGGCCGCGATCCGGCCGAGCATCCACTGCTTGCGGGTCTTGGCCGGGTGCCGCTCGTACTCGGCGTAGGCCGCGCCGCCGAGGATGCCCCGGGCCGCCATGCCCCGGGTGACCAGGTCGGTCCAGCAGTCGAAGGCCATCGTCCAGCCCTCCGGCTGGAAGTGCGACATCGGGTACCGCTCGGGGAAGCGCTCCGCGACCCGGGCCTGCGGGTGGCTGTCGAACCGACGGTCGACGGCCCCCTCGATCTGCGCCCACACCCGCCCCTGGTAGCTGAGCTGGGTGTCGGCGACGAGCTTCCCGTCGTCGATGGACCGCACCCGGGCGACGCAGACGAACGCGCGGCCGGCCGGCGGGGGCGGCCCGAAGAACCGGACCCGGTTCAGCCCCACCGGCAGCGCCACCGTCCGGAACGGCTGGGTGGTGATCAGCCAGTTGCCGATGAGCTGGAGCGCGTTGTCCAGCAGGGCGCCGGGCGGCACCGGGGCGGTGACGATGCCCCGTACGTGCATGTCGCCGAGCGCGTGCACCTCGGTCACGCCCTGGAACTGCGGGCCGTGGAACATCAGCCGCTCCGCGTACATCTCGGCGGCGCCGAGGGTGGGCGGGCGCTCGGTGGCCGGGTCGTGGGTCCAGACCTCCGGCGGAGCCGGGTACGCGGGCCCGACCTCGATCGTGGCCCGGGCGTACCCGGCGAAGGCGACCGAGTAGAGGTTCGGCCCGGCGGCCTTCACCACGATCTCGACGTCCGTCGCCGGCTCGGCGATCAGCCACTTGTTGAACTTGGCGTCGTGCACCTGGACCACCCGGGGAGCCCGGGACCAGTTGCTCCACCGCGTCCATCATGTGCGC
>NZ_GG657738.1:594750-644927 GCF_000158815.1 Micromonospora sp. ATCC 39149 | reverse complement strand
CCGCGGGCGGGCGCGGCGGCCGGCCGGGTGGCCGGTGCCCCGTTGCCGGCAGCCGGGCGGGGTGCGGCCGGTGTGCCGTTGCCCACCGTCGGTCGGGCGGCGGGTCCCCCGTTGCCGGCGGCCCGCACGGTGGCCGGCGCGACGGTTCCGCCCGACGTGACCGTGAGGCCGAGCAGGCCGGCCGCCTCCGGGCCGAGGCGGACCAGGGGGCCGCCGAGGTCGAGCTTCACTCGGGGTCCGCGCCGACCGGTGCTGCCGGTGGGCTTCACCGGTGCCGCCGGCGCGGTACGGACCGGGGCGGTCAACGCCCGCAGGTTCGGGGCGGCACCCTCCACCCACAGCGCGGTGGCCACTCGGCGGAGCTGGTTGAGCCCGCTGCGGTGCGAGGTGTTCACCGGCATGGCGAGATGGTCCCGCCCGCGCAGGTTGTCGCTGACCAGCGAGGCGAGCTGCCCCGCGCCGACCTGGAGGAAGACCCGGAACCCGTCGGCGTACATGGCGTCGACGGTCTGCCGGAACCAGACCGGCTCCATCATGTGCCGGACGAAGATGTGGTTGACCTGGTCCTCGTCGTCCGGGAACGGTGCGTGCAGGGTCGCCGACCACACCGGCATCCGGGTCGGGTGGACCTCCCACCGGCCAAGCGCCGCGCCGATCGAGGTCAGCCCCTCGGCGAAGGCCGGGGTGTGGAACGCCGAGCGGAACGGCAGCTTCTGGCACAGGATGTTGCGGGTACGCAGCGCCTCCACCAGGCGGTCCACCTGCGTCTCCGGCCCGTTCACCACGGACTGGCCCGGCGCGTTGTCGTGCGAGAGGACGACCCCGGGGAAGTCCCCGAGCAGCGGGGTGACCCGGTCGGCGCCCGCGCCGACCGCCGCGAAGACGTACCCGGAAACCTCCACCGAGTCGGCGTTGAACAGCTCCAGGAACTCGTCCATCGCGGCGGTGCTGATCTGGCCGCTGACGGCGGCGGCGGTCCACTCGCCGATGCTGTGCCCGGACACGGCGTCGGGCCGCACGTTGATGCGTTCCAGCGCCTCGTTGAGCAGTTTGCCGACCTCGATCAGGCCGGCGCCGTGCCGGCCCAGGTCGGCCGCGGACCATTCCCGGTCGGGCAGCCCGAAGTGGGCGGCCAGGTCGGCGGTGCGTGGCGAGAACTCCGCCTCCAGACCGGGGAAGACGAACGCGAGCTTGCCCGCCCCGTCGGCCAGCAGCGGCTCCGGGCTGAACCAGATGTCCCGCCCACCCCGCCACGCCAGCCCCCGGGCCACCGTCTTGCGGGCCACCGCGAGCAGCTTGTCGGTGGGGTTGACGATGCCGAGACGGGTCCGCCCCGGTGCGTCGCCGCCCGAGCGCTCGGCCAGGTCGGCGCCGAGCTGGCGTACCGTCTGGTCGTCGCGGTCCAGCAGCTCGGCGAGCCCGGCCGGGCTCGGCGCGGCCAGCCAGAGCACCTGGTCCGGCTCGTCGACGGTGACCGTCCCGGCGCCGGCGGCGGGCGCGCCCACCGCGACGAGCGGCTCGCCCGCAGACGCGGGCGCCTGCTCGATGACCAGGTGGGCGTTGATCCCGCCGAAACCGAAGGCGTTGACCCCGGCCCGGCGCGGCCCGTCGCTCTCCCACGGCTGCGCGGTGGCGATCGGGGCGAACCGGGTCGCGGCCATCTCGGCCCGGGGGGACTCGCAGTGCAGAGTGGGTGGGAGCACCCCCCGGTAGACCGCCATGGCGGCCTTGATCAGGCCGGCGACGCCGGCGGCCGGCATGGTGTGCCCGATCATCGACTTGACCGACCCGATCACCGGGCGAGGGCCGCCGGTGTACGGGCCGAACACCTCGGCCACCGTGGTCAGCTCGGCGGCGTCCCCGGTCGGGGTGCCGGTGCCGTGCGCCTCCAGCAGCCCCAGCGCGTCGGGGGCGGTCGGGTCGAGCCCGGCGGCCTCCCAGGCCCGCTTGATGGCCAACACCTGCCCGGAGACCGCCGGGTTGAACATGCTCGCCGAGCGGCCGTCGCTGGAGACCCCGCTGCCCCGGATCACCGCGTAGATCCGGTCGCCGTCGCGCACCGCGTCGGCATACCGCTTGAGCACCACCACGCCGGTGCCCTCGCCGATGAGCAGCCCGTCGGCGGCGGCGTCGAACGGCCGGATCTCGCCCTGCCGCGACAACGCCCGGAGCTGGTTGAACACCGACCAGAAGCTGATGTCGTGCACGTGGTGCACGCCGCCGGCGAGCACCGCGTCGAGCCGGCCGTTGACCAGCTCGGTGATGCCCTGGTCCACGGCGATCAGCGAGGAGGCGCAGGCCGCGTCGATGGTGTACGCGGGGCCGCGCAGGTTGAGCCGGTTGGCCACCCGGGAGGCGGCCAGGTTCGGCACCAGGCCGATGGTCCCCTCCGGCTGGTACGGGCCGAGCCGCTCGTCGAACTTCTTGCGCAGTAGCTCCAGCCGGGCCGGGTCGACGTCCGGGATCAGCTCCCGCAGGATCCCGATGACCTGGCTGGACATCCGTACCCGCTGGGCGTAACGCGCCTGGGCGGGGCTGAGGATGCCGCCCCGGCCGAGGATGACGCCGACCCGCTCGCCGTCGGGCAGCTTGTCGCTGCCGCCTGCGTCGTCGATCGCGGCGGCGGCCACCTCCAGCGTGATGAGCTGGTCCGGCTCGATGTCACCGATGGAGGCGGGCATCACCCCGAACCGCAGCGGCTCGAACGTGGCGTAGTCGTCGACGAAACCGCCGCGCCGGCAATACATCCGGTCCGCTCGGTGCGCCTGCTCCGGGTCGTAGAACTCCTCGTCCCACCGGTGCGGCGGCACGTCGGTGATCGCGTCTTTCCCGTTGATCAGGTTTTTTCCAGTAGCTCTCCAGGTCACCGGCGGAGGGCATCAGGGCGGCCATCCCGACGATCGCGATCTGGCCGGGCGCGGGTGCGCCGTTGCTCATCGGTTCCTCCGTCGTGCGGTGTGGGCGGGGGCGTTGCGGGGCATCGGCGCGCTCACCAGCCCGAGGCGGTGTAGACGACCGAGGTGACCGTCGCGTCGGCCCACGCCAGCTCGCGCAGCAGGGCCAGCGCGCCCTCTTCGGGGTCGATCAGGCCGATGCCACGGCGGGCGTACTCCCGGCTGAGCTCGGCGGTGACCATGCCACCGTGGCCGGCGCCGGGGGCCCACGGCCCCCAGTGGACGGTCACGCAGCGGACCCCGGTCCGCGCCGCGTAGCGGGTGCCGATCGTGTCCAGGGCGTCGTTGGCCGCCGCGTAGTCGGCCTGCCCCCGGTTGCCGTAGGCGGCGGCGATGCTGCCGAAGAAGACTACGAAGCGCGGCTTGGTGGCCAGCTCGTCCAGTGCGGTCAGCAGCCCGCGCGCCCCGTCGACCTTCGTGTCGAAGACCCGGGTGAACGACGCCGGGTCCTTCTCGGCGATCAGCTTGTCCTCGATGATCCCGGCGGCGTACACCAGGCCGTCGATGCGGCCGTACTCGGAGTGGATGCGGGCCAGCAGGTGCCGGGTCGCCGCGGTGTCCCGGACGTCCAGGCTGTGGTAGCGGACCTCGCCGCCGAGCTCGGTCAGCTCGGCGATGGTCGCGTTGACCTCCCGGGCGGCCAGGATGCGCTGGGCGGTCCGGTCGATCTCGGCGGGGTTACGCAGACCCTGCCGGGCCAGCGCGGCGACCAGGGCCGACTTGTCGCCGGCCGAGGCCAGCGCCGGGTCCTCCGGGCCCTCGGGCAGCGGGGTACGGCCGACCAGCTCGATCCGGCACCGGCTGGCCGAGGCGAGCGTCCGGGCGAACCAGGGGGTGATGCCCCGCGCCCCGCCGATCAGGACGATCACGGAGTCCGGCTCCAGGCCGATCGCGGCGGCCTCGGCCACCCCGTCGCCGGCCGGTCCGGCCCCGCCGGCGGCCAGCGCGCCCAGCTCCACCGGCACCAGGTCGGCGACGTACCGGTGGTCGCCGCGGCGGGCCACCACGGGCGCGTCGCTGGTGGTGAGCACCTCGTCGAGCAGTTGCAGGGCGAGCACCTCCGGAGCCGCCGCCGGGTCCACCTGCACGAAGCGGGCGGTCAGCTGCGGGTACTCGCGGGCGATGGTGCGGAACAGGCCGGGCATGCCGTCGGCGGCACCGGTGGCGTCGCGGGCCCCGGCGGCCATCAGCCAGCGCGGGCCGGTCGCGAGGGCCCGTTGCAGCAGCGGGAACACGTCGGGCAGCAGCGGCTCGTCGAGGTTGGTGAGCCCGTCGAGGACGAGCACCCCGTCGAAGCCCTGGCCGGCCTGCTCGCTGTCGAGCACGCCGAGCTGGCCGCTGGCGCCGTACTCGCCGAGCAGTTCCGCCAGGTACGCCCCGATGGCGCCGCCGCCGGTGATCAGGAACCTAGTGCCGGCGAGCACGGTGGCCGGGTCGCCGACCGGCTCGGTGCGGACGCTCTCCTGGGCCACCAACCGCTTCGGGGCGATCCCGACGCCGACCCCGGCTTCGGCCGGCTCCGGCGCGGCCAGGGTCGCGGCTGCGGTGGTCTCCGCCGGGGCGGCGATGCTCGCCGAGGCGGTGAGGGTCGCCGTCGCGGTGACCGCGCCGTTGAGCTTCTCGTCGAGCCAGGTGACCATGGCGCGGACGGTGCGGGCCTTGACGAGGTCTTCCAGCTCGCTCTCGTCGCCTTCGACGGCGAGTTCGAGGCGTTGGGCGACCTCGCCGGCGACCTCGGCGCGCTTGATGGAGTCGATGGAGAGGTCGGCCTCGAGGTCGAGGTCGAGTTCGATGAGGTCGACCGGGTAGCCCGTGCGCTCGCTGATCACCGTGAGGATGGCGTTCTGGAAGTCGGCGAGGGAGGCCCCGGTGGGGGCGGAGGAAGCGACGGGGGTGGCGACGGGGCCGGTGGTAGAGACCGACACGTGGACGCTGCCGCCCATCTTCTCGTCGAGCCAGGTGACCATGGCGCGGACGGTGCGGGCCTTGACGAGGTCTTCCAGCTCGCTCTCGTCGCCTTCGACGGCGAGTTCGAGGCGTTGGGCGACCTCGCCGGCGACCTCGGCGCGCTTGATGGAGTCGATGGAGAGGTCGGCCTCGAGGTCGAGGTCGAGTTCGATGAGGTCGACCGGGTAGCCCGTGCGCTCGCTGATCACGCTGAGGATCGCCTGCTGGAAGTCGGCCGTGGTGACGCCGACCGGCGTACCGGCGGGCGGGACGGCGGCGACGGGCGCGCCGAGCGCCGGCGGCGCCGCGCCCATCTTCTCGTCGAGCCAGGTGACCATGGCGCGGACGGTGCGGGCCTTGACGAGGTCTTCCAGCTCGCTCTCGTCGCCTTCGACGGCGAGTTCGAGGCGTTGGGCGACCTCGCCGGCGACCTCGGCGCGCTTGATGGAGTCGATGGAGAGGTCGGCCTCGAGGTCGAGGTCGAGTTCGATGAGGTCGACCGGGTAGCCCGTGCGCTCGCTGATCACCGCGAGGATGGCGTTCTGGAAGTCGGCGACGCTCGGCCCGGAGGCCACCGGTGCGGGGGCCGGAGCCGGAGCCGGCATCGGCGCCGGGGCGGGGATGACGGGCCCGACGGCGGGCGAGACCGGGACGACGGCCGGGGCCACCGGCCTCGCCGGCGCGACGGTCGTGGCCAGCGCCGACCCACCGTTGGCGGTCACCGCCACGGCCGCCACGGCCGGCGCGGGGGCTGCGGTGGGCCGCGGGGTCGCGGCCGGCGGGGCGACGGCGGGCACCGCGGCCGATCCCTGCGGCAGGGCGGCGGGCGCGTAGTTTGTCGACCCGGTACGTCTCGACGGGCTGGCGGACGAACTGGCCGCCGCCCGGGTCGCCGAGGAAGGCGAGCATCACGTCGCGCTGGGAGGCGATCATGTCCCGGGTGGCGCGCAGGTACTCGTTGAGCAGTTCGCCGCGGGATGTCCCTGGCCACCGGCGTCGGGGCCGGGTGCCGGTGGTGGTACCGGTGACGGCACCGTTCGCTGGGGTCATCGACAACTCCTTGATGCGTCGGGGAGGGGTCATGCCACCGGGAAGACAGTTGCCGTGCTGGTCCCGGACGAGCAGCCCGTCGACCGTCCAGATCGGACGACGGGTTGGTGCGGTGCCGGGCGCATCGGCGGCGACCCGGCCGTGGAAGAGCCAGTCGGGGCGCACCGGCACACCGGCGCAGGCCAGCTCCCCGACCGAGATCAGGAAGCCGCGCAGCCCCTCGTCCGGCCCGCGCTCACAGGCGACCGCCCGGTGCGGCCGGTCGCCGAGCACCGCCTTGACCAGGCGGGTCAGCACCTGGCCCGGGCCGACCTCGACGAACAGGCGGGCACCGGCGGCGTACATCGACTCGATCTGCTCGACGAAGCGGACCGGTGCCCCGATCTGCTCGGCGAGGTGGTGCCGCACCTGGTCGGCGTCGCCGGAGTACCGCGCGGCGGTCAGGTTGGACCAGACCGGGATGCGCGGCTCGGCGATCTTGCAGGCGGCGAGCACCTCGGCGAAGGTCTCCACCGCGCCGGCCACCACGGGGCTGTGGAAGGCGCAGGCCACCGAGAGGGTCTTGGCCGACAGGCCGGCCTCCTTGAGCGCGACCACGGCCGACTGCAACTTCGCGGTCGGACCGGAGATCACCACCTGCGTCGGGGAGTTGCGGTTGGCCAGCACGACCTCGCTGGTCAGCCCGGCGCTCGCGAGGACCTGGGCCACGTCGTCGGCGGAGGCGTTGACCGCCGCCATGGTGCCCGGGTCCTCACCGCAGGCGCCCAGGATGGCCGCCGCCCGCTCCCGGCTCAGCTCCAGCAGGGTGGGCGCGTCCAGGGCGCCGGCGACGCAGAGGCCGACCAGCTCGCCGTAGCTGTGGCCGGCGGTCATGTCCGGTCGTACGCCGAGGCGGCGCAGCAGGTGGTCGACGGCGAGCCCGCCGATGCCGAGCACCGGCTGGGCCACCCGGGTGTCGCGGACCCGCTCCTCCTGCTCGCGCCGGGACGACTGGTCGAAGGCTGCGGCCGGGAAGAGCAACTCGGCCGCGTCCCGGTCGAGTTCGAGGTAGTGCCGCAGCTCCGGGAAGGCGACGAAGAGCTCCGCGAGGGCCCCCGGCCGCTGGCTGCCCTGCCCGGGGAAGAGGAACGCCACCTGGCCCGGTCCGGCCGGCTCGTCCTCGGCCGGCTGCACCAGGCCCCGGGCCGGGTCGTGCTCGCCGGCCAACGCCCGGTGCAGCAGCGCCTCCAGCTCGGTCAGGTCCCGGGCGACGATCGCCACCCGGGTGGGGCCGGACCGGCCGGCGGCCTTGGCGGCCACCGAGGCGGCCAGCTCGGCCAGGCGTCCCGACCGGTTCTGCCCCCCGTTGTCGGTGAGGCCGTCCAGCAGTTGGCGGACCGACTGGTGGGCCGCGGCCCGGTCGTTGCCCCGGAAGCAGAACAGCTCCGCCGGCCAGATCCGCCGGGCGTGCCGGGGCTCCGGCGCGTCGGCGTAGGCGCTGAGCACGACGTGGAAGTTGGTGCCGCCGAAGCCGAACGCGCTCACCCCGGCGATCCGCTCTGCGGCGGGCGCCGGCCAGGGGCGGGCCTCGGTGTAGAAGGCGAACGGGCTCTGCTGTGGGTGCCAGGCCGGGTTGGGCCGCTTCAGGTGCAAAGTCGGCGGCCGGACCCCGTGGTACAGCGACAGGGTTGCCTTGATCACCCCGGCCAGTCCGGCGGCGCACTTGGTGTGCCCGATCTGGGACTTCACCGAGCCGAGCGCGCACGCGCCCGGCTCCGCGCCGGCCTCGACGAACATCCGGGTCAGCGTCTCCAGCTCGGTGCGGTCGCCGACCACGGTGCCGGTGCCGTGCGCCTCCACCAGGCCGACGTCGCGGGGGGAGACGCCGCTGCGCCGGTACGCCCGGTCCAGCGCCCGGCGCTGCCCGTCCGGGCGGGGGGCGGTCAGGCCGAGGGCGCGGCCGTCGCTGGCCCCGCCGAGCCCCTTGACCACGCCGTAGATCCGGTCGCCGTCGCGCTCGGCGTCGGCCAGCCGCTTGAGTACGACGCAGGCCACGCCCTCGCCGAGGGCGATGCCGTCGCCGGTGCTGTCGAAGGGCCGCGACCGCCCGGTCGGGGAGAGCGCGTGCGCCGAGGTGAACATCAGGTAGTCGTTGACGCCGTTGTGCAGGTCGGCGCCGCCGCAGATCATCATGTCGCTGTCGCCGCTGACCAGCTCCTTGCAGGCGGCGTCCATGGCGGCCAGCGAGGAGGCGCAGGCGGCGTCGATGGTGTAGTTCGGCCCGCCCAGGTCGAGGCGGTTGGCGACCCGGCCGGCGATCACGTTGGCCAGCACGCCGGGGAAGCTGTCCTCGGTGACCGTGGGCAGCAGGTCCTGCATCTCCTCGGGCACCTCCCCGAGGTACGCCGGGAGCATGGTGCGCAGGGTCTGCGCGTGGCCCATGTCGCTGCCGGCCTCGGCGCCGAAGACCACGCCGGTGCGGGAGTGGTCGACGCCGGCGGCGTCGTGCGGGTAGCCCGCGTCGAGCAACGCCCGGTGCGACACCTCCAGGGCGAGTAGCTGGGTCGGGTCGATGCTGCCCAGCGCCGTCGGTGGGATGCCGTAGCCGATGGCGTCGAAGGGCACCGGCTCGATGAAGCCGCCCCACTTGGAGACGCTGATCCGGCCCGTCTGGCCCGGCCCGACCTCCGGGGCGTAGTAGAGGTCGGTGTCCCAGCGTTCGGCCGGGACCTCGGTGACCGCGTCGGTGCCGCTGAGCACGGTGCGCCAGAAGCTGTCCAGGTCGGGGGAGCCGGGCAGCATGCAGGCCATCCCGACGATGGCGATGTCCAGCGGCGCGGGCCGCTCCTCGATCTCGGCGGCGGGCGGGGCGAGCCGGGCGCGCAGCGCGTCGAGCCGGGCGGCGTGCAGGTCGCGTACCTCGGTGCTGACCGCCTCGTGCAGGCCCGCCACGGTGGTGGCGGCGTTGCGCAGCACCGCGACCTGGCCAGCCATGAACAGCCCCTCGGCGGCCTGGACGCTCTCGTCCACCGACTCGATGGTCTCGCCGGAGCGCTTCAGCCCCTTGCTGGCGATCCGCAGCCGACCGACGTTGAGCAGTTCGAGCTGCTCCCACACCTCGCGGTTCTCCGCCCCGGCGCTTTCAAGCTGGGCGCGCAGCTCGTGGAAGTCGTCGACGAACGGGGTGTGCAGGCAGCGCGTCACGTGCCCCGGCGCGGTCTCCAGCAGGGCGGTCCGCTCGGCGGTCAGCGCCTCACGCTGGAACAGGGGCTGGACCGCGCCGTGCTCCACCGCCTCGGCGGTGAACAGGTACGCCGTGCCCATGAGCACGCCGATCCGGGCCCCTCGGCGCGCCAGCGGCGCGGCCATCGTGGCGACCATCGCCGCCGAGCGGGCATCGTGGACACCGCCGGCGAAGAGAACCTGGAGCTGCGTGGCGGCGCTCGGTTCGCCGTCGAGGTACTCCTCGAGAACCTGAAGCTGCGCCTCCCACAGCGGGAAGCTGAACCGGGGGCCGATGTGCCCCCCGCACTCGGCGCCCTCGAAGATGAACTTCCTCGCCCCGGAGCGCAGGAACTGCCGCAGCAGGCCGGGGGAGGGGACGTGCAGGAAGGTGTTGATTCCCTGCTCCTCCAGCGCCCGCGCCTGCGGCGGTCGGCCGCCGGCGATGATCGCGAAGCGGGGGCGGATCTCCTGGATGACCGCGAGCTGCGCGGCGCGCAGCTCCTCGGGGGCGAAGCCGAGCACCCCGACGCCCCAGGGCCGGTCGCCGAGCCGTTCGGCGGTCTCGGTCAGCATCCGGCGGCACTGGTCGGCCGAGTTCAGGGCGAGCGCGATGAAGGGCAGAGCACCGCCGTCGGCTACCGCGGCGGCGAAGCCCGCCTCGTCGCTGACCCGGGTCATCGGGCCCTGGGCGACGGGCACCCGTACGCCGAGGGCCTCGGCCAGCGGGGCACCGGGCAGCAGCAGCTCGCCGGCCTCGGAATCGTCGGCGGCGTCGAGCATGACCGCGTGCATGGCCCGCACGGCGCTGGCGGTGTCGGCCCACCGGTCGGCGAAGACGGCGGCGAGCCAGCCGTCCTGACCGATCGGCAGCAGCTCCGACCGCGTGTCGTGCTGGCCGCCCCGGCGCATCCCCCGGGCTCCGTCGACCAGCACCGTCTCCGACCCGTCCATGCGCCGGATCGCGGCCTTGACGTCGGCCGGCAGCTCGGACTCGGGCATGAGGGCGAGCTGGGTGTCCAGGACGACGCCGGTGGCCCCGCCGACGAGGCAGGCCCCGGCGGTGCGCGGGCCGATCCCGCCGGCCACCCAGACCGGGAGATCGAGGGTGTCGTCGGCGACGAGCTGCTGGAGCAGGACGAAGGAACTGAGGTCGCTGACCCGACCACCGCCCTCCAGGCCCCGGGCGATCAGCCCGTGCGCGCCGGCCGCAGCCGCGGCGCGGGCCTCGTCCCGGCTGGCGACCTCCACGATCACCCGGTACCTCTTGGCGATCTCGGCCAGGGGCCAGGGGCTGTCCGCCGTGACCACCACCATGTCGACCTGGCCGCGCGCGGCGTGGTCGACCTCCTCGGGGGTGGCCAGGCAGCCGGCCGGCACCCGGACCCCGATTGGAGCGGGGGACCAGGACGCGGCCCGGGTCAGTGCGCGCAACGCCCAGTCGTCACCGCCGGCCAGGTCGAGCACGCCCAACCCGCCACCGGCGCAGGCGGCGGCCGTGATCCGTGGGCCGGGCTCCAGTGCGCCGGCAGGGTTGACAACCATGATCAGGTCGCGCGTGTGCGGTGCAGTACTCATCAGGCTCCCACTTCGGTCGCGAGAAGATCGCGGGGCGACGGGCTGGACCGGCCGGCCGATCCGCCGGCGCTCGATGCCCTAATTCGCGGCAGTCAATGTCGCGCTGGGTCATAACGTAGCGCCGTCCAGTTACAGCCCGGTTAAATCTGACCAACCTGATCGGGACGGTGAAGATTTCCTACTAAGGCGGCGGGATTTGTCGCCGAGTTGGCCAGGCAAAATGACCCCGCGTGTGGGCCGAAGTGGGCGCGAACGGTACCGCTCGCCGCAGGGCGGCGATTGTCGAGTTCATTACCAAATTGTTTTGCGCCACCCAGCTATTGCCTGGCAATGGGTGATTTTGTCCGCCCCGTCCCACGATGTGGAACGGGCCTTGCCATGTGTCGCTTACCACCTCAACGATCCCTGTCAATGTCGTCATCGCTATTACCCATAGATTAACTTCGAGATTAACAGAAAGTGAGGTGAGCATCGCCGGATGATCATCGAATGCCCTGGTGGATGGCCGCTTGTGACTGGCGTCACTCCGACTGGGGTAACCGGCGTGGGCCTTGCCGCGCTGTCGGGCCACAGCGGGGCGAGTTCAGCGAGTGCGTTGCCGGCGATCGCGCTGGACGGCCGATGCCGCGACCGGGAGCGACGTCTTCGCCGCTTTTGCTTAACGAGCATTTCACCCGGACTGTCGGAATAGTTGGCGCGCAGTCGCCGACCAATGGCCGGCCACCGTCGCCTACGACAATCCCTGCACCTGCGCAGACTCCGGCCGGCCGGGGTGGTGGGTCCGCCCCGACCGCTGTCCCCTCCCGGCGCTGTCAGTCCTCTTTTTGTCTTTCGGATCGGCGGTAATTGTGCGTAAACTCCTTCTCCTTGCCCTTGTGGGACTCGGTGCGCAACTGGTAGACGGCAGCCTCGGGATGGCGTACGGCGTGACGTCGACCACCCTGCTGCTCGCCATCAACACGAGCGCCGCGAGCGCTTCCGCGACTGTTCATCTCGCCGAGATCGGCACCACCCTCGTCTCGGGCGCCGCGCACTGGCGCTTCGGCAACGTCGACTGGACGGTGGTCCGTAGGGTCGGCGTGCCAGGTGCCTTCGGCGCCTTCGCCGGCGCCACCTTCCTGTCCAGCCTCTCCACCGCGACCGCGGCCCCGATAATGTCGCTGATCCTGCTCACCCTCGGGGTGTACGTGCTGGTCCGGTTCACCGTCTCCGGGCTGCCGCGCGGGCGGGTCGGGCTGCCTCTGCGCAAGCGCTTCCTCGGCCCGCTGGGTCTCGTCGCCGGCTTCGTCGACGCCACCGGCGGGGGCGGCTGGGGGCCGGTCGGCACCCCCGCCATCCTGGCCAGCGGGCGGCTGGAGCCACGCCGGGTGATCGGCTCCATCGACACCAGCGAGTTCCTGGTGGCGATCGCCGCCAGCGCCGGCTTCCTGGTCGGGATCGGCTCGGAGAACATCGACTTCGGCTGGGTGGGCGCGCTGCTGCTCGGCGGCATGATCGCCGCGCCGATCGCCGCCTGGCTGGTGCGGATGGTGCCGCCGCGGGTCCTCGGCTCCGCCGTCGGTGGCGTGATCATCCTCACCAACGTGCGCACCCTGCTGCTCAGCGACTGGGTCGACGCCTCGGCCGGCGTCCGGTACGCCAGCTACCTCGTCATCGTGGCCGCCTGGGTGGCGGCCGTGGCCTGGTCGGTGCGCCAGCACCTGGCCGACCGGACCGTCGCGCCGGTCGCCGCCGGGGACGGCCCCGGGGAGCCCGCCACCGCGACGAGCTGACCGCGCGCCGAGCCGGGCCGTAGCCGGCGCGCGGCCCGGCGTGGCTCGCCGGCACCGGGGAGTCCGAACTCGGACCCCCCGTGCCGGCGACCGACATTGCGGGAATGTTACGAAGCCGCGAACCGGCAGCGGCGCGCGCCTTCGGGTCCCCGGTGGCGGGGCCCTCGGGCACCGCCACCGGGGAGCAGGGGAAGGCTCAGGGTCTACCCCCCGGCCGAGAGATTCAGGAGGCCGAGCAGGCCGCCCCGTTGAGGGTGAACGAGGCCGGGTTGGCGGTGTTGCCGGTGTGGTTGGCCTGGAAGCCGATGCTGACCGACGCGTTCGGCGCGATCGTGCCGTTGTAGGAGACATTGCGGGCGAGCACCGCGCCGCTGGTGGGGGCGTACGTCGCGTTCCAGCCGCTGGTGATGGCCTGCCCGGACGGCAGCGTGAACGCCAGGCTCCAGCCGTTGATCGCCGTGCTGCCGGTGTTGGTGATCGTGACAGCGGCGGTCAGGCCGGTGTTCCAGGCGTTGACGACGTACCCGACCGCGCAGGGACCGGAGGCCGGCGGCGTGGTCGGCGGGGGCGTGGTGGGCGGGGGCGTGGTCGGCGGGGTGGTGCTGTCCAGGCCGAAGAAGCGGATGGCCTGGGCGGCGTCGACGGGCAGGTTGTGCGAGACCCCGGCCATGCTGATCGCCTCGACCGGCGCCATCGGGCCGCTGCCGCCGTAGCGGGTGCGGGTGTAGCCGGACTGCGGGGTGTCGGTGTACGTCGGGGTCTGGCTCAGCCCGTGCACGTTCGTCCACTGCTTGACCTCTTCGCCGAAGTTCGGGTACCGCAGGGTCTCGTCGTTGGTGCCGTGCCACACCTGCATCCGTGGCCGCTTCCCCGCGTAGCCCGGGTAGGCGTTGCGGACCAGGTCACCCCACTGCTGGGGGGTCTTGGTGATCTGCCCGTTGGCGCATTCGCTGTTCCACTCCGAGCCGTTCGTGGTGGCGAAGCAGCCGAACGGGACACCGGCGAAGGCCGCGCCGGCGGCGAACACGTCGGGGTACACGCCGAGCAGGACGTTGGTCATCATCGCCCCGGAGGAGACGCCGGTGGCGAAGATCCGGTTCGCGTCGACGGGGTACCGCGCCCGGACGTAGTCGATCATCGACTTGATGCCCACCGGGTCGCTGCCGCCGTCGCGGCGAAGTGCCTGCGGCGAGGAGACGTCGAAGCACTGGCTGCTGCGGGTCACCGACGGATAGATGACGATGTAGCCGTACCGGTTGGCCAACTCGTCGAACTGGGCGCCGTTGAAGAACGCTGGGCCCGTGCCGGTGCAGTAGTGCACCGCGACGAGCAGGCCCGGCCGGGGCGCGACGTTGTCCGGCACGTACAGGTACATGCGCAGGTTGCTGGGGTTCGCGCCGAAGTTGGTGACCTCGGTCAGCGCCGCCGCCGACGCGGGCGCGGGGGCCGTGACGGCCGTCAGCGCGGCCACTGCGGCGGCCACCAGGGCGGCACCCAGCAGCTTCATTCCTGATCTCATGGGACGTGTTCCTTCGGAGAGTGCCGATGGGGCGAGGTTCCGATCGGGGGCTGCCCGGCGCCCGACCATGTCCGGCTCAGGAACGTTCATCAGTATGTATAGATGTCGCTGGGGTGGCAACCAGCGGAGGTTTCGGGCCGGGGAAGCCCTATCGCCCGCCTTCGTCGATGCGTTCGCGGCCGGGGCGGCTAACCTGGTGCTCTGGTGTGCCGGGAAGTCTGGTCGGCGATGGATGACGCTGCCCTGCCGACGAGGAGTTCTCCCGTGACCGACGCCACCCGGCGCCGCACCAGCCTGTTCGCCCGACGCTCGTGGGGCGAAACCAGCCGCATCTTCGCGATCCTGCGCAAGGAGACCGTGGGCGGAGCGCTCCTGCTCGTCGGCGCGTTGCTGGCCCTGATCTGGTCGAACTCGCCCTGGTCCGATGGATACCAGGCGCTGCGTGACCTGCGGATGGGCCCGGCGTCGCTGCACCTGGACCTCAGCCTGGCCACCTGGGCCGCCGACGGCCTGCTGGCGATCTTCTTCTTCGTCGCCGGGCTGGAGCTCAAGCGCGAGTTCGTCGCGGGGGACCTGCGGGACCCGCGCCGCGCGGCGGTGCCGGTGGCCGCCGCCGTTGGCGGGGTGCTCGTGCCCGCGCTCCTTTATTACTTCATCGCCGGCGGCGACGCCGCGAAGGGCTGGGCGATCCCGACCGCCACCGACATCGCCTTCGCCCTGGCCGTACTCGCCGTCGTCGGCCGGTTCCTGCCCTCGCCGCTGCGTACCTTCCTGCTCACCCTCGCGGTGGTCGACGACCTGCTGGCCATCGTGATCATCGCCGTCTTCTACACCTCCGACCTGGCCGTCGGGCCGCTGCTGGGCGCGCTGGTCCCGCTGGCGGTCTTCGGCCTGCTGGTGCGGCGTCGGGTCCGGTCCTGGTGGCTGCTCCTGCCGCTGGCCGCCGCGACGTGGACTCTCATGCACGCCTCGGGGGTACACGCCACCGTCGCCGGCGTGCTGCTGGCGTTCACCGTCCCGGTGGTCCGTAGCCAGGCCGCAGGCGGCTCCGACGCCGGGCCCGGGCTCGCCGAGCACTTCGAACACCGGTTCCGGCCCATCTCGGCAGGGTTCGCGGTGCCGGTCTTCGCGTTCCTCTCGGCCGGCGTCACCGTCGGCGGCCTGACCGGCCTGGCCACCGCCCTGACCGATCGGGTCGCCGTCGGGATCGTGGTCGGCCTGGTGCTCGGCAAGCCGATCGGCATCATGGCGGCCACCTGGCTGGTCTCCCGCTTCACCCGCGCCGACCCCGGCGAGGGGCTGAACTGGCTCGACGTGTTCGGCCTGGCGCTGCTGGGCGGCATCGGGTTCACCGTGTCCCTGCTCATCGGCGAGCTCGCCTTCGGCCTCGGCAGCGAGCGCGACGGCCACGTCAAGGTCGCCGTACTCACCGGATCCCTGCTCGCCGCCACCCTGGCCACCGTCATCCTGCGCGCCCGCAGCCGGGTGTACCGGCGGGTCCACGAGGCCGAGAGCGTCGACCACGACCGCGACGGCGTACCCGACGTCTACCAGCCGCAGTCCGACGGGTCGGCCTGAGTCATCTCCGGTCGGGTACGCGACCGGCGCGGGGGAACCGCTGCCTGGCCTCCTGGTGGGCCCGCACCAGCAGCTCCAACCCGACCGAGTCGATCTGGTCCATCCCGTCCAGGTCCACCACGGCCCCGCCCGTCGAACTCGACCGGTACGCGGCTTTGGAGGGCACCCCCGGTCGTATGACGGTCGAGTTACGAAATGGTTTCCACCTGGGCCCCTGCCTCCGTAGCCCGGCCGGGCGGCGTTCCGGGGGGCGCCGCCGCAGGTTTCACCGTCGGGGCCCGGCGGGCAAGGAGGGCAGAGGCGGGATCACTCCCGCGCCTCGGTGACGGAGGGGGACCGGGTTCATGACCAGATCCAGAGTGATCGGTGCCGTGCTCGCGCTCGCCGTCGCCGCTGTCGCCGGCTGCGGCACCGGCGACAGCGTCGACGTGGACGCAGCCGGCGACACCGGAGGCGGGGGCTCCGGCGGCACGCTGACCGCCGCCATCGGTGGAGAACCGGACCAGCTCGACCCGCAGCGGACCTCGGCCTACTACAGCTTCCAGGTGCTGGAGAACGTCTACGACACCCTTGTCGAGCCGGGCCCCGACCTGCGGATGGGTCCCGCGCTGGCGACGAAGTGGACTACCAGCGCCGACCAGCTCACCTGGACCTTCACCCTCCGCGAGGGGGTGCGGTTCTCCGACGGGTCGCCACTGACCTCCGAAGACGTCGTCTACTCGTACCAGCGGATCATCTCGGAAAAGCTGAACCAGGCGTACAAGTTCGAGACCGTGAAGTCCGTGACCGGGCCCGACCCGACCACCGTGGTCGTCGCGCTCACCAAGCCCACCCCGAACCTGCTGGCCAACCTCGGCGGGTTCAAGGGCGTGGCGATCGTCGAGAAGTCCAACGTGGAATCCGGAGCGGTGAAGACCAGGCCGGTCGGCAGCGGGCCGTTCGCCGTCGCCGGCTACACCTCCGGCGACAGCATCGAACTGGCCCGCAACGACAACTACTGGGGCGCGAAGCCGAAGCTGGACAGGGTCAAATTCACCTTCGTCAAGGACCCCACCGTGGCCTTGCAGAACCTGCGCGGCGGCGAGGTCCAGTGGACCGACAACCTCCCGCCCCAGCAGGTCACCGCACTCAAGGACGACGGCGGCGACGTCAGCGTCGAGTCGCGGTCGTCGACCGACTACTGGTACCTGGCGCTCAACCAGGGCCGCAAGCCGTACGACGACGTGAACGTGCGCCGCGCGATCGCGTTCGCCCTGGACCGGGACGCGATCGCCAAGGCGGCCAAGTTCGGGCAGGCCACGGTGAACCAGACCGCCATTCCGAAGGGCAGTTCCTGGCACTACGAGTACGCGCCGTACCGGCACGACCCCGATCAGGCCCGGCACCTGCTCGGCCAGGCCGGCGTCCGCGGGCTGACCCTGGACCTGATGGTGACCAGCGAGTACCCGGAGACGGTCAGCGCGGCCCAGGTCATCGCCGCCCAGCTCAAAGACGTCGGGATCACCGTGAAGATCCGTACCCTCGACTTCGCCCAGTGGCTCGACGAGCAGGGCCGCGGCACCTTCGACGCGTTCCTGCTCGGCTGGCTCGGCAACATCGACCCGGACGAGTTCTACTATGCCCAGCATCGCACCGGCGGGACGTTCAACTTCCACAAGTACAGCAACCCCGCCGTCGACAAGCTCCTCGACGCAGGGCGGACCGAGTCGGACCCGGTGGCCCGCAAGCGGACGTACGACCAGGCGGCGAAGCAGATCGTCGACGACGCCAGCTACGTCTACCTGTACAACCCGGACGTGGTGCAGGGCTGGTCGAAGCAGGTGACCGGGTATCAGGTCCGCTCCGACCGGGCCATCCGGTTCCGCGACGTCGGCCTCGACCGGTGACGTGACGGGGCCCGGCATGGCGCGCTTCGTCCTCCGCCGGCTGCTCCAGTCGGCCATCGTCCTGCTCGGGGTGACGCTTGTCGTCTTCCTGCTGCTCCAACTCGTCCCCGGCGATCCCGTCCGGGTGGCCCTCGGCACGCGCTTCGACCAGCAGACCTACGACGCGCTGCGGGAGCGGTCCGGCCTGGACCGGCCGCTGGTCGCCCAGTACGTCAGCTACGTAAGCCACGCGCTCACCGGCGATCTCGGGGTCAGCTTCCGCAGCGGCCAGCCGGTCACCACGATCGTCCTGGAGCGGCTGCCGGCGACCCTGTCGCTGGCGGTCACCGCTGTGCTGCTCGCCCTGCTCGTGGCCTTCCCGCTGGGCGTGCTCTCCGCCGTGCGCAGCGGATCGGCCCTCGACCACGCCGCCCGGGTGTTCAGCCAGTTCGGGGTGTCGGTGCCCGACTTCTGGACGGGCATCATGGGCATCCTGCTCTTCGCCGGGGTGCTCGGCTGGCTGCCACCCTCGGGGTACGTGGCCCTCACCGAGGACCCGGCGGGGTGGGCGTCGCACGTGATCCTGCCGGCCACGGCGGTGGGGCTGGTCACCGCCTCGATCCTCACCCGGTTCATCCGCTCCTCGGTGCTGGAGGTCCTCTCCGAGGACTACGTGCGCACGGCCGTGGCCAAGGGCCTGCGCGCCCGGGTCGTGGTCGTCCGGCACGTGCTGCGCAACGCCCTGATCCCCGTGGTGACCGTCGTGGCGGTGCAGTTGGCCAGCCTCGTCGGTGGGGTGATCGTGATCGAGGTGCTGTTCGCCTGGCCGGGCGTCGGCCGGCTCACCTACGATGCCGTCCAAGCCCGCGACTACCCGGTGCTACAGGGCGCGGTGCTCTTCGTGGCCGCCCTGTTCCTGCTGATGAACCTGCTGGTGGACGTCCTCTACGCCCGCCTCGACCCGCGGATCGGTGCCCGGTGAGCGCCGGCTCCGACGGCACGGTGCGCCGCGCGCTGTCCGCGCTGCGGCACGACCCGCCGGCCGTCGCCGGCACCCTCGTACTGCTCCTGCTGCTCGTGGTGGGGCTGGCCGGCCGGTGGCTGGCACCGGCCGGGACCAACGACGTCGACGTCGAGAAGATGCTGCGCCCGCCCAGCCTCGATCATCCGTTCGGCACCGACGAGCTGGGCCGCGACGTGCTCAGCCGCGTCCTCGCCGCCGCCCGGGTCTCCCTGGAGGTGGGCCTGGTCAGCGTGGGCATCGCGCTGCTGGTCGGGGTCACCGTCGGCCTGCTGGCCGGCTGGTACCGGGGTTGGGTCGACAACGTCCTCATGCGCGGCATGGACGTGCTGTTCGCGTTCCCGGTGCTGCTGCTCGCCGTCGCGATCGTGGCCGTGCTCGGGCCGGGCCTGGTCACCGCGATGGTCGCGATCGGGGTGGTCTACACGCCGATCTTCGCCCGGGTGACCCGCGCGGGCGTGCTCTCCGTACGCGAGCAGGTCTTCGTGCGGGCGGCCGTGTCCATCGGCGCGTCGGACGCCCGGATCATCCGCCGCCACGTGCTGCCCAACATCGCGGCCCCGCTGATCGTGCAGACGTCGCTGTCCCTGGCGTTCGCGATCCTCTCGGAGGCGGCCCTGTCCTTCCTGGGCCTCGGTGTGCAGCCACCCGCCCCGGCGTGGGGGCGGATGCTCTACGACGGGCGCGGGTTCGTCACCGAGGCGTGGTGGCTCGGCGTCTTCCCCGGCGCCGCCATCTTCCTCACCGTGCTCGCCTTCAACCTCGTCGGCGACGCGCTGCGGGACGTACTGGACCCGCGTCAGCTCACCGTCAGCGAGGCGAGGAGGAGCCGGGCATGAAGACCTCGTCACCTGCTGCCGGCCGCGAGGCCGAGCCGGTGTTGGACATCGAGGACCTGACCGTGACGATCGGCACCCGACGGGGCCAGGCGAGGGCGGTCGCCGGCGTCGACTGGTCGGTGCGGGCCGGGCAGACCCTCGCCCTGGTCGGCGAGTCCGGCAGCGGCAAGAGCATGACCGTGCTCGCCGCCACCGGCCTGGCCCCCCGCGCGGCCCGGGTCACCGGCCGGGTCCGGCTACTCGGCGAGGAGTTGACCACGCTGTCCGAGCCGCGCCGCCGGCGGCTGCGTGGCCGGCACGTCGGCTTCGTCTTCCAGGACCCGATGACCTCGCTCAACCCGGTGCTCACCGTGGGCCGGCAGGTGTCCGAGGCGTGCGAGGAGCATCTCGGCATGACCCGCCGGCAGGCCCGGGACCGGGCCGTCGAGCTGCTGGACCTGGTCGGCATCCCGTCGCCGGGCCGGCGCGTCGCCGAGTACCCGCACCAGTTCTCCGGCGGAATGCGCCAGCGGGTCGTCATCGCCATGGCCCTGGCCTGCGAGCCGGCTCTGCTCATCGCCGACGAGCCGACCACCGCGCTCGACGTCACCACCCAGGCGCAGATCGTCGAACTGGTCGCCGACCTGCGCCGCCGGCTCGGCACCGCCGTCGTCTGGATCACCCACGATCTCGGCGTGGTCGCTGGAGTCGCCGACACCGTGGCCGTCATGTACGGCGGCCGGATCGTCGAGCGGGGCGACGTCGACGCCGTGTTCGCCGCGCCGGCGCACCCGTACACCCGGGGTCTGCTGGCGGCCCGCCCGGACCCGGAACGCGCCGGCGGCGACCTGCCGGCGATCCAGGGCGCGCCGCCGAGCCCCCTCGAACTGCCGCCCGGCTGCGCGTTCTGGCCCCGCTGCCCGGTACGCGGCGACGCCCGGTGCGAGCACGAGCTGCCACCGCTGGTCGAGGTGACCCGCGGCCACGAGGTACGCACCTTCTACCCCGGCGGGGAGGACGCATGACCACCGAGACCGCCCCGGATGCCGCCGCAGGGGAGCTCCTCGCCGAGCTCGACGACCTGCGGGTGTGGTTCCCGGCCGGCGGCGGCGCCCGGGTCCGGGCCGTCGACGGGGTGTCGCTGGCCATCCGGCGGGGCGAGACGCTCGGGCTGGTCGGCGAGTCGGGCAGCGGGAAGTCCACCGCCGGCCTGGCGCTGCTGCGCCTGGTCGACCCGACCTCCGGACGGGTGCGGGTCGGCGGCCGGGACGTGACCCGGTGGTCCCGCCGCCGGCTACGTGGCCTGCGCCGGCGGGTGGCCATGGTGTTCCAGGACCCGCAGGCGTCACTGGACCCCCGGCGCACGATCGGGGCCAGTGTCGCCGAGCCGTTGGTGGTGCACCGGCTCGTGGACTCCGCCCACGCCCGGCGTCGCCGGGTCGCGGAGCTGCTGGAGCTGGTCGGCCTGCGCGTCGACCTCGCCGGCCGGCACCCGCACGAACTCTCCGGTGGGCAGCGCCAGCGGGTCGGCATCGCCCGCGCGCTTGCCGGGGAGCCCGACCTGATCGTCCTGGACGAGCCGATCGCTTCGCTGGATCTGAGCGTGCAGGCGCAGATCATGAACCTGCTGCGGGGGCTCCAGCGGGATCTGGGTCTGACGTACCTGTTCATCGCGCACGACCTGGCCGCCGTGGAGCACATGAGCGACCGGGTCGCGGTCATGTACCTGGGCCGAATCGTGGAGACCGGCACGCCGGCCCAGCTCTACCGGCAGCCCGCGCACCCGTACACCGCCGCGCTGCTGTCGGCGGTGCCCGTGGCCGATCCGAAGGTGGAGCGCCGCCGCCGTCGGATCATCCTGCGCGGAGACGTGCCGAGCCCGATCGACCCGCCCGGCGGCTGCCGGTTCCGGACCCGCTGCCCGCAGGCGCGGCCGGACTGCGCCGAGGTCGACCCGGCGCTGACCGAGATCACCGCCGGCCAGCGGGCCGCCTGCCCGTACGCGGGCGAGGCCGTCCGGGCCATGCTGGCCGGGCCGGAGGCCCCCTTCCCTGACGGTCCGGCCCCGCGCACCACCGGCCGGTGACGTGCCGCGACGCCCCGTCCACGATGGACGGGGCGTCGCGGGATGGTGCGACCGGTCAGCTCGTGGGGAAGTTGTCCGGGGTGCGGATGCGGTTGCGCATGAAGTTGCCCGACTCGGTCAGCACCGACGTGCCGGTGTACGTGCCGCCGTAGCAGGTGCCGGGGCGGAACGCGGCGCTGCCCTCGTCGGCGTCCGAGTACGTCCAGTTGGCGTAGCTGATCTTCAGCCGGTCGAGCAGGTCCAGCCAGGCCGTGCTGCTGGCCGCGTCCACCGCGCCGCCGCCGTTGTACGTGACGGTGCCGAACTCGGTGACGAACATGGGGATCCGGGCGGCGGCCCGCTCCAGCTCGGCCCGGTGGTTGTCCTTGTGGGACGCGGCGTAGAAGTGGAACGCGTACATGATGTTGCCGGCGTTCACCGGGTTGTTGATGACCTCGGCGGAGTTGCCGCCCTCGGAGACGCCGAGCGAGGACCAGCCGCGGGTGCCGACGATGACGACCGCGTCCGGGTCGTTGGCGCGGATGACCGGGATGACCTGCTCCGCGTAGTTCTTGATCGTCGACCAGCTCACCCCGTTGGGCTCGTTGGTGATCTCGTAGATCACGTTGTTCTTGCTGGCGTGCCGGGCGGACACGGCGGCGAAGAACGCCTTGGCCCGCTCCAGGTTGAACATCGGGTCGCCGGGCGTCAGCGTGTGGAAGTCGATCAGCGCGTACATGCCGCGCTCGGTGGCCTCCTCCACGAGGGCGTTGACCCGGTTGGTGAAGCCGGCCGGGTTCGTCTCGTAACCGCCCTCCTGCACGTACATCGAGACGCGGAGCAGGTCGGCCAGCCAGTCCTTGGACAGCGCGTCGAGGGACGCGTCGTCGTAGCACTGGGCCAACCACTGGAGGCCGTGGGTGCTCATGCCGCGTAGCTGGATCGGCTTGCCGTACCGGTTGCACAGGTTGACCCCGCACACCCGTAGCTGACCGTTGATCGCCACGGGCGTCGTGCCGCCCGGCGGGGGAGTGGTCGGCGGCGGCGTGGTGGTCGGCGGCGTGGTGGTGGCGGGCGGCGACGTGGTGGTCGGCGGCGTGCCGCCGTTGCACACCGTGCCGTTGAGCGTGAACGACGTCGGCGCCGGGTTGCTGCCGGTGAAACTGCCGTTGAAGCCGATCCGGGTCGTGGTGCCCGTGGCCAGCGAGCCGTTGTAGCTCAAGCTCTGCGCGGTGACGGCGTTGCCGCTCTGGTTGTACGTCGCCGACCAGCCCTGGGTGATCTTCTGCCCCGAGTTCGGGAAGGTGAAGCCGAGGGTCCAGCCGTTGACCGGGTCGCCGAGGTTCTTGATGCCGACCGATGCGGTGAACCCGCCGGACCAGCTGTTGGTCGTGTAGGTGACGGCGCAGCCGGTGGCCGCCACGGCGTTGGTGGCCGGTACGAACGCCGTCGCGCCGAGGGTCAGCGCACCGACCGCACCGGCCACGACCAGCTGCAGCCGGGACGGGCGGGGGGCTCTCTTCATCGGACCGTCTCATTCCGTTGGGCGGGGCGGGACGGGACGGGGTGGGGGCCCCTCCCCCCGGTGGTGGTGTGGCGGCCGTGCCTGCGTGTCCTCCCGCCACGGCAGCACCGATGCCCCCGCGAGTGCTCCCACGGCAGCCGGAGGGCGTACGTCGTACCTGCGCAACACTTCGATACGTCGAAGTGTGCCGCCCCGGGCGGTCGCGCCGACGCCGGGCCGTCGGTCCACCGTGGGGGCGATCAACAGGGCCGGGTGCTCTGCCGCACGACCAGCGAGGTGGCCAGTTCGATGCGGTCACTGGCCAGCTCCTCGCCGTTGACCAGGCTGAGCAGCATCCGGGTGGCCATCGCGGCCATCTCGGTCAGCGGCTGGCGGACGGTGGTCAGCGGTGGCACGGCCCACCGGGCCGCGTCCAGGTCGTCGAAGCCGACGACGCTCATGTCGTCCGGCGCCCGCAGCCCCCGTTCGTAGAGCGCCTCGTACGCACCCAGGGCCATCTCGTCGGAACACGCGAAGATCGCCGTCGGCGGCCGGGCCAGGTCGAGCAGGGCGTGTGTCTCCCGGTAGCCCGAGGGGGCGAGGAAGTCACCGGTGCGGACGTGGCCGGCGGGGATTCGCTGCCCTGCGGCGTCCATGGCGGCCCGGTAGCCGTCGACGCGGGCGCGGCTACACGGGACGGTGGGAGGCCCGCCGATGGCGGCGATGCGGCGGTGCCCGAGGTCGAGCAGGTGCTCGGTGGCCGCCCGCCCGCCGGCCCAGTTGGTCGCCCCGACCGACGGGATGTCCGCGGGGGGCTGTCCGGCCGGATCGATGATCACCACCGGTATGCCCAGCTCCTCCAGTTGGCCGCGCTGGGCGGGGGAGATGTCGGACAGGACGAGCAGCACCCCGTCGCAGCGGCGGGCGGCGAGCTGCTCGGTCCAGCGCCGGTCGGGACGGGTGCGATGCCGGCCGTGGACGGCGGAGACGACGACGCCGAAGCCGACCTGGTAGGCCAGCTCCTCGACCCCGTCGATGATCTGCATGGCCCACGGGCTGCCGAGGTCCCGCAGCACCAGGTCGATCAGGCCGGCGCGGGCCGCTGGGCGGCCGGTGCCCCGGGCGGTGTACCCCCGCGCGTCGAGCAGGGTCTGGACCCGGTGCCGGGTCGCGGCTGCGACGTCCGGCCGGCCGTTGAGGACCTTCGAGACGGTAGGGATCGACACCCCGGCCGCTTGCGCGATGTCCGCCAACGTCGCCCGCTGCTGTTCCATGGCATCTCCCTCGCACGCTCACCGGACCGGGGGCAGCATATCTCGAAAGTTTCGACGATATGGGGCGGGGGGTCTCGAAATTGCGGCGCGAGTTTCGACGCGTCGATGGGCTGCTCTTGACCGCGTTCGCGCCCGGCGCTTAGTCTGCTTCCGTTCGAAACGGTACCGAAACTTTCGGGTACGGTGATCGCCCCGTGCTCGCTGTCGGCCGGGTCGACGCCGCCGGGCGGGGTGACGTCGACCCGGTGTCCGGGGCGGGTCGCCCCGCTCGGGCGCACCACCGGACGGCCGATCCGGTCCGTCACGGGGGGGACCGGGGCGGTCGGTCGGGGTGGATCTGCGATTCGGCCGGTTCGACCGCCTCTCGGGCGTCCCCGGAGCGCAATTCCCGTTATGGCGCGTGCCTGCCTTTGTGGCGGCCGGGAGAATCGTCGCACTGGTCCAGCGGACGGCCTTGCCGGTGGCGCCGTGCCGACTCCGGTGTCGCCCTGCCAACTGTTGGGCCCGCACGCTCGTGGTCGCGCCGCCAAGCCCCGCGGAGGGGGTGATGGTGCCGCAGGGGCCGGTGGTGGTCGCGGCCCCGCTGCGGGGAGGATCCCTTCACCTGGCGCTCCGCCGCTCGCCGACGCCGGCCGGGCGGTGCGGCGACATTCGCCGGGTCGCCCGGTTCCGCGTCGACGCGCCGATCGATTCCTGGGGCGGCGGATCGGCGGTTTCCACCTATGTTTGATAGATATATGTCTATGCGAATTGTCGACGGGACCGGCTTGTCGGATGCGCCGGAAGGTTTCGGTCCCGGTGCTCGGCCGCGTGGCCGAAAATCGTGCCGGTTGACGGGCGGGACCGTATCCCGGCCATGGCCGTGCCACCCTGTCGCGGCGGTGGCGTTAGGCTGCGCGGGCTGTCGGGGTCGTGGTCGTCGGGCCGCGCCCGATCGGGTGCGGGGTGGGCGCGATGGGGCGTCGGTAGCCCGTCGCCCGCCTCACGCGGCTCCACGGTCTTGTGAACGCGCACATGCCCCGGGTGGTGGTGTTCCTGCGCTGGCGCGGCGTCGGGCTGTGGCCCCGTTTGGGTCGCCGTCGGCAGGGAGCCTAGGCGGGAGCCGGTGCCGCGTAACGGTCCGGAGAATCCTGGCGGAAAGCATCTTGACGACCCGACATGTGAGCGCTAACACTGTTGCCAGCAAGTGAGCGGAGGATGTCATGAGCGTTTCGACCGGACCGGGTGACCGGTACGTTGTCGGCGTCGACTACGGCACGTTGTCGGGTCGAGCACTGGTGGTGCGGGTCGGTGACGGCGCCGAACTGGGCACGGCGGTGCACGAGTACCGACAGGCCGTGATGGATACGGTACTTGCCGTCGACGGCCAGGCGCTACCCGCCGACTGGGCCCTGCAGGACCCGGACGACTACCGTGACGTGCTCCGGCACGCCGTGCCGGCCGCCCTGGCCGCCAGCGGCGTCGACCCGCAGCGGGTCGTCGGCATCGGTATCGACTTCACCGCCTGCACCGTGCTGCCCACCCTCGCCGACGGCACTCCGCTGTGCGAGCTGCCCGATCTGCGCACCCGCCCGCACGCCTGGGTCAAGCTGTGGAAGCACCACGCGGCCCAGCCCCAGGCGGACCGGATCAACGCCCTGGCCCACTCCCGCAACGAGCCGTGGATCGGCCGCTACGGCGGCAAGATCTCCGCCGAGTGGCAGTACGCCAAGGGCCTGCAACTGCTGGAGGAGGACCCGGAGGTCTACGACCGGGCCGAGCGGTGGATCGAGGCCGCCGACTGGATCGTCTGGCAGCTCTGCGGCGTCGAGACCCGCAACGTGTGCACCGCCGGCTACAAGGGCATCCGGCAGGACGGCCGGTACCCGTCGCGGGAGTACCTGGCCGCGCTGAACCCGGGCTTCGTCGACTTCGTCGCCAAGATCGACGGTCCGCTCGCGCCGCTGGGCGCCCGGGCCGGTGGGCTGACCGCCGAGGCCGCGGCCTGGACCGGCCTGCCCGAGGGGATCGCGGTGGCGGTCGGCAACGTCGACGCCCACGTCACCTCCGCCGCCGCCCAGGCCCTGGAGCCGGGCCGGCTGGTCGCCATCATGGGCACCTCCACCTGCCACGTCGTCAACGGCACCGAGCTGGCCGAGGTGGCCGGCATGTGCGGCGTCGTGGACGGCGGGATCAGCTCCGGGCACTGGGGCTACGAGGCGGGCCAGAGCGGCGTCGGCGACATCTTCGGCTGGTACGTCCAGCACGCCGCCCCCGCCGGGTACGCCTCGCACGAGGCGTTGACCGCTGCCGCTGCCGCCCAGCCGGTCGGCGCGCACGGCCTGGTGGCGCTGGACTGGTGGAACGGCAACCGGTCCCTGCTGGTCAACCACGACCTCAGCGGGGTGATCGTCGGGCTGACCCTGGCCACCCGGCCGCCGGACGTCTACCGCGCGCTGCTGGAGTCCACCGCGTTCGGCACCCGCATGATCATCGAGGCGTTCGCCGAGGCGGGGGTGCCGGTCGACGAGATCATCGTCGCGGGCGGACTGACCAACAACGCGCTGCTGATGCAGATCTACGCCGACGTCACGAAGCGCCCGCTGGGCATCATCGGCTCCGCGCAGGGCCCGGCGCTCGGCTCGGCGATCCACGCGGCGGTCGCCGCGGGCGAGTACCCCGACGTGCCGGCGGCCTCGGCAGTGATGGGCCGCGTCGACCGCGACGTCTACCGGCCCGACCCGGAGCGGGCCCGCGCCTACGACGCGCTGTACGCCGAGTACCGGCGGCTGCACGACCACTTCGGCCGGGGCGGCGACGACGCCCTGCTGCGGCTGCGCACCATCCGCAACGCCGCCCGTCGGGCGGTCGACCACTCCCCGGCCGGTGAGGCCGCGGTCCCCCTGGAGGTGTTGGCATGAGCCCCGAGCTTGGCGCCGAGGTGACGCGGCTGCGCGAACAGGTCGCGACCCTGCACAGCGAACTGGTCCGGTACGGCCTGGTGGCCTGGACGGCCGGCAACGTGTCGGCGCGGGTGCCGGGCGCGGACCTGATGGTCATCAAGCCCAGCGGCGTCTCCTACGACGACCTGCGGCCCGCCAACATGATCGTCTGCGACCTCGACGGCGCGGTGGTGGAGGGCGACCTGTCGCCGTCGAGCGACACCGCCGCGCACGCCTACGTCTACCGGGCGATGCCCGAGGTCGGGGGAGTGGTGCACACCCACAGCTCCTACGCGACCGCCTGGGCGGCCTGCGGCGAGTCGATTCCCTGCCACCTCACCGCGCAGGCCGACGAGTTCGGCGGCGAGATCCCGGTCGGCCCGTTCGCGCTCATCGGCGGCGACGACATCGGCAAGGGCATCGTGGCCACCCTGTCCGGGCACCGCTCGCCGGCGGTGCTCATGCGCAACCACGGCGTCTTCACCATCGGCAAGGACGCCCGCGCGGCGGTCAAGGCGGCGGTGATGTGCGAGGACGTCGCCCGCACCGCGCACCTGGCCCGCACGCTCGGCCGGCCGGTGCCGATGGCCCGCGAGGACATCGACTCCCTCTACGACCGCTACCAGAACGTCTACGGGCAGCCCGGGGCTTCCTCCGCGACCCCCTGACCGCCGCCCGACCCTGTCCCGGCCGGCCGCACCCGTCAGGGGCCCGGCCCGTCCCACCGCACCTCACCCAGCACCATCAGTTGGCCGTGCCGTCCGGCATGCCGTGGCGGCCCGGCCCTCGTAGGTACCCCACCCACCCCCGCAAGGAGTCATCAGATGTTGAAGACCGGCACGACCATCACCCGCCGCGGGCTCGGCGCGATTCTGGCCGCCGGCCTGCTGGCCACCGGCCTGGCCGCGTGCGGCAACAGCGACACCGGCTCGGATGGCGGCGACGACGGCAAGATCGTCCTCGGCTTCTCGCAGATCGGCGCGGAGAGCGGCTGGCGGACGGCGAACACCAACTCCATCAAGGAGTCCGCCGCCGCGGCCGGCATCGAGCTGAAGTTCGACGACGCCCAGGGCAAGCAGGAGAACCAGATCAAGGCCATCCGCAACTTCATCCAGCAGAAGGTCGACGTGATCGCCTTCTCGCCGATCAAGGAGTCCGGCTGGGACACCGTGCTCAAGGAGGCCAAGGACGCCAAGATCCCGGTGATCCTGACCGACCGGGCCGTCGACTCGGCCGACAAGAGCCTCTACAAGAGCTTCCTCGGCTCGGACTTCGTCAAGGAGGGCCGCCTCGCCGGTGAGTGGCTGGTCGAGCAGAAGAAGACCGCCACGGGCCCGGTGAACATCGTCGAACTGCAGGGCACCACCGGCTCGGCGCCGGCCATCGACCGCAAGGAGGGCTTCGCCACGGCGATCGCCGCCAACCCGAACCTGAAGATCGTCGCGTCGCAGAGCGGTGACTTCACCCGGGCCGGTGGCAAGCAGGTCATGGAGCAGTTCCTGAAGGCCAACCCGAAGATCGACGTGCTGTTCGCCCACAACGACGACATGGGCCTGGGCGCGCTCGAGGCGATCACCGCGGCCGGCAAGGTGCCGGGCAAGGACATCACCATCATCACCATCGACGCGGTCAAGGACGGCATGCAGGCCCTGGCCGACGGCAAGTTCAACTTCATCGCCGAGTGCAGCCCGCTGCTCGGCGACCAGCTGATGGACCTGGTGAAGAAGGTCAAGGCCGGCGAGGAGGTCCCGGCCCGGGTCGAGACCCAGGAGGGCACCTTCACCCAGGAGCAGGCCAAGGCCGCTCTGCCGACCCGGAAGTACTGACCGGAGGGGGCCGCCGCGCCACGGCGCGGCGGCCCCGCCGCTCGCTTCCGCGAAACACGAAAGGCCTGGTGGGATGTCGCAGAGGCATCCGGTCCTGACGATGACCGCGATCAGCAAGATCTTCCCGGGAGTACGCGCCCTCGACGGCGTCGACTTCCGCCTCTTCCCCGGTGAGGTCCACGCCCTGATGGGCGAGAACGGCGCCGGCAAGTCCACCCTCATCAAGGTGCTGACCGGCGTCTACGGCACGGACGCCGGCACGATCACCCTCGACGGCCAGCAGGTCTCCTTCGCCGGGCCGATGCAGGCCACCGCGGCCGGGGTGAGCACCGTCTACCAGGAGGTCAACCTCTGCCCCAACCTGTCGGTGGCGGAGAACATCTTCATCGGCCGGGAGCCGCGCCGGCTCGGCGCCGTCAACTGGCGCGAGATGCGCCGCCGCGCCCAGGAGCTGCTGGCCCGCATCGACCTGCACATCGACGTCACCGAGCCGCTCGGCAGCTACTCCCTTGCGGTGCAGCAGATGGTGGCCATCGCCCGCGCGGTCGACGTGAACGCCCGGGTGCTGATCCTCGACGAGCCCACCTCCAGCCTCGACGCCGACGAGGTGGCCCAGCTGCTGCGGATCATGCGCCAGCTGCGCGACGACGGCATCGCGATCGTCTTCGTCACCCACTTCCTCGACCAGGTGTACGGCATCGCCGACCGGATCACCGTGCTGCGCAACGGCCGCCTCGTCGGCGAGTACCCGACGGCCGAGCTGCCGCAGATCGCCCTCGTCGAGAAGATGATCGGCAAGGAGCTCGACGCGCTGGAGCGCCTCGACTCGGAGGCCGGCCGGGACCGTGCGGCGATCACCGCGGGGCAGCCCCTCGTGGCGGCGGACGGGCTGGGCCGCACCGGCTCGGTCGCACCGTTCAGCCTCACCATCCACGCCGGCGAGGTCGTCGGGCTGGCCGGGCTGCTCGGGTCGGGGCGCACGGAGGTCGCCCGGCTGTTCTTCGGCGCGGACCGGGCCGACCAGGGCCGGCTCGCCGTCGACGGCGAGCCCACCGCGATCCGCAACCCGGTGGCCGCGATCGGCCGGGGCGTCGCCTTCTGCTCCGAGAACCGCCGCACCGAGGGCCTGGTGGGCGAGCTGTCGGTGCGGGAGAACATCATCCTGGCCATGCAGGCCACCCGGGGCTGGCTGCGGCCGGTGCCCAGGCGCAAGCAGGACGAGCTGGTCGAGCGCTACATCAAGGCGCTGAGCATCCGGCCGGCCGATCCCGACATGCCGGTGCGCAACCTCTCCGGCGGCAACCAGCAGAAGGTGCTGCTCGCCCGGTGGCTGATCACCGAGCCGCGGCTGCTGATCCTGGACGAGCCGACCCGGGGCATCGACATCGGCGCGAAGACCGAGATCCAGCGCCTGGTGGCGCAGCTCTCCGACGGCGGGATGGCGGTGCTGTTCATCTCCGCCGAGCTGGAGGAGGTGCTGCGGCTCAGCCACAAGGTCGTCGTGATGCGCGACCGGCAGCTCGTCGCCCAGCTCGACAACGACGACACCCTCGACGCCGACCGCGTCATGCGGGCCATCGCCAGCGGCGCTCGGCAGGAAGAGCTGGAGAAGGCATGAGCACAGTCAAGGCCCGCCTCGCGCCGGTCACCGGTCACCGGCTGTTCTGGCCGTTGGTGGTGCTGGTCGTGTTGCTGGCGGCGAACACCGTCTACCGGCCGAGCTTCCTCTCGGTCGAACTGAAGAACGGTCAACTGTACGGCAGCCTGATCGACATCGTCCGGCTCAGCGCCCCGCTCATCCTGGTCGCGCTGGGCATGTCCCTGGTCATCGCCACCGGCGGCATCGACCTCTCCGTGGGCTCGGTGGCCGCCGTCAGCGGCGCGATAGCCTGTCTCTACATCAGCGAGCAGCCCGACCAGAACAGCCTCGGCGCGGTGCTCACCGCGCTGGCGATCGCGTTCGGCATCGCCCTGCTGCTCGGCGCGTGGAACGGGATCCTGGTTGCCGGGATCGGCATCCAACCCATCATCGCCACGCTGATCCTGATGGTCGCCGGCCGGGGCCTGGCCCAGCTGATCACCTCCGGGCAGATCATCACCATCAACAGCGAGCCGTACAAGACGATCGGGGTCGGGCACCTGCTCACGCTGCCGTTCGCGATCATCATCGCCCTCGCGGTGACCCTGCTCGTGGCGGTGCTGACCCGCCGCACCGCCCTGGGCATGATCATCGAGGCGGTCGGCGGCAACGCCGAGGCCAGCCGGCTGGCCGGCATCCGCTCCCGGCGGATCACCCTGCTGGTGTACGTGGTGAGCGCCGCCTGCGCGGCGATCGCCGGGTTCATGATGACCGCGAACGTCTCCAGCGCCGACGGCAACGCTGTCGGCCTCTGGGTGGAGCTCGACGCGATCCTCGCCGTGGTCATCGGCGGCACCTCGCTGGCCGGCGGCCGGTTCTACCTCAGCGGCACCATCGTGGGCGCGCTGATCATCCAGACCCTGACCACCTCGGTGTACGCCATGAACATCGACCCGCAGACGACCCTGCTGTTCAAGGCGGTCGTGGTGATCGCGGTCTGCCTCATCCAGGCGCCGGCGTTCCGCGCCCGGTTCAGGCGCCGGCAGGCGCCGACGGCGCCCCCGGCGGCGCCCGTCGAGAAGCAGAAGGAGCAGGTCCCGGCATGACCACGACCCCCCTGGCCGCGCGAGGCCCACGGGCCTGGTGGCGGGTGCCGCAGCGGCAGGTGCCGGTGCTGGCCACCCTGGCCCTGCTGCTGGTGATGTACGGCATCGGCGTTTCGCAGTACCGCGCCTTCTCCAACATCCAGGTCGTCTTCAACCTCTTCATCGACAACGGCTTCCTGCTCGTCGTCGCGGTCGGCATGACCTTCGTCATCCTGACCGGCGGCATCGACCTGTCGGTCGGCTCGGTGGTGGCGATGACCGCGATGGTGTCGGCGTCGCTGCTCAATGACGGCGTGCACCCCGCGCTGGTGCTGCTGATCGCGCTGCTCATCGGCCCCACCCTCGGGTTCGCGATGGGCTGCGTCATCCACTTCTTCGACATCCAGCCGTTCATCGTCACCCTGGCCGGCATGTTCTTCGCCCGGGGCATGTGCACCTGGATCAACACGGCGTCCATCCCGATCACCGACGGGTTCTGGACCTCGGCGGCCCAGGAGCGCATCCGCATCGGCGAGAACTTCGTCACCGTGAGCGTCCTGGTCGCTCTCGCGGTGGTGGCGGTCGCGGCGTACACGCTGGCGTACACCCGGCTGGGCCGCAACGTGTACGCCATCGGCGGCAACCAGCAGTCGGCGCTGCTGATGGGCCTGCCCGTGGGGCGCACGAAGATCGCCGTCTACACGATCAGCGGGCTCTGCTCGGCCATCGGCGGCATCCTGCTGTCCTTCTACACGCTGTCGGGCGCCCCGCTGATCGCCATCGGCATGGAGCTGGACACGATCGCCGCCGTCGTCATCGGCGGGACCCTGCTCACGGGCGGCTCCGGCTACGTGTTCGGCACCCTGCTGGGGGTCCTCGTGCTGGGGGTGATCCAGACGCTGATCACCTTCGACGGCAGCCTCAGCTCCTGGTGGACCAAGATCGTGATCGGCGGCCTGCTGTTCGCGTTCATCCTCCTCCAGCGCCTCGTCGGCATCCGCAAGAAGTGACCACCCCAGCACACCGGAAGGCAACCCCATGACCAACCCATCCCCGGCCGCCGAGGTCTGGTTCCTCACCGGCAGCCAGGGCCTGTACGGCCCGGAGACCCTGCGTCAGGTGGCCGACCAGTCCCGGCAGATCGCGGCGCAGCTCGACGCCGACCCAGCCATCCCCGCCCGGGTGGTCTGGAAGCCCGTGCTGACCTCCAGCGCCGACATCCTGGCCGTCTGCCGCGACGCCGCCGTCCAGGGCGCGGTCGGGGTGATCGCCTGGATGCACACCTTCTCCCCGGCCAAGATGTGGATCTCCGGCCTGGACGCGCTGCGCACCCCGCTGCTGCACCTGCACACCCAGGCCAACGTCGAGCTGCCCTGGTCCGAGATCGACATGGACTTCATGAACCTCAACCAGGCCGCCCACGGCGACCGGGAGTTCGGGTTCGTCCAGACGCGGCTCGGGGTGGCCCGCAAGACGGTCGCGGGGCACGTCAGCAACCCGACCGTGACCGCCCGCATCGCGGCGTGGACCCGGGCGGCGATCGGGCACGCGGAGATGCGGTCGCTGCGGCTGGCCCGCTTCGGCGACAACATGCGCGACGTGGCGGTGACCGAGGGCGACAAGGTCGAGGCGGAGCTGCGCTTCGGCGTCTCGGTCAACACGTACGGCGTGAACGACCTGGTGGCGGCCGTGGACGCGGTGGCGGACGCGCGCATCGACGAGCTGGTCAAGGAGTACGACGACAGCTACCGGCTCGTCGCCGAGCTGCGCGCCGGCGGCGAGCGGCACGACTCCCTGCGCTACGCCGCCCGGATCGAGGCGGGGCTGCGTGACTTCCTCGACGCCGGAGGGTTCCGCGCGTTCACCACCAACTTCGAGGATCTCGGCGGGCTGCGGCAACTGCCCGGCATCGCGGTGCAGCGGCTCATGGCCGACGGCTACGGCTTCGGCGGCGAGGGCGACTGGAAGACCTCGGTGCTGGTTCGCACGCTGAAGGCGATGGCGGTGGGCACCAGCGGCGGCACGTCCTTCATGGAGGACTACACCTACGACCTGACCCCCGGCCGGGAGGTGGTCCTCGGCGCGCACATGCTGGAGGTCTGCCCGACCATCGCGGCCGATACGCCCGCCGTGGAGATCCACCCGCTGGGCATCGGCGGGCGCGAGGACCCGGTGCGCCTGGTGTTCGACGCCCGGCCGGGCCCCGCCGTGGTGCTGGGGCTGGCCGACATGGGGGAGCGGTTCCGGCTGGTCGCCAACGAGATCGACGTGATCGTCCCGCCGCAGCCGCTGCCGAAGCTGCCCGTCGCCCGGGCGGTGTGGCGGCCCCGGCCTGACCTGGCCGGCTCGGCGGAGGCGTGGCTCACCGCCGGCGCGCCGCACCACACGGTGCTGTCGCAGGCCGTCGGGACTGAGGAACTGCACGACCTGGCCGAGATGGTCGCCACCGAACTGGTCGTGATCGACGCCGACACGACCCCCCGTCGGCTGGCGAACGAGCTGCGGTGGAACCAGGCCTACTACCGTTTGGCCCGGGGGTTCTGAGCCCGGTTCCGATCGAACGTACGACACCGGGTGTTCGGTGTGTTCCCGGGCCGGGGACACACCGAACACGCCATCCGCGCAGCGAGCCTCACCACCCGTTTTGTTGATTGTGGCGGGTTACGATGGCCACGAGGGGACTTGCTATGGGTCAGCAGCCGGCCGCACGCGCGGCGGTGATGAACGACGTCGCCCGGCTCGCCGGTGTCTCACACCAGACGGTGTCGCGGGTGCTCAACAACCACCCCAGCGTCCGCCAGGAAACCCGCGAGCGGGTGATGCGCGCAGTGCGCCAGCTCAACTACCGGCCCAACGCCCTGGCCCGGGGGTTGGCCGGGCGGCGCTCCCGGGTCATCGGCGTGGTCAGCTTCGACACTATCCTCTACGGCCCGGCGGCCACCCTGCTCGGCATCGAGCGCGCTGCCCGCGCCGCGGGATACGGCATCAGCATCGTCACCCTGGAGCAGCTCGACCGAACCGGGATGAAGTCCGCCATCGACGCACTCACCGAGCAGTCGGTGGCGGGGGTCGTCATCATCGCCCCGATGATGACGGCGGCGGTGGCCGTGCACGGGCTGCCCACCGGAATGCCCGCCGTGGTGGTCGAGTCGAGCGGCGGGGCCGGCGACCTGCAGAGCATCTCCGTCGACCAGGTCGCCGGGGCCCGGCTGGCCGTCGAGCACCTGCTCTCCCTCGGCCACGCGACGGTGTGGCACATCGCCGGTCCCCGGGACTGGCTGGAGGCCCGCGACCGCGTCGACGGGTGGCGGCTGGTGCTGGAGCGGGCCGGCCGGTCGGTCCCGCCGGCCCTCGTCGGCGACTGGAGTCCCCGCGCCGGCTACGAGATCGGGCAGTCACTGGTCGACCGCCCGGAGGTGACCGCCGTCTTCTGCGCCAACGATCACCAGGCGCTGGGCCTGCTGCGCGCTCTGCACCAGCGCGGCGTGCGGGTTCCGGAGGACGTCAGCGTGGTCGGGTTCGACGACATCCCCGAGGCCGAGTACCTCTCGCCGCCGCTGACCACCGTCCGTCAGGACTTCGACGAGGTCGGCCGCCGATGCGTCGCGGCCCTGTTGGAGTTGTTCGAGGCCGACAGTCCGGCGGGGAATGCCCCGCACCCGCAGGTCGAGCCGCAGCTCGTGGTGCGCGCCAGCAGCGGCGGCCGGCAGGGCTGACCGCGCGCACCCCGCCGGCGCGGCGGGGCACCTGGGGGTTGCCGCCCGCGCAGACGGGCTCGCGAGCCCCGTCGGCGGTTCGCGCTGCCCGGAGGACTCCGCATTGCGTGAGGGTGGACATACGGAACGTTTGCGCCTGGTCAGGCCATTGACGCCGGAGTTTCGCGACCCCGAGAATTCGACCTTGTTCAAGCCTCACACCCCCCGCCACCACGAGGGAACCCCATGCGCGAAGCACCGCCCCCGCAAACGCGAACATCCTTCCCCGCCGTCCTCGGCCGCGCCCGGCCGCTCGTCGCCGGCGCGCTGCTCGCGCTGGTCGCCGGGCTGCTGCCCGCCACCGCCGCGCCGGCCACCGCAGCCGACGTGACCGACGGCCTGCTGGTGCGCTACGACCTGACCCAGAGCAGCGGCACCACCGTCACCGACAGCTCCGGCCGGGGCAACAACGGCACGCTCACCGGCGGCGGCACCTGGACCGGCCAGGGCGGCCTCGTCCTCGACGGCGTGGACGACCACGTCAAGCTGCCCAACAACATCATGGCCGGGCTGTCGTCGATCACGGTCGCCGTCGACGTGTACGTCGACCCGGGCCAGCAAACCCCGTACTTCATCTGGGGCCTCGGCAACTCGGCGACCTCGAACTCCGGCACCGGCTACCTGTTCACCAGTGGTGACGCCTTCCGCACCGGCATCACTACGACCAACTGGGCCGGCGAGAAGGTGACCGGCAAGGGCGCGAACCTCGCCCGGGGCGTGTGGAAGTCCGTCACCTACACGCAGACCGGCACCACCGGCACCCTCTACGAGGACGGTGTGCAGGTCGCCCAGAACACCGGCGTCACCGTGCTGCCCAGCGCCGTCGGCAACGGCACCACGACCAACAACAACCTGGGCCGGTCCAACTACGCCGCCGACCGGTACCTCAAGGGCAAGGTGGCGAACTTCCGCATCTACGACCGGGCCCTCGCCGCCGACGAGGTGGCGGCGATCGCCATACCCGACGGCACCCGCGTCGCCGCCGACACCGCCGCCCTGGACCTGGGCGACCTCTCGGCCGTGACCGGGAAGCTCACCCTGCCCACCACGGGCACGTACGGGTCGGCGATCGCCTGGTCCTCCAGCGCACCGGGCACCATCAGCGCGACCGGCGAGGTGACTCGCCCCGCCCCCGCCGACGGACCCGCCACCGTCACCCTCACCGCCACCATCAGCCGGGCGCCACCAGCGACACCAAGGCGTTCACCGCCACCGTGCTGCCCAACGAGAACGACCAGACGTTGGGCGAGGGGGCTGCCGCCGCCCTGTCGCTCGTGAACGCGGGCGACGTACGCGGCAACCTGACCATGCCGACCACCGGGATCAACGGCGCGGCCGTCGCCTGGCGCTCCGCCCAGCCGGCCGTCGTCAGCGCCGACGGCGTCGTCAAGCGCCCCGCGCACGGCGCCGGCGACGTGAAGGTCACCGTGACCGCCACCGTCACCGTCGGCACGGCCACGGCCGAGCGGGCCATCGAGCTGACCGTCCGCGAGCTGCCCGAGGCCGCCCCGTACGCCGGCTACGTCTTCAGCTACTTCACCGGCAACTCCATCGCCGGGGAGAAGATCTACTTCGCGGCCAGCCAGGGCAACAACGCCCTGCGGTGGACCGAGCTCAACGGCGGCCAGCCGAAGCTGGAGTCGAAGTTCGGCACCCTGGGCCTGCGTGACCCGTTCCTGATCCGCAGCCCGGAGGGGGACCGGTTCTTCCTCATCGCCACCGACCTGTCCATCGGCCGCAACGGCAACTGGGACGTCGCCCAGCGCCAGGGCAGCCGGTACCTGGAGGTCTGGGAGTCCACCGACCTGGTGAACTGGTCGGAGCAGCGGCATGTCCTGATCTCCCCGCCCACCGCCGGCAACACCTGGGCGCCCGAGGCGTACTGGGACGCCGCCCGCGGGGAGTACCTCGTCTTCTGGGCCTCGAAGCTCTTCGCCGAGAACGACCCGAACCACACCGGCAACACGTACAACCGGATGCTGGCCGCGACGACGCGTGACTTCGTCACGTTCAGCCAGCCGACGATCTGGCAGGACCGGGGTGAGTCGCGCATCGACTCCACGGTCATCCGGGAGGGCGACACCTACTACCGGTTCACCAAGGACGAGGGCGGCGGCGGCACCGGCTGCTCCGACATCATCCAGGAGAAGTCGTCCTCGCTGACCGCCGTCGACCTGCCCGGAAAGCCCGCCTGGACCATGCAGGACTCCTGCATCGGCCGCGACGCCGGCACCTCCGCCGTCGAAGGGCCCACGGTCTTCAAGACCAACCCGGGCGACACCTCCGGCTCGGCCTACTACCTGTTCGTCGACGAGTACGGCGGCCGGGGCTACATCCCGCTGGGCACCAACGACCTGGCGAATCCGGACTGGAAGGTGCCGGCCTCCTACCGCCTGCCCGCCAGCCCGCGGCACGGCACCGTCATCCCGGTCACGAAGAAGGAACTCGACGCCCTCAACGACGCGCCGCCGCCGGTGCGCGCCAACGCCGACGGCGTCGTCGCCCACTACCCCCTCGACCAGGCCACCGGCACCACCGTCACCGACGATTCCGGCAACGGCTACGACGCGAAGCTGGCCGGTGACGCGAGCTGGGGCGACGGCAGCCTCGCCCTCGGGGGGACCAACGGCCACGTGGCCCTGCCCGACAACATCATGGCCGGCCTCGACGAGATCACCGTGTCGATGGACGTGAAGATGGCCGCCGACCAGGCCACGCCGTACTTCATCTGGGGTCTGGGCAACACCGACTCCGGTGGCGTGGGCAACGGCTACCTCTTCACCACCGGCAACAACTACCGAACCGCGATCAGCCTGGGCAACTGGACCGGCGAGCAGAGCGTCGACGGCACCAGTGCCGTGCCGCGGGGCGTGTGGAAGACCCTCACGTACACCCTGAACTCGGCCGGCACCGCCCGGATCTACCTGGACGGGGTGCGGGTCGCCGAGAAGACCGGGTTGACCAACCGTCCCGGCGACATCGGCGGCGGCCGGACCACGGCCAACTACATCGGCCGCTCCCAGTACACCGCCGACAGATACCTCAAGGGCCGGGTGCGCGACTTCTCCATCTACAACCGGGCGCTCACCGACGGCGAGGTCGCCGGGCTCGGCTCCAACGGCACCAGCGTCCAGGCGGTGCAGCTCGACAGCCTCAAGGTCCCCGCGATCGTCGACCCCGCCAGCAGCACCATCACCCTGCCGGTCAAGCCGGGCACCGACGTGACCGCCCTCGCCCCGACGTACGTGGTCGCGCCGACCTCGACCGTCGCGCCCAGCGGCGCGCGGGACTACTCGCAGCCGGTGACGCTGACCGTGACCAGCGCGACCGGGGCCACCCGCGAGTGGACCGTGCGGACGATCCAGATGCGCACCCCGGTCCTGCCCGGCTTCAACGCCGATCCGAACATCGTCCGGTTCGGCGAGACCTACTACATCTACGCCACCACCGACGGCATCCCCGGCTGGGGCAGTTCGACGTTCAAGGTCTGGTCGAGCCGGAACCTGGTCGACTGGACCGAGCACGACACGATCCTCGACCTCGGGCCGGACGTCACCTGGGCCGACAGCAACGCCTGGGCGCCCGCCGCGATCGAGAAGAACGGGAAGTACTACTTCTACTTCTCGGCGCAGCAGAACATCGGCGTCGCCGTCGCCGACTCGCCGCTCGGGCCGTTCGTCGACCCCATCGGCAAGCCGCTGGTGAGCAAGGCCGACTACAACAACGCCCAGCAGATCGACCCGGCGGTCTTCACCGACGACGACGGGCAGAGCTACCTCTACTGGGGCAACGGCACCCCGTACGTGGTCCCGCTCAACGACGACATGGTCTCCTACGACGTCGCCAAGCGGGTGCGGCTGACCGGCCTCACGGACTTCCGCGAGGGCCTGTTCATGCACAAGCGCGCCGGGACCTACTACCTGTCCTGGTCGATCGACGACACCCGCAGCGAGAACTACCGCGTCGGCTACGGCACGGGCACCAGCCCGCTGGGCCCGTTCACCGCCAAGGGGGAGATCCTCACCAAGGACCCGAGCCAGGGCATCCTCGGCACCGGCCACCACTCGATCCTCCAGGTGCCGGGCACCGACGACTGGTACATCGCGTACCACCGGTTCGGGATCCCGGGCGGCGACGGCATGCACCGGGAGACCACGATCGACCGGCTGTACTTCGGCGCGGACGACACGATCAAGAAGGTCGTCCCGACGCTGGGCGGCGTCGACCCGCTGCGCTACGAGGGCGGGAAGCCGAAGGCCACGGTCTCCGACGCGGGGGCCGACGGGTGGTACGGCGCGGACGCTGCCCTGACCATCACCGCCGGCGACAAGGTGCGCCTCGTCGAGTACCAGATCGACGGCGGCGGCTGGTTCCCGTACCGCGAGCCGGTCGACCTGCCGGCGGGCAGCCACCAGATCGACTACCGGGCCCAGGGCGTCAACCTCTTCTGGAGCGACGTGTGGTCCCTGCCGGCCAAGGTGGACGAGGCGCCACCGACGGTGCAGGCGTACCTGGTGGAGCGCAAGTTCGTGGTCAACGCCAGCGACGCCGACTCCGGCGTGGCCCGGATCGAGTACCGGATCGACAAGGGGGCCTGGCAGCCCTACCTGGCCCCGGCGCGGATCGACAGCTCCGCGCACGTGATCCGGTACCGGGCGTACGACGTGGCCGGCAACGTCAGCCGCGAGCGCGCCCTCAACGTGCCGGCGCTGGGCCCGCCCGCCAAGGCCAAGACCCTCCCGTCGATCAGCGGGACGGCCAAGGTCGGCAAGACCCTCAGGGCCGATCCGGGCAAGTGGGACCAGAAGGGGCTGACGTTCTCCTACCAGTGGCTGCGTGACGGCAAGGTCATCGCCGGGGCCACCGGCCAGCGGTACGTGCCGCAGGCGGTCGACGTCGGGCACCGGCTCTCCGTGCGGGTGACGGCGATGCGCTCGGACCTCCAGCCCGGCACGGCCACGTCGAAGCAGACCGCGAAGGTCGTTAGGTAGTCGCTTCCACCGCCCACGCGGGCCGAAGGCCACCTCCCCCGAAACGGGAGGTGGCCTTCGGTGTCGGTGCTACCCGGGCCGGACGACGCCGCCTCGCAACTTCCACTTCCACCGGCGTTCCTCGCCGGGCAGCGGGTTCCTGGGCTCGTTCCCCGTCAGCGTCACTGCTCTTCGGGGGAGCCGGTTCGCCGGTTGTGGTGGTCCAACAGCCTGGACAGCAGCTCGGTCAACCGCTGTCGCTCCTCGGGTGACAACGGGGCCAGCAGTTCGTCCTGGGTTTCGGCCAGCTGCTTCTCCAGTCGTCGCAGCTGCCGCTTGCCCGCGACGGTCAGCGAGATGATGTTGCGCCGCCGATCGGCAGGGTCCGGGGCGCGCTCGACCAGTCCGCCTTCGGCGAGCTCGTTGATCGTCGCGACCATGTCGCTGAGGTGGATGCCACTACCGCGGCCCAGCGTGGCCTGGCTGGCCGGGCCGTACTTCTCCAGCGTCGCCAGCAGGCGGTAGTGGTGCCCGCGGGCATGAACGGCCGAGAACCCGCCAGCCACCAGGCGGTGCGCGTGGCTGGCGGTCTGGGTGAGCAGCCAGCTGGGCAGGCTCTGCCACCCGGCGGGCGTCTCCTCGGATGTGTTCTCCATGTGACAAGCCTAACGGATCGTTTGGCTAACTAATGATTGTGGTACCGTTAGTACGCCAAATGTTAGTCGTCCGAACGTTTTGTCGCCGAGTGGGCCCCTGGAGGCAGACCCATGATCAAGCCGTTCCGCATCGACATCCCCCAAGCAGACCTCGACGACCTGACCGACCGACTCTCCCGCACCCGTTGGCCCAACGAAGTCGCCGACGCCGGATGGGACTACGGCTTCCCGCTGGCGCGGCTCAAGGAACTGGCCGAATACTGGCGCACCGGCTACGACTGGCGCGAGCACGAGGCCAAGCTCAACGAGCTTCCGCACTTCACCACCGAGATCGAGGGCCAGAACATCCACTTCGTCCACGTCCAGTGCTCGAAACCGGACGCGCTCGCGCTGGTCCTCACCCATGGCTGGCCTGGTTCGTTCCTGGAGTTCCTGGACGTGATCGAGCCGCTGTCGCGAGACTTCCACCTGGTGATTCCGTCCATACCGGGGTTCGGCTTCTCTGGGCCTACCCACGAGCGCGGCTGGGACACCGTCCGGGTCGCGCGGGCCTGGGCTGAGCTGATGCGCCGTCTCGGGTACGAGTGTTACGGCGCGCAGGGTGGCGACTTCGGTGCGGGCATCTCCATGGCGCTGGGCGCGGTGGCACCCGAGCAGGTCGTCGGGGTGCACGTCAACTACCTGCCGACCCGGCCGGATCCCGACGTCGAGGTGTCCGAAGCGGATGAGGCCCGACTGGACAAGGTCAGGCAGCTGATGGCGAACCGTCCGCCGTACCAGGCTCTGCAGGCCCTCACCCCACAGACCATCGGCTACGCGCTGACCGACTCGCCGGTCGGGCAGCTGGTATGGATCGCCGAGCGCTTCGCACAGTGGACCGACCCCGTCACGCCGGTCAGCGACGAGCGCATGCTCACCGACATCTCGCTGTACTGGCTGACCGCGACCGGGGCCTCCTCTGGCCGGTTCCACCACGACACCCCGCGGGGGAGCCAGCAGCCGTGCCGGGTGCCGCTCGGCGTGGCGGTGTTCGCGCACGACATCACGCAGTCGGTGCGACCGCTGGCCGAGCGACTGTACGACATCAGGCACTGGTCCGAGTTCGAACGCGGCGGCCACTTCGCCGCGATGGAAGTGCCGGACCTGCTCGCCGAGGACATCCGCGACTTCTTCCTCACCCACCTCAAGTGACCCGCGCCGGCGCGCCCGCAGGTGTGGCCGGCGGAACCGGGCGAGGCTGGAGTCGGCCGAGCCTTCGCAGGTCAGAGCGCATCGACCCGCGTTGCTTCACCGCGTCGAGATCGACTCGACACGCCGGTGACACGGCCCGGCCCGACAGTGGGCGCATCAACTCCCACCCCAGGAGGGGGCACCCTTGGCACCCACCCCACCGACCGACGCCGAACTGGACATTCTCATCCGCGCCCGGCTCGCGTCCCTCGGCATCGACCTCGACCAGCTTCCGGCCGGCACCACCGCCGATCCGGAGACCGGTTCCCCCGGCCGCGACTCCGTGCTGGCCTCCCTGCGGTCCTTCGTCCGTAGCACCGTGGGCACGCTCGCCGCGTACCAGCTACCCGCCCCGGCCGGTACCGACCCCGCCGTCGCCAGGGCGCTGTCCCAGCAGCCCGCGCCGATGCTCTACCCCTCGATCAGCACGGAATGGCGGAACTGATGAGCGCAGCCCCCGTCGACCGCGGCGTCGACCGCCGCGCCTTCCTCGCCCGCACCGCCGCCCTGGCCGCCGCGTCGGCGGTCGGCGGCGCCGTCGGCCTGCCCGCCGTGGCGTCGGCGGCCGGTCCGGGCCGAACACCCCTGCTCACGGCCGCGAAGTGGAACCCGGCGCTGGACGTGCCCAACGCCTACGTCAAGCCGCGCCCGGAGGCGGTGGCCGACCCCACCGAACTCACCGTCGCCGAAGCGGCCTGGCTGATCCGCGCCGGCAGGCTCACCCCCGCCAAGCTGGTCGAGGCGTACCTGGCCCGCATCTCCACGTACGACGGCACGTACCAGGCGTTCAACCTGGTCCTCGCCGAGGCGGCGGCCAAGGCGGCGACCGCCCTGGCGAAGAAGCCCCGGCGGGGGGCGCTGCACGGCATCCCGCTGGCGATCAAGGACAACTACTACACCGCCGGGGTGCCCACCACCGCCAACTCCTACCTGTTCGCCGACTTCCGGCCCCCGTACGACGCCACGGCCGTGTCCCGGCTCCTCGCCGGCGGGGCGATCGTGCTCGGCAAGACCCAGATGGGGCCGCTGGCCACCACCCGGGCCACCACCCCGAACGGGGTGGTCACCACCGTCAACGCCTGGACTCCGACCGACAACCGCACCGACCCGGGCGGCTCGTCCACCGGCACCGCCACCGCCGTCGCCGGGCGACTCGCCGCCTCCGGCACCGGCACCCAGACCGGCGGCTCGATCACCGCCCCGTCGAACGCGCAGAACCTCACCGGCCTCAAGCCGACGATGGGCCGCGTCTCGCTGCACGGCATCATCCCGCTCAGCTACACCCGCGACCACCCCGGCCCGCTGGCCCGCGACGCCAAGGACGCGGCCATCATGCTCACCGCGATGGCCGGCGAGGACCCGGCCGACCCGCGCACGCAGGGCCTGCCCGCAGTGCCGAAGCTGATCGACGCGGCCACCCCGGTCTACTTCGGTGGCCGGCTCGGACTGCGCTGGAAGACCCGCATCGGCGTGCTGCCGGGCTTCACCGCCGGCACCACCGAGACGGCGGCGGCGCGGGCCGCGTACCTGGCGAAGCTCGCCGCGATCCCCGGTGCCACGGTGGTCGACGTGCCGCTGCCCGACGAGTGGGATCTGCTCACCGGCAGCGCGTTCAACAACGTCCGGCTGCCCGAGCGCAGCGAGCCGTTCCTGCCGTACCTGCGTACCGACCTGCGCGGCTTCGGCGTGTCGGTGACGGGCTGGCTACAGGGCGCGCTGATGGGCGGCAGCGAGTTCATCACCGGCCAGCGGGCCAAGCTGCTGCTCATGGAGCGGGTGCTCGACCAGCTCTTCGCCTCCTGCGACGTGGTGGTGCAGACCAGCCCGGTGCCCTTCGACATCCTCGGCCTGCCGGAGATCGCCTTCCCGATCGGCTTCACGACGACGGGCGTGCCGATCGGCACCATCCTCGGCGGCCTGCCGTACGGGGAGGATCGGCTACTGTCGGTCGCGGCGGCGTACCAGGCGGTCACCGACTGGCATCGGCGGCGGCCCGCCGACCCGCCGGCCGCCGCGGCGCGCGCCCTGGCGAAGTCCGCAGCCCCCACCGCCCTTCGGCTGAGCGCCGAGGAGGTCGCCGAGCTGGCCCAGTGACCCGCGCCGTCGCCGGCCCGCCGTCCCGGCTGGGCCGACGACGGTGGGCCGGCCGGGGCCGGTACAGGCCGGGCCTGTGTGTGGCGGTTGGCGGGGCGGGGCCTGAGCGGTCCCCGGCCGGCCGCAGGGCGGCGGGCTGGCTGCCTCCGGGTTGACCTGAACTTTGGTTGAGGTCGTACCGTTGGCGAGCGGCCGTCGAGGGACGGCCCGTCGTCCCGTTTGGAGAATGCGTTGTCCGAGTTCCCGTATCGGTTGGCCGTCATCGTCGGAAGCGTCCGGGAGGGGCGGTTCGGCCCCGTCGTGGCGGACTGGTTCTGCCGACAGGCGCGTCAGCGCGACGACCTCGTCGTCGACCTGATCGACCTCGCGCACGTCCCGGCGGCGCTCGGCGGCGCGGCGGGTGCCGTGGCCCCCGGCGCGGAGGAGGTGCCCTTCGCCGACCGGATCGGGGCGGCCGACGCCGTCGTCGTGGTGACGCCGGAGTACAACCACAGCTACCCGGGGCCGCTGAAGACCGCGATCGACTCGGTGGGCGCCCAGTGGCGCGCCAAGCCGGTCGGCTTCGTCTCGTACGGGGGCATCTCCGGTGGGCTGCGGGCGGTGGAGCCGCTGCGGGCGGTCTTCGCCGAGCTGCACACCGTCACCGTCCGCGAGACGGTCAGCTTCGCCATGTGCCACGCCTGCTTCGACCCGACCGGGGAGCCGGTCGACGCCGACTCGGTCAACCGTGCGGCCACCGCCCTGCTGGACCAGCTCGGCTGGTGGGCCGAGGCGCTGCGGACGGCGCGGGCGGCCCGGCCGTACGGGTCCTGACCCCGGCCTGACCCCGGCCGGTGGCACGCCGTCCGGCGCGCCACCGGCCCGGGGACTCCGCCCGTGAGAAGGGAACCCTTCTCTACCGTATGCGTTGACAGGGGGCCCTTCCTTGCGTCGTCAGCGGTCCGGGCTGTCCGTGGGGGCCATCACCCGCAGCGCGTTGGCGGCCAGTCCGATCCGGATCGGGGTCTCGCCGCACAGCTCGCCGTCCACCTCGACCCGCGCCGGCCGGTCGGTCTCCAGCCACAGCTCGCCCACGGCGAGGAACGTCGTCTCGGCGAGGGTGCGTCGGGCTCCCGTGACGGCGTTGCGGGCCGTGTCCCGCAGCAGACCGCGCCGGGTCGGACCGCCGACCGGGTACGCCACCAGCAGCCGGTCGTCGGCGTCGGTGTCCGCGGTGATCGGGCGGCCGGCGTGGAAGCCGCCGTTGGCCACGTACAGCTGGTGGGTGTGGAACTCGTGCGTCGCGCCGGCGGCGCGCACGGTGGCCCGCAGCGCCCGGTGCCGGGTCAGCAGCGCCAGCGCGGTCGCCGGGTACGCCAGCCGCCCGGTGACCCGCTTGAGCGCCGGTGGCGTCCGCAGCATGATGTCGGCCGACAGCCCCACCCCGACGTGGTTGGCGAACGGCACGTCGCCGGCGAGCCCCAGGTCGACGTCGATCACCTTGCCTTCGGCGAGAACCGCCACGGCGGCGTCCAGGTCGAGCGGGAGGCCGAGGGTGCGGGCGAAGTTGTTGGTGGTGCCCAGCGGCAGCAGGCCCAGCGCCACGTCGCGGTGCGCGAGCAGCCGCGCGGCGGCGCTCTGCGTGCCGTCACCACCGCCGGCGACGAGCAGGTCCGGCCCGAGCGCGAGGGCGTCGTCCAGGCTCCGCTCCAGCTCACCGGGCCGGTCGGCCGGGTACGCCCCGAGCAGCTCGAAGCCCGACCGCGCCAGCAGCGCCCGGGCGTGCTCGTAGAGTCGGCGACCCCGGCGTGAGCGGGCGTTGACCACCAGCGCCGCCCGCCGGTCCCGCCGGATCGTCGCGCCCAACTCCTGCTTCGTCCGCATGGCTGCCGACCCTATCTCCGCCGGCCGGAATCGGGCCGACAGCCGGTGAAGGGTCGGCGAAACAGTGGCGTGCGGGGCAGCGGGCGAGACGGTGATGACGGTAGATACGTGAGGCATGACGAACACCATCGACCGTCGTACCCTCCTGCGGCTGGCCGGCGCGTCCGCCGGCACCGCCGTGCTCGCCGGCGCCACCCTCGCCGGCCCGGCCCCCGCCGGCGCGGCCGGCGGCGCGTTCCGGCACGGGGTGGCCTCCGGTGACCCGCTGCCCGACGGCGTCCTGCTGTGGACCCGACTCACCCCCACCGACGAGGCGCAGCCCGGCTCCGGCGTCGGCCCGGAGGTGGAGGTGACCTGGCAGGTCGCCGCCGACCCCGACTTCGCGACGGTGGCGGCGCAGGGCACGCTGACCACGGGGCCGGCCCGCGACCACACCGTCAAGGTGGCGGTCACCGGCCTGGCCCCCGCGACCACCTGGTGGTACCGGTTCGGGTACGCCGGGGCGTGGTCGGCGACCGGTCGCACGATGACCGCGCCGCCGGCCGACGCCGACATCGATCGGCTCCGCCTCGGCGTGGTCTCCTGCGCCAACTGGGAGGCGGGCTACTTCTCGGCGTACCGGAACCTGGCCGACCGGGGCGACCTCAACCTCGTCGTGCACCTCGGCGACTACCTCTACGAGTACGGCACGGGCGAGTTCGATGCCGGCGGGACGGTGGTGCGGTCGGTGCTCCCGGCGCACGAGGTGCTGACGCTGGCCGACTACCGGATCCGGCACGCGCTGTACAAGACCGACCCGGACCTGCAGGCGCTGCACGCCTCGGTGCCGTGGGTGATCACCTGGGACGACCACGAGGTGGCCAACGACCAGTGGTCCGGCGGCGCCGAGAACCACACCCCGGCGACCGAGGGCGAATTCGCCGACCGCGTCGCCGCCGCCCGGCAGGCGTACGCCGAGTGGATGCCGGTGCGCACCGGAGCGGACGGGGCGATCTACCGCCGGCTGCGGTTCGGGCGGCTGGCCGAGCTGTCCATGCTGGACCTGCGCTCGTACCGCTCGCGGCAGGCGTCGGGCGCCGCCGTCGACGACCCGGCCAGGACGATCACCGGGGACGCGCAGATGTCCTGGCTCAAGAGCGGCCTGGCCGCCTCCACCGCGCGGTGGAAGCTGGTCGGCAACCCCGTGATGATCGCCCGGGTCGACCTGGCCACGCTGCCCGCGTGGCTACTCGGCCCGCTCGGCAGGCTGCTCGGCATTCCCGAGAACGGCGCGGTGCTCAACCCCGACCAGTGGGACGGCTACAACGCCGACCGCAACGAGCTGGTCGACCACCTGCGGGCGGCCGGCACCCGCGACGTCGTCTTCCTGACCGGCGACATCCACACCTCCTGGGCCAACGAGGTCACCACCCGGGCCACGGGCACGTCCGCCCCGGCCGCCGCCGAGTTCGTGGTCCCCTCGGTGACCAGCGACAACATCAACGACTTCCTCGGCCTGCCGGAGGGCAACGCGCTCAGCCTCCTCGGCGCGGACCTGGTCCGCGCGACCAACACGCACGTGCGCTGGACGGAGCTGGACGGCCACGGCTACGGCGTACTGGACGTGACCCGGCAGCGGTGCCGGATGGACTGGTACCACCTGGCGGACCGGACCCGGCCGGGCAGCGTCAGCCGGTGGGTGGCCGGCTGGTCGGTGGCCGCCGGCTCGTCGACGCTGCGCCGGGAGGCCGCCCCGCAGGCGTGACGACCAGGCTGGGGCGGGACGGGCGGGCAGCGGTCCGCCGTCCCGCCCCGGCGGTCGCCGGAGGCTGTCCCGCCCGGCCCCGATGACGGCCGGCGGGCAGGCACCTACGGCCGCCGGCGCGGCTTGGCCAGACACTGTGGAGCACCATGTCGTCGAGCGCCACGCCGACGGGGCAGGTCGGGTGCGAGCGCGGCGAACTAATCGGCGGCGCGGGTGACCGTCTCCCGGGTAAGCCGAGTCGGACCGCTCGGCGCAGAGCCGGGCCGCGTCGACGCCGAAGCAGGCGCGCATCTCCAGCATGTCCCGCACGAGCGTGTCGACCGGCAGGACGTCGCCGGAGCGGACCAGGGACAGGGCCAGGTCGAGGCCCGCGTGCACCCGCCAGTCGAGTACCCGGGTCGCGTACCCCTGGGTGACCTGGACCAGGCCGAGCTGTTGCAGGCGGCGCAGCGCCTCGCGCACGGCGTGCCGGTTCACCGCGAAGGTGGCGGACAGCTCCCGCTCGCCCGGCAGGGTGTCGCCGGGCCGGTACGCGCCGACGGCGGAACCGGCCCGGCCCGCCGCGCCGGCCGTAGCTCTCCGGCCGGCGCGGCGGCGGCGCCCACTACCGCAGGCGGTACACCGAGATGTGCGAGCGACTGTCGGCGTCGAACGGCTGGCGGTCGAAGCCGGCGTACCGCTCGGCGAGGCGCAGCCCGGCCCGCTCCGCCATCTCGTCGATCTGCTCCGGCCAGCAGTACCGCATCGCGAACGGCTCCAGCCGCGCGCCCCGACCGTCGATGACCACGGTCTGCCGGACGAACCGCTGCGCGGGCCGGTCGTACCGGTGCACCCGCAGGGTCACCGAGTCCTCGGTCACCTCGCGCACCTGAAGCTGCTCGTCGCGGTCGAAGCCGGCCGGGTCGGGGACGAACGCCTCGACGACGAATGCGCCGCCGGGGGCCAGCACCCGGGCCACGTTGCGGAAGCAGTCCTGCTGTCGGGACTCGTCGACCAGGTTGAACAGCGTGTTGAACACCAGGTAGACCAGCCGGTACGGCCCAACCACCGGCACGTCGGCCATGTCGCCGATCGCCACCGGGATGCCGTCGCCGCCCGGCTTGGCGCGCATCCGCGCCACCATCTCCTCCGAGGCCTCGACGCCCTCGACGTCGAGGCCGCGCGTTGCCAGGGGCAGCGCCACCCGGCCCGTCCCGATCGCCAACTCCAGGACGGGACCGCCGTCGGCCAGGCCGGCTAGGAAGTCGACGGCCGGGGCCGGATCGGGATTGGGGCCGAGGTCGTAGCTGGCCGCCCAGAGCTGGCCGAACAGGCCGGGATCGTCGAAGATCGACATCAGGCGGCCTCCCCCTCCGGGATCCGCCGGGGCGGCGCGGCGGCGGATCGGCGGGGACTGGTGGTGCTCGCCTGGGGCGTGCGCCCCGGGGTCGACGTACTCATGAAGTCTCGCATCCTCAAAGGGGGACGAACATCGGGCTGGCGGCGGACCTCGACGAGTCGGGCATGGCGCTGCTCCCTTCGATCGGACGGTTCACGACCAGGACAGCAGGGTCGGGGCGACGCCGGCAACCGCATTTGCGCCGGGGGACGAGAATCGGGGGGATGTGAGCAACCGCCTACCCGGGGTGGGTTTAGCGAGCCGGAATGCCGGTGAACCTGTACGGGTAGCGACAACGAGAGGGGTTCCCGGGTGTCCGGCACAACGCGCCACCGGCCCAGCCACGACACAGTTCCGCCGAGTGACGTGACGGACACGCTGCTGTGGCGGCTGGCGTACGACGTCGCCGAGGCCCACCAGCCCGACGGGACCGGCCGGTGCCGCAGCCTGCTCTGCGGCGACCAGGAGGCCCCGTGCCACGTGTTGGTGGACGCCGAGCGCGCCATGCGACTCGCCCGCGGCGACGCGGCCACCGGCCCGCAGCTTCCCGCCACCCGCCCCCGGCCCGGCGTTGCGGCCCGGCCCGACGGCACGCGCACCGGGCGGGAGGCCGCCTGACCCGCCGTACGCCCGGACGGGTCAGCGCGGCGCGGCGGCCGGCGGCGCGGAAGCCGGCCGGGACCCGAACGCCGTGAGGAAGCGGTCCCGGAAGGCGTCCATCCGCCACACCGGCGCGTCCGGGCTGGGCCGTAGCCCGTCCTGCCACTGCCAGCCGTCGATCCGGTCGAGCACCCTCGGGTCGCGGGCCACGATGGTGATCGGCACGTCCCGGCTGGCGTTCTCGCCGGTGACGACCGGGGACGGCTGGTGATCGCCGAGGAAGACCAGCACCAGGTCGTCGTCGCCGTAGGTCTCGACGTAGGAGATCAG
>NZ_GG657738.1:590374-594650 GCF_000158815.1 Micromonospora sp. ATCC 39149 | reverse complement strand
CACCGCCGAGTTGCGGTGGTAGACCGAGCCGTCGCCCACGTCCTTCCAGTCGATGACCCGAGGAAACGACGTCCAGGGGGAGTGGCTGGAGGTCAGCGGGATCTCGGCCATCACCGGCGGGCGGCCGGCCATCGCCCGTTCACGGCGCTGGAGGACCGACAGCGCGTACTGGTCCGGCATGAGGAAGTAGCCCAGCTTCGGCCCCCGGTAGCCCATGTCCCGGGCGGGGTAGAACTGGTCGTAGCCGTAGAACTTCCCCTCCGGCCAGTCCGCCAGGGCGCCGGGCATCACCCCGACGGTCCGCCAGTCCGCCCGCTGGAACGCCCCGCCCAGGGTGAGCCGGTCGGTGGTCAGCAGGCTGCGGTGCCGCTGCTCGCTGTTGATCCACAGCCCGGACAGCAGCGTGGCGTGGGCCAGCCAGCTTCCGCCGCCCGCCGTCGGTGAGGTGAGAAACGCGCTGCGGGAACCGAAGCCGGCCGCCCTCAGCCGCCGGGTGCCCTCGTCGAGCACCACGCCGACCTGCGCGAACTCCTGTTCCTCCACCGCGTCGCGGCCGTAGCTCTCCACGAACGCGACGACGACGTCCTTGCCGCGAAGCGCGGTCAGCAGCTCGTCGCCCGGGGTGTTCCGGAACTGGTCGGTGGCGACCTCGGCGGCGAACACGTCCCGGTCGGCCAGCCCGCCGCGTACCTGGATCGTGTGGTCGCGGACCAGGGCGGTCGCGCCGGTGTCGGCCACCGGCACCCCGGGGACGATCCGCACCCCGAAGGCGGCGCAGGCGACCCAGCCGACGGTCAGGGCGGCGACGGCCCGGGTCGCGCCGGTGTGGTGCGCGACCAGCATCCCGGTCAGCCGCAGCACGGCCAGCGCCAGGAGCACGAACAGGGCGACTGCGAGCAGCACGATGCCCACGGCGATGCCGATCGCGCCGGCCCGGCCGATCGAGCCGGCGAGGAACCCGTACGCGTCGTCGAACAGCACCCAGTCCGACACCAGATCGAAGGGGCGGTCCCAGGCGACCCGGAAGCCCAGGTCGGTCAGCTTGACCACGGTAAGCAGGCCCAGGGCCGCCCCGGTCAGCGCGGCGACCACCCGGCGGGGACGCGGCGCGAGGGCGAGCAGCAGGGCGGCGGCCACCAGGGCCTCGACCGGCAGCCGCAGGAACGCCGCCGGGCTCAGCTCCCGCAGCTCGTCCGGCGCGGTGAGGGCGGCGGCCACGAGCAGCGCGGCCAGCACGCCGGCCACCGCCGAGCGGACCCGCCGGCCGCGTCCCGGCCCCTCGGCCGGCTGGCCGGTGTCGTCCGCCGCGCTTCGGCCGGTGTCGTCGTCCGTGTGGTTCGTCACGTCGTCCGTTCTCCCGTAATGGGCAGGGCTGTCAGGCCGGCAGGTGGGCCGGCACGCGGACCGGGTCGTCCCGGCGGACCGTCGCGCCGTCGCGGTCGGCGACCGGACGGTGCTGCCACAACCACCCGACGTCACGCCCGAACGACTCCACGAGCAGGGCGAACGCCCCGGCCAGCAGCACGCTCGTCGCCACCGGCGGGAGGACCCCGGCCGCGGCGACGGCCAGGACGATGCCCTGGAGCGCGGCGACGACCTTACGCCACTGCCGGGGCGGCAGCGTCCCGCGCAGCCACGGCGACGTCCAGCCGGCCGCCACGAAGGCGTACCGCATCGCGCCCAGGACGAGCACCCAGGCCCCGGTGGTGGGCGCCAGGTGCACGCCCAGCAGCAGGATGAGGTACGCGTCGACCTCCATGTCGAACCGCGCCCCGAGGTCGCTCTCGGTGCCGGTGCGCCGCGCCACCTGCCCGTCGACGGCGTCCAGCAGCAGCGCCACGGTGGTGAGGCCGACCAGCAGCGGCACCGGCGTGGGCCGGGTGAAACCGTCCGCCACCAGCGCCGTCACCCCGCCGATCAGGATCGCCCGGCTCAGCGTCACCACGTCCGCCGGCCCCAGGCCGGCCGCGTCCTGCCGGCGCAGCCCCCGGGCGAGCAGCGCGCAGAGGCCCACCCCGTACGCCGTGCCGGCGAGCCAGCCGGCGGGGCCGAGGCCGACGGTCGCGCCGATCCCCGCCAGCAGACCGAACAGGCTGGCCAGTCCTGCCAGCGGACCGCGTTGAACCCTGCGCACCGTGCCTCCGTGTTTGATGATCGAGAGACTGCTGTTTCGACGGGCTGTCGACAGACAACACGGAAAATCCGACCGAACGGTTCGGCGCCCGGTGACGCGAGGAGGACGACGGTGGCGACGAGGACACGCCGATGACCCGCGAGGCGTACGCGTTCTGGCTGCGTGAGCCCGGGGTGGCGGAGATCCGCCCGGCCGCACTACCCGCGCCGGGCCCCGACGAGGTGCTGGTCCGCGCCCGCTACTCGGGCGTCAGCCGGGGCACCGAGACCCTCGTGTTCGCCGGCCGGGTCCCCGCCGACCAGTACGCCACGATGCGCGCCCCGTTCCAGGAGGGCGACTTCCCGGGCCCGGTGAAGTACGGCTACCTCAGCGTCGGCGTCGTCGAGCAGGGCCCGGCCGAGCTGCGCGGGCGTACCGTCTTCTGCCTGCACCCGCACCAGAGCGCGTACGTCGTGCCGGCCTCGGCGGTGGTGCCCGTGCCGGACGGGGTGCCGGCGGCCCGCGCGGTGCTGGCCGGCACGGTGGAGACCGCGGTGAACGCCCTGTGGGACGCCCCGCCGCTGGTCGGTGACCGGGTGAGCGTCGTCGGCGCGGGCATGGTGGGCTGCGGCGTCGCTGCGCTGCTCGCCCGCTTCCCCGGGGTGCGGGTCGAGCTGGTCGACGCCGACCCCGACCGGGCCGCCGTCGCCGCCGCGCTCGGCGTCGACTTCGCCACCCCCGAGCGGGCCACCGGCGGGCGCGACCTGGTGGTGCACGCCAGCGCCAACTCCGACGGGCTCCAGCGCTCGCTGGAACTGTTCTTCCCGGAGTGTACGGTGCTGGATTTTCAGCTGGTACGGCGACCGCGCGGTGCGGCTGGCGCTGGGCGGGGCTGTTCCACTCCGGCCGGTTGACCGTGCGCAGCAGCCAGGTGGGCATGGTGGCCCCGGCCCGCCGGGCCAGCCGCACGCACGCCGACCGGCTCGCCCTCGCCCTGGAACTGCTCGCCGACCCCGCGTTCGACGCGCTGATCACCGGCAGCTCGCCGTTCGCGGAACTGCCCGACGTGCTGGCCCGGCTCAACGACGGTACGCTGCCCGCCCTGTGCCACCTCATCACCTACCAGGAGAGTGACGCGTGTTCAGCGTGACCGTCCGCGATCACATGATGATCGCCCACAGCTTCCGCGGCGAGGTCTTCGGCCCGGCGCAGCGCCTGCACGGGGCCACCTTCGTCGTCGACGCCACGTTCCGCAGGGCCGACCTGGACGCCGACGGCATCGTCGTCGACATCGGCCTGGCCACCGAGCAGCTACGCGTCGTCCTCGGCGAGCTGACGTACCGCAACCTCGACGACGAGCCCGCGTTCGCCGGGGTGAACACCACCACCGAGGTGCTGGCCCGTACGGTCGCCGACCGGCTCGCCGACCGGGTGCACGCCGGCGACCTCGGCGAGGGCGCGCGGGGGCTGGCCGGGATCACCGTCACCCTGCACGAGTCGCACGTCGCCTGGGCCAGCTACGAGCGGCTCCTTTGACGGTCCCGGGTGCCGGCGGCGGCGCTTCCGCGGGCAGGTCGGCCCCCGCCGGCCCCCGCGCCGGAGCCCGTCCGGAGGTGCACGTGGTACTCCCCGGCGACATCGACGACCCGGCCACGCCCAGCGGCGGCAACCACTACGACCGCCGGGTCTGCCGGGGGCTGACCGACGCTGGCTGGCGGGTCCACGAGCATCCGGTGCCGGGTGACTGGCCGACGCCCGGACCAGCCACGCGGGCCGACCTCGCCGCCCGGCTCGCCGCCCTGCCCGGCGGCGCGCTGGTGCTCCTCGACGGTCTGGTCGCCTCGGTCGCGCCGGAGGCGCTGCAACCGCAGGCCGACCGGCTGCGGACGGTCGTGTTGGTGCACCTGCCGCGCGACGACGCCGCCGAGGCCCGCGCCCTGGCCGCCGCCACCGCCGTCGTCACCACCAGCGAGTGGACCCGCCGCCGGCTGCTCGACCGGTACGGGCTGCCCGCCGACCGGGTGCACGTCGCCGCGCCGGGGGTCGACCCCGCCCCACCGGCTCCCGGCACGCCGGCCGGCACGGCGCTGCTCTGCGTCGCGGCCCTCGCCCCGCACAAGGGGCACGACGTGCTGCTGGCCGCCCTGGCGGCGGTGGCCGACC
>NZ_GG657738.1:588270-589793 GCF_000158815.1 Micromonospora sp. ATCC 39149 | reverse complement strand
CGACGGCGACGACAGCGACGCCTTCGCCGGCTGGCTGCGGCTGCGGGAGCCCGCCGACGCGGCGGCCCGCGCGGCGGACCTGCTGGCACCGGTACGTCGGCGGCTCGCGGGCGACGGGCCGGTCGTCATCCACGACCTGGGCGCGGGCACCGGCTCGATGGGCCGCTGGCTCGCCCCCCGGCTGCCGGGCCCGCAGCACTGGGTGCTGTACGACCGCGACCCCGGCCTGTTGGAGCGGGCTCGGGCCGCCATGGCGGGACTCGCCGCCGAGGGCGGCGGCGACGTCACCGTGGAGACCCGCCGGGCCGACATCACCCGGCTGTCCGCCGCCGACCTCGCCGACGCGTCCCTGGTCACCGCGTCGGCGCTGCTGGACATGCTCACCGCCGAGGAGGTGGAACGGATCGTGGCGGCCTGCGCCGCCCGGCCCTGCCTGTTCACCCTCTCCGTGGTCGGCCGGGTGGAGCTGACCCCCACCGACCCGCTGGACGCCGAGGTCGCCGCCGCGTTCGACGACCACCAGCGGCGCGTCGCGGCCGGCCGGGGGGCCCTGCTCGGCCCCGACGCCGTCGCCGCCTGTCTGGCCGCGTTCGCCCGGCACGGCGTCGACGTGCGGACCCGGCCCAGCCCGTGGCGGCTCGGCCCGGACCGCGCCGAGCTGACGGCCGAGTGGTTCACCGGCTGGCTGGGCGCCGCCCGCGAGCAGCGGCCTGAGCTGACCACGCGCACCACGGAGTACGGCCGAGTCCGAAGGGCCGCCGCCCGCGCAGGTAGGCTCGGCGTCCTGGTCGACCACTGCGACCTGCTCACCGGGTGCGGGTGAACCCGCCGGCCGTGCCGCACGTAAACCCGTCCAGGAAGACGATCGTGCAGGGAGGGCCGGCTTTGCCAGCGAGCACGGAACCGGCGGCGTCGCCGGCCGGGCGGGGCCGCCGGCTGCCCCGGTCGTTCTGGGGGTGGGCGCGTACCCTCGCCGGGGCCGGCGTGCTGGCGGCGCTGCTGTGGCGGCTGGGCAGCGGCCCGTTCGTCGCCGGGCTGCGCCTCATCGACGGCGCGGCCCTCGCGGCGGCGCTGGGCATCGGCCTGATCACCACCGTCTGCGCCGCTTGGCGCTGGAGCCTGGTGGCCGGTGGGCTGGGCGTGCGGCTGCCGCTGCGCGAAGCGGTGGCGCACTGCTACCGGGCCGTGTTCCTCAACTCCACCCTGCCCGGCGGGGTGCTCGGCGACGTGGACCGCGCGGTGCGCCATGGCCGTGACTCCGGCGACGTCGGCCGGGGCGTCCGGGCCGTGGTCTGGGAACGGACGGCCGGCCAGGTGGTCCAGGTGGTCCTCGCGGTGGGCGTGCTGGCCGTGTTCCCGTCGCCCGTGCGGCCGTACCTGCCGGCGGTGGCGGCACTGGTGGCCGCCCCCCGGCTGGGCCCCGGTGTTGCTGGGGCCGCGTTCGCGCCCCGGTCGGGAGCGTCGCGGTGGGCGCGGGCGCTGCGTACCGCCGTGGCCGACGTCCGATCCGGCGTGCTGGGCCG
>NZ_GG657738.1:575931-587965 GCF_000158815.1 Micromonospora sp. ATCC 39149 | reverse complement strand
CCGGGGCCGCCGTGCCTGCGGCCCCCGGTGTCACCGCCCGCACCGCCTGGTGGGCGTCGCGCACCGGAGTGAGCGGTTGACCGTCCGACGAAGGAGATCGATGTCCGGAGCACTGCCCGTCGCGACCATCCGTACCGAGGTGCCGGTGCCGCTACGCTTCCCCGACGGCTACACCACCACCGCCCGGGTGTTCTCGTTCCACGGCCTCGTCGACGGCCGGGAACACCTCGCGTTCGGGCTCGGCGACTGGTCGGTCGCGCTGGACCGGGCCGCCGGCGGCGGGCCGCCCCCGCTGGTCCGCCCGCACAGCGAGTGCCTGACCGGGGACGTGTTCGGCAGCCAGCGGTGCGACTGCGGGCCGCAACTGCGCGAGGCGGTCGAGCGGATCGCCGACGCCGGTGGGCTCCTGCTCTACCTGCGCCAGGAGGGACGCGGCATCGGCCTGTACGCCAAGCTCGACGCGTACGCCCTACAGGACGCCGGGATGGACACCTACGAGGCGAACGAGGCGCTGGGCCGGGGCGCGGACGAGCGGGACTACACCGTCGCCGCGCAGATGCTGGTGGCTCTGGGCGCCGACCGGGTGGCCCTGCTCAGCAACAACCCGGACAAGGCCGAGCAGCTACGCCGGCTCGGCGTCGAGGTGGCCGAGCGGGTGCCCACCGGGCTGCACCTGTCCGCGGCCAACGCCGGGTACCTCGCGGCCAAGGTGGACCGGGCCGCCCACACCATCGACCTTCCGTTCGTCCGGTGACCGCCCTGACCCCGCCGGACGCCGGACCGGTGCCCGGGCCCGAAGCCACCGCAGCGCCCGGCGGGCGACCGCCGCCGGAGCGGCCGTACGTGCTGCTCAGCTGCGCCATGTCCATCGACGGCTACATCGACGACGCCACCGACCAGCGGCTGCTGCTGTCCAACGAGGCGGACCTGGACCGGGTCGACGCCGTGCGGGCCAGCTGCGACGCGATCCTCGTCGGCGCGGCTACCGTCCGGGCCGACGACCCGCGCCTGGTGATCCGCTCACCGGAGCGCCGGCGGGAGCGGGCCGCTCGGGGCCTGCCGTCGTCGCCGACGAAGGTGACCGTCACCGGAAGCGGTGACCTCGACCCGGCGGCCCGGTTCTTCACCGTCGGCGACGCAGACCGGATCGTCTACTGCGCCACGTCGGTGCTGGCGGAGACCCGGCACCGGCTCGGCGCACTGGCCACGGTCGCCGACGGCGGCGACCCGGTCGGCCCCCGCCGGGTGCTGGCCGACCTCGCCGCCCGGGGGGTGCGCCGGCTCATGGTGGAGGGCGGGGCGGCCGTGCACACCCTGTTCCTCGGCGCGGGCCTCGCCGACGAGCTGCACCTGGTGGTCGCCCCGTTCTTCGTCGGGCGACCGCCGCGCGATTCCGCTTCCCCGGCGAGGGCCGGTTCCCGTGGCACCCCGGCCGCCGCGCCGGCCTCGCGGAGGTCCGCCAGATCGGCGACGTCGTCCTGCTGCGCTACGCGCTCTCCGGTCGCTGCCCCGACGCCTGATCCGGCCCGCCGCGCGGCGGGCCCGATCCGACTCGGTGCACAGGCCCGGGCGCTGGCCGCGCGCCGCGCCGTCAGTCGTCCGGTGGGGACACGTGCTCCGCGAGTCGCACGGCGGCGGTGAGCATGGCCCGGCCCCGGTCGGCGAGCCGCCGCCGCCAGTTGTCCAGGGACGCGGCCAGCGGTTCGGTGCCGGCCGCGTCGCGGATCTGCCGCACGACCGTGGCGATGTGGTCCAGCCGGTAGCCGCCGCGCCGGAGCAGATGGGCCAGTTCGGCGTCGCGGACGTCGTCGGCTGAGTACAGCCGGTAGCCGGTGGCGGAGCTCCGGCGCGGCGCGAGGACGCCGGCCCGCTCCCACTTGCGCAGGGCCGCCGACGTCACGCCGATCCGGCGGGAGAGGCCCCCGATCGCCAGCGGACGGTCGGGTCGGCTCGCCGCTGGTGGCCCCGTGAGCAGGCCCACGGCCACTTCGACGGCGTCGAGCGTCTCGCGGTCGCGTAGTAGCTGGGCGTGGCTGCGGTCGATCGCCCGCAGCGCGGTGTCCATGTCACCGGCGTTGACGGCGCGCATGATCTCGCCGCTGGTGGCGTATCCGTGCGCCGGGATCAGCGCCAGGTAGGCACGGAGCGCGCTGGCGTGTGCGGTCGTGTAGACGCGGTAGCCGCTGGGCGTGCGCCGGGCCGGGGGCAGCACCCCGTCGCGCTCGTAGTTGCGGACGGACTGCGTCGAGATGCCGTGCTCCCGCGCGAGGTCGGCCGGCCGGTAGGAACTCCTCCCCACCTGTCCTCCCGCTGGATACTCAGCACTGGCAGCACCGCCCGGCTGCCAGCCACACCCTCACCCGAGGTACGAACATACGGCAGAGGCCCACGGCTCGTTCTCCGACTCTCAACGCCCGGGGCCGATGACCTGGGGCCGGCTTCGAGGAAACTTGGCGTAGCCGCCCGCGCTCAGCACTGTCACACTCGCCTACCACCGAACCTCGTCACCCGGGCCCGGTACGGGCGGCGGGTGAGCGTGGCGTGCAGCATGTCCGTGAGCGTGACGATGTCGAACACAGGCAGGCCGAGCCGGGCCTGGATGGTGTGCGCGAACGGCACCAGGTCGGTGCACTCGATCACCAACGCCCCGAGGTCCGGATGCGCCTCGGCGAGCCGCTCTACCCGGTCGAGCACCTCCCGTTCGAGCCGGTCGGCGTCGAGGGCGTCGCGGCGGCCCTCCAGCATCACCTCGCGGAACTCCGGCTGGCCGGCCATCCCGGTCACCCGCACCGGCACCTGTTCCGCGCCGATCGCGGCGAGGTGGCGCGGGGTGAGCGCGGCTTCGTCGGCGACGAGCAGCCCGACCGGCCGGCCGACCGTCCGGTGCGCCATCGGGAGTTGGAGCAGGCTGGACGACCACAGCGGCACCGACACGGCGGCGGCCAGCTCGGCCTGGAACAGCACCAGGAACCCGCACGCGCCGGTGATCCCGGCGACCCCGGCGGCCTCCAGGTCCCGCGCCGCCGCGACGAACGGCTCCAACAGCGTCGGGTCGGCCTCCCGGACCAGCCGTTGCGGCGTGGCCCCCTCGACCACCCGGTAGACGACGGGAAAGTCGAAGGTGGCCGGGTTGCGGATGTGCCCGGGGATCTTCTCGAAGGAGGTGTCCAGGCACAGCACGCCGATCGGGGCGTCGGTCATCGGGTCCTCCAGGGAGACGAGCGGCGCCGCCAGCGGTCCACGGCGAATCCAGCGAGGTCCAACTCCGGGCGTTCGCCGCCGACGAGTTGGGCGACCAGCCGGCCGCCGGCCGGGGCCAGGCCCATCCCGATGTGGCCGTGCCCGGTGGCGACGCACACGTTCCGGTACGTCCCGGCGCGGCCGATCAGCGGCAGGCTGTCCGGCGTGCAGGGACGCAGCCCGCTCCACACCTGCACCCGTCGGTCGGTGTCCAGCCCCGGCAGGTACGACCGGACGGTGCGCACGATGCCGTCGATGCGGCGCGGCGAGACGCCGGTGTCCATCCCGACCAGCTCCAGGGTGCCGGCCAGCCGCAGCCGGTCGCCCAGCGGCATGACGGCCACCTTGCCCTCGCTGAGCAGGATCGGCAGCCGGGGCGGGTGCTCACCGGCGGCGATGGTCACCGCGTACCCCTTGGCGGGCTGGAGCATCAGGTCGACGCCGAGCCGGCGGGCGCAGGCGACCGACCAGACCCCGGCGGCGATCACCACCTCGGCGGGGCGCAGGTCGCCGCCGCTGGTGCGCACGGCCCGCACCCGGTCGCCAGCCACCTCGAAGTCGCGTACCTCCGTCTGGGTGCGGATGTCCACCCCGGCGGCCCGCAGCGCGTCGGCGAACGCGACCAGGAACGTGGGGATGCGCAGCGCGGCCCCCTCGGCGTTGAGCAGCGCCCCGGCGACGTCGAACTCGACGCCCGGTTCGAGGGCGGCCAGTTCGCCGGGGTCGAGCACCCGCAGCGGCACGCCCCTGGCCACGGCCGCCGGCACCGAGGCGCGGGCCGCCGCGAAGCCCTCCGGGGTCTTGCAGGCCAGCAGCATCCCCTGTGCGGTGAGGGTGTCGGCGAGCGGGCCCGCCGCGCACACCTCGTGCAGGATGGCGAGGCTGCGCTGCTTGAGGGTGAGCAGGACGTCGAACGCCGCCCGGGCGTCGTGCTCGGTGCAGCGCCGGCGGAAGTGCCACAGCCAGGCGAGCAGGGCCGCGTCGAGGCGGGGCCGGACGTGGAACGGGCTCTCCGGGTTCAGCAGGTAGCGCAGCCCCTTGGCCGGCACGCCGGGCTCGGCCAGCGGCGCGGAGCCCTGCGTGCCGACGAAGCCGGTGTTCCCCGACGAGCAGGCCGCCGGGTCGCCGACCTCGCCCCGGTCGACGACGGTGACCCGGTGGCCGGCGCGGGCCAGGAACCAGGCGCAGAACAGGCCGACGACGCCCGCGCCGACGACCAGCACGTCGGGTTCGTCGCCGGGTGGGCGCGGCGTGGGCGTCGACATCGTGGGCGGCCTAGAGGCTGACCACGAAGAAGCAGGTGGGCAGGTTGAGCACCACCCGTTCGTAGATCTCGGCGGTCAGTGCCACCCCGGGCTCGGCGAACGTGCCGGGCGGCGGCTCGGCGAAGGAGATCATCGACCGGCCGGCGTCGAACAGCAGCGCGCCGTGGCCGAAGTCGCCGACGATCGCGGTGCCCGGGTCGACCAGCCGGGTCCGGACGATGAACACGCCGTTCTCCTCGACGTCGCGCATCAGCGTGCCGGAGCCGAGCAGCCGGTAGTAGTCCGCCGGGTTGATGATCAGGCCGTCGGCGGTGCTGCCGTTCTGCTCCACCTCGTTGCAGGCCGACAGGATGGTGGAGCCGAACGGGCCCGCGTCGGTGAGCCGGGCGATGTCCGGCATGGTCAGCAGGCCGCCCTCGCCGCGCAGGATGGTGACGTTCTCGGCGGTGGCGAGCCGCACCACGAGCCGGTAGTTGATGAACTCCGCGAAGCTGGTCGGGTCTTCCCACAGCCCGTCCGGCACCTGCACCCACGCCTTGGTGGTGTAAAGCGGCGGGATCGGGGAGCGGTGGAAGTGGTTGGCCGCCTCCCGCCGCAGGTCCGCGCCGTCGACGGCCGGGTCGTCCGGGCGGGCGGGGCTCTCGTGCCAGTAGAACTCCTGCGGGTCGCGGGACAGGTCCACCACCTTCAGCATGTTCCGCGACGGGTAGCGCGGCTTGCGCCGGGAACTGGTCAGCGAGTCGGTGATGGTGACGTCGTAGTCGACGCGGGTGTCGAAGCCCCGCTCGGCGAAGGCGTCGACGAAGACCTGCCCCGGCGAGAGCTGCTTCTTCCGGTCCTCGACGACCTCGGCGATCGTGCGCTTGATGACGTCGGTTCGTTGCATCGGGCTCACACCTCCTGGTCGGGTCGGGTCGTCACTGCGCGGCGGGCTTGCGGGCGACGAACATGCCCCAGCCGAACTCGCCCCGGTCGATGGCGGCCTGGATCTCGCCGCAGGACGCGGCGAAGCCGAGGATCCACTCCCGGGCGGCCGGGTCGTCGGTGGTGGCGGCCCGCTGCCGGGCGGTCTCGCCGAGCACCCGGTACGTCTGCCGGATGTGGGTGTCGAGGCTGCGGGCGGTCAGCACCTCGAAACCGGCGGTGGTGAGCGCCTCGGTGTACCCGTCGAGGGAGTAGCCGCCACTCCAGCGCACCCGGTCGTAGACGTGCCGGCGGGCGGCGTCGCCGATCTCGGTGGTGGGCTGGAGGAAGTCGGTGATCGCGAGGATCCCGCCGGGGGCGAGCACCCGGTGCATCTCGGCGTGGCTGCGCGGCTTGTCCGGCACCAGGAACAGCGCGTCCTGGCTGACCACGTGGCTGAAGCCGCCGGGGGTGTACGGCATGGCGGTGGCCGAGCCGTGCCGGAAGGTGACCCCCGGCGTGCCCCGCTCGGCGAGCTTGGCCTGGGCGAACCGGATCCGCTCGATGCTCAGGTCCAGCCCCTCGCCCCGGCAGCCGGTCTGCCCGGCGAGCCGGAGCAGGAAGTTGCCGCAACCGCAGCCGACGTCGAGCACCGTCGATCCGGCGTCGATGCCCGCCTCGGCGGCCAGCAGGTCGGAGGTCCGGTCGGCGGCGGCGTGGTAGTCGGTGTCGGCGTCGTCGGCGAAGTAGCCGGTGTGCAGCACGCCCTCGCTGTCCCAGAAGCTGAGGTACGTCTGGGTGGTCTGGTCGAAGAACTCGGAGACGTCCCGCTCGGTGAACGTGGGGCTGGTCGTGGACATCGCGCACTCCTTCGTGCTGTGCCGCCGGCCGGGGTCGGCCGCCGCCGGATGGGGGAGGGGGACGGTGGAGGGATCAGGCGTAGGTGTCCCTGCGGACGCCGGTGAGGTGCGGCAGGTCCGGGCCGGTGGCGCTCGCGCCGCCGTCGACCAGGTGCACCCCGGCGGTGACGAACGAGGCCCGCTCGCTGGCCAGGAACGCGGCCACGGCGGCGACCTCCTCGGGGCGGGCCAGCCGGCCCAGCGCGCTGTGGTGGCCCATGGCGGCGAGCTGCTTCTCGACGTCGCCGTCGCCGGCGAGCCGGGCGGCGGCCCGCTCCATCGGCGGGGTGCGCACCGAGCCGGGGGCGAGCACGTTGACGGTGATCTGGTCGCGGGCCACGTCGACGGCGAGGCCCTGGGCGAAGCGGACCAGGGCGGCCCGGGTCACCCCGGACAGCACCAGCGGGGCGATCGGCACGGCGGCGGTCTCCGAGGCGACGAAGATCAGCCGTCCCCAGCCGGCGGCGCGCAGGTGCGGCAGCGCCCCGAGGGCCAGCCCGACCGCCGGCAGCAGCACCCGGTCGACGGCGGCCTGGTAGTCGGCGGCCTCGAACAGCGCGGCCGGACCGACCGGCGGGCTGCCGCCGCTGGCCAGCAGGACGTGCGCCCCGCCGAGGTCGGCGGCCACCCCGTCAACCCAACGGCGGGCCGCGTCGGCGTCGGTGACGTCCACGGCGGTGGCGCTGACCCGGCCGGTGGCCACCCCGGCCAGTTCCCGCTCGGCGGCGGCGAGCCGGTCCTGGTCCCGGCCGCAGATCGCCACGTGCGCGCCCTCGGCGGCGAACTCCTTCGCGCAGGCCAGCCCGATGCCGCTGGACCCGCCCGCGACGAGCGCCACCCGTCCTTTGAGCCCGAGATCCACTTCTGCTACCTCCCGCTGGTCGGTGACGTCCGGGCCGCCCCGGACCGGGCCGACCGGTAGCCGTAGCGGGCGAACAGGGGCTGGGCCAGCGCCGTCGCGGCCAGCCGGTCGGCGGTCGACAGGGTGCGCCGCCAGGAGTCGTCGCTGTCGCGGATCACGGTCGGCCCGGTGCGGAACCGGTCCGGGTTGCCGGTCACCGTGTGGTTCGTGCCCAGCTCGACGGTCCGCCCGCGCACCGGGTTGCCTGCCGGGTCGGCCCCGCACAGCCGCAGCAGCGCGTCGACGGTGCCGGCCGGGTCGGCGGTGAACGACTCGTAGCGCAGCAGCGTCGACCGCTGCGGGTGCCGCCGGGTGATCGCCGCCGAGGCCAGGTTGAACCCGTGCCAGTACGCGGTGCTGCGCGCCGCCGACATCGCGTACACGTATTGCTTCGGCTCCCGCCAGGAGTGCGCCACGGCGCGCGGGTCGCGGACCAGGTGCACGTAGTACGGGGTGATTCCGGGCAGGTACGGCAGCAGCGCCGCCTCTCCGGGGATCTTCGTGGTGTCCACGATGGTGTGCGCGCCGGTGCGTTCGGCGATCGCCCGGTAGACCCGGCCCATCAGCTCGGCGTGGGCGCGGATCTCGGCGTCGTACAGGCCCCGGTGCAGCACCCGCCAGGTGTGCCGGGTGCGGACCCGCGAGCGCTGGCGGCGGATCACCTCCTCGGCGTGCGCGTCGGGCGACGTGCCGGCGGGCCGCCCGACGGGCAGCACCCGCGACCAGACGTCGCAGGCCGTCAGCGCCAGGCCGCAGCCGCACCGGTCGTTGACGCCGCGGCCGGTGGAGTTCTTCCACAGGAAGTGCAGCTCGCCGACGTGGAAGAAGCCGGGCACCTCGTTGAGGACGTTGCCGATGATGGTGCTGCCGTTGCGGCACCAACCGGTGACGCACAGGACCGTCAGGTCGCTCATGCCGCGCGGGCCTCCGTCCGTTCGCCGCCGGGGCCGGCCGCCGGGCGGCCGATCCACGCCGCCGTGGCCGCCGCCGCGACGGCGCAGGCCGCGCCGACGCCGAACACGGCGGGATAGTCGAACCGCGCCGCGACCAGGCCGGTCACCGGCCCCCACACCGCCAGCCCCAGGTCCCAGAACGAGGTGTACGCCCCGATCGCCGCCCCCTGCCGGCCCGGGTCGGCCCGGTTCATCACCATCAGCGCCAGCGACGGGTGCAGCAGCGAGAAACCGACGCCGGTGACCACCCCGCCGGCCACGGCGACGGGCAGGTTCGGCGCGAGGGCCACGATCGTCAGGCCGACCGCCTCGCCGGCGGCGGACCAGGCCGCCACCCGGCGGGGGCCCAGCCTGTCGGGCAGGTGCCCGATGACCAGGCGGGTGCCGGCGTACACGGCGCTGAAGCAGCTCAGCACCAGCACGCCGGAGCCGATCCCGCGCGCGTCCAGGTGCAGCACGACGAACGCGGCGAGGCCGGCGTACCCGGCGGCGCCGAGGGCGAGCGCGGTGCCGGGCAGCAGCGCCGGGCGCAGCAGCAGCCCGCCCCCGCCCTTGGCCGGGGCGGCCCCGGCCTCCCGGCGAGGCACCGGGACCAGGGCGATCAGGGCGGCGGCCAGCAGGGGAGCGGCGGAGGCGAGCGCCCAGACGGCGGGGTAGGAGACCTGTTGCAGGGTGGCGCCGAGGAACGTGCCGGCGGAGATGCCGCCCCACATGCTCACCCCGTACAGGCCGATGAGCTGGCCCCGGCGGTGGTGCGGGGCCAGGGCCACCGTCCACACCGCCCCGGCGGTGAACAGGGCCGCCTCGCCCGCGCCGAGCAGCAGCCGCACCGCGACCAGCACCGGCACCGCGAGCGGCAGGAGGTAGAGCAGCCCGCCGAGGCCCACGACGAGCGCGCCGGTGAGCATCACGGCGCGGTGGCCGTACCGGTCGGCCAGCGCGCCGGCCACCGGCCGCACGAGCAGCGCGGTCACGGCCGTGACCGTGACGACCAGCCCGACGACCAGGTCCCCGGCGTCGTGCCGGTCGCGCAGGTACCCGGGCAGCACCGGGATCACGGCAGTGAGGCCCAGGTAGCCGGCGAACAGTCCGCCGAAGATGCCGACCAGGGCCAGGCGCGGCACGGCGCGGGTGGCGGTCTGCGTCATCGGCCCGCCGGCTCCCCCGCGCCGACCGGTGCCGACGTGGTGCCGGCCGGCGGCGCGGCGGCGTTCGGCGGGGGCGTGGTGCCGGTCGGCGGGGGCGCGGCGGCGGCCACCTTGCGTACGGCCCGCACCAGGTCGTCGCAGTCGTCCAGGGTCAGGTTGGACGACAACGGCACGTCCACCGCCTCGCGCAGGTAACCGGTGGTGCGCGGCAGCATCGCCCGGATCGCGTCGACGTCGTCGGTGTCGTACACGAACCGCCAGTTCCAGAACGCGCGGACGTTGAGGTCGTCGTCGGCGCCGATGTTGCGCGCGTCGATGCCCTCCCGGCACAGCGCGCGGGCGAACCAGCCGGCGTCGCCGCCGGGGACCCGGAACACGAACGCCTCCCCGAGGTACGCGCCCGGGGCGACCGGCCGGCGGATCGCGATGCCCGGCAGGTCGGCCAGCGCGGCGGCGACGTGCCCGTAGTTGCGGTGGAACAGCCGCAACCGCTGCGGCAGCCGGGTCATCTCGGCGCGCAGCAGCGCCGCCCGGATCTCGTCCATGCGCAGGCTGAGCAGGGGCAGGTCCAGGCCGGTCAGCGGTGGCTCGCCGTCGGGGAAGTGCCGCCGCAGCCGCCCCTCGTACGCCCCGGACAGCGCCACCGCGCGGGCGAACAGTTCCGTGTGGTCGGTGACCAGGAAGCCGCCCTCGCCGCAGTTGAGCGCCTTGTCCGACTGGGTGCTGAACGCCCCGGCGATGCCGAACGTGCCGAGCTTGCGGCCGTCCAGTTCCGCGCCGAGGGCGGGCACCGCGTCCTCGATCAGCGGCACGCCCATCTCGGCGGCGAACCCGGCGAGGGCCTCGGCGTCGGCGGCGAAGCCGCGCATGTGCACCACGAGGATCGCCCCGATCCCCGGGTGCCAGCGGCGGCGCAGGTCGTCGAGGTCCATCCGCAGGTCCTCGTCGACCTCCACCAGGAACGGCTGGCAGCCGGCCATGACGATCGCGCTCGGCGTGGCGACGAACGTGAACCCGGGGCAGGCCACCAGGGAGCCCGGGGGCACCCGCGCCGCCATGATGGCCAGGGCCAGGGCGGCGGTGCCGCTGGACACGGCGAGGGCGTGCCGAGTGCCGAAGAAGCGGCACAGTTCGTCCTCGAACCGGCCGCACTCGGTCTCGTGCTGGGGACGGTGGTCGTACCGGAAGTAGAGGTGGCTGCGCACGGCCCGGCAGGCGGCCTCCTCGTCCTCGGGGTGGACGAAGACGGCGCCCTTGTCGTACGTGGGCCAGGGGGTACGCCGGACGGGCGCGCCGCCGTGCAGGGCGAGGCGGTCCTCCGGTCGATCAGGGCGCGCCGCCGGCAGTGGCCGGGGCTGCGCGGGAGCTTCGTCGTTCCCGTTCACCGGCGGACTCCTCGCTCGTTCCTGACGGGTGTTCCGGTGGCCTTTTCCAAGGGCCCGCGGAACGGTGGCCGACACGCGTTACGCGGACCGCACGAATAGCCCCGCTGACGTGGGAAAAGCCGTCGATCCGGAATCGCGATAACCGCAACCCAGTGACAGCTATGATTGCCTCGGGGGTGCGGCCCGTCAACCCGTGATCGGGCGTCCGGTGAGCTCCGTCCGGTCGCCGAGGCCGAACCCGGTGACCGAAGGTTGTCGTCCGTGGGGCCCAGGCTGGTCGACGTGGCGCTGAGCTGGGCGGACGATTTCTGTCGACCCTGGCGGTGGTCACCCTCGGTCAGGGTGGCGCGGCGGCTCGCGTGGCGGTCGTAATGTTCATCCTGAAATTCCGATTCCCTATCGGATGGGCAGTCTTTTGAGTCGGCGGTTGCGCGCAAAGACGATCAACAGCCGTCAATGGCGTGTTGTCCGAGCGGAACCGGATAGGCGTCCATGCGGTCGTCGAATGGATTGCCCCGGCGGCGTGACCTCGGGGAATGGTGGGGCCGGGGCCGGGGTGGTGGATACGGCTCGGCTGCGCCCGCCCAGACGCACGGCTACCTGTCCGGGCCGCCACGCCCCGGGCGGACTTCGGCGCCGGGCTCGTCGGCCGCAAGGTCCTGGTGGTCGACGACGACGCCCGCAACGTCTTCGCCCTGACCAACATCCTGACGTTGCACGGGCTCGACGTGGGCCTACGCGGTAGCTGGGAGCGGGACACCGTCACCTCGCCGACATCCGAGCCGGAGAGCAGACGGACCCGGCGGCGCGGGCACAATGCCGGGGTGAGCGAGCGGCGGGTGAGCCTCGACGACCTGGGGGCGTGGCTGGTCAAGGGCAATGCCGACCGGAGCGACCTCGCCGCCCGGTTCCGGCGCGACCCACGGGTCACGAGCTGGTGCGTACGCCCCGGCTACCGGTCCCGGCTGATGCGTCCCGGCCAGCCGGTGGTGCTCTGGGCCAGCGGCAGCCGGTCCCGGCTGCCGTACGGGGTCTGGGGCGTGGGCCGGATCCTCGCCCCGCCGGTCGCCGACGCCGACGGCGGGTGGTCCGTGCCGCTGGACCTGACGGTCCTCGCCGAGGCGGACCGGGTGCCCCGGCAGCGGTTGCGCGCCGACGCGCGGCTGGGCGGCCTGGAGGTGTTCCGTCAGCCGCAGGCGGCCAACCCCTCGTACCTCACGGTCACCCAGTTCGCCGCGCTTCGCGACCACCTTCCACCCGGCTGATTCGGCCCTCCGGCAATCGCGAACCGGTCGCCCGACGAAGGATGCGGCTTGGTTACCCCGTAGCTACCATGTGTC
>NZ_GG657738.1:573826-575645 GCF_000158815.1 Micromonospora sp. ATCC 39149 | reverse complement strand
CGCGCCGGCCCCGGCCGCCGGCGCGCGCCGGGCGGTCGCGCAGGGTGCCCTCGCGGGCGAGGCGGTGGGCTCGCGCCCCGTCGGCCCCGCCACCGTACCGCTCTCCCGTCGACCCCGGTGCACAGCCGGGCCCCGGCGGTGACCGCCTGCCCCGGCTGAGTCTCGGTATGGCCCGTCCCGCGGTCGTCGGCCCCGTGCCGTGCCGCACCGCCCGATGTGGCCGAACAGGGCCCGCAGCGCCCAGCAGGGGCAGCTGCGGGCCGATGTTGCCGTTCCGTGCGTACCGCCCCGCCCGCCGGTATCGAGCCGGGATGGCCGGCGCGGCGCGTACCCGAGATCGGAGATCCGTGCTGATCCACGTCGTCGTGGCCGAGGAGATGGGACTGCTGCGCAGCGCCCTGCGCGCCGCGCTGTCGAGCGAGGAGGACATCAAGGTGATCGCCGACGCCGCCGGCATCGGCGAACTGTGGCCGGTGCTGCGCCGGGAGAGACCCGACGTGTTGGTGCTGGAGCTGAAACCGGACGCGCCCGAGTCGGCGGCGGCGGCGGTGGTGGCCAGGGTGGTCGCCGAGGCACCGAAGACGGCCGTGCTGGCGATGAGCCACCGCTGGAGCCCGCCGTTGGTCGAGGCGGCCCTGGCCGCCGGGGCACGCGGGCTGGTCAGCAAGGACGTCGCGTTGTCGGAGCTGGCCAACGCCGTCCGCACCACCGCGGCCGGGGAGCGGGTGATCGACCCGTGCGCCGCCGTGGCCGTGCTCAGCCCGCCGGCCAACCCGCTGACCCGGCGCGAGCGGGAGGTGCTGCGGGAGGCAGCCGAGGGCGTACCGCTGAAGGAGATTGCCCGTCGGCTCTTCCTGGCGCACGGGACGGTGCGCAACCACCTCTCGGCGATCATGCACAAGACGGGGGCCCGCAACCGGATGGAAGCGGTCCGCCTGGCGCAGCACGAGGGGTGGTTGTAGTCGCGCACACGGGGCTCCGGCGAGGCAGGTCGGGGCCCGTCCGCTCGCCGGGCGGCGCAGTGGAACTCGTGTTTGAATATTCACGATCTGTGATGTGCCGAGACGCCTGGGAGAGGTCCGACGTGATCCGTACCCTGCTTGCCCTGGACGGTGCCCTGGTCCGAGGCGCGTTGTCGCTCGTCCTCGCAGCCGAGGAGGACATCCACGTGGTGGCGGAGGTGGGCCGCGGCGACGCGGTCGACCAGGCCGTCCGCGCCGGTCAGCCGGACGTCGCGGTGGTGGATTTCGATCTGATCAATGGTGACCCGGAAGCGGTGGAGCCGGCGGCGATCCAGCGGTGCCCGCTGCTGGTGCTGGCCGACCCGCGCCGCGTCCGGGGCCTGCACAGCGTGTTCGCCCCGGGGCGGACCGTCGGCATCCTGGCCAGCGACGTGGCCCCGCAACGGGTGGTCGACGGGGTCCGCCGGCTCGCCCGGCGGGAGTCGGTGGTCGACGCCGAACTCGTCATGGCGGCGCTCGCCGCCGACTGCCCGCTGACCGCCCGGGAGACCGAGGTGCTGCGGCTGACCGCCGCCGGTGCCCCGGTCGCCGAGGTGGCCGGGTCGCTGCGGCTGTCCTGCGGCACGGTCCGCAACCACCTCGGGCGGATCGCCCGCAAGACCGGGGCGCGCACCCGGATCGAGGCGGTCCGGCTCGCCCGCGAGTCCGGCTGGATCTGAGGCCGGTCGGGCTGCGCGCACGGGGCCGGTGGGACGGTCAGCCCCTCGTGACCGGGGCCGGTCGTCCCGCCGGCCGGTCGTCCCAGTGGCCGACCAGTTCCCGGTACGTCGCCGACCGGGCCAGCAACTCCTCGTGGG
>NZ_GG657738.1:559357-572119 GCF_000158815.1 Micromonospora sp. ATCC 39149 | reverse complement strand
GGCAGGGTCGCCGGCTCGTTAGGAAGGCTCGCCAGCGCGAGCAGCACCCCGGCGGTGCCGGAGGGCAGGTCCATGGAGAGCCGCAGGAGCTGCTCGCCGGGGAAGGCGATCCCGCCGCCGTACGGCAGCGCGTGCCAGCCGAGCCGGCGCAGCTGCGCGTCCAGTTCGCGGCGGCCGTCGGCGTCGGGGAGCGTGGCCAGGTACGCGATGATCCCGGCCCGGCCGGCGAAGAGGCCGGACTGGGCGTAGAACGGGGACCGGGCGGCCCGGCGCACCCCGGCGCTGGCCTCGGCGAAGCGCTCGTCGGCGCGGTGGCGCAGGTACTGGTCGAGCACCAGGCCGATGCCGACGCTGCCCTGCCCGAGGTACGGCATGGTGCGCCAGCCCTCGTTGACCTCCAGCGCCCCGTTCGGGCGGACCACGCACCGGCGCAGGTCCTGCCGCAGCGCGGTGGCGGCGTGCTCCAGCAGCGCCGGGTCGCCGGTCAGCTCGTGCATCCGCACCAGCAGCAGCGCCGCTCCGGTGCGCCCGCGCAGCAGCCCGGCGTACGGGTGCCGGCCGCCGCTGACGTCCGGGCCGGGGTCGTCGGCGAGCCGGTCGACCACGGCGGCGGTGGCCTTGTCGGCGGCGTCGCGCAGCGCGGTCTCCCCGGTGCGCCCGGCCAGCTCGGCGAGGTTGAGGGCGATGCCGGACAGCCCGTTGGCCAGGCTCAGGTCCAGCTCGGTCCAGGACTCCCGCAGGCAGATGTCGAGCACGTCGAGGGCGTCGGAGCGGCGGCCCAGGTGCTCCAGCGCGTACGCCACCCCGTGCAGGCCGTCGTAGAAGCCCAGCCGGGTGCCCGATGCGCGGGCGGTGGCCCGCCGGGCCAGCCACTGTTCGTGCTCGGGGAACCGGCCCGCGCCGCTGACGGCGAGGGCGTGCAGCACCCCGGCCGCGCCGTGGGCGAGGTTGAGCCCGCCGCTGCGGAACTGCTCGATATCGCCGGGGAAGAGCCGGTCGTCGCGGCGCGGGGTGGCGCTGGCGAGGATCGCGGTGCGGATCCGTCTCCGCACCCCGGGCCAGTCGCCGGCCACGTCGACGGTGTCGTCGCCGCCCGTGCCCCCGTCGGCGTCCTGGCGCTGGGCGTCGGTGATCTCGGTGACCGCCGCGGCCAGCCAGTCGCGGGGAACCGGGAAGTGCTCGGCGACGATGTCGGCGAGGTGGGCGACCTTGTCCGGGGAGAGCCGGACGAGCTGGGTCAGCGGGAGGAACAGCGCCAGGCGCAGGCAGGCCAGCGCGTACCGGTCGACGGCCGGGCCGCTCCGGTCGCCGGGCGCGGCGAACCCCTGGTTGCGCAGCCCGGGCCGGCGGTGCCCCTCGATCGGGGCGGCGACCTCGAAGTCGACAAGCGCCACCCGGCCGTCGGGGCGGACCATGATGTTGAACAGGTGCAGGTCGCCGTAGACCAGCCCGCGCTCGTGGATCGCCGCGACGATCGACTCGACCTGTGCCAGGACGTCGCGCGCCCAGCGGGCGTACTCGGCCCGGTCGGCGTCGGTGGCGTCGGCGTCGATCAGCGGATACCGGTCGACGACCACCTTGTTCAGCGACCGGCCCTCGATGAACTCCAGGGCGAGGAACCGGTGCTCGCCGATGGCGAACTCGTCGTGTACCGCGGGCACCTGGGGCAGGTCGGCGAGGCGGCGCAGGGCGGTGGCCTCCCGGTCCAGCCGGGCCACCGCGTCGGTGCCGTCGGCGTCCAGGCCGGCGTGCGGGCGGGCCTCCTTGAGCACCACCTCGGTGCCGGTGCGCAGGTCCCGGCCCACGTACAGGCCGCCGCCGTTGGAGAAGTGGATGACCTTCTCGATCTTGTACGGGACCTCGGTGGTGCTGGTGGCGTTGCGGGCGGCCAGGTGCGGGGCGAGGAAGTCCGGCAGGGGCACCCACTGCGGCAGGTGGAACACCGGGTCGCGACGGTCGGGCACCAGCGTGCCGGAGTCGTCGGCGATCGCGGGGACGACCTGCCCGTCCGGGGAGAGGCAGTAGCGGCGGGCGAAGCCGCCGTAGCGCACGTGCACCGGCCCCGCGCCGTAGCGCAGATCGGTGAGGATGTACGGCCCGGCCTCGCCGGCGAGCAGCGCGTCGAGTTCCTTGCAGGCCAGCTCCAGCTCGTCGGTGTCCTGCGGGTAGATGGTGACGAACTTGCCGCTGGCCGAGCGCGAGGCGTACTTGGAGTTGCGCAGCAGCAGGGTGCGCGGCCCGCGCAGGAACTTGAACGACAGCCCGCGCGGCACGCAGTAGTCCCACACCGCGTCGAGCACCCGCTCGGCGTTGGCGAGGGTGGCCGACACGTGGATCTTCCAGCCCTGCTGGGGCAGCGAGCCGCCGTCCGGGGCGTGGATCAGCCAGTCGTCGAGCGACTCACGACGCCAGCCCGCCGGCACGTCCCGCTCGGCGGCGGCGAACGCCGGCTGGGCCACCGCGCTGCCCAGCGAGTCGTAGAAGAGCCGGTCCGCGGCGCAGTAGTTGTCGTAGCGCTCGTCCACCATGACCCCCCTCCGCGATCTCGGCCGGTTCCGTTGCCCGGCGACGGATACGAGTCTCGTGCACCGGACCCGTCCGTCCCCAGTGCAGTTAGTCATGACAGCGGATGCGTGCCGCACGGGGCCCGATGACAAAAGTCACCGGCGACCCGTGGTAGCTCGAAAAAAAGAACCGGCCGGCGCCGCGAGGGGCGCCGGCCGGTTCCGTGGACCGGGTGCCGGTCAGTCGGTGGCGCGCCGCTGCGCCCGGTACCGGGCGATCAGGGCGCGGGTCGAGGAGTCCAGCCCGGACAGGTCGGCCTCGTCGCCGGTGAGCAGCGGCGCGAGCTGGTTGGCCATCACCTTGCCCAGCTCCACCCCCCACTGGTCGAACGGGTTGATGTCCCAGATCGCGCCCTCGGTGAACACGATGTGCTCGTACAGCGCGATGAGCTGGCCGAGCACGGCCGGGGTCAGCTCCGCGGCGACGATCGAGGTGGTCGGGTGGTTGCCCGGCATCACCTTGTGCTCCGCCAACTCCGCCGGGGTGCCCTCGGCCTCGACCTGTTCCCGGGTGCGGCCGAACGCCAGCGCGGCGGTCTGCGCGAAGAAGTTCGACATGAACAGGTCGTGCATGTCGCCCAGGTCGTGCGTGGGCCGGCTGAACCCGATGAAGTCCGCCGGGACCAGCCGGGTCCCCTGGTGGATGAGCTGGTAGAAGGCGTGCTGGCCGTTGGTGCCCGGCTCGCCCCAGAAAATCTCCCCGGTGTCGTACGACACCCGCGTGCCGTCCAGCGTCACCGACTTGCCGTTGCTCTCCATCGTGAGCTGTTGCAGGTACGCCGGGAACCGGTGCAGGTACTGCGAGTACGGCAGCACCGCGTGGGTCTGCGCGCCGAGGAAGTTGGTGTACCAGACGTTGAGCAACCCGAGCAGCGCCGGCACGTTGCGCTCCACCGGAGTGGTGCGGAAGTGCTCGTCGACGGCGTGGTACCCGGCCAGCAGCTCCCGGAACCGCGCCGGCCCGACCGCCAGCATCACCGACAGCCCGACGGCCGAGGGCAGCGAGTACCGCCCGCCCACCCAGTCCCAGAAGCCGAACATGTTCGCCGGGTCGATGCCGAAGTCCCGTACCCGCTGCTCGTTGGTGCTGACCGCGACGAAGTGCCGGGCCACCGCAGAGGCGTCGCCACCGAGGCCGGCGAGCAGCCAGTCGCGGGCCTGCCGCGCGTTGGCCAGCGTCTCCTGGGTGGAGAACGTCTTCGACACCACCACGAACAGGGTGCTCGCCGGGTCCAGGTCGGCGGTCGCCTCGGCGATGTCCGTGGGGTCGATGTTGGAGACGAACCGGCAGACGATCCCGGCGTCCCGGTACGCCCGCAGCGCCTCGTACGCCATCACCGGTCCCAGGTCGGAGCCGCCGATGCCGATGTTGACCACCGTGCGGATCCGCTCGCCGGTGTGCCCGACCCACTCGCCGGAGCGGACCCGCTCGGCGAACGCCGCCATCCGGTCGAGCACGGCGTGCACGTCGGCGACCACGTCCCGGCCGTCCACGGTCAGCGTCGCATCCGCCGGCTTGCGCAGCGCGGTGTGCAGCACCGCCCGGTCCTCCGTGGTGTTGATGTGCGCGCCGGAGAACATCGCCGCGATCCGGTCGGTCAGCCGGGCCCGGCCCGCCAGTGCGGCGAGCAGGGCCAACGTCTCGTCGGTGACCAGGTTCTTGCTGTAGTCGACGTGCAGGTCCGCCAGCTCACCGGCCAGCCGCTCACCGCGATCCGGGTCGGCGGCGAACAGATCGCGCAGGTGCGCGTCCCGCAGCTTCTCCGCGTGCGCCGCCAGCGCCCGCCACTCGTCGGTGGTGGTGATCTCCTCGGCCATTCCCGGCTCTCCTCCCGCACCTGCTCACAACCGTTGCGCGCCGTAACCGTACTGCGCGGGCCCGGCCGCCCCGGGCCAGACTGCCATCAGCCGGGACGTGTCGCACCCCGGCGCGCGCACGTCACCCGGAGGTAGGCACGCCCCTGTTGACGCGGCCGGTCACTCTTCGTCCGGGCGGCCGAGTCTCCAGTAGCCCATGAACGCCACCGACCGTCGGTCGATTCCGCATTCAGACACCAACAGCCGTCGCAGCGTGCGTATGACGCCGGCTTCACCGGCGAGCCAGGCGTACAGAGGCGCTGCGGCCCTGGCAGTGGGTACTTCCCACAGGATGCCGGTGTCGACGTCGACGTCGGCCAGTGGTGCCGCGGGTGTCGTCGGCCGGGTGAGCGGCCGGGTCGCCGCGGCGGTCACGGCCGGTACGAGGCAGCTTCCGTGGGTACCGGCGTCCCGGACCAGCCACCTCACGGAGATGCCTGGTGGCGCCTGCATCGGGAGAACGTCGGCGCGGTCCGGAACCTCCAGGAAAGCCTCGCCGCAGGCGTTGCGGGGTAGCCGTTCGAGGATGGCGCCGATGGCCGGTACAGCCGTCTCGTCGCCGGCGATCAGCAGCGACCCGACGTGCTTCGGCGGGCGGAACTCCACACCGCCGTGGTCGCCGTCGTAGCCGGCGTCGGGGCCGAGGATCGCCAGCACGTCGCGGGGTCGCGCCCGCAGCGCCCACCGCGACGCGGGGCCACTGTCACCGTGGACGGCGAAGTCGACATCGACCTCGTTGAGGTGGGGGCGGACCGCACGGGCGGTGTAGGTCCGGATCGGGTTGCGGGTCGTTTCGGGCAGCGACCGCCACCGCTGGTACCAACCTTCGCCGGTGGGCAGCCCGGCGAATCCGGAGCCGGGCAGGGGGAAGACGAGCTTGACGCGTTGGTCGTAGCCGTTGTCGCAGAAGCGGTCGAGGTCGGGACCGGTGAACGTGACACGTACGAAAGACGGGCTGAGTCGGCGAACCATTCGTACGTCCACCGTGAACAGCCGCCACGGGGCGACGGTGAGGGTTGCCATGTCTTGCAGTCCTTCCTGTCGCGACTCCGGCGTGACCGCCCGGCCGGCGAGGCCCGCTGGCCCGCTGGCCGGGCGGCACGGTCAGCGCAGCGGTTCGACGCCGGCGGCCTTGGCGATGTCGTCGAGGATGAGGTGGGCGCCCTGGATGCCGATGCCGGTCATCCAGGTGTCATCGCTGACGTTGGTGACGCGGTTGTTCTTGACCGCGGTCAAGTTGGCCCACAGCGGGCTGGCGAGGAATGCCTTCTGCTGGGTGGTGGCGGGGTCGCCGTAGGTGCAGACGAAGACGTAGTCGCCCTCGGCGCGGTCGATCAGCTCCGGTCCGATCTCGGTGATGACCTCTTTGGGGTCCTGCTGAGAGGCGGGGCGGGGCAGGCCGGTGTCGGCTACGACGACACCGCTGAAGCTGCTGGGCTGGTAGAGGCGGGTCGGTCCGTCGACGAACCGGACGACGGAGATCGTGGGCGCCTTGCCACCGTTCTTGGCGGTGATCGCCGCACCGATCTTCTTGGCCCGCTCCTGGTACGCGGCGACCGCCGTCTCGGCTTCCTTGTCCTTGCCGAGGGCCTTGGCGAAGAGGGCGACGTTCTCCTTCCAGCCGTCACCGGGGGCCTCGGCGAAGACGGTGGGGGCGATCTGGCTGAGCCGGTCGTAGATCTTCTCGTGGCGGATCTTGGAGGACAGGATCAGATCCGGCTTCAGCGACAAGATCTTGTCGATGTTGGGTTCCTCCAGCGGCCCGACGTCCGGCACTCCGGTCAGGTCCTTCTGCAGGTGGACCGGGTAGGTCTTGGCGACCGGGTCGACGGAGACGGCGGCGATCGGCTTCACGCCGACGAGCAGCGCCGCTCCAGCTTCCGGTGTGTCGAGCACGACGACGCGCTGCGGCTGCTTGTCGATGGTGGTGGTGCCCATGGCGTGCGTGATGGTGCGCGGGAACGTCCCGGCGCTGGACGGGCTCGCGGCCGGCGCGTCCTTCGAGGTGCCACCGCATGCGGCCGTCAGCGCGGTGAGCGCCATCAGGCCGGCGACCGCGGTGACGCGGCGGAGGGTGAACGAACTTCTCATGGTGGTCCTCTCGAATTTCATGATCTGACCGAGTCGGCAACGTCGCCGACGGCGGACGGGGATGCCGCCGGCCGCTCGCGGCGGTCGTGCGGCACCACGAGGGGGGTACCAGTGACCGGGTCGTCGATGACCAGGCACGGCAGGTCGAACACGTCGTGGACGAGATCGGCGGTGAGGATCTCGGTGGGCGCTCCGGTGGCGACCAGCCGGCCGTCCTTCATGACGAGCAGATGGTCGGCGTAGCGGCAGGCCTGGTTGAGGTCGTGCAGCACCGCAACCACCGTGCGGCCGTCGTGGGTGAGGCCCGCGAGCAGGTCCAGCACGTCCAACTGGTGACGCAGGTCGAGGTACGTGGTGGGTTCGTCGAGCAGCAGCAGCGGTGTGTCCTGGGCGAGGGCCAGGGCGATCCAGGCCCGCTGGCGCTGGCCGCCGGACAGCTCGTCGACCATCCGGGTACGCAGGTGCAGCAACTCGGTGCGGCCCAGGGCGGCCTCGACGGCGTCGGAGTCGCCGCTGCTCCAGCCGCGCAGCAGCCCGTGGTGCGGGAAGCGGCCCCGGCGTACGAGCGCCTCCACGGTGATCCCGGCGGGGGTCACCGGGGCCTGGGGCAGCAGGCCGAGCCGGCGTGCGACCTGCTTCGTCGGGGTCCGGGCGATGTCGGCGCCGTCGAGCAGGACGGTGCCCCGCCGGGGGGCGAGCAGCCGGGCCAGTCCGCGCAGGAGGGTCGACTTGCCGCACGCGTTCGGGCCGACGATGACGGTGTAGCCGCCGGTCGGGACGCTGACGTCGAGTCCGTCGATGATCACTTTGCCGTCGTAGGCGAGGGTGAGGTCGCGCGCCGAAAGACTTGTCATGTCCGTGCCTTTCCGCGGTGGTGCCGCCAGAGCAGCCAGAAGAACAGCGGTGCGCCGACGGAGGCGGTGACCACGCCGGCCGGCAGGGCGGTGGGCAGCGCATGCTGGGCCGTCACGTCGGCGCCGAGCAGCACCGCCGCGCCGAGGACGAGCGCCAGCACGAACGTGCGCGGGGAGAGCGGACCGGCGATCAGCCGGGCGAGGAAGGGCACCGCGAGCGCGATGAACGGCAGCGGTCCGCCGAGCCCGACGCCGACCGCGGCGAACGCCACGGCCGTGGCGATAATCCCGAGTCGCACCAGTCGCACCCGCAGGCCGAGGCCGGCGGCGAGGTCGTCGCCGAGGTCCAGCACGGCGAGCAGGCGGAGCAGGACCAGCGCCGTCGGCGTCAGTACCGCGACGGCGACCGCGGCGACGGCGACCTCGGTCCAGGTGCGGTTGTACAGGGTCCCGACGGTCCACAGCACCGCGGACTGCACCAGGTCGTCGGGGAACCGCAGCACCAGGAAGGTCTTCACCGCGTACAGGGCGGTGTGCAGGCCGATCCCGACGAGTACCAGGCGGTCGGCACCGATGCCGTTGCGCCAGGCGAGGCCGACGAGCAGGGCCGCCGCGGCGACGGCGCCGAGCAGCGCTCCGCCGGGTACCAGGACCCCCGGTACGCCGATGATGATGGCGGCGACCGCGACCGCCGTCGCGCCCATGTTGACCCCGATGACGTCGGGCGACGCGAGCGGGTTGCGCAGCAACGCCTGCAGCAGCGCTCCGCTGGCGGCGAACGCCGCGCCGGCGAGTACTGCGGCCAGCACCCGGGGCAGCCGCCACTGTTGGATCACCAGGAGGTCGGCGCGATGCCCGTCGCCGACGACGGCGCGGGCGGCGTCCAGCATGCTGATCGGGTAGTCGCCCAACGTCAACGCCCACAGGCCGAACACGACGGTGCCGGCCAGTATCACGGTGGTCCACAGCGCAGCCCACAGCACGGGCCGCTTCGCGGGACGTGGTGACGCGTCGACCAGGAGGGGGGTGGCCCGATCGGTGACGGTCATCCGCTCACCAGCCGGACACGACGGACAAGGATGATCAGGACGGGGGCGCCGAGCAGCGCGGTGACGATGCCGGCTTCGAGTTCGAGGGGGAACAACACGATCCGGCCGATGACGTCGGCGAGCAACAGCAGTGCCGGGCCTAGGATGGCGCAGGCGGGCAGCAGGACGCGGTGCTCCGGCCCGCAGAGCTGGCGCGCCAGGTGCGGTGCGGCGAGGCCGATGAAGGCCAGCGGTCCGGCGGCGGCGACCGCGCCCCCGGCGAGCAGCGTGACGGCGACGGCACCGAGCAGGCGATGCCGCAGCGGATCGAAGCCGAGGGCCACGGCGGCGTCGTCGCCCAGGGCGAGGGCGTCGAGTGCCCGGACCAGGACGATCGCGAGGACCGCGCCGACGACGAGGAACGGCAGCACCGCGGTCAGCACACCGATCGGTCGGCCGGCGATGGACCCGGCGATCCAGAACCGCGCCTCGTCGAGGGTACGCCGGTCCAGGGCCATCACGGTCTGCGTCCACGACAACGCCGCCGTCGCCAGTACCGTGCCGGAGATGGCCAGCCGGATGGGGGTAGCGCTCCGTGAGCCCGCACCGGCGAGTACGTACACCACGACGGCGGAGACAGCGGCCCCGAGTAGAGCGAACCACACGTACCCCTGCGGGCTTTCGACGCCGGCGAAGTAGATCGCAAGGACGATGGCGAACGAGGCACCGTGCCCGATGCCGAGCAGTTCCGGTGAGGCGAGCGGATTGCGGGTCAAGCCCTGCATGAGGCAACCGGCCACGGCGAGGGCTGCGCCGACGGCGATGGCGAGCAGCGTCCGCGGCAGGCGGATCTCCCGGACGATGATGTGGTCTCGCTCACCGCCGCCACCGAGAAGGGCGTCGAACGTCACCAGTGGACTGATCGTGCGGGCGCCGACGAACAGGCTCAACGCGATCGCCACCAGCAGTAACCCGCCGCCGGCCAGCAGCCACGGGAAGCGGACCCCCGGCGTGGCGCGCAGGGACGGGCTGGTCATGGACGATGGCTCCGGGGTGTCGGGGGCGTCGAGACGATCACGCGTAGCGTATAAGGTGAGCCTAACCTTGGTCAAAAGGAGCCTCCATGGATCTGCCACCGTCCGCCGCCGGAGCGCCGGCCCTCGCCGCTGACTCGTTGCCGCCAGCCGTGGTTGCCGCGCTTGTGGACCAGGCCGCCGACCGGTCGGATCCCCTCAGCGGGTACCTCTACAGCCCGGCGGTCGCGGTCGCGCGGGCCGATGCACTGCGCGCGGCGCTGCCGGACTGGGCGAAGGTCTGCTACGCGGTCAAGGCCAACTCGTACCGCCCGGTCGTCGCCGCTCTCGCCGGGCACGTGGACGGGTTCGAGGTCGCCTCGGCCGCCGAGGCGACCCTGGCGCGCAGTGTCCGGCCGGACGGGCTCCTCGTCGCCGCGGGCCCGGCCAAGAGCGACACGTTGCTGCGCCACCTCATCGCGCACGGCGTCGACATGATCAACGTGGAGAGCCTGCACGAGCTGCGCCGCGTCGACCGGATCGCCGCCGAGCTCGACCAACCGGTGGCGGTGACCCTGCGGGTGAACCCGCGCCGCGTCGCGGTCGCGGGTGCGCTGGCGATGGGCGGCAAGGCCACCCAGTTCGGCATCCCCGAGGCCGACGTGCCCGAGGTGCTGGAGCAGGCGCGCGCGCTGCGCCGCACCGACGTCGTCGGCTTCCATCTGCACGTGGTCGGCAACAACCTGGACGCCGCCACGCACGTCGCGTACCTGCGATGGTGCCTGCAGTTCGCGCAGGACACGGCGGCGCGGCACGGCGTGCAGCTACGCGTCGTCGACATCGGCGGCGGCATCGGCGTCTCGTTCGGCCGGGGACCGCACTTCGACGTACGCCGCTTCGGCGAGCTGGTCGCCGACGTCCGGCCGCCCGCCGACTGCCAGGTCGTCTTGGAACCGGGCCGATACCTGGTGACGGACTGCGGGTGGTACGCCGCCGAGGTGCTCGACGTCAAGCACGCCTACGGCACCTGGTTCGTGGTGCTGCGCGGCGGCATCAACCACTTCGCGCTGCCGGTGTCCTGGGACATCCTGCACCCGTTCACGGTGGTCCCGGTCGCGCGGTGGCCGTACCCGTGGCCGCGGCCGGAGGTCCGCGACGCACCGGTCACCGTGGTCGGTGAACTCTGCACCACCGAGGACACGCTCGTGCGCGACATGACCGTCGACCGGGTGCGCGCCGGCGACCTGGTGGTCTTCCCCGACGCGGGCTCGTACGGGTGGGAGTTCGCGCTGCCTGAGTTCCTCGGTCACCCCCGCGCCGAACGTTGGACGCTGGACTCCCCGGCGGGCGCCGATGCGCTCACAGCCGTTCGAACCCTCGCCGCCGTTCCCAGTCCGTGACGGTCGCGGCGAACGCGTCCAGCTCGGCGCGCGCCGCCGCGGCGTAGTGCGCCACCACGTCGGAGCCGAACCCCTCGTGCGCGGCCTCACTGGCCTCCCACAGGGACACCGCCTCGGCGAGTGAGGCGGGCAGCCGGGGTCGGTCGGTGGCGGCGAACGCGTCACCGACCAGGGCGGGCTCCAGGGGGAGCTTGTGCTCGATGCCGTGCAGGCCGGCGGCGATGACAGCGGCGACGGCCGTGTACGGGTTGGCGTCGCCGCCGGGCACCCGGTGCTCGATGCGTAGCGAGTCACCCTCTCCCACCACGCGGATCGGGCAGGTGCGGTTGTCGCGGCCCCACGCCACTCCCGTAGGTGCGAACGAGCCCGGCGCGAGCCGCTTGTACGAGTTGACGTTCGGCGCCTGCAGCAGGGTGAAGTCGCGCAGGCAGGCGAGCTGCCCGGCGACGAAGTGCGCCATCGTCGGCGACATCCCGGCCAGGTCCGGCCGGTCCGGCGAGCCACCGCCGGCGAAGACCGGGGTGCCGTCCACGTGACGCAGCGACAGGTGAACGTGGCACGAGTTGCCCTCGCCGGCGTCGTACTTCGCCATGAACGTCACCGACAGGCCCTCCTGGGTGACGATCTGGCGTACCCCCGTCTTGTAGACGGCGTGGTTGTCGCAGGTGGTCAGGGCGTCGGCGTAGCGGAACACCATCTCGTACTGGCCGGGGTGGCACTCGCCGCGCGCCGACTCCATCCGCAGCCCGGCCTGCCGCATCTCCCGCCGGATGCGGCGCACCACCGGGTCGATCTCGGTCACGCCGGCGACCGAATAGTCCACGTTGTGCCGGGTCGCTGTGACCAGGCCGCGGTAGTCGCGCTCGTGCGCCTGCCGGAACGTGTCGGTGAACAGCAGGAACTCCAGCTCCGTACCGGCGAAGGCGAGCAGGCCCCGGTCGGCGAGGCGATCCAGCTGGGTACGCAGCACCTGCCGCGGCGCGAACGGCACCGGGGTGCCGTCGGGCCAGCGGGCGTCGGCGAGCACCAGCGCGGTGTCCTCGTCCCACGGCAGCCGGCGCAGGGTGGCGACGTCGGGCACCAGCAGCAGGTCGCCGAAGCCGGCCCGCGCGGCGTCGAGCGCGTAACCCGGGCCGGTGTTCATCTCGACGTCGGTGGCCAGCAGGTACACGCAGGCGGGGAAGCCCGTGCGCAGCGTGTCGTCGAGGAAGTGGTGGCCGTCCAGGCGGCTGCCCTGCAACCGGCCCTGCAGATCTGGTACGGCGACGATGACGTTGTCGACCGTCCCGGCGGACACGTCTTCGCGAAGCTGCTCGACGGTGATCACAGTGGGTCCTTCTCGTCGTGCAGCGGATTGGGGACGGGGTCCGCGTCGAGGCGGAACGAGGCGTCGCGCTCGGCGCGGTCGTGGTAGCCGCCGGGCAGCAGCCGCTCCCGGTTGAGGCAGGTCCGCGGGAACGCCGGCTTGCCGAGATCGAACAGGGCGAACCGGTCGGCCAGCTCGGTGAACCGCTCCTGGTAGCGGCGAACCTCCTCGCGTACCAGCGTCCAGAAGGTGGCCTCCGGCACCGCCAGCTGCTCCTCGCACAGCGGGGCGAGGAACCGGAAGTGGCAGGTCAGCAGCGACTTGACGATCGAGCCGGCCAGCTCGTCGGGGCCGCACCGCATCAGTACGCCACCCGCCTCCGCCGGCAGGTCCGCGTACTCGGGCAGGTCGGTGTGGAGCAGCTTCATGTCGTCCACGAAGTCCTTGACGGCCAGCCGGGTCGGCACGTCGGCACCGTCGTAGACGACGATCGTGTTCTCGCCGTGCGGGTTGAACGCGATGCCGTAGCGGTGCATCAGGTGCAGCAGCGGCGGCAGCACGGCGGCGAACAGCCGGCGCAGCCAGCCGGTCGGCGTCAGGCCCGAGCGGGCCACCAGCTCGGCCACGAACGCCCGCCCGGCGGGATCGA
>NZ_GG657738.1:535659-558814 GCF_000158815.1 Micromonospora sp. ATCC 39149 | reverse complement strand
CCGCAGTGAACGCGTCGCGCGTGTCAGGGTCGAGTTCGCGCTCGATGAGGGCGGGCCCGTCGAGTCCGGGCAGGCCGTGGTGCTCGGCGATGTTTCGGTGCGCGGCCATCCACCGCAGCCGGGTGCGGCGGCGCGCCTCCGGGGCGTGTGCGTACCTGTCCGGGCCGGAGAAGCCGACCCGGCCCTTGTTCGCGAAGATCCACGGGTGGCCGGTCTGGTGTCCCTCCAGCTCGGCGTGCGACAGCTCGGCGAGCTCCGCGACGGGCCGGCCGGTGGCCAGCAGATAAGCGTCGGCCGACAGCGTCGCGGCCAACTCGGACACCGTCAGCGCGGTCACCGCCGGGTCCAGGTCCCAGGCGGCGTGCAGGTCGAGAAGCAGCCGGTACGGGTCGGCCGGCTCCCCGTCCGACGCCGCGCGCACCACGGAGGCCGGCTCGATCCGCCAGGAGTCCATCGCGACGGCTCGACCGGTGAACTCGTAGGCGACCGCATCGGTGACGTGTACCCGGTACCGGCCTTCACCCAGCGGTTGCGGCTGGAGCGCCTGCTCGAACGACAGCTCGGCAATCATCTTGGCGGTCAGCGCCGCCGCGGCCCGCCGCCAGGTGTCGTCGGTCAGCTCAGGAGGGTCGAACACGGGTGGTCTCCGTCAGGGTCGGTGCGGCAGGCTCGGGTCGGTACAGCGGGTTGGCCACGCTGCCGTGCATCAGGTCGAAGTCGGCGTCGCGCTCGGCGCGTTCGTGGAAACCCCCGCCCGTCAGCTGCTCGCGGTTCAGCGCCACCTTGGCGAAACGGGGACCGAGCAGGTCGAACTCGGCGATCCGGTCGGCCAGCTCGGGGAAGCGGGCGTGGTACTCGTCGATCGGTTCGCGTACCAGCGACCAGAACAGCTCCTCCGGCACGCCGAGGTGTCGTTCGACGACGTCGGCGAAGAAACGGAAGTGCCCGGCGCAGATCGCGGACTGGATGGAGTGGGCCAGATCCGTCGCGGGCCAGCGGTGCAGCTTCGCGAACACCTCCGGCGGCAGTTGCGCGTACTCCGGCAGGTCGTCCGGCAGGATCTCCACGTCGGAGCTGAAGTCCTTGAGGGCGATCCGGGCCGGCCGCTCGGCGGCGTCGCTGATCAGCACAACGTTCTCGCCGTGCGGGGTGAACGATGTGCCGTACCGGTAGAGGTAGTGCAGCAACGGCGGCAGCAGTGCCCGCAGGAACGCCCGCAGCCAGCTGACCGGGTCCAGACCCGAACGCTGCACCAGCTCCGCCACCACCGCCCGCCCGTCGGACCCCTCCAGCAGCAACGTCGCCATCGTCCGGGCCCGCTCGCCGGGCTCCAGGTAGCTGTGCACCGGCTGCCGCCAGATGGCGCCGAGCAGCTCGTGGAAGCGGTACGGCGCGTCGGGCAGCTGCGCGAAGGTCGGATGCGCGACGCTGACCGACGCCACCTCACCGAGGACCACGACGCGGCACTCGTCGCGCAGGAACTCGTCGCCGTCCCGCAGGCCCTGCAGCCAGGTGGTCATCGGCGGCGCGCAGCCGGTCTGCGCCTCGCAGAGCCCGCGCCAGATCAACGTGTTGCGGATCATGAGCGGGACCTTGACGTTGCGTCGCCCCGGACGGTCCAGGTTGGTCAACGTACGGACCGACTGCAGCGGGCGGTAGCGGTCCGGCGCCGCACCGAGCATGATCATGCTGCCGTCGGCCAGTTGCGGGGCGAACAGCGGCATCACGATCTCGTCGGCCTGGAACGGATGCACCGGCAACCAGACGTAGGCGTCGGGCTCGCCGCCGCGCTCGCGGATCCGGGCGGCGAAGTCGGCCCTCGTCACGGCGTCCAGCTCGTCGGCGAGCAGCGCGTCGGCGGTCAGTCCCGGCACGGCGGTGTACCGGGCCAGCTCCGGCGCGACGGCGAACCAGATCAACTGCAGCTCACCGGCGGCCTCCGGGGTGTACCGGGCGGCATCGGCGGCGGAAAAGCCCAGCCGGCCCTTGTTCAGGATCAGGCACGGGTGACCGGTCTGGTGCGCCTCCAGGTCCTCGTGCGACAGATCGGCGAGTTCCTTCGCGGGGCGGGCGTTGGCCAGCAGTCGCACGTCGGCGACGTGTGTGGCGGTCAGGTCGCGTACCAGCTCGGCCAGCACCGCGCCGGACAGCCCGAGCACCGGATGGGCGTCGAGAATGAACCTGACCGGATCGGCGGCTTCGTCAGCGGTTCCGGCCGCGTGCCGGGTGATGCTCTCCGGTGCTATGCGCCACGCGTCGAACGTGGCGCGCCGCGCCCGGAAGGCGTACCGGACGTCGCCGGGCAGGATGACCGTCCACCGGTCCTCGGCACCGTCGGCGACGGGAACGATCAGGTCTTCGTAGGCCAGCTCGGCGATGGTGCGAGCCAGCAGGACGCGCCCGGCCGCGCGCCACATCCGCAGGTCTGCGGCCGGCTCGATCGCCTCAACGGACGGGTTCGGGGGCACTGCTCTCCTCCAGGACGACGGGTGCGACGACGGGTGCGGTGACGGGTGCGGCGACGGGTGCGGCGACGGGTCTGGTGACGGGTCCGGCGACGACGACGGCACGGCGGCGACGCACGGCCACCAGCACGGCGAGGACCGCGAAGACGGCGGCGCCGACGAACAGCGGCCCGGGCAACGCCACCGCCACGGCGGCGGTGGCGACGATCGGGCTGGCAAGCAGCGCGACCGTGCTGACGGTCTCCACCGCCGCGAACGCCGGGCCGCGGACACCGGTGGCGGCGAAGATCCGCAGGTCCAGCGCGATCTGACCGAAGCCGAGACCGACGCCGAAGACGAGCCGGCCGGCCGCCACCGCGGCCGGGTGCACGGAGACGGCCTGCATCAGCAGGCCGACGGCGGCGACGGCGCAGGCGGCCGGCAGAAGTGCCCGGCCAAGCCGCCGCCGGGCCACCTCGGCGGCGGGCAGCACGGCCAGGGCCGCGAGGCTGGGCAGCAGGAACAGCACGGCGGCGAGCATCGGGCCCGCGCCAGCTGCGTCGACGTACGCGGTGAAGAACGGCCGGACGACGTTGCGCCCGACCTCCACGACGAACACGATCGCCGCGACCAGCGCCACGCCCGCCCACACCGCACGCCGGGCGACCGTCGGTTCGGCGGCCGGGGCCTCGACCGGCGCCGCCGTCACGACTGTTTTCCGGCCGAGCACGCGGTGGCAGGCGAACGCGAGGATCACGTCGAACACGGCGAACGCGGCCAGGCCCACCCGCGGCTCCGGCAACGCCATGATCCCCGCCCCGAGCAGGGTCGCGGCCACCGTCGCCACGTGGGTGACGACGGCGAACGCCCGTACCTGCGGCAGCCTGTCGTCGCTGTCGCCGAGCGCGACCAGCGCCGGATACGCCAACGCCAGCGACATGGTCGCCGCCACCAACGCCACCGACACCACGGTGAACATCGCGAACGTCGGCGTGACGGCCAACGTCAGGTCCAGCACCGCCGCCGCGACGAGACCGGCCACCGCCAGCCGGTGCGCGGGCCAGCGGCGCGCCGCCAGGCCCCACAACGGCAGGGACACCACGGCGGCGGCCCGGCACGCCCACACGTACGTGCCGGTCGCCGTCAGGTCGGTCACCCCGAACAACTCCCGGAACAGCTGCGGGTAGAACGGGCTCAGCGCACTGTCGGCGATCATGTGCAGAGCCACGACGCCGAGCAGCACCAACCGGCCTGCTCGCCGGTTCACGTCGCGGTCCGTCGGTGCACGCGCGGCACGCCCGCGCTCACGCCTCGATCCCGAAACTGGTGTACGCCGTGCGCTCCGGCAGCCGGTACGCCTTGCCCCCGGTCAGCGCGTTGAGGATCGTGGCGCTGCGCCACGCCCCCAGGCCCAGATCCGGGGCGCCGACGCCGTGGGTGTGTGCCTCGGCGTTCTGTACGAACAGCGAGCCGGTGACGGCGGGATCGAGCGCGACACGGTAGTCGCTGTCCACCCGGTACCGTCCGCGCTCGTCGAGGTCGAGCAGGTCGGCGAGCGGGTCGAGCAGCGCCGGGCGCCGCGCCGCGTACCCGGTCGCGAGCACGACACGGTCGGTACGGACCTCGAACGTCCGGTCCTGCTGGGTCTGACGGCAGGTCAGTACGTACCCGCCGGCGTCGACGCCCGCCCCTTCGACGGCGACGTTGGCCATCAACGTCGCCGGCACGGTGCGACCGCCGATGCTGCGCTCGTAGAGCACATCATGGATCTCGGCGATGGTCTCGGCGCTGATCGCCTTGTACAGCTGCCACTGCGTGGGCAGCAGCCGGTCGCGGACCGGCTGGGACAACTGCCGGAAGTAGCGGGTGTAGTCCGGGGTGAAGTGTTCGAGGCCGAGCTTGGAGTACTCCATCGGGGCGAACGCCGGCGACCGGGTCAGCCACCGCACGTGCCAGCCGGTGTCGTCCGCGCGGCGCAGCAGGTCGAGGAAGACCTCGGCCCCCGACTGCCCGGACCCGATCACCGTCACGTCCCGCGCACCGGCCAGCGCCGGCGCGTGCTCCAGGTACCGCCCGGCATGGAACACGCGCGTGCCGAGCAACGGCTCCACCGACGGCGGTACGACCGGCTCGGTGCCGACGCCGAGCACCACGTTGCGGGCCGCCACCACGCGCAGCGCTCCGGTCGCGACGTCGCACAGCTCCACCAGGAACCGGCCGGCGTCCCACCGCACCGCCTGCACCAGGGTGCCGAACCGGCACGACGGCAACGACTCGGCCACCCACCGGCAGTAGTCGTCATACTCGCGGCGGGGGATCTGGAAGCGCTCGGCGAAGTAGAACGGGAACAGCCGATCGTGCCTGCGCAGATAGGCCAGGAACGACCAGCGGCTCGTCGGGTCCACCAGCGACACGAGGTCGGCCAGGAACGGCACCTGCAGGCGGGCACCTTCGAGCAGCAGGCCGGGATGCCAGCTGAACGCCTCTCGCCCGTCGACGAAGAGGGCGCGCACGTCATCCAGGGGTTCCGCGAGGGCGGCGAGGCCCAGGTTGAACGGTCCCAGGCCGACACCGACCAGGTCGTACTCGTCGATCATGCGGTTGTCTCCGTGACGGCGTCACCGGCGGCGCAGACGAGGTCCAACAGCGCGTCGACGTCCGCAGTGGTGGCGTGGGGGTTGAGCAGGGTCAGCTTGAGCCAGACGGCCCCGTCGATCTCGGTGCGACCGATGACGGCGGCACCGCCGCGCAGCAGCCGGCGGCGCAGTTCCGCGTTCACCGTGTCGACCCGTGCCGCGTCGGTGCGGTACCGGAAGACGACTGTGGTGAGCACCGGCGGCACGGCGAGTTCGAGCCGGTCGTCGGCGCCGACCCGGGCGGCGGCGTGCCCTGCCAGGTCGTGGCAGGCGTCGACGAGCCGGCCGATGCCATGGCGACCGAGTGCCCGGAATGTCACGGCCACCTTCAACGCGTCGACCCGCCGCGTGGTGCGCAGCGAATGCCCGAGCAGGCTCGGGTAGCCGGCCGCCTCGTCGTCGGCCGGGTTGAGGTACGCCACGCGGCGCGCCAGCGGGCGCAGCGCCTGCGCGGCGCCAGCCAGGAAGACCCCGGCGGCGACCGGCTGCCAGCCCAGCTTGTGCAGGTCCAGCGCGACGGAGTCGGCGTGGGAAAGGCCGTCGAGCAGACCGGCGAGCCGGTCGGAGAAGAGCGCACCGCCGCCGAATGCCGCGTCCACGTGCGACCACGCGCCGTACCGGTGCGCCACCGCCGCCACGTCGCGCAGCGGATCGATGCTGCCGAAGTCCGTGGTGCCGGCCGTGGCGACGACCGCCGCCGGGACGAGGCCGTCACGCACGGTCGCGGCGAGCTGATCGGCGAGGGCGCCGGGATCCATCCGGTACGCCGCGTCGGCGGCGACCGCGACTACCGAATCCTCGCCCAGCCCGAGCAGAGCGGCGTTGCGGCGCACCGAGAAGTGCGCCACTTCGCTGCAGAAGATCCGCAGTCGGCGGCCAGCGGCTCCCACGCCGTGTGCGGCGGCCGACCGCCCGGTCAGCTTCTCCACCGCGGCGTCACGCGCGAGCAGCAGGCCCATCAGGTTGGACTCGGTGCCACCGGAGGTCAGCACACCGGCGGCGTCGGCCGGGTAGCCGACGAGACCCGCGAGGGACCGGATCACCCACGGCTCCAGGGCGGTGGCCGAAGGCCCCTGGTCCCACGAGTCGAGCGACGGATTGAGGGCTCCGGCGACGACCTCGGCGGCCACCGCCACCGCCAGCGGCGGGCAGTGCAGGTGCCCGGCGCACCGCGGGTCGGCCGGATCGGCGGTACCGGCGGTCAGCTCACCGGCCACGGCAGTGATCGCCTCCGCCGCCCCCACCCCGTGCTCGGGCAGCGGGTCGCCGTCGAGTGCGGCGGCGACGGCAGCGGCGACACCGGCGGACCCGCCGGCCGGCAGCGGGCCGCCGCGTCGCTCGGCGCCAGCTGCCATGGCGCGCAACGCCACGGCGAGCAGCGGCGCGAGGGCGGCCGGTCCACCAGCTCCACCTGCCAGGTTGTCGGCACCCACGCCGACGGTGTCACGGGCGTGGGCAGCCAGGACGGCGGTCATGCCGGCACTCCGGCGTAGTCGCGCTCGGCCGCCGCGATCGCCTCGGCGAGCCGCTCCACGACCGTGGTCGCCTCGTCGTCGGTGATGGTCAACGGCGGGAGCAACCGCACCACGGCGTCGTTGCGTCCACCCAGCTCCACGAGGAGATCCCGCCGAAGGCACTGACTGCGGATCTCCCGGGCGATGTCCGGGGCGGCAGGTCGGGCACCGCGGGCGTCGGATTCGGCGTCCGGCCGGACGATCTCGACACCGATCATGAGGCCGCGTCCGCGAACCTGCCCGATGCAGGGCTGCCGGGTCTGCACGGTCCGCAACTCACGCATGATGCGATCGCCGACCTCGGCTGCGCGCTGCGCAAGACCCGCCTCGGCGACGTACCGCAGCGTTGCCGTGCCGGCGGCCATCGCCAGTTGGTTGCCGCGGAACGTTCCGGTGTGCGCCCCGGGCGCCCAGCTGTCCAACTCCTCGCGGTAGACGATGACCGCCAGCGGCAGACTGCCGCCGATAGCCTTGGACAGCACCATCACGTCCGGAATCACGCCACTGTGCTCAACGGCCCAGAATGCGCCGGTACGGCCGACGCCCGTCTGGACCTCGTCGACGATCAGCGGAATGCCGTGGGTGGCGGTGAGTTGCCGCATCCGCCGCAACCAGCTGTCGGGCGCCGGAATGGTCCCACCTTCGCCCTGCACCGGTTCGACGATCATTGCAGCGGGAGGGAGCATCCCGGAGTGCGAGTCGGTCAGCAACGTCTCCAGGTACCGCACACCGATGTCGGTGCCCATGTCGCCGCCGATCCCGAAAGGACACCGGTAGTCGTACGGGAACGGCAGGCGGGTGACGTCGAGGCCGGTTGTCCCGAGTGGAGCCTTGACCTCCACGTTGGCGCTGACGGCGAGAGCGCCGGCCGTCATCCCGTGGTAGGCGCCGGTGAACGTGAGGACGTTGCGCCGCCCGGTGACCGTCCGGGTCAGCTTGAGCGCCGCCTCGACGGCGTCAGTGCCGGCGGGCCCGCAGAAGTGCACACGCCAGCCGCTCGGCCCGCCCGGCATCGTCTCCAGCAACACACTGGTGAACTCGTCCTTTTCGGACGTGCCCAGGTCGAGCACGTGCAGCGGGGCCCCGGAGTCCAGCACCCGACGGATGGCCTCGACGACCACGGGATGGTTGTGGCCGAGCGCCAAGGTGCCGGCGCCGGACAGGCAGTCGAGGTAGTGCCGCCCGTCCGCACCCTCGATCGTCATCCCACGCGCCCGGACCGGCACGATGGGGAACGACCGGGCATAGGTGCGTGCGGCGGACTCACGACGCCGCTGCCGCTCCAGAACGGCAACAGGGGACGGGTCGTCAGACCATGCAGAGGCGAGAGCCATAAGACCTCCTAGGTTAGGCTCACCTAACCATAGGGGTCAACGGCTGCGCTATCTGCCCCCGGCCCCCACGCTGGTGCGGCCGTCTCGGGCAGTCCCACAGGTAGTCGTCGCTGCCGCTACAGCCACAGGTACGAGCCAGCGCACCTGGAGGCGGTCAGGCCGCCCGGTGGGCGGCCAGGAAGTCGGCCAGCACCCGGGTGTGGGTGGAGAAGGCCAGCTCAACCGGCTCGGTGAGCACAAGCCACTCGGTCGCCTCCTCGGTGGGCGCCGACGGCGGCAACTCCTCGACCGCTCGCTCGGGCAGCGTCCCGAACACCATCATGGTGCCGCCGGCCGGCGCCCCGTGCACCGCCAACAACTCCGCGTCCTCGGCGGACGCCACCAGCCCCGTCTCCTCCCACAGCTCCCGGACCAGGGCCTCCTGCCACGCCTCGCCGTACTCGATGAAGCCGCCGGGCAGGGCGAGCAGTCCGCGCGCGGGCTCGATGTCCCGGCGGACCACGACCACGCCGAGGCCGACGTCGGTGCGTACCGGCAACACCGCGACCGCGACCGGCGTCGGGTTGCGCCACACGGTCTGGCCGCAGGCCACGCACACCCGGGGCCAGCCGGCTTCCGGCGGGTAGCCCGTGCCGCAGTAGGAACAGTGGGAGTATGGTGCGCCGGTCACGCGGGGCACGTTACCGCGCCGGCCGCGCGCTGCCGGCAGGGGTGGCCGGCGCGAGCCGGCGCTCGCCGCCCGGGCGCAGTCGACCGCCGTGCCTGCGCCGCCCCGCCCGCCGCCCGAGCCGCCCCACCCCGCCTGCCGCCTGCGCCGTCCGGAACCGCCCCGATTGTGGACAGTTGTTGTTCGTCGGCCAACAGTGCCCAGGCGACGACACTTGTCCACATCGGTCGGTGGTCGATGGCGCTCCGGGTGGTCGCCCTCGGCGGGTCAGCCGGCCGGGGCCCCCGTGTACGCCTCCGTGGTTCGCTGCGCCGCCGCGGCCGCCTGGGCCGGATCGGTGCCGGCCGCCGCGCTCGCCTCGCCCCAGAGCGTGCTGATCGTCGCCAGGAACTCCCGGCCCTCAGCCGACGCCGCCCACTCGGCGCCCTGCACGGCGGGGTTGTCGTCGCCGCCGTCCCCGGCGCGCAGGTAGGTGGCCAGCCCGACCAGCCCCATGTCCCAGCCGACCCCGACCGCGCCGGGCCCGAACTGGTCCCAGATCGCGTCGTCGACGTGCGCGACGTGCTCCAGCGTGAACCGGGTCCGGTCGCCGGGCTCCGGGGACAGGCGCACCTCGATCCAGCTCACCTGGTCACCCATCTCCCAGGTGGCGGCGAAGCTCTCCGGCGGGTCGCAGCGTTGCACCTCGCCGCCCGCGTTGCCCTCGAACTGGTACCGGCCGTGCAGGCGCAGTTCGCCGCTGATCGGCAGGAACCAGCGCGGAATGCGCTCGATGTTGGTGCAGGCGTCCCAGACGTCCTCGACCGGTGCGTCGTACGTCTGGCTGATGGTCATCACCCGGGCCTGCCCGGCGGGCAGCACGCGGCTGCCCACCCGGCGCTCCACGCCGCTGACCTGGTGCGTGGCGTCGATCATTCTGGTCTCCTCTTCTCGGGTTCCTCGGCCTCCGTGGCCAGCCGGCGTTCCCGGCGGCCCCGCGCGAGCTCGGTGGCCAGGGCGTGCAGGGGCGGGGTCCAGAACCGGCGGAAGTGGCCGAGCCAGTCGTCGACCTCGCGCAGTGGCTCGGGGTTCACCGCGTACAGCCGGCGGGCCCCCTGCGGGCGCACCGTGGCGAAACCGCTGTCGCGCAGCACCCTCAGGTGTTGGGACACGGCCGGCTGGGAGATGCCGAACTCCGCTTGGATCACCTCGCAGACGGACCCGGCGCTCCGCTCACCCTCGGCGAGCAGTTCGAGGATCCGCCTGCGCACGGGCTCGCCCAGAACGTCGAAGGCATGCACCCCATCTTTATATCAGAGCATTCTTATATAAGCTACTGCTGTTATCGGTCGGGTGGCGTGTCGAAGCCCGTCGGTGGCGGTCGTACGAGGGGGAAGGTGGAATGTGGCAGCCGGCCCCGGACGGCCACCTGCTGCGGGCTGTGGGGGCCTCCAGCGGTGGCCGTTGACCTGAAGCGGAGCCGCCGGCCCGGGTGTGGGGCGGTGGTCAGTCGCGCAGGGTGCGCAGGATGCGGGCCAGGTGGGCCCGATCGGCCGGGCTGAGCCCGCCGAAGAGGCGTTCGGCCTCGGCGTACCGGGCGGTGCGGATCGCCGCGCCGACGCGTACCCCCTCGTCGGTGGGGGTGACCAGGGTGGCCCGCCGGTCGGCCGGGTCGGGGCGGCGGGCGACCAGGCCGCGCTCCTGGAGGCCGTCGACCACCTCGGTGGCGGAACGCGGCGCGATGCGCAGGTGCTCGGCCAGCGTGCTGAGCCGCATGGCGCCGTGTCGGGTGAGTATGCCCAGCGCGCGGGCGTGCCCGGGGTTGATCTCCCACGGTGCGAGGGTCTGCCGGGACAGGTGCCGCAGCCGCCGGGCGACGGCCCAGAAGCTCTCGGCCAGGCCCTCCTCGTCGGGACTCGCCGGAGTGTCAGGGCTCACCGGAATGTCGGCGCTCACCGGAATACGGTAGCAGCAACTACTGTTGTCACCTCATGATGAGGTAACCTCATTATTGTCGTCCCGACCGAAGGGCGTCCCTTGGACACACCCCCCACCCACCGCGAGAGCCGAGGCGGCCCCCGCACCGTCAGCCCCGCCGAGAAGGCCCAGGCCCGGCAGGTGTCGCTGCGCCGCGTCGGCCGGCTCTTCGCCCCGTACCGCTGGCAGCTCGTGGCCGTCACCGCGATCATCGTGGCCTCCTCGATCGTCGCCATGGCGTCGCCGTTCCTGCTGCGTACGGTGATCGACCGGGCCCTGCCCGAGCGCGACCTGACGTTGCTGGCCCGGCTGGTCCTCGGCATGATCGCCGTCGCCGTCGTGACCGCGGCCCTCGGCGTGGTCCAGACCTGGCTCTCCACCCGCGTCGGCCAGCAGGTCATGCACCGGCTGCGCACCGACGTCTTCACCCACCTGCACCGGCAGTCCATCGCGTTCTTCACCCGCACCCGCACCGGCGAGGTGCAGTCCCGCATCACCAACGACATCGGCGGCATGCAGACGGTCGTCACCTCCACCGCCACCTCGATCGCGTCGAACCTCACCACCGTCGTCGCCACCGCCGTGGCCATGGTGGCGCTGTCCTGGCGGCTGTCGCTGATCTCCCTGGTCGTGCTGCCCCCGTCGATCTGGCTCACCCGCCGGGTCGCCCGGATGCGACGGGAGATCACCGCCCAGCGGCAGCGGGAGCTGGCCGACCTCAACGTCACCATCGAGGAGGGGCTGTCGATCAGCGGCGTGCAGCTCAGCAAGACCCTCGGCGCGGGCGGCGCGCTCGTCGACCGGTTCGCCGCCTCCTCCGCCCGCCTGGTCGACCTGGAGCTGCGCTCCGATCTGGCCGGCCGCTGGCGGATGGCCTCGATGAGCGTCATCTTCGCCGCCATCCCCGCGCTCATCTACCTCGGCGCCGGCCTGCCCGGGGCCGCCGGCACACTCAGCATCGGCACCCTGGTCGCGTTCACCGCCCTCCAGGGCGGGCTGTTCCGCCCGCTCATGGGCCTGCTCGACGTGGGCGTGTCACTCACCGCCTCGATGGCGCTGTTCGCCCGGATCTTCGAGTACCTCGACCTTCCCGTCGAGGTCGACGACCCCGCGCGGCCGGTCGACATCGACCCGCGCCGGGTCCGTGGCCACGTGCGGATCGAGGGCGTCACCTTCACCTACCCGGGCAGCGACACCGCCGCCCTGGCCGGCGTCACCCTCGACGTCCCGGCCGGCACCAGCCTGGCCGTCGTCGGACACACCGGCTCCGGCAAGAGCACCCTCGCCGCCCTGGTCTGCCGCCTGCACGACCCCACCGCCGGCCGCGTCACCATCGACGGCGTCGACCTGCGCGACCTGCGGCTGACCGACCTGGCCGCCGTCGTGGGCGTGGTCGGCCAGGAGACCTACCTGCTGCACACCACCGTGCGGGAGAACCTGCGCTACGCCCGGCCGGACGCCACCGACGCCGAGATCGTCGGCGCTGCCCGCGCCGCGCAGATCCACGACGTCATCGCCGCCCTCCCCGAGGGGTACGACACCATGGTCGGCTCGCGGGGACACCGCTTCTCCGGCGGGGAGAAGCAGCGCCTCGCCATCGCCCGCACCCTGCTGCGCGACCCCCGGGTGCTGGTCCTCGACGAGGCCACCAGCGCGCTGGACACCGAGACGGAGCGCGCGGTGCAGCGGGCGTTCGACGAGCTGGCCCGGGGACGCACCACGATCACCATCGCCCACCGGCTCTCCACCGTGCGCGACGCCGACCAGATCGCTGTGCTCGACCACGGCCGGATCGTCGAGTCCGGCACGCACGCCAGCCTGCTCGACCGCGCCGGCCGGTACGCCACCCTCGCCGCCTGACGGCCCGCCCGATTCCATCTGACAGCCCGCCTGATTCCATTTCGGCCACGGCCCCGGCGGTTCTGGCAGGCACGTCGATCCGCGCCTACCATCGAGCGACCGGTTGTTCTTTGCGCGGCACAACGGGGTGTTTCTCTCGCTGAGACGGCGGGTCCGACGAATTCGCGGACTGTTCGGCGATTCTGGGAATGGGGGCACATGGCCGGCGAGAGGTTTCCCGAGCAGGACCGGCGGGCGTACGCCGAGTTCCACCGGCTGGTGGAGCTGGTCGAGTCCATGGTGCTGCGACCCAGGCGCGGCGGCTGGCGGCTGCCGCTGCTGTGCCTGGTCTCCCGGCCCCAGACGGCGTCGCCGCTGGCCATGATGGCGCACGTGTTCGCCGGCGAGGAGCGCCGGGTGCCGCACGTGCGCATCGACGCCACCGGCCGGGACGTGCGCGCGCTGCTGCACGAGGCGTACACGGGGCTGGCGGCCGGGAACTTCGGGGGCGCGGACCGGCTGGGGTTCCGCCACTACGCGCTGGCCGACGGGCTCATGCAGGTGGACCTGTCCGGCGTGCCAACCAACCGGCGACGCCGGGAGCTGGCCCAGCAACTGCGCGAGCGGATCTCGCAGCGGGCGGCCTGGGACGGGCAGCAGGCGCCACCGGACCTCGGCGGGTGGCCCGGCCTGCTGCTGTGGCTGACCCTGCGGGTCCTGCCCGGTCTGATGTTCCGGCTGCTGACCACCGGCTGGCTGTTCGGCGCGGGCCGCCGGTTCCGCTGGTTCATGCGTCAGCAGTACCTCGCGCCCGAACTCGCGGCGGGCGACTTCTTCGCCTTCGCCAGCCGGCTCACCGTCCCGTCCCGGGAGACGGAGGACCAGGAGCAGATCGACCTGCTGCTGGTGCACGCGTTCCTGCAGGACCTGCGCGTGGAGTACCGTCGCCGGCCGTGGCGGCTCAAGCCGTGGCGGCGCACCGCCTGCCCGGTGATCCTGCTGGACGGCCTCGCGCCGGGCAACGGCGGATACGCCCTGGTCAAGCTCATCAACGCGGTCCGCGACGAGACGGGGCGCTCCGACCCCCTGCTGGTCATCACGAACGGCCACGACGTGCCGCCGGACGGGCTGTCGCCGACCGACCCGGCCGTCGCCGGCCAGCTCGTGCCGCTCGACGGGGTGGAGGGGGCGTACCGGGCGTGGCGCAGCGGCCTGCCCCGGGCGCGGCGGGCCCGGGAGGACAATGCCTGGTACCTCCAGGTGGAGATGCCCCCGGCGGACCTGACGCCCTTCCGTAACCGGCTGTCCCGGATCGTGCCGCCGCGCTCGCCGTGGCTGGCCCGGCCGGTCGCGCTGGCCGCGCTGACCGCCGTGGTGCTGACCACCTTCGGTGTGTGGCAGATCCCCGGGCAGGTGCAGCGGTGGCGGGCGGACTGCGAGTGGCCGCCGTCGGCCGCGGACGGGCTGGTACGCACGACGGTGCGCGACGGCCAGTGCGTCGGCTACAGCGACCACGGGCGGCAACTGTTCAGCCGGGACGAGTCGCTGCTCGCCGTGCAGCGGCAGATCTTCGACCAGAACCGGGAGGTGGAGGCGGCGTGGGCCGTCCGCCGGGACCGCCCCCGGGTCACGCTTGTCTACTTCGGTTCGCTGACCAAGCCCGACGCGCTGCCGGGGGAGGAGACCTTCGCCGGTGAGCGGGAGGAGTTGCAGGGCATGGCGGCGGCCCAGCGCCGGGCGTACCTGGAGGCCAACGAGAGCCGGGCCAACCCGTACCTGCGGATCGTGATCGCCAACGCGGGCCAGGAGATGCGGTACTCCGCCGACGTGGTGGGGATGCTGGCCGACCTGGCCCGCGACGATCCGACGGTGCTCGGCGTGGTCGGGCTGGTGGAGAGCCGCAAGGCGGTGCAGGACGCGATCAAGGCGCTGGGCGATCTCAACCTTCCCGTCCTCGCGCCGACGCTGTCGGCCGACCGGATCGCCGATGCCTCCAGCCGGTACCTGCAGATCTCCGCGCCCAACATCGACGAGGCCACCCTCGTGCACGACCACGTCACCGAGGTGCTGAAGAAAAAGCGGGTCTTCAACTTCTACACCTACGGCAACGTCGACCCCGACGAGGGCGCGCGCAACGACCTCTACGTCAACACGCTGCGCGACGGGCTACGGGCCCGGTTCGGCAACGACGCCTACCAGGAGACGTACTGGCGGCAGGGGGTCGACCTCACGCCGGTCTGCGCCGACCGCTTCGGCGACGGCGTGGTCTTCTTCGGCGGGCGGTACACGGAGTTCGGCGCGTTCGCCAGCAGGCTGGCGGAGAACTGCAGCGGCCGGGTGCCGCTGCTGATCGGCGACGACTCGGTCAACCGGTACCTGGCGAACACCGCCGCCCGCCGGCCCGCGCCGGAAAGCCTGCCCCTGGCGTACGTGGTCAAGGGCGAGCTGGCGTACTGCAACCGGATCATCGGCGCGACCGACATCGAGCGCAAGCTCTTCCTCAACGACGTGCGGACGGTGCTGTCGCTGTGCCAGTCCAACTCGCACATCGGGGAACGGGTCGGGCTGGCCTACGACGCGACCCGGCTGCACCTACGGGCGGTGCAGAACATCGCCGGCAACCTCTCCGCCCCGGCCGGCCGGGAGTGGAACCCCCGGGAGGTCACCCCGACGACGGTGTACGTCAACATCCGCGACGTCGCCGACCCCGCGTACCGGGGGGTGACCGGGCTGATCCGGTTCGACGCCAACGGCATCGCGGTCGGCAAGCGGCTCACGCTGCTCTGCGTGCCCAACATCCGAAAGGCGTTCGACTCGCCGTCGGACGTGCCGAGGGAGATCGACCGGCACCCGATCGACCCGGCGGAGAACGAGCTGTACGGCACCCCGCCGCCCACCCGCCGGGCGTGCACCACCCAGGGGTGAGCGTGGCCCCGCCGGGCTCGCGGGGCGGAGCCCGGCGAGCTGGACGTATATTTCGCGCTTGGCGGTGACCAGGCCGCGCCGGTCGAGCACGTAGCCGGTCAGCCAGATCCAGCCGTGGTACGTCGGCAGATCGGGCACCGACGCCACGCGGAAGGTGAGAGTCCGGTCCCGGCGAACTGCACCGAGGCCCGGCCGTCGACGATCAGCAGGTCACCGGGGGGCCGGGCGCACCGCTACCAGCGCCCCCGGTTGGGCGGAGCGTCGTCCGGCGGGACGCACTCCCGGGCGTGCATGACCTGCCAGTCGCGCAGCGCCCGTTTCAGCCGGTCGTTCTCCTGGACCAGCAGCCGCACCTCCTCGTGCAACCCGGCCAGCTCGTCGGCCAGCCGGGACTGGAACTCGCGTACCTGATCCGTGTCGACGCCCCGCCGACGCGGGTCGAACGCCCAGGTACGCACCTCGTGCGGGGTCAGCCGGTCGGGCCGGCCCGTGCCGTAGAGCCGGCCGCCTCGATACACGTGGGCCACGACGATCCTTTCCGGGGCAGGGAGGCGTGGGGGGGAGCCGTGCGGTGGGCCGGGACGGGCGTGCACACCCGCCCCGACCAGGCGACGAACGTCCCAAGCCCGAGCCCGACGATCCCACTACCAGCGCAGACTCGGCCACTTAGCTTGAGACTTACTCGTCTAGGGCTCGAGCGTGGCGGGCATGCTGAAGGCGGCGACGTGACGGGCACCGATGAAGGCGTTGCTCTCTACGATCTTCCCGTTCTCGATCCGGAGTACGTCGACGACCAACGCCTCGTAGTGCGGGCTGCCGGGCCGGCGGAGATAGTTGATCAGTGCCGGGCGCCCGTTGGCCGAGGTGGGGAACGTACGCCAGTCGAGCGGTCGGCCGAGGAACTCGGCGGCCGCGTCGATCCCGACGACCGGCGGCTCGGGCGGCATCGTGATCCGTACGTCCTCGGCGAGCAGTGCCCGGATCGTCTCCGGGTCCTTCGCGTTGGCGTAGCGGCGCAGGATCTCTTCGTCCTCACTGGTGAGCTGCGGGCGGCGCCAGTCCTTCGGGTCCGACGGAGCGCGCCGCCGGAGGGTGTGGCGGGCCCGCTGGAGGAGGCTGTTGACGGCCGCCACGGCGGTGTCGAGCGCGGCGGCGATCTCCTGCGGCGTCCAGCCGTAGACGTCGCGCAGCACGAAGGCCGCCCGCTGCCGCGGCGGCAGGTACATGAGCGCTGCGATCACGGCCAGCTCGACGGTCTCCCGGGCGGCGAGACCGGTCTGCGGATCGTCGGCCAGCAGGGCGTCGGGATAGGGACCGAGCTCGGTGGACCACTCCAGCGGATCACCGTACGGTACCGCCCGGTGACCGGCCGCCTTGCGGCTGTCGAGGAAGACGTTCGTGGCGATCCGGTAGAACCAGGTGCGCGCCGACGCCCGACCCTCGAAGCGGTCGCGAGCCCGCCAGGCACGCAGGAAGGTCTCCTGCACCAGGTCGTCCGCGTCGGTGACGTTCCCGGCGAGGCGGTAGCAGTGGACGTGTAGCTCACGCCGGTGTTCGTCGAAGGCGCGCTGCAGCCAGACCGCCTGATCATCAGGCGAGTCGGACATGTGATTTCCCCGGGGCTGAGTGGTCCTCACAACCGTACTGACGACCGCGGACCCCATCCGTCATCGGTCACCGATGACGATCGCCGACTCGGTCGTCTGTACCTGTGACCGATCCCCACTCCACGAAGGAGATAGCCATGACGGCAACCCCCGCGTCCAGCGCCGCCGCGCCCCCGGTCGTCGACCGGGAGACCTGGCTGCGCGAGCGCGACGAACTGCTGGTCCGGGAGAAGGCCCATACCCGCGAAGGAGACGCGATCGCAGCCGCTCGTCGTCAGCTGCCGATGACCTTGATGCCGACGGTGACGGTGCGGGGCCCTGGCGGGGACACCCCGCTGGTGGAGGTGTTCGAGGGCCGCCGGATGCTCATCGCCTACTTCCACATGTGGCACGACGGCAAACCGTACGAGCATCAGTGTGAGGGGTGCACCTTCTCGACCTGTCACATGCAGATGCTGGACTACCTGCACGCTCGGGACGTCACCTACGCCGTGTTCTGCCAGGGTCCCTACGACGAAAGTGCCCCGTTCGCGGAGTTCATGGGCTATAGGTTCCCCTGGTATTCGGCGAAAGACTCCGACCCGGCTCTGGCCGACGGTCGTGACTTCGGGTTCATCGCGTGCTACCTGCGCGACGGCGACGAGGTCTACGAGACCTACTGGACCACCGGGCGGGGCGTGGAGGCGTTGATGACCACCTACCACGCCCTGGACCTCACGGTGTACGGCCGGCAGGAGAACTGGGAGAACTCGCCTGAAGGCTGGCCGCGGGTCACCGGGCACCCGTGGCGTCTCAACGGCCGCCCCACCGCGCAATGGTCACGCCCCGGCGTCGCACCGCGATGACGTCCTGATGATCGAGGTGATCATGCTCGGGTCGGCCGCGGTGTCAGCCTGCTGCTGCGTCGTGCCGCGGGCGGGCGCTTCCCGCAGAGCCGAATGCTTGCGGGTGCGACGGTGGCTGTCATGGTCGCGGTGACCCTCGACGCCGCACCGGTTGTGCAGCACCCGGGCACGCTGCTGCTCCTGGCCTTGGCGGTGGCAATCGTCGTCGGCGGTCCGACCGAGCGCGGCCCGGAGCTGGAGTGGCACCGTATGGCCGGGGCTACCGTTCCACCTCGACTGTCCCGTCCTGGCGGACCGGCGGCTGCTGCCCCGCCCCGGGGAATCCGAGGCTCCATCCGTGCTATGGGAGAAGATCCTTCTTCGCCGGTCGGGCACGAGATATCTCGAAAGACCTCGACACCTTGTGCCGTTGACCGATCCGCCTCACCCGGGAGTTCCTCGACAAGGTTGCCCGATCCGATGCTGTCTTCGTCATTGCCAACGGCGGATACGCGGGGGTGAGCGTCTGCATCGAAGTGGGCTACGCCGTGGGCCTGGGCAAGGCCGTCGTGTTCTCCGAGCAGCCGACCGAGTTCGCCCTGCGCGCGTTGGTCGACGCGGTGGTGCCGGTCGACGAGATCGGTGAAGCGGTGCGCCGGATCGACAGGGCCGCACCGCGCCCCGGAGGCCCCGCGTGATCGTGGCCGCCTCCGGCTCGTCGAGCCGCCTGCACGGCCTGTTCGCCGACCTCAGCGCCCGGCTTCAGCTGCTGCATGATGCGACCGGTTCAGCTCGCTGAGCGCCGAAGGCGCGCCGCCCACGGGCCGCCGGCCGGCGTCGTCGCCGACCCGGCGGCCCGTTCCGCACGGCGTGTCGCCCCCCACCCGACGCCTCACGTGCAGGGGCGCGCCCCCAGGTACGTGCTGCCGTCGCCGGTGCCGCCCTCCGGGTCGAGGGCGTAGACGTGGATCTGGGTGCCGGGCGAGCACCCGGACAGCGCGAACCGGAAGCCGTGTACGCCGGTGATGCCGAAGTACGAGTTCACGTCCGGCCGGTTGGTCGCGGTCGGGAAGTCACCCAGGTACGTTCCGAGGCCCGCCGGCCCGCCCCGGTAGACGGCCACCGCCGACGAGGTCCCCGGCTGGTCCGTGTCGACCGCCCAGCCCTCCACGGTGGACCCGGTGAGCAGCTCGAAGTTGCCGCGCGGCGGCGAGGTCCAGCGGAACACCCGGGTGTCGCCCGCGTTGAACGGCAGGTTCGCCAGCTGCGAGCAGCTGCGGCACAGCTCGACGTCGCTGGGGTACAGGGCGGTCTCGTACACCCGAGGCATGGCCTGCGGCAGCCGTACTGTCCGCACGCCGGTGGTGCCGGCGTGCAACATCAGCATGTTGCCGGCCGCCTCCACCGTGTCGCCGGCCGGTGCGAAGTGGTGCACCCCGGCGTCCTCGCTGATCTTGCGCAGCGCGGCCAGGGGAAGTTTGGGCGCGGCGGCGTACACCGACGTCCAGCTTCCGCCCGCGACGGGGATCGACTTGCGCGCCAGCGAGACCCCGCCCGCCTGGTACGTGCCCAGCGTCGTCGCGCCCGCGTCGGTGACGGTGAACCACGGCGTCAGCGGGTACGCCGGCCCGCCGCTCTGCCCGACGAACGAGTAGTTCTGCCCCAGGGCGGGCGTCCCGGTGCCCTTGGCGACCGTGATGCCGGTGAGCGCGGCCATCGAGGCGGTGGAGGCGGCCTGGTCGCCCTGCACGTACCCGGCGGCGTACAGCGACAGCACGGTGCGGCCGGGCGTCTTCAGTTTGGTGTCGATCGCCGCGCGTACCGTCGAGGACACCGCGTAGGCGTTGGGTAGGACGGCGAGCTTGATCGCGCTCAGGTCGAGGTTGCCCTTGGTCAGGTCGCTGAGCAGGTAGTGCCGCACGGGCGTGCCCAGCCGGGTCAGGTCGTCCACCAGGTTGGAGAGCTGGTCGCTGGCGAAGGCGTACGAGTTCTCCCCGGCGGGGGTCAGGGCGGGCTGGTAGTTGGCCGACACGTCGTCGACGAACACCGCGACCTGCGGCTGGTAGGCGTTCGCCCCGCCGTGCTGGATCCTGTCGGCGGCCCGGAACACGGACTGGAGGTTCGCCCACAGGGTTTCCGAGTCGCCGGTGCGCGCCGGGTCGCCGAACCAGCCGACCCCCTGCAGGTCCAGAAAGTGCAGCGCCCGGCCGCCGATCGCGGCGGTCATCAGGTTGCGGCGCAGCAGGCGGATGCTGTCCCACAGGTTCGTGGCGGTCTGGAAGGGGATCGGCTGGCAGTTCGTCGGCGCGCAGGCCAGCAGGGTGCGCGTGTCGTCCTCGTCCAGCCACAGCTTGTTGGCCAGCCGCATGGTGTCCGGCGGTCCCTGCTGGACGAAGCCGTTGCCCAGGCTCCGGCTGGCACCGTACGAGTAGGGCACGCCGATGATGTCCACGGACGGGCTGGCGACCAGCGTCGCCAGGTCATTGCTTCCGCTGATCGCCAGCTCGGTGCGCAGGCCGTAGAGGTAGCCGTAGAACGTGGCGGTGAGGATGCGGTTGCCGGTCACCTGCTTGGCCTTGGCGAGCAGGCGGGTGATGGCCGCGACGTTGCGCGACGACATGTACTGGTTGTACTTGGCGGCCCGCAGCGAGTTGATGTCGGCCGGGTCCAGCACGGTGCCGCGTGACGCCCCGGAGGCCGGTGGCGACTGGCCGGGCACGGCGTTGTTGCGTTCGGTGGGCGTGGCCGATCGGCAGCCCGGGATTAGGCTCGCCGGCAGGGCGCTCCACGCGCAGAAGCCGGACTCGGCGCTGCCGGAGTAGTCGTCCAGGTAGAACGAGTGCCGTCCGCGCGGGCCGGGCTGGGTGCCCGAGTCGTTGGTCCACGGGTAGAGCTGGCAGACCCGCACGCCGTCCGGGCCGGTGGCGCAGAGGTTCGGCGCGCCCCAGTCCAGCATCTTGTTGGCGGTGTCGTCGTAGCCGTAGGGCCGGAAGAACCACTCGCCGCCGTTCTCGTAGGTGATCATCAACGCCATGACCCGGCCGGGGTACTGGGAGTCCATCCGCGTCAGCACGCGGGCGATCTGCTGTTCCTGGTAGGCCAGCCACGCCTCGCCGAGCGTCCACGGGTGGCCCGCGCCGTTCGTGTCGTCGCGCACGTTGCCCTGGAGGTCCTTCATCCGCATGGGCTCCGCGCCGGGCGGTGCGTCCTGGAGGTACATCCGCACCATCAGGTACGGCCTGGGATTGAGTTGGTTGAGCCTGCCGGCCAGCTGGTCGATGAACGCGTCGCTGGTGTTGTTGAGGTGCACCTGGAGCATGGGTGCGACGTTCATTTCCGTCGCGGCCGTGTTCGCGGCGGCCAATTGGGCCTGGTAGTTGAAGTACGACCAGTTGTTCTGCCCGATCGGCGCGCTCTGCGTGTTCAGCGCCATGAAGAACGGTGTGGTCGTTCGGCAGCCGCCCTGGTCGCACAGTTGGATCACCTTGCGGCCGTTGCGGTTGACGATCTGCGACTGGGGCCCCGACCAGCCGTCGGCGTGGGCGTACGTGGTGGGCAGGATCGGGGTGAACGGCACCAGGACCAGTGCGACCAGGATGGCGAGCAGTCGTCTCATGCGTCCTCCCGACGCTGTTTCTGACGGTGGGCGGGAGCGGCGGGGACGGGCGGGTCGCGACCACGGGATGTCCGGGTCGCGTCCCGCCCTCGGCCGGCGGAACAGGCTAGAGGAGCAGGTATCCGAGCGGCCCCTCGGTGATCTGCCCTTCGCAGTTGGAGGCCGCGGAGTCGAAGTGCTCCCCGTTGCCGCGCACCATGCACCGGTAGACGAGCTGGTGGGGTGCGGCCGGCGGTGAGCCGTAGGCGTAGCCGATCAACCCGAGGAAGGTGCGTCCCTCGCAGGTGGCGGCCGGGGAGGTGAACCTGTCGCTGCCCACCTGGCACTGGTAGAGGGGATGCGTGCCGGCGACCTGGCTGGTGTGCACCTTTCCGAGGCTGCCCTCGGCCTGGTAGCCGCTGCCGGGGTGGGTGGTGGAGCTGACGTGGTCCCGACCGGACCAGTACCGGGTGAGCGTGGCGGTGCCGGGGGCCGGCGGTGCCGAGCCGGTGTACAGCAGGCGGTTCGGCGAGCCCGTGCCCGGGTTGGTGATCTTGTTGGGGGTCGAGGCGTCGAAGAGGGCGCCGGCCACCTGGGCCGGCGTCAACCCGGAGTTCCCGGCGAGGACCAGCGCGGCGGCGCCCGCGACGTGCGGGGCGGCCATCGACGTGCCGCTGAGCGTGGCGGTGGCGGTGTCGCTCGCGTTGGACGCCGAGACGATGCCGTCCCCAGGGGCGAAGATGTCGGTGCAGGTGCCCCAGTTCGAGAACGACGCGCGGGCGTCCGTCGTGGTGCTGGCGTTCACGGTGATCGCCTCGGCGACCCGGGCCGGGCTGAAGCCGCACGCGTCGCCGTTGCTGTTGCCGGAGGAGATGGAGTAGACGATGCCGTCGGCGATGGAGTTGCGCACCGCGTCCTCGAGGGCGCTCTGCGCGCCGGTGGCACCGAGGCTCATGTTGGCGACGGCCGGCACGCCGGCGGCGTGGTGACCGGTCACCCAGTCGACACCGGCGGTGACGCCGGCCAGGGTGCCGCTGCCGCTGCAACCCAGCACCTTGACCGCGACCAGGGAGACCCCCTTGGCCACGCCGTACTGGGAGCCGCCGATGGTGCCCGCGACGTGGGTGCCGTGGCCGTTGCTGGAGCAGTCCGAGTCGCGGCCGTCGCCGGTGGTGTTGGTGCCCCACGTGGCTCTGCCGCCGAAGGTGGTGTGCGTGGTCCGGACACCGGTGTCGATCACGTACGCGCGCACGGTCGACGCCGTCGTCGGGTACGAGTAGCTGACGTCCAGCGGCAGGTCGCGCTGGTCGATCCGGTCCAGGCCCCAGGACGGCGGGCTGGGCTGGGTGTCGAGCGCACGGACGACCCGGTTCTGCTCGACGTACGACACGTCGGCCTCGGCCGCCAGTCGTCGTGCGGCTGTCCGGGTCATCGTGCCGGCGAAGCCGCGCAGCGCGTGCTCGTAGGTGTGCTCCACCTCGACGTCGTACTTCGCCGCCAGCCGCCCGGTCAGCGCGGCGGTGCCCGCGCGACTGTCGTCGGCGGCCGGGTGGTCGTCGAACACGACGAGGTAACTGCCGGCGATCGCGTTAGGACCCCCGGCTCCTCGCACTTGTCCCGCAGCAGTTGCCGGCGATGCAATTCCCGTTGCCATGACGGTTGTCGCGGCAGCAATCGCGATCAGGGTGGCCGCATTCCGTCGACGTACTCGACTGTGATCCATGTCCGTGGATGATTCAGTCTTAATTTGCCAGTGTCAATGCATTGCACTCTCGTTGCCAATTCACGTACTGAGGCGTCGGAGTTCACCCCCA
>NZ_GG657738.1:526999-533645 GCF_000158815.1 Micromonospora sp. ATCC 39149 | reverse complement strand
CGCAGTTGCTCGCCGACGAGCCCGTCGGTCACCTCGGCCTGCTCCTGGCGGTCCTCGGTGACGCCGCCGGCGACGCCCCGCACCCGCTGCGGGTGGTGCTGCGCGAAACGCCGGACCGGGTGCCGGACCTGCGCCGCCGCACGGCCCGCGCCCTCCCGCGCCGCTGACCGCCTCCGTTCTCGCCGTCCTCCGTTCTCACCGCGGCCGGTCGCGGCGCTGGCGGTCACCGGCCGGCCGGGGGCGGGCGGTTATCGGCTGGTCGGCGGCCCGGCGGTCACCGGCTGGTCGAGGATCGCGGCGAAGCGCTCCTCGGCGAGGTCGAGCTGGCTGAAGATGTGCTCCTTGACCGTCGGCGCGAGCGGGGTGTCCGGTCGGGCGATCAGCTCCCGGAGGACCGGCACCAGCGGGCGGTACTTCGTCGCCAACGAGAACACCTTCGGCCCGACGGTGTGGATCAACCCGACCCCGTTGTCGGTGAAGTCGGAAACCTTGATGACCCGGGCCCACGGCTCGCGGTCCAGGCTGGCCGCCACGAGCTCCCGGTACTGCGTGTGCCGGTCCCGGTCCGGGTCGTACGCGGGATTGGTGACCGCGGCGACCAGCCGCGCGACCCGCGGGCCGAACCGCGCGGCGAGGGTCGCGAGCGCCGGCGCCGTGCTGTCGTCGCCGGCTGCCGCCCCCGCCCGGTGACCGCCCGCCAGCTCCGCCGGGTGGTCCTCCACCGTGTCGTGCAGCAGGCCGGCGACGATCACGTCCGCGTCGCGTACCTGGTAGTGGTGCATCATCCTGATCGCGACCCGCAGCAGGTGGTTCAGGTACGGCTCGCGCACCCGCCGGTCGTCGCGGTGCAGCTCGGCGGCGAGGTCGAGGGCGGCGGTGAGCCGAGCCCGCGCGCCCTCGTCGAACGCGCGGATCTCCAGCCGGAACCGCTCCAACAGGCCGGGCTCGCCGTGGATCTCGGTGATCGCGTGCATGGGCATCGAGGCCAGGTACGGCGGGAAATCCATGCACCACTTATAGCTGATCTTCACCGTCTGCGGGCTCCGTCGTCGGCCTTGCGACGGGAACGCCGCCGATCTCGCCGTCGGCCGGCCCGGCGTCCCGTTCATGCCGCCCCCGCCAGGGTCGTCGTCACCCCGTGCCGGTGCAGGGCGGTCAGCCACTCGGTGACGTCGGCGCGGACCTCGTCGTCGCCGGCCATTTCGGCGGGGAAGACCTCGCGCAGCCCGAGCAGCGCGTCGACCACCCCGGCCGGGGTGCCGTCGGCGGTGGCCAGCGCGCCGGTGATCCGGTCGGCGAGGGGGTCGGCCAGCGGCAGCGCCGCCCCGTCGTCGGCCGTCCCGCACACGAAACGCATCCACGCCGCCACCACCAGCGCCGACCAGCGGGCCGATCGGCCCGCCGCGCGCAGGTCCACGATGGTGTGCAGCACCCGCTGGGGGAGCTTCTGCGAGCCGTCCATGGCGATCTGGAGGGTGCGGTGCCGGATCGCCGGGTTGGCGAACCGGGCCAGCGCCTCGTCCCCGTACGCGACCATCGACACCCCGTCGGGCGGGGTGAAGCTGACCGCCACCTCCTCGGCGACCAGCCGGCGCAGCACCCCGGCCAGCCCCGGCACGCCCAGCGCGTCGGCGACCGTCTCCCGGCCGGCGAGAGCGCCCAGGTAGGCGATGGCCGAGTGCAGCCCGTTGAGGCCGCGCAGCTTCACCCGCTCCCACGGCCCAACGTCGTCGGTGAGCACCGCGCCGGCCAACTCCCACGCCGGCCGGCCGCCGGGGAAATCGTCCTCGATCACCCACTGGCGGTACGGCTCGGCGGCCACCGCCGCCAGGTCGGCGAATCCCAGCGCGTGCCGTGCCGCGGCGAGGGTGTCGGGCGTGCTGGCCGGCACGATCCGGTCCACCATCGTGCCGGGGAAGCTGACCTGCCCGGAGACCCAGCCGAGCACCCGGTCGCAGGTGCCGGAGCGGGCCAGCGCCTGCTCGACGAGCCCGCGCAGCCGGGCACCGTTGGCCGGCAGGTTGTCGCAGCTCACCAGCGCGATAGGCCCGGCGTCGGCCGCCGCCCGGGCGGCCAGCCCGCGTACCAACAGGCCGGGCACCGTCGTCGGCGGCCCGTCGCCGGCCAGGTCGGCGGCGAGCGCCGGGTCGGGGCTGAGCCGGCCGGTCACGGGGTCGAGCTGGTACGCCTTCTCCGTCACGGTCAGGGTGACCACCCGGATCGCCGGATCGGCGAGCAGCGCGACCACGGCGTTCGGGTCGCTCGCCGCGTGCCGGACCCCGGCCAGTGACCCGACGACCCGGGTGCTGTCGCCCTCGGCGGACATGGTGGTGACGCTGAACAGGTTGTCCTGCGCGGCGAGAGTCTCGACGAGTTCGGTGCTGCGCGGGGCGACCCCGACGATGCCCCAGTCGCCGCCGGCCGCGCCGACCGCCGCCTCGGTGTAGACGGCCTGGTGGGCACGGTGGAACGCGCCGAGGCCCAGGTGCACGATCCCGGCCGGCACGGTGCCGGGGCGTAGCACCGGCCGGCTGGCCAGGGGCAGCCGGCGCAGCACGGCCAACCCGAGGCGGGACGCTCTCCCGGTCACCGCCATGCCGGACCGTCCGGGAAGCGGAACTCGGCGATCGACTCGGGGCGCATGGTGGCGCTGTAGCCGGGGGCCTCGGGCAGCAGGTACCGGCCGCCCCGGGTGCGCACCGGGTCGACGAAGTGCTCGTGCAGGTGGTCGACGTACTCGACCATCCGGCCGTCGAGGCTGGTGCCGACCCGCAGGAAGTCGAAGATCGCCAGGTGCTGGACGTACTCGCAGAGGCCGACGCCGCCGGCGTGCGGGCAGATCGGGACGCCGAACTTCGCCGCCATGACGATCTCGGCCAGCACCTCGTTGACCCCGCCGACGCGGCAGGCGTCGATCTGCATGACGCCGATCGCCTCGGCCTGGAGGAGCTGTTTGAAGATCACCCGGTTGGCGGCGGCCTCGCCGGTGGCCACCCGGCACCGGCCGCCGGTCAGCTCGGTGACCGCGCGGGCGATCCGGGCGTGGCCGAGGATGTCGTCGGCGTGCGTCGGCTCCTCGATCCAGTACGGGTCGACCTCCGCCAGCGCGGTCATGTTGGTGATCGCCTCGTCGACGTCCCAGACCTGGTTGGCGTCCATCATCAGCAGCGCGTCCGGGCCGATCTCGGCGCGGATGATCCGCGCCCGGCGCAGGTCGTCCGGCGGCGGCCCGCCGACCTTCATCTTCACCGCCCGCCAGCCCTGCGCGTACGCCTCGCGGGTCAGCGCCCGGACCTTCTCGTCGGGGTAGCCGAGCCATCCCACCGAGGTGGTGTACGACGGGAACCCGTCACGCTCCAGCAGGGCGATCCGGTCGGCCATCCCGTCGCGGCCCTTGTCGAGGATGGTGGCCGTCTCGTCGGGGGTGAGCGCGTCGGTGATGTGGCGGAAGTCGATGCTGGCGACGAGTTCCTCGGTGGGCAACTCGGCGAGGAACCGCCACATCGGCTTGCCGGCGAGCTTGGCCCGCAGGTCCCACACGGCGTTGACCAGCGCGCCGGTCGCCATGTGGATGACGCCCTTCTCCGGGCCCAGCCAGCGTAGCTGCACGTCGGCGCTGAGCGAGCGCCAGAACGTCACCGGCTCGGCGGCAATCTCCTCGATCGTCTTGCCCTCGACGTGGTGGGCCAGGGCCCGCACGGCGGCGCAGGTGATCTCGTTGCCCCGCCCGTTGGTGAAGGTGAAGCCCGCGCCCACCGTCCCGGCGTCGGTGCCCAGCTCGACGTACGTCGCCGAGTAGTCACCCCGGTTGACCGCGTCCGAGCCGTCCCCGGCCGCCGCGGTCGGGAAGCGCACGTCGTGCACGTCGACGGAGGTGATCCTGACACTCACAGCTTTTCCCCGATCTTGTATACCCTCTTGGGCAGGCGGTAGGCGAGGTCGACGACCGTCTCGGCGGCCTCCTCCTCGGTCAGCCGGTGCTCGGCGACCAGCCGGGCGAGGAAGCCGGCGTCGACCCGGCGGGCCACGTCGTGGCGCACCGGGATGGAGCAGAACGCCCGGGTGTCGTCGACGAACCCGGCGGTGTTGTAGAAGCCGGCGGTCTCGGTGACCGCCTCCCGGAACCGGCGCAGCGCCTCGGGAGAGTCCAGGAACCACCAGGGCGCGCCGAGGTAGAGGGCCGCGTAGCCGCCGGCGAGGGGGGCCAGCTCCCGGGTGAACGTGTACTCGTCGAGGGTGTAGACCACCACCCGCAACCGGGGGTCGTTGCCGTGGGCGTCCAGCAGCGGGGTGAGCGCGTGCGGGTACTCGGTGGCCTGCGGGATGTCCCCGCCGACGTCGCGGCCGTGCCGGGCGTACAGCCAGCGGTTGTGGTTGCGCACCGAGCCGGGGTGCAGTTGCATCACCAGGCCGTCGTCGATGGACATCCGGGCGAACTCCAGCAGCATGTGCGCCCGGAACGCCTCCGCGTCGGCGGCATCGGCCTCGCCGCGCCGGCCCCGCTCGTACAGCGCCGCCGCCTCCCGCGCCCCGAGGTCCAGGGTGCGGGCGGTCGGGTGGCCGTGGTCGGAGCAGGTCGCACCGGCCGCGACGAACGCCTCCCGGCGTCGCCGCAGGGCGGCCAGGAAACCGGCGTACGTGCCGGTGTCCTCCCCGGCGACCTCGCCAAGCCGTTCGACGTTGTCGGCCCAGTTGTCGAACTCCATGTCGACCACGTTGTCCGGGCGGAAGGTGGTGACCACCTTCCCGCCGGGGCCGCCCCAGCCGTCGGCGGCGAGCTTCGCGTGCCGGGCGAGGTCGTCCAGGGGCGACTCGGTGGTGGCCAGCACCTCGATGCGGAACCGGTCGAACAGGGCCCGGGGCCGGAACTCCGGCTCCGCGAGTCGGGCCGCGACCTGGTCGTACACGGCGTCGGCGGTGGCGGGGGCCAGCGGGGTGTCCACCCCGAAGACCTCGGTGAGGGTCTGCTCCAGCCACAGCCGCGACGGGGTGCCCCGGAACAGGTGCCAGCCGTCGACGAAGCGCCGCCAGATCTTCCGGCCGTCGGTCTCCACCGGGCTGCCGTCCACCGTCGGGACGCCCAGCTCGGCCGGGGGCACGCCCTGGCTGAGCAGCATCCGGGTCAGGTAGTGGTCGGGCACGATGATCAGCCGGGAGGGGTCCGGGAAGGGGCGGTCCTCGGCCAGCAGGGCCGGGTCGACGTGCCCGTGCGGGGAGATGATCGGTTGCTCCGCCGCCAGCGCGTAGAGCTGGCGGGCCAGCGCGCGCAGGCCCGAATCGGCGGGGAGGAGCAGGTCGGGTCGGGAGGTGGTCGGCACGTCGGATGGCTCCTCGGATGCGGTCGGCGGTGCGGGTTACGGACCGGCTGGGCGGGCCGCGACGGCGCGTGTCCGGGGCGCCTCCCGGGTGAGCGCAAAGGTTTGCAGTGAAGAAATCACAATCGATTGCTACGAGTCAACGTTGGAGAAAAAAATCCGTGCTGCTTGTCCCGCTTTGATGGCACGTGAACGTATGGCGGGCGCGTATTCGAAGCCTGGTCGAAGTCTTCGAGCGTTGACACCGAAGCAACCGTTTGCATTACTGTCGGCACCCACGTGACCGCAGCGACACCGGACGAGAGGGCCGCCGTGCCAGTCACCATCAGGGACGTCGCGCGGGCCTCCGGCGTGCACATCTCCACGGTCTCCCGCACGTTCTCCGCGCCACACCTGGTCAACCCGGAGACCCGGGTCAGGGTGCTGGCCTGCGCGGAGGACCTGGGCTACCGGCCCAACCGCGCCGCGCGGGCCCTGATCACCGGCCGTACCCACAACATCGGCCTGATCGTCGCCGACATCGCCAACCCGTTCTTCCCACCGCTGATCAAGGCGGCGGAGGGGGAGGCCCGGCAGCGCGACTACCACGTCTTCGTCGCGGACACGAACGAGGACCCGACGGCCGAGGAGGAGCTGGTCCGCGCCCTCGCCAAGCAGGTCGACGGGGTGCTGCTGTGCAGTCCCCGGATAAGCAACAGTCTCATCGAGCAGCTCAGCCGCGAGGTCCCGCTGGTGGTGATGAACCGCCGGGTGACCGGTTTGCCCTGCGTGATGATGGACGTCGGGCAGGGGGCCCGCTCGGCGATCGAGCACCTGGTCGGCTTCGGCCACACCGCGATCGGCCTGCTCGGCGGCCCCCGGGGCTCGTGGACCAGTCGGGAGATCCGCCGGTCCGCCGCCGCCGCGGCCCGGGCCGGCGGCGCGGAGCTGACCGTCCTCGGCCCCAACCCACCCACCGAGCACGGCGGCCTCGCGCTGGCCGATCACGTCCAGCGCAGCGGCGTCACCGCCGTGCTCGCCTACAACGACCTGATGGCGATCGGGTTGATCGAGGGGCTCGACGCCCTCGGGGTCCGGGTGCCGCGGGACGTCAGCGTCGTCGGCATCGACGACATCGCCCTGAGCCGGCTCACCCGGCCCAAGTTGACGACGGTGGCCACACCTACCGCGGCCGCCGGCCGGACGGCTGTCGACATGCTGCTGCAACGGGACACCGACGCGCCGTGGGGCACCGGGAGGAGCACGGCAGTCGGCACCCGTCGCACGAGCGCACAGGTAATGCTCCAGACCGAGTTGGTCATCCGCGCCTCCACCGGAGAAGCCCCCATCGA
>NZ_GG657738.1:519983-526713 GCF_000158815.1 Micromonospora sp. ATCC 39149 | reverse complement strand
CGACGTGCTGGCACACCGGCTCCAGTGGCGCGGCCCGGCCGCCGCACCACCACACACTGCACCGCCTGCGCCGACGGCGAGAGCCCGTCAACGGCAGCGCCGCGCCGTGGGCCGCCCTGACGGGCACCGGGCCGGACGGCGGAGCGTACACTCTGGTCTTCGCGGGCCTAGGGCCCAGCGACCGGTGGTTCGTCCGGACGGCGATGTACCCGGGGGTCTGCGTGGCGTTTGCCTTCGAGACACCGGCCGCAGTGCCGGCCGGCGACAACCGGCACGGTCGGCACACCGTCACCGTGGCCGACGGGGTCCTCGACCGCGACGCGGTCGCCGCCCCGGCCGCCACCGTGGAGCCGGCGGGACGGGCATGAGCGCCGCGCCCGGCCCCGAGGTGGTCACCGTCGGCGAGACCATGGTGGTCATGTCGCCGGACGACGGGTCCCCGCTGGAGCGCGCCGGCCGGCTCCGGCTCGGCGTCGGCGGCGCGGAGTCCAACCTGGCGATCGGCCTGGCCGGGCTCGGCCACCGTGTCGCCTGGGTCAGCCGGGTCGGCGACGACCCGTTCGGGCGGATGGTGGTCCGCGAGGTCGCGGGCGCGGGCGTTGACGTCGACTCGGTCGCCGTCGACCCGGACGCCCCGACCGGCGTCTACTTCAAGGACCCCCGGCCGGAGGTCACCGCCGTGCACTACTACCGGGCCGGCTCCGCGGCCTCCCGGCTGGATCCCGGCGCGCTGGACGATCCGCGCCTGGCGGGCGCGCGGCTGCTGCACCTGTCCGGCATCACCCCGGTGCTGTCGGCGTCCTGCCACGCCCTCGTGGCGCACGCGGTCGACGCCCGGCCGCTCGGCGACGCGCTGGTCAGCTTCGACGTCAACCACCGGCCCCGGCTCTGGCCCGCCGACCGGGCCGCCGACGTGCTGCGCGGCATCGCCGACCGGGCCGACATCGTCCTCGTCGGGTTGGACGAGGCCGAGCGGCTGTGGGGGACCGCCCGACACCACAGGCGGTGCGCCGGCTGCTGCCGCACGCGGGAACGGTGGTCGTCAAGGACGGGGCGGTCGGCGCGACCGCGTTGCCGCGTACCGGGCCGGCGGTGTTCGTGCCGGCGCTGCGCGCGCCGGTGGTCGAACCGGTCGGCGCCGGGGACGCCTTCGCCGCCGGGTACCTCTCCGCCGTGCTGCGTGGGCTGGACCAGACCGCCGCGCTGCGCTGCGGGCACGTCGTCGCGGTCCGGGCCCTCGCGGTGCCCGGCGACTGCGCGCCGCCGCCGCACCGGCGGGACCTCGACGACGTCGTTGCCCTGCCCGCCGACCGGTGGGCGGCGATCGACCCGGTGACGGCCGGCCTGGTCGACGGCGTGGTCGGTGGCGGTCCGGCGGGCTTGGGGGGTGGGTGCGTCGGCCCGGAGGACGTGTCGGCCGAAGTGGCCGATGGCGTAAGCGCGAACGTGGGGACCGGCGCGGCTGGCCCCGGCAACGAAAGGGGCAGCCGGTGACGGCGCACGACTTCGCACCGATCTTCGTCGGCGCGCGGGTGATGGTGATCCTGCGGGACCTGCCGCCGCAGGAGACGGTTCGGCTGGCGAACCGGGCCTGGGACCTCGGCATCGACGTGGTGGAGGTGCCGGTGCGCACACCCGAGGCGATGAACGCGCTGCGCGCCGCGGTGGAGGCCGGGCGGACCCGGGACCGGATCGTCGGGGCGGGCACCGTGTTCACCCCGGCGCAGGTCCGGCAGTCCGCGTCTGCCGGGGCGGCGTTCACCGTCGCGCCCGGGCTCGACCTCGCGGTGGCCGACGCCGCGCTCACCTACGGGATTCCCCACCTGCCCGGCGTGGCCACCCCGACCGAGGCGCAGCGGGCCCGCGACCACGGGCTGACCTGGCTCAAGGCGTTCCCGGCGGTGAGCCTCGGGCCGCAGTGGTTCAAGGCGGTCGCCGGGCCGCTGCCCGAACTGCGCTTCGTCGCCACCGGCGGGATCGATGCCGGCAACGCCGCCGACTTCCTGGCGGCCGGCGTCAAGGTGGTGGCGGTCGGGTCCGCCCTGTCCGACCCCAGCCAGATCGACCGGCTCGCGGAGCTGGCCCGGGGCGACCGAGGCTCTGCCATCCGCCCGGCCTGACCTTCCGGGCCTGCCGCGTCCGGCCTGCCCCGCCGGCCTGGCGACGCCGTCCGGGCTGGTGATCGATTCCATGCCGCCGACATGGCGGCATCCGGCGGAGTTGATCGCGCGATGTCGCCGACATGGCGTCCCCGCCCCGGCCGTCCGGGGCCCGGCCCCGGCCGCCCGGGTCGCGTCCCGGATCCGGGGCGGGTCAGTCGGCGGCGGGGCCGGTGCTGCCCCGACGCACCAGTTCCGCCGGTAGGCTCTCGACGCGGGGCTGCCCGCTGGCCGGATCGAGGGCGAGGGTCATCGCCCGCACGCCCAGCTCGACCAGCGGGAGCCGCACCGTGGTCAGCGCGGGGGTGACATCGGCGGCGATCGGCATGTCGTCGAAGCCGAGGACGGACACGTCCTGGGGCACCCGGATGCCGCGCGCGCGCAGCAGAGCGAGCGCGCCGACGGCCATCGAGTCGTTCAGCGCCACGATCGCGGTGGGGGCGGGGTCGGTCGCCAACAGCTCGGCGGTGGCCCGGGCCCCGCCGTCGCGGTCGAAGTCGGCGTAGCGGATCCGCTCCTCGGGCAGCTCCACGCCCTGCCCGGCGAGCGCCCGCCGCAGCCCGGTCAGCCGGTCGGTGATGGTGGTGAGGATCCGTGGCCCGGCGATCACCCCGATGCGCCGGTGCCCGAGGCGCAGCAGCTCCTGGCCGATCAGCTCGCCGCCGGTCGCGTTGGCCGGCATCACCGCGTCCCCGGAGTGGTCGTGCCGGCCGATCACCGCGACCCGCCCGCCCGTCGCCTCGTACGCGGCGAGCTTCTCGTTGAGCAGCGTGGTGAACCCGGCGTCGTGGTAGCCGGACCCGGCCAGCACTATCGCGGCGACCTGCTGGCCACGCAACAGCTCCACGTACTCCAGCTCGCGGACCGGGTCGCGGTAGCTGTTGCAGATGATCAACAGGCGGCCCCGCTCGGTGGCCACCCGTTGCAGTCCCCGGGTCACCTCGGCGAAGTACGGGTCGGACACGTCGTGCACGACGATGCCGACCACGCTGCGCTGCGGCCGGGCCAGCAACTGGGCGTGCGCGTTCGGCACGTACCGCAGGTCGGCGACGGCGCGCAGCACGCGTTCGCGCAGCTCGTTCGCGACCGGCTTGCTGCTGCCATTGATCACCCGTGACGCCGTCGCGGGGGAGACCCCCGCCCGCCGTGCGACATCGGCCAGCGTCGCCATCCGCCGCCCCTCATGGTCCTCCGCGCGGACCCCGCGCGGTCGCGGACAGGCTACCGCAGTCGGGTGGGAAAGCCCTTGCCTGGCGGGGCGAGGCCCACCTACGCTCTCAGGAATGCGCTTGCCTGGCTGTCGGCCGTTCCTGCCCGCCGGGCGGGGTGCCGGCCGCCCGAAGAGAGGGAAGACATTCATGAGCCGTAGGCCGATAGGCATCATCGTCAATGGCGTCACCGGCCGGATGGGCTACCGCCAGCACCTCGTACGTTCGCTGCTCGCCATCCGGGAGCAGGGCGGAGTGCCGCTGGCAGACGGCACCCGGATCTGGCCCGAGCCGATCCTGGTGGGCCGCAACGAGAGCCGGCTGCGCGACATCGCCGAGCGGCACGGGCTCACCGACTCCACGACCGACCTCGCCGCCGCGCTCGCCCGCGACGACGTCGAGGTCTACTTCGACGCCCAGCTCACCCAGCAGCGGGAGAAGGCCGTCCGCCAGGCGATCGACGCCGGCAAGCACATCTACACCGAGAAGCCCCTCGCCGAGGACAGCGCCGCCGCGGTCGAGCTGGCCCGGGCCGCCGACGCCGCCGGCGTGCGCACCGGCGTGGTGCAGGACAAGCTCTTCCTGCCCGGCCTGCGTAAGCTCAAGCGGCTGATCGACGGCGACTTCTTCGGCCGCATCCTCTCCGTGCGCGGCGAGTTCGGCTACTGGGTCTTCGAGGGCGACTGGCAGCCCGCCCAGCGCCCGTCCTGGAACTACCGCGCCGAGGACGGCGGCGGCATCGTGATGGATATGTTCCCGCACTGGCACTACGTGCTGGAGGAGCTGTTCGCACCGGTCCGCGCCGTCTCCTGCGTCACCGCCACGCACATCCCGCGCCGCGTGGACGAGGCCGGCCGGCCCTACCCGGCCACCGCCGACGACGCCGCGTACGGCGTCTTCGAGCTCGACGGCGGGATCATCGCCCAGATCAACTCCTCCTGGGCGGTGCGTGTCAACCGCGACGAGCTGGTCGAGTTCCAGGTCGACGGCACCGAGGGCAGCGCCGTCGCCGGGCTGCGCAACTGCCGCGTCCAGCACCGCTCGGTCACCCCGAAGCCGGTGTGGAACCCGGACCTGCCCTCCGGCGAGAACTTCCGCGCGCAGTGGAGCGAGGTGCCGGACAACGACGAGTTCGACAACGGCTTCAAGGTGCAGTGGGAGGCGTTCCTGCGGCACGTGGTGGCCGGCGAGCCGTTCCCGTGGGACTTCATGGCCGGCGCGCGCGGCGTGCAGCTCGCCGAGCTGGGCCTGCGCTCGGCCCGCGAGCACCGCCGCGTCGAGGTCCCGGAGCTGGGCCGATGAGCGCCGAGGTCGCCCTGCCCGACGGCACCCGGCACCGGCTCTCCGGCGCGGGCGGCTTTCCCCGCCCCGCCGCCCCGGCCACCTCCCGGATCGCGTACGCCGCCGCGCACGTGGTGGCCGACCCGCGTGCCGAGAACGTCCCGGGCGCCCCGGCCGCCGTCGACTGGGACCGTACCCTCGCTTTCCGGCACCACCTGTGGTCGTACGGGCTCGGGGTCGCCGAGGCGATGGACACCGCGCAGCGCGGCATGGGCCTGGACTACCCGGCGACCCGCGAGCTGATCCGGCGCAGCGCCGCCGAGGCACGCGCGGCCGGCGGCCGGATCGTGGCCGGGGTCGCCACCGACCAGCTCCCGGCCGGCCCGGCCAGCATCGAGCGGATCCGCGACGCGTACGCCGAGCAGCTCACCGAGGTCCTGTCCGCCGGGGCCCGGCCGGTGCTGATGTGCAGCCGGCACCTCGCCGCGGCCGCCCGGGGCCCGGAGGACTACCAGCGGGTGTACGCCCACCTGCTGGCCGCCACCGACCAGCCGGTGGTGCTGCACTGGCTCGGCGACATGTTCGACCCGGCGCTGGCCGGCTACTGGGGCTCGTCCGACCTGGACGTCGCCGCCGACGCCGTGCTCGACCTGATCAAGGAGCATGCGGAGAAGGTCGACGGGATCAAGGTGTCCCTGCTCGACGCCGACCGGGAGGTCGCGCTGCGTCGCCGGCTGCCGGCCGGGGTACGCCTGTACACCGGCGACGACTTCCACTACCCGGAGCTGATCCGGGGCGACGAGGTGGGGCACTCCGACGCCCTGCTCGGGGTGTTCGCCGCGGTCGCACCGGCCGCCGCCGCCGCGCTGGCCGCCCTCGACGATGGCGACCTCACGACGTACGAAAAGGTCTTCGCCCCGACCGTGCCGCTGGCCCGGCACCTGTTCGCGGCCCCGACCTGGCACTACAAGACCGGCATCGTGTTTCTGGCCTGGCTGACCGGCCACCAGGATCACTTCACCATGGTCGGCGGGCAGCAGGCGGGCCGGTCGCCGGCCCACCTGGCCCGACTGCTCACCCTGGCCGACGCGGCCGGGCTGCTGCCGGACGCCGAGCTGGCCGCCGCCCGGGCCCGGGCGTACTTCACGGTCGCCGGGGTGGCCCAGTGACCGCCGTGGGCGAGCCGGCGGTGGCCGCCGTGGGTGGACCGGCGGGCAGCCCCGCCGCCGACCGGCTGGCCCGGTTCTCGTTCAACCAGGCCACGGCCACCGGCTGGGCCCTGGAGGAACTGGTCGCCGGCTGCGTGGCCGCCGGGGTGCCGGGCGTCGGGCTCTGGCGAGAGCCGGTGCGGGAACACGGCGTCGAGCGGGCGGCGCGGCTGGTCCGCGAGGCGGGGCTGACCGTCACGTCGCTGTGCCGGGGCGGGTTCTTCACCGCCGACGGCTGGCGCGACGAGAACCTGCGGGCGATCGAGGAGGCCGCCACCCTCGGCACCGGCGAGCTGGTGCTGGTCTCCGGCGGCCTGCCGGCCGGCAGCCGGGACGTCGACGGGGCCCGGCAGCGGGTCGCCGACGCGATCGGCGAGCTGGCCCCGCACGCCGAAGCGGCCGGGGTGCGGCTGGCCATCGAGCCGCTGCACCCGATGTTCTGCGCGGACCGGTGCGTGATCTCCACCCTGGGCCAGGCCCTGGACATCGCCGAGCGGTTCGACCCGGGCACGGTCGGGGTGGTGGTCGACACGTACCACCTGTGGTGGGACGACGCCGTCTTCCGGCAGATCGCCCGCGCCGGGGACCGGATCGCCGCGTTCCAGGTGGCGGACTGGATCACCCCGTTGCCGGAGGGCGTGCTGCTCGGCCGGGCGCTGCCCGGCGAGGGCTGCGTCGACCTGCGCCGGTTCCGCGACGCGGTCGACGCCGCCGGCTACCGGGGGGCGATCGAGGTGGAGGTCTTCCACGCCGACCTGTGGGCCCGCCCCGGCCCGGACATCCTCGCCGCCGCGATCACGGCCCACCTCGCCCACGTGGCCTAACTCACCCGCCCCCACCCCATCCCCCTTCGGTGATCTTGCAGTTGCGGCCC
>NZ_GG657738.1:514248-519524 GCF_000158815.1 Micromonospora sp. ATCC 39149 | reverse complement strand
CGGTCATCCTGCTCACCATCGTGCTGGCCGTGGCGATCGGCGCGAGCAGCATCTCCGTGGTGCAGGCCGCCGTGTCCGCCCTCTACCTGGTGGTGGTCGCCCCGCCGACGGAAGTCGCTGATCCCGTTCCGGTTCGTCGACGCGCTGATCGGCGGGGCGGTGGCCCTCGTGGCCAGCCAGCTCGTCGACGCCCATCGCCCGCTGGCCCCGCTGGTCGCCGAGTTCCGGCAGACCTTCGAGGAGCTCGCCGGGCTGCTGCGGGAGGTCGCCGACGCGCTCGACGCCGGCGACGAGCAGGCGGCCCTGGCCGCCCTGGACCGGGCGCGGGGCATGGACGCCGCCGTGGAGCGGCTGCGCGTCGCGCTGCTCGCCGCCGGCGAGGCGCTGACCCTGCACGTGCGCCGCCGCCGGCACATGGGCCGGCTGCGCTCGGTCGACGCGTCCATCGGGCAGATCGACTATGCCGTGCGCAACGTGCGGGTGCTGGCCCGGGCCGGGGTGACCCTCACCCGGCTGGCGACCCCCGTGCCGGCCGAACTCGGCGCGGCGGTGCGCTGCCTGGCCGGCGCCGTACACGCCGCCGGTGAGTCGTTCGCCGCTGACCTCGACGGCCGCGACGCCGTCGCCGACGAGCACGCCGCCCGTGCCGAGGCCGCCGCGCTGGACGCCGTCCGGGTCGCTGGAAGGTTGTTCGCCTCCGGGCAGCCCCTGCCGCTGGCGATGATCGTGGGCCAGTTGCGGGCCACCGCCATCGACCTGCTGCGCGGGGTGGGCGTGGACGACGACGCCGCCGTGCTCGGCCGCGTCGACGAGGCGCTGGGACTGCCGGCGGTGTGATCCCGCGACTACCCGCCGCCCGCCTGCCGACGAACCACCGTCCGGATCGTGGTAAGGGGCGGGGGTGGCGATCGGTCCTGTCGCGTCGGGGTGTCCAATGGGCGGTCGACGCCCCGGAGCCGAGAGGACGCCGCCATGAGCAGCACCGACGACCCACCCGCCGGCCCGGGTGACCGGGCCGGTGCGCAACGCCCGGTACTGGCCGCCCGCAACGGCGTAGCGGCCGTGTTCGCCCTGAACGGGCTCGCGCTCGCCACCTGGTTCGCCCGGGTGCCGGCCGTCCGTGAGGCGCTGGACCTCAGCGCCGGAGGGCTCGGCCTGCTGTTGCTGTCGATGTCGCTGGGCGCGCTGCTGGCGATGCCGACGGCCGGTCTGGTGACCCAGCGACTCGGCGCGGCCAGGGCGGTCGTTCTCGGCGCCGCGCTGGTCGCGGGCGGGATGACCGTCGCCGGGGCGTCCGCGGGGACCGCCGGGTTCCTGCCCGGGGCCGCCGTCGGCCTGTTCGTTTTCGGCTACGGCGCCGGCACCTGCGACGTGGCGATGAACATCGAGGGTACGACCGTCGAGCGGCGGCTGGGGCGTACCATCCTGCCCCGGTTCCACGCGGCCTGGAGCCTCGGCTCGGTGGCCGGCGCGGGGCTCGGCGCCGGGGCCGCGCGGGTCGGGGTGCCCGTCGCCGTGCACCTGAGCGTGCTCGCGGCGGTGGTGATCGTCGGTACGCTGCTCGGTGCCCGGTCCTTCCTGCCCGAAGCCGGGGACGCGCCGGCCGGTGGGGGGACGGCCGCAGCCCGACGTGCGGCGCTGCTCGCCGCCTGGCGGGAGCCGCGCACCCTGCTCATCGGCCTGCTGGTGCTGGTGATGGCGTTCGCCGAGGGCAGCGCCACCGACTGGCTCGCGGTGGCCTTCGTCGACGGGTACGGGCTCAGCGAGGCGGCCGGCGCCGCCGTGTTCGGGGTGTTCGTGGTCGGCATGACCGTCGGGCGGACCGCAGGGACCGTGGCGATCGACCGGTGGGGCCGGGTGCCGGTGCTGTTCGGCACCACTCTGCTCGCCGGGGTGGGCGCCTGCCTCGCCGTGCTGGCCGGCGGCGGGCTGGTGGCGATCTTCGGTGTCGCGCTGTGGGGGCTGGGCGCGTCGCTGGGCTTCCCGGTGGGGCTCAGCGCCGCCGCCGACGAAGAGGACCGGGCACCGGCCCGGGTCAGCGTCGTCGGGGTGATCGGCTACACGGCGTTCCTCGGCGGCCCGCCGCTGCTCGGGCTGCTCGGTGACCACGTGGGCACGCTGCGGGCCCTGCTCGCGGTGCCGCTGCTGCTGGTGCCCGCCCTCGCGCTGGTCCCGGTGCTTCGCGAATCGTCAGGCAGGGTCACGGCTGCCGGTGCACGTGACCGGCTCCATGGTCCTCACGGATAGTTGCCCCCGGCGGTGGGGTTCAGGGTGCCGGCGGCGGTGCCGCCCGCAGCCAGACGTGCAGCGTCCGGCGCGTCGGGCCGCAGCCAGACGCGCAGCGGCCCGGCGCTCCGGAAGCCCGCGTCCTCGGCCGGCGGCAGGCCGCCGCCGGGCTCGTAGCCGACCAGCGGCCGGCCCGGGCAGGCCGCGACGACGCCGCGCCAGACCCCGGCGAGATCCCCGTCCGAGGCGAAGATGTTGGACACCCCGACGGCCTGGCCGGTGTCGGTGAGCACGCCGCCCCCGGTGAGCGCCCCGTCGCCGTCGTGCCGGGCGAGGAACGTGATCCGGGAGTCGGCCAGCAGAGCCGGCCGGGACAGTGCCTCGTTGCCGTGCGCGGCGGCCCAGCGGGCCAGCCCCCGCGCCGAGTCGACCGGGGCCAGCGCCACCCCGCCCGGGGCGGCCGTGGCCGGCCGGTGGATCCACTCGGCGGAGAAGAGCACCCGGAAGCCGTACGGGGTGAGGTCCAGGTCGGCGAAGCTGTCCTTCACCGACGCCCCGGGCCCGGTGTCGATTCGGGCCAGCAACCGGGCGGCGTCCACGCCGGGGCGAAGGGTCACGGCGTCCGGATACCACGGCGGGGAGCGGCGCGGCACCGACCAGGCGTCGGCGTCGTACGCCCCCGCGAGGCCGTGGGCCCGGCAGACCAGATCACACCAGTCGGCGTTGTCTCGCGCCGCCACCGTCCGCCACGCCGCCACCGGACGAGTGTACGGGCGGGCGGGCCCATGGTCAGCATCCTTTTATCCCGCGCTCAGCAGGTTGCCAGGCGGGGGTGCTTCACTGGTCCGTACGCCGAGGAGAGGAGCCGGGCATGGGCTGGTTCAGCCGGCGCCAGCGCGCCACCGACGGGACCCCGACGAAGCTCGACCGCGAGGCGACGCCGGACGATCTGGCGGCCCTGGAGGCGTTCGTCCGCAGCCGCTGGGGCGTGGAGTTCTACCTGGAACCGGAGACCACCGCCACCGACACCACGGTGCTGGCGATCGCCCACGACGGGGAGTGGATCCGGCGGCGGACCGGGTCGCCCCGGGTCGCCGCGAAGATCGCCCAGCGGCACGCCGTGCCGTTGTACGAGGCCGCGCGCACCGGGTACCCGGAGCGGATGCGGGCCTGGAACCGGGCACACCCGGAGCGCCGGGGGCACTGATCCCCGTTCCGGCGCGTCGATCCACCGATCCGGCGCGGTGGCCCGGCGTGATCAGATCACGTGTGCCGCGATGGCCCGCGCGCAGTCAAGCGACTCGGTGCGGCTGGTGTCGACCTCGACGTCATAGCGGACGCCCTCGTGCACGATCTCGGCCTGCGCCGCCGCCATCCCGATCACGCGATCTCCCCTCGCGATCTCCCGGCCCGCCGCGATGTCCACAGGGCAGCAAACCCCGACCCACAGCACCTCGAGGTTCGTCAGGTAGCGGCGAGTGCGTTCCTGGGAAGCCGCGCCGCCGAGGAAGACCTCGTCCAGGACGATGCGTGCTCCGGCGCCCGCCATCGCGGCGATGCCGACCAGCCAGGCATGCTGCAACGCGAGGAAGTCCTCGCCGACGACCACCTCGCCCTGTTCCCCGAAGACCAGCCCGGAGGGAGCGGACGTCATCGCCGGCGGAAGCCGGTCGATCAGGTCGTCCACGCCGAAGCTGATCCACGGGTGCGGCAGCAGGTGCTTGAGGCACCGGACGATCGCCGACTTGCCCGAGCTGGAGCCCCCGTTGAGCACGATGAACTGCGTCGCCACCTGATCGGCTTCCTTCCGGAGGATTCGCCATCGTGCCCTGCCCGGGTGATGATCGGATACAGCGTAACCAGCCTGGCGGCAGACCCCTCGGGAAACGGAACGCGGAACAGTCGAATCGATCGGCGTACGACATTACGTGGCACCGAACCCGATTTCCGCTCCCATTGCGGCTGGTCGATGCTGACCTGGGCGGCTGGCGGCCGGGCGCCCGGCGTTGACCCGCGGCGGTCGGGTGTGGCAGCATTCGCGGCCTGACGGCAGTGAAGGAAGCCGGTGCGATTCCGGCGCGGTCCCGCCACTGTCACCGGGGAGCGATCCCCCCTCGTGAGTCACGGCCGTGTGTCTGCGGTTGGAAGGCCGGGGGTGAGCGTCGATCCGGAAGCCAGGATACTTCGGCCGTCGGGACGACCCCAGGGCGTGGACACCCGAGGAGGACCCGATGACGCACGGCGTATCGCACATCGACGATCATCGTCGCCGACCGGCGCGCGGCAGTGTGCCCGCGACCCGTCGTCGCACCGCACCGCCCGCCGGCCACACCCCCGCACGCCCCGACTGTCGCCGGCCCGTGTCCGGCGCCGCACGCCCCTGAGCCCGCGCACCGCGTACCGCGCCACGCCACGCCCCCGGCGCGCCGGCCCTCGCCGGTGAACCGGCCACCGGCCCGCCCTACCCGCTGACCCGCCGAAGTCGCGCCCACCCCGCCCGCAGACGGCCCAGCCCGCCGCCTGGTGTCACTCTCCGGAGCCTTACGTGCGCATTCTGCTGCTGTCCACCGCCGACACCGATCTACTCGCCGCCCGGGCCAGCGGCATCGGCTACCGGCCGGCGAACCCCACCCGGGTCGCCGCCGACGCCGTGCCGGCGCTGCTCGACGGCGTCGACCTCGCCGTCGTACGGCTGCTCGGCGGCCGGCAGGCGTGGCCGGACGGCCTCGCGGCCGTGCTCGGTTCCGGGGTGCCGACGGTCGTGCTCGGCGGCGAGTCGGTGCCCGACGCCGAGCTGATGGCCGCGTCCACGGTGGCCTCCGGGGTGGCCACCGGGGCCCTGGCGTACCTGGTCGAGGGTGGACCCCGCAACCTCGCCGAGCTGGCCCGGTTCCTCTCCGACACGGTGCTGTTCACCGGCGAGGGCTTCGCCCCGCCCGCGCCCACCCCCGGGTACGGCGTGCACGGCGAGTGGCCCGCCAAGCCCGAACGCCCCACCGTCGGGATCGTCTTCTACCGGGCGCACAAGCCTCGCCGGGAACACCGACTTC
>NZ_GG657738.1:511385-512566 GCF_000158815.1 Micromonospora sp. ATCC 39149 | reverse complement strand
GATCGAGGGGCTGGCCCGCCGCCTCGTCGTGGGCATGGAGACCCTCGGCTGGGCCGCCGACTCCGTCGACGCCGTCGTCGAGGAGGTCACCGGCCGGGCCGTGTCCGACGTCGCCGACGTGCTGCGCTTCGCCGCCCGCGAGGTGGTGCCCCGCCTGGCGCGTACCACCGACGAGATCGACCGGGTCCTCGCCGCGCTCGACGGCCGGTTCGTGCCGCCCGGCCCGTCCGGCTCGCCCACCCGGGGCCTGGTCAACGTGCTGCCCACCGGGCGCAACTTCTACTCCGTCGACCCGAAGGCCATTCCCAGCCGCAACGCCTGGGACGTCGGCGTCGCCCTCGCGGACTCGCTGCTGGCCCGGCACCTCGCCGACACCGGCGGGTACCCCCGCTCGGTCGGGCTCACCGTGTGGGGCACCAGCGCCATGCGCACCCAGGGCGACGACATCGCCGAGGTGCTCGCCCTGCTCGGCTGCCGCCCCACCTGGGACGACCGGTCCCGCCGGGTCACCGGCGTCGAGGTGGTGCCGCTGGCCGAGCTGGGCCGGCCACGCGTCGACGTCACCGTCCGCATCTCCGGGTTCTTCCGCGACGCGTTTCCACACGTCGTCGCGCTGATCGACGAGGCGGTGCGTCGGGTCGCCGCCCTCGACGAGCCGGCCGGGGAGAACTTCGTCGCCGCGCACGTCGCCGCCGACCTCGCCGAGCACGGCGACGAGCGCCGGGCCACCGCCCGCGTGTTCGGCTCCAAGCCCGGGGCGTACGGGGCGGGGCTGCTGCCGCTGATCGACGCCCGCAACTGGCGCAGCGATGCCGACCTCGCCGAGGTGTACGCGGTCTGGGGCGGCTACGCGTACGGCCCCGGCCTGGACGGGCGGGAGGCCCGCGCCGACATGGAACGCTCCTTCGCCCGCATCGCCGTCGCGGTGAAGAACCAGGACACCCGCGAGCACGACATCGTCGACTCCGACGACTACTTCCAGTACCACGGCGGGATGGTGGCGATGGTCCGCCACCTCACCGGCGTCGCGCCGGCCGCGTACGTGGGGGACTCGGCGATGCCGCACGACGTGCGCACCCGCACCCTCGGTGAGGAGACCCGGCGGGTGTTCCGGGCCCGCGTGGTGAACCCGAGGTGGATCGCCGCGATGCGCCGGCACAAAACTACAAGGGCGCGTTCGA
>NZ_GG657738.1:502206-503883 GCF_000158815.1 Micromonospora sp. ATCC 39149 | reverse complement strand
TGACCTGCCCCACCCACGCGATCCGACTCGACGCCCGGCGGGCTCGTGGTCCGCGCGCAGGCGTGCACCGGCTGCCTGGAGTGCCTGGAGATCTGCCCGGTGGACGCCATCCGCGTCACCGGCACCAACCCCTGTGGAGGAGTCCGATGAGTTCGACCGCGGCCAACGCCGCACCCCCGGCGGGCCGCTGGAGCCGCGCCGAGCGGGTACGCCTCGGCGGCATCGTGCTCGCCGTCGCCATGTTGCACATCGCCGGCTGGAGCCTCTACCTGTACTGGAACGGCCAGCCGGCGGCGGCCGGCGGGCTGGCCGGCGCCGGCACCCTCGCGTACGCCCTCGGGGTGCGGCACGCCTTCGACGCCGACCACATCGCGGCGATCGACGACACCACCCGGCTGATGCTGCTGCGCGGCCGGCGTCCCGTCGGCGTGGGCTTCTTCTTCGCCCTCGGGCACAGCGCCGTGGTGCTGCTGCTCGCCCTGATCGTCGGGCTCGCCTCGACCAGTCTCGCCGGCCCCGGGCTGGCACAGGCCCGCGAGGTGGGCGCCACCGTCGCGATCGTCACCGCCACCCTGTTCCTGACCCTGGTCGCCGCGCTCAACGCCGTGGTACTTGGCGGCCTGGCCCGGCTGTGGCGGCGGCTGCGCCACGGCGGCCTCGACGAGCGGGAGCTGGACCTGCACCTGCTCAACCGGGGCCTCGTGCAGCGGGTGCTGGGCTCCCGGGCGCGGTCGCTCGTGCGCTCGTCGTGGCACATGGCACCGGTCGGGTTCCTGTTCGGCCTCGGCCTGGAGACAGCCAGCGAGGTGACCCTGCTCGCCCTGTCCGCGAGCGCCGCCGCCGCGGGCGGGCTGCCCGTGCTGGCCCTGCTCACCCTGCCGCTGCTCTTCGCCGCCGGAATGTCCGCGATGGACACGGCCGACAGCCTGCTGATGAGCCGGGCGTACTCGTGGGCGTACCGGCACCCGGCCCGCCGGCTCTACTACAACCTGGCCACCACCGGCATGACGGTGCTGGTCGGCGCGCTCGTCGCCAGCGTCTACCTCGCCGGGCTGCTCGTCGACCACCTCGGGGTGTCCGTCCTGGCCGGGTACGCCGCCCTCGCCGAGCACTTCGAGCAGCTCGGCTACGCCGTCGTGGCGCTGTTCGTCCTGGCCTGGGTCGCCGCCGCCGCGCTGTGGAAACTGCGCCGCTTCGACGAGCGCTACGGCGCCGCCGCCGTGCCCGGGGAGGCGGGCCGGTGAGCCGCGTCGTGCACCCGATCGAGCGGCAGTCGTACGCGATCCTGCGTTCCCGGGTGGACCTGACCGCCCTGCCGCCGCTGACCCGGGCCGTCACCGAGCGGGTGGTGCACGCCAGCGCCGACCTCGACTACGTCACCGACCTGGTCTGCGACGAGGCGGCCCTGGCCGGCGGGCTGGCCGCCCTGCGCGCCGGAGCGCCGGTGGTCACCGACGTGGCGATGGTCGCCGCCGGGATCACCCGCGCCGGCCCGGAGCTGGTCTGTCCGATCGCCGATCCGGCCACGGCCGCGCTGGCCCGCACGGCGGGGATCACCCGCTCGGCGGCGGCCGTGCGGGTGGCGTACGACCGGGTCGGCCCCGGCGCGGTATGGGTGGTCGGCTGCGCGAGCACCGCGCTGTTCGAGCTGCTCGACCTCGGCGTGCGGCCGGCGCT
>NZ_GG657738.1:499248-502062 GCF_000158815.1 Micromonospora sp. ATCC 39149 | reverse complement strand
TCCGCTGTCGCCGCCGCCGCCCTCAACGCCCTGCTGTACCTGGAGGAGACGTGACACAACGGCCTGGAGGAGACGTCGCGCCGGGTGCCCCGCGCGGGACGGGTGGCACGGGACGCACGCCGCTGCTGATCGTCGGGCACGGCACCCGCAGCGCCGCCGGGGTCGCCCAGTTCGCCGCCCTGGTCGACCGGATCCGCCGCCGCCGAGTGGTCGACGACGTCGAGGGCGGGTTCATCGAGCTGTCCCGCCCGCCGCTGACCGACGCGGTGGCCGCGTTGGCCGGCCGGGGGCACCGCCGGCTCGTGGCGTTGCCCCTCGTCCTCGCCGCCGCCGGTCACGGCAAGGGGCGACATCCCGGCCGCGCTGGCCCGGGAGAAGCAGCGCTTCCCCGGCCTCGGATACGCCTACGGCCGGCCGCTGGGCCCGCACCCGCTGCTGCACGACATCCTCGCCGAGCGGATCGACGCCGCGCTGGCCGGCGCCGACCGGGCCGGGACGTGGGTGGCGCTGATCGGCCGGGGCTCCACCGACCCGGACGCCAACGCCGAGGTCGCCAAGGTGGCCCGGCTGCTGTGGGAGGGGCGCGGGTACGCCGGGGTCGAACCGGGCTTCGTCTCGCTGGCCGAGCCGTCGGTGCCGGCGGTGCTGGAGCGGCTGCGCCGCCTCGGCGCGCGCCGGATCGTCGTCGCGCCGTACTTCCTGTTCGCCGGGGTGCTGCCGGACCGGATCGTGGCCCGGTCGGCGGAGTTCGCCGCCGCCCACCCCGACCTGGACGTGCGGGTGGCCGACCTGATCGGCGACTGCGACGCCCTCGCCGACCTGGTCCTCGAACGGCACGCCGAGGCGCTGCGTGGGGACATCCGGATGAACTGCGACACCTGCGCGTACCGGGTGGCGCTGCCCGGCTTCGCCGACAAGGTGGGCCGGCCGCAGACCCCGCACGACCACCCCGACGACCCGGTCGGCGGCCACCACCACCATCACCACGACCACCACCACGACGGTCATGCCCACGCGCACCAACACGACGCGGGGCTGCGCCCGGGGCAGGTCGCCGTCGTCGGCGGCGGGCCCGGCCCCGACGACCTGATCACCGTACGCGGGAAGGCGCTGCTCGACGCGGCGGACGTGGTGGTGACCGACCGGCTCGCCCCGCAGGGGCTGCTGGCCCGGCTGCGCCCCGGGGTGCAGGTGGTGGATGCGGCGAAGGTCCCCCGGGGGCCGTCGATGACGCAGGACGCCATCAACGACATCCTGGTCACGCACGCCCGCGCCGGCAGGCGGGTGGTCCGGCTCAAGGGCGGCGACCCGTACGTCTTCGGGCGCGGCCACGAGGAGGTACAGGCGTGTGCGGCGGCCGGGGTCCAGACGATCGTGGTGCCCGGGGTGAGCAGCGCCGTCGCCGCGCCCGCTCTGGCCGGCGTGCCGGTCACCCACCGGGGCGTCGCGCACGAGTTCACGGTGGTGTCCGGGCACCTGCCGCCGGGGCACCCCGGTTCCCTGGTGGACTGGCCGGCGCTGGGCCGGACCCGGGGCACCCTCGTGCTGCTCATGGCCGTCGACACGATCGCGAAGATCGCCGCGGTGCTGGTCGAGCATGGCCGGGCTCCGGACACCCCGGTGCTGGCGGTCCAGGACGCGGGGCACCCGACGCAGCGGACGCTGGCCGCCCGGCTCGACGAGATCGGCGCGCTGGCCACCCGGGAGGACGTCGGTCCGCCGGCGGTCTTCGTCGTCGGCCCCGTCGCCGCGCTGGGGTGAAAGGAGGGGCCCCCTGTTAACGCATACGGTAGAGAAGGGTCCCCTTCTCACCTCCGCTGCGGGCTCACCCCAGCAGCGCGTGGGTCGCCGCGTACCCGACCGTTGCCGCGCCGAGCCCGGCGGCCACGCTGGCCAGCACGTTCGCCGCAGCGAGGTGCCGGGACCCGTCGCGGGCCAGGCGCAGCGTCTCGTACCCGAAGGTGGAGTATGTGGTGAGCGCGCCGCAGAAGCCGGTGCCGAGCAGCGCGGCGACCGCCGGCCCGGCCGGCACGGCGACCAGGGCGCCGAGCACCAGCGAGCCGAGCACGTTGACGGTGAGGGTGCCCCATGGGAACGGTGAGGCATGCCGGGCCTGCACGGCCCGGTCGGTGAGATATCGCAGGGGCGCCCCGACGGCCGCGCCGAGGGCGATCAGCAGGACCGTCACGGCGTCCCCCACCCGCCCTCGCCCCGCGCCCCGTCGGATGCTGTCCCGCCAGGTGGTGCCCCGTCGGCCGGCGTTCCGCCGGGTGTCGTGCCGCTGGGGTCCGTGCGGTTCGGTGTCGTGCGGCCGGGGTCCGTGCGATTCGGTGCCATCGCGCCGGGGCGCGCGCCGCTCGCGTGGCCGAGCAGCCTGGTGGCGGCGGTGTCGCCGACCCAGACCGCGGCGAGCGCCCCCAGCAGGGTGGCGGCGAGGTACGCCAGCGCCGTGCCCGCCGCCCCGCCGATCGCCGCCTGCCGTACGTCCACGACGTACGTGGAGAAGGTGGTGTAGCCGCCGAGTACGCCCACGCCCACGAACGGCCGGGTCAGCGGCCGGACACGGCCGGCGGCGACCACCGCCATCAGGGCCCCGATCAGCAGGCACCCGGACACGTTGACGGCGAACGTCGCCCAGGGGAACCCGGTCGGCTGGTGCGGCACCGCCGCTTGGACCCCCGCCCGCGCCAGCGCGCCGAGCGCGCCCCCGGCCGCGATGACACCGAGCACGCCCGCCGGGCGGGTGCGCAGTTCGCTCCGGTCGGCTGGTACGCGGAGATCGACGTCGGGGTCGACCCGGCGCGGGATCGGTCC
>NZ_GG657738.1:497334-498865 GCF_000158815.1 Micromonospora sp. ATCC 39149 | reverse complement strand
GGCCCCGCCGGCGGCGTACCGGGCGGCGCGTCGCTGGCCGGCGCGCACGCCCAGCCGGTCGGTCAGCGTCGGCAGCGCGTCGTCGGGCATGTGGTCAGCGTTGACGAGGAGCCCGCCCGGGCGCAGCAGCTCCCGTAGTTCGCCCGTAGAGGTCGGCGAGCCGCTCGGCGGGCAGCCAGTGCAGGGCGGTGGCGGTGAGCACGGCGTCGTAGTCGCGGTGCGGCAGCCGATCGTGCCAGCCGGGGTGGGACAGGTCGGCGCAGAGGACGGTGGCCCGGTCGAGCAGCGACGCGCGGGCCAGGGCGAGCAGGGCCGGGTCGAGGTCGACCAGGGTGATCCGGGCCCGGGGGAAGCGGGCCAGGGCCCGCAGTGAGATCGTGCCGGTGCCTCCGGCGAGGTCGAGCAGGCGGGGCGAGTCCCCGTCGACGAGGGCGTCGACCGCGTCGAGCATGGCGGCGAAGCGTTCCTCCCGGTCCGGCAGGTACGCCTCCTGCTGCCGGTCCCAGCTCTCCTGCCAGGCCGCCGCCGTCGCGGAGAGGCCGTCGGTGCCGGCGAGCCCGTCGGCCGTTCGGCCGAGGCTCCCGGTGATGTAAGGAGTCATAGGCAGGAGAGTAGTTACGTCATCGATCGGCGTCCAGACCTTATTGCAAATCTATGGCAATTGCATAGGGGTAGCGGTGTGATGATCGCCGGACGGCCGGCGCGGACGCCCCGGTGGGGGAGTGGTCGACCCCCGTCGGGGCGTCGTCGTTCGCGCGCCCGGCGCTGGGCAGCGCGGTTTCGGCCCGGTCGGGGCAGGGCACATCACCGGTGAGATCGTTCGTCGAGAGGGGGACCGTGATGGCGGAGATCAGCACATCGACCGACAACCGCCCGTCCGTCAGCGCCGGCATCGGGGGCGGCCGGCGTCGCGACCGCGCGGCCGGGCCGCCGTTGCGCAAGCCCCGCTGGCCCAAGGCGTACGCCTTCGCGCTCGTTACGGGGGCGTTCTTCCTCTTCTCGTGGCTCGGCCAGTTCTTCTTCCAGCTCGTGGTGCAGCGCAACGAGGCGAGTCAGCACGGCCAGGCGTTCGCCTGGTCCGAGTACCTGCCGCAGTTCCTCGCCAGCACTTTCGAGAACTGGCAGTCGGAGTTCCTCCAGTTGATCTGGCAGGCCGCCGGGCTGGCCCTCTTCTACTACTGGGGGTCGTCGCAGTCCCGCGAGTCCGACGAGCGGATCGAGGCCAAGCTGGACGCGCTGCTGCGCGAACGCAACCTGGACCCGGAGAACCCGTGACCGGGCCCACCCCGCTCGCCGGCCGACCTCGACCCCGCCCCTTCCGGCTTTCCGGAAGCCACCATGTCGGCGTACTGGTGTCGATCCTGACCGCGCGATCGGGCGCGTGACCCCCCGTGTAACCGCTGGCCGGCGCGTCGGCGCGCCACCCATATCGGCACTGCTGAGTCGGGCGGGGGCGGGGCGGCGCGCGTGGCGGGTGAGCCCTGCGCCCGCTCCCCCCGGAGCGGCCCCCCTCGCGGGGCCACCCCAGGGA
>NZ_GG657738.1:481987-495927 GCF_000158815.1 Micromonospora sp. ATCC 39149 | reverse complement strand
CGTCGTGGCGGGCCGGTTCGGGGCGGGCCACCCCGGCGGCGAGCGCCACGTCCACGGGCCGTGGCTTGCCCGCGACGGTCAGCGGGGCGAGCGCCTGGTGGACGATCACCCCGGCGGTGGCGCGGCGGGTGGCGGCGCAGACCACGACGCCGCCAGGCGGGGCGTGCTCCTGGAGGCGGGCGGCGGCGGTGATCACCGAGCCGCTGGCCACGCCGTACGCGCCGTCGCGGAGCGCCGCGACGTCCACCAGCGCCTCACCGGTGGCCACCCCGACCCTGGTGCGCAGGATCGCGGCGCCGGGCAGCGCCCGCCCGTCCAGCGCACGCTGGATCTCCAACCCGGCCCGCACCGCCCGGTACGCGTCGTGGCCGTCGGACTCGCGGGCGCCGAACAGGGCCATCACCGCGTCGCCGACGTACTTCTCGACCACGCCTCCCCAGCGAGCGAGTACCCCGGCGACGGTGTCGAAGTACGCGCGCTGTAGGGCCCGGACCTCCTCCGGGTCGAGCCGGTCGACCAGCGCGGTCGAGCCGACGATGTCGGCGAAGAGCACGCTGACCGTTCGCCGTTCCTCCGGCACCGGCCAGTCGGCCAGCGTCGACGACTGTGCTCCCATGACGATCGTGGACATTGGCATCGCACCGCCTTTCCCCCCCGTTTGGTGCCTGACGACCTCAGGAGACTCCCACCACCGGTCTGACGGGGGATCGGCAGAACGACGTATGTCGTCCTACCGCAACCTTCGGTCGCAATGTCGACGCGAGGTGTACCAGTGGGGGCGAAGACCCGTAGAACGGTCCGGGGGCCTGTGACTAGGCTGCGAGCCATGGCCAGCGATGTGGACCTCGTACCACTCGTCGGCCGTGCCGACCACCTCGCGACGCTGCGGTCCGCGCTGCTCGACGGCGTGGGTCCGGGGCAGACCGCGGCGGTGTTCGTCACGGGCGAGAGCGGGGTGGGTAAGACCCGGCTGCTGCGCGAGGCGGGCGATCGGCTGCGTGTCGCGGGCGCGCTCGTGCTCACCGGCGCGTGCCTCGACATCGGGGACTCCTCTCCGCTGCACCCGCTGCTACAGGCGTTGCGGCGCTTCGACGCCGAGCTGACGGCCTCGCACGCGCGGACGTCGTCGGCGGTGCGCGGGCTGTTGCAGATGTTCGCTGCGGAGACGGCCGGCCCGGACGGGGCAGGCGCCCTGCTGGAGCGGGTCTCCCGGGGGTTGCACCTGATCGCCCAGGGCCGCCCGTTGGTGCTGGTGCTCGACGACCTGCAGTGGGTCGACCGCAGCACCCGGCAGTTGCTGCTCTACCTGCTCGCCGGGCTCGGTGACCTGCAGGTGTCGGTGCTGGCGGCGGTGCGGGCCGAGTCGTTGCAGGGCGCGCACCCGCTGCGGCGGGTGCTTACCGAGCTGCGTCGCCTGCGGTCGGTGCGGGTGCTCGACCTGTCCCCGTTGGACCGGGCGGGCACCGAGCAGTTGGCCACGGCGGTGGTGGGTGCGCCGCTGGGCGCCGAGGCCGCGGAGTCGCTGTGGCAGCGCAGCGGCGGAAACCCGTTCGTGGTCGAGGAGCTGGCGCGGGACCTGCGCGAGGGCCGCGACGGGTTGTCGGAGACGCTGCGGGAGGTGTTCCTGGCCCGGGTCGACGCGTTGCCGCAGGCCGCACACGCGGTGGTGCACGCGGTGGCCGCCGGGGTCGAGCCGGTGGCGCACTGGCTGCTGGCCGAGGTGACCCGGCTGCCGGAGGGGGAGTTGATCGACGCCGTGCGGGCGGCGGTCGCGCACCGGTTGCTGGTCGGCGACGACGACGGGTACCGGCTGCGGCACCGGCTGGTGGCGGAGGTGCTCGCCCACGAGTTGCTGCCCGCCGAGCGTTCGGTGCTGCACCGCCGGTACGCCGAGGCGCTCACGACGGCCACGGCGGAGCTGCACCAGGCGCGGCTGGCGCACCACTGGCGGCTGGCGGGGGAGCCGGCACGGGCGCTGCCGGCGGCGGTGGCGGCGGCGCAGGAGGCCGAGCGGCTGCACGGCTACGCCGAGGCGCACCGGCACTGGTCGGCGGCCCTGCAACTGGCCGGCCCGCCGGCCGCATCGGCCGATGGGGGGCTCGACGTCGACCGCGCGGAGCTGCTGCGCCACGCCGCCGAGACGGCCCACCACTGCGGTGAGCACGCCCGAGCGCTGTCCCTGCTGGAGGAGCTGGCCGCCGCCGAGGACGCGCCCCCGGCCTGCGCGTTGCACATCCGGCGGGCCCGGTACCTGGCCGCCGCCGGCCGGTCCGCGCCGGCCGAGGCGGAGTACCGGCGGGCGCTGACCGACGTCGACTGCACCCCCCGGGAGCGGGCCACCGCCGCCGCGCACCTGGCCGAGCTGCTGCTGCACCTGGGCCGGTACGCCGACGCCGGGGACCGGGCCCGGGAGGCCCTGGAGCTGGCCGCCGAGGTGGAGGGGTCCGTCTCCGAGGTGGTGCTGGCCAGCGCCGCGCTGGGCTTCAGCGAGGCGTACCTGGAGGACCCGGACGCCGGGCTGGCCGTCATGCGGGAGGCCCTCGACACCGCCGAGCGGGCCGGCCGGCCCGAGGACGTGGCGTGCGCGTACCTGCACCTGGCGGAGTTGCTGACCGGGCCGCTGAACATCCTGGAGGAGGGGGTGGTGGTGGCCCGCCGGGGTGCCGAGCGGGTGGCCGAGCTGGGGCTGGGCCGCACGTACGAGACGCGGCTGCTGGCCATCGCCACGAACGGGCTGTTCCGGGTGGGGCAGTGGGCCGAGGCGGAGAAGGTGGTCGCGGCGGCGCTGCGGCACCGCCCCTCCGGAGCGGACGCCGTCGAGCTGCTGCTGGCGCGCTGCCGCCTCTCGGTCGGGTACGGCGACATCGCCGCCGCCGACCGGGACCTGGAGGCGGTGGCCACCGTGCTGGCCGGCGGCGGGGCCCGACACGTCATCCCGCTGCTCACCCTGCGCGCCGGGCTGGCCATGTGGCAGGGCCGGCACGACCTGGCCCGGCAGGCGGTGCAGCGCGGCCTCACCGAGAGCCGCTCCGACGACGTCGGCATCCTCGCCGCCCTGGTCTGGCACGGGCTGCGCGCCGAGGCCGAGGCGCACGCCGCGCGGGCGACGGTGGACGCCACGGCGGTGCGCCGGCTGCGCGAGGTGGCCGAGCGGGTGGCCCGCAAGAGCGAGCACGCCGCCCGGCCGGTGCGCGACGTCGTCGACGGGTTCCTGGCGCTGTGCGAGGCCGAGGTCAGCCGCCTCGACGGCAGCGACCCGGCGCTGTGGGCCCGCTCGGTGGCCGCGTGGGACCGCCGCCACCACCCGTACCCGGCGGCGTACTCCCGGCTGCGCCAGGCCGAGGCGCTGCTGGCCCGGCGCAGCCGCACGGCTTCCGCGGGTCGACTGCTGCGCGAGGCGTACCAGGTGGCGCAGGGGCTCGGCGCCGAGCCGTTGAGCACCGAGATCCGTACGCTGGCGGCCCGGGCCCGGGTGGCGCTGGAGGAGCGGGGCGCCTCCGCCGACGGGCGGTCCGTGACCCGGGCCGAACCGGTGGGCGACGAGCTGGCGGTGCTGACCACCCGGGAACGCGAGGTGCTTGCCGCCGTGGCCGAGGGGCTGACCAACAAGGAGATCGGCCAGCGGCTGTTCATCAGCGAACGCACCATCGGCGTGCACGTGTCGCACATCTTCGACAAGCTCCAGGTGCGCACGCGCGTGCAGGCCAGCGCGATCTTCCTGCGCAACCGTTCCGAGTAGGTACCGAGCGACGTACGCCGTCGTCCGCTTATACGTCGTTCTACTGATCCGCCGCACAAACCACGGCTGAGAAGCTGTGCCCCGACGCCGCGGCACGGGGACGCCGCGGCGCACAGGGGGAGGACGAATGGGGATGAGCGAACCGGTCTGGGGCCCGGTACACCAGGACATCGTGGGGTTGCTCGCCGACCACCCGGCGGACGTGCCGGAGGTGGTCGACCACCTCACCAAGCTCCAGAAACTGCTGGTCCGGCTGCCGCCGCTGGAGCGTAGCTGCCCCCTCGCGGATTTCAACGAGCTGTACCTGACCATCACCACCAGCGTGCTGAACGGCCTGTACGACGACCGCTTCGCCGATCCGGTCTTCCTGGCCCGGCTCGACGTGGAGTTCGCCGCCCGCTACTTCGACGCGCTGCGCTACTGGACGGAGTCCAGCCCGGCCACGCCGAAGGCCTGGTCCTGTCTGTTCAAGCGGATGCGCGGCCCGGACGCCCGGCCGCTGCCGTCGGCCGCGGCCGGGGTGAACGCGCATATCAACTTCGACCTGCCGTTCGCGCTGGTGACCACGTTCGACAGCCTGGAGTCCGAGCCGGTCGACGGCACCGACCAGCACCGCGACTACCTGGAGATCAACCAGATCTTCGCCGAACGGATCCCGGAGCTGCGGCGCGGCTACCTGGACAACTGGCAGTTGATGATCGACATGCTCAACGGCGACATCGACGACTGGTACCAGGGCGAGCTGGTCGAGTACACCCGCAACGTGGCCTGGCGCAACGCCCAGAAGATCTGGCGCTGCCGGCACGACCCGGAGGCCCGCGAGTGTGAGCGTGTGCGGCTGGACGACAACGCCGCCGCGCTCGGCCGGCTGCTGCTCTCGCCCCTCGGGGCGTTCCTGCAGTAGCCGGGTACGGGGGGTCCCCGCGCTACCGGGGGGAGCGCGGGGACACCCCCTGTCCGTGGTGGGACCGCGGGCCGGAAGGCCACAGCCGACCACCTCGACGCCCCCGTGGACGCCTGGTCCGCGCTGAGCTGACGGCCCCGCCCCGTGAGCCGACCCCCGGCCCGGCCGTTCGGCGCTGCCCGACCCCCGGCCCGGCCGTCCGGGTCGCCGTCGCCGACCCGGGGTGCTTCCTCGCCGGTTCGGCCCGGGCGGGCGGCGGGTTCCGCCTACGGTCAGGTCAGGGCGTGGAGGGGGCGCGCATGACGCAGCGGCGGGACGGCGGGCAGCCGAGGCGGACCCGGGGCCACCGGCGTCCGGCGGCTCCGGGCGACGGGGTGGTGATCCCCGCGTGCGTGGAGCGGGCGACCCACCCCGAGCAGCCCGCCGGCCGGTTCGGCCGCTGGCTGTTCCAGCACCGGGTGCAGCCCGTCGGGCCGGGGACCGGGGAGGCGCAGAGCCGGGCACACCCGTGGTGGCAGGTGATGTGCCTGACCGGGGTCGACTACTTCTCCACCCTGTCGTACCTGCCCGGCATCGCGGTGCTGGCCGCCGGGGCGCTCTCCCCGCTGGCGACGCTGCTGATCGTGGCGCTGACCCTGTTCGGGATGCTGCCGATGTACTGGCAGGTGGCCCGGGAGAGCCCGCACGGGCAGGGCTCGGTGGCGATGCTGGAGCGGCTGCTGCCGTTCTGGCGGGGGAAGGCCTTCGTCCTCGTCCTGCTCGGCTTCGTGGCTACCTCGTGGATCATCACCATCACCCTGTCCGCCGCCGACGCCACCGTCCACCTGCTGGAGAACCCGTACCTGCCGGGGTCCTTCCCGCGCGGCACCGCCGCCGTCGTGGCGGTTACCGTGCTGCTGCTGGTGGTCCTCGGCGGGGTCTTCCTGCTGGGGTTCAGCGAGGCGGTGACGGTGGCGATCCCCCTGGTCGTGGTCTTCCTCGGGCTGAACGCGGTGATCGTCGCGGCGGGCGTGGCGGCGATCGTGGCGGACCCGGCCACGGTGGGGGACTGGACCGCCGCCCTGACGGTCGACGGGGGCGGGTTCGGCGACCTGCTCGGCCCGGCGGTGCTGGCCTTCCCACTGCTGGTCCTGGGCCTGTCCGGCTTCGAGACCGGGGTGAGCATGATGCCGCTGGTACGAGGCGACGGGCCGGACGCCGAGCGCCGGCTTGCCGCCCGGATCCGCAACACCCGCCGGTTGCTGGCGGCCGCCGCGCTGATCATGTCGGTGTACCTGGTCGCCACCACCTTCGTCACCACCGTGCTGATTCCCGCGCGGGAGTTCCAGCCGGGCGGGACGGCCAACGGCCGGGCGCTGGCCTGGCTGGCACACGAGCGGCTCGGCGAGGCGTTCGGCACGGTCTACGACATCAGCAGCGTGCTGATCCTCTGGTTCGCCGGCGCCTCGGCGATGGCCGGCCTGATCAACATCGTGCCGCGCTACCTGCCCTCGTACGGGATGGCGCCGGAGTGGGGCCGCGCCGTGCGTCCGGTGGTGATCGTCTACACGCTGATCAGCATCGCGATCACCGTGGCCTTCCGTGCCGACGTCAACGCCCAGGCCGGCGCGTACGCCACCGGGATCCTGGCGATGATGGTCTCCGGTGCGGTGGCGGTGACGATCGCGACCGCCCGCGCCCGCCACCGGTTCGCGGCGGTCGGGTTCGCCGTGCTCACCGTGGTCCTGCTCTACGCCCTCACGGAGAACGTGATCGCCAAGCCGGACGGGATCGCCATCTCCGGCCTGTTCATCGCGGGCATCATCGGCGTCTCACTGGTCTCCCGGGTCACCCGCACCACGGAGCTGCGCGCCAGTCGGATCGAGTTCGACGACGCCGCCCGTCGGTTCGTCGCCGAGTCCCTCGCCCACGACGGCCGGCTGCACCTGATCGCCAACAAGCGCCGCAGCGGTGCGGTGAAGGAGTACACGGTCAAGGAGCGCTCGCAGCGCGGCATGAATCCGGTCCCGGGCGCCGCCGACGTGATCTTCCTGGAGATCGACGTGGTCGACCCGTCGGAGTTCAGCCGGGTGCTGCGGGTGCAGGGGGTGGAGGTCGGGGGATACCGGGTGCTGCGGGCGGCCAGCCCGGCCGTACCGAACGCCATCGCCGCGATCCTGCTCGCGCTGCGCGACGCCACCGGGGTCCGCCCGCACGCCCACTTCGAGTGGTCCGAGGGCAATCCCATCGCCCACCTGCTGCGCTACCTCATCCTGGGGCGCGGCGACACCCCGCCGGTGGTGCGGGAGATCATCCGCAAGGCGGAGCGGGACCCGTCGCGTCGCCCCGGCATTCACGTCGGCGGCTGACCGCCGAGCCCGGGCGTCCGAGTCGGGTCGACCGATCCCTTCCCGGACGGGGCGGCGCGATTCGCCCAGGATGATGCGAATGAAACGTTTATTCATGTACGCCTGACTTGCCCGACTTGCGTCCGTATCGTGACTTTCGGTGGTGGCCGCGTGGTCCGTCACCCGGCACCCCGTTGCGGTGCCGCCGCGTCATTTCGTGCAGGAGAGGCAGGACCGTGATGTTCACGTACCAGGGCAACCGGCGAGCGACGCCCAGCAGGCGGCGGTCCCGGTGGTTCTTAGCCGGCGGCGTCGTGGCCGGCAGCCTGGTGGTCGGCGCGGCCGGAGTCACCGGCGTCGCCGCCCTGGCCGCCCCCCGTGCCCCCGGCGTCACAGAGCAGGGGCGGGTGGCGGCGGCCGCACGCGACGACGGCCCCGACGCGGGGCGGCGGACCGACGACGGCACCCCGGGCCGCCCCCACCGGCCCGACGGCAGGCCGGACGAGGAGGGTGCCCCCGATGGCAGGCCGGACGGGCCGGGCACGCGCCGGCCTCCCCTGCTCACCGTTCCCTGCGACTCGGCCCGGCTCATCGCCGCGCTCGTACAGGCCAACGCGGAGGGCGGGGCGACGGTGCGGCTCGCGCCGAAGTGCACCTACACGCTCAGCCACGCCTTCCAGCAGCCCGACGAGTACGACGGCGGCATCCGCGACGCCCGGGAGGCCGCCGACGCCGCCGAGAACCCCGGCGACGCCGAACGGCCGCCACGCCAGCCGGGCGACGACAACACCGGCCTGCCGCTGATCTACCAGGCGATCACCGTGGAGGGCTCGGGGGCGACCATCGCCCGGGGCGAGAACGCCGAGACGTTCCGCTTCTTCACGGTGCGCGACGGCGGCGAGCTGACCCTGCGCGACATCGTGCTGCGCAACGGCCGGTCCACCTCGGAGGGGGGCAGCGTGCACGTCGTGCACGGCGCGACGGCCGTCCTCGAACGCACCACGGTCGTCGACAGCACCTCCCTTTCGGCGAAGGAGGGCGGCGGCGGGGTCTTCAACGACGGCAACATGGTGGTCCGCGAGAGTAGGTTCATCGGCAACTCGGCCGTCGGCGTCGAGGGCAAGGGCGGCGGCGTGCTCAACGGCGGCGTGCTGACCATGTCGAAGACCGAGTTTCGCGACAACAGCGCCAACGGCTACGGCGGCGGGCTCGCCAACTACCGGGGTGCGGCGGAGGTGGCCACCACGCTCCTCGCGCACAACATCGCCGGGCAGGGCGGTGGCCTGGCCAGCTTCTCGGCCCGGACCAAGGTCGAGGACACCCGGGTCGTGGACAACACCGCCAAGGTCGGCGGCGGCATCGCCAACTCCGACGCGGTGCTGGTCCTGCGCAAACTGGTCGTCCAGGGCAACACCGCCAGCGGCAACGGCGGGGGCATCTCCAGCATCCAGGGCCTGTTGCCGATGGACGACAGCGTCGTCGCCGGCAACCACGCCCGGGGCAACGGCGGCGGCATCTTCGCCGACCGCTCCAACATCCTGGTCCGCACCAGCGAGGTGAGCGACAACGCCGCGATCGGCGCGAAGTCCACCGGCGGCGGCATCCACACCAGCGCCGGGCAGCTCTCGCTGTTCAAGAGCAAGGTGGTGGGCAACAGCTCGACGCTGCCCCCGGGCGGGATCTTCGCCGACCGGGCCCGGGTCCGGATCGACGACGCCAGCGTGGTCATCGAGAACCGGTCCACCAACTGCGCCGGCAGCAAGGTGCCGATCTCGCACTGCTTCCGCTGATCCGCCGCCTCCTCCCGCTGGCGTTTTTGGTGCGCGAATCTTGGACAATTGTCGTTCGCTCAGGACCGAACTGCCCAAGCATCTCGGAGGAGACCCACTCACCGCCGCTGTGGCGTACGAAACGGAAACGGCCCGGCCCCCGGGGAGGGGTCGGGCCGTTTCCGTGCCGTGCCGCTCGTCCTACTTGGATGGCTCAGGAAGCTCGCAGTCGACCTTCGGGTTGGCGCCGACGTAGTTCAACGGCCCGGCCACGATGGTCACCAGGATGGTGCCCGCCTCGGCGCAGTTCTTGTCGTCGCCTTTGTAGTAGCCCCGCTGCCCAGCGGCGATCGCGCCGATGACCAGCCAGATGACAAGGATGGTTCCCAGAATCGACGGGCCGCGCCGCATGGCTTCCTCCCGGGTCGTGGTGGGTTTCGAGGTGAGCCCGATGTACCCCACCACCGCGAGCAGCTAAACGGCCGCGGCTTGCTCCGCAGGCGCAACCGGGGCGGCGATGTCGGCAACATGGCCGCATCCCGGCCCACGGATCCGCACAGGTCGGCGGCATGGCGGCATCCCCGACTCACGGACCCCGTCATGTCGGCGATATGGCGGTGCCTCGGTTCGGTGACCCGCCTGCGGCTGGGCCGGCCCGGCATTCGGTCAGTCGTCGGTGCCGCCCGTCGGGAGCAACCGGCCGGCTTCGGTCGCGGCCCCGGCGAGGACCATCGCCTGCTGGGGCCAGGTGGCCAGGCTCGGCGTGGCCCGGAGGCCGGCGGTGCGGATGGTCGCCCGCAGGGTCGCCTCGTCGAGGTCGGCGAGCTGCTGGTAGGTGCGGATACCGGCGTCCTGCAACGCGGCGGCCATCTTCGGGCCGATGCCCTGGATGCGACGGAAGTCGTCGGCCGACTCGGTGGACGCCGGCCCGGCAACGGCCGGTGCGGCGTGCGCCTCGGCCTCGTCGGCGGCGGGCAGCACCGCGTCCTCGGCCGGGGGACGCGGCGCGGGGATGGCGGGCGTCGTGTCCTCGCTCGCCGCGGCCGCCTCGGCGGAACCCACGGCCACTGGCTCGACCGGCTCTGCCGCCGGCTCGACCGGCTCTGCCGCCGGCTCGACCGGCTCTGCCGCCGGCTCGACCGGCTCTGCCGCCGGCTCGACCGGCTCTGCCGCCGGCTCGACCGGCTCTGCCGCCGGCTCGACCGGCTCTGCCGCCGGCTCGACCGGCTCTGCCGCCGGCTCGACCGGCTGAGCGTTCACGGTCGGCGTGGGCTCGACAGGCTCGGTCACCGGTTCGGCGGGGCGCGCGACCACCGGATCGGCCGGGCCGCCGTCGACCGCGTCGTAGTCCCACTTTCCGTCGCCGGTCGGTGCGTCGTCGCGCGGCCCGCCGTCGACGGGGGAGGTGCCCGTTGCGGCCGCGGGGGTGCCGTCCGCCTCGGTGGGGGTGAACGCGGTCGGGTCGGCGTCGCCGAGGACCCGGCCGGGCGTGGTGGGGTCTGCGGTGTCCGCGCTGGGCCGGTCGAGGACGGCGGCCGGGGCCGATACCGCAGCCACGGCCGCCTCCGGCCGCTGCTCTTCGACGGTGGCCTCAGCGGTGGGGCTGGACGCCACCGCCACACCGGCGACGGGGTCACCCTCCACGATGGGCGTGCTGGCGGGGGACGTGTCCTGCCGGCCACGCAGCGCCCATCCGGCCGCCGTACCCACCAGCAGTGCCAGTATCACGATCAGCCATTGCCCGAAACTCGACGGCACGGCGAACCTCCCTCTTGTGAGAGTGTCGGTGAAAAGTCGCGAGAAAAATCCGTCGCAGCTTCGCACATGCGCCATCTCGACGACAGGGAGGTCCGGGGGCTTCCGGCGCTGGTGGGATGCTTCGTACCCGTGGTGGCGGCGGGATGACCGAGCGTTGCGCAGTCGTCCTCAATCCTCCTCGCCCCGGTAGGTGTAGAAGTCGTCGACGAACTTGCGTCGCAGCCGGGGCACCCGGCTGGTGATCCCGAAGTAGCCGCGTGCGCCGAGCAGCGCGAGCCGGCCGATCACGGGCCGGTAGATCCGGTCGTCGCCGCTGGTGCCGCTGCGGTGCAGCGAGTCGTGCACCCGGGCGAACCCGTACGGGAGCATGGCGGCCTCGTAGTCGGCGACGGCCTGCACCAGGGTCTTGTCGCCGGCGGCGGCCAGCCTGATCTGCCGGCAGAGCAGGGCGGCGTCGCGCAGGGCGGTGTTCGCGCCCACCCCGCGACCCGGCGTCATGGTGTGGATGGCGTCGCCGAGCAGGGTGACGGTGCTGCTCTTCCAGGCCGGTACGGGCTCGGAGGTGGCCACCCGGATGGGCAGGGCGCTGCCCGGGTCGCTGCGCGCCAGCAACTCGCGCAGGTGGGGATGCCAGTTGTGGGTGAGCTCCTGGGCGAGCCGGACCAGGTCCTCGCCGCGACGCCGCATGACGTCGGCGGGGAACCTGCGGACCGAACTCCAGATGATGAAGTTGATGTTGTCGCGGGTCGTGTCGTGGCGCAGGCCGGGCCAGCCGCGCAGCAGGTCGGCCTCGGCGGCGGCGACGCCGGGTTTGAGGTCGCCGTGGCGGTCCCACTTGAACTCCATCACGTGCAGCACGCCCATCATCCCGCCCGCCCCGAAGACCAGCGAGATGCCCTGCGCGACGCGGTCGGGCAGCAGCCCCCGGGTGTGCTCGGTCAGCGGGATCCGGGTGGCGATGTTGATGGTCCCGGCGTCCCGGATCACCGCGTGTGGCAGGTACTGGCGGCGGACCGCGGAGTGCGTGCCGTCGGCGGCGACCAGCAGGTCGCCGGTGGCGGTGGTGCCGTCGGCGAAGTGCGCGGTGACCGTGCCGTCGTCGCGTTGCTCGTAGCGGGTGAACGTCTTGTCGAACTCGACGGCGTCCTCCAGGCCGGTGAGCAGGACCTGGCGCAGGGTCATCCGGGCGACCGAGCGTTCGGTGCCGACCTCGTCGGTGTCCGGGCGCAGTGGGAACGACGCGGTCTGGCGCAGCCGCTCGGTGACCACGTTGAAGTAGCGGGGGGAGCGGGCGCAGGTGGCGACGAATATGTCGAACAGCTCCGGCGGGAGGCACTCCCGCAGCGCCTTGCTGCCGGTGGGTCCGATGCCGACCCGGTAACCGAGCAGCCCGTCGATGCGGGTGGCGTGCCGTTCGTAGACGGAGACACTGATGCCGGCCCGGCGCAGTCCGTGGGCCAGGCAGAGACCGCCGGTGCCGGCCCCGATGATCAGCACGTGCGGTGCGTTGGTGGGCATGCGTCCGACTTCCGGCTCAGCCGGCTGTGCCGGTGGCGCTGACCGACGGGGTGGCGTCCCAGCTGTAGAAGCAGCCGGCGATCGCGTCGCGCGGTGAGCGCCAGGTCGGCAGGTACGGCGAGGTGTGCGCGGAGAGCCGCTCGTTGACCTGGAGGTAGAGCGGGTGGTTGCGGGCCGCGGCGAGGGCGTCGGCGTCGACGTCGGCGGTCTCCATCAGGTGTACGCACAGGTCGTGCAGGCAGTACAGGGAGCGGTGCCGGACGCCGGTGAGGCCCGGCAGTTCCGTCGCGTCGGACTCGGCGAAGATCTGCGCCACACGTCCTTCCGCGCCGGGGATGATCCGGCTGACGATCAGTAGACGACTCATGGGACCCCTCCCGCAGGCGGTGCTCCTGGATCAAGGTCGGGCGACCACGGCACCGTTCTGCCGGCCACTATGCCGACCACTCTGTCACGTTGCCGTCACCGTGAGTGTGTTGGTGGTGACGCGCCCGGCTGGCACGGGCGGGGTCGGCACGGGGGCCGGGTCACTGTGGGCCGGGGCCGATGCGGGAGGTGGGGCCCCGGCGCGGCTCGGGGGGCGTGGGGCGGCTGGCCTGCCGGATCGGTGCGAGCGTGTCGTGCAGCAGGGCGGACATCGCCGGTGACGGTTCCAGGCGCAGTTCCCGCAGGAGCAGATCGCGGTAGGCGTAGAAGGCGTGCATGGCCTCGAAGACGTTGCCCTCGGCGAGGTGAACGCGTACGACCAGCCGGTGCGGGGTCTCGCGCAGCGGTTCCGCGGCCATGGCCTCCAGCGCCGCCTCCAGGGCCTCGCCGTGCCGTCCTGCGGCGAGGTGGTTGCGGGACACCTGCTCCAGCATGTGCAGCCGTAGCTGGCGCAGGCGTTCCCGCTCCAGCAGCACCCAGTCGTCGTACCAGCCGGGGAGCAGGTCGTGCCGGCCGGCTAGGGCGGTGGCGGCGCTGCCCGGGTCGTCGCCGTCGCGGACCCGGGCGGCGGTGCTGGTGAGGTCGTCGACGTCGAGCCGCACGCGGGGGTCGAGGCGGGTGGTATCGCCGGTGGTGACCAGGGGGCAGCACGGGTCCTGGCGCAGCCGCCACAGCGCGGTGCGCAGCGAGGACAGCGCCCGATCCTCCGACGCCTCGGGCCAGAGCAGGCCGGCGAGATGGCTGCGGGTGGCGCCGGGGCGTAGCCCGATCAGGGCGAGGACCCGTTGCAGGCCGCGGGGCACTACGACGGGGGTCTCGTCGTGCAGCAGGCGGAAGCCGCCGAGCAGGTGCAGCGAAACCTCCGGGAGGGGGTCGTCGCCCGTGGTCGGCGTGGGCGGATCAGCGGTCACGGCGGCACCCCCTGCACTGGACCTCGTCCGGACTCCTCGTGCGTCCCGGCGCGGTCGCCCCCGGGACGCCACTGTCTCCGGTGGCTCCACGCGGTGCGGCTCGGGCGCCGCGACCGCCGGGCTGGCCCGCTCGAAGATTAACAACAGTGATTACGGTGAGTCAACACGGCGTTGAGTGTGGGGCGATGTCATCGTGGACAGCGTATGCCGTTTTAACTGCGAAAACTTGTCGTCATCGAGGTCGTCATTCTCAGGCGGGGCATGGATTGTCCACAGGTTGCATCAACGGAGCGTCACAGTAGGTCGTGTTCGTCCGAGGGGTGCCGGTGACGCCTTGGTGACGGCGGTGCGCGCACCGTGGCGGCAGTCGTCCCGCGTGACGGGCGAGTCCACGCCGCGCCGTCGCGCGCCATAGGGGAGGCACGTCCATGAATCGTTCGCTGATTGTCGCCAAGGTGGGTCCGGACACGGAGAAGCGGATCGCCGAGATCTTCGCCGAGTCCGACGCCACGGAGCTGCCGCGCCTGGCCGGGGTACGACACCGCTCGCTGTACCGGCTGGGCGACCTCTACGTCCACCTGCTGGAAA
>NZ_GG657738.1:480015-481439 GCF_000158815.1 Micromonospora sp. ATCC 39149 | reverse complement strand
GGTCGTCTGCGGCACCGCCCGCGTCTGCGGAAACCGGGTGGCGCTGGCCGTGATGGACTTCCGGTTCCTCGGCGGCAGCCTCGGCTGCGTGGTCGGCGAGCTGATCACCCGTACCGCCGAGCGGGCCCTGGCCGATGCCGTGCCGCTGGTCCTGGTCACCGCCTCGGGCGGGGCACGGATGCAGGAGGGCGCGCTGTCGCTGATGCAGATGGCCACGGTCAGCCAGGCGGTCGCGCAGCTACGTGAGGCGGGACTGCTGACGGTGAGCGTGCTGACCGACCCGACGTACGGGGGAGTGGCGGCGTCGTTCGCCACCAACACCGACCTGGTGCTCGCCGAGAGCGGCGCGCGGATGGGCTTCGCGGGCCCCCGGGTGATCCGGCAGGTCACCGGACGCGGTCTGCCCGAGGGATTCCAGACCGCCGACTTTCTGCTGCGACACGGCCAGGTCGACATGGTGGTGCAGCGGCGCGCCCTGCGCGGGCGGCTGGTGGCGCTGCTCGCCGCAGCGCAGTCGGGCCGCCGCGCGGTGGCCCGGCGGGAGCCGGCGCGGTCGGTGCCCCACCAGCCGCCCGGTGCACCGCCTGCCGCCCGCAGCGCCGAAGGCGACGCGCGGGCCGGTGGGGGCGACGCGTGGGAGACCGTGCGGATCGCCCGGCACCCGGGCCGGCCGACCGCGCTGGACTACCTCGGCACCGCTTTCGACGGCTTCGTGGAGCTGCACGGCGACCGGCTCGGCGCCGACTGCCCAGCGGTCGTGGGCGGGCTGGCCCGGCTCGGCGACCGGCACCTGATGGTCGTCGGGCACCAGAAGGGACACAGCACCGCCGAGCTGGTCGCCCGCAACTTCGGGATGGCGAGCCCGGCCGGGCACCGCAAGGCGCTGCGGCTCATGCGGCTCGCCGCCCGGCTGGGGCTGCCCGTGGTCACACTCGTCGACACCCCCGGCGCCGACCCGGGCGTGACCGCGGAGACGCAGGGGCAGGCGGCGGCGATCGCGGAGAACATCCTGGTGATGAGCGGCCTGCCGGTGCCGGTGGTCGCGGTGGTGACCGGCGAGGGCGGCAGCGGTGGCGCCCTGGCGCTCGCGGTCGCCGACCGGGTGCTGATGCTCCAGCACGCCGTCTACTCGGTGATCAGCCCCGAGGGGTGCGCGGCGATCCTCTGGCCGGACAGCTCGGCGGCCCCGCAGGCTGCCCGGGCGCTGCGGCTGACCGCGCCCGACCTGTGCGCGCTGGGCATCGCCGACGACGTCGTCCCGGAGCCCGCGCCGGCGGCCCACGCCGACCCGGAGGCCGCCGGGGAGCTGCTGCGCCGGGCGGTGCTGGCGCACCTGACCCCGCTGCTCGACGTGCCGCCCGCGACGCTGATCCGGCGTCGCCGGCAGCGGTTCCGCCGCTTCGGGGCGGCCCGCTCCGGCGTCG
>NZ_GG657738.1:477740-479319 GCF_000158815.1 Micromonospora sp. ATCC 39149 | reverse complement strand
GTGATGTCCGCGCTGGCGGACAAGGCCACCGCGCGGGCGCTGCTGCGGCGGGCCGGGCTACCCCTGCCGCCGGGCAGCGTGGAGACGCTGCCGACGGCGCAACGGGCCGCCGAGGTCGCCGCCGAGATCGGCTACCCGGTGATTGTGAAGGCCGCGGCCGGCGGCGGCGGGCGCGGCATGACGGTGGTCGACGCCCCCGCCGACCTGCCCCGGGCGTACGCGCGGACCCGGGCCGCCGCCCAGGCGGCCTTCGGCGACGACCGGGTCTACGTCGAGCGGTACCTGACCGACGCGCGGCACGTCGAGGTGCAGGTGCTCTGCGACGGCAACGGCGACGGGGTGCACCTGGGCACCCGGGACTGCTCGGTGCAGCGGCGGCACCAGAAGCTGGTGGAGGAGGCCCCGGCCCCGTCGCTGTCGGCCGACGCCGCGCAGGCGATCGCGGCGGCGGCGCTGCGCGGGGCGCTGGAGGTCGGCTTCACCGGCGCCGGCACGGTGGAGTTCCTGGTGGACGACGACGGCGGATTCCACTTTCTGGAGATCAACTGTCGGATCCAGGTCGAGCACCCCGTGACCGAGATGATCACCGGCATCGACCTGGTGCACGAGCAGCTGCACATCGCCTCGGGGGCGCCGCTGCGGCTGCGGCAGTCCGACGTCCGGCCGCGCGGCGTGTCGGTGGAGTGTCGGGTCAACGTGGAGGACCCGGACCGTGGCTTCGCGCCCACCCCGGGCCGCCTGGACCGGTTCCACCCGCCCGGCGGGCCGTTCACCCGGGTGGACACCCACGCGCGACCCGGCTATCTGGTGGGCCCGTACTACGACTCGCTGCTGGCCAAGGTCGCCGTCTGGGCCCCGGAGCGCGAGTTGGCGCTGCGCCGGCTGGACCGCGCCCTCGCCGAGTTCGACATCGCCGGGCCGGGTGTGCGGACCACCATCCCCTTCGTCCGTCGGGTGCTCGCCGACGCCGCCTTCCGTGGGGGGCGGCACACCACCGGGCTGGTCGACCGGCTGCTGCGCGGCGGCGACACCGCCTCGCGTCCCGGCGACACCGCCTCGCGCCCCGGCGGCACCGGCCCGCGTACCGCCCCGGCCGGCGCGCGCCCAGACGTGCCGGATCCCGCCGCACCGGTTGACGGGAGAAGTCCCGTTCCCGTCCCCGCCGCCGGTCCGTCCGGCCCCGACCAGAGGAGGAACTGATGACCGTCACCCACGGCCGCCCGCGCACCGCCTAGATCACCGAGATCCTGGTGGCGCACTGCGGCCTGGACGCCGAGGCCGCGGCTCGGGAGCCCGCCGCGTCCCTGGAGGACCTCGGCATGGACTCCCTGGCCTTGCTCGAACTGTCCGCGGTGGTCGCCGACCGGTACCGGGTGCGCCTGCCCGAGGACGCCGCGCGGCTGAGCATCGCCGAGGTCGCCGACCTGGTGACCCGGGAAACCGATCCCGCCCGGTCACACCGAGAACAGCATCGTCATCGCCGCGCCGTTGCGGCTGGTCTGGGAGCTGACCAACGACGTGCGAACTGGCCGAACCTGTTCACGGAGTACGCCTCGGCGCAGATCCTCGAACGCGACGG
>NZ_GG657738.1:474786-477462 GCF_000158815.1 Micromonospora sp. ATCC 39149 | reverse complement strand
CCGAGCCCGAGGGTACCCGGATGACCTGGGTGCAGGACTTCGCGATGCACCCGCGGGCCCCGCTGGACAACGCGGGGATGACCGAGCGGATCAACACCAACAGCCGCGTCCAGCTCGCGGTCATCAAGGAACGGATCGAGCGGGCGGCGCGGGCCGGCTCCGCCACCACGGGAGGCGACGATGAGTGAGACCACCGATCAGCGCCCGGCGGCCGACGCGCCGGCGTACCGGACGGTCGCCGCCCGCGACGTCCCGGCCGACCGGCGGCGCGGCGGCGAGCTGCGGGTGCTGCTCGGGCCGAAGACGGTCGGCAGCACCTCCGGGTTCATGGGGGTGGCCTGCCTCGCCCCGGGCGAGCGCATCGCCGAGCACTACCACCCGTACAGCGAGGAGTTCCTGTACGTGGTGCGGGGGGCGATCACCGTCGACCTGGACGACCGGCCGGTGCCGTTGGCCGCCGGGGAGGCGCTGTACGTGCCGCTATACGTGCGGCACCGGCTGCGCAACACCGGCCCGGAGCCGGCCGAGGTGGTGTTCCACCTGGGCCCGCTCGCGCCCCGCCCGGAGCTGGGTCACGTCGACACCGAGCTGGCGGAACAGCGGGGCGCGTCGTGACCGCGCGCCGCACGGTGGTGACCGGCGTCGGGGTGGTCGCCCCGGGCGGCGTGACCCGGGACCGGTTCTGGAAGATGATCACCGAGGGGCGCACGGCGACGCGGCGGATCACGTTCTTCGACCCGTCGCCGTTCCGTTCCCGCATCGCCGCCGAGTGCGACTTCGACCCCGTCGCCGCCGGGCTCACCGAGGCCGAGCGGCGGCGCGCCGACCGCTACGTGCAGTTCGCCCTGGCCTGCTCGATCGAGGCGGTCGCCGACAGCGGCCTGGAGCTGACCGACGCGCAGCGCGACCGCGCCGGGGTGGTGCTCGGCACCGCGGTCGGCGGCACCATGGCCCTGGAGCAGGAGTACGTGACCGTCAGCGACTCCGGCAGCCGGTGGCTGGTCGACCACGGTCGCGGCGGGCCGTACCTGTACCAGGCGCTCGTGCCCAGCAGCCTGGCCGCCGACGTGGCCTGCCGGCACGGGCTGCACGGCCCGGCGCAGGTCGTCTCCACCGGCTGCACCTCCGGCATCGACGCCATCGGGTACGCCCACCAGCTCATCGCCGACGGCGAGGCCGACATCGTGCTGGCCGGGGCGGCGGACTCGCCGATCTCCCCGGTCACCGTCGCCTCCTTCGACGCGATCAAGGCGACCAGCCCCGACAACGACGACCCGGCGCACGCGTCGCGCCCGTTCGACGCCGACCGGCAGGGTTTCGTCCTCGCCGAGGGCGCGGCGGTGCTGGTGCTGGAGGAGTACGGGCACGCCCGCCGACGTGGGGCGCACGTCTACTGCGAGGTCGCCGGGTACGCCAGCCGCAGCAACGGCTACCACATGACGGGGCTGCGCCCCGACGGACTGGAGATGGGGCTGGCCATCTCGGCGACCCTGAAGCAGGCGCGGCTGATCCCGGAACAGGTTTCCTACATCAGCGCGCACGGCTCCGGCACCCGGCAGAACGACCGGCACGAGACGGCGGCGTTCAAGCGGGCTCTCGGCGAGGCCGCCCACCGGGTGCCGATCAGCTCCATCAAGTCCATGGTGGGGCACTCCCTCGGCGCGATCGGGTCCATCGAGATGGCCGCCTGCGCCCTCGCGATCGAGTACGGCGTGGTCCCGCCCACGGCCAACTGGGCCACCCGCGACCCCGAGTGCGACCTGGACTACGTGCCGAACGTGGCCCGGGAGTTGCCGGTGGACGTGGCGCTGTCGGTGGGCAGCGGGTTCGGCGGCTTCCAGTCGGCGATGGTGTTCCGCCGGTTGGGCGCGGCGGCGCAGGGCAGGGCGGCGTGACCACCCGGGCGGTGGTCACCGGGATCGGGGTGGTCGCCCCGAGCGGCATCGGCGCCGAGGCGCACTGGTCCACCGTGGTCACGCGCGCCCGGCGCACGGGGCCGATCACCCTGTTCGACCCGGCCTCCTACCCCACCCGCTTAGCCGGTCAGGTGCCCGACTTCGAGGCCCTGACCTGGGCGGACAACCGCCGGCTGGTGCAGACCGACCGGTGGACCCACCTGGGGTTCGCGGCCACCAGGCTGGCGTTGGCCGACGCCGGGCTGCCCGAACGCGCCCCCGACCCGTACGGGTACGCGGTCACCCTGGCCAGCTCGTCGGGGGGGAACCTGTTCGGGCAGCGGGAGCTGCAACGGCTGTGGGGCGGGCCGTCACGCACCGTCGGGGCGTACCAGTCGATCGCCTGGTTCTACGCCGCCAGTGTCGGGCAGCTCTCCATCCACCACCAGTTCAAGGGCCCCTGCGGGGTGCTGGTCAGCGAGTCCGCCGGCGGGCTGGACAGCCTCGCCCACGCGGTGCGCACCGTGCGGCGGGGTACCCCCGTGGTGATCGCCGGGGCGACCGAGTGCCCGTTGAGCCCGTACGCGCTGGCCTGTCAGCTGCGGTCCGGGCTGCTCAGCGTCCAGGACGACCCGGTTTTTTTTTGTACCGGCCGTTCGACGCCGACGCCGCGGGGTACGTCCCGGCCGAGGGCGGGGCGGTGTTCGTGGTGGAGGAGCTGACGCACGCTCTGGCCCGGGGGGCGCGGATCTACGGGGAGGTCACCGGGTGGGGGGCCACC
>NZ_GG657738.1:470875-474078 GCF_000158815.1 Micromonospora sp. ATCC 39149 | reverse complement strand
GCCGATGCGGGAGTGTTTCACCGACGCCCGGTCCCTGCGCTTCCTGGTCTACGCGCAGACGCCGGCCCTGGCGTGATCCGCGGGCGCGTGGCCCGTTCACAGTAGATCGTGTACCTTCGATGGGTGGCTGCCGCTGGCGGCCACCCATCGGCCGTCGGGCCGAGTCCGGGCAGGCCGTCGCGCCGAATTCGGGCAGGCTGCCGCCCCGGCGTGCGCGCCCGCGGGCGGGCAGGCTTCCGCCCTGGGCGTCGCCGGCGGCCCGCGCGGCTACCGATCCTGCCCGGCGAACGGGCTGACCGACAATCGGGCCGCACGACCTTTTTGATCTAGCCATTCGCATCTAGTAATGCTCTCGGCGGCTGTCGTAGTGTTCGCTCAGCACCCGCAAGACGCACCATATTGGACGGTTGTGTCCTTTTTCGATGCTGGGCGGTAGACCACAGTGACCATGGATCGTTCGGCAGCAGAGTCTACAGTAGACGACCCTACCTGGGTTGACGATCTTTTGTTGGCCGGTCCGGTGGCCGAAGTTTGTCTCCGGCTGCCCGACCCGGTGGACCGGGGCACCCTGCGCCGGCTGGTCGGCGAGGCCCAGGCCCGGCTCACCGACGCCGGGCTGCGTCCCGGCGGCGCCGCCGCGTTGCGCCTGCCGCCGTCGCTGGCGTACGTGGTGAACCTGCTCGCCACCTGGCGCAGCGGGGCCCAGGCGATCCTGCTCGACCATCGGCTCACCGACCACGAGGTGCAGCGCGCCCTCGCCAGGCTCACCCCGCAGGTCGTCGTCGCCCCGGTGCGCACCGGCGGTGCCGCGCTGAAGATCTTCGTCGACGTCACCGAGGGAGTCACCGCCTACTCGGACCGGCCGGCCGGCAGCCCGCACGCGGTGATCCAGCTCAGTTCCGGCTCCACCGGACCGTCCAAGGTGATCGGTCGCAGCGCCGCGTCCCTCGTCGCCGAGGTGCGCCGCTACACGCGCATCGACGGCGTGGCGCTGCCCGGCGAGCGGATCATCCTGCTGCCGTCCATGGTGCACGTGCTCGGCCTCGTCGGCGGGCTGCTCTACGGCCTGCACGCCCACGTGACGTTGGTGCCGCCGGACCGGCTCAGCGGCGACGCCGTGCTGGCCGCCATCGCCGCCGACGACACCCCCGCCACCGTGCTCGGCGTGCCGTTCCACATCGGACTGCTCACCTCCACCCGGCCGACCGGCCCGCTGCCGCAGTTCAGGCGGATGACCACCGGTGGCGAACTGGTCCCGCCGGCCGTCGTCACCGCGTTCGTCGACCGCTTCGGGGTGCCGCTGGGCAACATGTACGGGATGACCGAGGTCGGCGTCATCGGCACCGACCTGTACGGGTGGCACCGCCCCGCGATCGCCCCCGCCCCCGGCATCACCGTCCGGGAGTCGGCCACCGGCGAGCTGTGGGTGAGCTGCCCGGACTCGCCGTACGTCGGGCTGTCCGACCCGGACCGCTGGGCCGACGGCTGGCTGCACACCCGCGACGCGGGCACGGTCGACCCCGGCACCGGCCTGGTCACCGTGCGCGGCCGGCTCGACTCCCAGGTTCTCCGTCGGCGGGATGAAGGTCGACCTCACCGAGGTCGAGGCCACCCTCGCCGGGCTGCCCGGCGTCGCCGCCGCCGTGGTCGTGCACGACGGCGACATCACCGCGTACGTGCAGCCGGACGGGCCGTTGTCGGAGGAGGTGCTGGAGAAGCTGCTCGCCGAGCGGCTCGCCGCCTACAAGCGGCCCCGCACCCTGCGCCTGCTCGACCGGCTGCCCCGCACCACCACCGGCAAGCTGGTCCGCTCGACCGAGGCGTTGCGGGCGGCCACGCCGTGACCGGCCCGCTCTGGCGGCCCGCCGTCGTGCCCGCGAAGCCGACTGATCAGTCAGTCGACCACCAACTCGACCCCGTCCGCCGGCCCGTCGACCGCCACGGCCAGCACCAGCTCACCGGCCAGCACCAGCCCGTCGCCGGCCGGGTCCAGGGGCCCGGCTCCGGCCAGCCGGGGATGGCCGACCCGCAGCCCGCCTCCCCCGGGCAGGGGGCGCAGCAGCTCACCGGGCTCACCGGGCACCGGCATCGGCCGGCGCAGGCCGCCGTCGCGCAACCCGCGCCCGAGCACCTTGCCGACCGCCTCCTTGGCCGTCCACAGCGACAGGAACGCCTCGGCGCGTTGGTCGGCGGGGCGCTCGCCCAGCCAGGCGGCCTCCTGCGGGGCGTACCAGCGGCGGGCCAACGCCACCGCCGGCAGGTCCCGGCGGCGCTCGACGTCGACCCCGACCCCGCCGGCCAGGCGGGCCGCCACCACCACGACCCCGCCGGCGTGGCTGACGCTCACCGGCAGCTCCACCGCGTCACCGGTGTCGACGATCGGCCGCCCGGCCACGTCACGTCCCACCCGGATCTCCGCCTCCGCCCGGCCGAGCAGCGTGCCACCCGCGCGCCGTAGCAGCCGCCGGGCCGCCGCCGGCCGACCGCCGGCGGTACGGCCGAGGAACACGTAGACGGTGTCCCGACCGGGCACCGCTGACTGGCTCACGGAAAGAGGTTTACCATGCGCGACGAGGTTCGTGCCTTCGTCATCTCCCAGCTCGACGACATGAACTACGACGTCGACGGCATCGACGACGACACCACCCTCGGCCCGGCCGGCGTCGACCTGGAGTCGCTGGCCCTGGCCGACCTGGCCGTCCGGGTCGAGGACCGCTACGGCCTGAAGTTCGCCGACGACGAGTCCGAGAAGCTGGCCCTGATGACGGTCGGCGAGTTCACCACGATGGTCGCCGACCGGGTCGCCACGACGGCCGACGGCAACGGCTGATGGCCGGTCGGCCCGACCTGGGGCGAGCTGACCTGCTGACCATGCTCGCCGAGATGACCGCGAAGCCGGTCGACCAGGTGTCCGACCGGGTGGGCTCGATGGAGCTCGCCTGGCTGGTCCACCTCGTCGAACAGCGCTACGACCGCCGACTCGACCTCACCGACGACCAGCTCGCCGGTATCCGGACGGTCGACGACGCCCTGGTGGTGTTCCACACCTGCCTGACCGCCCCCGCAGATGGCTGAGCGGGCCGCCGTACGGATCACCGGTGTCCACGCGCTCAGCGCGCTCGGCAGGGGAGCCGACGCCCAGCTCGCCGGGGTGCTCGCCGGCGCCCCGGCGTTTCGGCCCGTCGGCCGGTTCGACACCACCG
>NZ_GG657738.1:467042-469337 GCF_000158815.1 Micromonospora sp. ATCC 39149 | reverse complement strand
CCGCCCGGCACCGCCGCCGTCGCGGTGCTGCTGTGCTGGAGGAGACGCACGATGAAGACCAAGGGACTGCGCGGGTAGCTGGCCGCCGACACCGAGCTGGGCGCCGGCAACGTGCTGGCCCGGGTGCTGGCGCACGGCGCCGACCCGGACGGCCCGGGACTGACCTTCGACACTGCCGTGGACGAGCATCCCGCCGAACGTCCGCTGACGCTGGGTCAGCTCGACGAGCGGGTCGCCGCCCGGGCCGCCTGGCTGCACGCCCGGGGCGTCAAGCCGCGCGACCCGGTCGCCGTCTGGGCCACCGCCGCCGCCGACATGGTGCTCAGCTTCCTGGCGCTGACCCGACTCGGCGCGATTCCCGCGCTGATGAACGGCAGGCTGCGCCCGGAGATCGCCGCCGAGTACATCCGCCGGCTGCGCGGCGCGGGCGTGCTCGCCGACGCCGCGCACACCGAGCTGCTGGCCGGGCACGACCTCGGCGTGCCGCTGCTCGGCACGCCCGCCGACGCCGGCACGGGTGACCCGGCCGCCGCGCCGGCGCACTACCGGCACCACCCCGACGACCCGATCGTCATCACCCACACCTCCGGCACCACCGGGGTGCCCAAGGCGGTGCTGCACTCGCACGCGAGCCTGTTCGCCGCCACCCGGCACCTGCTGTCCATGCCACAGGCGCAGGGCACCGGCCGCATCCTCAACGCGCTGCCCGCCCCGCACACCGCGACCGTGCTCATGGTCAACCAGGCGCTGGGCAACCGGGCGGAGATGTTCCTGCTGTCCGACCAGGGCGGCGAGCGGGTGCTCGACGCGATCCAGCGGTGGCGGCCGGACGGCGTGTTCGGCTTCTCCGTCACCTGGGCGGAGCTGGCCCGGTTCGACCTGTCCGCGTACGACCTGGACTCGGTGCGGTTGTGGTTCAACACCGGCGACTGCTCGCACGAGCCGCACGTGCGCCGGCTCGTCGCGGTCGGCTCGCGGGACACCGTGACCCGCCAGGGCGTCGTGCGGGTGCCCGGCTCCGTCTTCATCGACGGGCTGGGCTCCAGCGAGATGGGCCACTCGATGTTCCACATCACCCACACCGCCGACACCGACCGATACGGTCGCTGCGTGGGCCGGCCGTACCGGTTCACGAAGGTCGCGGTGCTCGACGCCGACGGCAACGAACTGCCTCCGGGGCAGGTCGGCTTCCTCGGCATCGACTCGCCGTCGCTGTTCCGGGGCTACTGGAACGACTCGGTCACCACCTACCGGTTCCGGCTGCGCGGCTGGTACCTCACCGGCGACCTGGTGTACGCCGACGACGAGGGCCGGTACTACCACCTGGACCGGGCGGTCGACTCCGTCGAGGTCGGCGACGGACGGCGGTTCTTCACCGCCCTGTCCGAGGAGCGGGTCCTCGCCGCCTGCCCCGACGTCACCGACTGCACGGTGGTGATCGTGAAGGAGGGCGACCGGGTCGTCACCGACGTGCTGCTGGAACTGGCGGCCGGGGCCGACCCGGGCACCGACCGCACCGAGGCCGTCCGCGCCGCGCTCGGCGCGGACGTCGGGGCGACCCTGCGCCGGGTGGTGCCGGTGCGCTCCGAGGACATCCCGGTCACCGTCACCGGAAAGGTTCGCAAGGTGGTGCTGCGCGCACGCTACCTGACCGAGTCGCCGTCGTGACGGCTGTCATCACCGGGATGGGCCTGTTCACCCCGGTCGGCCGGGGCGTGGGGGAGACCTTCGACGCCCTGCTCGCCGGCCGGTCGGGGCTTCACCGCCCGCCGCAGGACCACCCCGCCCGCGAGTCGCTGGAGTCCGCCGGGCTGCTGCCGGAGATCGACGCGCGTACCGTCGTGTCCGGCCCGGAGGCCCGGGTGGTGGACCGGATCGTCGTGCTGGCCCTGCTCGCCGCCGCCGCCGCGCTCGCCGACGCCGGCATCGAGGTCGGCCGCGACGTCGACCCCGGCCGGATCGGCGTGATCGTCGGCGGCGTCGGCGGGATGTCCACCCTGGAACGGCAGGTGCTGGCGCGGGCCGAGCGAGGCCGGGCGGCGGTCAGCCCGTACCTGCTGACCGGGATCCTGCCGAACATGCCGGCGGCGCGGATCGCCATCGCCCACGGCATCCGTGGCTACAGCTCGTCGGTCGGCACGGCGTGCGCCTCCGGTGCCCAGTCCGTCGCCGACGCGGTGCGGCTGATCCGGGCGGGGGAGGCCGACGTGGTGGTCTGCGGGGCCAGCGAGGCCCCGCTGTTTCCCACCTTCGCCGACACCTTAAGGCAATGCCCGGGCGCTCGCCCGGGGCTGG
>NZ_GG657738.1:462929-466076 GCF_000158815.1 Micromonospora sp. ATCC 39149 | reverse complement strand
TACGCGGAGCTGGTCGGCCGGGGGGCCACGCCGGTGACGCCGCCGACCACCTTCACCGGCGCGGACGCCGAGGTCGTCACCGCCGAGGTGGCCGGCTTCGGCGACGTGCTGCACCGGCTGGTGCAGCGCCGGGGCGACCGGCGCGACTTCCTGCCCGGCGCGTTCGAGTCGGCCGAGCCGGCCGGCGGCGCCGACGGCCTGCTCGCCGAGATCGACCACCTGGCGATCTGCGTGCCGCCGGGGCAGCTCGACGCGACCGTCGCGCACTACGAGCGGGTCTTCGGCTTCGCGCAGATCTTCACCGAGCACATCGAGGTCGCCGGGCAGGCGATGAACTCCACCGTGGTGCAGAGCCCGTCCGGGCGGGTCACCCTGGTGCTGCTGGAGCCGGACCGCAGTCACCGGCCGGGGCAGATCGACGCGTTTCTCACCGAACACGCCGGGGCCGGCGTCCAGCACCTGGGGCTGCGCACCGACGACATCGTCACCGCCGTCGGCGCGCTGCGCGAGCGGGGCGTCCGCTTCGCCGGCACCCCGGGCGCCTACTACGACGACCTGGAGCGGCGGGTCGGCCCGGTCGACGCGCCGCTGGACCGGCTGCGCGAGCTGAGCATCCTGGTCGACCGCGACCACGGCGGCCAGCTTTTGCAGATCTTCACCGAGTCGATGCACGTGCGGCGCACCCTCTTCCTCGAACTCATCGAGCGGCGCGGGGCGCTGACCTTCGGCAGCGGCAACATCAAGGCCCTCTACGAGGCCAAGGAACGGGAGCTGGCCGCGGCGGGGGCGACCCCCGCCGTCGTGGCCGGCACGGCACAAGGGGTTGGGGCATGACCACCACGCAGTTCCATCCGACACTGACCGCGCAGGAAAAGGCGCTGCTGCCGTCCGAGTCCGACGTGCGGCACTACGCCGAGCACGGCTGGTACCTGTCGAAGAAGCTGTTCACCGACGAGGAGATGGACGCCCTCGTGGCGGCCACCGACCGGTACTACGACGGCGAGCGGGACCGCACCCTGCCGGTGCGCCCGCCGAAGCTCGCCTACTGGGACCCGTCGAAGGGCCCGGTGCAGCGGCACAACGACTACGTCCACTACGAGCACGACGCGATCTCCGCGATCCTGCGCAAGCCGCTGATCGGGGCGGTCGCCGCCCGGCTCGCGCGGGCCACCGAGATCCGCGTGTTCCAGTCCACGCTGATCTACAAGCCGCCGATCGAGGGCGAGCCGTCGAACATCGTGCCCTGGCACTTCGACAAGCACTACTGGTCGTCGTCGACGTCGGAGGACATGCTCACCGCGTTCATTCCGTTCCACGACTGCGGCGTGGAGATGGGCACCATCACCATGGTCGACGGGTCGCACCGGTGGTCCGAGATCGGGGCCGACGACACCGTGGTGCGGCACTTCGCCGAGCGCGACCGTGACCAGCTCGAAGAGATGCTGGCCCGCAACGCCGCGTACAACGGGGCCCAGATCCGCAAGGTCCCCATGGTGATCCCCAAGGGACATGTGAGTTTCCACCACTGCCGCACCTATCACGGCAGCGGTGCGAACGTCAGCGGTCGCCCGCGCCGGGCGGTCTCGCTGCACCTGCAGGACGGCGCGAACGCCTACCGGGAGTTCCCGCTCTCCGACGGCACCCTCGCCGCGTACAACCACGACGTGCTGGTCCGCCGCACCCACGACGGGCGGCCGGACTACGCGGACCCCGACTTCTGCCCGGTTATCTGGCGCGACCGCGCCCAACAGGGAGGCTGACAATGTCACGGTACGACTGGGGCAAGACGCACCCGGGCATCGGGCGGCTGGAGCAGGCGGTGACCGAGCGCCGCGACGTGGTGGTCAAGCACCCCCTCTACGCCAACCTGGACACCCACGAGGCGCTTGTCACCTTCATGGAGCACCACGTCTTCGCCGTCTGGGACTTCATGTCCCTGCTGAAGTCGTTGCAGCGGCAACTCACCTGCGTGGACGTGCCGTGGATCCCCACCGGCCCCACCGGAAGCCGGCGGCTGATCAACGACATCGTGATGGTGGAGGAGAGCGACGAGCTCGGCGAGGGCTACATCAGCCACTTCGAGCTGTACGTGCAGGGCATGGCCGAGGCGGGGGCCGCCACCACCGCCGTGGACGCGCTGATCGACCTGCTGCGCGCCGGCAAGCCGGTCGGTGAGGCGCTGGTCGAGGCGGGTGTGCCCGGCCCGTCGGCGGCGTTCGCCGGCACCACCTGGAAGATCATCGAGTCGACCCCGGTGCACTGCCAGGCGGCGGCGTTCGCGTTCGGCCGCGAGGACCTGATCCCCGACATGTTCGCCCAGGTCGTCGCCGTCAACGAGCGCAGCCAGAAGCTGCACAAGTTCGTCGACTACCTGGAGCGGCACATCGAGGTCGACGGGGAGCAGCACACCCCGATGGCCATGCAGATGCTCGCCGACCTGTGCGGCGACGACGACGCCAAGTGGCAGGAGTGCGCCGACACGGTCAACCTGGCGCTCGCCGCCCGCGCCCGGCTCTGGGACGACATCCTCACCGCGATCAAGGAGGGTCACCCGGCGTGACCCGCGACGATCCCGTCCGGCTGTACCGCACGGTACGGCTGATCCGCCGGTTCGAGGAGCGGGCCGTCGCGCTGGTCCGCTCCGGGGCGATCGTCGGCGGCATCCACCCGTACCTCGGTCAGGAGGGGATCGCCGCCGGGGTCTGCGCGGCGCTGCGCGACGAAGACCTGGTCACCGGCACCCACCGCGGGCACGGCCACGTGCTCGCCAAGGGCGCCGACCCGGCCCGCATGCTCGCCGAGCTGCTGGGCCGGGAGACCGGGCTCAACCGGGGCCGGGGCGGGTCCATGCACGCCGCCGATCTCGGCATCGGGGTGCTCGGCGCGAACGCCATCGTCGGGGCCGCCGGCGCGATCCTCACCGGAGCGGTGTGGGCGCGCCGGCGGCGCGGCGACGACCTCGTCGGGGCCACCTTCTTCGGCGACCTGTTCGTCTGGAGGGGATGCTGTTGGAGGCGTTCATGCTGGCCGAGCTGTGGCGGGTGCCGGTGATGTTCGGCTGCGACAACGACTTCTACATCACCACCATGCCCGTCGACGGCGCGGAGGCCGGCACGATTCCCGGCCGGGCCGAGGCATTCGGCATGC
>NZ_GG657738.1:451669-462602 GCF_000158815.1 Micromonospora sp. ATCC 39149 | reverse complement strand
CCGGCCGGCGCGCTGGAGCACCTGTACGCCATGCGGGTTGGTCGCCCGGACGGGAGGTGGCTGATGCCACGGCTGTCGTACCGCAAGGCCCTCACCCGGGCCCTCGCCGACGAGATGACCCGCGACGGATCGGTGTTCCTGCTCGGCGAGGACATCCGGGTGGCCGCCTCGAACGTCACCGCCGGGCTGCTGAAGCGGTTCGGGCCCGACCGGGTGGTGGACACCCCGCTGTCGGAGCAGGCGTTCACCAGCTTCGCCACCGGCGCGGCCCTGGCCGGCCTGCGCCCCGTGGTGGAGTTCCAGATCCCGTCCCTGCTGTTTCTGGTCTTCGAGCAGATCGTCAACCACGCGCACAAGTTCCCGCTGATGACCGGCGGGCAGTGCGCGGTGCCGGTCACCTACCTCGTGCCGGGCTCCGGCTCGCGCACGGGGTGGGCGGGGCAGCACTCCGACCACCCGTACAGCCTCTTCGCCCACGTCGGGGTGACCACCGTGGTCCCGGCCACCCCGGCCGACGCGTACGGGCTGCTGGTCTCGGCGATCCGGCACGTCGACCCGGTGGTGGTGTTCGCGCCGGCCGGGGCGATGGACGTGCGCGCCGACGTGGACTTCGCCGCGCTGGCCCCGGTGCCGATCGGCCGGGGCCGGGTGCACCGGGCCGGCGACGACGTGACGGTGGTCGCGGTCGGGCACCTGGTGCACGACGCCCTCGCCGTCGCCGAGGAACTGGCCGGCCAGGTGTCGGTGGAGGTCTTCGACCCCCGCACGCTCTATCCGTTCGACTGGGACGGGCTGACCGCGTCCGTGGCCCGCACCGGCCGGCTGGTCGTGGTCGACGACTCCAACCGGTCCTGCGGGATCGCCGGGGAGATCATCGCGACCGTGGTGGAACGGGTGCGGCTGCTCGCGCCGCCCCGGCGGGTCACCCGCCCCGACGGCGCGGTGCTGCCCTTCGCCCCGGCGCTGGACCGGGCCGTGCAGCCCGGCCGCGAGCAGCTCACCGCCGCCATTCAACTCACCATGAAGGACGGATGATGATCGACCCGAACTACCCCTGGCCGCAGCCCGGCCAGGCGTGGAACGACCTGCCGGAGTCGACCCGGGCGGCGATGGTGGCCGCCGGGGCGGGTGCCTGGAGGGAGATCTTCTACGGCTGCGCGACGTACAACCGGACGTGGCGGCTGGCCCGGCCCCCGGTGATGCCGGCGGACGCGTTCCGCGAGCTGAACGAGGTCTGCGACCGGCTCGCCCAGCTCATCCTGGAGGCGTGCCAGCGGCGTGCCCGCACCGCCGGTGAGCTGACCCGGCTGCTCGGCGTGCCGGCGGAGGAGACGAGGCTGCTCGACACCGACGAGGTGCTGTCCGAGGCGTTGCTGGCCGCGTACCGGCCGGACGTGCTGATCTCCGGCGGGGTGCCGAAGTTCGTCGAGTACAACATCGACAGCAGCCTCGGCGGGTGCTTCGACGCCGACACTGTCGTCCACCGGTACGCGAAGCTCTACGCCGACCAGGGCATCCTCGACGGGCTGCCGGTGCGGCCCGCCCCGTCCCTGCTGGACCAGCGGTTCGTGGCGATCCGCGACGAACTGGCCCTGGCCGACGGGGCCCGGGTCGCCCTGCTGATGGACTTCGACGCCGACTACCCGGGCCTGGAGAGGCCGGAAGACTTCATCAAGATCCTGTCCCCGCTGGTCGATCGGGCCCGGGATTTCGGCATCGACCTGGTCATCGCCCCGGTCGGCACCGCGACCCTCGACGAGGAGAAGCGCCTCGTCGTCCGCGACGCTCCCGTGGACGCGCTGTTTCGGCTCTTCGTGCCCAACCGGGTCACCCCCAGCGCGGGCCTGGACGCCGTCGCCGGCGCCCTCGCCGCCGGCACCCTGCCGATGTTCGTCAGCTCCGCCGCCTGGCTGCTCGGCAACAAGGTCAACTTTGCCTGGCTGTGGGAGGACCTCGACACCCTGGCTGAGGCCGACCAGGCGCTCATCCGCCGGTACGTCCCGCGCACCACCGCCCTCACCGCCGCCGAGCTGCCCCGGGCGCTGGCCGACCAGCACGACCTGGTCGCCAAGCCCGCCGACGGCTCCGCCGGCATCGGCGTGCTGTTGGGCCGCGAGACCGACCCGGGGAAGTGGGCGCAGGGGCTGCGCGCCGCCATCGACGAGGGCGGCTACATCCTCCAGGAGTACATGCCGGCCGACCGGGTGGCGATGGACTTCGTGCGGATGGAGACGGGGGAGACGGTCACCGCCGACGTTCCGTACAGCCTCGCGCCGTACCTGTTCGGCCGGACCGGTTCCGGCGGCCTGGCCCGGGTGGGCTTCCCCGACTGTGAGGGCGTGCTCAATATCGCGCGCGGGGTCCTGATCACGGGCATCCTGCTCACCGACTGAGCGTGCCCCCGGCGGTGGTTGCCACGACGGCAGCCGCCGCCGGGCGGTCAGCGGGACGCGGCGAGGTGGGCGCCGAGGCGGCGGATCGTCTCGGCGGCGGCGATGGCGTCGCTGCGGGCGCTGCCGTGCCGGCCGTCGCCGCTGTACAGCCCCGGGTCGGCAACCGCCGGATGGTCGGTCAGGTGCACGTGCAGGGTGCCGAGCCGCTTGCCGAGGGCGCGGGTGTGCGCCGACAACCGGCGCATCCGCTCGCCCAGGCTCTCCCGCAGCCGCTGCGGCACCGCCGGGCTGTGCGACACGTCGAACATGCCCACCGTGACCACGTCCGCCCCCGCCCGCCGCAGGCCGGTGATCATCGCAGCCAGCTCGGCATCGACGGCGTCGGCGTCGTACCCCTGGCGGAACGCGTCGTTGCCGCCGCACACCACCAGTGCCAGGTCCGGGCCGAAGTCGACCGCCGGGGCAAGCTGGGTGGCGCGGACCTCGTGCGCCCGCAGCCCACGCAACCCCAGATTGAGGTACGTCAGCCCGGGGCGGGCCGCGTCCAGCTCGGCGGCGATCCGGTCGGCCCACTGCACGTCCGGGTACCCGGCGACCGGCTCGCACAGCCCCTCGGCGACGCTGTCGCCGAGCACCACGAACCGTCGCCACGGGTGCCCGGCGAGCAGCCGCGCGCTCTCGCCCGCGCGCAGGCAGTACGGGTCGGTCGCTTCGGTGAGGCTCGACGGCATCCCGGCACGCTAGCCGATCCGCCCGGGGCGTCGACACCCCTACCGGTCGAGCGTCACCTCGGCCAGGTACACGCAGGTCCGCTCCTCGTGCGAGGAGTAGTAGCTGACCCGCAGCACTCCGTCGTGCCAGTCCAGTCCCGGGTAGCCGCAGTCGCCGCCGGAGGGGAGCGTGACCAGCTCGGTCAGGTTGCCCCGGTGCGGGTCGACGGCGCAGACGGCCGTGCGCGGGCCGCCGTCGAGCAGGCGTACCCCGGCGACCAGCCGGCCGTCGGGCAGCCCGAGCAGGGCCGGCCCGCCCACCTGCACCCCGAGGTCGGTCCACGTCCAGTGCCGGTACGGTGGGCGGGCCCGCCCGAGCTGGGCGGTGGCCGTCTCCCGGTCCCGGCGCAGCAGGCAGGTGGCGGTGCCGTCGGGGCCGAAGACCAGCCCCGACTCGTTCGGGTAGCCGTCGAGGAAGAGGGTGTCGACGGTCGGTTGCAGGTCGAGCCCGTCGCCGCTGCGGTAGAGCCGGACGAACCGGGGCTCCCGGGTGGCGTACCCGATGCCGTACATGGCTCCGGCGTGCCAGGCCGCCTGCCACACCCAGATGTCGCGCTCGCCGACGGGCGTCGGCTCGCCCCAGCGCTGCCCGTCGGCCGACAGCCAGGTCAGCGTGCGGAACGACTTGACCGGGCCCGCCCCGGGCCCGGTCGTATCACCGGTGACCGCGGCGGCGAGCAGTTGCAGCCGGCCGTCCGGCCGGGCCACGAACCGGGGGTCGCGCAGGTCGGTCGCCGGCCGTTCCAGCCGGGCGAGTGGGGCCCAGTCCCGGCCGTCGGCGGAGGCGAGCACCCGGATCGCGCCGTCGTCGGAGAGGTGCCCGGCCCCCTCCCGGAACGCACACAGCCACCGGCCCCGGTGCCGGACCAGGTCGGTGAAGGCGCTGTGCCCGGCGGTGTCGCCGATCCGGCGCACGGTGCCGAGCCGGGCGGTGGCCACCGGGCTGTCGGTCGATGACGGCATGTGCTCTCCTCGCGGGTCCGGCCGCGCCCGGGTAGGCAGCGGGGCGGCCACGACCGGCCACGCTAGGCGCACCGCCCGACGCGACGCGGGCCCGCGAGCGAACGCCGGGCGAACACGCGAGGAAGGCATGTCGGCCATATGGCGGTATCCGCTCGCCCGGATACCGCCATGTCGCCGACCCGGCGGGCGGCCCCGCCGGCGCGGGCGGCGTCTACGGCGCGGGCGGCGTCTACGGCGCGGGCGGGGCCGGCCGCGACCGGCCCGCCCGCAGCGGCCCGGCGAGCAGCGGCCCCACGGTCAGCACCGCGCACAGCACCGCCATCACCAGCAGCGCCGGCTTGAGGCCCAGCGCGGCGACCGACCAGCCGCCCAGCAGCGCGCCGACCGGCAGGCCGACGAACGCCAACGAGCCGGCGATGCCGAGCACCCGGGTCTGCAACGCGTCCGGCACCCGTTCGTACAGCGTCGCACCGAGCAGCGGGTTGACCGCGGCGATGCCGATGCCGGACAGGAACGTCACCGCCAGCACCACCACCAGGTGGTCGGTGAGGGCCATCGTCAGCAGCCGGGGCGCGCCGCTGAGCGCCGCGCCGACGGCGAAGACGAGGGTGCGGGGCAGCCGGGGGCCGACCATGGTGAAGACCAGGTTGCCCAGCAGCGCCCCCGCGCCGAACACCCCCAGCACCAGGCCGAAGCCGGCCGGGTCGCCGAGCACGTCGCTTACCCAGACCGGGATCCACACGGCCGTGTTCGCGGCGGCCATCATGTTCAGCGCGGAAACCACCAGCAGCATGGCCAGCAGCACCCGGTCGGTGCGCAGGTAGGCGAAGCCGGTGCGCAGGGCCCGGAAGTAGCCCTCCCGGGGCGCGGCCGGCGCGTCGGCGGCCGGCGGGCGGACCAGCACCCCGACCAGCAGCGCGCAGAGCGCGAAGCTGCCCGCGTCGATCCAGATGGCCCGGGTCACCCCGACCCAGTCGATGAGCAGGCCGCCGATGACCGCCCCGAACAGGGTGACGCCCCGGGCCAGCCCGTCGTAGGCGGAGGTGAGCCGGATCAGCTCCACCCCGGCGCGCTGCGCCGCCGGCCGGAACATGACGTGCTTGACCCGGTCGCCGATGCCGCGCAGCCCGCCGGCGACCGCGACCAGGGCGACCAGCGCCCCGAAGCCGAGCCACGGGGTCAACGCCACCACCGCCATGGCCACCGCGCTCGCCGCGTCCACCACGATGGAGGTACGCCGCACCCCGAACCGGTCCGCCCAGGGCGTGGCCAGGGAGCTGGACAGCATGTACGGCAGGAACTCGGCCGCCGCGACGATGCCCATCTTCGCCGGGCTGCCCGTGGTGGTCAGCACCAGCCACGGGATGGCGATGACCGAGATGCGGCTGCCCAGGTTGGAGATCAGGTCGGCGGCGACGAGGGTGATCAGCTCCCGTCGCGCGGCGGCCCGCCCCTTCTCCGCCGCGGTCTCCTTCACCATGGCCTCGGAGACGGCCTCGGCCCTCACACCGGGCTACCGACCGGGCCGGCGGGGCGGCCGGCGGCATACCGGGCGCGCAGCGCCAGCTTGTCAACCTTGGCCGACCGGTTCAGCGGCAGCGCGTCAACGAACTCCACCCCGCCCGGGGCCCAGGTCTCGCTCAGCTCGGCGGTGACCAGGTCGATCAGCTCCGCCGCCGTCACCGTCGCCCCCGGCGCCGGCACCACGTACGCGTACGGCAGCTCACCGGCCACCTCGTCGGGCACCCCGATCACGGCGGCGGCGCGCACCTGCGGGTGGCCGGCGAGCACGTCCTCGATGGGCCGGGAGTAGATCGGCCAGCTCCGCTGCCGGGTGAGGATCCGGTCGGCGAGCCGGTCGACGAGGTACAGGTAGCCGTCGTCGTCGAGGTGGCCGATGTCGCGGGTGCGTACCCAGCCGTCGACGAGGGTCTCGGCGGTCAGCTCGGGCTGGCCATGGTAGCCGGCGAAGCTGAGCCGGGTGTGGACCCACACCTCGCCGTCGACGCCGGCCGGTAGCACCGTTCCGTCGGTGTCGCGGATCTGCACGGCCACGTCCCCGTACGGCTTCCCGCAGGAGCGCAGCCGCTCCGGGTGCTCCGGGTCCTCGGTCAGCCCCGGCTGGGCCGTGATCACGACGGCCTCGCTGAGCCCGTACACGATGCGCAGGACCGGGCCGAAGCGGGCGATCGCCTGGCGCAGCCGAGCGGGCGCGGCGGGCCCGGCGCCCACGTTGAACATGAACATGCTGGAGAAGTCCGCGCCGGGTAGGTCGGGGTGGTCGAGCACCTCGTAGAGCATCGGCGGGGTGACGAACGTCGAGTTGATCCGTTCCCGGGCGACGGTGGCGATGAACGCCGCCGGGTCCCACCGCTCACGCAGGAACAGCACGCCGCCGCTGAACAGGTTGACCAGGGTGGTGATCTGCCCGCTGGCCAGCCACATCGGCGAGTGGGACAGGTGCCGCAGCAGCGGAATGCCGCCGGTACGGAAGCCCTCGGCGAGGGCGAGCACCTGGCGGTAGAAGCTCTCCCGGTGGTGCACCAGCTTCGGGGTACCGGTGGTGCCGCTGGTCTGTAGGAACGACTCCGGCTCCGGCACGTCGACCGGCAGGCCGGCCGCCGCGCCGCAATCGGCCACGACGAGGTCCGGGCCCCCGTCCCCCGCGCGGGCGGCGAGGTCCGGCCCCGCGCCGCCCGGGCCGAGGCAGAACACCGGCACGCCGTCCAGGCCGGCGGCGATCTGCCCACCGAGCCCGTCGCCGTCGCGGGGGTCGTAGACGAAGGCCTCCGGCCGGGACAGCCGAACGAAGTCGTCGACCTCGCGGCGGGAGGTGACCGGGGCGACCCACATCGTCCGGCAGCCCAACAGGTGCAGGGCGAGCTGCAGCAGCGGCCCCTCCATCGCGTTGCCGAGCATCACCAGCACGGCGGTGCCCGGCCGGATCCCGCCCTGCGCCAGCGCGCCGGCCATCCCGCGCACCCGCGCGGCCACGTCCAGGTAGGTCAGTCGGTGTCCGCCGCCCACCAGGGCCTCCCGGTCGCCGAAGCCGGCGAACAGTTCCAGCGCCTCGTGCACGTAGGTGGTCGCTCGGTCGGACCCGTCAGTCATCGCCAGCCCCCATCAGCTTCCGGCGGCGGTCGTCGGCGGCCCGGCAAAGCGCCCGCCACGACCGGCGCGAGCGGCGTCCGGGCAGCTCATGGCCAGGACGCGGCGTCGGCGGCACGCGTCGGCGACCGCACCGCCGCCAGCTTCGAGCATAGGCCGCGCGGCCCCGCCGGGCACCGGGCCGATCGGTGCACGGGCGCGGCCCGACGTCATTTGATCTTGTCGATCAGGTTGATTGACGCCTGTCAGGGGCGCGGCTAGGTTTCTGGACCATCGTCCAGGCGGCTGTCGTCAGTGGACGACCCTGGGCTGCCAACATGGAGGTTCAATGTCGACTCCGAAAAAATGGCGCTTGGTAACGGCCCCGAAGAGATGGCAGGTGATCGCCGCGGCGGCCACGGCGCTGGTCGTGGGAGCGCCGGCCGTGGTGGCCACGGCGGGCCCGGACACCGCCGAGCGCCGCGGCGCCGGTGAGTGGGCGGGTAGCTGGGCCGCCGCGGTTACCCGGGGCAACACGGCCGGTCTGACCAACACCGGCCTCAACAACCAGAGCATCCGGATGATCGTGCACACCACCGTGGGTGGTCCCCGGCTGCGTGTGCGACTGAGCAACCTGTACGGCGAGCAGGCCGTCAAGGTCGGCCGGGCCACCATCGCCCGGCCGGACACGTCCACCCCGACGGACCTGTCCGACGTGACCGCCCCGACCGTACGGGAGCTGACCTTCAACGGCTCCGCGTCGGTCACCATGAACAAGGGCGGCGAGCTGCTCAGCGACCCGGTCGACCTCCCGGTCGGTGACCAGGAGGACCTGGTCGTCACGCTGTACTTCCCCGAGCTGACCGGGCCGGTGACCTTCCACGGCCAGTCCCGGCAGACCACGTTCATCGGCGCCACCGACCTCACCGGTGCCGCCGGCGGGACCGGGTTCACCATCCGCCCCGACTGCTGCTGGATGTTCCTGTCCGGCGTGGACGTGCAGCGCAAGCTCAGCCCCGGCTCGGTGGTCGTCCTCGGCGACTCCATCGCAGACGGCAACGGCAGCACGGTCAACACCAACAGGCGCTGGCCCGACCTGCTCGCCGACCGGCTGATCGACGCCCGCCCCGAGGTGCGTACCCCGGGCGTGCTCAACCTCAGCCTGGCCGGCAACCGGCTCAACCACGAGGGCACCGAGCCCGGCGCGGGCGGCTTCCCCGGCTACTACGAGCTGGGCCCGAACGCCCTGGCCCGGCTGGGCGAGGACGTCTTCCCACAGACCGGCGTGCGGACCGTCGTGACCCACCTGGGCATCAACGACATCTGGATGTCAAACGACTCCGCCGAGAAGATCATCGCCTCGCTGCGGCAGGTCAACCAGCAGGTCAAGGCCCGGGGTCTGACCAGCCTGGTGGCCACGCTCACCCCGTACGAGGGGCACGGCAAGCCGGGGGTGTGGACGCCGGAGAAGGAGGCCACCCGCCAGGCGGTCAACGAGTACCTGCGGAGCAGCAGCGAGTTCGACGGGGTGCTCGACTTCGACAAGGTGCTGCGCGACCCGGCCCAGCCGAGCCGGCTGCTGCCGGCGTACGACTCGGGTGACCACATCCACCCGAACGACCTGGGCAACCAGGCGATGGCCGACGCGGTGCCGCTGCGCCTGCTCGGTCTGTGACACCGGCGGGGCGGCGGGGGTGATCCTCCCGCCGCCCCGCCGCAAACTTCCTGGGGAGGAAGCACCACCATGGACGTCCAAGAGCTGCTCTCCGGCCTGTACGGCGATCAGGGCCGGCAGAACCCGTACCCCTTCTACGCCGCCCTGCACGAGCTGGGCCCGATCCGCGAGATCCCGAACCGCCCCGAGCACAGCACCGTCAGCGCCGTCGCCGGCGGGTACGACGTCGTCGACCAGGTGCTGCGCGACCCGGAGTGGCTCAAGCAGTCCCCGCCGGGCTGGGAGCAGCACGAGATCCTGCGCACCTTCGAGTCGTCGATGATGTTCATCAACCCGCCGGAGCACACCCGGATGCGGGCGGTGTTCGCGAAGACGTTCACCCCGCGCCGGCTGGGTGCCCTGGAACCGGTGATCACCCGGGTCACCGACACGCTGCTGGACCGGATGGCCGAGGCGGGTGCCGGGGGAGCGGAGGTCGACTTCGTGGCCGACTTCGCCTATCCGATCCCGGCGCTGGTGATGGCCGAGTTCATCGGCCTGCCCAGCGCCGACCTGGCCTGGTACCGCGAGCGGGTCGACCGGATCGACGACTTCCTCGACGTGGCCGGGGCGACCCCGGAGCGGCTGGCCAAGGCCGACACCGCCACTGCCGAGCTGCGCGGCTACTACCGGGAGCTGGTCGCCGCCCGCCGCCGCGCCCCCAGCGAGGACCTGATCAGCGGCCTGGTCGAGGCGCTCGACTCCGGTGACGTGGAACTCACCGAGGAGGAGCTGATCAGCAACCTGATCGTCCTGTTCAACGCCAGCTTCGTCACCACCGTCTACATGCTCAGCAACGGGCTGCCGCTGCTGCTCGACCACCCCGACGTGACCGCCGCCCTGCCCGGCGACGACGAGCTGACCCGGGGCTGCGTCGACGAGGTGCTGCGGATGCAGAGCCCCCTGCACTTCCTGGCCCGGGCCGCCCCCCGCGACACCGTCCTGCACGGGGTGAAGGTCGCCGAGGGCGAGAACGTGATGCTGCTGATCGCCGCCGCCAACCGGGACCCGGCACGCTTCTCCGACCCCGACCGGTTCGACCCGCGCCGCGCCGGCCCGCCGTCGCTGGCCTTCGGCGTCGGCCTGCACTTCTGCCTCGGCGCGGCGGTGTCCCGGCTGGAGGGCCAGCTCGCCCTGCCCCGGCTGTTCGCCCGCTTCCCCGGGCTGCGGATCACCCGACCGTGGGTGTACAGCGGCAGCCTGGTCCTGCGCGGCATCGACAAGCTGTTCGTCACCACCGACGGATGAGGAGACCGACGATGACCCTGGACCCGCAGGTGGTCGCGTACCGGGCCGCGCGCGCGGCGGCCGGCGTTCCGCCGCTGTACACCCAGACCCTCGCCGAGGCGCGCGCCGCCGACCTGGCGGCGATCCGGGCCGGCGGCGGCGACGTCGAACCGGTGCACGAGGTACGCGACACGGTCGTCCCCGGCCCCGCCGGTGACCTGCCGGTACGCGTGCACCGGCCGGCCGGGGCCGGACCGCTGCCGACCCTGGTCTACTTCTTCGGCGGCGGCTGGACCCTCGGCAGCGTCGACACCGCCGACGGTATCTGCCGCCGGCTGGCCAACGCCACGGGATGCCAGGTCGTCACCGTCGGCTACCGGCTCGCCCCCGAGCACCCCTTCCCGGCGGCGGTGCACGACTGCCACGCCGCCGTGCGTTGGCTGGCCGCGTACGCCGAGCAGTTCGGGGCCGACCCGGCCCGGTTGGCCGTCGGCGGTGACAGCGCCGGCGGCAACCTCGCCGCCGCCGTCACCCTGCTCGCCCGCGACAGCGGCGGGCCGGCGCTGGCCGCCCAGCTCCTGGTCTACCCCAACACCGACCAGCGGGAGCGCGCCGAGCCCGCCGGGGAGCAGGACCCGCTGCTGTTCAACCGGCACTCGGTGGCCTGGTACCGGGGTCACTACCTGCCCGATCCGGCCGACGCGGCGAACCCCCTCGCGTCGCCGCTGCTCGCCGAGGACCTGACCGGGCCTGCCGCCGGCCCTGGTGATCACCGCCGA
>NZ_GG657738.1:427811-451300 GCF_000158815.1 Micromonospora sp. ATCC 39149 | reverse complement strand
GGCAGCGGCGCCGAGACCGCCCTCGCCGCGAATCGGGCCGCCCTGTTACGGGGTCGCCGTGCTGCCCCGGATGCTGCGCGGCGTCGACCGGCCCCGCACCGACGCCCCGCTGCTCGGCCGGCCGCAGGCCCTGCCGGTGGCGGTCGCGCCGATGGCGTACCAGCGGCTCGTGCACCCCGACGGCGAGCTGGCGCTCGCGGCGGCGGCCGGCGCGGCCGGGGTGCCGTACGTGGCGAGCACCCTGAGCAGCGCCACCATCGAACAGATCGCGGCGGCGGCCGGCGGGTCGGTCTGGTTCCAGCTCTACTGGCTGCGGGACCGGGGGATGGTGCGCGAATTGGTGGAGCGGGCGCACCGGGCCGGCTGCACGGCCCTCATGCTCACCGTCGACGTGCCGATCCTCGGGCCCCGGCTGCGCGACGTGCGCAACGGCTTCGCCCTGCCACCGGAGGTCGCCGCCGCGAACCTGCCCGGCAGCCGCGACGACCTGGCCCACGCCGGCACGCCCGGTGCCTCGGCCGTCGCCCGGCACACCAGCGCCGCGTTCGCCTCCGCCCTGACCTGGCCAGACGTCGCCTGGCTGCGCGGGTGCACCGACCTGCCGCTGGTGGTCAAGGGCGTCCTCGACCCCCGCGACGCGGTTCTGGCCGTCGACGCGGGCGCGGACGCGGTGGTCGTGTCCAACCACGGCGGGCGGCAGTTCGACGCCGCCCCGGCCGGGCTCACCATGCTGCCGCAGGTGCGCACCGCCGTTGGTGACCGGTGCGAGGTGCTGGTCGACGGCGGCATCAGCGGCGGCGTCGACGTGCTGCGCGCCCTCGCGCTCGGCGCGTCGGGGGTGCTGGTGGGCCGGCCGCTGCTGTGGGCGCTGGCCGTCGGCGGGCGCTGCGCTGCCGACGCAGCGTTCGCGCTGCTCGCGGCCGAGCTGCGCGACGCCCTCACCCTCGCCGGGTGCGCCGACCCGGCGGAGGCCGGCGATCTGCGTACGATCACGGGAGGCTGAACGTGGACAGTGGACGACCGGTGGACGTGGCCCCGAACGACGTGCGCGTCGAGTCCGACCTCGACGTCGCCGACCTGCACCCGGCGGTCGGCGACCCCGCGCTGAACTCGATGAACTTCCTCAACGAGGTGTCCCAGCGTTACCCCGAGGCGGTGTCGCTGGCCGCCGGCCGGCCGTACGAGGAGTTCTTCGACGTCGCGGACCTGCACCGGCACCTGGAGACCTTCCGCGCCCACCTGGTCGACGACCTCGGGTACGGCCCGGCGCAGGTGCACCGCGCCCTGTTCCAGTACGGCCGCACCAAGGGGATCATCCACGACCTGGTCGCCCGCAACCTCGCCGTCGACGAGCGGATCACCGTCGACCCGGAGTCGATCGTGGTGACCGTCGGCTGTCAGGAGGCGATGCTGCTGGTGCTGCGGGCGCTGCGCGCCGGCCCCTCCGACGTGCTGCTCGCGGTCGCCCCCACGTACGTCGGGCTGACCGGCGCGGCCCGGCTGGTGGACCTGCCGGTGCGCCCGGTGGCCGCCGGCCCGACCGGGATCGACCTGGCGGACCTGCGCGAGCAGCTCCGGCGGGCCCGCGCCGAAGGGCTGCGCCCGCGCGCCTGCTACGTGATGCCGGACTTCGCCAACCCGTCCGGGGGAAGCATCGACCTGGCGGACCGGCGTCGGCTGCTGGACCTCGCCGCTGCCGAGGAGCTGCTGCTGATCGAGGACAACCCGTACGGGCTGTTCCACGCCGACGGGGCGCAGCGGGTGCCCACGCTCAAGGCCCTCGACACCGGGCGGCGGGTGGTCTACCTCGGCTCGTTCGCCAAGACCGTGCTGCCCGGGGCACGGGTCGGCTACGTGGTGGCCGACCAGCGGGTCCGCGACGCGGACGGGACCGTCGGGCCGCTCGCCGACCAGCTCGCCAAGATCAAGAGCATGGTCACGGTGAACACCTCGGCGCTCGCCCAGGCGGTCGTCGGCGGGGCCCTGCTCGCCCACGGGTGCAGCCTGGTAGCCGCGAACGCCCGCGAGCGCGCCGCGTACGCCCGCAACCTGCGTCACCTGGTCGACGGCCTGGCGCGGCGGTTCCCGGCCCCGTCGGCGGTGCGGTGGAACGTCCCGGCGGGCGGGTTCTTCGCCGTGGTGAGCGTCCCGTTCCCCGTCGACGACGCGCTGTTGCGCCGCTCGGCGCAGGAGTACGGCGTGCTGTGGACGCCGATGGCGCACTTCTACGACGACACCGCGCCGGTGGCCGCGTTGCGGCTGTCGATCAGCGCGGTGACGCCCGAACAGATCGACGCCGGCCTCGACCGGCTCGCCATGTTGATCACCGACGAGCTGGCCCGGCTGCCCGTTCCAGCGGCCCGGGGCTGACCTCGTACTGTCGTCGTTCCGCCACCCCCCGTGCGTCCGACGCCCGGCCGGACCGGCCATAATGGACGGCATGGTCGCATGGGAGTACGCACTGTTGGTCCGCCGCTACCAGGGGCAGGGGCGCAATTTCCACGTCTCGTTCATCTGGTACGGACCGGACGGGTCCCGCACCGACATCACCGCGTACGGCGACACCGCGATCGCGCACCTCAACCGGGCCGGCCGGGAGGGCTGGGAGCTGGTCTCCGCCGCCGAGGACGTGAACAACGTCCAGGGCAGCACGGAGGTCCACCGCTACCACCTCAAGCGCCCGGTGCCCTGACCCCACCCACCCGGCGTCGCCCGCCGCACCCGCATCGGTGATCAAGAGGTTCACGTCAGGATCGGCCCCGCCGCTGACGCGAACCTCTTGATCACCAACCAGTGCCGGGTGAGTCAGGCCAGGGTGACCGAGGGGTAGAGGGGGTGGGTGGCCAGGAGGTCGGTGGCCTGGCGGGCGACCTTGTCCGCGAGGGCCGGGTCCAGGACGTACTTGGCCTTCGACGGGGTGCCGTCGGCGTTCGACCCCGGCGTGGTCTGGCTGAGCACGGTGTGGATCAGCTCGGCGGTCGCGTCCATCTCGGCGGTGCCCAGACCCCGGGTGGTCAGGGCGGGGGTGCCGACCCGGATGCCGGAGGTGTACCACGCCCCGTTCGGGTCCTGCGGGACCGCGTTGCGGTTGGTGACGATGCCCGAGTCCAGCAGTGCCTGCTCGGCCTGCCGGCCGGTCAGCCCGTACCCGGAGACGTCGATGAGCACCAGGTGGTTGTCGGTGCCGCCGGTGACCAGCTTCGCGCCCCGGCGCAGGAGCCCCTCGGCGAGGGCCTGGGCGTTGTCGACGATGCGCCGCGCGTAGTCGGCGAAGTCGGGGCGGCGCGCTTCGGCCAGGGCGACGGCCTTGGCGGCCATCACGTGCGGCAGCGGGCCGCCGAGCACCATCGGGCAGCCCCGGTCGACCTGGTCGGCCAGCTCCGGCCCGCAGAGCACCATGCCGCCGCGCGGGCCGCGCAGCGACTTGTGGGTGGTGGTGGTGACGATGTGGGCGTGCGGTACCGGGTCGAAGTCTCCCGTGAAGACCTTCCCGGCCACCAGGCCGGCGAAGTGCGCCATGTCGACCATGAACGTCGCGCCGACCGAGTCGGCGATCTCCCGCATGATCCGGAAGTTGACCTTCCTCGGGTACGCGGAGTAGCCGGCGACCAGGATCAACGGCCGGAACTCGCGGGCCGCCTCGGCGACCCGGTCGTAGTCGATCAGGCCGGTGGCCGGGTCGGTGCCGTAGCTGCGCTGGTCGAACATCTTGCCGGAGATGTTCGGCCGGAAGCCGTGGGTGAGGTGGCCGCCGGAGTCCAGCGACATGCCGAGCATCCGCTGGTCGCCCAGTTCCCGGCGCAGCGCGAACCAGTCCTGCTCGGTCAGGTCGTTGACCTGCCGCACCTGGGCCCGGCGCAGCGCCGGGGACTCCACCCGGTCGGCCAGGATCGCCCAGAACGCCACCAGGTTCGCGTCGATGCCCGAGTGTGGCTGCACATAGGCGTGCGCGGCGCCGAACAGCTCCTTCGCGTGCTCGGCGGCGAGCGCCTCGACGGTGTCCACGTTCTGGCAGCCGGCGTAGAAACGGCGGCCGACCGTGCCCTCGGCGTACTTGTCGCTGAACCAGTTGCCCATCGCCAGCAACGTGGCGGGGGAGGCGTAGTTCTCGCTCGCGATCAACTTCAGCGACTCGCGCTGGTCGGCCAGCTCCGCCCCGATCGCGTCGGCGATCCGAGGCTCGACGGCGCGGATCACCTCAAGGGCGCTGCGGAAGGCGGTGGACTCGGCGTTCGGCGACGACATGCGACCTCCTGGTGACGTGCGGAAGGCCCAGGCGCTCGGCAGACGTCCTGATGACGGGACCGCTTCCCGATGGTTGTCCATCCCCACGCGCCAGTCACGGCCCATGCCGATCCTACCCGGTCGGCGGGAAACCGGGTCGCGCCGCACCACCGTCCGCGCGGTCCCCGCGCCGGGGGCGGCTCCCGTAGGATCGCCTGGTGGTGGGGGAGGCCGATGGGGCGCTGCTTGCGATCAGCGACCTGCATGTGACGTACGCGGAGAACCGGGCGATCGTGGAGGGCCTGCGTCCCCGCTCGCCGGCGGACTGGTTGCTGGTCGCGGGCGACGTGGGCGACACCGTGGCCGACATCGAGTGGGCGCTCGGCCTGCTCAGCCGGCGCTTCGCCAAGGTGGTCTGGGCCCCCGGCAACCACGAGCTGTGGACCCCGTCGAGCGACCCGGTCACCCTGCGCGGGGTGGCCCGCTACCGGCACCTGGTGGACCTCTGCCGGGCCCTGGGCGTGGTCACCCCGGAGGACCCGTACCCGGTGTGGCGGGGCCCCGGCGGGCCGGCGCTGGTCGCGCCACTGTTCGTGCTCTACGACTACAGCTGGCGGCCCGAGGGGCTGGACACCCGCGAGGCGGCGTTGGCCGAGGCGTACGCCACCGGGATCGTCTGCACCGACGAATACCTTTTGCACCCTGACCCGTACCCGAGCCGGCAGGACTGGTGCGCGGCCCGGCTGACCGAGACGGCCGAGCGGCTCGACGCCCGCGACCCGGCGCTGCCGACGGTGCTGGTCAGCCACTGGCCGCTGGTCCGCGAGCCGACCCGGATCCTGCGCTACCCGATCTTCGCCCAGTGGTGCGGCACCGACGCCACCGCTGACTGGCACGTGCGTTACGGCGCCGCCGCGGCCGTCTACGGCCACCTGCACATCCCCCGGACCACCTGGCACGACGGGGTGCGCTTCGAGGAGGTGTCGGTCGGCTACCCCCGGGAGTGGCGACGCCGCGCGGTCCCGCCCGGCCAGCTCCGGCAGATCCTCCCACCGCCGGCCACCTGACGGCGGGTCAGGCGGTGACCGCGTCCAGGGCCTTCTTGATCGCCTTCGGCGCGGTCGGGCTGCGCGGGGCGTCGGCACGCAGCGCGATCATCCGCTCGCCGATCTCCTGCAACTGCTTGCGGCCGAGCGCCTCCCGCACCTTCGGGAACCACTCCTGCTCCTCCTCCTCGACGTGGTGCTCCACGTTCTCGATCAGCACCGTCGTCTTGGCGTTGAAGTGGTCGTCGTCGGCGTCCATGGTGGCCAACTCCGCGCAGAGCAGGTCGGCGACGTGGTGCTCCTCGTACGATTCGAGGATGTCGTCCTCCAGGTCCGGCAGCAGCTTGCGGACCTCCGGGTACATCACCTCGTTCTCCAGGTAGGTGTGCACCGTGAGGGCCTCCAGGATCTGCCCGACCAGCTTCTGCCGCTGACTCGCCGGCCCGTCCTCGGCATCCTGGAAGGCCCTGAACAGACGGCGCATCTCCTTGTGGTCCTCTTTGAGTACGACGATGGCATCGGTCGACACCGGTGACCTCCTTGGTTCGGCTGACAATCGACCGGTACCCCAAGGGCAGCAGCGGAAACAGGCGTCACCCGATCGGCGGACCAAACCGCCTCCGCGCGAGGTGCGCGCGACTGTCGCGCTCGAACCTCGCCGGGCGCTCGCCTTCGCCTACTGACCCGGAGCCCCACGGCCGGGTTATGACGGACGTTCGCTAAGCCCGGCCGTGGCAGGCTGAGGCTCGCCGTCCGGGCGCTGCGGGTCGATGTGATCGGCGTGGTGCAACGCCTGGGCGAGCAGCTTGCGGACGTGGTCGTCGACGGCCGAGTAGTACATGAACGTCCCCTGCCGCCGTGCCGTGACCAGCCGAGACATCCGAAGCTTGGCCAGATGCTGGCTGACCGCAGTCGGCGATGTCCCGGCGATCTCAGCCAGGCACGCAACCGACGACTCGCCCTGCAGCAGCGCCCACAGCACCTTGATCCGGGTCGGGTCGGCCAGCAGCCGGAACGTCTCGGCCGCCAAGTCCACCTGCTCGTCGTCGGGCATGTCGAAATCAGGCAGCTGCTCATGCATACCAACCACCTTATCCAGCCATCCTGCTGTATGCGTACTTGCGTATCTGCGTGACTTTGCAGATATCCTTCAGGCCGTGACACTCGATGAGCGCCTCCGAACGGCGCTGCCAACAACGCCGCAGCCGCGCCCCGGGGCCAGCTGGTGGTGGTCCCTGCCAGAAATCCGCTGGGCCACCATCGCGACCGGGTTCTTCGCCCTTGGCCTTGCCACCCAACTGCTCGGGGCACCGGCCTGGGCATGGTGGGCGTGCTACCTGGCCTGCTACGCGGCCGGGGGTTGGGAACCGGGCTGGGCCGGCCTGCAGGCATTGCGCGAACGACGGCTCGACGTCGACCTGCTGATGGTCGTCGCGGCAATCGGCGCGGCAGCGATCGGTCAGGTCCTCGACGGCGCCCTGCTGATCGTCATCTTCGCCACCTCCGGCGCTCTGGAAGCAGCTGCGACCCGCCGCACCGAGGACTCCGTGCGCCGCCTGCTCGACCTGGCGCCCGAGCGCGCCAACCGCCTCGCCGACGCCGGAGAGGAAACAGTCGACGCGGCCGATCTGCGGGTCGGCGACGTGATCGTGGTCCGGCCCGGCGAACGCATCGGCGCCGACGGCCACGTCATCGACGGGCGCAGCGAGGTCGACCAGGCGAGCATCACCGGCGAGCCGCTGCCGGCCGACAAACAGTCCGGCGACGAGGTCTTTGCGGGCACCGTCAACGGCACCGGGGCCTTGCAGGTTCGGGTCGCCCGACCGGCCGCCGACAGCGTCGTCGCCCGCATCGTCGCCTTGGTGGAGCAGGCAAGCGCGACCAAAGCCCGCGTTCAACTGTTCATCGAGAAGATCGAGCAGTGGTACTCGATCGGCATGGTCGCCGCCACGCTGGCCCTGTTCGTCATCCCGCTGCTGGCCGGTGCCGAGCTCACACCGACGCTGCTACGCGCGATGACCTTCATGATCGTGGCCTCGCCCTGCGCGATCGTCCTGGCGACCATGCCGCCGCTGCTGTCCGCGATCGCCACCGCCGGCCGCCACGGCGTACTCGTCAAGTCCGCCGTCGTCATGGAACGGCTCGCCACGATCACCCGGGTTGCCTTCGACAAGACCGGCACCCTCACCGAAGGCCGCCCGCACCTCACCACCGTTCGGGTACTTCCCGACACCGAGCTGAGCGAACACGAACTGCTCGCGCTGGCCGCGGCCGCGGAAGACCCGTCCGAGCATCCCCTCGCCGGCGCCATCGTCGCCGCCGCCCGCAGCCGAGGGCTGACGCTACGGCCGGCGTGCGACTTCTCCTCCTCGCCGGGCCGCGGCGTCACCGCGCTCGTCGACGCCCGGACCATCCAGGTCGGCAGCGCTCACCGCCTCCTGGACGACACCGTCACAGACCAGACCCTGCGACAGAACACCCACGCCGCCGTGACGGCTCTCGAACGCGACGGCGAGACCGCCGTACTCGTCCTGGTCGATGGGCGGCCTGCCGCCGTCCTCGGACTCACCGACCGGGTCCGGCCCGGGGCCCGGCCCACGGTCGACGCGCTGAACGCCCTCACGACCGCGACGCCGATCCTGCTCACCGGCGACAACGCGACCGCAGCTGCCCGCATCGCCGCCGACACCGGCATCAGCGAAGTGCACGCCGACCTGCTGCCCGAGCAGAAGGTCGACCAGGTCCAACGGCAGAACACCGCCGGGCACCGTCTGCTCCTGGTCGGCGACGGCGTCAATGACGCCCCTGCGCTCGCGGCCGCCCACGTCGGCATCGCCATGGGTCGCTCCGGTTCCGACCTGAGCGTCGCGACCGCCGACGCCGTCATCGTCCGCGACGACCTGACCGCCATCCCGGCCGTCATGAACCTGGCTCGCCGCGCCCGCCGCCTGGTCATCGCCAACCTGATCATCGCCGCGACCTTCATCGCCGTCCTCGTCGGCTGGGACCTGTTCGGCCACCTCCCGCTACCCCTCGGCGTCGCCGGCCACGAGGGCTCCACCGTGATCGTCGGCCTCAACGGTCTGCGCTTGCTGCGTAACACCGCCTGGCGACCCGTCCCCACCGCCTGACCCCTGCCCCGAGCAGGATCCCGCTGAGGAGACATGCGAGCGGATCGGTGGGCCCGACGCGCGCGTCGGGCCCACCGTCTCGTCCGTCAGGCGGTCGCTTCACGCGATGACGGCGGCTTCCGCGCGTCGGGCTGGGCCACGTCGCGGGCATGGCGGCTTCCGGGCCCCGCAGGGTCGGGGTCGGTCAGACCGTGGCGAGGGTGTGGGGGATCTCGTCGAGCAGCTCACGGGCGAGGAAGCCGATCCGGCCGAACCGGGGCACCAGATGCTGCCCGCTGACCGCGTGCGCGAACGCCGCCCAGCAGGCCGCCTGGGCCGGCTCGGCGCCCCGGGCCAGCAGCCCGGCCAGCAGCCCGGCCCGTACGTCGCCGCTGCCGGAGGTGCCCAGCCCGGCGTCGCCGCTCTCCTCCCGCCAGCACCGCCCGTCCGGTGCGGCGATGTGGCCGTAGAGGGAGACCACCGCGTCGTACCGGACGGCCAGCTTGGCTGCCTCGGCGTCCAGGTCGTCGCCGGGGTCACGGCCCAGCAGGTGCGTCGCCTCGGTCAGGTTGGGGGTGAGCACCACCGGCCGGCCCGAGCCGACCAGCAGGTCCGGGGCGTGGCTGAGCGCGCCGAGGGCGTACGCGTCGAGCACCAGCGCGGTCTGCTGCTGCGCGGCGTCGAGGACCCCGCGCAGCAGCTCCCCGGCCGAGTCGATGTCCTTGAGCCCGGGGCCGACGGCCACCACGTCGGCGTCGGCCACCAGCCCGTCCAGCGGGTCGCCGGGTCGGCCGGCGACGGCACCGTCGGCGGTTTCGGGCAGGCCGACGACCAGCGCCTCCGGCACCTGGATGCTCAGCGCGGCGGCGGTGGACTCGGCGGCGGCCAGTTGCAGCACCCCCGCGCCGGCCCGCAGGGCGGCCACCCCGGCCAGCAGCACCGCGCCGGGGGCGAACCGGGAACCGCCGACGACCAGCACGGTGCCCCGGGCCTCCTTGCCCCCGGTCGGTATGGGCAGCGCCCACCGCCGCAGCAGCGCCGGGGTGATCACCTCAGACCGGTTCGGCATGGACCTCGTCCTCCCTGGTCGGCCGGGCGCCCTGCTGATGCAGGTGGGTGACGTCGTGAAGGTGTCGGGGGTGAGCCGGCCGTCGGCGTCGGCGGCCCAGCCGGTGACCGAGCAGTTGGCGATCACGTGTTCCCGGGTCAGCGCCATCAGCTCCGGCTCGGTCAGCCCCTCCACGAGATAGCGGAGCAGGAACACCAGCGCGTCGTGGCCGAAGATCAGCACGCGACGGCCGGCGTGGTCCCGGCGCAGGTCGCCCAGCAGGGCGCGCAGCCGCAGCGCCACGTCCGTCCACGACTCGCCGCCGGGTGGCCGGTAGTAGAACTTGCCCAGCCGGGCCCGGCGCTGCGCCTCGTCGGGGTAGCGGCGGGTGACGCCGTGCCCGGTCAGCCCGTCGAGGATGCCCAGTTCCCGGTCGCGCAGCCGTTCGTCCCGGGTGACCGGGATGCCGGTGCCATCGAGGGCCAGCTCGGCGGTGCGGACGGCCCGCAGGTACGGCGACACCACCGCGACGTCCGGCCGCCGCCGCTGCGGCAGCCCGGCCAGCCAGCGCCCGGTCGCCCGGGCCTGCTGCTCGCCGGTGGGGGAGAGCGGCACGTCCGCGTCGCGGTTGGTCAGCCCAATCAGCTCCGCCCCGGAACTCTCCGCCTCGGTCGCCGCGACGTTCGCCGTGCTCTCGCCGTGCCGCACGATCCACAGCGCTGCCAGTTCCGCCATGCGCCGCACCGTACCCGCAAGCCCCGGCCGGTAACCCCGGCCGGACCGGGGTCGCCTGCTCAGTTGAGCAGTCTGGCCAGGCGTTCCCGCAGTCGGGGGGCGAGGCTCGACGTGTACGTGGCGGTGAGGTGGCTGGTGTCGCGGTAGATCAGGACACCGCCGATGACCGCGGCACAGGGATCGGTCGGGCAGATCGCGTCGTTGAGGTCGATCAGGTGGATGTCGCGCTGCCCGGCCGCCGCCGACTCCTGCGCCACCCCGCCGCCCGCGCTCAGGGCGGACTCGCGGTCCGTCGCGCAGCGCGTCAACTTCCGTCGGTTGGCCGCCACGCACTCGGGGGCGTTCCGCTCCAGGTAGGGCGAGTCGCGTAGCACCGCCACCGTTGTTCCCGCCGCCGTTACCGCCTGCCAGGTCGCGCGCAGGCCCTCGGCCATTCCCCGGTTCGCCGCGTCGGTGTCGTCCTGGGCCACCCCGAAGGGACGGTAGAAGGTGTTGCTGACCAGCAGCAGGTCCGGCTTGTCGACCTCGATCAGTTGCTGCTGCACGACGCGGTTCCAGTCCCGGCAGCCGGGCTCCGGTCGCTCGCGCCAGGCCACCTCGATGGCGATGAAGGGGCAGGCGGACCGGGTGTAGGTGAGCAGCCGCCAGCCCTCCGCCTCGGCGATGAGCTTCAGGGCCGGCAACCACTGGTTCGCATGCGAGTCCCCGGCGAGCGCGACGGTGGTCGTTCCGTACGGGTCCCCGTACTTGCAGGGGAATGCCTGGTCGCCACGTTGCCCGGCACCGCAGGCGGGCACCCACTGCTCGGGCCCGTCCTTTTTGGCGACGCTCGGATCGGGGGTGATGGAGGAGACCCGGTCGACGGCGGCCCCGGCGCGGTCGCCCAGCGGCTTCTTCGCGAGCACCGCCGCACCGGGCGGCCCGCTGGGGGTCGTGGTCGCGACCGGGGCGGTGCCGTCGATCGGCGGCAGGGCCACCGGGGACGGCGGTGCCTGCCGGGGCGGCCACACCGTGAGCTGGAAGAGCAGGCCCGCGGCGACGGCGGCACCCGTGCAGAGGGCGCCGACGCGCAGGGCGGCACCCGGTTCCCGCCGCAGGGCCTGGGACATCCGGATCGGGTTCTCCACGAACCGGTACGTGAGCACGGCCGGCACCGCGGACAGCGCCACCACGCCGAGGCCCGCCGGTGCGCTCAGCTCGCCGAACCGCGCCTCGGTGGCGACCAACAACGGCCAGTGCCAGAGATAGAGCGAGTAGGACACCGCGCCTACGGCCCGGATCGGCCGCCACCCGAGCACGCTGGCGGGGCCCGCCCGGCCGGCGGCCTGAGCGCCGGCGATCACGGCCGCGGTGCCGACCGTCGGCAGCAGCGCCTGGTAGCCGGGGAAGGCCCGGTCGGGGTCGACGAGGAAGGTGGAGGCGGCCACCATGGCCAGCCCGGCCCAGGCGAGCGCGGCGGCCAGCGCACGCGGCAACCGGAGTCCTCGGGTGCCGGCGATGGCGACGGCCCCGCCGAGGGCGAGTTCCCACAGCCGGGTGGTGGTGACGAAGTACGCCGGCCCGGGGTTGGTCTGGCTCTCGTGGACCGACCAGGCGAACGAGGGCAGGGCGACGAGGGCGAAGCCGATCATCAGGGCACCCCGGCGCAGCCGGCGGCGCCCGCCGAGGACGGCGAGGCCGAGCAGGAGCAGCGGCCACACCAGGTAGAACTGTTCCTCGACGCCGAGGGACCAGAAGTGCTGGACGATGCTGGGTGCCGCGTCGGCCGCCCAGTAGTCGGTGGACTGGACGGCGAGCCGCCAGTTCAGCCCGTAGGCCGCGCTGGCCACCACGTCCCAGGCGGTGTCCGCCCAGCGGGTACGGGGCAACAGGAGCCAGGTGAGCAGCAGGCTCGCCACCAGCACCACGGCCGCGGCGGGCAGCAGGCGCTTGGCCCGGCGGGCGTAGAAGCCGGTCAGACCGATGCGTCCGGTGCGTTCGAGCTCGGCGACGAGCAGTCCGGTGATGAGGAATCCGGAGATGACGAAGAAGACGTCGACGCCGGCGAAGCCGCCCGGGGCGAGGTCGCGCCCCGCGTGGCCGACGAGGACCATGACCACGGCGAGGGCCCGCAGACCCTCGATATCCCCCCGAAAGGCCGACCGCGCGGACCCCTCCGGCGTGATTGGCAAGCGCATCCATGCCCCGTTTCGCCCAAATAAACGCTTGGTTCGCGACGTGTACAACGGGGCGTGGCGACAGAGGTTATCCCCTGCCCGGCCCTCGGGCCCGAGGCGCGTAGGGCCGGACCCGGCGGGTAAGCACGTGGCCGTACCGTAGCCGAGACACGGGGAGGTTGGCCGTGGCCACGATGGTCAAGGAGATCAGCAGTCCGTTGAAGGACAAGAACTACGACCTGATCCACGCGCTGCAAATGTCGCTGGAGCATGTCTACCGGATCCAGACGTACATTTCCGACGCCGAGGAGCGCGGCGACAAGGAACTCGCCGCCTGGTTCCGCAAGATCCAGGAGAACAACCGCAAGTCGAGCGAGCAGGGCAAGCAGATACTGATCGATCGGCTCCAGCACGAGAACGGCTGAGGTCGAACGCGGCGGCCGGGTGGACTGGGGTCCACCCGGCCGGCGTGTGCCCGCCGACCGGGGCAGCGCCGGGCGCGTCCGCCCGGCAGAATGTCACCGCGCCGCCGGTGGTCCCGCCGGCGCTGGTGTCGACGGGCGCCGGCCGAGGCCGGCCGGGAGGGTGCGGCGGCGATGACGGTGGTCAGGGGTCTGCGCGAGGCGCTCGTGCTGTTCGTCGTCGCGCTGGTGGCGGTCGCCGCCGTGGCGGGCGCGTGGACGGCGGTCAGCGGCGGCGACTTCGTCTTCCGGCTCGGCGTCGCGCTCATCGTCGTCGGCACCCTGCTCGGGCTGACCGGCGACCTGACCCTGAGCCGGATCGGCATGCTGCCCGCGCGGGCGGCGTTCGGGCTGGCCCCCGAGCGGGAGGACGCGGGCGGCGGCAGGGTGCTCACCGGGGTCGGCATCTTCCTGTTCGTCTCGCTGCCGTTGATGGCCGTCGGGGTGGCGCTGCTGTCCTGACCCAGCCCGGCCGGGCTGCGTGACGTGCAAGCCCCGACCGCGCCTCGGAGCTCACTCCCAGGGGCTGCGGGCGCCCTCGAACTCCTCGAAGACCAGCCAGCTACGGGTGGACAGCACCCCGGTGATGCCCTGCACCCGGTCGAGCACCACATCCCGCAGGGTGGCGTTGTCCGGCGCGCGGACCAGGGCGAGCACGTCGTGCTCGCCGCTGAGCAGCGCGACGTGCTCGACGTAGCGCACCCGGGCCAGCTCCGCCGACACCTCGCGCCAGGTGTTCTGCTGGATGGTCAACGCGATGTACGCCGACGTGCCCAGCCCGGCCGGCTCCGGCGCGACCCGCGCCCGGAAGCCGGTGATCACGCCGTCGCGCAGCAGCCGCTCCACCCGCGCGTACGCGTTGGTCCGGGAAACGTGCACCCGCTCGGCGAGGGTGCGGATGGAGATCCGGCCGTCGCGGACCAGCTCGTCGAGGATGCGCCGGTCCACCTCGTCGAGCGGCCCGGCCGAACGTCCCGCCCCGCCCGCCGCGCCCGGCTCCCCGCTGGTCTCCCGGTTCACGATCGGCCCCCTTCTGTGCAATTCGTCCCACGTTCATCGGGCGTGTTGAGTCAATCATCCATCGGCAGGACCATAGGCCCACCACAAGTCCAGGAGGTCCCCGCCGTGACAACCACACCCCAGGCGGTCCGCAGGGCATCCCCGCGCATCCGCCCGCCGGCCAAGAAGCCCACCAAGGCGCCCGCCCGCGAGCAGGCGGCGACCGATCCGTCTGCCGCCCTGCTGCCGCACGCCGAGCCGGTGCGGCTGCTCGACCCCGACGGCACTCCCCGGCCGGCCCGCGCCGACTACCCCGAGCCGCCCGTCGAGGCGCTGCGCGAGATGTACCGCCGCATGGTGGTCGGCCGGCGCTTCGACGCCCAGGCCACCGCCCTGACCAAGCAGGGCCGGCTCGCCGTCTACCCGTCCTCGCGCGGCCAGGAGGCGTGTCAGGTCGGCGCGGTGCTCGCCGTCGGGCACAACGACTGGGTCTTCCCGACCTACCGCGAGTCGATGGCGCTGGTCTCCCGGGGCATCGACCCCGTCGAGGTGCTCACCCTGCTGCGCGGCGACTGGCACTGCGGGTACGACCCCGCACGGGTGCGCACCGCCCCCCAGTGCACCCCCCTGGCCACCCAGTGCGTGCACGCCGCCGGCCTCGCCTACGGGGAGGCCCACCAGGGCCGCGACACGGTGGCGCTGGCCTTCATCGGCGACGGCGCCACCAGCGAGGGCGACTTCCACGAGGGCGTCAACTTCGCCGCCGTGTTCAAGGCCCCCGTCGTGTTCTTCGTGCAGAACAACAAGTACGCCATCAGCGTCCCGCTGTCCCGGCAGACCGCCGCCCCGTCGCTGGCGTACAAGGGCGTCGGGTACGGCGTACCCAGCGAACAGGTCGACGGCAACGACCCCGTGGCCGTGCTCGCCGTGCTCACCCGCGCGGTCGCGCACGCCCGCGCCGGCAACGGCCCGTACCTGGTCGAGGCGCACACGTACCGGATGGAGCCGCACACCAACGCCGACGACGCCACCCGCTACCGCGACGGCGCCGAGGTCGACACCTGGCGTGACCGCGACCCGATCGCCCGGCTGGAGACGTACCTGCGCACCCGGGGCGCGCTCGACGACGCGGCCGTCGCCGCGATCGCCGCGCAGGCCGAGGGGTACGCCGCCGACCTGCGTGAGCGGATGCACGTCCAGCCCGAGGTCGATCCGCTCAGCCTCTTCGACCACGTCTACGCCACGCCTACCCCACAACTGGTCGAGCAGCGCGAGCTGGTCCGCGCCGAGTTGGCCGCCGCCGGGGAGGGCGAGGGCTGATGGTGGCGACCACCATGGCGAAGGCGCTCAACGCCGCGCTGGCCGACGCGCTGGCCGACGACGAGCGGGTGCTCGTCTTCGGCGAGGACGTCGGCAAGCTCGGCGGCGTCTTCCGGATCACCGACGGCCTCCAGGCCCGGTTCGGCGAGAAGCGCTGCTTCGACACCCCGCTCGCCGAGGCCGGCATCGTCGGCTTCGCCGTCGGCCTGGCCATGTCCGGGCTACGGCCGGTGGTGGAGATGCAGTTCGACGCGTTCGCGTACCCGGCGTTCGAGCAGATCGCCTCGCACGTGGCGAAGCTGCGCAACCGCACCCGGGGCGCGCTCAGCGTGCCCATGGTCATCCGGGTGCCGTACGCGGGCGGCATCGGCGGGGTCGAGCACCACTGCGACTCGTCCGAGGCGTACTACGCGCACACCCCGGGCCTGAAGGTCGTCACCCCGGCGACGGTCGCCGACGCGTACTCGCTGCTGCGCGAGGCGATCGCGGACCCGGACCCGGTCGTGTTCCTGGAGCCGAAGAAGCTCTACTTCTCCAGCGCGGAGGCGGACCTGCCGGCGGCCACCGAGCCGTTCGGCCGGGCCGTCGTGCGCCGCCCGGGCACCGACGCCACCCTGGTGGCGTACGGGCCGGCGGTGCCGGTCGCCCTCGACGCCGCCGAGGCCGCCCGCGAGGAGGGCTGGGACCTGGAGGTGGTGGACGTGCGAACCATCGTCCCGCTCGACGACGCCACCATCACCGCGTCCGTGCGGCGGACCGGCCGGTGCGTGGTGATCTCCGAGGCGCAGGGCTTCGCCGGGGTCGGCGCGGAGATCGCCGCCCGCGTGCAGGAGCGCTGCTTCCACGCCCTGCACGCCCCGGTGCTGCGGGTATCCGGGCTGGACATCCCGTACCCCGCGCCCATGCTGGAGCACACCCACCTGCCCGGTGTGGACCGGGTGCTCGACACGGTGGCCCGGCTCCAGTGGGACGACCGGCCCGACGCGCGCTGGCTGCCGCAGGGGAGCGCCGCATGACCACCGTCGACGGTACCCGGGTGTTCCTCCTGCCGGACCTGGGCGAGGGCCTGACCGAGGCGGAGATCGTCGAGTGGCGGGTCGCCGTCGGTGACAACGTGACGGTGGACCAGAGCGTGGTCGAGGTGGAAACCGCGAAGGCCGTCGTGGACGTGCCCTGTCCGTACGCCGGGCGGGTCGTGGCCCTGCACGGCGTGGCGGGCGAGACGCGCCCGGTCGGCCAGCCGCTGATCACCATCGCGCCGGCCGACGGCGGCGACGAGAGCGCCGGGCAGGCCACGTACCGGGAGCAGGAGCGGGCCGGCAGCGGCAACATCCTCATCGGGTACGGCACCGGGCACGGCGCGGCGGGCCGGCGGCGCCGCCGGCCCCGGCTCGCGGTCGCCCCCGAGCCGCCGGCCACCCCCGGGTCCTCGCCGCCCTACACGGCCACGCCCATGCCTGTCCCGACGCCCGTGCCCGGCTCGGCGGTTCCCGGCTCGGCGTCGGCCTCCGGAGGCGGGGTCGCCCTGGTGATCTCTCCGATCGTCCGGCGGCTGGCCCGCGAGCACGGCGTCGACCCGGCCACCCTGCGCGGCACCGGCCCGGGCGGGGTGGTGCGCCGGGCCGATGTCGAGGCGGCCCTCGCCACCCCGGCCCCCCGGCTCGCCCCGGTGCCGGAGGGCACCGAGCCGACCGCGACCGGCGGGGCCGCCAACTCGGCGGGCGACGGGAATCTGGTCATTCCGCTCACCGGCGTCCGCAAGGCGATCGCGGACAAGCTCTCCCGCAGCCGGCGGGAGATCCCCGAGGTGACCATCTGGGTCGACGCGGACGCCACGGCCCTGGTGGAGACCCGCCGGGCGATCAACGCCGCGACCCCGGACACGCCGGTGAGCCTGCTGGCCCTGCTGGCCCGGATCTGCCTCAGTGGGCTGCGCCGGTTCCCGCAGCTCAACGCGCGCGTCGACACTGAGGGGCAGCGGATCGTCCAGTCCCGGGGGGTGCACCTGGGCATCGCCGCGCAGACCGACCGGGGCCTGCTCGTCCCGGTGCTGCGCGACGCGCAGTCGCTCACCACCCGGGAACTGGCCGCGGCGCTCGCCGAGACCACGGCCGCCGCCCGGGCCGGCACTTTGCCGCCGGCCCGCCTCACCGGAGGCACCTTCACCCTCAACAACTACGGCGTGTTCGGCGTCGACGGCTCCACCCCGATCATCAACCATCCCGAGGCGGCGCTGCTGGGCGTGGGGCGGATCGTGGACAAGCCGTGGGTCGTCGACGGGCAGCTCGCGGTACGCAAGGTGACCCAGCTCAGCCTCACCTTCGACCACCGGGTCTGCGACGGCGGGGTGGCCGGCGGCTTCCTGCGGCACGTCGCGGACTGCGTGGAGCAACCCGCCCTCCTGGTCGCCAACGTGTGAGCCGGTCCCGGCGGTGCGCCGCCGGGACCGGAACCCTTCGCCCCGCCTGTCCCGTTTCCCGCGCCGCCCGCCCCGAATGCGCCGGAAATGTGCCCCCAGCCCGATCGTCCGGTCGATTGCCCGGCCGGTCCCGGAAGGCTGTCCTCGATCCGGAAAACAGCGGCCATCGCGACGGAAGAGGACACTCCTTCACCCTGATCGGGCGCGGTTCCTTTCGGCCGGCCCCTTTCCCGCCCTGTTTCTCCGCGCGGTGGACGGGAAATCGGGCGCCGGCGACGACCACCCGGTCGGGGGCAACCGAATCTGGGACAACCACGACGAACATCCCCAGACCCACGGGCTGTGGATCACCGTGCGGGCCAGCCGCGTGGCCTGCCGGGTGCAGGACAACGACCTGGCCGGGCAACGCGGTGGCCGCCACCGCCTGGACACGCCGCCGGTGGGCGGCCGGTGGGACCGCGACCACGGCGACCAGGACTGGCACCGAGGGCGGCGAACCGGTCGTCCGGGGTGGACCTGCCGATCGGTGACGTCGGCCTCTCCGGGCGCGGCATACCATTTTCCTCCCGCCACCGCCGAAACTGTCGACAATAGCTACGCGCCTTTCCGGGAACTGCGCCGCGCCTCCCGTCGCGCCGTACACAATGTGGTCAACGGGGAGCGGAAAAGAGGTGCGGAATATGGACGTGAGGCGGCGAATGAGGCTCATGGCGGTAACCATCGCGGCCATGCCACTGGTCCTCGGCGGATGCACCGCCGAGCGAGAGAGGGCCGCCGAGCGAGCCGGGCGGGCGGCGCCCGCGCCCGTGGTCGACCTGTCGCCCGCCGATCGGGCCCGCGACGTCCCGATCAGCGCCGAGATCGGCACCAGCGTGGCCCACGGCAGGGTCACCGGCGTCCGGCTCACCGACGACAAGGGCCGGCAGGTCCCGGGCGAGCCCCGGCAGGACGGTACGAGCTGGGTTCCCAACGCGCCGTTGGCCGGCGGGCGGACGTACACCGCCGAGGTGACGGTGACCGGGGACGGCGGGAGGACCGCCACCCGCAGGACGACGTTCACCACCGCGCCGAAGCCGACCAAGCCGGCCATCACCAGCACGCTCTACTTCGCCGGCAACCAGACGTACGGCACGGCGATGCCCGTGACGGTGGCCTTCGACCCGGGCGTGCCGAAGGAAGCCCGCGCGGCGGTGCAGAAGCGGCTGTTCGTCAGGACCGACCCGCCGCAGCCGGGCACCTGGTCCTGGCTGGAGGACGGCACCCAGGCCTACTACCGCGCGCCCGACTTCTGGCGGCCAGGCACCAGGATCAGCGTTCGGGCGGCCCTGGAGGGCCTGCCGATCGGCAAGGACCTGGTGGGCGACGCCGAGCACCGCGCCACCTCGAAGATCGGCCGGCAGGTCTCCCTCGACATCGACAACGCCACCAAGCAGATGTCGGTCTTCCGCGACGGCAAGCTGGTTCGCCGGATCCCGGTCAGCCTCGGCAAGCCGAGCACGCCCAGCTCCAGCGGCAAGATGGTGATCATGGAGAAGCACGAGCGGACGACGTTCGACACCCGAGGTGAGCCCGACGGCGGCTACGTGGTCGACGTCGACGACGCCCAGCGGCTCACCTGGGGCGGGGAGTTCATCCACTCCGCGCCGTGGTCGGAGGGCGACCAGGGCAACACCAACGTCTCGCACGGCTGCGCCAACGTCTCCGCCACCGCCGCCGACTGGCTGATGGGGATCACCCAGGTCGGCGACCTCGTCACCGTCACGGGCACCGAGGTGCCGCTGCGGGCCGGCAACGGATGGACAGCCTGGAACGTGAGCTGGGACGAGTTCGCCAAGGGCAGCGCCCTGCCCGTCCCGGCCGGGCTGCGGCCCAGCCCGCACACCGTGCCGCACCCGGGGGCGGTGGCCGGCGGGGGATCGCCCGGGCCGACGCCGTCGGCCAGCGGCGGCTGACCATCGGGAGGAACGACCGCTGGGCCGGCCCGTCACCGCACGGTGACGGGCCGGCCCCTGTCCCGAACCGGCACGACCGCCAGCGGCATCCGGCCCCGCCATACGCCGCGCAGGCGGATCGCGGCCAACAGGTCGCCGTCTAGTCGAGCCGCACCCGGGCCACGCCGGAGCTGACCAGGGAACCCAGCCAGAGCCGGTCGCCGTGCTGGCGTACCCCGGTGATCATCCAGTAGGCGCCGCGCGGGCCGTGCAGGGTCCGCAGCACCGTGCCCGCGCCGTCGACGAGCGCGACCAGCCCGTAGCGACGCGGCTGCGGCCGGACCGCGTCGGGCAGCAGCGCCACCAGCTGCCGCAGGCGCGGGTGCGGCAGTAGGCGCTCCACCACCGGCAGCCGGGGGCTGGGCAGGGCGATCCAGTACGTCCCGTCGCCGACCCCGCAGAGGTTGTCCGGGTACGCCGGCAGGTCCGCCAGCATCGTGGCCCCGCCGCCGGGCAGGTCGACCCGGAGCAGCCGGTGGGTGGTCGTCTCCACCAGAATCAGCGCCGACTCGTCGGGGGTCAGCGCGATTCCGTTGGGGAAGTAGAGCCCGTCGGCCACCACGTCGGTCCGCCCGGTGCCCGGATGGTAGGCCAGCACCCGCCCGTTGGGCCGGTGTTCGAGCAGGTCGTGCTTCCAGTGCGACAGAGGAAAGCGGTCCGAGCTGTCGGTGAAGAAGATCGTGCCGTCCCGGGCCACAGCGGCGTTGTTGGCCAGGTGCACCGGCGGGGCGGTGCCGGTCAGCTCCCGTACCGCCCCGTCCGGGGTGACCCGCAGCAACCCCCGGTACGCGTCGCAGACGACCAGGCTGCCGTCGCGCGGGTCGAGTTCGATGCCGAGCGGACGGCCCCCGGTCTCCGTCAGCGACCTCGCGGGCGTGCCCGCCGGCGCGTCGGCCGGCCACCACCAGAGCCGGCCGTCCTCGTCCCCGCTGATCACCCGGCCGGCCGGGTCGACCACCACGTCCTCGGGGCCGTGCGCGCCCCTGGGCAGCGGCAGCAGCTCCACCTCGTCGAGCCGCCGGTCGTCGGGAGCCCACGGCCCGGCCAGCGGGGGCGGCACGGTGGCCGGCTCGCGGACGGGGCGGATGGGCCGGGGTGCGCGGGGGCGGGGCACGACCATCGGCCCATTGTCGCCCCGCCGCCGCGCCGGAGTCGCGTCGCGCGGCGGCGTGTCGGCCGGTCGGGCCGGGCCGCAGCATCGCCCCCCGACCTCCTGCCAGGGCGTATCGGGGGCGGCTCGGGGTCAGACCCTGGGTGTACCCGGAGTCACTTTTGAACAGGGCGGAAATGTCGGTGGGTGGGGCTAGATTCGTGGCCATGGAGCAGCGCAGCGATCGATTCCACGTGCAGATCAACGTGGGTGACGACGTGGTGGAGATGCGGGCGAGCGGCGAGGTCGACATCGCCACGGTCAGCGTGCTCCGCGCCGCGCTCTGGGCCGCCCCGGCCCGGCCGCTGCTGCGGCTCGATGTCTCCGGCGTCCGGCTGCTCTCCGCCGCCGGGGTGCGGGCCCTGGTCGCCGCGCACCGCCGGGTCCGCGCCCGTGGCGGTGAGCTGGTGCTCGTCGACCCGACTCCGACGGTGGCCCGGGTGCTGCACGTCACCGGCCTGAGCCGGGTCATCCCGGTCCGGGCGTGTGCCGCCGCCGGCCCGCTCGCCGCCGCGCCGGTTGCCCTCGAGCCCGCCGCGTCCGTCACGGCCGCGTCTGCGGGGGCAGCGCCCGCGCTGCTCGCGCTGCCCCCGGGGCTGCTCGCGCCGCTGGTCACCGAGCGGGGCACCGCGCCACTGGTGCCCGCCTGACCTGGGCCGCCGGGGCGGTCCCGCGCTGCTTTCCGCACCGGCGAAGCCGAGGCCGCCGGCCATCGCCGACGACCCCGGCCCGGGAGCTGACGCGGGTCAGCGCACGCCGAGCAGGTCGACGACGAAGACGAGCGTCTCGCCCGGCGCGATGACGCCTCCGGCGCCCCGGCTGCCGTAACCGAGGTGCGGCGGGATGGTCAGCTTGCGCCGGCCGCCGACCCGCATGCCGACCACGCCCTGGTCCCAGCCGGCGATGACCCGCCCGCCGCCCAGCGGGAACTCGAACGCCTCGCCCCGGTTCCACGACGCGTCGAACTCGCGGCCCGTCGAGTGCGCCACGCCCACGTAGTGCACGCTGGCCCGCTGCCCCGGCTGGGCCTCCGGGCCGTCGCCGACGGTGATGTCCTCGATGACGAGATCGGCGGGCGGCGCGCCCTCGATCGGGCCGATTTCGGGCTTGTCCATGCCGTACGCCTCCTGGTCGGTGGTGCGTCCACTGCGGTCGCCGTCGATCCTGCCGGATCGCCATCGGCCGATCTCCATCGGTCCCGCCGCACCGGCGGGGTGAGCGCCGTGATCGGCGGCCTAGACTCGGGCGGTCGACGGCCGACGGAGGAACAGGCGGATGACGCGCACCGGTAGTGACCACGGCTCCCTGCTGCGCCCGGTCGCGGCGTCGGCCGGGCGGGCCCCGGTCCTCACCCGCGCCGGTCAGGTCGTGTACGCGGCCCGGCGACTGGGGGAGCTGGTGTACGGCCGGCCGCCCGGGGTCACGGGCCACCAGTGGAACTCGGCCGGCCGGGAGGGCTTCGACCACGTGGTGTGCGCGGGGGACAGCGGCCGTCCGCTGTTCGCCGTCGAGGTCGGGCCGCCGGCCCCGACCGGTTCCGCCGCGCAACGCGCCGAGCGGATGAAGGATGCGGTCTGCGCGGCGGTCGGCCTGCCGGTGCTGCGGGTCGCCTCGCCCACCCTGCGCGCCGCCGACCACGGCCGGCGGATCGTCGAGTACGTCATCGACGCCCGCGCCTACGCCGACGCCGTGTCGCCGGAGCCGGGACAGAACGACCCGGGGGACGTTGCGCCGGTGCGGTTCCGGGAGATCGTCGGCCGGCTGCCGGACGGGCGCAGCGGCCACGTCAACGACCTCGGCGCCCTCGCTCGGGCGGCGGCCGTGGAGGCGTACGTCTCCCGCCGGCTGGTCGACCCGATCGTCCGAGGCCTGCACGTGTGCTGGACAAGCGGCCCGGTGGAGGGCTGGAGCTGGGTGGAGGTGCTTCCCGGCCGGTGCCTGGTGGAACGGGTCGAGGTCATCCAGAAGCGCTTCTCGTGCGGCGTCGATGCGGGTCGGCTCGCCGAGGACCTGGCCGCCGTGGCGGTCGGCGAGCGGCTGCGCGGCATCGAGGCGGCCGGCCCCGAGCTGGTGGCGCGGGAGGAACTCGACCGGGACATCCGCGGGCTGCGTCAGCGGCGCGACGAGATGCGGGGCGGCTTCGCCTACGACCATCTCTGCGCCGGCTGACCGACGCGTCCACCGGGGCGACCGGGTCTCCACAAATTCCCGTATCCGGGTTGAACCTTCGCCGTCGCGGCTCCGTACTCCAGCGCGAATGGACACGGATCTCCCCCGCCGCGCCGGCCGGCGCGACGACGATGAGGAAAGGGCATCGTCGGTCATCGACACGCGACCGGAACGTCGCAGTGATCCTCGCCGAGGCATCCCACCCGAATTCATCGGTCCGACGGGATCACGGGTCTACTACCGGATCGAGAAGGAGAGCAATTCGATGCGCAGGTCCCCACGGGCGCGCCGGTCATCCGGTAACGCGCGGAGCAAGCGGCTGCTGGCCGTTGTCGGCACGCTTGCGGTCTTCGGTGGAGTCGTCGCCGTGACCCAGATCTCGTCGGCCCAGGACCGGCGGACGACCACCCGCGCCGCGGCGGCGTCATGCGTGGCATCCAGCCCCGGTGCGACCTCGAATATCGGCAGCAGCACCACCCAGACATGGCAGAACGGTCGGTGGGTGCGCAATCACTGGGGTGACGGCCAGATGTCGGCCGCGGAATGCCAGTCGCTCAAGGCCGGCGGCGCGACCAACGCCAACACCAACGCCGCCGCGGCGGGCTCGACTGTCGCCTGCCCCGATGTCGCCAGCAAGCTGCCCCCGGTCCCGGCCGCGGCC
>NZ_GG657738.1:415837-427062 GCF_000158815.1 Micromonospora sp. ATCC 39149 | reverse complement strand
CGACGTCATCATCCAGGTGCCGGGCCTGCCGCAGTCCGGTACCGCGCAGTGCTCGGTCTGGGCCGGTGACGGCTCGCACCGCATCCCGATGATGGAGCGGGCCAACCAGACCCCCGCGATCGACGTGGTGCGGATCCAGGTCAACTGAGCCGGCGCCCGCGACGCTGCGCCGTACGCACACCCGGGCCGCCCGGGGCAGAACTTGCCCCGGGCGGCCCGGGTGTGTTTGGCGCGGTGCCGCGAGCGGCTGGCGAGCGCGATGCCGGAGCGTGCGGGGAAATCGCCGCAGAAAACAGCCGGGGCGACGCCGAATCTCCAGCGTGACCCCGGTGTTCCCGATCGTGCGCGCGGTGGGGCTTAGCGGTTCTTGAAGGCCTCGACGACCGACACGGGGATCCGGCCCCGGTCGGAAATCTCGTAGCCGTTCTTGGTAGCCCATTCCCGGATCGCCCGGTTCTGCTCGCGATCCATTCCCGAGACCGGCGCGCGGCCTGGGCGGCGGACGGTCCGTCCGACGTCGACCGGCCCTCGGCCGATACGCCGGCCAGCGTTGATGTAGGGGTCGAGTGCCTTCCGGAGGGTGCCGGCGTTCTCGTCGGACACATCGATGGTGTACGCCACGCCGTCCAGGCTGAACTCGACGGTCCGATCCGCCTTCCCGCCGTCGAGGTCGTCCGTCAAGACGGTGATTACTTTCCGGGCCATCGCCAATTACTCCTTGTGTGGGGCGGGGTGTGTTACGAGTTTGACGTATCACCTGGCAAATCCGCAAGAATATGCCTCGTTTGCATTCGGCGCGTCGAGTTGGCCCCGATGCAATCCCGCTGCGTCGGTGGAATTTGCAGTACGCCTTGCTCCCGCGCGAGCCCGGGCTGTTCGCGTGTTCCGGGTCACATCGTGGAACAAGAAGGGTGGGCTGGGACTTGAGCCTGACACGCTCAAGTCAACGCGATGGCAGGTGTTTGATGGCAACTCTTCCGGTACTTCCCCTGACCGACGCCGTCCTGCTGCCCGGCATGGTCATCCCGGTGACCCTCGACCCGACCACCCAGGCGGCGGTCGACGCCGCGCGCGCGACCGGCGACAGGAAGCTCCTCGCCGTGCCCCGCATCGACGGCGAGTACGGCTCCGTCGGCGTGATCGCCACCATCGAGAAGGTCGGCCGGCTGCCCGACGGCGAACCGGCCGCCGTGGTCCGCGGCCTGTCCCGGGCCCGGATCGGCTCCGGCGTCCCCGGGCCCGGCGCGGCCCTCTGGGTCGAGGCGACCCAGCTCGACGAGCCCGCTCCGGCCGGAAGGGCCCGGGACCTCGCCCGCGAGTACCGCGCCCTGATGACCTCGGTCCTGCAACAGCGCGGCGCCTGGCAGGTGATCGACGCCATGGAGCGGATGACCGACCTCTCCGAGTTGGCCGACGCGGCCGGCTACGCGCCCTGGCTCACCCTGGTGCAGAAGACCGAACTGCTCGCCGCCGCGGACGTCACCGCCCGGCTGGAACTGCTGGTCGGCTGGGTGCGCGACCACCTGGCCGAGCAGGAGGTCACCGAGCGGATCAACAGCGACGTCCGTGAGGGCCTGGAGAAGTCCCAGCGCGAGTTCCTGCTCCGCCAGCAGCTCGCCGCGATCCGTAAGGAACTCGGCGAGGACGAGCCGGACGGCTCCGCCGACTACCGGGCCCGGGTGGAGGCCGCCACGCTGCCGGAGAAGGTCCGCGACGCGGCGCTGCGCGAGGTCGGCAAGCTGGAGCGGGCCAGCGACGCCTCCCCGGAGGCGGGGTGGATCCGGACCTGGCTCGACACGGTGCTGGAGATGCCGTGGACCACGCGCACCGAGGACAACACGGACCTCACCGCGGCCCGAGCGGTGCTCGACGCCGACCACGCCGGCCTGGCCGACGTGAAGGACCGCATCCTGGAGTACCTCGCGGTGCGCAACCGCCGCGCCAAGCGCAACCTCGGCGTGGTCGGCGGGCGCGGGTCCGGCGCGGTGCTCGCCCTCGCCGGCCCGCCCGGAGTCGGCAAGACCAGCCTCGGCGAGTCCGTGGCCCGGGCGCTCGGCCGCAACTTCGTCCGGGTCTCCCTCGGCGGCGTCCGCGACGAGGCGGAGATCCGGGGCCACCGGCGCACGTACGTCGGCGCGCTGCCCGGCCGGATCGTCCGCGCCCTGCGCGAGGCCGGCTCGATGAACCCGGTCGTGCTCCTCGACGAGGTGGACAAGCTGGCCGTCGGGTACGCCGGCGACCCCGCCGCCGCCCTGCTGGAGGTGCTCGACCCGGCGCAGAACCACACCTTCCGCGACCACTACCTCGAGGTCGACCTCGACCTGTCCGACGTGCTCTTCCTGGCCACCGCGAACGTGGTGGAAACCATCCCCGGCCCGCTGCTGGACCGAATGGAGTTGGTCACCCTCGACGGTTACACCGAGGACGAGAAGGCCGCCATCGCCCGCGACCACCTGCTGCCCCGGCAGCTCCAGCGGGCCGGCCTGACCGCCGAGGAGGTCACCGTCGCCGACGAGGCCCTCACGTCGATCGCGAGGGAGCACACCCGGGAGGCCGGCGTCCGGCAGCTCGAACGAGCCTTGGCGAAGATCCTGCGCAAGGTCGCCGTCGCCCTGGCGACCGACCCGGCGCCGGTGCGGGTGGACGCGGACAACCTGGCCCGCTACCTGGGCCGGCCCCGGTTCACCCCGGAGTCGGCGGAGCGGACGGCGGTGCCCGGCGTGGCGACCGGCCTCGCGGTCACCGGGGCGGGCGGCGACGTGCTCTTCATCGAGGCCACCAGCATGCAGGGCGAGCCGGGGCTGACCCTGACCGGCCAGCTCGGCGACGTGATGAAGGAGTCCGCGCACATCGCGCTGTCGTACCTGCGCTCCAACGGGCGCCGGTTCGGCATTGACCCGAACGCCCTCGCCGGGCGGCGGATCCACCTGCACGTCCCGGCGGGCGCGGTGCCGAAGGACGGGCCGAGCGCCGGCATCACCATGGTGACGGCCTTGGCCTCGCTGGTGACGGGCCGCCCGGTGCGGCCCGAGTTCGGGATGACCGGCGAGGTGACCCTCTCCGGGCGGGTGCTGCCCATCGGCGGGGTGAAGCAGAAGCTGCTCGCCGCGCACCGGGCCGGCCTGACCGAGGTGATCATCCCGGCGCGCAACGAGCCGGACCTGGACGACCTGCCGGCCGAGGTGCGCGAGGCGCTGACCGTGCACACCCTCGCCGACGTCGCAGACGTGCTCGCCCTGGCGCTGCGCCCGGCCGACGCCGACACCCGCACCGGCCCCGCCCTCACCACCGCCTGAGGTGTAAGCAGGGGCCCCGTGTTGTCGCATTGCGCGTAGCAGGGGGCCCCTGTCAAACGACGTCGGGGTGCCGGGCGCGGCGCGGCGGGATCACCGGGCGTCGGCAGCGCTCGTGCCCCGGGTCGGGGCCGACCATCGTCAGGGACGGTCGCGGTCGCGGCGTACCGTCGTCTTGCGGCCCTTGATGGTGCTGCCCCGCAGCCCGGCGATCACCTCGTCCGCCACGGCGGCCGGCACCTCGACCAGCGAGAACCGGTCCGCGATCTCGATCGAGCCGATGTCCCGGCCGCTGACCTGGGTCTCCCCGGTGATCGCTCCGACCAGGTCCTGCGGGCGCACCCCGGCGCGCCGGCCCAGCCCGATGAAGACCTGGGTGGTGCCCCCGGAGCGGGGACGCCCCGGCCGTCGCTCGCCACCACGCCCCTCCTGCCCCGGGCGCGCCTCGCGCGGCGGGCGGACCGCGACCTGCGGAATCTCCTCCTCGTCGTCGTCCGAGCCCGGGGAGGCGGCCTCGTGGGCCAGCTTCACCGCCGCGAGCGCGACCTCCATCATGTCGAACTCGTCCGACAGCGACTCCACGATCACCCGGAACGGCTCCAGGTCGTCCTCCAGCAGGCTCTCCCGCAGCGCCGCCTGGGTCAGCTCCAGCCGCCGGTTGCGCAGGTCGGCCGCCGTGGGGATCTTGTCGATGGCGATCCGCTGCCCGGTCACCCGCTCGATGGTCTTGAGCATCCGGTGCTCGCGTGGCTCCGCGAGGGTGATCGCCACCCCCTCCCGGCCCGCCCGCCCGACCCGGCCGATGCGGTGCACGTACGACTCCGGGGCCGACGGCACGTCGTAGTTGACCACATGGGTGAGCTGCTCGACGTCCAGGCCCCGGGCCGCCACGTCGGTAGCCACCAGCAGGTCCGCGGTGCCGGCGCGTAGCCGGCCCATCACCCGGTCCCGCTGCTCCTGGCTCATCCCGCCGTGCAACGCCTCGGCGCGGTAGCCCCGGCCGTTCATCGTCTCGGTGAGCCGGTCCACCTCCTCCCGGCTGCGGCAGAAGACGATAGCCGCGGTCGGCGACTCCACGTCCAGCACCCGGCCCAGCGCCGCCGGCTTGTGCGCCCGCGCCACGATGTACGCGCTCTGCCGCACCCGGGGCGTCTCGCCGGCCACCTGCTGCTCCCGGCCGATCTGGATGCGTACCGGGTCGGTCAGGTGCTGACGGGCCATCCCGTCGATCCGCGACGGCATGGTCGCCGAGAACAGCACCGTCTGGCGCTGCTGCGGGGCGTGCTCCAGGATCGCCTCGATGTCCTCGGCGAAGCCCATGTCGAGCATCTCGTCGGCCTCGTCCAGCACCACCGTGGCCAGGCCGCCCAGCCGCAGGGTGCCCCGGGCGATGTGGTCCAGCGCGCGGCCCGGGGTCGCCACCACCACGTCCACCCCCAGGTCCAGGGCGCGTAGCTGCCGGCCGATCGGCTGGCCGCCGTAGATCGGCAGCACCCGCGCGCCCAGGTCCTTGCCGTAGCGGTGGAACGCCTCCGACACCTGCACCGCCAGCTCCCGGGTGGGCACCAGCACCAGCGCCACCGGCTCTCCGCCGGCCCGCCCGTCCGGCATCCGGTGTAGCAGCGGCAGCGCGAAGGCGGCCGTCTTGCCGGTGCCGGTGGCGGCCTGGCCGAGCAGGTCCCGGCCGGCCAGCAGGGGAGGGATCGCCTCTCGTTGGATCGGCGTCGGCTCCTCGTAGCCGAGGGCGGACAGCGCGCCGAGCAGTTCGGCACGCAACCCGAGGTCGGTGAAGGCGCTCGCCTCGTCATCGACGCCGGGGGAGTGCGGGTCGGTCGGGGGATCCTGCCGTGCGGGTGCGGAACTCATGGGCAAAGCTTTTCATCACCCCGGCCGGCCCGCTGCGGCGACCTGCACAACGTCGTCCCCACCACGCTCACGACGCGGGTGGCCCGACGTCGTTGGCGAAGGTTCTTTCTGGGCGGCAATGGCCTAAGCTGGGCCCCAGCGCTCCCGTCGACGGTCTGCCCGACCGCCCGGCGGCGTTGCGCTGGGCAGGTCCGGCAGGTGGTCAACCCGACGCCCACCCCGGAAGAGGAACGATGCCCCACCGCAAACGCCCGGTCGCCCTCGCGGCCGCCACACTGCTCACCCTGGGCGCCCTGGCCGTCGTGCCGTCCATCGCGGCCGCCGCGCCCGACCCGGGCGGCCCCGTGAAGGTGAACCAGGTCGGGTACGTCCCCGGGACCCCCAAGCAGGCCACCGTGGTCAGCACGTCGACCAGCCCGCTCGCCTGGACGCTACGCAACGCCGCGGGCACGACCGTCGCCTCCGGCCAGACCACCGTACGCGGCACCGACGCCCTCTCCGGCGACAGCGTCCACGTCGCCGACTTCTCCGCCTACGACACCCTGGGCAGCGGCTACGTGCTCTCGGTCGGTGGGAACAGCAGCCACCCCTTCGACATCTCCGCCGACGCGGTGCGCAAGCTGCGTACCGACGCGCTGGCGTTCTTCTACCACCAGCGCAGCGGCACCCCGATCGAGTCGCGGTACGTCGGCACCCGGTACTCCCGTCCCGCCGGGCACGTCAACGTCGCCCCCAACCAGGGCGACAACGCGGTGCCCTGCCGCACCTCCTGCGGCTACACCCTCGACGTGCGTGGCGGCTGGTACGACGCCGGCGACCATGGCAAGTACGTCGTCAACGGCGGCCTGGCCACCTGGCAGCTACAGAACATCCACGAACGTGCCCTGCACGTGGCCGGGGCCGACCGGGCCGGGCTCGCCGACGGCACGCTGGCGATCCCCGAGCAGGCCAACAGGGTGCCCGACGTGCTGGACGAGGCGCGCTGGGAGCTGGAGTTCATGCTGAGGATGCAGGTGCCCGACGGCCGCACGAACGCCGGCATGGTGCACCACAAGATTCACGACCAGAACTGGACCGCGCTGCCGACCCGACCCGAGTTGGACAACCAGCCCCGGCTCCTCGCGCCGGTCAGCACCGCCGCGACCCTGAACCTGGCGGCGACCGCCGCGCAGGCGTCCCGGCTGTGGAAGTCGTACGACGCGACCTTCGCCGCCCGGGCGCTCGCCGCCGCCGAGAAGGCGTACGCCGCGGCGAAGGCCAACCCGAACCGGCTGGCGCCGGCCTCGGACAACACCGGCGGCGGCGCGTACGAGGACAACAACGTGGGTGACGAGTTCTACTGGGCGGCGGCCGAGTTGTACGCCACCACGGGTGCGGCCGGCTACCGCGCCGACGTGACCGGCTCGTCCTACTACAAGGGTGCCAGCTTCACCACCCACGGCTACGACTGGAACTGGACCGGTGGGCTCGGCGACACCACCCTGGCCCTGGTGCCGACCGGCCTGCCGGCCGCCGACGTCACCGCCACTAGGGCGGCGATCGCGGCCTTCGCCGACCGGCTGCTGACCCAGACCGCCAGGCAGGGCTACCCGGCCCCGGGCAGCGGCGACGGGACGTACTACTGGGGTTCCAACGGCACCGTCGCCAACAACGGCAACGTCCTGGCCCTCGCCTTCGACTTCACCGGTCAGCAGAAGTACCGCTCCGGGGCCTACGCCGCCTACGACTACCTGTTCGGCCGCAACCCGTTGAACCAGTCCTACGTGGCCGGCTACGGCGAGAAGCCGGTGCGCAACGTGCACCACCGGTTCTGGGCCAACCAGGCCGACTCGGCGCTGCCCACCGCACCGCCCGGCTCGCTCGCCGGCGGGCCGAACAGCCAACTGCAGGACCCGGTGGCCGTGGCCCAGCTCGCCGGTTGCAAGCCGCAGAAGTGCTTCGTCGACGACATCGGGGCGTACTCGGTCAACGAGGTGGCGATCAACTGGAACTCGGCGCTGGCCTGGCTGGCGAACTGGGCGGCGGAGCGGGCGGGCACCGGCGGCACCCCGCCGGACCCCACCCCGTCGCCGACCGTCTCGCCGTCGCCCACCACCCCGCCCACGACCACGCCGCCGCCGTCGGGCGGCTGCGCGGTGACGTACACGTCGTACAACTGGAGCAACGGCTTCAGCGGCAACCTGACCGTCACCAACAGTTCGGCCGCGGCGTGGCCGTCGTGGACGCTGACCTTCCGGTTCACTGCCGGCCAGCAGATCAGCCAGGGCTGGTCAGGAAAGTTCAGCCAGAGCGGCACCGAGGTCACGGTGACCAACGAGAGCTGGAACGGGGCGGTCGCCCCGGGCGGGTCGGTGAGCCTCGGCTTCAACGCCTCCTACACCGGCACCAACCCGGCCCCGGTGGGCTTCGCCGTCAACGGCACCGCCTGCACGCTGCGATGACCCGGTGACGAGGGTCGCCCGCCGCGCCCCGGCCGGTGGCCCTCGTCACGACGCGGCAGGTGGCAGGTCACGGCACTCCCGGCCGGCGCACCGCGAACCCGGCCGTCCTGCGCCCGATCCTTGCCGCCTGTCGTGAATCCCGCCCGCCGCCTGCTCGGTCGGTGAAGGGGCTGCGGGATCGACGACGTTCGGCGAAACTGGTCAGGGCCTCTTCCGACCGGGATCGAGGCCCGGGCGGACGGCCGGGGTGCCGCACCCACCCCGGCCGTCCAGCCTCGCGCGGCGGCGACAACGCCGGCCGCCCAGCCCCTGGCGCGCTCAGCGGCGCAAGCGCAGGTAGTCGAGTCCGTCATCCGTCGACGCGTCGCCGGGCCAAGTCAGCCGGTTGGCGAGCGGTGCGGCGGCTGCCGTGCGGGCCCGGAGAGGGCCCGCCGCGCGCATTCGGGGGAGATAGGAAGAATGTTCGGCCGCTCCCGGCTTCTTGTGATTACGGTGTGTTTCAAGGTAAGCGCGCCGTGTCGTACCGGGAGAGGGGACCCGACCATGCGAGTGCCCAACCGAAACCCCGGCCAGCAGCCCGGCACGTCCGTCGCGTCCACCGCCCCGGCGCGGAGTGTGCCGCGGGGCGTCGCCCCCCGCCCGGCCCCACCGGCGGTGGACCTCGACGCCTACCGGGCTGCCGTGACGGACCTGCTGGTCGAGGTCGGCGCGCTGGCCGACCCGGACTCGGCGGGGGCCCGACAGGTGTTGCTCGACGAGCGGCTGCGCGAGCCGGCGATCGCCGCGGTGTTCGACGCCACCGCTCAGGGCTTCGTCGGCGCCCGGGAGACGCTGCTGCTGGAGATGGCCCGCTACCAGCCCAACGCGCGCAACTCCGCCGGCGACCTGGCCGCTCTGGTAAGGATCTACCTGCTCTCCCGGATCGACGTGATGTGGTGGCGCGACGCCGCCGCCTTCATGACCGACGCGCAGGTCCACACCAGCACCGACCTGGTCGACCTGGAGTGGCTGCGCCGCCGCGATCTGCTCCGCTTCCGCTACCAGGGGCAGTCCGCCACCATCGTCGGCCGAAGCGTGCGGGCGGTAGGCTGCCGGCTGCTCCCGGACGCCCGGCCACGCACCGCCGGGCTGAGGTTCTGCCGGGCCCGGCGCGAGGTGATCGCCCTGCTCAACGACATCGGCCGCGAGTTCGCCCGCAGCGCCCCGCCCGGCACCCCGCCGCTGTGGGTGACCAGTCTGGTCCGTAGCGCCGAGCACCAGCACCAGCTACGTCGCCTCGGCTACGCCGCGATGGTGCCCAGCGGCCACTGCCTCGGCTACGCGGCCGACGTGGAGATGGCGTGGTTCCAGCGGTTCGGTGCCCGGGACGTCCTGGCCGGCCTGCTGCTGGCCCGGCAACAGGCCGGGGAGATCAACGTGGTCGACGAGGGGCAGGCCTGGCACCTGTGCCTCGCGCCCGCCGCCCGGGCGCGGTACCGCCGCGCGTACGAGGCCGAGATGGGGGTCTGAGCCGTGTGCGGCATCGCCCTGAGCATCGGCCCCGAGGCCGACCCGGCCACCTTCCGGCGGATGCTGGCCGTCCTCGCCCCGCGCGGCGAGGTGACCGAGACCCGCCGGGAGGCCAACCTGCTCGCCGGCACCCGCCGGCTGCGCATCGTCGACCGGGAGCGGGCGGTGCAGCCCTGGGTCTCCGCCGACGAGCGCCTGCTGCTCTGCTACAACGGCGAGGTCTTCAACCACCGTGAGCTGCGTGCCGAGCTGACCCGGCTGGGGCACCTGTTCCGCAGCGCGAGTGACACTGAGGTGGTGCTCGTCGCCTTCGAGCGCTGGGGCGAGGACGCGGTGCACCGGCTGCGCGGCGAGTACGCCTTCGTCGTGGTCGAGCGGGCCACCGGCCGGGCCTACCTGGCCCGCGACCCGCTGGGGGTGAAGCCGCTGTACTGGTCCCGGGTGCCCGGCTGCCTGCACCTGGCCAGCGAGGTCAAGGCCCTGGTCGGGCACGGCGCCCCGGTCGGCGAGGTGCCCCCGGGGCACCACGGCTGGGCGGAGCCGGGCGGCCACGTCCGGCTCCACCCGTACGTCGACGTGCGCACCCTCGGCGATGGGCTGCCGGTGGTGGACGACCCGGACGAGGCCGCCCTGCTCGTCCGGGCCGCCCTCACCGACAGCATCCGGACGCGGGTGGACACCGACCTCACTGTCCGGGCCATCGCCGACGGGCGGGCCAGGCCGGACTACACGGTGCTGGAACACGCCCGGGACCTGGTCGGCGCGGCGAAGTGGAACGCCGCGCCGGTGGTCCGCCGGCTGGCTGGCCCGCGCGCCACGCGCCGGACCCCGGTCGGCTGACGGGCGATCCCGACCACCGTGGCCCGGCCCACTGGGGCCATCGCTTTGATCGGCACCCGGGCGGTCGGTGCGGTCGGTCAGGCAGTGAGCAGCAACGCGCCCACGCCGGCGAACGTGGCGGCCACCGCGAGCAGGGCACCGGCGGCCAGGAACCGGCCCAGCGGCACGGCCACCCCGGCGGCCCGGCACCGCTCGTACCACAGCAGGGTGGCCAGCGACGCCCACGGCGTGACCAGCGGGCCGGCGTTCGTGCCGATCAGCAGGGCCAGCAGCCGGGTCGCGTCGCCGGGCGGGAGCACCGCCTCGCCCGCCACGTACGCGGGCAGGTTGTTCACCACGTTGGACAGCAGCGTGCCCGTCGCGCCGGCCCGCAGCGCGCCGAGCGCCCCGCCGTCCGGGCCGACCAGCACCCCGACGAGGTCGTCGAGCCCGTGCCGGCCGAGGGTCTGCACCACCAGGAACAGGCCGGTGACGAAGACCAACAGCCGCCACGGCACCAGCGTCGGGCGCAGCGCGCCCCGGTTGCGCGCGGCGAAGCCGGCCAACACCAGCGCGGTGGCCACCGCCGAGGCGGTCCCGACCTCCACCCCGGCGAGGATCCCGGCGACGAGGAGCAGGCAGCCGGCGAGCGCGATCCGGTAGAGCACCCGGTCGGCGGGCGCGGGCCGTGTGGGCGCGACGAACCGGTCGACCCCGCGCCGCCCCCGACGCCAGTAGCCGACCCAGAGCAGCGCCATGGTGACCGCGATCGTGGCGGCCTGCGGCAGCGCCATCCGCGCTGCGTACGGCAGCGGGTCGAGGCCGATCCGGTCGGCGGCGAGCAGGTTGGTCAGGTTCGACACCGGCAGCAGCAGGCTGGCCGTGTTGGCCAGCCACACGGTCGTCAGCGCCAGCGGCAGCGGCGGCATGCCCAGCCTGCGGGCCAGCGCCAGCATCACCGGTGTGAGCAGGACCGCCGTGGTGTCCAGGTTCAACGCGATCGTGGTGGCGGAGGCGAAGCCGACACAGAGCACGAACAGCGCCGGATAGCTGCCCCGGGCGGCGCTGGCCAGCCGGCTGGCCAGCACGTCGAACACGCCGGCCACCGCCGTCAGCTCGGCCAGCACCACCACCGTGCCGAGGAACAGCAGCAGCGGCAGGATGCGCCCCAGGGTGGCCACGCTCTCGGCGCGGGGCAGCAGCCCGGTCAGCGCGCAGGTCGCCCCGAGCAGCGCCAGCGCCAGCGCCACCCGGTCGAGCGGGTGCAGCCGGCGCAGTCGTGCAGGGGCCGGGCCGG
>NZ_GG657738.1:406188-415690 GCF_000158815.1 Micromonospora sp. ATCC 39149 | reverse complement strand
GCAATCATGCGTAGGACCTTTCTGGGGGCCGGTCTGGCCCTGCTGCTCACCGTCACCGCCTGCTCCGGCCCCGAGCCCACCGCCGCCGCCGGGCCGACGCCCGCGGGCACGCCCGCCGGCACGCCCACCGCGTCGCGGCAGGACGCGGCCGAGGCCGACCGCACCCTGGCCAGCCTGCGCCGGGTCGACGACCTGCCGATGTGGGAGATGACCTTCGTCGGCGACTACGACCCGACCGTCGGCACCGACGCCGCGCCGCCCAGCCCGTTCGGCTGCTCGCTTTTCGCCGCGTCGGGCGACCCGAGCCGGCCACTGTTCGCCCGCAACTTCGACTGGGAGGCCAACCCGGCCCTGGTGCTGCGCACCGACCCGCCGGACGGGTACGCCACGATCTCCCTGGTGGACATGTCCTACCTCGGCGTCGGAGCCGACCCCACCGGGGACCGCCGGCTGCTCAACGCGCCCCTGCTGCCATTCGACGGCATGAACGAGCGCGGGCTGGCCGTCGGGCTGGCCGCCGACGACGGCGCCACCGTCCGCGCCGAGGCGGGTCGGCCCACGGTCGGTTCGGTACGCATCCTGCGGCTGGTGCTCGACCAGGCCGCCACGGTCGACGAGGCCGTCGCCGTCTTCGGCCGGCACAACCTCGACTTCGACGGCGGGCCGCCGCTGCACTATCTGCTCGCCGACGCCACCGGCGCCTCGGCCGTGGTCGAGTTCGTCGACGGCACGATGCGGGTCGAGAAGGGGCGGGGTGGCTGGCAGGCGCTGACCAACGTGCCCGTGATCGGCGTACCCGAGGAGCGCCGGCGCACCGACCACCGCTACGGGCTGCTCGCCGCCGCCCTGGCCAAAACCGGCGGGGTGGTCGACGACCGGGCGGCGCTGGAACTGCTCAACGACGTCCGGCAGGGCCACACGCGCTGGTCGGTGACCTACGGGCTGCGCACGGGCGAGATCCACCTGCGCACGGCCACGGGCACGGACCGCCGGTACCGCCTGCCGGTCACCCTGCCGTGACGCGTCCGGCAGGGGCCGCCGCCGCTGCCGGTTGAGGGTTGGAGCCCGGGTCAGCCGCCCCGGTTCCCGGGCCCCTGGCGCGGCTGACCGCCGCCGCGATCCCGTGGCGGCGGCGGTCAGCCGGTCGTGCCGGTGGGCCGGCGACCGGGGCGATCTCGGCCTCCGGCCCACCGTCCCCCTCGGTCAGCCCTTGCGTGGCTCGAAGGTGTAGTCCACGCCGCCGACGTCGTAGCTCTCCCCGAGCCTGCGCGCCGGGCCGACCTGGACGACCTGGAGGGTGTACGCCTTCTGCAGCGTCTCGCCGGTGGCGAAGCTCAGCTTCAGCACGGGCCGCTCCTCCGGCTTGATCAGCAGGCCCTTGATCTGCGCCTTGTACGGGTCGACGACCTGCACCGAGGTCCTGCCGACCACCTGGACGCCCTCACCCTGCCCGCCAGCGGCCCGCCAGCGCTCGAACAGCTCCGGCCCGAGGTCGGCGACGATCTTGACCCCCGGCACCGGCTCGCCGAGCGGCCGGAACGCGATGTCGAACGGGGCCGGCTCGGCCAGCGCGTTCGCCAGGGCGAACGGCCGGTCGGCGACCACGCCGCCGCCCGCCGGAACGGTGTTGGCGTTCTTCCAGGCGATGTTGTTGTTGTACTGCGTGTTGATGGAGGTCGAGGTGCCCTCGAACAGCATCGGGTCGGTCGCCGACTCCCAGCGCAGCAGGAGGCAGAAGTGCCCGAGGGAGGGCACGTTCGGCCACGCGATCGACGTCGTGGTGACCCCGGGCGCGACCGGCAGGGTCTTCGACCCGATCGGCGTCCAGTGCGCCGGCCAGTTCGCGCCGCCACCGGAGGTGGTGTAGTACGCCCTCAACGTTCCGTTGCTGATTCCGGAACCGTACGGGCCATTGTTTCGCAGGTTCACGAAAATGTAGCTCGTCGATCCGATGACCGGGTTCGTGTGCGAGAGGCACTCGATTCCGTTGGGGCAGATCTTGACGTCCGGACTGCTGAAGAACGACGAGTAGATGGCACCGTGCGGTTCGAGCCCCGTGTCCGACGAGATGTCCTTGATGTAGACGTCGGTGCGGGTGTTCGCGGTCATGCCGCCCTTGTCGACCGCCGCCGTGGCGGTGCCGCTCAGTGAGAACGCCAGCGCGGCGGTCATCAGGGCACCGAACAGCAGGCGGGCCGTGCGCCGCGGGCGTGGACGTGCCAGCGTGATTCTCATGCTGATTCCCTTTCGACAGGTGGTGGTGGGTCGGTCGAGTGGTGGACAATAGTTCGGCGACCCGACCTGGCAACTGTATGACAGCGGTCGCCGTAAATGAAACAGTCGAGATTGTCGATTACTCAAAAGGCGTCCGCATTTGCCGGGGAGGTGGCAATTCCCGGATACGGCGGAACGTGAATCTGGGAGTCACGCGTCCAGAGGTATCAGATACGGCGGACGCGACTCCTGTACACCCAACCGCCGCCATGCCCGAGCGATTGGCGTCGACCCGTACGCTGGGTGACCGTGAGGCGCATCCTGTTCAGCCGGCCGCTACGCAGCGTGGCCTTCGACGTGGCGGTCTCCGGCTTCGTGGTGCTGGTCGGCCTGGCCGGGACGGCCAACCAGCGCGGCGGCTGGTGGGCCACCGGGGTCGGGGCGGCGATGGCGGTGGCCCTGCTGCTACGGCGTACCCATCCCCTGGCGGTGACGGCGGTGGTAGCCGTGCTCGCCGGCGTCCAGGTGGCCGCCGGCTGGGGACCGTTGGCCTTCGACGTGGCCGTGCTGATCGCCCTGTACAGCGTGGTGAAGTACGCCGACCGGCTGCGCGACGGCATCGTCGCCGGTGCCGTCGCCGCCGTCGGCGTGGTGCTGGCCGCGCTCCAGGTCGAGGGCACCGGCGCCTGGTGGTCCTCGGCGATCTGGCTCGCGCTGGTCACCGGCGCGGTCTGGCTCATGGGGCTGAACGTGCGCACCCACCGGCTCTACGTGCTCACCCTGGAGGAACGGGCCGCGACCCTGGAACGGGAGCGGGAGGCCGAGGCCCGCGCGGCGGTGGCCGAGGAACGCACCCGCATCGCCCGCGAGCTGCACGACGTGGTGGCGCACAGCATGGCCGTGATGATCGTGCAGGCGGACGGGGCCCGCTACCTGTTCGACCGGGACCCGCAGACCGCCCGGGAAGCGGTGCGGGTGGTCGCAGACACCGGTCGGCAGGCGCTGGAGGAGATGCGCCGCCTGGTGGGGGTGCTGCGGGAGACCAGCGCCCCCGAGCCGGCGGCCGGGCCCGACGGCGCGGGGCCTGCGGGGCTGTCGGCGGAGCCGGCGCACCGGCGGCCCGCGTTGGTGGAGCTGCCCGAGCTGCTGGACCGGTTCCGCGCCGCCGGGCTGCGCATCGACGCGACGGTCACCGGCGAGCCGCCGTCCCTGCCGCCGGGGCTGGAGCTGACCGTGTACCGGGTGGTGCAGGAGGCGCTGACCAACGCCCTCAAGCACGCCGGGGTCGGCGCGACCGTCGCGTTGAGTCTCGCCCACACCGCCGACGCCGTCGTGGTCCGGGCCGTCGACGACGGGCGCGGCCGGCCGGTGGTCCGCCCCGCGCCGTCCGGCGGTCACGGCCTGGTCGGCATGCGCGAGCGGGTGACGGTGTACGACGGCAGCCTCACCGCCGGCCCGAGGTTGGCCGGGGGGTGGCAGGTCGAGGCGCGGCTGCCGCTACCGTCGAGCACGGGGGCGGAGGTGGCGGCATGACGGTCCGTGTGGTGATCGTGGACGACCAGGCGCTGGTGCGCGCGGGTTTCCGGATGGTGCTGGACTCCCAGCCCGACCTGACCGTGGTCGGCGAGGCCATCGACGGCGCCGACGCGCTGCGGGTGCTCGACCGCGTCGAGGCCGACGTGGTGGTGATGGACATCCGGATGCCGACCATGGACGGGGTGGAGGCCACCCGGCGGATCTGCGCCGACCGGCCCGGCGACCGGCCCCGGGTGCTGGTGCTCACCACCTTCGACACCGAGGCCGACGCGTTCGCCGCCCTTCAGGCCGGCGCGAGCGGCTTCCTGCTGAAGAACGTGCCGCCGGAGGAACTGCTCGCCGCGATCCGGGTGGTCGCCGAGGGCGACTCCGTGGTAGCCCCGTCGATCACCCGCCGGTTGCTCGACCGGTTCGCCGGCCAGTTCGGCCCCGGCCCCGCCGCCGACCCCCGGCTGGCCCAGCTCACCGAACGGGAACGCGAGGTCCTCCTGCTGGTGGCGCAGGGCCTGTCCAACGCCGAGATCGCCGCCCGGGTGCACGTCGCCGAGGCGACCGTGAAGACCCACGTCGGGCGGATCCTGGCCAAGCTCCGACTCCGCGACCGCGTGCAGGCGGTGGTCCTGGCGTACGAGAGCGGCCTGGTCACCCCCGGGAGCTGACGACGGGTACGACCCAGGTCGTACGGCCACCCGCCGCCGGGACGCCTTCGGGCGCACGGCGATCGAGCGTGCGGGCGGACGCGGCGCGTCGATGCCGCCCATAGCGTCGAGGGCGTTCCAGCCAACGCCTTCACGGGGAGCACCAACGTGTCCGTACCACCTCCCGCGTTCGCCGCCGCCGGCGTCGCGGTCACCGCCCGCGCCCTGCGCAAGGAGTACGGCGCCGGCCAGGCCCGGGTCGTCGCCCTCGACGGCGTCGACGTCGACTTCGCCGCCGGCCGGTTCACCGCCATCATGGGCCCGTCCGGCTCCGGCAAGTCCACCCTCATGCACTGCCTCGCCGGCCTGGACCGGCCCACCGCTGGCGCGGTGCGCATCGGCGACGCCGACGTCGGCCGGCTCGACGACCGGCGACTCACCCTGCTGCGCCGCGACCGGGTCGGCTTCGTCTTCCAGAAGTTCAACCTGCTGCCCGCGCTGACGGCCGAGGAGAACATCGTGCTGCCCCTGGCCATCGCCGGGCGCCACCCCGACCCGGGCTGGTTGCGGCAGGTGGTCGCCGCCGTCGGGCTGGCCGACCGGCTGCGGCACCGGCCCGCCGAGCTCTCCGGCGGCCAGCAGCAGCGGGTCGCCGTCGCCCGCGCCCTGATCACCAAGCCGTGGGTGATCTTCGCCGACGAACCCACCGGCAACCTCGACTCCCGCTCGGGCGCGGAGGTGCTGCGGCTGCTGCGCGAGGCCGTCGACACGCTCGGACAGACCGTGGTGATGGTGACCCACGACCCGGTCGCCGCGAGCTACGCCGACCGGGTGGTCTTCCTCGCCGACGGCCGGCTGGTTCGCGAGTTGGCCGCGCCGACCGCCGAGGCCGTCCTCGACGCGCTCGCCCACCTCGACCCGGCCCCGGCCGCGGCGGGAACGGTGGTCCGGCGATGATCGGGCTGACCCTGCGCACCATGCGCGCCGACGCGCTGCGGCTGCTGCTGTCCGCGCTGGCCGTGGTGCTTGGCGTCGCGTTCGTCGCCGGCACTCTGATCCTCACCGACGGGATGAAGCGCGGCGCGTACGACCGGGCCGGCGTCTTCGACCGGCACACCGACCTCGCCGTGTACGCCGGGCGGAACCCGATCCCGCCCGCCCTCGTGGAGCGGGTGCGCGCGGTGGACGGGGTGAGCGCGGCGGCCGGGGAGCTGACCGGCACCGCCGGGGTTGTCGGCTCCGATGGCAGGCCAGTCCTCGGGTACGCCGTCGTCGTCGCGATCCCCACCGAGGCGGCCCTCCAGTCGTACGACGTGGTGGCCGGGCGGCTGCCGCAGCGCCCGGGCGAGGTGGTCCTCGACGCGCCCACCGTCGCCGAGGAGGGGTTCACCCTCGGCGGGCCGGTGAGCGTGGGCGGCAGCGCCGCGGCGGCCCGCCCGTACACCCTGGTCGGCACGGTCGACGTGGCCGGCACCTCCCGGGACGTCGGCGGGCCGTTTATCGGCCTGGCCGGGCCCGACGCTCTGGCCGTGTCGCAGCAGGAGGGCTACGGGCGGATCATGGTGGCCGCCGTGCCGGGCGTCCCGGCGGCGGAGCTGGCCGAGCGGGTGGCGGCCGTGGCCGGCGGCGGCGTGACGGTGAAGGGGCGGCAGGCGATCCTCGACGCCGCCGTCGACGACGCGGTTCGCGACCTGAGGCAGTTCAACCTGCTCCTGCTCACCTTCGCGGCCGTGGCGGTGGTGGTGGCCGGGTTCGTCATCGCCAACACTTTCGCCATCGTGCTCGCCCAGCGCACCCGGCGCACGGCGCTGCTGCGGCTGGTCGGCGCGACCCGGGGGCAGGTGTTACGGGCGACCCTGCTGGAGGCGGCGGTGACCGGGCTGGCCGCGTCGGCGCTCGGCGTGGCGGCCGGCGCCGGCCTCGCCGTCGGCCTGGACGCCCTGATGTCCGCGTTCGACGTGCCGATGTCCGGCGGCGGGATCGCGGTCACCGCGCCGACCGTGCTGTCCTGCCTGCTGCTGGGCACCGCGCTCACCGTGGGCTCCGCCGCCGTGCCCGCCTGGCGGGGTACCGGGGTGGCGCCGGTGGCCGCGCTCACCGACGCGGCGGTGCAGCCCACCCGCCGGGCCGGCCGGGTCCGGCTGGCCATGGGCGGGCTGGTCCTCGCCGCCGGGGTGGCCGCGCTGGCATCGGCCGGGGCCGTCGGTCAGGTGCCACTGGTCGCGGCCGGCGGGGTGCTGGCGTTCTTCGGCATCGTGCTGCTCGGGCCGGTGCTGGTGCCGGCGCTGGTGCTGGTGCTCGGCGTCCCGGCGCGTCGGCTGTTCGGGGCGACCGCCGGTCTGGCCGTGGCGAACGCGGTGCGTAACCCGCGCCGGATCGCCGCGACCTCCACCGCCCTGGTCATCGGCATCGGCCTGGTGTCCGCGTTCGTGGTCGGGGCGGGCAGCGTCAAGGCCGGCATCGAGCGGGCCGTGGACCAGCAGATCGGCGTCGACTTCCTGGTCGTCGGCGTGGGCGGAAACCTGCCCCGGCCGCTCGTCGACGAGCTGGCGGCCCGTGGCGAGCTGGGCGTCGTGCACGAGCAGCGCAGCCGGATCAGCGACGGAATCGAGCTGCGGGCCGCCCACCCGGCGCTGGTCGGGCGCACCCTGACCGCCGTGGACACCGGCGACGCCGGCCGGTTGGGGCCGGGCCGGGTGCTGGTGCACCGCGAGCTGGCCCGGGCGCGGGGCTGGGCGGTCGGCGACAGCGTCACCCTGGCCGGGCGGCCGTTCACGGTGGCCGCCGTCGTCGCCGACGACGGGCCCGCGCTGGCCGGCAGCACGGTCCCGGCCGGGCACGTGGTCGACGTGGCTGACGCCGACTTCGCCCGCCTCTTCCCGACCGAGCGCGGCTTCCTCGCCGAGGTCGACCCGGCGGCCGGGGTGCCCGCCGAGCGGGCCCGGGAGGCCGTCGAGTCGGTGGTGGCCCGGTACCCGACGGTGAACCTGATGGACCAGGCGGCGTACAAGAAGTCACTCACCGGCACGGTCGACCTGCTGCTGGCGTTCGTCGTCGCCCTGCTCGGCCTGGCCGTGGTCATCGCCCTGGTCGGGGTGGCCAACACGCTCAGCCTGTCGGTGGTGGAGCGCACCCGGGAGAACGCCGTGCTGCGGGCGGTCGGGCTGACCCGGGGCCGGATGCGGGCGATGCTCGCCGTCGAGGCGGTGCTGATGGCGCTGGTCGGCGCGGTGCTCGGGGTGGGCCTCGGCACCGGCGTCAGCGCGGGTGCGATGGCGGTGGTCGCCCGCCTCAGCGGCGAGTTCACGCTGGTGCTGCCGTGGGGGCGGCTCGGGCTGATCCTCGCGGTCGCGGTGCTGGCCGCGCTGGCCGCGTCCGTCCTGCCGGCCCGCCGCGCCCTCGCCCGCCCGATCGTGGAGTCCCTGGGGGCGGAGTAGCAAGAAGGGGCCCCTGTTAACGCTTTCGGTAGAGCAGGGGCCCCTTCTTAACGCCGGCCGCCCGTGTGGCCCGCGCGGGGCGGGCCGCGCGGGCGGCCGTCAGAGGCGCTCGACCGTCGGGCCCTGGCAGCGGTTGCGGGTGTCGAAGACGTACCGGGCGTGCCGCACCACCAGGTCGTAGTCGAGGCAGTCGTGGTCGGTCACCACCACCACGGCGTCGGCCTCGCGGACCTCGCGTTCGGTCAGGGCGACCACGACCACGCCGCCCGGCAGGTGGTGCGGCTCGGCGTACGGCTCGACCGCCCGGACCTCGGCGCCGAGGGCCTGCAGGCGGCGGGCCACGTCGACGGCGGGGGAGTCCCGCATGTCGCCGGTGTTCGGTTTGTACGCCAGCCCGAGCAGCAGCAGCCGGGCCCCGCTGACCGCCCGGCCGGCCCGGTTGAGCCCGTTCATGATCCGCTGGGTGACGTGCTCGGGCATCTCGTGGTTGACGTCGTTGGCCAGCTCGATGAACCGGAACTGCCGCCCCAACCGGCGCTTGACCTGCCAGGACAGGTAGCACGGGTCGATGGGCAGGCAGTGCCCGCCGACGCCCGGGCCAGGGCGGAACGGCATGAACCCGAAGGGCTTGGTCTCAGCGGCCTTGATCGCCTGCCACACGTCGATGTCGAGGTGGTGGCTGAGCATGGTCAGCTCGTTGATCAGCGCGATGTTGACCTGGCGGAAGGTGTTCTCGATCAGCTTGGTCAGCTCGGCGACCCGGGTGGAGTCCACCGGCACGGTCCGCTCGACGAGCCGTCGGTAGAACGCGTCGACCCGATCCCGGGAGGCCGCGTCCACGCCGGAGACCACCTTCGGGGTGTTCTCCAGCTTCCAGACGGGGTTGCCGGGGTCGATCCGCTCGGGGCTGTACCCGAGGTGGAAGTCGCCGGGGGCGGTCAGCCCGCTGGCCGACTCCAGCAGCGGCCGGAGCAACTCCTCCGTGGTGCCGGGATACGTGGTCGACTCGAGGACCACCGTGCACCCCGGCCGCACGTACGGGCCGATGCCGTCGCCGGCCTGCTCGACGTAGCTCAGGTCGGGTACGCCGTCGCGCAGCGGGGTGGGCACGGTGATCACGCAGATGTCGAAGCCCTCGGCGTCGGCGTACTCGGTGCTCGGGCGGTACCGGCCGCTGCCCAGCGCCCGGCCGAGCCGGTCGGCCGGGATGTCCTCGACGAAGGACTCGCCCGAGGCGAGCCGCTTGACCCGGTCGGCGTTGACGTCGAGGCCGACGACGTCCATGCCCGCCTCGACGGCGCGCATGGCCAGCGGCAGGCCCACGTATCCCTGGCCGATGACGACCAATTTCTCAGCGCTCACCCACGGCTCCCGCAGCAAGAGACGGAACGTACCTTCTCGTCAGCGTAAGTGAGCTTCTGGGTTTTAAGTCCGATTTGGTAAAGGTGGGGCCGATGGGACGGCGGGCGCCCCCCGGCCGGATCCGTCAAATCAGGTAGGGGGGGCCGCCCCGGGCCAGGGGAGTCAGTTCCCCTGGGCCGGCGGGTCGGCTGGCGTGCTCGCCGTGGTGGGTGGCGGGTTGGCCGGCGTGCTCGCCGTGGTGGGTGGCGGGTTGGCCGGCGTGCTCGCCGTGGTCGGTGGCGGATCCGCGGGCCGGGACGGCGGCACCCCGGTCGG
>NZ_GG657738.1:405066-405836 GCF_000158815.1 Micromonospora sp. ATCC 39149 | reverse complement strand
GGCCCCGCACCGGACCGGGAATGTCGGCGGGCAGCTCCGGCGGCTCGTCGTCCAGGTGCCGCACGGCCACCTGCAACGGGTTGTCCCCGGTGAACGGCGGCCCGCCGGTCAGGCAGCAGTAGGCCACCGCCCCGAGGGCGTAGATGTCGGTGGCCCCGGAGACCGGTCGCCCGGCGGCCTGCTCGGGGGCCATGTAGAGCGCGGTGCCCGGCACCGCGTTGGTGCTGGTGATGCTCGTGACGTTGGTCGACCGGGCCACGCCGAAGTCGACCAGCACGACGGTGCCGTCCTCCTGCACCAGCAGGTTGCTCGGCTTGACGTCGCGGTGGACGATCCCGCCGGCGTGCGCCGCGTGCAGCGCCTGGGCGGCCTGGGCGACGATCGACATCGTCTCGGCCACGCCGAGGTGCCCCGCTGCCTCGATCCGCTTGGACAGCGGCTCGCCCTCGACGAACTCCATCACCAGGTAGTCGGCCCGTTCGCCGCTGGGCAGGTCGTCCTCGCCGCAGTCGTAGACCTGCACGATGCCGGGGTGCCGCAGGGCGGCCATGATGCGGGCCTCGGCGCGGAACCGGGCGATGAAGTCCGGGTCGGAAACCAGCGCCGGCAGCAGGACCTTGACCGCGACCCGGCGGCCGAGGATCTGGTCCGTGGCCCGCCAGACGTCACCCATGCCACCGGTGGCGACACGGTCGTCCAGGCGGTACCGACCGCTGAGTACGACTCCCGAAGACAACACAGCAATACCGTACCCAGAGCGGGCGCTGCTC
>NZ_GG657738.1:403830-404764 GCF_000158815.1 Micromonospora sp. ATCC 39149 | reverse complement strand
TCTCACTCTTTTCCTCCGAAACATCGCCTTGTCCGCCCAGCACCTCGCTCCTACCGTTAGCGCGGCCCGGGCCAGCCCACCCTGCCGGCCCGGGCGTGCCCGCCGACGGCCGCGCCGGGCGGTGCTCCGGACATGTCGTCCGAGCGCGTACGGTGTCGGGCGTGATCAGGGTCAGCGGGGGGCTGATGGTACGGGAGGAGGTCCGGCTGCCAGGCCAGGTCGGTGCCGGGTTCGTCGATGCCGGCGCGCGCCGGCCCGCCGGGTTTCGGGCGGCGGGAGCGGCGTACCCATGACGAGTGAGCTGAACGTGACGAGTGAGCTGAACGAGGCGGTCGTCGCGGCGCAGGCCGGCGACGAGGACGCCTTCCGCTTCCTCTACCGCAGCCTCCAGCCCGGCCTGCTGCGCTATCTTACGGCGCTGGTCGCGTCGGACGCCGAGGACGTGGCCTCGGAGACGTGGTTGCAGATCTCCCGCGACCTACCCAGCTTCACGGGCGGGGAGTTCCGGGCCTGGACCGTCACCATCGCCCGGAACCGGGCCATGGACCACCTGCGCCGGCAGCGCCGACGGCCCTCGCTTCCGGTGCCGGTGCAGGCGCTCAACGACCTGGCCGGCGACGCCGACACGGCCGAACGGGCCGGCGAGACCCTCGGCACCGAGGCCGCGTTGGCGCTGATCGCCACGCTCCCGCCCCGGGAGGCCGAGGCGGTGCTGCTACGCGCGGTGATCGGCCTGGACGCCGAGAGCGCCGGACGGGTGCTGGGCCGGCGGGCCGGCGCGGTACGCACCGCCGCCCACCGGGGGCTGCGCCGCCTCGCCACGCTCATGCGCCGCCAGGACCTGCCCCTGGATGTCGCTTCGCGCGCGACGCCGCCGCGTCCCCGCCCTGGCCGGCCGGCGGCCGGCGCGCCCGTACGTCGAGCCGGCGGACGG
>NZ_GG657738.1:382495-403253 GCF_000158815.1 Micromonospora sp. ATCC 39149 | reverse complement strand
CGCAACTGGCCGGGCTGTGTCGGTCGTAACCTGGCCACCCCGGCCGCGCAGCGCGCGCGGGTGCTGGCCACCCCCGGCGTACGCGCCCCTGGTCGTCGCCGCCGGCGGCGCCGCCGAGGTGGACGCATTCTGCCAACGCCTGGTGCCCGACGCGGGCCGCGGGCAGACGCCCACGGCCCGTCCCTCGCGCACCGGCCGCCCCACCCCGGCGGCCACCCCGGAACGTGGCGCGACCCCGGTCGCCGGCACCGCCGCCGAGGGCTGATCGCGAAACACCTGTTACGACAAGGCGAGCGGAATTCGTCTGCTAGACAGAAGATGGTCGCATCGCGGACGTCGGGGCGGGGAATGGTCACGCTGTTCCGCCTCCGGCCGAGGGAGAGGATCGTCTCGTGGTGACGTCACCGGAGCTGGACCGGACCACCCCGCTGCGAGGGGTGGACGACGCGGTCCGGCACATCGCCAGGATCTGCTTCAAGACCGGCCCGCCGACCCGCACCGGTGTGGAACTGGAGTGGACCGTGCACGACGCCGCCGACCCCGCTCGCCCGGTGGACCGCGAGCGGCTCCGGGCGGCCCTGGGGCCGCACAGCCCCACCACCATCGACGACTCCAGCCCGGCCGCACCGCTCCGGCACGGCAGCACCGTGACCGTGGAGCCCGGCGGCCAAATCGAGATATCCACCGCGCCGCGATCCTCGGTCGCCGCGTTGATCGAGGCCACGAACGCCGACATCGCCCAGGTCACCGACCTGCTCCGCCGCGCCGGCCTGCTGCTCGGGCGCACCGGCATCGACCCGTGGCGGCTGCCCCGACCGACAGTCGACACCCCGCGCTACCGGGCCATGCGATGCGTGTTCGACCGGGGCGGCCCCGCCGGCCGGACCATGATGTACAGCACCGCCGGCCTCCAGGTCTGTCTGGACGCCGGGGAACCGGCCCACGTCGCGGCCCGCTGGGCGGCCGTGCACGCCGTCGGCCCGCCGCTGCTCGCCGCGTTCGCCACCGCCGACCGGCACGCCGGCCGACGTACCGGGTGGGCGTCCGCCCGGATGGCGGCCTGGCTGGCCATCGACCCGGCCCGCACCCGCCCCGTCTGGTCGCCGCAGCAACCCGACGCGGACCCGGTGGCGGCCTGGACGGCGTACGCGCTGGCGGCCCCGCTGCTCTGCCTGCGCGACGACACCGCCGACTGGACCCCGCCGCCCGGAGTGACCTTCGGCGACTGGATCGCCGGCGCGCTGCCCCGCCCGCCCACCACCGACGACCTGGAATACCACCTGAGCACGCTGTTCCCGGTGGTGCGCCCCCGTGGATACCTGGAGATCCGCTACCTGGACACCCAGCCGGGGGCCGGACTGGCGGTTGCCGCTAGCGGTGCTCGCCCGCGCTCCTCGCCGAGCCGGGCACCGTGGCACAGGCGGTGGCCGCCGCCGGGCCGGTCGCCGACCGGTGGCACACGGCGGCTCGGCACGGCCTCGGCGACCCGCCGCTGGCGCGGGCCGCCGCCGACCTGCTCGACCTGGCGCTGGCCGCGCTGCCCCGGCTCGCCCTGCCGGCGGACCTGCACGACGAGACGACCCGAGGACTACGGCGGCGCCTGGCCGCCGCGGAGAGGGGATCCCGGTGACGACCATCCACGAACTCGGCGCGGAGCGGCTACGCGCCCGGATCGCCGCCGAGTTGGAACGGACCCGGGCCAGGACCGCCGCGCTCACCGAGGCCGTCGACGACGCCGACCTGATGCGCCAGCACTCGCCGATCATGTCCCCGCTGGTCTGGGACCTCGCGCACGTCGGCAACCAGGAGGAGCTCTGGCTGGTCCGGGACGTGGGCGGGCGCGAGCCCGTCCGGCGGGACATCGACGACCTGTACGACGCGTTCAAACAGCCCCGCCGCGACCGCCCGTCGCTGCCCCTGCTGCCGCCCGTCGAGGCCCGCGCCTACCTCGCCACCGTCCGCGACAAGGTGTACGACCTGCTCGACCGGGGTGCCGTTCACCGACCGGCCGTTGGTCGCCGACGGGTTCGCCTTCGGCATGATCGTCCAGCACGAGCAGCAGCACGACGAGACCATGCTCGCCACCCACCAGCTCCGCGTCGGCCCGCCGGCGCTGCACGCCCCGGACCCGCCCGAGCCCCGCGCCCGGGTGGCCGACGAGGTTCTGATCCCGGCCGGCGAGTTCACCATGGGCACCTCCACCGACCCGTGGGCGCTGGACAACGAGCGTCCCGCGCACCGGGTGCGCCTGCCCGCGTACGTCATCGACGCCGCTCCCGTCACCAACGGCCGCTACCGGGAGTTCATCGCCGACGGCGGGTACGACGACCCGCGCTGGTGGGGCGAGGCCGGTTGGGCGCACCGCACCGAGGCGGGGCTGACCGCCCCGATGCATTGGCGGCGCGACGGCGACGGCTGGGCGTACCAGCGGTTCGGCCGGTGGTCGCCGGTGCGCGACGACGAGCCGGTGGTGCACGTGTGCTGGTACGAGGCGCAGGCGTACGCGGCGTGGGCCGGCAAGCGGCTGCCCACCGAGGCGGAGTGGGAGAAGGCGGCCCGGTGGGACCCGGCCACCGGCCGGTCCCGCCGCTACCCGTGGGGCGACGAGGAGCCGACCGCCGAGCACGCGAACCTCGGGCAGCGGCACCTGTGGCCCGCGCCGGTGGGCGCGTACCCGGCCGGGGCGTCGCCGCTGGGCGTGCACCAACTCGTCGGCGACGTGTGGGAGTGGACCGCCAGCACGTTCCGGGGCCACCCCGGGTTCGCCGCGTTCCCCTACCGCGAGTACTCGGAGGTGTTCTTCGGCGACGACTACCGGGTGCTGCGCGGCGGCTCGTTCGGGCACCGACCGGTCCGCCTGCCGGGGGACGTTCCGCAACTTGGGACTACCCGATCCGGCGGCAGATCTTTCAGCGGATTTCCGCTGCGCCCGCGACGCCCGGCCGGACGAGTCGGGCCGGTGAGGGCCGGGCACGCCGCCGGGGCCGCCTGATGTGCCGGCACCTGGCGTACGTCGGGCCGCCGGTGAGCCTGCGTGCCCTGCTGTACGACCCGCCGCACTCCCTGGTCCGGCAGTCCTGGGCCCCCCGGGACATGCGCGGCGGCGGGACCGTCAACGCCGACGGCTTCGGCGTCGGCTGGTACCCGCCCGGCGGCGGCGCGCCGGTCCGTTACCGGCGCGGCACGCCGATCTGGGCCGACGTCACCCTGCCGGGGCTGGCCGCGACCACCACCAGCGGCGCGCTGCTGGCCGCCGTCCGGTCCGCCACCGTCGGCATGCCGGTGCTCGACACCGCCGCCGCCCCCTTCGCCGAGGGGCCGTGGCTGTTCAGCCACAACGGGGTGGTGCGTGGCTGGCCCGACGCGGTGACCAGGCTCGCCGGCCGGTTGCCCGTACGCGACCTGCTCACCCTCGACGCGCCGACCGACTCCGCGCTGCTGTGGGCCCTCGTGCGGCACCGGCTGCGCGCCGGCGGGGACCCGGCGCGGGCGGTCGCCGACACGGTGACCGAGGTCGCCGCGGCGGCCCCCGGGTCCCGGCTCAACCTGCTGCTCACCGATGGGCACACCGTCGTGGCCAGCACCGCCGGCCACGCGCTGTCGCTCCGGCAGACCCCGGGCGCGGTGCTGCTGGCCTCTGAACCGCACGACGGCGACCCCGGCTGGCAGGCGGTGCCGGACGGGCGGCTGGTGGTGGCCACGACCGCCGGGGCGCGCGTCGGCGTCCTGGCCGCCGGTGCCGGCGGCGACCGGCTAGCACAGGTGGGCAACCACACGAACGACGGAGGGGACACCCGATGAGCGCGGACCCGCTGGAGATCTACCTGGAGGAGCAGGACCTAGGCCGCAGCCTGCGCGACGACGTACGGACCGGGCTGACCGCGCGGCCGAAGTGGCTGCCGCCGAAGTGGTTCTACGACGCCCGGGGCAGCGAACTGTTCGAGGAGATCACCCGCCTGCCGGAGTACTACCCGACGCGGGCCGAGCGGTCCGTGCTGGTCGAACGGGCCGGCGAGATCGCCGAACTGACCGGGGCGAAGACCCTGATCGAGCTGGGCTCCGGCTCGTCGGAGAAGACCCGGCTGCTGCTGGACGCGTTCACCCGGCGCGGCGGGCTGGGCACCTTCGTGCCGCTCGACGTCTCGGTCAGCGCCCTGCGGCAGTCCACCGAGCAGATCGCCGCCGACTACCCCGGCCTGCGGGTACGCGGCATCGTCGGCGACTTCACCCGCCACCTCGACCGGCTGCCCACCGGCGGTCGGCGGCTGGTGGTCTTCCTCGGCGGGACGATCGGCAACCTGCTCCCCGCCGAGCGGGCTGGCTTCCTCGCCGCCATGCGCGCGTCCCTGGAGCCCGGCGACTGGCTGCTGCTCGGCACCGATCTGGTCAAGGACCCGGCGATCGTCGTGCCCGCGTACGACGACGCCGCCGGGGTGACCGCCGAGTTCAACCGCAACGTGCTGCGGGTGATCAACCGGGAGTTGGGCGCCGACTTCGATCCGGAGGCGTTCGCGCACGTCGCGCTCTGGGACCCCCGGCGGGAGTGGATCGAGATGCGGCTGCGTGCCGTGCGTCCGGTCCGGGCCCGGGTGCTCGACCTCGACGTGGAGTTCGCCGCCGGGGAGGAGCTGCGTACCGAGGTGTCGGCCAAGTTCCGCCCGGAGGGCATCGCCGCGGAGCTCACCGCCGCCGGCTTCACCGCCCGTGAGTTCTGGACCGACGCCGACGGTCTGTTCGGCGTCACTCTGGCCCGCGCCGACTGACCACCGCCCCCGGCGCCGCCCCCCCTCGGGGCGGCGCCGGGGTGGGGTAGGGTGGGGGCGCGAAGGGGAGTAGCCCCCAATGTCGTGGTCGACACACTGGTGCGTTCCGCATCCGGCCACGCGGCCCCACTGCGGTGGGGCGGGCGAGACCTTCGACCCAGGCTGTTTGCAACAGCCGGGTCGAGGGCGCCCCACACCCTCCGACCCGGTCTTTTCGGGAGGGTGTCATGGAAGGTTTCCTCGTCGCGCTGGTGGTCAGTTTCGGCGTCATCTTCGTCGCCGAACTGGGCGACAAGTCCCAGCTCATGGCGCTGACGTTCGCCACGCGGTTCAAAACGATCCCGGTGCTCATCGGCATCACGGTCGCCACCTCCGTCGTCCACCTGGCCTCGGTCGCCATCGGCCACGGGCTGGGCGCCGCCCTGCCCACCGGCTGGATCTCGCTGATCGCCGGCCTCGCGTTCCTCGGGTTCGGCGTCTGGACGCTGCGTGGGGACAAGCTCACCGAGGAGGAGAAGCGCAAGGCTGAGCGCAGCAGCAGGTCCGCCGTCGTCGCGGTCGGCGTGGCGTTCTTCCTCGCCGAACTGGGCGACAAGACGATGCTCGCCACCATCACCCTGGCCACCAAGTACGGCTGGTTCGGCACCTGGCTCGGCTCCACCCTCGGCATGGTGGCCGCCGACGCCCTGGCGATCGCGGTCGGGCGGATGCTGGGCCGGCACCTGCCCGAGCGCACCATCCGTTACGGCGCGGCGATCCTCTTCGCCGTCTGCGGGCTCTGGCTGATCTTCGAGGCCGTCGCCGAGCTCAACTGATCGCGACTACCCCTCGCCGGGCCGGGTAACGGCCCCCGGATGAGGTGGGACGAGATCCGCCGCACCGGCGACCACCTGCTAGCCGCCGTCTTCACTCCCGTCCGGCTCACCCTCGGCCGGTTCCTCGCCTTCGGGCTGGAGTTCCAACTCGCCGCCGACGTCCTGCGTACCGCCGTCGACCTGTCGTCGGACAAGGCCGAGCGCGCTGCGGAGCAGACGATCACGCCCTACCGTGAGCGAGAAGAGACATTGCAGACAGCGGGAGGAGAACGGTATGAGTCGTCACGATGAGCCCAATGAGTACGGTTTCGCCGGCGGTGCCACCGCCCCCCAGCCGCCGCCCGGCGGACGGCCCGACGAGCAGGACCTGGCTCAGGAGGTCGCGGTTCCGGGCGACGACCTCACCGAGTCGTTCAGCGACGCGGTGAGCGAGGAGACCGAGCCGGCAGAGGAGGACGAGCCGGCCGAGCGCCGCCCCTGAGTCGCCGGCGGGCCTGCGCCCGTTCACCGTCCCGGCCCGGATGCCACCCATCCGGCCGGGACGTCACCTATCCGGCCGTCCCGAGTTGTCCCAAGCACATGGAGTGGCCCAGAGTCAATTGCGCGGGCTGACCATTTATCCCTGATCACGGCTTTTCAGCGTTTTCATCCTCTACAGTCGTTTTGACCGGATGCGCTGGTGGGTCGTCGGAGTGGGGCCCGCCCGTGACTGCTGAGGGAGCTTTGGTGCTTGACATGTCGACCGCACGGATCGGACGGGGGCTTTCCGGCTGATGGACGTTCGTGATTTCCTCCGGACCGTCCGGCGTAGCTGGTGGGTGGTCCTCCTCTCGGTGATGGTGGGTCTCGCCGTGGCCGCATTGGTCACGGTTCGGGCCCAGCCCCGGTACGCGGCGTCGGTGACGTTCTTCGTCACCACCCCCAACCAGGGGGTCACCGACGCCTACCAGGGCAGCATCTTCATGCAGCAGCGCGTCAAGTCGTACGCCGACCTGCTGCAGAGCGACCGGCTGGCACAGAGCGTCGTGGCGAAGACCCCGCTCGGGCTCACCGCCGAGGAGGTGCAGGCGCGGGTCACCGCCGCCACCATCCCCGACACCGTCCTGCTGCGCGGCACCGTCACCGACACCGACGCCACCCGCGCGCTGCGGCTGACGGAGGCGCTCACCGCCCAGTTCATCGAGCTGATCAAGAGCGTGGAGGCGCCCGGTGAGGGGCGGGCCAGCACGGTCAAGGTGGAGGTGGTCAGCGGTCCGCGGGTCGGCTCCAGCCCGGTGTCGCCCAACCCGGCCCGCAACCTGGCCCTCGGCGTGCTCGCCGGCGTGCTCGCCGGCATCGGCCTAGCGGTGCTGCGGACCCGGCTGGACACCCGGCTGCGGGACGCGGCCACCCTCCAGCGCGCCACCGGCAGCCCGCTGCTCGGCGAGATCCCGTTCGACCCCGCCGCGCGTACCGCCCCGCTGATCGTCGGCGAGGCGACCACCTCGCCGCGGGCTGAGGCGGTGCGCAAGCTGCGGACGAACCTGCGTTTCGTCGACGTCCACGAGCCGGCCCGGGTGATCGCGGTGACCAGCGCGTTGCAGGGGGAGGGCAAGACGACACTCTCCTGCAACCTCGCCATCGCCCTGGCCGAGGCCGGCTGGCGGGTCGCTCTGGTCGACGCGGACCTGCGCCGGCCGAAGGTGGCCGAGTACCTCGGCCTGGAGGCCGGCGTGGGGCTGACGGACGTCCTGCTTGGCGACGTCAACGTCGGCGACGTGGTGCAGCGGTGGGGCGACAAGTCCCTGCTCGTGCTGCCCGCCGGCTCGGTGCCGCCCAACCCGAGCGAGCTGCTCGGCTCCAAGGCGATGGCGGATCTGCTGCTGGTGCTGCGGGAGTCGGCGGACATCGTGGTCATCGACACCGCTCCGCTGCGTACCGTCACCGACGGGGTGGTCGTCGCCGTCCAGGCCGACGGTGCCCTGATGGTCAGCCGCTACGGCCGCACCGACCGTGGTCAGGTCGGTGCCGCCGCGCAGGCGCTCCAGGCGGTTTCCGTGCGGCTGCTCGGCTGCGTGCTGAACATGGCCAAGCTCGGGCGTGCCGAGACGTATCAGTACGAGCGCTACCGGGTGGAGGTGCCGGTCGCGCCGGCCGCCCCGCCGAGCCGCGCCGACGCCGCGCCCGCGGCCCACACCGGCGGGTTCCTCGGCCCCGAGCAGCCGGTCGCCGACCCGACGCAGGAACTCACCCGGCTGCCTCGATGAGCGCCGCCACCGGTGCCAGCGCCCGCTCGATCTCCCGCGCGCAGCGCCGGAAGTCGGCCGGGGTGCCGCCGATCGGGTCGAGCAGGTCGTCGTCGGAGGGGGCGGCTGGTTGCAGCAGCCCCCGGGCCAGGGCCGCGGCCCGCACCGCCGCCCGCAGGGCACCGGTGTCCGTGCCGTCCGGCGTCGCGGCCGCCCCGGCGAGCCGACCGAACTGGCGCAGGGTGAAGGTGCGGTGCAGGGCGGCGGGGGCCAGCGAGACGCAGACCGACCGCTGGCGGCGGGTCGAGGTCAGCACCAGCGCGGCGTCGGCCAGGTGGGCGGCGGTCAGCGCACGGCTGCGGAACCGGGCCGGTTCGCGCCCGGTCTCGGCGGCCACCTCGGCCGCGTACGGATGCATGGGCCGGCCGTCCACGGCGTCGGTGCCGGCGCTGGCGACCTCGACCGGCAGCTTGGCCATGAGCTGGGCGGCCAGGTACTCGGCCATCGGCGAGCGACACAGGTTGGCGTGGCAGACGAACAGGATGCGGTCGGCCATCGGAGCTTCTCCCAGCGTTCTGGTCGCGGGCGGGTCCGTCGCGACGTGGGGACCGGGCCGCACCCGCCCCACCGGCGCAGCGCCGGCCGGCTCGTCGCCGGCGGGGGGCCCACCGTCGGAATCGTATGCGGCGGCCAGCGCTTTCCGTGTCCGCGCCGCGCCGGGAAGTGACCGTCGTGGTGGGAGGCCCGGGTGAGGATCGGCATCCTGTCGTACCACTTCCCACCGGAGCCGGCGTTCGTTCCCGGAAGCCTCGCCGAGCAGCTGGCCGCGCGTGGCCACGACGTCCGGGTCCTGACCGGATTCCCTGACTACCCGGGCGGCCACGTCTATCCGGGCTGGCGGCAGCGGTGGCGGTACGAGACCCGCAGCGAGCGGCTCGCGGTGCGGCGGGTGCCGCGCTGGTCGGGCGGGGACGGTGCCGTGCGCGCCCGGGTGGCGGGCTGGCTCTCCTTCGCCGCGAGCGCCGCCACGATCGGGCGGGGCCACCTGGCCGGCGTCGACGCGCTCTACGTCCACCAGCTCCCCGCGGCGACCTTCGCCGCGGTCGGCCTGCTACGGCTGCTGGGCGCGGTGCCGACGGTGCTGCACGTGCAGGACGTACACCCGGAGCTGGACGCCCAGGGCGCGACGCCGACCTCCTGGGCCGCCCGGGTGGCCGCCGCCACCCGGTGGCTCTACCGCTCGGTCGACGTCGTCGCGGTCGCCGCGCCCGGCATGCGCGACCTGGTGGTCGCCGGCGGCGCCGATCCGGGGCGGGTGCGGGTGGTGCTCAACTGGACCGACGAGCGGCTGTTCCACCCGGCCGAGCCGACCCGGGAGGCCCGCCGCCTGGTCCGGGGCGACGGCCGCTGCGTGGTGATGCACGCCGGCACGATCGGCGCCCGGCACGGGTTGGAGACGGCCGTGCGCGCCGCCGCGCCGCTGCGGGGCACCATGGACCTGGTCGTGGTCGGGTCGGGCCCGGACGAGGCGCGGGTCCGGGGGCTCGCCGCCGAGCTGGGCACCGACAACGTCCGCTTCGTCGCGCGGCGCTCGCCCCTGGAGATGTCCGACCTGTACGCCGCCGCCGACTACCAGTTGGTGACGCTGCGCGACCTGCCGGAGCTGAGCGCGACGGTGCCCGGCAAGCTTCAGGCCGCGTTCGGCTGCGCGTCGCCGGTGGTGGCCTCCGCCCGAGGCGACACGGTCGAGATCGTGGAACGCGCCCGGGCGGGGCTCTCCTGCCCGCCTGAGGACTGGGCCACGCTGGCCGACCGGTTCTGGCTGGCCGCCACCATCCCGCCGGCAGCCCGACGGGAGATGGGCCGCCGCGGCCGGGAGGCGTACCTGCGCGACATGTCCCTGCGCGGCGGGGTGGACCGCGTCGAGCAATTGCTCCACGAGGCCGCCGCCGCGCGACGCAGTCGTCCGTCCGTCGGGCAGGAACCACGGACGGAATCGCGGGCGTAAAAACCCCATAAAGCCGCGTAGCGGACAAGGTCTGTGCTAAAAAACGATGAATCATCATTTATGTCCGTTTCGTGGAGTGAGGTGGGCGTGAGCGACACAGAGCAGCCTCGCCGCGCAGGGCGCAGGTCCCGGCGGCGCGTCAAGGCCCGGGTACGACGTGCCCTGCTCGCCGGCCTGATCGTCGCCTCGCTGGTGCTGCTGAGCGTCGGCTGGGTGGGCTTCCGGGGCTGGCAGGCGCGAACGCACCTGCTCAACGCCGCCGCGCTGGCCCAGCAGCTCAGCTCCGAGGTGGTGGGAGCCGACATCGAGCGGGCCCAACGAACCCTGTCGGCCCTTCAGGACCAGGCCGGCGCGGCCCGCGAGGCCACCGGCGACCCGGGCTGGCGGATCAGCCAGCACGCCCCGTACGCCGGGGACGACCTCGCCGCGGTGCGCCAGATCGCGGTGGCGATCGACGACCTCGCCCGCGGCGCGTTCCCCACGCTGCTGCGCACCGACCTGTCGACCCTGCTACCCGGCAAGGGCCGGCTGGACGTGCACCGGCTGAAGGCCGTCACGGCGGAACTCACCGCCACCGACCAGGTGGTCCAGCGCACCCGCGACCGCCTCGTGGCCGTACCCACCGGTGCCCTGGTCGAGCCGGTGCGCGACGCCGTGGCCGAGCTGCGTACGGAGATCGACCGGCTGGCCTCGCTCACCCGGGCCGCCGACCGCGCCGCCCGGCTGCTGCCGCCCCTGCTCGGCGCGGGCGGCCCGCGCAGCTACCTGATGGTGTCCCAGAACCCGGCGGAGCTGCGCGCCACCGGCGGCATGTTCGGCGCGTACGCCCTGATCGAGGCCAACGACGGCAAGCTGCGGATGGGCGCCCAGGGCACCAGCGCCAAGCTGGGACTCTTCGACCCGGCCCTGAAGCTCAAGCCGGAGATCCGCAACCTCTACACCGACCTGCCGGGGATGTACCCGGCGGATGTCAACCTGACCCCGCACTTCCCGACCGCCGCCGCGCTGTTCCGCCAGATGTACCGCGAACGCAGCGGCAGGACGGTCGACGGCGTACTCGCGGTCGACCCGGTGGTGCTGTCCTACCTGCTCAAGGCCACCGGACCGGTGTCGGTGCCGGGCCACTCCACCCTGGTCAGCGAGAAGGTGGTCCGGACGCTGCTGTCCGACACGTACCAGCGGATGGAGGCGAAGGCGCAGGACGACTTCTTCGCCGCCTCGGCGGTGGCCGTCTTCGACACCTTCTTCACCCGCGACGTAGACCCTCGGGCGTACCTGTCCGCGCTGGACCGGGCCATCACTGAACGGCGTGTCCTGTTCTGGAGCGCCCACCCGGAGGAACAGCGGGTCATCGACGGCAACCGGCTGGCCGGCTCGCTGCCGGAGCAGGAGGCCGTGCCCACGGTCGGCGTGTTCCTCAACGACGGCAGCGGCGCGAAGCTCGGCTACTACCTGCGGCCGGCGGCGACACTGGCCGTCGGGCCGTGCCGCCCCGACGGCCGCCGTGAGCTGCGGCTGCGCGTCACCCTGCACTCCACCGCGCCGGAGCGCGGGCTGTCGGAGTCCGTGCTCGGCCTCGGCCTCGCCGGCGATCCGTACACCGCCCGCACGCTCGTCTCCGTGCACAGCCCTGCTGGCGGCGCGGTGCTGCGTACCCGGCTCGACGGCACCGAGGTGCCCGTCGGCAGCGGCACCGAGCGGCGCCGGCAGGTCGTCATCGCCAACGTCGAGGTACGCCCCGGCACCACCCGAGCCCTTGAGGTCGACGTGCTGACCGGCAGGACCGGCAGCGGAGAGGGCGACCTCTGGCTCACCCCGACCGCCACCCCATGGACCACCCAAATTGATCCCGCACCACACTGCGACCAGTAGGAGGGAACCCATCATGCGGCTATCCCGCATCATCATGGCGCTCACGATCGGCCTCGCCGTCGTGTCCGCGCCGAGCGCGGCGGGGGCGGCGCAGCCGCAGCCGACACCGTCGCCGACAGGCTCGCCACAGACGACGCCGTACCCACCGCAGCCCCCGGTGCTGACGGTGAACCCGTCGACGATCTTCGTCGGCGAGACGACCACCCTCGTCGGTGCCGGGTTCGGCCCCAACGAGGTCGTCGAGATCACCGTCACGATCACGCCGTTGGCCGCCGGCCTGCCCGGTCAGGCATCGGCGCGTCGCAGCGACGGCAGCACCGTCGCGATGGCGCCGGTGGCGTTCCGGGCGGCCGCCCCGACGCACTTCACGGTCGTGACCGACGCCGCAGGGAGGTTCACCACCACCTACACGCCGGACACTCCCGGGCAGTACCTGTTCACCGCGGTCGGCCAGACCACGGGCAGGACGGCGAGTGCCACGTTGACGGTGCTCCCGAAGCCCCAGCCGACGCCGACGAAGACGTTCAAGCCCCGGCCGCCACACCATGGCGGCAAGCTGCCCGTGACGGGTGACAGTCTGGGCACCCCGCTCGCGGTCGGCGGTGGCCTGGTCGGGGTCGGCGTGGTGCTGATGCTCGCCGGCCTGGCCTGGCGTCGTCGGGGACGCTTCGGCGGGTCGACGCGCTGACCGTCCTGAGCCGGGCAGTGCCCGAGCCGCACCGATGACGGTGCCCGCCCAGGCGACCCCTGGGCGGGCACCGTCGCTTGCCGCCGTCCCGCCTACCCCCGGTCGAGCAGCGCGGCGAGCAGGGCGAGCGCGATGATCCCCATGGCCAGCAGCAGCGAGTGCCGCAACGCCGACGACCAGTCCCCGCCGCTGCCCGACAGCGCCGAGAAGAAGGCCGAACCGACGGCGGCGATGCCGGCCGCGGAGCCGATCCGCTGGCCCGTCTGGAGCATCCCGGCCCCGCTGCCGGCCTGCGGCACCGGCACCTGGGCCAGGGTGAGGATCTGGTTGGGAGCGATGACCAGGCCGCTGCCCAGCCCGGCGATCAGCAGCGGCCCGGCGATCAGCAGCGGAATCGGCCCGTGCGGGTCGCTGCGCAGCACGAACTCCACCGCGCCCAGGCCGAGCACCACGACCAGCAGGCCGACGGCGACCAGCGGGCGACCGTACCGGTTGACGAGCCGACCGCCGATCGCGGACGCGGCGGCGGCCCCGAGGGCGAAGGGCGTGATGGTCAGGCCCGCGACCAGCGGGCGGTAGCCGAGGCCGTTCTGCAGGTAGAGCGTGAGGACGAAGAAGATCGCGGTGAACCCGCCGAAGTACATCAGCGCGATCAGCGACCCCAGGGCGTACGAGCGGAAGCCGAACAGCCCCAGGTCGAACAGGGGAGTCCCGTGCCGGGCGTACCGGCGTTCCCAGCGCCCGAAGGCGGCGAGCGCGGCCACACCAGCGGGGAGCAGGGCCCACTTCCAGGGGCTGTGCCACTGCCCCTGCTGCACGAGCGGCAGCAACAGGAGCACGACGCCGACGCCGAGCAGCAGCACCCCGATCGGGTCGAGGCGGTGCCCGTCCGGTGCCCCCGCCGGCCGTGTTGGCAGCAGCCGCCAGCCGAGGACGACCGCGACGACGCCCACCGGGACGTTGGCGAAGAAGACCCAACGCCAGCCGTCCTGCTCGCCGCCGAACGCGATCAGCAACCCGCCGAGCAGCGGCCCGACCGCGGTGGAGATGCCGATGGTCGCGCCGAGCAGTCCGAACGGGCGGCCCCGTTCGGCGCCCCGGAAGAGCTCCTGGATCAGGCCGGTGACCTGTGGGTTGACGATGCCGGCGGCGGCTCCCTGCACCAGCCGGGCCGCGACCAGCCAGCCGGGGGAACTGGCGAGCCCGGCCAGGGCGCTGGTCAGGGTGAACAGGGCGATCCCGAGGACGAACGCGTTGCGTCGGCCCCGGGCATCGCCGAAGCGGCCGGCCGGCACCAGCGCCAGACCGAACGTGAGGGCGTACCCGGACAGGATCCACTGAAGGTCGCTCGGTGTCGCGCGGAGCGCGCGGTCGATCGACGGGACCGCCACGTTGACGATGCTCACGTCGAGCAGCGTCATGAAGGCGGCGACCAGGCTGACCCCGAGTGCCTTCCACCGACGCCGCTCGTCGACCTGACGCGTCGTACGGGTCACGCCATCTGGCGGGCGCACCACCGCGGGCCGAAGTCCAACCCGGCCATCGGGGAGTCCTCCCGGTGCAGGAGGTTCTTCTCGGTCAGCAGGCGCAGGGGAGCGTGGACCTCCTCCTCGGTCAGGCCCGACTCCTGCGCGATCAGGTCGGGGTAGGGCACCTGCCCGCGGGCCTCGAGCGCGGCCACCGCCTCGTACACCCGCTCCTCGACGTCGGACAGACGTACCTGCTGCATGGCTTCCTCCTCGACGTGACCGCCCGCGCGGCGGGCGGATCTGCGCTGCGCGGTTACCCGCCGGCCCGCCGTTGATGCCCGCTCTCGCGCCGGATTCCCGACGCGGCGTACCGGATGCGCCGCCCGGCTTTCCGGCGGGCCGTGCCCTAGGCTGCAACCGTGATCAACTGGGACCTTGTCGTCGTCGGCGGCGGCCCGGCCGGGCTCTCCGCCGCCCACGTCGCGGCCACCGCCGGGCTACGCACCCTGGTCGTTGAGCGCGCCGCGCACCCCCGGTACAAGACCTGCGGCGGCGGGCTGATCGGCACCTCCCTCGCGGCCGTCGCCGGCCGGATCGACGTGCCCGTGCACGACCGGGTGGACCGGGTGACGTTCACCCGGGACGGGCGGCGCGGGTTCACCCGCCGGCACGGCGACGGGCCGCTGATAGCGATGGTGCGCCGCGACGAGTTCGACGACCGGCTGCGGGCCGCCGCCGTCGCCGCCGGGGCCGAGCTGCGCGAACGGGTCGCGGTGCGCGCCGTGGAGCAGGACCCCGATCGGGTACGTCTGCGCCTCGCCGACGGCGACGTCGTGTACGCGCGTACGGTGATCGGCGCGGACGGGTCCTCCGGGGTGACCGCCCGGCACGTCGGCGTCCGGTACCGGCAGGTCGACCTCGGCCTCGAACTGGAGCTTCCGGTGCCCGAGCCGCACCGGCGGCGCTGGCGCGGCCGGCTGCTGCTGGACTGGGGGTCGATCCCCGGCTCGTACGCGTGGGTGTTCCCGAAGGGCGACCGGCTCACCGTGGGCGTCATCGCCGGCCGGGGCGCGGGGGAGCGGACCCGGCAGTACCTGCGCGACTTCGTCTGCCGGCTCGGCCTGTCCGGGGTGAGCCCGGAACACGACTCCGGGCACCTGACCCGGTGCCGGGCCGAGGACTCGCCGCTGCGCCATGGCCGGGTGCTGGTGGCCGGCGACGCGGCCGGCCTGCTGGAGCCGTGGAGCCGGGAGGGCATCAGCTACGCGCTGCGCTCCGGTGCGCTCGCCGGGGCCGCCGTCGTCGCCGGCGACCTGGACGGCTACCGGCGGGCCGTGGACCGGGACCTGGTGCCGCCCATGCGCGCCGGGCACCGGCTGCTGGAGGTGTTCTCCCGCCGGCCGGACGTCTTCCACGCCCTGCTGGCCACCCCGCCCGGGTGGCGGATGTTCGTCCGGTTCTGCCTGGGCCGGGCGAGCTTCGACGAGACGCTGACCCGCGCCCCGGTGCGGGCGGCGCTGGCGCTGCTGGACCGGCTGCCGCCGGCCAGGTCGGCGGGTGACCGGTGAGGGCGCGGTGTGAGCGGGGCGACGCTGGCGGGCCGGGGACGGTCGCCTCCGGCCCGCCAGCGGGCCGGGGTCAGAAGACCGGCGTGCCCTCGCGGACCAGCCTCCAGTTCGGCACGAAGAAGTCGGCCGGGTCGATGGTGCCCTTGGCCTGGGCCCAGTCGATGAGGAGTTGGCCGGATCTCCCTGGCTGCGCGTTGTAGACCCTGCGTCTTCACGATGCCCCGGGGAAAGTTGCCGCCACCGCTGCGCCGGTAGTTGTTCACCGCGACCACGAACTGGGCGGTCGGCGGCGACCGGGGTGTCGGTGCCGGGCAGGACCAGACGGGTGATCCGCTGGCCGACGGGCCCGGCTGACGTCGATGTCGTAGTCGAGGCCGGAGAAGACGTCGTAGTTGTAGTCCGGCACGGCCGGGTCGCTGATCGTCGCCGGGTCGACGGGCGCACCGACCGCGAGGGTCGCGAAGTACTTCGCCGAGTACTCCAGGTAGGCGCGGACCTCGGCGCCGGTGAGGACCACCGCCTCCAGGGTGTTGTCGAAGACGTACAGCCCGGCCACGTCGCGGATCCGCACGTCACCGGCGGGGAAGACGGCCGTGCGGCTGAACGGTGCCGCGATCGACAGCACCGGCAGGCCCGCGTACGCCGTGCCGGCCAGCGCCCCCGTGACCACCTCGGTCTGAACGTGGTTGATGAAATCCAGGATCGGGGTGTCCCGGTACCGCGACTCGGCCGCCGACAGCTCCACCGTCGACCGGGCGACCACCGTGTTGACGTACGAGACGGTCTTGGTGTGCTGGCCGCGCACGGCCGCGAGCACCGCCGGGTCCTCGACCACCGTGTTGGTGTTCAGCATGGTCGCGCGCTTCGACACGACCTTCCAGCAGCCCCGCTCGCGGGTGAGGATGAAGTCCATCCGGGTCAGGCGCTGACCCCACTTGGACGGCTCGGAGAGCAACACCTGCGCGCCGGTGCGCTGGTTCGTCACGAACTTCTCGACGACCTCGGTGTGGGCGTGGCCGAACAGGATCGCGTCGATGCCCGGAACCTGCTCGGCGATCATCGTGCACGGGTTCTCGTTGGGCAACTCGGGGCCGTAGCTGGAGGTGCCGCTGTCGCCGCCGTGCGCGGAGACGATGACGAGGTCGGCGCCGCGCGCCCGCATCACCGGCACCCACTTCGCGGCGCTCTCCACCATGTCGGTGAAGATGAGCTTGCCCTCGACGTTGGCCTTGTCCCAGATCGCCACGCCCGGGTTGGTGAGGCCGAGGATGCCGACCTTCAGGCTCGGCGCGCCGGGCCCGCCGAGCCGGATCTCCTTGATCACGTACGGTAGGTACGCCGGCTTGCCCGTCGCCTCGTTGACGGCGTTCGCGGCGAGTGCCGGGAAGCCGAGCTGACTGATCCACTTTGCCAGCAGCGGCAGGCCGTAGTTGAACTCGTGGTTGCCCAGCGTCACCGCGTCGTACTTCAGGATGTTCATGGCGTTGGCCATCGGGTGCGTCTCACCGGTGGAGGTGATCGGCTCCTGCTTGGCGTAGTACGTCGCCAGCGGGGTGCCCTGGATCGTGTCGCCCGCGTCGAGGACCAAGGTGGCGCTGCCCTTACGCTCGGCACGGATCTGGCTGACCAGGGTGGCCAGCTTCGCGACGCCGACGTCGTTGTGCTTGCTGTCGTCGTACTCGGCGTCCCGGTAGTAGTCCCAGTTGTAGACGTTGCCGTGCGTGTCCGAGGTGCCCAGGACGGTGAGGTCCCAAGTCTTCGGTCCCTTCTTCGACCCGGCCGCCCGGGCGGGGGCGGCGGCGATCAGGGGCGCCGTCGCGGCAGCGGCCGCGACGGCCAGCACCTGGCGGCGCGAGGCGCCGGAGGAGGAGGTCATAAGGTGCCTTTCCAGGGGAAACAGACGTGCGCCTTCTGGGCGCCGTTGCGCACCATAACGAGCCGGCGTCACTCCTGCCACAGCGACCCGAACGCCCGTCGCGTCGGTGCGGGCCGCCCGCCCCTGCGGCGGGCGTCAGCGGGGCCAGTCGGCCGTGGGGCGAGTGCACCGGGACGCCCGCCTCTGCGGCGAGCGGCAGCGGGCTTTCCGCCCTGCGGGGGCGTCAGCGGGGCCAGTCGGCCAGTCGGGCCCGTAGCCGGGCGACCTGGGCCGCGTCCAGCCCGTACCGGGCGAAGCGTCGGTCGGGCAGGCGGTCCAGGTAGTGGCCGGCGGCGCGCACGTCCTGCGGATCCAGCGCGGGGTCGAGCTGCCGGGCCAGGTCGAGCACCTCCGCGACCGAGTAGTGTTCCAGGACCGCCGCCACGTCGATGAAGTCCCGGACCTCCCTCCGGTTGACCAGCGCCGCCGTCTTGTTGGCCACCAGATCGCGAACGTCCATCACCGGCCCGAGGTCCATCACCACCGGGCTGCGGTACCGGTCGAGCCGGCCCAGGCTCAGCCGGATCCGGCGCGACCCCCGGCCCACCACGAAGTCCCTCATGTCACGGTCGAACCCGGCGAACAGCTCCGCCAGATCGCTGTCCGGGTCGGCGTCGGTCACCTCGAACCCGGCGCGCTCCAATGCCGTACGCACCCCCGCCGCCGCCGCCGCGGCAGCCCCCTCGACGTCGGCGAAAAGGTCCACGTCCTCCGTCGGGCGGGAGAACAGGCCATGTGCGGCCCAGGCCACGCCGCCGCCCAGCACGAACCGGTGCCGCCCGGCGACCGACAGGGCCACCCGGGCGACCTCGCGGTAGAAATCGTCCGGCGGCGCTACGCCGGTCACGCCGTCCGGAAAGCCGGGCGGCAGCCCGGGACCGCCTGGCCGCCGCCCGGGACTGCCTGGCGCTGTCGGTGGGCCTGCCCGCCGCGCAGGACCCGGTGCCGGTGCTCCCACGCCTCGCGGACCCCACGGGGCAGGTTGAGCAGGCACCAGACCTGGCGCAGCAGGTAGCCGTTGACCAACTCGCGCAGGTCGGCCGCGCGGGTGGTCTCACGCAGGACGTTCTCGTACATCCAGAGCAGGTCGTCGGGGTCGCCGAGGTCGAAGGTGCGGTTCGCGCTCCACATCAGGCGTACGGGCAGCTCGACGACACCCCGGGTCGGACCCGTCAACTCGGTCAGGGTGGCGGTGACGACAGCGGGGCGGCCCGGGCGGGCCAGGAAGGCCCCGCCGGTCGCGGTGGGGGAGACGACGCCCTGCATGCTGTCAGGGTAGCGCCTGGTCGGGCCGGTGCGATGCCACCGGGGCCGGCGACCCGGCGTACCGGTTGGCGTTGACGCGGCGCGACCGGCGAGCCCGGCAGGACCGGATGAGGTGGCGCGACCGGGGCGGGCGAAACGGCGCGACCGGTGACGCGGTGCGCTCCCGCGCCCGTCGCGCGGGCTCTGCGTTGATCGACTCCGTGTCCGCCAGATGGGGGCATCCGGCCCGCCCGCATGCCCCCATACCGCCGGTATGGAGTCGATCACCCGACCCGTCAGGCCCGCCCTGGGGCGATTGTCCGATCCGTCCCAGGGGGCTGGGTGGGCGTGGCCGTAGACGCCCCCGCCCGACCGGCCCCCCCGGGGGGGTGACCGCCGGCACCCCGACCGTGGAATGACGGCCCGGCCGGGGTCGTTACACCTGACAGACGATCGAGCAGAACCCCGCCCCACCGCCCCTTTCGCGGAAACGGGCACCCGGCGACCACCCCGGGCGGGGAGCCACCCCGGTGGAATGCGCACCGGCCGACGGTCGTCACACCGCGACCGGCCACCACCAGCCACCCCTGGCAGACCGGCCCCCTCCCCACTGCGCTCCCCGCGACTTACCCCGCTCCGCCCCCCGCTCTGCTCGCCGCGACTTTCCCGCTCTGCTCGCCGCGACTTTCCCGCTTCAGGCCTGTTTCCCCGCTTCAGGCTTGCCTGCCGTTGTTCGGGCGCCTCGACGTGGTGCACACACCCACCCCCCCGGGTAGGTGTCGACCCCCGATTGGAGTCACCCCCATGAACACGACGATCCTGCGCAACAGCATCCTCGGCATCGCCGGCCTCGCCTTCGCCGGTGGCCTCGCCGCCGGCCCCCTGCACCACACCGACACCACCACCGCCGACACCCGCCCCGTCGCCGCCATCCAGACCGACAAGGCAAACACCGTGGACACCACCAAACTCATCCCCCACGGCGTACAGGGCACCCAGTCCCACATCAACCTCAACACCGAACAGACCGCCAACGTCAAGGCCATCATCGCCGCCACGAAGAAGACCGGCCTCGACGAACGAGCCGCCGTGATCTCCATCGCCACCGCCCTGCAGGAATCGAAGCTGGAGAACCTCGGCCACCTCGGCGACCGCAACGACCACGACTCCCTCGGCCTGTTCCAGCAACGCCCCTCCAGCGGCTGGGGCACCCCCGAACAGATCACCAACCCCGAATACGCCACCACCGCGTTCCTCAAGGGCCTGCGACAGGTCGACGGCTGGCAGAACATGCCCCTGACCGACGCCGCCCAGACCGTCCAGGTCTCGGCCTACCCCGACGCATACGCCCAATGGGAACAGCAGGCCGCCGACCTCGTCACCCAGCACTGGAACAACTGACCCACACACACCACCCACACCCACACGCACACAGGCACAGGCACAGGCACCGACACACCACCGGCCGGGCCCCCACACACAGGGGACCCGGCCGGCCGGCACCCCGGACCCGACCAGACACCCCCGACCCGACGCACGCGGCACCCCCGACCCGAAACCCCGCCCCGGAGCAACCCGACAGCGAGGCTCATCAGGCGACGCTTCCTTCGGGTTGGAGAATGAGGGGGTCGATGGGGTGGCGGGTTGGGGCGGGAGTCCCGGGGTGGTCGTACTGCCGGGCGGGGCATTCGTGCGTGGGCGTCGCGTCGGCGACGTGGCCACGCCCGCCGACTTCGCGCTGTTGCTGGCGCCGGGCCCGGCACCAGCCTGGGCGCACCGGCGGATCCGCTGGCCCGACTTCCTGCTGCCGCTGGACCGGGCTGACGCGCTGGACGCGCTGCGGGAGGCGTTGCGCCGGGCATACGCGGGGCAGCGGGTCGAGGTGGCCTGCCTCGGCGGCATCGGCCGAACCGGCACGGCGCTGGCGGCGCTCGCCGTGCTCGACGGGCTGCCGGCGGACCGGGCGGTGGAGTGGGTACGCGAGCACTACCACCCGCGGGCGGTGGAGACGCCCTGGCAGCGGCGCTGGGTGCGGCGGTTGTCGCGCTGAGCGCCGAGCCCGGTGCGCACGCACACGGGGGCAGTCACGTTCTACGGCCTGCCGCGTTCTGTCTGGTATCGGGTCGTCAACCGGGCGGCCGGACGACGACGGGAGTGGGCTGATGTCATTTGTCGCGGTGCTGGTCGGGT
>NZ_GG657738.1:380100-382016 GCF_000158815.1 Micromonospora sp. ATCC 39149 | reverse complement strand
CCAACTACGTGCCGGCGCGGGGCCTGTACTCGATCGAGGAATCGGTGGTGCGCGCCCAGGTCGCGGACATGCGGTACGGCGGGATCACGGTGGGCATCGCGTCGTGGTTCGGCCGGGACACCGTGACGAACCGGCGGTGGCCGGCGATGGTCCGGGCAGCTCAGGGCACCGGGTTCGCTTGGGCGCCCTACTACGAGCCGGAGGGGACGTCCGATCCGACGCCCGAGCGCATCGCCGACGACCTGCACTACCTTCGGGCCACGTACGGCGGGCAGGGCTCCGCGCTCGCTGTGCTGCCCGACCGTGGCATGCCCGTGTTCGTGTACAACGCCGGGGATCTGACGACCGCCCGGGGGTGCGCCACGGTGGACCGCTGGAACCAGGCCCAGGCGCTGCTCCAGCGGCGATTCGGCGAAACCGTCCACCTCAACCTGAAGGTCTTCCCCGGCTACGCGGGCTGCGCCGGGACGCCGCAGGTGGCGGGGTGGCACCAGTACGGACCGGCCCGGGCGGAGCACGACTTCAGCAACGCCCCTGGTGAGGGGTCGTACAACATCTCGCCGGGGTTCTGGAAGGCCGGGCTGCCGTACGGTCAGGGGACGTTCCTGTCGCGCGACCGGGCGCGCTGGCGGGCCGGACTGGCCCGGATGAACGCCTCTGGGGCACCGTGGCAGTTGATCACGAGCTACAACGAGTGGGGCGAGGGAACCTCGATCGAGAGTTCCCAGGGGTGCCGCAATCCTGTCCCGGCGGGAGTGTGGTGCGACTGGAGCGGCGGGGGCCGGTCCGACTTCATCACCGATCTGCATGACCAGCTACCGCCGTCCTAGGGTGGCGGGTACGTCGGCGTGTTGCGGCTGACCCCCGAGCCGGCCGGACCCGAACGGCGGCTTGCTCTGGGCGCCTGACCGGTTCTTCACCTTTTTCGGCGCCGAAGCTCAAGACTGAATCGTGCCGCCGCGGCGCCGAACGGGAATCAATTTCCCGTTCGGCGCCGCGGCATTTTCTGTGGAAGTTGCGGGGGCGTGATGCGGCGGAGACTGTGCTGGAGAAGCGAGTGAATCCCCCCGTTCACCTGCGCGGACGGCCTCATTTTCGCTAACCGGATACCTCTGTTCGCAAAATGGCTATGTCAGTTTGTCGACTATTCAGACGTTGGACCTTTGGCGGCCATCCCCCATAACCTCACCCGTACCCGAGCGAACCATTGCTGTCGGCGGAATCTGCCGGCACTGATCTGCGTACATGAACAAATTTCCCCGTATTCAATTCATCTGCCAGTTCCACCGTTAACTGTGAATGGCTCGCGGGCTGCTCGGGTACCGGAGCCTGGAGAGGTTTCCCATGATCGGACACGGGCCGGACGCCCGCGAGCGGCAAGCCGTCGAGGACGACGCCGGACCGCGGCCACGTGAGCTGCGCGCGCCGGAGGATTCGCGGCCACCCCGGCTGACCGTCATCGTGCCGACCCGCAACGAGGCGGAGAACATCCCCGTGCTGATGGGGCGCCTCGCCCCGCTACTGGTGCCCCTGCAGGCGGAGCTGCTGTTCGTCGACGACAGCAACGACGGCACCGACGGGGTGATCGCCGCGTTGTCCGCCGACGCCCCCGTGCCCGTGCGGATGCTGCACCGGCCGCCGGAGGCGCGGGCCGGCGGCCTGGGCGGGGCGGTCCTGCTCGGTGCCCGGCACTGCCGCGGCGAGTGGGTGCTCGTCATGGACGCGGACCTGCAACACCCGCCGGAGTCGGCCGCGACGCTCGCGGCGGTCGCCATGCGGCACGACGTGGACGTTGTGATCGGCACCCGGTACGCAGGCAAGGGCTCCAACGCCGGCCTGGACGGCCCGCTGCGGGAGGTCACCTCCTCCGGAGCCACCCGGCTGGTGAAGGCAATGTTTCCGCGCCGGCTGGCCAC
>NZ_GG657738.1:357753-379751 GCF_000158815.1 Micromonospora sp. ATCC 39149 | reverse complement strand
TTCTTCTACGAGCCCGCCAAGCTGCACCACCTCCTTGGCGCGGCGCTGGCCACCCAGCTCTCGACCTCGTGGAACTTCCTGCTGGTGGACAACCTGATCTACCGGCGCGACCGCGTTGGCTCCCTGCCCGCCCGGGCGGTGCGGTTCTTCCTGCTCAACAACGTCCTGCTGGTGCTGCGACTGCCGGTGTTGCAGGCACTGGTGTTCGCGGGCGTCGGCGTGCTGGTGGCGAACGCGGCCACCCTGGTCGCGCTCTTCCTGGTCCGTTTCCTGGTCAACGACCAGGTCATCTACGCGGCGTTGGACCGTGGCCGGCGTGACCCGGTCCGGCTGCTGATCGCCTCAGGTGCGGCCGAGGCGGTCACCCCGCCGTCGCGCCGGCGCTACCAGTACCTGAAGTACCGGTACGACGTGGCCGGGGTGGTGACCATCGGGTCCCAGATCATGCTGCCCGAGCTGGAGTTCTTCCGGGCCCAGTGGGTCGCCGACGCCGACGTGGACATCGCGGTACGGGTCAGCGACGTCGGGGGACGGGGCCCGCAGCGCCGCGCCGCGATGACCCAGTACGCCGACCGGTCGGTCCTGCGGTACGAGGAACAGCTCGGGCGCCTGGGCGCGAACTTCCGCATCCAGCTCGGCTCACCCATCGAGATCCAGGTCGGCCCGCTGCTGGCCCGGTCCCCGCACGTGGTCTACACGAACATCGTCGAGGCGCTGCTGCGGTTCGTGATGGTCGCCCGCGGTCACATGCTGCTGCACTCCGCCTGCGTCACCCTCGACGGGGTCGGGGTGATGCTCTCCGCGCTCACCGACACCGGCAAGACCGCCACCGTGCTGCGGCTGCTGCGCGACCACGGCGGGCTCTTCCTCTCCGACGACATGACGATCGTCCGGCCCGACGGCACCGCGACCTGCTTCCCCAAGCCGCTGACCATCAGCGCGCACACCCTGCGGGCCGTGCAGGCGCAGGACCTGACGCCCCGGGAGTGGCGACGGCTGCAACTACAGAGCCGGCTGCACTCCAAGGGCGGCCGGTCTCTGGCGCTGACCCTGGCCCGGTTCAACCTGCCGATCATGGGTATCAACGCCGTGACCCAACTGCTGGTGCCGCCTCCGAAGTACAGCGTCGACCGGTTGGTGCCGTGCCGCATCGGCACCACGGCCCGGGTCGAGGAGCTCTTCGTCATCGAGCGCGGCAGGCCCGCGATCAGCGAACTCGACCACGACGAGACGGTCGCCCGCATGATCCGCAACACCGACGACGCGTACGGCTTCCCGCCCTTCCGGTACCTCGCGCCGTCGCTGACCATCGACGGTCAGCACTACCCGGAGCTGCGGCTGCGGGAGCAGGAGATCCTGGCCGGCTTCCTGTCCCACGTCCGCAGCCGGGTGATCGTCTCCGACCGGTTCGGATGGGCCGACGACATCCCCCGACTGCTGCGCGGCGAGCGCGGCGGGCCCCCGACCCGCGTCGTGCCCGCCCAGGCGTGGCCGCGCTGGAGCCGGGACCTGACGGTTGCCGGGGAGCCTGCATGAACCTGCCGGGCGCGCCCACCGCCGTCCTGCCGGGCCAGCGCCGGGGCCACCGGGACGACCCGGCCCGCCGCCGGCTCCCACCGCCGGGGTCGTGGCTGCGGGCGCTGCGGCGCAGGCGGTGGACGGTGGCCGCCGCACTGGCCGCGATCGCCGGGCTGGCCCTGCTCGTCCGGTCCTGGCGGATCGACTTCTTCGGGTTCAACAGCGACGAGGTGGTGTACGCGGGCCAGGCCGCCTCCCTGGCCGGCAACCCCGGCTACACCGACCTGTTCCCCGTCTTCCGGGCGCACCCGATGCTGTTCCAGGCGCTGCTGTCACCGCTGTTCCGCGCCGGTGAGGCGGGCATGAGCGGCCGGTGGGCCGTCGCGGTGATCGGGGTGCTCACCGTCCTGGCGGTGTACCCGCTCGGCGCCCGCCTCTACAACCGCCGGGTCGGGCTGCTCGCGGCGCTGCTGCTCGCGGTCATGCCCTACCACGTCATCGTGACCCGGCAGATCCTGCTGGACGGGCCGATGGTGCTGCTCAGCACGCTGACGTTCTACTGCATGGTCCGGTACGTGCAGGAGCAGCGCGAGGTCTGGTACCTGGCCACCGCCGGGATGCTCGGGCTCACCATGCTGGCGAAGGAGACCAGCGTCGTGCTGGCCGGCAGCCTCTACGCGTTCCTGGCGCTCACCCCGGCCGTGCGGCGGCCGGTGCGGGCCACGCTGCTGGCCCTACCGGCGCTCGTGGTCGTCTTCGCGGCCCACCCCGTCTCCCAGGCCCTCGCCGGGAGGTCGGACAGCGGCCGGAACTATCTGGTCTGGCAGCTTTTCCGTCGGCCCAACCACCCCATGTCGTTCTACCTGGAGAACGTGCCGACGGCGATCGGGGTGCTGCTGCTCGTCGCCGCGGCGGGCGGCCTCTGGTGGGCCCGCCGGCACAGCAGTTGGCGGGAGACGCTGCTGCTGTCGTGGATCGCCGTACCGGTGGTGTTCTTCCAGCTCTGGCCGGTCAAGGGCTTCCAGTACCTCCTCCCGGTGGCGGTGCCGGTGGTCCTGCTCGGCGCGCGGGCCCTGGTCCTGCTCCCGGTGCCGGCACGGTTGCGGTGGCCGGGCCGGGGCGCGCCCGCCCGCCCGGTGCCCGCCCGGGCCGGCCGGCTGATCCGGCTGGCCGCCGTCGCCCTGGTCGCGTCGACCCTGGCGGCCTCGTCCTGGGACGCGGTCAGCCACCAGGGCCGGACGACCTTCCTCGCCGGTTCCGGTGGGGTGCCGGGCGGCCGGGAGGTCGGACGCTGGCTGACGGAGCACACCCCCGAGGGCTCCGTCATCCTGACGCTCGGCCCCTCGATGTCGAACATCGTGCGGTTCTACAGCCAGCGGCAGAGCTACGGCCTGTCGGTGAGCCCGAACCCGCTGCACCGCAACCCGTCCTATGTGCCGCTGAACAACCCGGACGGGTGGCTTCGCAACAACAATCTGCACTACGTCGTGTGGGATGCGTTCTCCGCGCGGCGGTCCCCCTTCTTCGCCGACCGGCTGATGACGCTTGTCCGCCGGTACCACGGCCGGGTCGTGCACACCGAGTACGTCGGGACTCCCGGCGCCTCGGGTCGGGTGACGCCGGTGCCCGTGGTGGTCGTCTACGAGGTGCGTCCATGATCCGTCCGACCCACGTCCCGTCGTCCGCCGCCGCGTCGCGGTGGGCCCGCAGGACGACCCACGTCGCGCTGCTGGCGTGCCTGGCCCTGTCGGCCGGGCCGTCGGCGGCGCTGGCTCGACCCGCGCCGACCCCGGGCGGGGCGACCCCGGCTCCGGGAACGCCGGCCCCGACGCCCCGCACGGCAACGCCCGTCGAGCACTTCATCTTCCTCATGCAGGAGAACCACACCTTCGACAACTACTTCGGCACCCGGCCGGGGGTCGACGGGTTGCCGAAGGACGCCTGCATGCCGGTGAAGCGGGGCGTACCGAAGCCCTGCGTCGCCCCGTTCCACATCGGCAAGCTCGGGGCGATCGACCTGGACCACTCCGCCGACGCGTTCCGCACCCAGTACAACGGTGGCCGGATGGACGGCTTCGTCGAGGGGGTGAGCAAGCAGGGCAAGGACGGCCGGATGGCGATGGCCTACTACGACGAGCGGGACCTGCCCTACTACTGGAACGTGGCCGACGAGTACGTGCTCTTCGACCGCTTCTTCAGCTCCTCGAACTCCGGCAGCATCCGTAACCACATGTACCGGGTGACCGGCGGGCCGGGCGCCACCGGCAAGGCGGAAACCATCCCGGCGCAGGGGTGGGGCGACATCCCCACCATCTTCGACCGGCTGGAGGAGGCCGGGATCAGCTGGAAGTTCTACGTGCAGAACTACGACCCGACCATCACCTTCCGGTCCCGGGTGGAGGAGGAGAACATCGACCGGGGCGCACAGGTGATCTGGGTTCCCCTGCTCGCGTACGCCCGCTACGTCGACGACCCCCGGCTGTCCAGCAAGATCGTCGACCTGGACGAGTACTACACCGACGCCGCCCGGGGCGACCTGCCCGCCGTGTCCTTCATCGCCCCGGCCGGCAACAGCGAACACCCGCCCGGCAACATCGGCTCGGGCCAGAATCTCGTCCGTGCGCTGCTCACCCAGCTCATGCGCTCCCCGGACTGGTCCTCCTCGGCGTTCCTGTGGTCCTACGACGACTGGGGCGGCTGGTACGACCACGTCACCCCGCCCCAGATCGATCGCTACGGCTACGGCTTCCGGGTGCCGGCGCTGCTGGTCAGCCCGTACGCCCGCCGGGGGTACGTCGACTCGACCACCCTCGACTTCACCTCGGCTCTGAAGTTCATCGAGGTCAACTGGGGGGTGAAGCCGCTGGCCAGCCGGGACGCGAAGGCGCAGACCTTCCTGGGCGCGTTCGACTTCGCCGCGCCGCCGCGCCCCGGCGTGCTGCTCAGCGCCGAACGGGTGTCGGTGGCGTTGCACCGCCCCGATCCGCGGCCGGTCTACGCCTCGTACGCCGTCGCGGTCGGCCTGGTCGCGGCGCTGGTGGTAACGGCGGCGCTGCGCGGCCGGCGGAGGTCCCGGTGAGCGCCCGGCGGCTGCTGCCGCTGCTGCTCGGCGTGCTCGCGATGCTCCTCCTGCCGGCCCCCGCCGTCGCCGCGCCCGCCTCCGCCCTGCCCGGCACGTTGAAGATCCAGATGGTCCCGCCGATCAAGGGCGTGGTGGTCACCGTCGATGGCAACACGGCCCGCTCCGACCGCCAGGGGCGGCTGAGCGTGCGGGTCCGCAACTTCACCGGCCTGGACCAGCGGTTCACGGTGGTGCCCACCGCGGTGAGCCCAGACCGCCGGGTGCTGCTCGACCGGTTCCGGGGCAGCCTCGACCACGGGGTGCACAGCCGGACCGTGGAGGTGGGGCTGCGCACGGTGCGCCGCGTCTGGTGGCGCTACGCCGACCGCGACGGCGCGCCCGTCCCCGTCGAGCGGGTGACCGAGATGCGGCTGCGCAGCAACACCGGCGAGGTGATCGAGCTGGCCGGCGCCGACCTGGCGAGGCCACTCTGGGTGGCAGAGAGCCGCACCCAGCAGGGCCCCCGGGGACTGGCCTCCAAACAGCTTTACTACGTGGTCGACCGCGTCATGGTCGACGGCACCTCGGTGGTGAACCGGGCCGGGCACAAGTTCGTCCCCTGGGAACGCCAGAACTGGCTGATCGAGCTGCTCTTCTTCAAGGTGTCCTTCTCCGCCAGCGACATGTTCTTCACCCGACGGGCCGGCGACGGCATCCAGCTCACCCGGGCCGACGGGCGCGTGCAGCGGCTGCCGTTCGCCGCCGACGGCACCGCCCTGGTGCCCGACCTGCCCCGTGGCACCTACACGGTGACCGTGCTGGGTGGCGGGGTCTCCTTCGGCCGGCCGGTGAGCATCAGCCGTGACCAGCAGGTGATGCTCAGCGTGATCAGCGCCGTCGACCTCACGCTGGTGGCGCTCGGCGTGCTCGGCGTCGCGGTCGGCCTGGTCCTGGTGGGCCGGCCGGCGCTGCGGCGGCGGCTGCGGGCCCTGCTGCCCCGCCGGGAGCGCCCAACGGGGCAGCAGGTCGGCCGGTGGCGTCGGCCGCTGCGGGTTGGGCTCGGGTGCGTCGTGGTCGTGCTGCTGCTGGCCAGCATCGGCGTGCTCGCCGCGCGGCCCGCCCGGGCAGCGGGCGAGCCCGTGCCGACCACGCCCGCGGCCGATCCCACCCCCGTGCTCGCCCACTACTACATCTGGTTCAACCCGACCTCGTGGAACCGCGCCAAGACCGACTACCCGCAGCTCGGGCGGTACTCCAGCGACGACACCGAGATCATGCGACGGCACGTGCGGATGGCGAAGGCTGCCGGCCTGACCGGCTTCCTCGTCTCCTGGAAGCACACCCCGCAGCTCGACGACCGGTTGGCCAGCCTGGTCGAGGTCGCCCGGGCGGAGGACTTCCGGCTCGGCATCGTCTACCAGGGGCTCGACTTCAGCCGTAAGCCCCTGCCCCGGGCCACCGTCCGGGCCGACCTCGAACTCTTCGCCGACCGGTACGCCGCAGACGAGGTCTTCGACGTCTTCGACAAGCCGGTGGTGATCTGGAACGGCAGCGACCGGTTCACCGCCGCCGAGGTCGCGGACACCGTTCGCGCCGCACGCCAGCGGCTGCTGGTTCTCGGCGCCGCCAAGTCCCCGCAGGAAGTGGCGACCTACGGCTCGGCACTCGACGGCCAGGCGTACTACTGGTCGTCGGCGGACGCGCTCGACGGCCGCACCCGGGACCGGCTCGCGGCGATGTCCCAGGCGGTGCACCTGCACGGCGGGCTGTGGATCGCCCCGGTCGCCCCGGGCTTCGACGCCCGCCAACTCGGCGGGCGGCGGGTGGTGGCCCGCCGCGACGGCGAGACGCTGCGGGCGTCCTTCGCCGCGGCACGACTGTCCCAACCCGACGCGCTCGGCGTGATCAGTTGGAACGAGTTCAGCGAGAACACCCACGTCGAACCAAGCGAGCGGTTCGGCGCGAGATACCTGGAGGTGCTGGCGGAACTGCTGGGGGCCTCCGTCGACCACGACGTGGCGATGGACAGCCAGCAGGCGTACGACGACCACTGGGGACTGCCCGCCTGGGGCGCCATCGTGGCCAGCGGCGGCGCACTTGCCCTGGTGCCGCTGTGGGTGTTCCTCCGCCGCCGGCGCTCGCCGGAGGGCGCGGTGCCACCGGCGCAGCGCGGCGCCGACCACGACGCGGAGGCGCCTGTGGACAGCTGACGGGGCGGCGTTCGGCGCCGCCCCGACCCTGACGGGTCTGGAGGAGACATGACACGTGAACACCGGACTGTTCTGTGCCGCGTAGCGGCGGTTCTGCTGCTGGCCGGCGCGGCCCTGACCAGGCCCGCCGCGCCGGCCGCGGCGGGCACCCTGCCCCCGATGGCCGACGCCACCGTGGACGCCGGCCATCCCCTGCGCAACTACGGCGATGCCGTCTCGCTGCGGGTCGACGGTTCGCCCCACCAGGTCGCGTACCTGCGCTTCGAGGTCACCGGCACGGGGGACGAGCCGTCGGCGGTGCTGCGGCTGTACGTCGAGACGGCGAGCAGCACCGGGCTGTACGTGCACGGCGTCTCCGACGACGACTGGCGGGAGGACACGCTGACCTACCACAACGCCCCACCGATCGGCCCGGTCGTCGCCAGCAGCGGACCGATCGCCGCCGACACCTGGCTCTCCGTCGACGTGTCGTCGCTGATCACCGGGGACCGGCCGGTGACCCTGGCGCTCACCACGACCAACGACACCGGCTTCCGGCTCGCCAGCCGGGATGGAACGGAGAGCCGCAGGCCGCAGCTCATAGTCCCCGCACCGCCGAACCCGTCGCCGTACACGATCAGCCGGGTCGGGGCCGTCACCTACAGCGCCGTGTCCGAGGTGACCGGGCAGACCTGGACCGGCAGCCTCAAGACCGTGGTGGAGAGCGCGGCGGCCGACGTGAACCGGCTCGGCGGCGGCACGATCGCGTTCACCGCCGGCACGTTCGACCTGGGCGCGGAGTTCTTCAAGCTGGAGGGCCTGCGCAACGTCACCTTCGCCGGCGCGGGGATGGACCTGACGCTGATCCGCAACTCCAGCTCCGCCGCCGCGGACACGGAGCCGTTCAACACCAAGGGGATGGACGGCGGGGTGGTCCGCGACCTCACCGTGTCGGCTGGCGGCCCACCCCGCACCACCAGCGACGCCCTCGACTTCGACGACGGCAACAACATGCTGGTGGAGCGGGTGCGGGTGACCGCGTCGAGGGGACGCGGGATCATCTTCGACGGCAAGAACCAGAGCTGGACCTCGATGGGCAACACGGTGCGCGACTGCCAGATCAGCGGCACCGCCAGCGACGGTATCGAGCTGCTGGCGACCGGCGGGGACACCGTCACCGGCTGCGTGATCACCGGCGTGGGCGGGCACGGGGTGCAGATCAACCGGTCGTCGCCGACCGCCGACCAGCCCAACAAGACCGCCGACGACAACGTCGTCAGCGACAACCGGATCGACCAGGCCGGCCAGGACGGGATCAACGTCGACGGCGGCAACGACAACCACATCGTCGACAACCACATCACCAGCAGCTCCGACGACGTCTCCGGCCGCGACGGCATCCGGATCACCACGGCGACGTCGGTGCCCTGCTCCGACAATGTCGTCAGCGGCAACGTGGCCACCGACACCCAGGCCGTCAAGACCCAGCGGTACGGTCTGAACATCACCACCCCGGGCTGCGTGGCGACGGTCGTGGGGCCGGACAACAACCTCACCGGCAACCTGTCCGGGGCGATCCGGGACGCCGGGACCGGGACGATCTACCGGTAGTCCCGCGCGACGGGCCGGGTCCACCGCGGCGGGTGGCGGTGGACCCGGCCCGCTCTCACCGGCCGACGTACTTGCGCAGGTGGGTGGCGGTGTGGGTGTCCCCGTGCGCCACGAGGTCGGCCGGGGTGCCGGTGAACACGATCCGGCCGCCGTCGTGCCCGGCGCCCGGGCCGAGGTCGATGATCCAGTCCGCGTGCGCCATCACCGCCTGGTGGTGCTCGATGACGACCACGGTGTTGCCGGCGTCGACCAGCCGGTCCAGCAGGGCCAGCAGCTTGTCGACGTCGGCCAGGTGCAGGCCGGTGGTGGGCTCGTCCAGCACGTAGGTGTGCGCCTTCTCGCCCATGTGGATGGCCAGCTTGAGTCGCTGCCGCTCGCCACCGGAGAGGGTGGTCAGCGGCTGGCCGAGGCTCAGGTAGCCCAGGCCCACGTCGGCCAGTCGGTCCAGCACCGACCGGGCCGGCCCGCTCGGGAAGAAGTCGCGCGCCTCGGTCACCGACATGCCGAGCACCTCGCTGATGTTCTTCCCCCGCAGCGTGTAAGCGAGCACCTGCGGGGTGAACCGGCGGCCCTCGCACTCCTCGCACACCGAGGCGACCCCGGCCATCATCGCGAGGTCGGTGTAGATGACACCGATGCCCCTGCACTTCGGGCAGGCGCCCTCGGAGTTGGCGCTGAACAGAGCCGGCTTGACCTTGTTGGCCCTGGCGAAGGCGGCCCGGATCGGGTCGAGCAGGCCGGTGTAGGTGGCCGGGTTGCTGCGCCGGGAGCCGCGGATGGCGGACTGGTCGACGACCACCACTCCCTCGCGGCGGGGCAGCGAGCCGTGGATCAGCGAGCTCTTGCCGGACCCGGCCACGCCGGTGACCACGGTCAGCACGCCGAGCGGCACGTCCACGCTGACGTCGCGCAGGTTGTGCAGGTCGGCGCCGCGGATCGGCAGGTGCCCGGTTGGCGTGCGGACGTGGTCGCGCAGGCTTACCCGGTGGTCCAGGTGCCGGCCGGTCAGGCAGCCCGATCGGCGCAACCCGGCGAGGTCTCCGGCGTAGCAGATCCGGCCGCCGTCCGGGCCGGCCCCCGGGCCGAGGTCGACCACGTGGTCGGCGATCGCGATGGTCTCCGGCTTGTGCTCCACCACCAGCACCGTGTTGCCCTTGTCCCGCAGGCGCAGCAGCAGGCTGTTCATCCGGGCGATGTCGTGCGGGTGCAGCCCGACCGTCGGCTCGTCGAAGACGTACGTGACGTCGGTGAGGCTGGAGCCGAGGTGCCGGACCATCTTGACCCGCTGGGCCTCACCGCCGGAGAGGGTGCCCGACTCGCGGTCCAGGCTGAGGTAGCCCAGCCCGATCTCGACCAGCGAGTCCAGCAGGTCCCGCAGGTTGCCCACCAGCGGCGCCACCGACGGGTCGTCGATGGCGCGCACGAACGCGGCGAGGTCGCTGATCTGCATCGCGCTGCACTCGGCGATGTTGCGCCCGGCGATCCGCGAGGACAGGGCGGCCCGGTTCAGCCGGGTGCCGGCGCAGTCGCCGCACGTCGCGAACGTCACCGCCCGCTCCACGAACGCCTTGATGTGCGGCTGCGTCGGCTCCTTGTCCTTGCTCAGGTACAGCCGGCGGACCTTCACCGCCAGACCCTCGTACGTGAGGGTCTGGGTGCCGATCTTTATCTTGGTGGCCGGTTTGTACAGGAAGTCCTGCCACTGCTGGGGCGTGAAGTCCTGGAGCTTGACGTCGGGGTCGAACAGGCCGGAGCCGACGAAGGTCTGCCAGTACCAGGAGTCGACCGTGAAGTTCGGCACCGTGATCGCCCCGTCGTTGAGCGACCGTTCCACGTCGACCAGCTGGTGGACGTCCAGGTCGGAGACGCGGCCCAGCCCCTCGCAGGTGAGGCACATCCCCTCGGCGAGGTTGAAGCTGAACGCGCCGGCCGACCCGACGTGCGGCTGCCCCAGCCGACTGAAGACGATGCGCAGCATGGCGTACGCGTCGGTGGCGGTGCCGACGGTCGACCGGGAGTTCGCCCCCATCCGCTCCTGGTCGACGACGATCGCGGCGCTGAGATTGCGCAGCGAGTCGACGTCCGGGCGGGCCAGGCTGGGCATGAACGACTGGAGGAAGGCGCTGTAAGTCTCGTTGATCATCCGCTGCGATTCGGCGGCGATGGTGCCGAACACGAGCGAGGACTTCCCCGAGCCGGAGACCCCGGTGAAGACGGTGAGGCGGCGCTTGGGTATGTCCACCGAGACGGACGCGAGATTGTTCTCCCGGGCGCCGCGCACCTCGATCATGTCGTGGCTGTCGGCGATGAACCGTGCTGGCTGCTGCATGCGGAACCCTTCACGCGATCGACGTACGGGGTGACCCGGCCGACTCTGGACCTCCGGGGCCTGGTCGGTTCAATTGTCTCATTCGACCGCTCTGGAAGACTTTCGTCGACACCACACGTGACCAGCGGTGTGAGCGAGCCGCAAAGTCTCAAACGGGCGACACGGCAGGGGTCAGGCCGTCGGCGGCGGGCCGGCGGCGCGGCGGGCCCAGCGCCCGGCCGGCGGTACGGCGGGAACAGCGGCGGGCCCCGCCCGGTGGTGGTCCACCGGGCGGGGCCCGCGGGGTCGAGCCGTCAATCGGTCAGTTCAGGCCGCAGGTGGCGAGGTCCAGCCGCGGGTTGGGGCGCTGGCCGGTGACCCGGCCGATGTCGGTGGCGATCCGGTTGAGCACCGCCACCCGCTTGTCCTTCAGCGGGCCGAGGATGGCGTTCTGGATGAAGTTCGGGCCGCCCTCCGGCCGGACCGCGAGGCCGGCGAGGCGGGCGTTGGCCTCGGCGATCTGCTTGTCGAGCTGGTTCAGCTCGTTCTGCACCTGACCGGCGGCCGCCGCGGGTACGGCGGGTAGCTGGTTGCGCACGTTCGGGCAGTTCACCGTCCGCGCCACCCCGGCGTTGGCGCCGTTGCCGGCGTTGTTGCCCGCGCCCGCGTTGCCGTTGTTGCCCGTGCCCGCGTTGCCGGCGTTGTTGCCCGCGCCCGCGTTGCCGTTGTTGCCGGCTCCGGCGGTGTTGCCCGCCCCGGCGGCGTTGAGACCGCAGGTGGCGAGGCTGGACAGGTTGGGGCGCTGCCCACCGGCCCGGGCGATGTTGATCGCGATCCGGTCGAGCACGGCGATGCGCTTGCTCTTGAGCGGGCCGAGGATGGCGTTGTTGACGAAGTTCGGGCCGCCCTCGGGCTTCACGGCGAGCTGCGCCAGGCGGGCGTTCGCGGCAGCGATCTCCCGGTCCAGGTTGGCCAGCTCCTGCTGGACGCCCGCCGCCGCGCCGGCCGGCACGGCCGGCAGCTGGTTGCGTACGTCCGGGCAGTTCACCGTCTGCGCGGCCCCGGCCGCGACGGTGCCGGTGTTGCCGTTGTTGGCACCGGCATTGTTGCCGGAGTTGTTGCCGGTGGCCGCGCCGTTGCGCAGCGCGCAGGTGGCGAGCTGGTCGAGGCCGGCCGGGGCAGTGCCACCGACCCGGGTGATGTTCAGCCGGATCCGGTCGAGCACGGCCCGGCGCTTGCCGGCGATGTCGTTGAGCTGACCGGCCGCGGCCCCCGGCTCGCGGGCCAGCCGAGCGTTGACGTTGGCGATCTGGGTCTCCAGGTTCCGCAGCTCCTGGTCCACGCCCGCCTTCGCGGCCGCCGGTACCGCGCCCAGCTTGTCGGCCACGGTCGGGCAGGTGACCGACACCGCCGTCGCCGTGTTCTCGCCAGCGGATGCCAGCGACAGTCCGGCACCGAGCACCAGTGCCGCGAAGGCACCGACCCCGCCGAGCTTCAGGACGGCATTCTTTCGCGTGCGCCTGACCATGCACCTCTCCTTGTCCTGACCGCCGAAGCGTCCGGCGTCAATTTCCGTACGCGTCGTCGGCGGTATGCCGTGACGATCGAAGAAACCGGAAACCGGCCGGCGGGAACGGCGTGACGCCCGTTCCCGGAATGGTTCCGGACGGTTCCACGGACAGGCGGAGACATCGTGACCGTCCCGGCATGGCGGTCGTGGATGACCCGTTTCCTTCGTCGGTCAGTACGGATCTTCGGCGGCGATCGTTCAACCCATTCACCGACGAATTTTCGTCGCCCGCCGTCCCCGTGGCGGGCGAAGACGACAGTCGCCCGCGTACCGCGCCGGTCCGCCGGACAACGGCCGATCTTGCGGGTTAGGGTGCAGGTCATGGAAGCTCCGGTGCTGGCCCTCGCCGTCGCCGTCGTTCTGGGCGCGTCCGGGGTGCCCGCTGGGGTCCACGCCGGCCCGGCCGGTCGGGCGTCCAACGTACCGGCCGCCCCGGTGCCCTGCCCCAGGGCGCAGGCACCGCAGGTGGAGCGCTCCCCGCGGCCGACGCCCCCGCCGTCGGTGCCGCAGCAGCAGGCGGTGGGCGGGGCGGCGCTGGCCACCCCGGCCCTCGTCGCGCCGGCCGGCGCGCCCGCGCCGCCAGCACTCACCGCCACCTCCTGGCTGGTCGCCGACCTGGACACCGGGGCGGTCCTCGGCGGCTGCGGCCCGCACGAGTACGCCACGCCGGCCAGCGTGCAGAAGCTGCTGCTGACCCGCCAACCGCGCTGCCGAGGCTTGGACCCCAAGCGGTTGGTGACGGGTGACCCACGAGGACCTCGACATCGCCCCCCGGCAGCTCCGCCGTCGGCCTGCTGGAGGGCGGCCGCTATTCCGTCGAGACGGTCTTTCTGGGGCTGCTGCTCCAGTCCGGCAACGAGGCGGCCAACGTGCTGGCCCGGCTCGTCGGCGGGCCCGACGGCGCGGCCGGCGGGGTGCGGGCGATGAACGCCGAGGCCCGCCGCCTCGGTGCCCTCCAGACCCACGCGGTGACCCGTCGGGCCTGGACGACCCCGGCCAGTTCACCAGCGCCTACGACCTGGCGCTGATCGCCCGGGTCTGCTTCGCCGACCCCACCTTCCGCCGTTACGCGTTGACCGAGCAGGCCCGGATCCCCGCCCAGCCCGCGCTGCGCCGGCAGGGTTTCCAGATCCAGAACGAGAACCAGCTCATCTACCGCTACCCGGGCGCGCTGGGCGGCAAGACCGGCTTCACCGACTACGCCCGGCACACCTACGTCGGCGCGGCGCAGTGCGGCGGCCGGCGGCTGGTGGTCACCCTGCTCGGCGCCGAGCCCCGGCCGATGCGCGGCTGGGAACAGGGTGCGGCGCTGCTGGACTGGGGATTCTCGCTGCCCCGGGACGCCTCGGTGGGACGCCTTGTCGACCCGGGGGAGACGGCCGCGAACGGCGCTCCGGTGGCGTCCCCGGCGGTCGGCGCGGCGGTCACCCCCGAGCCCCGGGCGGTGGCCGCCCACGGGGTCGCCCGGCCGGGCTGGGCGGCGTCCTGGCCGTTCGTCGCGGCGGCCGCCGCCGTGGCCGGGCTGCTCGCCGCCGTGCTCCTGCACCGCCGGCGACGCCGGGCCTGAGGCGGCGGGTGGCGCCGGCGGCGCAAGGAGTCAACCCGCGCCGAACGGGTAAGCGCGCTTGGTGACCGCGCAGCACCGGGGGACGATCGTCGTGGTGTCGGCAGACGTGGGGGCCGGCCACGACTCGGCCGCCGCCGAGCTGACGCGTCGGCTCGCCGACCGGGGCTTCGTGGTGCGCCGGGTGAACTTCCTCGACCTGCTGCCGAGCCCGGCGCGGTGGATGTGCCGCGAGGCGTACCGGGTCGTCCTGCGCTGGGCGCCGTGGGGCTACGGCGCACTGTTCACCGTCACCTCCCGGTCCCGCCTCGCGGCCGCCGTCCTGCGGGGTGCGCTCGCGCCGCTGCGCGGACGCGCGCGGCGGACCGTCCCGGCCGGCACCCGGGCGGTGGTCACCACGTACCCGTTCGCCAACCAACTGCTCGGGCCGCTGCGCCGGCGCGGCCTGCTCCCCGTCCCACTGGTCACCTACGTCACCGACTTCGTCGTGCATCCCACCTGGGTCGCGCCCGGCGTCGACGTCTACTGCACCCTGCGGCACGCCCGCCCCCACGCGGCGGGTACCGGCCCGGGCCTGGACGTCCGCACGGTCGCGCCGCTTGTCTCGGCCGACTTCCCGGCGGCGGCGGGGACGAGCCGGAGCGCGGCCCGGCGGCGCTTCGGGCTGCCGGAGCGGGAGCGGCTCGTGCTGATCGTCGCCGGGGCGTGGGGGATGGGCGACGTCGAGGCGATGGTCGCCGACGTGGCCGCCGCCGACGGCGTGCGCCCCGTGGTCGTCTGCGGTCACAACAAGGCCCTGCGTGGGCGGCTGCGGCGGCACACCCAGCACGTCCTGGGGTGGGTGGACGACATGCCCACGCTGATGCGGGCCGTCGACGCGGTGGTGGAGAACGCGGGTGGGCTGACCTGCCAGGAGGCGCTGAGCTGCGGGCTGCCGGTGATCACCTACCGCCCCCTGCCGGGACACGGCCGGGCCAACGCCGCGATCCTCGCCGAGGCCGGGCTGACCCGCTGGGTCCCGTCCGCCGAGCACCTGCGTCGGACGCTGGCCGCACTGTCCACGCCGGAGCCGGAGCCCACCGGCTGGTCGACGGCCGGTTCAGCCGACGCCGCCGCCCTGGTGGCCGACGCGGCGGGGCGGCCAACCGTCGCCGCTTCTTGCGCGTACCCCAGGAGGACCGTCCTCGACGCGGTGGGCGAGGCGGTCGGGGTGCTGGCCACGGTGCTGCCCCCGATCCGGTGGACGGGCGGGCGGTGACCGCTTCGCGCGGGCACCGGCGGCCCGCCCTCGCGCTGGCCGGCACCGCCGCCGTCGCCCTCGCCGCCCAGTTCGGGCCCACGGCCACCGCCGTGGCGCCGCTGCGCCGTCGGCTCTTCCCCCGGCTCGCTGGCGCGGGCCGGCCCGGGCGGATCGCCCTGACCTTCGACGACGGCCCCGATCCCGAGTCCACTCCGCGCTTCCTCGACGTGCTCGCGGAGCATCGGGTACGGGCCACCTTCTTCGTGCTGGGCACGATGCTCGTCCGGTCGCCCTGGCTCGCGGCGGACCTCGTCGCCGCCGGGCACGAGGTGGCCGTGCACGGCTGGGAACACCGGAACCTGCTGGCCCGGGGCCCGCTGGCCACCTACCGCGACCTGGCCCGGACCCGGGCCCTGGTCGAGGCCACCACCGGTCTGGCCCCCCGCTTCTTCCGCCCACCGTACGGGGTGCTGACCGGCCCGGCGTTGCTGGCGAGCGCGCGGTTGGGGTTGGCTCCGGTGCTGTGGACCCGCTGGGGCCGCGACTGGAGGGCGACGGCGACCCCCGACTCGGTCTTCGGCACCGTCACCGCCGGGCTGGATGGCGGGGACACCGTCCTGCTGCACGACGCGGACTGCGCCGCGGACCCCGGCGCGTGGCGGGCCACCCTCGCCGCCCTGCCCCGGCTGCTGGCCGAGTGCCGCCGCCGGGGGTGGGTCGTGGGCCCGCTCGGCGCGCATCGGTAGCCGGACTCCGGGCGCGTCGCCATCGACAGCAGGACGACCCGGTCCATAGACTGCGATCTTTCTGGAGTCACGAGCCCAGGGGGACGCCACGTGTCGAGCTCATCCCGCCAGCAGCCGGTCCCGCCGCCGCCCGTCCGTCCCCGCAGGACACGGGCGCTGTCCCGGCTCGCCGGTGCCGCGCTGCTCGCCACCGCCCTGGTGGGTGGCAGCGCCGCCGCCGCCGTCGCCGCGCCCCCGTCCGCCCCGGTGGACGAGCCCACCGGGGCGCCGCCGCGGACGACCCCCGGCCCGTGCGCGTACACCGAGACACCGGACGAGCCGCCGGCTCGCCCCGTTCCGCTGCCACCTGACCCCCGGCGGACGCCGGAGAACGGCACCGTGCGGGTCACGCTGCAGACCAACCACGGCCCGATCGGGCTGACCCTCGACCGTGAGCAGGCCCCCTGCACGGTGCAGAGCTTCCTGCACCTGGCCCGGCACCGGTTCTACGACCGGACGTCGTGCCACCGGCTCACCGCGTACCCCACCCTGAGCGTGCTCCAGTGCGGCGACCCGTCGGGCACCGGCGAGGGCGGGCCGGGCTACCGGTACGCCGACGAGCTGCCCACCGACCTGCCGCCCGCGCCGACGGACCCGACCGGCGCGCGCAGGGTCTACGCCCGGGGCCTGCTCGCCATGGCCAACGCCGGCCCCGACACCAACGGCAGCCAGTTCTTCCTGGTGTACGCGGATTCGGCCCTGCGCCCGAACTACACCGTCTTCGGGGAGGTGGATGCCGCCGGCCTGGCCACCCTGGACCGGATCGCCGCCGGTGGGATCGCCCCCACGCCCGAGGACCCGGCTCCGGTCGACGGCGCGCCCGCGCTGCCGGTGGAGATCTGCCGGGCGGTGCGGGGACACTGACCCGGGTGCCGGCGGGCGTGGTCGCCGCGTACCGGCCGTGATGCTGATAGAACGGTGGGTATGGGACGGCGGCGAACGGGGGAGCGGCGCATCCGGCCCGTCGGCGCCGGCGGGCCGGTCGTGGCCGTCGTGGCCGTCGCCGTGCTGCTGCCGGGCTGCCCCGCGCCGGAGCGTCCCGCGCCGACCCCGTCCACCCCGACGCCCGCCGAGTCGCGCGCCCCGGCCGGGTTCGTCGTCCTGTCCGACCTGGACCCGAGCATCGCCGTCGACATCCGGTACGCCACCGCGCACAACTTCGTCGGCCGGCCGATCGCCGGCTACCGGGAGCCGCTGTGCCTGCTCACCCGGCCCGCCGCCGACGCGCTGCGCCGGGTGCAGCAGGCCGCCCGCGCCACCGGGCACCGCCTCAAGGTGTACGACTGCTACCGGCCACAGCGGGCCGTGAGCGACTTCGTCGACTGGGCGGGGCGACCCGGGCAGGAGCGGATGAAGGCCGAGTTCTACCCCGACGTGGCGAAGTCGCGTCTGTTCGCCGACGGCTACCTCGGCGCGCCAACCGCGCACAGCCGGGGCAGCACCGTCGACCTGACCCTGGTCCCCGACCCGCCACCCGAGCAGCCCCCGTACGTGCCCGGCGAGCCCCTGGTCGCGTGCACCGCCCCGGCGGGAGAGCGCTTCGCGGACAACGGCGTGGACATGGGCACCGGCTTCGACTGCTTCGACCCGCGCGCCCACACCGCCGACCGCCGGGTCACCGGTGCCGCGCGGGGCAACCGTGAGCTGCTGCGACGGCTGATGGCCGACGCCGGTTTCACCAACTACCCGCGCGAGTGGTGGCACTACCGGTACGCCGACGAGCCGTACCCGGACACGTACTTCGACTTCCCGGTGGCCCGCTCGTCGCTGTGACCCGGCGGTGCGCTCCGGTGTGGCCGCCCGTCAGCCGGGCGGGGCGGCGGGTGCGCGCAGCGGCAGCCAGGTCAGCACGTCCTGGATCTTCGCGTCCCAGTACGCCCAGTCGTGGTCGCCGGGGGTGAAGTCCACGGTCAACGGCACGCCCCGCCGCCGGGCCGTCTCGACGAACCGGGTGTTGTCGTCGAACAGGAAGTCCTCGGTGCCGCAGCCGACGTAGAGGGCCGGCAGGTCGTCGCCGGCGCGTTCCAGCAGCGCCACCGTGTCGTCGTCGCTGCCGGGCACCTGCCGGTCGCCGAAGACGGTGTGCCACACGGCCGGGTCCATCGGGTGGCTCGGGTGGTCGCGCCGCCGGGCGACGTCCAGCGCCCCCGACAGGCTCGCCGCCGCCGCGAACCGGCCCGGCTCGCGCAGCGCCCACTTCACCGCGCCGTACCCGCCCATCGACAGGCCGGCGACGAAGGTGTCCTCCCGCCGGTCGGACAACCGGAAGAACGACCGGCAGACCTCGGGCAGCTCTTCGCTGAGGAACGTCCAGTACCGGTTGCCGTGCTCCTCGTCGGTGTAGAAGCTCCGCCCGGCCTGCGGCATCACCACGGCCAGGCCGAGCGGCGCGACGTACCGCTCGACGGAGGTGCGCCGGGTCCAGATCGTGTCGTCGTCGCTGAGTCCGTGCAGCAGGTACAGCACGGGCGGGTCGCCGGCCGGCGCGCCGCCGGCCATCCCGATCCCGGAGCCGGCCCGGTCCGGCAGGAGCACGGTCATCGAGGTGCCCATGCCCAGCGCCTCGGAGTGGAAGTCGCAGCGGATCAGCGCCATGGGCGTGGATGTTACGCGCCGGGTGGCGGTCGCGCCGGGGTGAAGTCCGGCTGCCGGGACAGGAATTCTGTGCCGGGACATCCGCAAGGGTGGTCGCCCGGTTTACCAGGCTGTAACGTCCGCGCTGCTGGATCCGTCACAGAGAAGTGGGAGTCAGTGATGACCGACGTGTCGACGGCGCTGGGAGTGCGCCTCTATCCCGACCTGGTCGAGCTGGGCGGGCTCGCCTCCGCGCTGGCCCTGACCGCCACCCGGTGCCAGACCGACGTGGGCCGCATCAGCGCCCCCGAGCGGGGGCGGGGCCGCTTCACGTGCGCCGGGCTGCACTGCGACCGGGGGACGATCTGCGTGGGGCTGGGCTCCCAGGCCCGCTACTTCATGATCGAAATATCGGGCGCGGACGGGTGCCGGGCCGACGGCGACACCACCGACCTGGATCAGGTCGTGCTGCTCGCCGGTGCCTGGCGCGGCGGGGCGAGCCTCGGCGAACTCCGCGCCCGTTTCCCGTTCCTCGACCACGTCCGCGAGCCGGTCGGCGAGGGCACGACCGGCGCCTGAGCGGGTGTCGGGGGGACCGAGCCGAGCGGCCCGGTCCGTGCCGATCCGCGCCGGCCCGGCTCACGAGCCGTCGCGGAGGTCGCCCAGGCGCTCGCGGGTGAAGCGGATGTCGTCGAAGGTGACGGCGCACCCGTCACCGGTCGGCGACTGCGCCTCGAAACCGATCGCGGCGGACGTGGCCGCGCCGTCGACGGCGAAGAGGCGGATCATCTGCCACGTCCTGCCGTCGAGGGAGGCGTGGTAGGCGAAGGCGTGGCCGAGTCGGGAGACCCGCAGCCACACCGTCCGGCCGTCGACGACGAAGGCGTTGGCGTCGTCGGCGACGCCGCGGGCGACCACAGAGACGATCATCGGCTCGCCGTCGGGGGAGAACTCGAAGCAGAGCTTGCCCCAGTGGCGTTCGTCGACCCAGAGCAGCAGTACCCCCGCGTCGTAGGTCGAGGCGAACTCCACGCTGACGCGGGCGCTGAACTGGAAGTCACCGGACGGGGGGACGCCGAGCAGGGTCACCGCGTTGAGCAGTGGCTCGGCGTCGGGCTGGGTGCCCGTTCCCGGGTCGATGAAGATGTCGCTGTGCGCAGCCGCGGAGGCCCTCACCGTGGCGGGCGCAGCGGTGATCGTCCACGCCGCCTCGGGGGACGGCGAGAGCGTGAAGGGCAGGCCGGGCACGTTCCAGGCGAGGGCCATGTCGTCTCCTGTGGTCGTCGGACCGGCGAACCTACCAGAGCGTTCGTACAGCGTGGCGGCAGGTCGGCCGGGTCGTGCCCGGGCGCGCCCGGGTCAGGCGCGACACCGAATGTCCGTTGCGGGCGCCGTGCCCCTCGCCTACCGTCGAGGCGCAAGGTCAACGTGAGCAGCTCCAGGGAGCACACCGTGTCGCAGCGCATCCGCACCGAGGGCCGGCGGCCAGCGCCGCGCGGCGATGTGGCGTTGCCGGCCGGCGGGCGGTCCCTGGGTCGGTGGCAGCGCCGACGGACCGGGTGGTGGCGCGGATAGCGCCGACGCGACACGCGCAGCCGCCCACTCCGCACCCGGGGTCGGGCGGCTCTTTGTCCTCCGGGCCCGTGACCCTGCAACGGCCGGTCCGCACCGGCCCCGGCAACACCCTCGTCCCGGCGGGACCGCGGCACACCGCCGGCGGGTCGACCGCCGCTCAGGGACGAGCACAACGAGGAGAGATCGTGGCTTTCACCCCGCTGCCCGGCACCCGGGCGCCCGTGCGGGTCTGGACCGACCCGTACGACATCGAGCCGCAGGCCGCTCAGCAGCTACGCAACATCGGTGCCCTGCCGTGGGTCGAGGGCGTCGCCGTCATGCCCGACGTCCACTTCGGCAAGGGCGCCACCGTAGGTTCGGTGATCGCGATGCGGCAGGCCGTCTCCCCGGCCGCCGTCGGCGTCGACATCGGCTGCGGTATGTCGGCCGTGCGTACCTCGCTCACCGAGGCCGACCTGCCCGACGACCTCGCCGGGCTGCGGTCGGCGATCGAGGCCACCATCCCGGTCGGCTTCGCCAGGCGCGACGACCCGGTCGACCCGCGCCGGGTGCGGGGGCTGGAGCAGCGCGGCTGGGCCGACTTCTGGGCGCGGTTCGACACCCTCGACGAGCGGGTGGCCCCGCTGCGGACCCGCGCCCAGCAGCAGATGGGCACCCTCGGCGGCGGCAACCACTTCATCGAGGTCTGCCTGGAGTCCGGTGGCCCCGACGCCGGCCGGGTCTGGCTGATGCTGCACTCGGGGTCGCGCAACATCGGCAAGGAGCTGGCGGAGCGGCACATGAGCGTCGCACGGCGGCTGCCGCACAACGTCGGCCTGCCCGACCGGGACCTCGCGGTCTTCCTCGCCGGCACGCCGGAGATGGACGCGTACCGGCGGGACCTGTGGTGGGCGCAGGAGTACGCCCGGCGCAACCGGGCGGTGATGCTGGCCCTGCTCTGCGGCGTGGTCCGCGACGCGTTTCCGCACGTCGGCTTCGACGAGCCGATCAGCTGCCACCACAACTACGTCGCCGAGGAGACGTACGCCGGGGTGGACGTGCTGGTCACCCGCAAGGGCGCGATCCGGGCCGGTGCCGGGGACCTGGGCATCATCCCCGGATCGATGGGCACCGGGTCGTACATCGTGCGCGGGAAGGGCAACGAGGACGCGTACTGCTCCGCCTCGCACGGGGCCGGGCGGCGGATGTCGCGCGGGCAGGCGAAGCGGACGTTCAGCACGGCCGACCTGGTGGCGCAGACCGCCGGGGTGGAGTGCCGCAAGGACGCCGGGGTGCTCGACGAGATCCCGGCCGCGTACAAGGACATCACGCAGGTGATGGCCCAGCAGGAGGACCTGGTAGAGGTGGTCGCCCACCTCAAGCAGGTGGTCTGCGTGAAGGGTTGAGCGGTCGCCGCCGAGCGGTTGATGTTATCGGCGGCGACCCTGGGCGCCCTTGAGGCGGCGGCCCAGCTCCCGGGCGATCTCCCGGTTGGCGTCGCGTTCGGCGAGGGCCTGGCGCTTGTCGTACGACCTGCGGCCCCGGGCCAGCCCCAGCTCCACCTTGGCCCAGCCGTCGGAGAAGTACAGCGACAGGGGCACGAGCGTCAGCCCGCCCTCGCGCACCCGGTCGAGGATCCGGTCGATCTCGATCCGACGCAGCAACAGCTTGCGGGTGCGCCGGGGCTGGTGGTTGGTCCAGCTTCCGAAGCCGTACTCGGCGATGTGCAGGCCGTGCAGCATCAACTCGCCGTCGTGTTCCTGGGCGAAGGCGTCGACCAGGGAGACGTACCCGGCGCGCAGCGACTTCACCTCGGTGCCGGCGAGCACCAGCCCCGCCTCGTAGGTCTTGAGGATGTCGTAGTCGTGGCGGGCCTTCTTGTTCGACGCGACGAGGGTGCGTCCGGTCTCCCTGGGCACTGTCGGCCTCCCGCTGGTGGTTGCGCCCCGACGGGCGAGAGGCTAGCAGCCGCGCGCCCGGGAATCCGGTGGAGCCACGCGGCGGCGACGGCCACAATGCCGCCA
>NZ_GG657738.1:356589-357653 GCF_000158815.1 Micromonospora sp. ATCC 39149 | reverse complement strand
CGGGCCGGCTGGGTGCCGGTGGACGACCTGCTCGCTCGCCCTGCGGGTGGGGCGGCCCGACCTCGACGCCGTCGTGGCCGGCAACGACAAGCAGCGCTTCGCGGTGGAGCGCGGCCCGGACGGGGGGGACCGGATCCGGGCCAACCAGGGGCACTCCATCCCGGTCGAGCTGGGGCTGCCGCCGGTCGAGCCGCCCGCGCGGCTCTACCACGGCACCGGGGCCGGCGTGGTCGAGTCGATCCGGACGGGCGGGCTGCACCGGGGCGGCCGGCACCACGTACACCTGTCGGCGGACGTCGAGACCGCCCAGCGGGTCGGCGCGCGGCGCGGCGGCCCGGTCGTGGTGTTCACCGTCGACGCGGCGGCGATGGCCCGCGACGGGCACGTCTTCCACCGCAGCGCCAACGGCGTCTGGCTGACCGACGCCGTCCCGGCGCGCTACCTGGACCCGGGGCGCTAGGGGCACCCGCGATCCCGCCCGCCCCATTGAAAGTCGTCCGCCCGCCCGGCAAGATCGGCGGCACCGGGGGAGTCGACAATGGTGGGGACGTTCAGTGGCGAAGGAGGCCGGCGCGGGGCACGCGGCGCGTGACCTGCGGCTGGTGGTGGCCGCGCACGCGGTCTCCACGTACGGCAGCTACCTGAACCTGGTGGCGCTGGGCCTGTTCGTGCTGGCGCTCACCGGCTCCGCCATGCGGACCGGCCTGTTCATGGCCGTCCGGTTGGTCGCCGGTTTCCTCATGGGGCCGGTCAGCGGGCTGCTCGCCGGCCGCTGCCGCCGAACCCGCCTCATGATCGGCGCCGACGTGCTCTCGGCGCTGACGCTGACGCTGCTGGTGGTGGCGCCCGTCGGGGCGAGGCCGGCGATGCTCTACGCCCTCGCGGTGGTGCTGGGCTGCGGGCAGACCCTGTGGGGGGTCGCGCTGCGCGCTGAACTGCCGGACCTGGTGGGGCCGCAGCGGCGGGCCCGCGCCAACGCCCGGCTTGTGGCGGCCCGGTCGGTGGCGATGCTGCTCGGCTTCGCCTCGGCGGGGTTCCTGGTCGCGGGCCTCGGCTACGAGGTG
>NZ_GG657738.1:354181-355185 GCF_000158815.1 Micromonospora sp. ATCC 39149 | reverse complement strand
TCCGGGCTGCCGCTGGCCGGCCGGGTGATCGGCGTCGCCGAGCTGGCCGCGGCCGACCCGGCGCAGCCCGCCGCGGCCGACCCGGCGGGGCCGCCCGACGTCGAGGCCGAGCCCGACGCGGTGGCGATCCTGCAACTGTCGTCGGGCAGCACCGGCACCCACGAAGATCATCCCGCTGACCCACCGGGGCTTGTCCGAGTACGCCGTGGGCGCCCGCGAGCTGCTCGACGTGCGTCCGGGCGACGTGCTGCTCAACTGGCTGCCGCTGGACCACGTCGCCGGCCTGCTCCTCTACCACCTCGGCGGGGTGTTCCTCGGCGTCTCCTCCGTGCACGTCGCCACCGAGCTGGTCCTGGCCGACCCGACGCGCTGGCTCGACCTCATGGACCGCTACCGGGTCACCCACAGTTGGTCGCCGAACTTCGGCCTGCGGCTGGTGGCCGACGCGGTGGCCCGCGACCCGGGCCGGCGCTGGGAGCTGGGCGGGGTGCGACGCATGGTCAGCGGCGGCGAACAGTGCCTGCCGGAAACCTTCCGGGCGTTCGTCGCCGCGACCGGGGTGCCGGCGGCGGCGATGGCCCCGGCCTGGGGGCTCTCCGAGACCTGCACGGCGATCACCTTCGCGTCGTTCACCGAGCCGGGCTGCCGGCAGGTGGTCCGCACCGCCAGCCTGGGTGGCGACGTGGAGTGGGCCGAGGGCGAGGCGGGCGGCGACGTCACCGAGCTGCTCTGTGTCGGCCGACCCGCGCCCGGGGCGACCCTGCGGATCGTCGACGCCGACGGCGCGGTGCAGCCCGAGGGCCGCGTCGGCCGGGTGCAGGTCCACTCGGCCCGGGTCACCCCCGGCTACCTCGGCGACCCCGAGGCCAACCGCGCCGCCTTCCGCGACGGGGGCTGGCTGGAGACCGGGGACCTGGGCTACCTGCGCGACGGCGCGCTGACCATCACCGGCCGCGCCAAGGACCTGCTGATCCTCAACGGGCAGAAACATCCCCTGCCACGAG
>NZ_GG657738.1:345812-348521 GCF_000158815.1 Micromonospora sp. ATCC 39149 | reverse complement strand
GCAGCTCGGCGCGCTGCTGGCCGGCGCGGCCTTCCTGCCGCTGGACCCGGACCTGCCGGTGGCCCGGCTGCGCGACCTGCTCGCCGACAGCGGCGCCCGCCTGCTGCTGACCGCCGCCGACGTCGTCGATCCCACCCGGACCGCCACCCACGCCGACGGTTCGACGGGGATCGCCGCCGGCGAGGGCCCCCCGGTGGTCCGGGTGCTGGTGGACCGGCCCGGCGAGCCCGGCCTGCCCGACCCGGTCGACGCCGCCGGGCCCGCGCACCTCGCCTGGTGCGTCTACACCTCCGGCTCCACCGGCCGACCCCGGCTGGTGGGCGTGCCGCACCGCGCGGCGGTCGACGTCGTCGACTGGCACGCCCGCGCCCTGACCCTCACCGGCGCGGACACCGTGGCGCACGCGCTCGGCCTCGGGTTCGACGCAAACCTCGCCGAGATCCATCCGGCGCTGGCCGCCGGGGCGAGCCTGCACCTCGTACCGTCGCGGGTGCGCGCGGACCCGGCGCGGCTGGTCGACTGGTGGCGGCGCGCGGGGGTGACCGTCGCCTTCCTGCCGGCCCCGCTGGCGGAGCTGGTCCTCGCGCTGCCGCCGGCCCCGACCGTCCGGGCCCTGGTGGTCGGCGGCAGCCAGCTACGTCGCCGCCCGCCCGCCGGGTACCCGGCCGTGGTGCTCAACGCCTACGGCCCGACCGAGGCCGCGATCGTCACCACCGCCGGCCCGGTGCCGCCCGACGGGACCGGCCCGATCGACATCGGCCGTCCCGTGGACCATCGCCGCCTGCACGTGCTGGGCCGCGACGGCACGCCGGTGCCGGCCGGTGCGGTCGGCGAGCTGCACATCGGCGGCACCGGCCTCGCCCGGGGCTACCTCGGGCGGCCCGGCGCGACGGCGGCGGCGTTCCTGCCGGACCCGTTCGCCGCCGAGCCGGGGGCCCGGGCGTACCGGACCGGTGACCTGGTGCGGCTGCGCGGCGACGGCACGGTGGAGTTCCTCGGCCGGGTCGACGACCAGGTGAAGATCGCCGGCCACCGGGTCGAGCCGGGCGAGCCGGCCGCCGCGCTGGCGCTCCTGCCGGGGGTACGGCAGGCCGCCGTCGTCGCCCGGCACGACCGGGCCGAGCCCTACCTCGTCGGGTACGTCGTTCTCGACGACGACGCCGGGCCGCCGCCCGCCCGCACCGCCCGGCTGGCCGCCGAGCTGGGGGAGCGGCTGCCGGACCACCTGGTGCCCCGGGCCTGGGTGGTGCTGGACGCGCTTCCCGTCGGCGACACCGGCAAGGTCGACGTGACCCGGCTGCCCGCGCCCGCCGCACCGCCCGCCGGCGAGGAGCCGGGGCCGGGGGTGGAACGGCTCGTCCACGATGCCTGGTGCGCGGAGCTGGGCGTGTCCCGGGTGCCGCTGGACGTCTCGTTCTTCGCCGCCGGGGGCGACTCCCTGGGCGCGGTCCGGCTGGCCAACCGGCTGCGCGAGGCGCTCGGCGTTGACGTCGGCGTGGACCGGGTGCTGCGCAGCCCGGGGGTGCGGGCGCTGGCCGTGGCGGCTTGACGCCGCCGGCCGCGCCCCGGCGGCCACCGCCCCGCCCTCGCCCGAACCCCTCGACGCCGTGCGCGACCGGGCGCCGGCGACGTACCAGCAGGAGCTGATGTGGCACCGGCAGCGCCAGGCCCCGAACCCGGCGGCCGTGCACATGGCCGTACGCGTCGACGTCACCGGCCCTCTCGACGTGCCCGCCCTCACGGCGGCGGCCGACGCCCTGGTCGCCCGGCACGAGGCGCTGCGCACCCGGGTCGTGGCCGGTGACGGCGGCGCGGTGCAGGAGGTGCTGCCCCACCGCCCGGTCACGGTGCCCGTGGTCGACCTTCCGGCCACCGACGCCGACGGGGTGCGGGCCTGGTGCGTGGCGACCGGCCGGGAGCCGTTCCCGGCCGACGGGCCGTGGCTGCGCGCCCGGCTCGCCCGGCTGACCGGGACGGGGCCCCACCCGGCCCGAGCCGGCCACGCCGCCGACCGGTGGGTGCTCCTGATGGTCGTGCACCACCTGTGCGGGGACGGCTGGTCGATGCTCCAGCTCCTCGACGAGCTCGGGCGGGCCTACGCGGGCGCGCCGCCCGAGCGCGCCCCGGCCCTGCGCTACGTCGAGCACGCGCGCCGGCAGCGTCGGGCCGAGGTGCCGCCGCAGGTGCTGCGGCACTGGCGGAACGTGCTCGCCGACCTGCCCCCGGCCGCCCCGCTGCCCACCGACCGGCCCCGCCCGGCCGCGCTCTCGGGCGTCGGCGCGGAGTACGCCTTCACGCTGCCGGCCGAGCTGACCGACCGGCTGACCCGGCTCGCCGCCGACGCGGGCCTGACGCTGTTCCCGCTGCTCGCCGCCGCGTACGCGCGGTTCGTCGGCGAGCTGACCGGCACCCGTGACGTCCTGCTGGCCTGCCCGTACGCGCACCGGGACCGCCGGGAGCTGGAGGCGGTGGTCGGCCTGTTCACCGGCACCCTGCCGCTGCGGGTACGGCTGCGCGACGGCGAGCGGCTGGCCGACCTGGCGGCCCGGCTCGACGCGGTGTTCCTGGACGCGGTGCGGCACCAGCCGGCCCCGCTGCCGGCCCTCTATGCCGCCGTGGACGACGGCTGGCGGCTGGGGGACCCGCCGCCGTTCACCGGGGCGCTGTTCACCTGGAACCCGGGGATGCCGCCGCTGCGGCTGCCAGGGC
>NZ_GG657738.1:342529-345712 GCF_000158815.1 Micromonospora sp. ATCC 39149 | reverse complement strand
CAGGGCTGGCGGTGGAGGTCACCGACCAGGGGTTGGACTGCGCCCGGCGGGACTGGTCGATCATGCTCACTCCCGCCGGGGCCGGCGTGCTCGGCGTCGTGGAGTACTCGACGGAGTTGTACGACGAGTCGACCGTCGCCGAGCGGTGCCGCCGCTACGTCGAGATCCTCGTCCGGGCCACCGGATAGACCCCGGGCGGCCACCGTGGACGGTTCTTGTCATACCCCGGTAGCAGTATGGAGTCATGGCTGCCCCCGCCCTGTCCCACGAGCCCACCCCGCCGCGTGCCGTGCCGCTGCGCGAGGCCCGCACCCGGCTGACCCAGCTCATCGCGATGGCCGAGCTGACCGACATGGTCACGATGGTCACCCGCGACGGCGACCCTCGCCCGATCGCCGCGATCGTGCCCGCCTCCGCCGCCCGCACGGCGGCGCAGGCGCGGGCCGACGCCGACCGGCTCGCCACGGTGACCGCCGGGTGGGCCCGCCGTCTCGACGAGTCGCACCGGCAGAGCAGCCGGCGGCACGCCGCCGAGCTGCGGGCCGTCACCGAGGCGCTCGCCGAGGTCTGGGCCGAACTCGACCGCCGGGTCACCCCCGGCAGCGACCCGGGCCTGGCCCGGCTCCGCGCCGCCCACGCCGACCTGCTGCGCTGACCGAAAGGCTGGCCCGCGCCGATCTGCCGCGCCGCGCTCCTGCGCTGACTGACGCCACGTGAGCTGACCCTCGCTCACCGCGTGGTGAGGCCGGGCGGCCCGGTCGGGCGGCCCGGGTGTGTCCGGGTGGCCGGCGTATGGTCTGCTGAGCCGATTCGCTCGCCCGCCCCGCAGCCTCGGGAGGCCCGGTGTTCGCTCGCTTCCTGACCGCCGACGCCGAGCTGCGTGCGCTGGAGCCGTGGCGGGCCGAGGAGTTCCTCAGCCACCTCGACCGGGCCCGTGACCACATCGCGCCCTGGGTGGGGTCGTCCTTCGTGGCCACCGACCTCGCGTCCGCGCGGGCCGTCCTGCAACGCTACGCCGATTTGTGGGCCCGCGACGCCGGCGGGATCTGGGGCATCTGGCTTGCGGGTCCGGCCCCGCAGGGGCCGACGCTGGTCGGCGGGGTCATGTTCGTCGCGTTCGACACGGCGCTGGGCAGGTGTGAGGCGGGCTGCTGGCTGGAGCCGGCGGCCCAGGGGCGGGGGCTGATCACCCGCGCCGCCGGCGTGATCGTCGACTGGGCGGTGCGGGAGCGGGGCATCCACCGGGTCGAGTGGCGGACGGACGCGCGCAACACCCGCAGTGTCGCCGTCGCCCGCCGGCTGGGCATGCGCCGCGACGGCACGCTGCGCCAGGCATCTCCCGGGCCGGGCGGGCGCATCGACATCGAGATCTGGTCGGTCCTCGCCGACGAGTGGCGGCGACCGGCCTGACGGCTTCGCGCGGCGGGGCCGGGTCCGCCCGGGGGCCTGGCGGTTACCCGACAGCCTCGGGCCAGCCGGGCCGGCCGCTGGTGGACCCTCCTGGCGCATCGGCCCTGTTCAACGCTTTTTCGGCCCGACGCGCAGTCGCATAACGGACCGACCTCGCCGGTTCGCGTTTCCGTCCCCTGTGTCCCACATCTCGGGAGGGCGCTTGGCATTCCCGTCGGCGCTCGTGAAACCTCTCAGCGGAGAGCAATCGATTGATCGCTGTAAGTGGCAGAGCGTGAGGGGCCCGGAGCGCTGACCTGCCAAAGGGTCATCCCGGGCGCACGTACCGTTACGATCTTGGGGGCCGTTCGGTGTCTGGCTGCACGCGTACGACGAATCGCGGGCGGAAGTGACCATCTCCGCCCGGCCCGCCGGGCCGGTGCGCCGGGCCATCGCACCCCGCGTCTCCGGTGTCCTGCTCACCGGCACCTGCCTGCACCACCTGGTCGAGGCCCAGGTGGAGCGGACCCCCGACGCGGAGGCGGTGCGCGCCGGCGACCGGGCGCTGACGTACCGGCAACTCGACGAGGCGGCCAACCGGCTCGCCCGGGTCCTGCTGGCGCACGGCGTCACCGGCCAGCACCGGGTCGGGGTCTGCCTGCCCCGCGACGTCGACCTGGTGGTGGCCCTGCTGGCGGTGCTCAAGGCCGGCGCGGCGTACGTGCCACTCGACCCGGCGTACCCGCCTGCGCGCGTGGCGTTCATGACCGAGGACTCCGGTGCCCGGGTGGTGCTCACCCGCACCGGCCTGGCCGACCGCTTCGGCCCCGCCGCGTTGCCCCTGGACGCCCTCGACGTGGCCGGACAGCCGGCCGACCGCCCCGAGGCGGACGCCGACGCGGCCGGGCTCGCCTACGTCATCTACACCTCCGGCTCCACCGGCCGGCCGAAGGGCGTCGCCATCGAGCACCGCTCCGCCTCGGTGCTGATGGGCTGGACCCGGTCCGCCTTCTCCGCCCAGGAACTGAGCGGCGTGCTGGCCGCCACCAGCGTCTGCTTCGACCTGTCGGTGTTCGAGATCTTCGGCCCGCTGTGCTGGGGCGGGCGGGTGGTGCTGGTCGACAACGTTCTCGCCCTCGCCGACCCCGACGCCGCCGGGCTGCCGGTCACCCTGGTCAACACCGTCCCCTCGGCGATGAGCGAACTGCTCGCCGCCGACGCCCTGCCGGCCGGCGTCCGCACCGTGTGCCTGGCCGGCGAGCCGCTGACCGCGGCTCTCGCCGCCCGCGTCCTGGCCCGTCCCGGGGTTCGCCGGCTGCTCAACCTCTACGGCCCGTCCGAGGACACCACCTACTCGACCTGCGCGGAGATCACCGCCGACGGGGGCGTCCCGCCGATCGGCCGACCGCTGCCGCACACCCGGGCGTACGTGCTGGCCGCCGACGGCGTGCCGGTGCCGCCCGGCACGGCGGGGGAGCTGTACCTGGCCGGAGCGGGCCTGGCGCGGGGCTACCTCGACCGTCCGGAGGAAACCGACGCCCGGTTCCTGCGCGACCCGTTCCGCCCCGGCGAGCGGATGTACCGCACCGGAGACCGGGTCCGGCTGCGCCCCGACGGGCAACTGGAGTTCCTGGGCCGCCTCGACGACCAGGTGAAGCTGCGCGGCTACCGCATCGAGCTGGGCGAGGTCGCCGCGGCCCTGGCCGACCTGCCGGGCGTACGCGAGGCCGCCGCCGCGGTGCGCACCGGGCCCAGCGGCGTACCCCTCCTGGTCGGCTACCTGGTCGGCGCGCG
>NZ_GG657738.1:329264-342202 GCF_000158815.1 Micromonospora sp. ATCC 39149 | reverse complement strand
TCGCCCTGCGGTGCGCGGCCTTGTTTTCACGGCCGCCACCGGCGTGCCCGTGCCGCCGGCCGCGCTGTTCGACCATCCCACCGTGGCCGCCCTCGCCGCGCACCTTCAGGCCGCGACGGCCGGCGCCCTGCACGTCCCGGCGGCCCCGACGCTGCCGGCCACCGCCGGTACGCCCGTCACCGACGGGCCCGCGCCGCTGTCGGCGGCGCAGCGCCGGCTGTGGTTCCTGCACCAGCTCGACCCGACCGACACCTCCTACCTGGTGTCCTACCTGGTCGAGTTGGACGGAATCGTGGACCGGGCGGCGCTGGCCCGGGCGCTGCGCCGGGTGGTCGCCCGGCATCCTGCGTTGCGCACCGTGTTCCCCAGCTCCGATGCCGGCCCGGTCCAGCGGGTGCACGACGACCCGCAGGTCGAGCTGGTCCTGGAGCGATCCGTGCCGGGGATACCGCTGGCGGAGCGGGTCGCCCGGGTGGCCGCCGCCAGCGCCGGTACCCCGATGGACCTGGCCGCCGGGCCACTGCTGCGCGCGCACCTCGTCGCCGACGACCGCCCCCGCTTCGCGCTGCTGCTGGTGGCCCACCACATCGTCTGCGACGACTGGTCGTTCAGCGTGCTCGTGCGTGACCTCGGCCGCTGCTACGACAGCGAACGCGAGGCCGCCGTGCGGGTCACCCGGCCCCGCCCGCCGTGGCCGGCCCGGCCCGTGCCGGGACCGGCCGCGTTCGCGCTGGCGCAGCGCGACTGGCTGGCCGGCCCGGCCGGCCGCCGCGGCCTGGACGAGGTGGTAGCCGGGCTGCGCGGCGCGCCCACCCTGCTCGACCTGGCGCCCCCGTCGACCGCCCCAGGCCCCACCGCACCGCTCCCGCCGGCCGCCCCGGGCCCTGCGGCGTCGACCGGTGCCGCTGCCGTCCCGCCCGCCCCCGCCGTTGCGTCCGCGCGTGCCCTGCGCGTCGCCGACCGCCCGCAGGGGGCCAGCCTGCGGGCGATTGTGGCGGCCACCGACGCCGACGCCGTGCGGCGGCTCGCCCGCGCCCACCGGACCAGCCTCTACATGGTCGGGCTGGCCGCGTTCGCCGCCCTGCTCGGTGCCCGCACGGGGCGCACCGACCTGCTCGTCGGCACCGCGTTCGCCGGGCGCACCAGCGTCGCGGCCGAGGACAGCGTCGGCTGTTTCGTCAACACGATGCCGTTGCGGCTGCGCCCCGCGCCGCAGCGCGGCTTCGTCGAGCTGCTCGCCGAGGCCCGCGCCGCCGCACTGTTCGCCAGCGAGTGGCAGGGCGTGCCGTTCGACGCGGTGGTGGAGCGGCTGCGCCCGGCCCGCCACCCGCACCGCAACCCGCTGGTGCAGGTCGCCTTCGGCGTGCAGAACGCCCCGGCGGCGGCCTGGCGCGGCACCCAGGGGCTGGACCTCGCCGGGGTGGAACTCGCGCCGGACGCCGCCCGGCTGGACCTCACCCTCTGGCTCGACGAGCGCCGGGGTGACCTCGAGGCGCTCTGGACCTACCGCACCGACCTGTTCGACGGCCCACGCGCGGACGCGTGGCACCGGGACTTCATCGGGGTGCTCCGCCGGGCGGCGGCCGACCCCGCGCGCAGCCTCGCCGAGTGTGTCGACGACTCCTGGGGCAACGAGAGATGACCGAGCAGAGCCGGGTGGCGCCGGCCATCGGCCGCCGCAGGCGGGAACGGTCCCTGGTCGACGTACGCCCCGACTGGCCGGGCGGGCCACTGCCGGCCCTGGTCGAGGCCGCCGTGCCGGACCTCGACCTCGCCGGCTGGCTCGCCGGCCGCCGCGACGAACTGCTGCGCGACCTGGACGCGCACAGCGCGGTGCTGTTCTGCGGCTTCGAGGTGGCCTCCGCCGACGACTTCAGCCGGGCGGCCCGCGCGGTCACCCCGGACCTGCTCGGCTACCTGGAACGCGCCGCACCGCGCACCGAGGTCGCCGACCGGGTGTTCACCTCCACCGAGTTCAACGCCGAGCAGTGGATCCCGCTGCACCACGAGATGTCGTACTGGCCGACGCACCTGTACTTCTGGTGCGCCCAGCCGTCACCCTGGTGACCGGTCTGTTCGTCGAGCGGTTCATGATCGTGTGGACGGTCGGGCTGGCGGTCTTCTTCGGGCTGCGCTGGTGGTTGGGGGCGATGTGACGACGACGGGCGACAACCCGGCCCGGGAGCCGCTGCGGGTCGCCGCCGCCCAGATCGAGGCGGCCGGCGGCGACCTGGCCGGCAACGCCGCCGCGCACGTCGCCGCGATCGCCTCGGCCGCCACCCGGGGCGCGCGCCTGGTCGTCTTCCCCGAGCTGTCGCTGTGCGGGTACGACTACCCGCTGCTCGCCGCCGATGTCGCCCGGTGCGAGGTCGAGGTGGGCGATCCGGTTTTGCGTACGGTGGGCCAGGCATGCCGGGCACACACCGTGACCGCCGTGGTCGGCGGCTGCGCCCGCCGCGCCGACGGCTGGGCCATCGCCGCGTTCGTCGTCGGCCCCGACGGTGCGGTGGCCGCCACCTACCACAAGCGGCACCTCGACGCCGACGAGCGCGAGGTGTTCGTCGCGGGCCACACCGACACGATCGTGCAGGTGCGTGGCTGGCGGCTCGGCCTCGGCGTCTGCTACGACGCCAGCTTCCCCGAGCACGCCCGAGGCCTGGCCCTGGCCGGCGCGGACGCCTACCTGGTGCCCGGCGCGTTCACCGTCGGCGACTCCGACCACCGGCGCGGCGTCTACTTCCCGGCCCGCGCCCTGGAGAACACCAGCTACGTGGTGTTCGCCAACTACGCGGGCGCGCACGGCGGCTGGCGGTACGCCGGCCACAGCGCCGTGTACGGCCCTGACGGCGGGGCCCTGGCCGCCGCCGGCACCGCCGCCGGGCTCGCCGTCGCCGACCTCGACGACGCGGTGCTGCGCCGCCAGCGCGACAGCCAGCGGATGCTGCTCGACCGGGCCGCGCCGGCACCCGCCCCGAGCCCCGTCGTCATCGCCCTACCCTGATCCGAGCAGCGATCCGACCAGCGTGAGGAGAACCCGGTGACCGGCATCGGCACGACCGCGATCCACGGTGACGACGGCCTGCATCCCACGGGCGCGGTGTCGCCGCCGATCGTGCAGAGCGCCACGTTCAGCGCCGAGTCCGACGAGCGGTTCACCGAGATCGCCACGCAGGTGCGCGCCGATGGCTTCTACACCCGCTAAGGCAACCCCAACCACGCCCAGGTCGCCGCCGTGGTGGCCGAGCTGGAGGGCACCGAGGCCGGCCTGGTGACCGCCTCGGGGATGGGGGCGATCACCACCGTCGCGCTGGCCCTGCTCACCGCCGGGGACCACGTGATCGTGCAGCGCAGCACGTACGGCGGCACCACCTCGCTGGCCACCGGGCTGCTCACCCGGTTCGGGGTGAGCTGCACCCAGGTCGACCAGACCGACGTCGAGGCGTTCGCCCGCGCCATGACCCCGCGCACCCGGCTGCTGCTCGTGGAGACGCCCAGCAACCCTCTGCTGGAGCTGACCGACCTGACCGCCGTGATCGAGCTGGCCCACGCCCACGGCGCGTACGCCGTCGTGGACAACACGTTCGCCACCCCGGTCAACCAGCGACCTGCGGCCCTCGGCGCGGACCTGGTCTGGCACAGCGCCACGAAGTTCCTCGGCGGCCACTCCGACGTCACCGCCGGGGTGGTGGTCGGCCCCGCCGGGCTGATCGACCGGGTCTGGCAGACCGCCATCGTCACCGGTGCGACGCTGGGCCCCATCGACGCCTGGCTGCTGCTGCGCGGCATCCGGACGCTGCCGCTGCGGATGGCCCGGCACAACGACAACGCCCTCGCGCTGGCTCGGGCGCTCCAGGAGCACCCGGCGGTGGCCCAGGTCCGTTACCCGGGGCTGCCCAGTCACCCCCAGCACGACCTGGCCGCGAAGCAGATGAGCGGGTGTGGCGGCGTGTTCAGCCTCGACCTGGCCGGTGGCCGACCGGCGGCGGCCACCCTCCTCGCGGAGCTGCGACTGGCCAAGCGGGCGGCCAGCCTGGGCAGCGTGAGCACCTCGTGGTGCACCCGCGTTCGATGTGGGCGGGGATCGTCGACGCCGAGCAACTCGCCGCCGCCGGCATCGGCGAGGGCCTCGTGCGGGTCTCCACCGGCATCGAGGAGACCGCCGACCTGCTCGCCGACTTCACCCGCGCCCTGGACGTCGTGGCCGGTCAGACGGGCTGATGGGGCAGCCGTCCTACCCGCCGCTGCGCGGCGCCCACCAGCTCGCCGGCATTCCCGGGTTTTCGTGCATGGCCGCTTCGACCTCGGCTCGCCGCTGGAGACGCCGTGGTCGTTGGCCTGGGCCTGGGCCGACGCGGAGCTGATCGTGGTCAACGACTCCGGGCACACCGGCAGCGACGCCCTGCGTGGGCACCTGCGCGCCGCGCTTGACCGGCTCGCCCCGGCACCCACCGGCCAGGTGGGCGGCGTCAGCCGCCCGCCTATGATCAACGGTGCCGTGACTCGTTGTGGCGGCTTCGTTCTTCCACCGTGAGGTGACCTTTACATGCAGGTTCGACGTCTGGTCGCCACGATGGCGACCCTGACTGCCGTTCTTGGTGCCACTGGGTGCGGTCCGGGTAACTCCGGCCAGAATTCTGCTTCGACGAAGGAGACGGCGTGCGGCCGATCCGACGCCTCCCCGGTCGGGCAGCGGGGTGAGGTCAAGGACCTGACGGCGGCCGTCGGCTGGATCTCGCGGGAGCCGGTTCGGGTCACGACCGACACGGCGGAAGCCACCGGTCAGGGGGTGATGGAGGCACAACGACGGACCGGAACGATGTCCTACACCCTCAAGAAGAACGACCGGATGATCCTCGTGACGAGATACGAGGAAGACGTGTACTTCGCCATGCTCAACGTGCCGGGGGTCAGCTTCGGGACGAACTACTCGCTGTCCAGGTCCGAGGTACCCGCAGGCAGCTACCTGGACGTTGACCCCAACGACCCGGGCGGCGCGCGTCGATTGGTCGACGCGGTGGTGAGTGTGCAAAGCGACGGCGAGCAGGCAGCCACGGGTAAGCGGCGTCTCGCCGGTGCTGTCGACCTGACGGCGACTTGGTACGCGGACGAGGGCCTGTGCCGAAAGTTCGGCGACAAGGCCCGAGCGATCCCGTTCAACGCGACTGTCGACGACCAGGGCCGGCTGGTCGAGTTCGTCATCGAGTTGCGTGCCCTCGCGTCCGAGATGGGCGACGCGCGTACCAACTGGGAGGCGCTGGGAGTTCCGACGAATCCCAAGCGGCCCGCCAAGAGCCAGCCGGCCGGCGACGTTCGTTCTCTGTTGGAGGCGTTCGAAAGCCGACCAGACGTTGGGCTTTACGCCCGACCCGTGGCGGATGGAGTTCACGCCGGCGAACTGCGGGATCTGGCGGGTGGGGGTGGCCGTCGAGAGCGGGACGCCTGAGCGCGCGCCGGAACGGGCGCGGCGTGTCGACCGGTCGCAGGTTCGCAGCGCGAACCGTCGATGCCGTCTGCACCTGGATGCGGGACGTGGGTGGTACGCGGCTGGCGACCAGGAGCGAGCGATCCTGGCGTTCCTGGAGGCGGACAACGCGTCACCCGCCGAGCTGCGGTCACGGCCGAGCGTGCGGGAGATCGTCGGCCAGATGGTCCGGGACGCCCGCCGCTGGGGCTCGTCCGAGTTGCGGGACCTCGCGATTCGTATCGGCATCGACCCGCTGGACCCGGGGCCCCACGGAACCTAACCGACAGTTAGTTCGCCGTCACTCTGGAAGCCTTATCGTTCGAGTAAGGACGCGATGGAGATTTTGGAGGATTCCGGCCCCTCGAGGGGCCGGAATCCTCCAAGGTCGCCCACTGATGCCGGTGCTCGTTGCGGTCGCGTCCCCTCAGCCGGGCGTGGCGGTGCCGGTCCTTTCAGAGCACGCCGCCGCGCCCCGACCGACGGAGGTGGGGATGATGAGCGACGCTGTTCCGGTCGAGGGCAGGGGCGAGCAGATCCAGGAGGCGGAACGGGAGGCGGCCCGGCAACGGCTTCTCGCGCAGGCCGAGGCGGAGCGGATACCGGCCGAGGAGACGACCCGGGTGGTGCCGGACCGGCGGTGGCGGCGTGGACAGCAGTGACTCCTGCCCTGGGTCGACGGGTAGCCGACCCGGCGGTGGTACACCGGCCGCCGGTCGTGCTCGCCCAGGTGGCCCGCGACCAGCACGCCCCGGCTACGATCGTCCAGCTCGTGATCACCCTCGGGGGTGACGTGAGCGCGACGTGTGCTGCCCCGTATTCGCGGGCAGCTCCACAGGGACCGGAAGTGGCATCGTATGCTCGCCCCGCCGCATCCGGTCGGGCGGGTGTCGCGACTGCCAGCGACGGCTCGTATCCTTTGCGCGAAGGGTCACCCAGTCACTGAAGGGGGTCGGTGTGAGCAACCGGATCGAGACGCTGGAGTTCCAGGCGGAGGCGCGCCAACTGCTCCAGCTGATGGTCCATTCGATCTACTCGAACAAGGACGTCTTCCTACGCGAGCTGATCTCCAACGCCTCCGACGCCTTGGACAAGCTCCGCCTGGAGTCCCTGGTCGACAAGGATCTCGCGGCCGACGTCTCCGACCTGCACATCGAGATCGAGGTGGACCGCGACGCGCGCACCCTCACCGTCCGGGACAACGGCATCGGCATGTCCCGCGACGACGTGGTCCGCCTGATCGGCACCATCGCCAAGTCGGGCACCGCCGAGTTGCTGGCGAAGCTGCGCGAGTCGAAGGACACGGCCGCGTCGGCCGACCTGATCGGGCAGTTCGGCGTCGGCTTCTACGCCACCTTCATGGTCGCCGACCGGGTCACCCTGCTCACCCGCCGCGCCGGGGAGGCCGAGGGCACCCGCTGGGAGTCCACCGGCGAGGGCACGTACAGCGTGGAGACCGTCGACGACGCCCCGCAGGGCACCGCCGTCACCGTCCACCTCAAGCCCGAGGACAGCGACGACCACCTGTACGACTACACCGCCGAATGGAAGATCCGCGAGATCGTCAAGCGGTACTCCGACTTCATCGCCTGGCCGATCCGGATGACCGTCGAGCGCAAGGGCGAGGGCGACGAGATCACCCGCGAGGCGCAGACCCTCAACTCGATGAAGGCGCTGTGGGCCCGCCCGCGCAGCGAGGTCGACGAGGCCGAGTACAAGGAGTTCTACAAGCACGTCAGCCACGACTGGGCCGACCCCCTGGAAACCATTCACATGCGGGGGGAGGGCACCTTCGAGTACGAGGCGCTGCTGTTCCTGCCGTCGCACGCGCCCGTGGACCTGTTCGCTCCGCAGGCCCGCCGGGGCGTGCAGCTCTACGTCAAGCGCGTGTTCATCATGGACGACTGCGAAGCGCTGATGCCCAACTACCTGCGCTTCGTCAAGGGCGTCGTCGACGCGCACGACCTGTCGCTCAACATCTCCCGGGAGATCCTTCAGCAGGACCGCCAGATCCAGGCGGTGCGCCGGCGGCTGGTGAAGAAGATCCTCGCCACCGTCAAGGAGCTGAAGGCCAACGAGGCCGAGAAGTACCGCACCTTCTGGTCCGAGTTCGGCCCGGCGCTCAAGGAGGGCCTGCTCGACGACCCGGACAACACCGACGCCATCCTCGACGTCGTCTCGGTCGCCTCCACCCACGACCCGGCCGAGCTGACCGGCCTGCGCGACTACGTCGAGCGGATGAAGGACGGCCAGGCCGACATCTACTACATGACCGGGGAGTCCCGGTCGATGATCGAGAACTCGCCGCACATGGAGGCGTTCCGCGCCAAGGGCTACGAGGTGCTGATCCTCACCGACCCGGTGGACGAGGTCTGGGTCGAGCGGGTCGGCCAGTTCGACGGCAAGCCGCTGCGCTCCATCGCCAAGGGTCAGGTCGACCTGGACACCGAGGAGGAGAAGAAGGAGGCCGAGTCCGCCCGCGAGCAGCAGCGCCAGGAGTACGCCAACCTGCTGACCTGGATGACCGGGAAGCTCGCCGACAGCGTCAAGGAGGTTCGCCTCTCCACCCGCCTGACCACCTCCCCGGCGTGCGTGGTCGGCGACGCCCACGACATCACCCCGACTCTGGAGAAGATGTACCGGGCGATGGGTCACGAGGTGCCGCAGGTCAAGCGGATCCTGGAGCTCAACCCGGGGCACCCGCTGGTGGAGGGGCTGCGCAAGGCCCACGAGCAGGACGCCGCCGCCGACGGGCTCGCCGACACCGCCGAGCTGCTGTACGGGATGGCGCTGTTGGCCGAGGGCGGGGAGCTGGGCGACCCGTCCCGGTTCACCCGCATCCTCGCCGACCGGCTGGCCCGTACCCTCTGACCAGCCGAAACTCGTTCTGCGCGCGCTCGCCGTCGGTCTCGGCGGAAGCCAGTGGGCGACCGGTGCCGAAATCCCTACTTTTTAAGTAGGTATTGCGGGTGGTGGGCATGGTCGGTTAGCGTCGGAGGCACCGGGGTGCCGCATCGATGTGCGTCTCGGCCGAGCCGGGGCGGCCACCCCGGGCTGCACCGTGCGATCCTGGGAGTCTTCGATGACCGCCGACCCGCAGCCGGGACCCATCGTCGAGGCCGACGCGAGTTCGCTGCGGGCGATCCTGCGCCACCAGGCCAGCACCGTCACCGTCGTGACGGCCCCCGGGGCCCCGCCGGTCGGCTTCACCGCGACGTCGTTCACGTCGGTGTCGCTGGAGCCGCCCGTCGTGTCCTTCTGCCTGGGCCTCGCCTCGTCGAGCTGGCGCACGGTGGCGCGGTCCCGGCACGTCGCGGTGCACCTGCTCGCCCGGCACCAGCGGAAACTGGCGCGGACGTTCGCCATGACCGGGATCGACCGGTTCGCTTACCCGACCCGGTGGCGGGTCGGCCCCGAGGCGGTGCCGATCCTCGACGATGCCCTGGCCTGGCTGCTCTGCCGTGTGGTGGACCGGGTGGTCGTCGGCGACCACGCCATCGTGCTCGCCGAGCCTGAGCTGCTGCGGCACGCCGACGTCGGCTCGCCCCTGCTGTACCACCGGGGCGGCTACGCCGGCGTGGACCCAGCGGACCGGGCTGCCGTGGCCTGACCGGAACCGCGTGCCGCCGCCGTCCGGCCCCACACCCGGACGGCGTGCGGCAGCCACCGGGCCCCCACCCGGGCGAGCGCCGCGACGCCGACGCCGGCGGCTAGGGACACCACCATGGCTGCCCCGCGCGAGGCGGGCCCGACCAGCGACAGCACCTGCCAGTGAACCAGGTAGATGTACAGCGAGCTGGTGGCCAGCACCCCGGCGACCCGGTTGAGCGCGCGCCGGCTGGGCAGCCGGGGCACCCAGACCAGCAGCACGAAACCGGCCGCGATCAGCGCCTCCCGCCACGGCTGGCCGAAGAAGCCGGGCACGGCGAGCAGGGCCGCCCCGGTCAGCACGAGTCGCTGACCGGCGCTGCGGGCCCGCGCCGCCGCCCAGCCGAGCGCGAACAGCCAGAACACCACCACAGCGGACGGGATGTGGCCGTGCGCGGTCAGGCCGGGCAGGTCGTACCGGAAGACCAGGCCGAACGCGGCGACGGCGAGCGGCAGCCCGAAGGGGTACCGCCGCTCGACGCGGTCCACCGCCGGGACGGCCAGCAGCGCGACCGCTCCGAGCAGGATGTACACCAGCGCCTCGACGAACCAGAACTGCCACTCGGTGGCCCCGTCGTGCGGCCCGAGGACGCTGTTGAGCAGCAGCACGTTGGTCAGCGTGTAGTCTCCGGTGACCGCGCCCGCCGCCGCGATCCAGAGCACGGACGGCAGCACGACCCGGCCGATGGCGTGCCCGGCGCTGCGTAGTCGCCGCAGGCGGGAGACGTCGGTGAGCTGGAACCGGGCGAAGTTGAACCCGGCGACCGCCAGCAGCAGGTGGGCACCGCCCTTGATCGTGAACAGCGGGATGTGCGATCCGACGATCACGACGATCGCCGCCGCGCGCAGCGCCACGCTGGTCTCCAGCACGGCCGATCGACGCCGACCGGGCGGGGCGGCGGGCCGGGGCAGGTCCCGGATCGCGGTGGTGTGCCAGTCGGCGGGCAGCTCGCCGAGGGCCTCCTCCAGCCGTACCGACATCTCCACGTAGGACATGGAGTCGCCGCCGAGGGAGACGAAGCTGTCGTCGGCGGTGACCTCTGTCGGCGTCCAGCACCCGCGCGTACAGCCGGCACAGGTCGGTGCCGTCGGCGGCGGGCGGCGCGGTGGGGCAGGGCGCGGCGGCCAGGGCGCGCAGCGCCGCGCGGTCCGGCTTGCCGTTGCCGAGCCGGGGCAGCTCGGCCACCGGGTGCACCCGCACGGCCCGCGCCGGCAGGCCGGCGGCCGCGGCGGCGAGCCGCCGCACCCGCTGCGGATCGGGACCGCCGGTGGCCGCCACGACCAGCTCACGGTCCGTGCCGACGCAGTACGCGGCGATTCCTCGCGCGGCAAGCTGCTCCTCGACGCGCGCCAGGTCGACACGCAGCCCGAAGACCTTGGCGAGCCCGCCGACCCGCCCCACGATCTCGTAGAGGCCGTCGGCGGCCCGGCGGGCCACGTCGCCGGTGCGCAACTCCTCGACGGTGCGGCCGAGGGCCAGGTCGGCCGGGGTCCGCGCGTAACCGAGCATCACGTTGGGGCCGGTGTAGACCAGCTCGCCGGTGTCCGGCTCCGGCCGGTCGGGCAGCGGGCGTAGCCGGAACGACCCGCCGGGGACGGGCACGCCGATCGCCTCGGGCCGGGTCGCGGCCAGGTGCGGCGGAAGGTACGCCATCCGCGCGGTGGCCTCGGTCTGGCCGTACATGACGAACAGGTCGAAGCCCCGGCGTCGGCCGAGCGCCGCGTACCGGGTCACCCGCTCGGGGTCGAGTCGGCCCCCGGCCTGGGTGACGTAGCGCAGGTGGGGCAGGCGCATCTCGGCGAAGCCGACCCGGTCCAGCAGCTCGAAGGTGTACGGCACGCCGGCCAGGGCGGTGCCCCGGGCGGCGCGGAACAGCTCCCAGAAGTCCCGGTCGGCCACCGATCGGTTGGTGAGGACCAGCGCGGCGCCGCGCAGCAGGTGGCTGTTGACCACCGACAGGCCGTAGCAGTAGTGCATCGGCAGGGTGGTGGCCGCCCGGTCGGTGTCCCGCACGCGCAGGTAGGCGGCGATCGCCTCGGCGTTGGCCTGGAGGTTCGCCCGGGACAGCCGGACCAGCTTCGGCGAACCGGTCGAGCCGGAGGTGCTCAGCAGCAGCGCCAGCTCGGGGTGCAGCTCGTGCCGGCTGGCCGGCCGCCGCTCGTCGACCGTGAGGGCCCCGTGGACCCGGCGCAGCACCACGTCCGGGTCGTACGCCCGCTCCAGGGCGGCCGTCGCCGTGTCGTTGTCGCCGGGTGCCAGCAACAGCGGGTGGCCGGCGGTCAGCGCGGCGAGATATGCGACCAGCTCGTCGACCCGGTTGGCGCCGGCGAGCAGCACCAGCCGTCGGGCGGTGCCGAGGCGGGCGGCCAGCTCGGCGACCCTGTCGGCCAGCTCCCGGTAGCTGAGCCGGCCGTCGGCGGTGAGTACCGCCGGGCGGTCGCCGTGGCTGCCCAGGGCGGCGGCGAAGGGCACCGGCTCGACGCCGGGGAGGACAGACATGGCGGCTAGGTTAGGGCAGCCAATCCTCAGTGGGACGCGGGGGAGGTGGACATCACTCCTGGCCACGGCAGAGATGGATTTGCCTCACGACTGGTAGGTAAGGTAATCCTTGCCTGTGCAAAAGCGTCTGAGCGTCGTACTGGCCACCGCCCTGGCGGGTCTCCTCTCCCTCACCGCCTGCGGCGGCGACGAGGGTGACCCGGGCAAACCGGGCGACAAGCGGCTGACCATCTACAGCGGTCGCAGCGAGAGCCTGGTGAAGCCGGTGTTGGAAAAGTTCGAGAAGTCCTCTGGCGTCACCGTCGACGTCCGCTACGGCACCACCGCCCAGATGGCGGCCCAGCTGCTCGAAGAGGGCGGCCGCAGCCCCGCCGACGTCTTCTTCGCCCAGGACGCCGGCGCGCTCGGCGCGGTCACCAAGGCCGGCCTGTTCGCCGTCCTGCCGCAGGACCTGCTCGACCGGGTGCCGGCCGCGTACCGGGCCGCCGGCGGCCAGTGGGTCGGCGTCAGCGGCCGGTCCCGGGTGCTGGCCTACAACGTCGACCAGGTGACGAAGGAGCAGCTACCGACGTCGGTGTTCGAGCTGACCGACCCGAAGTGGAAGGGCCGGCTCGGCGTCGCCCCGACCAACGGCTCGTTCCAGGCGTTCGTCACCGCCCTGCGGGTGCAGCACGGCGACGCGAAGGCCAGGGAGTTCCTGACCGGGCTGAAGGCCAACGAGCCGCAGATCCGCGAGGGCAACGTGCAGATCGTCGCCGACATCGACGCCGGCAAGCTCGCCGCCGGCCTGGTCAACCACTACTACGTCTACGAGCTGGCCAAGGAGCGCGGCGGCGAGGCGTCCGCCCTCAAGGCCCGGCTGCACTTCTTCCCCGACGGCGACACCGGCGGGCTGGTCAACGCCGCCGGGGTCGGCCTGCTCACGCGCGCCGGCACCGACCCCGACGCCCGGGCGCTGGTCGACTACCTGCTCGGCACCGAGGCGCAGACCTACTTCGCCACCGAGACCTTCGAGTACCCGCTGGCCGCCGGGGTGCCGGCCGCACCCGGCCTGCCGCAGCTCGCCGACCTCGACGCCCCGAAGATCGACCTGAACGACCTCGACACGCTCGACGCCACCGTCAACATGATCAAGGAAGCGGGGCTGGCCTGAACGACGTCCGCACCGTCGACCGCCGGGTCCCCGCCGGGGCCCGGCGGTCGACGCGCCGCGTCCTGCTCCGGCCGGGGCTGACCGCCGCGTCGGCCGCCGCCGTCGCGGTGGCCCTGCTGCCCCTGGTTCTACCTCGCCGTGCGGGCCGGCGAGGCGGGCGGGCGAGCGGATCGCCG
>NZ_GG657738.1:327613-328887 GCF_000158815.1 Micromonospora sp. ATCC 39149 | reverse complement strand
GTCGCCGCGCTGCGCCGGGCCGACCCCGGGCAGGAGGAGGTAACAAAAATCGCTGGGCCGGGGCCCGTGGGCGTCCCTGGTCGGGGTGACACTGCGCCAGATCCGGCCCGCCGTGGCCGCCGGCGCGCTGCTGGTCGCCCTGTACGTCCTGTCCGAATTCGGCGCGGTGTCGATCGTGCGGGTGGACACCTTCACCCGGGCCATCTTCACCGCGTTCAACCTGGGCTTCGACCGCACCGGGGCGCTGGTGCTCTCCACCGTGCTGGTTCTGCTCACCGTGCTGCTGATCGGCGCGGAGCTGGGCACCCGCACCCGCGACGCCCGCTACGCCAGCACCGCCGTGCGTCCGCCCGTGCGGCTGGCGCTTCGCCGCCTGCGGTGGCCGGCCCTGTCCGTCCTGCTCGCGGTCGACGCGTTGGCCCTCGGCGTGCCGGCGTTCGGGCTGGCCCGCTGGCTCGGCGCGGGGGTGTCCCGCCCCGGCTCCCTCGCCGAGGTCGCCGCCGCCGCCGGCGGGTCGCTGTCGGTGTCACTGGCGGGCGCGGCGTTCACCATGCTGCTCGCCCTGCCGCTGGGGCTGCTCGCCGCCCGGGCGCCCGGCCCGGTGACCACCGTGCTGGAGCGGCTCACCTACGTCGCGCACGCCCTGCCCGGCGTGGTGATCGGGTTGTCGCTGGTGTTCTTCTCCGTCAACGTGGCGTACCCGCTCTACCAGAGCAGGTGGCTGCTGGCGCTGGCGTACGCGACGCTGTTCCTGCCGCTGGCCGTCGGGGCGGTGGCGTCCGCCGCCGCGCAGAGCCCGCCCGCCGTGGAGGAGGCCGCGCGGTCGCTGGGCCGGGGCCCGTTCGCCGTGTTCCGCACGGTCACCCTGCCGCTGACCCTGCCCGGGATCGGCGCCGGGGCGGCCCTGACGTTCCTCACCTGCATGAAGGAACTGCCCGCCACGCTGCTGCTGCGCCCGACCGGAATGGACACCCTGGCCACCGAGCTGTGGACGCACACCTCGACCGCCGCGTACGCCGCCGCCGCGCCGTACGCGGCGCTGCTCGTCGCGCTCGCCGCCGTGCCGACCTGGCTGCTCGCGGCGCGCACCGGACTGACCGACGCCGGCCCGACCGCCCCCGGAGGCACCCGATGACCGAGACGATGCTGGCCGTTGCCGGGCTGACCAAGTCGTACCAGACGGTGTCCGCCCTGGCCGGCGTCGACCTCGACGTGCGGCGGGGCGCGCTACTGGCCGTGCTGGGCCCGTCCGGCTGCGGCAAGACCACCCCTGC
>NZ_GG657738.1:320076-326500 GCF_000158815.1 Micromonospora sp. ATCC 39149 | reverse complement strand
ACCACTACCTGCGGGCGGCGCCACCCGGCGGGTCCATCCGCTGCAACACACGCCGACAACGTGATCACCGCGGAGACCAACGACCCGCAGGCGCTCCTCGAGCACGTCGCCCGGCTGCACGCCGCCCTGCGCTTCGACGGGGTGCTCACCTCCTGCGACTACTACCTGCACACCGCCGCCGCGGTCGCCGCCCACCTCGGGTTGCCTGGGCCGGACCCCGAGGCGGTGCGCCGCGCGTACCGCAAGGACCTCGCCCGCGAGGCGATGCGCCAGGCGGGCCTGCCGGGGCCGGCGTTCGCGGTGACCGACGGCTGGGCGGCCACCGTCGCCGCCGCCGACCAGCTCGGCTACCCGCTGGTGGTCAAGCCGGTCGACCTGTGCGCCGGGATGTACGTGCGCGCCGTCGCCGACCCGGCGCAGCTACGAGTGGCGTACGACGCGCTGGCCGGCTTCGGTGGTCAACGCGCGCCGGCAGCCCCGGGCACCGCTGGTGCTGCTGGAGGGAGCTGCTCACCGGCCCCGAGGTGAGCGTCGAGACCGTGACCCGCGACGGCGTCACCACGGTCGTGGGGGTGACCGACAAGAGCCTCGCCGGCGCGCCCTCGTTCGTCGAGAGCGGACACATGTTCCCTGCCGACCTGCCCGCCGCCGACGCCCGCGCGGCGGCCGACACCGCCGTCGCCGCGCTCGGCGCCGTCGGCCTCACCCACGGTGTCGCCCACACCGAGCTGCGCCTGACCCCGGCCGGGCCCCGGGTGGTCGAGGTCAACCCCCGGCCCGCCGGCAACCAGATCACCGAACTGGTCCGCCGGGTCACCGGCGTCGACCTGCCGATGGCGTACGCGCGGCTCGCCCTCGGCGAGCGCCCCGACACCACGCCGGTCGACACCGGGGTACGCAGCGCCGCGATCGCGTTCCTGCTGCCGCCCCGGGCCGGCACCGTCGACGCGATCACCGGCACCGACCGGCTGGCCGGCGACCCGTGCGTGGTGGACTGGGCGGTCAAGCCCGCCGGGCACCACGCCGGCGAGGCCAACAGCAACAACACCTATCTCGGCCACGTCATGACCGTCGACACCGAGGGGCCGGGCGCGCGGGCGCGGGCCGAGGAGCTGATCGGCGCCCTCGACGTCCGGTACGTCGACCAGCTCGCCGGGGCCGCCGCGTGACCGCCCCGCCCGCCGGCCCCGCCGTCACCGGGCGAGCCCACGACAGCCTCGACGATCTGGTCGAGGCGGTCCTCGCCGGCCGGATCGGCCCCGACCCGGCGGAGGAACGGGTAAGCGTCGCGTTCGTCACCCGGCAGGGCGCGCGGCACCCCGGGCGCGCCCGCAGCTACCGCAACCACGTGCTCAGCCTGCGGGTCGGGGCCGCCGTCGGCTCCTGCGCCGTCGAGCCCGACGAGCTGCCCGACGACGTCGCGTACGACTGCGTGGGCACCACCGTGGCGCGGCTGCTGGCCCACCCCGCCGCGCCGGTGCGGGTCGCCGCGCTCGACGCGTACCTGATGGGGGTGCGCCCGCACGCGGACGCGGCGACCGACGTGGTGACCGTGCCCGCCGGCACGTCGCTGGCGAAGTCGGCCGCCCGCGCTGCCGCCGTGGTCGACCTGCTTCCCGCCGAGCCCGGACGGACCGTGCTGGTCGTCGGCGTGGTCAACTCCCTGCTCGACCGGCTGCGCCAGCGCGGCCTGCGCTACCTGCCGTGCGACCTGGCCGGCGGGCGCACCGAGTGGGACGAACCCTGCCTGCCCGACGCGGCGGCGCTGCTGAAGCGGTGCGACGCGATCCTCGCCTCCGGCATGACCTTGGGCAACGGCACCTTCGCGCCGCTGCTGCGGCACGCCCGGGCGACCGGCGTGCCGCTGGTGGCGTTCGCCCAGTCCGGCAGCGCGGTGCTGCCATGGTTCCTCGGCGCCGGGCTGACCGCCGTGTCGGCGGAGCCGTACCCGTTCTTCTGGCTCGACGGCGGTCCCACGCCGATCTACCGCTACCGCGCCGACCGGGAGGGCCGATGACCGCGCCGCAGTTGCTCGACCTGGTCGGCGGCACGCCGGTGGTCCTCGTGGACGCCCCACTGCCCCACCCGCAACCCGGCTTCCGGGCCAAGGTGGAGTGCCTGAGCCCCGGCGGGATGAAGGCCCGCGCCGCGGTGTCCATGCTGGCCGGCGCGCGTTCGAGGGGCGAGCTGGCCCCGGGGGCTCCGGTGGTGGAGTCCACCAGCGGCACCATGGGCATCGGCCTCGCCTTCGCCGGACAGGCCCTCGGTCACCCCGTGGTGCTGGTCGTCGACCGGGAGCTGGAGCCGTCCATGCGGGCGCTGCTGCGCGCCCACGGGGCCCGGCTGGAGATGGTGGACTCTCCGCACCCGGTCGGCGGCTGGCAGCAGGCCCGCCTCGACCGGCTGCGCCAGGTCCGGGCCGCGCTGCCCGGGGCGTACTGGCCCGACCAGTACCACAACCCCGACAACGCGGCGGGCTACGCCGGGCTCGCCGAGGAGATCGTCGCCCAGGTCGACGCCGTGGACACGCTGGTGTGCAGCGTCGGCACCGGCGGGCACAGCGCCGGCCTGGCCCGCGCGCTGCGCCGACACTGGCCCGGGCTGCGCCTGGTCGGCGTGGACACCGTCGGCTCCACCATCTTCGGCCAGCCCGCCCGCGCGCGGCTGATGCGCGGCCTCGGCAGCAGCATCCACCCCCGCAACGTCGACTACGCCGCCTTCGACGAGGTGCACTGGGTCGGCCCGGCCGAGGCCGTGGAGACCTGTCGGCGGCTGGCCCGGCACGCGTTCGTCACCGGCGGGTGGAGCACCGGCGCGACAGCCCGGGTCGCTGCCTGGGCGGCCCGGACCCAGCCCGGGGCGCGGGTCCTCGCCGTCTTCCCCGACGGGCCGCAACGCTACCTCGACTCCATCTTCGACGACGAGTACTGCGCGCTGCGGGGCCTGCTCGGCCCCACCCGGGGTCACCCCGTCGAGATATGCCACCCCCGGGCGGTGGAGGTGACCCGGTGGAGCCGGTGCCGCACCATCGTCGATCCGCAGCGCCGGCCCGTCGAGCCGGCCCGACCGCAGCAGGTGCCGGCATGAACCTCGACTGGCGGGTCTACCCGCTGCCGCTCGCCGAGCCGCTGCGCATCTCCCGATCCACCATGGCCCGCCGCGACGCCGTGGCCGTGCGCCTGACCCACGACGGCGTGACCGGCCACGGCGAGGTCGTCACCAGCGTGTACCAGCGCCTCGACCTGAGCCGCATCGGCGCGCTGCTGACCGCACTGCGCCCCCGGGTGACCGGGTACGCCGACCCGGAGGCGCTGCGCGCCGACCTGCCGGCGCTCGCTGCCGACCTGTCCGACGCGCCGGGGGTGCTGGGCGCGCTCGACGCCGCCGTACACGACCTCGTCGGGCGGCGCGCCGGGATCAGCGTGCAGCGGCTCGTCGACGCCCCCGCGCGGGCGACGGCCGCGACCGCGTACACGATCGGGCTGGGGCCGCCCGCCGCGGCAGCGGCCACCGCGCGGCGGCTGGTGGCGGCCGGCTTCACGGTGCTGAAGATCAAGGCCGGGGCGGGGAACGACGTCGCCCGGGTCGCCGCCGTGCGCGCCGCCGCCCCGGCGGCCCGGCTGCTGCTCGACCCCAACGGGGCGTGGACCGCCGAGCGAGCCGTCCGGCTGCTCGACGCCGTCGCCGCCTGCGACGTGGACGCCGTCGAGCAGCCTGTGCCGCCCGGCGACCCGGACGCGCTGGCCTGGATCGGGGGCGCGGGGTAGCGGTGCCCCGTTGTCGCCGACGAGGACGTCGCCCCCCGCCGCCGACGTGCACCGCCTCGCCGGAGCCGTCACCGGGATCAAACGTCAAACTCGCCAAGTGCGGCGGGGTGGCCGCCGCCCGCCGGCTGATCGACACCGCCGCCGGGTACGGCATGGACGTCATGCTCGGCTGCCTGGTCGCCAGCACCCTCGGCATCGCCCCGGCGCTGCACCTGGCCGGCCACGCCCGCTGGGTCGACCTCGACGGGCACCTGCTGCTCGCCGACGACCCGTGGACCGGCATCGGCGGTGCCGACGGCACGCTGCGTACCCCCGGCGGCCCCGGCCTCGGCGTGCGCCCGACGGTCGCGGACCCGGCCGCTCACCCGGCGCTGGCCGCTCAACCGGAGGTGCCGCAATGACCGCGACCTGGACCACGCTGCTCGGCTTCCCCCCGGCGATCCGGCTGCTGGTGGTCAACCAGCTCGGGGTCAACGTCGGCTTCTACATGTTGCTGCCCTACCTCGCCGGCTACCTCGCCGACGACCTCGGCCTGTCCGCCGCCGTGATCGGCCTGGTCCTGGGCGTGCGCAACCTCAGCCAGCAGGGCATGTTCCTGCTCGGCGGTTCCGCCTCCGACCGGCTCGGCGCGCGGGGGGTGATCATCGTCGGCTGCGCGCTGCGCGCCGTCGGGTTCGGCGTCTTCGCCGTCGGGGTGTCGCTGCCGGCGCTGCTGGCCGCCTCTGTGCTCTCCGGCCTGGCCGGCGCGCTGTTCAACCCGGCTGTGCGGGCCTACCTCGCCCAGGCCGCTCCGGACCGACGCGCCGAGGCGTTCGCGCTGTTCAACGTGTTCGCCAGCGTCGGGGCCCTGCTCGGGCCACTGATCGGCAGCGCGCTGCTGCTGGTCGACTTCCGGGCCGCCGCCCTGGCCGCGGCGGCGGTGTTCGCGGCGCTGACCGTGGCGCAGGCCCTGGTGCTGCCGACGCAGCCGGCCCGCTCCAGCGGGCAGAGCGTGCTGGGGGACTGGCGGGAATGCGTCACCGACCGCCGGTTCCTGGCCTTCACCCTCGCCCTCAGCGCGATGTTCGCCCTGCAGAACCAGCTCTACCTGGTGCTGCCCGTGCAGGCGGAGGAGGCCGGCGGGCATCCGCTCGCCGTCGCGGCGCTGTTCGTGATCTCCACGGTGGTGACCCTCGCCTGGCAGGTGCCGGTCACCCGCTGGCTGCAACGCCGTCTTGCCCGGGGCCCGGCCATCGCGCTCGGCCTGGCGGTCATGGGCGGGGGCTTCCTGCTGCCGCTCGCTCCGGTCGACGGCCCCGCCGGCCCCGTCCGGCTGGTGCCGGTGCTCGGCGCGGCCGTGCTGCTCGCCGGCGGGGTGATGATCGCGCAGCCGTTCGTGCTGGAGCTGATCCCGGCGTTCGCTCGCGACGGGCTGACCGGCACCTACTTCGGGCTGTTCTATTTGGTCTCCGGGGTGGTCGCGGCGGCCGGGACGACCGCCGTGGGACGGGCCATGGACGACGGATCCGGCACCGGGGTGCCGATGGTCGCGTGGCTGCTCTGCGCCGCGCTGGGGCTGGTCTCCGCGACGGCCGTCTGGCTGCTGCACCACCGACGCCAGCTCGACCCGGCGCCCGAGCCCGTCGCGTCGGCGGTGCCAGCGTGAGCGCGCAGCCGCGGACAGGGGGGCCGGTGAGCGCCGCCGGGGCCAACCTGCTCACCGACAACCCGGAGCTGTACGAGGCGCAGTTCCCCGACCCGGGGCACGCCGCCGCCGGCTTCGTCGACGACCTGCTGCGTCGCCACGCGCCCACCGGCCGCCGGCTGCTCGACGTCGGCTGCGGCACGGGCCGTGACGCCGGGCGGCTGGCGCAGCTCGGCTGGGCCGCCACCGGCATCGACACGTCGGCGGCGATGCTCGCCCACGCCCGCGGCCGGCACCCGCAGGCGCGGTTCGTGGCCGCCGACATGCGCGGCTTCGACCTCGGCACCCGGTTCGACGCGGTGACCTGCCTGGACAGCGCGATGCTGTACTGCCACACCAACGCCGACCTCACCGCGTTCCTGGCCCGGTGCCGGGCGCATCTGACCCCGGGTGGCCTGCTGCTGGCCGAGATGCGCAACGGTGCGTTCTTCCTCGGCAGCACCGAGCTGCTCGACGGCACGTCGGTGCGCACCGTGTCGTGGCGCGGCGTCGCGTACACCTCGCGTACCCGACTGTGGATCGACCACGCGGAGCAGCTACTGCGCCGGGAACGGATCTGGACCTGGCCGGGCGCGCCCGAGCCGTTGGCGCAGACCTCGGCCTGGCGGCTGCTGTTCCCCCAGGAACTACGGCACCTGCTCGACACCGCCGGCTTCGATGTGCTGACGTTGTTCGACGGGCCCGGCCCCCGCACCGAGCCGCCGTGGCGGCCCGACGCGTCGTTGTCCACGACGCTGCGCGGCGACCGGCTGCACCTGGTGGCCCGCCGCCGGCCCGACCCGACCTGATCCGCTGGCCGGCACCGTCGCCGGCCCGCCCTCACCCCCGCCGCGGCGGGCACGTCCCGACCTGCCCGCCGCGCCCCGGCCATCCCGCTTCCCCGAAGGGACACCCCATGACATCCGCCATCCCCACCCCCCGGCTGACCCGGCGCGGCCTGTTCGGCGGCGCCGCCGCCCTGTCGGCCACCCTG
>NZ_GG657738.1:315981-317442 GCF_000158815.1 Micromonospora sp. ATCC 39149 | reverse complement strand
TTCGACCCCGGCGGCGTCTTCGGCACCGACTTCGTCGGGCGCGACGTGCTGCGTCAGGTGCTGCTCGGCGGGTGCTCCGTGGTCGGCGTGGCGCTCGCCGCGACCGCCCTGGCGTACCTGCTGGGGGCCCCGCTGGGGTTGCTGGCCGCGTTGGCCCGTCGCCGCTGGGTCGACGAGCTGGTCATGCGCCCGCTGGACCTGCTGCTCGCCGTGCCCTCGCTGATCCTGCTGATCCTGCTGGCGGCCACCGCGCCACGCGGCCCGGCCACCCTGGTCGGCATCGTCGCGCTGATCGGCCTGCCCGAGGTCGCCCGGATCAGCCGCGCCGCGGCGCTGCCCCTGGCCCACGGCCCCGCCATGGAGGCGATGCGGCTGTACCGGGAGACGTGGTGGCGGCGCGCCGTCGGCCACGTCGTGACCGGCATCCGGCGGGTCCTGCTGGCCGACGCGGGAGTGCGGTTCATCGGCGCGCTGTACCTCGTCGCCACGGCCAGCTTCCTCGGCATCGGCGTGGCCCCCGACGCGGCCGACTGGGCGGTCATGGTGGACCGCAACCGCGGCGGACTGCTGTTGCAGCCCTGGTCGGTTCTGGTGCCCGCCGCGCTCCTCGTCGCCCTCGCCGTCGGCGTGAACCTCGTCGCCGACCACCTGCTCGCGGTCCGTCGCGACGACGAGGCCCGCCCTGACGACGTCGTCGGCCCTGACGACGTCGTCCGCGACGATGTCGTCCGCCCTGACGACGAGGCCCGCCGTGGCGTGGTCAGCCGCGTTGCCGCCGGGCCGCGCGTCCCCGCCGCCCGCGCCGCCCCGCACGACGCGGACGCCCTGCCGACCGGTCAGCACCAGCCGCCGGCCTCCACCGTGGCCGTCGGGGAGGTCCGGGTGACCGACCTCGGTGCCGAGGCCGCCGGGCGTCGGCTGCTCGCCGGGGTCTCGTTCACCGTGGCGGCGGGGGAGGTGCTCGCCCTCGTCGGGCGCTCCGGCAGCGGCAAGACCACCGCCGGCCGGGCACTGCTGGGAGAGGCCGGCCCCGGAGTACGGATCACCGGCCGGGTGGAGGTCGCCGGCCGTACCGTGTCCCCGGCGACGCCGCCGTCCCCGGGCACCGTCGGGTACGTCCCACAGCAGCCGTCCGCGGCGCTCAATCCTGTCCGCCGGATCGGCGCGGTGCTGCGCGAGGTCGCCTCGCGGCACGCCCGGCCGGGGCGGCAGGCCACCGGCGGGCCGCCGGCACGCGGGGCCGGGGGCCGCCGAGCGGCGGCGCGGCGGGCGGTGGCCGACGTGCTGGCCCGCGTCGACCTGCCCGGCGACCGGGAGTTCCTGCGGCGCTTCCCGCACCAGCTCTCCGGCGGCCAGCAGCAGCGCCTCGTCATCGCCCACGCGCTGCTGGCCAGGGCGCGCGTCCTGTTCGCCGACGAGCCGACCACCGGGCAGGACAGCCTCACCCGCCGCGACGTCGCC
>NZ_GG657738.1:310687-315450 GCF_000158815.1 Micromonospora sp. ATCC 39149 | reverse complement strand
CCCCCACCGGTCGGTCCTGGAACAGGTGTCCCGGGTCGCCGTGCGGCTGCGCGACCTGTCGCCGGGCCGGGGGCGCGAGGCCGCGCGGACCGTTCTCGGTGAGGTCGGGCTCGCGGCGCACGTCGTCGCGCGCCGCCCCGACCGGCTCTCCGGCGGTGAGCTGCAACGCGCCGCCCTGGCCCGGGCGCTGCTGGCCGAGCCCCGCGTGGTGATCTGCGACGAGATCACCTCGGGGTTGGACATGGTCACCCGGGACCGGATCGTCGCCCTGGTCGACCGGCTGCGCCGCACCCACGGGCTGGCCCTGATCGTGATCAGCCACGACCGTGACGTGGTCGCCCGCCTGGCCGACCACGTGGTCGTCCTGGCCGCGGGGCAGGTCGTCGAGGCGGGGCCGGCGGCCACGCTGCTCACCACGGCCCGGCACGAGCTGACCCGGGCGCTGCTCGACCCGCCCGAGGTTGGAATCGGGCCGCCGACCGGCCAGGGCCGTGACCGGGCCGGGCCGTGAGCGGCACCCACTCCCCGCAGCACCACGATGGAGCTGCGGGACAGCGCCACCGAGGGACGCGGACCCTAGCCCGGGAAGGTCAGCTCCACCGGCCGACACGCGGGCAGGTCGACCACCGCGTCCCCGTACGGGCTGGACACCGTGACCCGCTGGTCGACGGGGGAGACCAGTCGCGCCCGCATCCAGGAGGCGTCCCAGGCCAACTCCTCGACGGCGACCCGGCCCCGGCAGGTCGCCCCGCGCAGCACCCCACGGGCCAGGCCGGGCAGCGGGGCCGGGAGCAGCCGTACTCGGCCCGGCCGGGAGTGCACCAGCGCCTCGATCAGCAGACCGGGCAGGGCGTGCGCGGCGTCGGCGTTGTAGGTCTGCCGGCCCGGATTGTGCGAGCTCATCAGCGATCGGAAGAACATGTCGTTGCCGAGGATTTTGGCCAGGTTCTTCCCGGCCAGCACGCCGTCACGGAGCCGGACCGCGACGAGCGCCCGGTGCAGGCTGCCGTGGGCGGAGAGATTCTCGTCGCCGCGCAGGGTCAGCGCGCGGTGCGCGGCGACGGCCAGCTCAGGGGTGTCGTCAGGGTTGATCTCGTCCAGCGGCCACACCGGGTAGAGGTGGCTGACGTGCCGGTGGTCCTCGTCGGATCGGTAGCCCGGCCAGGCCCACTCCGCCAGCGCGCCGCGCTCGTCGACCCGGTACGCGGGCAGCCGCTCCCGCAGCGCCGCCCACCGGTCGGCGCCGGTCACGGCGTCGGCGGTGGCCAGGGCGTGCCGGGCGGCGGCGATGTCCATCGTGGCGTTGACCGCCAGGTGCACCGGCCGGCCGTCGTCGTCGAGCGGGCCCGTCTCGGCCGAGTACGACGGCACCACGATCGCCGTGCCGTCGGCGTCGGTGACGGTGAGGACGTCGGCGAAGAACTCGGCGGCCTCCGTCAGCCACCCGGCCAACTCGCCGAGCGGCTCCCCGGTCACCAGGTGGTGCTCGTACAGGGGGTACAGCAGCCAGTCCGCGCCGGGCAGCCAGTAAAACGACGGCCAGTCGTCGTGCATGTGGAACAGGTGCCCGTGTTCCCCGTCGGTGCGGCTCGGCGCGAGCAGGCCCCGCGCGCCGTAGATCGCCTCGGCGTTGCGCCGCCAATCGTCGACCTGCGACCCGATCAGCCGCGCGTATGCCGTGGTGACCTCGGGCAGGGCCCCGATGTTGGCCCCCGCCATCTGTAGGTTCAGGTTGGCGTCGGTGGTGAAGTCGCCCGCCAGGCCGCGTCCCAGGAACCGAGCCACAGCCCGGTCAGCCGGGGCGGCAGGACGCCGCTGGAGCTGAGCAGCAGGTACCGTCCGGCGTTGAACAGCCGCTCCAGCAGCGCCGGGTACGGCCGCTGCGGGTCGGCGGCCTGCCGGGCGAGCAGCTCCCCGACGGGCAGCTCCCGCTCCTGGGCCGGCACGCCCAGGTCCAGGCTCACCCGGCCGTAGCCGGGGGCGTTCCGGGGTGGTGTGCCGGGCGAGGAGGCCGGCGTACCCGGCGGTGCGCCGGGCGCGCAGGGTCTCCTCCAACTCGGCGGTCCGCCACGGGGGCGTGTCGAGCCGGTCGAGCACCATGGTGAGCAGCGCGGACCCGCGCACCGCTACCCGCTCGCCGAGCAGCCGCACGTCGCCGTGGAGCAGGGCGAGGCCCTCGAATCCGTACGCGCCGCCCACCGGCGGGTAGTGGCCGCGCACCCGCAGGAAGACGTCCTCGCCGCTGGGGTACGCGATGGTCTCGTAGCGCACGTCCGCCGGGCGGCCGGGCAGGTCGCCGGTGAGCCCCACCACGCAGTCGCCCATCTCCAGGTGGATCACCACGAGGCCGTCGGCTCGGGAGACGAAGGAGCGCCGCCGGCCGCCGGGCCACTCGACGACGATCTCCCCGGTGCGGAAGTCCGTGCTTCGCCGGTACCCGCCCGGGCCCGTCGACCCGGCCGCGACAGCGGGCCGCGCCGCGTCGACGGTGACCGCGAACGCGGGGTGGAACGACTGGGTCCAACGCAGCTCCCGGCCGCCGCCGAGCAGTCGGCTGGCCTGCGCCCGGCGGCCGGCGAGCGCCAGCTCGCGGACCCGGGGCAGCAGGTGGGCCAGCCGGGGCGGCCGGGCGTCGTGGGTGCCGTTGGGCAGCACGAAGCGGTGGTGGTTGACGACGACGCGCTCGGCGTACGGGTCTCCGAGCACCATGATTCCGTACTCGCCGTTGCCGGACAGGAAGGCGTCCTCCCACCCGGCGGCGGGCGAGTCGTCCCAGACGCGGTGGGCGGACGCGGGCAGGTCACCCCTCACCGACGGGCCCCCGGGCGGCGGCCGTGCTGTCGCGGATCGTCAGCCGGGGTTCGAGCAGGGTGGCGTCCGGCACCGGCTCGCCGTGCACCTTGCGCATCAGCAGCGACACCGCCTGCTGGCCGACCTCCTCCGCCGGTACGGGCACCGAGGTGAGCCGGGGGCTGGCCTGCTCGGCGAACTGGTCGGGGCAGATGCCGACCACCGACACGTCCTCGGGCACCCGCCGGCCGAGGGTGGGCAGCGTGGCCAGCACGGGCCCGACCGCCGACTCGTTCTGCACGATCAGCCCCGACAGGTCCGGCCACCGGTCCAGCAGCTCGACCAGTTCGCGGCGCACGGCTGCCGTGCCCTCCCCGCAGGGCCGGACCACGGTGTCGACGCCGAGCCGCGCGGCGGCGTCGACGATGCCGTTGCGGGTCCGGTGCGCGAAGCCGGTGCCCCGGTCGTAGACGGCGGCCGGGGGGCCCAGCAGGGCGATCCGTCGGTGGCCCAGCCCGGCCAAATGCTCGACGCAGAGCGCGCCGGCGCGGTGGAAGTCGAGGTCGACGCAGGTCAGGCCGGTGGGGTCGGCGGGGAAGCCGATCAGCACGCTGGGCCGGCCCAGCTCCCGCAGCAGCGGCACCCGCGAGTCGTGCATCTCCACGTCCATCAGCAGCAGGCCGTCCACCATGGCGCTGGCCGCGATGCGGCGCAGCCCCGCCGGCCCCTCGTCGGAGGTGACCAGCAGCACGTCGTGTTCGACGGTGCGCGCGGTGGTCACCACCGCCATGGCGAACTGCATCACCACCGGCACCTGCATCCCGGAGCGCAGCGGCAGCACCAGCGCGACGACGTTGGCCCGCCGGCTGGCCAGGAACGCAGCGCGCCGGCGTTCGGGTGGTAGCCGAGCATCCGGATGCTGGCCAGCACCCGGATGCGGGTGACCTCTGGAGATCGCCCGTTTGCCGCTGAGCACGTACGACACGGTGCTGACCGCGACCCCGGCGTGCCGGGCGACGTCGGAGATGGTGACCAGGTCGGGTGACTTCGCGGGCCGCGCCGCCGCTGGCAGGCGCGTGCCGTGGTCACCGGGACCGGCCGGCACCCGTGGTCTCCCTGGCCGGCGCGTCGGCGGCAGACGCCGCTCGGACGGTGAGCGTGCCGACGAGTCGGATGTCGGTGGCGGACCGGCCGACCAGCACGCTGTGCGCGGCGTCCTCCACCACGCGGGCGCCACGGGACTCGTCCCACCAGCCCAGGTCGGCGGCGCGCAGTCGCAGCCGCACCACCTTGCGCTCACCCGGGGCGAGGGTGACCCGCGCGAAGCCCCGTAGCTGGCGTAGGGGCTGCTTGACCCGGGAGCGCCGCTGCCGGGTGTAGAGCTGCACCACTTCCTCCCCCGCGCGGGCACCGCTGTTGGTCACCTCGACGCGGACCTCGACCTCCCCGTCGGGGGTCACCGACGCCGCGCTGAGCCGTAGGTCAGCGTAGTCGAAGCGGGTGTAGCCGAGCCCGTGGCCGAGGGGGTACAGGGGGGCACCCCGGTAGTACAGGTACGTGGCGTCGGCGTCGATGATGTCGTAGTCGAGCAGGTCGGGCAGCTCGGCGGCGTCGGCGTACCAGGTCTGGGTGAGCCGTCCGCCCGGTTCGGCGTCGCCGAGGAGCACCGCGGCCAGCGCCGCCCCGTGTTCCTGGCCGCCGTGCGCCGACCACAGCACCGCCGGCAGGTGGGCCTCGGCCCACCCGATCGCGTACGGGTAGCTGCTGGTCAGCGCGAGGACGGTGCGGGGGTTGGCGGCGTACGCGGCGCGCAGCAGCGCCTCCTGCCCGGCCGGCAGCGCCAGGTCCACCCGGTCCTCGGTTTCCCGCCCGTTGATCATCGGGTGGTTGCCGAGCGCCACCACCACCACGTCGGCGTCGGCGGCCAGGGCAGCCGCTTCGGCCGCGCCGTCGGTGATCAGCTCCACGGCGAA
>NZ_GG657738.1:301209-309844 GCF_000158815.1 Micromonospora sp. ATCC 39149 | reverse complement strand
TCGTCCTCGGTGAAGTTGTCGATCCCGGCGCGCAGGGCGGCGGCGAAGCCGCTGACGTGGTCGCGCTCGCGACCCTGCACCCCGGCGATGTTGGTGGCCGCCCCGGCGTCGCCGACGACCATGATCTCGTCGGTGGCCATCGAACGCAGCTCGCCCTCGATCAGCGGGCTCAGGTGCGCGGGGACCCCGTTGACCAGGTTGTACGAGGCCATCACGGCCACCGCCGCGCCGGCCGCCAGCGGCGCGCGGAACGCCGGCAACTCGTACTCGTGCAGCACCCGAGGTGACAGGTTGCTGGAGGTGGTGGCGCGGTCGGTCTCGTTGTTGTAGCCCAGGAAGTGCTTAAGCGTCGGCGCGGTCCGCAGCCGGTCGGGGTGGTCGCCGCGCAGACCCCGGGCGTACGCGGTGGCGAGGTGCCCGGTGAGCCACGGGTCCTCGGACCAGCCCTCCTCGTTGCGTCCCCAGCGGGGGTCGCGCAGCGGGTTGACCACCGGCGCCCAGACGTTCAGGCCGACCCGCTCGGGGTCGGCGTTGTGCTTGGCGCGCACCTCGTCGCCGACGGCGGCGCCGACCGACCGCACCAGCTCGGCGTTCCAGCTGCTGGCCAGCCCGATCGCCTGCGGGAAGACCGTGGCCGTGCCGAGCCAGGCCACCCCGTGCAGCGCCTCGGTACCGGTGCGGAACGGCGGCAGCCCGAGCCGGGTGACCGGGGCCTGCCACTGGTGCAGCAGCCCGATCTTTTCCGGCAGGGTGAGGCGGGTCAGCAGGTCGTCGACGCGGGCGGCGGGGGACGGGCCGGGCGTCCGGCCGGTGCTGTCGGTCATGGTGGATCGGTTACCTTCCATGGGCTAGCCGCACTGCCCAGGCGGGAGGTCGAAGCGCTTCGACGACCGCCGTGACGGTTGGCATCGCGGAGGTGATGGTGTGCGGCTGTCGACCCGGACGCGGTGAAGCGCTTCGACAACCGGCGAAGAACCAGGCCGCCCCGGCTGCCCGGACGGGACGGCTGCTCCGAGGTTGGCACCACCGGGCCGATGCGGTCAAGGGCTGACGGCCACGGGTTCAGACGTCAGCGGGCGGGCAGCCGACCACTCTCGACAGTGGCCAGGGCTGCCGTGGCGCCGCCGAGCGCGGCGGCCGTGGCCCCCAGCGTGGACGCCTCCAGCAGGCACCCGCCGGCCTCCGGCGTCAGCGCCCGGGCTGCCAGCTCCGCCCGGGCCGTCGGCAGCAGCCACGGCCCCAACGTCGCGAGGTGACCCCCGACCAGCACCACCTCGGGGTTGAGCAGGTCGGCCAGCACGGCGACCGCGCGGCCGAGGTGGCGGCCGGTTTCGGCCAGCCCGGCCCGTACGGTCGGGTCGTCCTGCCCGGCCAGGGCCTTCAGCCGGTCGAGTTCCGGAAGGAAGTCGGTTACCGGGCCGTCCTCGGCGGCGTCGGGCAGCAGCCGACGCACGACGGCGGGCAGCCCGACCAGCGCCTCCAGGCAGCCGGACCGCCCGCAGGCGCAGGCGGGGCCGGCCGGGTCGAGGCACAGGTGCCCGATCTCGCCGGCGAAGCCCCGCTTGCCGCGCAGCAGCCGCCCGTCGGCGATCACCCCGGCGCCGATTCCCGCGCCGCCGGTGAGGTGGACCAGGTCGGCGGCTCCGGCCTGCGCGCCGTGCCGCTGCTCGGCCAGGGCGGCGAGGTTCGCCTCGTTGTCGACGGTGACCGTGAAGTCCACATCACGCAGCGCGGCGCGAAGCTGGGCGGCGAGGGGGACGTCGCGCCAGCCGAGCGCGGGGGCCAGGGGCACGCAGCCGACCGCGTCGACCAGGCCCGGCACCCCGACGGTCAGGCCGAGCAGGATCCGCCCCTCGCTGGTGACCCGGGCGGTGGCCCGGCGGACCAGGGCCGGCGAGGGCGCGTACCGTCTCGGCGGGCGTCGCCGCCGCCGCGGCGAAGGCGCGGCGCCAGGTGAGCAGCCGGTTGCCGCCGAGGTCGACGGCGACCGCCACCAGTTCGTCGGCGCCGATCTGGAGCCCGAGGGCGGCGTACGGCTCGCCGTCGAGGACGAGCATGGTGGCCGGGCGGCCGACCCGGTGCTCGGTCAGCCCGGTCTCGCGCACCAGTCGGCGCTCGATCAGCTCGGTGACGAGGCTGGAGACGGTGGCCTTGTTGAGCCCGGTGCGTGCCGCGATGTCGGCCCGGGAGCAGGGGGCGTGCACCCGGACGTGTCGCAGCACCACGGCCCGGTTGGCGACCCGGACGTCGCCGAGGTCCGTCGGCTGCGGGTCGTTCTGCCTGCTAATCAAGATCTGCCCGCTCCCTGCGCTGCCGGTGCGCGATCCCCGGTCGGTTCGCGCGTCCATCATCGCGCACCCCGGCACCCCACCGGCCGCCGCGTGCCTCGTCGCCCTGCGGCCGCCGCTCCCTTGTGGGCTGGATCACCGTCGATTAGTTTATTCGGCTAGTAACCCAACTAATCCTAGCCGGGCGCTCGTGCTCCGCAAGCCCCGCGTGTCAGATGAAGGGAACGCCGTGAAGCCGTCCCTGCCAGGCGTATCCACCGATCGCCGGACCCTGCTGCGTCTCGCCGGTCTCGGCGCCGCCGCCACGATGGGGGGCGCCACCCTCGCCGGATGCAGCAAGGAGGCCGGTAGCAAGGGCACCGCCACCAAGGCCGACGCGGTCCGAGCCGTCCTGCCCAACTACAAGCCGGCCGAGGTCCTCAAGCCGGACATCCCGGGGGAGGGGCCGATCCCGGACGGCTACCTCAGCTACCCCCGCGAACTCGTCGACGCGGTCACCGAGCAGCCCGGCAAGGGCGGCGCGGCGATCCGCACGATGAGCCCCTGGTGGGGACCGACCCCGCCCACGCTGGGCAGCAACTCCTACCTGGCCGCGATCAACACCAAGCTGGGCGTCGAGATCAACCCGAGCCTGCAGGACGGCACCACGTTCGCCGACAAGCTCAACGCCATGCTCGGCGCCCGCGACGTGCCCGACCTGCTCATGGTCCCCAACTGGGAGGTCGACAAGGTCGCCCGGTTCTCCGACGCGGTGAAGGCCCTCTTCGAGGATCTCACCGACCACCTCAAGGGCGACGCCGCCGCGAAGTACCCGTACCTGGCCGCGCTGCCCACCGGCTCCTGGGAGTACTCGGTCTGGGGCGGCCGGCTGGCCGCCGTGCCGTATCCCACCGACGGCCCGTTCGCCTGGGCCCTGTTCCACCGCAAGGACCTGTTCGACAAGGCCGGCCTGGCCGCGCCGACCTCTCCCGAGGAGCTGTACGAGCTGGGCAAGAAGGCCACCGATCCGGGCAAGGGCGTGTGGGCCTTCGGCTCCATCTTCGACATGGTCCAGCAGTCCTACGGCTGCCAGCATACTTGGCGCAAGAAGCCCGACGGTGGCCTGGAGCACAAGTTCGAGAACCCCGCCTTCAAGGCCGCGCTGGAGTTCACGGCGAAGCTGTTCAAAGAGGGCCTCGTCCACCCCGACACCGTGGCCAGCAAGGGCGCCGACGAGAAGCAGTTGTTCAAGGCCGGCAAGATCCTGATGTTCCAGGACGGGCTCGGCGCGTGGCAGGGCATACAGGGTGAGCAGTCCAAGGTGCTGCCGAGCTTCAACATGCAGCCGCTGCCGATGTTCGGCACCGCCGGTGCCCCGCCGGTCGTCTGGGGCAGCGAGAAGCCGATCTTCTTCACCTTCGTCAAGAAGGGCATCGGCGCCGACCGGGTCGACGAGCTGCTGCGGGTGCTCAACTGGTGCTCCGCGCCGTTCGGCAGCCGCGAGTTCGAGCTGCGCGAGTACGGGGTGGAGGGCAAGCACTTCACCCGCGCGGCCGACGGCAGCCCGATCCCCACCGAGCTGGGCCGCAAGGAGCTGGGCGGCCAGTACAACTTCTGCCGGGCCGCGGTCAAGGTGCGCAGCGGCGACACCCCGGACTACGTCCCGCAGTACCTGGACTACCTCAAGAAGCACATCGGCATGTTGGAGAAGGATCTCTTCGCCGGGATCAAGCTGGAGCTGCCGGCCAACTGGTCGAAGATCATCCAGCCGACGGACGACAAGATCCGTGACATCCTGCGCGGTCGTCGCCCGATCAGCGACCTCGACCAGGTGACGAAGGAATTCCTCGCCTCCGGCGGCGAAGAGGGGCGCGCCTTCCACGAGAAGGCGCTCGCCGACAACGGCCGATGAGCGGCCCGGGCACCGCCAGCGCGGTCGACGCGCCGGCGGCGGCCGGGCAGGCCCCGCCGCAGACGCGCAAGCCCCGGGGCGCCGGTCGGCGTCGGCCCCGGGCGAGCCTGGGCGCGCGCCTGCGCCGGGACTGGCCGCTGCTGGCGATGACCGCGCCGGCCGCCGCGCTGCTGCTGGTCTTCCACTACCTGCCGACCCTCGGCAACGTCATCGCCTTCCAGGACTACAACCCGTTCGTCGGCGACGACCCGGTGGAGGCGTTCCTCTACAGCGAGTGGATCGGCTTCGGCAACTTCGAGGCGCTCTTCGCCGACCCGCTGTTCTGGGACGCGGTGCGCAACACCCTCACCATCACCGCGTTCCAGCTCGTGTTCTTCTTCCCCCTGCCGATCATGCTGGCGATCCTGCTCAACAGCCTGGTCTCCGGGCGGGTGCGGGGCTTCGTGCAGAGCGTCGTCTACCTGCCGCACTTCTTCAGCTGGGTGCTGGTGGTCACGTTCTTCGTGCAGATGCTCGGTGGGGCCGGGCTGCTCGCCCAGGAGATGCGCGAGGCCGGCCTGCAACCGTGGAACATCATGACCAACCCGGACACGTTCATCGTGCTGGTCACCGCCGAGTCGGTGTGGAAGGACATCGGCTGGGGCGCGATCGTCTTCCTGGCCGCGTTGGCCGCGATCGATTCCAACCTGTACGAGGCGGCGGCGGCCGACGGCGCCGGGCGGTGGCGGCGACTGTGGCACATCACGCTGCCCGGACTGCGGCCGGTGATCGTGCTGCTGCTCATCATGCGGCTGGGCGACGCGCTCTCGGTCGGCTTCGAGCAGTTCATCCTGCAACGGGAGGCGGTCGGCCGGGACGCCGCGGAGGTCCTCGACACCTTCGTCTACTACCAGGCCATCGCCACCCAGCAGTGGGGCCTGGGCGCCGCGGCCGGGCTGTTCAAGGCGATGGTGGGCCTGATCCTCATCCTCGCGGCCAACAAGCTCGCGCACCGGCTCGGCGAGCAGGGGGTGTACTCGAAATCGTGACATCCGCCCCCGCCGAAGGGCGGGGGATTCCAGTGGTCGCCCGCTGGGTTTCCTGTCTCGTCGCCGACTGCCTCGTCCGAGAGGAAGGCTCCCGTTGAGGTCTTACACCAGCTCCACAGGCTGCCACCGCCAGCCCGGCGGCCCGGATGTCACGTGCGGTCTCGGCGTCACGGTCGTGGACCTCCGGGCACCGGCGGGTCCACTCGCTGGGGCCGAGGCAGGGGTATCGACGGAAGGTGTCCGATGACCGCACAGCTCAGTGGCATCGGACCGGTGCCGGCAGGCCCCGTGCCGGCCGGCAAGCCGACCCGGCGGCGCGGCGGCCAGCGGCCCCCGTGGGAGGAGCCGCCCTCGCCGGTCGGCCTGTTCGGCAAGGGCGTCGTGCTCGTCCTGCTCGTCGCGGCGGTGCTCGTGCCCCTGTGGGCGGTGCTGGTGACCAGCCTCGCCTCCCGGGAGACGATCGACGCAGCCGGCGGGATGGTGATGGTGCCCCGGGAGTTCGACCCGTCGGCGTACATCACGATCTTCAATGGTGGGCAGATCACCCGGGCCGTCTGGATCAGCACCCTGGTCACCGTTCTTGGCACGACGGTGAGCCTGGTGCTCACCGTGCTGGCCGCGTACGGGCTGTCCCGGCCCGGCTCGGTCGGGCACCGGGGGCTGCTGTTCTTCTTCCTGCTGACCTTCCTGATCTTCCCCGGTCTGGTGCCCAGCTATCTGGTGGTGACCGGGCTGGGGCTCAAGGACAGCATCTGGTCGCTGATTCTGCCCAGCGCGATCAGCGTGTTCAACCTCGTGGTGATCCGGGCGTTCTTCATGGGCGTTCCCGGTGAGCTGCTCGACAGCGCCCGCATCGACGGGGCGGGGGAGTTCCGCATCCTCACCCAGATCATGCTGCCGTTGTCGAAGGCGGTGATCGCGGTGGTCGGCCTGTTCTACGCGGTCGGCTACTGGAACGCCTACTTCAACTCGGTGCTCTACATCGACGACAACGACAAGTTCCCGATCCAGCGGGTACTGCAGAGCTACATCCTGGCCGGCCAGTCGCCGAACGTCTCCGGATCCGCGGTCAGCCTGCCCGGGATCACCGCGTACCCGCCGACGCTGGCGGTGAAGATGGCGGTGGTGGTGGTGACCGTCGTCCCGGCGATCATCGTCTACCCGTTCGTGCAGCGGCACTTCACCAAGGGCGTCATCACCGGCGCGGTGAAGGGCTGAAGCTCCACCGGCGCCCCACGCGCAGTCCGCTCCGCGTGGGGCGCCCACCGGCGTACTCGGAGCACCACCACCTCAGCGAACGGACGGTACGGCATGTGGGACGAGCCTCGGCTCCGCTTCGGCGGGGACTGGAACCCAGAGCAGTGGCCCGAGCAGGTCTGGGCCGAGGACGTCACCCTGATGCGCCGGGCGCGGGTCAACCTCGTCACGGTCGGGGTGTTCGCCTGGTCCCGCCTCGAACCCGCGCCCGGCCGGTACGACTTCGACTGGCTTGACCGGGTGCTGGACCTGCTGGCCGACAACGGCATCCGCGCCGCGCTGGCCACCCCGACCGCGTCGCCGCCACCCTGGTTCTCCCTGGCCCACCCGGAAGCGCTGCCGATGACCGACGCCGGGGTGCGGCTGTACCACGGCAGCCGGGACACCTACTGCGCCGCCGCGCCGGCGTACCGGGCCGCTGCCAGCCGGATCGCCGGCGTTCTCGCCGACCGCTACGCCCACCATCCGGCGCTGGAACTGTGGCACGTGCACAACGAGTACGGCACCGTCTGCTACTGCGAGCACGCCGCGACCGCGTTCCGGGCGTGGCTGACCGCCCGGCACGGCTCGCTGGACGCCCTTAATGCGGCCTGGACCACCAGCTTCTGGAGCCAGCACTACTCCGACTGGGAGCAGATCAGCACCCCCCGGGCCACCCAGTACCTGGCCAACCCCGGCCAGCTGCTCGACTTTCGCCGGTTCTGGTCCGACACGCTGCTCGCCGCGTACACCGAGCAGCGGGACCTGCTGCGGGCGGCGAACCCGGCGGTGCCCGTCACCACCAACTACGTCCTCGCCGACTGGGTGCCCGTCGACCACGCCCGCTGGGCCGCCGAGGTCGACCTGGTGGCCATCGACCACTACCCGTGGTCGGTCGACGGCGGGGCGGAGGAGCAGACGGCCTTCGCCGCGGACCTGGCTCGGGGCTGGGCCCGGCACGGTGCCCGGGCCCGCGCCGCCGCCGGCCCGCCGGCCACCGCGCGGGTGCCCGGCGACGCCGCCGCCGGCAGCGCCTGGCTGCTCATGGAGAGCGCCCCGAACCTGATCTACACCGCCGGGCGGATGCACGCCAAGGAACCCGGCCGGATGGCCCGGCACAGCCTCGCCCACGTCGCCCGGGGCTCGCGCGGCGCGATGTACTTCCAGTGGCGTGCCCCGGTCGGCGGGGCGGAACGGTTCCACTCCGCGCTCGTGCCGCACGCCGGCCCGGACAGCCGCGTGTTCCGCGAGACGGTGGAGCTGGGCGGGATCCTGGACCGGATCGCCGAGACCGACGGCGCGGTCGTCGAGGCGTCCGTGGCGATCGGCTGGGACGCCGCCTCCGGGTGGGCCCTGCGACACCCCGGCCTGCCGTCGCAGCGCATCGACCACCACGGGGAGGTCGCGGCGGCGCACCGGGCGCTGTGGCGGGCCGGCTTCGGCTGCGACGTGGTGCTGCCCGGCGACTCCGTCGACGGGTGCGCGCTGCTCGTGCTCCCGGCCCTCTACCTCGCCTCCGACGCCGTCGCGGCGTGGGCCAGGGGGTACGTCGAGGGCGGCGGCCACCTCCTGGTGACCTGGCTCAGTGGGGTCGCCGACGAGCACGCCCGGGTCCGCACCGGCGGCTACCCCGGCGCGTTCCGTGACGTACTCGGCGTCCGGGTGGAGGAGTTCCACCCGCTCGCCGACGGCGACGAGGTCCCCCTGGACGGGGGCGGCACCGGGCGGATCTGGGCCGAGAACGTCGGGTTGACCGGAGCCGAGGCGGTCCGCGCGTACGCCGGCGGGGTGCTCGCCGGGCAGCCCGCGGTGACCCGCCACCGACACGGCGCGGGCACCGCCTGGTACGTCTCCACCCGGCCCGACGACGAGACGTACCGGCGGCTGCTGACGGAGGCGGCCCTCGCTGCCGGCGCGGCACCGACCTGCCCGGCCGCGCCGGCCGGGGTGGAGGCGGTGCGCCGCCGGGGCGCGGCGGGGAGCTGGCTGTTCCTGCTCAACCACACCGATCGGGCGCACCGGGTGGCGGCCACCGGCGTGGAGCTGCTCACCGGCGCGGCCGTCGACACCGCCGTGGAGGTGCCCGCCGGGGGCGTCGCCGTGGTCCGGGAGGCCGCCCCCGCCCGCTGACCGCCGCGGGGCCTGCGCCGTCCCCGGCGCCGGTGCCGGCGGGAGTGGTCAGGGGCGCGGCG
>NZ_GG657738.1:297847-300892 GCF_000158815.1 Micromonospora sp. ATCC 39149 | reverse complement strand
CTGCGGACGTCACCGTCACCAACCTGGGCGCGCCGGTCACCGCCTGGACGCTGACCTGGTCGTATCCGGCCGGCCAGCGGGTGACGCAGGCGTGGAACGCCACCGTCGCCCAGGCCGGCGTCGCGGTGACGGCCCGCAACGCGGCGTGGAACGGCGGCCTGGCCACCGGCGGCAGCGTCACCTTCGGCCTGATGGGCTCGTTCGGCGCCGCCAACCCCGCCCCGACGGGCTTCGCCCTCAACGGGGCCGCCTGCGGCGACGGAACGGGCGAGCCGTCCGGCGTGCTGGCCCAGACCCACACCGCCGGCCGGGTCGTGCCCGCCGGGCAGGCCGTGCAGTACAGCTGGCCGGGCATCTACTTCGAGGGCCGCTTCCGGGGCGCCGGCGTCGGGCTCGTCCTCGACGACGCCGTCAACGACTACGACGTCGCCGTCGACGGTGTGGTCGTCGACACCCTGGTCAAGCCCGGCACGACCACGCACTGGGTGGACGGTCTCGCCGCTGGCGAGCACACAGTCCGGCTCGTCAAGCGCACCGAGAGCCCGTGGAGCGCCAGCGCGTTCGGTGGGCTCGTGGCCGCCCCCGGCGGGGCGATCCTGGACCGGCCGGCGGCCCGCAGCCGGCAGGTCGAGTTCATCGGCGACTCGCTGACCGTCGGCTACGGCAACACGTCCACCACCCGGGACTGCACCGGCGACGAGGTCACCCGCACCACCAACACCGACGTCAGCTTCGGCGCGCTCACCGCCCGGGAACTCGACGCCGACTACCAGGTCAACGCCTACTCCGGCATCGGCATGGTGCGCAACTACAACGGCGGGTCGCCCGGGGTCAACTACGGCACCTACTACGACCGGGCGCTGCTGCACGTCGACGGCGACGTCTGGGATCGCCCGGCCACGTGGCGTCCGCAGCTCGTCGTGGTCCACCTGGGCACCAACGACTTCTCCACCCCGATCAACAGCGGCGAGGCGTGGACGGAGCAGACCCTGGCCGCCGCCTACCGCTCCACGTACGTGGCGTTCCTGGCGAAACTGCGGGCCCGCTACGGCGCGGGCACGACGATCGTGGTCGTCGGCACCAGCCTCTTCGGCACCTTGGCCCAGCAGGTCGTACAGGACCGCGAGGCCGCCGGCGACGACGGGGTCCGCTACTGGTACCTCGACGACGCCGGCCTGGACCTACTCGGCTGCCACTGGCACTACTCGGCCGCCGACGACCGGCTCATCGCCGACCGGCTCGGCGACTTCGTCGCCACCCTCGGGCTCGACTGGTAACGGTCCCGCCCGGCGAAAAAGGCCCTGCCGGGCCGACCAGCAGGTGAAACACCTCGAACTCCCACGTTCCTCTCATCATCCTCAGGTGGTGGGCCCAGACCCGCCTGGTCTGCTCTGCCGGTGCGATTGCGAATCATCCGGCGGCGAAGAGCAGCCCTGCTGACAGCCGCCTGCGTGGCGGTGCTGCTGGCGGTCGCAGTGGTGGCGGACCGGTGGGTGGCCCGGACGGCGGCGCAGCGGCTGTCCGACCGGCTGGCGTGCGCCGCCGGCCTCGACCGGCCGCCCCGGGTCGACCTCGGCGGGTTCCCCGTGCTGCCCGGCGTGCTCGCCGGGGAGCTGGGCCGGGTCAGCGTGCGGGCCACCGACGTCCGGCGCGGCGACGTGCGGGCCGCCGAGGTGGACGCCGAGCTGTCCCGGGTGCGGCTGCCCGGCGCGCAGCCGGCCCGCGTCGGCGAGCTGGACCTGCGGGTACGGGTCGGCTTCGACGCCCTGCCCGGCGCGGTCGGTGACCGTCCGGTGCGCTACCGGGCCACCGACGGGCTGCTCGCCGTCGAGACCACCGCCGCGATGGCCGGGCAGCAACTCCCGGTCACCGTGCTCGCCCGGCCCGCCATCGACGCCGGCCGGCTGACGGTCACCCCCACCGAGGTCGAGGTGCTGGGCATGCGCCGCCCCGCCGGTGCCAAGCTGGTGGACCGGCTCACCGGGGGCCGCGACCTGTCCCGGCCGCTGCCCGCGCTGCCCGCCGGCCTGAACTGGCAGGGTGTCGACGTCACCGACGACGGCCTGCGGCTTCGCCTGACCGGACGAGATCTGACCCTGCCCGCGAACGGCGACGGCCGTCGCGACGGCACCTGCGGAGGAGACTGATGCACGCCCGAATCGACGGTTGGACCCACCGGACGCTAAGGCGGCTGGGCCGCTGGTGCGTGCGCCGGCCGTGGCGGGTCCTCGGCGCCTGGCTGCTGCTCGCGGTCACCCTGGTCGGCGGCGTCGCCGCCTTCGGCCGGCCCGTGGACAACGACGTCGCCCTGCCCGGCAGCGACGCCCAGTTCGCCCGCGACCTGAGCGAACGCGGCGGCGGCGGCCCCACCAGCAGCGGACAGGTCGTGGTACGCGTCGACGCTGGCCGCCTCGACGAGCCGGCCCGCCGGGCGGCGCTGGAGCGGACCGCCGCCGCGCTCGCCGGGGTGGAGCACGTGACCCGGGTCGACGGAGTCGACGCCCGCGCCGGCACCCTCAGCCCGGACGGCCGCACCGGCTACCTCACCGTCCGCCTCGACGTGCGTGTGCGCGACGTGGACAAGGCGTTGAGCCGGGCGGTGGTGGACGCGGCGCAGCCGGCCCGCGACGCGGGCATCGAGACGGTGCCGGGCGGAGTGCTCGCCACGGCGGCCGAGCGGGGTGGCTCCCGCCGCGCCGAGGCCGTCGGGCTGGTCGTCGCAGCCGTGGTGCTGCTGTTCGCCTTCGGTGGTCTGGTCGCGGCGGCGGTCCCGCTGGTGACCGCCCTGTTCACCCTGGCGTGCGCGCTCGCCGCGGTAGGGCTCGCCGGCCACCTGGTGGCCGTGCCGTCGGTGGCGGGGAACCTGGCCACGATGATCGGGCTGGGTGTCGGCATCGACTACGCCCTGTTCCTGATCACCCGCTACCGGGCGCTGAGGGCCACCGGCACACCAGCCGACGAGGCGCTGGGCACCGCCATGGGTACCGCCGGGGCGGCGGTCGTACTAGCGCCGGCGGCACGGTGGTCATCGCCCTCGGCGGCCTC
>NZ_GG657738.1:255057-297627 GCF_000158815.1 Micromonospora sp. ATCC 39149 | reverse complement strand
TGCTCGCCGCGCTCGCCGCCCCCCGCGGCCACGCTCAGCCTCGGCCAGCTCGACGCCGGCGACGATCCCCCGGGCAGCGCCACCCGCACCAGCTTCGACCTGCTCGCCGAGGGCTTCGGGCCCGGCGTCAACGGCCCGCTCGCAGTGGTCGCCGCCGTCGACCCCCCGGCGGCCGGCACCGCCGACCCCCGGCTCACCGAGCTGGCCCGCGAGCTGGCCGCCACGCCCGGCGTCGCCTTCGTCGCCCCGGTACGCCTCACCGACGGCGGCCGGGTCGCCACCGCCAGCGTGCAGCCGGACACCGGCCCGAGCGACCCGGCCACCGCCGCCCTGGTGGCCGACCTGCGCGACGTGCGGGTCGACGGCGTGCGGGTGCACGTCGGCGGGGCCACCGCCACCCGCGCCGACCTGGCCGAACGTGTCCGGGAGCGGATGCCGTGGGTGATCGCCGTGGTCGTCGGGCTGTCCACCGTGCTGCTGTACGTGGCGTTCCGCGCCCCCGTTCTGGCGGTCAAGGCCGCAGTGATGAACCTGGTCTCGATCGGCGCCGCGTACGGGGTGCTCACGGCCGTGTTCTCCTGGGGCTGGGGGGTGGAGCTGACCGGCCTGTCCGGGCCGGTGCCTGTGGAGAGCTACGTGCCGATGATGCTGTTCGCCCTGCTGTTCGGCCTCTCCATGGACTACGAGGTGTTCCTGCTCAGCGCCGTGCAGGAGGCGTGGTGGGCGACCGGGGACAACCGGGTCGCCGTCCGGGAGGGCCTCGCCGGCACCGGCCGCGTGATCACCTCCGCCGCGCTGATCATGGTGACCGTCTTCGCCGGCTTCGTGCTGCACACCGACCCCGTGATCAAGATGTTCGGCCTCGGTATGGCGGTGGCCGTGGCGGTGGACGCCACCGTGGTGCGGGGGCTGCTGGTGCCGGCCACGATGGCGCTGCTCGGCCGGGCGAACTGGTGGCACCCGGGCCGCCGGGGTCGGACCGTCCCCGCGCCCGAAAGGGCGCAGGCTCTCGCCGGACTCTCATCGAACTCTCAGCCGCCCGTGGTCTGATCTGGTCGAGATGAACGCCGCCGTCCGGGTCCTGGTCGTCGACGACCAGCCCAACATCGTCGACATGCTCGCCACGGTGCTGCGGTTCCACGGTTTCGACGTGGTGACCGCGACCACCGCGGCCGAGGCGCTGCGCCGCGCCGGGGAGAGCCATCCCCGGCTCGTCGTCCTCGACGTGCTGCTGCCCGACGGCGACGGGTTCGAGGTGTGCCGGACGCTGCGGGCCGCCGGCCACGAGATCGGCATCGTGTTCCTCACCGCCCGCGACGCCCCGCGCGACCGGATCGCCGGCCTCACCTACGGCGGCGACGACTACGTCACCAAGCCGTTCTCCGTCGAGGAACTGGTCGCGCGGGTGCGGGCGGTGCTGCGCCGGATCGGCTCCACCCCGGTACCCGCCACCGGCGTGCTCCGCTACGCCGACCTCGAACTGGACGAGGAGACCTGCGAGGTCCGCCGGGGCGGCCGGCTGCTGTCGCTGTCGCCGACGGAGTACAAGCTGCTGCGCCACCTCATGCTCAACCCCGGCCGGGTGCTCTCCCGGGCCCAGATCCTCGACGCCGTGTGGCGCTACGACTTCGACGGCGCGTCGAACGTGGTCGACACCTACATCGGTTACCTGCGGCGCAAGCTGGACCCGCTCGGGCCGCCCCTGATCGAGACCCGGCGCGGCTTCGGCTACGCCCTGCGTGCGCCCGGGTGAACCGGTTGCCGCTGCGCCGCAGCCTGCTGCTCGGCCTGGTCGGGCTCACCGCGACGGCGCTGGTGTCCGCCGGGCTGGTCAGCGCGCTGGCGCTGTACGCGTACCTGATGCAGCGCACCGACGACCAGTTGCGCTCGGCCGCCGCCGTGGTCGCCACCCGGGTGGGGCAGCTCGCCGGGCAGCCCCCCGGTACGGTCCGGGCCGCCGTCGCGCCGTCGGACTACCTGGTGGAGATCCGCCACCGCGGCACGCTCACCCGGTTCTCGGCGACCACCCCTCCGGCGGCTCCGCTGCTCGACCAGGCGCCCGCGCCGCCCGCCGAGGGCCCCTCCGCGCCGGTCGACGTGGCGGGCCGGTGGCGGGTGGTCACCGTACGCGCCGGCGACGCCGTCGTGCTCATCGCGCTGCCGCTGGCCCCGGTGGCCCAGACCGTACGCCGGCTGCTGCTGGTGGAGCTGGCCGGCGGCGCGGCGGTACTGCTCCTGCTGGCCGGCTCCGCCCGGCTGCTGCTGGTGCGGGGGCTGCGCCCGCTGGACCGGATCACCGCCACCGCGACCGCCATCGCCGACGGCGACCTCGACCGCCGGGTGCCCCTGCACGGCGTACGGGTCGCCGACCCGCGCACCGAGGTGGACCGGCTCACCCTCGCGGTCAACGGCATGCTCACCCGCCTCCAGGCGGCGATCGCCGCGCGCACCCGGTCGGAGCAGCGGCTGCGGGACTTCGCCGCCGACGCCTCCCACGAGCTGCGCACCCCGCTGACCTCGATCCGCGGATACCTGCAGATCCTGCGGCACGACATGGTCGCCCCCGAGCGCCGGGCGGAGGTGCTGGCCCGCAGCGAGGACGAGGCGGTCCGGATGGGCCGCATCCTCGACGACCTGTTCTACCTGGCCCGACTCGACGCCGAGCCGCAACTGCGGCGCGACCGGGTCGACCTGGCGGTGCTGGCCCGCGACTCCGTCGCGGACCTGCTCGCCGCCCAGCCCGGCCGGCCGGCCCGGCTGCTGGCACCCGTGCCCGCGCCGGTCAGCGGTGACGAGCACGCCCTGCGGCAGGTGCTGGCCAACCTGCTGGCCAACGTGCGCACCCACACCCCCGCCGACGCTCCCGTCACCGTCACCGTCGAGCCCGACGGCGACGTCGTCACGGTCCGGGTCACCGACGGCGGGCCGGGCGTCGACGCCGGGCTCGCCGAGCGGGCGTTCGACCGGTTCACCCAGGCGGAGCCGGGGCGCGGCGGCGGCAGCGGGCTGGGCCTGGCGATCGTCGCCGGCATCGTCGCCGCCCACGGCGGCCAGGTCGGCCTTCAGTCCCCGCCGGCCGGCGGGACCACCGTCTGGTTCGCCCTGCCCCGCGCTGGCTGACCGCGTCGCCTCGGCCGGCTCAGGTGACCCGGGACGGCCCGCCCGACACCCCTTCCCAGGCACGCCGCTCGGCGAGGTCACGCAGCCGGTCCATCGCGTCCCACACGTCGACGTACCGGGTGTACAGCGGCGCGGGCCCCAGCCGCAGCCGGTCCGGGGCACGGTAGTCGCCCACCACCCGGCCCACCTCGGCCAGGGCCCGGGAGATCCGCAGCGCGTCGGGGTGGCGCAGGCAGACGTGGCTGCCGCGCCGGTCCGGCTCGCGCGGGGAGGCCACCCGGAAGCCGTACGGGGTCAGCCACGCGTCGGCCAGCGTCACGATCAGCTCGCCGAGGCGGCGACCCTTGGCGCGTACGCGCTCGATGCCGGCCTCGGCGAGCACGTCCAGGGCCGGGTCGAGCGGCGCGAGGGCGAGGATCGACGGGGTGCCGACCAGGAAGCGGTCCAGGTCGGGGGCCGGGTCGTAGCCGGCGCCCATGCCGAACTGGTCGCGCCTGCCGAACCAGCCCTGGATCGGCTGACGCAGCCGGGACTGCAACTCGCGGCGGACGTACAGGAAGGCCGGCGCGCCGGGGCCGCCGTTGAGGTACTTGTACGTGCAGCCGACGGCGAGGTCCGCGCCGGTGGCGGTCAGCTCGATCGGCACCGCCCCGACGGCGTGCGACAGGTCCCACAGCACCGTCGCGCCGGCCTGCCGGGCGGCGGCGTTGACGGCCGCCATGTCCAGCAGCGCGCCCGACCGGTAGGCCACCGCCGAGAGCACCACGAGCGCCACGTCCCCGTCGAGCGCGGCGCGCAGCTCGTCGAACCGCAGCCCCTCGTCGAGATCGGAGGGGAGCATCCGCAGCGTGAGCCCACGCGCGGCGGCCAGCCCCTCCAGGACGTACCGGTCGGTGGGGAAGTCCTCGGCGTCCACGAGCACCGTCCGGCGGTCGCCGGCGGCGTCCAGCGCGGCGGCGGCGAGCTTGTAGAGGTTCACCGACGTGGAGTCGGAAACCACCACCTCGCCGACGCGGGCGCCGAGGGCGTGCGCGGCGAGCCGGTCGCCGATCCGCCGGCCCCACTCGATCCAGGTGGGCCAGGACCGGACGAGCCCGTCGCCCCAGCCCTCGCGGACCAGCCGGTCCAGGTGCCCCGGGGTGGCCGCCGGCAGCCGGCCGAGGGAGTTCCCGTCGAGGTAGACGAGGTCGTCGTCGGCGATCACGAACCGGTCGCGTAGGTCGGCCAGCGGGTCCGCGGCGTCCAGCTCCTTGGCCAGGTGGCGCGGGAATTCGTCTCGCACGTGCCGCTTCCCTTCCCGAGGTGCACCGGCGGCCCAAGGTAGCCGACCGGCCCGCCCCGCAGCTGGGCGCCGTGCCGCCGTCCCGGCCGGTGGACGGCACGGGGCCAGCCGCCCAGCCAGCCGCTGCGGGCCTGACCGGCGGCCGGGCCCCGGGCCAGCGGCGCGGGTCGGGCCCGGACAGGGCCGGCGGCCGGGCCCCGGGTCAGCCGCGCGGCCAGCCGGCGGGGATGCGTTCCAGCAGCCCGCCGGCGAACACGTCGCGCAGCCCGAGTGGCTTGAGGTGGACGTACCCGATGTGGCAGTCGCAGGCCCCGTTCACGCACGTGCGGGGGCGCAGCGCGGCCCGCCACGAACCGTCGTACAGGTTGCCGATGGGCTGGTCGACGAAGTGGCAGCGGCGCACGGTGCCGTCGCCGCGCACGGAGATCGCCGTCTCCCCGGCGTGGCAGGGCCGGCCCAGCGACAGGTGCGGGCGCACGCTGTAGCCGAACAGCGGGTCCAGCTCCGTCCAGGTCGCCTCCTCGGCGGCGTCGTAGTGGCGGTGCTCGGCGGCGTTCACCCACAGGTACACCTGCGGTGGCAGCGCGGCGCGCAGCGCCCGCGCCTCGTCGAGGTGCTCCGGCAGACCCACCACCCCGACGGAGAACCGCACCCCCAACTCGGCCAGGCGGGCGCAGCGGGCCAGGAACCGTTCCCGGGTGACCTGCCCCGGGTGGTACGTCGTCCACAGCGCGGCGCGGGTCGGGTCGGCGTCGGCCAGCCAGTCCACCCGGGCGGCCAGGTTGGTCTGGATGACCACCCGGTCGACGTGCGGCAGGTGCGACAGCGCCACCATCGCCTCCCGGTACCAGCGGCGGGTCAGCCCCTCGCCCCACGGCGTGAACAGCACCGACAGCCGCACGTCGGTGGTGGCGGCCACCCAGCCGGTGAACCGTTCGAGGGCCGCCCGGTCCGCGGCGAGCACCTGCGGCGGGTCGTTCCGCTTCGCGAACGGGCAGTACGGGCAGTCGTAGTTGCAGCTCGCGAGGGGGCCCCGGTAGAGGATCGCCAGGCCGCTGCCCCCGCCGCACCGGTCGGCCGCGCTCACCGGGGCACGTACCCGGTCATCGCGCGGCGCACCCGGGCGGAGGTCAGCCACGGGCCCACGGCGTCGGAGCGGACCAGCCCGGCCGGGGTGAGCCGCAGCCCGCCGTCGGTGGCCCAGCCCCGCTCAACCAGCCGCCCCAACTCGGGGAAGTAATAAAACAGGCGCGGTGCCGAACCGGGCGGCGTAGGCGGCCGGGTCGACGCCCTCGGCGCGCAGCAGCGACTTGAGCAGCCACCGGCGGCGCTGCTCCGTGCCGTCGAGGGCGAACCCGAACTCGGCGTGCCGGAAGTCGTCGGCCGGGCGGGCCAGGTAGTCGTCCAGCACTGCCCGCACCTGGGTCACGCTCACCGCGTAGTCGAACGAGTAGTGCAGGCCCGTCGTGTCCGACCGCGCGCCGCAGCCCAGCCCCACCATCCCGTCGTCCTGGCAGCAGTAGTCCGGCCCGTCCGGCGTGGGCGCGTCGGCGCGGCGGAACTGCCGCATCGACTCCTGCCGGTACCCGGCTGCGCCCAGCACCTCCACCGCCTGCGTGTACAGGGCGAGGCGCTGGGCGTCCCAGTCGGCGCGGGCGTGTGCCCGCCGGCCCAGCCCGGTCAGCGGGCGCACGTACAGCGGGTACAGGTACAGCTCCTCCGGCCGCCACGCCAGGGCCGCGTCCAGGCTCCGCCGCCACGTGTCGGCGGTCTGCCCGTCGATGCCGTAGATCAGGTCGACGTTGAGCAGCGGGATCGCCGCGTCGCGGATCGCGCCGAGCGCCGCCTCCACCTCCGTGCGCCGCTGCGGCCGGCCGGCGGCGCGGGCCTCTGCGTCGAGGAAGCTCTGCACCCCGATGCTCACCCGCGTCGCGCCGTGCGCGGCGAGCACCGCGAGCCGGTCCGGCGTGGCGGTGGCCGGCGACGTCTCCACCGACAGCGGTACGCCGGGCAGCCGCGCGCCCAGCGTCGACGTGGCGATGTCGAACAGTTCGGTCAGCTCGCCGGCCGTCAGATACGTCGGCGTGCCGCCGCCGAACGCCACCCGGGCATGGCGCGGGTCGCCGCCGAGGGCGTCGGCGACCCGCTCGGCCTGCCGGCGTAGCTGCCGCAGGTACGCGGTGACCTGCTCGGCGGGCGCGCCGGTTCGGGTGAACAGGTTGCAGAACCCGCAGCGCATCTCGCAGAACGGCACGTGGACGTAGAGGAACAGCGCGTCGCGGGGCTCGGCCCGCCACACGTCCGCGAGCAGCGGCCGGGGCCGCAACGCCCGGTACGACGTCTTGTGCGGGTACGCGTACAGGTACTGCTGGTACGGCGAGCCGTCGAGGCCCGTGCGGATGCTGGTCACCATTCTCCCGGTCGCAGGGTGAAGTGGGCGTACGGGACGGTCCACACCACGTCGTGGCCGATGCGGTGGCCGGTGTGGCCGTCCTCCCCGTACGCCGTGCCGTGGTCGGAGCAGACGATCGTGAACACCGGCCGGCCCCGCCCGGTGAGCAGGGCGAACAGCCGGCCGACGCGGCTGTCGACGTACTCCAGGGCGGCGGCGTGGCTGGCCAGGTCGTCGGCGTCGGCGTCGGGCAGGTAGTGCCGGTTGGGCTGGTGCAGCGCCGCGACGTTGAGGAACGTGAACAGCCCCCGCCGCGCCGGGACCCGGGGCAGCGTCTCGGCCAGCCGGTCGAGCTGCGCGTCCAGGCAGCCGGGGGCGGTGACGCCGAACTCCGGCTCCCAGTGCGCCTCGGCGAACAGGCCGGGCAGCACCGACCCGAGCGGGCCGCGCCGGTTGAAGAACCCGACCCCGCCCAGGCAGAGCGTGTGGTAGCCCTCCCCGGCCAGGGCGGTCGGCAGGTCCGCCGCGTCGAACACCCAGGTGTCCGCGCCGGAGGTCTCGCTGCCGGGGAACGCCGCCGCGTACAGCCGCTCGTGCGTGCCGGGAACGGCCGGGGTGGGCAGGAAACCGGCGAAGAACGCGTGGTGGGCGGCGTAGGTGAAGCTGGCGGGGGAGTGCCGCCGCTCCCACCGGCCGCCGGGCAACGCCCGTGCGAGGGTGGGGGTGCGGCCGGCGGCGGCCAGCGCGTCGGCCACGTCGAAACGCAGCGTGTCCAGGGTGACCAGGCAGATGTCGTGGCTTCCGATCAGGTGCCGCACGCGACCGGCTCCCGTCCCGTGACGGCCCCTGAAAGCACCTTCGTGGCTGCCCGCCAACGCTGCCACCGGCCGCTGGTCAACGCGTGCACCTGCTCTGCGTAGGTGTCCCGACCGTCGGCCAGCACCCCGGGCAGCAGGTCCCCGAACGCGTTGACCTCCGCCACCGCGTGCCGCCGCCAGCCGAGCAGGAACATCAGGTCCACCCCGACGTGCAGGCTGCGCGGGAAGCACGCGGCGGCTCGTACGCAGGTCTGCATCGCCGCCGCCCACGCCGCCGGCCCGGCGGCGGCGCGCAACTCGGCCAGGTCGCCGCGCGCGTTGCCCAGGTGCAGGTTCGTCAGCGGCCCGGTGGCGGCCCGCACCACCGCGTGGGTGGGCTGCCCGGCGACCACCACCACCCGCAGGTCGACGACCCGGTCGCCGAGCCCGGCCTTGGGCAGCCACCGCTCCACGTGCAGCCCCTCGGGGGCGAGCCGGTCGACGAGCGCGGCGACGGTGGTTTCGTCGTCGTAGCAGCGCACCCGCAGCGAGTTGAACAGCCCGTCCGGGGCGATCTCGATCGGGGTGACCGCCCGCACGCCGCGCGGGCCGACCGCGAGGGCGATCACCCCGGCCGCCGACGAGCCGTGTGCCGGTTTGACGAACACCCGCGCCCACCCGGCCTCGGCCATCGCGGCGCGCAGCTCGCCGTACCCGCCGATTGAAGGCAGCGCCGCCGGGACCGGGACCCCGGCGGCGGACAGCCGCGCGTGGCAGCGGCGCTTGTCGCACAGCGCCGCAACGTCGGCGGGGTCGTTGAGCAGCTCCGCGCCGCCGGCGGCGACCCGGGCCAGACCGTCGACCAGCCCGGCGTACGTGTCGGCGAGGCCGATCAGCTCGCCGTGCCGGGCGGAGGCGACCGACCGCCGCAACAGGCGGTCCACCTGCGGGTCCTCGCCGGGGGAGTCGACGCGCACCAGCGCGCCGGCCGGCGGTGGAGCCGCCCCGGTGAGCACGTCGGCCCAGGGCAGCACCGCCGGCCGGGGCAGCCCGGCGGCGAGCACGGCGGCGGTGAACAGGCCAGACGCGGCGGTTGTCGGGGTTGCCGACGACGATCAGGCGCATGTCACTCCGACACCATCGTGTACCGGTACACCTCGTCGCCCTCGATGTAGGGCGTCTGCGGGTCGGACAGGTCTACCGCCACGCCGGCCAGGGTGGCCTGGACCGCCGCGACGACCTCGTCGGTGAGGTAGTGGTGACTCAGGTCCAGCATCGTGAGAATGGGTCAGCGGCTGCCCGACACGAACCAGGGCGAGCGCGCCCCGAAAAATCGAAAAACCCTGCCCAGCGACAGGTCCAGCGTCTCCAGCCGCCGGACCACCGGCGCGGCGGCCAGGGCCTCGGCGAGGTCGTCGGCGATCTGGGCGTTGCACAGCCCGAGCCGGCGCAGCGCGGGGAACCGCTGCCCGGCCAGCAGCGGGGCCAGGTCGTCCACGGTGGTGTCGCCGCCGTACGTGGGGTCGCCGAGCCACAGCTCCAGGTCGGTCAGCGCGGGCAGTTCGGAGTCGAGCACCGCGCGGACGAACTCGGGCCGCAGGCCGCCGCTCTCCACCTCCAGCCGGCTCAGCCGCTCGTGGCGCACGGGCGAGAACCGGAAGTTCTCGCCACCGCGCACCCGCAGCGACTCCAGCCGCGGGTAGGCGACCAGCAGCCGGCTGACGTCGCCCACCCGCATCCAGGAGATCTCGCACTCCTCGCTGACGATGTCGCCGAGGAACAGCGCCGTCAGGTTCGGCAGGCGCGGCGCGGCGGCGCAGAGCTGGTCGATCGGGGCGGGGTTGAACGCCGCGTACCCCCAGGCGCCGACGACGAGGGCCTCCACCGACTCGCCGGTGGCGTCGACGAACCGGTCGAACTTGTCCCGGAAGCCGGGGGAGGGCGCCTCCTCGGTCCTGTTGTCCCAGTCGGGGTAGTCGATCCGCCAGGCGACGGGCCCGTCGACGGTGGGCAGTGGACCGCTGGCGGGGACCTCGACGACGGGGCGGCCGGCGAAGACGTCGGCGTGGCCTAGGACGCTCATGGCCGGCTCACTCCCCGACCGCGGTGAAGCGGTACTCGTGGCCGTTGTAGACGTCGGCCTTCTGCGGCTGCGACAGGTCGACCTCGACGCCGGGCAGGGCGGCGACGACCCGCTCGGCGGCGGCCTCGGACAGGAAGTGGTGGTGCAGGTCGAGGCGGCGCAGGTGGGTCAGCGGCCCGCCAGCCAGCAGCGCCGCCGCGCCGGCGTCGGTGAGCACCCCCTTGGACAGGTCGAGCACCTCGAGCCGGGCGACCACCGGCGCGACGGCGACGGCCACCGCGACCCGGTCGGCTTCCTCGGCGTTGCACACCGCGAGGTGGCGCAGCGCCGGCAGCCGGGTGCCGGCGAGGACCTCGGCGAGGTCGTCCGTGGTCGTGTCGCCGCCGTAGTCGGACCGGCCGAGCCACAGCTCCAGCCGCTCCAGCGCGGGCAGGTCGCAGCCGCCGACCGCGCGGACCACCGTGCCGGGCAGCCCGCCGCTCTGGAAGACCAACTCCCGCAGCCCGGTGTGGCGCACCGGGTCCAGGTGCAGCTGGTCGGCCCCGCGCACATACAGCACCTCCAGCGACGGGTACGCCGCCAGCAGCCCGGTGATGTCACCGTGGGTGAGCCAGGAGACCTCGCACTCCTCGCTGACCATGTCGGCGAGGAAGACCGCCCGCAGCGACGTCCACCGCTGCGCCGCCTCGACGAGCAGATCCACCGGCAGCGCCCGCTCGTACGCCGTACCCCACTCGCCGATCACGAGGGCTCGTACGGCGTCGGCGGGCACCTCGTCGCGCAGGGCCGCGACCAGGGCCGCGAACTCCTCGGGGGCGGCCTCGAAGTCCTCCACCTCCAGCCGCCAGGCGACGGCCGACGGATCGTCGGGCAGGGCCATTCCCGGGGTGAAGGGCAGCACGGGCAGCCCGGCGAACGATGACAGGTGAGAGCGGAACACGCCAACCTCCGGCTCGACTGGTGCAGCGGCGGCGCGACCGTAACAGGCCGTACCGACAAACTGATCACCGGCCGGGCCGACAATCAAAACATCAAGTCGTCAGCGTCAATGTCTTGCGGGCATCCTGCTAAAGGTAGACATCGGCCTGACCACCTGCGTGCAGAACTGCATCTCGGGCGTCCACGTCGGCTACATTCTCGGCTTCGCTACCCGTACCGCTGCGCCCCGTAGGCTCCGCCGGGAGCCCGTCACGGAGCCTCCACGGCAGCGACCCGGTACTTCGCCACGTCCGCCGAGCGGATCGGGGGCAGCTCCAGCTCCGGGCCACCCGCCTCGCGGAACCGCAGCAGGTCCGCTTCGGACTCCCACCGCTCGTAGATGACGACCCGGGCCGGGTCGAGGTCGTCGGCCACTTGCGCGAAGTCGAGGCAACCCGGCGCGGACCGGGCCTGCCGGGCGACGTCGCCCACCGCCGCGAGGTAGCGGTCCCGGTCCGCCGGGTCCAGGAACAGCGATCCCGCGATGATCAACATCTCGTACGTCCTCCCGCCGCCCGCCGCACCGGCGGGCACCTCACCTGACGGCCGTCTCCGCGGCCTCGGCCGCCGCGACCTCCCCGGCGGCCTCCGCGGTCTCCTCGGCCCTCTCGGCGGGCTGGTCCGGGCCCGGCCGGTTCTTCACCACCGGGTACTCGGCGGTCTCCCCGCCACCGGCCGCGGCGGCCATCACGGCGGCGGCGGCCAGGTCGGCCACCCGTTTCGCCTCCCGCTGCACCCGGGCCCGCACGTCCTTGGCGTGCCGCTCGGCCGAGTCGGCCGCGTTGCGCGCCTCCTCCAGCCGGCTCGCCTCGACCGTCAGCTCCTGACGGACCTCGGCGAGGCGCTGCTGCGACTGGTTGACCTCGTGTTCCAGCGCCGCGGCCTCCCGGCGGACCTGGGCGAGCTGCTGCTGGGCGCTGTCCAGCTCGGCGTGTAGCTGCGTCAACGCCTGCCGCTGGCTGCCGACCTCCTGCTGCACGGCGGTGAGCTGCTCCTGATTCGCGGTCGCCTGCTCGTCGGCGCGCTTGCGCACCTCCGTCGAGTACTGCTGCGCCTCGGCGATCAGCGTGGCGATCTTCTCCTCGGCGGCGGTGAGCTGCCCGGACACGTCCCGCTCGGCCGCCGCCCGGTGCTCGGCCAGCTCCTGCTCGGCCGCCGCCCGCCGCTCGTTGATCTCCCGCTCCACGTTGACCCGCCACTGGGCCAGCTCCTGCTGGCTCTGCGCGCGCGCCGCCTGGACCTCCTGCTGGATCTGGGTGCGGGCGGCCTTGGTCAGCGCCTCGGCCGCGGCCCGCGCCTGCTCCACCTGCTGGGCGGTCAGCTCGTTGACTCGCTTCGCCTCCTGCTGGGCCTGCTCGTGCGCGGCCTCGCCGTCGGCCCGAAGCTGCTCCACCAACTCCTGGACGTCCGCGAGCTGCGCCTCCGCCGCCGAGCGCCGCTCCTCGTACGCCTTCTCCTGCTCGGCGCGCCGCGCCGACAGCTCCGCCTCCAGGTCGTTCAGGGCCCGGGCGGCGTGCTCCCGTGCCTCCACCAGGATCCGCTCCGCCTCGGCCTGTAGGTCACCGGCCCGCTGCGCGGCGGTCTCGGTGATCACCCCCGCCTGCTTCTCGGCCAGGGCAAGGATCTGGTCGACCATCGGCCCCAGGTCCCGGAACGACGCCCGGTCCACCTGCGCCGGCCGCTGGCGCAGCTCGGACACCTCGGCCTGTAGCGATTGGAACTGGAGGGTCAGGTTGCGTAGCTGGTGCTGCGCCCGGTCCCGCTCGGCGGTCAGCGCCGAGGCCGCGGCGTCGACCTGCTCGACGTACCGGTCGACCTGCCGTTTGTCGTAGCCGCGCAGCGCCTGCTCGAAGGTCGGCCGCCCGTTCGGCTCGTTGCGTACCGCGAAGGTTTCCCCGCCGTGGGACATCCGGCATCCTCCGTAGAGTCGGACCTATCCGAGAGCCGGCGGTGCGGCCGCCGGGCGTGATGGGGCGCAACGTTACCGGCGTTGCCTCCCGCCGAACACCCCACCCCACCCCGCCCAGGCCCGGTGTCGCTGGGCGGGCCGCGACCGTTTACGAGACATCCCTGGGCTGGCGGCGACCGAGGAGTCGCTCGATGAGACGGGGTTCGCCTGGCCAGGCGGCCAGCAGGACATCCCGGGGAACCTGGCGACCGGCGTAACGCAGGGCGAGCGCCACCACGACGATGTCGTCGAGGGGGCCGATGACGGGCAGGAACTCGGGGATGAGGTCGACGGGGCTGACCACCCAGAGCCCGGCGACCAGGACGGCGATCCTCGCCCGGCGGGGCACCCGGGGATCATTGCGGAGCCGGCGGATCGTGGTGACACAGTCCGGGATGAAGGCGGCGAGGTCTCGCAGGATGCCGGGCGGCAGCCGGCGAGCCAACAGAATCAGCAGCGCCCACGAGGCGAAAAGCAGCACGACCGCGCCGGCCAGGGGAATGGCCCAGTCGCGCGGATGTAGTTCCTGGTCGAGTACGGCGTGCACGATTTGGTAACACTGGCACAGTTGTCGAGGACTTGGGCAGGCGGGGGGTGAGGACCTGCAGGGGCGCGACCAGGCCCGGGAGGGCCCGCTCATGCTCCGTCGGCCGTACCATATGCCGTTTTAACCGGTCCTGGTCCATGGTGCAGCTGGCGCCGATAAGGGCCCCGCATAGGGCAATCGTCGAGAACCGGGGTGCCCTCCGGCGGTGTGAGACTCATGGATCTCTTACCACCGGAAGGCGGAGTCATCATGAGTAACGACACCGTGCTCATACTTTTCCCCATCGCCGTCGCCATCGTCATGCTCGGGCTCGGACTCACGCTGACCCTTGAGGACTTCCGCCGGGTGGTGCGATACCCCAAGGCGATGGTGGTCTGCCTGGTCTCCCAGATGCTGATCCTGCCCGTGATCTGCCTGGGCCTGGTCGTCGCGTTCGACCTGCGACCGGAACTGGCGGTCGGCATGATGCTGCTCGCCGCCTCGCCGGGTGGCAGCACGGCCAGCCTCTACAGCCACCTGTTCAAGGGTGACCTGGCGCTCAACATCTCGCTGACCGCGGTCAACTCGGTGCTCGCGCTGTTCACGCTGCCGGTCATCGTGAACCTGTCGGTGGCGAACTTCGTCGGCTCGGACAGCTCGATCGGCCTCCAGTTCGACAAGGTGATCCAGGTGTTCGCCCTCGTCCTCATCCCGATCGCCATCGGCATGGCAGTCCGCGCGAAGTTCACCAACGCCGCCATGCGCATGGAGCGCGCCGTGAAGGTCCTCTCGGTGGTGGTGCTGATCCTGATGATCTCCAGCGTCATCGCCGGCCTCGGCGATGAGGTGTTCGACATCCTCGGCGAGATCATCCTCGTGGTCGTGGCGTTCAACCTGATCAGCATGGCGATCGGCTACTTCGGTCCCCGGCTGCTGCGCGTCGGCGAGCGGGAGTCGATCGCCTCGGCGTTCGAGATCGGCCTGCACAACGCCAGCCTGGCCATCACCATCGGGATGAGCCCGACGCTGCTCGACAACTCCACGATGGCGATGCCGTCGGTGACGTACGGCTTCGTCATGTTCTTCACCGCCGCTGTCTTCGGCGTCATCGTCTCCCGTCGCGTACGCGCGGGGACCGCCGCCGGCGACTTCTCGGCGGCCCCGAGCCGGGTGTGACCCTGGCCCGCGCCGGGTCCGCACGCGGTCGGATCCGGCGCGGCTGTGGTCGGCTCGCGGCGACGGGGCGGTTGGGCGTTGACGCGGGTAGCCGGGACGCGGGTAGCCGGGACGCGAGTTGGCGGCGTTGACTGCTGCCGGAGGGCTGTCGTAACGTCCAAGCGGCACGTGTCGATGGCTTGCGGGATGTCCGGGCTGGCGCCGCATCCACTTGGCGATTCCGGGCAGGTCGCCACCCCGTGGCCGCGCCCGCCGGCGTCGACCCGGGTGCGCGGCGGCAGGGCGCAAGGTCGCCTCTCCCGGCGGCGACCGGGCCCCACGCGCAACGACCCCTCGCGCCCGACCGTGAACGTGAACACCCACCCCCACCACCCCCGTCCCACCCGCTCCCGCGACACCACACCCCGGCACCCCACCGCTCGCCTCCCGCCTCCCACCCCGCAACCCGCCTCGGCGACCTTGCAGTTCGGGCCCTCGGGCTGGTCAGTTCCACTTGTCGGGGCCACAACTGCAAGATCGGCGAGGTGGTGGGCGGCGGGGGAGTGGTTGGGGGCGGGTAGGTGGGTGGCGCATCGAAGGAGAGCATCATGGCGAATCGAAAGCGGCTCGTCCTGCTTGCCGTCACGACGGCCGCGACGGTCACCGTCGCCGCCGCCGGGGTGGCCGTGGCCCAGGCGGTGGCAGCCGGCTGCGCCGTACGCTACGCGGTCTCGTCGCAGTGGTCGGGTGGCTTCAACGCCGACGTCACCGTCACCAACCTGGGCGATCCGGTGACCTCGTGGCGGCTCACCTGGACCTACGCCTCCGGCCAGCAGGTGACGCAGGCGTGGAACGCCACCGTGACCCAGAGCGGCGCTCAGGTGACCGCGGCCAACGTCGCGTACAACGGCGCGATCGCCACCGACGGCACCACCGGCTTCGGCTTCACCGGCTCGTGGAGCGGAGCCAACCCCGTGCCCACCACGTTCGCGCTCAACGGGGTGACCTGCAACGGCCCGATCACCCCCACGACGCCTCCTCCCACGACTCCGCCCCGCACGACTCCACCGCCGGTCGGCGACTACCCGCCGAGCGGCCGGCTGTGCAACAGCAGCGACGTGATCGACATCGGTAAGTACTGGATCCCCAACAACCAGTGGGGCGCCGGCACCGGCTCGGGCAGCCAGTGCATCTGGACCAACGGCGGGTCCGGCGACCGCATCTCGTGGGGCACCAGCTACAACTGGAGCGGCCAGGCGAGTACCGTCAAGTCGTTCGCGGCGGCCATCCTCGGCTGGCACTGGGGCTGGCGGCGGCAGAACACCGGACTGCCGGTGCAACTGTCGGCCAACCGCAACGTCAACACCAGCTGGCAGTTCAGCGTCACGCAGAGCGGCACCGTCAACCAGAACGTCGCCTACGACTGCTGGCTGCACCCGATGGCCAACCCGGGCTCGTCCGACCAGCCCACCGACGAGCTGATGATCTGGCTGTACCGCTCCAACGCGTCGCCGGCCGGCAGCCGCCAGGGCACCGTCACCATCGCCGGCACCACCTGGGAGATCTGGCGCGGCTACGTCGGCACCTGGAACGTCTACTCGTACGTGCGGACCACCAACACCACCAGCGCGAACCTCAACATCCGCGACTTCACCAACGACCTGGTCTCCCGGGGCTGGATGAGCAACTCGAAGTACCTGACCAGCGTCCAGGCGGGACCGGAGATCTTCACCGGCAACGGTCAGGTCACCACCGGTTCCTACTCGGTCACCATCAACTGACGCCGGCCCGCACCCCGGCCGTCGGCCCCGTCCGCGCCCCCTCGGTGTGACGGAACCGACGGCCGGCTCGCGCGGACCCGCCGGCAGGTCATCCGGCCCGGCGGCGGACCCGGTCATCCGGCCCGGCGGCGGACCCGGTCATCCGGCCCGGCGGCGGACCCGCCGGTCATGCGGCCGCCCCGGCGGGCGGTGACGGCGGTGCGTCCAGGGGTGCCGTGCAGGCCGGCGGGAGGTGGAACCAGCGCAGCGCCTCGACGCCGGGCGGCAGGCCGGTCGGACCCTCGTCGACGCGGTCCTCCCGGCCCGCGAGGATCTCCCGTGCCTCACTCAGGTACCCGGCGAGGGCGTCCTCGCCGGCCCACTTGCGCTGGCCGGTGGGCATCGGTCCGCCGACCAGCAGGGAGCCCAGGTCGGCCAGGCGCAGCGATTGCCCCGGGCCACGGCGGTGGTGCCACAGGCCGCTGCGGGCGTCGAAGCGGTAGTCGGGCAGCAGGCGATGCCCGCGGCGGGCGACCAGATCGACCGCGTCGATCAGGTAGTCGGCGACCAGGTCGGAGATGAAGTAGCTGAAGGTGATCCGGGCCCAACCGGGTTTGATTCCCTCACAGCCGAGGTCGATCTCGTCCCGGAACGCGTGGGAGCGCTCTTCGTCGATCGCCAGCAGGCGGTGCCCGTAGGGCCCCGCGCAGGAGCATCCCCCTCGGGCCTGGATGCCGAACAGGTCGTTGAGCAGCGCGACGACGAAGTTGTGGTGCAGGTGGCGGGCGCCGTGGCTGATCTGCACCGACACGATGGGCAGCCGCCGGGCCCGGGCGTTGCCGAGGACCTCGATCCCCGGGTTCCCCGACCAGCGGCGCAGCGCCCGCGACCACAGTCGCTCCTCGCGGGCCTGGATGACGTCGGTGCCGACGGCCTGCTTGAGGGCGAACACCAGCCCCGCCCGGATCGACTCGACGATCGCCGGTGTGCCTCCCTCCTCCCGGGCGATCGGATCGGCGAGATACCGGTGCCCGACCGGGTCGACGAACGCCACCGTGCCGCCGCCCGGGACCGTCGGGACCCGGTTGCGGACCAGGTCCCGGCGCACCACCAGGACGCCGGGCGTCTGCGGGCCGCCGACGAACTTGTGCGGGGACAGGAACACCGCGTCCTTGCCGTCCGCGGCTCCCGGCTTCGACTCACCCATCCGGATCGGCACGTACGGGCCGGCGGCGGCGTAGTCCCAGCACGACAGCGCTCCGTGTGCGTGCAGCAGCGCGGCGATCGCGTCGGCGTCGGAGAGGATGCCGGTGACGTTGGAGGCGGCGGAGAAGCTGCCGATCCGCAGCGGTCGGTCCGCGTACCGGACCAGCCGCGCGGCCAACTCGGCCCGGTCGATGTGCCCGTCGGCGTCGGCGCCGATGACGACCACGTCGGCGTACGTCTCCCGCCACGGCAACTCGTTGGAGTGGTGCTCGTAGGGACCCACGAACACCACGGGCCGCTGCTGCGGCGGGATGCGGTCCAGCAGGCCGTGGCGTCGCGTCGGCCCGTCGGGCAACCGCAGTTCGAGGATCCCGATCAGCTTGTCGATTGCCGCCGTGGCCCCCGAACCGCAGAAGATCACCGCATGGTCGTCGGTGCCGCCGACGGCGCCGTGGACGATCCGCCGGGCATCCTCGCGCAGCCGCCCCGTCGCCCGGCCGGTGGCGGAGCTCTCGGTGTGGGTGTTGGCGTAGCGGGGCAGCACCCAGTCCCGGACGGTCTCCTCCACGAAGTCCAGGGCCCGGCCCGAGGCGGTGTAGTCGGCGTAGGTTATCCGGCGCGGCCCGTAGGGGCCGTCCAGCACCTCACCCTCGCCGATGACCCCGTCGCGGATCCGCGCCAGCAGCCGGTCCACCCTGGACGTGCCCGCCGTACCCATGTCGCACTGCCTCCCCGTGGCGATGGCGTCGGGGCGGGGCGACGGCGCATGGGCGAGCGTCGGTGTCCCGATCGCCGCCCCCAGTGTGCCCGAGCCGGCCAACGGCTCCGCTCCCGCCCCGGGCCGGCGCATCGCGACTGGTGCCCTCGCCCGCGCGGGTGCGACGATCTCGGCCGTCCCTGCCGACGACACGAGGAGAGCGCGATGGTCACCGGTGCGGAACTGGACGACTGCCGGCGGGTCGCCGAGGAGGCGGCACGCCTCGGTGGCCGGGAGCTGCTGCGGCGCTTCGGCGATCACGGCCGGGTCGACTACAAGACGGCCTCCACCGATCTGGTGAGCGAGGCGGACCGGGCCAGCGAGGCGCGCATCGTCGAGTTGCTGCGCGCCCGCCGGCCCGGCGACGGCATCGTCGCTGAGGAGGGCAGTGACCACGTCGGCCACTCCGGCCTGCGCTGGGTGCTCGACCCCCTCGACGGCACCGTGAACTACGTCTCGGGGATGCCGTTCTGGTGCGTCAGCGTGGCCTGCGAGGAGGAGACGCCGGACGGCTGGCGACCCGCCGTCGGGGTGGTCCACGACCCGGTGCACGACGAGACGTTCCGCGGCGTCCGGGGCCGGGGCGCGTTTCTCAACGACGTGCCGCTGGCCCGGCCCGCCGGTGCCAAGCTCGACGAGGTCATCCTCGCCGCCGGGTACGCCTACGACGTCGCCCACCGCAGGGTCCAGGCGGCCGTGGTCACCGACCTGGCCGGCGACGTGCGCGGGGTGCGGATGCTCGGCTCCACCGCGCTGGCCCTGGCCTGGATCGCGGCTGGCCGCTGCGACGCGTACGTCGAGGACCGCACCTTCCGCTGGGACTGGGCGGCCGGGCTGGTGATCGCCGTCGAGGCCGGTGCCGCCGTCGAGGTGAGCGGCAGCCGGGTGCTCGCCGCCCCGCCAGAGCTGATCGACGGGTTGCGTCCCCGGGTCGCCGCGCTGGGCTGACCAGCCCCGGCAGGGCCCGAGGTGCCGGCGGCGCAGAAGCGTCGGCGGCGCGGACGTGCGACGGTCCCCCCGGCGAGGGGGGTGCGCCGGGCGGCCCGTCACGTGCGGGAAGGTCGGAAGAACCGTGGCGGAAGGCTCAGAGGAGCCGTACGGGAGGGCTCAGAAGAACATGGTGTTCGGGCCCAGGCCGCAGACGACCCGGCCGTACAGCTCGGTGTTGGTGTCGGGGTTGATCAGCCCGTGCAGGCTCATCGCGTTGACGTCCCGGGCGATGCGCTGGATCGGCACGTCGCGGTAGATGGACGTGCCGCCGCTGGCGGAGGCGAAGATGTCTACCGCCTCCTTGGCCAGCCGGGTCGCCCAGCCGTGGTCGGCGCGGACCCGGGCCCGCTCCTCCAGGCTCCACTCGGCGCCGCTGGCCGCCTTCGAGTCGACAATGTCGGCGGCGTGGTACGCGTGGAACTCGGCCTGGTCGATCTTCATGAGCGCGGTGCCGACCTTCAGGTGCGTGATCGGGGCCTCGCTCTGGTTCTCGTACTCGGTGTAGGTGATCTTCCGGCCGGGCAGCCGGTCGAAGAACTCGTCGCGGGCGGCCTTGGCCACGCCGACGGCCGCGCCCACGCCGGACGCCGCCGCATTCAGCGCCGCCGGGGTCTGCCAGACGGGGGAGTCGGCGTTGCCCTGCGACAGGCCCTGCGGGATCATCGCCGCGCTCATCGGGATGATGTGGCTGGTCGGGACGAACAGGTCCCGGGCGACGGTGGTGACGCTGCCGGTGGCGCTCAGGCCGGTGGTGTACCAGTCGTCGACGATCTCCAGGCTACCGATCGGCGCCAGCGCCATGATCGGCTCCGGCTCGGCGTCGGGGCGCAGCACGACCACCGCGATCTCCTGCCACTGGGCGTGGTGGGCCCCGCTGATGAAGTGCCAGCTACCGTTGACGACGATGCCACCGTCGGTGGGCACGGCCGTGCCGCCGACGCTGTTGGTGCCGCACACCCGGGCGTTGGGCACGCCGAACACCTCGTCCTGGGCCTCGTCGGGGAACAGGCCGGCGAGCCAGGTGGGGATCCACAGCACGGAGGTGACCCAGGCGGTGCTGGCGTCGCCCCGGCCCAACTCGGTGGCGACCGCCACGAGCGTGCGGGCGTCCACCTCGTACCCGCCGTAGCGGCGGGGTGTGCGGAGCTTGAACAGCCCCGCCTCCTCGATCGCGGCTACGGTCTCGTCGTGGAGGCGACGGTTCTCCTCCTGCCACGCCGCGTGCTTGCGGAGCAGCGGGACGAGATCCGCCGCCCGCTGGACCAGTTCCTCGCGGGTGGGTGCTTCGGTGGTCGTGGGCACGTGTCCTCCTCAACGGGCGACCGGATCGACCGGGGTCGTGTCGGCCAGGCATCCCCGACGCTGTCACACCGCGCGTTCCGTGGCCTCTTCCGGATTGCCCGGTGTCCTTCCGGACTGGGGGTGGAAGCCGGATCCCGGGCGGTGGAAGGGCACGAGCGGAGAAGTCGGCAGGCCGGGGCCGTGCCAGGCTCGCAGGTGTCGCCCGGCCCTTTCCCGGCCCGGCGGCGACCGTGGAGGGAGAAACGATGAGTTTTCCGCAGATCGTCTCGCGCGAGGAGTGGACCGCCGCCCGGGAGAAGCTCCTCGAGGAGGAGAAGGCGCTGACCCGGGCCCGCGACCAGCTCAGCGCCGCCCGCCGGGCCATGCCCGTCGTGCCGGTGGAGAAGGAGTACGTGTTCGACTCGCCCGCCGGTCGGGTGACGTTGCTCGACCTGTTCCAGGGGCGTCGTCAGCTGCTCGTGCGGCACTTCATGTTCGCCCCGGAGGCGAAGGAGGGCTGCGTCGGCTGCTCGATGCAGGCCGACAACGTCGGGAACCTGTCGCACATGCACGCGCGGGACACCTCGTTCGTGATGATCGCCCGGGCCCCGCTGGAGAAGATCGAACAGTTCAAGGCCCGGATGGGCTGGAGCCACATCCCGTGGGTTTCGTCGTACGGCAGCGACTTCAACTACGACTTCAACGTCACCATGGAGAAGGGCGAACTGCCGGCGGTCAGCTCGTTCATCCGCGACGGCGAGAAGATCTTCCACGCCAGCTCGGTGTTCGACCGGGGCGGCGAGGTGTTCATCAACACCTACAACTACCTCGATGTCACCCCGCTGGGCCGGCAGGAGGAGGGGCTGGCGCACCCGTGGGACTGGTGGCGGCACCACGACCGCTACGACTCCGACGAGGCCGCCAACCCGGGTGAGAACTGGTGGACCGGGGTGAACAAGTTCCGGGTGCGCCACGAGGGCGCGGCTGCGCAGGCGGCGGAGGCCGGGACGAAGTGACGCCGGCGCGGTGGGGCGCGGAGGCGCTCCACCCGCTGGGGCGGCCGGTTCCCGGCCGGGCGGCGCGGGCCGTCTGCCGGGAGCCGGCCGTCGCCGTGTGTGCGGGTGGTCGGCTCAGTGGACGGCGACGCTGTGTCGGGGGGCCGGCGCCGGGGTGGTGGCGCGCCGGGGGATACCGCCGAGCATCCGCAGCGCCGCCGCCGACGGTGAGCCGGCTTCGACGGTGAAGGTCACCAGCATCAGGTCCGGGGTTTCCTCGAGCCGCAACGTGTGCTGGTTGACCGTCAGCGCGCCGACCACCGGGTGCGCCATGTCGTATTCCATCGTCTCGCAGGTGCTGACCGGGTGCTCGGCCCACATGGCGGCGAACTCCGGGCTACGCGACAGCAGTTCGTCGACCAGCCCGACGACCCGTCGGTCGCTGCGGTAGCGGCCCACGGCCATCCGCAGGTAGGCCACCACCGAGCGGGCCTTGCCCGGCCAGTCGGCGTACAGCTCGCGTGTTCGGGGGTCGAGGAACACCGCCTGGCTCATGTTGGGGGCCTCGTCGAGGTGCCAGGCGAGCAGCGCGTGGCCCAGCGGGTTCCAGGCGTGCACGTCGGTCGCGGCGTCGAGCACCATCGCCGGCACGTCGGGCATCATCGCGAGCATCTGCCGCAGGGCCGGCGGCGCGGCGTTGGCCCGGGTGCCCCGCTCGGCCGCCGCCCGGCCGGGGCGGGCCAGCACGAACAAATGCGTTCGCTCGTCGCCGTCGAGTTGCAGCGCCCGGGCGACAGCGTCGAGCACCTCGTCGGACACGTTGTGCGCTTGGCCCTGCTCCAGCCGGGTGTAGTAGGAGACGCTCACCCCGGCGAGCTGGGCCAACTCCTCGCGGCGCAGCCCCGTGACCCGCCGGCGCTCGCCGTAGCGGGTCAGGCCGGCGTCCTGCGGACGGATGACGCCGCGTCGAGATCGGAGGAACTCGCCCAGCGGATTCATGCGAGTCAGTATGGCGGATCAGCATGACACTGTCAGTGGTACCCACGGTGGAAGTACCAACGGTTTCCGGCCGGGCGGGGGCGGGGTCCGCCGTGCCCGGCCGGAGCCGGTCGAGTGTCCTGATCGGACCGATCAGGCCGTCTCGGCCAGGAAGCGCAGGATGTGGGCGTTGGTGATGTCCGGCTCCTCGGTGAGCGGGACGTGCCGCGAGTTGGGAACCAGCGCGCCGGCCGAGCCCTTCGGCAGGGCCTCGACGATCCGGGCGAGCCTCTCCTCGTTCATCGCGAAGGCGACGTCCTCGACCCCGAAGATGTTCAGCGTCGGCTGGGTCGGCAGGGGCCCCCACAGCGCGGCCTGCTCGGCCGCCCAGTCCGGGGTGCCGAACGTCGCCGCCGGGAAGTTGGTGCGGTACATGCCGAGGGCGGCGCGCAGGTTCTCCGGCTTGCCGAGGGCGGCCCGGATGGCGGCCAGGTCCTGGGTGACGTCGTAGCCGTCGCGGGAGTACTTGTGCAGCATGAACTCCAGGAAGGCCAGGTCGTTGGCGGCGACCAGCTCGTCGGCGGCGGCCATCTGGAAGAACCAGAAGTGGGCCTGGATGTTGATGCCCCGGGGGTCGAGCAGGTACTCGCCGAAGAACTGGAACGGCGGCACGTCGCAGGCGACCAGCCGTGACCACCGCTGCGGCTGCTGCACCACGGCGGCCCACGCGACGGCGGCCCCGAAGTCGTGCCCGATCAGCACCGCGCGCTCGTCGCCGCCGAGGACCTCGTGCAGGGCGTTGGCGTCGGCCACCATGTCGCGGATGTGCTCGCGGCCCGGCGGCGGGACGGAGCTGGGGGCGAAGCCACGGGTCCACGGGGTCACGACCCGGTATCCGGCGTCGGCCAGCACCGGCGCCAGGTGCCGGAACGAGTCGGGGGTGAACGGGAAGCCGTGCAACAGCAGGGCCAGGGGACCCTCGCCCAGCTCACGGTATGCGATGTCGACACCGTTGACGGTGACCTGTGATTGACGCATGGGATGCCTCCTCGGCGGGCATGGATTCATCCAAGACTGGCCGAGTGGGCCGCACCCCGCTTCTTCGTGCTTGCTGCCGTTACCACACCTCGACGCCGCGCGGGCGGCATCGACCGGGTTGTCCCTCGATTCGGTGAAAGGCCGGGTGGTCGTGTCTGTCCCGGCCCCCTCGTCGTTGTAATGCGCGGACCTGGGAGGCAGACCGTGGAGTACGCACTGGTGATCTTTCACGACGAGGCCGGGGAGCTGAGCCCGGCGGAGATCGATGAGCACCCCCGGCACCGGGCCTGGCTGGACGAGGTGCGCCGGCGGGGGGCGTTCGCGGGCGGGCAGCGGCTGCGGCCCGGCCGCGCCGGCCGGACGGTGCGCGCCCGGGCCGGGGGCACGCTAATCACCGACGGGCCGTTCATCGAGACCCGGGAGCAGGTGGGCGGGTTCGTCCTGCTGCGCTGCGCGGACCTCGACGAGGCGACCGAACTCGCCGCCCTGCACCCCTTCGCCGAGCTGGGCGCCATCGAGGTGCGGCCGGTCTGGACCCGGTGACCTTCGCCGTCGACGCCGCCGTGGCCGGCGCGTTCCGCCGGGAGTACCACCAGCTCGTCGGCGGCCTGGTCGGCCTCACCCGGGACCGGAGCCTGGCCGAGGACTGCGTGCAGGACGCGTTCGCCGCCGCGTTGGAGCGCTGGCGCGGCGAGGGCGTGCCGCGCCGGCCCGGGGCCTGGCTGACCACGGTGGCGCGCAACCGGGCCGTCGACCGGCTGCGGCACGAGACGGTGGCCGCCGCCCGGCTGCGCGAGGCCGTGGCCACCCTCCCGGCGTACGACGACGCCCCGCCGGTGCCGCCGCTGATTCGTGACGCCCAGCTCCGGCTGATCTTCACCTGTTGCCATCCCGCGTTGTCGCTGCCGTCGCAGGTCGCGCTGACCCTGCGTACCGTCGTGGGGCTTGCCCCGGCGGAGATCGCCCGCGCCCTGCTGGTCCCGCAGGGGACCCTCGCTCAGCGGTTGGTGCGGGCCCGGCGCGGCGTCCGCGACGCCGGCCTGTGTGGCGAGCTGCCGCCCGCGGCGGAGCTGCCCGGCCGGGCCACGGCGGTGCGCGCGGTGCTGTACCTGCTGTTCACCGAGGGGTACGCCGCCACGGCCGGCGCGGACCTGTTGCGGCGCGGGCTGTGCACGGAGGCCGTGCGGCTGGTCCGGTGGCTGGTCCGGCTACTGCCCGACGACCCGGAGACGCTCGGGCTGCTCGCGCTGATGCTGCTGCACGAAGGCCCGGCTTGACGGCCCGCCACCGAACGCCACGGCGACCTGGTGCCGTTGGAAGAGGCAAGGATCCACGTCACTGGGATTCGGGGGCCGGGTCCCCGAAGGGGGGTGGACCTGCTTGGAGCGGGCGCTGCGCCACGGGCGGCCGGGCCCGTACCAGGTGCAGGCGGCGATCGCGGCCTGCCACGCCACCGCGCCGGACGCGGCGCGAACCGACTGGGCCCAGATCGCCGGGCTCTACGCCGAGCTGGCCGAGCTGGTGCCGTCGGCCGTGGTGCGGCTCAACCGGGCGGTGGCGGTCGGGATGGCGTACGGGCCGCAGCGGGGCCTGGCGCTGCTGGAGCAGGTGGAACGCTCGGGTGACCTGGCCGGCCACCATCTCGTCCCGGCAGTACGCGCCGACCTGCTGCGCCGGCTGGGCCGGCGGGGGGAGGCGGCCGGGGCGTACCGGCGTGCGCTGGAATTCGCCGGCAACGACGCCGAACGCCGGTACCTGTGGGACCGGCTGGCGGAGGTCACTGGCAACTCGGCGGATCAAGCCAAATAAATCGGCAGGAAATGTATATTTCCCCGGGGGTCGCCCGTCGGTCTGACGAACCCGGTCCGGCACCGCCGGACCAGCCCATGACGAGGGGATCAGACATGTTGCTGGAGAACAGGACGGCGATCGTCTACGGCGCCGCGGGCGTGCTCGGCAGCGCGGTGTCGCGCGCCTACGCCCGGGAGGGCGCCACCGTGTATTTGGCCGGCCGCCACCTCGACCGGGTCGAGGTGCTCGCCAAGGAAATCGTCGCCGAGGGGGGCCGGGCGTACGCCCACCAGGTCGACGCGCTCGACCAGGGGTCGGTCGACGCGCACGCGGCGCTGGTCACCGAGCGGGCCGGGGGCATCGACGTGTCGTTCAACGCCGTCGGCCTGGACCACGTGCAGGGCGTCCCGCTGCGCGAGCTGAGCCTGGACGACTTCCTGATGCCGATGAACACCTTCGTCCGCACCCAGTTCCTCACCGCCGCGGCGGCGGCCCGGCGGATGGTGGAGCAGCGCAGCGGGGTCATCGTCGTCCTGTCGACGTCCGCCGCGCGGGCGCCGATGCCCTCGGGCGGCTTCGGCGTGGCCTGCGCCGGCATCGAGTCGCTCGCCCGGGAGCTGGCCGGCGAGGTGGGCCCGTTCGGGGTGCGGGTGGTCTGCCTGCGCCCAGACGCGATCCCGGAGAGCGTGCAGCACGGCTCGTACGTGCGCGAGACGTGGCGGCGCGCGGCCGAGGCGAACGGGGCGACGCTGGAGGACATGCTGGCCGCCAAGCCGGGCCTGCCGAACCCGCTGCTGGGCCGGGCGGTGACCCTGGCCGACGTGGCCGGCACCGCCGTGTACCTCGCCTCGGACCTGTCCAGCGGCCTCACCGGCTCGATCACCACCGTCGGGTGCGGAGTCCTCGTCGACTGATCGGTCGCCGGCCGCCCCGGCGGACACCGTCCCCGGGGCGGCCGGCACCCCGCGCGGTACCACGTGAGAAATAGAGCAAGGTCGAAGAGTGCCGGGACGGGGTAGCGTGGAACGGGGCCCGCACAGCGGGTGCGGAGGGTGCCACTGCCAGTGGTACGCATGGCAGGGAGATGGGTAGCGGAGCCGCGGCTGCCTAGTGTCCGTGGTCATGGCGGAGAACCAGAGCACGTCGGAGCAGCTCAGCTCCGCGCAGAAACTTGCCCTATTCGTACTGCTCGGCGCGCAGTTCATGCTGTCGGTCGACTTCTCCATCCTCAACGTGGCGCTGCCCCAGATGGGGGAGGGCGTCGGCCTGTCGCTGGCCGACCTGCCGTGGGTGGCCAGCGCGTACGCGCTGCCCGCGGCCGGCTTCACGCTCCTGTTCGGCCGGATCGCCGACCTGTTCGGCCGGCGACGGCTGTTCCTGACGGGTATCGGGCTGCTCACCGTGGCCTCGCTGCTCGGCGGCTTCGCGACGAACGCGGCGATGCTGCTCAGCGCCCGCGTGTTGCAGGGCTTCGCCAACGCGATCGCCATCCCGGCCGCGATGGCGCTGCTGATCACGACCGTCGCCGACGAGCGGGCCCGGGCCCGGGTGCTCGGCCTCAACGGCGCGCTGCTCTCCGGTGGCTTCACCGTCGGCGCACTGGTCGGCGGCAGCCTGGTCAGCGCCCTGGACTGGCGTTGGGCGTTCTGGATCAACGTGCCGGTGGCGGTCGCCATCATGGTGCTGACCCCGCTGGTGATCAAGGAGAGCGTCCGCCCGGCCGGCGTCAAGCTCGACGTGCCCGGCGCGGTCACGGTCACCGCCGGCCTGCTGGCCCTGGTCTACGGCGTGAGCATGCAGAGCTGGATCGCCCTCGTCGTCGGCGCGGTGCTCATCGCGGCCTTCTGGTTCGTCGAGCTGCGGGCCAAGGCTCCCCTGGTCTCGCTCACCCTGCTCAACCGGCCGAACATCAAGTGGGGCAACTACGGCGGCATCGTCGCCTTCGTGATGGCCAGCGGCGTCAACTTCGGCCTCACCCTCTACATGCAGGACGTGCTCAAGCTGGCGCCGTTCACCACCGGTCTGGTGTTCGGCGTGCCGGGCCTGGTGGCCGTCGTCGCCGGCGTCGTCGCCGGCCGCATGATCGGCCGGTACGGCTACCGCAACGTGCTCGCCGTAGGCCTGTTGGTGCAGGGCCTGACCACCGTCCCGCTGCTGCTGACCGGCACGTCGACCACCCCGAGCCTGGCGGTGATCGTGCCGTCGCTGTTCCTGATGTACTTCGGGCACGTCACGGCCGTCGTCGCCTACACGGTGACCGCCACCTCCGGTCTGGAGGACTCGCAGCAGGGCCTGGCGACCGGTCTGGCCACCCTGGCCCAGCAGATCGCGGTCACCATCGGCATTCCGATCTTCGGGGCGCTCGTCGCCACCCGCACCGACGTGCTGGACGGCGTCCACTTCGCCATGCAGGTGCAGGTCGTCGTGATCCTGGTGTCCGTGGCGCTGATCTGGATCGGCCTGCGCGACCGGGTCGTCCCGGCCGGGCCGGCCGCAGCCGAGCGGCAGGAGCCGGTGCCGACCGCCGAGGCGCAGCAGCCCGCCCCGGTGCCGGTGTCGCGCAACGTCAGCGAGAACACCGTCTAGGCCTCCGTAGTCTTTCCCGAGCGCGGTGTACGGAGCGTCGGTCCACCCCCCTGGGCGCTCCGTACACCGCATGTTCGCGCCACGGATCTCGATGAGCTTGTCGAGCACTGGGCGTTGCTGGATGTCGAGCGGGAGTTGATCGCGCGCGGGCCGACCCGGCTCGGGTTCGCGCTGCTGCTGGGTTCTACACCCGGGCTGGCCGGTTTTCCTGCGGCCGCGGGGAGCTGCCGGACGAGGCGGTCGAGTTCGTGGCCCGGCAGGTCGGCGTGGAGCCGGGCGAGCTCGGTCTCCGGCCGGCTGTCGGCCGAGGCGGCGATGGCCGCGGATGGCCGCAGCAGTCCACGATGGTGTGATGACGGTAGGTGATCGGTTGCGCAGGTGGGTCGTGGTGGTGGTCGTCGGGGTCCTGCCCATGGGGTTGGGGGTGTTCCTGGCCATCCAAAAGCTGGATAGGGCCGATAAGTGGGCCAGTGTTGTCGGTGTGTTCGTTGGCTTGTTGGGTGTGGGGTTCACGGTGATCGGTGGGGTCGGTGCCCGCCGTCAGGTCGGTGGGCAATCGGTCGTCGATTCGACGATCGGTGGTGGTGTGGCCCAGGTCCGTGGGGTGCGTGGCAGTGTGCGGGTCGGCCCGGAGACCACACCGGCTGTGCCGCCGGCCGCGGCCTCGTCCTCACCGTCGCCGTCGCCTTCTCTGCCGACGCCGTCGTGGACGGCGGTGGAGGTGGGCAGTCGGTGACGCGGTCATCGACTGTGGGTCCGGTGCGGCAGGTCGACGATGTCGGCGGCGGTGTGGGGTTGGGTCGGTGACGCGTTGGTGGGGGCCTGCCGCCGGTGGGGGGCAGACGGTCACCGGCAGCGTCGTCTTCGGCGACATCGTCCAGATCAGTGGTGTCGGTGGGGATGTGACGGTCAGCCTGGACCGGCCGTGGTACCGGGTCGTCCCGGCCGATGACGCCGCGGTGCCGTTGAGCGTGGCGCGGGCGCGGGCGCAGCCGAGTCGCCTGTTGCTGGCCCGGCATCAGATCGTGCCGTTCACCGGCCGGGAGCGGACTCTGGACGTGTTGGCCGCCTGGGTTGGCGGGGACGCGCCGGTGGCGGTGCTGCTGGTGCATGGGGCGGGTGGGCAGGGCAAGACTCGTCTCGCTGCGCAGGTCACGGTCCAGTGTGCGGCCGCCGGGTGGGCGGTGTGGCAGGTGACGCACCTTCCGGTTCCGGTCGTCGGGGCCGCTGGGGTGGTGTCTCAGGTCGAGCTGCCGGGCGGTGCGGTTCTGGCGGTGGTCGACTACGCCGACCGGTGGCCGGCCTCCGCCCTGCTTGCGTTGCTCACCCAGCTGCGGGATCTGCACGCGCGGGCCGGTACCCGGGTGCGGGTGCTGATGCTGGCCCGCTCGGACGGCTACTGGTGGCCGGCGCTGGCCGACCGGGCCGACGGTGACCTGGGCGTCGAGGTCGACCAGCTGGCGCTGGCTCCGTTGGCCGCCGACAGCGGCGACGACCGGCCGGGCTTGTTCACCACGGCGGCGGCCCGGTTCGCGTCGGCTCTGGGCCTGCAACAGCCTGCCGGCGGCTGGCCGGTGCCGGAGCTGACCGCCGACGGGTTCGGGCAAGTCCTGGCCGTGCACATGACCGCGCTGGCCGCCGTGGACGCGGCCTGGCACGGCGAGGCCCCGCCCACCGGGCCGGGATCGGTGTCGGCGTATCTGCTGCGCCGGGAACAGGCGTACTGGCAGCACCTGCACACCCGCGCCGAGGCGCCGATCGGCTGCCCGCCGGAGGTGATGCACCGGGTGGTCGTCGCCGCGACCCTGACCGGGGCGCAACCCCGTCCGGCTGCCCGGCAGGCCCTCGAACGGGCCGGGTTCGCCGACACCGGCGCGGCCGCCGACCGGATCATCGACGACCACACCACCTGCTACCCGCCGGCCGACACCCGCACGGTGTTCGAACCGTTGCATCCCGACCGGCTTGGCGAGGACCTCATCGCCATGTCCACCCCCGGCCACGGCCACCCCGGCATTACCCGCCTGGAACGCGACTGGACCTCCGAGTTGATCACCGGCCTGCTCACCGGCGGCCCACGGCCCCCGGCGTGGGCCGCCGCCGCGGTCACCGTGCTCGTCGAAACCGGCCACCGCTGGCCGCACCTCGCCACTGGTGTGCTGTACCCGCTCATCCGCGAACATCCGCAGGTGGCGATCGCCGTGGGCGGGTCGGTCCTTACCCGGCTGGCCGGCATCCCCGGCATCGACCCCACCATCCTGGAAGCCCTCGAACCCCTGCTACCCGCCAACCGGCACACCGACCTCGACATCGCCGCCGCCGCCATCACCAGCACGCTCACCCGTCACCGCCTGGTCCACACCACCGACCCCGCCGAACAAGCCCGTCTGCACGCCACCCACGCCTGGCGCCTCGCCAACGCAGGCCTCCGGGAGCAGGCCCTGACCCCGGCCGAGGAAGCCACCGGCATCTACCGGCGACTGGCCGAGGCCAACCCGGACGCCTACCTGCCCAACCTCGCCGCCTCGTTGAACAACCTCGGCATCCGGCTGTCGGAGCTGGGGCGGCGCCAGGAGGCATTGGGCCCTTCGCAGGAAGCCGCCGGGCTGTACCGTCGGCTGGTTGAGGTCAACCCGGACGCCTACCTGCCCGACCTCGCGATGTCGTTGAACAACCTCGGCATCCGGCTGTCGGAGCTGGGGCGGCGCCAGGAGGCCCTGGCCCCGGCCGAGGAAGCCGTGACGATCCGCCGTCGGCTGGTTGAGGTCAACCCGGACGCCTACCTGCCCGACCTCGCGATGTCGTTGAACAACCTCGGCACCGTGCTGTCGGAGCTGGGGCGGCGCCAGGAGGCATTGGGCCCTTCGCAGGAAGCCGCCGGGCTGTACCGTCGGCTGGTTGAGGTCAACCCGGACGCCTACCTGCCCGACCTCGCGATGTCGTTGAACAACCTCGGCATCCGGCTGTTCGGGTTGGGGCGGCGCCAGGAGGCCCTGGCCCCGGCCGAGGAAGCCGTGACGATCCGCCGTCGGCTGGTTGAGGTCAACCCGGACGCCTACCTGCCCGACCTCGCGATGTCGTTGAACAACCTCGGCACCGTGCTGTCGGAGCTGGGGCGGCGCCAGGAGGCCCTGGGCCCCTCGCAGGAATCCGTGACGATCCGCCGTCGGCTGGCCGAGGTCAACCCGGACGCCTACCTGCCCAACCTCGCGATGTCGTTGAACAACCTCGGCGCGTTCCTGTCGGAGCTGGGGCGGCGCCAGGAGGCCCTGGCCCCGGCCGAGGAAGCCGTGACGATCCGCCGTCGGCTGGTTGAGGTCAACCCGGACGCCTACCTGCCCGACCTCGCGATGTCGTTGAACAACCTCGGCATCCGGCTGTCGGAGCTGGGGCGGCGCCAGGAGGCATTGGGCCCTTCGCAGGAAGCCGTCGGGCTGTACCGTCGGCTGGTTGAGGTCAACCCGGACGCCTACCTGCCCGACCTCGCGATGTCGTTGAACAACCTCGGCATCTGGCTGTTGGGGTTGGGGCGGCGCCAGGAGGCATTGGGCCCTTCGCAGGAAGCCGTCGGGCTGTACCGTCGGCTGGTTGAGGTCAACCCGGACGCCTACCTGCCCGACCTCGCGATGTCGTTGAACAACCTCGGCACTGTGCTGTCGGGGTTGGGGCGGCGCCAGGAGGCCCTGGCCCCGGCCGAGGAAGCCACCGGCATCTACCGGCGGCTGGCCGAGGTCAACCCGGACGCCTACCTGCCCTACCTCGCCATGTCGTTGTGGGCATACGCGTGGGTGTGCGTGAACGTGCAGGCCAACCTGCCCCAGGCGCTGGAGTCGGTCGCTGAGGCCATCGGTCTCTACCAGCCCCTTGCGCAGCAGTTGCCGCAGCTGTTCGCCGGGCGACTGCTCGCCGCCTACCGGACGCTCGCCGATGTCCTCGACGGGCTGGGCCGTGCCGACGAAGCAACAGAGTTGCGTCGCCAGCTTGCCGAGGCGACCGGAGACCGGCCGGACAGCTAATGGCGGTTGCCTTCAGGGCAGGTCCCCTGTGAAGGCAGGGTGGCGACCACGGTCGGAGCAGCGGCTGCGGGATTTCGCGGCCCACGCCTCCCGGGGTGGACAGCGAAACGGGCGCCCCACGGGGTTCAGCACCGCGGGACGCCCGTGCCTGGCACGACCGGTCAGGACTGCCTGAGCCAGTCGGCGAGCCGCTCGCCGATCATGATGGAGGTGAGGTTGGTGTTGCAGTTGACGATCGACGGCATCACGGAGGCGTCGCAGACGTACAGGCCCTCGATGCCGTGCACCCGCAGCCGCTCGTCGACCACCGCGCCCTCGTCGCCGGCCGCGCCCATCCGGGCGGTGCCGACGGGGTGGTAACCGCTGTCGAGGCTGAGCCGGACGTAGTGGCGCATCAGCTCGTCGTCGGCGACCATGTCCTCGCCGAGCACCACGAACCGCTGTCCCTTGTCGTTGATGCCCTCCGTCTGCATGAACTGCCAGCACTGGCGCACCGCGCCGACGAGGGTCTGGATGTCGCGCTCGGTGTCGAGGAAGTTGAGCACGACGTCCGGCGGCGCGGTGGGGTCGGCAGAGGTGAGGGTGAGCCGTCCCCGGGACTCGGGCCGCTGGTGCACGACCATCACCCCGAAGATGGTCTTCGCGGCGGCCAGCATCTGCAGCTCGGGGAAGAGCGTCAGGTCGAAGTGGTTGATCATGTAGTACTGGAGGTCGTTGAACTCCGTCGACCCCGGCGCGGTGGTGCGCAGGATCGTCTGGAGGAACGCGTCCTCGGGGTTGAAGCTCCCCTCCTGCGGCACCATGAACGCGCCGGTGCGCGGGTGGTCGATCAGGTCGGCGCCCACCCCGGGCCGGTCCAGCACCACGTCGATGCCCAGCCGCCGCAGGTCGCCGGCGGGCCCGATGCCGGAGCGCATGAGGATGGCGGGCGAGTTGACCGCCCCGGCGGCCAGCACGACGGTGCCGGCCTCGATCACCTCGGTGCCGCCGCCGGGGTTGGCGACCTCGACGCCGCGCGCGCGGTTGCCGGCGAACAGCACCCGGTTGACCTGGACCCCGGAGCGGATCTCCAGGTTCTCCCGCCCCCGGGCCTCGCCCAGGTACCCCATCGCCGTAGAGACCCGGATGCTGCCCTGGCGGTTGGACGGGACGGGGCCGACGCCGGTGGCCTCCGGGTGGTTGTGGTCCTCGACGTCGGGGAAGCCGGCCTTGAGGCAGGCGCCGTGGAACACCCGCTGCACCGGGGCCATCTCGTCCTGGGTGAACCGATGGATCGGGATGGGGCCGCCCTTGCCGTGGTACTCGTTGTCGAAGTCCTGGTCGTCCTCGAGCCGCTTGTAGAACGGCAGCACCTCGTCCCAGGCCCAGGCCGGGTTGCCCAACTCGGCCCACTCGTCGAAGTTGTTCGGTGTGCCGCGCAGCGCGATGGTCGCGCCGACGGCGGAGGAACCGCCGGTGACCTTGCCACGCGGGAAGATGATCCGTCGGCGGTCGGTGATCTCGGCCTTGAAGTGCCAGTCGTGGAGGTCCATCGACATGGCGCTGCCGTCGAGCAGATCGGGTGGGGTTTCGGCCACCGTAGCGAAGTCGGGGCCCGCCTCCAGCAGCAGGACCCGGCGGGCGGGATCCTCGCTGAGCCGGGCGGCCAGCGCGGCTCCGGCGGAGCCGGACCCGACCACCAGATAATCGATTCCGTGCATCATCGGCGTCCTTCGGTGCGTGGGGGATGGGCGATCCTGCCGGCATGCCGGACAGGAGTGGATGCGCTTCCATTGCGGACGTGCTCGGGACCCATCCTGAGCATCACACCGGGCTCTGGCCGTCGCTTCTCCGCCGTTGCTCACCGACCTCGGGCGACGCGCTGAGGGCGCGTTCCACCAGGGACGGCACCGGGCGCCGGCGGGGCGGGCGCTGGCGGGCCGGGCGTCGCGGGCGGCTCAGCCGCGGGGGGAACGCCGGCGCCGGGCCCGGGCCAGCGAGGTGGCGGTCGCCTCGTACTCGTCGCCCGCGCCGACCATCAGCGAGCGCAGCTGCGCCTCGAAGCAGACGTCGGCGTCGTACGGGTCGATCAGGTAGCCACCGAGTTCGAGGCTCACCAGCCCGTGCAGGGCGATCCACATGTTCTGGGCCACCAGCAGCGGGTCCCCGGCGCGGAACCGCCCCTGCTCGGCAGCCCGGGCCACCGCGTCGACCAGCGGCTGGAGCGTGTACTTGCCGTGCTGTCGGTCGCCCTCGGCCAGGGCGAAACCGCCGAGCGCCGCGCCGCCGAACATGACCTGGTAGAGCTGCGGGTGGTCGAGCGAGTTGGCCCGGTACGCGTACCCGAGGGCCATCACGTCGGCGACCGCGTCGGAGGTGGCCCGCACGGTCGACATCCGCCGGTGCAGGCGGGCGAAGCCCTCGTGCACCATCGCCCGGACCAGGTTGTCCATGCCGCCGAAGTGCGTGTACACCGCCGTGGTCGAGGTGCCCACGGCGGCGGCGAGGCGGCGCGTGGTGAGGCCGGCGGCGCCCTCCTCGGCCAGCAGTCGGGCCGCGGCCTCCAGCAGGGCGGTCGCCAGGGTCGGGTCGATTCGGCGCGGACTCACGTTGACATGATCTCACGCCCGGCGTACGTTCGATGGAGTAACAATGTTACGTAACCACGATACGTAAAAGATCGCGCCACCTTGTGGAGGATCCAATGAGCGTCGTCGCCCCCGCCCCCAAGACCCTCTCCCGAAACGACAACCGGCGCCCCGTCGCCACCGAGGCGACGGAGCTCGACCTGACGGTCACCGGGCGGCTGCCCGCCGAGCTGGACGGCTGCTTCGTCCGCATCGGGCCGAACCCGATGGGCGGTGACCGGCCCGGCCACGCCCTGGTCGGCGACGGAATGGTGCACGGGGTGCGCCTGCGCGAAGGCCGTGCGCTGTGGTACCGCAACCGGTGGATCCGCACCGACCGCGCCACCCGCGCCCTGGGCGAGCTCGCCCTGCCCGGCCCCCGGCACGGGCTGTCCGACAACGCCAACGCCAACGTCATCCGGCACGGCGGGCGCACCCTGGCCCTCGGCGAGGCGGGCGTGCTGCCGGTCGAGCTGGACGACGAACTGGGCTCGGTGGCCCGGCTCGACTTCGACGCCACCCTGCCGCACGGCTTCGCCGCCCACGCCGAGTGCGACCCGGTCACCGGGGAGCTGTTCGCCGTGGCCTACTACCACGAGCTGCCGTACGTCGAGCACCTCGTGCTGACCCCCGAGGGGCGGGTGCGCCGCAGCGAGCGCGTCGACGTCACCGGGCCGCCGCTGATGCACTCGCTGGCGCTGACCGACCGGCACTCGGTGCTGTTCGACCTTCCGGTCACCTTCCGGCCGGCGCTGGCCCAGGCCGGCTCCCGCTTCCCGTACGCGTGGTCGCCCGGGCGGCCGGCCCGGATCGGGCTGCTGCCCCGGGAGGGGCGCGGGGCCGACGTGCGCTGGTTCGACGTCGACCCCTGCTACGTGTTCCACCCCGTCAAAGCCTTACGAAGTTCGACGACACCTGCGTGGTCGACGTGGTGCGCCACGACCGGGTCTTCGACCGCGACCTGCACGCCCCCGGCGAGTCCGCGCCGACCCTGTGGCGCTGGACGCTGGACCTGACCCGCGGCACCGTCGCCGCCGAGCAGCTCGACGACATCCCGCAGGAGTTCCCCCGCATCGACGAGCGCCGCAAGACGATGCCGCACCGGTACGCCTACACCGTCGCCATGCAGTCCGGGGCGGGGGTACTGGGCGGCTCGGCGCTGCTGCGTCACGACCTGCTGCGCAGGGAGGTGGCGGTGCACGACTTCGGGCCGTACCGGGAGGCGGGGGAGGCGGTGTTCGTGCCGCGCGGCCCGCTCTCGGCGGAGGACGACGGGTGGCTGCTGACCTACGTCCACGACGGGCGCACCGACCGCAGTGACCTGGTCGTGCTCGACGCCGGCGACTTCACCGGCCCGCCGGTCGCCGTGGTGCACCTGCCGGGCCGGGTGCCCAGCGGCTTCCACGCCAACTGGATCGGGTCCTGACCCGGCTTCGGCTCCGGTCGAGGTCGATCGAGGTCGATCGCGGCGGTGTTGCCGGCGGATCGGCATCCGGAGTTGTCCCCCGGAGGAGCAGATAGCCGACAGCAGCTGGGCAATCTGGAGGAACCGCGGAGTGGGGCGGCCGGTTAGCTTCGCGGCAAGCCGCTGTCCCGTCCTCCTCGGACCGTAGTGCGGAATCCCCCACGTATCCACGGAAGGTGCCAAAGATGACCCAACCCCTCGCCGCCGCTCCGTCCTCGGGGCTGCTCGCGCGGCTCAACGGGGCCCACCACCGGGCGGCCCTCAACGTCTTCCTCGTCGTCGTGCTGGCGCACTGGGCCGAGCACCTGGTCCAGGCGTACCAGATCTGGGTGCTCGGTATGCCCCGCCCCAAGTCGCGGGGCGTGCTGGGCCAGTTCTTCCCGTGGCTGGTTTCCTCCGAGTGGCTGCACTACGGCTACGCCATCGTGATGCTGGTCCTCCTGTTCGCGCTACGCCGGGGCTTCGTCGGGCGCGCCCGTACCTGGTGGACGGTGGCGCTGGCCATCCAGTTCTGGCACCACGTCGAGCACTTCCTGTTGCTGTGGCAGGCGCAGGCCGGCACCGTGTTCTTCGGCCAGAAGGTGCCGACCAGCATCCTCCAGCTCGTGCTGCCGCGGGTGGAGCTGCACCTGTTCTACAACTCGGTGGTGTTCATCCCCATGGTGATCGCGATGTACCTGCACCTGCGCCCCAACCGGCGCGAGCAGGAGCTCATGACGTGCAGCTGCGGCGGGCACCACGTCGCCGGCCGGTCCCTCGTGCCCCATGCCGCGTGAGCTGAGCCCTCCGTCCGGCGGCCGTCGACGGGCGGCCGTCGCCGCCGTGCTCGCGGCGGTCGCCGGGCTGCTCGCGCTCGCCCCCGGCGTGGCCCGGGCCGACGGTGGCCTGGTCTCCGCCGACCCGCCGGCCGGCGCGGTGCTCACCGCCGCGCCGGCCGAGGTGACGTTGGACCTCGACGCCGGTGTCGACGAGGGGCAGTCGCACGTCGCGGTGCTCGACGCCGCGAGCCGGCGGGTCACCGACGCCGAGCCGATCCGTGCCGGCTCCAGCCGGGCTGCGGGCTGCCGCTGCGCGTCGACGCCCCCGGCGACTACACGGTCGCCTACCACGTCACCTTCGCCGACGGCACGGCCGTCACCGGGGCGCACCGGTTCAGCGTGGGCACCGGCGTCGCTCCGGCCCCCCTGGACGACGCCGCGCGCCGAGCCAGCACGGACGTGGTCGTCGACGCGCACGGGCACGGCATCGACGGCTTCAGCGCGTTTCCTGCTGTTCGTCGACGGCGCGGTCGTGGCCGCGGTACTCGCCCTGCTGTGGCTGCGTCCGCGCCAGCGGCCCGGGCCGATGGTCCTGCGGCGTCGACGAATTCCCGGAACTGACGGGCGGCACCACATGACGGCACCCCCGGGCAACGCCGAGCGGCGCCGACGAGATCCGTCGGCGCCGCCCGTGCTCGCGGTCAGGGGATGGGGAAGAACGCGCGTACGAACTTCTCCCACCCACGCTCACCGATGATCGCCCGCATCTTCGGCAGCAGCCGCGGCGGCATGCCGAGCCGGTAGCGGATGCGCGGGTTCGGGGTGGACACCGCCGTCTCGAGGACCTTCGCGACGTTCTCCGCGCGCACGGCGATCTTGCCGCGCAACGGCGGGTTGTCACTGAGCCGGTAAGCCTGGTGCCAGTCGACGAAGTGCTCCCAGAAGTCCCGGTACAGCGCGGGGTTCTCGTGCGAGTCCATGCCCAGGTCGGCGACGCTGTCGGGCACGAAGCCGCCCAGGATGGGTGCCGGCTGGAGCACCACCACCTTGATGCCGAAGGGGGCCACCTCCAGGCGCAGGGAGTCGCTGATGGCCTCCAGCGCGTGCTTCGTGGCCTGGTAGTAGCCCCGCCCCGGGGTGGCGAACATGCCGAAGATCGACGACATCATGATCACCCGGCCACCGCCCTGCTCCCGCATGCCGGGCAGGACCATCTGGGTGAGCCGGCACAGCCCGAAGACGTTCGTCTCGAACTGGGCGCGGACCTCGTCCATCGGGGTCTCGCCGATGGTGCCGTTGAGGCTGTACGCGGCGTTGTTGATCAGCGTGCCGACCGCCCCGTGCTCGTCGGTGATCCGCTTGACCGCCGCGGCCATCGACTCCTCGTCGTTGACGTCCAGGTAGAGCACCGTGATGCCCTCGGCGGCCAGGTCTTCCAGGGCCTCCACGTTGCGTCCGGTGGCGTAGACCGGCCAGCCGGCGCGGTGCAGCCGCAGCGCGGTGGCCTTGCCGCTGCCCGAGGACATGCCGGTGCCCGACGAGGCGCCGGTCAGCAGGATGGCGCGTGACAGGGTCATGAGGGCGTCCCTTCCCGGCCGGAGGTCACTCGTCGCCCAGCCGCGCGATGCGGCTGCGGTCGACCGACGAGCCCAGTCCGGTGGCGTCGACCAGCCGGTTGATGAACGCGAACAGGCAGGCGCAGAAGACCGCCTCCAGCATCTCGGCGTCGCTCCAGCCGGCCGCCGCCGCCTTCTCCCAGTCCGCGTCGGTGATCTTGTACGCGCCAGTGCTCACCTTCGTCACCAGCTGCATGAGCGGCATGGTGCGCTCGTCGACCGGCAGTTCCTCGGCGGTGTTGGCGTTCGACACCGCCTCCAGCAACTCGTCGCTGCCGCCGAACTGGCTCAGGAACCAACTGTGCGTCCCGACGCAGTACGGGCAGCCGTTCAGCTTGGACGTCCAGGCCGAGATCAGCTCCTTGATGTCGCGGGGCAGGGTGTCCCCGCCGAAGACGCCGCCGTAGCCGGCGAGCACCACCGCGAGCAGCCGCGGGTTGGTGGAGGTGAGCCGGAACATGTCGGGCACGAATGGCAACCCGGTGACCGTCTTGATTTCTTCGTAGAGTTCGGCGGTGCGGCCCTGCGCCTGATCCTCGTCAATCAGCGGGACTCTGATTCCCGGCTGTCTCGTCGTCGTTTCCATGAGCCATCTCCTCGTTGCTCGGGCGATCCCGGGCCAGGCGAGCGACGTTGCGTTCCACGACGAAGCATGGTCGCTGTCGGCGCTGGCCGCAGCAATCTCCGACGGGGCTGCGGGGCAACACGGAAACGCTGGCGACGGCGGTCGGGCAGCGATTCCGCTGGCCCATGATGGCACGTCGTCGCAGCTCCAGTGCTCTCCCAGATTGCCTAGTGCGGGAACTGTCCGGTGGTTGAACCGACGGCGGGGTTGAACCGTACTGCCTACTGGCTCAGGCCACTTTTCGCAGATAACCTGTTTTTCAATTCGCAGAGATGGATGAGGTGCGTGATGCCGGCAAGTGTTCTGCGACCGGTGCTGGGCGCGCTCGGGTTGACGCAGATCCGATACGTCGACGCGGTGCGTCGCGGGCGGGCCAGTGGTCTGGTGGCCGAGGTGTACAGGCAGGTGGAAAGGGACTTCGGTGTGCTGGCCCCACCGGTGGCCCTGCACGCCCCGGCGCCGGAGGTGCTGGCCGCCGCGTGGGTGCTGCTGCGGGAGACGCTGATCGTTACCGGCGCCGCCCCGCGCGCGGCCAAGGAGGCGGTGGCTACCGCGGTCTCGCTGGGCAACGCCTGCCCGTACTGCGCGACCATTCACAACAACGCGCTGGGTCTGCTCGCCGGCGCCGGCATCGACGGGGCGGCCGGGTCCGACCCCGGGCCTGCCGGCGGCGGGGCGGAGCTGGAGGGGATCGTCGGCTGGGCGATGCCGGCCGGCGGGAGGACGCCGCTGGACGGGCCGCCGTTCCCCGCCGCCCAGACACCGGAACTGGCCGGGGTGGCGGTGCTGCTGCACTACCTCAACCGGGTGGTGAACGTGTTCCTGCGCGACGTGCCGTTGCCGCCGGGGGTGCCGGAGTTCGCGCTGCCCGTGGTGCTGCGGGTGCTCGGCTGGGCCATGATGGGCGCGTCCCGACGCCCGCACGGGCCGGGTCTCTCGCTGGACCTGCTGCCGGCCGCGCCGCTGCCGGCGGACCTGTCCTGGGCGGCCGGCCACCCGACGATCGCGGAGGCGTTCGGCCGGGCGTGCGCCGCGATCGACGAGGCGGGTCGGCGTTCGGTGCCCGAGGAGGTCCGCGACCTGGTGCTGGTCAACCTGGTGGGCTGGCACGGCGGTCCGCGGGGGATCAGCCGGGCTTGGGTGGAGGAACTGGTCACCGGGCTGCCCGAGCCTCAGCGGCCCGTCGCCCGGCTGGCCCTGCTGGTCGCCTTCGCCTCCTACCAGGTGGACCCGACGGTCGTGCGGGACTGCCGGGTAACCGGCGCTGACGACCGGATGCTGGTGGAGATCTCCTCCTGGTCGGCGATGGCCGCGGCCCGGTGGCTGGGCGGCAAGCTCACGGGTCCGTGCTGATGGCCTCCGGACAGGACTCGCATCGCCGACCAATTCGGATATTCGCTGCGTCTGTCAGATTAAATCGCCTCGCCGGGTGTGGGAACATTTGAAACCCCATATTGATTGATCTCTGTGCATGGTATCGTCCTACTCCATCCGGACCACTTGGGATACTCACAGTAAGTGCGGTCCGATAACTTTCGGTCCGTACTTACACCGCCTGGCCAGGTCGGTGGGCTGGCATTTCTCCCGCAATTCTCGTCGGGCGATCGAACACCTGTTCCCCTGCGGTGCGACGACGACGATGTCGTGGCGACCCTGGCAGGACCACGTCGCCGGTCGCGGGCCACCCCCGCGACCGGCGACCCCATACCCGGTCAGGCATTGCCGGGTATGGCCGGAGTGTCCGCAACGTGTTCACTGAATGGAGTGATTGGCCATGCACAACGCCGTCGAAAGAGCCATCTCGATCATGTGGGATCGATACCATGAACCTCTGTCACTCGATGCTATGGCCGATTCTGCCTTTCTCAGCCGCTTTTACTTCTCTCGGCTGTTCCGGTCCAAGACGGGCACTTCGCCGGGGCGTTTCCTGACCGCGATCCGGCTCTACAAGGCCAAGAACCTGCTGCTCGAAACGAACATGAGCGTCACCGACATCGCCTACGCGGTCGGCTACAACAGCCTGGGCACGTTCATCAGCCGGTTCACCCGCAGCGTGGGCATCTCACCGGCCCGCTACCGCTGGCTCGCCGAGCACGGCATCCCGCAACTGTCCCGCACCCGCACGGCCGGTCCGCGGCGGCGGGCCACCATCACCGGCCGGCTCGCACTGCCCCCGGTCGACGTGCCGGTCAAGGTGTACGTCGGCGTCTTCGACAGCCCCATCGTGCAGGGCCTGCCGGCCTCCTGCGACATCCTGGAGGCCTCCGGCGAATACGTGCTGCGCGACGTGCCGGAGGGGGAGTGGTACCTGCGTGCCGCGGCGATAGCGCTCGGTGACATCGCGGCCCGTCCGTCCATGCGCCGCCCCCTGGCGGTCGGCTCGTACGACGCGCTCACCGTGGCCGCCGGCGCCAACGTCACGGTGGACCTGGAACTGCACCACACCGGGGTGTTCGACCTGCCCATCCTGATCGCGCTGCCGGAACTGGACAGCACCGACCCCGTCAGCCGCAACCGGCACGCCTTCGCCCGCAACGACCGACGCCCTGCCCGGTCGTCGCGAATGCTGCACCGGGCCAAGTCTTGACCGTCGCCCCCGGGCGGTGGCGAACCCGCACCCCGAGCCGCGAGCCGGTGCCGGGACGGGGACGCGGACCGGGCGGCGCGGCTGCCACCGGGGAATGAGGGCGCGGGCCGAACGGGACCCGGCCACGCGCCCAGGCACACCCCTCTCGAAGATGGCGGCAGGCCGGTGGAACGGGGGCACCGGCCGTCAGCCGACAGCGGTGGTAGAGACTCAGCGCATGGAGCCGGCGACGGACGACTCCGGCACCCGGAACGGCCCCCAGGTGAATGCCGGCAGCCAGCGACCCGGATCGGCGCTCCACCGCAACGATCGGATCTGCGCCGTGCTGCGCCGACCGGCCAGCGACAGATAGACCTCGTGCCACGGGCCGGCCATGGTCACTGTCGGCTCGCCCGTGCCCGCCACGGTGAGCCCGTGCTCGGTCTGTACCGCCAGCGGCGGCAGCCCATGGTTGTCGAGGGAAGCGGACAACCCCTTCAACAGGACGCCGGAGGCCACCGGCAGCGCCGGGTGGTCGACCGGCGGCGCGACTCCCAGCGCCTGACGTAGGTCCAACTCGTGGGTGAACGCGTCCATCACCAGGATGTGTCGGTCCATCGACTCCCCGCCGGCCAGGAACTCCTCCACCGGCCCGCTCAGCCGCTCCCACTCGGCCAGCAACTCCGGCAGCCCGCCGTCGGGCACGGCTGCGGCGGCGGAGCCGGCGACCCGACCGTGCACCCGAGCGCAGATCTCCACCAGGTGCGCGACGAGATCCCGTACCGTCCAATCCGGACAGTGCGCCACCGGCAGCGCGCCCACCCCGGGCGGCCCCTGGGCGACTAGCTGCGCCGTGGCCCGCCGGACCTGACGGTAGGCGGCGACGGCGGGGGCCCCGGACGGGTGGGGCCGGTGCGGTTCGACGATGGTCATGGTCGTGCCTCCTCCCGCGGCGGCGCCGCGGCTTCGACGGAACCCGACGCGGGCGCGGCGGGCTCGACAGGTGCGCCGGCCCGGCCGGCCTGGGCGGCGGTGAGCCGTCCCGTACGGTGCAGCCAACGCACCGTGTCGACGATCGTCTCGCCGATCGGCCGGGGTGGGGGCCCCGCCGACCGGGTCACGTCCTGCGGGCGGGCGTCGGTGGCGCAGACGTAGCAGGCCCCGTACTCGGCCGGGATGTGCCACGGCCACACCCGCTGCACCAGGTCGGTGGCGTAGGCGAAGGGCAGCATCGCCCGGGCCGGCAGGAACAGCG
>NZ_GG657738.1:249481-254493 GCF_000158815.1 Micromonospora sp. ATCC 39149 | reverse complement strand
CCGGCTGTCGAACGAGTAGACCGAGGCGGCGTGCACCAACGCGTCGACGCCGCGAACGGCCCGGTCCACCGCCGTCTCGTCGACGACGTCGCCGTCGGCGACCTGCACCGCGTCGCTCGGCACGGACAGCGGGGACAGGGCCGGGGCGACCCGGTCGGGGTCACGGGCCAGCACCCGCACCCGGTGCCCGGCTGCGGCGAGCGCCGCCACCGTGTGCGCGCCGACGAAACCCGTGCCGCCCGTCACGAGTACCAACATCGGGAGCTCCTCTCCGCCCGCGACCGGCGCGGGGACGCGCGGCGCGACGCTGCTGCCGGCCTGACGGGCGGCTCGATCGTGTCCCGTGCGGCGGCGGCGAACTACTCCCAACGTGCCGTTGTCCCGGCTGCTCAGCCGCAGGTCAGAGGGCAATCGGGAAGTGGCCGCGGGCGACGGACGGCCGGGAGGATGAGGCTGTTGGATCGTCGATCCTGGATGAATGGGAGCAGCAGGTGGCTGGCACCATCAGGGCGCTCAGGCGCCGCGTCCTCACCCCCGACGTCTCGGAGACCCTCGTCTCCACCCGGGGGTTCCACGTCAAGAGCCCGGAGTCCCGCACCATCCTGGAGACGGTCGGTTCGTCGTTCCTGGCCGGGCTCTCCTCGGCCGCCGGCGCCCGCCGGGTGACCGACGTCGACACCGATCTCGCCACGCTGCCGACCCGCTTCCAGGGATTCGCCTACGAGGGAGCGGCGATGGGCTTCGCGCTGGTCGACGCGCTCACCCCCGGCACGCCCCGGCGCAGCGCCGCATTCCTCGCCGGCACCGGTGACCGGCACGTCTACATGGCGTACGTCGGTATCGGCTGGGCGCTGGCCCGGCTGCCGAAGTTCCTGTGGCGGCGGGCCCTGGCAGGTGCCACCGACCCGTTGCTGCGCTGGCTCGTGCATGACGGCTACGGCTTCCACCAGGCATACTTCCACACCGACGCGTACGTGCACGGCCGGCGCGCGGTGACCGACTTCCCGTGGCCGCCCGAGGGCCCCACCGCGTACGCGGCCCGCGCCATCGACCAGGGCATCGGCCGGGCCACCTGGTTCGTCGCCGGCTGCGACCCGACGGTCGCCGCCGACCTCATCGACCGGTTCCCGGCGGCGCGGCGCGAGGACCTCTACAGCGGGGCCGGGCTCGCGGCGACGTACGCGGGCGGGTGCACCTCCGACGAGCTGCGCGTGTTCGCGGCCCGCTCGGGCGAGCACGCCCCGTTCGTCGCCCAGGCCAGCGCGTTCGCCGCGCAGGCCCGGATCCGGGCGGGGCTGCTGGTGCCGCACACGGAGCTGGCCACCCAGGTCTTCTGCCGGGCCTCGGCCGCCGACGCGGGTCGGGTCACCGACGAGCTGATCCCCGCCGGCCCGGACGCCTCCGGCCTGCCCGCGTACGAGGTGTGGCGGCGCGCCGTGGCCGCGCGCTTCCGGGCCAACGCCCGGGTGCAGCCGTGACGGCGATCGCCGACCCCAGCCGGTTGCGTCCGCCGGGCCCGTCGCCGTGGACCGCCCCGGTGCTGCTCGGGCGGATGGCCCGCAACCGGCTGGACGTCATGCGGGCGGTCTCCGCCCGGCACGGCGACGCGGTCCGGCTGCCGCTGGGCCCGAAGACGCTCTACTTCTTCAACCACCCCGACCACGCCAAGCACGTGTTGGCCGAGAACCCCGGCAACTACCACAAGGGCATCGGGCTGGTGCACGCCCGCCGTACCCTCGGCGACGGCCTGCTCACCAGCGAGGGCGAGCTGTGGACCAAGCAGCGCAAGGTGATCCAGCCGGTGTTCCAGGCCCGCCGGATCGCCCGCCAGGCCGACGCGGTCGCCGAGGAGTCGGTGCGGATGGCCGCCCGGCTGCAACGCATGGTCGGCGGCGGCCCCGTCGACATCCGGCACGAGATGACCGAGCTGACCCTCGGCGTGCTGGGCCGGACGCTGCTCGACGCCGACCTCGGGGAGTTCGGCGGGATCGGCGCGGCGTTCGAGGCGGTGCAGGACCAGGCGATCTTCGAGATGATGTCGCTGGGTGCCGTGCCGACCTGGGTGCCGCTGCCCCGGCAGCGGCGCTTCCGCCGGGCCCGCGCCGAGCTACAGGAAATCGTCGACCGGCTGGTGGCGCACCGGCGGGCGCAGCCCGGCGGCATCGCCGGCCGCGACGACGTGGTGTCCCGGCTGATCGAGTCGACCAGCCGGGAGACCGACCCCCGGGTGGCCCGGCAGCGGATGCGCGACGAACTGGTCACCCTGCTGCTTGCCGGGCACGAGACCACCGCCAGCACCCTGACCTGGGCCTTCTACCTGCTCGACCGGCATCACGAGGTGTGGGAGCGGATGCACGCCGAGGCCGTCGAGGTGCTCGGCGACCGCAACCCGGTGTACGAGGACCTGCACCGGCTGAGGTACACGGCAATGGTGGTCGACGAGGTGATGCGGCTGTATCCGCCGGTGTGGCTGCTGCCCCGCATCGCCCAGGGCGACGACGTCGTGGGCGGCTGGCACGTGCCCGCCGGCGCGGACGTCGTGCTCTGCCCGTACACCCTGCACCGGCACCCGGGGTTCTGGCCCGACCCGGACCGCTTCGACCCGGAGCGCTTCGACCCGGACCGGCGCACCGACCGGCCGCGGTACGCCTACATCCCGTTCGGCGCCGGCCCTTGCTTCTGCGTCTGCAACAACCTCGGGCTGTTTGATGCGGTGTTCGTGCTGGCCTGCGTGACCCGCCAGCTACGCCTGTCGCTGCGCCCCGGTTACCCGGTGGTGCCGGAGCCGATGCTGACCGTGCGGGTACGCGGCGGTCTGCCGATGCACGTCCACGAGGCCTGACCCGGCCCCGATCCGATCCTGGCGCAACCGGTGCTCTCCGGGCCGGTTGCGCCTCGTCGTGTCCGGGGTCCGGGGTCCAGCGCCCCGTTGGCGCGGGCAGCTGCATAGGGGCTGCGCTGGACATGCGGGTCGTCGGGGCGGGGTCGGTCGGTCCGCAGTGGGGTGACACGGCGACGGCCGGGTCGACCACGCGGGATGCGTGGGCCGCCCGGCCGTCGGGTGGTCGGCCCGGCCGGCGCCGGGCCGACCCGGTCAACCCTTGCCCACCTCGCTGAACCGGCCGCCGTGGAACAGCAGCGCGTCGTTGCTGTCACCCCGACCGGTGCCGAGCACCGAGCCGAGGAAGATGGAATGGTCGCCACCGTCGTACACGGCCGCCAGCTTGCACTCCACCCAGGCCACGTTCCCGGACACGATCGGCGCTCCGGTGTGCGGGCCCGGCTCGCACCGCACCGTGGCGAACTCGCGTTCGTCGCGGGGCCTGCTGGAGCTGGCGAAGTAGCGCGCCAGCCCCTCCTGGCCGGCGGCCAGGATGGACACCGCGAAGGTGCCCTGCGCCAGGACGGTGTCGTGCATGACGGAGCTGCGCTTCACGCACACCAGCACCATCGCCGGGTCCAGCGACACCGAGGTGAACGCGTTCGCGGTCATGCCGTGCGGGAGGTCCCGGCCCGAGGTCACCACCGTCACGCCGGTGGCGAACATCCCCATCACCGCCCGCAGTTCGGCGTGGTTGGCCGCCGTTGCCGGCGGCGGGGACACCGTCGTCGCGCCGGCGGTCGGTCGCTGGTCCGCTCTGGTCACGGCTCAGCCCTCCCCGACGCCTTCGAGGACCTTGCGTTGGCCGCCCCCGACGGGGGTCACCGCGTAGCGCGACAGCGCCGCCCGCAGCGTGTCCGGCACCCGGGTCGGCCGGGTGTCGGTGTTCGGGCCGCGCATGCACGCGATCCGCTGCCGCCCCCGGGCCACCAGCTCCTCGAAGCCGTCGCGCAGCCGCACGTAGTCGAAGGCGAAGCCGATCTGGGTCTGCGTGAGGTCCTCCAGCCGCATCCGGATCGACAGCTCGTCGAACGCGGTGATCTCGGTGAAGAACTCGCACTCGCACTTGAGGGTGAACAGCTTCAGGTCGTCGCGGATGTCCGCCAGGACCTCCGGCGCCTGGTCCCGCAGGAACATCTCCCGGCACCGGCCCTGCCAGCGCATGTAGTTGACGTAGTAGACGTTCCCGACGAGGTTCGTCTCCTCGAAACCCACCAGGTGCCGGTACTCGTAGTAGGACTCCATGACTTCACCTGCTTCCTTCCGCCAGCATCGTGAACACCACCGGGTCCCCGACGTCGTTGAGCGCGGTGACGAAGGTGGCGACCCGCGCCGCCCCCGACCGCAGGGCCACCCAGCCGGCCGTGCCGTTCGGCTCGGCCACCAGGTCGACCCGGGCGTGGCCGTTCTTGCGCAGGCACTCGACCGCGCCCCAGACCCGGGTGGCCGCGACCGACAGCTCCTCGCCCTGCTCCCGGGCCAGCAGCGTGGCCAGGGCCACGCCGTCCGGGCCGATCAGGCCGGCCCACTCGTCGCCGGTACGGGCCGCGGCCAGCTCCACGTCGCAGCCCACCGCGGCCGAGGCGCCGGCGACGGCGAAGGTGACCCCGGCGGCGTGCGAGGCCGAGATCCGGACGTCGGCGTCGACCTCCGGCCTGCCGTCCGGCCGGTAGCGCACCGTCGTCTCCGTGCCCAGCGCCCAGCTCACCGCGCGGGCGGTTTGCCGGCGGCGGGCCTGAGTCCCGGTGGCGTCCGCGTCGTCGGGCCGCACCACGCAGCGCAGCTCGTCGGGCAGGAACGCCCCGACCCGCCGCTCCAGGTACGGGCCGACCAACGCCGGCAGCCACGGCCCCGTGCCGTCCTGCTTGCGCACGGCGTGCAGGCGCAGCCCCTGCCACCGCTCGACGAGGTTGCCGTCGGGGTCGCAGACGTCCACGTCGTAGTGGTAGGTGTCGCCCTGGCGCAGCCGCTCCACCGCGTGGATGGTGACGGTGTCCAGGGTGGCGGCGACCTTTGGATCGGCCAGGTGCAGCCGCTCGATGGCACCCGGCAGCAGGGTCGCGTCCGGCACGCAGCACTGCAACGCGTGCATCACCGTGTCCCGGGTGCCCGGGTCGCCGAGGACCAGGTC
>NZ_GG657738.1:231070-248663 GCF_000158815.1 Micromonospora sp. ATCC 39149 | reverse complement strand
GGCACCGGATGTGCGGATAGTCCTCGCCGACCTTGGGAAAAAGGTCGGTCATCCAGTCGTTGGCCGTGGCGTAGTGCCCTCACCGCGCAGCCCGGCCCGGCCGATGATGCTGCCGAAGGTGACCAACAGCCGCAGCGTGTGTGGATCGGTCGCGGCGAGCACGGCCTCCAGTCCGTCGATCTTCGGGGCGAGGGTCCGCCGGAACGCCGCCTCGTCGAGGTTGGCCACCGCCGTCGGCTCGTTGCGGCCGGCGCCGTGCAGCACACCGGTGACCGGGCCGAGGACCCGCTCGATGTCGCCGACGGCCGCCTTCACCTCGTCCAGCGCGGTGATGTCCGCCCGGGCGTAGTGGAAGCGCACCCCGGCGGCGGTGAGCCGGTCGAGGTTGGCCGCCAGCTCCGCGTCGGTCGCCGGGTCCGAGCGGCCGATCAGGCCGACCGCCGCGAGGGTGTCCCGCCCCAGCGCCAGGGCGCACTCCGCCGTGATGCCCTTGCCGCCGCCGGTGACCAGCAGCACGTCCTCCACGCCGAGCCCGGGCCCGCCGTTGGGCGGCAGGGTCGCCGGGCGCAGCACGGGCACGTACCGGTTGCCGTCGGCGTCGTAGTGGATCTCGCTGAACCCGGCCGTGGCGGCCACGTCGGCGACCACCCGGGCCACCGTGGCCGCCACCGTCTCCTCGGACGGTTCGTCGGAAAGCGGCAGCGTGACCACCGTGGTGGTGATCTCCGGGTGTTCCTGGTGCAGCGTCTTGGCCAGGCCGGCGGCGTTGCGCCGGTCGCCCACCGCGACGAACCGCACGGCGGTGCCCTGCGCCAGCGCGGCCCGCGCCGCCCGCAGCATCACCGGGATGTGCTCGGGCTGGCAGTCGCGCGGCAGGCACAGCAGCACCCCGTCGCCCACCCGGGCCTGTTGCAGCGCCGTGCGCAGCGGCTCGGCGAGCGCGCTGCGCCCGGCGGCGAACGCCTGCCATCCCCCGTCGACCGGGGCGCCCACGCGTGGCCCCACCTCGGTGGGCACCAGGTCGATGGCGAACGCCCGCACCCACGGGGCCACCCCGGCGACCGACGTCTCCTGCTCGTCCGCGCCGCCGACGCCGCCCGCGGCATCGTCGAGGATCTGCGCGATCTCCGCCACCGTGGCGGTGGCGTAGCTGGAGGTCAGCGTCGGCGCGGCCACGTTGAGCTCCCGGGCGGCCTGGTTGACGATCTGGCCGACGGTGATCGAGCTGAGGTGCAGCTCGTCCAGCGGCCGGCTGTCCGGCCGCACCGCCTCCAGCGGCAGCTCCGCCCGCTCGGCGGCGAGCCGGCGCAGCAGTTCCAGGCTGTCGACCGTGGCGCCGGGCCCGGACACCGCCACCGACGTGCCGGTCGCAGAGGCCGCGACGGCGGCCAGCTCCTCGGCGGTACGGGCCACCGCGAAGTCCCCGGCCGGCGCCGACTCGGCGGGGCTGGCGAAGAACCGCAGCGGCTGGCCCGGCTCCAACGGCCGGGTGAACCGGTCCTGGAACAGCGCCTCGTGGTTGACCGGCGCGCCCGCCGCGTACGCCGCGCCGACCGCGTTGAGCAGGCCCGCCAGGGAGAGGCTGTCGGTCTCCAGCGAGATCGTCGGCACCTCCGGCGCGATGTCCGCGGCCAGCCCGCGCAATACCCGCCCCGGCCCGACCTCCAGCAGCAGGTCGGCCTCGTCGGCGAGGCGACGCACCGCCTGGGTGAACCGCACCGGGTCCAGCACCTGCCGACGCAGCAGGTCCGGCACGTCGGTGTCGGCCGGCAGCACGTCCCCGGTGACCGTGGAGACCATCGTGGCGGACAGCGGCGCGAAGGACTCGCCGCGCAGGTGCTCGGCGAACGCGACTGCCGCCGGGGCGACGGCCTCGGAGTGGAAGGCGTGCGACACCGCGATCCGGGTCCAGAACAGCCCGGCCCGCTCGGCCAGAGCGCCGACCCGCTGCACCGCCTCGACCGGGCCGGAGACCACGGTCTGCTGCGGGCTGTTGTAGCCGGCGATGACCACCGGCGTGCCGACCAGCAGCGGCTGCACCACCTCCGGGGCGGCGGAGATGCTGGCCATCGTGCCGTCCCCGGCGCTTGCGTCGGCCATGATCCGCCCGCGTACGCCGGCGGTCGCGATCAGCGTCTGCTCGTCCATCGCCCCGGCCCAGTGCAGCGCGGTCAGCTCGCCGAGGCTGTGCCCGGCGGCGCCGGTCGCCCGTACGCCGAGCATCGACAGTGCCCGCAGGCCGGCGACCGACGCGGTCACGATCCGTGGCTGCGCCACCGCCGTGGCCACCAGGTCCGCGCCGGGCGGCGGCTGGTGGGCCTGGTACAGCGCGTCGATCTCCTCGAACCGGCGGCGCAGCGCGCCGCCGTCGGCCCGCCGGCCCGCGCCCTGGCCGGGGAAGAGGAACCCGATCCGGGGGGCGGGGCCCGCCGTGCCGAGGAAGACGCCACCGGCCGCGTCGATCACCCGCTGCTCGCCGGCGTCGACAGGTCGATCAGCCGCTCCAGGCGCTGCCGCGCCTGCTCGGGCGAGGCGACACACGCCGCCCGCACGGTCGATCGGTCAGCTTTCCGGCCAGGGTCGCTGTCAGGTCACCAGCTCGGTCGTACGAGAGCGACGGTCTACGCGTCAGATCCGACAGCCGCGAGCGAAGCTCCTGCGGGGGACGCGCGTCGAACATCAGCAGCTCGGTGTCCTGCCGGGAGCGCACCAGCGCGGACGTCGACGCCCCGATGCGGGTCCGCCGGCCGCTCTCCGCGCTCTCGAGCACCACGTGGGCGTTGATGCCGCCGAAGCCCATCGACGACACGGCCGCCCGGACCGGCTTGTCGGCCGGCCACAGCTCCGCCGTGGTGGGCACCCGCAGGGCGGGCTGCTCCACGTCGAGCACCGGGTGCGGGTCCACGTGCCCGGTGGCCGGGGGGATGACCTGCTGGCGTACCGCGAGGATCGCCTTGAGCAGCCCGGCGACCCCGGCGGCGGCCTTGGTGTGTCCGAAGTTGCCCTTCACGGTGCTGATCGCGGCGGGCGAACCGGTCGGGTCGGCCTCCTGCCGGGCCTCGGTGAACGCGCGCAGCTCGGTGGCGTCGCCGACGGCGGTGCCGGTGCCGTGGCCCTCCAGGTAGGACACGGAGTCGATGCCGAAGCCGGCCCGCTCGTACGCCCGACGGATGGCCAGCCGGTGGCCGCTGGCCTCCGGCCGGGGTGATGCCGCCCTTGCCGTCGGAGGAGTAGCCCCAGCCGGCGATGACGGGCGTGCCGGCGCAGGCCGCGCGCCACGGCGTCGGAGTCGCGCATCAGCACCAGCATCCCGCAGCCCTCGCCGGGCCAGAACCCGTTGGAGTTGCGGTCGTACACCCGCATCTCGCCGGTGGCCAGCGCGCCGGTCTTGGCGAAGCCGATCACCTCGAACGGGTCGATGCTCAGGTCCACCCCGCCGGCGACGGCGGCGTCGAGGTCGCCCCTGGCCAGGGCGTTGCACGCGGTGGCGACCGACAGCAGCGACGACGAGCATGCGCCGTCGACGGTGTAGCCGCCGCCCTTGAAGTCGAAGTGGTTGCAGACCCGGCCGGCGATGGTGTTGGCCAGGCCGCCGGCCAGGGTGTCCTCGTCGATCGGCGGGAACGGCGCCTTGTACCGCGGCTCCAACTCGTCGAGGAAGGTGCCGACGGCGGCGTCGTCCCAGCCCTGCTCGCGCAGCGCCGCGCCGACGGTGCGCCGCACGTACGGCCAGCGCAGCCGCAGCAGGTTGGCCCGGCTGAACTCGCCGGTGAGGGTGTTGCCGATGACCACGCCGGTGGTGGCCAGGGGCAGCCCCTCGCCGTCGGCGAAGCCGGCGTCGGCCAGGGCCCGGGCGACGGTGTCCAGGGCCAGCCAGTGCGTCATGTCGGTGGACCGGAAGGTGCTCCCGGCGATCTTGTACTTGACCCGGTCGAACTCGAAGCCCTCGATCACGGCGGCCTTGGCCGAGTAGAACCGGTCGGGCGCGGCGGGGTCGGGGGAGTAGTAGTCCTCTGCGTTCATCCGCTCGTCGGGCAGCCGGCGGAACGCCCGGCGGCCGGTGAGCACGTTCTCCCACAGTTGGTTGGGGTCTTCCGCGTCGGGATACCGGCAGGCGATCCCGACGACGGCGATGCGCTCGCTCACGCGATGCTCCTGGGGGTATCGAGGGTCAGCGCGGTGGCGGCCCGGGACTTCTTGCGCATGTCCGCGATCCACCAGCCCACGCCGCGGATGCCGCAGACGACGACCACCGCGAAGAAGAGCGTGTAGACGACGTTGAACAGCATCAGCACGCCGTAGGCCATGGCCACCCCGGAGCCGAACATGAACTGGTTCATCGGCTTGACCGGGGTGGTGCCCGGATCGGTGATCATGTAGTTGGTGAACAGCACGAAGGCCACACCGGTCATCACGGCCAGCGCCGAGAACAGGGCCACGTCCCAGATCCAGGCCCGCAGGAACGCCTGGATGGCGAAGCCGCCGAGCCAGCCCACGATCAGCGCGACCTTGCGGGTCAGCAGCGCGTTGATCACGGTGCCGGCGGTGACGATGATGATCGGGATCATGATCCGGAAGTACGTGTTGGCGTTCTCCGTGAACTGGTACGGCGGGGCGATGGAGATCCAGGAGCCGAAGCAGACCAGCGCCACGGTGATGCCGAAGTTCGACGGGTTCATGTAGTGCCGCATCCGGCCGTAGACCGGGGCCTGGAAGACGTACTTGCCGGTCACGCCGACGATCACGGCGAACGCGATCGGCAGGAACATGTCGTTGGCGTACAGGAGCATGTTGCAGGCCAGCGCGGTGATGTGCGAGGGCAGCAGGAACTCGTACACCCGGCGGGCGCCGCCGCCGAGGAACCGGGGGGTGTCCTTCTTTGCCCAGGCCCGGATCAGCTCGAAGCTGATCTCGGCGGCGTAGCCGGTGAGCACCGCGAAGATGGGCCACAGCCACGGCTGCTCGAAGCCGAGCAGGGTGTAACCGAAGATGTTGAAGACGCTGATGGAGATGGCGAAGTTGCGCAGCGCCAGGTAGCGGCGGTCGGGCTCGGGCTTGGCCGGCTTGGGGACGACGGGGGCCGCGGGCGCGGTGTCGATGCTGGGGGGCGGGGCGATCGTGGTCATCGGTTCGGAACCTCCTCGACGCGGTCGGTCAGCACGAGGGTGTGCGTGCCGGCGGTGAGCTGCTGGCTGGTGCTGTGCTGCTGGCCGCTCAGGTCGCGCCAGCGCATGTCGACGGTGACCGGGCCGCTGCTGGCCCCCAGCCCGAAGTGGACCTCGAAGCTGCGCTTGCCGCCGTGGCCGCTGCCGCCGTCGAGCTGGGAGATCTGCTTGCGTCCGTCCGGCGTGGTGACCGTGACGGTGGCGCCGTACGCCGGGGTGCAGAGCATCTGGTCCGCCGCCGCGCCGACCGCCGGCCGGTACAGCCGCAGGTTCAGGTAGTTGCCCTTGCTCGGCGCCTCGTTGGCGTAGAACGCCGGAGGGCCCCACTGGCGGGCCACGGCGAGGTCCAGCGCTCCGATGCCCCGGGTGTCGGCCGTGGCGATGCCCCGGGTGGGGATCGGCACGTCCAGGCCGACCTGCTCGGTGATGTTGGCGAACTCGCCGCTGGCCGTGCGGGCGAAGAACGCCAGCGGCTGGTTGCCGGCGATGTCGTCGCCGGGCTGCATGTTCGGCCACATCGCCGGGTTGGACATCAGGTCGTCGTTCATCATGGCCATCTCTTGCAGCCACGGCCAGCGGTCGATCTTCCCCTTGACGAAGCCGAGGGTCTGCACGACCTCCAGGTCACCGCTGTTGAGGAAGTCGCCGAACTTCACGTCCCAGCCCCAGCCGCTCCAGGCCAGGCCGAGCGGGCGGGCCTCCTGGGTGAACGGGGCGATGCCCTTGTCCAGCTTGGCGAGCATGTCGCGCTCGTCGCGGGCCCGGTTGATCCAGACGAAGTTGCTCTCCTCCAGGCCCCAGGCCGTGGTGATGTTGGAGACCATCATGTCGAAGCTGCCGTTGCGGTCCAGGTCGCCGAAGTCGATGCCCATGCCCTTGAACGAGCCGTTGCCGAGCACGAACGACTTGGGCGTGGTGGGGGTGCGCTCACCGACGGCGACCTTGAACTCGATGCGCCCGGGCTTGGAAACGTTGTGCAGCAGGTGGTCGTGGCCGAAGTCGTTGGCGATGTAGACGTCGGGCAGGCCCCGGCCGGTGAGGTCGGCGGCGTTGATGCCCAGCGTCCAGCCGGTCGACGCGACGAACGGGATCGCGGCGCGCTGCGGCACGAAGGACACCGACGGGTTGTCGCCCGAGGTCGCCGACTGCCAGCGCAGGACGTGGCTGCCACCGCCGTTGGTGGCGCTGGACAGCGTCTCGTTCATCTCGACGTTGTCCTGGCCCCTGGTGTTGAGCACGTCGGACTCGGGGAAGTAGTTGCCGATCACCACGTCCGGCCGGCCGTCGCCGTCGAGGTCGCTGACCAGCGAGGCGTTGGTGTGCCACTTGGGCCCGTGGTAGAGGCCGTCGGGCGAGCTCTGCGGCAGCAGTTCCTGGCGCTGGTAGGTGGCGTTGGACACCGTGGTCGCGCTGGCCTTGTGCAGGAACAGGATCGGCACCCGGCCCCAGTAGGTGACCATGAGGTCCATCCGGCCGTCGAGGTTGTAGTCGCCCGGCACGCAGCCCATCGGCGCCATGGTGTCGTCGACCGGCAGCGGCGCCGGGTCGAGGATGAACGGCGCGAACTGGTCCTCCTTCGGCGCGGTGGGCGCGTAGGTCACGACCACCTTGTCGGTGCGCACGTCCACGAAGCACAGGCTGTTGGCGCGGCCGTGGCCGGTGAGGTCGTTGACGGCGATGCTCGCCCCGACCGACGAGATCCAGGCGCGGATCTTGTGATACGAGCGGTTGACGTCGCGAATCGTTTTCTTGGGCAGCTGGTCGTAGCCGTTCGGGTAGGCGATCGGCTGCTCGGTGAAGCGGTATCGTGTGGCGGCCTCGTCGGCGCCGGCGACGGACACGCGGGTGTCGATGATGAAAAAGAGCGAGGCCACGAGTAGAATCGCGACTATTCCGGGACTGAGCGAGCGTGCGCGTTGACCCAGCACGGTACGGTCTCCTTACAACAGAGCCATCGGCTTCTGCCAAAGCCGATGGCGTGAACAGGGCAGACGGCATCACCGCGGCGGTTCTCCACGGGCGGTCCCGGGGTGCTGCGCGGCAAGGGATGGGGGAGTGTCGCCTGACGTCGGGGGCTTCGTCGACGCGGCGGGCCGACCGGAGGGGGCGTTTTCCCGGCCATTTTCCGGCGGCGGTGCAATTTGCTTTTTGGGCGTGTCTGTTTGCCTCCTGGGGCGGGCGGGAAAAGTGGATGCTCGGCGACCGGATCGGGCCAGGTTCATCGTGCGACGGTGGCGCCTGGGCGCGCTTCTTTCACATTGCTCCCGACGTTTTCGCAGCATGACGGCGGTTTAGTTCGCGTATAGCGGACGATTTGACGCGTCGGATCCCTATTGGCCGATCTCGTCGCGTTGACCCGCTGTGTCCACCCCGTCGGCGCAAGACGGCAATATGGCGACTAACTGCCGGGGGCGCGATGACTAGCGTGGGTGTCGGCGCTGCCCGAGGCGCCGCCCGGGCATCGTCCGCAGGGATCGCCCCGCCCGGGATCCCGGGAAGAAAGGAAGCCGCCGTGTCTGTCGAGGGATTCTGGAAGGTGGCCGTCGCCACCCCGTTCGGCGTCCGCCGCACCGAACTGGAGTTGTTCAGCAAGGACGGTGTCCTGCAGGGGATCTCCCGCGGCGAGAAGGAGACGCTCACCCTGAACGATCTGCGGCTGGAGGGCAACCGACTGTCCTGGTACCAGTCGATCAAGAAGCCGATGCGGATGGACCTGGTGTTCGACGTGACGATCGACGGCGACGAGATGACCGGCACCGCCAAGGGCGGCCCGATGCCGGCGGCGAAGGTCAGCGGTCACCGCGAGCCGGCCGCCCAGCCCGCCTGAGCCACCGTCCGCGTGCCCGGCCGCCCTCACCGTTCGGCGGGGGCGGCCGGCCGCCGGCGGGACCGGAACCGGTGCCGTGCCTCGGTCCTTCGGTTGCACCATCCAACCCGGATATGTATTGACTTAAGTGCATTTATCCACAATGGTCTTGGGTACTCGACGCGGGAGCATCCATGACCGACTTGCCAGAGGGCATCGAGCACCACCGTTACCTGATCATCGGCGCCGGTCCGGCCGGCCTTCAGCTCAGCTACTACCTCCAGCAGGCCGGCAGCGACTACCTGACGCTGGAACGCGCGGCCGAACCCGGCGAGTTCTTCCGCCGGTTCCCCCGCCACCGCAGGCTGATCTCCCTGAACAAGGTGCACACGACGAGCACCGACCCGGAGATCCGGCTGCGCTGGGACTGGAACTCGCTGCTGCACACCCCGGCCGAGCTGCCGTTCTCCGACTACAGTCGCGAGTACTTCCCCTCCGCCGACGACATGGTCCGCTACCTCGGGGACTTCGCCCGCCACCACGGGCTCGCCGTCCGCTACGACACGGCCGTCGAACTGGTCGCCAAGACCGACGACGGCTTTCTCGTGCGCGCCGGCGGGCGAGAGCTGCATGCCGACTGCGTGGTGGTGGCCGCCGGCTGGGGCCGGCCGAACGTACCCGACGTGCGCGGCATCGAGCACGCGATCGGCTACGAGGACATGAGCACCGACCCGGCCGACTACGCCGGCCAGCGGGTGCTGATCCTCGGCAAGGGCAACTCCGCGTTCGAGACCGCCTCGGCGATCCTCGGGCACGCCGCCATGGTGCACCTGGCCAGCCCGCGTCCCCTGCGGCTGGCCTGGAACACCAAGCACCCCGGCGACGTGCGCGGCCACCACGGCGCGGTCCTGGACAGCTACCAGTTCAAGACCCTGCACTCGGGGCTCGACTGCGTCATCGACGAGATCCGCCCGGTGGGGGACCGGTACGAGGTGAGCCTGACCTACACCCACGCCGACGGCGAGACGGCCGTGATGGAGTACGAGACGGTGCTGCGCTGTACCGGCTTCGCCATGGACACCTCGGTCTTCGCCGAGAACTGCCGCCCCGGCCTGGTGCCCAGCGGGCGGCTGCCCGCCACCCGGCCGGACTGGCAGTCGGTAAACGTCGACGGGCTCTACTTCGCCGGCACGCTCGCCCAGGACCGCGACTTCAAGAAGGCGTCGTCGGCCTTCATCGACGGGTTCCGCTACAACCTGCGCACGCTCACCGCCCTGCTGCGCGAGCGGTACGAGGGCGCGCCGCTGGCGTACGAGAAGGTGGAGGCGGACGCCGAGACGCTCACCGAGGCGGTGCTGGACCGGGTGAACTGGAGCTCGGCGCTGTGGACGCAGTTCGAGTTCCTCTGCGACGTGCTCGTCGTCGACGCGGGCGCCGGGGTGGTGCGCCACTACCACGACCTGCCCGAGGACCACGCGGTCGCGCGGTTCGGCGGCGAGAGCCACTACTACACGTTCTCGCTGCGCTGGGGCCGCGACGCGTACAGCGACGTGTTCGCCATCGAGCGGCACCCGCAGCCCGACCGGGCGGCCGAGAGCGCCTTCATCCACCCGGTGGTGCGCCGCTACCGGGGCGGGGAAGTGGTCGAGGAGCTGCACCTGCTGGAGGACCTGCTGGCCGAGTGGCGCCGGCAGGACCGGCACGTGCAGCCCCTGCGCGACTTCTTCACCGTGGACCTGGGGCGGTGAGGTCTACCGGCGGACCATGACCTCCGAGAGCGCCTTGCGGGTCAACTGCGGGACGGTGACCCCCTCGGCCGGGTAACCGACCGGCATCACCAGACAGGCGCGCTCCTCGGCCGGGCGCTCGCAGATCTCGTTGAGGAACCGCATCGGGCTCGGCGTGTGGGTGAGCGTGGCCAGCCCGGACAGGTGCAGGGCGGTGATCAGGACGCCGACGGCGATGCCGACCGACTCCTTGACGTAGTAGGGCTTCGGGGTGTGCGGTCCCTGGTGCACCTCGAAGACCACGATGACCACGGGGGCGGTCTCCAGGAACGGCTTCTGCCAGTCGGTGCCCATCGGGGCCACCGCCTCCAGCCACTCGGTGGAGGCACGGCGGGTGTAGAACTCGATCTCCTCGGCCTCGGCGGCCTCGCGCAGCCGCCGCTTTCGCTCGGCGTCGGTGACCACCACGAAGCGCCAGGGTTGCAGGTTGGCGCCGCTGGGGGCGGTCGCGGCGGCCCGAACGGCCTCCTCGACGACCTCCAGCGGCACCGGCTCGGCCGAGAAGTGCCGCACCGACCGGCGGGCCGCCATCCGGTCGGCGAAGTCCCGGGCGGTGCGGTTCATCAGCGTGGGATCCAGCCGTCGCAGGTGGAACGGGGTGGTCGCGATCTGGTTCACGGGAGCCTCCATCGGCAGGTCGGGGCCTCTCCAGCATCACCCACGCCACCCACCGCCGGTTGTGCGCGATTGCCCAGATCGCCGGCCGGGATCAGCCCGCCGTCCGCTCCGCCAGGTGGTCGACGACGTCGGTGAGCGTCCCGCCCCGGCGGACGACCGCCCGCTGGTGCCGCGCCCCGGTGCCGTCGGTGCCGAGCCGCTCCAGCCACTGCGCGACGGGGTCGTAATCGCCGTGGGCGCGCAGCACCGGCTCCACCGTGTCCAGCAGGTGACGGGCCAGCTCCGCCGCCGGCCGTAACCGGCCCGTGCGCGGATCCAGGCCCTCGCCGTCCAGGCCGTCGCGGGCCGCCCGCCAGTAGCCCACCCGCAGCAGCTCCCCGGCGACGTGCGGGGCGGGTTCGCCGGCGTCCATCACCGCCGCCAGGTGCACCACGAGGGCCCGCACCAGCGCCGCGTACCGCGCCGAGTCCTCGGCGGTGACGGCGGAGTCGGCGACCCGGACCTCCAGGGTCGGGTGGCGCTCCGAGGGGCGTACGTCCCAGAAGATGGTGGCCCGGTCGACGAGGGCGCCCGCGTCCAGCAGCCGCCGCACCACCTCGTCGTAGTGTTCCGCCGAGTCGAACACCGGCGGCGGCCCGGCCACGGGCCACCGGCCCCAGACGGTGGTGCGCCAGCTCGCGTACCCGGAGTCGCGGTCGTCCCAGTACGGCGAGTTCGCGGTGAGGGTCAGCAGCAGCGGCAGGTACGGCCGCAGGTGGTTGCCGACCAGCACCGCCCGCTGCCGGTCCGGCATCTCCACGTGCACGTGCAGCGCGCACAGCGCCAGCTCGTCGTGCAGCCCCCGGTACGTCTCGGTGCCCCTGCTCTGGCGCGGGCCGACGGTCATCGGTGGCGGCACCGCCCCGGCGACGGGGGCCGTGCCGGTGGCCACCACCCGCAGCCCCGCCGCCCGTGCGCAGTCCGCGACGACCTTGCGGGCCTCATCGAGCTGGTCGGCCAGCTCGCCGAGCGTGCCGCAGGCGTCGGTCCGGGTCTCCAGTTGCAGGGTGGTGATCTCCCCGGACACCCGATCCCCGAGCGACGCGGACGCCGCCGCGACGACCTCGGCGGCCCGGGGCGCCGGGGCCCGGGTGACGGCGTCGACGACGAGGAACTCCTCCTCCACCCCGAAGCGGGGCGGCGAGGTGGGCGGGCGCGTGGTGGGGGTCATGGGGATCTCGTCCTCCCGCTCGCTGCGCCGGCGGCCACGCCAGGTGGCATCGCCGGCGGATGGGCAGCGGCGCGGGGGTCGGGCGCGCGCCGACTCGGCACACCATTATGGACGGTGGGCCGGCCGGGGGGAGGAGCGACGCGCGTCACAGGCGCGCGGGGACGCCCCGACCCGCGCCGACCGGGCCCCGCCGCTGCCGGGTGAGCACGCCCGCGATGGTCGCGGCGAGCAGGGCGGCGCGGTCGGGAAGCTGGCTGACGTCCACCCACTCGGTGCGGGCGTGCGACCCGCCGCCCACCCCGCCCAGACCGTCGAGGGTGGCCACGCCCAGCGAGCCGGTGAAGTTCGCGTCGGACGCGCCGGCGGCGTGCGCGGCCTCCACCGGCGGCAGGCCCAGCTCGCGGCCGGCCCGCCGGGCGATCTCCAGCAGTGGCGTCGCCACCGCCTCCTGGAGCGGGTACCGGTTGATCCCGCCGCCCACCACCAGCGCGGCCTCGGCCAACTGGGGGGTCAGCGCGCGGATCAGGCCGTCCACCCGGTCGAGCTCCTCGCGCGTCCAGGCGCGCACGTCGACGCAGAACGTCGCCGACTCGGGCACCTGGTTGCTGATGCTGCCCGCGCTGAGCACCGTCGGCGTGACACTGGTGCCCTCGGCGGCGAACGCCCGTACGGCGAGCACCTGGTGGGCCAGCTCGACCGCCGCGTTCACCCCCCGGTGCGGCTCCACGCCCGCGTGCGCGGCCCGGCCGCGTACGGTGATCTCGTATCTCGAACCGCCCTTGCGGGCGACCTTGAGCGCGCCCGTCTCCGTGGCCGGCTCGGCCACCAGCACCGCCCGCGACCGCCGGGCCTGCTGCTCGATCAGCGGTCGGGACGTCGGTGACCCGCTCTCCTCGTCGCAGGTCAGCAGCACCCCCACCCGGGAGGTGTCGGGCAGCAGCGACAGGGCGGTGACCAACTGCACGATGCCGGACTTCATGTCGCACACCCCCGGCCCGGTGGCGATGTGGTCGGCCAGCGCGAAGGGCCAGTCCCGCGTGGTGCCCTCCGGCCACACCGTGTCGTAGTGCCCGAGCAGCAGCACCCGCTGGTCCTCGGCCTGCCAGAGCAGGTGCGGCAGCCCGTCGCGGGTCACCCGCACGGCGGGCCGGCCCAGCACCGGGCTGATCCAGCTCTCCAACAGGTCGGCGCAGGCGTGCAGGCGCCGCACGGCGCCGGGTGGGGATTCGGCGTGCACAAGCTGGCGAAGTCGGTCCACCATGGCCCCGGCCTGTGCCTGGGCCTCGTGCCGTATGTGCGTCGTGTCGACCATGGAGCAGATCGTGGCAGCGGTTCGTACGCAGCGGCAATACGCATGCGTGCCCTGCTCGTCGCCCTCCGTGTCGGCCCAGGTGTCGGCGCCGCGGACGGCATTTTCGAAGAATTCGTGGCCCGCGGCTCCGGCCGGCAGTGGGCACGGTGGAAGAAGCGGGTGGGCCGCCGGGACGGCACCATGCGCAGCAGGACCGCGTTGCCGCCGGCCGCGGCCTGTCACGCCGAGGAGAGACACGTGGCACACATCGATCTGGGCCTGGACGAGACGCAGTACCCGGGGATCAGCGGGCTCATGCGCTACCGGCCGGAGACCGCCGTGGCGCTCAACGCCCTGGCCGAGGCGCTGCTGCACGCTCCGCACCCGACCCTCACCGCCGGTGAGCGGGAGCTGATCGCGGCGTACGTCTCCGGGCTCAACGACTGCACGTTCTGCTGCTCCTCGCACTCGGCGTTCGCCGCCGCCCAACTCGACGGCGGCATGCCGCTGGTGCGGCAGGTCCGTGCGGACCTGGACACGGCCGAGATCTCCGCGAAGCTGCGCGGCCTGCTGCGGATCGCCGCCGCGGTCCAGTCCGGCGGTCGCAACGTCAGCGGCGAGCTGGTCGACGCGGCGCGCGTCGAGGGCGCGACCGACCTGGAGATCCACGACACGGTGCTGATCGCCGCCGCGTTCTGCATGTTCAACCGCTACGTCGACGGGCTTGGCACCCGGCTGCCGGAGGACCCGGTCGCCTACACCGAAACCGCGCAGCGGATCAAGGTCGACGGGTACGTCGGCTCGGCCTGACCGGCCCCGATACGGCGGGCGCGGCGCTGCGCCCGCCGGCACGACCGTCGACTACCCGTTGTACGGCATGGTGGGGAACCAGCCGTAGCCGAACATGGCGGGCAGCCGCACGTCCCAGTAGACGACCATGAACACACCCAACGCGATCAGCAGCGCACCGGTCACCGCGGCGGTGCGGGCCGGGCTGGCGGCGAGCCACTGGACGAACCGGCCCCGGGTGGCCACGATGACCAGGGCGAACAGCGCCGCGACGATGGCGATGTTGCCCAGCGACTGGAGCACGAACGCGCCCGCGCCGTACAGCGGGTTGCCGGTGTCCACCGCCCAGTGGAACAGCTTGTTGAACAGCGGGTACGGCCGGCCGATGAGGAACCCGCCGACCAGCGCGCCGAGCACCACCACCCGGGCGACCGGGCGGTGCGCGAACGGGTCGGGCAGCGCGCCGAGCGCGGCCAGCCCGAGGTAGACGAAGGCGAGCCCGATCACGCCGAAGACGACCATCGACTGGACCAGGCGCATCGGCAGCCCGTCGACGGTGCCGGTGGACAGCTGCGGCAGCCGGTCGCCGAGCAGCACGCCGACGAAGCCGTACGCCGCGGCGACGGCCACCATCCCCACGGTGAGCCAGCCGACCGGCCGTAGCAGGACGCGCAGCCCGGCCCGGGTCGCACCGGTGCCGCCGGCCTGGCTCATCGGGCCGACCGCGGCGGCCATCGCGATGTTGCACGCCGTGAACGTGCCGGCCAGACCGGAGACGAACGCGAACACCAGGCCCGCGACGGTGCCACCGATGGCGGTGGTCTTCGCGTCGTGGCCCAGCAGGGTGTTGGCGACGTTGTCGCCGATCACGTGGTCGACGAACTCGTACGACCACAGCACCGCAAGCAGGACTCCCGCCGCGACGCCGCCCAGGACGATCCGCCCGCGCGTGCGCGGGTGGGTGTGCGCGGTGACGTGGACCGCGCCTCCAGTTTCGGTGGCTGTCATGGATGGATTGTGGGGACGGGTCGCCCGGTTGACTTCTTCCGTGTTGCCCGATCCGAGCCGGGCGCGACGGCGGGGCCCGGACAGCGCGGTGGGGCGCGTGCGACAGGACGGCAACCTCGAACAAGTGATCGCGTGCCTCAGTCCTCCATCGTGGACACATGTCGGTCACTCCGCACCAGTGGCGTCGCGTCCGCACCTCCGTGCCCGTCGTCCTCGGGCGCCTGCTCGACCTCGTCTCCGACGCCCCGCCCGATCGCCCCGCCACCGCGCACTGGACGGTGGCGGACACCATGGCGCACCTTTGCGGCGTCGCCGCGATGGGCCTGGCTCTGGTCCGGGGCGCCCCACCGGACCTGCCGGTGCCCGGCCTGCTCGACCTGCGCCGGCGCACCACGGTCGACACGATCTCGGTGATGAACGCCGAGGTGCTGCGGCACTTCACCGAGCGGCGGCTGCCGGTGCTGGCCGACCGGTTGCGCGCCGACGTCGAGGAGGTGCTGCGGGCAGCGGGGGAGGCCGGGCCCGAGCACGAGGTGTCCTGGCTGGGCGGGGCCCGGCTGCCGGTCACCGGGCTGCTGGCCCACCTGCTCAACGAGCTGAACATCCACTCCTGGGACATCGCCCGGGCGATCGGCCGGCGCTGGGTCATCGACCCCGCCGACGCCGCGCTCTTCGTCGACCTGTTCATGGTCGGCATGACCCGCCGGGGCTACGGCCGGCTGCTGGACCGGGACGGCCCGGCGCATCCGGGAGTGATCTCGGTCAACTTCCGGCACCGCTTCGGCCCCGAGGTGACCATGACCCTGGTCGACGGGCGGGTGACGGTGGGCACGCCGCGGGCACGCCCGGACGTACGGATCTCGTTCGATCCGGCCACGTTCACACTGATGCTGTTCGGTCGGGTGCACCGGGTACGCGCGGTGCTCGCCCGCAAGGTGTCGGTCGGCGGGCGGCGGCCCTGGCTGCTGCCCATCTTCCTGCGTACCATGCGCCTGCCGTCCTGACCTGGGCCGTCGTCCCTGCTGGCGGTGGAAACGGCACGGGGCGCAACCCAGAAGAAGTGCCCGTATGTCGATCGGTGCGACCGTGGGACGGACAAGGTTCACAAGACCGGAGAGCCCTTCCCAAGGAGGAACTGGTGACGATCACCGAAACCCCCACGCGCGAGGAGATCCTCAGCCGCGTCGGCAAAGCCGAGCCGGTGCTCCGGGAGCACGTGGCCTGGTCGGAGGAGAACCGCCGCCTGCACGAGGCGACAGTCGAGGCGATGGCCGAGGCCGGCATCTTCCGGATGCGGGTGCCCAAGCGCTACGGCGGATACGAGTGCGACGCCGCCACCCTGGTCGAGGTCGGTACGGCGCTGGGCCGCATCGACGGCTCGGTGGCCTGGGTCGCGATGGTGAACTGGATCCCCACGTACCTGGTGTGCATGTTCCCCGACGAGGTGCAGGACGAGGTGTTCTCGACCCCGGACGTGCGGGTCTGCGGAACCAACGCCCCCAAGGGCACGATGGTCCCGGTCGAGGGCGGCTACCTCCTCAACGGCCGGTGGCCCTTCGTCAGCGGCGCGCACCACGCGCACTGGATGGAGGCCGCGGCCGTGATCCTGCGCGACGGCGCCGAGCCGGAGCCGGTCATGACCATGGTCCCGATGTCCGACATGGAGCTCGTCGACGACTGGCACACCACCGGGCTGCGCGGTTCCGGCAGCATCACGACGGTGGCCACGAACGTCTTCCTCCCGGCCGCGCGGGTCATCCCGCTGGGCGCCGCGCTCGCCCCGAACACGCTGTCGGCCACCAACCGGAGCATCCCGATCTACTCCACCCCGGCCACGCTGGTCGCCGCGGTCTCCGGGGTCGGCATGCTGGCCGGGCTGGCCAAGGCGGCGTGGGACACCTTCTTCGACCGCTTGCCCGACCGGAAGATCATCTACACCGACTACCCGAGCCAGGCCGAGGCCCCGCTGACCCACCTGCGGGTCGGCTCCGCCGCCCACAAGATCGACCAGGCGGTGTTCCACGCCCGGCGGATCGCTGAGGTCGTCGACCACAAGGCGTTCAGCGGCGAGGCGTGGACGGTCGAGGAGCGGGTCCGGGTGCGCGCCGACCAGGGCGAGGCGGCCCGCCTGGCCAGGGAGGTCGCGGACATCTTCCAGATGGCCAGCGGCGGCACCTCCATCTACAGCGACGTCCCGATCCAGCGCATCGTGCGGGACATCACCTCCGCCGCGCTGCACGGCCTCGTCGTCCCGGACGTCAACACCGAGCTGTACGGCAGGGTGCTGTGCGGACTGGAGCCCAACACCCTCTACATGTGACGTCTCCGCGCCGACACATGTGAATCCTCCGCGCCGAGCCGGCTCTCCCACCAACACCGCCGGTGGGAGAGCCGGCGCTCCGCCGGTGCCAGTCGACGGCGCTGGCGTGAGTCGACGGCGCTGGCCTCAGCGGACGGCGGTGGGGGAGGGCGTCGCGGTGCCGCCCCTGGGCGCCTCGGTGGTCATCAGCCGGACGATCTGCGCCCGGTCGGCGGCCGAGGGCAGGCCCCAGTCCGGGCGGTAGCCGTACACCTCGCGCAGCGGCGTGGACGAGGTGCGTCCGTCGAGGATCTCCACCGCGTCGGTGTCGATCAGCCCTGGGTGCTCCACCCCGCACGCCTCGGCCACCTTCACCAGGTCCCGGCGCAGGGTCCGCAGGTAGTTCGCCGCCCGCACCGACTTCAGCGTCGGGTCCAGCCCCCGGGCTAGCCACGGGTGCTGCGTCGCCACCCCGGTCGGGCAGGTGTCGGTGTGGCACTTCTGGGCCTGGATGCAGCCGATGGCCAACATCGCCTCCCGGCCCACGTTGACCATGTCGCAGCCGAGCGCGAAGGCCACCACGGCGTTGTCCGGCAGACCCAGCTTGCCGGCACCGACGA
>NZ_GG657738.1:229189-230266 GCF_000158815.1 Micromonospora sp. ATCC 39149 | reverse complement strand
TCTCCTGCTTCGCCGACGCGTACACCCAGCGCCGTTGGTCCCGGGTGAACGGCCGCTCCTCGTTGTTGCCGGCCACGATGTACTGCCGCAGCTCCGGGCCGAGCGACTCCAGCAGGTACCGGGCCCGCCCGAGCACCGGGAAGTTGCGCAGCAGGGCGTGGTCGCGTTGCAGGACGTCGCGGGCGGCCAGGGCGGCGACGACGACGGCGGCGGCGGGTACGGCTCGACGGGCCCATCTCATGCCGTCAGTCTCCCCGCAGTCGCCGGCTGGCGCACGGTTGCCGCCTGCTCCACGCCCAGCCGCACCTGCGGGCCTCCTGACGCGATGAAACTATGCGGATGCGAGGACAAGAGCAGTCATGGGCTCGCAGAAGCGGCACGGTAGAGTGCCTGCGTGGCGATGTTCCGGATCGGCGAGGCGGCCGAGCTGCTCGGCGTCAGCACCGACACGGTGCGGCGCTGGGTCGACGCCGGCCGTCTCGCCGCCACCCGCGACGCGCACGGTCACCGGGTCGTCGACGGCGTCGACCTGGCCGCGTTCGTCCGCGCCGCGGCTGCCGCGCCGGAGGGGCACGCCGAGCTGTCCTCGGCGCGCAACCGGCTGCGCGGCATCGTCACCGCCGTGGTCAAGGACGCCGTCATGGCCCAGGTCGACATCCAGGCCGGGCCGTTCCGGATCGTGTCGCTGATGAGCCGCGAGGCGGTCGACGACCTAGGCCTGCGGGTCGGCTCGATCGCCGTCGCGGTGATCAAGTCTACGACGGTCGTGGTGGAGCGGCCGTCTCCTCCGAAAGGCGGGACCGGCACGTGACCGGATCAGTGGCTCGTTGCGCCCTGGCCGGGGCCCTTGCCCTGGCCCTCGCCGCCTGCGCCGGCGGGGCCGACCAACCGGCGCCGGGGGAGGGCGGCGACGGGGTGCGCGGCCCGATCACCGTCTTCGCCGCGGCGTCGCTGACAGAGGCGTTCACCCGGCTCGGCGACGAGTTCGAGGCCGCCCACCCCGGCACCACGGTCACCTTCAGCTTCGCGGGCAGCTCCGCCCTGGCCACCCAGGTCAATCAGGGCGCGCCCGCCGCC
>NZ_GG657738.1:217816-228295 GCF_000158815.1 Micromonospora sp. ATCC 39149 | reverse complement strand
GGCCCTGTTGCTGGTCTTCGGCCGCCGGGGCCTGCTCGGTGGCTGGCTCGACGCGGCCTTCGGCGTCACCCTGCCGTTCACCACCGCCGGGGTGGTCCTGGCCGAGGCGTTCGTGGCCATGCCGTTCCTGGTTATCGCCGTGGAGGGCGCCCTGCGCGCCGCCGACACCCGGTACGAGGAGGCCGCGGCCACCCTGGGCGCGGGCCGGTGGACGACGTTCACCCACGTCACCCTGCCGCTGGTCGCCCCGGGCGTCGCGGCCGGCGCGGTGCTGTGCTGGGCCCGCGCCCTCGGCGAGTTCGGCGCGACCATCACCTTCGCCGGGAACTTCCCGGGCCGTACCCAGACCATGCCGCTGGCCGTCTACCTCGCCCTGGAGACCGACCTGGAGGCCGCGATCGTGCTCAGCCTGGTTTTGCTCGCCGTCTCCGTGGCGATCCTCGCCGGGCTCCGCGACCGCTGGGTCACCGCCCCGTGACCGCCGCCGGTCCGCGCCCGCCGGGCGCGGGGACGCCGCTGCTGGACGCCCACCTCGTCGCCGACCGGGGCGCGTTCCACCTCGACGTGGCCCTGCGGGTGCGGCCGGGGGAGGTGGTCGCGCTGCTCGGCCCCAACGGCGCGGGCAAGACCACCGCGCTGCGCGCCCTGGCGGGCCTGCACCCGCTGACGGCCGGGCACCTGACCCTCGACGGGATCGAGCTCGACCGCCCCGACCGGCGGGTGTGGGTCCCGCCGGAGCGCCGTCCCGTCGGCGTGGTCTTCCAGGACTACCTGCTCTTTCCGCACCTGAGCGCCCGCGACAACGTCGCCTTCGGGCCCCGCCGGCGCGGCGCGGACCGGCGCGCGGCCCGCGCCCGCGCCGACGCCTGGCTGGACCGGGTCGGCCTCGCCGACTACGCCCGGCGCAGGCCCCGGCAGCTCTCCGGCGGTCAGGCCCAGCGGGTGGCGCTGGCCCGCGCGCTCGCCGTGGACCCCGTCCTGCTGCTGCTCGACGAGCCGCTCGCCGCCCTCGACGCCCGTACCCGCCTGGACACCCGCGCGGAGCTGCACCGCCACCTCGGCGCGCATTCCGGCGCGACCGTGCTGGTCACCCACGACCCGCTCGACGCGCTGGTGCTCGCCGACCGGCTGGCCATCGTGGAGGGTGGCCGGGTGGTCCAGGAGGGGGACGCGGCCACCGTCACCGCCCGCCCCCGCACCGACTACGTCGCCCGTCTGGTCGGGCTGAACCTGCACCGGGGCCATGCCGACGGCCGGCGCGTACGGGTCGGGGGACTGACCCTCACCGTCGCCGACAGTGTCGTCGGCGAGGCGTTCGTCGCGTTCCCGCCCGCCGCCGTCGCCCTGCACCCGGCGCGGCCCGACGGCAGCCCGCGCAACACCTGGCCCGCCACCGTGTCGGGGGTACGGCGGCACGGGGACCACCTGCGGGTCGAGCTCGGCGGGCCGCTTCCGGTGGCCGCCGACGTCACCCCGGCCGCCGCCGCTTCGCTGCGCCTGCACCCGGGGCAGGTGGTGTGGGTGGCGGTGAAGGCCACCGAGACGCGCGCGTACCCGGCGGGCGCCTGACCCCCGCCCGGGGTCAGGTCGCGCTGCACGCCAGCGGGCCCGGTGCCGGCGGGGCTCCGGCGCCGGTGAAACCGACCCAGATCGCCTGCCCGGCGGCCAGGTTGCCGTTGTAGACCTGGTTGCTGAAGTGGACGGTCCCGGTGGTGCCGTCGGCCCGGGTGGCCTGCGTGAGCCCCACCGTCGTGCCCGCCGGCAGCGTGACGGTGAACATCCAGCTGCTGGTGCCGGTCGGGCCGGCCGTGACCTGGATGGAGGCGTTGAAGCCGGAGCTCCAGGCGTTGACCTGCATCGAGGCGGTGCAGCTCGCGGACAGGGCCGAACGGTGCTCCATGGCCCCGACCTGGCGGCCCTGCCCAGCTGCGCTGGCGGCCGGTCCGGCGGCGGTGAGCACCAGACCGGTGGCGGTGACGACGGCTGCGGCGGCCAACGTCGCGCGCCGGCCCGTGCTGGTCCTGGTGCCTCCGCTTGCGCGGACTGCTGGGGTGCTCATGCCTGGGTGTCCTCCGATGTGGAGCGGTGTGTCGCCGCGCGGTCGGCGACATCAGCACCGGTCGACACATGTTATCGACATGTTTCGATAATATCCAGGGTGCCTTTCGGGGGTTATGCGGAGAAGTGTTACGAGGCGCGACAGTCCGTCGTCGAGCGTGCTCCGCCCCCGACGGGCAGTCGGCGGCCGGTGGGGCCCCGCCCCACCGGCCGGCTCGTCAGTGCCGCCGCAGCGACTGCCGGACCACTCCGCCGACGATCGCGCACCACGTGCTCGTGTCCACCCTGCCGTCCGGCGGCAGGCTGTGCAGCCGCTGCACGTCCTGCACTGCCCGGCGGGTGGCGTGGTCGAACTCGCCGGTCACCGCAACGTCGGCGTAGCCCTTCCATTCGAGGATGAACTGCACCGCGCTGACCGGCGCGCCGCTGGCGTGCTGGTCCAGCTCGGGAGCGAGGGTCTCCCAGGTGGGCGTCGTGAGGGTGGCGTCCACGTCGACCGGGATGCCGTTGCGGGCCTGCCAGTCCTGGACGGCCGCGACGGTGGCGGCGTCGAACGTGCTGTTCACCGGCACCATGTAGCCGCGGTGGGTGAGCAGGTACTGCACCACCCGCACCGACGGGGAGCTGACGAACCGCCACAGGTCCGGCCAGCGCCGGGCCGGCACGTCGCCGGGGCTGGTGCCCAGCTCGCGGAAGACCCGCCGGCGCAGCTCGGGGAACTGCCGATAGAACGCCGCCCCCGGGCAGGCGGTGGTGCGGAAGTCCCAGTGGCCGAAGATGTCGTGGGCGTGCAGGCCGTACTGGCGGCCGATCGTGGCACAGAGCCGGACCAGCGAGTCCAGCAGCGCCTCCGGCGGGGTCTCGTCGACGTACGTGCCCTCGTTCTCGATCCCGATGGCACGCCCGTTCTCGCCCGGGCAGTGCGCCGAGACCATCTGCCGGTCGCCGGCGGCCAGCCGTTCCAGGCTGCCGTGCCGGCCCTCCAGCACATGGCCGCCACGGCTGACGGTGAAGTGCTGGCCGGTGTCCGACCAGCCGTTGCCGTCCATGTGCAGGTTCTGGCAATCCTGGGCGAGCTTCACGGCCTGCTCGCGGGAGTAGTCGGTGACGTTCGGAAACGCCATGTGATGCACGATGATCTTGTTGGTGGCGATCCCGCTGACCGACAGGGGGTCGGCGGGCGGCCGGGCGCCCCACTCGTCGCAGTCGATGATCCAGTCCAGCCCCGGATCGGACGCCGCCAGCGCGGAGGCGGGGGACGCGAGCTGCGTGCCGACCACGGCGACCGTGGCCGCGCCGAGCCCGGCCCGCAGCAGGGTACGGCGGTCGAGCTCGGGATGGTCGAAGTGCATGGCATCTCCTCTGTGGCCGGTGACGGCACATGGATGAAAAGGAGCTCCAGGGGGAACGTGTGATGTGGAGGATATTGCCGCCGGGGTCCGAGCGCCAGGGGTTCGTCCGCCCCGGCGGGCCGGCTTCACCTAGCCTCCTAGGATGCCCTAGGGGCAGTGGCGCTCGCCGCCACACATCGACGAGCAGACACACAGAGCAAGAGATGCACCCGTTGCGCCGATGGCCGACTGGACGGCACCGGTCAGAATGAGCGGCGTCGAAGTGGGTGTGCGCGGGCGAGCGCCCGGGGAAGCGGTGGAGACCGTCGAATGAGCGGCAACAGCTGGCTGGTGTCCGGCTACACCGAGGTGCGTGAGCTGGGCTCGGGCGCGTCCGGTCGAGTGGTGCTGGCCACCCACGACGCGACCGGCACCCCGGTCGCCGTGAAGTACCTCGTCGGTGGCCTCGGCGGTGACCCCTCGTTCCGCGACTCCTTCCGCACCGAGGCCCGCTTGCTGGCTGACATCGACGACCCGCACGTCTCCCGGCTCTACGAGTACGTCGAGTCGCCCACCGGTGCGGCGATCGTCATGGAGCTGGTCAACGGCGTCTCGTTGCGGCAGATGCTGCGCGCCAACGGGCCGACCGGGCCGGAGGCTGCGCTCTGCGTCCTCAAGGGCTCGCTGACCGGCTTGGCGGCGGCGCACGACCGGGGCGTGGTGCACCGCGACTACAAGCCGGAGAACGTGCTGGTCACCGCAGCGGGCGAGAGCAAGCTCGCCGACTTCGGCATCGCCATGCCGATCGGCGGGGAGTCGGCCACCACCGTCACCGGCACTCCCCGCTACATGGCGCCGGAGCAGTGGACCGGCGCGGCGGCGGCCCCGGCCTGCGACATCTACGCCGCCACGGCCACCTTCTTCGAGTGCCTGACCGGCCGTCCCCCGTACGACGGGCGGAGCCTGCTCGCCCTGCGCGACCAGCACGCCAGCGCGCCGATTCCCACCGAGCCGGCGCCGCAGCCGGTGCACGAGCTGCTCCGCCGGGGGATGGCCAAGCGGCCCGACGAGCGCCCCCAGCCGGCCCAGGTCTTCCTCGGTGTCCTGGAACAAATCGCGGGCGGGGCCTACGGGCCGGACTGGGAGGAGCGCGGGGTGCGGGAGCTGGCCCGGCGGGCCGCCCTGCTGGCCGCGTTCTTTCCGTTTCCCGACGGATCGAGCGGCAGCACCAGCGTGGCCAGCACGGTCCTCCAGCCGGACGCCGGGTTCGGCACCGGCCGGGAGATCCGTACCGGCCGGCGCATGCGCACGGGGCGGGCCCGCACGGCCCTGGTCGGCGGGGCGCTGGTGGCGGCCGTCCTGGTCGGCGGCGCCGGCTACCGCTACGCCTCCGGTGCCGAGCCCGACGCCGCAGCGGCGGTGGACTCCGGGGACCCGACGGGGGCGGCGACGCCGACCTCCGGCACGGGTTCCGCCTCGGCCGCCCCGGAGGCTACGGCGAGCCCGCCCGATGGCACGCCGTCGCCGACCCCGACGCCGACAACCGCGGGCCCGACCGCCACCGCGCCGGCCACGACGCGCCCGCCGTCGCCCACGAGCCGGCCCTCCCGCACCCCGACGCCCACCCCGAGCGCGAGCACGTCGGCCCCGACGTCGGACGTCAGCGCACCCTCCGTGGGGTCGCCGAGCACCACGTGGACCACGTTGGACCCGAGGGGCTGCCCGTACGGGCCGGTCTCGACGACGGTCACGGTGAGTGTCAGCGACGTGGGTTCGGCCCCCAGCGAGCTGCGGGTGACGTTCCGATACACCATCGGAGGGCGGTCCACCACCGTGGGCATGACGTCGGTGGGGAAGGACGTCTTCCAGGGCACGCTCGGTCCGTTCGCCGCGCCCGACACGACCGCCCGCATCCCGGTGTCCGTCACGGCGGTCGACGCCGCCGGCAACTCCGCCGGGCCGGTCGGGCCGACGTACGTGAGCCTGCAGTCGTTCTGTACCCCGGGCTGACCGGGTCGGGTCCACGAGGATGACGGAGGGGGCGCGTTGAGCAACCCGAACGAGCCGACGGCGGCGGTGCCCGCCGACAGCGCGCCGACGGCGGCGCCGCCCAATTCCGGGCCGGGCGGGTGCGGCGGAGCCCACCGTCGACCTGGGCCGCACCGTCGACCTGGGCCGGACGGCCGGGCTGGGGCGGACGCGGGTGTCCGGGGCCGCCGAGCCGACGGTGTACCTGGCCGGGGGTGCCGAGCCGACCGCCCGCCTCGCGGCGACCGGGTTCGATCCGGACGCCACCGTCGCCGGGTCGGTCGCCTCTCGTACCGTGAGCGCCTTCACCGAGCCCACGGTGGCTGGCGCGACTGCGTCGGCCACCGTGGGCGGGTCGGCTGCGGGGGCGTCGGGGGGCGGGTCGCTTGCCGCGACCACCGTCGCGCCGTCGGGCGAGACGCGGTTCGGTCCCGGGGTGCCGGCGGGGCCGCCGCCAGGCCCGGCCTGGCCGCAGCCGGGGTCGGGGCCGGCGCGGCGGTCCCGGTCGGTGTGGCGCCGGGTGGTTTCGGTGCTGTCCACGCTGCTCACCGTCGCGTTGCTGGTGGCCGTCGGATTGTTCATCTGGCAGCGGTTGAGCCCGCTGGAGATCCAGGGGGTCACCGTCGCGGTGAGTGATCCGCCGGGCAACCGGTGCGACGTGACCGTGGAGGTCGCGGCGACGGTGCGTACCAACGGCAACGCCGGCACGATCCGTTACCAGTGGCTGCGTTCCGGTTCGCCGCCGGGTGCGCTGGTCAGCGAGCGGGTCGGCCGGGGGCAGCGGACGGTGAGCCTGCCGTTGAAGTGGTCCTTCACGGGCGTGGGCACGGTGCGGGAGACGGCGACGATCAACATCGTGGAGCCGTCGGTGACGCAGGCGGGCACGGAGGTGCGGTACACCTGCCGTCGGCGTTGACACCTCGGCCGCCGTCGTGGGTGGGGTGCCGTTTCCGTGCGTGTGGGTCAGGGTAGGGGGACGTCTGGCGTGTGACCCCTGCTGTGAAGGACCCTTTGCGATGAGAGACAACATGGGCGACGCGGCGGGCGACGCCCTGCGCGCGGTGCTGCTCTTCCTGCCCAAGGCCGTTGGTTTCGTGGCGATCCTGGTGGCCGGTTGGCTGGTGGCCAAGGCCGTGGTGAAGATCGTGGACAGGGTGCTGGAGCGGGTCGGGTTCGATCGGATGGTGGAGCGCGGCGGGATCAAGACCGCGCTGGCCCGGTCCCGGTACGACGCGAGTGAGATCGTGGCGAAGCTGGCCTACTACGGGGTGCTGCTGGTGACACTGCACCTGGCCTTCGGCATCTGGGGGCCGAACCCGATCTCGGACCTGATCGCCGCCGTGGTCGCGTGGCTGCCGCAGGCGTTCGTGGCGATCGTGATCGTGGTGGTGGCCGCGGCGATCGCCCGTGCGGTGAAGGACATCATCAGCAGCGCGCTGGGTGGCCTGTCGTACGGGCGGGTGCTGGCGAGCGTCGCGTCGGTGTTCATCCTCGGGCTGGGTGTCATCGCGGCGCTCAACCAGGTCGGGGTGGCGACGGCGGTGACGACGCCGGTGCTGGTGGCGGTGTTGGCGACGGTCGGCGGCATCCTCGTCGTCGGCGTCGGTGGCGGGCTGATCCGTCCGATGCAGAGCCGATGGGAGGCGTGGCTGAGCCGGGCGGGGCAGGAGTCGCGGGTGATCGCGACGCACACGCGGGCGTACCAGGCGGGGCGGCGGGATGTGGCGGAGCGGCTGGCCGCGACGGCTGCGCCGGCGGCGGACGACGCCGACCGCACGCAGGTGGTGCCGCGGGTGGGGGAGGGCGGCGGGTACGACGAGTCGGAGCGTACCCAGCCGGTGGGCCCGTACGCCGGGTCCGAGACGACCCGGCCGATCCCGCCGTATCCGCAGGGCGGTGGGGAGCATGACCGGTCGGCGGGTGGGGGCGACGAGGCCACTGTCGTCATTTCCCGGCCGGACGGGGGTGTCGCCGGCAGGTGAGGCGCGCCGGGTGGGCGGTCGGTGCCGTACCTGGTGGTGCCGGGCTGCTGGTCGCGGCTTGGTCCCGGTGGCGCGGCTCAGTGCGGTAGCGCGTCGAGGTAGACCCAGCGGCCGTCCTCGCGGGTGAACCGGCTGTGTTCGGTGAGCGTCGCGGGCTGGCCGGCCTGGCGGTAGTGGGCCCGGAAGGTGATGGTGCCGGTGGTGTCGAGCAGCCCGCCCCGGTCGGTGCCGAGGATTTCCAGCCGGGTCCATCGTTGGCCGGGGTCGGGGCGCAGCCGGGCGGGGCGGGTCGAGGAGTGCCAGCTGTGCAGCAGGTAGGCGGTGTCGCCGACGGCGAACGCGCTGAACCGGGACCGCATCAGCGCTTCGGCGGTGGACGCGTCGGCGTCGCCGCGGTGTAGCCTGCCGCAGCAGTCGGGGTAGGGCTGGGCGGTGCCGCAGGGGCAGGGGCCGGTCGCCGGGTCGCGGTGTCGGTTCGCCACGGTGTCATCCTGCCGTACGGACGTGAAAAGGGCCGGCCCCGGTGGGGGCCGGCCCTTCTCTGTGGGTCAGGAGGTGGCGTAGCCGCGGGTGGCGATCCAGTCGGCGAGGTGGTCGACGGTGATCCAGTAGCTGGCCTGGTCGGGGTTGGCCGAGTCGGCGATCTTCACGACGTCGCCGTTGTCGCGGTAGCCGACGACGCTGATGTAGTGGCCGCCGGCGAAGGAGTGGCTGACGCCGTCGGTGTCGGTGGCGGTGCCGGCGATGTTGGCCACCACGGCCCGGCCGTCGTCGATGGTGCGGACGATGTCGGCGCGCAGGGTCTTGGTCTGCTTGTCGTCGGCCTTGCCGGTGCGGATCTCGACGCTGCGGTAGGCGTCGGCCTTGCCGGTCTCCTTGTTCAGCACGGGGGTGATGTCGTTGATGGAGTTGGTGCCGGCCTCGGTGGTGCCCATCTGCTTGGCCATGGTGTCGACGTCGATGTCCTTGCCCTGCACGCTCAGGGCGTTGCGGGCGGCGGCGGGGCCGCAGTAGTAGAAGTTGGGCTGCGCCTCGTAGCGCACGTCGAGCTCACGGTCGCCGGCCGGGCGGCGCTCGGCCTGCACGGTGGCGGCCCGCTCGGCGGGAGTGGCCTGCGCGGCCAGCGCGGGGCCGGCGATCCCACCGGCGGTGGCGGCGATACCGGCAACGATCAGGGCGGTCCTACGAATCAGATCGGTACGCATGATCAGCGTGCTCCTCTGCTCGGGGGAACGGCGCCACCAGGGTGCGGCGGCACCGCGAACACATCAAGAAAGGGGAGACGACCAGGCGGGCCAGAAGACCGGCGGTCGTATGCCAGATACAACGCCCCGACCCCCGACCCGATTCCACCGCCACGGTGACCCGGCCCACCGGACACCGCCTGACAAACCGGACACCCACCCCGATCGGGGGGCGGCCCGGACCGGGCGGGGGCGTCAGGGGCCGGCCTACAGCCAGCCGGAGCGGCGGAACAGTCGGTGCAGCACCAGCGCGGTCGTCGCCATCAGCAGCAGCGCCCCGCCGTAGCCGTAGCGCCAGTGCAGCTCGGGCATGTGGGTGAAGTTCATCCCGTATATGCCGGCGACGGCGGTCTGGGTGGCGGCGATCGCCGCCCACGCCGCGATCTTGCGCATGTCGTTGTTCTGCTCGACGGCCAGTTGCGCCAGCCGGGACTGAAGGATGGAGTTGAGCAGGTCGTCGTACGTGCTGACCCGGTCGACGGCCCGGGTCAGGTCGCTCTCCACGTCGGCGAACCAGCGGCGCAGGGCCGCCGGTGGGCCGTCGGCGGGCTGCCCGGCCAGTGCGCGCAGCGGCGCCTGCGCCGGCAGCACGGCCCGCTTGAACTCGACGATCTCCCGTTTGAGCTGGTAGATCTGCGGAATGTCGGCGGAGCGTTCGCGGGCGAAGACCGTTTCCTCCAGCCGCTCCAGGTCCGTCTCGACGTGGCCGGCGACCTCCAGGTACAGCTCGACCATGCGGGCGCAGACCGCGTACGCCACGGCCCAGGGGCCCTCGGCGAGCACGGCCCGGCGGCGCTGGATGTCCTCGCGCACGGCGGCGAGCGCGCCGGCCGCGCCGTGCCGGACGGTCACGACGAACCGGTCGCCGAGGAACACCATGACGTCGCCGGTGTCGATCACCTCGGAGGTGTCGGTCAGCTCCGTGTGCTCCACGTATCCGGCGGTGCGCAGCACCAGCAGAGTCACGTCGCCGTGCCGTTGCAGGGTGGGTCGGTGCCCGTCGGTGAGGGCCTGGGTGACGCTGAACTCGTCGAGGCCGAAGGTTCGCCCGACTGCGGCCATCACCGCCGGCGCGGGATCGTGCAGGCCCAGCCAGACGAACGTCCGTCGGCCGCGTCGGCTGCGCGCGTACGCGTCGGCGTAGTGCGGGCGGCCGGGTTGGCGCTGGCCGTCGACGTAGATCGCGCAGTCGACGACGGCGTCGGGGTTGGCGCGGCGGACGGCCGGTGGCGCGGAGTGGGTCGGTTGGCGGAGCGCCCGGCGCAGCAGGGCGGGCAGCCGGCCGCGCCATCGGGCCCGCCCAGGTTGCTGGTCCACCGGTCACCTCCGCCTCGCCGGGACTGACGGCAACCGTAGGCGATCTTCCGGCGCGGTGGCGGCCGGGGGGTGTGGGTCAGGGCACGGCGGTGGCGAAGACGACGATGTTGTCGAGGTACGCGCGGTCGCGCTCGTCGAACCGGCCGCCGCAGGTGACCAGGCGCAGCCGGGGTACGGGGCCGGTGCCGTAGACCAGCGCGGTGGGGAACCGCGTCTTCGGGTACGCGCCGACGCCGTCGACGGCGAACGTCGCGACCCGGGAGTCGGCGCGGGCGATCTGGATGCGGTCGCCGGGCCGGAGCCGGCCGAGGTCGAAGAAGACGGCGGGGCCGTTCTCGCGGGAGTCGACGTGCCCGACGACGACGGCGTTGCCGGCCTCGCCGGGGCTGACGCCGAGGCGGTACCAGCCGGCGACGGCCGGTGGGCCCGCCGGGGGGACCTCCCGTTCCCGGCGGCGCTGGCGGCGACCGGCACCACCCCTTCGACCGTCGATCGCGGCAATGGTGAGGCGGACGGGGG
>NZ_GG657738.1:215356-217481 GCF_000158815.1 Micromonospora sp. ATCC 39149 | reverse complement strand
GCTCAGGCGCGGGCGGCGGCGCCCCGGCGTCGGCGGCGGGCCAGCGCCAGCGCGCCGGTGGCCGCGGCGCCGACGAGGGTGCCGCCGGCGGCGAGCAGGCCGCTGGCGTCGGCGTCGGCTCCGGCGCCGGCCGGTGCCGCGCCGATCGGGGTGACGGTGAACGTCGCGCTGCCCGAGGAGGTGCCGTCGCCGCAGGTCGCGGTGACCGTGTAGGTGCCGAGGGTGAACCCGGCGGTGAACAGTTCCGCGCTGAGCCCGCCACCGGCGGCGGCGGTCGTGGACCGGACGTTCTGGTCCCGGTCGGGGCCGGTGACGCGGAAGATCGCGTCGCCGGACTTCGGGTTGCAGGTCGAGGTGAGCACCACCGTGCCGCCGACCGGGGTGGTGGCCGGTGACACCGTGGTGTCGGCGAGGGCGGCGGCGGGGAGCAGGAGCGTGCCGAGGCCCACGCCGAACGCCGCCGATCCGAGAACTGACTGTGCCTTCATACGCGTCTTCCCTCACATTTCGTCCGCTGACTGCGTGGGACGTCGTTCGGGTGGCCAACTCCGTGACAAGCACCGGTGTGCCCAACACTAGGAGGGTTGGGCCTCCGATCCGGTGAAAATGAGAATTCTTCTTTGCCGTCACGTGTCCACCCGGCGGCGGCTCGTTGGCCGAGCCCGTCCGGGTGCGCCCGTGCCGGTGCCGCGCCCCGCCCGGCGGTGTGACAGCGTGTCGGGGTGAACGAGTCCGCGCCGGTCGACGTCGACGTCGCCCTGGTCGGCGGCGGGGGTGCCGCGTCCCTCGTGCTGGCCGCCCTGGACCGGCACGGGGTGCGGGGGCTGCGGGTCGCCGTGGCCGACCCGGTGCGCAAGCGCGGCCAGGACCGCACCTGGGCGTTCTGGGGCCGCCCGGGCGGGGGTCTCGACCCGGTGCTCAGCGCCAGCTGGCGGCAGGTCGAGGTGACCACGCCGACCCGCCGACGGGTCCTCGACCTGGCCCCGCTGCGGTATGCGATGCTGCGCTCCGCCCCGGTGTACGCCCGCGCCGCCGAGGCCGAACGGCGGCTCGGGGCGGTCCGGCTCGACGCCGTGGCGGGCGCCCTCGACGACGACGGCGCCCGGGTGCTGGTACGGGGTGCGGACGGCACCGCGCTGGTCCGGGCGGCCTGGGTGCTCGACTCGCGGCCCCGGCCGCCGGCGCGACCCGGCCGGACCTCCTGGTTGCAGCACTTCCGGGGCTGGTGGGCCCAGTCCGACGTCCCGCTGTTCGACCCGCGGCGGGCGGTGCTGATGGATTTCCGCACCCCGCAGCCCGCCCGGGGAGTCTCCTTCGGCTACGTCCTGCCGGTCAGCGACCGGTACGCGCTGGTCGAGTACACCGAGTTCTCCCCGCGGCCGCTCACCGACGACGGGTACGACGCCGCCCTGCGCGGCTACCTCGGCCGTCTCGGCGTGGACCCGGCCGCGCTGACGGTGCGCGAGGTGGAGGACGGGGTGATCCCGATGACCGACGCGCCCTTCCCGCGCCGCCCCTCACCCCGGGTCGTGCGCCTGGGCACGGCGGGCGGCGCCACCCGGCCCTCCACCGGGTTCACCTTCTCGGCGATGCTGCGCCAGGCCGACCAGGTGGCCCGCGCGCTTTCGGCCGGCCGGCCTCCGGTGCCCGCCCCCGCGTACCCCCGGCGGCACCTGTGGATGGACGCGGTGGCGCTGCGGGCCCTGGACACCGGCCGGGTGAGCGGCCCGGAGTTCTTCGACCGGCTTTTCGACCGCAACCCCGCGTCGCGGGTGCTGCGCTTCCTCGACGGCGACACCAGCCCGGCCGAGGACCTGGCGGTGATGCGGTCCAGCCCGCTGCTGCCGATGACCTGTGCCGTGCTCGGCGACGCCGCCGGCCGGCTGCGTGGCCGGCTGCGCCGCACGGGGTGAAACTCGACCGGTGGGCCGGTCCGAGCCGCGGGGCGCGCGCCGGCCCACCCGTCGGTGGCCGGCCGGCGCCGGCCCCGCCTGACAGCCGAACGGCGGTGGCCGGGATCGACCACCCTGCCAGAGCGGCCGGGTCGACGCCGCCGGATTCCCGGCCCCGCAGCGCCGGTGGCGCGCGGCGCACCGGTAGGTTGCGGGCATGGCGGACGTGGCGG
>NZ_GG657738.1:210363-212737 GCF_000158815.1 Micromonospora sp. ATCC 39149 | reverse complement strand
CGCCCCGAGCAGCACCGCGCCGCGCAGGTTCGCCCCGACCAAGATCGGCCCGGCGCAGGTCGGCGGCGACCAGCACCGCACCCCGGCGGTCCGCGCCGGCCCGGTCGCCGCGGGCCAGCTCGCTCGCCCGCGACAGCAGCGGGTTCACCCGCCCCCGGTGCGCGTCGACGTCCACGGCCAGCAGCTCCCGCGGGCTGCCGCCGGTCAGCCTGCGGGTCTCGGCCAGCGCCGCCTCCAGCTCGGCGCGCAGCGGGCCCGGCCCCGTCAGCGCCACCGCCTGCGTCAGGTACCACAGCAGCTCGTGCAGCGGGCGCATCACGGCGAACGCCTCGAACATCCGGGTCGCGGTCCGTGGGGCCGTCCGCCAGTCCCGGCCGGCGAAGGTGACCTGGGCGACCTGCTGTCCCGCCCCGAAGCAGTCGAAGACGGTGCACCCGGCGAAGCCCCGGGCACGCAGGTCCCGGTGGATGCCGCAGCCGAAGCCGTCGCCGAGGTTCGGGCACGGCTGCCCGGCGGGCTTGTCCAGGGCGAAGTCCGACGAGGCGGCGAAGGCGGGCGCCACGCAGCACAGCCCGAAGCATCGGGCACAGTCCGCCCGCAGCTCGTCACGGGGGCCGGGCGGGGCTGTCTCGGACACGGTCGAGTCCTCCTGGGGACGCCGGGACGGCCCCGGCGACGCCCGCGGCCACCCCCATTGTCCCGCCGGCCGTCCCTGGCGGGTGTAACCGGCCCCGGGGCGGGTAGCCGCAGCGCATGGAGCTGGTGGAGGAGTCGCCGTACCGGTTCCGGATCGACCGGCGCGACCCGATGCGGGTGCCCGGGGTCGTCTTCGCCTCCCGGGCGCTGATCCCCGACGTCGGCGAGGACCGGTCCCTGGAGCAGGTGGCGAACGTGGCGACCCTGCCCGGCATCGTCGGCGCCTCGTACGCCATGCCCGACGTGCACTGGGGGTACGGCTTCCCGATCGGCGGCGTCGCCGCCACCGACGTGGCCGCCGCCGGGGTGGTCTCCCCGGGCGGTGTCGGCTTCGACATCTCCTGCGGGGTCCGGCTGCTCGCCGCCGATCTCGACCGGGCCGACCTGCCCAGGGTGCGCGACGCGCTGATGGACGGCCTCGACGCGGCGATCCCGCGCGGCATGGGCCGGGGCGCGGTCTGGCACCTCACCGACCGGGCCGAGTTTGGACGCGGTGCTGCGCGGCGGCTCCCGGTACGCCGTCGAACGCGGCCACGGCGTGCCACGCGACCTGGACCGCTGCGAGGACACCGGCGCGGTCGACGACGCCGACCCCGGGCAGGTCAGCGACCGCGCCGTGCAGCGCGGCCGGGGACAGGTCGGCAGTCTCGGCTCCGGCAACCACTTCCTTGAGGTGCAGGCGGTCGACGAGGTGCACGACGAGGCGGTGGCGGCGGCGTTCGGGCTGCGCGCCGGCCAGGTCGTCGTGATGATCCACTCCGGCTCGCGCGGCCTGGGCCACCAGATCTGCACCGACCACGTCCGGGCGATGGAGCGCAGCATGCCCCGGCACGGCATCGAGGTCCCCGACCGGCAGCTCGCGTGCGCGCCGGTCGAATCGTCGCAGGGACGGGCCTACCTGGGGGCGATGGCCGCCGCCGCGAACTACGCCCGGGCCAACCGGCAACTGCTCACCGCCGCCGCCCGCCGGGTCTTCGCCCGGACCGCCGGCAGCGGACTCGACCTGGTGTACGACGTCTCACACAACCTTGCCAAGATCGAGACACACGCGGTCGACGGCGCGGACCGGCGGCTGTGCGTGCACCGCAAGGGCGCCACCCGCGCGCTGCCGCCCGGGCACCCGGAACTGCCCGGGGACCTGCGCGCTGTCGGGCAGCCGGTGCTCGTCCCCGGCTCGATGGGCACGGCCTCGTACGTGCTCACCGGCATCGCGGGCGCCCCGGCGTTCGCCTCCACCTGCCATGGGGCGGGCCGGGTACGCAGCCGCAGCCAGGCCACGAAGACAGTGCGCGGGCAGGAGTTGCGCCGAAAGCTGGAGGACCAGGGCATCGCGGTGCGGGGTGCGTCGTGGCGCGGGCTGGCCGAGGAGACGCCGGAGGCGTACAAGGACGTCTCCGCCGTGGTCGACGTGGCCGAGGCGGCGGGGTTGTGCCGCCGAGTGGCCCGGCTGGTCCCGCTCGGCGTGGTCAAGGGCTGAGCGGAAAGCCGCTGGCCCGTCACCCGCCCGGCCGGGTCGCCCGCTCACACGTCCAGAATCACCGCGCAGGACCAGCCGTCCGGGCCCGGGCCGAAGCGCAGCCCGTGCAGCGCCACCGCCTTCGGCACCGCGCCGACCAGCTCCACCGCGTCGACGGCCACCACCCGCCAGCGCACCCGCAGGCCGCCCTCGCCGGTGCCG
>NZ_GG657738.1:192785-209410 GCF_000158815.1 Micromonospora sp. ATCC 39149 | reverse complement strand
TCGCCGAACGGCCGCTGCGCGAGCAGCCGCTCCGCGGTGGCGAGGATGGCCAGCTCCCGGTCGTCGCCGACCGAGCGGCCGGACCGTCGGCCTCGCGTCGCGCCGGCGTGGGAGGGCGTACGGGCGGCGGTCACGAGCGCAGATGCTACCCGTACGGTCGATGCCTCGACACCGCGTCGATTCCGGCCGACGGGGTGTTGACCGACGTCGACGGCGCTGGATAGTGTCCGGTCCATAGCCTGCGACGGGAGACGCGCCTTGGCCTGCGACCATGTCGACGTGCTGATCGTCGGCGCCGGCCTCTCCGGCGTCGGGGCCGCCTGCCAACTGCGCCGCGCCTGCCCCGACAAGACGTATGCGGTGCTGGAGGCGCGCGGCGCGATCGGTGGCACCTGGGACCTGTTCCGCTACCCGGGCGTCCGGTCCGACTCGGACATGTTCACCCTCGGCTACTCCTTCCAGCCCTGGACGGACCCGGCGGCCATCGCCGGCGGCGAGCAGATCCGCGCCTACGTCCGCGACACCGCCCGCAGGTACGGGGTGGACCGGCACATCCGCTTCCACCACCGGGTGCTCGCCGCCGAATGGGACAGCGCCACGGCCCGTTGGACGGTGCGTGCCCGCCGCGAAGACACCGGCGAGGACGTCGTCCTCACCTGCGGTTTCCTGTTCGCCTGCTCCGGCTACTACCGCTACGACGCCGGCTACACGCCGGACTTCCCCGGCGTCGGGTGCTACGGCGGGCGGCTGGTCCACCCGCAGCACTGGCCGGCCGACCTCGACCACACCGGCCGCCGGGTGGTGGTGATCGGCAGCGGCGCGACCGCCGTCACCCTCGTCCCGGCGCTGGCCGAGCGGGCCGCCCACGTCACCATGCTGCAACGCTCACCCACGTACGTCATCGCGCTGCCGTCGCGCGACGTGCTCGCCGACGCGTTGCGGCGCTGGCTGCCGGCGAAGGCCGCGTACCCGGTGGTGCGGTGGAAGAACGTGCTGGTCGGCACGGCCAACTTCCAGCTCAGCCGGCGCGCCCCGAAGCTGGTCAAGCGGTTCCTGCGACGCGCGGCGAAGAGCCACCTCCCGGCCGGCTACGACGTCGACCGGCACTTCTCGCCCCGCTACGATCCGTGGGACCAGCGGCTCTGCGTGGCCCCCGACGGCGACCTGTTCACCGCCCTCGGCGCCGGCCGTGCCTCCGTGGTGACCGACCGGATCGACGCCTTCACCCCCACCGGCATCCGGCTCACCTCCGGCGCCGAGCTGGCCGCCGACATCGTCGTCACCGCCACCGGGCTCAACCTGCTCGCCCTCGGCGGCATGACGCTCACCGTGGACGGCCGGAGCGTCGACCTCGCCCGGACGGTCGCCTACAAGGGCATGATGCTCTCCGACGTGCCGAATTTCGCGATGACCATCGGCTACACCAACGCCTCCTGGACGCTGAAAGCCGACCTCGTCGCCGCGTACGTCTGCCGGCTGCTGCGGCACCTGGACGCCGCCGGCCAGCAGATCGTCACCCCGCTGGCCCCCGCCTGCGGGAAGCTGGAGCCGATCATCGACCTCAAGTCCGGGTACGTGCTGCGCAGCGTGGACGCGCTGCCCAAACAGGGTGCGTCCACGCCGTGGCGACTGCACCAGAACTACGCCCGCGACGTGCTGCTCATGCGGTACGGCCGGCTCACCGACGCCGGCGTACGGTTCTCGCGCGCGCCGCAGACGCCCACGAGGGACCGGCGGGACCGGGCCCGTCCGGCCGGCACCCCCGCCGGCTGACCGGCGAGGCGGAGGGAGACGACGTGCGCAGGTTCGACTTCGCGGCCGGTACCGCCGTGGTCACCGGGGCGGCCGGCGGCATCGGCGAGGCCCTCGCCCACGGCCTGGCCCGGCGCGGCACCGACCTGGTGCTGCTGGACCGTGACGCCGGCCGGCTCGCCGCCGTGGCCGCCGCGCTGCGGGCCGCCCACCCCGACCGGCGGGTCACCACCGCACTGGTCGACCTGGCCGACGCCGCCGCCACGGCCCGGGTGGCCGAGGAGGTCCGCCGGCTCCATCCGAGGCTGCGGCTGCTGGTCAACAACGCCGGCGTCGCACTGGGCGGGCGCTTCGACCAGGTCACCCCGGACGAGTTCGGCTGGGTGATCGACGTCAACTTCCGGGCCGTGGTGCAGCTGACCCACGCCCTGCTGCCCGCGCTCAAGGCCGAGCCGGGCGCCCACCTGGTCAACGTGTCCAGCCTCTTCGGGCTCATCGCCCCCGCCGGGCAGACCGCGTACTCGGCCAGCAAGTTCGCCGTGCGCGGCTTCACCGAGGCGCTGCGCCACGAGCTGGTCGACGACGGGATCGGGGTGACGTGCGTGCACCCCGGCGGCATCCGTACCCGCATCGCGCGCGACGCGCGCGTCGGCAGCGGCGTGCCCGCCGACGAGTACGAGGCCGCCCGCCGCCGGTTCGAGCGGCTGCTCACCATCGACCCGGCCACCGCCGCCGAGGTCATCCTGCGCGGCGTGCAGCGCCGCCGGGGCCGGGTGCTGATCGGCTGGTCGGCGAGGCTGCCCGACCTGCTGTCCCGGCTCGCCCCCGTCGGGTTCGGCCGGCTCCTCGCCCTCGCCGTGAACCGCCCGGCCCGCCCGAGGGCCGACGCCGCACACCCACCCGCCGCGCCGGCGCCCACCCGCCCGCCGGCCGGTGCTGCTGCCGCCGCGCCTGCGCCGCCCGGCGGCCCGGGGGAGCCGGCGTGACCGGCCCGGTCGACACCATCGTCACCGTGCGGGGGCGCGCCTCCCGGTGCCGGGTGGCCGGCGACGGCCCGCTGGTGGTGCTGCTGCACGGCATCGGCCGCACCCTCGCCGACTTCGCCGAGCTGCACGACCGACTCGCCCGCGATCACCGGGTGGTCAGCCTCGACCTGGCCGGGCACGGCGGGTCTGCGCCGCTGGACGAGCCGCACACCCTGCCGGCGCTGGCCCGGGCCGCCGCCGACTGCCTCGACGCGCTCGGCGTGGCCGGCCCCGCCCACCTGGTCGGCAACTCCCTCGGTGGGGCGGTCGCCATGCGGCTGGCCGTCGACGACCCGGCCCGCGCGGCCAGCCTGGTGCTGGTCGACAGCGCCGGCTTCGGTCGGGAGGTGACGGTCGCGCTGCGGCTGCTGGCGCTGCGGCCGTTGGGCCGGCTGCTGCTGCGCCCGAGCCGGGCCGTGGCCCGGCGCACCGAGCGGGCCCTGTTCCACGACCGGCGGTACGTCACCGAGACCCGCCTCGCCGAGGCGATGGCGGCGGCCCGGCGACCGCACGCCGCCCGGGTGATGCTGGAACTCGTCGACAGCCTCGGCACGTTCCGGGGCGTCGCCGGGCCGTGGCGGGAGGAACTGCTCGACGCGGTGGCCCGGCTGGACCTGCCCATCCTGGTCGTCTGGGGCGAGCGGGACCTGATCCTGCCCGCCGCGCACCTCGACGCGGCCCGCACCCGACTGCCCCGGGCCCGCACCCACCTGTTCGCCGACACCGGCCACCTGCCGCAGGTCGAGCGGGCCGAGGAGTTCCACCGGCTGGTCACCGGCTTCTGGGCCGGGCACGCCGCTGACCGCTGACCGCCGCGTCACCCCGCCGTCCCGCGGGGGCAGCGTCAGGGTGGGCTGCTGCCGCGCTTCTCCTCCTGGGCCAGCACCGCGTCCCGTAGCTGCGGATCGTCGCGTTCGGCCAGTTCCGCGGCGAGCCGTAGGTCACCGGCGAGCCGGTCGTGGTTACGGTGCAGGAAGGCGTCGAACCCCCCGGTGTACGGGCAGGCCAGATCGCCCAGCGTCGTCTCCGGCTGGTACCGGCACCCCGTGCAGTAGTCGCTCAGCTCGTCGACGTACCGGCCGTCGACCGCGTACGGGCGGGTGTCGACGCGGCCCAGGTCGGCGTACTGGCTCATCCCGATCACGGTCGCGTTCATCGCCCAGTCGGTGCCGTCGACGAAACAGTCCCGGAACCAGCCTGCCAGCTCCGCCGGCCGCCAGCCGCGTTGCAACGCGTAGTTGCCGAGCACCAGCAGCCGCTGCGCATGGTGCACCCAGGCGCGGTCCCGGACCCCGGCGAGCACGTCGGCCAGGCAACGCGCCTCCACGGCGTCGGCGTCCAGGCCAGCGAACCAGTCGGGCAGCGGCTCGTTCGCGGCCAGCCAGTTGGCGCCCCGGTGGCCCGGCTCAAGGTACCAGTACAGCTGCCAGAGGAACTCCCGCCAGCCGAGCAGGCCCTGGACGAACGGCTCCACGGCCGACAACGACGCGGCCCCCTTGCGCCAGGCGCCCTCGGCGGCCCGGATCGCCTCCGCCGGGTCGAGCAGCCCCAGGTTGAACGACGACGACAGCACGCTGTGCGTCAGCAGCGGGTCGCCCGCGCTCATCACCTCCTGGTACCGGCCGTAGTCGGGCAGCCGGTGCGCCACGAAGTGCCGCAGCCGCGCGTCGGCCTCGGCGTGGGTGGCCGGGTAGCGGCGCGGGCCGTCCCGGCCGAGGAACCGGACGCCGTCGCGCTCCCAGCGGTCCAGCTCGTCGCGGACCTCCGCGTCGATCGCGTCCTCCACGATCGGTGGGGGAGGGGACGCCACCAGCCCGGCCGCGCCGTCGGCCCGCCGGGGCCGGCGGGGGACCCGCCCCGGCGGACCGTCGAACACGCCGTGTTCGCGCCGGGCCCAGCGGTAGAAGTCCGCCACCCGCAGCGCCCCCCGGCGGGGGGCGTCGGCCCACGCCGCGAAGTCCTCCCGGCGGGTGAGGAAGCCGCGTGGCGGCAGGATGGTCAGCCCCGGCACCGACCGGGCGAAGGCCAGCCCGGCCCGCGACGGCGGGTGGCAGACCTCGACCGGCCCGTCGACGCGGGCCAGCGCCTCCCGGAACGTGCCGGCGCGCACCAGTAGGGCCCGGTCACCCAGCTCGGCGGCCCGGTGCCGCAGCGCCGAGAGCACCAGGTGGGCCTTCTGCCGGTGCATCGGGCGCTGCCGGAACAGCTCCCGGGCTTCCACGAGCAGCACCGGCTGCGCCGGATCGTCGAGGAAGTGGGGCCCGAGTTGATCGGCGAGCAGCCACCGGCGGGAAGACATGTGTTGATTCTGCCCAGTCCGTTTCGATGCCGCCGCCCGGCACCGGCGTGTCCGCCGGGTGGCGCACGCCACAGCGTCGCGCCAAGGGCCCACGCCACGTCGATCGCCTGATGTCAGGTGGGCAGTCGCCGATGCGTCTCGGCCAACTCGCGCAGGGCTGTCATCTGCACGAATCGGCCGTCGCTGGCCTTGTGGACGGCGTACTCGGCAATCTCGACAGAGGCGCCGGAAGGAGCAGCACCGAGCCACTGATCCATGCCGTCGAACTGGTGGGCGTTGAGCGCCGCGACGTAGCGCGAGTACCAGCTGCGCTTGCCGTTCTCTCAGTCAAAGGAAGGAAACCTCCCGATCGCCCTGCGGGCCGTCGTCACGCCCTGCTCCTGATGGCTGTCAGGGCCAGCACGCATCCGCGCCACAGCGGTAGTTTCACTGTGGAGCGTGCCCGGCGCGGGCGGCCCGACGGCGCCCCGCGTCGCCGGCCCCGGCCCTGCGGCCCGGCGCCGGCGATACCGACAGCGCGTGGAGCAGGAGGAGATCGTGAGCCAGGAAGTCCGGGGAGTCGTTTCACGGCGCAAGGGCGCGCCGGTCGAGGTCACCACCGTCGTGGTGCCCGACCCGGGGCCCGGCGAGGCGGTGGTCCGCGTCCAGGCGTGCGGGGTCTGCCACACCGACCTGCACTACCGCGAGGGCGGCATCAACGACGAGTTCCCGTTCCTGCTCGGCCACGAGGCCGCCGGAATCGTCGAGCGGGTCGGCGACGGCGTCACCGAGGTGACCCCCGGCGACTTCGTGGTGTTGAACTGGCGGGCCGTCTGCGGGGTCTGCCGCGCCTGCCGCCGTGGCCGGCCGTGGTACTGCTTCGCCACCCACAACGCCGCGCAGAAGATGACGCTCACCGACGGCACCGCGCTGTCCCCGGCGCTGGGCATCGGCGCGTTCGCCGAGAAGACCCTCGTGCACGCCGGGCAGTGCACAAAGGTCGACCCGGCCGCGCGGCCCGCCGCCGTCGGCCTGCTCGGCTGCGGGGTGATGGCCGGCCTCGGCGCGGCGATGAACACCGGGGGCGTCACCCGCGGTGACTCCGTGGCCGTCATCGGCTGCGGCGGGGTCGGCGACGCCGCCGTGGCCGGCGCCGCCCTGGCCGGGGCGACGACGATCGTCGCGGTGGACGTCGACCCCCGCAAGCTCGACTGGGCCCGCAGGTTCGGCGCCACCCACACCGTCAACGCCTCCGCAGACGACCCGGTCGAGGCGATCCGGGCCGCCACCGGCGGCTTCGGCGCGGACGTCGTCATCGACGCCGTCGGCCGGCCCGAGACCTGGAAGCAGGCGTTCTACGCCCGCGACCTCGCCGGCACGGTCGTGCTGGTCGGCGTGCCCACCCCGCAGATGAAGGTGGAGCTACCCCTGCTGGACGTCTTCGGGCGCGGCGGGGCCCTCAAGTCGAGCTGGTACGGCGACTGCCTGCCCAGCCGCGACTTCCCCCTGCTCACCGAGCTGTACCTGCAGGGCCGGCTCGACCTGGACGCGTTCGTCACCGAGGAGATCGCCCTGGACCAGGTCGAGGAGGCGTTCACCCGGATGCACCAGGGCGACGTGCTGCGCTCGGTGGTGGTCTTCCCGTGACCGCCCGCGTCGACCACACCGTCACCTCCGGCACGTTCTCCCTCGACGGGCAGACCTTCGACGTCGACAACAACGTCTGGGTGGTGGGCGACGACAACGAGTGCGTCGTCGTCGACGCGCCGCACGACGTCGACGCGATCATGCGTACCGTCGGTGGCCGCCGGGTGGTGGCGATCCTGGCCACCCACGCCCACGACGACCACGTGCGGGTGGCCCCGCAACTCGCCCGGGCCACCGGCGCGCCGGTGCTGCTGCACCCCGACGACCGGGTGCTGTGGGACATGGTGCACCCCGACGTGGCCCCCGACGGCGAGCTGCGCGACGGCACGACGATCGAGGTGGCGGGCACCGGCCTGCGGGTGCTGCACACCCCCGGCCACAGCCCCGGCGCGTGCAGTCTGCACGCCCCGCCGCTCGGTGTCGTCTTCACCGGCGACACGCTGTTCGCCGGCGGGCCGGGTGCCACCGGCCGCTCGTACAGCGACTTCGGCACCATCGTCGAGTCCATCCGTACCCGGCTGCTCACCCTGCCCCCGGAGACGGTCGTGCACACCGGGCACGGCGACAGCACCACCATCGGCGCGGAGGCGCCGCACCTCGATCAGTGGCTGGCCCGGGGCCACTGACGCCCCCGTGCGCCCGGCACCGCTGGTAGGCCAGGCCACAGCGCCAGCTCGGCATCGGTACGCCGGCCGGCCGAGCGGCCGCCCGGCGCGCCCCGGTTCCGGGTCGACCAGAACCGTCGTGGCGACGATGCCGTCAGTCGGCGCGGTCGGGGGCGTTCGCGCGGGCCGCCGCGTACCGTTCCCGGACCGTTGGCACGGCGTCCGCCTCGTACATCTCGACCCGCCCGACCGTCCACGACGGCGGCTGCTGCCCGCCCGACAACACCCAGGCCGCCTGGCGGGCGGCGCCGTCGGCGACGTACTCCCCCAGTGGTGGCACGAGCACGGGGCGGCCGAAGACCGTAGGCGCGATCCGGCGTACCGCCTCCGAGCGGGCGCCGCCGCCGACCAGGATGATCCGGTCGACCGTCGTGCCCTGCGCGATCATCGCGTCCAGCCCGTCGGCGAGTGCGCACAGCATGCCCTCCACCGCCGCGCGGGCCAGATGCGCGGGGGTCGAGGTCCGCAGGGTCAGGCCGTGCACGGCCCCGGTGGCGTGCGGACGGTTCGGTGTGCGCTCGCCCTCGAGGTAGGGCACCAGGACCAGCCCGTCGGCGCCCGGCGGGGCGGACAGCGCCAGCGCGGACAGCTCTGCGTGGTCCACCCGCAGCATGGTCGCCGCCGCGTCCAGCACCCGGGCGGCGTTGAGCGTGCACACCAACGGCAGGAAGCGGCCGGTCGTGTCGGCGAACCCGGCCACGATCCCGCTCGGGTCTGCGGCCGGCACGTCGGAAACGGTGGACACTATGCCGGAGGTGCCGATCGACACGATCACGTCGCCCGACTCGGCGCCGACACCCAGCGCCGCTGCGGCGCAGTCGCCGGCGCCGGGGCCCAGGGGGGCACCGGTGCGCAGGTGCCCGGCCCGACCGGTCGGCCCGAGCACCTGCGGCAGCAGCACGTCGTCGCGCCCGAACGCCAACCGGAGCAGGTCCAGGCGATAGTCACCGGTCGCGGCCGACCAGTATCCGGTCCCGCTGGCCTCGCTGCGGTCGGTGCGCAGCGCATCGAGCCCCGGTGCGCCGGCAAGTCGCCAGGTCAGCCAGTCGTGCGGCAGACACACCGCGGCCGTACGGGCGGCGTTGTCCGGCTCAGCCGACGCCAGCCAGCGCAGCTTGGTGACGGTGAAGCTGGCCACCGGCACCAGGCCGACCGCCTCCGCCCAGGCTCGCTGTCCCGCTTCGCCGCCGCCGAGATCCGAGATCAAATCGGCGGCGGCGCCGGCCGAGCGGGTGTCGTTCCACAGCACGGCGTCCCGGACCACCGCGCCCTCGGCGTCCAGGCACACCATCCCCTGCTGCTGCCCGGCGACTGAGGCGGCCGCCACGTCGTCGAGTCCGCCGGCCTGTGCGACCGCGTCGGACAGCGCGGCCTCCCACGCGGCCGGTGGCACGGCGGTGCCGACGGGGTGCGGCGCGCGACCCTCGCGCACCAGCTTCCCGCTCTCGGCGTCGCGGATGACGACTTTGCACGACTGGGTCGACGAGTCGACCCCGGCTACGAGTGGCACCGGCCCTCCCGGGGGTGTCGTGAACGGGGCAGGTGGCGCGGTTGGTCAGCGGGGGAGCGATCCAGGTGGTCGGCGGCGGTGGAGGACATTTGTTCAATGGATAAATTATTTGCACCGCGCCACGGTCCTGTCAAGGTCAACAGGCCGGCCCGCTCGGAACGCCCGAGCCGGTTGACCGCTGTCGGCCGCGTCGTCCGATTCCCGCAGTGACCGGGGCCGCACCCGGAGCGCCGCCCCGCATATCCGGAATGGTGGACACGTGAAGCTGGTTGTGTCCCCCGTACCGCCCGCCGGTAAACCCAGCCGGCCGGGGCGGGTCTCGAGGGGCGCTCAACCCGGAGCGCGTCGTGACGACCGAAAGGGCAACCATCGTGAAGGCAGACTTCACTCGATGGCTCCCGGCCATCGCGAAGACCACGAACCGCAAGACCGTCCTGACCATCAGCGGCATCGCCGTCCTCGGCGGCCTGGCGTTCGGCCCCACGGCCGTCGCCGCCCCGGTCACCGGCCCGCACGCGGGCGCCGTCGCCGCCATCGACCTGGCCACCGGCAAGACCCGCCAGCAGGCCACCGTCGAGTCCGCGCTGACCACCGGTGAGAACACCAGCGAGTCGACCCCGTCGGCGGGCCGGCCGAGCCGCGACGAGCTGATCCCGCACGGCGTCGAGGGCGCGCAGTCGCGCATCCCGCTCGACGACGCGCAGCTGGCGAACGCCCGGGCCATCGTCGAGGCCGCCAAGGACAGCGGCGTCGGCAAACGCGGCGCGGTGATCGGCGTGGCCACCTCGCTGCAGGAGTCGAAGCTCTACAACCTCGGCCACCTGGGCGCGTACAACGACCATGACTCGCAGGGCCTGTTCCAGCAGCGCCCGTCGTCCGGTTGGGGCTCGCCCGACCAGATCACCGACCCGGAGTACGCCTCGAAGGCGTTCTTCGGCGCGCTGAAGAACATCGGCGGCTGGCAGGACCTGCCACTGACCGCCGCGGCGCAGACGGTGCAGGTGTCGGCATACCCGTACGCGTACGCCCAGTGGGAGGAGCAGGCCGCGGACATCGTCGCGCGGCTGTGGTGACCTGACCCCAATGCCCCCCAGGCCGACGGCCTGGGGGGCATTCGCCTGCCCGGAGCCGGTCGCACCGCCCCCCGCCCAGGGGTATTCGGCCGACCGCCCCCGGGGGCAGGGATCGTCACCCCCGTCCGGTTCACTGGTCGGATGGACGAGTCGATCTGGGAGTCGGTGCGTGCCCTGCGGGGCTGGCTCGACAACGCCAACGGCACCGGGGACCCGGAGCTGACCTGCCGGATCCTCAAGCTGACCGAGGAGGCGGGGGAGGCCGCCGGGGCGTGGATCGGCGCACTCGGGCAGAACCCGCGCAAGGGGGTGACCCACACCCGCGACGACGTGGCGGCCGAACTGGCCGACGCCGCGTTCACGGCGCTGGTGGCGATCGAGAGCCTCGGCGTCGACGCGCACGGGGCGCTGCGCGGGTGCGCCGCGAAGGTCCGCTCCCGGCTGCCGTGAGGGCCGCGCCGCCGGTGCGCGACCCCGCCCCCTGCCGCCCCACGCTGGCCGGGGACGCCCCCCAGGCGGCGGGTAAAGACGCGCCGGGGTCGCGGCGCGCCGGGCGCTGGCCTATGTTCAGAGGGTCAGCTTCCGCCGCCGGCAAAGGGGGTGCCCCCGATGGGTCTGCGGACTTTCATCGCGGGCTGGCCCGTCTACCGGCAGCTCACCGGCACCGACCCGCTCGGCCGGGGCGCGGCAGCCCGGTCGGCCCGCTCGGCGGCGCTGACCGCCCGCACCGAAACCGCCGACAGCGTGGCCCGGTCGGTCTGCCCCTACTGCGCGGTCGGCTGCGGCCAGCGGGTCTTCGTCACCGACGGCCGGGTCACCCAGATCGAGGGGGACCCGGACAGCCCGATCTCCCGGGGCCGACTGTGCCCGAAGGGCTCGGCCAGCAAGAGCCTGGTCACCAGCCCGCTACGCCAGACGAAGGTCCGCTACCGCCGGCCGTATGCCACCGAGTGGGAGGACCTGGACCTCGACACGGCCGTCGACATGATCGCCGACCGGATCCTCGCCGCCCGCGCGGCGACCTGGGAGGACGTCGACGACGCCGGCCGGCCGCTGCGCCGCACGCTGGGCATCTCCAGCCTGGGCGGGGCGACGCTGGACAACGAGGAGAACTACCTCATCAAGAAGCTGTTCACGGCGATGGGGGCGCTCCAGATCGAGAACCAGGCCCGCATTTGACACTCCGCCACCGTCCCCGGTCTGGGGACCAGCTTCGGTCGCGGCGGCGCGACGGACTTCCAACAGGACCTGGTCAACGCTGACGTCATCGTCATCCAGGGCTCCAACATGGCCGAGGCGCACCCCGTGGGCTTCCAGTGGGTGATGGAGGCCAAGCGGCGCGGCGCGAAGGTCTTCCACGTCGACCCCCGGTTCACCCGGACCAGCGCGGTCGCCGACACGTACCTGCCGATCCGGGCGGGCACCGACATCGCGCTGCTCGGCGGCGTCGTGCGGTACATCCTGGAGAACGAGCTGGACTTCCGGGAGTACGTGCTGGCGTACACCAACGCGGCGACGATCGTCAGCGAGCAGTTCGCCGACACGGAGGACCTCGACGGCCTCTTCTCCGGCTACCGCCCCGAGACCGGCTCGTACGACACGTCGAGCTGGCAGTACGCCGGCCACGAGGACCATGCCGAGATCACCGGTACCGGGAAGGAACGCGACAGCGCGGCCGGGCTGCGCCACGAGTCGCACGGCATGCCGGTGCCCGGGCAGACCGCGCGGGACGAGACGTTGCGGCACCCGCGCTGCGTCTACCAGATCCTGCGGCGACACTTCGCCCGCTACACCCCGGAGATGGTGGAGCGGGTCTGCGGCATCCCGCAGGAGAAGTTCCTGGAGTTGGCCCGCGCCTGGACGCACAACTCCGGCCGGGAACGCACCGGCGCGCTGGTCTACTCCGTGGGCTGGACGCAGCACACCGTCGGCGTGCAGTACATCCGCACCGGCGCGATCATCCAGACCCTGCTGGGCAACATGGGCCGGCCCGGCGGCGGCATCCTGGCGCTGCGCGGGCACGCCAGCATCCAGGGCTCCACGGACATCCCGACGCTGTACAACCTGCTCCCCGGCTACCTGCCGATGCCGCACCACGCCGACCACGAGACGTTCGACGACTGGGTCGACAGCATCCGCCACCGCGGCCAGAAGGGCTTCTGGGACGACTCCCGGGCGTACGCGGCGAGCCTGCTCAAGGCGTACTGGGGGGACGCGGCGCGGCCGGACAACGACTTCTGCTACGGCTACCTGCCCCGGATGACCGGCGACCACGGCACGTACCAGCAGGTCCTCAACATGATCGACGGGAAGGTCAAGGGCTACTTCCTGCTCGGCCAGAACCCGGCCGTCGGCTCCGCGCACGGCCGCGCCCAGCGCCTCGGCATGGCCAACCTCGACTGGCTGGTCGTGCGCGACCTGTTCCTCATCGAGAGCGCCACGTTCTGGAAGAACAGCCCCGAGGTGGCCACCGGGGAGATCACGCCGGAGCAGTGCCGCACGGAGGTGTTCTTCCTGCCGGCGGCGTCGCACGTGGAGAAGGAGGGCACGTTCACCCAGACCCAGCGGCTGTTGCAGTGGCGGGAGAAGGCCGTCGACCCGCCGGGCGACGCCCGCTCCGAGCTGTGGTTCTTCTACCACCTCGGCCGCCGGCTGCGGGAGAAGCTGGCCACCTCCCCGCACCCACGCGACCGGGCGCTGCTCGACCTGGCCTGGGACTACCCCACGCACGGCCCGCACGCGGAGCCCAGCGCCGAGGCGGTGCTGCGCGAGATCAACGGGTACGAGGTGGCCACCGGCCGCCCGCTGTCGGCGTTCACGCAGGCCCGCGACGACGGCTCCACCGCGATCGGCTGCTGGATCTACACCGGCGTCTACGCCGACGGCGTCAACCAGGCCGCCCGCCGCCGGCCCCGCCACGAGCAGGACTGGGTGGCCGCGCAGTGGGGCTGGGCGTGGCCGGCGAACCGCCGCATCCTCTACAACCGGGCCTCCGCCGATCCGCAGGGCCGCCCGTGGAGCGAACGCAAGAAGTACGTCTGGTGGGACCCCGACGCCGGGGAGTGGACCGGGTACGACGTGCCGGACTTCGAGCGGACGAAGCCGCCGACGTACCGGCCCCCGCAGGGCGCCTCCGGCGTGGCGGCCCTCGCCGGCGACGACGCGTTCATCATGCAGAGCGACGGCAAGGCCTGGCTGTACGCGCCCAGTGGGGTGCTCGACGGCCCGCTGCCGACGCACTACGAGCCGGCCGAGTCCCCGATGCGCAACCCCGTGTACGGCCAGCAGGCCAACCCGACCCGCAAGGTCTACGAGCATCCGGTCAACCCGATCAACCCGAGCCCGCCGGAGGCGCACAGCGGCGTCTTCCCGTACGTGTTCACGGTCAGCCGGCTCACCGAGCACCACACCGCCGGCGGGATGAGCCGCACCGTGCGTCCGCTGGCCGAGTTGCAGCCGGAGATGTTCGTGGAGGTCTCCCCGGAGTTGGCCGCCGAGGCCGGGCTGGCCCACCTGGGCTGGGCGCACCTGGTCAGCGGCCGGGCGGTGATCGAGGCGAGGGTGCTGGTCACCGAGCGGCTCACCCCGCTGCGGGTGGACGGTCGGATCATCCACCAGCTCTGGCTGCCGTACCATTTCGGCACGGAGGGCCTGGTCACCGGCGACTCGGCCAACGACCTGTTCGGCATCACCCTGGACCCGAACGTGCTGATCCAGGAGAGCAAGGTCGGCACCTGCGACGTGCGGCCCGGCCGGCGGCCCACCGGCGCGGCCCTGCTCGACCTGGTCGCCGACTACCGGCGGCGGGCCGGCATGACCCCGCAGCGCAGGATCCCGATCGTCACCACCGGAGCGGCGGGCGGCCACGACGCGGCCGACAGCACCGACGAACGCTTCCGCGCAGGCGTCGGCCGACGAAGCAGAGCGGGGGGCGGGAATGCCTGACGCCAACAGCGGGCTCCGGGCCGCTGGGCCCGGCGCCGGACGCCGGCTGGACCGACGCCCCACCCAGGGGTGGGCTTTTTTCACCGACACGAGCGTCTGCATCGGCTGCAAGGCGTGCGAGGTCGCCTGCAAGGAGTGGGAACGACGTGCCAGGCTCCGGGTTGGACCTGCTCGGCATGTCCTACGAACAACACCCGGCGCGCTGACCGCGAACTCGTGGCGGCACGTGGCGTTCGTCGAGCAGCCCCGCCCCGCCGCCGACGCGGCGGGCAGCGCCGCCCCGGCGGCGGGTCCCGGCCCGCAGTTTCTCGGCATGCCCGGCGCGCAGCCGCCCGGCCGGGGCACCGGCGCGGCCGGGCGCAGCGACTTCCGCTGGCTGATGATGTCGGACGTCTGCAAGCACTGCACCCACGCGGCCTGCCTCGACGTCTGCCCCACCGGGTCGCTGTTTCGCACCGAGTTCGGCACGGTCGTGGTGCAGGAGGACATCTGCAACGGGTGCGGCTACTGCATCCCGGCCTGCCCGTACGGGGTGATCGACCAGCGCAGGGGCGACGGCCGGGCGTGGAAGTGCACCCTGTGCTACGACCGGCTCGGCGCGGGGCTGACCCCCGCCTGCGCGCAGGCCTGCCCCACCGGGTCCATCCAGTACGGCCCCCTCGACGAGTTGCGGGAGCGGGCCGCCGAACGGGTGGCCACCCTGCACGAGCGCGGCGTGCCGGAGGCCCGGCTGTACGGCCACGACCCCACCGACGGTGTCGGCGGCGACGGGGCGTTCTTCCTGCTGCTGGACGCCCCGGAGGTGTACGGCCTGCCGCCCGACCCGGTGGTCACCACCCGGGACCTGCCCCGGATGTGGAGGCGTGCCGGGCTGGCCGCCCTGGCCATGGCGGCGGCGGCCGTCGCCGCGTTCGTCGGAGGTTCCTCGTGAGCACGCACCCCCCGGTCGGGGAACGGTTCCGCCGCTTCCGAAGCGGGCGCGGCGGCGGGGAACAGCTCACCGTCCCACCGGCCGAGTTCACCTCCTACTACGGCCGGCCGATCCTCAAGCCGCCGGTGTGGAAGTGGGACATCGCGGCATACCTGTTCACCGGCGGGTTGGCTGCCGGCTCGTCGCTGCTGGCCGCCGGTGGGCAGCTCACCGGACGGCCGGCGCTGCGCCGCGCCGGCCGGGTCACCGCGCTGGCGGCGGTCGCCACCAGCGCGTACTTCCTCGTCAACGACCTGGGCCGGCCGGCCCGCTTCCACCACATGCTGCGGGTGGCGAAGCCGACGTCCCCGATGTCGGTGGGCACCTGGATCCTCACCGTGTTCGGTCCGGCCGCCGGGGTCGCCGCCGCCGCCGAGGCCGTCGCGTGGCTGCCCGAGCGTGGCGTGCTCGGCCTGGGGCGGCGGCTGCTGCCCGGCGCCGGGCGGGCTGCCGGCCTGGTCGCCGCCGCGACCGCGCCGGCCCTGGCCACGTACACCGGGGTGCTGCTCGCCGACACGGCCGTGCCGTCCTGGCACGAGGCGTACCCGGAACTGCCGGCCGTCTTCGCGGGCAGCGCCCTGGCCAGCGGTGCCGGCGTGGGCCTGCTCGCGGCGCCCTGCGCCCAGGCCGGCCCGGCCCGGCGGATGGCGGTGGCCGGCGCGGCCCTGGAACTGTGGGGCGTGCACCGGGTGGAGACCCGCCTGGGCCTGCTCAGCGAGCCCTACCGCACCGGCGTCCCCGGCCGGTTGTTGCGCGCCGGCCGGTCGCTGACTGCCGCCGGGGTGGTCGGGGCGCTCGTCGGCCGCCGCAGCCGGCTGCTCTCCGGCCTGTCCGGCGCAGCCCTGCTCGCCGCGTCGGTGGCCACCCGGTTCGGCATCTTCCACGGTGGCGTCGCCTCCGCCCGCGACCCGAAGTACACGGTGGTCCCGCAGCGCGAGCGCTTCGAGCGCCGCGCCACCGGGGGCTGAGGCCTACCCGCACGCCGGGCGGGGCGCTGTGGTCCAATGGCCGGTGGAGGCGTTCGGGCGGCTGGTGCCCCTCCCGGTCTTCAAAACCGGTGTGGTCCGGGATCCGGGCCAGGCGGGTTCGATTCCCGTCCGTCTCCGCCAGGCAACCCGTGGGAAGGACGCGATGCGCGACGCCGATCCCCGACGGCGGGTCCCGCGCACCGACGTCCTGCTGGCCGATCCGGGCCTGGCCGCCGCAGCCGGCAGGGTCGGCCGCGATCGGGTCAAGGCCGCGATCGTCGCCGCGCAGGCCCGCGCCCGCGCCGGTGAGATCACCCCCGAGCGGGTACGTGACGCCGCCCTCGCCGCGCTGCCCGCCGCCGTCCCTGCGGCGGTGCTCAACGCCACCGGTGTCGTCCTGCACACCAACCTGGGCCGGGCCCCGCTGTCCGCCGCCGCCGTGGCCGCCGTGGTCGCCGCCGCCGGGCACACCGACGTGGAACTGGACCTGACCACCGGGCGGCGGGCCCGGCGTGGCCGCGACGCCCTCGCCGCGCTCGCCGCCGCCGTGCCCGACGCGGGCGCCGTGCACGTGGTCAACAACGGCGCGGCGGCCCTGGCGCTGACCGCCACCGCCCTCGCGGCGGGCCGGGAGATCGTGGTCAGCCGGGGCGAGCTGGTGGAGATCGGCGACGGGTTCCGCCTGCCGGACCTGCTGGCCAGCACCGGCGCGCGGCTGCGGGAGGTGGGCACCACCAACCGAACCACCCTCGCAAGAAAGACGCCGCCGCGATCGGGCCCCGGCACCGGGTT
>NZ_GG657738.1:191184-191852 GCF_000158815.1 Micromonospora sp. ATCC 39149 | reverse complement strand
CCGCCGGGCATGTCGACCACGGCAAGTCTGACCCTGGTCCGGGCACTGACCGGGATGGAACCGGACCGGTGGGCCGAGGAACGCCGCCGGGGCATGACCATCGACCTCGGTTTCGCCTGGACCACGCTGCCCTCCGGGGACACCGTCGCGTTCGTCGACGTGCCCGGCCACGAGCGGTTCGTGCCGAACATGCTCGCCGGTGTTGGCCCCGCCCCGGCCGCGCTGTTCGTCGTCGCCGCCGATGAGGGCTGGATGCCGCAGTCGGCCGAGCACCTGGCCGCGCTGCACGCGCTCGGCGTGGCGTACGGGCTGCTGGTGGTGACCCGCGCGGACCTGGCCGACCCGGGCCCGGCGCTGGCCCAGGCCCGCGCGCAGCTCGTCGCGACCTGCCTCGGTGACGTGGAGGCAGTCGCGGTCAGTGCCGTCACCGGGGCTGGCCTGCCCCGGCTGCGGGCCGCCCTGGACCGCCTGGCGGCCCGGTTGCCCGACCCGCCGGCCGACGCGCCGGTGCGGCTGTGGGTGGACCGGTCGTTCACCATCACCGGCAGCGGCACCGTGGTCACCGGGACCCTCGGTGGCGGCCGGCTGGCCGTCGGCGACGAGCTGGAGCTGGCAGGCACCGGCGAGCACGGTGCGGGTGCGTGGCCTGCACCGCCTCGGCGCCGCCC
>NZ_GG657738.1:189520-190674 GCF_000158815.1 Micromonospora sp. ATCC 39149 | reverse complement strand
GCCGCCGCGCACCCCTTGGAGCCGAGCGTCCCGGTCGACGTGCTGCGCCGACGGCTCGACCTGCCCGACCGGGCGCTCGTGGAGGCCCTCGTGCGCCCGCCGCTGCGGCTGGTCGCCGGGCGGGTCACCGCGTCGGCCGACGACGCGCTGCCCGAGTTGGTGGCCCGCGCGGTGGCCCGGATTCGCGCCGAGTGCGGCGAGCGCCCGTTCCGGGCCCCGGAGGCGCACCGCCTCGCCGAGCTGGGGCTCGGGCCCCGGGAAATCGGCGCGGCGGTGCGGGCCGGTGCGCTGCTGCGGCTGGCCGACACCGTGGTGCTGTTGCCCGGGGCCGTGGACGCCGCCGCCCGGGTCCTCGCCGGGCTGCCGCAGCCGTTCACGCTCAGCGCCGCCCGGGTGGCCCTCGACACCACCCGCCGGGTCGCGGTGCCGCTGCTGGAACTGCTGGACCGCCGCGGCGTCACCCGTCGTCTGCCCGACGACGCCCGCAGCGTCGTGTCCCCGCCGCCCGGCTGAGCGGGCTGGCGGGGCGGGTTTGCGGGGCGGGTTTGCGGGCAACGCCACCCCCTGCGGGCAGGGGGTGGCCTAGCGTGGCGGAATGGACCCTTCGGCGGTCTGGCGCGACAAGAGCCACCGGTGGCGGATCGAGGCGTACCGGGCACCGGACCTGCGCTTCGCCGTCTTCGCCACGAACGGCCCCACCGAGTCGGCCCCGCTGTGGCTGTTCGGGATGGCGGCGCTGGCCCGCTGGCTGATGACCCACGCCATCTCTCTCGACGACCTGGAGACCGACTGACCGGCACCACCCGAGCGGGGGAAAAGGCGGTTGTTGCCCCTTTCGGCCCGGTGTTGCTGCGTACCGTTCGGGGGGTGAAAGACCGGGGAATGCGTACGGTCGTGGCGGTGCTCGCCGGCCTCGCGGTCATCTACTTCGGCAGCAGGGGCCGCAGCGTCGACGAGGGTGGCGGCGTGTCCGGCGGGGTGGTGCTGCTCGCGGTGCTGGCCGCCGCGTTGGTCTGGCACCTGACCAAACCGGGCACTCAGTAGCCCCAGCACCCGGACGTGACCACGCCCGGCACGTGCCCGCTGCGGGGCCCTCAGCGGGCGGCGGCGCGGGCGATTTTCCCCGGCGGAGTCCTCGTCGAGGGTCACGCGGA
>NZ_GG657738.1:184097-188512 GCF_000158815.1 Micromonospora sp. ATCC 39149 | reverse complement strand
TCGGTGCGGCTCCACCGCCGGGGGTCGGTGACCCCCAGCGCGGTCATCGACCCGTCCGAGGCGGCCATCACGCCCCCGCCGAGCAGCAGCACGGCCACCGGCAGGGGAGTACGGCGGTGCCCCGCCAGCAGGGCGAACACCACACCGGTGGTGACGCCCAGCCCGTACCCGAGCAGGGGCCCGAGGCCCGCGCGGCGGTTGGCCGCCCGGTCCTCGGGCCCCAGGTCGACGTGTGTCAGCCCGGCGACGCGGCGGGCGCTCTCCTCGGGGGTGCTGCTCGCCGGTCGGGCGCGCAGCACCATGTCGGCGTAGCCGACCATGTTCAGCGCGGCGCTGCCCACCGCGCCGGCGACGGCCCCGTCGATCAGCCTGGTCCCGCTCACTTCGGGTCGCCCGGCTCGCGTTCGCCCTTCGGGCCGTACGTCCGTTCGCCCCGCACGACGCCGTGTTGTCCCCGGTCGTCCTGCAGGATCCGGTTGGCGACCTGATTGGCCTCGGAGTCGGCCGCCCGTCCGGAATTCTCGATTAGGTCGCGCAGCCGCGCCCGTTGCTTGTCGTACGCGTTGCTGCCCGGTCGTGGTCCTGGCATCGCCGCCTCCTGCGGTCTGGGGCTGTTGGCGCACGTCGTCTACCCGCCTGCGCCGGGGCCAACCGTCCCTGGGTGGCGACCGCCTCAGGCGGGGGCGCGCACCACGGCGACGGGGCAGTCGGCGTGGTGCAGCACGGCGTGGCTGACCGAGCCGAGGACCAGGCCGGTGAACTCGCCGCGGCCCCGCCCGCCGACCACCAGCAGTTGGGCCCCGCGCGAGGCTTCGGTGAGCGCCGCGACGGGCCGATCGCGGACCGCCGCCGCCTCGACGGGCAGCTGCGGCCAGCGTTCGCCGAGCCCGGCGAGGGACTCGGCCAGCACCCGCTCCTCCTCGCTGCGCAGCTCGCGCTTGTCGTGGACGAGGGGTTGCATGTCGCCGGGTCCGGTGGAGGCCGGGTGCCGGTAGGCGTGCACGGCGCGCAGCGTGACACCGCGTACCGTCGCGGCCTCGGCGGCGAACTCCACGGCGGCGTGGGACAGCGCGGAGCCGTCCACCCCGACCACGACCGGCCCGTCGGTGCGCGCCGCGCCGCGGGCGACGAGCACGGGACAGTCGGCGTACGCGGCGACCTTGACCGCCACGGAGCCGAGCACCAGCGTGGCGAACCCGCCCAGTCCCCGGTCGCCGACGACGATCATCACGGCGGTGGGGGACTCTCCGACCAGCACGGCGGCGGCCTCCCCGTCGATGATCTCCCCGGTTATCCGGACGTCCGGCGCGGCCGTCTCGGCCTCGGCGACGGCCTCCGCCACGAGCCGTTCGGCCTGGTGGCGCAGTCCTGCGCCGGGCGGTCCGCCGGGGGCCGGGCCGAGCGGCACGCGCAGCAGCGGCCAGATGAAGCCGTGCACCACCCGCAGCGGCCGGTTCCTGCGGGCCGCCTCCCCGGCGGCGAGCCGGACGGCCCGCAGGGACGACTCCGAGCCGTCCGCGCCCACCACCACCGCCGCGCCATTGGTCGCGTTCACCGCTGTACCTCCTCCGCCGTGGGCACGCGGTCAGTATCGCGGCCGGCTGGCCGTCGCCGAGGCGATACCGCGCAGGTCACCGGGCCGGCACGGCGTCCGGACGTCGGTGGGAGAGGAAAACGATCGACCGTGCCGGCTGGCCGGCCGCGGCCCTCCGTATGATGCTTGCCCTACAGCAAGAGTTGTCGGAGGGTGATCATGCCGCAGGCGTCCGGAACGGTGTCCCGCGCGCTGCGCGAGGCGCCGCCCGACCGGTTGGCGGAGGCCGCCGACGGGGCCATCCGCGCTGCTCTGGGCGCGTCCCGGACCGAGGTGTTCGTCGCCGACTACCGGATCAGCGGGCTGTGGGCGGTGCTGGACCCGGACCTGCCCGACGCCGGCTTCCTCGCCTGCCAGGGCGTGGCGCAGCGCTGCTTCAGCAGCCAGCAGCCGGTGCTCGACGGCGGGGAGGACGGCCGGTGCCGGGTCTACCTGCCGCTGACGGTCTGGGGCGAGCGCCTCGGTGTGCTCCTGGTCGAGCTTGCGGCGGCCCCGGCGGCGTCGACTGTGGAGACGGCGCAGGACATCGCCGGTGAGCTGGCGCTGGCGTTGCGCGCGGCCGACCGGGAGACCGACCGGTACCGCCGGGCCCGCCGCCGGGAGCGGTTGAGCATGGCCGCGGAGATGCAGTGGGACCTGCTGCCGGGCCGCAGTGTCACGCACGGCGCGTTCCTGCTGGCCGGGCAGTTGGAGCCGGCGTACACGGTGGGCGGCGACCACTTCGACTGGTCGGTGGACGGTGACCGGCTCGCGCTGACGGTACTCAACGGCGCGGGCACCGGCCTGTCGGCGTCGCTGCTGACGGCGGTGGCGGTCAACGCGATGCGCAACGCCCGCCGCTCCGGCGGCGGACTGGTCGAGCAGGCCGAACTGGCTTCGGACACGGTCTTCTTCCAACACCGGGGCGAGCGGCACGTGGCCACGCTGTTGCTGGAGCTGGACACTACCGACGGCCGGGTGCGCGCGGTGGACGCGGGCTCGCCGCACGTGTTGCGGCTGCGGGGCGGTTCGGTCGAGCGGGTGCCGCTGGAGCAGCAGTTGCCGTTGGGCATGTTCGCCGAGGCCCGCTACGAGGTCCAGGAGTTCACCATCGAACCGGGAGACCGGCTCTTCGTGGTCAGCGACGGCGTGTACGCGGCGGCGCCGGGCGGCCGGGAGCCGTACGGTGAGCGGGCCATGGCCCGGTCGATGCGCGCGACTCGCTTGCAGCCGGCGACCGAGGCGGTTGGTACGGTGATGCGCGGGCTGCAGTCCTACCACGCCGACGCCGATCTGCGCGACGACGCGGTGGTCGTCTGCCTCGACTGGCGCCCCCGGGCCGGGGGCCTGGGCGCGGCGGCGGGGCGGTAGCGGGACACGAGCGGACATCGCAGGGGACGTCGGGTGGAGCAACCGGATCTCGCCGCGGCGATCGACGTCGCCGCCGAGGCGCTCGTGCGCGTGCTCGATCCGGCGGGTTCCCGGCATCAGATGACCGTCTCGCCCACGCAGCTGCGGGTGCTCTCGCTGATCAGCGCCCGTCCGCTTACCAACGTGAACCGCCTCGCGGAGCTGCTCGACGTGGTCCCGTCGTCGGCGAGCCGGCTGTGCGACCGGCTGGAGGCGATCGGGCTGCTGCGGCGGGTGGCCGATTCTCGGGACAAGCGCGAGGTGCGGCTGGTGCCGACGGCCGCGGCGGAGGCGCTGCTGCGGGAGCTCACCGAGCGCCGGCAGCGGGCGGTACAGGCGGTGCTGGAGCGGATGCCGTCGCGCCAACAGCACGAGCTGTTGCTGGCGCTGTTGGCGTTCAGCCAGGCGGCAGCGCCGGATCCGGGAGCCCGGCCCGCCTGACTGCGACTTATTGTCCTAGGATGCCTTACGCGACGTGAAGTCGACCACAGGCACGCCAGCGCTCCAGCGAGGCGAGCACGGACAACCGGGTGCCGAGAGCGGGCCCGATATAGTGACAGCGCAAGTCACCGGCCCCTGGTCCGCATCGGATCGGGGGCCGCGCCAGGGGAGGTCCCGGCCCGGGATCCGAAGGTGCCGGCGGTTGCCGGCCAGCAACGCGTGCGTCCTCCGTAGCGCCCGCTCCGGGTGCCGGACGATGCCGCGGAGGGAGGTTCGGTGTCGCGTCGGCCGGCGGGGGCCCTGCCCCCGGAGAGGACCGGCGGCCCGGGCGTCGCGCAGACCGGGGACCGCGTACTCACCCTGCCCAACCTGATCAGCTTCGTGCGGCTGCTCGGTGTGCCGCTGTTCCTCTACCTGCTGCTGGTGGCGCGCGCTGACGTCGCCGCGGTGGTGGTCCTGGCGCTCGGGGGCACCACGGACTGGGTCGACGGCTGGATCGCCCGCCGGTTGCGGCAGGTCAGCCGCCTGGGTGAACTGCTGGACCCGTTGGCCGACCGGCTCTACATCCTGGCGACCCTGCTGGCGTTCACCGCGCGCGAGGTGGTGCCGTGGCAGTTCACCGCGGCGCTGCTGGCCCGGGAGTTGCTGCTGCTGGGGTCGCTGGGGGTGCTGCGCCGGTACGGGTACGGGCCGCCGCCGGTGCACTATGTCGGTAAGACGGCGACGTTCCTGCTGCTGGCCGCGTTCCCGATCCTGTTGCTGGCGCACGCCACGTCGGCGGTCACGGCGACGGTGGCCGGGGCGGTCGGCTGGGGGCTGGCCTGGTGGGGTCTGGTGCTGTACTGGGCGGCCGGCGCGCTCTACGTGGTGCAGGCGGCCCGGTTGGTGCGGGCGGTGCGGTCCGGGGTGGCGGGGGCGGCGGCATGACGGGTCCGACGGGGCGGCGTCCGGACGCCGGCGAGGGCCGCGCCGCGGCGTCTCGGGTGTACGC
>NZ_GG657738.1:172392-183790 GCF_000158815.1 Micromonospora sp. ATCC 39149 | reverse complement strand
CAGGCGGCGCGGTTGCGGCGGTTGGAGGCGGGCACCGGTCTGGGGCGGGTGCGTGGTGACGGTGTGGTGGTGCGGTTGGCGGATGCGCCGGCGAAGGATGACGCGGCGGTGACGGGTTCCGAGGGTGGGCCGCCGAGGGTGTTGTACACGGATCTGCAGAAGGTGGCCAATGATCTGTGGGCGGCGGGTGCGGAGGCGGTGGCGATCAATGGTCAGCGGTTGACGGCGACGTCGACGATCCGGTCGGCGGGTGCGGCGATCTTGGTGGATTTCCGGCCGGTGACGGGGCCGTACGAGGTGTCGGCGATTGGGCCGGGTGCGATGCGGGATCGGTTCGACGACAGTCGGGCGGCGTTTCTGATGCGGGAGTTGGTGGATTCGGTGGGGTTGTCGTTCCAGGTGCGGGAGGTGGAGGACCTCACCCTGCCGGCGGCGCCGGAGCCACGGCTACGCTACGCCGAGCCGTCGATCAGTCCGAGTCCGTCAGTGTCGGGTTCGGCTGTCGAGGGTTCGTCCGGTCCTGAGCCGTCTGGCTCTGGTTCGTCTCCCAGTCCTTCCGGAGGTGGCCGATGATCGCGGTGCTGGCGTTGCTCGCCGGGGTGGTGCTCGGGGTGTATCTCGATCCCACGGTGCCTGCGGCGTTGCAGCCGTATCTGCCGATCGCGGTGGTGGCGGCGTTGGACGCGGTTTTCGGTGGGGTGCGGGCGAAGTTGGACCGGATCTTCGATGACAAGCAGTTCGTGGTGTCGTTCATCTCGAATGTGCTGGTGGCGGGGCTGATCGTGTATTTGGGTGATCAGTTGGGCGTGGGTGGGCAGTTGTCGACTGGTGTGGTGGTGGTGCTGGGGGTACGGATCTTCGGGAATGTGGCGGCGATTCGTCGTCACCTGTTCCGGGCGTAGGTTGCGCAGATGAGCGAGGAGCAGACCGAGACGGGTACGGGGTGGCCGCAGCCGGCGGGTCCGGGGCGGCCTGGTGGGCCGGCGGGGGAGCCTGATGGGCGTCCGGGGGCGCCGGATTCCGGCGAGGTGTCGCCGTTGGCGGCGGCGGCGGAGTCGTCGTCGGTGCCGGATGTGGCAGGTGCGGGCGCGGTGACGGTGGAGTTGTCGTCGGTGGCGCCGTCGGGCGTGGGGTCTTCGGAGGCTTCGTCTTCGGGTCCGGCTGCGGTGGCGCGGCGGTTCACGTCGGCGGGGGCGATGATCGCGTTGTTGTTGGGTCTGTTGGGGTTCACCCTGGTGGTGCAGTTGCGTACGACGTCGACGGATCCGACGGCGGCGGCGACGCGGCAGGAGGACCTGGTGCGGATCTTCTCGGATCTGGATTCGCGGGAGAAGCGGCTGCGGCAGGACATCGAGGCGTTGGAGGAGAGTCAGCGGCAGTTGCGTTCGGGGGAGCAGGGTCGGCAGGCGGCGTTGGAGGAGGCGACGCGGCGGGCTGATGAGTTGGGGATTCTGGCGGGGACGTTGCCGGCGCGGGGGCCGGGGTTGAGTGTGCGGTTCGAGGCGGGGGCGAAGCCGATCTCGGCGTATCGGGTGCTGGACGCGGTGCAGGAGTTGCGGGGGGCGGGTGCGGAGGCGATGCAGATCTCGGGTGGGGACGGTGCGGCGGTGCGGATCATCGCGTCGACGTACTTCCTGGACGGGGCGGGTGGGGAGTTGGTGGTGGACGGCCGTCGGTTGTCGGGTCCGTTCACGATTACGGTGATCGGTGATCCGACGACGATGGCGACGGCGTTGAAGATTCCGGGCGGGGTGGCCGCATCGGTTGCCGGTGACGGCGGTAACGTGATCGTTGAGGATCGTGAGGTGGCCGAGGTTTCGGCGCTGCACGCGCCTGTGAAGTTGGAGCACGCCCGTCCGGTCTCCTGACCGGTGCGGCCCGCGCCGGTTCGCCGGTGCACCGATGGTCGGTACGACGGTGAAGGACGCGTCTGGTGATTCCTGAGGATCTGCGGTATACCGCTGAGCATGAGTGGGTGGCGGGTGACGGTTCGGGCGTGGTCCGGGTCGGCATCACGCACTTCGCGCAGGACGCGTTGGGTGACATCGTGTACGTCCAGTTGCCCGAGGAGGGCGCGGAGGTGGCTGCGGGTGACTCGTTGGGTGAGATTGAGTCGACCAAGAGTGTGTCCGAGATCTACGCCCCGGTGAGTGGGGTCGTGGCGGCGCGGAACGAGGCGTTGGTGGATGCTCCGGAGGTGATCAACTCTGATCCGTACGGTGCGGGTTGGCTGGTGGAGATCACGCCGGGTGATCCGGTGGCGGTGGACGGGCTGCTGACCGCCGGGGCGTATCGCGAGCTCACCGAGAGCTGAGTGCCCGTGGGGCGTGTGGTGTTGTGCCGCGCGTCCGGTTGCCCTGCATTTCGGCGCTGGCTAGGCTCGCCCAGTCGACCGAGAACCCATAAGTTGAGCGTTGCGGAATTGCCTTTCCGGGCACGGGGAGCCAGCCGCCGGGTGGACTGCCCGGCGGCCAGACCCGCCATTACCCGACGCCGACGCGAAACAGATCCGTGAGGTGGTCCCATGACGCGGCCAGACGACGAGTTCCCCCCGCTCGACGTCACTTCGACGCTCAATCTCGGTTCGCTCGACGAAGTGCTGGAGGGGCCGGATACCGATGTGGTGCCGAGCCGGATGTCCGGTTCGTTGCCGCCGGGTATGGCGCTGCTGGTGGTTCGTCGGGGTCCGAACGCGGGTGCCCGGTTCTTGTTGGATCATGATGTGACGACGAGTGGCCGGCATCCGGACAGTGACATCTTCCTGGACGATGTGACGGTGTCGCGGCGGCATGCCGAGTTCCACCGGGATGGTGGGACGTTCACGGTGCGGGACGTGGGTAGTTTGAACGGCACGTACGTGAACCGGGAGCGGGTCGAGGCGGCCACGTTGAGCAATGGTGACGAGGTGCAGATCGGTAAGTTCCGGGTGGTCTTCATCGCCGGTCCGCGCCCGGAGGAGGAGGCCGGCCGGGGGTGAACGAGCCTGCGGCTTCGACGCCGCCCGGGGTGGCCCGCGCGCAACCGCTGATGAGCATCGGCGAGGTGCTGGGGCAGTTGCGGGTGGAGTTTCCCGACGTCACGATTTCGAAGTTGCGGTTCCTGGAGGCCGAGGGGCTGGTGGAGCCGCAGCGGACTGCTGCGGGGTATCGGAAGTACAGCTGGGACGATGTGGCGCGGTTGCGGTTCGTGTTGACCGCGCAGCGGGACCAGTATCTGCCGTTGCGGGTGATCCGTGAGCAGTTGGCGCAGTGGGACGGGTCGGCGGATGGGCCGGTGCCGTCTCGGCCGACGTTGGTGGCGGTGGGCCCGGGTGGTGAGGTGCCGGGTCGTTCTGCTGCGGCGGAGCCGCCGGTGGATTCGGCTCAGGTGCGGTTGGGTCGGGCTGATCTGGTCGCGCGGAGCGGGATCGACGAGTCGACGTTGGGTGAGTTGGAGCGGCTCGGGGTGTTGGTGTCTGATCCGCCGGGTTGGTACGACGGGGATGCGTTGATCATCGCGCGGGCGGTGGCGGGTCTGGCGGCGTACGGGTTGGAGCCTCGGCATTTGCGGGGTTACCGGACGGCGGCGGATCGGGAGGTGGGTTTGTTCGCGCAGTTGGTGGCGCCGTTGGTGCGCCAGAGTGATCCGGCGGCGCGGGCGCGGGCGGCGGAGACGGCGCGGGAGTTGGTGGCGTTGTCTCAGCAGCTGCACGCGGCGTTGGTGCGGGTGGGGTTGCGTTCGACGTTGGGTCGGTGATTTTGGTGGTGCTGCGCGGCCCGGGCGGTGGTCCGGGCCGCGTGGTGTTGGTGGGAGGTTCGGGTTCTGGGGGCGTGTCGTAGGCTTGCCGGGGTAACCCCTTTTCGGGCGCGGGGCCGTGGTGCGTGTAGCGCATGGGATGTGCGTGTCGCGGCCCGTGTACCGTGCAGGCAAGGGCGCGGTGCGGGCGTAGGTGACAACGACACGGAGGCGGCGGTGCGCGAGCTGAGCGTGGTCGGGGTTCGGGTGGAGTTGCCCAGCAACCAGCCGATCGTCCTGCTGCGGGAGGTCGAGGGCGATCGCTATCTGCCGATCTGGATCGGTGCGGTGGAGGCGACGGCGATCGCGTATGAGCAGCAGGGGGTCAAGCCGGCTCGGCCCGTTGACGCATGATCTGTTGCGGGATGTGTTGGCGGCGTTGAAGGCGCCGTTGCGGGCGGTGAGATCACCGAGTTGAAGGAGAACGTCTTTCTACGCCGATCTGTGATCGGTGATGACGGGTGCGGGTGTCGGCGCGGCCGAGTGATTCGATTGCGTGGCGTTACGGGTCGGTGCGCCGATTCGTTGTGCCGAGCAGGTCCTCTCTGAGGCGGGGATCGTGATCCCGGACGAGCAGGAGGACGAGGTGGAGAAGTTCCGCGAGTTCCTGGAGCAGGTGCGTCCGGAGGATTTCGCGGGCTGACCGCGGTCCCACCGGCGCGCTGGCGACGTGGGCGGCGGTGGTGGTGTTTCTCGACCCCTGGCGTTGGTCACTGTGGGTGATCGGCCGTGGATGTGGGTGATCTTTGCCGTGGCTGCGCGGCGTGTCGCGACCTTTCCTGCGCGGTAACTCCTCAAGGGCGCTATAGGGTTGCCGTGTCGAGGGGTGCACGTCCCGGATGCGGCGTGTCACCGCACTGGCGGGGAGGTTGTCCGGATGCACGAGCCGCGAGATCCCGAGCCTGGTACGCAAGCGCAGGGGGCGGGTGTGGTGCCGGCGGGGCCGGCGACTGAGGGTGACGGTGCGGTGGGCTACCGGGGTGTGACCGCGTGCCACGCGGTGGGCATCACGTACCGGCAGTTGGATTACTGGGCGCGTACGGCGTTGGTGGTGCCGAGCGTGCGGGACGCGTCGGGTTCGGGGACGTCCCGGTTGTATTCGTTCCGCGACCTGGTGGTGTTGAAGGTCGTGAAGCGGCTGTTGGACGCCGGGGTGTCGTTGCAGAACATCCGCAAGGCGATCGAGGCGTTGCGGTCGCGTGGGGTGGCCGATCTGGCGGGGATCACGTTGATCTCGGACGGGACGACGGTGTACGAGTGCCGGTCGCCGGAGGAGGTGGTCGACCTGTTGCAGGGTGGCCAGGGCGTGTTCGGTATCGCGATCGGTGGGGCGTTCAAGGAGATCGAGGGTTCGTTGTCGCATCTGCCGGCTGAGCCGGCTGAGCCGGCGTCGGGGGTTGCGGGCGGCGACGCGGTGGAGGACGAGTTGGCGGCTCGCCGGGCGCGGCGGCGGGCGGGATGATTCCGGTTCGGTCGGCGGGTGTCGGTGCTGGCCGGCGGGGCGGGGTCGACTGTCCTTTGTGATCTGCTTTGGCGAGGGCCGCCGGTTGTGCGCGTTCCGGTATGTGTCGGCCGGTTGACAGCTTTTGCGTTGCCGGCAATCCTATGTGGCGGCGTTCGCGGTTTGCCGTGGTGGTGTCACCGTGGGTGAGTGCGGTGGGCCGGTGGACGGGACGGACGCAGGGTGTGGCGACGGCGTTGCCCGACGATCGGACTTGAACCGAAGTGCAGATTGACAGTCGTGCCGCCGTGAGCTTGGTTGACGTCGGCGGCCCTGCCATGGGCGGGAGCAGGTCGGGGTGCCCGGTGGCGCACGGGCCGCACGCGGCGTTGCCGCCGGCCCTGCCGGTGGGGGACGTGGTGGCGGAGGCGGTGGAGTTCCTGCACCTGTTCCACACGGAGCGGCGGCTGCCGGGGGTGGCCGAGCGGGTCGCGCAGGTGCGGGAGGAGGTCGCGCTGACGGGCACGTACCGGCACACCCGTGAGGAGTTGACGTACGGGGCGAAGGTGGCGTGGCGGCAGTCGGCGCGGTGTGTGGGTCGGGTGCGGTGGGCTGGTCTGCGGGTTCGTGACCGGCGGGACGTGACGACGGTGGCGGGGATCGCCGCCGAGTTGACGCGGCACCTGGCGGAGGCGGACAACGGTGGGCGGATCCGGTCGGTGATGACGGTGTTCGCGCCGGACCGCCCGGGGGTGGGGCCGCGGGCGCGGATCTGGAACGACCAGTTGATCCGGTACTGCGGTCACCGGTGCGCCGATGGTGCGGTGGTGGGTGATCCGGCGCAGGCGCCGATGACGGATGCGGTGGTGGGCCTGGGGTGGCGTCCACCGCCGGTGCCGGGCCGGTTCGACCTGTTGCCGTGGGTGATCGAGACGGCGTACGAGGATCCGACGCTGGTGGAGGTGCCGCGGGACCTGGTGCGGGAGGTCGCGTTGACGCATCCGGCGTATCCGTGGTTCGGGGGGTTGCGGTTGCGGTGGCACGCGCTGCCGGTGATCAGCAACATGCGGTTGCGGGTCGGTGGGGTGGACTACGGTTGCGCGCCGTTCAACGGCCACTATCTCAGTGACGAGATCGGTACCCGGAACATGGGTGACGGGCACCGGTACGACCAGTTGCTGCCGGTGGCGCGCGGGTTGGGGTTGGACACGTCGCGGGAGGACACGCTGTGGCGGGAACACGCCGCGTTGGTGATCAATCAGGCGGTGTTGCATTCGTTCCGGTTGGCGGGGGTGCGGGTGTCGGATCCGCACACCGAGTCGGAGTTGTTCATGAGGTTCTGCGCCCAGGAGGAGCGGGCGGGGCGTCCGGTGCACGGTGACTGGTCGTGGCTCAACGGCAGTGTGGGGTGGGCGGCGCTGCACGCGGTGCATCACCGCTACTACGACACGCGGGTGCCGAACCCGAACCTGTGGCCGGTGGATCGGGCGTACGGGCCAGACGGCGCGGTGGCGCTGACTCTGCGGGAGCGGCACGACGCGGCCCGCCGGCGGGAGGACTGAGGGATGGACGTCGTGGGGTTGCGGCAGAGTTGGGCGCAGCTGCGGGTGGCGGGTCCGGAGGCGGCGAGGTACTTCTACGCGACGTTGTTCACGATCGCGCCGGAGGTGCGGTCGATGTTCCCGACGAACATGCGTTACCAGGAGGACAAGCTGCTGGCGGCGTTGGGGCACATCGTGAGTCACGTTGACGACGAGCGGGAGTTGGCGGGGTTCACGCGGCGGTTGGGCGCCGACCACCGCCGGTTCCGGGGCGCGGATCGGCAGGGCCGGGCGGTGCCGTTGGCGCAGGGGCACTACCGGTGGGTGGGGCAGGCGCTGCTGGCGACGTTGGAGCGGTTCCTCGGGCCGCGGTGGACGCCGGGGTTGCGGGCGGACTGGGCGGCGGCGTACGAGGTGGTGACGCGGTTGATGTTGGCGGGCGCGGCGGACGCGGAGTTGTCGTCGCCGCCGTTGTGGGAGGCGGAGGTCCTCCAGGTGCAGCGGCGCCGCGCTGTCGATCGTGTTCACGGTGCGCCCGAACTATCTGTGTGAGTACCTGCCGGGGCAGTCGCTGCCGGTGCAGGTGCCGCAGTTGCGGCTGTGGCGGTACCTGTCGCCGGCGAACGCGCCGCGCGCGGACGGCACGATCGAGTTTCCACGTGCGGGCGACGGGCCGGTTCTCGACGCATCTGGTGCGCCGGTTGCGGGTGGGGGATCAGGTGTTGCTGGGCTCGCCGACGGGCACGGCGTTGTCGTCGTACGGCCGGTCGCCGCACCTGCGGTTGCTGTTGGTGGCCGGGGGGACGGGGTTGGCGCCGTTGCGGGCGGTGGTGGAGGCGTTGCGGGCGGAGCCGCGGCCGACGACGTTGGTGGTGGGCGGCCGAACCCCCGACGACCTGTACGACGACGCGGCGGTGTGGGAGTTGGCCGGCGCGTCGGGTTGGTTGCGGTACGTGCCGACGGTGCAGACCGCCTGGCGGTGGTCGGGTGCGGTGGGCACGGCCGGTGACACGGCGGTGCGGTTGGGGCCGTGGCGGGACACCGACGTGTTGGTGTGCGGCAGTCCGCAGATGACGCGGGAGACGATCGGGGCGCTGGTGGCCTCGGGGGTGGCGGCGCAGCGGATTCTGGCCGAGGCGTACGACCATTGCCAGTATCCGCCGCTGGCCGGTCAGGCCGCGGCGGCGGTGCGGGACTTCAGTGGGACGGGGGTCCGATGAGCGTCGACGTCGGTGACGGGCAGGGTGGTACGACGCGGGCGGTGGGCGCGTTGGCGGCGCGCCGGTTCCGTGGCGCTGACTGGTTGTCGGTCGACGGGGTCGTCGACGTGGCCCGGGCGGCCGACGAGCGGATCGGGTTGCTCAACGGTGAGTTGGAACGGTTGCGGCGGGAGAACGAGGCGCTGGTGCGGCAGGTGGAGATGCTGCGGCACGGCGCGTTGCCGAGTGTGGCGCCGCAGGGCCCGGATCCGATGGTGATCGAGTTGGCGGTGCGGGCGCAGGAGGAGGCGAACCGGACGATCGACGAGGCCACCGAGGAGGGGGCGGAGATCATCGCCGAGGCGCGGCGGCAGGCCGAGGAGATCGTCGCCGAGGCGTTCCGGCGGGCGGGAGGTGTGCCGGGCGCGGGGCCGGACGCGGCGGATTCCCGGGCGGAGGAGCTGCGGCTGTTGGGGCGGGTGCGGGAGCTGGAGGGCCGGCAGGCGGCGTTGGCGGCGGCGTTGGCGGCGGCGCGGCAGCAGGTGGGGCGGTGGCAGGCGTACCTGGTGGGGCAGGCCGAGCAGGTGCGGGTTGAGGCGGCGCAGGCCGCTGAGGCGGACCGGCAGTTGCGTCAGCTCCTCGCCGGATAGGTCCGAAGGTGGTGGCCCGGTGTGGGTTTTGCCGGGGCGAGGAGGGTCACGGGGGCGGTGCTCGCGGGCGCGGCGGGCGCTGAGGCAGCATGGATGGCGTGACGGAGTCGTTCGACGCGGTGGCCGGTCTGCTCGCCGGCGGTGGTGTCGTGGTGCTCAGCGGCGCGGGCCTGTCGACGGACTCGGGTATCCCGGACTACCGGGGGCCAGCGGGGCGGCCCGCCGGCACACCCCGATGACGCGCAGGCGTTCACCGGCGATGCGGTGGCGCGGCGCCGGTACTGGGCGCGTAGTCACCTGGGGTGGCGCACGATCGCGGGGGCCACGCCGAACGGCGGGCACGTCGCGGTGGCCCGGTTGCAGCGCGGTGGGCTGGTCGACGCGGTGATCACCCAGAACGTCGACGGTCTGCACACGGCCGCCGGGTCGGCGCCGGTGGTGGAGTTGCACGGCCGCCTCGACGAGGTGGTGTGTCTGGACTGCGGCAACCGCGTCGGCCGTCAGGAGGTGGACCGGCGGCTGCGGGAGGCGAACCCTTTTGTCGCCGTTTTCTGTGGCGGCGGTCAACCCGGATGGTGACGTGGACCTGGCCGACGCGCAGGTGGCGGGGTTCCGGCCGGTGGACTGCGAACGATGTCGCACCGGGATGTTGAAACCGGACGTGGTGTTCTTCGGGGAGACGGTGCCGGCGGCGCGGGTGGCAACCTGTTTCGACCTGGTGGAGCGGGCCCGGGTGATGCTGGTGCTCGGGTCGTCGTTGACGGTGATGTCGGGGCGTCGGTTCGTGATCCGCGCGGCGAAGCGGGGCATTCCGGTGGTGATCGTCAACCAGGGGCCCACCCGGGGTGACGGGTACGCCGCGCTGCGCGTCGACGCGCCGCTGGGGGTGGTGCTGCCGGCGCTTGCCGGCCGGCTGGTGGCCGCCGGGGACACGCTGGTCGGCGGCGCGGCGGCGGCGTGCGGGTGATCCGGATCGCGGGGGACGACATCCGCCGGAAACAGCGGCGCTGGTAGCGTGGAGCGTGCCGGTACCCCGCGTGGGAGAGACCGCCTGATCCGTTCGGGGCGGCGCCGAAGGGGCAGCTTCCTCCCCGGAACCTCTCAGGCAGAAGGACCTCGCGGGCAGGCACTGTGGAGCGCCCTGCCCTGGGCGTGACTCAGGGGGAGGCCGACCTGTCGACCTCACACCCCGGGGAGCGCCGCCATGACCGTAGAGCAGTTCGCCGCCCGTCACATCGGCCCCGACGGAGACGACGAGCGCCGCATGCTCGACGTCGTCGGCTACGGCTCGATCGACGAGTTGATGGACGCGGCGATTCCCGAGGTGATCCGCTGGCACGGCGCCCTGGACCTGCCGGAGCCGGCCAGCGAGCACGACGCCCTGGCGCAGCTGCGGGCGATCGCGGGCCGCAACACCGTCGCCGTGTCCATGATCGGGTTGGGTTATTACGGTACGCACACCCCGGCGGTGATCCGCCGTAACGTGTTGGAGAACCCGGCCTGGTACACGGCGTACACGCCGTACCAGCCGGAGATCAGCCAGGGCCGGTTGGAGGCGCTGCTGAACTTCCAGACGATGGTGACGGACCTGACGGGCCTGGCCACGGCGAACGCGTCGATGCTCGACGAGGGCACCGCCGCGGCGGAGGCGATGACCCTGGCCCGGCGGGCGTCGAAGAGCCGCAGCAGCGTGTACGTGGTCGACGCCGACGCGTTGCCGCAGACCATCGCGGTGATCACCAGCCGGGCGCAGCCGTTGGGCATCGAGGTGCAGGTGGTGGACCTGGACGCGCAGGCGCTGCCGGGGGAGTTCTTCGGGCTGCACCTGCAGTATCCGGGGGCGTCGGGGGCGGTACGCGATCACGCGCCGCTGGTGGCGGCGGCGCACGCGGTCGGGGCGCTGGTCACGGTGGCGGCGGACCTGTTGGCGTTGACGCTGCTGCGCGCGCCGGGGGAGATCGGCGCGGACATCGCCGCCGGCACCACCCAGCGGTTCGGGGTGCCGATGGGCTTCGGTGGCCCGCACGCCGGGTACCTGGCGGTCCGGTCGGGGTTGGAGCGGATGCTGCCCGGCCGGCTGGTGGGGGTGTCCCGCGACGCGGCCGGCGACCCGGCGTACCGGTTGGCGTTGCAGACCCGTGAGCAGCACATCCGGCGGGAGAAGGCGACCAGTAACATCTGCACCGCGCAGGTGCTGCTGGCGGTGATGGCCGGCATGTATGCCGTGTACCACGGCCCGGACGGGCTGCGGGGCATCGCGGCGCGTACCCACTCGATGGCGGCGCGGCTCGCGGCCGGGTTGCGCGCCGGCGGGGTGGGTGTCGCGGACGTCGCGTTCTTCGACACGGTCACGGCGGTGGTGCCGGGCCGGGCCGCGCAGGTGGTCGCCGACGCGCAGCGGCGGGGGGTGAACCTGCGGCTGGTCGACGCCGACCGGGTCGGGATCTCGTGTGACGAGACGACCACCGGGGCGCATCTGGCGATGGTGTGGGCGGCGTTCGGGGTGCCCGGGTTCGACGGCGCGGTCGAGGCCGACCTGCCGGCGGGGTTGGCGCGCACGTCGGCGTTCCTGACCCACCCGGTGTTCGGCGCGCACCGTTCGGAGACGGCGATGCTGCGGTACCTGCGGCGGTTGGCGGACTTCGACTACGCCCTGGACCGGGGCATGATCCCGCTGGGGTCGTGCACGATGAAGCTGAACGCGACCACGGAGATGGAGCCGGTGAGCTGGGCGGAGTTCGCCCACACCACCCGTTCGCGCCGCCGTCGCAGACCGCCGGTTACCGGGAGTTG
>NZ_GG657738.1:136629-171493 GCF_000158815.1 Micromonospora sp. ATCC 39149 | reverse complement strand
CGAGAGCGAGGATCTGGCCGAGTTGGACCGGTTCTGCGACGCGATGATCGCCATCCGCGCGGAGATCGACAAGGTGGGCTCGGGGCAGTGGCCGGCCGGCGACAACCCCCTGGTCAACGCCCCGCACACGGCGGCGATGGTGTCGGCCGACGAGTGGCCGCATCCGTATCCGCGGTCGGTGGGTGGCTATCCGGCGGGGGTGGACCGGGCCGGGAAGTACTGGCCGCCGGTGCGGCGCGTCGACGGCGCGTACGGCGACCGGAACCTGGTCTGTTCGTGCCCCGCGCCGGAGGCGTTCGAAGACTGAGCGCCGCGGGCGTTTCCACGCACTGACGCGAGACGCCGGGGCGGTGCACGTGGCCGCCCCGGCCGGTGCGTCGACCTGGGGAGGGCAGCCCCGGACGCGGGGGCTAGCCTGAAGTCGACGGGTGCGTCAGGTTGACGCTGGGTGAACGGTCAGGCCACGAGGGCGTGTCGGGCAGGGCCGCGATGGGGGGCGATGGTGCTGCCGTCGGGAAGAAGCTCGCCGGTGTCCTCGAAGACGATGACACCGTTGCAGAGCAGGCTCCAGCCCTGCTCAGGGAAGCAGGCGAGGACTCGGGCGGCTTCCCGGTCGGTCGCTTCGGCGGAAGGACAGGTGGGTTGGTGCTGGCACATCGGGTTCTCCGGACTGTGGGGGCACTGTGTCATGGTTCACATGACCAGTGACGCACAGTACCAAGCCACAGCGCGCCGCATCGAGCGGGTCCACGCCATGTCGGGGGGAAATCCACTGAACGGACGAGGAAGAATGGGCCGGACGGCGTGGAAGCGCTCCCATTGAGGCGGGTTGACACCCCCGCCACCCCCGCTGGCTGCCGCGGCCGCCTCGTCGAACGCGACCGCCTCGAATGGCGCCTACCCGACGGCGGCGACCCCGCCGCCCTCGCCCAGGACTTCCTCACCGCCCACGGCGTCGGCGCCGACGACCTGACCCGCCCCGCCACCGGCCGCCCCAACGGCCTCTGCGGCGCCGCCCTGTACGTCTCCGCCGCCGCCGCGGCCACCATGGCCGCCGCCGCACCCGGCGCGCCCACCCCCGCGCCCGCCCTGCCCGACCTCGCCGTCGTCGTCTACGACCACGCCACGACAGACGACCCCGCCCCGCCACCGGCAGCCGACGGCCCCTGGTGGGTGGGCGACTGGACACCCAGCTGGACCCCCCACCAGCACGCCGCCGCCGTCACCGCCGTGCGCGCCGCCATCGGCCGCGGCGACGTCTACCAGGTCAACCTCGTCGGCCACGCCGCCGCCCCCTACACCGGCGACCCCCGCCCCGCCCTCGCCCGCCTCGCCCGCCTACCCGGCGCCCGCTACGGCGGCACCCTGCACGGCCCCGGCTGGGCAATCGGCTGCGCCTCCCCGGAGACCCTCGTCGCCATCGAAGCCGGCCGGCTCGTCACCCGCCCCATCAAGGGCACCCGCCCCGCCACCGCCGCCGGCCGCGCCGAACTGCTCGCCTCCGCCAAGGAACGCGCCGAACACATCATGATCGTCGACCTGGAACGCAACGACCTCGCCCGCGTCGCGGCCACCGGCACCGTCACCGTCGACGAACTGTTCGCCGTACGCCGCTGGTGCGACCTGTGGCAGGCCGAATCCACCATCTCCGCCGCCCCCGCCGACGGCCTCGGCCTGGCCGACCTGCTACGCGCGCTCTGCCCCGGCGGCTCCGTCACCGGCGCCCCCAAACTGGCCGCCTGCGACGTCATCGCCGCCCGCGAACCCGTCGGCCGCGGCGCCGCCATGGGCGCGCTGGGCTGGATCGCCCCCGGCCACCTCGACCTCGGCCTGACCATCCGCACCGCCGCCGCCGACGGCCACCTCCTGCACACCTGGGCCGGCGGCGGCATCACCTGGGGCAGCGACCCCGACGCCGAGGTCGCCGAGGCCGCCGCCAAGGCCCGCCCCGTACGCGCCGCCCTGACCGCCGGCTGCACCCGCCACCGGTGACCGATAACCTGACGCCTATGACGATGAGGCCCATCCGGATCATCGGCGACCCGGTGCTGCGCACCGCCTGCGAGCCGGTGACCACCTTCGACGCCGAACTGCGCGCCCTGGTCACCGACCTGATGGACACCCTGCTCGGCGCACCCGGCCGCGCCGGCGTCGCCGCCCCCCAGATCGGCGTATCCGCGCAGGTGTTCGTCTACAACGCCGACGGCCACCGCGGCCACATGATCAACCCCACGCTGGAGCTGTCCGACGAGACCCAGGGCGACGACGAGGGCTGCCTGTCCATCCCCGGCCTCTACTTCCCGACCCCCCGCGCCCTGCACGCCACCGCCCACGGCTTCGACCAGCACGGCGAGCCACTGACCATCTGCGGCAGCGGATTCCTCGCCCGCGCCCTGCAACACGAGACCGACCACCTCCACGGCCGCCTCTACGTCGACACCCTGCGCGGCGACACCCGGCGACAAGCCCTGCGCGAGATCCGCGCCGGCCGCTACGACTCACCCCGCCACCGCTGAACCCACACCGCCCCCGGCCCTCACCCCAACCGGGCCGTCAACGTGTACCTCCCACCGTCGGCCACCCGGATGAGACCCAACCCCCGGTACAGGCGCAACGCCGCCATGTTGTCACCGCGACCATCGGTTGATCGCTGGCCATAGGCCCTGAGAGGAACACCTGCGTGAGAACAAGTAATGAAACCGGCGCCGAACGATCGCGGGATGAGTGGAGCGGCCCCAGGCCTGAGTGCGGAGCAACTTGGTGCGTACTTCGCTCTGGTGGAGGTCAGCAGCCTTCTTCAGTACGCGATGGACGAGCACCCGCGCATCGACGGTGACCTCAGCTATGTGCAGTTTCAGCTCCTCACCCGGCTCGTCGACGCGCCCGGGGGCAAGCTGCGGATGACCGACCTGGCCGACGGTGTCGTGTACAGCCGCAGCGGGCTGACCTATCAGGCGGGCTTGCTGGACAAACGTGGCCTGATCACCCGTTCGCCGTCGCCGGACGACGAGCGCAGTGTCATGGTGGCGGTCACCGACGTCGGACGCGACCTGGTCGCCCAGGTGCTCCCCGTGCATGTCGACCGCGTCCGGCACCTGTTGTTCGACCCCTTGACCGGCGACGACGTCACCGTCCTCAACGCCGTCCTGGCCCGGGTCCGCGATCACATGCGCGCCGCTCCGCCCCGCTCTGCCAAGCCTCGCGCCCGGCGCAACCAGACCGACTGAGGCAGGGATAAGGATGGACCGCGCGTTGCTGGCGGACTTTCTCCGGGCTCGCCGGGAAGCACTGCAGCCGGAGGAGGTGGGGCTGCCGCGGGGCGCTCGACGTCGTACCGGTGGGCTGCGGCGCGAGGAGATCGCGGTGCTGGCCGGCATGTCGGCCGACTACTACAGCCGGCTTGAGCAGAAGCGCGGTCCGATGCCGTCCGAGCAGATGCTGGCCGCCGTGGCCCGGGCGTTGCGGCTCAGCCCGAGCGAGCGGGAGCACCTGTTCACCCTCGGCGGGCACGCAACTCCGCGGCGTACCCCGCCGGACGATCGGGTTGGTCTGGCTATCAGGACCATCGCGGAGCGGCACCGCGGCCCGTTGTTTTTCGGGTCAGACCGCCGGGAGGACGTCGGCGATCATGATGCCTGGAGTTTTTTTGGTCTGGAAACTACGGACGGTCCCATGGCCGTGATACCACCGGGCGCGGGTGAGAAGCCCGCCGTCAAGGACCGACTGCGTGTCGGCGGCCGGTTTCTGCTGCGCGACGGCGAGCGGTTCGCCGGCAGCGGCTTTGTAGCGGGCTCGCTAGGGGAGTTGGTGCTCGGCGCGGCCGTGGACACCCCCGGGGGCCAGCAGGTCCACCTCGCCGTGCCGATCTACCCGGAGGACAGGTCGGCGTGGCGTGGTGGCCACGCGCCGTCGCGGGAGGTCGTCGTCGATGAGGATGGCGAGGAGTGCGCGGTCGACACCGGGGCCGATGCCACCGTCGTCCTGGACGCCGCCGACGCGGCCCGCCTGCCGGAGGTGGTCGAGGACGTCATCGCCCGTGCCGTCGAGGCGGACAGGCTGTTCCGGCAGGTCGTCAGGGCACAGGAGGCGATCGCGCTGGGCGAGCGGGTGCGGCAGGAAGAACGGACCCAGGAGCAGCGTCGGCGTGACGCCGAGCAGGCCCGGCTCGACGAGCTGGACGCCGCACCGGGCGGGGCGACCGGCGCAACCCCACGGGCTACGTACAAGCTGCGCGGCGAGTACCTGTTCATGCTCCGGGCGCACCACGCAGCGAAGGCGAAGCTGGCCGGCGCCCGAGCGGCGCAGGCCGCGATGTACGCCACCGCCCGCCCCCTCGACGAGGCGACCGCCGCCGAACTGGCCAGGGTCACCGCCGAGCTGGAGGCGGTCAGCGCCCGCCACGACGAGATGGCCGGCTGGGCGAGCGCGGCAGCGGAGATTTCCGCCCGCAACGGCGGCGCCCTGGTCGTCGAGGCCCTCCAAGAGGAAGACGGCGGTGTGAGCTACCGCGTCGACCGCCGGCCGGCCGACGCCGACGAGGACTGGAGCGCCGGATCGGCCACCGACCCGTTCACCACCACCCCAGGCGGGCTGCGCAAGGGCGCCAAGCTGGTGGCGCGCGGGTGTGGCACTCGTACGCCTGGCAGTGCGGCACGGCCCGCTAGACCGACAGCGCCTGGTGTGCGACGTCTGCCCTCGGACTGAACTGTCCGATGTGGTTCGGGTGGCGATGGTGGCTGATGATGTGGTTATGGGTTCGCGACGCTGGGTGGTCATTGGGGTGGGTGGGGTGGTCGCTGCCGGGTTGGTGGTGGCGGCGGTGGTGTTCGGTTTGCAGGGGGTGGAGGTGGCCAGTTGGCTGGCCGGTGCCGCGAGCCTCGTGGTCGCGGTGGCCGCCCTCGTGCTTGCTCCGTCGGGAAACCCGGCTGCGACACCGACGCCACCGGCTACGGTGACACCACCGGCGGCGGGACCGGGGTCGATCACCGTGCGGGGTGATCTCACGGGGATCGCCTCGACCGGTGACAACGCGACGAACACCCAGCACCGGTGAGGTGGTTTCGACGCGGCCGGGTTGGGCCTGCGCCCGCTGATCCCGAGCCGCCGACGCCGGCAGGTGATCCCGCTGCGCCGAGCGGGTCGGGTCCGATCACGGCGGGCAGCATTCCCGGCATCGCCTCCACGGGCCCCCATGCGACCAATACCCAGCACGTGACGGTGCTGCCCGCGGAGGCGCTGGTCGCGCCGGAGGTCGTGCCGGCACCGGCCGGGCTGGTGAACCTGCCGGTGCGGCTGCGGCTGTTCGTGGGTCGTGAGGATGCGCTGGGCTGGCTGGACTCGGCGGCTCGGGATCCGGGTGTGGTGGTCGTGCAGGCGATCCACGGGCTCGGCGGTATCGGCAAGAGCACCCTGGTCGCACGGTGGGCGGCCACCCACCGCGACCAGCACCGGCCGATCTGGTGGATCACCGCGGACAGTCGCGCCGCTCTCGACGCCGGTCTGGTCGCCCTGACCGTCGCGCTGCAACCGGCCCTCGCGGCGCTGCCGTCACCGGCCCTGCGGGAATGGGCCGTACGCTGGCTGGCCTGCCACGACGGGTGGCTGCTCATCCTGGACAACGTCACTGATCCCGCCCACATCGCCGATCTGCTGGGCCGGCTGCCCCACGGGCGGATCCTGGTGACCAGCCGCCGCGCCACCGGCTGGCCCGACATCGTGACCCCGCTGCGCCTGGACGTCCTCGAACCCGACCAGGCGGTCGCCCTGCTCACCGGGATCGTGTCCCAGGGCGGTGGTGTCATCGACCCCGCAGGCGCTGCCGCCGTGTGCGCCGAGTTGGGCCATCTGCCGCTGGCGGTGGAACAGGCCGGCGCCTACCTGGCCCAGACCCGGACCACCGTCGGCGACTATCTTCGGCTGCTCGCGCAGCATCCCGCCGCCATGTACCGCGACGGCGAGGAAGGCAGGGCCGCCGAACGGACGATCGCCCGGGTCTGGCACGTCACCCTCGACGCCTTCGCCGACGATCCCCTGCCCGGACGGCTGCTGCGGGCCCTGGCCTGGTACGCGCCGGAAGCCATCCCCCGCAGCCTGTGGCACCACCTCGGCGACGGCGCGGGGGAACCGGCGGTGACGCGGGCGATCGGCCGGCTCGCCGCGTACAACATGCTCAGCATCGACCCCGCCACCCGGGCGGTCACGGTGCACCGGCTCGTCCAGGCCGTCGCCCGCACACCCGACCCCGATGACCCGCACCGCCAACCCGACGACATCACCACCGCCCGCACCACCGCCACCGCCGCCCTGACCACCGCGCTGCCCGACGACTGGCGCACCCCCACCACCTGGCCGACGTGGCGCACCCTGTTGCCCCACGTCGACGCGCTCGTCTCCCAGACCGCAGCACACGCCACCGACAGCGACCGCGTCGCCCAGGCCTACCTACTCAACGCGACCAGCCTGTTCCTGCTCAACCAGGGAAACCTCCCTCACGCCATCGCCTACCTCAAGCAAGCCCTCACCGATCGACGGCGGGTGCTCGGCAACGACCACCCCGACACGCTGACCTCGGTCAACAACCTCGCCTACGCCTACGATTCGGCCGGGGACCTGGGGCAGGCGATCCCGCTGTACAAGCAGGCCCTCACCGATCGACGGCGGGTGCTCGGCAACGACCACCCCGACACGCTGACCTCGGTCAACAACCTCGCCAGCGCCTACGATTCGGCCGGGGACCTGGGGCAGGCGATCCCGCTGTACAAGCAGGCCCTCACCGATCGACGGCGGGTGCTCGGCAACGACCACCCCGACACGCTGACCTCGGTCAACAACCTCGCCAGCGCCTACGATTCGGCCGGGGACCTGGGGCAGGCGATCCCGCTGTTCGAGCAGGCCCTCACCGGCTGCCGGCGGGTGCTCGGCAACGACCACCCACAGACCCGGGTCGTCTATGGCAACTTGCGGGCTGCCATAGAGGGTTTCAGTTCCGAGTAGGGGGCGTGGTTGGGATCCGGCGTCGGCGGCATGCGGCGTGTGTCCAAGAGAAAGCCCCTCCTTAGCTCCCGGCCCAAAGCAACGCTGAGGAGTTGATCTAGCGGACGGGTGTCCCGGGGCGCTGTCCGAGAATCGATCGTTTCCCGAACAAGATCAGAAAGCGGGTTGGCGGCCGGTCGGAGCTGTCCAACAAACCTGTCCGTAAATCCGGCGTGTCCAACAAGCCGGCAACGGGTTTGTCGGACACCCTCAACGCCATGACCGTCCCCACGCCCGCACACGGTGACCTCCTCGCGCCGGCGCCGTTGTCCGGATCCGGGGTGCTCGTCGGCTACGGGCGGGTGTCGACCCGCGAGCAGAACCTCGCCCGCCAACAGACAGCCCTGACCGCGGCCGGCTGCGCGCGGTGCTTCTTCGACAAGGCCTCCGGCAAGAACACCGACCGGCCGGAGCTGGAGCGGATGTTCGACTACATCCGCCCCGGTGACGCGCTGACCGTGGTGTCCCTGGACCGGCTCGGCCGCTCGTTGGAGGACCTCATCGCCATCGTGGGCCGGCTCAAGCGTCAGCAGGTGGGGTTCCTGTCGCTGCACGAGAAGCTGGACACCACCACGGCGGGGGGCATGTTCGTCTTCCACGTCTTCGCCGCCCTGGCCGAGTTCCTCCGCACCATCATCGTCGCCAACACCCACGAAGGCCTGGCCGCCGCCCGCGCCCGCGGCCAACGCCTCGGCCGACCACCCGCCATGACCCCCGAGAAAGTCGCCTACGCGCTGCAGCTGCTGGCCGAACCCGACCGGTCCCTGTCCTCCATCGCCACACTCCTCGGCGTCTCCCGCTCCACCCTCTACAAAGCCCTCCCCGCACTCACCCCACCCGCCCCGCGGCTCCCGGCCTCGGCCGTCACCGGTCAGTACGAGCAGCTGCTCACCGCCACACCCCCGCCTGTCGGCTAAGGCGGGCCGCAGACCGCGCGGTGGTGGTGCGCGGATACGGCTGAGGGCCCCTTCCCCGTTCGGGAAGGAGCCCTCAGCGTGTTCTGTGCGTGTCACTTGTTCCACAGCTCGGCGACCAGGTCAGCGGCCTGCTTCTCCCACTGGGCGTAGTGGTCCGGGTACGCCGACACCTGCACCGTCTGCGCGGCCTTGGTCAGCGGCATGTCCTGCCAGCCGTCGACCTGCTTCAGACCCTTCAGGAACGCCGTCGTCGAGTAGGCCGGGTCGGTGATCTGCTCGACCGTGCCCCAACCCGAGGACGGGCGCTGCTGGAACAGGCCCTGCGAGTCGTGGTCGTTGCGGTCACCCAGGTGACCCAGGTTCTCCAGCTTCGACTCCTGCAGGCTGGTGGCGATCGCGACCACGGCGGCCCGCTCGTCCATGCCCGCCTTCTTGGTGGCCTCGATGATGGCCTTGGCGTTGTCCTTCTGCTCACCCGACAGCGGCACCGTCGACTGCCCGGCCGGCACACCATGGGGCAGCAGCTTGTCCACCGACACCTGCTGGCTAGCCGCCACCGGCTTGCTCGCCACCGCAGGGGTCGTGTCCAGCGACAGACCCGGCCCAGCGGCCATCCCGGCCGCGGCGGTCAGACCGGCGATGGACAGCACACCACGCTGAATAAGCTTGTTCATGACCAAAGCTCCATTCGGGGGTTGACGCACACACCCGGACACACCACCCACACGGGCAGGCAGCGGAATCTGTGCGCAAGCACCACGCGTACGGGCGCTCTGAGAAAGCTTCTGGGGGAACTTCATCGCGCCGCAGAAGGGGATCGGAGGATCTACCAGGCCCGCACGGCGGGCTGCTCCAACGGCGTCGACAAGGTGTAACGACCAGCCGGCCAGCCCCATTCCCGAGGCCACCCACCCGCTCGAAGCGGGGGCCACGGCCGCACCCGGGATACAACCGACCCACCCCACCAGCCATTCCCCACCAGCCGACCTCGACCGGCCACCACGACGCCACACCACAGCCCCGATGGTCGACGACCTGGGCGACACCAACGACAGGACTGCACAGGCCGGATCACGGCCAGCACAAACGCCGCAAACCTCAAATCGGATTATGGTGCGCCGCGAGAGCCTCATTCCGGGCACGGATTTCGTTCGGCAAGCAACGAGGGGTGCCGGTAAGAAACGCGTCACCAGCCGCAAACGGCGTTGATCTTGCGTGATCACGTCGGCCCGCAGGATTGGTGCCTCCCATGGTCGGTGGTTGTCGGCGCTGCCTATTGGGCTCGGGGTGTTGCCCGCGCTCGGTCTGCTTGTCGGTAGCCGGGCGTTGCCCGCCACGCCGTTGGCGGTGTTGCCGACGGCCGGAATCCTGGTCGTGGTGCGATGACCGCCACGACGCTTGCAGGACGGCGGGCGCTGGACGAGTTGACTGCCCGGTACGGCGAGTACGAGGCCGGGCTCGCGCTCGGGTTCAGTGAGCGTGACGCGGTACTGGAGGCCTGCCGGCCTGCGGCCGGGCAGGCGCTTGTGCCCGCGCTCGATCAGACCCGGACGGTCGGGCTGGTCACCTTGCCGGGTGCGTTCGTCGGGGGTACTGCTGGGCGGGGCGAGCCCGGTGGAGGCCGGGGCGCTCTCGGCCGAACCACAACCTGGGTGTCGGTAGGAATGCGACCCGCAAAGGGCACATTCCGGGCGCTTGATCTCGGCAACCGTGGGATCAAGTCACGTCATGCTGACTGGGTGACTACCAGCGGTGAGAGAGGCGGGCAACGCCCCCGGTTGGACTTGCGGGGACGGCTGTCCGGGGCGTGGCTTGGCGTGGCTCTCGGCATGGGCATCAACGTCCTGAGGGTCTGCTGCACCGATAGGTGACATTCGAGATGGCTTGTCCTGGTGGTGGGCTGGAAGGATGTTGCTGTGCCCAAGCCTTATCCCCGTGAGTTCCGCGACGATGTCGTGCGGGCGGCCCGTGATCGTGACCCGGGTGTGACGGTCGAGCAGGTCGCGAAGGACTTCGGGGTTCATCCGATGACGTTGTTCAAGTGGCTGCGTCAGGCCGATATCGACGCGGGCGCCAAGCCTGGGGTGAAAGGCTCTACCCGCTCGTGAGGGAGCTGGCCGCCGACGGGATACCCGTGGCGGTGACGTGCCGGGTGTTGAACATCGCTCGCCAGCCCTACTACCGGTGGCTGGCTCGACCGGTCACGCCCGCCGAGTTGACGCAGGCTCACCGGGCGAACGCGCTGGTCGACGCGTACCACGATGATCCCGGGTTCGGGTACCGATTCCTCGCCGATCAAGCCCGCGCCGCCGGGCAGCCGATGGCAGACCGAACCGCGTGGCGAGTCTGCTCGGGCAATGGCTGGTTCAGCGCCTTCGGCAAGCGCAAGCGCCGGGGCAAGGGCGGCAAGGTCGGCCCGCCGGTGCACGACGACCTAGTCAAACGCAACTTCACCGCGCCAGGACCCAATCGGTTGTGGCTGGCCGGCATCACCGAACATTGCACCAGTGAGGGCAAGCTGTACCTGTGCGCGATCAAAGACGTGTGGTCGAACCGGATCGTCGGCTACTCCATCGACTCACGCATGAAGTCCCGACTTGCCGTCAACGCGTTGCACAACGCCGTAACCCGGCGTGGTGACCTGGCCGGCTGTATCGCTGCACAGCGACCGCGGGTCGCAATTTCGATCACGAAAGTTTCGTCCGGGCACTCGACCGGTACCGGATGGCCGGATCGATGGGTCGCGTGGGCGCCGCCGGCGACAACGCCGCGATGGAGTCGTTCTTCGGGCTGCTGCAGGACAACGTTCTGAACCGACGGACCTGGCGCACCCGCGAGGCCCTACGGATCGCCACCGTAACCTGGATCGAACGGACGTATCACCGCCGCCGACGACAACGGTCCCTGTCCCGGTTGACCCCTATCGAGTACGAGACAATCATGACCCCACCGGCCAGTCAGGCCGCGTGAATGAACCTGCCACCTATCGGTGCAGCAGACCGGTTGCAGTACTAGCTGTAATGCCCAGGAGCGTTGTTGACGCGGCTGATGGGTGGTTTGCCGCCGAGTGAGGTGTGTCCGCGGTGGTGGTTGTAGGTGTGCAGCCAGGCGGGTAGGGCCTCGGTGCGTTGGTGGTTGCTGGTGAAGGCCCGGCCGTAGTTTTCAGACCAAAAACAACGCTAAGGAGTTGATCTAGGTCCGTACCTGGGGCGGCTGCCCCAGAGTGGCGGGTCACGCGGGAAGCACTTCGCCGTTTTCCGTGATCTCGGTACGGGCGCGATCAGCGCCGGTGCCGGCGGTGGTGCTCGTCGTCCTCGGCGGTGATGCGGGCGGAGGTCTCCTCGCCGAGCCGGACGTAGATGCCGAGGGTGGCCAGGTGCCGGTGGCGGGACTTGGCCTGGAGTTCGGCGGCGCTGCGGCCCTTGGCGGCGAGGTGGGTCAGGCCGGAGTGGCGCAGCTGGTGGAGGGTGTACCCGGTGCCGTGCGGGTCGTGGAGCTTGGATGCCTGTTTGAACAGGTACTCGGCGCGCGGGTAGGACAGCCGGCCCCGGCCGGTGTCCGGGCAGATGTCCCCCAGGGCTAGCGCGCGGCGCCCGGCTGCTGCGGCGCGTCGGTCGGCCAGGAAGACCGGCCCGGCGGTGCGGCCGGCCAGGAGCCGGGGCAGCAGGCGTGCGGTCGGGGTTTCCCAGTGCACGTAGGCGCGGTCGCCGCCTTTCTCGGTGACCAGGGCGCGGCGGAACTCCATGTCGAGGTCGGGTACGTCGAGGCCGAGGATCTCCTCGGCGCGGGCGCAGGTCTCGTAGAGCATCCGCCACAGCACCCGTTCGCGCAGCGGGTTGCGGTCGTCGGTGAACAGCCGGTCGAGGCGGGCGCGGGGGATGGCCTTGTCCCGGGTCCGGGTGACCTTGCGGCGTTCCAGGCGCTGGCCGGGGTCGGTGGTCAGCCAGTCCTGGCGGCGGCAGTAGGAGGTGAACGAGGTTAGCGCGGACAAATGCTTGTTCCAGGTGTTTGTGGCGCGCTGGTCCCAGCGGGCCATCGTCTGCTCGTAGATCTCCGGGGTGAGCGTCGCGACCGAGACTTGGTCGCCGGCGGTATGGCGCAGCCGGCGCAGGGTCTCGGTGTAGGTGGCGCGGGTGGCGGGGTCGTCGCGGAATCGGTCGAGGAACGCGTCGACGGCGATCACGAGCGCCACGGGGCGGTGGGTGGTCGGCAGCGGGATCACGGACACCTCGGCGACCTCCTTCCGGTGATGTGACACAGAATGTGGCCGAGTCGTCCTCGCCGCGGTGACTGTTGACCGACATCAGAACGTCAGTGAAAACGACTGAGGTTCCCCCGGTTTGCCGGAGGGTTGGTTACCTGGCGCCGGTGGGCTCAGGCTGAACGATAGTCGTCTCGTCTGGTCGGGCCTGGTGGGCGTGCCAGGCGGCTTCGTACTCGTCTGGGGAGCGCCAGCCGAGGTCTTTCTGGATGCGGCGGGTGTTGTACCACCCGTCGATGTAGGCGAAGATCGCGTTCTCGGCTTCGTCGCGGGTCCGCCAGGAGTTTCGGTAGACCAGTTCGATCTTCAACGTTGACCAGAAGTTCTCCATGAGGGCGTTGTCGAACGAGTCGCCGACGGAGCCCATCGAGGGCAGAATGCCGTTGTCGGCCAGGCGCTGGGCGAAGCGGAACGACGTGTAGTTCGACCCGCGGTCGCTGTGGTGGATCAGTTGGCCGTCGCGGACGTCGCGGGACCAGATGCCGTATTCGAGGGCGCCGAGGATCAGGTCGGTGTCGCATCGGTCGGAGCACCGCCAGCCCACGATGCGGTTGGAGAAGACATCCCGCACCGCGGCCAGCCAGAACACGCCCTGCCCGCAGGGGATGCGGGTCGCGTCGGCGACCCACAGCCGGTTGGGCGCCGCAGCGGTGAACTGCCGGTTGACCAAGTCCGGAGCGGGCGTCGCCTTCGGGTTCGACCGGGTGGACGGGATGCGCCACTTCTTGCGCAGGAACGCCCCTTGCAGGCCGGCGGTCCGCATCAACCGCTCGACCCGCCTGCGACTCAGCTGGCGGCCTTGGCGGCGCAGCATGGCGTGCACTCGCGGGCTGCCGTAGGTGCCGCCCGACACATCGTGGATCTCCGCGATCTCCACCGCCAGATCCGCGTCCTCACGTCGGCGAGCGGAGGGGTTGGCGGCTTGGGTGAGCCAGCCGTAGTAGGTGGAGACGGCGACGTTGAGGACCCGGAGGACGGGCTCGACCCCGAAGCGGTCGCGTAGCTCGTCGACGAGCGTCACGACCGTCGCCGGGTCGGGTCGAGTTCCGAGGCGAAAAAAGCCGAGGCGGCTTTCAGGATCTCATTGGCCCGCTTCAGCTCCGCGTTCTCCCGCCGCAACCGACGCAACTCCTCCACCTCCGAGGTCGTCGGCCGGTCGCCCCGCAGGCCACGGTCGGCCTCGTCCTGGCGGATCCAGTTGCGCAACGCCTCGTGATGCACCCCAAGCTGGCGGGCCAGCTGGCGGATCACGGGCTTCGGGTCCGACTCCCGATACAAGCGCACCGCACGTTCGCGCAGCTCATCGGGATACTTCTTCGGTGCTGCCACGGATGACTCCCTTCAGCTCCATCAGAGCATGATCGAAAGCCTCCGAGCTACCGGGGGAACCTCACGACACGGATCGTCAGTGGCTCTGCCACTCCTGCTGTTCCACTCCGCTGCACGGCGAACCCTGTCCTTATATATAGAGGTCAGAGGGAGAGGTATTCGCGGATCTTGCCGCGCTTGTGCGGCCGCTCGTCGCCGAGGTTCAGCGGAAGGGTGGGGAACTGCCGGGCGATCTCCAGCTCGGTCAGCGGTGCGGTGAGTGGGGCGTCGAAGTAGCCGCGGTCGTCGGAGTCCCAGGTGCCGTTCGGCTTGACCGCGCGTACGCGGGTGACCTTGCCGTTGACGACGAACACGAACGCCTTGACCTTCGGTACGCGGGTCGGGGCGATCGGGTACCACTTGCGGTCGGCGTCGAGCTGGACGCGGCCGGAGGCGCCGGTCTCGCCGTAGCGCCGGTTGGTTGCGGGGTCGACCTTGGTCTTGGCGTTGCGGTAGACGGGGCGTTGCTAACGGATGTGCGACCGGGGATCAAAAAGTTGATCTAGCGGCGAGGGATGGTCGGGCCTTGATCGACAGAAATGATGTTGGCCCGTGGTTCGGCTAGCGGACAAGATCATCACTACCGCTAACCGCTGGACCGATCTTCCTTCTCAACCCCGTGGCTGCACGACGGCCGGCGTGCCGCCGGCGCGGCGCGCGTGTTCGGTGCGGGCCTGCTCGACCGCCTCCGGGTACGCCTGGGCTTTCTCGTAGGCGGCGAGCGCGCGGTAGATGCTGGCCACGCTCGGATTGCGGCCCTTGCGCTTGCCGGCCGGGATGATCAGGTCGGGGCGGATCTGCTCGACGGTCTCGCCGGCGGCGCGTCGGCGCAGCACGGTGTGCAGCATGTCGTCGGTGATGACCGGTGGGCGGCCGCCGTGCTTGTCCTTGCGGGCGGCGGTGTCGAGGCCTTCCAGGGTGGCCTCGCGGATGTTGTCGCGTTCGGTCTCGGCCATCGCAGCGAAGAACGCGAACAGCATCCGGCCGGGGCCAGTCGGGTCGTAGATGCCCGGCAGCGGGCCGGCGAGCATCTCGAGGACCAGGCCGTGGGCGGTGAGGTAATCGGCCAGAGCGGTGAGCTCGGCGGCGTCGCGGCCGAGGCGTTTCATCTCGTAGACGGTCAGGATGACCCGGCAATGCGGGGCGTGGGCCTTGATCTGCCGGGCGAGCGCGAGCGCCTCCTCGAACTTGGGGCGGACCCGGACCCGGGTGCTGACCTTCTCGGCGAACACCTTGTCGGGGTCGATGCCGTGCGCGGCGAGTGCGTCCAGCTGGGTTTGCAGTTCCTGGGTCAGGGTGCTGCACCGGGCGTACCCGATCCGGATATCCGCGGCCGGGGTGTCCGCCGCGAGGGGCGCAGGCGGCGGGGTGCCGGGCCGCCAGGGCTGGCCCGGGCCGCGGTCGGCCGGGGTGGGCACCCGCAGGGCCTTGGCGAGTCGGGGCACCTTGGTGAACCGTCCGGTGTGGTAGGTGCCGGCGACCGCTCCGGAGCGCGACCGGCACGGCGGGCCGGGCTGGACCTGGCAGCGGGGGCACGGGTGGCGCTCGACGTCGTCGGCGTCGCGGATTTCGGGGTCGCTCACGCCCCGGATGTTCTCACAACCATTTCGCAGAACCGCCCCTCGACACGGTTGCGTGAGAAGGGGTTTTGAGAAGGAAGTCGGCTCTCGACGACCTCGTTCGATCCGTTTCTGATCTTGCTCTCAGAATGGACCGTTTGCGAGAAGAGTGAAAATGCGGCATGCGCAATCAGTTGCGATCATCGCAAAAGAGTGCACAGAATGCATGCATGAGTAAGCGAAACATCTTCAGCGACGTAGCCGCGATCCTGCACCCCATCCCGCAACCCGAGCCTGGCGAGGAAGAGCACGACGGCTTTCTCGAGATGCGTGATCAGGCGGGCCGGGAGCGCATGGAGACCACCGAGCAACTTCGGCTGTTGTGGGAGGAGGCCCAACGGGATCCGCTGATCTCCGCGCTGAACGGCGCCCGCCGCGCCAAGGAACAAGCCGAGCAGGAGATCCGCGAGCTGCTCGCCTACGGCCGCGAGTTCGTCCAGCCCCGCCCCTACACCCTCGGCGACCTCGCCGCGGCAGCCGGCATGTCCATCTCCGGCGTGCGCACCGCCTACCAGCACCGCGACGTCGACGCCGTCGCCGACGCCACCGGCGCCAAGCCCCGCGAGTGGCGAGCGCCTGATCCGGCCCCCGAGCCGCAGGGCGAGGTACCGGCATGAACGGGACGTGCATCTGCCGGTTTCGCTGGCCGCGGCTCTACGCCGTGATCGAAGGCGTGCGGTACGAGGTCGAGCCGGCCGAGGCCGACAGCCCGACCAGCGCGTTGTTCCGCGCCTGGTGCGCCGGCTGCGGCGCTGAGTACACGTACCCGTTCCGGCTGGTCACCATGCAGAGCCGGGCGGCGTGACGACGGTTCCCCCGACGAGTACCCGATTTTGACGGCTTCAAGTCATGATTATGGGTTCTCGATGGAGTTGATCTGTCTCACTGGATCTGATCCGCGCGGCTGCGGGGATGCCGATGGCGGTCGACAGCCTGTGCCCGGTTCTGGCCGGGGAGGGTGTCGGCGATGATCAGCCAGGGCGCCCGGCGATGGCGGTCACGAAGGCTCGCTCACCAGCCGTACGGGCCGAACCGGCCCCACGCGACGAACACCGCCAGGACGAACAGGACCGCGTTGAACGCGACCCCGGAGGGCTCCTTGCGGCGGATGTGGACGACCGCGGCGAGCACCATCGTGAGCGCGAGACCGGTCGCGGCGATCGGGATGAGGATCGGCGCGATACCGGTGACGGCGGGCAGGATCAGCCCGATCGCGCCGAGCAGCTCGACGACGCCGATGAACCGGACCGTGCCGGCGGCGTAGTCCTGCACCCAGGGCAGCTTCTCGGCGAGTTTCTCCTTCGGCTGGGTGGCCTTCATTAGCCCGGCCATGCCGAACGCGACAGCCAGCAGCACCTGGACGATCCATAGCAACACGTTCATGAGTGAGCGTCTCCAAAAGAGGCGGGGCAGGTCAGCAGTTGGTTGGGGTGCTCAGGCGACCGTGATGGCGATCTTGCCGAGGGGCGCCACCGTGAAGCCCGCGAGTGCGGCGGGCACCTCGGCAATGGGGTAGGTGCGGGCGACCGGCACGGTGAGACGCTCGCCGAGGCCCTGGCCGGCGCCGAAGATGGTGATCAGTTTGGACATGCGGGTGTAGTGGCGGTGACGGCGGAAGGGTGCGGGTCATTCCCGGGAGTTCCAGACCAGTGGTGCCTTGCGGATCCAGGCGTCGTTCTCCACAGTGTCGATCAGGAAGCTGGCGAAGTCGGCGCGGTTGACCCGCATGGCCGGTTTGTCGGTGCCGCGTTCGGCGGCCTTCACCTGGCCGCTGGACGGTTTGTCGGTGAGGGCGACGGCACGGGCCAGGGTCCAGTCGGCGTGCGAGGTGCGCACGACGTGGTCGACTCCGTGGTGGTCGGCGAAGCTGGCTTTGATGTTGGACGCCTTGATCAACGCCTTCGCGACCGGGTTCAGGTGCGCCCAGTCGTCGCCGGCACCCTGGGTGGAGGCCAGGACGATCCGGCGGATGTCCTGCTCGTGCATCACGGTCAGGGTGTCGCGAGCGGCGGTGGTCATGAAGGCGGCCGGGCTGACGGGCCTGGCCCAGGGGTTGTCCGAGGCCCGGGCGTTGTTCAGCACGCTGATCACGGCCTCGGTGCCCTGGGCGGCCTTGCGAAGGTCGTCGATGTCCGCGGGTGTGCCCTGGATGAGTTCGACGCCGGCCGGGGCCTGGACCGAGTCGAGGTTGCGCACCAGAGCACGGACGCGGTGGCCGCGGGCGGCGGCCTCCCGCAGTACGTGGATTCCGGTGCGGCCGCTGCCGCCGAGTACCAGCAAGTCAGTCATAGCGATCACCTGAAGAGAGTCAATGGGCACGCGGTGCGCCGATGAGACGGGGAAGCGGTGGGGGTCAGGGACGGGCCGGGACGGCGCAGCCGTCGGGGCCGCCGTCGGGGCCGCAGCCCGGGGCGTCGCCCGCGGGGGCGAGGGTGACGGGGTGGGTCTCGTTCCAGGCGGTGTGCAGCAGGTCGAGCAGGCTGTCGCTGTCCTGCGCGCCGGGGACGCCGTAGCGGCCGTCGACGACGATGAACGGGGCCCCGGTGGCGCCCAGCCGCTGAGCGTGGCGGGCGTCGTCCTGGACTCGGGTGCGGTAGCGGCGGTCGGTGAGTACCTGGCGCGTCAGGTCGCGGTCGAGGCCCATCTCGTCGGAGAGGCGCAGCAGGTCGTCCAGGGCGAAGACGGGCTCGGCCTTGCCGAAGTAGGTCCGGAAGATCGTGTCCCAGGCTTCGCGGTTCTTGCCCTGCGCGGAGGCGTGGGCCAGGAACTCGTGGGCCAGTTCGGTGTTGCCGACGACGTTGTCCAGCACCCGGTAGGGGCTCAGCCCCTCGGCGGCGGCGAGCGTCTCGATCTTCCGGGTCACCGCCTCTGCCTGCGCGCCGCTGATGCCGTGCTTGCTCAGCAGGGCCTCACGGACGCTGACCGTGCGGTCGGTGGGCAAGCTGCCGTCCAGCGGGAAGGAGCGGTGGACCACGTCGACCTGGTCGCTGTGCTCGAACCGTTCCACGGCGCGGTCCACGCGATGGCTGCCCAGCCCGCACCATGGGCAGGTGACCTCGGCCCAGATTTCTACCTTCATAGCTGCGACCTGTAATTCCTCTCATTTGTTCGTAACGCCATGATGCGCCAGTATGGGAGGCGGTGCAAAAGGCACATCGGTGTGCGCGACGGAGAGGAATGGGTGCCATGCAGGACAGCGCAGGTATGCAGATGGCGGCCGTGGCGGGGCCGTGCGCGAGTATCCCGGCCGAGCACATGGCCTTCATCCGGCAGGTCCTGGACCGGGTGGGCGACAAGTGGAGCATGCTGATCATCGCCGTCCTGCAGGATGGCCCCCTGCGCTACACCGACCTGCAGCGCCAGATCCCCGGCATCTCCCAGCGCATGCTCACCCACACACTGCGCCAACTGCAGGACGACGGCCTGATCACCCGCACCGCCTACGCCGAGGTGCCCCCACGCGTGGAGTACGCGCTCGCCCCGCTCGGCCACGGCCTGCACGAGATCGTCAAGCAGCTGATCGGCTGGGCCACCGACCACCACGACGAGATCCGCGCCAACCGCGCCCAGGCCAGCGCCGGCGCCGGGCCTCAGCCGTCCTAGCCCGAGCCGGCGTGGTCAGGGTCGCGCAGTTCCCGCCAGATGCCGCCGAGGTCGGGCAGCCGGAAGCAGTAGTGACCGCGGACATTGATGTGCTTGCGCATGTACGCCGAAAGTCCCAGCACGTCCTCGCCGAGGACCCGGGTAGCCCTGCTCGCGCAGCCCGCGTGGCCTTGCGCCGGGCCCGGTAGGCGCGGGCCACGCACGGTCGACCGGCCACGACCTCATGGTGCGCCGCCCACGGCGTCGCGGGTCTCGGGCATCACCCGGCCGTGGACCTCGTCGAGCAGCTCGGCCGCGGCGCGCAGGCGGGCCACGGTCGGGTCCTGGGTGAGGCTGTGGTCGTCGCCCAGGTCGTCCAGGTCGACGCCGTGCTCGGCGACCTGGTCGTGCTCGGCGAGCAGGCCGGCGGTGCACACCACCGCCAGCTGCGGCCGCTGCTGCGCGGGCGGGCGCAGGCCTTCGGCGGCGCCGCGGTGCTGCTCGTAGGCGGCCTGCGGGTGCAGGCCGAGGTGCTCGCCGAGCTGCCACCAGTCCGCCCCGGCGGCCAGCGCGTCGCGGACCACGGCGGTCTGCAGGTGCTGCGCGTACTGGGCCAGTTGCTGCGCGGCGGTCGCGGCCCGGGTGAAGTCGCTGGCGGCCACCGCGGCGGCGGCCCGCTCGAGCGCGCCGCCCAGCGTGGCGCCGGCCCGCTGGTGGAGGTCGTCGGTGTGGGTCACGGGCAGGGCCTTCGGCATCGTCGGGGTCTTCCTCACGGTCAACGAACGGGGTCGGGGTCGTCGCCGGCCGGCGCGGCCGGGCGGGTGTCGCCGGTGAGGGTGATGCGCCGGCCGAGGTCGATCTTGACTTCGCCGTACGGGGCGATGTTCGACCAGAACAGCGGGTTGAGGCCCCGCTCGTCCTCTGCGGTGAGCGCGACGGCGCCGTCGGCGAGGACGTCCTGGATCATCAGGGTGTTCAGGTAGCCGATCGAGGCTTGCAGTACCCGCAGGCAGAGCACGGACAGTTCCTGCTGGTCGCGGCGATTGCCGGGGATGTCGCCGCCCTTGCCGAAGAAGATCACGCTGTTGCCGTAGTTCCACGACTCCACCACGTTCAACCCGGAGTTGATCTCCCGCTGCAGGTCGCGGTCGCGGAGATAGCGGCAGGCGAAGATTGTGCGCTGGGCGCGGCCGAGTTCCTGCATGGCCTGGTAGGTGGGGTGCATCAGGTTGGCGCGGTGGAAGCGGCGCAGGATTGCCGCGGTCGAGGCAGTCTTGTTCATGATCGAGATCGCGTACTTGATCATGTAGTCGTACTCGTCGGCGATCAGGTCCCAGTCGATCGACCGGTTCACCATCGCCGGCGCGAGCTCCGGGTAGGTGTCGCGCCAGCCGGCGCTCGCCGGGTAAAGCCGCAGGTGGTTAATCCGCTTGATCCTCGGCAGCAGGTCGAAGCCCAACAGCCTGGTCAGGCCGAACCCGATCACGGACTGGCCGTGGGTATCGACGTAGTTCGACCGTACGTCCATCTCGGTTCCGTGGTGCATCGCCCCGTCGACCATCGCGGCGACCTCGGACGCGGTGCAGTTGAGCAGCTGGGAGTGGATCACCATGCTCTTGCGTTCGACGTGCCAGTAGATCAGCACTCCGCGCGACTTGTACCGGGAATGCCACTCGGTGAACAGGTTCTGGTCCCACGCGCCGAAGTGAGTCGAGTCGGAGGCCACCGCGGTCGAGCCGGCGCCCCACAGCGCCCACAGCGCCCGCTGCCGCACCGCGAACGTGGCGTTGGCGATGTCCACCGCGAGCGCGCGGACGAGTTCCGGGGTGAGGTAGCGGCGAACCAGGTAGTACAGGTGCTGCTCGCGCTGGTTGGCGGTGGCGGCCACGGCCCGGATGCCGGTGTTCGTGCCGTAGCCGGAACGACCGCACCGCCTCCAACTTGTCGATCTCGGCCAGCATCGACTTCAAGCTGACGTCGCAGGTGGTCGCCTTCACCGACCGCAGCAGCGTCGAGTCGTCGTGGTCGCCGACGCTGACCAGCGTCAGCAGGCGCAGCGCCACATCCCGGTCCAGCCTGGCAACGATCCTGGCCGCCAGCGCCTCACCCGCCCGGCTCAGCGCCGTGCCGACGATCCGATCGATCTGCCCCGCCGTCGGAGGTTCCAACTGCCGTGCCCGGCACTCCGCCAGGAACTGCTCGCGCACCAGTTCCGGGCGTCGCTCCCGCTGCGCCACATCGCCGGCCAGCCAGTCGACGAGCTTGTCCTGATCGGCCACCGTCGCGGCCCTGAACCCGAAGAACCGCCGGATCTCGCCGCGGTGCCGCTTGTAGGTGATGCCATCCCACTCGTAGAAGCCCAGGTCCCCGGGCTCGCATCGCAGCTGCCTGGCCACGAACTCGACAGCGTCGGCGTGGAACTCGCCCCGGCCGCGTGGGAAGCGGCCGAACCGGCCGTAGAACTTCACCATCAGCGCGAACCCGAGTCTGGTGACGCCATGCTTTCTGGCGACCAGATCAAGCTCAGGTTCGACCAGCGTCCAGTGCTCGACCAGATCGCCAAGGTCCATCGAGGGGCGACTCACAGACGAATATCATTCCGGCCATTGATCATCCCCAACAGATCCACAGCCTTGATCAACTATTTGATACCTGGTCGCAAGATCCTTAAGAACGCCCCGTATCGGTGAGAACGATCATGAACGGTGAGAGGACCCCGGTGATCGCATCACCGGGGTCCTCGGCCCTGTTCTCCCGAAGCTACGGCGAAGTGACAAGTAGCTCGGCGTAATCAGAGTGACGCTCGGTCAGGAGCGGCAAGGGCGGGCTCCGGGGACTTCGCTGTTCTGGAGGGCGCCGAAGTCGGCGTGCGCGGCCTCGATGGCTTCGGGGTATGCCTCGAGTTTGGCGTGCTCTGCGAGCGCCCGGTAGATGCTCGCCACCGAGGGACTCTGGCCCTTGCGCTTGCCGGTGGGGATGATCATGTCGGGCTGGATCTGCTCGACCGACTCGCCTTTCGCCCTGCGCCGCAGCACGGTGTGGAGCATGTCGTCGGTGATGACCGGCGGCCGGCCGCCGTGCTTGCCCTTGCGGGCTGCGGTTTCGAGCCCTTCCAGCGTCGACTCGCGGATGTTCTCCCGCTCGGTCTCCGCCATCAGGTCGGCATTGCGGTAGGCGTAGGCACTGACGAGGGTGCCGAGCGTCGGGGTGCTTGTCTCGGCGCCCATCGCCGCTAGCAGCGTCCACGCTTCGAGGTTGGTGCCCTTCTCGTCGCCCGCCCAGGGAAAGAAGTGGTCGGGGACCCACAGCGAATCGAAGCCGAGCCGGTCCACCTCGCGCCACGCTGCCCGAAGGCGGTCATAGCTCGAGTGCATCGCCTGCACCTGCACGCAGACCTTCGCCTGCTTGCGGCTGCGGACCTCATCGTCAGTGTGCACGACCTCACCTTTCAATATCCGAGCAGCGGTTTCCCGACGCTCGCGAAGCGTTGAATTCAGGCCGCGGACGGGGGGAAGTCATCCACCTGTGGCGGCGCGTCGTCGAGCGTGGCCGCCTCGCCGATCGACGAATCCAGGAAGATCAACTCCGCGCGATAAGCGGCCGGATGCAGCTCGCCCAGCGCGAAACACAACCCGTGACAGCACCGGTTCTATCCGTCCCGCCCGGTGACTACCTGAGCGGGGGCGCGGTGGCCTCGGAGTCGTCCCCGGGGAAGATGACCCGGCGCTCACTCAGCAACCAGCGCTCGCCGTCTTTGACGAGCCGGTCGCAGTAGCTGGCCGCGGCGGCCGGCATCCATCGCCCGTCGATCTGGTTGAGGAAGAGCAACTCGCTCCACGCTCGAGCGGTGGCGCCGTCGACATCTATGACCGCGGGCGAGACGTGGTGCCGCGCCGGCCCCTTTGCCACCGCCTTCGGTGAGTTCGGATCGTTCGCTTCCCGCAGCATTGCTTCGATCGCCGCCCGCCCGCGCACAGGCTCACCGCCGCCGACGATGACCGCTGCGTCCTCGGCGTGCAGCTCGGCCAGATCGCGGAAGCGATGCCGGTCCAACAGCATCGCCGCCAGGGCGAGGAGGCGCTGGATCGAGTGTTCGTCGTTCGACGGTTTCGCACGATCGTTCATTGATAGCTCCTTTGCTGGGTCTTCGCAGTTGAGCGTGGTTGAGGGGTAGCTCGTCGGGCGGCGTGGCGGAGGGGTGGAAGGCGTCAGGGCCCCGGAGGATCAGCGGCGACCAAGCTGCTTTTCCTGAAGGACCCTGACGTTGTTGCACGGTGCAACCTTGGCCGAAAGGAGGGCAAGGCGCCCTCCTTTTTCCGGCTGGTTCCGGTCAATGCGGAATGTTCTTACGAGGTGACGACTGCCAGCGTGAACGCCGCGATGAAGCCGATTTCCGGATTGCCCTCTGACACCGGCCGCACGTCCGGGACGAGGTCCTGGCCGTTGTCGCTCTGATAGAGGAGGTCTTCGTCGTTCGCAAGGCGTTCGAGGGTGATGTGCCCGTCGTAGGGCGGCAGCGTCCCGACGATGTCGTTGACATCGTCGGGCATATGCAGCTGTCCAACATACACCTCCCGGTCATCGACGTACACCTTCATGTGGATGTGCACGTCCCGGTTGTGGTACCACCCCGGGTAGACGGTGCCGAATTCCACGCCCCCGCTCTCGTCGGTGTACTGACTGCCGCGCAAGAACCGCGACTCATCGGACGGCTCGATGTGGCTCAGCGCCTCCGATCCGGGGAAGGTATCGGGGTCATGGCTCAGGTAGCCGGAGTAGTAGCCGAACGCGTCGCAATGCCAGGTGTCGACGCGAGCGCCCTTGACCGGCGCCTGGGTCACCGCGTCGACGACGGTGTACCGCAAGGTCAGCGGAACGCCCTTCCGGTCCTCGGTGATGTCGCTCCGGAGCAGGCTCTGGCCGAACGAGAGATAGTAAGGGCCTTCGGTCGTCTTGGGCGTGGCCCCGGCAGGCCAGTCATCCGGGAGGACCGGCGAGACGGTGCTGGTTAATTCCTGGAGCGCGGGGTCCTCGAGGAGTGCCAGGACTTTGGCATTCTGCATTTCGGCGGTTATTACCGACGGTTTCGCACGATCGTTCATTGATAGCTCCTTTGCTTTATCCGCTGACGGTGAGCCAGCTGTACGGCCAACAGGGAACGAGGCAGGGGGGAATTTTTGCGGTTATAGCGCGCACGTCGGCTCCGGTCGCGGTGCCGTGCGGGCCAGCGGGTTTTCACCGAGGTGGTTGGGTCAGCCCTTGGCGTTCCACACCAACGGCGCCTTGCGGATCCAGGTGGCCTGCTCGATGGCGTCGAGAAGGAAGCCGGCGAGGTCGGCGCGGTTGATCCAGGGCCCCGGCTTGGCCTTGCCGGTCTCGGCGGTTCGTGAGGCGCCGGGGTGGCGGCGCCCGGTCGGGGCCAGGCACCGGCCGTCATCGGAGCTGGTGATCAGTTGTCGAGGGTGACGACGATCTTGCCCTTGGCGTTTCCGGCGGCGATGGCGGCGAGGCCGTCGAGGGCCTCGTCGAGGGTGATGACCGCGCCGACGTCGACCTTGAGGGTGCCGGCGGCGGCCTGCTCGGCGAGGGGGCCGGTGACTTCCCGCACGGGGGCGGCCATGATCGAGGTGACGGTGACGCCGGCGGTGGTAGCGGTGTCGGCGTCCGGGCCCTGGGTGAGGGTGGAGACCTTGCCGCCCGGGCGAACGGCGGTGAGGGGGATGTCGTCGGCGGTGTTGCCGAACAGGTTGACCAGGGCGTCGACGCCGCCGGGGTGGGCGGTGAGGACCTGCTCGGCAACGGGACCGGCCGAGCGGTCGACGACGGTGGTGGCGCCGAGGCCGGTGAGCCGGCCGGTGTCGGTGCCGGTGGCGATGACGGTGGCGCCGCGGGCGGCGAGCAACTGCACGGCGTAGGAGCCGACGCCGCCGGAAGCGCCGTTGACCAGGACGGTCTGGCCGGGCTTTACCTCGATGGCGTCGACGGCCTGGGCAGCGGCCGCGGCTGCGAGGGGCAGGGCCGCGGCCTGGACGAAGTCGATGCCGGCGGGCTTGAGCGCGACCGCGGCGGCCGGCAGCAGGGCGTACTCGGCGAGGGTGCCGGCCTGGACTGGGGGTGCGAGCAGGACGTGGCCAAAGACTTCGTCGCCGGGTTTGACGTGCTCGACACCCGTGCCGACGGCCTCGACGACACCGGCGGCGTCGCGGCCCGCCACTAGGGGGTATTCGTGCGGGAGCATGCTGGCGAGGTAGCCGGCGACCAGGACGTTGTCGACCGGGTTGAGGGCGGCGGCCTTGACCCGGATCAGGACGGTGCCGTCGGTGACGGTGGGGGTGGGCAGGTCGCCGATCTGCGGCTTCTCGCCGGCGGCCGGGACGTGAACTGCACGCATGACGTACTCCTTGAGTCTGTGGGGACGGCGGTGATGACGTTTCGAGGTGGTCAGGAGCCGAAGCCGTACGGGCCGAACCGGCCCCAGGCGACGACGGCGGCGAGCAGTAGCAGGACCACGTTCATGCCGATGGCCTGGTACTCCTTGCGGCGGGCGTGGGTCACGATCGCGCCGATCATGATGAGGACGAGGCCGAGCGCGGCGAGCGGCACCAGTATGGGTGCGATGTCGAGGACGGCGGGCAGGATGAGGCCGATAGCTGCCAGGACCTCCAGGGCGCCGATGAGCTTGACCAGGCCGGAGCTGACGTTCTCAGTCCAGGCCATGCCGGACGCGGCGAGTTTCTCCTTCGGCTGTGCCAGCTTGGTCGCGCCGAAGAAGGCGAATGCGGCGGCAAGCAGGCCGGCGATGATCCACAAGACGATGTTCATGGGGCCCTCCGGCCACTCGATGACTTAATGCGTTGAGTCAACAGTACGGCCAGATGACTTAAAGACGCAAGTGATCGTCGGGTGCAAGCCGGTTAACGCGTGAAGTTATCCTGAAGGGCATGACCGATACTGCGGAGCCGCGCTGGCTCGACGAGGAGCAGCAGCAGACCTGGCAGATGCTGTACGGGATGGTCGTGCGGCTCCCCGCGGCGATCGACGCTCAGTTGCAGCGCGACGCGCAGATCAGCCACTTCGAGTACCAGGTGCTCGCCGGCCTGTCGATGGCGCCCGAACGCACCCTGCGGATGAGTGTGCTCGCCGCCTTCGCCGAGGGCTCACTGGCACGGCTGTCGCAGGTCGTCGCCCGCATGGAGAAGCAGGGCTGGGTTCGCCGTACCCCGGACCCGGCCGACGGCCGTTTCACCCTGGCGATCCTGACCGACACCGGCCTCGACAAAGTCGTCGCCACCGCACCCGGGCACGTCGCCGAGGTGCGCCGGCTGGCGTTCGACAGCCTCACCAGGACACAGCAGCGCCAGCTTCGCGAGATCGCCCGCCGGGTCGTACACGCGATCGACCCGGACGACCCCTGCCTCCTCGCCTACCGGCGCGACAGCCACGACCACTGATCCGCGTGAGGACCGTGGCCGGTCATGATCGAGTCCGTCAGCGGCGGTAGTCGGCAGTCGCTGCCGAGTGCGCGGGCACCGCGGCGACCGCCGCCGGTGTGCTTCCGTGGAAGCACGATCGGCTGTGCCGCCTGCGATCCGGCCGCTCTTGACATGATCGACCGGTGCGGGTGAGATCGTCTGGCATCGCTGTCCGCGTCGACGCCGTTGCGAGATCCATGACGGAGGACAGCGATGCCGCGACCGAGTGCGCAGCAGTGGGACGCCGCCCTGCACCAGCTGGCCGAACTGCGCACCGCAGGTCAGCTGACGGGCCAGCACGTCGCGACCGTCGCGGTGGGCCTGGGCGTGACCGAGCGCAGCGTGTGGCGGCGCCTGGCCCAGCCCGCAGAGCAGTTCCGGCGCGGGTTCCAGCTGTCGCAGACCGACCGTGACGCCCTGGCCGACTACCGGGGCAACGTCGCCGCGGTGTTCCGCGCCAGGCAAGCGGCGCTGCGCGGCGACACCACGGCGGCCGGGTTGCCGATCCACCCCCAGCTGCTGGCCGGATGGGCCGGTGCCCCGCCGGTGACCCGTCGGACGCTGGAGCGGGCGTTCGCGGCCGAGGTCACCCCGGCGCAGCGGGAGGCGGTGCGCCACGGCGAGCGTGCCCGCCGGGCGAAGCTGGTCTACCTGCGCAGACGCGGCAGCCACCGCAACCAGGTGTGGGAAGGCGACCACAAGAACCTGCCGATCCTGGTCCTGCCGCCGCGCGGGCCGGCGTGCCGCCCGTGGCTGACGATGTTCCTCGACGACGCCACCCGGGTGATCACAGGCTGGGCCATCGCCACCACCCCGCACGCCGGGACGGTGCTGACCGCCCTGCGGATGGGGATGCTGCCCGACGCGGCCAGCCCGGCCCACGGCCTGCCCGGGATGCTGCGCCTGGACCAGGGCCTGGAGTTCGCCTCCGACGCGGTGACCACCGCGATGGGCACCCTGGCCGTGGAGGTGCTGCGCCTGCCGCCGTTCCAGCCGCACAAGAAAGGCAAGGTCGAGCGCAGCGTCCGGACCGTCGACCAGATGCTGCTGTCCGCCCTGCCCGGCTTCACCGAAGGGCCGCGCGAGGCGTCCGGGAGGCTGACCGGACCGCTGGACGACCGGGTCAAGGCCCGGCACGCGTACGCCGACGCCGCCGCAGCCGACACCGCGGCGGTGGTGCCGCTGCGTTGGGAGGTGCTGGTCAAGCTGTTCGCGGACTGGGTGCGTTGGTACAACTTCGAGCACCGCCACAGCCAGCTCGGCGGCCGGGCCCCCGCCCAGGCATGGGCCGAGGACCCGACCCCGCTGCGCCACGCCCCGGAGCAGCACCTGGTCCATCTGCTGCTGGCCGACGAGGCCCGCACTGTCGGGGGCAACGGCATCCGGTTCCGCAACCTGCACTACGCCGACCCCAGCGGCAAGCTGCGCGAGCGGCGCGGCACGGCGGTCCGCATCCGGTACATGCCGCATGACGAGAGCTTCCTGCACGTCTACCTCGACGGGCAGTACCTGACGACCTGCCACCCCGACACGATGCTGACCGACGCCCAGCAGGCCCAGTACGACCAGGCGGTGCGCGAGCAGGCCCGCCAGGCCGCGGCCGACAAGCGGTCGGCGACCCGGCGGGCCCGTCAGCGGCTGCGGGTGCTGTCGGATGCCGACCAGACCACCACCACGGCGAGCTCCGGCGCGGTCAGCCTCGCCGATCGCGAAGCAGCCGCTCGCGCCCGGCGCCGCCCTGCCACGCCTACCTCGACCAGCCTGCTCGGGCTGGTGCCGCCGGCACCGCTGGAAGACGAGCCGGTCGACCTCGACGATCCGGCCCGGTGGTGGACGTCGTGACCAGGCCCCCGGGAGCCGGTCCGGCCGGGGCGCGGACCATCTCCACCACCCAGGTGCAGCTGGCCCGCCACGTCGTCAACGACATCGCCGTCCACCAGGCCGTCGGCGTCATCTACGGCATGGCCGGGCTCGGCAAGACGTTCGCGGTACGGACGACCGTCGCGGCGCTGCCGCCGGTTGGCAAGCGCAAGGTGCCGGTCTGCGCGATCTCGTTCCCGTCCCGGCCGACCATGCGCCTGGTCGCCGATCTGCTGCTGCAGGAGCTGTCCGGCCACCAGCCCTCCCGCAACAACAACCGGTTCACCCTCACCGGTGCGCTGGTCAAAGAACTGGCCCGCCAGCCCCGGCTGCTGGTGGTCGACGAGGCGCAGCGCCTGTCGGAGGAGTGCATCGACCTGCTGCGCTACCTGCACGACCACGACGAGACCCGGTTCGGGCTGCTCTACGTCGGCGGCAACGGCTGCTGGGAGGTCCTCAAGAGCCAGCCCATGCTGCGCTCGCGGATCTGGCGGCGCCAGGAGTTCACCGCCCTGCCGCCCGACGAAGTACCGACCGTGATGCGCGGCTACCACCCCATGTACGCCGACGCCGACGACGACCTGCTGTCCTACGTCGACGAGCGGTTCGCCCACGGCATCTGGCGCAACTGGGCACTGTTCTCCAGCACCGCGGCGCTGCTGGCCCAACGTACTGGCCGCACCCGCATCGACATGGAGATCGTCAACAACACCTTCGCGCTGCACGGCGGCGACGATGGCTGACCGGGCCGCCCCGCCGGTGCCATGGACTCGCTGGGACCGGCCCGTGCTGTGGGTCCGCGACCCCGACGACGACCCGTCGACCCGTACGCTGCTGACCGGCATCGCCGACGTCGACTCCGGCGTCGTCGTCGTGCGCACCCGACCGGGCAACGTCACCGCCAACGAGCTGTGGCTGGCGGTGCTGGGCGCGCTCGGCAAGCCCGTCGACTCCGACCGGTTCAAGGTGGTTCCCGGGCCGATCATCGTCGCCCGCGCCGCCCGCGCCTGGCTCATCGGCCACCAGCCGATGGACATCGTCATCGACCGAGCGCACCGCGTCCCCGCCAAGCTGCAGAATGAACTGGTGGCCATCGCCGCGGCCATCCCTGCCCGGCTCTGGCTGGTCGACGCCGGCCGCAAAGGCGACGATCACCGCATCGGTGTGCCCGACCGGCTGATTCACGGCAAGGTCCGACCCTCAGCGCTCAAGACGCTGCTGCCCGGCCAGCTCCCGCGCCCGCAGTGGCCCGCGCCGATCCCCGACGAGCTGCCCACCGCCGACTTCCTGACCTTCCGCAGCGCCTGCGCCCGCACCCTCGACCGCTGGAGCGCCAAGCTGGTCGACCAGCACTGGGCCGACGCCAACAGGTACTTCCAGACCATCGCCCCCAGCCTGTCCCCACACCCGCCCGCCGTCGTCGAGAGCAGCCGCCTGGCCGTAGAACTAGCCCGCTGGATCTACCAGTCGGCCAGCGCCGGCGAAGCGCTCGTCACCGTCCGCGCCGCCCAAGCGGCCCTGCTGCGCAACGGCCTGCTGCTCCAACACCGGCCCGGCAACCTCGGACCGCAGCACCTGCTCAGCAAGGCGACCCCGCAGCTGATCGCCGCGCTGCGCACCCTCTTCCGGCCGGACGCGGCCGCCGCGACCCTGCTGGAACTGCTCATGCCAGGCGGACTGCCCGGCTCATGGCCGGCCCGCGACGTGTGGCCGATCAACGCCGTCGACGCGCTCGGGCACAACCTGCTGACCAGCTTCGGCCCGGTCCCCGTACCGCGCGCCGCCGCCCCGATCCTGCTCGCCCAGGTCGCCTGGCGCCAAGCCGAAGGAGCACAACCCGCAGAGCCGCTGCTGGCCGTGGGCCAGCCACGACCGTTCGACCCATGGCAGCCCAGCCAAGAGCTGTCCCGGCGCACCCTCAGCGAACTGTCGATCGCCACCGCCGACACCGACGCCAGATACCCCGACCCCTACGGCATCCGGACCGCCCCCGGCCGCTCCTGGCTGGCACAACGGCACCTCAGCATGACCAAAGCCGACGAGCACGTACCCGACCACACTCACGTGCGATGGCAGCTGGACACCCGATGAGCCCCGAACCGTCGCGGCCGCCGACCCACAACGTGCGCGAGCTGGCCCGCGAACAGGGCTACACCCGCGGCGAGCTCGCCGAACTGCTGGGCATCAGCGAGGACATGCTCGATCTGCTGGACAAGCCCGACTGGTACGACCACTTCCGCGTCGGCCGACTGCGCCGGCTGGCTCGCGTCCTGCGACTGCCCTGGCCGGAGTGGATGGGAGGCCCGGCCCCACGCACCCAAACAGACGCCGCCCGTCGCCCACGAACCGACGCGATCAAGGTCCACGTCGTGCTGACCACGCTGTTCGACGTCCCCGTGCCGATCGTCGACCTCGCCGCCGTCCTCGGCTGGCCTACCAGCCGTGTCAGCCAGGCCCTCGACGCGATCGCCGACGCCGTCGACCTGTCCAGCGGCTTCGTCCTGATCCAGACCCCGGACCACGTACGGCTGGCCGCCTCGCCTCGCCTACTCGACGCGGCCACCCGCAAACGGCTCGCCGAGGCGGCCCACGCGCGTAAAGGCACCGATCCGGTCTTGTGCCACCTGATTGCCGAGGTGCTGATCGGGCGACAAGACCACGCGCGACTGCTGGCCAGGCTCGCGCCGCGAACCTTCAACGACGCCGTCAGCCACGGCTACCTCGCCATGATCGCTCCAACAGAGCAGGACGTGCGCGATGGGCACCGGCCTGGAGAGCCGATCGTCATCATGACGCCGGAACTGGCCTACAACCTGGGATTCGATCTCGACCGGGACAACGACAACGGCCAAGACCACTGACTGACGTTTCGTGTCGCGAGCACTGACATTCGGTGTCGGAACTACTGACGCTCAGCGTCGCGAACCGCTGACCCCTGAGCGCCGCTCAACAGTGACGGCGGCCCGCAGGTGGCGACGGGTCGATCGCCGGCTCTGTGACAGAGAATACGGGATTCTGTGTCACAGCTCGCGGCGTTCTCCGCCGGCCTGCGGAGTCACGGCGACGTCGAGGGCCGTTGGCTTCGGCGTTGCTGATGTTCCGTGATGCTTGGCTGGTCGGGTGTTCGGGGTTTGTGGGACGAGGTCGGCGATGTGCTGGGCGAGGTATCGGCGCATCTGGTCGGGCATGAGTGTGCCGGTGAGTGTTTCGTGGAGCCAGAGGCCGTCGGCGGCGAGGCGTGCGATCAGCGCGCGGATCTGGTCGGTGGTCAAGGGTGGGGTGTGTGGTAGGGGTGGTGTCCAGCGGTTCATCACGTCGATGAATGGCGCGCTGGTTGCCGGTTCGGTGGTGTTGTGGTGGAGGGCGAGTTCGAGTTCGGCGCGGGTGGCGGCTTGGGCGGTGACGGTGGCGTAGGCGGCGAGGCGTTGGGCTTCGCTGAGCGTTTCGGCGGGGCCGCCGGCCGCGCTGGTCATCGCGTTTTCCCAGTGGGTGGCGAGGCGCTCCCGCGCGGCGTGCAGGAGCGCCTCGCGGGTGGGGAAGTGGTAGACGACTCCTGCTTTGGTGATGCCGGCTTCCTCGGCGACGGTTTCGTAGGTGACGGCGGTGACACCGTCACGTTCGATGACGCGTAGGGCGGCGTCGAGGATGAGGATCCGCTTGCTCGGTCGCATGGTGGGCCACTCTGCCGTTAGTGCTCGGTGGGGTAGGTGCCGGGGCCGTGGTGACGCAGGAGCCGTCCGGTGAGTGCCGCGCCGGCGGTGAGGACGATGGCCACGACGGCGACGGTGATCAGGTAGCCGGTGTCGTAGGCGGTGTGTGCGGCGTCGATGATCGCCTGGTTGCCGTCGGCTGTGGCGAGGGCGTCGGGCAGGCTGTCGCCGGCCCCGGTGGGCGCGCCAGGCGGGAGGCGGACCGCGGTGGCGTAGACGAAGGTGATGAGGCTGCCCAGCAGCGCGACGGCGGTCAGTGCCCCGAACTCGTAGGAGACCTCCTCGACGGAGGCGGCCATGCCGGCGCGGCGGGCTGGGGCGTTGCCGATGATCGCGGTGGAGGCGACGGACATCGCCACGCCGAGTCCAGCACCGGTGACGACCATTCCGGTGACCAGGACGGCGAGACCCGTGTGCAGGCCGATGGCGACAAGGACGACGCCGGGCACGGCGAGGGCGAGACCACCGGTGACCAGCGGCAGCAGCCCGGTGCGGTGCAGGATCGCGCCGCCCAGCAGCGCGGTCGGCAGCGAACCGGCGGCTGCCGCCGCGACCAGCAGGCCCGCTTGCAGGGGGGTGAAACCCGCGACGAGTTGAAACCGCTGGGTGGTGACCAGTTGGAGCCCGGCGATGGCGAACAGGGCGAGCGCGGCGGCTATGACCCCGGAGGTGAAGGCCGGGTTACGGAAGATCGCGAAGTCCAGCAGCGGATCGGTCAGTCGTCGCTGCCTGCGGACGAAGAGGGTGAGCCCGACGGCCGAGGCGAGCACCGCGACCGTCAGCACGGTCGGCGACGGCGGCCGGTGCGCGAGTTCCTTGATGGCGAACACCGCGCCGACCAGGCCGACCATCGCTTGCAGCGAGGACATCAGGTCCCATCGCTTGCTCGGGTCCGGGTCGTTGCGCGGCGCGACCAGCAGTGTCGCGGCCATGGCGGCGGCGGCGACCGGGACGTTGATCAGGAACACCGACCCCCACCAGAACGCCTCCAACAGCGCTCCACCCACGATCGGGCCGAGCGCGGCACCCACCACGGCGAGGGAGCCCCACACCGCGATCGCGATGTTGCGTTCCCGCTCCACCTGGAACGTCACCCGGATCAGGGCCAGGGTGGCGGGCATCATCGTCGCCGCGCCCACCGCGAGCAACGCCCGCGCGGCGATCAACACTGCCGTGCTGGGCGCAAACGCCGCCAGCAGGGACGCGGCGGCGAACACCACCAGCCCGACCAGGAACATCCGCCGGTGCCCGACCCGGTCACCCAGCGTGCCGCTGCCCAGCAGCAGCCCCGCCATCACCACCGGGTAGGCGTTGATGATCCACAAGCTCTGCGTGCCGGTGGCCCCGAGATCGGCGGTCAGCGTCGGCAGGGCGGTGTACAGGACCGAGTTGTCCAAGGTGATCAACAACAGGCCCGCGCTGACCGTGACCAGCAACCCCCACCGCTGCGCCCTTGTGGTCACCGTCCGGTCCATCACCGTAGTTCGCATACCTATAACCATGCTCGACGTATAGTTACGGTGGGCTGGGTTAACCAGGTCACACATCCCCAGCCAAACGGGAAGCGGCAGCCGTGAGCGCTCGGGACGCGGCCCGGGTCAGCAGAAGTGCACGTTCTCGTGGTGGGTGGGCCAGATGTGCGCCAGGACCTCGTCGTCGACTTGGCGGCCGTCGCGGCGTAACGCGCCGACGGCGAGGCCGTGGTACTCGGTCGACCAGCAGACGATGGCGTTGGTGGCCAGGGTGAGGCACCACATCTGTTCGGTCTGCTGCTTGTGGTGCCGGCGGCGCAGCGCTGCTTCGCCGGCGTATGCGAGGGAGCGGCGCAGGGCGTGCAGGTTCTCGCCCTTGTTCAGCTGCCGGGCGATGCGCCGCCGGTAGGTCTCATCGGCCAGATAGCGGGTGGCGTAAACGGTGCGCCGCAACGCCCCGTACTCCTTGATCGCGCTGGTCAGCGCGTTCTGCTGCCGCTTCGACGAGCACAGCTTCCCCACGACCAGGGCGGCGGTGGCGTGCCCGCCCTGCACGCTCGCGGCGACCCGCAGCAGGTCGTCCCACATGCTCGTGATCAAGTCCAAGTTCAGCCGCCGGGTCAGCAGCGCCCCAGCGCGCGGATACCGGTCCAGGAAGTCAGCGCGGGGCCCGGTCCGGTACAGAGTGATCTTCCCGAGATCGCGGATTCGCGGCGAGAGCTGCTTGCCGACCAGGTCGAACAGGGCAAAGTTGGCCAGGGTCGCGCCGTGGGTGTCGGTGGCGTGCTCGAAGGTCGGCAGGTCGGTGGCGTTGCCCAGCAGCCCGTCGAGCACGTAGTGCGACTCCGGCGCGGTCGCCACGATCACCTTCGTGTCGAAGGTGGAGTGCTGGTCGGAGACGTGCGTGTAGGTGGAAACACCCTGGCCACGGGCGAAGTACCGGGACAGGTGCCGGGCGGTGATGGACTTGCCCTTGACCGGGAACCGCTGCCCGTCCGACGACGACAGGGTGCCCGAGCCGAACGCTCTCGTAAGCGGGAGCCGGTGGTGGTAGTTGACCACCGCGGCGTTCGCGGCTTCGAGCGTCTCGGGGCGGAAGTACCACTCGGCGGTCCAGGCCAGCACGTCGTACGGCACGCCGCAGGACTCAGCCATCGCGGACAGGCCCATGTTCGTGGCCTCCGCGATGATCACGTACAGCAGGTTGCGTTTGAGCTCCGCCGGCCGGGCGACCTTCCCACCGGCGTGCACCAGGTGATCGGTGAACCCGGTCCGCGCGTCGACCTCCACCAGCACCGACGCGATCGGCACCCGCGGCAGCATCCCGGCCAGCTCGCCGCGCAGCGCATCCGCTTCGGCGGGCACGTCCTCCGCCGTTAGCGGCGGGATGATCAGTTCGCCGTCGTCGGTGAGCCGGACCTCGCCCGGGTTGCCCTTGGCCAACTGGGTCTCCAGATCGGCCAGGGCAGTGTGCAACTCGTCATCGGCTGCAGCGAGCGCCTCGGCGGCATCGACCGGTTTGCCGACCAGGTGGCAGAAATCCACCTTCTGCGGCGCCCACGCCTGCGGGG
>NZ_GG657738.1:134226-136470 GCF_000158815.1 Micromonospora sp. ATCC 39149 | reverse complement strand
GTAGCCGACCCACTTCGTCGGCACGAACCCCACCGGAGCGCCGGCCGGGACCTTGCGGGCGCCCGTGGCGTACAGCCCAACCAGCATGCTCACCGCCTGCAACAGCTCCTCGGTACCCGGGCCGCCGGCGAACTGCACCGCAGCCAGCACGGCCGGGGCGAACTGGCGCAGGTACGACATCGACGCGTCCAGCATGCTCAGCTGGCCGTGATCACGCGGCAGCCGCTCGCGGCGCTCGGCCCACGCCGTCCGCATCCGGTCCATGCCGATCCGGGTGCGCAGCATGCTGCCAATCTGCTCGTCGCCGATTCCGGTGTCGAGCACGACGGCCAGGATCTCGTCCAGCAGCGCCTGCCGGTTCTCCCCACCCTTGGCCCGCTCGGCCAGGGCCTCGGCGACCTTCTGCTTCGCCGCCGCCTCCCGGCCGCTGATCGCCTGGTCGAACAGCAGCAGCGTCTTCAACGGCCGACTGCGCCAATAGCGTCAGCAGGATCGGGTACCGGCGCTCCGGCTCACGCCGCTGCAACGCCTGCCCGGTCAACCGCCGTCCGATTCCAGCCAGGAACCGGCGCCGCTCCGTCGGCAGCATCGACAAATCCAGCGTGTGCGCGTCGAGGCGCCGCAGGTAGGCCAGTTTCTCCAGCTCGGCCTTCACCGCGGCCGGGCTCGACGACGTCGGGCCCACACCCAGCCAGGCCAGCGGGGTTCGGCCCAAATAAGCGTCCGGGACCAGCAACAGGTCCAGCTCGGCGCACCGCCGGTCGGTCAGCAGGTGCCGCACCCGCGACCACGTCTCCGTCCGAGCGCGGGCCCGGGCCGCGGCCACCCGGCGCAGCAGCAGGATCACCCCCGGCCGGATCACCCGCGACGACAGCAGATACTCACAGGCCAGCCGGAACAGCAACTTCGGCGAGTCGTGCTCCATCGCCCGGGCGAACAGGAACTCGTCGAGATCCTTCCACTCGGCAGAGTCCATCGACCGCCAGCCGGCGTAGCCGGCCACCTCCCGCAGATAATCCGTACGGGTCTGCTCCCGCTCGCCGTACCCGCGTAGCTCACCCATCGCGATCCCGAGCCGCTGCGACAACCGGCCCACCGCAGCCGCCGGCGCCGCCGACACCTCATCGGGTACGAACCCGAGCCACGGCAGGGTGCACAGCTGGACCGCCACACCCAGCACGTTGCGGCCGGTACGGAACTGACGCACGAACGCCTCGTCCGCACCGATCAACGTGAAGTACCGGATCAGCTCCGCCCGGTTGATCTCCGGAAAGCCCCGAAGCCGCGCCAGTTCCTCCGCCGAGAACACATCCTGAGTCGCCACGAACCCACCACCCGAGCATCGACCGTCACCGAACGGGACGGGACGCTACGGCCGGGTGGAGAGCTTGATCAACCCTCAGTTCTTAGCGTTGTTTTTGGTCTGAAACTACGGGCGGGCCTGAAGGGTTGGGCGTAGGCCCATTCGTCGAGCAGGGTGCGGTTGAAGCGTTCGGCTTTGCCGTTGGTCTGTGGTCGGTAGCGGCGGGTGAAGCGGGCGGTGGCGCCGAGGTCGGTCAGAGCCTGGTGCCAGGCGCGGCCGCGACGGTAGGCCAGAGCGTGCTGCTTGCACGTGCACGCTGACCGTGCCGCGCATGTGCCGTTCCAGCAGCTCCGATTCAAGCGCGGTCAGCGACATCCCCCCGCGGGCAGATTCTCGTGCGCCCACCGCGCCAAGGCGTCCAACGCCGGCAGCAGCGCCGCACCCCGCTCGGTCAGCTCGTAACTCACCCCCAGCGGCGGACCCTCCCGCACCGTACGGCTGACCAACCCCACCCGGGCCAGCTCACCCAACCGGTCCGACAGCACCGACTCACTGATCCCCGGCAACGCCCGCGCCAACTCCGCGAACCCCGCCGGCCCCTGCCCCAACGTGCCCAGCAACATCCCGTTCCACCGCTTGCCGAGAAACGCGAACGCCCGCGTCAGCCCCCCGTCACACGCACGGGGGGCTTCATCGGCAGGGGAGCGCAGCGTCATGCCCCCAGAGTACGTGGCCTCCACCCCGACCACAGCAGCTTTGAAAAAGCTAGCTGCTACTGTAGGCGTAGCAAAGCACCCCGACCCGTGGAGGACACCATGACCGACACCGCCACAACGCACCTCATCACCCTGCACCCCGACGCCCAGGCCCAACTGTTCACCGACGCTCACACCGCCAACACCTTCACCGACGAACCCGTCACCGACGAACACCTGCGCGCC
>NZ_GG657738.1:126472-127726 GCF_000158815.1 Micromonospora sp. ATCC 39149 | reverse complement strand
CTGGACGATGCCGGTGACGACGCCCATGGCGAAGTTGATGAGGAAGAGTTTGCCGTAGAACTTGGTGAGTTTGAGGTAGCGCTGGTTGCCGGTGCGGTGCCAGATGGTCTGAAGGATGGCGACGAGCACGGACAGGCCGATGGTCAGCGGCACGAACAGGAAGTGGTAGACGGTGGTGACACCGAACTGCCAGCGGGCGACGTCCAACGCGTCCACCTGGAACCCCCAGCCTTTCATACTACGAGACGTAGTAAATACTACTCGGCGTCGTAGAGGTGTCGGCGGGTGCGGGGGTTCCGACAGGCCCGGAATCAATGACCTTGATCACCACTGCCGCTCGGCCCTGCCCCGGTCGCGTCCGCTCCCCCACCCGGCCGCGCCCGCGGCCCTGGCGCGGCCGTGCGACCATCGACCGCTGATGGACACGCCCACCGCCTCCTGGCAGCCGCCCCTGATCTGGCGCGGCGCCCAACTGTTGGCCCGCGCCGTCGTCGGCGCCCTGGCCCGCCTCGAGGTCTCCGGCGACGTGCCCGACGGGCTGCGCCGGGGGCCGCTGATTCTGGCCGCCAACCACCTCAGCCCCTTCGACCCCGTGGTTCTGGCCGCCGCGTGCCGTGCCCGGGGCGTCGCCCCCCGCATCATGGCCACCGGCGGGCTGTTCCGCGCCCCGCTGCTCGGCGCCGCCATGCGCCGCGCCGGGCACATCCGGGTCGACCGGGGCACCGCCGCCGTGCACCGGGCCCTGGACGACGCCGCCGGGGCCGTCGCCGCCGGGTCGGTGATCCTGGTCTACCCGGAGGGCCGCATCGGCCTGGACCCCGGCCTGTGGCCCGAGCGCGGCAAGACCGGGACCGCGCGGCTCGCCCTGGCCAGCGGCGCGCCCGTGGTCCCCGTGGCCCAGTGGGGCTCGCACGAGGTGCTGCCGTACCGGGCGCCGAAGGGGATGCTGCGCGCCGTGGCCCGGGCGCTGTGGCGGCGGCCGGTGGTGCGGGTGCACTTCGGCGACCCGGTCGCATTGACCGACGCCGACGCCGCGCCGGGCGCGGCCCGGCGGGCCACCGACCGGATCATCGACGCGATCACCGACGCCCTCGTCCCGCTGCGCCCCGACGAGCCAGACCGGCCCCGCCACGTCGACCCGGGTCGCCCCACCGGCACCTCCCGGACCCACCGCCGCCGGCTGCCGTGACCACGGGTCGGGGCGCGCCGCGGTGACCGTGCGCCGGCTGCTCGCCGGCCGGTCACCCGGGCGCC
>NZ_GG657738.1:122283-125241 GCF_000158815.1 Micromonospora sp. ATCC 39149 | reverse complement strand
CAACATCTCCTTCGGCGCGGCCGTGGTGGTCTACAACTCGTTCCTGCCGCAGCTCGGCGGCCCCGACGAACGCGACAGCATCTCCAGCCGCGGCTGGGCCATCGGCTACCTCGGCGGCGGCCTGCTGCTGGCCGCGAACCTCGTCGCCGTGACCGTGCTCAGCGAGGAGGGCAACCCGCAGCGCACCCTCGACCTGGCCCGCTGGTCGATCGTGTCGGCCGGCGTGTGGTGGGCCGTGTTCACCCTGGTGCCGCTGCGCTGGCTGCGCGAGCATCCCACCGCCGCCGCGCTGGCCGGCGGCGGCAACGTGCTCACCGACGGGTTCCGCCAGCTCGGCCGCACCCTGCGCGAGATCAAGGCGTACCCGCTGACGCTGTGGTTCCTGCTGGCCTTCCTGGTCTACAACGACGGCATCCAGACCGTGATCACCCTCGCCAGCCAGTACGGCACCGAGGAGCTGAAGCTGGGACAGAGCACCCTGGTCGCCACCATCCTGCTGGTGCAGTTCCTCGCCTTCGGCGGAGCCCTGGCCCTCGGCGCGCTGGCCCGGCGCATCGGGGCGCGGAAGACCGTGCTGCTCAGCCTCGTGCTGTGGACCGGTGTGATCATCGCGGTGTTCCGGCTACCCGCCGAGGCGCCGCTGCCGTTCATGGTCCTCGGCGGGGCCATCGGCCTGGTCCTCGGCGGCAGCCAGGCGTTGAGCCGGTCGTTGTTCAGCCAGCTCATCCCCGCCGGCAAGGAGGGCGAGTACTACGGCTTCTACGAGATCAGCGACAGGGGCACCAGCTGGCTCGGCCCCCTGGCGTTCGGACTGGTGTTCCAGCTCACCTCGTCCTACCGGGTGGGCCTGGTCTCCCTGCTGATCTTCTTCGTGGTCGGCTTCGTGCTGCTGGCCGCCGTGCCGATCCGCCGCGCCATCGTCGCCGCCGGCAACACCCCGCCCCGGCTGCTGTAGGGGCGGGGGCACACGCACCGAACTGATCGGCGACAGCCGATGGGCTAGGCTGCCCCGACGTGACCGACGACGCCGCTGCCGCCCCGATCTGCCTGGCCCGGCCCCTTCCGGGCCCGGACGACGACACCCGGCGTGGCTGCGCCGCCGCCCGGGGCGCCGACGGCCGGCCGCTGCACGCCGCCGCCCTGAGGTTCTTCTGGGGGCCGATGGACTGCGGAAAGTCCACGATGGCGCTACAGATGAACTACAACCACGCCCGGCAGGGCCGCCGCGGCCTGGTCACCACCCGCATCGACCGGTCCCTGGGCCCGCAGGTCACCACCCGCATCGGCCTGGCCCACGCCGCGATCGAGGTCACCGACGGCCTCGACCTGCGCGACCTGGTCCGCGACGCCTGGGCCGAGGGGGTACGCGTGGACTACCTCATCTGCGACGAGGCGTCCTTCTACAACCTCGAACACGTCGAGCAGATGGCCGACCTGGTCGACAACTTCGACGTCGACGTGTACGCCTTCGGCCTGGCCACCGACTTCCGGTCCTGCCTGTTCCCCGCCGCCCGGCGACTGTTCGAACTCGCCGACTCCGTCGCCCGCATCCAGGTCGAGGTGCTGTGCTGGTGCGGGCGCGAGGGGCTGCTCAACGCCCGCGTCGTCGACGGCCGGGTCGTCCGCGAGGGCGCGCAGGTCGTCATCGGCGACACCGTGGACACCGCCGACGTGCGCTACCAGGTGCTGTGCCGGCGGCACTACCGCGCCGGCGACCTCGGCCCCCGCGACTGAGCCACCTCAGAACGGGTCCCCGCAGATGCGCCACTGGCCGTCCTCCTCCACCATCGCCACGGTGCGCTCCTCGCCGGCACCACCGTCGCGGGTCAGCCGCGCGCGCACCGCACCGGTCGGCCGGCCGTGGCTCGTGCGCACCGACACGTCGACGATCTCGTAGCCGGTGACGACCGGCGGGGTGCGCACCCAGCCGGCGAAACCGACCGCGCTCCACCGGGTACGCGACTGCGCGCACAGCCGCTCGTAGGCCCGCTGCACGTCGCCCGCGGCGACCTCCCGCAGGAAGCCGTCGGCGCTGCGGCGGGCCTCGTCGCCGGCCCCGGCCAGCATCTGCACGTTCCACGCCCCCAGACCGGCCACCCCCACCAGGCACAGCCCCACCCCCACGCCGGTGATCAACAGCGCGGTCCGCGCCGGCCGGCGACGCCGGGCCGGCCGCGTCCATGGCTGCTGGCTGCCCATCACCTTCGACCGTAGGGGCACGGCGGGTAACCGCGCAGCGACTCGCCCCTGTCGCCCGCCCGGCGCATCGTCTACGGTCGGCGCACACCCCGACGCGTGCCCTGCGGAGGCGAGGAGACGATGACCCGTTACGTGCAGCCGGCGCCCACCCCCGACAGCCCGTACACCGGTGACCGGCTGCTGCGGTCCTGGCTGCGCCGCCAGCTCGGCCCGGCCGGGCACGCCGCCGCGCAGGGCCGGCTGATCGACCTGGCCGCCGACGTGACCGGGCCGCTGCGCGCCGCGCACGCCGACGCCGAGGCGCACCCACCGGTCCTGGTCCGCTACGACCCGTGGGGCGCCCGCGTCGACCGGATCGACACGTCCGCCGGGTGGCGGGCCCAACGCGCCGCCGCCGCCCGGCACGCCGTGGTCGCCCTGCCCTACCTGGAATCGGCGCGCGGGCAGTGGGGGGCCGCCACGCGGGTCGTCCAACACGCCCTGCTGCACCTGTACGGGCCGGAGTCGGCGACGTTCTCCTGCCCGGTGGCGATGGCCGACGGCGCGGCGGCGCTGCTCAGCCTTCCTGAGGTCGACTCCGGCGTCCGCGACGCGTGGCTGCCCCGGCTGACCTCCACCGACCCGGACACCGCGATCGTGTCCGGGCAGTGGATGACCGAGTCGCAGGGCGGCTCGGACCTGTCCGGTTCCAGCACCGTCGGTCGACCCGCCGCCGACGGGTCGTGGCGGCTGACCGGGCAGAAGTGGTTCTGCTCCGCC
>NZ_GG657738.1:67345-121899 GCF_000158815.1 Micromonospora sp. ATCC 39149 | reverse complement strand
CTGGCCTACGCCCGCGCCTACGCCGCCGCCCGCGTCGCCGCCGGGGGGCGGTTGGCCGACAACCCGCTGCACCGGGCCACCCTCGGCGTCCTCGCCGTGGACACCGCCGCCGCGTTCGTCCTCGCCGGGCACGCGTTCGCGCTGCTCGGCCGGGTGGAGGTGGGCGCAGACCCGGACGCCGCCGCCGAGTTGCGGGTGGTCGCGCCGCTGGCGAAGCTCGCCACCGGCCGGCTGGCGGTGGCCTGCGCCAGCGAGTACGTGGAGGCATTCGGCGGCGCGGGGTACGTCGAGGACACCGGCGTGCCCCGGCTGCTGCGCGACGCGCAGGTCCTGCCGATCTGGGAGGGCACCACCAACGTGCTCGCCCTGGACGTGTTGCGCGCCGTCAGCCGTGAGGACGCCGGCGGGCCCCTGCTGCGTCGCCTCGCCGCCGCCGTCGACCTGGCCCGGCCGCTGTCGGCCGACCTGGCCGACACCCTCGCCGCCGTCACCGGGGAGTTGACCGCCGCCCTGGCCGAGGTCACCGCCGACCCGCGCGCCGTCGAGGTGGTCGCCGGGGCGCGGGGGCTGGCCTTGCGGATGGCGGCGGCGCTGGCCTGTGCCCTGCTCGTCGAGCACGCCGCGTGGGGCGACGAGCAGGCGCAGGTCGCGGCCGGGCTGTGGGCGCGGCGGCGGCTGCGCCACGAGGACATCGCCGGCGACGCCCACCGCCATCTCGACCTGCTCTGCTGACCCGCACGCCCCGGCGGGCGTCAGGCCCGCCGCCGCGCCCGCGCCGCCCAGATCGCGTACGCCGGGTCGCGGTCCAGGTTGTGCCGGTCCCGGTCGTAGCGGCGAGTGGTACGCGGGTCCGCGTGCCCCATGGCGTCCTGCACGTCCTCCAGCGGCACCCCCTCCGCGCGGGCGGTGGTGGCGAACGCGTGCCGCAACGAGTGCGGCGACAGCTTCGCCCATGCCGGGATGCCGGCCGTGCGGGCCAGGCGCCGCACCAGCCGGAACACCGAGTGCCGGTCCAGCCGCGCGCCGGTTGCGGTGACCAGCAGCGGACCGGTCAGTTGGTGTGTCCCCACCCCCTGCGCCGCCGCCCGCTCGGCCAGGTAGGCGTCCACCGCGTACGCCGTGGACGGGGTGAGCGCCCGCCGCCTTGGCTTGCCGCCCTTGCCGACGAACCGGACGCTGCGGTGCCCCCGCTCCGCGCCCAGGTCCGCCAGGTCCAGCGACACCAGCTCCCCCACCCGCAGCCCCAGGTCGGCCAGCAGCGCGACCGCCGCCCGGTTGCGTGCCGCCGTCGGGCCGCTCTCGGCCTGCGCGGCGGCCAGCAGCGCGTCCACCTCCTGCGGGGTCAACCCGACCGTCGAGGAGTGGTCCCGGTCGACACGGGGCCGGTCCGCGGCTGTCACCGGGTTCGCCTCGATTGCCCGTAGCTTTACCAGGAAGTCGTACCAGCTCGACAGCGCCGACAGCTTGCGGGCCACGGTCGCCGGGGTCAACGGCCGGCCGCTGCGCGCCGCCGGGGTGGCCTCCAACTCACGGCCGTAGGCGTTGACGTCGAGGAAGTTGGCCCGCAGCGGATCCAGTTGCCGTGCCCGGCACCAGGCCAACCAGCCCGCCACGTCCCGCCGGTACGCGTCGCGGGTGTGCTCGGACAACCGCCGGTTACGCAGCCACGCCTCGGTGAAGTCGCCCGGACCGGCCCCGCGCAGGGCCGGGCGGGCCGCGCCACGCGGCAGCACCGGAAACTCGGGACGAAGCATGTGTGAAAGGCTCTCAGCCTGGGGGCGGATCGGCGGTGAGGCGCGCCCGTGCTGTTTCCGCCCGCCCGGCGCCCCGGCCGGCGCGCACCCGCCGCGACTGGTTGTGCCCGTAGTCGATGATCTTCCCCGGCGCCGCCTGAGACGGTCTCCTCCCCCGGTGCAGCCGGCCAGCGGGCGCGTCGCCGCAGCCGGCACGTCGGATCAGGGCGCCACCCGGCGGGGGCGCCCTGATCGCGACCCGAGCGCCGGGTCAGGCGTCGATCTGCCGGCGACCGTTGCCGCCGGTGGCGATGGCCACCCGGCGGGGCTTGGCCCGCTCGGCCACCGGGATGCGCAGGGTCAGCACCCCGTTGTCGTAGCCAGCCTCAAGGTTGTCGGTGTCGAGGGTGTCGCTGAGGAACAGCTGCCGGCTGAACGTGCCCATGGGGCGCTCCGCCGCGACCAGCTCGACGTTGTCCCCGGTCGGGCGGCGGCGCTGCGCGCGGACGGTCAGCACGTTGCGCTCGACGGTGCAGTCGATGCTGTCCGGGTCCACCCCGGGCAAGTCGAACGCGGCGTAGAAGTAGTCCCCGTCACGGTAGGCGTCCATGTGCATCACGGCGGGACGGGAGTTGGTGCCGAGCAGCTGCTCGGCGAGCCGGTCGATCTCACGGAACGGGTCGGTGCGCATCAGCATCGTGATCTCTCCTCGGTTCTCCTGGCCGAAGGCGTCAAGTTGAGTCTGATTGACTCAAGTCCTTGTCTCCTTGATAGCGCGCACCGACAGCCGTGTCAACCCGGTGCGGCCCAGGACGAACACATCAACGTGCACGGCCACTACTACTTGCCGCGGCCCTGCATGGTTAGCCAAGAGTGAGGCGGTAGCCGATGCCGGGTTCGGTGACGAGGTAACGGGGCCGGGTGGGGTCAGGTTCGATCTTGCGGCGCAGGTTGGCGAAGTGCACGCGCAGGTAGTTGGTCTCGGTGTCGTAGGCGGGTCCCCACACCTCGTGCAGGAGTTGGCGGTGGCTGACGAGTTTGCCGGGGTGCCGGGCGAGGATTTCCAGCAGGTGCCATTCGGTGGGGGTGAGTCGCACGTCGTGGCCGGTGCTGGTGGTTAGGCGTTTCGCGGCCAGGTCGATGGTGAAGTCGCCGACGGCGACGACGGCGGGCCCGGTGTCGGCGGGGGTGGCGCGGCGTAGGGCGGCGCGGATACGGGCGAGGAGTTCGTTCATGCCGAAGGGTTTGGTGATGTAGTCGTCGGCGCCGGCGTCGAGGGCGTCGACCTTGGCGGACTCGGTGTCGCGGGCGGAGAGCACGATGATCGGTATGCGGGTCCAGCCGCGCAGGCCCTCGACGACGGTGACACCGTCGAGGTCGGGTAGGCCGAGGTCGACGATGGCCAGGTCGGGTGGGGTGCGGGCGGCCAGGGTCAGGGCGGTGGTGCCGTCGGTGGCGGTGGTGACCTCGTATCGGCGGGCCGTCAGGTTGATCCGGAGCGCGCGCAGCAGTGGGGCGTCGTCGTCGACGAGCAGGATGCGGGTCATCGATCGGCTACCGCTGCGGGCAGGACGATGGTCATGGTCAATCCTCCGATCGGGGTGTCGCTGGGGGTCAGCGTGCCGCCTTGCGCCTCGGTGAAGCCGCGGGCGATGGCGAGTCCCAGGCCGAGGCCGGTGCTGCTGTGGTCGTCGAGGCGTTGGAACGGGGCGAAGACCCGGTCGCGGTCCTCGACGGCGATGCCCGGACCGTGGTCGATAACCTGGAGTTGGAGCTGGTGGTCGTCGGCGCGACCACGGATCTGCACGCTACGCCCGGGTGGGGTGGCGGCGCAGGCGTTGGCCAGCAGGTTCGCCACCACCCGTTCCAGCAGTCCCGGGTCAGCCAGGGCCAGGGGCAGGTCGTCGGGTACGTCCACGTGCACCTCGACACCGCCGGTGTCGGTGGCCAGCACGGCGCGGGCCACGACCGCGTCCAGGGCGGTCGGCTGGTTGTCGACGGACAGCACGCCGGCCTGCAGGCGGCTGAGCGCGAGGAGGTTGTCGACCACGGCGGTGAGCCGGTCGGTGGACTCCTCCACGGTGGCCAGCAGTTCAGCTCGATCGTGTGCGGTGAAGTCGACGTCGGGTTGGCGCAGGCTGGACACGGCGGCCTTGATGCCCGCGAGGGGGGTGCGCAGGTCGTGACCGACCGCGCCGAGCAGCGCGGCGCGGACCCGGTCGATGTGAGCGAGTTCCTCGGCGTGGGCAGCCTGCCCCGCCAGCCGCTGGGTATGCAGGGCCCGGGCTGCGGCGGCGGCCAGGCGGGCCAGGGCGCGGCGGTCCTCGGCGAACAGTTGCGGCCCCCAGCCGAGCAGGCGCAGCCCGCCGCCGGCGGCGACCGACAACGCCGGCTGCCCGTGTGGCGAGGGGCCGACCCGTTCGACGGTACGTCCCTGCTCGGCCAGAGCGACCGTGGTCATCCGGTAGGTGGTGCGGACCTCCTCGAGCAGGCGAGCCAGCGACTGCTCGATGGGCTGGCTGCTGGCCACGGCCAGCAACGCGGCTTCGGTGTCACGGCGGGCGGCGGTGGCCCGGTGCCGGGCGGCGAGGTCGACGGCGAGACTGACCGCCACCGCAACGCCGACGTAGACAGCCAAGACGACGATGCTGTCCCCGGCCTCGACCGCGAAGGTGCGAAACGGGGGGATGAAGAAGTAGTTGACCAGCAGATCGGCGCCCGCCGCGGCGGCCACGGCGGGCACCCACCCGCCGAGCGCCGCGGTGAGCAGCACCGGTATCAGGTACAGCAGGACCACGCTGGGCAGCGACACCTGTGAGCGCAGCGGCACCAGCGCCGCAGTGGTGGCGGCCAGCCCGGCGCCCGCCGCGATGACGCCGACGCCGGCGCGCCGCCACGACCGGCGTACCGAATCCGGCCCGCCCTGCGCAACTGTTCCCATGTCGGGCATTTCTACCCGATCCACCGCTACGACTCGCGTCGCCCGGCCGCCACCGGCTTGCGATCTTCTGGCCGCCGCCCGCCCCTGACCTGCTCGCGGCGGGGCCGGCGAACGCTGGATTCGAGCTGCCACGGCACGCTGACCACCATGACCCGGCGCTGAAACAGCAGCCGCGCCTTGAGCCGCAACGCACTCTGGTTGTGCAGCAACTGCTCCCACCACCGCCCCACGACGTACTCAGGGATGTAGACCACCACCAGATCCCGAGGGCCCTCCTCCCGCAGCCGGTTGACGTAGTCCAGCACCGGATCGGTGATCTCCCGGTACGGCGAGTCCAAGATCGTCAGTGGCACGTTCAGGTCCCGGTCGGCCCACTGCTGCTGTAGCCGGGCCACCTCCTCGGCGTTGATGCTCACGGTGACCGCGGTCAAGCTGTCCGGCCGGGTCGCCTGCGCGTAGGCCAGCGCCTGCAGGGTCGGGCGGTGCACCCGCGAAACCAGCACCACCGCGTGCACCCGGGCCGGCATGACCACCCCGCCGGGCTCGGGCTCCAGCTCGGCGCTCACCCGCTCGTAGTGCCCGTGGATCGCGCGCATCAGCGCGAACAACACCGGCACGGCGATGACGACCAGGTAGGCGCCGTGGGTGAACTTCGTCGCCAGCACGATGACCAGCACCAGCGCGGTCAGCACGCCGCCGAGCGCGTTGATGACCCGGGAGCGGTGCAGTCGCCGCCGCACCTTCGGGTCCTGCTCGTCGGCCAGAGCGCGGTTCCAGTGCCGCACCATGCCGGCCTGGCTCAGCGTGAACGAGGTGAACACCCCGAGGATGTACAGCTGGATCAGCCGAGTCACCGACCCGTCGAACACCCAGATCAGCACTGCGGCGATCGCCGCCAGGATGATGATGCCGTTGGAGAACGCCAACCGGTCGCCGCGGGTGTGCAGCTGCCGGGGCAGGTACCGGTCCTGGGCCAGGATGGCCCCCAGCAGCGGGAAGCCGTTGAACGCCGTATTGGCCGCCAGGATCAGGATCAGCGCCGTGGTGGCCTGAATGACGAAGAACCCGAAACTGTTGTTGCCGAACACCGCTGCGGCCAGCTGAGCGATCACCGTGCGCTGCGGGTCGGTAGCACAGTTACCCGGGAAGCCGATCAGGTCGCAGGTGTGCTCGGCTACCCGTACCTTCGCGATCAACGCCAGCGCGGTGATTCCGGCGAACAGGGTGATTGCCACGACGCCCATCGCCAGCATCGTGCGCGCGGCGTTCTCCGCCTTCGGCGGCTTGAACGCCGGCACCCCGTTGGAGATCGCCTCCACCCCGGTCAACGCGGTACACCCCGACGCGAACGCCCGCAACGTCAACAAGGCCAGGGCCAGCCCAGTCAACCCCACCTGCTCCGGGCGCACCTGCCACCCGGCTGACTCGGCCACCGGCGCGTGCCCGGCCACTGCTCGGCCGAGCCCGAGGGCCACCATGACCAGCACGCCGGTGATGAACAGGTACGTCGGCCAGGCGAACGTCTTACCCGACTCTCGCACCCCGCGCAGGTTCATCGCCATCAATGCGAAGACGAACCCCACACAGATGGCAACCCGGTGGGTATTCAACGACGGGACCGCCGAGATGACGTTGTCCACGCCGGCGGCCACCGACACCGCCACCGTCATGATGTAGTCCACCAGCAGCGCCGCCGCCACGACCAACCCGGCTGACGGGCCGAGGTTACGCGAGGCCACCTCGTACGACCCGCCGCCGCTGGGGTAGGCGCGAACCACCTGCCGGTACGAGGCCACCACCACCGCCAGCAGCACCACCACCGCCAGGCCCACCCACGGCGCCAGGAACAGGTACGCCAAACCACCCAGCGTCAGCACCAGCAGGATCTCCTGCGTGGCATATGCCACCGACGACAACGGATCCGACGCGAAAATCGGCAACGCCAGCCGCTTCGACAGCAATGTCTCGCCCAACCGGTCGCTGCGCAACGGACGCCCGACCAGCACACGCTTCAACCAGTTCAACACACCATGGAGTCAAGACCCGACCACCACACTCAATCGGTGATCTTGGCGCGTTCTTAACGCCACTGCCCACCATCTTGGCGACTCTCCGACGCCACGGTGACCCCCCTCACCTCCTGACATCCCCCGCTCGGCAGATACGGCTCCCCGTACTGATCGCCGAGCGCGCACGGCAAACTGGTGTTCGGCATGCTCGTATCCGCACCGGCAGCACCCGAGCGCCCGCACCCGGGTCGTCATCACGCGGTCAGGCAGTCAGGGCCTAGCGCCGGATCCACTGCCATTTGTCCCCAAGGGTCGAGCCCCTGCGCTTTCTCGGCGTGGGCCCCGACATCGCCCCGTATCTGAAGCTGGTGGCGATGGACGGCACCCTCAGCTCCTCGGGCACCTGGGCCCGGTCACCGTCGAGGCCATGGACCTGCTTGTCGACCGCAAGAGGCTCAGTTCCGCCGGCAGCAGCGGCCGCGCTCCACGGCTGTCGTTCTCGGCTCACGGTTCGCCCAGGACCGCCGCGATCGCAGCGTACGGCCGGTGGGTGCCATCGCTGGGCCGATGCTGGCGCTCGACCTCCCGGAAGCCGGCTCCCGCCAACCGCTCGGAGAACTCGTCAACCGGCCAGCGATAGGCCGTCACGACCTTGTGGTCGAAGGCGGCGACGTCGTCGCCGTCGAAGAGGCCGACCACCAGCGTGCCGGCGGGAGCCATCACCCGCCGGAACTCGGCGAGCGCACCGTCGAGCTCCGGGGGCGGTACGTGGATCAGCGAGAACCAGGCCAAGACGCCGGCGAGGGAACCGTCCTCGACGTCCAGACTCTGCATCGACCCGAGGCGGTACCTGCCGTACGGATGGGCGGTCCTCGCGTGGGCGATGAACTCGGGAACCAGGTCGATCCCCGTCGCGTCGACACCCAGCGACCGAAGGTGGCCGGTGAGGTGGCCAGGCCCGCAGCCCACATCAAGCACGCTGCCCGGCCGAACCGTCAGGTGTCGTCCGATGAAGGCGAGGTCGTCGGCAGCTACCTGCTGGCAGGTGCCGAACAGTTCGATGTAGCGGTCTGCGACTGAGGCGTACGCGTCCCGGACCCGCTCCACGTTCACCGCGTGATCATATGACCGACGGAGGCGATCCTACGCCGATTCACCCGCGCCGCCTCCCACCCGACGTACCAGGCGATGCTGGAGGTCGGCCGCGCCGTCAAGACCGTCTTCCTAGCCCGGTAAACCTACGCGGCCAGGACCCGCAACGCGAGATCCACGACGGGCTGAACGTGGCCGAGGGCTGGAACGGCGGCAACCAGGTGCTGTTTTACGGCAAGGGCGGTGACATCGCCACTAACCGCCGCGACGAGCAGGAGCTGTCGGTGGCGTGCTTGCACGACCCACGTCGCCCCGTACGGCGAGGTCAAGCTCAACATGACCAAGCAGCTGGCCCTGCGCGGCGACGTGCCCGATCGGTGATCTCGCGTTGGGCGCGGGAGATCGGGTCAGCGCCCAGGCGCAGGCGGATTCGTCATCGGCGGGCGTGGAGAACGGCCAGGGAGGCGGCGGCGCACACCAACATGGTGATGGCCATGCCGGTGGCGGTGATCTGGCCGGGCAGGCTCATGGCGGAGGCGGCGAGGCCACCGACGAGGAACTGCAGCAGTCCTTGCAGGGAGGAGGCGGCCCCGGCGGCGGAGCCGTGGCCGGCTAGGGCGAGGGAGGTGGCATTGGCCAGCACCACGCCCAACGTGGAGACCACCGTGAACAGGCAGGCCAGCAGCAGCGGCAGTGGTAGGCCGAGGGCGGCACTGGCCAGCACGCCGGCGGCGCCGATGGTGGCCACGCCCAGGCTGATGCGCAGCAGGGTGTGCTCGGTGGTGACGCGGCCGACGAGCAGGCCGCCGAGCTGCCCGAACACCACGATGCCCAGGCCGTTGAGGCCGAAGACGAGGCTGAACTGCTGGGCGGTCAGTCCGTAGGTGTCCTGCAGGACGAACGACGAGCCGGAGATGTAGGCGAACACGGCGGCGAACATCAGCGCCGCCGCGAGCACGTACCGCAGGTACTGCCGGTCGGTGACGAGCGTCCGGAAGGCGTGCCCGTGAGCGGGCGCGCGGTCACGGGCCGGCAGGGACTCGGGCAGCGCGACGGCGACGGCGAGCATCAGCACGGCGCCGACGGCGGCCAGGACGAGGAACACCGCCCGCCAGGTGGCGACGGTCAGCAGCTGACCGCCGATGACGGGCGCCACGATCGGTGCCACGCCGTTGATCACCATCAGGGTGGAGAAGAACCGGGTCATGGCGGTGCCGTCGAACAGGTCCCGCACGACGGCGCGGGCCAGGACGGTACCGGCCGCGGCGCCCAGCGACTGCATGATCCGGCCCCCGATGAGCCAGCCCGCCGTGGGCGCCAGCGCGCACCACAGCGACCCCGCGACATACAGGGCTATGCCGATCAGCAGCGGCCGGCGCCGGCCCCAGGCGTCCGACAGCGGGCCGACGATGACCTGGCCGACCGCGAGGCCGACGACGAACACCGTCAGGGTTAGCTGGACCATCGGCGCGCTGGTACGCAGCTCATCCGCCATGCCCGGCATCGCGGGCAGATACATGTCGATCGTGAGCGCGCCGAACGCGCTCAGCGAGCCGAGGATGAGCGCCAGCCGCGCCCGGCGCCCCATAGACGTCGGCAGGGCAGCACCGCCTGCTGGCAGGGGCTCCGGCCGGTCCTTCATGCCGCGAGTTATTGTCACATAATTATGATGCCATAACCAGCTAGGGTGATGCCATGTCCCGTGACACGCACGACGCCATCGACAGCGCGGCCGACGCCGGAGGGCCGCTGGCCGAGCTGGCCGACCTGATCCTCAACGTCGGCCGGCTCGTGCGCGCCCGCACACCCGAGGGACCCGAGGTGGTGCCGCTGACCGAGACCGAACGGCAGGTCATGCGGATCGTGGACCTGTATCCCGGCACCGCCCCCAGCGAGATCGCCCGCCGCGCCCGGCTGCAGCGCACGAACGTCAGCACGGCTCTGCGCACCCTGGAGAGCAAGGGCATGGTCGCCCGCACCGCGGCCACCGGGCGGGGGGTCGCCGTACGTGCGACCGACCTCGCCGCAGCCAACCTGCGCGTGCTGCGTACCGCTTGGGCGCGCGAACTCGCCGGCGTCCTGGGCGACGACCTCGACACCGTCCGGCAGTGCACCGACCTGCTCAACCGCCTGGAGCAGCACCTCACCGGCGACGACCCGGCCGCCGACAACCGCCCGGTCAGGCAGTAGCCGTCCGCGCCGCCTCAGCCCGCTCGATCGCCCGATACACCGTCGACCGCGCGACACCGAACAACTCCGCCAGCTCCGCGCTGGTGTGCTCGCCGGCGGCGTGCAGCGCCACCAGGTGCGCCTCCTGCCGGGCATTGAGCTTCGGCTGCTTACCCCGCAGCCGACCCTTCGCCTTTGCGACCTTCATCCCTTCCCGGGTTCGCATGCGAGCGACGGCCCGCCCGGGCGTGGCAGCGCGCTCCACACCCCGGCAACGCATTATCCCCGGTCCATTGCCCGGGTGCGGCCCGGGCTCGGTCGCCGGCGACCCCTGCGCTGGCGGGGCTTGGCACGAACCACGCAGGCGTTCACCCCTGGCGGCCGGGCGACGCACTCACGGAAGCCGGACGCCGAGTGGCTCGCCCCCACTGGGTGGTACTCGTTACGCACCGATCACCCTGGTGGCCAATCCCGGCCACCCTACGTTACGCCAGCTACTGACAAAGATTCAGTGCCATAGGCCGCTAAAGATCACAGCTTGTAGGCGCCGGAGTTGTGCACGTACGTGACCGCGAAGCCGGTCCGTCGAACGCGCCGCCCGCCGCCGGCTGGCCGCACTCGACCCCGCCGGCGAGGCAGTGCGTGCGGGCCGGGCGTCGACGCAGGACGATCAGCAAAACGACGGGCACGGCCCCGAGCACGCCAGCGGTCCCGAGCAGCACTGCGGCGTTCGCGGTCGCCGTCACCTGACTTCGGCAACGAAGCAGGGTTGCGCGAGAGGTCGTTGCCTGGGCCCCTGGCCGGGCCCATCGAGCGGCCACGGACCTCGACCCGGGCGGGCCTCGGCGGGTGACGGTTGGAGCTCGACGCATCTGATTACGCACTATCCGGCTGGCGCGGTGGACCGGAGTGGCGGCACCCGCTGGCGGCAGGCACCGGGCTACTGCCCCTTGGGGCCGGTGCCTGCGAACGCCCGTAGCAGCGTAGCGACGGCGGTGGCGAGGTCGGCGCGGTTGGCGGCTGTTCCGGCTGGTGGCGCGGTTCGGGCGCCGGCGCCGGCCAGCCGGTCGAATAGCAGGCCGTCGATGCAGGCGACAAGGTGGTTGCCGGCCTGCTCCGGGTGTCGAGCGCCGGCTGCCGCCAGCATCAGCCTGGCCTGCGTACGCGACGCGTCGCCGTGGGCGAGGATCGTCTGGAGTTCTGGGTGGTGTGTGGCTTCCAGCAGGCAGGCGTAGCGGGCGAGCGTGCGGTTGCGCGCTGTGCTGATCCATCGGTCCAGTACTGCTGCGATGTCGGCGGCGACCGCGTCGATGTCGTCCATCCCGACCGCCGGGCTGTCTGCGCCGGCGGGCAGCCGGTTGGCTTGCAGGTCTGCTCGGTCCAGGTCGGCGAGGCGGTGCACCACCGCCTCGATGAGTGTTTTGCGGGTGCGGAAGTACGCCGACGTGGTGCCCTGCGGCAGTCCGGCGCGGGCGTCTACGGCGCGGTGGGTGAGGCCGCGCATGCCGAGCTCGGCCAGGACGTCGATCGCGGCGTCGGTCAGGGCCGCGAGCCGGTCAGTTGGCATGGTGGCGACCTCCTTCTACGCCTGTAGTATCGCTTTCTACATTTGTAGAAGGAGTGGGTCATGGTGCGAACGGCGGTAGTGGTGGGAGCCGGCATCGGGGGATTGAGCGCGGCCATCGGCCTGCGTCGCACGGGCTGGCAGGTGACGGTGCTCGAACGTGCCGCCACCTTCCGTCCGGCCGGAGCGGGTCTCGTTCTGCAGGCGAACGGGTTGCGCTGCCTGGAGGTGCTCGGCTTGGGCGCGGCCATACGGGAACAGGGGCGTGTCGACGTGTCCGGGGGCACCCGCAGATCGGACGGGCGGTGGCTGGCTCGCATCGAGGCTGGCGGGCTGGAACGTGCGCTGGGCACGTCCGCGATCGGTGTTCACCGCGCCGCGCTGCACGAGATCCTGCTCGGCGCCCTGCCCGATGGCGTCGTCGTGACCGGCGCCCAGGTCGTCGCGGTCACCGAAGACGGCGAGGTCGCCTATCAGCACCAGGGCCGACAGGTCATGACCCACGCCGACCTCGTGATCGGCGCGGACGGTGTCCACAGCACGGTGCGCCGACTGCTGTGGCCGGAGGCCGCCGCCCCGGTTCGCATCGGCGTGACCGCGTGGCGCGGGGTGACGCCGACCTGGGACAGCGACCTCGTCGCTGCGATCAGCTGGGACCGAGGCGCGGAGTTCGGGATGGTCCCGCTCGTCGACGGGCGTATCTACTGGTTCGCCGCCATCAACGCCGCCCCCGGCGACCCGACCGACGACGACAAGGCCCGGCTCCGCGCCCGGTTCGGTGGCTGGCACAATCCGATCCCGGCCCTGATCACCGCGACCAACACCGTCCTGCGCGACGATCTCACCTGTGTGGACCAGCCGCTCACCACGTACGTGAAGGGCGCGGTCGCCCTGCTCGGTGACGCCGCCCACGCGATGACACCCAACCTCGGGCAAGGCGCCAACCAGGCCCTTGAGGACGCCGTCGTGCTCGCTGCGTCGCCGGCCGCCCCGATGGGCTAGCTACCTATGACCAGCAGCGCCGCCCGCGAAGCCAGCGAGTGGCTAAGGCGTCCCGCGCGATCGGCCGCTTCGGCCAGCAACTGGAAAACCCGATCGCGGTAGCGATCCGCAATACCATCATGCGGCTCACGCCGCCGCGCCTGGCTCTGCGCTCGATGGCCCGTTACGCCGACTGGCGCCCGCCACCGCTGATGTGACCACGGCGCCAACCAGGCGCGTCATCACTGTCCGAACGCCTTCGCTGAACGCACAAACGGCGTTGCCGCTAGTCGTGGTGGTGATGGCCGACGCGCAGCGTGCGCGCCACCTGCTGCTCGGTGCCAGGTTTGACGACGACGAACTGACCCATCATGCCTTTGTCCTCGTGGCGCAGCAGGTGGCAGTGGTACATGTATGGCGTCAGCGGATCGGTGTGCCGGCCGAACCGCACCGCCAGGCGTACCTTGGCCTTCTTGGGCACGAAAACGGTGTCCTTCGGCCCCGCCTGGTAGGCCGGCGGCGGCTGCCCGTTGACGTCGAGGACGTGGAACGCCACCTCGTGGATGTGGAAATTGTGCGCGTACGTGGTGTTGTCGATCTCCCAGATTTCCAGGGCGCCGGCCGGTACCACCTCGTCGATCCGGGTCATGTCCATGTCTTTGTCGTTGATCTCCGAGCCGGAGAGTTGGAATCGGCGCACCCGGATGCCGGGCGGCAAGACCTCGGGTGGCGAGCCGCCGAGCGTGGCGGGTAGCGCAGGCGAGGCGGCCGGCGCGGCCACGGCCACGATCCTCAGCAGCGCGAAGTCGCCCTCCTCGATGTCGTTGGCCTCTTTTTCCGGCTCGCCGCGGCTGTCCATAACGGTCGTCTCGCCGGCGGTGAACCGGACCACGATCTCGGCGCGCTCCCCCGGGCTGATCTTGACGCGGTCGACCGGAACGGGCCGCTGCAGGGCACCCGCGTCGGTGCCGATCACGTGAAACTGCCGCTGGTCGGCGAAGCCGATCCGGTAGACGCGGGCGTTGGAGGCGTTGAGCAGCCGGAACCGAACCAGTTCGGTACGCGCCTGGAAGACCGGCTGATAGGTGCCGTTGATCAGAATGGTGTCGCCGAGCAGCCCGAACGTGCCCCCGTCGACCCGGCCGGAGAGCGCACCGTCGTCGTCGAGCACCGTGTCCTGGACGATCAAGGGCACGTCGTCGACCCCGTACTCGCCGGGCAGCCGCGGGCCTTCCGGGTCATCGACGAGGAACAAGCCGGCCAGCCCGCGGTAGACGTGCTGGGCGGTTCTCTCGTGCGGATGCGGATGGAACCACGCGGTGGTGGCGGGCTGCTCGATCGTCCACTCCGGCGTCCAGGTGGTGCCCGGCTCGATCATCTGGTGCGGCCCGCCGTCCATCCGCGCCGGCAGCCGCATCCCGTGCCAGTGCAGGGTGGTGGCCTCGGGCAGCCGGTTGGTCACGGCCATCCGGACCCGGTCGCCTCGGGCGGCGCGTACCGTCGGACCGAGGTAGGCGCCGTTGATGCCCCACGTGTCGGTGGGCTTGCCAGGCAGGAACTCGCTTCGGCCACCGGCCTGCAGGGTCAGCGTGAACCGCTTGGCCCCGTCTGCGCCGACCTCGGGCCGGGCGAGTGGCGGGATCCGAAGCCGGTGGGTGAAACCGGAGGCGTCCTTCGGCGGGGTGCGCGTGGCGTCGGAGGAACACGCGCCGATTGCGGCACTCAGTCCGGAGAGGGCGGCCAGGGAGAACACGCTTCGTCGCTTCACGCATTCATCGTGACTCGGGTGCGGCGTTCCGGAATCCGTTGTTCTCCCGCAAAACGGGCTGCGGGTTCCACCTGGTCAAAAGAGGTCCGGCGTACATCTCAAGAGGTATTCGCGGCGGCCGCGAATGCCGCCGCGGAGGTACGTTCAGGCCAGCCAGCCGGGAATCGTCCGGCCCGATTCGTACGCCCAGACCACCAGCTGTGCCCGATCGCGCAGGCCGAGCTTGGTGAGGATCCGGCTGACGTGGGTCTTGGTCGTCGCGTGGCTGATCTCCAGCCGGCCGGCGATCTCCTCGTTCGACAGCCCCTGCGCCACCAGGTCCATGATCTCGACCTCGCGGTTGGTCAGCGAGGCCAGATCCGGTGCCGGAGGCGGGGTGCGGCGTGCCGCGACCTCGCTGATCAGCCGCCGGGTGACCGACGGGGCGAGCAGGGCGTCCCCGGCGGCGACCACCCGTACTCCACGGATCAGGTCGACCGGCTCGGCGTCCTTGAGCAGGAAGCCGCTGGCACCGGCGCGGATCGCCCCGTATACGTGGTCGTCCGACTCGTACGTGGTCAGGATGATCACCTTCACGGCGGCGAGCGAGTCGTCGGCGCAGATCTCCCGGGTCGCCGCGAGCCCATCGGTCACGGGCATCCGGATGTCCATCAGGATCACGTCGGGGCGCAGCTCGCGGGCCAGCCGTACCGCCGCGGAGCCGTCGGCCGCCTCACCCACCACGGCCATGTCCGGTTCGCCGGACACGATCGAGCGGAAACCCGCGCGTACCAGGGTCTGATCGTCGGCGAGGACTATGGAGATCATCGCGGGTGCTCCTGTTCGGGACCGATCGGCAGGCGTGCGCGTACCCGAAAACCGCCGCCCGGCCGCGGCGCGGCCTGGACCTGACCGCCTACCGCGACCACCCGCTCGGCCATGCCGCGCAGGCCGGTGCCCTGCCGCAACGCCTGAATGTTGGCCGGCCCCGCGCCGTCGTCGTCCACGGTGACGATCACGTCATCGCCGTCGCGCCGAATCTGCACAACGGCGGCGGACGCGGCGGCGTGCCGCACGGCGTTGGTCAGGGCCTCCTGCACGATCCGGTACGCGATCAGGTCGACGGCGGCCGGCAGCTGCGACGGCTCGACCGCGACCGTTGCGCGCACCGGCAGGCCGGCCGCCTCGGTACGTTGCAGCAGCTCAGCCAGCCGAGCCAGGGACGGTGCCGACTGCACCGGGTCGGCGGCGTCCACCTGGCGCAGCACCCCGAGCACCGCCCGCACCTCGCGCAGCGCATCCTTGCTCGCCGTACGAATCGCGGCGAGCGCCTGGAAAGCCACCTCCGGCTCGCGATTGTGCAGCGCGGCACCGGCCTGCACGTTGATCAGCGAAATCTGATGCGCCAGCACGTCGTGCAGCTCGCGGGCGATCCGCAAGCGTTCCTCGGCGGCGCGCTGCGCCGCCAGGCTCTCGCGGCTCGCCTCCGCCAGGGCGGCCCGCTCGTGGGCCTGCGCCACCTGCTGGGCCCGGCTGCGTGTCACCTCGCCCAGCACGACCGCCAGCAGCAGGATCGCTCCGACCGGCGCCGCCGCCTGCAGGTGATCCGCGACGCCGTCTTGGGCCAGCGTGGAGAACGCCACCGTCAACACGGCGGCTGCGCCGGCTGCGATCGGCCAACCGCGTGCGCGGGCCACCGTGTAGTGCGCGACGACCAGGGACAGCCCGATCGACGAATCGGGAAAACCCAGCGGGTAGTAGAGCAAGGCCGCGCCGGCCGTGACCAGCAACACGGGCACCGGGAACCGTTGCCGCCAGAGCAGCGCGGCCGCACCGACCAGGATCAGCGTCCAGCCCCACGGAACGAGCGGGCGGCTGGCGCCCTCCCGGTTGGCCACCGCGGTGGCGACGGTGAGAGCGAGCACCACGGCCGCGATGGCAGCATCATGCCACGTCGCGATCCCGGTACGCCGCATGGCGCTCACTCTGCCCCCGCTCCGATGCCGGTCTGATCGGCGAAAGCCCGTGAGCCGCGAATGCAGTAGCCGCCGCGATACCGGATCCACGCCTGGAGTGAATCGTCACACAGGGCTTGCCGCAAGCCTGCGTTACGCGTTGGTCAGCGCGGCTGCAAGATCGGCCGTGCGGCCCAGCAGCCGAGCGGCGGCGATCGGGTCCATGTAGTCCTGGTACGACACGATCTCGCCGTCGCGGACCCGGATGATGCCCAGCGCCTGGAACCGATATGCCTCGCCGGTGACCATCGAGCGCCCGTAATGTTCGATTGACGCCGTCCTCGGCGAACAGGTCGGCGAAGACCACTCCTTCACCAGCCACCATCCGCCGGACTTGCTCGACGACATCACGTGGACTACTCGCCATGGTTTCTCCCTTATAAGCTGCGGCCACCACCAGCCCCTTCAAATACGACCGGTCCAGAACCATTCCGAGCCTGATCAACCATGACCTAGACCAAAGACGGTCCTACCCTGGACAGCCATAATCGGCGCCGGCTCGATGCCGGCGGCAGCGCGGCTGGACCATCCCGGCGCGCGATGCCGGCGGGGCGTCGACGATGCTGTGGGCGTGGAGTACGTGTCCAGAGTGCCGCGACCGCCGCTGGACGGGCTGATCGACGACCTTTACTACCTGGAGGGTGCGTCGCCGTACGCCCGGCTGACGCTGCCGCCGATGCCGGCGGCGGTGCTCATCGTCAACCTCGGGGCGCCGTTTTGCATCCGCGCCGGCACCGACATCGAAACGGCCGAGTACGCCGACGGCTGCGTGGTCACCATGCCCACCCGCGCGTTGGAGTTCGGCTACCCGCTCCGGACCCGGTCCGTCGGCATGCACTTCAAGCCGTGGGGGCTGGCGCCGTTGCTGCCGATGCCCGCAGCCGAGCTGTGTGACCGGCCGGTGACGGTAGAGCAGGTTTGGGGCCGGCCCGCCATTGCTGAGCTGCGAGACCGGCTGGCCACGGCGGACGGACCGCACGAAATGCTGACGCTGCTCGAGGAGGAGCTAATGCGACGGCTGTGCGAGACCGCCGGCCTGGGGCTGGTCCGCCATACGAGCAGCGTCATCGCGGCGACCAGCGGGGCGGTGGCCATTGGCGACCTGAGCGTGGCAGCCGGTGTCAGCAGCACTCATCTGGCACAGCGGTTCAAGGAACTCATCGGCGTCACGCCGAAGCGGCTGGCCCGCACCTACCGCTTCGCCGCCACCGTGTTCGCGATCAACCCCGCCGGACCGATCGACTGGGGCGACCTCGCCGGTGGGCCGTCGTACTTAATGACTCAATGCCAATCTCTACTTGTCAGCCCCCTGAGGCGTGGCTTGTTCGCCCGAACCAAGGCCACGATCAAGTCATGCCCCACGGCTCTACCTCGCTGCCGACAGCGGTGGTCACAGCGTTCATGCCGGCTTCCGCCCAGGCACCTGCGGACGCGGCCTACTGGGCGGTCGGCCGGGACATGGGGGCTGATGCCGGCGTCGGTGATTTCCGCGGAGCTTCAATGCGACGGTGCTGGCGGGAACGATAAGGATCATCAACACGCCGCATCCGACGAGGATGGCGGGGGCACTGGTCCGGTCGAGGAGAAAGCCTCCGAGCGCCGCTCCAAGGGGTGAGGCCGTCAAGAGCACGGCGCTGCGTGCAGCCAGAACCGTAGTGAGCGAGTCGGCGGGCGCGCGGTCCTGGATCACGGTGAAGGAGAGCGCGGAGTAGGGGCCGTAGACGAGACCGGCGAAAACGAAGCCGATCAGGGAAGGGAAGGGGGTGTGCGTGACGGCGAAGGGAAGCATTCCGACGCCGTGACCCGTGATGATGCCCAGCATGGCTGGCCACAGGGGAAGCCGTCTAGCCGCGCCTAGCGCCAGAGCGCCGATGACGGCTCCGATTCCGAAGGCGCCCCAATAGGCACCGAGCAGCCCTGCGCCGGCATCGAGGTTGTCGGAGACGAACAAGGGAAGGGCGACTTCGACGGGACCGAAGGCGAGGTTGAACACCCAGGTGACGACGAGCAGGCCGAGGAGTTCCGGCTGACGCCGCAGAATACTCAGCCCCTGCCGTGTGCCGCTGGTCACCGGCCCTGAATCCGGTGGACACGGCAGGGCGATGCGGCCGGTCTGAAAGGCGAGCACGGCGAACGTGGCAGCGTCCAAGCCGATGATCCATACCGGGGACACCACTCCCACGAGCAAACCCGCGAGAGCTGGGCCAGCGATCATCGCGCTCCACAGACTGGTGCTGAGCACGCTGTTCGCCGCCAGACGCAGGTCGTCGGAAAGCAGAGGAGCGAACAGGGCATGCTTGCCGGCCTTGCCCCAGGCGTGCAGCAGCGAGGAGGCACCCAGCAGCCCGACGTACACGGCCGGGGTGAGCACTCCCGCCACGTGCGCGATCGGGACCGCCCCCAGCAGCACGGCCCGTAGCGCGGAGTCAGTGACCAGGAGCCGCTGCGCGGGAAGCCGCCGCATCCATCGGCCCAGGACCAGTGCGCCCAGGGCGCCGGGCAGGACGTAGGCGGCGACAGCGACGCCAGCCAGCGCACCTTGGCCGCCGTCGGGCGCCAGCGCGAGCGCGAGCCACGCGACGGCGACGACGGTCATGCCGTCGCCCAGGTCGGACAACGCGAAGACCGGCATCAGCCGCCGAAAGGCGCGGTCGGCGAACAGGGAGCGGTAGGGGCCGGGCATCAACCGCCCCGGTGCTGCTGAGAACATGCAGGTCACAGTCGTCCTTCAAGCACGCTTGAAGTCAAGCCGGACCCGGAAAGGGGCGGGCATGCGATATCTGCCCATCGGTGAGATCGCGAACAAAGCCCGGGTGCGCGCTTCAGCACTGCGCTACTGGGAGGAGCGCGGTCTGCTGCCCGGCACGCGCCGCGAGGGCGGACGCCGAGTGTGGCCCGCGACCACCCTCCGCCGGGTCGCCCTGATCAAGATGGCACAGCGGGCCGGGTTCACCCTCGCCGAGATCACACAACTGCTGACCGACGACACCACACCATCCGCTACCCGCCAGTGGCGGGACATGGCCACGCGTAAGTTGCCCGAACTCGACCGACACATCGCACAGATCCAGGCCCTGCGGCAGGCAGTAGCGGACTGTCTGGAGTGCGGCTGCATGAATTTCGATCAATGCGTACTACTCGGCGCGACAGACGCGACACCCTGACCGATAGACGCTCACGACAGACCGCCCGCAACCGCGCCTGCGGCGTGACGGGCGCGATGCGCTCCAGGCAAGCGGGCGATATCTGCTGGTCGGCGCCCGGCAATCTCATAGCGCCACACTGCCGCATCGCGCGGACAGCTCAGGGTGTTGCAGTCGGTGAGGCGCCGGTCGAAGTCGGCAAGAACGTCCGCGTCGGCGACCGTGGCGGGGCGCACCGCCATGCCGCCGGAGAAACCGTGCCGCTGATGCTGCCCGGGGCAGGCAGGTTGCGTGCCGCTGCTGCAGCGCGGCGAACAGCCGTTCGGTGAGCCGGTTTCCGCGATGTTCCGGCGCAGTGCCGACCAGTTCGATCTGGGCAACCGGCAGATGTACGCCCGCCAGGCTCCATTCCTGCCGGAGTTCGACGAGGTTGGCCACCGGGCGGCCGGTGGCCGAGTCCTCGGCGACGAGGAAGTCGTCCGGCACCACTGACGAATGCCCGTCGAGCAGGTCTTCGACCCAAGCTCCGATTCCGGGATGCGGTTGCCCGCCGGTCGCTGCCTGAAGCTGGACAGCTGCTTGTAGACAAGCGAGGTCAGCGGCGTCCGAGGCGAGCCCCGGCCGGATGGAGTAACGGTCAATATGGGTATGCATCCCTTACGCCTATCAGGCATTCATGTCCCCCGGAAGCCCGACGAGGCGGCGCGTTCAGTGTCAGCAGGCACACACCGATGGACCTGCCACCAATCGGTTGCGGCACCCGGCCCTCCGCTCGGGTCCGCACAACGAGCCCCACAGTAGCCAAAGTGACTGTGAGTAGCTGCGGATGCCCTCGGCGAGGTGATCTTGAATCCAGTGGCGCCCGAGGGGGCCAGGTTGGCGCGCCGTCGCTGGCGGCGAGGATGCGGTAGACGCTGGCCACGGAGCGGTTGCCGTGCCGCCACCACGTGGCTGTCGGTGCCGCCGCCAGCGCCGACCGTGAACCCGGCCAGGACGTTGCTCGGCAGCGACACGGCGACGTCGAGCAGCGCGGCACCGCCGGGAGGGCACATCGGATCGATGTGGTTGCCGCCCCGATGGCGGTCGGCGTGACAACGCCATCGGGGCGGCGCAAGGCGGATCACGCGTAAGGGTCGATACGACCGAAGATGACCGGGCGGGTCGTCATGTCGTGCCAGTCATTGCCGATCACGCTCCACTTGTGAGCGATGATGCGGCCGGTGGCCTTGCTGGTGCGGATGAACATCCAGCCCATGCCGGCACCGTCGGCCTCCTGCCACCCGTCGGTGGGGTGGTCGTAGAACCGGGTGTCACCGAAGCCTCGCTGATCGGCCGGATCGCCGTGCGGACTGTCGGTGCTGTCCATGACCCGGATCGCCCACTCCTTGTAGTCGGGGTGGCTGTCGCTGATCAGGCGTGAACCGGGGCCGATGATGGCCATGTGGCCGCTGCCGCCCGTGGTCGCGCCCACGTACTTGATCGCCATGATGTCGCCTGGCTGCAGCGTCATGTAGATCAGGAACGACAGGTCGAACCCGCGCATCTTCGGCACGTCGTTCGTGCCGTCCCGGTCGGCCGCGAACGCGTCGAAGAACTTCGCGCTGTTGGGGAACTTCGAGGCGAACTCGGTGGTGAAGTACGAGTCGGTTGCCCACGAGGACGAATGGGTCATCAGCCGGCGCACGAACGTGGCGCACTGCGTCTCGTTGCGGTAGGACGTCCCTACCCCGGGGGTGCCGAAGACGATCGTGGTGGTGGCCCCGGTGTCGCTGTAGAAGTTGTAGGCGCTCTCGTCCGGCCACCCGATCAGATCAAGGTTGGTGATCAGTTCGGTGGCGGCGTCCGCCAGCGGGAGAGCGTGGTTGATCCCCGACTCGGTTCCATCCTGCGCATGTGCGTGCGCCGAGCCGACACCGAGCGCCGCGGCAAGAGTGACGGCGGCACCGGCCCGCAGGACGGACCATCTGACGTTGATGCCCATCGCTTCACTTTCTGTGTGTTGGGTCCCGCAAGCGATGCGGGAGCGCATCCGGGGCGATGCGCGCAAGACGCAATACTGAACCCTTCACACGGCAAGGGCCCGCGCTTTTTCGGCTGGCACCACCCTTCGAGCACGCTGACAGAAACGTGACAGAAGCGCCGCGGCCAGCGGACCGGCGGGCCGTTCTGTGACCAGCGCCACCGGGGACCGGCCCCACTCGGTCGCCAAACAGCGTCTTTGATGTCGCAACGGCGACGCGAACTTCTTGTCATGAACGGCTCAGGTGGGCCCGTAAGACGTCGACGTGACAGAGTTCGGGGTGTCTTCCACCGGATGCGCCTGTGCTGACGCGGCGGCGGGCTCGGCTCACCCGTGGCGGGTCGAACCCGCGTCAGCGCCAGGTTGCTGTCCGGCCGTCCGCCAGGGGCTGGCGAGCAGCTGCGGTAGTCGCCTTGATCGGGCGATCACTCGTCGCCCCGGATGCGGGCGTGAAGGTGCATGTCGTGCCGGCCGTCGGAGTGGATGGCGTCGCTGCGTTTGGTGCCCTCCAGGCGGAACCCGGCCTTGACGGCGACGCGGCAGGAGCTGTTGTTGCGGGTCGAGTGGTCCAGGTGCAGACGGTGGAAACCAGCCTCGCCGAGTGCCCAGACGCTCAGTGCCGTCAGTGCGCGGGGGGCCACACCTGCTCCGCGGGCGGCCGGGAGCACCCAATATGCGCATCCAGCGACACCGTCATTAAGATTCATTCCGCCCAGCGCGATGCGCCCCAGCACCTCACCGCCGTCGCGGGTCACCGCCCAACTTGCGCCTGTCTCCTCTTCCCAGGCCCGACGATACAGTTCGAACCACTCACGTACCTGGTCTTCAGATGTGGGTTGACGAGTGTGCCAGTGCTGGATGTCGGGGTCGCGATAGGCGGCGAAGAATACTGCAGCGTCCGCCGCTTCCCAGGGGCGCAACAGCAGGCCGCCGGCGGCGAGCAGAACCGGTTGTTGACTGTTGGCGAGTGCGCCGGCGGGAATGGCGGGCGGCGTTGACAGAGTTGAGGTCAAAACTCATCCTTTTCTGGCGATGATCACGGGTGTCATGTCGGCAGGGATGGCTGCGCATCATCGGTCGTCGGAGGCAGACCACGCTCCTGACCTGCGGTGCCGTAACTTGATTGGCATAGTCGGCCGTCTTCTCTACTCCTGTAGGTGAGGCAAGTCCCGGTGCGCGGCATTGAGGACAGCGTCGCGGGTGCGGAAGGCCGGCGCTTTGTCCGTATTGCTCCGGCGGCTGGTGCCAGCGCAGCAGCATATTGTGATCCCGGATGGCCTCGATCCGGTCCATGATCCATTGGGCGATGGCGCAAACTTGCGGTAACGCGGCCAGGCCATACCAGCGGTAGCGCGGGTTGACGGTCCGTTGTATTTCCCCTGGTGAAGCGCGGAGGGCGGGGCCTGGGCGTAGGACGCCTGCGACGGCTTCATGGATGTCCTCGGGGAAGTCGCCCTGGTGGTGTTGCCCGACGCCGGTTTCCGCGGTCAGGAAGCACCATCAGCAGACCCACCCTGGTGACGCTACGACATCACTTTCACTGAGCCCGCATCAGATCCACCGAGCCGAGGCGTCAACTTCACTGCGCCACATCAGGTGCACTGCGCCAGGACACCGGGTCCTTCTCCCGGTGCCGGCCACACCCGGCCGCCGCGCACATAACTGTCATTATGATGTAGCGACGTTTTGCCCGGTTTGGGCACATCTATTAATGGATTGCTGTTACCGACAATCCGTTAATAGGTGCGGCGGGGACGCTGGAGTGGAGCTGCTGGACCACGGTGGCGCACGTCGCGCATGACCTGCTCGCCTGTGCGGGGCAGTTGGCTGGGCGGCGTGCGGACGGCTACCTGATGTGCGACCTGGTGGTCTCCCCCACCGCGTCGCCGGCCGAGGCGCTGGCGGTCGCCGCCGCGTGCGGCGGCCTGCTCGGGATGCCGGCAAGAGCCGTCGAACCGGGCCGACAGCGCCATCTTCTTCGGCAAGGGCGGCGACATCACTTCCAACCGCCGCGACGAACAGCCGGCGTGGCTGAAGTTCTACACCTGGCAAGGCCGGTTTCCGCGCGGCCGCTGCGAGCTGCATGACGACGCGGTGGTGTTCCTGGCCCGGCAGGAGCTGCTGGCCGAGCTCCGGGGGGAGCGCATCGAGCCACCGACGGACGGCGGATCGAACAGATGGCGCGCTGGTGAGCGGGCCCGAAATGTCACGCGGCGGTGCGCGCCGTATACCCGACGAATCTGATTGGCGACAGCCGATGCCCCTTCAGCTGCTCCGCCGGTTCTGACACTCTGCGGTCGGCAGGTGAACCAATGGATGGAGACCGAGGGCGATGACGAAGCGTTGGCTGGTCACGGGGTGTTCGAGTGGACTCGGCCGCGCCCTCGCGGCCCGGCTCGCCGCCGAGGGGGAGCAGGTGGTGGCGACCGCCCGGCGGCCCGAGACCCTCGACGGTCTGGTGGCACGGCATCCGGGCAACGTGGTGGCCGCCGCCCTGGACGTACGGGATGCGGCGCAGTGCGCGGCGGCGATCGGGCGGGCGGTGGACGCCTTCGGCGGCGTTGACGTCCTGGTCAACAACGCGGCTTACGGACAGTTCGGCACCTTCGAGGAGGTTTCCGACGCGGAACTCGCCGCGCAGTTCGACACCAACGTGTTCGGGCCCTGGCGGCTCACTCAGGCGGTCCTGCCGTTGTGGCGGGCGCAGCGTCGCGGGCACGCGGTCTTCGTCAGCTCGGTCGCCGGCGTGGTGCCCTTCCCGGGGCTTGCCGCGTACACCGCGAGCAAGTTCGCGGTGGAGGGGGCGGCCGAGTCGCTGGCCGCCGAGGCCGGGCATCTCGGGGTGAAGGTCACCATCCTGCAACCGGGCGGTTTCGCCACCGATTACAGCGCCAACCTTGTCATGCCGCAGCGCCGGATCGCGGACTACGCCCCGGTCGGTGACGGCATGCTGGCCGCGGTTCGGGGCATGAACACCAAGGCGGAGATCAACTCTCCCGAACTCTTCGCCGACGTGGTCTGGCGGCTCGGCCAGATGGAGTCGCCACCGCTGCGGCTGCCGGTCGGCACCGACTCGGTGACGTACCTGGAGCCTGCCTACGACGCCCGGCGCGCCGAGTACGACCAGGTCGTCAAGGCGGGCCAGCACATCCTCGCTCGACCCGCGTCGACCGACAAGCCGGCGTGAACGCGGCGCGGGCCCGGGGGTGAACAGCAGTTACGGAGCCGCGGCCACGCCCTGACGGAACTCGTGGCCGGCGGGTCCCGGCCGCCCGGTGTTCCGGATGACACACTCGGCGTCCGCCGTCGCGATCCGGGGTGCTCCCGTCCGCTCCGGGCACCGGTATGGTGGTCGATGTCTTTGGGGATCAGCCGCTTACGGGCCAGGTCCCGCATCGCGATCAGGTCGGCCACCTCCGCGTCGTTGGCCAGCCCGAGCAGATCCGCAGCGCTGCTGTTCTCGTCCAAGCGTTGCAGCCGGGAGTTGTCTACCGTCGCCGCCCGGTGCGCCAGTTTCCGTTCCGACGTTCCTCGAGGGCCGTTTCCTAGATACGGCGAAGATCAGTTCGCCGCACATGTCGTCGGTGGCGCCGAGCACGATGCCGTCGAGGGTGCGGAAGTGGCGGCCCTTGGCGTGCAGGACTGGTCTACGTCAGCACCCTCTTGCTCCAAGACGTGCTCGCCGACCCCGCTTGGGCCGGCGCGCTCACCCCCGAGGGCCGGCGCGGCCTCACCCCGCTGTTCTGGACCCACGTCGCCCCCTACGGGAGGTCCACCTCGACATGACCCGCCGGTTGGCCCTTATCACCCCGACATGATCACGTTTTCTCCCGAGTGTCGGGTACCTGACTACGCCCGGTCCGGGCGCTACGCGACATACCGCCATCGCCAATCATGGTTCCGTGAGCAAGCGGGGACGCATCGCAGGGTGGGCGGTGGCTGCCGGAGGGCTCGCCCTGGCGGCCCTCGGGGTGTACTTCGTCGTAGCCGGGCTGGACGACGGCAACCGGCTCGGCAGCGCGATCGGGCTGTTCGCCACGCTGGTCGGCCTGGGTGTGAGCGTGTACGGGGCCGTGCTCAGCCGCCGGGGCGTGTCTCAGGTATCTGGCCAGTGGGTGACCGATTGCGATGTAACCGGCGGAGTGACGCAGCTGGCCGGAGTGACCGGTAGCGTCCGCATCGGCCCGCCCGCCAAGGAGCCGGGGCGTCGCGGGCCGCATGCCCCGACTCCTCGGCAGACGGGACCCGACCGGGGCACCGCAGGCGGTGGCGGGCAGGCGGTGGCAGGGTCCGGTGTGGCGGGGCCGGTGCGGCAGGTGCGTGAGGTCGGTGGTGACGTCGAGGTCGACCCGTGAGCCCGCTGTGGCGCCGTTGGCAACGGGTCGATCCGGGGCAGGCGGTGATCGGCAGCGTCGTCTTCGGGGACGTCATTCAGCTTTTCGGCATTGGCGGGGACGTCACGATCACCACCGACCGGCCGCCATACCGGGTGGAGGAGTTCCCTCTCAACCGTCAGCCCTTGTCGCCGGAGCGAGCGCGGGAGCAGCCCAGCCGGTTGTTGCTGGCCCAGCACCAGGTAGTGCCTTTCACCGGCCGCGAGGTTGACCTGGCGAACCTCCACGTGTGGATGCGCGAGCCGGGTGGGGTATCGGTCCGGTTGGTGTTCGCCGGGGGTGGGCAGGGCAAGACCCGCCTGGCCGCGCACCTGGCCGCAGGGTACGCCGGGCAGGGGTGGGGGACCTGGCGGGTCATCCACACCCCGACTCCGGCACCGGGGCAGGTCTGCCGGGTGAAGCTGCCGGGATCGCGGCGGGTGCTGGTGGTGGTCGACTACGCCGACCGGTGGCCGCCGTCGGACCTGCTGGCCCTGCTCACCCATCTGACCTTCATCTCGCAACGCGCAAGGGCGACAATGCGGGTATTGCTACTGGCCCGTTCCTCCCGCGCGTGGTGGCCCGCGGTCCGCGCCCGCGTCACCAGCGACCTGCGGATCGAGGCCAGCACCCAGGAGCTGCCCCCGTTGGGGGACCAAGTCGACCGGGGCGATCTGTTCCGTGATGCCCGAAGCCGCTTCGCACAGACCATGGACGTGCCTGACCCCAGGGGGCTGCGGCCACCCGACGCCCTGACAGGGGAGGAGTTCGCCCAGATCCTCGCGGTCCACATGGCCGCCCTGGTGGCCGTGGACGCCCACCGCCGCGGCGCGAGAGCCCCGACTGCGCCGCATGCGTTGTCGGCGTACCTGCTGGACCGGGAGGAGGCCTACTGGCTCGCCCTCCACCAACGCAGCCAGGGTCCCCGACTGCCCGATGTCCCCGGGATCCGACCGGAGGTGATGGGCCGTACCACCTACCTGGCCGCCGTCACCAACGCCGTCCCCCGCGCCACCGCCCACGCCGCCCTGGCCCGGGTGGGGCTCGCCTCCACCATCGAGGCCGCCGATGAGGTCATCGACGCCCACCGCCACTGCTACCCACCCGAGGACCCCCGCCTGGTCCTGGAAGCTCTGCGCCCCGACCGGCTTGCCGAAGACCTCATCGCCCTCACAACTCCAGGACACCCCCACACCACCGACGGCGGACGTGAACCTGATGACTGGGTCACCACCGCCGCCCATAACCTCCTCGCCACGACCGATGATCCACCCCCGTGGACCAGCACCGCAGTCACCGTCCTGACCGAAACCGCCCACCGCTGGCCCCACATCGCGACAGGCATGCTCTATCCCCTCCTGCGGCAGCGACCCGACCTCGCTCTCACTGCTGGTGGCACCACCATCACCCGACTGGCCACCATCCCCAACGTCGACCCCAGCGTCCTGGAAGCCATCGACGCACTCCTACCACCCCACCAGCACGTCAACCTTGACATCGCCGCCGCCGCCATCTCCACCGCCCTCATCCAGACTCGTCTCGCCGCCACCACCGACCCCGCACGGAAAGCACAACTCCACGCCGATCACGCCGGCCGCCTTCACAACGCCGGACAACGCCAAGAGACCCTCGCTCCGGCCGAGGAGGCTGTGGCGATCCGCCGCCGGCTGGCCGAAGCCGACCCCGCCGCCCACGAACCCGACCTCGCAGCGTCCCTGACCAGCCTCGGCGTGCGTCTGTGGATGTTGGAACGTCGCCAGGAGGCGCTCGCTCCGGCCGAGGAGGCTGTGGCGATCCGCCGCCGGCTGGCCGAAGCCGACCCCGCCGCCCACGAACCCGGTCTCGCCGCGTCGCTGAGCAATCTCGGCGTCTTTCTCGTAGGGCTGGGCCGCGGTCGGGAGTCCCTGGCCCCGGCCGAAGAGGCCGCAGCCATCCGCCGCCGACTCGCCGAGACGAACCCGGCCGCCTACCAACCCGACCTCGCCGCGTCGCTGAACAACCTCAGCGCCCGTCTGTGGGATCTGGGGCGCTACCGGGAGGCCCTCGCCCCGATCGAGGAGGCCGTGGCCATCCGCCGCCGACTCGCCGAGACGAACCCGGCCGCCTACCAACCCGACCTCGCCGCGTCGCTGACCATCCTCAGTAGCTGTCTGTGGGATCTGGGGCGCCGTCAGGAGGCCCTCGCCCCGATCGAGGAGGCCGTGGCCATCCGCCGCCGACTCGCCGAGACGAACCCGGCCGCCCATCAACCCGACCTCGCACACTCTCTGAACAACCTCAGCGCCCGCCTAGCGGATCTGGGGCGCCACCAGGAGGCCCTCGCCCCGATCGAGGAGGCCGTGGCCATCCGCCGCCGACTCGCCGAGACGAACCCGGCCGCCCATCAACCCGACCTCGCAATCTCGCTGGACAATCTCGGCATCCAGCTGGCGGATCTGGGGCGCCACCAGGAGGCCCTGGCCCCGGGCGAGGAGGCCGTCAAGGTCTTCCGGCGGCTGACCCAAGCCGAACCCGCCGCCTACCAACCCGGCCTCGCAACGGCGTTGAGCAACCTCGGCGTCCGCCTGTCACAACTGGGGCGCTACCCGGAGGCCCTCGCTTCGACCGAGGAGGCCGTGGCCATCCGCCGCCGACTGGCCGGAGCCGAACCCGCCATCTACGAACCCGACCTCGCAACGTCGCTAGGTAACCTCGGCCTCTTCCTGTCGGAATCAGGGCGCCGGCAAGAGGCCCTGGCCCCAGCCGAGGAGGCCGTGGCCATCCGCCGCCGACTGGCCGAAGCCGAACCCGCCGCCTACGAACCCGACCTCGCGAGGTCCCTGTGGTCGTACGCACTGGTCTGTCTGGGGCTGAATCATGATCTGCCCGGCGCGTTGGCCACGGCGCAGGAAGCGGTGGGCATCTACCAGCGGCTCGCCGAACAGATCCCGGATGCGTTCACACCGCTCCTCCAGGCGGCATCCCGCACCCTCGCCGATGTCCTCGATTGCTTGGGCCGCAGCAGGGAGACGACCAAGTTGCGGCGGCGGCTCGATATGTAAGCCCACAGCGTCGAATCCGCTATGTGGTGATACGACTTCCTTCAGGCTACCTCGACGCCGCCGTCCACGGCGTCCGCTCCACCGACTGGATGTGGCAGGCCGCGCTGCCCTGACCGCAGGAGGTGGCGCGGGCCGGTGCGGTGGGACGGGGACGGCGTGGGTCAGCGGCGTCGCCACGGCCATCGCCAGGCGCGCCGGGGCCGCTGCCCGGTGGGCGGTGGCTGCGCGGCGGGGCGCTCCCGCGCGTCGCCCGCGTCGCGGGCGGAGCCCCGGCGGACCACCTCGTCGGCGTTGACCGGGCGGACCAAGACCCGCGGACCGACCGGGTTACGCAGCCAGGCCACCACCTGCGTGTTGAGGTCGGCCACGTACGCCCGCACGGACGCCTCGGTGGGCAGGTCACGCACCTCGTCGGGGATTCGCTCGATCCGGCGGCGCAGCAGCAGGGGGGTGGGCAGCAGCAGTTCGCTGGGCAGCTTCTCGCGCTCCAGGTAGCTCCTGATCCACCACGACTCGTCGTAGGGCACGCCGCGGCCGGGGATCGGCTTGCCCATACCCGGCAGGTTGTCGAACTCGCCGCGTTCCTGGGCGGCGCGGATCTGCGCCTCGGCTGCCGCCTCCCACCTGCTGCTCACCTGGCCACCCCCCATTCCACGGTAGCCGCTACCCACCGCCGACAGGCCGGTGAGGGGCCGCGTGCGCAGGTCAGGTCGGCGGAACGTCCTTGACGAACACGATGGCGTCGTGGCGGGCCACCTGGGCCGGGTCCAGCGGAGAGTAACCGAACCACGGCGACACGCGGGCGGACGGCACGTCGCCGAGGATCGAGGCCAGCCGGCGGGCGTCGACGACGTACCGGTCCTGCGGGAGCGCGTACAGGAGTCCTTCGATGGTGGCCGGGGGTGGGGTGCCCACGCCGTGGTGGTGGTACGTGCCGAGGGCCGTGGCCAGGAAGGCGTACGCCTCGCCCAGCTGCGCGCCGACGATCGCGCCGGCGCTCCACCACTGCACCGGCAGGCCGCCCATCCGTATCGTGCTCCTGTCCCGCTGTAGGTGGGCGTTGTGGGCGTACACCAGTGTCGGGCCGCGTTCGGCGAGAGCGAGCAGGTTGGCTGCCATCATCGACGCCCGTTGGCCCAGCAGCCGCGCCATCCGGTCCGGTGACGTGTCGGCCATCCAGAAGTGGTACCGCAGCAGCCCGATGGCGGTGCGCCCGTACAGGCGTGCGCGGTCCCAGTCCGCCAGCGAGGACGTCGCTATCAGGTGCGGCGTCTGCGCGTCGAGCAGTGCCACCAGGTCGTCGGCGAGCAGCCGTAGCTGCGCGGCCTCCGGGGTCTGCCCCACGGACCGGGAGGGGTCCATCATCGCGGCGGGATCGGTCCACCGGTCGTCGGCGCCGAGCAGGTGGTCGAGTGTCCGCGCGGTGCGGGCAAGCAGTTCGGCGTCGACCCGGGCGGCGAGGTAGGCGTGCAGGGCGGTGAGGGACTGCCGAGGGCTCGCGGCGCCGGTGATCTCCAGCGGTCCGTCGAACCCGGCGAAGCGCAGCCGCTGCGCCGCCGGCCGATCCTTGTTGTACGCACGCATCCAACGCACCAGCTCGCGGTTGGCCTCGGACGCGCCGAACCCGTGGCTGAAGCCACGTTCCATGACCTCGTCGAGGGTGCCCTCGCCCGAGGCGACGTAGTCGTCCACGACCAGTCCTGACATGCAGTCGCTCTCGATCGTGATCGTCCGGTAGCGCGCCTGTTCGACGAGCTGCCGGAAGAGATGGTTTCGCACGTCGAGCAGCACGTCCGCGCCGTGGGTGGGCTCGCCCACGGCGAGCAGCCGCGGCCGAGCCGGAAGCAGGCTCAGGACAGTGGCGGCGTCGACGGGATGGGCGATGTCTTCGATGCCAGCAACCATGCCTCAACCGTATCGTTGAACCAACGATACAAACTTTTCCGCTCAACAGGCCGGTAGTTGCCCACAAACCCTCAATTCGCGGCCTGGCGTAGCCGACAGCGGGCGGGCTGGCGGGGGTACCCGCCGTCGGCGGTCGCGGTTTGCACGGCCGCCGGCCGGGTCGGGGTGGAGGGTCCGGTCATGGTTTCTCCTCGCGGGGTGGGTGATGGCCATCCGGCTCATCGTCGGGGAGGAGGTGGGCCAGCGCGGCCCGGCTGTTGGCCCACACCGCGACCAGCGCGCAGCCCGGTACGGTGGCCAGCCCCAACAGCGGCGCCTGGTTGACAGACAGCGCGGCCACCAGCAGCAGAACCAGACTGAACAGGCTGAGCGGGGCCCGTCGCACCGCGGTGTACGCGGCGATCCGGACGGCCGGCCCGAAACCCAGACGCGGAGCCAGCACGGCCAGTGCCAGCGCCTGCAGGCTCGCGGCGAGCACGAGGACCGCCATGACGGCCAGCAGCGGGACGAGCAGTGCGCCGTACCGGGAATCGTGCAGGACGACGAGGTCGGTGGTGAGGATGGCGAGCAGCGCCACCGTGGCCGTCCAGCGGGCGAGCGCGGGGACGAAGAACTGCCGATAGGCGCGGACGAATTCGCGGACGGGGGGTTGGTCGGCCGGCGTCGCCGCCCGGGCAAGGTAGCCGAACGCGGCGGCCAGCGACGGGCCGACGATGATCGCCAGCAGCCCGAAGAAGACCGGGTAGCGCCAGGGCTGCGCGACCACGGCCAGCGCCACGAGCAGCGGCAGGTTGGTGACGGCCAGGCCCAGGTTGACCACGAGCACCCGGTGGACGAACGACCAGACGGTCGTCCAGGTGTCCGCGCTGACGTTGACCCGGGCCGACAGCGTCCGGTGGGGGGTGGTGGGAGCGGTCATGTGCTGGTCATTTCAGCCCGCTGGTGGCGATGCCCTGGACGAAGTAGCGCTGCCCGATGAGGAAGACGGTCAGGATCGGCAGCACCGACAGCACCGAGCCGGTCATGATCATGGCGTACTCGGCGTCGTAGACGCCCACGAACGAACGCAGACCGATCTGCACCGTCCACAGGTCGTTGCTGGTCAGGTAGATGAACGGACCCATGTAGTCGTTCCAGGTGTTGACGAAGGTCAACAGGGCGAGGCTGGCCAGCGCCGGCTTGGACAGCGGCAGCACGATCCGCGCCCAGATGCCGTACTCGCTCAGGCCGTCCACCCGGGCGGCCTCGCACAACTCGTCGGGGATGGTGAGGTAGTACTGCCGCATCAGGAACACCCCGAACGCGCCGAACGCCTGCAGGAGAATCAGCGACAGGTGGGTGTTCACCAGGCCCGCCCGCTCCATGATGATGTACTGCGGCACCATGTATGCCTGCCACGGCACGGCGATGGTGGCGATGTACGCCACGAAGAGGGCGTCCCGCCCGGGGAAGCGGACCTTGGCGAACCCGTACGCCGCGAAGCTGCCGGTGAGCACCTGCAACGCCGTGATGACGACGCTGAGGAACAGCGAGTTCTTCAGGTAGGTGACCAGCGGGATGCGTTCCCAGATGCGGGTGTAGTTGTCCCAGTGGAACTCCTCGGGAATCCACTGGATAGGGATGGTGAAGACCTGGGAGTCGAGCTTCAGCGAGGAGGTCACCATCCACAGGAACGGAACCATGACGGCGAGCCCGAGGACGGTGAGCAGGACGTGCAGGGCGATCCGGCCGGCCACGGCGCTGGGCCGCCGGCGCGGCGTCCGGGGGCGGCCGGGGGCGGCCCCGGTGGGAGCGCCGTCCCGGCGCTGCGGTGTGGTGGCGGTCGCGGTCATCGTTGCTTCCTCTGCTGGATCCGGAACTGGACCACCGTGATGAGCAGGACGATCACGAACAGGACCATCGCGATGGCGGAGGAGTATCCGAAGCGACCCTGCTCGATGCCCTCCCGGAAGATCAGCTGCGAGAGGACGAGGGTGGAGCGGCCCGGGCCACCCTCGGTCATCACCTGGACCAGGTCGAAGACCTTGAAGCTGGAGATGGTCAGCATGATCAGGACGAAGAAGGTGGTGGGGCGCAGCGAGGGCAGCGTGATGTGCCAGAACCGCTGCCAGGGGGAGGCGCCGTCCATCTTGGCGGCCTCGTACAACTCACCGGGGATGGTCTGCAACCCGGCCAGGTAGAGCACCATGTAGTAGCCCATGTCCCGCCAGACGCTGGTGATGATCAGCGCGGGCATGGCCCAGGTCGTCGAGGTCGTCCAGCCGGGTGGGCTGTCGACGCCGACCGCGCGCAGGAACTGGTTCACCGGGCCGGCGTCGGGGCTGAACAGCATGTTCCAGACCACCGCCACGGCCACCAGCGAGGTGATGTACGGGAAGAACAGTGCGGTACGGAAGAACCGCACCCCGCGCAGCTTGCGGTTGAGCAGGACGGCGAAGCCCAGGGCGGCGACGAGCGTGAGCGGCACGTGGCCGGCGGCGTAGTAGATGGTGTTGTACAGCGCGGTCCAGAAGCTCTCGCTGTCCACCATGCGGCGGAAGTTGTCCAGGCCCACCCACTCGGGCGTGCTGTAGGAGTTCCACTTCATGAAGGCGAGGGCCAGCGAGGCGACGACGGGCACCAGCGTGAGGGCCGCGAAGCCGATGAAGTTCGGCAGGATGAAACTCCAGCCGGCCAGCGTGTTGCGCCGGCGGAGCCTGCTGCGCGTCCGGGGGGCGGACGCGGATGCGGTGGTGGAAACCATGGTGGGTGCTCGTCCGGGGCCCGGACGTTCCTCCTTCCCTGAGGTGGACGGTGCCCCGGGGGCGATGGGCCCCCGGGGCACCCGGCGTTCAGTCGACCTCGGACTTGACCCGCTTGCCCATCTCAACGATGCCGGCGTCCACGGACTTCTCACCGGTCATGATCAGCTCGTGCTCCTCGTTGAGGATCCTGTCGACGTCGGAGGACTTCTCGCTCACCGGCATCTCCAGCTTCACCTCGCCCGGCTGGAACGCCTTCTTCGCCACCTCGTCGTTGGCCATCCCGTCCACGCCGAAGTACAGGTCGGTGATGGCCGCGTCGGTGTACGCCGGGAAGACCCCGATCTTCGCGATGGTCGCCGCGCCCTTCTCCCCCGACGCCCAGGCGACGAACTTCCGCGCCGCCTCGGCGTTGCGGGCCTTCTTGTTCACCGCGAACGCCGTCGGCGAGCCGAAGGTGGTCGAGGCGCCCTCGGTGGCCTGCGGCAGCGGCGCCATACCCCAGTCGACTTTGATCTTGCCAGCCTTCTTCTCGTCGATGAGTCGGGCGGCGTACCAGGTGCCCATGGGCAGCATCGCCGCCTTCTCCTCGGAGAACATCGTGTGGTAGGTGACCTTCTGGGTCCTGGCGGTGGCCCACTTCAGCGTCGCCCCCGACTTCTCCAGGTCGAGCGCGAGGGCGTACTGCGGCTTCATGAAGTTGTAGTCGCCACCGAGCTGGTCGCCGCCGGTCTGCGCCGCCGCGATGGCCTGTACCAGCGACCGCCAGGTGTGCTGGTAGGTCCCGTACACGGTGTTCGCGCCGCTGCCCGTGGTGGTCTTCTTGGCCAGGTCGGCGTACTCCTGCCAGGTGAGGTTGGTCAGGTCGGCGCCGGAGTTCTGCAGCAGCTTCTTGTTGTAGTAGAGCACCCAGAAGTCCTGGCGGTAGGGCAGGGCGAAGTAGTCGCCGTCCAGGTCGAAGGCGTCCAGGCCGCGGTACTTGCTCTTGTCGAGCTTGCCCACCTCCTCCTTGAGGGAGGCCAGCTGCCCGCGGGTGCCGTACCGGGCGTAGTCGATGACGTTCTTCATGGTGATCACGTCGGTGCTGTCCCCGCCGGCCAGCATGGTGGTGACCTTCTCCGGGTAGTCGTCGGCCAGGATGTCGACCGGCTGCACGTCGACATCCTTGTGCTCCGCCTCGTACGCCTCGACCAGGGCCTTGAACTCCGGCGTGGTGTCGTAGTTCCACAGCGCCACCGTCAGGATCGTCTTGCCGTCGGCGGTGGTGGCGGACTTCTCGCCGCTGCCGCAGCCGGTGGTGGCCAGCGCGATACCGGTGGCGATCGCCAGGGCCTGGGTAAACCTTCTCTTCACAAGAACTCCTTCATCGGGGGATTCAAGCGCGACGACCGGGGCAGTCGCTGGCGGGTCAGGCGTGCAGGGTCAGGGCCTCGGGGGTGACCTCGGCCCGAAGCGGTTCGGCGGCGATCCACCGGGACAGCTCGTCGAGGGTGTGGTCGGTCAGCCGCAGGATCTCCGAGCCGAGCGACCCCGCGATGTGCGGAGTGATCATGACGTTGGGTGCGCCACGCAGCGCGGCGTCCGCGGGCAGCGGCTCGGGCTCGGTGACGTCGAGGATCGCGAAAAGCCGACCGGAGCGGCACTCCGCCGCGAGAGCCTCGGAGTCGACCAGGCTGCCTCGGGCGGTGTTGATGACCGTCGCGTGGTCGGGCAGCAGCGCGAGTTCCGCCGCGCCGATCATGTGGTAGGTGCTCGGCAGCGCGGGCGCGTGCAGTGACAGGATCTCGCTGCGCGGCAGCAACTCGTGCAGGTCCATCAGCGTCGCGCCGGCCAGGGCGACCTCGGCGGGATCGGCGTGCGGGTCCGCCACCAGACACTGCGCGGAGTCGAGACAACCCAGGAGGTCGACCACCCGGCGGCCGATCCGGGAGAAGCCGACCACGCCGACGGTCCGGCGGTAGTTCGACAGGTCCCCGTACCCGTCGCGGTGGCCCCAGCCCTGGTACGCCGCCTCGGGATCGGCGGCGATGAACGGCGCCTTCTTGCCGGCGAAGATGATCGCGGCGATGGTGTACTCGGCGACCGGGATCGCATTGGCGTCCGCGGCGTTGGTGACCCGGATGCCGCGCCGCCAGACCTCACCGGTGACCAGGGAACGGACGCTGCCGGCGGCGTGGAAGACGGCCCGTAGGGCCGGGGCTGCGGCGAGCCGCTCGGCGGTCAGCGTCGGCGCCCCCCAGGAGGTCACCAGCACCTCGACCGCCGCCATCCGGGCGCGAGCGGCCGGGGAGTCCAGCTCGTCCACGCAGATCGGATCGGCCAGGGCGACCAGCTCGGCGAGCCGTGCCAGCCGTGCCTCGTCGAAGTGGGCCCGGAAGGAGTTCCGGTCCATCACGACGAGTGCCTGCTGCTTGGTCTGCACCGTCAACCTGTCTCCCCGATTACGGATCGTTGGCCGACATTCGACCGGCACGAAGCCTTTGAATTCGTGTCGGTGACATGGATAACCTATTCCGAACACGGTCGCTACAAGGCGGTCTGGATCGATCCGAAACATTCACGAACGAACACAAGCCTGGAGGACGGCTCCATGCCGAGGAACCGGATGTTCAACCTCCAGCGCCGCGAGCGACTCATGGAGGAGTTGCGTCGCCACGGAGCGGTGCGGGTCAATGAGCTGGCCAGCACCCTCGGCGTCAGCGAACTCACCGTGCGCCGCGACATCACCGCCCTGGCTGAGGAGAACCTGCTGACGAAGGTTCACGGTGGGGCGACGCTTCCCACCCAGCTTGGGCCCGAGCCCCGGCGGCAACGCCCGGCGCCCACCCGCTTCACCGTCGGCATGGTGGTGCCGTCGCTCGACTACTACTGGCCGTCGATCGTCACCGGCGCCCGCAACGCCGCCGCCTCCCTCGGCGTGCACATCCAACTACGCGGGTCCAGTTACGACCCGGAGGAAGACCGCCGGCAGATCACCCGACTCATCGAGTCGCAGCAGGTCCAAGGGCTGCTGCTGGCACCCAGCCTGGAGGGCGACGGGGTCGACGAGATGATCGGCTGGATCGGGAACCTGCCCGTGCCGACTATCCTTGTGGAGCGGCAGACACCCCGATGGACGCCCACCCTGCGCCAGCTGGAGTGGGTGCGCAGCGACCACTCGCTGGGCCTGGAGATGGCGGTGCGTCACCTGCACCAGCACGGCCACCGCCGGATCGGACTCGTGCTCTCCAAGGGCAGCCCCACCTCCGCCCACCTGGCCCATGGGTGGGCGCTGGCCTGCGCCGACCTCGGCCTGCCCGACGACATGGTGATCCGGGAGGCGGTCGCGCTGGACGCGCCGGGGCACCGGGAAATCATCGACGGCATCCTGCGCCGGTGTCGGCGGTCACGCACCACGGCGCTGATCGTGCACGGCGATCCCGACGCGATGTCCATTGCCCAGTACTGCGCCGAGCAGGCAGTGTCCATCCCCGACGACCTCGCCCTGGTGTCGTACGACGACGAGGTCGCGCATCTGGCCGAGCCGGCCCTGACCGCGGTCCGGCCCCCGAAGAGTCAGGTGGGCCGGGTGGCGGTCGAGTTGATGGTGGCCCGGCTGCTGGAGGGCAGACGCCGCTCCTCGCAGCGCGTGCTGATCACCCCCGAACTCGTGATCCGGGACTCGTCCACCCCCCGCCCGTCCCGCTGACCGGCCGAGTCCGCTGCTTGTGGCCGGCGGCGACCCCGCGCCGTCTCAGGTCGCCTCCGCGCTGGGGCAGGACGGCAGGGACAGGGTCGACGTCACCCCGTCCGGCCACCGGACGGTGACCGTGTCCGCCGTCCCGTCCAGCCGTACCGTCACGGTCGGCAGCGCGGTCTGCGCCGCGTCCGCCCCCCGCAGGACAACCGCCGCCACGTACACACCGCCCACCCGGGGCGCCCGCGCGGTCCGCAGCAGCGGCACCGCCACATGCTCGCCCAGCGGGGAGGTGTGTCGTTCCCGGCGTGCCTCGGCGGCGTCGAGCCCGACCAGCCCCACCAGGCAGGAGACCAACCGGTCACCGGTCACCTCGACGCCGGGGGGATCGGCTAGCACCCGGACCTCGGGCGGCCCGTCGCCGGCCACCGGCCAACCGCTGAACTCCAGCCGGGTCGCGGCGTCCAGCCCGACCGAGGAGTCGACCCGAGCCGCCCGCACCTCCACCGCGCCGCGCAGCAGCGACCCCATGGTCAGCGTCGGACCGTGCCGAACCGCACCCCGGCGGCCCGAGCCGTGGTCCGGACCGTGGTCGTCCTCCGTCGCGACCCAGTGTGCCCGGGCCCGCGACAATGCCCGGCCCACGCCGTCGACCAGGTCACAGCCCAGCGCCTCGAAACCGTTGCGATGGGTGAACCGACCCGTCCCGTCGACCACCGTGGCGGAATTGTCCGACGGGTCGCCGACCGCCGCCCCGACCAGCGGCGACAGGGTGGCAGTCGAGTAGCCCAGCCGGGCATACAACGGCGAGTCCGCCCGCTCGTCGTGCGGCACCGAATGGTCCGTGCCGTGGTTGACGATCCGCACCAGACCGTCCCGGTGGGTGCCGCTGACCAACCAGCCGGGTACCGGCAGCGCGACGGCCACGTCCCCCCGTTCGACCGGCAGCGGCCCCTCCGGCTCCGTCCAGGCCGGATGGTCGGCGGGCAGGGCCAGGCCGAGCATCCCCTTGGCCGCCCAGTACGGCGAGCCGGGGCCGGAGTAGGACTGTGCCATCGCCGGCCACTCGCGGTGCCAACCGAGTGTCAGCAGCCCTCGCCCGTCCGGCACCCCGTTGGCCTCGAAGTGCGCCAGGATGCCGCTGCACGCGCGCCGGAGCACCCCTGGGGCCAGATCGCTGGCGCCGGTCATCGCGCCCACCCAGAACGGTGCGGCGGCGGCGAACCGGTAGCTGAGGCTGCGGCCCTGCAACAGCGGGGAGCCGTCCGCGCCGATCAGGCACACGGCGTCGTCGAGGAACCGGGCGAGCCGCTCCCGCCAGGCGAGGCGGAGCCCATCGGGGCAGAACTCGCCGGCCATCTCCGCCCAGAGCAGTGGATAGACGTGCAGGGCCCACCCGCCGTAGTGGTCGTAGGCCCGCTCGGGTCCGTCGCTGTACCACCCGTCCGCGCGGTACAGCGACTCGTGGACACGTAGTCCACGCTCCACGTCCTCCGCCGACCACGGGCCACCCACCGAACGCAGGAACGTCTCGACGACGATCTGGAACCACACCCAGTTGATCGGCGGGTACTCCTGCCCGACCACGGTGCCGAGCCAGGCCACGATCCGCTCGCGGTCACCGGACGTCAGCAGATCCCACAGCCACGGCCGGCTCAGGTGCAGGCCCAGCGCGATCGAGCAGGCCTCGACCTTCGCTTGGCCGAGCCGGTCCGGGCGCGGCCACGCAGTCGGCGAGGAGGGATCGGTGCCGGCCCGCAGCCCGTCGGCGTACCACTGGGCCAGTCCGTGCGGATCCGCGCCCGACTCGCCGCGCAGGCGGATCGCGGCCAGCAGGAACGACCGGGCGAACGCCTCCAGCGAGTCGCTGTCCCGGCCGTACGCGCTGGCGCGCCCCGGCAGGTCGATCCGTGCGTGGTCGACCGAGGCGTACGGCCGCAGAGCCAGCAGCATCCGGTCCGCCGAGGCGGCCCAGTGCGCCCGGGTGTAGCCGGTGAACGGGGACAGTCGCCTGTCATCGGCGGTCATGCTGGCCTCCCGAGGCGGTCAGGGTGAACGAGCCGGCGGTCGCTGCCGGCGGCACGAGGATCAGCCGGTGAACGGCCTCACCCCAGACACCGCACAGCAGCGGATCGTCCACGACGTGCCGTTCGAGCCGTCCGGCTCCGGCGTGCGGATCCCACGCCAGGGTGAGCACGCGCCCGCCGAGGGAGCGGATGGTCAGCTCCCCGGCCTGGTGGGCGAGCGGATCGCCGGCGATCACGTGGTGCAGCCGGACGTCGGTTGGGTGGTCGACCTGCCAGGCGTCGGTCACGGCGACCGTCCCCGTACGCCGGTCGAGGCGTACCTGCCGCTGCCACGACCGGCAGCCGGCGTCCGGGGCGTACGTGCCCGCGAGGTCGAGTCGGGCGGTGTCGCCGTCCGCGCCGAGGTCGACGGTCATCGCCGTGGCCCGGAACCCGGGCCCGGGAGACTGCCCGTGGCCGTTGACGACCGGCAGGTTGTGCCACTGGCTCTGGGTGACCCACTGCTCGTACCGCCGGGCGGTGAAGGAGACCGCCGTGTAGGTCGGCTGCCCGAGGTCGACCAGCACGGGCACCCCGTCCAGCGCCACCAGGTAGGAGCCGACGTCGTTGTGATTGTGGTTCTCGTCGTTGTGCCCGCCCTTGACCGCCACGCACAGCCCTCGGGTGGAGCCGGGGTGCTCGCGGCTGACCAGCACCTCGACCTCGGGCAGCCAGGACGTCGCGGGCAACGGCGCGGCAGCCGGCGACTGGGCGGCCCACGACACGTCGGCGAGCCCGAGCACGGCCCTGCCCAGCCCGGCGTCGGCTGTCACCGCCGGCGTACCCGGGACGCGGTGGCTCGCCGCGTGCGCGACGACCTGCTGGTCGCCGGTGGCCCGACCCCACCGGTGCAACACGTGCCACGCCTGCTCGACGTCGGGACGGGCAGGGCCGTCGCCGACGTTGACGTACCATCCGTCGCCGAGCGCCATCCGGTGCGGGTACCGGGCCAGCTCGGGCAGGGGCGCCCAGTGCCACGGGTCCAGCAGCCCGTCGGTGGCCCGGTCGAGCAGGTCGAGGGCCTCGGCGAGACGTGCCGGCCCGTTCCACCAGTAGGCGTAGCCCTCGTCGCAGCCGCCGTCGGCGGGCAGGGCGGTGAGGTACCGGTCGAGGCCGTCGACGACGAGGTCGACCACCCGAGCCCGCACCGGTGCGTCGTCGACCAGGAACAGGGCGGTCGCGAGGAGGTGACCGTGGATCCACGGGTTCCAGTTGTGCAGGTGCCCGTCCAGGCCGAGCCAGTGCCACTCCCGGCTGCCCAGGAACGGCTCGACGACGCGCCGCCGGGCCTCCCGACGCATCCTGTCACGCAGTCCGGGCACCCGGGCGTCCAGGGCCGGGGCCAGGAGCAGGTCGGCCCAGGCCAGCACGGCGACGGTTTCGGCGGCGCCGAGGTCGAGGTAGGGGCGGTCAGGGTCGGGCAGCACCTGCCCGCGCTCCGCGGCGAAGGATTCGTGTGCCGCCCAGCACCAGGTGGTCTGCTCGCAGAGCGCCAGCAGGCCGTCCGCCGCCTCGTCGAGGTACGGCTGCCCGCCGAGCACCGCGGCCAGCACCGCCACGGACGTACGCCGACGCAGCTCGCCGGCCGGCTCCTCGTAGGCGGTGCGGTTGCCGTCGCGCCAGTAGCGTGCGTAGTCGGACAGCCGCAGCTGCGGCCACGGGCTGCGCCGGTTCGCCTCGGCCCGCTCGATGATCGCGCGGGCGGTGACCTCGTCCACGTGGGACCAGGCCCGCCGGTCACCGGGCGGGGCGAGCCCGATCGCCTCCCGCCCCCGTGCGAGGGCGGCCGCCCGGACGTCCGCGCCGAGCAACTCCCAGCGGCGGGCCAGTGGTCCCCGGTCAGTCACGCTCGTCGCCTTCCGCGATGAGGCGGGTGAGCGTGGCGGCCTCGTCGGCGACCCGGTCGGCGTCGTCGTCGACCACGAACTCCAGCAGGGTGTCGTGCTGGCGTCCGGTGCCGCGCAGCAGGGTGAACACGTCGCGCCAGAGCCGGTCACGGGCCCCCAGCGGCAGGCGCTCCTGCCGGGGCCACCAGGAGAACACGTGCACCGTGTCGACCCAGGGCAGCACCTGCCGCAGGTCGTCGAGGGCGTCGGCGTCGGCGAGCCCCACGCTTGGCTGCCAGTACGTGCGCACGCCGGGATGCCCGACGTCGGCGAGCAGGTCCAGTGTCGACCCGACGGTGTCGGTCAGCGTGCCGGAGTGGTACTCGAAGGCCAGGTCGATTCCGACGTCGCTGGCCTGCCGTGCGGCGGCGCGGGTTTCGTGGACCACCGCTCGGCGCTGCTCGACGGTGGCCGCCGCGGAGCCGACGGTGCCGGCCCAGATCCGGATCCGCGGGGCGCCGAGGGCGACCGCGCTGGACAGCACGGCGGTGAAGTCGTCGGCGGTGTGCGGACCGGCGTGGAAGTAGGAGCCGTAGGAGGCGACCCGGATGCCCCGGTCGAGGCCCTCGGCGCGTACCCGGGCCGCCGTCGCGCGGTCACCCGGTGGGACGTGCACGTCGGCACCCCATTCGACGCAGGACAGCCGGGCGTCGGCGGTGACATCCAGCACCGTCGACGCGGGCAGGTGTCGAAGGGTCACCGAGCAGATGCCGGGAGACAGGGGCCGGTTCACTGGTGGCACGCTCGCCCTCTCGGCAGACGGGGTGGGGTAAGCGCTTTCCGAGCCTAGATCAACCAGCGGCACGGGGCAAGGGGCCGCGCGGACGGCCTGGCTTCGTCGCTTCCGGACCGGCGGCGCACATTCCGGTTGGTCGGCCGCGGTCACCTGACGATCGCGCCGTATCCACCGGTGGCAGCAGTTCAGGACACAGACGCATGGGCGTCTGGCGCTGGACAGCTCCCGTGGCGACACTCGTGCCCAACCTGGACCAGATGTGAGGAGTTTTCGATATGGCCGATCCCGTAGCGCTGTCCACCGCCGACGATCCCGGGCGTGGCCGGCGGGGCAGGGCGAGGACCCGGCACGTTCTGCGGCCGCTGGTCGCCGTGGTCGGTGCCGCCGCGATGGTCATCGCCGGGGCCGGCGTCGCCCTCGCCACGACGCACCGGAAACTGCCGGGCAACGCGGAGGCGACCGAGCGCAAGTGGCAACCCGCCTACGACTACGACACCGACGGCTGCTACCCGGCCCCGGCGATCGGCCCCGACGGGACGCTCAACGGCGGGCTGAAGCCGACCGGCCCGCTCGCCGGTCAGTGCCGCGACTGGTCCGACCTGGACAACGCCAACGGGTACTCGCGGCACGCCTGCAACAACGGCTGGTGCGCCTACGCCTACGGCCTCTACTTCGAGAAGGACCAGCTCGTGGCCAACGTCCACAGCGGGCATCGGCACGACTGGGAGCACGTCGTGGTCTGGGTGCACGGTGACCGGGCGCACTACGTGGCGACCTCAGCGCACGGCGACTTCACAGTGCACGCCGCCGACCGGGTCCGCTGGGAGGGCACCCATCCGAAGGTCGTCTACCACAAGGAGGGTGTCGGGTCGCACGCCTTCCGGCTGGCCAACGCCGCCGACGAGCCGCCGGAGAACCACCACGGCAGCTGGCACCAGCCGACGCTGGTCGGCTGGAACGGCTATCCGGCCGGGGTGCGGGAGAAGCTGAGCGGCGCCGACTGGGGCAGCGCCAACTTCGGCCTGAAGGACGGCACGTTCGCTGCCACGCTGCGAGAGGCGCTGCCCGCCGGGATCCCCTTCAGCCCGGACGTGTGAGCTTCCACGGGAACACCCCTGCCCGGGCAGGGGTGTTCCCGGGTCGGCGGCGGGCGGAGTCGGCCACGAGCGGATCGCGCAGGGTCGGGCCCAGCCCGGCCGCGCCACGGTCACTCGCCGTCGGTGCGGGTGAGCAGTCCGATCCGCCACGGCAGCAGCGCGTACGGCGTGCCGGCCCCGGCCACGTCCACGCCCTGGTACAGCAGTTGGAGCCGCTGCGGGTCAATCTCCATGCGCTCGTCGTACCCGGCGCGGACGAGTTCGCCGTGGCTGACGGCGGCCGACCACACGCCGGCGGGGAAGGTCACGTTGCTGTGGTGGGCGAAGGCGTCGTCGCCGGCGCCGTGGGGCGTCCAAACCCCGTCGAGGCGGTCCGCCGTCCACGCCCGGTAGCACCGCCGCCCCTGGGAGTCGAACCCCTCGACGATCGTCAGGTACGCGTCGGTACCCCGGATCCGCGGCGAACGCCGCCGCCTTCACCGCCGCCGCGATCACCGGCTCCTTCGCCGCCGGACGCCTTGCCGCCGGACTAGCCGCGAAACGTCTCAGCCGCGCCTTCGTCTACCTCGTACTCGCCATCGCGGTGTTCGTCGTCGTCCAGGCCCTCATCAGCCCACCCCCGGCCTGAACCTGACGACTTCACGGCGGCGGCTCGCTCGGTCGCCCGGTACACCGCCGAACGCGCCACTGTCCACGCCCATTGCCGAATATGGACGAGACCCCACTAAGCTCGAATACCGGGACCTGCACCGCGAGGACGCCGAGTACGACTGGGGCAGCTGCCAGTTGAGGGGCATTGACATCGATTGCGCATCCCGGCAGGCTTTGTGAAACCGCCTGGGGCAGGTGGTGAATCCGGTTATTTCGAGGTTGTTCCGAGTAGCGTCGACCGATGTGTCCCTCAGCGATGGTGGGGAATGCGTAGAGCCTCCTAGTAGTACCCGGACGTCGACGGTCCCTTTCACCTGCCGGGCGTTCTCGCCTGTCCGGGGGCGGAGTTCTGCCGTTCGTGCGTCGCCGTCTCGACTCGTTTCTGAAGGCAGGGGGTGTCGCGGTCGTGGCCGCTGTGGTGCATCCAGAGCCAGATCCTGAGTCGCCCTGTTCGTCTTCTTTCGATGGATCGGAGATCTGATGCGCGTCGCCCTACTCACCACGACTCAGCACGGTCACCTGAACCCGTATGTTCCGGTGGTCAATGCGCTGCGAACTGCTGGCAGTGAGGTTGACCTGCTGTTGTTGTCTGCCGACGGTGGCGCGCTCGACGAGCAGCGTCGCCAGGCCTTGGGCAAGACGCAGGTCCACGCGATCGGGCAGGTCGAGATGGCGCCGTGGAGCGGCGACCCGGCGAAGATCGGCCCGATGCTCCAGTCGTCGCCGGTGGCAGACCAGACAGCTGACGCGCTCCGTGCGACGGCGCCGGACTTCGTGCTCGTCGATTCGCTGCCGGTCACGGCGTCGGCCATGGTCGGCGCACAGGCGTCCGGCGTGCCGTACGGGATGATCTGGGCCAACCTGGGTGGCGTATGCCCGAGCGAGCATCGACGAGGTCGCTGGCCGTACGACGAGCAGGTCGGCGACTATCTGACCAGGCACGGGGTGTTGTGGTCGACCCGGACTCATTCGGCCCGTTCGCCGATTCTCAATTTGATGCCGACGATTCCTGCTCTCGTCGGGTCCGACGCGGTCACCGACGACGGTGTGCAGCTGGTCGGGTTGCCGGGTGCGGCGGGCACCCGCGGCGACGAGGTCGCCTTCTCGGGCCTGGACCGGATCGACCCCGACCGCCCGGTGGTGTACGTCTCCTTCGGCACGATCTTCTACCGGCGGCCGGACCTGCTGCGCACGGTGATCACCGGGGCGGCGGCGACCGGTGCACAGGTGATCGCTGCGGTAGGAGATCTCGCCGAGGAGCTCGCGCTGCCCGACGAAGTGCTCACCGCCCCGTATCTGCCGCAACGTGAGGTGCTCGAGCGCGCCGACGTGTTCATCACCCATGGCGGGTACAACTCCGTGGCGGAGTCGATCCGGGCGGCGACACCGATGCTGGTGATCCCGCTGGCTGTGGATCAGCCTGTTCAGGCGTACTTCGTGGGTAACGCGGGCTTCGGGACGGCGTTGGAGCCGGCCGGCGTCACCGAGCAGGCGGTCGCTGACGCCGTCACCGATCTGCTCGATCCCGCCCGGGACTACCGGGCCCGGCTGCGCGCTGCGCAGCCGGAGTGCGGCGATTCTGCCGTGCGTACGGCCGAGCTGGTCATCAGCACGGTCGAGACGCTACAGCGAAAGGGGGAGCAGTGACGATCGAACTGCAGCGGCCGGTGGGCGACCCGATCGTATTCGATGACCTTGAGCGGCTCTCGTTCCGCGTGGATCGCCGCGCCTACACCGACGACGCCCTGGCCGCACGGGAGATGACCAGGATCTTCGATCGCTGCTGGTTGTACGTCGGGCACGAATCGGAGGTGCCCGGGCCGGGCTCCTACGTGGCACGCGACGTCGGCGGGCGCCCGGTGGTCATGGCGCGCGGGTCCGACGGCGTGATCCGGGTGTTCGCGAACAGCTGCACGCACCGTGGAGCTCTGATCTGCTCGCAGCCGGCCGGGCAGGCCAGGTCGTTCCGGTGCCCGTATCACGACTGGACGTTCTCCAACCAGGGCGACCTGGTCGGGGTCCCGATCCCGGACGGGTACGGGCCAGGCTTCCGGAAGGCGGACTTCGGCCTGGCCCAGCACCGTAGTGACAGCTACCGCGGTTTCGTGTTCGTCACCTTCGATCCGGAGCAGCCGCGCACCTTGACCGAGTACCTGGCGGGTGCGACGGAGTACCTCGATCTGATCGACGACCAGTCCGAGGTCGGGATGGAGGTGATCCAGGGTGCGCAACTCCACGGGGCCCGGGCCAACTGGAAGCTCATGATGGAGAACAGCGTCGACATCTACCACTTCCGGGCCCTGCACAAGCGTTACGTCGGCTACATGGAGTCGCTGGGGTCGGTGCCACCACGGCGACGAGGAGGCTTCGGCCGCGCCCTCGGACTGGGGCATGGAGCCAACGAGCTGCCACCGGCGGCAGCCCGCCCGCTCGCCTACTGGACGCCGATGTTCGACGCCGAGGTCCGGCCGCGGATCGAGGCGACGGCCGCACGGTTCGTCGACCGGTTCGGCGCCGAACGCGCCGAACGGATCACCGGCACCAATCGTGCGCTGCTGATCTTCCCCAACTTGATGATCATCGACGCGATCGCGATCACGATCCGCAAGATCGACCCGATCGGCGCCGGCCAGATGGCCATCACCTCGGTCGCCCTGGCCCCCAAGGACGAGGATCCGGACATCCGGAAACTCCGCAAGAGTCACTACCTGACCTTCCTCGGCCCCGCCGGCTTCGCCACCCCCGACGACATCGAGATCATCGAGTCGTGCCAGCGGGGTTATCTCAACCGCACGGTCCGCTACTCGGATCTGTCACGCGGCATGAACAAGCAGGTCCCGGAGACGACCGACGAGCTTCCCGCCCGCGAGTTCTGGCGGCAGTGGGACCGACTGATGCACGGCGACGACGGTCACCTCGAGGTCGCTCACCGCGCCGAGACGCAAGGGGCAGAACCGCGATGACCATCGAGCTGACGGTCGACGAGGCGGCCCAGGTGCGGTTGTGGCACCGGGTGAGCCAGTTCCTTTTCCGTGAGGCGCGGCTGCTCGACGAGTGGCGCCTGCTCGAGTGGTACGACGAGATGCTGACCGACGACATCCGCTACTCGGTGCCGGCCACCGACGTCCGCGGCGAGACCGTCGATGCGCTCGGGCTCATCGACGACGACGCTGCCCGGCTACGCCAGCGGATCGAGCAGCTCCTCAACGGTGAGGTGTGGTGCGAGAACCCTCGGTCGCGGACGAATCGGACGATCAGCAACGTGGAGATCCTGACCGATCGGGGCACGCACCTCGACGTGGCGGCGAATGTCATCGTGTACCGGTTCGGGCACGGGCGCTCTGATGCTTTCGTCGGCAAATGCCGGCTCGAGCTCGTCGTCGAGGGCGAGTCGTTCCGGGTCCGCAGACGGGTCGTGGTGCTCGACCACGAGACGTTGTACGAGCACGGAAAGCTCAGCATCATCCTGTGACCGGACAGTGACGGCGGCCGGCCTTGGCAGCGTCCCACCCGTTGCCGCCGCCCAGCCGAGTCTCCCCCGTGAGGTCTACGTCCTCAGTGTCGTTGGTGGCTGCGTCATGCTGGGCCTGGGACTGGTGCTCCCGGTGCTGCCGGTGTACGCGGCGACGTTCGGGGCCGGGCCCACCCAGATCGGAGCGCTCGTCGCCCTGTTCGCGTTGATGCGGCTGGCCACCAGTCCGTTCTGCGGCCGGCTCGGAGTTCGGTTCGGGGAGCGGCGAGTCCTGGTCGCCGGCCTGCTGCTGTGTGCGGTCTCCTCGGCCCTGACGGCGTTCGCCGGGTCCTACGGGCAGCTGCTCGTGTTCCGCGGCCTCGGCGGCGTCGGCTCAGTGCTGTTCTCGGTGTCCGCACTGGCGACGCTCCTGGCGATCTCGCCGGCCGACCAGCGGGGCCGGGCCAGCGCCGTGTTCGAAGCGGGTTTCCTGCTCGGCGGGATCTGCGGACCGGCACTGGGCGGGCTCCTTGCTCTCGTCGCCCTGCCCGCGCCGTTCATGGCGTACGCCGTGCTGTTGCTGGCCGCCGCGGTGCTGACACTGGCGGTGCTACGCACCGGTCGAACCGCCGGCGCAGAACCTGGCCGTGACGTGGTCGGGCTGTCGGTCCTGCTGCGGGATCGACGCTACCCGGTGGCTTGCCTCGCGGCGTTGGCGCAGGGATGGGTCTTGTTCGGGCTGCGCAGCGCACTGGTCCCCACGGTGGTCGTGGCGTGGCGGCATGACGTGACGTGGGTCGGGTGGGCGTTCACGATATCCGCCGTCGTTCAGGCGCTGCTGATCATGCCGGCCGGCCGGGTTGTCGATCGGGCCGGCCGCCGGCCCGCCATGATCGCCGGCACCGGTGTGGCTGCGGCGGCGATCACAGCCCTGGTGTTCGTGGACGGGTACGCCTGGCTCGTCGTCCTGCTCAGTGTGTACGCGGCGGGATCAGCGCTGCTCAACGCCGCACCGGCCGCGCTGATCGGTGACGTCGTCGCCGGTCGGGCCGGCAGTGGCGTCGCCGTCTTCTCGATGTGCACCGATGTCGGCGCCGTAGTCGGACCGGTCGTCGTCGGGCTCATCGCCGAGCGGGTGAGTGTTCCGGCAGCCTTCGGCAGCGGCGCCGTGCTGCTGGTCGTCGCCTTCGTGGCGTCGTGGACGTTGACAACTGTTCGACCAACACGAAGGAGTTGATCGATGAATCAGCCGTCTGCCCGACATGAGCGGGGTGAGGCCATGTTCCAGCAGGTCTTCGGACATGAGCGGGGTGAGGCCATGTTCCAGCAGGTCTTCGGCCGCGAACCGCGTCCGGGTTCCCACCCGGAGTTCCTGCACCGCACCTGAGCGTCGAGGAGCGGGAACTGGTCGCGCTGACCGCGGTCACGCTGGCGCGGACCGATTGGGAGTTGCGCGGTCACATCGGTGCGGCCCTGCACCTCGGGATGTCGCGAGAGAAGATCGTCGAAGTCATCATTCAGCTCGCCTACTACGGTGGCTGGCCGGTCGCCAACAACGGGCTGCGCGTCGCCCAGGAGGTCTTCGCCGAGCTGGACGGCGCCACCGGCAGGGACGCCGACCATGACCAGTGAATGGTCCTCCCTCGACCCGGCCGAGAAGGTCGACCTGTGGCGCCAACGGTTCTTCGAGGCCCAGGCGGCCGCAGAGGAGTTCATCCTGGGAGAGCACGGCGAAGAAGGCCTGGCTGCGTGGATCCAGGCGAACTCCCGCATCACCGCGGAGCTGCTGCAAGCGCAACGGCCCGCCGGGGTGTCCGCCACCGATCACTTCATGACCCGGCTGCAGCGTCAGCTGTTGCTGTACGACTCGGCGGTGACCAGTGAGCCCCAGCCCTCGGGCACCGTCCTGCGCAACGCCGACTGTGGGATCCTCCGGTACCGCAAACGGGCCGCCCGCGCCGGCGTGGTCCTGACGTTCTCGTCACCGTGCCCGTACTGCCAGGAACTCAACACCGCCATCGCCGCCCGCTACGTGGAACCGGACGTCACGGTGTCGTGCGAACAGGCGGGCGACGGGTGCACCTGGCGTGCGGAGTCTCCTCACGCTCCGGGAGAGGACGCGGCCGGGTCACCGCACCGCGGACGAGCCGGTGATTGAACCAACGGCAGTGCCGTACGGTCGAAGGCCGGCGACCGGATGCCGTCGAGCGTCATGCCGAGTTGCCGGCCCACGGCCACACACAGGTCGAGCGCCGCGGTGCGGGTCAGGTCCTGATGATCGTTCTGGGTGAAGCACGCCGACGCCACGTTCTTGTTCCGTAGGCGCAGGTACCACGGGAACAACGACCCCAGTGCAGGCTCGGTCAGCATCGTGCGCGAATGCACGATCGTCCCCACCAGCAGGTTGCCGAACGGGCGTTGCCCGGCGTTCATGAAGCTCTTCAGGCGTTCCTGGAAGATCTTCAGCACCGCGGGTACGTTCCCCGCGTACACCGGCATGGCGAGCAGCATCGCCTGCGCACCCTCGGCCAGATCGACGACATGCTCGAAGTCGTCGTCGAGCGTGCACCGGCCCACCCCGGGATCAAGGCAGGTGTCCTCGCCTTCGCACATCGCGATGCGATGGTCGATTAACCGAATCCGCTGGATCTCCGCGTCACCGACCTCCCGGACGACGCCGGCGATCGCCGCCTCGAGCAGCGCGTCGGTCAGCGACGGAAGACGCTTCTGCGTGCAGGACAACGCGACGATCTTCATCCGAAGGGCCTCCCCTGTCCGCTCAGCGCCACCCAGGACCGGCCACCTGACGAAGCCCCCTGGTGGCCGCACACCGAGGCAGCCTCAACCTACTCACAATTGAGCACCACCGAAACGGGTATCGAGAGGGTCTGTCTCGCTAAGGTGTTTCCGGCGTCTTCAGCGAGTAGGTTTCAGCGGCTGGGAACCGGTCGCCCGAAGGTGATGGAAAATGCGTCGAGGACCTGCTTCCATCGCACGGCCCATCGTGCGAGACGACCTGGTCGACGTGGGCGAGCCGGTCGCGGGCCAACGCGTCCGTGCCGGCGATCACCGGCCCGAACCCGACGTTGAGCGCGTGCGCGGTCAACAGCGCCGCGACCGAGACGTGCGGGTCCGCCAGGCTGGGCGGCTCGTTCAAGGCGTCGTCCTTAACTAGACGCAGCCGGATACCTCCCGCCGGCTGAACCGCCCAAGTAAGTCAAGCCTTACCTTTCCGGAAATTCTGCCGACAATAGGTGGACGTGGAGCCGAACGAACAAATCGCCGCCGAACAGTCCCACGTGTCCGCCATGTACCAGCGATTGGACGCCGAGACCGCCGCAGTGCGCACCGAGCAGGCCGCGCTGGACGCCGTGCCACCTGCCGAGCGGCCCGCAGTCGCCGCGATGCTGGCCGGCAGGCTCGCCGGTCTCGAGTCCGCCGAGCCGGGGTTGTGCTTCGGGCGCATCGACCGGACCGGCGCGCAGCCACTGCACGTCGGCCGCCGCGGGCTGTGGGCCGACGGCGAACCACTGCTCGTCGATTGGCGGGCCGAGGCCGCCCGACCGTTCTACACCGCGACGCCGGCCCACCCGATGGGCCTGCGCCGACGCCGGCACCTGCGGCTCGCCGGGCGGACAGTGGTGGGAATCGCCGACGAGCTGCTCGACGGTTCGCCGCCCAAAGCAGGGGATGTGGTCGGCGACGGGCCGCTCGCCGAGGCGCTGAGCGCGCCGCGCACCGGCCGCATGCGCGACGCCGTCACCACACTGCAGGCCGAGCAGGACGCCGTAATCCGCGCACCGGGGCGGGGCGTGACCGTGGTGCAGGGCGGGCCGGGCACCGGCAAGACGGTGGTGGCGCTGCACCGGGCCGCGTACGTGCTGTTCGCCTACCCGCCCGCCGCCCGGGGCGTCCTGGTGGTGGGCCCGGACGCGCGCTTCCTCGACTACATCTCGCAGGTGTTGCCGTCGCTCGGGGAGCATGACGTGCGCTTGGTCGCCCGCACCGAGATCGGCGGGTCGGGGCCGGTCGCCGCCGAGCCGCTCGACGTGGCCCGGCGCAAGGGCCGGGCCACCCTCGCCGCCGAGATGGCCACCCTGGTGCGGGCCCGGCGGCCGGCCGCCACGGCGGTTACCCTGCCGGCCGGGCCGGACCGGATCACGCTCGACGCCGCGGCGGTCGGCGACGCCCTCGCGGCCGCGGCGGACCTGCCCCACAACCCGGGCCGGGCCGCGTTCCGAGAACGACTGGCCGACCATGTCGCGCGGGCGCAGGTCCAGGTCGTCCACGAGCATCTGGACCGGTTCGACGCGGAGGCCGCCGTGGCCACCGGCGTCGACCTCGACGAGGCGGTGGCCGCTGACCTGCGCTCGCTCGGGCTGGCCGGCGCCCCGGCGGTGACCGTCCGGCTGGTCGACCCGGCCGCGACCCGCGCGGGTCTGCGCGCCTGTCCCGCCCTCGACTCGGCGGTCACCAGCCTCTGGCCGCCGCTGTCCGCCGAGGAGGCCGTCGAGGATCTCCTCGCCGCCCACCCCGAGCTGGGCCGCGAGCCGGGCGCGCCGTGGACCGCGGCCGACCTCGCTCTGCTCGACGAGGCACGCGAGCTGGTCGACGGCCCGCCCGGCGACGTGTACGGACATGTCGTCGTCGACGAGGCGCAGGAGCTCACCGAGATGGACTGGCGGGCCGTACTACGCCGCTGCCCGAGCCGGTCGATGACCGTGGTCGGGGACTTCGCCCAGGCCGGCCCGGTCTCCACGGTGAGCGGCTGGACCGAGGCGCTCGGCACCCGGATCACCGTCCACACGCTGACCGTCAACTACCGCACCACCGCGGAGATCCTCGAGGCGAGCCGCGACTTGCTCGCCGAGATCGCCCCGGAGCAGTCGCCGAGCCGGTCGCTGCGGCACGGCGAGCCGCCGCGCGTCCTGACCGGCGCGACCGTCGCGGACGAGCTGCGACCCGGCGAGCTCACCGCGGTGATCTGCGCCGACGCGGACGCGGCCCGGCTGGCCGCCGAGCTCGGAGACCGGGCGCGGGTGCTGCCGGTCTCCCGGGCGCGAGGGCTCGAGTTCGACGCGGTCGTTGTGGTCGACCCCGATCGGATCAAAGCGGCCCGCCCCAGCGGTAAACGCGACCTCTACGTGGCGCTGACCAGGGCCACCCGGAGGGTCACGGTCATCGGAAGTGAGCGGGCCTGATTCACACCGCTCTGCTTGTCGAGGTGCCGGCATGGCCGTCGGTGCTCTTTCACCTGTTTGCACGGAAACCTACGCGACCACCGGGTTTCCTGGATCCCGGGCCGTCCGCGAGCCAGGGTCCGCCCCTGCCGTTCGCGCAGCTCTGCCGGCGGCACCGCCGCTGGTGGACCCCGCATGGCACGAGTCATCCGGCCACGTGCCTTCGTAGACTGGCTCCCACGGCCAGGGACCGTCGTCGGCAGGGAAGGCTTCCGCAGCACCGTCAACGCCCTTCAACTGAGAGACGATGACCAGTGACCACACCACGCCCAACTGGCGGACCCGCAGGTCAACCCGCGCCAGATTCGCCAGATCGAACGAGAAGCGACGAGGGTGTGACGGGAGCCGGCGGGGCGGAGGTACGCCTCGCGGTCGACGAGATGATCCGTGTTCTCGGGTCACACGTCGGAGGCGACTGGACGGTCGCGGCGGGGACGCTGGAGTGGAGCTGCTGGACCACGGTGGCGCACGTCGCGCATGACCTGCTCGCCTGTGCGGGGCAGTTGGCTGGGCGGCCTGCGGACGGCTACCTGCTGTGCGACCTGATGGTCTCCCCCACCGCGTCGCCCGCCGAGGCGCTGGCGGTCGCCGCCGCGTGCGGCGGCCTGCTCGCCGTCGCGCTCGACGCGGCCGACCCGGGCCTGCGGGCCTGGCACTTCGGCCCCTGCGATCCGACCGGGTTCGCCGCGATGGGTGTGGCCGAGACCCTGCTACACACTTACGACATCACCCGGGGCCTGGGGGTGGACTGGCAGTTGCCCGCTCGGCTGGCAACCGTCGTGTTGGTCCGGCTGTTCCCGGACGCCCCGCCCGGCCCGCCGGGCGAGGTGCTGCTGTGGATGACCGGGCGGGCCGCGTTCGCCGGCCGGCCCCGCCGCGGCTCCTGGACGTGGCAGGCTGCGTTGCCTTGACCGTACGAGGCGGTGCGGGCTGGTGCGGTGGGATGGGGACGGCGTCGCCATGGCCACCGCCAGGCGCGCCGGGGTCGCTGCCCGGTGGGCGGCAGCTGCGGGGCGGGGCGTTTTTGCGCGTCGCCTGCTCACCGCGCCGGCCGCCCACCGGGCCCCGCGCGCGCCGGCAGGCTACGGCGCCCCCCACCGCTCCTGCCCGGCCCAGTACAGACCGTCGAGGAACCGGTGCATCCAGTCGCGGAACTCCCGGCGTTCCCGCGCCGGGGACGTGCCGCCGGCGGCCAACGCCACCACGTGCGCGTGCACGGCCCAGACCAGGCTGCGCACCGTGATGTGCGGGGTGGGCTCGGCCAGCGCGCCGGCCGCCGCGGCGGCCCGCAGCAGTTCCTCCACCAACTCGTACAGCGGCGCGGAGTAGCGCTGGTCCAGGTCGGCGTGCCGGTGCGGCTCCAGCCAGCGGCGCAGCCACAGCGTGGTGGTCTCCGGGTGCTCCTGCAAGAAGTCGACGAACACGTCGACCAGGTCGTGCAGCGCTTTCCGGGCGGCGGCGGGCCCGGTGCCGAGGGCGTCGTGGGCCGCCCGCGTCGCCGCCTGTAGCGCCTCGCGCTCGGCGACGAACACCCGGGCGAAGCAGGCGTCGTAGAGCTGGGCCTTCGTACCCGTGTGGTGGGAGACCGTGGCGACGTCGACGTCGGCGGCGGCGGCGACCTGCCGCAGCCCGACGGCGTCGAAGCCCCGCGCGGCGAACAGCTCGGTGGCGGCGGTCAGCACCACCTCGCGGGTGTCGCGGCTCTCGGAACGCCGGGGCCGGCCGGGACGCCGTCGGGGCATGGTCATGGCCGCCATTGTCCCCCCTGCAATCCGGCAACTGTTGGATTTAGGGCGGTGTGCCGTCGAAGGAACGCAGACCATGCCCCCGGCCCGCCCGCGCGCCGGGCACCGACCTGCCGCGCGGGCCGCTGATCGGCCTCGCCGCCGGCTGCCTCGGCACGAGTGCCTGGGTCACCGTACCCGGACCGCTGCTGCTGTGCGACGACGACCTGGCGCTGGCCGGGGTCCCGTACGTGGCGTTCACCGGGATGCAGTTGCCGCCGTTCGCGCTGATGCCGACGTCTGCGTCCCGGCGCGGGGCCGGCCCCACCGCCGGCATCGGATTGCCCGCGCACCCGATTCGGGCCGTCCCGCGCCGCCGCCCGTCGGCCGGGCCCGACGGTGGCCGTCGCTAGACTTCCGCCTCGATGGACGACCAGCCCTCCCCCACCGCCGAGACCCGTCCCTGCGCGCACTGCGGACGCGACGTGCCCCAGCGGGCCGGCGCGGGCCGGCCGTTTCGCTACTGCCGGACAACGACGGCGCCTGCCAGCGG
>NZ_GG657738.1:64105-66544 GCF_000158815.1 Micromonospora sp. ATCC 39149 | reverse complement strand
ATGCCACGGCGGCGCTGTCGGCGCGGTTGGCCGAGGCCGCCGCCGCCCCGCGACGCGACCGCCGCCCAGTTGGCCGCCGCCCGGGAGGCCGCCGCCGCGGTGGAGGGCCGCCTCGGCGAGCTGGACGCACGGCTGCGCGCGGCCGAGGCCGAACGCGACGCCGCGCAGCGACGCTCGGCACAGCTGGTCGACCAGGTCAGCGACATGGCCGCCGCGCTGGCCCGGCTGGGCGCCGCGCCGCGCTGAGGCCGGCGCGAGGGACGTCGGGAGTCTGCCCGCGTCCGTCGTCGGCCGGCGGTGTCAGTGGATGCCGGCCATCAGCGTCCGGATGTGCCGGGCGAACATGACCGCGCCGAGGCCGAGCAGCACCGACGCCGCCCCGAAGGTGAGGAAGTAGGTGGGCTCCGGCCAGGTCTCGGCGAGCCGGGCGACCTGCCCGCCGATCGCGTCGCCCACGGCGGTGGCCAGGAACCACAGGCCCATCATCTGGCTGGCGTACTTGACCGGGGCGAGTTTGGTGGTGGCGGACAGGCCGACGGGGCTCAGCGACAATTCGCCGGCTACCTGGATGGCGTACACGGCGACCAGCCACCACGGGGAGACCAGGTCGCCGCCGACGGCGGCCTGCGCCGCGGCGGCCATCAGCACGAACGACAGGCCGTTGAGCACCAGACCGACGGCGAACTTCACGGGGGTGCCGACCCGGTGCCCCAGCCGCAGCCACAGCACCGCGAACAGCGGCGCCCCGACAATGATCAGGATCGGGTTGACCGACTGGAGCCAGGACGCGGGGAAGGTGAACCCGAGCACGTCGCGGTCGGTGTTGTCGGCGGCGAAGATGTTCAGCACCGACCCGGCCTGGTCGTAGATGAGCCAGAACGACGCGGCGAACACGAACAGCCACAGGTACGCCTTCGCGCGGCTGCGTTCGGTGCCGCTGATCTCCCGGTCGGTGAGGATCCGGGTGAAGTACCCGACGGCCACCACCACCGTGGCGACGGTGAGCAGGTTGACCACGGCATCGACGGTGAACAGCCCGGCGGCCGCGAGCGCGGCCACAACGAGCACGGCGGCGGCGGTGACCAGCCCGATGCGCCGCAGCGCCCGCTGACGGTCGGCGCCCAGCAGCGGGTCAGCGGGTCGGGCCCCGGCGTCGCCGAGGTGCCGGCGTCCCAGGGCGTACTGGATGACCCCGAAGGTCATGCCGACCGCGGCGACGGCGAACCCCAGATGCCAGTTGATCTTCTCGCCGAGCAGGCCGGTGACCAGCGGCGCGATGAACGCCCCGAGGTTGATGCCCAGGTAGAAGATCGAGAACCCGGCGTCGCGACGCGGGGAGTCCCGGTCGTAGAGGTCGCCGACCATCGTGGAGATGTTCGGCTTGAGCAGCCCGGTGCCGACCACGATCAGCGCCATGCCGGCGAAGACGCTCCACGCCGCCGGCACCGCCATCACGTAGTGGCCGCAGGCGATGACGACGCCGCCCCACAGCACCGACCGGCGGGCGCCGAGGAGCCGGTCGGCGACCCACCCGCCGGGCAGCGCCATCAGGTACACCATCGCGTTGTACGCGCCGTAGACGGCGCTGGCGGTGGATTCGGACAGGCCCAGGCCGTCGTCGGCGACAGCGGCGGTCAGATACAGCACCAGGATCGCCCGCATGCCGTAGAAGCTGAACCGCTCCCACATCTCGGTGAGGAACAGGGTGGCCAGGGCCCGGGGGTGTCCGAGGAAGGTCCGCCCGCCGGGGGGCCGGCGGGCAACCGGCGCGTCACTGGACATCGACACCTCCGCGCGGCTGGGAATGGGTAACATCCCCGTAAACCGCCGAAACACTCCCACCGATTCGCCCGGCCGGGACGACCCCGCCGGGCACCTGGCGTGGCCGGCTACCCTTGCAGGGGTTGCGGGCCTGCCGTGCCCTGCCCGGTGGGCGGGGTGTGGCCCGGCGGGGGCGGGAATGGCCCGGCCGACACGGACCGTTGGACCTGAAGACCAGCACCACGAACGAGGGGAAGTCGATCATGGGCGAGCGTATGCTGCGCGGAAGCCGTCTGGGCGCGGTCAGCTACGAATCCGACCGCAACACGGAGCTCGCGCCGCGTCAGACCCGCGAGTACCTCTGCGCCAAGGGCCACCAGTTCGAGGTGCCGTTCGCCGTCGACGCCGAGGTCCCCACGACCTGGGAGTGCAAGTTCGACGGCAGCGTCGCCCGGCTGGTCGACGGCACCGAGCCGGAGCAGAAGAAGGCCAAGCCGCCGCGCACCCACTGGGACATGCTGCTGGAACGCCGCTCGATCGCCGAGCTGGAGGACATCCTCGCCGAGCGGCTCCAGGAGGTCCGCACCCGACGCGGCCGGGCCTGACCCACCGCCCCAACCACACGCGAACGCCCCCGGGAGGTCTGACTCCCCGGGGGCGTTCGCCGTACAACCGTAC
>NZ_GG657738.1:45546-55597 GCF_000158815.1 Micromonospora sp. ATCC 39149 | reverse complement strand
AGATACACCCGCCGCCCCCCCGCCGCCCGGTCCAACGCCGCCGCGTCCGGCAACCGCGGGTCACCCCAACTCGACTCGTCCCACCCGTGCCCCAACACCACCGCGTCACCCGGCAACCCCGCCGCGAACACCGACACCGCATCCAACAACTGCACCGCCGAGCGCACCCCCGACAGATCCAGCCCCGACAACGCCAACCCCGTATCCGTCGCATGCACATGCGCGTCCACGAACGCCGGCGTCACCAACGCCCCGTCCAGATCCACCACCCGGTCCGCCGCCGGCGCCTCCGCGTCCACCCCCAACCAGGCAATCCGCCCGTCACGCACCAACAACGCCGTCGCACGCGGATCCGCCGGACAGTGCAGCACTCCACCGCGGTACAAGATCGAGGGACTAGTCATGACGTCAGTCTGCCGCCAACCGGGCCTCGAACAGACCACGCACCCCAGGCTCCGACCGCAACAACTCCAACGCCAACTCGGCGTGACCCGGCACGTACCCGTTACCCACCAGCATCGTCACGTCCGCCGCCAACCCCTCCGCCCCCAACGCCGCCGCCGCGAAACTCGTCGCCATCGAGAAGAACACCACCGTCCCACCGTCAGCGGTGGCCAACACCGCCCCGTGCTCACAACCCGGCACGTCCACACACACCACCGTCACATCCGCCGGCACCCCCAACGCCGCCGTCACCGCCGACGACAACCCCACCGGATCCCGCGCGTCGGCCAACACCACCTCCGTGGCCAGACCCGCCGCCACCAGCGCATCCCGCTCCGCCACCACCGGCACCACCCCGACCGTGCGACCCGCACCCGCCCGCCGCGCCGCCGCCAACGACAACGACCCGCTCTTGCCCGCCCCACCGATCACCGCCACGCTCACCGGCCGAGGATCACCCGAGCGCTCCCGCCGCGCCACATGATCGGCGACCACCCGCGCCGTCAACGCCGGCGCCCCACACACGTCCAGCACGGCGAGCGACAACTCCGGATGCAGATCCGCCGGCAACACCGCCGCGATCGACCGCGCGAACAAAATCGCGTACCCGTCACACGGCACCTGCTCGCTGCGCCCGTCCCAGCGGGCCAACCCATCGGTGATCGCCAGCGGGGTCAACGTCAACGACACCAGTGTCGCCACCCGCTCACCCACCCGCAGCCCCAACGGCGACCGCCGACCCGCCTCCTCCACGGTGCCGATGAGCATCCCGCCCGACCCGGTCACCGGGTTCTGCATCTTCCCCCGCGTCGAGACGATCTCCAGCACCTCGGCGCGGACCTTCTCCCCGTCCCCACCGTGCTTCTCCCACAACTGCCGGAAACTCGCCGCGTCCAGATTCAGCCGCTCCACCCGGATCCGCACCTCGTTCGGCGCGATCCGCGCACTCGCGTCCAGCCGCCACGCCGCCTGCGGCAGCACTCCCGCCGGTTCGACAACGCGGTGCAGACCCACCGGTGACGTCACGCCGACCTCCCCTGCCCAGCCGCGCGAAGCCCCGGACGGGACTCGCATCGCGGGAAAACTTACGGCAGACTAATTTCTTCACCGGATATTTTCCAGTAGCCTACGGGCCGCTGGTCATCCGAACAACGCACCTGGAGGGGCCGTGACCCAGACCCAACCGGTTGAGACCATCCCTCGACCCCGTCACGCCCCGGTCGCCGCACCGACCGCCGGGCAGCCCTACGAATACCGCCGCAGCCCCCTGGTCGAACCGGACTGGACCCGCTTCCCCGGCTGGCGCCACGTCACCCGCGAACAGTGGGAGAGCGCCCAGTGGCAGCGCGTCAACTGCATCAAGAACATCAAGCAGCTACGCGCCGTCCTCGGCGACACCGTCGACGAGTCCCTCTACACCGACCTCGCCGCCGACCAGGACGCCCACGCCACCATGTCCATGCTCGTGCCACCCCAGATGATCAACACCATGGTGCCGCACGCGCCACCGACCACCGAGGCGCTCCTCGCCGACCCGATCCGCCGCTACATGATCCCCGTCGCCTCCGACCGGCGCACCGACTGGCCCTCCCACCCCTACGCCAGCCGCGACTCCCTGCACGAGCACGACATGTGGGTCGCCGAGGGTCTCACCCACCGCTACCCGACCAAGGTCCTCGCCGAACTGCTCTCCACCTGCCCCCAGTACTGCGGGCACTGCACCCGGATGGACCTCGTCGGCAACTCCACCCCCGCCGTCGACAAGCTCAAGCTCACCCTCAAGCCCGTCGACCGGTACGACGCCCACATCGCCTACCTCAAGGCCCACCCGGGCGTCCGCGACGTCGTCGTCTCCGGCGGCGACGTCGCCAACGTCCCGTGGCGCAACCTCGAGTCGTACCTGATGCGGCTGCTGGAGATCGAAACCATCCGCGACGTCCGGCTCGCCACCAAGGCCCTCATGGGCCTACCCCAGCACTGGCTGCAGCCCGACGTCGTCGAGGGCCTGGAGCGGGTCGCCCGTACCGCCGCCCGACGCGGCGTCAACCTGGCAATCCACACCCACGTCAACCACCGGCAGTCCATCACCCCGCTCGTCGCCAAGGCCGCCCAGACCGCCCTCGACGTCGGCGTACGCGACGTACGCAACCAGGGCGTGCTCATGCGCGGCGTCAACGCCACCGCCCCCGACCTGCTCGGACCTCTGTTTCGCCCTTTCAGGAGAAAAAAAAAAATCCTGCCGTACTACTTCTACATGTGCGACATGATCCCCAACGCCGAGCACTGGCGGGTCCCGGTCTGGCACGCCCAGCAGCTCCAGCACGACATCATGGGCTACCTGCCGGGCTACGCCACCCCGAGAATCGTCTGCGACGTGCCCTTCGTGGGCAAGCGCTGGGTGCACATGCTCACCGACTACGACCGCGAGCACGGCATCTCCTACTGGACGAAGAACTACCGCACCTCCATCGAGTCGGCCGACCTGGAGGCGCTCAACAAGCGCTACGCCTACTACGACCCGATCGACAGCCTGCCCCCCGCCGGCCAGCAGTGGTGGCACGACCACCGCGACGACTGAACCACGTCAAGACCCGCCCACGGGCCCCGGCGCTAGCCGGGGCCCGTGCTTGTCTGGCCGATGTCCGTACCGGGCCACACCCTGTAGGTCATCCTAGGAAACTAGGGGTGGAGATGTCATGCTCGTGGGAAACCTTCAGCCTGGGTGGGCCGGATGAAGAGTCTCGACATCGATGGGTGTAACCGGATAACGTGCCGTCATCCCTGATCACCGACCGGGCGGGCCACCGTCCGCCACCGGGAGGAGTGCCGTGGCCACGTCACCCATCGTCCGCCTGCGACGCCGAGGGCTCCTCGGCGTCCCCGCCCTCGTCGTCGCCGCCCTCACCATCACCCTCCGGCCCGCACCAGCCCGGGCCGAGGCGCGCGCCGAGTGCCTCGCCGACCTGATCGAGCACTCCTGATGGCCACCGTCGGCTGGCTCGCCGACGTCCTGCGCGCCGCCGGCGTCCAGGTCGTCGAGGAGGGCGACTGGCGCAACCGGATGCGACCCGGCGACTTCGACCCCATCGGCGTGCTCTGGCACCACACCGCCGCCACCTCCAGCGCCACCAACCCCCACCCCGCCCTGGGCATCTGCATCAACGGCCGCTCCGACCTGCCCGGCCCGCTCTGCCAGGCCCTCGTCGACTATCACGGCGTGTTCCACCTCATCTCCGCAGGCCGCGCGAACCACGCCGGCACCAGCGGCGGCAGCGGCCCCATCCCCGCCGGCGACGGCAACACCCTCATGATCGGCTGGGAGATCGACTACAACGGCGTCAGCCAGGAGATGACCGCCGCCCAGTACGCGGCGTCGCTGCGCGCCACCGCCGCCGTACTCACCCGCCTCGGCCGCGACGCCAGCCACGCCCGCGGCCACCGTGAGACCAGCACCACCGGAAAGATCGACCCGTCCTTCATCGACCTGGACGTCATGCGCGCCGACGTCGCCGCCCGGATGAGCGGCGGCACCGTTTGGAGCACCATCGTCGACAACGCCACCGCCGGCCGCTTCACCGCCAGCGCCAACTGGCGTGTCTCCACCTACTCCGGCCAGCGCTACGGCGCCGACTACCGGTACGCCGACCCCGTCGCGTCCAGCGACGTCGCCTGGTACCGGGTCAACGTCCCCGCCACCGGCACCTACCGCGTCGACGCCTGGTGGCCGGCCAACGCCGGGTACAACAACGCCACCCCGTACCTCGTCGCCACCACCACCGGCAACAAGACCGTGTACGCCGATCAGCGCGCCACCGGCGGGCAGTGGCGCGCCCTCGGCACGTTCGCCCTGCCCGCCGGAGACGCCAACCGGGTCGGCGTCAGCCGGTGGACCACCGGCACCGGCCTGGTCATCGCCGACGCGATCCGGCTCACCCGGGTCTCGTAGTCCCGCCGGCGCACCCCGGCGTCGGCCCCGCGCTCCCCCGGCCAATGATCGACGGCGGCGGGCCCGGAGGAAACTCCTCCGGGCCCGCCGCGCGGTCGGGTCACTTCGTGAAACGCGTCCCGCGCGTCCCGGCCCGCGTCCTTGATGTGCTCGCCCGCCTGGCGGGCCCGCGCGTCGCTCTGCTGGGTGGCGCCCTCGGCCCGCATGCGCTCGTTGTCGGTCATGTCGCCGACCCGCTCCTTGGCGGCGCCGGCCAATTCCTGGGCCTTGTTCTTCGCCTTGTCGGTGAAGCTCATGTCGTCGGACTCCCTCTGCTCCAGACGTTGCGGGGGCGATCCGCCCCTGCGTTCTGGCTTGCCCGGGCCGTGGGTGGTGGAAACCTGTTGAGCGTGCCGCCGCACACCCGCATGTTCAGCCTAGGACGCTAGGTCAATATCGCCATTGACCGTCAGCGGTCGAGTTGAAGGCGATGCCAGGCGTGAAGGACAAGGAAACCGAACGTCAGTGGGACAAGCGGCACGAGCGCCATCTGGGACGCCGAGACGGTGCCGGGGAAGATCGTCCAGAGGGCCGGCGCCGCGAAGGGAAACCAGCCGCCCGTGCCCGCCACCACCAGGATCTGGGCGGCGGCGAGGATGGCGATGGCGGTCGCGATGCCGGGCAGCAGGCCGCGGCCGATGGTAGCCGCCCAGCCGGCGGGGACGGCGAGGAGCGCGGTCAGCACGGTCAGCGACCACAGTCGCAGCAGCGCGACCGGTGCGGTGCCCTCGATTGGCCCCGCTCCGGTCGCGAAGCCGAGTCCTGCGACCATCAGGACCAGGAGGGTGGCGACCCCGACGGACCACAGCAGGTAGACGATCAGTTTGGCCAGAGCGATCGTGGGCCGGCTCACCGGCAGCGCGAACAGTCCGGTCACGGTTCCGTCCGCGAACTCGCGACCGAACAACCAACTGAGCACCACGCCGAAGGCGAGCAGTCCGCCGGCGGCCGTGATCTGGCTGGCCGTACTGAGCAGGCTGGTCCAGCCACCCTGGGTGGCGGACGGGCCGAGCTTTGCCATGAGTTGCTCGTTGCCGCCGGCGGCGGCCAGGGTGGTCGCGCCGGCCAGGACGGCAATGCCCACGAGCAGCAGGATGGTCGTGCTCGTCACCACTCGTGCGGACGTGGCCTTGCGTGCTTCGACCGCCAGCGCGGCGCGCAGCGTCGTGGTTGTCATGCCGCTGTCCGTTCGTCGTCGGAGCGTACGAGGGCGAAGAACTCACGCTCGATGTCGACGCCGTGCGGATTGAGGGTGCCGATGGTGCGACCCGCGTTGATGACGGTGATGCGGTCGGCGACACGGGCGACCTCGTCGAGATGGTGGCTGGACACGAGCACGCCGGCCCCGGCCGCCGCCCGCCGAACGAGCGCCTCGCGAAGCGAGATGACGCCTGCCGGATCGAGTGCGTTCGTCGGCTCGTCCAGCACGATGATGTCCGGATCGTGCTGGAGCGCGGCGGCGAGACCAAGGCGTTGGCGGTTCCCCAACGACATTCGCCGGGCCCGGATCGCGGCGTACGGGTGCAGGTTGAGCTCGGTCAGCACGCGCTGCACCATCGGTGCCGCCGCCGAGGCCGGTACGCCGTGTAGGCGGGCGGCCAGCATCAGGTTGGCCCGACCGGTGAGTTCGCCATACGCGAGCGGGGTTTCGATGAGGTGACCGAGCCTCGACCAGGGCGCCGACCCGAGGGGGCGTCCATCGAGACGCACCGTTCCCGAGTCCTGCCGCAGCATACCGAGCAGCAGGCGCATGAGGGTGGACTTGCCCGCGCCGTTCAGTCCGACGAGAGCGTGGATCTCGCCCGCGCCGACGTCCAGGTCGACCCCGCGGACGCCGACTCCGCCGTCGAATGTGCGGGTCAGGCCGTGAAGCCGGATGCGTGCCTCAGCCATGCCGCGCCTCCAACGTGTCCAGCGCGGTGGCGATCACGTCGCCGAGTCGCGCGTCGTGGTGCTGCGACCATTCGAGCAGTGCGGCGGTGAGGGCCGCGAACACCGCGACGGCGGCCACCCGGGCCGGCAGGGCGGCGGTGCCGTCGGTGACGAGTTGCTCGGTGACAAGCCGCTCGGTGTCCTCGTTGTTGCGGATGGCGGCGGCGCGCAGCGCCGAGGAGCCGGCCACGATCCGGACCCGTCGGCGGACGATCTCGCTTGCCGGCTCGGGCAGCATCCGCCACGCCTGGCGTAGACCGTTCACCACCCGCGTCAAGGGTGGCAGCGAGCGCGGTTGTCCGGCGATGGCGGCGACGATGACCGGGTCGTACGGGTCGTCGAGAACAAGCAGTTCCTTGGCTGGGAAGTGCCGGTAGAGGGTCATCTCGGTGACCCCCGCCGCGGCCGCGATCTGAGCGACGGTCGTCTGCTCGAAGCCCTGCCGCTCGAACAGCTCCAGCGCACAGCGCAGCAGCCGCGCGCGAGTCCGTTCCCGCTTGCCGAGCACCTGATCGCCATCCACAGGCAAAATGTTAGCAGCTAACATTTCGTCGGGGAATGGTGCAGCCGGCGACGCGAGCGGCCATACCGGGTCACCGCCCTGCCGCGTCCCCGGTACTGGGACTCCGTTGGCACCAAGGGCCTGGTTGACTGGGCGGATGGGAGAGATCGTCCTCGTCCGCCACGGCGAGACCGAGTGGAGCGCCAGCCGCCGGCACACCTCGTACACCGACCTGGAACTCACCGCCGATGGCGAGCGAGAGGCCCGCGCGCTCGCCGCGCTCCTGGCCGGCCGGCGGTTCGCCCGGGTGCTGGCCAGCCCGCGCCGTCGGGCGCTGCGCACCGCCGAACTGGCCGGGCTCGCCGCCACGTCGGTCGACGAGGACCTGGCCGAGTGGAACTACGGCCGGTACGAGGGCATCACCACCGCCGCCATCCACACCGAGCGCCCGGGCTGGAACATCTGGACCGACGGCTGCCCGGACGGGGAGTCCCCCGTCGAGGTGGGCGCGCGGCTCGACCGGGCGCTCGCCCGCGCCGCCGCCGGACTCGCCGACGGCGACGTCGCCGTGGTAGGCCACGCACACAGCCTGCGGGTGCTGGCCGCCCGATGGATCGGCCTGCCGCCGTCGGCCGGCGGGCTGCTGCGGCTGGACACCGCCACCATCAGCGTGCTCGGCCACGAGCACGGCCGGCCGGTCATCCTGCGGTGGAACCAGCCGCCTCCCCCGCCGCCCTGGACCGCGCCCGGGCCGACAGCTCGCCACTGATCTTCGGCGGCCGGTTCTCGTACGGGGTGGACAGGACCACGGTGGTGCGGGTGGTGACGTTCGCGGCCGTGCGGATCTCCTGGAGCACCCGCTCCAGGTCCGCCGGGGACGCCACCCGCACCAGCAGCAGGTAGAAGTCCTCCCCAGCCACCGAGTAACAGGAGTCGATCTCCGGAAGGTGGGCCAGCCGGTCCGGGGCGTCGTCGGGCTGCGACGGGTCGAACGGCCGGATCGCCACGAACGCCGTCAGCGGCAGGTCCAGCGCCTCGAAGGAAACCCGGGCGGCGTACCCCCGGATCACCCCGCGCTGCTCCAGCCGGCGGACCCGCTGGTGCACGGCGGACACCGACAGGCCCACCTTCTCCGCCAGATCCGTGTACGACAGCCGCCCGTCGGCGGTCAGCGCCGCGACGATGGCCCGGTCGATCTCCTCCACGGCGTGCAACCTACCGGTAAAAACGCTCCCACGCGACGACGCCCCCGACCGTCGTCACACTGGGTGAGCCCTCCGCTCACGCGTCCCTGGCCAGGGCGCGGGAGATCACCAGGCGCTGGATCTGGTTGGTGCCCTCGACGATCTGGAGCACCTTCGCCTCCCGCAGGTACCGCTCGACCGGGTGGTCGGCGACGTAGCCGGCCCCGCCGAGCACCTGCACCGCGTCGGTGGTCACCCGCATCGCCACGTCCGTGGCGAACAGCTTCGCCTTCGCCGCCTCGGTCGAGTACGGCCGGCCGGCGTCGCGCAACCGGGCCGCGTGCAGCGTCAGGGCGCGGGCGGCGGAGACCTGGGTGGCCGCGTCGGCGAGGAGGAAGCCGAGGCCCTGGAAGTCGACGATCGCCCGGCCGAACTGCTGCCGCTGCCGGGCGTAGCCGACCGCGTGGTCGAGGGCGGCCTGGGCCAGGCCGACGGCGCAGGCGGCGATGCCGAGACGGCCCGAGTCCAGGGCGGACATGGCGATCGTGAAGCCGGCACCCTCCCCGCCGATGAGGCGGTCGGCTGGCACGCGGGCGTCGTCGAAGGCGATCTGCGCCACCGGGGAGGCGTGCAGGCCCATCATCCGCTCGGCGGCCTGCGGGACGATGCCCGGGGTGTCACGGTCGGCAAGTAGGCAGGAGATCCCCTTCGGCCCCGGGCCGCCGGTGCGGCAGAAGATGTTGTAGAAGTCGGCCACCCGGGCGTGGGTGATCCACGCCTTGGTGCCGGTCACCACGTACGCCTCACCGTCGCGGACGGCCCTCGTGGTCAGCGCCGCCGCGTCCGAGCCACCCTGCGGCTCCGACAGGCAGTACGCGCCGAGCAGCTCGCCGCCGAGCAGGTCGGGCAGCAGCTTGCGCTGGGCATCCGTGCCGAACTGCGCCAGGGGGTAGCAGGACAGGGTGTGCACGCTGACCGCCTCCGCGACGACGAGCCAGCGGCTGGCGAGGATCTCCAACACCTGCAGGTACACCTCGTACGGCTGGGCGGCACCGCCGTGCTCCTCGGCGTACGGCAGGCCGAGCAGGCCGGCGCGGCCGAGGGTGCGCAGCACCTCCCGGGGGAACTCGGCGCGGGACTCGAACCCGGCAGCCCGGGGGGCGAGTTCCCGGTCGGCGAGTTCGGTGGCGAGGTCGAGCAGGTCGCGGGCCTCGTCGCTGGGCAGAATCCGGTCGACAGTCATAGTGCGATGTGCTCCGTGGGGGTGATGTTGAGCCGGGGCCACGCCGTCCGTCGTGCGGACGACGGCGGCTCGATACGGGCGCCGTGGCGGGGTGGGGCGGCGTCGGGGTGCAGCTCGTCGGTTCCCACCCGTTCAGCTTAACGGTCGTTTGGTCGGCCGCCGGAAAGACGGACCGGGTCCACGAGTGTCGCCGCCATCGCCGGGCCGGCCGGGCAGGCCAACCTCCCTGGCGGAAGTACCGCGCCCGCCGCGCCGTGGCCGGATCGTCGGACCGTTGTGCCACGCTGTCCGGCGTGGCACACCAACCCCCGATCCTGCTGATCGATGCCCCCAGTCTCTACTTCCGGGCCTACTTCGGCGTCCCCGAGTCCGCCGCGAGGGCGACCGACGGCACCCCCGTCAACGCGGTACGCGGCTTCCTCGACATGCTCGCCACGCTGGTGCGCACCCGCCGCCCCGACCGGATGGTCTGCGCCCTGGACCACGACTGGCGGCCGGACTGGCGGGTGGCGCTGCTGCCGTCGTACAAGGCGCACCGGGTGGCACCGGAGGGGGGCGAGGAGGTGCCGGACACCCTCACCCCGCAGGTGCCGGTGATCCTGGACGTGCTGGCCGCGATCGGCATCACCGCCGTCGGCGCCGCCGGGTACGAGGCCGACGACGTGCTGGGCACCCTGTCGGTGACCCAGCCCGCGCCGGCGGGAGGTCGTCTCCGGCGACCGGGACCTGTTCCAACTCGTCGACGACGCGCGCGGGGGTGC
>NZ_GG657738.1:15308-44633 GCF_000158815.1 Micromonospora sp. ATCC 39149 | reverse complement strand
ATGCCGTTGACGGCGACGCCCATGACCAGCGCGGACGCGGCGACGGCCAGGTCTCTTTTGTATAAAAAAAAGGCCAGTCAGAGCGCCACGGTCGCCGCGACCACGGCGATGGCCACCGACAGGGCGACCCGGACCCGGTCGTAGCCGAGGGAGCCGCCCAGCCGCATCGCCGCCATTCCGGTGTAGTGCATGGCGGCGACCCCGAGCCCGGTGAACAGGCCGCCCGCGCCGATCCTCAGCCCGGAGATCCGGCCGGTGCCGACGGTCGTCAGGCCGATGCCGACCGCGGCCACGGCGACGAGCGCGCTGGCCACGGTGAGCGGCACGTCGTACCGGATCCGGGTGCCCTCCACGGCGAAGCCGAGCATCGCCATGAAGTGCATGCTCCAGATCGCGGTGCCGCCGATCGCCCAGGAGGCGAGGGTGACCCACCACACGCGCTGCCCGGTGGTGCCGGCGGTCCGGATGCGGCCCGCGCAGACGAGACCGAGGAACGAACCGAGCACCGACAGGGCGTAGCTGAGCGCCGGCGTGATCCACCCGTACTCAAAGTGATTGATTTCCGCCACGGTAGTTGTCCCCCCACAAGTTACCGACGCGTCAACAAGGCGCCGAAAACATGATCGGGGACGCGGTGAGCTGTCGCAACAGCACCCCCCGGCACTTCGGGGGGTGCTGTTGCGGTGACCGTCCGACGCTCCGGCACCGCGCCGGGATCACGTTGCGTGTTGGTCAGGCGTTGGCGTGGTAGGCGAGGACACCCCGGTTGACGGCGGCGATGGCCTGCCGGGCCGTGGCGCGCAGCTCGGCGGAGGCACCGCCGGAGTCGGCAAGCTGGCCGAGCAGGTCGACGACCTGCCGGGCCCAGCGGACGAAGTCGCCGGCCGGCATCTCGCCGTCGATCTCGTGACCGCTGGCCAGCACCTTGGCCAGGGCCTCGCCCCGGGCCCAGCGGTAGATCGGCCAGGCGAAGCCCAGGTCCGGCTCGCGGGTGACGGCGAGACCCCGGGCGGCCTCGTCGGCCTCGATCCCGCTCCACAGGTTCAGCGTCTCGTCCACCGCCTCCGAGACGGGGCCACGCGGCAGCGACGCCCGTTCGTCGACGTCCCGGCGGGCCTCGAACACCACCACGGACACGGCGGAGGCCAGCTCCGCCGGCGAGAGCCCGTCCCAGACGCCCCGGCGCAGGCACTCGGCGACCAGCAGGTCGGCCTCGGTCCAGATCCGGCCGAGCATCCGCCCGGCGTCGGTGACGGCACCGTCGGCGGACAGGTAGCCGCGCGCGGTGAGCAGCGCGACGATCCGGTCGAACGTGCGCGCGAGGGAACCGGTGCGACCGGCGACCCGCTCGCGCAGCTCCTCGGTGTCGCGTTCGAGGCGGCGACGCCGCTCGGCCCAGCGGGCGTGCTCCTCGCGCTCCGGGCACGCGTGGCAGGGGTGTCGGCGCAGCTCGGCGCGGAGCTGGCTGAGCGCGTGATCCTCGCCGGAGCCCTGCCGGGACCGGCCGCCGCGCCGCCCGCCGTGCCGGTCCAGGCCGGTGCCGCTGACCTCGGCGGCGAGGTCGCGGCGGGCCGCCGGGGAGCGGTGGTTGAAGTGCTTGGGCACCCGGATGCGGGCGAGCACCTCGGCCGGGGTGGTGAAGTCGCCGGGGCTGACCCGCCCGGCCCACCGGTCCTGGGTTAGTACGAGCGGACGGGGTTCGCCGAACCCGCCGGTGGCCGGGTCGAGCACCACCGCGAGACCGGCCCGGCGCCCGGAGGGCACCCGGATCACGTCGCCGACGCGCAGCCGCTCCAGCGCCGCCACGGCGGCGGCCTTGCGCTGGTGCTGACCCTGCCGGGCGATGGCGCGCTCCCGGTCGGCGATGGCCACCCGCAGCGCGAAGTACTCGTCGAAGTCGCCGTGGTGGCAGGCGGCCTCCGCGCCGTACGCGTCGATGGTCTCGGTGTTGCGCTGCACCTGCCGGGCCAGGCCGACGACCGACCGGTCCGCCTGGAACTGCGCGAACGAGGACTCCAGCAGCGCCCGGGCCGGCTCCGCGCCGACCGTGCCGACCAGGTTGACGGCCATGTTGTACGACGGGCGGAAGCTGGACCGCAGCGGGTAGGTGCGGGTGGAGGCCAGACCGGCCACGTGCCGGGGGTCGGTCTCCGGCGACCAGACCACGACGGCGTGCCCCTCCACGTCGATGCCCCGGCGGCCGGCGCGGCCGGTGAGCTGGGTGTACTCCCCCGGCGTGAGGTCGACGTGGGCCTCGCCGTTGAACTTCACCAGGCGTTCGAGGACGACGCAGCGGGCCGGCATGTTGATGCCCAGCGCCAGCGTCTCGGTGGCGAAGACCGCCTTGACCAGACCCCGGACGAACAGCTCCTCGACGACCTCCTTGAACACCGGCAGCATGCCGGCGTGGTGGGCGGCCAGGCCGCGCTCCAGGCCGTCGAGCCACTCCCAGTAGCCGAGAACCGTCAGGTCCTCGCCGGGAATGGCGGTGACCCGGGACTCGACGACCCGGCGGATCTCGGCACGCTCCTCGGGGGAGGTGAGCCGCAGGCCGGCAGCGAGGCACTGCTGCACGGCGGCGGCGCAGCCGGCGCGGCTGAAGATGAACAGGATCGCCGGCAGCAGCCCCTCCCGGTCGAGCCGGTCCACGATGTCCGGGCGCAGCGGGCCCCGCCAGCGCGGCCCGCGCCGGCCGCCGCCCGGCCCGGCGCTACGACCCTCGCCGAGCTCCAGCCGACGCATCGTCTCCCGGGTGTAGCGCAGCAGCTCCGGGTGCACGTCGTGCTTACGGGCGGCGTCGGCGTCGTGGAACAGGTCGAACATCCGCTTGCCGACGAGCATGTGCTGCCACAACGGCACCGGGCGGTGCTCGCTGACCACCACGGCGGTCTCGCCGCGCACGGTGACCAGCCAGTCGGCGAACTCCTCGGCGTTGGAGACGGTCGCGGACAGCGAGACCAGGGTGACCGAGGACGGCAGGTGGATGATCACCTCTTCCCAGACCCCGCCGCGGAACCGGTCGGCGAGGTAGTGCACCTCGTCCATGACCACGTAGGCCAGGCCCTCAAGGGTGGCCGAGCCGGCGTAGAGCATGTTGCGCAGCACCTCGGTGGTCATCACGACCACCGGGGCGTCGCCGTTGATCGCGTTGTCGCCGGTGAGCAGCCCGACGTGCGCGACGCCGTAGCGCTCCACCAGGTCGTGGTACTTCTGATTGGAGAGCGCCTTGATCGGCGTCGTGTAGAAGCACTTGCGCCGGGCGGGCGGCGCGTCGTCGCCGTCGGCCGCCGCCGGCCGCCCGGGGGCGCCGCGCAGGGCCAGGTGTACGGCGAACTCGCCGACCACGGTCTTCCCGGCGCCGGTGGGGGCGCAGACCAGCACACCGCTGCCCCGTTCCAGGGCCTGGCACGCCTCCCGCTGGAAGTCGTCGAGATCGAACCCCAGGTCCAGGGTGAACTCGTCCAGTGCCGGGAACTGTGAGGCCTGCGCGGCCCGGCGGCGCGCCGCGGCGTACCGCTCGGCGGGGCTCGACATGTCTCCAAGATTAGTGCGTGCCTGCGACGACCACCGGCCAAGGCCGTCCGACAGGGGGGTCGGGGGCGGTCGGTAGGGTGCACGGCGTGCCGGATCATGCCGAACCGACCCAGTCGAGCCCACCGGGCGCGTTCGACGCCGCCGCGAACGCCCGGGCGTCCCGGCGGCCCGTCGAGGCGGTCCTGTTCGACTTCCACGGCACCCTCGCCCAGGTGGAGGAGCCCCGCGACTGGGTGCTCGCCGCCGCGCGGACGTGCGGGGTGAGCCTGGATCGGGTACGGGCCACCGCGCTGGCCGACCGGCTGCTCACCGCCGGGCGGGCGGGCGGGCCGCTGCCGGCCCGGGTGCCGCCGGCGCTGGCCGAGCTGTGGTCCGAGCGGGATCTCTACCCGCACGCCCACCGGGGCGCGTACACGGGGCTGGCGGCGACCGTGGACGCCGGGATCGACGGCCTCGCCGACGCGCTGTACGAGCGGGTGCTGAGCCCCGACGGGTGGGTGCCGTACCCGGACACCGCCCCGACCTTCGCGGCGTTGCGGTCGGCCGGCGTGAAGGTGGCGGTGGTGAGCAACATCGGCTTCGACATCCGGCCGTTCTTCGCCGCCTGGGGGCTCGACGGGATGGTGGACGCGTACGTCCTGTCGTACGAGGTGGGGCGCTGCAAGCCCGACCCGGCGATCTTCTGGCGGGCCTGCGGGATGCTCGGGGTGGACGCGGAGCGGGCGCTGATGGTGGGCGACACCGCGGCGGATGCCGGCGCGGTGCGGGCCGGCTGCGCGGTGCTGGTGCTGCCGGAGGCCGAGCCGGGCCGACCCAACGGGCTGGGCGCCGTGCTCGACCTGGCGTTGCCCGCCTGACCCTGCCCACCCCGCACCCGCCCCGCCGACGCCGGCGCCATTACGACGTGAAATTGCCCACTATTGCGCACCGCGCCGACCAGCCACCTTTCCTTCGAATAAAACGGCCGAGAAGGTTCTAATTGCCCCTGCCGGCGAGCGGCCGGATACGGGTGCGTGACATATTGCTGTACGTCGTTGGATAATGTCCGCCGCGATGAGCCGTCGCGGGTCACTTTCAGGTGCCCCGACGCCCAACCGAAGGGGACAATTCCGTGAAGCGGGACCACTCACCCGTGCTGCCGGGAGACGGCGACACCGACTACGCGCGTTACATGCGCACGGAGGCGCTGCTCGACCTGCAACGACGCCCGGAGCAGATGATCCACCGCGACGAACTGCTCTTCCAGGTGGTCCACCAGTCCACCGAGCTGTGGCTCAAGCTCGCGGCGGCCGACCTGACGGAGGCCACCGACCGCATCGACGCCGGTGAGCCGGCCGCGGCGGAGCTGCTGCTGACCCGGGCGGCGCTCGGCGTACGGCTGATCACCGATCAGCTTGAGATGTTCCGCCACCTCTCCCCCGCCGACTTCCAGGCGATGCAGCCGGCGCTGGGCAACGGTTCCGGCGCCGAATCGCCGGGCTGGCGGCAGGTGCAGGCCGTCAGCCGGCGGCTCGGCCGGGCCTTCACCGACCTTCTCGCCGCGCACGGCGTCGACGTGTCCGCGCTGCCGGCCACTGACGCGACCGATCCGCTGCACCGGCTGGCCGAGGCCATGGTCGAGTGGGACGAGCGGGTCGCGTCCTGGCGGGTGCGGCACTACCAGGTGGCCCTGCGCGTCGGCGGCCACGGCCCGGCCGGCACCCCGGGCAGCCCGGCGACGATGCTCGCCCGGCTGATCGACCACCGGTTCTTCCCCGAACTGTGGCAGGTCCGGATGGGCACGGCGGGCGGCCCGCCGCCCGCGGGCCGACCCTGACCGTCCGCCGCCGGAATCGTCGGATCCTCACCGTCCGTGTTTAACACAAACGTAATGTCGAGGTGCGGTTAGTGCGCGAGGTGACGAGTTGGCGGTCCGGCGTATCCGATCCCGCCGACTTTCCCTACTCCGCCGTGCTGGCGGAGTTTCAACTGGTCGGTAAACACTTTGTCAAAAAGGAGCTGCTCGCACTTCTCGACGAGATCCGGTCGCACGTCGCCGCCCCGAGCGGGCGCGCCGCCACACCCGGGGGCACCGACCCGGCCCGGCTGCTGCGCGACTTCCTCGACGTCGCCCTGGACAAGTGGAACGGCCACTACGACTACCGCAGCTACCTGGCGCTGCGGCTGCTCCGGCTGCCCTGCGCGGCCGACGGCCCGGTCACCGACCCGACGGCCGACCCGGCGGGCGCGCGCCGGGACTCCGACCGGCTCTTCCTGCGGCTGGTCGCCGACGCCCTGGCGTTCGAGCTGGCCGCCGGGGCCGGGGCCACCGACCTGCTGCCCGAGCAGCGACCGGGTCCGGAAACGGTCGCGAAGCGCTACCGGCTCGGCGTCCGGGCCGCGGCCCCCGCGCTGTCCCGGCTGGCCCCGGGCCGAGCGGTCGACGACCGGGAGCCGGCCGTCGCGGCGGCGACCCTGCACACCCTGACCACCGCCGACCTCGCCGGCGACGAGGAGCGGGAGCTGCGGCTGAGCATGCTGCCGGTGTACGTGACACACGACGAGTACCTGTTCATCCGGGTGCTCCAGGCGTACGAATGCGTCTTCGCCGGGCTCGCCGACGAGCTGCGCGGCACCGTTGCCGCCCTGTCCGCCGGGCACGCGTCGACGGCGGCCGGCCGGCTGGCGTACGCCCGCGAGCAGCTCACCGCCGCCGGCCCGCTGTTCTCGCTGCTGGCCACCATGCAGCCGGAGTCCTTCCGGACCTTCCGGGAGTACACCGAGGGGGCCAGCGCCATCCAGTCCCGCTCGTACAAGCTGATGGAGTCGCTGTGCCGTACCCCAGACGGGGCCCGGCTGGACTCGGCGGCCTACCGGTCGGTGCCGGAGGTGCGCGACCGGTTGCTCGCCGGGCAGCCGTCGGTCGACGCCGCGTACCGGGCGGCGGTACGCGCCGACCGGCTGGCCGGTGCCGACCGCGCCCGGGTGGAGCAGGAGATGCGCGAGTTCTCCGCCGCCGTGCTCCAGTGGCGGCGCACCCACCACCGGCTGGCCACCCGGATGCTCGGCTCCCGCCCCGGCACCGGCTACACACAACGCCGCCGTCGCGATCGACCCGTCGGCCCACCTCTTCCCGGGCCACTCCTCCGACACCCCCTGACCCCGGCGGCCCCGCCGACGAACACTGGAGGCTGTCCCGAGTGAGCGAACCCGATCGGGCCCCGGCGGACGGCGAGGCGCAGTGCCTCGACCCCGCCGCGCACGCCGCCCTGCGCGCCGAGTTCCCGCTGCTGCGAACCTGCGTCTACCTGAACAACAACTCCACCGGCGCGGTCCCCGAGGGCGCGCAACGGGTGCTGACCGACTACTGGGAGACCCTGCGCGGCTGGCGCGACGACGTGTGGCAGGACTGGCACGTCGGCCTCGACCGGTACGCCGACTCGGTGGCCGCGTTCATCGGCGCGGCACCGGGCAGCGTGGTCACCGACGCGAACCTGAGCACCCTGCTGGCCCGCGTCGCCTCCTGCTTCGACTACCGCCCGCCGCGCGACCGGGTCGTCACCACCGACCTGGAGTTCCCCACGGTGCCGTTCGTCTGGAACGCGTTCGGCCGCTACGGTGCCCGCACCGACGTGGTCGCCACCGGCGGCCTGCGGTTCGACCAGGACGCCATCGAGGCGCGCATCGACGAGCGGACGCTGCTGGTGTGCGTGCCGCACGCCAGCTTCGCCTCCGGCGACACGCTCGACCTGCCCCGGCTGGTCGCGCGGGCCCACGACGCCGGAGCCCTGGTGATCGTCGACGCCTTCCAGACCGTCGGGGTGCTGCCGCTGGACGTGACCGCGCTGGGCGTGGACATCGTCCTCGGCGGCGCGCACAAGTGGCTGTGCGGCGTCGGCACCGCCTTTCTCTACGTCCGGCCGGACCTGACGCCCGCGCTGGAGCCGGCGGCGACCGGCTGGCAGGCCGGGGACGCGGCACTGACCTTCCGGCCGTCGACCGGCTGGGCGACCGGCGCGCGACGGTTCGCCGGCGGTACGCCGTTCCCGCTCACCTCACTGGTCTCCCAGGTGGGCCTGGACCTGCTGGCCGGCGTCGGCGTGCCCGCGATCCGGCGGCACTCCCTGGCCTGCACCCAACGGATCGTCGACCGGGCCGCCGAGGCCGGCATAGCGGTGGTCAGCCCGACCGAGCCGCACCGGCGCGGCGGCGTGGTCTGCCTCGACGTGCCCGACGGGGAGGCGGTCAAGCGGCGGCTCGCCGCGCGAAACGTGATCTGTAGCTGGCGGGGCTGGCTCCGGGTCGGCCCGCACGTCTACAACACCCCGGAGGAGGTCGACGTGTTCATGGACGCGCTGGAAGAGGAGCTGGGCCGATGAGCGTCACCCTGTCACCGCGGGCACTGATGAGCCTGCTCGCCAACGGCTCGAAGGCGATGGACGTGCTGGAGACCGCCCTCACCCTGGGCGTGCTCGACGCGCTGGAGCCGGGGCCGGCGCGCCTCGGCGACCTCGCCGTGCGGCTCGGGGCCCGGCCGCTGCGGCTGTACAAGTTCCTGGACTGCCTGGAGAGCCTCGGCTTCGTCACCCGCGAGGAGCCCGACGACGACATCACCGCCGTCCGCTACCGGGCCGTGCCGGGGCTGCGCGACGCCGTGGCGGCGGTCGTGGGGCCGGGGGCCGTCGAGCGCGATCGGGACCGCTACCCGTGGCGCGTGCTGCACGGCCGGCTGGCCGAGAGCCTGCGCGGCGAGGTCAGCATGACCGACGAGGACTTCGCGTGGCCGCCGCGCACCGACGAGCAGACCGCCGCGTTCGAGCGGAGCATGGCCGTCGGGCTCGGCCCGGTGCTGGAGACGCTGCACCGGCACGCCGAGCGGCTGTGGACGGGCCGGCGCCGGCTGCTCGACGTCGGCGGCGGCGACGGTACCCTCGCCGCGCGCGTGCTCGACGACGCCCCCGGGTTGCGGGCCGACGTGTTCAACCTGCCGGCGGTGGCGCCCCTGGTGGCGGAAACCCGGCAGCGTTGCGGCCACCCCGACCGGCTGGGGTTCGTCGGCGGGGACTTCTTCGCCGAGCCGCTGCCGTCCGGCTACGACGCGCTGGCCTTCGTCCGGGTGCTGCACGACTGGCCCAACGACGTCGCCCGCCGGCTGGTCGAGGCGGCGTACCGGGCCCTCGAACCGGGCGGGCTGCTGCTCATCGGCGAGGAGTTCCGCACCCCGGACCGGCTGGCGATGCAGTTCTTCTGGAGCTACTTCCTGATCGGCGTCGACAGCTGCGTCAGCCGGCTGCGGGAGGTCGAGTTCTACACGGGCCTGCTCAAGGAAATCGGCTTCGAGCGGGTGGAGGTGCTGCCCGGCGGCTGGGAGCTGGTCACCGCGTACAAGCCGGAGACGGCGGGCTGACCGGGCGGGCCGGGCGCGGACGGGGCCGCCCGGCCCGGTGCCCGTCAAGCCCGGCGGGCCAGCACGGCGCCGTTGGCGTGATAGCCCCGGGCCAGAAGGGTAGCGCGGCGTGACTCGCCGGATCGCGCGGGAACCATGCCGCCGTGCCGAGCGACTACCGGTACATGCGGTGTGAGCAGTGGCGGGAGATGCTGTCGGCCCAGTTGGACGGGGAGGAGACCCCGGCCGAGCGGGTCACGGCCGAGGGACATCTGGTCACGTGCGGTGACTGCCGGGCCTGGTTCGAGACGGCTGCGGCGGTGACCCGCCGGGCGCGTACCCGGGTGGTGTCGGCGGTGCCCGACCTGGCCGACGCGGTTCTCGCCGCCGTTCCCGCCGGGTCGCCGCCGGGCCGGTGGCGGTCGACAAGCCGGTGGCGGTCGCCGGGCCGGTGGCGGGAGCGGCTGGTCGCCGGGCTGCGGGCCACGCTGGGGCTGGTGGGGGCGGTGCAGGTGGTGCTGGGGCTGGTTCAGGTCGGTCGGGGCACGACCGTCGCGCACGCGCACGCCACCGGGCAGCACCTGTGGCACGAGTCGGCGGCGTGGAACGTCGCCGTCGGCGCCGGGTTCCTGTTCGTGGCGCTACGGCGGTTCCCGCCGGCCGGCGTACTGCCGATGCTCAGCGCCTTCGTCGCGACCCTGGTGCTGCTGTCGGTGAACGACCTGGTGACCGGCCAGGTCGCCGTGTCGCGGCTGGTCAGCCACGCGATCCTGGTGTTCGGTTGGGTGCTCACCGCGCTGCTGTCGCGGCCCGGTCTGCGCCCGGGTGGGCCCGCGCCCCGGCAGGGCAGGTCGCCGGGATCCCGCTGGCGAATCGAGCTGGACCAGCCCGAGCCGGCGGCCCCGTTGCGGTTGCTACCGCCGCGCCCTTACTCGGCGCGGGCCCATGCCCACCCCACCGGGTCCGCCGGGCTGGCCGACCACCAGGCCGCCTGATCCGACGGGTCGGGCCGGTCACCTGACCCGACCGCCGGCGAGCGGCCCGCTGGTCGAAGCGCCGGGCGGACCGACCGACGCGCCTGGCGGGGCTCAGCCGGCCCGCGTCGACCGGGCCGGGCGACCGTCGGCGTGCCACGCGGCGACGAGGTCCTCCCGCGCCCGCGCAACCCGGGAACGGATCGTGCCGACGGGACAGCCGCAGACCTGCGCCGCCTCCGCGTACGACAGGCCGGCGACCTGGGTGGCGACGAACGCCTCTCGTCGCTCCGGAGCCAGACCGGCGATGAGCTGGCGCAGGACGACCCCGTCGTCCGCGCCGGGCTCGGCCGCGCCCGCGCCCTCCGCCGCCGCCTGCCAGTCCGGCAGCGCCGCCGTACGCGGGCGGGTCACCGCCGTGCGAACCTGGTCGACGGCGACCCGGCGGGCGATGCTGAACACCCAGGTGCGGGCCGAGGACCGGCCGGCGAAGCCGGGCAGGCTGCGCAGTGCGCGCAGGAACGTCTCCTGGGTCAGGTCGTCGGCCTCCCCCGGCCCGGCGAGGTGGGCCAGGAACCGCCACACCGGGCCCTGGAGGGCCCGCACGAACGCGGCGGCAGCCGGCTGGTCGCCCGCGCCGGCCATCCGCGCCCACCGGGTCACCTGCTCGTCGTCGGCCCCCGTGCCGGCGGCCCACCCGGGCCCGCTCACGGGCGGCCGTCCGCGCCGGGGCGGACCGTCGGCCGCGACGGGCGGTGCCGTCGGGCGTTCACCTGGACCGGTACGGTCCGCGACGCTGCTCGGTTCACGTGGTCTGTCTCCCGGCCCAGCTCCGGCGGTTGGCACCCTCCGCCGGGGCGGAAGGTCGATCTCGGTACGCCGCCCGAGAGCGCCGCACCCCGGTTTGTCGGTGCCCGGGGCGGAAAAGTTCCCGGGCCTCCCGCATCGCCTGACCCCGGCCACCCCGTACCCCCCGAACCGGCCGCCGGTGGCACGGACGCAGCCCGTCCGGGTGTCATCCAAAATCATCCGGCCGTCGTCGTACGGCGATTTCGTGGCGCCCCTGGTCATCCTGGGGCTTGCCATCGGCCTCGCGGTCTCCCCGTGCACGGACGCGATCATGGGCGCGTTCCCGGAGTCGGAGCTGGGCGTGGGTAGCGCTGTCAACGACACCTCGACAGAACTGGGCGGCGCGATTGGCATTGCCATCCTCGGCTCGTTGCTGTCCACCTCGTACTCGGCCAACCTGTCCGACGCGACCGCGGGCAGCGCGCTCCCGGCCGAAGCGCTGAGCCAGGCACAGGGCTCGGTCGGCGCGGGATACACGGTCGCCCAGCACGTCGGCGACCGGGCGCGACAGCTCGCCGAGCAAGCGGCGGGCGCCGGCAACACCGAGCTTGGCGCCCAGCTGAAGACACAGGCGAGCCAGCTCGCCGACAGCGCCCGGCAGCTGGCGGACGCGGTCGGCTCGTCCTTCTCCGATGCGGTGGCCCAGACGAGCCTCGTCGGCGCCGTGATCCTGGGCGTGGGGACGGTCCTCGTGGGACTGTTGCTGCCGCACGGGGGCCGCACTGCGTACCACCCGGCCGAGACCGGGGCGGAAGCCGAGGCCGAGGTCGAGACCAGGGCCGAGGCCGAGACGAGCAGCGCGATGCGCTGACAGCCCCGAAGTAGCGCCAGTGTCACCGCCGTAGGGGTCGCACGATCGGATGGCGCGCCACTTGATCGATGCCGGTGGTGCGATACCTCGCGAAGGCGGCGGCACCGTCACTGAGCACCGCGAAACAAGGAGTATCCATGACATCGCGCCGCCAGCCTGGCGTGCCCGCCAGTACCTCGCCGGACATCCTCGCGGCGGAGGCGTGGTTCCGCCGCCGCGGCCTGCCGTGGTTCGTCGACTCGGTCGACGCGCGGGTACGGGCGCTGCTGCGCCGCCGGTGGCTATGGATGCTGCTCATCGGGGTGGCTGTCGTCGCCGCAGCGGCGGCCGGGGTGAGTCACCTGCTCACCGACAACTGGCCGTCCGCCGTCCTGCTGTTCCTGGCCGTCGGTGTCGCGTTCCTGGTGACCCGGCTCCCCGAACAGGTTCGCGAGGTGCGGGAGGCGGCGGCGGGTGACGGCGTCGTCAAGGCCTGCCGTGGGACACCGCTGGAGCAGCGGGCACGTGAGGTGGCCCAGGCCCCGCTCCAGCCCGGCGCCGCCGGCGGCCAGGACGAGCCGTTGTCCGGCACACAACGGGCAAATCTGCTGTAGGTGCTGTTGGCGATGCAGACCATGCAGGTGTTTCTGCTGGTCTTCGCAACCTTCGTGTTCTTCGTGGTCTTCGGTGCGCTCGCCATCAATTCGACCGTGGTCGAGTCTTGGATCGGCCACCCGCCCATCCCGGTGGTCTTTGCGGTCGCGCGTCTCCCGGTCAGCCGGGAGTTGCTCCAGGTGTCGGTTTTCCTGTCGGCCTTCGCCGGTCTTTACTTCACCGTGTATGCGATCACCGACGCCGGCTACCGCAGGCAGTTCTTCGGCGATTTGTCCCGCGGGCTGGAGCAGGCCATCGGCGTCCGGGAGGTGTACCGCATCCTGCGGCGCGAGTCCGTCGCCATCGGTCCCCTCGGTGATGGCTCGTAACTCGGTGCGGCGAGGCGGATGATGCTGATCGGAAGGTTGCGGAGTCTCCCGCGATCCGGTCACGCGGGCAGCCACACGACGATCCCGGCGATCACCCAGCAGTTGCCGTAGCCGAACTTGTACCTGCCCGGGGCCGACCCGTCGTGCTGCCACCCGACGGCGTGGACCGTGCGTCCGTACCGGCGAAACAGGATGTCGTCCACGACGACCTCGACCGCGAACTCCGGTGGCAGGAACATCCCAACGATCATCGCGGCCACCGCGGGACCGAGGGTGTCCGGGCACCAGCGGGCCCGGGCGGAGAACCAGTGCGCCGACCCGTGGTGGACCAGCCGTGGACCCGGCACCATCACCGTCGCGTTCGCGAAGCCGAATCGTCGCTGCCGCGCTGGTGATCCCCACATCGAGCACGACCGCACCACATGACAACCGCCAGTAGTCAGAACCTGGCGCGGAATGTCTCATTGACTTTCATAACCATCCTAATAAAGAATGTCCGCAGCGCTCCCATCGATCCCTCACCTCATCCAGGCGGAGATCAGATGAAAAACCGCTATGCACTACTGGCCGCCGGCACCGCCAGCGCGCTGGTACTGGGTGGCATCGCAACGGCAACCCTTCCCGCCTCGGCGGCCGCATCCGGCTGCTCCGTCACGTACACGGTGCAGAGCCAGTGGAAAGACGGGTTCACCGCCAACGTCGCCATCACCAACCTCGGTGACCCGATGTCGAACTGGACGCTCACGTTCGACTTCCCGAACACCGGCCAGCGCGTCGCGCAGGGTTGGAGCGCAACCTGGACGCAGTCCGGCGCCCGCGTTTCCGCGGCCAGCATGAGCTGGAACGGATCACTGGGCACCGGCGCGTCCACCTCGATCGGGTTCCTCGGCGCATGGAACGACGCCAATCCGATACCCGCGTCATTCGCGCTCAACGGCACCGTCTGCACGGGATCGGTGACCACACCGACCGCCACCCCGCCCCCGACCGCCACAACGCCACCTCCGAGCGGTCCAGCGCCGGAGCTGCGCGTGTCCGGCAACAAGATCCTCACCGCGGACGGCAAGGCGTACCGGCTGCTGGGCGTGAGCCGCTCCAGCGGCGAGTTCGCCTGTGTGCAGGGCAAGGGCCTGTGGGACTCCGGGCCGGTCGACCAGGCATCCGTCGACGCGATGAAGACCTGGAACATCCGCGCCGTCCGGATCCCGTTGAACGAGGAATGCTGGCTCGGCGTCAACGGCTCACCCCGCGGCGCCACCTACCAACAGGGCGTCAAGGACTACGTGGACCTCTTGGTCGCCAACGGCATCAACGTCATCCTCGACCTGCACTGGAACTGGGGCGCCTACACGAACAGCCCGGACTGGCACTGCAAGGACGAGCACGCCACCTGCCAGAAGCCGATGCCGGACGCGCGGTACGCCCCGCAGTTCTGGACCGGCGTCGCCAACACCTTCAAGGGCAACGACGCGGTCGTCTTCGACCTGTTCAACGAGCCGTACCCGGACATGCCCGCCGAATGGAACAAGACCCTGGGCTGGCAGTGCCTACGCGACGGCGGCACCTGCGCCGGCCTCCCCTACGAGGCCGCCGGCATGCAGGACCTCGTCGACGCGGTCCGCGCCACCGGTGCCACCAACCTACTCATGGTCAGCGGCCTGGAATGGACCAACGACATGCGCGAATGGCTGACGTACAAGCCGAACGACCCGCTGAACAACATCGCCGCATCTTGGCACGCATACAGCTTCAACGCCTGCGCGAACGAGTCCTGCTGGGACAGCCAGATCGCCCCACTCGCGCAGCAGGTGCCGGTCGTAATCGGCGAGTTCGGTCAGGACGATTGCAGCTTCGACTACATGCAACGGCTGGTCACCTGGGCCGACGCGCACGACATGGGGTACCTGGCCTGGACCTGGAACCCATGGGGCTGCACCGGCGGCGCCGTGCTCGTCAAGGACTGGGCCGGCACCCCGGAACCCGGCGTCGGCGAGGGCTACAAGGCCCACCTGCTTACCCAGAGCCCGTACGTCTGATCCACTCTCGCGGTGACCCCGGCCTATTCCCGGACCGGGGTCACCGCCTCCACCCCCAACGGTGAGCCTCGATCTTCGCCGTCGGTGGCTCGGCGTACCCGGCCGACGGCTCGATCGGCATGACGATGTCGAGCCTCACCCGGTGGAAGCAGACACGATGCGGAACCCTGGCCTCCTCGACGCGGCCGAGCGGGTCGCCCGGACAAGGGGCGACCCGCTCGTGTCTTGCGGCACCGGGCCAAACCGGGCGCCCTTCAGAATAAAATAGTCGTCGCGGTCGTCGTCGCGGTCGTCGCGGTCGTCGTCGCGGTCGTCGTCGCGGCCGTCGTCGACCGGCTCCTGCTCGGCCTTGACCACAGTGCCGTCGTTGCGGTCCACGTCGACTTCGTGCTCGGTCTGGTCGTTGACGATCTCGACGCTCCACACCGCCCGGCCACGCTCGTGCTCGGCCTCGACCTCGACGATTCGCCCGCCCCCGGCCCGCGCCAGCGCGATCTCGCCGGCCCGCTGCTGGTCGACCGCGCCGGTACGCCCGGGAGCGCTGGTGGCCGCGGGAACACCGGTCGAGGCACCGGTCGCACCGCCGTCCGGGATCGTGGTGGCACCCGGAGCGGCGGTTGCGGCGGTCAGGGTGGTGCGGGCGACCCGCTCGTCGGCGGCGGTGACGCCCACGGCCACCCCGGCCGCCGCCAGCATCGCCGCGCCGCCCAGCGACGCCATGATCAGGGAGTTGCGCTTCATCTCGGGCACCTTTCCTCGTTTCCTCGTTTCCTGCTTCAGAGGATCGGTCCGGGCGGGATAGTGGCGCGCTGCCCGAACGCTAAGGCCCGGTAAAGGCTGCCCGGACGCTACGGCCGGGCCGGCCGGGATGAGGGCGGACCGAGCCAGAGCCGTACCTCCGCTCCGCCGCCCGGGGCGGTGCGCAGCTCCAGCCGACCTCCGGCGGCCTCCGCCGCCCGGCGCGCGATGTCCAGGCCGAGGCCGGTGGACCCGGCCAGGCTCGCGCCCCGGGCCACGGTGGCCGCCGGCATGCCTTGGCCCTCGTCGGCGACGGCGAGCACCACCTGCCCGGCCTGCCGGGCGAGCCGGACGGTGAACGCGGTGCCGTCCGGGGTGTGCGCGAAGACGTTGCCGAGCAGCGCGTCCACCGCCGCGGCCAGCTCGTCGGCGGGTACCCCGACCGGCAGCGGCCCGGCGGCCAGGTCGCGGCGGACCGCCCGCCCGGTGTCCTCGGCCAGCACCGACCAGAACGCCACCCGGTCGGCGACGACGGCGGTGGCGTCGCAGCCGGCCTGCGCGGCGGCCGGTGACCGGTCGCGGCGGGCCTGGCGGATCAGGCTGGTCACGGCCCGCTCCAGCGCGTCCGCCGCGGCGGTGATCCGCGCCGCGTCCTGCGGGTCGGGCAGCGACTCGGCCTCCAGCCGCAGCGCGGTGAGCGGCGTACGCAGCCGGTGGGACAGGTCGGCAACCTGCTCGCGTTCCTGCGCCAGCAGCACCTGGATGCGCCCGGCCAGATGGTTGAGCGCACCGGCCACCTCGCGCAGCTCGGCCGGGCCGGCGGGGGTGACCCTCGCGTCCAGCTCGGCGTTGGCGAGCCGGTGCGACACCGTCGACAGCTCGGTGATCGGCCGGACCAGGGTGCGGGCCAGCCGGTCGGCCACCGCCAGCCCGACCAGCACCAGCAGCACGCCGAGCAGGGCCAGCACGAGCCAGGCCCGGGTCACCCCGGCCGTCAGCTCGGCGCGGGGCACCACGGTGCGGATCACCCCGGTGCCGTCCGGCCGGCCCTGCACCGCGATCACCACCTCGCGTCCGGAGGCCGACTCCGCGGTGAGGCTCTGCCCGCGTTCGGCCAGGGCCACCGCCGGGGTACGCGGAGTGGGCGTGCCGAGCACGGTGTCGCCGGGCAGGAACACGCTGACCGGGCGGCCGGACTCGGCGGCGAGCTGCTCGACGGTCAACCGGATGGTCTCGGCGTCGGCGGTGCCCACCACCGGCACGAGGCTCTGCGCGTCGGCGGTGGCCCGCACGGTGGCCCGGTCCTCGGCCACGGCGCGCACCAGCAGCGCCAGCGGCACGAGGAACGCCACCAGGATGAGCACGCTGACCGCGGCGGCCAGCAGCGCCAGCCGGGCCCTCATCCCGCGCCGCCCGGCGACTCCAGCCGGACGCCCACGCCCCGCACGGTGTGCAGGTAGCGGGGCTGCTGGGCGTTCTCGCCCAGCTTGCGGCGCAGCCAGGACAGGTGCACGTCGACGGTCTTGTCGGCCCCGCCGTACGGGATCTGCCAGACCTCGGTCAGCAGCTCCCGCTTGGTGACCACCTCGCCGGGCCGGGCGGCGAGGTGGTGCAGCAGGTCGAACTCGCGCGGGGTGAGTTCGACCGCGACACCGTCGAGGGTCACCTGCCGGGCGCGCGGGTCGACGCGCAGCCCGCCCACTACGAGGGCGGGGTCGCCTGCCCCGGCACCGGCGGCACCGCGTCGGAGCACCGCGCGGATCCGCGCGTCGAGTTGAGCGGCGGTGAACGGCTTCACCACGTAGTCGTCGGCGCCCGCGTCGAGGACCCGGACGATCTCGGTCTCGTCGTCGCGGGCGGTGGCCACGATGACCGGCACCGCGCTGACCGCCCGCAGCATCCGCAGCAGCTCCCGCCCGTCCAGGTCGGGCAGGCCCAGGTCGAGCACCACCAGGTCGGGCCGGTTGTCCAGGGCGTCGCGCAGCCCGTCCATGGCGGTCGACGCGGCGGCCACCGCGTGCCCCCGGTCCCGCAGCGCCCGCACCAGCGGCGTGCGGATGGTCAGGTCGTCCTCGATCAGCAGCAGGCGGGGCACCCGACGAGGCTAACCGCCGCGCACGGGCGCTGGCCCGGTCCTTAACCGTCCCTTAGCGTCGTCCCACGCCGCGGCCAACCTTCGATCGGGGATAGTCGGGGGATGCGTCGTCGTTCGCTACTCGCCGTCGCGGGGTGGTTGGTCACCGCCGCGCTCGCCACTCTGGTCGGGGTGGCCGCGATCCGGTTGGTCGGGGAGAGCATCACCGGCACTCCGGGCGGGGTGCGCAGCCAGGAGGAGGTCGAGCGGGCGCTGGCCACGCCGGCGTCCACCGCAGCCGCCCCCTCGGCGGGTGTCCCGTCCCCCGGTGCCCCGGAGCCGACCGGGTCGGCCGGGTCGGCCGGGGCGGGCGCCCGACGGGCCTTCGCTACCACCGGCGGTACCGCCGTGGCGGAGTGCGGCCCGGGCGGGGTGCGGCTGGTGTCCTGGGCCCCGGCGCAGGACTACCGAGTCGCCGACGCCGATCGCGGCCCGGACGACGACGTCGAGGTCACTTTCGTCGGGCCGGGCGGCGAGTACGAGCTGAAGGTGCGGTGCGTGGGCGGCGAGCCCGTCGCCAGCGCCGACGACTGACCGGCGGCTGTCCCACGCGGACCGGCCCGCTGGGGGCTCCCTCAGGCTCCCGAGGTGACCCGGTACGCGTCGAACACCCCTTCGACCTTGCGGACGGCGGCCAGCAGGTGCCCGAGGTGTTTCGGGTCGGCCATCTCGAAGCTGAACCGGCTCACCGCCACCCGGTCGCGGGTGGTGGTGACCGTCGCGGAGAGAATGTTGACCCGCTCGTCGGAGAGCACCCGGGTGACGTCCGCGAGAAGCCTGTGCCGATCGAGGGCCTCCACCTGGATGGCCACCAGGAACGCCGAGGCTGCGGTGGGACTCCAGCTCACCTCGACCACCCGTTCGCTCTGGGCCCGCAGGTCCTCGGCGTTGGCGCAGTCGTCGCGGTGCACGCTCACCCAGCCGCCCTTGGTGGCGAAGCCGAAGACGGAGTCCGGCGGCACCGGGGTGCAGCACCGGGCCAGCTTGGTCCACTTGTCGCCGGCACCCTGCGCCACCACGCCCGTGTCGTGGCCGTTCATCCGGATCCGGGGCGGCCGGGTGGCCACGGCGGTCTCGGCCATGTCCTCCGCCGCGCCCTCCTCGCCTCCATAGGCGGCTATCAGCTGCTGCACGACCGACTGCGCCGACAGCCGGTGGTCGCCGACCGCCGCGTACAGCGAAGCCACGTCGGCCAGGTGCAGGTCCCGGGCGATGGCCAGCAGCGCGTCGGAGGTGAGCATCCGCTGCAACGGAATCCCCTGCCGGCGCATGGCCTTGACCAGCACCCCCTTACCGGCCTCGATCGCCTCCTCGCGGCCCTCGCCGCTGAAGAACTGGCGGATCTTGGTGCGGGCCCGGGGGCTCTTGACGAAGCCCAGCCAGTCCTGCGACGGCCCGGCCGTCTCGGACTTCGAGGTGAAGATCTCGACCACGTCGCCGTTGGACAGCTTCGCCTCCAGCGGCACCAGCTTGCCGTTGACCCGCGCCCCGATGCACCTGTGCCCGACCTCGGTGTGCACCCCGTACGCGAAGTCCACCGGCGTCGACCCCGTCGGCAGGGGGATGACGTCGCCCTTGGGGGTGAAGACGTACACCTCCTGGCTGGACAGGTCGAAGCGCAGCGCGTCGAGGAACTCGCTCGGGTCGGCCGCCTCCCGCTGCCAGTCCAGCAGCAGCCGCAGCCAGGTCATCTCGTCGATGTGCGCGGGTGTGCCGCCCGCCTGCGCACCGTACTTCCAGTGCGCCGTGATGCCGTACTCTGCGGTCCGGTGCATCGCGTGGGTGCGGATCTGCACCTCCAGGTGTTGGCCGGTGGGCCCGACGACCGTCGTGTGCAGCGACTGGTACATGTTGAACTTGGGCATCGCGACGTAGTCCTTGATTCGGCCCGGTACCGGCGGCCAGTTGGCGTGGACCACGCCCAGGGCCGCGTAGCAGTCCCGCACCGTGTCGACCAGGATCCGCACCCCGACGAGATCGTAGATGTCGGCGAAGTCGCGGCCCCGCACGATCATCTTCTGGTAGATCGAGTACAGGTGCTTTGGTTGGCCCGTCGTCTCCGCCTTGATCCTGGCGGCCTTCAGGTCCGCGTCCATCTTCTGGGTGACCTGGCGCAGCAGCGCCTCCCGCTGCGGCTGGCGCGCTTCGACGAGGCGGAAGATCTCCTCGCACCGCTTCGGGAACAGGGTGTTGAACGCGAGGTCCTCCAGCTCCCACTTCATCGCGTTCATGCCCAGGCGATGCGCGAGCGGGGCGAGGATCTCCAGCGTCTCCGTCGCCTTCTGCTCCTGCTTGGGGCGGGGCAGGAAGGAGAGGGTGCGCATGTTGTGCAGCCGGTCGGCCAGCTTGATCACCAGGACCCGCGGGTCCTTCGCCATCGCCACGACCATCTTGCGGATCGACTCCGCCTCGGCCGCGTCGCCGAACCTGACCCGGTCGAGCTTGGTCACCCCGTCGACGAGCGCCGCCACCTCGGGGCCGAACTCGGCATGAAGCTGCTGGAGGGGGTAGGCGGCGTCCTCGACGGTGCCGCTGAGCAGCCCCGCTACCAGGGTCGTGGTGTCCATGCCCAGGTTGGCCAGGATGGTCGCCACCGCGAGGGGATGGGTGATGTACGGGTCGCCGGACTTGCGGTACTGGCCGGAGTGCCACCACGACGCGGTGTCGAATGCGCGCTGGAGCAGCAGGACGTCGGCGCTGGGGTGGCTCTGCCGGTGGCAGGCGACTACCGGCTCCAGTGCCTCGCTGACCTGCGGGCTGCCGCCCAGGAAACCCTCGATGCCGATCCGGCGGGCGAGGCGGCGGACCGACGAACGGCGGTGTGGCACCGCCATGCTGGCGCGTGCCGCACCGGGCATGGCCTCGTCGGGGGCGAGGTCACGCGGCAGCGACGAGGTTTCGGTGCCGCCGAGGTGCTGAAGCGCGGTGACGGCCACGCGACGCTCCAACGGATTCAGTGCTGGGTGTCGCGCGAGGCGGACCAGCAGCTCAGGGCCCCGCTCGTCGCCGGCGCGGGCGAGCGCGTCAGCGGCCCAGACGCGCTGCCCGCCCTCGAACGCCGCGTCCTGGCTGACCGTGGCGAGCAGGGCACGCCCGTCGACGTCAACGAGGCGCGCCAACTGCTCCATGATCCACTTGTCGCCCCCGTCGCTGACCGCCCCGTCCGGGTCCATCGGGCGGGGAGCTGTCGGGTGCGGCGCGAGGTCGGCCAGCGTACGTAGGGTGCCGATCCGCAGCCGGCGGTCGATCTTCGGGTTGGTCACGACGGCACGGGCCAGGTCGAGACCGGCAGGCCGGCTGAGGTGGACGCAGGTGTCGACGGCCATCTGCCGGTCGTCGACGGGGACGCGGTCGTCATGGGCAGTGATGCGCAGAGCCCGGACGGCGTTGTCGATGATCTCCACGGTCAGGTCGTGGCCGTCGTCGACGAGCGCGCTGACGAAGATCGCCGCGCCGAGGCCGCCGGTGGCCGTCATGGCCCGCAGGGCCGAGGCGACGGCGTCCGGCTGCGGCCACGCCGCGACCAGGAACCGGGCGAAGGACTGTCGCCAGGCGGGCGGGGCCACGGCCCGTCCCGACACCGTACGCAGAAACAGGTCCCGGGAACGTGGGGTCGGCCCGTTCGGTGTCGTGGGGCGACGACCTGCGCGGCCAGGTACTCCTGATGGTCTGTGAGAGACGAAGTCGTCGCCCCGTTCCAGCAGCACCCCGCTGCGGCGCAGGAGATCGGCGAGCAGGTCCCGCCAGGTGCCCGTCGGCACGGACGACGGCGGCAGGTGGCGGGTCCATTGTGCGAGCTTGTCGACTGCTGGCTGCGGGTCGCCGGCCAGCCGGTCCGCGGCGAGGCGGCCGATGAGGCCGTCGCGCTCGACGATCAGCCGCTCCCCCGCCTCCTCCGCCTGCCGGCCGTAGCGGCGCAGCCGCCGCAGCACCTGCTGGCGGATGCCGCCGTCGGCGTCACTGTACTGACGTTCGCGCAGCAGTTGCACGAAGTCGTGGAAGATCCTGTTGCGCCCGCGCGGCAGGCGACGCTCCGGGTTCGCCACGAACAGTTGGCACAGCATGGTGGCCATCAGCGGGTTGCGGGCCAGCTCCCCGAGCCCGAGCCGGTCGAGCTCCCGGTCGAACTCGCCGGCGGTGTCGCCGGGGCGGTCGACCGCGAGGCGGGTGAACCAGCCCTCGGTGAATCGGCGGCGCTGCTCCTCGTCGAAGGCAAGCAGTTCGAACCGCAGCGGCTCCCAGTCCGCCCCCATCGTGGTGGGCAGGTCGGCGGCCGGGCGGGTGGCGATGACGAACCGGTGCGCGCTCGCCGGCGCTGCCCGGTGGGCGGCGAGGAAGGCGAGGACATCCTGCCGCCGGCCGGAATCCATGATCTCGTCGAGTCCGTCGACCAGGACCAGCCACGCCCCGTCCGGCATGGGCGGCTCGTCGAAGAAGGCCGAGGGCCAGGACCCGCCGGTGCCGGCCAGCCCGAAGTCGGCCCGTACGCTGCGGGCTACCGCCTCGCCGAGGCTGTGCGCCTCGAGCAGGTCGGTCGCCTGCACCCGGACCGGAACATCGGTCACGTCGGTGCTCTGCTGACGCCGGATCAAATCGCGCGTCACGACCTGGAAGAGACTGGACTTGCCCGCGCCGGCCCCGCCGACGAGAAAGGCGTCCCTGTCGCCGTCGAAGACCACCTCGGCGGGCCGGATCAGCGCGGGGGCCGGCCGGTCCGCTGTCGGCCGCTCGTGCAGGCGGGTCGTCTGCCGGACGTAGACGGCGGTCAGGGGTGGCAGCTGCGTGGTCGTGGGCATCCGGTACGGGTGGCGTGACGACGTCCGCTCCGCCAGCGCGAGGTAGGCCCGTAGCTGGGGGCCGGGGAAACGCCACCGTCCGGCCGCGAGCTGCCGGTCGGTCAGCAGGCTGAGCCAGCGTTGGTGTTCGAGCTGGACGGTGGCGAGCTGCGGGCCGACGTGTGCGCAGCGGGAGAGGATCTCGCTGATGGGCAGCATGTGGGCGCTACCGGTGGTGCTCGACGTGCAAATCATCCCGCACACCGCGCCGGTGCGGCGGTTGACCACCGGGCTGCCGCTGAATCCCGGCGTGACCGGGGTGCCCCGCAGCCTGAGCAGGCGCAGCGGATCGTCCTCGCTGCGGCGCGACTGGCCCTCGTAGACGAAGGTCGCCGGCTGGCCGCTGCGGAACATGCCGTCGGGGTGACCGTACGCCCAGAGCGCGTCGCCCACGCTGACCACGGGGCTGGACAGGACGGGCGTCAGCTCGGCCGACGGCGCCGACTGGTCGACGGCCAGCAGTGCGAGGTCCAGCCCGGCCCGGGTGCGAAAGACGGCGTCCGGCACGACTCGCAGGGTCAGGCTGACACCGGCGGCGACCACCCGCCCCAGCGCGGTTCCCGCCACCGGCTGCCCGTCGTCGGCGAGCACGTGCGCGCAGGTCGCCACGGTCGCCGGGGCGACGAGGAAGCCCGTGCCGCGACCCGGCGCGCCCCCGGACGGCGACGGCACCTCGATGGCCACCGTGGCGGCGTGGAGCAGCTCCTCCCAGCTCGCTTCGACCGCGGAGGCTAGGTCGTTGGCTTTTCCCACTCAAGGCCCACCTTGACGCCGGACTTGGCCGATGCCTTGCCCAGGATCGCCACGAACTTGCCCGATTCCACGGCGAACTCGCAGCTGAACTCCACCGACAGCCGGGTCACCTGCGCCTCGCGCAGGGAGTCGGCCATCTTTCCCGCGAAGGCCGCCAGCCCGGCGAGCGCCTCGTCCAGGCTCGTCGGCCGCGAGGCGACCTCGACCTCGTCGCTGGACGCACCCTCCCGCAGGACCCCAGTGGACAGATAGACGACATGCCCGTCGACCCGCAACGGCACCAGCCTCTCCGACCCGTCCACGGCAACGCCGTCCTCGTTCACGCAGCCCACCTCACGTTGCTCACCAGGTGACGAAAGCGCCTCGAACAGTAGTCGGACGGCGCAACGCCTGCGGCCCCCATCGGCCCGGGTTGGTGTCAGGGGCGCTGGGACTCCCGGCGGACGCCGGGGACCCAGCCGGCACGGCAAGCCCTTTCCCGCCCGTCACGACGCCCTTGACATCCGCCTGCGGCACCGACACCATCGTGACCAAAATATAGATGTGAGCAAATAGGATGGGGTTCCGGAAACCGGATGGTCGCCACCGCGCGCGGTCACCGCCAACCGGGTCACGGCCGTCGGCACCCCGCCCCGGCCCGTTCGAGCCCGCCCTCGACGACGGCGACGGCACCCCACGAACACCACCACCTCGTCCCGAGAAGGAGCCCCGATGCCGTCTGTGAGCGCGAGCACGAGGCCACTGCGCCTCGTCCTGCTGGCCACGACGATCCTCGTCCTGATCGGCGCCGGCGTGGCGGTGGGCCCGCAGGCCGCCTCCGCCGCCACCGTCGACACCGGCGCCACGTACGTGTTCGTCAACCGCCACAGCGGCAAGGCCATGGACCTGTACGGCTGGTCCACCGCCGACGGCGCGCCGATCAACCAGTACGCCCGCAACGACCTCGCGGTGCAGCAGTGGCGCTTCGTCGACGTCGGCGGCGGCTACTACCAGATTCGTTCCGCGCACAGCGGCAAGGTCCTCGAACTGCCCAACGCCACCGACGGCATTCAGCTCGTGCAGAACCCGGCGGTCAGCGGCAACACCCGGCAGCATTTCGGGCTCGCCGACTCCGACGGCGGGTACGTCCGGTTCGTCAACCGGCACTCCGGCAAGGCCCTCGACGTGTGGGGCTGGTCCACCGCCGACGGTGGGATGATCTCGCAGTACCAGGACCTGGGCGGGGCCAACCAGCAGTGGCAGCTGGTCCGGGTCGGCGGCTCCGCCGGCGACTGCGGCGCGGGCTCGTTCCAGGCCGAGGCCGTGCTCAGCGGCGGCACCTGGACAGTCCGCAACAACGGCAGCACCGTCCACACCGGCACCGACCTGCGCGCCGCCGTGCAGGCGGCCGTGAACAGCCTGACCGCCGGGCGCACCAGCAAGCAGCGGGTCGTGGTGCGCGGCTCCGGCTCGATGAGCGCCGGTTCCCGGATCTCGCTGCCCAGCTACACCACGATCGACGTGTGCGGCACGATCAACGTGACAGGCACCGGCTCGGGCGACCAGGCGCCGATCTACTCCCGGGGCACGACCCAGGTGGAAGTGCAACACCTCACCGTCACCGGCACCCCGCTGTACGGGATCTTCCTGCGTAACGTCACCAACGTGGTCCTCGGGCAGATCGACATGCGGCTCTCCGCCGGCCTGGGCGTGCGCATCGACAACCGCGGCGACACCAGCCAGTGGACCCGCAACGTGCGCATCGACAATGTCTACGTCTCCGGGGCGAGCTCGCACGCCGTCGAGACCTACGGTGTCGACGGTCTCACCGTCGGCACCGTCACCGCCCGCAACGTCGGCGAGTCGGGCCTGCTGCTCAACCAGACCATCAACGCCACGGTCACCACCGTCGACGCGGAGAACGCCGGCGCCGGCACCGGGTACGCGGCCTTCCGGATGGCCAACCGCAACGGCCGAATCGGCGACAGCTACCCGACCAACGTCCGGGTCGGCACCGTACGCGCCCGCGGCGGCGGCCGGGGCATCTTCTGTGTCTCCGAGTCCGGCGGGGCGACGATCGACCGGGTCGACATCGCCAACACCGGCAACAACGCCATCCTGATCGAGAACTGCTACGGGGTGAACATCGCCTCGGGCGGCGGGACAATCAGCGGCGGCGGGGAGGTACGGCTCGCCGAGCGCACCGAGTTCCCCGGCACCCGCGACATCACGCTGCGCAACTTCACGCTGGTCAACAACCGAATCGTGGAGAACCCCTGCGTGGACAACCTGACCATCAGCAACGTCGTCCTGAACAACTCGTCGATCAGCCGCTGCTGACCGCCCGGGCCCTAGTTCGGGCCGCCATCGGCCGGAACGCGCCGGCGGCGGCCCGAACGGGGTCGGCCACCAGCCGGCCGGCAGCGGCTCAGACGGGGTCGGGCCGGCCCAGCCGCCAGTACCCCATGAAGGCCACCGCCCGCCGGTCCAGCCCCCGCTCGGCCACCAGGTGCCGGCGCAGCGTGCGGATGACGCCGGCCTCCCCCGCGAGCCACGCGTACAGCGGCACCGGCGCCGCCGGGGTCGGCACCTCCCAGAGGAGTTCCCGGTCGACGTCCACGTCGGCGACCGGGTCGGTGACCGAGTCGGCGGCCTGGGCGAGGCCGGACAGCAGGTCGGCCGCCGCCGCCGCGATCGCGGGCACCAGGCGGGTGCCGTGCCGCCCGCCGTCGCGGGGCAGCCAGGTGATCCGCATGCCGGGCGGCGCGCTGACATCCAGCGCGTCGGCGGGCTCGGGCACCTCCAGCAGCGCCTGCCCCCGGGCGTCGCCCGGGAGCCGCGCCAGGATGGCGGTGATCGCGGGGACGGCGGTCTCGTCGCCGGCCAGCAGCAGCCGGCCCGCCGCCGGCGGCCGGAACTCGATGCCGCCGTGCTCGCCACCGAAGCCGGCGTCGGGGCCGAGCAGGGCCGCCCGGTCGCCGGGCCGGGCCCGGCGGGCCCACCGGGTGGCGGGGCCGCCGTCACCGTGCAGGACGAGGTCGAGGTCCACCTCGGCCAGGTGTGGGCGGGCTGCCCGCACGGTGTACGTGCGGACCGGGTTGCGTCGGTGCTCGGGCAGGGCCCGGTAGCGGGCGTACCAGTCCGGGCCTTCGGGGAGGCTCACGTCGGCCTGCCCGGGCAGCGGCAGCGCCAGCTTGATCCGCTGGTCGTAGCCGTTGTCGGCGAACCGGTCGAGGTCGGCGCCGGTGAAGGTGACGCGGACGAACGACGGGCTGAGCCGCCGCACCGCGCGGACCTCGACGTCGAACAGCCGCCACGGCGCGATGGGGAGGGTCTGGGTCATGGCGCCTCTCAGACGTGGGCGGGGTCCCGTCCCACGGCACCCAGCGTCGATCATCGGACACGGCTAGGTTAGCCTACCCTTAACGCCCGCTCGCGGGGGCGGGATGTCGGCCCCCGAACGGGCGAACGGGGGGGGCGATCGGCCGGTCGCCGGCTCAGCTCCGCGCGGCGGCCGGTCCAGGAAGAACAACCGGCCCAGAAAGAGCAGCTGGGCCGCTTCTCGACGCGGCAGCGGGTCGTGGTCGAGCCGGACGTGCGCAAACTGCCCTGCCACGGCATCGAGCGACCATCATCCATGGTGAACCCGCGTGGCTGTTCCCGACGTCGGTCCCGTGCCACCCCGACCCCGCCATGCTCACAGTCAGCCCTCGTCGAGCCAGGTGCGCAGCGCCCACCACCAGCGCAGGGTCTGCGGCACCGGCCATCGGCCGCCCGGCTCCGCGAGGGTCGGCGGCATCCCGGTCAGCTCCTGCAACCGGCGCAGCCGGTAGCGCACCGTGTTCGGATGCAGGTGCAGCGCCTCGGCCGTGCGGTCCAGCCGCTGCCCGTGGTCGAGATAGGTCAGCGCGGTCGAGACGAGCTGCCGATGGAACTCGTCGGCTGAATCGAGGGCGCCCAGCAGCTCCCCGCTGACCAGCTCGGCCAGGGCCGGCTGGGCGGCCAGCGCGGTTTCCCCGGCGAGGTCGACCACCTGATGCAGGCCGCGCAGCCCGGCCCGGGACGCGGCGCGCAGGGCGGCCACGCACAGCCGGTACAGGGTCGGGGCCTGCGTCAGGGGCCGCGCCGGGGCGGCCACCACGAGCCCGGCCGCGGTGGCGAGGTGGGCGGGCGGCAGCCGGGCGGACAGGCCGGCGAGCCGGTCGTCGACGGTGCCGAACACCGCCCCGCCGCCGCAGAACTGCCGCTCCACCGCCGAGATCCGGGCCGGCTCGGTCAGCCCGGTGACCACGCAGTGGTACCGGCCGTCGGGGCGCAGCCCGAAGCCGGCGAGGTCGTCGGGGCGCCCGTCGCCCGCCTCGTCGAGCAGCAGCCGCCGCAGCAGGCGGTTGCGGGGCGTCGCGCCGGGTCCGGGCCAGCTCCAGCTCGGCCGTGTGATGGCCGTCGACCAGGGCGCATTCCAGCGCGCTGGCGTACCGGCCGAGTTCCAGCAGGGCCTCCAGCAGCGCGGCGTCGGGAATCCCGGCGGCCCGGCCACGGTCGAGCGCGATCTCGACCACCCGTTGCCGGCCGGCCTGCACCCCGCGCAGCAGGCCGGCGAAGGAGAAGCCCAGCGCGGCCCCGGTCGGCGCCGAGGCGTCTCACCTCCAAGAAGTCCCGCTCGTTTGGCTCCGCCAGCCGCTCGAACGACGCCAAGCCCGGCGGCCAGCAGGGCGGCCACGTGCCGGCGGTTCTCGGCCATCGGCAGCCGCGCCACCTCGGGCGAGTGCACCCGGGCGGCCTCGACCATCTCGTCCACGACCCGCCGGTCGGTCGCCAGGTCGCGCAGCAGCGGGCCGAGGACCCCGGCCCGCTCCGGCATCGTCATCGGCCCGCTTCCCTCCGCCATGGCCACTGTGGCCCCGCCACAACGACCCGGCCGGGTTTTGGCCCCCGTGCCCTACCGGGAGTCCGGCTTCGGTTGGTTTCCTTCTGTTACCGCAAAGTAACACCGCACCCCCGCACCGCGGAACGCCACCATCTGTCGCCCCACCGGCAGGAGCAGCCCATGACCGCAGCATCGCCCGCGTCCCCGCCCGTCCGCCGACCCCGAGCCCGCAGGTACGGCGCCCTCGCCGCCGCCCTCGCCGCCGTCGCCGCCACCGTGCCGGCCCCGGCCGCCGCCGCCCCCGCCGCCCCGGTCAGCGCCGCCGCCCTGGAGGAGGTGATGTTCGTCGGCAACAACTGGGAGGGCACCGTCGACGTGATCCGCTCCCGGGGCGACTACGCCCGCATCGGCCGGCTCAACGTCGTGCCCGACAAGCAGCAGCGACTCTGGGAGATCTACCTCAACCCCATCAAGCTCGCCTTCTACCTGGGCATCCAACAGGGCCCCGGCGAGGGGCACGACCAACTCGTCGACGACATGTACACCACGCCGGACGGGACCGCGCTGGTGGCGTCCCGGCCCAGCTTCGCCGACGTCGTCTCGATCGACCTGCGCACCGGCGCGGTCCGCTGGCGGTTCCCGGTCTCCGGGTTCCGCTCCGACCACATGGCCGTATCCCCGGACGGCACCCGCGTCGCGGTGTCGGCGTCCACCTCGGACACCGTGCACGTGCTCGACATCAACACCGGCAAGCAGGTGGGCTCGTTCGGCACCGGCGACACCCCGCACGAGAACATCTTCACCGGCGGAGGCCGGTACATCTGGAACATGTCCATCGGGGACGTCAACACCTCGCTGGACGCCCCGTCGCAGGACTGGACCAAGGGCGATCGCAAGATCACCATCGCCGACACGACCACCTTCGCCAAGGTGAAGGAGATCGACATGCGGCCCCGGCTGGACGCGTTCGGCCGCAGCGACCTCTCCGACGCCGTCCGGCCGGCGGTCTTCACCCCCGACGAGGGCAGGCTCTACTTCCAGGTGTCGTTCTTCAACGGCTACAAGGAGTACGACGTGGCCAGAGACAGGGTCACCCGGGTCGCCACGCTGCCGAAGAACCCGAACACCACCGAGGACCGCACGAAGTGGGTCAACGACTCGCGGCACCACGGCATGTCGATAAGCCCGGACGGGGCGAAGCTCTGCGTCGCCGGAACGATGGACGACTACACCACGATCGTCGACCGGGCCACCCTCGCCCCGGGACCGCTGGTCACGGCCAGCAAGCCGTACTGGGCGACGGTGAGCGGCGACGGCCGCGACTGCGTCATCTCGGAGTCGGGCGCCGACCAGGTCACCGCGATCAGCTTCGCCACCGGTCGGAAGGTGGTCAGCGTGCCCGTCGGCGACCACCCGCAGCGGATCCGGATCGGGCACCTGCCCGCCGGCTGGACGCCGCCGGCCGCCCGGTAGTGCCCTCGCGCGGGT
>NZ_GG657738.1:14036-14819 GCF_000158815.1 Micromonospora sp. ATCC 39149 | reverse complement strand
CCGTTGTAGCCCGGCGCGCGGTAGACGTAGTTGGACCGGACGGTGATCCGGCTGGCCGACTGGAGGTCGACCACGCCGAGCGTGGCGGTGATGCTGGTGTTGGCGCCGGTGCGGCTGACGCAGTGCGCGGCGGTCAGGACCAGGGTGGGGCTGTAGAGCGAGCCGCCACAGCCCATGGAGAGCCGCACCATGAAGGGGAACTCGCCCTGTGCGGCGGGGGTGCCGCCGACGACGTACGGGGCGGCCGTGGCGTCGCCCGCGGCGGCGGGTGCGGTGAGGGTGAGGCTGCCCGCGGTCACCGCGGCCAGCGTGGCGGCCAACAGGCCGGTGAGGGTGCGCCAACGAACCATGTGTTCCTCCGCATCATCAGCGGCGCGCCGGGGGTGACACGCCACGTTCGGATGACGGGAATAATATTGATGATTGTCGATTACCAATCATCCTCGCCTGGTCATACGACGGCGGTATCGCCGCGGTCAGCCGGCGCCGAAGCAGACGAACGCCGCCGCCGTGGCCGAGGCGGAACCGTCGCCCGTCGCGACGAATGCGGCCTGCGCGTCGGCGAGGGCCCGCGCCGGCCGGGCCCCGGCCCGCATCCGCCGGTGCAGGTCGAGCATGAGCGCGGTGGTGGGCTCGGCCGGCACCGGCAGCACGGTGGCCACCAGGCAGCGGGCGCCCCGGGCCAGCAGCACCGCCGTGAAGCCCACGACCTCGTCGCCGGGGCGCACCCCGGACAACCCCGAGTCGCAGGCGGACAGCACCACGCAGCCCGGCGGCCGGGGC
>NZ_GG657738.1:0-12953 GCF_000158815.1 Micromonospora sp. ATCC 39149 | reverse complement strand
CATGGACGGCCAGCCCCCGCCGCAGCGCCCGCGCCGCCGCGCGGTCGTCCCCGGCGAGGCGGTGCGACAGCGCCAGGGCGTACCACCCCTGGGCGCGGGCGGGCGCGGTGCCCCGCCGCCGGGCGCGGGCCGCCGCGTCCAGCAGGCTCGCCGCGCGGTCGGCGCGGCCCAGCGCGGCGGCCAGCCGGCCGGCGTCGATCCGGGTGGTCAGCGCCGGACCGGGCCAGCCGGTGGCGTCGAGCTGGCCGGCGGTACGCACCAACGCCGTGAGCAGAGTCGCCGATCGGGTGCCCCGGCGGAACTCGGCACGCAGCTCGACGTGCCGGGCGAAGGCGGCCCAGGTGCGGCGGCCCTGGCGGCGGAACCGGGCCCGCGCCTGGGCGGCCGTGTCGGTGGCGGTGTCCAGGTCGCCGGCGAGCAGCGCGGCCCGGGCCCGGGCCAGCAGTGCCTCGGCGAGGTCGGAGGCCATCCCCCGGCGGTTCAGTTCCCGCACGGCCACGCCGGCGACCTCTACGGCCTCGTCCACCAGGGGCACCGACAGCAGCAGCTCGAAGCGGTCCAGCAGCAACGCCGGCCGGGGCACGGCGAGGCGGCGGTACTCCTGTTCGACCTCGGCGAAGCAGCGCAGCGCCCCCACGGTGTCGCCGCGCTGACCGGCCGCGATGCCCAGGTTTCCAGCGGGCGTCGGCGGCGGCGAGGTCCAGCCCGAGCCCTTCGAAGATGGCCGCCGACCGGGCGAGGTCGTCGTCGCGGCCCCGCGCGCCCCGGTGGGCGTTGAGCAGGCCACGGTTGTTGCGGGCCCTCGCCTCCAGCAGCGGGTCGCCCTCGCGCTGGGCGATCTCGACCGCGAGAGAGTAGTCGCGCACCGCCTCGTCGTACCGGCCGCGGTAGTGCAGCACCACGCCCCGCTGCATCCGGGCCCGCCCGGCGTCGGCACCGGTGAGCTGCGGCAGCGCGGCGGTCACGGCCCGCAGGGCCGCAGCGGTGCGGCCGGCGTTGGCCAGCACGTAGCCGAGGCTCATCCGGGCCAACGCCCGCGCCCGGGGCGTGCTGGCGGCCCGTTCCGCCCGGCGCAGGTGACGCAACGCCCCGGGCAGGTCGTTGAGTTCCCGCAGGGCCAGGCCGATCGCCCGTTCGGCGGTGGACCGCTCGTCACCGGCGACGGCGTGACCGTTGGCGAGCACCCGCTGCGCGATCGCGATCGCCTCGTGGGGATAGCGTTGCACGGCGTCGAGCGCGGACTGGGCCGTGCCGGCGGAACCGGCGCTGTCGGCCATGCCAGACAGCGTTCCCGATGAACCGTCCACCGTCAATCCGGGGCCGGGCAGTGGAATTTGCACGCATTAGACGAACCGTTCATACAATTGACTTTCAACTATGCTTTGGAAGAATCGACAGCGCCCCGAAGTGCTGTCGCACCGGGACACCGACCGCGCAATTCGCGACCGCCTGGAGGACCGGTGCTTCCTGACCGCCCCCGCACGCCACTGTCCACCGGTCGGCTGTCCCGGCGGGGGCTGCTGGCACTGGCCGCGTGCGCCACGGCGGTGCCGCTCGGCAGCGGGCTGCGGCCGGCCGCCGCGGCGGCCGAGGACGCGGACGACGACGCCTACCAGAAGGCGTTCTCCACCGCGCTGGCCGCCGACCCGGACGTGCGGCGGTACACCGCGTCGGGCCGGGAGTTCCTCTACCGTCCCCGGCAGTTGCTCGCCGCCGACGCCGACGCCCAGCGGGTCTTCTCCTGGCTGCGCTCACGCGGCCACCAGGTGACCATGGGGGCCGGCTTCGCCGGCGTCACCCGGCTGCTGTTCGCCAAGGAAACCGACGTCCCCGCAGTGGTGACGGCGCTGCGCGACCCGAGGCAGTGGCCCGGCCAGAAGGTCCCTGTGGTGCAGCCCCACCACGTGCTGCTGGGCCTGGGCAACATCATGGGCAACCCTGGCAGTCCGCCCCGGGCCACGGCCGCGCTGCCGCCGCCGGACCCGGCTCGCCTCGGCGAGGGGGCCGGGGTCACCGTCGGGGTCTGCGACACCGGGATCTGGCAGCAGGCGGGCGCCTGGCACCCCCAGTGGCTCGGCGGAAGCTACCTGCCGGAGCCCGACGACGTGGACGCCCTGTACGTCTCCGGCACCACGCTGGCCACGCAGGGTGGGCACGGCACCTTCGTCGCCGGGGTCATCCGGCAGGCCGCGCCAGGGGTCCGGGTGGACCCCGAGCAGGCGTTGAACCCCACCGGCGTCGGGGACGAGGCGATGCTGGTGGCCGCCATGGCCCGCCTCGGGCCGCAGGTGTCCGTGGTCAACCTGTCCCTCGGCGGTTTCACCCAGGACGACGTACCCCCGCTGCCGCTGGTCAACGCCGTGGCCGCCCTGCCGCCCCAGACCGCCGTAGTGGCCGCCGCGGGCAACGCCGGCAGCAGCCGCCCCTCCTGGCCGGCCGCCCTGGAGCGGGTGCTGGCCGTGGCGGCGGTGTGCCGCGACGGCGGAATCTTCGTGCCGGCACCCTACAGCGGCTTCGGCCCGTGGGTCGACGCCTGCGCCCTCGGCGAGCGCGACAGCACCTACGTCGAGGGTCAACTGCCGCTGCCGGGACGACCGACCCAGGTGTTTTACGGCTTCGCCACGTGGGCGGGCAGCTCGTTCGCCACGGGGTACGTGTCCGGTAGGCTCGCCGCGATGATGACCGCCGGTGGCCTGAGCGCCGACGCGGCACGGCTCGCGCTGTTGGCGAACCCCCGCTGGCATCCCGATTACGGGGTGCTCGTCGCATGAGCCGCGCGACGGGCGACGGGGAGGCGCGGTGAGCGACGCGACGGCGGCCCGCCTGGTGGCGGCGGCTGCTGGCGGGGACGAGGCGGCGTGGACCGAGCTCGTACGCCGCTACACGCCGCTGGTGGTGGCGGTGATCCGGGCCCACGGGATGAGCCGCGCCGACGCCGCCGACGTCAACCAGACCGTCTGGCTGCGCCTGGTGGAGCGGCTCGACCAGGTGCGGGACCCGGAGGCGCTGGCTGCCTGGCTGGCCACCACGACCCGGCGGGAGTGCTACCGGCTGTCCCGCCTAGACCGCCGCAGCCGGCCCGTCGACCCGTACGACGACGCCCTCGACGTCCGTAACGGGTCGCTGGTGGACGCGGCGGCGCCCGACGAGGCGCTGCTGCGGGCCGAGCGGCGACAGGCGCTGCGGGAGGGCTTCGCGCAACTCCCGTCCCGCTGCCAGGAGCTGCTGGCCCTGCTGACGGCCGACCCGCCGGTCAGCTACCGGGAGATCGGCGAACGGCTGGGCATGCCGGTGGGCAGCATCGGCCCGACCCAGGCACGTTGCCTACGCAAGCTGCGCACCTGCCGAGCGCTCGCCCCGTTCCTCGGGGCGCGCCGTGGCGTCGAGACGAGCGGGGGTGAACGCGATGGCGCCGTGGCCGCCGGCCGATGACGACGCCCTGACCGTGGAGCTGGGCGCCGCGCTGTGGGACACCGGGCCGGTCCCGGAGGAGTTCCTGACCGCGGCGCGGGCGGCGTTCGCCTGGCGGACGGTCGACGCCGAGCTGGCGGTCGCCGAGCTGATGTTCGACTCGGCGTGCGACGCCGAGCCGGCCGGCCTGACCCGCTCGGGCGGCTCCGCGCGCACCCTGTCGTTCCGCAGCGGGCAGGTGGTGCTGGAGATCGAGGTGACGGAGGCCGGCATCATCGGTCAGCTCTCCCCGCCCCGGGGCGGCCGGGTCACCGCCCGGACGGCCACCGGCCCGTACGACGAGTCGCCGGTCGACGAGGTGGGCTTCTTCTCGCTGGGCGCGCCCCCGTCGGGTCCGGTCCGGCTGTCCGCCCGCGCCGACGGGTACGCGGTCGCCACCGACTGGGTCAGCCTGGGCTAGCAGCCCGGTCGGCCGGTGCCCTCGGGCTCCGGCCGACCGGGAGTGCCGTTCAGCGCGCGCCGGACTCGATGGCCTCGATGATCCGGGGTCGCAGCTCCGCGGCGCGGATGACGGCGTCGACGGAGCCGACCTCGACCGCCCGCTGGATGTTGTGCACCCGGTCGAACTCGGCGGCCACCTCGCCGAGCTTCTCCGCCCTAACCGACGAGCGCAGCTCGTCCAGTTCCGCGGTCAACGCGGCGCGGTCGGTACCGGAGGCGGCCGCGACGCGGGCCTCCAGGTCCCGCACGCGCGGGTCGGCGGCGGTGCGGGCGTTGACGTCGCCGGAGAACACCACGGCGGCGGCGGGGGCGCCGCCGAGCACCGAGGCGAACGAGCCCTCCAGCGCGAGCACGGTCATGTTCGGGTTCAGCGCCTTCGAGAAGACCACGAACGCCCCGCCGTGGTATCGCGAGATCACGCAGAACACGATCGGCCCCCGGAAGTTCACGATCGCCCGGCCGATCTCGGCGCCGTACTCCAGCTGGAGCTTGCGCATCGACTCCGGCGAGCCGTCGAAGCCGGACAGGTTCGCCAGCACGACGAGGGGCCGGTTGCCGCTGGCCGCGTTGATCGCCCGCGCGGCCTTCTTCGACGAGCGCGGGAACAGCGTGCCCGCGGTGTAGGTGTCCGGGCCGTCGGTGGGCGGGAAGCCGCGCCGGGGCACTGACCGCGACTCGATGCCGAGCAGGCACACCGGCATGCCGCCGAGGTGCACGTCCTGCACCACCGCGGTCTCCGCGTCTGCCATGCCCGCCCAGCGTTCCAGCACCGGGTGGTCCTGGTCGGACAGGGCCCGCATGACGCTGCGGATGTCGAACGGCTTCTTGCGGTCCGGGTTGGCCTCGGCGGAGAAGATCTCGCCGACCGTGGTGAAGTCGCTGCCCGCCATGACGTGCGGGAAGTCGGAGATGTCGCGGTCGACGGGGTCGGTCGTGGTCGCCCGACGCGGCGCCGACTCGCCGGGCGCGACGTACGTGTGGTCGTAGTGCGCCATCAGCACGTCCCGCGCGGCGGTCAGGTTCGGTGCCCAGTACTGGGCCTGCCCGTTCGGGCCCATCACCCGGTCGTAGCCGCCGATGCCGAAGTTGTCCTCCGCCGAGACGCCGCCGGAGAAGTCGAGCGACTGCTTGCCGGTGAGCACCATCGCCGAGTCCGGCGTCATCACCAGGACGCCCTTGGTGTGCATGAGCATCGTCGCCTCGGCGTTCCAGTACGGCTGCGCGCCGACGTTGATGCCCGCGACGACGATGTTGATCTCGCCGCCGTCCTGGGTGAACTCGACGATCCGCTTGAGCGCCGCGGCCACCCAGTCCATGTTCTCGGTGCCGGATTCCATGGAGATCCGCGCGCCGGAAGACAGCGCGTACCACTCCAGCGGCACCCGCATCCGCTCGGCCAGGTCCAGCGCCGCGATCACGCGCCGGCACTCCGGCTCCGACAGCGCGCCGAGGGACTTCGTCGGGTCGCCGAGCAGCACGACCCGGGTGACGCCCTCCGGGTACCGGGCGGTCCGGGTGGTGACCACGCCCGCGACGATCGCCGCCGTGTTGCGGCCCCGGGGCCGGTCGACCGGCACCAGCGCGTGCCGCTCGTCGAGGTCGTGCTCGACGAACTCGCCGAGCAGGGCGGTCAGCTCGTACGGGTAGACCGTGTTGCGGCTGGCGGCCCGCAGCACCTTCTGCCGGTACTCGTCGAGCGGCTCGACCGGCTCGTCCGACGGCTCACCGACGGTCAGCTCCCAGCCGCCCGTGGCGTCGAACGAGACCCGCACGGCGATCTTGGTCAGCTCGCCGGTGTCCCGGTCGTGCTGCCGCGCGATGAACAGGATCTCCTCCAGCCCCGCGCCGGCGGTCGTCGGGAGCACCCGCCCGGCGATCGTCTCCAGCTCCGCGCGGGTGATGTCGCTCGGCGGCCAGACGTAGACCACGATCCGGTTGGTGTTGACCCGCTTGCTCGACGGCCGCCGCGACTGCGCGCGCCGGATCGAGTCGAGGCAGGCGGCGACGGTGTCCTCGGCCGTCGGCAGGGCCACCAGTCGGCCGTCGTGCTCGCGCAGCTCGGTCAGGTCGCGCACCTGGGCGAACGCGACGAGGCGCTCGTCCGACGGGTTTTCCCGCGCCACGCACCGGAAGAGGTAGACCTCCTCGTCCGACGACGGCAACCGGGTGAGGTCGAACTTGCGCAGCCGCTCCAGCTGCATCCGCTGCGCGATGTACGGGTGCAGGAAGCGGACCAGCCGCTCCTCGACCATCCCGGCGGTCGACGGGCGGAACGTGAAGTGGTGGTGCATCACCGCGCCGCTGCGGCCGGCGACGGTGGCGGTGATCCGGCGGACCTGGTTCGGCAGCGGGTACGCGCCGACGACCTCGTGCAGCGCCGCCGCCATCGCCTCGGAGTCCTCGGGCTGCCGCTCCCAGGCCAGGTAGATGTCGGCGTCGACGGCGTCCTCGCCGCCGGCCAGCTCCGCGAGCCCGCGCAGCGCGTCGCCCAGCGCCTCGAACCGCACCGCGGCGGAGACCACCCGCGAGTCCGCGCGCTCGGCGACCACGAACGTGCAGCCCGCGACCTCGCTGGTACGCACGCCGGTGAGGCCCTTGTTGCCGTAGTACCGCCGGGTCAGCACCTCCAGCATGACCGCGTTGTCCAGATGGTCGCGGACGAGCCGCTGGCCGAGCAGCCGCACCAGCGGCTCGGTGCTGCGTACCATCTCGGCGACGCGCTCGGCGCGGTCCGGCGCGTCCGGGTGCGCGTCGAGGTGGCGCAGGTGCCGACGCACGGCCGCGTAGACGCGGGCCCGGTTGCGGCGCAGCAACGGCTGGCCGAGCCAGGCGAACACCACCCCGCGGGCGAGGTCGGCGACCACGGGGAAGCGCACCTGCGTCGCGGCCACCAACCGCTCCAGCGCGAGGCCGGCGGGCTCGCGCAGCACCTCGTCCGGCGGCGGCTCCCGCAGCCACTCGCGCAGCAGCGTCGCGATGACCGTGGCGTCGGCGGACGCGCGCTGCAGGGCGAGGAAGATCCGGAACACCGCGGCCTCGAGCGCGGGCGTACGCTCCAGCTCGGTGACGCCGTAGTGCCCGAGGGCCTTGGCGAGCTTGGCCTGGAACGTCTCCGGCAGGCCGGCCCGCTCGACGTCGAGGCACTGAAGGTAGGTGTGGAAGTACTCGCGGGCGCTGAACACGTGGCCGTCGCCGTCCTCGCCCGCCGGCCGGTTGCGGCTCAGCTCGGCGAGGTCGGCGAACACGTCGACGAGCCCGAGCTCCTCGGCCAGCGGCCGGTAGCCGTCCTCGGTGGCCGCCCGGCGCGCCGCGAGGTAGCCGTCGAGCACCCGGCGGTCGTCGTGCGGGTCGACGTCGAAGCCCAGCAGCAGGCTGCGCAGGTCCTCCTGGCCGCGCGTGGTGCGCTCGCGCGGCGGGATCGGCGCGGGGGCGGCGGGCAGGTCCAGCTCGACGGCCCCGGCGGCCGAGGTGTCCTCGGCCTCGGTGTCGTCGGCGAGGGGCTCCAGCCGCAGCAGCGGCGCGCCGGTCTCCACCTGGCTGCCGACGGAGACGGCGCATTCCTTCAGCCGCGCCCGGAACGGCGCCCGTAGCACCGTCTCCATCTTCATGCTCTCCAGCACCAGCACCGGCGCGCCCGCCTCGACCTCGGCGCCGACCTCCAGCGGCGTGGCGACGACCAGCGCGGGCGCGGGCGAACGGACGACGCCGCCCTCGTCGCGACTGACGCGGTGCGTCACGCCGTCCACCTCGACCAGGTGCACCGGCCCGTGGGTGCCGGTGAGCAGGCGGTACCGGGCACCGTTGACGACGATCTGCCCGGTGTGCCGATCGAAGCGGTCGAGTTCGACGTCGGCGGTGCGCACGCCGTCGCCCGCCTCGATGCCGACCCGGAAGCGGTGCGCGCCTACCCGCGCGACGCGCACCCGGTAGCCGACGCCGCGCAGCTTGAGGTCCAGCGGCCGGCCGCTGGCGTGCTGCACCTGCGGGCGTCCGCCGAACGCCGTCGACAGCAGCCGCTGCCGCTCGACACGCTCCTCCTCCTCGTACGCCTCGATGGCGGCGGCGGCCAGCGCGACGGCGGAGTGCCGGTGCGTCACGAGCCGGCCCTCGCCGCGGACGCGGTCGATCCAGCCGGTGTCCGCGCTGGCGTCGATCACCTCGGGCTGGTCGAGCAGGTCCAGCACGAAGCTCTTGTTCGTCGCGCCGCCCTCGATGATCACCGTGGTCTCCGCCATGGCGCGGCGCAGCCGGCCGAGCGCCTCGTCGCGGTCCCGGCCGTACGCGATGATCTTCGCGATCATCGAGTCGAAGTCGGCGGGGATGGTGTCGCCCTCGCTGACGCCGGTGTCCACGCGAATGCCCGGCCCGGCGGGCAGGTCCAACCGCGCGATGCGGCCCGGGGAGGGGGCGAAGTCGCGGTCGGGGTCCTCGGCGTTGAGCCGGGCCTCGACGGCGTGCCCACGCTCGGCCGGCGGCTCGCCGTCGAGCCGACCGCCCGAGGCCACGTGCAGCTGCGCCTTGACCAGATCGAACCCGCAGGTCACCTCGGTGATCGGGTGCTCGACCTGGAGCCGGGTGTTGACCTCCAGGAACGCGAAGAGCCGGTCGCCGGGGTGGTAGAGGAACTCGACGGTGGCGGCGCCACGATAACCGACCGCGACGGCGAGCCGCTCGGCCGACGCCTTGAGTTCGGCGGCCTGCGCGGCGCTGAGCACCGGCGACGCCGACTCCTCGATGACCTTCTGGTTGCGCCGCTGCACCGAGCAGTCGCGCACGCCGAGCGCCCATGCGGTGACGCCGTCGGCGATCACCTGGACCTCGACGTGCCGGGCACCGGTGACCAGGCGCTCCAGGAACACCACGCCGCTACCGAACGCGCGCGCCGCCTCCTGGCTGGTGCGCTCGTAGGCGTCGGCGAGTTCGTCGGAGTTGCTGACCACCCGGATGCCGCGCCCCCCGCCGCCCGCGGTCGCCTTGAGCATCAGCGGGTAGCCGATCTCGGCCGCGGCGACCAGGGCGGCGTCGAGGGTCTCGACCGCGCCGCGGCTCCACGGCGCGACCGGCACGCCGACCTCCTCGGCGATCAGCTTCGCGCCGATCTTGTCGCCGAGCTTGCGCATGGCGTCCGCGCTCGGCCCGACGAAGGTGACGCCGACCCGCTCGCACAGCTCCGCGAACGCCGGGTCCTCCGCGACGAAGCCCCAGCCGACCCACGCCGCGTCGGCCCCGGTTTCCACCAGCGCGCGTTCGAGGGCCTTCAGGTCGAGGTACGGGCGCGCGGACGCGGGACCGAGGTCGTAGGTCAGGTCGGCCTCGCGGACGAAGGTGGCCGCGCGATCGACGTCGGTGTGCAGGGCGACGGTTTCGATCCGTGTCCCGGTCTCGGCGGCCAGGTCCCGGACGGCGTGGATGAGCCGCATCGCGGCCTCTCCACGGTTGACGATGGCGACACGACTGAACACCGACCCAGCCCTCCTGTAGACCGACGACGGGCGCGCGCGACACTGCGGCCCCGGCAGTGCCCACCCTTCCGTGTACCGGCGGGCGGCGCCATGTCGCAGACAGCGCAGGCTACGCGGCCGACGTTGTAGGAAACCACCAAAGACCGTTGGCCGCACACGCCTAAGCAGGGCACTCGCCGACGGTGCCCGGGGGACGGCGGCCACGGCCCGGGGACGACGCACAAGGCCGAACGCGCTGCGGGCCACCGCCGCGCCCGCACGGCGGGCTTGGGGCCGGCGGCCCCGCCGGCGTCACCGCAGCCGGCGACGCCCGCCCAGCCAGTCGCGGGCCGGTCGCGTGTTGAGAGACCAGAGCACCCAGGCCAGCAGCCCCACCCCGACGATCGTGATCGCGCCGAAGAGGCCGAGCGAGGCCGCGGCGAACAGGCCGGACAGCGTGTACGCCGGGTAGGCCGCCCACGGCCGGCGGGCCGACAGACTCCCCGCCACCAGCGCACACGCGGCTGCCATGGTGGCGAAGAACAACGCGGCGCCGAGCGACCCGCCCTCGACCAGCAGCCGGTGCACCGTCGCCAGGGCGAACAGCAGCGTCAGGACCGCGAAGGCGAGCACGGTGACCCGTACGGAGCCGGGCATCGAAGCAGGACGCAGCATGTCTCCGTACCCGCCCCCACGGGGCGATCGAACGACCATAGAAACAACGATGACTGTCTACCTTTAAGCCAATCGAACACTGTCAGGAAGACGACAGGGCCCGGCGTGGGCCTAAGCTTCCGCCCATGGCGAAGTACCTCGACGTGCACCCGGACAACCCGCAGCCCCGCACCATCGGTCAGGTGGCCGACCTCATCCGCCGGGACGGCCTGATCGCCTACCCCACGGACTCCTGCTTCGCCCTGGGCTGCCGGCTCGGCAACAAGAACGGCCTGGACCGGATCCGGGAGATCCGCCACCTCGACACCGGCCACCACTTCACCCTGGTCTGCCACGACTTCGCACAGCTCGGCCAGTTCGTGCACCTCGGCAACGCCGTCTTCCGCGCAGTCAAGGCGGCGACCCCCGGCAGCTACACCTTCATCCTGCCTGCCACGAAGGAGGTGCCGCGCCGGCTGCTGCACCCGAAGAAGAAGACGGTCGGCGTCCGCATCCCCGCGCACACCGTCGCCCAGGCGCTGCTCGCCGAGCTGGGCGAGCCCCTGCTGTCGAGCACCCTGCTGCTGCCCGGCGACGACGAACCCATGACGCAGGGCTGGGAGATCAAGGAACGCCTCGACCACGTCGTCGACGCGGTCCTCGACTCGGGCGACTGCGGCACCGAACCCACCACGGTGGTCGACTTCTCCGACGGCGAACCCGAGATCGTCCGCGTCGGCGCCGGGGACCCGTCCCGCTTCGAGTAGTCCCGGGCCGCCACCGGCGTGGCGTCCACTTGACACAATCGGACCCGCATCCGCTCGACCCTCATGGAACCCCGGCTCGGCCGGGCCTGGGCACTGCGAGGTCACTGCATGGCACGACTCCTTCTGGTGACAGCCGCGACGCTGCTCCTGCTGGTCGCGGTGCGCTGGACACAACCGGACGCCCTGCGGCTCGACGGGTTCTGGCCGCTGGCGGCGACCGCGGTCGTGACGACGGTCGGCGCGGTCCTCACCCTGCGGCTGGCCCGGATCGTCTTCAGCCGGGTGGCGCCGTGGATCCGTGGCGTGGGCTCGACCGCCGTCGCGTTCGTTCTGCTGGCCGCGTTCACCGGGCAGTTCGGTCCGTCCGCGATCGTGGTCGCGGTGCTCGTTGCGCTGTCGCTGCTGTTCTCGTTGCTGCGTGGCGGCGCCGGCGCGCTGCGCGCGGAACCGTTCCCCCCGGACATCCTCGCCGTGGCCCGGGTCGTCGGACGGTTCGCGGTGCCCGCGCTCTGGTATCTCGCCGCCGTCGCGGTGGTCCCCGGGGTGCAGTCGGCGCACCGGTGGCCCGGCGCGCTGCTGGGCGGCGTCGTCGCGGGCGGCACGCTGCTCGTCGGCACCATGCTGACGTTCACCAGGCCCTGGCACGCCGCCGCGACGCCGGTGACGGTGGACGGCCGCCCCCTGGCCGCGTACGGCGGAATCGGGCACCTTGTCGGGATCGGCGACCCGGCCGCCGGCGAGGACCTACGGACGATGGGCTCCTCCGGCGTGCTCATCGACCTCGCGGGCATCTTCCCGGACCCGCTGCCCGAAACGCTGGGCCGGCAGCTCAGCCGACTCACCCCCGGTTTGGTCCGGGCCGTCTGTGCGATCGAGACGCCCCGGCGCACTCTGCTCGCCTCCGCCGGGTACGGCGAGGCCGTGCACCTGTGGAACCCGGCGACCGGGGAGGCGGTGCACGCCCTCGCCGGTCACCTGGCGCCCGTGAACGCTCTGTGCGCCGTGCCGGCCGGCGGGACGGTCCTGCTCGCCTCCGGCGGCGGCGACCGCGGGATACGCCTCTGGGATCCCGAGACCGGCCGGCAGGTCGGGCTGATCGGGTACGGCGTGGGCGCGGCGGTCCAGGCGTTGTGCACCATCGCGGGCGAGGACGGGGTCATCCTCGCTGCCGCGTACGCCGACGGGGCCGTCCGGCTGTGGGATCCCGCCGAGGGACGGCCGCCTCTCCAGATGAGTGCCCACGGCAGCAGCGTCAACGCCCTCTGCGCGGTCACCGTGGACGGCGTCGTCCGGCTCGCGTCGGCCGCCACCGACGGCACCGTACGTCTGTGGAACCTCGACACCGGCGCGGCCCTCGGCTCCTTCGACGACGACTCACCCAGGTACGCCCTCTGCCCGGTGACGGTGGACGGTGAGGTGCTCGTCGCGGCGGCCGGCGACGGCGTCGGTATCTCGCTGTTCGATCCGGTGACGATGACGCGCCGGGGATCACTGGGCACGGGGCCGCTGCTGCAGATGCTGCTGAACCCCAGGCCGATCGGCTGGATCCGATCCATGTGCCAGGTCGGCAGCGGCGACGACCCGTTCCTGATGTTCGCCGGGTACGACCGTGCCGTCGGGCAGATTCGGCTGCGGCCGGCACTGCGTTCCCTGTCCGAACCAGAGAGCGCCTGATCACGGCGGCACCGCCCTGCGGCCTGCCGGGCCGCAGGGTGCCGCATTTCCGGTTCCCGGAGACGGTTCAGGGCCACCCCCACAAAAGGATGACCCCGACCACACCACACCCCACAACCACACAATCGAGGGCCGACCCCCATAGGGGCGGCCCTCGACTGGAAAGAATGTCCGGCGGTGTCCTACTCTCCCACACCCTCCCGAGTGCAGTACCATCGGCGCTGGAGGGCTTAGCTTCCGGGTTCGGAATGTAACCGGGCGTTTCCCCTCCGCCATGACCGCCGTAACTCTATGAACATACCAAACAACCCCACCAACACACACGTGGGTCGCTTGCCCGTTCAGAGTTGCACAGTGGACGCGTAGCAGCTTCGTAATCAAGTCCTCGGCCTATTAGTACCGGTCAACTCAACCCGTTACCGAGCTTACATCTCCGGCCTATCAACCCAGTCGTCTAGCTGGGGGCCTTACCCCTACAAAGTAGAGTGGGATACCTCATCTTGAA
>NZ_GG657739.1 GCF_000158815.1 Micromonospora sp. ATCC 39149 | reverse complement strand
GGCGCGTCGCCTGGCCCAGACCGGATGTTGTGACATCGCGCCGGGCTTGACGGATGTGGAGTTCGATCGCATCGAGAGGACGTACGGCTTCGAGTTCGCCGATGACCATCGAGCGTTCCTCGCGGCAGGGCTGCCGCTGAACGTCCCGGTCGAGCCGGAGGAGGGGGTGTCCTATGCGTGGGAGAGGCCCTGGCCGGACTGGCGCGACGAGGACCCCAGTGCCATTCGCGAGCAGCTGGAGTGGCCAGTGGAAGGGGTGCTATTCGACGTGGAACACAACGCGGTGTGGCACGACACCTGGGGTGAGCGCCCGGCCGGCCGCGACGAGGCGCTGGCGACCGCGCGGCTGAGGCTGGCGCAGGTGCCACGTTTAGTACCCGTCTACGCACATCGGTTCCTGCCCGCCGGGCGTGGAACCGTCGGCCACCCGGTCCTGTCGATCTGGCAGACCGACATCATCTACTACGGCACGAACCTGGCCGACTACATCCATCAGGAGTTCGGCGGCCCAGGTACGGACAGCCCGGATCAGCGCAGGAACCAGAGCGCGACGGTGGCGTTCTGGCGGGACTTCCTCTGACCATCGGTGTGCGTCGGCAACCTGCAGGGTCAGCCGACGGCACCACCTTCACGAGCGCTTCGGGAGGCTCGCTCGCGCGGTGACAGTTCCTGCCACGAGCCGGGCGAGTCCGCCCGCAGCAGGCGGTCGACCATGTCTTGGGCATCGGTTTGCGAGTCGAACTCCCAGCGCAGCACCTTGCCCGTCTCACCGTCGCCCGACCGGGCGACGACCTTCCACCGGGTGTGGCGGACCAGCCAGACGTCGCGGCGCGCGAGACGCCCCCACACGCCGTTCCACCATCGCCGGACCACCTCATCCACAACCTGGATCGTACGCATGTTCGAGCAGGTGTCGGTGGCTGGTCGGCGGATAGTGGGCTATTCGCAGAGGTCCTCGGCACCCCGGCCATAGGTTTCGCAGCAGTCGGGACGGTGCTGGTAGATCCGTAGCTCGGCGCCGCGGTGGTGGCCGCGCTCGGGCGTGATCTCATACAGGCAGGCCCGCCAGACGATGGTCTCCCCGCCGCCGGCGACGATCTGCCCGTCGCCGGGCCCGCCGCGCAGGGGCACCCTCATGCCGCCGACGGTACGCACCTACCACACGCGAGACGGCAGATCTGGCGCGAGACCAGAGCTGCAATCAGGGCACGAAGCCATTCGAATCGACCGTGGCCGCTCCAGACGCGCCGCATCCCCGGCCCCACACGCTGCGCCTCGCACTGCGTATGGAGATGGTCGCGGGTTGTGCCGCATCCAGATTGATCACTAGGCTCCGACAAACCCACGTGGCGTGAGAACGGGAGGCGGTCTGTGCCTGTGACCGACACGATCAGCGGTGATCTCCAGGCCATGGCCGCCGGCGTCCACCGGGCGCAACAGCAGGTGGCAGCGGTCGACCATGTCGTGGAACAGATCGCCGCCCGGGCGGTCGCCTCCGGTTTCGCTGGTATCGCCGTTGGTGTGGCGCGGGTCCGTGAGACGACCGGTCAGGTCCGGGTGCGACTGACCTCGGTGGGAGAGGTCATCGCCGAGGCGTCGCGGTCGCTCGCCGCCGTGCCGCAGCAGCCGTCGCCGCAGGAGACCATCACCGCGCTCACACCGCTGGTGGCAGCACTCAACGCCGCAGACGGGGGCGTGATTGCGGCGGCAGCCGCGGTGGATGAGGCCCGGCGACTGGTGACGGCGGCGTTGCAGGGAGGCCAGCCGGGTCCCACCCTGACGCGCCTGCAACAGGTGAGCCAAAGCCTGATGGAGGTTCGAACGCGGGGGGCCGAGGCCCGCCAGCACGTCGATACGGCGCTGGCGCAGGCCCGGCAGGTCGGTGACCTGGGAAACTGATGCCGGGCGGCGGCGAGATCAACCGACCGCCCACCACGCAGGCAGACGACGTCCCCCAGCCGGTCGGTTCAGAGTGGGAACGCACCGAACCCGACGCCCTGCCGGGCACCGTGCGCGCCGCGGTCGAGCGTCTGCAACCGCGTCCCGCAGGCAGCACCCGCCCCACCCTCGGCGTATTCAACGGCGAGGAGATCACCTCCGGTGGAGGCGACCGGTCACTCGCGGCTGACCTGGACCACGACCCGCTGCGCGGCCCGCCGGTAACCTTCTACGACCACGTCGAGTCCAAGGCCGCCGCGCGCATGCGCCGCACGGGCAGCACCGAGTCGGACCTGGCGATCGACAACACTGTCTGCGGCACCAACGACCGCGACCAAAGTTACCCCTGGACCTGCGACAAGATACTGCCGGCCATTCTTCCGAACGGGAGCCGGTTGCGCGTGTGGGTCACCCGCGACGGCGGCGTCACCTGGTGGCACCGCGTCTACATCGGCACCGGAGAAAGGATCACCAAATGACGTTTCTGCTGCGCGACTACCACGGCCACACCTACGAGCTGACCAACCCGCAGGAGGCTGGCCGCCGCTTCGACGAGCAGATCGAAGCGATCATGCCGCACGGCGGCTGCGGGCAAACCCTCACGATCGGCACCGCCGACCAGCCCGCCCTGCGCATCGACATCGACATCGACATCGACCGCGCGGCACTGCGCTGGCTGCCCGACGGCACCTACCCCTCCACCTCACCCCCGACACTCCCATCGCCGTCTACGAGTCACCCGATACCGGCCTGGGTGGAGATCCCCGCCGACCTCGCCCGTGTGACGGCGGCGACTGCCCGCGCCGCAGTCATCGAGTACGCCACGACGGGCCAGCGCCCCACTAACCTCGACTGGAGACACGAACAGCACTCCAGCTCATGACTGCGCAGCTCTCCGACCCGCGCCGGAACGAGGAACCACACCTCGATCTTGGCCGCTGACCGTCAAGACGTCGAGCTCCACCTGGGCGAAATGAGCGCGCCCTGCCCGGTTGGGTCAGCGGCCTGCCTTCGCGTGATACTCGTCGACGATCTCCTGCGGGATCCGGCCCCGGTCGGAGATGTCCTTGCCGGCCTTCTTGGCCCAGGCACGGATCGCCTTGTTCTGCTCACGGTCGGCGGTGGCGCCGCCCCGGCCCCGGGCGGCCCGGCCACCCACGACCACACCGCCGCGCCCCGACTTCGTGCCGTGCGCGAGGTACGGGGCGAATGCGTCCCGCAGTTTCTCGGCGTTGGTGCTGGACAGGTCGATCTCGTACTGAACGCGGTCGAGGGCGAACTTGACGGTCTCGTCAGCGTCCCCGCCGTCCAGGTCATCAACCAGTCTATGGATGATCTGCTTGGCCACGTCCCACATCCCTTCCAAAACACGGTGTGAATATCAAAGTCGCAAGCACGATAATCCGTAGGGCACTTGCCATGCCAACAGGACGCGGTGAAAGCCGGTAGCGACTACTGCGGGGCGGGTCACGGCAAGAATGATTTCTGCACTCCCTGGCAAGCAAGCATCCTTGGCGAGTAAGCGGATGAGCACTGTCAGTTGACGCGAGTGGGCTGGACCTCGCGACTATCGCCCACCTTTGCCTGGCCCGCTGAATGGCAGCCTTCGTATAACAACACTCCGTGGCCTCCGTGTATGGAATGTGTGGGCGCTACGGATGAGTTCACACCTCACAGCCGATGCGCGCAGCTACCTGACGGGTCCTGCGAGCCTCTGATGGAACGCAAAGCTGCCACTGACGAGAGGCCGTGCGCTCGTGGGACGGGAGCCATGAGGGCTTCGTTGGCCAGCCACTGCTCGGGCTCGCACGGTCCATCGATGACGTCAATCTGGTGCTTGATGACGAGCGGTGAGGGCATCCGTACCTGCTCCTGGCAGGCCGCCGAGGTAGACACCTTCATCACCGAGCAGCAGCGGCTCGTCATAGACTGACAGGTCAGGGCGAGGGTACTGGCAACGTCGGATATCAGAACTCTCCGAATACCGAGGCCTGCTTCGGAGTGTCGGCACGCAACGGCGGCCGAGCCGCCGGCCTGCCCCTCAGTTCGGCCAGCACTCGACACGTACGGGCGTCTGGTAGTCGCGATGGCCCACGCGCTCCGCTGGCGTGACGCATCTGCCGATCTCTGATCGCAAGGGGCCACCATTGTGAGCGTTTCTGAGACCGGCGTAGTGACCTCAACGGTGGCAACCTCTTGGTCAGTCGGCACCACCTGGCTTATGTGCAGGAAGTGATGCTGCGGCGTTGTTCGGCTCAGCCGTGCCCCTCTCCTGATCTTCCACTACGCGTCGGAACCTGACGAGGCTATCGACCGGCTACGTCCCTCAGCCAGCCGTCTAGGCCGACGAGACGTCCGGACTCGATGTGTCCTAGCGCCCGGCTGATGCCCTTACCGCGGGGAGGAATGGGTGCTCCATAGGCAGCATGCGGTCCAGCCGGGTTGACGTGGACGACAGCGGAGAACAGCGGGCTGTTCTGGCGGCGAACTTCGCAAGCCGCAGCAAGCCTGGCAGGGTCGAACTCGTTGGTGACGAGCACATAGTCGAAGTCCTCGCCAGCCTCCTCAAGCTCGGCATAATCCCGGAAGTCGCTGACGAACTGCTCTTCCCGGTCGCTTCTCACGCTCCATTTGCAGGAAACGAGCGTCCGCCTCCCGGTGGCCCCCTGAACAAGTGCGAGGTCCACCTGCCGCGGCTTGCTGTTGGCCCTTGGCTGGCGGAACCCCGGCAGCTGGTGCAACAGCGGGCGGACATGAATGGTGTGGGTGCGGGCTATGGCCGGAATCCGGCTCAGGAGGGCACTCACCGTGTCCTCGAAACCTTCGCCGACCAGGTTCTTCCGCTTGTTCTCCAGGCCGACGTGGGCGTAGATCCTCTCCGCCAGTTCCCTGAGGGCGGTGGGTGACGGCCGCTGCGCGAGGAACGGGTCAAGCACCTCGATGATGATCGACTCTAGCTCGGGGTCCTCACCCGGTTCGGGTAGCCCCATCCCCTCATAGGGCCGGCGCTGGCCAGAAACGGTACCTAGCAAGCGCGCGCGATTCCGGGCGGCGACATGCGCCAGATCAGCGGTGGCGTGCCGAAAGAGGTAGTCGATGTGCTTGTCCAGCTCGCCCGGCGCGACCCCCAGAGCCTCCGCCGACCAGACATGGAACGCAAGGCTGCGTGCGTACCAGGGGCGGCCGGGCTGGCACTTGTCGCTCTCATAGCAGTGGGCTAGGCCTGTGGTTCGGTCGATCCAGAGCAGTAGGCGGTAGACGTGTCGCCAGGCGTTCTCCGGGGTCACTGCCTCGGCGCTCGAGAAGTACTGTTGCAGGAGCCGGGCGCGGTTCTCCTCGCCGAAGGCGCGGGCACTAGCTTCGCTCGTTGAGCCCCCGGGGGCACTACCCAGTCCCGGTATGGCCACCTGATCTCCAACCACGCGCCGAGAGTACTAGGCATGCCCATCCTTCGGTATCCCGCTCGACAGGCCGAGCCGTCCTTGCGCACGCCGTGGCAGGTGGCGAACGTTGTGCAATAGTTGATCAGCAGCCGATCCGGGATCGAGGCGTCTTGTCGCCTGTTGCGATCAGGCTGGACTCAGGAGACTCGGACAGAATGTACGGAGCTATGCCAGACCACTTGTCGAGAGCGGGACGCTCACGTGTGATGGCCGCCATCCGGTCTAAGAACACCAAGCCTGAGCTCATGCTCCGGCAGGCATTGAGAACCTCGGGAGTGACAGGCTACCGCATTCATCTCGCGTCTCTCCCCGGAAAGCCGGATATCGCCTTTACGCGCTGGCGCTTGGCCATATTTGTGGACGGTGTCTTCTGGCACGGACACCCGGATCATTTCAAGCCGCAGCTGGCCAGCCCGTATTGGAGGGAGAAGATAGCGAGGAACCAGGAAAGAGATATGAGAAACGATGCCGCGCTGGCGGCCATCGGCTGGACGGTCTTAAGGGTCTGGGACACGCAGGTCAAGGAAGATCTTGGTGGTGTTACCCAGAGGGTCGCCGATGCACTTAGGGCGCTGGGTCGGCCTGACGTGCCGCGATGATGGCTTAGCCATTGGCCCCAGCAAGATTGGTTGGCGTCTCGATAGACGACGACTGCTGTGCCTGCCCGCTCTGCTCGCGCCGAGCGTTGATGAGGAATCTCACTCGTTGTGCGATGGCCTCGGCCAGCAGTGGTGGCACGGCATTGCCTACCTGTCGGTAACGAGAATGTGCCTGCCCTCCGTCGATGCGGCCAGGCAGGGCACCACGCCGCGGGTCGGTGGTGAACACGAAGTGGTCAGGGAAAGACTGTAGCCGAGCGAACTCCCTGACGCTGAGGGCGCGTGGCATTCGGTAGTGGTAAGCTGAGTCGGCCTTTGTGTTCAGCGTCCAGGCCCAGACGCCGGGGTGCAGGCGCCGATATGCATAGAAGTGGGCACGCCCGAGCTTGCCGCTGTCAGTGCTAGGTCCCCACTTCTCGCCACTGATGTAGCGGGCAGTCAAGGCCTCAGTAAGATCGCGATGATTGCCGCCGGCTGGGATCCCCTTTAGCCGCGTGACGGTGTCTGAATTAATTCTAGGAACGCTGACGTTCCATATCTTGTCCTCCAACTGCTTCCGCATCAGGCGCTGGTATGCCGATGCAGCCTCCTTCATCTCCCCAATGGGCATCGCCTCCTCGCGTCGCCCCGCCTTTAGGTTCCGTAGGTCGGAGAGTGCCTGGTCAGCCGAGACCACGGCGAGATTGTCCGGGTCCTCCAGATCCTTCAACAGGGCAGCCGCCCGCGCCTCGTCTCGACGCGTCTCTAGTGCGTACTTTCCCTTTCCATGGCGAACGAGGGCGAGATGGAGAGTTGCCTGAGTCCCCTCGAACACCGGCGGCGTCTCACCAAGGTCGCTTCGTAAGCCTACGAATACCAGACGCTTGCGGGTCTGCGGAACACCAAAGTCGGCGGCGTCGAGAAGATTCGGCTGGACATTATAGGCGCCGCCGAGTTCAAGGTCCTCTTTGACTTGCTCCAGTACGCCCATCTGAGCCATGCCCGGTACATTTTCCATTACGAATGCGAGCGGCCGGATTTGTCCGACTGTCTTCACGAATTCCCGGTACAGCGAATTGCGCGGGTCGTCGATAATTCTTGAATGGTTACGAACCTGCGAGAAGGCTTGGCACGGTGGCCCACCCACAACCACGTCGACGCCCCGCCCGACCTCGATGATGTGCTCATGCAACTCAGGCCGCCGGATATCGCCACAAATGGCTTGTGCGCCCGGAAAGTTGAGGGCGAACGTGGCGCACGCGTCCGGGTCGATGTCGCTGGCGCCAGCGATCTCAAAGCCGGCCTGCTGGAACCCTTGGGACAGGCCGCCGGCCCCAGCGAATAGGTCCAGCACGCGCGGCTGCACGGGCAGGAAGTCGACCTCAGCGCACGACGCCACATCGGCTTCGAGCCCAGGCAATGGCAGTGCCAGTTGCGTGACCACGCAGCCCCCTTCAACCCGCCCCGTCACGCCGCGTACGCGCGGTGTTACCGCAGGGTCAATTTTGGTCCCGACCGCACGTAAGTCGCGGCCGCCGCGCCGGATGACGCGCCTGCCATATTTGATCCTCTCCTACACCCGTTCGACAAGTCGTTGCCCCGGCTCGCCCACCTGCCCGTGGGAGCCATCACCTTGATGTCCACCGACGTGCGCCCCTGGGCCGCTCGCCTTCGCTGCCCTCGGGCTACTCGTAGCCGGAGCCTTGCCAGGCTAGGAGGCTTGCCGGGACAGGCTTTTACAACTGGTCGAGCACGAGCGACGGCGGCCGCTTCAGGGCCTGGCGGCCGACGAGTCCTACCGCAGGCACCCGTATCGCTGACCGCATCGGACTGGATATAACGCAGGTCCAGCGTGTCCGCCCCCCCGTCACCGCGGCTCGCTTGGATCCGCTGCCGGCGCACCGTCCTCGGTCATGGTCGAGAGGGGAAGCATGCGACCTGGTCGTTGGCTCATGGGTTGCCGCCCCGGTCAAGGCTTGCGCGGTTCGCGATAAGCGAGCTGCGTATAGCTGGCGATGAAGGACCCTGCATCGAGCTTCAATGCGGTGAGCTGCTTTTCCACATCTGCGGGCTTGTCACTCGAGGCAATGGCCCGCGCGAAGCGGCGGACTGCGGCCTTGAGTCCCCTCAGCTTCTGTGCGTTGATCACGCGCGTGTTCAGCGGCGGCGTTCCGGCCTGTTCGATGACGTGACTGGGGTGCACCATGATCGGGACGACGTCTGCGCCACCGCCATATTCCTTGTGACACCAGTTGACTGATCCGCCAAGCTGGTTGATGTGATGCTTCCAGACTAGCGGAGCTTCGGCCCCAGTCTTCGCCTCGATCACCCAGTAGGCGTGGTGGCCAACGTTCCAAAGAACGTCACATCCGATGCCGTAGTCTCGCTCGGGCATCTGAGACGTAAACCCGAGATGAAGGCCAAGTTCTGCAAGGGCGGCTTCCGCCTCGGGCGTCCGCTCCTTGTCCCACTCGATGTCAGCCATCATGGCGTCCATCCCTAGGATTAGGTCGTGCCCGGTGAGGTACCGTTCTGATAGGTACGTCGATGCCTGCTGCGCCTGCGCAGAAGGGGCCCCGATCCTGTCGTATTCCATACCTCCGCGGGGCTTGAGAACAGCGGTATTAAGCCGTCCGGCGTCGGTGAGCGCCTTTTGGGCTGCAACGGGGTCTAGTGAATGCAGATAGGTTGCCTGGGTCTCGCCCAGCCAGCCGGCCAGCGGGCTGTCACCGCTGCTGCGGGCGGCATCGACGGCGGCCTTTGCATGAGCGGCCGCTTCGGCGGGGCGGTTGCCGACCGCGCTGTTGTAGGCAGCGCGCAGGTGGATGGCGGATGGGGAGACTGACGCCGGACTGTAGGTGATTCCGACGAGTGCCTCACGAGACAGTTTCCGGAAGCCGGGGTCGTCGTCAATAACCTGAGTGATGACCTGTTGTAGGGCCTCCACGTCGCTGCCTTCCAGGCGAGCGGCGACCTTGCGGGACACATCGAGTTGAGCGCGAGTCGCGGCGGACATCCGATCGGCATACTCAGGGTGGGCCAGCAACTGGATCAGCCGGGAGCCGAGCAGCAAGACCACGCAGCGGTCGTCACGGCTGCGCACACCGCGACCCATGCCCTGTTCGAGACGCTGCAACTGCCGGGTCACCATAGCCTCGCTGTCGCGCAGCGCGATCGCTTCGCGGCGTTCGATGCCGTTGTACGCGAATGGCAGGCTGTCCACGATGAGTAACCGGCACGCCTGGTCGGGTAGGTCGATTCCGTCGTAGCGGTTGATAATCACGACCAGCCCCACGTGTCCTCGTGTGAGCCGGTCTACCGCTGCGGTGATCTGCTCAGCCTTGCTGACGGTCAGGTCGGCCTCGTCGGTCCACACGCTTGCCTGGCGCTTGCTCGGCACCAGTACGACAACGTTATGCTGCTGCGAGACCGTGCGCGCT
>NZ_GG657740.1 GCF_000158815.1 Micromonospora sp. ATCC 39149 | reverse complement strand
ATCAGCTAGCGCGGAAGAGGTCTTGTAGGCGGCTTCGTGGTCGTTGACGCTGGTCGGGTCGGTGTTGGGCGAGTCGGATGATGTTGGTCCCGGCGGCGGTGAGGACGTGTTGAACGTGGGCCTTCGCGAGCCCGCGGTACCGGCAGTGGCGTAGGCCGTGCGCGCGGACGGTTTCGGAGACGGTGGCCTCGCACCCGGCGCAGGTCGTAGCGCCGTTTCCACTCGGGGGTTTGCTGTTGTGCTCGGGCCTGGGTTTGGATGTTCTGCAGCGGTTCGGGTAGCAGGAGCAGGTGCCGGCCTTTGCCGTCGACGTTGCCGGTGCACTGCTGCCGAACGGTGCAGGCGCGGCAGTCCGCCCGCCGGAACAGCACCGACAGTCGCGGCTTGCCGTCTGCCACGGTCAGTTTCCATGGTGGGCTTGTCGTTCCCTTCGGGCAGGTGACGGTCTCGGCTCGCCAATCGATGTGGAAGTCCTCCTTGGCGAAACCGGGCCGTTCGACGGCACGGGGGTCCTGGCGGACCGGCCCGACGATCGTTATCCCGTGAGCCGTCGAGGCCGGTGAACCGTCTCGGGTGTGACGTAGCCGCTGTCCAGGAGGTGCTCCGCCGGCGCCATGCGGTGCCCGGCCAGCGCGGAATGGATCGCATCAACGACGCTGACGTCCTGGTGCGGGGCCGGGGTCGTCACCACATGCACGATGACATTCGGCCGTTCCTCGTCGCAGGTCTCCGTCTGATGATCCTTGTACCCGACCCACTCGACCTTGCCCGGCTTGTGGCTGAACCGGGCCTGCGGGTCATGCGGCGACACGACCTCCACGCTCGACCACGGCACGCAAGCGGGCTCCGCCTCGCCATCGGCCGCCGTGTCGACGCGACGCCTGCGCGTCGTGCCTTCCCGGCTCTTACGAGCCCGGGACGCCTTCGCCTCCCGCCACCGCAACTGCCCTGACTCGTCGTACCAGTACTGCTGGACCCAGACCTGACGCAGCACCTCGACAGCGGCTGCCCCTGGCCCGGCCGCCGGGGCGGCCGAGCCGTAGACGGCCCGAAGCAAGGCTATGCCGTCAGCCCCGACCTGTTCCACGTACTGACGCACCGCGACCGCCCCGCTCGGCTGCCGCTCGTGACGCACCGACCGGCCATACCGGTCGGCCCACTCCGGCAGCATCACACCGGTTAGCCACACCTCATCCACCCTCGCCAGAGCCTCCAACGCCGCCCGCATCGTCTCCGCGACCAACTCCACCCGACCCAGCCGCCGCACCACCGCACCGACCTGAGAGACCAGCCGAGGTGTGCGACGCTGGTAGTGGTTCAGGACCCCGGGCAGTTGTTCCCGGAACGTGCGACGGCAGCCCTGGGTCGGGCACACCAGACGACGTATACGTACCCAGAGCGCCACCGGCCGGGCATCGATTGGCACGTCCGCGAGGGATCCGCTGGTGATATCCGTGCACCCCGACCCGACAACGCCCTGCAGCCCGGACAGGCCACCGGCCCCTCGGGAGTCCGAGCCCGCACCAGGATCCGGACGCCCTGATCCGTCACGTCGTCGATCACCAGCGGCAGCAACCCCGAGAACACCGTCTTCGTAAGATCATCGATCTTGCACACTTATCTGCACTTCACCCAAATGGGTGGTGATCACTCTTCTGGCGGCGATATGGTCCCGGTCGTGTCCGACATCCCGTCCGGCGATCGCGAGACGAAGTTCATCTTGATGGGAGACCCTCGGTTCTCGGGTCTCTCCGAGGAGCATGTGCGCCGCGCCGAGGAGGTTCTGAACGGCTCGAACCTCGTCGAGATGATCCTCTATGCGCATCTGTTGCTTGAGCAGGCGCTTGAGAATCTGATCCGTGCGGCGTTCAGGCGTCCGAATGTCTTGGTGGACAGGGATTTCGCCCGATTGACGTTCGCGCAGAAGATCACGGTCTTCGTGGGTCTCTATGACCCGGACGAGGAGACGGTCTGGGAGTTGCGGGCGTTCAACCGGCTGCGTAACCGGATGGCGCATAGTCTGGTCGACCTCGAGAGCGAAGTGCTCAAGGCCTTTGCGTCGTCTCGGGACGATACCCACGCGCAAGATTTGATCCGGGCGTACTTCGTGTCGCTGGTCAGCCTCGGGCTGGGAGCCGTTCACGGTGTCGGGCTCGTGGACGTCGAGGACGGCTCGCCGACTGGAGGCGGTATGTTCTCCCGCTTGAGCGATCACGGTTGGCTGATCGGTAGTCGAGAAAGTGGCGACAAGGAGCTCAAGCCGGCTGACGGTGCTGTTGGAGGCCAATCGTGGTGGCCCTGGAGGGCCGGCCAACGCGCTGGCGAGGAAGCCTCTGCCGACCCGGCTGTGTAAATGGTGGGTGAGGGGTGGTGGGTTCATCAGTTGCTGGCCTCCCCCTGGGTTGTGGGAGGCCGAGGTGGATGAGCGGCCGTTGGGCTTGGCGTTCGGCTTGATCGCGCTTGGATCGAAGGAAGCTCAGCGTTAGGTTGATGCCTTCGATCTCGCCGAGCCAGTTCTCGGCTTCGGCGCGGATGCGGCGGGCGAGGAGGTCTTGTTCCAGCTCGCCAAGCCTGTTGATCATCTTGGGGTTGACGTTGAGCATGGGGCCGCGGATGCAGGCGTGTTCGTGCTGGCGGCCGGTGCCGTAGGGCCGGGCGCAGGAGCCGAGTTCGACCTTGCGCTTGTCGAAGTGTTCCTCGAACTCGGTCCATTCCTCGGCGGTGACGGGCGCGTACTCCTCGCTGGGCCGGATTTTGCGCCGGTGCTGGAGGTGGGCCTGGTAGTGGCGGACGACGTCTTCGTCGAACACGGCGACGTAGCCGCGGGTGGTTTGGATGTTGAGGTAGCCGAGGAGAGCGGCGCCGCTGGAGACGAAGAACTCCAGCAGCGCGCGGTCCCGGTCGGACAGCATCGCGTCGAACAGCTCGTCCCACATCGCGTCCGGGATCGAACGCGGCGGCTGGTCAGTGATCCGCTGGCGCAGCCGTGCCCGGCCCACGACCTTCTTGCTCTCCAGTGGGCTTCGGTGCGCCAGCGCCCGGCGGCGCTGCGGGGGAAACGGGGACCGGGTTGACGACCGGGCCTCGGCCGTAGTGGGCGTGGTACTCGTAGAAGCCGCTCACGACCGACAGCGCGTGGTTGATCGTGCGGGGCGCGTAGCCAGCCCGCAGGCTCGCCTTGCCGGTCCGCAGGTTTACCGAGCCCGGCACGGCCGCGGCAACCGACCGCTGCCGCTGCGGATTGGACGCCGAACGCAGCCAGCCGGTTAGTACGGCGACATCCGCCTCGGTCGCCTTCTCTCATGCCACGCCCAGCAGCCAGAGCAGCCGGAACCAGCGCAGCAGCCCGAAGCCGTAGCTGCGGCAGGTCAACGGGCTGCAATCGCCGACCGCCAGATCCCGCAAGTAGCCGGTCGCCGCCTCCACCTCGACGCCATCGCCGTCGAGAACCAGAACGGGAGGATGCAACCGGCCGCTCGTGACGAGCGAGCCGACACGCGGGACGTCGGCTCTGCCTTCCATCAGTTGAACTCGAAGGTCCATACCAAACTCCTTGATCAGGTTGATGAACGTCCTGATCAACGAGGTGTAGAAGGTGCAGATAACACAGCATGATCTCAACGACAACGACTACCTTCGGTCACCACCGAATGTGAGACAGAGCCGAAAACTACGCAGTCCCACGTCCCCGAGGAGGAGTGAGATCGGAACAGGCGAGGCTCCAGGTGCTCAGGGGGTGTTCGTTCCGAAAGCTCGCAGCAGTAGTCGAGCAACTGCTCGTTGGTCTCACCCCCAACGGGCAAAGTTGCCGCGCGAGGGCTTGTTCAGGTGCTGTGGGTGGGGATGTTCGTGGTGCCGCCCCGGATCTCGTACGTCCCGTCGCCCAGGTCCCGCGAGACCATCAGAGCCTGAGCCCGCCACTCGTCCGATGGCCACCTTGTGGCCATCGACCAGCGGATGCCAGTGAGCGACACCCTGCTGAGATCCGCATCGCTGAGATCCGCATCCGTGAAGTTATGCCGGACGCGGTCGAGGTCGAGGATGAGGTCGCGGGTGAGGTCGCGGGCGCGGTTGAGGGCGAGGTCGCTGGCGAGGGCAAGGTCGCTGGCGAGGTCGCGGATGAGGTCGAGGTCGAATTCGAGGGCGAGGGCGAGGTCGAGGGCGAGGTCGCGGGCGAGGATGAGGGTGAGGGCGGGGACGCGGCTGAGGGCGAGGTTGAGGGCGAGGTCGAGGTTGCGGGCAAGGACGAAGACGCGGTCGCGGGTGAGGTCGCGGGTGAGGTCGCAGGTGAGGTCGCGGGCGCGGTCGAGGTAGCGGGCGAGGTTGCGGGCGAGGATGCGGGCGCGAGAGGGGTCGCGGATGGGGTCGCGGATGAGGTCGAGGTGGAGGTCGCGGGCGAGGACGAAGACACGGTCGAGGTCGCGGGCGAGGTCGAGGTCGAGGTCGAGGGTGAAGGCGAGGTCGGGGTCGCGTGCGATGGCTCGGTTGGTTGTCGCCGCGTTGGTGATCTCCAGCATGAGAGCGAAGGCTGCGATGGCCGGGTGGTTGCGGAGAGCTAGTCGGCTGGCGCTGTGCAACGACATCAGCCGAGCGGCGACCGCACTTTGCGATTCTGACCGGTCGGGTGTCGCGCTGGGGTGCTCGGGATGCGTGGCCGGAGATGGTGTGGCTACCTCTGGGGGAGAGGTGATGGCGCGGAGTCCTGCCTCGATGTCAAGGTCCAGGTCATGGCCGGTGCGGGTGTGTTGAACAGCCACGAGGGCCTCGCGCAGGCCCGCTTCGATATCGAGTAGGCCGTCGAGGTCGCCCGCAGTGGTGGCGTGCAGGCTGGCGAACAGCTTATCGTGGTTCATGTGGTTTCCCCCGCCCGGCCGAGTTCTTCGGCGAGCGCACGGCGGGCGAGCTTCAAGCTGGCTCGTACCGCCTCCGGTGTGATGTCTAGTTCGTCGGCGATCTCCTGCGGCTGGTAGCCGTCGAACGTCCAAGCCATGACCTGCCGTTGCCGCCAGGGAAGCATGGTCAGCAGCCGCAATACGTCATGCCGTTGCTCCCAGGCAGAGATGTCTGCGGATGCGGGAAGCAGCGGACTGAGGTTGTCCGGCTCAGTGGCTACCTCTTGGCCGAAGCGTCGACGGCCGTATTGGCGGGAAGCGACGCGCCGGATCCACGCGCGGGGACGTTGGATCGACGGCCAGCTCTGATATGCCTCGATCATCGTCTCCTGGGCGATGTCAGCGGCGTCGGCGATACCGGCACCCATCCAGAGCAGGAAGTTGACCAGGGCTGTGACCTCTGCACGGTAGAAGGCGCTGAAGGCGACGACATCGACCGGTGGCGTGTCGGGGCGGTGGCGAGCCGGCACGCCGGCCGCAGTCGTGGGCAAGGAGCGTCCCGCTTCGTCGGGAGGTTCCAGGACATCGTTCATGCGCACTCGTTTCGAGTCGCGTTCCCGACGTCGAGGATGAGCCGGGTACCGTCATCACGCTGCTCCTGCACTCGGCTCCCGGCCGGCAGAGCGGTAGCCGTCTGCAGGTAGTTGCGCCGTTCCCGCTCCTGGTGTAGCCGGAAGCGGAGCCGTAGCCACAGTGCCATCAGGGGCACAACTGGCCCAAGAATTATCAACCCGATGCTGATCACGTCGTGATCTGCCATCGCTGGCTCCCCTTCCACCTGCCTGTTGTGGTCACCGTTCAGTGGTGAAAGGACAGCCCTAGCGTGAAGCGCGACAGCCAAGATCTTTTGTAGGCGAACTGGCAGGCGCGTGTATGCGTCTAGCTTGAGTTAACTTGGTCTGGTCGCTGTGGGTAGCGCGAGGTTGGTCGTATTGATCTGGGTGCCGGTTCCAGGTGCCTCCGGCGTTGACGACTTCACGTGCCGACGATCTTGGCTGTGGAGAGACCGGCAATGAACATGGGATGTAGCCCTGCCTGATGTTGTGGGCGCGGCAGGCGTTGGTGAGGGCGGTGAAGAAGTCGTGCCGTGGTCGAAGGCCGCACCGATCATCCGTCCCGGGGTCAGGTCGTGGCTACGCATGCGCGGTTGCTGTCTCCGTTCGATCACTCGTCAGGGTTGGCGTCGGCCAGGGCCAGCACGAAGGTTCATCGAGGTTGCCCGCAACGGCAAACGCGGGCGCGATGTCCTGATGCTTGGCTTGGGCGGCGAGGAGCACGCGGAGCAGGATGCGGGCTTTGTAGGGGTGCAGCCAGCCTGCGGGGATAAGGCCGCGTGCGAGGAGGTCACGCTCGGAGCCGGGGAAGCCGTAGGTGCGGGTAAGCGTCGGTCCGGCCGGGGTGCGGGAGGCAAGAATGACGGGGATGCGTGCGGCGAGGGTGGTGAGGGTGCCGACGAGGGGTTCGGGTATGTGGCCGACTCCGAATCCGGCGACGACGAGGCCATCGCAGTGCTGGCCGACGGCGTCGAGGAGGGTGTGATCGTCGTCGAGGC
>NZ_GG657741.1 GCF_000158815.1 Micromonospora sp. ATCC 39149 | reverse complement strand
CAGCCCGAACGCGTTCTCAGCGGCAGCGATCCGCTGCTCATCACGGAAGTCGTCGAGCAGGTGGTCCTCGCCGGGTTTCCCGTCACCGCGGAAGGTCAGGGTGGTGGTGCCGGCTCGGGCTGCGTACTCCCACTCCGCCTCGCTGGGCAGCCGGAACGGCAAAGCGTCGAGCAGGTCGTCCAGGTCATCTTCGATCCGTGCCGTGCCGGAGTCCGCGTCGGCGTAGTCGTCCTCGTACTCAGGCAACCAGTGCTGGACCTGCGCGACCGTCATCGGATGCCGGGCGATCAGGAATGGCGCGACCCGCACCTCGCGTACCGGCTGGGCGGCACCGGCACCGGCGAAGAACGGCTCAAGAGAGTCCTCGGCCCCTCCACTGCGCCCAATCGCGCGCACCGCCGCCAGTTCCCCCTCGGACAGACCCATCCGGAACGTCCCACCCGGCACCTTCCGAAAAACCATGCCGGACGGGATATGCCGCCAGGCCGGCCGCTCGGCCACGACTTCCTCGCTCCACACAATGCCGAACGCTAACAGCCCGAGCACTTGGACGAGCACAAGCACTCAGACGGCACACACGCTCATCGGTAGTTCAGGCCGCAGGAGAGGGAGGATGCTGGCCACCCAGCGTGACGGTGCTCTGCTGGCCCACGCGCACGATCGGCGGCAGATGAGCACGGCCGACAAGCCTGCATGCGTTGTATGCGACAGCAGCGCCGCAATTCTGAGGCGGGTTCGCCTCAGAATTTCAGGCGGAGCCGCCGTCGCCTTGATCAAGCCTGGACGGCGTAATATGGACCACCCCGCTCGGCGCGTATGCAAACCAACTGTTTCCATTGGCAATTAACGACGCATCGCCGCGCCCGCCTGCCGTCCAGCGTCTCGCGATAGATTTCGTCGCCCGACGTGCGTGAGATAAAAGATATGCAGCCACGGCGGCAAAAAGGAGCGTTACAAAGATGATGACACCGAAGAACGTCAGATCGCTGATGTAAAACTTGCCTACAATCCAAATGGCCAGCGACGCCGCCCCCGTAAGGGTTGTTATGATCAAGATTGCGGCAAGGCCGAACAAGAATGGTGCCACATGCATCTGATCGTCGCGGTTCAGCGCAACGTCCCGACGCTGGTACACAACGTCGGTCTCCTCATTGCGAAGCTTGGCACCTCCCCAGCTATGCCAAGTTCCTCCGTCTGCTGCGAAGGCGAATCCGACGGAGTCACCAGGGTCCAAGTGCCCAATCTTGTATCGCGGACCCACGAAGTTGGGATCCTCGTCCGTAATGTCCCGCACCCCCATCTCCGGCTCAGGCCTAGGGTCCAATTCCTGCTGTAGAATTTGAGCATCTTGCGGAAATGCGAACCGCACCAACTGGTTCTTAATTGAGGTATTTCCAGTATTAGTTACCGTGTAACGAACAGTGATCAACCGGTCAACTTCCCTGCCGCGATAGCTTATCTTTATGCGCTCGGCCTGCGTTGCGCCATAGCTGAGTTCTGGCTGTTCAATCTTTAAATCCCATGCCAGTACGGTCCTTGATCCGCGTTTTGACTTGACTATCTCCAGAAGATAGCCGCTCACAAACCCCAATAATGCAGCAACCACAGGGATGATCAGCTTACTCGACGACCAGTCCGCAGAGCCTTCCGAGGTGGCCGCCAAGAGGAAAGATGACATGCGGGCAATCTACAAGAGATTGACGGCTAGAGCAGGTAGAGTCTCGTCAGGTTTCGACCGAAAAAGGCGTTATGGCGGACTTCTAAAGGTATGCCGGCTCCATCATCTCGTCGGCGTTCGCACTCATCTCGACAGATCCGCATGCCGAGGGGCGGCCGAGCTCGGCAATACCCGTCACGCAACGTCACCGAGTTGGACCGCCGCCAGATCAGGCGGCGAGTTGCCGGACGTAGACCGAACTCGGCGCCGGTGTGCAGATGCAGCCGTACCTACCTGGTCGCTCTCGGCCTTGATGCGCCGGACGTGCTCCTCGGTGTGAGCCCGCAGCAGTTCCGCCACGGTGGCCGCCGCGGCTCGATGACCATCAGTTCGCCGAGAAGCCCGCAGGCGTGGATCGACTCGTGGGCGCGTCTCTTGGCTTCGGGGTTCTCGATGTGCGCGGCGGGTGGGATGCCGGCTGCTGGGTTGGCGGGCAGCAGGCCGGCGCTGGTGCCGGTGTCGTGCCACAGGTGCTCGGGATGGAACACGTAGCCGGTCGTCATGACGGTTGCCTCCGGAGTGCGGTAGACGGCGCCGGAACGGGAACCTGCGGGGAGGTGCTGGTGCGCGATTCACTCGCGGGCCGGGTGCGGGGGATCCTTCTGGGAGGTGTGGCGGCGGCGAGGTCGGCGACGAAGGCGTCGATCTGTCCATGGGTGATGCCGGGCATGCAGATGATGTGGCTGGTGTCGCCGTCGGTGGCGAGCAGCCACTTCTTGCGGACGGGTTCGGGTGGGGTGGGCAGGACGACGGTGAAGGCGTGTGGGTGCCGCCATGCCCGCCAGCCGATCTGGGTGAGCTGGTCGGCGGTGTAGGCGGCGAGGCGGCGGGCTTCGGTGGCGCGCCAGCGGTGGCCTTCGCGGCCTTGGGTGGCGATGGCGTGCCACAGCAGCGCGGCGGCCAGCCCGCAGCGGGAGCCGGTGATGGTGGTGTCGAGGGTGGCGGTGTAGGCGACGGGGCTGGCGTGGGTGCGGGCGCTGTCGCGGATGAGGACGACTCCGCACGGGGTCGGCACACTGAGGAACTTGTGCCCACTGATGGCGATGCTGCTGATGCCGGCGGCATCATCGAGGCGAAGCCGGCCGTCGAGAGCGAGCGGGATGCCGGACAGGGCCGCGTCGACGTGCAGGTGTCCGTCAACGCCGTACTCGTCGAGGACGGCACGGATGCGGGTGGTGTCGTCCACCGCTTCGGTCATGGTGGTGCCGGCGGTGGCCACCACGATGGCGGGCCACCGCCTGCGTCGGCGGACCTGCGCGGCGAGATGCGTGTAGTCCATCTCCCCGTCCGGTTGGGCCTTGATCACCACACCACGCGCCCCAAGTAGTCCCACCGCCTTGGGGATGGAGTAGTGCGCGGTGGTCGAGTAGTAGACGCGGGCCGTGGGATGGCGGCGGCGGGCGGCGTGCAGGGCGGACAGGTTGCCTTTCGGTGCCGCCCGTGGTGACGTAGCCCCACCGATCCTCGGCGGGCATGGACAGGGTGTCGGCGACCCAGGCGACGACGGCCCGCTCCAGCATCCGCGTGTGGGCTGTCCCGCCGGTGTCGGTCGGGTCGCCGATGTTGTTCCACAACCGGGTGCCGAGGCGGGCCATGATCTCGCTCTGGTCGAGGTCCACGGCGCCGGGAAACCCGATGCTCGTCGCCGCGGCGGCGTCGGCCTCGCTCACCAGGTGGTCGAGCACGCTGGTGACGTCGAGCGGCGCGCGGCTCAGATCAGCGGCGTCGGCCAGGTCGAGGGTGGAGGTGTGGGTCACGCTGGCCGCCCGGCGAGCAGGTGGTTGGTGAGGGTGTGGTGCAGCGCGCCGAGCTGCCGCCATACCTCGCGGGTGGCGTCGTCGCACTGCTCGATGAGGGTGGCGTGGGGGTTGTAGTAGCTGATCCGTTCGGGGTCGAGGGTCTTGGTGCAGCGGATCCCGTCGACTCCGAGGCGGGCGCGGGGATCGCGGTCGACGTGCAGGGCGGTGCCGTCGGTCAACAGCGCGTAGCACTGGCCTTTGAGGTCGAACACCGACATGTGGCGGCTGGCGGCAGAAGGTTCGCGCAGTGTTCGGGCGAGCTGGTCCCAGCGGCCTTGGTCGGAGTCGAGGGTGGTGACGCCGACGCCGACGTATGTCGCTCCGGCGGGTGGGCTCATGTTTCCGCCGTTGACCATGGAGACCGTCCGGGCCGAGGGGATGAAAAACGGAAAAACAGCGGCAGCCGCGCGGGCGATGTTGTCCCTCGCCACGTCTGCCAGGTCGGCCAGCAGGCGAGGGAGAAAAAACCGATTCCGGGGAGGCCAGCCACAGCCGGTAGGCGGTGTGCAGCTTGTAGCCGTGCGGCTCGGCCGGGGCCTCGGAGGTGAAGAACAGCATCACCCCGTGCGGGCCGAGCGCGTCGCGTTGCCCGAACCGCTGGTCGGCCTCGACCATGTGGCCGGTGTTGAGCCGTTTGCACCGGTACGCGACCTGTCGGCGCAGGTCCGCCCGCCGCCACGCCTCAGCCGAGGGTCCATCGCCGCCCTGCGGATACGGGTGTGGGTGCTGCGCAGGCGGGGGTGGGGCGACCCGGGTGTCGGGCGGTCGTTGGTAGTCGTCTGGGGCGGGGGCCGCGCGGTAGCCGGGTGGCGGTGGGTAGTCCGCTGGCCGGCGCGGGCCAGGAGCGGGTGGTGCCGGCGGCGGCTGGTCAGGCCGCCAGCCGGGATGGAGGGGATCGACCCCGTAGCGCCCACGGGGTGTGGGCATGGCCGCATAGGTTCTCATCGCATGCCCTTTCAGATCGAGACGTTGATGGCGTCGGGAACGGCGTGCGTCTTCGGGGTGCCGTGGCCGATACCGGCGTAGACCTCCGGACGCGACTGCCGCAGCCGCCCAGCCCACACCCCACCCGCGACAGCGGTGGCGGCGAGGATCGCGGGCAGCAGGAACGGATACAGCGACCCGGGCGCGGCACCGAGCAGGGAGCCGACATTGCCGACCATCAGGACCAGCACCACCGACCCGCCGGCCACGCCCAAGCCGGGCGCGAGCCGCCACTGCCACACGCCCGCCTGTGGGCCGCGCACGCTGGCCGGGGCCGTCATCGCGGCCACCGACGCGGCCAGCAGCAGACACAGCAAGCCCATCGCACCCAACGTCGACAGCCAGGTGAACATCACGACGAGGGGGTCGGCACCGCTGGCCGCGAACGCGGCCACCACGACCGCCGCCACGGCGGTCTGCGTCACTGAGCCGCCGCGCGGCGCACTTACCCGCGTGCCGCTGCCGGTCTGTGCCAGCCCGGCGGGCAGGACACCTTCGCGGGCCATCGCGAACACGTACCGGGCGACCACACTGTGGAAGGCCAGCATCGAGGTGACGACCGCGAACACCAACATCACACTCGCCAGAGCGGCCCACCAGCCACCGAGGCGGTCCAGGACCGTAAACGGCAGCCCCGCCGCCGGATCAGCAGCCGCTTGCGCGACAGCGTGCGGGCCGACCGCCACTCCCATCGCCCACGCCGCCGCCGCATACACCCCACCGAGCACGAGCGCCCCAGCGATCGTGGCCCGGCTGACCGACCGGCGGTCCGTGGCTTCCTCGACGAACGACCCCGGCGCGTCAACACCCATGAAGGCGGCCACGCAGAACGCGATGGCGCCACCGATGCCGCCTACGGCCAGCCCAGAGGCGTCAAAGCCCTCCCAGGACAATCCGCCGCCCGCCGGCTGCCCGAGCCCGGCGAGGACGAACACCGCCACGATCAGCAGCGACACCGCGAGAACGGTGG